>CAVTIR010000007.1:0-696011 GCA_963734665.1 uncultured Actinomycetota bacterium | reverse complement strand
TTCCTCATTGTTCCGAACGGAAGGTGGCGCCTGTCCAGTGGTGCATGGTGATGCCGTCCATCTCCGTATAGCAAATCTATATAAATCAGCTATGCTTATAGCATGAGCCTGCAAAGAGCCGAAGACCCCGGCGACCGTGTAGCGGTCGCCGGGGCGATCTACCCGCTGCTGACGGCCGCGGTACGGCATCAGCCCAGGGACATCAGCCTGACGGCGGCGTCGACGCTGGCCACGGTGGAGCGGACCGGGCCACGGCGCATCACTGACCTTGCGGTCACCGAGGGAGTCACCCAGCCGTCCATGACGGCGCTCGTGACGGTCCTGGCGACGGCAGGCCTGGCCGAGCGGCGGGCGGATCCGCGAGATCAGCGGGTGGTGCTGGTAGCGCTGACCGCGGCAGGCGCGGACTACCTGCGCTCCCGCAGACGGGCCGGGACGGAGGCGCTCGCCCGGCTGATCGACAAACTCCCGCCCGACGAGGTCGCAGCCCTGCTGGCGGCCGCCCCGGCACTGCGTCACCTGCATGAGCTCGACAACGAGCAGCGGGCTGCCGGCCACCATGTCCCTGCCTCGGCAGAAGAACCTACTCCCTGACCGCCCGTGGAGGTAGCGCTATGCGCCGCAGGGCACCAAGCCCCCGCCTGAAGACGGGCACCGCCGGCGACGGTCCGGCCGACACCGCGACAGTGGTCATCGGGCTCGATGACTCCAGCGCGTCGTGGGCCGCTTTCTGCTGGGCCTGCGGGGAAGCCCGGCGGCTGGGCGGCCGGGCCGTCGCCGTGTTCACCAGTCCGGCTGCCGGCGCCATTACGGCGGCGATATGCGCGGCCGCCGATATCGCGGCAGCCGGCTACCCGGTGCCGGATCCGGCTGCCGGCGAGCAGGCCGAAGGCCTGGCCGCCGGCATGCTGCGCGAGGCGGCCGGCCTCGATCTCACCTTCATTCACGCTCCCGGCGACCCCGTTGCCGGGCTCCTGCGGATCGCCGGAGAAGTCCATGCCGATCTGATCGTGGTCGGCGGATCTGACGCGACCCCGCACCGCCTCACCGGCTCGGTCGGGCAGCGCCTGGCCGCCCGGCGCCGGAAATCTGTGATCGTGGTCGTGCCCCCCGCAATGTGAAGCGCGCCGAACCTACCTGGAGGAGTAAGCGATGAAACCAGCCCCGGCGGCTCCCCGCGAAGCCATCAATCATGACGTGCACTCCGCGCATGAATGGCGCGTGACCCAGCTCAAACGTCTCGGCGTCCCCGCCCCGCTGGCCGAGGCAGAAGCGGATCACGTCGACTGGCACAAGATCGCCGGGCTGGTGCGACGCGGCTGCCCCCCGCGGCTCGCCATGCGCATCGCTGCCTGATCCAGTTCCGGGGGCGGCAGCCCCGGGCTCTGCCGCTCTCCCGCGGCGAGCGTGAACGCTCGTGCCTACCCGCTATTGAAGACGGTGATCGCAAATGGACAAGGCGATAGTGCTGGCCGTGGCCGCGAGCTTGTGCACTGCCACGTCCTCGGTATGCCAGCGTCTGGGTGCCAGCAGGATCCAGGCGGACAGGTTTGACCTGCGGCTCATCGTGCGCCTGGCCCGCCGCCCGGTCTGGCTCGCGGGGATAGGCTGCATGATCCTCGGGTTCGCCTGTCAGGTCAGCGCCTTGCACTTCGGCGCCCTGGCGCTGGTCCAGCCGATCCTCGCGCTGGAGTTGCTGTTCGTCTTCGCTTACATGGCCGTCCTGGGCTCGCGGCGGGTACAGCTGCGCGACTGGTTTGCCGCGTCCGGCATGTCCGCGGGACTTGCCCTGTTCCTGCTGGCCGCCGCGCCGTCCGGGGGCCGGCCGCACGCGCCGGGTTCATCGTGGTGGCTAGCGGGACTGGTAACTGCGGGCGTCGTGCTTGCTGGACTGGCGGCGGCCTTCGGGCTGGACCGGCGTCGCGTCGCGCATGGGTCCCGTCGCGCGGCAGTGCTGGGGGCGACCACGGGGATCTGCTGGGGATTCGTGGCCGCGGTGATCAAGGAGTTCAGCTCTCACCTCGGCGCCGGCGCCGGCGCGATCTTCTCCAGCTGGCCGGTCTATGTCCTCATCAGCGCCGGGGCAGCCAGCCTGCTGCTCGCCTCCCACGCACTGGCCTCGGGCCCGCTCGCGGCGTCACAGCCCGGGTTCACGATCCTCGACCCGCTGGCGGCCAGCCTGCTAGGGATATTCCTGTTCGGCGAGCACATGCGGGCGGGGACGCTTGACCTGGCCGCCGAGGCGACGGGGCTCGCGCTCGTCGTCGCCGGCGTCTCGGCCCTCAGCCACAGCCACCTGGTTCAGGGTGAGAACGCGCCGCTGCCAGCGCAGCCATTGCGCGGCGAGCGGGCCGCCCAAGCAGCGGGACCCCTCGCCGGCCTGCACGCCGGGCCGCAGCCAAAGGTCTGACCAGCCAGCACCGGGTAGCCCGTCCATAGAGCACGACGAGCAAAAGCGGCGGCACCACTCGCGGCGACGACCCCGGCCCTGGGCACGGGCTGAATCCCGGTCAGCCGATCCGCGAACGCCGACATAACGGACAGGCTCAGCGTGGCGTCACCCCTCCAGGACAGGTTTCCGTCTTCCTGATGCATAAGACAGCCAAAGTTGGCAACTCTAAGTAATCGAATCGATTACTTAGAGTACCTAGCTGGGGGGTGACGCATGGGCACGCAAGGTAAGCAACGCGTCCGGAAACCGACAGTGTTGGGGCGGCCTGCCGTGCTGGTGACCGCGGGCGTGGCGTCGACTGCGCTGGTGATCATCGCGGCGTACGTCGCGGTCGCCGACTCCGCCGACATCGGAGCCGCCATACCGAGCCGGCCGGGCGCGACGCAGACGCCCGGCAGCGCCGGGAATGCGGCAAACTTCGCCGCCGTAACGGGCCCACGGCTGAGCCTGCCCTCGAAGCCCGCTGCCACGCCGCCGGCCCTCGGGTCTCTGGCGCTGAACGCCCGTGACTACAGTACGTGCCCGCCAGCCGCCGCGGCGTGCGTCGACCTGTCGAGGCACCTGACCTGGCTGCAATCAGATGGCAAGGTCACCTTCGGCCCAGTGCGCATGGAACCCGGAGCACCAGGATCAGCGAACGCGACGCGACGCGGCACGTTCACAGTGATATGGAAGGGCGGTCCGAACGTCATCAGCAACACGTACAACGAGCCGATGCCGTGGGCGGTCCAGTTCACCTCCGACGGGATCGCCTTCCACGCCGGCAGTCTCACTGTCCCCTCGCACGGCTGCGTCCACCTGACCATGGCGAACGCGCACTACTACAACGAGCACTTGGCCATCGGCGCCGAGGTCGTGGTGTTCTAGGCACCGCGGCCTACCCGCACGGGCTCACGGGGATCCGAGAAGGCCGGCAGTTTCGCACCCACGACGCCCTTCCCCGGCGATTCAGCGGAGTGGTACCAGCGACTTGGGAACTCCGTTCCGCTGCTGGGTTTCTCCGGCGACTTCCCCAGTTCCACACTCCGGACGACCGGCCCGGGGTGACGACATCTCCCGCTCTTCTTGACACTGCCTACCGTTCCGTTCACGCCGCCGCACTCGCGCTCATCAGCGCGTAGCGGGCCGAACCCGCGGCCACACGCCGACCGTCCAGCCGTGCAGCCGCCGTGCTGCACGGCTCTTCGGTTGGTGCCGGCTGCTTTGCCGGCGAGCTGTCCTGTTGCGGGGACATGGCACCCGGATGGGGCTGATGACGCCGCCTATCCGGGTGCCCCTGTCCCTGAGGTTTCCCTGGGACTGATGGCGCTAGTCAGACGGCAGCCTTCTGAGGGGCGTGGTCCTGGATGAATCGGGCGGCCCGGTTGAGGGCGGCGGCGCCTTCTTCGAGGAGGGCAGGCTCGTCAACCCCGTCCACAAGATTTCCGACTATTTACACACGCCCGACAACATAGGCAAATGCCGTGAATACAAACCTTAGCGATTAAAATGACGAGCTCAGAGTACGCGTATTGACAACCACTCAGCGCCGCCGGTAATATTCATATGCATCTATGTAAGCGAAGAGGGGATTCCGGACTTAAGTTAAGTTTCAAGTCGCAACGTGGGTCCTATACAAAGAAACTGAGTTTGCGATGATCGCGCAGGGACCTGTCTGATGTCGTGCTCGTAATAACGGCACGGTATCTCACGAGGGGGCTTGTTTATGTCACGCAAGATTCTATGCATTCTTTCGGAATGGGGTTTCTGGGGCGAAGAACTGGTCGGCCCACTCGATGCTTTCGACGGACAAGGCTACGAAGTAGTGTTCGTCACCAGCACAGGAAGGCATCCCGTGCCCCTGCCGTCGAGTGAGGATCCGACCTTCGTCGATCCTCCACTCGGCCGGACCGTGACCTCGGAAGAGAACGCACGCAAGACCCGCGAGGTAAGCGAGTCCGGCAGGCTGGAAAAGCCGCTGAACCTTTCGGCGTGGCTGCCTGAGAAGCCGTACCGTAGCTCGCCGAACTACCTGCGTGAAATCGAGAGGTACAACAACCGCCTAGACGAGATCCGTGCCGAGATCGAGCGCGAGTACGACGCCATCCTGATCGTGGGAGGCAGCGGCCCGATCATCGACATGGTCAATAATTACCGGCTGCACGAACTGATACTCATCTTCTACGGCCTCAACCGGCCGGTGGCCGCTGAATGCTACGGCGTCACCTGCCTAGCCTTTGCGCGTAACGAAGGCGACCGCAAGAGCATCATATGGGGCCGCCACGTCACGGGGCATCCCATCGAGTACGACTACCACGACGGAACCGGTTTTGTCGGCACCGACCTTAACATGGGGCCGCCGCCATACCCGCTGGAGTATATCCTGCGTGACGCGGTTGGCCCAGAGGGTCAGTACCACGGGAATGTGGGACATGAGGTTTCTGTGATCGCCGACTATCCCTTCCTGACCGGACGATCCACCGCCGACTCGTACACGACTGGCAGGGTGCTGGTCGAAATGCTGGAGAACGGCCTTCGCTACTACGGCTGGCGAGGTCGTGACCGAGGTGGCATTGTCGACACCCTCGCCGGGTCCCGGCCGTGAGCGAATCAAGAGGCAAAGGTGATGAAATGGTCAACGCCACCGAATCTGAGCTGCGCTCTTACGCCGTCGACTGGTTCGCCGCCCTGGACCGGCACGCTGACGTCGAGACCCTGCTTCCGCTCCTTGCCGACCAAGAGTTGGAACTGGATTTCCCGGAAGGAGTGCAGCAAGGCCATGCCGGATTCCGCAACTGGTACCGCACCGTCACCAGCCGTTTCTTCGACGAGGTCCACGAGCTTAAACAGTTCGCCGTCACCAGATCTGACAGCACTGGCGCAGAGGTGAGGCTGGTCGTCAACTGGCAGGCGAAGATCTGGGACCCTCCGCAGCCGCGCAGCATCTGGATCGGGTTCGATGCCAGGCAGACGTGGGAGCTTCGGCGCTCTCCCGCGAACGGAGGCCTGAAAATGACCCGGTACATCGTCAACTCGCTGGACCCAATGCCGGGGTCCCCGTCATTGCCGGCGCCCGAAGGATCCGGGGTCGCCGATACCAGCGACGTCGTGCAGCTGTATTACCAGCTGGCCAACGATGGTGACTGGGCCGGATGGACGGACCTGTTCGCGGACGACCAGGTCATGGACGAGCAAATGGCCGGCCATGTCGAAGGTCAGGAGGCGCTCCGCCAGATGATGAAGGACTTCCCGGCCATGTACACCTCGTTTCAGAACGTTCCGCGGCGCGTCGTGGTCCAAGACGAGCAGGCGGTCGTCGTGTCACACATCACGGCCACAACCCCGCGTGGGGGGTCGATCGAGGCCGACGTAGCAAACTACTTCCGCATAACCAACGGCCGAATCGCCTACATGGCCAATTTTCACGACACGGCTCCTTTTAAGGAAGCCTGAAGCGCGGAAGCCCGACTCTCGGAGAAACTTAGATGACGATTTCAGGCGTTTATCGCCTCGTTGGCCGTTTCATGGAGCTGCCTCGTGACTACGTGAACGCTTACGTCGTGGAACTCAGCGATTCGGTGGTCGTCGTGGACACGACGCTCGCGCTGTCGAGCGCGCGGGCACTTCGCGAGAAAGCAGAGTCGTTCGGCAAGCCGATCGAGGCTGTCCTACTCACGCACGGGCATCCCGATCATTACACCGGTTTGGTGGCGTTCGAGGATGTGCCGCGATTCGCCTCCCAGGGCTGCCTGGAGTTCGCCCACCGTGAGGACGTGGCCAAGTCGCCGGTCGCCGAAAGCCTGCTGGGCGATGACTACCCGCGCCGTAGAGTCTTTCCCAATAAGATCATCGAGGACGGCACAACTCTCACCTTCGGAGGAACGGACTTCACGTTCCATGACCTGGGCCCCGGCGAATCTGACGCCGACGGAATGTGGACCTTCGAAGAGGACGGCCACACGTCGGCGTTTATTGGCGATGTCGCCGCGCTGAACTGCCATTGCTTCTTCCGGGACGGTCATGCCTACGACTGGCTACGGACCCTGGACGACCTGTCGGGGCGGTTCGACGACCAGGCACGGCTCTACCTCGGCCACGGCATCTCGCCGGTTGGCACCGAGGTGCTGGACTGGCAACGCGGCTACATTCGCGCCTTCTTGCATGCCGTCGCCCGGCTTGAAGGGAATCCCAATCCGGCCGGCCGGCCGGCCCAGGAGAACGTCATCGCCGCGACGAAAGAATACCTGCCGAGTGACGCCACATTGTTCCTGCTGGACTACGAGCTCGAGAAGACCATACCCCGTTATCTGCCGGGCTGATTGTGCAGCGATGGGTGATCGCCGAACAAACTGGCCCGGGGTGCACCGTGAGGAGCAGGTCGATTGAGTCTGCACTGGTCACACGTCGCGCTCAACTGCCAGGATCAGCAAGCGACGGAGGACTTCTACCAAGAATGGTTTGGCTTCGAGCGTGCGAGAGTAGTTCCGCTCGGCGAGGAACAGATCGTTTTTCTTCGCCAGGGAGATGTCTACCTCGAGCTCTTCCACGCCACCGGAAGCGCGATCAAGAAGCCCACGGCTGACGGGCCTCAGAATACGGGAGCTGTCAGGCATATTGCTTTTCAGGCCGACGATCTGGACGCGTTTCTCACGCGAATCGGCGATGCGGTCCCGATCTCGCTGGGACCGCTGAGCTTCGAGAATTTCACCCCGGGATGGCGCGCCGTGTGGCTGATCGATCCCGACGGGGTAATCGTGGAGGTCAGTCAGGGCTACCGAGATTACTGAGGACTAGCCCGAAATGACCTTCCTCGAAGACCTGCAGCGGAGTGCGACTACTGAAGATGGCCGTGGGTGTACGCATCTACTATCCCCCGCCACCAGCAAGATGGTCGCCCCGCCACGGATG
Source organism: uncultured Actinomycetota bacterium (assembly GCA_963734665.1). GTDB lineage: Bacteria > Actinomycetota > Actinomycetes > Streptosporangiales > Streptosporangiaceae > Trebonia. Next base: position 688,672 of record CAVTIR010000007.1, on the reverse strand, counting down.
GCGGGGACGATCACGTGCCGGTAGACGGTCTCGGTGACGCGGGTGGCTTGTGGGACCGGGCTGGCTTACCTGTCGATGGGGCGGAACGTAACCGTGAACGTCGCTGGGACGGCCGACAGCCGGTAACTGGGCAGGACCCCCGGGCCGCACGAGGCGGAACCCAGGCCATTGTGGGCGTAGTCGATGTTCAGCCAGATCCGCTCTTCCGCCTCCAGGTCGAGAGGATGGCGGGCGGCATCGAGGGCTTCGGTCGTCCATCGGCGTGCGGTGACGTCGATCCAGGGATCCCCGGCCACCGCTAGGCCCGCTCCGGCATCGTCTCGCAACGTCATCCAGCGGACATCGGCCCGGTTCCCGTTTTCCTGCGGAAACACGTAGGGCGTCTGTAGCTCATCCACGCTGGCACGGAACCGCCCAACCCGCACGGCGCGCCGGGAGTCCGGGTATGCCTCTCCCGGGCCCAGGCCGAACCATTCGATGTTCCGCAGCTCGCCCGGCAGCGCCATGCGCAGGCCCAGACGGGGCAGCGGGAGCTCCCAGTCGCCATCGGGTGACACCTCGACCGTGAGCCGCAGCGCCTCTCCGTTCGCCGTCCAGCGGTACGTCGTGAACAAGCCCAGGTGGGTCGCGGCCGGGGCAACGCGGGTACGCACGACCAGCTCGTCCGGGCCAGCTGCCACCTCGTCGATCCGGTGCTGCATCCGGTGCAGGCCCAGCTCCCGCCACGCCAGCTCGTTCGGGTCGCGGGAGAACCAGCGGTCGTTGTCGATCGGCGCACGCCACACGTCGAGTTGGGGGCCTTCGACCTGGACGCCGCCAAGCCAGCCGAGCCGGCCATCTTCCGCGCTGAATACTCCCGGTCCGACGCGTATTTCCTGAGTTGTGGCCGTCACCGGCCCGCGCGGGCCGACGGCGCGGGGAGGCGCTTCCCCGACCTTCAGCTGCCCCCACCAGGGCCGGGATGGTGCTAGTCAGGCAGTCGCTGTTCCTCGATACCGGGCATGATCGTCTGGGTCATCCCTTGGTCTGGCTGCAGGGTAAGTCCAGGCTGGCCAGCCTCGACGCCGGTCAGGGTGAGTTCCATGTCGTGCAGATACTCGGTCTGCCCGTCCGCGTGCAGCCGGAATGGCAGGTCGTGGCCGGGGTAGATGATGTCACCGATGGCCAGCAGTTTGCTGATCAACTTGGTCGCCTGCTCGTTATTCCAGAAGACCAGCGGATTGCGCCCCTCACGAGCAACCGTCGCGTTCTGGATGGAGTCGCCCGCGATCACGGTGATCCCGTCACTGGCCGCCACGGCGACCGCGATCGTCCCGGCCGAATGCCCGGGTGCCGCCACGATCTCGACGCCCGGGAGCAGTGCGGTGCCTTCCGCTACGGTCCGGATCCGGTGTTCATACCGGGCGAGCAGGGCGTCGATCCAGTCCGGGGAGGCGAAGTCGTTGCGATGCGGGCGGCGGGCGTAACGCCGTTCGTCAGGATGCATCACGATGTTGGCCTTCGGGAAGATGTCGAGGTTCTCGATGTGGTCCCAGTGCGCGTGGGTGCAGACGACGGTATCGATGCTGTCCCTGGTCAGGCCGCGCTGACGCAGCGCAGCGTCCAGTGCGGGGCGCCGCCCGGCGTGGCCGGTGTCGACCAGGACCCGCTTGAGTACCCCCTGGTCGTCCAGTCCCTCGATCAAGGTGATCGAGCAGAACGCGATGGCTCCCTGGTCAGACCCCAGCCGGTAGCCATCAAGCACGGTCTCCACATTCGGGCTACTCAGCCTCACGGGGCACTCTTTCTCACAGGAGCCAGCCGGGCCGGCTGGCTCGCAACTTCTGCAGGCTCTTGCCGGCCGCGAGGCGGGCGACGTTAGAGCATCGTGCAGGCCGAGAGCCAGCGCGAAGTGGCCGAGGTAATTGACGCCGAACTGCAACTTGTGACCCTGCGGAGTACATGTGAGCCCGGGTGGCTGGCCGGGCCGTCACGTGTCGCGCCGTGCGCCCTGCGACGGGCGCACGGCGAACACCTCCGGTCTAACGTAGCCGCGCTCGCCGAACGCGCCGCTGACCGCGGCGCGCAGTACCGGGATCAGCCTTACCGGGGCCAGGGCGATCGCCGAGCCGCCGAAGCCGCCGCCGGTCATCCTGGCCCCGATCGCACCGCTGTTTAGCGAGGCCTCGACAGCTAGGTCGAGCTCTGGGGTGGAGATCTCGAAGTCGTCGCGCATTGAGCGGTGCGAGGCGGTCATGAGTTCACCGACCGCGGCCGGGCCGTCTGTGCCCAGTGCCTCGACGGTATCCAGGACCCGCTGGTCCTCGGTGACCACGTGCCGGGCGCGACGGTAGGTCTCGTCGTCGAGCTGGCCACGGGCCGCGAGCAGCTGCGGGAGCGTCACGTCGCGCAGCGCCCGCACGCCGAGAACATGAGCGGCCTTCTCGCATGCGGCGCGCCGCTGCGCGTAGCCGCCTGAGGCATGCTCGTGCCTGACCTTGGTGTCCATCACGAGGATGGCCAGCCCGGAGGCGTCGAGCCGGAGGTCCACCGGATATGACGAGCCGTTCCGGCAGTCGAGGAACAGAGCGGCCCCCTGCCGGGAGAGCAGCGCGGCGGACTGGTCGAGGATGCCGGTAGGGGCACCGACGAAGTCGTTCTCGGCCAAGTGCGCCGCCTCGACGAGCCGTGTGCGATCGAAGCCGAGCCGCCACGCCTCGTTCAGGGCGACGGCGAGGGCCGACTCCAGCGCGGCCGACGATGACAGCCCGGCGCCCAGCGGCACATCGGAGGCGAAGTGCACGTCGAAGCCAGGCAGCTTGGCCAGATCGGCACCCACCTGCCCCAAGCCCCAGGCGACACCGAGCGGATAGGCGGCCCAGCCGGAGACGACGGCCCGCGAGGCACCAGCCAGCCCGAATTCTTCGACCCCGCCCGCTGCGCTCGATGACACGCGGACGAGCCCGTCGTCTCGCAACGCCAGCGCCGCGAAGGTGCGGCGGTCGATCGCGAAGGGCATCGCGAAGCCCTCGTTGTAGTCCGTGTGCTCGCCTATCAGGTTCACCCGTCCGGGAGCTGACCATATGCCGGCCGGCGGGTACCCGAAGGCGGCCTCGAAGCCGTTTCGCGCCTGGGTCAGCAGGCCGGTCACGCGGGGTTCTCCTCGTCGGCCCGGGTGATCGCCGCGCGCAGCCGTTCGGCCTGGGCCTCTGGCGGGATGTCGCCGATCCAGGCGCCCATCCCCGACTCGCTGCCCGCCTGGTACTTCAGCTTGTCCTCGCCGCGGCGCGGCGACATCAGCCGCAGGTGCAGGCGCGCGCTGACGCGGTGCGACCGCACTGGTGCCTGGTGCCAGGCGGCGATGTAGGGCGTGGGGTCGCCGTAGAGCGCGTCGAGGCCGCGCAGGAGTCGCAGGTAGAGCACGGCGAGCTCGTCGCGCTGCGCATCGGTTGTCTCGGCGAAGTCGGCGACATGCTCGTTAGGCAGCAGGTGCGCCTCGACGGGCCAGCGGGCGGCGAAGGGCACGAACGCGGTCCAGTGCTCGCCCTCCAGCAGGACCCTCGGTCCAGCCAACTCGCTTTTGAGGATGTCGGCGAACAGCGAGGGGCCGTAGGCGTCGATCTGCCCGAGGAGCTGGCGGGTGCGCGGCGTGATGTACGGGTAGCCGTAGATCTGTCCATGTGGGTGCTGCAGAGTGACGCCGATCTCCGCGCCGCGGTTCTCGAAGATGTACACCTGCTCGATGCCGGGCAGCGACGACAGGAAGGCGGTCCGGTCGGCCCAGGCCTCGATGACGGTCCGCGCACGCGAGCGGCTGACCGATCCGAAGGCGCCCTCGCGCGCGGAGCTGAAGCACACCACCTCGCAGCGGCCAAACGCCGGGACCGCGCGTTCCAGGCCGGTGCCGGCGAGATGCGTCGGCACGGCATGTCGCGAGCTTAGCTCGGGCAGTCCCGGGCCGAACGCGGGCGACCGGTTCTCGAACACCGCCACGTCATAGGGGGACGGGATCTCCGAGGGGTTGCCGGGCGACTGCGGCGCGAGCGGGTCCAGGCCAGTCGCCGGCATGACGACGCGGTTCTGTCGCGCCGCGGCGATGGAGATCCACTCGCCCGTCAGCGGATCCTGGCGCATCTGCGCGGTCGGCGGCCGCTCGTCAAGCTGGCGCAGGTCCGGGGCGCGGTCGGGCGGCAGCGCGGTGTCGGCGTCATCGAAGTAGATGAGCTCTCGCCCATCTGCGAGGGCGTGCACCCGCTTGGCGATCCTCTTAATCACGCCGCCAAGGTAAGCTACTTTCGTAATCGAAAGCAAATGTCTTTCGATTTGACAAGCTGGTGGCTCGTCACGAACGATGGAGCGGTGACGAGCGAGACCGAGCAGCCCGGCGCTGCCGAGCGCCGAGACCGCATGCGCGCCGTCATCGGAGAGCGTGCCTTCGCCCGTGTGACCGAGCTGAGCAAGGAATTCGGCGTCTCGGCCGTCACAGTGCGCAGCGACCTTGACGCGCTAGAGGCGGAGGGCGGGATCCGCCGCATCCGCGGCGGTGCGATGCCATTCGACGCGGCCAGCCTGCGGGAGCGGTCCTTCGAGGAAGCAGCGGTCGAGGCCGCGAGCGCTAAGGCCCGCATCGCCGCTGCGGCCGCCGACCTCTTGGAACCCGGCATGAGCGTCCTGCTCGACGTGGGCACGACCGCCGCGGCGGTCGCCCGAGAGCTGCTCCGCCGCGACGGGCTACGCGAGCTGACCGTCATCACCAGTGGCCTTTCGATCGCGCTGCTGCTCGAGGCGGCGATCCCGCGCCTGCAGGTGATCGTCACGGGCGGCACGCTACGGCCGCTGCAGCACTCCCTCGTCGCCCCGCTCGCCGGGCAGGTGCTCGGCCGTGTGCACGCCGACCTCGCCCTAATCGGCTGCAACGGCGTCGAGGCAGAGGCGGGCGTGACCAACATCAACCTGCCGGAGGCGGAGGTCAAGGCGACCATGATCGCCGCCGCCGCCCGCACCGTCGTCATCGCGGACGGCTCGAAGATCGGCCGCGTGCACCTCGGGTTCGTGGTGGACGCCTCCGCCGTCGACGTGCTCATCACCGACCAGACCGCGCCAGACGCGGCGCTCGCAGAACTGCACGCGCTCGACGGGCCGCGCATCATCGTCACCTGACGCCCTGCGGGCTCTGGCCGCATCGCTTTGGCTGCCTGCTTTTCGGCCGTGGTCTTTCAGGGTATAGACCACCGAACTCGGCGCAAACAGCCGCTTTTGGCTCCTGCCCCAGCCTGCCGTCCGCCGCCTGCCGAAGGTAATCACATGGAAGCTAACGCAGACAGCTTCCTCGAACTCATCCATCAGTTCGAGGACTTCACCGACGCGGTCTCCCCCGAGCAAGCGCACACCGAGTTCGATGAGACGACCCTGCAGATCTTCTGGATGCGATGGCCGCAGCTTTCCGCATGGACCGGGTCGCTGTGGCGCATGCTGTCCGAGGAGCTTTCCGGCCCGTCCGCTCCGCACACGGACCCGGAACTCGATGAGGTCGGCGAAAGTGGCTTACCAGCCTAGCCGCGCGCTGACCGTCCGCGACGTGATGACCACCCGCGTGGTCACGACCAGTCCTGACGACCCGGTTGCGGATGCCGCCGCAGCCATGGTCCGGCAGAAGGTCGGATCAGCACTCATCATGCAGAGCCGTTTCCTGGCCGGCATTCTCACCGAGCGGGACGTGCTACGCGCTGCGGCATCCGGTAGCGACCTGACGAATTCCCCGGTGTCCGCATGGATGACCAAGGACCCTGAGCAGGCGTCCCCGGATACCACAGTCGAGGACGCCCTCCAGATTATGCTGCTGCACGGCTTCCGGCACCTCCCGGTGCTGGAAGGCCGCGAGGTGCGCGGCGTAGTCAGCCTGCGTGACCTGGCAGCCGTCCGGATCACCCGACACGCATCACGAGGCTGACCGCGATCCGATGGCGTCGCGAGGTACCCGTGCCTGATCAGTAATAGGCAGGCAGACGATAAGCCGGCCACGCACCCGATGGTCACCAGCGCCTTGCCCTCGTGGTTCCCCGGTAGGGCTGCACTTGATCCGGCCACCGGCAGGCGCCCGTGCACGGCTGGCCGAGCAGTAGCCGCGGCGTGTTCTCTGCGGTGGACCACGACCGGTCCCGCACGTGATGCCGGGAGCCCGCGGCATGCTCGTCGCGATGACACCGCTCCCAGCCTCGATCGGTGCGGGCCATCTCGGGGCAACGCAGCGGGCTTGCCTCCTGGGCGGGCTGGCCGAGTGCTACGGAGAGCGTGCCGTCTGTCATCTGCGTGATCCTTTCCGCTGCCGTCTGGCCGTGCGCGCGGCGCGGCGGGGGTGGGTGGGTGCTGGCCGTCGTGGCGGCAGTCCCGGCAGCGGGATACAGTCGCACTCACAGACTACGCCCCAGGCTGCGGTGGTCATGATTCCGGACCGCTCCATGCGCCTGCGCATCAACGACTACCTAGACCGCGAGCAATCACCCGTGGTCATCTAGCACGCTTGACTTCGGGTCTTACCGGGACCAGGCTAATTACGGAGTCCTGCGGTCGCCGACGCCCGCGGGCATCAACGGGGGTGTGAAAATGCGGACTTATGTAAGTCTGGTCAAATGGACCGACGATGGCATCAAGAAATACAAGGAATCGCCCAGCCGTGCAGCCGATTTCACTAAGCTCGTCGAAAGCCTGGGCGGCAGCGTACGTGAAATGCTCTGGACGACCGGCGACTACGACCTTGTCGCCGTTATGGAGTGCCCCGACGACGAGGACGCCGCTGCGGCGGCACTCCGGGTAGGGTCTCTCGGCAGCGTCCGCTCGACCACGATGCGGGCCTTCAGCGCCGACGAGATGGGCAGCATCATCAGCAAGGCCGGTTAAGCGCCGTCATGCCACGGTAACCGGCCTGCGCGAACGTACGCGCCGCCGCTGTTCCTGTGCCACCCGCCGCGCCGGCCGCGAGCGCGACGGGTGCACGGCGCGTCAGGCCCGGATACCCGAGACGACGGGGATGCCGGCGAATGGCTGGAGCGCCTTGGGAACGGCGATGGTGCCGTCCTTCTGCTGGTAGTTCTCGAAGATCGCGATGAGCGCGCGGCCGGTCGCTACCGCCGTGCCATTCAGCGTGTGCACAAGGCGGACCTTGCCCGATTCCTTGTCGCGGAAGCGTACGTTCAGCCTGCGCGCCTGATAGTCGGTGCAGTTGCTAACGCTGGTGACCTCGCCCCACGCGCCGCCGTCACCGCGCCCGGGCATCCACGCCTCAATGTCGAACTTCCGGTACGCGGCCGCGCCGAGATCACCAGTCGCGTTCTCGACAACTCGGTAGGGAATCTCAAGGTCGTCGAAGATCTCCCTTTCGATCTCGAGCAACCGCGCGTGCATTTCGTCGCTCTCCTCCGGTCGCGTGAAGGCGAACATCTCGACCTTCGTGAACTGGTGGACGCGGTAGAGGCCGCGGGCCGCGCGACCGTGCGAGCCCGCTTCGGTGCGGAAGCAATGGCTCAGGCCGGACACGGTGATCGGCAGCCTTTCCTCGGCGACGATCGAGTCGGCCTCCAGGCCGGCGAGCGTGATCTCCGAAGTCGCGATGAGCGACAGGTCCGTGCCCGCGATGGAGTAAACCTGCGTCTCGTTCCCGCGCGGGTTGTAGCCGGTTCCGGCGCTCAGCGAGCTGCGGGCCAGGTCCGGGGTGACGTGCGGGAGGAAGCCCTTGCCCGCGAGCTTCATGACCACGAACTGCTGAAGGGCCAGGTCGAGAAGGACCGCGTCGCCCTTGAGGTAGTAGAAGCCGTGACCGGTGGTACGGCTCGCCGATTCGAAATCGAAGACGCCGAGCTTCACCCCCAGGTCCAGGTGATCCTTGGGCTGGAACGCGAACTCCCTGATGGGCGTGGCACCCCGCGCGATCTCCAGGTTGGCCTCGTCGGTGGCGCCGATGGGCGCCGCCGGGTGGGTCATGTTGGGGATCGCGGCTTGCAGGTCCGTCATCTCGGACTCCGCGGCACGGAGCTCCACTTCCAGCTCGGCGCGCCTCGTCTTCAGCTCCCGCCCGAGCTCGATCTGCTCAGCGCTTGGCCGGGTATTGGCCGAGGCCAGCTTGTTGGCCTGACGGTTGAGCTCCTCCTGCTCAGCCGTAAGCGCGCGCCAGCGCGACTCAAGCCGGACGAACTCATCCAGGTCGACGACGACATTCCGATTCGCGATGTTCTGTCGGATTTCGTCCAGATTCTGGAGTATGAAGCGGCGATCGAGCATGGCACGCATCCCGGAGGTAAGTCGTAGGAGGTCACGGGTAGGGTTGTCGAGCCGGCCGTAACATCGCCACGTTCAGGTGCACATGTGGCGGCCGACCCGTGATGAACTCTATCGCCCGCGCCACGTCGTCCGCGTCCGGGACCGGACGACTCGGCCTTCGCGCTACCCCGCCGGAAAGGTAATGGCGCTACGGGAGGTGCGCCTCCACCTCGCCGAGCTTGAGCGGCACATCCGCGTACGGGTCCAGCGCATAGGCGAGCGAGAGCCGGTGGTAGCCGTCCGCGATATCTGCCTGGGCCACGAGAATCGGGGACAGCTTCTCCCCGCTCAGCACCTTCTGCAGGTCTTTCAGCACGCCCGGATCGGACAGCGGCAGCGGGACCCGGCCGGTGGCCCGCAGGATGTCGTTGGCCCGCCGGGTGATGACAGGAAGCTTCCGCAGTTCCGCCGCCAGCTTCTCAGCCCGGCTCTCCCCGAAGCGGATGCTGAGATAGCTGGAGGCAGCGGCGTAGTCGTGCTCGGCCACGTCCTTCTTCCACCGCAGGTACTGGACGGCTCCGTCGGTGCTCACGCGTCCTTGTCCTCCTTCCCGTGCAGGTGCGTCCAACTTCCGGTTACTGCACTCTAGGGTCTCCCCAGCGGAGCAGGGAGGCCTAACGCGACGTGCGCTATCCTGCGCAGAAAGTGCCTTCGGCTCGGGAAGGACAAGACTCTGCGGAGGCGGCGCCATGGGATTGAGCTGGATTAACTCGGCTCACTTGTTGGTTGCCGTGGCGCTGACCTACCTACTCGGCTTCGAGCGGGACCTGCGCGGCGCGCCGACTGGTGACCGGGTCTTCGCCCTAGTAGGGCTGGGCGCTGGCGTTGTCGGGATCATCGCGATCAATGGCGCGCCCAACGTGCTGGCCGGCGCGATCACCGGGATCGGCTTTATCGGCGGCGGCCTGGTGTTCCGGCAGGCGTTCGGTTCGCACCAGGTGGTGATGGGCGTAACGACGGCGGCAGCGATATTCGCGGCTACCGCGATCGGCGCCGCGGCAGGCCAGGGACGGCTGCTGGTCGCCGGGGTGGCGACCGCCTTGGCGCTGTTCGTGCTTGAGATCCGGCACCTACGGTGGCTAAGCGTGCTCGACGGACGACGGTGGAGCCGGTACTTCCCGGACGACGACGAAAGACCCATCGAGCCGCAGGAGCCGCCGCAGGAACATTAGGCGGCGATCTAGCGCGCCGTCACCAAGATCCCCGGTGTTCGGGGACGCGGGCGATCACTGGCAGGCACGCGATGAGGAGCAGCGCGAAAACGACGAAGACCTTCGCCTCAAGCTCGCCGGGCGAAGCCGACTGGGCGATGATGGTCGTCGTGACCGAGACCGCCACGATCTGCCCGACCTGGCGACCGGTCGAGCGCAGCGCCGCCAAAGCGGGCGACTGATCAGGCGCGAGCTGCAGGCCCGCGTTGCGGCTCGCCGGCGAAGCGAATCCGGTCCCGAGGCCGACCAGGGCCGCGGTTATCGCGAGCCACGCGTAGGGCGAGAGCCCGATGGGGCGGATGGCGAGGCCAGCGAACCCGATCGCGACGCATACCGAGCCGGTGTACAGCGGCAGCCGGTAGCCGGTGCGCCGCAGCGCCATCGCGGCCAGGCTCGACATCGCGATCACGGCGACGGCTTCCGCGGTGAGCAGGGTTCCCGACCCGAGCGTGCTGATCTGGTAACGATCGACCGCGTACAGCGGGACGAGCGCGAGCAGCCCGGCGACCGCGCCACCGTTCAAGACGTTGATCACGTTGACGGCCCCGAACCCGCGGCCCGCGATGAAGCGCGGCGCGATGAAAGGATCCGGGGTGCGGCGGATATGGCGAGCGAACTGGGCCAGCCCGAGCAGTCCGACGACCACCGGTCCGATGAACAATGGCGACGCGGCGCTCGCGCCGACTTCGCCGAGGTAGCTGACGCCCAGCATCAGGGCCAGGGCCCCGACACCGAGCAGCGCCATGCCGGTCAGGTCCATCGGGCGGTGCTCGCGCTCCGGGCGCTCGCGGTCGCGGGGCACGTAGCGCAGGCCGAGCACGATCAGCGCGATGCCGATCGGCACGTTGACGAAGAAGATCCCTCGCCAGGTCCAGTACGAGACGAACAGGCCGCCGAAGATCGGCCCGATCATCGAACCGATCGGGAAGATGCTCCCGAACAGCCCGACCGCCTTGTCGCGTGACGATCCGAAGTTGTCGGTGATGATCCCTGTTGCCGACGGAGTGAAGCCGGAGCCGCCGGCGGCCTGAGCGCCCCGGAGCGCGATCAGCAGGTAGATGTTGCCCGCCAGCCCGCAGCACAACGAGGCCGCAGTGAACACCACGACCGAGATGAGGAAGAACCGTCGCCGCCCGATTCGGTCGCTCAGCTTGCCGGACAGTGAGAGCGCGAGGACCTGGCCAACCGAGTACGCCGTGATGACCCAGGCGGTCCAGTTGATCGTGGAATGCAGTCCGTGCTGGATCGCGTGGAGCGCGGTGGCCACGATCGTCCCGTCGAGCGAGCTCATCAGCAGGGCCATCCCCACGACCGAGAAGATCGCCACCCGATGCGAGGCCTGCGTTTCCTCGGCGGTGACGGTCACCGGGGCATGACTCGTTCCGACTCCTGCAGCACACGCACTCTGTCGCTCAACGCCTTTCCCAACCCGGTCGTCTCCGGCGCAAGACGCTACCCCGTCGGGAGGGGAATGGGCTATGACGTGGAACACGCCTCCGTTCTGGATGATTAAAAGGCACTGGCCTTGCGGAGGGCGGCCAGGCTGCGGGTCACGTCCTCGTCTGTGGTGGACCAGTTGCTGACCGAGATGCGCAGGACCGCCTTGTCGTGCCAGCGGGAGCCGGTCATCCACGCGGTGCCGTCTGCCATGAGGCGCCTGCTGACTTCCGCCGTGCGCTCGTCCGAGCCGAAGCTCGCCGATACCTGGGAGAAGACCACGTTGTTTTCCAGGCGTCCGCCCTCGATGGCGGAAATGCCGGCCGCGAACGCTTGGGCGTGGCGGCAGAAGCCGTCGACCAGGTTTGCCACGCCCTGACGGCCGAGGGCGCGTAGGACCGCCCAGACCGGGATCGCGCGGGCACGCCTAGAGCTCTCCGGGACCATGTCGCACGAGTCACCCGCTGCATCGGTGATGAAGTAATCCGTGGCGCCCATCGTCATCGCGGCGCGCAGCGCGGCCCGGTCGGCGACGATCGCGATGCCGCAGTCGTAGGGGACGTTGAGGGTCTTGTGCGCGTCGGTCGTCCATGAGTCGGCCTGGTCGCAGCCGTCCATGAGGTGCCTCGTTGCCGGGGACGCGGCCGCGAAGAGGCCGAACGCGCCGTCGACGTGCACCCAGGCACCGTGGGCGTGCGCGACCCCGATCGCTTCGGTGAACGGGTCGAACGCGCCCGAGTGGAGGTTGCCCGCCTGCAGGACGACGATGGTCGGAGTTCCTCCGGGGATCTGGTCGAGCGCGGCTGACAGCGCACCGGGGTCGATGCGGCCCTGGTCGTCGGCTCTCACCGGTTCCGGCGCGCCGAGGCCCAGGTAGCGCAGGGCCAGGTCGACGGTGTCGTGGCGCTGCGCGCCGACAAGCACGCGGACCCGGGGCGCCCCGAACAGGCCATCGACTGAAACGTCCCAGCCGGCCCGCCGCAGCACCGCGTCGCGGGCGGCGGCCAGGCAGGTGAAGATCGACATCGTCGCGCCGGTGACGAAGCCGACGCCACTCGTTTCCGGTAGGCCGAGGAGGTCGAGCAGCCAGGCGCTCGTCACGTCCTCGACGGCCGCGTGCGCCGGGCTCACCGCGCGCAGCACCGCGTTCTGGTCCCAGGCGCTGACCAGCCAGTCCGCAGCCAGGGCCGCCGGGTGCGAGCCGCCGATCACCATCCCGTAGAACCGGCCAGAGGGCATCGCGGTCAGGCCGGGGTCGCAGGCGCTGGCGAGGAGGTCGATGACCTCGTTCGCGGGTGTGGGGCCCGCCGGCAGCTCGGTGCCGAGCTCCTTGACGACCTCCAGGGCGGTGGCCCGCGGCGGGACAGGACGGGTGGCGAGACTGTCCAGCCAGCGCGCCGCGTGGCGCGCCGCGTGGTCGAGTGCGATGTATCGGTCGGTCATGACGCCAGTATCGGCTGTCCGCATGCGGTTCGGTTACCGCGGCCCCAGTAAGCCGAATCCGTTCCGAGGGCTCTTGGTTTTGATCTTGACGGGACAGCACCGGGCCCGGATCTTGCGGATCCGGGCCCGGTGGTGCCTCGGTAGGGCGCTGCCAGACTCCGCACAGGCTGGCTTCGCGGACTGAGGCGGAGAGGGGCGCTAGAGGATGACCTTGCTTTCGCGGAGGGCGGCGATGGCCGGGCCGTCGTAGCCGAGTCCGGCCAGGATCTCGTCGCTGTGCTCGCCGAGAAGGGGGGCGCCGGTGATCTCCGGGGAGAAGGTGGAGAACTTGATCGGGCTGCCAACGGTGAGGAAGGTGCCGCGGCCCTTCTGCTCGACCTCGACGACCGTGGCGCTCTTGCGCAAGTCAGGGTCGTAGGCGAGCTCCTTCATGGACAGGACAGGGGCGCACGGCACCTCCCACTGGCGGAGGATGTCGACGGCCTCGAACTTGGTTTTGTCCGCGAGCCACTTCTCGATCTCGGCGAAGATCTCGAAGATCTTGTCCGCGCGGGCGCGGGGGGTGGTGTAGCCCGGATCGTCCTTCCACTCCGGGTGGCCGATGGCGTCCGCGGTGCGGGCCCAGTTCTGCTCTTGGATGGTGAAGTAGATGTACGCGTTCGGGTCGGTCTGCCAGCCCTTGCACTTCAGCACCCAGCCGGGCTGGCCGCCGCCGCCCGCGTTGCCGCCGCGCGGGACCGCATCGCCGAACTCGCCGTTCGGCCACTGCGGGTACTCCTCTAGGTAGCCGACCTTCTCCAGGCGCTGCTGGTCGCGGAGTTTGACCCGGCAGAGGTTCAGGACGGCGTCCTGCATGGAGACGGAGACCTTCTGGCCCATGCCGGTCTTGTTCCTGTCGATGATCGCGGTCAGGATGCCGATCAGCAGGTGCATCCCGGTGTTGCTGTCGCCGAGCGCGCCGCCGCTGATGGTGGGCGGGCCGTCCCAGAAGCCGGTCGTGGACGCGGCGCCGCCGGCGCACTGCGCCACGTTCTCGTACACCTTCAGGTCCGTGTAGGACGAGTCGTCGTTGAAGCCCTTGACCGAGCCGAAGATCAGCCGCGGGTTCCACGCGGAGATGACGTCCCAACCGAGGCCCATCCGGTCCATCGCGCCAGGCGCGAAGTTCTCCACCAGGACGTCGGCGCCTTTGATGAGCTGCTCCATGACCTTGCGGCCCTCGGGCGTTTTGGTGTTGATCGCCAGCGAGCGCTTGTTGCTGTTCAGCATCGTGAAGTAGAGGGCGTCCAGGTCAGGGTCGTCACGCAACTGGTTGCGGGTAACGTCGCCGCCGGCCGGGCGCTCGACCTTGAGGACGTCCGCGCCGAACCAGGCGAGCATCTGGGTGCATGCCGGGCCTGCCTGGACGCCGGTGAAATCGATGACCTTGATGCCTGCGAGCGGCAGTTCCTTTTGCGACATTAACGATATTTCCCTTCTTGGGACATGGTGGTGCGGCGCGGGCTGCGTTACTGCTTGGCCGTGAGGCCCTTGGGGTTGAGGTGGCCGATGTTGCCGCTCTCGGTGCCGTCTGACGGGTCGATCACGCAGTCGACGAGCGCCGGGGCGCCGGTCTCGATAGCGCGGCTCAGCGCAGCCGCGACCGCGCCCGGGGTGGTGGCCTGGTAGCCGGTGCCGCCGAAGGCCTCGATCAGCAAGTCGTGCCTGGCGCTGAGGTAGGTCGGTGCCGGATCGCTGCTTGGGGATGGGTCGTCGCCGCGGTAGACGCCGCCGTTGTTGAGCACCACGGTGGTGACGGGGAGCTTGTAGCGGGTGATCGTCTCCAGCTCCATGCCGCTGAACCCGAGTGCGCTGTCGCCCTCGATCGCGACCACCGGCTCGCCGGTCTCGACCGCGGCGGCGATCGCGTAGCCCATGCCGATGCCCATGACGCCCCAGGTGCCGCTGTCCAGGCGGTGCCTCGGCACCTTCATGCCGACCGTGTTCCTGGTCAGGTCGAGTGCGTTGGCGCCCTCGTTCACGACGTAGGCCTCGGGGTGCTCCGCCAGGACGTCGCGGATGGACTGCAGGGCGCCAAGGAACTTCATCGGATGCGCCGTCTTGGCGGCCTCGAGGCGGCTGGCCATCTTGCCGACGTTGACGTCGGTGCGCTCCCTCAGTTCATCGCGCCACGTCATCGGCGCGGCGATGCGACCCGGCTTGCCGCGTTCGATCAGCGCGTCCATGACCGAGCCGATGTCGCCGACCAGCGGGGCGGCGATCGGCTGGTTGCTGTCCAGCTCGGCCGCGGCGATGTCGACCTGGATGAACTTGGCGTCCGGGTTCCAGGTCGGCGCGTCGCCGTGGCTAAGCAGCCAGTTCAGCCGAGCGCCGACAAGCATCACGACGTCGGCTCTTTTCAGCGCTAGCGACCGCGCCGTGGCAGCCGACTGCGGGTGGTCGTCGGGCAGCAGGCCCTTGGCCATGGACATCGGCACGTAGGGGATGCCGGTGGTCTCGATGAACTCCCTCAGCTGGGCGTCGGCCCGGGCGTAGGCCGCGCCCTTGCCGAGCACAACGAGGGGGCGCTGTGCCGCCGCGAGCAGCTCGATCGCGCGGTCAACGGCATCTGCCGCGGGCAGCTGCCGCGGTGCGAGATCGGTGACCTGCCAGAGCGACTTCTCGCCCGTCGCCGCCTCGATGACCTCGCCGAGGACAGCGGCGGGGATGTCCAGGTAGACGCCGCCGGGGCGACCGCTCGCGGCGGTACGGAACGCCCTCGCGATACCCCTTCCGATGTCCTGCGCCCGGTGGATTCTGTATGCGGCCTTGGCGAAGTTCTTAGCCACGGCGAGCTGGTCCATCTCCTCGTAGTCGCCGCGCTGGAGATCGACGATGTGCCGCTCGCTTGACCCGGAGATCTGCACCATCGGGAAGCAGTTGGTCGTCGCGTTGGCCAGTCCCACCAGGCCGTTGAGGAACCCGGGCGCCGACACGGTCAGGCAGATGCCGGGTTTCCCGGTCAGGAAGCCGGCCGCCGCCGCCGCGTGCGCCGCGTTGCTCTCATGGCGGAAGCCGATGAAGCGGATGCCCTCCGCCTGGGCCAGGCGGGCCAGATCGGTGATCGGGATCCCGACGACCCCGTAGATGGTCTTGACACCGTTGAGCTTGAGTGCGTCGATGACCAGATGAATCCCGTCTGTGAGGGCGGCCGCACCGTCGCTCCCCTCCCCCGTTGCTTGCGCGGAAGCCTCGGTCATGTCCGGACCCCTTCCTGGTACTCCGTTGCGTCGAGGTGCCGGGGGCTTGCCCGGCGTGTTCCCGGTAAGCATCCAACACATTGTATTCAGTATCCAGCTTCTAGTAGCTTGGGTCCAGAGGGCGTCAACATGGTCTGTCCCACGGGCCGTGCAGACGGGTCGCAAACCGGATAACGGGCAGGGAGCCGCAAAGGGGATGACGGGAAAGGAGAGGCGGGCTATGGACCAGGACTGGCTGGCACAAGCGGTCGTGCGCGAGGCACCTGAGGCGATCGTGGTCAGCGACCCCACCGGAATCATCGTCTTGTGGAACGGCGGGGCAGAGCGCGTTTTCGGTTACCCGGCGGCGGAGGCTCTGGGGCAGAGTCTCGACCTGATCATCCCGGAGAAGCAGCGGGCCAGGCACTGGGCCGGCTACGACGGTGTGATGGCCAGCGGCGAGACGAAGTACGGCGACACCCTGCTGAAGGTGCCCGCCGCCCACCGGGACGGCCGTCGGCTGTCGATCGAGTTCAGCGTGGCCCTGCTGCGCGACGCTGACGGCAAGATCGCCGGGATCACGGCGCTCATCAGGGACGTGACCGAGCGCTGGATGGCCGAGCGGGAACTGCGCCTGCGGCTGGCCGAGGCCGAGCGGAAGCTGCGCGAGCTTGACGGGCCGGCGGGTTCTGGTTCCGGTCCTGAGTGAGGCACGCAACCGAAGTGGGTAATGGCGTGAGGAGGCTCAGCCCGCCGGCGCGTTCTGCGCCGTGACGAACTCCTGGCGGTAGAACTCCGTGGTCCGCTCGGTGTGCGCGCGCATCAGCTGCTCGGCCTGATCGGCGTCACCGGCTGCGATGGCGTCGATCAGGCCGTTGTGCTCGTGCCAGGCCTCCTTGCCGCGGGGCCGGGCGATCGGGGTGTAGTACCAGCGGACTCGCCGCTCGACCTGCGAGATGAGCTCGGCGAGCACCCGGTTACCCGACATCTGCACGATGTACGCGTGCAGATCGGCGTTAGCGACGACGAGGTCGCTCTCCTTGTCGGCCGCGAGCGCGGCCATGCCGGCGTCGTATAGTTCCCGCAGCCGGGCCATGCGCTCCGCGGTGGCGTGCTGCGCGGCCTCGCGGGCCGAGTACGCCTCAAGGACCGAGCGGACGCCGAGCAACTGTGCGACCTCTTCCGTGGTCGGGATGTGCACGTAGGCGCCGTAGGCCGGGCGCAGTTCCACCCAGCCGTCGACCGCGAGCCGCTGCAGGGCCTCGCGGATGGGCTGCCGGCTGACGCCCAGGTGGTCGGCGATCTCGGACTCCACTAGGTGCTGTCCCGGCTTGAGCGAGCCGCCGGCGATCATCTCCGCCAGCGTGTCGTAGACGGCCTGCCGCAACGGCGCCGGGCGTGCCACACGGCGCGTGCCGGCGGTGAGTGGATCAGGCATGCCAATGCTCATCTCTTCTTCGACGAACTGGGTACCGAGAGAGCGCCCCCCGCTGCCTCACCGTACCGCATCTTGTATGCAATGTACTATTCCTGTCTCTTGAAGAGACGCCAACCTGGGAATACTGTATGCAATTGCTGCCACGCCTACGGGCGCGCCCTCAACCCACGAAGGAAAACCGGAGGAGCAGATGACCAAGGCGCTTGAGGGAGTGCGTGTCGTCGACATGACGCACGTGCAGTCTGGCCCCTCCGCTACGCAGATCCTCGCCTGGCTCGGCGCGGACGTGGTCAAGGTGGAGGCGCCCGGCCGCGGGGACGTCACCCGGGGTCAGTTGCGCGACGTCCCCGGCGCCGACAGCCTCTACTTCACCATGCTGAACTGCAATAAGCGCAGCATCACGGTGAACATGAAATCGCCGCAAGGCCGGGAAGTCTTCGCCAGGCTCGCCACGGACGCTGACGTCCTGGTGGAGAACTTCGGCCCCGGCGTGATGGACCGCTTCGGCTACACGTGGGAGGTGCTGCACGAGCTGAACGAGCGGCTCATCTACGCCTCAATCAAGGGTTTCGGCCCCGGCAGGTACGCCAGCTTCAAGGCCTACGAGGTCGTCGCGCAGGCCATGGGCGGCGCGATGAGCACCACCGGCTTCGAGGACGGGCCGCCCACCGCGACCGGCGCCCAGATCGGCGACTCAGGCAGCGGGATCCACCTCGTGGCGGGCATCCTCGCCGCGCTTTACCAGCGGACGGTGACCGGCAGCGGCCAGCGCGTCGAGGTGTCCATGCAGGACGCCGTGCTCAACCTGTGCCGTGTCAAGCTCCGCGACCAGCAGCGCCTGGCGGCCGGGCCGCTGCACGAGTACCCCAACCTGACCTTCGGTGACGAGGTGCCCCGCTCCGGCAACGCCTCAGGCGGCGGCCAGCCCGGCTGGGCCGTCAGGTGCGCGCCTGGCGGGCCCAACGACTACGTCTACGTCATCGTCCAGCCGCCCGGCTGGAGGCCGATCGCGGAGCTGATCGGCCGTCCCGAGCTCGCGGACGACCCCGAGTGGGCGACCCCCGAGGCGCGGCTGCCGAAGCTGGACAAGATGTTCGGCCTTATCGAGGAGTGGACCTCCAGGCTCAGCAAGTGGGAGGTCCTCGACCTGCTCAACGCCCGCGACATCCCGTGCGGGCCGATCCTGTCGACGAAGGAGCTCATCGAGGACGAGACCCTGGCCGAGCTCGGCAGCGTTGTCGAGGTCGAGCACCCCGAGCGCGGACGGTTCAAGACCGTCGGCTGTCCGCTGCGGCTCTCCGACTCCCCGGTGAAGGTCGCGCCCTCGCCGCTGCTCGGCGAGCACACCAGCGAGGTGCTCGCCTCCCTCGGCTACCTGCCGGACCAGATCAAGGAACTCAGGGAGGATGGCGCGATCTGACAGTACGA
Organism: uncultured Actinomycetota bacterium; assembly: GCA_963734665.1. GTDB lineage: Bacteria > Actinomycetota > Actinomycetes > Streptosporangiales > Streptosporangiaceae > Trebonia. The sequence goes on along the minus strand of CAVTIR010000007.1, from coordinate 670,205 downwards.
ACAAGCCGTTAGCGATTAACTCGATAACGACATGAATTTAAAGCACACTCCTACCGCGGTCGACACGCCATAACGGGCCGCGGCAATGGCATTTGCGCATTTAAATTATGGCCGAAAGAAGCCCCTGCGCGACAAAGATTCTCAAAACAGTCTGAACTTATTCTCATTTTTGTGTTTCAGCACGTCAGAAGCATCTTTGAAGATCAACTACCGGCCGCCACGACGCCTGGCCGTCCAGAAATTCCCATCCTGGGGAAAAATTATGAGTTCGCGTATTGCATCACCTGACGACCAAATCTACCGTCGGCAATAACGAACTTCTCCCGCATCGGGCAAAGCCAGACAAGCTTGGTCCGGGGCCCCTCAGCTAGGGCCTGTATACAGAATCCAATGGAAGGAACGTCGTGGCAGAGATGGCAGGGATTGGTGAGCCCGCCGACTACCGGCTCATCACGAACGAGACTGGGCGGGTCTTCCGCGTCGGCGAGACGCCGAAACAACTCATCGGCTACTCGCGCGGGACGGTCATCATGGCCGCCTGGGCGGTCATGTGCCTGTCCGGCCTCGTCGAGTACACCTGGGGGGCGCTGAGCGGATCGCTCCAGGCCGCGCACCACTGGGGCGACGCGCCCACCTTCTGGCTCTTCTCGTTCTTCGTGATCTTCGAGTCGTTCGTGCAGATCGGCGCCGGCTTCCTGCGCAACAGGGGCATTGTGTCTGTCCGCTGGGCGACCATGGCCGGCGGCCTGATCTGCGGCGTCCTCGCCTACACGATCACCGCCTACGGCACGAACATCTGGGAGGCGTACTTCGGCTACGCGTTCCTCGGCGGCGTCGGCTCCGGCATGGTGTACTCAAGCGCGATCAACATCGTCGCCAAGTGGTACCCGGAGAAGAAGGGCTGGCGGACCGGCTTCGTCAACGGCGGCTGGGCCTACGGCTCGGTGCCGTTCATCCTCGCCATCGGCGGCTTCGCCACCGCGGGCGGCGTCAGCACCATGTCCGCGGGCGCCACGCAGCACTTCATCCTCATCCAGGGCATCATCATGACGGTCGGCATCGGCGTCTTCGGCTGGTTCCTCAAGGACCCGCCAAAGAACTGGTGGCCGGCCGAGGTCAACCCCCTCGACTGGGCGAAGAACAAGCGGACCGCCCGTGACCTGCTGAGCAACCCGCCGGCGTTCGGCCACTACTCGCTCAAGACCATGTGGGCGACGCCGCAGGCTAAGTGGCTTGGCATACAGTATGCCCTGTATATCGGCTGCTCCCTGTTCGGCGTGGCCTTCTACTTCAGCTTCGGCACGGCGGAGCACCTGGGCCTGTGGGCGGCGGTCGGTGGCGCGGCGGGCTTCAACCTTGCCGACGGTCTCTGCCGGCCCATCTACGGCTACATCTCCGAGTACATCGGGCGGCGGCGCACCATGGCCTACGCCTACTCGCTGAACGTCGTCTTCCAGCTGCTGACGCTCTGGGCCGGGCTATCGCACCAGCCGGCGCTCTTCGCGATCTGCGCGGTGATCTCCGGCGGCCTGTCCGGCGCCAACTTCCCGATGACCGCAGCGACCGTGGCCGACTACTACGGCGAGAACAACAACGCGCTCAACTACGGCTCCATCTACGCCTTCAAGGCACTCGGCGGCTCCTTCGCCGGCGGCCTGGCGGCGCTCATCATGACCGGCACCCTGTACGGCGCGGCAACCTTCCACTGGGAGCGCGGCTTCTTCTTCGGTGCCGCACTCGGCGCCGTCGCCGCGATCGTCGTGTACTTCAAGTGCAAGACGCCCACGAGGGAGCAGTACGAGCGCGCCCTCGCCAAGACGGCAGCGGTCCCCGCCAGGCAGGAGGTCTCCAAGGCCGTTTAACTCCCAACACCACATCCCCGGAACGGGTGCGACTTACTCTGGTCGCGCCCGTTCCCGGTTGAGGCGCGCACTGCACTCCGGCATACTCGCCAGCCCCGCGTCCCCCACGCAGGAGAGGGACACGGAACGCGGGGGTGGAACACCTTCCGTTCGGGAAGATGCTTTGAATTCGGTGTCAGACGTGCTCCATGATGATCACGCCCAGCGTGTTTGGCTCCAGGGCGTTGAAGATGTGCGGGATGTCGCTGGGGTAGCGGAGGTAGTCGCCGGGGCCGAGTTCGACGGCCTCGCCTTCTGGGCCTGCCAGGACGCGGCCTGTGCCGAGGATCAGGTGCTCGACCGTGCCGGCCGTGTGGGGGCGGGCGAGGTGGCCCATGCCCGGCTCGGCGACGACCCGGAAGATGTCGCGGCGGGCGCCTGGCGGGCAGGACGCGAGGATCGTCGCCTCGTAGGGGTCGTGCTCTGCGTGCACGACGACGCCCTCCCCCGCGCGGATCACCCGGATGTCACTTCTTGGCGGGTCGATGAGGCGACTGAGCGGCACGCCAAGCGCGGTCCCCAGGGCCCACAGGGTCTCAAGGGACGGGTTGCCTGTGCCGTTCTCCAGCTGAGAGAGGGTCGACTTGGCGATGCCGGCCCGCTTGGCCAGTTCGGTCAGCGACAGGGCGGCCCTTGCCCGCTCGCGGCGCAGGGACATCGAGACGAGGGCGACGATGTTGGACGGGGTCCCCGCGTTTCCCGCGCTCCCCGTCCTTCCCGCGCTTCGCGCGCTTCCCGCCTCTGACATTGACATGTCGTTCGCTCCGTCGTCTGCTATGTTCGGTTTGACGAACAGCTACCACTGTGTTCATTATATTGAACATGCGGATTCTATGGCGAACAGTCTCACCGGAACTGTTGCGGGATGTTGGCCTTGTCTGCCTGGCGGACGGGATCGTCGGGGTCTCGTTCGGGGCTACTTCTGTGGGCGGCGGGCTGGCGTGGTGGGTACCCGTCGCGCTGTCGGTCCTCGTATTCGCGGGCGGGTCGCAGATCGCGGCGGTCGGGGTCGTGCTCGCGGGCGGGTCACCGGTGGCGGCTGTTTTCGCCGGGGCGGTGCTGAACACCCGGCTGTTCCCCTACGGGCTCGCCGTAGCGGACGTCGTTGGCGGCACGGACCACGCCGGCGCCGCAAGCGCGGGCAGTGGTGCCGGCGAAGGCGGTCCGGCGGACGCTCGCGGGAATCCGCTGGCGGGGCGCTGGCTGCGGGGACTGCGCCAGCTTGTCGGCACACACCTCATCACTGACGAGTCCGTGGCGTTCGCGATGCGGCAGCCTTCTCCGCCGCGGCGGCGGTCGGCGTTCTGGGCCTGCGGCGCCATGTTGTTCGTGGTGTGGAACGTTGCCGTGCTGCTCGGCGTGGCCTTGGGGTCCACGGTGCGGGACACGAACGCGTTCGGGCTCGACGCGACGTTCCCCGCGGTGATGCTGGCGCTCGCCCTGCCGACGCTCACTTCCCGGTCGACCCGGCTCGCCGCGGGGACCGGGGCGGTGATCGCGGTCGCGCTGACGCCCGTGCTGCCCGCTGGCCTGCCGCTGCTCGCCGCGCTCGGCGGGCTGTCCGCGCGCTGGGACTGGCGGAACTGGAGCCGGCGGCGAAGCTGGGGCGGCTGGCGTTCGGCTTCGTCGCCGGCTCCCGACGATGACCGTTCGGCTTCGCCGCCGGCTACCCACGATGACGAGGCCAGGAACCCGCCGACGGCTGATGAGCGCGGCGCGGGTGCGCCGGCTCGTCGTGACGGCGATGCCGTTGTTGACCAGGGTGAACTGTCGGCCGGAGGTAACCGATGATGCCGATGACCGCCATTGTGGCGCTGGCGCTGGTGACGTACGGATTGCGGCTCACGGGGCCGCTGCTGCGGGGACGGGTGACGGTGCCGGCCGGCGCGGAGCGCTTGTTCGCCGACGCGGCCACGGTGCTGCTGATCGCGCTCGCGGCGACATCCGCACTCACGTCCGGGCACGGGTTCGCCGGCTGGGCGCGGCCGACCGGGGTGCTCGTCGCCGGCGTGCTCGCCGCACGGCGCGCGCCGTTCCCCGTGGTGGTGATCGCCGCCGCCGGGGTCACGGCGCTCTTGCGGCTGGCTGGCGTCCCCTGACGCCGACGAACTTCCCGGGCCATGGCAGGACTTGGGCAACCCGCCCCTGCAGGTCAGCGGTAGGCGCTTGCCTGGAGGGTGAACAGTTCCGCGTAGCGGCCGTCACTGGCCAGGAGCTCGTCGTGGGTGCCTGCTTCTGTCGCGTGGCCTTCTTCCAGGTAGACGATCAGGTCGGCCATTCTTACCGTCGCGAAGCGGTGCGAGACCAGAAGGGTGACCGTGCCGGATTTCGCCGCGTACCCGGCGGCCGCTGCCGTGTAGCGGTCGAAGAGGGCCTGCTCCGCGTGCGCGTCCAGGGAAGCCGTCGGCTCGTCGAGGGCTACCAAGAGCGGGTCAGGTGAGCGCATGGCGCGGCCGAGGGCCAACTTCTGCCACTGGCCGCCTGACAGGTTGTGGCCGCCGGTGTACGGGCCGCCGACGTAGGTGGACAGGCCGTCAGGCAGTTGCGCGTCAAGCCCGGCCGCGCCGGCCCGGTCGAGCGCAGCCAGGGCGAGGGGCTCGGACGACAGTCCGGGCAGGTCGGCGACGCCCACCGACTCGACCGCAGGCAGGCTGAACCTGGCGAAGTCCTGGAACGCGGCCGTGCACCGCTCCCGCCAGCTGTCATGGGCGATCGATGTCAGCGGGACGCCGTCGATCAGTATCTCGCCCGACGTCGGCTGGTACATACCGAGCAGCAGCTTGACCAGCGTCGTCTTGCCTGAGCCGTTTTCCCCCACGATCGCCACCGTGGCCCCGGCGGGAAGGGTGAGGTTGAGGGAAGAAAGCACAACCCGTTCGGTCCCTGGATAGGTGAATGACAGGTCGCGCACGGTTATCGCGGATGTCAGTCGCTCGGGGGCCTGGGCTGTTCCGGCGACCGCGACGGCCTTCGCGTGATGATCCTCGAGCCACAGCAGGCGGTCGGCCGTCGCCAGGGTGGAGATCATGCCGGCCGAGCCCGAGGCGGCCGAGGCCAGCTGGGCGCGGGAGCGGCGGATCAGCGAGACCGTCATGAGCACGGTGCCGAGGGAGATGGCACCGTTGGGGCCGCTGGCGGACGCGCGGATGACGACGAACGCGATCGCGGCCATCAGGCCCGCCGCGTACAGCAGCCAGCCGACCGACTGGACGGCGAGGACCTTGCGCGCCTCGCGGGCGGCACTGCGGTCGAGCGCGCCGATCAGGGACGCGTGCAGGGATTTCAGGCGAGGGGCGAGGCCGTAGGAGCGGAGCTCGCCGGCGGCCCCCGGGGCCGAGGAAATATCGAAGATCATGCCGGCGAGGCGGCGGTCGGCGGCCATCGCGTCCTCGGACTTCCTGGTGATCTTCTTCGCCAGGCGGTCGGCGATCAGCGGCGGCCCGGCCGTTACCGGGAGCAGCAGCAGCCACGGGGACACCGAGCCGAGCAGGACGAGCAGGGCGATGATGCGGGCGGCCGACGAGACGTTGCTGAGAATCTGCCGGGGCGCCGAGGCGAGCTGGCGGCGGCCGGAGTTCAGCTGCTCGACCTGGGCGAGGTAGTCGGGGCGCTCCAGGTGCTCCAGCGTCGGCACGCCGCTGATCAGCTCGATCATCTGCCTGGTCCGGTAGACGGCGATCCTGTCGGACAGCGCCATCGCCTCGGTCGCGCCGATGCCGGTGAGCACCCAGGCGAGGCCGAGCAGGACGGCGACGACCGCGACGCCCTCGACGACCTCGCCCTCGCTGCCGCTGAGCGCGCCGTTGGCGAGCAGCAGGTAGCCGAGCGGGTAGCAGGTGCCGGCGACGGAGCCGAGGACGAGCATGGTGGTGACGAGCGCCATCCAGCCGGGTGCGGCGCGGAAGCCGTCGAAGAACAAGATCGTGGCGAGGCGCGCGAGACGGCGCGGCGACGGGGGGCGTTTCAGCGGGTCGTTTGCGCTTTCTGACGCTTCTATCGGGGCCGTTTGCGCATTCGAGCCGGGAGATGTTGGGCCGGGAGAAGTTGGTGCGGGGGAACTGGGGGCGGGAGAAGTTGGGGCTGTCACTTCGTGAACCTCTCGGCCTGGAGCTGGTACATCTCGGCGTACGTGCCGCCCGCCGCCACGAGCTCGTCGTGGCTGCCGCACTCGGTGATCACGCCGCCGTCGAGGACGTAGACCCGCTGCGCGCGCCGGACGGTCGCAAACCGGTGCGAGATCACCAGGGTCGTCAGGCCCGCGGTGATCTCGTGGAAGCGCTCGTAGAAGCGGGCCTCGGCGCGGACGTCGAGCGCGGCGGTCGGCTCGTCGAGCACGAGGATGCGCGCGCCGTGGAACGTCGCGAACAGGGCACGGGCGAGCGCGAGGCGCTGCCATTGGCCGCCGGACAGCTCGGCGCCGTCGGGGAGTTCGCGGGACAGGACGGTGTCCCACTTGCGCGGCAGCTCGTCGACGACGGACGAGAAGCCGGAGAGCATCGCGGCTTTTTGCACGCCCTGACGGTCATCGGCGTGTTCCAGAGCGCCGAACGTGACGTTGTCGTACGCCGTGAGCGGGTAACGCACCGGGTCCTGAGGCATCAGCGCGATCATGCGCTGCCACTTGCCAGGGTCAAGCGTGCGCACGTCTATCCCGTCGACCGTGATCCGGCCGCCCGTCGGGTCACGGAGCCGCGCGAGCAAGCTCACGAGCGTCGACTTGCCCGCGCCGTTGACGCCGACCAGCGCGGTCGACGTCCCGGCGGCTAGCTCAAGGTCGACCCCGGCGAGGACGTCGCCCGTGCTTGAAGTGCCAGTCCCGGTCGGGTAGCGGAACCTGACGCCCTCGAACCGGACCGCGGCCTGCGGGGCGTCACCCGGATCCTGTGACCCGTCGAGCTCCGACGGCGGCTGCAGGTCCTGCTCAAGGCGGTCGGCGTCCGGCAGCCCGAACAGGGTCCAGGCAAGCGTGATGTCGTCGAACGAGACGTTGCCCGCGGCGGCCGTGATCGCTAGCATCGGCAGCATGATCGCCAGCGACCTGGCGCCGATCTCGTGGGTGCGCGCCGCGTCGGTGATCATCCAAATCGCAAGGGCATAGCCGCCGGTAACGACCATGAAGCAAGTGGCGGCCCGCTTGTGCAGCCCGCGCAGGCCCGTGTGGCCGGCCCGGATCGACTCGGCGAAGTGCTGCGCGTACCGGCCGCCGAAGAACTTGGCCAGGCCGAAGACCCTGACCTCCTTCGCGTCCCGCGCCTTAGAGCCGACGCCGGTGTAGTACCAGGCGCGGCGCATCTCGGTCGTCTGGCCGCGCATGTCGATCGCCTGCTTGAGCACGGACTTCAGGATCACCTGGCGCACCACGAGCCACATGACGAGCAGCAGCAGGCCCAGCCACCAGAAGTACGCCGCGATCACGGCACAGCCGAAGACGCCGGACAGCCGGTTTGCGACCGTCCCCACCCACGTGACCGGTGCGTTGCCGGGGAAGAAGCCGGTGAGGGACCCTTCGGCGGAGGCAAGCCGGTTCAGCGTGTCCTGGTCTTCCAGATGCGCGACCGTGGCCGGCGCGGTGACGGCGGTCAGCAGCCGCGCCTGGAGCTGGCCGTTGATCCGCTGGCTCGCGGCGGTGCTCAGCGCGGCGCCGATCGGGTCGAGGACCAGGGACGCCGCGTACAGCAGGGCGGCGACGACCAGGGCCACGATCAGCCGGTTCCCGGCCGCCGACGACATGCCGCCGGAGATCGCGCCAGGGATCGCGCCGACGACGTAGCCGAGGGCAGCCACGACGAACGGCCCGTCGAAGGTGTCGAGCGCCGCCCACGCGAGCACGGCGGCGCTGAGCGGTTTGCTCGATTCCCACAGCAGGCGCCACGACTGCCGCCCGCTGATCCTGTTTCCACCCGCGACCATCGCGGCATAGGCAACGGCCACGGCTCGCCACCCTACTTCGCGGCCGAGTCAGAAGAAAAACCAATTTAGCCCAAACGGACGAACTCTTTCATCCTGCCGTTCGCCCTGAAAGTCTGGGCGAGGATCGTCAGGATGAAAGAGTTCGCAGTGCTCCGCTCCTCAGCGCCGGCTAGCTGCGTGGACGTGCCATCGGTGTCGCTACAACGACAGTCGCGGCACACCCACACGGCCTGAGCCTTACACGTCGTCGCCCGTGACTGGTTCCGGCAAGGTGGCCGTGACCTCGGAGAAGGGCGATGCGCCGAGGGTCGCGACTTCGGGAACGGTCACGTTGTACTCGTTGAGGCGCCAGTGGGCGTCGCGGAGTTCCAGGACCGACCACGAGCAGTTCACCAGGGAGCCTAGGGTCGGGGCGGCTTCGGCGGGGAGGCCAAGGATGCGCTCCATGCCGAGGCGCAGCGCGGCGCCGTGGCCGACCAGGACCGCGAGATGGCCGTTGTCGAGGGTCTCGGCGATGCGCGTGCACACGGCGGCCACCCGGTCGGCGACGACCAAGGTCGGCTCGCCGTTCGGGGGGTTCCACGTGGCGCGCTCGGCCGGGTAGCGCTCGCGGATCTCACGGTCCGACAGGCCCTCCCAGTCGCCGCCGAAGCGCTCGCGCAAGTCCTTGTCCAGCGTGACCGCGAGTCCGGTCAGCCTGCTCAGCGGAGCGGCGGTCTGCTGGGCGCGGGTCAGGTCCGAGGAGAACAGCGCGTCAGGGCGCAGGGTGGCGAGGCGCCTGGCGGCCTGCTCGGCCTGCGCCTCGCCGGTCTCATCGAGGGGGATATCGGTCTGGCCCTGAAACCTGTGCTCGGCGTTCCAGGTCGTCTGGCCGTGCCGCCACAGCACGAGCCGCTTGCCTGCGCTCAGCGTGCATCTCCGCTCGCCGCGGGGCCGCCGATCGTAGCCGCCTCGGGGAGCGGGATGACCGGGCAGTCCTTCCAGATGCGCTCGAGGGCGTAGAAGGCGCGCTCGTCCGAGTTCTGGACGTGGACCACGATGTCGTTGTAGTCGAGCAGCACCCAGCGGCCCTCGTTCTCGCCCTCGCGGCGGACCAGGGTGGCGCCTGCCTGCTTGAGCTTGAGCTCTACCTCGTCGATGATCGAGCGGACCTGCCGGTCGTTGGCGCCGGAGCACAGCAGGAACGCGTCGGTGATCGCGAGCTGGTCGCTGACGTCGTACGCGACGATGTCGTTGGCCAGCTTGTCGGCCGCGGCGAGCGCGGCGATCTCGGTGAGCTCAACAGCTCTCAGGGTGGCAGTCACGTGGCTGGCTCGGCCTCCTCGGTCGGAGATGCTTACTGCTTCAGTTTCTCATGCTTACGCAAGCGCCTTCGGTCTCGGACGCTCCCGGTGAGCTAAGTTGCACGATCAGCTTTATGATCAAGCATTAGCACGCACCGGCTGTGGTGAACTGTTGCGGGAAGGGGGCGGCCATGTCTGCGGTATCCCGCTATGAGCGCTGGACTACGCTCATCGAACTGGTTGCCGCTGGCGGGCACCTCAGCGTGACCGAGGCCGCACGTTCACTTGGCGTATCTGAGGCTACCATCAGGCGCGACCTCGATCAGCTCGCCGACCAGCGGATGCTTACCCGCACCAGGGGCGGCGCGGTCGGCAGCAGCCAGATGGCCTACGACCTGCCGCTGCTCTACAAGACCGCGCGGAACGCCCCGGAGAAGCAGGTTATCGGCGAGGCCGCCGCCGCCCTGATCGCGCCCTACTCGACGGTGGCGCTGAACGGGGGCACGACCACGCTCGAGGTGGCCCGCGCCCTGCTGAACCGCCCGGACCTGGGGGACGCCGGCCTGACCGTCGTGACCAACGCGCTGTCCATCGCGAGCGAACTAGCCGTCAGGCCGCAGGTCAAGCTGGTCGTGACCGGGGGCGTGGCACGCCCGGAGTCGGGCGAGCTGATCGGACCGCTCGCGACGTACCTGCTCGAGGACCTGACCTTTGACTGGGCGATCCTCGGCGTCGACGGGCTCGACCCGGTCGCGGGAGCCACCGCGCACCACGAGGGCGAGGCGGCCGTCAACCGGCTCATGACCGAGCGGGCACAGCGCGTCGCGATCGTCGCGGACAGCTCGAAGCTCGGGCACCGGGCGTTCGCCCGGGTGTGCGGGATCGACAAGATCGCCGTGCTCGTCACGGACGCGACGACGGAGACGTCCGCCGCGGCGGCGCTGGCCGACCGAGGCGTCCGGGTCATCACGGCCTGACCCCCCTCCGTGCCCCGCCCGCTCCCCCGCCTGCCGGGCGAATGACCTCTGACATGCACTAATGGCGTCATTCGCGTAATAACAAACATGCAAGCTCATGCGCTGTCCGGGCACAACCCGGTCACGTTAACAGTATTTTCCGGCATCCTATGTTGACTGATGCTCGAAACCATGGCTACGGTCACGTCAACGCGCATCAATCGTGCAGGAATAGCACGCGGACCGCGCAAGTTGGGAGACTGAGTTGAGAGTACGACTGATCGCCGCGGCCGCCACGAGCGCGGCGGCGCTGGTCGCCCTTACGGCGTGCGGCTCGTCTGGTTCGAGCTCAAGCCCGTCATCATCCGGGTCGGCATCGGGCTCGGTGACGCTGAACTTCTACGGCGCCGATTACGGCACCGGCACCCCGGCCACTTCCTCGACCAAGTACTGGGACGGGGTGGCGGCGGCGTTCCACGCGATCCACCCGAATATCACCGTCAATGTGACGACGACGAACTGGACCGACTTCCCGACCAAGGTCGCGACGCTGATCCAGGACAAGCAATACCCGGACATCCTGGAAGGCAACCCGGCCCCGCCGTACGCGCAGTCCGGGCTCATTTACCCGGTGTCGCAGGTGCTGTCGCCGGCCACCGAGGCGAACATTATCCCCAAGTTCCTCACGGACGGGCAGTATCAGGGGACCGATTACGGCATCCCGTGGACCACGTTGACCCGCGCGCTGTTCTACAACAAGCAGATCTTCGCCAAGGTCGGGATCAAGACCGCGCCGACGACGTGGGCTGAGCTGCAGACCGACGCCGCGAAGATCAAGGCGGCCGGCTACATCGGCTACGGCATGCCGCTCGGCAGCGAAGAGGCCCAGGCCGAGCTGCTGCTGTGGTTCCTCGGTGACGGCGGCGGCTACGTCAACTCATCCGGCTCGTACACGATCAACTCGGCAGCGAACGTCGCCGCGCTGACCTTCATGAAGCAACTCGCCGCGGCGGGCGACACGGAGCCCAACCCGGGCAACACCGACCGCAGCGCCGTGTGGGCCGACTTCGCGGCCGGCAAGGTCGGCATGGTCCTCGGCTCGCCGGCGGTCATCCCGATCATCCAGGCGGCGGGCACGCTCAACGCGAGCGACTACGCTACCGCGCCGATCCCCGGCAAGAACGGCGCGCTGACCGCCACGCTCGGCGTGCACGACGACATCGTCGTGTTCAAGACCAACCCGAGCCACCTGGCCGCGGACAAGGAGTTCCTCGACTTCGCTTACGACGACGCGAACCAGCTCGCGTTCAACAACGAGTACGACCTGCTGCCCGCCACCCAGACGGCCGACAAGGCGATGGCCGCGTCCAGCCCGATCGACGCCGCGTTCCTCTCCAACATCACCAGCTCGGTGAACTACCCGGCGACCTCCAACTGGACCACGGTCGAGAACCAGATCAAGACCACGGTCGGCCAGGCCATCTCTGGCAGCCCGTCGGCGGTGCTCGGCGCGATCCAGCAGACGGCCACCTCGACCGCAGGCTGATGACCGCCTCAAGTTACCGGCAGCCCGGCCCGCGCAAGCGGGCCGGGCTCGCCCGTCTCCGCGCACTACAGCCCCTCGCCTGGCTCGGCCCCGCGGTCGCGCTGATCGCCGTAGTGGTGATCTGGCCGATCGTCGCGATGATCCAGACGTCCTTCAGGAACATCACGCCGCTCGGCATCGACATCGGGTCGTCCGGCTGGTCGAACTTCTCCGCCGTGTTCACCAACCCGAACCTGCCGGGGATCCTGGTCAGGACGCTGGTCTGGGTGGCCGTGGTGGTTGCTGTCACGATGCTGCTGTCCCTTGGCCTGGCTCAGCTCTTCAACCAGCGCTTTCCCGGCCGCCGGTTCGCCCGGTGGGCGATCATCGCGCCCTGGGCCGCCTCGGTGATGATGACCGCGCTGATCTTCCGCTGGATGCTCCAGCCGGACAGCGGCGTGATCTACCTCTTCCTGCACCAGGTCGGCATCGTGAGCGCGTTCAACGAGAACACGCCGGACTGGCTGGGCAACCCGGACGCGGCGATGGCCTGCATGATGGCCGTCGCGATCTTCGTCTCGCTGCCGTTCACGACCTACGTGCTGCTAGCCGGCCTGCAGTCCATCCCCGGTGAGCTGTACGAGGCGAGCCGGGTGGACGGCGCGTCCCGGTGGCACGCCTACCGGCGCATCACGCTGCCGCTGCTGCGCCCGGCCTTCGCCGTAGGCGCGGTCATCAACCTGATGAACGTGTTCAACTCGTTCCCGATCATCTGGGAGATGACCCGGGGCGGCCCCGGCTACGAGACGTCGACCTCGACCGTGTTCATGTACGACCTCAAGAACACGTTCGTCGGGCAGGCGGCGGCGATGTCCATCGTCAACTTCGCCCTTGTCGTGATCATCGTCCTGGTGTTCCTGCGGGTGAACCGGTTCAACCGGCAGGAGGGATTCTGACATGGCTACCGCAACCGCCGAGGCCGCGGGGCCGCGGGCACGCGGGCGCCGCGGCACTGGTCGTCGGGGCGCTGGGCGCCCGCCAAGGAAGCTGCCGTCGCTGAAGACCGCGCTGATCGCGCTGGTCGCCTACGTGATCGCGGTAATCTTCCTGCTCCCTTACCTGGAGATGCTGGTCACTTCGGTCCGGCCGACGAGCGAGCTGTACGCGCAGGACTACCTGCCGCGGCACTTCGCCTGGTCCAACCTCACGAACATGTGGGGGTCGGCGTTCGGCATCACGTCCAGCGTCCTGGTGTCCTTGGAGATCGCGCTTGGTGCGACGCTGCTCGTGCTCCTGGTCGCGCTGCCCGCGGCGTACTACACGTCACGGCACCGGTTCCGCGGCCGCGGCGCTTTCCTGCTGCTGGTGCTCGCGACCCAGATGCTCCAGCCGACTGCGCTCATCGTCGGCATCTACAAGGAGTTCCTGTCCTTCGGGCTGCTGAACATCGACCCGGTCTGGTCGCTGATCCTGGTCAACGCCGGGTTCAACCTGGCGTTCGCGATCTGGATACTCAACGCCTACTTCTCCTCGATCCCGGTCGAGCTTGAGGAGGCGGCGATGGTCGACGGGCACGGCCGGCTCGGCGCGCTGTTCCGCATCACACTGCCGCTGGCGATGCCCGGCGTGGTCACCGCGCTCATCTTCACGTTCATCTCGGCGTGGAACGAGTTCATCTCGGCGCTCACGCTGACCACCAACCAGGCCGACTACCCGCTGACGGTGCGGCTCGACTCGTTCATCGGCCAGTACACGGTGGACTGGCAGCACCTCTTCGGCGCGTCGCTGGTGGCCACCATTCCGGTGTTCATCCTGTTCGCGCTGATCGAGGGCCGCGTTGTCGGCGGCCTGACGGCAGGCTCCATCAAGTAGAGCGCCCAGCCATCTCCGGTGGTTGTGGCGACGAGCCAGTTATAGGCGGCTCGCGCCACAACCACCCGGCAGATTGCTAGCGCGAGATGGGCGCGGGCGGACTCCTTCCGCCTCCCACGCCTTGAGTGTCATGGGCGTGCGAACAGGAAGGCGCTTACGTTCGGGATACGGCTGATGTTGAGTCAGGCGGCCGGGCGAGTCAGCGTGGCGCGCGGCCGTAGAGGCAGCGCTTGGCTATGTACTGGACTACGCCGTCGGGAACCAGGTACCAGACCGGCTCGCCCGCGGCTACGCGGTGGCGGCACTCGCTGCTGGAGATCGCGAGAGCGGGGATCTCCACCAGGGAGACCTTGCCGTCGGGGAGGCCCTGGCCGGTCAGCCGGTGGCCCGGCCTCGTGCAGCCGATGAAGTGCGCCAGGCTGAACAGGTCGTCGACGTCGTGCCAGGTCAGGATGTTCGCCAGGGCGTCGGCGCCGGTAATGAAGTAAAGATCGGTGTCGGGACCGTTCTTCTCTTTGAGGTCTCTGAGGGTGTCGATCGTGTAAGTCGGTCCCGGGCGGTCGATGTCGACGCGGCTGACGGAGAACCTCGGGTTGGACGCGGTGGCGATCACCGTCATCAGGTAACGGTCCTCGGCGCTTGAGACGATCCTGTCGTTCTTCTGATAGGGCTCGCCCGTGGGGACGAAGATGACCTCGTCGAGGGCGAAGATGTGCGCCACTTCGCTGCCCGCTACCAGGTGACCATGGTGGATCGGATCGAAGGTACCGCCCATCACGCCGACCCGCCTGCGCCCGTTAATCAACTGCCATCTCCTTCATTACTTCGTGTCGAGATGGTATAGGGCTGCGCGGGCGGAAAATGTTCCTTGATGATCCGCTGGGGTTACGCCCGCAGGACGATGCGTTCAGGTCACCAGTGGAGCTACCATTCGAGATATGACTTCAGTGCCTGATCGTGCCAGAGTCCGGCTCACCGGGATATCGTCGCGTGCCTACGAGCACCCGGCTGACCGCTCCGCGCTTGTCGCGCTGCGCAAGCTGAGCGGCTTCGACGTGCTGCTGAGCAAGCTCTTCGGCCTCATCAACGAACGTGCCTTGCGGCTGACCTTCCTGGCCGGCGCGGTCAAGGTCTCCGAGCGCCAGTTCCCGCATATCAATGCGCTCGTGCGGGACGGCGCCTACATCCTCGACCTGCCCGACGTGCCCGATTGCTTCGTCATTCAGTCGCCGATCGTCAACGCGATGGCGATCGGCCGCGACCGGCCGTTCATCGTGATCACGACCGGCCTCGTGAACCTGCACGATGAGGAAGAGCTCCGCTGGGTCGTCGGCCACGAGCTCGGGCACATCCTGTCCGGGCACGCCGTGTACCGGACGATGATGCTCATCCTCATTCAGCTCGCCGCCAGGATCGCCTGGATGCCGATCGGGTACATGGGGCTGCGGGCCATCATCTGGGGGCTTGAGGAGTGGTTCCGCAAGTCCGAGCTTTCCTGCGACCGGGCGGGGCTCCTGGCCGGCCAGGACGTGGACGCCGCGCGCCGCGCCCTGATGAAGCTCGCCGGCGGGCCGCACCTGTCCGAGCTCAACCCGGATGCCTTCCGCGAGCAGGCGCACGAGTACGACGCGGTGCCTGACCTTCGTGACTCGATCCTGAAGCTGCTGCAGCTGCAGGGGAACACGCACCCGTTCGCCGTCGTGCGGTTCGCAGAGCTCGACCGGTGGGCGACCGACGGGTCGTACGAGTCGATCCTGGCCGGTGACTACCCGCGGCGGGACACCGACAGGGACGCCAAGTTCACCGATGGGGTGCGCGACGCGGCCAACTCCTACCGGGACTCGTGGCAGCGGTCCGAGGACCCGCTCGCGGGCATCTTCCGTGGTGTTGCCGAGACCGGCGTACGGGCGGCTTCCGGGCTGTTCGACCGGTTCGGTGGCAACCGGGGGTCAGGGTCGTCTGGGGACGACAACAACTGAACCCACTCGCGCAGGCGAGCGGGGCCGGGACAACCAAAAATCCAGTCGCTTGGGCGAGCGGACTGGGGAGGATTCCTCGCGGCGCTCCTTCGGAAGGCCGCGAGGGAATCCCCCCAGCCCGCTCTCTCTCGTTCAGGTGTCATAAGCCCAAAACCCAGGACTCGTCATGTCCCGGCACCCTGGGTCCAGCACGCCACGGGTGTGACTTCTGTGCTAGAGGATTACCAGGTCGTCGCGGTGGACTACCTCGCGTTCGTACTCTGGGCCCAGTTTGGATGACAGCCAGCGCGTGGAGCGTCCCATCAGGGACGGGAGTTCCTTCGCGTCGTAGTTGACCAGGCCTCGCGCCACCGGCTTGCCGGCTTCGTCGGTTAGGTCTATCGGGTCGCCTGCCTCGAAGGTCCCCTCGGCGCCGGTGATGCCGGCCGGGAGGAGGGAGGCGCGGCGCCGGGTGATCGCCTCGACGGCACCGTCGTCTAGCTTTAGGGCGCCCCTGGCGACGGCCGCGTGGGCTAGCCAGAGGAGTCTGGTGCTCTGGCGCTGGCCGGTTGGGGCGAAGTAGGTTCCCGTCTCCTCCCCCGCGATGGCCTGCGCCGCGTGGGCTGCCGAGGTCACGATCGTGGGGATGCCGGCGGATGTGGCGATCAGGGCGGAGTCGACCTTCGTGGACATGCCGCCCTTGCCGAGGCCGCTGGCACCGGTCTTGCCTGCCCTGACGTGCTCAAGGTCGTGCGGGCCTGTGACCATGTCGATTTTGCGTGGGTCGCCCCTTCTCGGGTCTCCGTCGTAGAGTCCGTCGACGTCGGAGAGCAGGATGAGGGCGCTGGCCCTGCTGACGTGGGCGACCAGGGCAGCCAGGCGGTCGTTGTCGCCGAAGCGGATCTCGTCCGTGGCCACGGTGTCGTTCTCGTTGATGATCGGGACGATCCCCAGTTCGAGCAGGCGGTCCAGGGTCCGCTGGGCGTTGCGGTAATGGCCGCGGCGCATAACGTCGTCGGCGGTCAGCAGCACCTGGCCGACGCCTAGGTGGTGCTTACTGAAGGCTTCGGCGTAGCGGGCGATGAGCAGGCACTGGCCGACGCTCGCCGCGGCCTGCTGGGTGGCCAGGTCCTTCGGGCGCTTCTTCAGGCCGAGCGGTGCCATGCCCGTGGCGATCGCGCCAGAGGAAACCAGGAGGACCTGGTGGCCGCTGTTGGCCCTTGCGGCGAGCGCGTCAGTCAGCTCAGTGATGCGGGCGTCGTCGATCGCGCCGTTCTTCGTCGTGAGTGACGAGGAACCGATCTTGACGACGGTCCTTGGCGATCCTGCGATGTCGGGACGGGCGGTGTTCTGGCGAGCAGGGTCCTGCACGGCCTCATCTTTCCAGACGCCAGTCCGAGCCACGAGGGCCGGGCGCGTGACCGCCGCCTGCCGTGAGTTCCGGGTCCCAGTCGAAGACGACCGCGTCGTCGAAGTCGCCGATCAGCACCGTGTCGCCTGGCTCGGCCCCCGCCTTGGCCAGGGACTCCTCAACGCCCAGCCTGGCCAGGCGATCCGCGAGGTAGCCGACCGCCTCGTCGTTGGTGAAGTCGGTCTGGTTGACCCACCTCAGGGGCTTCTGGCCGCGGATCAGGTACGCGCCGTCGCGGGTGCGGACGATCTCGAAGCCGGTGTCCTTGACCGCGGGCGGGCGGATCACTACCCGGACCGGCTCGGCCAGCGGCGCCATCGCGCGGGCCTGCTCGACGAGTTCGGCCATGGCGAACCCGAGCTCGCGGAGGCCCTCGTGGGTCGCCGCGGAGAGTTCGTACACGGCGAGGCCCCGTGCTTCAAGCTCTGGCTTGACGAGGTCGGCGAGGTCGCGGGCCTCCGGGACGTCGATCTTGTTGAGGACAACTAGCCGGGGCCGGTCCGTGAGGCGGGTGCCGGCCAGGCTTGGGCCGATCAGGTCCTCGTAGGCGGCGAGTTCAGACTCGATCGTGTCCAGGTCGGTGATCGGGTCACGGCCGGGCTCGTGGGTCGCGCAGTCAAGAACGTGGACGAGCGCCGCGCAGCGCTCGACGTGGCGCAGGAAGTCGTGGCCGAGGCCCTTTCCCTCGCTCGCGCCGGGGATCAGGCCGGGCACGTCGGCGACGACGTACTGGACGTCACCCGCCTCGGCGACGCCGAGGTTCGGGATGAGGGTCGTAAACGGGTAGCTGGCGATCTTCGGCCGCGCGGCGGATATGGCGGCGATCAGGGAGGACTTACCGGCGTTCGGGAAGCCGACGAGTCCGATGTCCGCGACGGTCTTGAGCTCAAGGGTGAGCTCGCGCTCCTCCCCTAGCTCGCCCTTGAGCGCGAAACCGGGGGCCCTGCGCTTCTGGGAGGCGAGGGCCGCGTTGCCGAGGCCGCCGTGGCCCCCCTGGGCGGCCACGAACCTGGTGCCGGTGCCCATGAGATCGGCGAGGACCTCGCCGCCTTTGTCCAGGACCACCGTCCCGTTGGGGACCTTGACGATCTGGTCGTCGCCTGCAGCGCCGTTCCTGTTCGACCCCTCGCCCTGGTGGCCGTTGGCCGCCTTGCGGACAGGGCGCCGGTGGAAGTCGAGCAAGGTGGAGGTGGACGCGTCCACCTCGAGGATCACGCTGCCGCCCCGGCCGCCATTGCCGCCGTCCGGGCCGCCGAGCGGCTTGAACTTCTCCCGGTGAACCGAGGCACAGCCATGGCCGCCGTGGCCAGCCTGCACTCGGAGCACAGCGTGGTCAGCGAACTCTGCCATGTGCTTACCCCCTTACATGCCAATGGCGGGCCAGGTGATCCCGGCCCGCCATCGACTTGGTGCTTGTGCGCCTGCTAGGCCGAGACGTGCTCCGGCTGCGGCTGCGGCTGCGGAACGATGTTCACCGCGCGGCGGCCTCGGTGGCGAGCGAACTCGACCTTGCCCGTGACCAGAGCGAACAGCGTGTCGTCATCGCCGCGGCCGACGCCGAGACCGGGGTGGAAGTGGGTGCCGCGCTGCCGGACGATGATCTCGCCCGCGTTGACCCGCTGGCCGCCGAAGCGCTTCACGCCGAGCCGCTGCGCGTTGCTGTCACGGCCGTTACGGCTGGACGACGCGCCCTTCTTGTGTGCCATCTCTGCTTGCCCTCTTGTCCTTAGAGCTTCTTAAGCCTTGGCGATGCCGGTGATCCGGACCTGGGTGTACTGCTGCCGGTGACCCTGGCGGCGCTTGTAACCCGTCTTGTTCCGGTAGTGGATCATGTTGATCTTCGGACCCTTGGCCGTGCCAACCACCTCGGCCGTCACCTGGTAGCCGCTGAGCTCCGCCGGATCGCTGATGACCGTGCCGTCGTCCACCACGAGCAGCGCGGGGAACGAGACGCTCGACCCGGTCTCCTCGTCCGCAAGCTTGTCGACGGTGAGCACGTCATCGAGGGCGACCTTCTCCTGCCTGCCACCGCAGCGCACAATCGCGTACACCCGAGAACTGCCTCTCCCTGAGAGCGTGCCCCGCTGTCATTGGCTATTGTTGCCGGTAGCGGGCTCGCCATGAACCTGACATGCCATCTTACGTGCATGATTGCGACCCGCGAACTCGCTTACCCCGGCATTGTGCCGACGGGTTAGTGCGATGGTCGCGTTAATCGCTCTTGGGAAGCATACCAGGTCTCTTAGCTAGAGTTAGCCAACCGCGGTAGAGCTGGCCAATCGCTTCAAGCGGCCTGGGCCATCGCTCACGCTGGGGTCCAGTCGGCTAATTCTTCAGGGCCGACACCTTTGACGCGTGGGGCGCGCTGGATGGCTGGATCCTTCAGGGCGGACATTTGTACCTCGACGCATGGGGCGCGCTGGGGCTTGCGGGGTGTCCGGCGGGGCAGTCGGCGACCAGAAGGCAGTCGCCGAACGTCCCGGCGGAAACCCCGCGCGCCCCCACGCGCTCGTTTACGCTGACAGGCCTACCACCAGGTCGACGTCTCGCCTTCGGCGGTTGCGACGGTCTCCTGCTCGGGCGTTGTCTCGCCTTCGGCGTCGGCCGCAGGGGCTGACACACTGCCCTGGTCGGCTGGAGCGGCCTCGAAGGCGAGCACTGCCGGAGCCGTCTCAGACACTGGCTCTGCCTGCGGGGCGACCTCAGGAGTGGGCTCGCCTTCGGCATCTGCCTGGGCGGGCTCGACATTACCCTCGCCGACCAGGGGTGCCTCAGTGGCGGGCTCCTCTGGGGCCGACCAAGACGCTGCCTCTAGCAGCGGGGCTGCCTCAGTAGCGGGCACTTCTGCGGTCGGCTCAGAGACCGGCTCTGGCTGCGAGGCGACGCCCGGGAGTGGCTCGCCTTCGGCCTCGGCCTCGGGAGCTTCCGGAGTCTCCTGGTCAGGAGTCTCCTGGTCGGCAGGGGGGGTTGCGACGGCTGCTTGTGCCGTGTCGGCTAGGGCCGTCTCATCTGCCGGGAGTTCCTCAGGGGACGACTCCTCCCAGGTAGAAGCGCGGTCCTCAACCGTGGGGGCCTGCTCGACAGCTGGCGCGTCCAGGGACGAGACGGGTGCCGACTCGGCCGGGGCTGGCTCAGCGGGCGCTGGCTCCTCGGCCTCGGCTGCTTCCGTGTCGGTGGGCGCGTCTGCCGTCGGCGCGTCTGCCGTGGGCGCGGTCTCGGTGGTGAGAGCCGCTTCGGCCGGGGTCGTCTCGGCGGGCGAGGGTGCCTGATGGGCCTCGAACACGCTTGCTGACACGATGGTCGGCTCGCCCAGTGACGGCGCGGCGAGTTCTGGCTCCCGCGCTGGCTCAGGCTCGGTCGGGATCGCCGGTTCGGTTGCCGGGGTGGCCGCCTCGTTCGAAACTGGCGCCTCGGTTGCCGGGGCGGCCAGCTCGGTCGATAGAGCAGCCGTGTCAACTACCGGGGCAGTCCCGTCAGCTGCCGTGTCTGCCGCGGTGGGCTCCGGCTCTGGCGTGGGTGCCGCGTCCGGTGTGGCGGCCGGTTCTGGGTCGGTGACTACCGTGACGCGGGCTACCGCGGAGCCGGCTCGGGTGCGGCGGACTGGAGGGGCCGGCGGGTCCGTGGGCTCGGTGGCGACCGGGTCGCCGGTTGCGGCGGGCGTGAAACCGGACGCAGACGGGCCGGTGACCGGCGGGACCGTGGTGACAACCGGGACCAGGGCCGGGGAGTCCTCGACGAGGACGGCCGTGGCGAAGGCGGTGCCTGCCGACGTGCTGCGGCGCGTGCGGCGGCCGCCGTTGCTGTCGGTTTCCGTGCCCGTGCCGTTGCCGCTGGTTACGCTGCCGACCGCATCGGCCTGCGCGGTGCCAGCCTGCGCAGTGTCGGCCTGGTTGATGCCGGCCTGCGGGGTGTCGGCCTGGTTGGTGTCGGCCTGGGGCGCGTCAGCCGGGGTGTCGGCAAGCGAAGCGCTGTCCTGGGCGGGGTCCTGGTAGGTGTCCCTGTCGTTGCGGTCGTCGTCACGGCGGTTGCGGCGGCCGTTCGGGTAGCCGGCCCTGGCGTTGCCTGAGCCGTTCCCCTGGCCCCTGCCGTTCCCATTGCCGTTGCCGTTGCCGTTGCCGTTCCCGTTGCCTGGGGCTTGGGTCGGCGGGGCGGGGACCGGGCGCTGGGCGATGCCTGCCGACGCACGGTGGGCAGGTTCAGCCGGGGCGTCGAGCGCGACGATGACGCCTCGGCCATTGCAGCACTCGCACGGCTGGGAGAAGGCCTCAAGCAAGCCGGCGCCGACCCGCTTGCGGGTCATCTGCACGAGGCCGAGCGAGGTGACCTCGGCGACCTGGTGCTTGGTCCGGTCCCTCGCCAGGCATTCGAGCAGCCGCCGCAAGACTAGCTCGCGGTTCGACTCGAGCACCATGTCGATGAAGTCGATGACGACGATGCCGCCGACGTCACGCAGCCGGAGTTGGCGGACGATCTCTTCCGCGGCCTCCAGATTGTTCCTTGTGACGGTCTCCTCGAGGTTCCCGCCCTGGCCGGTGAACTTCCCGGTGTTGACGTCGACGACCGTCATGGCCTCGGTGCGGTCGATGACCAGCGAGCCACCGCTCGGCAGCCACACCTTGCGATCAAGTGCCTTGGCGAGCTGCTCGTCGATACGGTAGGCGGCGAAGACATCCTCATCGGCGTCCTCGTTGTCCGGGGTGTCCCAGCGGCTGATCCGGTCGGCGAGGTGCGGCGCGACGTACCTGACGTACTCGTCGATGATCTCCCAGCCGTCGTCGCCGGACACGATCAGCCTGCTGAAGTCCTCGTTGAAGACGTCGCGGACCACCCGGATCGTCAAGTCGGGCTCACCGTACAAGAGGGCCGGGGCGGTCGCGGTCTTGGCCTTCTTGTCGATGCTCTCCCACTGGGCGGCCAGCCGCGTGATGTCCCGGTCCAGTTCGGACTCGGCGGCACCCTCGGCGGCCGTGCGCACGATCACGCCGGCGTTTTCCGGCGTTACCTTCTTGAGGATCTGCTTGAGCCTGGTCCGCTCGGTGTCGGGGAGCTTGCGGCTGATGCCGGTCATCGACGCCCCGGGAACATACACAAGGTAGCGCCCTGGCAGGCTGACCTGGCTGGTGAGCCGGGCGCCCTTGTGGCCAACCGGGTCCTTGGTGACCTGGACGATCACCGACTGGCCCGGCTTGAGCGCCGACTCGATGCGCTTGGGCTGGCCCTCAAGGCCGCTGGCGTCGAAGTTGACCTCGCCGGCGTAGAGCACGGCGTTGCGGCCCTTGCCGATGTCGACGAACGCCGCCTCCATCGAGGGCAGCACGTTCTGCACCTTGCCCAGGTAGACGTTGCCCACGTAGGAGGCATGCGTCGTCCGGTTCACGTAGTGCTCGACGAGAACGCCGTCTTCAAGCACCGCCATCTGGGTCCTGTCGCCCCGCTGGCGGACCACCATCGTCCGCTCGACGGACTCCCTGCGGGCCAGGAACTCCGACTCGGTGATGACCGGCGGGCGGCGGCGGCCCGACTCGCGGCCTTCGCGCCTACGCTGCTTCTTGGCCTCAAGACGCGTGGACCCCTTGATGGCGCGCACGTCGTCGACGGGGTTGTACGGCTCACGCACGTGGACCACGGTGTCCGGCGGGTCGTCCGGGGACGGCACGTCGCCATCGGCCGAGCCGCGCCGCCGCTTGCGGCGCCGACGGCGGCCCGAGGCGCCCCCATCGCTCTCGGCGGCCTCGCCTTCGCCGTCGGGCTCGGCAGCGGAGTCGTCGCTCTCGCTGTCGTCTCCGCTCCCCTGGCCGTCGACATCGTCATCGGCCGCCGCCTCGGCGCGGCCCCGGGTCCGGGTGTTCCGGCGCCGGCGGCGCCGGCTGGTGCCCGACTCCTCGGCTTCGTCGGCGCCTATCGCGGCACTGGCGACCGTGGTGTCAGCATCGGCGTTGTCCGTCTCGGCGATCGCCCCGGCGCTGTCAACGCTCAATAGGTCGTCGTCGGGCGCTGCATCGCGCACACGGGTATTGCGCCCACGGCTGCGCGTCCTGCGGCTCGTGCGACCGCCCTCGGCGTCCGCCCCGGCCTGCTCGTCGGCGCCATCGTCGCCCTGGGGCCGGGTGCTGCGGCTCCTGCGGTTCGTCCGGCCAGTGTCGGCGTCGGGCTCCGGCCTGCCGCCGGATTCACGGTCACCGGAGTCCCGGTCACCGGAGTCCCGGTCACCAACCGACTGCGCCACGGGCGCAGGCGGCTGGAAAAGCACCTGCGGCGGCTGGAAAAGCGCTGCGGGCACCGCCGGCACGGCCGGCTCTGCCGGCCCGTTAAACACCGTCGGTGCGGGAGCAGCTCCCGCGACATGGCCAGTGGCCTCGTTGTTATTCTCTGTCTCGCGGCTGTTGCGCTCGCTGTCGAGCATACGGGCAATCTCCAGTCAGGCCCCCGGGCGCGGCCGCACGCGAAGTGACGGCGCGCCGCACGGCGGCGCGTAGTGATTCGCCTGGGAAGCTGGCGCCGCCGCGCGGGAAAAGGTCACGCGCGAAGGTGCGGGCACAGCGCCCAGGCATGGATGAGTACTTCAGCTCCGGGATGGCGGCGGTCATAGCTGGACCACCCCGGATTCGCCGAGTGATCCCTGCGCGAGCCGCGTCATCAGCGGCTGCTCGGCCGGGAACACATCGGAAACGTCGCGTAGCGCATTGAGCACGTCGTCCGGCCGCACGGACGGGACGGTGTGCCGGACGACCATGCGCAGCACAGTTCCCCCGGGGCGGGAGCTCTCCTGGCCGCCTTCCGCGCGCCCGACATAATCGGCGGTTCGTGCCATCGGGCGCGCATCGGCGGGTGCTGGGGGTTCTCCCCCTGTGAGCTCTTCGTCGGTGCGGGCGGGGGTAATGAGATCGCGGTCTTTGCGATCATCCCCGCTCGCGCGGACATCGGGGGGTACGGGGCGTCCCCCCGGGAGACAACAGACATCGAGGCTGACAACGGCCGCTCGCGCGTCCATCCGCCGTATGCCCTTGGAGGTCAGCCGCTCCACCGGCGCCTCGGTAAGGGCGAGAAACTTACGGACCACCGGCACCACGTTGTCCGGTGGTAGGCCGGGAAGTGCTATCTGCCACTCGGACGCGGTGAGCCGACTCGTCGGCAGTCCCCCGGAGTCCTCAGTGACAGCGATCACGTCTATCCCATCAGGCAGCGCCGCGTTCAGCCGCTCCCGCACGGCATCCGCCTCGGTCCGGCTGGTCAGCGTGAGGCTTAGGTACTCCGCCTCGGTCGCGACCCCGGTCGGGGCTCCGCCTGCGTAGGAAATTTTCGGGTGCGGCGTGAACCCGGCCGAGTAGGCGATCGGCAGATTGGCCCGTCGTACGCCCCGCTCAAAGGCTCGCGCCACATCCAAGTGGCTGGCAAAACGCATCTTTCCCCGTTTAGCATACCGGACCAGAAGATGCTGAGTCGTGACCGAGGGGCTGATCGACAGCGACGGTTCGCCACCGGCTGCCGGTCCGCTAACCACGGCCACCTCCCGTTTGCGCTAGCACGGGAAGCAAACGCCTCCCGTCCAGCCTCTCTCCTGTCGGGCCCGTCTGGATTTCGGTACCCATCGCCGGACAGACCCCACACTCATAACACGGAGTCCACCGGCAATCTTCCACCTCGCCGGCCCCGGCCGGCGCGAGGGCGGACTGCCAGTCCTCCCAGAGCCAGTCACGGTCAAGGCCAGAATCCAGATGATCCCACGGCAGTACCTCGCCGTAGTCACGTTCGCGCGTAGTGTACCAAGCCAGATCTACCTGCGTCTCTGCCAGCCCTGCGACGCAGGCGGACACCCAGCGCTCGAACGAGAAGTACTCGCTCCAGCCATCGAACCGCGCGCCGTCCCGCCAGGCGGCCAGGATCACCTGGCCGACCCGCCGGTCGCCGCGCGACAGCAGCCCCTCGATCAGGGACGGCGTGCCGTCGTGGTAGCGGTACCCGATCGACCTGCCGTAGGTCTTGTCGGCGCGCAGCGCCGCGCCGAGCTTACGCAGCCGGTCGTCGACCACCTCAGGCGGGCACTGGCCGACCCACTGGAACGGGGTGTGCGGCTTCGGCACGAACCCGCCGATCGACACCGTGCAGCGGATGTCCTTCCGCCCGCTCGCGGCGCGCCCGGCGGCGATCACCTTCCTGGCGAGGTCGGCGATGGCGATCACGTCCTCGTCCACCTCGGTCGGCAGGCCGCACATGAAGTACAGCTTCACCTGCCGCCAGCCGTTGGAGTAGGCCGTGGTGACAGTGCGGATCAAGTCTTCCTCGGTGACCATCTTGTTGATCACCTTGCGCATCCGCTCGGAGCCGCCCTCGGGGGCGAACGTCAGGCCTGAGCGCTTGCCGTTCCTTGACAGCTCGTCGGCAAGGGTGACGTTGAAGGCGTCGACCCTGGTGGACGGCAGCGACAGGCCGACGTTGGACCCCTCGTAGCAGTCGGCCAGGTCGATGGCGATCTCGTTGATCTCGCTGTGGTCGGCGCTCGATAGCGAGAGCAGGCCGACCTCGGAGAAGCCGGTCGACTTCAGGCCGCTCTTGACCATGTTGCCGACCGTGGTGATGGACCGCTCGCGGACCGGCCGGGTGATCATCCCCGCCTGGCAGAAACGGCAGCCGCGCGTGCACCCGCGGAAGATCTCCACGCTGTAGCGCTCGTGGACCGTCTCGGCGACAGGGACGACCGGGGCCTTCGGATACGGCCAGGCGTCGAGGTCGAGCAGGGTGTGCTTGCGCACCGACGCGGGGACACCGGGCCTGTTGGGAGTGACCCGGCCGATGCGGCCATCTGGCAGGTACGTCACGTCGTAGAACTTCGGGACGTAGACGCCGCCGGTCGCGGCGAGCGACAGCAGGAGGCCGTCCCGGCCGCCGGGGCAGCCGCCCTGCTTCCACTCGCGGATGATGCGGGTGACGGCGAGCACGGCTTCCTCGCCGTCGCCGATGACGACCGCGTCCAGGAAGTCGGCCAGGGGCTCGGGGTTGAACGCCGCGTGGCCGCCCGCCAGCACGATCGGGTCCGTGATCGTCCGGTCGGCGGCGGTCAACGGGATGCCTGCCAAGTCCAGGGCGGTCAGCAGGTTGGTGTAGCCGAGTTCGGTGGAGAAGGACACGCCGAGAACATCGAAGGCGGACACCGGGCGGTGCGCGTCCACGGTGAACTGCGGTACCCCATGGGCCCGCATGAGCTCCTCCAGGTCGGGCCAGACGGTGTAGGTGCGCTCGGCGAGAACGCCCGGCTGCTCGTTCAGCACCTCATAGAGGATCGCGATGCCCTGGTTGGGCAGGCCGACCTCGTACGCGTCGGGGTAGAACAGCGCCCAGCGGACATCCGTCTCATCCCACGGCTTAACGGTGGAATTCACCTCACCCCCGACATACTGCACCGGTTTACGGACCCGGGGCAGCAGGGGCTCTAGCTCTGGGAAGACGGACTCGACAGGCATAGCTACCAGAGTACCCACGCGCGGGAACCAGCGGTCGCCACGCTTTACTCGTCCCGCTGCGGTAAGTGGCCCCAGTGAGTCGGTCCCCGCATGAAGTCGGTACGCATGAATGTGCCATCGGTGCTGTTACAGCGACACCGATGGCACATTCACACACCGCGCGCCGGGACTCTTAGCATGAGCACTGCGCTCGCGGAGCAGCGCGGGATCTACGGAGGCGGAGTCGGCTTGAGCCTGTATTGCACCGAGAACTACCGGACCGATGAGCAGCTAGAGGAGATGCGGCGGCTTGAGGCGGCGGGGATCTGCCTGTTCTGCCCGGCGGCGCTGCGCGAGCATGCCCGGCAGCGGGTCACGTTCGAGACCCGGCACTGGGCGGTGACGCCTAACGCGTTCCCGTACCAAGGAACGAGGCTGCACCTGCTCGTCATCCCGCACAAGCACGCGAACGACATGCTCGACCTGGACGATGAGGCGCTTGGCGACTTCTGGACCGCGCTACGGCTCATCCGCGAGCGGTTCGACCTCGATCATTACGGCCTCGGCATCCGTAACGGCAACTGCAGCTTCACCGGCGCCACGATCGCCCACGTCCACGCCCACGTCCTCGTCGGCGACCCGGCCCTCGAACCCGAGGTCCCGGTCCGCATGCGCTTCAGCTCCCGTCCCCGCTAGCCGGCCGCGCGGGTGACGCGTCCACCCAGAACAGGCCGACGCCAGCCGCGCGGAGGATGGTGTCACCCTCGAGGACCGAGTAGGGGCCGGTGAAGTAGCAGCGGCGGAAGCCCGATTCCGCGATGAGGCGGGCGCAGGCTGGGCAGGGGAACGTCGTGACGTACAGGTCCGCACCGTCGAGGGACCTGCCCGCTCGCGCCGCCTGGGCGACCACGGAGGCCTCCGCGTGGATGGCGGTGGACAGGTCGGCGCGGACGCCGCGGCTGAAGCCGTCTCTTGGGTCCCCGTCGACGTAGGGGGCGTACTCGGTCGGGCAATGGTGGTTCCACGCGGCGCCGAGGATCTCCTCCCCGCGCCAGGCGATGGCGCCCACCTGCCGCCACCAGTCCGAGCTGTGGTCGGCCAGCGTCCTGGCGTGGGCGACCAGCCGGTCCGGGAGCTCGCCGACCGCTAGCTTGCCGTCAAAGTCGGCGGGCCGCTGTGCCTGGCTCCACTGTCTGTCCCAGCGCAGGAAGGTCTTATCGAAGACGAGTTCCCTGCCATCGCCAAGGTGGTGCTCGGCCGCCAGATTTCGCGTGACGTCCTCATCGGGCAGCACGAGGGTTTCCGCTGTCGTGGCGGCGGGCAGGTCGCCGGGCTCGATCACCCGGACCGGCGTGCCCGGCAGCATGACCCGGAGGAACTGGGCGGCCCGCTCCGGCGGCAGCGCCCGGATGTCCTTGGCCAGGCTCTTGAACAGGCCGCGGAACCCGGCCCCGAGCACCAGGATCTCGGCGGCGTCCCCGTGCCGCGCGAAGAAGGCCTCGTGGCCCGCGTGCACGACCGGGAGGTACAGCAGGACCTGCTTCATGAACTCTTCTTATCCAGCTGGAGGTAGCGCGAAGGGTTCATTTGCCGTTCCGCGCGGCCGACGCCAGCTTGCTGCGCGCCGAGCCGGCGTTGACCTTCGAGACCGGCGGGGCCGGGTTGGCCATGATGATCTCCCGCAGGCGCGCCGACGTGCTGACCGTGGCCATGCGGCCAAGCACCTCGACCCGGCCACAGTAATTGGCCTCAAGCTCGCGGATTACCTCGGGCGTGTAGGTCTCCTCGGTCGCGACGAGGACGTCGGGGCGTACCGCCTTGATCAGCGCCCACTTGGGGTGATGGGTGTGCTTGAGGGTGACGAGGCCCACGCCGCGCTGGTGGGTCACCATGCGGAGCCGTTCCATCTGCGGGACGACCGGCCTGTTCTCGCCCTTGCGCGCGCGGATCTTCTCGTCGCTGTCCAGGCCGACGATGAGGAAGTCGCCGAACTGGCGGGCCGCCTCCAGGTACATCGAGTGGCCCTCGTGGATGACGTCGAAGGAGCCGCTGGTCAGCACGACCTTGAAGCCGAGGGTCCGCAGGGCGTTGACCGTCGTCTCGATCTTCTCGTAGTCCTCGACGAAGCGCTGCTCGAAGTTGGAGGCGTCCGCGAACAGGCTGCTCGACACGCCCAGGGTCTGCAGCAGCGGGGCCGGGGCCTGGTTCCTGCCCCCAGTGCCGACGGAAGACGTGCCGCCGCCTGACTGGCTGCTCTCCCGGCCGAATAGCTGCCTGATCCGCTTCATTGGGCTCCCTTGTCCATCAGCCGCGGACTGGGCGGGTACCGGCGGGCGACTCCTCGGAGAGCAACGGTTCCCGCGCTCGCGCTCGGTTCCTGCCTGGCGCCCGGCCCGCTCCCAGCCTCAGCTCCAGCCGTGCTCACGCGTCCCTCTCCCCTCATGCTAGCCGGACATCCGCCCTCGATATGAGGTCTCCGCGATGGACCGGCGGGTCGGCTCAGGTCGCGACGGGGATTGAGCCGATGGCCGGGTTGGGGTGATAGTCCGCCAGGTCGAAGTGCTCCGCCCTGAAGTCGTGGATGTCCGTCACGGCCCGGCCCGCCTCGTTCAGGGTGACGGTCGGCAGCGGGCGCGGCTCGGTGGCGAGCATGGCGCGGACGGCGGCCACCTGGTCGGTGTAGATGTGGGCGTCCGAGATCGTGTGGTAATACGCCACCGCCGGATACCCGGTGAGCTGCTCAAGCATGAGGGCGAGCGCGGCGTACTGGATCATGTTGGCCGGGACGCCCACCGGCACGTCACCGGAGCGCTGCGTCATGTGGACGTGCAGGCCGCCGTCGAGCACGCGGACGTGGACCCAGCCGTGGCACGGCGCGATCGTCGTCCTCGGCTGCTTGCCCTCGCCCCTGACTTGGTACGGCGCGATCCACGGGTCGACGAAGTGGGTGCGCAGCTCCGGCAGTTCCCGCAACTGCTCGACGAGGTGCTTGAACTGATCGAACGGCGGCCCGTCCGGCGTGGGGAAGGAGCGGAAGGCGCCGCCGTAGGAGCCAGGCCCGAGGCCGCCAGGCTCGATGCCCTTCTTCAGCGTCTTCTCCGGGGTGGCCCAGGGACCCCACCAGTCCACGCCGAACTCCTCGAACTCCGCCGTCGTGGTTGCCCCGTTGATGAACGCGCACAGCTCGCCAATCGGCTTGCGCCAGAACGACCTGATGCTGCGCTCCGTGATGACCGGGAAGCCCTCAGCCAGGGGGAACGTCATGGTCTGCTGCATGACGGTCAGTGCGTTGACGCCCTGCCGGGTTTCGGTCTCGATCCCTGAGCCGAGGATGCGCTCAAGGACCCGCCGGTACTCCGTGGAAGCGGGGCGCTGGTCATACGGCAGGTACTCCATAGGGCGACAGCTTAGCGGCGCCATTCGGCGTCCGGCCCGGTCGCACGCGTGGCCCAGCCACCCAGCCGGAAGCGTTCGGCGACGGCCTGGCCTTCGGCGCACCGTCGCCGGGGACCTTGGCGGTCATGGGCGGGACTTAGGTGCCGTCTGACCTCACCAGCGGCGGTGTGCCTCAGCATCGGAGGCACGGGCGATCGTGGCGCGGGCGCGGCGGACCGAGATCCGGCCGGTCGCCGGAAGCACGTCGTAGACGAAGCCGTACGTGGCGGCCAGCTCGGCGGCGTGCGCGGACCCGCCGCTTGCCTTCGCCTGGGTGCGGGCGAGCCAGTCGACGATATCGCCCCAGCCAGGCGCGGCGAGGGAGCCGCCAACGTACTGGACCGACAGCGCAGCGCACAGGTTGGCGAACGCGAGCCGCTGCCGCAGCGGCCAGCCGCGCAGCGTGCCGAGGACGAACCCGGCGCCGAACACGTCACCCGCGCCGGTCGGGTCGTGCGCGTTGACCGGCAGCGAGGGCACCCACTCTTCCTCTCCCGTTATGGAGTCAATGGCGAGGGCGCCCTGCCCGCCGCAGGTGACCACGGCGACCGGGACGCGGTCGGCGAGGGCGTGCAGGGCGTCATTCGGCTCGTCGGTGCGGGTGTAGGCCATCGCCTCGTCGCTGTTCGGCAGGAAGCAGTAGAAGTCCTTCAGCTGCTCAAGCAGGCTCGGCGCCCACTTCTCGTCCTGATCCCAGCCGGTGTCGGCGAACAGCAGCATCCCTGTTTGCTCCGCCTTGGCGTACCACTCCTGCGGCTCGGCGTCGAGGTGCGCGAACCCTATCTTTGCGTTGGGTATCTCTGCCGGCAGTTCGCTGCCCGGCACGGGCACGGGGTGCTTGTGGGTCAGCATCGCCCGGTCCCGCTCGACCACCGTGGAGACCGTGACCGGTGAGTGCCAGTCGGCGAACCGCTGCGAGTAGGTGAGGTCGACGCCTTCCTGCTCGGTCAGGGTTGACCAGCAAAAGTCCCCGTACACGTCGTCACCGAACGCCGCGGCCAGCGACGTGCGTACCCCCAGGCGGCTCGCGGCGATCGCGAGGTTCGCGATGCCGCCCGGGCAGGATCCCATGCCGGACGCCTGCACCTCGGTGCCCCGCACGGGCAGCGACGGCAGTCCGGTGAAGACGACGTCGAAGAAGACGGTGCCGTTCACGAACAGGTCGAACGTATGGTCTTCCATCACCCCTCCTCGGGGGTCACATTCTAGCTACTTATCCTACTGATTTAGTAGCTTTCGGCAGCCCAGCAGGGGTCGCCGCGCTGACCCTGTGGACCAACCTGGTCCGCAAGGACCACGCGGCACCCATGACAAGTTACGCGGAGGCCGCCAGCATCGACGGCGCCGGTGCCTGGCAGCGGCTCCGCTACGTCCGCTGGCCGCTGCTGCGGCACCAGAGCGCGCTGCTGATGGTCATCGCGACCCTGTTCGGGCTGCAGACCTTCACCCAGATCTACATCCTCACCGACGGCGGGCCACAGGGGGCGACGCAGACGGCGCTCTACTACGTGTACCAGGAGGCGTTCGGCCTCGGGGCGGGCGGCTCGATCGGGCTGGCGGACGCAATGTCAGTGATCCTGTTCGTCATCTCCCTCATCGTCACGATCATCCAGATCACCCTCGTCAGCCGGTCGGCACGGGCGGCGGCATGAGCGAGCCGAAGCGCGCGCCCCTGTCTGGGCGCAGGAGCGACAACCGAAGAACGGAGGCTCCCCCGCGAGCCGAACGGCACGCCTGCGTCCAGGACAGAGGCGTGACGACCGGGAAACGAGAAGGGAGCGACGAGGGAAGGACAAGGATCCCGAGCGCCCGGAGGCGAGGAGGACAGCAGAACGTGATCGGAATGCGGTTGCCGGCAAAGATCACGATCTACTTCCTCGTGACGATATCGGTGCTGATCGTGGCGTTTCCGCTGCTGTGGATGATCGCGGCGGCCCTGAAGACGCAGAGCGAGATCATCGACCCGAACGCCTCCCTGCTGCCCCTCCACCCCCAGTGGGGCAATATCGCGACCGCGTGGAACGCTGCACCGTTCGGGATCTTCTTTCTCAACACCGCGATCTTCGGCGGCGTGACGACCGTCGGGCAGATCGCCACCGGGATGCTGGCCGGCTACGCGTTCGCGATGTTCGATTTCCCCGGCAAGCGGGTGCTGTTCTACCTGGTGATGAGCGGGCTGATGATCCCGTTCACGGTGGTGATCGTGCCGGTCGTGCAACTGCTCGCCGACGTTGGCTGGATCAACACGTGGCAGGGGCTCCTCGTACCGAACATCGCCTCCGCGCTCGGCTACTTCCTGTTCAGGCAGTTCTTCCTCTCCGCCCCGATAGAACTCGGCGAGGCCGCGCGGATCGACGGCGCGTCGGAGTGGCGGATCTTCTGGACCGTCTACCGGCCGCTGGCGCAGCCGATGACCGCCGCGTTCACCGTGATCGCGTTCCTGCAGAACTGGAACAACTTCCTCTTCCCGCTCGTCGTCACCAGCAGCGAGCACCTGATGATGATCTCCCAGGGGCTGACGGTGTTCCAGGGGGCAGATTACGGGCATCGCCTACAACCTGCTGATGGCCGGCTGGCTCATCGCCGTCATCCCGGTGCTGATCGTCGCCATGTTCGCCCAGCGCAAGGTCGTCGAGGGCCTGACGATCGGCGCGGTCAGGTAAGGACGGGGGCCATCTTTTCCGTGAAGAGGTTGAGGGCGGTCTCGGCCCGTCGGACGACCTGACGCGGCTAGGGCTGGGGCTAGGGCTAGGGCTAGGGCTAGGGCTGGGGCTAGCGGGACGACTGCGGGCTCGCTCGGGCTGGAGTTTCATTCATCCCGAACGATCCCAAGGGACCCCACCTGAGAGCTCGGCCTCATCATGAAACGGCTTGACCTTCCAGCGGCTGGAAGGTGCACAGTCGTTGGCGTGAGCGAGTCAGCGGAGCTGTACACCATCGGGCAGGCCGCCCGCAGGGTCGGCGTGCCAGTCAGGACGATCCGGTTCTGGTGTGACAGCGGGGTCCTGCCGCCGACGATGAGGTCGGCGGGCGGGTACCGCCGCTATAACGCCGCCGCGATAGCCCGCCTCGCCCTGGTCCGCACCCTGCGCGACCTCGGCCTGGGACTTGATGACATCCGTCAGGCGCTCGAGGGCGGCAACAGTGTGGCCGAGCTCGCCAGCGTGCACGTGTCGGCGCTTGACGCGCAGATCCGCGTGCTGCGGCTGCGTCGGGCCGTACTGCGCGTGCTTGCCGCCCGGGGCAGCGACATTGAGGAGGCAAGACAGATGAACGACCTGGCCAGGCTGTCTGCGCAGGAGCGGCAGCAGATCATCGACGAGTTCGTGGACCGCACGTTCGCGGGAACGGGACCGGACGACCCGGCGATGAGCATCGCGCGGGGCATGCGCGCCCTGCCCGCCGAACTGCCCGACGACCCGGCACCTGAGCAGGTGGATGCCTGGATCGAGCTGGCTGAGCTGGTAAGCGACGAAGGGTTCGAGCGACGCGTTCGGGAGATGGTCCTCGCCGGCGGGACCGCGCAGGAGTTGCCGGAAGGCACCGACTACCGCGTTGTCACCGAGCAGCTGGGACGGGCCGTCGCGGACGGCGTCGATCCGGGCTCGGACGCCGGCCGGAAGGTACTCGACCAGGTCGTGCCGCCAAGCACGCCAGGTCCCGAGCGCGAGCGCCTCCTTGCCCAGCTGGAGACCTTCACCGACGAACGGGTGGAGAGGTACTGGCAGCTCGTCGGCATCCTCAACGGCCGCCCGCCGTTCACGCCCATGGTCCCCGCCTTCCGGTGGCTGATCGGCGCACTGGGCGCGCACGGCTGAGCCGATTCACCTCGTCCCGTCGAAGAGCTTCACGCGTGTTCCACGCCGCCGGCCCGTTCCCCTTCCCGGGCTAGCCGGCGCGTCGCGGGCTTCCCTCGTTCAGTTCGTTTGCTCCGCCGATTTCATTAGTGCCGAGAGTCCGGCCCCAATTTGGGGCCGGACTCTCGGCACTAAGGTCGAAAACCTGATTTCAGGCAGTGAGGGCGGGGGCCACCTTTTCCGTGAAGAGGGTGAGGGCGGTGCGGTCGTAGGCGACCTCGGCGAAGTTGAGGATCGCGTAGGTCATGCCGAGGCCGTTGACCTGGGTGAGGCGCTCGACCAACTGCTCGGGGGTACCGACGAGGAGGCCGTTCGCGAAGTCGTTGACCCGGTCTTCCGTGATGTTCTCGGGGACACCGCAGCGAAGCATGTGGTCCTTGAGCCAGGCGATGCGGTCCTGTACCTCTTTTTCCGTCTCGGCGAGGATCACGTTGTAGTTCGCGGACCGGGTGATCGCCGCGTAGTCCGTGCCGAGCTCACGGCAGTGCTCGGCGAGGATCTCCGACTTGCGGGTGAAGCCTTCCGGGGTGCCGTCGAAGTTGGTGTAGCTGGCGTACTTGGCGGCGATCCGCAGGGTCTTCTTCTCCCCGCCGCCGGCGATCCACAGCGGCACGCCGCCGTCCTGGAGCGGCAGCGGCTGGCAGATCGCACCGTTGACCTGGTAGTGCTTGCCGTCGAGCGTGGCCGTGCCCGTCGTCCAGGCCTGGTGCATGATCTCGACGCCCTCTTCGAGCATGCCGAGACGGTCGCCCGCCTTCGGGAAGCCGTAGCCGTAGGCGCGCCACTCGTGCTCGTACCAGCCGGCCCCGATGCCCATCTCGGCCCGGCCGCCGGAGATCACGTCCACCGTCGCCGCGACCTTCGCCAGGTAGGCGGGGTTGCGGTAGGCCATGCAGGTGCACATCTGGCCGAGCCTTACCCGGCTGGTGGTGGCGGCGAACGCGGCCATCAGCGTCCACGCCTCGTGGGTCGCCTCCTGCGTCGGCACCGGCACGGTGTGGAAGTGGTCGAAGACCCAGATCGACTCGAAGGGGCCGTCTTCGGCGTCGGCAACCTGGGCGATGCCCAACATGGTCGCCCAGTGGTCTTTGGTGTCGATACCTGCTAGGTCTAGCCGCCATCCCTGTGGCACAAAAAGTCCGAATCGCATGACCCACCACCATAGGGGACGGGATCTTTCGTCGGCGCCGCGGGTCACCTGTGCTGAGGCTTGGGCCGGGCACTTAGGCCGCTGCCTGGGGATGCCAGGCCGGCGAGCGGCCGAGGACCGCCACGATCTGGTCAAGGCGAGCGTCGCCTGACCATGCGACGCTCGGCGCGAACGCGGCTCCGGGCTCGATCCTGGCCTCGCCGCCGGGCACAGCCCGCGCCACGGTGTGTGCCGCGTCGAGAAGCGCCGGGTCAAAGTCCACCGGGAGGCCAAGGGTCTTGGCGACGTCTCATGAGTGGACCACGTAGTCCACGAAGTGGAAGCCGATCGCCTGCCGGGCCGGGTACATCAGGACGCTTGAACTCCGGCAGCGGGAACTCCCGGTCGAGTACGCCGTCGGGCAGGATGGCCGGCAGCGCGAGCCGTCTCCGGGTGGCGGCATACCTCACACACCCCGCCGACGGTGGCCGCCGTCGTGTGGGTGCGGGCTTGTGTCTGGTTCAGCACTGACGCTCCGCAATGCGTGGCTGAGTATCCGGCGGATGGGTGCAGGGCCGTGCGGGATGGAGTACGGAGATCGCGATGGGATGGCAGCCGGGACCAGGCGGCGGGACGGGTTCGGGCCCTGACCGCGGTCCGGGGCTGCCCGGCGGCGCGCCGCCCGCGCGTGATCCCCGGCTGGGCCTGTTCGCAGGAGACGGCTCGCAGGCAGCTCCGGTGCCGTCGGGGCGGCTGGCGCTGCTCGCCGATGAGCTGTCCGGGCCGGGGCGGCGGTGCCCGGGAGCGACCGACAACGAGCTCATAGGGCTGCTGCGGACGTGGGCGGCACTCGAGTCGTGGGCTGCGGGAGCGAAGCTGGGCGTGATCCGGGAGCTGATGCGCGGCGACGGCGCCCCGTCGCCCGGCAGCGGTCACGGCGACCTACCCGAGGCGTGGTCACCCTCGCTGCGTTATGAGCTCGCGGTCGCGCTGGCCTGCTCGACCCAGTCGGCGGAGACCACCGCATGGCTGGCCTGGGAGCAGCAGGCGCGGCTGCCCGGCACCGGCGCGCTGCTTGATGACGGCACGCTGACCGCCGCGAAGGCCCGCGCCGTCACCGAGACGTTCAGGTACCTGAGCGACGCCGACGCGGCCAGCGCCGAGGCGCTGATCCTGGGCCAGCTGACCGGCAAGACCTACACCCAGGTGCTGCGCCTGGCCGAGCAGGCCGCCCTCACCGTCGACCCCGAGCTCGCCGCGCGGCGGCGGGAACAGGCGCAGCTGAAGGACGCGCGGGTCACCTTCCTGCGAGAGCAGGCCGGAACTGCGGCCCTGTCCGGCCGCGATCTGCCGCCGGATGAGGCGCTGGCCGCGATGGCGAGCGTGAACGCCCGCGCGGAGCAGTACAGGCAATCCGGCGCGTTCGGCGACACCCCGATGGACGTGCTGCGGGCACAGGCCTATCTTGACCTGCTCAACGGCACTCCGGCCGACGCCCGCATCGCATGCGCCAAGGCACGGGACGAGGCCGCCGAGGCAGCGGAGGACCTGGCGTGGGCCGAGGCACGCGCGGCCAGGGCCGACGACGGCCGCGGCGATCCTGCCGACGACGGTTTCCACGGTCGCGGCGGGGACGCCGATGACCGCGATGACCACGTGCACGACCGCGGCCACTACGGGCACGGCGATGACGATGACGATGACGAGCCCGATGATGGCGGCGATGGCGGCGATCCTGGTTCCGGCGGGCCTGGTCCCCGGCCCGGCGTCCCGCCGACGGGCCTCGCGCATCGGCGCCCGGCAGACCTGGTCGTCCCGCTCGTGACGTTGCTCGGCCTGGCCGAACGGCCCGGCGAGATCCAGGGCTTCGGTCTCCTCGATCCGGCGCTGGCCCGCGAACTTGCCGCCGCCGCGGCGGCCAGCCCGCGTACCGAGGTCTGCGTCACCGTCACCAGCCCCGAAGGCTACGCCATCTGGCATGGCTGTGCCCGTCCCGACCGCGCCTCGCGGTCATCTGAGGCGGCTGCCTCCCCCGGTCACTCCCCCGCCGGGCTGCCCGCCCGCCTGAACCTGACTGTCCCCGCCACTGCTCTCAGCAGCCCCACCGGACCAGGCAGCCACGCTAGCCCCTGGGCGTTCACCCCACGCGGGAGCCCCGGGCCGCCGGACGGCTACGGCACCTGGACACTCGCCCTTCCCGGCGGCCGGCAATTCACCGTGCGACTCGACCCGGTGCCCATTTTTGAGTGCGATCACAGGTACGAATCTCACGGCTATCAGCCCAGCGAAAAGCTCCGCCACCTGGTCCAGGTCCGCGACGGAACCTGCACGTTCCCAACCTGCAACCGCCACGCCCGCGAATCGGACTTCGAGCACGGGCTGCCTTATGGCAAGGGCGGAAAGACGTGCACCTGCAACGCCGGCGCGCGCAGCCGCGCCTGCCACCGAGTCAAGCAATCCCAGGGTTGGAACGTCACCCAGCCGAAGCCAGGGTGGCATCGGTGGGAAACGCCGGCCGGCCGCGTTTACGTTCAGGAACCCAAGCGATA
Source organism: uncultured Actinomycetota bacterium (assembly GCA_963734665.1). Taxonomy (GTDB): domain Bacteria; phylum Actinomycetota; class Actinomycetes; order Streptosporangiales; family Streptosporangiaceae; genus Trebonia. Next base: position 632,982 of record CAVTIR010000007.1, on the reverse strand, counting down.
CTCGGCCTGAGTCAATACGTGCGCGTCCTCATGCCGGGCAGGGTCGATCGCCTCGATCCAGACCTTATCCAAGGCACAACTCCACCATCCCCCCGGAAGTGATCCAGGACGCCTCATCGACAATGATTCCCGGATCAGTTTCTATGCCCTTGGGGTCGGGCGGGGACTTGTGACTCTGCTTAATGCTCATCCGAAGGTCTGAGTTTCTATGCCCTTGGAGTCGGGCAGGGTGTTGCGACCTGGCTACACCGCATAGCAGCGCTTCGCGCAGTACTTGCGTTTCTATGCCCTTGGGATCGGGCGGGGCGTTGCGACAGTACCTCGAGGACGAGGGGATCACGCAGACGACGTTCGGCATGTTTCTATGCCCTTGGGGTCGGGCGGGACGTTGCGAGGGCTACCGGTTTTCGGTGCCTGCGACCTGCGGTTCTGCGGGGCAGTACGCGGACCGTGTCGGCAGGGTATCAGGCAACCGGGCTCATCCAGACGGTGGAGGGAAACCAGGTTCCTGACCTGAGGATTTTCGTGCGCTGACCGAGTTGATTTCGGGGGTTTCACGGAAGCTCTGTACCTGGTCCAGAAATCCCGGCATCGAGACTGGTCACGGTGGTGAAAGGAAAGACGCGTGATCTCGATGGCGTGGCGCTAAGACCAAAGCGCGGAGACCGGGACAGCGGCTTTCAACCGGGCTCGCCGGTTTCGATGTACTCGAAGATCGCGCCGTCCGGGTGCCTGGCGATGAGCCTGGCGCCGTTTGGCGCTGGAGCCGGTCCCTCGACGATCTTGCCGCCCGCTGACTTGAGGGCGGCGAGCACCGGGGAGAGGCTGGTCACCTGGATCGTCGCCGTCCGGTCGCGGTAGCCGGCGGTGTCGCCGGCCAGCAGCAGGAACGGGCCAACGCGAGCCGGTTCCACGTCACGGAAGCCAAACCTCTCCCCCTGCGCCAGCTCCTCATACAGCGGGGTGGCGGCGTCGAAGTCTGCGACGAGCACGCGTGCCAAGACCTTCGTAATGTTAGGCATGCTCGCCAGAACAGTCCTGCCAGTCCCGCTAGGCGATGAGCAGTTGTCAGGCGGTCCGCGTTGGAGGCGGGGGTACGTGATTGCTTGAGGCACCTCTGGTTCCCGGGTGTGTCGCGGGCATGTCGGTCGGTGTCGGCGGGCAGCCTTTGGGCTGCGGCCTGCAGCGCGGCTGTGGCGTCGTGAGTGAGCGGCTCGCCGTGGCCAAAGCAGGCGACTGTGACGCTGAGGCCGGCCAGCGGACGGAACGACGCGTCGACCTGGGCGCGGTTGACGTTGAAGATGCCGCAGATGATCTTCCCGTCCTGGCCGCGCGCTGCGGCGTCGCCGGTGAACAGCACCTGGTGCCGGGGAAGGTAGAGCGCGATGCTGCCCGGCGTATGGCCGGGAACGGACACGGTCACGGCGCCGTCGCCGAAGCCGAGTTCGTCGCCGTCGTCGAGTTCGCGGTCTATCCGGGGCGGCACCGTCGACTGCGGCGGGAGCCGGCTAATCGTTCGGTCGTAGACGGGCTGTTCCCAGTCGGCCAGGTCCGGTGGCGGCCCGGCGGCCTGGGACCGGATGAACGGCGCGTCGGCGTGGTGCGCGAGCACTTCTACCGCGCCCCAGCCCGCGATGTCAGCCGCGGCGCCGATGTGATCGACGTGGAAGTGCGTCAGAAATAGTCGGCGCAGGTCCGCTGGCCGGTACCCGGCCTGACGGATCGCTTCTGCGATCAGGGGCGCGGACCCGGGGAGACCAGTGTCAATAAGCGTGAGTCCGTCGGGGTCTTGCCACAGGTAGGCATGCCCGACGCGAAGGCGGATGAAGTACAAGCGCGGCATGAACTGGATGATGTCCATACGGCAACCGTAAGCAGTTGCCCGATGGACACGCCGGGCACTCTGCCGTCGGCAGCGGGCACGCTTAGGTCGAGAGGACGGAGACTGGGGCAATCGAAACCACAGGGGGTGCCAGCGCGTCTAAGGGGCATGAGGCTTCTCCCCCGCGTCTCCCGGTGGCCGGGACGTCCGCGTGCGGCGTTCCTGGTCATGGCTTTCTCTGGGTTTGTCGTGGCATTCACGGTTGCCGGGTGCGCGGTCATGCATACGCCGTCGCCTGCTCATGGGACTGGTGCGGGGCCTTCGGTGAAGGCAACCGGAAGCGCTACCGGGACGGCCGACTCGTCCGTGTCGGCGGGAACGCCGCGGCAGCGAGCGGAGGCGGATGCCGCCCTTATGCTCAAGGCCTTCGCGCCGCCGCCGGGGGCGCGGGAGGTGTCCGGGTCGCCTGTGCCGTCGAGCCCGATGAGCGACTCCTCTGGGGCACCGACGCCCACGGACAGCGATGTCGTGACCAGGACCTCGTGGTGGGTGGCGCCCGGCGACCCCAAGTCGCTGATCGACTGGGAGGCAGCAAACATTTCGCCGCTTTACCATCTCTTCGGCTACGGGACGGCCGCGAGTGGTGTCTGGAATGACGTCTTCAGCATCCCGCCCGTTGCCGGGCTGTTGGATGAGCGCGAGCTCGCTGTCTCCACGACGTCCGCGGGACAAGGGCAGACCGCGATCCGGGTAGACGCCCTCGTGGACTACTACCCGGCCCGGTCCGCCGGCGACACGGTCCCGGCCACGGCTAGGGTCGCCACGCTCGTCGAGACTAAGTACAACTTCGGCGGCACGCCGCCCAAGGAGACCGTGACGGTGATCGCGACGGCGACGGTGAGCGATCTGACGAAGGTCCGCGCGATCGCGGCGTACCTCAACGGCCTGCCGGTCACCCCGCCGGGCGGCGAATGCTCCGGCCCAGCACCGACCGGCGACATCGGGGTGACCTTCAGCGCACGACCCGGCGGGCTGGCGGTCGGTAAAGCTAGCGCGAGTCTTGGCGGGTGCGAGTTCCTGAGCTACACCATGCCCGGCCACCCACCGACTGGGCTAGGCGGCGGCCCTGTCGGCGAGAACTTGCTCGACGAGCTCAACCACGTCACGGGCCTGCAGTGGAAGATCCCCCGATGACTGGGCCTTAGCCATACCGCCTCCGTGCTCTTGGCGCGCTTCCGCTTGCCAGGGTAGGGCGGGGCTTTGCGACGGTCGGCGATCGCGTTCGTGGTGGTCATGGTGGCCATCCGTTTCCTATGCCCTTGGGGTCGGGCGGGGCTTTGCGACGACTCGGGAACGGGAAGCAGGATCATCACCTTGTTTCTATGCCCTTCGGGTCGGGCGGGGTTTTGCGACGGCCACAATAAGCTGCGGATCACCATACCCGCAACGTTTCTATGCCCTTGGGATTGGGCGGGGTTTTGCGACATGGGCGATCTCTCGTCACCGGGCGGCGTGGCTGCGTTCGTTTCTATGCCCTTGGGATTGGGCGGGGTTTTGCGACAGATGTCGGTTTTTGTGGGGCCTGACCTGCTCGTTTGGCGGTTACTGCGGGACACTACCAAAGAAAGGCCAGGAAAGCGCCCTGATGCGGGCAGGGCGTATTGATCATGGCGTTGACCAGGGGATTTGCGTGCGCGCACCGGGGGACGCAAGGGCGGTTTCCTGAGGTGCCTGCACCGGCATCGAGAGCCGGCATGAGCGGTCACAATGCGCGATGGTGATGGCGCGCCACGGGCTGGTTACCGCAACCGGGTGGCAGAACAGGCCATCTGGCGTGAAATCGCCTGGGCCCGCAGGGGCGTGACTCTCCGCTGAGGGGAGGTGGGTGGGGGCGATGGCCGGCGGGTCAACGGGTTTCAATGCCCTTTGGGTTGGGGGTATTGCGACGGTCGCCTATCGCTGGCGGGACACGATCGCCGAAGTACGGGTTCTGTGCCCCTGGGGCGGCGATTGCCGCGGGAGCCGATTTAGGGGGCTGGCCCAATGGCATTAGTTAAGCGTTCCGCGCACGGCATCGGGGCGATGTGCGCCCGGTTTGCCAGGAAAGTCCGGTCGTCATCGGCGAGCTGGACGGCCTGCGGCCCGTTACCTCGGGGTGGGCGTGGCCGACCCAGGCGGGGCTGAGGATCTCGGCCGCTCTCGAGGAGTCGCCGTGTTCCACATCTCGAAGTAACGCGCAGCGACCTGCTGGGAAACCGGGATGGTGTCGCTGTTCATGAGGTCCGGGGGCAGGGGTTAGGTGAGCAGGGAGTGGTGGTGGCGGCGGACGCTCTGGAGGAGGCCGATGGCGATCATGTCGGCGAAGATCGCTGAGCCGCCGTAGCTCACGAACGGGAGCGGGAGGCCCGTGATTGGCATGATGCCGATCGTCATGCCGACGTTCACGAAGGACTGGAAGGCGAACCAGACCGCTATGCCGGAGGCCACCAGCATGCCGTACATGTCGTCGGCTCGCTGGGCGGCGCGGATTGCGCGGAGCACGATGAAAGCGAGCATCGCGACGATGACCACGCAGCCGACGAAGCCGAGTTCCTCGCCCGCGACCGTGAAGATGAAGTCGGTGTCCACCGACGGGACGAAGTTGCCGCCGGTGAACGTGCCGTGGAACAGGCCCTGGCCGTAGAGGCCGCCGGAGCCGACCGCGATCTTGGCCTGGATGCCGTTGTAGCCGGCGCCGGCCAGGTCCTGCTGCGGGTGGAGGAACGAGGTCAGCCGGGTCAGCTGGTAGCCCTTGAGCAGGTGCAGCTTTGCGATCGCGTAGATGCCGACGACGAGGGCCGAGAGGCCGCCGAGCACCCAGGAGATCCGGATGCCCGACACCACGATCATGCCGACCAGAGTGAAGGCCAGGACCAGGGTGACGCCGAGGGCGGGTTCCTTCTCGACTAGGGCGATCAGCGGGGCGGCAGCCAGGGCCGCGAAGATGACGTCCTTGATCGTCGGGCGGCCCGTCGCCAGGTTGCGCCGCGACAGCAGCCACGCGACTGCGAGGATAAGGCCAAGCTTGGCGAATTCCGAGGGCTCGACCTGGAAGCCGCCTGGCAGGGCGATCCACGCCTTCGCGCCGTTCACCGACTGGCCGACGGCGAGGACGGCGAGGAGGAGCAGCAGGGACAGGCCGTACAGGACCGGGGTGCTGCGCCTGATCCGACGGTAGTCGATCGACGCCGTGACGAACATCAGGATCAGGCCGAGGACCGCCCAGAGGGCCGCCTTCGTCAGGTACGTGTGCGGGTCGAGGCCCGCCTGGCGCAGCTGCGGCTCGGTCGCCGCCCAGACGAGCACCGTGCCGAGGACGGTCAGCGCGCAGGTGACGACGATCAGCGGCCAGTCCCAGGAGCGGGCGATACCGCCTTTGGCGAACGACCTCGCGAGGGCCGACCGGTGGCGCGGTGCGAACGTGCCGGGCCGCGGGCCGGCCCAGCCACGGGACGGGAGGCCGACGCTCACTTGCCGCCTCCCTTGGTCATCGCGGCCAGGTTCGGCAGCGCGGGCAGGTTGCCGCCCGGCATGGCCGCCTTCTGGCCCTGAAGGCCGTAGATGCCGTCCCAGATCTGGCGGACCGCCGGGGCAGCCGCGTCGGCGCCGTAGCCGGAGTTGGGCAGCATGACGACCACCACGAGCTTGGGGTTGTTGCAGGGGGCGAACGACGCGAACACCGAGGTCGCGACCTTGCCCTCGATCTGCGCGGTACCGGTCTTGCCCGCCACGCAGACCTGATTAAGCGGGAACCCGCCGAACGCGCTTGCCGCGGTGCCCTGGGACACCACGCCTGCCAGGGCGGTGCGCATGTAGGCGAGGGTTTCCGAGGCAACGGGCAGCTTGCGGGTCACCGGCGGGTTGATCGCCTGGACCACCTTGCCCGACGACGAGACCAGCGCCTCGCCGATCCGCGGTGCGTACAGCGTGCCGCCGTTGGCCAGGGCGGTGTAGGCGTTGGTGAGCTGCAGCGGAGTCGCGGTCACGTAGCCCTGACCGATCGCCGCGATCGCCGCCTGGCCCGGCGCCCAGACCCAGCCGTCCTGGCAGTCTTGGTTCTCGATCTGCTGCACGTACGAGCCGTTCGCTTTGCCGTTCTTGCACCAGTCCTGGCCCTTGTGGGCGTTGTCCTCCCACATGTTGTAAAGCCACTGGCGGGTGGGGATCGTGCCGGTGGCCTCTTCCGGCAGGTCGACGCCCGTGTAGTTGCCGAAGCCCCAGTCGAGCTCCATCTGCTGCATCTTCTGGGTCGGGGCGTTCGGGTTTTTTTCGAAATCGGCCTTGTTGTCGTCGGTCTGCCACATCTGGTAGCCGACTTCGTAGTACACGGTGTCGCAGGACTGGATCAGCGCCTCGGAGAACGACATGTCGCCTAGGCTGGGCTCGCCGTCGTTGATGAACGACTGGCCGCCGATGGTCACTGACGCGGGACAGTTGTAGAGCCCGTTCAGCGAGAACCCGTCGGCGACGGCCGCGGCGGTCGAGGTGATCTTGAACGTGGAGCCCGGGGAGTACTGGCCCTGGGTCGCCCAGTTCACCGCCGGCTCGCCGGAGCCGGAGTCGCCGCCGAGGCCGAACAGGTTGTCGACTTGCTGCTGGGACATCCCAGTGGTCCACAAGTTCGGGTTGTAGTCCGGGTAGCTGGCCATCGCCACGATCCTGCCGGTGGTGGTCTCCACGATGGCCGCGCCCTGGTTCGCGGAGTTGCCCGCCGCGCGCGAACTGGCGATCGCGCTGTTCAGTGCCTTCTGGGCGACCGCCTGGACCTTCCCGTTCAGCGAGGTCACCAGCGTGTCCCCGGTCTGCGCTTGGGTGCCTCTTACGGTGCCGAGGACGTCGCCCGCCGCGTTCACCGACACGGTCTGGGTACCCGGCTTGCCGGACAGCGCCGTGTTGTACTGGGCTTCAAGGCCCGACTGGCCGACCAGGTCATCCTGGGCGAACCCGGTCTCCGGCAGGTGATCCTGCGCCATCTCGGCCTGGGTGATCGGCTGCAGGTAGCCGAGGACCTGCGCCGGGTTCGCGCCGTCCGGCATGGGATAGTCGGTGACCGGCGTGAGCTGCGCGGTGACGCCGGGGTACAGCGTGGGTTCTTCCATGACCTGCAGCGCGATCGTGTCGCTCACGTTCTCCGCGACCGGGATCGGCTGGTACGGCGACCCCGTCCAGCAGGGCTGGGAGACGCCGACCGTACAGAGCCTGACCTTCTGCGTCAGGGTCGTGTCCGACATGTGCAGCAGCGGGGCGAGCCGGGCGAGGACCGCCTTGCCGTTGTCGCTCGTGGCCTGGGACAGCTGCATCATGTTCACCGAGACGGTCATCGACGTCTGGTTGTCCACCAGCGGCACGCCGCTGTCGTCGGTGATCATGCCGCGCACCGCGGGGACCACGATCGTCCTGGTCTGGTTCACCTGGGCAAGGGCCTTGTACTGCTGGGTGTCGAGCACTTGCAGGTACCACAGCCGCCCGCCGAGGACGACGAGGAACGCCAGCGCGATGACGTACAGGCCGAGCAGCCGCTTGCGGGACCGGGGAATCATCGGCCTACCCCCACCATCCGGAACCTTCCCTCCACCATCCGAAACAGCCGCTTGCGGAACCGGGGAATCATCGGCCTACCCCTACCATCCGGAGCAGTCGCCTGCTGCGCTTGCGCCACGGGTGACGGCTGCGCCGCAGCCATGCCCCCGACGGGGACTCGGCGTACCAGTTGCGGCGGCGCCGGATACGGCCGCCGGCGCCCACGCCGGAGCCGATGACGGTGCGCGGACGGCGGGCGCTGCCGAGCCAGCCGCTGCGCGGGGACAGCCGCTGCCCGGACAACGCCGACGCGGCCGTACGGGAGGAGCGGAGCCAGCCGGCGTGCGGTGAGCGGCGGCCGGCCAGCGGCGTGCCCGGGCCAGACAGCGCGGACAGGCCGGACGGCGCCGAGCGCGCCGCAAGGGCTTCCGACGAGGACCTGGCCGGACGCGCAGCGATCGGGGAAACAGCAGAACGCGCGGCGCCCATGAAGCCCCGCGATGGCCCGCTCGCGGCTCCAACCGAACGGGCGCCTGCGAAGGCACCGGCCGACGGCCGCAGCCAGCCACGCGCCGGGCCGCGCGCCGGCCGCTTCGCTTCAGGCATGGCCGACGACGCGGCGCCTCTGAGCCAGTTCTTGCCCGGGGTCCGTGCCGCGCGTCCGACGGTGCGGGTCCTGAGGTCTCCGGCGAAGCTCAGCTTCGGGGTCCGGCCGGCTGTCAAGGGAAATGGGGTGCTACCGGAGAAAGCCGCAGTCGTTCGGAGGCTGGATCCAGAGCGGGCGCCGGATAGCCGCAGCTTCGGGTCGCGGCGCGCTGGGGACTGCTTTCTGTAGGTCTCTCCCGTGCCGGCGAGCCGCAGCCTCGGGACGCGGCGCGCCGGGGACTGCTTTCTGTAGGTCTCTCCCGTGCCGGCGAGTCGCAGATTCGGGACGGCGCCGGCCGACGCCTGCCTGAAGACCGAGGCCAGGCGCTGGCCGCTGCTGAACTCCAGGGCGGGGGCGCGCCCCGGCACCGTGTTCCAGGCAGCGGCGCGCGTGACGCGGGAGACGAGCCAGAACGCGAGCGGGGCGAGTAGCAGGTCGTAGAGGATCGCGCCGGGCAGCACCCTGGCGACCACGGCGCCGGTCACGTCCGGGTCCGACAGGAGCATGCCGAGGGCGGCCTTGCCCGCCTCGCCGGCCGCCGCCGCGGCGGCCATGACGGTGAAGACGGCGATCGGGTCGCGCTCGCCGCCGTTCATGTTGATGATCGCGCTGCTGACGCGCGCGGCGGCGTAGCCGGCCAGGCAGAAGACCAGCGCGTACTCGCCGGCGTAGTGGGCGGCGGGGGGCGCGACGTCCAGCGCGAGGCCGCCGGCGAACCCAGTGACGGCGCCGCTCAACGGGCTGGTGGTGACCGCGATCGCGGTGACGAGCAGGAGGACTAGGTCCGGCGCGGCGGCACCAGGGAGCGGGAGCCGGTTGACCACGGTGAGCTGGATGACGACGGCGGCGAAGAGGGCGACGGTGAGGACGGCGGCGGTGATTGCCTTGCGGGCGAAAGACGGCCCCGGCGTCACTTGGACACCACCACTCCGACGACGCCGAGGCCGGTGAAGTCGGCGAACGGCTTGACCAGCGCGGTCGGGGTAAGCGAGCCGGGCTGCGTGGTCACGGTGGCCACGGTGCCGACCGGGACACCCGGGACGTAAGGGCGGCCGCCTACCGAGCCGAAGGTGACAAGGGTTTCACCTGGTTTGAGCTTGGCGTTCGCGTTGAAGAGGGTGAGCTTGAGCGGTGCACTGCCGCTTAGTGACTGTGCGGTGCCGGTGAGCGCGCCGATCTGGCCGCCCGCCATCCGGACGCCGACCGTGGTGCCTGCGTCGGTGGTGAGCTGGACGGTGGCGGTCGTGGGGGTCGTGCTCACGACGGCGCCGACAAGGCCCTCGCCGTTGAGGACGGTCTCGTTGGTGGTGATGCCGTCCGCGCTGCCCGCGTTGATCGTCACCGTGTCGGAGTAGTCCCCGCCAGCCGCGATCACGGTGCCGGTGACGACCTTGTACTTGCCCACGGCGAGGCGCAGGAGGCTGGCGAGCTGCGTGGCGTCAGCGTCGCCAGTCTGGGCCTGGGCGAGCTGGGCGCGCAGCTGGTCGTTCTGCTGCTGCAGGCTCGCGATCTCGCTGCTGCTGCCGCTGGTGCCCCTGAAGACTCCAGTGACGTCGCCGGCGAGCCGCTCGACCGGGCCGAAGATCTGTCCGCCAAGGCCGTGCGCGCTCGAGTTGCCGTCGTCGCGGAAATCGATCGTGATGAGCGCGATCGCTACGACGAGCAGCGCGATAAGAACAGCTCGGGTACGTCTCGTTTCAAGCAATGCGCAACTCCCGTCAACTTGCGCTCCCCTTGCCCTCCTCTTGCGCTCCCCAGCGTGCTGGTCAGGCTACCGCCGGTCGGGAACGAGCACCTGACGCAAGGTGTCGAAGTCCTCCACGCACTTGCCGGTGCCGAGCACCACGGAGTCGAGGGGGCTGTCCGCGATGTGCACGGGCATGCCGGTCTCCTCCCGGATCCGCTGGTCGAGTCCGCGCAGGAGGGCGCCACCGCCGGTGAGGGCGATGCCGCGGTCCATGACGTCGCCGGCCAGCTCGGGCGGGCACTTGTCGAGGGTGGACTTGACCGCATCGATGATGAGGTTGATGGGCTCGTCGATCGCCCTTCTGACCTCGGCGGCGGAGATGAGGACGGTCTTGGGCAGGCCGGAGACGAGGTCCCTGCCGCGGATCTCGGCGTTCGGCTCATCCTTGGCGGGGAACGCCGAGCCGAGCGCCAGCTTGATCTCCTCGGCGGTCCGCTCGCCGAGCATCAGGCTGTGCTCCTTCTTGCCGAACGTGATGAGCGCCTGGTCCATCTCGTCGCCGCCGATCCTGATGGACTGGCTCGTGACGATCCCGCCCAGGGAGATCACCGCGACCTCCGTGGTGCCACCGCCGATGTCCACCACCATGTTGCCCGTCGGCTCGTTGACCGGCAGGCCTGCGCCGATCGCCGCCGCCATCGGCTCCTCGATGATGTAGACCTTGCGGGCGCCTGCCTGGTGGCCCGCCTCCTTGACGGCGCTCTGCTCGACGCCCGTGATGCCGCTGGGGACGGCGACGACGATGCGCGGCTTGGCCATCCGGGCTCTCTTATGCACTTTCTGGATGAAATATCGCAGCATGCGTTCGGTGACGTCGAAGTCCGCGATCACGCCGTCCTTGAGCGGCCGGACGGCCACGATGTTGCCGGGGGTGCGGCCGATCATGCGCTTGGCCTCAACCCCGACGGCGACCACCTGGCCGGTGTTGGTGTTGAGCGCCACCACGCTCGGCTCGTTGAGGACGATACCCCGGCCGCGCACATACACCAGGGTGTTGGCGGTCCCGAGGTCGATCGCCATGTCGCGGCCAAGGAACTTCAGCGCATTGCTCATAGGGTGCGGCAACCCTTCTGATCGCAGGCGTGCTAAACCAATGTCGAGCCTATCCGATATGCATTGGGTAACGCGGAGCGCCGTCCCTGTGATTTAGCTATGAGACAATGCTCCGTAAACTCTTGCGGTATCTCTTACAGAATTCTTACAGAGTCCGCCGCTTTGTCCTAATTTGACCCATGCGGCAGACCGTGCAGCTGAACGTGCATTTGCACCGGGCGCGGCCGCGACCGCGGATCGCGTTCGCGGCCGACCTGGTACTACAGGTATCTATCTAACGCTGCACGGCTTAAACGAGTTCGGGGAAGAAGATCTTGATCTCTCGCTCGGCCGACTCCTGGGAGTCACTGCCGTGCACGATGTTCTGCGACACCTGCAGGGCGTAGTCGCCGCGGATGGTGCCGGGCGCCGCCTTGACCGGGTCGGTGGCGCCGGCGAGCGCGCGGAACGCCTCGATGGCCCGCTCGCCCTCGGCCACGAGCGCGACCAGCGGGCCGGAGGTGATGAAATCGACAAGTTCCCCGAAGAAGGGCTTTTCCGCATGCTCGGCATAGTGCGCGTGCGCGGTGTCGGTGTCGATTGTGCGCAGTTCCAACGCGACCACCTTCAGGCCCTTGCGCTCAATTCGGGAAATTACGTCACCGATGATGCTGCGCTCGACGCCGTCCGGCTTGACGAGGATAAGGGTGCGCTGTGACACTACTGCTCCTTGCGTTTGCTTTTACTTGCCCTTGATTTACTCGATCACGCCTGAGCTTACCGGGACGCGGGAGCGGCCGGACGCTCCCACTTGCGGCCCAGCCAGATGCCGGTGAACCAGAGCGCAGCGAAGATAACGCCGAGGATGTACATCGCGGACAACAGGACGCCGGAAGCGATGACCAGGGCCTGGAAGACCGAGCCCGCGTAGAGCCCGGCCTTGCCGCGCCCTACGACGCCGCAGAGCAAGAGCGCGACGACCGCGATGGCACCGCACACGGCTGCCGCCATGCCGCCGTTCACGTGGCCGAGTTGTTTGGCCGGGACAATCGCGAGCAGGACGACGACCGCCTCCATGGACAGGACGGTGACCAGCAGGCGCTTCACGAAGGACTTCTTTCTTTTTGCCTCGACCGCACGGTCCTACGCCTCCGGAACATCAAAAAGAAAGGAGTTCTTGTGGTCTCCTGGCTTGGATGTCTTCGCCGTCTGGGCGGTCCGCGCCGTGTAGCCCGCGTTCGAGCTCGCGCCGATCGCGCTTGCCGGGGCGAGCAGCAGCTGGGCATCACCCGCCGTGACGACGGAGCCGGTCACCAGGACGGCGGTGCTGCCGAGGCCGCCGCCCGCCTCGTCCGCCAGTTCCGCGTCCGCCTCGTCGGCCAGGGCAACGGCCGCCTCGATCGCGTCATCGAGGCGCGCCTCGACATGGACGCGGTCCTCGCCGAAGATCTCGCGGGCCAGCTCGGCCAGCTCGGCGGCGGGCATCGCGCGGGGCGAGGAGTTCGTGGTCACGACGATCTCCGACAGGACGGGCTCAAGCTCGTCGAGCACGCCCGCCGCGTCCTTGTCCTCGGCGACCGCGACGACGCCGATGATCCGGTCGAAGTCGAAGCTCTCGGTGAGCGCTTGCATGGTCACCGCCACGCCCGCCGGGTTGTGCCCCGCGTCCGCGATCACCGTCGGGGAGCGGCGCAGGATGTCGAGCCTTCCCGGGGAGCTCGCCCTGGCGAACCCAGCGCGGACCAGGTCCGGGTCGAGACCCTCGCTGGACAGTCCGGGGCCAAGGGTAATGGTGGAGCCGTCCTCGTTCACGGCAGTCTCCGCCACGCCCGCAAACCCCTCGACGGCCGCCAGCGCGCACGCCGCGTTGGACGCCTGGTGCGCCCCGAACAGCGGCAGGTACACGTTCCCGTATATGCCGCGCAGCCCCTGGAGCACGAGCTGCTGCCCGCCGACCGCCAGCTCGCGGGTGAGCACGCCGAACTCGAAGCCCTCGCGGGCGACGGTCGCGCCGGCGAGCGCGGCACGCTCCAGGAGGATCTCCGCGGCCGCGACCTCCTGCTGCGCGATCACGACGGTGGCGCCCGGCTTGATGATGCCCGCTTTCTCCGTCGCGATCGCCTCGATCGTGTCGCCGAGCCACTGCATGTGGTCCATCGCGATCGGCGTGATCACGGCGACCACGCCGTCGGCCACGTTGGTCGCGTCCCACCGGCCGCCCATGCCGACCTCGACGACCGCGACGTCCACCGGCGCGTCCGCGAACGCGGCGAACATCATCCCGGTGAGGACCTCGAAGAAGGACAGGTTAGCGGGCTGCTGGTCGTCGACCAGCTGGAGGTACGGCGAAATCTCCTCGTAAAGCTCGATAAAGCGCTCGGCGGACAGCGGCTCGCCGTCCACGCAGATCCGCTCCCGCATCGACACGAGGTGCGGCGACGTGAACCGCCCGGTCCGCAGCCCGCGCTCGCGCAGCAGCGACTCGATCATCCGCGTCGTCGACGTCTTGCCGTTCGTGCCGGTGACGTGGACGATCGGGAACGCCCGGTGCGGGTCGCCGAGCAGGGTGACCAGCGCCGCGACCCGGTCAAGCGTCGGGTCAATCTGGTGCTCCGCCCGCCGCGACCCGATCTCAAGCTCTACCTCGCGCAGCCGCTCGGCGACGGTGCTCGGGAAATACTCATCCACGCCGATCAGCCTAGCGTTGCCCTCGGGTCGACTGCGCAAACGCCCCCTTGCCGAGCGGCTCGGGGGCAGGGCCGCTAGCCGAGGGACGCCAGACGGGATTCGAGGCGGGCGATGTCGGACTCGGCGCCGGCGAGTCGCTGCCTCGCCTTCTCGATGACCTCAGGCGGGGCCTTCGCGGTGAAGGACTCGTTAGCCAGCTTGGCGGTCATCGACTGGGCCTCTTTGCGGGCCGCTGTGAGGTCCTTCTCCAGCCGCTTGCGCTCGGCCTCGACGTCCACCGTGCCCGCAAGGTCGAGCTCGACGGTGATGCCCTCAGCGGCCAGCGCCGCGGAAGCCGCGAAGCCCTCCTCCGGGACCGTGAGGCGCAGCAGCGCGCGGATCGACTCCTCGTGCGCCGCCAGGGGCGTGCCCTCGATCCCGGCGAGCCGCGCGGCCACCCGCTGGCCGGGGCGAAGGCCCTGGCCGGAGCGGAACTGACGGATCTCGGTCACCAGCCGCATCAGCGCGGCGATCTCGGCCTCGGCTACCGCATCGGTGAACTGATACGTCGGCCAGGCCGCGATCATCACCGAGTCCTCGCCGGTCAGCGCGCGCCACAGCTCGTCGGTGATGAACGGCATCACCGGGTGCAGCAGCCGCAGCATCTGGTCGAGCACGAACCCGAGCACTGCCCGCGTGCGCGCGGCAGCGAGCTCGTCCCCGGACGTTAGCGGCACCTTGGCGAGTTCCAGGTACCAGTCGCAGAACTCGTCCCACGCGAAGTGGTACAGCGCCTCACAGGCCTTGCCGAACTCGAACTGCTCAAGCAGCCCGTCCACCTCGGCGATCACACCGGAAAGGCGGGAGAGAATCCAGCGGTCGGCGGTGCTGAGGTCTCCGCTAAGGCGCGGGCCGCCACTGATGCCGCCTTTGGCTATCCCGAACGAGGGCGTGGCTTCCGCCCCGTTCATCAGCGCGAACCTGGTCGCATTCCAGAGCTTGTTGCAGAAGTTCCGCGAGCCCGCCGCCCAGTCCTCGCTGATCGCCTCGTCGCTGCCGGGGGTGGCGCCCCTGGCGAGGGTGAAGCGCGTCGCGTCGGTGCCGAAGCGCTCCATCCAGTCAATCGGGTCGACGACGTTCCCCTTGGACTTGGACATCTTCTTGCCGAACTGGTCGCGCACCAGGCCGTGCAGCGTCATGGTCTTGAACGGCACCGCGTCCGCCGGGGGCTTGCCCCTCATGGCGTACAGGCCGAACATCATCATCCGGGCGACCCAGAAGAACAGGATGTCGTACGCCGTGATCAGCACGCTCGTCGGGTAGAACGCGCGCAGGTCCGGGGTCTCATCCGGCCAGCCGAGCGTGGAGAACGGCCACAGCGCGGAGGAGAACCAGGTATCGAGGACGTCGCCGTCCTGGGTCCAGCCCTCGGGCGCGGTCTCGTCCGGCCCGACGCAGCGCACCTCACCGCCGGGCCCGTACCAGACCGGGATCCGGTGCCCCCACCAGAGCTGGCGGGAGATGCACCAGTCGTGCATGTCATCCACCCAGCCGAAGTACCTCGCGTTCATCTCCGGCGGCGAGATCTGCACGCGGCCGTCGCGAACGGCATCCCCGGCCGCCTTGGCGAGCGGGGCCACGTTCACGAACCACTGCAGGGACAGCCGGGGCTCAACCGTGGTGGCGCAGCGGGAGCAGTGCCCGACCGCGTGCACGTAGGGGCGGACCTCCTTGACGATCCGGCCTTCCTCACGCAGCGCGGCGACGACTGCGGGCCGGGCCTCGAACCGGTCCAGGCCCTCGAACGGCCCGTGCGCGGTGATCACGCCGCGCTCGTCCATGATGGCGAGCATGGGGAGGTCGTGGCGGCGGCCGATCTCGAAGTCGTTCGGGTCGTGCGCCGGGGTGACCTTGACCGCGCCGGTGCCGAAGTTCGGATCGACGTGCGCGTCGGCCACGACCGGGATCGTCCGCCCGGTGAGCGGCAACTCGACCTCGGTGCCGACCAGGTGCGCATAGCGCTCGTCGTCCGGGTGGACGGCTACGGCGGTGTCGCCGAGCATGGTCTCGGCCCGCGTGGTGGCCACGACGATGTCCCACCGCTTATTTCCCGGGGTCTGGGCGGGTCGTCCCCCCGGGCTCGCACTGTCCCCGTCGCCGTAGCCGATATAGACGAGCTCGCCGTCGTCGTCGGAGTGGTCGACCTCGATGTCGGACAGGGCGGTGAGGCAGCGCGGGCACCAGTTGATGATCCGCTCGGCGCGGTAGATCAGCCCGTCGTCGTACAGCCGCTTGAAGATCGTCTGGACGGCGCGGGACAGCCCCTCGTCCATGGTGAAGCGCTCGCGGGACCAGTCCACGGAGTCGCCGAGGCGGCGCATCTGGGACAGGATCCGGCCGCCGTAGGTGTCCTTCCACTGCCAGACCCGCTCGACGAACGCCTCGCGGCCGAGGTCGTGCCTGGACAGGCCGTCTTTCGCCAGCTCGCGCTCGACGACGTTCTGGGTGGCGATGCCGGCGTGGTCCATGCCGGGCAGCCACAGCGTGCGGTACCCCTGCATCCGGCGGCGGCGGATGAGGATGTCGCTCAGCGTGTGGTTCAGCGCGTGGCCGATGTGCAGGATGCCCGTTACGTTCGGCGGCGGGAGCACGATCGTGTAGCTCGGCGCGTCTGAGTTCTCCTGGGCCTCCGGCGCGAAGTAGCCGGCCTTCTCCCAGTGCTCGTAGCGGCGGGCCTCGACCTCGGCGGGCGCGTACTGCGGGGCAAGCCCTTCCTGCTGTCCTGTCACATCAAGTGAGTCTACGAATTACGGGGACCCGTCGCGCACCGTCCGCGCGGGGCGGGGCTAATACGATCGCGGCTTTTGCCCGGACGCAAGAGAGTGGATCGTTAGGCGGCCCCTGGGCCTCCTAACGATCCACTCTCTTAGGAAGACGAGCTAGCTTGCCTTCTTCTCCACGTCGGTGCGGAGCTTCACCGTGTCGGACGCGCCCAGGGCCTGTTCCGTGCCGGGGCTCAGGGTCTCCGGGCCCGCCGTGTCAAAGAACTCGGTGACGCCGAGGGTGCTCGAATCGGCCCAGACGCAGACCGCGCCGCTCGGCGACGTCGTGGTGTTGACGCAGCCGAGGACGCCGCCGTACGTGCCCGCCGGGTAGGTGTTCGGGTCGGAGCCGAGCGAGGCGAGGATCGTCTTGACCTTGGCCGGGGTGAACGTGCCCTCATAGCCGACGAACGTGATGACCTGGCTGGCGGGCAGCTGGTAGGCCGCCGACACCGGGCTGCCCTTTACCGTGCCGCCGCCGCCCGAGGTCACCGACGTACTGACCTGCTGCGCCGTGGCCGTGGCCGTCTTCAGGAAGTTCGGGTCCTGGCCCATCGGGTAGCCGCCCGCCGTAGCCGGCGTGGACAGGGTGTAGGCAGGGGCCGTCGTTCCGCTCCCGGTCCCCGTCCCTGCCCCCGCCGTGCTCCCCGACGATTTCACGGGCGTCGTGGTGCCGCTCTTCGAGGTGCTGCCCGCCGTGGGCGTCGTGGTGCCGGTCTTGTGCAGGAACAGGTAGGCGCCGGCCGCGATGACGACGACGACCACCGCGCCGATCACGATGAGGCCCTTCGAGCCGAGGCCGCCGCGCGACTCCTTACGGCCGCCGCGCGACTCATTGCGGTCGCCGCGCTGCCCGCCAGGCCTGGGGCTCGGCCCCGTTCCGGTGCGCGCTGGTGCGGCCCCGCCGGGGTTGGCCCAGTCGGCGGCGGCCATGCGGAACCGCTCCCTGGGGGGCTCGCCGCCTGACCGGCCCGGCCCCTGGTCGGAGAAGCCGCCACCGCCACCGCCACCGCGCGTCGGGGCGAAGAAGTCCTGCAAGGCCGGGTCGTTTATCGCGGTGCTGTCACGGCCTCCGCGACCGAACTCCGGTGACCCCTGCGTGCCGCGGCCCTGGCCCTGCTGACCGGGAAGGTCATGGCCCCCATAGTCCTGGGCGGAGTAGCCGGGGCTCTCGGGCTGGCGGCCGTAGCCCTGACGACCAAAGTCCTGGCGGTCGAAGCCGTCCGCATCGCCGTAGCCCGCGTCCTGCTGCGGGTGCTCGTCCCATGGTGCGGCCGACCGCCCTGCGGCCCGGCCCCAGCCGCCGTCGTTGTCATGGCTGCCGCCGGCCCCCCAAGAGTCGGCCTGGTCGGCACCGCTGCCGCCCCAGTCCTGGCCGAAGGCACTGTCCTGGCCGAAGGACGCCTCCTGGCCGTAGGCGGCCTCCTGGCCGTAGGCGGCCTCCTGGCCGTAGGCGGCCTCCTGCCCGTGGGCGGCCTCCTGGCCGTAAGAGGTCTCCTGGCCGTAGGGGGTGTCCTGGCCGTAAGCAGTGCCTTGGCCGTACCCGTTGTCCTGGCCGTACCCGTTGTTGTCCTGGCCGTACCCGTTGTTGTCCTGGCCGTACCCGTTGTTGTCCTGGCCGTACCCGTTGTTGTCCTGGCCGTACCCGTTGTTGTCCTGGCCGTACCCGTTGTTCCGGCCGTACGCGCTGGCCGCCGGGGAGCCGTGCCTGCCGCGCGTGTCGCCCCTCGGCAGGTCCTGGAGGCTCCGGCCGGGCGTGCGCTGCGGGAAGCCGCCTGGACCGGGGTCTTGGTCCTGGCCGTAGTCCTGCCCGAAGAATTCGGGCGGCGGACCTCCAGCCGGGCCGTCTCCGGGGAAGCCGCCCCCCGCCTCGGGGAGCCCCGTCGCCGGGGAGTTCATGCTCTCGTGGCCGTAGTCCAGGGAGCCGTCATCCCGGGTCTTATAGGCCCGGGTGACTTCAGACCCGTCTTGCGGACCCCATGTAGGCGTGGAGGACACGTCCCAGCCGCTCATCTGCGCGCTCATTCCCGCTCGTGATCCTGGCAGTACCCCACCGAGGGTATCCGGGCATGGCCGACAGGAGCGGCAATACCGACAAAGTAGCCGTTATGCGTGCGTTGGGTGACGGCCACATGTCCGGGGGTGCGGGGGGTCGGCCCCCCGGGGGGATAACCGCTAGGCGGACTTTTCCCTCGGGGTGCGGCGGGAGACGTCCCGCGGTACCAGGGTCGGGTTGACGTTCTCCATCACCACCTCGCGGGTGATGACCACGCGCTCGACGTCCTTGCGGCTCGGCACCTCGTACATCACCGGCTGGAGGACTTCCTCCAGGATCGCGCGCAGGCCGCGGGCGCCGGTACCGCGCAGGTTGGCCTGGTCGGCGATCGCCTCAAGGGCGTCCGGGGTGAACTCCAGGTCAACGCCGTCCAGTTCAAGGAGGCGCCTGTACTGCTTGACCAGCGCGTTGCGCGGCTCGGTCAGGATCTGGATGAGCGCCTCGCGGTCCAGGTTGTGCACGCTCGTGATGACCGGAAGGCGGCCGACGAACTCGGGGATCATGCCGAACTTCAGCAGGTCCTCGGGCATCACGTCGGCGAAGGTGTCCTCGGTGATGTTCTTGGCGCGGACGCGCAGCACCGATTGGAAGCCGATGCCGTTGGAGCCGGACCGCTGCTCAATGATCTTCTCCAGGCCCGCGAACGCGCCACCGCAGATGAACAGCACGTTCGTGGTGTCGATCTGGATGAACTCCTGGTGCGGGTGCTTGCGGCCGCCCTGCGGCGGGACGCTGGCGGTGGTGCCCTCAAGGATCTTCAAGAGCGCCTGCTGCACGCCCTCCCCGGAGACGTCCCGCGTGATCGACGGGTTCTCGCTCTTGCGGGCGATCTTGTCGATCTCGTCGATGTAGATAATCCCCGTCTCGGCCTTCTTGACGTCGTAGTCGGCGGCCTGGATCAGCTTGAGCAGGATGTTCTCGACGTCCTCGCCGACGTAGCCCGCCTCGGTGAGGGCGGTCGCGTCGGCGATCGCGAACGGCACGTTCAGCAGGCGAGCCAGGGTCTGGGCGAGCAGGGTCTTGCCCGAGCCCGTTGGGCCGAGGAGCAGGATGTTGGACTTCGCTAGCTCCACCGCCTCGTCGCCGGGGCGGTCACCGCCGCTCTGGATCCGCTTGTAGTGGTTGTACACCGCGACGGAGAGAGACTTCTTGGCCTTGTCCTGACCGATGACGTAGGCGTCAAGGAACTCGTAGATCTCTCGCGGCTTCGGCAGGCTGTCCCACTTGATGCCGTCGGGCTCGGAGAGCTCTTCCTCGATGATCTCGTTGCAGAGATCGATGCACTCGTCGCAGATGTACACACCTGGGCCGGCGATGAGCTTCTTCACCTGCTTCTGGCTCTTTCCGCAGAACGAGCACTTCAGCAGGTCGCCACCGTCACCGATGCGTGCCACCCAGTTTCTCCTTTACATGGGGCCGCCAGCGCCGGGCCGTTTGCGCGCTTCGTGGGAACGACTTGCGCTTTACTGGCCCGACCTGGCGGGCATGTCCCGCCATGCCGTCAACCGCTTGTTATTTGACGGTACCGCCTTGTGGAGTCCAATGGACCAATCAAACCCCCTCAGCGGCCCGGGAGGGAAGAGGTGAGGCCCCTTCCGCTTTTAAGAGGCTACCGGCACGACAGCCATCTGCCCCTCAAACCCCCACCGCGTTCACGGGCCCGGGAGGGAAGAGGTGAGGCTCTTCCCCCTTAAGAGGCTACCGGCACGGCGGCTGTCTGCCCCCGCTTGAGGGCCGTCAGCACCTCGTCGATGAGGCCGTAATCCTTGGCCGCGGCCGCGCTCAGGAACTTGTCGCGCTCGATGTCGCGCTCGATCTCCTCTTCGTCCCTGCCCGTGTGCCTGGCAAGGATGGTCTCCATGGCCTTGCGCATCCGGTCGATCTCGTCGGCCTGGATCTCCATGTCGCTTGCCTGGCCGTAACCGCCCTCGGTCGCCGGCTGGTGGATCAGGATCCGGGAGTTCGGCAGGGCGATGCGCTTGCCCTTGGTGCCCGCCGCGAGCAGCACCGCCGCCGCGCTGGCCGCCTGGCCAATGCAGCAGGTGGTGATCTCCGGCTGGATGAACTGCATGGTGTCATAGATCGCCATCATCGAGGTCATCGACCCGCCGGGCGAGTTGATGTACATCGTGATCTCGCGGTCCGGGTCGATGGCCTCGAGCGTGAGCAACTGGGCCATGACATCGTTGGCGCTCGCGTCGTCGATCTGGACGCCCAGGAAGATGATGCGCTCCTCGAAGAGCTTGTTGTACGGGTTCATCTCCTTGACCCCGTACGACGTACGCTCGACGAAGGACGGCAGCACGTACCTGGACGATGGGTACTGGGTCACGTTCGGCTTCTCCCTGTCATCGGAGTTGGGTCTGCGGAGTTGGCGGGGCGCGGCTGCCGTCAGGAGGCGACCTTGCCGGCCGCGGTCTCCTGGGCGCTGCTGACCACGTGGTCCACGAAGCCGTACTCCTTGGCCTCCTGCGCGGTGTACCAGTGGTCGCGGTCGGCGTCCTTGAGGATCTTGTCCAGGGGCTGGCCGGTGTGCCGCGCCGTGAGCTCCGACAGCGTCTTCTTCACGTAGCGCATCTGCTCGGCCTGAATCTTGATATCGGTGGCGGTGCCGCCGATGCCGCCTGACGGCTGGTGCATCAGGATCGTGGAGTTCGGCATCGCGTAACGCTTGCCCGGGGCGCCGGCCGTGAGCAGGAACTGCCCCATGCTCGCGGCCATGCCCATCGCGTAGGTGGCCACGTCGTTGGGCACGAACTGCATCACGTCGTAGATCGCCAGGCCCGCGTAGACCGAGCCGCCCGGGGAGTTGATGTAGACGTTGATGTCGCGCTGCGGGTCCTCGGCGGAGAGCAGCAGCATCTCGGCGGCGATCCGGTTCGCGATGTCGTCGTCGACCTGCTGGCCGAGGAAGATGATGCGGTTCCGCAGCAGCCGCTGGAACAGCAGGTCTCCGGGAATAACCGGCGCATCGGGGGTCGCCGTCCTGGCATCAAGCTGTGTCACGTGGTCACCTGCTCCGATCACTTTCGGGTGTCGTTCAATGGACATTAACGCCAGTGCGGAGTAACTGAGTCCGGTGCGGTGCGCTGTTCGCTTTCGGCGCATCGTCTTGGCACCGCGTTGCCAGTTGGCTGTTACGCATTGACTCAATAATCCGACAATTGCGACAAAGCACTCTGCGGCCTGTCTGCGAAAAAGAGCGTGCGCAGCCAGGACCCGCAGGGAGCCCTGGCTGCGCACGCTTATTTCAGCCAAGCGCGAGCGGGTTACGCCTCGGCGTCCTCGGGCTCGTCTCCCTCGGGCTCGTCCCCGATGGCCTCGCCACTCTCGTCCTCGATGGGCTCGCCGCTCTCGTCCTCGATGGTGCCCGCGACGTCGATCGAGAGGTCGCTGACCTCGATGTCACCCTCGGCCTCCGGCACGCCAGCGCTCGCCTGCTCAGCGGCCTGGGCGGCGAGCATCGCGTCGACGTCGGCGTTGAGGGTCTCGATCTGGGCCTTGACGTCGATCGCGTTGCCGGCCTCGTCGGCGATCGGGATCCGCTCGGCGGCGATCGTAGCGGCCTTGCCGCGCAGTACCTCGGTGACCGCGACGTTGATCTGGTTGTTCTGGACTAGCTGCTGGGCGAAGTAGTCCGGGCTGACGCCCATGCGCTGCGCCTGGTCGGCGACGAAGTAGGACAGCTCGGACTGGTTCACCGATAGGTTCTCGGTACGGGCAAGCTCGTCGAGAACGAAGCTGACCTTGACGCTCCGCTGCGACTGCTCGACGAGGTCGGCGTCGAACTCCTCTTCCGTCTTCTCGATCGACGTGAGGTAGTCCTCCTTCGACATGCGCATCTGGGCGAGCTGGTTGTCGATGTTCTCGCGGGAGTGGAGCAGCTCGTGCTCGACGAACTTCTCCGGCAGCGGGATGTCGATGGCGTCGACGAGCGTCTCGACCGCCTTGTCCCTGGCCTGCGTGGTCTGCTGGAGCTTCTTGACCCGCTCGAGCTGCTTGCGGGTGTCTTCCTTCAGCTCGTCGAGGGTGTCGAACTCGCTTGCCAGCTGGGCGAATTCGTCGTCGAGCTCGGGCAGTTCCTTGACCTTGACGGCTTGCACGGTCACCGTAATGTCGGCTTCCTGGCCCTCCGCCTCGCCGCCAGCCAGCTCGCTCTTGAACGTCACGCTGTCACCTGCGGACAGGCCGTTAAGCGCCTCGTCCAGGCCGTCGAGCATCGTGCCGCTGCCAATCTCGTACGACTGGCTGGTCGCCTGAGCGTCCTCGATGAGCTCGCCGTCCACGCTCGCGGACAGGTCGATCGTCGTGTAGTCGCCGTCCTCGGCCGGGCGCTGGGCGGTCTTGAGGCTGGCGAAGCGCTCGCGCAGGTTGTTCAGGTACTCGTCGACGTCCTCGTCGGTGACCTCGGCGTTGTCGACGGTGACGCTGAGCGTGGCGAAGTCGGGAAGCTCGAACTTCGGCCGGACCTCGACCTCGGCAGTGAACGTGAGCTCCTTGCCGTCGTCGAGCTGCGTGATCTCCACGTCAGGCTGGCCGAGGGCGAACACGTCGGCCTCCTGCACGGCCTTGCTGTAGAACTCGGGCAGCGCGTCATTCACTGCCTCGGACAGCACCGCGCCGCGGCCGATCCGCATGTCGATGACGCGCGGCGGAACCTTGCCCGGTCGGAAACCAGGGATGCGCGCCTGCCGCGCCACCTCTTTGTAAGCCTTGTCGAGGCTCGGCTTGAGCTCCTCGAAGGAAACCTCGACGCTCAGCCGGACACGGGTCGGGCTCAGCTCTTCGACATCGGTCTTCACGGCGGCGTGACTCCATAAACGTGGATGGATTGACTGCGCGGGTGGACAGCGCACCAAGAGTGTATAGGCGGTTAAGTCTATGACCTTAGCAGTGCCGCGAAGCCGCAGGCCCTGCCGCCTGTGCGGCGCCTTCTGACAGCAACCACAGGGCTTTAACGGCAACCACAGACCGAGCCGCTGCGGG
Source organism: uncultured Actinomycetota bacterium (assembly GCA_963734665.1). Lineage (GTDB taxonomy): Bacteria > Actinomycetota > Actinomycetes > Streptosporangiales > Streptosporangiaceae > Trebonia. The sequence goes on along the minus strand of CAVTIR010000007.1, from coordinate 609,645 downwards.
TTGTGCCACGCCTGCCACACCAGCCACAGGGACCTACAGGAATTGAAGTTCCAGGGTAAGCCGGGTGCACTGGGCGGCCGCGGCCGTAGCTGGAACCGGGCATACCGGGCGGCCCGCGACGCGAGGCAAGGATAGTGGATCGGCGTGCACGCTATGGCGTGCACGCCGATCCACTATCTTCGCGCCCGCCCTGAGGAGCGGGGCCGACGTCCGGCGGGCTCGGGGAAATGTCTCTTTCGCCTAGTGGCCGATGCCGGGAAGTCAAGCCAGGAAGCGAGGCGCTGCGGCTTGTGCAACGCCTGCCACCGCAAACCACAAGGCCTTAACCTCACCCTCAGCACGAGGCGTTGCGGGTTGTGCAACGCCTGCCACAGCAACCACCAGGACTTAACGGCAACCACAGCGCGGGGGGCGACGCGCCTTTTGCGGCGTCCCCCCGTGGGGGGGTGATGGGGGGGCGAAGCCCCCGCCATACGCGGGGGGTGCAGGGGGGTCGTCCCCCCGCAGGCAATACAGCAAATCAGTCCTCGCCGAGGATGAGGTGGATGAGCCAGCTCACGACGCCGACGATGAGCGCGCCCTCGACGGCAGCGAGGAACGTGGCGACGTGGAACGGCTGGTGCAGCTGGTCATAGGCGATGTAGCTGGTGAGGTAGAGCAGTGCGCCGTTGACGACGATCGCGATCAGGCCGAGGGTGAGGATGTAGAACGCGCACCCGACGGCCTTGATGATCGGCTTGAGGATGGCGTTGATCAAGCCGAAGATCACCGCGACGATGATCAGCGTCTTGGCGATCGACGCATCGTTGCTGATGGCCGAGGTGCCGTGGAGGGTCCAGGCCGTGAGCTTGATGCCGGGGACTACCCAGGCCGCGACAGCAAGGGCCACCGCGGTCACGAGGACCCGGACAAGGATTTTCATGGCCCTCTTTCTACACGACGGGCCCGGCCATCCCGGGGTAAGACGGAAATATCAGGCTACGGGAACGCCGGCAGCTTTCAGGGCCGGCCGACGGGCTGCTCGCCCGCCCCTGTGCCTAGTCGTACAACCAGGGCCATCCCTTCGCAGCCTTCCAGCGGGGACTACGGAACCGGTCGGTGTTATCGGTGTTGATCTCCTGTCTTTAGCCTTGACCTTGTGTGGAGCGTTAACGGGGCGAGGCTGGTTGGCGGGACGCGGCGGGCCGTTCCTGACTGGCTGAGTGGCGTGGTGCCGGGGTGGCTGGCCGAGGTCATGCGGCCGAAGAAGGTGGTGCCGCCGTGGGGGACGATGACGCGGGCGGTGCTCGTATTGTGGCTGCCGATTGCGGTGGGGTTCGCGACCGGGCGGCGAGAGCTTGGGGTGGTGCCTGCCTTTGGCGGGCTGTTCTCGGTCATGATCGACAACGGTGGGCCGTACTGGCAGCGAGTCGAGCGGATCGGGACGGCGATGGTGCTCGGGGGCGCTCCAGGACTGGTCATCGGGACGGTGATCCAGGGGCACGGATGGTTCGTGGTGCTCGCCGTCGTCGTGGTCGCGGGCGTGTCGGCGATGCTGGCGCGGCTGGGCGCGACCGGGTCGGCGACGGGGCTGGTGCTTTTCGTCTACACCGCGATCGGGCTCGGGCCGCTGGGGACGCTGCGGCCGTGGTGGCATACGGTGCTGGAGTCTCTCGTCGGCGCGGCGTGGGCGCTGCTGCTGATTACGCCCGGATACCTGCTGTCACCCCGGTCGGCGGAGCGGAAGGCGATCGCCGACGTCTACTACGCGCTTGCCCGGGCGCTGCGGCTAATCGGCACCCCCGGCATAGCGGGGGCGCGGACGGCCCTCGGGGGCGCGCTGGACGCCGCCTATGACGCGATGCTGACGAGACGGGCGTCGGCGGGCGGGCGTTCGGGGCGGGACATGCACCTGATGGCCGTGCTCAACGTGAGCCACCAGCTCGCCGAGGCCGGCGCGGCGCTGCGGGCGACCGGGGAGCGGGTGCCGCCGCTCGTCGCCGACGACATCGAGCGGTGCGGCGACGCGATTCTCGACGAGCACGGGCCGGCGTCGGGTGTGCTCGGCTTCGGCAGGCGGCGGCGTGCCCTGGGCGGGCCTCAGCTGCCGCTCGTACCGCCGGCCTGGTCGTCCTCGCCAGGGGCGCTGGCACTGCGGGACGCCATGGTGAACCTCGTCGGGGTGCTGTCGGGGAACTGGGTACCCGCCGCTCCCCCGCCCCCCGCCGAGGGTCCCGGTCTGGTGTCGCGGTCACGTGCCTGGGCCTTGCGCGTCGTGGACGAGCTGCTCGGCGGGCGGATCGCCTGGGAGTTCACGATCCGGCTGATGCTCTGTACCGGGGTCGCGGCCGTATGCAGCGAGGTGCTGCCGCTTATGCGGTCGTACTGGGTGCTGCTCACCGTGGGGATCATCATGAAGCCTGACTACGGGTCGGTGTTCGCGCGGGCGGTCCAGCGTGGCGTGGGGACCGTGGTCGGTGCGGTGCTCGGCGCGGCGATCCTCGCGGTAGTGCCGTACGGGCCGTGGCTGCTGCTGCCGTTCGGGGTGCTGGCGGCGTTGCTGCCGTACGGCAAGGCTCGAAATTTCGGACTTTCGGCGACATTTCTGACGCCGCTGATCGTGGTGCTCATCGACCTGCTTGACGTCAGCGGGTGGCACCTGGCCCTGGTGCGGCTGGTGGACACGGTGCTCGGCTCCGTTATCGTCCTGCTCGTCGGGTACGCGCCCTGGCCGTCCGCATGGCAGGCGCACCTGCCGGGGCAGTTCGCCGGGACGCTGCGGGCGGTCTGCGCGTACGCAGACGAGGCCCTGGTGGCGATGCCGGCCGCGCGGATCGCCGCGACGGGGACGGCCCGGTCCTCGTCGCGCGCGCCGAATGAGGAGTCGGGGGTGCGGTTGCGGCTGGGGCGGGGGGCGTCCCGGTCTCTGTCAAACCTGCGCGTGGAGTTCCAGCGGACGATGTCCGAGCCGACGGCCGTGAGCCGGCGGGCTACGGCGTGGTGGCCGGCCGTGGTGGCACTCGAAGAGGTCACCGACACGGTGACGGCCACCGTCGTGGCGATCGGGGATGGCGCGCCGGTGCCTTCTGCTGCCTCGGTACACGCGCTGACGGGGACGCTGCGGGCGGTCGCGGACGCGATCGAGACACACATGCCGCCCCAGGTGGCCGGCCCGCTGCCAGCAGATCCAGAACTCAAGGCGGTGACGGCCAGCGTCCGTTCGGTGCTATCGGTTTTGATCCGGAGCGGGAACGGGCTGGCCGCCTCCGAGGGCAGGGCTTCGGAGGGCGGGACTTCGGAGGGCGGGACGCCTGCGCCCGCGCCGGCGTGAGTGACATCGCTGCTTAGCGCTGCTCAGCCCGCTCAGGCGGTCCGGCGCCGCCTCACGGTGATCGCGGCGCGCAGCGTCTGCCGCTCTGGCTCGGTCATGCCGCCCCAGATGCCGTAGTCCTGGTAGTGCTGGATCGCCCAGCCAAGGCAGAGCGTGCGCACCGGGCAGGTCCGGCAGATCTGCTTGGCCTCGGCGATCTGGGTGACCGCGGGTCCGGCCGTCCCGACCGGGAAGAACAGGTCAGGGTCGATGTCGCGGCAGGCCGCGGCCTGCCGCCAGTCGGCTCGCGGCTGCGCCGCCTGCCACGGGCTGTTTTCGTCCACCGCGTCCTCCGCCGCTCTCGCGCGCCTTACGGCACTGCCTGACATGTTCACGGCTCGATTCTGTGGTTTCCGCTGGCTACGCCGAATCAGTGAAATGACTAGTGTTACGCCAGTGCTCACTAGGGATGATCTGGACGCGTCGCGCGCGCGGCCTTCGAAACACGGTGCCTGGGGGGCGCGTCTCGGCTGCGGGGCGGGAGTAAGAAGGGCGTCTACCGGCTCGGAGTGATCCGTTTTCGCAGCGCATCAAACGCCATGCGCGATGCAGGCGAAACCCGCATCAGGGTCCGGGGGGCGTCTCCTGGGAAGACGCGGCGGGCCACCGGGAAGGTGGCCCGCAAGCCATCGAACCTGGTGACCGCAGCGGGCGAAGTCCGCATCGGGGGATCCGGGGGGGCGCCCCCCGGGAAGACGCAGCGGGCCACCGGGAAGGTGGCCCGCAGGCCACCGAACGTGGTGACCGCCTCGTCGGGCTGGCCGGATTCGAACCGGCGACCTCCGCGACCCAAACGCGGCGCGCTAGCCAAACTGCGCTACAGCCCGTACCGGAGACAGTGTAGCGGTCCGTGGGGGCGGCTGCGCGGGTCGCAGCCCACCGACACCGGCGGGATGCGACCCGCGCAGCCCGGCCTCCCCCGCCCGCCAGGCCGCCAGGCCGCCAGGCCGCCAGGGCCGGGCCTGGTCCGCCGCCACCGCCGCTGGAGGAGGCGGACCAGGGTTCTGCTTACGCGAAGGTGGGCAGGAGGTCGCCGGTGATCTTCGCGTTCGGCTGCAAGGTGTTGTCGACGACCTTGTACTCCAGCTGGTACGTGGTGCCCTTCTGCCACTGGATACCGACCGGCGGGGTGATCGCGACGCCAGGGGCGGGGTTCGTCTTCGTATTGGTTGAGGTGTAGTCGAGCGGGCCGGCCACCGCCTCCGGCAGCTTGACCCGGAACAGTGCCGCCGCGAGCGCGGTCTTGTCGTGCGGGTTGTCGACCGCGGTGAGCGCCGCGTAGGCGATCTCGAAGAGCGTGTAGTTGGAGATGTTCTGGTTCGGCTGGCCCAGGCCGGCGGCGGTGAAGGCGGTGGCGAGCTCTGGGCAGGTCTGTCCGGTCAGGGAGGAGTGCCACGGTAGCTCCGGCACCCACCAGGCGTCGGTGGCGACGTTGTAGACCTTGGAGCCCATCGCGTAGGCGTCGGTCGGGAACAGCAGCACCTTGGCCACCGTCGCGAGCTTCGGCTTGAAGCCCTGCTGCAGGGACTGGGTCCACATGGTCGCGAAGTCCGGGGGCAGCGGGACGTTAGTGAAGAAGTCGTCGCCGTCGTTCTTGAACTCGGTGATCATCGACGTGTAGTTCGTCAGCCCGTCCGGATAGGCCGTCGACATGTCGATGGTGTAGCCGGCCCCCTTGAGGATGGGCGGGAAGACGGCGCGGAACGCGTTGCCGTCGGAGTCGTTCGGGAACGCGGCCGCGACCTTGTGGTTGTTCCCGTACGTGGCGCCGATCCGGTTCCACATCGGGATGAACGCGAGCGCCAGGTGCTCAGCGCCCAGGAAGTACATGACCGTCCACTTGGGCTTGAGCGTCGGCTTCTGCGGATTGCCGCCCAGGTTGATGTACCAGGACTCCCACGGGATGTTGGAGCAGATCAGCGGGGTCCCGAGGGTCTCGGCCTCAGAGGCGACCGCGTTGACCGTCTCCGGGGTGGAGGAAGCGAACAGCAAGTCAACGTTGTCCTGCTGGATAGCCTGCTTGGCCAGCGCACCCGCCCGCGTCACGCTCGACTGGGTGTCGTAGGACTTGATGCTGACCGCGTAGGTCGACCCGCCGACCTTGATCCCGTTCTTGAACTGCGGAGTCGCCATCACCTGCTGCAGGACCCAGTTGTCCGGGTAACCGAAGCCGGCCAGCGAGCCGGTCAGCGGGTGAACCCAGCCAATCGTGATGTCCTTGCTCGTGCCGGCGCCTGACGTGCTCGCCCCCGTGGCCGTGCCCGCGCCGGACGACGGGGACGACGAGGACGAGGCGCCCTGGATGCCGGAGCTGCAGGCTTCAAGGAGGGCGCCGCCGCCCACGACGGCCGCGCCGACACCAGCGACGCGGAACAGGCTCCGCCGGGAAACGCCATGATCAGTCACTATCTGAGCCTTTCGATTAAGCATCCCGGCACGAACGAGCCGATTCCATGCTGGAATGACATCGGATATTGCCTGCACCTGGCAGCCGTTACGGATTGTTAAGGAATTCGTGAGGGGGTTCGTCGTCACCGCAGGGTTAGCTGTTGGCCCGGAAAGAGCATGTTCCGAGTCTGGGATGCGATGTCCAGATGTCAATACGGCGTTCTAATATCTGGAACATGCCGCATGACGATTCCGCTTTCTCGCAGTCACTCGAACGCGGCCTGGCGATTCTCGGCGCGTTCACTCCCGACCGCCCGGCGCTCGGCATCAGCGAACTGGCGCAGCGGCTCGGCCTCACCCGCAGCACCACGCACCGTTACGTCGCCACCCTCAACAAGCTCGGCTACCTCGACCAAGACGACGCGACACGCAAATACCGGCTCGGCATCCGCGTTCTTGACCTCGGATTTTCCGTACTCGGCTCGCTCGGGTTGCGCGAGATCGCGGCACCGTGCCTGCAACGGCTCACCGCCCGCACCGGGCACACCTCGAACCTAGCCATTCGCGATGACACCGACGTGATCTTGATCGACCGGATCCGGGGACGGCCGGGCCGGTATCACCACCTCGAATTCAGCCTGCACGCTGGCTCGCGGATACCGTCCTACTGCAGCGCGACGGGCAAGGCGCTGCTCGCGTTCCTGCCGCCGCCTGACCTAGACGAGTTGCTTGACCGCGTCGAGTTCCTCCCCCGCGGCCCGCGCGCCGTGGCAAGCAGGGCCGCGCTGATGGCGGAGCTCAGCCAGGTGCGCCGCACCGGCATCGCGCTTAACGACGAGGAGCTTGACAGCGGGCTGCGGTCGATCGCGGTGCCCATCAGGTCCCGGTCTGGACCGGTCGTCGCGGCTATCAACCTCGCGTTCCCCTGGTCCCCGGTAGCAATGAGCGAGCTAGCCGACCACTTCGGCCCCCTGCTACAGGGGACCGCACGGCAGATCTCGTCGCTCGTGATCTGAGCGCCCGCTGGTCGCCGGTCAGGTCTCGGAGCCGCCGTAGCGGGTGACCAGGATCAGCGCCGCGACGAAGACGATGATCATCGCGATCAGCAGCGCGAGTTCGGTGGTGCTCACGGTTTCCTCGCTGCTCAGGACAAAGAGGATCTGCCTGATCACGGCGACAAGGCCGACCGCGAGCAGCGGCTGAGTGACCAGGTGGTGTGCGCGCAGCGAAAGGACCACGGTGTGCAGGATCTCGACGAGGATCAGCACGAGGAGCACGCGGTTCAGCAGGTCGATGGCCGCGGTCTCCGCCGGCCGCCCATGCGCGATCTCACGGAAAAAGTCAACGACGCCGACGACAAGCACGACGGCGGCCAGGGCGACGAGCAGCACGCCGACGATGAGCGACAGGAAATCCTGGGCATGCTCAAGCCCCCAGATAACGCCGGCGATCCCCTGCGGCCGTTCCTTGTCTTCGGAATTCTCGGACATGCTGCCCATTATTGGGGCTGTAGGGGATTCGTGGGAACACGCGTCGCCACGGTCTGCCCGATGGGAAGACAAAGACGGCGGCCCGGAGCGCGGGCTGAGCGAGGGGACCCGCGCTCCGGAGCTTGCGGCCGCCAGGGCTAGCGGCTAGAGGTCGTTCTGGAGGATTTGGCCCGCCAGCAGACGCGGCGCGGCGTAGCCGCCGCGCTCAGCGTGGTCAGCCACCATGGGCCTCCTTTTGCCCGCGGCGATTGATATCGACCTGCTTACTCCATCGGGCACTCAAGCATGTTGTGAGCGTTAACATTAAGCCGATAGTGGATCGCGATTCCCTTGGCGTCAACATGGCCGGGTGTTACAACATGGTTACGGCTAGAAGGCGGCCGTTCATCGCAATGCCGTTTGCTTACAGCTGAGCCGGGCTGGGTCTCTCTCGCAGCACAGACATATACCGATTTTCGGTGGGACAAACGCCAGCAAACCGGGCACCCACATGGCCAGAAGTCAATATACCTTCCCCATGTGGCGGCTCTTGACCACCGTCGACCGTCCCGTTTGACCGGTTCGCCCGTCATCTCCGCATGACACCAAAAGATCTTGGATACTTTTGGCTGCTATCACGGTCAAAATATCCGCGGCGAATAAAGATTCCATGATTTGATCATCACCCAGCAGGCGCGGTCAGCGGGCGCGCCAAGACTTCCGGCAGCGGATCGACTCGCATACGCGCCACTGCCATAGCGAGCCCTAACATGTGACCGATCACATTGCGGGGATAGAGTCATCCCCGGATACCGGGACACGGGGCGTCCCTCGGATGAACTCCTTAGAGGATTACACGGACGGCGAGCGTGACGTTGACGGCCGTGAGGTCTGGTTCCTCACCGGCAGCCAGGAGCTCTACGGCGAGCAAACCCTCCGCCAGGTAGCGGCACAGTCCGCCAAGGTCACGGCGACGCTCGACGCGGCTTCCTCCGTTCCCGTACGGATAACCCGTAAGCCGGTGCCGACCGGGCCCGACGCGATCCGCAAGGCCATGCCGACGCCCAGCGACGATCGGACCAGGTATCGCCGCCTACCGCGTCAGAGGAGCGCTACGGCGCGTAGATGACGACCAGACAGACGCGTATCTGGGGTGTGGAACCACGCACACGTTCGGGATAATTCTTTAGAACACGGCGCGACCCGGTACGCTACTCGTGACGCCTGTCGCCGACGCGTCGCGCGGATGTAGCTCAATGGTAGAGCCCCAGCCTTCCAAGCTGGTCATGCGGGTTCGATTCCCGTCATCCGCTCTCACAGGTGAGAGGCCCATCCGCAGGGCCGGGCGCCCGCCAGGAGAGCCAGATGGGCCAGTTGCGGGCCAGATCACTTTGAGCCCTTCACATCGTTGATGAGCTTGCCAAGGCCCTGTGCGATCGACTTGTCACGGTCACGGGTTGCGTGCTGGTAGATCATCGCGGCGCGTGGGCTTGAGTGGCCGAGCCGTTTCATGAGTTCCTTGGTTGTCGCGCCCGTGGTCGCGGTGAGCGTGCCGCCGGTGTGCCGTAGGTCGTGAAAGTGCGCGCCGGGGACGCCTGCCCGTTCGCATGTCCTTGACCAGATCTTGTTGAAGTTGCTCCGGCGGAGCTTGCCGCCCTTCGGGCCGATGAAGACGAGACCGCGCCGCCCGCGTTCGGCGTAGCGGTCGAGATGTTCCCGGCCCCTACGCCGATGCATCGTAGCCGCGTCTGTCATTTCGTCATAGACGTTGACGACCTAGACCAGGCCGTCACCTTCTGGACCGCGGCACTCGAAGCCACAGAGGAACCTGTTTCACCGGACAGCCGTCATGTGTACCGAAAGCTCCGGCTACCGGATTCAGAGATACGCGTTCTTCTTCAGCGGACCGAAGATCTTAAGGTTTCCAAGGAACGCATGCATCTCGACCTAGAAACCGACGACGTTGAAGCCGAAGTTAAGCGCCTCGAAGGGCTTGGCGCTACGCGATGGGATCATCAGCAGGAGCGAGGGTTTGACTTCTGGGTAATGCGCGATCCATGGGCTAATGAATTCTGCGTACTCCAAATCGAATACCCGGAACTTCTTACTCAGAGAACTCCGTGGCCTCAGTAGAGCAGGAGCATTGACCTTCAGTTAAGTGAACAAGCAAACTGAAGTCATAACACGGGATGCCCCGGACCCACCAAAAAAGGAACCTTGCCCGACTTGCAACGGCGAAGGCGGCTGGTGGGATACTGGCAACGGGCAGAAGTTCAAGAACCGACGGTGGGTGACCTGTACCACCTGCAAGGGGAACAAGTATGTCTAGCAGCGCCCGCACAGGTGGGCCTTGCCCGAAGTGCCACGGCGCAGGCCAGTTTGATGAGTTTGGCATCGGGCTGATGCTTGTCTGCGACGAGTGCGCGGGGGCGTTCGAGGACCATAGGACGGACGACCCTGAGCACCAGGACCACGCCGTGTGGATGCACCCGGTAGTGGCCGGTCTCGACGTCTGCCATACGTGCCTAGGGACCAGGCGAGTCGTGAACCTCGGGGGGACCGGCGAGCCCACCGGCTACCTAGTCGAGATGCCATGTCCAGCGTGCTCGAAGCCGAGAGACGATGAGCACCAGGACTAGGATGCCTAGCTCCACTTGATGCGCGACACATCGGCTTCGCTTGATGTGAGACACGCCCTAGGTTTCTTGTGCACCGCACGCCACCGTAGGATGGTCAGGCTCTGCCCGCCGAGTGCGCGACCTGCTCCAGCCGGGATCGGTAGTCTTCCCACCACGCCGGGTCAGTTGATGGCAGGTTACTGCTGCCTGGCCGCAGGCCTGCCGATCCGTCGATGAGCTCCCTGACGATGTCGGCGTGACCGGCGTGCCGGTGCGTTTCTGCGATCATGTGGACCAGGATCCGATGCAGGTTCACCTCGGAGTGCTCGCCCGGCCACCACGGGACATGGCCGATGGCGTCGAGTTCCAGGGCGTCGAACGTCTCGTCCGCGTGAGCCCATGCCTTGCGATACCACCCGACGATGTAGTCGCGCGACTCGTCTGCGGTCGCCCACATGTCTGTCATCGGCTCACGTTCCAGCAATTCGTCATCAGTCCAGGGCGGGGGGGCGGCGAGGGGGCGCCCGAAGGTGTGCCCAAAGTACCCAATCTCGCATCCGGCCAGGTGTTTGACCAGGCCAAGCAGATTGGTGCCGGTCGGCGTCAGCGGGCGGCGGATGTCGTACTCGGGGAGCCCGTCCACCTTCCAGAGCATGGCGTCCCTGGCGCCCTGCAAGTAGCGTCGAAGGTCCGATTTCTGATCCGATACGGTCATGGCGGCCAGTCTGCCAGCCGGGTCCGACACTGAGCCAAGCGTGAGCCAATGAGGGGTGTGCGTCAATATTGTGGTGACTGGTCGGTAGCTTGGCGGGCGGGCTGGTCAGGCTGTGCGTGTCTGAGTGTCCGGGGTGTTGCAGACGGCTTCCCACTGGCTGCTGGCTTCGCGGCAGCGCAGGGCGATGATGGCGTCGGCGCCGCTGAGGGTCCAGTGCATGCCGGACTGCTTGAGCCGCTGTCCGATGACGGTCTTGCAGCTTGACTCGACGACGCCGGAGCCGACGAACAGGCCGCACTGGCGGAACCAGTGGTAGCGCATGCGGGGGGCGTTGTTCTCGAAGTAGCCGAGGGCGGTGTCGATCTCGTCTTTCTTGGCGCCGAGGAGCGGGTATTCCCTGGTGGCGGCAACGATGCCGTCGATGTAGCCGTAGTCGAGGTCTTCCAGGCGGGCGGCGAGCCATTCGTCTTTCCGGTCCAGCAGCATGAACTCCAGCTTGCGGGCGAGGTCGTGCAGGTGCTCGCGGGCGTGGAACAGGTCCACGATCTGGGTGGCCCCGGGGAACTTGGCGGTGGCGATTCCCCAGATCCATGCGGCGCCGTCACCGAGGACGGTGAGCTGGCGGACGTGGTCCGCGCCGCGGCGGATGCCTTCTGCTTTCACGAGGTCCGCGAAGACCGGGGCGGGCTCGAAGGTGGCGATGACGCTGGTGGACGCCCGGTCGCGGACGGGGTACCCGTCCTTGTCCAGTTCGTCCTGGGTGAAGAAGACACCGAGCTTGACCTCGCGGGTGCGCGCCCTTTCGACAATCCCAGGACATCCGGCACGAGGCGTCGAGCGGGCCATCTACGGGCCAGAACCGGCGGTATGCCGGAGGTACCTAGAGAGTATCGGGAGTAAGGCGCACGACTCCCACCAGCGCGCCTGTCTGCGCAGCTCAGGCCGAGGATAACCATAACCGTTCTTCCAAGCTAGTCATGCGGGTTCGATTCCCGTCATCCGCTCCACGACCTGCCTCGCCAGAGAGATTTTCAGTCTCTATATTCGAGTGTATGCATACTTATCTTGCATGACTCGCCGCGATCTTCATTTCAACTGTTCGAGCGAATGATTCGCTCACAGTTGCGGATGCTGTAGCGCGCCGCGAGCCACTTTTTTCTACCAATTTTCTACCCACCAAGTCGGCAAAACCGGAGCGCGGATCTTCGCTTGCGCTGTACCACCGCACGTCGCGGGCACGCCTTGAGACCCGCGCCCCGGCCTTCCGGGCTGGTCATGCGGGTTCGATTCCGGCCAGAGGATGCACGGCACAGGATTCAGCAGCTGCAGCGGGGCCCGGGCCGCGGCGACTCCCTGGACATTCCGCCAAGACCTTGAACACGACGAGCGGACGCATGAGGGACACCCAAGAGGCTTGTGCTGCGCTTCCGTCAGGTCTGCGCCTCGCTCACGGCCTCAGGCGGCGACTCGCGAGCGCGTTATGTTGATGCTGTATGATGTTTTGTGGGTAGAAAACATCACGGGAGGTGCCTGATGGCCGTAACCCAGATCGACATCGACGATGACGCCCTGGACCGCGTGATGGCGCTGTCGAGGTCGAGAACGAAGAAGGACGCCGTCAACCTTGCCCTGCGGTACTACGCGGAAAGGCAGGAGCGGGCTGCCCGGATCGGTCGGCATTTTGAGCGTGCGCGGCACTGGGGGGCGGTCGAGGACGCGGAACGGCTGCACCAGGCCGAGAAGGACGCCCGGTGATCTACCTGCTCGACACTTCCGGCCTGGTCCGGCTGCTGCGCGACCCGAAGCTGCAGGAGGCCTGGTACGACGCGATCGACGCAGAGGTGATCGGGAGCTGCTACCCGCAGCGTGCGGAGCTCCTGTACAGCGCGCGTGACGCCGCCGAGTACGACGAGATCGCGGAGATGTTCAGCGATTTGTACCCGGATGTGGCCGTGCCGAAGACCGCCGGGCGGTGGGTGTCCAGCGTCCAGTACCAGATGACCCGCGCGGGCCACCACCGTAGCGCCTCGGCGGTCGACCTCATCATCGCCGCGACCGCCGCCCACCACGGCCTGACCGTCCTGCACGACGACGCCGACTACCGCGCTGTCGCCCGCCACGCCCCCGACCTGGCCGAGCACAACATCCAAGACACCGCCTGACCTTGCGGCCACCGGTTCAACTAGCCCCTACACGGTGGCGGTGACACGGCTGATCTCGGTCAGCACCGGGAACCTTCTGCTCCCGCGCCCGTCTCGACTTGTGCGGCCACCGGAAACGGGGCTCCCGGTCCCACCCGGGACCGAGAGCGTCCGCATGCCCCGGGCACGCTCTCACCCGGGCATGGAGCCCCCGTACCGCCCCTGCAATTCGGGGGCATTAAGCGAACCGGTCGTTCAGTTCATGATTTAATACGGGGATGCGTGCCAAACGATCCGCATCCGCCGGGCCCGGCGCGCCCGCGGCTCCTGGCGGCCCGAAGCTTGACAGGCCACGCAGTGTTCGCGCCCATGAAGCCGTGCTCGCCGCGGCTGCTGAGATCCTGCATGACCAGGGTTTTCCCGGCGCGACGATCGATGCCATCAGCCAGCGCTCCGGCGTCAGCAAGGCCACCATCTATAACCACTGGCCCACCCGGACCGCGGTAGCCTCCGAAGCGCTGGCCTCGTATATGCAAGGCCGGGTGCGGGTTCCGCATACCGACGATCCGCGCCAGGACGTGATCGATCTGGTGATCGAGACGAACCGGTTCTACCGCAGCCCCTCCGGTGAGGTTTACGCCCAGTTGCTAGCAGCGTCCGTGACAGACCCGGAGGGCGCACGGTACTTCAGGGACCTGTTCCTGCGAACACGACGGGACATTTTCCGCGAGGTGTGGGCGAGGGCGGTCGAGAGCGGGGCCGGCAACTCGGCCATCGATGTCGAGGACGCCATTGATGTCCTGTTCGGTCCGTTGCTGTTCAGGCTGATGGCGGGCCACATCGCCCTGACTGACGCGAACGCCCGTTGCCTCGCGGAGGCTGCCCTGGCCGGCCTGGGAGCCTGAGCCGGCGACCCGGGACCGCCGCAGGGGGTGAAGCGTGAACCCTGCCAGCAGGGCGACCGCCAGCAATGCACAGGCCAGGGTCAGCGCGGTCTGCGACTCCATCGCCATCTGGAGCGCGCCCGTTCCGATGACGGCGACGGCGAGCAGCAGGTAGAGCCCTGTGAAATACCTGGTGGACAGCCGCGTGCTCAACCACGCAGGGGTCGCGGCGGCCAGCGCGCCGAAGCCGGACTGGATCAGCATGCCGGTGGACACGCCGAGGACAATCGCCGCACCGGCCAGGCCGGGCAGGGTCGGCCACCACACTGTCACCGCGAGGATCGCGAGACCGACGAGGAGGCCGCCGGCCCCCGCGGACATCGCGCGCCGGTCATCGGCGACCCGCCGGGCCAGTACCTGGCCGACGCCCGTGGCGGCGAACACCAGCGCCGTGACCACACCGATGATGGCGTAATCGGTGATGTGCATGTCGGACGACAGCAGCACTGCGGCCTGGGAGGTAACCAGCCCGTTAGCGCCGAATCCGATGCCACCTATGATCACCGCGGGGAGGAAGAGGGCGCGCGGGATCCGGCCGGGGGAAGCCTGCGGGCGGCGCCGGTCCGCGGGACGCTGCCCGGCCCCGTGCTCGGCGTCGCGCGGAAGCCAGCGCAATACCGGAGCGGCCAGCACGACCAGCGCGAGGTGCGCCAGGTATGGCATCTGGAGTATCGCGAGCCCTGATTCGGCGACCGCGCCGCACAGCACCGTGCCGAACGCGAACCCGCCCATGTTCACCGCGACGGCGATCGCGGCGAAGCGCTCCCGCCGGTGCTGTCCGCCCAGCGTGATGATGGCGGCGGTCGCGGCACCGGTCACCAGGCCAGCGCCCAGCCCGGACAGCACTCGCGCGATGATGAGCACGCTGAACTGCGTCGTCAGCAGGAATACCACGTCAGCCGCGGCACTGAGCAGGAGGGCGTACCCCAGCCGGGCCCGCGTTGACAAAGTCCTGCCCGGGCCAGCGAGCAGAGCCAGCGCTCCGATGACGCCGCCGGTGTAGATCGCGTACAGAACGGTGAGATCGAGCGAGGACAGCCCGAGCTGGTTCTGATAGAGGCCGAACAGCGGGCTTGGCAGCGTGGTACCCGCGGTCACCAGCGCGAACACCGCCAGCAACCCCACCCATGTACGTCGGGGCGCAGGGCTCCATTCCGCTGCGGCATGCTGGGGTCGATCGTCGGCAGGCCCCCTGACCGACGCGTGGCGCACGTGAAACGGCACAGCCCCTCCAGAGATAATCACTGAACTAATCGTTCAGTATAGTTATAGCTGGTCGTTTCACAAGGCATTGAGCTGCGAGCTTGTGCGTGCAGCCAGATGTATCAGAACTAAACAACTAGTTTCTTCTGCGTGTAGCCGTGGCGGACCCGTCCGGTGACTTGCCACTTGCCGCAGCCGAGCTATCAGCCGTGCCCGCCATGGCAGGCACGCCTCAGAGGGCTGGTCCGCCAGGCCCTGGCTCCGCACGGCTGTCTTGCGCACTTCGCCTGCCACGCTCGCGCAGACCATATCGACCCCACCCCGTCACGCTTCGAACTTGCCTTTGCGCCGCAACGACTGGACCGGATCCGACTACCCGGCGGCCGCGCCGAGACGAGCAGCGCCGGCAGCAGCGCGAGGAGGACCGCGCCGCGCAGGATGCCCCCGGCGATCTAGGGTGCCCGCAGCCCGGCGGCGTCCGCGACGAATCCGCCGGCCAGGGCACCGAGCAGGATGGTGCCCCAGCCCAGCATCCGGTAGACGCTGTTGACCCGGCCGAGCAGACGGACCGTGCCCGCCCCGTGACAGCGGCTATGAGCTGACCGAGGAGAATCGCGAGTGGGCCAGGCGCACCGTGGTGCCCCCGCTGACCGGCCGACAGCGCGACCGTGCGGTCGTCCGACCCCGGCAAGGTCATTGGGCGCTAGCGGTCGGCCGGTGGCAGCGGTCTTCAGTTCGCGGTCAGGATGCTGAAGGTGATCTGGCCTTGGATGCGGATTTCGGCTGGCACGAGTGACCAGGCGATGTGGCTGTCGTCGGCGAGTGCGCGGGCTCTGCGGAGTCGCTGCCGGTCCTTCGCGGTCAGCTGTCCGGCGAGGTCGAAAGGGTCGGCGACAACGGAGCAGAGCAGGGCCAGGTCGCGGTAGTGGCGCGCCGGGCTGGGCAGCTCGGTAGCTGCCGCCTTCATGACGATTGCCCCGAGCAGCGTCGGCCGCGGGATCTGCCCACTCCGGCCCTCGTGAGTGATCATGACGCGCTCGGTCCTGGTCAGTGCCTGAGTGCCGCCGGGTACCTCGATCGTGCGCCCGGGCGGGCTGGCGGTGAGATCGGCGCGCGCTCCGAGGCCGTCGGGGCCGAGGACGTCGATCTGGACGGGACGAGGCTGCGCGGCACGCGAGTAGCGGTGGGCGAGACCGCCGGTGCTGATGCTCTCCAGCGTGAAGCCGAGCCGGTAGAGCTGGCGGACGACCTGGGTGATCGCCTGGTGGTCAGCACGGACATCTGCGATGACGTCGCCGTCCTGACTGGGCTCAAGCGGTACCCGGCCGTGTTCTAGTGCGTGGAGCAGCACCATCTGCCCGCCGGCGAGCGTCCACGGCACGGTCAGGCTGGCGGAAAGATCGAGCAGGACGCGCCAGAGCTGGTCGACGGGACTGGCCAGCGGCGGCAGCACGATCACGGCAGGTGCTCCTTCAGCAGTTCGTCAAGCCGCCGGGCGCCGGCCCTGACCGCTCGCGGCTCTGCGGAATCGAGCAGATCGGCCGCGAGGACGGAATCCGGCAGTTCCCGGCGGTTCTGGAATGGCCAGGCGATTCGCGGCAGGAATACGGTGAGGTTAGGCACCGCGCCCGGGTGATCCGGTCCCGCCGGCCGGATGGCCAGGGCTGAGGACAGGGCTGGCCACAGGACGGGATCAACATATGCCTGGTCGATGACGTGCCCTGCGATCACAAGGTCGAACGGGCGGCCCTCAAGCACGGCCAGGCCCGCAGGCAGCACCCCCTCATGGCCGACCAGCCGGGGGATGGCAGCGGGGTGAGCCCGGCAGGACAGTACCTCGCTACGGCCCCGCAGCGCCGCACGCCACTGGCCGGGGGCAGCGCCGGCCAGCCCGCGCAGGCGTGCCCTGAGCTGGCTGCGTGCCGATGAGGCGAGCCACGCGGCATCACCGCCGACCAACAGGTCGAGCAGCGCCCAAGCCCGCTGCGGACCCAGCGGGCGGCCGGGCGGCCGGGCGCCGCGCTCCCGCATCCTGGCGACGGACTCAGCCGAGACCAGCCAGGCACGCCCCAGCCGGCGGCCCGCTAGATCACCGGACGCCAGCAGCTGGCGCACCCGCGGCTCGCTGACGCCGAGCCGCTCAGCGGCTTGCCTCACAGCGATCTCCATCCGAGGCCACCTCCTTCGTAAACCCTATCGCATTCGATAGGGTTTACGAAGGCACCCGGGCCGATACGAGCCCCGCGGCCTTCGCGCATTCAACATAGAGATAATAGAGATGTGAGCAGCCCACCTCGTCAACCGACACGCAAGGCCCCATCTTCAAGAACAGCATCGCTGACGCCATACCGATTCTGATCGTGCGTTGGGGTGGGTAACTGCTGCGCGAGGGCGAGGGTATCCGCGACCCGGGCACCTACCTGTCGATCCTGCGCGCGATCGCGAACGGCGCCACCCAGCACAACGAGATCGCCCAGCAGGCCAAGGCCACGTCCGCGAGCCTCGCCCCCAAGCTGGCACGGCTCGAGGACCTTGGCTACATCGAGCGACGCTACCCGCTGACCCCCGACGGACGCGAGCAGCGGCCCGGCTACCACATCGAGGACCCCTTCTTCCGCTTCTGGTTCCGCTACGTCGCCGACAACCGCAGCCGCCTCGAACAGCACCGCGTCGCCTAGGTCAGCGACGAAATCCACGCCGACATGGAGAACACCACCGCCTGTGCACGCTGGCCGCCGACGGGGCCGCCGGCACCGCCACGTTCCTCGGCGAACGGCACCGCCGCCTCTCCTCCCGGCCCGGCGGGGGCGGGAGGAGGAAAGCCAACGTCGCTGTCGGCCGGTCCATCCTCGTTATCGTCTGGCACCTGCTCAAGAACCCCGAAGCCCGCTACCGCGACCTCGGCCCCGACCACTACGCGAAGCACGCCGACGCCGACCGCAAGATCCGCGGCCACATCCGCCAGCTGGAAGCACTCGGCCTCGACGTGACCGTCACCCCCCGCCGAGGCCGCCTGACCATCCTGCGCCGCTAACCGCATACCGCCGCCGCCACGCCCGAACGCTCAGGTAGTCCCCGCGATCCCCGTCGCCAGCACCTGGATGCGCGGATCGGCCGAAAGCCGCTGGAGCCCGCGGTAAAGGCAGGCCCGGATCGCATCCTGCGACTTGCCGAGCATCCGGGCGGTGATCTCGGTATCGAGTCCGGCGATGACGCGCAGCTGTACCACTGCGGCCTGGTCCCGGCTGAGTCCAGCGGTCAGCGCGGCCACTCGCTGGCTAGACAGCCGATAGAGCACCTCCTCCTCCACCGGCACTCCGTCCCAACGTTCGACGGCGACGACGCTCAGGACCTTATCCTGGAAGCGGGCCCGGGAACGTGCCGCGTCAATAGCGCGATGCCGCCCGAGGGTAAGCAGCCAGGCCCGGAAATCCGCACCTGACCCGGTAAAACGCCCTAGATCACGGATTGCCTGCAGCCAGGTTTCGCTGGCCACGTCGTCTATGTCGTCGCAGCCGAGACCTTGCAGGTATCGCCGCAGAAACGGCTGAAGTTTCGACCAGAGAACGCGAAAGCCGGCCTCATCGCCCGCCCGGGCCTGGAATAGTGCATCGTCGAACGCATCAACGGTGTCCACGTCTAACAGTTTCGCCAAGCATCCTGAAGGCTGGCCGCGATAACTCCGTAGATTTCCATAGAATCCGCTCGTTTTCTGGATTTTTCCAGAAAACGAGCGGGCCAACGGTCCGCACACTCCAACCGTTGGCCCGCCGTTGAACTACCTGCTGATGAACTACCTGCTGACCCGCACTGTCACGGTGCCGCTATGCGATGCGGCGAGGGTCCTAGTGCCGTTGAAGACAAGCTCGTACGTGGTGGTCGCCTTCGGGGAGACGGTGAACGCGACGCCGCCGTCGCGGTTGGTGTGTGCGATACCGGCTGGGTCCAGGCTCCTGCCCTTAACGATGTCGAGGGTCACCGCTTCCCCGGCGAGCGCCTTGCTGTGCTCGGCCAGCGTGCCGGTGATGTTGACCTTGCCGTTGCCCTTGAAACCGGCCGCCGACTCGTGTATCGACAACGTGGTCGGCGCCTTGCGGGGGACGGTGGCGGCGTTCGCGGTGGCTGCCACAGAAAGCAGCCCAGCCGTGATCGTCGTGCCCGCCGCCGCCCAAGCCAGTGCTTTACGCATCGAACTTCCTCCAAACTCGGCCTATGCAATCGGCGCATAGGGCTACACATGGACAGCGCTCAGCCCCCGTGTTGCGTGACGCTGCAGCTGCAGCTTCCAGATGTCTGGAAGCTGGCTGTGATTCGTTGACTTTGCTGGCGCGCGAACCCACATCCTCGGTGACGAGACCAAAACGGCGGTAACAGGCAGGGACGGATTTGCGAGCATCCGTGAGCGGACAGGTCAAGGACGGTGCCCGATGACTGACAGCAGGGAAGCGGCGCGTCCTCCAGTACGCACTCCGCTGCGGCGGGGAAGCCGGCGGCGCTGGGCGATCGCCGGCGGTGTGGCGGTGTGCTGGCTGGTCGCGGAGTACATGACGGGTTCCTGGATCGCGAAGAAAGGTCTTCGCGATGATGGCGTCCCGTCTGCCGTACCCGTACAGCGGGTACCCGGGTCCCTGCCACACTTCACGGCATCAAGCTCTACTGGTCTCCACGGTTTCCTCGCGGGCCAGATTTTCTACCCAAATTTCTACCCCGCCCGGCGTCCAAGGCGAACCTGCTGACGCTACGTCCCTTGCGGGAACGGGCTTTCACTCACGCGAGAGCGAGGGGCGCGGATCAACCTTCCAAGCTGGTCATGCGGGTTCGATTCCCGTCACCCGCTCCATGTTATACCTGGTAAAAGCACTATTTCGAGCTAGTATTTGATCTCTTGCAGAAGAGTGACGGTTTCTGCTTGGGAGTCTCGTCCAGAGCAGTGTTTTGCTTGGTGAGGTGGTATGCCAACCTGCTTTACCTGCCGGTTCCTGGAGTCCTGTGGAGCCTGGTCGTTCTACCCAAGTTTTCCCAGCAGGCGGCTGAACTGCGCGTCGAACACAGGTCGGGCCGACTGATCCGGACGGCTCACTCCTGCCTGTCGGCGTAGTGCCGCAGCGCGAGGTTAACAGCGCCCTTATCGCTCCTCGTTGTCGCCCCATCCGCAGGACCACGTGCCACCCTTCCTGGCACCGAGCGCAGGATCAACTGCCAAATTATCGTATCTGATTCTAGAATTTCATTACAAATCGGATGCCCCGCCAGGGAGGCCGATAAGCGGAGAATACACAGGTCAGCCACGGCGATTTCTGGGCTACGGCGTCGACCGTGATCATGCAGTAGGACCCGAGAACTACCGGACGTTCTGCTGGGCAGCTTCGTTCGTCTTACGTGACCCACTTAGAATTCTGCTCGACCTTGTGGTCGCGCCCGATCCTCCGCCTGAAGGGGGTGATCAGCCGCGGCGACGTCGGCGGATCCCGCCAGCTAGGTAAACGAACTATCACCCAGCGCTAGATGCCGATGCGCTGGGCGAGGGCTTCGCGGTGCGCGGAAGCGTCGCCGAGGAAGATCTCTGACGATCGAGCGCGCTTGAAGTACAGGTGCGCCGGCACTTCCCAGGTAAAGCCCATCCCCCCGTGGAACTGGATGTTCTGGTGAGCCGCGGTCACGAAGGCCTCGGTGCAGTAGGCCTTGGCCAGGGATGCGGCGGCGGGCAGTTCGTCGGAGTCCTCGGCTGCGGCGTTGAGGGCGTAGTAGGCGGCGGACTTGGCCGACTCGACCTCGATGAGCACGTCGGCGGCCATGTGCTTGAGCGCCTGGAAAGCGCCGATCAGCTGACCGAACTGGACGCGCGTGTTCAGGTAGCCGACCGACATGTCTAGCGCCGCCTGCGCGCCACCGACCTGCTCGGCGGCGAGCGCCACGGCGGCGAAGTCCAGCACGCGCTGCAGCACGCGCCAGCCGTCGCCCTCGGCCCCGATCAGCCGGGCCGGGGTCCCTGCGAACTCGACGACCGCGAGCTTCCGGGTCTGGTCGAGGGTGACCGACGGCTTACGGGTGAGCCCGGGGGACGCCGCGTCCACCGCGAACAGCGAGACACCGCTCGCAGTGCGCGCCGGCACGATAATCAGCTGCGCGGTAGTGCCGTCGAGCACGAAGTGCTTGGCACCGCTCAGCGTCCAGCCATCCGGCGAGTGGGCCGCGGGCAGCGTTACCCCCTCCTCCTCCCAGCAGCCGGATTCCTCGGTGAGGGCCACCGTCGCGATGACCGATCCGTCCGCGATGCCGGGCAGGTAATCCTTCTTCGCCTCGTCGTCACCCGACTCAAGCAATGTCGTAGCAGCCAGGACGACCGTCGAGAAGAACGGGGCGCAGACGAGGGCCCTTCCCATCTCCTCGAGCACGATCCCAAGCTCGGTCCAGCCGAACCCCTGGCCGCCGTATTGCTCCGGGATCACCAGGCCCTGCAGGCCGAGCTCACGCGCCATCTGGACCCAGACCACCGGATCGTAGCCCTCGTCGGTGGCCATGAGTCGGCGCACCTCAGCCTCCGGGGACTTCTCCCGGAGGTAGCCGCGAACCACGTCACGCAGCTGGTCCTGCTCTTCGGCGAATGATCCGAACACTGTCGTTCCTACTTTCCGGCCGGGCGCGCGGAGCCGCCCTTGCGCACGTCGCGGAACGGCACACCGCGGTCTGGCTCGTAGCCCTTGGGCAGCCCGAGGATGCGCTCGCTGATGATGTTCCGCTGGATCTGGTCGGTGCCGCCGCCGATCGAGTTGATGAACGACCACATCAGCTCATGGTCCACCTGGTATGCCTCAGTGTCGGCCGGGTCATAGAGCATCCCGCGCGCACCGAGCAACCGGTACCGCAGGGCCCAGCTGGAGTGCAGGATGCGGGACTTGGCGAGCTTGCCCAGCGACGCCAGCGACGAGCCGCCACCCGCCTGGATCTGCTGCCGGGCGCGAACCGCGTTCCACTCGTTCACCAGCCGCCAGGAGTGGATACGCATGATTTCCTGGCGCACCGCCTCGTCGTCGAGCCTGCCGGCCGCCCGCGCCGCCTCGATCAAGTCGTTGGATTCGGTGAAGATCGGCGACCGGTCACCGTCCTTACGCCTGGCCGCACCGAGCTCGAAGCCCATGGTGCGCCGCTCTTCCTTCAGCGCGGTTTGCAGTACCCGCCAGCCGTCGTTCAGCTCGCCGATGAGCGCGCTCGCCGGCACGGGCACGTCGGTGAGGAAGACCTCGTTGAAATCGGACTCCCCGGTCATCTGCTTGATCGGGCGTACCTCGACACCAGGTAGGTCCATGGGAATGATGAAGAAGCTGATGCCCGCGTGCTTAGGCACGTCCCAGGCGGTGCGGGCGAGCAGCAGCGCGCACTGTGCCTCATGGCCCCCGGTGGTCCAGATCTTCTGGCCGTTCACCACGAAGATGTCGCCCTGGCGCTCGGCGCGCGTCTGCAAGCCCGCGAGGTCGGAGCCGTTACCCGGCTCGCTGTAGAGCAGGCAGCCACGGCTCCATTCGCCAGACAGCAGCTTCGGGAGGACGTCTCGCTTCAGCTCGGCCGAGCCGAACTCGACAATCGTGTTCCCGGCGAGCGCGGCGTAGCCGCTGCCCTCGACGGCGGCCCCGCTCGCACCGGTCACCCTGAACTCCTGCGCGACCGTCTTCGCCTCGGCCCGGGACAGGCCGCGGCCGAACGAGTCCGGCGGCCAGGTCGGGGCGGCCCAGCCGGCTTCGACAACGCGGGCACGCCAGGCGGCGTCGTCGGTGCCGTGCCAGTTCCCGGCCAGCCAGAAACGCACCTCTTCGGTCAGCGGTCCTTCCGTCGCGCGGGCCTGAGCCTGATCGGTGCTCATCGGTCCGCCGCCTCGATCACTGTGAAATAGGGGATCGCCTCGCCGTCGCCGACCGTCTCGAACGCGACCTGAACGCGGCGGCCGAGCAGATCCTCGTCCGGATCTGCCCCGGTGACAGAGGTCCACCACCACGGACCCTCGTCGAGCTCGACGATGGCGACCGGGATGCGGCTGGTCGAGCCGTCCGCCTCCCGCTGGTGCACCACGGCCCAGCTGGCGACGGTGCCGGTGCCCGCCGCGGGGATGCGCACGTAGCGTTCCGGGTCGACGGTCGTGTCGAACTGGGGCGCGAGCACTTCACCGCTCCGGGTGTCTTTCACGAGCAGGAACTCGCCGCGGGCGGTACCGTCGAAGAACTCGGCGGTCGCGCCGTCGCGTCGAACCGCAAATCTGGGCATGACCCTCCTTCAGTCGTCCGTGCCGAGAATCAGCGTGGAGTGGTAGTCGAGCACTCCCCCGTTACCCGACACCAGCACCCGGTCGTGCTTGGCGACCTGGCGGTCGCCACCCTGGCCGCGCGCCTGGACAACAGCCTCGTGCACGGGCGTCATGCCCCACATGTAAAACGCGCTGAGCTCGCCGCCACCGGTGTTGACCTTGAGCTTGCCGTCCGGGCCAAGCATTCCGGGCTCGGCGAGCGCGGGACCGCCCTCGCCCTTGGGCACGAACCCGTAGTCCTCGAGGGTGAGCAGGGCGGTGAAGGTGTAGCAGTCGTACACCTCGATAACGTCGATCTCGTCCAGTGTCGTGCCGGACATCTTCAGCGCCCGCGGCCCGGCCGACGCGGCCCCGCTGACCAGACCGAAGTCGTCGTTGCGGATACCAGTTTTGCCGGGGTGCGCCTGGGCCCAGCCGAGGATCCGGACTGGTGGCTGACGCAGCGCGCGCGCCCGATCGAGCGAGGTGACAACAACGGCGACGCCACCGTTACTGACCAGGCAGCAGTCGTACAGGTGGAAGGGCTCGGCGATGTAGCGGCTCGCGTGATACTCCTCGAGCGTCAGCGGCGTCCCGTGGAACTGCGCGATCGGATTGAGCTGTGCCCACTCGCGCTGGGCGACCGCGATGTGCCCGAAGTGATCCTGCGTTGTGCCGTACTTCTTCATGTGGCGCCGCGCCGCGAGCGCGTACATCGTGTTGGCCGAGTAGATGCCGTTCGACGCACTGATGCCGCGCCAGCCGCTGGGCACCGAGCCCGTCGCCGTGTAGGCCGCCGACGTACGAGCCTTTTCCTTCAGCGGGTCGTCGGCCCAGACGATGGCGACCGTGTTGGCCGTGCCCGACTGGACGGCCATCGCCGCGTATTGCACCATCTGCCCGGCGGTAGACCCGTAACCCTGCATAAACGTCAGCAGCCTCAGATCGGTGAGGCCAAGTGACCCCTGCAGATCGACGCCGATCGAGCTGCTCAGGCCGCCCGAGACAAGCAGGCCGTCAATATCGCCGAGGGCCAGCCCTGCGTCCGCGGCGGCGAGGCGCACCGCCTCGGCGGCAAACTGCGCGGCCGTCCTGCCGTAGACCTTTCCCTGGGCCGTAATGCCAAGGCCGGCGATGGCCGGCTGACTCTGCGGCATCCGCGTCCCCTACCTTCCCTGCCACTGCGGGGTGCGCTTTTCGGCAAACGCTCGCATTCCTTCCCGGGCGTCAGCGCTCGAGATGATGATCTTGCCCTCGACGCCCGTGCGGTCCCAGTCGGCCTGCTCGGCCGCGACGACACCGTCCGTGATGCCGCGAGCGATTCGCTTACTCACCTGAACCGAGACCGGGGCGTTGGCCATAATCCGCTCCGCGAGCTGAAAGGCGGCCTCAAGCAGCCCTTCTGCGGGCACGACGCGGTTGACCAGGCCGAGTTCGAGCGCCTTCGACGCGGAGATCGGCTCCCCGGTAAGTATTGCCTCCATGGCGATCTTCTGCGGGATCTGCCGACCCAGCCGGAATGCCCCGCCTGCCCCGGCAATGATGCCGCGCTTGACCTCCGGCAGGCCGAACGACGCGGTGTCGACCGCGACGGCGAGATCGCTGGCGAGCACAATCTCGGTGCCGCCGCCAAGGGCGAAACCGTTGACGGCGGCGATGACCGGCTTGGAGATGGCATGTTTCACGAAGCCCGCGAAGCCCCACCGCTCGGTGCGCGGATCGTCGAGGTGAATGCCCGCGGCGGCTTCCTTGAGGTCCTGCCCGGCACAGAACGACCGGTCGCCCGCGCCCGTGACGATCACGACCCACACGTCGGCGCTGGAGTCCGCGTAGTCAAGGGCTTCGCCGATCCCGAGGGTCACCTTGGTGTTGACCGCGTTCCTGGCGTCGGGCCGGTTGATCGTTACCAGCAGCACGTGGCCGCGCTGTTCAACCAGCACGGCGTCGCCGCCGGACTTCGGCACCTGAGCTGCCGTGGAATCCGTCATCGCGTCCTCACCTTCGTGGTATCACCCCACGCTCGCACCTTCCGCGCGTGTCGTAAACGATCAGTGCGCTCACGACTGGATGAGCGGTTGGGAAACGCACCGGTGTGCTGATCCGTGATGTACAGCCGTGTCCGTGCCGAACCACGATGGATTTACCGGCCTCATAGCGACGTTGGAAGGCGATCTGGCATGACGAGCACCACCATCCCTGCCTACGACCCGCCGCTGCTCGGCGTCCGCGTCATCGATCTCGTGTCTGGCCCGATGCAAGCCGTCAGCCGGTACCTCCTGGACTTTGGCGCGCATGTCACGCGCGCACATCTGCCCGGCGTGACCGGCGGCGCAGGCTTCGGCCCGGTCATCGACGGCACCGCGCTGGGCGGCGCCATCGCAGCGCGCGGCGCGCACCGGGTCACTCTCAACCCGTCAACGGGCACGGGCAGGCAGGCCTGGGACGACCTGCTGGCGGCGTCGGACATCCTGATCGAGAACACTGCCCCGGGCAGTGACGCCGAGGCGGCGCTAGAAGTCGAAGCGATCCGGGAGACGCACCCGGCGCTCGTAGTGCTGTCGATCAGCGACTTCGGCCGGGGTAACGACTTTAGCGCGTGGCAAGGGACCACGCCGGTCTACCACGCCCTCACCAGCGAGCTATCCCGTTCCGGCATTCCGGGTCGCGACCCGCTCATCCCGCCGGGCGACCTCCCTTACGACGTCGCCGCCGCGCAGGCCGCCTTCCAGGTGCTCAGCCTGTATGTCGACCGGCTGCGGAACGGAGCCGGCAACCGCATCGACTTCTCCATACTCGACGGCGCCATGCAAACGCTCGATCCCGCTTACGGAATGACAGGAAGCGCGGCGGCCGGGGTTCCGCCCAGTGCGGCGCCGCGCGGCCGGGCGGAGGAGCGTCACAAGTACCCGATCATCCCGTGCAAGGACGGGTTCGCCCGCATCTGCGTGCTCGCCCGACGGCAGTGGCGGGGGATGTTCGAATGGCTGGGCAGGCCCGAGGAGTTCGCGGACCCGGAGTACGACAACATCTTCATGCGGTTCAGCTCGCCGACCCTGCTGCCGGCCATCGCGCGGTTCTTCGCCGACAAGACCCGGGCCGAGTTGGAGCAGCAGGGGCAGCAGTACGGGGTACCCATCGCGGGTGTGCTGACCCTGGCCGAGGCGCTCACCACCGAGCAGATCCGCTCGCGCGGCTTCCTGCGCGAGGTTGAACTCGCGCCGGGTGTCACCGGGCCAGTCCCGGCCGGTGTGGTGGAGATCGACGGCGCCCGCGCGTGGAGTGACGAGGTGCCCGAGGTGGCAGCGAAGCGGGTGACGCACGCACCAGTGCTGGCCGCGCGCGAGCGCGTACACGACCGGCTGCCGCTCGACGGAATCCGCGTGCTTGATCTAGGTGTCATCGTGGTCGGCGGCGACACTGGCCGGCTGTTCGGCGATCTCGGTGCCGACGTGATCAAAATCGAAAACTGGGCGTTCCCCGACGGCTCGCGTGCCTCGCAGGGCCCGTCCGGCATGACACCCGGGTTCGCCGCAGGTCACCGTAACAAGCGCGCCATCGCCATCAACCTGCGTGACCGCGAAGGGAGGGAGCTGGCACGCGAACTGGCTCGCTCAGCCGACATCGTTTTGACCAACTTCAAGCCGGGCGTGATCAGCTCCCTTGGACTCGACTACGACTCCCTCAAGGACGTCAACCCCGGCATCGTGGTCGTCGACAGCTCCGCGTTCGGGCCCACCGGGCCCTGGTCCCAGCGCCTTGGCTACGGCCCGCTAGTCCGCGCCGCCGCGGGCTGCACGGACCAGTGGGTATACCCAGGCGAACCGGGCAGCTTCAGCGATGCGACCACCGTATATCCAGACCATGTTCTGTGCCCGGGTCGGCGCGATGGGCGCGCTCGCCCTGCTGATTCGGCGCGAGCGCACGGCACGGGGCGGCTCGGTCAGCGTCGCCCAGTCCGAGGTGATGCTCAGCCAGTTCAGCGCGCCGGTCGCGGCACAGCACCTCGTTGGCCGCGGGCATACCGCGGCCGGGAACCCGGAGCGTGATGCACCGTGGGGCCTGTTCCCGAGCGCGGACGACGACGACTGGGTGGCGGTGACCGTGCGGACGGACGCGGACTGGGCAGCGCTCTGCGGCGTCATCGGTCGGCCGGACCTGCTGACCGACGCCTCGCTAGCAGACGCTATCGGCCGCGACGCGCAGCGCGGGCGCGTCAACGCCGCGGTCACGGACTGGACCACGCAGCGTTCCCCGTTCGAGGCGATGGGCGTGTTGCAGGCCGCGGGCGTGCCGGCCGGTGCGATGCTGCGCGCGATCGACCTGCCGGCGTGGGGCTACTATCGGCAGCGCCGCGCGTTCCGGGAGGAACTCCACCCATACGGGACCGGGCCGTACGTGATGGAGAACGTGCAAATCCACGCCGAGGGCGTCGCCGAGCCATCGCTCGGGCCGGCGCCCCTGCTGGGCGAGCAGACCTACCAGATCGCGGGGGAACTACTTGGCCTCGACACCGCCCAAATCGACGACCTCGTGAGTCGCGGTGTGCTAGAGGTTGCCCCGAAACCTGGCGATATCCCTGCAACATCGCTGTAACACGGGCTTGCGGGACGGAGTGAGTCTTCGCGAGGTCGGCCTATCATGTTGCCTACGAGTCAACGACGATACGCTGGGCGGCCGGCCAGATGGAGATCGACTTCACCCGCCTCAAGTATTTCCTGGCGGTCGCGGAAGAGCTGCACTTCAAGCGCGCCGCCGACCGGCTGCACATCACGCCTCCGCCGCTGAGCAAGCAGATCAAGCTGCTGGAGCGTGAACTCGGCGGACAGCTGTTCGAACGCGACTACCACCAGGTGCGGCTCACTCCTCTTGGAGAGAAACTCGTGGAGCCGGTGCGCCGGATCCTGGACCAAGTGGTGGAACTCAAGGCGACGGCCGAGAGCATTACCCAGCAGGCCAGGCCGCTTCGGGTGGGCGCGACCGCTTACGCCCCATCTGACTTCCTCGACGCGTTCGAGAGCGCGATCGCGGAGCTGACCTTCGTGCCCAGCACGTTCAGTATCGCGGGGTCCGCGATCGAGGTGGCGGCAGAACTTGTGGCCGGTCATCTCGACCTGGGGCTGATCCACCTACCTCCCACCGATCCCCGTATCAACTTCCGGCTGATCGCGCGATACCAGAGTGGCATCGCGGTGCGCAGCGATGACCCGCTGGCTGCGAGCGACCTGGTCCGAATCGAGGACCTGCGCGACCGTCACGTCGCCGTCGACTTCGCCCGCCCCAATCCAGTCCTGCTCGCGGCCCTGACCCGCCGGCTGAACAAGCATGGCGTCACCAACATCGTGCACGCGACCGCCTGGGGCAGCGAGCTCGAGATGGCGGCGCAGATCCGCAACCGACACCTGGTAATGCTGCTCGCCTATGCCCCTGGCTCGCTGCTAAGCCGGATGTTCTCGCCCCCGGAGTTCAAGCTGATCCCCATCGACGAAACTACGTGGGAACCCAGCGAACTGGCGATCGCATGGGCCCGCGCCCCCATTACAGCCCACCCCGCGCTAGATCAGGTCGTGGATCAGTTGGCCATCAAGTTCAACGCCTGCTGACCGCCAGGAAATACGGGATGTCGCGCGGCCAACATCGAGGCATGAAGTCACGAACTCAGCCATCCAACCCCCTACCCGTTAGCCGTTGTATCCCAAAACCGGCACTAGGAAGCGGGCAACTCTCCCGTACCGTAGCACCGAGTGCTACGCTGTGAACATGAGCATGCCCGAGATCACGCAGCGTGACCTGCGGTCGAAGTCGCGGGAGATCATGGACGCCGTCGAGCACGGGCAGTCGTTCACCGTTACCCGTGACGGTCATCAGATCGGGGAGCTGGTCCCCATCCGGCGGCGGCGCAGGTTCGTCTCGCGGCAGGAGTTCGCGGCGATGTCACGCAACGCGCCCGGAGGCGACCTGGACGCCTTCCGGGCCGACCAGGACGCGGCCGCTGACCACGAGGACGGCGATCCCTATGAGCGGTGAGGCCCCTGACCCGGCAGCGGAGCCGCCCCGGCAGGGCCTGCTCGACACCAACATCCTGGTCCTGCGGCGCTGGATCGACGCCGCGGAGTTGCCGGACGAGATGGCGATCAGCGCGGTCACCCTCGCGGAACTGTCCGCCGGGCCGCACCAGGTTCGCCCCAACGGCGAGCAGGACCTGTACGACGAGCACGAGGAACGCGCACGCCGCACCGAGGCCCTGCAGCGCGCCGAGAGCGAGTTCGACCCGGTCCCGTTCGACGCCGAAGCGGCCCGGGTATACGGCCGGGTGACCGCCGCCGTCGTAGCGGCGGGCCGCAAGCCGCGCCGACGGATCGCCGACCTGATGATCGCCGCCACCGCCATCGCCGAGGACCTGCCGCTGTTCACCACGAACCCGGGCGACTACGCGGGACTAGAGAAACTCATGCGCGTCGTCCCTGTCACCCGACCGCCCTTGCCACACGAGAACAAACCCGACCCGCGCGAGTTAGCCATGGCACGGCGCATCTTCGAAGGCGTCGGCCGCCAGCCGCGTTATAGGTGCTCCAGCATGAACGCGCCACCGTAACCAAAACCGAACGGGCCGTCAAGAAACCGGTAATAACGAGCGAAACGCCACCACAACCATGCACCTTCCGCGCTCGTCATCCAGAAACCGTCATCCGCTCTCTTGGTTCCGGCGCAGGTCAGCGGCGCGATTCGCTGGTTTTCTCGGGTATCTACGAACCAGGTCGAGGTGGTCATGTGGCGTAGGTGGAAGCCTGATCATCCCGACACCATCGGCCCAGACAAGAGCCGAGCAATGTGTGCGCGGTCGGTGCCCGAGAACGTCTGGGTCCGGCCAGCACGTTCGTCATTCTCGTGAGCGCCGCCGGTATATGGCTACCGCCCGGGGTATGGTGACCACTTCCAGGGCCATGACCGCCAACCACCAGCGTTCGAGCCAGACACTGCTGATCACGTCGGTCAGAGCCAGCAGAAAGCAGACCGGGCAGGCGAGTATGACCGGAGCCCAGAGTTTTTTGTAGAGTCGGCCCCGAAGGACGGCGATATTGTGTGCCTCGTTGTAACCACGCCAGACAGCGCGGACCCCGCTCTTGCCAGCACATGCCATCCTGCGATCTTCGCATACGGCGGCGGATCGCCCGAGCCTTCGGCCTCAGCTCGCCTGATCAGTGGCACGATCAAAGATGTATCAGGGCCTGCGCCGATTCAGCCACACATCACCCCGTCGCCGTCGACAACCACCGTAGGCTACGCCATCTAGAGACCATCGGAAATGCCAGGTCAGAGGGTGGTTCTGTAAACCGATTTGTAAACGAGACGCGGCGGGACACGCCGGATCGGGGAGACGCCGGAGACGCACGTCGTATGGCTCATAACCCAGCCACGACAGCCAAGCCATCCGACTCGGCGCGTGCCAGATGCGTGCCAAAGTGACCCCTCTCGGCAGTAGCAGTGCATGTCCGCGGCCGGCTTACAAGACCGTCGGCTAGTACGAGATGGGGCAGAGAACGTCCAGGCGGAACCGCAGCGACAGCGTCCACTTGTGATGCAGGCTCATGAATCCGAACGTTGCGTCGTACTGTTCACACCCAGCAACGACGCGCGGTGCCGAGGCCGGACGCGATCGTTGCCTTCCCCGGCGAGGTCACCCGGAACAATCACGGCTGCCAGCGATTAGCCGCCAGCGTGACGGTGGCCAACGGGCCCATTGCGATCTCCTGGGGGAGTCGAATATCTAGCGTCAGCGTCGCCAGGTCCAGCGCCGCGCTGAGGTCATCCTCGGGTCCCTCCGCCGCATCGTTCGCTTCGGTGACCATTCCCACCTGCCGCACACCTCGTCGCCGCTATCGCCGCCACCCTGCTGCCGCCTGACTCGGATGACGGGCTCACGTTCGACCTGTCGGTGGTGTGGCGCGCGAGACCGATCTCGGCGTGATCGCCGAGGCAGGCTCAGAACCGGCTGGCGCGGCCTGGGTCCGCTTCTTCCCGGCCGACGATCCTGCCTACGGCTTCGTCGGCCCCGACGTCCCCGAAGTGACGATCGGCGTTGCGGCCGCCTGGCGCGGCAGAGGCGTGGGCCGGACCCTGCTGCGGGCCATCGCCGCGACGGCTGCGGAGGCGGGCATCGGGCGGATCAGTCTCAGCGTGGAGCGGAAGAACTTCGCCCGCGGCCTGTACCTGTCCGAGGGCTTCGCGGTAGTCTGCCCGCCGATCATGATCGCCCCGCGCACGGATACCCGCCGGGTCACCGTCAGCGGCTCGGGCAGGAGGGGCGGCTGCGCAGCTCGAAGCGCGAGCCGGCACCGGCCCCTCGCCCGCCTCGAGGCTCACGGCCTTAATCAGTTCTTGCGGGCCACGCCGCCGTAGAAGCTCACCTCGACCGGCGCAGGCCGCGGCCCGGCGCCGTCAGGCCGCCACGCCGACACAAGCACAACCCCGGGCGGCACCAGCTCAAGCCCAGTGAACACCAACCGGGCAAACTCATCGCTGTCACGCAATTGCGTCCGCATCCCAGCCGCACGGTAGTCGCGCTCGATGCTCGCCCACGCGTCCCTGTCATGCTCCCCGGTGGCATGCGAAGCAACGAGGAAACTCCCTGGCGGCAGCGCATCCATCAGCGCCGCGACAATCTCCGCCGGGTTATCCTCGTCCTGGATGAAGTGCAGGACCGCAACCAGCATCAGCGCCATCGGCTCCGTGAAGTCGATAACCTCCCGGGTCACCGGGTTTGTCAGGATGCTCCCCGGATCCCGCAGATCAGCAGGGATATAAGCGGTTCGCCCCTCCGGCGACGAAGTAAGCAGTGCCCGAGCGTGCGCGAGGACCAGCGGGTCATTGTCCACGTACACGATCCGGGACTCCGGCGCGACCCGCTGGGCTACCTCGTGCACGTTGTCGGTGGTCGGCAGCCCGGTCCCGATGTCGAGAAACTGGCGGATGCCCGCCTCGCCCGCGAGGTACCTGACCACCCGGCCGAGGAACGCCCGGTTCTCCCGCGCCGCGGTGCGCCCCGTCGGCATGGCAGCCATCGCCTTGTCCGCCACTTCCCGGTCAACCGCGAAGTGGTTCTTGCCGCCAAGGCCGTAATCGTAAATCCGGGCAGGATGCGGACGAGAAGTATCAATTTCCGGTGGCAGACCCGACTCAGACTCCGGCATCTCCGGCACCATCGCCTCCTCGTATCGGACGGAATCGTACCGCTCGACGGGCACAGCTGACGCATACCGGACATCCACCCCACACGCCACCCCCGGTCACCGACGGTGCGCAGCTCACCATGTCTCGGCTCCCCTGAACCGCCGCCAATACTTCGCGCCACCAGGCTCTACTGGTCTCCACAGATCGTCTTCGCGCTCCAGCTCCTGCGAACCCGGTGAACCTGCCGTGGCTGCACTGGGCGCGGCACGACCTGGCCCAGCGGTCGCAGTCCCTTCCCCTGCTGTGGCCGTTGCTGCGTGGAGTCATGCACAGCCGGCCGGAGTTCCTCACGCCGGCGCCGGCGGGGCGCGCCCCGCCGTTCGATGAGGAAGTGGAACGGATGCGTACTACTTCCCCCGGCCACGTGCGGGCGAGCCTGGAGCGGGTGTTCGGTCACCTCGGCTCGGGCCTGTGGGCAACAGTGCCCGTGAGCCGGCGGAACAGCCGGGGCAGACGCTGGAGCTGATCGCCGGGGAGCTCACCGCCGCACACGCCCGGCTGATCGCCCCGCACTGGGAC
The DNA here is from genome assembly GCA_963734665.1 of uncultured Actinomycetota bacterium. GTDB lineage: Bacteria > Actinomycetota > Actinomycetes > Streptosporangiales > Streptosporangiaceae > Trebonia. The sequence continues at coordinate 576,796 of CAVTIR010000007.1, read as the reverse complement.
CGGATGCGTGCCGTCCTCGGTGCCGACATCGCCTACCGGGGCGGCGTGCTCGCCCGAGGCGGCGCCGCGGCCCTGTTCGCCGGGCTGCACCCGGCCGTCCGCTGGGCACCCGGGAAAGCGACGTCAGCATGAGCCGGCACGGGCCGCCCGAGTACCAAGTCACGCCTGGGCCGGCCGACGGCGTAGTGCTGGTGCCCAGCGTCCTGATCTGGCCGAGCACGACTGTGAAGGGGTATTCAAGCTCGCAGACGACGCTGCGCTACCCCGCGCGCGGCACGGCGACCGTGTGGGAACAGAGCCCGCCACCGAACGCGGACAACCAGGCGCTCCGCGAGCTGCTTGGGGCGCCTAGGGCGCGCGTTTGCTTGAGACGCTCCGCCGCCCCGCGAGCACCGCCACGCTAGCCCGCACGCTGAACGTCTCCCCTTCGGCGGTCTCCCAGCACATGAGGGTCCTGCACCGCTGCGGTCTCGTCGACCGCACCCGGTCCGGCCGCGAGGTGCTCAACCAAACCAGCAACCTCGGCCTGACTCTCCTCGGCAGCCCCGACAACTACCGCAGCCGCCCCATGATCATCCCGGTGGTAGCCGAGCTCTAACCAGAATCCTGAACGGGTTCGTGCTACTGGTGGTCCGCCCCATGACCCTCTGGGGCGAGCGGGGGGAGCAGTTCATGGCAGAGTCACTGGCGGTGATAGCGAGCTCGCCCGCGGACTGTGAGCGTCTGGCGCTATCGCCGAAGGTGAATGAGTTGGACAGATGCCGGCGCAGAGCAGTGGGTCGGTCCTCGCACAGTCTTGGCTTGAGGTAGGCCGACAATCTGCCATTGCGTATAGCATCAAATACATATACCATCAGCGCTATGGACCTGTGGGACATTGAGGTGGAGCCCGAGGTCCGGGCATGGCTTGAGTCGCTGCCGAAACGGCAGTTCGGTCACGTGCTGGCCTTCGCCGAGAAGCTGGCAGAAGAAGCGGCCACCCTCGGTGAGCCGTATTCGCGGCATCTCGGCGGCAAGGTGCGGGAGCTGCGGATCCCGCTTCACCCGGTGGATGTGCGGGTCACCTACTGGATGGCGCCGGACCGACGGGTCGTGCTGCTGACGGTGTTCCGCAAGACCAAGGCCCAGGAGACCGCGGAGGTAGAGCGGGCCCAGCGGCTGCAGAGGGAATGCGAGGCTTCCCACGGCCACGCCCAAGACGTGTTTGAGCGAGAGGTGTGAAATGAGCGGTCACAGCAGGCTCGTGCCGGGAGACCACCTGGACGACCCGGAGATCCGCGCCGGGTACGAGGAAGCACGACGCGCCATCGAACTGGGCGCGATGGTCCGACAGTTGCGGCTCGACGCCGGGCTCTCCCAGGAGGAATTGGCACAACGCGCCGGAATGACCCAGCCGGCACTGTCCCGGCTGGAACGAGGCGGCGGCATCCCGACGATCACCGTCCTGGACCGAATCGCGAATGCCTTGCAGGCGACCCTGACCGTCTCTATGACCCGCGCCGCGTAATCCGGACACAGCTGCCGTACCTGCGGGTTAGCCTCACGCAACGGCAGACGCCGGCAGCGTGTCTCCGGGCCAGCACACCCCCGAGTCCTCTCTATCGATCGTTAAAGCGCTGGCCTTTCGGTCGTCGGAGCTCCCCCCTCGATGAAATCACGCAATGTCCGCATTAGGAGACCGCTCACCGCGGAGCTGTTTTCCAGGAGCTCGAGTTCGGCCTTGACGCGCCCCTCCTCGTCCATAAGAGCGGCTACCCTTGATTCCCCCACTTCGCGGTCAGTTCGGGTGGCGCGCAATTCTTCCTCCAGCTGTGCTTGCTCCGCGGAGTTGTCTTTGTCCCGCTCACGCGCTATTGCACTGGCGATCGCTCCCTCACGGTCAGCAGCTTTCGCCACTTCCCTTCTGGTTAGCTCGCGCTGAACGCGAAGGCCCACCCAGCGGGCCTGAAGGATGCGGCTCGCACGCTCGTCGAGCGCGCCCGGCAACTCCTTTGCCTGATCGACGGTCTCGGGACTCACAGAGACCCTGAGATACTCTCTCGCGTGCCGCAGGAACGTTGCTGTGCTCATCAGAAAGAACGGAGCACTTGCTGCGGCCGACATTTCCTCGCACAGCTCAGGGCGCGGCCCGAGGGTTAGCCCTTGCTCTCTGCGCACCCAGTCTTCCTTGCGGTCATCGCTGACCAGGATGACAGGGAGCCGCCGCTCGGCCGCCTCCTGCAGGAGCTGCTTCCAAACCAGGTAATCGCCGGACGGGTCGGCCTTGTCCTTGTCGGCGTAACCCGGGGGGATCTTCAGGTCGACCCGCCTCTTTGCTTCCTTGCGAGCCGTCTCAAGTTCGCCCGGCTCCATTGGCTCCCCGACCCGGCCGTCGAAAAGAGCCTCAAGATGGGCGAGTACTTCGTCAGAGTCGCGACGGTCGAGATGGACCTCGTTGGCCTCCTCCGCGGCGGCCACCTGGTCCATGACGCGAGCATGCGCGTCACGGATCACCTGCTCCAGCTCCTGCGAACGGGACTGCGGCAATGCGATCCTGCTGGTGAACGCCCGGAGCTTCCCAAAGTAGGAATTCATAGCGGCTTCAAGCTCGTCCCGCGCCTTGCCGAACAATGCGTCCTGTGCTGCGATCACGGCCAGCCTGTTCCGGTGGAACTCATACGCCACCTGGTAGGGGATCCAGAGCCGGTCCCCCAGCTTCTCGAAGACGCTGAACAGCTCGTCCCGCGCCTGCCGCTCGAAGCGGTAGGCGGCCAGCATGACATTCGTGTCCGGGCTGACCAGGCCCGTCCGAAGCGCCGCAGCGACAGCTTCTTCGCCCGGCGAATAGTAAGAGGCGAACAGGTCACGCAGGTTAGCCATGCGAGGGACGATACCGAACCCCAGGCACCTGATGTACCCGTTAACGAACCTGGTAGTTATCACGCCCCTGGGTATGCCTATCGCCGATGCCGGGTCGCTGCGGCTTGCTGCCGCAGCAGGGCTGTTCGGACTAGCGTGGTACCTGTCTCCGGGGGTTACTGGAGGGAGTAAAAGAGACCATGATTCGTAACATTGAGCACCGTGTCGCGCCGGATTGGTGTGAACGAATTGATTGGACTTCCTAGGCTGGAAGCGGTGGAACGTCAGCTTGAAGATGTGATTCTTGTTCTGCGAGCGGAGCAGCAACGTCGCAGTGCAGGCTCAGTGGTCAAGCGGTCGGTGTGGAAGAGCCTTGTATTCACCGGTGCCCCTGGCACCAGCAAGTCCCGGGCAGCAGTCGCAATCGGCCGCATCTACCGGGAACTGGGAGTCTTGTCGTCTGGGCACGTCGACGAGGTGTCCGCCGCGGACCTCGGTCCGGCCACCTGCGCCTCCTCGGCGACGCGATCACCGCGCTGCCGCCGGCGCTGCGCCGCAGGCTGATGATCACCTGCGATGGGGCCGGCGCCAGCCACGCCCTGGTCCAGGAACTGGACCGGCTCGCCTCCCGGCACGGCTACCAGGTCACGGCTTCACGTCCGCGGTCGGGAGGCTGGCGCATACCTCGGCGTCAGCGCCCTTGAGCTTGTCCCAGCGCAGGCCGCGTTCGGTGTACTTGTGGTCGAGCAGGTAGACAAGCCGTTTCGGGGGCTCGGAAGACCCGTACCGCACCTGCTCTGGCGAAGAGAAATGCTCCGCGAGGTACCCCGCCAGCTAGCGGCCGTCCAGAGCTGCGAGCTTGCCGTTCACCGCGGCCAGATCAAAGGGTTCGGGCTTCGCCGGGCCGGGCTCACCTGCGTCGTCGGAATACCAGATCTCCTCTTCCTGATACTCGACTTCCTGATACTCGACGGGGGAGTCGCCGCTGAACTTCGTGCACACCGGATAGGCGGCGAGGGGATCGCGGGGCAGCTTCCGCTGCAATGCGACCTCGTGCGTCCAGCCCGTGCCGAAATCGTACTCGTAGACGATCTTGCCGCCTCCGGCGGCGAGGGCATCCCGCACGCGCACCTGGGTCTCGTCGTCGGCCTCTTCGAGTCCGAAAGACGGGTCACTGTAAGTCGCATGCCGTGCCCGGAACGAGTGGAGGTGGTCGCCGTCCCATCCATACAGGACCTGGATCACCCGGTGCAGGGCGGCCAAGGTGGCGGTTGCCGGTATCAGCACCGTCCGCCAGATCGGCGGGCGCCAGTGTTTGAGCGTGACCTTCAGCTGCAGGCACTGGTGCACGCTGAGTGACCCGAGTCCGGCCGCGGCGGCGTGTTCGGTTATTGCCTGCGCGAGCGATCCCGCCGACGGGTGATCGCTCGCGCGGGCCCTGGCCACGCGGTGGTCTAGGTCGTCGGCGGCCAGCTGCTGCGCGGGAAAGCAGTCCCAGAGCACGGTGATCGCCTCGTCAGGCCCGCTCTCTGCGAGCCCCCTGGCGGCTGACTCGACCGCGAGCCACAGGCACTGCTCGTCGCTCGGCTCCGGGCCGGCGCCCATTTCATACAGCGCGAAACTCGCGTGCGGCCCGATGCCGGGGACCTGCACCATATCCCGCCACGGGGGCAGGGCGTCCTCACCGAGCAGTTCGACCGCATAGGTGGCGATCCAGCGCAGCCGGGGCTCCATCGGCGCCCCGGCCACCAGGAGCCGCCGCGCGGCGTCTACCGGGTCCGGCTGCGCGTCCAGCCAGTCCCACGCGTGCTCGAACCGCTCTTCCTCGGCGCACTCAGCCAGGTAGGCGATCAGGTCCGCAGCGGAGAGATCCTCCCCGGGTCCGGCCAAAATGGTTTCCAGCCGCCCGGCCGCCCACCGGCCCAGCGGGGTGATGACGCACCCGCCGGTCAGCACGTCGCTCCCGCTGGCCGCGCCGAAGGACGCGAGGCGCGCGGCCACCCGGGTCACCGTGCCCTCGTCCGCCCGCCAGCTGAACGACGCCTCTAGCCCGAACTCGTCTCGCAGGTTCCGCGCCTGCGCTCGCACCATGTGCACGAGCGCCTGGCCGGTGGGCACGTGCTTGCCCCGGAGCACGCGCAGCAGCGCGAGCATATCGCCGACGGCGTCGTCTTGCTCGTCCGGACCGGGACCAGCCTCGGCGGCCGAGCACGCGGTCAGGCCGGAAAGCCAGGCGGGCAGGATGTCGGCGTCGGCAGGCGGCCAGCAGGCGAGCGCAGGCCCGGCGCTCACGGCTCCGTCCTCGACCCGCAGCAGGCCCGCTGCCAGCGCCAGGCACCAGGCACCAGGCACCAGGGGCGATGAATCGCCGGGACGTCGGCCGCGGTGCGCAGGCCCGCGGGCAGCGAAGCGCCGATCACCGCGCTGGCGGCCGGCAGATCGGACTTGCGGAGCACCCGTCGCGGGGTGACCTGGCGCGGTCCGGCAGTGCTGATCCACTGGCCCAGCGCGACCGCCTGGGTCATGACAGCGCACTCCAGCGTCAACATACCCAATTACGGACGGCGATGCTCTTGGCGAGCCCGCGGTGGATGCGGCCCCAGAACGGGTGTGCAGTGCCAGGGTGCGGACAGTCACTAGTGACTGTCGAGTTTTTGCAGGATTAGATAATAAATTTACAGACCTACGGCGATTGGTTACGCTACCCCGCGTGAGCGATTCAGTCCTGGTCCAGGCGGCCGATCTCACCAAGGTCTACCCGGCGCGGGGCGAGGTGCCGGAGTTCCGTGCCGTCGACGGGATCGGGTTCGAGCTGCGGGGCGGGGAGACCTTCGGGTTCCTCGGACCGAACGGGGCTGGGAAGTCTACGACGATGCGCATGATCGCCGCGACGTCGCCGCGCTCTGGCGGGATGCTGCGCGTGCTGGGGATGGACCCGAGGACGCATGGCCCAGCGATACGCGCACGCCTCGGCGTCGTGCCACAGGACGACGCCTTGGATCGTGAGCTGACGGTACGGGAGAACCTGTACATCTACGGGCGCTACTTCGGGCTCAGCCGTGCCGTGATCCGGAAGCGCAGCGCGGAGCTACTCGAATTCGCCCAGCTGACAGAGAAGTCCGACAACCCGGTCGAGGCGCTGTCCGGCGGCATGCGGCGGCGGCTGACCATCGCCAGGTCGCTGATCAACAACCCTGACATGGTCCTGCTGGACGAGCCCACCACCGGGCTGGACCCGCAGGCCAGGCACGTGCTGTGGGACCGGCTCTACCGTCTCAAGGAGGACGGAGTCACGCTGCTGCTGACCACCCACTACATGGATGAGGCAGAGCAGCTGTGCGACCGGCTCATGATCGTCGACCACGGCCGGATCGTGGCACAGGGCTCACCCCGGGAGCTGATCGCGGCGCACGTTACGCGCGAGGTGCTCGAAGTGCGCTTCGCGCTCGGTAACAAGGAGGCGGCTGGCGCGAAGCTCCGGGGCTCTGAACTGGGCTGTGGCGGGACTGACGCCGGGCCGCGGGTGGAGCTGCTGCCTGACCGTGTGCTCGTCTATGCCGACGATGGCGAGAGCGCGCTTGCTGCTGTCCACGGCATGGGCCTGGTCCCGGTGACCGCACTGGTGCGCCGCGCCACGCTGGAAGACGTGTTCCTCAAGCTCACTGGCCGTTCGCTGGTCGACTGAAAGGTGCGTTCGGTGCTTCACGTCTTCGAGTACTGGTTCATGCGCTACCGCCGCACCTGGCGTGGCACGGTCGTCATCAGCGTGGGCAACCCGCTGCTGTTCCTCATCGGCGTAGGGGCGGGCCTGGGCCACCTGGTCGATCGCCACGCGCCCGCGCAAATGGCAGGAGTCTCCTACGCCGCCTTCTTCGCGCCCGGTCTGCTGGCCGCCGCGGCGATGCAGACCGCATTCCTTGAGTCGTCCTGGCAGGTCGCTCACGCAGCGGCCCCGTCCGGCGCCTACCAAAGCACCGTTCCTACGCCGTTGAACCCAGAACAGGTGATGGCCGGCCACATGCTGTACGTCACCTTCCGGGTGCTTACCTCCAGCGCCGCGTTCATCCTGGTCATGGCCGGCTTCGGGCTGGTCTCCGGCGCCCGCGGCGTGGCGGTGCTGATCGCCGCGACACTGACCGGCCTCGCGTTCGCCGTACCCACTGCGGCCTGGGCTGTCGGAGTGCGCTTGCAGCGCCAGATCAACACTGCCTTCCGGATGCTCATCATGCCGCTCTACATGTTCTCGGGTACCTTCTTCGCCCTTTCCGAGCTGCCCGGCCCCATCAGAGTCCTGGTCGAAGCGCTGCCCCTGGCCCAGGGCGTGACATTGTGCCGCTCCCTTGCCCTGGGGACCGCCGGGGCACCCGCAATCGCCGCCCACGCCGCCTACCTCTGCGCCCTAACCGTCATCGGCTTCGCCCTCGCCCGCACCGCCTACCGCCGGAGGCTGCACGCGTGACGACCACCACGCTCAGCGCGAGCCTAGGGGCTGCCCCGCCAGCGACCTGGACTGTCCGGCGCGTCCTGGCTCTGGTGGAACGCAACATGATGATTTACCGGCACTCGATTACGCCGCTCGCTTTCGGGCTGGTCGAACCCATCATGTACCTGCTCACCATCGGGTTCGGCGTCGGGTCGCTCGTCGGGACGGTTCCAGGCGTGAACGTTCGCTACCCCGTCTTCGTCGCGCCGGCGATCCTGGCCACGACGGCGATGAACACCGCGTTCAACCAGACCAGCTTCGGCGTCTTCAGCCGGATCAAGGTAGACCTGACCTACGAGGCGATCGTCCCGACGCCGCTGTCCGCCACTGACATCGCCGTCGGCGAGGTCGCCAGCGCCGTTCTCAACGGCCTGCTGACCTCGATCGGCTTCCTGGTGGCGGCCACTGCGATGGGACTTGTCATTTCCCCGGGCATCCTGCTCGCGATCCCAGCCGCCTCCCTTGTCGGCTTCGCTTTCGCCGCCGGGGGCCTGGCGGTGACCACCTTCATGCGCGACTTCTCAGACTTCCAGTTGGTCCAGCTGGTAATGCTGCCTATGTACCTGTTCGCCACTACCTTTTACCCGCTCTCGACCTACCCAGGCTGGCTGCGCCCGCTGATCGAGGCTCTGCCGCTCTACCAGAGCATCCAACTGATCCGCGGACCGGCACTCGGCAGCTTCGATGTGCCGACGCTCACGTCCGCCGCCTGCTACCTGGCCGTGTTCGGCACCGCAGGCATGATCATCGCCACCCGGCGGCTCGGAAAGCTCCTCCTGAAGTAAGAAAGGACCTTGCGACGCGCCGCGACGAGGTGGGCGAGGACGTAGCGGTAGATCCAGCCCAGCGGCCCGAGCCTGCGGGTATCCGGGTAGTCGGCGGCCCGCTCGGGCGGCAGCCCGGTCGGCACCTCTGCGACGATGGACCGCACCGGGTCAGCCTGATCTCCTAGGGCAAAGAGGCTGAGCGGGCGTAGGTCGTGCCGTTCGCCCTTGGCCAGGACTACGAACGCGGGTCGGCAGCGGGCGGCGAGCATCAGGCCGAGTTCCGGCTTGAAGGAGTAGCTGCTGACAGCTTGAACCTTACGTTGCTGAGGAGCGTCGTCGATCAGGAGGCCGCGCCGGACGAGGCCTGCGGTGACCTCTTCCGTGACTTTGCGCCGTCGCCGGTCCGTGACCCGCAGCCATGCCTGTGCCACGCGCTCCTCAAATACCGGCTGCCGGGGACCGTCGAGCACGCACAACTCCAAGGCCGAGACGATCACGAGGTCAACGACGTCCACCTGGGCCTGCGCAATCAAGTGGCGCGCGGTCTCGGTCCGTTCGGCTGCGGCGATGGCGGAATCCAGCGTCATTTAGAACAGACTCCCGATAGAGGTCAACGTATTCTCGAAAGAAGTCACCATGTGCCAGGCCGAATCAGCCGCGTGCCCCACGTCGTCGGCCACCCTCACTGTCGCGTGGCCGACGTCGTTGGCGACGTCCCGGAACGGTGTCCAGTGCTGGTACGCGAAATCGAGCGCCAGGTAGGCCCCCGTTGCTGCAAGGGCGAAGTCGCCAACCACCGGAAGACCGCCCAGTATCAGGTCAGCCGTTATCAGGCCACCTGCGCCTGAGATAGCGCCGCGTCTACGATCCGCAAGTCTGCCACAGCCACTCCCGTCACACTCGAGGCTTCGGCCGTATTGCGCGGGGGCCAGGATTACTCCCATTTCTTATGAACACGGATAGACATACCCGCCTGGTCCAATAAGCCAGCGTATTCCTACCCCCGCATGGCACCTGTCTGCCGGCGTCCGCCTGGCCATCTGGGACATCACCGCCGGCGCGCCAGGGGGCTCGGCTACCCGCTGCCCTGGGCCGACCAGCCGGACCGCAGCCACCTCGCCGCACCAGCAGGGCCGCAAGCCATGATCGAGTCCGCGGGCTTCGTCGTCGACCAGTGGAACGACCTCACCGACCAGGCCGCCGCCCTGATGGGGCGGTGCTGGCGCGCCCGGCCGGGCCCCTGGGCCTGCACGCCTTCGTTCCTGACTTCGCCGCGAAGGCGGGGAAAGCTCACCGCGGCCCTGGCCAGCGGCCGGCTTCGCGTCATCCAGGCGATCGGCGTAGCGGCCGAACCCCGTTGATCGCCGGACCGTTGCGAACCGTCAGAGCGGACCCGCGGCATGCAGCAGAGCGCGGGCGAACCCGCTCAGCGTCCGCGCGCCGCTCCCACCGCACATATTGCCGCAATCTGCACTTATCGCCGCAAAACAACCAGCCGTCCCGACAATGATCTTGGAGACTTTTTTCTTGGCGGTGGAAAAGCGTGCTATGCGCACGCGGAACTTCCGCGGAGAAATATGTTCCAAGATCATTGGCACGGCGGGTCGATCGGAGGGCAGTCAGCTCCGCTGCCAATTGCCGACTTCGGAGAACCATGCGACTCGGCTCGGCGGCGGGGCACTCTGCGCCTGCAAGGCTGGCCCGAGCCGGTTGTTCATGAACTGCTCATGATCGCCCTTGGACTCCCACACCTGGACCACGATCAGCTCGTTTGCGTCGAGTCCAGCGACGTGGCTCAGCAAGCCGTTCGGCCAGTCACCGGAGCCGGTGCTGGAGTCGAGACCCATGTGACCGTTGACTTTTTTGTACAGATCGAGCGCTCCCTCGGTGGAGAACTCCAGGATGAGAACCTCTGCCATAGTGTTCCTCCCTTGCCTGGATCACAAGTGTTGCCCGCACGGTGATCAGAGTCAAGGCAGATCATCTATTCCTGGCTTTATTTCTGGATCTGACCGCATTTCGGGGTCAGATACAGAATTTGGCCGACGTTGACACCTCTTCGGATTCCGGCTCCCAAATAAGCCACGCGGCGCAGACAGGAAGACCGGCGTCGCGCCCGTTGCGTGCTCGAACAGACGGTAAAGCACGGTAATTCACGGTCGCTCAGGCTCTGCTGGTCTCCACGGTTTCGCGGCGGCCCAGATTTTCTACCCTGGCCGCCCGTCAACGGGGAAATGCCGACGCCGCATCCCTTATGGGAACTGGCTTTCGGTCACGCGGGCGCGGGTTGCGGGTCAACCTTCCAAGCTGGTCATGCGGGTTCGATTCCCGTCATCCGCTCTCTTGATTCCGGCTGGCCAAAGACATTCGGCTCAGGGCAACAGCGCGAGTGCCTCGTTCAGGTTGTGCTCAATGATGCTGCGGATGAAAGCCCTGTCCGGGAAGTCGCTGTCAAGCAACCGCATTGGCCCAGCGACGAGGAACAGCCGCTGCGAGAGCATATACAGTGCCAGCCGGGCCTCGTCGAGGTCGTCGACCCCGACGGTCCTGGCCCAGTCGCGGCCCAGCCGGACCTGCATGTGCGCGTGCTCCCACTCGACATCGAAGTACATAAGGTCCTCGATGTCGATGATGACTGGGCTGCCGTCAGCGTCGACCAGCACATGGTCCAAGCCCAGTTCGCCATGCACGACGGAGTACTCGGCCCGGGGTCGTACGGCTACGGCAAGCTCACCCAAACGGTCCTTGAGCCGTTCGCTGTTGTCAGCGATCCTGCGGTCCCGCTCCATCGCCTCGGCGACGCATCGTAGCCCGAGGGCCAGTACGGCTTCCTCGCTCGTCGACCACCGCGGCGTCCCGCCAGCGTCGACGAAACTCACCTTGCCGGGCGCGCGGCCCCGGTAGTCACGCATCACCGCCAGTCCCTCACGCAGCCGGGACAGCGTTGGTTCCGCCGCGACCGGGTCGCGTTCCCAGAAGGCCAGCAGATCCTCACCGGGAAAATCTTCCAGGATCGCGATGTCGGCGGGGTAGTAGGCGCGGTCGCGATCGAGCAGGTAGATCTCCGGAACCCGCAGGCCCAGGGACGCAAGCCGACTCCTCGCGGTCACGAACAAGTCGATGCTATTGCCGGACGAGAACGGGTCGGCGACATCATTCTCGTTCGGTGCCTGCGGCCAGTAGTTCTCCGAGTCCTCCCACAGGTACACGATCACCGTCGTGTCGTCATCCACAGTCACCCGGTACACGCCCTTCGTGGTCCCGCCCGCCAGCCGCGTGACTCCCTTGAGCTTGCGGTCGCTCCCCAGAGCCGCCCGGGTCGCCGCAGCCAAATCCTCCCGGGTCACCTTTCTGGGCGCCATCTCCCATCCCTTCCGAGTTATTGAGCAAGGACGTAGAAACCCCAGACTCTGCTGGAGAACGCGACTTCGGCAAACCGGACCGAAGGGGCCGAGCCGACCGCCTTGTACAGTACGGCAACGCGCTCGTTCGCCGGTTGCATCCAGACGGCCCCTCCCTCGGGGGGCCATCGGAAGCGGGACGAGGACCACCAGCTCAGGTTGCGCGCCGACGCTGTCTCGTGCTCCGGTATTCCTCGACCGCTTTACGACTGCTGCGCCACACGCCGTCCGCCCCCTGAATGGCATCGAGACGGCCGCGTTGGGCCGCCTGACGGAGCGCAGATAGCGATAGCTCCTTATCCACCAAAGCGAGCAGCGGGACCAGTCGTGCCGGTCCGGCCAGGGACGGGACGATGAAGCGGTTGAGGTTGTCGTACATGGCGCGGGCCAGGATTTCGCCCAGTGGCCCGTAGTCGCCGTCGTCGCCGCGCTGCATTCCGGCGAGGTAGGCCGGCCGCTGCTGCTTGAGCACAATGATCGGCGGATACCCAAGCCTCACCAGTAGCAGGTTCAGCAGCAGGCGGCCCGTGCGGCCGTTTCCGTCGATGAAGGGGTGCACCTTCTCGAAGCCGTCGTGCAGCCGGGCGAGGATCTCTTGATAACCCTAACGCTCAGCCAATTGAACTTATCAAGTTAGCCTTGGGCGGTCGGACGGGGCAGCCGCGACCAGACAACATGGCGGACAGCGTGCCCGTTGCGTGCCCGATCGGACGGTGAACCGGGGTGATTCACGGTCACTCACGGGCAGGCGGGCACGCCTCCGACCTGCGTCTGCGCCGCTCAGCCCGACCGTGGTCGGAGCCTTCCAAGCTGGTCATGCGGGTTCGATTCCCGTCATCCGCTCTCGCGAATTCCAGCTGGTCAGAGCCATTTTTCGGTGTTCGACCGCATGCCGTGTGCGGCGCACTCAGGACCAGCGTGCCACGCACGTGCCACACGGTCACGCGGGTCATGCGCCCTGTGCCCCGTGCTCTGGTAGTGCTCGGACCGTTCAACCACGACCGGGCGCGAGCCCGCGAATCGTTCCGCCGCTTCGCTGACATCGACGTCGACACCATCTGCTTCGGCCACGGTCAACCGCTGCGCGGCGACGACACCGCCAAGCTGCGCGCAGCAGCCACCGCCAACGAGGTCCCCGACCCACTCGGCTAACGCAAATAGTTGTGCTCGCGCAACGTAACCAGCTCCATCACGCGGCTGCCTACCGGCGAAGCAAGGCAACGGTGGGCTTGGTGCCCCCCTCCTCACCGCACTCGACTTCGCCATCAGGCGGGGGCAGGAACGCCTTCGAGCACGATGACAGGAAAAACCCGGTCTGTGTTCTTCTCGTATTCGGCGGCACCGTCGGAAATCATGCCGTAGAGCCGTTCACGCTCCTCCCCCTCTGTCACGATGGCCTGGGCCTGAAAGGACCTGTCGCCGAGTTCCACCGTCACCGACGGGTTGGCCCGCAGGTTGTGGAACCAGGCCGGATGACTCGGGGCGCCCGCCTTGGAAGCCATCACGAAGACACGTCCGTTGTCGTCGACTGCGAACCCGAGCGGCACGGTCGCCGATCGCCCTGTCCGCGCCCCGGTTGTTGTCAGGAGCAGGATCGGGAACGGCGGCTGGCTGACAACGCCGTGATTGGCGCGGAACTCGCTGATGACGCCCTGGTTATAGGCCAGGAACTCCTCGTCGGACGGCACGGCTGACACGTTACCCCCAGAGTCTCTCGAAGAAACCGACCGTACTACGGACGAGTCTCTCCAAGCAACCCACCTATGCTGCAAGGATGCCGCCGCGAACCTCGTTTGAGACCTACGACTGCTCAATCGCCCGCACCATGGCCGTACTGGGCGAGCCGTGGACCGCACTGATCCTGCGCGACTTGTTCATCGGACTCACCCGGTTCGACGCCTTGCACACCCATCTCGGCGTCTCCCGCAAGGTCCTCACCCTGCGCCTCAACCGGCTGGTCAGCGACGAGATCGTAGTCAAGCGCGCCTACGCCCAGCGGCCGGAGCGGTTCGACTACATCCTTACCGCCAAGGGATGGCAGCTGTGCGACATCCTGCTGGCCATCAGCGCCTGGGGAGACGCGTGGACAATGGCGGAAGCCGGACCGCCCGCCCTGATCCGCCACCGCCAGTGCGACCACCTCACAACCGCCGAAATCCGCTGCTCCCACTGCGGCGAGCCACTGCACGCCGCAGACACTGAGGTCACGCCGCTGCGGTAATCGTCAGAGAAAGCTAAGGTGCTGCCCACGCGATCTGTCCGGGCATCGGCCTGCGCGCCTGAAGGCCGACGGGCGGGCCGGCCGCATGCTCAGCAGGGGCGCATCCCGTACCGCCGCGGGCGCCTGGTCATGGACCCGCCCCCGGGCGTAGCTCCGCCCGGGGGCGGGTCCATGACCATGGTTGTTCCGGATTGCCCGCCTTCACCGGAACTATCGTCACGATGTCGGGTGCGGGCCCGGTCACGCCGGGGTCATCGTCACGTGGAACCTGTTCGACTTCGCTCGGCGCGTTGAGCCCTCCCCGGGCGGAGTTGACCTTGGTGGCGGAGCACGGACCCGTTCGGGATGACTGGTTTAAGGAGGACGCGAACGTTTCGCTGAAGCGTCAGCCGCTGCGGCCTGCTTGCGGCCGCGGGCTGGGTGGCGTTCGGCGTCAGTAGCTGCTGCACCCGCTGTCAGGTGCCGGCGCCATCCGGCGCCGGCGCCAGCCAGCCGGCATCGACAGCTGGTTGATAGCCTGGCGAGGTAACGCTCCGCCTGCTCGTGGCGTGCAGCACAGGGAATGGCCAGGCCCTGCTGATCCGTGAAATCCGCTGAGCCGCACGCGATGTCGCCGCCGGGATGCTGGCCGCGCAGAACGTCGTCACCCCATTGCGCGACCGCATTGCCACCCGGGCTGGAGCGGCCTTAGACCGGCCAACCAGTGAGGAAGGTGCCATGAGCGAACTGGACCGGCTGGAAGCGGCGATGAACGAATGCCGGGAGATGGTCCGGGAAGCCCATGCCGCGACGAAGGATCTGCGAGCCGCGGTGCGTGAGGCCAGACAGGAACTGCGTGCCCTGGCCAGTGACGAGGTGGCCGCCCAGGTCCAACTGGAGGTGTCCCGGCAACTGGAAGAGCTGGGCGAACGTACCGGCGAGGCCATTACAACAGCGACGCAGAAGGTCATTGCCGAGTTCGACCGGTTTGGTGAGTCGCTGCTGGGCAAGGAAACCTACTGGCAAAAAGCCAGTGGCCGTCGCGCAGTCGCGCGCCCCGATACCGATGTGGTATCACCCGGCATTTTGCCCGGCGAGGAAGAGGACTGACGGCAATAACGCCCGCCTACGAAGCTGACACCGTCACTGACGCCGTCAGGGGGCTTCTGACCAATCAGACACTTAAGGTCAGCGAACGGAGAACGTCGCTCGCGGTTAGGGCCGATCAGCTGATCGGGCTCACGGCTGGGGCTTGCATCAGCTCGCGGCCGTGAGGGGCTGAATGTTGTCGAGCACCGGCCCGAGACGGTCTTTCTCGATCTCGAGGTCGTAGCGCGATTGCAGATTCATCCAGAACCGCTCGGAAGTTCCGAAGAAACGGGCTAGGCGCAGCGCGGTGTCAGCGCTGATCCTGCGCGTCCCGTGCACGATCTCGTTGATCCGCCGAGCTGGCACGCCGATCGAGCGCGCCAGCTGGTACTGGCTTAGCTCCAGCGGCTCGAGGAACTCCGTAAGGAGGATCTCGCCTGGGTGCACCGGCGGCATGATCACGTCGCCCTCCATCTTCCCCTCCTAGTGGTAGTCAACGATCCGGACGTCCTCGGGCCCTGCGTCAGACCACGAGAAGCAGATCCGCCATTGCTGGTTGATCCTGATGCTGTACTGTCCCTCCCGATCGCCGCGCAGCTTCTCGAGCCGGTTGCCGGGCGGCACCCGAAGGTCCGCCAGGGTCTCTGCCGCGTCCAGGATGGCTAGTTTGCGCCAGGCAATGCGTTGCGTGGGTCCGTCTAGTAGCCGCGATCGCTGCCGGTGCCAGATGGCCTCGGTATCCCGGTCCTTGAAGGATCGCAGCACACCCACATGATAACGCGACGCGTTAATAACGCAAGGCGTTAACACTTCGACAGTGAGATGATGCGATGAGAGGTCCTCTGTCGGCACGCCAGGTGAGGGGTCGGCTGCCGCACGCCGGTGAGAGGTTGCTGTCATGGCAGGTGCAGCGACTCCGGGCCGCGAGGTTGTGCTCGAGACGGGTCGCCTGCTGCTCAGACCTTGGCGGGTAGCCGAGGCTGACGTCCTGCATGAGCTATGGACCGAACGTGATCCGCGAGTGCCGCCGCACCGCCGACTCGACGCGGACGGACACCCCACGGTTACAGACCTCGAGGGTTCTATCCGCACTAACCAGCCATCGTCGATCGGGTTGCTGGCGGTCGAGCGGAAGGCCGCTCATGACGTCATCGGCTACTGCGGGCTGATCAACAGCGGACAAGGATCGGACGGGGAACCAGAACTGGCGTTCGAGCCGCTACGCCGAGTCTGGCGTCAGGGATACGCCACCGAGGCCTCGCTGGCGGTCCTGGACTGGGCGAGATCGTCTGGGTACGAACGTCTGTGGGCCACGGTCCGGGAGTGGAACACCGCTTCTCGCCGTGTGCTGGCCAAGGTCGGGTTCACCGAAACCGAGCGGAAGGAACTCGACGCGGTCTACGGGAACAACCTGTTCACCACGAGACAGCTCTGACCCGATGCTTGGCCTTAAGACTGGCCTTGAAAGCCGCTCCTCCTCGATGCACTCGACTTCGTCAGCAGACATATCCGCGCGCTCGGCTAGGTCGGCAACGGTGAGGCCGAGGTCCGTGCGGACGTCATACACGGCCTTCCCGAAGGCTAGTGCCTCGCGGATCGCGATCCGCTCGGGGTCCTCTGCCAGTTCCTCGGGGCGCGCCCAGCGGGTGTGGTAGCCGGCCATCACACCTGCCCTTCATAGGTCTCAGTCGCCGGGTCCCGATGGTCTCGTTCGTAGATCTTCTGCGCCCTGACCGCTCGGTCGATCTGCCGCTGCTCATGCTGGCGGGCCTTCCGGAACATGCTCAGCAGCACGATTCCCATCAGGAGCACCTACCGGGTGATCCGCCGCATCGACGACGAGGCCCGCGTAGTGACGCCGGCGTGCTCGCGGGCCGCTCTAGCTCGTTTCGATCATTCGCTTGAGCGCTGCCACGTTGTCCGGCATCTCCTTGCGTGCCTCCCGGCGGACCATGAGCGGCACTAGGACCCTGCCGATGCCGTGACCGGTGAAGTTGACGCTGATGGTCAGCCGGGAGCTGGAGTCGGTAACCTCCTCGACTAGGACATCCACGGTGGCGCGGATCGGGCCGTCTATGCCCACCACCCCCCAGGTCCTGGGCGGGTCGATATGCACGAGCTCGGAAGTGGACGGGCGGCTGGCGCCGCCGATACGTCGCGTCGTCACGCATTTTGCGCCCACGGCCGGTGACTGGGCGCCGTCGGCCGGGCCGTCCATGTGTCCGTCCACCACGCCCTGCTGCCACTCGCTGAACCGGGTTGGGTCGGTGGCGTAGGCAAAGACATCGGCGGCCGGGCGCTCGATTTCTGCGCTGGTAACGATCGGCGGCATGTCAGCGGCCTTCCTTTACTAGCGCGGCGTACCGGCCCAGGTACAAAGGCCAGCCCTCCGGCCCGTCTACGCCATCAGTAATTGCCTCCCATCCCGGACCATGCCGGTCGATGTGCCGGTGCTCCAGCTCGACCCTAGTGCGAGTCGGCGACTCGGCGTAAAACCGCACCTCAACCTCGCTAGTCTGAGCCTGGTCGGTCTCGATCGTCCACCGCGGGCTGATGTCCCAGCTGAACACCACCCGGCCAGGTGGATCGAAAACTAGGATTCGCGCCCATCGGCACTCGCTGCCGTCCGCTGCCCGGTCCACGATGCTGCCGCCGACTCGGGGCTCGAACACCGTCTCGGCGATTGGCGCCCCGAGCATGTTGTGCTCCGGCGGCTTGAAGTCTCCGAACCGGTCGGTGAACACCGTGAAGGCACGCTCGATCGGCGTGTCTACCACGACTTGCTTGCGGACTGTCGGTGTCTCGGTCTGGGTCATCAAGCCTCCTCGGCTGGTGCTTCCGCGGCATCGACGTACCCGGCCAATGCCCGCTGCCAATATGTGTCGAGTTGATCCCGCAACGTTGCCAGGGCGACCGGGTTGAGCCGGTAGATCCTGCGCGTTCCCGCTGCCACGTCCTCTACCAGCCCGGCGTCCTTGAGGATCTTCAGGTGTTGAGACACCGCCGACCGGCTCACCGGCAGCCCTGCCGCCAGCTGCCCCACAGCCTGCGGCCCGTCGGCCAGGCACGCCACGATCGCGCGGCGGGTGCCGTCGGCCAGCGCGCCCCACGGACCAGCATCTCTGTTAGTATCCACTAACCGTTAGTGTTCTCTAACCAATATGCCATGTCAAGGCCGAGACCGTCCGGTCAGATCAGAAGGCCGCCACCAGCAGCCCGGGTCGTTATGCTGCCGGACGTGGCTTCCAATAAGCGCAAGTCGGGCAAGCTGACGCAGCGCAGTCAGGGTAAGGGACTGAGCGGCAACCCGCAGCGCCGGGCGCAGCAACTGCAAGACCGCGACGCGGCCGAGCGCCGTCGTGAGCAGTCCCTGTGGGCGGGCACGTCCGCCCCGGGCAGCCAGCGGGCCTGGCCGTGGTGGGCGGAGTCGCACGAGACGGTCCTCGCCCAGGTGCGGGCCGCAGAGTGGCCGTCCCGCCTGGTCGACATCGAGACCCTCGCGGGCAGGCTCGCCGGCGATGAGTTCCACGCGCGTGTCAGCGCGCCCGGTCCCGGAACCGGCCTGACCCCGGCGGGCTGGCTGCGGGCGCTGGCGGAGACGGCCATGGATGCGATGGCCGCTAACCTCGCCGGCGAGGGCAAGGACTGGAAGCGGCTGTGGGCCTTCTGCTGCGGGCTCGCCGACGAGGAGGGCGCGGACGAGCTTGAGGCCGAGGCCGACGAGTTCGCCGGCCGCGGCGTCACCCCCGTTCCCGGCATCCCCGTTCCCTGGTACCAGCCGACCGACGGCTCTGATGCCCTCACCGCGCGTGACGCCTACGGCGGCCGGTTCCTGCTGGCCGTCCCGTTCAGTGACCCTGCCCAGTCGGCTGCCGCCGATCACTGGTACGCCTGGGATCTCGACTGGTGCGCGGACGGCCTGGTGGTCGCGGCCGAGGTCCACGACTCGGCTGACCGCGCCCTCGCGGAGTGGCGGGCCGCGGTCGGCCCGGCCGCCGCCACCGCCGAACTCTCCCCCTGCCCGGCGGAACTCGGCATCCGCCTGCTCATCCCGGCCCTGGACGACTCCCTTCAGGCCGACTCCGTGCTCGGCGATGAGCCTGCGGAGTTCTTCCGCGAGGTCCCACGGCTGTTCCGTCGCGCCGCTGCCCTGGCCGCTTCCCTCGGCCGCCTGCTGCCCAGGCAGCGATCTGGCGGTCTGGCGGACGCCCGGGACGGGGCTATCGAGGACTTCCTTAACTGGCATGCCGGGCACGCCTGGAACTCCCCGGGCGCCCGCGCCGCAGCCGAGGACGCGCTGGAGTTGATCCTGGCCGAGTGGGGACCGGACGCGCCCCCGGACGAGCGAGCGTTCTACGCCTGCTCTCCGCACAGGATCGAGACGTGCGCGTCGGTCCTGCGCGATGTGTACGAGCCCGATGCGGTCAACAAGGCGCTGCTCCTGCTCCCCGACTGGGTCCAGTGGTGCGCAACGAAAACAGAACTCGTCGCCGAGTCCGCCGACCGCGCCCTGGCCGCTGCCCGCGCGGAGGCGGCAACTCCGGCCAGCGAGCACCAGGTCAGCCTGGAACGCGAGGTCCCCTTCCGCCGCCCGGAATGACGGGGCCTCCGGCTAGGCCTTTGTTTCCACGTCCGGGGACCTGCCTTGTGCACGTCATGGCGCATCGGAGTCTGGACGAAGCTGCAGAACGGCAGCACGCTCCGCTCGATGACCGACCCTTTTTAGCGCGAAGCCGTCCTGCCCTGCGAACCCAGCCTGGAATTCCGCCCAGATGCGGTCGTCGGACCAGTCATCATCTGGCCAGGCTGTCTACTCCGCACGGTCCGGGCTGTCCGGCATCCTAGGTGGGAAGATCAGGGGAAGGCCTACGTCGGAGGACCTGCAAAGGCCAGTGCGCCGCGCTCCGTCTTGTCTGCTCCTTACCTGAGTTCGAGTTGCGGCTGCGCGCAGCGTCGGCTTCTTCGCGGATCGCCGATGCCTCTGCATCCCGGTTGAGCGACAAGAACGTATCGGCAAGGTTATCTAGCGAGGTGGCCAGGTTGGGCAGGTACGCCTTCGGGCGGGCCTCAGCGAGCTCGCGGTAGATGCCGGTGGCCTGCTGAATCGCGGCCAGCGCCTCCTCCCGCCGCCCCAGGCCGGCCAGGCGAAGGGACTGGTTGTTCAGTGAAGCGGCCAGTTTAGGCAGGTACGCGTCCGGGTGGGCCTCGGCGAGCTGACGGTAGATGCCGGTGGCCTCCTCGATCGCGGCCAGCGCCTCCTCCCGCCGCCCCAGGCCGGCCAGGCGAAGGGACTGGTTGGGCAATGAGGCGGCCAGGTTGGGCAGGAACGTGTCCGGGTGGGCCTTGGCGAGCTGACGGTAGATGCCCGTGGCCTCCTCGATCGCGGCCAGCGCCTCCTCCCGCCGCCCCAGGCCGGCCAGGCGGCCGGATTCGTTGGTCAGCGACATGGCTCGGTTGGCCGGGGTGACTGGCATGCTCGCACCCCCTTTAGTGCCTGCGGCATTCCATAACCATCTTGTGCCCGGTAGACACCGAGGGCAAGAGGCAAGGGCGGCGATGTCACTTAGTGCAAACAGGACCTCGCGGACCACGGGGCTGCCCAGGATCGCTTCCGATTGCCGCAGGTCTGCCTGGATGTAGGCGGTGCGGCCCTCCGATTTCTACCCGAGCTGCCCCCAAAGGAGGGTCCGCTGGCGCTATATCCCTTGCGGGAAGGGGCTTTCATACGCGTGCGCGTGCGCGGATCAACCTTCCAAGCTGGTCATGCGGGTTCGATTCCCGTCATCCGCTCTCATGGTTCTTTCCCCGGTCAGGGGCGATATTCGAACCTTCGACGTTGCCGAAGTGTCGCGCTCAGTTGGCCTTTGCGATCGAGTCGAAGATGGTTTCTGACGGCTTCAGTCCGGACATTGCCATGCTGGCTTGCCAGAGCTCTCTGGCGTTGTCGCGGTCGTGGGAAAGAGGCGACGACTCCGCCTCCACCCCTCGGTCGATGTACCTGCCGGTCGTGGTGGCGAGCGAGGGGTCGGTGACGAGCGTCGCGAGTGCAGCGCCCGACTCGATCGACGTGCTCTGCTTCCCGGTGAGGGCGCCCATGATGCCGCCGATGACTCGGACCGAGACGCGCACGAGGGCGTTTCCGGTGGGCCTGGAGAAGCCGGTGTCCGTCATGGCGCCGGGGTTGAATGCGTTCACGGTGATGTGCAGGTCGGTCTGCTCGGATATCAGCCTGTCCATCTCGTAGGCGCAGTAGACGTTGCACAGCTTCGAGGCGCAGTACTGCCGCATCCCGGGGCCACGGCTGGCGATCGCCGCCGCGCTGTCGTAGGTCACTTTCACGGGGAAGAAAGCTGGCGGGTTATGCAGGTCGCTCGTGACGAAGACGATCCGCCCATTGTCTCCCATCCGGTTGAGCAGGAGATTGGTCAGCAGGAAGTGCCCCAGGTGGTTGACGCCGAAGATCGTCTCGAAGCCGTCGACCGTGCGCGGAACGCCCGGTACCCCGCCCCCGCTGATGCCGGCGTTGCAGACCACCGCATACAGCGGGGGGGCTGGCGTGCGAGAACGCGTCGCAGAACGCGCGCACTGATGCCAGCGAGGCCAGGTCCAGTTCCATGGCCAAGATGTTCGGATTGCACGTCTCTGCCGTCATCGCTGTGGCGGCTATTTCGCCCCTCGACCTACTCCGGCACGACGTGGTAGCCCGGATCACTGAGGGCGATGTCTTTCGCGCACTGATACCCCAGGCCGGCGTTTCCGCCGGTGACGATGACGGTCTTGTCTTCCATGGTCGTAATCCGAATCCCTTGCTCTACCCGGTTTCCGCACCGCACTGCAGCGGACGCGGGGTACGCGCGCTGTCGGGTCGGGGCGTAGCGTGCCGCCGTACCCGGACTGTCTCGGCCATGCGCCCTTGCCGTACCATGACGAAAACGGAATGCAATCCGTTTCGACACCGATCGAAAGAGGAGTGCACTCCGTTTGTCTAGTGAACGCAGTCCGGAACGTCGTGAGCGCGCCGATCGCAAGCGCAACCGCGACGTGATCGTGGCTGCGGCGCGCGAGGCATTCGTCCGCGCCGATGCCGCGGGTGAGTCCGTTTCGATGAACGAGGTCGCCCGCGCGGCGAACGTGGGGATCGCCACGCTCTACCGCCACTTCCCGACCCGCGATGAGCTGGCCGGGGCCGTGTATCAGGCCAAGCTCGACGAGGTCACCGCACGAGTGCGCAACCGCACCTGGGATCACGAGGCCCTCACGTCCCTCCGCGCCTGGGTGGCGGAGTTCGCATCGTTCATGCTCGCGACGCGCGCCATGATGGATACCCTGCGCTCGGCCTGGCACTCCGCGACCCCTCACACTTCGGCCGCTACGGCGAGGATCGCCGACGTCGTCGCCGTGTTCCTCGCCGCCGGAGCGGCAGACGGGAGCATTCGCGACAATGTCGACCCGATGGACGTGACCGTCGCGATCCTCGCCCTGCTCAGTACGACGCCACCGGACGACCCCGGGACGCGTGCAATGCGACTCCTGGAACTCTTCATAGACGGCCTCGCCCCCGGCGCCAATCGACCTGACAGCGACGACTCCGCAGGATCAGCCACACGCTCCAGCTAAGCCCCGTTAGCAAAGACCGTTGCGGCCCAGTGAAACGTGGCTGCGAGGCAGACGCGCTACTCGTTGATGAGCTGCTCGCGCAGGATGTCGGCGTGCCCGCAGTGCTGAGCGAGCTCGCGCAGCACGTGGAGATACACCCAGTGCAGCGAGAGCGGGCCGCGCCGGTTGCCGTGAACCAGGTCGTCGAGCCCCAGGGATGACGTCGCGCGGCGTGATGATTCGCATGCCTCGCAGTGTGCTTGCCGGACGCTGGCGATGGTGTCGCCATCGTGAAGAATGAACGACTCGTCTGGCGTCGCGGGGATGCCGATCTCGGCACGTGACCGGCAGGTGACGGCTTCGTCAAACCAGACCTTCTCGACGAAGGTCGCGTGCTTCACCAGACCCAGCAATGTGGTCCGGGAAGGCACCAGCGACCGGCGCGCCTGCTCCTCGGTCAGCCCGTCCAGGCAACCGTTGAGCTCACTACGGTGCTCATCGAGGAACACCTCGAACTGGTCCCGGGCTGGCTGATCGATGACGTCCTCGGCGGACGTGGGGAGGGAAGACATGCGCGAAGCATTTCAATACCGCCGCCCACGAGCAACTACCGCTCATCGGCATGAGCGGCGCCGCAGAGTGACGCCTGGCATTCTCCAGACGGCTCCTGTTCGCCGCGCCGCGTAATCCGGACACAGCTGCCGTACCTGCGCAGCGCCTACCTGGACTGCCACGGCCTCAGCGACGGAATCCGCCTGGTCGGACAGGGTACGCCGGCGGGGCAGCCGTACGACTTTGTGCATAGGCGAATGCCCAGGTTATGGCCGCGCGGTCGATCCCCCGCAGGCCCGCTAGCTCCTAGCGTTGCTAGTGCGGGAGAGATCCGCCGCTATCTGTGAAGGGGAATGAACCATGATCGAGGTGCAGAACCTCACCAAGCGGTACGGGGAGAAGGTGGCGGTTGACGGCCTGAGCTTCACTGTCCGGCCGGGGATGGTGACCGGGTTCCTCGGCCCGAACGGGGCCGGCAAGTCGACCACGATGCGGATGATCGCGGGGCTTGACCAGCCGTCAGCCGGCCAGGTCCGGGTGAACGGCCGTGATTACCGCGACGCCGACGCCCCGATGGCCGAGCTCGGCATCATGCTTGAGGCCCGGGCAGTGCACACCGGCCGGTCGGCTCGCAACCACCTGCTCGCCCTGGCGCAGACGAACGGAATCGGCAGGCGCAGGGTCGACGAGGTGATCGAACTGGTCGGCCTGGGCGGCGTGGCGGGCAAGCGGGTCGGCGGCTTCTCCCTCGGGATGGGCCAGCGGCTGGGCATCGCCGCGGCCCTGCTGGGCGAGCCCCGCGTCGTGGTCCTGGACGAGCCGGTGAACGGGCTTGACCCGGAGGGCGTGCTGTGGGTCCGGAACCTGCTCAAAGCCCTTGCCGCCGAGGGGCACACAGTCTTCGTGTCCTCCCACTTGATGAGCGAGATGGCACTGACCGCCACCCGGCTGGTCGTCATCGGCCGCGGCAGGCTGATCGCCGACACTACCGTCGCGGAGTTCACCGCGCTCGCCGGCGGCGGCAAGGTCACCGTCCGCACGCCGCAGGCGGCCGAGCTCCGCTCCGTCCTGCTCGGACCCGGGGTAACGGTGACCAGTGAGACCCTGGGGGTGCTGGTCGTGGAGGGCCTGACGGCTGAGCAGATCGGCACCGCCGCTTGGCAGGCGCATCTACCCGTGTTCGAGCTGACCGCCAGAGAGGCGTCGCTCGAGGAGGCATTCATGCAGCTCACCGAGGAATCGGTAGACTACCGTTCACACGAGCCGGCAATTGCGGGAGCGGTCCGATGAGCGTCCTGACCTCAGCACCCGCCGCCGGGGCGCCCGGGCTGAAGGTAACTCAGGTGCGGGTCCTGCGTTCCGAGTGGACGAAGTTCCGTTCCCTGCGGTCCACCATGTGGACACTGCTGACCGCGCTGGTGCTGATGATCGGCATAGGCGCGCTGTTCTCCGCGGTGAGCGCGAGCCAGTACCACACGTTCAGCCCGGCTGACCGGGCCTCCTTCGACCCCGTCTCGGTAAGCCTGGCCGGCACGACCTTCGCCGTCATCGCCTTCGGGGTGCTCGGGGTCCTCACGATGAGCGGTGAGTACGGCACCGGCATGATCCGGTCCTCGCTTACGGTCGTGCCGCGCCGCCTGCCAGTCCTGTGGGCCAAGCTGAGCATCTTCGCGGCGGTGGTCCTCGCGGCCTCCCTGGCCGCCAGCTTCACCACCTTCTGGCTCGGGCAGGCGCTGCTCAGCAGCCATCAGCTAGGCGTGTCCATCACCTCACCGGGCGCGCTGAGGTCCGTCGTGGGAGCGGCGCTGTACATCACGGTGGCCGGGCTGATCGGCGTCACGCTCGGGGCACTGTTCCGGAACACCGCGGCGGGCATCGCTACCTTCGCGGGCGTGTTCTTCGTGGTGCCCCCGCTGGCCGGCCTGCTGCCCGCGTCGGTCAGCGACCACCTGACCCAGTACCTGCCCTCCAACGCCGGGTCAGCGATCTTCGGCGGCGCGCACGACGTGAGTAACGCCCTCTCGCCGTGGACCGGGTTCGCGGTGGTGTGCGCATACGCCGTCATCCTCATCGCCGCCGCCGCGTGGCGGCTACGGCACAGCGACGCGTAAGAATGCCGGCACCGCCCACCAGATACCCGGCGTACCGCACGGCGGCCCGCCGGGTATCCGACGTCCTGGTGGTCCTGGTGGCCATGGCCTCCGCCGTCCCCGCGGCGGCGCACGCGAACGAGCACCCCAACGGCGCGGTGGTCACCGTCGTAACCCTTACGGCGCTGCCGCTGCTGGCCCGACGGAGATGGCCGGTCGCGGTCTTCAGCTGCGTGATGGCCCTCTGCCTGGTCACCGCACTGTGGGATAACTTCCGCACGGTCAACGGGGTCGCGCTGCTGATCGCGCTCTACACCGTGGCCGCGCTGCGACGGCGGCGGGAAGCGCTGGCCTGCGCGGGCGCGCTCTTCGTGGCGATTATCGCCGCTGCCGTCAGCGTGGCCGGCAATGACTGGTGGTACGACGGGATCTTCATCTGCGGGCTGTTCGGTGCCGCGCTCGGGCTGGGGCTGTACTCCGCCACCAGGCGGGCCTACCTCGCCGGACTGACTGACCGCGCGGAACGGCTGGAACGCGAACGGGATCAGCAGGTCGCGCTGGCAGCCGCGGCCGAGCGGGCGAGGATCGCACGGGAGATGCACGACATCGTGGCCCACAACCTCACTGTCATGGTCACCTTGAGCGAGGCCGCCGCAAGATCCGTGCCGACCTCGCCAGCCCGGTCCGCCGAGCTCATGCGAAGCGTGTCGGCCACCGGGCGGCGCGCGCTGACCGACACCCGCAGCCTCCTCGGCGTGCTGCGCCAAGGCCCCGGCCAGACACCACCCGAAGTGCTGCCTGTGCCCGGGCTGGCCCAGCTCGACGAGCTCGTCGACCAGGTGAGGGCGGCCGGGCTCGACACGGCACTGGAGATCAGCGGTCAGGTCCCCGACCTTCCCGAGGGCCTGCAGCTCACCGTGTACCGGCTGGTTCAGGAGGCCCTGACCAATACGCTCAAGCACGCCGGATCCGGCGCCCGGGCCGCGGTGCGCCTGCGGTTCCTGCCCGGGGAACTGCATCTCGAGGTCGACGACGACGGCACGGGCGGGAACGGCACCGGCGGCCCCGGCTCGGGCAGCGGCCTGCTGGGCATGACAGAGCGCGCCCGCGCCTATGGCGGCGACGTGCTGGCCGGCCCGCGCGAGCCGCACGGCTGGCGGGTCTCGGCGCACCTGAAACTGGAGACCGCGTGATCCGCGTCCTGCTCGCCGACGACCAGGCCCTGCTCCGCATGGGCTTCCGGCTGATCCTGGACGGCGAGGCCGACATAGAAGTGGTCGGCGAGGCCGGCGACGGTGCCACTGCGATCGGCATGGCCAGGACGCTGCGCCCGGACGTGGTGCTGATGGACGTCCGGATGCCGGGCACTGACGGGATCCAG
Organism: uncultured Actinomycetota bacterium; assembly: GCA_963734665.1. Taxonomy (GTDB): domain Bacteria; phylum Actinomycetota; class Actinomycetes; order Streptosporangiales; family Streptosporangiaceae; genus Trebonia. Next base: position 550,399 of record CAVTIR010000007.1, on the reverse strand, counting down.
GCCACTGCCGCCGTCACCGCCGCCTTCCCGGCTACCCGGGTCCTCATCCTGACCACCTACGACCTCGACGAGTACGTCCTGGCCGGGCTTAAGGCCGGCGCTAGCGGATTCCTGCTCAAGGACGCCCCTCCGGAGGAACTGCTCACCGCGATCCGCACCGTCGCGGGCGGCGACGCCGTCCTCGCCCCCACCGCAACCCGCCGGCTCATCAACCAGTTCGTGCCCCTGATCTCCAGCCGCGCCCGGCACGACGCCCGGCAGGAACTGCTCGCCAAGCTCACGGACCGCGAAAAGGCGGTCTTCACCCTGATCGCCGCCGGGCGCTCTAACCGCGAGATCGCCGCCGAACTTCACCTGTCCGAGGGGACAGTCAAGGTACACGTCGGCCGGATTCTGGCCAAGCTGGACCTGCGCGACCGGGTCCAGGCCGTCATCCTGGCCTACGAATCCGGCCTCATCACGCCAGGCGGCTGAAGCCGCCCGTCAGCTACAGGCTCCCTACGAGCCAGACCTGGTCAGCAAGGGAGGCTGGCTATCAGGAGGGAATGCCGCCGTGGGCGGTGGTGAGCGGGAGTTCTGCCCGCAGGGTGGTCCCCGCCCCGGGCGGGCTGTCGACGAAGACCCGGCCGCCGAGCGCCTCCACCCGGTCCCTGAGGCCGGCCAGCCCGGTGCCACCGGTGAAGTCGGCGCCGCCGGCGCCGTCGTCCCGGACCGTGACGCACAGGACGGTGTCCGCGGTGCCGGCTTCGGCGGTGACCGTGACGGCCGAGGCGCGCGCGTGCCTGGCCGCGTTGGTCAGCGCCTCGGCCACCACGTAGTAGGCGCTGACCTCGACCGGCTCCGGCAGCCGCTCGACCACGTGGACCTGCAGGTCGACGGGGACCGGGCAGCGGCGGGCGAGCGTCTTGAGGGCAGGCCGCAGGCCGCCCTCGGCCAGTACCGCCGGGTGGATGCCGCGCGCGGTCTCCCGCAGCTCCTCCAGCGCGCCGGCGGCCTCGGCGACGGCGCCTTCCAGCTGCGCGCCGAGCCCGGGCGGCAGCGTGGCCTGCGCCGTGCGCAACTGTAGGGCGAGCGAGACCAGGCGCTGCTGTGCGCCGTCGTGCAGGTCCCGCTCGATCCGCCGCCGTGCCTGATCGGCGGCGGCGACGATCCGCGCCCGAGAGGCGGTGAGCTCGGCGTACAGCTGGGCGTTGTCCAGGGAGACGGCGAGCTGGCCGGCGATGAGCTTGAGGCCGTCGAGCCGTCCGGTGGTGAACGCGCCGCGCAGGAGCCGGTTTTCCAGCAGCAGTACCGCCTTCAGCGTGCCGCGGCTGAGGATGGGCACGGCCAGCATCGAGCAGCAGCCGACGTCGGCGAAGTAGGGGTCGCGGGCGAACCGGTCGTCAGCGGCGGCGTCGGCCACGATGAGGGGCTCGCGTGTCCGCTGGGCGTAGCGCAGCACCGACACCGGCACGGCCCGTTCGAGGCCGGTGCCGCTGACCGGGACGGTGCCGTCGTCGCCGTCGGGTGCGGGAAGCAGCCAGGCGTGCCGGTCCTCGCTCCACAACAGCAGGTGCACGCGGGTGGCGCCGGTCATCGCCCCGAGCACCTGGGCCACGCGGGCGTGCAGCCGGCCGATGCTGGTCTCCGAGCTCAGCGCCTGAGACGCCGACACGATGCCGAGCAGGTCGACCGTTCCCGTAGTCACCACGGCGCGTCCCTGGGGAAGACCGCCGTCGTCGGCGGTCTCTTCGGCCCGTACCTGCACGGCCGGGTAGGCCCAGTCCAGCTGGCTGGTTTTAGCCGTCGCGCCCCAGGCAAGGTACTGCTGCCGAGCCTGGGCGAGAAGCTCGTAGCCGGCATGTTCAAGACCGCGTGCGAGGTAGAACCGGGCGGCGTGTTCGGCGATTAGGGCCCGGTGCCAGGGCCGCTGGCGCTGGGCGGCCTCGTGCCGGGCGGCGTCGAAGGCCAGGGCGGCGGCGCGGAAGTCATCGGCCGCCCACGCCCGCTCGGCCTCGACCAGCCGGAGCAGGTGCAGGAAGTTATCCGGCGCGTCCGCGGCGCGGGCAGCCAGCCACCGGATCACTTCATCCAGCTCGGCCAGCAGGCCGCCTCGCTCCCCGCCGTCGGCGGTGCGGGCCTGCCCGGCCAGGGCCAGGCCGCGCAGCAGGCGCAGCACAGCGGTCGGGTACGAGCCCGCGACAGCCACCACCAGCGGCTCCGCCGCCTCGGTGTGCTGCACCAGGCCGACCGGATCGCCGAAGATGGCGGCCGCGATGGCGGCGGTGACGTGCCCGTGAAACAGCCCCAGCGGGCTGCCCTCGTACTTGCCGACAGGAGCCGCCCCGGCTGCGGCCGGGCCTTGGCCGCGAAGCACATCAGTCAGCCACCGGAAGCAGTCGAGCCACCCGCTGACCTCTTCATTGCCGGTGCGGCGCACGAAGGCAAGCCCCGCCTCCACCTCGGCGGCGCAGACGCCCAGCGACGGCGCCGAGTCCAGCTGGTAGTAAACCATGGGTTGGTAGGTGTAGCTGGCGTAGGCTAGGTCGCCCCCCGCGAGCAGCCCATCCCGGGCCCGGCGGGCTGCCTCCACCCCGCCCTCCAGCGGCTCGGACCAGCAGGCCAGGGCGGCATACCGGAAGCGCGCCTGGGAGGTGCCTGGCTCATACCCGCGGGCCTCCCCGAAGGCCAGTATCCGCCGCATGGCCCGGCTCCCTGCGGCGTAGTCGCCGCGCATTGTCACCACGACGCGTGCGGTGTTGCCCGCCGGGCCGATCAGGACAGGAGCCGGGCCGTGCTCGAGCCAGATCCGCAACCCCTCCAGGCTCAGCCAGGCGAGCATGGCATGGTCGGCCACGTAGCTCGCCGGCAGGAGAGCATTGATCAGCCGGGCGATGGCGATCAGCGCGGGGTCGGTGACGTCGGGCCGGGCCAGATCGCTGGCTTCGTCAGTGTGGTCCAGCCAGCGATACAGATGGCCGAACTGGCGGTCGAGGTCGGCAGTGAGCCGGTCCGCGATCGGGACAACGACGCTTAGCTCACGCAGCGCCCCGACGCCCAGGCTGACCGCGTCGGCGAAACGGCTCCGGTGGGTCAGGCTGACAACCTGCACCGCCGTCGCATCGGCACGCTGCACGGCGCTGGGACACAGCCCCTCGATCGCCTGGTACTCCTCGTCCGCCTCCTCCAGCCGCCCCAGGCGGTACAGGGCGGCGTGCCTGGCGGTGCGCACCGCGACCAGCGCGGCCTCCTCACGGGGGCCGATCAACGGCAGTGCGGCCGCAAGCAGCTCGTTCACCAACGCGTAATCACCGATCAACGCCGCCTGGCCGGCGGCCCGCCGCAGCAGCCGCACCACCCGGCGCCGCTCCGCTGCGTCATCGACCGCGTCGGCCACCGGCAGGTACTGCTCCGCCGCGGCCGCGAACAACTCCGGGACCGCCGCCAGCCGCCGCGCCATCGCCAGCCGCAGGGCCCGCTTCCGCTGCTGGTCGAGCCCGCCCAGGACCGCCTCGCGGGCCCGGTCGTGGCGGAACCGCACCGCCGGATGCGCCCCGGGCTCCATCACCAGCAGGCCCTCCTCGAGGGCGGGCGCCAGCCCCTGCTCCGCCACGCCAGCCGGCACGCCGGCGGCGACCTGCAGCACGCTGACCTCGGCACGCCCGCCCAGGCACGCCATCGACTCCATCAGTGCCCGCGACCGCTCCGGCAGGGCGGCGGCCCGCGCCGCCAGCAGCCCTGCCGCCTCGGAACGGCCCAGGTGAGCCCGCACCGCCGCCTCGTCCCACCGCCATCCCGCCGCTGACCTGGTCAGCAGGCGATCGCGGCGCAGCGCGTCGAGCAGTTCCACCGTCTCATACGGATTGCCGCGCGTGTGAGGCTCGATCACCCCGGCCAGGCCCGCCGCCGCGGACCGGTCAACATGCAGCATTTCAGCGACCATGGTGGCCAGGCCCGGGCCCGGCAGGTTGACCAGCCGCAGACGCCGCACCGTTGCCTGACCGAGCCAGCGGGATAGCGGCGCCGCCAGCGGATGTGGGCCGTCCACGTCGTCTTCCCGGTAGGCACCCACCAGCAGCAGGCCTTCGACCGGTTCCTCGCTCAGCATGAGATCGACGAAGCCGAGCGGGGTACGCCCCGCCCACTGCAGGTCATCGAGGAACACCACCACCGGCCGTTTCGGCGAGGCGACTGCCCGCAACGCGGCCGCGCCCGCCCGCTGCAGCCGCGCCTGCGCGGTCACCGGATCCCCGGGATCAGGCGACACCGACAGCAGCGTCGCGAACTCCGGCAGCACCGCGGCCAGCAAGCCGGCATTCGGCCCGACCGCCCGCAAGATCTGCCCGCGGACCCGGGCCAGCTCATCGTCCGGCTCGGCCAGCAGCAGCCGGCCCAGCGCGCGGAACGCCTGATTGACCGCGTCGAACTCCAGGTCCCGGCGGTACTGGTCGAACTTGCCGGCCACGAACCAGCCGTCGGTGCCGGTCACCACCGGCCGCAGCTGGTCGGCCAGCGTCGTCTTGCCCACCCCCGGTGCCCCGCCGACTAGCACCCCGCAGCACTGGCCCGTCAGCGCTCCCTCGAACGCCCCCTGCAGCGCCGCCACCTCGTTATCGCGCCCCGCCAGCCGCGACGGCCGAAGCAGCCGCGCCGGGAGATCATGCTCGCCGACCTGGAGCCCGGCCGCTCTCGGATCCCCCTTGGCGTCTTGCACCCGCTCCAGGCCGTAGACCAGGCCGTCCGCGGTCTGGTACCGGTTGTCCGGTTCCTTTTCCAGCAGGTGCAGGATGATCTCCGACAGTGGTTCCGGCACGGCCGGGTTCACCTGCGCGGGCGGCGCCGGCACCCGCGCGAGGTGATCATGGATGAGCTGCAGCGGGTCACCGGAACCGAACGGCGGTGCGCCCGTCGCCAGCTCATACAGCACCGCGCCCAGCGCGTACAGGTCAGCGCGCTGGTCCACCGGCCGGCCGGTCCGCCCGGTGGCCTCCGGCGCGAGGTACGCCAGGGTCCCGGCGATCTCGCTGTGGTGCGTGAACTCCGGGCGCATCTCCGCAAACGAACTCGCCAGGGCGAAGTCCACCAGGCACGGGGCGCCGTCGCGGGAGAGCACCACGTTGGCCGGGTGGATGTCCTGGTGCGTCACTCCCCGCCCGTGCATCCCGGCCACCGCCCGGGCCAGTCCCACCGCCAGGCCGGTCAGCTCATCAACCGCCAGCGGCTTTGCCGCCCCGGCCAGGCTCGTGCCGCCGGCGTCGGCCAGCATCACCGACGCTGGATACCGCGGTGCCTCAGCCAGTTGCGCCACCCCCGCCACCCCGCGCAGCCGCTCCAGCATCGCCACCTCATGCCGCACCCGGCGTTCCCCGGATGGCCCCAGCGGCTCCTTTCGGATGACCGTGCCCCCAGCAAAAAACAGCCGGGTGACGCGCGTGCGTTCGCTCTGGTGCACTATCTCCGCCCGGGCCGACGGATCCCGGCCCGGCAGGACCCCGCCTGGCCCCATCCGGCACCCCCGCATGGTCAGGCCCACCTCATACCGTTAATACAGCATATTTGAGGGTGTTAGCGCGGCAGCCGGCGGGGCCGTAGCCCGGGGACGGTCACCCTCAGGACTTGCCGGTCTCGTAGCCCTCGGTGAACAGGTCACCTTGCGCGGCCCCGAGGGCAGCCTTGTCGCCGCCGCGGCCGCGCAGGACGAAGGCGATGCCGACGGCGAGCACAGCGCCGGCGATCGGCCCGGCGATATAGACCCAGTAGCTGGTGAAGGTGACGCTGGCAAGGTCGGGCCCGAAGGTGCGGGCCGGGTTCATCGAGGCGCCCGAGATGGGGCTGCCCCACAGGCCGGCCAGGGCGATGTAGCCGCCGATCCCCAGCGCGCCGATGACGCCGACGTTCTGGGCGCCTGAGGCGGTGCCCAGGATCACGCTGACCAGGCCCGTGGTCAAGATGAGCTCCATCAAGAACGCGGCCACGGCGGAGTAGCCGTGGGCGGGGTAGTTGGACCCGTAGCTGGCCGAGACGCTGATGACGGCGCGCAGGACCAGGGCGGCCAGGGTCGCGCCGGCCAGCTGCGTGATGATGTAGCCGGGGACCCGTGCCCAGGGGAAGTCGCCGCGCAGGGCGAAGGCGATGCTGACGGCCGGGTTCAGGTGCGCGCCGGAGACCTTGCCCATGTACAAGATGATCCCCAGGACCGTCAGCGCCGGGGCCGTGACGGCGGCGGTGTGACTGATCACGCCGGGGAAGGCGTGGCTCATCATGCCCCCGCCGGCGGCCGCCAGCACCAGGAAGAAGGTGCCGAGCAGCTCGGAGAACAGCCGCCGCCACTCCTGGTGCGGGTCGTTGAAGTCGTTGATGCGGTCGATCACGTTCTGCTCGTAACGGGCGAGCGGGCCGAGAGAACTCGGCGTGGGTGGTACTTGTCCTGCGGTCATGGCTGCCTCACATCGGGGTCAGATTGCGGCGCCGGGACTCGGAGCGGCCGGATGCAGCAGGGGAAGTGAATTGCGAGGAAGTTATGGATGATGTGCACTGCCTGCTCGGGGGATCTCAGCCTTGGGATCTCGGGGCAGTCCCTCGATCTGGATGTTGTTTTGCTCTGCGTCCTGGATGTACCCAGGTACCAGGCGCCTGTGGAGCACTGGCCAGGTGCTCGAGTCTCGCTGGGTGTCCAGCAGGAACACCCACCTTCGACCCCAAATCGGCGTATGGCAGGGTTTGAGAGAGGCCTGACCATGCGTGGAGGTCAGATGGGGTCAGACGGGGTGCCGGGCCGGGACGCACCGGTCCCGACCGAGATTGTGCACGAGAGCGGACGCACGCGGATCACCCGGCTGCTCTTGGCCGAGGGGACGGTGATCCGAAAGGAGCCGCTGGGGCCGGACGGGGACCGCCGGGTGCGGCATGAGACAGCGGTGCTTGAGCGGCTCCGCGGGGTGCCTGGGGTGGCGCAGCTAGCTGGGGCGCCGCGATATCCCGGGTCGGTCGTGCTGGCCGACGCGGGCCGGATCAGCCTGGCGGGCGAGGCGAAGCCGCTTACGGTTGATGAGCTGACCGGGCTCGCGGTGCGGCTGGGGCGGGCGGTGGCAGGGATGCACCGGCGGGGGGTGGTGCACCGGGACATCGCCCCGGCCAACATCGTGCTGTCCGGTGACGGCGCCCCGTGCCTAGTGGACTTCGCCCTGGCGAGTTCGTTTGCGGAGATGCGCCCGGACTTCACGCACCACAGCGAGATCGCCGGGACGCTGGCGTACCTGGCGCCGGAGGCTACCGGGCGGACCGGAAGGCCGGCGGATCAGCGCGCTGACCTGTACGCGCTGGGCGCGGTGCTGTATGAGCTGGCGACGGGCGCGCCGCCGTTCGGGTCCGGCGACCCGCTGCGGCTCATCCATGATCACCTCGCGCGGGTGCCCACCCCGCCCGCTACGGTGAACCCCACCGTGCCGGAACCACTGTCGGAGATCATCCTGCACCTGCTGGAGAAGGAACCGGACAGCCGGTACCAGACCGCCGACGGCCTGATCTATGACCTGGAGCGGGTGCAAGACGGGGATCGGGGGGCGGCCGGGTTCCGGGTTGGCGGTCATGATGTCCCGGTGCGGTTGCTTCAGCCGTCGCGGCTGGCAGGCCGCGACGCCGAGGTGGCGGTGCTGGAGGCGGCGTTGGAGAAAACGCTGACGGGCCAGTGCCGGGGAGTGCTGGTCGGCGGGGCACCGGGGGTGGGCAAGACGGCGCTGGCCGATCAGCTGCGCCCGGTGGTGACCGGCCGGGACGGCTGGTTCGTGGCAGGCAAGTTCGACCAGTACCGCCGGGACCTGGAGTTTGACGCGCTGAATCAGGCGTTCCGCGCGCTTGGCCGGCTGCTGCTCGCCGAGCCGGAGGACGAGCTTGCCAGGATCCGCGAGCGAGTGGTGAGAGCGCTCGGCCCGAATGCGGGGCTAGTGGCGGCCACAGTGCCGGAGTTCGCGGCGCTGCTTGCGGTGCCGCCCGATCCGGGGGACCCGCTGACCGCGCAGACCCGGTCGCAGCAGGCCGCTGCACGGGTGCTCCGGGCGGTCGCCTCGCGGAAACGGCCGCTGGTCCTGTTCGTCGACGACCTGCAGTGGGCCGGGCGCACGTCGCTTGGCTTCGTCGACCTGGTGCTGAGCGATGAGCCGGTCGAGGGCCTGCTACTGGTCGGCGCCTACCGCGAAGACGACGTGGACGCGGCGCATCCGATGGCGGCGCTGCTGCCGCGGTGGCGTGACGAGGCGGGAGTGCGGCACCTGCGGCTGGCCGACCTGCCGGCGCTGGCCCTGGTCGCCATGGTGGCCGAGATGCTGCACGTCAGCGGGGCCGCGGCCGCGGGCCTGGCCGAGGCGATTGGCCCTTACACGTCCGGCAATCCGTATGAGACCGTGGAACTGCTCAACGCGCTGCGCCGCGCGGGCGTGCTGACCGCGACAGCCGCCGGGTGGCGGTGGGCCGCGGCGGCGGTGCGCGCTCACCTGGACAAGTCCGAGGTCGCGGGGCTGCTGACGGCGCGGGTTGCCGCACTGCCGGAGCCGTCCCGGCAGGTGGTGGAGCCGATGGCGTGCCTGGGCGGGCGGGCCGAGCTGGGCGTGCTTGAGGCCGCCACCGCCGAGCCGCCGGGCGCAATGGAGCAAATGCTGGCGCCCGCGCTGGAGGATGGCCTGCTGGTGGCGGAGCCAGGGGCGCATCCGTCGGTGCGGTTCCGCCACGACCGGATCCGCGAGGTTATCCTGCGCGGTCTTGACCCGTCGCGGCGGCGTTTCTTGCAGTTGGCGATGGCCAGGCGGCTGGCTGCGGTGCCGGAGTTGTTCGCGGTCGCGGCGGAGCAGTACCTGCCAGTGGTCGACGCGGTCGACGATCCGGCGGAGCGGCACGTGGTGGTGGGGTTGCTGCGCCGCGCGGCTGACCAGGCGAGTCTGACCGGCGACTACGCGCTGGCGGAAGCGCTACTTGCCGCAGCGATCCGCCTCATCGGCCCGGGCGAGACCGCCCTGCTTGCGGAGGTGCACACCGGCCGTCACGCCGCCCTGTACGGCCTGGGGCGCCTAGAGGAGGCGGACGAGGAATATCGCACAATCGAGCGGCTGTGCCCTACCGCGTTGGATCGGGCGGACGCGACGGCAGTGCAGGCGCGCAGCCTGACTCACCGGGCCCGTTTCGCCGACGCGATCGCCCTGGGCATCGAGTCGCTGCGCGAGCTAGGCGCCGCCGTGCCGGCCGCGGACCGGCTCCGCGGCGAGGTCGACCGTCAGCTGGAGGACGTGTTCCGGTGGCTGGACCACACCGAGACCGCCGCCGAGCTCCAGCGGGCGGAGATCAGCGATCGGGCGCTGCTAGCGGAGGGCCGGCTGCTCAGCGCGATGGTGGGGGCCGCCTACTTCTCCGGCGACCTCGCCACGTTTGCCTGGCTGACACTGGAAGCGCTGCGGATCTGGATCGACGACGGCCCGGGCCCCACCCTGGTCGGCCCCGCGTCCTACGTGGCCACGGCCACGGCCGCGCTGCGCGGTGACTACGCCCGGGCGTATCAGGCCGCACGGCGAATTCTGGCGCTGGCCGAGGCGCACGGCTATGAGCCCGCCACCTCGGAAGCACGCGTGGCGTTCTGCATCTACGCCTGCTGGTGCGAGCCGGTTGAGACCGACGTGCAGGAGAGCCGGCGTGCCCGGGAGGGGTTGATCGCGGGCGGCAACCTGTCCTTCGCCGGCTACACCTACTACCAGTCCGTGACGGACCTGCTTGACTGCGCACCGTCGCTGGACCTGCACGTCGCCGAGGTGGAGGCAGCGCTGGCCTTCCTTCGCCGTACCGGCGACGAGCAGACCATTTCGATGCTCGAGGGCTATCGGTGGCTCGCTAGTGTGCTGCGTGGCGAAGGCGCCGCGGCGACCGCCGAGGCGGCCCCGCTCGACAGGTACGCCGGCAACCCGCCGGCGCTGTTCAACGCACATTTCACCCGCGCCGTCGCCGCCGCTATCTTCGGGGATGCGGGCGCGCTGGCACGGCACACCGCAGCGGCGATGCCGCTACTGCCGACGGCTCTGGGACTGTACGTGACCGCCGTGGCCCATGCGCTGCGCGCGCTGGCTCTGGCCGCGCAGGCCCGTGACAGCGACGGGGACGAGCGGGCCGGCCTGCTGGTGGAACTGGACGACGTGACCGGGTGGCTGGCCGCCCGTGCCGCGGACGCGCCGGATAACTTCCTGCACCTGCTCCGGCTGGCCGAGGCCGAGCGGGCGTGGGCGGCTGGCGACTTCCGTGCCGCCGGCCTGGCCTTCGACGCCGCCCAGCGCGAGGCCGCCCAGCGGCAGCGGCCCTGGCACGGGGCCCTGATCGCCGAGCACGCGGCCCGGTTCTACCTCGCGCACGGCCTCGACCACGTCGGCCACGACCTTCTCGCCCAGGCCCGCCAGCACTACCTCGCCTGGGGCGCGACGGCTAAAGTCAGCCAGCTGGACTGGGCCTACCCGGCCCTGCGGCAAGCACCCGATGCGGCCGTGGGCGAGGCCCGCGGGCCGCGGGCTGATCTTGCCGGTCGCCGCTCCACGGTCACCGCCGGAACGATGGACCTGCTCGGGATTGTGTCGGCGTCGCAGGCGCTGAGCTCGGAGACCAGCATCGGCCGGCTGCACGCCCGGGTGGCCGAGGTACTCAGCGCCATGACCGGCGCCACCGGGGTGCAGCTGCTGCTGTGGAGCGAGGAGCGGCACGGCTGGCTGCTGCCCCCAGCGGACGGCGGCACTGTCCCGGTCGGCGGCGCCGACCGCGAGCGTGCGGTACCGATGTCGGTGCTGCGCTACGCCGAGCGGACGCGCGAGCCGCTGGTGGTGGCTGACGCCGCCGGTGACGAGCGGTTCGCCCGCGACCCGTACTTCGCCGACAGCGGCCGCTGCTCGCTGCTGGCCGTCCCGGTCCTTAGCCGCGGCATGCTGCAGGCGGTGCTGCTGCTGGAAAACCGCCTCCTGTCTGGCGCGTTCACCGCCCAGCGGCTGGAGACGGTCAGGCTCATCGCCGGCCAGCTCGCCGTCTCCCTGGACAACGCCCAGCTGTACGCCGATTTCCGTCAGATCGCCGACGAGCAGGCCGCCCTGCGGCGGGTGGCGGTACTCGTGGCCCGGGCGGCGCGGCCGGAGGAGGTCTTCGCCGCGGTCGCCGCGGAGGCCGGGCAGGTGCTGGGGGTGGATGTCGCCATCTTGAACCGGTACGCCCCGGACGGTGCCGACGCGGTCGCCGTCGCCGTATGGGCCAGCGATGGCATACCGCCCGTCGTTGTCGGCAACCGGGTCCCCCTCGGCGGACGGAACATGACGTCGCTGATGTTCCAGACGGGCCAGCCCACACGGATCGACAGCTACACCGACACCGGTGACGCGGTCGGCGACATGGCCCGCGAGTCCGGCGTCCGGGCGTCGGTTGGCGTGCCGGTCAGCGTCGCGGGCGAGCTGTGGGGGGTCATGATCGCGGCCAGCCGTTCCGAGCCGCTGCCGGCTGATACCGAGGCACGGCTGGCCGGGTTCACCGAGCTGGCCGCGACCGCGGTCGCGAACGCCGAGGCGCAGGCCGAGGTGAGTGCGTCGCGGGCGCGGATCGTCGCGGCCGCCGACCAGACCCGCCGCCGGATCGAGCGGAACCTGCACGACGGCGCCCAGCAGCGGCTCGTCTCCCTGGGGCTGCGGCTGCGCGAGGTGCAGGCCGCGATCCCGCCTCAATTCGGCGCGCGACTCGACGATGCCGTCACCGAGGCGGCCGGCGCGCTGGACGAGCTGGGTGAGATCGCCCGGGGCATCCACCCGGCGATCCTGGCCGAGCGCGGCCTGGCCCCGGCGCTGAAAACCCTCGCCCGCCGCTCGGCCGTCCCCGTTGACCTGCAGGTGCACGTGGAACAGCGGCTGCCGGAACCGGTCGAAGTCAGCGCCTACTACGTCATCACCGAGGCGCTGACCAACGCTGCCAAGCACGCCCGCGCCTCCACCGTCAGCGTCCAGATCGAGGTCGCCGGCGACGTCCTGCTCCTCACCGTCCGCGACGACGGCGACGGGGGCGCCGGCTTCACCCGGGGCACCGGCCTGGCCGGCCTCAAGGACCGCGTGGAGGCGCTCGGCGGCCGGATCTTCCTCGACAGCCCCCGCGGAGCGGGAACAAGCCTGCGCGTGGAACTCCCGCTCACGCCTTCAACGGCGGCGTCATTACTCTCGACCAGCGCCGCTGCATTAGCGGGCCATTTACCCCGGTGATCGACCGGTATCTCACGGTCATTCACGGGCGGTTGCGCTGCTCGTCAGGTGGATTATCGGGTTAAACGGTGCAGATTCCCAGCCTGACATGCGAGTTCGATTCTCGTCACCCGCTCCAACGCTGAAGGCCCAGGTCGGAAGTTCTTTCCGGACGCCGGGCCTTCGTCGTTTGGTGACCATCGAGGCATTTGGTCACGCTTGGGCGTGCGCCTTCGCCTCGTCGATCCAGGTCTGGCACTCGACCTCGGACAGGCCGACGACCGCGCCGTGCCGCGCCTCGATCATCTCCTTGAGGTGACTCGCGTTGCGGTGGCTAAGTTCCTTGATCGAGTCGACACCGATGCTCTTGAGCATCTCGGCATATTTTGGGCCGATGCCCTTGAGCTCAGCCAGGTCGTTGTCTACGGGCATGGTTTCGGAGCCTCCTTTGGTTGCATTTGCGCTGGATACCTTCCCTTCGGGAGGCTCATTGAACACCGTGGCAGGCGCCTTGGAACTGCCAACACACTGTGCGGCGTCAGGCTCCGCCCCGGCTAGTCCCGCGCCCAGCCCCGCCGCGCCTGATCAGCGTGCTGAGCGAGCCGCGCTGCCCGGGTAGCGCCAGGGTGATCCGGTACAGGTGCTCGCCCCAGGTGGCCCGCAGCTGCGGGTCGTCCAGGTCGCGGCGCTCGACGCTGATGTGGCCCGCGCTCGCGCCATCCACTGTGGCATCGATGTCTATCACAAGGCCGGACGGGAGCATGATCGTGGCGCCGGCAACCCGGGGCTCCTCGAGTGTGATGAGGTAACACACGGACCGCTGCGAACTCTGGCTCAGTTCCCAGCTGTCGTGGATTGAGATGAGCGGCGCGGCATGGTCCAGCCGCAGCGTGCGGTGCCAGGAGCGTACGCCGGCCGCGGCGGGATACGCGGCGGCGAGGTCCAGTGCGAGCTCGGCGGCGGCCGCGGTCAGGGCCGCGCTGACACCGGTGGCACGGTGCGGGCGGCCCGCCGCCTGGGGGTGGCCGGCCGGGGCGGGGGTGTTGTGCCAGGAGCTCTGCATGGTCCAGATCTGGTAGCGGTCCGGGCCGAACGTCTGCCGGGTATAGACGCCGGCACCAGGGTCTATCAGCAGCGGGCGGCCGTTATACGCTACTATGAACGAACCAACGTCGTTATGGTTGTGGGATTCGTCGTTGTGGCCGGCTTTCGCGGCCAGGAACAGGCCCGCTGTGTCTCCTTCGCATTCCCGGGCGGTGAGGACGCCGGTGTCGGGCAGCCAGGACTGGAGCGGGGCGGGGAACGGCTCGGCCGGCGCCGCGGCCCACTCGTCGTCGGCGATAGCGGCTAGCACGCGGCCCAGGGAACTGTTGGGGCCAGTGACCAGGCTGGCGGCGTGCTCCCGCCGCATCGCCCGGGCGTGCTGCTGCACCTGGGAATCGCCGGTACGGGCGGCGAAGCGGTACAGCAGGTGCGGGACGATGCCCGGCGGGCGGATCCCGCCGTCCGCGAAGTTGACGTGCACGTCGCCGGCGATGTGCGCGGCCACCGGGTACCGGGCGATGGCCCTGACCTTCGGCAACTGGAAGGCGCCGAAGTCGTTCCCGCAGGCTTCGGCCAGGGTCTCCATGCACTCGAACAGCGAGGCGCCGGCCCGCCACCAGTAGCTGGCACCCTCATCACAGCCGCCGTCATCGGGGACCACGTCGAGGTAGCGGTCGAGGGCGGCGACAGCGCGGTTTGCGGTGCTTTGCGGCTGGTCGTCGAGGAGAAGGCTGGCGATGAGCAGGTTCGAGTGGATCCACGGGGTCCAGTTGTTCAGTTTCGCGCGTCCGTTAAGGCCAAGCCACCCCCAGTCATCGCGGGCCCGGTACGGATCGAGGACGCGGACCTTTACCTCGCGGCGGACGCGGTCCTCGTGCTCGCCCGTGAGCAGGGCGGTCCAGGCGAGCAGCGCGGCGGTCTCGGCGGCGAACAGGTCGACGTGCGGGTCATCCGGGTCAGGCAGGCCGCCGGGCTGATGCGCGGGCAGGCACCAACTGGTCTCCTCGCACAGCAGCCACACGCCGTCCGTGATGTCTGCGGTGCTTGTGTTGCCAGTGAGGATCGCGGTGATGACGGCGGCGGTCAGCTTGTCCCGGCGGGCGAAGTACGGACGCTCGTACGCCTGGCGGTCGCCGTCGGCGTTGAACCTGGCGTAGGCGGTGGCGGTCAGCAGCGGCCACGGCTTCTGGCTGATGGGCACGGTCTGGGCTAGGAGATGCTCGCTGGTTTCCCGGGGCACGCGCTCCCAGTACCGGCGGTCGGCAATCGGCGGGTACGGCTGCCAGGGTCTCAGGTGCTCCGCGAGCCGGCCGGCGGTAAAGCAGTCTGCTAGCCGCATGATTTCAGATCCCGTTGATCTGCACGAGCATAGTCTGTCCCGCCTCTAGGGTGACGGAAACTGCGCTGAAGGTTGTCGTTCTTCCGGTCCACACGTTATAGCCGCTGGCCCGGGCGGAGGTGATTCCCAACTGAGACAGCGAGAAGCGCCCTGTGCCAGTTCCCGTCCCCAGATTGACGAAGAGAACCGCTGTCCCTCCCTCAGGATCGGGCTTCATAAGCGCCTCAATGTGCTCATTCACGATCACCTTGGAGCACTGCTCTCCACTCTGATCGATACCGATCATGTGCGGATTCTTCAGGGCCGACAACGCGGCTGGCGGCAGCGCGCCTATGTCCGCCGAGATGAGCAGCGGGCTGGCTTCCATCGCCCATACGGACAGCTGGTTGTGCAGGTCCGCCAGTGTCCAGCCGCTTGCCGGAAAAGCCGGGGCGACCATGTCCAGGTCATTCCAGTGACCAGGCCCCGCGAAGGAATGCAAAGGCAAGTCCGTCGCCAGGTGGCCCAGGATCATCGGAGATGCGTTGTCATGAGTCAGCGGATATTCGTCGTGGGCGACTCTCCACATATGCGCAAATTCGGCCGAAGACCGGACAGCCGGGAGGAAGCTAGGCTTACCGATCTGCTGAATGGGCAACTCCTGGGAGTAAACGACTTCCGGATTATACTCCCGCAGGTACGCGCCGAACTGGCGGAAGCTCTCCGTCAGCGTGTCCACGGTCGTCCCCGTGGGCAGCCCGCCGCAGTCATCGACCTTGACGAAATCGACCCCCCAGGATGAGAAAGTCCTCGCGTCCTGGTCGTAGTGACCCCAGCTCCCAGGCAAGGACTGGCAGGTCTTGGTGCCGATCGCTGTGTAAATGCCGAACCTCAGCCCGAGAGCGTGAATCTGGTCCGCCAGCCAGGGAATTCCTTGCGGGAACTTCGCGGCGTCCCAGGTGAGTTCCCCGTTGGCAGCTCGCTTAGCGGCCATCCACCCGTCATCTAGGTTGACGCAGTTATATCCAGCCGAGGCCAGCCCGGAGCTGACCAGCAGTTGCGCTTGCCTGACAACTTCGGATTCCGTGATGCTGGTTCTGAATTGATACCAGGTGTTGTACCCCATTACCGGCCGCGACGGCGGCCATTCGCTTGGCATCATTGTTCCTCCCGATAGGGCTGACATGCCGACGGCAAGCGCTTTTGCCCCCCCAAGCACCTTACGTCGGCTACGCCACCGCCGTCCCCCCGGTGGGGCGCATCCGGGTGCGGCCTGCCCGGCGCACGCCGGTCTGCTGGACGGTCCACGGCGCGACTGTGGTGAGGGCGGGTGAGCCAGTGACGACTGGCCCGGCCGGCGCGGCAGGGTGATTGCCGGGCGCTGTTCTAGAGTGGGAAGGCATGGACATGTCGATCGCGCTGGCCGATCTCGGCGTCACCGCGAGCAGCATCGGTGACGAGACGCGGGAACGGCTAGACAGGGACGGGTACGCGCCGCTTGAGGGCATACTGCCCGGGCAGCGGCTTGCGGTGATGCGGGAGCGCCTCGCGGAACTGCTCGCAGCCGAGGGGGAACGGGCCGGGCTGGAGGTCCACCAGGAGGCGGGAACCGACCGGCTCGCCGATCTGGTCAACAAGGACCCGGTGTTCGAGATCTGCTTCACCGAACCGAGGGTGCTGGCCTGCGTCGCCCACGTGCTGGGGGAGTTCAAGCTGTCCTCGCTCAACTTCCGGGCCGCGCTTCCAGGCCAGGGACTGCAGGCGCTGCACGCCGAAGGCGGTCCGGTCACCGGGCCAGCCGGATACCAGGTATGTAACTCGATCTGGCTGCTGGACGATTTCACGGCGGGCAACGGCGCTACCCGCGTGGTCTCCGGGTCACACCGGTCCGGGAAATCGCCGGGCGACGTGATGACCGACGTGCGGGACGCCCACCCTGAGGAGGCGCTGCTGCTCGCCCCGGCCGGAACCGTCGTCGTCTTCAACAGCCACCTGTGGCACGGCGGCACCCTGAACCGCTCGTCGTCACCGCGCCGGGCGCTGCACTCCTACTTCACCCGCCGCGGCAACGCCCAGCAGCTTGACCAGAAGAAGTACATCCGGCCACGGACACTGGACTGGCTCAGCCCCGCCGCCCGGTTCATCCTCGACGTCTGACGGTCACGCACAACATCGGGTCTACCCGGTGCGCCGGCCAGGGCACCGCCCCTGAGCGAACTGAGGCTCAGTGGTTGCGGGTGACGGTCTTGAGTTCCAGGTACTCGCTCAGGCCGACTGTGCCGTACTCGCGGCCGGCGCCGCTGGCTTTGTATCCCCCGAACGGGCCGTCGAAGCTGATCGGGGACCCGTTGATGGTGACGGTGCCGGTGCGGATGCGGCGGGCGACCTCCAGGGCCTGCTCGGTGCTGGCGGACCAGACTCCGCCGGACAGGCCGTACTCGGAGTCGTTGGCGATCCGGATGGCGTCATCAACGTCGTCGTAGGCGATGACGGCGAGTACCGGCCCAAAGATCTCCTCCTGCGCGATGCGCATGCTGTTATCAACATCGGCGAACAGGGTCGGCGTGACGTAGTTGCCCTTCTCCAGACCCTCGGGAATCTGCGGTCCGCCGGTGACCAGGCGGGCGCCCTCCTCGATGCCGAGCTCGATGTAGGAGATCACGCGCTGCTGCTGATCGGGGCGGATCATCGGGCCGATGAACGTGTCAGGGTCGGACGGGTCGCCGACCCTCAGCGACTCCACCATGTTTTTGAGGGCGTTGACGGCTTCCTGGTAGCGGCTGCGCGGTGCCAGGATGCGGGTCTGGATGAGACACGACTCGCCGTTGTTGGCCAGTGAGCCGAACCTGAGGCCCTCGGCTGCGGCCGTGATGTCCGCGTCGGGGAGGATGATGGCGGCTGATTTGCCGCCCAGTTCCAGGCTGACCCGCTTGAGCTGCTCGCCGGCGATTGAGCTGATGCGCCGGCCGGCCCGGGTGGAGCCGGTGAACGCGATCTTGTCGACATCCGGGTGCGCGATGAGGTGCTCGCTGGTTTCGCGGTCGGCCGGAAGGATACTCAGGACGCCGTCAGGAAGCCCTGCCTCGGTGAACAGGTCGGCCAGCAGCATCATGCTGAGCGAGTTCTCCGGCGATACCTTCAGCACAACGGTGTTGCCCGCGAGCAGGGCCGGGACGAGCTTCGCGGTGGCCGCCGAGAACGGGGAGTTCCAGGGGATCACCGCGGCGATGACGCCGACCGGCTCGCGCCGCACGATGGTGTCATAGGGCACCGTGGGGTCGGAGGGCTCGAGTACCTCCTCCCAGCCCAGTTCCTGTGCCGCCTTGAGGAAGGCGGTCACCTGAAGGGTCAGGAAGGGCTGGCCCCTCTTCGTGAACCAGAGGGCCGAGCCGTTCTCGGCAGAGATGACCGCCGCGACCTCGTCGGCGCGCGCCTCACGGAGTGCGTTCAGGCGGCGGATGATTTCCTGCCGCTGCCCGGGAGTGGTGTGCGGCCACGGGCCGTGGTCGAACGCCTCGCGGGCCGCCGCGACCGCGCGGTCGATGTCGGCGTTGGCGGCCTGGGCCGCTCGCCCCAGGACGGACTGGTCGTGGGGCGAGCGGATCTCCAGCAGCTCGGGGTCGCTGGGCTCGACCCATGTCCCGCCGATGTACAGCTTGTCGCGGGTAATCATCAGGTGTCCTCTTTCCTTCTCTACTAGTGAATCGGTGTGGTCTCGGGGTGTCGGGTCAGGAAGTAAGGGGTGGCCGCGGCACGCCGGCACTAGGCAAGTGCCACTCTTCGGATGCCATAACTCAACCATACGCCACATCAATGTGACAGTTACATCGACTGCCATCCTCACGCGTCGGCCTCCCGCAAGCTCCCCCACGCGGCGGCCGAAGGGCGGCATGGGGACATGGGGACATGCCCGGAACGCTTGCAGGCACAGCCCGGCAGCGCTACCTCAGTCACGTACCATGAGGCCGTCATGAG
The DNA here is from genome assembly GCA_963734665.1 of uncultured Actinomycetota bacterium. Taxonomy (GTDB): domain Bacteria; phylum Actinomycetota; class Actinomycetes; order Streptosporangiales; family Streptosporangiaceae; genus Trebonia. Next base: position 531,856 of record CAVTIR010000007.1, on the reverse strand, counting down.
AGCCGATGCTTCACGCAACCTGTCCCGGGTCCTGCGCACCGGAGCCCGCCTGCTCGCCGAGGACCCGAGCACCACCATCGCCACCATCGCAACAGAGTCCGGCGTCGACAGAAGGACCGTCTACCGCCGTTTCGACACCCGCGAGTCACTGCTTGCCGCGGTCTTTCAGGCCAAGCTCGATTCCGCGCAGCGGGTCCTCGACGAGGCCCGGCTCGATGAGGCGCCGGTGACCGTGGCACTGCACCGCTACGTGGAAGGCATCATCCCGGTCAGCCGGGAATGGCCGCTCGACACCCGGCGCATGATGCGGACCGACCCCGCCGCGAACGCCCGCCGCGAAGAACAAAGCCAGCGCCTGGACAGGTTCGTGCAGCGAGCGACTGATGAGGGTATTCTCCGAGCCGACCTGCCGCCCGGCTGGGCCCGCTCAATGCTTGACAGCCTGGTCGACAACGCGGCCCATGACTTTGCGGGCTTCGAAGCACCCCGGGCCGCAGACCTCATCGTCGACACGCTGCTCAACGGAATCAGGAAGCCCTAAAGGGGCCTGCCGTTAAGCGATCTCAAGGCGGCCCTCTCGCTGGTCAGTGAGATAGGACACTCGCCGTCCTCGCTGCGATCATCCAGAACCCAAGCGCCGGAAGTACCCGCGTGCCTCTCCGGCACTTTTGGTGTCGCAGGTTGCCTCACTCGGGCATGTCCGTCTCAGAGCGTGTCTCCGGTGGCATCGTTGGGTGGAGCGAGGAGGTAGCTGCCGGCCAGTCGGCGGCCGTCGAGGGTGAGCACCCAGATGAGTGGGCCGTCGCTGGGGACTGTCGCCCGGTTGGCCTGCCACCACAGCTCCCACATGTCGGTCTGCTCGCGATGCAAGGTTCGCAGCGCCGATGCGACCCCGCGCACGAACCGCCAGATAAACGGTTGACGTTGGGTGTGCTGGCTGGCTGTCATCGTCATCACCTCGGGCTTTCACGATGACACTATGGCCGCACGCGGTCCGGGCCATCGACGCCAGCACCAGTCTGATCTGGTGGTTTACCAGCTAACCGGATTCCAGGTAGCTGGGATGAGCTGGCAACCGAAGTGCAGACGCAGTGGACCTGGACCGGACTCCGTGCCCGGTACCCTCTAAGCGGCCGGGTGGGTGAGGATGGCCAGCGGGTCCCACCACGGGGCCTGGGAACTGCCGGTTCTCCAGTGCCTCGGTACGGGAATGCGGCGCGGCCTGGAGCACCTGGTCGGCGAGCGCATGGTCCGCCTCGAAGTGATTCTCTCCGCCGCCTCTCCCATCCCCACGACGAAATCGTACCGGGCTGCGGCGTAAGGTCAGGCCCTCGCTCGCCCGCGGAACATTACGGTTTCCTGACACATGCGGGGTCGATTCCGTCAGCCGCTCCCGCACCGGATGGCCCGCCTCGTCGGTGCCGCCCATGGCGAACTCGCCGAACGTTGAGTACCGGTGATTGGCCAGCAAACTGAACGTGACCTGGGTCGCAGTGAGCGGCACCAGGCAGTACGACGTGGCCTCCAGCCCCCCGAACTCGACCATCAAAGGCGAATAGTTGTGTTATCGTTCCGAGCACGGTGCACAGCGCCACCGCGGGCAGCGACGAAGGCGTTCGCCTTCCGACTGCCAGACGATCTGTTCGGCACTTGTTCGCATGTTCCGCTACCATACACATAAAAGTTGGCTCAGTTTGTCCATTATGCAGCCTTCCCGTATCACCAAACGCATTCGCGTCCTCGCCATTCTGGTGACAGCAGGTATCGTTACCTTCACGGCCGCATGCAGCAGTAGTAGCAGCACCGCGCCCGGTTCACCCGTCCCCTTGAGCACGGCTACGGCCAATGGCGCCTCGGCTTTCGGTGTCGGGCTGGGTCTCTATGACGGCGAGTCCAGCCGGCCGGCATTGAGACTGCCGCCAAATGGCTCGGTTCTTCAAGCTCCATTAAGTACGCTATGGACTTCGTAGACGCCACGGATTGGTCGCACATTAGTGACCCGTGGCAGCTTTCGAACTGGCAGGGCAGTCCGTACACGATGGTCTGGGGCGTCCCCATGGTGCCATGCGGTGGCCCGTCAACGCAGTGCGCCACGAACGTATCGGACTTTAACGAGGTCGCGAACGGAGGCGCCGACGGCTACTACAAGACCCTGGCTCAGAACCTGGTGTCCGCGGGCTTCGGCTCTTCATACATCCGGCTTGGCTGGGAATTCAACGGTACCTATATGGGATGGAGCATCTGCCAACAGAGCGGAAACGGGCTGACGAGTTGGGCCAGCGATTTCGTTCCCGCTTACCGGAACATCGTGACCAGCATGCGAAGCGTCAGCGGCGCGAACTTCAAGTTCATATGGAACCCTCTCGACAGCAGTAACGTCAGTTGCGCCGGCGTTCACCTGGAAAATTTCTATCCGGGCGACAGCTACGTCGACGCGGTGGCACTCGACGTGTATGACGGGATCAGCCAGACGACCAGCGACTCTGCGCGCTGGACCGACCTGCTGAACGGTGTCAACGCGGGCGGCTGGACCTCAGTGCCGCCTGAACCCATAAACGGACAGAAATTCGAAGGCTACGGGCTGAAGTGGCTTGCCGCGTTCGGCCAGGAACACAACAAGCAAGTCGCCATACCTGAGTGGGGACTCGATACCAGCGGCCAGGACGCTGGAGGAGGCGACGACCCGTACTTCGTGACCCAGATGGCGAACTGGATCAAAGCCAATGCCACCGGCCCGGCAATCTTCTGGAACGAGAACGACGGAACCCTGGCACTGGACATACCGAATTACACGAGCGCTCCCACCCCGAACGCGACCGCTGCCTTCAAGTCCGCGTTCGGCACCGGCAGTTAAGCGCGGTCGCCAGGTTGGTGCGAGCTACTACAGGGGTTTAATGGCCAGGGTTCCTGGCTCCCCGGTGCTCGGCAGCGGACGAAAGGTACATTTCCCCCGGCCGACTGAGCGGAACGCGGCTCTCGGGGAACGGGTACCAAGATGGTGGATGGATGTGCACGCCATGGCGTGCACATCCATCCACCATCTCTGTCTCGCATCGCGAGCCGCCCGGTATGCCCGTTTCCTGGTACGGCCGCCCGGACCAACAGTGCCCGTTTCCTGGTACGGCCGCCCGGACCCCAACAGTCACCCAGGAACTTCAATTCCTCATAGCCGTCGCGGGTCGCCAAGCGCCCTCGATGATTCCGTGCCAGGGCCGGCCGCGGCCGGGGCCAAGGCCGGGGCTACGAAGCCGTCTGGAGGCGGTGGGCCAGGGCGGTGTGGCGGCGGCCGGTGCCCGCGGTGCGGACGGCGGCGGCGAGGGCGCGGCGGGAGCCGGCGAGGACGACGAGTTTCTTCGCGCGGGTGATGCCGGTGTAGAGCAGGTTGCGCTGCAGCATCATCCAGGCGCTTGTCGTTAGCGGGATTACGACGACGGGGTACTCCGATCCCTGGGAGCGGTGGATGGTGACCGCGTAGGCGTGCGCCAGTTCGTCGAGCTCGTCGAAGTCGTAGGAGATCTCCTCGTCCTCGTCGGTCCGCACGGTGAGCGCGTGGTCCTCGAGCGACATGCTGGTCACGACGCCGGTGGTGCCGTTGAACACCCCGGCCGTGCCCTTGTCGTAGTTGTTGCGCAGCTGCGTCACCTTGTCGCCGACCCGGAACACCCGGCCGCCGTAGCGCCGCTCAGGCGCGCCCTCCCGGTAGGGGGTGAGTGCCTCCTGCAGCAAGAGGTTCAGGTTCCCCGCGCCTGCCGGGCCGCGGTGCATCGGGCACAGCACCTGTACGTCGCGGCGCGGGTCGAGCCCGAACCTCGCCGGGATCCGCCGCGCGACGATGTCGGCCACGAGGGCCGCGGTGGCCTCAGTCTCGTCGGAGTTGAACCAGAAGAAGTCGGGGTACCCGGCCAGGGCGGGAGGTCGTCCCGCGTTGACCCGGTGGGCGTTGACCACGATTCCGGACTGCTGCGCCTGCCGGAAGATCTTCGTCAGCCTGACGACCGGGAGCGTTTGCGCGCTGATCAGGTCCCGCAGGACCTCGCCCGCCCCGACCGAGGGGAGCTGGTCCACATCGCCGACCAGCAGCAGGTGCGCGCCGGGGGCGACCGCCTTGACCAGCTTGTTCGCGAGGATCACGTCGACCATTGACGTCTCGTCGATCACGACCAGGTCCGCGTCAAGTGGGTTCGTGGCGTCGAACTCGGGGTCGCCGCCCGGCTGCAGCTTCAGCAGCCGGTGGATGGTCGCGGCCTCGTGGCCGGTCAGCTCGGCGAGGCGCTTGGCGGCGCGGCCGGTCGGCGCGGCGAGCACGACCTTCGCCTTCCTGGCCCGCGCGAGTTCCACCACGGAGCGGACGGTGAAGCTCTTCCCGCAGCCGGGGCCGCCGGTCAGCACCGCGACCTTCCGGGTGAGCGCCAGCTTCACCGCGTCGGCCTGCTCGGGGGCGAGGTCAGCGCTGGTCTTCGTCTTCAGCCAGCCGAGGGCCTTCTCCCAGTCCACGGCCTGGAACGTCGCCAGGCGGTCCGCGCCGCTGGTGAGTAGTCGGCGGAGGGAAGATGCCAGGGATCGTTCGGAATGGTAGAAGGGCGGCAGGTAGACGGCCTGCAGGGGACCGGCGGCCGCGGCACCGGGGACCGGGACCTCGTCACGGACGGCGAGTTCCGCGGCGGCGAGGTCACCGATGAGGGGCGCGATCTGGTCCGCTGGGACGCCGAGGATCTTCGCGGCCTCGGTGACCAGGGCGTTTTCCGGGAGATAGCAGTGGCCGTCGTCGGCGGCCTCGGACAGGGTGTAGGCGAGGCCGGCCTTGATGCGCTCGGGACTGTCTCGTGCGATGCCGACCGACGCGGCGATCGTGTCGGCGGTCTTGAACCCGATGCCCCAGATGTCCGCAGCCAGCTGGTACGGCTGCTGCTTGACGGTGTCTACTGATTCGTCGCCGTACTTCTTGTAGATCTTCACGGCCAGGGACGTGGAGACGCCGACGCCCTGCAGGAAGATCATGACCTCCTTGATGGCCTTCTGCTCGGCCCACGCGTCCCTGATCCGCGCGCTGCGCTTCGGGCCGAGGCCGGGCACCTCGACGAGCTTTTCCGGCTCGTCGTCGATGACGTGCATGATGTCCACGCCGAAATGGGCAACCATGCGCTCGGCCATGACCGGGCCGATGCCCTTGATCAGGCCGGATCCCAGGTACCTGCGGACGCCCTGCTCGGTCGCGGGCAGGACCGTCGTGTAGGAGTGGACCTCGAACTGCCTGCCGTACTTCATGTGGGAGGTCCAGCGGCCGCGCAGGCGCAGGGACTCGCCGATCTGCGCGCCAAGCAGCGGCCCGACCGCGGTGACGAGCTCGGTGTCCGCGCTGACCGGCCCGCGCCCCGTGCCCCGGTCGGGAGCGATCCGCGCGATCGTGTACCCGGTCTCCGGGTTGCTGAACGTGACCCTCTCAAGCACCCCGTCGAGAACCGCGACGTACTGCTGCTGCGGCTGCTGTGCTTGGGGTGCCGGCTCGGGAACGGACGACGACGGCATACCCTACATTTTGCAGCGTGCAGGAACCATGGCGATCAAGGAAGGCCTCGGATCCGAACCTGCCAATTGACGTGAGCGACGTCACGGACCTCGCCCACCGCGCGCCCGGCGGGCGACGTCAGTCCCGGCAGATGAGCGCGGCACCTGGTGATTCTCCGGCACCGCTCTATGCTCATCCTTATGGCGAGAAAAAGCGGGGTGCTTTCTGTCGTAGTGTCGGGGGCGGCGCCTGCTGCCGATATCTCGACGCTGGTCAAGCAGGCGCTTGAGCGGGGGTGGACGGTGCAGGTGATCGCCACGCCGTCCGCGCTCGCCTTCTTCGACGCCGCGGAGATCGAAGGGCTCACGGGGTCGCCGGTGCGCAGCCAGCACCGGCCGCCGGGGACGCCGAGGTCGCGGGTGCCGCACGCCATCATCGTCGCCCCCGCGACGTTCAACCTGCTCAACCAGTGGGCGCTTGGCATCGCCGACTCGTACGCGCTCGCCGTGCTCGCTGAGCAGACCGGGATGGGCCTGCCGATCGTCGTGCTGCCCGCGGTTAGCGCGCCCCTCGCGTCACGCCCCCAGTTCGCGCGGTCGCTGAGGGCCCTGCGGGCCGAGGGCGTGTCGATCATGCTTGGCCCCGGCGGCACCGCGCCGCCCGGCGCGACCGAGGACGCCTTCCCCTGGCACCTGGCGCTGGACGAGGCGTTCTCCATGACCGGCTTCGGCGCCTAACGGGGTCGAGGCCTGGGTACGCCGGACGATCCGCTTCCTGGCGGAGGCCGAATAACCCTCAAGGTTCGTCCGAACGGGTGCCTCTGCTTCGGCTGTCCCCTGGCATTTCCCTCCTGCAAGGGAATTCCCCACCATAGCGTTATTAAGCCGCTGCAATCTGTCATTATCGGTAATGTCGGATAATGTGAGAGGGCGGGGGAATTGCCGCATTCGAGGGTGGGAAGTGTCAAACTAGCTGGGGCAGGCGCGCCGGGAGAACGCATTCGCGCCTGGGGAGGGCACGCATGACAAGCGGTGGCTATGGGGAGCCGACGAACGACTCCTTCAAAGGGGTGGGGCCAGGGAGTCGGGTCGCCGGCTACCTAATTGAGGAGCAAATCGGCGCGGGCGGGATGGCCGTGGTCTTCCGCGCGAGGGATGAGGTGCTTGGGCGGCTCGCCGCAGTGAAGATCATCGCGCCGTCCATGGCCAATGACGAGGAGTTCCGCGCGCGGTTTCTACGCGAGTCGCGGATGGTCGCCGCGGTTGACTCGCTGCACATTATCCCGGTTTACGCGGCCGGTGAGGCCGGGGGCCTGCTGTACATCGCCACGAGGTACGTGCCCGGCGGGGACCTGGCGGCGCTGGTGCGGCGGTCCGGCGGCTTCATGAGCCCCGCTCGCGCTGGGTCACTTGTGGCGCAGGTGGCCTCAGCGCTGGACGCGGCGCACGCGGCCGGACTCGTGCACCGGGACGTCAAGCCGCAGAACGTCCTGGTCGACACCGTCCCCGAGCGGCCAGAGCACGCCTTCCTATCCGACTTCGGGCTCAGCAAGGGGACCGCGTCCTCGACCGGGCTGACCGTCTCCGGGCAGTTCCTCGGCACCCCCGACTACTCCGCTCCCGAGCAGATCAGGGGCGGCCACGTGGACGGGCGGACCGACCAGTACGCCCTTGCGTGCGTGGCGTTCGTGCTGCTCACCGGGTCACTGCCATTCCACCGCGACGAGACCGTAGCAACGATGTTCGCGCACCTGCAGGACCCGGTGCCGCTAGTGACGCGATTCCGGCCCGAGTTGTCCCCTGCCGTCAATGGCGTCATCGCGCGTGGCCTGGCGAAGGCCCCTGCCGAACGGTACGGGCGGTGCGCCGAGTTCGCGGACGCACTGCAAGAGGCACTGACTCCGTCCCGGTCGGCACCGGCCCCGCAGGCTCCTCCCCGGCCGGTACCGCCACGGCAGGCACCGCCACGGCAGGCACCGGCACAGGCCCCGGATCCCTGGGCCTGGCTGGCCAGGAACGACAGGTCCCGGGTCCCCGCTGGCCAGCCGGTGTGGCAGCCTCACGGCGGCTTCCCGCGATCGCCGTCCGTGCCGCCCGCGGCGGCTGCGCCGGCTGGCAGGCCCCAGTCGCAGAAGGCCGCCGACTGGCAGCATCCGTCGCTGCCGCCGGCGTTCGCGACCGAGTGGGAGACTGCTATCAGGGAAAACGCGGCGTACGCGAACACGATGACCGGCAGGAACCGTAGCGCGGGCCGCACTCAGCCAGCGCCGGGCGGAGGCCAACTGCCGCCCGGCGGAGGCCGGAGGGGACAATCCCACGGCCGGAACTTCCAGATGGCCCTCATCGGCGGCGCGGCGGCGGTGGTCATCGGCGCGGCCGGCCTCATCTACGTCGCGACGCAGCAAGGCGGCGCGGTATCGGCTAGCTTGTCGTCTTCGGCGACGCGCCCGAGCAAGCCCACCCTGGCGGCAACGCTCACGGTGCCCGGCGACGGTACCGTCAACACCGCGTGGGTGAGCGCTGACGGCAAGCTCATCGCCGCCAGCGGCCAGGAGTCAGTCATCTACGTATGGAATACGGCGAGCCCCTCCCATGTGACGACGCTCACCGCGCCGGAAATGAAAATCGGCACGACGGTTTACAGCACAATCATCGACAACGTGGCTTTCAGTTCGGACGACTCCAGCCTGATAGCGTCGGTATATCCGAATGTCCCCAGTGGCGTGCCCACGCCCGGTTCTCAGTCGTCTTACGCCGTTTACCGGTGGAATCTCGCTACCGACAAGCATACGACGGTCTGGTCAGCCGTGACGCCTTCCACCGTCGCCTTCAGTAACGACAACAGTACGGCGCTGACCTACCAGAATAACGTTGTCACCCAGGTAACCCTGAGCCCTGAGCTGAATACAGCGCCGTCGGTCACGCTGCCCGGCGGGGCCGACCAGTCCTATCCCCCGCCTTATGAGCTTGACCTGGACGGGGGCAGGATGATCTACCACCCGTCGAGCGACGAGACCTACGTTTGGGATTTCACCCAGGAAAGCGTTGTCGCCAAGCTCAAATCAAGCGAGTACACGGTCCTCAGCCCGGACGGCAAGACGATCCTGGCGGCTAATCCCAGCAATTACCCCACGCCCGCCGGCGGCGGCGGCAGTACGCCGCCAACGCTGTGGGATGTCGCCACGCAGTCCAACGTCACGCCGGCCGACCCCCGCTGGAAGGAGCAGTTGCGCCAGCCATGGGAGGTGTACTCGTGGGAAACGTACAGCGAGGACGGCAGCGTCATCATGACCAAGCGCGCCGACGGGAAAATCGACCTGTGGAGCACGGCCACCCACAAGTACCTGCTGACCGTCACTGACCCGAGTTACCGCAAAGACGGCTCCGCACTCGCCGGCCCCGGCGGAAGCGAAGTCCTGGTCCTCGCTACGGAGAAGACAGTCAACGGCGAGGACGAATACCGCCAGCTCAAACTCTGGGAAACGCAACTGAACCCGTAGGCGGCGGGGATGCGCCGATGGGGCGGAGCGTTGGCGGGTGTGGAACGGCCTGGTGCGGCGGCACTGGGGCGCGGTGAGGGCACACTCGGATTTGAAAACCGACGGGTCCCAGGCGCTGTGTCCATAACAGGAACGCGGTGGCGAAGTAGCGTTAGCAGCATGACATCGGCTAAAGGCAAGCGCGGGCGCGCGATCCTCGCGGGCATCGTCGTCGCCTACGTCGCGGGGACAATCATCGCCACCCGGCAGGGGTACTCGTTCGGCAAGAACTCCGTCGTGCGGTGTCGTCAGGGACACCTGTTCACGACGGTGTGGATCCCCGGCGCTTCGGTCAAGGCGCTGCGGCTCGGCTTCTGGCGACTGCAGTGGTGCCCGGTCGGCCGGCACGTGGACCTGGTGCACCCGGTCAAGGACGCCGACCTCACCGACGCGGAGCGCTCGTTCGCGCTGGCGCATCACGACGCGCCCGTCCCGTAGCTCGGGTCGATGACGGGCACGCCGCAGGCGCGGAAACTGGGGCTCAAGGACGGGCTGCGCGTCGCGCTTTCCGAGGCGCCCGAGGGCTGGGAACTGGTCGACCCGCCTGCGGGGCTGCTTCCCGCTGACGTGGACGGGGCGGCGGACGTGCTCGTCGCGTTCTTCCGGGCTGCCGACGAGATCGGCGAGCGACTCCCTGCGCTGGCCCGGCACGTTTTCCCTGCCGGTGCCGTATGGGCCCTGTGGCCACGGCGGGCGGCGGGGCATGTCAGCGACATTACGGACAATGTGCTCCGGGGGTATGCGCTTGACCTCGGGCTCGTGGACGTGAAGGTCGCCGCCGTCGACGAGGACTGGTCGGGGTTGCGACTCGTCTGGCGCAGCGGCAACCGCGGGCTCGGCCTGGGAGACTAAGCCGCGTTCAGGGTAACGACTGTCGCGGCGACCGTCGCGGGATGCGGGATCGGCTGCCCGTCCGCCCGGAGTCCCTCCAGGTGGAACTCGATGGCCCGACGCATTTCCTCTAGAACATCAGCTTCCGTCTCGGCCACGGCGACCACACCGGGCAGGTCCGGGGACCATGCGCCATAGCCACCGTCGTCGGCCTGTTCGATGACGACCGCGTACCTGGTCACAGTGCCCTCCCCTAAATGCCTGCTTGGTTCAGGATGCTTCGTTCGGTGCCGAGTGGCAAGTCGGCGCTGGGCTACCAGCTATGGTGACGCGTCCCGGCTTCGTCGGATGCCTGAACTGTCGGTGGCTACCCCGGGTAGCGACCAGGTACCTGCCGGGCCGAGGAAAGCCAGTCAAACTTTTCGCGGCGTGTCGGATCGGGGAACGTGGCGTTCGTGGGAACTGTGTAGGGGGTTCGTAGCGAGCCCCGTGATGAGAAGGAGACTCGCGTGAAGTACGTGATGCTGATCCTGGACACGCCGGAGGAGCCGAAGGCGGGGACGCCCGAGTACGGGGCGTGGTACGCCGAGATCTCGGCCTGGTACGAGAAGTGGGGGGCGACCGGGCGGCTGGACGGCGGGAACGCGCTGCAGCCGCCGTCGACGGCGAAGACCGTGCGGGTCAGCGGGGTCACCGACGGTCCGTTCATGGAGACCAAGGAGGTCGTGGGCGGGTACTCGGTGATCGAGGCCGACACGATCGACGAGGCCGTCGAGGTCGCCAGGACCTGGCCCGGCGTCGACCGGGGCTGGATCACCATGGAGGTCCGGCCGGTCTGGGACATGAGCTGAGCGGAAGCTCGCCGGGGAAGGCGTAACTGTCACCGGCATCGGTGACAGTTACGCCTCTTGGGTGTCTCGTCTGGTCAGCGCCATGACTGAACATCAATGGCTAGTTGGCGATGTCCTTAACAGTTGCGGCGGAGCCGCTGGGTTACAAGGAGAGGCCGCGGGTCAATAGCTCGCGCTCCGCCGGGTTGGCGGCCAGGGACAGGGCTCGCTCGCGAACCCCGTCGGCTTCCGCGCCGCGGCCGAGGGCGGCGAGCAGGGCCGCCCGGAGCGCGTGGAACAGGTGGTAGCCGTCGAGATCGGCGGACAGGGGCTCGATCTCGGCCAGGGCCTGCTCGGCGCCGATGGCGTAGCGGGTGGCGACCGCCCGGTTCAGCAGCACCACCGGGGACGGGGCGAGCTGCTGTAGCCGGCTGTAAAGGAGGCGGATCTGCCGCCAGTCGGTCTCCGCGTAGGACGGGGCCTCGGCGTGCAGCGCGGCGATCGCGGCCTGCACCTGGTAGGGCCCGGCCCGGTGCAGTGCGATGGCATGGTCGAGGTGGGCGGCCGCCTCGTCGGCCAGCCGCTTGTCCCATTTGGCGCGGTCCTGGTCCTTGAGGCGGATGAGTCGGCCCCAGCCGTCGAACCGGGCCTTCGCGCGGGACTCGTGCAGCAGGAGCAGCGCGAGCAGGCCGAGGACCTCGGGCTCGCGAGGCATCAGGCGGTGCAGCGTCCTGGTCAGCGCAATCGCCTGGGCGGCCAGGTGGCGGCGGGCGGGCTCGCGGCCTGAGCTTGCCAGGTACCCCTCGTTGAAGACGAGGTAGACGACGGCGAGGACCTGGGCGAGCCGGTCGGCTAGGTCGTCGGGGTCGGGGATCGTGACCGGGGCCTTCAGGCCGCTGAGGGTCTTGCGCGCACGGAGGATGCGCTGGGCCATTGTCGGCTCGCTGACCAGGAACGCCGCCGCGATCTGGTCGGTCGTCAGGCCGCACACGGCGCGCAGGGTGAGCGCGACCTGCGCGTCGGTGCTCAGCGCCGGGTGGCAGCAGGCGAACGCCAGGCTCAGCAGTTCGTCGTCGGCCTGCCGGTCCGCTCCCCCGGCGTCCTGTTCACCCGTGTGGCTGGACCAGCCCGCCTGGTCCGCCGCAGCGGCCGGAACCCGGTCGGTGACGGGCACGGCCCACGCTTCCGTGGCGGCGAGCAGCTCCAGCTTGGCTGAGCCGACCTTGTCGCGGCGGAGCCGGTCGAGGGCCTTCCGGCGGGCCGTGGTCGCCAGCCAGCCACCGGGGTTGGCGGGGACGCCGTCGAGTGGCCAGTGCTCGATCGCCTCGATGAACGCGTCCTGCACCGCGTCCTCGGCCAGGCCAACGTCGCCGGTGCGCGCGGCGAGGGCGGCCCTGATCCGGGTCGCCTCCTCCCGGTAAGCGCGCTCAAGCGACTCACGTCCCGCGTCCACGCCCCCAGTCTCTCAGCCGTGGCCCCCCCACGGGTCGATTGCCCAAACGAGTCCGATAGAACCGGCCCGATTACGCAATCAGACCGGCAAGAGTGAGCCCAAATGCGCACAAGGCTCGCTGGCACCGGGCCGCCAGGTCCTCTGCGGCCCAATGTGCCAAGCGCGCATTTGGGGGCATAAGAGCCGGGCCCAAATGCGCAAACGGGTCCGCTCCCCCGCGCCGAGGTACCCGTGGGCGCGGGCGCTCGGGGAGAGCGGTAGCAACGGACTGGGGGCAGGGTTACCTGGCGGGCGGCTGAAATCTAATATGTGCGATATGACCGAAATTCGGCTTGCGGAGCGGATGGGCCGGCTGGGGACTGAGTCGGCGTTTGAGGTGCTCGCGCGGGCTAAGGCGCTAGAGGCTGCCGGCAAGACAGTGATCCACCTGGAGATCGGGGAGCCTGATTTCCCGACGGCGGACCATATTTCTCGGGCAGCGGTCGAGGCGCTGCTCGGCGGGCAGACGCACTACGTGCCTGCGCCGGGGATCCCCGCGCTGCGGGAATCCGTCGCGGCGTTCCTTGACCGGACCGGGCGGCTGCGCGGCGTCTCGCCCGGCCGGGTGGTGGTGACGCCGGGGGCGAAGCCGATCATGTTCTTCACGATTCTCGCGTTGTGCGGGGCCGGGGACGAGGTGCTCTATCCCGATCCCGGGTTCCCGATGTACGAGTCGATCACCTCGTTCGCGGGGGCGACCCCGGTGCCCGTGCCGCTGCGCGAGGCGAACGGGTTCAGGATCGACGTCGATGAGCTCGCCTCGCTAATCACGCCGCGGTCCAAGCTGCTCATCATCAACTCGCCCCACAATCCCTGCGGGTCGGCGCTGACGCGCTCCGACTGCGAGGCCATCGCCTCGCTGGCGGTCAGGCACGACCTCATCGTGCTGTCGGATGAGGTGTACTGGGCACTCCGGTACGGCGGAAAGCACGCGTCGGTGCTTGAGTTCGACGGCATGGCCGACCGGACGGTGCTGCTCGACGGGTGGTCGAAGACGTACGCGATGACGGGGTGGCGGCTGGGCTTCGGGGTGTTCCCCGAACCGCTCGTGGAGCCCGTGACGCGGCTGGCGATCAACTCGGTCTCCTGCACCTCGGCGTTCAGCCAGTACGCGGCGATCGCCGCGCTCGACGGGCCGCAGGACGGGGTGGCCACGATGCTGGCGGAGTTCCGGCGGCGGCGCGACGTGATCGTCGCCGGGCTGAACGCGATTCCCGGCGTGAGCTGCGTCGTGCCCGACGGGGCGTTCTACGCATTTCCCAATATTTCCGGAACCGGGGTGCCGGCCTCCCTCCTCGCCGAGCGACTGCTCAGCGAGGCGGGTGTGGCGGCCCTGGCCGGGACCGCCTTCGGGCCGTGGGGCGAGGGGTTCCTCCGGCTGTCGTACGCCAACTCGGTCGCGAACATCGAGGCGGCGCTCGACGCGATGAAGGCCCTGCTCGCCTGAACCGGGCCGAGAGCGGGACCGCACTGCCCTGCCAAGCGGCCGGGACGGGGGTGGCTGACGGGGAACGCGCACGTCAATGGCACATATCGAGCCTTATGAAGATAATGTGCAATTATGGTGGTGACCGACGGTTTTCCCCCTAAATCGTGATTTCGGCAAATTTCCAGCATTGGGCGTTTTAGACTCTCGCTAGCCGACCGCAGGACCGGGGCGACAAGCCCGCCGCGTGCTGCGATTGGCTCATGTCGAACAATTTGCGGCTGAGACATGGACGCAGGCGAGGCAGAGCGATGAAGAGCCCCGACACGCTCGAGGACGAGTGGCAAGGCGGGCAATGGATGCTGTCCCGCGCCGACACGGAAATGGCCGCCGGAGCGAGGCGGGGGCGCAAATGACCGCGGACTCGGTAGCAGGCGCTAGCACGCCCCCCGCCGGGCATGCCGGCCACAGGACTGACGGGGACGGGCACGGGCGCGGGGCGGCACACGGGCGGGAAGCCAGCTCGAGACGTCCGCCGGCCGGCGCGGCTCTCGGTCAGCAACTGGCCGGTGTCCGCGCGGCTGGCCGCGGTCTTCATCGCGGCGAGCGTGATGGGCCTGGTCTTCGGCGGGCTGCGGGTCGCGGGCGCAATCGACGCCGCTAACGGATACGCGCGCACCACCCAGCTGGCCGTCCTGGGCAAGCAGATCACCCTGCTCGCGCAGGACCTAGAGAACGAGCGCGACCTGACGGTCAGCACCGCGGCCATGACCCAGCTGCAAGAGGACGCGGTCGCGGCTAAGGCGGGACCCGCGGTCAACGCGTCGCTGCAGCAGGCGCTCGCGGCGGCAGGCGGGCGGTTGGCGGACGCGCGGCGCGCCACGACCAGCGCTGTCGTGCCGGTGCGGCAACTCGCCCAGGATGTCCTCTCAAACTCCGCGTTCCCGCAGAGTGTCCGAGACGGCGCCAGCAGCGTGGTCGCGGAGGTTAGCGACGGTGACCTCGACGCGGTCCGCCTTGAGGTTCTCGGCCAGTCGCCACCGTCGATCATCGAGGATTACTCAGCGATCTCTGACCTGTTCGCGCTCAACGACCAGCTGTCAGGCTCAAGCGGGGACGCCTTGCTCTCGAACGAGGTGAGCGCGCTCGGCGCGCTGTCCCAGGCCGAGGACCAGGCCGCTCAGCAGCGCGCCATCCTCGACGCCGCGTTCATCGAGAGCGGGCTGAACGACGCGGGCGGCGGCAAGCCGACCAAAGCGGACCCGACGGGCGCGCCATACAACAACATCGGCGGGACCGCGGCGATCGACTACGCGGGCGGCCTGCAGGCTTTCACCACCGCGCAGGACCTCCAGCTCACCGATCTCCAGGCGTTCCAGCTGGCGGCAACTCCAGCCGAGTCGGAGTCGTACGTCGGCGGCCGGACCGGCTCTCAGGTCGGAGCCGCCGGGAACATCTACACCACGGTGACCTCCGACAACGGCGATCTTCATGCCGTCTTCCCGCAGCTCAGGGATCTTATTTCCGGGTTCACCCCGACGACCGCGCCAACCCTCTGGTACGCGGACCAGTCCGCGGCCGTCGACGCGATGCAGACGACCGCGAACCAGATCGCCGCGGAGATCCTGACGCGCAGCCAGGTCCTCCAGCACCAGGCCTTTGAGTCGGCGCTCGTCACCGCGGTGGCGACCGCGCTGGTGATCCTCCTGGTGCTCGGCGGCACCGCGCTGATCGGACATACGCTCGTCAACCCGCTGCGCAGGCTTCAGGCGGACGCGCTGGAGATCGCGACTGTCCGGCTGCCCGCCCGGGTGGCGGCCGCTGCCGCGGGCACGGAGGTCTCAGAAGGGCCCCCCATGGTCGAGCCAATCGGCGTGCAGTCCACCGACGAGATCGGCCGGGTGGCCCGCGCATTCGACCAGGTGCACGCCGAGGCGGTGCGGCTGGCGGGGACCGAGGCGCAGCTGCGGGGCAGCCTCAACTCGATGTTCATCAGCCTGTCGCGGCGCAGCGTGCCGCTGATCGAGCGGCTGGCTCGGATGATCGACGAAATGGAGCAGAACGAGGACGACCCGGATCAGCTGGCCAAGCTGTTCTCCATGGACCACATGATCACCCGGATGCGGCGGAACTCGGAGAACCTGCTCGTGCTCGGGGGCGAGGAGCCCGTGCGCAAGTGGACCGAGTCCGTCCCGCTCACCGACATCACCCGCGCCGCCGCCGCGGAAATCGAGCAGTACAGCCGGGTGGCGCTCGCTGTTCAGCCGGGGATCATGGTCTCCGGGCACGCCGCAGCCGACATCGTGCACCTGCTCGCCGAGCTCATCGAAAACGCCACGCTCTTCTCCCCGCAGAGCACGCGGGTCCCCGTCACCGTCATGGAGCTGGGCAGCGGCGGAGTGCTCATCGAGGTCCGTGACGACGGGGTAGGCATCTCGCCGCTGCGGCTCGCGGACATCAACTGGCGGCTCGACCACCCGCCCGTGGTCGACGTATCCATCTCCCGGCACATGGGGCTCTACGCCGTGTCCCGCCTGGCCGCCAGGCACGGGATCAGGGTCAAGCTCCGCCCCGGCACGCCGCAGGGGCTGTCCGCCCTGGTGTGGCTGCCTGGCGATCTCGCCAAGCGCGAGCAGGCCACCACGGCTCGCGGCCACACCGGGCCGCACAGCATCGGCGGCAAGGATCCGGCGGCCAGGTTCCGGTCAGAGGCGAGGGCCAGGAACGGGGTCGGGCGGCACCGCAGCCGCCTGCTCGCCGCGAGCGGCGGGCAACCACTCGTGCCCGAACGGCCGGACGTGCGGGTGCCCGAGCGGCCGGACGTGCGGGTGCCCGAGCGGCCGGACGTGCGGGTGCCCGAGCGGGCGGACGTGCGGGTGCCCGAGCGGGCGGAACAGTCCGCGCGGCCCGCGACGGTGTGGTTCGCCGCCAAGCGGCCGTCCGACAGCGACGCCAGGTCCCAGGAGGAACTCGCCGCCCACTGGCAGCCGAGGACGCAAGCCTGGCCAGCCGCCGGCCAGGCCAGCCAGAGCCGGAGCGACGACCTGGCCCCCGTGCCTGAAGAATCCGGACTGACCACCTCGGGGCTGCCGAGGCGGGTGCCGAGGACGAGTGCCTACCCCGGGTCTGGCATGCCGGATTTCGGCTTGCCCGCCGTCCCCGTCACCCCGGCCGCGGAGGTGCCCGTCCTTGGTGCGCCTCCCGGCGGAATGGCCCCGCAGGGCGTCTCGTACGGCGGCGCCCGGTACCAAGAGCGGGTGCCGGCACGCCGACGCTCACCAGAGGCGGCGCGCAGCCGCTTGTCCGGGTTCCAGCTTGGCAGCCGTGATGCCGGGCAAGCGGGCCACGCAGCGGTCACCAGACCGCTTGCAGGAGAGGAGAACAGCCGTTGACCGGCGCATACCGCGAGGACCTGAACTGGCTCGTCACTGATTTCACCACCCGCGTGCAGGACATCGCGCACGCGATCGTGGTGTCCGCCGACGGAGTGCCGCTGGCCCTCTCCACAGGCATCCCTAGCCAGGCCGTCGAACAGTTCTCCGCCATCACCTCCGGGCTGACCAGCCTCATCGCGGGCGCCGCCAGGATCATGGACGCGGGCACGCCCGTGCAGGCGCTGGTGGAAATGGACTACGGGCTGATGTTCGTGAAGGCGATCAGCGACGGCTCAAGCCTCGCGGTGCTCGCCGCGCCGGAATGCGACACCCGCCAGGTCTCCTACGAGATGACACGCCTGGTGGAGGCGGTCGGCGAATTGCTGACCCCCGCCATCCGCGCCGAGGTCTAGCGCGGGGCCGGAAGTCACCTCCAGTCCTAACAAGAGTCATCCGACCGGGTGCGCGGCTCCGCCTTCCAGGCCAGCCGTGCACCAAATGGCATATAGCGTGAAAATCTGCGATAAACACTGATGAAAGCGTGCACGACCTGGCTCGCGCCTGGCCACCTTCGGGGGAGTTAGCCGCGTAAAGGGCAATTGCCGTCTCTGCCGCGCGCGAAAAACCTTCCTTAGCAGCCACTATTCGCACTGCCTCCAGGCTCCCGCAGGCTAAGATTCCCGACCAGGGGAGCGTCGAGCACACGAGCGTCCGGTATTCCATGCCCGCAGTCGCCTGTTCAGCGGAGTTATTCGGCTACGCGGCATCATCTCGACGAGTTTATTCGCTGCTGAGCAATGGGGGGTCGGAATGCGCGTCCTTGTACTGGGCGGTGACGGTTTCTGCGGCTGGCCGACGTCGTTGTACCTGTCCGACCGCGGTTACGACGTCACCATCCTGGATAACCTGTCTCGCCGGAAGATCGACGTGGACCTTGAGGTCGGGTCGCTGACCCCGATCAGGGACATCGGCGACCGGCTGCGGGCGTGGCGCGAGGTGTCCGGGCGCGGGATCGACTTCATCAACCTCGACCTCGCCACCGAGTACGACCGGCTCATCGCGCTACTGCGGGAGCTGCGCCCCGACGCGATCGTGCACTTCGCCGAGCAGCGGGCCGCGCCGTACTCCATGCGCTCGCCAGCGACCAAGCGGTACACGGTCGACAACAACGTCCGCGCCACGCACAACCTGCTGGCCGCCCTAGTCCACACGCGGGTGGACGCGGCGATCGCGCACCTGGGCACGATGGGCGTCTACGGCTACGGCTGGTCCGGGTCCGCGCCGATCCCCGAGGGCTACCTCACGGTCAAGGTGCCGACCCCCGCCGGCGAGCTGGAGCGGGAGATCTTGCACCCGGCCAACCCCGGCTCGGTCTATCACATGACGAAGACCCTCGACCAGCTGATGTTCGCGTTCTACGCCAAGAACGACGGGCTGCGCATCACCGACTTGCACCAGGGCATCGTCTGGGGCACCCAGACCGACCAGACGGCGCTTGACGAGCGGCTGATCAACCGCTTCGACTACGACGGCGACTACGGCACCGTGCTCAACCGCTTCCTCATGCAGGCCGCGATCGGCCATCCGCTCACCGTGCACGGAACTGGCGGGCAGACCCGCGCGTTCATCCACATCAAGGACACCGTACGGTGCGTCGAGATCGCCATCTCCCATCCGCCCAACCCGGGCGACCGGCCGATGGTGCTCAACCAGGTCACCGAGACACACCGGCTCATCGACCTCGCCAAGCTGGTCGCCGACACCGCCGGCGGGGAGATCGCGTTCCTGCCGAACCCGAGGGTCGAGGCGGAAGAGAACGACCTGGCCGTCCGCAACGACCATTTCCTCGCGCTCGGCCTGCGGCCCACCACGCTCTCGGAGGGGCTCCTCACCGAGGTCAGGGAGGTCGCGGCCAAGTACGCGCACCGCGCCGATCCGCGCAAGATCGTCTCCCGGTCGGTATGGCGGGCCGGCATGCCATGCGCCAGCGACCTGAACCACGGCCAGACACGCGCCTGAAGGTCCCGGCTTAAGCCGTGAGGCGACTGGGTATCCCCTCCCGCGATCCGTACCTGGCTCTTTCCCGCGAAAGGCGGCTGCGGGGTGAGGGATAATGCGGGGAAGCGGAACGTAACGACGTGAGGTGCGCATGAATTCCCTGGCTGCGTCCGGCGGCCATGGTGCCGGACAGCGACGCTGGCAGCTGCCCGCCGACGTTTCTGGCTTCGTCGGCAGGAGCGGCGAGCTGGCGCGGCTGGCCGGCTTGCTTGGCGGCGCGCGGCTCGTCACGGTCGCCGGGCCGGGCGGCGTCGGCAAGACCCGCCTCGCCCTGCGCGCCGCCGGTGACCTCAGCTACGGCGGCGGCAGCTGCCTCGTCGAACTGTCCGGCCTCACCGATCCCGAACTGCTCCCCGACACCATCGCGCTGCACCTCGGCCTGCAGCGTGCGGACGCGGGCAGCCGGCTCGAAGCGGTGCTCAGCGAGCTTCGCGGCAGGAGGCTGCTGCTGATCCTCGACACCTGCGAGCACCTGACCGACGCCTGCGCGCGGTTGGCCACCACGGTCCTGCGGGAGACGAGCGACATCAAGATCCTGGCGACGAGCAGGCAACCGCTGCACGTGCCTGGCGAGCAGGTGCTCAGGCTCGGCCCCCTCCCCGTGCCAGGCAGCGGGTCCTGCGCGGTCGCCGGCGCCGGGGCTGGCGACGCGGTCGAGCTGTTCGCGCAGCGCGCTGCGGCCGCGGTCAGCGGGTTCACGCTCACCGAGGCGGACCTGCCGCACGTCATCAGCCTGTGCCGCCGGCTCGACGGCATCCCCCTGGCCATCGAGCTCGCCGCGGTCCGGGTCCGGGCGCTGCCGATCGCCGAGCTGGCGGCGCGCGTCGAGGCGGGGCTCGCGGTGGGGACCGGCACCCGGCGCGGCACTATCAGCCGGCATCAGACGCTGCACGACGCCATCGAATGGTCCTACGGGCTCTGCACGAATGCCGAGAAGGCGGCCTGGCAGCGGCTTTCCGTGTTCGCCGGAAGCTTCGACCTAGCCGTGGCCAGCGACGTCGTGGCGGGCGATGACGCGGCGCCCAAGCAGGCTGAGGCGGTGATCAGCGGGCTCGTGGACAAGTCCGTGGTGCTCCCGGCGGGCGCCGGCCGCTACCGGCTGCTCGACTCGGTGCGCGAGTACGGCGCCGCGCGGCTCGCCGCCTCAGGCGAGCTCGACGCGTGCCGCGAGCGACACCTGACGCGCTACCTGAGCCTGACCAGGGAATTCAGCCACCGCCTCATCGCCGACGGCCAGCAGGACCGACTCGGCCAGCTGCGCGCGGAGCACGAGAACATCCGCGGCGCGCTTGAGTACGGGCTCACGGCCGCCGGCCAGGGAACCGAGGCCGATCCCGATGCCGCGACGGCCCGGCTGCAGGCCGGCGCCCGGCTCGCCGCCGCGCTCTACCCGTACTGGATCATGTCCGGGTCGATCCGCGAGGGCATGCGGTGGCAGGACAAGGCCCTTGACCGGTTCACCGAGCCGTCGCCGGAACGGGCAAGCGCGCTGGCCAACCGGGCGATCCTCGGCACCGCCGTCGGCGTTCCCGAGGCAGTCAGCGACGCCAGCGAGGCGATCGCCGTGGCCGCGCGGGTCCGTGACGAGCGGACGCACGCCCGCGGCTACCTCGCACTGCAATTCGCGCTCACGACCACGGGGCGCTACCCGGAGGCCCTTGACGCGGCGCAGCAGGCGCGTTGGCGGCTTGAGGCGCTCGGTGCGGAGCACGCGCTGCGCACCCTCGACATGCAGCTCGCCCTCACTTACGTGCACATGAGGAACTTCGACGCGGCGCTTGACCACGCTCAGCGCGTGCTCCGCGGTCTCAGCCCCAGCGAGCGGTGGCTGCGCGGCAACGCGCACGCCCTGTGCGCGCTCGCGTACTACCAGCAGCCCGGCCGGCGGGACGAGTGCGCGAGCGCGGCCGGCGCGGCGCTGCGGGAAACGCTGGAGATCAGCAACCTGGTCGGCGAGGCCTACTCGCTGGAGGTGTTCGCCTGGCTGGCCGCGGACGCCGGCCGCTGCCAGCGCGCCGCCTGGCTGCTCGGCGCGGCGCAGGCGTTGTGGGAGCGGACCGGCGGCAGGCTCAGCGGCAGCGCCGTCCTCGAGGGCCACCACCTGCGGTCAGCCGCCACTGCCGCGAGCGGGCTCGGGACCGCCAGGTACGTCGAGCTGCACGCGGCGGGCGTGACCAGGCCGCTCGCGCAGATCGCCGCGCTGGCCGTCACCGGCGCCGACGTGCTGCCTGAGCCGCCCGATCCCCGGTCAACGGGTGAGGATGCCGACGGCTGGCAGGGCAGCGAGGCACTCACTACCCGTGAGCGGCAGATCGCCGTGCTCGTCGCGCGGGGGCTGTCCAACCGCGAGATCGCCGCGCGGCTGGTCATCTCCAAACGGACCGTGGACGCGCACGTCAATCACATCTTCGCGAAGCTCGGGCTCTCCTCGCGGGTGCAGCTGACCATCTGGCTCCGCGACCGGGTGCCCGCGCGGCCTGCCGACGAGCTGTCTCCGGCCGCCCACGGGTAGTAGCCTGGCAGTTATCACCCAGCGCACGAGGTCGCCATGGCTCCCGGCTCGCCCTACCGCACGCCCGGCACGATGCCACCACAGGCGTCCGGGTTCGTCGGCCGCGAGGCCGAGCTCGCCTCTGTGCACGAACTGCTGCGCGGGTCGAGGCTCGTCACCATCACCGGGCCCGGCGGTGTCGGCAAGACGCGGCTAGCCCTGCGCATCGCCAGCGAGGCCAGCGGCGGCTACCGCGACGGCGTGCACGTCATCGAGCTGTCGGCGGTACGCGATCCTGAGCTGCT
This sequence comes from uncultured Actinomycetota bacterium, assembly GCA_963734665.1. Classification (GTDB taxonomy): domain Bacteria; phylum Actinomycetota; class Actinomycetes; order Streptosporangiales; family Streptosporangiaceae; genus Trebonia. The sequence goes on along the minus strand of CAVTIR010000007.1, from coordinate 510,005 downwards.
CGTGCACACCCTTGCGGCAGGGCTCACGGTCACCGAGCGCTCCCTCGTCGAGTCCGGCACGGGATCCCAGCTCGACAGGCTGCTCGGCTACCTCCGCGAGCGCGAACTGCTCCTTGTCCTTGACACCTGCGATCACCTCATCGACGCGTGCGCGGCGCTGGCGGGCACCATCCTGCGCGAGGCACCCGAGGTCACCGTCTTGGCGACGAGCAGGCAGCCGCTCGACGCGGCCGGCGAGGCCGTCCAGCAATTGTCCCCGCTGCCGGTGCCTGACCCCGAGTCCGCCTCGGCGGGCAAGGCGGACGCCGTCGAGCTGTTCGCGCAGCGCGCCGCGGCGACGGTGCCCGGGTTCACCATCACGCCGGACAACCTCGCGGACGTCATCACGGTTTGCCGCCGACTTGACGGCATCCCCCTCGGTATCGAGCTCGCCACCGTCCGGCTGCGCGCGCTGCCGCTGCGCCAGATGGCCGAGCGCATCGACGACCGGCTGCGCCTGCTCACCGGCGGCCGGCGGTCAGGGACGCCGCGGCACCAGACGCTGCGAGCCGCGATCGAGTGGAGCTACGACCTGTGCACGCCGGCCGAGCAGCTGCTGTGGAAGCGGCTGTCGGTCTTCGCCGGCGGCTTCGACATCGAGGCCGCTGAGAAGGTCTGCGCGGGGGGCGAGCTCACCAGGGATGAGATCGTGCCGACCCTGGTCAGCCTGGTCGACAAGAGCCTGCTCGCCAGGGACAAGGCGGCGGAGGCAGACCTGGAGGAAAGTGACCGCCCCGTCAAGCCGATATTCCGGATGCTCGACACGATCCGCGAGTTCGGCGCCGAGCTGCTGCGCTTGGCGGACACGCGGGCGGTGTCCCTCCGGCGGGATAACCCCCCAGCAGCTGCGCAACCGGATCGCGACGACCTCGGGCGGGCTGAGGCAGCGGTGCGCGGCAAATTCGTCGCGCACTACCTGGACCTCGCCGAGCGATTCGAGCGGGATCCGACCACCGATCAGCCCGGCCAGCTCCAGCGGCTCGCCCGGGAGCACCCGAACCTCCGCGCGGCCTTCGAGTACGCGCTCGACCTGCCGGGCAGCGACAGCGCCGCCATCGTCCTCGCCACCTCACTCACCTTCTACTGGCAGGTTTCCGGCCAGCTGCGGGAGGGCGAGTACTGGCTGAACCAGGCGTACGAGCGGTGCCCGGGGCGGTCCGTGGTGGCCGCCCGGGTGCTGAGCGCGCGCGGCTTCGTCCGGGTACTGCTCGGGGACTACGCGAACGGATCCGCCGATGCCGAGGCTGCCATCGCGATAGCGGCCCCCTTTAGCGACCTGACCACCGCCGGCCGTGGGTACAGCACGCTCTATGCCGCGCGCACCTTCAGCAGGGACCTAGCCGGGGCACGGGCTGCGGCGAGCGCCGCGGTCGACTGCTTCACAAGCGTCGGTGACGCGTTCGCGCTCGCGCGGCTCGACATGCTTGACGCCGTGGTCCGGCTGCAAACCGGCGAACTCGACCTCTGCTATGAGAGCGCGACGAGAGGGCTTGACCGGCTCCCCGATGACGAGGTCTGGTGCTCGGCCTACCTATACGGGCTGCAATCGCTCGTGTTCTTCCTGCGCAGCGACGTCGAGCGCGCCAAGCCGCCGATGCTGCTCGCGCTCGTGATGAAGAACCGGATCCGCGACGAGGCAGGCGTGGCCTACGCCCTCGGCTCGCTGGCGTTCATCGCCGCGGGCCAGGGCCGGTGCGAGCGCACCGCCTGGCTGTTCGGCGCGTCGGCGCCGCTGTGGGAGCGGGCCGGGCGGCGCTGGTACAACGGCTCCGCCGGCTTCGAGGCGCTCCACCAGGTCGCCGAGCGGATCGCGCGCACTGACCTCGGCGACGAGCGCTACTGGGAGCTGCGCGCGGCCGGCGCGGCCGCGCCGCTTGACCAGGCCATCGATCGCGCCTTGGCCGACGCCGACGAGCTCGGCGAGCCGGCCTGACGCGTCTAAGACAGCCGGATGCACCGGCCCGCGCGGTGTGGCCCGGCCCGCCCATCCCCTCCTTCTCATCCCCCTCCTCTCGCCCTCCTCCCCCAGGCCAGTACCGTAGAATTACAGGTCAGGCACTCAACCGCTGGGCACGCAGCACAGAGCGCGGCGGTGGACGGAAACGGGGAGCGAGAACCGCGTCCCTGATCTCGTGAGGATCGCATGTCCGTCGGCTCTAACACGCGGCAGCAGCTCCCCGTCGAGACGACCGGCTTCGTCGGCCGGGAGGCGGAGCTGGCCCGGCTGAGCGCGCTGCTTAAGCATGCCCGGCTGATCACGGTGACCGGTACAGGCGGCGTCGGCAAGAGCCGCCTCGCGCTGCGCGCCGCCGCCGCGGCCGCTCCCGGGTTCGCCGACGGTGTCTGCCTGGTGGAGCTCTCCGCCGTGGCCGAGCCGGGGCTCCTGGTGCACACGGTCGCGAGCGCGCTCGCCATCCCCGAGCAGGCGCACGGCTCCCGGTTGGACGCGCTGCTCGCCCACCTGCGCGACCGTCGCCTCCTGCTGATCCTCGACACCTGCGAGCACCTCATCGACGCTTGCGCGATGCTCGCCGAGGCGGTCATCACCCGGGCACCTCGTGTCACCCTGCTCGCGACGAGCAGGGAACCACTCGACGTGAGCGGCGAGAACGCCTGCCCCGTCGCCCCGCTGCCGATCCCCCGGCAACGGGGCGGCGAGGTCACCGCGGGCAGCGCCGTGGACTTGCTCATGCAGCGCGCGTCCGCCGCGGTCCCCGGCTTCACCGTCACCCCGGGAGACCTGCCCGATGTGATCAGGTTGTGCCAGCGGCTCGACGGCATCCCCCTAGCGATCGAACTCGCCGCCGTGCGCCTGCGCGCGCTCCCCCTGGGAGAGCTCGCCAGCCGCCTTGACCAGCGCCTGGCGCTGCTGACAAGCGGGCGGCGCGGCGGCCGCCACAAGACGCTGCGGGACGCGATCAGCTGGAGCCATCAGCTCTGCACCCCCGCCGAGCGGACGATGTGGGCGCGCCTGTCCGTCTTCGCCGGCCCGTTCACCATGAGCGCGGCCGAGGAAGTGTGCGCCGCCGGGCCCGACGCCGACCAGGTCATGCCGACGGTCATCCGACTGGTGGACAAGTCCGTGCTCGTCAGGATCGACTCGGCGCCGGACGCCGACGCCGCGCCCGCCCGGTACCAGATGCTTGACACCATCCGCGAGTTTGGCGCGGAGCAGCTCGCCGACTCCGGCGCGGCAGTCGGCACCCGGAACCGCTTCGTCGCCCGGTACCTGGCGATGGCGCGGTACTTCCGCGACCATTTCCTCGACGACGACCAGCTCGCCCGGCTGCGTGAGCTCCGCCACGAGCACGATAACCTCACGGCCGCGCTTAAGTACGCCTTCGGCGACCATGATGCCGCCGGCCGCCCGGACGGCGTCGAACTGGCCATCGCGCTGTCCGGCTACTGGCGGGCCCGCGGCCTCGCCCGTGAGGGCGGCTACTGGCTCGCCGTGGCCGCCGAGTACGCACCCCAGGGCTGCGCCGTCCGGTGCCTCGCCGAGCTTGAGCGCGGTCACCTCCTGACCATGCGGGGTGACCCGGAGGAGGCTCTCAGCGCCTCGTCGGCGGCCCTCGCGCTCGCCGCCACCCTCGGCGACGAGCGGCTCGCCGCCCGCGCCCACCTGATCAGGACCGTGGCGCTGTGCGTGGCCGGGCGGCCGAGGGCGGCCGCAGAGTCGGGCGACGAGGCCCGCTGGCGGCTCACCGCGCTCAGCGACCAGCTCGGGCTGATCGACCTCGACGTCCAGCTCGCCTACCTCGCGCTGCTCAACGAGGACATCGAGGCCGCGCTCGGGCACGTGGAACGCGGGCTCCGCCAGCTCGGCGGCTCCCGCGAGCGGTGGCTGCACGCCAACTTGTACCTGCTCGCCTCACTCAGCCTTTACCTGGCGGGCCGCGACATCGAGGCCACCTGGATGGTCACCCGTGTCCTGCAGGTCAAGCAGGAGGTCGGCGATGTCCCGGGAACCGCCTTCACGCTTGAGCTCCTTGGCTGGCTGGCGGCCAGGTCGGGCACCCACCAGCGCGCTGCCTGGCTGCTCGGCGGCGCGGACCTGCTGTGGGAGCGGGCGGGCGGGCGGCTCGCCGCCATGACCGCCTTCGAGCGGCAGCATACGGATGCGGTCGCCACGTGCGACGGCGCGCTCGGCGACAGGCGGTTCGGGGACCTGTTCGCCAGGGGGGCGGACTACCCGGTTGAGGCGATGGTCGACTTCGCCCTGACCGACATCACCGATCCCGAGGACCAAGGCGGCGCGGGGATCCGTCTCGCCAGCCAGCTCACGGCCCGCGAGCGGGAGATCTCGGGCCTGGTCGCCGCGGGGCTGTCCAACCGGCAGATCGCCGAGAAGCTCTTCATCTCGCGGCGCACCGTGGGCGCGCACCTTGCGCATATATTCGTGAAGCTTGGCATTACGTCGCGGGTAATGCTGACGATCCAGTTGCGCGAGCATTCCATGCGGACAGATACCGACCCGAACGCCTAGCCTTTCCGACGCGCACCAGGTCAGGCGCGTCGTCCCCAGCGGGACCGGCACGACCCGTGCCATGGTGCGCCGCGCGCGCCGGCGGCACCTAGGTACGCCGGCGGGCCGCCCGCCTCGGTCCTGCCGGAGCTGCCGCTTACCTAACTAATAGGAACGCGCTTTTACCCGGCGCTCGCAAATTACATAATGGTGGTGACATGGCTGTCACTCAAGCCGCGGGGACAGGTCAGTTCCCGGCGGAGGCAAACGAGTTCGTCGGTCGGAAGGCGGAGCTACGCCAGATCGACGGGCTGCTGCGCGACGCGCGCCTGGTCACGCTCGCCGGCCCTGGCGGGGTCGGCAAGACCCGTGTCGTCTTGCACGCCGCCGCCACGGCGGCACCGCGTTACCCCGACGGGGTCTTCCTTGTCGAGCTCTCCGCACTGCGCGACCCCGAGCTGCTGCCGCACGCGATCGCCCGCCGGCTCGGCCTTGCCGAACAAACCCAGGCCTCGCAGCGGGACGCGCTGCTCACCCATCTCCGCGACCGCCACCTGCTGCTGGTCCTCGACACCTGCGAGCACCTCATCGACGCGTGCGCGGAGCTGGCCGAGGCGATCCTCGCCGCCGCGCCGCTCGTCACCTTGCTCGCCACCAGCCGCGAGCCGCTCGACATTGACGGCGAGACCACCTTCCCGGTCCGGCCGCTGCCCGTTACCACGGGGGGAACCGGCGAAGAGACGGCTCCGTTCGGCGTGCTGGATCTGCAAAACAGCGGCGGACCCGTCGGCGGCACGGAGACGGCAGCCGCCGGCGACGCGGTCGAGCTTTTCGTGCTGCGGGCCACTGCCGCCGTGCCCGGGTTCGCCGTCACCGACGCGAACCGCGCTGACGTGATTCAGCTCTGCCAGCGGCTCGACGGCATCCCCCTCGCGATCGAGCTCGCCGCCGTCCGGCTCAAATCGCTGCCACTCGCCGAGCTCGCCGCGCGGCTTGCCCCCCGGCTGCCGCTGCTGAACGACGGGAACAACGTGACCGACGGGCGGCACCGGACGCTGCGCGACGCGATCGGCTGGAGCTACGACCTGTGCACTGAAACGGAGCGCTCGCTGTGGGCGCGGCTGTCGGTGTTCGCGGGTGCCTTCAATGTCGACGCCGCCACGGAGGTCTGCGCGAGCGCCGACCTCGACCCCGATGACATCTTCGAGACGATCATCCGGCTCGTGGACAAGTCGGTGCTTATCCGCGTGCAGGCGGCCACGGGCGGAGTGCCTGACGAGGGCCAGCCGGCGTGGTACCGGATGCTCGACACCATCCACGAGTTCGGCTCCGAGATACTCAACGCGTCAGGCGGCGAGTCCGCGATTCGCGAGCAGTTCATCGCCCGTTACCTGGCCAAGGCACGGTACTTCGCCGATCACCTGACGGACCCAGAGCAGCTTGACCGGTTCCGTGAGCTGCGCCGCGAGCACGTCAACCTCCAAGCCGCACTCGGGTACACGCTCGATGACGACCAGGCCGAGCGGGTCCGCCTGGGCGCGGAGCTCTGCAACGCCCTGTACGGCTACTGGCACATGTCCGGCCGACTGCGTGAGGGCCGGTACTGGTACGCCAAGGTGCTCGGCAGGCTGCCCGAGGAGACCTCGCCGGCGCGCGGCTGGGCCCTCGTCTCCCGCTGCTACCTCGGCGCCATGCAGGGCACGGCCGACGAGGCCGTGGCCGACGGCAGGGCGGGCATCCGGATCGGCGCCGAGCTTGGCGATCACCGGCTCCTTGGCCGCGGGTACAACTACCTGGCGCTTGCCCTGACCATCGCCGACCGGTACCCGGAGGCGCGTGTGGCGGCCGCGACGGCCGAGGGGCTGCTTGAGCCGCTCGGCGACCGCACCGGGCTGGCCATCCTCGACGACCACTGGGCGCACCTGTCCCATCTCGACGGAGACTCGGAGGGAACCCTCCGGTACGCCAAGCGGTGCGTTGGCCGCTTCCGCGGAGGGAAAGAGTGGTGGGCGTCGGCCTGGGCCTACGTCATCTCCGGGATGGCCATGTACTGGGAGCCGAGCAGGGACGCGGACACCGCGCGGGTGCTCAACAAGGCGGTGCTGCTCAAGCACGAGCTCGGTGACATGGTGGGAATGGCCTACTGCCTGGAGATCCACGGCTGGCTTGCCGCGCGGGGCGGCCGCTGGGTGCGGGCCGCCTGGCTGCTCGGCGCCGCGGACCCCCTGTGGGAGCTGGCAGGCGGCCGGCTGGGGGGCACCGCGGCCCTCGAGCAGGTCCACGCCTCGTCGATCGCGGCCGACCGCACGGCCCTCGGCACCCGCCGGTTCGACACGCTGTTCGCGCGCGGTGCCCGCGCTCCGCTTCACGACATCGTCGCGCTGGCGGTCTCCGATGCCGAGGCACTGGGCAGGAAGGTCCCCGCCCTCCCCCAGCCGGGCAAGCTGACCGACACGGAATGGGAGATCGCCTACCTCGCCGGGGCCGGGCTCTCGCCCGAGCAGATCGCCAGGCAGCTGTTCATCTCCGGGCCGGCAGTCGCCGAGCACCTGGCGAGCGTTTTCAGCAAGCTGGGCGTGTCCTCGGCCGACCAGCTTGAGCCATGGCTCGCTGACGCGGCCGGCGCCAGCCACCACGGTGCCTGAGCTGCCGTCGTGCCTGAGCTGCCGTCGTGCCTGAGCTACCGCGGTGCGGCGGTGCCTGAGCTGCCGGGGTGCCGGGGTCCTGAGCTATCGCAGTGCCGCGGTGCCTGAGCTGCCGGGGTCCTGAGCTACCGCAGTGCCGCGGTGCCTGAGCTGCCGGGGTCCAGAGCTGCCGCAGTGCCGCAGTGCCTGAGCTGCCGCGGGGGCGGGCAGGCAGGCGTTAGAGGTTGCCGCGGCGCTCCTGCTCGCGCTCGATCGCCTCGAACAAGGCCTGGAAGTTGCCCTTGCCGAAGCCGAGCGAGCCATGGCGCTCGATGAACTCGAAGAACACGGTCGGCCGGTCGCCGATTGGCTTGGTGAAAATCTGCAGCAGGTAGCCGTCCTCATCTCGGTCGACGAGGATGCCTCTTGACTGGAGCTCCTGGACAGGGACGCGGACCTCGCCGATCCTTTGCCTTAGCACCGGGTCGGTGTAATAGCTGCCGGGCGTGACGAGGAACTCCACGCCGCGTGCCCTGAGCTCGTCGACAGTCTGGCAGATGTCCGGGGTCGCGAGGGCCAGGTGCTGCACGCCGGGGCTCCGGTAGAACTCCAGGTACTCGTCGATCTGCGACTTCCGCTTGCCGACGGCTGGCTCGTTGAGGGGGAACTTCACCCGGTGGTCGCCGCTCGCGACGACCTTGCTCATCAGCGCGGAGTACTCGGTGGCGATGTCATCGCCGATGAACTCGGCCAGGTTCGTGAAGCCCATGACCCGGTGGTAAAACGCGACCCACTGGTCCATGTCGCCGAGCTCCACGTTGCCGACCACGTGGTCGAGGGCGATGAACGCCGGCGTCTGCTCCGGAGTCGAGCGGGTGCGCGCGACGTAGCCCGGCAGGTACGGGCCGTGGTAGCGCGAGCGGTCCACTAGCGTGTGCACGGTGTCGCCGTAGGCCTTGAGGGTGGCGGTGCGGACGGTGCCATGCCTGTCCGTGAGGTCGTGCGGCTCTTCCAGGATGGTCGCCCCGGCCTCCCGGGCGTGTGCGACGCACTTGTTCACGTCGGGTACTTCGAGCGCCACGTCGAGGACGCCGTCGCCGTGCCTGCGGTGGTGGTCGGCGATCGGGCTCTCCGGGCTGACGGCGCCCTTGATAACGAAGCGGACATTCCCCGCTTTAAGTACATATGCGTGGTGGTCGCGGTTCCCGGTCGTCGGGCCAGAGTAGGCCTCAAGCCGCATCCCGAACGCCAGCTCGAAGTACAGCGCCGCCTGCGTCGCGTTCCCTGAGGCCCAAACGACCGCGTCCCAGCCGGTGACGGGGAACGGGTCACCGCTGATGTCATGGGCGACAACGCCGGTGAGCTTGTCGGTGTCGGTCACGAGTTCGCTGACTGTCATCTGGCGCCCCTCCTCGAAGTCAAAGTCAAGTTTGATCAGAACGCGTTCGGGTTCCTCTAGTCAACAAGGCCATCTTTCGCTAGTCGCATTGGGCATTCTGACTGGCTTACCGGGCTATAAGCTAGTCAGATTGACTATCTGTTGCGCAATCCAATCCGGGAGGGTGGCATGGCGGAGCTCGACGCGCTCGACCTCGCGCTCGTGACCGCGCTGCGGGAGAACCCGCGCGCCGGGGCCCTGGAGCTGTCCCGTGTCACTCACGTGGCGCGGGCCACCGTGGAGTCCAGGCTGCGCCGCATGGAGCAGACCGGGGTGATCACCGGCTATGGCCCGGACGTCGACGTGGCCGCCGCCGGGTTCACGGTGCTGGCGTTCGTCACGCTGTCCATCGCCCAGGGGGCGCTGGCCGCAGTGCAGGCGGACCTGGCCGCGATCCCCGCGGTGCTTGAGGCCTACGCGATCACCGGGTCCGCGGACGTGGTCTGCAAGGTCGCGGCGACCTCGCACGCCGACTTGCAGCAGGTGCTGCTGAGCATCGACTCGTCACCTTCGGTGGCCCGCTCGACGTCGGCGATCATCCTGTCCACGGTCATCTCCCCGCGCGACCTGCCGCTGCTGCAGTCCCGGTCCCCCGCCGCTGCTCCCCGCTCCCCCGCCTTCCGCTCCAGCCGTACTACCTGACCGTCCGCGCCCGCGCAGGGCTAATGGGCGTCGGCCAGGTCGCCCCAGGGCGGGCCGGCGCCGACAGGGGCGGCGACGTTGACTGTCAGGCGAGCTAGCAGTGTGGTCAGAGTGGCCAAGTCGGCGTCGGCTAGGCCCGTTCTCAGCTTCGCGTCGAAGGCGATCGCGGCCGCGCGCATGGCCAGGAAGGCCTGATCGCCCTTTTCTGTCAGCGTGACGATCTGGATTCTCCGGTTAGCGGCGTCGCGGGCTCTCGTGACGAGGCCGTCGGCATCCATCGCGTTCAGGTGGTGGGTCAGCGTCGCCTCGCGGATGCCGACCGCCTCGGCCAGCTCGCGCTGCGTGCCCGGCTTGCGGAGCTTCAGGTTGAGCAGGATCAGCCAGACAGGGAGACTGCCGCCCGCCGCCGCCAGGGCCTCGTCGAAGGCTCGCCCGACCGTGCGGGCCGCCTCGTTCAGGCGCAGCCCGATCGGGACGGGGAAGCCGTCCGGGGTCGGGGCTAGAGAAGGCTCAGGCATGGCTGTCAGGGTAACACCACATATCGATGACTAAGAGTTTGACATCTAATACTTAGATATCTAAGTTAAATGAAGGACGAACGTACCACAAGGAAGGGAGCCAGACGTGACCAGTAATCCGTCCATGAGCAAGCCGACCAGCAGTACCCCGGCCAGCGGGAACCCGGCCAGCAGGAGCGCAGCCAGCGGGAGCGCAGCCAGCAGTACCCCGGCCAGCGGGAACGCGGCCGCGAGCCGCCCTGCTGGCGGCAACCTCCTGGCCCAGGGGCGACGGCAGGCGCGGATCATGCGCATGGTCAATGTGCCCATGCGGGCCGTGCTGAGCCTGCCGTTCCCGACGCCGCTGTCGGCGAACCTGATGCTCATCTCCTATACCGGGGTGAAGAGCGGCAAGGCCTACCTGCAGCCCGTGAGCTACGCCCGCGACGGGGACACGTTGCTCACCCCGGGCGGCGGCCGGTGGACGCTCAACCTCAAGGGCGGCCGGCAGGTCAGGCTCCGGCTGCGCGGCCGGGAGGTGCCCGCGCGCGCCAACCTGGTCGGCGACGGCGCCGAGATCGAGCGGCTACTCGAGGTCATCGCGGTCGAGAACCCCAGGGCGATGCGCTTCCTCCCGATCCCGCGCCGCCCCGACGGGCGCCTCGACCCTGACCTGCTTGACACCGCGATCCGGCACGGCTTCCGGATCGTCCGCTGGCACCTAGGCGGCCAGCCCTGAGCAACGGGGTGGCAGGACCCGCTCCACTCGACGCTCAGGTCCAACTGGCACCTGGACGGCCAGCGCTGATCATCGCGGTGCGCCGGCCGTCACAGGTGTCACGGGTGGGACGGGTGGGAACGGGTGGGTCAGGATCGCAGGGTGAGGTGGCCGCGGGTCATGACCGCCGTGCGCTGGGCGCGCCGGGCGATCGCGGCGTCGTGGCTGACGAGCACGAGGGTCAGGCCGCGTTCGCGCCAGAGCTTCTCCATCAGGGCGACGATCTCATCCCGGGTCTCCTCGTCGAGATTGCCAGTCGGCTCGTCGGCGAGCAGCACCTTCGGCTCCTTGACCAGGGCGCGGGCGATCGCGACGCGCTGCTGCTGGCCGCCGGAGAGCTCGGACGGGAGGTGACCCGCCCGGTCGGCGAGGCCCACGCTGTCCAGCGCGGCGGCGACGCGGCGGTGGCGGTGGGCGGTGCCCGCGACGCGCAGCGGGATCAGCGCCGCCTCGACGTTCTCCGCCGCCGATAGGGTGGGCACCAGGTTGAACGTCTGGAAGATGAACCCGATCGCCTGCGCGCGCACCCGCGTCAGCTCGCCGTCGCCCAGGCGGCTGAGGTCGCGGCCGTCAAGCCGCACCTGGCCGCTTGTCGGACGGTCCAGGCCGCCGAGCAGGTTGAGCAGCGTCGACTTACCGTGCCCGGTACGGCCCCTGACCGCGACCCACTCGCCGTCGGCGATCGTGAGGTCGACGCCGGTGACCGCCTCGACCGTCCGCGCGCCTGCGCGGTACACCTTGGACACGTTGGTCAGCTCGTACACCAGGGTCACCCCACCTTCGCGATCGCGTCTGCCGGGCGCAGCCGCCCGATCCGCCAGCTGCCGAACGCGCCGGCGAGCAGCCCCCCAGCGAGGGCGAGCGCGACGGCGGCAATGATCGCGGCGCCGTCAACCGACGCGGACAGCGGCACCGACACGGTGTGGCTGGTCGTCGGGCTGATCGCGCCGCTCGGGGTCATCATGTGCAGGCCCGTCGCCTCGGTCAGCGTCGCGTACAGCGTCGGCGCGATCGCGTTGATGACCGCCGCGCCCCCGTAGCCGAGGCCGACGCCGAGGGCCGCACCGAGGACGCCGACGGCGAGTGATTCACCCATGACCTGGGCGATGATCCGCCGGCCGCGCCAGCCGAGCGCCTTGAGCGTGCCGAACTCGCGCACCCGCCGGGCGACCGCCGCCATCGTCAGCAGCACCGCGACAGCGAATGCGGCGACCAGCACCAGGATCGACAGCCACTTGCCCAGGTCGTCGGCGAGCTTCGCGGCGGAGGTCAGCGACCCGGTCACCTGGTTGGCCAGGCTGCTTGGCGTCGTGATCTGTGCCGTCGGCAGCAGCTTGGCGATCTCCTGCTGCACCGTGGCAATTTCCGCCGCGCTCGAGGCAGTCACGTAGATCGTGTTCACGTCGTTTTTCAGGCTGCCGCCTCCCGGCCCCTGCTCCGCGATGGCCTGCGCGCGAGCGAGGGGGATGTAGACGTCCGGCGGGTTGCTGCCTTCCTGCTGTGCAACGAGGCCGATGATCGTGAAGCTGGTGCCGCCGATCTTCATGGTGCCGCCGACCTTGAGGTCGTTGGACGCGGCGTAGCCGTAGTCGACAAGAGCGACGTTCTTGTCCGCGTCGGATGCGGTGAAGGCCCGGCCTGAACTGACGGCGGCGTCGCTAAGCGGGCCGAGCTTCGGCTGGGTGATGTCGGCGCCGTTCACCGTGAACGATGTGGGCGGTGACGGGTTCGACGAGATCGTGGTCTGGTTGTCGGTGAGCAGCAGCCCGCCGGCGACCGCGGAGACATCGCGGAGCGCGGCGATCTGCGCGACCGACGTGCCGCTGATGGGCGAGTAGGACGGACTGCTCAGGTTGTCGATCGTGTAGCCGTCCTTAAGCGAGTGGCACTTGCCGTTGACGCACATCTGGGCACCATTCGGGCCCAGCTGGATCTGGACGATGGTGCCGCCGCCGGCTTTGCTTGGCGATTGGGCGGAGGGTGCCGCGCCGCTTACCGTGACGTCGGTGCCGACACCGTACAGGCCCTTGAGGACACCGGCCTCCGCGTTCTTGACCCCTGTCGATGCGGCGGTCACCGTGAGCACCAGCCCGACCCCGACGGCGAGGCCGAGCGCGATGAAGATCGCCTGCCGGAGCCGGCGGCGAAGCTCCTTCGCGAGATATGTGAAGAAGAACATGCCGCTGTTCTAGGGCGAGGCGGGTTGCACGGCGGTGACAGTTGTCTCCCGGGGGGGCGACCCCCCGTACCCCCCGATGTCGGCACGGGCCGGCCTGATCGCAAAAGACGCGATCGTATCGGGCCCGCCCGCGCCGACGATTGCCTCCCGGGGACCACCCCCGTACCCTCCGGTGTCGGCGCGGGGGACCACCCCGTACCCCGGCGTCTAGGGGAAGCCCATGTCACCGCCGTGCAACCGGGCGGGCGGAAGGCTTTCCTCGCGGAGGTGAGGCGCTGATGCCCGAGAATCACGACGAGTTGGACGGCTTCGACAAGCGTTCCGGCTCCAACGAACACGCCAGCTTCGACCAACGAGGCAGCTCCAGCGGACACGCCGACTTCGACCAGCAGGGCGGCTTGGACGAACGAGGCAGCTTCGATCGCCGACTCCATTCAGGATCCTGCCAGCCTCCCTTCAGGTCTTGGTCAGTGACCGCGTGCTGCAATGGCCGCTGGAGGGGCCGCAGAAGGGAAGGCTCTCATGCGCGTGCTAGTGATCGAGGATGACGGCGAGCTCGCCGAGGCGATCGCCGCCGGCCTGCGGATGGAAGGGATGGCGGTCGACATCTCGCTCGACGGCGCCGCCGGGCTTGAGCGTGGCCTCGTCAACGACTATGACGTCATCGTGCTTGACCGGGACCTTCCTGTTGTGCACGGCGACGACGTGTGCGGCAGGCTCATCGCGGCGGTCAGGGCGCGCATCCTCATGCTGACCGCCGCGGGCACGATCGAGGACCGGGTGGCGGGGCTTGGTCGCGGCGCCGACGACTACCTGCCGAAGCCGTTCGCCTTCGCCGAGCTCGTCGCCAGGATCCGCGCGCTCGCCAGGCGCAGCCACCCCGCGGTCCCGCCGGTGCTGACTGCCAGGGGGATCACGCTTGACCCGGCGCGGCGCGTCGCCACCCGGCGCGGCGCGACCCTGGACCTGGGCGCGAAGGAGCTTGCCGTCCTCGAGCTCCTCATGGCGGCCGGCGGCCGGGTGGTGTCCGCCGAGGAACTGCTTGAGCGGGCGTGGGACGAGATGGCCGACCCGTTCACCACTGCGGTCAAGGTGACGGTCAGCCGGCTGCGCCGCAAGCTCGGCGACCCGCCGGTGATCGAGACGGTGGAGCGGGCGGGATACCGGATATGAGCACGGATTCCCCCGCAGTTGTCAGCGCCCGGGCGCGGCGGCCATGACCAGGGGCAGCGTCAGACTCAGGCTGACGGCGCTGTTCGCGAGCCTGTTCCTGGCGTCGGGTGCCGGGCTGCTCGGCATCACCTACGGCCTGGTGAGCAACGCAACTAACGGCATCATCGTCGCCAGGATCAGCTCGGGCACCCCGCTGGACGGCCCGATCCCGGCTGGCGCGGCACCAGCCGGGTCAGGAGCGGTCGGGTCGGGGTCGGCCGGCTCGGGGGCAGGGAGCCCTGCGTCAGGCGGCCTGGCCATCGAAGGCCCTGGCGCGGCGGCACCCGATTCGCTTCCCGATCCGGAAGCGATTGCGGCGCAGGCGACGCAGTACGCGACCGCCACGCGGGCGCGCGAGGACGACGCGCTGCTGCTCTACTTCGGCATCGCACTCGGGATCATGGCGGTGGTCGCCGCGGCGCTCGGCTGGTTCGTGGCCGGCCGGGCCTTGCGCCCGCTACGGCGGATCACCGAGTCCGCGCGCCGGATCTCCGCCACGAACCTGCACGAGCGGCTGGCCATCGAGGGGCCAGACGACGACTTGCGGGAGCTCGCGGACATGATCGACGGCCTGTTCGCCCGGCTCGATGCGTCTCTGCACGCGCAACGGCAGTTCGTCGCCAATGCCTCCCATGAGCTGCGCACGCCGCTCGCCAGATCGCAGACATTGCTTGAGGTCGCGCTGCGGAACCCCGACGCCTCGACCGAGTCGCTGGGCGCCGCCTGCAAGCGCGCGCTCGCCGCCGGCGTCGAGCAGGAAAGGCTCATCGAGGCGCTGCTCATCCTGGCGCGCGGCCAGCGCGGCCTCGACCGCCGGACGCCACTCGACCTGGCCGCGATCACCCGCGACGTGCTCGCCGGGCACGGCGAACAGATCGCGGCAACCGGCCTGTCCATGGAAGTCACGCTCGCGCCCGGACTACTGGGCGGCGACGAGGCGCTCATCGAGCGCGCCGTGGGCAACCTGGCCGACAACGCCCTGCGGCACAACGTGCCAGGCGGCTCCGTCTGGATCACCGCCGACACCGAGGATGGCCGCGCATCCCTCACAATCGCCAACACCGGCCCAGAAGTCCCGCCCGACGCGGTCGACCGCCTGCTTCTCCCCTTCCAGCGAGGCAACAAGACGGGCGACGCGTACCGGGCCCGCCCGCGGTCCGGCCCCGACGACGGCCTAGGCCTCGGCCTGTCAATCGTGGCGGCCATCGCCACCGCACACGGCGCCACCCTCACGGTGACGCCCCGCTTGAGCGGTGGCGGCCTGAGCGTACGTCTGGTTTTCCCCGCGCCACCAAGCGCGCCAGCCCCCGCCGTCGAGAAGGCGGAACTCGCGTCAGCGTCCCGTTCCCCCGCCCTTCGCTAGCTCCCACTACGTTCGGCTCGGGCACGCGGGGGTCAACCGCGCCCAGTGTCTCCCGGGGGTGTCCCAGGGAGGCACTGCGGCGACCGCTCTTTGGTCGTCGACTGTGCGCGGGGGCCCTCCCCGCCCACCGCTCCCCCCACCGCGCGGAAGTGAGTAATGGGACGCGATGGAAGCGGAGCACGCCCTCGTTACGGATGGGACTGCGACTTTGACCCTTGTCTTTGAGTTTGGGGGTACCCGATCTACTACGTGATGTAGTAGTAGATATAGGCTGCTGCCCGATGGACGTGAACCAGCACTATCTGTATGAGGCGCGGCAGATGCAGGCGCTGTCGCTGTCCGTGCACATTCCCATCGTCTGCTTCGGCATCGCCTTCCCCGTGCTGATCCTGTTCGCCGAGTGGCGGTACATGAGAACCGGCGACGAGCTCTACCGGACGCTCGCGCGACGGTGGTCGCGGATCAACCTCGCGATATTCGCGGTCGGCGTCGTGACCGGGACGATCCTGTCGTTCGAACTCGGGCTGCTATGGCCGGTGTGGATTCAGGACTTCGGTAACGTCTTCGGGCTCGGCTTCACCCTTGAGGGCTTCTCCTTCTTCGTGGAAGCCATCTTCATCGGGATCTACGCGTACGGCTGGGACAGGCTCTCGCCGCGGGCGCACTTCGCGTGCGGGATTCCCATCGCGATCGCCGGGGTCGCCGGGTCGCTGTTCGTCATCGCGGTGAACGGCTGGATGAACCATCCGACCGGGTTCACGCTGGTCGACGGGCGGGCGACG
Organism: uncultured Actinomycetota bacterium; assembly: GCA_963734665.1. Lineage (GTDB taxonomy): Bacteria > Actinomycetota > Actinomycetes > Streptosporangiales > Streptosporangiaceae > Trebonia. Next base: position 493,986 of record CAVTIR010000007.1, on the reverse strand, counting down.
GACGTGCACCCGTGGGCGGCGCTGTTCGCCAACCCGGTGTTCTGGGCCGAGTACGTGCACATGTACTTCGCCGCCTACATCGTGTGCGCCTTCCTGATGGCCGGGGTCTACGCGTGGGCGTTCCTCCGCGGACGGCGGGGGCGGTACGAGCGGGCCGCCCTGGGCATCACGTTGTCGGCCGGCTCGGTCGCCGCGCCGCTGCAGGTGATCGTGGGCGACTGGGCGGCCCGCGACGTGGCGGTCTACCAGCCGGTCAAGCTGGCCGCCATGGAGGGGCTGGCCACGACCACGAAGGGTGCGGCCGAGCACCTACTGGGCTGGTACAACGGGCACGCGGTGGTGTGGGGCATCGAGATACCTAAGCTCCTCTCGCTCCTCGCCTTCCACAACCCGAACGCGACGGTCAAGGGCCTCGACATCGTGCCGCTGGCCGACCAGCCGCCGGTCAACGTCGTCCGGTTCGCCTTCCAGACCATGGTCGGGATCGGGACGCTGCTCACGCTGGTCGCCGTCGTCTACCTCTACCTGCGCTTCAAGCGGCGAGGGCTGCCACGCTGGCTGCTCTACGCAGTGGTGGCGGCCGGCCCGTTGTCCGTGGTCGCGCTGATCGCCGGCTGGATCACCACCGAGGTCGGTCGCCAGCCCTGGATCGTATACGACGTCATGAACGTCGACCAGGCGGTCACCGGCGCCAGCGACATCCCTATCGGCTACGGCACGCTGTCGGTGGCCTATGTCGCGCTCGCCGTGATCGTGTTCTTCATCCTGCGGCGGCTCGCCCGGATACCGATGCCACCCGGGGTGAACGATCCACCCGGACTGACGGGCCCGTCACTGGAGGCGAGCCGTGGCTTATGTTCCGGTCGTCTTCATCCTGGCCGGCATGGCGGCGTACACGGTGCTGGCCGGCGCTGACTTCGGCGCCGGGGTGTGGACGCTGATCGCATTCATCCCCTCCGGCCGGACCGGCCCGCCTAGCCAACGGCTACGCGACCAGGCCAGGCACGCGATGGGGCCGGTATGGGAGGCTAACCACGTCTGGCTGATCTTCGTGCTGGTGGTGTGCTGGACGGCGTACCCGGTGGCGTACGGGTCGATTGCCTCGACGCTGGCCGTGCCGCTGCTCATCGCCGCGATCGGCATCATCCTGCGCGGTGCGGCGTACGCGCTGCGCAGCGTCGCCGACTCCTCATCGAGCGCCAGGACGGCGGAGAACCTGCTCGGCGTGTCCTCGGTGATCACCCCGTTCGCGCTCGGCACCGCGGTCGGCGCCATCGCGACCGGCCGGGTGCCGGTGGGCAACGCCGCGGGCAACCTGGTGACCTCGTGGCTCGCCCCCTCGCCAGTGATCATCGGCGTACTGGCGGTGGCGTTCTCCGGCTACCTCGCGGCGGTGTTTCTGGCCGCCGACTCGGTGCGGTACGCGGAGCCCGACCTGGCCGAGGCATTCCGGCGGCGCGCGCTCGCCGCCGGCGTGGTGTCTGGCGGACTCGCGCTCGCCGGGCTGCTCGTGCTGCAGGGCTCCGGGCTCGACCTGACCCACGGGGCCGCGCTCGCGCTGGTGTGCGTATCCGGGGTCGCCGGACTGGCCACGCTGGTCCTGTGCGGCAGCTCCCGCTTCGGGCTCGCCCGGCTGACGGCGGCGCTCGCGGTCGCGGCGGTCGTCGTCGGCTGGGCGGCGGCCCAGGCGCCCCGGTTCCTGCCCGGGATGACCGTGACCCAGGCCGCCGCCGGCCAGGCCACCCTGGTCGCGATCGTGATCGCGGTGGCCGGCGGCTGCGTGGTGCTGCTGCCTTCGCTCGGCCTGCTGTACGCGCTGTTCCTCCGCGGCCGCCTCGACATACCCGAGTCGCATGCGCCCGGTGACGGCCTTGTCCCCGCTCCGGGCCAGGCGGAGAGTGACGACGCGGCCGGCGTTCCCGCGGGTCCGCCAGGTGAAGCGCCGCTCTCGAGTTCGCCGACCAGACCGGAGCAGCCGGAGCAGCCTGATGCCCAGGGAAGACCGCGCGGCGAGGTGCGGCGGCTAGTCGCGACGGCCGTGGCGGGGCTGGCGGGCGGCACGGGGCTGCTGGTCTTCGGCAACGCGCCCTGGGCGACCGGGCTCGGGGTGGCGGGCCTGCTGCTGTGCGGGGTGGCGGTGTTCGTGCTGGCCGCGACGCCGGTCGACCTCTGAGCGGGTGTGGGCCGGGCGGCGGGCCTGACGGCCGTGTGCGATGGTGATCTCATGAGCGATGAGCCTTTGGTGCGGGATTTGCCGGTGGGGATCGGGGCGACCGGGCATCGGCGGGAGTCGGACTCGATGGGAGCCATCGACGTGCGCGCCGACCGGTACTGGGGGGCGCAGACGGAGCGGTCGCTGCTGCACTTCGGGGACATCGGGAAGGAGCCGATGCCGCTGGCGGTCTACCACGCGTTCGGGCACGTGAAGAAGGCGGCGGCGCTGGCCAATGGCTCTGCTGGGCGAATGCCCGGGTGGATGGCCTCGCTGATCGCGCGGGTTTGTGACGAGGTTATCGATGGCTTGCTTGACGATCACTTCCCGTTGCGGGTGTGGCAGACCGGATCAGGCACCCAGTCGAACATGAACGTCAACGAGGTGATCGCCAACCGGTGCATTCAGCTCGTCGGCGGGGTCATCGGGTCCAAGTTGCCGGTGCATCCGAACGATCACGTCAACATGGGGCAGTCGTCGAATGACACGTTCCCGACGGCGATGCACGTCGCGGCCGTCGGCATGGTGGCGGAGTCGGTGATCCCCTCGGTGACCGCGCTACGGGATGCCATCCATGCGAAGGCCGTCTTGTGGCGGGACGTCGTGAAGATCGGGCGGACGCACCTGGAGGACGCGGTGCCGCTGACCGTGGGACAGGAGTGGTCGGGGTACGCGCGGCAGCTGACTGTGGCTCTTGATGGTCTTTCACGATCATGTGCCGATTTGTACGAGCTTGCCGCTGGGGGGACTGCCGTTGGTACTGGGCTCAACGCGCCGCCTGGGTTTGGTGCTGACGTGGCGATGAGGATCGCCGCGTCGGCGGGGTACCCGTTCGTGACCGCGCCGAACAAGTTCGCGGCCCTGGCTGGATCGGACGCCGTCGCGGCCGCGTCCGCCGGGCTGCGCGGGCTCGCCGTGCCCCTCGCGAAGATCGCCAACGACGTTCGCTGGCTCGGCTCCGGGCCGCGGGCCGGGCTTGGGGAGCTGATCCTGCCGGCGAACGAGCCCGGGTCGTCGATCATGCCGGGCAAGGTGAACCCGACGCAGTGCGAGGCTCTGCTGATGGTGTGCGCGCAAGTACTCGGGAACGACACGACCATCGCTTTTGCCGCGTCGTCAGGCAACCTGGAGCTGAACACGATGCGGCCGGTGATTATCGCCAACTTCCTGCAGTCGGCTTCGCTGCTGGCCGGGGCGTGCCGGGCGTTCCGGGTGTTCTGCGTCGAGGGCGCGGTCTTGAACACCGAACGCATCGCTGAGCACGTCGACCGCTCGCTGATGCTGGTGACTGCGCTGTCGCCGGTCATCGGGTACGACAAGGCCGCTGAGATCGCGCACGAGGCGGATCGCTCCGGGTCGACCTTGCGCGAGGCGGCGCTTTCCCTTGGCTATATCTCCGGCGAAGAGTTCGACCGGGTTATCGATCCGGCGTCCATGGTTGGTGATACGCCAATCGTCTAGCCGTGACCCTTCATGCGCGGGCGCGAGAAAGACCCGTAACGTTGTGCTCCTGGATGGCGACATTGCTGTCGACGGCGGGGATTTTCTTGGAGGGCGCATGGCTGGTGACACGTACGACGTGATCGTTCTCGGGGCTGGGCCTACCGGGGAGAACGTTGCTGACCGGGCGGTGCGCGGCGGGCTCTCGGCGGTGATCGTCGAGTCGGAGCTTGTCGGCGGCGAGTGTTCCTACTGGGCGTGCATGCCTAGTAAGGCCTTGCTACGGCCCGTGGGGGTGGTCGCTGAGGCCGCTGCGGTGCGCGGGGTCTCCGGAGCGCGGCTTGAGCCGGGTGAGGTACTTGCGCGGCGGGACTCCTTTACGCATGACTGGAAGGACGACGGCCAGGTCTCCTGGCTTAACTCGGCGAAGATTTCCCTGGTTCGGGGGCACGCGCGGCTGGCCGGGGAACGGCTGGTGACGGTCGGGAATGTCACGCTTTCCGCGCGGCATGCGGTCTGCGTCGCTACCGGGACTGGGGCGTTCACGCCGCCGGTGCTCGCTGGCGTGCGCCCGTGGACTAGCCGGGAGGCTACTAGCGCGAAAGCGGTGCCTTCCCGGCTAGTGATCGTCGGGGGCGGGGTCGTCGGTTGCGAGATGGCCGCCGCCTGGTCGGCGCTCGGGTCGCGGGTCACGCTCGTGTCGCGGGGGGCGTTGCTTGACCGGCTGCCCCCGTTTGCCGGTGAGCTTGTCGCTTCCGGGTTGCGGGACGCGGGGGTGGATGTGCGGATCGGCGTTAACGTCACCGCCGCCGCGCGGGTGTCCGACGGCGCGCCCGTCTCCTTGGAGCTTGATGACGGGACGCTAGTCGAGGCGGATGAGGTGCTTGCTGCCGTCGGGCGAACGCCGAAGACAGGGGACATCGGGCTCTCGACGGTTGGCCTGCAGGACGGGTCGTGGCTTTCCGTTGATGACACCATGCGGGTAACCGCCGTGCCTGCGGGGTGGCTCTATGCGGCGGGGGACGTGAATCACCTGGCGCTGCTCACCCATATGGGCAAGTACCAGGCGCGGGTCTGCGGGGACGCTATCGCGGCACGCGCCGCCGGGCGCGAGCCTTCCGTTCGTGACGTGGCGTCTAAGACGCGCGTCCCGCAGGTCATCTTCACGATCCCCGAAGTGGCCGCCGTCGGGCTGACGGCCTCGCAGGCCTCGGATGCGGGGCTGCGGGTCCGGGTCGTCGAGTACGAGATCGGCAACGTGGCCGGGGCGAAGCTGTTCGCGGACGGCTACCAGGGGCACGCCCAGATGGTCGTCGACGAGGACCGCGAGGTGATCGTCGGGCTCACCCTCGCAGGGCCCGGCGTCGGCGAGATGATCCATGCCGCCACGATCGCCGTCGTTAGCGAGGTGCCGCTGCGCTCGCTGTGGCACGCCGTTCCCTCGTACCCGACGATGAGCGAGTTCTGGCTACGGCTGCTGGAAACCTACGGACTCTAAGTGGCTACCTTCAGCGCACAGTCAATCACGGAAAAAAATCTCGGCTCAGCTGTAACGGCCTAGGGGCGGGGAGCGTTTCGGTGTCAGGGCTTTCCCCCCCAAGGAGCCCCCGGATGCCCCCCCGTCCGGGGGCTCCGTCAACGGGTTCCGGCGCGCGGACCCGGGGCGGAGCCTATTAAGTCCGTCGTCGGCCGCGGTCCGCCATCAACCGCGGCCGACGGACGGCTGTCTTCCGGGTGCCCTGTTCTCTACCCGCGGCCGATGAACGGCATTGTCGTCGCGGTGATTGTCAGGAACTGGACGTTCGCGTCGAGCGGGAGTCCGGCCATGAACGCCACCGCGTCGGCCGCGTGCTGGGGGTCGAAGGTCGGCTCCTCCTTGATCGAGCCGTCCGCCTGCGGCGCTCCCGCCGCGATCCACTGGCTCATCTCAGTGTTCGCGTTGCCGATGTCGATCTGACCACACGCGATGTTATACGGGCGGCCGTCGAGCGAGATCGACTTGGTCAGGCCCGTGATGGCGTGCTTGGTCACCGTGTAACCGACCGAACCGGGCCGGGGCGCGTGCGCGGAGACCGACCCGTTGTTGATGATCCGGCCGCCACGGGGGTCCTGCGCCTTCATCATCCGGACCGCATGATGGGCGCACAGGTACGAGCCGGTGAGGTTGGTGGCCAGGATCGACTGCCACCCCTCCGGCGTCAGTTCGTCCACCGCCCCTGGCGGCACGCCGGTCCCGGCGTTATTGACAAGCAGGTCCAGCCGCCCGAACTGTTCTTTTACCGCCGCGAACAATTTCGCGACCGAGTCCGCGTCGCTCACGTCGGCAGCCACCGGCAGCACCATTTCCGGCAGCGCCAGGTCCATCGTCTCCTCGAGCGGGGCGACCCGGCGCCCCGCAGCGACTACGTACCAGCCCCTTTCGGCCAGCGTGATCGTGATCAGCCGCCCGAGCCCAGAGCCCGCTCCAGTAACAACCGCCACTCGTTGAACCGTCATGATCGTTACGCTAGCCCCGGTTCCCGCGCTGGGCCATCGTCCGCCCGGCCAAATCGGTGATCTTGGATCGCTGGTGGCCCCAGCCGCGGAGCCGCCTCGCACCTATTCGCCGGTGAAGTGCGTTGGGCGCTTTTCCAGGAACGCGGTGATGCCCTCGCGGAAGTCCTTGCTCTGGGCCAGGTCGCCCTGGATGGATGCCTCCAGGGCCAGGTGTTCCGCCATGCGGGAGTAGACCCAGTGGTTCAGCTCCCGCTTCGTGCCCGCGTAGGACCGGGTCGGGCCGTTGCTCAGTCGCAGCAGCAGCGCGTCGGCGTTCTTCTCGAACTCGCCATCCGGCCAGGACGCGTTGATGAGGCCGATGTCCACCGCCTTCGGGGCCGGGACTGGCTCGCCGAGCATCGCCATCTCGGCGGCGCGGGAGAACCCGATGCGCGCCGGGACGAAGAGCGAGCCGCCGCCGTCCGGCACCAGGCCAATGTTCACGAACGCGAGCAGGAAGTACGCGGACTCCCTGGCCACGACCAGATCGGCCGCCAGGGCCAGCGACAGGCCCGCGCCTGCCGCCGGGCCATTCACCGCGCTGACGAACGGCTTGGGCATCTCGCGGATCGTGGTGACGATCGGGTGGTACCAGCGGGTCAGGATCCCGTCGGTGTCCAGCGAGCCGCCGTTGGCTGCCGCGTTTTCCGCGCCTTCCTTCAGGTCAGCGCCCGAGCAGAATGCCTTGCCTGCCCCGGTCAGCATGACCGCGCGGACCCCGTCGTCGCTGGCGACGTCGCGCAGCACTTCGAGCAGGTCCTTCGACAGGGCGTTGGACCAGGCGTTCATTCGCTCCGGCCGGTTCAGCACGATCTTGGCCGCCGCCCCGGTCCGGTAGAGGTTGACCGTCTGGTAGCGGCGCGCTGGCTCTTCGCTCACGATCCTCAATGTATAGCGCGGAAGCGGCCAGGCGAAGAGCGCCACCGTTCGGGATGAGCTAGATGGGGCAAAGACTAAAGACGGCGGCGGGCAGGCCGCTGCCCGGACAAGGGAGCCCGATGCCTGGGAAACCCAGCAGCGAGAAGCTGCCGAAGAAGGCATATGAAACGGAGCTTTACCGGCTGCAGTCGGAGCTGGTGAAGATGCAGAACTGGGCGCGCGCGTCGGGGGCGCGGATCGTCGTGGTCTTCGAGGGCCGGGACGCGGCGGGCAAGGGCGGCACGATCACCCGGATCATGCAGTACCTGAACCCCCGGTTCGCGCGGATCGCCGCGCTGGACAAGCCGACCGACCTCGAGAGGACCCAGTGGTACTTCCAGCGGTACGTGTCCCGTCTGCCCGCTGGCGGAGAGATCGTGCTCTTTGATCGGTCTTGGTACAACCGGGCCGGGGTGGAGCGCGTCATGGGGTTCTGCACCAAGGAGGAGTACGCGCGGTTCATGCACCAGTGCCCGATCTTCGAGCGGATGCTCGTCGAGGACGGCGTCCTGCTGCGGAAATACTGGTTCTCTGTCAGCGACACCGAGCAGCAGGCACGGTTCGAGTCCCGGCTCGATGACCCGGTGCGCCGGTGGAAGCTCTCCCCCATGGACCTGGAGTCGGTCACCCGGTGGGAGGACTACTCCCGGGCGAAGGACGACATGTTCACGATGACCGACATCCCCGAGGCGCCCTGGTACGTAGTCGAGTCCGACGTCAAGCGGCGGGCGCGGATCAACATGATCGCGCATCTGCTGTCCACGATCCCGTATCACGATGTCCCCGAGCCGAAGCTCAAGCTGCCGCGCCGGCCCGCCTCGACCGGATATGTTCGAACTCCTCTGGAAATGCAGACATTTGTTCCCGATCACGCGGCCGCATTGTTAACGTCCAGGCGGACCAATGTTTGCCATGATCCGGGCGCGGCTAGGCCGAAAGTTGCGAACTCCCGGCAATGCGGCAAACTTGTGCGCGTGAGTAACGGGGAACTGCGGCAGCGTGCCGCTGAGCTGGGCGTTTCCGTCAGCTACTGGGACTGGCAGGGGCGCGAGGTCATCGTGTCCGACGAGACTCTGACGGCGATCGTCACCGCGCTTGAGGACGCACCGCCGGCGAACACGGCGTTCGCCGCGCCGGAATCGGTCGCGCCGGTGCCCGCTGAGCGGTCGTGGGGCTTCGCCGTGCAGCTCTACTCGCTGCGCTCACGTGGCTCCTGGGGCCATGGTGACTTGCGGGATCTCGCGGACCTCGCCACCTGGTCGGCCCGTGACCTCGGCGCCGGGTTCGTGCTGATCAACCCGCTGCACGCCGCCGAGCCGCTCCCTCCGGTCAGCGCGTCCCCCTACCTGCCGATGAGCCGCCACTGGGTGTCCCCGCTGTACCTGCGGATCGAGGACATCCCGGAATATAAGGATTTGAGTTATCCCGAACGGAGGCGGCTGACTGTTGCATCGCAACCGCTTCGCGAGGCGTCGCAAACCCCGGCCCTGATTGACAGGGACGCGGTCTGGACGGCCAAGCGCGAGGCCCTTGACATGCTGCGGAAGGTGCCGCTCTCGGACGAGCGGCAGGCGTCGTTCGAGGAGTTCCGCGCCAGGCACGGGCAGGCATTGGAGCACTGGGCGTCCTGGTGCGCGCTCGCGGAAGTCCACGGGCCCGACTACCGGACCTGGCCGTCGCACCTGCAGGACCCGCGGTCCGCGCAAACGGAGGTACGGCGGGGCGACCTCGCCGCGCAGGCCGAGTTCCACACCTGGGTGCAGTGGCTTGTCGCTTCGCAGGTGGAGGCGGCCCAGGCGGCGGCCCGCGCCGCGGGCATGGCTATCGGCATCATCGCCGACCTCGCCATTGGGGCGCACCCCGGCGGCGCGGACGCGTGGGCCGGCCAGGAGTTCTTCGCGAAGGGCTTCACTGTCGGCGCCCCGCCGGACGCCTTCAACCAGCGCGGCCAGGACTGGGGCCTGCCTCCCATGCACCCCCGCGCCCTGGCGTCCGCCGGGTACAAGCCGCTCGCCGACCTCGTCAACGCCAACGTTTCTCTGGGCGGCGGCCTGCGCATTGACCACGTCATGGGCCTGTCCCGCCTGTGGTGGATCCCCGCGGGAGCACCCCCAACCGAGGGCGCGTACGTCTACTACGACGCCCCGGGCACCCTCGGTACCCTGGCAGCGTCGGCGGCCGCGACCAAGTCGGTCGTCATCGGCGAGGACCTGGGCACGGTCGAGCCCTGGCTGCGTGACGCCCTAGCCGCCCGAGGCGTCCTGGGCACGATGATGCTCTGGTTCGAACGCGGCTTGTCCGACGAGCCCCTGGCTCCGCAGTGGTGGCGTGCCAACTCGCTGGTGACGGTCTCTACGCACGACGTGCCGCCTGCCGCGGCATTCCTGTCCGGTTCCCAGGTAACCGACCGCCTCAACCTCGGGTTGCTCACGCGTTCCGAGGCCGAAGAGCGCGCGGAGGCCGACCGAACGGTCAACGACTGGATCGGTGCCTGCGTCAGCCAAGGCCTGCTCCTCGCCGGCCGCCGTCCCACCGCCGACGAGTTCACCGTGGCGCTCTACGGGTACCTCGCGAAGACGCCGGCCAAGCTAATCGGCGTCAACCTGGCCGAGGCCACAGGCGAGACCCGCTCCCAGAACATGCCAGGCACCTGCGACGAGTACCCCAACTGGAAACTCCCGCTATCCGGCCCGGACGGGAAACCAGTCCTCCTTGAGGACCTATCGACCAGCGTCCGCGTCCGCGCGGTAGCGCGCGCCGCCTCCGGCGCTTAGCGCTCCGGCGACACCCAAGCTGCCGACGCCACTGGGTTCCGCGTCAGCCCCCCGATGGCAGGCCGAAGGCCGTCAGCGTTCCGGCGAGGTCATTTCTCGACCTCTCACAATAACGGGACGCCGGGGGAGATTCCGCGCGGCCTTCCGAAGGAGAGCCGCGAGGAATCTTCCCCCGGTGGCCCGGACCCCGGAGGGCGGGTTTTGGGTTGGACTTTGGACCCCAGACACGCGGCAGGCGCTTCAGCGTGCAAGGATCGGTAACGGTAACGATACAGAAGTCAAGACCCTTGATGAGGGGAGCAACCTATGCCGGCTAGTCCGCTGCGGGAGCGGAAGGCGTGGCAGGCGCTTGAGCGCCATTACGCGGAAATCTCCGGTGCCCACCTGCGTGACCTGTTCGCCGCCGACCCCGGACGGGGCGAGCGGCTCACCGCCGAGGCGGTGGGCATCTATCTGGACTACTCCAAGAACCGGATCACCGACGAGACCCTGGCGCTGCTCGTCGAGCTCGCCGAGGAGTCCGGGGTGCCGGAGCGGCGGGACGCGATGTTCCGCGGCGAGCACATCAACGTGTCGGAGAACCGGGCGGTCCTGCACACGGCGCTTCGGCTGCCGGCCACGGCAACGCTTGTCGTCGACGGGCAGGACGTCGTAGGGGACGTGCACGCCGTGCTGGCACGTATGCGGGACTTTGCAACACGGATTCGTTCGGGCGAATTCAAAGGGTTTACCGGGAAACCGATTAAGAACGTCATCAACATCGGCATCGGTGGGTCCGACCTCGGGCCGGTCATGGCATACGAGGCGCTCAAGCATTACTGCACGCGTGAAATAACGTTCCGTTTCGTGTCCAATGTCGATTCTACTGACTTCACGGAAGCGGTCCGCGACCTGAGCGCCGACGAGACGCTCTTCATCATTTCCTCCAAGACGTTCGGCACCCTGGAGACCCTGACGAACGCGACGTCGGCGCGGGACTGGGTCGTGTCCGCGCTTGGGTCCGCCGATGCCGTGGCGAATCACTTCGTCGCGGTGTCCACCAATGCCGAGAAGGTGTCGGCGTTCGGTATCGACACGGCGAACATGTTCGGGTTCTGGGACTGGGTCGGCGGGCGGTACTCGATGGACTCCGCCATCGGGCTGTCGACGATGATCGCGCTCGGGCCCGATCAGTTCGACGAGATGCTCGCCGGGTTCCACGACCTGGACGTGCACTTCCGCACCGCGCCGCTGGCCTCGAACCTGCCGGTGCTGCTCGGGCTGCTGGCGTTCTGGTACCGGGACTTCTTCGGCGCCCAGACCGTCGGCGTGATGCCGTACGAGCAGTACCTCAAGCGGTTCCCCGCCTACCTGCAGCAGCTCACGATGGAGTCGAACGGCAAGCACGTGACGCTGGCCGGCCGGCGCGTCGACTACGACACCGGGGCCATCTACTGGGGCGAGCCGGGAACCAACGGGCAGCACTCGTTCTACCAGCTGATCCACCAGGGGACGGTGCTGATCCCGGTGGACCTGATCGGGTTCGCGCGTACCGTGAACCCCCTCGGCGAGCACCACGACTACCTGTCGTCCAACGTGTTCGCGCAGGCCGAGGCCCTGGCGTTCGGTAAGACCGAGGAGCAGGTGCGCGCAGAGGGGACCCCGGAGGCCGTGGTCCCGCACCGGGTCATGGAGGGCAACCGCCCGACGAACACCCTGCTGTGCGACGTCCTCACGCCACGGCTGCTCGGGACCCTGGTCGCGCTGTACGAGCACTCGGTGTTCGTACAGGGCGTCATCTGGGATATCGACTCGTTCGACCAGTGGGGCGTCGAGCTCGGCAAGCAACTCGCGCAGCGGATCATCCCGGAGCTGACCTCGGCGTCGGAGCCGGAGCTGTCGCACGACTCATCCACCAACGCGCTGATCCGGCGTTACCGGTCCATGAAAACGGGAAGCTGATTCTCCATGGCAACTGACACACCGATGCAGCTCGGCATGATCGGGCTTGGCCGGATGGGGTCCAACCTGGTCCGCCGTCTTATGCTTGACGGGCACCACTGCGTGGCCTACGACGTGAGCGCGGACGCCGTCAAGGGGCTCGCGGCCGAGGGCGCCACCGGGGCTACCACCCTCGCCGAGTTCGTGGCGGCGCTCGACAAGCCGCGGAACATCTGGATCATGGTGCCCGCCGGGGTCGTGGACTCCACGCTTGAGCAGCTGGTGCCGCTGCTCGACGCCGACGACGTGATCATCGACGGGGGCAACTCCTACTACCGCGACGACATCACCAGGTCCAAGGCGGTCACACCGAAGGGCCTGCACTACCTCGACGTCGGCACCTCCGGCGGCGTGTGGGGCCTAGAGCGCGGGTACTGCCTGATGATCGGCGGGGACTCCGCCGCCGTGCTGCGGCTTGACCCGATCTTCAAGTCGATCGCGCCGGGTGAGGGCAGCGTCGAGCCGACGCCCGGCCGCGCCCCGGGATCCCAGGCGTCCCAGGGGTACCTGCACTGCGGGCCGTCCGGTGCCGGGCACTTCGTCAAGATGGTGCACAACGGCATCGAGTACGGCATGATGGGCGCGATCGCCGAGGGGCTGTCGATCATCAAGGGGGCCGGCATCGGCCTCGAGGCGAACGCCACGCACGACGCGGAGAACACGCCGCTGCGCGACCCCGAGGCATACCAGTACGACATGAACGTCGCCGACGTCGCCGAGGTGTGGCGGCGCGGGTCTGTGATCTCGTCCTGGCTGATCGACCTGACCGCCGCGGCGCTCGCGAAGTCGCCGAACCTCGACGACTTCGGCGGCCGGGTGTCCGACTCCGGCGAGGGCCGGTGGACGGTGGAGGCCGCGATTGACGAGGGCGTGCCCGCCCCGGTCATCACCGCATCGCTGTTCCAGCGGTTCGAGTCGCGCGACCTGGGCGTGTTCACCGGCAAGATCCTCTCCGCCCTGCGGTCCGAGTTCGGCGGACACGCGGAGCAGAAGTGAGCACGCGGTCTGAGCAATCGGGACCCGCGCGGCCGCCAGGTCACTCGGCGCGGCAGGGCCATGCGAGGCCAGAGCCGTATGTGATCGTGCTGTTCGGCGCGACCGGGGACCTGGCGAAGCGCAAGCTGCTGCCGGGGCTGCACCACCTGTTCCGGGCCGGACTGCTGCCCGAGGAGTTCCGCGTCGTCGGGACGGCGCCGCCGGAGTTCGCGTCATCTGACGCCGAGTTCCGCGCCCAGGCTGAGGCGGCCTGCCAGCAGTTCGGTAACTGCAAGCCGGACGATTCCTGGGAGGCGTTCGCCACCAGGCTGTCGTTCGGCGCGGCGTCGCCTGAAGACCCATCGGCACTGGTGGCCGCGGTCGAGGCGGCGGAGAAGTCGATTGCCAGCGCTTCCAGGCGGAACGGGTCGGCGCAGATCGGGCGGCTGTTCCACCTGGCGGTGCCGCCGGTGGCGTTCGAGTCCGTGGTGGCGATGCTCGGCTCGACCGGGCTGGCCACCGAGAACTCACGAGTGATCATCGAGAAACCGTTCGGCACCGACCTGGAATCGTCGAAGAAGCTCAACGCGGCCGTGCACAATGTGTTCGACGAGTCGCGGGTCTTCAGGATCGACCACTTCCTCGGCAAGGAATCGGTCGACAACATCCTCGCCTTCCGGTTCGCTAACGGGCTCTTCGAGCCGGTCTGGAACCGGTCGCACATCAGGTACGTGCAGATCGACGTGCCTGAGACGCTGACCGTCGAGCAGCGGGCCGGGTTCTACAACGCCACCGGCGCCTACCGGGACATGGTGGTGACCCACCTCTTCCAGGTGCTCGCCTTCGTCGCCATGGAGCCGCCGACGTCGCTCGCCGCCAAGCCGCTGCGCGACGAGAAGGCCAAGGTGTACCAGTCGCTGCGGCCGATCGACGTGCGGCACGTGGTGCGCGGGCAGTACGAGGGGTACCGGTCGATTCCCGGCGTGCCCGCCGACTCCGACACCGAGACGATGATCGCGCTGCGGGTCGAGATAGAGAACTGGCGCTGGCACGGCGTGCCGATCTACCTGCGCTCCGGCAAGGCCCTGAAGGCGTCGCGGCAGACCGTCACGCTCGGGTTCCACTCGCCGCCGCTGCGGATGTTCCCCACGCACCGTCGCGATGCGCCCGCGGGACGGGTCAACGAGCTCGTCATCGACTTCGCCGACCCCGGGTCGATCCAGATCGAGTTCATGGCCAAGATGCCGGGGCCGGAGATGACCCTCGGCGCGTCGGTGATGACCTTCAGGTACGAGGACTCGTTCGCGGCGGCCAACGCCCTGGAAGGGTACGAACGGCTGATCCTGCTCGCCATGCTCGGCGACCAGTCGCTGTTCACCCGGGCCGACAGCATCGAGCGGGTCTGGGAGATCTCCGAGCCGCTGCTGACGTCTCCCCCGCCGGTGCAGCCGTACGCGGTGGGCTCGTGGGGCCCGTCCTCAGTGGACAAGCTGATCGCCCCGTACCACTGGCACCTGAGGTAAGCCCGTAGCGTCACGCGCGTGCTGGCCGCCAAGCTTTCTTGGCGGCCAGCACGCTTTTATTTGCGCAACCCGTTACAGCGTCAAGACCTTCAAGGGCGACATGGCCGAAGTCAAGAACGACGTCGCTACCCTCAAGACCGAACTGGCGGAGTTTAAGGTCGAGGTCAACGGGGCGTTGGCTGAGATTCTCCACCGGCTGCCGGCTAAGGGCGCGTAAGGTCCGAGATTGCGCTGGGGGCCGTCGGAGATCCCCGAGGTTTCCGGCGGTCCCTGGTGTAACCTCGTTGGGTCATGCCTGGTGTCATGTTCGTGGTCAATGGCTCGCTCGTACGGAGCGGCGGGCGCCTTCTGGCGTTGTGCAGGGAAGCCGCGGCGCGCCACGGGTGGAGCGCCGAGTTCCTCGTTACCGAGAAAGCCGAGGCAGGGGTCTCGGCCGCCAGCGGCGCCGCGCTTGACGGGGTCGATCTCGTGGTGGCCGTCGGCGGGGACGGGACCGTACGGGGGTGCGCCGAGGGGCTGGCCGGGACCGGGGTGCCGCTCGGGGTCGTGCCGCGCGGGACCGCCAACCTCCTGGCGAGGACGCTGCGCATCCCAGGGCATCCGAGGGCCGCGCTCGCCGCCGCGTTCGACTCCCGTGGCGTCGACCGGGCGATCGACCTCGCCGTCGCCGACGGGGTGCCGTTTACCGCCATGGCGGGGATGGGGCTCGACGCCGCCGTCGTCGCGGGGACCAAGCTGAAGCACCAGTTCGGTTGGCTCGCCTATGCGATGTCGGGCGCGGTCCACCTCGCCATGCCGCCGGCCAGGTTCACCATCCGGCTGGACGACGGGCCACCCATCGAACGTGAGGCACAGTCGGTCGTGACGGGCAACTCCGGGCTCCTTCCCGGCGGGTTCAGCCTGCTGCCCGAGGCCCGGCTCGATGACGGGATGCTCGACGTGGGGGTGCTGGCGCCGCACGGGCCATTCGGCTGGACGCGGCTGGCCACGCGGGTGCTGACCCATAGCCACCGCCAGGACCGGATGCTTGAGCGGTTCAAGGCACGGAAGGCCGAGATCAGCGCACAAACGCAGCTCCCCCGCGAGGTGGACGGCGAACTCGTGACGGCCAGTCACTCGCTGACGGTCACCATCCAGCCCAGCGCCCTGACCGTGCGACTGCCCCGTCTCAGCTAGGCGCGCCAACCCGCTCGACCGATCGTTACCGCCTTGTGATCAAATGGAAAACGTGTCATCACCACCACCCGGAGGCCGCGCCGACACGCGTGGCGGAACGGTCGCGGGGGCGGTCGCGGGGGCGGTCGAAGAGCGGGATAAACTAGGGAGATGCGGGATAATCTAGGGAAATGAGGATGGAATGGCCACCCAGGTGACAGCGCAGATCGGTGTGACAGGACTTGGCGTGATGGGCCGGAACCTTGCCCGCAACTTTGCCAGGCATGGTTACGTGACTGCCCTGCACAACCGGACCACCGCGAGGACCGACGCCATCATGGATGAGTTCGGTCACGAGGGCACCTTCGTGCCCGCCCATACCGCGGAGGAGTTCGTCGCCAGCCTGGAGCGGCCGCGTCGCCTGGTCATCATGGTGAACGCCGGCGCGGCGACCGATGCGGTGATCGAGGAGTTCGCCCCTCTACTTGAGCCTGGCGACATGATCATCGATGGCGGCAACGCGCATTTCGTGGACACCCGCCGCCGCGAGGCGGCGTTGCGGGAGAGCGGCATCCACTTCGTGGGCATGGGCGTTTCCGGTGGCGAGGAGGGCGCGCTCAACGGTCCGTCGATCATGCCCGGCGGCTCGGTAGAGTCCTATCAGTCCCTCGGACCCATGCTTGAGAACATCGCCGCGAAGGTCGATGGCGTCCCTTGCGCGACGCATGTGGGCCCGGACGGTGCCGGGCACTTCGTGAAGATGGTCCACAACGGCATCGAGTACGCCGACATGCAACTCATCGCGGAGGCATACGACCTGCTCCGCTATGCCGGCGGGTACGAGCCGGCGCAGATAGCGGAGATCTTCCGGACCTGGAATCAGGGTCGGCTCGACTCCTACCTCATTGAGATCACCGCCGAGGTCCTCGCGCACACCGACGCGAAGACGGGCGGCCCGTTCGTTGACATCGTGCTCGACCAGGCCGAGCAGAAGGGCACGGGCCGGTGGACCGTGCAGGTCGGCCTCGACCTTGGCGTGCCGGTCAGCGGGATTGCCGAGGCCACCTTCGCGAGGTCGCTGTCCGGCCACTCCGACCTGCGCGCCGCCGCCAGGGGGCTGGCGGGCCCGTCACATGAGGCGGTCGCTGATCCCGGCGCGTTCGCCGACAAGGTCGAGCACGCGCTCTACGCGTCGAAGATCGTCTCCTACGCCCAGGGCTGGAACATGATCGCCGCGGGCAGCGAGGAGTACGGCTGGGACATCGACCTCGGGAAGATGGCGGTCATCTGGCGGGGAGGCTGCATTATCCGCGCCGCGTTCCTCGACCGGATCCGCGCCGCGTACGCGGGCAACCCGCAGCTCCCCACCCTGCTCGCCGACCCCGACTTCGCCAAGGAGGTCACCGAGGCGCAGGACGCCTGGCGTGACGTGGTCTCTGCCGCGATCGACAACGGGATCCCGGTGCCCGGGTTCTCGGCCGCGCTGGCGTACTACGACGCGCTCCGCGCGGAGCGCCTGCCTGCGGCGCTCGTCCAGGGCCTGCGCGACTTCTTCGGCGCGCACACCTACCGCCGCACGGACGCCGAGGGCAGCTTCCACACGCTGTGGGCGGAGGACCGCTCCGAGGTCACCCGGTTATGAGCGGGGCGGGCAGAGCCTGAGGGCGTTACCTGCCGGGTAGTGGAACGCGCGGTCACGGGCGCCGTAGTGCTGGTATTCCTGCAGCACTGCGGCGCCCGACGCGTTGATCGCCTCGAATGTGACATCGCCCGGGGCCGTGCATCTTGCCGTGCCGTCGGCCACGTTCACGATCCGGCTGGATGACGGGGCACCCACTCGCTCATGGCCGCCATCCAGCCGGGCGCCCTTACGGTGCGAATGCCACGCCGTTAAGAGACATTCCAGAGAGTGCCGGATTTCATAACTCCCTAATGGAGTAATCGGCACCGGGCCATTGAATACGGGTGGGGTGGCTGCGGGGCCGCTAAAGAGCGGTGGTATACCAATACGGGCGCATAACGCGAAAGCCGGTGATGTGGCCGTGGACGCCAAAGGTGGCGCGGCAGAGAGCCTGATCGGCGCGATCGGGCGAGTTACTGTATCCATTCCGGCAAACGGCCCCGGCGAGGTGCTGCTGCTTGTCCGCGGCGGCAGCGAGGCGTTCGCCGCGTGGTCCGACGAGCCAATTCCCCGGCATTCCAGGGTTGTCGTCGTTGATGCGCTGTCGGCTCGATCCGTGCTGGTCACCCCAACACCGATCTGAGCCGGGCCCCTTCCCACCCCAAAAACCCCTGCGAAGCCAGGGAAAGGGAGATCGCCATGCTGTTCTGGCACGTACCGGCCCCGAACGAGGCGCTGCTCATTTCGGGTTCCAAGCGGCACAAGGACGCGACGCAGTTCCGCATCGTCACCGGGCACGGAAGCTTCGTCATGCCTATCAAGCAGCGGGCCCGCGTGCTCTCCCTCGCCCTGCGCGAGGCGGAGATCACCGAGGAGTGCATCACCAACCAGGGCATCAGGCTGAACGTCCGCGCCGTCGCCGCGTTCAAGGTCGGCGACGATTCCGTGTCGATAGCCAACGCGGCCCGCCGCTTCCTGTCCGAGCAGGACAAGATGGAGACCCTGGTCGGCCGGGTCTTCGCCGGGCATCTGCGGTCGATCATCGGCGGGCTGACCGTCGAGCAGATCATCAGGGAGCGGGACCGGGTGGCCCAGGAGGTCAAGGACGGCAGCCACAGCGAGATGGAGAAGCTCGGCATCGTCGTCGACGCCCTGGAGATCCAGGAGATCGAGGACTCTTCCGGCTACATCAGCAACCTCGCCGCCCCGCACGCCGCAGCCGCGGCCAGCCAGGCACGGATCGCTAAGGCGCAGTCCGACCTGGAGGCCACCGAGCGGGAACTGGCCGCACAGGCGATGAAGGCGCAGTACGAGCGAGACATGGCAATCAAGCAGGCCGGCTACCAAGCGGAAACACAGGAGGCCAAGGCCCGCGCCGAGCAGGCGGGACCGCTCTCAGAGGCACAGGCCAAGCAGCAGGTCATACAGCAGCAGACGGCCCTCGCCCAGCACCAGGCCGAACTCGCCGCGCAGCGCCTTGAGGCCGAGGTCCGCCGCCCGGCCGACGCCGAGGCCTACAAGACGCGGACGCTCGCCGAGGCCAGCCGCGACCAGGCCCGCTTCACCACCGAGGCCGAGGCGTTCCGCAAGCGCCAACTCGCCGAGGCCGACCGTGACCAGGCCAAGTTCGCCGCCGAGGCGGAGGCCTTCCGGCAGACGACGCTCGCCGAGTCCGAGGCTCAGGCGACCCGGGTCCGCGCGGACGCGCAGGCCCACGCTGAGCGCGCCCAGGCCCAGGGGCAGGCGGACGCCAACCAGGCGCTCGCCGCGTCGCTGCGCGAGGGCAACCAGGAGCTGATCGCGGCGAGCACGCTGATCGAGAACCTGCCCGCGCTCGTCGACGCGGCCGCCCGCGGTCTCGCCGGAGCCAACCTCACCGTGCTCAACGGGACCCAGGGCGTCAACGAGATCGTGGCCGGCCTGGTCGCGCAGGGCATCTCCATCCTCGACCTTCTCAAGAAGTCCACCGTGGTTGCTCCGGTCCCAACCGCCAACGGCAACGCGCCGGCCGCACTCGACAAGATCGCTTAGCGCGGCTGCGCGAGATACCGGCTCGTTTGCGCCAAGGACCCCGCTAGCAGCAGGCAGGGCGCGAACGAGCCGCTCGGCATGAAGTGGAACCGGAGGGTGACCAGAGTTGGGCGCTTTCGTTCGGGATCATCTTTTCTCTTTAAAAGCGATCGGAAAAGGCTGTTGGTCAGAGTGTCCTAGCGGCATGGCACTCTGGAAGACATGACAGATCCTCTTACCCTGATGGCAGTTCACGCGCACCCCGATGACGAGGCATCCGGTGGCGGCATCCTGGCCACCTACTCGGACCAGGGGGTCCAGACGATCGTGGTCACCTGCACCAATGGCGACTTCGGGGACGCTCCCGGCGGGATCAAACCCGGGCAGGAAGGGCATGACCCCGAGGTCGTGGCCCGGCTGCGTCTCGCCGAACTTGAAAAGTCGGCGAGCATTCTCAAGGTCAGCGACGTGGAGACGCTCGGTTACCACGACTCGGGGATGGAGGACTGGGAGTACAAGAGCCGGCCGGACGCCTTTTGCAACGTGCCGCTTGAGACGGTGGCCGAACGGATCGGTGAGCTGATCACCAAGTACCGTCCCCAGGTGCTCGTCACCTACGACGACGCGGGCGCCTACCAGCACCCGGATCACGTGCACGCCAGCCGCGCCGCCCAAGCCGCCGCAGCGGCGACCGGGATCCCGGCGAAGGTGTACCTGTCCACGATGAAGGGCTCCAACTGGCGGAAGATCTGGGACGCCCTGCGCGAGGCGGGCGTGGAGACGCCGAACTGGGACAACGACTCCGCGGAGGCCAGGGAACGGTGGCAGCGGGGGCTTGAGTCCGAGGCGCGCATTACCACCACGGTCGACATCCGCCCGGTACTCGAGCGCAAGCGGGCCGCACTGTTCGCGCATGGCAGCCAGATCAACGACTCGTGGTTCAGCAAGCTCCCGCCCGAAGTCGCGGAGCAGGCGTTCGGCTACGAGTACTTCATCAGGACCAGCGACACGACGGGTGCGCCCCTCCCGGAGGACGACCTGTTCGCGGGGCTGCGAACCGGGGCATAACCGGCTACGTGGGCGCCAGCGGTCGAGGCGATAGGCGCGGTGACGACGTTCCCGGCGGTGCGGCCGCCGGCGTCACCGCCGGCGACCGGGTTGCCGCGGCGGTCGAGGAACTGTACGGGGCAGACCCTGAGGCATTCACCGGCCGTCGCGGCGACCTTGTCGCGGCGGCGCGGACCGCTGGAGACCGCGCCGCCGCGAAGGCGATCGCCGCGCTGCGTAAGCCCACCCGCGCGGCGTGGGTGGTGAACCGGCTGGCACGCGCCGACCCGGGCGCGCCGCCGAAGCTGGCCGAGCTCGCCGCCGCGCTGCGCGCCGCGCAGCAGGCCGGGCAAGGCCCCAGGCTGCGGGAACTGTCCGCCGCGCGCGGTGCGCTCGTCGACGCGCTCGCCGCGCAGGCCCTGGCCGTGGCCGGCGTGCCTGATCCGCCGGCGTCGCTGCGCCCGGAGGTCACCGAGACGCTGACCGCCGCGCTCGCCGATCCGGAGGTGGCGGCGGCCTTCGCCACGGGGACCCTGACTCGCGCGGTGCAGTGGTCGGGCTTCGGCGTGCTGCCCGCGGATACGGAGCCGGATGAGGAGACGGGGGAGGCGCCGCGAGCTTCCGAGCGGACGGAGGCAGCTACCCGGAACGCTAGTGGCGCGGGCGACGCTGGGCCCGGCGTCACGGCGGTGCCCGATGCGGCGGGGCCGGGGTCTTCCCGGGGGCGCGCCGGTCAGAGCAGTGCGCGTCCCAGCGTTGATGCTCACGGAAGCCGCCGGAGCGGGGGCACGCTGGCCCGTGAGGAGGCAACGGCCGGCAGCACCGCACGACGCGAGCGGGCGGGCGCGGGCCTCACGAAGCCTGCAGCGGTCGCGCGGCGGCAGGCAGAAGAGAATGAGCGACTAGTACAGGAGACGGCGGAGCGTTCGGCTCTGCGCCGAGAGCAGCACGCGGAAGCCGAACGGGTGGTAGCCGACGCCTCCGCCGCGGCTGCCGAGGCCGTATCGGAAGAGGACCGGCTGGAGGCGGAGGTCCTCAGCCTAGAACGGCGGCTCACCCAGGCGCGGGCTGATCTGGCGGCGGCGCGAATGCGGGCGAGGCACGCAGAGGCGGCCGAACGGCGCGCCCGGCAGGCCTTCGACCGCCTTCCCCGTGGATAGGCCGCCTGACGTGCGGCTGTCCTGGGTGATAAGGCCCGTCCTGATCGGGTCAGCTTAAGGTTGGCTGGACCTCCAGGTCGCGATTCTGCATGCGCCAGTCGCGGATCGCCGTGATGTTGGGGTGCTCCTCGCCGAGCACCTCTCGCATCTCAGCGATCACCAGTTGCTGCAGCCTGATCGCATCCTCCGACTTCCCGCTCGCACGGAGGGTGACAGCGAGGTTAGCCTGGCAGATCAGCGTGTCCGGGTGCCGCCCGCCGAGTGTCTTAGTGAACCGGCCGAGCGAGTCCCGCAGCTGAGCCTCCGCCTCGGCGGACCGACCCAGGTCTTGCAGGCAGTTCGCCCGGTTGACCGCGCAGGACAGGGTGGACGGGTGGTCGTCCCCCAGGGTAGCCCGCAGCGCGGTCAGCGTGCGGTCGGCGAGCTCCAGTGCCGTCCGCGCCGAGCCGGTGCCGCGCAGGTAGGTGGAGATGTTGCTGCGTGCCGCTAGCGTGAACGGGTGCCCGGAGCCGAGGGTTTCCTCGTAGCTGCGCAGCACCTTACTCGCGGTCTCATAGGCGGCCGCTTTATTGTCCATCGCGGACAGGTCTGCGGCGAGGTTCAGCTGGCAGGCGAGGGCGTCCGGCTGGTTCGCGCCGAAGCTGATCGCGTACCGCTCGCTGGTCTGGGCGCGAGAGCTGGAACGCCTCGGAGAGCCGTCCCTTGTTGCGCAGCGACACGGCCAGGCTCTTGGCGGTCCGCAGAGTGTCTATGAAGTCCTCGCCGAGGATGGCACGGTAACGGTCAAGGGTGGCGCGGGTGACTTCAATGGAATCGGCGTACTCACCGAGCTCGCGCATGTCACGCCCGAGCATCGCGGCGGAGTGCAGCGTGTAGGGATGATCAAGTCCAAGGACGCGCTGCCGGTCGCTCAGGGTTTCCGTGTCTATTTCCCTGGCACGCGAGAAGTTGCCTACCAGGCGAAGGTCCACCGCGAGGTTGTTCGCCACGGACAGCGTGCTGGGCTCGTCCTGGCCTACTGTGTTCTTGAGCTGACGATAGGTTTCCTCGTCCATGGTCAGGGCCTCATAAAACTTGCCGAGGCCGCGCAGGTCACCGCCGAGGCTGCCCGCGGTCTGCAACGTGTGCGGGTGGCTGTCGCCGAGCGAGTGTCGCTGCTTGTCGAGAATCTCCTGGTCTAGGTCATAGGCCTCCTGGAAACGGCCCTGGGATCGCAGCACGTTCGCGATGTGGAACCGCAGGTACAGGGTCTGCCTGTGATCCGGGCCGATCTTCTGCTGCCACTGCGAGTCGAATTCCCGTCCCGCCTCAAGCGCCTCCCGGTAGTCGCCGCGCTTCCACAGATACCGGACACGGTCGATGAGCAGTCGCCTGGTGTCCTCATAGTCGCAGTTGTAGGCCTCCGAACCGCTTAGGTGCGGCCAGATAATGTCGTACCGCCCCCAGTTCTCCGGGTTGTCGGTACCTCCCTGCCTGGGCCTAGCTCCCACCAGGATGCGGTGCACTTCGTGCATGGCTTCCTCGCGGTACTCGATTGTCGGCATCTGGGCGCGGACCACGGCCTGGACGAGCCGGTGCACCTCGATGGTGTTGTTGCCTCGGTCGATCTTCGCGAGCGAGAACCGGGTCAGGTCCCTGATCAGGACCGCGAGGACCTGCGGCTCCTTGAGCCTGCTGTCGAACGTCAGCAGGCAGTCGATCATCTCGTCGCTGTACAGCAGCGACAACGAGATGGGGTCGGGCGAGAAGCACGCGCATAGCTCAAGGAGCCGGGCCGCACCCGGCGACTGCTCCCGCAGCCGGTCGAAGGACACCCGCCAGGTCGCCGCGACCGTGGACGGGTAGTCACTCGGCTGGCTCAGATCCATGGCCACGGCCAACTGGCTCGCCAGCCGGTTGACGTACTCGCCCGCGGGCATCCCGGTCTCGGCCAGCCACGCACCCGCCTGCTCGATGCCAAGCGGCAGGTCGCCGAGGGCCTCGGCCACCAGCGTCGCGTCCTCCACAGACAGCCCGGAGACCCGCCGCCGCAGCAGGTCAAGCGACTCCTCCCTGGAGAAGACGTCGATCTCAAGCGGCTCGGCTACCGTCGACCACGCCGGGTTCCGCGTCGTGACGATCACGTGCCCGGGACCGCCGGGGAAGAACTCCTTCACCTCATCAGGGTTGTCCGCGTTGTCGAAGATCAGCAGCCAGCGGTCGTAAGGGCGGCCAAGTCGCAGTGCCTCACGTACGGCCTGCGCGGTCTCGGGAATGGAGTCGCGGCTCCGGATGTCAAGCGACTGCGCCATGGGAGCGAGCACCGGGTTGATCAGCTCGTCCTGCTCTGCGTTGATCCACCAGATCAGGTCGTAGTCCGCCATGTAGCGGTGCGCGTACTCGAGTGCCACCTGGGTCTTGCCGACGCCTCCGAGGCCGTGCAGCGCCATGGGGGCGACGACCGCAATGCTGGTACCAACGAGCCGGTCGTGCAGTTGCTCGAGCACCTCCGCGCGGCCGGTGAAGACCGCGTTCCTTGTCGGCACTCGCCACACTGGTGGCGTGGTACGCGGGTACCTCGGCTGGCGGGCGGACGTGCCGCGGGGCTGCACGGTGAGCTTCGGCGGGTAGCCGAGCGCCTTGAGCAGCTCGTCCGTGGCCTGTGTCTCGTCACGCCTTGTCAGGTCCACGATCGTCCGGTCGGAGAATGGCGGTCCCAGCGTAACGTCGGCGACCCGGACCGGGATGAGCTTCCTGCCGGCACCCACGGGGTCGGCCGCCGCGATCGCCTCCCAGACGCCCTCGGCGGCCGGCGAGGCGAGGTAGCCGCCCGACAAGACGGCCACCGTGCGGCCTGCCGTGGCCGCGCCGTGCCGCGCGTCATCCTGGCTGCCGCCGCCCGCGCCCGCGCCAGCCGACGGGCGCAGCACGCGGATGCCCCGCTGCGTAAGCAGGGCCTCGATCCAGTCCGCCCACATCCGGTCCTGCGGGACGTAGCTCAGGTAGATGTCGCCAGGCGGCGGCTGGCGCGGCCTGATGAAGGACGACTTGTAGGTGAGCCGCGTCTCCTTACTCATTTCCCCGAGCGAACGGACCTGGCCGTCGGTGATCGCGGCGGCGAGACGCTCGTAGGCGCCAAGCAGCGTCACTGGCGACCGTGGAGCGTCACCAAAGGCGGCTAGCGTCTCCTCGAACGCGTAGTACGGCTTGTAGGGAATCACCACGGACGCCCAGTAGTCGTTCTTCTCGTACTCGTCCATGGCCTTCGGGAAGGGATCGAACCTGGCCCTGGCGAGGTCGAGGCCCGCGTCCGCCTTGTCTTTCTCTGCCTCGTCGATTCGCATCGGGACAGGCAGCACCCGGATGTTCCTGTAGTGGTAGCGCTGGTCCACGCTCTTAGCTACGGCGGCCGCCCCGTCGATCGACTGGTCGTTCAGGGTGAAGCAGTCCACAAGGATGTCGGGCAGGTGCACCGTGCAGATGTCGGCGATGTCGGACAGGCCGGTCCTTGAGTCGATCAGCGTGTAGTCGTAGTGCTCCTTCATGTCGTCGCGGAGCGCGTCGATGAACCGACCGCCGCCCAGCCGGTCATAGAAGTTGTCCCAGTCGATCGACGTGAGCGACGACGAGTAGTCCCGGTTCTGACGGCCTGCGGAGACGTAGTCCAGGGTTCCGCCGTTAGGGAACCCGGTCCAGTTCACCGAGACGGCATGCGGCAAGATCCTGGCGTACTGCCGGAGCCAGTCGCCCGGCTCGTCCGTCCGCTCGGCCGCGACCCAGAGGTAGTCATTGATCAGCTCGATGACCCCAGGCGTAGCCGCGACCAGCGTCGAGTCGAGGAAGGGGTGAAAGTACTTGTGCAGGCCCGGCGAGTCGAGGTCCCAGTCGACCACGAGCACCTTCCGCCCGTTGCTCGCCAAGATCCAGGCGACGTTGGCCAGGGCCATCGTCCGTCCCGTGCCGCCCTTGTAGGAGTAGAAAGTGACGATCTTGCCGTCCTGCACGCTGTTGTTAGCCATCGTCGTGCTCCCGGGGTCTCGGAGGGATGGCTTGCTGGCGTCCGTGGGCGTACTTCAGGTACTGCCGTGCCGCGTGCCGCATGGAGTCCCCGAGCACCATAGGGATTTCCTCGATAGAGGGGACGCCACGGGCGGCGGCCAGCGTCGTCGGGCGCAGCCGGTCCTTGAGCGTGACGGGCAAGGCCGCCTCGATCGCCCCGCGCAGTTCGGTCTCCGCCGCCGTCATTTCCGTGTCCTTGCGGTTCCATACCACGACCAGCCGAATCCAGGGCTTGTCCAGCTCGTCGAGCCGGGTGAGAATCCGCTGGCAGCGTGCCTGGGTCGCCTCCCACGGGTCGATGAGCAGGACCGCAGGCCCGGAGGCCGGGCCGTCGGCACTGAGCAGGTCCTCCGCCTGCTCGTAGAGGTCGCTGACCTCGGGCCGGTAGCCGTAGTGCTTGGCGAGGACAACGGCGTAGTCCGCGATCGACTGCTGAGTATCGGGCGCGTACGGAATCCAGTCACGGGCCGTCGGCCCGTAGTGAAATGCACTCCGCCCAGCCGGCAGGTCGCCGCGATTCGGTGCGGCGATGATGATGCGCAGCCGCTTGTCGCCAGCCATCTCCCTGGGGGCGCCCTCGTCCCACGAACTTGGCAGCGAGTCGTAGTCCATCGTGGGGCCTGGTGGAATCTGTGCCCGCCTGGCCTCAGCCACGATACCCCTGGCGAGCTGCAGCACTGCCCACTGGTAGTCGTCCTCGAACCGAGTCAGCTTCATGATCGCGAAGAAGCCGTAGTCGGCATACAGCTGGCCGAATTCGCGCGGCTCGAAATGGATCGGCTGCGCCGCCCGTGGGAGATCCTCGGTCCGCACCGGGCTCCAGAGTGCCGGAATGATCGCGTCGGGATGGCCGGACGCATGCCCGCCGCCGTTCTGCACGCGCTTGCGAAACGCTGTCCACTCCTTGCCACAATGCGGGCTCTGGAAGTAACGCCGCGAGTAGAGCGGCACGAAGACCTTGCAGGTGGCCAGATTCTGGGAAAGCTGCCACGGCCACTCGTTGCCGGACCTGAGTTCCCGGTCCATAAAGCCGACTTTACTCGGCGGCAGGCCTTCGATCACCCCGATGTGATTGCAGAGGTCGCGGAAGAGCTTGCTCACCCAGATGTCCTGGTCCTCCGCGTCGGGATCGTTGCCCCTGATAGCGTGCTGGTAGCTCAGAAAGAAGAAAGGCGTGAGGTCCTCTCCGCGCATTCAGCCCCCTCCCGCAAGTGGCACACACGACGTTGGCTGTGCCTCCTCACTATATGGGATGGATTGATGGCGACTGTTACTCACAAGCGCCCAATCATGACCAAAATCGAAGAAAACTGTGACCAGGATGTGGATTTAATCCGCAAGGCGATAACCCTTGGGCGTGGTGAATCAGTGCGGTACAAGATACCCAGATGCCGCGAGGGTTGTCCCGCGGCCGCGGCGCAGCGCGTAAGGGACGACCGCTCGCCACGTCGGGGCCGCACAGGGGCGCGCGCGGCAGGCACTGGACCCGCTTCCGTGCGCTTAGCGGTCTGGTGAACGGTTGCGCCGACTGGATCTCCATCGAGGCCGTCCCTCCACATCGGGGCATCGGGAAGGCAACGCGCGCCAGCTATCCCCATATGACGGCCGACGGGGCTCATCCTCCGCATGCCCCACCGTTGAAGGAATAGAAGAGTAGCGATCTTTCGTATACTCAGCGGATCGCTTCAAAAAGCCCGGTGAAACAGCCTGCGACCAGGTCACACTCGCTCATTCGCGACGTAGTCAAGGCGAGGAGCGTACGCCGCATCACCGCCATAACACCCAATGGCTGGTTTCCTCCCGCTTTCCCAGGGAGTAACATTTCGCCACACCCCCACCAGGTGGGCCAACATGACATCGACATGGCGCTGAGATGACTAGTCTTGACCAGTGTCGTGCGCTGGCGGACGTAATCGTGTATTGGGGTGGTTCACGGTGGACCTTTGCGGCATGTGCCTTGCCTGCGGTGAACCGCGCCGGTGACTGCTTACGTGGCCGCGGCCGGAGGACGACTGCTGGCCGTGAACGAGGCTGGCGATCTGCGCGCGCAGCCCGTGTTCTTTCTGCACGGCACACCGGGCAGCCGGGTGGGGCCACTGCCGCCCGAGCAGGAACTGCGTGAGCGCGGAGTGCGGCTGATCAGCTTTGACCGTCCCGGATACGGAGGCTCGGACCGACTGGTCTCTCGTACCGTCGGCGATGTCGCGTCCGACGTGGCGACGATCGCGGACGCACTGGGCGTGGGCCAGTTCGCCGTACTCGGCCGCTCAGGCGGCGGACCGCACGCGCTGGCCTGCGCGGCCCTGCTCCGGGACCGAGTCACGCGGGCCGCCGCGCTGGTGAGCCTGGCGCCATGGGGTGCCGAGGGCCTCGACTGGTTCGGCGGAATGGCCCACTCCAACGTTGACGCCTACACGACCGCCGCGTCGGATCCCGACGTGCTGAGCATGCGCCTTGTGCAGGCCGCGGCGAAGATCAAAGCTGATCCGGCGAGCCACGTCGCCGGCCTGAGCCCGGAGATGCCCGGGGCGGATCGGCGGATCGTGGCCGACGGCGACGTCCGGGCCCTGCTCGCCCAGAACTTCGCCGAGGCGCTGCGGAACTCCGCGGACGGCTGGATCGATGACGTCCTGGCATTCTGCTCGCACTGGGGGTTCGAGGTCTCTGACATCCGCAGGCCGGTGCTGTTGTGGCATGGCGGAGAGGATGTTTTCTCGCCTGTCACGCATACGCGGTGGCTGGCTGAGCACATCCCGGGCGCGCTCGCCGAGACGCCGCCGGACCGCGCGCACTTCGGCGCGCTCGAGGTGGCGCCTGACGTGCTTTCCTGGCTGGTCAGGCCACTCTAAGCGACATCCGGCACCAATCCCACCACTCGCGGCCGCTCCACTGCCGGCCCGGCTGGAGGAAACGCCGACGCGTGCCTGAGATACCTTCGCGCGGCGGCATGGATGAACTGGGGCAGTACTAGGCCGAATTCCTCAAGGCTCCGCACCCCGCGCGCGGCACTCACGGAGATTGACGCCGTTTCAGTCAGTTTGCGTCGGAATACGGCATCGAGCGTGGCTCGGAGCTTGCCCGCATGGTCCTGGCTCTCGACATCACTGTCGCTCAACAAGATCACCGCCTGCATCCACGGCTTATTCGGGCGTCAAGGCGCTGGAGCAAGTGCCGGCAGCGCGGAGGAGCAGCGCCCACGGGTCGATGATCAGGATCCGCGGCCCCGACGGCGGATCACGGGAAGCAGGTGCGCCGCACGCTGGAGAGGTCGTCCGACCTCCAGCCTCGAGAGCCGAATGGCCGTGCCAGACCTGACGGCATAGTCCACGATCGGCGCGATCCGAGGGGAGCAGTCCGTTAGTCCGAGGCCGACCGCCCGTAATAAGACGCGTCTTCCCGTCCATCGGGCAGTTCGCCACGCTGGGCGCGATAATCGGTGATGCGCAGCACCCTGTTCCCCGCCACGCTCCCGGGGACAACGCCAAGGTGTTATCGAGCATGTCGTAATCGGTGGGCAGTCCGTCCTTACCGGGGACCGCCCGGTGACCGTCACGATCCGGCGTGCGAGCTGTAGACCGCCTCGTCGAGTCGCTCCTGATACCGGGAAAGTTTCATGATCCCATAGAAGCCTAAGAGACTCGAAGCCTGTACCACCATGGCTCAATCGGGACCGCCTGTGCCGACGACCGGCAGCCTGGCGGCTGTTCCACCGGGATCCACGGGCGGGTACGATAGCTTCGACCGGGCCGGACACCCGCGCGGCGAGGAGTTCAGAGCGCGCGGGTGAAATAAAACCACTCCCTGCCGCAGCGCTCGTCAGCGAAGTACCGTTTGGAGTAGAGTGGACGAGGACGCGACGGTCGCCAGTGCCCGGGGCACCCATAGGCCGAATCGTTGCTCTCCCCCATCCCTGTCCATGAAGCCGGCATTCGCGCTTAGCGGCAGGTCAGCGAGCTGCATGATGGCGGCCGCAGAGGTCGCGGAAGAGCTGGGTCACCCAGATGTCTGGATGAAACGCAATCACGCGTGTCGCTCTGAGGCGTGTGCGCGTAGCTGAGAAAGAAATACGGCGCCGCAGTGCCGGCCAGCACATTTCCCCTATGCACTCAGCCCCCTCCCAGCCCTTGCGGCAAGCTTCACGGAAAGACGCAGGGATCAATACTATACGCGACTCATACGCTGCTGTCTGCTATCCAAACCGCGCAAAAAGGATTACTATCTTGAGCATGGGCACTAGACACCAGCAGTGATCGTGCCATGCGCTCTTCTACGACACTCAGCGTTATTCCTCCTTCCCGGCCGCGGTGAACATCGGCGGTGACTTTCTACGTGCGTTCGGCGGACGGCCGTCGAGTGGCTTTTCGGGTGTCAGGGAGCCCCTCCGGTCGCCCTGTCTTCCTGATGCACGGGACGCCGGGCAGTCGACTCGGTCCCCTTCCACGTTCCATGGAGTCTTGCACGCACTTGGCGCGCGATTGATTACCTTCGACCGCCCTGGCTACGGGGAATCTGACCGGCAGGAATTTCGACGGGTAGCCGACGTCGCCGATGACGTCCTCGCAATAGCCGACGCACTCGGAGTCAAGCAGTTCGCCGTGCCGGGCGATCTGGCGGAGGCCCGCACGCGCTCGCCTGCGCGGCGCTACTCCCGACTGGGTGACACGGGCGGGAATCCTGGTGAGCCTGGCCCCCTGGGCGGCGGACGGTCTTGACTGGTTCGCCGGGATGGCCGACTCGAATGTCGAGGAGTTCAGGTCGGCGCTGGATCAGACCGGACGAATTGGCCACCAACCTCGCGCAGACGGCCGCCGCGATCAAAGCGGATCCCGCCAGCCACGTCTCGGCGCTCCGCCCGGAGTTGCCAGAGGCCGACCGCAGGGTCGTTGCCGACGCGGGCATCCGTGCACTACTAGCGGAGAACTACGGAGAGGCGCTCCGCGAATCTGCCGACGGCTGGTACGACGATAACCGCGCTTCTGCTCCCCGTGGGGGTTCGACCTAACGGACATCAAGGTGCCGGTGCTGGTCTGGCACGGCGAGAGCGATGTCCTCACCCCGGTGGGGCACGCCCGCTGGCTGGCGACCAGATCCCTGGTGCGGTCATGTCCATCCGGCCCGACTGCGCGCACTTCGGTGCCTTTGAGGTGATACCGGAAGTGCTGTCCTGGCTGATCAGACAGTGACCAACGCCGAGGAGCATCGCCAGGTCACGTTGGCTGCGACTCCAGGTCGCCGTCCTGCAGGGTCCAGTTAATGAGTGCGGCCGTGCTCGGATGTTCCTCGCCAAGAGGGCCGGGGAGCCGCCATGGCCCCGAGGATCTGCTGCTGCAGTTGCACGGCTTCCTCCGCCCGTCCGGCGGCCCGCAGGGTGACCGCAAGGTTGGCCTGACCGATGGAGTGTGTCGGGATGCGAATCGCCTAGCGTTTTGCGGAGCCGGGCGATAGTCTCACGCTCCAGAATCTCGGCGTCGACGAGCTGTCCCTGGTCGTGCAGGCAGTTCGCCATGGTGAGCGCGCAGGCGAGCGGGTACGGGTGATCGTCACCGAGGTTGGCGCGCAGCGATCGCAGCGTTGACTCGGCTAGCAGCAGCGCGTCCCGCACCGCCCCAGTACCGCGCAGGTAGCCAGCCATGTTACTGGCCACGGCCAGTGTGAACGGATGCCTTCCCCCCAGGGAGCGCTCATATTCCTGATGCACCTCACTGGCGATAGCGTAGGCGGCCGCCTTGTCGCCCAGTGCGGACAGGTCGCAGGCGAGGTTCAACTCAGCGGCGAGCGCGTCGGGGTGCCCGGGGTAGCGCTGGTGGTACCGCTGACTGGTGTCCTTGGTCAGTTTGTAGGCCTCCTCGAACTTGCCAGCCTTGCGAAGCGAGACGGCCAGGCTCTTGGCCGTGCTCAGCGTGTCGA
This sequence comes from uncultured Actinomycetota bacterium, assembly GCA_963734665.1. Taxonomy (GTDB): domain Bacteria; phylum Actinomycetota; class Actinomycetes; order Streptosporangiales; family Streptosporangiaceae; genus Trebonia. Next base: position 462,691 of record CAVTIR010000007.1, on the reverse strand, counting down.
GGTCGTCCTCGCCGAGGAGTTCGGCCCACTGGGTGTGAGTCTTGCGGAGCAGTTCCGCGGAGCCGTTGTAGTCACCTGCCTCCCGCATGTCGCGGGCAAGCATGGCGGCCGAGTGGAGCGAGTACGGATGGCTCGTGCCAAGGACCAGCCGCCTGCGGTTCATCGTGTCCATGTCAAGGTCGCGCGCCCGGAAGCAGTCGCCGATCAGCCTCAGGTCGATCGCCAGGTTGTTCGCGGCCGCGAGCGTGGCTGGCTCGTCCTCGCCGTTGAGCTCCTTGAAGCGGTCGTACGTTTCCTGGTCCATCTCAAGCGCCCGCCGGAACTCGCCGAGTCCGCGCAGGTCGCCTGCCAGGCCGCCCGCGGTCAGCAGCGTATGCAGGTGGCCGTCTTCCAGCACCTCTCGCTGACTGGCATGCACGGCGGTATCCTCGGCGAGCGCTTCGGCGTACTCGCCCTGGACCGGAGCACATTGGCGATATGGAAGCGGAGGTACAGGGTCTGCATGTCGTCCGGGCCGAGCCGCAGCGTCCACAAGTCAGCTAGGGCTGAGCCGAACGCAAGCGCCTCACTGAACGCGCCGCGCCGCCATAGGTAGCGCATCCGGTCGATCAGCAACTGGCGCGTGTCATCCTCGTCGCATTCGGCCGCCCGGGACGGGCCGAGATGCTTCCAGATCAACTCGTACTGGTCCCAGTTGCCCGGGTTGTCGCTGCCGCCCTCCTTCGGCCGCGCCCCGACGAGGACCCTGTGCACCTCGTGCGTCGCCGTGTCTATCTGGTCCTTGGTCTCCATCGATGCGCGGATGACGTCCTGGATAAGGCGGTGCACCTGGATGGTGTTCCTGCCCCGGTCCACCTTGGCCAGTGAGAACCTGGCGATCTCCCTGATCAGCTGGGCGAGCATCCGCTTCTCGCGGAGCCGCGGGTCGGACGTCACCAGCGCGCCGATCATCTGGTCGCTGTAGAGCAAGGACAGCGAGATCGGCTCGGGCGCGAAGAAGGCGCAGAGCTGGAGCAGCCGGGCGGCCGCGGGGGACTGCGCGCGCAGCCGGTCGAACGCCAGCCGCCAGGTCGCCGCGACGGGCACGGGGTAGTCCTCTGGCGTGTTCAGCGCGAGCACCTGAGCGGACCTGGTAGATAGCTGCGCAACATAGTCCGTCGGGGAGGTCCCGGTTTCGGCGAGCCAGGCGCCTGCCTGCTCGACTGCGATCGGCAGGTCGCCCAGCGCCTCGGCCACCAGGTCGGCTTCCTTCTCGGTTAGCGACGGCACGCGGCGCCGCAGGTGCTCCAGGGACTCTTCCCGGTCGAAGACGTCATATCCCCACCGGCCCCGCCACTCGCGACCAGGCGGGCTTCCGCGAGGTCACGAGGACGTGACCTGGCCCGTTGGGCAGGTGCGCCTCAAGGTCGGCGGGCTGATCCGCGTTGTCAAAGATGAGCAACCAACGGGAGTACGGTATTGCCGCGGCGCAGCGCCTCGCGTGCTGCCTCCGCCGCGTCTTTAATGTTGTCACCGACGCGCAGGCCGAGCCGGGCCGCCAGGTCGGCAAAGGCGGGGCGATACCAGATCCCGCTGTCCCGATGGCACCCACCAGACCACGTCGTACTCCGCCATGTAGCGGTGCGCGTACTCCAGTGCGACCTGGGTCTTACCGACGCCACCGTAGCCGTAAAGGGCTACCGGCAGGACCACCGCCTTGCTTGACCCCGAGAAGCTGATCGCGCAGTCGGTCGAGCGTGACGTTGCGCCCGGTGAGAGCCCGCGTTCCGCGTGGGCGCGTTCCAGACGGGAGGGAAAGTACGCGGGTAGCGCGGCTCGCTGGGAAGAGGATCGGCCTGCCGGTCACCGGGGTGCACCGGGCGGCCGAGCGCCCTGAGGATCTCTTCCGCCGCCTGCGTGGCATCTCGGCGAGTCCAGGTCGAGCACCGCCGGCTCGGCGAAGGGCTCGGACACCCGGGTCTCGCTCACCCGGACAGGGATGAGCCGCCTGTTGACCCCGGCCGGGTCCCCCGCCACTGCCTCGCGGACGCCGAGCGACTGCGGAGAACGGAGATAAGCCGACGAGACGACGGCGACGGTTCGGTTGGCCGCTGCGGCAGCGCGTGCGGCTTCATCCCGCTCGTTGCTGCCAGCGGGCACGCTTTCCATTGGCCGCCGGACCCGGAAGCGTGCCTGGACCAGGACGGCAGCGATCCAGTCGGCCCACTGCCGGTCCTCGGTGACGTAGCTGAGGTAGATGTCGGTTGGTGGTGGCAGGCGAGGGCGGGTGAAGGCGTCCCGGTACTGCAACCGCATGCCTTCATCCATCGGTGGCAGCGTGACCGTTTGCTCGATGATCGCGGAGGTCAGGCGCTCGAAGGCGGCCAGCAGCGACGACGGTGACCCTGGGGCGTCGCCGAAGGCGGCGAGCAACTCCTCGTACGCGTAGAACGGCTTATAGGGGATCTCCACCGAGGCCCAGTAGGCGTTCGCCTGAGCCTCCTGCATTCCCCGGGGGAATCGGTCGAACCGCGCCCTTGCCTGTGACCTCCCAGCGTCAAGCTTCTCCTTCTCCGCGTCGTCAATGTGCATCGGAACCGGCAGGATCCTGATGCTCTTTGCGTGGTAACGCTGATCAATGTCGCGCGCAACGCCCGCCGCGCCGTCGATGGACTGGTCGTTCAGCGCGAAGCAGTCGACCAGGATGTCCGCCAGTTGCACGGTGCAGATGTCCGCGATGTCGGACAACCCTGTCCTGCTGTCGATGAGCACATAGTCGTAGTGCCGTTTCATGCTGGCGCGCAGCGCTTCGAAGAACTGCCCGCCGCCTAGCCGGTCGTAGAAGTTGTCCCAGTCGATCGAGGCCACAGCAGAGGAGTAGTCGCGGTTCTGCCGACCAGCTGAGACGAAGTCCAGGGACGCGCCGTCTGGGAAGTGGTCCCAGTTCACCGAGACGGCATGCGCGAGAATCTCCGCGTAGGGCAAGTGCCAGTCCCCCGGCCGGTCCTCGCTGCTGGTGGCGGCCCATACGTAATCGCCAATCAGTTCGATGACGCCGGGAGTGGCGACTATCTTCCTTGGGTCAAGGAAGGGATGGAAGTACCGGTGCAGCCCGGGTGAGTCAAGGTCCCAGTCGACGACGAGCACCTTGAACCCGTTGCTCGCGAGAATCCAGGCGACGTTCGCCAGGGCCATCGTGCGGCCGGCACCGCCCTTGAAGGAGTAAAAGGTGACGATCTTTCCCTCAGCCACCTGCGCGCTCCAGAAGCCTCGGCGGGTCCGGCGCGTTCCCCTGCAACAGCGGCTTTCCCACTGCTGGCCCGGTCGGCGGGAAGACCCGTGCGTACCTGAAGTACTGTTTCTCGACTGCCCGAATCACCACCGGCAGCACCTCGCCAAAGTCGTCTAGGGTGGGCACCCCGTCCACTGCCATCGCCGAGGTCACCCGGCCCCGCTCCAGTTTCCGCCGGAGCGCGTGGTCAAGGGCCAGCCGGAGCCTGTCCCCTTCGGCCGCACTCTCGCCGTCGCCAGGATTCCACGGGATTACTACCTGGACCCACGGCTTGTCCGGCAGATTGAACCGCGCGAGCAGGCACCGGCACTCTGGCCGCGTCACTGCCCATGGGTCGACGATCAGCACCTCCGGCCCGGCTGGCGGACTGCCGTCAAGCAGGTCAGCCCCATGCTCGCGGAGGTCCCCCACGTACGGGCGGAACCCCATGCTGCGGGCAAGGTTGGCGGCGTATTCCGCGATCGGGACCGCTGAGACAGGCAGGTACGGATTCCAGTCACGCGCGGCCGGCCGTAGTGGAACTCATCGCGGCCCGGCGGAAGATCGTCCCTGCACGGCGCGACGACCGTGATGCGCAGCCTGTGGTCGCCGGGCATCGGTCCGAGTCCGGGCGCAAACGGGCTTGTCAGGCTGTCATAATCGACGAACCGCCGCAGGGGCGTGGGGCCCTCGGCCACCGCCACGATGCGCCGCGCCAGCAGCCGGACGACCTCGTCGTAGTCGGCCCGGTACCTGGAGAGCTTGATGATGCCTTCGAGGCCAAACGCTGCATAGGACGCGAGACCCCCGTTTTCGAATGGCACCGAACGGGCCGCAGCCGGAAGCGAGTCCGGTTCCATCGGGCGCCACATCGCCGGGATGATCGCCGACACCGCACCATGCGCGGCACAGCCGACCGGCCGGTCCGCGAAGGCGGACCATTCCTTGCCGCAGTGGAGGCTCTGAAAGTAGCGCGGCGAGTAGAGCGGCACCAGTGCGCGGCACGTGGCTAGGGCGTCAGGGAGTCCGGTGCGCCAGTCATCGTCCACCCACAAGTCCCGGTCGAGGACGCCGATCCGTGCACAGGTCGGCACCGCGCCCATCTCCTCCAGTCCGCGGCGAAGGTCGTCGAAGAACCTGGTCACCCAGAAGTCTGGATCCCTCTCGCTCCCCTGGCCGTTGTACGGCGTATGCGGGTAGCTGAGCAGGAAGTAAGGGCTAGCCAGCACGGCCGCAGGCACCGGCTCTATGCGCACTTCGCCTCCTTCCGGCCGGTCAGCAAATGTGCCGACATTGGTTAGAAGAAATCGCTATGTGCCGACATTGGTTGGCGAAATCACTATAGGAGGCCAGGTCCAACTTTGAAAGTTCGACACCCCGCATCGCTGCGGGGGTCTATGCTCGGCGCCACGACATCCACTGAGTCGCATGGTCCACCACCTGCATCATGGGCACCAAACGACTCTCTGCGTTCCCCACGTAGCCTCTTTTCACAGGGATCTCCCCATCCAAGGATTCGCCGATTAGCTCGAATTCCTCATCGTCGAGCACGACGTCCTCGAACGTCTCCCAGTGCTTGCGGCCATTCTTCACAATGACACACCAATACCTGCGCCTGGGAGGATTCTCCGCATAGCGGTACTCCGCGAGGTGGAGAGCGGTACACGCCGCATAGCCGACGCCGAGCAACAGCACGTGCGCGCCCAGCTTGTAGAGTTTCGCCAGCGGCGAGTCCTCGCCAAGATGGCACTCAAGGCTGTGGCCTGCCATCAGGCTGGCGGCCTGCGGCCCCACGGCCGCGAATGAGCTCTGCGGGTGGGCACTGCGCACTGCCCCATCGGCGGTGCGCAGCGCCTCGCCAATCGCGCTATTGGTGGGCGTGATGTTCTTGTCAAACGCCGGCATATTCCGGGAAAACGCCTCGATCTCGTCCGGCGCCATATGCGCGGTGCGGGCCTTGTATGCCCGCGAGGTCAGCGAGTTCTCCTCCGTCCCGGTCGGCGCCACCACATTCCCTCTCGGGCCGACAGCCTCTCGCAGCGCGTTAACCACGGCCAGCGCTCCGCCGTCCACCAGCCCGATAGACCGAAGCGAGGCGTGTACCAGCAGTGTCTGGCCGGGTGTGACGCCGAGTCGGCGTAGATCGCGGACGAGCTGTGCCCTCGTCACCGGCCAACGGACGGAACCGGCCGCTCGTCGTGGCCCGGCACAGGACGCCCTATACCTCCTTGCGGCGTTCCCATGCGGCGCGCCGTTCTGCTGCCCACCGCCGCGATGCTTGCGCTGCGCTCTGCGGCACACACTCAGTCAGCCACGGCTCGATGGTTGCGCTCATGCCTGCCACAAACCGAGCGCCCTGCTTGGTGAGCGACCCGGATTTCGCCAGGGTGTCGATCGCCTCGGCGGTCAGCATGCGCCAGCGGGCGAACCGTTCGGCGGCGGCAAGCGCGCCGGGACCGGACAGCTCGTGACGGCGGACCCGCCAGAAGTCGGTGACGGCGAGGTGAGCGTAGGCGCCCTGCAATAGCGCCTCAACCGGGCGCGGGTCTTCCCGCCAGGGCGCGTAGTAAAGACGCTGGTCAGCAGGGTCACACAGGTCGAACAGGTCGAACAGCGCGTATAGCTTGACGTGCTGGAATTCATGCAGCATCAGCTGCGCGAGGTCGCTGCCTTCGGAGGGAAGCGCCGCGCCGACCGCGCCGAAGGCCTGCCGGGCGGCGGCGCTGATCTCCCGGCCGGGTACGTCGTTGACCAACGGCATGAGGGTAGACAGGCCGGTCGTCAGGCCGGGCAGGTAACCAGGGAAGGAACGCTCGATTAGCGGCCAGGCCACCGCGAACTGGTCTTGCCAGGCGGCCGCTTCCCGCTCGCTCAGCCGCCGCGCGGCCGGCCACTCGTGGCAGTCCCGGTATGGGTCGGTGTCCTCAAGCAGGACAGTGAAGTCCCCTGAGCGCAGCTCGCGGACGTGCTGCCAGTCCGGGTTAGGCGCTTCGGCGCCAGCTGGACGTGCCACTTGCCCGAGTTGGCGCGCACTTCGAACCCGCCGTCGGCGGCCGTGACGGTCGCGGACAGCTCGGAACCGACACGCAGCCTACCGAGCGTGGGCAGGTGCAAGTAACCGCCGGTGACCGCGACGTCGATCTCGGCGGGTACCCCCGCGCGGATCGCCGCCGCCGCCGCGATCGCGGCCATGTGGGCGGCCTCCGCAGGGAGGCCCGCGCGAGTGTCGGTGGGGACGCTTCCGCCACGGCCGGGCGCGGTCGCAGCGCGCAGGCAGCGCTCGGCCCAGGCTCGGGCGTACGGGTGGGCGAGCACTTCGGCAAGCGCGTGAGCGTGCTGGCGCCCCAACTGCGCGGCGAGCTCCCAGCCAGCATTGAAGGCGCTGTCGCGATCCGCGTCGGCGTGCTCGCGGAGCAGCTCGAGCAGCGCGCGCTGACGGGATCGCTGGCCGTTGACCAGTTGCTCGATCGCCGCGGTGTCGCCGTACCCGGAGGCAAGCGCGTCGAACTGGTCGCCGGACAACTGGTGCGCGGAGCGCGGCTGCCCCGCCGGGTCCGCTGCGGGCCGGAGCCCTGACCGAACGTGAGTAATGATCTTCTCCAGGTCGGAGCAGTAGACGGACGGGTTGTCGAAGCCGGATTCGGCCTTGTACCGGTGCGCGTAGAGGCCGCCGCCGCAGCTGGTCACGACGGGGCACTGGCGGCAGGTCTCGCATAGCCCGGCGAGGCCGCGCTGGCGGGCCTGGATGGCGGGGTGAGCGGCCGCGTCGTCCAGCGGGTGCGTGGCGATGTTCAGCCCCGTCGCGGGCGCGCCGTCGTAGGCCACCTTGATCGAGTCGGCCTGCTCGATCTCGCCGTCGGTCTCGATGACGGCCAGGTCGCTTGCGGCGAGCCCGAGCGACTCGGTGCGGCTCACGCCGCCGAGGGTGGTCGCGGTGATTGAGTCGAACATGCGTACCCTGGCCCGCTTGCCGTCGGCGGCCCAGGCGTCGTAGACGGCGGCCAGCCAGTCGGCGTACGGGGTGTGCTCCGGGGTGCTGGCGCCGCCGGGCGGCGGGGTGTCCCAGGTCGCGTGCGGCAGCAGGAAGTCAATGTCCGGCGGGTCCAGCGCGGCCAGCGAGCGGTAGACCGCGACCGGGTCGCTACGCACGTCGATCGTGCACAGCAGCCCCGCGTAGACCTCCCTGTAACGCTCGGTGCGTAGCAGGTCGATCGCCGCGATGACCTGCTGGTGGCTGCTGCGGCCGTCCTTGAACAGGCGGTGCAGGTCGTTGGCGGCCTGATCTCCGTCAAGTGACACGCCGACCTTGATCCGCTCGGCGCGGAACACCTCGCAGAACTCGGCGTTGAGCCGGACACCGTTCGTGTGGATGCGGAGGTCAAGCGGGCATTCAGGTTCGATGACCGCACGCAGGGTGCGCGCGATCTCGGCGAGCCTCGGCGCGCCCGCAAGCAGTGGCTCGCCGCCGTGCAGGACGACGCGCACCTCGCGCAGATGATGCTGGCGGGCGTGTTCGGCGATCCGATCGCCCGCCAGCGCGACCGTGCCGACGGCGATGACCTTGGGTCGCGCGCGCCAGCTCTGATCCGCGTGCTCATACACATAACAGTGGTCGCACGCCAGATCGCAGCGGCTGTGCACCTTCAGGACGAACTGCCGGAAGGGCAGGATGCCTCCGGGCACGGTAAGGGCCAGGTCAGATCGAGGAGTTGAAAGCGGAGACCACCGGGGTGGCCGAGCCGCCGTCTTCAGTGGCGATCCCGCGCATAATGCGCGCATATTCGTCGCTTTCAATGAAAACCTTAGCGTCAAGGGATGCATCGTGATTGTCGGACATGACCGAGACTAGTGTGTCTCCTGCGACAGGTGCCATGTGGATTGCTCCTATGTCGGTGCCGGCGATGGCACCGCCGACACGATCAGTAATCTGCTGTGACAATGCGTAAAGCGTACGAGCAAGGGCGGTGGTACTTGCTTACCATATCGCATGCCGTCAAGGGAGCTGCACCGATAACGAAAATAACCGCATCTGTACGCTTAGCTAACGGATCGGCGTCGTTTCGCCCATTCAGGCGGAAATCTCCCGACACCTCGGGCCGGGATGACAGAGGATGCGTACGCCTCCTGCCAGGGCGCCCAGGGAACGCAGCTCCGGACCGTTCCGCGGCTATGCCCGCACTACTGATCCGATTCTTGGTTTCCTTGGCTGCCCAGTTCAAACGAATTCGGAAGTGAATCGTAATCAGCGACAGGTCCTGGCTCTAGATGGCAATTCTCGGCGACATCAAGTATCCATGGCACGCCCGGAAGTACACTCGGGCCCCCGCGCACGGGACGCTACCACCTCGGTATGCGACTGATCACCTTCGACCGGCCCGGTTACAGTGGCTCCGACCGGCCGCTCTAGGCGCTGGGCGGCCAGCGTGGCAACCAACCAAAGCTAGATAATTCGAGTGCCGCCAAGCAGCTCGGGAGCATTAGGGGTGTGCGGTTTGAATTCCGTGTTCTTTGAGGTAGGCGGTGTTTCGCTCGTCCAGCATCGTGTAAGCGGAGTTCTCATTAACTGAGAACTCTAGCGGGCCTGCCGGGTTGCCTGCCAGGTCGACCTCGGCTTCGTAGACGACCGTGGCGTTGCCCTCGAGGACCGGGTACCAGGCGCCGTCGCGGACCTGGATTGAGGCGGCGGCCACGCCGCCTGCGTTGCGGACGACCAGGCGCTGCGCGGGGTCGAGGCCGGACACGCGGGAGTAGGCGGCGCGGGACGCTACCACCCCGGAGCCGCACGAGGGGGTCAGGCCCGCACCGCGCTCGAAGGTGCGGACGAACACCTCGGGTGCCACGCCCTCGGGGTCAGTGAGCGGCTGGAGGAAGGAGACGTTGGCACCTTCCGCGAATACCTCGTCGGCGCGCTTGCCGAGCTCGATCAGGTCAGGCTCCGAGTACTCCCCGACCACGGAGATCACGTGCGGGTTCGGCACCGCCACGGCCGTGAAGTCACCGAACGGCTCCGGCAGGACGGCGTCGCCGAAGCGCAGCGGCGGGAGCTCTAGCAGGACCTGGCGGACCCCTTCCGGGGTCGACGGCGCGCGGTGCACCGTGTAGTCGCGGCCGCCGCTGTTGACGACCACCGCGTCGGTGCCGCGCAGGTCGAGGACGAGGCGCCCGAGCCCGCGCATCCCGTTACCGCAGAATTCGGCCGACGACCCGTCCGGGTTGAAGAACCACGCCTCCGTGTTCGGCCCACTGGGGTCATAGAGGTAGATCCCGTCACTCCCGCCGGTCCACGCGGAGCGGTCACAGACTCGCCTGACGAACTCGCGGAGCTCGGCCGCAGACGCCCACGCGCTCGGCACGGCGTCGAGCGCGAAGATCTCGTTGAGTGACCCGTGGGTCTTCACCAGCCTCATTGCCCTCACCCTACCGCCCGCTCGACGGACCGCCCCCTGCGACGCCAGCGGAGACCCGCGACGTCACAGGAAGGCCACCCCGCGCTTCAGCGAAGCCTCAATGGAACCATGACGCCCCGAGAGACTGCCCCTGCGACGCTAGCGCCAGCGAGAAAAGAGCAATGTCAGCCCATCCGAGAGGCACGCCCATGAGGTTGTGCGGTAGCTCTGTCTAAGACTGGATGAGCCCTGTCTTTTCACGGGTCGCGGGAGACGGGGGCGGCGGGAGTGTCATCCGCGCACGTTCGGGACTCGCCTTCTGAGTCACGACTGTGCGCGGGGGCACTCCTCGCCCCCGGCTCCCACCACGCCCGATGGAGTAATAGGGCGCGGCCAGTCGAAGCCAGAACCCGTTCGGACGACTCTTTGTTTTGGCTTTTGTTTTGATGACTTTGGTCTTTTCGAAAAGCCATCACATGCCGAAAGCCGGATATGTGGAGAAGCGGGCGCCTGCCGCGTAGTTGCGGACCGCGACGCGGGCTCGGTCGATCATGTTCGCCGGGAGGTCCGTGAGCGGGTACCAGCCGAAGTCGCTGTAGCTGCCGCCCGGTCCAGCCGTCGGGCCGGCCCAGCCGTCGGCGGTCAGGAAGAACGCCATGCGGCCCGCGCCCGAGACATCGTGCAGCACGTGCGCAAGCGACACCCTGGCGGGGTCAAGGGCGATCCCGACCTGGGCCGCCGCTACCCGGACCGCGGCCTCGACGAGGGTCTCGCGCTCGGCCAGTCGGCCTGACGGCGGCTCGTACGCACCGTCGCCGTAGCCTGTGTTGGCGCGCCTGCCGAGCAGCAGGTCGCCATTGCTGACCAGCAGCAGGTGAACGTCCACAATGAGCTGGAAGTGACGAGAGTGCCCGGCCGTCTCGGCGGCCAGCGGCTGCGTCAGGGTTCTGGTCATGACTTGATGTCCTGCCCGGCTTGCCATCGTGTTTCCCCGGTCCCCCTGGGGCGGTCCGCCGCTGCGGCTTCCGCGGCGTCCCTGAGACAGGTAACGTACTCCAGGCCTCCTGTGGAACACCATGTGCGTAACCGGGGCCAGTCTGTGGAATACCGCCTTGTTAGGGCTGCTGCGCTGTGGACGCCCGGGGCGGACCGGCCCGTGCACGCTTGGGGTCCGCGCTGTGGACAAGCAATCGGCGGCTGTGGACTACTCCGGTGCGAAAATCTTGCCTTAGGACCTTTTCTCCCCCTGCTCGCGGATCGTCTTCAGCTCCCCGTGGATCTGGAAGATCACCATGAACGCCTCAAGGATCACCCGGTACACGCCGAGCGACAGCAGCACGAAGATCGGGTCGACGATGATCAGTGCGGCCAGGGCGCCCTGCAAGCCGCCGAAGTTGATGAAGAAGGCGAGGATGCCAACCGCCGCAAGCACGGTCCAGGCAGTGAACAGGATGTAGAGCGTCTTGATGATCTTCGGGGTGACCATCGAGGTGAAGCCGAAGTCGAACAGCGAGCTCAGCAGGCCCTTGTCGCTCCGTTGCTTCGTCCGGGGCGTCGCCGGCTTCGCGCCCACGCTCGCCTGCCACTGCGGCGGTGGTGTGGCCGCGCCCGTGCCTTGCTGGGCGCCGTAGCCCGGGGGCTGGTAGCCCTGATAGTCCTGGTAATCCTGACTCGGGCTCTGGCCCAGGCTTGTGTAGGTCTGGTCCTGCGCGGGGTACGCCTGGCCCTGGGAGGAGTAGGGCGGCGGCGGCGCGGCGTAGGCCTGCTGGCCGCCTGAGGCTACGGTGGGCGGGGCAGGGGCATAGCTAGGCTGCCATGCGGGGCGGGGCTGCGTCAGGCCCTGGTCCTGCCCGCTCGGCTGGTACGAAGGTTCCGGCGGTTGACCGGCCATGGTGCGCTCCAGGGGGTTGAGGCGGCGTCGCGTCCGATTCACCGTATCCTGCCGGGCGTTGAAGAGGGCGATGACTTTTATGGACACGCGCAGTCGTACTGTTGAGGTCAACCCAGACTTGAACACCGGTTCGAGCTAAGCTTACTATTGGATCGCCGGTTCGAAAATTCTTGAGGCCTCGACATCCTGGGAGAGCGATAGGCGGAAGAAGGCGAGCTTATGACGCAGGTACGGGTACTGGCCGGGACCCGCAAGGGCGCGTTCGTGCTGTCCTCAGACGAGAAGCGGGAGAAGTGGTCCGTCAGCGGGCCGCACTTCGGCGGTTGGGAGATATACCACCTCAAGGGATCGCCGGTGAACCAGGACCGGATCTACGCCTCGCAGAACACGGGCTGGTTCGGGCAGCTTATCCAGCGGTCCGACGACGGCGGGCTCAGCTGGCAGCCGGTCGGCAACGACTTCACGTACGCGGGCGGCGACCCCGGCACCCACCTCTGGTACGACGGGATGCCCCGGCCGTGGGAGTTCAAGCGGATCTGGCACCTGGAGCCGTCACTGACCGAGGCGGACACGGTGTACGCGGGCGGGGAGGACGCGGCCCTGTACAAGTCCGTGGACGGGGGCGCGACCTGGACCGAGCTCACCGCTCTCCGCAAGCACGCCTCGGCGCCGCAGTGGCAGCCTGGCGCGGGCGGGCTCTGCGTGCACACGATCATCTTGCAGGAACCCAGGATCTACGTGGCGATCTCAGCGGCGGGCACCTTCCGGTCCGATGACGCCGGCGAGACGTGGCTGCCGGTCAACCACGGCCTGGTGTCTGACGGCATCCCGGATACCGACGCCGAGGTCGGGCACTGCGTGCACCACGTCGAGGCGCACCCGACCCGCCCGGACACGCTGTTCATGCAGAAGCACTGGGACGTGATGCGGTCCGACGACGCCGGAGCGAACTGGACGGAGATCAGCGGGAACCTGCCGTCGGACTTCGGGTTCCCGATTTCCGTTACAGAGGCGTACACCTACGTCGTCCCCATCACCAGCGACAGCCTCCACTACCCGCCCGACGGCAAGCTCCAGGTCTGGCGCACCCCGACCGACGGCGCCGGCCAGTGGGAGCCGCTCACGGCCGGACTCCCCCAGGAGAATTGCTTCGTCAATGTGTACCGGGACGCGATGTCCACCGACGCGCTGGATGAGACGGGGATCTACTTCGGCACCACCGGGGGCCAGGTGTACTGCTCGGCGGATGCCGGGGACACGTGGGCGCCGATCGTCCGTGACCTGCCCGCCGTGCTGTCGGTCGAGGTCCAGGTCCTGCCGTGATGAGCGGGATCGGCGGCGGGAGCGGGGCCCGGGTCGAGGCCCGAGTCGAGGTACGGGTCGTGCTCCCGGCCCACCTGCGAAACCTGGCGCGGGTGGGCGGCGAGGTGGTGGTGTCCGTGCCCGGCGCCGGCTTGACGCAGCGGGCGGTGCTTGACGCGCTTGAGTTGGCCTTCCCCGCGCTCGCCGGCACGATACGCGACCGGCGGACCGGGAAACGGCGGGCGTTCGTCCGGTTCTACGCGTGCGAGCAGGACCTGTCGAACGAGCCGCCCGACGCGCCGCTGCCTTCGGCAGTCGCTGCGGCGCTCTCCTGCGGGACCGAGCCATTCCTCGTTGTCGGGGCCATGGCAGGCGGATAATTTGGGCGCGTGACCACGTACCTCATTACGGGCGGCAATACCGGGATCGGGCTGGCGACGGCCTCCGCGCTGGCACACAGCGGCGGGCGGGTGTTGATCGCGTGCCGCTCGGCCGCCGCAGGCGAGGCCGCCGTCGCACGGATCAAGGCCGGTTCAGGGTCGGACGACGTGCGCCTGCTGCCGCTCGACCTGGCGTCGCTGTCGTCGGTGCACGCCTGCGCGGCCGCGTTCCTGGGGCTTGACGAGCCGCTGCACGTGCTGATCAACAACGCCGGGGTAGGCGGGCAGCGCGGCCTCACTACCGACGGGTTCGAGCTGCACTTCGGCGTGAACCACCTCGGGCACTTCGCGCTGACCCAGTTGCTGCTGCGGCGGCTGACGGAGAGCGGCCCAGGCTCGCGGATCGTCAACGTGTCGAGCGAGGCGCACTACGGGGCGCGCGGCATCGACTTCGTCGCGGTGCGACGGCGCACCTCGACCTTCACCGGGCAGGCAGAGTACGCGTCGTCCAAGCTGTGCAACGTGCTGTTCACCCAGGAGCTGGCGCGGCGGCTGGCCGGGACCGGGGTGAACTCCTACGCGCTGCACCCCGGCGTGGTCGCCTCCGACATCTGGCGGCGCGTCCCCCGCCTCGCCCGGCCGTTCATCACCCGGCGAATGCTGACCATCGAGCAGGGCGCGGTCACCTCCGTGTACTGCGCGACGTCGCCGAAGGTCGCGGCCGACAGCGGACTGTTCTACGACAAATGCGCGGCACGGGAAGCGAACCGGGCCGCCACGCCCGAGCTCGCAGAGCTGCTGTGGAAGTACAGTTCCGAATGGACCGGCCTCGGCTGAACGCGCACAGGCTGGGAACAAGTGGGAACATGGACCTTCCGGTGATGCCCCCGGTGGCACCGATGCTGGCCAAGCCGGTAGACGGGATCCCTTTCGGGGATTATGTCTTCGAGCCCAAGTGGGACGGGTTCCGGACCATCGTGTTCCGCGACGGCGACGAGGTGGAGTTCGGTAGCAGGAACGAGCGGCCGATGACCCGCTACTTCCCTGAGCTGGTTGATGCCGCGCTGGCCGAGCTGCCGCCACGCTGCGTGATCGACGGCGAGATCGTCCTGCCGGACTTCGCGGCCGGACGGCTCGACTTCGAGGCGCTGCAGCTGCGCCTGCATCCGGCCGCGAGCCGGGTGCGGCTGCTCGCCGCGCAGACGCCGGCGCACTTCGTCGCTTTCGACCTGCTGGCCCTTGGCTACGATGACTACACCGAGCGCCCGTTCGCCGAGCGCCGCGCCGCGCTCGAAACCGCTTTGTCCGCCGTCCAGCCGCCCATCCACGTCACGCCGGCGACGACAGACGCCGCGGTGGCCGGGCAGTGGTTCACGCAGTTCGAGGGCGCCGGGCTCGACGGGCTGATCGCCAAGTCGCCCGCTGGCCTTTACGAGCCGGACAAGCGGGTCATGTTCAAGGTCAAGCACGAGCGCACCGCGGACTGCGTCGTGGCCGGCTACCGGCCGCACAAGACCGGCGACGACGCGATCGGCTCGCTGCTGCTCGGCCTCTACAGGCCGACGGGCGAACTCGCGAGCGTCGGGGTGATCGGCGCGTTCCCGATGGCGGTACGACGCGAGCTGCGGGCTGAGCTTGACCCCCTAGTGACGACGTTCGAGGGTCATCCGTGGGACTGGGGGGCACACGTCGCCGCCGACGGCACGGGCGTCCGGACGCCGCGCAGCTCCGAGTACAGCCGGTGGAACGTGGGCAAGGACCTGTCGTTCGTCCCGCTGCGCCCCGAGCGTGTCGTCGAGGTCCGTTACGACCACATGGAAGGGACACGTTTCCGGCACACGGCGCAGTTCGTCCGCTGGCGCCCGGACCGCTCGCCTTCCTCATGCACGTTCGCGCAGCTGGAGGAGCCCGTCAGCTACAGCTTGTCGGAAATCCTGGGGAAAGAAAAAGATCAGCCATCCTTAGCGATTGGGGCGGACTGTGTCGGACAGAAAGACCGTGATTGAGGTGGCCGGCCGGGAGGTGGCGGTCTCCCACCCGGAGAAGGTCTACTTCCCGCGGATCGGGCGCACCAAGCTGGACCTCGTCCGGTACTACCTGGCTGTCGCCGACGGGGCGCTGCGGGGGGTCACGGGGCGGCCGATGGCGCTCAAGCGATTCGTCAACGGGGCGGAAGAAGAGCCGTTCTTCCAGAAGCGCGCCCCGTCGTCGCGCCCCTCGTGGATCGAGACCACCGAGTTGCGGTTCCCCTCCGGCCGGACCGCCGACGAGGTCGTGCTGCGGGACGCCGCCGGGCTGGCGTGGGTGGCCAACCTCGGGTGCATCGACCTCAACCCGCACCCGGTGCGGGCCGCCGACCTCGATCACCCCGACGAGCTGCGGGTTGACCTGGATCCGGTGCCCGGCGTGTCCTGGTCGCAGATCCTCGACGTGGCCCTGGTCGCGCGGACGGTACTGGCGGACTACGGGCTGACCGGCTGGGCGAAGACCTCCGGGTCGCGGGGCATGCACATCTACGCGCGGATCTCGCCGTCCTGGTCGTTCACGGACGTACGCCGGGCGGCGGTGGCGGTGGCGCGGGAGATCGAGCGGCGAGCCCCGGACCTGGCCACGTCCAAGTGGTGGAAGGAGGAACGGCACGGGGTCTTCGTCGACTACAACCAGAACGCCAAGGACCGCACGGTGGCGTCCGCCTACTCCGTCCGCCCCCTGCAGGACGCACGGGTCTCGACGCCGCTGACGTGGGACGAGGTTCCTTCGTGCGATGCTGCCGCGTTCACGATCGACACGGTGCCAGGGCGCTTCGCGAAGGCCGGCGACCCATGGGAAGGCATGGACTCCGCCGTCGGTTCACTCGACGACCTGCTGGAGCTGGCGGCCCGCGACGAGGCCGCGGGCCTCCCCGACGCCCCCTGGCCTCCGAACTACGACAAGCAGCCCGGCGAGGCTCCGCGCGTCCAGCCGTCCAAACGCCGCACGTCAGCCAGCCCAGCCCAGCGCGGGGCGTCCAGCGATTCCGCCGAGCGGGGCGACGGCGACCAGCCGAAGAGCCCGACCGGCCGCCGCAAGTCAACGAAGCCCCTGATAGAGATAGCCCGTGCCAAGACGAAGGACGAGGCGCTAGCAGGACTGGACCGCTGGAAGGCGCGCCACTCCGCCGTCTGGCCCCTGCTTGAGCTCGCTGATGTCCTGGTCGACTCCATGCGCGGCCGGTCCTCCACCTGGACGAGGATCCGGATCAACCTGGAACACGTCCCCGAGGATCAGCGCCCCGGACAGGAACCGCTGGAAGTCGACTACGACCCCTGGACTAGCTTCCGCAGCGAGGGCGCCGGCTAGAGCTTGGACTTCAGTTCCTCGATCTCGCGGGTGCGGGCGAGGAGCTGTCGCTCAGGACGCTCAGGCGGGGATGGTGGCGTACGTGGTGGTGCTTGGGAGGCCCACGGGGCCTGGGTGGAGGCGGAGCAGGCGGCCGGCTAGGGGCTGGGCCTTGAGTTCCGCCTCGGACAGGCCGACGCTCGCGCTCGTGACGTACAGGTCCGTCATGCCGGGGCCGCCGAAGGCGCAGCTCGTGGGCTGGGAGACCGGGACCTGGAGCACCGCGTCCTGGGTGCCGTCCGGTGCGAGCCTGCGAAGGACGCCGCCACCCCAGATGGCGACCCAGACGCAGCCGTCCGCGTCCACCGTGAGCCCATCGGGGACGCCGTCGAAGGCGGACAGGTCGGCGAAGACGCGGCGCTTGAAGGCCTCCCCTATGGCTGAGTCATAGTCGAACACGTCGATCCGGCGCATCGGCGAATCGGCGTAGTACATCCGCGTCCCGTCCGGCGACCAGCCGAGCCCGTTGGACACCGTCACGCCCTTGACGACCGTGGTCAGGACGCCGCCGGCGTCGAGCCGGTACAGCTCACCCAGCGGCTCGGTCTCGCCGGCGTGCATAGAACCGACCCAGACGCGCCCCGCCGGGTCCACGCCGGCGTCGTTGAACCGGATGCCCTCGCGCGCGGGGACTTCGGCGATGACGCGCGTGGTCCACCGCTCCCCGCGCTCGGCCGGCAGGTGCAGGGCGAGCCTGCTGCCGCCGGCGGTGAGGATCCCGCCGCCCACGGCGGGGAACGCCGCTGACACCGCGCCGAGGTCCATCGTGACCGTCTCGCCCGACGGGAAGTAGGTGCGGTGCAGCCGGCCGCGGTGGATGTCCACCCAGAGCAGGCAGTCGTCTTCCGGCACCCAGTACGGGCCCTCGCCGAGCACCGCCGTCACGCCGCCAACCGGCTCGGCGACTGCTGCCGTGCGCACACCGGCCACTGAGATCCCCCTTCACCGTAGTCTCCCGGGAGGACGCCCCCCGTACCCCCCGATGCGCGCCCGACGGCAAAAAAGACCGCCATCGCATCGGGCGCGCGAAACGTTCCTATCAGCAACATCAACGAGCGTCTACCCAGTCAGGTAAGCGGTACCACAACGGGCGGGGCGTCGCCACGCCCTGGGCAATCATGAGCGCCGGGCGAGTCGGCGGCAACCGTTCGGGATGATGATTTTTGACGGGCGCGGCTCGCGGGTCAACCTGATCGAGTGCGAGCGGGGCATTAGCTTCACCAGGGGTTGGTTAACTGGTAAGTAACCAGACGGCTTCTGGTGCTTACGATGGACGAGAAGGGTCGGCCTGTATGGCCCCGGGAAGGAGCTGTCGTCCATGCCTGGTGTAATTGACGCGCGTGATCGTGACTCGGTAATGCACGCACTGGCGGCTGGGCCGCTTGACGTGCTCGTCATCGGCGGGGGTATCACCGGGGCGGGCGCCGCGCTCGATGCCGCGTCGCGGGGCCTGCGGGTGGGGCTAGTCGAGTCCCGTGACCTGGCGGCCGGCACCTCCTCGCGCTCGTCGAAGCTGATCCATGGCGGGCTCCGCTACCTGGAGCAGGGCGACTTCAAGCTGGTCAGGGAGGCGCTGCGGGAGCGCGACCTGCTGGTCAGCAGGCTGGCGCCGCACCTCGTGCGGCCGGTGCCGTTCCTCTACCCGCTGTACAGGAAGGTCGTCGAGCGGCCGTACGTGGGCGCGGGGCTCGTGCTGTATGACGCGATGGAGGGCGTCAGGCGGCCCGTCCCCCACCACCGGCACCTGACCACGCGGGGCGCGCTGCGCCGGGCCCCCGCGCTGCGGCCCGACCGGCTCGCCGGCGCGATGGTGTACTACGACGCCCAGGTGGACGACGCGCGGTACACGGTCACCGTCGCGCGGACGGCCGTGCGCCACGGGGCGCACGTGCTCACGCGTGCTAGCGCGGTGTCCATGCTGCGTGACGGCTCGCGGGTGACCGGCGCGGCCGTGCGGGACGAGGAGACCGGGCGGGTCTTCGACGTGCGCGCCTCCCGCGTGATCGTATGCGCGGGGGTGTGGTCGGACCCGGTGCACTCGGCGAGCGGGGTCCGGGCCGGCTACCAGGTGCGGATGTCCAAGGGCGTGCACCTGGTCATGCCGCGGTCCGCCATCGACGCGGACACGGGAATGATTGTGCGGACGAGTAAGAGCGTGCTGTTCTTCATCCCGTGGGACTCGCGGTGGATCGTCGGGACCACCGACACCGAGTGGTCGGGCGACCGGGCCGAGCCCGCCGCCACGGCCGAGGACGTCGACTACATACTGCGGGAGGCCAACCGCGTGCTGGCCAGGCCGCTGACCCGCGCGGACGTGCTCGCCGTCTACGCCGGCCTGCGCCCGCTCGTCGCGGAGGCGCCTGCGGGTCCCGGGGACAAGGCCGGGGGCGCGGAGAAGCCCACGACCAAGCTGTCCCGCGAGCACGTCGTGGATACGCCGCTGCCCGGCCTCGCGTCGATCGCCGGCGGGAAGTTCACCACCTACCGGCTGATGGCGCGGGACGTGGTGGATGCCGCAGTCGCCGACCTGGACCTGCCTGGTCCGGTGCCGGCGTCCGTGACGGGCCAGCTGCCGCTGCTCGGGGCCGACGGGCTGCCCGCGGTCCGTGCGTCAGCGGGGCGGCTGGCGGCCGACCACGACGTGCCGCTGTCGGTCGCCTCGCACCTGATCGCCCGGTACGGGTCCCTCGCCTCCGAGGTACTTGACCTGATCCTCGGCGACAAGACGCTTGGCCAGCCGCTTGCTGACGGCCACCCCTACGTGCGCGCGGAGGTCGCGTACGCGGTCACCCATGAGGGCGCGCTGCACGTCGAGGACGTGCTCGCCCGCCGGGTCCGGCTGCTCATCGAGTCGGCCGACGCCGGGGCGTCCGCCGCGCCGGAGGTGGTCGCGATCTTGGCCGGGCTGCTCGGCTGGAACCGCAGGCGCCGCGCCGCTGAGCTCCGCCGCTACCTTGACTTCGCCGCCGCGAACACCGCCGCGCTCCGGGCCCCTGCCCCGCTCCCTGAGGCGGCGGTACCCGTCTCGGCGTAGGCCCCGGCAGGGCAACGAGTCACGAAATATCCGGGATGTCGACCCGCTAGCTAGAGCGCGCGCCTACTCTGCGTCCGGATATTTCATGAAATCGGCCTGCGCCTTGCTGGACTCGAAAAAGATAGCGGACAAGGGGCTGGTTACACTTTTACGATCTGTTTACAAGAGATACATTGGCTACCGGGATAGTCGGGAGTCCGGTAGCTGGCGGGCTCGGTGAACGGAGTCTGCTTTGGATCTCAACCCCTATGTGGTTCTCGGCAGCGCGGTCGTGGGGCTGCTTGTGGGGCTGACCGGGGCGGGGGGCGGGGCGCTCATGACGCCGATGCTCATCCTGCTGTTCAACGTCAAGCCGGCCGCCGCCATCTCCAGCGACCTCGTCGCCGCCGTCGTGATGCGGCCCGTCGGGTCGCTCGTGCACATGCGGAAGGGGACGGTCAACTACCGGCTCGTCGGGTGGATGTGCGCGGGGTCAGTGCCGATGGCTTTCCTTGGTGCTTACCTGCTGCATCTTCTGGGAGGTGGCGCGCCCCAGCAGCAGGACGTGCAGATCGCGCTCGGTGTGGCGCTACTTGCGGGCACGGCGGCGATGGCGGCGCGGTCGTGGCTTGACCAGCGGTCGGGGCGGGCGCGAACGCAGGCCATCGGGGCGGTGCGGATCAAGCCGGCCGCCACGATCGCCATCGGCGCGGTCGGCGGGCTCATCGTCGGCATGACGTCGGTCGGGTCGGGGTCGCTCATGATCGTGCTGCTGCTGTTCGCCTACCCGGCGCTCGCGGCCGGGGAGCTCGTCGGGACCGACCTGACCCAGGCGGTGCCGCTGACAGCGGCCGCCGCCCTCGGCGCGCTGATGTTCGGGCACGTCCAGTTCGGGCTGACCACGGCCGTCGTCATCGGGTCGGTGCCCGCGGTGCTCGTCGGGTCGCTCCTGTCCTCGCGGGCACCGGACAAGTACATCAGGCCGGCGATCACCTTCGTCATCTTCGCCTCCGGGCTCAAGTACGCGGGCATGGGCACGACGGCCCTGGGTTGGACGCTCTGCCTGGTGCTGCTGGCGTGCGGCGGCTACTGGCTAGCGCGGAACAAGCCCTGGCGCGGCAGTGCGCGGGCCAAAGACGCCGACCCTTTGCTGAATCCCGGGGAACCTATTTCATCAGAGCTGGCACGCAGAACCGGCTAAAGGCGGGCGAACCACGGCTGACATGCTTGACGGGTGACTTACGACGAAGCAGCGGGCGCCGAGACGCCTGCGGCCATGCAGGCGGCCAACCGGGATGAGGGGCCGCAGTACGCGCTGCCGCTTGTCATTCGGGTGGAGAGGGCTGCGCCGCCCGCGCGGACCGATGCGCTGGAAGGGGCGGCGCGGGCGGTGCTCCGGTTCCTCTCCGACCCGCGGGTTACTGACGCTGACGGTGAATGGGCGCCGGCGGCGCGGGCCTGGGAGGACGCGCGGATCCGTAAGGTCGTCCGGCGAGCTCGGGGTGCTGCCTGGGAGCGGGCCTGCGCGCTGCCGGGGATTACCGTGGTGAACGGGTCGGCGGAGGTCCGCGTGTACCCGCCCGTTCCCGTGGAGGACTGGCCTGCCGATCTCGCCAGGCTGCAAGTGTCAGGGACCGACTTCGACGATCCGCGGGCGCCGGCAGAGCCTGCTGCGGGGACGCCCGTGCTCTGGCTGAACCCGGACCTGCCGATGACGGCGGGGAAGGCCATGGCGCAGGCCGGGCACGGCGCTCAGCTGGCTTGGTGGGAACTGGGACCAGCCACCCGTTCGGAATGGCTCGATCATGACTTTGCTCTTGCCGTGCGGGTCGCGGGCGAGGCGCAGTGGACGGAACTGCTGGCCAGCGGGCTGCCGGTAGTGACCGACGGAGGGTTCACCGAGGTAGCCCCCGGGTCGGCCACGGTGGTGGCCGACCATCCGGCACTGCGGGCGGTCCTCGGATTGTCGCGGTGACCTCGGATCGACGGCCTGGGATATATGTGCTGCGAGAGACTGGCGTGAATACCGGTAAATAGACATTAGTCAATTAAATGCCCTGGCTGTCGCGCGGCCGGTTGCTAATTCGGCGTTTGCCACATTTCTCGCCCGACGGGCGGCATTTAGTACTATTCCGCCCGTAGGATGCCCCCGACACCGCTTCGCATGTGGGAGGGCAGCGAACATGGGTGCTCAGCGCGGGCGTGCACCGGTCCTCACCGGATCCGTTCCGCCGCTTGCGCCGTTTTACCACGCGCGCCAGGAAACCGGGTTCGGGCTGGCCGACGGCCTGCGGCCAGGTGAGACGATCCTGCTGGTCCCGGCGCTGCTGGGGATGGGCGGGACGGGAAAGACTCAGCTCGCGGTCGGGTTCTCGCACGCGATGTGGTCGGCGCGGGCGGTTGACCTGCTTGTCTGGGTTCCGGCGGGCAACCGGAGCGCGATCATCGCCGGCTACGCGCGGGCGACCGCGGACCTGGAGCTGCTGGCAGGCGAGGAGCGGGGCGACGCTACCGCCGACGGCGCCGCGCGGCGTTTCCTCGCCTGGCTGCGCAGGACCGAGCGGCGCTGGGCGGTGGTGCTCGACGGCGTGGCCTCGCCGGTCGACGTCGACGGGCTCTGGCCACAGGGACCCGCCGGGCAGGTCATCGTGACCAGCCGGCTGCGGGAATCGGAACTCGCCGACTCCGCCGCGCTCGTGACCACCCACGCCGTCGCCGGGTTCAGCAGGCGGGAGGCGCTCGCTTACCTCAACACAAGGCTCACCGGGTTCCCTGACCAGCGGATCGAGGCGCTCGACCTGGCCGAGGACCTCGGTGGGCTGCCGATCGCGCTCGCCCAGGCCGCCGCGGTGGTCTCCGTGACCGAGAGCACCTGCAGGGACTACCGGGCCGAGTACGCGCAGCGGCTGCAGACCACCGCCGAGACGCTTGTCGAGGGTTGCCCGCAGTCCCTGCTCGCCACCTGGTCGCTCGCCGTCGAGCACGCCCACGAGCTGCCGCCTGCCGGCTTGTCCTGGCCGGCCCTGGTATTCGCCTCGGCCCTTGACACCAGCGGGATCCCGGCCGCCGTGCTCACCGCTCCCGCCGCGTGCGCCTACATCACCGGCCAGCCCAGTACCGGTCAGCACGCTGCCGGTCAACCCGATGGCGCCGGGCCCAGCCTCGTACGGTCCGCCTACGCCAACCTGGAGCGGCTCGGCCTGCTCAGCGTGGACGACCGCGACGCGCCGCGGACCGTCTGGCTGCACTCGGCGGTGCGGGCCGCGGTGCGCGCCTACCTGGCGCCAGGGAACGTCGAGCAGGCCGCGGCCGCGGCGGCCACGGCGCTGCTTGAGGCCTGGCCGGAGGCGGGCGCCACGGGGAGCGGCCTTCAGCTCAGCCAGGCGCTGCGTGACTCCGCCGCCGCGCTTCGCGCCTTCGGCGGCGACCTGCTCTGGAAGCCGGAGGCCCACCCGGTGCTGCTCCGGGCGGGAACGTCGCTCACGGAGGCCCCGGTCCTCGTAGACTCCGCCATCGCGTACTGGCAGGCCCTGAGCGTCACGAGCAGCCAGTTGCTCGGGTACGGGCACGCGCAGTCAGTGCTCGCCAGGGACCGGCTCGCCGACGCCTACGCCGCCAGCGGCCGGCTCGCCGAGGCACTGCCCGTCTTCGAGGCGACGCTCTCCGACCGCGAGGCAAGCCTGGGCCCGCAGCACCCGGAGACAGTGACCGCCCGGCTGAACGCGGCCAGGTCCCTGAACGCGGCTGGGCGGGAGCCCGAGGCGATCGCGCTTTACGAGCAGGTGCTCGCGGTGCGGGAGCGGATGTTCGGCTCCGGGCACCGGGACACGCTCACGGTGCGGGTCCAACTCGCCGTCGCGTACGAGGCGGTGGGCCGGCACGGTGACAGCATCCGGCTGTACGAGCGGGCGGTCTCCGACGTAGAGCGGGAACTCGGCCCGGCCCACAGGGACACGCTGTCCGCCCGCATCAGCCTGGCCGGCGCGTACCTGGCGGCCGGACAGGCGCGTGAGGCGATCGCCGCGTTCCAGCGGGCGGTCGTCGACCAGGAGCGGACGGCGGGGCCGGACGACCCGGCCACGCTAGCCACCCGGGCCAGCCTGGCCGCCGCCTACCGGCTCGCGGGCAAGACGAAGGAGGCGGTCAAGGTGCTCCGCCGCGCGCTCGCGGACTGCGAGCGCTACCTGGGGCCGGACCACGCGATGACGAGCACGGTCAGAGAAAACCTTCAAGCGGCGACGGAGTGATGAACCTCCTTCTTTTGATTGTCCCGATTAGTAAAACCTTGAGGTAAAACGACAAAAGAAGAAGGTTCACGCCTTATGGCCCCCATGCGGTTCGACTACATCATCGTCGGTGGCGGCTCGGCCGGCAGCGCGCTTGCTTCCCGGCTGTCTGCCGACCCGGCCACTCGGGTGCTCGTGCTTGAGGCGGGACGGCCGGACTACCTCTGGGACCCCTTCATCCACATGCCCGCGGCCCTGACGTTCCCGATCGGGTCGCGGTTCTACGACTGGAAGTACTCATCCGAGCCCGAGCCCTACCTGAACGGGCGGCGCGTCTACCACGCGCGCGGGAAGGTGCTCGGCGGGTCGTCGTCGATCAACGGGATGATCTTCCAGCGCGGCAACCCGCTTGACTACGAGCGGTGGGCCGCCGACCCTGGCATGTCGTCGTGGTCCTACGCGCACTGCCTGCCGTACTTCAAGCGGATGGAGAACTGCCTGGCCGCGCCCGGCACCCCGGACGCCCCGTTCCGCGGAACCGACGGGCCGCTGGTGCTGGAGCGCGGGCCTGCCACCAATCCCCTGTTCGGCGCGTTCTTCGAGGCGGTACAGCAGGCCGGTTACCCGCTGACATCGGATGTGAACGGGTACCGGCAGGAGGGGTTCGCCGCGTTCGACAGGAACATCTCGCGGGGACGGCGGCTGTCGGCGGCCCGGGCCTACCTGCACCCGGCCATGTCCCGGCCGAACCTGCGGGTCGCGACCTGGGCGCACACCACCCGGATCCTGTTCAACGGGACGCGGGCGACCGGGGTGGAGTTCGTGCTGCGCGGTGACGCCGGCGTCGCCGACGTCTCCTCCGCGCCGCGCCGGGCGTACGGCGGCGAGGTGATCGTGTGCGGCGGCGCCTTCAACTCGCCGCAACTGCTCCAGTTGTCCGGGGTGGGGAACGCGACGGAGCTCACGGCGCTCGGCATTCCCGTCGTCGCCGACCTGCCAGGGGTCGGCGAGAACCTGCAGGACCACCTGGAGGTCTACGTCCAGTACGGGTCGAAGCTGCCGGTGTCTGTCGCGCCCGCGCTCAAGTGGCGGAACCGGCCCGGGGTGGCGCTGCGGTGGGCGCTCACGCGCTCAGGTCCGGGAGCGACCAACCACTTCGAGGCGGGCGGGTTCGCCCGGTCCAATGACACCGTGCGCTACCCCAACCTCATGTTCCACTTCCTGCCCATCGCGGTCCGGTATGACGGGTCCGCGCCGGCCGGGGGCCACGGGTACCAGGTGCACATCGGGCCCATGTACTCCGACTCGCGCGGCACGGTGAAGCTGACCTCGGCCTCGCCGTTCGACAAGCCCGCCCTCCGGTTCAACTACCTGTCCACGCCCACCGACCGGTCGGAGTGGGCCGAGGCGATCGCGATCGCGCGGCGCATCCTCAGCCAGCCGGCGTTCGACGACTTCAACGCCGGGGAACTCTCGCCCGGGCCTTCAGTTTCCTCGGAAAAAGAGGTGCTCGACTGGGTGGCGCGGGACGCGGAGACGGCGCTGCACCCGTCCTGCACGTGCGCGATGGGGACCGGGCCGCTCTCGGTGACCGATCCGCTGTCCCTGGCGGTGCACGGGGTGTCAGGGCTGCGGGTCGTCGACGCGTCCGTCATGCCGTACGTCACCAACGGCAACATTTACGCGCCGACGATGATGATCGCGGAGAAGGCAGCCGACCTGATCATGGGCAATACGCCGCTGACCGCGGAGACAATTCCCTTTTATCGTCATAAATCGGGCACCGAGGTCGGCTAGCCGGGGACTTCTTTGCTTACCCGGTGACCATGATCATCATCTTTGCGCACCAGGCGACCATGATCACGCCCGTTATGTCCGGGATGCGGCACCGCCGACTAAGCAAAGACGCGAAGGGTGGTCACCGGCTAAGCAAAGTTGGGCCGAGCGGAGGATACGGAAACGCCGTTCACGGCGCCCACATGATGGAACCAATCGCCATATGGCGGGGAATGTCTGGACAGTCGGGCGGGACTTTCCGCATCATCATGACGAAATCTAAAACTGCGTGATGGGAGCTACCTGCCATGTCCGGCCCCGTGGATGACCCGCTGCCCGAGGCAGTCGCGCTCGTTGAAGGGGCCGCTCGCGCGGGGCTGAAGCTCCGGTTGCTCGGCGGGCTCGGGGTCCGCGTGCTTTGCCCCGGCTTCCCGCCCCGGCTCCGGGCTGGCCAGGACATGGACCTGGCCTGCGCGTCCAAGGGACGGCGCGACGTCGCCGCCTACCTCGAGAACAGCGGGTGCGTCCCCGACAAGATGTTCAACTCGCTCAACGGGGACAGGCAGCTGTACTTCACCGCCCCGTCCGGACGCCCCATCGACGTCATGGTCGACCGGCTCGTCATGTGCCACACGCTGGACTTCCGGCCCTCGTTCGGCAACTCCTCGCTCACCCTCGACGCCGCCGACCTGCTGCTTTCCAAGCTCCAGATCATCGAGCTGAACGCCAAGGACGCGCGCGACATCACGCACCTGCTCTCCGGAGTGCCAGTCGGCGAGAAATCGGACGGCACTGTCAGTTCAGAGGGCACTGTCATCGACACGCGCCGGTTCGGGGAGATCCTGGCGGGCGACTGGGGCTGGTGGCGCACCACGACGGGGAACCTGGAGAAACTGCCCGCGCTGCTCGCGGAGAGCCCGGAGATGATTCCGCCGCAGCCCAGGTTCGACGCGCTTGAGCAGGCGGCGCGGCTGCTCGACGCGGCCAAGTCGGTGCCGAAGTCGATGAAGTGGAAGCTGCGGGCCAACGTCGGGGACCGGGTCCGCTGGTACGAGCTGCCCGAAGAGGTAGCGCACTGACCCAGGAAAGCTAGGAAAGCGACACCTCATGAAGATGTTCTTCGCGTCCGACATCCACGGGTCGGAGATCTGCTGGAAGAAGTTCCTCAACGCCGCCGCGTTCTACAAGGCCGACCTGGTCGTGCTCGGGGGCGACGTCACCGGCAAGGTCATGGTCCCGATCGTCGCCCACCACGGCTACTGGGAGGTCACGGTCCGCGGCGAGCGGCTGCGCCTCGAGAGCAGGGAGCAACTGCTCAAGGTCGAGCAGCAACTGCGGGACCGCGGGTCTTATCCGGCGATCGTCACGGGCGAGGAGCTCGATCAGCTCAGCTCGCAGGACGCGATCGACCAGCGGTTCAACGCCGAGATGACCCACTCGCTCGACCGGTGGCTCGACATGGCCGACGGCAAGCTGCACGGCGGCGCGATCCCGTGCATCCTGAACGGCGGCAACGACGACATCTTCGAGATCGACCCGATCCTGGAGGCGGCGCCGAGCGTGACGTTCGCCGAGGGGAAGGTCATCGACCTCGCCGGAAGCGGGTTCACGATGATCTCGATGGGCTACACCAACCCGACGCCATGGGACACCCACCGCGAGGCACCGGAAGAGGAGCTCGCCGCGCGGATCGACGCCATCGCCGCACACGTCCCCGACATGAACAGGACCGTGTTCAACTTCCACGCGCCGCCGTATGGCACCGGGCTCGACGAGGCACCCGAGCTGGACGCGACCATGCGGCCCACGCACGGCGGCGCGGTCATGAAGCCGGTCGGCTCCACCGCCGTTCGCGACGCGATCCTGAAATACCAGCCGCCGCTTTCTGTTCACGGGCACATTCACGAAAGCCGCGGCGTGGCCAAGCTAGGCCGGACCCGCACCGTCAACCCAGGGAGCTCATACGGGGATGGCGTCCTTCAGGCCGCCCTGATCGACATCAATCCAAAAAACGGAAAAGTCAAGTATGTCCTAGTTAACGGCTGACTGTTATGGTGCTGGCGTGACGCAAAGGTACATATTGACATTTTTCTATTAAAATATCGGAGGGGTCATGGCCACTGATGCGCTCGGCGAAGAAAGACCAACGCTATTCCTGCGGAAAGCGACCGGTCTGGTGCGCGGCTGGTCGGTCCGCGACTCGCTGATCTACGCGTGCCTGTCCACCAACGTCGTCACGCTTGGCCTGGTGGAATTCGCCTACCAGGGCGCCTTCGCCACCGGAGAACTGCTCACCGCCGTGCTTATCTCAGGCGTATGGGTGTCGTTCCTGGTCGTCGCCTACAGCGGCCTCGTTGTCACCATCCCCCGGGCCGGCGGTGATTACGTTTGGCAGAGCCGCATCCTCGGCAGCGGCCTCGGGTTCGTGACGGCCGCGACCGGCTGGTGGTTCATCCTCTGGCTGTGGGCACCGATCTACGGGCAGGTGCTCTCCGAGGAGTTCTTCCAGCCGCTGTGGGTGGCATTTCACGACCCGTCGGGAGCAGCCTGGTTCGCCACGCACACCGGCACGTTCGTCGTCACTCTCATCACGATTACCCTGGCCGGCATCCTGGTCTCGCTCGGCATGGCCGGCTACGCCAAGGTGCAGAAGTGGTGCTTCTACGGCGGACTGCTCGGCGTCGTGATCATCGTGATCGTCATGCTGGTCAACAACCAGTCGGACTTCATCTCGGCGTTCAATAACGAGTCGGCCAAGCTGTTCGGGATGAAGAACGCGTACGCGGCGACCACCGCAGCGGCGACCAAGGCCGGGGTTACCCCGCCGGGGTTCGGGTTCACCGGGGACCTCGGGCAGTCCATGCTGCTGGTTCCGATGCTGATGTTCTACCTGCTCTGGCCAAACTGGGGAACCACGCTCTACGGCGAGATACGCGGCGCCTCCGACTTCAAGCGCGTGTTCAGCGGGATGTTCTTCGGCCTGTGGACCACGGTGCTGCTATCGGTGATCTTCCTCGCGCTGTTCGCCAAGACCTTCGGCTACGTCTTCTACCAGGACGTCAACGCGAACTGGGCAGGCTACGGCGGCAGCAGCGCCGCCCTGCCGGTCTTCCCGTACCCGACGCTGCTGGTCGGGTGGCTGGTGAACAACCAGGCGTTCCAGGTGATCCTGATCCTGCTGATGAGCCTGTGGTTCTTCGCCTGGGTGGGAACGCTGTTCCTGTCGTCAACCCGGGTGATCTTCGCCGCGGCCTTCGACCGGATCCTGCCGGACGGTGCGGCCCAGGTGTCGGAGAAGCGGCGGGTGCCGGTCTGGTCGCTGGTGCTCATGCTGCTGCCGGCGGTGGGACTCGCGGCGCTGTACTCGTACAACTCGACGTTCCACACCTACACGCTGGACGCGACGCTGGTCATCGCGGTGACGTACCTGTTCTCCGCGATCGCCGTGGTGATCCTGCCGTGGCGCAAGCCGGACCTGTGGGCCGCCTCCCCCGCCTCGCGGCTCAAGCTGTTCGGCGTCCCGATCGTGCCCGTCGCCGGCCTGATCACCATCGGGCTCATCGGGTACTGCCTGTATGAGTGGCTGTCCAACAGTGCGTACGCGGTCAACAACAACGACTCGCTGATCTACATGGGCGCGATGTACGTGCTCGCGCTGGTGATCTACATCGTGGCGCGCGTCGTCAGGTCCCGCCAGGGCATCGACCTCTCCCTGATCAACAAGGAGATCCCGGTCGAGTAGCCCCGGGCGGCGACGTCATCTCACCGGCTCGTTTGCGCAAAAGGCCCCGATAGAAGCGGCCGAAAGCGCAAACGAGCCGGCTTGAGGTTCGGGGGCTAGGCGCGACGGAGGATGAGGACCATCCGCCAGGCCGTCGCGGCGTCGAGGGCCGTTGTCTCGTCGAAGTCGCCGTAGGTCGCCACCAGCTCGAAGCCCCCGGAAGCGGTTTGCGGCTCATTTCCGCTAGAGGCCCCGGTAGAAGCGCTGGAAAGCGCAACCGAGCCGGTTGGGGTCTGGCGGGAGTTGGCCAGGGCTATGGCGGCGGTGAACTCCGTCAGGGTCCAGAACCGGTTGGGGACCACGTCGCTGACCGTGCGGATCGTACCGTCGTCGGTCGTCGCCGTGATCGTCATGTGCTCGTTGGTGACCTGGGTCAGCGGGTCTATCCGGTCGGTGCGGCCGCCCCAGCGGACCTCGGCGTGCATGCCGGGGGCGTCGATCGTCCACTCGCTGCTCGTGCGCGGCACCTGGGCGAAGAAGTCCGCCGGGTGCGCCAGCTCCACGATGTACAGGCCGCCAGCGACTAGGTGCGCCCGTACCGCGGTCAGGTGCCGGACCAGGTCATCGAGGGTGAACAGGTGGCACACCGAGTTCAGCATCGTGATGGCGACGTCGAACGCGGCGGGGGCACCGTCTGGGCCGGTGAGCGCGAAGTCGCGCATGTCCGCTTCGACTACGTGCACGTCGACGCCGGCCGCCTTGGCCTGGGCGGCCGCGTACGAGCACATCGCCGCGGAAAGGTCCAGCGTGGTCGCGCGCAGCCCGCGGCGGGCAAGCTCCCTGGCATGCTCGGCAGGCCCGGCGGCGAGCTCGAGGACCGAGCTCACGCGGCCCGTGTGATGTGTGACGCACCAGGCTTGGAGTGCGGTGACTTCGGCTGGGATGTCGCGGTAGGCGCAGGCCAGCTCGTACAGCTCGGGTTCGTCGTAGATGCCGCTCACCCCAGCAATCATGCCGCAGCCAGGCCGCCCGCGAGACCGCCGGCGGGCGAACAGGCGAGCAAATGGGGCGGATGAGGCGGAGCAGGCAGTCGTTCGGACCAACTTGGATGAGCAGCGGCGCGAAGCCGCAGCGTGACGGGCGACAGCACCCGAACATCAACTGTCAAATCCGCAACGCATCTTTCGTCACTTGATCTCGTGGGGCAGACTGACCGCATGATGACTGAGGCGGAGGCGCTCAAGACCCTGGCGCGCGAAGACCCCGCTGTCGCCGATGACGCGAGAACGGCACTCCGCTCGCTGACTTCGGGCGGCGGCCTCGGGAGCATCTCGTTGCTACGGCTGCAGGAATTCCTGTGGTACGGGCTGCCGACCAGGATGCCGCAGCCGACAGCGGCGCACCTAGCGGTCACCCGTGCGCTCGGGCGGCTGTTCACCCTCGCCGACATGGAGCGCTACGCCGAAGTCTGCGCCAGCGAGGAGACGTCGCGGATCATCAGCGCGTACGCGGGCTCGCGCGCCGACGGCATCGCGGCGTACTCCAGGGCCCTGGCCGTCTCGCACGCCGTGCCACCGGACACCGACCTGCTCGCCTGGTCCT
This sequence comes from uncultured Actinomycetota bacterium, assembly GCA_963734665.1. Lineage (GTDB taxonomy): Bacteria > Actinomycetota > Actinomycetes > Streptosporangiales > Streptosporangiaceae > Trebonia. Next base: position 431,766 of record CAVTIR010000007.1, on the reverse strand, counting down.
CGGTCATGGGGCCCGACGAGCGCGCCGCCTATGAGGCGTGTGCCGCCGCGATCGAGCTCGCCGTCGCCGCCAGTGAGCTGAAGGTCGGGGTCAGCGGCTGGAAGACGAGGCGCGCCGGGCTCGTCGAGCGCTGGCTCACCAGGACGGACAGCGCGCCGAACGCGGACACCTGGCTCAGCCGGATCAGCGCCGAGCGGATCGAAGAGTGGGCGGACGGGCATCCGGGCGAGCGGTCACGCCTTGCCCGCAACGTCATGCCTCGGCTACTTGAACCGCCGGACCTGCCAGACGAGCCGCTGCCCACGCTGGCCTGGCTGCTCGGGCACGCGAGCGAGGGGCTGCGGCTGACCGCCCGGTACTACATCGCGCCGACCCTGGTCGGGGAGGCGGCGGCCCTGTTCGGCTGGGGCGCCAGCGGTGCTTCGGCCGAGCAGGCGGGGCGACGGCACCAGGAGCTCGACGTCTACCCGCTGCACACCCTGCGGGCGCTGGCGCAGCACGAGATGGGCGCCGTGCGGCGCAGCGGCGCGGCGCTGGTGCTGACCAGGACCGGACGGCTGATGGCCGACGACGCCGCGGTCCGCTGGCACATCGGCACGGCGGCGCTGATCGGCCCGGACGACGGTCCCGACCCCGACTTCACCGTCGCGGTGCGCGAAGCCGCCCTGCTCCTCATCACCCTGCACGGCGGCCCTGTCGGCTACGAGGAACTCGCGTCCCGGCTCATCGAGCTGCACGCGGGGGAAGGATGGGCGTCGCGGTCCGGCGGCAGCCTCGCGGGCGCGATCCGCGGCGAGATCCACGTCCTGCGGCACCGGCTGCGCGCGCTGCAACTGCTTGACGAGACCGCGCCTGTCGGCTCGGTGGCGCTGACCGGAGTCGGAACGGCGGCGGCACTGTCCGGGTTGCTCGCCCGCGCGCTACGGCCACGGCGGCACGATCACTTCTGACAGACTGGGTGACCATGCGAACACTGCTCGCTGACCATCCCCTGGTCACCCACAAGCTCACGCTGCTGCGCGATGCCCGCACCGACAGGGCGACCTTCCGCATGCTGGCTGACGAACTGGTGACCCTGCTCGCCTATGAGGCGACCCGGGAGATTCGTGTCGCCCCGGTTTCCGTCACGACTCCGGTCGGGGTCGCGTCGGGCGTCCGGCTGACCGCTCCGAAGCCGCTGATCGTCCCGGTGCTGCGCGCCGGAATCGGCATGCTCGACGGCATGACCCGGCTGCTCCCGATGGCCAGCGTTGGCTTCGTGGGCATGCTCCGCGATGACGAGTCGCTGGTGGCGTCGACTTACGCGGACCGGCTGCCGGCCCGGCTCGACGGCCGTGAGGCATTTGTCCTCGACCCCATGCTCGCCACGGGCGGCACGCTCGTGACGGTCATCTCCATGCTGCGGGACCGCGGCGCGGACGCGGTCACCGCGATCTGCCTGCTCGCCGCTCCCGAGGGGCTCGCCCGGATTGACTCGGCGTTCCCCGGCGACTCGGTGCGGGTCGTCACGGGGGCGGTCGACGAGCGGCTGAACGACAAGGGGTACATCGTGCCTGGGCTCGGCGACGCCGGCGACCGTCTCTTCGGGGAGATTTAAGGGGAATCGTACGAACGGGGGCGTGCTCCGCCTGATTCGCGGATCCGTCTCCCCTTGCCGGGGGGGACCTGAGGGCCTCAACCTGTGTTTCCCGCCGTGTTCCCGGCATCGCCAGCGTCCGTTCCCCGGTCTTGCGAGACGCCAGTTGCTGTTATCCATGCCGTTCGGCTCGCCGGGGAAGAACGTGGATCGCTGGTAACGCTATGGCGACCTCATCGATCCAAGCTCTTCTTGCGTGCCCCTAAAACGCGGGCGAGGTCAGGTCTCCGGCGGGTTATTGAGGCGGCGTTCCAGGTCGGCCAGGCGGAGTTCTAGCTGGTCGACCCGGTGGCGGAGGAGCTCTGTCTGGGCCTCGTCGGCCAGGCGACGCTCGGTGGTCTTGCGGACGCGGGGGCTTGCCTCGGCGCGTTCCGCGACCATCGTGAGGGGGACAAGGCGCTGCGGACCATGGGGGCCGTCGACCAGTCTCGACGGGATCTGGCCGCTGCGGTACCAGGTGCGCAGCGCGGCCCGCGACACGCCGGTGTCGGCGGCGGCCTTCTCAAGCGTCACCCAGTCAGAGCCGTCGAGCCGCGCGCCAAGTTCAAGCTCTAGCTCCCAGTCGTCGAGCCGGTCTTCCCAGTCCATAGCCACCCTTCTTTGCCTCGATGCCCTTTGTACCCAAGCCGAACCCGTCACGCCACCTCAGCCCCAGGACACCAACTGACCTGAATGCGCATCCGGGCTCACTCTTACGTGCCAGAAATACGCATTCGGCACGTCGGCCGCAGCGGCGGCGGCTTGATGCCAGCAGGCCATGTGCGCATTCGGGCTCACTCTTGCCGGCCCGATTGCGCATTCGGGCCTGTTGCGACGGGCGACGGGCGATGGGCGGGGCGAGGGACGGGGCGAGTCGGGCTTGGTATCCCTATTATTAGCATGGTATTGACGGGGTTCTTAGCACGGGGCAGGCTTTGGGGCATGTTCGAGAGATTCACTAACAGAGCACGCCACGTCGTCGTCCTGGCCCAGGAAGAGGCGCGACTGCTGAACCACAACTACATCGGGACCGAGCACATCCTGCTCGGCCTGCTCGGCGAGCCCGAGTCTGTCGCGGGCACTGTCCTGGCCGGCTTCGGCATGACTCGCGACGGCGTCCGCGTGGAGGTCGAAGACGCCGTCGGCAGGGGCAAGAGCCAGCTGAGCGGGCATATCCCCTTCACCCCGCGGGCGAAGAAGACGCTGGAACTGTCGCTGCGCGAGGCCCTCTCCATCAAGCACAACTACATTGGCACCGAGCACATCCTGCTCGGGCTGATCAGGGAGGGCGAGGGCGTCGCCGCCCAGATCCTGCGCAAGCACGCGGACCTGCTTGAGATCCGGCTCGCCGTGCTCAACGCCGTGTCCGCCGACGACCCCGGCGAGCCGGTCGAAGGGGCCGAAGAGACCAACGCCGTGCTCCGCTGGCTCAGGCAGCGGCTGAGCAGGCACGGGGCGAGCCTCCCGTTCCGCCCCGAATTGCCGACCGTCGAGACACGCGGTACCCCGGCCGTCGAGGCCGCCCTTCAGCAGGCGGCGAGGCTGGCGGGGCCGTCGCCTGTCGGGTCCCACCACCTGCTGCTCGCAGCCCTTGAGGACGCGAACTCGGCCGCCTCGTCGGCCCTCGCCTCGCTCGGTGTTAACCTCGACGAACTGCGGGGCAAACTCCGCTCGGCGAAGCTCGCCGGAACCAGCGACGAGCAGCCGGAACAGGCCGGCCGCCGCCAGATGGCCATCCAGGTGACCGACGAGATCCTCACGATCGTGGCGACCGACCCGGTCATCGTCGAGGCCGGCAAGGAGGCCCTCCGCGCCGTGAACGCGCGCGCCGCGGCGGCTGCGCAATCCGCGGGCAACGCGTCGCCGGGTGAGGAAACCGCAGGCGAGGAGGCTCCGGGCGAGGAGGCTGGCGACAAGTCCGCATCGGCCACGGTGATCCGGGGCGACAACCCGCACGCCGCCGGCCTGGCCAAGGTATGGCTGGAACTCCACAAGACCCTGAAGACGCTCGCCGACCCGTCGGCGCAGACCCGGCGCGTCGCGGTCGCCGTGAGGCCCCCTGACAACCCCGAGTCGGCCGAGGAGAACGGGCCCGAGGAGCCGGACGAGCCGCAAGCGGCCACTTCATGAAATATCCGGGAATGTCGTGGCGCGCCAGCGCCCGACATTCCCGGATGAAACCCGCCGGCCAAGCCCGGAAGAGAAACGTGGCGCGCGAGAGACCGTTCAGGTCACGCCGCCAAGCCCCAGCAGAAGATCCGCGGCGCGTGCGAGACCGTCCCGATCACGCCGGCGGAGTCCCCAAAGAGAAACGTGGCGCGTGCGAAACCGCCCCGGACCGCGCCCCACCACGCCCACCAGGTGCAGCGGCTGAGGGACCACGCGGAGCATGGACTCGTTCGGATGCGTGGTCACTGGGGTGGGACACCACAAGGACGACGCGCGGCTTGTGAAGGAGGGCATTGACCGGGGATTTTCCCCTCTCTTAACGTCGGATGCGAGGTTTGCGAACTTAACGTCGGATGCGGTGTTTGCGAAGGAGGGGCTGCGCGGTGGGCGACCTTGACGTCGTGGTGGTGGGAGCAGGGTTTTCCGGCATCTACGCGGTGCACGCGTTCCGGTCGGCGGGGCTGGCGGTGAAGGCGTTCGAAGCCGGGGACGGGATCGGGGGAACCTGGTTCTGGAACAGCTACCCAGGGGCGCGGTGCGACATCGAGTCCAAGGACTACTCGTACTCCTTCTCCCCCGAGCTTGAGCAGGAATGGTCCTGGAGCGAGCGGTACCCCGCGCAGCCGGAGATCCTGCGGTACCTCAACCACGTCGCGGACAAGTTCGAGCTGTGGCCGTACATCCAGCTGAACACGCGGGTGACGGGAGCCTCGTGGGACGCGGCGACGGCCTCGTGGACCGTGACGACATCGGACGGCGACTGCGTGACGGCCCGGTACATCGCCACGGCGGTCGGGTGCCTGTCGCAGTTCCAGGTGCCGGAGCTGCCGGGGCTTGATGAGTTTGACGGGCCCTGGTACCACACGTCGCGCTGGCCTCGCGAGGGGGTTGACTTCGCAGGCAAGCGGGTCGGGCTCGTCGGCACCGGGTCCACCGGGATCCAGATCGCGCCGGAGATCGCGGCCGTCGCAGAGCACCTGTACGTGTTCCAGCGGACGGCGAACTTCGCGGTGCCGAACAGGAACCGGCCGTGGCTGGAAGCCGAGGAGCAGGAGTTCAAGTCGCGGTACCCGGAGTACCGGGCCGAGGCGCGCCAGTCGTTCCTCGGGGTGCCGGTCACCGGGACGGGGCGGCCGGTGCTGTCCGAGCCCCCGGAGGACGTGCAGCGGCTCTTCACGCAGCGGTGGCAGGCGGGCGGCGGGATGCCGTTCCTCGGTGCCTATACCGATCTGCTGGTGTCGCAGGAGGCCAACGACGTCGTGGCCGAGTTCATGCGGGACCGGATCCGGGAAACGGTTCTCGACCCGGAGGTGGCCGAGCTGCTCTGCCCGCGCGGGTATCCCGTCGGGGCGAAGCGGCTGTGCCAGAGCGACGACTATTACGCGATGTTCAACCGCCCGAACGTCTCTCTCGTGGACATCAGGTCCACGCCGGTCGAGTCGGTGTACCCGGGGGGCCTGAAGACAACGTCGGACTCCTTCGATCTCGACGCGCTGGTGTTCGCGACCGGGTTCGACGCGCTGACCGGGGCGCTGTTCGCGATGGACATCCGGGGCGTTGACGGCGTGCCGCTGCGCTCCGCGTGGGCATCCGGGGCACAGGCCTACCTCGGGCTGGCCGCCGCCGGGTTCCCCAACATGTTCATCATCACCGGGCCGGGGTCGCCCTCGGTGTTCTCCAACGTGGTGCTGTCCATCGAGCAGCACGTCGAGTGGGTGCGGGACTGCATCGTCTGGCTGCGGTCGCAGGGGTACACGACGATCGAGCCGACCGTTTCCGCCCAGTCCGGGTGGATGTCGCACGTGTCGGACGTGGCCAATGTGACACTGTTTCCCCGGGCGGACTCCTGGTACGTGGGGGCAAACATTCCCGGTAAGCCTCGGGTGTTCACCTCATACGTGGGCGGGTGCGGGCCCTACCGGGCCAAGTGCGATGAGGTGGCCGCTGCCGGCTACGAGGGATTCACGCTAGGCATGTCGTAAATATGAGCTTTTAATTAACATTGTCTGACTTCAACGGTGACTGTCAGGGCTCGGAGGTTAAGCGTGGGCATTTCTGTGCACCCGCAGGCGCAGCAGGTCCTCGACGGGAAGGCCGCCTCCGGCGCGCCGCCGCTCTGGGAACTGACGCCTGATGAAGCGCGGGCCGGGGTCGAGGCGAGCAACGCGATGATCCCGGCCGGGCCTGATGTCGAATCCGTTCGGGACATCGTCATCCCCTCGCAGGCCGGCGGGATGCCCGCGCGGGTGTACTCGCCGTCGTCGTCCGCGCCCGGTCTCGTCGTGTACTACCACGGCGGCGGCTGGGTGCTCGGCTCGCTCGACGGGTGGGACGCCTCGATGCGCTCGCTTGCCATCGCCTCTGGGTGTGACGTGGTGAGCGTGGACTACCGGCTCGCGCCCGAGCACGTCTTCCCCGCCGCCGCCGACGACGCGTACGACGCGCTCGTGTGGGCCGCGTCGCGTGCCGGGCTCGCTCACGGGCGGCCGGTCGTCGTCGCCGGTGACAGCGCCGGCGGGAACCTCGCGGCCGTGACCGCGCTGCGGGCGCGGGACTTCGGCGGGCCGCCCATCGCGCTGCAGGTCCTCGTCTACCCGGTCGTCGACTGCGACCTGGACCGCCGGTCGTACCGGGAGTACGACGGGGACGAGTTCATCCTGAACCGGCGGGACATGGTCTGGCTCTGGGACCGCTACACGCCCGACGCCGCCACCCGGGTGAACCCGTACGCCTCGCCGCTGCGGGCGTCCAGCCTTTCCGGGCTGCCGCCCGCCTACGTGGTAACCGCCGAGCATGACCCGCTGCGGGACGAGGGCTTCGCCTACGCGGACCGGCTGCGGGTGGCGCGGGTACCGGTGGAGCACCGGCACTTCGGGTCGCAGATCCACGCGTTCTTCACGTTTACCGGCGTGCTTGACGACGCCGACAAGGCCGTAAGCGACGCCGGGGCGGCCATCCGGTCGGCCGTCGACGCGGCACGCAAGGATTAATTCGAAGGGCAAGGGAGCTAGGTGCTGATGCGCGCTAACGCGGCGGTTTTCGAGAAGCTATTCATGCCACTGTCTGTGACCGAAGTGGAGATCGATGCACCTGGGCCCGGGGAGGCGCTGGTGAAGGTCGTCGCGTCAGGCGTCTGTCACACTGACGCGCTCGCGCGGGACGGGGACATGCCCTTCCCCGCGCCGGGCGTCCTCGGGCACGAGGGGGCGGGCGTGGTGTCAGCGGTTGGTGAGGGCGTGACCAACGTTTCCGTTGGGGACAAAGTGGTCATTGGCTGGCCGTGGTGCGGATCCTGTAGGAACTGCCTGGAAGGGCAGCCGCGGTACTGCCTGCAGCTCGGGTCGCTCGTCATCGCCGGGTCGCGCGCCGACGGGTCGACCTCGCTGCGACGGCTGGACGGGTCGCCGCTGCACAGCCACTTCTTCGGGCAGTCGTCGTTCGCGTCGCACTCGATCTGCGCCGCCAGCGCCCTCGTGCCGGTACCCGCCGACACGGACGTGTCTCTTCTGGGGCCCCTGGCGTGCGGGATCTCCACCGGGGCCGGGGCGGTGCTCAACGCGCTGCGCCCTCATCCCGGGTCGTCGATCGTCGTCTACGGGTCCGGGGCCGTCGGGCTTTCGGCGATCATGGCCTCCCGGCTGACCGGGGCGACGCACATCATCGCGGTAGACCGTCTCGCGTCGCGGCTGTCGCTCGCGTCCGAACTCGGCGCCACCGAGACGGTCGACGTGTCCACTGGCGTGGACCCAGTCCGGGCCGTGCAGGAGATCTGCGGCGGGCCCGCGGACTTCAGCATGGACTGCGCCGGGAACGTGAACGTGCTGCGGCAGGCCGCGGACTCGGTGGGCATGCGGGGCACCGTCGCGCTGATCGGCGGCGCGCCGGCCGGGGCGTCGTTCTCCCTCGACCACTTGTCCACGCTGTGGGGGAAGAAGGTCATCGGCGTCCTCGGCGGTGAGGGCCGCTCCGTGTCCCTGATCAACACGCTGATCACGCTCAACGCCCAAGGCCGGTTCCCGTACGACCGGCTCATCGAGAAGTTCCCGCTCGACCAGGTCAACGAGGCCCTCGAGGCGTCCCACCGCGGCGACGTCATCAAGCCGGTGCTGACCATGCCGGAGTAGCGCGGCTGACGCTCGCTGCCCTTGGGTGCCCTTTCCTGCGGATAATTCCGGAAAGGGCACCCAATTCATTTTTGCGCATTAACAGGCTTTCAATATAAGCATTCAAGCGCATTCGATTGCGGTTTTCATTTCGCGTTCTCGCAGTTCAGAGCGGTGTAGTCTGCCTTTCGAACCGAATACGGCCGCTGCTGTGTCGTGCACGGCCGCCCCTCTGATCCTTGAGGAAAGGATTTAAGTGTCAGTCGAAACCGAGCCGACCGCGCCGAGCGCGGCGACCGCCAGCGGGCAGGCCTCGCTTAGCCTGAGCATCGCGGCGGCACGCAACCTAGCCACGACGACCAAGACGGTTCCGCAGATGCAGGGCATCACCACCCGGTGGCTGCTGCGGCTGCTCCCGTGGGTCGAGGCCTCTGGCGGCACGTACCGGGTCAACCGCCGGCTGAGCTACACGGTCGGCGACGGGCGGATCGACTTCGCGAGCGCCGGCGGCGGTCGCGTCCAGGTCATCCCCGCCGAGCTCGGCGAGCTCCCGGCGCTTCGCGGCTTCGAGGACGAGGCGGTGCTCACCGCGCTCGCTGGCCGGTTCGAGCAGCGCCAGGTCGCGCCCGGCGAGGTAATCGCCGAGTTCGGCCACCAGGCGGACAGCGTCTACCTCATCGCGCACGGCCGGATCAACAAGCTCGGCGCGGGCAAGTACGGGAACGAGACGATGGTCGGCGTCTTGGCCGACGGACAGTACTTCGGCGAGCAGATGCTGCTGCAGCCCGACGCCATCTGGGAGTTCACCGCCAAGGCCGCCACCACCTGCACGGTGCTCTCGCTGCCCAAGCGGGCGTTCCAGCAGGTGGCCGGCCAGTCCCCGGAGCTGACCGCGCACCTGGAGGGCATTCGCGAGCGCAAGTCGCGTCCCCAGGACCAGCACGGCGAGGCGGAGGTCACGGTCGCGGCCGGGCACGCGGGCGAGCCTGACCTGCCCGGCACCTTCGTCGACTACGAGAGCTCCCCCCGCGAGTACGAGCTGTCCGTCGCGCAGACCGTGCTGCGCGTGCACACCCGGGTCGCCGATCTCTACAACAAGCCGATGGACCAGATCGAGCAGCAGCTGCGCCTCACCATCGAGGCACTGCGCGAGCGGCAGGAAGCCGAGCTGCTCAACAACCATGACTTCGGGCTGCTACACAACGCGGACCCCGCTCAGCACGTGCACACCCGCAGCGGCGCCCCCGCTCCCGATGACATGGACGAGCTGCTTGCCGTCGTGTGGAAAGACCCTTCGTTCTTCCTGGCTCACCCCCGGGCGATCGCCGCCTTCGGCCGCGAGTGCAGCAAGCGGGGCATCTACCCGACCAGCGTCGACGTCGGCGGGCACCAGATCCCGGCGTGGCGCGGCGTGCCGCTGTTCCCCTGCAGCAAGATCCCGATCGCCGCGGGAAACACCAGCTCGATCCTGCTCATGCGCACCGGCGAGGACAAGCAGGGGGTCGTGGGCCTGCGGCAGACCGGAATCCCCGATGAGTACGAGCCGGGCCTCAACGTCCGCTTCATGAACATCAGCGAAAAGGGCATCATCTCCTACCTCGTCTCCGCTTACTACTCCGCGGCGATCCTGGTCCCCGACGCGATCGGCGTGCTGGAGAACGTGGAGCTCGGGCAAGAGGCCGAGTAGCCGCCTTTCTCTCATGTTCCCGATATTTCGTGACTTCCTCGGCAAGGAGTTTCCGTTCAATGTCCACCACACGCCAGGACGCGGCATCCTTCGTCGCGGGGCAGCCCGTAGTGCGGACCGCCTACCAGCAGTCCGTCGCCGCCTACTGGAACGCCGAGCGCGACCCCGTCAACCTGCGGCTCGGCGAGGTCGACGGGTTCTACCACCACCACTACGGTATCGGCGACTATGACGCGTCCGTGTTCCAAGTGCCGGCCGACATCCGGGACCAGGCCATCATCGCCGAGATGCACCGGCTGGAGAGCGCGCAGGCGGACCTGCTGCTCGACCACTTCGGCTTCCTCCGCCCCGCCGACCGCCTGCTCGACGCGGGGTCGGGGCGCGGCGGCACGAGCTTCATGGCGAACCTGCGGTTCGGCTGCGAAGTCGACGGCGTCAGCATCTCCGAGGCTCAGGTCCAGTTCGCCAACGCCCAGGCGGCCCAGCGCGGCGTCGCGGACCGGGTCCGGTTCCACTTCCGCAACATGCTCGACACCGGCTTCGAGACCGGATCGCGCCAGGTGATCTGGACCAACGAGACCACCATGTACGTCGACCTGCACGAGCTGTACCGGGAGTTCGCGCGGCTGCTGCGGGACGGCGGCCGCTACGTCTGCATCACGGGCTGCTACAACGACGTCACCGGCGGCCGGTCCAAGGCGGTCAGCCAGATCGACCAGCACTACACGTGCAACATCCACCCGCGCAGCGAGTACTTCAGGGCCCTCGCCGCGAATGACTTCGTGCCGATCACCGTCGTCGACCTCACCCGCGACACGATCCCGTACTGGGAACTGCGCGCTAACTCTTCGGTCGCCACCGGAATCGAGGACGCGTTCCTCACCGCGTACCGCGAGGGCAGCTTCCACTACCTGCTCATCGTCGCCGACTACGTCGGATGGTGACGGACGTGGCGGCGTCGGCGCCGACATCCGGGACGGCGGCCGTTGACCGCGAGCAGTTGCTTGTCGAGCTAGTGGACCGGGCAGGCAGGGCGCTTGGCGCCTGCCCGGTCCACCAGGCGCATACCGCACCGGGCCGTCTGCACCGCGCGTTCTCGGTGGTGCTCTATGACCCTGCAGGGCGCCTGCTGCTGCAGCAGCGCGCGGCCGTCAAGACGCGCTTCGCGCTGCGCTGGTCCAACGCGTGCTGCGGGCACCCGGCGCCCGGCCAGGCCCCCGCGGCGGCCGCCCAGACGCGGCTGGCCGAAGAGCTGGGGATCACCGCGGCGCAGATCACGCCGCTCGTGGAGGCCGGCGTGCACCGTTACCACGCCGCCGAGGCGGCGACAAGGTACGTCGAGTACGAGTGGGATCACGTCTTCGTCGCCACGCTGACTCACGGCGTCCCTTCGGCCAACGAGACCGAGGTGCGCGGGGTCCGGTGGGCGAGTCCGGGCCCGCTCGCCGCCGAGATCGCCGCGCGGCCCGACGACTTCACCCCGTGGCTGGCAGGCGTGCTCGACCTCGCCAACGCGGTCAGCCCGGAGGAGAGAAGGCCATGACACCCAAGCCGCTCGCCCCATCCGGCTTCGGCACCTCCGGGCTGCGCGTCTCCCGGCCGGCACCGGGGCCGGGGCCAGCGCCGGCGCCCGGCGTCGCTCCGGTAGCGCGACCACTGCCCGGCCCGTCCGGTCCGGGGACCAGCGGGCTGCGCATCGCCCGGCCGGCACCGGCACCGGCACCGGGCCTCACCCCGGTAGCGCGACCACTGCCAGGCCCGTCCGGTCCGGGGGCCAGCGGGCTGCGCATCGCCCGGCCGTCGCTGCCCGAGGCCGGATTGCCCGGCCTCGGGCCCGCACCCGGCCATCCCGAAGCGTACCTGCCGCTGCCGTACGGGGAACGGGAGTGGGGCGACGGGACCCATCCCCCGCTGTACGCCCCGGCGACGGCGCGGATCAACGAAGGGCTCGGCGAGGTCGTCAACGACCGCCTCGTCGCCTGGGCCCGTCAGGTCGGGATCTACGCCGGCCAGCTGGATAAGTTCCGCGCCACCGGCTTCGGCCGGCTCGCCATGCTCACCCACGCCGACACCGACGACCCCGACATGCTGCTCGTGGCCGCGCGGTTGAACGCCGCCTGGTGGGCCGCGGACGACTACTACGCCGACGAGACCTCGCTCGGCGCCACCCCGACGGAGCTGCCGCCGCGGCTGGCGCTGATGATGTCCGCCATGGACCCGCCGCCGCCCGCCGGGCCGTACACGCGTCAGCTTGAAGAGGTCATCGACGCCGACCCGGTGCTGGTCGCGCTGCGCTCGGCGGTGTCTCACCTGACCGAGCACGCCACCCCGGCTCAGGTCATGCGGGCATGCAACACCGCGTTCCAGATGTGCGTGAGCTGGACCGCCTACGCTGCCTGGCGGTACCTGCAGAAACTGCCACGCGTCTGGAGGTACCTGGCGGCACGCCAGCACGACAGCTTCTACACCTCGATGACGCTCATCGACGTCGTCGGCGGCTACGAGCTGCCCGCGAACATCTTCTACGAAAAGCGGTTTCACCAGGCGCTCATGCAGGCGGGCACGGCGTCGGTCATCGTCAACGACCTGCACTCCGTCACCAAGGAGGCGGCGGACGAGCTGCCCGACTCCAACCTGGTCCTGCTGATCGCCGCCGAGGAGAACCTCCCCATGAGGGACGCGACCGCGCGCGCCGTCGCGCTGCACAACGACTTCGTTCGCGGCTTCGAGGCCAGCCAGCGCGAGCTGATGGCGGTCCCCGCTGGTTCTCTAAGCACAGTGGAGCTGCACCGTTTCCTGCGCGGCGCGCAGGCCTGGATGGCCGGCGGCATCGAATGGCACGGCAGCACCGACCGCTACCAGTGACTTCGCGGAAAGGCCAGAACCTTGACAATCGATACAGAACGCAGTCGGCTTTCTCCGGACCCCAGCCAGCCTCCGGACTCCGGCCTGAGCCTGTGTACGGGCGCCGCACGCCAGCTCACCACGACGACGAAGTCCGTCCCGCAGACCCAGGGCATCACGCCGCGCTGGCTGCTGCGCATGCTGCCCTGGGTGGAGGCCCCCGGCGGCACTTACCGGGTCAACCGCCGCCTGACCCATACCGTCGGCGACGGCCTGGTCACCTTCACGGGCAGCGGTGACCGGCTTGAGGTTATCGCCGCCGAGCTGCGCGAGCTGCCCGCCCTGCGCGAGTTCACGGATGAGTCCGTGCTCGCCGAGCTGGCCAGGAGTGTCTCGCGGAGCGATTACCAGCCTGGCGAGGTGATCGCCGAACTCGGCGGCAGTGCCGACCGGGTCTGCCTGATCGCGCACGGCAAGGTGGGCAAGGTAGGGACGGGTCCGTACGGGGACCCGGCGGACCTCGGCGTTCTCGCCGAAGGCCAGTACTTCGGCGACCAGGCCCTCACCGACCCAGACAGCCGCTGGCAGTTCACCGCCAGGGCCGTGACCGCGTGCACGGTGCTGTCGCTGCCCCGTGCGGTGGTGGGCGCGGTCGCCGCTCGCGCGCCGGGCCTCGCCGATCACCTGGAGCAGTACCGATCGCTGCGGTCACGGCCGGTGAACCACCGCGGCGAAGCCGACATCGCGCTCCTGACCGGCCACTCCGGCGAGCCGGACCTGCCTGGCACGTTCGCGGACTACGACGCCAGCCCCCGCGAATACGAGCTGTCCCTCGCGCAGACGATCCTGCGGGTCCACACGCGCGTCGCCGACCTCTACAACGACCCCATGGACCAGGCCGAGCAGCAGCTGCGCCTCGCTATCTCCGAGCTACGCGAGTGCCAGGAAACGGAACTGCTGACCAACCCGTCCTTCGGCCTGCTCGCGAATGCAGCCGCCAGCCAGCGGCTGCACACAAGAAGCGGGCCGCCCACCCCCGCCGACCTGGACGAACTGCTCTGCCGTCGGCGCAAGACCCGGTTCTTCCTCGCCCACCCCAAGGCCATCGCCGCGTTCGGCCGGGAGTGCTCGCGGCGCGGCGTCTACCCGGAGAGCGTCGTCGTCGAGGAGTCAGCGGTGAGCGCCTGGCGGGGTGTGCCCGTACTCCCCTGCCCTAAGATCCCGCTCACCGCCCGCGGCGTGACATCGATCCTCGCGATGCGCACCGGCGAGAAGGACGAAGGGGTTGTCGGCCTGCGCCAGACCGGCCTCCCCGACGAGCGGGAGCCAGGCCTCAACGTGCGCCTGCGTGGGATCGACGACAAGGGCATCATGTCCTACCTGATCTCGGCTTACTACTCCACCGCGATCCTCGTCCCCGACGCCCTAGGCGTCCTGGACAACGTAGAGGTCGGCCGCTGAGTAATGCGGCTCGCGGTGCGCCCAAGGGTGCCTTTCCCCGCTCTATGAGCGGGGAAAGGCACCCTTTGTCCATTGGCTCGCGCTGACTACCGTCGCGTCGCGCCCCGCAGCGGTGCGGGGATGCCGTGCATATGGGGCAATAAATACCACATAGCCGACATTCCCGTTTTCGTCTTCCCGAATGATCACGAAGACTTTATTCCTGACGTAAGTTTCGCATCGCATAGGTACATAAAATCTTCCGGAAAAATAAAGCCTTCCGGAAAAATAAAGCCTTCGCGATCACACCCTGGACGGATGTCCGGAAAGCCGGATATGTCGCGAAAATTTGCTACTACTTTGCAGGACTCAAAAAGATAGTGGATGGCTGCATATCCTATGGCGTATCTAACTATCCACGATCTTCGCGTCGGCCCCTCCGGCTCGGCGCGTCGGTCCCAGCATCCGGCATGCCGGGCGCTGGCGCGTCGGTCCCAGCCTCCGGCATGCCGGATATTTCGTGAAATGCGCGGCACGCCATGCCCTGTCTGTCGTCGGCCGAACACGACCGGAAAGCGCGGGCTCGCCACCGACGGCGGACTGACCCGTCTCTGCGACGCAGATCACGAAAAGGCCGTCGGCCGCGACGGCACCCACGAGCAGCCTGGCACGCAGTCCCGATGGTGCCTTCGGCCCGGCCGCCCTCAGGGTGGAAAGCCAGGGGAAGCGGCCCGGTAGGGGCTCACTTGACCCTCCCGTACCTTGTGACTGCGGCTGCGGCGCATGGGATGAGCACCACGATCATGAGGATGCCCACGCTGATCACCGGGATCACCTTGCTTCGGGTGGGCAGGAACGCGTCGCCCTGACCGTGGAAGATCGCGGGCCTGGCTGGTGCCGTGGTCCGGCGGTGCCGCGCCGCGGGCTTGTGTCGCGCCGCGGTCCGGTGCGGCTTCGCGGGCCGACGCGGCGGGGTGGCCCGGGCGCCGCGCGTAGTTTTGTGCGCTGCGACAGCCAACTTCGCCGGCGCCGGTTTCACCGGGGTTGGGGCTGGCGTCCCTGGAGCGCGTACCGGTGTCGGCGCAGGACGAATCGGTCGCGGCTTTGACCGTGGCGGCACGGGCGGGGTCCTCGGGCCCGGCGCCGACGTGCTCGTCCCGGTAGGCGTCGGTGCTGGGCGCCGGGTCGGCGCGGGAGTCGGAGTTGCGGGCGGTGTCCCGGTCGGGGCCGGCGTCAAAGTGCGCGTCGGGGTCGGGGTCGGAGCGCGCGTCGGCGTCGGGGCGGGGGTCGGGGCGGGGGTCGGCGTCGGGGCGGGGGTCGGCGTCGGGGCGGGCGTCGGCGTCAGCGTCGGGGTCAGGGTCGGGGTCGGAGTCGGCGCTGGAGTGCGCGTCGGCGTCAGAGTCGGAGTCGGAGTGCCTGTCGGCGTCAGAGTTGGCGTCCGAGTCGGGGTCGGAGTGCCGGTCGGCGTCAGAGTTGGCGTCCGAGTGGGCGTCGGCGTCGGCGTCAGGGTCGGGGTCGTCGTCGGAGTGCCGGTCGGCGTCAGAGTCGGGGTCGGCGCAAGCGGCGGCGTCACGGTCGATGTCGGAGTGGGCGTCGGCGTCATTGGCGGGATGGGGGTCTGCGTCGGCGTGCCTGTCGGCGTCAGGGTCGGCGTCGGCGTGCCGGTCGGCGTCGGCGTCGGGGTCCGCGTCGGCGGCGGGGGCGGGGGCGGAGTCGTGGCTGGTGTGCCTGTCGGTGTCGGCGTCGGCCTGCCCGTCGGCGTCAGGGTGGGGGTGGGAGTGGGGGTGGGAGTGGGGGTGGGGGTCGGCGTAAGCGTCGGGGTCGGGGGCGGAGTCGTAGCCGGTGTGCCTGTTGGGGGCGGCATCGGAGTTGGCGTTCCCGGTGGAGTCGGGGGCACGGGCGGAATCGGGGGGCCCGTCGGGGGCACGGCCGTGGGGCACGGGTGGCAGCACGCGCCCTGGTGGAGGTAGAAGTACAGGCCAAGGTCCGGCGTGCCCAGGAAAGCCCCGACGCGAATCAGCAGGCAGGCGAGGGCGAGCGTGACGTTAATGCCTGCCAGGGGAAACATCATCGCGCGCCGACCAGGGCTGCGACCGTTGTCAGGGGGCCCGGGGTCGTTGCCAGCGGGCCGGTGAACGGATTATTCAACTGGAACACCACCACGACGCAGACTGCGACAAGCGCCGTCTGCAGGATGGCGATCGTGACGCAGACCCGCTCGGATTTCATGCCGCCGGCGAACGGGAACGCGCAGACGAAGAGCGAGGTAACGATCACCGCCACGAGCACGCCGAGCGGCAGCCGGCTCTCCGCGGCGCCCGCCCGCTGGGCACGAGCCGATGCGAGCACGCTGAGCTGGCCGAGGGCGTACTGCTGTGCGTTGGATGCCCCCGAGGTCGTCGTGTTGATCCGCAGCACGAACGTGCTCATCGTCGACAGCAACTGATCACTGCGGTTATCCAGGGTGCCGCGTTCCATCTCCGGCCAGTCGTGATGGATGACCGTGCTCAGGTAGCCACGGACCTGAGACTCCAGGTCGCTCGCGGCCGGCTCGGGCAACCCGCTGGCCGCCCAGTAGACCTGGCGCACAGCCACCGCCTCATTGCCGACCGCCTGCTGCGCGGAGCTGAGGGTCTGCCACTCCGTAGCAAGCGACAAGGCCAGCACGAGCAGGTACATCGCGGCAAGCGACGGTCCGATAAAGCCGATCGTGACGTCCTCTGGCTCAAACTCACGCTTGCGCAGGAACCAGGCGACGCTGGCCGCGGCACCCGCACTGATCAGCCCTGCCAGCAGGATCGTCCACGTCTCCTGGCCCCACATTTTCGCCCCCGCGCCCTTGACTAACTATAGGTAAATAGATCGCCACTCAGAGTAATGGTTTCACTGGGCAGGGAATGGGATTTGGGGAGTACCAGCCCAGGGGCCAACCAGAAATCTTCAGAAATTCTTAAGAATCATGACCGATTTCTGCTCCGCACGCCCGGAGCCCTACCGTGTATGCGTGACTTCTCCGCAGGTTTCCGTGCTCGTGGTTGAGGACGACCCAGGCATCGCCACGCAACTGGTCCGCGGCCTTGAGCGGGCCGGATACACCGCAGACAGCGTGGCCATGGGCGCCGAGGCGCTGCGGCGCCCCCCGTCGGATGTCGTGCTCCTCGACCTCGGGCTGCCGGACGTGGACGGCATGGACGTGTGCCGCCGACTCCGCGCCGACTCAGACGCCGCGATCATCGTGGTGACCGCGCGCGGCGAGGAAGCCGACCGCGTCCTCGCGCTTGACGAGGGGGCCGACGACTACCTGGTCAAGCCGTTCGGGCTCGCCGAGCTGCTCGCCAGGATCCGCGCGGTCCTCCGCCGCGGCCAGCGGGTGGGCGGCGGCACGACCGAGGTGCTGCGGCACGGGCCGCTCACCGTTGACCTGCGCACCCGCAAGGTGACGATCACGGGCAGCGAGATCGCGCTGACGCCCAAGGAGTTCGCGATCCTGGAGTGCCTGGCCACCGACCCCGGCCGGCTGATCAGCCGGCAGGAGATCGTCGAGCGAGCCTGGGACGAGCACTGGTACGGGCCGACCAAGGTGCTCGACGTGCACCTAGCCGCGCTGCGCCGCAAGCTCGGCGACCCCTCGCTCATCGAGACCGTGTACGGCCACGGTTTCCGGCTGGCGGACCGTCCGGCAGTGCCGGCAGACGAAGCCGCAGACTAGTGACCAGGCGGGTCGCCGCCGCGCTGCTCGTGCTGACCCTCGCGATCCTTGTCGCGGCGGTGGTGCCGCTGGCGCTCGGAGCCATCGCGCACGAGCGTGACTCGTTCGTCGAGGACACGGCGCGCAGCGCCGCTTCGATCGCCGGCATCGCCGAGGCGCGGCTCGGCGACCACATCGCAGACGACCCCGCGCTGTCGGCCGCGCTCGTGACGGCCGCCCGCCAGGGTGATGAGCTGCTCCTGCTCAACGAGCAGGGGAACGTCGTCGTCCGCCAGGGAACTCCGCATGACCCCGCCTGGCGGCAGCTCGTCGCGCAGTCCAGGCTGCAGAACGACCCCACTACCCAGCTGACCAGCGACCGGGCCATCGCTGTGCAGACCGTGTGGGACGACGGCAAGCTCAGCGGTACCGCAATCGGCACCGTGGTACTCGAACGGCCCACCGGGCCGCTCAACCAGAACATCGCGAACCTGTGGCTCTACCTGGTCGGGCTCAGCGGCGCGGCGATGGCCGCGGCGGTATTCATCGCCATCTACTTCGCCCGCTGGGTCAGCAGGCCCCTCGCCAGGCTGGACACCGCAGCGCGCAAGATCGCCGACGGCGACCTCACGGTCCGCGCCAAAACCGGGTACGGTCCGCCCGAGTTGCGCCGGATGGCCGCCACGTTCAACATGATGGCCGGACGGCTCGAGGCCCTGGTGCACGGGCACCGGGCGATGCTCGCCGACGCTTCGCACCAGCTCCGCACCCCGCTGACCGCGCTCCGGCTCCGGCTTGACCTGCTCGCCGCGGACTCACCGCCGGCCGCGGCCGCCGAGCTCGCCGGGGCGCAGGAAGAGATCGCCCGGCTGTCCCGGCTGGTCGACGGCCTGCTCGCCACCGCTCGCGCCGAGTCGGTCACTGAGCAGCTTGAGCACATCGACGTCACGGAGGTCGTTGGCGAGCGGGTCGCGGCGTGGCAGCCGGTGGCCGACAGCAACGGGGTCAAGCTGCTGGCCGAGGCGCCGTCCCTCTCCCCCGCTCCCCTGGTCGCCCTTGGCGCCGGGCACCTAGAGCAGATCCTCGACAACCTGATCGACAACGCGATTGAGGCCATTGGTGACGAGGGCGGCACCGTCGGGGTTTCGGTCACGCGGTCGGAGACTGGCACCGTGCTGACCGTCGCCGACGACGGCCCCGGCATGACCCCGCAGGAGCGGTCACGCGCGTTCCTGCGGTTCACCACCGGCAGCCAGCACGGCACCGGGCTCGGCCTCGCCATCGTGCACCGGCTCGTCACCGCCAACGGCGGGACCATTAGGCTCGTCGACACGCCCGGCGGCGGGCTGACCGTCGAAGTCGAGCTCCCCAGCCCCGACGAGCCGTAGACGAGCCGTAGACATTTAGCCGGAAAACGCCTGGCTAAAAAGTCTGGCTACGCACCACAAGAGTTCTTTAGGCTCGTGCGCATGGCGCAACAGTGGTGGAAGTCGTTGAAGCCCGCCTGGGCCGTGCCCGCCGCGATGCGCGCAGTGCGCGCGACGGTTGTCATCCCGTCCCTCTTCGCGATCACCGATAAAGTCGTCGGGAACCCGCAGATGGCGCTGTTCGCGACGTTCGGCGGGTTCGCGACGCTCATCATCGCCAACTTCGGCGGCACCAGGTGGGACAAGCTCATCGCGCACACGGGACTCGCCGTCGTGGGCAGCATCGCGCTGATCATCGGCACGCTCGTCAGCGGGACCACCTGGCTGGCCGCGGTCGTCACGGTCCCGGTCACGTTCGCGATCTTCTTCGCCGGGATCGGCGGCCCGAACGCCGCGTCCGGCACCACCGCGGCCATGTTCGCCTACGTGCTCCCGGTCGCCTCGGCTGGCGGTGCCGCCACCATCCCCAGCCGCCTCGAAGGCTGGCTGCTGGCGTCCGCCGCCGGGACGATCGCGGTCCTGCTGCTGTCACCGCGCGCCCCCGGCAGCCGACTGCGCGCGGCGGCCGGCGACCTGGCCGGGGAACTGGCCAGCCGGGTGCGCGCCGCGGGTGGAGGCCAGACGACTAAGCCGGAAGTGATGAGAGCCGCCAAGGAGCGGCTGCTGACCGCGTTTACCGCCGCGCCGTACCGCCCGACGGGGCTGGCCACCTCGGACCGGGCGCTGTCCAGCCTCGTCCAGTTGCTTGAGTGGGGCGCGACGCAGGCGAGCGACGCGTTTGACGGGCACATCAACCTCGCCAACGGCTGCCCGGCCGACCGGGAGCTGCTGCGGACCGCCGCCGGGCTGTTCGACGACACGCGCACGCTGCTCGCCGGGCAGGCGGCCGAGCCCGACTTCGCCGCGGTTGAGGCGGCACGCGCCGACTCCGCGGCGCACCTGCGGGACCTGTCCGGCCGGGCGGGCGAGCCCGACTCCCGGCTCTCGGCGGCGCAGGCCGTGCACGCGCAGTCGATCGCGATCGTCGCGCAGGCCGCCGCCGCCGAAGCGCTGATCGCCAGCCGCCGTGCCAGCTTCCAGGCAACCGTCGAGATGGTCGCCAAGACGAGCACGATCACGGGCCTCGCTGGCGCGCTCGCGCTGATCCGGCGGCACGCCACGATCCGCTCGGTCTGGTTCCTCAACTCGCTGCGCGCGGCGGTGGCGCTCGCGGCGGCCGTCTCCGTCGCGGACCTGTCCGGGGTACAGCACGGGTTCTGGGTGGTGCTCGGCACGCTGTCCGTGCTGCGCACAAGCGCCGCCTCGACCGGGGCGACGGCGTGGCGGGCCCTCGCGGGGACCGTGGTTGGGTTCGCGGTAGGCGCGGCGCTGCTCATCGCGATCGGGACCAATCCCGACGCCCTGTGGGTGGTGCTGCCTGTGGCGGTGCTCGTCGCCGCGTACGCGCCGGGGACCGCGCCATTCGCCGTCGGGCAGGCGGCGTTCACCGTGACGATCGTGGTGCTGTTCAACCTGCTCGCGCCGGTGGGCTGGACGGTCGGGCTGCTACGGATCGAGGACGTGGCGATCGGCTGCGGCGTCAGCCTGGCGGTCGGCGTGCTGTTCTGGCCGCACGGCGTGTCGACGGTGATGGCCGGCGACCTCGGCGACGCGTTCCGCTCAGGGGCGGAGTACCTGACGCAGTCCGTGGAGTGGGCGCTGAGCGAGCTGATGGTGCCGCCGAGCGCGGCGATCGCCGCCGAGCGCGCCGCCGTCCGGCTTGACGACGCCGTGCGCGGGTTCTTCACCGAGCAGGGCAGCAAGCGGCTAAGCAAACAAGACCTGTGGGCGCTCATCAACGCCACGTCGAGGATCCGGCTGACCGCCTACACGCTGGCCGGGCTGCGGACTTCGACACCTGTCGTGGAGGGTGACTTCGGCGGCGCGTGCCTGCCGCTTGAGGGCTCGGACGAGTACGCGGGAGCGCCGGCCTGCACCGGGCTCCGGTTGGTCACGGCGCGGCTAGTCGACTTCTACGGGGCGGTCGCTGACGAGGTGAGCCGACCGGGACCCGGCCAGCTCGCCCTGGTGCCACTGCCGCCCGTGGTGGGACCAGCGATGCCCAGGCATGAGCTGAGGGGGGACGCCGCGGGCGCACCGGAGGTCATCGCGCCCGCGCACCAGTTGCCCCACCCGCACTTGCTCTGGGTCCAGGAGCACCTGCGCCACCTGAGCATCAGCGCCCAGACGGTGAGCGAGCCGGCGCTGCACATGGCGGAAATCCGCCAGCGCCCCTGGTGGCGGTAGCCCGGCATGTTACAGTGCGTGACCTGCGTGTTGCTGGAGTGAAAGAAGTGGTGCACGTCAGCCTGCCCGCGGGAAGAATTACCTGCGACGGGGGCGTCAGACGGGAACTTTCGGTGCGGCCGGGGCGTTCTCATAACGTCGGTAACGGTCAGTAGTATCCGCGATCGGCAGCATTGGCGGGCGCATCGCTAGTAACCTCTGTTTTCGGCAACTCGCCCGCCCACCCCTACTTACTGGCCGCACGCGCGGAGGTTCCGGGGAGTCACCTCCCGGGTCGGCCAAGGGGAAAATGAAGGCGGTTCGGTGCGCTTTATTCACCACGAAGGGGACAAATGGCGCCGACTATAGGCATCACCACGTACCACCTGAACGCCAACTGGCGTGGCTGGTCGGAGGAGGGTGCCCTGCTGCCATGGAGATACGTGACGTCCATCAGGAACAACGGGGGCCGTCCGGTCCTGCTCCCGCCGGGTGGCGACGTGTCCGAGGCAGAAGCTACTGTAGCCGTCCTTGACGGCATTGTCATCGCCGGCGGGGGCGACATCAACCCGGCGATCTACGGTGCGGTCAAGCACCCGAAGACGGACGTCAACGCGCCCGACCGGGACTCCTGGGAGCTAGCGGTCGCCGAGGCGGCGGTCAGGCAGGGGGTACCCCTGCTCGGCATCTGCCGCGGCGCGCAGATGCTCAACGTCGCCTGCGGCGGCACCCTGCACCAGCACATTCCCGACCTGGTCGGGCACGAGCAGCACAGCGGCCCCGCCGCCGGCTTCGGCACGCACAAGGTGCGCGTCACCAGCGGCACGATCGTCTCGTCGATCCTGCCAGGCGGCGAGTACTTCGAGGTCCCGACGCACCACCACCAGGCGGTTGACATGGTTGGCGCGGGCCTCACCGCGGTGGCCTGGGCCGACGACGGGATCGTCGAGGGCATCGAGTCCACCACCACCGGCGAGTTCCTCGTCGGCGTGCAGTGGCACCCGGAGCAGGGCGACGACCCCCGGCTATTCGGCGCTCTCATCGCGGCTGCGGAAATGCATTATTCCGAACGAACCGTGGCCTCGTCCCTTCCGCCGCTCCTCGCCGGAGCGTAGCGGCGAACCTTGTTCTTCAAGAAACTGTGGTGGACGTACTAGTTCGTGACAGATCCACCTAGCGAACACTTCTCATCCTTTCCTTGGTTCGGAGACCCGACAAACCGCCGATCATCAGGATGAAAAGTATTCGACCGGCCTGAGCTGGGAAGATATCCCGCTCAGGCCGGCGCGTTTTCCGGCTATTCACGCCTGGTTACCCGTAGTCTGCCCAACGTTACGTTGTGTAACGGCAGGGACGGCGCTGTAAACGCGGCCATCCTCTCAACAGCGGCGACGGGGGCATAACTGGATGCGAGGTAACGGAAGAGTCATTTCGCGTGCGCTGGTGTCAGCCGGAGTCTGCTCGGCGCTGACGCTCGCCGCGATCTCGGCTGGGGCGGGGCAGGCGACGGCGGCACCGGCGGCCTCGGTCTCTGGCACTGTGACGCCCGCGGGCGCGAGCCGTACCGTGCCGGTCATCATCTTCCTGAAGAATCAGTGGGCCGGGGCAGGAAGCCGAATCCGTTCTGGCAAGCGGTTTGCTCTTATTCAAGCGGCGCAGGAACCTTACCTGGGACAGCTACAGGCGCTCGGCGCGACCGGCGTGACCGGCTACCGGCTGGTGGACGCGATCGCGGCCCGGGTGCCCGTGGCGGCGCTCGGGGCGATCACCGCGAGCCCTGGCGTGGCGTCGGTGATCCCCGACAGCCCGATCATCGGACCGACCCCGCCTGCCGCCCCGGCCGGCCCTTTCGCGGCGAAGACCGCCACGATGAAGACCCCGCTGGGGGCATGCTCGTCCACCCCGCAGCTCGCGCCGGAAGCGCTCTCGCTGACCCGCACCGACTCCGCTGCGAAGAACGTGGCAACCGCGCGGTCGCTCGGCTACACCGGCGCGGGCGTCAAGGTCGCGTTCCTCGCCGACGGTATCGACCCGGCCAACGCCAACCTGATGCGCGAGGGCAAGCCGGTGATCAGTGACTACAAGGACTTCAGCGGCGACGGGACGAACGCGGCGACGGCGGGCGGCGAGGCGTTCCTCGACGCCAATGCGATCGCCGGGCAAGGGTCACCCGTCTACAACGTGGCCGGCTTCAGCGCGCAGGTCCCGTCCGCGCCGTGCCGCATCCGGATCGAAGGGGCGGCACCCGGGGTTTCTCTCGTTGCCCTGAAGGTGTTCAGCCGCGCCAACGTCTCCACGACTTCCGGCTTCCTGCAGGCCATCGACTATGCGGTCACTGTGGACCACGTGAACGTGCTCAACGAGTCGTTCGGCGCCAACCCGTTCCCCGACGTCACCTCGCTGGACGCCGTCAAGGAGTTCAACGACATGGCGGTGCGGGCCGGGACGACGGTCGTCGTGGCCGCCGGGGACGCGGGGCCGTTCAACACGATCGGCTCCCCCGCTTCCGACCCCGACGTGATCTCCGTCGGGGCGTCGACCGACTTCCAGTTCTACCAGCAGACCGACTACGCGGGCGCGGACCAGTTCGCCTCTGGCGGCTGGGAGAGCGACAACATCAGCTCGCTGTCGTCCGGCGGCTATACCCAGGACGGCAAGACGCTCGACCTGGTCGCGCCCGGCGACCTGTCGTTCGCCTCGTGCACTCCCTCGCCGCGGTACTCCTCGTGCGTCAACTTCCTCGGCAAGCCGTCGACCGCGGAGGAAACCGGCGGCACGAGCCAGTCCGCGCCGCTTGTCGCGGGCGCGGCCGCGCTGGTGATCCAGGCGTACGCGAAGGAGCATCACGGGGCGCTGCCGACCCCGGCCGTCGTCAAGCGGATCCTGCTGTCCACCGCGACCGACCTCGGCGCGCCGGCGACCGAGCAGGGCGCCGGACTGCTGAACAGCCTCAAGGCCGTCGAACTCGCCTCGTGGCTGCCCGGCCGCGACTCGGCCGGGCCGACGCTTGAGCTGTCGTCCAACCAGCTGAACTACGTGGGGGCGCCGGGTGCCAGGAAGTCGTGGTCGGTGACCGTGACCAACACGTCCAGGGCCGCGCAGACCGTGGCCGTGTCCGGGCGCGGGTTCAGCGGCGGCACTACGGTGAAGAAGGCTTCGGTGACACTGTCTCGATGCGAAGAGCCCGCGCTTCACGAACTGGTCGGGGGCCGGGTCCAACTACGAAACCGTACGGTTCACCGTGCCGCGCGGCGCGGCGCTGCTGAACGCGTCGGTCGCGTGGCCGGCCAGCGCGTCGTCAGCGGGGCACCTGAACGCGCGGGTCCGGCTCATCCTCGTCGACCCCTCGGGCAGGCTCGCCGCGCACTCGCTGCCCCAGGGGGTCGGCGGGTACGGCACCACGCAGGTGCTGCACCCAGCCGCGGGCACCTGGACGGCGGTGATCTTCAGCAACACCGCCCCGGCCGGCGGGACGGAGGGGACGGTGCAGTTCGACGCGTCGGTGTCCCATGACACTGGCTTCGGCGCCCTGTCTCCGTCGAAGCTCTCGCTTGCGCCTGGGGCGTCGGGCGTGGTGCACGTATCGGCCCAGGTGCCTGCCGGGGCGGGCGACACAAGCGGTTCCCTGGTGTTCGCTACTGGCGGTTCAGGCGGGGGCGCGGTGAGCGTGCCCGTCACGCTGCGCGGGCAGGTGCCGGTCGGACTCGGGCGGAGCGGGAAGTTCAGCGGGGTGCTGACCGGCGGCAACGGCCGCTCCCCCGGCGAGGGGCAGGTCGCGGAGTACTCGTTCGTCGTGCCGTCCAACCTGCCTGTCCTGCTGCGCAACATCGACGTCGACGTGGTGCTCGCCAACGACCCGGCCAACCAGGTCAGCGGGTACCTGGTCGCGCCCGGCGGCGAGACGATGGGCTACGGGTCGAGCTACCTCACGATCGGGTTCAACGGCAGCGGCGTGCCGGTGGACTCGCCCAGGCAGCAGCTCTCGCTGTACACGTCCAACCCGATCCCCGGCACCTGGACGCTCATCATCGACTTCACGTCGCCGGTGCCTGGCAACGAGCTGTCCGACCCGTTCACCGGGCAGATCAGGCTCAACGCCGTGTCGGTCAACCGGGGGGCGCTGCCTGACTCGCCCTCGGTTTCCCTCAGCCCGGGTAAGCCGGTGACCTACCACGTCACGGTGCACAACACCGGGGCGGCAGCCGAGGACATCTTCCTCGACCCGCGGCTGACCACGTTGCAGTCCTACACGCTGCAGCCGCAGGACAAGGTCGCGGGCGTGAAGGTGCCGACCCCGGCGACGGAGACCCCGCCCGAGTGGATCGTGCCGACGATGACGCACAGCGTGTCGGCGTCGGCGTCCTCTTCCGTGCCCGTCATGTTCGACTTCGGGCCGTTCCCCGGCGACCCGGACGAGGCGAGCTCGTCGGGGCGTGTGGCAAGCGCCGCCTACCCGCGCGCCAGGGCGGTCACGCCGGTCACCCAGGGGCTCTGGTTCGTCATGCCGTCGCAGGTGGGGCCGTACCCCTCGTCCGGTGCGGCCGTCACGACCGTCACGTCGTCCATGTCCGTGGTGACGCAGAAGTTCGACACGTCAGCGAACTCGGCGACCGGCGACTTCTGGAGGTTCTCGGTGTCGCCGCTCGCGCCGCACGCGTCCTACAACCTGTTCGTCGTCAGCCCGGGGCAGACGCGAACGATCGACCTGACCGTGACGCCTTCCGCGCCGAAGGGGACGGTGGTGCGCGGGATGCTCTACGTCGACGACTTCGCGGAGTCGCTGCAGTTCCTGTCCGGAAGCCAGCTGGAGGCGCTGCCGTACGCGTACCGGGTCGGTTGATTTCAGACGCAAAGCGGCCCCCGGCGCTGAGCGCCGGGGGTCGCTTTCCGCTGGTAACTAACCCTAATCCTGCTCGATGGTGCGCAGGCGGATGGTCACGTCCATGGCGCGGAGCTCGTCGAGCACCTCGTCGCTGTACTGGGTGCCGATGTCGGTGATCACGTAGCCGAGCTCATCGCGGGTGCGCAGGAGCTGGCCCTCGACGTTCACGCCGTGGTCGGCGAGCACCCGGTTGATCGACGCGAGGACGCCTGGCACGTTCTTGTGCAGGTGGATGAGGCGGTGGGTGCCCGGCACCGCGGGGAGCGCGACGTTCGGCAGGTTGACCGACATCGCCGTGGCCCCGCCGTTGGCGAAGTCCGCGAGCTTGCCGGACACGAACTCGCCGATGTCCTGCTGCGCCTCCTCGGTGGAGCCGCCGATGTGCGGGGTCAGGATCACGTTCGGCAGGCCGCGCAGCTCGGAGACGAACTCCTCGCCGTTCCCCTTCGGCTCCTTGGGGAAGACGTCGATGGCCGCGCCCGCGATGTGCCCGGACTCGATGTGGCTGCGCAGCGCGGCGTGATCGACCACGAAGCCGCGCGACAGGTTGAGGAAGAGCGACCTCGGGTTCATCATGGCGAACTCTTCCTCGCCGAAGAACCCGTGGTTGCCCGCCCGGCCGTCCACGTGGATCGTGACGGTCTCCACCGACTCGAGGAGCTCGTGCAGGGTGGAGCAGCGGCGCGCGTTCCCGATGGCGAGCTTGTCGGCGACGTCGTAGAAGTACACCGACATGCCGAGGGACTCGGCGATCACCGAGAGCTGGGTGCCGATGTTGCCGTAGCCGACGATGCCGAGCTTGCGGCCGCGGACCTCGTGCGCGCCCTTGGCGGACTTGTCCCACACGCCGTCGTGCATCTTGACGTTCTTCTCCGGCAGCCGCCGGGCGAGCGAGATGATCTCGGCGATCGCCAGCTCCACGACGGAGCGAGTGTTCGAGAACGGCGCGTTGAAGACCGCCACGCCGCGCGTGGCGGCGGCGGCCAGGTCGACCTGGTTGGTGCCGATGCAGAACGCGCCGACGGCGAGCAGGTCAGGCGCGGCGGCCAGGACCCGGTCGGTGACGTGGGTCTGGGACCTGATACCAAGGAGGCTGAAGCCCTGGACCTTCTCGATGAGCTCGTCCTCGCCGAGGCCGCGCAGCATCGTCTCTACTTGATATCCAGCCTTCGTCAGTCGAGCCGTCGCGTCCGGGTGAATGTTCTCCAGCAGCAAGGCACGGTTGAGCGTGTCCAGCGTCAGCACCTCTTCCCCACGTAACATAACTGAACTGACGACCACGTGTAACTTTACAGCACCACTGCCTGCGCGGTTGTTCCTGCCCTCCGGCCCGCCCGGCCCGCCGCAGTGCTCAGGCTCCTGGCGGAGCCGTCCGCTGGCCTCGCTGGTGTCCGCGCCGGGTACCTGGGCGAGCAGCGTGAGCGCCTGTTCCCAGCTGCGCCGCGCGGCGTCCGCCTGCCCAGAGGCGAGCTGGACGTCGCCGAGGTGCAGCCGCGAGGCCGCCTCGCCCTGCGGGTCGCCGAGCAGCCGGTACATGGCCAGCGCCTGCTCGTAGTGCGTGACGGACTGCTCATAGTCCGCCAGCTGAGCGTAGGCGTAGGCGATGCTGTCCAGCGTATCGGCAACGCCGGTCCGGCTGTCCGACTCCGTGTGCCTCTCCAGCGCCCTGCGGCAGTACCACAGCGCCGCGTCGGGCTGGCCGAGGTGCGCGAGGATCCAGCCCACCGCGTTCTCCGAGTACGCGATCGCCGCGCTGTCCTCGAGCGACCGGCGCAGCCGCAGCCCCTCAACGGCGTGCTCGAGCGCCTCGTCGTACCTGTTCTGCTGGCTGAACAGCTGGGCGAGGCCGTGCCGCGCCTGTCCCGTGCTGGCCCGGTCGCCCAGGTCCGTGAAGAGCTCAAGCGACTGCCTCAGGTGCTCATCGGCCGAGCGGTAGTCGCCAAGGCGGCTGTTCGCGTGGCCGAGGTCGTAGTGCACGTGGGCGAGCGCGTCGCGGTCACCGAGCCGGCCGGCGGCGAGCGCGGCGGTCTCCTGCACCGCGAGCACCTCGTGCAGTCGGCCGCGCCGCTTGAGCAGCGGCGCCCAGTACCAGGCGAGCTTCCAGCAGTGCTCGTCCTGGCGCCGGGCGGCGGCCTGCTCGATGACGTTGCGCAGGACGCGGTGCTCCGCGCCGAACCAGGCGAGCGCCGCCTCGTAGGCTTCGGCGCCGGTAAATTCCTCGGCCGTCACGCCGTCCGGCGGCGCGGGCAGTGTCACCTTGCCGCGTGCCGGGTAGAGGCGGGCCGCGGCGGCCCGCGCCGTCCGCAGGTAGTGGTCGAGCACGCGGCGCCTGGCCAGGTCGCGCTCGGCGGGGCTCAGCGTGGCCGCCGCCAGCTCGGCCGCGTAGGCGCGGAGCAGGTCGTGGCAGCCGAACCGGCCTGCCCCGTCCTCGGTGAGCAGCGAGGCCCTGGCCAGCTCGGCCAGGGCGATCCGGGCCTCGGCCAGCGTGATCGCCGCGAGGGAGGCCGCTGCCGCGGCCGATATGTCGGGGCCGTGGTGGAGGCCGAGCAGCCGGAACATCCGCGCGGCCTGATCGCTGAGCTTGTCTGCCGACCAGGAGAAGACCGCGCGCAGGTCGGTGGTCGCTTCCCCGGTCCGCAGGGCGTCGAGTCGGCTGCGCGCGTCCGCCAGCTCGGCGGCGAGGTCAGCGAGCCGCAGCGTCGGCCGGGCCACCGCCCTGGCGCAGGCCACGCTCAGCGCCAGCGGCAGCCCCGCGGAGTGTTCGACAATCGCCGTGACCGCCGCCGACTCGGCCGCCGCGCGCTCGGCGCCCAGCCGGCTGGCGAGCAGCTGGGTCGCCTCCCGTCCGTCGAGCACGTCAAGCGGCACGGGGCGTGCGCCCTCTACGACCAGACCGGTCAGCTGTGATCTGCTGGTCACCACCACCATGCAGCCCGGGCTGCCGGGGAGCAGCGGGCGCACCTGGTCAGCGTCGTGCGCGTTGTCGAGGAGCAGCAGGATCCGCTTGCCGTCGAGCAGCGTGCGCAGCAGCGCGCTCTGCGCCTCGAGGGCAGGCGGCACGTTCACGGCCGGCACCCCGAGCGCGTCGAAGAACCAGTGCAGCGCGGTGCCCGGCTGCATCGGCGCGCTCGCCGGGTCGAATCCGCGCAGGTTCACGTACAGCTGGCCGTCGGGGAAGAGAGGCCCTGCCTGCCTGGCGAACCGGATCGCCAGCGTCGACTTGCCGACGCCCGCGGTCCCTGTGATCAGCGCGACCGAGGAAGCCTGCGGCACCCTCCCCCGTTTCTGTGACGCATCAGGCAGCAGCGCGTGCAGCCAGTCGAGCTCGGCCGTCCGGCCGACGAAGCCCGCGGGCTCGGACGGCAGCTGCGCCGGGCTCGGCGCGGGCTCGGCGGACGTCACCGGCGACAGCGCCGTGGCCGCCCCGAGGGAAGACACAGCGGAGGACTCAGCGGCAGACTCAGCGGAAGGCGCCGAAGAGGGCCGCCCGGCCACTGGCCGCGGCAGCGACCCAGGCCCGACGAGGGCATGCGCCGCAGGAGGCCCCTCGAGCACCGGGTCCATCGCGAGCACCTGCTGGTGGATCCTGGTCAGCTCCGTGCCAGGGTCGATGCCGAGATCCTCGGCGAGCCGCGCCCGCGCGTCGTGGAATACGTGCAGCGCCTCGGCCTGCCTGCCGCACCGGTACAGGGCGATCATCAGCAGCCCGCGCGCCGGCTCGCGCAGGGGGTGCTCGGCGACAAGCGCGGTCAGCTCGGCCACCGCCGCCGCGGACTGGCCCTGCGCGAGCATCAAGTCGGCCCGTTCCACCGTCACGGTGGTGCGGAGCTCGGCAAGCCGCACCCGCTCCGCCTCGGCGAACGGTCCTGGTACACCGGCGAACGCCTGGCCGCGCCACAGCCCGAGCGCCTCGTCCACGACCCGCGCCGCGCCGTCGGTGTCCCTGGAGGCGCGCAGCGCACGCGACCTGCCGAGGCACTCCTCGAACTGGCCGGCGTCGAGGCCGCCGGGGCCGAGCCGCAGCAGGTAGCCACCGCCCGAGGAGACGAGCACCTGGCCGGGGGCACGCCGTGACCAGTCCGGGTCGAGCACACGGCGCAGTCCCGCTATATAGGTGTATATTCCGCTCTCGACGCTGGCCGGCGGCTGGTCGCCCCACACCGCGTCGACGAGCTCGCTGCGCGATACGACCTGGTTTGCCCTGCTCGCGAGAACCCCGAGGACCGCGAGCTGCCTGGGCTGGCCCGCGACGACCTCATGACCGTCGCGCCAGACCGTGACCGGCCCGAGCACCCCCACCCGCAGCGGCACCGCTGAACCCTTTTCATCCTGCCTCTTGCCCGAAGGCACGGTGAAACCGGCAGCATCGAGGTGAAAATGCTTCACCACCAGCCGCCCCCCTCCGCGCCGGACTCTACACCCGCCCCCGGCCGCGCGACGTGCTGCATTTTCCTGTTCACCGTGTTCCTGCAATTTCCCTGCGTTCCCGGAAATTACAGTGCAATTACGCCGTGCGACCGAGTGGTACTCCTAGGAGATTACTGCCAGGCATGGACGGGCATCTAGAAAATATCCAGATGACCTATGGCCAACCCGGCTATCACTAGAGAAGTGAACATGCGGCCTGGCACCCCACCCAGCCCGGCCGCAGTTGCGGTCCGGTAGGCGGCTCGACCAGCCACCACCCGGACGGGTGCGGGCACACCCCCCTGGTGCCCCGCCTCGATCGGCCGACCTCCACGGTTCCCCCTCACTCCAACCGTGGGGGTCGGCACGAGTCGCTATCGGCTACACTCCGGGTCTTACCAGTAGCTGATAGTGACATTCGGGGGGGACGATGGGGAAGGCGAGTACCGCCAAACGGGACGGGGACCGGCGCACGCGAATCGCGGCGCAGCGGGCGGCCGAGCAGCAGAAGCAGCGGCGGGGCCGGTTGCTGCTGGCCGGCGGGGCGATCGTCGTGGTCGTGGCCATCGCGCTCACGCTGGCGCTGCTCCAGGGCAGCGGCAACTCGCCGGGAAGTTCGGCGGCCGGCCCGGCGAGCCCGACCGGCGCCAGCCTCACCAGGCTCGTCAGCCAGGTCACCTCGGTGCCCGCTGCCACGCTCGATCAGGTACGCGGCGGCGCGGTAACCGCGATCCCGTCGACCATCAGCGGTCACCCGCTGACGAGCGGCGGCAAGCCGGAGATGCTCTATGTGGGGGCGGAGTACTGCCCTTACTGCGCCGCCGAGCGCTGGGCGATGATCGTCGCGCTCAACCGCTTCGGCGCGCTGTCGCGGCTGGCCACAACCCGCTCGGCGGCGCGCAATGGCGCGGGCGAGGCCGAGCTGTACCCGTCCACCTCGACCTGGACGTTCACGCACGCCAGCTACACGAGCAAGTACCTCACGTTCACGCCCGTCGAGGAGTACACCAACGTCCCCGACAAGTCCACCGGCGGCTACACCACGCTGATGAACCTCACGGCCGCTCAGCGGGCGCTCATCCAGAAGTACGACGCGGCTTACCAGGACGCGATCCCGTTCCTCGACTTCGGGAACAAGTACCTGAGCGTCGGCGCTAGCTACGACCCCGGCGTGCTCAAGGGCCTGACGTGGGCCGAGATCGCCGCCGACCTGCACAGGCCGTCGAGCCCTGTTGCCAAGTCGGTGCTCGGCGCGGCCAACTACATCACCGCCGCGATCTGCGGCCTCACCAAGGACCGGCCCGCCGCGGCGTGCACCCCGGCCGTCCAGGCCCTGCAGGCCAAGATCTAGCAACTGGAACCGGGTGGGCTGATCAAAAGGTCAGCCCACCCAGAGGCTTCTCTCAGCCTGACGGCGGACAGAACCCTTGCAAATCCCCCTACGATATGCCCATGGGCAAAGCCAGCAGGTCGAAGCAGGACAACGACAGGCGCGCGCGCATCGCGGCGCAGCGGGAGGCGCAGCGCCGCGCCGATCAGCGCAAGCGAATCTACCTGGCAGGCGGGTCGATCCTCGTCGTCGCCATCGTCGCTGTCGCGCTCGTCCTGGTGAAGCTGAACACCGGCAGCCCCCCGCCTACGAGCAACGGCCCCACCGGCGCCGCGCTCACGACGCTGACCAAGCAGGTCACCGACATCCCCAGCAGTGTCACCGACAAGGTCGCCGGCGGCGGTGTGGACTCGAGCATCGTCGTCCCCACGGAGACGACCACCGAACTGAACAACGCGGTGAATCAGCTCGGGTCCTTCTTCGGCACCATCAACAGCACGCCGCTCACGTCGGGCGGCAAGCCCGAGGTGCTGTTCATGGGCGCGAACTACTGCCCGTACTGCGCCACGCAACGCTGGGCGATGATCAACGCCCTGAGCCGGTTCGGCACCTTCAAGGGCCTGACGACCACGCACTCGTCGAGCACCGACGCGGACCCGAACACGCCGACCTTCACGTTCTACGGGTCGACGTACACGAGCAGCTACATCAACTTCACGTCGGTCGAGGAGACCACCAACATCCCGAACGGGTCCGGCGGTTACACGACCCTGCAGACTCCGAACGCCGCCGAGACGAAAATCGGGGAAACCTACGACCCGAACGGCTCGATCCCCTTTATGGACATCGGCGGCAAGTACGTCCAGGAGGGAAACCTGGCGCCGCTCACCCCGACGCTGCTGGCTGGCAAGTCCTGGTCCCAGGTCGCGGCCGCCATGGACGCCCCGTCGTCGTCCGCGCTCGGCACCGCCGAGATCGGCAACGCCAACTACATGACCGCCGCCATCTGCAAGCTGACCAACAACCTGCCCGCGACGGCCTGCACGACAACGATCCAGGGGATCGAAGCCAGCCTGCCCAGCTAGGTACCCGACTTCCGACAGAAAACCACAACGCTGCTTTAACCTGGACCACAGCGCGGGGTCGCCGCGGTTTTTGCGGAGACCCCCGTGGGGGGTACGGGGAGGGCGAAGCCCTCCCATGCCGGGGGTGCAGGGGGGTCGTCCCGCCACGAAGGAGGATCTGTTGGCAAACTCAAAAGCCCGCTCAGGGCGCGGGCCGGCGTCAGCGAAGGGCAGCAGGTCGGTCGGCAGCGCGGCTCCCAGGTCGGCCCGAACGGTGGCGGCGGTGAGTGCCACGCCCACGAGTCGCGCGGTGAGCAGGCCGACCGCCAAGGCCGCTGATCCCGAGCCCCTTGAGGATGACTTCCCCGAGCCGGAGGAGAAGCGGCCGTCGGGGCAGCCGCTATGGCTCCAGTTCGTCACGTTCGTGCTCGCCATCCTCGGTCTGGCGATCTCCGCCTACGAGACCTGGGCGCACTACCACGGCTCGCACCTGGCCGGCTGCTCCACCAAGCCCGGCGGCACGTTCGACTGCACCGCCGTCATCACCAGCCCGCAGTCGATGGTCTTCGGCGTCATTCCCGTGGCCGTACTCGGCCTCGCGTTCTACGTGGTCGCGGTCCCGCTGTTCTCCCCGTGGGCCTGGCGCCTCAAGCGGCGCGAGGTCCACCTGGTCCGCCTCGCCTCCATGGTGGTGGGCATGGCCTTCGTGATGTACCTGATCTACGCCGAGCTCTACCAGATCGGGCAGGTCTGCGAGTACTGCACCGGGGTGCACATCGTGACGTTCCTGCTGTTCTGCATCACCGTGTTCAGCGTCGCGATCTGGGGGCTCAGCGGCAAGCGGGAGCCGGACGACCTCACCTGACCTGCTATCACGCGGTTTTTGGCTCCATGACATTCTGTTCACGTTCGCCCGTCTGGCCTGGGCGCGGGCACTTTCCTCAGTAAGGTGACCGCATGCCCGGCATGATCTCGAACCTGAGCCCTGCCAGCCCGATCCTCGTCTCCGCGTTCCGGTCGGCGCTGCTGCACCAGTGGCTGATCATCGTATTCATCTTCATCTTGCTCCTCATCGCCTGGGGCGCGACGCGAACGGCGATCTTCGGCTCGATGGCGGTAACGTCCGCAGGGGCTAGCCGACCGTGGCGCGAGCCACGCGCGCGATTGCTGCTACGGCTCGGCTTCGGGGTCATCTGGCTGTTCGACGGCCTCCTGCAAGCGCAGCCGCAGATGGCTGGCGGCCTGGCCGACCAGGTCATGCAGCCGGCCGCCTCGGGGTCGCCCGGCTGGGTGCAGCACCTGGTGAACTACGGCGTGAACCTCTGGGACTACCACCCCATCCAGGCCGCCTCGGCATCGGTGTGGATCCAGATCGGCATCGGGCTGTGGATGATCCTCGCGGTGCGCGGCTGGTCCGCCCGGTTCGCAGGGCTCGCCGGAGTCGCCTGGGGGCTGATGGTCTGGGCGTTCGGCGAGGCGTTCGGCGGGATCTTCGCGCCTGGCCTCACCGTACTGTTCGGCGCGCCGGGCGCGGCGCTTATCTACGTCGTCGCCGGGGTGCTGCTCGCGCTGCCCGAGCGGACCTGGGCCAACCCCCGTCGACTCGGCCGCCTCCTCCTTGGTGGGACGGGCGTGTTCTTCCTCGGCATGGCGCTGCTCCAGGCGTGGCCGGGGCGCGGCTTCTGGGAGGGCAAGGTGGGGGGCCAGCTCGGATCCCTCCCCGCCATGATCGCGTCCATGGCGAGCACACCGCAGCCGCACGCGCTCGACGCGATCGTCTCCGGGTTCGGCAACTTCACCATCGCCCACGGGTTCGCAGTGAACCTGATCGCGGTGATCGCGGTCGGTGCCCTCGGCGCGGGCCTGCTGACCGCCGCCGTGCGCGCCGACGTGCGGCTCGCCAGGATCGTGGTCATCGCCGGGGCCGTGTTCTGCCTCGCGGACTGGGTGCTCGTCGAGGACTTCGGGTTCTTCGGCGGTCTCGGCACCGACCCGAACTCCATGATCCCGTTCATCCTCCTGTTCACCGCCGGGTACCTCGCCCTGGCACCCGTCCCTGAGCCCGCCCTCGCCCCGTCCGGGGCCCAAGTCGGCGCGCTCGCCCCGTCCGCGGTGCCGGCCGGCGCGGTCGCACTGTCCGCGATGCTGACCGCGCCAGTGCCCGACATTCCGGATTCGTCCGGAGACGGCGGGAGCCCAACGACGGAACTGCCCAGCCAGGCTGCGGACGTTACCGAGGCGAGTGCCGTAACCGGGCAGCCGGCGGACGCTACCGAGCCCGAGCAGCCAGCAGACGCTACCGAGCCGGTCACCGCACCCGAGCAGCCAGCAGACGCTACCGAGCCGGTCACCGCACCCGAGCAGCCAGCAGACGCTACCGAGCCGGTCACCGCACCCGAGCAGCCAGCAGACGTCACTGAGCCGGTCACCGTGCCCGGGCAGGCCAGGGACGTTACCGAGCCGGCCGGCGCGCCCGGGCGGGACGAGGATGCGCCCGAGCCTGTTACGGCACCGCCTGTTGCGGCACGGGGCGGGGCTGGTCGACTGCGGCTTCCCGAACTGGTTCGATCGTTCGCGGGGGCGCCGATGCGGGTCGTCGCCGGGCTCGGGGCGCTTGGCGTCGTCCTCGTCGGTGCCGCGCCCATGGCGTTCGCCACCACGAACCCCAACGCCGACCCGATCACCGCCGAGTCCATCGCGGGAGCCACCGGTCAGTTCGACACGCCGGCGCCCGGCTTCACGCTGACCAGCCAGGACGGACGCCAGGTCTCGGTCGCCAGCCTGCGGGGCAAGGTCGTGCTGCTGACGTTCCTCGACCCGGTGTGCACCACCGACTGCCCGCTCATCGCCCAGGAGATGCGCTCGGCCGACACGATGCTCGGCGCCAAGGCGAGCGACACCGAACTGGTCGCCGTCGTCGCCAACCCGACCTACACGTCCCTCGCGTACACCCGGGCGTTCACCAGCGAGGAGAACCTGAGCAAGGTGCCCAACTGGCTGTACCTCACCGGGTCGCTGACCCAGCTCTCTGCCGTCTGGCACGCGTACGGGATCGAGGTCGAGAACCTGCCTGCCGGGGCGATGTCAGCGCATAACGACATCGCCTTCGTCATCAGCGCCAACGGCACGCTCACAGATGAGATCAACGACGACCCCGGCCCCGGCACGTCCGCGACAAGCTCCTCGTTCGCGAGCCTCCTGTCGGACTCCGTCCTCCAGACCATGAGCCAGTCATGACGCGGGCCACTCACACCCGTTCGACAACACCTGTCCGCGAAGACCTTCGCGGGCTGGGCACGCTTTGGGGTCATATCCGCCCTGGCACGGCCAGCGCGAAGAAGCGCGCGTTTGGGGGTAAGCGAGCGGTTGCGACTGGTGTGGCGCTTGCGGCCGCCGGGGCGGTTGCCGCGTGCGGGTCTTCGGCGTCTTCTTCGTCGGCCGCGTCGGCCCCTTCGTCGGCCGCGTCGGCCCCTTCGGCAGCGGGGTCGGCAGCGGTCTCGATGGCTACGTCGATCGCCACCAGTGCGGACAGCTGGGCCTTGGTACCGTTGGCGGCCAACCCCGCGTTCTGGCAGGTGTTCGCCAGAGCCGGGAACTCGGGGACATGGCAGCTTGTCACGCCGCCTGGCGTCGCGACCAACGGGGGGCTTGTCGCCTCGGCCAACGGGGCGAATTCGCTCACCATCGCCGTCCGGCCCAGCCAGAACCTCGCGTTCTCCCCGCTCGCTCAGACGGCCAACGGCGGCTCCACTTGGTCGACCGGAGGGCCGATCAACGCGGCCGTGGCGGCCTCCCCCGACGCGCTCGCCGCGGACGGCAGCGACCTGGCCGCACTGCTGAGCAACGGAAGCATCCAGACCAGTTCCGACGCCGGGACATCCTGGTCGACTCTCGCGAAGCCGGGTGCGATCGCGGCCTCCCCCGCCGCCAAGGGATGCGGTGGCGCGGTGCGAGTTACGTCGATCTCGTTCGGGACAAGCAGTACGGAAGTGCTGGCGGCCGGGACCTGCGGGACCAGCGGTACCACAGCGGTGTTCTCTTACTCCCCGGCCGGCGGCTGGCAACGGCTCAGCCTGCCGGTGTCCGGGCAGCTCGTTCAGCTAACCGACGGGCTGGCGCTCGTGGCGGGCAAGTCCGGGCTGACCGCGCTGTGGCGCGGGACCGGCACGCCGGCGCAGGGCGCGTGGGCCGAGTCGGCGCCGCTGCCGGCCTCCGGTGCGATCACCGCCTCGGGCACGCTCGCCCCCGGCGAGGCGTGGGTGCTGCTGCCCGGCGGACGGGCGGCGACAGTCAGCCTGACGGGTGCGACGGCCGGGGAGCCGCAGTGGCAGCAGCTGCCTACCGTGCCCGCGCACACCACGGTGCTGGCCTCCGGGCCCGACGGCGCCACGGACGCCCTGGCGGTGTCCGGGGCGACGCTTACGGTGTACCAGCTGACACCCGGCTCCACAGGCTGGACGAAGGCGCAGACGATCAGCGTGCCTATTCAGTACGGCTCATCCAGTTAGGTCGGTTTTCATGCACTACATCCTGGATAACTGGACGTTTGACCCGTTCATCATCATCGCGGCAGTCGTGGTCGTCTGGCACGAGATCGGGCTCTTCCGGCTGGCTAAATGGTCGCAGCCCGAGCAGACACGGGAGCGGCGGATCCGGTCGCTGTGGTTCTACGCCGGGCTGCTGGTGGCGCTGCTGGCAGTCGCGTCGCCGATTGAGTACTGGTCCTACGACTACTTCATCGTGCACATGGTGCAGCACCTGCTGCTGATGTTCGCCGCACCGTCACTCGTCGTGAAGGGCGCGCCCTGGCAGCCGCTGCTCGACGCGCTGCCGGAGCGGTCGCAGGAGGCGGTGACGGGCTCGCGGTCGCTGCGGTCCCTCTCGCGGTTCCTGACCGAGCCCGTCGTGGCGGTGGTGCTGTTCAACCTCGCTATGGTCGTATGGCACATCCCGGCGGCGTTGGACCTGGCGGAGGACAACCAGACGGTTCAGATCTGGCTCATGCACTCGTCGTTCTTCATCGCGGGCGTGCTGTTCTGGCTGCAGTTCATCCCGTCGCCCCCGTTCCGGTCGCGGACGCCGCTGCTCGGACGGGCGGCGGCACTGCTCGCGACCAACGTCGTGATGATCTTCATCGCGATGGCGCTGTCGATCTTCGCGTCGCACTCGGTCTACGCGTGGTATGACCACGTGCCCGGCGTGACGCTGCCGGCCTTCGCCGACCAGCAGATAGGCGCGGCGATCCTGTGGGTATGCGGGGACTTCTGGGCGCTGCCCACGATGATCGTCACCGTCAGGAAGATTCTCGACGACGAGGGGGGCGTGGGGACCGCTCTGGAGCGGTTCACGCGCACGGGCAACCGCGCGGCGACATCACGCTCTTGGGCGTCCCGCGCCCCGCGCTAACCTCTTGCGCCGCCGATCGGTTGCCGCCCATGCTCACGCCGACTGCGGTAAAGGCTGGGGGCGGTCGGCTGGCTCGTTATCGGGGGCGCGGGTCGGGTTGGCCGGGGCGTGGCCGTGCAGGCGGCCGTCGTCGCTGCGGCGGCCATTGCCGTTCAAGGGAGCGTCGCGGCCGATGTCCGGGCCTTGGCTCGCACCGGGGTCCGGAGGCTGGTCCTCGTCTGCGCTTCGGGTCCGGAGCTGCCCCTCGGGGGCGTCCGGGGCCTCGTCTTCACTTGAGTGCCTGCCGGGGAGGCCGGGGAGGCTCGGCAGGGCGGGCAGGGGAGGCAGGGTGGGCAGGGTCGGCAAGGTGCCAGTGATGTGCGGCAGGCTCTGCGGGGTCCAGGTCCGCAGCTGGGAGAGGGCCGGGGCGCGGCCGACCAGGATCACGCCGACGACGAGCGCGACGATGCCGCCAGCTTGGAGCGCCAGTTCCCCCGGGCTGACCTGGACCCGGTCGCCGAAGATAAGCACGCCGAGCAGGATACCGACCAGGGGTTCACCCGCCGAGATAGCCGGCAGCGAGAGCGGGAGGGGACCGGCGCTGAACGCACTCTGCATCAGCCAGATGCCCGTGGCGCCCGCGCCGACGAGCGCGTAGGGCGCCCAGGTGGTGAACATGGCGCCGACGCCGTTCGACCCGAGGATCTCCAAGGTCTGCCTGGTCAACGCGTCCTGGATACCGAACACGAGCCCTGCGCCCGTCCCGGTCAGCATCGCCCGCAGCCGACCCGGGTTCCGGCGCCCCGCTTGCACGGCGGCGAACGCGATCACGGCGATCAGCCCGGCGGCCGGCCAGTGCGAGAACGAGCCGAACGAAAGGCCGATCGGCTTCGCCGACCGCGCCGCCGACAGCAGTGCCACCCCCGTGCACAGCACCACGGCGCCGAAGATCTCCCAGAACCTGAGCGTCGCCTTGGCGATCGGCACGGCGAGGACCAGGGCGAAGACGAGGTTCGTGGTGAGCAGCGGTTCCACGAACGCGAGCGACAGGTGCCCGATCGACCAGGCGGCGAGGACCTGGCCGCCGATCATGCAGGCGATACCGGCCAGCCAGCGAGGCTTGCGCATCAGGTCCGTGATCAGCCGCAGCGACAGGAACCGGGAGGCGGGCTCGCGCTGCGCGGTTTGCTGCTGCAGCACGAAACCAGTACCGATCAGCAGCGCCGCCAGCAACGTAAGCCCGTAATCGAGGCTGATGTCGATGTCGATATCCACGGCTCTCTAGACCACCGCGCTCGTAATCGCTGCTGCTGCACTCATATCGCTGGTGTCCCTGGTAGTCCGCTCACCCGCCCCTTAGGGCGGTACCGGGAGGTCGCCCCCCCGGATGATCACATTAGCCGCGCCCAGGCCGCCCGGCGGACAGGCGCGACGGCCGCGTCACCCGCCCGCACATCTCTTACCCGCCGCGCCTATGATCACAAGCGCGGAATCATAACGTTCCCGCGCACGCTGCCCTTTTTCGTCCGGATTGTCCTCTCAGCCAGAGAGAGCGCCATTCCCGCGTATATATCGGCAGGTCAGGCCTTACTATCATCTTGACGGCAGGTGGGTGCCGTCTGATGTCATCGGGTAGGGAGAGCTTGGTGGGGGAAGCAACTGCAGTGTCGAGGACTTCGCGTGCCGACACGAGACGCACGGCTGTACGGCGTCGAGCCGTCGGCACAAGAGACCGGATCATCGCTCACCTCGCGCTTGTCGCCGAGGTGGCCGACGGGGCGGGGATGGCCAGCACCAAGCTGGCGGAGGCAGTCGGTTACCCAGGGTCAAGCGTGGCCTTCGCGCAGCTGCTGTCCGGCATGGAGCGCGACGGCCTGATCAGCCGCGAGGTACGCGGCAAGCGGACGTACAGGATCAGCCTGTCCGCTTCGCCCGCCCGGCTGGCTACCGAGCCCGTCCGGGCGGAGGACGCCCGGCCCGCGGTTCCCGTCGCCTTCCCCGCCGTCATCGACTACGACGAGCTCGCCGACCGGGTGATCGTGCGGCTGCTCCGG
This sequence comes from uncultured Actinomycetota bacterium, assembly GCA_963734665.1. Taxonomy (GTDB): domain Bacteria; phylum Actinomycetota; class Actinomycetes; order Streptosporangiales; family Streptosporangiaceae; genus Trebonia. The sequence continues at coordinate 391,406 of CAVTIR010000007.1, read as the reverse complement.
CGGCTCACGGAGCTGAACCCGGCCGAGTTGGCGACGCTTCAGCGCCTGCTCGCCCCCGGTGACGCCGCCGAGGAACAACTGAAAATCGTCTAACCGATGCGGCGCAGGCCCGCCTTGTGGTGCTTGGCCGTGGCTATGTAGGTCTGGACGGCGCGTTCGGTCCAGGTCGTGTCCACGTTCGAGCGCTTGACCATGGCGGGCACGCCGGCGACCAGGGAGCCGGGCGGGACGTTGCAGCCCTCGGGCACCACGGCGCCGGCGGCGACGATGGAGCCCTTGCCGATCACCACGCGGTTGAGGGTAACGCTGCCTGAGCCGATCAGGCAGCGCTCCTCGACGACGCAGCCCTCGAGGTGCGCGTTGTGGCCCACCACGCAGTCGTCGCCGATGAGCGTCGGCCAGTTGGCGGTGCAGTGGACGACGGTGCCGTCCTGCACCGACGTGCGCGCGCCGACGGTGATGAAGCCATGGTCTCCGCGCAGCACCGCGCCGGGCCAGACCGAGGCCTCGGGGCCTATCTTGACCCGTCCGATAACAACAGCATCAGGCGCCACATAGGCCAGTTCGTCGATCTCCGGCACATCGTCATCCAGGGCGTAGATTGACACCGACATAGGGTAGCGTCTTGCGTCGTGGCCAGCACTTCTCGGGGACTTCCCACGACCACGGGTTCCCCACCTCCGGACTCCGCCGCAGAGCAGTCTGCCGGTGAAGAGTCCCCCGTCCAGGCGCTCCTCGCCACCGCCGTCAGTGCGATCGGCGGGACCGAGCGGTCCGGGCAGACCGTCATGGCCCAGGCCGTCTGGGACGCGGTGACCGACGGCACGCACCTCGCCGTGCAGGCCGGCACCGGGACGGGCAAGTCGCTGGCCTACCTCGTGCCCGCCATGCAGCTCGCCGCCGCCAAGCGCGGGCCCGTCGTCGTCTCCACGGCCACCATCGCATTGCAGCGCCAGCTCGTCGACCGGGACCTGCCACGGCTCGCCGACGCGCTCCGCGAGCCCCTCGGGCGCACTCCAGAGTTCGCCATACTCAAGGGGCGCAACAACTACCTGTGCCTCAACAAACTGCGCAACGGGCCAGAAGACGAGCAGGACTCGCTGTTCGACCCACTGGGCAGTCAACCGACCAGCCAGCTCGGCGCGCACGTCAAGCGGCTGCACCAGTGGGCCGCGTCGACCACAAGCGGGGACCGGGACGAGGTCGTCCCCGGCGTGCCCGACCAGGCGTGGCGGCAGGTCGCCGTGACGGCGCGCGAGTGCCTGGGGGTGCACCGCTGCCCGTTCGGGATCCAGTGCTACTCGGAGCGGGCACGCCGGATGGCCGCCGAGGCCGATGTCATCGTGACCAACCACGCGCTGCTCGCCATCGACACGCTCGGCGAGGGCGGCATCCTGCCCGAGCACCGCATCGTCATCGTCGACGAGGCGCACGAGCTCGTCGACCGGGTCACGTCCGTGGCCTCCGGCGAGCTGTCCGCCTACACGATCGACTTCGCGGTGCGGCGGACCGGGCGGCTCGCCGACGAGGCGGAGATCGCGCGGCTGTCCGAGGCGGGCAACGCGCTGACCCCGCTGCTCGCCACGCTGCCCGGCGGCCGCATGGACCACCTAGACGAGGGCCTCGGCGCTACCCTTGCGGCACTGCGCGACGCCGCCATGGCCTGCGCGGCCCAAGTGCGGAAGATCGCTTCGATGAAGAACGACGACGCCGATCCCGCCGAGGTCACCGCCGCGCAGACCGCGCTTGTCAGCCTTGAGGAGATTTCGGTCGTGGCGGACCGGATGATCACCGCCTTCGACCAGCCGATCGCCGAGCGCGAGGAAGTCGTCTGGCTGGAGCGGCCTGAGGACTGGTCAGACAGCACGCGGCCCGCGTCCCTGCACGTCGCGCCCCTTGAGGTCGGCGAGGTCCTGGCCGAGCACCTGTTCGCCGACAAGACCGTCGTGCTCACCTCGGCCACGCTGACCCTCGGCGGGTCGTTCACCCCGCTCGCGCGGCAGTGGGGCCTCGACGCCTCGGCCATCGGGAACGAGTGGGCCGGGATTGACGTGGGCTCGCCGTTCGCGCACGGGCGCAGCGGCATCCTCTACGTCGCCAAGCACCTGCCGCCGCCGTCGCGGGACGGGCTGCCACCGGAGTACATGGACGAGCTGTGGGAGCTGATCAAGGCGGCAGGCGGGCGGACCCTCGGGCTGTTCTCGTCCATGCGGGCGGCCAAGGCGGCGGCCGCGGCGATGCGGGAGTCGCTGCCTTACCCGGTGCTCTGCCAGGGTGACGACTCCACCATGCAGCTCGTGAAGGAGTTCGCGGCGGACGAGCCGACATCCCTCTTCGGGACGCTGTCCCTGTGGCAGGGCGTGGACGTGCCAGGGCCCTCGCTGCGGCTCGTGGTCATCGACCGGATCCCGTTCCCGCGGCCCGACGACCCCCTCGCCTCCGCGCGCACGCGGGCAGCGGACGCGCGCGGCGGATCGGGGTTCATGGAAGTGTCAGCGAACCACGCCGCCCTGCTGCTCGCGCAGGGGGCCGGGCGGCTGCTGCGTGCCATGGACGACCGGGGCGTCGTCGCCATCCTCGACCCCCGGCTGGTCACCAAGCGGTACGGGGAGTACCTGCGGGCGTCACTCCCCCCTTTCTGGCAGACAACAGATCCCGAGGTCGTCCGGGGGGCACTGCGGCGCCTCGCCCAGCCCTAAGCCGCCCGGCTCAGGCAGGCAGCTCCAAGGCGTCGAACATGTGGCGTTCCCAGAGGTGCATGGAGGCTTCTTCCGGGTAGGAGCGGACCTCTGGCTGCAGGTCGTACACGCGGGTCGTCCTGTGCTCGGTGCCGTACGGGGACCAGCCGGGGCTGCCGGAGGTCGCGAAGCTGACCCACTCGCGGCGCATCAGGTCGCCGAGCGCGACGAACTTGGGGGGCGGCTCGCTGCCGGTCAGGATCGCGCTGATGCCCGCGCCGTACTCGCCGAAGACAAGCGGCACGTCGAGCGCGTGGCACGCGCCGAACGGGCCGGCCGGCGCCTGCGCGGCCAGCTCGTACAGGTAGGTCGTGCCGCCGGACATCGCGTGCGCCTGCGCGAGGTGCAGGGTCGGCATGCGGAACAGCCAGTCGGAGAAGGCGACCTCGTAGAGGCCGCCCGCGTCCGCGTTCGGGTAGGCCTTGCGGTAGCCGGCCGGGCCGTCGGGAGCGGGCGCGAAGTAGTCGAGTACCACGTTCGCCTCGTCGTCGGTGATCTGGCCGAGGCGGCCCGCCGACGCGATGAACAGGCGGCACTCGTCCTTGTTGTGGCCGGTCAGCAGCTCCACGTCGCGGGCCGCGCCCGCGACGAGCGCTCGCCACGGGGCGCGGGTCAGCACCTCGCCGTCGACGACCGGGGAGAACGGGGTGTCGGTGATCCGCACCGCGCCCCAGTTGAGGAACTCCTTCATCCGGGCCGCGACGTCCGTCTGGGCCGCGACGAGGCGCATCGGGTCGGCCGCGCTGAGCGCCTCGTAGGTGGCGGGGAGCCCTGCGGTGGCAGCGACCGCTGCTGTGACAGACTGAGCGAGGTCCGCCGAGAAGAACGTGCCGGGCACGGACTGGGCGATGGCCCGCTTGAAGAGGCCCCTCGCGTCGTTCATCGCGAGCAGGGCCGAGATCACCCCGGCGCCCGCCGACTCGCCGAAGACGGTGACGTTCGCGGGGTCGCCGCCAAATTGCCCGATGTTGTCCCTGACCCAGCGCAGCGCCGCGACCGCGTCCAGCAGGCCCCGGTTGGCGGGCGCGCCCGGGATCTGGGCGAAGCCCTCCGTGCCCAGGCGGTAGTTGCAGGAGACGAAGACCGTCCCTGCGTTCGCGAACCGGGTGCCGTCGCAGCCGGGGCCGCCAGAGCCGAACAGGTACGCGCCGCCGTGGATCCAGACCATGACCGGGAGGGTCTGCGCTGCCGGGTCGGGGGTCCACACGTTGACGGTCAGCCACTCGCCCGTCGTGTCGTGCGGGAGCGCCGGGGCGCCGGGGAAGGGTGCCTGCGGGCACTGCGGGCCGAACTCGCTCGCGTCGCGGACGCCGTCCCAGCTAGTCATTGGCTGGGGTGCCTGGAACCTGAGCTCTCGCAATGGCGGCTTCGCGAACGGGATGCCACGGAAGACGGCGTTGCCGTGCTCGACGCGCCCCCGGATCCGGCCGGTGCTGGTGGAAACCTCAGGTTCGGCTGGGCCCATGGGGCAACCTCCCGCTACGTCGATGGAGCGTGGTTTCTTATGACTTTAGGTTATTTAACCGGATCAAGCACCACCACGGGATGTCGGTGCGCCGGCCTTGGCGGCGAAGACCGTAGTCTTTGACCGCCGGCGCACGGAACTCTGTCATGACTTTTAGTTTAGGAACGGATACGTGAAGTCACCACGAACTCTCGATGACCTGAAATTCGCTACGGAGCTGACGGCGTTTCCTGACTCCGGCCCTGGCAATGACTCGCTTGAGATCGACGGCGACTACGACCGGATGCTGTTCTCTGGGGCTGTGTTCGCGGACACTGACGCCGGCGGGGCGCGGTTCACCGAGTGCGCGTTTACGGGCGGCGCCGGGTTCGACGGCGGGCGGTTGCGCCGTTCCCGGCTTTCCGACGTGTGGTTCGGGGAGACCCGGCTCGTGGCCGTCGACATGGCCGAGTCGTCGCTGACCGACGTGTGGTTCAGCGGGTGCGTGTTCGCCGGGGTGCAGGCGTTCTCCTGCGTCGGGCGGCGGGTGCTGCTGCGCGGCTGCAAGCTGGACTCGGTGAATTTCCGCGATGCCAGGCTGACGGACGTGGTGTTTGAGGACTGCGTGCTGCGCGATGTTGACTTCGGCTCGGCGAAGCTCACCCGGGCACGGTTTCCCGGATGCCAGTTGACCGGGGTGGACTTCACCCGCGTGACCTGCTTGTCCGTGGACCTGCGTGGAGCGCGGCTCGGGACTTCCGATACGCCGGGGATCAAGGGGGGCTACGACAGCCTGAACGGCACCCGGATCGACACCGTGCAACTCGTGACCCTCGCGCCCCTCCTGGCTCACCACCTGGGCATCACGGTGGCGGACTAGGGAGTTAGCCGGCGAGGGCGCGCATCGCGGCGGCGAAGTGGTCTCCCCTGTCACGGTAGTCACGGAAGTGCCCGAAGCTGGGGGCCGCCGGGGACAGCAGGACGATGCCATCTGGCCTTGCCCAGGCGAAAGCCCCCGCTACCGCTTCGTCCAGGTCTTTGCAGTTCTGGATGTCCGCGACCCCCCCGTCCCCGGTAGTGACGGTCGCCGTGAAGGCTTCGGTGATCCTCGGGCCACTGTCAGGGAGGGTCAGCACGGTCGTCGGTTCTGCCCGTCGCCGCACCCCCTCCGCCAGGGCGGAGTAGTCGATGCCGCGGTCCTGCCCGCCGACGATCAGCGCGACCCGTCGGCCGGGGAAGGAGTCGAGGGCGGCCAGCGTCGGGAGGACGTTGGTGGACAGGGAGTCGTCGATGAACGTGACACCATCGACCGTGCCGACCGGGGTGAGGCGGCTGGGAAGCGGGGTGAAGCCCGCCGCGGCACCGGCCAGCTGCTCGTCCTCGGCGGCCCGGCTGCTGAGGTCTTCGTCGGCGGCCGCCCTGCCCAGGGCGCGCAGCACGGCGCGGGCGATCAGCGCGTTGCGGCGGTTGTGCCTGCCCGGCAGGCCAAGCTGATCCATCCAGGTCGCCGCCGGGTCGTCGGCCTCGCTGACCCACTGGATCCGTGGCCCCAGGAGGCTGGCCCGCTCGCGGAGCAGTTCGCTGTCCCCGTTGGCGACGGTGAGGTCCGCGCCGGGCTGGGCGGTCGCCGAGAGTTTGTCGCTGTAGTACCGCTCGACGCCGCCGTGCCACGGAAGGTGGTCAGGGTGAAGCGATGTGACGGCGGTGACCGGCGGGGTGACCGCGAGGTCGGTCGCCGTGTAGCTGGAGACCTCGATCACCCAGTAGTCGTAGTCGCTTCCGTGCTCGGGGTCATAAGGAGCGGCACCGAAGTTGCCGCCTACCAGGGTCTTGCGGCCGAGGCCCTGCAGGAGGTGGCCGATGACCGAAGAGGTCGTGGACTTGCCCTTGGTGCCGGTAACGAAGACAACCTTGGCGGGGTCCGCCTCGTTCATCCACAATCCAAGGCCGCCGACGAGCACTACCCCGGACTTGCGCAATTCCCCTGCCTCGGGGCTGTAAGAGCTGATGCCGGGGGTCTTGATGACGACCTCGGTTCGCCTCAGCGCCGCCAGGCCTCCGTTGGCGGTGGGCAGGACGCCGACCTCGTTCGGGCTATCGTCTACTAGCACCGGCTCGATGGCGAGCGTGCGCAGCTTCCGCACCGTGGCATGGCCTTCTTTGCCGAGGCCCCAGACGCCGACGCTCTTGCCGGTTAGATCGGACCAGCCGAGCTTCGGGCGCTGGCCTGTCACGCGTCCTCGAAGGAGTACGCCGCGGGGACGAAGCTTGCGCCCACCGGGTGCCGCATGGCCTCGATCTCCGCTGTTGTCGGCGCGTCCGGCCTGCCGGTGATCTCGGCGGCGAGTTCCGCCAGGAGCGTGGTTTCCGCGCGATCCGGCCTGTTCGCGGCCAGCACCACGGCGGCGCGGCACTCGTTGACCTCGCCGACGCACTCGAACGGCTTGGTTCCCGAGCCGAGGAGCGTCTGGAACTTCGGCTTCAGCTCCGGGTTGTCGAGCGGCTCGCCGCCCCCGCCGCCGGCGGTGAACACGCTCCGCAGCCCTTGGGCCGACATGAACGGGGCCAGGATCAGGTCGATGAAGCAGCACTTATCGCACTGCCCGCACCAGTGATCGAGTCTCCTCTTGGTGTCAATATGGAACGCTCGGTTACAGCTGCGGAACGTGCCGTGGTACTGCGTCAGTGCCGCGAATTTTTCTCCCACCCACAGCTCGGTACGGTCCCGCAGGGCGGAGAAGTAGTCGGGCAGGCCTTGATCGGCCTTGAGCAGTTCGCGGAAGCTTGCCTCGAAGGCAGCCGACTTCGACCACTGGTGATTAACCTGCTGGCCATTGTGCTCAAGCGTCGGCACCGAGGCGGACCACTCGTTGGACATCACCACCGCGTCCCGGCCATTCAGCGTTGCGGCGAGGACGGCGATCGCGGAGATGATCCCGGTCACCGGCACGTGCCCGTTGCGGAAGCCAAGCTCCGCGGACCGGAGCAACTGGGGGTCGATCTCCCGCCCGGCCCTGATGACGGGCAGCCCGGAGACGGCAGCCGGCTTCTCGATCGCGGTGAACCGGTCCCCGGGGCGGTTGACAACGAAGAGCGCGATGTCTTGGGTGCGCTTGCGCACGCCCTCGACAGTCACGATCGAATCGATGCCGCCCCCAAACGGGATGAGCGGCCGCATGTGCCGTCCCTCATCGGGCCGCGAGAGGGGCGCGGAGGGCTCGGGCGTCGGGGCTGTGCGATCTGTGCGGAGTGTGAGGTCGCTGAGGTCCAGGCCGTTGCGGTAGGCGTACTCGCCGAGGCCCGACAGGTAGAACTCGCGGAGGAACGCCTTCTCAAGGTCGGTCAGCGCCGTGTCGCCGAGGTCGATGACCGGCGGGGCGGCCGTCTTGTAGTACGAGACGGCCGCGAGCAGGTAGACAATCCGCGCGGCCGCCTGCGCAGCCGGAGTGTCCCAGCCCGGTCCAGGAGCGAGCGACACCCGCTCCGCGAACTCCCGCCCATCGAGCGAGTACCTGCAGGTCAGTAGCCCCCGCTCCGCGTCAGCGGTGAACCCCTCGTACCGAAAGACCGAGCCGCGCGCGGGCGGGGCCCCCTCAAAAGCGTCTGGCGCGTTCATCGCGAGCGAGTCTACCGACCGGTGAGCGGCGAAGCCGTTGGTGCCACGACTGTGCGCGGGCCGACCGTCCGCGCCCCGCGACTCATGCCGGGAAAGTAATTCCGAGCAAGATAATGTCACCACGGGAAGCGCTGCCCGCTGGATGGGATCAAGCTTTTTCTGAGGCGTAGGACTCCGCGTCGCGCATTGCTCGGAGGATGTTGGCGCCGGCTAGCGCCTTGAGGTCGGGCTCGGACCAGCGGCGGCGCCGGAGTTCGTGGAAGAGGGCCGGGTAGCGGCTGACGTCGTGGAGGCCATCAGGGAGGGCTGGGGTGCCGTCGTAGTCCGCGCCGATGCCGACGTGGGCGATGCCCGCTACCTCGCGGACGTGCTCGACGTGGTCGGCTACCTGCGTCAAGGTCGCGACGGGCATGGGGTTGCCCTTTTGCCATTCGGGGAGCAGGCCGAACGCATCGGCAAGGTTGTCCGGGTCCATGCCCCGGCCAGCAGCGAACGCCTTCAGGCCGGCGAGCCAGTCGGTGCAGTCCTGGGACACGAAGAACGCGACAAACGCCACCATGCACACGCCGCCGTTCGTGGCCAGCCGGGTAAGCACGTCGTCGGGTACGTTGCGCGGGTTGTCGGTGAGCGCCTTGGCGCAGGAGTGCGAGAAGATCACCGGGGCCTGGGCCACGTCCAGGGCGTCGTTCATGGTCGAGACCGCGACGTGCGACAGGTCGACGAGCATGCCGAGGCGCTGCATCTCCCTGACCACGTCCCGGCCAAAATCAGAGAGGCCGCCGCAGTCCGGCTCGTCCGTCGCCGAGTCGGCCCAGCCGACGTTGTCGTTGTGCGTCAGCGTCAGGTAGCGGACGCCCAGGGCATGCAGGGAGCGGAGCACGCCGAGCGAACTGTTGATGCAATGGCCACCCTCCGCGCCAAGCAGGGAGGCGATCTTTCCAGCCTTGAACGCCGTGTCTACGTCGTCGGCGGTCAGCGCGAGCCTGAAGCGGTTCGGGTAGGCGGCGATCATCCGGTGTACCAGGTCGACCTGCTCGAAGACCGCCGTCACCGCCGCGTCGCCCGCGCGGCTGGCCGGGACGTAGACCGACCAGAACTGGCCGCCGACCCCGCCCTCCACGAGGCGCGGGATGTCCGTGTGCGTGCCCGCGACACGCCCGGTCAGGCCGGCCTTGACCGGGTCCAGGTCGAACTTCTCCCTGATTTCCCATGGCAGGTCGTTGTGCCCGTCGATCAGCGGGAACCGGCTGAGCATCGCGCGGGTCAGGGACAGGGTGAGGGCAGCGCCGTCTGCGGTAACCACCGAGCCAGGTTAACGGACCAGGCGCGTATCGCCGGGCCGGACGGTTAGGCGGCTTCTGGGAGGGGGGCCGGCATGTTGTCCCTGGCGGTTGCGGCCATGGTGGGGGCCGCGTCCGCGTCGTTGACGAAAACGGAGGCCAGCACGCCGAGGGCCATCAAGACGGCCGCGGCGAGGAAGGCCAGGTGGTAGCCGGCCAGGTCGCTGGTGCTCGCTCCCGTCGCGGCGATGACCGTGCCGAGGAGGGCGACGCCCGCCGCGCCGCCGGCCTGGCGGACGGTGTTCTGGAGTGTGGAGGCGTGGCCGGTCCCGGCCGCCGTGATCGTGGCCATGTTGGCGGTCTGCGACGGGGCCATCGAGAAGCCAAACGAGAAGCCGGTGAAGAACATGAGCAGCGGGATCATCCAGAAGGCATCCGACGGCCCGGCCAGGGACATCAGGCCGATCGTGGCGACCGTGCCGCACATCCCCGCCGTCATCAGGCGGCGCGGGCCGACCCGCTTGTAGAGGCGGGTGGTCAGCTGCACGCCGGCCATGCCGCCGAGCGCCTCGGTGAAAGTGGACAGGCCGGAGTGGATCGCGGAGAAGCCGAGGCCGTTCTGCAGCAGCAGCGGGACGAGGAACAGGGTGCCCATGAACCCGCCGGCCGCGAAGGTGAGCTGCAGGCTCGTGACCCGGAACAGCCTGTCCCGGTACAACCGCAGGCGCAGCAGTGGTTCGGCCACGCGCTGCTCCACGACGATGAAGACGGCGAGCAGCACCAGTCCTGGCAGCCCGGTGCCGAGCACGATCACGGATCCCCAGCCGGACGATGACCCCGTTGACAGCGCGTACATCACCAGTGGGAACCCGACGGCGGCGAGCAGGAAGCCGGGCAGGTCGAAGCGGCCGACCTGGTGGTCGGACTTTGCCGGGAGGAACAGCAGGCCGACGAGCACCGCGGCGACGCCGACCGGCAGGTTGATGTAGAAGATCCACCGCCACGACAGGCCGTCCACCAGGGCACCGCCGATGACGGGGCCGAGCGCGGGCGCGAGCAGCGTCGGCACGATCAGCACCTGGTTAGCCTTGATCCGCTCGGCCGGCGGGAACGCCCTGGTGATCATGGTCATCCCGACGGGGACGAGCGTGCCGCCGCCGAGGCCCTGCAGTGCCCGGAAGGTGACCAGCTCAGGCAGCGAGGTCGCGAGCCCGCACAGCGCGGACGCCACGGTGAACACCGTGATCGCGGCGAGCAGGACGTTCCGGCCGCCGAACCGGTCGCCAATCCAGCCAGACGCGGGCATTGCCACGGCGAGGGTCACGAGGTAGGCGGTCACCACGCCGGTGACCGAGCCAATCGGCACCGCGAAGTACCGCGACAGCGTGGGCAGCGCGACGTTGACCACGGTGCCGTCCATGATGTTCATGAACATCGCCGCGACGAACACCACGCTGACGACGACCTTCTGGTTGACGGAGCGCACCGGGAGCGAAAACTTCACGAACTACTACAAGAGCACGGAAGTCAGGCGTGTTCCAGCCGGACGTGCCGCGATACGGGTCACACTCCGGCCGGTCAACGTGCCGCGTTCGGGCCAGTCATGGCGCTACTTCCTCTTGCGCGGACCGATCGTGGAGAGGCGGACGCGCGCGATGATCAGCCAGATGATGCCGATGAAGATCATCACGACCATCCCGGTCAGCCAGTGGGCCGCGTTATGCGTCCACAGGGCATCGGGCGCCTGGCCGTTAGCACCCACGCTCTCCGAGGACTGGAGGGCGTTCAGGTTGATCGTCGAGGCGAGCGCGCCCAGGCCCCAGCGGGCCGGGGCGACCGAGGAGATCATCGACAGCGCCTTGCCGCTCAGCGGGAACAGGCCACCAGACAGCGCGACCTGGACCATGGTGACGCCGACGAGGATCGGCATGGTCTGGTCGCCCTTGGTCACCAGCGTGGAGATCGCCAGGCCGATCAGCATGGACACCACGCCAAGCACCGCGAGCGCGACGAAGATCTCGATCAGCGCCGTCCCCGGTATCACCACCCCGCTTGACGGCACCTTCTGCCCGGCCAGGCCGACGAGGACGACCAGCGCTGACTGCATGATGCTGATCACGCTGAGCACGATGACCTTGGAGAAGAGGTAGGCGGTGGCCGACAGCCCTGCCATCCGTTCTCGCTCGTAGATATCGCGTTCCTTGATGAACTCGCGGATCGACAGGGCGGTACCGGAGAGGACCGAGGACATCACCAGGATCATCAGTACCTGGATCGCGTTGACGTTGAGTCCGCCGACCGGGGTCGAGTTGTCCAGGCCGAAGTGCACCGGCGTGGCCCGGACCAGGGCGCCGAGGAGGATCGGCATCAGCGCGGTGGTGATCAAGAAGACGCGGTCCGCCGCCATGACCCGGCGGTACCTGCGGGCCATCGTGAAGACCTGGTTGAGGGTGCTGCGCTGCTTAGGCTGCGGCGTCTCGTCCGGCCGCCGTTCCGGCTGTCGCTGGCGGACGGAGATCGGGGTCGCCACGTACTTCACGAATTCCTGCGACGCCCGGTACTCGGCGCCGAAATCGCGCTCGGGCTCGTCGGCGAACGCCTGGAAGACGTCCGCCCAGTCCTCCTTGCCGAAGTAGCGCAGCCCCTCGGCCGGCGGGCCGAAGTAGGCCATCTTGCCGCCTGGCTGGAGCACGATGAGCCGGTCGCACTGGTCGATCAGCTTCGCCTCGACGTCGTGCGTGATCACGACGACCGACTGGCCTTTCTCGGCGGTCTTGTCGGCCATCTTGCGCATCTGCACGAACATGTCGCGCTTGAGGTGCGGGTCGAGGGGTGAGGTCGGCTCGTCGAGGAACAGCAGGGTCGGCCGGGTCAGCAGCTCAAGGCCGATGTTGACGCGCTTCTTCTGGCCACCGGACAGGCGGTCGATGCGCGTGTCCTTGTGCCTGGTCATGGACAGTTCGTCGAGGACCTCGACGACCCGCTGGGTCCGCTCGTCCTCGCCGGTGTCGGACGGGAAGCGCAGCTCGGCGGCGTAGCCAAGCGCGGTCTTCGCGGTGAGCTGGTCGTGCGTGACGGACTCCTGCGGCACGAGGCCGATGCGGTGCCGCAGCTCGTCGTAGTTGTCGTACAGGTCACGGTAGTCGTAGTACACGCTGCCCGTCGTCGCGGGACGCTTCCCGGTCAGCGCGTTCAGCAGCGTCGACTTCCCCGCGCCGGCCGGGCCGATGACCGCCATCATCGACCGCTCCTCCAGCGGGAACGTGATCCCCTCGAGCAGCACCTTCGGCTTGCCGCCGTCGTGGACCACGACTTGCAGCTCGTGCGCCTCGAACGTGGCGCGGCCGTCGTCGACGTACTCGATCAGCTCGCCGCCGACCAGCCGGAAGGTGGCGTGGCCGATGGCGATGATGTCGTCTTCGTTCAGCTCAACCTGGTTGACCTTGGTGCCGTTAACGAACGTGCCGTTGTGGCTGCCCAGGTCGATGATCGAGTACCCGCCGGTCGGCGTGCGCCGCAGCTCCGCGTGCTGCTTGGACACCCCGAGGTCCGAGACGACGATGTCGTTGTCCGGGCGGCGGCCGATCCGCGTGACCGGCGCCTGGATCCGGACGCGCGAGGTGGGGTCGCGGAGCACGCCAGGCATGAACGTGGTGTCGCCTGACGCGGCCTGCGGATTGTTTCCCCACTCCTGAAGCAACGGGTCCGGTTGCTCCAGCTCGAAGCGGAGCACCGGGCCGTCCTCGGGGTGCCCGAAGTGCACCACGCACGGGCCGCTGATCTCCATGCGACTAATCCGCTCCGAGCCGAGGAACGTGCCGTTGCGGCTGCCCACGTCCTCGAGGACCCAGACCGGCCCCTCCGCGCGGATCACGGCGTGCGCCCACGACGCCCGCGCGTCGGAGATCGGTATGTCTGAGGCATCGTCACGCCCGATGCGGTATTCTCGCCCGCTGTCTAGCCGGTGGGTGTTACGCACCGTGCGTACCAGCAGCGGAGGTGCGGCATGCGAACTTTGCGCCACTTGATTCCCCACCGCTGAATTCCTCCCGCTCAATCCGCCTCATCGGCAGCTTCATGTTTTCGTCACGAGACTGTTAGTGTCTAGTGATCCGGATGTACACCGGTCTGTGCCCCGCACTCCACGAGTCTCGTTCCGCTCTTGAGTCTAGGGGTATGGCGTGAAATCCGGAATCTGGTGAACTATAACTACGACGAGACGTTTTTACGTGAGCGTTGATACTTGTCGATTGATCAATAAGTCAGCGGAGACCCGGGGGGCTGACCATGAGCACCGATCCCACCCAGCCGATGCGGGCCCCTGCCTCGCGGTCGGAGGCGCCGCAGGAGCCCCCCGCCCGGGAGCCGGAGACCCAGCCCGTTCCGAAGTGGCAGGCGCCGCCGCCTCCCCCGCCACCCGGGCAGCAGCGGGAACAGCGAGACCAGCCTCCGGCGCCCGCGGCCCGGCCGCAGGAGCCGCCCACCGTCCTGGGCCGGGGACCAGAGCCGACTGCCTACGACCGGGTGCCCCCGGCGCCGTGGGACCAGACGCAGCCGCGACCACAGCGACCGCCGCAGCAGCCGCAGCCGCAGCCGCGAGGGCAGGCGGAGTTGCAGGAGGCCCGGCCGCAGCCGCCCCAAGCTCAAGGCCAATGGGCGGCGCGACCGGAGCCTCCGCCCGCCGACCCGCAGCCGCGCCTCACCCGCCGAGGGCGCAAGCGCCGCGTCCGCCGCTCGGTCATGGCCTTGTTCGGGGTCATCGTGCTTCTGATCATTCTCGTGATCGGCGACCGGGTCGCCCTGGCGGTCACCGAGAACGACATGGCCAGCCAGTTCACGGCGAACGGGTTCCCCGTCAAGCCGTCCGTGACGATCCAGGGGTTCCCGTTCCTCACCCAGCTCGCCGCCAAGGACTTCAACCAGGTCGACATCTCGGCGAGCAATGTCCCCGCCGGGCCGGTCACGATCACTAGCATTAACGCCACGATTACCGGCATGCACATCAGCGGCTACTCATCCAGTGCTAATGCCAAGATCGATCACATCACCGCGACGGCGTTCGTCTCGTTCGGCGCACTCGCGGCTGCGGGCGGGGTCGGCAGCGGCACCGGGATCACGGTGACGCCAGCCGGGCCGAACACGGTGAAGATCACGGCGGGCATCGGCGGGGTCTTCTCCGACACCGAGGAAGCGCAGATCACGCAGACCGGGGCGCAGACGATCAGCATCAAGATCCTGCCGAGCAACAGCCCGGTCGGCTCGCTGCTGAGCGCGTTCGGCTCCTTCTCGTTCAACCTTCCGGCAGGCGTGCCCGCCAGCCTCAAGATCACCAACCTGACCGTCAACTCCCAGGGCCTGACCGTCTCGGCGGCCGCATCCAACGCGACGTTCGGCAAATAGGGCAATAACGAATACACTCGGCAACTCCGGAAAGATACGGGGTCAACGGTTGCTTGCTGCCGGTATGCCAGGCGATGAGTCGAGATGCCGATGGGAGCTGCAGGGTGAGCGATTACCAGTCTCGCGGGCAGGGCGGGTGGCCGTCGCAGCCACCCCCGGACGGCGCGGACGGTCAGGCCGGCTACGGGCCTGGGCCTTACGATCAGGCGACATACGGTCAGCAGGCAGGCAGCCCACCGCGCAGGCGGCGGCGCAGACGCGGACCGATAGTGCTCCTCGTCGTGGTCATCCTGATCCTGGCCATCCTCGGCATCGGGGACCAGGTCGCCAAGTCGGTCGCGCAGAACGACATCGCCCAGCAGGTTCAGCAGTCAGGGCTCAGCGCCAAGCCTTCGGTCAACATCAAGGGCTGGCCGTTCCTCACCCAGGTCCTCGGGCACGACCTCAAGACGGTCGACATCAGCGCGAACAACGTCACGGCCGACGGCAGCAAGGTCGCATTCAACTTCACCGCCACGGCGACCGGCGTGCACCTCAACTCCTCATTCAACGGCGCGACCGTCGACCAGATCAACGGCCAGGCGCTACTGCCGTTCTCCTCGGTGGAGGGCCTGCTCCCCATCGGCGGGGCCACGGTCAGCGCGGACCCCGCGGACGGGCCGAACGCGATCAAGGCCGACCTGAGCATCGCCAGCGTCACCGGGACCGTCAAGCAGTCCGGGGCGAACCAGATCGTCATCCAGTTGAACTCGGCGGGCGGCCTGGCCTCGCTCCTCGGCTCGGTGGCCGGCACCTCGTACACCATCGACATCCCGAAACTGCCCGCCGGGCTCGTGGTAAAGTCCGTCAGCGTGACCAGCCAGGGCATCGTCGCGACAGCCTCAGCCAGCAACACGACTTTCACGCAGTTATCCTCCGGGGGGACGACCCCCCGTACCCCCCGATGTGCCTGCGGCCGGGCCTGATCACAAAAAGCGTGATCGGCTCAGGCCCGCCCGCACGCACTCACTCGAGCCGCAGATAATCCCCCAAGGGGGGCGACCCTACTCAGGACCGCCCGCCCCGCACGCACACGAGCTGCAGATATTTATGAAATTCTGGGTCACGGCAACGCCGCGTGTCCCCGGAAGCGACTGCAGTCACCGGCAATCTATGGCATATTGGGACATACAAGACTAAAGGGAAGAATCGGAAGCGCTCTCAGTTCCGCCGCTCGTTGGCCCATAATGAGCGAGAGCGCGCCGTGCACAAACTTTTTCAGGAGTCGCCCGTGGCATCCGGCAAGAGGGTCAGCCGAAAGGCACCGCCGGCAAACGTTGAAGCGAACACGTCGGTGCGAACCCTTATTCTCGGAATCGACCGTAGCGGCCGGATTGTCCAACACGACCGGACGGCTCCCAAGATTCTCGCACGTTCCACGGATGACCTTCTCGGAGTTCACCTAAGCGACATCACGGCCAATCCATCGGACAAGCTCACCGGCATATCGATAAACATGCTGCTTGACGCGGTGAAGTCGGAGCGCGAGGGTAACGCCGTCCTGTCCATTGCCCTCGCGGGCGGGCTCAGCGCCGACGCCGTGGTCACCGCCAAGCCGATGCAGACCGGCTCAAGCGATGTCGCCGCCTTCGTGATCATGCAGATCCCGATCCCGTCCGCCGAGCGGTTCGTCGACCCCGCCCTGATCCGCGACATGCTGCTGCGGGACACCGGACCGGACGACGAGGACACCCTCGACTTCAGCGAGCTGGCCAAGAAGATGACCGCGCAGCTCGTGCCCGCGTTCTGCTCGACCGCCGAGGTCCTCGTCCTCGAGTCGCTGATCGGCGACAACGAGATCCCCGCCCACATGCCCGCCGAGATGGTCTCCCTCCGGCGCCTTGACCTAAGGCATGACCGGGGGGATATCGCCGCCTGGGGGTCCGCGTTCCCGATCGGCGAAGTCCTCCGCTTCCCTGCCGACTCCCCCTACACGCGGAGCATCGAGACGGGCCAGCCCGTCCTTGACCAGGCGGTGACCTCCGACTCGGCGAAGAAACTGGCCAAGAACTGGCGGCGCAAGCCGGTCGGCGGCCTGTTCTCCGACATGTCCATGCTGGTCATCCCGGCCGTCTCCAAGGGCACCGTGCTCGGGCTCTTGTGCTGCTTCCGCGAGGCGGGCACCCGTCGCTTCGACCGCTACGACATGGAAATGGGCATGGAGTTCGCCGCCAGGTCCGCGGTGTTCTTCAACCACGCCACCCGGTACAACAGGGAGCACGCCACCGCGCTGACCCTGCAGCGGGCCATGCTGCCCACGGGGCTAACCTATCCGTCCTCCATCGAGGTCAAGCACCGCTACCTGCCCGGCAGTGAGCTCGTCGAGGTCGGCGGCGACTGGTACGAGTCGATCAGGCTGCCGGGCGCGCGGGTCGCCCTGGTCATCGGCGACGTCGCCGGGCACGGGGTGCGCGCCGCGATCACCATGGGGCGGCTGCGCACCGCCATCCAGACCCTGGCCATGCTCGAGCTGCCGCCGGCCGAGTCGCTGCAGCAGCTCGACGAGCTCATGCAGACCATCGGCGAGCGGGAGCCGCACTTCGCCACCTGCGCCTACGCGGTCTACGACGGCGTCACCGGGGAGATCGAGCTCGCCGTCGCCGGGCACGTGCCGCCGCTGCTCGTGCACCCCGACGGCAGCAACGAGTACCTGGAGGTCACCCCGTGCCCGCCGCTCGGCATCGGCAACGGCGTGGTAGACACGATAGTCATCCCCGTGGAGGACGGCTCCCTCTTCGTCCTGTACACCGACGGCCTAGTCGAGTCGCGTGACCGTGACATCTCCGAGGGGCTCGACCGGCTCGCGTCCGCGTTCGGCGAGGGATCGCCGGAGCGGGACCTTGAGGACCTCTGCAAGCTCTCCCTCGACGGCGTCTACGCCGACGCCAAGCGCGACGACATCGCGGTGCTCATCGCCAAGCTGCGGCGCATCCCGGAAGACCACCGGATCTGCTTCCAACTTGAGCCCGAGCTTTCTTCCGTCAGGCACGCCAGGGCGATGATCCGCGACCCGCTCAAGCGCTGGGGCCTTGAGGACCTGATCGACAGCAGCGAGCTGCTCGTCTCCGAGCTCGTCACGAACGCGATCAAGTACGCCAACGGCGAGGTCATGCTCCGGCTCATCCTCGAGCCTGACAGCCTCGTCTGCGAGGTGCACGACTCCTCCCCCGCGCTGCCCCGCGTGCTGCAGGTCGACAAGGACGCGGAAAACGGGCGCGGCCTGCACGTCGTGTCCCAGGTGGCCCACCGCTGGGGCGCGCGGCGCACGGCCACCGGCAAGGTCGTCTGGTGCGAGCAGCAGGTCCCCGAAGAGGTCACGGAAGCGATGCGCGCGGCCATGGGCACCGAGGCCCCCGCCGAGGACATCGAGCCCGCTGGGGTATAGCAGTACTTCCCGCGCGCGCTTCGGCTCGCGCTCAGACCTTCCCTCCAGAAGTACGTGGCGTGTCGAGCGGAGCCAGAACCCGTTCGGAATACTTGTTGGAATTCTCCGAACGGGTTCTGGTTGACGCTTCACCCCTGAGGTGTCCCCACGGAGCGCTGTGTCCCCCCGGGAGACAACTGCTACTCCACCGTCACGCTCTTGGCCAGGTTGCGGGGCTTGTCGATGTCGCGGCCCAGCTTCGCGGCAGCGTGGTAGGCGAGGAGCTGCAGCGGGATGTTGAGGAGGATCGGCTCAAGCTCGGGCTCGGCACGCGGCACCCTGATCGTCGCGTCGGCGAGGCCGTCGGGGATGTCCGCGCTTGTCAGCGCGATGACCGGGCCGCCGCGTGCCTTGATCTGCTCGATCGTGGAGATGTTCTTGGCGATCAGGTCGTCGGACGGGATGATCACCACGCTGGGCATGGCGGGCTGGATGAGCGCGAGCGGGCCGTGCTTGAGCTCGCCGGCCTGATAGGCCTCGGCGTGTACGTAGGAGATCTCCTTGAGCTTCTGCGCGCCCTCACGGGCCACCGGCCAGCCGCGGACCCGGCCGATGAAGAACATGTGGTCGGCCTCGGCGAAGCGGTGCGCGATGGCGGCGATCTCCTCTTCGGCGTTGAGGATCCCGGTCACGTGGGACGGGAGGTTCCGCAGGCCGTTGACGATGCGCCCGCCGCTGGCGGCGGACAGGTCACGCACTCTTCCCAGGAGCAGGGCGAGGAGGGCGAAGTTGACGGCCATGTTGGTGAGCGCCTTGGTGGAGGCGACGGCGACTTCCGGCCCGGCGTGCAGGAAGATGCCGTGGCCGCACTCGCGTCCGATGGCACTGCCGACGACGTTGACGGCGCCCATGACCTGGCCGCCCTTGCGCTTAAGCTCCTGGACGGCCATGAGCGTGTCGCTTGTCTCGCCGGACTGGGAGACGCCGACATACAGCGTGTCCGGGTCCACGACCGGACTCCGGTAGCGGAACTCGCTGGCCGGCTCGGCGTCGGCTGGGATGCGGGCGAGTTCTTCTACGAGATTTGCTCCCATTTGCCCCGCGTAGTAGGCGGAGCCGCAGCCGAGGAACTTCACTCGCTTAATGCTGCGCAGCTCGCGGGCATCCAGGTTGACGCCGCCCAGCTTCGCGGTGGCGAACCGCTCGTCAAGGCGGCCCATGACCGCGCGGCGGATGGCGTCCGGCTGCTCGTGGATCTCCTTGCGCATGTAGTCGCTGTACGCGCCAAGCTCGTAGTCGTCAGCATCGGCGTCGACCGTCGTCGGGGTCTTGATGCTGTTACCCGCGCTGCCCGTTAGCGTCGCCGTGTGGTAGTCGGTCGCCTTGATGGTCGCGACCTCGCCGTCCTCCATGTAGATGACCTGGCGCGTGTAGCGGACCAGGGCGGCGACGTCGGAGGCGACGAACATCTCGCTCTCGCCAAGGCCGAGGACGATCGGAGAGCCGTTGCGGGCGACGACGAGCTCGTCGGGGTTCTTCGTGTCGAGGAAGACAAGGCCGTAGGTGCCCTCAACGCGGCGCAGGGTGGCGATCACCGCTTCTTCGAGGCTTCTGTCACCGCCGTCGGCGAGTTCTTTGGCGACCATGTGCGCGAGGCATTCGGTGTCGGTATCGGTTACGAACTTCACGCCGTCGTCGATGAGCTGGGCGCGGAGCGCCTCGGCGTTCTCGATGATCCCGTTGTGCACCACGGCGACGCGGTGGTGCGTGTCGGTGTGCGGGTGGGCGTTGGTGTCGTTCGGCTCGCCGTGGGTGGCCCAGCGCGTGTGGCCGATACCGACCGTCGCCTTCGTCTGCTTGGCGTCGAGCTTGCCCCTCAGGTCCTGGACGCGCCCGGCCGTCTTGGTGACCTGCAGCCTGCCGCGGTGGACGACGGCGACGCCCGCCGAGTCGTAGCCCCGGTACTCAAGCCGATGCAGTCCCTCGACAAGCACGGGGGTCGCGTCCCGCTTGCCGATGTATCCCACGATCCCGCACATCGGTCGATTGCCCTCCCTCTGGCTGGCTTCGAGGCCGGCTGTCCGCCGGCCCTGGCCGGTTAGCCGTAGACGATGCGGCGCAGTTGGCGCTCCGACAGCTCTTCCGCCTCGAACCTGCGGCTCTTGAGCTCGGTCGCGATGAGCGGCCAGATGTCGTCGTTCCTGCGATTCCTGCTCTTCAGGTCTTCATGGCGCTTGATGACGTACTCTTCGACCGTCTGGCCGAAGTAGGCCATGACATCCGCCACAACCCGCGACGCGGTCGCCTCGTCCAGCCCCGTGCTCCTCGCGACGTGGCGGACTAGGTCCTGCGGCTGCGGATCATCCATGACATCCGTTATTGTGCCAGTCGCCGGGATCTTCAGGCAAATCCCTGCCCGATTTCGGGCAGGAATCACACGAATCTTGCTCCGCAAACACGTGGGGCCGGTCGTCGCGATGAGTGGGCGGGGGAGCATGCGACGACCGGCCCATACACAGAGCGCCAGCGGCGCTGGAATCGTTACGCGGTAGTTCTTGGAGGTCCTCGGTTCGCCCGGCGCCCCTCGAAGCCGAAGCCGCGCCAGGCTCCGACGGCAAGGACGGCATGACGACAATGGCGGGCAGTCCGCCGCGCGCCGCGCGTCAGGGAGGGGTTTACCGCTGGCCCGTTCTGGCCGTGCTTCCTGGGGGCTGCCGATCGGGCGGCCGGTGAACAGCAACGCGTCCTCGTAGCGGTCGCGGGTGGCTCAGTAGATGGCGAAGCCGGAGGAGTGGGCGGAGCCGCCGATAAGTTCCTTGACAGACTGGGCCAACTCTCAGCCGAGGTTGGCCGGGCACATGTGGTTTTGTCGTTCGACTATGAGGAGCATTTCAACACCATCGCCCGCGGCGCCGAGGCGCGTGGTATGGATATTCAGCGACTCGAATGCTCTCAGCTAAGTCACTTCGAGCTAATCGGCGCCGCTTTCTTGAAGGATACGCTCGAAGGAGTCTTGTCCTGCCAGGCGGATGAGTAATCATTCTCCACGCCTTTTTTCAGCGCATCGGAAAGCGTTTCATAGAAGGCTTTCTCGTTGTCCACCATCATAAAATGTCCAGCAGCAGTTACCGGCAACTGCGCCGTGCGTTCCAGTCGTTTGAGCAGATACTCTTTGTCATCGAGCGCACCATATACGAACGCTTTGCTTATCAGTTGGTTGAACTGGCGGAGTAGCACTTCCCGGTCAGACCTTGCGACAAGGGAACGGGCGGCAGCATGCACCGCATCGGGTACTGCCTGCTCGCACCACTGCGCCCAGGCGGCAAAGTCACCGCGCCTGGATGTGCGTAGCTCGGTCAGAAGCCGACCGAATCCTTCCTCGGCGAACCGCTCCGGGCTCTGGACCGCGATCGACCTGCTCACCAGCCCGCAGTCCTCTCCGACCAAGTTGCCATCCACGTTGACCAAGTGAGTGATCTTCCCTCGGATCTGGCGCATGCCAGCGACAAGCACGCCGACGGCGCCGCCCATGCTGTGCCCGGCGATGTAGACCCTGAAGGGCTCGCCATTCCGTTTCTGCAGTTGGCTGATGGCCCTCTTGGTAACCGCGGCATAGGAGCTCAGCGTATACAGCTCATGAGACAGCCCTTTACTGGACTTACCGTGTCCCGGAAGGTCAATGGCACAAATCGAATATATGTCAAGTTCTGGTGTAGCGAAGGCCGCGTCAAAGGTCTCCTTGCTACACCCGATCCCGTGCAACAGGACAACAAGGTCATCGCTCGCCCGCCGGAACTTGACTGCAACGCGAACGTCCTGGCCTCGATAGCGGCAGTTAAGCGCAAACTCGGTCGTCCTGCCATCAATTCGTTCACATGTACGCATATCTTACGCCTCGTCAGGGATGTTGTGTAACGTTGAGTACATCGTGGGAATCACATAGAACTCGACAGGCGTTATGTGGGGACACAACAAAAGAAAGCAACGAGCATGATTCTGCGGTGCGGCGACTTAATGATCAAGGGGCAGCTAGAACTGCGCGCGACGACCAGGCGCTTGCCTCAAGTTACCAGCCCGCGTCGCACAGCATAGGTAATATCGCAGAGAATTTCTCACGAATCTGCTGGCAACGCGATGCGCAATAGTCGCAGTAGTCGTATTTGGCAATGTGCGCCAGTGGCGAATGATCTTCCACCCGATAATGATCTTCCACCCGATTAACGCGTCGGATGTGACTGGGCAAGATGTGTTGTAACTAGATAGGTCGGCCGCGATTCTGGCTCGGGCTGGCCGGCGCTCTAATGCCGGGCTCGGCTATCCGGTTTCGGGGATCCAGGGATCGCCCTGGAAGGCGGTGGTGAGCGCGTCGAGTGCGCCGATGCCGTGGCGGGCGGCGGTGGCGAGGTAGGAGCGGAGCGCGCAGAATTCCTCGGCCCCGGCCATGGAGCGCATGCAGCCGGAGATCTTGATCCGGAGTTTGCTCATGCGTATTGCCTGCTCAGCGGCATTATTCGTAAACGGGATGCGCAGGTCGCGGGCGAACCGCAGGTAGTCGCCCTCGCGGGTCTTCATCCTCGTGGCGAGGGCGTGCCGTTTCTGCTGGAGCTTGCCCTGGCGGGCGGCGTTGAGGGCGGTCCCGGTCTCCGCGGCCTGGCGGTACCAGTCCTCGTGCTTCGTGCGGGTTTCCGGGTCGATGGCGGCCTGGCCTGCGGCGCGGGCGGCCTCTGCGGCCTCGTTCAGCGCGAGCAGCGCGTCGATGGCCTGCTGTGCCCAGGTCCTGTCGAGGTCCGTGCCGGTCTCGGTGACCGCGACCAGCTCGCGCAGCACGTGCGC
This sequence comes from uncultured Actinomycetota bacterium, assembly GCA_963734665.1. Classification (GTDB taxonomy): domain Bacteria; phylum Actinomycetota; class Actinomycetes; order Streptosporangiales; family Streptosporangiaceae; genus Trebonia. The sequence continues at coordinate 368,692 of CAVTIR010000007.1, read as the reverse complement.
ACCGCACAGTGCGTGGCCTGCGACGTTGCCGAAGGTGTCGTAGGGTGCCCAGGCGTCGTGGACGGCGATCCCGGCGAAGTGCGGCAGGACCCCGGCGGCCTTCATCCCGTCCTTGCCGCGGTTGGCGTGCACGGTGAACAGCGCGAACTTCCCCTCCGAGGCGGAGTGGACCCAGGCGAGCTTCCCGGCGGTGCGGAACCCGGTCTCGTCGAAGTGGACGACTTCCGCGCTGATCAGGTGCCGCATGATGGCCTGCACCGCCGGGGCGAGGAAGCCCGCGGTCTTCCGCGCGGCCGCGGCGAGGGCGCCGGGCGAGGGAGCGCAGCCGAACAGGCCTGAAAGCGCCTGGCAGGCGCGGTCGCGGGACAGGAACTGGCCGTGCCAGAGGTAGATGCCGGTGCCCATGATCCGGGGCCCGTACTGGACCGGCGCGGTCACGCCGTCCGGGGCCTGCGCTTTCGTCTCGCAGCCGCACCCGCACTTCACCGTGAGCATCTGGTGCTCAGTCGTCACCGCCTTGACCGGCGGGATGTCGGTGACCTGCCTGCGCTCGACCGCGGTGACCGGGGCCTTCTTCAGGGACTTCCCGCAGCAGGGGCACCTGGCCGGCCTGTGCTTCACGGTCTTGCCGGGATGCTCCGTGAGCTCCATCGTGGCCCCGGGCTGGCCTTTCGGCCTGCCCGGCTTACGGCCGGACCTGCCGCGCAGCGACTTCGGCGACGGCTTCGCCGGCCCGTCCGACGACGGGGGCTTCGATGAGTTCCGGGAGTTCGTCTTCACCTGGGCGGCGAGATCCGCGACCTGCGACTGCAGCAAGGCCAGCTGCTCCCGCAGCACCGCGTTCTCCGCGGCCTGCTCCTCTATCCGGGCGTCCCGCTCGGCCAGCAGCTCCCGCAGCCGCGCGTTCGCAGCGCGAAGCCCGCCATCACCGCTGTCGGGAACGACGGGCATCTCGGGCACGGCCGAACGTTGCCACGGCTCCGCCCCGCCCGCAAATAGGCAGGCATCGAAGCGACTGGACTAGACGAGAAAGCACAGGTAGCGAATGGACCGGCCAGACAGACCTATCTAGTTACGATGTGTTCTTGATACCGATTTACTGTGAGATCTGGCGCTCCAGATGGACCGCATCACAGTCCTGAACATGGGGGCTGGCCGGAACCTTGAGGTGAACCGCTTCCTACCGAGACGGGGCCGCCCGAGTTAGCATCACCAAACCATCGCGTGCTCTGCCGGTCGTCGACTCCTGCTCTTGGGACTCGGGATGGGGGGCGGAGCGGGCGAGACAAGCAAGCGCCAGGCTGACAATCAGCACGGCGAAGGCCGCGGCGACTCCGCCCGCCATGCCCATTCTGGGCGTTTCGCCGAGCAGCCCGATGCCGATGGCCACGCTGGCCACCGGGGCGACCGCAGAGATGATCGGCAGCGTGACCATGGGCCGGCCAGTCTGGTAGGCGCTCTGCGTCAGCAGGACGTTCCCCGTCCCGACAACGACCAGGGCGTAGACGGTCCACGAGGCGAACAGCGCGGCTAGGCCGTGGCTCGCCGCGTGGGAGAACCCCAAGGTCACCACGGCCGAGCAGGCATCCGCTAGCCCCGCCGCCACCGCCAGCAGGACCGCGCGGACGAGTCCCGTAGCCCGGAGGCCGATGGCGGCGGCCACCAGCGCTCCGCACCCTGACGCGGCCGCGCCTAGGACCACCGCCAGGTCATGGTCCGGCTGGCCGACCATGTGGTGGTGCCCGTATCCCGATGAGGTCACCGCCAGGAACATCGCGATGGCCGCGACGACCGTCAGCGCAGCGGCCCAGGAAGCCCGGCTGAGCGGACGGCCTGACCAGATGCGCACGATGACCACCGCGACGACGAGCTCCATGGCTACCAGCATCTGCACGTTCGCGAGCGATCCCGAGCGCAGCGCGACCGCGTGTGCTGCGAAGCCGCCGACCTGCGCGACCATTCCGAGCAGCCACAAGGGCTGGCGTGCCAGCCGAAGCAGCAGCCGGGGCCGCCCCGCCGACGATTCCGGTGCCGCTGCCGCCTGCCGCTGCTCCACCGCCGCCCCGGCCCCGTAGAGCAGGGCGGCGGCGAGCGCAGTCGCGATCATCACCATCACGAACACCACGCTATGGGCGGCAGATGGTGTCAGACCATCCGGAAGTTCCCCCATTCGGCGGTGAGGCTAGCCCCACCCCTATAGGGGTTGACCCGCCGACGCGCTAGGACGCCGTGAGACGGATGACGGGGATCAGGCGATCGGTCTTCTTCTCGTAGCCGGCGTAGCGAGGCTGGGCGGTGGTGATGCGCTGCCAGGCCGCACCGCGTTCCGAGCCGTCGAGCTGGGTCGCCGTGACGTTGACCGTCTTGCCGCCGACCTCGACCTGGGCCTGGTCTGGGTGGGCCGCGAGGTTGTGGTACCAGGCCGGGTTCGTGGCCGCGCCGGCCGCCGACGCGACAACGAGCCAGGCGCTGTCACCGTCGGGGAACGAGCCGAGCAAGGTCTGGCGCTTTTGACCCGTCTTCGCGCCGACCGTGGTCAGCACCAGGGCGTCCATGCCCATCGTCTTGCCGCCGCTGGCCCCGGAGCGCCGGAACCGCTTGATCATCTGGTTGTTCACGAACTTCATCACCGGCACGGTGAACGACGGCATGCTGCTGCCGCGGGTGCCGCGCGGAGTCTTCTCGAACGCCATCGGGTGCCTCCCCGGATCTCGCGCTTGTGCCCAGCCTTACACATCGGCACACGAACGGGTAGCTCACCTTTGCGAAGACCTGTCGAATATAGTCGACTATTCTTGATAGTAGCCGCTGGTTTGTGGCAGCCTGGACGGCATGCGAGTGCCTGACGGGGAGACCGTGTATGAGGTTCTTGAGGAAGAGGGCAAGCCGCACCTCTATGCCAGCTGGCCGGTCTACACGCCAGAGGAGCGTTACCAGTCCCGGTGGTTTCTTTTGGAGACTCAGTAGCGCTCGACCAGATGAGCGCGGCTGGCTGGAAGTTCGTATGGCTCGGGCCAGAAGTCGGTGATCAGGGCGATCTTGCCGTCGTCGGCGAGATCGAAGAAGCACAGGCCGGGCTGGGTGCCTTCTGGCCCGGTGAACTCGACCCAGCTGGCTGCGCGCTGGGCTTCGCCGACGATTCGCTGCACGGTCAGGTGCCAGTCGTAGGGGAAGCCTTCCACGTTGAACCGGATGTAGGCGTCCCGGCCGCGGACCTGCTCCCTGGTCTGGGGGCCGCGGTAGATCACGTCGTCGGCAAGCAACGCCCCGAACGCATCCCAGTCCCGGGCCTCCGCCGCGGCCCAGTAGGCTGCGACCACCTCATGCGCGTTGGTCATGGCGGGCAAGCTACCGGGACTTTCGTCCGCGTACTGGTACAGTTCGCCGCCGCTGAGCCGGAACGTGGCGTGGCCGATGCCGATGATGTCCTGTTCCGTCAGCATCTTGCGCGTGATCCGCTCGCCGTTGACGTACGTTCCGCCGAGGCTGCCCAGGTCGATGATCTCGAAGCTGCCAGCCGGGTCGCGACGCAGTTCCGCGTGCTGCTTGGCCACCCCGAGGTCCGAGACGATGATGTCGTTGTCCGGCCGCCGCCCGATCCGGATCGTCTTGGCCGGCAGGGGATCCGCGTCCGTCATAGGGCAATCCTAGAAGCCTTGTTCAGAACTAGCGAGGGCCCGGCAGTATCGCTGGAGCGTGAAGTGTGCCGCCATCGAGGACAAGCGAAGAGGCGTGCCTAGCTCAGATCTTGCGGCCGACTCCGCCAAGCCACCACTCGCCGGCCGCGCTCATTTTCTCGTCCACTTCGTCTCCCCGCCATGTCGTCACGGGGGTCAACCCGGGTTCGGCCAACTCGAAGCCGTTGAAGAAGCGCAGGATGTCCGCACGGCTGCGGTACACAAATGGGGTGTCTGACTCCGCGAAGACCTTTTCCTTCTGCCTGACAACATCGGCTGGATGGCCATCGCGGGTGAGGTGGGACACGATGAGATAGCTGCCAGGCACCATCCGGCTGGCGAAAGCCCCGACGATGCCCCACGGATCATCCTTGTCCGGTATGCCATGCAGGACGGAAACGAACAGGATGGCGACCGGCTGGGAGAAGTCGATCAGTCGGACCACATCGGGATCGGCGAAGATCTTTCCTATGTCCCGGAGATCGCTCTGGACCACCGCGGTGGTGGAGTGGTCGGTTGCCAGCAGCGCCCTTGCGTGGTTGACCACGACTGGGTCGTCATCGATATAGACAACATGCCCGTCCTGACGGGACTGCCCGGCAACCTCGTGCACATTACCCTGACTGGGAAAGCCTGCCCCGAAGTCGAGGAACTGCCTGATGCCCTGGCCAGCGACGAAACGCACGGCCCGGTCAAGGAACCGCCGGTTAGCCCTGGGTACGTCGCGATTCTCCGGGGACATCTGGAACAGCTTTTCTATCGCGGCACGGTCGACGGCGTAGTTGTCCTTCCCGCCCAGCGCGTAGTCGTACATGCGCGCCATGTTCGGAGTGCGAACGTCGGGTGTGGTCGGCACCTGGTCGTCGTCGTCGGCCACCGTTTTCCCTCCAAATCGACCCAACTCGGTTGATCGCGACTGTAGCCGAAATCACATTGCGGCGCGACGGTTCGACGTGAAGCTCCCCGAGTGCGCTCCTGTCGTAAGGCCCGTCAAGCAATTCGTAAGGCCCGTCAAGCTATCAACGAGTAAGGAGGTCGCGGGTGGCTTGACGGCCGGATTCCAGGGCGGCCGAAAGGAGGCGGCTGTCCGTTGTCAGGCGGGTGACAGGCGGGGTTGAAGGGGACGGGTAGATCGTGAGGGCCTTGCCCTGGGCTTCCATGGCCGCGATGCGGGCTGCGTCGGCCGCGGAGCGGACGGGGCGGGTGAGCAGGGCCGTGCGCAGGGCCAGGGACTCGTTGCGGAGCGTTGTCCTGGTGAGCAGGCGGATCGAGCGGGGCGGGCGAGGGACCGGAGCACCGTTCGAGCCGTCGAGTCCGTTCGGCTCGGCCTGGTGCGGGTCGGTCCCGTTGATCGCCAGCGGGCGGCGGGAGCGCAGGACCAGGATGTGGGTCGCGGCCTGGGCCAAGGGGGTGCGGAACGGGATCGACTCGGCGACGCCGGCGTCGTAGAAGCGGCGCCCGCCTAGCTCCACCGGCGGGCCCGCCAGGAAGGGCAATGATGCGCTGGCGCGCAGCGCGAGCCGGAGCTCGGCAGGGTTGGAGATTAGGGGGCGCAGGTCGGTTGACTCCCCCGTTTCTGCGTCCGTGCCCAGGGGGTGGTACTCGACCTGGCTGGCGAGTACCGAGTCGAAGTCCATCGGGAACTCCGTCTGGTAGACGACCTCGACGAGGGTGCGTATGTCGACGACCGGGCGGCCGCGCAGCAGCGCTGACCAGCGGATCAGGGTGCGCGCGTAGTCCGGGTCCGCCCAGCCGCGCAGGCGCTCGGGCGTCGAGCTGAGCAGCCAGGCCCCGGTGATCGCCCCGGCGGAAGAGCCGTAGACCGCGTCGAACGCGGAGACCACGCCGAGCTCGTGCAGCGCTAGCGCCATCCCTGCGGAGACGGTCCCGCGCATGCCGCCGCCCTCGATCGAGAGCGCGATGCGGTGCGGATCAGCGCGGCGGCCAGGTTTGCTCCCCGACCGCACGCGCTCGTCGATCACCCGCAGAACTTCATGCATCATCGCACCGTATCCAACACGCGTCGCTCAGGGCTCGGGCGAGGTCAGGGTGCGGAGGGGGACGGGGAGGTCGCCGTCGTGGATCACCACGAGCCTGTGGGTTGCTCTTGTGATCGCTACGTACAAGTCGTGGGCGCCGTTTTCTGACTGGGCCAGGATGCCGCTCGGGTCGGCGACGATTACGCGGTCGAATTCGAGGCCCTTGGCCTGGGAGACCGTGAGGAGGGCGGCCACCGAGTCCAGGGACTCGGGGCGGTCGCCGGCGATCGCCTCAGGGACAGCTTCGGCCAGGCCCGGGATCAGGGCGTCCGGGGCGATGATCGCCAGGCGGCCGCCGTCCGGGCCGCCCAGGGCGGCAAGGTCCGCGCGGGCCTGGGCAGCCACGCCTGCGGGCAGGCCGCCGGCCGGGACGTGGATCGCCTGCGGGGCGACGCCTTCGGAGCGGACCGAGTCCGGGGGGTACTCGTCCGGGGAGACCGAGGCCAGGACGTCGGCCGCGACCGCCATGATCTCCGACGGGGTGCGGTAGTTGACCGTGAGGCGTTCCTGGCGCCAGCGACCGCCGACCAGGGGGGCGAGCATGGCTTTCCAGGAGGTCGCGCCGGCGGGCGAGCCCGTCTGGGCCACGTCACCGACCACCGTCATGGAGCGGGCCGGGTTGCGGCGGAGCACCATCCGCCACGCCATCGCGGACAGCTCCTGCGCCTCGTCGATGATCACGTGGCCGTAGGCCCAGGTCCGGTCGGCGGCGGCGCGCTCCGCCGTGGAGAACGGGGTGCCGCCGTCGGCATTCCAGGCCGCCAGCTGCTCGGCGTCGAGCATGCCGAGCTGGCCGACCGTCATCGAGAACTCCATGCCCTCGACAACCACCGAGTCGAGCACCTCCTGCGCGTACTGCTCGTTGGCCCGGCGGGCGCGTTCCGCCGCGCGGCGCGCCGCCTTCTGGGCGGAGTCGTCGACGCCGAGCAACTCGGCGGCCTCATCGAGCAGCGGGATGTCCGCCACCGTCCAGCGCGAAGGGTGGCCGGGGCGAGTAAGCCGATCCCGTTCGGAATGATCCAAGACGGTACCGGCGGCGGACCCGATCGCTTGCGGCGACCGCAGCAGGTCGCGGAGCAGTTCTTCCGGGGTGAGCAGCGGCCAGAGCGCGTCAAGCGCGGCGATTACCCCGTCAATGTCCCAGAGGCGGGCACGCGCGTCCTGGAGGTCTTCTTCCTCAAGCGGGCGGTTGAGGACCCTGGACTCGGACCAGGCGAGTTCGGTGAGCAATTCGGTGACAAAGAGCTTGCGCGCCACGTTGTGCGGCCTGCGGGTGGAGCGGGCGCGGTCGCGGGCGCGCAGGATCGCCTCCCGCGCCAGGGGGATCTCGACGCCGTCGGCGTTGACGGTGATGTCGCGCTTCGGCGCGGTCTGCCGGTCGCGGACCGCCTGCTGCAGGACGCGGATCATCCGCTCGTCGCCCTTGATCACCGCGGCGGGGTCGCGGGTGTCGGTCGCGTGCACGCCGGGGAACAGGTCGCCGAGGGTGTGCAGCACCACGTCGGTCTCGCCGAGGGACGGGAGTACCTGGCTGATGTAGCGGAGGAAGGTGGCGTTCGGGCCGATGACCAGGACGCCGCGGCGCTCGAGTGCGCGACGGTGGGTGTAGAGCAGGTAGGCGGCGCGGTGCAGCGCGGCGACCGTCTTGCCGGTGCCCGGGCCGCCCTGGACGACGAGGACGCCGGGGAGGTCGGCGCGGATCACCCGGTCCTGCTCGGCCTGGATGGTAGCGACGACGTTGGCCATGCGGCCTGTCCGCGCGCTGGAAACCGCCGCGATAAGGGCCGCCTCACCCGACAGCGTGCTTTTGTCTTTGTCGGACAGCTTGTCCAGGTCGAATACCTCGTCGTCGACGCCGGTCACCTTGCGCTGTCGCGTGTAGATGTGGCGGCGGCGAACAAGGCCGACCGGGTTTCGCGGGGTCGCGGCGTAGAAAGGCCTTGCGGCGGGGGCTCGCCAGTCGATCAGCTTCAGATCGTAATCGTCATCGCGCAGGCCAATCCGGCCGATGTAAAGGGTGCTTTGCGTATCGTCGTCGGTGCGGCCAAAGCACAGGCCGCGCTCGGTCAAGTTCAGCTGGGCTATTCGCTTCTCGTGCTCCGCCGCGGAGACGTCCCGCTCTAGGCGTGCCTGGTGAGTGCCGCCGGCGCCGCCACCAGCGCGGACGCCTGTCAGTTCCCGTTCGCTGCGCTCCCGTGCCTGGTCGAGCAGGCCGTAGAGCATCGTCACGTATTCTTGCTCGGCCCTGATGGCGGCGGCGTAGCCGGTCGTTTCAGCAGTGCTTTCCGCGGCCGGCCCGGAATCCGTTTGACGAATAACCATAATGGTTGATATACTCCTGAGAGTCGGTGCGTCCACCGGCCTTTTTTATGCCTGGCGAGATTAATAATCTTACCATAGCCGTATTCCGTCGAATTCCCGCCGCGGCCTGCCTCCCCCTGTGCGTGGCCCCTGTGCTAAGCGCCTGTGGCCTCCGTCAACGCGGCGTCTCCTGCCTCGTGCGATCCCCTGGCCGCGGCCTACGATGGGTTCACGGTAGCTGGGAGGAGCTCACTATGCCTGGGCCGCCCGCTCGTGACAAAGGGACGTGGTCGAGCGCATGATCGATGAGGAACTCGTAAAGATCCAAGAGCTCGCCCACCGAGAGTTTGGACACGGCGAGGTACGGGCATGCTGTCGCGCTGTTCAGCCAGGTGGCGCTGGCGGACTCCTTCGCGGAGTTCCTGACGCTGCCCGATGCGTTCGCATGCCGTAGGAAGGGGCACGCCTCATGGTCGACACTGCTAAGCGATCCATCCCCAGGCCCTCGTCATCAAGGGCGGCGATGCTGGCAGCGAAGATGCGGGAGATCTGCGGCGCGTCCGACGTGCTCACCGACCCGCTTGAGCTGCGGACATACGAGTGCGACGGGCTGACATCGCACCGCACAGTGCCCGCGCTCGTCGTGCTGCCAGAGAGCGCCGCCGAGGTCGCGGCCGTCGTCCGGGTCTGCGCTTCGGCCGGCGTGCCGTTCGTGGCGCGCGGCAGCGGTACCGGCCTGTCCGGCGGCGCGGTGCCGCACGCTGAGGGCGTGCTCATCGTCCTGTCGCGGATGCGACGCGTCCTTGAGATCGACCCGGTCTCGCGCCGCGCGGTCGTCGAGCCCGGCGTGACGAACCTGTCGGTGACCCAGGCCGCATCGCCGTACGGACTCTTCTACGCGCCGGACCCGTCCAGCCAGGTCGTCTGCTCCGTAGGCGGGAACGTCGCGGAGAACTCCGGCGGCGCGCACTGCCTTAAGCACGGGTTCACGGTCAACCACGTGCTCGGGCTCGAGATCGTCACGCCCGGCGGCGAGCTCACCTGGCTCGGCGACGGCACGGGCGTCGCTGATGGTTACGACCTGCTCGGCGCGTTCACCGGGTCTGAGGGCACGCTCGGCATCGTCACCAAGATCGTCGTCAAGCTGACCCCGGCGGCTGAAGCCGTGCACCTCGTCCTCGCCGCTTACGACTCCCTGGAGGCCGGCGGGCGCGCGGTCACCGACATCATCGCCGCGGGCATCGTGCCGGCCGCGATCGAGATGATGGACGCGCTGTCCATCGAGGCGGCCGAGGCCGCCGTGCACTGCGGCTACCCGGAGGGCGCGTCAGCGGTCCTGCTGGTGGAACTGGACGGCCCCGCCGCCGAAGTCGAGGCGGAACTCGCGACCGTCCGCGCCATCTGCGAGCAAGCGGGCGCACGGGAAATCCGGGCGGCTGACGACCCGGCTGAGCGGGCCGGGATCTGGGCCGGCCGCAAGTCCGCGTTCGCCGCGGTCGGGCGCCTCTCCCCCGCCTACATCGTCCAGGACGGCGTCGTCCCGCGCACCGCGCTCGGCGACGTCCTCGCCCGGATCGCCAAGCTGTCGGCGGAGTCGGGCATCCGCGTCGCGAACGTCTTCCACGCCGGCGACGGGAACCTGCACCCGCTGGTGCTCTACAACGACGCCGTGCCCGGTGAGGCGGAACGGGCGGAAGTGGTCTCCGGGGCCATCCTCGACGCATGCATCGAGTACGGCGGTTCGATCACGGGTGAGCACGGCGTTGGGGTGGATAAATCCCGATATATGCCGAAAATGTTCAGCGCGGAGGACCTGGACACCATGCAGCTCGTCCGGTGCGCCTTCGACCCGGCCTCGCTGTGCAACCCGGGCAAGATCTTCCCGACCCCGCGCCTTTGCGGAGAGGTCCCTGGTCACCACCGCGGTCCGCGGCCCGCCGCGGCGAGCGGCGCGGAGATTTTCTGATGAGATCCCGAACGGATTCGGCTTGCTCTCCCCCGCCCACCCGATCTATCGGGCTCATTGACAACGGGCAGGTTTCGAGGCTGACCTCCCGGCCCCAGCCATTGGGCGAAAGAGACATTTCCCCACCCCGCCGGACGTCGCCACGGCTCTTTCGGGCGGGCACCAAGATAGTGGATCGCTGTGCACCCGATAGCGTGCACAGCGATCCACTATCCCTGTCTCGCGTCGCGGGCTGCCCGGTATGCCCGGTTCCAGCCACAGCCGCCAGGCCCAGAGGCGGCGCACGGGCAGTGAGGGCCGGTGTTCGGGTGACAGTTGAAGTCGGCGTGATGGCGGCTGCTAGGAGGTTGCGGTGAGCGTGGACCTGGACATCCTGCGGAAGGACCTGCTCGCCGCATGTGCTGAGGTCCGCGAGGGCAACGGTGCTGACGCGGTTGGCGGGGCTGACCCGGCCAGCGAGGCGAACGGTGCTCGAGTCACTGACGGGGACCAAGTGATGGGTGGGGCGGAAGCTTCCAGGCCTGGGCAAACGCCAGGCAGGCCGGTGCCTGCATTCGTGGCGGCGCCGGGGTCGACGGAAGAGGCGGCCGCCGTTATGCGGGTGGCGGCCGAGCATGAGCTGGCTGTCGTGGTGCGCGGGGGCGGGTCGCGGCTCTCGTGGGGGATCCCGGCCTCGCGGTGCGACCTGGTCATTGACATGTCGCGGATGTCCGGCGTGGTGGAGCACGCGGCCGGGGATCTCGTCGCGCGGGTGCAGGCCGGGGCGCGGATGGCTGACGTCGCGGCCATGCTCGCGCAGGCCGGGCAGGAGATCGCGCTCGACGTTCCCGGCGACGCGACCGTCGGCGGGATCGTCGCGTCCGGGCTCGCCGGGCCGCGGCGGCTGCGTTACGGGACCCCGCGTGACCTGCTGATCGGGATCAAGATGGTACGGGCCGACGGGACCGTCGCGAAGTCCGGCGGGAAGGTCGTCAAGAACGTCGCCGGCTACGACCTCGGCAAGCTGTTCGCCGGGTCGGCCGGGACCCTGGGCCTCATCACGGAGGTAACGTTCCGGCTGCACCCGCTGCCGCTCGCCCGCGCGTATGTCACCGCCGAGTATGTCGCCGCCTCGGTCGCGTGCGAGGCGGTCGCGGCGGCGGCGAACTCGCCGCTCGTCTCCTCCGCTGTCGAACTGTCCCGCACCGAGCCGGGCGGGTCGATCCGGGTCGGCGTCCTGCTTGAGGGGTCAGTCGACGGTATCGAAGCCCGCTCGATACGGATGGCCGGCCTGCTCGGCAACGGCGAGGTCTCGACAGAGGCGCCGCCCTGGTGGCCGGGGGCGCCGCAGGCCGCTCCCGGGGAGACTTTGATCCGGGTGTCGTTCTGGGTCTCCGCGCTCGCCCGCGTCCTCGACGCGATCGAGGCGGCGGCCCGCAAGTCGGGCGTGTCCCCGGCAGTCGAGGGCTCCGCCGGCGCGGGCGTCCTCTATGTCCGGGTTCACCCCGGCGGCCCTTCCGGGTCGATTGCGCAAACGAGCGCTTCTGCCGAGGCCGAAAGAGCGAACGAACCGGAAGGTAGGGCGGCCGGCGCCGGGGCCGTTGCCGTGGCGCGGTTCGTGACCGCGCTGCGCGGGGCGGTTGCCGGGGAACGGGGGGCGGTTGTCGTGCTCGCCGCCCCTGCTCTGGTTCGCGCGGAGCTTGCCGGGTGGGGCGGGATGAACGGGACGGTGCCGGGGCTGGCGCTCATGCGGGCCGTCAAGGACCAGTTCGATCCTGGGCACCGGATGTCACCCGGCCGCTTCCCCGACGGGATCTGACCAATGCCGTCTTGCGCCCTGGGATCGCCCATCGGTCCGCTTCGCGTCAGGGATCAGTTCCACCCCGGCCGCCGGATCGCTGGTGGCCGGTCTTCCGAAGTGCTGTAAGGGATCTTGAATGAGCGACGAAGTGGTGCCGGAACTGCTGGCGGGTCATGGGACGGACGGGGCGGAGGAACGCGTTCGTTCGGCGGTGAAGGACTGTGTGCATTGCGGGTTCTGCCTGCCTGCCTGTCCGACGTACTCGCTGTGGGGCGAGGAGATGGACTCGCCGCGCGGGCGGATCTACCTGGTGAGTCAGTTGCTTGACGGGGCGCCGCTTACGCCTGCGGCGGGTGAGCACTTCGACCGGTGCCTGGGGTGCATGGCGTGCATGACCGCCTGCCCGTCCGGGGTGCAGTACGACCAGATCATCGAGGCGGCGCGCGAGTGGACCGAGGCGGCCGACGCTGCGCCTTCGGACGAGGGCTCTGATGGCATCGGGCCGGCGGGGGTCGCGCCCGGCGGAGCGCTGGCCGAGGCGCGGCGGCCGCTGCGCGACCGGCTGACGCGAGCGGGGATCTTCGCGCTGTTCCCCTACCCGAAGCGGCTACGGGTGGCGACCGCGCCGCTGCGTGCGCTGCAGCGGACCGGGGCGGACCGGCTGATCGCCCGGATGGGACTGGTCGGGCGAGTCTCTCCCGCCGCCGAGCAGGCGCTACGGCTCGCGCCGCCCGCGTCCCGGCCGCTGCCTGCCGGGCGGTTTCCGTCTCGGGTGGCGGCGCGCGGTGAGCGGCGGGCCGTGGTCGGCATGCTAACCGGGTGCGTCCAGTCGGTGTTCTTCCCCCGGGTCAACGCGGCGACCGCGCGGGTTCTCGCCGCGGAGGGATGCGACGTGATCATCCCGCGTTCACAGGGGTGCTGCGGGGCGCTGTCGCTGCACTCCGGGCGGGCGGCCGAGGCCGTCAGGTTCGCGCAGCGGACCATCGAGACGTTCGAGGCGGCGGGCGTCGACGCGATCGTCGTCAACTCGGCGGGGTGCGGGTCGGCGATGAAGGAGTACGAGCGGCTGTTCGCTGACTCTCCTTCATGGGCGGAGCGGGCCGCGGCGCTGTCGGCTAAGGTGCGGGACCTCACGGAGTTCCTCGACGCGCTCGGTCCGGTCGCGGAGCGGCATCCGGTCGCCTTGCGGGCGGCCTATCACGACGCCTGCCACCTGGGGCACGCGCAGCGGATCACCGCAGCGCCGCGTGCGCTGCTGCGCGGCATCCCCGAGCTTGAGCTGGTGGAACTCCGGGACGCCGGGGTGTGCTGCGGTTCTGCCGGCGTCTACAACCTGCTCCAGCCGGACGCCGCGCGCGAGTTCGGGTCACGGAAGGCGGACTCGGTGGTCGCCTCCGGGGCGTCGCTGCTCATCTCGGCCAACCCGGGGTGCACGCTGCAGATCTCGTCAGAGCTCGCGGACAGGGGCGTTTCGCTGCGGACCGCCCACACGGCCGAAATCCTGGACGCCTCAATCAACGGCGTCCCGCTCTCCTGATCCCGCCGCCCGGCTCGCGCCCGGTTGCACTTTCGGGCGCTTCTATCGAGGGCGTTCGCCGCCACGCCAGCGAGCCGGAAGGGCCGCCACGCCAGTGAGCCTTGTGCGCATTCGGGCTCACTCTTGCCGGCCTTAGCGCACTTGGCTCGTTGGGCCGACCAGGAGGGCGGGTGCTTAGGGGGCCGGGACCGTTAGGAGGGCTGAGGTCGCGCCGTGCTGGGCGGTGGCCGTTACTGTCGTGCCGGTGCCTGACTTGCCGGTGCCTGGGGTGGTCGTCGTGGCTAGGGCCGTGACCTCGGCGGTGCCCGCTGCCTGGAGCGGGGTGGCCGGCGACCAGGTGAGGCCGTCCGGGGAGGTCCACGTGACGGCATGCTGCGCGTCGGCTGGGCCGGCCAGGCCCACGGCGACGAAGCCGTCGCTCGCGGCGGTTACGGCGGTGACCGTGGCCTGGCCACCCGGGGCACTGAGGACGACCTGGGTCACGTGGGCGCCGTCGTCGGCGGAGGTCACCACGATCGGGAGGTCGCCGGCGCTGTTGGTGGCGAAGCCCGCCGCCACGAAGCGGCCGCCCTCGCCGGCCGCGACCGAGAGGAGGATCGCGGTGGTCGCACCGGACGGCTTGGCAAGGTCGTGCGCGGTCCAATGCTGGCCGTCCACGGAGGTCCAGATCGTGTGACAGTTGTTCTCCGAGCCGACCGCGACGAAGCCGTCGTTCACGGCGACCGCAGCGTCGGCGAACGAGCCAGGGGGCCCGCTGGTGTCGCCATTCACCCAGTTCTTCAAGTCCGCTGACCACCACAGGGCAACGGACGCCTGGCTGCCAGTCCCCTGCTTGCCCACGACCAGGTAGCCGCCGGGGCCGGCGGCGACGCCGAGGAACTGGGCGTCGCTGCCGGCGAGGGCGGTCAAGGCGGTCATCGTCTGCCAGGTCACCCCGTCGGCTGACCCGAAGACCGCTGGCTCAACCGTCCCGTTCTCATTCACCGACCCGACGGCGATCCAGCCGGACGGACCCTGGGCGACCGACGTCAGGTGCCCCGTCACTGCGCCGAGGACGGCGGCTGACACCAGGGACCAGGTGCCGTCGGCGGCATGCCGCCACACAGCCGGGTGACCGTCCGCGTAGCCGACGGCCATGGTGGTGCCGCCGGCCGACCACATCGCCGCGACCCCCACCGTGCCTTGCTCGGCTGGGTATCCAGCCAGTGTCATGCTGGTGGTGCCGACGCCCGCCCGCGCGGGGGGCGTGCTCGCCTGTCCCAAGGCGGCCGCCCCGCTTGCTGGCTGCCCCGAGGAAAGCGGCCCGGTGCTCCCCCGTTCGGCGAGCATCTCGTTGGCACGGCCGGTCAGCATCATCAGCGCGCCGGCTCCGACGGTAACGATGACCGCGGCGGGCACGCCGATCTTGGCGACTTGCCAGCCGCGCCTGCGGCGTGGCGCCGGCCGACGGGTGGACCAGGGGCGCCGGGTGGCGGCTTCCCTGACCGATCCCTGCCACGCGCGGAACAGCTCGTCGGACTCGCCCAAGGGCGGCGCGGACGGCGCGGGCGGCGCGGGCGAGGCGACCGGGGCGCTCAGCGGAAGCGATGTGAACGCCTGGGCTCCGTCGAACACCGGGGGCGCGCCGGACGGCTTGGCCGCCTTGTACGACGGAAGCGAGGCGAACGCCGGAGACGGCGCGAAGGGTGAGGACGGGGCGAACGGCGAAGATGGCGCGAACGCCTGGGCCGGGAGCGGCGGCGCCTGACCGGTCCGGCTATCGGGCCCGGACCTGCCGGGGAAACCGGGCGGGTACTCGTTCCAGCGCGCGTCTGGGCGCCGGACGCGCCTGGGCAGCGGCGGCGCCGGCGACGCGACCTGCTCCTCGTCGACATTCCACTCCGCGAGCCATGCGGGCTGCTGGTCACGGACCCCCTGCTCTGCCAGCCCTCGCTCGCCGACCCCCCGACCGGTGAGATCCAGGTCCCTGAGATCCCGGTCTGTTAGGCCGCGATCTTCGGGCTCTGCCGGCTCGCCGGATTGGACGGGCCACGGTCCCAGCCCGAGCCGGGAGTCGGCGGACGCCGGGAGGACTGGCAGGTCTGGACGGGTCGGATGCGGATCGGTCAGGGAGCGGCCTGTTGGGCCGCCGCGCGGGGCGGGCGCGTGCTGCTCGGCCGGGTCAGCGTCGGCTTCGCGCCTGCCGGCCCGGTGCGGCTCGATTGGCTTTGCATCGGCTGGATCAGGCGCGGACGCGGGAGCGGGCGCCGGCGGGTCAGCTGCGGACAAGGGGCGCCGGGCGTCCAGGCTGGACATTCCTACTGGGCGGTGCCGTTCGTACTGGTCGGCCGGGGCCGGGTCAGCCTCGTACGGGTCAGGCGCATAGGGACCGGCCGTGTACGGGTTGGGCGCATAAGAAGAGCCAGCCGCGTACGGGGCGGCTGAATACAGGTCGGCGGCGTAGTCGGCGGGTGCATAGGGGTCGGCTGCCTGGGACGGGGTGTCCTCCCAGCTGACGCCGGAATCTTGCCAGACACGCTGGGCGAGTTGCCAGCCGGACTGGCGGCCGTGGCCGAGGAGGCCGGGGACCGCGCCGGGCGGCACGTCTACTCCGGGGCCGCCGGCCCGGCCGCGCAGCGCTTCCGTCGGACCGACCACGGGAATGTGCCGAGGTCCCTGCCGGGTAAGCGACGGCCACCGCGAGTCGGGTGCACTCGCCCGGGGGTCCGGGGGCGTCCCCCGGGAAGCGGAGTCGCTGGGCATGCCGCGGCGGGGACGGGCTGCGGGGGGCTCGGGGGTACGCAAGGGGCCCGCCGGAGTCCGGGGTGTCCCCAGGGGGTACCGCGCGCTCTCGGGGCGGGGTGACCGCCAGGGGACCCGGTACATCGAGGTCGGCCTGGTCTCCACGTTGTAGGGCGCATCCGAGCGGGCTGGCTCCCTGTGCCGGACCGGGGGGGCCGCTTCCCCGGCCGGCGACGGGAACCAGCCCGCCGGACTTGCCGCGCCAGGCCTATTCGGCCTGACGCTGGTCCTTCCGGACTCGGGCGTCAACCGGGTCTCCTCCCCGGCCTCGGCACCGTATCCGGATGTTCCAAAGGAGCCAGGATGAGCGTTTCGCGGATCGGTCATTGGTTACTCCGGGTTCCTTTAAAATCACTCTCTGTAACAGATCTTGACGCAAGTGTTGCGCCCGGATCTTTCACTCCCTGGCTCTCAATTCGATGGTAACGACAGATGCGCCAAATACCCAGACCTTAAGGGCAAAAAAATCACAACTAGTTTTGCACCGCTCACAATGAGTAATTACCAGATAAGGCGATTGCCCCAAAGCGCGAATTTATGCGACTCAAGAGATTCTTGATGCGCTGCCTGCAACGCGCGCACCACGGGACCCATGACTAAAGGGGACGTATCAGGCGAGGGCAGGCTTTCGCTCGCTCATTGAGCAGTAATGAAACTCTGGGCAGCAATGAAACACTGAGCAGTAATGAAACTCTGGGCAGTAATGAAACTCTGGGCAGTAATGAAACTCTGGGCAGTAATGAAACACTGAGCAGCAATGAAACACTGAGCAGCAATGAAACACTGTCACGTTCGCTATCAGGAATCACGTGAATCTCGCCCGGAAACAGTTGTGACCTGGCATGTGCAGGCACCGGGCAGCCCGCGACGCGAGACAGAGATGGTGGATCGTTGTGCCCGCTATCGCGGGCACAACGATCCACCATCTTGGCGCCCGCCTGGGGGAGCCCGGCCGACGTCCGGCGGGCGGGGAAAATGTCGCTATCGGGGGGCCTGCGGGCGGAGGGGCACTGAAATCACGAAGTGCGGCTGTCGTGACCAGTGCGGGGCGGGCGGGCTATATGCCGCAGGCGCTCGCCACGGGCTATATGCCGCAGGCGCTCGCCACGTCCTCGGCGGATGCCTCGCGAGTGGCCGTGACGGGGATGCCGGCGCGCTCGAAGTCCGTGACGTAGATGTCCGCGGCGTCAGCCGGAGAGGCGGCTGAGTTCAGCGCCGGCAGGTATGACGACCAGATCTGGTTATAGGTCAGTACCGCGGCGAGCTGGGTCTGCAGGTCGGTGGTCGCGTTGCCGGTGACGTAGCCCGCTGGGAGCGGGGTAAAGCCAATGAGGCCGCCGCCGCCATCGCCCACCGCCTCCGGGTCGCCCTTGGACTCCTGGTAGATGTTGCCCGCGATGCCGGCGGCGGCGTTGTCGCTGTAGCCGTTCGCCAGCAGGAAGCTGACGATCGCGCTCACGTTCTCTGGGAGCACGCCGGAGCTCAGGTTGCAGCTCAGCGTCGTGGCCGCGGCCGGCTGGCTCGCCGCCGCGGTTGCGGGCGCGGACGGGGCGGCGGCCTGCGTCGCCGGGGCGTTGGCCGCGCCGGAGGTCGCTGCGTCTGCTAGCGAGGGGGCCGATGCGGCGGCTGTGGCAGACGCGGTCGCGGCCGGCGTGTGGCTGGGGGCCGGCTTGGCGGTGTGCGTGGCGGCCGCGCGGGCGGCGGGGTCGGTGGCCTTGGCCACCTTGATCAGCTTTGCACCTGCCGCGTCCGCGTTGCCGGCGCTCGCCGCGCTGCCGAGCGCGCCAGCGGGTGTCATCGACGCGCTCACCTGCCTTGCCTGGGCGTGGCCGCCGCTGGCCAGCCCGTAGGCCGCCACTCCCGCGACCGCTGCGGCTACCGCCACGGCGGGGACGATCTTGCCGACCCGGCGCTTGCGGGTGTGCCGCCCGGTGTGCTCCGCGCCTTTTCCGCTCAGCTTCGGCTCCCGACCCGCGTCACCCCCATGACCCGGGTGGCCCTCGTGACCTGCATCGCCCGGGTGGCCCCCGTGACCTGCGTCGCCCGGGAAGCCCTCGTGGTCCGCCTGGTTCGCGTAGTCTCCGTGGTTTGCCAGGAGGGGGCCGAAGCTCTTGAACGGGACCGTGTTGCGGCTGTTGGTTGCCCGAGTGTCGGGTCCGCCGGGGCGGGCGGATGCGCGCCTGAAGGGGCCGAACTTTCGCGTGCTGTCGCGCCTGGTGTGTGCGGTCAAGAAATCCCTCACGCCGTTCCTCGCCCGGCTACGCGGTCAGGAGGGCTCCCTCTCGCCGGGCCTTACAAGCGACAGATCGCTCACAGAGAGCGTTACAGCCCCGAAACATCAAAGAGCCTATTTAGCCGCATATGACCCGGTGAGGCTACTGATCGGTCAATCATCTATCGACCAGGTTGGGCGGTCGTGGAACGCCGACCGTCACGGACATCCGGGGCGACACTCATTGGCATGACAACGATGGTCACGAGCGGCCAGGAATAGCCCGAAATGACCAGTCAACGGATCGCCACAGTTCAGGCACATAACGTAGTATAATTACTAAAAGTGACTAAATAATGTCGAAATTGGCCAGATCGGCGAGCACAGAGGGCGGGATTGCTGACGCGGAGTTACGCACCCGTTCGGATGAGTATTTCTGACAATGCGCGGGCCGGCCGTCCCTCGCCGACGCCTAGCCACAGGACTCGGGGGTCGCGCCTGAACCAGGACTCCTGGCGGCGTGCGAAGCGCCGCGTGGCGCGGACGGTCTCGTCGCGGGCCTGGTCGCTGGTCAAGTCGCCGTCGAGGTAGCGGAGCATCTGCTGGTAGCCGAGGGCGCGGCTGGCGGTCTTGCCGTCGCGCAGGCCGCAAGTGGCCAGGTGGCGCACCTCTGCCTCGAAGCCGGCCGCCCACATGCGGTCGACGCGGGCCTCGATCCGGCGGTCGAGTTCTGGGCGGTCCACCTGGACGCCGAGCTGGATCGCCGGGCGGCCCTCGTCGTAGCCGGGCATCGTGGCGCTGAAGGGGCGGCCCGACAGCTCGATGACCTCAAGTGCGCGGACGATGCGGCGGCCGTTGCTCGGGAGGATCGCGGCGGCCGCGGCGGGGTCTTCGCTCTGGAGGCGTGCGTAGAGCGGCGCGGGGCCCTGCTCGCTGAGCTCGGCTTCCAGGCGCCCGCGGATCGCCTCGTCCGTGCCGGGGAAGTCGAGGTCGCCGAGCGCGGCCCTGATATAGAGGCCGGAGCCGCCGACCAGGACCGGAACCTTGCTGCGCGCGGTGATGTCGGCGATGACGGCATCCGCCAGCTCCTGGTACTCGGCGACGCTCGCGGCCTTGGTGACGTCCCAGACATCAAACAGGTGGTGCGGGACGCCCCTTCTCTCTGCCTGCGTGAGCTTAGCGGTACCGATGTCCATCCCTCGGTAGAGCTGCATTGAATCGGCGTTGATGACCTCGCCGCCGAGGGCCAGCGCCAAGTCCACCGCCAGGTCAGACTTGCCGACCGCAGTCGCGCCGACGACCACGATCAGCATGGCTGCACTCCTGCGATCAACATGGCCGACGCCACGCTCCCCTGGGGACGTCAGCCGCGGCGGGCCGGCATGCCGAGCAGGACCGGCGCTCCGGACGGCGGGTCAGAAGGCGCGGGCGCGTGCTCGGCGGCGCGCTGGCGGGCCTCCCAGGCGTCGCCCGCGCGGGTGCGGCGGACGTGCAGGGGGGCGTCGTCGGCGCGGAGGTAGTGCGGGGCGGTGCTCGTGACGCGGGTGGTGACGATGTTGCCGGGACGCGGCGTGGCGCCGTGCGGGGCGAAGTGCACCAGGCGGTTGTCACGGGCGCGGCCCGACAGGCGGTGCGTGGCGGCGTCCTTGCGCCCCTCGCCCTCGGCGACGAGGACCTCGACGACGGCGCCGTGCTGCCTGGCGTGCTCTTCGGTGGCGATCTCCTCGACGAGGGCGACCAGCCGGTCGTAGCGCTCCTGGACGACCGGCCGCGGCACCTGGTCCGGCATGGTCGCGGCCGGGGTGCCCTCGCGGATCGAGTACTGGAACGTGAACGCGGAGGAGAACCGGGCCTGGCGGACCAGGTCGAGAGTCGCGGCGAAGTCCTGCTCGGTCTCGCCGGGGAAGCCGACGATGATGTCCGTGGTGATCGCCGCCTGCGGGATGTGCGTGCGCACGTTGTCCAGGATCGCCAGGTAGCGGTCACGGCGGTAGGCGCGGCGCATCGCCTTCAGCATGGCGTCGGAGCCTGACTGCAAGGGCATGTGCAGCGACGGCATGACGTTCGGGGTGTCGCGCATCGCCTCGATGACATCGTCGGTGAAGTCCCTCGGGTGCGGCGAGGTGAAGCGAACCCGCTCAAGTCCCGAAATTTCACCACACGCGCGGAGCAGCTTGCCGAACGCCAGCCGGTCGCCGAACTCGGCGCCGTAGGAGTTCACGTTCTGGCCGAGCAGGGTGACCTCGATGACCCCGTCGTCGACGAGGCCCTGGATCTCCTCGAGGATGTCGCCGGGCCGGCGGTCGCGTTCGCGCCCGCGCAGCGACGGGACGATACAGAAGGTGCAGGTGTTGTTGCACCCGACGGAGATCGACACCCACGCGGAGTACGCGGACTGGCGGCGGGCGGGCAGCAGGGAGGGGAACGTCGTGAGGGTTTCCTCGAACTCGACCTGCGCCTCCTGGCGCTCGCGGGCGCGCTCAAGCAGGCGCGGCAGGGCGCCGATGTTGTGCGTGCCGTAGACGACGTCGACCCAGGGGGCGCGGTCGGTGATCTTCTGCCGCTCCATCTGGGCCAGGCAGCCACCGACGGCGATCTGCATGCCCTTGTGCGCCTTCTTGGCGGGGAGCAGTTGGCCGAGGTTGCCGTAGAGCCGGTCGGCGGCGTTCTCGCGGACCGCGCAGGTGTTGAACACCACGAGATCGGGCGTGCTCCCGTCGCTGGCCTTCACGTAGCCATCGTCCTCAAGCAGCCCCGCGACGCGCTCGGAGTCATGCACGTTCATCTGGCACCCGTAGGTGCGGATCTCGTATGTCCGT
Source organism: uncultured Actinomycetota bacterium (assembly GCA_963734665.1). Lineage (GTDB taxonomy): Bacteria > Actinomycetota > Actinomycetes > Streptosporangiales > Streptosporangiaceae > Trebonia. The sequence continues at coordinate 347,580 of CAVTIR010000007.1, read as the reverse complement.
CCTTCTCCCACGTGACCAGGATAGGGCCGGGCATCCGCAGCCGGGTCCGTCCCGCGTGGATGGGCTGATACCATCCCGGTTTCGCGATCAGGCCTGTCCCTGCGCCACGCCTGGGCTACGGGGGGGCGTCCACCCAGGAGATGGCCGTGGTATTGGATGGGTGCATGACTGAGATCGCTGCCTATGGGACCTGGAAGTCGCCGATCAGCGCCGCGGACGTGGCCATGGGGGCGGTGGCGGCCTCGTATCCGTCCATCGCGGGCGGCGAGGTGTGGTGGCAGGAACTGCGGCCGTCCGAGGGCGGCCGCACCACGATCGTGGCGTCGGCCGGCCCTGACGCGCAGCCCAGGGAACTGTTGCCCGCCCCGTGGAACGCCAGGAACCGGGTGCACGAGTACGGCGGCAAGTCCTATCTGGCTGTCCCGTCGCTGTCCCTGGCCGGCGGGTACGACCTCGTCTTCGCCAACTTCGCAGACCAGCGGCTGTACGCGGCGGGCGGGGCCGTCGACGCCGGCATCGAGCCGGTGCCGCTGACACCCGCCGAAGGCGGCTTCCGCTTCGCTGAACTGGTCCTTTCCCCCGATGACCGGGAGATCTGGTGCGTGCGGGAGACGGTGCTGCCGTCGCACGGCGCGCCGCCGCCGGCCGGCTTCCACCTCGGCGGCGGCATGGCGGTGCGGCGGGAGATCGTCGCCGTGCCGCTCGACGGGTCGGCCGGGGCTGACGCCTCGGCGATCCGCGTGCTGGTCACCGGGGCGCAGTTCTTCGCGTTCCCCACCCCGTCACCGGACGGCACGAAGCTGGCGTGGATCAACTGGAACCACCCCAACATGCCCTGGGACGGAACCGAACTGCGGGTCGGTTCCGTCACTGACGGCACGGTCAGCGTCGCCGACGCCACGCTCGTCATGGGCGGTCCAGAAGAGTCGGTGCTCGCCCCGGTATGGCGAGATGACGCGGCGCTGTACGCGATCTCCGACGCATCCGGCTGGTGGAATCTCTACGAGGTGCCCGCCGGCGGCGGGACGCCGCGACCGCTGCACCCGCTTGACGAGGAATTCGCCGGGCCGATGTGGCGGCTCGGCGGCAGGCCGTTCGACCTGCTCAGCGACGGGCGGCTCGCGGTGATGCACGGCCTCGGCGAGTTTCACCCAGGCGTGCTCGACCCGGTATCCGGGGAACTGACCGACCTTGACCTGCCCGGATACCGCACTGCCGACTGGCAGCTCGAGGTGTCGGGCACCACGGTCGTCTTGGTGGCGGGCGGCCCGCGCACCCCGTGGAGCGTGCTGCGGGTCACCATCGGCGGCGATTTCGAGATCATGAAAAAGCAGCCAGTCGCCGCTCCCGACCCCGCCTACCTGCCGGACGCGCGCCCCGTAGAGCTTTCCAGTGATCCAAACGGGGGCGTGGTCCACGCCATCGCCTACGCTCCTGCCAACCCCGGCTTTGGCGGTCCAGACGGGGAACTGCCGCCCTACGTTGTCCACGTGCACGGCGGCCCCACTTCCCAGTCGCTGCCCGTCCTCTCCATGGAGAAGGCTTTCTTCACCAGCCGGGGCATCGGCGTCATCGACGTCAACTACGGCGGTTCCACCGGCTACGGCCGCGAGTACCGCAACCGGCTGCGGGGCGAGTGGGGCATCGTCGACGTCGGCGACGCGTATATCGCCGCGCTCGGCCTCGCGGAGTCGGGCGAGGCCGACCGTGCCCGGCTGGGCATCCGCGGCGGCTCGGCCGGCGGGTGGACGGCCCTCGCGGCGGTGACCAGCGGCCCGGCCCTCACCGGCACCAAGGAGGCGGTCTTCGCGGCGGCCACGTCTTATTACGGCGTCTCGGACCTGCGCCCGTTCGTCGCCGACACCCACGACTTCGAGTCCCGCTACCTGGACGGCCTGATCGGCCCCCTTCCCGAAGCCGACTCGCTTTACACCGAGCGCGCCCCGGTCGGGCACATCACTGAGCTGACCTGCCCGGTCTTGCTGCTCCAGGGCCTCGACGACCCGATCGTCCCGCCGTCCCAGTCCGAGGCGATCGCCGCCGACCTGGCCGCCCACGGCATCAGGCACGCGTACATCGCTTTCGAGGGCGAGTCGCACGGCTTCCGCAAGGCGGAATCGGTCATCGCCTCCCTGGAGGCCGAACTGGCCTTCTACGGCGAGATCTTCGGCTTCACCCCGCCAGAGGTCCCGCCGATCGAGCTGTCCTAGCGGCTCACCGTTCCGGCTAGCCAACGAGGGTTTTTCGCGCGCCATCTCGGCCGGGGCGGTACCGGCGGGGCGAGGCGGAGCCAGCGGAGCCCTCGGTCGCGACGGGGCGGCCGGGGGCCCGTCAGCTGGCGTGGATCGCGGTCGCCGGTCGCCCCGATTGACCGCGTCTCCGCAGGCAGCAGAAGATCTTGGAAACTATGCACTGGAAGGTAATAAAACACTCGTGGGAGCGGAAGTTCCGTGCAATGCGGAGTTCCAAGATCTTGGCCCCTGCGGTGAGGCCGGCGGCACCTCGGCTGAGGTGCCGCCGGGATGCTTTAGGCCAGTGCGGATGCCGGGGACCAAAGACCGTCGATCGCTTGCTCGGCCGCCGCGAGGCTCTTGGCGGCCAGCGGGATCAGGGCGGCCATGGCCGGCGTTACCTCGGCGAGTGTGAGCTCGGCGGTGATGAAGTGCGGCTCCAGGCCCGTTGCCGCCAGGGCGTGCGGTAGCCACGGCTCTGCGTGGTCCCAGCCTTCGCGTGGCGTGCCCGCGCCGTAACCGCCGCCCCTGCTGGCGAGCACGACGAAGTCGCGTCCGCCGAGCAGGCCGGCGTGGGTCTCGCGGTCGATCGACAGCCCGGGGGCGAGGAGGCGGTCGGTCCAGGCCTTGACGCTGCTGGGCGCGCCGAAGTTGTACAGCGGGAGGCCCAGCACGATCGTGTCGGCCTCCTTCACCTCGTTGATCAGCAACTCGGTCAGCGCCCAGGACTCGGCTTGGGCCGCTGTGTGCTGGTCGGGCGGCAGCGATGCGGCCAGCCCGCCGGCCGCGTCAAGGTGCGGCAGGGGATCACGGCCGAGGTCCCGGTAGGTGACAGTGCCACCCGGATGCGTGGCGCGCCAGACGGCGGCGGCCCGGGCGCTGAGCTTGCGGCTGACCGAGGCGTCTCCCCGGATGCTTGAGTCGATGTGCAGCAGGTGAGCCACTTAATTGACCTTCCATCGTTGGTTTGTGCCGCATGAATAATTAACGTCATATTGATAGTTTGTCAAGTCGGCTAGACTCGGCTTATGGCCTCTCAGCCCGTAGTCAGCCAGCCGGCGCATCGGTCCGGCGCGCTGCTCGACCACCTCGCGCGCCGTATGCGCCTGCGTGCCGAGTCGGTGCTGGCGCCGCTCCGCCTGCGACCTCGCCACCTCGTCGCCCTCACGGTTCTGCGGAGTCGCGACGGCATCACTAGGGCCGGATCCTGACGTCGGTCACAGCTACTCGCCTATGATCTGGCTCCGCGGCTCAGCGCGGCGCAGGGTGAGGGCGATGATGAACGGCCAGCAGGTCTGGATCGATGACGTCAGCCGCTCGGCCAGGCCCAGGACGCTGCCGTCGCTGGTTTCGATGAACAGCCAGCCGAGCAGGGCAACGAAGACGGCCGTCACGGCGGCGGAGCCGTAATTGCCCAGGATCAGCGGCCGCGGCGAGCTGCGCCGGGCGGCGAAGGCGGGCCACACGGCTGTCGTTATCGCGCCGAGGACGGTCCAGGCGAGGTGCTGCGGGGTCGCGCCGCCGGCGGGTTCCGGAGATGCGGCGATGCCGATGCCGGCCAGACCCGCCACGATCAGCAGGGCACGGGCGGACGCCCGGACACCACTCAGGCCCGCAGCGGTGACGAGGTAGCAGCAGCCGACCAGGAAGATGCCGCCGGTCATGATCCACCGGTCGGTTCCGGCCTGCCCGGCCATCGCGCTGATGGTCTCGCGCATCGGGCTGTAGGAGGCTGGCTGGAAGATGCCGGCAATGAGGTAGGCCCCGGTCAGCAGGATCGGCGCCAGGCCGGCCGAAATAATCGCCCACGAGTGGACTACCGGGCTGGAGCGCACCGGCCAGACCGCCGGGATCGGCAGCCGGCGCGCCTGCCAGTGAGCGGTGCTCATCATGGGAGACCCAGCCCGGGCCGGTGATCTGGCTTCGGTGAATCAGGCGATGAGGACACGTCCGTTACTCCCCCAGGTCATCAGGCGCGAGACCGGGCCCGGTCGGTTGCCCGGCCTCGAGCATCTCGGCGCTCGCTTCGTCCCCGGCCGGGCTGCCCGGCGTGGTGTGGCCGCCGGCCAGGTCGGCGCGCTTGACCCGGATGGCGGCGATCGTGATGATGAGGGCGGCGAGCATGATCCCTGCTGATACCTCGAACCCGCGGCCGAAGCCGACCGACAGCGCGTGGTCGTAGATCGCCGTGTTGACCTGCGCGGCGGTGCCGGCCAGCGGGTGGCCCGCCTTGGCGGCGGCCGCCGCGGCGGCCGTCGAGCTGCGGGTGGTGTTGGCCACGACGGTCCAGGCCACGGTGCCCAGGATCGCCAGCCCGATCGAGCCGCCGACCTGCTGGCCGACGTTGCGGAGGCTGGAGGCCAGGCCGGCGTCCCGCTCGTCCACCCGGTTCATGGCAACGAGGGTCAGCGGCATGGACAGCATGCCCAGGCCTGCCCCCGTGACCAGCATCGGGCCGAGCAGGCCGCCGGCGTAGGTGCTGTGCTCGCTGATCCGCGACAGCCAGAACATCCCGCCTGCGCCGACCGCCGATCCGGCCAGCAGCAGCGGCCGGGCGCCGATGCGGGGGACCAGCTTGACGCTTACCGCGACCATCACCATGACGGCGGCCACCATCGGCAGGTAGCCGGTCCCGGTCCTCAGCGCGCTGTATCCCCAGACGGTCTGCACGAAGATCGTCAGGAAGAAGAACATGCCGAACTGCGCCGTGCCGACGAACAGCATGATCAGGTTGGCGGCGGACCGGTCCCGGTCGCGGAAGATCCGCAGCGGCATCAGCGCGTGCTCGCTGCGCGACTCGATGACGATGAAGGCAACCAGCAGTACGGCCGCGGCGGTCAGCGAGACGATGACCTTGGTGTCGCCCCAGTGCGAGACGCCGTTCTGGGTTGTTGCCGCGCTGGTCAGGCCGTAGACCAGCGCGGCTAGGCCGAGCGTGCTGGTGATCGCGCCGGGGAGGTCGAACCTGCCGGGCCGGCGCGGCGACTCGGTCAGTACCCGCGGCGCGATGAGGGCGGCCGCGATCCCGATGGGCACGTTGACGAACATCACCCAGCGCCAGGACAGGTAGGTGGTCAGCAGGCCGCCAGCCATCAGGCCGACCGCGGCGCCGCCCATGCTCATCGCGGAGTAGACGCCCATCGCTCGGTTGCGCGGCGGTCCCTCCGGGAACGTGGTGCTGATCAAGGCCAGCGCCGACGGGGCGATGACCGCGGCGCCGGCGCCCTGCACCGCGCGGGCGGCGAGCAGCCAGGCCTGCGTGGTGGCGAGGCCGCCGAGCAGCGAGGCCGCCGAGAACACGATCATGCCGGCGATGAAGACTTTCCGCCGGCCGAGGATGTCGCCGGCCCGGCCGCCGAGCAGCAGCAGGCCGCCGAAGGCGAGGGTGTAGGCGTTGACGATCCACTCCAGGCCGGTGCCGGAGAAACCGAGCGCGCCCTGGATGTGCGGCAGGGCGACGTTCACGATCGTCGCGTCCAGTACCACCATCAGCTGTGCGCTGGCGATGACGAATAGGGCGAGGCCGAGATCGCGCCGGACGGGGCCAGCGCCTGCGCCGCCCCCCGGGGCGCGCCCGGTCGCCTTGGCGCCCCTCGGGGGCGAGCTTTTCGCTTCAGTGCTCATGAGTGCTCCGATCCGGGTGATACGCTGCCTCGATTTAGATACACCGTATCACAACTGGACGGTGTATCATCGAGCCCATGACACCCACCTCACCCGGCCAGGACCCCGGCACCCCAGACGCCGCCCCGGAGCCGGCGCCAGCCGCGCTGATCTGGACCCGGCCCCCGAAGGAAAAGCGCGAGCGCCCGACCAGGGAGGCGATCGTCGCGGCCGCGACCGATCTGGCCGACACCCACGGACTCGATGCCGTGTCGATCCGCCGGGTAGCCGCGGCGCTGCAGACCCGCCCGATGGACCTCTACCGCTACTTCGCCCGCAAGGACGAGCTGATCGACCTGATGGTGGACGAGGTTGTCGCCGGAGCAGTGCTCGAGGAGATCCCCCGTGACTGGCGCGACGCGCTCGCCGCCATCGCCCGCGCCCTGCGCGCGGTGTGCCTGGCCCACCCGTGGGTGGTCACCGCAGCCGGGCGGCAGCCCCTGATCGGGCCGAACGTCATGCGCCACGTCGAGCAGTCACTCGAAGCGACCGCCGCGCTCGGCATCGACTGGGCGAAGAGACATGCAATCTGGCGCGCTGTGGACAGCTACACCATGGGCCACGCCCAGCTCAGCCCCGGCCGGGATCAAAGCGAAGGCAACACCGCAAACGACCCCGACCGGCGAGCCGCAGCCGAGGCATACCTGCAGGGCCTCGCCGACTCGGGCAACTTCCCGAACCTCGCCGGCATCGGTACCGCGGGCCTGTTGCACAACGAGCACGAGGAGCTCAGCTTCGAGACCGGGCTCGCCTGGCTCCTCACTGGCATCGCCGCAGACGCCTGGTAGTGCTTTGCTGGGTTCCGGTGAGGGTGGCGGCGAACCGGCCGGGAGCTTCCGGCGTCAGGGGGAGGACGGCGGAGACGACCACCGACACGGCCTAACAACAAACTGGGACCAAGGTGCGCGTGGCGCCTGAGAGCGGCCTGGGACGGGTTTGCTCTGCGTCCGCGCCAAGCCCGTGAGTGCCATAGTTCGCGGCTAAGCGAAACACGAACTCGTTCGGGATGCTCGTGATCTCGATCTTGGCTTTGACCTTGAGTCAGCGGGCGAATTCTGTGGCGCGGGACTCGCGGACTACCGTGACGCGGATCTGGCCGGGGTAGGTGAGTTCCTCCTCGACCTGCTTGGCGATGTCGCGGGCGATGACCTGGGCCTGGATGTCGTCGACCTGCTCCGGCTTGACCATGACGCGGACCTCGCGGCCGGCCTGCATGGCGAAGACCTTCTCGACGCCTTCCTTCTCGACAGCGATCTGCTCAAGGCGCTCCAAGCGCCGCACGTACATCTCCAGGGACTCGCGCCTGGCGCCCGGACGGCCGCCGCTGATCGCATCGGCGGCCTGGGTGAGCACGGCTTCGACCGTACGGATCTCGACCTCGTTGTGGTGCGCCTCGATGGCGTGCACCACATCGTCGATCTCGCCGTACTTGCGGGCGATCTCCGCGCCAATCAGCGCGTGGCTGCCCTCAACCTCGTGGGTCAGCGCCTTGCCGATGTCGTGCAGGACCGTGCAGCGCCTGAGCAGCACCGGGTCAAGGCCGAGCTCGCTGGCCATCATGCCGGCGATGTTCGCGGACTCGATGAGATGAATGAGCACGTTCTGCCCGTAAGACGTGCGGTAGCGCAGGCGCCCCAGGAGGTTGACGAGTTCCGGGTGCATGTCGGTGATGCCGAGCCCCGTCACCGCGTCCTCGCCTGCCCGGCGGCAGATCAGGTCGATCTCGGCCTTGCCGCGCTCGTAGGCCTCCTCGATGCGCTGCGGGTGGATCCGGCCGTCGGTGACGAGACGCTCCAGGGTGAGGCGCCCGATCTCGCGGCGCACCGGGTCGAAGCAGGACAGCAGTACCGCCTCGGGGGTGTCGTCGATGATCAGGTTGACGCCAGTCACGGACTCGAAGGCGCGGATGTTGCGGCCCTCACGGCCGATGATCCTGCCCTTCATCTCATCGCCTGGCAGGTGCATGACGGAGACGACGGACTCGCTCGTCTGCTCGACCGCCACCCGCTGGATGGCAAGCGTCACGATCTTGCGGGCCCGCTTGTCGGCCTCGGACTTGGCGGCCGCCTCAAGGTCCCTGATGGACACCGCCACCTCGCGCTTGGCCTGGTTCTCCATCGCGGCGACAAGCTCCGCCTTCGCCTGGTCGGCGGTCAGGCCCGCGACACGCTCAAGCTCCTTCGACGCCCTGGCGTCGGCCTCCGTCAGGGCCTTGGCCTGCTCCTCCAGCTCGTTCCTGCGCTGTTCGAGCGCCTGCCCGCGTGCCTCAAGGCGGCGGCTCTCGTCATCGAGCCGCTGCTCCCGTTCGCCGGTCCGCTGCTCGCGCCGCTCCAGGTCGCCGCGAAGCTGCCGCATCTCATCCTTAACGGCCCGGATCTCGTCCTCTACCTCGCGGCGGCCCTCGGCGGCCTGCTGTGCCGCTTGCTCGGCCGATTCGGCGGCCCTAGCGAGAATCCGGTCAGCGTCGGCCTGTGCACGCGCCCGGATCTGCTCCGCCTCGGCCTGGACCTGGGCCCGTGCCTGAGCCGCTAGCTCCTCGGCGGCCTGCCGCTGCTCGGCCAGCTGATCGGTGCTTGCGGCCCCCTGGGGGCGGGCCGGAAACCGGCGCAAGACAGTGGCGAACGCGCCCAACGCGAGAGCCAAGGCTACAAGCCCGATCACCAAGAGCGCGTCTGCGCCGCTCACGGTCACCCCTTCCGTCCCGTTGGCCACGGAACCCTGGCGTTGCGTTTGAGGCAACTGGCCACGGCCGTGCCGTGCGCTGACCGTCTCGGGGTCGGGCGTGCGGGCTACCCGTCCGGCGCCAGATAACGCCTCACTGCCGTGAGGTTAAGCGTTGATAACGTTTCGAGCAAGGAGATACGCACTGTGGGAACCAAAGTTTCCCGCTATGTAGTTGTTTCACTTCAATCCGTGTCCGAATCTCCCTCGTCGAAGGGTGGTTCGTCCTCTGGAAAAGCGAGGTCCCCTTCGGTCTCTAGGGCCTCACGGATCACCCGGAAAGCCAGGCCGGCCGGATAACCCTTGCGGGCAAGCAGGCCGGCCAGTCGCCGGGTCCGCTGCTCCGGCGGCAGGCCCCTAGTGGCCTCCAGCTTCCCGTCAATGAGGCGCCGTGCGGCACTGACCTCAGCGTCGGGGCCGAGTTGCTCGTCGATGGCCGCGCGGATCTCGTCGGCGGCCACCCCGCGCTGCTTGAGCTCGGCGCTCAGCGCCCGCCCGGCAAGGCCGCGGCTGTGATGACGCGATTCGACCCACGCTCGGGCGAAAGCGGCATCGTCAATGAGGCCGACGTCCTCGAACCGGCTGAGCACCTCGTTCGCCGCCTCGTCCGGGATACCCCGCTTGCGTAGCGCGCCCGCTAGCTGCGCCCGCGTCCGGGGCGCGAGCGTGAGCAGCCGCAGGCACACTTCCCGTGCCCGCGCCTCCGGATCATCAACGGCACCGCCCGCCCCGCCCTTGCGGTTTCCCGCAAGGGCGGGGTCGGCTTGCTCGTCATCCGTCTCGTGGCCGAAGGCCGCCGACCATGGGCCGTCGTCCCCTCCCGGGGGGTCCGGGAGGTCGTCCCCCCGGGAGATACTCCGCGGACCGCCGGGAAGGCGGCTGGAGGCCGCCGACCGTGGGCCGTCGTCTCGCCAGCGCTTACTCGGCATGACGTCAGCCGGCGGCGCCCGCGGGCGCGGGGGCGGGGGCGGGGGCCGCTGCCGTAGGGTCGCTGTCTAGGCGCGGGCCGACGCCGAGCTTCTCCTTGATCTTCTTCTCGATGTCGTTGGAGATGTCGACGTTGTCGCGCAGGAAGTTCCGCGCGTTCTCCTTGCCCTGGCCGAGCTGGTCGCCCTCGTACGTGTACCAGGCGCCGGCCTTGCGCACGATGCCCTGCTCCACGCCGAGGTCGATCAGGCTGCCCTCCTTGGAGATCCCGATCCCGTAGAGGATGTCGAACTCGGCGGTTTTGAAGGGCGGCGCCATCTTGTTCTTCACGACCTTGATGCGCGTCCGGTTGCCGACCGCCTCGGTGCCGTCCTTGAGCGTCTCGATCCGCCTGATGTCCAGCCGCACCGACGCATAGAACTTCAGCGCCTTCCCGCCGGAGGTCGTTTCGGGACTTCCGAACATTACTCCGACCTTTTCGCGGAGCTGGTTGATAAAAATCGCTGTTGTTTTCGTCTGATTGAGGGCGCCGGCAATCTTGCGGAGGGCCTGGGACATGAGGCGGGCCTGGAGGCCGACGTGGCTGTCGCCCATCTCGCCCTCGATCTCGGCCTTGGGGACGAGGGCGGCCACCGAGTCGACGACCACAATGTCGATCGCGCCGGAGCGGATCAGCATGTCCATGATCTCCAGCGCCTGCTCGCCGGTGTCCGGCTGGGAGACAAGCAGCGCCTCGGTGTCGACGCCGAGCTTCTGAGCGTACTCGGGGTCGAGCGCGTGCTCCGCGTCGATGAACGCCGCGATGCCGCCCCCCTTCTGCGCGTTCGCGATGGCGTGCAGGGCTACGGTGGTCTTGCCGGAGCTCTCCGGGCCGTAGATCTCGACGACGCGACCGCGCGGGAGGCCGCCGATGCCGAGCGCCACGTCGAGTGCGATTGAGCCGGTGGGGATCACCTCGACCGGAACACGCGTCTCCTCGCCGAGCCGCATGATCGAGCCCTTGCCGAACTGCCGCTCGATCTGGAGGAGCGCGGCCTCGAGTGCCTTGCCCTTGTCGCCGATTCGGTCCTGGATCGCCGTCTTACCGCTTGGTGCCATGAAGGACTCCCTGTCGCTTGAATGCCCCTGTCAGGCTGGCTGCGACCTTCGGCGCCCTGCACTGGATGTGCTGCGCCCGCTGCCAACACCGCACACGCTACGCGTCACCACCGACATTTCCGGGCCGCACCATGTTTCCAAGCTGCACGGGTGTTTCCGAGCCGCACGGGCGTTTCCGAGCAGCACGGGCCAGGCCAGCGAAACGCGTCGCGGGCATGCGATGCCCCGACATTCATCACTATAAGGGAACGACTGTTCGATCGCGGCCAAGACACGCCGACTTGTTCGATCGGCGCCCAGGCGACACCCGACCTGCGGCCTCGCTCAGGCGCGCGCGTAACGCGCGGCGCACAGCGGGACGAAGATCACCAGAATGAGCACCAGCCAGCCCACGGAGGCCAGGACGGGGTGCAGCAGCGGCCATGCCCCGTTGGCGGGGGCGGTCGGGTTGCCGAACAGCTCCCGCAGGGCGGCGGCCAGGGCGCTGACGGGGTTCCAGTCGGCGATGGCGCGCAGCCAGGCCGGCATCCCCGAGGTGGGGACGAAGACGTTGGACAGCATGGTCACCGGGAAGACGAGGACCGACGCCTGTCCGGCCGCCTGCTCGTTGCCGAGAACAAGCCCCAGGTACATGCCGATCCAGGTCGCGGCGAACTGGAAGGCCGCGACCAGGGCGAGCGCGCCGATCGCGTAGCCCGCGCCGCGCTCGATCCGCCAGCCCACGGCCAGACCGCACAGCCCCATCAGGACGAAGCTGCCAAGTCCGTAGATCGTGGTCGCCGCCGCCTGACCGAACGGCACGGCCATCCGCGCGATCGGCATTGACCGGAAGCGGTCGACCACGCCCCGGCTGCTGTCCCTGGCCATCGCGACCATGGACGGCAGGATGTTCGCCGCGGTCGTCGCGAACAGGCCGGGAATCAGGAACTCCCGGTAGTTCCCGCCTCCCGGTACCGCGATGGCGCTGCCGAAGATGTACCCGAAGATGATCACCAGCACGACCGGCGCGCCGAGCGTCAGCGCGATCACGCTCGGATCGTGCCGGAGCCTGGTGAGCTGGCGCTCCGCCGCCGCGGCCCCGTCGGTAACAGCGCCGATCATGCCGCCACCTCCGTTTCTGTTTCGGTTTCCGCCAGGAAGACCTCATCCAGCGTGGGGCGCCTGATGCTCACGTCCTCGACCATGACGCCCGCCGCGTCGAGTCGCCGGACGAGTTCGGGCAGGGTGACCGCGCCGGCCGCAATCGCCGCGGTTAGGCGGCGCGCCTCCGGGTCGACGTGCGGCTGGCTTCCCGTTATGCCGCGCAGGACGGTTTCCGCCGTCGTCAGGGCATCGCCGCTGCCGGTGTTGCCGCTGCCGGTGTTGCCGCTGCCAGCGCCGTCGGCGAGCACCACGTCAACCCGGCTGCCAAGGGCGTTCTTCAGGTCATCGGGAGTCCCCTGCGCGGTCACCCGGCCGGCGTCGATGATCACGATCTGCTCGGCGAGGCGGTCGGCCTCCTCCAGGTACTGCGTGCTCAGCAGCACCGTGGTGCCCTCCGCCGCCAGCGACCGGACGGCCGACCAGATCTGGGACCGGCTGCGCGGGTCGAGGCCTGTGGTGGGCTCGTCGAGGAACAGGACCGCTGGCGTGACGATCAGGCTGGCTATCAGGTCCAGCCTGCGCTGCATCCCGCCGGACCACGTCTTCACCAGGCGACCGCCGGCGTCTGCCAGCCCGAAGCGCTCAAGCAGTTCCGCGGCCCGCGCCTTCGCGCGGCGCCTGCCCAGGCGCTGCATCAGCCCGAGGATGAGCAGGTTCTCCCGGCCGGTGAGGTCGTCGTCGACGGCCGCGTGCTGCCCCGCCAGGCCAATGGCCCCGCGCACCTTCCCCGGCTCGCGGACTACGTCGTGGCCGGCGACCAAAGCGCTGCCGCCGTCGGGCCGGATGAGCGTGGCCAGCACGCGGACGGCGGTGGTCTTGCCCGCGCCGTTCGGGCCGAGCAGGGCGCAGACACTGCCCTGGGGGACCGCCAGGTCCACCCCGCGCAGCGCCTGGACCTTGCCGAAGGATTTCCGCAGGCCTGCTGCCTCGATCGCCATCATCGATCGCGTCCTCCGATTCGCCAGAGTTAAACTACGTACATAGTACGACGTACGGGGTACGTAGTTAAATAGGGGTGGCGATTTACCGACGGATGGGGAAGATGAGGCAAGCTAGCCCAGGTAACCGCGGCGGAGGAGGGAAAGAATGGCGACCGGCATGCCAGCCCCTGAGGGGGCGCAGCCGTCGCCGCGCCGTCGAGGGCCACGGCCCAGATACAGCCGGGAAGACGTGGCCCGCGCCGCCGTGGCGATCGCCGACAGCGACGGGCTGGACGCCGTGACCTTCCGTGCCGTCGCGGCACGTCTCGGGACGGGCGTGATGTCGCTGTACAACTACGTCCCTGACAAGCAGGCCCTGGTCTACGAGATGACGGAACTGGTCGGCGCCGAACTCGACCTGCCCGAGCCGACAGGCGACTGGCGGGCCGACATGCACACGGTGGCGGGAAAGCAGCGCGATCTCGTGCACCGTCACCCGTGGCTGATCACAACACTGTCGCACCTGCAGCCGCTCGGCCCGGCCTCGCTGGCCCTCCTCGAGTTCGCGCTTGCCGCGCTAGAGCCAGCGGGGCTGTCGGTGCGAGACCGGCTGGAGACGATCGCCCTGGTCAACGGATTCGCCCATAACATGGTGCGCACCGAACTTGACGGCCGCGCCGCCGCCGCCGATCCGCAGCGGGCCAGGCAGTTCGCGATGCTGCCGGAACTGCTCGCCACGGGCAGGTACCCGCGCTTCGCCGCCGTGATCGCGCAGGGCGGCGAGCCGGAGACGTTCGACCCTGCCGCCCATTTCGACCGGTTGCTCGACAGGATCCTGGACGGCCTAGTCCGCCAGTAGCCGGGTGGGCTGGTGGCGCGCGGCAAAGCGCGACAGCGCGACAAGTGCCCCTGATGTTTACCTATGTTTGCTGGTCTGTTGCCCGACCGCGAGTTGTCTGGACAACTTCGCACGTCATTGTCATGACATGGGTAAAAGCCAGTACGCCGAGATCGTCGACTCGCTCGTCGGCGACCTCGCTGGATGCCAACCCGGCGCGCGCGTTGCCAGCGAGCATGAGATCGCCGCGCGGTTCGCAGTGAGCAGGGCCGTCGCAGGCGCGGCGCTGCGAGAACTCGAGAGCCGGCTGCTCGTGCGCCGGGTCCGGGGTTCGGGCACGTTCGTGAACGGCCGAATCGACTACATCATCTCCGCCGACCGGGTGCCGTCCTTCTCACAAACGGTGCGGGCGGCCGGGGCGGAGCCGCGCTCCGCCGTGCGGTCCATCACCGCCGAGCCACTGCCCGACGACCTCGCCCCCCGCCTCGAACGGGAGCCGGGCAGTCCGGCACACCGCATCGTCAGGCAGAGCTGGATCAACGACATGCCGTCCGGCTGGGTCATCGAGTGGATACCCGACGACATGTTTCCCGACGGCGCCGACGTGGCAGTGCGGGCCGTGGAGTCACTCGACCAGGTGCTCCGCCAGATGGGCGGCGTTGAGCCAGTAAGGGCCTGGTGCCGGGTCAGCATGGAGCTGCCGCCGCCCGAGGTGGCGGCGGGGATCGAGACCGACCCAGGACGCCATGTGTGGCTCGTCGAGAGCGTCAGCCGCGACGCGCACCGGGGTTGCCCCATCATGACCAGCATCTGGTGGACAAGGCCTGACGTGATCCGGATAACCGTCGAAATGAGTAATGGATGACCACTGTAATCACCCGTGAAGAGCGACTGGCGCTGCTCGCGGCGGCGTCGGGTGACGAGCTGATCGACGCCGCTGACGCCTGCCTGGCCGCCGCGTCGTCGTTCGCCGTCGTCACCCCGCCCGTGGTCGGCTGCGTCCCCGCCCAGGTCCGCGAGCCGATTTTGCGCCAGCGGTTCTTCCTCGGCGACGTGCTCGCGTGCACCGCCGAGGTCGAGTTCAACGGCGTGCGCGGCTGGGCGATGCGGCTCGGCGACGACCGCGCGGCGGCGATTGCCATGGCGGTGCTCGACGCGGCCGCGGCCTGCTCCCCCGACCTGGCACGCGAGATCGACGCACTCTGCGCACGGGCGGCCGAGCGGGCGCGGGAGGCCGACGGGGCGGAATGGGCGGAGCTGTCCCCCACCATTGTTCAGTTCGAGGAGCTCTGATGACCACCGCCACCATCGCGGCCAACGGCACCCGGGTGACCGGCAGGCCCACGGCGCTGACGCCCGGGGGCGCGCAGGCGGTGTTCCGCGCGACGCTCGACGTGCTCGCCCGGCCGGGCACCGTCAAGCGCCTGCCCTCCGCCAAAGACGAGCCCCTGGCAGGCCACGTACCCGCGGCGCTGCTGCCGCTGCTCGCGCTCGCTGACCTGTCGACGCCGACCTGCGTCGTCGGCAGCGTGGCCGGAGCGGGCGACGCTGACGAGGCCAACGGGACCGGCGACGGGCCGGCCCTGACGGTGAAGCCAACGTCCGGCGGACCGCCTGGGATGAGATCGTGCGGGTCGCGACCAACGCGCCCCGCGCCGCGCTCGGGGACGCCCGGCTGGTCGCCGCACTCCGGCCGCTCAACCCGGACGAACTGGCCGGCCTGCGCACCGGAACGGCCCTCGCGCCCGAGGACGGCGCGCTCGCCTGCCTCGCCGTGGCCGGGATCGCGATCGTGGACGGCGCGGACGGTATCCCCAGCTCCAGCGACGGCGGGCGACTGCTGCTGCGGCTGTCCGGGCCCGGCGTGCCTGGCACGCGGGCGATCCTCGTCGCCGGGCTGCCCGCCGGGTTCGCGGCTGCACGGCGCGGTCTTGTCGCCGGGTTCCCCGCCGGGGCCGACCTGCTGCTCGTCGCTCCGGACGGCACCATGACCGGGCTGCCGAGGACAACTGAGATCAAAGAGGAGGCCAGCTAATGGCGCTCTGCCCACCGGGGTGCCGGGCCAGCACGCCAAGTGCGCATTCGGGCTCACTCTTGCCGGCCCAAACGCGCACTTGGCTTGTGGGGCGGGTCGCAGGGCCACGCAGCGGGACCCTCTCGCCGATCCACGCCCGAAGAGTAATTGCCATGAATGAGGAGGCCAGCTAAGTGGGCTACTCCGGTGTCAAGGGCGGCATGGACGCGATCCTCGCCGCCGAACGCCTGGTGCGCCGCAAGCGTGCCGCCGCGCCGTGGTCGGCCACCACGGCGATCATCGAGTCGTTCCGGCTCGCGGTCGACCGGATCATGGGTGAGTCCGGCCTCTATGACGAGGCGATCGCGGCCGACGCCTTCCGCCAGGCCGAGGGCGACCTGCTTGAGGCGGTCCACCTGGTGCGCGCCTATCGGTCGTCACTCCCCCGGCTCGCGGTCTCCACGCCCGCTGACCCGGACGAGATGACCGTGCTGCGCCGTATCGTTCCGGCCAGCCGTACCCCCAACGGCCCGCAGCTCCTCGGCCGCACCACCGACTACACCGCGCGCGTCCTCGAACGACCGGACGCTGGGGTGCCCACCCTGGCACCGGCCGAACCGCTCACGCCCGGGCAGCAGGGCCAGTCGGACCAGTCGAGCCAGACGGGTCACGAAACGCAGGCCGAAACCGAGAACCGCATGGTCGGTGCGGGGCCTGCCGAGCTACGGCGCCCGCACCGCTTCTACGAGCAGCTCATCAAGACCGACCTCGCCGTGGTGCACGAGGAGCCGGCCGACGACCCTGAGCCGTTCGACGTCGCCCGTGGTGCCGCCCGGCCACCCGCGCCGCGCTCGGCGGTGCTCGCCAGCATGGCGCGGGCGGAGACGGGCGCGCTCATCGCCCTGTGGTACAGGTCCGTCCGCGGCCCGGATGGCGCGTTCCACGAGATCACCGTGGGCGAGATGCGGCACGGCAGGCTCCCGGTCCGGGTGGTCCACCCGCTGACCGGCAACCCGGTCGAGATCGGCCACGTCCGGGCGACGGAAGCCGAGGCGATCGAGGACCTCAACGGGCCCGCCGAGGACAGGACCAGGCTCGACGTCGGCTACGGCCTGTGCTTCGGGCACAACGAGCGGAAGGCGATCGCGATGGCCAACCTGGACATCGCCTGGCGCCGGGCCGAGGGCGACGAGCTTGAGCAGCTGCTGCTCCTTACCACCGACGGCCTGGACTCAAGCGGGCTCCTTGAGCACCTCAAGCTGCCGCACTACGTGACGTTCAGGTCGATCGTCGACCGGAAGCTGGCCAGCCGCGCCGTCATGGCCGAAAAGGACGAAGCGGCCGACCGCGCGGACGACGGCAACGAAGACAGCGTCGGGGAAAGCAACGGCCCGGGCCAGGCCGGGCCGGCTGACGGCAACGTGGGTGCTGAGGCAGATAGCAGCTCTCGTTCGGAGGAAATTCTTAGATGACCACCGCAGTGCGGCAACTGCTCGACGACCCGGACGGGGCAGCGGCCGGCATTCTCGACGAGGGTGCCAAGCGAGAGATCAGGCGGGCGACGCTGACGGCGGTGTGCGTGCCCGGTTACCAGGTGCCGTTCGGGTCACGGGAGATGCCCGTGGCGCGCGGCTGGGGGTCCGGCGGGCTCCAGGTCACGCTGGGCGTGATCGGGCCGGACGACGTGCTCAAGGTGATCGACCAAGGGGACGACGGCGGCGTGAACGCCACGAACCTGCGGCGGATCGTATCCTCAACTTCTCGCTGCGCGGCCGACACCGACACGCGCGAGTCGACGGTCATCCAGACCAGGCACCGCATGCCGGAAGAGGCGCTGGACGAGCGGCAGGTGGTCGTGTTCCAGGTGCCGGTGGCCGAACCCCTGCGCGGCGTGCAGAGGTCCTCCGCCGAATGCGACCGGATGCACTCCGAGGCCGACTACTCGGCCATGTGGGTCTCGCTGTACGAGGACATCGTGCGCAACGGCATCATCACCACCTCAACCGGCTACCCAGTGCTGGTCAACGACCGCTACGTGATGGCGACGAGCCCGGTGCCGCGCTGGGACGTGCCGCGGCTGCACCAGGCCGACCACCTCAACCTGTACGGGGCGGGACGGGAGCGGCGGATCTACGCGGTGCCTCCGCACACTTCCGTAACGCCGCTCACCTTCGACGACGTGCCGTTCCAGGTCGAGTACGTGCCGGGTGCGCGGTGCGACTTCTGCGGCAGCGACGACACGTACCTCGTGGAGGCGCCCGGAGGCCGGTTCGTCTGCAGCGACTCTGACTGGTGCTCGCGGACCGCTGCCGGTGACTCGGACGCCGCCAGGCACCGCGCGCTGGCCCCGCTCGCCTGGCTGCCCGACCCGTCGCGGCCGTCGGTAAGGTCAAAACCGGCATCATCCCGAACGGGAGCTGGTTTCACTTCGCCCGCCCCAGCGCCCGTTCAGCCCGCCCCGACGCCGTTCGACGGCGGCGACTGGATGCTGAAGGTGGACAAGGTCGGCAAGGTGTTCGGCGCGGGCGGCTCGCGCGCCGTCCCCGGGACCGGGCCTGAGTTCGGGACGGCGGTGTCGCCGCTGACCGGGGCGATCGTCGCGGCGTGGGACGTCTCGTTCGACGTCGCACCCGGTGAGGCGCTCGGGCTGATCGGCGAGTCGGGTTCCGGCAAGTCGACGGTGCTGAACTGCCTGATCGGCGACGAGCTTGTGTCCACCGGTTCGGTGCGGCTTGCCGCAGTCGATTCCGGTTCGACTGACCTGCTCACCCTGTCGGCGGCCGAGCGGCGGCGGCTGCGGATCGACACCCTGTCGATCGTCTACCAGGACCCGGCTTCCGGTCTCGATCTGCGCGTGTCGGCCGGCGGGAACATCGCCGAGCGGCTGACCGCGGCGGGCTGGCGGTCGTACCACGCGATCCGCCGGCGGGCCGCCGAGCTGCTCGACCGGGTGGAGGTGCCGCTGTCCCGGATGGACGACCCCGTGTCGACCTTCTCCGGCGGCATGCGGCAGCGGGTGCAGATCGCCAAGGCGCTCGCGACCGGCGCGCCGGTACTGCTGCTCGACGAGCCGACCACCGGCCTGGACGCGTCGATCGCCGCCGGGGTGCTCGACCTGCTGCGCGGGCTGCTGCGCGAGCGGAACGTCGCCGCCGTCGTGGTCAGCCACGACTTCGCGGTCATCGAGGCGCTGACCGACCGGTGCGCGGTCATGCAGACCGGGCGGATCGTCGAGAGCGGTCTTACCGACCAGCTCTTCCACGACCCGCACCACCCCTACACGCAGCGGCTCGTGGCCGCGGCCCGGAGGTGAGTTCGCGATGACTTCTCCTGAGCTTGACCCTGTGCTTGAGGTGCGGGACCTGCGCAAGACCTTCACCCTGCACACGATCGACGGGCGGAACGTCGTCTCGCTGCGGGGCGTCAGCCTTTCTGTCGCGGCCGGGGAGCACGTCGCGGTCGCCGGGCCGAACGGGGCGGGCAAGTCCTCGCTGCTCCGCTGCGTGCACCGCACCTACCTGCCCGACTCCGGGTCGATCGTGCTGCACCTTGCTACTGGGCCGGTTTCGCTGACTTCGCTGCCTGACCGGACGATGGCGCGGCTGCGCGGGCGGGAGATCTGCTACGTGTCGCAGTTCCTCGAGACGCCGCCGCGGGCCGGGGCGCTCGAGGTGGTCGCTGACGCGGCGCGGCGGCGCGGGCTTGCTGCTGATGAGGCTGATGACGCGGCAGCTTTGGCGCTGCGGCGGCTCGGGCTCGACGAGGCGCTGTGGGACGTGGACTGCGGGGTGCTCTCCGGCGGCGAGCGGCAGCGGATCAACCTGGCGGCCGGCACGGTCAGGCCGCCCCGGCTGCTGCTGCTCGACGAGCCGGTCTCCGCGCTTGACCCGGCCAACCGCGAGCGGGCGCTGTCTCTTGTCTCGTCGCTCACTGCCCAGGGCGTGGC
The DNA here is from genome assembly GCA_963734665.1 of uncultured Actinomycetota bacterium. Lineage (GTDB taxonomy): Bacteria > Actinomycetota > Actinomycetes > Streptosporangiales > Streptosporangiaceae > Trebonia. Next base: position 328,079 of record CAVTIR010000007.1, on the reverse strand, counting down.
GGTGCTGGCCGTGTTCCATGACCTGGACGCGATCAGGCAGCTGGCGACGCGGGTGATCCGCATGGAAGACGGCCAGGTCGTGGCCTCAGGCACGGCCGATGAAATCCTTGGCGAACTGGAGGAAGTGGCATGACAACCCCGCAGACGGTGGACCGGTCACTCGGCTGGCCGGCCGGCCCCGTGCCCGCGGACTACGTGCTCGGCGGAGTCCGGGCCGTGCTGCCCGGCGAGATCATCGACAACGCGCGGATCGTGGTGCGGGACGGGCTCATCGCCGAGGTCGGCCCTGCGCCCGCCGGGTCGGCGGCCGACCTAGACGGCGCCGGGTTGCTGTGCGTGCCTGGCCTCATCGATGTGCACAGCGACGCGCTCGAACGGGAGCGGGCACCGCGGCCTGGGGTGCTGCTGCCGTGGGACTTCGCCGTGGTGTCGCTCGAGGGCAAGATGAGCGCGGCCGGCATCACGACCGTGTTCCACGGGGCCGGGTTCCAGGACAAGGTGTCCGGGGGCGTGGTCCGCACGGCCGAGGCCGCCAACGACATATGCTCTGCGGTCACCGCGCGTTCGCTGGATTCGGCCTCGCTTGTCGGGCACCGGATCTTGTACCGGCTCGACGCCCGCTCCCCGGAGGGCGCGGCGGCGCTCGCCAAGGCGCTTGACGCGCACCCGGCCGCGGCGGAGAGCCTGCCGCTCGTGTCGCACGAGGACCACACGCCGGGGCAGGGTCAGTACGCGGACCGCGCTTACATGGAGCGGTACCTCGCGAGCACCCACGGGCTCTCCGCTGAGCAGGCGGCGCAGCGGGTCGATGAGATGATCGCCGAGCGCGACGCGCAGCTTCCGGTCCTTGAGCGGAACATGGCCTGGCTCGGGACGCTGGCCCGGTCTGGACAAATCCGACTTGTCGGGCATGATGTTGATTCGCCCGCGGCTGTCGAGGCGCTGGTTGCCCGTGGCGGCGCCGTGGCCGAGTTCCCGACCACGGTCGAGGCGGCGCGAACAGCACGCGAGCGCGGGCTGCCTATCGTGATGGGCGCGCCGAACGTGATGCGCGGCGAGTCCCACTCCGGCAACGTCTCCGCTGCCGCGCTCGTCGAACTCGGCCTGGTGGACGCGCTGGCGTCGGACTACCTGCCGTCCGGCCTGCTCACCGCGGCGTTCACGCTGGCGCGGGGCGGGCTGGCGACGCTGCCGGCGGCGATCGGCCTGGTGACGTCGGGCGCTGCTGCTTCGGCAGGCCTGTCTGACCGGGGCCGCCTGACGGCGGGCCTGCGCGCCGACCTGGTGCTCGTGGACGACGCGGGGTCGTGGCCGGTCGTCCGCGGCACCTACCGCGCCGCCTAACCCAGGGGGCACAACGCGCCCGGCCCTGACGAAGCCGTCAGGACCGGGCGCTTGTCGTAACCTGCCAGGCCGCGCCTGACTATCCGGCATCTGACTGGCCCGTCATCTCCGCAGTTCACAGGCGGCGTCGTTGCCACAATCATCCCCATGCGAGGGCAAGCGAAGGCGCCCGGCTGCGGGGAGGGGGGCGCGGCCGGGCGCCTTCGGCTCTGGGTAGTGCTGCGGTGTGATTGCTCTGGGTGGTGCCGGGGCGCTCCCTAGGGGTTGGAGGGGTACAGACGAGCTATTGGGGATTCGGAGCTAGATGACTATCTTGCGAAGCCAGTTCGTGAGGATCTCGATGACCAGGACCACGACGAACGTGGAGATGATGATCGCGCCCGTGGTGCGGTAGTCGAGGATCTGGATGGACTGGAAGAGGAGGAAGCCGATGCCGCCGCCGCCCACGAGGCCCAGGACCGTCGAGGAGCGGAAGTTGACGTCGAGCATGTACATGGAGTTGCCGACGAGCGCGGGAGCCGTCGGCAGGATCACCGAGGTGACGGTCTCCTGCATCTTGGCCGCGCCCGCGGAGAGCACCGCCTCCCTCGGGACGGGGTTTACCTCCTCAATCCCGTCGGCGACCAGCTTCGACATGAAGCCGACCGTGCCGACGATGAGGGCGAACGTGCCGGCCATCAGGCCGAGGCCGACGGCGACCACGAACACGATCGCGAGGATCAGCTCGGGGACCGCGCGGACGATGACGAGGAAGCCGCGCGTGGTCATGTAGAGCCACCGGCCCGCGACGTTCCTGGATGCCGCGAGCCCGATCGGCAGCGCGAACAGCAGGCCGACCACGGTCGCGACCAAGGCGACGCTGATCGACTGGAGCGTGCCGCTGATCAGGCCTGCCCGGTCGGTGGAGAAGTCGGGCGGGAAGTACAGCGCGAACGTGTCCCAGACCTGCCGCGCGTCGGTGACCGCCGTGAGCGGGTTGATCTTGGTTACCCAGAGCGAAACAATCACCAGCACGACGGCGCCGGCGGCGAACAGGTTCTGCTGTACCCGGGTGCGCGTCCACGGCGGGCGCGTCGGGTCGCGGCGCTGCGCCTGGCCGGTGCCCGGTACCTGCCCTGTGCCCGTGCCCTTCCGCCCGGCGCTGGACGGCGCGCGCCCGTTGGCTGAGTGGAGCTCCTGGTGCGGCTTGGGGAAAGGGGCGCCTAGCCAGCGGGACAGCCGCGGCGGCGCTTGCTTGCCGGCCCTGCCCGAGATGGCGGGGGCGTCCGCGCCGATCAGCGAGTGGCGGATCAGCGCGGAGACGTACTCCATGAGCACGATCAGCACGAAGATCACGATCACGATGCCGACGCCGTTCCTGAAGTTCAGGGTCCCCATGTCCTGGTTGAGCAGGAAGCCGATGCCGCCGGCCCCGACGTAGCCGAGGATGACCGAGCTGCGCAGGTTGATGTCGAGCCGGTACAGCGTGATCGACGAGAACGCCGGCATGACCTGCGGCCAGACGCTCGTCGCCAGGTTCTGCAGCCGGCCTGCCCCGGTGGCGGTGACCGCCTCCCTGGGCTGCTCGGGGACCTGCTCGATCGCCTCGGCGAACAGCTTGCCGAGCATGCCGACGGAGTGGAAGCCGAGCGCGAGCACCCCAGGCAGCACGCCGACCCCGAGCGCCTCCACGAGGATGATCGCGAAGACGAGGTCGGGGATCGACCGGCACAGGACAATAATCCCGCGGGCCACCCAGCGGACCGCTGGGTGCGGCGTGGTGTTCCGCGCCGCGAGGAAACCGACGATGACGCCGAGGACGGCGGACAGCGCGGTGCCGATGATGGCCATGCAGACGGTGATGAGCGCCTGGTTCAGGGTGTGCGGGAAGTCGGAGAACTGCGGCGGGACCGTCTGGCCGATGAACCTGAAGATGTTCCCGATCCCGGTGAACAGCGGCAGCACGCCCATACCGATGTAGCGCCACCCGGCGACCAGGGCCACGATAGTGAGCACCGCCAGGGCGATCAGGCTGTACCGCTGCCTGGTCCATGGCGGCGCCGTGCGCACGGGGGCCTGCCGCCGGGTTGCCTCCGCCGTGGGCGCCGCCATCAGCGGACCACGCCCCGGTAGATCTCCATGACTTCCTCGCTGCCGAGCTCCTTCGGGCTGCCGTCGAGCACGACGCGGCCATGGCGCATGCCAACAAGGCGGTCGGCCCAGCCGCGGGCGAGCTCCACCTGGTGCAGGCTGGCGATGACCGTCAGCCCCTTCTCCTGGCAGATCTCAAGCAGCAGCGCCATCACGGAGGCGGACGACTCGGGGTCGAGCGAGGCGACCGGCTCGTCGGCGAGCAGCACGGTCGGTCGCTGCATGAGGGTCCGCGCGATCGCGACCCGCTGCTGCTGGCCGCCGGACAGCGTGTCCGAACGCTGGAACGCGCGGTCGCCAAGGCCGACGCGCTCCAGGTTGGCCAGGGCTTCGAGGCGCAGGCTGCGCGGGTAGGCAAGCACGCCCGCCCTCGGGAACCTGATCCTGCCGAGCGCGCCCGACAGCACGTTCTCCATCACCGAGAGCCGGCCGACCAGGCCGAACTGCTGGAAGATGAACCCCACGCCGGTGCGGAGCTCGCGCATCTGGCGGCCCTTGGCGCTCGTGACGTCACAGCCGAGCACGCGCACCGTGCCCGACGTGGGGACGACGAGGCCGTTGAGCGTGCGCAGCAGCGTGGACTTGCCGGAGCCCGACGCGCCGAGGATGGCGAGCATCTGGCCGCGGGGCACCGTCAGGTCGACGGTGTCAAGCGCGCGGGTTTCCGCGAAATCCTTGGTGACCTGGTGCAGGCGGACGGCGGCCTCGGCTGTCTTGTTCGCGGTAGCCGGACTGCCCGGCTGGACGCCTTCATTGGCCGTCCAACCGGGCACCGTGCCGCCCTCATCCGTCAGAGGGTGCATTAAAGGGCTCCGTTAGTTCAGGTTGCAGGAGGGGGACTTGGTGAGCTTGCAGATCTGGCCGATCGTGCTGTAGTTCGCGAGTGACGGATTCGCATAGCCCCACTGGCCGGTCTCGGTCGTGCACGCGGTCTCCGACGAGCAGTAGCCGTGCGCCGCCATGTAGGTCGAGTTGCCGTCGTCGACCAGGACCTTCTCCAGCTCGGTGCGGAAGGACGCCGGGAGCGAGTCGCTCACGGCGGTCGGGTTACCCGGGATCTCGGGCGAGGTCCAGATGACCTTGAGGGCCGACTTGGAGATGTGGTTCGCAGTAAAGACGTCTGGGAGGTTGAGGTTGTTGGTGAAGCCGACCTGGCAGCTGCCCTCGGCGACGTCAATCGCCGTGGTGCTGTCGCTGCCGGCGAAGACCGGCGTGACGCCCGTGCTCGGGCTGATGCCGTCCTGCAGCAGCCCGTAGGACGGGTACAGGTAGCCGGAAGTCGACGCGGGGTCGGAGAAGCAGGTCTTCTTGCCCGCTGCGTCCTTGAGGCTCGTGATGCCCGTCGTGCGCTGCGGGTCGACGACGGCCTCGCTGTAGTAGCCGCCGTCGGTGTTCGGCGCGGAGATGAGGAGGCCGACGTTCGAGATCTTGAGGCCGTGGTTGAGCGCGATCCAGTAGGAGAACGGGCCGTAGGAGACGAGCTGGGCCTTGCCGGCCTCCTGCGCCTCGATCATCGCCGCGTAGCTCGTGCCGGTGGTGACCTTCATCGTGACGTCCATCTTGGCCTTCAGCAGCTTCTGCAGCGGCGCAAGGCTCTCCAGCAGGGTGGTGGAGTTGTCCTCGCCGACCGCACCGTAGGTGATCTGCGTCGGCCATGTCGAGTTCACGGTGTTGCCGGTGCCCCCGGCGGCCGCCGTACCTGTGGAGCTGGAGCTTGAGCAGGCCGCCACGGCAGTGACGGTCAGGACGGCGGCCGCAGCCAGCGGGGCCCATCTGAGGATGCGAGGCCTACGCACGTATGTTCCTCTCCGCCGGTTCGCCCGAACCGGCAGGTCAACTTGTTAACTTGGCGTAACCAACGGTGGAGGCAGAACATGACGGGCTGGCTACAGCGCAATAGACATCCGGGCAAACGGCGGAGGAAGGTTAAACACAGTTGCCGGGTATGAAATGTCGTGATAAGCGCCAGCGATGCCGATCGAGCAGTGGGGCAGGAGAGGGCGAAGAACCCACACGTTCGGACAAACTCACATGGGAAGCGGACAGAATCACAGCACGGCAGACATCTCAGCCCGTGCCTTCTTGTGCTGTTTTGTCCGTTTAACGGAGGCGATCAGGGACGTTGAACGTCTCGCCGACCGCGCGCCACACCACCTTGGCGTCCTCGCCGTCGGCGAGGGCCTTGTTCACCGTGCGGTTCCCGAGGCTGGACAGCACGTAGTCCTTCGCGACGCTCTCCGCGTAGGCGTCGCCGAACTGCTCGCGCATCCGCGTCCAGAACTCCGTCAGCCGCATCGTCCCAGGCTACCGGGGCTTGAACGGGGAACGCGGACCCGCAGTAGATTTTCAGGATCTCTGGGGGATAATCGGGACATTTAAGGTTGGTATGTCGTTGTGCCAGACGGGGAACTTTGTTGTGTAAGAGACGTGTGCGGCGAACTGTCCGGCACCGCGGAGCAGGAGCGAGATGTCGACGGAAGCCACAGGCGACGGTAAACCGGACGCCGTCGGCGCGGTTGAGCCAGGCGCGGGAGCGGATGGAGCGGAGCCGACGGTAACGGATGGGGCGGAGCCGGCGGTAACGGCCATCGCCCCGGCGGCGGCCTTGGTGCCGGACCAGGCGGCCGCACCGGACGGGGCTACGGTGCGTGAGGAGACAGCGGGAGATGACGACGAGCCTCCCGACGCGGGCGAACCCGGCGAGTCTGACGCGCGTGGCGAGAGCGTCGCGCGTGGCGAGAGCGTCGCGCGTGGCGAGAGCGTCGCGCGTGGCGAGCCTGATGGAGGCGGCGGGGCCAATGTAGGCGACGGGCCCGAAGAGTCCGGCGAGGGCTACGAAGACTACGAAGACTACGCGGATGACGAAGGTCCCGAGGGTGACGAGGACCTTGAGTATGACGAGGACGTTGACTACGACGAGGCCTACGAGGATTACGAGTCCGACGAGATCGCTGAGCCCCGGCGGGCGCGGCGGTGGCCCAGGGTGCTGCTCGCGTTCGGATTCGTGGTGCTCGCGGCGGCGATCGTCGGCGGGGCGATCGCCATCGTCGGATCGGTAACGCACGGCTTCAAGAAGCCGGTGAAGATCACCTACAAGAAGTCTGCGGTGTTCTCGCTGCGGACTGGGGACTGCTTCGATCCGCAGGGGCAGTCATACTCGCTGATCTCGTGTGACTCGCCGCACGTGGCCGAGGTGTTCGCGACGTTCGCGCTCCCCGGGACGAAGTGGCCGGGTGACGCCGCGGCCCAGGCGACGGCAAGCAGCGACTGCGCCAGCCGGCTCACCGGGTACGTGAACCCGCAGCTCGCGATCAGCCTCTCGTCCACCTACGTGTACCCGGACTCCGTCGCCTGGCAGGCGGGGACCCGGACCGTGATCTGCGAGGTGCGGGCGTCGAGCGGGGAGCTCACCGGGTCGGTGCGGGGGGCTTCGGCAAGCGCGAGCTAACTCTTGGTTGCCCTAGTTAATCTCGGCTAGCAGCCGCCGGGCGGTCCGGGGACGCCCTCGCCCTGCTCCGGGTCGTCGATGATGCCGTACGCGCCGCTGCGGGACAGCGCGCCCAGGTGGACGAGGTACCAGTCGCCGCGCCAGGAGATGAAGGAAGCTATTCCGAACGAGTACGTTGTCCCGTCTTGCCGGTACACGACCCTCGATCCGGGGACGTGCCAGTAGCCGATGCTGTTGTCGCAGGCACCTTCCGGGATCCACTGCGCGTACTGGGTCGGGACGATGACCTTGGTGAGCGTGGCGCTTGGCTTGACGAGCTTGTGGACGGCGGCCAGGTCGAGGGTGAAGTCGTACCAGAGCCTGTCCTCCCAGTCGGATTCCGGGTCTGCGATGGCCTTGACCTGCTCGTAGGCCTTCTCGGGGAAGAACGCGGGCAGGGCGTATTCTGCGTCACCGGTGGTGACCGCCAGCCAGATGTCGTGGACGGCGTTACTGAAGGCGGCGTCCGTGGTCTTCGGGAAGGCGCTGGTTTGCGGGAGAGTGGCGGCGCTCGCGGAGGCGACCGGGAGGGCGGACGGCTTCGTCGGGGTCGGCGTTGCGGCTGGGGTTGACTTTGGCGTGGGCTTCTCGCTCGGGCTCGGCGCCTTGCTCTTGCTCGGCTCTGCCTTGTGGGTAGCGCTCACCTGGCTCGCGCTTGTCTGCGCTCCCTCGGAGCAGCCTGCGAGGGCGGCGAGCAGCGCCACCGCGGCCGCCAGCCGGGCGATGATGGCCAACCTGGACCCTGAGTCCCGCCGTTTCACGGCACAGGAACTTACCGTTCGTGGCTGAGCAATTGCGAGCACTGCACTAGCGGGTGGCCCCGAAAGGTTGTCTTGAGCATGAGAAATCACCGAGCGAGCGCGGAACGTCGTGTCCGGGCTGACTCAGCGCGGTCTGGATTGTCGGGGGGTGGGGGCAGACTGGATGGATGACGGGAGAAGGGTCGGGTATTGCTGGTCCGGTGAGTAGCGCGGGGGCTCTTGACAGGTTCTCGACCGCGACGCGGGCGTGGTTCGAGAGTGCCTTCGCAGTGCCTACGCAGGCGCAGGCACAGGCCTGGCAGGCAATCGGTGGGGCGGGAACGGGCGGGAAAGGGACAGACACTCTTGTTATTGCCCCTACCGGGTCCGGGAAGACCCTCGCCGCATTCCTGTGGGCGCTTGACCGGCTTTCGTCCGCGCCTCCGCCTTCGGACCGGAAGCGCCGGACGCGGGTGCTTTACATCTCGCCGCTGAAGGCCCTGGCCGTGGACATCGAGCGGAACCTGCGGTCGCCGCTCACCGGGATCAGGCAGGCGGCGCAGCGGCTCGGGCTGCCCGAGCCGGACATCCAGGTGGCGGTGCGGACCGGGGACACCGCGACCGAGGACAGGCGCAGGCTCGTGACCCGACCGCCCGACATCCTCATCACCACGCCGGAATCGCTGTTCTTGCTGCTCACCTCGCAGGCACGGGAGACGCTGCGTGAGGTGGAAACGGTCATCGTGGACGAGATCCACGCTGTGGCGGGGACCAAGCGCGGGGCGCACCTCGCGCTGTCGCTCGAGCGACTCGACGCGCTGCGGGGCGGTTCCTCTGGTACCGGCGGGCGGGCGCAGCGAGTGGGGCTGTCTGCCACCGTGCGGCCCGCCGCCGAGGTCGCGTCATTCCTCGGCGGGGCGCGGCCGGTGACCGTGGTACAGCCGGCCAGCTCGAAGCGGATCGAGCTTCAGGTTGTCGTGCCCGTCGAGGACATGCGCGACTTGTCGGAAATGCCGGTGACGAGTGGCCCGGTAGGCGACGATGACCCGGTGCCGCGCCGGTCGATCTGGCCGCATGTCGAGGAGCGGGTACTCGACCTGATCCAGGCGCACCAGTCGACGATCGTGTTCGCCAACTCGCGGCGGCTGGCGGAAAGGCTCTGCGGGCGGCTCAACGAGCTGGCGACGGAGCGGGCCTTCGTCGCCGCCGGCGGGGTGCCGGGCAGCAGTGTGTCCGGGGATGGGGCCGACGCCGAGGCCGTCGTCATCGCGCGGGCGCACCACGGGTCGGTGTCGCGGCAGGAGCGGACCGAGATCGAGGAGGCACTCAAGGCCGGGCGGCTGCCCGCCGTCGTCGCGACCTCCAGCCTTGAGCTCGGCATCGACATGGGCGCGGTCGACCTGGTCATCCAGGTCGAGTCGCCGCCGTCGGTGGCCAGCGGACTGCAACGGGTCGGCCGCGCCGGGCACAACGTGGGGGACGTGTCGCGGGGCGTGATCTTCCCCAAGTACGCCGCCGACCTCGTGCAGGCCGCCGTGGTCGCCGACCGGATGCAGGCCGGGGCGATCGAGGAGCTGCGCATCCCCCGCAACCCGCTCGACGTGCTCGCCCAGCAGGTCGTCGCGATGGCCGCGCTCGACGACTGGGCGGTCGACGACCTGGAGGCCGTGATCCGGCGGTCCGCGCCGTTCGCGACACTGACCAGGTCCGTGCTCGAGGCGGTGCTCGACATGCTCGCCGGGCGGTACCCCGGCGAGGAGTTCGCCGGCCTCAAGCCGCGGGTCGTGTGGGACCGGGTCGCGGGGGTCATCCACGGCAGGCCAGGCGCGCAGAGGCTCGCCGTGACCAGCGGGGGAACGATCCCCGACCGGGGGTACTTCGGGGTATTCCTGCCCGCGTCGCAGGAGTCGGCCCGGGCGCCGCGGCGGGTGGGGGAGCTCGACGAGGAGATGGTGTACGAGTCGCGGGTCGGCGACGTGTTCGTGCTCGGCGCCTCGTCGTGGCGGATCGAGGACATCACGCCCGACCGGGTGCTCGTGCTGCCCGCGCCCGGCCAGCCGGGCAAGCTGCCGTTCTGGCACGGTGACACGCCTGGGCGCCCCGCCGAGCTCGGTCGCGCCCTCGGCGCGAAGGTGCGCGAGCTGGCCGCTCTGCCGGAGGGCAAGGCCGTGACGTCGCTGACCGCGAGCGGGCTTGACCCGCTGGCCGCGCGCAACCTCGTGGCGTACCTTTCCGATCAGCGGGAGGCGACCGGGCACGTGCCAGACGACCGGACGCTGGTCGTCGAGCGGTTCCGCGACGAGCTTGGCGACTGGCGGGTCGTGCTGCACTCCCCCTACGGCGACCGGGTGCACGCCCCCTGGGCCCTCGCTATCACCGCCAGGCTCCGCGAGCGTTACGGCGGGATGGACGTGCAGGCGCTTCACACCGACGACGGGATCATCATCCGGGTGCCCGACTCCGACGAGCCGCCGCCCGCCGGGATCGCGCTGATCGACCCCGAGGAGATCGCCGACATCATCACCGCCGAGGTCGGCGGGTCCGCGCTGTTCGCCTCCCGGTTCCGCGAGTGCGCCGCGCGGGCGCTGCTGCTCCCCCGGCGGCAGCCGGGACGGCGGACCCCGCTCTGGCAGCAGCGGCAGCGGTCGGCGCAGCTCCTTGAGGTCGCCGCGCAGTTCCCTGGGTTCCCGATCACGCTGGAGACGGTCCGGGAGTGCCTGCAGGACGTGTTCGACGTGCCCGCGCTGACCGAGGTGCTGCGCGACCTCGCCGCCCGGCGGATCCGGCTCGTTGAGGTACAGACGGGCACGCCGAGTCCGTTCGGGCGGAACCTGCTCTTCCGGTACGTCGGCGCGTTCATGTACGAGGGGGACGCACCGCTGGCCGAACGGCGCGCGCAAGCCCTCGCGCTCGACCCCGCGCTGCTCGCGGAACTCCTCGGCACCGAGGGGCTGCGGGAGCTGCTCGACCCGGCCGTCGTCGCGGAGGCGGAGGCCGACCTGCAGCACCTGTCGCCGTCCAGGCAGTGCAAGGACGCGGAGCGCGTGGCCGACCTGCTGCGCACGTCAGGGCCGCTGACGGCGGACGAGGTCGTCGCGCGAAGTGCTTCCCCCGAGTCGGCGGCCGGGTGGCTTTCTGGGCTGTCGGCTTCCCGGCGCGTCATCGAGGTGCGGGTGGCCGGGCAGCCGATGTGGGCGGCGGTCGAGGACGCCGGGCGGCTGCGGGACGCCCTCGGAGTGGCGCTGCCCGTCGGGATTCCCGAGGTCTTTACCGAGGTGCTGCCCGATCCCCTGGGCAACCTGGTCGCGCGGTGGGCGCGGACGCACGGGCCGTTCACGGCCGCCGATCTGGCCGCGCGGTACGGGCTCGGCGTCGCCGTGGTCGGGATGGCGCTGCGGCGACTTGCGGCCGACGGGCGGGTCGCGGAGGGCGAATTCCTCGCCTCCAGGCACGGGACGCAGTGGTGCGACAGCGGGGTGCTGCGCATGCTGCGGCGGCGGTGCCTGGCCCGGCTGCGCAAGGAAGCGGAGCCTGTGCCACCCGCCGCGCTCGGCCGGTTCCTGCCCGCCTGGCATGGCATCGGGTCCGGGCGGTCTCGGCGGGCGGACGCGAGCGCGGTGCTCGAGGCGATCGAGCGGCTGGCCGGCGCGCCGGTTCCCGCATCCGCCCTTGAGACGCTCGTGCTGCCCGGACGGGTGCCCGGCTACTCCCCCGCGCTGCTCGACGAGCTGACCGCGGCCGGCGAGGTGGTCTGGGCGGGCGCGGGCAGCGTGGGCACCGGGGACGGCTGGCTGGTGCTCGCGCCCGCTGAGTCCGCGCCGCTGCTACTGCCCGAGCCAGGCGAGCTGACCATGACGCCGCTGCACGGCGCGTTGCTGACGGCCCTTGGCGGGGGCGGCGGCATGTTCTTCCGCATGCTCAGCGACCGGGTCGCGGCCGTGCTCGACGGCCACCCGGCCGACGACGGCGACCTCGTGGCGGCGCTCTGGGACCTCGCCTGGGCGGGCCTGGTCAGCAACGACACCCTCGCGCCGCTGCGCGTGGTGACGTCTGGCGGGTCTCCTGTCCGGCGTCCGGCCGGGCCCCGGCGGGCGACCGGGTCCAGCCTCGCGGCCGATCTCGGTAGCGTTGGCAGGGACAAGGCCTGGGATTCTCGGGGCATTGGCAACGCGTCATCAGATCCAGGGGGTGCTTCAGGTCGTGGTGTGGATCGCGGGTACGCCTCCGGCGGCCGCGGTGGTCTCGGCGGGTCGATTCCCGGCGTTTTCAATCCCCGGCCTGCCTCGCGTGGTGGCAGTGGGTTCGCCGGCGGCTATGCCGCGTCTGGCCGTTACGGGCGCGGGACCCGGCGCGCGGCCATGCCCACGCGGACCGGGCCGCCCACGGCGAGCGGCCGGTGGTCGCTGCTGCCGGAACGGTACGGGCTGCCAGAAGCGGACGGCGTGCTCGCAGTGGACGGCCTTCCCGGCGGCTCTGCTAGCGGCATCGATCCGGGAGCGGCCACCATGAGGGCGCACGCGCTGGCGCTGACCCTGCTCGAACGACACGGCGTGGTGACCAAGGGGGCCGTTGCCGCCGAGCGGATACCCGGCGGGTTCGCCGCCGTGTACCCAGTGCTGCGGGCCATGGAAGAGACCGGGCAGTGCCGCCGTGGTTACTTCGTCGAAGGGCTCGGCGGTGCCCAGTTCGCGCTCCCGGGGGCGGTCGACAGGATGCGCGCCCTCGCTGGGGACGCTGTCGCGGCGGCGGCCGATCCCTCAGCGGGCGCCGGCTTCCTCGCCGCCCCTGCCCTTCCTGGCCAGCCCGCGCGGTCGGAAGATTCCCGGCGGGCGGTGGTGCTCGCCGCGGCCGACCCGGCGCAACCGTACGGGGCGGCGCTCCCGTGGCCGACCAGGCCCGAGGAGACCGCGACCTCGCACCGTCCCGGCCGCAAGGCGGGCGCGGTGGTGGTGCTCTTCGCCGGCGAGTTGGTCCTCTACGTCGAGCGCGGCGGCAAGACGCTGCTGTCCTGGACCGAAGACCCGGCCGCACTCGAACCGTGCGCCCAGGTGCTCGCGACCGCGGTCCGCGACGGCGCACTCGGCCGGATCACGGTGGAGAAGGCCGACGGCGGCATGGTCGGGATGGACTCCCCGCTGACCCGCGCGCTGGAGTCCGCCGGCTTCCGCCACACGCCCCGCGGCCTCCGCCTCCGCGGCTGACATTGCAGGGGAATCGGCATTAACTGCTTAAGTACCAGCCACAACAGCTACGACTGCCGAACCACTTCAGACAGAAGGTGGCATGGATGATCAGCCAGTGCTCGACGCAGAGGAAGGACGAAGCGCCATGCTGACGGTGGACGCCACGGCGACGCTCGTTCCGTCTCGGCCGCTCACGGATGATGAACTGACCGACCTGATCGCTACCGTGATTGACTACCTGGACACGCGCGCCATCGACCCCTCGGTAAGCACGATCCGTGAAGCATCCGGGATCCGGGTCGAGGTCACCGTGATCATTGACACCGATGACCCCTGGCATGCCCAGGCGCTCGCGGTTAGCGCGATGCGGGATGCGTTCAAGAGCGCGACCCCAGGTGTGGCCACTACGACTCATGACCTGGTGGTCCAAGCGGCCTGACGGGCGCTAGCGCGTGGGACATCGCGGCCTCGGCAATCTTGGGATTGGCGTTTGCAATGGTGCTAGCGACTCGGGGCTCCGCGGGATCACCGCGCCCACGCTGGTCGTCGTCGGTGCGGACGACAGGGCGACGCCGCCTGAGCACGCGCGGCGCATCGCGTCCAGCATTCCCGGCGCTCAGCTGCGCATCGTGCCTGACTGCGGGCACTCAAGCTCCCTGGAGCAGCCCGGCGTGATCAGTGACCTGCTCACGGAGTTCCCCAGCGAGGTCGACAAGGCCGGCAGCGGCACGCACACCGCGGCGGCAATGCCGTAGCGCTGGTGCCTGGTGGTTGTGGCAGGACCCGTCCGCCGTGGCCAGGACCTTCATGCGGGTCGCCAACCTCGTCGACCCGGCTGCCGTGCTGCTGCGCCCCGCGACCGTCGCCCGGGTCCTGCGGCACAGCTCGCCGACTTAAGTTCAAAGCCATCATCCCGAACGAGTTCGTGCTTCGCCTGACCCAGCGATGCCGCGACTGGGGGCCACCGCGCTAGATGGGCGTCGCTGCCGGGGGCCAAGGCGCCGAACCTCGTAGAGCTAGCTAGCCGGAGCCGCGATCCGGCTGCCGGGCGGCTGATCGACGGGGGTGCCAAGCAGAGACCTTGGCCCATCCTTGCAGCTCCCACCTGCGATGATACGGTACGTATCCATGGGATCACTGGTAGTAATTTAAGAGAGGCTAGCCGATCCGAATGAGATTCCTTGTACAGACACGCAGGCGGAGGGTAGCGGGGCTGGTAGCAGGCTGTGTACTCGCACTGGGGAGTGTCGCCAGCCTGGCCATGGCCGGCGCAGGCACGGCCGGGGCATCGACGTGTACCGCGGGCGGGGCGTGCGCCGTCGCCGGAACGGCTACGCTGTCCGCGGGGACCCTGAATATGACCACGCCGAGCACCCTGACGTGGACAGCCACGCTGACCGGCGCGGCTCAGGACGCGGTGGACACGACCGCAGCGGACCGGACACTCACGGTCGATGACGCCACCGGAAGCGGCACCGGCTGGCACGTCACCGTGGCCGCCACCACCTTCTCGACGACTGGCGGCACCAAACTGGCGAACACGGGAACGTTCTCGGTCAACGGGAGCCTGACGACGGCTACGACCGGCGCGACCCCGGACGCCGCGTGCACCATCACCGGCCAGTGCACGTTGCCCAGCGGCACCGAGCCGACCTACCCGGTGGCCGTCACCACCGCAGCGACCACACCGACACCAAGCACCCTCTACACGGCAGCGGCGGCCAGCGGGCTCGGCTCGGTGCTCATCGGCGGCACCACACCGGTCGGCTGGTGGATAAGCCTGCCAGGTAACGCAAAGTCCGGCGCGTACGGGTCCGCAATAGATCTCACCGTCGCCTCAGGGCCCTGACCCGGCCAAGGGCGCCAAGGCGTGTGCGTCCGGCTAGCCGGACGCACACCCCTGCACACCGGAGTCCCGCTATCATTACGCGACGTGACTGACTGTGTTCGGAACGCATCGGACTCGCCCGGCCGGGTGGAGCCTGACGGGGGGCAGGGCGATGGGACGTGGTGCCGCGGGCGCCTCATGGCGTGGCTACGGCGCGCGGTCGTCGCAGCGATGTCGGCAACAGGCCTCACAGTGCTGCTGCTGCTCGCGCCGGCACCGCCTGTCTCGGCGGCTAGCCTCGCTGGCGCGGCATGGACAGCGTCGGATTCCACCGCCGGCGCGACGGACGTCACCTACACCTACACCTTCACCACTGCCACGACATCGACGCTGGACTCGGTCGCGATGACCGTGCCCGCCGGGACAGGCGGGACGCCAGCGACCGGGACGGTGAGCCCGTCACCGGTCGCGGCCGGCGGGAACGTATCACTGGCCGGAGGGGCCTTGACCTACACCTTCACACCGGCGGTCATCGACGCAGGGACCGCCGTATCGATCGAGATCACCGGGCTGACCAACACAGCGACGACCGACAGCTACACCTCAACGATCACCACGAGCGACGCTGGCGCCGCGGTCGACTCCGGTGCGACGCCTGGCGTCACCTTCGCCGCGGGCAGCCTGACGCTCACCGCCCCTGTCTCGCTGAGCTGGTCCGTGACCGACACCGGCTTGCAGCAGAACGCGGTGGACAAAGTGCCAGGGGATCAGCAGCTCACGGTGGACGACAGCACGGCGACCGGGGCCGGGTGGCACGTTACGGTCGCGGCTACCACCTTCATCAGCACTGCGCACGCCCTGCCGGACATCGGAACCCTCAGCGTCACCGGCAGTGTCAGCTCGCTGTCTGATGCCGTTCCCAGCGCGGCGTGCGACGGCTCGTGCGTCCTGCCCACGGACACGATCAGCTATCCGGTTCAGGTCACCACGGCGGGCAGTTCGCCCCCGCCAAGCACGGTCGCCGCCGCTTCGGCCGGCACCGGCACCGGGACGGTCGTCCTGGGCGGCAGCGGCGCGGCGGATCCCCTCGGCTGGTGGATCTCGGTACCGGGAACCGCTTACGTGGGGACCTACTCTTCGGCCGTGACGCTGGCCGTGGTGTCCGGACCATGAACGAGCGGCACAGCGGGCCGGCCCGCGCCCTGCGGCGGCGGACCCTGCAGGGGCTACTTGTCGTAGCCGCGCTGCTCGCGACGCTGGCTGCCGCGCCCCCTGGCGGGCTTGGCATCGGCGGGACATTCGGCATCTCCCCGGCACCAGACAGCCAGGGCCGTGCGTCATCGTACTTTCAGCTGACCATCGCCCCCGGCCAGTCGGCCAGGGCCACGGCGGTCGTGTCCAACCTGGCGGACAAGCCCGAGACGCTGGTCATCAGCCATGCCGCAGGCGTTACCGCGAGCAACAGCGGCAGCGCGTACGAGCCAGTATCACAGGGATGCGTCGGCCCGAGCTGCTGGGTGACCGGGCTGCCGCAGCGGGTCACCCTGCCGGCCCGCTCCAGCTATGAGCTTGATTTCACGGTCACCGTCCCGGCCGGGACCGCCCTCGGCCAGTACCTGAGCGGCATCTCCGCCAAGCCTGCCGCCAAGCCGCGCGCGGTGAAGGTCGGCTCGAACGCGAAGGCGGGAGCGCAGGCGGTCATCGTCGAGGAGGTGACGGTCGGGGTCGCGGTCACCGTCGGCGAACTGTCGGCCATGACGACACACTTCAATATCCCCGGGGTCCTGGGGACCCTGGAATTTCAGACCCCCAGGCTCAACATCGAGCTGGACAACACCGGACAGACATTCGCCAAGGGCACAGGCACGGTGTCCTGCACCCAGTCCGGCAAGCGGCACACCTACGGCGTCTCCGCGGACACCGTCCTGCCCGGCGGCCAGGCGCTGATCGCTGTCAACGCGGCGGGCCTCCCGACAGGCGCGACCGTGCCCTGCACAATCCAGCTCCGCTACGGCAAGAACCAGACCGTCCGCTGGGCAGGGACGGTCGCCATACCCGGCTTGCCGTCCGCGCGTATCGTCCACACGGGCATCGGCACCTACTCCCAGGTCCCCCAGGGCGGAATCCCCGGCTGGGCCATCGCGCTGATCATCATCGGCGCGCTGCTTCTCGTCGGCGTCGGGGCCCTGCTGTACCGGCAGCAGCGACTCGCTAACCGAGGACCACAATGAATCCGCACATTCCGGCTGGCAGAGTCGGATGGCAGGTTCCGCCACGGCCGGTGAAATGCCTCGACGGCGGCTGGCTCGCCCGCTAGTCACCCGGCCCGACCGCGGTGCGGTCGACCGTCCAGGCGGCAGCCTGCTCGCTGAGCGTCAAGCCCAGGCCGGGCCGGTCGGGTACCAGCATCTTCCCGTCGGCCACGAGCAGATGCTCGTTGAAGAGCGGCTCCAGCCAGTCGAAATGCTCCACCCACACCTCGTGCGGGTACGCCGCGGCGAGGTGCACGTGCAGCTCCATCGCGAAGTGCGGTGCCACGCTGAGCCGGCGTTGCTCCGCCAGGGCCAGTACCTTCAGGAACGGCGTGATCCCGCCGACCCGCGGCGCGTCCGGCTGGATGAAGTCGGCCGCGCCGGCGGAGATCATGCGCTCGTGCTCGGCCACGCTGGTCAGCATCTCGCCGGTGGCGACCGGGGTGTCCAGGGCCGCTGCCAGCGCCGCGTGTCCCTCCGCGTCATGCGCGTCGAGCGGCTCCTCGATCCAGGTCAGGTCGTACGCTTCGAAGATCCGGCCGATGCGGAGTGCCGTCGTGCGGGTCCACTGCTGGTTGGCGTCGACCATGAGCGGCACCGCCGGCCCGATCGCCTCCCGCACCGCTTGCACCCGGCCGATGTCCACGGCGGAGTCGGGATGCCCGACCTTGATCTTGATGCCGCCGATACCGGTGGCCAGCGACCTCTGCGCGTTCTCGAGCACCTCCTCAAGCGAGGAGGACAGGAACCCGCCCGAGGTGTTGTAGCAGGGAACGCCGTCGCGGTAGGCGCCGAGCAGCTTGGCCAGCGGCAGCCCGGCACGGCGCGCCTTGAGGTCCCAGAGGGCGACGTCGAGCGCGGCGATCGCCTGGACCGCGAGCCCGCCACGGCCGACCGACGCGCCGGCCCAGGCCAGCTTCTCCCAGAGCCGGCCGATGTCGCTGGGGTCCTCGCCGATCAGCTCGGGGGCAATCTCGCGGGCGTGCGCATACAGGCCCGGGCCCCCGGCTCGCTTGGAGTAGCTGAATCCGAGTCCCGTCGCTCCGTCGGCGGTACGGACGCGCGCGAACAGGAACGCCACCTGGGTCAGCGGCTTCTGCCGCCCGGTGAACACCTTGGCGTCGCTGATCGGCGTCGCCAGCGGCAGGAACGCCAGCGACAGGTCGACCGAGTCGATGCGGTCCTGACGGGTCATGCCGTGCTCCCACTTCTCTTCGGCGCCGACGCCGGCGCGTAACAGGCGCGCAGCTCGTCGATGCGTACGTAGCGGCCGACGGCCGCGGATTCGCGGATGGCCTCGCACACGTAGACGCTATCCAGCGCCCGCTCGTCGGCGACGAGCGTGTCTTCCGGCCGGGCCGGGTCGGACAGCGCCCACGCGAAGTCCTGGAACACGTTGCGAAGGACCTCGGTGTGCACGTTCGACGACGCCGGAACGGTGTAGCCGAAGCGCGAGGCCCAGCTCGGCTGGTAACGGAACCGGCGGATGCGCAACTCGTTGATCAGGAAGTCGTTGTCAGCGGGCACCGTCTATCGCCTCCCGGATCCGGTCCAGGTCGTCGGCGGAGGCCAACCCGGCATGGTAGAAGATGATGTCGTCGACGCCGGCCGAGCGGACCGCCGCGGCCCGCTCCGCGAGCGGCACCGGGTCGCCGGTCATGCCGCGCACCGCCTGCACCGTGACCCCGATCCGCGCGCCGGGCGGGCAGTCGGCTACCGCGGTGCGCAGCCGTCCGGCCATCGGCGCCAGTTCCCCGGACACCGACAGGATCAGCCCGTCGAGGTCCGCCCCCGGGCTGCGCACGTCCACCCCGACGTTGGCGCCGGTGGCCAGCGGGTTGGTGTCGGCGTGCAGCAGAACCTCGCAGCCGTCCGGCCGAGCGGCCCGCACGGCCGCGGTCACGGCCCGCCGCAGTGCCGTGGCCACCCGCTCGCGGACACCGGCCACGGCCGTGACCAGATCGGCGTCAAGCAGTTCGTCCAGCGCGGCCTGGCCCGGCGCGCCCGCGGCGAACCGGTGATCCAGTGCGGCGATCACCCGTGCGCGCAGCTCACCCGCCGGCACGCCGGCCTCCGCGTAGTTCGCCGTGCACGCTGCGCAGAAGCACAGCGACATCAGCCATTCCTCGGCGGCCGACAGCGGTAGGCCGGCGACCTTGTCGTGCGCGTGACCGTGACCGAACCCGTACCAGCCGCAGGCCTCCAGTTCGACACCGCCGACCAGGGGACGCGCCGCCGCCGCGGCGGCGAGGCCTGCGGCATACTCGACCACGGCGGGCTGGGCCGGGCACAACGCCCACGAATACAGGTCGCCGAAGGCGTTGCGGATGACGAGGTCCGGATGACCGGCGCCAAGACCGTCGTTGTGCAGCAGCACCACCCAGGCCCGTACGGCCAGCCCGGCGGCGTCCAAGGCGGCCGCGGCGACGCCGAAGCCGTCCTGCTCGCCCAGCCAGATGGGCGCCTGCGGCCGCAGCACCCGGCCGGCCCACTCGGTGTCGCACAGCGGGAAGTAGGCCGCCGAAACCGATGTCGCGACAACCCGGTGCCGCGGATGGCGCGGGGTGAGCCCGCGGACGGCGTGATAGGCCGCGGCCAGTGAGACGGTCGTCACGCCGAGCGCCCGGACGCGCCCAGCCGCCTCCGGGTCACCGAGTACGTCCCACGGGTACAGCGCCGCGCTGGCCCGCAACGCCGCGGTCACAGGTCCGTGGCCGCGAGTCGAGGCACGCTCTGACGGGTGTGGAGGGCAGTCCAGATTTTTTCTGGGGTTAGGGGCATGTCCAGGTGGCGGATGCCGTAGGGGGCTAGGGCGTCCATGACCGCGTTGACTAGGGCCGGGGTGACGCCGATGGTCCCTGACTCGCCCATGCCCTTGACGCCCAGGGGGTTGAGTGTCGACGGGGTAACGACCGAGTAGGACTCGATGTGCGGGAGGGTCGCGGCGAACGGGACCGCGTAGTCCATCAGGGAGGCGGACATGGGCTGGCCGTTTTCGTCATAGGTCACCTGCTCGGTCAGGGCCTGGCCGACGCCCTGGGCGACCGCGCCGTGCACCTGGCCCTCGACGAGCAGCGGGTTGACGAGGACGCCGCAGTCGTCGACCGCCACCACGCGCAGGAGGGTGACCTGGCCGGTGTCCGGGTCGATGGCGACCTCGCAGCCGTACGCGCCGGAGGCGTAGGTCTCGGGCGGGGCGCCCGATGAGCCGGTCGCTTCGATGCCGCCCAGGCGGGCCGCCGCTTCGGTGACCGGCATGGGGGCGTCGACCCGGCGGGCCGCGTCCAGGGCCGCCTGGCAGGCGCTGTAGATCGCCGTGCCGCCCGCCGCGAGGGACCGTGAGCCGAACGTGCCGTAGCCGAAGGGAGCCGTGTCCGTGTCGCCGAACACCACCGTCACGTTGTCATAGGGCACGCCGAGGAGGTCCGCGGCCAGCTGGGCGAACGCGGTCTCGTGGCCCTGGCCGTGGCCGCTCGTGCCGACCGCGACCGTGACCTTGCCGTCCGGGTCGATGGTGACCGTTGCCTTGTCGCCGATCGTGCCGTCCGGGCCTGGGGCCTTCGGGACGATGCCGCCTGGCTCCACGAACGTCGCGATGCCCCGGCCGAGTAGTTGGCCGGATTGAGTAAGCCGAACTCGTTCGGGGGAATCGGTGTTGAATTTTTCTTCGAGAAGGTCCAGGCCCGCCTGGTAATCGCCGGTTTCGTAAGTGAGGCCGGTGATCGTGGTGTACGGGAAGGCAGTCGACGGGATGAAGTTGCGGCGGCGCAGCTCGGCTGGGTCGGTGTGCATCTCGCGGGCGAGGATGTCGACGAGGCGCTCGGTGAAGTAGGCGGCCTCGGGGCGGCCCGCGCCGCGGTAGGGGCCAATCGGGGTCGTGTTCGCGAAGACGCCGACCAGCTCGACGTCGAAGTGCCTGAGGCGGTAGGCCTGCGGGAGCATCGGGCCGAGGCGGCCGAGCAGGGCGCCGGGGCCGTTCGGGGTGAAGTACGCGCCCATGCCCGCGTGGACGGTGCCGCGCATCGCGGTGATGTTCCCGTCGGAGTCGGCGGCTAGTTCCAGGTCGGCTACCTGGTCGCGGCCGTGCGTCGTCGCGGTGAAGGACTCGGAGCGCTCCTCGATCCACTTCACCGGCTTGTTGAGGGCCCTGGCGGCGGCGATGACCGCTACCTGGTCCGGGTAGAGCGGGCCCTTCGCGCCGAAGCCGCCGCCTACGTCGCCCGTCATGACGTGGATCTGGGCTGGGGGGATGCCGAGGATCTTCGCCAGCCAGTTCCTTGCGCCGTGAGCGCGCTGGGTGGGGAGGCGTATCTCCAGGCGGCCGTCTTCGGCTGGGTGGGCGAGGACGCCGCGCGGCTCCATCGCGACCGGGGCGATGCGCTGGCTGGTCATCCGCTGGCTGATGATGTAGGCGGCGTTTTGGAATGCGGTTCTCGCGTCGCCGGCGGTGAGGCGCTTGCGGAAGGCGATGTTGTTCGGCGCGTTTTCGTGCAGCAGTGGCGCGTCTTCGGCCGCGGCGTCCAGGGCGGCGGTGACCGCGGGGAGGTCGTCGTAGTCGATCATGACGAGCTCGGCTGCGTCAGCCGCTCGCTCCGGGGTGTCCGCGACCACCAGGACGACCGGCTGGCCCGCCCACAGGGCCTTGTCGCTGGCGAGCACCGGGTGTGCCGGGTTTAGCGCGCCTGGCGGGAGGCCCTCACCGCCGGGGAGCGGGCCGACGCCTTGTGTTGTCAGGTCTTCTGCGGTGTAGACGGCCGCGACGCCGGGGGCCTCGCGGGCCTCGGTGACGTCAATGCTCGTGATGCGCGCGTGGGCCAGCGGGCTGCGGACGACGAAGGCGTGCAGCGTGCCCTCTGGGGCGAAGTCGTCGACGTACTGACCGCGCCCGGTGAGCAGCGGCGGGTCCTCCCGCCGGGTCAGCGGCTGCCCGATGAGGCTCACGGCTCCTACCTTTCCAGTGCGCGAATCATGACATATCCGGCTTTCCGGACATCGGACTGAGGCATGATCCGGAAGACTTTGTTTTTCGTGAAGACTTCATGCACTTATTCGATGCGAATCCTTCGTCAGGAACAAAGTCTTCACGATCACGTGAGACGGCGAAAACGGTACTATCGGCCATAGGGCGCTTATCTTGACATATCCGGCGGTTGCTGGAGGGTTATGCGGGGCCCGCGCGGGCGATTGCCCTTGCTAGGGCACGGTGGGCGAGGACCTCGGCTAGGTGGGCGCGGTACGGGGCGCTCGCGTGCTGGTCGCCGAGGAGGCTGGCCTCCTGGCCGTCTGCGAGCCTCGTTACCTGTGCTGCTGCCGCTGCCAGTGCTTCTGGGGTGGGGGGTGCGCCGTTGAGGAGGTCTTCTGTCCTGCTGGCGCGGTAGGGGCGGGGGGAGATTCCGGTGACGGCTACCTCGGCGCCGTCGATGAGGCCGTCTCTTAGCCGGACAACCGCGCAGACGCCTGCCAGCGGGAGGTGGCTGGCCGGGTGGGGGAACTTCTCGTAGGCACTGGCCTGGGCGCCTCGGGTATTGATCCTGATATGGGTGATGACTTCGTCCTCGGCGAGGTCCGTCGTGTAGATGCCCTGGAGGAAGTCGTCGAGGGCTATCACGCGCTTGCCCACATTCGAGTCTTCCTCGGCCCCGCCGGGCATTGTGTGGCCTGGCGGCCGCGTCTCCTCGTGCCTGCCCTTACGCGAGGCGATCGTGAGCTCCGCGTTCAGGGCGAGCAGGACCGCCGGAAGGTCGGCAGCGGGGTCGCCGTGCGCCACCGCGCCGCCGATCGTGCCCCTGGCGCGGACCTGGGGGTCGGCGAGGACCGCGAGGGCATCCGTGACGGCCGGAATCCCGCCGATGCCAGGGGTCCGCTCATGGCCGACCGGGAGCCCGCCGCGACCAAGGCCGCTGCCGAGTTGCCGGTAGGTGGTGAGGGCGCCGACGGAGCAGCTGAGATGGCCGCCGACGGCGGACCCGAGCCATGCCCCCGACTTGAGCTCCTTGAGGTCGGCGATGTCGATGAGGACCTGGGGGGCGGCCAAGCGGAGCTTCATCATGGGAAGCAGCGACTGGCCGCCGGCGATGAGCTTCGCCTCCGTGCCAGCCTCCGCTGCCTCGTTCAGCAGGTCGAGGGCCTCGTCCAGGGAACGCGCGCGGGCGTAGGCGAAGTCAGCAGGGAACATTTCTTGCTATACCTCTCGCTTGCCTGCGGTCAGGTTGTCGTGCAGCGACTCGACCACGGGCGGCTCGGCGGCGTTAGCGACGGCCGTCTGGGTGGCGGCAGACTGGGCGGCGAAAGACTGGACGGCGCGGAGGGCGGCCGCGACTATGTTCTGGTAGCCCGTGCAGCGGCAGATGTTGCCCGACAGGGCGTGCCTTACCTCGTCCTCGGCTGGGTTTGGGTGGTCGGCGATCAGCTGGCGGATGGCCATGACCATGCCGGGGGTGCAGTAGCCGCACTGGAGGGCGTGTTCGTCCTGGAAGGCCTGCTGAACTGGGTCGAGCGCGCCTTCGCCTGGTATGGCCAGGCCCTCGATTGTGGCTATCTCGTGGCCGTCAGCCTGGGCCGCCAAGACCGTGCAGGACTTCACCGCTACCCCGTCTAGGGCCACCGTGCAGGCGCCGCACTGGGTGGTGTCGCAGCCGACGTGGGTGCCGGTAAGGCGCAGGTAGTCGCGGAGGAAGTGGACGAGGAGGGTGCGGGCAGGGACGGTGGCGGCGCGCGGGGCGCCGTTGACCGTCAACTGGACGGAGACCTCACGCGCGGCGGGCAATTACGCCCCTCCCTTCTAGGGCTTTACTTAGGTATACAGGCGTGCGAAAGTGTCGTAGCGGCTGGTGCCGCGTTGGCGGAGTTGACGATACTCGCGGATGCGAACGATTGCATCCAGGCGCTGAGGCGGTCCGTGTCAGTTTTCCGATCGGGAAGCTGCATAATGGCGGAATGCGACTGTCCGCACGCGCCGACTACGCGCTACGCGCCGCCATCGAACTGGCGGCGGCGCACGATGGCCATGTTACGGCCGAGCAGCTCGCCCAGGCGCAGAACATCCCGGGTAAGTTCCTCGAGACGATCCTGACGCACCTGCGGCGCAGCAACATCGTGCGCAGCCAGCGCGGGCCGGACGGGGGCTTCTGGCTGGCCAGGCCCGCGTCGGAGATCTCACTCGCGGACATCATCCGAGCCATCGACGGCCAGCTCCTCGGCGTGCGCGGCGAGCGTCCGGAAAACGTGACCTACCCAGGGGCGGCCGAGCCGCTGCAGCGCGTGTGGATTGCGCTGAGAGCGAACGAGCGGGCCGTCCTCGAGGCGGTGACGCTGGCGGACATCGTGTCTGGCGAGCTCCCCCCGGCGGTCGCCGTCCTCACCGACAGCCCCCAGGCCTGGCTCTAGCCGTAAGAGAACCTGGGCCTAGGCGTAAGAAAAGACCTTGAAAAAACGCCGAAGGGCGGCGCATCTGCGCCGCCCTTCGTTGGCTGACGGGTCTTAGACGCCTACGACCGAGGGGAACTGGTCGAGGCCGTCGAGGCCGTCGTCGAGTGGGCCGGCCGTCTCGGAGACGCCCACGCCGCCACGCTCGCCGGGGAACCGTAGGCCTGGCTCACGGAGGGCGCCCGTTAGTACCGGCTCATTCTGGAGTTCGGCCAGGGCGAAGTTGTCGGAGACCTCGCGGAAAACCTGCGAGAGCGGCGTGTCAAGGGCGGCGCAGATGGCCGCGAGTAGCTCGGAGGACGCCTCCTTGCGGCCGCGCTCCACCTCCGACAGGTACCCAAGCGACACTCGTGCGGATGCGGAAACCTCGCGCAGAGTGCGGCCCTGCCTGATGCGCAGCCGACGCAGCACGTCGCCCAGCAGTTGACGAAGCAGAACCATCGTGGCACTCCCTTCCTAAGGCGCAACCGCTTGCCGGAGGTTCACTGCAAAGTTACCGGATCGCGACCATCGCTACCTCCACCGTACCTTTCAGTACGGTAAATTCGCGACACCGCTACCGGCTGTGTTCGCTACCGACGTAACGCTGTAATCACGGACGATCTTCCCTAAGTCGGCCTAGTAGCAAACCAAGTACCCGTTCCACTGTCAGTCTACGTACCTCATCCCGGTTCCCTTCCAGGGCCATCGTCCGCACCACCGTGTCGCCGACGAGACTGACCGCGACGTGCACAGTGCCCGCCGGGTGGCCGTCCTGGGAGCCAGGGCCTGCGACGCCCGTAGTGGCCACGCCGATCGTGGCGCCGAGGCGGTGCCGGACGCCCTCCGCCATCGCGGCCGCGACCGGGGCGTGGACCGGGCCATACTTCTTGAGCATGCCGACGTCCACGCCGAGCACCTGAGCCTTGAGCTCGGTTGCGTACGCGACGACGCCGCCGCGGAACGCGTTCGAGGCACCGGGCACGTCGGTCAGGGCGGCGGCCACGAGGCCCCCCGTGAGCGACTCGGCGGCAGCCACCGTCTCCCCGGACAGCGTCAGCAGCCGGATGATCTCCGTGGCCAGTTCGCGCGCGACCGGGCCTGCCACGCCATCTGCCATCTGTAGTCCTCCATAGCAGAAATCAGCCACTGCGCAGTCGGCCGATGACAACCAGCTCGCGCCGCCTGCGCCCGGCCCGTTGCTCCGGCCTACTTGCCTTGCGCCCGCGCGCGCACCGCGCCGTCCTTCTTATCCTGCGGGGTCTTGCTCATCCGCACCGCGCGTACTACATAGTCCGCTCCTGTGAGCAGCGTCACCACGAGCGCCGCGCCCATGACAACCTCCTTGACCAGGGCGGGCAGGCCCAGGGACGCGGGCAGCACGTACAGGCAGATCGCGACGATCTGCAGGAGCGTCTTCAGCTTGCCGCCCTGGCTCGCCGCGATGACGCCGCGCCTGATGACAGCGAAGCGCAGGGCCGTGATGCCGAGCTCGCGGAACAGGATCAGGCCGGTGACCCAGCCGGGCAGTTCACCGAGGGCCGACAGCGTGATGAGCGCCGCCCCGGTCAGCGCCTTGTCCGCGATCGGGTCCGCGAGCTTGCCGAAGTCGGTCACCAGGCCGCGCTTGCGCGCCAGTTGCCCGTCGAGGAAGTCCGTGAACGACGCGCCGCCGAATGCCACGAGCGCGCCGATCCGGTAGGCCGTGCCGCCGTGGACGAGGCAGAGCACGAAGACGGGGATGAGGAAGATCCGCACCACCGTCAGCACATTGGCGACGTTGACGATGCCCACGGGCGGGGGCACTGCGGCCTCCCTTGGAGGCGAGCCCGCATATCCCTCGCCGGAACCCTGCGCGTCGTTCACGGTAACCAGGTCACGCGCGGGCGATCAAGTCGGCGCCGAGCGACTCCACCACCTGGGCGGTCACCAGGTCACCAGGGGCGAGCGGGCGGTCGGCGCGCACCGTGGTCGACCCGTCGTCAGGACCCTGGTGCGCCGCGCGGCCCTCGAAGGTCCCGTCGCCGGTCACCTCCTCTATGAGCACCTCGACCGTCTCGCCGATCCGGTCCTCGCCGCGCTGGGCCATAAGCTCGTCGGCGAGATCGTGGAACTCGCGGTTCCTGCGGTCGATCTCCTCCTGGGGCAGCTTGTCCGCGTCGGCGAAGCCGGCCGCCTCGGTGCCGTCCTCGTCGGAGTAGCCGAAGACCCCGATCGCGTCTAGCCGGGCCTCGTTCAGGAACAGCTCAAGCTCGCGCAGGTCGTCGGCCGTCTCACCGGGGAAGCCGACGATGAAGTTGGACCGCACGCCCGCTTCCGGTGCGAGCTGCCTGATCCGCTCGATCAGGTCGATGAACCGCTTGCGGTCGCCGAACCGGCGCATCCGGCGGAGCACCGGGCCGCTCGCGTGCTGGAACGACAGGTCGAAGTACGGGGCCAGGCCAGGAGTGGAGGCCATGACCTCGATCAGGCCCGGCCTGACCTCGGCCGGCTGGAGGTAGCTGACCCGGACGCGCGCGATGCCCTCGACCTTGGCAAGCTCGGGCAGCACCGTCTCGAGGAGGCGCAGGTCGCCGAGGTCCTTGCCGTAGGAGGTCGAGTTCTCGCTGACCAGGACCAGCTCGCGAACACCCTCGGCGGCGAGCCATTCGGCCTCTTTGAGGAGGTCGTGCGGGCGGCGCGAGACGAAGGAGCCGCGGAAGGACGGGATGGCGCAGAACGAGCAGCGGCGGTCGCAGCCGGAGGCGATCTTCAGCGAGGCGGCCACGCCGCCTGCGAGCCGCCTGCGGAGCACTGGGGGCCCTGAGGCGGGCGCGACGCCGGGCGGGAGGTCGGTGAGGTCAATGCCGGACTCGGGGGCCTGAGGCTCGCCGATCTTTCCGCCGCCCCGGGCTAGCTGGCGGCTGACCGGGCTGACGGGCAGCAGCGCGCGCCGGTCACTCGCGACGTGCGCCGGGCGCTTGCGGCCCGCTAGGACGTCGTCGAGGCGGGCGGAGATGTCCGCATAGTCATCGAAGCTGAGTACCTGGGCTTCGGGGAGCTCTTCAGCGAGATCGGTTCCATAGCGCTCGGCCAGGCAACCGACGGCAGCGACCTTGGCACCGGAGTCGGCGGCCGCCAGGAGCTCGTCGATGGACTCCTGCTTGGCCGCCTGAATGAAGCCGCACGTATTAACGAGGACGACATCAGCGTCCTCCCCCTCGCCCCGCAGCGTCCAGCCGCCCACCGCGAGTCGCGCGGCGAGCTCTTCCGAGTCCACTTCGTTGCGGGCGCAACCAAGCGTGACCAGGCTTACGGTACGGGATTTAGACACGAACAGAGGGTACGTGATCGGGTAACGCCGTCAGCTCACCGGTCCCGCCTGGCGGGCCCAAGACGGGTCCGATCTATCCCGAAAGCGCATTTGGGCTGGCTCTTGCCAGCCCAAATGCGCACAAGGGGTCGTCTTGAAGAGCTAGCCCACCGTGACGGGGATCTTGCTGAGCGGGTTGATGCTCAGCGTGACCACCTGGGTGGTGTTCATCTGCTCGGGCTTGCCGTTCACGGTCAGCTCGACGCCGGCCGGGTTGCCGATCACCATCGACACCGGGTTCTTCTCGTCCCAGGTCATGGTCTTGCCGGCCTGGATGTCGCCCTGGTAGAGCGACTTGCCCGTGGGGCTGTTGAACCCGACCCAGCAGACAGATTTGGCAATCAGCCGGATGACCGCCTCGTTCTTCGGCAGGGCCGCCTTGTGGATGAGCGGCTTGGCGACCGCCGTCGGCTTCGGCTTTACCGCCGGGCGGACCGTGGACGCCGCGGTCGCCGCCGCGTGCGTGCCATTCGTTGAGACCACGTGATAGGCACCGAAGCCGATCGCGGCGAGCAGCGCCACGGTGAGCACCCTGCCAAGGTGCAGGTTCCTCGGCTCGCGGATCTTGATCGGGGTCGCCGGCTCGAAGATCTGGGCCGCGCGCATGCCGCCGGGCGGGCCGTGCTCCTCGTCGTACTCCCTGACCAGGGGCGCCGGGTCGGTCCCGACCACTTCGGCGATCGACCGGATGTGACCGCGGGCGTAGAAGTCGCCGCCGCACGGCGAGAAGTCGCCCTGTTCGATGGACCGGATGATCGTTTCTCTGATCATGGTCCGTTCACTTACTTGGGTGATAGTGAGACCGGCCTGACGTCGCGCCTCCGCCAAGATGTCACCGATGCTCACGTCGCGCCTCCAGGAAGATCTGGGTCCCTGAACATCTCTTACCCAGTGAACTCTATTAGTCACTCAAAGTAACGTGTCAAGAGCCCTGCCATCGAAATGCTCCTGGCACGCCCAGATGGTCCCGCTCACCCGCCCCGTAGCGAGGTCAAGACCTCATTGAGGTCGTCCGGCCGCTTCAAGACGTCCCGCGCTTTGGAACCTTCGCTTGGCCCGACAATACCCCTGCTCTCCAGCAAATCCATCAGCCGGCCCGCCTTGGCGAACCCGACGCGGAGCTTGCGCTGGAGCATGGACGTCGAGCCGAACTGACTGGTGATGATGAGCTCGGCCGCGGCGGTGAGCAGCTCAAGATCGTCGCCGATGTCACCGTCGATCTCCTTGGCTCTTCTCGGGCGCCGCAGCGACGTCCGGCCGGTACTCGACCTGCTGCTGCGCCTTGCAGTGCTCGACGATCTCCCGGATCTCCTTCTCCGAGACGAACGCGTTCTGCAGCCGCACCGGCTTGGAGGCGCCCATCGGCAGGAACAGCGCGTCGCCCTGGCCGACCAGCTTCTCCGCGCCCGGCTGGTCGAGGATGACCCGTGAGTCCGCGAGAGACGAGGTAGCGAAGGCGAGCCTGGACGGGACGTTCGCCTTGATGAGGCCCGTCACCACGTCGACGCTTGGGCGCTGGGTGGCGATCACCAAGTGGATGCCGGCCGCCCTCGCCAGCTGGGTGATCCTGACGATGCTGTCCTCGACGTCCCTGGGCGCGACCATCATGAGGTCGGCGAGCTCGTCGACCACGGCCACCAGGTACGGGTACGGCTTCAGCTCGCGCTCGGATCCGGGCGGGAGGGTCAGCTTGCCCGCGCGGACCGCCTTATTGAAGTCGTCCACGTGCCGGAACCCGAACGCGGCCAGGTCGTCGTAGCGGGTCTCCATCTCGCCGACCACCCACTCCAGGGCCTCGGCGGCCTTCTTCGGGTTGGTGATGATCGGCGTCATGAGGTGCGGGATGCCCTCGTAGATGCTCAGCTCGACCCGCTTCGGGTCGATGAGGATCATCTTCACCTCATCGGGCGTGGAGCGCATCAGGACACTCGTGATGAGCCCGTTCAGGCAGACGGACTTACCGGACCCGGTGGCGCCCGCGACGAGGACGTGCGGCATCTTCGCCAGGTTGGCGAGCACCGTCTTGCCCTCGACGTCCTTGCCGAGTCCCACGACCATCGGGTGGTGGTCGGCGAGGGCGGTCTCGTCGCGGAGCATGTCGCCGAGGCTGACGATCTCCTTGTCGGTGTTCGGGATCTCGACGCCGATCGCCGACTTGCCAGGGATGACGGGCAGGATGCGGACATCAGCAGATTTGACGGCGTAGGCGATGTTCTTCGAAAGGCCGGTGACCCGCTCGACCTTGACGGCGTCGCCGAGCTCAATCTCGTACCGGGTGACCGTCGGACCACGGGTGAACCCGGACACGGTGGCGTCGACCTTGAACTGCTCGAACACGTCCTGAAGGTCGGCGACGACCTTGTCGTTGGCCTTCGTCCGTGCCTTGTGCGGCGTGCCCGGGCGGAGCAAGCCGGGCGGCGGGAGCGTGTAGATGCCCGCCGCCGCGCCGCTGAGCGTGAGCTGCTCGCCTGGCAGGACGGGAGTCGACGGGACCGCCCGGGACGCGGCGGTCGCGGCGGGCTTGACGGGTACCGGCTCTGACTCGGGCTCTGGCTCGACTTGCTGGTATGCGGCGGGCTGCTCCTCGGCCTCCGGCTCCGTCGCGGTCGTGAAGCCGAGTTCCTCAAGGAGGTCCTCACCGATCCTGGCTTCTGGCAGTGGGGACGCCGGGGGCCCTGCTTTTGCGCGAGGGTTGGTCACCAGGACCTGCGGGTCATAGGGCTTGCGCTGGTCACTCGACTCGAGGGCGCGCTTCAGCCGGATCGCGCCCCGGCTGATCTCGCCGCGCCGCTTCCCGCCCTCGACAGGGACGTCACCGTCTTCGCCGTCGCTCGCCCCTTCGTTCCAGTCGTCGTCGACTTCGTTCCAGTCGTCCTCGGCCTGGAGGCCGAACACGACCTTGAGCTCCCTCAGCCGCTCCGGCACCTCACGCACGGGCGTGCCCGTGACGACGAGCAGCCCGTAGGCGGCCAGCAGGCCGAGCAGTGGCGTCGCCACCCAGGCCGTGAGCCCCTTGTCGAGCGGCCAGGAGGCGGCCATCCCCACGAGGCCGCCCGCCGTCCTGACCGCCGGCCAGCCGCCGCCCGCGTGCGAGAGCGTCGGGACGCCCTTCGCGACATGGAACAGGCCGAGCGCGCCGGCTATCAGGGCGGTCCAGCCGATCTCCGCCGGCGGGAGCGCCTCGTTCCTGTCCGGGTGGCGCATGAACCGCCAGCCGACCAGCGCGAGCATGACCGGGACCGTGAACGCGCCGTCGCCCATCACAGAGCTGGTAAGGGTGTAGAGGCCTTCAAACGCCCTGTTGGGCATCCGGGCCCAGACCGCGGCGGCGAAGATGATCGCGAGCCCCATGAAGGCGAGCCCGAGGCCGTCGCGCTTGTGGTCCGGGTGCAGTTCCCGTGCGTTGCGGCCGAAGCGGCGCACGATGCCGCCTACCACGCCAGCCACCAGCAGCCACACCATCGCGATCGCGCGGAACAGCCAGCCCGTGAGGACGATAAGCAAGTTTTGCGAGGGCGGGGGCGCGTTCTTTCCTGTCGTGCCCTTTCCCCTGCGGCCCGTGGACCCGGCGCGGCCGCCCGTCTTGCCGCGGCCTGCCGCGGCGCCGCGCGTGGTGCCCGACTTGCCGCTTGACTTGCCCGAGCGCGCGCTGCCGCCCTTTCCGCTCGCTGATCCGCCGGATCGTCCGCTACTCGCTGCGCCGGACTTCGTTCCCCCTCGGCTCGCGCCACCGCTCGACCGGGCGCTTCCTGAGCTCCGCCGCGCTCCCCCGCCCCTGGCACTGCCCGGCGGTGGGGTCGGGAGTATTACGTCCGGCGACTCATCGTGGTAATAGTCGCCGCCGACAGTGCTCGTCCGCCCGCTCCGCGAGCCCGACGCGCCCCTGGACCGAGAGGTAGCCATACTCCCAAACGTAACGAGTACCTCAAGCCTGCCCAAGCACCAAGCACCCACAGCCCCCGGCGTGTCGTCACGACCGGCATGTCCGGATACCTGGGCAGGGCTACCCGTCGGCCCGGCTGGCGTCTGCCCGTTTCGCGGCTTACGTGCCATCAGATGGCCAGCAGTTCGGCCAGGCCGCCGTGGGCAGCGGCGTACTCCGGCAGGCGGGGGCGGGACGCCGCTACTCGGGAGCGACGCGGTAGTGGTAGCGGTGGGAGTAGCGGAAGCCTAGGCGCTCGTACAGGGCGCGGGCCGGGGCGTTGTCCACCTCGACCTGGAGGAACACGTTGCCCATGCCGTGAAGTTCCGCTTCACGGCATGCCGCCGTCGTGATGGCGACCGCTAGGCCCTGGCGGCGGTAGGCCGGGTTTACCTCGACCGCGGTGATGCCTGCCCAGCCGTCCGCGATCGACAGGCGGGCGATCGCGAGCACTTCGTCGCCGCCGGTGATGCTCACGAACGACTGCTCTTCCGCCGAGGTCAGCACCCTCCTGGCGACCGGCGGGAGGTAGTCCTGGCCCCGGTAGTGGTACATGGCGGCCCAGGCGTCGTCTGGCTCGCGGGCCACCCGGATCTCGCGGCCCTCCGTGAGACTGCTCGCGGGGAGACCGAGGGGGAGGTCGGCCAGCATGACGAAGGCGGGGCCTGGGCGGGTAACCCACCTACGTTCTGACAAGTGGTTGTCGAGATCCTGACCGGTGAAATCAGCTTCCACCTGGCTGGGCACCGCGATCATCGGGGGCAGGGCGCGGGCTCGGTACCAGTGGGTCACGGCGGCGAGGGCCTCGTCGACCGGCATGCCGGGGTCGCCGAGTGGGAGGGCGGAGTTGGCGCGGCCGGTGAATCCTTCGGCGGCACGGAGCAGCCAGTTGCCCAGCCACTGCTCCTCGGTCCCCCGCCAGTGCGCGGCCGCCATCCGCTCAAGCTCGATGATCGTTTCCACTGCGCAATGATCGCATTTCGCGCGCTGGGTCTTTACGGAGGTCCTCGGGCGCGACCGCTGGCCGGGTCGCCTGAGTCCAGGGGCTACCGGGTTTAGGCGTTGGCGTCCAGGGAGTACCGGGGTGAGGCGTTGGCGTCCAGGGAGTACCGGGGTGAGGCGTTGGCGTCCAGGGGCTACCGGGGTTAGGCGTTGGCGGGGAGGGCGGTGCCCGCGCCGCGGCGGCGGACGTGTACCAGGTCCGGGCGCGCTAGGGCGGCGGCCAGTTCGCCCGGTGCGTCTTCCGCGCCCTCGACCGTGAAGCCGGAGTCGGCGATCATGGCCAGGTCGGCGGCGCCTGGCTGGCCCTCACTCGTCAGGTAGTCGCCGAGGAAGATCGAGTTGACGATGTGCAGCGCCAGGGGCTGCAGCGTGCGCAGGTGGATCTCGCGGCCGCCCGCCAGGCGGACCTCGGCGTCCGGGTTGACGAAGCGGACCATGGCCAGGATGCGCAGGCAGCGCTGGGGGGTCAGCTCCCAGTGGCCCGCAAGGGGCGTCCCGTCGAAGGGGATCAGGAAGTTGACCGGCACCGAGTCGGGACTCAGGGCCCGCAACGCGAACGCGACGTCGACTAGGTCCTCATCAGTCTCGCCCATGCCCGCGATCAGGCCCGAGCACGGGGACAGGCCGGCCTGCTTGGCCGCCGTGACCGTGCTGACCCGGTCCGCGTACTCGTGCGTGGTGCAGATGTCCGCGTAGTGGCCGCCGGACGTGTTCAGGTTGTGGTTGTAGGCCGTGGTGCCCGCCGCGGCGAGGCGCTCGGCCTGGCCGTCGGCCAGCAACCCGAGGCACGCGCAGACCTCGACGTCGGGGTTGCGTGCCTTGAAGTCCTTGATGGTCGACGCGACCCGGTCGATGTCCTTGTCCGTGGGGCCCCGGCCGCTGGCCACCAGGCAGACCCGGCGGGCGCCGCCGGCCACGCCGGCCTCGGCGGAGGCGATGACCTCGTCGGTCTTCAGCCAGGTGTACTTGAGCACGTCGGCGGCGGAGCCAGCGCGCTGTGAGCAGTAGTGGCAGTTCTCGGGGCACAGCCCGCTCTTGACGTTGACGAGGTAGTTCAGCTTGACCCGGCGGCCGAAGAACCGGCGCCGGACGCGGAACGCGGCGGCCACCACGTCCATGAGCTCGTCGTCGGTCGATGCCAGGACCGCGAGGGCCTCGTCCCGTGTCGGGAGTTCACTGTTTAGCGCCTTGTCGGCGAGCAGGTCAAGCCACGTCACGGGACAAAACGGTATCAGGCACGTGCCCTCAGGCGCCGGCGCACTGGCGCCGTCACAGCGTCGGCCCGCCGCCGAGCGCCCGGCGTTTCTGGTTCAGTGGGAGCGGGATAGAGTTGGCTGGTCTGACCTGTGTCAGCTGAGACCCGATCAGGACGCGCTGCTTGCCGCGGCGAATGCCGGGAATATCGCCGGCGACGGACTTGACGTCTATGATGAGAAGCCGCTGCGTTCACTACTGTCGCTTCGCAGCGTTGGCTAACATACATTTCCTACTACTTAAGTTGACTTCTTGCCGCTGACGTGATGTCCTTGACACAGTTCGTTCCGTAGAGAGGGGCAGGTCTTATGCCAGCGATCAGGCCCCGTGACCTGCTCTCTGACGACCTCCTTGCGCGCCTCGGGCAGGGCTCCGGGCAGGGCCCTCGGCAGGAGGGCTCGCTGGCCAGGGACATCTCCGCGCTTGCCGAGGTCGGCTACCTGCACGTCGCGCTGCCGCCGGAGTTCGGCGGACTTGGCTGCACGCTCCGGCAGGCCGCCTGCGGCCAGCGGCGGCTCGCGCGGCAGGCCCCGGACACCGCCCTCGCCGTCAGCGCGCACCTCTACTGGACCGGCGCGGCCGCCGACGCCTACCGGGCCGGCGACGACTCCATGCGGTGGATCCTGCTTGAGGCCGCGCGCGGCGCGCTGTTCGCGGGGGGACACCGGGAAGCCGGCGGGGACCTGCGGTTCGCGGATCCCCAGTCGCGCTGTGAGCCTGACGGGGAGAGCGGGTACCGGTTCCGCGACCCGGGCGTGCTGTCCACCATGACGCCCTCCTGGGACTGGATCGCCGTCCACGCGGTGCACGTGCCCGCGCAAGGGCAGTCGCCGCGTCCGCAGTCCGTCATCGCATTCGCCGGGCGCGGTGCCCGATGTACGCCCGCGTTCCGGGTCGGCCGGGTCTCGTGGGCGGGCACCCCGGCGGATGTCTTCACAACGAGCGCGCTCACCTGGGGGCACTCGATTCTCGCCAGCGTGCAGTACTCCGACGCCCGGCGCGCCTTCAATGAGGCGATCACCGCCTACGCCGAGGCAGCAGTGTCTGACGCGTTCCCCGTCCCCGGCGGCCCTGGCGGGACCGGCCCGGTCGTGTCCGGCCAGGCAGCCCAGGCAGGGGCGGGGTTCAGCGGGCGCCCGGCCGACCGCTGGCCGGTCGCCGAGGCTGGCACCCGGCTCGACGCGATGAAGGCCAAGATCGCCGAGATCACGCATCCGTGGCAGCTCCTCCAGGCGCCGACCCCCGACCTCGGCGGCCAGCACCTCATCAGCCTGTACGCGATGCGCCACGAGATCGCCGAGGGTGCCGCAAGCGTGCACGCCCTAGTCGAGCAGCTCACCGGCACCGCGGCACCCGCCCGCCCGCTGGTCCTCTAGCGGACCCCTAGCGGAACAGGGGCCGAACGTCACGGCTTGCTCGCGACGCCGCAGAGCATCAGCATGCTGCCTGGCTCCGACTCGTTCGGCAGGGTGTCCGGCTGCCACCAGGGCAGGAAGACGACGCCCGGCTGGACCAGGTCGAGCCCGTCGAAGAAGCGGGTGATCTCCTCGCGGCTCCGCACCTGGCCGCGGCCCAGGCTCCGCTTCAGCACCGCGGCGTTGGCGCGGGCCTCGGGCGACTCGTCGCAAAAGTGCGTCAGCTGCATGTAGCTGCCGGAAGGGATCGCCCGCTTGTAGCTTTCCACGATCCCGTACGGGTCTTCCGCGTCGAGCACGTGGTGGATGACGGCGTTGAGGATCAGGCCGACGGGCTGGCCGAAGTCGAGGAATTCCCGCACCTCGTCCATTGCGAGCAGCTTGCCCGGCGTCCTGATGTCGGCGAGGACGACGATCGTCGAGGCGTCATCGGCAAGCAGCGCCTGGCCGTGCAGGTACACGCTCGGGTCGTTGTCCACGTACACCACGCGGGCGGCGGGGTTGATCGTCTGGGCGATCTGGTGCGTGTTCTGCACCGTGGGGAGACCCGAGCCGAGGTCGAGGAACTGCGTGACGCCCTGGCCGGACATGAACCGGACGGCGCGGCCAAGCGCGGCGCGGTTGAGCCGCGCGCCCTTGCCGGCGTCGCCCATGGTCCTGACCGCCTCGGCGGCGACCGCGCGGTCGACGGCGAAGTTGTCCTTGCCGCCGAGGATCGCGTCGTATACCCGCGCCACGCTCGGCTGCGTGGTGTCAATCTCCGGCGGAACGTAATCCGGGTCCACCCTGGCCCAGGTCATGTCGAAGTCCGCCATAGCCCGGCCTCCCGCTGCAAGAGAGTGAGAATTTACCGCCGTCGAAATAGTAGCCGCGCGAGGATGATGATCAGGCGGTGCGGTCACTGACAGCGGACTCGCCGCGCTGACAGCGGATCGTGCGGGCGCTGACAGTGCCCTCCCCCACCATGAGTGGCATGGAAGACGTTACCCACGCCATCGAGACGCACGGCCTCGTGAAGCGGTTCGGCAAGACCACAGCCCTCGCGGGGGTGGACCTGACCGCGCGGACCGGCAGCGTGCTCGGACTCCTCGGGCCGAACGGCGCAGGCAAGACCACCGCGGTCCGCATTCTCGCCACGCTCCTGCGGCCCGACGGCGGGTCGGCGAGCGTGTGCGGCTACGACGTCGTGCGCGACGCGCACCAAGTCCGCCAGCTCATCGGGCTGACCGGCCAGTACGCGTCCGTCGACGAAGGCCTGTCAGGAACCAACAACCTCATCATGGTCGGCCGCCTCCTCGGCCTCACCCGGCAAAGCGCCCGCGCCCGCGCGAGGGAGCTCCTTGAGCGCTTTGAGCTCAGCGATGCCGCCGGGCGCCCCGCCAAGACCTACTCCGGCGGGATGCGCCGCCGCCTCGACCTAGCCGCCAGCCTGGTCGGCCGACCGCGCGTGCTCTACCTTGACGAGCCGACCACCGGGCTCGACCCGCACAGCCGCAACGAGGTCTGGGGCATGATCCGCCAGCTCGTCGCCGACGGGACCACGGTGCTGCTCACCACGCAGTACCTGGAGGAAGCCGACCAGCTCGCGCACGACATCGCGGTCATTGACCACGGCGCGGTCATCGCCACCGGGACGCCCGACGAGCTCAAGGCAAGCGCCGGAGGGCAGGTCCTCGAGGTGACTCCCGCCAGCCGGGCCGACCTCGCCGCGACCGTGGAGCTGCTTGAGCTGCTTGTCGGCGCGGCGCCGACCATCGGCGCCGAGTCCGGGCAGGTCAGGGTCCAGGTTGAGGGCGGCAGGGCGCTGCCAGACATTATCCGCGCGTTCGACGACCGGTCGATTGAGCTTGCCGAGTTCGCCCTGCGGCGGGCGAGCCTCGACGAGGTGTTCCTCGCCCTCACGGGTCACCGCGCCGAAGCAGAAACACCGGCCGACACGGGAAAAGCCGCCAAGGGCGCACCCGACCGCGAACTTGACAGGAGCGCCCGATGACTACGGCCACCCTCCCCGCCTTCCCGGCCCCCGCTCGACGTTCTAGCCCGATGGCCGCGGTGGCGAACTCCCTCACGCTCGCCTGGCGTTCCGTGCTCAAGATCAAGACCAACCCGGAGGACCTCTTCGGGCTCTGGCTCCAGCCGATCATGTACCTGGTGCTGTTCACTTACGTGTTCGGCGGCGCGATCGCCGGCGGCACCCACAAGTACCTGCAGTTCTCGCTGCCCGGCATCCTGGTGCTCTCCGTCGTCTTCGCGACCCTGGGCACGGGCATGATGCTCAGTCAGGACATCAGCACCGGGGTCTTCGACCGGTTCCGTGCGCTGCCGATCGTTCGCTGGGCACCCCTGGCGGGCGCGATCCTCGGTGACCTGGTCCGGTACGTCATCTCGATCCTGGTGACGCTGGGCTTCGGGGTGATCCTCGGGTTCCGCTTCCAGACCAGCGCGCTCGCCGTCATCATGGGCTGCCTGCTCCTCGTGGCGTTCGCATTCGCGATGTGCTGGTTGTCGGCCATGCTCGGCGTGCTGGTGAAGTCCGCGCAGGGCGTGCAGCTATGGGGCTTCCTGTTCATGTTCCCGCTGGTCTTCGGCAGCAACATCCTCACGTCGTCGGGCACGATGCCCGGCTGGCTGCAGGCCTTCGTCAAGGTCAACCCCGTCACCTACCTCACCGAGGCGGAACGCGCCCTGCTCACCGGCGGACCCGCCGCCACCGCAGTGGAGCGCTCGCTGCTGTGGGCGCTCGGCATCTTCGTAGTCTTCGCTCCGATCGCGGTCGCCGCCTACCGCCGCCGCACGGCGTGACCGCGGTGCCGCCGCGAGGCTGAGCCAGCGGCCGGGTCCTCCCCGGCCGCTGGCTCATTGGTGTCGCCGGGCGAGTAAGCCGATTCCGTTCGGGATCACTGGTTTTGAATTTGCCTTACGTTGGAAAATGAAAAACAAAAGCGATTCACCCGAACGAATTCGGCCGACTCTGGTCGCGCCACCGCCAACGCTTGAGCGGTGTGCGGCCGGGGCGGCATGGCCACGGACGCCGGTCCCGGCGGCAGGCCTGATGAGGGCCGCCCGGCGGGCTGTGCGCCTCTGGACTCCGCTGGCCGGGAAGCCTAACGTCGCATTAAAGCAAAAGGTCCGCGTAGGGAGAAGAAAATGGCAGGCATCCTCGTCGGTATCGACGGCTCAGACCATTCCCGCCGTGCCCTGGAGTGGGCCGTCAACGAGGCGGCGATCCGGCACGCGCCGCTCACCGTCCTCACCGTCAACCAGGCGGTGGCCGGCGTCTGGGGCCGCGGCCCCGTCGAGTACCCGGGAGACCCGGATCGTGCCACGCATGCCCGCGAAGCAGCCCAGAAGCAGACGGACACCATCCTTGAGAACGCCGCCGCGGAATCCCGGCCCTCGTCGGTCCGCGTCGAGGCTGTCACCGGCTTTCCCGCCGAGGAACTCCTCCGTGCAGCCGCCGGCGCGGACATGATCGTCCTCGGCTCGCGCGGCGCCGGCGGGTTCAAGCGGCTGCGGGTGGGCTCGGTCGCCCACCAGGTCACCCACCACGCCCACTGCCCTGTCGTCATCGTCCCCGCCGACGAGGCCTGACCGCGGCAGGAGGCCGCATCACCACCCGGGCGGCGCGAAAGCGGCTAGCCCGAGCGGATACGTTCCGCCAGCGATGCGGTCACTGACCCTGTCGCAAGAAGGCGGCTGTCGGCGCGTCGGCGGGGTAGACGGACTCGATGCCCAGCTCCGGCAAAGAAAACGGAAGTAACGGACAACCATGACGAGGGTGCGCGCTTTCCGCTCTAGGCGGCGGTCAGCAGGTCTCGGGCTAGGGCTAGGGCTGACTCGTAGGTGCTCGTGAGGGTGGATTCGTAGGCTGCGTCGAAGGCCTCGGGGCCCAGGGTTGCGCGGGCCGCCGCGCGGGTGGGCGGGGCGTCCAGGCTTGACTCGTCGAAAGCGCCGCGGATCGCGTGGGCCGCGCCTAGGAGGCAGGCGGATCTTTCCGCGTCGCCGTCCTTGTTGCGGGTTAGGGCGTAGACGGCGCAGGCGTCGAGGACGGTGGCCAGGGCCGGGTGCTCCCACCAAGCGGCTGCGGCGTCCAGGGACTCCGTCAGGAGCTGGACGCACCGTTTCTGGTGACCTTGCTTTAGCAGGGCGATCGCAAGCCGTGCCTTTACCTGGGCGCGGAGGGACTGCCACCAGCGGGCCTCGTTGGGGGCGATCGTGGTGAGGACCGCCTCGCAGCACCTCGCGGCCTCGGCGTAGTCACCCGCGCGGGAGGCCAGCTCGGCGAGCATGAACGAGACCCAGCGGTCGGTGTCCACCTGGCCGCCCCGCGCCTCCATGGAGCGCTGCACGCTGGCGATCTCGGCGTATCCCCGGTCGAGGTCCCCGGCCCTCGCGTGGATGACCGCGAGTCGTCCCTCGACGTACGTCAGGTCACCCCAGACGCCCAGCTCGCGGCCGATCGCCGCAGCCTCCGTGATGGCGGCGATCGAGGCGGCATGGTCGGCGCGCAGCTCGGTGAACTCCGCGAGCTGGGTCAGGGCTACCGCGACGCCCCACTGCTCGCCGAGCGCGCGCAGCTCGGCCAGGCCGGCGCGGCAGTGCTCCTCGGCGCCGTCCAGCTTGCCAAGTGACGCGCCATAGGAGGAGAGGTAGACCTTCCCCATCGCGCGCAGCCACGGGTCGCGCGCGGTGATGTACCGCTCGAACTGCTGCTGCGCCTGTTCGGTCGCGCCGTCGTACTGACTGAGCACCGGCTCTGCCATCGCGACGAGGGGGTGGACCGACCCGTAGTCGGCGCCGAAGCCCGCGACCGCGCTGAGTGCCTCGGTGAGCGGTTCCCTGACCCGGCCGATGTCCCAGTTCCAGCCCGCGGCGAGCAGGGCGCAGATGACGCGTGCCTCGGCGAGTTGCTTGGTCAGCGGCGGCGGGGTCATGGCCAGCACGTCGCCGGAGAGCGCGTCGGCTTCACCTTGGCCGCGCTGCACCCAGTAATAGCCGAGCGCGCGCACGAACCGAAGCGCGGTGTCCGCGTCACCCTGGGCGATCGCCCAGCGGATCGCGGCGTTCACGTTGTCCTGTTCGGCGGTTAGGGCGCGGAACCAGTGGGCCTGCGTCTTGGTGCGCAGCTGCGGGTCGGCGGTCTCGGCGAACTC
Organism: uncultured Actinomycetota bacterium; assembly: GCA_963734665.1. Lineage (GTDB taxonomy): Bacteria > Actinomycetota > Actinomycetes > Streptosporangiales > Streptosporangiaceae > Trebonia. Next base: position 287,613 of record CAVTIR010000007.1, on the reverse strand, counting down.
CAGGTAGTAGCGGGCGGCGGCGTCCCTGGTGGCGGCGCCCTCGCTTGCTTCGGCTAGTCGGTCAAGGCCGTAGGCGCGGACCGTATCGAGCATCCGGTACCGGGGCTCGTTGTGGTCCTGGGAGTCCACCCTGGTGAGGAGCGACTTGCCGACCAGGCCCGCCAGGGTGGGCAGCACCGCGCTTGCCGGGAGAGGGCTTGCTTCCTGTCCCGGTTGGGCGGCGCATACCCGCTCGGCCGCGGCGAGGGTCGCCCCGCCGGGGAAAACGGCTAGGCGTCGAGTTAGCACACGCTCCCGTTCGGACAAAAGATCCCAGCTCCAGTCCACGACAGCGCGCAGTGTCTGGTGGCGGGGCAGCGCGGTGCGGCTGCCGCCGGTGAGGAGCGCGAAACGGTCGTCGAGGCGCGCGGCGAGCTGGGCCGGGGTCAGCGTGCGCAGCCAGGGGGTGGCCAGTTCGATCGCCAGCGGCATGCCGTCCAGGTTGCGGCAGATGCTCGCGACGGCTTCCGCGTTGTCTTTGCTGAGCTCGAAGCCGGGGAGGACGGCGGCGGCGCGGTCCTTAAAGAGCCGCACTGCCGGATAGATGCTGGAGATTTCCGGGAGGTCGGCCTCTCTTGGCGCTGCCAGCGGAGCGACGACGTGGAGGGTCTCGCCGGGGATCTGGAGGGGCTCGCGGCTGGTGGCGAGGAGCTTGACTTTGGGGCAGTCGCTGAGGAGGCGCGCCGCGAGGGTGGCGGCGGCGTCGATGACGTGCTCGCAGTTGTCGAGGATCAGCACCGCGTCGCGGTCGTTTAGCGCGCTGCAGAGTCGGTCGAGCGGGTCGCCTGCCATGTCCGCGCCCCTGGGGGCGATGGACCGCTCGCGGAGGCCCAGCGCGTCGAGGACGGTGTAGGGGACCTCGGCCGGGTCGGTGACCGGGGCGAGTTCCGCCAACCAGGCCGGGACGGTGAGCCTTGCCGCTGTCTCGGTGGCCAGGCGCGTCTTGCCGACGCCGCCCGGGCCGGTGAGCGTGACCAGGCGCTCGGTTCTCAGGCGCTTCAGGACGCCGGCCACGTCGTCGTCGCGGCCGACGAAGCTTGTCGGGGGGCGGCGGACGTTCTTGGCGGCGTGCGGGCCTCGTTCTGGTTGCGGTGGTCTCGCTTGGCTCGCTGCGGCCGGGGTGTCCGGGGAGTCCGGGAGCCGGGCAGCGGCTGGCGGGATCTCCTGCCGGAGAATTGCCAGGTAGGCCTGCTCTAGCTGGTGGGACGGGTCGACGCCCAGGCGGTCGGCCAGCTGGCCGCGGGTTTGCTGGTACACGCTGAGGGCTTCGGACTGGCGGCCTGTCGCGGCTAGGGCGCGCATAAGAAGCGCGGCTTGGCGCTCTTGCAGGGGGTCGGCGGTCACGAGTTCGCGGAGCTCGCCGATGATTGTCGCGTTTGCGGCGCCTAGCGTTAGGTCGGCCTCGATGCGGTCGAGGGTTGCGGCGGCCCGGAGTTCGGCGAGGCGGGCGGCGGGGGCGAACGCGAACTTCTCCCCCGCCACGTCGGTGAGGGCGCTGCCGCGCCACTGATTCAGGGCGTTCCTGAGGAGGCTTGCCGCCTGCCTCGCGTCGCCTCGTGCCAGGGCCTGGCTGCCGGCGCGGGCTTGTTCCTCGAAGGCGATGGCGTCGACCGCTCCCGGCGGTACCGCTAGGCGGTAGCCGGACGTCGCTGATTCAAGCACGCCCTCGGGGATACCGGCTTGTCTTAGCGCGACTCTCAGGCGTGAGATCAGGGACTGGAGGGCGTTCGCCGCGTCCGCTGGGCGTTCTTCCCGGTCTTCGGGCCAGAGGCGTTCGATCAGGGCGTGCGCCGGGACGACGCGGCCCGCGTCCAGGGCGAGCAGAATAAGGAGCGCGCGCACCCGGTGCCCGCCCACGCGCACCGGCCGACCCGCCGCGTCGCTCACCTCGAGCGGGCCGAGCACGCTGACCCGCATCGCGTCCGCCGCCGTTTTCACGTCGCCCTTCCCGCTTCCCGTCCTAGAGTCCGGCGCCCCAAGGAGCGGCCAGTCCCCATGCTAGCGCGAAACCCTAATCGAGATCTATCGCGTTTCAGCAGTCAAGAACGTAGGTGGCGTTCTGCCTCTTGCGCACCTCCGCGAGGCGCCTCGCGCGTACCTCGGCGATCATCCGGTCGGTGCGGTGTCCAGTAGCTTGCCGGGGGTGATGGGGAGCTCGCGGATGCGCTTGCCGGTGGCGTCGAATACGGCGTTGGCGACCGCCGCGGCGACTCCGGTGGCTGATAGCTCGCCGATGCCCTTGGCGCCCAGCGGGCCGGCTTGGGCGTCGAACTCGTCGATGAAGGCGATGTCGATGGCGGGCGGGATGTCGGCGTTGACGGGCAGCGCGACTCCGGCAAGATCCGGGGAGAGCCAGCGGCCGAGATCGGGCTCGTAGTGGCTGGCCTCCATCGCGGCCATCCCCCAGCCCCAGACCACGCCGCCGATCATCTGCGAGCGGGCGGTGCGCGGGTTGATGATCTTCCCAGCGCTGTATACCCCGGTGGCCCTGCGCAGCCGCAGCAACCCGAGCTGCGGGTCCACTCCCACCTCCACGAACATGACACCGAAAGTCCGAGTCGAGGCCGCCGCGTCACCGGCGTCGGCCGGCGCGTTCCCCGGCAGGACGAATGCGCCGTCGCCGGTCAGTTCCGGCACTCCGGCCTCTCGCATGAGGTCGCCGATGGGCCGGGACTGGCCGCCGTGGTGAAGCTGCCATTTCTCGGCGTAGGTGTCCTGGGCTGGCCAGCCCGCCAGCGCGGCCAGTCGCGCCACGACCTTGCGGGCGGCGTCCTGGACGGCAGCGCCCATGCCGATCGTGGTCCCGGATCCGTAGGTCGGGCCGGCGAACGGCAGGTTGCTCTCTCCGGACACGCCGGTTACGTCCGTCGGCTCCAGTCCGAGAATGCTGGCGGCGATCTGCGGAAAGATCGTCGAGGAGCCCGCGCCGATGTCGACGTAACCGGCCTCGACCAAGGCGGTGGCATCTGCGCGCAGCCGCACCCGGGCCTGGGACGGGAACCGGAACTGACCCTGGGTGCAGTCCGCCATGCCGCAGCCGGTCAGCCAGTACCCGTCCCGGCGGCCGCCCTGCGGGCGTTCCCGCCACCCGAACCGCCGGGCGCCCTCCTCGTAGGCCTCCCTGAGCTTCTTCGAGGACCACGGCCGGCCGTCGGCCGGATCAACGTCAGCGTAGTTGGCCAGGCGCAGGTCGAGCGGGTCAACCCCGAGTACGTGTGCAAGTTCGTCCATGGCCGAGCCCAGCGCCCAGGTGCCGGGGCCATCGATCGGCGAGCGCATGAAGGTAGGCAGGTTGACGTGACCGCGGCGGACACGCTGGCCGAGGGTGATGGCCGGGGCGGCATACAGCGACTTGGCGGTAGAGCTGCCAAACTCCACGTAGTCGTCGGTCACCGCGGTGATGTTGTCAGCCTCGTGGACGATGGCGGTCAGCCGGCCGTCCGCGTCCGCGCCGAGCCGGACGTCCTGCACCATGCGCGGCTGGTAGCCGACGACGGCATACATGTCGGCCCGGGTCAGCACCAGTTTCACCGGGCGGCCGGCTACCTTGGCCGCCATTGCCGCGAGGATCTCGTGCGGCCAGACGTACGCCTTGGCGCCGAAGCCGCCCCCGGTGTACGGGGCGATGACGCGCACGTCCGCGGCCTCGATGCCGAAGGCGGCCGCCAGGACGGACTGCACCGCGTAGAGGTGCTGCACGGAGTCATACACCGTCAGCCGGCCGTCCTGCCACAGCGCAAGGATCGCGGAGGGCTCCATCGGATTGTTGTGGCGGGAAGGCTGGACGTACTCACCGCCGGCCCGGAACGGGCACCGGGCGAACTCGGCCTCTGCATCGCCCTTGCGGAACGTCACCTCGCCCATGCCGGCGTAGCCGCTGTCCGGAGACGGCGGCACCGCGGGAGCCGTGTCGGGGACCACGAAGGGTGCCGGACGGTAGGTCACCTCGACAAGTTCGGCGCCGGCCTCGGCCGCCTCCAGGGAATCGGCCAGGACTAGCGCCACCGGCTGCCCCGTGTAGCGGATCTCCTCGCCCTGCATGGGCAGGAAGCGCGTGGCCAGCGGCGGGCTGTCCACACCGGCGAAGCCGGGATGAACGGCGGGCATGTCGGTGGCGGTCAGCACGTGGACCACACCGGGCTCGCGGGCGGCCTGGCCGGAGTCGACCCGCTCGACGGTGCCCGCCGGGATCCTCGCACCGACGAAGACGGCGTACAGCTGGCCGTCGGCGTACTGGTCCGCGGCGTACCGGGCGGCGCCCGTCACCTTGGCGGGCCCGTCCAGCCGTGCCACTGGCTCGCCGATGCTCATGATGTCCTCGCCGCCAGTTCCAGGGCGCGTATCGCGGTGTTGCGTGCGAGCGGGACCTTGTACGCGTTCAACGCCAGCGGCCGCGCCGCACCGAACGCCGCGGTGACGGCTTCGGCCGCCTCCGGCGACCCGGCGCGGAGCCCGATCAGGTCACGTTCGGCCTGATCCAGCCGCCAGGGCCGCATCGCCACCCCGCCGAGCGCGATGCGGGCTCTGGCGATCCGGTCGCCGACCAGTTCCACGGCCGCTGCGGCCGAAACGAGCGCGAACTCATAGCTCTCGCGCTCCCGCACCTTTATGTACGCCGAAGCGGGGGCGGGCGGCCCGACCTCGATCGCAGTGATCAGCTCCCCGGACCGCAGCACCGTGTGGGCGGCGGGATCATCGCCCGGCAGGGTGTGGAACGTCCGTACCGGGAGCCGCCTCCTCCCGCTGGCATGCTCGGTGACGATGGTGGCGTCCAGGCACGCGAGCGCGACGGAGGGATCGGAGGGGTTGGTGGCCACGCAGTCCTCGGTCCAGCCGAAGATGGCATGACGCTCGTTGAGCCCGTGCAGCGCAGCGCAGCCAGACCCGGCCTGGCGCTTGTTGCACGGCGTGGCGGGGTCTTCGGACCGGAAGTAGGGACAGCGGGTGCGCTGCAACGGGTTTCCCCCGATGGTGGCAAGATTTCGCAGCTGAGCCGACGCAGACGCCGCGATGGCCTGTGAGAGAACCGGGTAGCGGGACCGGACCCTGGTATCCAGCGCAACCTGGTTCAGCTTCGCCAGCGCTCCGATGCGCAGCCCGCCGTCCCCCAGCGGCTCGATACCGCCGAGTCCCGGGATCCCGCTGATGTCCAGCACCCGCCGCGGGCGCTCGATGCCGATGCGGGCCCAGTTCAGCAGTTCAGTGCCGCCGGCTATGAGCGCCATGTCGCCGTCCCGGGCGCCGGCCACCACATCGTCAACCGAACGGGCCCGGGCGTAGGAAAAGCCGCGCACCTCAGATCTCCCCTTGCGCCGCGGCTGCTGCCACCGCTGCAGCGATCTGCGGATAGGCCGAGCAGCGGCAGATGTTGCCGCTCATCCACTCCCTGATCTCCTCGCCGGAGGTTGCATGACCCTCACGGACACAGCCCACGGCGGACATGATCTGGCCGGCAGTGCAGAAGCCGCACTGGAAGGCGTCCTGATCGATGAAGGCCTGCTGGACCGGATGAAGCCGGCCGCCGGCAGCCAGCCCCTCCACGGTGGTGACCTCCCGCCCGTCAGCGCTCGCGGCCAGCACCATGCAGGCGTTCACGCGTGCGCCGTCCAGCAGGACCGTGCATGCCCCGCACTCGCCCCGGTTGCAGCCCTTCTTGGTGCCCGTGAGCCCAAGATGTTCGCGCAACAGGTCGAGCAGGCTCGTCCGCGCGTCAAAGTCGAGGGCGTGCCCGGTGCCGTTGACCCTCAAGCCAATGGCCACCCAGGAAGAGAAGACAGGACCTTCCACAGTGATACTCCTTGTTGCGTCTTACCGGGAGGCAGGCACTTCGTGCCAGAGCCCGCCGTTGAGGTTGAGGTTGTTGCCGTTGGCCTGGCCGGGGGCGCTGTCACCGATGTAGGTGTACAGCGGGTGCCCGTTGTAGGTGAGCTGGTGTGAGCCGTCGGTACGGGTGATTGCGGTGACCTTGCCTGGCAGGCCCTGCCCGGCCGCGGTAGTGCCGGTCACCGGCGGCCAGTACACGGCGCAGCTGCCATAGCATTTCGAGCTGGCTGGGGTGTCGGGGGCGAACGAGTAGAGCGTGAAGCCCTTGGCGTTGGTCAGTACCGTGATCCCGCCGATCGTCGTGGTCTTCAGGCTCGTGCCCGCGACTGCGGGTGACGGAGCGCTGGCCCCGGCAACCACCAGCCCAAACAGCACCAGTGCGGCAACCGCCAGGCCCGCGGCGGTCACGCCGGCCGCCCTGGCGGCCGGCGGGGGGATCTGGGTGGGGAATCGGGCCGGGGCCGCGGCCGCGCGGTCCGCTGCGGCCTTCGCCGGGGCGGGAGTAAGCGCGAGCGCGGCCAGGACTACGAAGGCGGCCACCTCCACGACGCCGGCGACGATGCCGGCGGTCGTGCGGACCTCCTTGAACCCGAACAGCCCGGTCCAGACCGACAGGAGGTAGCCGCCGAGGGTAGCGAGGGCGAAGCCGGCTCCGGCTCCGGCCGCCAGCCGGCTCAGGGTGACGAGCCGGCTGGGGATGGCCAGCACCGCCATCCCGAGGCCGAAGGCGGCGATCACCTGCAGCAGGAACAGCCACCCGATCGTCGGGATCGTCCGGTACCCAGTCAGGTAAAGGTCTAGATGGATCGCTGCGGTGGCGATCAGCAGACCCGAACCCGCCACGCGCAGGATGACTGCGCGCCAGCGCGGCGCCGGCCGTTCGGCGTCTTCCCGCGCGGCCCGCCCCGCGCCCCTTGCCGTTCCCCGTCTGGTCAGGCTGTGCCGTTCTGTCATTTGTCAGTCCTCCGTGTGGGCCTGATCCGGTCCGGTCAGTAGCCTCCGCTGCCGGAGCCCGATGAGGAGCTGCCGGCGGGGGCGGTGCCGGAGGTGGTGATTTCGTGCCACAGGCCGCCGGCCGCGTTCAGGCCGTTGCCATTGTTCTGGCCGGGGGAGGTATCGCCCGTGAAGGTGTACAGCGGGTGCCCGTCGAAGGTGGCCTGGGTCGAACCGTCGGAGCGCTTGATGGTGCCGAACGTGCCCGTGACCCCGGATGCGGTGGCTGGCCCCTTGAGCGGCGGCCAGTTCTGCGCGCACGTCCCGTTGCAGTTGGACTTGGTGGGCGTGTCGGGGGCAAACGAGTACAACGTGAACCCATTGGCGTTGGTCAGCACCGTCGCGCCGCCGATCGTGGCGGTCTTCAGGCTGCCTGCGGTCGCCGCAGCGGGACTGCTGGTGCTGGTGCTGCCGCCGGTGCTGCCGGTGGTGGAGGAGGAGGTTCCTGACGAACTGCACGCCGCCACTACCGCCGCGGCTGCGACGACGGCCAGCACTGCCAGCAGCATCCGGAGACGGCTTGGGCCGCTGGTAATCCGCCGCCCGCTATCGCCGTTGCCTCGTCGTGTTGTCAAGACTTCCTGTCCTTTGTGTCGGGTGTGTCAGTGCCTGTCTGGCCAGATGGGCTGGGTGGAGATGATCGCCTGGTCGGGGCGGCCGACAGCGCCAGTAGCATCCGGCGGCAGTGCGACGCTTTCCGCCTGGAAATTGACATGCTTATTTGTTCCTCTCTTTCGTTTCTCTTGGGTAATTGGCACCAAAGACAAACACACAAGCTTTGCTGATGCCCCGGAATACGGCTGCGGATTACCGTCCGTCAAATGCCTAGCTAGCGCGACCACATATGGTTGTTTGAGATGACGTCCACGCTATGTTCGCTGCGCACTGGGGCGCATCCGCAAGTGTTGATAGTCGTGACTCAATGGGTGACTAGTGCCTTGATAGTCGGCCACGCCAGGACTGCCGCCGCGCCGCGCAGATCTGCCTTGGGAATCAGCCCTGCGGCGTGACCAGCGGTGCTGCGCCTTGTTGTGCGGGAAGCGCAGGAGCAAGCTGGCCGCGCGAGCTGATGCCGAGCTTGGTGAAGACCTTCCGCAGGTGGTAGGCGACGGTGGCGGGGCTGATGAACAGCTGCGCGGCGATCTGCGGGTTCGAAGCGCCTTCACCGGCGAGGCGGGCGATCAGCGCTTCTTGCGCGGTAAGGGTGTCTGGCGTCTCGACGGTGTGCTGCCGGACGTGCCCGCCGGTCGCACGCAGCTCGATGCGCGCCCGTTCGGCAAACGCCGCGGCGCCGATTGAGTCGAAGATCTCGTACGCGCTGCCGAGCTGATCGCGGGCGTCACGCTTGCGCCGCTCGCGGCGCAGCCACTCGCCGTAGAGCAGGTGGGCGCGGGCCAGGCCCACCCGCAGGCGGGTACGGCCGAAGCGGTCGATCGCCTCGCGGTAGAGGTTCTCGGCGGCTGCGCCGTCGCTGACCAGCGCCCGCGAGCGGGCCTCGGCACCAAGCACCCAGTCGGTCCCGCAGGCGCGGGCGATGTCGGAGAGCCGCTGGACGGCGCCAGCCGCGCGCTCGGCTACCCCGCTGCGCACCGCCGCCTCAACCAACTCGACGAGCGCCCAGTCGGCGAACTGCACCGCAGGGGAGTCCTCGCTCGCCCGCTGCGCTACTGCCAGCGCCTCCTCATAACGGCCCAGGCTGTTATACAGTGCCGCCTCCGCCCACCCGATGAAGCTGAGCGCTCGGCCCTCGCCCCGGCGCTCCGCGTCATCAGTGGCGGTCTGGAGCAGGTGAGCGGCTTGCGCTTCCCGGCCGCGGTAGGCAGCAAGGGCCACGGCGCCGTACGGCGCGATGCTGCTCCCGGTCGCCTCGGTTACCGACTCTGCCTGCGCCACCATCGAGGCGGCCGTGGTGAACTCCCCTGCGTACAGACACGCTGTCGAGCGCATGTTAAAAGCGATGGGGAGCACGATAAGCGCACCAGCGTCACGGGCGAGCGTGACCTGGCGGTCGGACAGCACGTCAAAGCTGTCGTAGTCCCACACGATCAGCGCGGCGCGGCAGGCCAGCCACAGCCAGCGCAGCCCCTCCTCGGCGGAGACATCCGTACCGCGGAAGGCGCCCACCGCCTGGCGGAGCACCGGCGCCCCAGCCGGGTAACCCTCGCAGATCACAAGGGACAGGCCATCCAGCAGCAGATCGGGCCCGCGCGTCGGCCCCGGCGACGGCGGGGCCATACGCGCCGCCTCGGCAACCTCGCGCATCCCGCCGCCAAGAGCCAGGCGGCCGGCGAATGTCGCGGCGGCCAGCGCGTCCAGGTACGTCTCGCGCGCCAGCTGCGGGTCGAGCGACTCGAATTGCCTGGCCGCCTTCAACAGCAGCGGGGGTACGTCGCTGCCGCGGCTGGAAGAGAACGCGATCTGGCCGCGCAGCAGGTCCGCCCGGGCCCGCCGGAGCTGATCCGGCGGCCCAGCCTCCGCGGTAGTCAGCAGTCTCGGGATCGCATCGAACGCGCCGGCCTGGTACTTGGCCTGCGCCGCGGCCAGCGCCCGCTCCGCCCGGCGCACCGGGTCGAGGGTCAGTGCGGCCGCGCGCTCCAGGAAGGCGGCCGCCGCGGCCAGCCCGCCGCGCGCCTGGGCCCGGCCCGCCGACCGCTCAAGCTCGGCAGCAACTTCCTCATCAGGCCCCGGCGTGGCCTGCGCGCGGTGCCAGGCACTGCGATCGGGGTCGGCCTGGGGATCCGTCGCGCCAGCCAGCGCCTGGTGCGCGGCCCGCCGTTCGGGCGGCGACGCGGCCCGGTACACCGCAGACCGCACGAGCGGGTGACGAAAGGTCACCCGCTCGCCGATCGCCAGCAACCCGGCGTCCGCCGCGGGCGCGACGGCCTCGGCCCCGATCCCGAGCCGCTCCGCCGCCCTCCACACCAGCGCCGGATCGCCGACCGGCTCCACCGCGGCCACCAGCATCAGTAGCTGCGTGGCAGCCGGCAGAACCTCCAGCCGCCGCCGGAAACTATCCTCAATCCGCCCCGGCACCCCCGAGACACCCGGGACACCCGGGACACCCGGGACACCCGGGACACCTCGCGGCAGCTCGAGCAATGCCAGCGGATTGCCCCGCGTCTCCGCGACGATGCGGTCACGCACCTGCTCATCCAATGGCCCCATGATTACCGAGCTGAGCAGCTGGTGCGCATCGCCATCACGCAGACCCCCGACCGGCAGCTCCGGCAGCCCCCGGTACTCCTCGCCCCGCTCACGTGTGGCGAACACTAGCGCGACCGGCTCGGCCAGCAGCCGGCGCGCCACGAACGCCAGCGCCTGTGCCGAGGCCCGGTCCAGCCACTGCGCATCATCTATCACGCACAAAAGGGGCTGCTGCTCAGCCACCTCTGACAGCAGGCTGAGCGCGGCCAGCCCCACCAGAAACCGGTCCGGCGCCGCCCCTGTAGTCAGGCCGAACGCGACGCCGAGCGCATCCCGCTGCGGATCCGGCAGGCCCGCCAGCTGGTCCAGCATCGGCGCGCACAATTGCTGAAGGGCAGCGAACGCCAGCTCCATCTCCGACTCGACTCCGGCTACCCGCGCAACGCGCAGGCCAGCCGCTGACTCGATCGCATATTCCAGCAGCGCGGTCTTGCCGACCCCCGGCTCCCCGCGCATCACGAGCACACCGCTGCGCCCAGCCCGCGCCGTGTCGAGCAACTGGCTGAGCGCCGCGCGTTCCGGGAGCCGATCTAGCAGCATCACAGGGCCTCACGTGGAACCGCCGACGCGGATAACGCCACCCGCCAGGTTCACGCTACCGGCCGCCTGCGCGCGGCGCTAGCACCCAGGCCATCGACGAGCTCTGATCGCGTCGAGGACTAGCAGGCCCGCGGAACTGCCTGGCTTTACTGGAAGCCGGTCGGGGTACGGGGCGTGTATGGCACCTCGATCCGCTTTACTTCCTCGTCGGTCAGCCGGATGTCGAGCGCGGCGGCGGAGTCGGCGAGATGGTGCGGCTTGGTGGGGCCGACGATGGGCGCTGACACGACGGGGTTCTTCAGCACCCAGGCGAGGGCGACCTGCGCCATGGGGACGCCGCGCTCGGCGGCGACTGCCTGCACCGCGTCGGCGATCGGCTTGTCGTCGTGCGGCAGCACCCAGCGGGCGACGTTGTCGGTCTCGCTGCGTGCGGTCTGCTCGCCCCACGGCCTGGCCAGGCGGCCCTTGGCCAGCGGACTCCACGGGATGCTGCCGACTCCCTGGTCGGCGAGGAGGCCGAACATCTCGCGCTCGTCCTCGCGCTGCATGAGGCTGTACTGGTTCTGCATCGACACGAACTTCGTCCACCCGTGCAGTTCCGCCGTGTACTGGAGCTTGGAGAACTGCCAGGCCCACATCGAGGACGCGCCGATGTACCGGGCCTTCCCCGCCCTCACCACGTCGTGCAGCGCTTCCATCGTCTCCTCGGCCGGCGTCTCCGGGTCGAAGCGGTGGATCTGGTACAGGTCGACGTAGTCCGTGCCCAGACGAGCCAGGGAGGCGTCGACCTGCTCCATGATCGCCCGGCGGGACAGGCCGGACCCGCCTGGACCGTCGCCCATCTTGAAGAACACCTTGGTCGCGAGCACGACGTCCTCGCGGCGGGTGTACTTCCTGACCGCCCGACCGACGATCTCCTCCGATGTGCCGAAGCCGTAGGCGTTCGCGGTGTCCCAGAAGGTGATTCCGAGCTCGACGGCCTGCCGGAAGATCGGCTCAGCCTGCTCGTCGTCCAGCGCCCACTGGTTGAAGCCGCGGGACGTGTCACCGAAGCTCATGCAGCCCAGCGTGATCCGGCTGACCTTGAGGCCCGAGGTACCCAGTCGCGTGTATTCCATGTCCGTTCCTTTTCAGTCCACAGGGGTGACCTGGAGTCAGGTCGGGCGGGCGGGTGCGCGCGAGAGGCCGTGTCCCCCGCCCGGGTCGCTGGTAACAGTCAACCCGCCGCCCCGTGGGCGCGGGAGTTCCTGTTGTTCCGGGTACCGGCAGTGCCCCCACGCGCGACCGCACTTTCGACAAGGCGCGGGATGATGATTTTGATTTTCCCGAACGGATTCGTGGTTCCCGCTCGTCGATCACTCGCTCTTTAGTCGGAAGGACTGCTAGGCGGCCGTTACCGTCCCGAGATCCGTGACAGGGCCGTGGGTAAGCAGCAAAAAATCCGCTGGATCGGGCGCCTGGTGTCGGTGGATCATGGACCTGTGCGTGTTCTAGTCACGGGGCACCGCGGTCACGTGGGCGCCACGGTAGAGGCTCATCTGAAGCGCCTCGGTCATGATGTCGTCGGCTATGACCGCGTCGACGGCGACGATTTGCTGGATCTGGCCTCGGTCAGGCGTGCGACGGACGGCTGTGCCGCCGTCGTGCATGCCGGGGCGCTTCCCCACGACACCGCGGGCAGCCCGGAAGACATCATGGCCATCAACGTGCTGGGGACCTGGCACGTGCTGCTGGCCGCCGAGGCCGCCGGCGCCGAGCGGGTGGTTTACTTTTCCAGCAGCCAGGTGTTCGGGCTTGCCGAGGGCGAGCGGCTTCCTGATTACTTCCCGGTCGATGACGCGCACCCGCGCCGGGCGATGCGTCCCTATGGCCTGTCCAAGTGCCTGGCCGAGGACCTGTGCGCGGGCTTCACGGCCCGGACCGGCATCCCGACCGTGGCGCTGCGCCCGGCCTGGGTCTGGGATCCCGGTATGTACGAGCGGATCGAGGCGCGATGGCAGGCCGACCCCGGCTCGGAATGGACGCCGACCTGGGAATGGGGCCAGTTCGTCGACGTCCGCGACGTCGCCGATGCCGTGCGGCGGGCACTTGAGGTGCCCCTGACCGGGCATCACCGCGTCCTGCTGTGCGCCGCCGACATCGCCGCCACCGAGCCAAGCCTTGTCATGGCCGCCAGGTTCGCCTCGTCCGTGCCCGTCCGCGACACCGACCGCTTCCAGCGCGAGCCCATGAGCGCCCTGTTCGACAGTTCCGCCGCGGCACGCGTCCTCGGCTGGCAGCCGCACTACAGATTCCGGCGCGGCACTGATCAGCCTGGCTGAGCCTCGCGTGGCGGGTTACCGATGACTTCGCAAGCCGGGCAGGGTCCTATTAACTGCAGGCTGTGAAACACAATCCGTTAGGAGGCCCCATGACTGCCGCCGCACTACCACCCGTCGTCGATGCCGACACCTGGCTGCGCCAGCTCGACGCACTGCGTGCCCGGGAGAAGGCCGCGACCCGGGAACTCGACGCGATCGCCGCGCAGCGCCGGCGACTCCCGATGGTCAAGATGCCCGACTACACCCTGGAGGGAGAGAAGGGACCGATCCGGCTCGCCGACGTCTTCGACGGCAAGTCGCAGCTAATCGTCTACAACCACATGTGGTTCCCCGGCGAGCAGTGGCAGTGCCCAGGCTGCACCGGGTTCACCTCGCAGTTCACGCGGCTGGAGTTCCTGGACAGCTACGACGCCCGGTTCGTCATCGTCACCCAGGGCCCAATCGACGAGGCACTCGCGTACAAGCGGCAGGTCGGGAACAAGATGACCTGGTACTCCACAGCGAACAGCCCATTCGGCAGCGACGTCGGTGCACCGCCCGGCGGTGGATTCGCTGTCAATGTGTTCCTGCGCGATGGCGACACCGTGTATCGCACCTGGCACACTAACGGCCGTGGCACCGAGCAGCTCAGTTACGCCTTCGCGCTGATCGACCTGCTGCCCTACGGGCGGCAGGAGGAGTGGCAGGATTCGCCCGAGGGTTGGCCGCAGTCGCCCACCTACAGCCGGTGGGCCAGCTCCGAAGACATCGCCGGTGTCTACGGGCCAGATGCGTGAGGACGCCGTATCACCATAGACCAATAATGGCCCGATATCGCTAAACAGTGATGTCGGGCTTGCTGGGCCTGCCCGGCGAGTGCACGCGATCTAGCCCGACGCGCATCTCGTCCCTAGCTGCGACCGATGCGCTCTGTCTGCTCACGGATGTTGCGCGTCCGCGTTACCGACGGCCATGTTGAACGTCGTGCTGCGCAGCAACCTGGTCACATCGCGGGGATCGCCGACGTTCCGCAGCAACACGGCCAGGTCACAGGGTGCCGGGCATCGCCGATGACCAGGCGATGCCAATCGAGCACCCTCCGTGAGAATGCAAGTTGTGTTGCATTTTGCAGATTCGCGCAGTGCTCCTTTGAGCACGGAGAGTCACCCTTGAGGACATAAAGAAGCGGCGGTTTGCTCGGCCTGGACCAGCACCACTCGGTGGCTGGACAGCGGCGAGCTGGCCAGGGGGGTGCCTGTGGGCTGGGGCGCGCCGGAGCGGGTGCCTTTACCATTGCGGGCGGGGTCCGCGTCCGGGGTGGGACTCCAAGCTTCGTCGATGCCCATGTCGTGCAGTGGCGGGGCAAAGGCCACCTTGTTGCGGCCCGCTTGCTTGGCGGCGTACATGGCCGAGTCTGAGGCTGCTAGGAGGTCCGTCAACTCGTACGACTCGCCCCGGGCCATGGCCGTGACACCGATCGAGATCGTGATCTGGATCGTGGGCGCGTCCGGGCGGTCGTCGGTCCGGATCTTCAGGGCTGCGATGTACCCGCGGAGGCGCTCCGCGATCTTGCAGGCGTCGTCTTCGTTGGTCTGGGCCAGGAGGAGGACGAACTCCTCGCCGCCGAAGCGGCCGGCGCGGTCGTAGTCGCGGGACTGGCCCGTGAGCGCTTCGGCGATGGCCTTCAGGACGCGGTCGCCGACAAGGTGTCCGTAGGTGTCGTTGACCTTCTTGAAGTGATCGATGTCGACAAGGGCAAGGGCTACTGGGTTACGGGTCCGAATACTGCGGGAAAGCTCACTCTCTGCCTCCCGTTCCCATGTAGACACATTGAGCAACCCTGTCTTGGAATCGATTCGCGATTGGGCCATGAGCAACGGGTGGACCAAGAATCTACGAACAAGCAAGACCGACGGAAGGGCGATCACGACTAGAGCTGGACTGACTCCGACAGCGAGAGTGATCAGTACTCCGAGATCAATCTCGACAAATAGTTCCTGCATGGCCTCGCGGTTCCACTCCATCTGCCAGATGCGGACCTTTGGATCAGAAAGCTTGACCGCTCCGACGACCAGGAAATGCTGAAGCCTGCCACCGATTATGTAGCACGCCGCCACTCCAAGAGCCCAGGTAAACGCATGGAATCCCGTTCCTACGAACGCTCCAGCTATCGAATTCGGCAGCCAGCGAAACACCAAGGATGCCGCGGCGTAGCTCACGCAAACCGATGATGCGGTAAACACCATCCGGTGCAGAACTCCCCGGTGGACGCAGAGCCGCAAGATCGCAAATATCACGAACGCGATCACGGCAGCATAGAAGGGCGGCAGCAAGATGGCCGCCGGTAGAACCCACACCGTGGTGAAGTCCCTGGTGACACCAGGTACCGCGTACATGATCCGAGGGGTGGATGCTACCGAGATCGCGCCGCAGCACATCAGCAAGAGGAACTTCTCCAGTTCCGGTGCCCGCCACGCAGTGTTGGCTGCCGCAATGCCAATGACTGTCAGTGCCACGACCGGCAGAGCCGCAACGTACAGGCGCAGCTTCAACGGAAGCTGCCACCATCGCCATTCTCGCACAGCCATGACCTTCATGAGGTGGCTGGTGAGGGACGAGGCTTGCATGTTCCACCGTTCCGTTTGTGACACCAGGTACTCGGCTGTAGTAGCTGCTGACCGTAAATGACTAGCTGCGTATAGCTACCATAACCCATCTTGCGAGGGTTGGTAACTATTGCGGAGCGTTTCCGGTACAAGTCGGGACAAGGCGGAGCTTAATAGTGTGTAACAGCGATGGCGCGGAGGCAGGAGAGAACAATTCGCGCCAGAGATAGTGAAGTGAGCACAGGGCTTTCTGTGCTTGCTGTTACGCACGAGGAGGAATGGCTGTGCGCAACACCGTCTGGCATTGATGCCGCACCCTGTTCCAGCGAAATCCGCGCGAGTTACCGAAAGGAGAGTCATCATGCGTGACACGTGGACCCGGTTCGACACCTGGACCCGGTAGTTCGATCTCAGCTTCACCTGCTTTACCCCCTAGTTACAACGAGCCGCTTCGGATAGGTGTCTGCCTGGTAAGCGAGGCCTCTCGGCCAAGATGTCTCGCAGTGTGACGGCCGACGGTAGGTGACATTCCCCGCCATCGGAGAGCAAGGCCACAGGCGACAAGGGCACCGATTCCCCCACTGAGAGCCACGACCGTCGAGGGCGGTACCACCTCGGCGGCCGCTCCAGCCACGGCGAACGCCAGCCCTTGACCCACGACTAGGCCCGCATTGGCGAGGCCGAACGCCTGCCCCCGCTTCTCGTTCGGGATCCGCTCCACGAACGCGGTGTTGGCGGCGATCTGGTACATCGCGAAGCTGTTGGAGAGCGCGAAGAGTGCCATCGAGACGATCAGGTCCGGGCGGAGAACTGTCACCGCGAGGATTCCGCAGGTGAGGACCGCCATCGGCCCCATCCACCTGAGCCGGGTCAGCGGACCCAGCTTCTTCGTGAACAGCGGGGTGGTAATCGCGGCGCCGACCTGCGAGGTGGCCAGCAGCAGGCCAGCCGCCACCGCCCCTCCCCGGAGACTCCCGGCGTACGGAGCGGCAATTCCCTCAGGGACCTCGTAGAAGGCAGCTAGCCATCCCAGGCCCATGAGCGTGCGGAGCGCGGGATCGCCGAAGACCAGGCGGACGCCCTCGGCGAGCTGGCTCAGCGGGTTCGGTCCACCCTCGCTCGACGCGGGGGACGTGCGGGCATGCACCCCGAACTGGATAAGTAGCGCCGAGGCAATGAACGTGGCGGCGTCTGCGCCCAGGGCGGGGCGTGCGCCAAAGAGGGCCACGATCAGACCGCCGATCGCTGAGCCTGCCACGACCACGACGCGGGTTGTAGAGGTCATGACGGCCATGGCCAGGGGGTAGCGCTCCTTTTCCATCACGTCGCGGACGATCGCCGAGCGGGACGCGTCGAACGGGGGCTGGAGCAGCGTGACCGCGTAGAGCAAGACGATCATGGCGGCCAGAGGGACGCCGGGCGCGAGCATGGCCAACACGAGGACGCACCGGATCAGGTCACAGGTGACCATGACGGTGCGGCGGGGAAGCCGGTCGGCGAGGCCGGACAGGAACATCCCGCCAAAGAGATAAGGCACGAAGCCGGCCGCGAACGTGATCGCGGCGAGCAGCGGGGACTTGGAGCGGTCGTAGACGAGGAGCGTCAGCGCTACGAGGGCGATGCGGTCGCCGCCCGTAGACAGGACGTAGGAGACCCAGAGGGTGCGGAACTCGGGATGGGCGAAGACATCGCGGAAGGACGGACGGCGGGCCGTAGACAGGGACACGGCGCGACCCTTTCGATCTGCTGGTACCGGCCCTGCATGGTTCGGCGGCCACGCATGCGGCTCGACCGGTTACCCATAGCCATGTAAGCAGAAACGGCAACCCTTCGCGGCGAAACGGTCACATTCGGCACATCACTGGCAAAACGATCTTTGTGTGACAAGAGAGATGACCGTGACCGCCTTCACTCAGGACCTTTGGCCCCTATCCTCACGATCGATTTCGCCGACTATGAATCATCACCCCGTGCGAGCGTCATCGGGAGGAGCTGAACGTGACCGCCGAACGACTGGATCCACCGCCTATCACCCGCCCACGGCAGGCGATAGAGCTCACGGAGGACGAGTGCTGGCGCCTCCTGGCATCCGCCTCGATCGGCCGGGTCGTGTTCACGCACCATGCCATGCCGGCCATCAGGCCGGTCAACCATCTCATCGAGGGCCGGAAGATCATCATCAGGACGCACCTGGGCGCGGCGATCGCGTCGCGCGCCACGGAACAGTCATCAGACAGCCAGGGATCGGTCGTCTGCTACGAGGCGGACGAACTCGATCCGGTCCGCCACACGGGCTGGTCTGTCATCGCCACCGGCCTGGCCCGGCTCGTAGCCGACCCCGCTGACATCGCCCGCTACGCAAACGCGGTCGAGCCCTGGATCGCCGGCGACATGAACCAGGTCATCGCAATCGAGCCCCAGTTCATCTCGGGCATCCGCCTTGTCAGCCAGTGCTCCTGATTCGACGTTGAATCTAAGCTCCTAGCCAGGTCGGCACGGTACAGGCTCATGGTGGTCGGGCCGAAGACGGCGATTACTGCTGCGGACGCCAGGACCACGGATCTCAGGCGGCCAACGCTGGATCGGTGATGTCCGTCATTGGCAACACGGCGACCGTCCAGTTGCCAATTATTTATATCATGTTCGAGTGCTACTTATTTATTTGTATTCTATGCGCCAGGTGATCGTGTCGCGTACGGTGATGGCATGCCTACCCTCACCGTCACCCACGAGGCGCCGCTGGAGCTGATCCGGCAGTGCCCCGGCGTCGCCGTCGACCTCGTCCGGGCCATGACCGGCGTTCCCCTACCCGCCGACCCGAAGGCGGACCTGGGCCCCACCAGCCTGAACGCGGTCGTCCCGGCTGAGTTCACCGCCGACGCGGTCGTGGTAGTCACCGACCGGGCGACCGGTGCCCCTGCTCTCGTCATCGTCGTCGAGCCGCAGGGCCGCGAGGACAAGACCAAGGTCTACTCCTGGCCGGCGTACCTGGCGATCGTCCGGGAGGCCGTGCAGTGCCCGTCGGCGGTCCTGCTCGTGATCTGCCCCGACCCCCGCGAGGCCGACAAGTGCCGCAAGGTCATCAGAATGGGCCATCCCGGCTGGGACCTGTACCCGATCGTCATCGACCCCGCGCACGCCCCGGCCGACGCCGGCGCCGGACCGTACCTGACCCTTTTCCTCGCCTGCCTGCCCGCCCTGGACATGAGCCAGGAGGACAACGCCCGCCGGGTGCTTGCCGCGATCCGCGACACCGGCGGCTCCCACGCCGAGCGCAAGCGGCTCACCGCACTTATCCTGAAGAGGGCATCCGACGCTGCCCGCCAGATCCTGGAGGCCATGATGAAAACCGACGAGTGGAAAGACGACTTCATCGAGAGCTACGTCAAGATCGGCGTCGAGCAAGGCATCGAGCAAGGCATCGAGCAAGGCATCGAGAAGGGTGACCAGCAAGGGGCAGCCAGGACGAAGGCGCAGGACGTCCTGAAGGTGATCGACGCGCGCAAGCTCGAGCCGACCAAGGAGCAGCGCGCGATGGTCGCCGCGGATGCTGGGCTGGACAAGCTGGACCTGTGGTTCGACCGGGCCCTGACCGCCGCGACCGTCGCGGACATCTTCAAAGACGACGAAGACTGACCCGGCCGGTCTCGGTCGTGTAGATGAGCCAGTGGACCTGGCGTCGGCTCAGTGCGGTACGGCACCGATCGCCGATGAGTGCCGAAGCTGTAGAGATGGTGACCATTCCCCGGGCGGAGCTTGACGCGCTGAACGCCGAACTGCGTCGGCTGCGGCGCGAGGCTGGCCGCGGCATCGCCAGGGCGCGCATCCAGACCGGTCCCGGCCCGGGCGGTGACGCGCTGACGTTTACCCGCGACCAGCTCGCGGAAGCGTGGGTAATAAGTGAGTGACGGTTGCCGGCGCCGTTCGGTCCGAGTAAGACGAGGACCTCACCACGCGAGCCACAGAACGATATGCCTCGAACCGCCTTCAGCCCGCCGTAGCGCTTGATCAAGCCGACAGCGTTTTCGATGAAGCCGCGCGTTAAGCCTGGTGCTCGCGGTCGTAAAAAGACGCCGGTGACACCTTCGACCTCGGATCGGCGACTCGGCCCGGCGTCCAGGACGCTAACGACCGCGACGAAAGCCAGCGGCCGGCTAGGCGTTCTTGCGGGCCACACCGCCCCACATGGCGGCGCGGGCCGCGCCTTCCTCCGTGGTCTCCGGCCGCCACTCCTGGATCGGCAC
This sequence comes from uncultured Actinomycetota bacterium, assembly GCA_963734665.1. Classification (GTDB taxonomy): domain Bacteria; phylum Actinomycetota; class Actinomycetes; order Streptosporangiales; family Streptosporangiaceae; genus Trebonia. The sequence goes on along the minus strand of CAVTIR010000007.1, from coordinate 267,864 downwards.
CACCCCGGGCGGCAGCAACTCAAGGCCGTCAAAGAACTGCGTGACGTCGGCGCGGCTGCGCGGGTTGATCCGCTGGGCCATGAGCCGGTTGACCCGCTTGGCCGCGGCGACCACGCCCATCGATGCCTGCATGTCGCTCGGCACGTGCGTGATCGCCAGGTAGCTGCCCGGCGTCATCGCCTCCATCAGCCGGTCGACGATCTGCTGCGGGTTGTCCTCGTCGTTCACCAGGTGCAAGATCGCGATGAGCATGACGCCGACCGGCTGGCTGAAGTCCAGCATCCGCTCCGCGCCGCGCAGGATCTTCTCCGGGTCGCGCGCGTCCGCGTCAAGGTAGGCGGTGCTGCCCTTCTGCCCGCCGGCCAAGAGCGCACGCGCGTGTGTGAGCACCATCGGGTCGTTGTCGACGTAAAGAACGCGGCAGTCGGACGACACCGACTGCGCCACCTCGTGCGTGTTGTTCCTCGAAGGCAGTCCGGTTCCGACGTCAAGGAATTGCCTGATTCCGGACTCGGTCATGAACCGGACGGCACGGCGCAGGAAGGCACGGTTGGCCCGGACCGACGACGGCATGTCGGGGTAGGCGACGTACGCCTCGTCCCCAGCCTCGCGATCGGCGGCGAAGTTGTCCTTCCCGCCCAGCCAGTAATCGTAGACCCTGGCGATATGCGCCGTGCCGGTGTCGACGGCAGGGGGCTCGCCAAGGTCATCGGGGCTGCTGATAAGGCCATCGGTCATCTGAGTACCTTTCGTCCCGCAGTCCCCCCGCCCACGGCAGAATAGCCGCATTACCCCCTACATGCGACACGAATAGGTCGGCGGCAAGAGGACCGTGTCTTCGCCTCGCCGCGGTCCTCCTCAAACGCCCACACTTCGACGGCAATGAATGCCTCAATTCGGTAATGGGCTTGCCCGCACCGTTCGGGCCGAGCAGAGGGAACACGTCGCCGCTCGGCACCGACAAGTCGAGACCGTCCACCGCCCGGATGGCGGCCCCGAACTCCTTGACCAGCCCGCACGCCTCGATCGCCAGCGGCGCCTTGGATGTCGTCGTCATGAGACCGATGCCGTCGCCTTGGGCAGGGCCAGGGCCGTCAGGGCGGCGGCGAGCATGGCGGTCGCGTTGACGAGGAATACGACGTGGTAGCCGTGGACGAGGGCGACAAGGTAGGGCGCGTGATGGGCGGTGTGGGTGGTTACGGTCGCGGCGACGGTGACGAGCACGGCGAGGCCGATGGCACCGCCGAGCTGACGGGCGGTGTTGAGCAGCCCGGCGGCGGCGCCAGCGTCTTTGGGGTTGACTCCGGTGGTGGCGCTGAGGGTGACCGGCAGGAGCATGAGGCTGATGCCGACCCCTGCGACGAGGGTGGGGCCGAGGATGTGGGTCAGGTAGGCCGGGTGGGTAGGCACCCCGACCAGCCAGGCGGTGCCGGCGGCGGCGATGAGCCCGCCGACGACGAGCAGCCGGCGAGGGCCGACGATAGGGACGAGCTGGCGGGAGGCGAGGCCGCCGGCGATGAGGATGACGGTGATGGGCAGCATGGCCAGGCCGGCGCGCAGGGCGCTGTAACCGAGGACCTGCTGAAGGTATAGGGAGAGGAAGAAGAACGCGGCGGTCATGTTCACTCCCATGCAGAACATGAGGAGGTTCGCGATGCGCACGCTGCGTGGGCGGAACAGGGCGAGGGGAATGAGCGGCCGCGGGCTGGTGGCCTCGACCACAAGGAAGCCGGCAATGAGGACTGCGGCCACGACAAGGGCGGTCACGACACTCGCTGACCCCCACCCGTCGGAGGAAGCTTCCGAGAGCCCGTAGGTGAGTGCCCCGATCCCGAGAGTGACACTCAGGGCGCCGGGAACGTCGAGCCGGATCCGCTCGGCGCTGGCGGGGGCCGGGAGCAGGGTGAGCATGCCGGCGACGAGCAGCCCGACGCCGAGGGGGATGTTGACGAACAGCACCCACCGCCAGCTCAGCTCGGCGGTGAGCACGCCGCCGAGGACGACCCCGACCAAGCCGGCCGCCCCGCCCATGATGCTCCAGAGGGTCAGGGCGCGCCGCCGCTGGTGCTCGTCGGTGTGGCTGGCGGTGATAAGGCTCAGGCTGTTGGGGGCCAGCGCGGCGGCGCCGGCGCCTTGGACGATCCGGGCCACGAGCAGCATGACCGGATCGGAGGCTAGGCCGCCGGCCAGGCTGGCGGCGGTGAAGACGACCGCACCGAAGAGGAAAACCCGCTTGCGGCCGAAGAGGTCGCCGATTCTGGCGGCGAGAAGCAGGAAGCCGCCGAGGGTGATCAGGTAGCCGCTGACGACCCACTGCTGCTCGTTGGTCGACAGGTTCAGCCCAATCCGCATCTGCGGCAGGGCCAGGGTGACGATGGAGGAGTCGAGGACGACCATGAACTGCGCCAGGCAGGCGATCGCCACGACGACACCGAGCGGCAGGTGCGGTCGAAGGACGCCAGGGGAAGCCGGCGCGGCTCGTGTCTCGGACATGGAGCCTTCTCTTGTCATGGGGTCGATGCTGTCGGCACGATGGCAGTTTGTCGTCGTGCGGCGGAAGCGACTTCTGCATGGTCGACGTGGATACGGCAGAGCGCCGGAATACGACCCCGGGAGTAGCCGAAAATAGCTACGCCGGGCCGATGCGCCTCCGGGCGCCGCGCGTAGGCTCAAAGAATGCGCACAGAACGCGGGTGGCGACGGTTTTACGCGACCGGCTGGTTTGTCTCGGTCGGCGTCATGGCCGTGGCATCAGTGCTGTGGCAGTTGCACCTTCGCGAGGTCGAGCAGCGTGCCGAAGAAGCGGAGCGGACTAGGGATGAGGTCGCCCGGCGCAGAGCCGCGGAGGAGCGGCTGCGCATCGCCCGCGAACTGCACGACTCCCTGACGAACAGCATCTCGGTGATCCAGATTCAGGCCGGCGTGGCGGTACATCTTGCGCGCAAGCGCGGCGAGGATGTGCCGCCCGCACTGCTGGCGATTCAGGAGGCGGGCACGGACGCCTCCCGGGAACTGCGCGCCACGCTCGGCGTGCTCCGCAGGCAGGACTGCGACGGCAGCGGCCTCGGCCAGCTGGACAGCCTGGTGGCACGTGCGCGCTCAGCAGGGCTGCCCGTGACCGTGGCGGTGACCGGCGCGCAGCGGCCACTCCCCCTCGACGTGGACCAGGCGGCTTACCGGATCGTGCAGGAAGCCCTCACCAACGTCAGCCGCCACGCTGGCCGGGCCCGCGCCTGCGTTCATCTGCACTACGCGCCGAACGTCCTGACGGTGCAGGTCAGCGACGATGGGGAGGGCGCCGGCACGATATTGGCGGGGCCCGGGCTCGGCCTCATCGGCATGCGGGAGCGGGTGTCCGCGCTCAGCGGGCGGCTCGATGCCGGGCCCCGGGACGGCGGCGGCTTCCAGGTGCGGGCCGAACTGCCCGTTCGGGCTGCGACGCCGCCATGATCAGGGTCCTCCTCGCCGACGACCAGGCGCTGATCCGCAGCGGCATCCGGTCCCTGCTTGAAGCGGAGGACGACATCGAGGTGGTCGCCGAGGCCGCTGACGGGCAGCAGGCCGTGGCGCTTACCGCAGAGCACCGTCCGGACATCGCGCTCGTCGACATCCAGATGCCCACGGTCGACGGTATCGAGGCCACCAGGCTTATCGTCGCGGACGAGCGGCTGGACAGCGTGCGTGTCGTCATCCTGACGAGCTTCGGGCTCGACGAGTACATCTTCCGCGCGCTGCGGGCAGGCGCGAGCGGCTTCCTGCTCAAGGACACCGAGCCGGCCGAACTGCTCCAGGCGCTGCGCGTAGTCATGCGCGGGGACGCGCTGCTGTCCCCCGCGGTCACCCGCCGCCTCATCGGCGAGTTTGTCGCCCGGCCGCCGGACGCGGTCGCCGTCGCGGGGATGGAAGCCCTCACCAAAAGGGAACGAGAGGTCGTGGCCCTGGTTGCACACGGCCTGTCCAACGACGAGATCGCCGAGGCCATGGTGCTCAGCCCCACCACCGCCAAGACCCACGTCAGCAGGGCGATGATCAAGCTCGGGGCGCGTGACCGTGCGCAGCTTGTCGTCTTCGCCTATCAGACCGGGCTGGTCAGCCGGCGCGGGCCCGCTTCGCGCCGCTGAGGACGGCCGGATCGTTTTGCATCCTCAAGTCCACCGGACCCGACGCCCTCAGACGGCGGCTTCCGCGCGGGGTCACCCTGATCTGCCCCGGCTCGGACGCCCGGACGGCCGCTTACCTCTTCGCCCTCCGCCGCGACGGGTCGACGGCGCTGGTGAAAGGTAATGAGCGGCCTGCGAAGCCGGCCGACCCGTCGGCGCTGCGTGACCATTAGGCGGGATCCTCGTGGTCACTTGGCCGGAGTCGGTTCGGACAGGAAAGGCCCCGACAGGCTGGGGCAGGAACGATACTACGGATTCGCCAACAAGTAGATCTTCTGAGCGCTCGGGTAGTGACGCTGCTCGCGATACATGATCACGTACCCTGGCAATGCCGTGATCTGCCACCCCGGCAACGCAGCTGCGATCCTTGAGAAGGCTTGGTCAGCTGTCGGGTTGTCATGAGGGATGACGGCAACCTCCCGTCGATAGTCAGCTGGTTGCGCGCCGACCGATCTGTTGCCGTCTTGGTAGCGGAAGAGGAACGGAAGCGCCGCCTTTACCTTGCGCAGCAAGTCCACCACCGGGTAGGTACCCGCGCTAATCCCATCGCAAGGCAGTTCGAGGTTGACTGGATACATGGCGTCCCAGTGATCCTCGTCAACACGAGAATCGTCCCGATTGCGGCCCGGGTCGTGGTTACCGAATCCAGCCAGGTTCCACGGTACACTGCCTGCCGCTCTATACCTGTTGATCAGCAACGTTTCTGGCGCGACTGCCGATAGGTCTTCCTCGACATACATCGCGGTGAAGCCCATGTCGTCCAGACTGATGTTCGCACGGCCGCTGATCTTGCGTAGGTGATCCTCGAGCCGGTCGGGCAAGGATTGTTCCGCCTTACCGACGTATACGAACGCGCTGCGGTAGTACAACTGATAGACACCGCTCCGGGGTTGAAGCTGCGCTAGCCGCTCGACCGTTAGGGGAGCAGGTGACAGAGTAGCCAGCGAAGCCTCCAGTTGGTCCCCGAGTGCCTTCGTGATACTCAAGCGGAACTCCGCTATGGCAGCCATCTCGCGCCTTTCCTGTGGATAGCCGTCCTGAGCCCTAGTCATCCTCCATCCGTTCCGCGTCCAGGATGTTCAGCTCGGCCGCTTCCTCCGGATCCGGTTCCGCTTCGGTCTCATGGCCTTCAGCCCCACGCCATTCGTCAGGCTGGATCTGCCTACCGATAGCATCGTTCTCGGCGAGAAACTCATTCATGCGGTAGACAAGCATGCGCTTGCTAGTCGAATTTTTCTTGGGCGGTGCCCAGATCATCTGGGCAGGTGCTCTGACAGCGCGCAGGGCCGCATCACGATCGCGACCCTCGGGCATGAGAGAAGCCTCGATTCCGCGTTGGATCCGGGTGAGCATCTCAGCACGAGTGAACCTGCGGTTACACGTATTGCCTGCCCTTGGCCTGCCCCAGTGAATGGTATCCCAAACAGACCGCGCGTTGTTCCGCTGGGTGCCTGGGGGATTAGCGCCAAAGCCAAGCATTACTGTGTTCCACAGCACTGGCACATGGGCACGCAACAGCGCTCGCTCGCCTAGGACGATCCAAACGTCGTCGAGAAGTAGGTAACGTACGTCGAAGTCATCAACCGCGAGGTTCCCGCCTCCGTCAGCGACCTCGCGGATGCTGCGCGCATGCTTCGCTATGCGATCAAACAACTGCGGGCGCTGCTCGTCTGGGGGCTCCCCGTAACTACTGTTTCCCGCCTCCGCCTTGCCAACATAGATCGGTATTTCGCTCCGGCTCAGGCCCGCATATAGTTCCAGCTGACCCCTGTAATACAAGGCGTAGAGGCCTGCGCCCACAAAGCGTTCCTTGGGTGGAAACTCGGTGCGCGGCCGGGCGTCGAGCGCCTCCCGAAGGTTCTGGCTGAGGATGTCCAGCCGGAGCGGGTCAAATTTCCCGTCAGGAGCGTCGGCCGAACCTCGCGACCGCGGCGTTACCCCATTGCGTTTCGGCATGCGTGGAGATTAGCGCCTTTGCCACCGAATCGGCGGCGACTCGGGCGAGAGTGACGGGTACCGCGTTGCCTAGCTGCCTCATCTGTTCGCTGCGGGGGCCGGACAACCACCAGCGGTCAGGGAACGTCATGACGCGGGCTGCCTCGCGAACCGTCAGGTTCCTGATCGAGCCGTCGTCCAGGCGGACGACGGCCTCGCCGCCGGGAACACCATGGACGCCTGCCTTTATTGTTTTCGCTGGGCGATCGAGGTCGTTGGCGGTATGCCCTGGGTACTCGTGCGCGCCTGGGCAGCCGACGTGATGCAGCCAGTCGGGATGCTCGACGTCGGCTATCGGGGACGGCATGTCTTGGATGGCGTCGCGCAGTGTTCGCCAGGGCTCCAGCTGCTCCTCGACTCCGGGGAGCCAGGATGTCACGGTGCCTGTCCGCTTGATGCGATGCCGTGCCCAGTAGTCGCCCGACGCCTGCGATCTGAGCAGTACCGCCTCCGCGTGGGTTGGCCGCGGGAACTCCCATCCGGTTGATGCCGAGATCATGGCGGAAGGCGACGACGAACACCCGCCAGCGGACCTGCGGGACTCCATAGTCGGCCGCGTTCACCAGGCGGAAGGTCACGTCGTATCGTTCGCTTGGGTCTCCGGACGGATACCGAAGGGTTCGCTTGAGGCGCTGGTCGTGCTCGTACCAGTCCTCGCCGTCAGCGCGGCGCTCGAACGGGGCGGCGAGAGAGCGCAGGATGTACTCGTAGTAGGGCCGGAACGAAGGACGGAGCAGCCCGCGGACGTTCTCGGCGATGATCGCCCGTGGGCGGGTCTCGCGTACGCAGCGGAAAAGTTCGGGCCAGAGGTTGCGCTGGTCGTCGTAACCTTTGTGCATCCCGGCGACGCTCCACGGCTGGCACGGGACGCCACCGGCCACGACGTCAACCGCTCCGTGCCAGCGCGAGAAGTCGACGTCGCGGACATCCGCCTGAGCGAGTGGCCACCTGTCGTCGACGGAAGCGGGATCTGGATCGGGATCGTCGGCGACAAACGGGCGGGCAGCGTTGGCAAGAAGCGTCAAGCACGCTCGGTCGTCACGCTCGACGGCCAGCACATGCTGGAAGCCAGCCGCGCTCATTGCGAGCGCTAGGCCGCCCCCGCCGGTGAACAGCTCGATGCTAGAGGCTTCCGATACTCGATCTGCCTGAACGATATCATCTTTAAGTTCGAGAGCTATCATAAGATGAACGTATAGTCGACCACTGACAGTGACCGATTTGCGCTAAATGTCACAGCAACCAGTCCTGATCGGCGTGGCATCCCCGTTCACGGTGGTCTGTGCGGTACGTTCTCTGGATGACTGTGCCTCGTGTCCGCTCGGAGTCTCCCGCCACGGAGGTAGGCACCAGCATCGAGCTCTTTACGGGTGGCGGCGGGCTAGCCATCGGCATGCACCAGGCCAGGTTCAGGCACCTGCTTGCCGTCGAAATCGACCGGCGGGCCTGCCAGACGTTGCGCGCCGGGGGGGGTGCGATCGCATACGACCCCGAGGCCGAAATCCCCGGGTCGCTGGACGATCCCTGGCCGATCTTCGAGGGCGACATCCATAAGCAGGATTTCGGCCGCTGGGAAGGGCTAGTCGACGTCGTGGCCGGCGGTGTCCCCTGCCAGCCGTGGAGCCTAGGCGGCGCGCACAAAGGGTATGAGGACAAGCGCAACCTGTGGCCCGAACTACTCCGCTGCGTTCGAGAGACCAAGCCGAGGGCGATTGTCGCGGAGAACGTCAAGGGGCTGCTACGGCCGTCGTTCAAGCCCTACTACAGCTACATCATCCGCCAGCTGAAAGCACCGTACGAGAAGCCGCTGGATGGCGAGGACTGGCGCGACCATGACCGCAGGCTGGAAAAGCTTCTCAGCGAAAACGACTACGACCCAACGAAGCGCTACGACGTCACATTCAGGCTAGTAAACGCGGCTGACTATGGAGTTCCGCAGGTCCGCTGGCGGGTGTTCGTTGTTGCCTTCAGGAAGGACCTGGGCCTCGAAGGCTGGGAGATTCCTGACGGGGAGTATTCCGAGGCCGCGCTCTTGCACGATCAGGCAACCGGCGTGTACTGGAAGCGTCACGGCATTGCCCCTCGCGATGGCCTCGTGCCCGATCCTCTCCCGCCCGTCAGGAAGGGTAACAAGCCTTGGCGTACCGTCCGGGACGCTATCGCGGACCTGCCCGCGCCGCTTGAGCCGCTGGAAAAGAAGCTTGAGCACCCCGATTGGCTCCACCACTATGGCTGGCCGGGCGCGCGCGAGTATCCAGGCCACACACCGAACGATCTCGACAAGCCCGCCAAGACCGTCAAGGCGGGCGTACACGGCGTCCCCGGCGGCGAGACAGTCGTGCGACTCGATGACGGGTCTCTCCGCTACATGACGGTCCGCGAGGTGGCCCGCGTCATGACGTTCCCCGACGACAAGCGTCTAGAAGGACCGCGGGGCGAGCAGATGCGGCAACTCGGCAACGCTGTCCCCGTGGAACTGGCCAAGTTCATGGCCAACGCGGTCGCGGACGCTCTTCGCTTGTCCTCCGACCGGACGGAAACCCCCGCAGACTAGGCAGGCTAAAAGCCATGGCGGGCTCCAAAGATGCGGAATCCTGGGCGTCGTCCCCCGCCGTCCGCAACGTAATGCGGGCGAACAAGGGCCGGGACACCAAGCCGGAACTTGCGCTCCGCCGTGCCGTCCACGCCCTAGGCATGCGCTACCGAGTGGGACTGCGCCCGGTGCCGCAGGTACGCCGCACCGCCGACATCGTGTTCACTCGCGCCAAGGTCGCGGTCTTCCTCGACGGCTGCTTCTGGCACGGCTGCCCCAAACATCACCGGCCAGCCAAGAAAAATTCCGAGTTCTGGGACACCAAGATCAAGGGCAACATCGCCCGCGACGCCGACACCGACATCCGCCTGCGTGAGGCGGGGTGGCGGGTCATCCGCGTCTGGGAACACGAGAAACCTACCGCCGCGGCGCGAAGGGTCCAGTTGGCAGTACGGGGACCCGATGCAAAGTCCCCACAGGGCCTTACGTAGCCAATGGGACGATGGCTTGTTTCTCCAGAGACTTGTTTCGGACCCTGAACTGCACCTTCTTAGAGTTTGGCGGAATCGAGCTCGCAGGTGCCCACAACTCGACGGCAAGAGTGACTTCCTGCGGGTCGATGCCATCCTGAGTTACCCGAGGGGGCTCCTTTGTGATCACGGGATAGACGAGCACTGCGCCTCGGGTGGGAGACTTGTATCTCTCAATTACTGGATCAGCCAACTCGTTCCCCTTCGCACCTGCGATCACACTGGCCGGAATCCGATGCCGCGATTCGCTGATCGCCCCGAAGTTCCAGCCCTCATCACGGCTACGAAAGAAGACACTCCTCGATCCAATCTCAGGAAGCATGACAGCACTATCGCGGTGATCACTGCGCAACGGAACGATCACAAGCCAGTCAGCCACGCTCCCAGAACTCAGTTCCTCCAGGAAATTGAGATCTGGCCGGAAGTATCCTGCGGTCATCCAACGTAGCTGGCGAAGTGCGGCCACGAGGTCCTTGTGCGCGGTCAGCCCCATATACGCCTCGAAGGTCGAACTCGCGGTTGCCCTGAATGCCGCAAGTTCGTCGGCTAGCGCCGCTGTCCGCGCGAGGATACGGTAGTTGTGCACGATGTCTGCGGTGTACTCCGGGTAGCCACGAGGCTCTATGCGGACGCCGGGCGAACGCCGGACCACCAGTTCAGCGTTGTACATCTTGTTGGGTGAGTCGGGACGGAGCCACGGCAGCCGCTGTGAGACCAGCGGCGGGATTTCCTGCGGAGTCACCTGCGGGACACCGTCGACTAGTTCCGCGTATCGGCGCAATTCCGCGCGAAAGTCCTCTTCGTCGAGGACCATCGCCTCGAACGCCTTGTACAGATCCAGATGAGTGTTGCGGTCAGGCTCATGGCGTCCGATATAAAGGCGAACGAGGTCCTGATAACCGTTGCGGAAGCCGAACCACCTGCCCATCTGCATCATGGTCGCGGCCTGGCGGGTGCGTCGCCGGTAGTACGAGACCGTCAGTCCCTCCACGGTAAACCCCCGGCTTAGTTTCGTGCCGCCGACGAGGATGCGCCAGACCGGCCGCTTCTCGAAGTCAATCGCCTCCTGCTTATAGTCCTTATCACTGTTGACCACGATTATCGGCAAACCAGACTCGCACATCTTCCGGATCGCTTCCCCGATTGAATCCCTAAGCTCGTTGAAATCTGCCGGGAAGACCCCGCCGTTGGCGCGTGCACGGCAGACGGGCAGGAAATCGCTCGCGTAGAGGTCGTGGAGGCGCCGGTACCCGGACGGCGTCATGTACCCCGCCCCCTGCCAGATGCGGCGGACCTGGTCCGCAGTCTCCGCATGATCGACCGTCTTGTGCGACTCGTGTACCAGCATCGTGTGGTGGCGGAAGAATCCTGCGCCCTTGCCGTGCGTCTCCCTGTATAGCTTGATGGCACCGGTCAGGACGAACGCGTCAATAGCGTCACGCAGCTCGAGATCACGCGCCGTTAGCGTCTCTCCGCGAAGCGACCGGACGTAGGCCTTCTCGTTGGAGTTGGCAGGGTTCTTCTCCTCGTCAGGGATCAAGCTGTCGAGGTCGTGGAAGTCCGCTACGCCCATGTAGCCCATGGGCCTGCGAAGCGATAGCAGGAAGTCTTTCGGAAAGATGTCCTGCGAGTCGTCCGGATCGACGAACACGTTGGCGTACGGCGTCGCCGTGTACCCGACGTACTGCGCTCTCGGCAGCAGACCGAGCAGTTCTGACAGTAGCCGGTTGATGCTCGTCCGGTCTTTCTTGCCCTCGGCCCATTTCTTTGGGTTGGTAGTGTTGACCGAGGCTTGGTCCGACTCGTCGTCGATGATCAGCGTCGGGATCTCGCCAAGCTGCTTCTTCACCTTCTTCAGGTCGGCGATCAGCCGATTTAGCACGACAGCGTGCTTCTTGACGACAGCGATCCTGGCGTGACATGAGGACAAGTTAGATGAATCAAAGAGCGGCTTGTGCTTATCGGACTTTTCCATTTCAAGCACCTTGATGCCGTTCTCAAGCCGCCGGAAGTCGGTGCCACTGCTGGTCAGTCTGACGATCTCGGGAAACCCCTTGTCCGATGGCAGGTAGCCGAAGCTGATGAACTTCCCATCCGCCCAGTCCTGATCGTCGGCATAGTCGTGCGGTTCCTCGTCATCGTCATCATCCGACCGCCCACGCAGGATGTTCTCTCGCCCGATCAGCTCCATATCGAGACGGCGCTGCGTCTGCTCACGAAGAATGTCCAGTGTGCCCGCCAGTACGATTACGAGCCGGTACCCCGCATCAATTGCTTTCGCGATCACGCCCGTAAAATTGGCCGTCTTCCCACTCTGGACGTATCCCACCACTAGTCCTCGGGATTTGAACTCCTCAATTCTGGTCGGCGCACTGACGCGCTCTATCACCCGCGTGGTGTCCTCGTCCAGACTGGCAATCGCCTCTGGGTTCCAGCCCTTCGCTTCAAGAAGGTGATCGCGGTACCTTTCCCAGTAGAAGGCGTGTGCGGCCAGGTCGGACGGCGGATACCATGCTTCGAACTTGTCGCTGATGATCGTGCTAGTCTTTGGGTTAACTGGGAAGAGTGCGTCGATGCACGCCGCGGCATCCGGCGCGAAGCCGAGCAATTCGTAGATCCGCGTGCGGCGTGCGACAGTTCGCAGCTGCGTTCCTTCTGTCCACTCATCCCTGACATCGGAGCGATCCCAGTCGAAGACGAACAGTCCCAGCCTTGCCAGCAATGGATCGTTGGCATCCGACTCCTGCAGGTGCTTCAACAACTGCGCCGCTCCCACATCGGCCGAAGAATCATCGACCATAACCGCAGCGATCTTCACCAAGGACATCGGCTCAGCGTCCTTCATGCTGTTCAGGGCACGGAGGTAGGCCTTTACCAGAACGCTATTCAACGCGGCTCTCCTTGAGTAAGCAGCTTTACGATTGCGAGCGGCGCTGCCAGCTCGGTGGCCAAGCCAGTGACCTCAATCGAATACGACAGTTCACGGAGGCGGTCCAAGGGTAGCCCGACTGCTGCGAATCGACTCGTGGTCAGCGCAGGGAAGTCCGTGTTGACGGGCAGCAGTAGCGGCAGCGAGCGCAACCGGAGTCGACGTCGGACGGTGGCGCCGTAGATATCCCGCCAACCAGCCCGATAGATCCTGTCCTCAAAAGTCTTGGAGTCAGTGTTGGCACAGCGTGCCCGCAGGCGCTCGATGCGTTGGGTGAGTGTCGGAGTGGTCTTCAGGCCATCCGTCAACTGAACAGACAGAAGCCAGAGCCTCCGTCCGGGCGTCGGTTCAAGCTGACCGAGTGAGCCAATCCAGTGCACCCGCTTCTCAGACAGGGTGGTCTTGACTTCAAGATCGGCATCGCCTAGATCGAAATCGTGCTCCGCGCGATCCGGGCCGTGCCAGGCATCAAGCGCGCGTGTCATCCCAAGAGCCGCCGCGAGGTGGTCGAGCACGATTAGCTCGCCGACCATGCCGACCTCCCGGTCGTCGGCGAGGCCAGAGGCGTTCTCGAGCAACTCGCGGAAGTCGTGCACCGTGCCAACCACGGCCGAAGCGAAGCTCCGGTCCTCCAATTGAATCCGGTCGATGATCAGGGACAGGATCGGGTACGCACGCCTTGCGACCTGCGCGTCGTCGATGGCAAGCTCCGCCCAGGCCCGGCCGCTCGAAGTGACCACCCTCGCCGACAGGTGCTCGAAGACCGCCAGGTCGGGAACCTCTATGCCGTCCCAGGCCACTAGGACCGCGACCCCACCGTCGCCTGGCCGGAAAACGATCCGTACCTCTGGGTCACCTGGGACCTGGACGGCTGTCTCCGGACCGGCTTTCAGGAACTCATCGAGGATTTCTTCGGTCAGATGACGCGATCTGCTTGTCATTCCTCCTCCGCCATGGCTGCGGCGGTCAGGATCTGTTGCCACAGGTCGATGTTGTCCTTGTCGCGCGGGCCGAGATGTGAGCCGGCGAACACTTCCTGCATAAGAAGGTAGAGCAACGCCTTCAGTATGGGCGCATCGTTGAGAGTGCCTCGTTCATAGCCCGTCAGTATCGCGCGATAACGCTTGTTCAAGCGTAGGACTCGCTCAGTGCGGTCAACTTCGAAGAAGGTCTCGCCGTCCACACGTTCCCAGCGGATGTGGAAGGGGTCTTCATTGCGCAGGTAGTCGAGTTCTTCATCGAGCGCGCTTCGGACCTCGGGATGGAACCCCTTCCCAGGTGGAACCGTCTTCGGGCGGTCCCGGTTCCTCTTGGTCGACTTCTTGTACGTCTCGCGCGCCTGGTCAAGGAATCCCCAGAACGTCACGCCGTCCTGGCTCTGCGTCTTCTCCACCGCAGCGAGGAAGTCCGCGTCCACGAGGACGGCAGATTTTTGCGGATTCATCCCTATATGCTGCGCCCACGAATCATCGATATCGATTGCCACGCGAGCCAACTGGTGTTCGCGATCAGGCTGGACGATCTGGTTCCATCCGCCGCCCTGCAGCAGCCGGTCATTTCGGTAGAAGTAGAAGCCTTGCCGGTCCTCTGCGGAGTGCTTCCCGTCCAGCCTAAACTCCGCAGCCTGTGATCGGCCGGGCCAGATGTGGCACTCAAGGCTGAACTCGCGGCCTGCGTAGGCCCCCGTCAAGTTCTTCGGGTATCCGGCCAGCCCACTACGGGTGTATCCGAACGGATTGATCGGAGCGACCGTCATGACCGCGCCCGTCCCCCCGGTATCAGAATCCTCGGAGTCGATGAGAATCCTGATCCGGCCAGCGGCCAAAATCCGGTGGAAGACCAAGCCCAGGTGCCGCGCGAGTGACTCGATGGTGCTCTGCAGGAAGGAGTCAACTGTCCTCGTGTCAGACGACCGAGGGAACGTTTTCATGTCCTTCCAGAGCACCACCGTTCCAGTCTTTAGGCTCAGCGATCCCCACGGATGCAACAGCGCCTCTTCCACAGCCAACTGGTCGATGACGTCGCACTCAAAGTTCTCGTGCGCCTTCTCCAAAATCCACTGGCGTCCCGACGCGGTTCCGTGGTCAGCTCGCGACATCACCACCAGCGTATTCGCCTGGCTAAACGAGGATGCCTTGAGCCCGACACCGAAATGTCCAAGGCTACCTTCAGTGTACTCCTTGGCCCCACCAAGAGTCATAGCATTGTCGATCTTGTCCGCGGGGATTCCGGATCCATCGTCCACCAGGACAAAGCTGGTGACGACTCCCTCTGTCCGGATGAAGCGAGCTAGCACAGTGCGGGCATTAGCATCGATGGAGTTGTCGATAAGATCCGCGACGGCTGTCTTAAATTCGTGGTTGTGTCCGACTGCGTCCCAGAATCGAGGCTCCGGAGGCAGGCGCTCAGATCGTGTGATCGGCAGAGCCCGCGACCAATCCAGTACGCCCACAGCGTGCCCCCAAGAAAGGCGCCAACGGGTCGCTTCCAGCCCGCGTCCACCAACGCCATCACACAGATACCAATGAGAAAGAAGTAATCAGAGCATATACTGCCATAGTCGATGCGATCTCATGACGGCGAGCGCCGTTACCGAGCCGGGACGGTAACAGCAAGGGAACTTGAACCACCGCATCGCCGCCATAGGACGCGTGGGGCGGGCGGGGCCCCTGCGGGCCCTACGGCCGCACCCCGTCGGAGTGGTCCCTGGCGCGAGTATGCCCTGGTAGAGCATGCCCGGCGACCACTAACTAGGCCGCGGGGCACGGGCCGTGTGTCTCTGCGGGCCGCTCTTGCGGCGCGGAAAGCAAGAGGGACACGACCCGGACTGCTGGCGTGCCCCTCGGCTGTACTCGTGGCCTACTTCAGTGAGTCGGTGAACCTTTGCCACGCATCTGCGGGGACGCTGAGCGCTCCGCCGTCGTGGTCCTTGGTGTCGCGCACCATGACGACACTCGCAGCGTTGGCCACCTCTACGCACGCACCGCCGTTGCCGGTTGAGTAGCTGGCCGTTCGCCAGCGTGGTTCTGTACTGTCTTCCATCGAAGGCGGCGACTCCTCAAGCTCGCATGGCACTTGGTCACTTCCACCGGGAGTTGGTGCTAGATGCGGATCGATGTGGAAATAGGCGCAAGCAGTTACCTCGAGATGCTCCGAGCGCTGCTTAATGAACTGGACGATGATGGCTCGGCGAGCCTGCCCGTGCTCTGCGGGGCTGATCTGTGCGCCCTGGGGCTTCGGTCGCAGAAGGTCAGCGGTCTTGATCCGTCCCGACTCGGTCACCGCTTACCGCTTCACCCTCCGCCGCGACGGGTCGACGGCGCTGACGACCGGTCCGGGACTGCGCATGCCCGCCGTCTGCGACGAGACGGAACTCCGCACGCTCATGCTCGACCTCTTCGAACGCGGTATCCCGCAGTATGCGGCCGCACCAGGAAGACAGTGCCCGGAAGGCAGCGCACGGAAGACACCGAACCGGAAATGGATCTGTAACATTCGGTACATTCTGTCGTTAATCTGCCAATGTAGTAACGAACTACAACAACGGTGAGAGTGGTGGCAGGCCCGTGCGCGGTGTCTGGGAGGAGAGGCAAGGATGATCGAGACGAACGAGGTGCGGGTCGACCTCGGCGATGACGGAGTGCTGAGCATTCCGTACGTCAAGGTCGCCGGAGAGGCGGGCGACGGACCGCATCTGACGGTGATCGCTGGCGTGCACGGGACCGAATACGCGTCGATCGCCGCCGCGCGCGA
Organism: uncultured Actinomycetota bacterium; assembly: GCA_963734665.1. Lineage (GTDB taxonomy): Bacteria > Actinomycetota > Actinomycetes > Streptosporangiales > Streptosporangiaceae > Trebonia. The sequence goes on along the minus strand of CAVTIR010000007.1, from coordinate 251,964 downwards.
GCTGCTGGCGGAGCTTCGGCCGGCTGAACTCTCAGGGACTGTTACCATTGCGCCGCTCATCAATCTGCCGGCGTTCTGGGCGCGCACGCCGTTCGTCGTCCCGTTCGACGGCAAGAACCTCAATCGCAGCTTTCCCGGCGATGCGGGCGGCAGTGCTGCCGAACGGATCGCCGCTGCGGTCACAGAAAGGCTCGTCAAGGGCTCCGACTACCTGATCGACCTGCACGCCGGGGACTTGCCAGAAGCACTTGAGCCGTTCGTCTTCTACGACGCATCGCCCGTCGAACAGCAGGCCCGCGACCTCGCTCTGACCTACGGCCTCGGACACATGGTGCGGCAGTCGTCTGACGGCCGGACTGTTGCGGGCAGTACCTCAGCTGCTGCGGCCGATCTCGGCATCCCGTCATTCACCGCCGAGTCGGGAGAGTGCGGCATCCTTGCCCGGGATGCTGTCGACAGGCATCTTCGCGGGCTGCGGAACGTCCTCCGCCATCTGCGACTACTGCCCGGCGAGGCCGTCGTGTTCGACCGCCCGGTCGAACACGACGGATGGATCTGGATGAGAACGACCGACGCCGGATGGTGGCAGCCTGCGGTTGAGACTGGCACCTGCGTCGCAGCGGGGGACGTCTTGGGCACGGTCTCACCGATCATCGGCGGCGCACCGACGCGAATTACCGCGCCCGCCCCTGGAGTCCCGCTCTTCATCACGTCGAGTCCGGCTGTCTGCGCCGACGGGCTCCTGCTCGGGCTTGCCCTTCCCGCGACAGCGACCGAGTAAGTCGCTAACGCTTTTTACCAAACGTAACACAATATAAATAATTATCACCTCTTGTAACGTTTGGTACGAGCGGGCTAGGATTCGTGGATCGCGCCGCACCACTGCTGCGCCTGTCCCTCCCCGCTGGTCGAGTGCCACGGCGCTCATGACACCCGAGGAACGTATGAAGAGTAAAGTTCGCGTCTCGGCCGCCGCTTTTCTCGCGGTGGTCGCGCTAGTCCTCGCGGGCTGCGGCGCCGGCGTCGGAACCGGCTCCGCTGCGAGTGGCTCGTCAAAGCCGGTCGACGGGGGCAACCTTGTAATCGACCGGTCCAACGACGCCGTTTCCATGAACAAGACCACGACGTTCGACAACAGCTCGATTTACGTCATGGAACAGATCATGGAGCCTCTGTTCACCGTCAGCGACAACGGGAAATCGGTCGAGCCCTGGCTGGCCACCGGATACACCGTGTCGCCGAACAAGCTGACCTACACCATCAAACTGCGCAGTGGCGTCAAGTTCTCCAACGGGCAGCCGATGACCGCAGCCGACGTCAAGTTCTCGATCGACCAGAACACCGCCAGCGGGTCGGCGGGCTGGGGTTTCATCAATACGGCGATCAAGCAGGTCGTCGCGGTCAACCCGTCGACGGTGCAGGTCGACCTCAAGTACCCGTGGGCTCCGATCCTCGCTGACCTGTCGCTGTTCGCCAACGCGATCATCCCGAATAATTACGCCGGGGAGACCGAGGCAGCCTTCTACGACCACCCCATCGGCACCGGGCCGTTCGAGTGGGATGTGTGGAAGAAGGGCCAGTACATCAAGCTGGTCAAGAACCCTCACTACTGGCAGCCGGGCAAGCCGTATCTGGACAGCGTTCAATTCGACGTCGTCCCGGATGCGAGCACCCGTCAGCTGCAGCTCGAGGGCAACCAGGCCAACATCGACACCTTCCCGGACTGGTCGACCTTCTCAGCGCTGAAGAGCACGCCGAACATCACGGCGACCTCATTCCCGTCCACTGAGATCGACTACCTCACCATGAACGAGAAGGTGGCGCCGTTCAATGACATCCACGTGCGGCAGGCGATCTCGGACGCGATCAACCGCACTGCGCTGGTAGACGCCGTGCTGTTCGGCAACGGAAAGCCGGCCAACTCGCTCTTGATGCCGGGCGTGCCGTACTACGACGCCACAGGCGGTGAGACATATAACCTGGCGGCCGCCAAGAAGGCCCTGGCGGAATCGTCGAAGCCCCATGGATTTACCACGACGCTGCAGATCGCTTCCGGTAACGCTAACGAGTCGGCGGCGGCGCAGATCGTGCAAGCCGAACTGAAGCCGCTGGGCATCACGCTGAACATCCAGCAGTTGGATCCCACTGCGCAGCACGCGTCACTTGAAGCCGATACCTTCGACATGGCCTATGCCCAGTGGACCATGGACATCCCTGACCCGGATGAGTGGACCTCCTTCGCGGTGAATCCCAAGGGCGGCGCCTCGTCGGCCTTCACTTACTACGACAACCCGAAGGTGGTCAGCCTCAACAGTCAGGCCGAGCAGCAAATCGACCCGACTAAGCGGGCTGCCCTGTACGACCAGCTGCAGCAGCTGACCTCACAGGATGCGTTCCTCGCCTACCTGTACTACGTGCCGTATGCCTACGCCACCACGGACAACGTCCACGGCTTCTTCGTGACGCCGCTCGGCAACTTCGACCTCGGTGACGTCTACCTGACCAGCTGACGTCCACCATCTCACCTCGCAATGCGGGGCCGGCGGCTCGGCCGCCGGCCCCGCGGCAAGGAGAAGTACATGCTGCACCGGTTGCGATTTATTCCGGGCCGGATCCTTCAGGCGATCCCCGTGGCATTCGGCGTGACCATTCTCGTCTTCCTGATGTCGCATCTGCTGCCCGGCAACCCGGCGATTGCCATCCTCGGCAACCACGCGACTCCCGCTGCCGTGGCCGCGCTCTCGAAGCACCTCGGGCTCGACCAGCCCCTGTGGGACCAGTACTGGCTGTTCCTTGTGCATCTCTTCCATGGTGACCTCGGTGAGTCGCTGACCTACCAGTCGCCGGTGTTCGGCCTCGTGATGTCCGCAGCGCCGGTCACCTTGAGCCTGGTGCTGTACGCGCTCGTCCTGTCGCTGATCATCAGCGTCCCGCTCGCCGGCTGGGCGGCCAACAGGCCCGGCGGCGCCCGTGACCTGGGTGTGCGCGCCTACACCCTGCTCGGACAGGGCATGCCGCAATTCTGGATCGGTATCATGCTGATCCTGCTCCTCGCGGTGCGGTTGCGGCTCTTCCCGGTCAGCGGCTACGGCCAAACCCCTCTCGACCACCTGTATTACCTGTTCCTGCCGGCGCTCACCCTGGCCATCTCGATGTGCCCGACCATCATCCGCAGCCTGCGGGCGTCGACCATCCAGGTCCTCGGCTCGGAATACATCGGCACCGCCCGCTCCAAAGGCATTGGCGGCGCCTCGCTTTTCCGCGTCCACGTGCTGCGCAACGCGGCGATCCCGACTGTTTCAATCGTCGGCGTCAACCTCGGCTTTCTTGTCGGCGGATCGCTCATCATCGAGCAGGTGTTCGCGATTCCCGGACTCGGATCGCTCATGATCAACGCGATCCTCTCCGATGACTTCCCGACCATCCAGGGCGTCGCGTTGTTCGTCGCCCTCTTCGTGGTCGCGGTCGGCGTCCTCACCGACATCGTGTACACGCTGCTGGATCCGCGGGTCGACCTAGCTAACACGGAGGCAGTCCGATGACGACTACCCCTGCCCCGACACTCACACCGCCCAAGACTCGGCGCCGCGCCGTTCGGTCTCGGTCCCTGCGACCCTGGTACCGCAACGGTTCGCTCGTCGCCGGGATCGTGATCGTCGGCGGGCTCATCCTGGTAGCGGTTTTCGCCCCCTTGCTGACCCCGTACTCGCCGGTCGCGCAGAACCTCACCGACGTGCTCCAGGGGCCAAGCGCCGCTCACTGGCTGGGCACGGACCAGTTCGGCCGGGACGTGTTGACCCGGCTGATCTGGTCAACGCGCGTCGACCTGCGCATCGGCTTCATGGCCGTGCTTATCCCGTTCGTCGTCGGTACGGTCCTCGGCGGCCTCGCCGGGTACTTCGGCGGATGGCTCGACACGGTCGTGATGCGCCTCGTCGACATCTTCTTCGCGTTCCCGTTCTACGTGATGGTCATCGCCCTGGTCTTCGTGCTCGGAGCCGGTGAGACGAGCATCTACCTGGCGATCGCGGCGGTGTCGTGGGTGTCCTATGCCAAGATCGTCCGCGGCGAAATCCTCGTTGCCAAGCAGCAGGACTACGTCATGGCCGCGCGACTCGGCGGCTTCTCGCACCTGAAGGTGCTGGTCCGCCACATCGGCCCCAACGTTCTGTCGCAGGCGATCATCTACGCGATGAGCGACATCGTGCAGGACATCATGGCCATCGTCACACTCGGCTACCTGGGGCTTGGCATCGCTCCGCCCACCGCGGAATGGGGATCGATGATCGCGGGCGGGCAGCAATTCATTACCACGCAGTGGCAGGAGGCAACGATTCCCGGCCTCGCGGTCGTGGTCACCAGCCTCGGGCTGTCTTGGCTCGGCGACGGGCTGTCCGACCTGCTCAGCCCAGACCGGAGGAAGTGAGATGAGCGAGACTCCGCTGCTCTCGGTGCGCAACCTGTCGCTCGGCGTGCAACGCAAGGGCAGGCCTGCGACCGTCATCGTCGATGACATCAGCTTCGACGTCGCCGAAGGGACGCGTTTCGGCATCGTCGGTGAATCCGGTTCCGGTAAGTCCATGACGCTGCGGGCGATCGCTAACCTGCTGCCCGCCGGGGTCACGGTGTTGTCGGGCTCGATCCAGTACCGCGGCCAGGATCTGCAGAGCATGCCGGCTGAAATCCCGTCTGCGCCTCGCCGGCCGGGAAATCGCGATGATCTTCCAGGAACCGATGAGCGCGCTGAACCCTGTGATGCATGTCGGGGAGCAGATCGCCGAGTCCCCGCGACGCAACCTTGGACTCAGCAAGTCCGCGGCGATGGACCTCGCCATCGACATGATGCGCAAGACCGGCATCCCGGACCCGGCTCGCCGCGCCCGGGCATACCCGCACGAGCTCTCGGGCGGACTGCGCCAGCGCATCATGATCGCGATGGCACTGTCCTGCTCGCCGAAGCTGCTGCTGTGCGACGAACCGACCACCGCTCTCGACGTGACGGTGCAGCACCAGGTGCTCCGCCTCCTCGAGCAGTTGTGCGAGGACACCAAGACGGCGCTCGTCTTCGTGACCCACGATCTCGGTGTCGTCAACCAGACCTGCAAGGAACTGGCTGTCATGTACGCCGGCGAGATCGTCGAACAGGGCCGTGTGAAGGACGTGTTCGCCGATCCGCGGCATCCGTATACGAAGGGCCTGCTCGACTCGGCACCCGATTTCGACCAGCCCGATAGGGAACTCGTGGCAATCCCTGGCTTCGCGCCCAATCTCGCCGACCGCCCGAACGGGTGCCCGTTCCAGCCGCGTTGCGCCTTCGCGGTCGAGCACTGCGCCACCACCCGGCCGAGGCTGGAGGGCGTGCTGCCGGGGCGCGAGGTGGCCTGCTTTGAAACCGCGCGCATCTTCGAGGGAGCGACCGCATGACGGACGTCACCGCTCAGCCAGAAGTCGCTGCGCAGCCGGCCGTGCTGCGCGTCGCCAACATCAGCAAGGAATACCGGCTGAACCAGGGCCTATTCGGCCGGTTCGGCGGAGCGAAGAAGGTGTCACTTAAGGCCCTTGACGGGGTGGACCTCGAGTTGCGCCGCGGTGAAGTGCTCGCGCTGGTGGGTGAATCCGGGTCCGGCAAGTCGACGCTGGCGAAAATCCTCGTCGGCGCGCTGAAGCCGACCGGGGGAGAAATCCACGAACTCGAACTGGCTGAGGGCGCCGGCCGCAGGGAGCGCTCGCGGCACGTGCAGATGGTCTTCCAGGATCCCTACTCCTCGCTTAATCCCCGGATCAGTGTGGGATCGATGCTCGCCGGACTGCTCCGGCTCCATCGCGTAGTTCCGCACAGCGAGGTGCGCAGCGAGAGCATCCGGTTGCTGAACCGTGTGGGACTTGAAGAGGATGCGCTGCACGCGTACCCCAGCCAGTTCTCCGGCGGTCAGCGCCAGCGACTGGCTATCGCGCGAGCTCTCGCGGTACGACCCGATGTACTCGTTGCCGACGAACCGGTCTCTGCGCTTGACGTGTCCGTCCAGGCGACCATCCTCGAACTGTTCAGGTCCCTGCAGGACGAACTGGGCCTGAGCATCCTGTTCATCGCGCACAACCTCGCTGTCGTTCAGCACCTCAGCCAGCGGGTGGCCGTGATGTACCTGGGCCGGATCGTCGAGATCGCCGACACGGCCGAGATCTTCAGCGACCCGCGGCATCCGTACACTCGCGCGCTGATCGACTCCATCCCCCGCATGTCTGCCGACAGCGTTACCGATCAGTTTGAGGTCGAGGGCGAGCCGCCGAGTCCAATCAACCTGCCTTCTGGCTGCCGTTTCCATCCGCGGTGCCCGGTCGCTGCCGACCGGTGCCGTACGGAAGACCCCGGCCTCTCGCCGGTCGGCCCTGGGCATGCCAGCGCGTGCCTGCTGGCCGCAGAGCTCCCCCCGTACCGGGGTGTGCCCGCATTGAAGGAGGAACAATGAAGATCTGGATCTCATGCGACATGGAAGGTGTCGCCGGCATCGTCGACTGGGACCAGTGCCGCCCCGGCAGCTCAGGGTACGCGCTTGGCTGCGCGCTGCTGCAGGATGAAGTCAACGCGGCCATCGAGGGTGCGGTCGCTGGCGGGGCGACCGAGATCGTCGTGAACGACTCGCACAGCCGGATGGCCAATCTCGACCCGCGCAAGATCGCCGGGGGCGCCAGCTACCTGTCGGGCCGCCACAAGCCGATGTACATGGTCGAGGGGCTCGACGACAGCTTCGAGGCTGTTTTCCTTGTTGGCTATCACGGTTCGATCTCAGGACGCCCGTCGACGTTGTCCCACACCTATAACCCCGAGGTGTTCGCGGGCGTCCGGGTGAATGGCGAGTACGTGGGAGAGAGCGGCATCAACGCCCTGCCTATGGCGCATTACGGCACCCCCGTCGCCTTCGTCTCCGGGGACCGGGTGACCGCCCAAGAGGCGGGGCCGTTCGCGCCGGACGCCGTCAGCGTGATCACGAAGGAGTCCATCACCCGGTCGGCGGCGCTGAACCTACATCCGGACGAGTCGTGCCGGCGGATCCACGCCGGCGCCGAAGAAGCGGTCCGCCGTGTCGCGGCCGGAAGCGTGCAGGCACCCGTGATCGACAAGCCGGTGACACTGGATATGGAATTCCAGACAGGTGACATGGCGGATGTCGCCACGTGGGCGCGTGACACGGAGCGCACCGGTGAACGCGCCGCCCGGATCAGCGGTGACAACCTGCTGAGCGTCTACCAGTCGTTTGTGGCCGTCACCTACATCACCCGGCAGGCCGGCGGACGCTGAGCTTTCAACCGCACGACAGAAAGACGATTGCTATGAAGATTTTCGAAGCGCTGCCGCCTGACGAGGGACCCAGCCTGGCTCTGCACGGCGGGGCAGGCGGACGCGTGGAGGAGTTGACCCTTGCGGGCCGCGCGCCGTACTCGGAGGGGCTGCGTGCCGCCTTTTCCGCCGGATGGCAGGTGCTCACGTCAGGCGGCAGCGCTCTGGACGCCGTCTGCGCGAGCGTTGAAGTACTTGAGAACGATCCGCTGTTTAACGCTGGCCGCGGCGCGGCGCTCACCGCGACGGGACAAGCCGAGCTCGACGCATCGGTGATGACAGGAGCCGGACTCGCGGGCGCGGTTGCCGCGTCCAAGCACGCCAAGAACCCGGTCTGGCTCGCCCGCACCGTCATGGAGCAGACCGAGCACGCCCTCATCGTCGACCCGGATGTCGCGTTCCTTGAGCGCCACGGACTTGAGGTGGTCGAGCGCGACTACTTCATCACCGAGCCGCGGCGGCAGCAGTTGGAGCGAGTGATGGACGGCCGCGGCGTCGCCGCCCGCCACGGAACGGTCGGCGCGGTGGCCCGCGACTCGGGCGGCCGCGTCGCCGCCGCAACATCCACGGGCGGGATGGTCGGCCAGGCCGACGGACGCGTCGGTGACTCACCGATCATCGGTGCGGGCGTGTACGCACGCGACAATGTTGTGGCCGTCTCGAGCACCGGCCACGGCGAGGCCTTCATCCGCGGCGTCGTGGCATACGACATCGCCGCTCGGATCCGCTACACGGGCGCGGACCTCGCAGCGGCAGTCCGGGAGACCTTTGAGCAGGAACTCGACAAGCGCGGCTCCACCGGAGGCGTCATCGCCGTCGGCGGCGATGGCCGCATCGTCGTGGCGCACAACTCGCCGGCGATGTTCTCCGCACGGGGTACCGGCCCCGAACCTACGCTCACAACATGACGGACACTCCGGCCGATGACCTGCCGTTGCGAGACCAGATCTTTCAGCGGATGGATGAGCTCACCCCTGCCGAGAGGAAAGTGGCGCGCACTCTCCTAGCCCGCTACCCGGCTGCGGGGCTTGAGAGCACCGCCGCACTGGCAGCAGCAGCAGGGACGAGCAAACCAACGGTGCTGCGCCTGCTGGACAGGCTCGGGTTCGGCAGCTATCCCGAGTTTCAGCAACGCCTGCGCGATGAGGTCACCCGCTCCATGAGCCCGCTGAGCCGGGCCAGGGCCCGCGGGGCGGTGCCGTCCGGCGACAGCGTCTTCCTGCGCGCGGTCGAAGTACGCGCCCGGCTAGTCGCGCGGCTGCAGGACACGGTGCCGCCGGGAGAGATCGAACGAGCCGTTGCGTTGCTTGCCGGACGCCCGAAGCACGTCGTCATCTCTGGCGGGTACTTCTCGCGGCTGATCGCCCGCATGCTGGCGATGCAGCTCGATCAGCTGATCCTCAATGTTGACTACGCCGACGAGCCTCGCGGCGCCGACCTCGCTAAGTACCTGCGCGCCGGCCGCGACTCGGTCGCGATCGTTTATGACCTGCGCCGATACGAACTGGCAGCCAAGGAGGTCGTCTCGTTCGCGAAGGCCTGTGGCGCCAGCGTCATCCTGATCACCGACGAGTCGCTCTCCCCGTCGGCGGAAGAAGCGGACGTCGTGCTGCCCGTCGCTGTCGACGGCGTCCCCTTTGACTCTTTCGCAGCGCTTCTCGTGCTCACAGAAAGCCTGGTGGATGCCGTCTTCCACGAAGTCGGTGAGGCGGCGATCGAGCGGATGGCTGACTGGGAGCGGTCAGTGCACATCTACCGGGCCTTCCGCGCCGGCGGGCCCGCCGGCAATGTGGCGGCACCGCATCAGCAACAGAAAGAAGACTGACACATGGGACATCTCGACGGGCAGGCCGCCGTCGTCACCGGAACGGCGCAGGGCATCGGGCGCGAAATCGCGGACCTGCTCGAATCGGAGGGCGCGATCGTTCACCGGGTCGACAAGGACAGCGTCGACCTGCGCGACCCGGCGGCCGTGGACGCGTTCTTCGCCGCACTGGGCGAGCTTCACATTCTCGTCAACGACGCCGGGGGAGTCCAAGGGCAGACGCACACCCCCATCGACGAGCTGACCGACGCGGCCTGGGACGCCGTCGTGGACGCGAACCTGCGCACGATGCTTAACTGCACTCGCGCTGCCACCCGCATTATGAAGCCCGCCCGCTACGGGAGGATCGTCAACATCTCCTCGGGGGCCGGCCGCAGCGTCAGCCTCACTGGCATCCAGGCCTACACCACGGCGAAAGCCGGCCAGATCGGCTTCACGCGCCAGATGGCTCACGAACTCGGGCCGCACGGCATCACCGTCAACTGCATCGCACCTGGATTCGTGCTCTCGAACCCGACCACCCAGGCCCAGTGGGACAGCTACGGCGAGGAAGGCCAGCGGGCTCTCCTGGAGCGCATCGCGACGCGTCAGACCGGTCAGCCGTACGACATCGCCCGCGGCGTCCTGTTCTTCGTGGCGCCGGACGCTGGCTGGGTCAGCGGGCAGACGATCTCCATCGACGGCGGGCACTCGCTCTTCTAGGACGGGACATGACCGACACAGAAACCGCGGCCGCAGCTGAACTCACCCGGCTCGGGGCGGCGTATTTCGTCACCCAGCACAGCTACGACCCGTACAACGCCACCCTGCTCGGCGTAGACGAATTCGACGGGCTGTCCTTCGACCCGAGCCGGGAAGCGAGCGAACGCACCGCACAAGAGCTGGCGGCTATCGGCCGCCAGGTTCGCGAGATCGACCCGGTCGGCCTCACCAACGCCCAGCGCGTCGATCACGCGGTGCTCACCGCCCTCGTCGAAGGAGCCCGCTCCGACGCCGAGCACTCGCTCTGGGCTGCCAACGCGTCGGCGAAAAGCTATGTCAGCCGGCAGGGCCTGATCTTCCAGGCGGTGCCCGCTATGACCGTCGCCAGCCCCGAGGCCGTCGCCCGCTACCTCAGCAGGCTGTCGAAGATCGGTGCGACCCTCGATGCGCTCGGCCAGCGGTACCTGGCGGAAGCCGCGGACGGGCGCACCCCCACCGCCGTCGGCGTCGACCACTCCATCCGCCAGCTGGCGGGGTACCTCGCACTACCGGTATCCGAAGATGCGCTGCTCAAGCCGGTGCTGGACGCGAAACTCGCAGTGCGCGAGGCGGCAACCGCGCACATCACGCAGACCATCAGGCCGGCCATGCAGCGGCTCGCCGAGTTGCTGCGCCGCGAGCTTGTGCCGCTCGCCCGGCCGGACGAGCGGGTCGGCATCCGCGAAATCCCTGGTGGTGAAGCGGGTTACCTGGCCGCGGTCGCGCGGCACACCACCACCGCGCTCTCGCCGGAGGACATCCATGCCGTCGGGCTGGCCGAACTCGACGAGCTGGCCGGACTGTGGTCGAAGATCGGACAGGAGGCGCTCGGCGAGAGCGACTTCGCCACCATCGCCGCACGGATGCGCGACGACCCGGCGCTGCGCTTCCGCACCCGCGAGGAGATCATCGCGGTCGCGCAGGACGCCCTCGACCGCGCCGAGGCCGTCCGCGACGCCTACTTCGTGCGTTACGACATTCCCGCCTGCGTCATCGAGGAGATCAACCCGATCGACGCGGACAACACCGCGATGGCGTACTACCGGCCCCCGGCCGTCGACGGCAGCCGCCCTGGCGCGCACTGCCTGCTGGCGACCAACCCGGGCGAGCGTTACCGGTACGAATACGAGCCGCTCGCGTTCCACGAGTCGGTGCCCGGGCACCACCTGCAACTCGCGACCGCGCAGACGCTCGACATCCCGCGGTACCGGCGCCACCTCGACGCCGAGCTGTGCGCCTTCAACGAGGGCTGGGGGCTGTACGCCGAGCGCCTGGCTGACGAGATCGGCCTGTACAGCAGCCCGATCGCGCGGCTCGGCATGCTGTCCTTCGCGTCACTGCGTGCCTGCCGGCTCGTCGTGGACACCGGCATGCACCACCTGGGCTGGTCGCGTCAGCAGGCGATCGACTTCATGTTTTCCCGCACCGCGACCACGCGCGACCACGTGCGCAACGAAGTCGACCGGTACATCGCCTGGCCCGGCCAGGCGCTCGCCTACGTGACCGGCAAGCGCGAGATCGTGCGCTTGCGCGAGCGGGCGCAGCACACGCTCGGGCCGCGATTCGATCTGCGCGGGTTCCACCACGCGGTGCTGCGCAACGGAGCCATCCCCCTCACCTTGCTCGATGACGAGATCGAGCGCTGGACCGCCACGGAGGCATGAGATGCAAGTAACCATTAACGGCTGCGCACTGAACGTCGAGGTGATGGGACCCGAGGACGGTCCCGTGCTGATCGCCCACCACGGCGGCGGGGGGATCGGCTCGCTAGGCGAGCCCAAGGCCACCTTCGGCCCGCTGTCCGACCGGTTCCGGGTCGTCGTCTTCGACGCGCGCGGCTGCGGATACAGCGAGGGCGTCCCGCCGTACTCCCACGCTCAGTGGGCTGCTGACGTTGACGGCCTGCGCCAGTGGATCGGCGCGGACAAGATCGTCGTCGCGGGCGGTTCGTACGGCGGGTTCATCGCCCTGGAGTACGCCGTGGCCTACCCCGAGCACGTCTCGGCGATCGTGCTGCGCGACACCTCCCCCGACGGGGACAACCTGAAGCTTGCCTTCGAGAACGCGCGGAACCAGGACCGCGTCGAGATCAACTGGGACAACTTCAACCGTTACTGGACCGGGCAGATCCACGACGACGAGGACCTCAAGGCGCGCTGGGCCGAGATCATCCCCCTGTACGACTACGAGTACGACCCCGTTCGCTCGGCGGAGCGCGTCGAGGCCGGCATCTACCGTCACGAAGCGCACAACTGGTGCTTCCAGCACAACTGGGGGAGCTATGACCTCAAGCCGCAGCTCCCCGCGGTAACGGCGCCCACGCTCGTCACCGTTGGGCGGCTCGACTGGGTCACCCCGGTCAGCTCCGCGGAAACCATCGCGTCCCTGATGCCGAACGCGAAGCTGGTGGTCTTCGAGAAGTCCGGCCATTCGCCGCAGATCGAGGAGCGCGAGCTGTTCCTGTCGATCGTGCGCGACTTCCTCGACAGCGCCGTGCCCGCCGCGTGACCGAGAAGGCAGCGTAACCGAGAAGTACGAGAAGTAACCGAGAACGGATAACTCACCCAGTGAACATCACCATCATCGGCTCCGGCGCCATCGGCGGCACTCTCGGCGCCCACATGATCCGGGCCGGCCACGACATCACGCTGTGCGACGCGGACGCGGACCACGTCGCCGCCATCCGCGAGCACGGGCTGATCATCGAGGGTCCGGTCAACGAGTTCACCGTGGCCGCGCACGCGATCACCCCCGACGAGCTTCCCGAGCAAATCGAACACGCTATCGTGGCCGTCAAGAGCCTGCACACCCGCTCCGCCGCGGAACTGCTCCGCAACCGGCTCGCCCCCGACGGCTACGTGCTGACCGTGCAGAACGGGCTCACCGCCGATACCCTCGTCGGAGCCGTGGGCCGAGACCGGGTCATCTCCGCGTTCGTCAACTTCGGCGCTGACGTCATGGCCCCGGGACGCATCATGCAGGGCAACGTCGCGACCTTCCGCGTCGGCGAGCTCGACGGCGGCCGCATCACCCCGCGCGTGCTTGACCTCGTTGACGCGCTGCCGTACGCGAAGCCGACCGACAACGTGCTCGGCTTCCTGTGGGGCAAGGAGGCCTACGGCGCGATGCTGTGGGCCGGGGCCGTGTCGGATCTGACCATCGCCGAGCACCTCGAAGACCCGCGCTACCGGCCTGTCATGATGGCTATCGCGCGGGAGGTCCTCGAGCAGGCGCCGGTCACGGTGGAGAGCTTCGACGGCTTCGACCCGAACGATCTCGAGGGGTCCCTCGACCGGCTGGCCGAGTTCAACCGCAACAGCGCCAAGCAGTACAGCGGCATCTACCGCGACCTCGTGGTGCGCAAGCGCAAGACCGAGATCGATGAAATGCTCCGCGACATCAGCGGCCCGATCTTCAACAAAGTCGCAGAAATCATCCACGACATCGAAGCGGGCAGACGGGTGAACGAGCGCGCCAACCTTGACGAACTGGCCGAGTTCGTCGCCGCGCTCCCGGCGGCATGATGCGCGTTGTCGACGTGCTCGCGGTCCCCGTCCAGGCTGGCTTCTTCTTCGATGACCAGCTGGCCATCCGGGCCGGCGCAGGCCACGACGGGTTCGACTACACGGGAGAGCCCCGGATTCCCGGCTTCCGCCGGGTGCGGCAGCCGGGGAAAGCCGTGTCGGTGCTGCTCGTCCTCGACGACGGCGGGGTCGAGTTCGGCGACTGCGCGGCGGTGCAGTACAGCGGGGCCGGCGGTCGCGACCCGCTTTTCACCGCGCACGACGCGGTCGCCGCCGTCGAGGAGGTCGTCGCGCCGGTGCTGCGGGACACCGACCTGGGCGAGAAGTTCCTCATCGAGGGCGAGGAGGAGATCGGCAGCCCGCACCTGCCCGGGTACGCGCGCGAGCACGCGCGCGAACTCGCCTGCGACCTGGTGATCTCGGCTGACGGCGCGCAGTGGCGCCCCGACGAGCCGTCGCTGTCAGTCGCCTCCAAGGGACTGGTCGCGTTCACGATCACGGTCGAGGGGGCCCGCGACGACCTGCATTCCGGCCGCTACGGTGGCACGGTCGCCAACCCCGCGCAGGTGCTTGCGGCGATCCTGGCCAGCTTGCACAGCCCCGACGGGTCGGTCGCCGTCCCCGGGTTCTACGACGGGGCCACCCCGCCGAGCGCGGAACGGCTCGCGCAACTGGATGCGGTGCCCTTCGACGATGAGCTGTTCGCCGCGCAGACCGGGGTCCCCGAGACCTACGGTGAGGCGGGGTACTCCACCCTGCAACGCTTGTGGGAGCGCCCGACCCTGGAGGTCAACGGGGTGGCAGGCGGCGGCCGCTACACCGTGATCCCGCACGTCGCGCGCGGATTCATCTCGTGCCGCCTGGTCGGTGACCAGGACCCGCAGCGTGTGCTCGCGGCGGTCCGCAGCCACGTGGAACGTCTCGATACGCGCGGCGTGCGCGTCACCGTCGAGCAGGACGGCGGAGCGGTGCCCGCCTATCGCATCGATCCGGCGCACCCGGCGATCGCCGCAGCCACGGAAGCCTTGCGCGCGGTCTACCCCGGCCAGGAGGTACTGCAGGCGGTCATCACCGGCACACTGCCGGCCACCACCCTGTTCGAGCAGGTCCTCGGGGCGAAGACGCTGTTCTTCTCGTTCTCCACCGCCGACGAGAAGCTGCACGCCCCCAACGAGTTCCTTCGCCTGCGCCGCATCCACGAGGGCATGCTCGCCTGGGACGCGCTACTCACCTCGATGGCAGACGGCCCCCACCGGCTGCAGCCCGTTAATCTGCCCGAGTTTGCGGAGGCCAAGGCATGAACAGCGACTACGCCTCATTCGGCTACCTCGACGGCGAGCCGGGAGCGTTCGCGCGGGTCCCGCTCGCCCAGGAATCCGGCCGGGTGCCCGCCTACGACGGCGGCTTTGACGCGGCCACCGTCGCGCGCGCCGAGCAGTTGCTCGCGCAGAACATCGTGGTGAGCCTGCACGATCACCCGGTGCGGTTCCCCGCCGACATGGCTCTCACGCCGCAGTACAACCGCACCGGCCGTCAGCACACCGCATTCGCCGGCCTGGCCTCATCAGGCCTGACCGTCGTCTTCGACAACATGATGGACGGCACCGCGTACGTCACGGGAAACACCCCCTGGCAATGGGACGACGTGGTGACGGACCTGGGCATGCGACAGGCGGACATCGCCCACCAGGATCGCGTCATGGTCGTGCGAACCCTGCGAGACATCCGGTTCGCCCGCGATACAGGACGGGTCGGCATCGTGTTCGGCCTTGAGGCAGCGACGCCGATCGGCAACGACCTCGACAAGCTGGACATCCTGTTCGGCCTCGGCGTCAGGCAGATCGGGATCGCCTACTCCGACTCCAACGCCCTCGGCGCGGGACTGAACGAGCCGGTCGACTACGGACTGACCGCGTTCGGGCGGCGCGCCGTGAAGCGGATGAACGACCTCGGCCTGGCGATCGACCTGTCGCACGCCTCCGACCGCACGGGGATCGAGACGGTGGCGGCATCTCGCGCGCCGGTGCTCATGACCCACGCCGGCGCCCGCGCACTGTGGGACATCCCGCGGCTCAAGGGCGACGACGTGCTGCGCGCCGTCGCGGACTCCGGCGGCGTCATCGGCATGTCGGCGGCGCCGCACACCACGATCTCCGCCGAGCACCGTACGCATACGATCGCCTCGGTGATGGACCACTTCCACTACTGCGCCGACCTGGTCGGACTTGACCACGTCGGCTTCGGTCCCGACACCCTCTACGGAGACCACGTCGGGCTGCACCGCACCTTCGCGGGCCTGCTCGGGCACCCGGCGTCGGCCGGTCCGCAGCATCCTGTCGTGGAGTACGTGGACGGACTTGAGAACCCCAGCGAGGCCTTCCATAACATCGCGGCGTGGCTCGTCCGCGACGGTCTCAGCGACGAAGAGATCATGAAGGTGCTCGGCGGGAACGTGCTCCGTGCGCTCGCCGACATCTGGCCTGCGTGACGAGGGGGCCAGGACCCGCAGTCGCGGGTCCTGGCCCCCTCGTTGACGCTCAGGCCGGCTTATCCGTCGGGGCGCTTTCCCGGGCCACGGCTCCGAACTCCGCGCGGATCGCCTCGGTGTGCTCACCGAACGCGGGTACCGGCCCCATGACCGGCTCCTGCCCGGCTGCCTGGACGGGCGGGAGCAGGGCGTCGATGTCTCCCCCTGGCGTCCGGACCGGGCGCCAGCGGCCGCGGGCGCGCAGTTCCGGGTGCTGGGTCAGTTCGCCGGGCGTCCGTAGCCGGGCGCAGGCGATCCCGGCCTCCTCGAGTGCCGCTATGACCTCATCAGCCGTCTGCTTCGCGAAAGACTCCTCGATGATCGCGGTCAGCTCGTCGTTGCGCGCCGCCCGCTCCGGGTTGCTCGCGAAGCGGGGGTCCGTCGCCAGTTCGCCCCGGTGCAGCACATCGCGGCAGAAAACGAGCCACTCCCTCTCGTTCTGAATCCCGAAAAAGACCGCGCCGTCGCCGGCCTCGAACGGGCCGTACGGGGAGATGGACGGATGCCTTGCCCCGGTCCTCGGGAGCGGCTGCGCGCCATAGTGCGAGAAGTAGACGGGCTGAGTCATCCATTCGCTGAGGGCATCGATCATGGCCACGTGCAGGGCCGTGCCCGCCCCGGTGCGCTCCCGGTCGTACAGGGCAGTCAGGATGCCGGTGTAGGCGTACATGCCGGCGGCGATGTCGGCAATGGAGATCCCGGGCCTCGCCGGGGTCTCCGGTGTGCCTGTCGCCATCACTAGGCCGGCCTCGCACTGCACTAGCAGGTCATAGGCCTTCTTGTCGCGGTACGGGCCGTCGGCGCCGTAGCCGGAGATCGAGCAGCAGATTAGCCTGGGCCGGTCCGCCCGCAGCACCGACGGACTGAGCCCGAGGCGGTCGGCGGCACCCGGGGCCAGGTTCTGGACGAACACGTCGGCGGCGTCGATGAGCCTGCCGAGCAGGTCACGGTCACCCGGGTCCTTGACGTCGAGCTCGACGCTCTCCTTGCCCCGGTTGAGCCAGATGAAATGGCTTGACTGGCCGAGGGTGGTCCGGTCGTAGCTACGGGCGAAGTCACCGCCGCCCGGCCGTTCGATCTTGATCACCCGCGCGCCGAGGTCAGCGAGCTGACGGGTGGCGAAGGGCGCGGCCACGGCCTGCTCAATGGAGACGACAGTGAGGCCGTCGAGGGGGGGTCGCATGAAGTTCAATTATGCCGTAGCAGGTCTTTTTACACGCCGTCAGGCCCGCCGGCATCCGACCGCCGAGCAAGCTCGGCGGTCGGATGCACACTGCGCCGAAGCTGGGGCGAACGGGGCGAGCGCCCGCCCCAGGCCGAACTTCGGGGGAGCACGTGATCGTCACGGTGGTGCTCAGCGGGATGTCGCCTAGCTTGCCGTCCGTGCTCCGCATCGGGATATCTCGATGTCGGCTGAACGGACGAACTCGGCGACCGCGTCGCTCGCACCGTCACGGCTCCCGGCGACGCTCACAGCGCCGGGGACTTGGTACGCAGGGTGGCGCGGATCTTGGTCTGCACGTGGCGTTCCACGGTCGGTTTCGCCGTGCCGCCGTTCTCCTCGCCCCACACGATGACGAACTCCGCCCCATCCTGAGCGTCGGCCTCGTCGATCATGCCGAGGGAGTACCACGCGCCCAGGTTCTCGGTGTAGGCCATGAGCGTGGACCAGCCGACCATCCGGTCCCCGCTGAGCACCTTGTCATACATTGTGTAGGCGTAGATGCCGTACGGCTGGGCGAGGTACTTCGCACGCTGGACGCCGTCGAACATGCTGCTGGCGATCACCCGGGCGACGTCCTCGTCGTTCCATCGCAGCCACACCTTCCTGCGGTGCGGCTCACCGGCGAGCCTTTCCAGTGCGTCCCTGCCGATGAAGTCGTGGTCAAACTTGATCAAGTTGCCGTAGCCGAGGTCCCACGGCGTCACGTAGTAGTCCTCGATGCTTTCGGAGGCGAAGCTGCCGCCTAGCGACAGCAGACCCTCGAGCGTGTTCGCGCTCAGCCACTCCCGGTACGGCTTCATCTTCTCGCCGGTGTAGATGCCGGGCACGTAGGTGCCGAGCCAGCCGGACTCCGCGATCGTCGAGGAGTACGCCAGCGCGCCGCCGCGCAGCAGGCCGAACTCCTCCCCTGCCGCCATGAGCGCGTCCAGCACGGTCTGGCTGTGTTCGGCGGGCCCGAACAGCTCAAGGCCCGTCATGTCGGTCCCTGGCACGATCGACATCGTGTGGTTCAGCGCCCGGACCGGGGTGCCGGCGATCGTGAACTCACCCATGTTGAAGAACTTGATGCGCTCGATCGGGCCGCCGTGGGCCTTCTCCAGGATCTTCAGGGTGTTCGGCCCGGTGAGCTCGTAGCGATACGTGAAGCGCCTCAGGGGGTTCTCGACGGTCCGCTCATCACGGGTAACCTGGACGTCGTAGCCTCCGGTCTCCGCATGGAACTGCACCCAGTTCGCCGCCAGCGGGGTGCCGACGATGTTCACCTCGTCATCTTCGAGGCCGAACAGGATCGCGTCGGAGATCATGTACCCGTCGTAGTTGACCGCGACGAACTGCTTTGCCTTGTTCCGCCCGAACGTCTTGAAGCTGTTGATCCCGGTGTCCGACAGCAGCCGCTTGACATCCGGGCCTTTAAAGTAGACGTCTGTCATGTGATACGACTGGTCGAAAAGCAGCGCGGTAGTGGCCCACGCACGCTGCTCGTCGCGCCAGTTGCTGTGCTCGGCCGGATACGGGAATGGATAAGGTCCGACGCTGGAATTACGGAACAGTCCGGCCGGATTCCCGGCTTCCTGAATCCTGTCCTCAAGTGTCTTCCTTGACGTCATTGAGGTCCTTCTTTCCGCCTGCTAATTGGTGTTTAGGCCGAGCCGACGCGCAAGCCACCGGAATTAACATTGGCATGGTGGCACTACTATTTGCTCGCCAATGACACCCATATTAGGAACGCCCGTTACGCTCCGTATAGCCGAAAAGCGAATAGCTGTGGCCATTATCCGCACCGCCGACCCGCACCGGCGATCGGCACCGGCGATTCGCAGCGGCGATTCGCAGCGGCGATTCGCAGCAGCGATTCGCGTCGGCCGGCTAGCCGCGGCGCGGCGTCTGCGACGGCTTCTCGCCGAAACGGGCCTGATAGGCCGCCGAGAATCGGCCGAGGTTGCCGAGCCCGCACTCAGCCGCCACCCTGGAGATCGTGATATTGCGGGCTGACGTGGCCATGAGCGTCCGCCGGGCCTCGTCCAGCCGGATATCGCGCAGGCAGGCACCCGGTGACTGCCGCGCCCACCTGCGGAATGCCACCTGCAGGGTCCGCTCGGCCACGCCGACCGCCCTGGCGACCGTCGCGACGGAGATGTCTGCCTCGTGCCGCTTTCGCATGAACGAGACAGCCTCGTCCACGATCTGGCGCGCGCCCTCGACGGGCTGGTCCAGCAGCAAGCTCGTGTAGTCATGCGGCTGGCTGATGAGCAGCGTGGTCATGATGGAGTGCTCGAGTTCCGCAACGACCAGCGGGGGGCTGGCGCCGTGGCCGTCGTCTACGAGGCCCAGCACCATCCCCACGATGGCCCACCAGCCGGCCTCGTCCGCGACGGGCATCCTCGTGTCGAACTCGATAACGCCGTCGACGGGACGGCAGAGCATGGCCGACAGGCATCGCTCCAGGGAGGAGCGGGCGATCATCACGGACAGCACCGACAGGTCGGCAGCCCAGTGCATCCGCACCGGGCCGACCGGAGCGACCACGACGGCCGCGTCCCGGCGGGCGGCGATGCGCTGGCCGTCGTGCTCGACGATCATGCACCCGCTGAGCGGGACGTTGACGGCGTAGAACGGCCGAGCCTGCCGCGACTCCGCGAGCAGCTCTGCGCCGTAGCGGAAGTAGCCAAGCGTCACGTCACGGAGCCGCAGCGCATTGACCTCGGCCGCGATGCCGTCCTTGTCCGTCTGCACTAGCCTTACCGTGTGCGGCCCGAGGATCTTCTCGCCCTCGCTCGCAGCGGCTTCCGCGCTGGTGGCGCGGAACGCGGGGTAGGCAGCCAGCGGCCTGGCCACGGTCATGTCCCCGCCTCCATTCCCGCCAGGCGCCGCGCTGCCGCGCAGGCCGCGCCGCTGCGGCAATCCGGGTCATCGTCACTACCTGCCAGGCTATAGGCGCCGCGGAGCGACGATCTCGGCCACGGCTCTGCCGGGCGCCTCGCCCGTCGCGGGCGCCCGGGGGCCAGCGCCTCCCGCCCGCTGGCATCCGCGACACCCGTAACCGCACCGCCGCCTCAGCGCCGCCGGCCCGGGCCTGACCAGCCCCGTCGCCGCCAGCCGCACCCGCTCCCGCCGGGTCCGCCCCACCTCGGTCAGCCCGCCGCCACCGGGTTACCTCACGACACCGGCATAACTCACGCCGACGACGCGCACCAGACCCCGTAACCCCCGGCATTGAAGATCATCATCTTCGCGGTTGTTGAAATTGTGCATGGCAGTCATAATCGTCGCTCATCACCTGCTCATCCGCGCCCGCCGTCGCCGCAACAGGCCGCTGCCATTGGCGCTTTCAATAGCAGTCATTAACGCCCCAAATAACCTGCGCTTGACCCCTGATCCCAAGTTATTAGAGTGGCAATCGAATCAAGCCAGTGAATTCCGGAGTGAATTCAATGACCGGGAAGTGGGTGACGATGCCATGCCAGCTCCGACACGTGATGTAGAGGTGGCGGTCGTCGAGAGGAAAGGCGGCCCGTTCCGGCACCGCACGGTGAGCCTGGAAGGACCCCGCGACGACGAGGTGCTGGTCCGGGTGGTTGCCGTCGGCGTCTGCCAGACCGACGCGCATAGCCGCAACCAGGAGTACCCGGTACCGCTGCCCGTGGTCCTTGGCCACGAAGGCGCGGGGATCGTGGAGTCCGTCGGCTCCGCTGTCCGCGACGTCGCGCCGGGTGATCACGTGGCGCTGACGTTCCCGTCCTGCGGCCGGTGCGGCCCGTGCCGGGCGGGCTACCCGGCAAACTGCGAGCTCGGCTTCCAACTGTCGTTCGGTGCCGCGCGCCTCGACGGCAGCAACGCCTACGGCGGCGGCGTGCATGGCCACTTCTTTGGCCAGTCGTCGTTCGCCAGGTTCGCGCTCGCCACCGAGCGGAACACGGTCAAGCTGCCCGACAGCATGCCGCTCGAGCTGGCGGGACCGCTCGGCTGCGGGCTACAGACCGGCGCGGGGGCGATCATGAACTCGCTGACGGTGGGAGCGGGCGAGTCCGTCGCCGTCTTCGGCACCGGTGCCGTAGGGCTGGCCGCCGTGATGGCGGCGGCCATCGTCGGTGCGACGACGATCGCTGCGGTCGACGTCAACGACGCAAGGCTGGCACTGGCGGAAGAGCTCGGCGCGACGCACACGGTCAACGCCGCGGCGGTGAACGTGGCCGACCGGCTGCGGCAGATCCGGCCCGGCGGTTTCGACTACGTGCTCGAGATCACGGCGATCCCGGACATGCTTGCGCTTGCCGTTGAACTGCTCAGCCCGATGGGCACGGCGGCTCTCATCGGCGGGGCGCCCGCCGGTACCAAGGCGCCCATCGACATGAACAGCCTGCTTAACGGCGGCAGGAAGCTGCGCGGCATCGCCCAGGGCGACTCGCTGCCGCAGGTGTTCATCCCGAGGCTGGCCGAGTTGTACGCCGCCGGTCGGTTCCCCTTCGATCGCCTCGTCCGCAGCTATGCCTTCGCCGACATCAACGAGGCATTCGAGGATGCGGCGCGCGGCGAGGTCATCAAGCCCGTCCTGGTGACGGGCGAGTAACAGGCAATTTGTTTACAGGAGGACATGTCATGAGCAGCAATGGCAAGCCGGAATGGCTCGTGGACGATCTGGGCCCGAAGGGTGCGGCGTTCATCGACCTCAGGGACTTCGCGCCCCCGCCGGAGCAGTCCCACGGGGTCCTGTTCCTGCCGGACCGGATCGAGAAGGGCTACCACGTCGAGGAGATACGTGACGGCGTGTACTGGGTATCGGTCGGCTGGTACGACTGCATGTTCGTCGTCACCGGCGCCGGCGTGGTCGTGCTCGACGCGCCGCCCGCCGTCGGCGAGCGCCTCTTGCAGGCCATCGAAGAGGTCACCGACGAGCCGGTCACGCACCTGATCTACAGCCACTGGCACGCGGACCACATCGGGGCGGCCACCATGTTCGGCCCGGACATCACGATCGTCGCCCACGAGCGGACCCGTGACCTGCTGGCCCGGTTCCCCGACACGTACCGGCCGCTGCCGACCCAGACGTTTGCCACGGACGCGACCCTGGACGTGAACGGCGTGAAGATCGAGCTGTCCTACAAGGGGCAGAACCACACCGAGGGCAACATCTTCACCTACCTGCCCGCGCAGAAGGTCCTCGCCGCCATCGACATCGCCAGCCCGGCGTGGGTGACCTTCCGGGACTGCGACTCCTCGGAGAACCTGATCGCCTGGGAGCAGGCGCACCACCAGGTCCTTGAGTACGACTTCGACACGGTGGTCTCCGGGCACGTGTCGCGGATCGGCAACCGCGAGGACGTGCTTGAAGGCGTCGAGTACATCGACGACCTGGTTCGCTACTCCCGCGAGGCACTGGAGACCATCCCGATGGAGTACTTCCACGCGGGCATGGACGGGCCGTACAAGGCGGCGTTCCGCGCGGTGGAGGAGAACTACTTCGCGGCGCTGGTGAACTACGTGACCAAGAAGACACTCGATAGGAAGACATCGAACGGCCTGAAGTGGGAGGAGCGCCTCAACGGCGCCGATGTGCTCACCAAGCACAATGCCTTCTCGATCCTGGAGAAGACCCGCCTGGAGCGCACCCACAACGGCTACCTCCGCCGTGACGGCACTCCCACCACCGACAAGTTCTTCATCTGACCCGGGCGGAAGGACTGCCGTCATGACATCCGATCAGGAAGAGATCCGCACGCTCGGCACCTCGCCTACCTACAGACCAGGATCGGCTACTCGGTGAAAACCGACATGCCGGGCACGTGCGGGCCGCGCACTGAGGCGCTGTACGCGCTTGGCCGCGAGTGGCTGGCGAGCCACGGCACCGCGCCATGCACCGTTCTTGGCGCCTGGTCCTGAGTACGTCCTGAGACAGGAGGCACGCTCATGCGAGCGGTCAGGATTGTTAAGTACGGCGGGCTCGATGACCTCGCCGTGGAGGAGATACCGGTCGGCGACCCCGCACCAGGTGAGGTGCTCGTGGAGGTCCGCGCGGCCGCGGTGAACCCGGTCGACATCGCCAACCTCGCCGGGAAGGTGCGATCCGCGAACGGCACCGCGGCGATCGAGCCGCCGCGGACGGCCGGACGTGACTACGCCGGTGTGGTGGTCGCGGGTCCCCCTGGCCTGATCGGCCAGGAGGTCTGGGGCACCAGTGGTGAGCTTGCCGTCGGCCGGCCAGGCGCGCAGGCGGAGTTCCTTGCCGTGCCCGTGGATTCGGTCTCGACCAAGCCGGCTGGCCTGTCATTCGCCGAGGCGGCCGCGGTGGGCGTGAGCTACACGGCGGCGTGGCTGTCCCTGTCGGAGCGGGCGGACGTGCAGGCCGGCGAGATCGTACTCGTCACTGGCGCGGCCGGCGTCGTCGGGCGGGCCGCGACGCAGATCGCGCACTGGCGCGGAGCACAGGTCATCGGTGCCGACCTGAACGTGGCCGATGACCTCGCGGCGGACATCGTCATCGACACCTCGAAGCAGGACCTGGCGAGCGCCGTGCGTGACGCCACCAGCGGCGCAGGGGCCGACGCCGCCATCGACACGGTCGGCGGCCCGCTGTTCGGCCAGGTCCTCGACGCGTTGCGGCACGGCGGCCGATCAACGGTGATCGCGAGCGCCGGAGGCCCAGTGGCACAGCTGAACCTGCTCGAGTTCTACCGCAATGAGCGCTCGGTCTACGGAGTCAACACGCTCGACCTGCCGCTCGCCAGGGCGGCCCGCATCCTGGACATCCTGCGCCGGGGGTTCGAGTCAGGTGCGCTGCGCGCGCCCCGGACGCGCGCCTTCCCGCTTGAGGAGGCCGCGACCGCCTACAAGGCCGTGCTGTCAGGCACGGGCGGCGCCAAGGTCGTGCTTGAGCCGTAACAGCCGTTGGTCCCGTCGCCCGGGCAGCCGTTCCGGCGACGGGACCAGCATCGCAGTACAAAGCACATAGCCCTGCGCCCCGGAACTGTCGGAGCGGCCATCGCCTGAGCACCCGGCTCTCAGGCCGTGCTACCCGCTGCCTCCGGCGGTCGTGGGTACATGGCGGCTACCAGATCGAGGAACGCCCGCGTCGCTGCCCTCGGAGGACGCTCCGAGGGCAGCGCGAGGGCGACTGCGAAGACGGGCGCCGGGTCGATGTCAACGACCGCGAGACGGCCCCTACCGGGAAGCAGGGAAAGGGGCAGGGCCGCCAGCCCGAGCCCGGCCCTGGCGAGTTCCACCAGGGTGGTCAGGTCCGGTACCTCCACGGTGACCCGGCGGTCAACCCCAAGCCGGGCGAACTCACGGTCGACGCAGGCCCGCGTGCCGAAGCCCACCGGGAAGTCGACGAACTCCTCGTCCCCGAGATCGCTGATCTTGATCGAGGTACGCGTCGCCAGCGGATGGTCGGGGCGGCACACCAGCCGGATCGGCTCGGCGGCCAGCGGGGTGAGCACGAGGCCGGCCGGCGCGCTGGGCAGGGACAGGAAAGCCACGTCGAGGTCACCGTTGCGAACGCCGTCCGCCAGTTCGGCGGAGCCGCCCGCCGCCGCCCGCGGCCGGATCTCCACCTGCGGCCGTTCCTTGTGGTAGCGGGCTAGGATCTCGGCCAGGTCAATCAGTGGCAGGGCCTGCATCATGCCAACGCGGAGAACCCCGCGCAGTCCGTTGCCGACATCCCCGACGGCGTTCCTCGCGGCATCCACATTGGCAATGATCTGCCGGGCCTCGGGCAGCAGGGCACGCCCGGCGTCGCTGAGGGCGACCTCGTGCGACGTGCGCTCGAAGAGCCGCGTCCCCAGGTCGCGCTCAAGCGCGCGGATAGAGACGGACAGGGCGGACTGGCTCAGGTGCAGCCGCCGTGCCGCCTGGGTGAAACTGCTTTCTTCGGCGATGGCGATGAAGTGCTCAAGGTGACGAAGTTCCATAGTGTCGTTATCCAGGGTAACGGCGACGGTCCGCCTGACGTCGTCATAGCGTGGACCGGGCCTTCGTCGTGGGCGCCCGACCTGATCACGGTTTTCCGGACCGTGATCCTCCGTCACGGCAGCAGAATGCCCGGCCCGACAAGCGAATCGCAAGGAGAAATGCCCGCCCTCTTACCGAACCGCCAAGTGATCAGGCCTGTCCGGCCAGCGCCCGCGCCGTGGGCAGGATGTCGCCTTCGGCGGACAGCACCTGGATGGCGACCTGGTTCGCGCCCGCCGCCAGGTGGGCACGCAGCACGGCAGCCACCGTGTCCACGTCGCCATGCACGGTGAGCGCGTCAACGAGCCGGTCACTGCCAGGGAAGGTCGTGTCCTGCTCGCTGAAGCCGATTCTGCGCAGGCTGGCAACGTAATTCGACAGTCCCAAATAACCGCCGATGCGGGCGCGGCCGAGCTCGCGTGCCCGCTCGGGGTCGTCATCAAGTACGACCTTCTGCTCGGCCACCAGCAGCGCCTTCGGGCCGAGCTGTGCGCGAGCTGTGCGGGTGTGGTCCGGAGTGATCAGGTACGGCAGCGCTCCGGCCGTGCGGGTACGGGCCAGCTCCGTCACGCGCGGCCCGAGCGCGGCCAACGCCCTGCGCTGCACCGGCACGCCGCCTTGGTCCAGCTCGTCGAGGTAATCCACGAGCGCCTGATAGGGCTTGCGGTAGTCGGCGTTGATCTCGTGGTTTCCTGCGCCGATTCCGAGGACGAACCGTCCTGGGTACCTTGCCTCCAGCCGGTGGAACGACTCCGCTACCGGCTTGGCCGCCGCAGTCCACACATTGACGATGCTGGTGCCGACGACCAGCCGCTCGGTGGCGTCCAGCAGCGGATCGACAACGTTGAGCTCGGCAGCGGGGGATCCGCCCAGCCAGATCGTTGAGTACCCGAGCCGCTCCAACTCGCTCGCGGCTTCCGGGCTCACTCCCGAGTAAGGTACCCAGATCCCAACTCTGCCTATATCCTCGATCGCCATGCCAGGCAGAACCTTGGCATCCCGTGCGCTATTCCAGCGGGCCGCCGCGAGGTCGGGGTCCTCGCCACCCAGTTCGGCGATCACTAGTAAAGGTGTAGGTCCCGGGCGAGAGATCAAGCGCTAATTGGAACCTGAACCGGGTAACGGCGGCCGACACTGTTCGTAATCCACGCTGGCAGCGTCCCGAACCTGACGTCGCGAGCGCGGCGGGGGAACTGCGGTCCCGGGGCGGCTATGTAGCCTGCCAGGTTCTCGTGGCGGGGTCCCAGGCGCGCCCGTGCGCGGCGCCGGTTGCCAGGGGGTCGGCGAACGCGGTGACGGTGGAGACGAGGTCGGCGAAGGTTGCGGGGTGGTTTTCGGCTGCCTGGCCTTGGCGTCGTCGCCATGCGGTGTAGGGGGCTTGGCGCCGGGTGGGCAGGTCGGAGATTGCTTCGCTGAGCGGGCGTAGTCGGATGCCGCGGTGGTTGGCGGTGTTGCGCAGCGCTGTGGTGAGCTCGTCGCCGTCGAGGTGGTGGCGGGTGATGAGCTGGTGGAGGTCGGCGTAGTCGCGGTCGCGGGTGTTGAGGTCGCCGAGGGCGATGGCGGTGGAGAGTTTCTCGGCGATGACGGTGGCGATGGGGTAGCCGTAGAGGGTGAAGGTCTCATCGGTGAGGTACTGGGGGTATTCGATGGGTGCGGGGGCGGGGGTGACGGGGTCGCCGAAGCTGACGTCGAGTTGCAGTTTCAGGCGTGCGCGGCTGAGGGTGGCGTTCATGGCCAGGCGCAGGCCGTGGTATTCGTCGTCTCGGCGGATGGGCACGGTGGTGAGGGTGTCAGGTTCGAAGGTGACGCCGTCGTCGATGGCGGTGGCGGCGATCTGGGTGATGCGGCGGATGATCTCTTGCTCGTCGCCTGGGAATGCCCGGCCGAGGATGTCGATGTCGCGGGTGACGCGGCGGGCGCCGAACTGAGCGAGCAGGAGTCCGCCCTTGAGGACGAAGTGCTGCTGGCCGAGTGGGTGGATGCTGATGCGGTAGAGGAAGCGTTCGAGCAGGTACTCGAGCATTACCTGGTCGGTGGGTGCGCCGGTGCGGCGGGCGAGGTTGCGCAGGTCGTTGTAGATGCGGCCGGCGGCGGTGTCGCGGGTGGGGTTGGGCATCAGGCGAGTACCGCTTCGATTGCCGGGCGGATGGCAGGCATTCCGCCGAGTTCGCGCGCCGCCTGTTGCAGGTCGGCGACGCCTTGCTGGCCGGTGCTGCGCAGGTACCGGTTGAGTGCGGACAGGGCGAGGCTGCGTCCTTCCGCTCGGCCCAGGCGCATGGCGTCGACGACAGCCCGGGCCGCGCTGTAGACCGGTACCGTCTCGCCGGGTGCCACCTCGAAGCGCTCGACCGCGAAGTCGAAGGTGCCGGCGGCGTACTGGGAGACTTTCGTCGGCGGGTAGCTGATGGAGGGGCGGTGGGAGCCGCGGGGCACGGCGATGTGCACCTGGTGGGGGATGTCGTCGATCAGTTCGTGCAGGCTCAGGGCGGATTCTCCGCACACCACCGCATGGGGGGCCCTCGTGCAGACGGCGAGCAGGTCGAGGTGCGCGGTGGGCTCGGCGTCGGCGCGCCGGTAGACGCCGCGCGAGAGCTCGTCGATCTCGCCCGCCTCCCGGAGC
This sequence comes from uncultured Actinomycetota bacterium, assembly GCA_963734665.1. Classification (GTDB taxonomy): domain Bacteria; phylum Actinomycetota; class Actinomycetes; order Streptosporangiales; family Streptosporangiaceae; genus Trebonia. The sequence goes on along the minus strand of CAVTIR010000007.1, from coordinate 224,222 downwards.
ATCGCCAGGTCGCGCGGGGAAAGTGCGGCGGCGGACGCCGCGCGTGCGGTGAACGTCGGCGGAAGGCGCGAGAGCCTCTGTGGCAGGCGCTCCTCAAAACCAGCCATGTATGAAATCCTACCCATTAAAGCTAAGCCTGGGTAGTTTTAAATGCGGATCAGGCCGAAGATCGCCGCGGGGCTGCCGACCATCGCCACGGCCGACCTTGAAATTAATCGGACAGGAGCACGAAGAAGGCGTTGACACACGGTAGCACTTAGATTTTTTCGAGCGAATCAAGCCACAGGAGATCCGCACGGACGGCAGACCTGTACCACCGCCTGCGACCTGGGAGCAGGAGTGGGGGGCGTGGCGGGGATCGAACGCGCGCTTCGGGGACCGCCCTTTGGTCCACGATGGCGCGTTCGATTCTTTGCCGCGGCCCCCGCTCCCCGGCCTCAAAGGTCATAGTTCGGGAATACGTTGAGACAGAAACCGTAGGGAGACTCTTCAATTTGATCTTGACTTTGGCCCTCGCGGGTTTGATTTTGGGTTTGGACTTTGGATTTGGGGTTGGCAACTTTCGCTGCAAGCGCGGGCCAGTTAGACTTTCCGTTACTGGGTGGTCACGGGTAGGTGGTGATCATGGGTGTACATCCCGGTCCGACGCGCCCGGGTGAATGGCTGCGACAGCAGCGGGTCGCTGCTGGGCTGACCCAGGAAGACCTGGCCGAACGGTCCAGGGTGTCTGTGCGGGCCATCGCCGATCTTGAGCGCGGGCGGACGAAGAAGCCGTATCCGTCCTCCGTTCGGGCGATTGCCCGGGCGCTTGGCCTGCCTGAGGAGGCCGGGGACGAGCTTGTCGCGCGCTACCGGGCCAGGGATGCGGCCGCGCAAGGCACCGACGCGGCGGCGCAAGCTGACTCGGACGAGCCCGCTGATACCGAGGAGCCAGCAGATACCGGGGGCGTGACGGTGCCCCGGCAGCTGCCGACGCGGGTGCCGCACTTCGCGGGGCGGGCCGGGGAGCTCGCGCAGCTTGACGCCGTCCTCGACGCGGCGGTGTCCGACCAGGCGGTCGGGGCCACCGGGGTCGTGATCTCCGCGATCGGCGGGACCGCCGGGGTCGGGAAGACCGCGCTCGCGCTGCACTGGGCGCACCGGGTCGCGCACCGGTTTCCCGACGGGCAGCTCTACGCCAACCTGCGCGGGTTCGACGCGGGGAACGGCAAGCCCGCCGACCCGGCCGACATCCTGCGCGGCTTCCTCGACGCGCTCGGAGTGCACCCGGAGCGGCTGCCCGCCGACGTCGAGGGTCTCGCCGGGCTGTACCGGTCCGTGGTCGCCGGGCGGCGGATGCTCGTGCTGCTCGACAACGCCGCCGACGTCACCCAGGTGCGGCCGCTGCTGCCTGCCTCGCCGGAGTGCCTGGTCATCGTGACCAGCAGGCGGGAACTCGCCGCGCTCGCCGCGCGGGAAGGCGCGCGGCTGCTGCAACTCGACGTCCTGTCCGAGCAGGAGGCCAACGAGCTGCTCGTCACGCGGCTCGGCAATGAGCGGGCCGCAGAAGAGCCGTGGGCCGTCACCCAGCTCGCCACGCTGTGCGCGCGGCTGCCGCTGGCGCTGTCGGTCGTCGTTGCCCGTGCCGCCGCCGCACCGAAGCTGCCGCTGTCCTCGCTCGCGGCCGAGCTGACCGAGCTCGGCGAGCGGCTTGACGGGCTTGACGCGGGAGATCCGGCGGCGAACGTCCGGACCGTGCTTTCGCTGTCCTACCGGCACCTGCCGGAGACGACCGCGCGGATGTTCCGGCTGCTCGGGCTGCACCCAGGGCCCGACATCAGCGCGGCGGCCGCGGCGTCGCTCGCGGGGGTGCCGGTCGCCGCGGCGCGGGTCGCGCTGCGTGACCTCACGCGGGCGTCGCTGCTCATGGAGGTCGTGCCAGGGCGGTTCGCGTTCCACGACCTGCTGCGCGCCTACGCTGCCGAGCAGCCGACGACGGCGGCCGGCGTCGCGAACACCACGCGGCGGATGCTCGACCACTACCTGCATACCGCGCACCGGGCGCACCGGGTGCTGTACCCCGGCCGTGAGCTGATCGACCTGGACGCTTGCGCTGTCGGGGTCAAGCCGGAAACGTTCGGCGGGAAGGCGTCCGCGCTCGGTTGGCTCGAAGCCGAGTACCAGGTCCTGCTGAAGGTGACCGACCTCGCCGCCAGGGAGGGGTACGACGCGCACGCCTGGCGGCTGCCAGTCGTCCTGTGGACCTTCCACAACGTGTGCGGGCACTGGCACGACGGCACGCGGCTGCACCACCTGGCGCTGGAAGCGGCGCGGCGGGACGGCAGCCTGACCGGCGAGGCGCAGGTGCTGCGCGGGCTGGGATCGTTCGCGATGTCGCTCGGCGCGTTCGACGAGGCGCACGAGTGCCTGGCGCAGGCGCAGGCGGCGTTCAAGCAGCTCGGCGATGACCTCGGGCTCGCGCGGACCGACGTGATCTTCTCGCAGACGCTTGAGTTCCAGGGACGGTTCGCCGAGGCCCTGACGATCATGTCCGACGCCCTGCGGCTGTCGGAGAGCGGGCCGGCGAACCGGCACATGCTGCTCGTGCGGGCCAGCGCGCTAAACGGGTCGGCCTGGAACAGCGCGCAGCTGGGCGACCTGTCGGAGGCGCGGGCCTTCTGCCTGCAGGCCATCGAGCTGTGCCAGGCGATCGGCTACTCCCCCGGCGAGGCCGGCACCTGGGACACGCTCGGCGTGGTCCTGCAGCAGCTCGGCCTGCATTCCGAGGCGGTGCCATGCTTCCTGCGGGCTGTCACGCTGGACCGGGAGATGGGGAACCGGTACGACCTCGCGATGGTGCTCTCGCACCTCGGTGAGACGTACGTGTCCATGGGAGACCTGCGCGGGGCGCGGGAGGCGTGGGACGAGTCACTGCTGATCCTGCGGAGCCTGCACCACCCGACGGCGGGCATGGTCCGGGGGCGGCTCGCCGCACTGGCGTCCGGCCGACCGCCGCTGCCTGGGAAGACGGGGATCCTGGCGATCCCAGAAGATCCGGCGGATGCCGGCGCTGCTTGATCGCTTACGTTCTGTAGCTCACGTCGACAGCTTGGTCACGACCTGTAGTTTGCCGGTCAGTTCGCCTGGCCTGCACTTGGTTACTGTCCGATGATGTATTTAGCCAGAACGTACACGGATGGTAATCCCCAGGAGGTCACGATGCGTGACACATGGACCCGCTAGAGCTTGGCCAGGGCCGCACCGCAATCAGCTCCTTAATCACCAGACGCAACCGCGCGCGAACGCATCATGAATACATAGCGAACGCATCGCGCGCCAGGGCAATGGGGAAATACGCCACTGTGATATGTACCAATTCTGGACCGCTGAATATCTCCATTCCTTTGGTAAGCCGCCCCCCTTGGCGAGCGCTTTCATCGCGCATCTCACCAGCCCCAGCGAGATCGGCGACCTGACCGGCGCGGGCTACACCCCTGCCCGGGCGGCGGTTCGAGCCGCACCGCCCCGCTTTGCGCGCAAGCTTGCACGTAACGTGCCGTTACCGTCAAGTAAGAAAAAAGATAAAAAAATATACCTCCCGAACGAAGGGTGCAAACTCGGATATCGCGACAGAATCTCGGGTAGACGCATCCGAACTCGACGGGGAGGAATTCTCATGCCAAACCTAGTACCGCTGCCAGGAAGCGAGCGCACGCAGCTTCCGGGCGCGGCACCGGCACCAGCACCGCTCGACAGCAGCCAGGTGATCACCGTGACGGTGCTGCTGCGGCGGCGCGCGGAGGTGCCGACGGAGCTGGTCGAGGGCCCGCAGACCATTACCACGACCGAACTCGGCAACCGCTACGGTGCCAACCCGGATGACGCGCTGCTCGTCACCGAGGTGCTCGGCTCGTACGGGCTGACCGTGACCGAGACCCACCTGGAATCGCGTCGGCTGAAGGTGCGCGGGACGATCGCCGCGATGCAGGAGGCGTTCGGCACCACGCTGACCTCCGTGACCTCGCCGCACCCGGACGGGTCGGGGGACGTCCAGCACCGGTACCGGACCGGCTCCCTCTCGGTGCCAGGCCGCCTGTCCGGGATCATCACCGCCGTGCTCGGTCTCGACGACCGGCCGCAGGCGCGTCCGCAGTTCCGCCGGGCTCCGGCGTTCGGTTCCCGGACGACGGCCGAACCGGATGACGGGTCGCCTGCCCCCGCCGCTGCGGGCAGCGCGCTGACCGCGCTGCAGGTCGCCAGCTTCTACCAGTTCCCGGCCGGCGCCGACGGGACCGGGCAAGCGGTCGCGATCATCGAGCTCGGCGGCGGTTACACCGCGTCCGACCTCTCCACGTACTTCTCCGGACTCGGCCTTTCCGTCCCCTCGGTCAACCCTGTGGGCGTTGACAGCGGGTCCAACTCCCCTGGCCAGGAGGCCGACGGCGAGGTCGAGCTTGACATCGAAGTCGTCGGCGGGGTCGCGCCGGGTGCCGTCCAGTACGTGTACTTCGCGAACAACACCGACCAGGGGTTCATCGACGCGATCTCCCAGGCGGTGCACGCAACGCCGACCCCGATCGCGGTCTCAATCAGCTGGGGCCAGTCGGAAGACCAGTGGTCCGCACAGACCCGCACCGCCATGGACCAGGCGTTCTCTGACGCGGCCGCGCTCGGCGTGACCGTCACGGTCGCGGCCGGCGACAACGGGTCGAGCGACGACCCGAGTGAGCAGACGCAGGTGCACTGCGACTTCCCCGCCTCGTCGCCGCACGCGCTCGCCTGCGGTGGGACGAAGCTCATCGGCAACACGTCGTCGTTCGCGATCAGTTCCGAGGTGGTCTGGAACGAGCTCGCTAATAGCGAGGGCGCGGGCGGCGGCGGCGTGTCCGACGTGTGGCCGCTGCCGTCCTACCAGGCGAACGCCGGAGTGCCCACCTCGGCGTCCGGCGGCCACGCCGGGCGCGGCGTGCCCGATGTGGCCGGCAACGCCGACCCGGTGACCGGGTACCTAGTCGTCGTGGATGGCCAGCAGGAGCCGATCGGCGGCACGTCCGCGGTCGCGCCGCTGTGGGCCGGTCTCATCGCGCGGCTGGCCCAGGCGACGGGCAAGCGGTTCGGGCTGCTCCAGCCGATGCTGTACGCGGGCGTCGCGCCGGGCGTCGCGCAGACCGGGTTCAACGACATCGTCGAGGGCAACAACGGCGCCTACAAGGCCGGCCCCGGCTGGGACGCCTGCACGGGCCTCGGCTCCCCCAACGGCGCCGCCCTGCTCAATCTCCTCAGCGGCACCACCCCGACGACGGGCAGCTAGCGGGCCTCGGGCTTCGATCGAGGCCCGTTACAGGAATTGAAGTTCCAGGCTGACCGGCGGGCCGACGGCCGGCTGTGACGGGAACCGGGCATACCGGACAGCCCGCGATGCAAGACAGGGATAGTGGATCGCTGTGCACGCTATCGCGTGCACAGCGATCCACTATCTTCGTGCCCGACCGAGTGAAGCGGGCCGACGTCCGGCGGGGCGGGGGAAATGTCTCTTTCGCCCAGTGGACGGGGCCGGGAGGTCAAGCCTGCCCATTCAACGGCAGTAAGACAATGGGGAATGGCCCTGGGGACACGCCGCTGATTCGCGGGCAACGCCCTAGAGGACGTCGTGGCCGGGGTGGTTGCTAGGGATCCCCGAAGCGGGCTGGGCGGGGATGCTGCCGAGGCGGCCCTTCTGGTAGTCCTCGAAGGCCTGGGCCAGTTCCTCGCGGGTGTTCATGACGAAGGGGCCGTAGGTGGCCACCGGCTCGCGGATCGGCTCGCCGCCCATGAGGAGGATGTCGAGGGACGGGCTGGGTCCGTCCATCTTCGCGTCGGCGGCGAACGTTATTGACTCGCCGAAGCCGAAGACTGCCAGCTGGCCCATGCGGACCGGGCGGTGGTCGGTGCCTACCGTGCCCGCGCCCGCGAGAACGTAGGCGAGGGCGTTGAAGTCCGCGCGCCACGGAATGCGGACCTGCGCGCCCGGCGAGACCGTGGCGTGCACCAGGGCGATCGGGGTGTGCGTGACACCGGGGCCCGAGTGGCCGTCGACCTCGCCAGCGATGACCCGCAGCAGCGCGCCGCCGTCCTTCGAGGTGAGCAGCGCGACCTGGCCGGCACGGATGTCCTGGTAGCGGGGCTGGGTCATCTTGAGCCTCGCGGGCAGGTTGACCCAGAGCTGGAAGCCGTGGAAGAGGCCGCCGCTCACGACGAGTTCCTCGGGCGGCGCCTCGATGTGCAGGATGCCGCCCCCGGCAGTCATCCACTGGGTGTCGCCGTTGGTGATCAGGCCGCCGCCGCCGTTCGAGTCCTGGTGACGGAACACGCCGTCGATCATGTACGTGACGGTCTCGAAGCCGCGGTGCGGGTGCCACGGGGTGCCCTTGGGCTCGCCCGGCGCGTAGTCGACCTCGCCCATCTGGTCCATGTGGACGAACGGATCCAGGTCCTGCAGGTTCACGCCGGCGAACGCGCGGCGGACCGGGAAGCCCTCGCCCTCGAAGGCCGACGGCGCGGTGGTGACCTTGACGACTGGACGGTCGCCCTCCGTCACGGGCTCGGTGACCCGCGGCAGGACCAGCAGGTTCTCGACAGTTACGGCCGGCATGATGAACGCCCCCTACATAGCTCGGACCGGGTTCTCTGTCATTTCCCGATCACTGGAAGCAGCTTACGTCGGGAAAGATACATGAACGTTCAAATATTCCGGGTCCTGCCCGATGTCGGGGTCAGGAGAACGGGAGGCCCTGTTCCAGCAAGGCCAGGGCCTCGTCGACGCGCGACACAGCGTCCGGGCCTAGCCAGGAACCGGCCACGGCCTCGGCCTCGGCTTCCGTTGCCGGGTCCAAGTTGTCCGGCAGGAAGACGGACATCATCACGCCGACGACCACGCCCGCGAGGACGCGGACCTGGAAGTCGTCCGGGTCCCGGCGGACCCTGCTGGCGAGCGCCCCGGCGATCGCGCTGATCATGCGGGAAAACTCGTTCAGCGCCCGCGCGCGGATCTCCGGCACATACACGGAAAGCTTGGCGCCCTCCCTGATCTGCGCCCACTCCTCCGGGGTGAACGAGTTCCAGGCTTCCCGCATGGCGGCCCGGATCGCGGCGATCGGGCTGAGGTCTCCCGGCTGCCGGGCGAACGCCTCCACTAGCCGGGTGTCCATGTCGTCCTGGAGCACCACGTCTTCCTTCGTCGGGAAGTAGCGGAAGAACGTGGACGGCGACACCTCGGCCGCCGCGGCGATCTGCTCCACCGTGGTCGCCTGATAGCCCTGCTCGCGGAACAGCCGGAGCGCGTGCTCCCGCAAGGAGGCACGCGTCCTGGCCTTCTTCCGCTCCCGCAGGCTGGCCTGCGCGATCATGTCCGTCACCCTCTCGATTCTGCCCCTTCCAGGAAGCCAAGCGCGCATTCGGGCTCACTCTTGCCAGCCCGAATGCGCATTTGGCTCGTCAGGCGGTTGGCTGGCGCTCGGCTGGCGGTTGGCTGGCGCTCGTCAGGCGGTTGGCTGGCGCTCGGCTGGCGCGGCGGCGGCCTCGGCGGCGGGGGGCTCGGCGGTCCCCGGTCGGGTCCGCAGGACGATCACGGCGAGGAGCGCGCAGCCGACCGCGATGCCGCCGCAGGTCCAGAGCATGATGTCCATGCCGTGCACGAAGGCGGTCCTGATCGTGTCCACCAAGGAGGTGGAGCCGAGCTTGCCCGCCACCGCGACGCCCGAGCCCACGCTGGACCGGACGGCGGCCGCTGCCTGCGCGGGAAGGTGCGCCGCCGCGCCGGCCACGCCGCTGCTGTAGCTGTTGCTGATCAGCGTGCCGAGTACCGCCACGCCGATCGTCGAGCCGACCTGGCGCATCGCCGTGAGCAGCGCGGACCCGGAGCCGCTGCGCTCGGCCGACAGCGCACCGAGTGCGACGCCCATCGCGGACGGCATCACCAGGCCGAGGCCGAGCCCGGAGAGTGCGACCCAGCCGAGCACGTACCCGGTTGAGCTGCTCAGCGTGGTGAGCGCGCCGAGCGCCATGGCAGCGGCCATCAGCAGGTAGCCAGCCGTCACGAGGGCCCGCGGGCCGGCCGGGGCCGGTCCTCCCCCGCTCCTGGCTGCCGACAGGCGCGTGCCGGCCACCATGCCGACCAGCATGCCGCCGACCATGGGGAGCAGCCTGATGCCGCTGCCGAGCGCGTCCGCGCCCCGGACCTCCTGGAAGTACTGCGGCAGCGCAAAGAACATGCCGAACATCACGAACGACACCAGCGTCGCCAGGATCGTGCCCCAGCGGAAGCCAGGCGAGCGGAACAACTGCAGGTCCGCGAGCGGCTGGCCGCCCCGGTTCGCGATCCGGCGTTCCACGACGGGCAGCAGGGCCAGGACCACGGCGCCCGCCGCGATCAGTGCCAGGGCCGTCGCGTCGGACCAGCCGTCCTGGCCGGCCTTGATGAAGCCGTAGGTCAGCGCGACCAGGCCGGCGGTGGAGACGACAAGACCCGACAGGTCGATGCTAGGCCGATGCGCCGACCGGGACTCAGGCATGAGCAGCGCGACCGCGATGAGCGCGAGGACCACGATCGGGACGTTGATCAGGAAGACCGAGCCCCACCAGAAGTGGTTCAGCAGGTAACCGCCCACGATCGGCCCGATCGGGAAGCTGAGCATGGTTGACCCGGCGATGGCGGCGACCGCCTTCTGCCGCTCCTCCGGGGCGAACAGGACGGGCAGCACGGACAGCGCGAGGGGGAAGATCGCCGCCGCGCCGACACCGAGTACCGCCCGGGCGACGATGAGCTCGCCAACCGAGGAGGCGTAGGCGCAGGCCGCGGAGCTGGCGCCGAATAGGACAAGGGAGATCAGCAGCATCCGCTTGCGGCCGTAGCGGTCGCCAAGCAAGCCGGCCGGGAGGATCAGCGCCGCGAGCACGAGGCTGTAGGAGTCGACGATCCACTGCAGGTCGCCGGTTGACGCGTGCAAGCTGACGGACATCGTCGGAAGCGCGAGGTTGAGCACGGTGAGGTCGAGCCCGACGACGAGCACGCTGGCCGCGATCGCGATCAGGGCCAGCCAGCGGCGGGCGGAGTGCGTGACATCGTGAGGAGTGGTCATGAGAGTCACTACCTTCGGGAAGCAGCCTCTAAATGGAAGTTACTCTCAAAATATAGGCACGCTCACTTGCGAGTGTCAACCGCAAAGGCAACGCATGATCGTGGTCAGGTCGCGGTGCGCCACTCTTTAAGGCCAGCACGCCGAACGGTTCCGTGCTTCGCCTGGAAGCGAAGCACGGAACCGTTCGGCTGCTTGGGACTGGCCTCGTTTTTGACTTACACGCTCTGGAGGCGGAGGGCCAGGGTGGGGCAGGCGGAGACGGCGGCCCTGGCGTTGCGCTCGAGGCCGGGCGGAAGCGGGCGGGGATCGACGATCGGGTAGCCCCACTCGTCCATGGTGATCGCCTCGGGCAGGAGCTCGGCGCAGGCGCCGTGGCCGGCGCAGTCGATGGGGTTGACCAGGAGCTTCACTGGCATGAGAACCTTCTTCTTTTTGCCATGACTTCAAGGTTTCACTGGGTCAGCACCATCAAAAAGAAGAAGGTCCTTAGATCCAGTCGTGTTCGGTGCGGGCGGCGTCCTGCGGGACGGGGAGGAAGGCCCTGGTGGAGGTCGCTGAGCATCGGCCTCGCTTGTGGCGGTCGACTTCGGCGGCGAAGGTACGCAGGGCGCTGCGGACGAACCTTGCCGTGCCGTCCGGGTGATGGCAGGCGCCGCGGCCGGTCATCAGGCCGGACCAGCGCTCGACTTCTTCCAGCGTCCTGGCCCGGGCGCGGCCGCCGGCGATCTCGGCGAGGGCGGCGGCGATTCTGGGCAGGGCGTTGAGGCAGGGGCCGCACTGGCCGGCGCTCTCCAGGGCGAGGTAGCGGACGACCCTGGCCGTTTCCACCAGGCCGCAGCGGTCGGGCGGGAGCGTGATGACGATGCCCGTGCCGACCCTGGCCTGCGCGCTTGCCATGGAGCTGTTGTCGAGGGTCAGCTGTCGCGCCTGGCTTCCGGTGATCCAGGTGCCGTGGTAGCCGCCGATCAGCACCGCGCTGTCGGTAGGTAGGTCGCCGGTGAGGTTCTTCAGCGCGATGCCGAGGGGGATCTCCATGATCTTGGGCTGGCCGTCAGCCCGGCGGACCGTGGCGAGCATCGAGCCTGGCTCTTCTTCCGTGCCGACGCTGCGGAACCAGCGGGGGCCCTTGCGGGCGATCAGCGCCAGGTGGGCGAGCGTTTCTACGTTCTGCACGAGGGTGGGGGCCTGGCCCAGGCCACGCTCGGTGATCCTGGGCTGCACGAACGTGGGGATCGCCGGGCCGCCGGACAGGTGGTTGACCAGGGCCGTTTCCTGGCCGGACAGGAATCGGGCCGGGGCGGTGGCGAGCTGGACGGGGACCCGGTCCACGCTCCTTGCCTGTCTGTCCTGGATGGCTTCCCTGAGGCGGCTGCCCACGTCGTGGCTGCGGTTGGCGTGCGTGTAAAGGATGGCGGTGTCGGCGCCGACCGCTTCGGCCGCTAGCTGCAGGCCGTCGAGGACCAGGTGCGGGGACAGCCACAGCAGGGTGGCGTCCTTGTCGCTGGCGGGTTCGCTTTCCGCGCCGTTGGCGATCACGGCGGGGGTGCGGCGGCGCTTCTCGGCGGCGTCGAAGACGGCCTGGAGCTTGCGCTGCACCGGGAACGCCGCGCCGCCCCGTCCCGTAAGGCCGGAGGTCTCGATGTCCCTGATGAGGACGCCTTCGCGGTCGCGGTACGGGAGGCTGCCGTGCCTGTCCAGGTGCGCGCTGAGGTCTTGCTTGTGCTGCTTGCCCTGCTGCTGATCGAGGGGCGGGAGGAGGCGGGGCAGTTCCGTCATGGCGTCCTGAGTGCTGTCCGTCGTGGCGGTCACTGGATGAGCGTCCTCTCAGCCTTGTCGCGCTGGCCCTTGCCGGGAACCTTACTGTGGATGGCCGCCATGAGGAGGCCGACGCGTTCCGCGCGCGGCACGTCCTTGGCCGCTGCCGCCATGCGCCACAGGGTGGCACCGATGACGGCGATCGCGCATACGACTGCGACGACGAGCAGGAACCCGCGCTGCAGGTCGCCGCTGGCGAAGATCGAGTGCACCCAGGCTACCGGCCAGCACACGTAGGCGGTCAGGTGCACCGCGCGCCAGGCCTTCCGCGAGAGGTGACGGCGCAGCAGGCTCGTGACGACGGAGGCCAGCATGAGGTCGAAGCTCACCGCGCCGATGCCGAGCCAGAGCCGCTCGTACGGCGACGTCAGGGGAATCACCGCGGACGTGATCGGAATGTTGACGTACCCGTCCATGACCGCGGTGATGACGTGGATCGCCACGAACGCCGTCGCCAGCAGCGCGAGGTTCCTGTGCAGCCCGCTGACAGCGAACCTCGGCAGACCCGGCAGCCGTCCCTGTCTCGTGACCAGCAGGCCGATCAGTATCACCGCGGTCAGCAGCAGCAGCGCGACCACGCCCGTGGCACGGCTGGTGTACCACAGCACGGTAGAGGAGTTGATTCCGCTCACGCTTTCCAGGATCGCCTGTGTTGTACAGCGGTGGGTACATACCGCCTCTGAACTAGCTCTGCGAACGGCCCATGGTTAACGGACCGTAACGGCTGCTATCCCCCGGCTTCACCAATGGTGTGCCTTGTGGTCCGTCTCGTCCAGAGCGCGGGCCGGCGCGGACGGGTAGCTTGGCGTGTGGTAAAGCGCACCATCGGCGGCGCGCCTTTCCCGGAAGTTCCTTGCTGCCATCGCTGTTAACCTGATTGACACATTGGGAAAAGTGATTGTTACAGATGACTGAGTCAGTATCGATTGCCGCCCGCGCGGCCTACATCTTGCGCGACAACAGCACCGGCCTCATCACGAAGGCCGCACCTGCCCTCTATCCCCACCAGTGGAGCTGGGACGCCGCGTTCAACGCGATGGGCCTGGCCACCGTCGACCTGCCGCGCGCCCGGCAGGAACTCGATTCGCTCTTCGCCGGCCAGTGGCGCAACGGAATGGTGCCGCACATCGTCTTCGACCCCGCCTCAGACGTCGCGTACTGGCCCGGCCCGGCGCAGTGGCAGTGCCCGCAGTTCAACGAGGACGCCCCGGCATCTCCCGCGACTAGCGGCATCACCGACCCGCCGGTGCACGCGATCGCGGTAGACCGGATCCTCGCGTGCGCCGCATTGGCCGGCGGCCGCGAGCACGAGATCACCCAGGAGTGGGCGGCGCACTTGTACCCCAGGCTGCTCGCCTGGCACCGGTTCCTGGCCCGCGACAGGGTGGACAAGTCGACCGGGCTGATGACGCTGTTCCACGGCTGGGAGAGCGGCACGGACAACTCGCCACGGTGGGACGTCCCCTACGCCAACGTCAAGGTCGGGCCGGACCTGCCCGGCTACATCCGCCACGACAGGTCGCACGTGTCGAGCGCCGCGCAGAGGCCGACCGACGACGAGTACGACCGGTACATCTGGCTAGTCGAGGAAGCCAAGGATGCCGGGTACGACGCCAGCCTGCTACGCGAGTCTGGCAGCTTTCAGGTCGGTGACGTCCTGTTCACCGCCATCTATGCAGCCGCCTCCGACCTCCTCGCCGGGCTCGCCACGAGGCTACGAAAACACGACGACGCAGCCGAACTCAAGGACTACGCCGCCCAGGCCCGGGCGGCTGTTTTCTGCCACTTCGACGAGGCGTCGGGCCTGGCCGTCGACGTTGACCTGCGGACCGGCGAGTGGCTCAGGACGGAGACACTCGCCGGCTTCGCCCCGCTGATCGCCGGAGCCATGCCGCGCTCCTTGCGGCAGCGCCAGGTCTCGCTGCTCACCGGACCGCGGTGGGCGGGCCACCCGGGCCTGAAGTGGCAGCTGCCGCCGTCCACCTCGCCCTGCTCCCCCGCGTTCAACCCGGAGTGCTACTGGCGCGGACCGGTGTGGCCGGTGTTCACCTGGCTGCTCACCTGGGCGCTGCACCGGTCCGGCGAGAACGCCGTCGCCGCGCAGCTCCGGGCGACCTCGCTCGAGCAGCTTGGCGACGAGACGTACGCCGAGTACTACCACCCCATGACCGGTGCTCCGCTTGGCAGCCTCAACCAGTCCTGGACCGCCGCCGCGGCACTGGACTGGCTCCTCGCTGAGGGGTAGCCCACGCTCGCTGACAAGGGGTCAGGCTGTCATGACATCCGGCTTGCACTCCTTGTACCAGTCCTGGGCGACGGCCGCCGCCCCTCGACTGCTTCCTCGAAGAGGAGTAGACCTATAGGTCACCGGCCAAGGAAAACCGTGGTTTTCTCCCTGGAGTGGGGGGAGAAAACCACGGTTTCCCTTTGGTCATGTTTCCGGCCAGGCGTTGAGGGTGTGGATGGTGCCGTCTAGGGCCACCAGCCGGGCGGGAAGCCTGAGGCTGGCCAGCCAGGACAGCGCCTGACGGCCCCTGATGATCGCGGCGGTCGCGGCGGTGTTCGCGTCGGCGCAGGTCGCGGCCGCCACCGAGGCCGTCCGCCAGACGGGCTTGGCTGGGTAGCCGGTACGCGGATCAAGGATGTGATGCAGCACGTCACCGCCGCGCCGCCAACGCCGCGCCGCCGTCGACGACGTGGCGAGCCCGCCGTCCCTGATCGTCACCACCTGGGTAGCCCCGTCGGACGGGTCGCCGGGCAGCCCGGTCTTGTCCTGCACCCGGATCCGCCATCCTCCTGCGGGCGCCTCGCCAGCCACCGCGGTATCTCCGCCAAGGCTGACTAGCACCCCGCAGCCAAGCTCCGCGGCGATCCGCGTGGCCGCCCGGTCCGCTGCCCACCCTTTCACGGTCGCGCCCAGGTCAAGCCGCGCTCCTGCTGGAACCGTCAGCCACTGCCTGTCAAGGTCCACGCGCACCGACCGCCACCCGGGAATCACCCGCGTGCTCACGCCCCCGGTGTCCTGGCTAGCGACGACGGGGTGCCCGCCCGACGCCAGCTCAGCGAAATCACGGTCATAACCAAGGGAGCAGAGCGCACCCCCGACCGTCGGGTCCACATCTCCGTCAGTAAGTTGCGCGGCGCGAAGCGAGACAGCCACGGCCTCAGCCAGCAACGGACTAACAGAAACCGTGACCGGTGTCGACGCGCCACGCGCAACGTTAGATACCGCAACAAGCTCGGAGTCTGACCGAAAACGGCTGCAAGCCAGATCCAGCGCCGACAAATCCGCTTCGAGCAGTTCCCGAGCCGCCGCAAGCTGCCTCGGCGAGGTCACCACGAGTTGGACAAGCATCCCCAAAGCCGGCCACGCATCGAACGCGGTCGCGCCTTCCATCGTCGAGAGCTCACCTTCGAGCCCTGAAAGATCGCTCTTGACCATGCCCTCCACCAACTTCGACGAGCAGGTGGTCCGGGGAGATTTGCCGCCGGCCTTCCGAAGGAGCGCGGGCGGGAATCTACCCGGGACCACCGGCCATGCTCATGTTTTTGACTTTGGCTGTTGACTGAGGCTTTTGACTGATGCTTTTGACTGGATCTTGATTTTGACCGTGGCTCATGCCCTTGACGCCGGATCAACTACCGCCAGAGGTCGAGTTGAAACCACCGCCGCCGCCAGACTGCGGCGGGTTAACAGGCGTCTGGAGCCCGCCCTGGTTACTAGACGAGCTGCTGCTTGATCCGTTGGAGTTGCTGGACGAGCCAGAGCCAGAACTGGAGCTAGAACTAGACGAGCTAGAGCTGGGCGACGAGCCGCTGCCCGTGCCGGTCACCGCCGCGTGGCTGGCTCCGGGGAGAATGACGGCGACGACGCCTGCCACGGCCACGCTCGCGAAAGACACGGTCACGGTCGTCGCGTTCAGCCGTCGACGCCCCTCCTCGCGCTCGGCCACGGCATGCGCGACCTGGCGTGCCCTGTTGACCTGCGCGGCCGGACGCCGTGCCGCGGACTTCTCGTCAGCGGGCCTCGGGTGCTCTGCGGCGTGTTCCTCCCAGCTATTCACGTCCACCAGTGTGACACGTCCAGTTGAATGCGCTGTAGGGGAACTGTCTGTGAATGTTCTGAAGTCTGAGGGGGCCGACCATACCGCCGGTGTGGGGGTTTTCCGGGCCGCGTGGAACTGCCAGTATTTAGCAATGCGCAATGACGCCTCTCTCGATGCTTCCGGCACGGGCGCGCTCCGCGCGGCGCGTGACCTGCTGCTCGCTCATAGGACCGACTACGCCGCGGCCGTGGCCGGATTCGGCTGGCCCGTGCTCGATGAGTTCAACTGGGCGCTCGACTGGTTCGACGTGATCGCCGCCGAGCATCCCGACCGGCTCGCGCTCCGGGTAGTCGGCGACGACGGGTCCGACGAAGCCGTGAGCTACGCGGCGATGGCAGCCCGGTCGTCGCAGGTGGCGAACTGGCTGCGCGGCCTCGGGGTGCGCCGCGGCGACCACGTGCTGCTGATGCTCGGCAACATCGTCCCGCTGTGGGAGGTGATGCTCGCGGCGATGAAGCTGGGTGCGGTCCTCATCCCGGCCTCGACGCTGCTGCAGCCCGCCGACCTTCAGGACCGGATCTCCCGTGGCCACGTGCGGCACGTGATCGCCGAGGCGGCGCATACCCCTCGGTTCGCGGATATTTCCGGTGACTGGACCCGCGTGGTCGTCGGCTCGGATAGCACGGGGCCGGATAGCTCGGGCGGCTGGCACTCCTACGCGGACTCCGTCGCCGCGCCAGCCGAGTTCACCCCCGACGGGGTCACCCGGGCTCACGATCCGCTACTCCTGTACTTCACCTCGGGGACGACGTCCCAGCCGAAGCTGGTCGGCCATACCCAGGTCAGCTACCCAGTCGGCCACCTGTCGACGATGTACTGGATCGGCATCCAGCCCGGCGACGTGCACCTGAACATCTCCTCCCCCGGCTGGGCCAAGCACGCCTGGTCGAACCTCTTCGCCCCGTGGAACGCCCAGGCGACGATTCTCATCCTGAACCAGTCCAGGTTCAACGCCCAGGGACTCCTAGCGGCGCTTGGCGACTGCGGCGTCACCACCTTCTGCGCGCCGCCCACCGTGTGGCGGATGCTCATCCAGGCCGACCTGTCCGCCGCCGACATCTCCGCGCTGCGCGAGTGCGTCGCCGCGGGCGAGCCGCTCAACCCCGAGGTTATCGAGCAGGTCCGCAAGGCCTGGGGCATCACCGTCAGGGACGGCTTCGGCCAGACCGAGACGACGGCGCAGGTCGGCAACCCGCCCGGCCAGCCGGTCAAGGCCGGCTCGATGGGCCGCCCACTGCCCGGCTACCCGGTGGTGCTCGTCGACCCGGTGAGCGGCGAGCCCGGCCGCGACGGCGAGATCTGCCTCGACCTGACCCGGCGGCCGCTCGGTCTGATGACCGGCTATGCCGGCGACGCCGAGCGGGACGCGGACGCGATGCGCGGCGGCTACTACCACACCGGCGACGTCGCCAGCCAGGACGACGACGGCTACATCACCTACGTCGGCCGCACTGACGACGTCTTCAAGGCCTCGGACTACCGGATCTCCCCGTTCGAGCTCGAATCGGTGCTGATCGAGCACGCGGCGGTCACGGAAGCCGCGGTCGTCCCCTCCCCCGACCCGCTCCGGCTGGCCGTCCCGAAGGCGTACGTCCTGATCACCGCCGACGCCACTCCAGGCCCGGAACTGGCGAAGGACATCATGGCCTTCGTCCGCGAGCGGGTTCCCGGCTACAAGCGCATCCGCCGCGTCGAGTTCGGCGACCTCCCGAAGACCATCTCCGGCAAGATCCGCCGGGTAGAACTCCGGGCCCAGGAGAACGATCCCCGCGAGGCCCGAGGCATCACGGAATTCTGGGAGGAAGACTTCACCTGGTAGCGCGCGGCGCAATGTCGCCGCGGGCACCGCCATCGCCCTGCCCAATCCTGGCCCTGAGCGCGCAGCTCAGCTGGTGACGTCGGCTGACGTGAAGCGGGCCCAGGCGATGGAGAGGAACAGGGCCGCGTAGACCGCGAATGACAACAGGCCATGCCAGAGGGTCGTCGTGTCGATCGGGGTGCGGAGAAGCGAGTCGAACGACAGCCACCAGTCCGTCGGCAGGTACGGATTCACCGGGGCGAACTGCGGGACGTTCTCGACCACTTCGCTGGCGACCACGATCATCAGCGCCGCCGCGATCGCGCCGATCGAGTGCTCGGTGAACGTCGAGATCGCCAGGGCGATCGCGCCGAGCGCCGCCATCGCCGCGCACACGTACAGCGTCACCCACAGGACGTGCACCAGGCCGTCCGCGAGGGACACCGTCGTGCCCGACAGCAGGGTCACCGGCCCGGCCCCGAACAGCGCCACCCCGACGACCAGAGCGACCACCGAGACGACGAACGTCGCGGCCACCGCCCACACGACGATTGTCGCGTACTTGACCGCGAGCAGCCGGGTGCGACCGGCCGGCACGGCCAGCAAGTAGCGCAGAGTGCCGTAGCCCGCCTCCCCGGCGATCGAGTCGCCGGCGACGACCGCGATCACCACCGGCAGCACCAGGATCAGCAGCAGCGACAGCGCGACGAACGTGAGGAACACGCCGTTGCCGGCAAGCTGGCTGAAGTACGCCGCGCCGCTCGCGCCAGGCCCGTTCCCGCCACCGCCGCCGTGCGGCGCGGCGGCCTTCAGCCCGATCCCGATCAGCAGCGGGAATAGTGCGGCGACGAGCAACAGCAGCTGGTTACGGCGGCGGAAGAAGGTAATCCGCAGCTCATTGGCGAAAAACCGAAGATCACTCCGAACGAGTTCTACCGACTCAGGCCGGGCTACTGTCTCCTCTGGCGCGGTACCGACATCCAGTGCCATAACTCGTCACCCTTCAATCGGGAATGCTGCCGTCCGCCCAGAACCGAGGCACCCCGCCGCTCTTGTCGGGAGTACGGAGGCCGTCCCCCGGGTGGACCTTGCTAGGCACGGGAGTCACTCCCGGGGACCTTCGTCGGCATGGTCGGGCCTGATACGATCGCGGTTTTTGCGATCAGGCCCGACCATGCCGACACCGGGGGGTACGGGGGGTCGTCCCCCCGGGAGATGACAGTGGGGTACGGGGGGTCGTCCCCCCGGGAGATAACAGTTAACGTTCGACATCGAAGCCCTCTCCGGTGAGGCCGACGAACAGGTCCTCAAGGCTGGGCGCCTCGACCGTGAGGCCGCGCACGCCGACGCCGGCGTGCACAAGCTCGGCGGTGATCTTCTCCGGCGCCACGCCGCCAAGCTCCGCCGTGACCAGGTCGTCGGCGAGCTCGGGGTCGGCGAGGCCCAGCTTCGCAAGGACCTCGACGGCGACCTCGGCGTCTCCGGTGCGGACCGCGATCCTGGGGGCGGCGGTCCGGCGCAGCTCGGCGAGCTCGCCCTGGAAGACGAGCTTGCCGAGGCGCATCACGCCAACGTGCGAGGACACCTGCTCCACCTCGGCGAGCAGGTGAGAGGAGACGAAGACCGTGATCCCGTCGGCCGCGATCTGGCGGACGAGCGCGCGGACCTCGCGGGTGCCCTGCGGGTCGAGGCCGTTAGTCGGCTCATCCAGGATGATCAGGTCGCGGGGCGCGAGCAGGGCCGCCGCGATCGCCAGGCGCTGCTTCATGCCGAGAGAGTAGTTGCGGAACTTCTTCTTGGCGGCGGCGGTCAGGCCTACCCGCTCCATGGCCTCGCCGATCCTCGCCTTCGCCGTCCCGGCGGCGGCGGTGCGATCGGCGGCGTCGTAGCGGGCCAGGTTGTCCCAGCCGGACAGGTACGGGTAGAACGCCGGGCCCTCCACCAGCGAGCCGACCCGCGACAGCACGCTCGTCGTGCCTTCCGGCATCGGGACCCCGAGGACCTCGGCGGACCCGCTCGTCGGGAAGGCCAGCCCGAGGAGCATGCGGATCGTCGTGGTCTTACCCGAGCCGTTCGGGCCGAGGAAGCCGTAGACCGATCCCCGTGGGACCGCCAGGTCCACGTGGTCGACGGCCACCTGGCCGCCCCGGAAGCGCTTCGTCAGCGCGGAGCTGGCGATCGCCAGCTCCGCGCTCTGCCCGTGGCCGGTTGCGGCCGTGCCTGTCATCGGGGCCGCCTGGGTCATGAGGTCGCGTGTCCCACGGCAGCGTACAAGACGCTCGGCTCGACGGCGCCGATGTAGACCTCGCCGCCGGTCATCAGCATCGAGAACAGGCCGGTCGAGACCAGGGTGCCGCTCCCCCAGCTACCCTGGACCGGCTTGGCCGAGCCGAGCAGGGCGTTCAGCAGTTCCTGCGAGGAGACGCCGACCCCCTGGTTGTTCGCCGAGTAGGCGTCGGGCTGCTTGCCAGAGGAACTGGCGCTGCTCGTGGAACCAGAACCCGTTCCGAATCCCTGCGTGAGATCCTGCTGCGGGAAGGCCGCGACGGTGAGCCAGCTCTTGCCGTAGGTGCCGAAGCCGCTGGTGGCCGGCTTGCTCGCGGAGCCGGACTTGCCCTGGTCCTTGCCGAGGTTCACCACGTCGACGGAGGCGCCGTGCGGCGGGGTGAAGCTGAAGTTGGACGGGGCGGGGGCGACAAACTGCAGGGCGGTGTAGCCGACCTGGAAGGCGGGGGAACTCGCGCCCTTCGCGTAGAGCTGGACGCGGAGCGGGATGCCGTACTTGCCGTCGACCGCGATCACGACCTTGCCGACGAGCGAGCGGGGGTCCTTCGGTGCGAGGTCGAGCTGGTAGGCCGGCTCGCCTGCCACCATCACGTTGGCCTGCACGGAGACCAGGGTCGTCTGGCCGACCGCCGCGAGAACCTGGTTGGCGGCCTGCTGCGGGGTGAGCGGAGTCGGCGAGACCGTGGGCACGGGCTGCGCGGTCTGGCCCTTGCCGGCGGGCGGGACGAACTCCGTCACCGAGTCGGACGTGGACTCCCAGAGCCAGCCCTTGGACCCGTCGGCGATGATGTCCGTCTCCGACTGCGGCTCAGGGATCGCGAGCCGGAAGTGGCTCGAGTCCTGGTAGTAGACCTTCACGGTGTGCGAGCCGGTGAGCAGCGACGTCAGGCTTGTCGAGTTGCCCGTGTCCGTCTGCGGAAGCTGCGGCAGGCCGAGGGAGGCCGTCTCCACTACCGTGCCGGTCAGCGGCGGGACCTTGGCGTCAGTGCTGAGGCTGGCCAGGAGCTGCGCGGGGGTACGGGCCGGTAGGTCGGGTGAGGCCTGCGCGGCCGGGATCTGCAGCGCCGCTATCACCACAGCGGTGACGGCGACGGCAGTCGCCGGCACGGCCCAGCGGGCTCGCCTGTTTACTCGCATGCTTCCTCACCGGTTCTTCGGGCCTTCACGGCCTTCACTGCTTCTTACCATTCATACTCTGGTCCCTGGCCGCTGTGATCAGGCTGAGAGGACGCGGACGGCCCAACTTCTTTCGGTTCGAAGGCGCCAAGGACCCGATGGAAGCCTTCAAAAGGCATCAACGGAGCAGTAAGAGTTACCTCGCTGGTACGGGGGGACGGGGGTCGTCCCCCGGGAGGGGCAGGGTGCGCACCCTCTTGCGATGGCGGTTTCTGCCATCGGGCCGCATCAGGGGGTACGGGTCGTCCCCCCGGGGGATCTTCGTCGGCACGGTCGGGCCTGATACGATCGCGGTTTTTGCGATCAGGCCCGACCATGCCGACATCGGGGGGTACGGGGGTCCCCTCCGGGGAGGGGCCGCATGCGCGCCGGTACGGTGGCGGTTTTTGCCATCGGGCGCGCATTCAGGCGGTACGGGGGGTCGTTCCCCCGGGGACCTTCGTCGGCACGGTCGGGCCTGATACGATCGCGGTTTTTGCGATCAGGCCCGACCATGCCGACATCGGGGGGCACGGGGGGTCGTCCCCCCGGGAGATAACAGAGAGCGGTGCGGTTGGTCGGCTGGTGGGTGACACTGTTCCTGTGCGGGTGCTAGTCGTGGAGGACGAGCGGCGGTTGGCCGCCGCGGTCAAGCGCGGCCTCGAGGCGTCGGGGTTCGCGGTCGATCTCGCGTTTGACGGGGTCAGCGGGCTGCACATGGCCAGCGAGGGCGGGTACGACGGCGTCGTGCTCGACATCATGCTGCCCGGTCTTTCCGGTTACAAGGTCTGCGAGAAACTGCGGGCCGAGGAAAACTGGGTGCCCGTGCTTTTCCTGTCGGCCAAAGACGGGGAGTACGACCAGGCCGACGGGCTCGACCTGGGCGCGGACGATTACCTCACCAAGCCGTTCTCTTACGTGGTGCTGGCCGCGCGGCTGCGGGCGCTGCTGCGGCGCGGCGCCGTGCCCAGGCCCGCCGTGCTGCGCTCCGGTGACCTGTCCCTCGACCCGGCGTCCCGCGTGGTGCGGCGCGGGTCGGCCTGCGTGGAGCTGACAGCGCGGGAGTTCTCGCTTCTTGAGTACCTGATGCGGCGGTGCGGATCCGTGGTGTCCAAGGCCGAGCTGCTCGCGCACGTCTGGGATGACCCGGACGAGATCGCGGACCTCAACGTCGTCGAGGTGTACGTCGGGTACCTGCGGCGGAAGATCGACGCGCCGTTCGGGCGGAAGTCCGTGCAGACGGTGCGCGGGGCCGGGTACCTGCTGGCAGGCGACGGTGGTTAACCCGGGACGCTGGTGGCTGCGGCACGGGCTCGGGCCGCTCCTCGTCCGGTGGTGGCGGCGGCGCGGCCTTCGGGCGCGGGTCACGCTGACCGCAGCCGTGGGGCTGCTCATCGCGTTCGCCGCCGCTGACCTGCTGCTCTTCAACGCGCTTCGGGTGTCACTCACCCGGTCGGTCGACGACTCCGCGCGCTCTGGCGCCGTCGAAGTCCAGGCGCTGCTCAACGCTAACCGGCTGCCTAACCCCGCGCCGGTCCCCGCGGACATCACCGTCCAGGTGCTCGACTCGTCGGGTGACGTCACAAATGTGTCCTCCGGTGCGGACCGGCTAGTGCCGATCGTGTCCCTCCGCCAGGCGCGGGCGCTCGCGGACGGTGGCGGGGCGGTGCTAGTGCGCGGGGCACCCTTCGACATGCCGGCGCTGCTGCAGGTCGTGGTGGTACCGGCGGACGGCGGGCAGCTGGTGATCGCCGCTGTGCCGTTCAGTGAGGCGTCCGGGTCGCTGAACGTGGTGGAGCGGGCACTGGTGATCTTCACCCCGGTGCTGTTCATCGCGTTTACCGGGGCGATATGGCTGGTGACCGGGTTGACGCTGCGGCCAATCGGGGCGCTCCGCCGGGGCGCGGCACTGGTCACGGCCACCGGGTTGCCGTCTGACCTGCCGGTCCCGGAGGCGCGGGACGAAGTCCGCCTCCTCGCGCTGACCCTGAACGACATGCTCTCCCAGCTGGCGGCAGCACAGCAGCGGCAGCGGGCCCTGGTCTCGGACACAGCGCACGAGCTGCGGTCGCCAATCGCGTCGATCCGCGCCCAGCTTGAGGTCGCGCTCGACTTCCCTGCCGGCCAGGACTGGGAGACGACAGCGCGGGACGTGCACGCGGACGTGCTCCGGCTCGCCCGGCTCGCCGAGGACCTGCTGCTGCTCGCCCGCCTTGACGAGCAGGCGGGTCTCGCGGTGGCGAACGGGCCGGCGGGCGTAACCGGCGGGCGGACCAGCCCTGGCGACCTTGCGCGACGCGGCCTGCCGGTCGACCTGGAATCGCTGAGCCGGTCTGTGGTCGGCCGGTACGCCGACGCCCGCGTCCCGGTGACGGTCACGGGACCAAGCGCCCCGGCCCCGGACGCCGCGGACACGCGGCCCGCGACGCGTGCCGACGCCGTGACGGACCTGGGGAACGCGCGTGCAGGCGCCGCCACGGCCACGCGAAACGCGACGGGCACCGCGCCGGACACGGGGCATGTGACCAGCACGGCGGCCGAGACGGCCGGAACTGTCGTGGTAATCGGTGACCAGGTGCGCCTAGAGCGGCTGCTGGTGAACCTGGTGGATAACGCGGTGCGGTACGCGAAGTCGTCGGTGACGGTCGCGGTCCGCCGGGACGGCGCGTGGGCCGAGATCTCTGTCACAGACGACGGACCGGGTATCCCCAGCCCTGACCGGGAGCGGGTGTTTGACCGTTTTGCGCGGCTGGACGACGCGCGCAGCAGGGACGGAGACGAGCCGGGCGGCGCTGGCCTCGGCCTGGCGATCGTCCGCGCGACGGCCCAGGCTTACGGCGGCACCGCCCACCTGGAATCAGCCCGGCCGACGAGTTCCACGCCGAGTGACCTCGTCGTATTCACGGCAGGCCTGCGCGCCATCGTCCGCCTCCCCGCAGCCGCAGTCCCGGCGTAAGGGGCGCGCCCGACCCTCCGCTGGCCGACTGCGCTTACCGGTCGGCCAGCGGAGGCCATGGCCCAATGAGAAACGCGGGTCCGGAAGGAAAATTCGCGGTTGCTCAGGGGAGGAAATTGCTCTTTTAGACCAGGACTTGCGCCCGTAGCATCAGTCGGGTGGCAACTCCCGGTTATCTCCGCTTCCCACACCTCCACGCCGACCTGCTGGCTTTTGTCGCCGAAGACGACGTTCTGGCTCGCCCCCGCGGACGGCGGCCGGGCGTGGCGGCTGACCTCCGACGGCGGTCAGGCCAGCCATCCGCGCTTCTCACCGGACGGCGCGACCATCGCCTGGACGAACGCCCGCGACGGCATGCCCGAGGTCTACACGGCAGACACTGACGGAGGCGTCGCCACCAGGCGCACGTACTGGGGCGACCCCCGCACCCAGGTCACCGGCTGGACGGACGCCGACGAGGTGCTCGCCATCACCGCCGTAGACCAGCCATCGGCCAAGCGCGCCATGGCCTACGCGGTCCCGCTCGACGCCCCGCCGCGCCGCCTGCCGTTCGGCCAAGTCAACGACCTTGCCCTGACGGAATCAGCGACCGTCCTGCTGACTGGTCAGCGGGGCGACCCGTCGCTCTGGAAGCGGTACCGGGGCGGCAGAGCGGGCCGCCTCTGGGTCGCCACCGGCGACGACCCGCTCTTCACCCGGGTGCTCAGCCAACTGAACGGCCAGTTCGCCGCCCCGATGCTCATCGGCGGCCGACTTGCCTTCCTGTCCGACCACGAGGGAACCGGGAACCTCTATTCGACCACCCTGGACGGCGGCGACCTGCGCAGGCATACCGACCACGACGGGTTCTACGCCCGCAACCCCGCGACGGACGGGACCAGCGTCGTCTACCACTTGGCCGGCGACATCTGGCGGCTCGACAGCCTGGCTCCCGACGCGCGGCCGCGCAAGCTTGACATTCAGCTCACCGCGCCGCCCGCCGCCCGCGCACCGCGGGTGATCACCGCCGACCATCACCTGGGCTACTTCGACTGCGACGAGACGGGCCAGGCCAGCGTGGTCGAGGTACGCGGCACCGTGCACTGGCTCACCCACGCCGAGGGCCCGGCCAGGGCACTGCTCGTCGATCAGGCCGCGCGGGCCCGACTGCCCCGCATCCTTGGGAAGACGGGCAAGGTCGCGTGGGTCACCGACGCCGGAGGCAGCGACGCCATACAAATCGCGGAGATCCAGCCAGAGAATGCCGGAACCGTTCGGGACCTTCCTACTGTTGATCTTGGCAGCGTCACGCAGTTGGAGGCATCGCCGGACGGCGGGAAGCTCGCCGCCGCGTCGCACGATGGTCGGCTACTGCTCGTCGACGTTGAGTCCGGCGAGGTCACCGAGTTGGCCGCGAACGACGACGGGGACATCGAGGATGTCTCCTGGTCGCCCGACTCGGCATGGCTCGCCTGGGCGCAGCCAGGCCCGCAGCCCCTCTCCCGCATCAGGCTCGCCCGGGTCGAGGACGGGTTCACGGTCGACGTGACCGACGAGCGCTTCGTGGACAGCGACCCGGTCTTCACCACGGACGGGCTGTACCTGGCGTTCCTGTCCCGCCGTACCTTTGACCCGGTTTACGACGCGCACTCGTTCGACCTGTCGTTCCCGTTCGGCGCCCGCCCGTACCTGGTGCCGCTGGCCGCGCACACGCTGTCGCCGTTCGGCCCGCGGCCGGGCGGCCGCCCGGTCGGTGGCGGCGAAAATCCAAAAGATTCCACCGAACGAGTTCGGGTGACTGTGGACACCGACGGCATCTCCTCCCGGGTGATCGCGGTTCCGGTGGACGAGGCGCGGTATGACAGCCTCGCCGCGGTCAAGGGCGGCCTTGTCTGGCGGCGGCTCCCGCTCGTCGGAGTGCTCGGTGAAGGAGCCGCCGTTTTGGACGACGCGCGCCCAAGGCCCGCGCTCGAGCGGTTCGACCTGCGCAAGCGCGAGACGATCGTGCTAGCCGACGCGGTGAGCCGCTTCGCGGTCAGCGGCGACGGCGCGCGGCTGGTGATCGCTAATCACGGCGAAGTGCGCGTGCTACCGTCCGACCGGAAGACCGACAACGGCGCGTCCGACGACGTGATCAACGTGGACCTGTCTCGGGCCAGGTTCCTCGCCGATCCGGCGGCGCTGTGGGCGCACGCGTACACGGAGTTCGGGCGACTGCTGCGCCGGGATTTCTGGACACCGACCATGTCCGACGTGGACTGGGACGGGGTCCTGTCCGAGTACCGGTTCCTGCTTGACCGGGTCAGGTCGTCGGCTGAGTTCGCTGACCTGCTCAACGAGGTTGGTGCCGAACTCGGCACGTCGCACGTCTACATCCACCCGTCGCAGGAGGTCATGGCGGGCGGCACGTGGCGTGGCGCGCCCGCGGCGCTGCTCGGCGCGGACGTGGCCCGGTCGGGTGACGGGCGGTGGCTGGTGGAGCGGGTACTGCCCGGTGAGTCGTCCGACCCGTACGCCCGGTCACCGTTCGCCGCGCCGGGGGTGGCTGTCCGGGAGGGCGACGAGATCCTCGCTGTGGACGGCCACCCGGTCGATCCGGTTTACGGTCCCTGGCCAGCCTTGGCCGGGACCTACGGAAAGCCGGTCGAACTGACCATCCGCCCCGCCGATCCGTCGCTGGTCCCCAGGCCCCCGGTGGACGCGCCTGAGGGCGACACGCCTGACGCTGGCCAGTCTGCCAAGGTCGGCGATGAGTCCGGCGCGGGCGGCGAGGGAAGTGCCGCTGACGCTCAGGCGGCCGACAGTGCCGACGCCGCTGTCAGTCCCGGGGCCGCTGCCGGCCGCGGAGCCGACGGTGCCGGCGCGGAGGATGTCGATGCCACGGACGCCGCTGGCCCCGTCCCCGTGTCCGACATATCCGAAATATCGACTACAACCGAGTCCGTTCCTCCGGCACCTGCCGAGCCTGCTTACCCCGAAACCCGCCGGGTCGTCATCGTGCCGCTCCATGGCGACCGCCGACTCCGCTACCAGGACTGGGTAGCGGGCCGTCGGCAGTTCGTCCGGGCGAGGTCCGACGGCCGGGTCGGTTACCTGCACGTGCCGGACATGATGGGAGAAGGGTGGGCGCACCTGCACCGCGACCTGCGGAGGGAGATGGGCCGCGACGCCCTGATCCTCGACGTGCGGGGCAACGGAGGCGGGCACACCTCGCAGCTGATCATTGAGAAGCTCGCCCGCCGGATCATCGGCTGGGACGTACCGCGCGGACTGCGTCCCACCAGCTACCCGGAGGACGCGCCGCGCGGCCCGCTGGTCGCGCTGGCGGACGAGTTCGCGGGCTCGGACGGCGACATAGTGACGGCCGCAATCCGCCTCCTCGGTCTTGGCCCGGTCATCGGCGCGCGTACCTGGGGCGGCGTGATCGGCATCAACGCCGCGCACGACCTGGTCGACGGCACCCACGTTAACGTCCCGAGGTACGCGTTCTCGTTTAACGGGTTCGGCTGGTCGGTGGAGAACTATGGCGTGGACCCGGACACCGAAGTCCTCATTACGCCAGACGACTGGGCAGCGGGTCATGACACGCAGCTCGAGGTGGCGGTCGACCGCGCCCTGGCGATGCTGGCGGAGAACCCCCCGTCTCCCCTGCCGGACCCGGCAACGGGTCCGTCCAACCGACGCCCGCCCCTCCCGCGTCGCCCTTAATCTTCTCTTGGCTCTGTGGAGGCGGGGGTGCCTGTGGTCCTGGACGGCCGTCTAGCTAGGGAGGTGCCATTGTTGCTCAGGGGAATCCGTGCAGGGGTCGATCTCCAGCGGGGCGCCGTTGGAGTTGCCTGGATTGGTTAGGCACAGGCCCGAGTACGCGTTGTAGAGCTCGCCGTTGGACTTTGGTTGCCAGACCTGGGATTGCTGGCTGGTACACGGGTACCAGACGGCTGGCGTGCCGGCTGACTGGGCGCCGTTGTTCACGTCCAGGCAGCCACCCTGGGTGCGGAGCGTGCCGTCGCTGTAGGTCGACCACACTTGCCCTGCGCTGTTGTCGCACCCGGACAGGACTGTCTCGTTGGACGCGGTGTTCGTCGAGTCCATATTGCTGAGGCAGTTGTTCTGGGAGCCGGTGACCTTGCCCGTCGCTGTCGCCGTAGCGGTCGGCGTGGAGTTGCCGCCCTGCTCGTAGACGGCCACGTAGGCGACCTTCATCTGGCCGCCCGGGGTCGTGCTAGACGTCGGGCTAGTGCAGTTGCAGTCTGAGTCCGGGTAGTTCCCGCCCATGGCCAGGTCGAGGAGGATGTAGAAGCCGTGATCGATCGCCGCCTTCCAGTCGGCCGTGCCGACCTCGGCCTCGGTGACGGTCTTCTCGACCTTGCCGTCCATCAGGAACTCGAGGAACTCAGCGTTCGGGTTGGTCCTGTCGATGATCACGCTGTAGGTGTTGAAGGCGGTCTGGCAGGTCGCGATCGGGCAGGCGAGGAAGGGGTGACTTTCGGTCGGGCCGCCGTCGTGCAACGTCTGCGAGGCCTTGTTTTGGCCGTCGACGTCCTCGAACATGTCGAGCTCGCCGATCTGCGGCCACTGGCCGCCGGTCAGCTCCGGCGCGCCTAGTGCCCAGAACGCCGGCCAGTAGCCCGTGCCGTTGGCCACGTCCGGCTGCTGTACCGATGCGGTCATCTCCATCCGGCCGCCAGGCGGGGCGATGAAGTCGTCGCGCGTACTCTGAATCCGGCCCGACGTCCACTTTCCGTTGGTGTCGTTGGCCTGGATTACGAGGTCGCCCTGCCCGTCCAGGTAGATGTTGCTCGTCGAGTTGGTGTCGTTGTCGACCGAGCCGTTGCCCCAGCCGCTGCCGATGTCGTAGAGCCAGTTCTGGTCCGACGGCGGGGAACCCTTCGCGCCACCGAAGTTGTCGAGGAACACCTGGGTGTAGCCCGCGGGCACGGGCGGCACGGTGCCGGCGTTCGCCGTCGTGGACGAGTTCGATGAGCCCGAGTTCGTCACCGCGAGCGTGATCACGACTAGGCAGAGCGCGGCGACCGCCGCGACGGCCCCGATCACCCAGGAGCGCTTCCAGGGGCCCCGAGGGAACTGGGGGCGGTGAGATGCCTGAGGATCTTGAGGCAAGGAGGCTTGGGTTGACCGGGGATTTCGAGGCGACCGAGGATCCTCGGGCGACCAGGAATCCCGAGGTGATCGAGGATCCTCGGGCGACCAGGAATCCCGAGGCGATCGACGATCCTCAGGCGCTTGAGCTTCCTGGTGCGACCAGGAATCCCGAGGCGATCGACGATCCTCAGGCATTCGAGGATCCTGGGGCGACCAGGAATCCCGAGGTGATCGAGGTTCCTGGGGAGGGCCGGAGCCTTGGGGCGACCAGGGATCCTGGGACGGCCGCGGGCCCTGGGGCGACCGCTGGTCACGGGGTGCCCAAGGGCCGTGAGGCGGGCGCTGTTCCTCAGGAGACCGGGAATCTCGGGACGGCCAGGGTCCTTGAGGCGATCGAGGATCCTGGGGCCATCGGGAGCCCTGGGGTGACTGCGGGTCTTGGGGCGACCACGGATCTTGCGGCGACCGCGGATCGTCCGACGGCCAGGGGTCCTGGGACGACTGGGGACCTTGGGGCGGTCGGGGGCCCTGGCGCGGTCGGGGGCCTCCCTGTGCCGGACCGGAATTCGTCCTTCGGTGTCCGCCTGGCTTCCCCGGAGGTACCACGATCCGCCCACCCGGCCTCTCGAGTCGCTCACCCGCTGGTCACGCTTGACGGGCAATGCTTTCACGATTCGGGACAGAGCGGACCCAAAGCCACAGGCTTTCAGGGTAATTGGAGGTTATCCAGAGTTAGTGAAACAACCATCCGCGTCTCGCGAACCACATATCACCCGCCGGGCGAAAATCCGGCGGCGAGTGGGCAAGCGGCGCGGGCAGGGTGAAGCCCCATAACAGTCGTGAGGTGCGGCTGGGCGGCGAAGCAAGAACTCGTTCGGGATGCTCCTAGTCGTTCAATTGCTGCTGCTACCAGCGGCCGACCGGCAGCAGCGCCGCGACCGCCACCACGACGAACAGGAGGGTCAGATAGGCGATGCTGAGGTGGAAGAGGCGCATGGGGAAGGGCTTGTCGGTGCCGTCCGCGCGGACCTGCGCGTCCAGGCGGTGCGCCTCCACCAGGAACCACGCGCCGAGGCCGACGGCGGCGGCCGTGTAAAGCCAGCCGGCGTAGGGGGCCAGGACCAGGGTCGCGGCGACCATCGCGTAGGAGTACAGGACGATCTTGCGGGTCACTGCGGCAGGGCTCGCCACCACCGGGAGCATCGGGACGTTCGCGCGGGCGTAGTCGTCCTTGAACTTCATCGCGAGGGCCCAGAAGTGCGGCGGGGTCCACAGGAAGATCACGGCGAACAGCACGATCGCGGGAATCGCCACCGTGCCCGTGACCGCGGCCCAGCCGACGAGGACCGGGAAGCAGCCCGCGGCGCCGCCGATCACGATGTTGGAGGGGGAGCGGCGCTTGAGCAGCAGCGTGTAGACGAAGACGTAGAAGAGGATCGCGGCGTCGGCGAGGGACGCGGCGAGCCAGTTGGCTTCGAGGCCGAGCAGCAGCGTGGCGCCCGCGCCGAGCACGATGCCCCAGATGAGCGCCTCAGTCGGCTTGACCATGCCCTGCTTGTTGACCAGGGGCCGGCCGAAGTGCGCTTCATCACCGCGTCGATGTCGCGGTCGATGTAGCAGTTGATCGTGTTGGCGCTGCCGGCGGCGAAGGTGCCGCCGATCAGCGTGACGAGGACGAGCTTCAGCGACGGCAGGCCGCGCTGGGCAAGCAGCATCGTCGGGACTGTGGTCACGAGCAGCAATTCGATGATCCGTGGCTTGGTCAGCGCGACTAGCGCGCCGACGACCGCCTTCGGAGTGCGCTGCGCGGGAGGCTGACCGGTCGCCCGGCCAGCCTCCCCCGTGAGCGCGATGGGCGCAGAGGTCACTACTTCTCCGGCTCCGGTTCGGTTGGGGAATTCGATTCAGCCGTGGTCGCCGGCTCGGCTTTGCTCTCCGAGACCGTGGTCGTCACCGGCGGAGCCGGGACCGGGCCCGGCTCCCTGGTGCCGATCGAGGTGAACGAGTCGGTCGCCAGGTACTTCAGCTTCGGCCCGGAGTGCCTGGCCCGGAAGAGGAAGTACAGCGCGATCCCCGCCAGGATGAACGCCCCGAACGGAAGGGCGAACGACTGGATCGTCCCGCCGAAGTAATCCGCGGGGCCTTCGGCTAGTGGCATGGTTGTTAATCCTCCAGCTCAGCGCACGTAGAACAGCAGCCAGAATATAAACGTGACGATGGCAAGATAGTTCCACACGACGGTGAAACCACTCAGCGCCGACTGGAACCGCTGCACCTCGTACGCCTGCGCATAGGTGGGCGGCTGTTCCACGAAGGAGATGGCCGGGATGTTCCGCGAACGGGCAACCAGGATCTCCAGGTACACCATTGCCGCCAGCCAGGTAACGAGAGCCACCGGGTAGAACCCGGTGAAGACGCTCGCGAAGCCGGACTGGCCTGGCTGGAACGGCAGGTTGAGCAGCTGGACAATCTGCAGCGCCACGGCCACCAGGCCGAGGACGAGCGCGACGACCGCCGAGATGAACCACGGGCTCTTCTTACCGCCCTTGATCATCTGGAGTCCGACGGTCTGCAGGATCGCACTGACCACGACCAGGGCCATGATCGCCGCGCCGTAGCCGACCTGCGGCGGGGTCGTCGAGCTTGGCAGCCACTTGGTGTGACCGTCCGACGAGAACAGGTAGAAGTACGCGAACGCGAACGCGCCGAACAGGAACGACAGCGTGCCGATCAGCAGCCTGCTGCCGGTCCAGGCCGCGTTGAGCGCCGCCTCGTGGTAAAAGGCGTTTTCTTCGGTGGCCCGGGTAGCGGCCTCGCCGCTACCCGGGGCGGTGATCTCCGCCATTGCTTTCCTATTCCTCCGGCCCGCTGCTCGCGCCGACCGTCGTCAGTGCGCCGCCGATCACGCCCGCCGGCGGATGGAGGTCCGCCACTGGAAGCGCGTCCGGGTCGCCGTACTCGTACGGGCCGGCCAGGACCACCGGGATGTGCTCGAAGTTGTCCGCCGGGGGCGGGCTCGGGATCTGCCATTCGAGACCGCGGGAGTTCCACGGGTTCTGCGGGGCCGGCTTGCGCCAGATCACTGTGGACATCACGAAGTTGAAGATGAAGATCAAGAACGAGCCGCCCAGGGCGAACGCGGAGATCGACGCCCAGTCGTTCAGCGTCTGCAGGTTGGCCGCGTACTCGAATACCCGGCGCGGCTGGCCAAGCAGGCCGACCGCGAACAACGGCATGAAGGTGGAGTTGAACGTTATGAACATCGTCCAGAACTGGATCTTGCCGAGCTTCTCGTTCATCGTGATGCCCATGACCTTCGGCAGCCAGTAGTAGATGGCGCCGAAGAAGGCGAAGATCAGGCCGCCCACGATCGTGTAGTGGAAGTGCGCCAGCACGAAGAAGCTGCCGTGCGCGGTGGTGTCCGCGGGCACGTCGCTCAGGAACACGCCGCTGATGCCGCCGAACAGGAAGTTGATGTACAGCGCGATCGCGAACAGCATCGGGACCGTGAGCCGGATCTTCGCCTTCCAGAACGTGCCCATCGCCACCAGGTAGATGAAGCCGGTCGGGATCGAGATCAGCTCCGTCGTCAGCATGAACAGCGGCCGCATGTCCGGGTCCATGCCGGAGTCGAACAGGTGGTGCTGCCACACGAAGAACGAGAGGATCGCGACCCCGAACATGCCGGCCGCGGCGGTCTTGTAGCCGAACAGCGGCTTCCTGGTGAAGACCGGGATGATCTCGGACACGATGCCGAACCCTGGCAGCGCCAGGATGTAAACCTCGGGGTGGCCGAAGAACCAGAACAGGTTCTCGTACAGGTAGCTCGACCCGCCGAGCTGGTTGACGAAGAACGCGGTCTGCACCGTCCGGTCGGTGATGATCATGTACATGCCGCCGACCAGGACCGGGGCGGCAAGGACGAGCAGGAAGCCCGTGGTGAGCATCGACCAGACGAACATCGGCAACCGGGACCAGCGCATGCCGGGCGCGCGGTAACAGATGATCGTGACGACCATGTTGAACCCGGCCAGGATGATCGAGACGCCCATCAGGCCGAACGCGACCGCGTACCCGTCCATCCCCTCGCCCGCCTGGACGGACAGCGGCGCGTAGCCGGTCCAGCCGGTCGGGAACCCGCCGTCGAGGAAGCTCGACAGCAGGATGACGTAGGCGCAGGGCGTAAGCCAGAAGCTCAGCGCCTCAAGGCGCGGGAACGCGACCCGCTTGGAGCCGATCATGATCGGCACCAGGTAGTTGCCGAACGGGCCGACGACGACCGAAGTCATCATCATCATCATCATCGTGCCGTGCTCGCCGACCACTTCGAGGTACATGGTCGGCGACATCACGTGGTAGAGCGGCGACAGCAGCTCGGTCCTGATCCCGATCGCCAGCAGGCCGCCGGTGAAGAAGTAGACCAGCATGCCGATCAGGTACTGCAGGCCGACGACCTTGTGGTCGAGCGTGTACCTGAAGTACTTGCTCGTGCCGCCGTTGGCCAGGTGCCCGTTGCCGTTGAGCGGCTTGCCGAGCATCTGCCGGACCACGTCGTTGAAGACGCCGAGCCCGATCAGCCAGCCGAGGATGAGGAAGGCGTAGCCGAGCACGATCGCGAAGTCGTTGTCATCGGCCGTGTCCACCTGCTGGTAGCCGCTGCCGACGAAGTTGCCGAGCCAGTGGCCGAAGTAGTAGCCAATGACCGCGCCGGCAAGGGCGGTCAGGACGTTCGGGCGGAGCCACCAGGCACGTTCCCTGGGGGTGGCTCCCGGGTCACCGCCGCCGGGCGCCTGCGCGCTTTCCGGCTGGGTTTCGATAGCCATATTGGGTTACCTCGCTCCTCTTCCTACGGCTGTTCCGGGTCCGCCGGGTTGTAGTACCCGCCGCCCGCGCCGGTGAGGCCTAGTGCCACGTTGACCGGCCCCAGGTTGAGGGTGGTCGGGTCGTAGGTGAGCGCGTACGGCGGCAGCAGCTTGGTCACGCTCGCGAGCTTCGCGGACTCGGTCTTCGTCCACGCCATGAAGGCGGAGTCGCTCAGTACCTCGCCGGTGTCGTACATCGCGCCGTGCCAGATGCCGCACAGCTCGGCGCAGCGGACCTGGAAGTCGCCCGTCTGGGTCGCCGTCGTGTACGCGATGTTGTTCACACCGGGGTTGGCGTCGGCCTTCACCCCGAGCGTGTACGCCCAGAAGGAGTGGATGACGTCAAGCGAGGTGACATTGAACTGCACCGGCTGGTTGACCGGCAGCGCGAGCTGCGTCGTCTCGAAGCCGCCGAACTGCGGGTAGCGGAACGTCCACGCCCACTGCTGGCCGATCACCTGGATCTGCAGGAGGTTCTTGGTGTTCGGGGCCCAGGAGGTGTCCGACACGGTGGTGGCCGACAGGCCGTTCTTGAAGATCGGCTGCGGGCCCTGGCCGGCGCCCGCGCCCGCGGGGAGGATCAGCTCGACCGTCCCGTAGGCCGCGAGAGCGAGCACGATCGCGGCGGTGCCGACGATCCAGGTCACCTGAACCTTGGCGTTGCCGTGCAGCGGCGCGGCGTCGGTCTCGTCCCCTGGCTTCTTCCGCCAGAAGGTGAGCGCCCAGCCGAAGTAAAGGAACACGCCGATCACGACCGGCGTGGCCACCGTGCCGAGGACGGTGAAGTCGACCGCCTGGCTCGCCGCCTGTACCGAGGCGCGGCCAGGTGGCATGTGCGGTCCCATGGCAAACACCATGGCCAGGCAGCCGATGACGCTCAGCACAATCCAGAGGATGAGCAGCCACCGGGCGTCCTTGCGGTCACGGACCGGGACTGGGACAGCGCCCGCGGCGCTTGACGCGTCGGCGGCCATCAGGCCTGCACCTCCATCTGACCCGCCATGTAACCCGGCGTCCCCATCGGGCCGCCGTTGCCGTCCACGTAGCCGAGGCCGCACGGAACGAAGCACTGCCAGTGGTAGGCGCCCGGCGTGCTCGGCGTCTTGAAGCTG
The DNA here is from genome assembly GCA_963734665.1 of uncultured Actinomycetota bacterium. GTDB lineage: Bacteria > Actinomycetota > Actinomycetes > Streptosporangiales > Streptosporangiaceae > Trebonia. The sequence goes on along the minus strand of CAVTIR010000007.1, from coordinate 189,955 downwards.
AACGTGACGACGGTGTGCGGGGAGTTCTGGTCCCCGTTGGCGGCCGTGCACGGCGACGTGCCGCACAGGTTCTCGTTCTCCTTGACCGTCGTCACCGAGGCGATAGGGACGTTCAGGCCAAGGCTCGGGATCGCGAACGTGTGCTGCACGGAGCAGTTCGCCCACGAGTTGAACGTCGAGATCGACTGCGGCGCGGACATCGTCGTGCCGTTGTAGTACTGCACGCTCTCAGTGTTGCCAACCGTCCCCGTGACCTTGCCATACAGCGGGTTCCGCAGCGGGGTGCAGCCGTCGTAGCCGAGGACTGTCATGTGCACCGTGGTGTTCGCGGGCACCGAGAAGTAGGTCGTGTGGTCAAACTGCTTAGTTGACGGGTTCTGAATGAAGTAAGTAACCCAATCAGGTTTGTTGGTGACCGTCGTCTGCGCGGTGGTCATCATGGTGACGTTCACCTGACCGCCCGACGCGTACGGTACGTAGTTCTCAGTCTGCGGTTGCGGGCCAATGATGTCGAACACGACCCATAGCACGCCCGCGGCAACCGCCAGGAAGGCAACCACTAGGGTCGCCGCCCGAGCCGGTAGTGACACCGGATCCACCTCGTTCCTGCGCAACGCGCGTCAAGCGCCTGCGCCCAGCTGTATCAAGCTCGTGGCATTCCCGCAGCGGTCCGGGCGATCGAGGCGGTCGTGACGGTCCGGGTGACCTGGGCGGTCGCACAAGACCGCAATTTGTCACCATTCCGTCACCGAGAGCCGGGGACGCAGGAGTAAGCCCACTTACGCCCTGATGGTGGCGTTAACCACGGCCCATCCGCAACACCCTAACCGCTGCATGACAAAATTGTCATGCGGACACGACTGGTCCGCGGTCGGGGTCGGCATTGCATGTCGAGGCAGCCTTACAATCGTTTGCGGCACGGTCGCGTAACAAGTCCGACACGACGCCATCCACCGGTTGACCTTGGGAAAAGCCACAGACACCATCAAGGCGGAACTGATCGGGCAGGCAGGTGAACATGACACAGCTAGAGCGAATCCTTATCGTTGACGACGAGCCCAAGATCCGCTCGTTCATCGGCCGGGCTCTCACGGCCGCCGGCTACGCGGCGGAGTTCGCCGCCAGCGGCGGCGAGGCCCTGCGCAGCTGCGCCGCCGCGCGCTACGACCTGATCATCCTGGACCTGGTGATCGGTGACATGGACGGCCGGCAAGTGCTCGGCGAGCTGCTGTCCGCCCGACCGGACCAGGCCGTGATCGTGCTGTCCTGCGTGTCCGACGTCGCTGCCAAGGTCGACCTGCTCGAGCGCGGCGCGCAGGACTACCTGACCAAACCGTTCTTCCTCGCCGAGCTGCTCGCCCGGGTACGCGTCCGGCTCCGCGGCGAACCGCACCACGGCGAGCCATACGAGGCCGACGGGGCACGGCAGGCGCAGCGGGGCGCCGAGCTCCGCCCGCTCATGCCCCCGTTGACCGCGCCGCAGTCCGTCGGCCACGCGTCTGCTGAGGTCATCAGGGCCGGCCGCGTCAGCCTCGACGTCGGGAAGCTCGTCGCGGACATCGGGGAGGGGCCGGTGCCGCTGACCCGGCTGGAGTTCCTGCTGCTGCGCGAGCTCGCCGAGCACGCCGGGCAGTCGGTGTCCAAGGGCAGCCTGCTCGCTTCCGTCTGGGGCTACGACTTCGATCCGGGCTCTAACGTGGTGGACGTGTGCGTCAGGCGGATCCGCTCCAAGCTAGGCTTCGAGCTGATCAAGACTGTTCGGGGTGAGGGCTATCAGCTTGTCGCCCGGTGAGCCGGGCTTGCTCGCAGATACGCAGCCGCACACGATGAGCGTGGGGCGGCTGCTGTCGCGCTGGATGCCCCGGCTCGGCTGGCCCTGGCCGCCTGGCGTGATCGACACGGCGTGGACGATCTTCGCGCTCGCCAACCTCGACTTCATCTTCATGTTCCCCGGCTGGGAGACCATTCCGTTCCACGCGATCTGGGCCAGCCTGACGCTCGTTTACGGATTCCGCACCTGGCGACTCGGGCCCACGCTGTGGGTGCTCTCGGCTGTCATGGTGCTGACCGCGGCCGGCATCGCGGTCGACGTATGGATCGGCTCGGAGCCAGTCGCCGAGCTCACCGAGGACCCGCTGCTCGCCCTGATGTTCCTGGCGATGGCGTGGCATGCCCGCCGCAAGCTGGCGGCCGAGCGCTCCCACCGGCTGGTCAGCGAGCACAACGCCCGGCTCCTCACCGCCCAGCGGCGCTTCCTCCAGGACGCCGCGCACCAGCTGCGCACCCCGATCACGATCGCGCTCGGGCACGCCGAGCTGCTCGCGGAGGCTGTCAGCGGCCAGCAGGAGAGCGAGGACATCGAGGTCGTCATCGGCGAGCTGAACAGGCTGCGGAACATCTCAGAGCGGCTGCTCATCATCGCCGCGGCAGGCGACCCGGCGTTCCTGCACCCGGAGACCGTCGTGCTCGACCGACTGGTCGCGGAGCTCGTCCGCCGCTGGCGGCCGACCGCCGAGCGGAGCTGGCGGATCGGGCAGCTCGACCCGGTGACCGTGCGGGCGGACAGGGAGCGGCTCGGCCTGGCGCTCGACGCGCTGCTTGAGAATGCCGTCAGGCATACCGAGACCGGCGATGCCATACAGTTGTCAGTCATCCGGGACTACCCGGGGATGCCCGCTCGGATCGTCATCGCGGACACCGGCAGCGGCATCCCAGAGGGCCAGCTGCCGTTCATCTTCGACCGGTTCCGCACCGGCGATGACGGGCAGTCACGGGGCACCGGCCTGGGGCTCCCCCTGGTGCGCGCGGTAGCCCGTGCCCACGGCGGCAACGTGACCGTCCGCAGCGCGCCCGGCAAGGGCAGCGAGTTCGAGCTGACCTTGCCGATGGCCGGCCAGGCCCTGGCCGCCGCGCCAGCCGACTGGATGCCGGCTGACTGGACTGCGACTGACCGGACAGCGACTGACCGGACAGGGGCCGACCGGGCGGCGGACCTGCTAGCGGAAGATCAAGGGAGTTCCAGGCGATGAGCACGATGACCTTGCCGGGCGCGGCACGGCGGACGGCAGGCCTTGCCAGGCAGCACAAAGTGATCACCGGCATTACCGCGCTGTTCGTCGCGGCCATCATCGCGGTTAGCCTGGCGACAAGCGGGTCGTCCGCGCCGCCGAGCTACCCGGCCGCCCCCGGGTTCTCGCTGCCGGCGCTTGGCCAGGCGGGCCAGCAGGTCTCGCTCAGTCAGTACGCCGGCAAGCCTGTCATCGTCAACTTCTGGGCCTCCTGGTGCGAGCCCTGCCAGCAGGAGACGCCGCTGCTCGCTAGCTGGTACAAGCAGCAGCACGGGCACGTCGTCCTCCTGGGGCTTGACGAGAACGACACCACGGCGAGCGCGCTCAAGTTCGCGCAGGCCAAGGGGGTCACGTACCCGATCGGGTTCGACCCGAACGTAACCGTGGCGCTTGCCTACAATGTCGACGGCCTCCCGCAGACGTTCTTCCTCAACGCCCAGCACCGGATCGTGGACCACGTGCTCGGCGCGGTGACCACGGCCGATCTCGCCAAGGGCCTCAAACTGATGGACTCGGCCTCATGAAGTCCCGTGAAGCCTCGTGAAAGGGTGACTGTGGCATGACCCCCCCTACGCAGACAGAACCGCCGTTCGTGCCGCTGCGGCACAACGGCTGGGCCACGAGGCGTACCCCTTGGTGGGCTTTCGCCGTCCTCGTCGTCGTGGTCATCGGCGTCGTCGTCGTTTCCCTGACGCAAAAGCCGTCCCAGTCGCAGCGGGCCAGCGACCTGGAGGGGTACTTCGGTGACGTGAGCACCGGGGTCGGGTCCTGCGCCGCCGGGCTGCAGGGCTCGGAGAGCGCCTACGACCAGGTGCTCGGCGGCAACACGGCGCAGACCAAGACCGCGGTGGCCATCTTCACCTACGGCGGGTCGAACTGCACCGTGGAGAGCAACGAGGCGTTCGCCAACTTCGCCAATTACCAGGTGGCCGAGTCGCTCGCCTCACTGAACCTCGACGCCGCCGACAACGACGTCATCACCTGGGCGTTCGACTCCGTCGCCGTCCAGACCGACATGACCGCCGTGGTGAAGGCCACGCCTGGCGCGGCCAGGGCGAGCGCCCAGGCCAAGCTGAAGACCGCGCTCGGGACGCTCGACGCGGAGCGGTCCACCATTGACGGGATCTGGACCGCTGCGAAGAAGGCTACGGACTCGGGCGCGGCGTTCACCAAGCTACCGACCTGGACACCGCCATCCTCGTGACCAGTTAACGACATCGTTGGCATTATCACGCATGGGCACGATAGATCGACGATCAGGCATCCTGCCTGGTCACAGCAGGTATGAGCGGATCACGGGGCGGGCAAAACTCGTGAGGTGACGCCGCTTGAGCCTAGGCCGCGCAGCCGGATGCTGATCCCGCTGCTCGTGGCCGCGCTCGGGATCGCGCTCGGCGCGGGCGGCATCGCGCTGCTGCGCCCCTTCGCCGCGAACGTCTCGCCACACTTGGCCGCGACCGCCGCCAGGCACGACGCCGAGACCAAGCCGCGGCCGCTGTCGGGCGCGGCGATCCGCGCCAGGATCGAGCCGAGCGTCGTCGACGTCACCGCCGCGCTCACCTATGACGACGAGACCGCCTCGGGAACGGGCTTCGTCGTCGACGCCCGCACCGGACTCATCCTCACCAACAATCACGTGATCAGGGACGCGACCTCTGTCACCGTCACGGTCCCCGCGACCGGCCATACGTACCAGGCGGCCATCGTCGGCGTCGACGTGACCGCTGACATCGCGGTCCTCCAGATCACGCCGGTGGCCGGGCTCCCCGGCGCTCCCCTCGGCGGCTCGGCCCCGATCGCCGACGGCATGCCGGTCACCTCCTTCGGCAACCAGGCGGGCGCGGGCGGCTCGCCCGCGGTCGCGCCCGGCGTCATCACCGGCACCGACCGGACCATCCAGGCGGATGACGGTGCCGCCGGGTTCAGCGAGACGCTGCACGACATGCTGGCGACGACCGCCCGGATCGAGCCCGGTGACTCGGGCGGCCCGCTCGCCAGCGCGGCGGGCACGGTCATCGGCGTTGACACGGCCGCCGGCACGGGCGGCACCGACACCGGCTACGCGATCCCCATCAACACCGCGATGGCCGCCGAGCGACAGATCACGTCGCGGCAGCAGGGCCAGGGCATCAGCCTGGGCGTCAACGGCTTCCTCGGGGTCATCGTCGAGGCGAGCACAGTACGCTCCCCCGTCGCGCAACAGCAACAAGAGCGAAGCATCCGAACGAGTTCTGCTGACTCTCCCACGACCGGCTGCGTCCCCACGGGGGAGGAAGCCACGACGCCCGCGTCGATCGCACCCGCACGCGCCGGGGCCCTCGTTGTCGGCGTGCTGTGCGGCACCGGCGCCGCGACCGCCGGCATCGTCGCAGGCGACGTGATTACCGACGCGGACGGACGGCAGGTCGACTCGCCCGACGCGCTGACCGCCATCGTGGGCGGCTGCCGACCAGGTACCGTGGTCATGGTCACCTGGATCAGCACAACGGGGGCCTCGCGGACCTCGCGGGTCCAGCTCAGCCCCGCGCCGGCCGTCTGAGCCCCCTCGTGACTGCGTGGTGGCGGCACAATTCAGCGGCCGTCCGCCGTCGAAGCGGCAGTGCGCCTGATTGGCGTGCGGCCCGCCAATCCTTAGCGCTCCTTCAGCTTCTTTTGAGGTTGCAGACGCTTACTAGAGGCGAGGGCGTGACCGTGAACGCCCCCATCTGACCGGTAACGCGTAGGCTGTTCACTGTGAAGGCGAGATAGATGCACGACGACGACAGTGGTAACGACCAGCCCGGCAGCTGGCAGCCACCGGAGTACGTGAGTCCTTGGATCCCGGCATCGAACCCGGATGACGAGGATTCCGGCAGCGCTCCTCGTGACAGCTCAGCCGGGCGCGGCCAGCCTCAGCAAGACGGCGACACGATGGCCTTCGGCAACGGCCCCGCGTACGGGCAGGGCGGCTACCCGCCACCCGGGTACCCGCCGCCGGGATACGGGCAGCAGGGATACGGCCAGCCGGGCTACGGGCAGCCTGGGTACGGCGGCTACGGTCAGCCACCCGGCTACGGCCAGTACCCGTGGAGCGGGTACGGCACGCCACCGCCGCCGCCTCGGTCCGGCGTCAGCAAGACGCTCGCCTACGTGGCTGTCGCCGTGCTGGCGGCCGCCGCGGGCGCGGGTGCCGCCGTCGCGCTGAACCACACCAGCTCGTCCGCTAACTCCTCCGCGAGCTCCCCGTTCAGCGGGAGCGGGTCGGCGTCCAACCCCTTCGGGGGCAGTGCGAACGGGAACCCGAACCCGCTCCCTTCCTCCGGTAGCGGCACCGGCGGCTCGGGCAGCACGAACGCCGGGACCGGCTCGCTGAACGCCACTGCGCTCGCCGCCAAGGTCGACCCCGGCATCGTTGACATCACCTCAGACCTCACGTACAGCGACGCGACCGCGGAGGGCACCGGCATGGTGCTCTCCTCAAGCGGCCTCGTGCTCACCAACAACCACGTGATCGACGAGGCGACCAGCGTGACCGCCACGCTCGTGACCACCGGCAAGACCTACACCGCCGAGGTCATCGGCTACGACGACACCGACGACGTGGCGCTGCTGCAGCTCGAAGGCGCGTCCGGCTTGAAGACCGTCAGCCTGTCGGACTCAAGTAAGGCCACGGTCAGCGAGGCGGTGCTCGCGCTCGGCAACGCCGGCGGCAAGGGCGGCCTCCCGTCAACCGCGCAGGGCACCATCCAGGCCCTGAACCAGTCCATCGAGGCCAGCGACGAGGGCGCGGGCACCACCGAGAACCTGCACGGCATGATCGAGACGAACGCGCCGATCGAGCAGGGTGACTCGGGCGGCCCGCTCGTCAACGGCAGCGGCCAGGTCGTCGGCATGGACACCGCGGCGAACTCCACCTCCGGCGAGTACGGCGGCTACTCGGCGGCGACAACCGGTTTCGCGATCCCGATCAACACCGCCGTGTCGATCGCCGACGAGATCAGCTCCGGCAAGGCGTCCACCAACGTGCACATCGGACTGGCCGGCTTCATGGGCGTGAACGTCGCAGACGCGTCGAGCCCGAGCGACTGCTCGACCGGTGGCGACGGCTACGGCGGCTTCGGCGGGTTCAGCTCCCCGGTCAGCTCGGGCGCGCTGATCTGCCAGGTCTACCCCAAATCTCCGGCGAACACCGCCGGCCTGCAAAGCGGTGATGTGATCACCTCGGTGAACGGCACCACGGTTAGCTCGGCGGACAGCCTTACCGCCCTGACGGCCAACTCCCACCCAGGGGACAAGTTCTCGATCGACTACGTAAACCCGTACGGTACGAAGGACTCCGCGACGGTGACTCTTACTGAGTGGGCTAAGTAAAGGTCCTCTCACGTCGAAACGGTCATGCGTGACGGCTGGGCAGCGGGAATCCCGCCGCCCAGCCGTTTCACGTTTCACGGTAGGCGTGGGCCCATTCCGGCGCTGCCGCTAAGGGTCCGGGGCCGACTGCGCAAAACTGACGCCTACGCAGCCGCGCTGCCTTTTCGTGCAGTCCCCGTGTGCCGTTGGGCCGACTATTGCCGGCCCAACGGCACACGGGGAGGCGGGCACGATCACTTCAGATGCAAAGTCAGTACAGCGCGTCCCAGCGGCGTGTAGATCCCATAACGCAAACACGCCGAGGCCGCGTTCTGGCACCCCATAGGAATCTTCCTATTTGCTTCGCTGTTTTCGCCGTCAATACAGCATAAATGCAGAATTGGCGGGATATCGGAAAGTCATTTATATCAGCCCCTTGCCGTATGATGAGTGGCATAAATGCTTTTTTGGCTAGCTTGCCTGGTAGGTGAGATAGATGCGGACTCTTGCTAAGAATGCGACCAGCTCGCTCGTGGCGCTGGGTATCGTGCTCGCGCTCGTGGTGGTCGCGGTGGCCGCCATCGGCATCCTGGGCATCCGCTCGGCCGTGCAGCAGGGAACCGTGATCGCGGGCGGCGAGCTGACCACCGCGGTGGTGACGGACCAGTTGGCCAGGAACGTCGACACGGCGTACGCCACCGGCGAAGCCGCCTTGCAGTCCAGTGATCCCGCCGTGCGGTCCCGGCTCCTCAGCCCGCTGTACGCTAGCCTGCTTCCCGCGATCGACGGGCAGTTCTCCTCACTGGAACAGCTGCACAGCGACGATGGCACTCCGCCGGCCGAATACGCCGGCCTGGAGATGTTCGTCCGGCAGTGGACCGTCGTCCGTGATCTGCTCAGCCAGCCGGGCCTGACGAACCTGACGGCCCAGCCGTCCGCAGCGCTCGCCGCCCGGCTGAAGGCCGCCTACCAGCCGACCAGCGCCAACCTTGACCGCCTGATCCTGGCGCAGCTCAATGACGGGCACACCGATCACGTGGTCGCGTCCGCGAGCGCGGCCCGGGTCATCGACCTCACCCTCGGCGTGGCGGCCGCAGGCATCGGGATCGCCTGGCTCTTCCTGTCGTACGGGATCGGGCGCATCCGCCGGGCCCTGGAGCCCGGCCAGGACCAGGCGGAGTTCTCTGATGTCCTGCAGATGGCGAACGGCGAGGCCGAGGCGCACCAGCTCCTGCAGCGCCACCTCGAGCGCACGCTGCCGGCCACCGAGGCCGTGGTGCTCAACCGGAACAACAGCGCGGACCGGCTGGAGGCGGTCACACCCCTGCCGCCCGGCTCGCAGTTGGCGGGGACGCTGCGCGGCGCGGAGCCGCGCTCGTGCCTGGCGGTGCGGTCCGGCCAGGCGCACAGCGAGAGCGCAGGGCGGCGGGCGCCCCTGCTCTCCTGCCCGGTGTGCGCTCCGGTACCCGGTGTCTCGTCGTGCGTTCCGTTCCTCGTCGGCGGCGAGGTGATCGGCTCCGTCCTGCTCAGCCATCCAGCCGATTACTCGGAGTCCGAGGAACAGCGGATTCGCGAGTCGGTCAGCCAGGCGGCACCTGTCCTGGCGAACCTCCGCAACCTGGCCATCGCGGAGAGCCGCGCCGCGACCGACGGCCTGACCGGGCTGCCCAACAAGCGGGCGGTCACGGACGCGCTGAAGCGGACGTTCGCGCAGGCCACGATAACGAAGGCGCCGCTCGCGCTGCTCCTGCTCGACCTCGACCACTTCAAGCAGGTCAACGACCAGTACGGGCATACCGCGGGAGACCAGGTCCTGGCGAGCGTCGGTGCCGCGCTGCGCAGAGTGATGCGGGACCAGGACTTCGCGGGGCGCAACGGCGGGGAGGAGTTCGCGGTCCTGCTGCCTGACACCGAGATCGCCTCGGCCATGGGGGTCGCCGAGCGCGTCCGGGCGGCGATCGCCGAGGTCACCCTGCCGGGCACCGACGTGCCTGTCACGGTCTCCGTCGGCGTCGCTGGCTTCCCCGACCACGCGAGCACGCTGGGGCGGCTCGAGCGGCTCGCCGACGCCGCGCTGTACGTCGCCAAGCAGCAGGGCAGGAACCGGGTCGAACTGGCCTCCGCCGACGCCGGACCCGACCTTCCCGAGCCCGTCCTGCCCGAGGCGACCGTCAACGGTTCCGGTCCGCGTCCGCTCATGACACCGACCTAAACCCGGGGCTGCTTGGGTTAGGTGGTTAGCCAGGTGTGGAGGGCCTGTTCGGCTGCCACTATGGGGGCCGCGTCCACGTACTCGGCGGGGGTGTGGGCTATTTCTGAGATGCCGGGGCCGTAGTTGACGGCTGGGATGCCTAGTTCGGCGAATCTTGCTACGTCGGTCCAGCCCAGTTTGGGTCTTGGGGTGCCGCCTACTGCCTTGGCGAAGTCGGCGGCTGGGCCTGTCGTGAGGCCTGGGCGGGCGCCAGGGGCCGAGTCAAGGACTTCTACTGGCCAGGCCGCGAACAGGTCGCGGATGTAGGTCTTGGCCTCTTGTTCTGAGCGGTCGGGGGCGAAGCGGTAGTTCACCGTGACCACGCACTCGTCGGGGACCACGTTGCCTGCGACGCCGCCGGAGATCGCGACGGCGTTCAGGCCCTCGTGGTACTCGAGGCCGTCTACGACCGGCTTGCGCGGTTCCCACGAGCGGAGGATGTCCAGGATCGCGGCCGCCTCGTGGATCGCGTTCTTCCCCATCCAGGAGCGGGCCGTGTGCGCCCGCGCGCCCCTTGCCGTGATCGCCGCGCGGAGCGTGCCCTGGCAGCCGCCCTCGACCACGCCTCCGCTCGGCTCCAAGAGCACCGCGAAGTCGGCCGCCAGGAGTTCCGGGGCTTCGCGGATGAGCAGGGACAGGCCATTACGGGCGGCGTCGACCTCTTCGCACTCGTAGAACACGTATGTCACGTCGCGGTTCGGCTCAGGTAGCGTGGCCGCAAGTCGCAGCTGGACGGCCACCCCCGCCTTCATGTCCGATGTGCCGACTCCAGAAAGCCGAAGTCGTTCGGGATCCCATTGAGAGGGGAAGTTGGCGGCGTGCGGCACGGTGTCGATATGCCCAGCCAGCACCACTCGTTCCTTTTTGTCGCGCCCCGAGTTCCCAAGTCCCGTGCGCGCGACGAGCGTGTTGCCATGGCGGGTCACCCGCAGGTGCGGCAGGCGGCGCAGGGCGCGCTCGATCGCGTCCGCGAGGGGGCCCTCCTCGCCGCTGACTGAGGCGATGTCGACGAGGGCGGCGGTGAGCTCGGGGCCTTCGGCATGCAGGTCAAGGTCATGGTCCACGACGACCAACCTATCGGGCGTCCGCGATCTCCATTGACGACTGGCGGGTCATCGCCCTGGCCGCGCTGCGCAGGGCGGCGACGATCACCGCGACCGACGGGCGGATCACGGACGCCGTGCGCGCCACCGCGAACACGTCCCTGGCCAGGTCAAGGCCGGCCGGCAGCTCGCGGACCACGACGCGCCGCTCGTAGGCGCCGACCGCGAGCCGCGGCATGATCGCGATGCCGAGGCCGCGGGCGACCAGGTTCGCGACCGTGCCGAGGCCCTCGAACTCCGACGGGACCGGCGGGGTCAGCCCGACGGCGGCGAGCAGCCGGTCGGCGGCCTGCCGCGACGGCTCGCCTGCGGGGGCGGCGAGCCAGGACTCGTTGCGGAGGGCCCGCAGGTCTACCGGGCGCTCCGGGTCGGCGGCCGGGTGGTCGCGGCCTACCACGAGGATGAGCGGGTCCCTGACGAGGTGGTAGTAGCTGAGCACGCCGTGCCCGGCGTCGGCCGCTTCCAGGTCGGCCGACATACGGCCCGTCCAGTCGTCGACGATCGCCACCTCGGCCTCGCCCGACCTGACCAGCTGCAGCCCGTCTCCCGGGTCTGCCTCGCGCAGCAGCAGGCTGAGGTGCTGGTGCTCCCTGAGGCTCCGCGCCAGCGCGGGCGCGAACGCGACCGCGGCGGACGGGAACGCGGTTACGACTACGCGCCCGCTTGGCTGAGCGGCCTGCGCGGACAGGTCCGCCTCGGCGGCCTCCACCATGGCGAGGATGCGCTCGGCGTGGATGGCCAGGCGCTTGCCGGCGTCGGTGAGGCCCGCGCTCCGCGCGGTCCTGTCGAGCAGAGGGGTGCCCGCCTCCTTCTCAAGGACCGCGAGCTGCTGCGAGACCGCACTCGGGGTGTAGCCCAGGGCTTCGGCGGTCCGCGCGATCGAGCCTCGCGCGGCGAACTCGTGCAGCATGCGTAGCCTGCGGATATCAAGCATTAAGAAATCTTATCCTGGCTTGGCCGTGATCAGCGTTAGGACTAATGCTCGGATTCGCTCACGCCAGCTCGCTTCGGGTCATGTCGGTTCTCGTCGACTTGCGTCAGCTTGCGGCGGCGTAGGCGCTTGTGCCCGCGAGGATGAGCATCACCACGGCCGCGCCCCTGGTCAGCCAGTGCATGGGGATCAGCTTGAGCACGCGCCAGCCTAGCGTGACGGCGCCCCCGGCGGCTACCCACAACGCCAGCGTCGCGCCGATGCCGACGGAGACCGGGTCGTGGAACCGCGCGGCGAGGCTGATGGTCATGAACTGGGTCAGGTCGCCGAACTCGGCGAGGAACACCACCGCGAAGGTCGTCCCGAATACGGGCCAGAACCCGGTGCGCAGGCCGTCCCTGCCGACGTCATCGTCTTCCCCTTCTTCCCCTTCTTCCGCTTTTTGCCGCCAGAGGAGCACGGCGCCGACGACGAACGCGCCGGCGGCGCACGCCTCCACGATGTGATGCGGGAGGAGGCTCAGCGCACCGCCGGCGGCTACCCCGATGACCACCTGGACGAGGAAGGCGGCGGCGGCACCGCTGAACACCACGCCAGGGCGATAACGGCTTGACAGGATCAGGCATGCCAAGATCGTCTTGTCGGGCAGTTCTGCCGGAAGCACGGCCACGAAAGTCGCGGCCGCTGCGGTCAGGCTCATCGTCGGGGGGGCTCCGTCGGTCGGGCCGCGCCGGCTGTCCCAGCGGGCTGACCCGGGCCTCCGGCACGGCAGCACTGGTGATGCCCGCTGTCAATGCCGGGGCACCTGCTGTCGGCCGAAGGTCTCACTCAGGCCGGCTGGCGGCCCCCGGGCACCGGACCCAGCTGGCCTTTGGCTAGCCACTGAGCCGCGATTGTCGGCGTCCCGGCGATGGAGCTACTCCCCTTCGCGACCCCCATCTTAGATGAATGAGCCCACGGGACAAGTGCCGTTGCGGGGCTTTAGCCGCCAGCGGGGAAGAGAGGGCGCCGACCACGATGTCCCGCCTCGTCCCCCCGGGCAAAAACCGAGCGGCCGACTGTCACCCCTAGTCGGCCGCTCGCGGTGAAAACAGTCCCTCCGCAAGGACATATCTCCCGCTGAGAACATAGCGGATCGAGACGCCCCAGATTCCCGCCCCTAAGGGGGTTGTCAGGATTTTTCTCGCGGAAATCGGATGCTGCCCAGGTAAGCCATGTCCCTGATGGTGATCTCGCGGTACCGCGTGGCGACAGCCCCCTGCTTGCGGAGGTCCTTCAGCACCCGCTCCGCCGTGGATACCGCCACCCCGGCCAGCTCGCCAAGCTCGCCCTGCGTAATGGGAAGCCGGATCATGCCGTCGGGGCCGGGCTCCGCGTGCCTCTGGCCGAGCTCGTACAGGACCTGGGCGAGCCGCTCCCTGGCGTCCCAGATGCGCTCCGCCGCCCGCCGCTCGGTGGTGGAGCGCATCTTGGACAGCAGGTACCTGGTGACCGTCGTCTGGACCGCCGGGGACTGGCCGGTGATCGCCATGAAGGCGGCGGCGCCGATCTTCAGGGCGGTGACGGACCCGGCCGCGCGGGCCGTCGCCGTGCGCGGCTTATTATCGAGCAGCGCGAACTCTCCCATGAGGTCGCCACGGGAGCGGATGGCGAGCGTCGTCTGCGCACCGCTCTCCGCTTCGACGATCACCTTGACGAGGCCGCTCGTCAGCACGTAAAGGAAGTCGCCCGCATCGCCCTGGACCAGCAGCATCTGGTCGTCCTCGAAGCGGAACGGGGCGCCGGCGGCCAGCAGCGCGGCACGCTCGGCCTCCGGGAGTTGGCCGACGAAGCTGTTCTCCGGCCACTGCTCGTGGCTGGCACGGGTCATGACTGCCCTCCGTACCTGTCCGCGCACGGCAGTTGCGGCCAGAGGGGATAGCGAGTATGGCACACAATCGAGTGTGCCAGATCTCGTTGGTCGATAACGGGATCTGAGACAGTCGGTCAGAAAAAATAGGCATTAGGCTATGTCCCAGGAGCGTGGGGAAGAAATGCGAGACGCTAGGGCTGGAGATTTGGCCGAGCCCGGGGATCAGCCTGCCGAGGGCGTGCTCTGGGGCGGGCGGCGGCAAACTGGCCGCGCGCTGCGCATGGGATTCGTGCTCGATGTCGCGGGATATGGCAAGCGCACGGTGCCCGACCGGGATGACGTGCAGCAGCGCCTGCGGCGGCTTGTGGTCGCGGCGCTCGCGGAATGCGGGCTGACACTTGGCGCGCGGGCCGTCGATCACCAGTGGACCGGGGACGGGATCAACGGGGTCATGCCGCCCGACGTCGACCCTCCCGTCGTGCTGAGCGTGCTGATCAGGTCCCTGGCCGCCGGCCTGCGCGCGGACAACGCGCGCCATGCCGACCGGATCAGGCTGCGGATGGCGGTCGGCGTGGGGCTCGTCGAGCGGAGCGCTGCCGGGTTCGGCGGGCCGGTGATCGTCGATATCAACCGGCTGGTCGACAGTGCGCCGCTGCGCTCCGCGCTTACCGGCGAGCCTGCCGCTGATCTCGCGGTCGCGATATCCGATCAGGCGTACACGTTGATCATCCATCCCGGATATCCGGGAATTCCCGTCGGCCAGTTCACTCAAGTGAACGTTGTGGCGAAAGAATTCTCCGGGACTGCCTGGATATGGCTATCGGCCCGGCAGTGGAGCGAGCCCGCGTATCTACCGCTCGGCGTGGCGGATCCCCGTGAGGTCGGCGGGTACCGGATCATCGCACGGCTTGGCGCGGGGCAGGCCGGCCAGGTTTACCTCGCCAGCGGCGGCTTCGGCGACACCGATCCCGGCTGGGTCGCGCTCAAGGTGTTCGACCAGCGCCTGGCGGCCGACCCGGATGCGCGCCGCCGCCTGTCTTTCGGCGCTCTCGCGGCCAGGGTCGTGCGCGAGCCCCGTATCGCGACCGTCATCGACGCCGATACCAGCGGTGACCAGCACCAGCCCTGGGTGGCAAGCACCCTGGTGCGCGGCCCGTCACTGGCCGCCACCGTCACCGAGACAGGGCCACTGCCCGCCGACGCGGCAGGCTGGATCGCTCTTGACCTCGCCCGCGCGCTCAGCGCACTGCACGAGAACCCGCTCAGCCACCACGCGGTCTCCCCGCAGAATGTGCTGCTCGACGTGCACGGGCCGGTGCTCACCGACTTCGGCGTCAGCAGGAACGCGCTGCTCGCCGGGCCGGGGAACGAGGCTGACGACGTGCTCATGCTGGGTGCGACCGTATTCTTCGCCGCGACTGGCTACTCGCCGTGGGGCGATGGCCCCCCTGCGCCCCCGCCCGCCGCGGCTGACCTGCCCGACGACCCCGACCTGACCGGGTGCCCGTCCTGGCTTGCGCCCATCGTGTACGCGTGCCTCGCCGCCGACCCGGCGGCGCGCCCGGCCGCCACGAAGGTGCACGCGTGGCTAGCCAGCGAGATCGGGCAGCGGCCACGGTCATGGCTCCCCGACCCGGTCACCGCCCGGCTCGCCGAGTACCAGGCGCTCCCGCCGCCCCGTGGACGGTTCTGGCGGCAGCGCTAGTCAAGGTCAGCCGATCGGTACGCTTGAGCCATGCTTAGCGTGGAGCTGATCGACTCGCTCTTCCCCGCCGACCTGCCGTCAGCATCGCACTGGGAGTCCCGGTACCCGGCGCGGACACTGCCCGCCGGGGCCGAGGTGACCCGGTTCGCGCCGTCGCCGACTGGCTGGCTGCACATCGGCGGGATCTTCACCGCCAGCGTCAACCTCGACCTCGCCAGGAACAGCGGCGGCCGCTACCTGCTGCGCATCGAGGACACGGACCAGGCGCGGTTCGAGGAAGGAGCGCTCGCGCAGTTCGAGGCGGGGTTCGACTACTTCGGCATCGCGGCGGATGAGTCGGATGCCGTCGGCGGCGCTTACGGCCCCTATACGCAGTCGGCCCGCGCGGAGATTTACCAGACGTTCGTGCGGGAGCTGATGCGGCAGGGCAAGGCCTACCCGTGCTTCGAGACCCCGTCACAGGCCGAGGCGCGGGTCGCCCGGCAGAAGACGGTCGGCGCGCTGCCCGGCTACTACGGCGAGTGGGCGATCTGGCGTGACGCGCCGGAAGACCAGGTACGCGCCCGGCTGGACGCCGGCGATCCCTACGTCGTCCGCTTCAGGTCACTTGGCCTCGGCGGGCAGCGGGTCAGCTTCACTGATGTGATCCGCGGCGAGATCAGCGCCGACGACAACCGCAACGACGTGGTGATACTCAAGCGCAGCGACGCCCCGCTCCGGCTGCCCACGTACCACTTCGCGCACGCCGTCGACGACCACCTCATGCGGATCACGCTGGTGGTCCGCGGCGAGGAGTGGATCTCCTCGGTCCCGCTGCACCACCAGCTCTTCGACGCGCTCGGCTTCCCCCGGCTCCCCTACGCGCATGTGGCACCGCTGATGAAGCAGGACGGCGGCAGCCGCCGCAAGCTCTCCAAGCGGCGGGACCCGGAAGCCAGCGTCGGCTACTACATCGAGCAGGGCTTCCCCGCGGAGGCGGTGCTCTACTACCTGCGCGGGCTCGCCAACGGGCGGCTTGCCGAGCTGCCGCTGCGTGAGGCTCTTCTTGAGCCTCTGCGGCTGTCGGAGTTCGGCGTCGCCGGGCCGCTCCTCGACATGGTCAAGCTGGATGACGTCAGCGCCGACTTCGTCGCCACGCTGCCCGGGGAGGAGATCCTCGACCGGGTGGTGCCCTGGGCTATGGACTACGACAAGGACCTGGCGGCTGTGCTTACGGCCGAGCGCGACCTGGCGCTGCGGGCCCTCGACGTCGAGCGGGTGAACACCGAGAAGCCGCGTAAGGACTTGCGCAAGTGGGCAGACTTCCGCGGCGTGTACGGGTTCTTCTTCCCCGAGATCTTCGAGCTGGTCACCGACCCGGCCGACGAGCGGTTCGGCGGTCTCGCACCGGACCTCGTGCACGCGATGGCGTCCGGGTTCGCGGCGGCATACGTCGAACCGGGCCCCGAGAACGGGATGTGGTTCGATCAGATCCGCACCCTGGCCGGCTCGCTCGGCTTCGCGCTGCGGCAGAAAGACTATAAGAAGAACCCGGAGGCCTACCCCGGCTCGATCGCCGACGCCGCCGCGGTCATCCGCGTGCTGGTCACCGGCTCCCGGCAGTCTCCCGACCTAGAGCAGACCGTCGCCGCGCTGGGCCGCGCCGAAGTTTTGCGCCGCGTCACCGCCCTGTCCTGAGTCCCCTCTGACTTCTTTGATCAAGATCAAAGTCAAAGTCAAAGTCAAGACCTGTGGGCGTGGGGCTCAGGCCACCGGGGAGATTACCCGCGACCTCCTTCGGAAGGTCGCGGGCTAATCCCCCCGGCGTCCATCGCTCTTGAACAGGCAGAGCCTTTCTGCGGGCTGCTGGCGCAGCGCAAGGCACGGCTACATCTGGGCTGGTTCTGCCGCCGCTACCTCCGAGAACAGGGAGAGACGCGACGGCCAGGTAGCCAGGTAGTCGTCTACCGGGTCGGACTTCAGTGGTACCTGGCGGTTCAGCCGGTCCGCAGCAAGGGTCGCCAAGTCGACGAGACGCTGGGCGCTGCGGGCGCTGGTGAACTTCCCGGCATAGGCGGCTGCGATCGCGCTGCGCTCCGCGCGGTTCGCCAATACCTCGTCGATCCGGGCCAGCCACTCGGCCGGAGCGGTGCCGGGGGTGACGAGGAACCTGTCGTCCGGGGTGGCCTCGGGGACGCCGCCGATCGCGGAGGCGAGCACCGGGACGCCGACCGCCTCGTACTCGAGGGCCGCTACGCAGAAGGTCTCGATGAACCCGGGGATGACGCGCGTCGGGAAGACGCCGACCTCCGTGGTCGCGCGCAGGCACTGGGCATCGTGGGAACTGATGTCGCGCAGGACCGTCAGGTTCGGCATCGGCTGCGCCTGCTCGATGAGCCGGTCGCCGAGGGACCCCGCCCCGGCGATGACGAACTCGAATTCTGGCCGCGTCGCGGCCGCGATGTCGGCGATCGCCATCAAGGTGTCGAGGCCCTTCTCCTCCTCAAGACGACCGAGGGTAGAGATCAGTACCGAGTCCTGGCGCAGGCCTGACCGCTGACGGAACTCCCTGAGCTCCTCAGGGTCCGGCTGTGCGAACGCGGCCGGAGGAAGGCCGGGGTAGCGCAGCACGATCGACTCGGCAAGTGTGTCGGCAAGCCGCGCCCCGCCTACCACCTCGGCGCCGGCCAGGAAACGCCGTGCCGTGTAGTGCGACACGGTGCACAGGACATCGGCGCGCATTACGTCTCCGAACAGCGGGCCCGCCGAGCCGTCCGCGAGGTGCTCGCAGACCGATTCGAGTACGTCGCTGCCCTCAATGCTGTGGATGATTATTGGACGGCGACCAAGAAGCCCGAGCGCGTCGGCGACCCTGTTGGCGAGGGCCGCATGCGGATCGATGTAGTAAGTGTTTATGACGTCAATATCGCTTTCCAGGGCGACCCGATAAAGCTCGGCCGCGACCGCGCGGAGGAGGTGGCCGTCCGGCACCCGGCGATTTCCGCGCACTTCCTTAACGTGGTGGACCTGGACACCGGCCCCGGCGCCGTCCTCGGGATCTGAGGACACCCCGCAGTACGTTACCTGGTGTTGCTCGGCTCCCGTGAGCACGGCGAGCGCCGTATTGTTCCATAGCGCCTGCTTTGCGTGCCCTGACCGATATGGCGGGTACTTGCTGAGCGTGACGAATCGGAGGTGCTTATTCATAGACGACATCCGGTGCTAAGATATTGGCCTGGGAAAGTGTCGCTTGCGATGGCAAGCGCCCCCATGATGCGGCATGCGCGACGTAATTGTCAATCAGTCGTAAACGAGGCGCTGAGTACCGCTCAGCGGACCTGCCCGCCCTGCAAGGAACCGCCGGAAGTCCGGTTATACAGGCAGCGGCGGCGCGCTCGCAGCGCGCCCGCCAGTCACTTCATCAACTGTTTACCTGAGGTACCGATTGAAGGGAAAGAGACATCCCGCCCCGGCTGGCGGCCGGGGCGGGATGCAATCATCTGACTACCTCTGGCAATCCTGATTCATTGCAATGATTCAGGACTAAGCGCCGGGAGGCGGCGCCGGGACACCCGGGCTCACCGGCGGGAGGTGCCACTGCTGGCCGATGTCACTGGCGGAGCAGCGGGCGACGGTGATCCGCGCGCCGTTGTAAATGTGCCAGGCCGGGGCAGTGAGGCACTTGTTGTTCTCCGCGTTGGTGATCAGGCCAGGACCGGCCTTGTGCTCCGGCAGCCAAACCTGGCTCGAGTGCCGCGTCGGGTGCGCCTGGCAGGCGTCGATGAGGACGCCATTGGGCGTGTTGTCGAGGCAGTCGCCGTTGTGCACAAGCTGGCCGGTGTGCACGTAGGTCCACGTGTCGTCAGCCAGGTCGCCCTCACACTGGTAAGCACGGACGGGAGCGCCGTGGTTGCCGTTGTAGAGCACGTCGGCGCAGATTGTGGAGGGCGCGCCGTTCATGTCCCTGGGGTACTGCGCCCAGATGGCACCGGGAACGCCGTCGTTCCCTGTCGCCGAGACGCCGAAGTTGAACGTGCCCATGCCAAGGAGGGACAGGACCGTCCCGGTGATCGGTTCCGTCGATGTCGCGGTAAGGTTCGTGAACGTGCACGAGTTAGGCGCTGGCGAGCCGAACGCCACCTGCGGGTCGATCGACACGCCGGTGTGCGTCGACGTGGCGTGGAGCATCCCCGACTTGGTGACGGTCCTGCCGTCAAGGCTGCACTGCAGCGTCCAGTCAACCGTCTCCCCCAGGGCCGGGATCAGCGCGCCAAGCGCGTTGAGGAACGACGGGTTCACGGAAATCGCAAACCCGGTCGGGTCATACATCGTCGCCTCGCCCGCCGAGCACGACGGTATCAGGCCAACGCTCAGCAGCGAGCTGCTGGAGACGCTACAGCCCGTCAGCGGCACATTGGTGCCTGCGCTCGCCACGCCCCCCGTGGCGGCTACAACACCGAGCGCCGCGATTCCGGTCGTCGCGAGCGCCGCGACGGCCTTGCGAAAATCGCGCATGGAGATCCCCCTTCTATCAGTTCTGCCATGCGATTCGTTGAATGCGGAGTCAGCTTAGCGATCAAACATAGATCGCGCGTTAATTCGGTGCGATTAAATTCTCAAAAAATAGCTATGAAATATCGAGTGCTTAGACGGACAATTACCTTTTTGCCCGGCCAGGCCCCCAGGGACGATTAATCGGGTCATCGCGATCAAAATCCTGACTGTACCGATAGTCACCTCATTCGCCGCTGCGGGGCGTCAGATACCTTCCGCCTGGTTCGCGCATGCCAGGGATCTGGCGTCCCACGGCGCCGCGACGGCTCAGGCAGTCGCCGCGACAAGGCACGATAGATAACGCCATGACCACGCTTACCGACCTGCTCCCCCCGGCATCGGACGACCCGCCGGACCCGGATGCCATCTTCAGCGCCTTCGCCGACTGGGCGAAGGACCGCGGCCTCTCCCTCTACCCGCATCAGGAGGAGGCGCTTATCGAGGTGGTCATGGGATCGAACGTGATCCTGTCCACCCCGACCGGCTCAGGAAAGTCCCTGGTCGCCACCGGCGCGCACTTCACCGCCCTCGCCAACGGCCAGCGCAGCTACTACACCGCGCCCATCAAAGCCCTGGTGAGCGAGAAGTTCTTCGCGCTTTGCGAGGTCTTCGGTGCGGCAAAAGTTGGCATGATGACCGGCGACGCCTCAGTCAACGCGAAGGCCCCGATCATCTGCTGCACCGCCGAGGTCCTCGCGGCCATCGCCCTACGGGATGGTAAAGACGCCGAGGTCGGCCAGGTCATCATGGACGAGTTCCACTACTACGCCGACCCTGACCGGGGCTGGGCCTGGCAGGTTCCGCTCATTGAGCTGCCCAAGGCACAGTTCGTCCTCATGTCGGCCACCCTGGGCGATGTCACGCGATTCCAGGAAGACCTGACCCGCAGGACCGGCTGGCCCACCGCCGTCGTCAAGAACGCCGAGCGCCCCGTCCCGCTAATCTTCTCCTTTAGCCTCGAATCGCTGCACGAGACCCTGAGCGAGCTGCTCACCACCAACCAGGCCCCTGTTTATGTCGTGCACTTCACCCAGGCCGCCGCGCTTGAGCAGGCCCAGGCGCTCATGTCCACAAATATGTGCACTAGGCAGGAAAAAGACGCCATAGCGGAAACGATCGGAAATTTCCGGTTCGCCTCCGGTTTCGGCAAGACGCTCTCCCGCCTGGTGCGCCACGGCATCGGCGTCCATCACGCCGGCATGCTCCCCAAGTACCGTCGGCTCGTCGAGACCCTCGCCCAGGCCGGCCTGCTCAAGGTCATCTGCGGCACCGACACCCTCGGCGTCGGCATCAACGTGCCAATCCGCACCGTCGTCTTCACCGCCCTGTCCAAGTACGACGGCAAGAAGACCCGGCTTCTCCAGGCCCGCGAGTTCCACCAGATCGCCGGACGGGCCGGGCGGGCGGGTTACGACACCGCCGGGCGGGTCGTCGTCCAGGCCCCCGAGCACGTCATCGACAACGAGAAGTCCTACGCCAAGGCCCTCGCCAAGACCGGCGGCGACGCCGCGCTGGCGCGCCGGAGGGTTGTCAAGAAGAAGCCACCGGAAGGGACGATCTCCTGGGGCAAGCCCACCTTCGACCGACTCGTCGCCGCCGAGCCGGAGCCGCTCACCAGCAGCTTCACCGTCACGCACGCGATGGTCCTCAACGTCATCGACCGGCCAGGCAACGCGTATGCGGCGATGAAGCACCTGCTCACCGACAACCACGAGGACCGCGCCAAGCAGCGCAAGCACATCCACCGTGCCATCGAGATCTACCGCGCGCTGCTCGCCGGCGGGGTCGTCGAACGCCTCGAGGAGCCAGACGAGAGGGGCCGTTACGTCAGGCTCACCGTTGACCTGCAGTACGACTTCGCGCTCAACCAGCCGCTGTCCCCCTTCGCCCTGGCGGCCATCGAACTGCTTGACAAGCCAGTCACATCCGGGGGAGACAACCCCCCGTCCCGCCCGGGCGACACCTACGCCCTTGACGTGCTCTCGGTCATCGAGTCGACGCTCGACAACCCACGGCAGATCCTGTCTGCCCAGCAGTTCCGCGCCCGCGGCGAGGCCGTCGCCGAGATGAAGGCGGATGGCGTCGAGTACGAGGCCAGGATGGAACTGCTTGAGGAGGTGACCTACCCGAAGCCGCTCGAAGACCTGCTTGAGGCCGCCTACGAGATCTACCGGCGCGGCCACCCGTGGGTCGGCGACTACGACGTCTCACCCAAGAGCGTCGTCCGCGACCTGTTCGAGCGGGCCATGACGTTCCCCGAGTACGTCCAGTTCTACGGCCTCTCCCGGTCCGAAGGGATCGTGCTCCGCTACCTCGCCGATGCCTACAAGGCCCTGCGGCAGACCGTGCCCGACGAGGCCAAGACCGAGGAGCTAACGGACCTGATCGAGTGGCTCGGCGAGCTCATCCGCCAGGTCGACTCCTCGCTCGTCGATGAGTGGGAGAAGCTCACCAACCCCGACCAGGAGTTCGCCGAGTTGAAGGCGCAGCCGAAGACGCTCACGAGCAATACGCGGGCCTTCCGCGTGCTGGTGCGCAACGCGCTCTTCAGGAGGGTCACCCTCGCGGCGCTCCAGCACTACGACGAGCTCGGCGCGCTCGACGCGGCCGACGGCTGGAACGCCGCCGCCTGGGAGGAAGCCCTCGACCCGTACTTCGCGGCGCACGACGAGATCGGCACCGGGCCGGACGCTCGCGGCCCGGCGATGCTGATCATCGAGGAAGGCAAGACCGCCTGGACGGTCCGCCAGATCATCGACGACCCGGCCGGCGACCACGACTGGGGCATCTCGGCCACGGTCGACCTCGTCGCCTCCGACGCCGAAGGCGCGGCAGTCCTCCACGTAACAGATGTCGGCCAGCTGTAAGAATCAAGATCAAGTCCAAGGTCATCCCGAACGGACCGTGGCTCCGCGCTCTCGGCAGCGAGTACGCCAGCGCTCTGGACGGCTTCTGGATAGCTGAACGCAAGAGAAACTACCCAACCAACCCGCTAAACTACCCAATCGAGGCCTCGATTGGGTAGTTTAGCGAGTTGGTTGGAGGATTAGTTGCGTAGCTTCGCAAGCCTTAACCGACAGATCGGGCAGGTTCCGTCACGGGTCGTTACCACCCTTGCCACTCTTGATTTCGGCCGGGGGTGCGAGGCTCTGTATCAGGATCAGCTGCCAGGGCTGCTCACCGAACTGGCTAGCCATGCCCGGGTACTCAGCATCACCGCGTCATCCGCCATCGAGGGCATCGTGGTCCAAGACACTGACCGGGCGGAACGGATCATCAATCGCCAGACGAGCCGACTGCGCAACCGCAGCGAGCAGGAACTCGCCGGCTACCGCGACGCGCAGGACTACCTGTTCCAGGAAGACTGGCGGCCGTTCAACGCGGGACTGCTCCTTCACCTGCACCGCCTGCTCTTCAGCCATACCCAGACACCCGGTGGTCAGTTCAAGACCGCTGACAATCTTGTCATCGACCGCTCAGCCGACGGCACGACCTCCGTCCGGTTCACGCCGGTACCGGCGGCGCAGACGCCTTTCGCGGTCGATGACTTGATCCGCCGCTACGTGGCAGCGATCGAGACAGGTGAGCATCACCCAGTGCTCCTGACTGGGCTGTTCATCCTCGACCTACTCGTCATCCATCCGTTCGAGGATGGTAATGGACGGGTCGCGCGGGCCATCACCGCTGCACTGCTAGCGGAGAGCGGCTACACCGTCGGGCGGTACGTGAGTCTTGAGCAGATGATTGCAGATGCGCCCGAACCCTACTACCAGTCACTCCTGGACTCCACCCACGGTTGGTACGACGACTCCAGCGATCCCTGGCCGTGGCTTGGCTACTTCACTGGACTGCTCGCCCGCGGCTACGCCACCTTCGCCGATCGGGCCGCAGCGGCTCGGGCGCCGGGGACCAAGCAGCAGCGGGTCCGAGAGCACGTGCTCAGGCACGCACCCGGGAGATTCCGCGTCGCGGACATCAGGATCGCCGTGCCTGGAGTCAGCGACAACACCATCAGGCTGGTCCTAGACCAGTTGCGAAATGAAGGCAAGATCGTGGCCGACGGTACCGGCCGGACCGCGACGTGGACACGAACGCCTGGCGAGGCGGCGTGCGCGAACCGCTGATGAACTATCGTGGAGCCTGGCTTTTGGCCCGGCGATGCGTCGGCGGCATCCGACGCAAAAAGGCTTGAGAAGCAAGGGTGCGGTCGCTAGCGTTGGCTGCTCATGGGGATTGATCCGAAGGTAACCGCACGGCTCAGGGCCGCAGGCTGTGTGTTCGCAGAGGAAGAGGCATCGATTCTTGCCTCGGCTGCTGACACGCCTGCTGATCTTGACGCCATGGTTGAGCGGCGGGCTGCCGGGGAGCCGCTTGAGCAGGTGGTCGGATGGGCCGAGTTCTGCGGGCTACGGATCTTCGTGGATCCAGAAGTGTTCGTGCCGCGTCGGCGGAGCGAGTTCCTCGTCTCTGTCGCCGTCGGACTGGTCCGCTCTCGAGGGGCTTGCGGGTTGCCGGTGATCGTTGACCTGTGCTGCGGGACAGGGGCGCTCGGGCTCGCGGTCGCCGCAGGGCTTGGCCGAGGTAGCGAGTCCAGCGGCGGTGGCGAGCCCCGCCAGGACACCGAGCCCGGCGGGGGCGGATTCGCCTCGCCGCCTATGGCTTCTCCGTTCGCGGCCGAACTGCATGCGGCCGACCTTGACCCGGCCGCAGTCGCGTGCGCGCGGCGGAACGTCGAGCCGGCTGGCGGGCACGTGTATCAGGGCGACCTGTTCGGCGCGCTGCCCTCGGCACTGCGGGACAGGATCGACGTGCTGATCTGCAATGCGCCATATGTGCCAACGTCGGAGATCGCCTTCATGCCGGCCGAGGCACGTGAGCACGAGGCACTGATGGCCCTAGACGGCGGGACAGACGGGCTGGCGATCCTCCGGCGGGCCGCGGCCGGCGCTGTCGAGTGGCTCGCCCCTGGCGGCGTGCTGCTGGTAGAGACCAGCGAGCGGCAGGCGCCTTCGATGGCCAGCGCGATGTGGGCAGCCGGGCTCGCGGCACAGGTCAGCGAAGACGACGAGTCTGGCGCCACAGTAGTTACTGGGCTCAAGCGGCCCTCCAGAGTTTGAGAGGGCGGCGCGCCCAGGTAGGCGGCCCAGGGAAACCGGGCAAACCAGGCAAGATGCGCCGCGAGGCAGCTTGGCCTCCAGAATCTGCTGCAACGCCTGGGATGACCAGGTTGCAGAGGATTTGCGGAGGTGGTGGCCGGTGCCTGGGCCGAGGCTGACGTTCGGGGAGCGGGAGGAGATCGCCTGACCGATGGTCGAGGACACGATTGGATAGGTTTCTCAGCATGACGCGGAAGGTCAGCGGTGCGGAGCGGCAGGGGCGCCTCGTGGAGCGGCAGTTGCTTGGTGCGCGTGTTGCCACGGTGGGCGAGGTCGCCGAGTCGCTGGTCGCGTTGCATGCTACCGATCCGCTGACCGTGTACCTGTCGGCGTGGGCGCGGAGCCGGTGCGCGGTCTCGCAGGTGGACGCCGCGTTGTACGAATCGCGGGCCTTGGTGCGGATGCTAGGGATGCGGCGGACGGTGTTCGTGGTTCCTGCCGGGTTGGCGGGCGTGGTCCAGGCGGCTTGCACTGATGACGTGGCCAGGCGGATGCGGCGGCAACTGGAGAAGGACCTGGCGAGCGGCGGGGTCGGCGACGGGGACGCGGGGTTGTGGCTGCGATCCGTGGAGGCCGGGGTCCTGCGGGCGCTTGCGCTCCGGGGCGGCGGTGCGGCAGGAGCGCAGCTGTCGGTGGACGAGCCTCGGCTGCGGACGCAGCTCACCTACGCGCCGGACAAGGCGTATGGCGGGCCAGCTAACATCACGTCGCGGGTGCTCGTGCTCTTGGCCGCCGAGGGACGCATGGTCCGGGGGCACCGGCGGGGCGGCTGGTCGTCCGGGCAGTTCGAGTGGTTCCTGCCAGATACATGGCTACGCCGCGGTGAAGCGGCAACGCCAGCCACCGACGGTGACGCGGATGCGTTGCCGGGCGTTCGCGGCGGTGCCCTCGACGTGGATCACACGCCGGGCGTGCGCGGCGCCCTCGACGCTGGTCTTGGCGCCGGCCTCGATGCGGGCGGCGCGCGGACAGAACTGGCGCGACGATGGCTGACCGCCTTCGGCCCGGCGCTGGTCTCCGACTTGCAGTGGTGGGCGGGCTGGACGGGGGCCCAGACGAAGGCGGCGCTCGCGACGCTGCGGGTCACCGAGGTCGATCTCGACGGGCAGGCTGGGGTGGCGCTGCCGGACGACCTCGAATTCTCCGCTGACATGCTCCCAGTCGCGACGCTTCTGCCCGCGCTTGACCCGACGCCGATGGGGTGGCAAGCGCGATCATGGTACCTGGGCCCGCACGTACCGCTGCTGTTCGACCGGACCGGGAACATCGGGCCGACCGTGTGGTGGGCGGGGCGCGTGGTCGGCGGCTGGGCGCACCGTGCGTCGGGCGAGGTGGTGTATCGCCTGCTTGAGGACATCGGGTCTGACGGCGCGACCGCCGTCGCCGCTCAGGCGGCCGCGCTGGAAGCGTGGCTCGGGCAGGCCAGGGTCACGCCCCGCTTCCGCACTCCCCTAGAACGCGAACTGTCCGCGTAAAACAGTCTGGTTGCAGGCCAGCGTCCTTCGTTCGTGCACGAGCTGTTGACGCAACCTCACGGTTGCCATATTATCGCAATCAATCAGTTGCTACATGCTGGAGGCAGCCATGGCATTCCCTGATCGCATCGAGCGGACTGTCCAGATCGCTCACCCGCCCGCCACGGTATGGGCGGCGCTCACCACTGCCGAGGGGCTGAGTGCCTGGTTCGGCAACGAGGCGCGGATCGACCTGCGCCCCGGCGGCTCGGCCAGGATGAAGTGGGACAGCGGCCACACCGCCGAGATGCGGGTGGAACGGGTGGAGGAGCCGACGGTGTTCGGCTTCACCTGGCACATCTTCGGGCTGCCTGAGGACGATCCGCGCCGCACCTACGTTGAGTTCACGCTGGACCCGGCTGGTGCGGGCACGCGGCTGACCGTGGTCGAGTCCGGTTTCGCGCAGCTTCCCGCGGACGCCCACCGCACGGCCTTCGACGGCAACACCCGGGGATGGGCAAGCGAGCTGGGCGAGCTCGCCGACTACCTCGATGCCGCCGCCTGACGTCGAGGCGGTCGCCGAGCAGGTCTTCACTGCCCTGGCCGACCCGAGCCGGCGCGCCATCCTGGCCGCGCTGGCCTCGGGAGGGCCGGCCACCGCCACGGACCTGGCCGACCAGCTGCCGATCACTCGTCAGGCGATCGCCAAGCACCTGGCGCTGCTCGCCGACGCTGGGCTGGTGACGGCCGAACCGGGAGAGCGGCGACGGGTGCGGTACCGGCTGCGCTCCGCGCCGATGCAAGTGGCGCAGCAGTTCCTCGCCGCTCTAGCGCGTGACTGGGACGGCCCGCTCGACGCACTGAAAGATCACCTCGACCAGCATGTCCGCGGATCCGCGCGGCGGAGATCGCCGCCGGACTCATCAGAGAGGGAGGACTGACGGTGGAATCCCGGAGCGCGGCCGCGCCGCCGATTGTGCTGGCGGCGACGCTGGGACTCGCCGGCGCATGCTGGGCAGCCGCGGCCTGGCTCATGCGCGGCATGGATATGGGAGTCGCGACCCGGCCCGGGGCTTTCGGGTTCTTCGCCGCGGCGTGGGTGACGATGATGGCGGCGATGATGCTGCCGGGCGCGGCCCCGGCGTTCGCGAGGCACGCCCGGATGACCGGCACGGTGCGTGCCGCGCCGCCGTTCGCCGGGTCCTACCTGGCCGTCTGGGCGCTCGCAGGCGTCGTGGCGTACGCACTGGACAGGCCGCACGGGTCCCTGGCCGCCGGCGCGGTGGTGATCGCGGCGGGTGCCTATGAACTCACGCCGGTCAAGCGGCACTTCCGCCGGCGCTGCCGCGAGGATGCCGGCTCCGGTCTGGGGCTCGGGCTGTGCTGCGTCGGCTCGACCGTCGGGCTGATGGCGATGCTGGTAGCGCTTGACCTGATGAGCCTGTTCTGGATGTCGGTAATCGCCGTCCTCGCCTGCACCCAGAAGCTGCTGCCGGCGAAGGCCGCGATCGACGTGCCGCTGGCGCTGGCGATCGTCGGGCTCGGACTCGTGATCGTCTTCGCGCCCTCACTGGTTCCCGGGCTCACGCCACCAGCGATGTAACGAGAAGAAACGAGAAAGCAAGAAACAAGAAAGAAGGAGGCAAGCAAATGACCAGTCACAAGACAGGGGCACCTGAGGAGTGGCTCGCCGCGCGGCTGGAGCTGCTCGAGGCGGAGAAGGGGCTGACCCGGCTCGGCGACGAGCTGTCCCGGCGGCGGCAGGAGCTGCCCTGGGTCCGCGTCGACAAGGACTACCGCTTCGAGACCGACGAGGGAACGGCATCGCTCGCCGACCTGTTCTGTGGACGCTCGCAGCTGCTCGTCTACCATTTCATGTTCGGGCCCGACTACACCGCCGGATGCCCGTCCTGCTCGGCGATCGCCGACGGCTTCAACGGCTCCGCCGTCCACCTCGCCAACCACGACGTCACGCTCTGCGCGGTTTCGCGGGCCCCGCTCGCCAAGCTCCACGCATACCGGCAGCGGATGGGCTGGAGCTTCCCGTGGGCATCCTCCTACGGCAGCGACTTCAACTTCGACTTCGGGGTGGCGCACACCAAGCGGGAGTGGGAAGCGGGCGCCGTCGCGTACAACTTCGGTGAGCAGGACCTGCGGCCGACGGCCGGCGAAGAGGCGTCAACCGACGCCTTCAGCGAGTCGATCGTCGGCACGGACTGGGAGACCTACCGGCGCGAAGGACCGGGCATGAGCGCTTTCGCCCTGGAGGACGGCAGCGTCTACCACACCTACTCGGCGTACTCACGCGGGCTGGACAGCTTGTGGGGCATGTACCAGTGGCTCGACCGGGCGCCGCTTGGCCGCAACGAGGCCGGCATGTGGTGGCATCGCCACGACGAGTACGACAACCAGTGAGCGTGGCTCATCCGCGCCACGGCGGATCTACTCGTCGTCTCGCGAGCCTCGCTGAGAGGAGCACACGATCCGCACCGCCGTCGCACCCGAGGTGGTCTTAGGTAGATGTGCCAGGCTGCGGTGCGCGGGTAGCGAGAGTGAGAGGCGATATAAGCGGAGTTGCCAGGCGGGGCCTGTGGGGGTGTCGGTTACCTGGACACCTAGGGCGTCTAGTTCGCCACGGATTTCGTCGGCTCGGGGCCAGTTCTTTTCCTTGCGGGCCTGAGTCCGCTCGGCGATCAGGCGCTCGATCGCTGCGATCTCCTCCGGGGCGAGGTCTTCCGGTGTCCGGCGCTGGTCTACCTCTGTTGGTTCCAGGTCGGCGAGACGGAGGCCGAGGAGGGCGTCGGCGGCGGCCACAACGACTTTGAGGCCTGCCGCGGTGATGTCCTGGTCGCGGAGCGCATCCTGCAGCGTAGCTAGGAGCTTCGGGGTCGCGAGATCGTTGGCGATCGCGGCGTCGATGGCATTGACGTACGCGAGCGCGGCTTTGTCGATCCCGTCGTCGCGGGTGGTGTCCGCGTCACCGACCGCGTTACCGACGGTGTCGCTGTCCGCCGCGACGGTGTCGCTGTCCGCCGAGCCGAGTAGCTCGCGGGCATCGGCGAGCGTTTCGACGTGCGGGAGCGGACGGAGCGGGGCGACGCGGGCGACGAGGCGGCGCAGGGTCGCCTGGGCAGCGTCGACGCCGGCGATCGTGAAGTCGAGCTGGCTGCGGTAGTGGCCGCCGAGCAGGAACAGCCGGTAGGCCATCGGGTGATAGCCGGCCTCGACCAGGTCGGCGAGCCTCGGCACCGGGCCGGACGACTTGGCGATCTTGGCATTGTTGAGCAGCAGGAACTCGTTGTGCAGCCAGAACCGCACCCACGGCCGCCCGTCGTCCAGGTATGCCTCGGACTGGGCGATCTCGTTGACGTGGTGCAGCTCGCGGTGGTCGATGCCGCCGGTGTGCATGTCGAAGTGCTCGCCGAGCAGCGCCATCGACATCACGGAGCACTCCAGGTGCCAGCCCGGCGCGCCCCAGCCCCACGGCGAGTTCCACCGCATGATGCGCCGGACGCCCGGCTCCTCGGCGCGCCAGAGAGCGAAGTCGCTGTTGTGCTTGCGGCCCTCCACGTGCTCGACGCGCCCGGTCTCGCGCTGGCCGACGAGGTCAAGCAGGGCCAGGGTGCCGTAGCCGGGTGACTTGGACGTGTCGAAGTACAGGCCGGACGGGAGCTGGTAGGTGTAGCCGAGCTCCTCAAGCCGGACCGCGAACGCGATCATCTGCTCGACGTACTCGCTGGCCCTCGGGTATACGTCGGCAGGCAGCACGTTGAGTGCGGCCAGGTCGGTGAAGAATGCCTCCGTGTAGAGCGCGGCGATGTCCGCAACCGACCGCCGTTCCTTGGCGGCCGCGACCTCAAGCTTGTCCTCACCGGTGTCGGAGTCCGCGACCGCGTGGCCCACGTCGGTGATGTTCGTGACATGCCTGACCGGGATGCCCTTCCAGCGCAGGGCGCGGCGCAGCGTGTCGGCGAACACCCATGCCCGCATGTTGCCCAGGTGCGCGAACGAGTAGACGGTCGGCCCGCAGCTGTACAGGCCCACGAGTTCGGCGGAGGGCGTGAAATCCTCAAGCCGCCGTCCGAGCGAGTTGTAGAACCTGAGCTGATGACCGGTCACCCAAGCCATAATAAGGGCCGACGGGACACCGAGGGCGCGCCTGACGCTCAACTGTGAAGCGCAACCGCTCACGATATCTCGCTAATAGTTCAAGCGGGCAGATCCGGAAGGCTGGCGGTTCCCGGCTGTGGCCTGGTTTTGTCGGTAGGCGGTGGTTTCAGGCGTAGAGCTCCTCGATCTCCTTCGCGTAGCGGTCGATGATCACTCGGCGGCGGCGTTTCATCGAGGGGGTGAGCTCGCCGGACTGCGCGGTCCACTCGGCGGGCAGCAGCGTGAACCTGCGGACCTGCTCGGGCCTGGCCAGGTGAGAGTTCGCTACCGCGACGCCGCGCTCGACCTCGGCGAGCACCTCGGGGTGCGCCGCGAGGTCGGCCAGCGAATCGAAGGGGATGCCGCGCGCCCGTGCCCAGGCCGGGGTCGTGTCCGGGTCGAGCACGAGAAGCGCGGTCACGTAGTTGCGCCGGTCACCGACCGCGCAGGCCTGACCGACGAGCGGATGCCGCTGGAGCTCGTACTCGACCAGGGCCGGCGAGACGTTCTTGCCGCCGGAGGTGATGATCAGTTCCTTCTTCCTGTCGATGATCTTCAGGAAGCCGCCGGCGTCGAGCTCGCCGATGTCGCCGGTGTACAGCCAGCCGTCGGCGTCGATCGTCGCCATGGTCAGCTCCGGGTCCTTGTAGTAGCCGCCCATGACGAGAGGGCCGCGGACGAGGACCTCGCCGTCGCCGGCGATCCGCACCTCGACGCCGGGGAACGCCGTGCCGACCGCACCGGGGCGGGCCCGGCCCGGCGCGGCGAGCGTCGCCGCGTTGGACAGCTCGCTCATCCCCCAGCCCTCGGACAACGGCACGCCGAGCGCCCGGAAGAACGCGACGATCTCCGGGTCGATCGGCGCCGCGCCGCTCGTCGCGAGCCGGCACCGGTCGAGGCCGATCCTGGTGAGCACCCCCAGCCTGACCGCGTCGGGCAACGCGCGGACCACCTCGGCCGTGACGTCGGGCAGGACACCGCGCAGCGCGGCGTGCAGCTTCTCCCAGACGCGGGGTATGCCGACAAGCGCCGTCGGATGGACCTGGGCCGCGATCTCGAAGAGCCGCAGCTGGTCTGGGCAGTAGGCCACTGTGACCGCGTGCGCCATCGGGGCCCAGTGATCCACCATGCGCCCGGTGACGTGCGCCATGGGCAGGTAGGAGACCAGCGTGGCGACGCCGTCCTCGGCCGTCTGGTCCGCGAGCGGCATCACCCGCAGCGTCGCCTCCTGGGCGTAGCGGACATTCCGGTGGGTGATCATGACGCCCTTGGGGCTGCCAGTGGTGCCCGAGGTGTAGATCAGCGTCGCCAAGGTGTCCGGGGTTACCTGGCGCCAGGACCGCTCGAACGCCGCGGGATCACGCTCCGCCTTTGCGCGCCCCAGGTCAAGCAGTTCCTTCCAGGTGATGATGCCGTTCTCCGCCGCTCGAGCCACCCCGTCCGGCTGGGGCGCCGCGTTCGCGGGGTCATCGCCGAGGACAACCAGCGCGCGGAGCTGCGGGAGCTGAGCGCGGATCGCGTCGAGCACGGAGAGGAACTCCCGCTCGATGATCACCACCGTCGCCTCGCAGTGACTCATCAGGTCCGCAGCCTGTTCCGGGGCGATCGTCGGGTAGATGAATACCGGGACGCCGCGGGCGTGCATCACCGCGTAGTCGGCGATCGTCGCCTCCGACCGGTTACGCGACCAGATCGCCGCGAACTCGCCGGGCCGCAGGCCGGTCACGGCCAGGCCGAGGGCCGCGTCCCGCACCCGGTCATATACCTGCCGGTACGTCAGTGTTAGCCACTGATCTCCAGCCTCGCGACGGAGCCACTTGTGCGCTACGGCATCGGGTACCCGCGCCGCCGTCTCGGCGTAAGCGGTAAGCAGCGTTGAGCCAGCGATCTCGTTTTCGATCGAGGATCGCACGGCGGCCACGTCCTCGGGGACACCGGACCAGTCACTGGAGATCATGGCGATCATTGTGGACCGCGCATCGCCCGCTGACCAGGTCAGCCGACCCACCTAATTCACAAGCAGACCGGACGGGCCACGGCCCAAGGCCAATGATCGTGGATCGTTGTCTACGCTATTGCGACCTCATCGATCCACCATCTTTTCTGCCCAACGAACACCCAGGTCAGATGTTATGAAATATCCGGAATGTCGTAGTGCTACGTCGACTATTAAGTTGCGGTTGTGCTACGCGGTACGTAGGGCCTACGGCCGCGAAGCACCCAACTTAATTCCCGACGTGGCCTAGCGGCCCAGCGCCTTACCTTCCGGATCCAGTGCGCTCTCCGCGAGCTGCCACGCATCGGCGGCGATCCGCCAGCTTCCGTCACGCTGCGGCCGGACGACGGTGCAGCCGACGCCATGCAGCCTGACCGGCGTCCCGTCCGGTCCGACGCCGTCGATGCGCCGTTCGCAGACCAGCATCGTCAGTCCGGCCGTGGGAAGCGCCGCGACAAGCCGCGTGTCCAGCGGGAGGCGCAGCCGCGTGATAGCTGCCATCGTCTCGGCGACGGTTTGTCCGGTGGGACGGTCGTCGGCCCACGCCAGCAACGGCGCTGCGGGCTCGTACTGCGCGACCGCCGCGTCCAGGTCGCCGTCGCTGATGGCGAGCGAGACGAGCTCGGCCGCTTCCGCTGCCCGTCGTGCGGCCGGCGGTGTGATCGGATCGGACACAGTGCCTCCTGCCAGCCCCAGCGCCTGTTTCCCGCGCCCCGGACTGTGTTTTCTGGGATGCATGAGTCTGGCATTAGCTAGCCGGGGGAACGCGCTCGCGCCGGGGGATTCACTGGGGGAATCACCTTTGGCAACTGGCTGCGGCGGTCTTGGCAACTGGCCCCGGGCGGTCTTGGCAAGTGACCGCGGGCGGTCTTGGCAAGTGACCGCGGCGGTCCGGCAAGTGACCGCGGCGGTCCGGCAAGTGACCGCGGCGGTCTTGGCAGCTGGCCGCGGCGGTTCAGCCTCGGCCGGCCAGCCGCTCGGCGAGGGCCGTCGTCTCGGCCGCGGGCGGGACACCCACCTGCTCCTTGAGCAGTGCCGTGAGCTCCGCGTAGTGCCGCACCGCCCGGCCGTTCTCGCCTAGTTGAGCCCAGCAGGTCATCAGCTCGCGGTGCGCCGACTCGTTCAGCGGCTCGTGCTCGATCGCGCGGCGGAAGGCAGTGACCGCCGCCTGGTACTTCCCCGCCGCCATGTGCAGCCGTCCGGTCGCAAGCAGTGCCGTCTCAAACCGGCGGCGCAGCTCATCGCGGCGGGCGTGTGCCCACTCCCCCACGGTCATCCCGGCGAGGAAGTCGCCGCCGTACGCGGCGATCGCGCGCCGCAGGTCGGGGAGACCGGCGCTGGCCGGGCGGGCGCGGCCAGCGGCGGCGAGCGATGACTCGAACTCATCGACATCGCAGTCGAACGCACGCTCCCGGTTGATGGAGTAATGGCCCGCGGCGTACACGATCCAGTTGTGGTCGCCGAGCGCACGGCGCAACTCCCGTAGCGCGGTGTGCAGCGCGTTGCCGAGTTGCTTGTGGGAAAGCTCCGGCCACAGCGCCGCTCCCAACTGCTCCCTGGTCAGCGGCCGCGACGTGATCAGCAGGAATAGCAGCTCACGTGGCTTGGCGTAGCCCCAGTCGGCGGCAGTCAGCGCGGTGTCGCCGAATTCCACCGTCGCCGTGCCGAGCGCGCGGACCCGAAGCGGGCCTGACGGCTTATCGGCCGATGCCTGAGCAGGCCGCCTGGCGGCCCGGACGGCGGCCCCTGGGCCGGGCACTGGCCCCGGGCCACCGCTGGTCGACTCAGCAGATTCACGAGCACCACTCCGAACGGATGCGGCTGCCCTCTCACCAGCGCCACTGCTTGCAGGCTCGCCCGACGGACCAGCCAGCGGACCCGTCACGACCGGAATGGTCGCCTGGCCACCTGCCTGCCCAGGAAACTCAACCCCCCGATCCCGAACGGGTGCGGCTGACTGCGTTCCGTCGCCACTGCTGTGCGGGGTCAGCGGGCCCTGCCAGGTCGGTGATGGTGCCGGCGATGACGCCCGGTGCCAGGATGCCGGCGGTGCCGGGATGCGGACCGAGTCCGCGCTTCCACTCGTGCTCGCCTGGTTCGGTGACGGGCTTGGCGGCGCGGCCAGAGAGGGGGACGGCCCCGCGCTACTGTCGGCGGTCACCGGTGGCGGGGCTGGCAGGATCGGGGACGCGGC
This sequence comes from uncultured Actinomycetota bacterium, assembly GCA_963734665.1. Classification (GTDB taxonomy): domain Bacteria; phylum Actinomycetota; class Actinomycetes; order Streptosporangiales; family Streptosporangiaceae; genus Trebonia. Next base: position 155,234 of record CAVTIR010000007.1, on the reverse strand, counting down.
GGTCAGCGGCGAGGCGACGAGACCTGTCGGCGGCGTGCCGGTGAGGATTGGGGTCGCGCCGGTTAGCGGCGACATGACAAGTCCCGGCGGAACGGGCCGGGGTGACGGGTCACGCCGCACCCGTTGCAGATCAGCAGTTTGGGGCTGATGATCGGCGGCTGCCCCGGCGCGGGCCGCCCACGGGGACCTCCCGGTCCGCTCGTCGAATTCGTCCGGGTCAGACGCGGCGGCGCCACGTCGCCAGGCCGCCTCGTAGGCGGCTTCGCCGAGCGCGGCTCTGGCCACCGCCACTGACCTCTCGTGCTGGGGGCGCTCGCATGGCGCGAGGACCGTGCCGATCGCCTCGCGCATTGCATGCGCCAGGCCAAGCAGCCACGCCACCCGCTCGGGGTCCGGCATGATCCCAGCGGTCGCTGAGTCGCCCCCGGCATACCGGCCATCGGGGCCTCGGATTCCCCCAGGGGGCCCATCGGGGTCTCGGGTACCCCCAGAAGGCGCTGTGTCCCCCCTGAAGACCTCGTCCTGTCGCTGGGGCTCGCTACGATGGCGCTCCTTGCTACCTGGCCCGACCGACGGGACACGCTGGGGGGCCGGAGGCTCGTCCCCCCAGGAGACAACAGCCCGTGCGGACATCGGGGAGGCCGGAGGCTCGTCCCCCCGGGAGACAACAGTCCGCGCGGGCGGGCCTGATACGATCGCGCTCTTTGCGATCAGGCCCGCCTGCGCGGACATCGGGGGGTACGGGGGGTCGCCCCCCCGGGAGACAACAGGGTCGTCCCCCCGGAAGATGACAGCCAGGTCTTCAAGGGCGCTCGCCATTCTCCAGCGATCTCGCAGGTCGCGGTGCGTGGCGTAGCTCGACCGCAGCCGCGCCTCAGCGTCTGGCAGGTCACCCTGTTCCAGCGCGACCAGGCCCAGCTGCTCCTCGCACCAGGCGATCCCCTCGCGGAAGCCGATCGAGCGGGACAGCTCAAGGGACTCCCGGAGCAGCGAGGCCGCCTCATCCGGATCGCCGCGGTAGCGGGCCACCACGCCTAGGCTGATCAGCGACCACGCCGTCCCTTCCACGTCGCCAAGCGCGCGGAACATGGACAGGGCTTCGGTGCATTCGGTGACCGCCAGGTCCAGGTCCGATTGCAGCCAGGAGACGAAGCCTAGGTAGCTACGCGCGCTGGCTTCCGCCCGTGCGTCACCGGCGGCCCTGGCGAGTTCGAGGCCCTCCGCGTGCAGCCGCGCCGACCTGACGTACCGGCCCTGCTCGCGGGCCACGCTGCCCAGCGCCTGCAGGCACGCCGCGATTCCGGTGTCATCGCTGAGCCCGCGGTAGAGCAGCAGGGCGGCGTCGAGACGGCGGACCGCAGACTCGTAATCGCATTGCAAGTGCGCGAGGCGACCGCTGCCGTACAACGCCCTGGCGCGGTATCCCGGTGGCGCGGCGGGGCTGTCGGCGACCGCCTGATCCATCCACTCGCGCACCTCGTGGTAGTGACCGCGCAGGTAGGCGTAGCGGCCGAGCTGGCCGACGATCCGCAACGCGGACACGCCGTCGCCGGCGCCGCGCGCGTACTCCGTGGCGGTCCGCAGGTTGGCCTTTTCCTGGTCAAGCTGGTCGAGCTCTGCCTCGAGCTCGCTGGCGGTGGCCTGCTCCACGCGGCCGCCTGCCTGCTCGGCAAACTCGGTGTAGTACACGAGGTGCGCGCCGCGCGCCCGGTCCTGCTCGCCGGAGCGCGCCAGCTTCTCCGCCGCGTACTCGCGGATCGTGGCGAGCAGATGGTAACGCTCGTTTTCCACCTGGATCAGCGACTTGTCCGCCAGCTTTTCCAGCAGGTCGAGCACGTCGTACGGTGCGATGTCGGCAAAGGCGGTGACGTACTCCGCGGCGGCGAGGGTGAAGCCACCCGCGAAGGTCGCCAGCCGCCTGAATATCGTCCGCTCCTCCTTAGTGAGCACATCGTGGGACCAGTCCAGGGTGGCGCGCAGCGTCTGGTGCCGAGGCGGGGCTGATCGCGCGCCGCCGGTGAGCACACCGAACACGTCGTCGAGCCGTTCGGCGAGCTGCCTGACCGATAGCACGCGCATCCGGGCGGCAGCCAGCTCGATCGCCAGCGGCAGCCCGTCGAGCCTCGCGCAGACCTGGGTGACGGTCTGCCTGTTGGCATCGGTGATGCCGAAGGACGGCGCCACCAGGCGCGCCCGGTCCTCGAACAGCCTGGCGGCCTGGGCTCGCCTGAGCGGCGGGACCGGCCAGGACCGCTCGCCCTCGACACCAAGAGGCTCGCGGCTGGTAGCGAGGATGGTGAGCGACGGGCATTCGCCGAGCAGGCTCTCCGCCAGGCCAGCGACGTCGGAGGCGAGATGCTCGCAGTTGTCGAGCACGAGCAGGACGCCTCTGGCGTCAGCGTCGGGGCGGGCGGCCAGGTACGCGCCCGCGGCGGCGACCAGGTCCATACCGGGAGTTTCCGGAACGCCGAGCCTGGCCGCCACAGACGGCGCGATGACCTGCGGGTCGTTGAGGGAAGCAAGCTCGACCCAGGCGACGTCGGCGACCGCGTCCTGCGGTACGTCCGGGGCGGCCAGCCTGGTCGCGGCGGCCAGCGCCAGCCGCGTCTTGCCGGTGCCTCCCGGGCCGGTGAGCGTGAGCAGCCGACATTCGGCGAGGGCACGGGTCACCTCGCCAAGCTCTGTCTCACGGCCCACCAGCGGCGTCAGCCGCACGGGGAGCCGTCCTGTGGTCAGCACCGCCATGTGGGCCCGCTCGCTCCGCGTGTCGTCGGTTCGCTGGTGCTAGGTCTTTCATGAAGCTAACTAATCGCGGCTCGGCACGGAATAGGCCACGCGGCATATCGAGCCGAATTTTCACGAATTAGTTTCCCCCAGTCCCCCAGCGCATCCCCCGGTGCTCGCGGGCAACTCTGAACCCGGCCAGCGGATGCCAGTTCGCTGGGACGTACGGGGCAACGCCGTACCGGACAACGCCGTACCGGACGACACGGACGGGACACCATGGAGGAAAGCCAAATGAGCAAGCTCAACCGCCGGGGGCTGCGGATCACTGCCGCAGCGGTGGCCGCTGGGGCAATCACGGTTGCTGGCAGCGCGCTGGCAGCGACCGCTCAGGCCGCGCCTTTGTCGCAGGCCGCGACCAGCTACCACTTCTCGACCTTGGACAACCAGCACGACGTGACGTTCAACCAGCTGCTTGGGATCAACAACGAGGGCACCATCGCCGGGTACTTCGGCTCGGGCGCGGCCGGCCACCCGAACAAGGGCTACCTGCTCTTCCCGCGCTACGGGCAGGGCAACTACGAGAACGAGAACTTCCCCGGCTCAGTGCAGACCCAGGTCACTGGCCTGAACGACAACGGCGTGACGGTCGGGTTCTGGTCCTCGATGAACACCGCCAGCATGGCCAACAACAACTTCGGCTTCTGGGAGCGCAACGGCAAGTTCCACACCGCCGACTTCCCGACCGGCACGCCGGCCAGCCCGCCGGTGGACCAGCTGCTCGGCGTCAACGACGGCAACGTGGCCGTCGGCTTCTGGACCGACGCCAGCGGAAACAACCACGGCTACACGGTCAACACCAACGACGGCAAGTACAGCTCGGTGACCGACCCGAAGGCGCCTTCCGCCAGCCTGTCCGCCACGGCGATCAACAACGACGGCGACATCGCGGGCTTCTACGCCAACCCGGCCACCGGGAACACCGACGGCTTCCTCAAGATGGGCGGGAAGTTCATCGATCTGGCCGCCCCCGGCGCGTCGTCGACGATGGCGCTCGGCGTGAACGAGCACAACGAGGTGGTCGGCACTTACACGGTCGGCACTGGCAGCACCGCGGTCATGCACGGGTTCACCTGGACCCAGAAGAGCGGCTTCGCCTCGGTCGACGACCCGAACGGCGCGGGCACCACCACGATCAACGGCGTGAACAACGCCGGGGACCTGGTCGGGTTCTACGTCGACGCCACCGGCAACACCGACGGCCTCCTCGCGACCCCGCAGAAGTAAGAAGTAGCGGCGCGCGACCCGAGACCGCCCCGGCTCCCCGCCCGGGGCGGTCTCGCGCGTTCTGAGGCGTATCGAACCCGTTCCGTCGGCAAGGTACACCGAATTTGGGTGGGACGAAGCGGGCGTTGGTGATGGCGAAGGACGTCCGTAGCGGCGCCGTTTCCCCGCCCTTGTCCTAATGCCGGAGAAACCCCGGGGCTTTGCCCCACAGCCGCGATTCCGCCCCGGTTGCGACCGGGCGGTTTTCGCGTCTTGCTGGGGTAATGGGATGCGTTTTGGTGAAACAACCGTCCGTTCGGCTCGCTGGCCGCTTTGATCTTGACTTTGATGACATGATTCGCCCGAGAGATGGCGCAGGGGAGGATCGATACCGATGTGGGACCGGCTAGAACGCAGGGGAATCGAGCGGCGCGGGCTGCGGCCCGGGCCAGGGGAACGGCCGCGCACCGACCTGGCCGCGGGCGCGGACCTGCTCCCTGCGATCAAGCACATCGTGGTGCTCATGATGGAAAACCACTCCTACGACAACTACCTGGGCACGCTCGCCGGGCGGGGCGACGGGCTGCCGGCTGATGCCGCGGGGACGCCTGCCGCCGCGAACACGCTGCCGAACGGGCAGCGCGTCGACGCGTGGCACCTGCCATCCACGGTCCAGGTCAGCGGCAATCCGTCGCAGACCTGGCACGCCAGCCACATCTCGTTCGGCGAGGGCACGTGCGACGGGTTCGCGTCTTCCGTGTGGGAGACCGTGCCCGGCGGGGACCCGGCCATCCCGCTTGGCTACTGGACGTCGGCTGACCTGCCGTTCTACCACGGGCTCGCGCGGCTCTTCCCGGTGGCCGACCGCTGGTTCTGCTCCTGCCTGGGGCCGACGTTCCCGAACAGGCGGTTCCTCATCAGCGGCACCGCGCACGGGCTGATCGACGACCTGCCCTGGGACCTGGTGGACTACCCGGAGGCGGGGACGATCTTCGACGCGCTGACCCGGCACGACATTTCCTGGGTGAACTACCACAACGTGCAGCCGGCGTTCGTCGTGCTCAAGCGACTGCTCGGCGGGGGCGGGCTCGTATTCCTCCGCCGGCTCGCGTCCATCGGCCGGTGGATTCCGGGGGTGACGAACGCGGTCCGCGGCAACAAGTCGTACACGGCCGACTTGTACCCGCTGGGGCTCGCGGGTGCCGTGCGGCACCTGCGGACCACGCAGCAGTTCTTCGCCGACGCGGCCGCGGGGACGCTGCCGGCGGTGTCGATCGTGGACCCGGACTTCGGGCTGTACTCGGAAGAGAATCCGCAGGACATCTCGCATGGCGAGGCGTTCTCCGCAGCCGTGGTCAACGCGGTCATGCAGGGGCCCGCGTGGGAGTCGACGCTGCTGCTGTGGGTCTACGACGAGCACGGGGGCTATTACGATCACGTGCCGCCCCCGGACGCGGTCACGCCCGACGACGTGCCCGCGCGGAACTGGCAGCTTTCCACGCCGTGGGTGCGGCGGCTCATGGGCTGGCTCGCGCCGAAGGGGCTCGCCAAGCTCGCCAACGCCGATGACGGGTCGGCGAGCTACGACCGCTACGGGTTCCGGGTCCCCGCGGTGATCGTCTCCCCCTACGCCAGGCCGGACTTCGTGCTGCATGACGTCCTCGACCACGCCTCGGTGCTCAAGCTGATCGAGGAGAAGTGGAATCTCCCGCCCCTCACCCGGCGGGACGCCGCCGCCGTATCCCCCCTAGGCGCCCTCGACCTGGACGCCCCGCCCACCTTCCTGACCCCGCCGTCGCTGCCCGAGCCGAAGGCGGGTCCCTGGTCGGCGCGACGGCCGAGTCCCGCAGAAAGGGCCTTCGTCAGCCCAGGAGGAAGTCGGCGCAGCGTTCGCCGATCATGATGCTGGGGGCGTTGGTGTTGCCCGAGGTGACCGAGGGCATGACCGAGGCGTCGGCCACCCGAAGGCCGTCGACGCCGTAGACGCGCAGGTCAGCCGGGCTGACCACGGCCATGTTGTCGATGCCCATCTTGCAGCTGCCGACCTGGTGGTGGTAGGTGATCAGGTTCCGCATGCCGTACTCGAGGAGTTCCCCGTCCGTGCGGACATCCGGGCCCGGGGCGATCTCGCGGGCGCGGAACTCGTTCAGCGCCTTGGCCTCGCCGACCTCGCGGGACAGCTTCAAGCTCGCTAGCAACGCGCGTACGTCGGCTTTCTCTTCCAGGTAGTGCGGGTCGATCACCGGGTGGTCGGCCGGGTTGGCCGACTTGAGCCAGAGCCGGCCGCGGCTCATCGGGCGGATGATCCCGGCCACGATCGCATAGCCGTCGCCGTACTCGGGCTGCGCGTACCCTTCGACCGGCATCGGGAAGTGCGACATCAGCGGCTGCAGGTCGGGCGCGGTCATGCCGGGGTCGCTCTTCGCGAAGAAGTGCGCCTCCAGGTTGTTGGCCTTGCCTTCGGGGATCTTCCGCGCGGACTCGTACAGGATCGTGGCCAGGGCGTGGTCGTGGAGATTGGCGCCCACGCCGGCCAGGTCGGCGCGCACGTCGATGCCGAGAGGGCGCAGGTCGTCGGCCGGGCCGATCCCGGACAGCAGCAGGAGCTGCGCCGAGCCGATCACCCCGCCGGAGACGATGACGTCACCGGAGCAGCGCAGCTCGGTCGCCGTCCGCTCAGGAAGAGTCGGGTGCGGAAGAGAGTCAGCCGGATCCGTCCGGAATGAGTAGAGGTGCCCTGGGCGGGACAGGCGAACGCCGACCGCGCGACCCGCTGCGTCGAAGACCAGGCTTTTGACCTGGGCGCTCGTGATGACGGTGAGCAGCGGGCTGTCCACGATCGGCTCGATGAACGCCGTCCACGTGGACATCCGGCGGCCGTCGGAGACGGTCATGTGCGTCAGGCCGACGCCCAGGATGTCGTCGGCGTTCGGGTCGTCGTTGCGGGGCACGCCGATCTCGGCCGCCGCCTCGATCATCGCGACCGTCGCCGGGTTCGGCTCCTTGATGTGGGTGACCGGGAGCGGGCCGCCGGTGCCGTGGTACTCGCTCGGGCCGTCCTCGTAGTCCTCGGACTTCTTGAAGTACGGGAGGACGTCCGCGTACGACCAGCCGGGGGCGCCGTTGTAGGCCCAGGCGTCGAAGTCTGACTTCGCGCCCCGGATGTAAATCATGCCGTTCAGCGCGCTCGACCCGCCGAGCACCTTGCCACGCGGCCAGAAGAGCGGGGTCTTGAGCGAGTGCTCCTGCGGCTCGGTGTTGTAGGCCCAGTCCTCGGGCGAGTACCACAGCTCCCAGGAACGGTTCGGCTTGTGGATCGCCGGGTTGTAGTCAGGGCCGCCGGCCTCGACAAGCGCGACCCGTCGCCCGGCGTCGACGAGGCGCCGGGCGATCACGCAGCCAGCGGAGCCGGCTCCCACGACGATGTGGTCGAACTCTTCGGCTGACATGCCGCCCTCCCGACTGACCGCACCGTAAGCGGCCATGGTCCTGCGCACATCATGCCAAGTTCGCGCCGTTTGTCACTAACGTGCCAGCACAGACCTTGGGGCGTGGATGTTGTCGCGCGGGCCGTTTGCGCAATTGGGCTCGACAGAAGCAGGCAAAAGCGCAAACGAGCCGCTACGGGTGGTGAGTTAATAGGATGGTGGAGAGGGCGCTGTCGTCGGTGAGGCTGGCCAGCGGCGGCCGCTCGACCAGCTCGTTCAGGTGCTCGTCCAGGTGCAGGCCGTCCTCCGTCGCGACGGCGTGCAGGTAGGTGTCCGGCTGCTCCCACAGGCCGGTCGCCGTCCCGTCGAGGTTCCCCTCGACGCGCTGTCCCAGGGACTCGCGCGCGGCCACGGTGCGCAGCACGACCGAGGACATCCGGCTGAGGTTGGCGAGGGACTGGTGCCTGTTCTGCCGTGTCCCGAGGTCCACCTGGGCCATGGCCTCCAGGCCTACCCGGCCGAAGACGTCGATCAGCATGCCGATCTCCACGCCGTAGCCGGTGAAGAACGGGACGCTGCTGAGCACCTCGCGCCTGGCGGCAAACTCGCCGGCCAGGGGCTGGACGAACCCTGCGAGCTCCGGGTAGAAGAGGTTGATCAGCGGCTTGGCCATCAGCTCGGTAACCCGGCCGCCGCCGTCGGGTATCTTTTCCTCCCCTTGCTTGAACGGCCGCCGGAAGGCGGCCTTGACGAACCGCAGCTGGGGGTCCGCGAGCAGCGGGCCGAGCGTGCCGTAGACGAAGTGTTCCTCGAAGTCGGCGGTGTCGGCGTCGGCGAACATCACGATGTCCCCGCGCGCTACCGACAAGGCGCGCCACATCGCGTCGCCCTTGCCTTGAGCGGGACCATAGGCCCGCATGAGCTCGTTCTCCGAGTAGACCTCGGCGCCATGGGCACGGGCCACGTCGGCCGTGCCATCGGGTGAGTCCGCGTCGATGACGATGACCTGGTCCGGCAGCCCGGTCCGGGCCCGGAGGCTTTCGACGACGGAGAGGATAGTACCGATGGTGCCTGCGACATTGCGGGCCGGGAAGATAAGGGTTGTTGAGGGTCGCTCCGCCCCGTTGGCGCCCGATCGCCCGAGACTTTCAAAGTCCCGGTGGTGATACGAGCGCTGCTCAAACCATTCCCAGACTGTCATGCTCATATAACGAGGTCCTGATCCGTTTGGTTGCAGCGCGGTCGAACTTGTACAGGATTGGGATCGCCTCCTCTGCCGGGTTAAGGTCTCTACCCACGGCAGAGGGGAGTATGCGGCCAGCCAGTGGGCAACAACTCGCAAACCGGGGCATACCAGGATGCTTTTCGTCACTGACGTAACAACGGGCATACTTAGATTTAACGGAATCGAATTCCAAGATCTAACAATGCTCAACAAATCATGCTAATGACACCTTTCGTTCACCTTCGCGACGGGTTACCTGTGCTCGCGGTCCTGTTCGTGCGACGCCAGCGCGGCCACCTGGAGGCGCGAGCTGTAGCCGAGCTTGCCCAGGATGTGCTCCAGGTGCGCGTCGACGGTGCGCTTGGACACGAAGAGGCGGGATGCGATGTCCTTGTTGGTCAGGCCTTTGGCGACCAGGCCCGCGACCTCGCGTTCCCGCGCCGTCAGCAGCGCCCAGCGGCCCGCGAACGCGGCGTTAGCGGCCTCGGGGCCGGTCTCCTGGCCGGCCGGAGTGCCTGCGGGCGGGCCGGCGAAGCCGGGGCTCAGCAGGACCGGGACATGGTGCGCCGGGGACTGCCGTGGGACGACTGCCTGGCCGCCGGGGCCGGAACGAGGCGGCGAGGACGCGGCCGGCGGCATCGCACTCCTGACGGCGGCCCCGGTGCTCAGCGCCACGCTTATGGCCTGCCCGGACATGTAACCGGCCGCGCTCAGCGCGTCCCTAGCCTGGCGCTCGGCCCGGTCACGTTCGGCGCCGGGGATGTCGCCGTCGCCCTGGGCGGCTAGGCACCAGGCGGCCAAGCGGGTCGCTAGCTGGCGGAGCTGCGCCCTGCGGCTCTCCACTCCTGTGCGGAACGGGGAGGCTGGGGTCGAAGCAGGAATTCGTTCGGAATCTTCGATTTGGTTTTGATCTTGTTCGAGAGCGCGGGCTAGCCAGGAGCCTGCCTCAGCGAGACGGCCCGCGCACACCAGCCATGGCCAGCACGCGGTCGCGAGTTCCATCGCCATCGCGGTATCGCCGGCGGCGAGGGCGCCGTCGAACGCGGCGCGCAGGTTGGCCTCGTCCCTGACGAGCCCGGTGACAGAGGCAAGCTGGCCGGGGCCGACAAAGGACGCCGCGAAGGCGCGGGCCACCCCGGCGTAGTAGGCACGGTGCCGCTCGGCGCTGGAGTCCGCCTCGTCCGCGTGCGCCGCGCCGTGCTCCCTGACGACCGCGAGCAGCCGGTACCGCGCGGCGCCGCCGGTGTCCGCCTCGCGCAGCACGATCGACTTGTCCACGAGACCGACCAGCGTGTCGAGGATCTCATCCGCGCCGAGCGCGCCGCCTGAGCACACCTCTTCCGCGGCGGCGAGGCCGAAGCCGTCGGCGAAGACCGACAGGCGGGCCCAGAGCAGCCGTTCGGCCGGCGAGCACAGGTCATAGCTCCAGCTGACGGACGCCTGCAGGGACTGCTGGCGGTCGCCCGTCGCCGTGCGGCGCCCGCTGCCGAGCAGCCGCAGGTGGCCGGGGAGCCGGGCGAGCAGCTCGTCAAGGCCTACCGCGCGCAGCCGGAGCGCGGCCAGCTCGATCGCAAGCGGGATGCCGTCAAGCAGACGGCAGAGCCGCACGAGCCTCGGCAGCGTGTCCGTGGTCACCTCGAATCCGGGGACCGCTGCAGCGGCCCGGTCCGCGAACAGGCGCACCGCGTCGCCGCCGTCGCCGCCGTCCGACAGCGGCGGGATGCGGAAGACCACCTCGCCTGGCAGGTCAAGCGGCTGACGACTGGTCACCAACAGCTCCGGGCCGCCGCCCCGCAGGATCGCATCGGCGAGGGTGACGCAGGCCTCGAGGACGTGCTCGCAGGTGTCCAGGATGAGCAGCAGGTGCTTGCCGCGCAGCTGACTGGCGAGCCAGTCGGCCGGCGGCAGGTCCTGCTGGCTCTCGTTGCGCGGCATGCCCAGCGCGGAGGCCATCGCGTCGGCGACGCGCGCCGCGTCCCGCGCCGCGGACAAGTCCGCGAGAAACACCCCGTCAGGGAACGCCTGCGCGAGCTCGCCTGCCACCTGCACCGCGAGCCGTGTTTTTCCTATGCCGCCCGGGCCCGTCAACGTGACCAGCCGAGAGCTGGCCAGCGCGTCCTTGATGGCGGCGGCCTCTTCTGACCGCCCGAAGAATCTCGAGGTCTCCGCGGGCAGTCTTCCCCCGTGCGTTATCAAAGTTGTTCGACCCTTTCCCCGGATCAAGACAGTAATACGTCCGGCGGGTGATGTCCGAGAGTTGCGGGAAGCCGGCGTGGCGTGACCGTCGTCACAGCCGTCACAGTGGAATATCTGGCGAAACGTCCTCCGTTGTCGATGAGCGATGGCCGCGCCCGCAGAGCCGCCGTTGATCCCCATCCGCTTACCCAATGGATTTGTCGCGTCTAAAAATGCTCCTTACCTCCCTCCTTACCTCGCTGCGCCGGATCAGGTCCGCCCGTCCCGCGGACTCCTACATCGCCCGGCTCACCGCGACCGCGACGTTCGCCTACCTGCTTGCGCTCGTCACCCCCGCGGGGACGTCCCGTCCCGTGCTTGCGCCGCTCACGGCGCTGCTCGTGCTGCAGGCCAGCCTCTACCGGACCATCCACAGCGCCATCGGCAAGGTGCTCAGCGTGACGGTCGGCGTCCTGGTGGCGGTGGGCGTGGCGCAGTTCATCGGCTTCTCCTGGTGGCTGCTCGCGCTGGTCATCGGGGGAGCCCTGGTCATCGGCCGGGTGCTGCGGCTCGGCGACGACCTGCTTGAGGTGCCGATCAGCGCGATGCTGATCTTCTCTTCTGTGGGCACGCACGCCGCGGCGACCGGCCGGATGGTGGACACGCTGGTGGGCGCCGCTGCCGGTCTTGCGGGCGGTTTTGTCTTCGGCAGGCCCCGGGTAGAGCCGGCCAGGTCGGCGGTCGCCCGCCTGGCGGGACAGGTCGCGGGACTGCTCGACCGGATGGCCGCCGACCTGGCGGGCGACGAGCAGGGCTCAGACGAGGAGCTGACGGGCATGGCCGCGCAGTGGCTCACCCAGGCCAGGGCGCTACGCGACGAGATCGAGCGGGTCGACGACACGCTGCGCGAGGCCGCGGAAAGCGTCAAGCTCAACCCGCGCGCGCTAGTCGGGCCGTCCAGCGCGACGCCGGTCACCGAGACCACCGTGGCGCTGCGCGGCGGCGTTGAGGCTCTTGAGCACGCGGCGCTGACGCTGCGCGGCCTGGCCCGCTCGGTCCTCGACAGCGCCGGGATCGCCAGCGACTGCAGCCCCATCAGGGACAGCGGGACGCGGGTCCGGCTGGCCAGCGTCCTCGCCAAGCTCGGCGAGGCGATCCGCACCTACGGACGGCTCGTCCAGGCGACGCCGATGGGCAGCGAGACGCTAGAAGCGCAGCTCGCCACGCAGCTCTACGAGGCGCTCCGGCTGCAGGATGAGCTCGCCGACCTGCTCAGGCCGCGGGCCAGGGACGGCGGCGGGCCGAGCGAGTGGCCGCTGCGCGGTGAGATCCTCGCGCACGTGGACCGGCTGCGCACCGGGCTGAGCCTCGACACCATCAAGCGCGGCACCCGGCCGCCCGGGTGCCACCGGCGGTCCCGGTCGAACTCGGGGTCCTTCGCGACGGCACCGCCTTCGCCGTCGCGGCTCCGCCCGCCGGGTCAGCTGCTGCGAGGCGCTTCGCGGTCCCGCAACTCGGCCCACAGGGCACGGTAGGCCTTCGCCGCCGCGCTGGCCGGGGCGTAGACCGCGACAGGGGCGCGCTCCACCGACATCACCTCGATGACGGAAAGCGCCGGGATGACGGTGCTGGCCACGTCGTACCGCTGCACGGCGAGCTTCTCCGTGATTTCCCTGTGCAGCTTCTTGCGCCGGTCGACCATGGAGAAGAACGCCAGGATCTCGGGGCGGTGCCCCTTGAACTCGTCGATGAAGTCGGACAGCTGCTCAAGCGTCCGCACAGAAAGCGTCGTCGGGATGAGCGGGACCACCACGACGTCGGCGGCGTGCAGCACATTCTCCGAGACCAGCGAGACGGACGGCGGGCAGTCGAGGAAGACCGCGTCGCAGGCGGCGCTGAGCGGGGCGAGCAGCTTGGACAGCGTACGGGCGGGCTTGCCGCCTGGCGTGTCGTCGGGCCTGGCATCGCCGAGGTCCAGCAGCAGGTCCATGTTCCGGTAGGTGAAATCCGCCGGGATCAGGTCGAGGTTGTCGAAGTCTGTTCCCTTGATGGCGTCGTCGAGCAGGCGCTTGCCGCTGATGATCGCCCGGCCGCCGCCCTTGACCTTGGGCTTGACCCGGAACATGAAGCTCGCCGCGCCCTGCGGGTCCAGGTCCCACAGGACGGTGCGCAGCCCGGATTGCGCCGCGAGATAGGCGAGGTTGACCGCCGTCGTGGTCTTCCCGACGCCGCCCTTGATGTTATATATCGCATAAATCCGCATTTATGCGGTACCTCCCCCGAAGCAGGGCGGACATCCGGCGCCGCCCTTCTATGCCGGCGAACGCGGCGAACCGCCGCTCGAAGTCGGCCCGCGCCGCCCGCTGGCGCGCCGCGAGGCCGGCCGTGATCTCGCCCATCGCGAGCAGCGTCACCGCCGGCGCCTCGCGCGCCGCCAGCATGGCGGTCGCGAGCGTTCTGATCTCACCGATTTGAACTGCCGTGTCCTGGAATTCTCCCAGGCAGTTCTGGAGTTGCTTGAGGTCCCCCACCACCTTCGCGTACCCGGCGGGGTCATGCAAGGGAGCGAAGAACTCCAGCGCGTACCGCAGCTCCTTGCAGCGCTTGCGCAGGTCATGCAGGGCTTCGGCGGGCGTGTCCGCCGTGATCGCCGCACCGCGCTTGGCGACCCGCGCAAAGGCGACCCGGGTCCTCTCCGCGGCGAGCAGGCCGGCCGTCCCCCCGGGGGCTCTATAGAGTTCTCCCGAACGAGTTCGGCCACCTCTGGTCGGCATCACGCTGTCTTGTTGGATTTTGTTTAGCTTTGCGCGCCATTCTTGAGTGAGTGCCGTGAACCTCGCCGAGCGCAGGCCACGCGAGAGCGTGCGGAACTCCCTGCGCCGCCGCTGCTCCAGGTAGGCGCGGAACGGCTCAAGGTCGTCCGGCTTCGCGGCGGCGAGACCTCGCGCCGTGTCCTCGAAGTCGAGCAGGTGCACGTCCAGGTCCCTGGTCGACGTCGTCAGGTCGCCAACCCACTTGAACTCGGCGGCGAAGAACTCATGTTCCGCCGCGGTCAGGCCGTCGATCGCGTCGCCGAACAGCTTCAGCGCGCTCCGGGTCCGTCGCACGCTGACCCGCAGGTCGTGCAGGAACTCCGTGTCTATGTCCTTGAGCACGCCGTCGACGTTCGCGTCGATGGTGTCGAGCAGTCGCAGCAGGATGGCCGACGCCGCCACGGAGGCGGGCATAGCAGCAGTGATGTCCGCGTCGACCTTGTTCGAGTAGTCGCCGGGACGGCGTCCGATGGCACGCAGCGCATCGGCGAACGGCGGCGCGGCACCGGGCTTGATGCCGGGGACGGCCGCGACCAGGCGCGTGGCGCGGCGCTCCTGGCTCTGGTAGCCGCGTACCCCGGCGATCGCCAGCCGGGGCGGGAGCGAAACCGGTCCCGCCGACCCCGACCGCGGCGACTGCGGCCCGGCTAGGCTCGGCCGGTCGATGAGCAGCCTGGCGACGGTCTTGCTGTCCCCGTTCAGCAGCCGGTACACGACGGTGTTAGTGCTCGTGGTGACGACGGGGATGAGCGCGCGCGGCGCGACGAGGCCGGCGATGCGGACGCCGACCGGGCCGCCCGCCAGGTCGGTGAGCAGGTGCGGACGGGACGCCTGCCACCCTGTCACCAGCTGCGTGACGTCCTCGGCCGTACCCGCGCCGCCGGCGGCCGCGCCCGCGCTTGTGCCCGTGTCCGACAGCCGCAGTTCGCCGCCGCCGCGTCCGGGGACGTACTCCAGGGTCAGGCCCGCCTTGTAGAGCCGCCAGTCGAACGTGTCGAGCCAGGTCGTCCGCCGGCCGCCGCCAGGGGCGCTGACGCCAGGCACAGACGGGGCGGCGCGCTCGGGGACCACCTCGAACTCCGCCGCGAGCGCTTCGAGAACGCCGGCGACGACGTCATCCCACGTTTGCCGATCGTTGCCGTCGGCAATGAAACCTGCCACCGCCAGGCCAGGGGTCATCGCGCAACTCCTCTCCTGGCGATCTTCACACCTTCGTAGATTTAAGCACAAATTCACCGTAATGCGGTAATTATGTCCACCATTAATTAACCCCTTGTTCACTCTAGTGGGTAGTCGAAGTAGGTTTGGAGACTCACTCGCCGGCGGGGAGTGGCCATTCGTATCCGGTCGCGACACGAATGTCTACGGGCCGGGGCATTCCGCGCTGGGTGCCTGGTCGAGTGGCGTGATAAGCCGCACTGGCCGAGCCGGCGGTCACCACGGCATTGCGGGCGCCGGCCGTGACCAGGGCTATGGCCGCGTCGGCGGCTTCGGCCAGGCCGCTTGCGCAGCTGGCGCACCGACGTGGCGCGACCTCAAGTCCCACCGGTGCCGCGTGCTACTAGCCAGCCATGTCTTAAATATCCTCATATAGGTATCAGGATCAAATAAATGTTTGACATTCTCGGTGTTGTGGCACTGGAAACGCCAAACATTTCGAGTAAATGATCTCTGGGCGCCGATTCTCACGGTCAGGTGCAGGCTGCTGGAGTGTCAGGCGGACCTGTCCGGCGGGGACGGGAGCCGTGAAATACTCTGCGTCGTCGTTGAGCCGAATCCCCGTACCGTACGTGATTCCTTATTGAGACGCTCTGTGGTCAATCGATCACATTGCGGATAGGTCGGTACGCCAGGCGAGGAGCAGGCATGCGCAACGCGGAAGAGTTCTCTGGTCAGCAGTCGGATCTCACGCGGGTGTTGCCGACGTACCGCAGGCCGGGATCCCGACCGGGAAGGGGGACCGAGCCGGGGGCGGAGGGGCCACGGCCGTCGGGACCACGAGCGCCGGGAACGGGGCGCATCCGGTACGCCCACAGCGGGATGCCACCGCGCCTTGAGCCGTTCTGCACAGTGCCCCAGGCTTTCGGGCACCACGGAGGAGATGGCGAGGTGCGGGACGGCCGTTACGCTGCGAACGACGGGGCGCCGCCGGATGGCGAGGCATGGTCGGCACGGTTCCCCGTCACTCGGCGCCACAACGACTTGTGGGTTCTGGTCTGCGGGGGGATCGCGGCGGCGGCCGCCTTCGCCGCGGCGTTCGTCGCGTCGGGCGGCGTGGCCAGCCACCCGGCGACGCCGGCCATGGTCCCCGCCGTCGTCAGCCAGTCCTGCCCCTCCCCCGCCCCCGGCCCGACCCCTTAGTCGTCCGGCAGCGCTTCGTGACATCGCCCGCCCGGATGACTCGCGCGCCTGTTTCGTCCGTCCGGTCCGGTCCGTCATGACCGCGTCTTTGCACACTCCCGCGTCTTTGCTTAGCCGGCGGCGCGACATAGGCCACGAAACGGACACGAACATGGTCGCCAGTTAAGCAGAGACGGTGGATCATGGTCGGCGCGTAAGGAAAGACGCGGGACGGCAAGGACCGCTGGTCACGAAGTGGGGCTTTACCGGGTTGGCCGGATTTACGCGGAGCGGATGGCTGCGGTTGCCTGGTGGGAGGCGCGCCAGGCAACCGCCGTTGCCGCCAGAGCGGCTATCGTCGCGGTTAGCATCGCGGCGCGGTCGCCGGAGACGCCGCGCATCGACTCGGCGACTGCGGGCAGGAGGGCGGCGCCTACCGCCGCGCCCACCTGGCGGCTGGTGTTGACGACGCCGCCCGCGAGGCCCTGGTCGCTGTCGGATAGCTCGCGGCTGGCCAGCACGATCGAGCCGAACGCCGTTCCCGCGCCGCCGAAGCCGACCAGGATCACGACCGTGAGCAGGGGGTTATAGCCGGCCGCGGGCAGCTGGGTGAGGACGGCGAATCCGATGGTTGCGGACACGCCCGCGAGCATGGCTACCCGGCGGACCCCGAATCGGCCGGCGAGCCTTGGGCCGAGCATGCCCATGCTGAAGCCCGCGATGCCCTGCGGCGCGATGACCAGGCCGGTGACCAGCGGGGAGAAGTGCAGGACCTGCTGCATGTAAAGCGAGAGGACGAGGAGCTCACCGCCGTTCCACACGCCGAGCAGGAAGGCAAGCGCTGCGCCGTCGCGCAGGCCGGGGCGCAGCAGCATCCTGGGCCGGACAAGCGGGGCGGGGTGGCGCGTCTCGGCCACGACGAAGCACGCGGCCGCCCCGACCGCGACCACCGCAGCGCCGAGGACCAGCGGGGACGTCCAGCCGAGAACGGTGCCCTGGGAGATGCTGAACACCGCGAGCGCGACGGCCGCGGTGATCAGCATCGCGCCGCGCACGTCAAGCCGCCTGGCGGGCTGAGCCGCCTTGCCCACGCCTGCGTCCCGGCCCTTGTCCTGGGCGGGAACCGCGATGAGGCGGGGCGCTAGGAACGCGGCGGCAAGGCCGACCGGGACGTTGACAAGGAACACCGCGCGCCAGCTCGTCCACTCCACCAGCACGCCACCGAGCACCTGGCCCGCGACGAAGCCGACGGACGCCATCGACCCGTAGAGCCCGATCGCCCTGGTCCGCTGTGGCCCCGCCGGGAAGCTTGTCGTGATCAGCGAGAGCGCGGCGGGGGCCACGAGCGCCGCGCCGGCTCCCTGCACGATCCGCGACGCCACGAGGAGCACCGGGTCGCCGGCGAGCCCGCCCGCCAGCGACGCCAGCGAGAAGACGAGGAGGCCGATGATGAAGACGCGGCGGCGGCCGAGCGTGTCGGCGGCCCGTCCGCCGAGAATGAGCAGCCCGCTGAAGGCGATGGCGTACCCGGTGACCACCCATTGGACCTCGGACGTGGCTACACCGAAGTCACGCTCCATCGAGGGAAGCGCGATATTAACAATGGTGAAATCAAGGACCACCATGAACGATGCCACCAGGATCAACGCAAGCCTCAGGCCCGATCGCCCAGTGTCTGAATGCGCGGCCATCGGGTGAATATCGCGCTCGTTATGGGTAGTGATGTCGGGGAAATCGGGTACGGAAGCGCGTTCTGCGGGCATAGCACCAATCAGGTACGAAACGGATGGGGCAGGACCACACAACTCCAACTCTGACGATCGGGCAGGGCATGCCAGCGCGCAATGTTCCGCTCGTCACACTCCCCGATCTCGCCGAAATCTCCTCATTTGGACGGACTAAGAACGCGACATATCTTGTTATCAGTAGTGGACGGACGATCCCCAGGTGGGGAGCTCGTCCTGCCGGGGGATAACAGTTACCGGGAGGTAATCATGAGCCGGATCGAAGACCGGATCAGGGAACTGACCACGCGCCTCTCTCACTGGTGGAGCAGTAGCGCCAAGAGCGCCCGGCAGCGCCGGGCCGACCGGACGGCAGAGCTGCGGCGCGAGGCCACGGCGCGCGCGCAGCGGGCAGCCAGCCGGGTGCAGGACTTCCGCGACAGCGAGCGGGGGCAGCGTGCCGCCAGCAAGCTGAACGACATGCGGGCCAGCGAGCCGGCCAAGCGTGCCGAGGCGGCCTTCAACGACCTGCGCGCCAGCGACGCAGGCAAGAAAGCGGAGAGCGCCCTGGCCGACCTGCGTCAGCGCGAGCCCGTCAAGAAGGCCGAGGAGAGCGCGCGCAAGGTCATGCACGACCTGTTCAGCGGCGGCCCCGGCGGCGCGGACGCCACCGACGACCACTCACCGGGTCTTAGTTAGTTACGCCAGGCCTGCCTGCTACGCCACCCAGAGCGCGAGCGCGTCCGGATCGGCACCGGGCAGGCCTCTGGCGGCGAACCAGGTCGCGACGTTCCGCGCGTCCCTGGCCGGGTAGTCGCGTCCCGTCGGGTGCGCGATGACGTCGACCACCTGAGGGAGGTCGATCATGATCAGACGGCCCTGGTGCACCAGCAGGTTTTAGGGCGACAGGTCACCGTGCGCGAGGCCGTGCCTGGCGAGCATGCCGAGCGTGCCCGTGAACTGCCCCCAAAGGGCCGCGAGGAGCTTGTCGCTTGGCCGGGTCTCGGCGAGCCGGGGCGCGGCGGTGCCGTCGTCGTCGCCGATGAACTCAAGCAGCACTTCCGTGCCGGTGACCTGCACGGGATACGGGACCGGCACCTTAGCGGCGTGCAGTCGGCACAGCGCGGCGAACTCCGCGTTCGCCCACTGGCCGGCGATCATCTGCTTGCCGAACGCGCTCCTGCTCGCGGTCGCCCGGTTGACCCGTGATTCCCGGACCGGGGCAGGTAGAGCTCCCGGTCGACCAGCGCCCGGCCCTTCGGGCCAGCGCAGGCGAGGAACACCCCGAGCTGGCAGTTCGTGATCTTCCCGGCGGTTCCCGTGTACTGCCGCTGCACCCCGGCTGACCGCGACCCGCCCTTCTCGAACCCGGTGTCGTCGCCGATCAGGATCCCATCCGGGTCTCCGAGGGCCGCGGCGACGTAGCCGCGCAGGCCGTCCCGGACGCCGTCGGCGTCCCACCGCGTCGTGAACAGCCGCTGCATTCCGTCCAGCCCCGCCTCGCCCGCGTGCTCGGCCAGCGACCAGGAAGTCTTGCACTCCAGCCCGGACAGAATCCCGCCCAGGCAGGCGCGGGCCCGGACCCGGACCTCCCGGCGGAAGAACCGTTACCGGCCGGTACGGCTATCAGCCAACATGGTCACGATCTGCGGCTGGAGTATCTAACCGGGGTGGCTTTCACTACTTGCATCACTGAAACCATCAGCGGAACTCTTACCGAAATTAGGCAAATCGCGCGGGAAACGGCCGGATCTACGGCCGAGACAACTTACTGTAATAGCAAGGGTGAAATGCCTGTCGGCGCTGTGCCCGGGCAGGCGGGGAAGAGACGGGGTGCTCCGTGCTGCGGGGCACCCATCTTTCTTAGGTAAACCCACTCAAGAGATAACGGAGATCAGGTTGTGAAGACTGGCGTAATCCCTGCCGCGATGAGCGTGCTCGCGGAACTTGACCAGACCCAAGCGGAGCTTCAGAGCGAGTTCCCCGGCTGGCGCGTCTGGTACGTGTACCGGGCTGACGCGGTGAGCTGGGCCGCACGGCGGGAGCCAGTGCTTAACTCGCAGTCTGTCGGAGATCTCCGGGCGGCCATTCTCAAAGTCATGGCGAGCGACGACGGGGATGTCAGCAAGGTGCTCGAAGATATCAGCCCCCCGTCGCCACCCACCAGGGAGGTTGGGACGACGATCCTCAGGACACGTCGGATCTGCTTTCGGTGATCGCCGACGAGGGCACCGAAGACGACTAATTGCCTGGCCACGAGGCGCTGGTCGACCTGCGCAGTTAGAACTGCGTCAGGTGCGCCAATATTCGGTTGCTTGCGGCTGCCTTTGGATGCGATAGTGCGGTCGAATCAGGTTCGGTGCCGCCCGGAGGCGGCCGTGTGGAAGGGAGGCGTCTGTGATGCCAGCGCCCGTTGCGGGCTTCTTCAGCCCTGCCCTGACCACACCCCACCTGAGGAGCACCACCCATGCGCGACAGCGCGGACTCCGACGACTACGGAGTCACCCGCCGCGGTAAAAAGCGCGGCAAGTTCCGCTACGACGAGGCCACCTACGAGAAGCGCAATCGGCACCAGCCGAAGCTCGTAGCGGAAAACGCCCACGACGACACCGACGGCCTGCCTGAAGGCGACAGGTGGTCGACCTGGGACCAATCACCGCCAACCGAACGTGGTCCTAAGCCGCACCCGAAGTGGCTGGTAACCGAGCTCGCGGCGGTCGACTACGAGCTTGGCGTCCTCAAGACCGGAAAAGAAGCTGACGTCTTTCTCGTCCGCCGTGGTGTGCCGGGCTCAGATAGATCTTGCCTGCTTGCCGCTAAGCGCTACCGGGACGCGACGCACCGCGAGTTCCACCGGGATGTCGGCTACCTGGAGGGCCGCCGGGTCCGCGAGAGCCGGGTCAACCGGGCCGTCGCGAACCGCAGCGATTTCGGTCGGCAGGCCATTGCTGGCCAGTGGGCGAACGCGGAGTTCAATGCCCTCGTCCAGCTCTACAACGCCCGCGTGCCTGTCCCCTATCCGGTGCAGATCCTGGGGACGGAACTCCTGCTTGAGTTCATAGGCGACGCGGACGGAACCGGCGCTCCTCGGCTCGCCGAGACCCGCCTTGACCCGGCCGAACTCGCTAACCTCTGGGATCAGCTTGTCGAGGCCATGGTCACACTCGCCAGCACCGGCCTCGCGCACGGTGACTTGTCTCCCTACAACCTGCTTGTCCACCGCGGGCGACTGGTGATGATCGACCTGCCCCAGGTGGTCGACATCATCTCCCACCCGAACGGTCGTAGTTTCCTCGACCGCGACGCCAAGAACGTCGCCACCTGGTTCGCAAGGGCGGGCCATCCCGACGCAGATCCTGAGGTGCTAGCCCTTCTGTTGGCTGAGGAGGCTCGCCTGGCATAGGCAGTGAAGGCCCCAAGTGTGCGCATTCGCAAGTTCGCTGCAACCTCAGCGGAGGGATTGCGTAATACTCATGGTCCCACTAGGCAGAACTGGCGTACCAGCTAATTAAGCACAGGAGTAAAGCTGACAATGCCAGTGAGACTAATGGTTGCTCGTGTTAGGGGTACCCCGGTACCCGGATTGTCACTGGGTAGTGACAATCCGGGTACCGGGGAGAAGATGACAGCATGCCAAGTTTCGTTGAAGCCGACCTAACCTATCCTACATTAACATCCGTCCCGCAAGATCTCGGTCGGCAACGAGGGCTACAGAAATTCTCTCCTTGCAACGCAAGGTACCGAGATGAAGCGTTGAAAGCGACGTTGATACCGGGATGCGCCGCCGCGTCCTGTCATTTGATTATTTGAGTTCGGTAGCGCAACAGAGGCACCCGCTCCGGATTGGTGCCGCCAATGACAGATAGCTATTCAGGCCGACTTGAGCTGACCTGGACCAACAAGCACCTATGCCTCTTGGAGCACGATGACGGCTCCTATGAGTGGGTGGAACCTTCGGATTACCGGGTGGCGGAAGTACGACTGCTGCACGATGTCACGACTGTCGGAGCGGTAGGCGAGCGTCGCGCCGCAGATAACCTGCTGATCCGGGGAGATGCACTGCGCGGGCTGACCAGTCTGGCCAAGTTGCCGGAGTTCGCCGCCGAGTACCACGGCAAGGTCAAACTCACCTACCTCGACCCTCCATTCAATACCCTGCGCTCATTCCTCGAATATGAGGACAACCTTGAGCACTCGGTTTGGCTTACGATGATGCGGGAGCGTCTTATGCAGGTCAAGGACTTGCTGGCACCCGATGGTTCGATCTATGTGCACTGTGATGCAAGCAGGCAACCGAATATTGGTGCACCTGGCACCACCCCTGGTGTGTGTCGGCGAGTGCCGAATCCAGGCGATGACAGCGTTGATGACGACTGCCGCCAGGCGGGTCGTGGTGGGCTTGTCGGGACACTTCACGAGACGTGTCGTCGCGCCGCCGGGGTCAGCTGTTGATGGGGAACCCGAACTCGTCGAGCGCGACGCCGCCGCAGCGACGGGCGAGCGCGAGCGCGGCCTCACCGACCCGGCCCGCCAGTTCACTCGCGATGTCCTTCCGCCCGCCGCCCGCGTGCAGGTCCCAGTGATGCAGCGGCCGGGAGCGCAGCGCGCCGAGGGCCGGCGGGGCGTCCTGCTCCCGGTACAACCGCGGGGACCAGTAAGCGACGTAGAAGTACGTCCCCTTGCCGCTGAGGCTGTAAGAGTCCTCGGTCTGGTCCTCGACCCTGAAGTCTCCGCCGTAAGGACGCAGCACCTCGATTACGTGCTCAGGGGGCACGGCCTGCTCGCCGTAGACGGACGGGAGTACCGCCAGGTCCGGCGGCGGGCCGGCGTACTTGACAGTCCCGCCGAGCCGGTCCGCCAGGCCCTGGACCAGTCGGTCGCCGTCGTACTGCTTCGCATCGTGGTCGCGTCGCCCCCGATGGCTCTGCAGCGCCGCCTCGATGTAGTAGGCGACCGTCATCCCGGTCGGCAGTCCGGCCTGCTGCTCAAGCTGGGGGGACAGCGGCACCGGCCCGAATAGCAGCACCCCGTTGCGGAAGATCAGCCTGCCGGGCCACGAACGCACCTCGGGGTCGTACAGCCGCGCCGCGCCAAGGAGCGCGTCGCCTGGGTCGGCGGCCAGTAGCAGCGTGGTCTTGCCTGACAGCTTGCTGGCGGAGCGGTTGAACAGGCTCATACGGCGCCTCCAGAGGTTAGAGCCAGGATGTGGCGTCGTGCCAGGCGCCGCTTGCCACGTGGCCGATGTCGGAGCCCAGGTGCGCCGTGTCGTCCCAGGTGCTGACGCCGGCGGCACCGAAGTCGGTGAGGATCCCCAGCGCCCCGTGCTCGTCCCATTGCTTGGGCATGTCGGCGATGAAATTGTGGACGTAGTCTCCGACACCGTAGGCGACGAGGCCGCCTGCGGCAACGCCCGCCGCCACGCCGAGCGCGGGCGCGCCGGCGAAGACGGCTGCGCCGGCGACCGCGCCTCCGACCACTGTGGCCAAGGCGATAGTGCCCACGGTATTGGCGGTCTCGAGCGGGTAGGCGGCCCATCCAGGGACGCCCGCGTGGACGTCCGCCTGGGCGTTGAGGACGGTGCTGAGCCCGCCGGCGACGACGTCCACCACCGGGAGGTCAAATGCCTTGGAGAGCAGGCTGGCGTCACTGAATCCGTCGGCGACCTTGCTGAGGCCGGGCAGGTCGTCCAGGCGGGTGGCGAACAGCTTGGAGATCGCGTTCTCGTTGCCTTGCGCCTTGGCTAGTTCCGTTTCCACGGAAGCGAGCTCGCCCTTGGCCTCCGCCAGCTCCACCTTGACGTCGTCGGGCATCGAACCGAACCGGCCGTCCGCTTGCCGGGCGGCCTCCTGCGCCGCGCTCCAGGCCTTCCGCGCCTTGGACAGTTCCGCTTCGGCCTCTTCTACCTTGTCGGCGACATCACGTGAGTAGGCGGTCGGAGTGGCCAGCAGGTCGGCCAGGAGATCGGCGATCGTGTTGCCCTCGCCGACCTGGACCCCGACGTCGCTCGGATCGCCGCCCGCGGCCTTGCCCGCCGTGCCCGAAGTGGTCGCGCCGGTGAGCTTGACCAGATCGCCCGCCGCCTGGACCCGGGCATCGTTGGCATCGGCCAGACACCGCTGGTAGAAGGTGCTGTATTCGGCCCGCCAGCTCTCCTGGGTCGGGTTGCTGTAGCAGACGCTTGGCGGCCGCCCGTCGGCACCGATCTGGACGCCGTGCGCCGTCGCCTGGCTGGCGGCGTTCTCCAGCGCGTTCTCGATTTTGGAGAGGTCCGCGGCGAGTTGATCGACGATGCTCCCGGTCTGGATGACCACCAGTCCGACCGCGTTAACCTCCGCCGAGACCTTCTCCCAGTTGCTGGTGAATGCCCGGGCCGCCGAGCCCTGCCAGCCCGCGTCGCTGACAATCTGGCTGACCTGCTTGTTCAAGGCGGTGACCACGTCCTCCATGCCGGGCACGTAGCCGTAGAGCGTGCCCGCGAACGCGGCAAGCCCGTTGATGTCGCCGCCGACCCAGACGTGGGCGAACGTAGCCAGGGGCAGGAGGGACTTACTCGGCAGAGTAGCGGTACTACCCATGGTTCTCCTTCCAGCCTCGGTTGATCTTGAGCGGGGAACTGATCTGGTTGCACAGCTGGGTCAGGCTCTCCTCGGTGTTCACGTAGTTGTCGTGCGCCTGCCGCAGCTTGGTGGAATCGCTTTCGATCACCCCTGCAGCCTGGAGGTGCAGGGCGCCGATCATCTGGACCGCGGCCTGGAGGCTCTGGTTGAAGGCGTCGCTTCCGCCGTCAGGGCACGCCGGGCCGTCGGCCGGGATGATCCCCTTGTACGTCCCGGCTTCGGTCCCGAACGTGGCCGACGCACTAAGCAGGTCGGACAGCACGACCTGGAACCCGTCGCCACCGTCGGCTGGAAGTGCCATTACCGCATCCGTTCCAGGGCCCGCAGGTCGCCCGCCTGCCACCGCCACGTGCCTGGGTGTGCCTGCGGGTCGAGCACGACCGAGTACACGCCCACGCTGCCCATGATCTGCTGCATGTTCCGCAACGGCAGCGCGACCCACGGCTGGTACGGGCCGAGCGCCGCCACCAGCCGCCTAGCGGTGCTGAAGACGGGCATGACCCGGCCACCGCCGGGAAGCTCACGGACCTCGAAGATCACGTCACCGCTGCGGCCCGGGCGGACGTCCCGGCGGGCGGGCGCTATCACGATCTCGGGAGAACCGCTGCCCTCCGAGTCCGCCTCCGCGCGCCACCGCCTATCGTCCATCGATCACCTGCGGGACCAGGTTCACGGGCGGCTCCCACAGATCGTCCTCGTTCAGCCAGGCCTGCCGGACCCGCTCCTGTTCCTCAGGGCGCGCCGCGCCGCCGGTCCCCATCATCGGGAAGCCTGCCATGTCCGTGGCCACGGGGGCCTCGTCGGTGCCGGCCAGTGCGCCGTCCGGCTCCAGTTGCAGCGACTGCGCGCAGATCACGTCACCGGCCACCGGGGGCTCCGCGGCGGAGATGCCGCTCGCACCTGACAGGCCGGGCATGCCGCCGGGCTCGTCTCCGGCCAGTCCGGTGACCAGCCCGGAAGCCTCCGGCGCCACGTTGCCGGGCAGTTCACCGCTCACCTGGCCGACGGCCGGCACGGTGGTATCGTCCAGGGTTTCCGCGACCGGACCGAGCGGCGGCTCAGTCGCTGCGGGAACGCCAGGGACCGGACCGGGCAAGCCGCCGCTGAGCCCGCCTGAGCCGGGCGGGGGAGGCGTCGTGCTGAGCGTGGACGTGGTACCCGCGGGCGGCGAGAGCTGGCCGCCGGGAATCGTGGCCCCCTGCAGGCTGGACGGCGGCGCGGCGGCGGCGCCAGACAAGCCGGTCGCTTCGGCGCCCCCGCCTGTTCCGGTGATTGACCTGCCGCCGCGGCCGCTGCTTGTCAGTGTGACGGTGCTCCCGCCGCCACCGGCGGAGCGAAGCCCCACGCCGGAGCCGGAACCGCCGCCGGAGGTCCCGCCGGTGACGGGAACAGGCAGCGCGGGGCCGCTGCCGCTGCCCCCGGCCGGAGCCAGGGGCGCGCCGATGGTATCCGGCAGCGACTGGTCCGCGAGGACCAGGTAGCCGCTCAGCTTGGCGATGTACTGCTGTGCCGCGCGATCGGCGGCCGCCTGCGCGCTGCCGTCCAGCTCGTCGAGCAGGCCCATACCCGCACCCACGACCCCGCCCACCGGGCCACCAAGGACCGTGCCAGTCACCGCGTCACCAAGCACCAGCGACGTAGGCGAAACGCGCGGATCGGGCAGCGACACGAACTGCGGCAGCACCTCGCCGCCGAGCCAGGACAGGACCAGACCGACCTGCAGCGCCTGCTGCGCCAGCGTGACCATGCGATCATGCAGCTGCTCGAACTGGCCCATGGCTCCCTGGGCCGCGCTGCCCGACCAATTCTGGGCAAGCGTCTTGGCGTTGGCGGCCAGCCGCCCCGCGACCGTGTCCAGCATGCTGCCCAAGCGCGTATGGGCGGCACCTGCCGCCGCCACGTCGCCCGGGCTCAGCCCGTGCAGGATCTCCATGATGGTGCTGGCCGGCATCCCTGCGCCGCTGAACCCCGACACCGCGCGGGTCTTGACCGGGTAGCTGGGCTGGGCGCCGAGCGCGGACGCCGCGGGCCTGCCGCCCCTTCCGTAGGAGGCCACCAGGCCCAACACGCTGCCGAGGTTCGTGCCCACGCTTCTCGCGGCCCGCAGGTTGTCGGATTCGGACTGGTCATAGGTGGCCGCGCTGGTGGCCAGCCTGCTTGAGGTGTCCTGGTGAGCCGTGCCGGTCTGCTGGCTAGCCCGCACAATGCCCGTGAAGGCGGCGGACGCGTTGCCGTTGAACGCGACCGCCGTCGGCCAGCCCGTGACCAGGCCCGCGTTTCCGGTTATGGAGATGCCCTCGCCGTGCCGGACGCCATCCAGTCGGCTTACCGTCCCGTCTAGGTCCTGCAGGTCCGAGCGCATGCCCGCGGCCACGCCGCGCAGCACGTCCCGGTGCACGGTTACCTGACCGTGCCCGCTCGCGTCGGGCGCGGTCCACGCGCGCGCGCCCGCTATCGTGCCCGGCCTGCTGCCCACCGACGGAACCGCCGCCGGCGGCGAGCCGTCAAGCTCACCCGCAAGCCCCGCTTCCGAACCGATGAGAGCCTGCACCACATCCCCGAATGCGCTCAACAGCTTCTCCTGTCACCCGCCCTGCGCCGGCGAAGGCGACAACCTCAGGACCAGAGTCCCGTGTTGGCCGCCTCAGCCGACTGGTAGTTGCTGTTGGCCGTCCCGACTACCGTGCCAAGCTGGGATAGCACCTGCTGCATGTCCGCCATGGCGGCATTCCACTGGGCCTGCGCCTCGTGGTAAGCCTGCTGTGCCGAGCCGATCCACTCCGACAGGTTGCCCTGCAGTTGGGACTCCAGCGACGAGACCTCGTTCACCAGCGAGGTATAGGTCTGCTTGAAGTCGGCTTCGCCCTGCTCCATGGCGGAGAAGACCACCCGGGTGTATTCGCTCATCGCTCAGCCCCCCAGCGCGGCCTGCACACGGCTCACCTGAGCAGTGTTGGCTTCCTCGGTGTTCACGTACGTGCTGTGCGTGGAGACCAGCCTCTCCTGGATGCTCTGCAGCGCGTTGAGCACCCGCGCGAAGTCGGCGCTGAACGCCTCGTAGGTGTTCGCGAACGCGGACGACGCCTGTCCCTGCCAGCCGGACTGAAGCTGGCTGTTGTACCCGTTCATGTTGGCTTGCAGCCCGCGGATGACCGTCACCGCCGACTCGACCTGCTGTGCCGCAGTGGCCATCGCCGCTCTGTTGACGGCCGACTCTGCTGTCGCCATGCGGACCACCTCCCTCGTCCCTCGTGGCCTTATAACGGTAATAGGATCGTACCTTTTGAAACAGGTTCGTACCTTTTGAACGACGCTACTAGCCGCGCTGGTTCAACGATCGACCCGTAATTCTTTCTTAATATCTCGGGGACGGATAAAACTCCATGTCGACGCTATATGCAGAGAGTTCGAATTACCCGGCCCTGGCCGTCGCCGCGGCCGGAGCCAGCACCGGTCCCTGGGGCAACAGGTCGAGTATCGACGCGGGCAGCACGGTCCCCGATGCCTGGAGGTCATAGCCGAGCACGCCGGCGACGGACGGGGAGGGCAGCGCGAAGCGTTCAGCGCCGGAGATGAGGAACCAGGCGGTGACGGTGGACGGCTGCTGGACACTCGGCGCCGCTCCGGCCAGTGCGCCGTGCCCCGGGGGGAGCCAGACCGCGTTCACCCCGGCCGTGCCCGTCGTCGCGGTGGCACCGGCCGGAACGGTTCCGCCAGTGGTCAGCGAGCGGCTCAGCCCGGCCCCGTACGCCGCGCACAGCGTCGTCGCCTTGGGGACGACCCGTGGCAAGTCGGGCGGCAGCCCCCCGTCGGGGATCGTGTCACCGGACAGGTTCATGGTCGCGTCCGCGTTGTTGATCTGCCTGAGTCCCGGCGCGCCCGAATCGGTCTGCAGCAGATTGGCCAGCGTAGGCGGGATCGTCGCCAGCTTCCCGCTGGCCTCGACCACGAAGTACTGCGCGGGCGATGCCTGGTAGAACACCTGGCCCACCTGGAGCGTCTTGCCGTCCCCCTCGGTCACCGTGGCGCCGCTTCCCTGGATCGTCGGCGCGGCGAAGTCCGGTCCCTGCGGCAGCGCATCCAGCCAGGCCGCCGGCACCGCCGCCGGCTGCTCATCGGGAAACAGATCCTGCATGACTTGCTGCGCGACCGCCAGCCGCTCGCCGTTCCACAGCACCCAGTCGCCGCCAGACGCCGCCGCCAGCACCGCCTGCGCCTGGTCAAGCGCCGTCCCGCCCGTCGATTCGCCCCCGACCAGCGTCGTCTTGCTGTTCGCGGTGCAGACCGACCACGGCCCCTGAACCAGGTCCGCGGCGGTGGGCAGGTCCTGCGGCACGCCCGCGATGCCAATCGTCGGGCCGATCTGATAGCGCGCCAGCGAATCCTGGTGAACGACGACCGTGCTGACCGGACTGGTATCGAGGGCAAGCAGGGCCGACGCGTAGTTCAGCGCCGGGCACAGCTTCCCGTCGTCACACGGCACGTACGCGGTCGCCGTGTCCTGGTCCACCACGAGCGTGCCCGCCTTGGTGAGCCCGGTGGCGGGCGCCGGGGCGAGCAGTCCCAGCACGCCGAAGACCGCGGCTGCGATCACCCCGACCATGACGCTGGTGACGGTGGTGGTGTTCATCCGGCGCAGCGGCTGGTTGGGCGAGTCCGGTTCACCGCACAGCAGCGCCAGCGACGCCCGCCGCGTCATCAGCTGGTGCGCCTGGAGGAGGATCTTACGGTCCTGCACGGGCTTGTCCCTACCCGCCGAGGCCGTGCAGGTAGTTCAGGACCCCCGCCACGCCGAGCGCGAGCGGCACAAGCGCGGCGACAAGCACCAGGTCGGCCACGTCCGCCGCGCGGCCCCAGAATGGAGACGGGCGGTGTCCTGGCAGCCAGCCGCCTGCCCAGATGACCACGGCCGCGCCGGCTCCCAGGGCGAGCAGGGCCGCGAGCCCGCCGGCCGCGGCGCCGAGCAGCGCGAGGCCCGCGTAGCCGGGGACGATCAGCCACAGCCGCTGCGCGCGGCCGGGGAACACCCGGGATCTGAGCAGCAGGGCACAAGAGAGCACGGCCGCCGTCACCCGGGGCAGCACCCCGTGACCAAGGCCGAGCGCGATTTCCGCGCCGGCGCCGGATAGGCCAACGGCGGCGATGGCGCCGACGACGATCCGGTCCGCCACCGCCGCGCGCAGGCGAACGTCGGCGGCGGGCGCGAGCAGCACGTCGTCGCGCAGGTCGTCAGCGGAGGCGGGCACCGGCGGCAGCCGCAGCCGGGCCAGCCGGAAGGCCAGGCCGGGGGCGAGCGACATCAACGCGAGCGCGGCGGTTGCCACCAGCGCGGCGCTCCCGGACGCGCCAAGACCGGACCACGTGGCCGCCAGCGAGCTGGCCAGCACGCCGAACATCGCCGCGATGGCCGGGCCGAGGAACGCCGGAAGCGTCACCACGATGGCGGCGACCACGGCGGCCAGCGCCGTCAACGCGAACCCGGCGAGCGCGGCGAAAGCTCCCGTGTGCAACGGGCCGCCGCCGTGCGACGTCCCGAGGGCGTCCAGACCAGCCAGGAACGTGTACGGCAGCGCGGCGTAGCCGAGCACCACGCCCGCCAGGGTGTCGCCGGCCGCCCGGGCCGCCGAGGCGGCGGCGGCCAGCAGGAGCAGCGCCATCGCGGCGGCCACGGCCGCCGGCGCCGGCGCGGCGGACCGGGCGATCACGACCGCGCCCGCCGCGAGGGCGAGTGCGCCCGCGCCGAACGCCACCCGGCGGGCATCGCCAGTCGTCCACCGTCCCGGCCCGCCGTGCACCCCGGCGATCTCGTCGGCGATGTCGTCCGACATTATCTCAGGCAACTCCGCGACGCGCGGCCGGAGATAGATCAGTTCCCCGTCGAGCAGCCCCGCGGAGGCCGGGGTCACCGACGGCGGGAACGGCCGCTGGCCCAGCCGCTGCAGCACCCAACCGCCCGGCGCTTCCCGCGCGTCCAGCCGGGAGAAGTGCGCGATCGCGGGAAACAGCTGGGCGAATGGCACGCCCGAGGGCAGCGCCATATCCACCCGGTAACGCGGGCCGACCACGGTTATTCTGCAGACGTCACCGGCGACCACCGGATTCATCACGTCCCCATAAGTCATTGGCCACTCAAGCTCGTCGAGATGCGTCCAGGCGCTTGGCCAGCGTGTTTTCTCATGTCAGCCTCCCCGCCACCCGTGGACGACTTTACTGTCCTTGAGTATCTGAACGTATGCCTTTCGGCATACGTTCACATATAGGGCGAGATGATAGGGAGCGAAGGATGGGCACGCTGACGGTCCGCCGGACGCCGGATCCCGGAAGCCGGCCGTCAATGCCGCAGGGCGAGGTCCGGCTGCTGTCACCGCCTGAGCTGCCCGAGCAGGCCACCGACGGGTTTACGCAGGCGCTGATGTACCTGCCGATGGGCGCGATGGCGATCGGCATGATCGCGGTCGTCGCGGGCGGACACGCCAGCGCGATCCTTTACGTGGGCAGCGGTGCCATGGCGGTCGGCATGGTCGGGATGATGGCCGGGCAGGTCATGCGCGGTCGTGGCGACCGCAAGCTCAAGCTGAACGGGCTGCGCCGGGACTACCTGCGCCACCTGTCGCAGGTGCGAGACAAGGCCCGCCGCGCGGCGGCGGCGCAGCGGGAGGTCCTCGATTACTACGGCCCGGACCCGGCCAGCCTGCCGGCGCGGGTGCTGGCCGGGCGGCTGTGGGAGCGCACCACGGCCGACGCCGACTTCCTGAATGTGCGGATCGCCACCGGCACGCAGGCGCTGGCGATCCGGCTGATCCCGCCGGACACCAAGCCGCTGGAGGATCTCGACCCGCTGTGCGCCGGAGCGCTGCGCCGGTTTATCCACAGCTTTTCCAGCGTACCCGAGTTGCCGGTCTCGATGCGGCTGCGCTCGTTCACGCGCGTCTGCGTCGAGGGCGATGACGACGCCGCCCGCGGCCTGATCCGGGCGCTGATCGCCCAGGTGGCCGTCACGCACTCGCCCGCCGACTTGCGGATCAGCGTCTGCGCGAGCCCCGGCCGCATCGGCGACTGGGAGTGGATCAAGTGGCTGCCGCACAACATGCACCCCACCGAGTCCGACGCGGCCGGCCCGGTCCGGCTGATGGCTCCCGCCCTAGGCCACCTGGCGAGCATGCTCGCGGCCGAGTTGCGTGACCGGCCGCGCTTCGCCTCGTCCGCGGGCCCCCAGTCGCTGCCCTTCCACCTGATCATCGCCGACTCGGTGGCGGCCGAGGCCGGCCCTGAGTTGGCCGGCGCTGGGCTGGCCGGGGTGGACGGCGTACTGCTCATTGACGTGGCGGGGAACCTCGCGCTCGGTGATCCGGCGACGCTACGGCTTCTGGTGACGCGTGAGCAGATGTACCGGGGCGAGACCCCCCTCGGGGTCCCCGACACGCTTTCCCAGGTGGAGGCAGAGGCGCTGGCCAGGCAGCTGGCCCCGCTGCGCCCCGCGTCCTCCGGCCCGGTAGCCAATGACGCGTTCACCGTCAGCACCACGCTGACCAGCCTGCTCGGTGTGCCCGACCCCCACGCGGTCAACGTCGCCGAGCTCTGGCGCCCACGCGCGCCGCGGGACCTGCTGCGGGTACCGATTGGCTGCGACGCCGCCGGCGCGCCGGTGGAGTTGGACATCAAGGAGTCTGCGCAGGGCGGGATGGGCCCGCATGGCCTGATCATCGGGGCCACCGGCTCGGGCAAGTCCGAGCTGCTGCGCACGCTCGTGCTCGGCCTGGGGATGACTCACTCGCCCGAGCAGCTCAACTTCGTTCTGGTGGACTTCAAGGGCGGCGCGACATTTCTTGGCCTGGAGCGGCTGCCGCACGTATCGGCGGTCATCACGAACCTGGCCGACGAACTGCCACTGGTCGACCGGATGCGCGACGCGCTTGCTGGCGAGCTGGTCCGCCGCCAGGAGCTGTTCCGCCAGGCAGGCAACTACGCCTCGTTGCGGGACTATACGGCGGCCCGGGACGGCGGCGCCCCGCTGCCGCCGATCCCTGAGCTGTTCGTGGTGCTCGACGAGTTCTCTGAGCTGCTGGCCGCCAAGCCAGAGTTCATCGACCTGTTCGTGACGATCGGCCGGGTAGGCCGCTCGCTTGGCGTGCACCTGCTGCTGGCCTCACAGCGGCTTGAGGAAGGGCGGCTGCGCGGCCTGGAAACCCAGCTTTCGTACCGGATCGGGCTGCGGACCTTCAACGCGCAGGAGTCCAGGATCGTGCTAGGCGCCCCCGACGCCTACGAGTTGCCCGCCCAGCCGGGCAACGGGTTCCTCAAGGTGGACACGTCGGGCATGACCAGGTTCAAGGCGGCCTACGTCTCCGGGCCGGCGGTGACAAAGGGCGGGAGCGACGCCGCAGAGGCGAACCGGCAGCGCATGCAGCCGGTCATCACCCTGTTCGGCCCGGCGTACGTGCAGCCGCAGCCGGCTGAGCCTGCCGCCGGGCTGGCCTCTCAGGCGCTGGCCGACACGGGGCGGGCCGACACGGGGCGGGCCGACACGGGGCGGGCCGCGGAATCCCTGCTTGACGCGGTGGTCGCGGCGCTCGCTGACCGCGGGCCCGCCGCTCACGAGATCTGGCTGCCGCCACTTGACCAGCCGCCATCGCTGGCCGAGTTGCTGCCGCCGCTCGCCGTCACGCCACGCGGGCTGAGCACCGCCCGCGGCGAGGCGCAGGGAATGCTGCGGGCCGTGCTCGGGATCATAGACCGGCCCTTCGAGCAGCGCCGCGACCCGCTGTGGGCGGACCTGTCCGGCGCCGCCGGGCACGTGGCGGTCGTCGGCGCGCCGCGCAGTGGCAAGTCCACTGTCCTGCGCACGCTGATCAGCTCGCTCGCGCTACTGCACACGCCCGCGGAGATCCAGTTCTACGTGCTCGACTTCGGCGGCGGCACGCTGTCCACGCTGAGCGGGCTGCCGCACGTCGGCGGGATAGCGGCCCGCGCCGGCGGCGACCAGGTCCGGCGCACGGTGGCGGAACTAAGCGCACTGCTCGACCAGCGGGAACGCTCGTTCGCGGAGCATGGCATCGGGTCGATCGAGGCCTATCGCCAGTTGGGGACGGCAAGCGATGGGTTCGGTGACGTTTTCCTCGTCGTGGACGGCTGGCTTACGCTGCGGCAGGACTACGAGGACCTGGAGCCGGTTGTGACCGCGCTGGCCGCCCGCGGCCTCGGCTACGGCATCCACGTCGTGGCCGCGTCAAGCAAGTGGTCGGAGTTCCGCCCGGCGATCCGTGACCTGTTCGGCAGCAGGCTCGAGCTGCGGCTCGGCGACCCGTACGAGTCGGAGCTCGGCCGGGCGGCGGCGGCTAACGTGCCGGCCGACGCGCCCGGTCGCGGGCTGACCCGCGAAGGCCTGCACTTCCTCGCCGCTGTGCCACGGCTGGACTCGCCCCGGGCACGCCACTCCGCGGTGGGTTCTCCAGATGCCGGGCCAGATAACCGGGACGCCACCAGGGCGCTGGCCGCCGCCGTCACCGAGTCGTGGCCCGGCCCGCGGGCGCGGGCAGTCAGGATGCTGCCGAACGTGCTGCCGGCCGCCTCGCTACCACCCGCATCCGACGGCGTGGTGCCGTTCGGCCTCGACGAGAACGCGCTCGCCCCGGTCGGCGCGAACTTCGCCGCCGACCCTCACTTCTTGGTCTTCGGCGACACCGAGTGCGGCAAGTCCAACTTGCTGCGGGTGCTTACCGCGGGCATTGCCGGTGCGTACACCGACGAGCAAGCCAAGCTGATCTTCCTCGACTACCGGCGCTCGCTGCTCGACTCCGCCGAGGTGCCGCACCAGATCGGCTATGCCACCTCCTCGGTGACTGCATCCGCGCTGCTCAAGGAGGCGCGAGAGGCGCTGCTCAAGCGGCTGCCGCCGCCGGACCTCACCCCGGGTCAGCTGCGGGCGAAGTCCTGGTGGTCCGGCCCGGATCTTTTCGTCATCGTGGACGACTACGAACTCGTGGCGAACTCCGCCAACCCGATGCTCGTGCTGTCAGAGTTGCTGCCGCAGGCCAGCGACATCGGGCTGCACGTCGTGCTGGCCCGCTCGGCCGGCGGCGCAGGGCGAGCAATGTTCGAGCCGGTGATCCAGCGGATTCGCGAGATGGGGTCGCCTGGCCTCATCATGTCGGGCAGTAAGGACGAAGGGCAGTTGCTTGGCGGTGTACGCCCGGCGGCCTTGCCTGCCGGGCGAGGTTACCTGGTCGAGCGGCGCGCCGGGACCCGACTCGTGCAGACGGCCCGGCACGAGTAACCGCGCGGCCAAGGGCTAACGAGGCGGCGGCAACCCCGCGTCGGCCCGCCAGTTGCGCCTGCGGGCCGCGGGGATCACGATGGCTGCGGCGATTACCAGCAGCCCCAGCGCGAACGCGGCGCACGTGATCGTCAACGCCACCGTCCGGGCCCGGGTGTCGGGCGGCGCCGGGCGGGCGACCGGCACATGCTGGGCGAGTGCCCCGGACCCGGCCCCGTCCTCCGGAAGCACAGCCGTCACCGCCTGCACCGGGTTCACCATTCCGTGGCCCGTTCCCGGCCCGGCCGCGCCGTCGGCGGTCGCCGCGATCCGGGCCACCACCTGCGCCGCGCTAAGGTCCGGATGGGACGCGCGGACCAGCGCAGCCACCCCGGAGACGAAGGCTGTCGCAAAGCTCGTGCCGTTGTCCTCAAGCGAATAGGCGTCCGGGTACGTGCCCGGGTACGCGCTGGCCACGTCCACTCCGGGTGCGGTGACCGTCACCGGGGTTCTGGTGTCGGAAAACGACGCCAGCGAGCCGTCCTGTGCGACCGCGCCGACCGAGAGCACCCCCGGATAGGCCGCCGGGTAAAACGGGCCCTCGCCACTGCTCGCGCTGTCGTTGCCGGCCGCCGCGACCAGGACCACATTGTTGGCCTGCGCGAACTGGACGGCCGACCGGAGCGCGGGCGTGTCGGCGTCGGCCAGCGACAGGTTGATGATGCTGGCGCCTAGGTCGACCGCATCGCGGATCGCGTTCGCGGTCACGCCGCTGGAGATGGTCTCCGAGTTGGTGATCTTGATGGAAAGGACCTGAGCCTGCGGTGCGACGCCGCTGAACGAGACGCCGGCCTGCGGCGCGGCGGCGATGATGCTCGCCACCGCCGTCCCGTGGCCCACGCAGTCGGCCCCGGCAGGAAGCCCGGCGACTCCCCCTGACAGGTCAGGGCCCACCGTGACCCGGTCACCGAACTGCGGGTTCGCGTCCACCCCGCTGTCGATGACCGCGACCGTGACCCCCGCCCCCTCGGTCAGGCCCCACACGCTGGAAAAGCTCAGCGCCCGCTGGGCCCACGGCGTGGTCGTGGGCGGGGCGGCACCCTGACCGCCCGGGCAGTCGGCCGCTGGCCCAGGCAGCTGTCCGGCCGCTGCAAGCCGCGCGTCAGGCTTAGCGGGGGCGACATGCGCGGTCAGCGCGGCAGGCACGGCGGAGTCGGCCTGCGTAGCGGCCAACGCGAGGACAGCAAGCAACGGCGCGACCAGCATTACCACCAGGTTCGACGTGCCACGCACGAGCACGCACCTCCGTCACTGTCGCCGCCTATGAATGTCGTCACCTATGAATACGGACGATCTGCGGAATGCGCTCGCCCCGGCCAGAATGTAGCAGCCCCTGCCGTTCCGCGCCGCTTCGTCCGCACAGGTCAGCGGTGTGTGCTCAGAGCTCGATGACTAGCCTGCCGCGGGCGGTCTCGAAGGCAAGCTCCGTTCCGCACCGCTCGACTCGCGGCCGCCGAGAGTGCTGCAGCCGCACTGGAGCGCAACTGATTTACCGTCCAAGGAACGGGGGCATGTGCCACGCCCCGGCGCCATTCCCGAGTCGGCTCGTTTGCGCATTCGGCCACGATAGAAGCGCTCGAAAGCGTAAACGCGCCGGGAAATGAAGGACCCCAGGGCGCCTCGGGGGTTGCGTCCTGGGGTCCGTTCCCAGGGCCGGCCGCTGCAGGGGAGTCACGGGCGGCCCTGGGAAGGGTTACCCGGAGGGATGAGGCCCTCCGGGTAACTAGCTACTTGACGGTTTGCTTGACGGTTAGCTGGCCGTTGCGCATTATTCCGAGGCGCTGGGCGCGGCGGGCGACGGTGCTGTCGTGGGTGACCATGACCATGGTCAGGCCCTTGTCCTCCCAGAGCTTCTCAAGCAGGGCGATGATCTCGTCGCGGGTGTCCTCGTCGAGGTTGCCTGTCGGCTCGTCGGCGAGGAGCACCCTCGGCTCCTTGACGAGCGCGCGGGCGATGGCGACGCGCTGCTGCTGCCCGCCGGACAGCTCAGAGGGCAGGTGGCGGGCCCGGTCCGCGAGCCCGACCGAGGCGAGCGCCTCGGCCGCGCGCGACTTCCGCGACGCGTTGCTGACCCCGAGCGGTACCAGCGCCGTCTCGACGTTCTCCTGCGCCGACAGCGTCGGGATCAGGTTGAACGTCTGGAAGACGAACCCGATCGAGCTGGCGCGCACCTTGGTCATCGCGCCCTCGCCGAGCCGAGCCAGGTCGCGCCCCTCCAGTTCGAGTGAGCCGGAGGTCGGCCGGTCGAGGCCGCCGAGCAGTTGGAGCAGCGTGGACTTCCCGTGCCCTGTCGGCCCCTGGATGGACAGCCACTCGCCGTCGCCGATCTCCAGGTTGACGCCGCGCAGTGCGTGCACGACGTCGCGGCCCTTGGGGTAGTCCTTGACGACTTTCGTGAGCTTGTACATGGACTATGCTCTCCCTTTCCAGCCCCGGTCAGGCGACCTTGGACAGTGCCGCAGCTGGGCGCAGCCGCGCCGCCCGCCAGCCGCCGAACCCGCCGGCGATCAGGCCGCCGAGGATGGCGAGGCCCACCGCGGCGCCGATCGCGGTGATCGTAACCGGCGCGGTCAGGTGCACCGCGACCGTGGACGCCGTGTGCGCCGCGCTGGTGAAACCGCCGCGGAACGCACCGCCACCGCCACCCCCGGCGCCACCGCCACCGAAGCCGCCGCCACCGCCAGCGCCACCGGCGCCGCCGCCGAAGACGCGCGAGCCGCCCGGCGTGGCCGAGCCCGTGGCAGAGCCGAGCGAGGCGGTCAGCGGCGAGGTGAACTTGCCGACGAGCGCGGCGCCGCCGAAGCCGAGCGCGACGCCGATCACGCCGCCGACGATGCCGATCGCGATCGACTCGCCGACCACCTGGCCGACCACCCGACTGGACTTCCAGCCGAGGGCCTTCAGCGTGCCAAACTCACGGACGCGCCGGGTCACCGCCGACATCGTGAGCAGGCTCGCGAGCAGGAACGCCGCGATGAGCACCGCGATCGCCAGCCACTTGCCGAGGTTGTTGACCAGCGTCGCCGCGCTGGAGACCGAGCCGGTGACCTGGCTCGCGAGGGTGTCCTGGTCGGTCACGGTCGTGCCGGGGACAACCTTGCTGATGTTGTTCGCCACCGTGGTGATGTCGTTGCCGCTCGTCGCCGCCACGTAGATCGTGTTGACGTCGTTCGTCAGGCCCGCGAGGGTCTGCGCCACGCCGAGCGGGAGGTAGACGTCCGCCGGGGTGTCGCCCGCCGGCTCGTTGACGAGGCCGACGATCGTGAAGTTAGTGGCCGTCCCCTTCGAGTTGCCGACCGCGATGGTGTCGCCGACCTTCAGCTTGTTGGTCGTGGCGTAGCTCGCGTCGACGAGCGCCACGTCCTTAGTGGCGTCGGCCGTGGTAAAGGTGCGGCCGGAGCTGATCGTGCCGGTGGAC
This sequence comes from uncultured Actinomycetota bacterium, assembly GCA_963734665.1. Lineage (GTDB taxonomy): Bacteria > Actinomycetota > Actinomycetes > Streptosporangiales > Streptosporangiaceae > Trebonia. The sequence continues at coordinate 117,192 of CAVTIR010000007.1, read as the reverse complement.
AGCGGGCCGAGCTCCCCTCCAGCGATGTCCACGCCATTCACGACAAAGCTGTTGGTGCTGAAGCTGGAAGTGCCGCCACCGGTGAAACCGCCGGCACCGCCGCCGCCCGCACCGCCGCCCGCACCGCCGCCACCGGCACCGCCACCGGCACCGCCACCGGCACCGGCACCACCACTGGTGTTGAAGGCCGGGACCGTGCCGGTCACCGTGCGGTCGGTGAGCGTGAGCCCGCCCGACGCGACCGCCACGTTGTCCACCTTGGAGATCGTGGTCACGTCCGAGGAACTGATCGAGGCAAGCGTGGGGTCGGAGGTCAGCGTGTTGTCGTTAATCTTGCTGCCAGCTGCTGGGCGGCTACTAGTGCCGGTGCTCTGCCGGAAGCTGAACCCGAACCCGCCGCTGCCCGCGGCACCGGCGGTGGGGGTCTTCGTCACGGTGATGTCGGTGCCGACACCGTACAGCGAGTGCAGGACCGTGGACTGAGCGTTCTTGACCCCGGCGGACGCCGCGGTCACCGTGATCACCAGCCCGATCCCCAGCGCCAGGCCCACCGCTATGAAGATGGCCTGGCGAGCGCGCCGGCGCAGCTCGCGCCAGAGGTACGTAAAGAACATCAGACTCCTCAACGGACTCAGGATGTGTTCCGAGTTAGGGGGTCGTCCGCACCGGGGGGTACGGTGGTCGCCCCGGTGGGCAACTGGCGGCGCGGACACGTCGCATCAGGGGAGCGCAATCAGACCCCAACGCGACGTCCGCGCCAGGGAATATGCTGGCGGTGATTCCTGAGGAGTTCCTGAACCAAAGCTTCGAACCAACCGCGACCCAATGGCCGCAAAGGGCCTAAATGCCGAAGATCTTGGATTGTTGGTAACGCTAGAGCGTTACCAACAATCCAAGATCTTCTATATGGCCCTAAAGCCCGCTGCCGGTTTCCTGAAATGTCGGGCCAGGCCTGCGCTAAAAGTCCGCTGCCGGCTTCCTGAAATGTCGGGCCTGGCCTTCGCTAGCGGACCTCGCGCGGGAGGCCGAACTGGACCGATTCCGTGGTTGTTACCCGCTCAGTCACGGTAACGGCGCCCAGGCCGGACAGCGCCGTGATGATCTCGCTCACCACCGCCGGGGGGGCCGAGGCACCCGCCGTGAGGCCGACCACCGAGACGTCGGACAACCAGGACAGGTCGATGTCCGTCGCGCCGTCGATGAGGTGCGCGGGCGTGCCCGCGCGCGCGGAGCGCTCGACGAGCCGCACCGAGTTCGACGAGTTAGCCGATCCGGCGACGAGCACGAGTTCGGCTTCTTCCGCGACGGCGCGGACGGCGGCCTGCCTGTTGGTTGTCGCGTAGCAGATGTCGTCCGAGCCAGGCGCGCGCATCTGCGGGAACTTGTCGCGCAGCGCGCCCGCCACGTCGGCCGCCTCGTCGATCGCGAGCGTGGTCTGCATGAGGTAGGCGACCTTGGACGGATCGTCCACGTTCAGTCGCGCCACGTCCTCGGCCGTCTGCACCAGGACCGTTGAGTCCGGTGCCTCGCCGAGTGTGCCCTCGACCTCCTCGTGGCCCGCGTGCCCGATCAGCGCGACCGTATAGCCCTCCTTGGCGAAGCGCCGCGCCTCCGCGTGCACCTTCGACACCAGCGGGCACGTCGCATCGATCACCGACAGGCCCCGCACCGAAGCGTCGTCGCGGATCGCGGGCGCCACGCCGTGCGCGGAGAACACGACCGTCGCACCGTCGGGCACCTCGTCAAGCTCGTCGACGAACACGGCGCCGCGCTGCTCCAGGTCGGAGACCACGCGGGTGTTGTGCACGATCTGCTTGCGCACGTAGACCGGCGTGCCGCGCATCTCAAGCGCCCGCTCGACGATCTCGATGGCCCGCTCCACGCCCGCGCAGAACGACCGAGGGCCGGCCAGGAGCACGGTCCGCTCGCGGCAGGCGGCGGCCCACTTCTCGGCGACGGGCGCGGCCTTCCGCAGCGACCGCAGCGCCGCGAGCCCGCCGCCCACCATGCCTGGCCCGAAGCCGCCGTCGGACACCGCCCTGATGACGGCCATGGGGCGCCCGTCGGCGGCGCCGAGCAGGGCGGCCGTCTCCATGTCGGCAGCGAGGTAACCGTCGGCAGCAAGCCGGGATCGTTCGGAAGACTTGACTAGCTTTTGAACTGTGATGACACGCCCCGCACGAGCGGTCAGGCCCGCGCGGCGCAGCTCCGCCGCGAGCAGGTCCGCGCCTGGCAGCGCGACGGTGGTCTCGCCATCGGTCACTTCGGAGGCAACGACCAGGTCGCCCGCGCTGAGGTCGTCGCCGAGCCCGGCCGCCGTGCCCATCACCACCACCGCACCGAACGGGTTCTGCTGGCTTTTGCCGACCGACTTCCGCGCTCGGGTGGCGCCCATGCCGGTGTGCAGCACGTGGCTGGTGGACTTGGTTAGGCCGCGGCGGACGGCGCTCGCCTCGATGCGCAGCGGAGCGAGGACGAGCAGGCCCGGTTTTGCAGACTCAGGCGCCGCGCTGTCCTCGATCTGGTCCGCCGCCGCTTCGGTTCGCGGCTGCGGAATGGTCTCAGTCATGAGAAGACCCCTTACGTAATCGGCTCTGCTGGCTTGCGGGGGACGCCCCCCGCACCCCCGGCAAATCGGCTCTGCTTCTCGCGGGGGCTGGCTCCCGCACCCCCGGCAAAGCGACTCTGCCCCTCGCTGGGGCTGGCTCCCGCACCCCCGACAAAACGGCTCTGCCCCTCGCGGGGGACGACCCCCGCACCCCCGACAAAACGACCAAGAGCGGAGACGGGGAACGCCAGCCGGTACAGGTGGTAGTTCAGGTAGAAGTCGCGCGGGAAGCCGGTCCCGGTGTAGTACGGCTCGTCCCAGGTGCCGTCCGGTCGCTGCGTGCTGGCCAGCCAGCGGAGGCCACGCTCTGTCGCCTTGCTGTCCCGCTCACCCGCCGCTAGCAGGGCAAGCAGCGCCCACGCGGTCTGCGAGGCGGTGGAGGCCCCCTTGGCTGACCATCCCTTGGGGTCATCGTAGGAGCGGAGGTCCTCACCCCAGCCGCCGTCGTCGTTCTGCACCGATTCCAGCCAGGCGACGGCCCTGCGGATCTGCGGCTTGCCCGGCTTGACGCCGGCGGCGATCAGCGCGGGGACGACCGCGCCGGTGCCGTACAGGTAGTTGGCGCCCCATCGGCCGAACCAGGAACCGTCCTCTTCCTGATTCTTGAGCAGCCAGATCACGCCGCGCCTGCAGGCGGTCTCCGCGGCCAGGCCCTCGGCCGCGAACGCCTCGACGATGTGCGCGGTGACGTCCGCACTCGGCGGGTCGATGACCGCGCCGAAGTCGCAGAACGGGAGCTTGTTGATCAGCTCGCGCGTGTTGTCCGCGTCGAACGCGCCCCAGCCGCCGTCCTTGCACTGCATGCCCTCGAGCCAGCGCAGGCCTCTCCTGATGGCGGCGCGGTTCTCGGGGTTCCGCTCCTTGAGGTCGAGCCTGCGCAGCGCGAGGACGACCTCGCCGGTGTCGTCGGTGTCGGCGTAGTTGTCGTTCTGGAACTCGAACGCCCAGCCGCCCGGGGCGGTGTGCGGGCGGCGGACCTGCCAGTCGCCCGGCTGCCTGATCTCCTCGTCGAGGATCCAGTGCGCGGCGCGGGTCAGCGCCGGGTGGTCCGGGTCAAGGCCGGCGTCTTCCAGGGCGGTCATGGTCAGCACCGTGTCCCAGACCGGGGACTGGCACGCCTCAAGGCGGCGCATGCCGTCCTCGCGGATCGTGAAGCCCTCAAGGCCGTCGAGGGCCTTCCTGACGATCGGGTTGTCAAGGCCGTAGCCCATCAGGTGCAGCGCCATGATCGAGTACACCCACGGCGGCTGGATGCCGCCCCAGCAGCCGTCGGCCTCCTGGCGGGCGATGATCCAGTCGATGCACCTTCGCCGCGCCGCGCGTCGCGCGTTCTTGGGGAGCTTGGGCTCCAGCTTGTGCAGCGCCTTGTCGAGGGCGTTGAAGGCGACCGACCAGGCGTCGTGCCGCTCCGCCTTGGGGTGCCTGCCCGGCACCTTGGCGTGTAGCTCGTCGATCAGGAACGGCAGCGGGTTGCTCGGCTTGAAGGAGGCGACCACCGCGAGGGCGACGACCGTCTGCCTGGCCCAGCAGCCCCAGTCGTAGATGTTCAGCGGGAACCACGACGGCAGGTAGATGATCTCCGGAGGGATTACCGGCAGGTCGTCCCAGGACCACAGGCCGGACAGGGCGAGCCAGATCCTGGTGAAGACGCGGGTCGCGGTGACGCCGCCCTGGCTGGTGATCCAGCCGGCCGCGCGCTTCATGTGCTCGGCGTCCGGGTTGTCGCCGGCCAGCTTGAGCGCGACGTATGCCTCGACCGTGGTGGACAGGTCGCCGGGGCCGCCGTAGAAGTTGGCCCAGGTGCCGTCCTCGCGCTGCTGCGAGCGGATCCAGACGGCGGTCTCTTCGGCGTCGGTCTTGGTGAGGATGCCGAGGAAGTGCCGGAGCAGCACGTCCTCGGCATCCATCGTCACGTTGGTCTCAAGCTCGCCGATCCACCAGCCGCTCGGGTCCTGCAGGCCAAGCAGGTGATCGCGTGCCCTGGTCAGCGTGGCCGCGGCCACCTCGCCGAGGTCGCCGTTGACCGCGAATGTTGAAGTATCCGAAATGACGGATTCGCTGGTTGAATCCGTCATTTCGGATCGGGCACTGAAACGCGCGCCCTCCGCTTCTGTCCCGCGTGTCGGGGCTCTGCGGGTCGCCGTCACCCGACCCTCCTCAGGGCTCGTCTGCCCGGCCGCCGTGCCAGCACGCCAAGTGCGCACTTGGGCTCACTCTTACGTACCCAAATGCGCACTTGGCGCGTTGGGCAGCAGAGGCGGCGGGCCGATGCCAGCGAGCCTTGTGCGCGTTCGGGCTCACTCTTGCCCGCCCAAATGCGCACTTGGGTTAGTCGTCGGCCGGCACAGCGGCGGATGTTCGACTGCGGGGTCATCGGGGCTACCACTGCCTCGCGGTGATGAACTCGGCGATAGCCAGGAACTCGGCGCGGACGTCCGCGGGGATGCCGACGCCGTCGAGGGACGCGGCGGCGGCCGCCAGGCGGTCGTCGGCCTCCTTCTCCGCCCAGGCCTTCCCGCCGGCGGCGACGATCAGGTCGGCGGCGTGAATGAGGTCGTCCTCGGACAGCTCGTCCTCGCGGGCGAGCAGCGCCTTGAGCTCGGCCGCCTCTGGCGTGCCACTGGTCAGCGCGGCCACGACCGGGAGCGACTTCTTCCTGGCGCGCAGGTCGGCGCGGACCGGCTTGCCGGTCACCTCGGTCGCCCCCCAGATGCCGAGCAGGTCGTCGGTGAGCTGGAACGCGAGGCCCACGTGCCCGCCGAACTCGGCCAGGCCCATCGCGAGCTCCGGCGGCGCGCCCACGTGCACCGCGCCGATCGTGCAGGCGCAGGCCATCAGCGCGGCGGTCTTGTCGCCTGCCATCTCGATGCATTCCGGCAGCGTGACATCGCCGCGCTCCTCGAACGCGAGGTCCTCGCCCTGCCCCGCGATCAGCCGGAGCACCGCGGTGGACAGGCAGCGCGCGGCCCACGGGCCGCCCGGGGCGGTGTCCTCTAGGAGCAGGTCGTTGGCCAGGGCGACCAGCGCGTCGCCTGCCAAGATCGCCGCGCCGACGCCGAACACCGTCCAGGCGGTCGGGCGGTGCCGCCGCTCGGTGTCGCCGTCCATGATGTCGTCGTGCAGCAGCGAGAAGTTATGCACAAGCTCGACCGCGACCGCAGCGCTGACCCCGCGCTCGGGGGCCACGCCTGCCGCGCGGGCGGAGAGCAGGGCGAGCGCGGGACGCAGCGCCTTGCCGCTCCCCACGTGTACCGCATTCCCCTGCGCGTCGGCGAGGCCGTAGTGGTAAGCGGCCACCCGGCGAACGCGGGGGCTCAGCCGGTTGATCGCGGCCTCCGTGGCCGGGCCGACCAGGTCACGCGCCACGGCGACGCCAGCGGGCATCACGACCGTCACGAGCGCACCTCCCTCTCATCCGGTTCGACGTTCACTCTGTTAGTCACTTCAGTCACAGCTTCTCGAACAGGCTCAAATCCTGAAATTTCGGTATTTGTTCCCAAGGCAGGCTCAGGGCGTGAAGTGTTATCGATATCGTTAACAGTTACGCCGTCGGCCCGGGCAGGCTCCGAAGTGCGGGCCCCTGTTCCCGGCAAGGAAGTCTCACCTGGGGCTCCCCGGCCTGTCTCCCCTCCCGACTCGACGCCTTGGCCCGCCGCAGGCGGCCCAGATCCCCCGGACCTTTTGTCCGCCTTAGGCCTCCCAGACACCCCGGAGCTCTCACCCGCCGCAGGCGCCTCAGGTACCTCGGAGCCCTGGCCGACCGCAGGCGCGCCAGGTACCCGGGAGCCTTTGTCCGCCGCAGGCACCCCAGACACCCCGGAGCCTTTGTCCGCCGCAGACGCCCCGGAGCCTTTGTCCGCCGTGGACCGGCCAGACACCCCGGAGCTTTTGTCCACCGTGGGCGGGCCTGATACGATCGCGGTTTTTGCGATCAGGCCCGCCCGCGGCGGACGTCGGGGGGTACGGGGGGTCGTCCCCCCGGGAGGAAACAGCGCGATCACCGCGTTCAGGCCGCTGCGGACCGCGCCCTCCATTGTGTCGGGCCAGCCGGTGTCGGTCCATGAGCCCGCGAGGACCAGCCCGGGCAGGCCGGTCGCGGCCTTCGGGCGGAGCTTCGCGGTGCCTGGCACCTGGCGAAACGTCGCCCGCTTCTCGCGGGTGACGAAGAACTCGGTCACGGTCGCGTCCCTGGCCGCGGGGAACAGCTCGGCTAGGGCCGGGACGAACTTCTCGCGCAACTCCGCGACCGGCGCAAGAGCGTACTCGTCGGCCGCCGACAGCGAGATCGCCAGGTACTGGCCCTTGTCGCCGCGCGCGTGCATGCCGGAGATCCGCGTCCGGTCGAACACCCACTGCACCGGGGAGTCGACGCCGGCCGCGAACGGCACGTCCATGACCTTGCGGTCGTAGATGACGTGCACATTCACGATCGGGGCCGCGCCGAGCCCGGCCCAGCCGTCGACGGTCTCCGCCGGGAGCGCGCCGGGCGGGATCAGCTTCGCGGCCTGTTCATGCGGCACGGCGAGCACGACGGCATCGGCGAGGATCACTTCTCCCCCGTCCGCGCCCAGGCCTGCCGATCCTTGGGGCTCGTTTGCGCTTTCGGGCGCTTCTGTCGGAGCCGTTTGCGCATTCGAGCCAGTTGAAGGCGGAGCGGGGGCGTCGCCAGTTGAAGCCGGGGCGGGGGCGTCGGCCGGGGGCGCTGGGGTCGCGGAGCGGCCTAGCCGGATCAGGAACTCGCCTTCGCCCTTCGGCTCTATCGTCGTCACCTTGGTCGACAGGCGGACCGTCGCGCCTAGCTTGGCTAGGACGCGGGCGGCCGCTGTGCCGTGCAAGTCGCCTAGGGGGAGAGCGGGGACGCCTATGTCGGCCGCGTCCGCGCTGCCCAGGAGGCCCGTCTTCACCACGACGGCAGCGAGGGCGAGGCTGGCGTCGTCGCCGGGGACGTTCAGCGAGGAGACGGAGAACAGGTCCCACAGGACGCGCCGCGTGCGCTCGTCCTGGCCGTGCGCTTCGAGCCAGTCGCCGAGCCGGAGTTCGTCCGTCTTCGGGTCCGCCTCATTGAGGCGCCTGAAGGCGAGGGCTGCCAGAGTAAGCCGAAGTCGTTCGGGAGTATTCAGGAACGGATACCCCAGGAGAGCCGGCAGCATGTGAAGAGGCGCAGGGACGCGGCGCCGCTTCATGACTGCTTTTTTCCCTGGAGCAACGACCGTCACGTCGAAGCGGGGCTGGAGCGGCGCGTGGGCCGTCATGCCGAGGCGGTCGAGCAGGCCGCGGTAGGCGGTGCAGCAGCGCAGGAACACATGCTGGCCGGTGTCGACAACCAGGCCGTCGCGGTTGAAGGACATCGTCGCGCCGCCGAGTCTCGGCTTGGCCTCAAGGAGCGTGACCTCGTGCTTCGCCTTCGCGAGCGCGATCGCGGCCGTGATGCCGGCCAGGCCGCCGCCAATCACGACCACCTTCACTGGCGTCCCCCCTTGCGGTATTTCCACCGGTCGAAGCCGGCCAGCGCCTGTGCGGCGACGAGGGCCTTCTCGCTGCCGGGTAGGGACGTGCGGCCCTCGAGGACGGCGTGCGGGTTGCGTGCGATGCGCTCAAGGAGACGGCGGTAGATGCCGGCCATCGCGCCCGTGCACGCCGCGCTGCGGCGGTCAATCGTGGCGAGCAGGCGCAGGCCGCTGCCGTACCACTCGCGGGCGCGGTTGGCCTCGAACTCAACCAGGTTAGCGAACCTGGCCTGCATGGCCTCGCTGGGGAACGGTTCGGGCGAGCCGAACGGCGCGAACTCGACGCCGAGCTTGTCCAGGTCTTCTTTGGGCAGGTAGATGCGGCTGTTGAGGAAGTCCTCGCGGACGTCGCGGAGAATGTTCGTGAGCTGGAGCGCCACGCCGAGGTCGTCGGCGAGCTTGCTCTGCTTCTCCGGCTCCGTCGGGCCGTAGATGCCGAGGCTGAGGCGGCCGATGCTGCCAGCGACGCAGCGGCAGTACCAGAGGAGGTCGTCGAACGTCTCGTAGACGGCCTGGTTGACGTCGGCGAGGCAGCCCTCGATGAGCTCCTCGAATGCCTCAAGCGGAAGCTGGAAGCGCTGGCCGGCGTCGGTGAGGGCCACGAGGACCGGGTCCGTGTCATCTAGCTCGGCTGCCTGGCTGTCGCCCTTGACCTTGGCGACCAGGGTCCTGACCTGCTGCCTGGCGGCTTCAAGCTGCCGTGTTTTTTCTTCTGCCGGAAGGTCTCCGTCGCCGATGTCGTCGATCCTTCTCGCGTAAGCGTAGACGGCAGCGAGGGCTTGGCGCTTCTCCGGTGGCAGCAGCCTGATGCCATAGGCGAAGTTCCTGGCCTGCTCCCAGGTGATCTGCTCGCACTGGGCGTAGGCTTCGTCGGCGTTCATGGTCACCTCCCCGTGACGTAACAGCGCGCCATCATGGCGAGCGTGTCTGCTTTGCCCGGCCGTGGCGTGCAGCGCAGGACATCGTAGTTGCCGGCCCGGATCGCCTTCAGGGTCGCGCGGCCGCCGGCGACGTAGCCGGCGATGGCGAGCCTGGCGGCGCCCTTCAGGGTGCCGACCAGCGGGCTTCCCTCGTCGAGAAGCTGCTCCGCGCGGTCCGCCTCGAACTTGATGAGGTCCCTGACCTGCTTGCTCGCTACCTTCTCCGCGAGGTCCGCCTCGGTCACCCGGTAGACGTCCATGTCTTGCTTAGGCAGGTAGATCCTGCCGTTGGCGAGGTCCTCGGCGACGTCCTGGATGTGCTCGATGACCTGCAGGGCCGTGCAGATGCTATCTGAGGCCCGGATGCGCTCCGGGGTCGCCGCGTTCATGATGTAAAGGACCACCTGGCCGACCGGGTTCGCGGACAGCTTGCAGTAGTCATCCAGGTCCTTGTACGTGTCGTACCTGGTGATGAGCTGGTCCTGGCGGTTGGCCTGAATAAGGTCGTACAGCGGCTGGGCCGGGATCCCGCAGTCGCTGACCGTGCGCCTGAGGTCCTTGATCGCTTGCAGGTCCGGCTCTTTGCCCTCGTAGATCCTGCTGACCTCTTGCTGGAGATCGTCAAGGAGCTTGAGCCTTATCGCGGTGACCTGCTCCGGCGTGGCGTCCCGCGGTACGCCGGGCAGCGGCTCGTCGCCGAGGTCGTCGGTGAGCCGGGCGAAGCCGTAGAGGGCGGTCAGGTGGGCACGCCAGCGCTTCGGCAGCACGCGGAGGGCAACGGGGAAGTTCTCTGCCGACGCCTTTGCCGCGACAGCCAGCGAAACCTGCGCCGCGATCGCCCCGGCGCCGTCGCCTGCCTCGTCTATGCCGCTACTCCCCGCGCGCCCTGCCCCTGCGCCTGTCACGGGCCGGATGATCTGTTGTCCCCAGCTTGTCACCTGTCTATTTGGGCACAGGTCAGAAATAAATGCAAACAATGACACCCACGTCACCTGACACGCCTGTCGGGGAACTATGACGGCCCTGTCAGGGAAACCGCTTGCAGCACCGTCGCGGGCCCGCATTGCCTGTCCCTAATTAGTTTGCAGCAAGGAATGCCGATATGCTACGCAATACTCAAAAGACTAGCCGAACTGTCACTGACCTGGGAAGACTCTGTCGTTGTAGTGGTTAGGAACGGAGGCTGGCGGCGGCGCATGGCGACTTCGGCGAGGTCGCGCTACCCGCTTGACGCCATTTTCATGCCTGCCGATCCAGGTTCCGGGGAAATCCCGGATATGACACATTGCGGAAACATCTTTACGCCGTGTGCCCTGGCGGACGCGCACAGTGCTGTCGTCTTCCGTGCCCTGTTCCCTCCGGTGTCCGCGCGGGGTGACTCTCAGCTGAGGTGAGAAACCGCACGTTGCGGTGGGGGTGACACGGCAGTCATCCGCCTCCAAGGCAACGCAGAGGCTGTGTTCACAACACCTTCAGCTGGATTTCAGCTACCTGCCGGAACGGTGCCGCTCCACTTACGAGCGCCAGAGGACGACGAGAGCGCAGTCGTCGCCGCTGGCCACCGTGCGCTGCATGGTGGTGACGAGTTCCTGCGCGCCGGTCCTGAAACCCGCGACGACCAGGCGCTCGGCCTCGCCGAGCAGGCGCGCGATACCGTCGTCGATGTCCCGGCCCGGCGCCTCGACCACGCCGTCGGTGTACAGGATGATCGCGTCGCCGCGTCTTAGGACGCCCTCCTCGGGGACGTCAGGGACGGCCGCCAGGTCGGGGACCACGCCGAGCACGATGCCCCGCGCGGCGGAGGTCCGCCACAGGCCAGTGTTGGCGTCGAACCGCGCCGCCGGGGGGTGACCCGCCGAGTAGAGCGTGTACTCCCCCGAGGCCAGGTCGACCGACAGGTGGACGGCGGTCACGAACCCCTCGTCGGCGGAGCCACGGCGCAGGTAGGCGTTCGCGGCGGGGAGGAACTGCTCTCTCGGGACCGAGCCGAGCACGCCGCCGAACGCACCGGACAGCAGCAGTGCCCTGGTGGCCGCGTCCATCCCCTTGCCTGACACGTCGACGAGCGCCACCTCCAGGGTCTTGCCGTCGCTGTAGGAGATCACGAAGTCGCCGCCGAAGGAGGAGCCGCCGGCCGGGCGGAGCACCACCGTGGATCCCCAGCCATCGCCAAGCTCGGGCAGCGTGCCCTGGGCCCGGATGCGGTCGCGCAGCTCGATCATCATCCTGTCGGCGCGCAACCCCCGGGTGCCGAGCTTGCCGCGGGTATTGGACAGCACGTCGGCGAAGTACGCGGTGGCCACGATCGTCACCACGAGACCGGGTCCTGCCTTGTGCATGATGACGTCGTAGAAAAGGCCGACCGCCGCGATGGCCATGAGGACCCGCAGTGCCCTTGGCCACAGCAGCAGGCCGCCGCAGAGGATCGGCAGGATCATGACGCCCGGCGATACCAGCCACGCGGACAGGTGCGCGGCGATGACCGCGACCGCGACCGTGACCAGGGCGAGCACGATCGCGACCCGCCGGTTCTTGGTGATGAGCTGCTGCCTGACCTGGTCGGCGAACCACTGCCCGGCACGCTTAACGGCGCGCGGTGTCGCACGCGCTGCCGTAAGGGGTGCCGAAACTTTCATGACCTGGGCAGATTATCCGCAGATTGTGTCAGTCGCACGCGGTCCACGCTCCATCTTCCCAGGCAAAACGTCGTGCCGGGCGAAAATATTGCCATCGAAAACCATTCGCATCCAGCGGGCCGCGCGGGATATGAACACCATCATGGCAGACCCGTACCAGATCCGCCCCGTTACCGCCGATGAGTATGACGGCTTCCGCCGCGTCCACAGCCATGCGTTCAACTCCGCCCCACCGTCCCCTTCCCGCCTGGAACGGGCGCGGCGGCAGTTCGAGCCGGAGCGGTCGCTCGCCACCATCGACGCCACGTTGCCTGCCGACGAAAACCTGGTTGGTGCGGCGGGCGCCTACAGCCTGCGGATGACCGTGCCTGGCGGGGTGCTGCCGGTTGCCGGGGTCACCTACGTGGCTGTGCTGCCGTCGCACCGGCGGCGCGGCGTGCTTCGCTCGCTGATGCACCGGCAGCTCGCCGACATCGCCGCGCGGGGCGAAGAGCCGATTGCCGCGCTGTGGGCTTCGGAAACGCCGATCTACGGCCGGTACGGCTACGGGTGCGCGACGTCCATCGCTTACTTCGAGTTCGGGCGCGGCGAGGGGGCTCTTGCCGGGTATGCGCCGGCTGATCCCTCGCTGACGCTGCGGCTCGTCGAACCGCAGTCGGTGGCCGCCGAGTTGGCCAAGGTCTACGACGCCGTGCTGCCGCGGCAGCCTGGGTTCTTCGTGCGCGACGACGGCTGGTGGGCCCGGGTGCTGCATGACGAGTCGCAAGAGCGGCAGGGAGCGGGGCAGCTGCGCTGCCTGCTCGCCGAGGACGGGACCGGGGTGCGCGGCTATGCCATCTATGTCACGCAGGAACGCTGGAACGACGTGGCTGGCCTCCCCGACTGTTCCTTGCTGATCAGGGAGCTGCTTGCGGTGGACCCTGCGGCGAGCGCGGCGCTCTGGCACAACCTGCTCGACAGGGACCTGGTCACCTCGGTGACCGCGGAGCTCAGGTCCGCCGACGACCCGGTGCTCTTCCAGCTGCTTGACATGCGCCGGGCGCGCATGCGGGTGTACGACGGGATCTGGGTACGGATCATCGACCTGCCCGCCGCGCTTTCCCTGCGGGCGTACTCCTGCCCGGTGGACGTGGTCCTCGAGGTAGCCGACGCGCTGCTGCCTGCCAACGCGGGCCGGTGGCGGGTGCGGGCTGACGGCTCCGATTCCGGTTCGGTGGTCTGCGAGCGGACGGACGAGCCTGCCGACCTCGCCCTCGACGTCCGTGAGCTCGGCGCGGCCTACCTCGGCGGCACCCGCCTCGGCACCCTCGCCGCAGCGGGCCTGGTCCGGGAACTTCGCCCCGGCACGCTCGCTCGCCTGTCAACCGCGATGTCCTGGGTCCCCGCCCCGTGGTGCCCGCGCATCTTCTAACGACTTCCGCACCGGCTCGCGTGCGCTTCCACTCGGGTGCGCTTCTACTCTCGTGCGCTTCTATCGGGGCCTTTGCGCAAACGAGCCCGTTAGGCGGCAGTTGCCGGAGGCGGGTCAGGGCCGGGCGGCGGCACTTCGCATGGGATGAATCGCGGATACCGCAGCATTCATGCCATCGCCGGACTCGCGCAAGAAGATCGTGGATCGTCGGTGTCGCTATCACGACACCGACGATCCAAGATCTTTTCGAGGCTCGGCGTGATGCCCGAAATGTCCCGCCGCAGTCGCGGACTTGGGCTTCGCCGGCGACACTGGGAGGCATGCCGGTCACGAAGATTACGCTCTCAACCGCCATGCGGGCGCGGGACGTCTCGCGGCCTCTCGACGATCATCTCGCCGAGGCCGCCAAGCGCGAGGGCGCCGCCACCCGCCAACCGGAGCCGACCCCGCCCAAGCCCGCGCCGCCGCCGACCGAACCCGGCACGCCCGAACCGACACAGGCCCGCCGACGGCGCCGACGCAGGTCCTAGGGCCCGGCCTTTGGGCCGCCTTTCTACCTCGACCGCAGCGCGAGGCAGCGCGGGTTCTGCGCTGCCTACCAACAGCAACCACAAGGCACTGACCTCAGCCACAGCGCGAGGCAGCGCGGGTTATGCGCTGCCTGCCACAGCAACCACAAGGCCTTAACCTCAGCCACAGCGCCAGGCAGCGCGAGTTATGCGCTGCCTGCCACAGCAACCACAAGGCCCTAACCTCAGCCACAGCGCCAGGCAGCGCGGGTTATGCGCTGCCTACCAACAGCAACCACAAGGCCCTAACCTCAGCCACAGCGCGGGGGGCGCCGCGCTTTTGGCGGCGTCCTCCCGTGGGGGGGCTATGGGGGGGCGAAGCCCCCGCCATGCGCGGGGGGTGCAGGGGGGTCGCCCCCCCCGCGGGGAGCACTGCGGGGCGAAGCCCCCGCCATACGCGGGGGGTTGCAGGGGGGTCGTCCCCCCGCAGGCGGCACAGTGCAGGGGGGGCGTCCCCCCGCGGGGAGCAGGGTCCCCCCGGACAATCAGGGGAGCGGCGGCAGCTCGCCGGACTTCTCGAAGGCGGTGATCATGGCGATGCGCCTGGCATGCCTCGGCTCGCCGGAGAACGGGGTCTCGATGAAGACCTTCGCGAACGAGACCGCGTCCTCGAGGCTGTACTCCCTCGCGCCCAGGCTGAGCACGTTGGCGTCGTTGTGCTGGCGGGCGAGTTGGGCGGTCTGCACCGTCCAGGCGAGCGCCGCGCGGATGCCGGGAATCTTGTTCGCGGCGATCTGCTCGCCGTTACCGGAACCGCCGATCACGATGCCGAGGCTGCCGGGGTCGTCGATGGTCCCCTTCGCGGCACGCATCACGTAGACGGGGTAGTCGTCCGCCGGGTCATAGGTGGCGGGACCGCAGTCGACCGCCTCATGGCCGGCCTCGCCAAGCCAGGTGATGATGGCCGCCTTGAGCTCGAAGCCGGCGTGGTCTGAGCCGAGGTATACGCGCACGGGGCCAGTCTGCCACCCCCTAGGGGAGATGGCCCTCCGACCCCCGATGTTCAGCCGACAGAAAAAGAATGCCTGGACTTACGGCACAGCTTTCCAGCGTTGTCCATATGAGAAATGAATGTCAGTCACAGGGCATGACTAAACAGACACTCCGTGTAATAATGGCGGGAACTCGCCTGCGGCAGAGGGCGTGGCGGCCTCCCGGACATGGGAAGATCACAGAAGTACACCGCGATCACGAAGGGACCACCTGGTGGCAACAAACCTCACCCGTGACGAGGCGCGTACCCGTGCTGAGGCGATCACCATCAACTCGTACCAGGTTGAGCTCGACCTCACCGGCGGAGACACGACCTTCCGCTCGGTCTCGACGATCGAGTTCGGCTGCTCCCGACCGGGGACCGCGACCTTCCTCAACCTGGCCGCGCCCAGGGTCCACGCGATCACGCTCAACGGCAGCCCCATCAGCACTGCCGCGTTCGACGACGAGCGGATCATGGTGACGGGCCTTGCGGACCGCAACGTCCTCGTGGTCGACGCCGAGTGCGCCTACTCGCGCAGCGGCGAGGGGCTGCACCGGTTCACCGACCCGGCGGACGGCACCGTCTACATGTACTCCGACCTGGAGACGTTCGACGCGCACCGGATCTACGCCTGCTTCGACCAGCCCGACATGAAGGCCAGCTACGAGCTGACTGTACGGGCGCCGCAGGACTGGTACGTCGTGTCCAACATGGCACCCGACACCGACGGCGGGGTGCCCGCAGGGAACGGCGTCCGACTATGGCACTTCCCGCCAACGCCGCCGATGGCGACCTACATCACGCACGTGTCGGCGGGCCCGTGGCACATCGTACGGTCCGAGCACGACGGCATCCCGCTGGGCATCTTCTGCCGCCAGTCCCTCGCCAGGTACCTGGACCCCGACGAGATCTTCGAGGTCACCAGGCAGGGCTTCGACTTCTACCACGAGGCCTTCGGGATCAAGTACCCGTTCGGGAAGTACGACCAGCTCTTCGTGCCCGAGTTCAAGGAAGGCGCGATGGAGAACGCCGGCGCGGTCACCTTTCTCGAGGACTACGTCTTCAGGTCGCGGGTTACCGACTTCTCCCGTGAGGCGCGCGGCGAGACGATCCTGCACGAGATGGCGCACATGTGGTTCGGCGACCTGGTCACCATGCGCTGGTGGGACGACCTGTGGCTGAACGAGTCGTTCGCCACCTGGGCAGGCACCGAGGCCCAGGCGCAGGCCACGCGCTGGTCTCACTCGTGGACCACGTTCACGACCGCGTGGAAGGCGTGGGCTTGCAAGCAGGACCAGCTCCCGTCCACGCACCCGATCGCCGCCGACATTCCCGACATCCATGCCGTCGAGGTCAACTTCGACGGCATTACCTACGCCAAGGGCGCGGCGGTGCTCAAGCAGCTCGTTGCCTACGTCGGGTACGACAACTTCCTCGCCGGCGTGCGCGCGTACTTCGCGGCGCACGCGTTCGGGAACGCGACGCTCGCTGACCTGCTGTCCGCGCTTGAGGAGACTTCCGGGCGTGACCTCGGCTCCTGGTCGCAGGAGTGGCTGGAAACCGCAGGAGTGAACACGCTGCGGCCCTCCTACAGCGTCGACGGCGAGGGGCGGTTCACCGCGTTCTCGGTGCTGCAGTCGGCCGCGCCGTCGCACCCGACGCTGCGCTCGCACCGGATCGCGATCGGGCTCTACTCGCTGACGCCGGAGGGCCTGGTCCGGGTGTCGTCGGTCGAGACCGACGTGACCGGCGACTGGACGGCGGTGCCCGCGCTCGTCGGCGTCCAGCGGCCCGACCTGGTGCTGATCAACGACGAGGACCTTACCTACGCCAAGATCCGGCTCGACCCGCACTCCCTGAAGACCGCCATCTCGGCGATCGGCTCGTTCACCTCATCCTTGCCCGCCGCCCTGGTCTGGGCCGCGACGTGGGACATGGTCAGGGACGGGGAAATGGCCGCGCGGGACTACGTGCGCCTTGTGCTCGGCGGCGTGAACTCGGTCCGGGACATCAGCGTCGTGCAGACGCTGCTGCGGCAAGCGAGCCTGGCGGCCCGGCAGTACGCCGACCCGTCCTGGCGCGCAGAAGGGCTCGCCTTCATCGCCTCGTCGCTGCGGTCGCTGCTCGGGGCGGCCACGGCGGGCTCTGACCAACAGCTCGCCTACGTCCGCGCGCTCGCCGCCGTGGCGACTTCGACCGGTGACCTGGAATTCCTGGCCGGGCTGCTTGACGGCACGGTCAGCCTCGACGGGCTCGCGGTCGACACCGACCTGCGCTGGATGCTGCTGCGGCGCCTGGTCAGCCGCGGCGCGCGCGGCGAGGCGGCGATCGATGCGGAGCTGTCGCGGGACGCCACCGACGCGGGCGAGCGGCAGGCGGCGGGGTGCCGGGCGGCGATCCCGACGCTCACGGCCAAGCGCGAGACCTGGGAGACGCTGACCGACGGGAAGCTGACGATCGCGATGTTCCGCGCCACGATCATCGGGTTCGCCGACCCCGACCAGCCGACGCTGGTGCAGCCGTACCGGCCGGAGTACTTCGCCGTCCTCGGCGAAGTGTGGCGCGAGTGGTCCTCGGCAATGGCGCAGGACTTCGTGGAGTACGGCTACTCGATCGGCGCGGTAGACGAGACGACGATCGCGGCCACGGACGAGTACCTGGCCACGGACCCTGAACCGCCGGCCGCGCTCCGCCGCTTGCTCGTCGAGGGGCGTGATGAGGTAGCCCGCACCCTCCGCAACCGGTCCCGCGACCGCGAAGCAGCGAACTAACGACCCAGCTCCGCAGCTCTTGTCCGCGCGGGCGGGCCTGATACGATCGCGGTTTTTGCGATCAGGCCCGCCCGCGCGGACATCGGGGGGTACGGGGGGTCGTCCCCCCCGGGAGACAACAGCGCCGCTTGCTCGTTGAGGGGCGTGACGAGGTAGCCCGCACCCTCCGCAACCGGTCCCGCGACCGCGAAGCAGCTTCGGCCTAACGGCACGGTGATTTCATGGGGGCGCGGCGGTCGGAGCCTGGGACGTTCGGGGCACGGTTTGCGTGCCACGACTGTCCCCGGGCGGACCGCCCGCCCCACTGCCCCAACGACCCGAAAGGCTTAATAGCTCGCCAACCAGGTGAAACCATAGGCCGTTCGGGAGGTACTCGCTCTCAGGCGGTGGCCTTGATCGCCTCGGCGACGGCCTCGCGGACGTGCTTGGCCAGGTCGTCCAGGGAGACCGTGACCGTTTCAGAGGTCGCGCGGTTGGTGAGCTCGGCCGTGCCCGTGGCGAGGCCGCGCTTGCCGATCGTGATGCGGAAGGGGATGCCGACCAGCTCAGCGTCGCTGAACTTCACGCCCACCCGGTCAGGCCGGTCGTCAATGATCACGTCCACCCCCGCGTCGAGGAGCGCCTGGTAGGCCCGCTCCCCTGCCTCGGCGACCGCGGCGTCATTCTGCTGCGCTACGACGACGACCGCCTCGAACGGCGCGACCGCGGCCGGCCAGACGATGCCCTTCTCGTCGTGGTGTACCTCGATGCACGCGGCCATCGCGCGCTCTACGCCGATGCCGTAGCAGCCCATGACCGGCTTGACCGGCTTGCCTTCGGGGCCGAGCACTGACAGCTGCATCGCGTCGGAGTACTTGTAGCCGAGCTTGAAGATGTGCCCGACCTCGATGCCCTTGATCACCGTGAGCGGGTTGCCGCAGCGGACGCAGGGTTCCCCCTCCTCGGCGGCGCGCAGGTCGGCCCACTGGCCGACGTTGATGTCACGTGCGACGTCCACGCCGCGCAGGTGCACGTCGTCGGTGTTCGCCCCGGTCGTCATGCCTGAGCGCCCCTTGAGGGCTTGATCCGCGATGACCGGCAAGTCGGCCGGGACGCCGACCGCGCCGAGCGAGCCGGGGTGCGCGCCGAGTTCGTCGAAGATTTCCCCGGCCTCGGCAGGGCGCACCGCGACGGCGCCGGTCGCGTCGATGAGCTTCTGCTCTTCAAGGGCGTGGTCGCCGCGCAGCAGGACCAGCGTGAGCTGGCCGTCAAGGATGTAGACGAGGGTCTTGACCTGCCGGTCGGCGGGCGCGTCGTAACCGGTGGCCAGGTCCTCGATCGTCCGGACACCGGGCGTGTCGAACCGCTGCGGCACCTCCAGCGCCGCGGCAGCGTCAAGCGCGGGGTCCAGGGGTGCAAGGGCGGAGACCGCGGCTTCGATGTTCGCCGCGTAGCCGCACTCCGGGGAGTAGATGATGTCGTCCTCGCCCGTGTCCGACGGGCAGATGAACTCCGTAGAGCCCGAGCCGCCCATCGAGCCGTTCGAAGCCTCCACCGGGATTGCGGGGATGCCGATCCGCGCGAACGCGCGGGTGTAGGCGGCGTGGTGCGCGCCGAACGACTTGTCGAGGCCTGTCGCGTCGAGGTCGAAGCTGTAGGAGTCCTTCATCGTGAACTCGCGGGTGCGCATCAGGCCCGCTTTCGGCCGGGGCTCGTCGCGCAGCTTGGTCTGGAACTGGTACCACATCTGCGGCAGCTCGCGGTAGGAGTTCAGCTCCGCGGCCAGGGTCGACACGATTTCCTCGTGCGTCATGCCGAGCGCGAGGTCGCTGCCCCTGCGGTCCTTGAGCCGGAACATCTCATCGCCCATGAGCTCCCAGCGCCCGCTGCGCTGCCATGCTTCGGCCGGGTGCATGATCGGCATCAGGATTTCCTGGGCGCCGATCCTGTTCATCTCCTCGCGGACGATGCCGATGACCTTCAGCCGGACCCGGACCGCCAGCGGGAGCAGCGAGTAGTGGCCTGCCATCAGCTGGCGGATGTACCCGGCACGCAGCAGTAGCCGGTGGCTGGGCGCGCCCGCCTCCGCAGGGTCATCCCGCAGCGTGGGGATGTGCATGGTTGACCAGCGCACGTCTTAACTCCGTCTTGTCGCGTCTGCCTGCTCGTATCCGGATGCGTGAGAAACGTCCGGAGAGATTTGGAGGAGTCCAGCGAGGACTAGGTACCTCAAGTCGGAGTGTATCCGTCGACGAGCGTAAGGCCTGCCCAATCTTCACGTCTGGGGGCCCTTCCGTGACCGTGGGCCGGTTGGCCTTGCGCGGGTTCACCGCGCGGGCCAGCCAGGCGCCGACCAGGACCTGAAGGGCGGCAAGCAGCAGTGTCGCGGCGACGCCGACAGCGGCGTACGGTGGCAGGCCCGCCAGGGCGGCGATCACGCGGGCGGTCACGCCAGCGGGCAGGCCGGCCAGTGCCATCGCCCAGAGCGAGACCGCCCAGCCGAGCACCGCGCCGACCGTCGCCGCCGGCACCCCGCCGCGCGGGAACCGGCCGGTCACCCCCAGGATGCCGACGGCCACGCCGACGGGGAACGGGACCCACCAGGCGCCGAGGTACGCGCCAAGGGAGCAGACGACGCCGGACGCGGCCATGATCCCCGCACGCTTAACCACGGAGACTCCAGGTGACAGCGCCCCCGGTCGAGCCTGGCACCGGGACCGGGAGGTACTTGCCGTCCCACCACAGTTCGACCAGGTTCGTGTACCACGGCGAAGCCGGGTTCTCCGACTGCCCGCCGGGATACACGCCGCGGGCAGAAACGCCGCCGGGTCCCAATGCGGCGATCATCCGCCAGCTCGGCCCGGTCGAGGCGTCCAGGCCACCGTCGGCGGCGTCCTCGGTGAACGGGTCGCCGCCCGCCGCACGCGGGCCGTAGCCGAGGCCGGCAGCTGCCGTGATCGACGGGAACGAACGACTGTGAATCCGTCCCCACGTCCACGTCGCCGGCGCGCCGCCCAGCTTGGCCGACAGGTGCGCCACTGCCTTCTTGAACGCCGCCACGATCGCCGTCGGGGCATTCGCAGGCCCGCGCCCCTGCGGCCCGGCGAACGCGGCGTTGGACGGGTCGCCGAGCGTCCACGCCTCCAGGTCCTCGTCAAGCGGGGCAACACCGGGCGAGATGCCGAGGGCAAGCGGGTCCTTGCTCACCGGGACCTTCCCCGCCTGCCACCAAGGCGCGAAAACGGTATTGAGGTACGAGCCCCAGAACGTCCACCACAGCGACGCCGCGGCGGACCCCTGATCCATGTCGCCGTTCCACGACCGCAGCAGCGCCGCAGCGGCCTGATCCGTGCCGGTCAGCCCGGGGGCGGACAGCGCGCTGACCAAGCTCGGCAGCAGCCGGACGGCGAGCGGGTCGGTCAGGTTGCTTTGCAGGGCCGCGATCGAGGCCGGGGTCAGCGGCTCGGCCGCTTCCAGGGAACTGTAGGCGTGCGCCGCCCGGTAGCCGGGGTCGTAGAAGTCGAACGCGGTCCCCACGTAGTAGGGGTAGTCGCCGCTGACCGGCCGCTGGTTGTCGGTCGCGATCAGGTGCGACGGCGGGTTGTAGGCCTGCGGCACCGCCTGGTAAGGGATCACCCCGTCGATGTCGCACGCTCCCGTGCCCGACATCGGCAGCCACGGCTGGCAGCCGGCGGGAACCTGCGGGTAGTAGCCGGGAGCGATTACTCCGATATTTCCGGAAGTATCGGCATACACGAAGTTCTGCGTGGGCGCGTACCACCCCGCCAGTGCCGCCTTGAACTGCGTGAACGTTGACGCGGTATTCACCCCGAGGAGGGCGCCGACGTCCCCGGACGGCACGTTGCCCATCCAGTCCACGGCCATCACCTGCCCGGCCTGGCTGATAATCGGCCCCTGCGCGGTGATGTCCACGGTTAGTTGAGTCGTCGGCCCGCCGCGCACCGGGATCGAGTAGTGCACCACGGTCAGCGGCCGCCACGCGCCGTCCCAGTAGTACTGCGACCCGCGGACGTTCTCCGCGTAGTAGAAGGTCGCCGAGTTCTGCGTGTCGGTCAGCGACCAGGCGATATGCGCGTTATGCCCGAGCAGGACGCCCGGCACCCCCGGCACGGTCACCCCCGCCACCTGGTACCCGGGCGCGGACAGGGCCACCTCGTACCAGACGGACGGCAGCGTCTGCGGCAGGTGCGGGTCCCCGCCGAGCAGGGCAGCCTGCTTGCCCCCGCCGGCCCCGCCACCGCGGGTCCGTTCGCCGCCCACGCGTTGGAGTCGGGGAAATGATGAATTTCATTAGGCAGTAGCTGGCTGAGCTGGTCAAGCACGCTAGCCGCCGCCACCGCAGTCGAGTCAGCCGAACGGTTGCTTGTTCCACCGCCCGCGTCCCCATTACCGCCAGGGCTCCCAGATGTTGAAATTTCTGCTGGGGCCGAACTCGCGACGTCCGGCGCGACCGGGGTCAGCGGCGCCTTGATATAGGGGCCCGGGTCGTAGGGAGTCTGGGTGTTCTTCGCCAGGGTCGGGAACCAGTCGGCCGTGTTCGCCGGTCCGAGGGACTTCTCAAGGAGCGCGTAGTCCAGGGGTCCGGTCGTGTAGTCGAGTTCCTGGGTGAGCACCCCCTGGACGACCAGGCTGTCGACCGGAGTCCATGGGCTCGGGTACTGGCCGCTGAGCGTGAAGAGCGCAGGCCAGTCCCCGGAGGCGCGCACCTGGGCGATGTCATCGTTCACGCCGCGGGCATAGGCGAGCAGCGCGGCGCGGGCGGCGCCCGTGGTGCGCGCCCACTCGTTCTGCGCGGTACGCAGCAGGCCAAGGCGCAGCTCGAACTCGTCGCTTGCCAGGTCAGTTGGCCCCGCCAACTGCGAGAGGCGCCCCTCGCCGAGCCGCCGCTCCGCGTCCATCTCTGCCAGCCGGAACTTCGCGTGCACATACCCGAGCGCGAGGAACACGTCATGCGTGTTCCCGGCCGATATCGACGCCAGCCCCTGCGCGTCGAACGACACGGTGACCGCCCCGGTCAGCCCTGGCACCTGCAGCCGCTGAGAACTGACCGGCTGCCCGCCGGCCGCCGATGTCCACGCGCCACGCCCAGGATCAAGAGCCGGCCCGAGCGCGGGAATCCCCCCGTACCCGAACCCGAGAATCCCAAGCAGCAACGCCGACACAACAACGGCGGAGACCAGGTTCACAACCCGCCGCGCCCGCCCGGTACCACGCCTGGCACGCTTAAGCATCCCGCACGTTTTACCACGAAAGCCCTCCCCGAGCGCTACCCCGGAGCGACCAGAGAAGCCTCCCGCCCGAGCACCCATCCGGATGGTTACGGCAACGGGCCGCCTATGGGCTAATGCCGTTAACTGAAGCGTTGTCTGAGCGCCGAGCGACACCTGATACGCCTGCTGACCTCCTGCCAGGTCATGATCATTGAAAACTCTTTCGGCGTGGATACTTTTGGCTGTGATAGCGGTCAAAAGTATCCAAGA
Source organism: uncultured Actinomycetota bacterium (assembly GCA_963734665.1). Lineage (GTDB taxonomy): Bacteria > Actinomycetota > Actinomycetes > Streptosporangiales > Streptosporangiaceae > Trebonia. The sequence continues at coordinate 94,314 of CAVTIR010000007.1, read as the reverse complement.
TCTTTCGTTGCCATGCGGAAATGACGGGCGAACCGGTCAAACGGGACAGTCACGACGTCAGGCGGGGCGGGGTTTCTGCCTTGGCTCTGTGTAGGCGGGGGGCGTGGGGGATTCGCCGCCGGCACTTCCGGAGGAGTGCCGACGGGAATCCCCCGCGACCACAGCCAGCCCCTATCTAGGTCTTGATCTTGACTTGAAGGCCATCTTGACTTGAAGGTGATCTTGACTCGAAGGCAGTCACCGCGGATACACAGGCGGTTACCGGGGAAAGACCACACTAGGCGGATCGGATGGGCTGCTTTAGAGTGCCATTAGGGACAGAAGTCGGTTTATAAGGGACCGTATTTAGGGCACATCGATTACAGAGCGCCGCCTCATGGCGGCGAATCGGTACGCTGAGATGGTGAGATGGATGGCTTGGCCCCGAATCAAGAACTCCAGGTCATCAGCGCAGCCCGGTACGCACCCGCACGACGGCGTGCAGGCAACCGTAACGCCGGCGCCCGACGCTGAGCCGCCCCCCGGTAGCGGACAGAACACGGGGATCAGCGGCACTACGCACGCAGTCGCCCGCAACTCAGGCGGCTCCAGTTCTGGCACCGCTAACCCGGCCGCCGGGGGTCCCCCGGCCGGTCGGCGGCCGCGCCCGATCAGGTACGCGCACTTGGGAAACGCCCAGGCGCCCGCTCCTGCGGGGCCCGCCGAGACGGCCGGCGGCCAGCCGCAAGCGTCACCGCCGCCAGACGCCCCACCCCCAGACGTCCCTCCTACAGACGCACCCTCATTCGTGGCAACGGCAAACACGCCGCTGGCGGGCACGGTGCTGTCGGGTACGGTGCTGCCTGGCCCGGCCCCCGCGGGCGAGGTCCCTGAGGACTACGACAGCACCCCGGGCCTCGTCTACGAGGCACCGCGCCCCGCCGACGCCGAGCCGCTCGGCCCTGACCCGTCCGCTCACGCTTACGAGCGCGTGCCCAACGAAGGGCTCGGGATCTTCGGCGGCGTTGCGACCACGGAAGTCCCCGACGACACGCCCACCAGGGACTACGAACGCCCACGCCGCCGGGCCGAGTCGGCCGGGCCGCTACCTGCCGCCGAGCCCGAGCCGACGCGCGTGATACCGATCGGGGCGGCGTGGAACCAGCCGATCGCTTCCCAGCCCGTGGCGAGCGAGGAGGCGGAGGAGGAGGAGAGGAAGCCGAATCCGTTCGGACTGATGCGCGGGATCATGCGGGGCGGCCAGGCCGTGGACGATGACCAGCCACGGGTAAGCGTGCGTGATCTTCCGCCGGATGTGCAGCTGCGCTTCTTGCGGCTGCGGGTCACCATCGTGCTTGTCGTCGGCCTGGTGTCCGGGATCCTCACCAAGAGCTGGGAAGTCGGCCTCACGCTCGCCATCCTCGCCTGGATCGTCGATACCGTCCGCCGGTCGCGGAGTGCCGCCATGTACGCCAACGGCGGCACCTTCCCCGGTGCCCGCAAGGCCACAATCAAGCAGCTGCGCAAGATGCGGCGCGAGGGATACTTCTCACTCGACGCGCGGCCCATTCCTGACAGCCGCGAGTACATCGACCACCTGGTCATCGGGCCGACCGGGGTCTACGCGATCGACTCGGAGAAGTGGAATCCCAAGCTGCCGATCAGGACCTGGAACGGCAAGAAGCTGTACCACGGCCCCGAGTCGCAGAAGGTCCGTCTTGAGCACGCCGTGTGGGAAGCGTCGCAGGCCAGCGAGATCCTGTCCGGGGCCCTCGGCTTCGACATCCCGGTCAGGCCCGCGCTTGCCATCTACGGGCCGAAGATCCCGTGGGACATCACGACCATCAGGGACGTTGACGTGTTCACCGGGTCCTCGCTGCGCAAGTACCTCAGGCGGCGCGGCCGGATGAAGGAGGGCGTGACCCGGCTCACCCGCGAGGAAGTCCGGACGATCTATGACACAGCGGCCAGGATGCTGCCGGACGTTACCGCGTCGACAAGGAGTGCCACGCCTGTAGGCTGAACCTCTCCATAAGCCTGTTGTGAGGGGAGTTCGGCGATGCCGCCGTTGAGGTCACGCACGGTCACGCACGGTCGGAACATGGCGGGAGCGCGCGCGCTGCTGCGCGCGACCGGAGTAGCCAACGAGGACTTCGGCAAGCCGATTATCGCCGTAGCCAACAGCTTCACCGAGTTCGTGCCCGGTCACGTGCACCTGGCCGAGGTCGGCAGGGTCATCGCCGACGCGGTGCGGGCCGCCGGCGCGATCCCCCGTGAGTTCAACACCATCGCAGTCGACGACGGCATCGCGATGGGTCACGGCGGGATGCTGTACTCCCTGCCGTCCCGCGAGCTGATCGCCGACTCGGTCGAGTACATGGTCAACGCGCACTGCGCGGACGCGCTGATCTGCCTTTCCAACTGCGACAAGATCACGCCGGGCATGCTGATCGCCGCGATGCGGCTCAACATCCCGACGGTGTTCGTCTCCGGTGGGCCGATGGAGGCGGGGAAGGTCGTCGCTTCCGTCTCTGGTGCCCCGTCGGGGGTGCGCAAGCTTGACCTGATCGACTCAATGGTCGCCTCGGCTGACCCATCGGTGTCGGACGACGACCTCGCTTCCATCGAGGAGGCGGCCTGCCCAACGTGCGGGTCGTGTTCCGGGATGTTCACCGCGAACTCGATGAACTGCCTCACCGAGGCGATCGGGCTGGCGCTGCCGGGGAACGGCACCACGCTGGCGACGCACGTGGCGAGGCGTGGGCTGTTCGAGCAGGCCAGCGCTTTGGTGGTGTCGCTGGCCAAGCGGTACTACTTCGAGGACGACGAGTCGGTGCTGCCCCGGTCGATCGCGTCGCGGGACGCGTTCGAGAACGCGATGGCGCTCGACATCGCCATGGGCGGGTCAACCAATACGATCCTGCACCTGCTAGCGGCGGCGCGCGAGGCCGACGTGGACTTCGGGCTCAAGGAGATCGACGAGCTGTCCAGGCGGGTGCCGTGCCTGTGCAAGGTCGCGCCGAACGGGTCCTACCACGTTGAGGACGTGCACCGGGCCGGCGGGATCTACACGATCCTCGGCGAGCTCGACCGGGCCGGGCTGCTGAACCGCGCTGTGCACACCGTGCACGGTGCGCCGCTGTCCGCGTGGGACCTGCGGTCTGGGTCGGTGCTTCCCGAGGCCGTGGAGCTGTACCACGCCGCGCCCGGCGGGGTGCGGACGATCAAGGGGTACTCGCAGTCCGCACGCTGGGAGTCCCTTGACCTAGACGCCGCCTCCGGGTGCATCCACGATGTCGCGCACGCGTACAGCACCGACGGCGGGCTCTGCATGCTGTACGGGAACCTGGCAACCGACGGCGCGGTCGTCAAGACCGCCGGCGTGCCCGAGGAACTGTGGACATTCTCTGGGCCCGCGCGGGTCTTCGAGTCGCAGGAAGAAGCGGTGGACGGGATCCTCGCCGGGCATGTTGGCGCCGGGGACGTTGTCGTCATTCGCTACGAGGGGCCGCGCGGCGGGCCCGGCATGCAGGAAATGCTGTACCCGACGTCGTTCCTGAAGGGCAAGGGGCTCGGCCGGGCCTGCGCGCTGATCACCGACGGGCGGTTCTCCGGCGGGACTTCGGGGCTGTCGATCGGGCACATCTCCCCCGAGGCCGCCAGCGGCGGGACCATCGCGCTCGTACAGTCCGGCGACACGATCGTCATCGACATCCCGCGCCGGGAGCTGCGGCTCGACGTGCCGGACTCCGTCATTGCGGAGCGGCGGCAGGCGCTGCTCGCGTCGCTCGGGTCGTACCGGCCGGCGTCGCGGCAGCGGCCGGTGAGCGCAGCGCTGCAGGTGTACGCGGCCCTGGCCACGTCGGCCTCGACCGGGGCGGCGCGCGACATCTCAGCCCTGGCCCAGCTGCCTTCCGAGACACCGGGCGCATGACCGGACCCACAGTGAGCGGCGGATTTGTTCGGGCCGCGCGGGCTTCCGATGCCGAAGGGCTCGCGCTCGTGCAGGTCGCCAGTTGGCGGGAGGCGTTCGCGGGGCTCGTGCCGGACGCTGTGATCGCAGAGTTGACTAGTGATTCGGCTGTTAACCAGTGGGCCTCACGGTGGCGGGACGCGATTAGTGCGCCGCCTACGTCTAAGCACCGGGTGCATGTCGCGGTTGAGAAGCCGGGCGATCCTGAGATTCTTGGGTTCGCAGCCGCCGGGCCGGCCACCGATGAAGACCTGTGGCCGGGGACCGACGGCGAGCTTTACGAGTTGCACGTGATGCCTGCCGTTACCGGGGAGGGGCATGATCAGCGGCTGCTGAACGCGGTGGCCGACACGTTCGCCGAGGACGGGTTCAGGACCGGGTACACGTGGGCGCTGTCCGGGGATGAGGCGCGGATCGGCTTCCTCGAGGCGGCGGGGTGGGCGCCGGACGGCAGCCGGTCCAACTTGGACATGGGTATGAAGGTGCCGGTGGTGCGGCTGCACACTCGGTTGATTACCGTATCCGGCTGACGCGTCTTGTAGCGCCTCGGTATCACCTCGCCTTCGGCGTTGTTCTGGCGCAGGCACTAGGCGTCACTAGTCTTCGGCGGGGCTGCCGCCTCACGGTGGCCTGGATTTATCTCTCGTTGGGTTGCGCATAGGATCTGCCGGTGGCTAGTGCGCGTGAGTGGGTGGCCGGGACGCGGCCGCGGACGCTGCCTGCGGCGGTCGTGCCGGTGCTGATCGGGTCGGGCGTTGCGGCGGGATACGGTGCGTTTTCGTGGTGGCGCGCGTTGCTGGCGCTGCTTGTGGCGCTCGCGTTGCAGGTGGGGGTGAACTACGCCAACGACTACAGCGACGGAGTGCGGGGCACCGACGCGGCGGGGCGGCGGGCCGGGCCGATGCGGCTGGTCGGCTCGGGGGCGGCGTCGCCCCGCGCCGTGAAATATGCCGCTTTTTCGTGCTTTTTCCTGGCGTGCTGCCTCGGACTGGTGCTTGCTGCGGTGACCTCGTGGTGGATCGTGGCGGGCGGGGCGCTGTGCGTGCTCGCCGCCTGGTTCTACACCGGCGGGTCGCACCCCTACGGGTACCAGGGGCTCGGCGAGGTGTCCGTCTTCGTGTTCTTCGGTGTGGTGGCAGTGGCCGGGACCGCGTTCGTGCAGATGGAACGGCTGTCCTGGCTGGGGCTCGCCGCGTCGGTGCCCGCCGGGCTACTATCGTGCGCGCTGCTGATGGTCAACAACCTGCGGGACATCGGGTCTGACACCGCAGCCGGGAAGCGGACGCTCGCCGTGCGGATCGGCGACGAGCGCGCTCGGGCTGTCTACCTGCTGTTCCTGCTGATGCCGTTCGCGCTTGGCGCGCTGATCGCCGTGTACCGGCCGTTCGCGCTGATCATGCTTCTCGTCCTACCGCTGGCCATCGCGCCAGTGCGGGCGGTACGTGGCGGGGTGTCCGGGCCGGGCCTGATCGCGACGCTGGGGCAGACAGGTCGGCTGCAACTGGCGTTCGGGCTGGCATTCACGGTCGGTCTGGCTATCCACCGATAATCCGGGCACACCACCTGACATCAATCAACACAAACGGAGCAAATTGCCCAGCTGGCGAAATCGACATGCCTAAAGCCCGTGGTTGCGGCGCCCTGCGCAAGCACAGGCGATAACCTGCAGAGGAATCCTGCTGGAGGATGCGCCCCATGTCTGGGGTGAACCCAGGGGTCCGGCCGGCAGACGGATTCAAAGGGGAGGGGTGCCTGGGTGGAGCACCAAAAGGCAGATGTACGACAGGTGGCGGGCTACGCGGCTTCGGGAGATGACGCGACGCGATTTCTGCGTGAGCTGCGCCAGCTCAGGGACGGCGCCGGGTTCGATCATGCCGAGCTCGCAGCGCGTGCGCACTACCCGTATGACGTCATCAAGGCTGCCGAGGTTGGTCCCGCGCTTCCCGACCTGCCTGTGCTTTGCGCGTACGTCCGTGGCTGCGGCGGCACCACCGAGGAGTGGGAGGAGCGGTGGCGCTCGCTAACCAGGTCGCCGTCCCTGCCGGTGTCCGCCGCTCGGCAATCCGGCCTCTCGGACGCGGCGACCGCCGGGGCGCGCATCAGTTCGGCGACCCAGGTCGGGGATTGTCCCGACCCGTCGATCATCATCGCGGCGCTTAACCGGGTGGCCGAAGAGATGGCTAGCCCCAGTGTCGGTGCGGTCCCGGCGTCGCCCGTCGGCCAGTCGCTCCCCGACTTCTCGTCGTCGTCGGGTGTCGAGCCGATGGGTTCACCTGATTCGTCGGCTTCGCGGGGTTCGCTGGGTTCGGTGCGCTCGCCTGCCGAGTCCGGGATCGGCAGCAAGCCGATGGGGTGGGACCCGATCCGCGTGTCGTCCGCCTGGCCGGCCATCGAGCACACGCCGGCGGTCTCCGGTGACGTCGGGTCGCCAGAGACGGCGGCACCATGGGAGGCGGCCCCCTGGGCCGAAGACCCGCTGGACGCGGCGTCCGCAGCCACTTGGGGTCCAGCCGAGTCAGGCACGCTCAGCTCGGCTGGGCTGGCCGGCGGGGCAGCGTCCGGCGCTGCTGGCGCGCCAGCGACCACCGGGCCCGCGGCGGGCGTGCGCGCGCCCGGTGGGGCACCGGCCCCGGCTAGCGGCTCGGTACGTTCGTCGTCGCGGACCAGGACCGTGGTCCTCCTCGTCGTCGTCCTGCTCTGCGTGCTTGCCGTACTGCTAGCGATCTTCGCCTGAGGCCAGCTCGCTGCCGTTCAGGGATCCGGTCGGCGTAATGATTGCCGGGATCGCCTGCTCGGGATCCGTAGCCGGCTCCGTCGGCGTGGCCGGCCGCACTGCCGGTTGTTCCTGCTGCAGTGCGGCGAGTTCCGGCGGCCCTGGCTGCCTGGGGATCGTCGGCGCCTGCTCCTCCGCTGCGTGCGGCGTGGCCGTTCCGGGCGCGGTCGTTTCCGCGCCGCCGAATGCCGAGGTCACTGCCTTCAGCGCCGTTGTCACCTCGCTCGGGATCACCCAGAACGTGTTGCCCGCGCCGTTAGCCAGCTGCGGCAGCGTCTGCAGGTACTGGTAGGCGAGCAGCTTCGGATCCGGATCGTTGCGGTGGATCGACTCGAAGACCTGGCTGATGGCCTGCGCCTCACCCTCGGCCCGGAGGATCGCGGCCTGCTTATCGCCCTGGGCGCGCAGGATCTTGCCCTGCTTGTCGCCTTCCGCGGTAAGGATCTGCGACTGCCTCGCGCCCTCGGCGGTGAGGATCACGGCGCGCTTCTCCCGCTCGGCGCGCATCTGCTTCTCCATCGCGTCCTTGACGGACTTCGGCGGGTCGATCGCCTTAATCTCCACCCGGGTGACGCGGATGCCCCACTTGCCCGACGCGTCGTCGAGCACGCCGCGCAGCAGCGTGTTGATCTTGTCTCTTGACGTCAGCGTCTGCTCCAGGTCCATCGAGCCGATGACCGACCGCAGCATGGTGGCCGTGAGCTGCTCGATCGCCTGGATGTAGTTGACGATCTCGTAGTCCGCCGCCTTCGGGTCGGTCACCTGGAAGAACAGCACCGTATCGATCTCGACCACCAGGTTGTCCTCGGTGATCACCGGCTGGCCGTTGAACGAGACGACCTGCTCGCGCAGGTCGATCTGCGTCTTCACCCGGTCGACGAACGGCACGATGAAGTTCAGGCCCGGCTCGAGGGTCTTGCGGTACCGGCCGAAACGCTCCACGTTCCGCGCCCGTGCCTGCGGCACGATACGCACCGAGCGGACAACGGTCAGCAAGACGATCAGGGCGATCACCGCCACGATGATGAGCTCCGCGATGACCATTGAGAGCTCCCTTCTTTGGATGCTTCTGGGGTTGTAGGACTGCCTGACCAGGGCAAAAGAAGGGAGCTCTTACTCCCGTGGGTAAACGAGGGCCATCGCGCCCTCAATCTCCATGACGTCGACGGTGTGGCCGACGGGGATGACCAGCGTGTCGTCGTAGGAACGGGCCGACCACTCCTCGCCGCCGATGCGGACCCGGCCGCTATGACCGGTGACCTCTTCGAGCACACGGGCGGGCCTGCCGACCAGGGCGGCGGACCCAGTCTTTAGCAGCGGCGGCTGCTTCACATGGCGCCGGGCGATGGGGAGCACCAAGCCGAGCCCGGCCACCGAGGCGATCACGAAAGCGAGCAGTTGGAAAGGCAGGCCGAGTTGGAGGGCCGCGGCGGCGGCGGCGACGCACGCGGCGATCGCGATGAGACCCAGTGCGAACGTGAAGGTGACCAGCTCGGCGACGCCGAGCACGGCCGCCACGATCAGCCAGACGATCCATGCCACCATGGCCGCTCCGCAAGCGTTGCGATCCTCTTGCTGCGCATCGGCGCGACAAGCCGTTGGCGCGGGCATTTCGCTCGTGCCGTATGCCCAGAGTAGCCTCACTTGCACAAGTCCGACACCTTCGAACAGCGCCACAGCCGCAGAAATAAAACGGCGTCGAACCAGTGGCAATTACCCATCGGACCCGTCCCGGCGGCGTGCCCGGCCTACACTCGACTTGGGTGGCGAATGCCGCACGCTGGGTCCAGGAGGTGCCGGGTGAATCGTCAGGGCAGCTGGCCTGACCGAGGCGCGCACGGCCGGGCCAGCGACGCTGCCTACGCGGACCGCGACGCTTACCAGCGGGACGCGTACCTGGAAGCCGACGCCTACCCCGTTGATCCCGGTTACCAGGGGAACGCAGGCGGCCGGGACCGCGAGCGCCCCCGCCCCGCGGACATGCCGCCCGGGCCGTCGCGAACCCGGCCAGAGCGCGGCATGCCGCCTAGGCCCGGATACCCGCCGCGGTCGGGCAGGCAGGCGGCGTACGATCCCGGTTTGGCCGACAGACCTTGGCAGCGTCCCGAAGACGCGATGCCGGGCGTTGGCCGTCCCCGGCCACGCCCGGCGGGTCCCCGCCCCCGGCCGGCTGGCCCTGGCCCTGGCCCGGGTCAGCAGCGCCCGGCGCCCCCGCGTGGGCCACGGCCTGCGGGATTCTACGAGCCGCAGGGGCCATATATGTACGCACCAGGTCCAGGTCCAGGTCCGCGTCCACGTCCACGTTCTGGTCCGGCCGCGCGGTCCGGTCAGGCCGCCGAGCCGCCGGGGCCTGGGTATCCAGGGCCGGGCTATCCAGGGCCGGTGCCTCCTGGCCGTCAGCAGGCGCAGGGGTATCACGGACCGGACTCCCCCGGGCCGGGGCAGGGCCGACGGGGTCCAGCGCATGAGGGAGCGGCACCCGGCTGGCCACCGGGAGCGGGGCCGAACGGGCCGGCATCCGGACGCCAGCCCGCCCAAGGGTGGGCGGCTACCGGGGCAGGACCCGTGCCGCCCGGCCCCGGCCAGGGTGGCGGCCGCGGCCGGTACCCGGCTGAGCAGTCGTGGGCGGACCAGTACGGGCCTGGCTGGCCAGGTGCCGGACTAGGGCAACGGCCAGGGCAGGGTGGCTACGGCCAGGGACAACCGTGGCCGGACGGACAGCCGGCATACGGACAAGACGGTCCTGGGCAAGGGGGCCCAGGTCAGAGACCAGCCGGATACGGGCAAGGCCAGTTCGCGGGCGGGCAACCAGGATCCGGCCCGTACGGGCCTGCGCCGTACGGGCCTGCCCCGTATGGGCCGGGGCAAGGACCGGGGCCGGCTGGCCGGGAACCATTCGGCCAGGGCGGGGCGCCCATGGCCGGGCACTACGGTCAGACAGCCGGTCAACCGCCGTACGGCGCCGACCCCAGCGATGCTGCCGGACCCGGACCGTACGGCAGCCCGGGTCCGTTCGGGGCAGGGCAGCACGGCGGTCCGCAGGCGGCCGGGCAGTTCGGCCAGAACCCGCGGCACACCGGGTCGTGGCAAGCCGCCGGGCCACAGCAGGGACCCGGCTGGGCGCCTGGCCAGGGGCCACTGGACCCGAACGCTGGGTTGTGGCACGCCGCTGGGCCGACGCAGGGGCCGGATTGGGCCGCGCACCAGGCACCGGACGGTCCCGGCGCGCGCTCGACCGGCAGCTGGCAGGCGGCGGGTCCGGGATTCGACGCCAACCCGCGGAACACAGGATCCTGGCAGGCCACGGGGCAAGAACAGGGACAGGGCTGGGTACCCGGACCGGGCCGCGGCAGCCGCGACACTGGCTCGTGGCGGGCCGCCGGGCCCCAGCAGGGACCCGGCTGGGTGCCTGGTCAAGGACAGTTTGATCCGGGTCAGCCCGGCGGGGCGCAGTTCGGCCACGGCAGGAACACAGGATCCTGGCAGGCCGCCGGAGCGGCGCCTGGGCAGGCATGGGCAGGTCCTGGGCAGCAGCCGCATCAGGGGCAGGCATACCCTGGCCAGCCGTACCCGGGCGCCGACCCTCCTGGGATGCGCAACACGGGCGGGTTCTCACGCGTCGGCAGCCCGGTCATCAGGCAGCGGGACAGCGCGCTCCCCGACCCGCCGCCCGGTGTCAAGGGGCCGATCGCCGCGATCGAGACCGACAACATCGCCGCGTTCGCCCGCGATCTTCGCGTGCTGCGATCGAGGGTCGGGCTCGACTACCCCGACATGGCGGAAAAGTCCCACTACACGATGCGGACACTGGCCTCGGCGGCCGGCGGCCTCAGGCTGCCGACCCTGCCGGTACTCATCGCCTACGTCAACGCCTGCGGCGGTGACGTCGCCGAGTGGGAAGAGCGCTGGGGCAGGCTGACCAAGTCCGGGAAGAAGAACCAGACAGCACTCCCGGCCGGTGACGAGCCGGCAGGCGGCCAGCCGGGTCAGGGACGGATCCCGCAAAGCGGACGGCAGACTGGCGAGATCTACGTCATCACCTCAGCCAAGCAGCGCGACGCTCAGTGGTAGGCGTTCCCCCGTAAGATAAACACCGTGCTGCCTGTGGACAATCATGTGCATACCGAGTGGTCTTACGACACGCCAGCGGACGCGTCGATGGTACGCAGTTGCGAGCAGGCCATCGTCATCGGGCTGCCCGCCATCGCGTTCACCGAGCACCTGGAGTTCACGGCCGCCGGCTCGGGCGACGCGATCGTGGACGTCGCTACTGATCATCGCTGGTGGAGCCGGATCAAGCCACTGGACGTCACCGGGTACATGGCATCGGTCGAGGACTGCCGCGAGCGCTTCCCCGGGTTGCGGATCCTGTCGGGCGTCGAGGCCGGGGAGTCGCACCTGTTCGGCGCGAGCGCGGGTGCGGTCGTACGCGGGCACGACTTCGACCGCATACTCGGTTCCCTGCACGCGGTCCCGTATCAGGGGCGGCTCGTCGCCGCTGACGCGCTCTTCGGGAGCATGCCGGACGACGACGCGATGCGCTACTACTTCACAGAGCTGGTCGCGCTGATCGAGGGCAGTGACCTGTTCCAGGTCCTCGCCCACCTGGACTTCCCCCGCCGCTACTGGCCCAAGGGCGCGCACCTGTACCGGGAAGAGCCATTCGAAGAGGAGTACCGCGTGGCGCTCCGCGCGCTCGCCTCCTCCGGCCGGGTGCTTGAGATCAACACGAAGTCGCCCCTGGCATCCGTCGAGCTGGTGCGCTGGTGGCGAGCCGAGGGCGGGACAGCCGTGTCCTTCGGCAGTGATGCCCACTTGCCAAGCCGCGTCGGCGACCGCTTCAAGCTGGCGGTGGACGTCGTCGAGGCGGCCGGCTTCCGCCCCGGCAAGGACCCGTACGACTTCTGGCGCGCCTAACCGCCCCTAGAGGGTTGTTCAGCCTCCGTCAGTAGCGGATCGTCAGGCGTGCGGTCGATCATGTCCGATTTCCGCTAGTGTTCGGCGGGGGGCGGTGGTTGAGTGGAGCCGTGATGGACGACGAGCAGCGGTACGCCGCGGCGAGCAGCAAGGACGCGCGGTTCGACGGGGTGTTCTTCTGCGCCGTGCGGACCACCGGCATCTACTGCCGACCGTCCTGTCCGGCCATTACTCCCAAGCGGGCAAATGTCGTGTTTTATCCGACGGCTGCCGCAGCGCAGCAATCTGGGTTCCGCGCTTGCAAGCGGTGCCGGCCCGACGCCTCCCCTGGCTCGCCCGAGTGGAACGTGCGGTCGGACGTCGCGGGACGCGCCATGCGGCTGATCGCGGACGGCGTGGTGGACCGGGCCGGAGTTGGCGGGCTTGCGTCATCACTTGGGTACTCATCGCGCCAGGTCGGGCGGCTGCTGACCGCCGAAGTCGGCGCGGGGCCACTGGCGCTCGCCCGAGCGCAGCGGGCGCGGACCGCGCGGATTCTCGTCGAGACGACGGCCCTGCCGATGGGCGATATCGCGTTCGCTGCCGGGTTCGCGTCGATTAGGCAGTTCAACGCGACGATGCTTGAGGTGTATGACACGCCGCCTTCGGTGCTGCGGGAACGGGCCATGCGGCGCGGCGGGTCCGCGCGAGCCAGGGCTCGCACTGGCGCGCGGCGCGGCGCGACAGGTCTGGCCGGTACGGCGGGTCTCACTGGCACGGCGGCTCTGACTGGTACGGCGGATCTCACTAGCACGGCGGGTCTGGCCGGTACGGCGGGTCTCACTAGCACGGCGGGTCTGGCCGGTACGGCGGGGGACGCAGTGGCCGATGATGGGGGCGCGACTGGCGTGCTGCACCTGCGACTGCCGTTCCGGCCGCCGATCGACCTGAGCCGCATGTTCGGCTTCCTCGCCGCGCGCGCCATTCCTGGCATTGAGGTGGCTTCGCCTGATGAATACAAAAGAACGGTCAGTCTTCCGAACGGAATCGGCGTTCTCTCCCTCCGCTCCGTTCCCGGTGCGAGCTGGGTGGACTGCTCGCTAGCGCTGTCTGACCTGCGCGACGTGACCGCCGCAGTACAGCGGTGCCGGCGGCTGCTCGACCTGGACGCAGACCCGTGGGCGATCTCCGGGTTCTTCACGGATGACCCGGTTATCGGGCCGCTCGCGGCCGACTGTCCGGGGCGGCGAGCCGTCGGTGCGGTCGACGGGAGCGAGATCGCCATCAGGGCGGTGCTTGGGCAGCAGGTGTCGGTGGCCGCGGCGCGGCGACTAGGGGCGCGACTGGTCGCGCTGTGCGGGACACCGCTAGCTGGGTCCATCGACGCGGCTGGCTTGGCGGGCGGGCTGTCTGTGGCTGGCGGGCCCGGACCGGGCGCTGCTGGCGGGGCGCTGACGCATGTCTTTCCTGACGTGGCGACGATCGCCGGGCTTGCCCCCGCCGACCTGCCGATGCCCTTGGCGAGGGGACGGGCGCTCGTCACGCTGGCTTCGGCGCTGGCGTCCGGTGCCATCAGCCTTGATCCCGGTGCGGACCGCGAGGAGGTGGGGGCGCGGCTGCTAGCGCTGCCAGGGATCGGGCCGTGGACAGCCGGATATATCAGGATGCGCGGGCTTTCCGACCCGGACGTGTTCCTTCCGGGGGACGTCGGGGTGATGCGCGCGCTCCGGCAGTTGACGGCCGGCGAGGCGGATGCGGTCAGGTTGGGTGCTGACGGGCCGGATGCGGTCAGGTTGGGTTGGCGGCCGTGGTGCTCGTACGCGACGCATCACCTGTGGGCCACGCTTGAGTCCGCATCGTCACGCACGGCCGCGACTCGGGATGACGACATAGCGGTTTAACTGTTAGCGGTTCCGCTAACAGTTGCGGAGTGGTCGAAGTGAAGGGGTGACGTGATGACGAGTCCGTTCCTGCCCGCCGATCCGGCGGCTCGGACCTGGTACGACATGGTCAGCTCCCCGATCGGCAGGCTGGCGTTGATCGGGGACGAACGAGCGCTCGCCGGACTCTACCTACTGGATGCCGGGGAGCGCTCCGCCTCTATCCAGCCGGAGTGGACGCGTAGCCAAGGGTTGTTCCCTGTCGTGTCGGAGCAACTCGGGGAGTACTTCGCAGGGGCTCGCAAGGAGTTCGACCTGCCGCTCGCGCCCCGCGGGACTCCGTTTCAGCTCGCGGTCTGGGCAGAGCTCACCCGGATTCCTTACGGCTCGACGGTCAGCTACGGAGCGATCGCGGCCGCGCTCGGCAAGTCGATGCTCGCCTCTCGCGCCGTCGGTCTTGCCAACGGGCGCAATCCGATCTCGATTATCGTGCCGTGCCACCGGGTAATCGGCGCGGACGGGTCACTCACCGGGTACGGCTGGGGCGTTGACCGGAAGGAGTGGCTGCTGCGCCACGAGGGGGTGTCCAGCGCTACCGACATCCAGCCAACTCTCTTCGGGTAGCCGACTACGCGCTCTCCCGGGCCGTTGGGCGGACCTAGCCGGGCCAACGGGACACGGGCGGGGTGCTCGGCGGACTGGGCCGGTACATGACGAAGACGGACGGGGAGTCGACGCCGATCCAGGGCGGCGGATACAGCTGCTCCTGGCCGCGAACGGCCGCCGCGGCTGCGCGCATCAGGGCCAGCGAGTCGTCGCGGTGCTTCACGTAGGCGTCCTCGGTCGTCTGCCCGAGGCTCTTGCGGTGGCAGGCCATCGCCAGTTCGGTGGCGGCGAGCTGGTACTGATTCATCGCCTGTCTGCCGGCGATACCGAGATTCAACCTGGCCCAATGCCGACCGAGGCGGCGCAGCCGCAGGCTGGCGAGCATGGGGATGTCCTGCAACGTCACCACATCGGGATGCTCGAAGTCCGGTAGGAAGCTGATAATCAGCCGGATGACGCGCCGCCGGTCGTAGATCACCGCGATGACCACCGCGAGCAGCACGGCGACGAGAATGAGATAGGTGATCAAGAGCGGGGTTCCACCCTCGGTGACGGAGTGATTCCACAGCGCGTCAAGCGCGACCGCCGCGACCCAGCCGACGACGATCGCCAGGTACCTGCTGCTGACCGCGGGGCGGGACGCCACGTAGGCGATGCCGAGCCCGATCAGCGAGGTGAACAGCATCTGGAAGACCGGGCCGAAGATGCCACGCCTTGCGAACTCCTCGGCGAGCGCACCGACGCCGGTATTCCAGGCCACGGCGTAGGCGTACACATTGGCCACGAGCGCGAAGCCGAGCCCGACCATAGACCCGTAGACCACGCCGTCCTCCACGCCGTCTATCTCCGTGCGGCGTGAGGCGAGCAGGGATACCAGGACCAACCCGTTGAGCGTTTCCGCGACGAGCGCACCGCCGATCGCCGTGCCTGCCGAGACCGTGGCCGCCACGCTCGCGTGCGGTTCAAGATCCGGGGTGGTGATCACGGCGGTGTGCAGCGCGCGGCCAAGCAGGGCGGTAATGACCGCGATGCCCGCACCCGCGCCGAAGATCGCCGCGAGCAGGGCGCGCGGCTCCGGTTCCAGCCGGTCTAGGTACAGGACGAGCGCCACGAGCAGCGGTATCGGAAGCAGCCCGAGGAGCAGGCCGACCAAGGTCGGCGCCGTACCGTGCTGCACCACGACGAGCACAAGCGCGAGTATCGCGATCAGACAGCAGGCGGCGAGCCCGAGAAGAAACAGAACGGGTGTCCGGCCGAATCGCGTGGAGTCGAGCACTGGCCTGGGCGCCCGAGAAGACATATCAGCAGGGTAACTGTTGCGATCCGGGCGGTACCAGACCGCTACAAAACCCTAGCGACCGGGATACCCCTGCGGTGAGCCGCGTTACCGTTCCTGCTGCTCCCGCGCCTGCTGAGCAAGCTGTTACTGGCCAGGCTTCTGCTGATCAGCGGGGACCGGCGGCAGGTTGCCGTTCTCGTCGAGGTCGAACTCGCCGTCCTGGACGCCGAGCACGAACGCGTCCCACTCGGCCTCGGTGAAGTACAGCTTCCCCGCCTCGGGCTTGGCGGCATCGTACATCACGTAAAGCTTGGGCTCGCCCGCCTTGTGCGGTGCGCCTGAGGTGTCCGTGGTGACGTATACCTCGACCCGGCTCTCGGTCTCCTCCATGGCTCCCAGGCTACCGGTGCAGGGAGCCACCGCGCAGGTTTGGTTCACCCGGGGCGGCGCTGAGACGGTCACGGTTTTGCGATGAGGCCCCCGGGCGGACATCGAGGGTCGTGCCCCGTGAGACAGCTACACCCTGCTGGGGTCGCGCGGGGCGTAGCCGGGATAGAGCTCGTCGGACCGGACGATCCGGACGCCGAGCGGAAGCAGCGAAATCGGGATCAGCTTGAAGTTGGCCAGGCCGAGCGGGATGCCGATGATCGTGATGCAGAGCAGAATGCCCGCGGTCAGGTGGCCGAGCGCCAGCTCCCAGCCGACCAGCACCAGCCAGATGATGTTGCCAATCAGGGAGGCGATCCCGGCGTCGCGGCGCATCTCGATAGACCGGCCGAACGGCCAGATCACGTAGGACGCGATACGGAAGGACGCGATGGCGAACGGGATCGTGATGATCAGGATGGCACAGATGACCCCGGCGAGAACGTACGCGAGCGCCATCCACCAGCCGCACAGGATCAGCCAGATCAGGTTGAGGATTAGCCTCATGATTCACTCACTACCCGTTAACTTCACAACTCACCCCGATTTGGCAGGCGAGCTTACCTCCAGCGCATCGAGCAGGCGGGCGGTCGCGGCGGCGACCTCGTCGACGGCGTGATCAAAGGCGGCGGCATTACGCGCGGCAGGAGCACGGAATCCGCTGACCTTCCTGACGTACTGCAGGGCGGCGGCCCGCATGTCCTCGTCTGTCACTACTTCGGCGTACGGCGGGCGCAAGGTCTTGATGGAGCGGCACATAGTGGCAGCGTACGCGCCCGCGTGTCGGCGGGGTCAGCGGCGTAGAATCCTCCGGTCGGCAGGCGACCGCAGGAGGCATGATGATCAGGGTCGGAGTCCTTGGTGCCAGGGGACGGATGGGCCGCACGGTCTGCGAGACCATCGAAGGCGCGCCGGACACGGAGCTGAGCGCGCAGGTCGACCAGGGGGACGCCCTCGACGCGCTGCTCGGCAGCGACGTCGTAGTGGACTTCACCCATGTCGCCGCCGTGATGGACAACCTGCGCTGGAGCGTCGAGCACGGCCTGAACGTGGTCGTCGGCACGTCGGGCTTCGGCGAGGATCGCCTAGCCGAGGTCAGGACCTGGCTAGACAAGGCCCCCGATTCCCGCGTGCTGATCGCCCCGAACTTCTCCGTCGGCGCGGTCCTGATGATGCGCTTCGCTGCCCAGGCCGCCCGCTTCTTCGAGTCCGCCGAGATCATCGAACTCCACCACGCCAACAAGATGGACGCCCCGTCCGGCACCGCCCTGCGCACGGCGTCCATGATCGGCGAGGCAAGGTCGGCGGCAGGACTAGGCGCCCCCCCGGACGCCACGACGCAGGAACTGGACGGCGCCAGAGGCGCGACCGTTGACGACGTCCACGTCCACTCGGTGCGCGTGTCCGGCCTAGTGGCGCACCAGGAAGTCCTGTTCGGCGGCCACGGCGAGACACTGACGATCCGCCACGACTCCCTGGACCGCGCGTCCTTCATGCCCGGGGTCCTGCTCGCCGTCCGCGGCATAGCCTCGCTCCCGCCTGGCCTCACGATCGGCATCGAGCCGCTGCTGGGCCTCGACTAGCCCGGTCCGGCGCGACAGCATGCCTTAGCGCGAAATCATGAAATGTCCGGAATTTCGGGGCGCGGTTTTTGCGCCCGAAATTCCGCGACCAGCCACCCGGCCAGAGACCTATCAGCCACAAAGACACAGCCCGGAACCGGGCAGCGCTGCTAACAAGAGGCCGACGACGCCTGCGAATCGGCCGGGAACACGGCGACTCAGCTGACCAGGGAAATGTTGAGGCTGAACAGGCTGCCCGGGCCCGGACAACCTTGCGCACGATCGACAACCTGACGGGCTAAAGGAATGTAAGCCCTCCGAGACGGCGGGAATTGGTTTTACCCGGTGATGTGAGAAGCGGGGGCGGATGGGGTCGATCCCCTCCGTCCCCGCGACCCACGCAAACAAGGGTTTTGGAGTTAAGAGAGAGCAGCCGAGAAGGTGCTCTCGTCTTCAAAGGGCCCGACGACGGCCAAAACCTTCGGACGCGTCAGGATCTCGGAAGCGATCGCGCGGATGTCGTCGTGAGTGACCGCGTCGATTGCCGCGAGGAACGTCGTCCACCGGTTCCAGGCCCGGGTAGACCAGCTCGGACTTGCCAAGCCTGGTCATCCGCGAGGACGGGTCCTCAAGCCCGAGGACGATGCCGCCGCGTACCTGGCCCTTGCCGCGCTCAAGCTCCGCGTCGGTCAGCCCGGACTCGATGACCTTCGCCACCTCGGCGGAGCAGATTGACAGCACCTCGTCGGCCTTCGACGGCAGGCAGCCGGCGTAGATGCCCCACAGGCCCGTGTCGGCATGCTGAGAGGCGAAGCTGTAGACCGAGTAGGCCAGGCCCCGCTTCTCGCGCACCTCCTGGAAGAGCCGTGACGACATCCCGCCGCCGAGCGCCGCGTTCAGCACGCCGAGCGTGAAGCGCCGCTCGTCCGTGCGGGCCAGCCCCTCGCAGCCGAGCACCAGGTTGGCCTGCTCGATCGGCCGGGACACCAGCGTTACGCCGGAACCGGCCGCCGGGCCGTACCCTTCCCAGAGCCCGCCAGCGTCGCGCAGCCTAGGCGGTGCGGGCTGGGAGCCACTGGAGTTGGCGAAGTCGGTCAGGACCTGGCCGAACGCCGCCTGGACGCCCGCGACCACGGCATCGTGGTCCAGGTTCCCCGCGGCTGCCACTACGACGTGCGGCGGGGTGTACCGGTCTCGGTAGTGCTCGAAGATCTGGTCCCTGGTGAGCGCGTTGATCGACTCCACGGTGCCGAGGATCGGCCGGCCGAGGGGCGTGTCGCCGAACAGGTGGGTGGTGAACGCCTCGTGCACCGAGTCCGACGGGTCGTCCTCGTTCATCGCGATCTCTTCGAGCACGACGTTGCGTTCGGCGTCCACATCCTTCGGCTCGATGAGCGAGGACGTCACCATGTCGCTGAGCACGTCGATCGCCAGCGGCAGGTCCACGTCGAGCACCCGTGCGTAGTAGCACGTGTACTCCTTGGCGGTGAACGCGTTCATCTCACCGCCGACCGCGTCCATCTCCGCGGAGATCTCCAGGGCCGTGCGCTTGCGCGTCCCCTTGAACAGCAGGTGCTCAAGGTAGTGGGTCGCGCCGGCGTGGGACTCGTCCTCATCCCGCGAGCCGACGCCAACCCAGATGCCAAGCGCTACCGAGCGGACGGACGGCAGGAACTCGGTGACCACGCGCAGGCCGCCCGGAAGGACGGTCCTGCGCACGGCCGACTCAGAAGTACCCACTATTCGCGGTGCCCGCCGCGAGAGCGCTGGCGGGGACGGCGGTCGCCACCGCCCTCGCCTCGGTCGCGCTGCGGACGGTCGCCCCGGTCGCCGCCCCGGTCGGCCCGGATCCCGGGCCGGTCCTCCGACTCGCCGCCGCCCAGGTCCTCGCCCGCCGCCTCGCGCTCGATCACTTCGACGGGGACGAGCGACAGCTTGCCGCGGTCGTCGATCTCGCGGATCTCCACCTGGATCTTGTCGCCCACGTGGATGACGTCCTCGACGTTCTCGATCCGCCTGCCACCGTGCAGCTTGCGGATCTGCGTGACGTGCAGCAGGCCATCCTTGCCAGGCAGCAGCGACAGGAACGCGCCGAACGTCGTCGTCTTCACGACCGTGCCCATGAACCGCTCGCCCACCTCGGGCATGTGCGGGTTGGCGATCGCGTTGATCGCGTCCCGCGCGGCGTCGGCGGACGGGCCGTCGGTGGCGCCGACGTAGATCGTGCCGTCGTCCTCGATGGTGATCTCGGCGCCGGTCTCGTCCTGGATCGAGTTGATCATCTTCCCCTTCGGGCCGATGACCTCGCCGATCTTGTCCACCGGGACCTTCAGCGTGATGATCCGCGGCGCGAACGGCGACATCTCGCCCGGCGCGGAAATCGCGTCGCGCATCACGCCGAGAATCGTCATCCGGGCGCCACGGGCCTGCTTCAGCGCGCCGGCCAGGACCGAGGCGGGGATGCCGTCGAGCTTGGTGTCGAGCTGGAGCGCCGTGATGACCTGCTCGGTGCCTGCCACCTTGAAGTCCATGTCGCCGAACGCGTCCTCAGCACCGAGAATGTCGGTGAGCGTGACGTACTGCCCGCCCTCGTGGATGAGGCCCATCGCGATGCCAGAGACCATGGCCTTGAGCGGCACGCCCGCGTTGAGCAGGGAGAGCGTGGAGGCGCAGACCGAGCCCATCGAGGTCGAGCCGTTGGAGCTGATCGCCTCGGACACCTGGCGGATCGCGTAGGGGAACTCCTCGCGGGTCGGCAGCACCGGGAGGATCGCCCGCTCGGCGAGCGCGCCGTGACCGATCTCGCGCCGCTTCGGCGACCCGACCCGGCCGGTTTCACCGGTCGAGTACGGCGGCATGTTGTAGTTGTGCATGTAGCGCTTGGTGCGCTCGGGGTTGAGCGTGTCGATCATCTGCTCCATGCGGAGCATGTTCAGCGTGGAGACACCAAGGATCTGGGTCTCGCCGCGCTCGAACAGCGCCGAACCGTGCACCCGGGGCAGCACGCCGACCTCGGCCGAAAGCGGCCGGATGTCGGTGAGCCCACGGCCGTCGATGCGCAGCCCGTCGTTGACCACCCGCTGGCGGACCAGCTTCTTGGTCAGCGACCGGAGGGCGGCGTTGACCTCCTTGTCGCGTCCCTCGAACTTCTCCCCGAGCCGCTCGTGTGCCAGGACCTTGACCCGGTCCTCCTCTGCCGCCCGCTCCTGCTTGCCGGCGATTGTCAGCGCCTTGCCGAGCTCGTCGGACACAGCGCCGGCGACCGCCTCGAAGACATCCTCGCCGTAGTCGGCGAACACCGGGAACTGCGCCGTACTGGCCGGGGCGAGGCCGGCCTCGACCGCGGCCGCGGCGAGGATCCGCTGTGCCTCGCACAGCGCGGCGATGAACGGCTTGGCTGCCTCAAGGCCCTCGGCGACGGTCTCCTCGTCTGGGGCGACCGCGCCGGTGTTCTCCGCGTCGGCGAGCAGCTTCAGCGTCTGCGGGGTGGACTCGGCCTCGACCATCATGATCGCGACGTCGCCGTCCTCGAGCATCCGGCCCGCGACCACCATGTCGAACGTGGCCAGCTCAAGCTGGGGGTGCGTCGGGAACGCAACCCACTGGTCCTTGATCAGCGCGACTCGGACGCCGCCGATCGGGCCGGCGAACGGCAGGCCCGCGAGCTGCGTGGACATGGATGCGGCGTTGATCGCTATCACGTCGTACAGGTGCTCGGGGTGCAGCGAGAGGATCGTCTCCACAATCTGGATCTCGTTGCGCAGGCCCTTGACGAAGGACGGGCGCAGCGGCCGGTCGATCAGCCGACAGGTGAGGATCGCGTCCTCGGAGGGGCGGCCCTCGCGGCGGAAGAACGAGCCGGGGATACGCCCCACGGCGTACATCCGCTCCTCGACGTCCACGGTCAGCGGGAAGAAGTCGAGCCCCTCCCGCGGTTGCTTGGACGCGGAGGTCGCCGAGAGGACGACCGTCTCGTCATCAAGCACGGCGAGCGCGGAGCCAGACGCCTGGCGGGCGAGGCGGCCCGTTTCAAACCTGATTTTGCGTACGCCAAACTCGCCGTTATCGATAACGGCTTCGGCGCTTTTCACACCCTTCACGGGTGAGACCTCCTTGCGGTAGATCCCGCACCCACCCGCCGCCGTGCCGTGGTCGGCTCTGGCTTACCCGCTCGCGAACCAGCGGGTACACCGGCCGGTCTTCGATCGAAGTCCTCGGGGCTGTGCTGCTCGAAACAGTCGCCTAGAACCCGGGGACCACTACCGAGGACCGGCCCAGGCGCTCGGGCCGGGGGCTACGGGATGTGTCTTATCGCTCGTATTCTGTTATCACCCAGGCCAGAGCCAACAGTACCGGCCCAGGGTCACCGGGTCCAGTATCTGACCCGGTGGCTGTTGTCGCCCGGGGGACGCCCCCCGTTCCCCGATGCCTGCCTCCGCCGGGCCCGATCGCAAACCCGATTATGTCGAGCCCGTCCAAGCAGACGCTTCCTTAGGGGCAGCCCCTTCTCCCACCCCCAAGGGCCTGGCTAGCGGCGCAGGCCGAGGCGCTCAATCAGCGTGCGGTACCGGGCGATGTCGGTGTTCCGCAAGTAGCCGAGCAGGCGGCGGCGCCGGCCGACGAGCAGCAGCAGGCCGCGGCGACTGTGGTGGTCGTGCTGGTGCACCTTGAGGTGCTCGTTCAGGTCGTTGATCCTGCGGGTCATGAGCGCAATCTGGACCTCCGGCGAACCGGTGTCACCCTCATTGATCGCGTACTCCGCAAAGATCTGCTTCTTAACATCGGCTTCGAGCGGCACGTGACTCCTTAAGATGGAAGAGTTCGAATCCCCGTAGTGGACGGCCGCGATGAGGGTGCAGCCAGTCCCGACCGGCAGATTCACCGGTAGCGTTTCACAGTACCACGCACCAGCAGGGACTCTGTCCGCACGGGGAAAAGAGCATCATACCGGACGACTGCGGCTTACTCTAGGCGGCCCGGCTTCGCGCCTGTCGGAACCAGACACGAAGCCGGGCTCTTGGTTGATGGTGGGCTGGCTATTCGCCCGGGCAGATTTCTCGTGCTTGATCGACGTCTTTGTGCATTTGTTGGACCAGGTCGTCGATGGAGTCGAAGCGGAGGGTGCCGCGGAGGCGGGCGCTGAACTCGATAGCGGCGTGCAGGCCGTACAGGTCCAGGTCGGTCCGGTCGAGGGCGTAGGCCTCGACCGTGCGAGCCTGGCCGTCGAACGTCGGGTTGGTGCCGATCGAGATAGCGGCGGGCCAGCGGCTCATCTCCGCGCCGGCCTCGTCCAGGGTGGCGAGCCAGCCCGCGTAGATGCCGTCGGCGGGGATCGCCGTGTGCGGCGGCGACTCCACGTTCGCGGTCGGGAAGCCGAGCTGGCGGCCGCGCTGGTGACCGCGGACAACCACGCCCTCGACGCGGTGCGGGCGGCCAAGCAGTTTGGCTGCCTCCGTCACGTTGCCGGCGGCGAGCAGCGTCCGGATAGCCGTCGAGGAGATCGTCACGTCGTCAAGCACGAGTAGCGGCAGCCCTTCGACGGTGTAGTCGTACTTCTCGCCCAGCTTGTCAAGCAGCGGCACATCGCCCTTTGCCTTGTGACCGAAGCGGAAATCCTCCCCTACCACGACCGCCGCGGCGTGGAGCTTCTCCACGAGGACGGTGCGCACGAACTCATCAGGGTCAATCCGGGAGAACTCAAGCGTGAAAGGGACCATGCACACCGCGTCCACGCCGAGGCCCGCGAGCAGCTCCGCGCGTCGCCTGGCGGAGCAGAGGAACGGCGGGTGGCTGCCCGGCCTGATCACCTCGTCCGGATGCGGGTCGAAGGTGATCGCCACCACCGGCAGGCCCCGCTCCCGGCCGAGCTCCGCGGCGCGGGCGACGATGCGCTGATGTCCCCGGTGCACGCCATCGAACACGCCGATCGTGACAACGGATTCGCCCCATTCTGGGGGCACCTCATCCAGGCCCTGCCAGCGATACACGACTCTCCGGCCTCCTTAGCTCGGCATCAAGCCTAGCGATGCCCGCGAGCTGCCCGGAGTCTGGCTACGCCGAGGCCGCCCGTAATGCCCTTGACCGGTTGTCCCCGGCGCCGGCAACTTAGGGCTTGCGCAGAAATAACCCGTAGATTTTTCGGACCTGATGCCCTGCTGGCCGACGGTCTGAGCCGACGAGTTATTCCTGCGCGGGCGCTTAGGGCCACTTCATGCTTTCGCCGAACTGGATATATCGGGACATGTCGGGCGGTCCAGATGCGCGAAATGGCCCTAAGTCTCGTGGGGACGCTGGGGTGAGGTCGGCGAAGACGGCGAGGGAGCGGATCTGGCCGCCATCGACGGTTACCAGCGCGACGAGAGTGCCGTCCGGGGCGAAAGCGGCGATCGGATCTCTTTCGCTAACTTGTCCTTCGGTGCCGTTGGCTTCGATAGAAGCGCTCGAAGGCACCAACGAGCCAGGCGGGCGGGAAGCAGCAGGGGGCGAGCCAGCAGGAAGCGGGCCAGGCGGGCGGGAATCAACAGGGGGCGGGCCGGCAGGGGGCGACCCAGCAGGAAGTGGGGCCCTGACCGGGAGGCGGGCACCCTGGGCCAGGCGGCGGGCCTCGTCTTCGGTCAGGTCCAGCCTCGGGAACGCCGCAGCGGCGGCCTCCGCCAGTCTGATCACCGGCGGGTCCATGGGCGGCTCGGCGGTGCCGTTAGCTTCGATAGAAACGCTCGAAGGCGCCAGCGAACCGGGCGGATGGAGGGCAGCGCGATGGGACGCGGGCGGGGTCGCGAGTTCTTGCTGGGCGTCGGGAGTAAGCCGAACTCGTTCGGGCGAATTATTTTGATCTTGATTTTGAGCTTCTAGGGTTTTGAGAGCGTGCGCCTGGGCGAGCGTGTAGGGGCCGACCGCGGTGCGGCGCAGGGCGGTCAGGTGGCCGCCGGTGCCCAGGGCTGTGCCGAGGTCACGGGCGAGGGCGCGGATGTAGGTGCCACTTGAGCAGCGGATCGTCGCGTCGAGGTCCAGGAAGTCGCCTACCTGGCGGATCGCGGTGACCCGGAACTCGTGGATCGTGACGGGGCGGGCGGCCAGTTCGGGGGCCTCGCCGGCGCGGGTCAGCTTGTAAGCGCGCTGGCCGTTGACCTTGATCGCGCTGACGCTCGACGGTACCTGAAGAATCGCGCCGGTGAGCTTAGCGATCTCCGTGTCGAGCATTTCACGGGATACGTCGCAAGCACGAGTTATCCGTGCGCTCGACACACTGCCCTTTCTTTCATCGGGCGCGCCGTCGGGGGCCTTGGAGGGGTCTGGGGAGGGCGTCCCCCCGGAGGAGCGGAGCGGGGGGTTGCTCCCCCGGGCTGGCCAGTCGGGGGGCTCCGGGGGGTCGCCCCCCAGAGCTGGCCAGTCGGGGGGCTCCGGAGGGGCGCTCCCCCGGGCTGGCAGAGCCTCCCCCTCGGCGTCGTCGGTGGTGGTGGACAGGCCGAGGCGGATCGTGGCCTCGTAGGTCTTCTCGGTCAGCGTGAGGTGGCCGAGCAGGCGGGTTGCCTTCTCGATGCCGATGACGAGGACGCCGGTGGCCATGGGGTCAAGGGTGCCGGCGTGGCCGACGCGACGGGTGCGGGCCAGGCGGCGGACCCGCGCGACGACGTCGTGCGAGGTCATGCCGCCTGGCTTGTCGACGATGACCAGGCCGTCCGGCCAGGCCCCTGGCTTCTTGTTTCCGCTCACTGGTCAATCACCAGCCGGAGTGCGCGGGTCGTTTGCGCTTTCGGCCGCGATAGAAGCGTTCGAAAGCGCAAATGAGCCGGGAACGGGGAGCGGGTGACGACTCGGCGACTGGGACATCGGGGCTACGCCTCGTCGTCGTCGTCCTCGTCTTCGTCCCAGTCGTCCGGCTTCTTGTACGGATCCGGGTCGCCGGCCCACTGGGCACCCTCGCTGGCGCGGGCCAGTTCCTCGTCCTTCTGGCGGGCGGCCGCCACCAGTTCGTCGATTCGCTGCGCATTCTCCGGTAGCTCGTCGGCGATGAACTCAAGGCTCGGAGTGTGCCGGAGGCCGATCAGGCGGCCGACCTCGGAGCGGATGATGCCGGTCGCGCTCTTAAGCGCGATAGCGGTGTCCTGGCGCTCCTCCGGTGACCCGAAGACCGTGTAGAAGACCTTCGCCTCGCGCAGGTCTTGCGTCAGCCGCGCCTCGGTGACGGTGACGAAGCCGAGCCTCGGGTCCTTGATCCGGCGCTCGAGCAGCTCGGCGACGATCTTGGCGATCCGCTCGGCGAGACGGCGTGTCTTGGCCTCGTCCATGGTCGGTCACTCCTCGTGGACACAGAGGAATCCTGGTGGCGCGGTACTGACCTGACTGTATGGATGTGACGATGATCCGGCCATGGGCGGCTCGCCGCCACATCCACGCGGGCTTGGCGGTGCAGACCGCGTCGCTATTCCTCTTCGTTATATAGGCGCTGTCGTGCTGACAGCAGCTCGATTTCCGGGTGCCCTGCCACCAGGCGCTCGCAGTCGTCGAGTACCTGGGTGGCGTTTCCCGCGGTGTCGGACACTACCGCTACCCCGATCTCGGCCCGTCGATGCAGGTCAAGATGGCCCGTCTCGGCGACCGCGACACCCGGGTAGCGACGACGCAGCTCGGCGACGAGCGGCCTGACGACGGCCCGCTTCTGCTTGAGAGAGCGGACGTCGCCGAGCAGCACGTCGAGTGTCAGCGCAGCTATGTACATGGGCAATAGGGCGTTAGCTCACCGCAGCGGTGCCCCGTCCCGCCGCCCGCAGGCCCGATAAGAGGCTATCGGGCCTGCGGGTTACCGGATATTGAATTTTCCTGCGCAGAGCATCTGTGTCCCGTCGCGCTAGCGCGACATCGAGGGGTCGAATGCTCTAATTTTGCATCCCACCGAGGAAGTTGCTTACCCAGTGAGGGCAAAATTAGAGTATTCGCCCGGGGGTCGTCCCCCCTGGAGATACCGGGTTTGGTCTGGCCTGATAAGATCGCGGTTTTTGCGATCAGGCCAGACTAAACCCGCGGCTTCTCCCGCATCTCGAACGTCTCGATGACGTCCTCGATCCTGATGTCGTTGTAGCCGAGGCCGATACCGCACTCGTAGCCCTCGCGGACCTCGGTCGCGTCGTCCTTGAACCTGCGCAGCGACTCCACCGTGAGGTTGTCGGAGATGACCACGCTGTCCCTGATGATCCGCGCCTTGCTGTTGCGGGTGATCGTGCCGGAGCGGACGATGCAGCCCGCGACGTTGCCGATCCTCGGCACCCGGAAGATCTCGCGGACCTCCGCCGAGCCGAGCTGGACCTCTTCGAACTCGGGCTTGAGCATGCCCTTGAGCGCGGCTTCCACTTCCTCGATCGCCTGGTAGATGATCGAGTAGTAGCGGATGTCGACGCCCTCGCGCTGTGCGAGCTCGCCCGCCCGGCCGGCCGGCCGGACGTTGAAGCCGATGATCACCGCGTCCGAGGCGATGGCCAGGTTCACGTCGTCCTGCGTGATGGCGCCAACGCCGCGACCGATGACCCGGAGCTGGACCTCCTCGCCGACGTCGAGCTTGAGCAGCGCGTCCTCCAGGGCTTCCACCGAGCCGGACACGTCGCCCTTGATGATCAGCAAGAGTTCCTGGCGCTCGCCGGCCTTCAGGACCGAGTCCAGGTCCTCCAGGGTGACCCGGCGGCGACGCGAGGCGAACTGGGCGGTCCGCTCGCGGGCCTCCCTGCGCTCGGCGATCTGCCTGGCCATCCGGTCGTCGGTGACGACGAGGAAGTTGTCGCCTGCCTTCGGGACGGCGGTGAGGCCGAGCACCTGGACCGGGCGGCTTGGCGGCGCCTCGGCGAGCTGCTTGCCGTCCTCGTCGAGCATGGCCCGGACGCGGCCGTAGGCCTCGCCCGCCACGATCGAGTCACCGACGTGCAGCGTGCCGCGCTGGACGAGCACGGTCGCCACCGGGCCACGGCCCTTGTCGAGCTGTGCTTCGATCGCAACGCCCTGCGCGTCCTGGTGCGGGTTGGCCCGCAGGTCGAGCGAGGCGTCCGCGGTGAGGATGATCGCCTCAAGCAGGCTGTCGATGCCGATCCCCTTGGTCGCGGACACGTCCACGAACTGGGTGTCGCCACCGAACTCCTCGGCGATCAGGCCGTACTCGGTGAGCTGCGCCCGCACCCGGGACGGGTCGGCGCCCTCCTTGTCGATCTTGTTGACCGCCACCACGATCGGCACGCCGGCCGCCTGCGCGTGGTTGAGCGCCTCGGTGGTCTGCGGCTTCACGCCGTCGTCCGCCGCGACGACCAGGACCGCGAGGTCGGTGGTCTGCGCGCCGCGGGCCCGCATGGCCGTGAAGGCCTCGTGACCCGGGGTGTCGATGAAGGTGATCTTGCGCTCGTCGCCGTCGACCACGGACGCCACCTGGTAGGCACCGATGTGCTGGGTGATGCCACCCGCCTCTTTCGAGACGACGTTGGTGTGCCGGATGGCGTCGAGGAGCTTGGTCTTGCCGTGGTCGACGTGACCCATGACGGTCACCACCGGCGGCCTCGCGACCAGGTCCTCCTCGCCGCCCTCGTCGTCGCCGAACTCGATGCTGAACGTCTCGAGCAGCTCGCGGTCCTCCTCCTCGGGGGAGACGACCTGGACGTTGTAGTTCAGCTCCGCGCCGAGCAGCTGCAGTGTCTCGTCGTTCACCGACTGGGTCGCGGTGACCATCTCGCCGAGGTGGAACAGCACCTGCACCAGGCTGGCCGGGTTCGCGCCGATCTTGTCCGCGAAGTCGGACAGCGACGCGCCCCTGGACAGCCGGATGGCCTGCCCCTGGCCGCGCGGAATCTGCACGCCGCCGATCGTCGGGGCCTGCATGTTGTCGAACTCTTGCCTGCGCTGCCTCTTCGACTTGCGGGCACGGCCCGGCTTGCCGCCAGGGCGCCCGAACGCGCCAGCGGTACCGCCGCCGCCTGGGCGGCCACGGCCGCCGCCACCACCGGGACGAGGCGGCCCGCCGGTACCGCCGCCTGGGCCGCTACCGCCGCCTGGGCCGCCGCCGGGACGCGGGCCGCTGAAGCCGCCTCCGCCACCAGGACGCGGGCCAGTGCCTGCGCCTGCCGGACGGCCACCGCCGCCGCCACCGGGACGCGGGCCGCTGAAGCCGCCTCCGCCGCCGGGACGCGGGCCACGGCCACCAGGGCCGCCAGGACCACCGGAACGCGGGCCACCGGGGCCGCCCGCACCGCCACTGCTCACCGGGCGCGATGGCATGCTCATCGGGCTGGGGCGCGGGCCACCAGGAGGACGCGGGCCACCAGGACGGGGACCGCCGGGACGCGGGCCACCGTCAGTGGTACCTGCACCGGGACGGTCCGCGTAACCAGCGGGACCACCGGGACGGGCGCCAGCGGGACGCGGGCCACGGTCGCCACGGTCACCGCCGGGACGGGGCCCACGGTCACCGAAGCTCCCGGCGCCAGCGGGACGCGGGCCACGGTCACCGAAGCCGCCGGCGCCGGCGCCGGCGGGACGCGGGCCACGGTCACCACGGTCGGGCCGGTCGCCGCGGTCGGGCCTGTCGACACGGTCCGGCCTGTCGCCGCGGTCCGGCCTGTCGACACGGTCCGGCCTGTCGCCACGGTCCGGCCTGTCGCCACGGTCCGGCCTGTCGCCACGGTCCGGACGGTCACCGCGGTCGGGCCGGTCACCGACACCGGGACGCGCGGCGGGTGCCGAGCCCATGCCGGTCGCCGTCGAGCTGAACGGGTTGTTGCCTGGCCGCGGGCCTGCCGGACGCGGGCCGCGCTGTCCGGGCGCGGCCGGCCTCGGGCTTGCCGGGCGCGGGGCACCGGAGGGACCGCCGCCCTGCGAGTTGCCCGTCCCTTGTGCCTCCTGCGATCCGCCCTGCGGGCCACCGGGCCGCGAGGCACCGGGGCGGGGCGTCACCGGGCGCGGGCCCGGCGTCGGGGAGCCACCCTGACCGCTCTGACCGGGCACCGCCGAGCGGGGGCTCGGTGCGGGGCGCGCGGGTGCCGCCGAGGCGGCGTCTGCGGCTGACGCCGCGGAAGCGACCGGAGTCGCTGGGGCCGCGGGAGCGACCGGGGTCGCTGACGCCGCGGGTGCGACCGGAGTCGCCGGGGCCACCGGAGTCACCGGAGCGCTGGGCGCGGCAACACCGGGAACCTGCGGTACAGGGCGCGGCACCGGACGTGGCCCAGGCCTGGGCCCAGGAGGACCGGGCACCGGCGCGGCCGGAGCCGGCGTGCTCGGTGCGACCGCGCCTCCCGCTTGGTTGCCGGACTGGCCGCCGCCGTCGAACGGGCGCGCCGGACGGTCACCTCGTGGGCGGTCGCCACCCTGCTCGCGACGGCCCTGGTCGCGGCCGCCAGACGAGGACGCCGACCCGCCCTTACCGGCGCCGCCGCCGTTGAACGCCTCCTTGAGCCTGCGAACCACAGGCGCCTCGATCGTCGAGGACGCGGAACGCACGAACTCGCCCATCTCTTCGAGCTTGGCCATTACGGCCTTGCTCTCCACCCCGAACTCCTTCGCGAGTTCGTAAACCCGGACCTTCGCCACTATGCTCCTCTACTCGGCCCTTCCCAGGGGCCATCAAACCGGATCATCAGCCGATCCGGCGCATAGGGTGCTCCGGGTCGGCGTCAGTTCGTGCCGTTCATCGCCTTGTGCTCATCGAGCGCTCATTAGCTTCTCGACCTGCTTTCCGTACAGGTTTCCGTCGTGTCTAGCGTGCTTCCCGTCGCCGTTGACCTTTCCGCGTCATCGCCGTCAGCCATGTTATGGCCCGACATCAGACTGGGAAAGGTACGAAGCTAGCGGCGCGATGTCAAGCGAACCCTGGACGCGCAGTGCGCGTGAGAACACCCGACGCCGCTGCGCCAGTTCGAAGCATGCCAGGCTGGGATGCACGTATGCGCCCCGGCCCGGCTGCCGCGCTTGGGGGTCGGGCACGATGCCGTCCCCGGCCACCACGAGGCGAAGCAAGCTGGACTTCGCCGCACGCGCTTTGCAGCCAACACAGGTACGAACAGGTTTCTTCCCCGTCTCGGGCAGCTCAGCTAGTGCGGTCATTGCCTCTTAGTCTACCGCGTCACCATGGCCGGGGCACCCAGCGAGGTACGAGGTCCGTCAGTCACCCCGCGGCCCTGGTGTGCTGCGGGCGGGCCGCTTGCGATCGCGGTCTTGCGATACGGCCCGACGGCACCGCGCATCGGTGGGTACGAGGGGTCGTCCCCCTGGAAGGTAACCGCGGTGCGCGGGTGGTGCCTAACTACGCGTCGGCTGCCTCGGCGGTCTTCGCCTCTGGCGTCGAGGGCTCTGGCGTCGAGGGCTCTGGCGTCGAGGACCGTGGCGCGGGCGCCGCGGCGCCGATGGCCCCGTCAGAGCGGATGTCGATCCGCCACCCCGTGAGCCGGGCTGCCAGCCGCGCGTTCTGCCCTTCCTTGCCGATGGCCAGCGAGAGCTGGTAGTCGGGCACCGTGACCCGCGCCTCCATCGCATCGCGGTCGACGACCTCGACGTGGGTGACCCGCGCCGGCGAAAGGGCATTCGCGACGAACTCCGCCGGTTCATCGGAGTAGTCCACGATGTCGATCTTCTCGCCATGCAGCTCGGCCATCACGTTCCGCACGCGGCTGCCGACCGGCCCGATGCACGCGCCCTTGGCGTTCACGCCCTGCTGGTGAGACTGCACCGCGATCTTGGTTCGGTGCCCGGCCTCGCGGGCGACCTTGACGATCTCCACCGCCCCGTTCGCGATCTCGGGAACCTCGAGCGCGAACAGCTTGCGGACCAGGTCCGGGTGGGTCCGCGACAGCGTCACCGACGGGCCGCGGTGCCCCTTGCGGACACGCCACACGTAGCAGCGGATGCGCTCCCCGTGCACGTACCGCTCACCGGGCACCTGTTCGGCCAGTGGCAGCACCGCCTCGATCTTCCCGAGGTCGACGAGGACCGTGCGGGGGTCCTTACCCTGTTGGATGACACCCGCCACGATGTCGCCCTCGTGCCCGGCGTACTCGCCGAACGTCATCTCGTCTTCGACATCCCGCAGCCGCTGCAGGATCACCTGCCTGGCGGTGGTCGCGGCGATCCGGCCGAAGCCGGCCGGGGTGTCGTCATACTCCTGGCCGAGCGTCCCGTCCGGGCCCGTCTCCTTGGCCCAGACCGTGACGTGGCCAGACTTCCTGTCCACCTCTACACGCGCTGCCGGGTTGGCGCCCTCTGTCTTGTGGTACGCCATCAGCAGCGCGTCCTCGATCGCCTTGATCGCCGTTTCGGACGAGATATCTTTCTCGTTCTCGAGACTGCGCAGCACGCTCAGGTCAATGTCCATCGCCGCCAGCTCCAAGTTCGGTGTCGTTATCAAACACCGCGTCGTCAAGCTCCGGATCATTAAAGTCGTCAAGTTCGGCGTCCGGAATCCGGCCGAACTCCACCTGGACGCTGCCCGCGCCCATGTCGGCGTAGGGGAACCTGCGCTCACCGTCGGCCAGGCCGAGCGTGACGCCGTCGGCGTCCGCCGCGAGCACCCGTCCCTCCACAAAGCCTTCCCCCGAAACCGTGGAACCCTCCCCCGCTCCCTTTACCTTCACCCGGACGAGCCTCCCCCGGGCGCGCCGCCAGTGCCGCGGCTCGGTCAGCGGCCGGTCCACTCCTGGCGACGAAACCTCCAGGGTGTAGGGGGCGTCGCCTAGCGCGTTGCTGGCATCGAGCACCGCGGAGATCTTACGGCTGACACCATCCAGGTCGGTGTGACTCACTCCCTGGTCGCTGTCCACGACTATGCGCAGCTGCCGCCGCTTCCCCGCCACCGTTAGCCGTACCAGTTCCAGGTCCATCCCGGCGGCGGCGACCGCAGGCTCTATCAGGCCAGCCAGCTTCCTGTCGTTCACCGGGCCAGCGGTGGAGCGAAGGCTACCGGACATTTTGACCTCCTCGTCTGCGCCGCCTGGGCCGGCATCACCTAAGGCTTAACATTCCCCCAGGTCCAGGGTATAGGCCAGGGATGCTACGCGTCGCCACCGCCGCGATGCGCGCGGCCACCTCCGGCGGTGCATGGCGGTCGTTCCCGAGGCTGTCGCCACGTGGCATGCTTAGAGCCTATGCTGTCCAGGCGTCAGTTGCTTGCCGCGTCGCCCACGACGTTGTCCCTGTTTCTCGCCCTGAGCGCCTGCAGTGGCCCCGCCGTGCTGAGCGCGCCGACCACCGTGTCACCGCAGACGCAGACGCTGCTGGACGCCGTGACCGCCGAGCAGAACCTGATCTGGATATACAACAGGGCCATCACCGCTTATTCCGGTCTCGCACCGACGCTCGCGCCGCTGCGCGCAGAGCATGAGGCGCACCTGGCTCAGTTGCGCGCCAGCGTCATCGAGCCGCCGGGGAAACAGGTCCCCGACACCGTGACGGCCAAGCCTGCGCTCGGCGCCACCCAGGCGGCTGCCGTCGCCCAACTCCGTACCGCCGAGCAGACCGCGGTCAAGACACTGATGAGCCGCCTTGCCGGGGCCTCACCGTCCCTCGCGCAGTTGTACGCGTCGATCGCGGCCTCCGAGGCGACGCATGTCAGCGTGCTCGGCGCCAGGCTCGGTGCCTGATGACCGCCGCGAGCGCCGAGATCACCGCTCTGCAGGGCGCCCTCGCCGCCGAGCACGCGGCGGTCTACGGCTACGGCGTCGTCGGCGCCATGCTCGCGGGGACGGAGCAAGCCGACGCGCGGGCCGACTGGACCGTGCACCAAGTCGCGAGGGACACTCTCGAATCTATGCTGACCAAACTCGGTGCTACCCCGGTGGCCGCGAGCCCGGCCTACGCGCTGCCGTTCGCCGTCACCACCGCGAAGTCGGCGGAAAGGCTCGCCGCCACCATTGAAAACGGCGTGACCCGCGCCTACCTCGGCCTAGTCGCGGTCAGCAACCCGACCCTCCGCGCGTTCGCCGCCCAAGCGATGCAGTCAGCCGCTAACAGGTCCACCGCCTGGAGCGGCACAACCCAGGCATTCCCGGGCATGCCAAGGCCTTAACCCCAGCCACAGCACGAGGCACTGCGGTCTAAGCAGTGCCTGCCTACAGCAACCACAAGGCCCCAACCCAGCCCTAACCCCAGCCACAGCGCGAGGCAGCGCGGGTTCTGCGCTGCCTGCCAACAGCAACCACAGGGCTCTAACCTAAGCCACAGCGCGGGGGGCGCCGTGCTTTTGGCGGCGTCCTCCCGTGGGGGGGCTATGGGGGGGCGAAGCCCCCGCCATACGCGGGGGGTGCAGGGGGGTCGCCCCCCCGCGGGGAGCACTGCGGGGCGAAGCCCCCGCCATACGCGGGGGGTGCAGGGGGGTCGTCCCCCCGCAGTTAACTGCGCGGGAGCGAAAGGACCCGGGTGATCGTCGTGGCGGCCGCGTCTATGTCGTCGGCCAGCGAGATGCGCTCCGCCCATGACCACCAGAACCACCACAGTCCGTCTTTGCCCCGGTTGGCATAGACGTTCTCCTCGAGAGCGCGGGCGCCTGGGTTCGTAATGTACACGCTAGGTACCCGTCCCGGCGGAGCCATTAGCCAGGCCTCAAGGCCGCGATTGATTAGCTCTTCGGCCAGCTTGTCCAGGTAGACAGTCACCGATGCGTGGTTTCCCATGCCTTCCACAGCACACCACCATAGTTACAGATCGTAGTTTTGCCTGAACCAAGCGCGTCCGGCCCGTCCGAGCATGCCGCCGCTGTCTTGGTCTCGCAGTTGCCTCCGGGGAGACGACCCCCGTACTTCCAGCTGTCCTAGGGGGCGGGCGCGATGGCAAAGCCGCTACCTTACCGGACCGACCCTCGGGACCAAAACTACCGGGGGCGGCCTTCGGCCGCGATAGGACGCACTTGAACGAACCGTTCTATCGTACGTAACGAAAGCTCGGCAGGCAGCGGTTCAGCGTGAAAGACGGAAAGTCGCGAAACTGCCCGGGTGAGTGCCACATAGAGCCGTCTGAGACCATACGCCTCACCTGTCGCGATTCGGCCGGGCTCGACGAGGATCACGTGGTCGAATTCCAAGCCCTTGGCCAGGGTGACCGGCACCAGCGTGAGCCGGTCCGCATTCTGCGGCATACCCGATACGGAACTGGGCGTCGCGGTGGAGTCGCTGGCGCTCTCCGAGCCCAGGACGCTGAACCTTAGGCCCGCCCCTTCGAGGACCTGGGCGGTTTCAGTGACGTCGGTGTCGGCGCAGATCACCGCTACGGAGCCCAGCCCGGCGAGCGCTGCCACGCAGCCCTCCACGATCCGGTCGCCGAGTTCGGCCGTCGCCACGCCGGCGACCAGCAGCGCGTTCGGGTCCGCGCGCAGGGACTGGGCCGGCGCCAGGCTTGGCGCGATCGAGGGCAGCAGGCGGGAGGCGAAATCGAGGATCTCCCTCGGTACCCGGTAGCCGATGTCGAGCTCGCGGACGGCCGCGCCTGGTTTCCCCAGGTGGGAAAGCAATGTCGGCCAGGAGGTCGCCGCCCACGGTGTCGTGCCCTGCGCGATGTCGCCGAGCACGGTCGCCGCCCCGGTGGCACAGCGCCGGCCGATCGCCCGCACCTCCATCGGCGACAGGTCCTGCGCCTCGTCCACCACGATGTGCGCGATCGACGGCGTGCGCTCGATGAGATCGGCCGCCTCGTCGATCAGCACCTGGTCGGCGCGGGTCCAGGGGGCTGAGCCTGGGCCGCGCGGGGGCTTCGGCCAGGCTAGCGCGGTAATTTCGGCGTCCGAGAGCAGGCCGAATCCGTTCTGGAGTATTTGCTCTCGATCTGAAAGAAGGCTGAAAACCAGCTTCTTCGGATCAACCTTCGGCCAGAACCTCGTCCACGCACTTGCGTACCGGCGCGGAACGGCGGACCGCGTCGTGCGTGCGGTCGTCGCACGTCTCGCCGGCTGCTTCGAGCTGGGTGAGTAGCACGTGCGCGATTCGGTGCGCCAGCAGCTCGCGGCCGGTGCCGTAGCGGACGCCGCGGTCGCGGAGTTCTTTCGCGAGGGCCTCGATCTCGTCCGCGGGCAGGCGCAGCCGGCGCGCGCCACGGCTAACGACGAGCGCCTCCCTCGGCGCTTTGATGTGCGCCCACAACGCGCTGCGCAGCACCTCCGCCAAGCGGGCGTCGCCCTTGACGGTGGCGGCCTCATCGGTCTCCGTGGCCTTGATGGGGGTGGACGCGACCAAGTCGGCCACCGTGGTTTGCGTGACGTCAAGCTCGCCGAGGGCGGGGAGCACGTTCCTGATGTAGGAGAGGAAGGCCAGGTTCGGGCCGACGACGATCACGCCGCGCCGCGTCACCTGCTCCTTGTGCGCGTACAGCAGGTACGCGACCCGGTGCAGGCCCACCGCGGTCTTCCCGGTACCGGGCGCGCCCTGCACGCAGACGGTGGTGGCGGCGTCGGCGCGGACGATGTCGTCCTGCTCGGGCTGGATCGTGGCCACGATGTCGCGCATTGGGCCGGATCTCGGCCGCTCGATCTCGGAAATCAGCAGGTTGCTGGTGGGCTGAGCGTTGGATTCTGCAGAACGGATTCGTGTTTCACCAGTGACGCTGAACCGCTCGTCTTCATAGGCGGTGAGCGCTCCCCCGGCGAATCCGAACCGCCGCCTGAGCGTGAGGCTCATCGGATCGGACTGGCTGGCCCGGTAGAAGGGCCGGGACACCGGGGCCCGCCAGTCAAGGACGACCGGGGTGCCGTCTTTGTCGTGTACATGGCGTCGCCCGATGTGGAAGTCGGCGCCGGCGAAGTCTTCGTCTGCCTTGGCGAGCTCGGAGTAGTCCAGGCGGCCAAAGAAAAGAGGCGCGTCCGGCAGGTCCTTGAGCGCCTCCGCGCGGCGGTAGAGGTCGGCCTTCAGGTACTCAAGGCTGACTCGGTCGCCGGCCATGGGGTTCTGCGCGAGCGTGAGGACGTTCTCGCGCATCAGGTGGAGGAACTCGCGGGAGCGCATGAGATGAGCACGCTCGGCCGCGATGACGCCGTCCTCGCCGCTGTTGGCGTCCGCTCTGTCTACGTCTGCTGTGTCTGCGTCTGCGGTGGCCGTCTCTGCGGCCGCTGGCCCGGCGTCGGCGGGCATGGCTGACCCCCTTGAGCTCTCTTGGCGGTTCATGGCGCGTGATTGAGCGCGAAGCTCAAGACCCTAGCACTGGGTTAGCTGAACGTCACCTGGTTTTCTTCCCGGGTACCGCGTGGTGCTTCCGTCCGTGCCTTCTGATCAGATGAGGTTATGGGGTCGCTGATTACGCACACAGGGACGTTCTCGCTCGATGAGCGGATCGCCTCGCCGTGGCATTACCTGCCCGTGGAGGTTCCGGCCGGGACGGCGGCGCTGCGGGTGACGCTGTTCTTACCCCCGTGACTCCGGGGCGGTGCTTGACCTGGGATGTTTCGGGCCCTCTGGATTCTGCGGGTGGTCGGGTGGCGCGCGGGACTCGTTCGTGGTGTCCGAACTCGGGGCGACGCCGGGGTACCTGGCCGGGCCGGTGACCCCTGGGTTGTGGCAGGTGGTCATCGGGCTGCACGTGGTCCCTGCTGAGGGGGTGCCGTTTACGGTAACCGCGGAGTCGTTGTCTTCCGGGTCGGCAGCCCTCGGCGGACAACTGGCGTCGTGGCTACATGTGGCCGACTCGCCGCCAGTGCCTGACTCGCGGCCCGCGCGGCGGTCGCTGCCTGCTGCCCCTGGACTCACCTGGCTGGCCGGGGACCTGCACGCGCACACTTTCCATTCCGATGGGGTCATGAGCGTGGCAGAGCTCGCCTTGTTCGCGGTTGAGCGCGGGCTGGATTTCCTCGCCGTCACCGACCACAACACGGTGAGCCATCATGCTTGCCTCGGCGCTGTGTCTGCCAGGTACGGCGTGACATTGCTGCCGGGGCAGGAGGTGACAACCGCTTTCGGGCATGCCGGGGTGCTTGGGGATACCGGGTGGATCGACTTCCGTGAGCCGGCCGCTTCGTGGCTAACTCTTGCCGAGTCGCGTGGCGGGCTGATGTCGGTCAACCACCCGTTCGCCGGGCCGGTCTCGTGGGTGCACCCGATGCCCAAGCGGCCGCCGCTGCTTGAGGTCTGGCACTGGTCGTGGCTCGACCTGTCGTGGACGACGCCGCTGTCGTGGTGGCAGGCGTGGGACCCGGCTGCGATCCCTGTCGGGGGCAGCGACTGGCACCGGCCCGGGGATGACGCGCCGCTCGGGACGCCGACGACATGGGTCTCATGTGCTTCTTCTTCTGTCGCGGACATCCTCGACGGGCTGCGCGCCGGGCGCGTGGCGATCTCCGCCTCACGTGACGGGGCGGTACTGCTGCGGGATTCGGACTCTCTCGTTGCCGTTGGGGCGGACGGGCTGGTGCTCGCCGGGGCCGATGGTCCATGTAAACGGATATTTGGGGACTTGGTCCGGCTGCCGGGCACTCCCGGGTACCACCGGCTACTTACTCCGGCGGGCGCCACGGTGGCCCTCACGCCGTGACGACGTGACGCCGACGCGATATTTGCCGCCAAACGGACCTGATTACCGGCAACCCGCGTCAGGCGTCTGGACGGTTAGACAGAGCGGCGGGCGGCCGAGCAGGGATGGGCGATCGAGGGCTCGCGAGTAAAGCGCTCCGCCCGGCATTTCGGAAATATCCGGCCGGTGCCGGACTAATTCTTCGCCAGGTAGCGGACCCTCGCGTGCAGGAGGGCGCGGTGGGCGGTCAGGTCGTCGGCCTCGTCCGGCTTGCTCGGGCACTCGCCGGCGGCGATCGCCTTCGTCAGGCGTTCGCCGGCGTCCCCGGGCTCGATCGGCTCGAACACGATGAGCGGGTCGCTCTCGGCCGCTAGCCAGGTCTTGTCGAGCAGGCCCTCGGCGTCGTCGACCCAGGCGTCCTTGATCATGCCGCCCCTGCCATGGTCGATGAGAACAGACAGCGCGTGCTCGGACACGCCGTAGCCGAAGCTCACCGTGACGGATTCCTGCCGGCCACCGACGTCGCTGTAATGCCAGCACCTGCCGGTCTTCGGCGAGCCGATCGCGGCCGCCCACACGGGATCCGGCACGCCCTGGGCGGCCACCCGCTCCGCTGCCTCGGTCGCGGCTGTCTTGAGCGCGTCGGTACCGATGGCGCCGAGGACGCGCAGCAGCGCGAGGGCCGTCGGCGTCGCGTCCTTCTCCGCGGCGGGCACCAGCGAGGTGACGAGTTCCGCCATCACCCCCGCGTTATCGCCGCCGGACGCGCGGCCGCCTAGGGCGCCGATCATGTCCGATCCCCACAGCTCCGCGTCGATCGGCTCCCGGACGTGGGAGAGGACTTGCCGTGCCTCGTTCAAGACGACATCGAAGGCCTGCGCCGGCCGTAGCGGCGCGAAAAGCTCGGCGATATCGGGTTCCGCATGACCCATGCCGCGTATTGTTACACGGCCGCTACATGCCTGGTGCTGGAAAGTGCACACTTGGGGACAAATTGAAGATCCTGGCCACCTTAAGGCTGCCGCTTTATGGCTGCCGCGCGAAGCATCCTTCTAGGTGGTCGTTGACTAGGCCGCAGGCCTGCATGGTGGCGTAGACCGTGACCGGGCCGGTGAACACGAAGCCACGCTTGCGCAGTTCCTTGGCCAGCGCCGTGGAGGCTTGTGTCTGCGCCGGAAGGTCGGCGAGCGTGCGCGGCGCCGGACGCGGCCCGGTGTCGGCATAGCTCCAGACCAGGTCGCTGAGGCCTTCCTTGAGCTCAAGGGCAGCGCGGGCGTTGGTGATCGCGGCGTTGACCTTGGCCCGGTTACGCACGATGCCCGCGTCGGCGAGCAGTCGGGCCACATCCGTGTCGGTGAACGCGGCGACGGCCGGGATGTCAAACCCCGCGAAGGCCTTCCTGAAGTTCTCCCGCTTCCGCAGGATGGTGAGCCAGGACAAGCCCGACTGGAAGGCCTCAAGGCAGAGCCGCTCGAACATCGGCTGGTCACCGTGGACCGGACGACCCCATTCGTCATCGTGGTACGCCACGTACTCGGGAGCGCTTAGCCCCCACGGGCAGCGCAGCCGGCCATCCGGCCCGGCCACCGGCCCCTTCGGCCGTGCCGTCTCGCCAGGCTCAGCCGACGTGGCCAGTTCGGCCGCCGGGTCAGTCATGGGACTGCTCCGGGGGCGGACCTGAAACGTCCCCGCCGGGTCTGGACGGCTCGAAAGGCAGCCGGGCCGACTCCGCCGCAGGAGTGTCGAAGGGCAACCGGTCCGACTCCGCCGCGGGGACCTCGAAGGGCTGCCGGGTCTGCTCCGTCGGGGCCGGCTCCGTCGCGGTGGTGTCGCGGGGGGCCTGGACCACCTCCGTCTCGGCGGTGTCGGCCGGCGTCCGGCGGTGCCGGGCTCCGGCGTACGGGCTGGCGAGCAATGTCATCGGGGCGTGGTGGTCCCTGCTCAGGTCGGTGACGAGCTGTTCAAGGGCGACGATTCGCACGTCACGCTCCCTGATCGACTCGGCGACCTGCTCCATGGCCTCGTCGGTCGCCTGAATGTTGTATCCCCACACCCCGGTCGGCGGACGCAGCAGGGCGACATCCGTGGCGGACACCGGGCCGAGGTCAAGCGGGAGATAATCGTTGCGCTCAACGGACATCTCGCCGCCGCGCCCCATGGCCAGGAAGACCACGGCGCCGAGAACGACGATGATGGCGATCACCAGAAGAACAGGCACAGGGAAATCGTGCCACGAACCGCCGGGAAGTCGTAACCGCCGCCCCGGCTCCGGCACCCGCAGATCATAAAACATCCGGCATGTCGTGGCGCGCCAGCGACTCATCGGCCAGACGAGCACGCAGCCACCCAGCTGCCTGCGCAGCCCCCTCACCTCCGCCCTCACCGCTGCACACCAAGCTCCCGGCGGGGACGCCTGGGCGGGCTCGGGAGGGACCGCCGCGGCGTACAAGTTCTTCGTGCCCGGGCTGCTGATCCAGCTCGGACTGTTCGGCTCGACGTTCGTCGGGTTCGCCATCATCTCGGACTGATAGGCCAGGGTAATCGAGCGGGTGCTGGTGCTGCTGGCCGGGGCGGACCGAGGCCTAAGCAGCGTGCTGACCAGCGCACATCTCGTCTGACATGTCCCTAGTCACGTACCGCCCGTATGGGTCATCCCTGGTCAGGCTCCCTCGCACGCGGATGATACGGAAACCCTTACCGCATCGAAACTTTCGACCAAATTGACGCA
Source organism: uncultured Actinomycetota bacterium (assembly GCA_963734665.1). Lineage (GTDB taxonomy): Bacteria > Actinomycetota > Actinomycetes > Streptosporangiales > Streptosporangiaceae > Trebonia. The sequence continues at coordinate 53,773 of CAVTIR010000007.1, read as the reverse complement.
TTTGGACTGGTCATAGCCCAGATGAGCCATTTGGGGCGATTCGTCCGCTTTGAGTTGAATGTCCTGCCATCCTGCTCAATGAGCAAAACATCAGGCCCGGCGAGAGGCGCATGTTGCCGAGTAACTGGGCTCGGATTCGGATTAAGGCAGGTCTTTGAGGTTCGGAGCCCGACCAAGCAGGAAGCAGGAAGCAAAGGGGCAGCACAGGCGGCCCTCGGCAGTACAGAAGGCAGCGCTGCGGGCAGGGATGACAGCCCCGGTCGTCGCGCTTTCTGGTGCGATGGCAGCCGCCGCGTTCATGACCGCACCACAGGTGAACCATGCGCCTGCTAAGACGAGCCCGCACACGATCACGGCTCACCTCGACGCCGTTGTACAGCCCGCCGCGGCCACCTATACGGTGCAGGCTGGCGACACCCTGTACGGGATCGCGCAGCGGTACTACGGCGACGGCAGTTACTGGTCCGGGCTGTACCAGGCCAACCAGTCCGAGATCAGCAACCCGGACCTGATCAGCGTGGGCCAGGTGCTGGCCATTCCCAGTAGCAATGAGGTCGCCACGGTGCCGGACCCGTCAATGGGGACCACCACCGCCGCGACCTTCCAGGGCGGCACCAGCACGCAGTCCTCGTCGGCCGGGACCAGCACGCAGTCCGCGTCGGGGGGCAGTTCGGCCGTGCAGTCAGACGTCGCCAACGGCAACAACCTGCTGGCGATCGGCCAGTACCTGATGGACAACGGGTACTCCGCGGCCGCGGCCGCGGGCGTCGCGTCCTGCGTGGACGGAGAGTCCGGGGGCAACCCTGAGTCGGTCGGTTCCGGCGGCGGCGGCCTGATCGGCTGGACGCCAATCGGCTCGGCCGCACCGAGCGCGAACATCATCACCGGCAACGCCTCGCAGGACATGACGACGCAGCTAGCCGACATCCTGAACTACAACTCGAACGAGATCGGGCAGTCCCTGGTGGACGAGCTGAACAGCCAGACCGACCCGGTCGCGGCGGCCGACTTCTACTCGCAGAACTTCGAGAAGCCGGCCGTGACGGACTCCGACGTAGTGTCGTCCGTAGCGGAGCAGGTCTTCTCGGAACTGGGCGGCTGATCGCAGCCGGCGTGTTCTGACGCTACGCCCCGGGACATCCCTCACGAGGTGTCCCGGGGCGCAGTGCATTACCGGGGCGCGGATCACGAGGTGGCCGCGGCCGCTCAGTAGGACGGTCGGCGCAGGCAGGCTCAGGGCGCTGCGGCTATTGACGTGGTACGGTCCCGTACGCCGGTGACGGCCTTGCGCCAGGCGCCTGCGCGCAGCAGTCGCAGGCCGTTGAGGCCGACGATGACGGTGGAGCCCTCGTGGCCAAGCACGCCGAGCGGCAGCGGCAGGTGCCCGGCCAGGTCCCAGGCGGCAAGGGCGGTGATGATGGCCGCGGCGATGACCAGGTTCGCGGTGATCACGCGGCGGGCGCGGCGGGACAGGGTGATCACGGCGGGGATCGTGGCCAGGTCGTCGCGCATGATCACGGCGTCGGCGGTGTCCAGGGCGAGGTCGGACCCGGCCCGGCCCATCGCCGCCCCGGTGGCTGCGGCGGCGAGCGCGGGGGCGTCGTTGATGCCGTCACCGACGAGCAGGACCCTGGCGCCCCGGGACTGGAGGTCACTGACGGCGTTCACCTTGTCTTGCGGCAGCAGGCCCGCACGGACGTCGCTGATGCCGACCTGGCTAGCCAGGCGATTGGCGGCGCGCTGGTTGTCGCCGGTCAGCAGGACCGGTGCGGTGCCGGTCACCTCGGTGATCCGGGCGACGGCCGGCGCGGCGGCCGGCCGGGTGCGGTCCGCGATGGCCAGCAGCGCGACCACGGTCGCGTCCACCCGCACCACCGCAGCGGTCTGCCCGGAGTCTTCAAGCTCCGCGACACGCGCAGCGGCCTCGTGGTGCGCCTGGGCCTCGAGCAGGCCGGCCGGGCTGCCGATCTCCACGCGGCGGCCGGCGACCAGGGCGGTCACGCCGCGGCCGGGGACGGCGGTGAACTCCTCCGCGCGGGCCAGGGCGAGCCCGGCGTCGCGGGCAGCGGTGGTCACCGCGCGGCCCAGCGGGTGCTCCGACGGCGCCTCGGCCGCCGCGGCCAGGGCGAGGACGTCCTGCTCGCCGAGGCCGCCCCCGGGCAGGATGGTGATCCCGGTCAGCCGTGGGGTGCCCTCGGTCAGGGTGCCGGTCTTGTCGAACGCGACCAGGGTCGTGGCGCCCAGCTGCTCCATCACGACGGCGGACTTGACCAGGACGCCGTGCCGGCCCGCGTTGGCCATCGCCGCCAGCAGCGGGGGCATCGTAGCCAGCACCACCGCGCACGGCGAGGCGACGATCATGAAGGTCATCGCGCGCAGCAGCGTCGGCTGGAACGCGGCGCCCGACGCCAGCGGGACGGCGAACAGCAGCAGGGTCGCGCTGACCATGCCGAGGGAGTAGCGCTGCTCGGCCTTCTCGATGAACAGCTGCGTCTTTGCCTTGGTCGCCGATGCCTGCTCGACCATGGCGACGATCCGGGCGACCACGGTGTCGCCCGCGGCCCGGCTGACCCGCACCCGCAGGGCGCCGGTGCCGTTGCGGGTCCCGGCGAACACCTCGTCGCCGGGCGTCTTAGCCGCCGGCAGCGGCTCGCCGGTGATGGTGGCCTGGTCCACATCGCTGGAACCGGACAGCACCTGCCCGTCGGCGGCGATGCGCTCGCCCGGCCGGACCAGGATCACGTCGCCGACCCGCAGGCCGGCGGCGTCCACGGCCTGCTCGCCGCCCGCCTCGTCGAGCCGGGCAGCCTGCTCGGGCGCGAGCTCGAGCAGGCCGCGCACCGCCTGGGCGGTGCGGTGGGTGGCCACCGCCTCCAGGGCGCCGGAGGTAGCGAAGATGACAATCAGCAGGCCGCCGTCAAGGACCTGCCCGACCGCCGCCGCGCCGACCGCCGCGAGCACCATCAGCAGGTCCACGTCCAGGGTCTTGCCGCGCAGCGCCCGCAGGCCCGCCAGCCCCGGCTCCCACCCGCCTGCCGCGTAGCAGGCCAGGAAGAACGCCCACGCCACCGCGGACGGTCCGGCCACGAGATGGACGGCGAGCCCGGCCGCGAACACCACGGTGGCCAGCGCCGCCCACCGCACCGAGGGCAGCGACCGCAGCCCGGCCCGCCGCGAGGCGGGCGCGGCAGGCGCGACCGCAGTCGCGGCTGGGGTTTCCAGCAGGCTCGCGGGCACTACGGTCTCCTTCGGGCGGAACGACGTGATCCGCTTACGATACCAGAACAGGTGAAGACATGTTCATGTGTTCTCGGGTGCTATGCTGCGCGCATGGGCCATAAAGGCATGGGGGAAGAAGATGCGGCGCCTGCCGCGCGCCTGGACGCCGCGTCGGCCGCGAAGATCGCCACCACCCTCCAGGCCCTGGCCACCCCGAGCCGGCTGATGATCCTCACCCGGCTGCGCGAGGCCCCCTGCACGGTCACCGACCTGGCCGAGTCTGCCGGGATGGAGCAGTCCGCCGTCTCCCACCAGCTCCGCCTGCTGCGCAACCTGGGCCTGGTCACCGGCACCCGCTCCGGCAAGAACATCGTCTACGCCCTCTACGACAACCACGTCGCCGCGCTGCTCGACCAGGCCGTCTACCACATCGAGCACCTACGCCTAGGCATCGCCGACACCCCGGCGGACGCCGCCAGCCGGAACCCGCTCACCAGCGCGACCCTTGCGCCGTGACGGCATACGCCGACTGAGACGGCACGGACTGCGGTCAACGACTCTTGCGGATGCATGCTCACGGGCTTGTCGCCGTCTGGCAGGAGCGCAGGTTCTGGGGAATGCTCAAGATGGCGAGCGGGCCACCCGCGTACGGCGGGCCGCCAGTCCGCCGCGCCCCGCGGCGGCATGGTTCGGGGCGTATGAGCGCCTGGGGGTGAGTTACCCGGTCGGCTGCAGCGTCGCTACCGGCAGCCCGATGCCCGCCTCGGTGTCCTGGGTCAGGACCAGCTTGGACTGCATATTCCTGATCGGGCCAGCGCACTCCCTCTTCACCCGTCGGTATCAAATCCCTGTTCACGTTTCGCCCCGTACCTACAAGGACAGTCCTTGGGGGAGTGGAACTGGCGCGACCAAACCGCGTTAGACGGGAGGGGAACACGATGAGGAACTCCATGATGAAGCGGATGTCCGCTCCGGCGAGGCTGGCCGCAGGGGTAGGCGGCGCGGTTGGCGCGGCGGTACTGGTGGCCGCGTGCTCCAGCAGCAGTAGCAGCAGTAGCAGCAGCAGCGCCCCGGCGAGTAGCTCACCCGCCGCCCCGGCGAGCAGCGCTGCCGCCAGCGGCAGCGCGAGCACGGCGGCCACGGTCATCACGACCGCCTCGTCGTCGGGGAGTACGTTCCTGGTCAGCGGCTCAGGCCGCGCGGTGTACCTGTGGGCCAAGGACACCGGCGACGCGTCCATGTGCACGGGGGCGTGCGCGGGCGCCTGGCCGCCGGTGACGACCACCAGCACCGTGACCGCGTCCGGCAGCGCGAAGGCCAGCGACCTGGGCACGATCACCCGGTCGGACGGCACCAGGCAGGTGACCTACGACGGGCACCCGCTGTACTACTTCTCGGGTGACACCGGTCCGGGGACGGCCACCGGGCAGGGCAGCGACTCGTTCGGCGCGAAGTGGTGGCTGGTCGCCCCGGGCGGCAGCGACGTCACCGCCGCCGTGAGCTCGTTCACCGCCAGCGGGTCCCCGTCGGCCCCGGCCGCTACCCCCGCGTCGTCGAGCGCCGGCGGCGGCGGGTACTGACCGGCGATGGCTATCTTCAACCGCGAGCGCGTGTCCCGTTTCCTGCTTCGCGGGCCGGGCGCGCTGCAGTCGCAGACCGCCCGCGCGGCGGTCCTCGTGCTGGCCGGGACCGGCGCCGGCTTCCTCGTCTGGTCCGGCGTGATCCACCTGGAGCTGTGGTCGGACGGCTACAAGGACATCAGCGTCATCGGGCCGCTCTTCCTGGTGCAGGGCATCGTGAGCATCGTCGTCGCGGCGGCCATCGCGGCCCTGCGGCGGCTGGCCCTGCTCGCGGCCGGCGCCGTGGCCGGCGCCGCGACCGCCGTCGGGCTGCTGCTCAGCGCGAACGTCGGGCTGTTCGGGTACACCGAGAGCCTGACCGTCCCCTACGCGACGCTCTCCCTCGCCGTCGAGTTCACCGCCGCCTTCGTCCTCACGGCCGGCGCGGGGCTGCTCGCGCTCGCCGCCACGACGAACGCGGCGAATCACCACGCGCCCGTACCGTCGCCCAGCTGAGCTGAAACTTGCGATTGTGGGATCGGGGCGCCAATAGCACTTGCGGTCGATGTATGCAAGCCGGACATATTGCCGGTGCGCCTCCGGTTGGGTTAAAGGCAAACCCGAGTGGCAGCCCGACCGCGTTTGGGCACCGAGTTCGACCGGCGCCACGGGTCCCGAAGTTGTCGATGAGGTCCGGGTCTACTGTGATCGCCGCCCCATTCGTGTGGTTGTCGGACCGATTGCGGCGGCGATCAGATTCGCCATCGCCGAACGGAGATGCCGCTACCAGGTCATCCGAGACCGAGATCTCACTCCTACCTGCATGTTTGGCCGTCAGTCGTTGATCTGGGCGGTCGGAATGCGGCTGCGGTCGCGCTCTTTGAGACGGTGGCTGTTGTATTGCTGGAAGAACCCGTGCATGGAGTCAGTCACCCGTCTGGGCCAGTCAGGACTACCAGGCGGTGAGTCCCGCGTGGGCTTCTTTGATGATCTTGACTACCTCGTCGGGGTCGTCGGCGATGTGCAGCAGGGCCAGCTCCTCGGCCCCGATCTTGCCGTCGGCCAGCATGGTCGTCTTCAGCCACTCGATAAGGCCGCCCCAGTACGCGCTGCCGACCAGGACGATCGGGAACTTGGTGATCTTGCCGGTCGCGACCAGGGTGAGCGCCTCGAAGAGCTCGTCCATGGTGCCGAAGCCGCCGGGCAGGACCACGAAGGCCTGCGAGTACTTGATGAAGACCGTCTTCCTGACGAAGAAGTAGCGGAACTCGACGCCCACGTTCACGTAGTCGTTGAGCCCGGACTCCATCGGCAGCTCGATGCCGAGGCCGACCGAGACGCCGCCCGCCTCGTTTGCGCCCTTGTTGGCGGCCTCCATGATCCCCGGACCGCCGCCGGTGATGATGGCGTAGCCGGCGTGGACGAGGCCTGCGGCGATCTCGACGGCGAGCTGGTACTCGGCCGTGCCCGGCTTGCTCCTGGCCGAGCCGAAGATCGAGACCGCCACCCCGAGCTCGGCCAGCAGGCCGAACCCCTCCACGAACTCGGCCTGAATGCGCATGACCCGCCACGGGTCCGTGTGCACCCAGTCGGACGGACCGCGGCGGTCGAGCAGCCGCTGGTCGGTCGTTGTCGCCGGAATCTGCTTGCCGCGCAACGTCACGGGTCCCTGGCGTCGGACCCTGCGCGTGTTGCTTCCACTCATAGTCCTATCCAAGGTAGCCATCAACAGCCAGTGCTCTGACGGAAACACGCGGCAAACAGACGAACGCCTGGCGAATTAGCGACAGCCGACCACTCGTGGTATGGCAAACACGCCGATCACGGGCGGGGCAAGGAGCGCCGGCGCGGGCCTCATGTCAGGTGATATTGAAATCATCCCAAACGGAATCGTGTTTCACCCCGCCCGCCCGTTGTCCCTATCCCCTTGACGAAACTAGCCGTCCACGCCGTGGTCGCGGAGGATCGCGTTCAACTCGGCCTTGTTATGGCGCTCTCCCTCGGGGAGGCGCTTCAGGACGAGTACGCAGGGCATGCCGTACTCGCCGCCGGCGAACTTCCTTGAGCGCATGCCGTTGACGCAGACCGACCAGGCGGGGGCCTCGCCACGGGGCAGTTCCTCGCCCGTCTCCACGTCGATGACGTGCGTCGAGCTGCTCAGGTTCGTACCCGAGCCAAGTACCGCGCCGGTTCGGACCCTGGCACCCTCGGTCACCATCGAGCGGGAGCCGATCATGCACTCATCTTCGACGACGACGGGGACCGCGTTCGGCGGCTCAAGCACGCCGCCGATCCCCACCCCGCCGGACAGGTGCACGTTCTTGCCGACCTGTGCGCACGAGCCGACCGTCGCCCAGGTGTCCACCATTGTCCCGGAGTCCACGTAGGCGCCAACGTTGGTGAACGAGGGCATCAGGACGGTGCCGGGGGCGATGTACGCGCCCCAGCGGGCGATCGCGCCGGGCACGACGCGCACCCCGTCAAGGCGCGTCTTCAGCGGCACGCGGTCGTGGTAGCGGAAGTCGCCGACCTGCGACTGAGCCATCGGAAGGACCTTGAAGGCCAGCAGGATCGCCCGCTTGGCCCGCTCGTCCACGACGACCTCGTCCGTCTCCGCGTCCACGAACGCGACACGGGCTTCCCCGGCGTCGATCTGGTCCACGGCCGCAACGACCTCGGCGCGGGCGGCGGCGTCCGCGGGGCTCAGTTCGCCACGCCGCTCCCAAAGTTCATCGATGACCGCAGCCAGCGGAGACTTCAGCTCACTCATGGCCAGCGAGCCTACCGAACCTGGGCTCACAGTAACTGCCCGAGTCCGGTCACTCGGGCGCGCCTCATCCATATGTTGAAATTTCCGGAATGTCGTGGCGCGCCAGCGCCCGACATTCCGGACCGCACGGCATCAGGCACCTGCCGCCAGGGCGAATGACCGAGGGCTTCGGTGGGTCGCCCTCCCGCCCGGCGAAAGCGGGGTAGTTTAACTCCGTGCGGACGACCTCGCCAGGGCAGCCGGCGGCCTACCAGTATCGACGGCCGTCGTGGCGACGCCCGCTTATCGTGCTCACCGTGATCCTGGTGCTGCTCGGCGTCGGAGCGTATGCCGTGTACACGGTCTACCAGCGGTTCGTGGTTCAGGCACTGATCGTGCCCGGCTGCCAGGCGGGTACCGGCAACAACGCGATCCCGCTCGACTTCGGGCAGGCGGCCGACGCGGCCACGATTGCCGGCGTCGCCGTCCGCGAGCAGCTGCCGACCAGGGCCCTGACCATCGCTTACGCGACCGCGTTCCAGGAGTCCAAACTCGAGAACCTGACCTACGGCGACCGGGACTCGGTTGGCATCTTCCAGCAGCGCCCGTCGGAAGGCTGGGGCACCACCGCCGAGCTTGAGGATCCCGCGTACGCGTCACGGGCGTTCTTCGGCGCGCTCGTCCAGGTCCCCAGCTACACGACGATACCGGTCTACGAGGCCGCGCAGGCTGTCCAGAAGAGCGCTGACGGCTACGCCTACCAGCAGTACGCGCAGTCCGGCGCGTTGCTTGCCGCCGACTACACGACCATGCCGCACGCGGTCACCTGCTGGTACAGCCCGGCCACGCAGGCGGCGGACGATAACGTCTCCCCCAAGCTGAACCTGTCAGGAGCGGTCAAGGGGCTGGAGAGCACCTTCGGGCAGCCGGGACACGAGGGGGCGGTGACCAGTATCACCCGCGCTCGTACTGGCGGTTCCCTGACCGTCGCTGCCCCGTCGGGCAGCGGCTGGACCGTGGCGAACTGGCTCGTCACCAACGCGAGCTCGTACGGGATTACGCAGGTCAGCTACGCCGGGTACCAGTGGACGGCCCGGCTGACAGAAACGATCTGGCAATCAGACTCCGGCGCGGCAGCGGGGGGTATTGTCGCCAGCTAGCCACACGAACCGCCATACTGTGTGGTAGCTGAAGTGGGTAAGACGTTAAAGAGGAGCTCACGTGACCTACGTCATCGCCGAGACATGCGTCGATGTGCTCGACAAGGCATGCATCGAAGAGTGCCCGGTGGACTGCATCTACGAGGGCGAGCGCATGCTCTACATCCACCCGGACGAATGCGTGGACTGCGGTGCTTGCGAGCCCGTTTGCCCGGTTGAGGCGATCTACTACGAGGACGACGTCCCCGAGCAGTGGAAGGAATACCAGAAGATCAACGCCGACTTCTTCGAGGACCTCGGCTCTCCTGGTGGCGCTTCCAAGGTCGGCAAGGTCGGCAAGGACCACGCGGTCGTCGCGGCGCTTCCGCCGCAGGCCGAGCACGAGTGACCCTCGCCGCTCGGCTCCCTGAGTACCCTTGGGACGAGCTTGCGCCGATCGCTGAGAAGGCGCACGCGTTCCCTGGAGGCGCGGTTGACCTGTCCGTGGGCACTCCGGTCGATCCGGTGCCCGCGGTCATCCAGGACGCCCTTGCCGCAGCCGCCAACGCACCCGGCTACCCGCTGACCGCGGGGACGCCGGCACTGCGTTCGGCGGCTGCCGGGTGGCTTGCCCGTTCGCTTGACGTGCACGTCGATCCTGTGTCCGTGCTCCCGGTGATCGGGACCAAGGAGTTCATCGCCTGGCTGCCGACCATGCTGGGGCTTGGCCCCGCCGACACGGTCGTCTACCCGTCGCTCGCCTATCCCACGTATGACATCGGGGGACGGCTGTGCGGGGCCTCTTCGGTCGCGGTCGACGCGGCGGCCCGTGCTGATCAACCCCGTGCTGATCAACCCCGTGGTGATCAACCCCGTGGTGATCGTCGCAGTGCCCTCGACGGCGCGCCGGCCTCGTCGCGGCTGCTCTGGGTGAACTCGCCGTCCAACCCAACGGGGCGCGTGCTGCCGGCCGAGGCGCTGCGGGAGGCTGTCGCGTGGGCCCGGTCGCGGGGCGCGGTCCTCGCCTCTGATGAGTGTTACATCGAACTCGGCTGGGAGACTTCGCCGGTGTCCGTGCTGCACCCCTCAGTGCGCGGAGACTCACTTGACGGGGTGCTCGCGGTGTTCTCGCTGTCCAAGAGATCCAACCTCGCGGGCTACCGGGCCGGGTTCGTCACCGGCGACCCTGCCCTGATGAAGGAACTGCTGCTCGTCTCCCGGCAGGCCGGGATGATCGTGCCGGGCCCAGTCCAGGCAGCCATGGTCGCCGCGCTGTCCGACGACGCGCACGTGGTCGAGCAGAAGGCCAGGTACGCCGCCCGCCGTGCCATCCTCGTCGAGGGGCTCACCGCGGCCGGCTTCACCATCGAGCACTCCGAGGCGGGCCTCTACCTGTGGGCCACCCGCCCCGGCCTCAACTGCTGGGCCGCCTGCGAGTTGCTCGCCACCGAGTGCGGCATCATAGTCGGCCCCGGCTCCATGTACGGCCCCGAAGGCAACGCGTACATTCGGGTCGCGCTCACCGCAACCGATGAGCGGGTAGCAGTCGGCGGCGACCGCCTCCGCGCCCTCGCGTCCCGCTAACCAAACGCGGCGGGCGACGGGAAAAAGCGCGCGGCGGCACGGCCACGTGGAACATGCACACGTTCGGGGGATGCTCATGTCGCATGGGCGCGATGCGGCAGGTGACGGGGCGGCCTTGGGGCCGCGCAATGAACTGGTTGTTCTGACTTTGAAAACGCAACGGATCGCCGGGCGGACGCATCTTTACGCTCTGTTATGTATACAACCCGGTCCGTACGCTTTAGGTATGACTAGCGACGTGACGCACCGGGTGGCTACGCCCCGGACTTACCTGATGTGCCCGCCGGAGTACTTCGCGGTGACCTACGAGATCAACCCGTGGATGCGGCCCGACTCTCCCGTTGATCCGGGGCTTGCGATGCGGCAGTGGGCCGCGCTGCGGGCGACGTATGAGTCGCTCGGGCACTCAGTGTCCACGATCGAGCCGGTGACCGGGCTGCCGGACATGGTGTTCGCGGCCAACGGCGCGACGGTGATCGACGGGACCGTGCTCGGCGTGCGGTTCAAGTACCAGGAGCGGGCCGGCGAGGCCGCGGCGTACCTGTCGTGGTTTCTCATCCACGGGTACTCGTCCGTGCACGAGCCCGTCTTCGTGAACGAGGGTGAAGGGGACATCCTGGTCGCCGGGGACACCGTGCTGGCGGCGTACGGGTTCCGGTCGGAAGAGGCGGCGGCCGGCGAGCTCGAGTCAGTGTTCGGGCGGCGGGTCGTGTCGTTGCGGCTCGTGGATCCGCGGTTCTACCACCTCGACACCGCGCTGTGCGTGCTGGACGCGTCGACGGCGATGTACTACCCGGCGGCGTTCGACGATGCGGGACAGGCGTCGCTTGCTTCGGTGTTCGACGAGCTCATCGAGGCCAAGGACGAGGACGCTGAAGTGCTCGGGCTGAACGCGGTGTCCGATGGGCTGCACGTGGTCCTCGCTCGCCAGGCGACCGGGTTGGCGAGGTCGCTTTCCTCTCGCGGCTTTCTGCCGGTTCCGGTGGACATGTCGGAACTGCTCAAGGCGGGCGGCGGCGCTAAGTGCTGCACGCTGGAACTTCGGCACTGAGTCGGAGGGCGGTTCACATGACGCAGACGGTTGTCGGGCGGACGACCCCGCCGCAGGTTACCGGTCACGCTTCGCGGTCCGACGTGCCGCCTGAGCTGGCCGCGCAGGAGGATCTGTCCGAGCTGACCAGGGAGTACAGCGCGCACAATTATCACCCGCTGCCGGTCGTCGTGGCGTCGGCCTCGGGCTCCTGGGTGACCGGCGTGGACGGGCGGCGGTACCTAGACCTGCTGGCGGGGTACTCGGCGCTTAACTTCGGGCACCTGCATCCGCGGCTCGTGGCGGCGGCGACGCGGCAACTCTCCCGGGTCTCGCTGGTCTCGCGGGCGTTTGACCATGATCAGTTCGGGCCGTTCTGCGCGGAGCTCGCGGAGCTGTGCTCCATGGAGATGGTGCTCCCGATGAATACCGGGGCCGAGGCGGTCGAGACGGCTCTCAAGGTTTCGCGTAAGTGGGGGTACCTTTCTCGCGGTGTGCGCCGCGATGAAGCGATCATCGTGGTGTTCGACGGGAACTTCCACGGGCGGACGACCACGATCGTGTCGTTCTCGTCTGATCCGGATGCCCGTGACGATTTCGGGCCCTATACGCCTGGGTTCGTGTTGGTGCCGTACGGGGATTTGTCGGCTTTGCAGGATGTTCTCGGGAACTATGGGCATCGCGTCGTCGCGGTGCTGATCGAGCCGATCCAGGGCGAGGCAGGCGTGGTGGTGCCGCCGGCCGGGTTCCTCGCCGGGGTGCGGGCCCTGTGCACGTCAGCCGGGGCGCTGATGATCGCCGACGAGATCCAGTCGGGGCTGGGGCGGGTGGGTGATACGTTCGCGTGCGCGGCCGAGGGCGTCGTGCCCGACGCGTACCTGCTCGGCAAGGCGCTCGGCGGCGGGATCGTGCCCGTGTCCGCGATGGTGTCCTCGCGGTCAGTGCTCGGCGTCCTCAAGCCGGGGCAGCACGGGTCGACCTTCGGCGGAAACCCGCTCGCGTGCGCGGTGGGGCGCGAGGTGATCGCGATGCTGCGGACCGGAGAGTACCAGGCCCGCTCGGCCTCGCTTGGCGCGGTGCTGCAGGCCGCGCTCGGGTCGCTGCCGTCGTCGGTCGTGTCGTCCGTGCGCGGGCGCGGGCTGTGGGCCGGGGTCACGTTCACCGACCTAGACGGCCGGGCCGTCTGTGAGCGACTCGCCTCGCTTGGCGTGCTCGCCAAGGAGACGCACGGCTCGACGATCAGGCTCGCTCCGCCGCTGGTCATCACCTCCGGCGATCTGGCGTGGGGTCTTGAGCGCTTCAGCGAGGCGGTGCTGAGCGCCTAAGCCGGGTGAAGAACGCGGTCACGGAGCCGACCGCGCAGGCGAGCGCGCCCCCGTACAGGTACCACTCGCCCGCGGTCGTGGCCGTGATGATCACGCTGCCGCCCGACCGCGCACTCGCGAGGATGAACGACGCGACGATCCAGCCGACGGCGGGCAGGAGCCCCGCACCGAACGTGCCAATTCCCCAGCCGCAGCCGACGCACGTGACGAAGATGACCACAACGAGGACGATCGCGATCAGCGGCACGGGCGACTGGCCGTACTGGAAGCTGCCGATCAGGCCCTGGAAGGCGCCGAGCAGAAACAGCACCAGGTAACCGCCGGCAGTGGTGAGCGCCCGCCATCCGCCGTTTGGCGGCGAGCCTTGCGAAGTCCCCATAATGCTGCAGGTTACCGATTTCAGCGACCGAACAGGTCGCGCTCGTAGCGGTCTTCGCCTGCGTGCGGGCCTCTCGGGCCTCTCGGGCCTGCGATCTGGGTGTAGAACTCGGTGGCGAGTATTCGCTGGCCAAGGTCGTTGGAGAGCGCGAAGAAGTCGCCGTCCACGGTGATCTGGGTCTCGTGGGCGCGCATCGCCGCTCGCTTGGCATCCAGGTACTTGGTGGCGTCGATCTCGGTCGTGACCTGGTCGTCGGGGACCGATGCCGACAAATCGGGATTTTTCATGAACCAGGAGTCCTCGGGAAGCTCGACCGCTCGCGCCAGCACCGAGCGGGGCATCGCGGTCGCGTACAGCTTCGCGGCCGCGCCGGTCAACTCGTGCGCGCGCTGCGTGACACGGTGAGCCTGGATGTGGTCGGGATGGCCGTAGAACCCGTCAGCGTCGTAGGTCACGAGCACGTCGGCCGAGACCTCGTCGATGATCCTCGCCAGCGCGTCCGCCGCCTCGTCGATATTGGCCTGCCAGAAGCAGCGCGGGTCGTCGTTGTCCGGCAGGCCCATCATCCCCGAGTCCCGGTACCGGCCCTCGCCGCCGAGGAACCGGTGGTCGTCAACGCCGAGCGCCGCGCAGGCCCGGTCAAGCTCCACGATCCGGTGCTGGCCAAGCTCGTCGGGAAACAGGTGACGCAGGTCGGGCGGGATGATTTCACCAAGCTCGCCGAGCGTGCAGGTCACCAGCGTGACGCGTGCGCCTTCCGCGGCGTACTTGGCCATCGTGGCGCCAGTGCCGATCGACTCGTCGTCCGGATGCGCGTGCACCAGCAGCAGGCTGCGTTCCACCCCGTGTCCCTCCATGGCCAGATCATGATCACGAAGACTTTTGGCTGCCATCACACTAAAAAGTCTTCGCCGCTCATGACGCTACCGCGCGTCGCCCAGGCGCGCCGCCGGGGTGCGGGGTCGCTCCTGCGGGCGATAACCGCCACCGGGCCCGACACACGGGGTTCGGCAGGCCGTCCCCTAGGCGGTAGGGCATGATCGAGGGCATGACGGAGAGCTTTCCCAGGCAGCAGGCGCGGACACGGCGGTTCACGCTCGGGGTCCCCCGGGCCTTTCAGGTATCGGCAGACGGCGAGCGGGTCACGTTCCTCCGGTCCAAGGCGGGCGACGATCCGGTTACCTGCCTGTGGGAGCTTGACGTAGCCACCGGCGCCGAGCGGCTCGTCGCCGATCCCAGGGCGCTGGGCGCGGACGAAGAGAACCTGCCGCCGGAGGAACGTGCCCGCCGCGAGCGGACGCGGGAAACCGCCGCGGGCATCGTGGCCTACGCGACCGACAAGGCCGCCACGATTGCGGTCTTCGCCTTGTCGGGCCAGGTATTTAAAGTCCCCCTCGGCGCCCCTGCCCCCACGGCGCGGCTTGTCGCCACCAAGACCCCCGCACTGGACCCTCGGGTCGACCCCACGGGGGTCAGGGTCGCGTACGTTCATGAGGGCACGCTGCGGGTCGTCAGCCTCACCACCGGCGATGATCACGTCGTCGCCCAGGGAGAGGGAGTCACCTTCGGCCTCGCGGAGTTCATCGCGGCTGAGGAGATGGGCCGCGCCCAGGGCTACTGGTGGTCGCCGGACGGAAACAGCATCCTCGTTGAGCGAGTTGACGAGTCGCAGGTGCGGCGCTGGCACATCGCGGATCCCGCCAACCCCGACAAGAAGCCCGCGGAGGTCGCCTATCCCGCCGCGGGCACGCCGAACGCGGACGTCTCGCTATTCATCGCCAGCGGCACCGACCAGGATCAGACCGCCACTCCAGCCGAGCAGGGCGCCAGCACTCCGCCCGCGGACGCGCAGCCGCCCGCAGACGCGCAGCCGCCCGCCGCGGGAGTCACCGAAGTCGCCTGGGACAAGGCTGCCTTCCCGTACCTGGTCACGGCGCACTGGGGCAAGGACCTGCTGATCGTCGTGCAGTCCAGGGACCAGAAGACGATGCGGCTGTTTAACGGCCTCACCGGTGAGACGCTCCGCGAGGACACCGACCCGCACTGGACCGACATCATCGGCGGCGTTCCCGCCCAGCTTGGCGACGGGAGCATCGTCTGGACCGAGATCAGCGAGGACACCCGGCGGCTTGTCGTCGCCGCGGCGGGCGAGCTCGCCGGCGCGACGGCGGTCACCCCGGCCGGGCTTCAGGTGAGGCAGGTACTCGGCACCGACGGGGATGACGTGCTCTTCACCGGCTCCACCGAGCCCACCGAGGCCGGAGTGTGGCGCTACGGGCCCGGCGGTCTCACCGAGGTCGCCACCGCGCCGGGGATGCATGCCGCGACGGCAGGCGGCGGGACGACCGTGCTGGCCAGCCGGACGCTGGCCAGCGACCGGCTGCGGGTCTCTGTCGCCAAAGCCGGCGGCGGCGCGGGCCCGGTGATCGCCTCCCTCGCCGAAGAGCCCAACCTGCCGGCTCCGGCTCCGCGCTTCCTCTACGCCGGGCCGGCCGGCATCCGCACCGCCGTGCTCTTCCCGTCCTGGCACAAGCCGGGCACGA
Organism: uncultured Actinomycetota bacterium; assembly: GCA_963734665.1. GTDB lineage: Bacteria > Actinomycetota > Actinomycetes > Streptosporangiales > Streptosporangiaceae > Trebonia. The sequence continues at coordinate 38,246 of CAVTIR010000007.1, read as the reverse complement.
AGCTGCCGGTGCTGATGGACCCGTACGGCGGCCCGGCCACGCAGCGGGTACTGAAGACGGCGGGCGTCTTCCTCACCTCGCAGTGGTTCGCCGAGCAGGGATTCGCGGTGATCGTGGCGGACGGCCGGGGCACGCCCCACCGGAGCCCGTCCTGGGACCGGACGATCGCCGGTGACTTCGCCACAGCGGCGCTCGAGGACCAGGTCACCGCCCTGCAGGCAGCGGCCGGGGAGTTCGGCGACCTGGACACGAGCCGGGTCGCCATGCGGGGCTGGTCGCACGGCGGGTACATGTCGGCGCTCGCGGTGCTGCGCCGCCCCGACGTGTTCCACGCCGGGATAGCGGGAGCGCCGGTCACGGACTGGCGGCTCTACGACACGCACTACACCGAGCGCTACCTAGGTGACCCCGCCGCGAACTCCGCCGCCTACCAGGTCAGCTCCGTTCTCGATGATCCCGAACGAGCCGTACTTACTCAGATTCGCCCACTGCTCATCATCCACGGACTGGCCGACGACAACGTGTTCGTCGCGCACTCGCTGAGGCTGTCGTCCGCGCTGCTCGCGGCCGGGTACCCGCACCAGGTCCTGCCGCTGTCCGGTGTTACGCACATGACCCCGCAGGAGGTCGTCGCGGAGAACCTGCTCCTGCTCCAGGTCGCGTTCCTCCGGGAGGCCCTTGGCCGTTCCGGGGCACCTGAGTAACACCGGCATCCGGGGTTGCCGCGACAGGGGGCGTCGCGGCAACCCCCGCCCCGTCAGTAACGGGGACCGCCATACAGGCAACACACGATGGAAACAGGGGGAACTGTCGTGACTCGAGGGACGGGCAGGCGTGCAGTGACGATGCCGGCAGGCGTCTCGAGCTCAGCGCGGGCGCGCACGGACGTCGATTTCGAGGATGTTGGATCGATGAGGCCGCTATGGCGTAGTCATTGATCCAAGATCTTTCCGCAGGACGGCTCGGCGGGCGCTAATCGGGCCGTGCTGCCCCTGGGCGCGGTGCTGCCGGGCCGGGTCTTCCACCCGGCCCGGCAGGGTCGATGCGACTCACTCAGGGTCGATTTCATGAAATGTCGGGAATGTCGCAGGGAATGGGGCGGGGGAAGGCGGAGACCAGAATCCGTTCGGGGGCCCTTGTTTTGATGGTTTTTTTAATGCAGTTGCGTTTGCGTACTCGGCGGCGCAACCGGGCACCGCGGCCCAAGACGAGGTGCTCGCGGACTGGCTGGTGGGGCACGGATTGCGTTACGGGCTTGGCGGGGCGATGGCGAACGTGGTGACCGCGGACAACGGGGCGCGAACGGTCGTCGTGGAGGTCACGGTAAGTCAGGGGCGGGTGAGGCCATTGCTGTACCAGTCGTCGGCCGAGGCCTACGATCCCCAGTTGCCCGCTGCGACGTTTCTCATGGCCGGGACGCCTGCGGCCGGGGCCGGGGATTCCGCGGCGACCATCCCGGCCGCGGCAGTGCGCAACCTTCGGCCCCGCGGACAGTATGTACCGATTTGACGGCTACACCCGCGACATCTGGAATGTGAATCTGCTCACTAGAATGCAGTGAATTAGCAGCAAGCAGCGGGGAGTGTAGCCAGTCTCACATGCTGGAAGGGCACTCCGATGCGGCATCCTAAGACCAACTGGAATAAGTTCGTGTGCATCGCATGCGCGCCCCACCCCTGCCCGCATCAAGGGGTCGCCTGGCTGCGCGTCGCGTTCACGATTACGCACAAGGCAGCGAGGACGCTGGATGACACAAGTTTCAGAAGCGCCGGCCAGAACGCGGGCGCAGATTAAGGAGCGGACGCTCCGGACGGACCCCTGGTGGAATCGCGGGCGCGTCGTCGCGACCCTGCTGACCATCTGGGTGGCCTACGCGACGGTCCGCGTGTTTACCGGGCACTGGTACTACGTGCCCGAGTACCACTACCTGACGCCGTTCTACTCGCCGTGCGTGAGCGGCGAGTGCGTGGCGGGATCTTCGTCCCTCGGGCACTGGATTCCCGCGATCCCGCCGATCATTCCCTACGCGTTCGTCTCGCTGCCCTTCGTGCTCGGCTTCCGGCTGACCTGCTACTACTACCGGGGCGCTTACTACCGCGCGTTCTGGCGGTCGCCCGGCGCGTGCGCCGTGCGCGAGCCGCACGCGGCGTACTCCGGCGAGACCAAGTTTCCGCTGCTCGGCCAGAACCTGCACCGCATCTTCTTCTACCTGGCTGTCGTGATCGGGATCCTGCTCACGTATGACGTGGTGCAGGCGTTCCGCGGGCCGAACGGTGACTTCGGCATCGGGCTCGGCTCGATCATCATGCTGATCAACGTGGTGTTCGTCTGGGCGTACACGCTGTCGTGCCACTCCTGCAGGCACATCACCGGCGGGCGGCTCAAGAACTTCTCCAAGCACCCGGTCAGGTACTGGATCTGGACGCAGATCTCGAAGCTGAACAGGCATCACATGGCCCTCGCGTGGACCTCGCTGACCACGCTCCTGCTGACCGACCTCTACATCATGCTGGTCGCCAGCGGTGCCTTCAGCGACCCGCGGATCTTTAACTAGGCCTACGAACGGGCGATATTAGCTATGGCTACCAACGACACCGAAATCGAGCGTTTGTCCTACGACGTCGTAGTGATCGGCGCGGGCGGCTCAGGGCTGCGGGCGGCGATCGAGGCACGCGCGCGGGGCAAGAAGACGGCCATCATCTCCAAGTCGCTGTTCGGCAAGGCGCACACCGTCATGGCCGAGGGCGGTGCGGCCGCCGCGATGGGGAACGTGAACCCCAACGACAACTGGATGGTGCACTTCCGCGACACCATGCGCGGGGGAAAGTTCCTGAACAACCCGCGGATGGCGGAGCTGCACGCCAAGGAAGCCCCGGACCGGGTCTGGGAACTCGAGGCCTACGGCGCGATCTTCGACCGGACCAAGGAAGGGAAGATCTCCCAGCGCAACTTCGGCGGGCACGAGTACCCGCGGCTGGCGCACGTGGGTGACCGGACCGGCCTGGAGATGATCCGCACGCTGCAGCAGCGGATCGTCGCCCTGCAGCAGGCCGATTCCTACGAGTTCGGCGACCCCGAGGCCATGATCAAGGTGTACGCCGAGACCACGATCACCCGGCTGCTCAAGGACGGCGACAAGATCGCGGGCGCCTTCGGGTACATCAGGGACACGGGCAAGTTCGTCCTGTTCGAGGCGCCGACGGTCATCCTCGCGACCGGCGGCATCGGGCGGACCTTCAAGGTCACCTCGAACTCCTGGGAGTACAGCGGCGACGGGCACGCGCTCGCGCTGCTGGCCGGCGCATCGCTGCTGAACATGGAGTTCGTCCAGTTCCACCCGACCGGCATGGTCTGGCCCCTGTCGGTGAAGGGCCTCCTAGTCACCGAGTCCGTCCGCGGCGACGGCGGGGTGCTGCGCAACTCCGAGGGCAAGCGGTTCATGTTCGACTACGTGCCTGACGTGTTCCGTGCGCAGTACGCGGAGACCGAAGAAGAGGCCGACCGCTGGTACACCGACCCGGACCACAACCGGCGTCCCCCGGAGCTGCTCCCCCGCGACGAGGTCGCGCGGTCGATCAACGCCGAGGTCAAGGCCGGGCGCGGGACCCCGCACGGCGGCATCTTCCTGGACATCGCCTCGCGGCGGTCCCCCGAGTACATCCTCTCCCGGCTGCCTTCCATGCACCACCAGTTCCTGGAGCTGGCGGACGTGGACATCACCAAGGAGCCGATGGAGATCGGGCCGACCTGTCACTACGTGATGGGCGGGGTCGAGGTCGACCCGGACACGGCCGCCTCCTCGGTGCCCGGCCTGTTCGCGGTGGGCGAGGTGTCCGGCGGCATGCACGGGTCCAACCGGCTCGGCGGTAACTCGCTGTCCGACCTGCTGGTGTTCGGCAAGCGGGCCGGCGACGGCGCGGCGGACTACCTGGAGTCGCTGGGCGCGACCAAGCCGGTCGTCGCGCAGGCCGACCTGGACGCCGCCGTCACCGAAGCGCTCGAGCCGTTCTCCCGGGAAGTCGGCGAGTCGCCTTATGAGGTGCACGCCGAACTCCAGCAGACGATGAACGACCTGGTCGGCATCATCCGCCGCGAGCAGGAGCTCAAGGACGCGCTGGCCGCCCTGGAGAAGTTCAAGGAGCGGGCCAAGGCCCTGGCCGTGCCGGGCGAGCGGGCCTACAACCCGGGCTGGCACTACGCCCAGGACGTGCGGAACATGCTGCTGGTAGGCGAGTGCGTGGCGATGGCGGCCCTGGAGCGCGAGGAATCGCGCGGCGGGCACACCCGCGAGGACCACCCGGCCATGGAGCCCGAGTGGCGCAAGGTCAACCTGATCCTCACGCTCGACGGCGACAAGATCGACATGGTGCACCAGCCGCTCCCGGTGATCCGCCCGGACCTGCTCGACCTGTTCGACATCTCGGAGCTCAAGAAGTACATGACCAAGGAAGAGCTGGCCGGGCATCATGAAGCGGCCGCGCTGGAAGAGGGGCACTGATGGGTTACAAGGCTTCGCTGAAGGTCTGGCGCGGCGACGCGGGCTCTGGTGATCTGAAGGACTACAAGGTCGAGGTCAACGAGGGCGAGGTCGTCCTCGACGTGCTGCACCGGCTGCAGGCCACGCAGGCGTCCGACCTGGCCCTGCGGTGGAACTGCAAGGCCGGCAAGTGCGGCTCCTGTTCCATGGAGATCAACGGTATGCCGCGCCTGGGCTGCATGACGCGGATGTCGACCTTCACCGAGGAGGAGACGCTGACGATCACGCCGATGCGGACCTTCCCGGTGATCCGGGACCTGGTCACGGACGTGTCGTTCAACTATGCCAAGGCCCGCGAGATCCCCTCGTTCACGCCGGACCCGTCGATCAAGCCGGGCGAATTCCGGATGCAGCAGGAGGACGTGAACCGGTCGCAGGAGTTCCGCAAGTGCATTGAGTGCTACCTGTGCCAGAACACCTGCCACGTGATCCGTGACCACACGGAGAACGAGCACGCGTTCTCCGGCCCCCGGTTCCTCATGCGGATCGCCGAGCTTGAGATGCACCCGGCCGACGAGGCCGACCGGCGGGACATCGCGCAGGATGACTTCGGCCTCGGGTACTGCAACATCACCAAGTGCTGCACCGAGGTCTGCCCTGAGCACATCAAGATCACCGACAACGCGATCATCCCGATGAAGGAGCGCGTCGCCGGGCGGAAGTACGACCCGCTGGTCTGGCTCGGCTCGAAGATCTCCCTGCGGCCGAAGGCGAAGGGCACCCCGATGGTGCCCGGCAAGCGCTAGATCCTCGATCCTCGATCCTCGATCAAAGTCAAAGACCAAGATCAAAGTCAAAGACCAAGATCAAAGTCAGAACCTAAAGGGTGAGTGGCTGTGGTCGTGGGGAGATTCCCGCCGACGCTCCTTCGGAAGGTCGGCGGCGAATCCCCCGCGACCCCCGCCTCTTAGAGGCTTCAGGAAAGGCCGTCAGCGACGCTGACGGCCTTCGGCCTTTCATCTTCGGACCTAAGATCAAACCTCATACACCCATTGCCGCCCCAGGGCTAACGCGAACCTTTAGAGCTCAGCTGTTTCTGTGGTCCGTGCTCCCGCTGGCCCTCGGGCGTCTACTACTGTCCCAGAGCTACCGCGAACCTTTGGGGCTCAATTATTTCTGTGGTCCGTGCTGCCGCTGGCCAGTGGGCGCGTCCTACTGTTCCAGAGCTACCGCGGTCCTGGTGCGTCGATTTCACTAGTCAGTGCTGCCGCAAGCCCCTCGGGCGTCTACTGCTGTCGCAGAGCTGCCGCAGTCCTGGTGCGTCAATTTCACTATGTTAGTCGGTGCTGCCGCGAGCCATCTTCAAAGTGAAAATCAAGGTCAAAGGGCAAGGATCCGTCGTGATTAAGACTTGCGATCTGTTCGCTTTCGCTGGGCAGGGCGGCTCTCGAGGTGGCGTTCGGGCTTCGGCTTTTTCTTGGACGCGCGCTTGGTGGGAGCTTTGAGGGCGGGGAGGTTGCCGGTTGGCTGGTAGAAGTCCAGGTCCGCCTGGCCGATTCCTGCCAGGAAACCGTCGTTGCTGTACTGCCAGAAGGTCCAGTCGTGCCACGGGAACGGCACTGTCGGCGGGGTGCCGTCGAACGCGGCAAGCCAGAGCGGATCACGCCGGATCTGGCCCGCGGATCCCGTGCACTGCTGCCACCAGGTGGCCGTCGTGTAGATGACCGGCCATTTCCCGGTCAGCGCCGCGGCCTGCGCGGTGAACCTGGTGATCCAGGCGAGCATCGCCGGGATGCCAAGCCCGTAGCAGATAGCGGTCTTGTCGTAGGGGTCGTTCTCCAGGTCGACGACGAGCGGGAGCCGTCCGCGCTCGCTTCCCATGGCGGTGACCGCGAAGTTCGCCGTCGCCGTCCCGTCGGCATGCCTAGGGTTGGCGAACACGTAAGGCAGCATCGCGAGCCCCGCCGCCGCGGCGGCCCGCGCGTCGGAGGGGTAGTACGGGTTGACGTAGTAGGTCCCTTCCGAGACCTTGATCGCGACGAAGCGAATGCCCTGCTTGGCAAGCAGTCCCCAGTCGATCGGCGATCCGGCATGCTGGTAGGCAGAGATGTCCAGCCCGCGAAGCGGCGCGCCGCCCGCCTCCGTGACCGCCCCGTGGGCGTCAGCCGCCGTGGCGAGCGACAGTGCCATCGCTACGCCACTGGCGGCCGCCGCCCGCAGAATAGTCACTCTCCGCAACTTATTCATACACGTAAAGTAATCAGTGCGTCTGGTCGCTTCAAGCAGCAACGCCGACGGCGGGCGAATTCAGCGCTGGCGAACGACTCACCCCGGACCCGGGGAGGCACTCACCCCGGACACGGGACAGAGACTCACCCCGGACCCGGGGAGGCACTCACCCCGGACACGGGACAGAGACTCACCCCGGACCCGGGGAGGCACTCATGCCGGAAATGCCGCTACGGCCCTAATCGAGAAGATCTTGGATCGCTGCGCTCGCTATGGCGTACTCATCGATCCAAGGTATTTCTCGGGAAACGTGTCAGTCTAGCGCGCTTTTATGAAATGTTCGGACTTATGCGACACATCCATATTTGAGTGCGGGCGATGATCGCGAAGTCTTTATTTTTCGCAAATACTTTATGCACTTATACGACAATTCTGTTCAGTTAGCGTGGGTCATGACTGCCGCAGTCGCCCCGCCTGCCCCTTACCTGCCGGAGGCCGACGGAAGATCTTGGAAACTCCGCACTGCGCGGTAAAAAAGCCAGATCTGACGAATGCTTTGTTTCCGCCGTGTGCGGAGTTTCCATGCAATGCGAAATTTCCGCCGTATGACAATACTTTTCTTCCACCAGGGATAAAGTCTTCCCCGCAGCCGCTACGACGGAGGGCAGGCGGCCTCACCACAGGGTGTGCTCTGGCCAGCCTTGGCCGCCATGATCATCTCTAGCTAGGCCGCGTTACCGCTAAGCCCCGTACGATAGCGCGCCCCGTGACGATACCGCGCCCCCTTACGCTACTTTGCTTCCCGCCCGCTCCCCTGCGGGCGGTCCGCCGCACAGCAAGTCGACGCAGGCCCCCGGGCTGCGTCGACGCCATTCCGTTCACGTGCCTGCCGCACTCCCCGATGTGCCTGGGCGCGCATATGCAGCCTAGGCGGAGGAGCTAAAGGCGGGTATACCGATGCCGGAGATATGGGTATACCGATATCCGATATTTCGGCACACGGTGCCGTTGCGTAAGGATGACCGGCCGACGGACACATCACATCGAATCTCGGCAATATAGAGGTTGGTTTCAAGTGGTTGTTGCAACACCTCGTACCAAATTTGACCTGGGGCCCTCGCGAGAGCTCGTCCCTGGCCGGAGAAACGGGCAGGCGAAGGACGGCCCGGTGTCGGACAGGCTACGAGCCCTCGCCCCAGGTCAAATGGGTATTGCAACAGGTTCTTGAGACGAAGGAGGTATTGCTGGAGTGTGGCTATGTGTGATGTGAGCGTCCTTGTACGTGGGGTACGGGGTCCCCCGCAGGACTAGTGCTGCCGGGGGTCCCCGCAGGACTACTGCTGCTGGGCTCCCCGCAGGACTACTGCTGCTCGCGGGAGACGCGGCCGCGGACTCGGCCTCGCTCCTTTGCGTCAAGGATCGTCTTGCGGAGCCTTACCGAGGTCGGGGTTACCTCGGCGCACTCGTCCTCGTTGCAGAACTCAAGCGCCTGCTCCAGGCTGAGGATACGGGGCGGGACCAGCCGCTCGAGCTCCTCTTGGTTGGACTGGCGGATGTTGGTGACCTTCTTCTCCTTGGTGATGTTCACGTCCATGTCGTCGCTGCGCGAGTTCTCGCCGACGATCATGCCCTCGTAGACCTCGGTGGTCGGCGCTACGAACAGCGAGCCGCGCTCCTGGAGGTTGAACATGGCGTAGGTGGAGGCCGCGCCGGTGCGGTCGGCGACAAGCGAGCCGGTCGCCCGGCCCCTGATGACGCCGGCCCACGGCTCGTAGCCCTCGAAGACGTGGTGCGCGATCCCGGTGCCCCTGGTCTCGGTGAGGAACTGGGTACGGAAGCCGATCAGCCCGCGCGACGGGACGAGGAACGCCAGGCGCACCCAGCCGGTGCCGTGGTTGGTCATCGTCTCCATCCGGCCGCGGCGCACCGCGACCATCTGGGTGACCGCGCCGAGGTACTCCTCAGGGACGTCGACCGACAGGCGCTCGACCGGCTCGTACACCTTGCCGTCGATCTCCCGCGTGACGGCGGAGGGACGGCCCACGGTCAGCTCGTAGCCTTCCCTGCGCATGGTCTCGACCAAGATCGCCAGCGCGAGCTCACCGCGGCCGCGGACCTCCCACGTGTCAGGGCGTTCGGTGGGCACTACCTGGAGGCTCACGTTGCCGATCAGCTCCCGGTCGAGGCGGTCCTTGACCAGCCTTGCCGTGACCTTGGTGCCCTTTTCGCGGCCGGACAGCGGTGAGGTGTTCGTGCCGAGGGTCATCGAGATCGCCGGCTCGTCCACGGTGATCAGCGGGAGCGGGCGCGGGTCGTTCGGGTCGGCCAGGGTGTCGCCGATCATGATGTCGGGGATGCCGGCGATCGCGGCGATGTCACCCGGGCCCGCCTCGTCGGCCTGCACGCGCTCAAGCGCCTCGGTGAGGAAGAGCTCGCTGATCTTCACCCGCTCGATCGAGCCGTCGTGCTTGCACCACGCGACCTGCTGGCCGCGCTTGATCGTGCCGTTGTAGATCCGGCAGAGCGCGATCCTGCCCAGGTAGGAGGACGCGTCGAGGTTGGTGACGTGCGCCTGCAGCGGCGCGACGGGGTTGTAGACCGGGGCGGGGACAGTTTGCTTGATGACGTCGAAGAGCGGCTCAAGGTTCTCGCTGTCCGGCATGCCGCCGTCCTCGGGGCGGTTGAGGCTCGCCCGGCCTGCCCGCGCAGAGGCGTACACGATCGGGAACTCGATCTGCTCCTCGCTGGCGTCCAGGTCGATGAACAACTCGTAGCAGGCGTCGATCACCTCGGCGATCCGCGCGTCTGGACGGTCCACCTTGTTGATGACCAGGATGACCGGGAGGTTCGCCTCGAGCGTCTTGCGGAGCACGAACCTGGTCTGCGGCAGCGGGCCCTCGCTCGCGTCGACCAGCAGCACCACGCCGTCCACCATGGACAGGCCGCGCTCCACCTCGCCGCCGAAGTCCGCGTGGCCGGGCGTGTCGATGATGTTGATCGTCAGCCCGCTGTGCTTGACCGCGGTGTTCTTCGCGAGGATCGTGATGCCCTTCTCGCGCTCCAGGTCGTTGGAGTCCATCACCCGCTCGTTGACGTGGGCGTGCGCGCCGAACGCGTTTGACTGCCAGAGCATCGCGTCGACCAGCGTGGTCTTGCCGTGGTCGACGTGCGCCACGATAGCGACATTGCGGACGTCGCCGCGGGTCGCCAGTTCCGTCGCGCTAGTCATGATGGTCTCCTGCTGTGCGGGCATGCGTGAGTCTCGCTCATTCGGCATCGGGTCTGCACCACGCCTCGATTGTGTCCGTGGCACCGGGCTGCGCGGAAAACGCGTCTGCCCTCCAGTTTATTGCCCGCTATTACCACTGCCGCCGAGCCCTCTTCTTCTGCGCTTCCCATGAAGATCACGCAACGTGTTCATCGGACGCAACGTGTTCATCGGAAACGTGCCCATCGGAAAGGCGAGGGTTCGGCCGAGACCCAACTGTGGTCAGTGGCCCGGCCGCGGGATACGCACGCCGAGCGAGTGCCCGACCGGCTGGTTGTGGCAACAGGACGGCTGGTTGTGGCAACAGGACGTCTAGAGCCGGCTCGCTGCTACAACCACCGGGGGTCCTTGGCGGGGAGGCGCCTGCTAAGACGGCTTACCTGGCCTAGGCGGCGCTGGACGGCCAAGATACGGCGAACGACCAATAGCGGGGTGGGGGGACCTTAGGCCGAGCCTGTAAGTACGCCGGCGACCAAGGCGGTCTGTCGGACAGGGGAGGGCCCATGAACGGGAACCTGATGTATGAGATGGCCAGGCAGCGGATCGCCGAGCAGCAGCGGGCCGCGCGGCAGGCCGGAGAGTCGCGCGAGAGCCGCGCGGCGGCGCGCGGCAGGCAGGCCAAGGCAAAGGCGCCGGAGGCGATCGTGACGCCGGCAATCCCTGACTTCGCCGACGAGATGTTCGAGACAGCGCGCGACGCGGATCCCGCGCCGCGGACCAACCCGCTTCCTGATGGACACTCCGCTGGGTCCTGCGGGGAAGCGCGGAAAGAAGACGGTCCGCCGGAAAAGGAAGACGCGCGTGGCCACGCGGGGACGGGCCGCTAGCACGGCGCGGCGAGCGCGTCCGCGTCCGCGTCCGCGATGTCAGGCGACCAGTCCGCGAAGCCAGAAGGCCAGGAAGTTGGCATGCGGCCAGAAATTGGACTGAATTCCGGCCCGCCGCCTTCTGGGCAGGCCGGAATGTCAGACCCTTATGCGACGCTTAACTTTGTGGTGAGCAGACGCGGGGCGAGCCCCGTCCTGGTCGGACGGGCAGCCGAGATGGCCGCCCTGGAGGGCGCGCTTGAGGCGGTCCGCCAGGGTGAACCTGCCGCTGTGCTCATCGGCGGCGAGGCCGGGATGGGCAAGACCCGGCTGATCGGCGAGTTCACGGCGGCCGCGCGGGGTGCCGGTGTACGGGTACTAACGGGGGCGTGCCTGGAGCTTGGCGCCGACGGGCTGCCCTACAGCCCGTTCACCGCGATGCTGCGGGAGCTCGTGCGGGAAGCCGACCCGAGTGAGCTCGCAGGACTGCTACGGGGCAGCGGACGGGCCGCCAGGGAGCTGTCCCGGCTGCTGCCAGAGCTGGCCGCCGACCGTTCGCCTGGCGTGCCGGGCGAGGCGGCCGGACGCTTCGGGCACGGCGATGCGGGCGGAGCCATCGCGGCCGGCGAGGCGGGCTACGCGGGCGCAGCCGGCGAGGCGGGCTACGCGGGCGCAGTGACTGCCGGGGAGGCGCGGGCGCATCTCTTCGAGGGCTTCCTCACCCTTCTTGAGCGGCTTGCGGAGCAGCGGCCGCTCGCCCTGATCATCGAGGACGCGCACTGGGCGGACCGCTCAAGCAGGGACCTGCTCGCCTTCCTCATCGGCTATCAGCGGGCAGTCAGCAACCTCCTCGTCATCGTGACGTTCCGCTCCGACGAGTTGCACCGCACTCACCCGCTCCGCCCGCTGCTCGCCGAGCTGGCGCGCATCGACTGGGTAGACAAAACCGAGCTGCCCCCGCTCACGCGCGGGCAGGCCGAAGAACTCGCCGCCGTCGTCCTCGGTCGGCCACCGGACCAGGCCCTCGCCGACGCCATCTATGAGCGTGCGCAGGGCAACCCACTGTTTACCGAGGAACTCCTGGCGTGCGCGGACGGGTGCGACCTAGTTCCTGACTCGCTGGCTGACCTGCTGCTGCAGGCCGTACGGCGGCTGCCGGAAGACACCCAGGAGGTCCTGCGCGTCGCAAGCGCAGGCAGCGGCGTGACGAGCGACGGGCTGCTCATGCAGGTCATCGGACATGACGCGGACAAGCTGATCACCGCGATCCGCCCGGCCGTGGCGGCGAACGTCCTGGTGACGAGCTCCGACGGGTACTCCTTCAGGCACGCGCTGATCCAAGAGGCCGTGCACGCGGACCTGCTTCCCGGCGAGCACGCCGCCGTGCACACCCGGTTCGCCCGGGCGATCGACGCCGACCCCGCCCTGGTCTTGCAGGGCCGGGCGGACATTGAGAAAGCGCACCACTGGTACTCGGCGCATAACACGACTGGGGCGCTGGCCGGATCGTGGCAAGCATCCGTTCAGGCCTCGAACGCGGTCGCACACGCTGAGCGGCTGATGCTCCTCGACCGGGTCCTCGAACTTTGGGAGCAGGTGCCGGACGCCGCGGCGCAGATCAGGGCCGACCACGTGCGCGTGCTCGAAGAGGCCTCGGCCGCCGCGAGGGACGCCGCGGAGCCACAGCGTGGCCTCGCGTACGTGGAACTCGCGCTCACGGAGCTCGACGAGGCCACCGAGCCGGTCCGGGTCGCCTTGCTGATGCGGGAGCGGCTCAGCTTCCGCAAGGAACTCGGCCTGGCTCTGTCCGAGGCTGACCTGCACCGGGCGCTGGCGCTCGTGCCGGAAGACGTCTCCCGGTCGGCCAGGACGGAGCTGCTGCTCGCCGTCGCGCACTGCGGTAGCGACAGCGAAGGACCGCAGTACCGCCTCTGGGCGACGGAATCGCTGCGGCTCGCGCGTGAGGAAGGCAACCTCGGCGCAGAGGCGCAGGCGCTCGCCAACCTGGCGATGATCGAGGCCGGACCGGGTCAAGGCGCGGCCAGTGACAGCGAGCCCTTCCGGCTGCTCACCCAGGCGCGTCAGATCGCTCAGCAGGCCAGCGCGTACCACCCCACCATCAAGCTGATGATCCTCGAGACGCACTTGCTGTGCGGCGCGGGCGAGTTTGAGCGCGCCGCACAGGCCGGGCGGCGCGGCATCGCCGACGCGGAACGGCATGGGCTCGCCAGGACCAGCGGCGCGTTCCTGGCGATCAACCTGGCCGAGCCGCTGTGGTACCTCGGGCAGTGGGATGAGGCGCTAGAGGTATCCGGGCGTGCCCTCGATCTTGCGCCGCCGCCCCGCACCCGGGTCTGGCTGTGGGTGGTGAGCGGCGCGATCGCCCTCGCCCGTGGTGACCTCACGGTGGCCGCCAGGCGCGCGGCGGCGAGTCGGGCGGTGCTCGCCGACCGCGGGTATGAGTCCCAGCACCATCTTCCGCTTGCCAAGCTCGACATCGACGTGGCGCTGGCCGGCAAGGGCCGGCCTCCGCTGTCGCCGTGGCCATCGAGGCACTCCAGAAGTACGACGTGTCGCTGTCCAGCCCTCGGTACGGGTGGCCGCTGCTCGTGAGCGCGGCCAGGGCAGCCACGCAGGCTCCGGGCGAAGATGCCGCCGTGCTGCTCGACCGCGTGCGTTCGCTCGCGGAGAAGCTGGATGTCTGCGGTCCCGTGCAGCGGGCATGGCAGCTCTCCTACGCGGCGCTCGACCCAGGCGCCAACCTGGAAACGGTCTCTGAGCGTGGAACCGCACCTGACCCTGAGACGGTCAGGGAGAGCGGACGGCTCCCGATCGCGAACGCGGCCGTCAGCGCGTGGGAAGCGGTTGGGCAGCCCTACGAGGCGGTCCTCGCGATGACCTGCGCCGCCAGGATCGCGCTTGCTGAGCGAGCAGGGCATGAGGCGATGGTGCGACTGCGCCGCGCCGCGCCAATCGCCCAGCGGCTCGGTGCTGGTCCCCTCGCCGCCCAGATCGCCGACCTCATGCGCCGGGCGGGCTCCGACGGGGACGCCGACGATCCTGGTCTCACCAGCCGGGAGCTGGAAGTTCTGCGCCTCGTCGCGGCCGGGCAGTCCAACAGGGAGATCGCCGCAGCCCTCGTCATCTCCCCCAAGACGGCGAGCGTCCACGTATCGAACATCCTCGGCAAGCTGGGGGCCGCGACCCGCACCGAGGCCGCCGTCAAGGCCCACGAGCTCGGCCTGCTCGGCACCCTCACGCGCTGACGCCCGTCCCGACCAGGGGACACCAGCGCCGAGCGATGATCCTGCTCAGCATCCTGGCGCAGTGACGCCCCCGATTTGCCCTTGCGGGCCACACGGCGGCAGCCGTTTGCGCTCGCCGATGCGGCCTTATGGCACGCGAGGTCCCCCGCATTCCAGCCACGGTGGCTCGGTGCATCGGGTCGTTGCCTCGGGGCACACGAGGCCGCCCTGCGGGGCACTCGCCGACCGGCAGAAGCTAACCATCGTGACCAACGCCCTGAACATCGCCTCCGAGCTGGCGGTCCGGCCAGGCATCAAGCTGATCGCCACGGGCGGTGTAGCCCGTTGCGGCGCATCTCGGTGAGGAGCGGCTAGCCGCCGGACCCCACGACGGCCACGCGGACCGCTTCCCCTACTCGTCACGCGGTTGCAACCAACATAGGAGGGCTACAGCTTTTTCACCTGGGCGGCGGTGAGGGCGACGTTGAAGACCTCAACGTCGTCGGCGGCGCCATTGAACCAGTCGGTGGGCTGGCCGTCGAACTGTGCGCGTCCGATCGCCAGGACGCCCGTGGCGGCGAACGGGGACGTGTCGGTGGCGGTACCCTGGAGCACCCCGTCCACGTAAAGGCTCAACTGGTTGTCTGAGGCATCGAAGACGCCGACCAGTTGCGTCCAGGTGCTGAGGGCCGGCACGGTCGTCGACAGCGCCCGGATGCCCGAAGGACCCGCGTCGGAGTCGGTGGTCACCCGCGAGAACGCCCAGCGCTTGGCGATGCCCGAGTACTGGAGGTAGAAGCCGCTGTCGTCAGCGCCGTCCTGGCTGAGGATCGTCTCCGATCCATCGTTAGCCGTGAGCGCGGTCATGTAGACCGCCGCCACCACCGTGAAACTGCTGCCTGGGGCGGTGGAGATGACACTACCGGACGTCGTGAACGCGCTGCTTGTGCCATTGAACGTGGCGCAGTTCCCGCTCCCGCCGCACCAGCCAATGTTCGAGCCGGTAGCCGGGTTCACGCCCATTGAGTCCTGCGCGGTTGTCCCCGCGTCGTCGTTCAGGTCCCACAAGCTGACCGGCTCTGGCAGCGATACCGTCGTTGCCGTCGGTACTGGCGCTGTAGGAACCGCCGACTTGCTGGGCAGCGTGGTCTGGCTCGTTGTGCTGGGCGACTTCGGCGGCGCCGCGGCAGTCGCGACGGCGGTCGGTGAGGATTTCGGGCGCGCCGTTGGCGTGGCGCGGTGCGTCGGGGTCGGCGCTTTCGCGGCGTGCGCCGCGAGGCTCGTGGATGCCGTAGCCTTGGCGACCGCCAAGGCAGGGGCATTGCTGCTGCCCGGGACCGCGACTAGCGCGACCACGATCAGCGCCACTCCGATCAGTGACGTGATCACGCCTGCTGCGAGAGCCCGGGGGCGGGCCCGCAAGCCAGTCGCGGCCGACATCATGGTCCTGCGGAACTCGCCGTCGAATGCCCGCCGGCCGTTCACTGGTGCCCCCGCTCGGTGTGACCCGGCCTCGCCATCACAGCCCCTTCTCCGCCCCAGTGCGACATCACACCACAATCTTCATGCCACATCCTCACCGGACGCAGCATTAGCCACAAAAAGTTACAAAACGGCATCCACCGATTCTCACGCCGGCGGTGTCGGGCAGGCCGCGGATCACATCGCCGTCCCGCAGCCTCTCGTCACCCCACACCCGCGCCGACGGGGACAGCGCTCCGTCGGGCTCAGCGCCGGCGCCGACGGCGGCCGCCCCTCGCAGATGTCCCTGGAGGGCCTGCGGGTGGCGGCGGTTCGGCGGGGCCAACCGCACGGTCAGCCGGTCTATCAGGCAGCGACCTGGTGGCGGCGGCGAGGGCGAGCCCGCCGCCGATCACCACTCCGGCGGCATCCACCTGCAACGACCAGTGCCAGTCGGCCATCTCGCCCAGCACGATCACGCGCAGGCGTTCGTCACCGGCGATTAGTCCGCGGAGGCGTTCGGCCTCCGCTGGTGCGGGCTCCCCGCACACCACGAACGTCCTCCACAACGCACCGGCTGCCCGCTGCTGCCCGCTCTCGGCCCGGCTGGCGCCGTCACCGATGTGGTCAAGCAGCCCGGACAGCGTTCCGGGCAGCCCCACTCCCCCACGGCCGTCGTCGATCACGTCCGCGGCGAAGAGGACCCGGTGACCCGCGGCGCTGAGCTGCGCTGCCATTGAGCGGACCAGTCGACGGCTCGCCACGCGGTCCCCGGTGACGGTCACGATGGCCGGAGCGCGAGCGAGGTCGAGCAGAACCGCAGCGCCGTCCCGTGAGCCGAGCGCGACGAAGGTGCCCGCGTAAGGCCGCATCCCTGCGCCGCCAGGCCGTCTGGTGATCTGCGGCGAGTAGGCGGCGAGGCTGGCGCGATCCGCTGTCCACTGCCCCGTGACGTCCGCATCGCGCCACGGGGCCGACGGTTCCGGTAGCGGCGGCACCCCGGCAAGTAGCACCGTGATCGTCTCCTTGGTCAGGAGGGCCGCGTAGGGCCAGACCGCTGGCGAATTCGGGCCGGCAAGCGCGGCGAGCACCGACTCCACGGCGGCGTCCACTGTTCGCCAGGCGGACGGGTCGGCGAGCAGCGCTGTCAGCGACCGCTCGGGGCGCCCATCTTCAGTCCACGGAGGGTTGGGGCCGTCGCCGACCGCCACTGGGATGGGCGACGAGGTCGCCGCGGCCAGCGACTCAGCGAATGCGTTACCCGACGGCCCGCGCCGGAAGCACCGTCCGATTATCATGACGCCTGCCAGCAGCACAACACACCCGGCCACGAGCACGATGTCATGCAGCCGAAGGCTGGAGCCGCTGGTGAGCGCAGTCGCCATCAGTTCGTTCCTCCTCATCTTCATCACCCTTCCGTTCCTGACGGCCCTGCGACGGCCCGGATGGCCTGACCTGTCACGGCGGCGGGGGCCGCGCGACCCGGTTCCGGGACCAGCAGGGGCAGGTCCGCGGGCAGCAGGTGGGTGAGGTCCTCGGTTGCCGGGTCGGCGATTTCGGCGACCCGCTGGGCGTGGAGCTCGGTCATGCGCTGAAAGTCCT
Organism: uncultured Actinomycetota bacterium; assembly: GCA_963734665.1. Classification (GTDB taxonomy): domain Bacteria; phylum Actinomycetota; class Actinomycetes; order Streptosporangiales; family Streptosporangiaceae; genus Trebonia. Next base: position 21,158 of record CAVTIR010000007.1, on the reverse strand, counting down.
GCCGGGCGGTCCTGCCGTTGCCGAACCCCTCGCCGCGCGTCAGCTGATCGAAGTAGACCCGCAGTGCCGTGTCGGTCGGTTCCGGCAGCACGTACTGGTGCGTGGCCGCGACCTGCTCGACGATCGAGACAAGCTCAAGTGACGAGTAGTCGTCGAAATACAGCGTGCGGGAGAATCGCGACGCCAGACCGGGATTGGAGTCCGGTCTCCCCTGCCGGCTTTCGACTGTGAAGTTACCGAGGTGCCCCTGCTCTGTAGGGCTCGGCCCCGCCATCACAGCCCCTTCTCCGCCCGGTGTGACATCACAGCACATTTTCGTGCCACATCTTCAGCGGGTGCAACATTACCCACAAAAAGATGCAAAACGACATCCGCCGATGGTTCGCGCCTTGTTCCGGCCTCGACCTAGGCCCGGGCGTCGTGCTCGTATCGGAGTGACCCCCGGAGGGCGACCGCCCCTGCCCGCTCCCTGCAGAGGCCGGCGTCCTACCGGATGGTGACGAAGGATCAGCCCTCCGCAGTCCGGGCACGCGCGACACGGCGGCTGACCGGATTCGGTGCTGCGGTAGAACACGCAGGACCGGATGCGCGGCCCCGCGAGCACGCCCACGAGAGCGCTGCCCACGATCAGGTGAGGGGAAGTGTCACTTCAGGCGTCCGGATAGGCGCGCTTGAACAGCTTCTCCGTGCCGAAGCTCCGCTCAGTCACGGTGATCCCCACCGCCTGGAGCGGCTCGAAGATCCGTGTCGGCCAGAGCTGCGACGCTCGCGGCTCGTCGCGCACGCGTCCTTGGCCAAGGACGCGGCCGTCGCCGTCGAGGAAGAGCGGCCGCCAGGCGATTCCGGTCTTAATGTTCCTTCTCCAGCGGTAACTGACAAGGCAGACGGTGCGCACGGCGTCCGGGCGGCCGCTCGACGGCAGCGGGAAGGTGAGAGTGCGGGCGGGCGTGATGATGAGCGCCCGGTCCTCGGTGAACTCCAGCCTTCCGGCCGTGGGATCCGCGCGGAGCACCCACTTGCCGAGCACCGCGTTGTCCGCGGGAAGCAGCCGTCCGTCCGGGCGGACCGGGCGGATCTCAAGCTCTCCGGGCTGGGGCGCTGCCCCAGCCCTCATGACACCTGCTCAAGCTCGACGGCGGCCGCTAGCTCGTCGAGTGCGCTTCGCCACAGGCCGGCCTCGGCCAGGTTGGTGAACGAGGTCAGCATCCACAGGCCCGCCCCGTGCTGGGGGAACAGCCATACGTAGCTGACATTTTCCCCTATTCCCCGAGTCTCTCCCCTACCCGCGACATACCTGCGGATGATACGGCGACACAGGCCGGCCTTGGTCGTTACCTCGGTGATCTTGGCGGCTTCCTCCCATGGGCTTTGTGGGGCAAGCTCGCCGAGCAGCACGGACCAGCCGTCCTCGCCTTCCGGCCGGTCGGACAAGTCGACGGGGCAGAACCTGACGAGCGCCCGGATGCCTTCGGCGGGCACCGGGATCAGGACCAGCGTCACGGCCGCGTCTCCCGCGCGGCGGGCGATTCCACCCGCGCCCTCCAGCAGCCCCCTGACCTGCCGTTTGCTGCCGCCGTGCGACGCCACGTATTTCTCTGCGGCCTTCCGTGCCCAATCGTCGAGGTTGCCGTTCAGGGGCACCTGGACCCAGCGGTTGTCCCAGCCGACGACCAGCGGAGGCAGTGAGAATTCGGTCATGCTATCCACCGTAGTGTCCCCATGATGGCGTCGAACAGCACGACCATCGGGTCGGCCAGCGGCTCAAGCGGCGTCGAGAACGCGAACGTCAGCAGCCCCGGCTTGCCTGGCATCCTCATCATGTAGTCGACCATGGTGAGTGGCGGGTCGACGCGCCGGTGCCGGACGGCAGTGCGCCCGGCGATCGTGACAAGGCGCGCGTCACCGCCTTCGGCAGAGAAGTCGTCGGCCAGGACGTCCAAGGGGACCGGTGCGCCGCCCTCATCGACGTAGCTGACCAGGCCCGACGCCGCGATAGGTACTCCGTTCCACTCGACGAGGCTCATCAAGATGTCGATTCCCCCCGCCTGCCGGGCCTGGCGCAGCCCGGCCTTGATCACCTTGAGTAGTTGTTCTCGTACCTGGCTCCGCTGTGGCTCGGGCAGGTTCGAGACTTTCGCCGTCGCCAGCGCCTTGGCCCGTGCTCCCTCCCGGCCGTCGAGCGGGATGCGCACCCACCCGGGCGGCATCAGCAGGGCGAAGTCACGCGGCAGGGCCGAGGCCGCGGTGTCCAGGGTGGCTATGTCCGGTGTAGTCATCGCGTCACGACGTCGCGGCGCCGTAAGTGCTGTAAATGCCATAACCGAACATTCCCGCTTGGATACCCCCGTTGACCACGGCCCCCGTCGTCACCTCGTTGGCGATCTGCCCGATCTTGGCGAAGTTGGGCACCGTTTTCTGTATCGCGTTGACCTTCGCGATTGCTTCCGCTATGTCTGAGCTCATATTCGTAGCCCCGATGAAGTTACTCAGCGGGCTGTTTGTCAACCCTTTCTCGGCGTTCTCCACCGCGGTCGTGATCGATGCCTTCCCGGTATCCCCCGCACTCTTCAGCAAGGCATCCACCGCAGCCTGCCCCACGGCGGACTCGTCGATGGTCGCGTTCAGCGCCGCATCCTCTCCCGCGCTCTTTGCCCCGGCGGCTATCTCGTCCGGGGTAAGCACGCCGGCGGCGGTGGCATTGTCCGTGAACGCCTTTGAAGCGGCCGCGGCCGCCTTGTCGGCGGCCGCGTCCAGGGCCGAGTTCTTGGCCGCGTCGCTGGCCGCGGTCTTGGCCGCATCGGTCACCGCGCCCTTGGCCGCGTTGCTGGCAAAGCCCTTGGCCAGGTTCTCGGCGTCGGTGGCCGCTACCTTGCCGGCGGCCGCTATCCCTTCGCCAAGGCCGAACGTGGCCAGCCCCACGATGTCCGTGATGAACGATGTCCACCCCTCAAGGCCACCCCCCGCCGCCATGGCATCGCCGACGGTACTCAAGACGGTGACCGCCAGCCCCGCCAAGCCCACGATGGTCGCCGCCGAGGCCACCGTTGACGCGGCGACGCCCAGTCCTACTATCAGTCCCGCGCTAAACGGGCACGCGAGGATGAGGGCGATAGCAGCCAGGGCCATGGCGATGATCGTCAGGATTTTGAGAAACTCCAGGAGCCACCCGAAGTGCTGCTGGAACCAGGTGTCCTTGAGCGCGTCGTGGTCGAGTTCGGTGTTGATCGTATTGGCGCAGTTTTTTGCGGCGGTGTTGTAGGAATCCACCGCGCTGTTGAAACTTGCTTGCGCCGAGGCTAGCGAATCGGAGGCCGCGCTGTAATTCGACGCCGCGGTCGCAGCTGCTGCCTTTTGGTCTGCCGTCAGCGGCGGGCTCCCAGCGGCGGGAGGCGGGCTAGGAGCGTTGGCCGTCATCGTCTGCTCGGCCTCCTGCGCCTGCTGCACGGCGGCATAGGCCTGCTGCTGCGCCTGGTACATCGGCTCGGCGGCAGCGGTCAGGGCCGCGCCCGCGGTCGTGTAGCGCTGCTCCGCCTGGGTGATCCGGGTGGCGAGGTCTGACGCCTTCGACGTGAACTTGCTTCCCGCCTTCGATACCCAGGCATCGGAAGAGTCGTTCGAGAGCTGCTGGAGGTTAGTCGCCTGCTGCGCGATCGTGTTGGCGGTGGCGGTGTACTGCTGACCAAGGTTCGTCATCGCCTCGGTGTCGGCCGGTACCGGGTTAGAAGATGCCAGCGGCGCGAAGGTCGACGGCACGGGGTTTGCCATTACTGACTGTCCTTTTGCAGGTTGTGAGCTAAGTGGACTGTTGCAATGCCTGAGTTAGCTGGTTATCGGTGGTGGTGTAGCCCGAATAGCCCTGACTCGCCATGCTCTGGACCGCTTGCATGGAGGAAATCAGGTCTCCCACCTTCACCTTCCAGTCGCCGGTGAAGTTATCCAGCGCCTTACCGATCGTGGGGTCATTGATGTCGGCGTCGCTGACGATCTTGGCGGCGTCACTGAAATCGCTAATGAGGGTGCTCAGCGCGTTTGCGGTCTGATTCAGCATGTCCAGGTCGACGGAGATGTCAGCCATTTACGTCCTTTCCGAGTGAACTACCGTTCCAAGCGAACTCATGACCTAAGTGGCTATTGGCACCGTGACCGTGACCAGGGTGCCGTCGCCCACGTTGAGCAGGCACCGTCCCGGCTTCGCGGACTGGCCGAGCATCGAGCGCGACAGCTGCGCGCCGATCAGGTCGCCCACGGGCAGCGTCGACGGGGCGATGAGGCAGCCACGCCGGGCCCGTTTGGCCGCTACTTGCCATCCGCCGAAGCCGATGCCCAGGCTCTCGGCGTCCCCGCCGAACACCAGCGCCCGCCCCGAGTCGGCGCCGCGGGAGATCAGGCGGTCCAGCTCGCCCGACGCGTCGCAGTCCCGCAGCATCTCCGCGTCGTCCATCACGACGACCGCGGGCCCGCTAACCGAGGCCAGTGCCTCGGCGAACGGCTCTTCTTCCAGGTCGGAACCTTCGAAGAGACGTACCACGCCAGGAGAGGACGCTAGCGCCCGCAGCGGCGACGGGCGCGGCGTCACCAGGATGAGCTGCGTCCCGCCGGCGAGGAACGACCGCGCCATCGACATCAGGATCGTGGACCGTCCCGATCGCGCGGGCCCGCCGACGATGAAGCACGGCGCCCCGGTCGACAGGTCAGGCCCGAGCGCGGTCAGCGTGTCGCCGCCGATCCCCACCATGCCGAACAGCGGTCCGGCCGACGCGGGCCGCAGCGCCCACGCGTCTTCGAACGAGATCCGCGACGGGAGTACGTCCACGCGGAACGGCCGCGCGCCGGCCGGCACAGAAACGTCCCGCGAGGCACACGACGACGCGATAGACCGCAGTTCTGCCGCCTGTCCCTGCCCGGAGGTGTCCGGGCCGAGCAGCGCCACCTGAACTTCGAGGCCCGAGCCCGCGCGGAACGCCCGTCCCGGCGGGACCTCGTCCGGCATGTTCCTCGGCCGCAGCCCGGCGAAGCCGTAGTCCTCCTTCTCGGCCATCTTGAACACGAGCTTCTCTTCGCACAGGTTCGAGATCCGCCCCGCGATCAGCGTCCGGTCCCCGGTCATCACCAGGTGGATGCCCACGCTCGCGCCTTCGCCGAGTATTCGCGTGATGGACTGGGTGAGGCTGCCGTGGTCAAGCTCGCCCAGCGTCGTGGTGAACCCTTCCCACCGGTCGAGGAACACGAAGACGTGCGACAGCCGTTCTTCGCCGGTGACGGAGGCCCGCTGCTCGTTCACGTCCGCGAACCCGCTCTCTGAGAGCAGTTCCTGCCGTCGGCCAATCTCGGCGTCCAGCCGCCCGAGCAACCGGGCCGCGCGCTCGGTCTGGGTGCGGCTCACGACGGCACCGCAGTGCGGCAGGTCCGCGAGCGGCAGCAGTGCACCGTTCCCGCAGTCGATCCCGTACATGTGCACGTCCGCGCAGCTGTGCTCGAGAGCCAGCGCGCCTGCGATCGTCCGCAGCAGCTGGGACCGTCCGCTGCGCGGCGCGCCCGCCGCCATGAGGTGGGAGAAGGTCTCAAGGCGCACGGTCGCGGGCCGCTGCAGCTGCAGGCTCGGCAGATCTTCGATGCCGAACGACCCCGGCTGACTGCCACCGGAACCGCTCATCATGTCCTTCAGCAGTAGCGTTTCCGGCAGCGCGGGGAGCCACGGGCTGTGCTGCGCCGGGAGATCGAGCAGCCGGACGGCGCGCTGTACCTGTTCCACCAGGACCTTCAGGTCGGTGATCTCCTCCTGCGCGCGCTTCCGGGCGGCGGGTCTGGCCGGTTCCGGCCGGCCGAGCCCGGCCCAGTCGACCGACGCGGCCCATGGCCTCGGGAGCGCGTTCGCGTTCGAGGCCGCGCCCGGGCGGCGCCCGCCCACCCGGCCGGCCTGGAACGGGATCAGCGAGGCGTGTCCGAGCCGCACGTAGGCGCGGCCCGGGGTCGACTTGGAGATCTGCGCGGCTTCCTTGGCGTCGATCACGTCGATGCTCTCGGCGGGGTCGGTGACGCGCAGGGCGATCCGCAGGTTGGTGTTGGCGCGGATGTCCGCGGAGACCACGCCGGAAGGGCGCTGGGTGGCCAGGATGAGGTGGATGCCGAGCGAGCGGCCGCGCTGGGCGATGTTGACGAGTCCGGTGACGAAGTCCGGCAGGTCCCGCACCATGGACGCGAACTCGTCGATGACGATGAGCAGCCGGGGCATGGGTTCCCTCGCCTGCCTCTTGTCCAGCAGTAGCTGGTAGTCCTCGATGTCCTTGGCCCCCGCCGCCGCCAGGATGTGCTCGCGCCTGGTCAGCTCGGCGGTCAGCGAGACCAGCGCCCGCTCCACCAGGTGGGTGTCCAGGTCGGTGACCATCCCGACGGTGTGCGGAAGCAGCACGCAGTCGGCGAACGCGCTGCCGCCCTTGTAGTCGACGAGCACGAACGTCATCTCGTCCGGCCGGTTAGCGACCGCGAGCGACGCGACGATGCTCTGGAGCAGTTCGGACTTGCCCGATCCGGTGGTCCCGGCGATCAGCCCGTGCGGCCCGTCCCGCCGTAGGTCGATGCCGAACGGCCCGTCGTAGGACTCCCCGATCACCGCCGTCGTGGACCGTCCGCCGGCGTTCCACCGCGAGGCGACCGCCTCAGAGGTAGGCGGCTCAAGGCGCAGCACGTCGAGCAGCCTGCTCGAGTCTGGCAGCCCGGCCGTGTCGCCTTCGTCGCTGGCGTCCCTAATCGGGGCGATGGCCCGGGCGAGTCGCCCGCACCAGCCGGGGCTGACAAGGTCCGGGCGGCCCTCGCGCACGGTATCGGCCATCATCTGCTGCACGCGCAGCCCGTCCGGGCCGACGACGGCGACCGCCTGGCACTCCGCGGGCAGCAGCCGCTCGTCGCCGTCCAGGCAGATCGCGTAGATTCCGACTCCCGGCCCCTCCCGCAGGATCTGGATGGTGCCCGGCAGCGAGCGGAGCTTCCGCGAGCCGTCGAAGACCACGACCATGTCGCTGTCGAACCGCACCGTGTCCTGCCCGCCCTCACGGAGCGCCTTGTAACGCGCGTTGATGGTCGCGAGCAGCTCGGCGATCCTCGCGGCTACCGACTCCGCGTCGTTGCCGATCAGCGCGGTGCAGTTGCCCGCCGGACCCGGCCGGCAATGAGGCAGCCACCGGACCCACTCCCAGCTCGTCCGGCCAGAAGAGTCGGTGAGCACGCAGATCCGCAGGTCGTTCGGGCTGTGCAGGGTGGCGGCCTGGGATACGAGCCAGCGACCGACGGCACGCGCCGTTTCACCGGGCCGGCGACGCCGACCACGCCGCGCAGCGATAGGGGGATCGTCACGGGCGCGTCCGGCACCGTCCAGAACACCTGCCTGCGGTGCTCGTCCAGCTCGGGATCGGTCAGCTCGACCGCCGACGGCAGGTCGGCGGTGCCCGCCCGCAGGACCAGGTAGTCGGGGTCGGTACGGCGCCGCTCCCACAGGCGGCGGCGTGGACCGGAGGCGATGGACAAGGCGGTCGCCGGGTCCGGGCACTCGTCATAGCGCGCCGTGCGCTCGACGGCGAGAGCGTCGCTGGCGTCCCGCTCGATACGCTCTTTGTGCTCGCGGTATTCCGACATCCGTTGCGAATAGGATCGGCGTCCCTGCTTGCTGTTGGTGAAGTAGTTGCCGATCATCATGATCGGGCTGAGCCCCGACATGGCCAGCATGTACACCTCCTTCATCATGACGGCCATCGCGACGCCCATGATCACAGGGGCGACAGCCATCAGGACCGGCAACGGGCGGCGTTCGCCCTCCGTTGGCGGGGAGGGAAGCTGGAACTTGGTGACTCGCTGCGGTGGCAGCAGCCGCGGCGGCCGGTTGAAGTCGATGCCGCCGTCGTCGGATCGGTGCAGTGCCGCGCCGGGCACCTCATAGGGCGCAAGGCCGAGCAGCGTACCGCCCACGGCGATCTGCTGGCCGGGCAGCCACTGTTTGGCCGCTTCAAGCGGCTCGCTGTCGAGCAACGCCCGCACGCCGTCAAAGGGGACGACCCGGCAGCTGCCACGGTTGTCGACGGAGATCCGCAGGGCGAACTCGGGTAGCGCGGGGTCGTTGACAGCGATCGCGACGCGCTGGCCGTTGCCGATGTCGGCATTGCCGAGACTGAGCCGGTGGACCGCGCCCGCGCCCGGGCCGCCGGCGACGCGAATCTCCACGAGCCCCACTGGCTCCGGGTACACGCAGCCTTCCGGACTGCCGAGGCTGACTACGGCCCCGTCCTTGATGGCGGAGTCCGCGAGCGCCGTCTCCGGCGGCACCTCCCGGTAATCGACGTACAGCGCCACGGCTCGCGCCCGCGCGTGCGATCGGGAGTCGGCTATCGCGAGCCTGGCGGTAAACGGGATCGTAGGCGCCAGCAGGGACGCCGCCAGCGCCGGCCGCGCTGGCGAGACCGGCGGGGCACCGGCTGCGATCCTGGTGCCGCTTACGATCGAGCCGCTGGCCGCGCCCCCGTCCACGGTACCTTCGGCGCTGGTATCGGCCGATGCGGCGTGCGGCGCGAAACCGCCGAATGCCAGCCGCTCCAGCTCGATGGCGATGTCCCCGACGGGGGTGGCCGGGTCGGCGTCAAGCACCAAGTCCGCCGTACGCCGCGCCGTCGGCGACACGACCGTGAGCGCCAGCCGCAATGTTCATTCCTTCCGCTTACACGGATTCCAGCACCGATCGCGCAGCCCCGGTCGGCGGCTGGCGTGCCAAGTGCGCGTTTGGACACCTGTGAGCGAGCCCAAACGCGCACTTGACTCAACGGCGTGACAGCTCGGCGAGCACCCTGCGACGAGGGCCGCTCTGCTGTAGCCCCGTGCTACTTGAGCGCAGTGCTACTTAAGTGCCGAGGCCAGCTGGGTGTCCGTCTCCTGGAAGGCGTTGGCGGCCGCGGTGAGGTACTGGCCCATCCCGTTCAGTCCGTCGATCATCTGCGTCGCGCCGCTGTTGAACTGCGTGTACGACGACTCGAACTGCTTGCTGGAAGAGTCGGTCACGTATCCGCTGGCGACCAAGTTGTCGACCAGGCTCTTGAGACGCTGCAGATCGGACTGGATCGTCTGCTCGCCGTTCTGCAGCTGGGTGGCAGCGGACTGCATGTCCGCATACGTCACATTAAGGTTCGGCATTGTCGGCTTCCTTTCTCGGATCACTGCTAGCTGGCTCGTGCCCGCGACCAAGACCGAGGACAAAACCAGCAAAACCGCTCGGTGCGTCCCCATCTGGTCACGTAGTGCCAACACGGTCTCGCGGACCACGGCTGCCTGCCGGTGCGGGTCGACGTTACGCGTCTGCCTGCTGATCGCGGACGCGTCTCCGATTGACAGAATCACAGTGGTGGGGCGCCTGCGCAACCGATTCGGTGAAGCATCGAGTCGTATATTTTTTGATCATGATATTGATATGTATCTATATAGCTAGGTAAACCGCTGATTGTTATGAATTTGTGCTGATTTGTATTGATAAATGTGATCATGTTCTGCCCAAAGATCCCCATGCAACACTGGTGGCGCGGCTAGGCTCAGGCCTTGCTGATCGCGTTCCTGTCCCTACTCTCCGTTTTTCTGGTGTGGCAAATGTTGCACCGGCCGGGTCCTGGTGGACCTGGAGGTCGCGCACGGGCTGATCGCCGTCCATGGCCCGGGCGGCACGGTCCGGGACACGCTCGCCGTGGAGCTGGTGACCAACCGCTGGTCGGACTTGATGCGGGTCACGCTGGTCGACTTCGGCGACGGCGTGGAGAACATTTCCCCCGAGCGGGTCCGCGTGGCTGCCTCCCTCGACGATGTCCCGCCGTCCCTGGCCGAGCGCGCCGGACTGGGCGGACCGGGCCGTGATCGCCGCACTGGCCAGGCTGCTGCCCGGGCGCCTTCGGCTTCACCGGATCGTGACACCCGGCACCCTGCTAGCCTGGCACCGGCGCCTGGCCAAGAAGAAACGGACCTATCCGAACGCGCCGCGACGGCCGCGGGTCCTAGACACGGTGCGCGTCCTCGTTGAGGAACTGGCGCGGGAGAATCCCCGGCGGGGCTACCGACGGGTCCAGGGGGAGGCCGGACATGAGAGAACGATATTCCCGGCGTGACGGGCATTGCCGCCTTTGCGGCGAAGCAGCTGTCTAAGTCCAGGGTCACGGGGAGTCACAGCGTAGCGCAGTGGCGGCCAGTCGATTACCTCGACGCCCCCACGGGCCATCTTCCGTGAAAGAGGGCCATCTATCGTGAAAGGCCACACAGGCCCGGTCAGTCATGACCGGTGAGGCGAACGGGGCAGACTCGAATTGTCGTTCTAGCTGATGCTATGATCTCGCCATGGCTGCGTATATACCGCCGGGCTGGCCAACCGGAGTGCATCCGCCGGGCAGTGAGGACTTCGAGGCGACCGCGATCGCCTGGCTGCTTGATGTCGTGCCGCCCGATTTCCGGCTGCACGGCGTGCTGCGGCGGCACCCGGCGGCCCTGGCCGCGATGGCCCGGCACCATACGCAGGCTTGCGTCGAGGGCGCACGGGCCGGCTACCGCACGGCGCGGACCGAGCTCGGCGAGACGCTGCCGCCGCACGCGATCGACGCCCTGCTCGCCGCCTACCGCACGGAAGGACGCCGCCTGGCCAACATCGCGAAGGCCGTGATCCTCATCGAGCAGGCCCTGCGCGGCGACACTTTCACTCCGCAGCTTCGCGGCGACTCCCAGGTGCGCAGCGACCATAAGCCTTAGCCGCAACCACAGCGGGGGGCGGCACCGGGCGGCGTGCCAGCGAGCCTTGTGCGCGTTTGGGCTCGCTCTTGCCGGCCCAATTGCGCACTTGGCTCATTGGGGATCGGGTGAGGAAATACAGCTTGCGGAAAAAACTGATATCAGTATGATAGCAATGGGTATCAGAGAAATCTCTCCTCGGAGGTGGGCACATGTCAGCCCAGACTCACGTGCAAGATGCGGCCATCTACTCTCCCAGCCAGCCGATGCGCGAGCACGCGGCCTGGTACGTCCCAGGCCCGCGAGTGCTCCTTGTTGACCTCGTCCTGCTGGCCGCGACGGTCGTGGCGTTCTGGCAGAGCGCGGTCCACATGGGGGCCGTGCGGGCTGTACTCATCGTCGTGGGCGTCCTGCTCGCCCTCGTCGTCAGCAGCGTGCTGCGCGGCATCACCATTGTCACGCCTGGACGGGCGCACGTCGTCCAGCTCTTCGGCAATTACATCGGCACCATCCGCGAGCCGGGGATGCAGTGGGTGAACCCGTTCTCCAACCGGATCCCCGTCTCCACCAGGATCAGGAACCTGGAGACCGCGGCCGCCAAGGTGAACGACGCCGACGGCAACCCGATCGAGATCGCCGCCGTGGTCGTCTGGCAGGTGCACGACACCGCGCAGGCCACCTACTCGGTCGACGACTACACCCAGTTCGTCGCGATCCAGGCCGAGACCGCCGTCCGGCACATCGCCTCCAGCTACCCCTACGACGCCAGGGGCGCCGAGAACGTGCTCTCACTGCGGGGCAACGCCGATGAGATCACCGCGCGGCTGTCCACCGAGCTCGCTAACCGCGTACAGGCGGCCGGCGTGCAGGTCGTCGAGACCCGGCTCACCCGGCTCTCCTACGCATCGGAGATCGCCCAGGCCATGCTCCGCCAGCAGGCGGCGAGCGCGGTCGTCGGCGCGCGGGCCAAGATCGTCGAAGGCGCGGTCGGCATGGTCAAGATGGCTCTGGAGCGCCTCGCCGAGGAGGACGTCGTCGAACTTGACGAGGAGCGGAAGGCCGCCATGGTGTCCAACCTGCTCGTCGTCCTCTGCAGCGAGCAGGCCACCCAGCAAGTGGTGAACACCGGCTCGCTGTACGCGTGACGCCGCCATGGCAGATCGTAAAAGCATCCTCCTCAGGCTCGACCCGGCCGTCCATGACGCCCTGGCGAAGTGGGCGGCCGACGAGATGCGATCCACCAACGCCCAGATCGAGTTCCTGCTCCGCCGGGCCCTCGGGGACGCAGGCCGGATGCCGGGCGGCGCCCGGCAGATGCGCCGCCCCGGCCGGCCCGCCGCCAATTCCGACGCTGGCGGCAGCGGCAGCAGCAGCGGCAGCGGCGGCAGCAGCGGCAGCGGCGGCAGCAGCAGCAGCAGCAGCAGCAGCGCCGACGCCGACGCCGACGGATCAGACGAGTAGCCCGTTCCCTTGCCATCTGCTCGCCAGCGACAAGCGAGCCGACAGGGAACGGGCCGTTGGCGTGAAACAAGCACTTGTTCGGGATGACACTGAACTTCACCTCGATCTAACCCGCAGCCGGGCTGCTCATCCAGCCGCCGACCCGGCTCGTAGGGAACGGGCCGTTGGCGTGAAACAAGCACTCGTTCGGGATGACACTGAACGTCACCTCGATCTAACCCGCAGCCGGGCTGCTCATCCAGCCGCCGACCCGGCTCGTTACGCGTCGTCCGGGAATGGTTAGAATTGGCGGAACTGAATTCACGGGAGCTCGGGCTGACCGGGCTGAGAGGGTGGCTCCCTGTGCCACCGACCGTCTGAACCTGTCCGGGTAATTCCGGCGTAGGGAGGCTGCTGTGGCCACGACGACCGACTCCGCCGATGCCGGCGAGAGCACCTTCGTCACTGTTCCCGGTGACCGCCGCTCCGAGGTGGGGCGAACGCTCGCCGAGCCTGTTCCGCAGTCGCTCGGACTGCTCGACCAGTTCGGGCTGTGGGGCAACCTCGGGGTAAGCCTGCTCGGCTTCACCGGCGCGATCTTCGTGTTGCAGCCGGGCGGTACGGGGACGCCTGAGCTGTCGCTGGCTGCCGCGCTGACCGCCATCGTGGTCGGCACGCTGCTGGGGACCGTGGTGCTCGCGCTTTCCGGGATACCCGGTACCCACACGGGCGCGCCGGCCATGGTGCTGCTTCGCGGGCTGTTCGGGGCGCGGGTTTCCTACCTGCCGACCGCGCTGAACATCCTGCAGCTCTTCGGGTGGAGCATCTTCGAGCTCGTGACGATCGCGACGGCCGCGCACACGGTGGCGCCCGCCGTTCCCAAATGGGGATATGTCCTGATCGCCGGGGTTTTGACCGCGCTGCTGACCATCCGGCCGCTGGGTGCCATCCGGGTGCTGCGCCGGTACGCCACTGCTGCCGTGCTGATCGTGATGTGCTACCTGTTCGTCCAGCTACTGCGGCATCCGCTGCCCGCTTTCACGCACGGAACCTGGTCCGGCTACTGGGCAGCCACCGATACGGTCGTCGCCGTCGCCATCTCGTTCGCGCCGCTGGCCGCCGATTACATGCGGCACTCCCGCAGCTCGCGCTCGGCGTTCGTTGGCGCGGTGGCCGGCTATAGCGTCACCCAGGTGCTGTGCTACGTCATCGGGCTGCTCGCGCTCGTCACCGTCGCGCACGGGAACTCCAATGACATCTTCGGCGCGTTCATCGCGCTGCCGCTTGGCTCGCTCGGGTTCGCGGTCCTGGCCGCGCGGGAGCTCGACCAGTCGTTCGCCGACGTGTACTCGACCGCGGTGTCGATGCAGAACCTGCGGCCGCTATGGGACAGGCGAGTGCTCGCGGGGGTGATCACCGCGCTGGTCACGGCGGGCGCGCTGTGGCTCAACATTTCCGACTACGAGAACTTCCTCACCCTGCTCGGCTCGGTGTTCGTGCCCATGTCGGCGGTCCTGATCGCGGACTACTTCGCGGATTACCTCGCCGTGCCCCGGCGGCACTGGGACCTGTCGGCCTCGGCACGCTCCCGCTGGGCGATGCTGCTGCCTTGGGCGGTAGGCTTCGTGATCTACCAGCTCATCAATCCCGGATACGTGTCCTGGTGGGCTTCTGCGTGGTCCTCGTTCGGGCATTCCATCGGCTTCACCCCGGCCAGCTGGATGTCCGCGTCCATCCTGTCCTTCTGCGCGGCAGGGCTCGTGACGCTGTTGGTCAAGGTCATCGGGCGGCTACTGCGCCGGTAAGTCGCGGGAACGTGACAGACTGGACGCGTCACGATCGTCATTGGGAGGACAACGACATGTCCCAGGCCCGCGCAACGGCCGGGAGCACTGACGTGGCACACCAAGCGAAAATCCTGCTCGTCGACGATCGCGCCGAGAACCTTTTCGCGCTCGAGGCGATCCTGTCCTCGCTGGATCAGGAACTCGTCTTCGTCCGGTCCGGCGAGGCCGCCGTCGAGGCGGTGCTCGCGGACGAGTTCGCGGTCATCCTGCTCGACGTGGTCATGCCGGGCATGGACGGCTTCGAGACCGCTGCGCAGATCAAGCAGCTAGGCCGCTCGTCCAACGTGCCGATCATCTTCCTGACCGCGGCGGGCGCGGAGCCCGAGCTCGCCTTCCGCGGGTACGCGGCAGGTGCCGTCGACTACATCTCCAAGCCGTTCGACCCCTGGGTGCTGCGCGCGAAGGTCTCGGTCTTCGTCGACCTGTACCTGAAGGACCGGCAGCTCCGCGTGATATCCGACCTGCTGCCCCTGCTATCCGCGATCGAGGAGGCCGCTGCCGGGCTCGGCGGGCTGCCCGCAGCGCTGGGCTCCGGGGCGCTGGTTGCCGGCGAGCCCGCCGTCGCGGCGCTGAAGGACGGTCTCGCCCGGCTGGACGGCGCCATCGCCTCGCTACGGTCCACCCTCAGTTTCCTTCCGGCGACGCGACCGCCTGATGTCGGCTCTGGGCAGGCCTTACGTCACCGTGGGCGACGATGGTAAGCGGAGATCGAGCTTCTGGCTTGCCCTGCGGGGCGGCAGCCAGCCGATTGCGGTGTGCTCGCGGACGATCTTCGCGGGCACGCCGGCCACCACGCACCGGTCGGGGACATCGCCGCGCACCACGGAGCCGGCCGCAACCACCACGTTGCGGCCGATTCTGGCGCCCGGCAGGATGATCGCCCCCGCGCCAAGCCACGAGCCCGCACCAATCCTGACCGGGCGGTTCACCGGGAACTGGCTGCCGATCGGGATGTCCGGGTCCTCGTAGCCGTGGTTCTGATCGGTGATGTAGACATAGGGGCCGGTCCAGACGTCGTCGCCGATCTCAACGGACTCGTGGGCGACGATGTGGCTGCCCCGGCCGATCACGCAGCGGTCGCCAATTGTGAGTAGGGTCTTCGCGCCGAGATCCTGGCCGGGCATGATGCCTGCGCTTATCGTGACCAACTGGCCGATGAGCGTGTCCTCCCCGACCTCGATCCAGCCCTCGCCGAAGACGGACCCCGGCGGGAACGCCATGATCGACCCGCGCCCGAACTTTGCGAAGGCCCGGCCTGCTGGCGTGTCCGCGGTCACCAGGCCTGCCTGCTGGAACTCGCGCCATCCCCAGTGCACGGCCCGCCAGAGCGCGTCGCGCCTGGCCGTGCTAACCCGCCACTTGAGCCTCATCCACCACGTCACGTGGTCATTCTCCCCTGCTGGCTTTTGGCCGCGGCCCAAGGTCCCTTGGCCCGCCCCGTGGCAGCCTCCACGGAGACTTTGACCCTGTTGGGGGATGGCTAGGCGAGCGGGAGGAGGTGGGTGCCGGGGCGGCGAGCCGGGCCGACCGAACGGCCCGTTACCGTGGCCGCCAGCTGGCCGCAGGCGCCGTCGATCTCGCGGCCTCGGGTGTCGCGGACGGTCACCGCGACGCCGTGGTCGGCCACGCGGCGGACGAACTCCTCCTGGACACCGGGGCGTGAGGCGGTCCACTTCGAGCCGGGGGTCGGGTTGAGCGGGATGAGGTTCACGTGCGCAAGGTGCCCCGCCAGCAGGCTGCCCAGGAGATCAGCGCGCCACGGCTGGTCGTTGATGTCCCTGATCAGGGCGTACTCGATCGAGACGCGACGGCCGGTCACCCTCGCGTACTCCCAGGCCGCGTCGAGGACCTCGGCCACCTTCCAGCGGCGGTTCACGGGGACGAGCTCGTCGCGGGCCTCGTCGTCGGGCGCGTGCAGCGAGACGGCGAGCCGCACGGCCAGCCCCTCGGCGGTCAGCCGCTTGATCGCCGGGACCAGGCCCACCGTCGACACGGTGAGCGACCGCTGCGAGATGCCGAGCCCCTGGGGGACCGGGTCAATGAGGCGGTGGATCGCGCCAAGGAGGTTCTTGTAGTTCGCCAGCGGCTCGCCCATCCCCATGAAGACGATGTTGGAGACGCGCGAGGTGGCCGTCGGCTGGGCGGGCGCGCCCTCCCTGACGGCCCGCTCCCCCGCCACGACCTGGGCGACGATCTCGGCCGTGGACAGGTTCCTGGTCAGGCCCGCCTGTCCTGTCGCGCAGAAGGGGCAGCCCATCCCGCACCCGGCCTGCGATGACACGCACATCGTGACTCGGTCCGGATACTTCATCAGCACGGACTCGACGAGGGCGCCGTCGTGCAGGCGCCACAGCATCTTGCGGGTCGCGCCGTTGTCGCAGGTGAGCTCGCGCTCGGACGTCAGCAGCCGGGGCAGCAGTTCTTCGGCCAGGGCCGAGCGGACCCCGGCGGGGAGGTCTGTCATATCCTCGGGCGCGTCGGTGTACCGGCCGAAGTAGTGCCTGGACAGCTGGTCCGCTCGGAACGGCTTCTCCCCGAGCGCCGTGACAGCCGCACGCCGACCGGTCAGATCGAGATCGGCAAGATGGCGGGGTGGGTGTGTCACAGCGCCTCCGTTCGGGATAAGAGATGTTTACCTCTCAGTGAGTACTTGCTCACAGAGGGCAAACGGGACGATAGTGGGAATATGGCGATTATGCTGTCCGGTCCAGATACGTTCCCGCCGGTCGTCACGCTACTCGACAGCGTGAGCCCGTACGCCTCCAGGCGGCTGACGGTCGAGTTCGATGGCACCACCACGGCCACGTACATGCGTGACGAGACGACGGTGATCGCCGCCACCTGGATAGCCAACCATGTCCGTGCGCCGCACACGACCGACCTGGACAGGATCAACGCCGGACAGGCACCCGTTATGCCCGCCGGCCGCACCAGGCACCCGGGCGGCAGGCCACCGCTCGACCCCGCCACCTTGCAGGCACTCTGGTTCGAGGAAGGCGACGGGGTCGCCCTGCTTGAGCGCGGCACCCTGCTCGCGGTGATCCCCGGCTGGGCGGACTCCAGCCGGGGCATGCCCGGCTACAGCAGGGACGCGATCGGGCAGACCCCGTTCGCCTGGGCGCTCGATGACGCCATCGACGGACTCGGCCCGCGGGTAGAGCGGGCCGTCGAGTTCTGGAAGTGGCGTGACTCAGCGGGCGGCTGGATGCAGTTCCAGTCCGCCGCGCTCGGGCACCTCACGTCACGGCTCGGCCCCGGCGCCCACTACTGGGACGGGGCACCTGGCAAGCGGCCCTCGATCGGCATCTCCGAGCGGCCGCCAGGACCCGACCGGCCGTACACGATCCTGTCCACGATCGGGATGAGCGCGCAGCGCATGCCGGTTGTCGAGCAGGTCGTCGATGACCCCACCGACTA
This sequence comes from uncultured Actinomycetota bacterium, assembly GCA_963734665.1. Classification (GTDB taxonomy): domain Bacteria; phylum Actinomycetota; class Actinomycetes; order Streptosporangiales; family Streptosporangiaceae; genus Trebonia. The sequence continues at coordinate 3,717 of CAVTIR010000007.1, read as the reverse complement.
CGCGCGGATCGAGCTCGCGGTCGCGACGACGCTGCCGCCTGGTGTGGCTGCCCTGGTGTTCCTCTGGCTGGCGGGTTACCCGTGGCGCTCGGTGACCTGGTTCGGCCCAGGGCACAGCATCCGCTGGTACGACAAGCCGTCGACCTTCCCGCTCGGCGGCGGGTACGAGGGCGCGCTGCTGCTTGAGGACCCCGCCGCGCTCGCCGGCCCGCCGGTGCCCGACCTGTCCGGGTTCTCGGTCGACGGCGACCCGGTCCGCTGGCTGTGGATCGTCCCCATCACCGAGCGCTCCAGGCAGCTCGCGAAGGACCACGGCTCGGCGACCCTGGTCAACAGGCTAGCCGCGCAAGGCCGGAGCTGGATCGTCACACCTCCGTCGGCGCCGGCGCGTTAGGCCCAGGGACTGCGGGTTCCCGCTGCCACCTCGATGCTGCCGGCCCGGCCTTGCAGCAGCCCGACCGCGGCGTCGAGCGCCCGGATGGCAGGAGGCGAGCCGTCATGCCCGACGAGGTACAGGTTCCCGGCGGGCGGCGCGGTAGCGTTCATCCCGGCTAAGGCTATGCGGCTCCCTGGTGCGCCGACGGTGGCGTGCTTTAACGGGAGGTGCCGCCGTCATTCGTGGCGGTGAGGGGGAACTCCGCGCGCAGGCTGGTACCCGCACCGCGGGGGCTGTGCAGGACGATCCGGCCGCCGAGCGCCTCCACGCGGTCTTTCAGGCCGGCCAGGCCGGTGCCGCCGGCCAGGTCGGCGCCGCCGACGCCGTCGTCGCGGACCGTGACGCGCAGGAGGTCGCCGGCGACCTCCGCCCCGACGCTGACGGCCGAGGCGCGGGCGTACTTGGCCGCGTTGGTCAGCGCCTCGGCCACGACGTAGTAGGCGCTGACTTCGACCTGCTCGGGCAGTCGTCCCGCGGCAGGCAGCGTGAGGTGCACGGGCACCGGGGAGCGCCGAGCCAGCGCCCGCAGTGCCGGGCGCAGGCCGCCGTCGGCCAGGATGGCGGGGTGGATGCCGCGGGCGATCTCGCGTAGCTCACCCAGCGCGGCGGCCAGCCCGGCTTCGATGTGCTCGAGGTCCGCCCCCAGCTCGCGGGACTGGGGAGGCACCGCCGTCCGGGCACCGCGCAGCTGGAGCTCCAGCGTGACCAGGCGCTGCTGGGCGCCGTCGTGCAGGTCCCGCTCGATCCGGCGGCGCGCCTCGTCGGCGGCGGCCACGATCCGCGCCCGCGAGGCGATTACCTCGGCCTGTGCCCCGGCGTTCGCGATCGCGGTCGCCACCAGCCCGGTGAACCCGGCCAGCCGCGCCTCGGCGTCCCCCGGCAGCAGTTCCGGGCGGGTGAACGCCACCACCACGGCGCCCCACAGCCGGCCCTCGACGCTGACCGGCACGCCTGCCGATGAGCGGAGCCCCCAGTCGGTGGCGGCCTGGCCGATCGCGCCCGAGACGGCGTCGTCGTAGTCGACCCGGGCCGGCTGGCCCGTCCGGTGCACCAGCGTGATGACGTTGTGCCCGCCGAGCGGCAGCCGCCCGCCGACCGGAGTCGGCGCCGGCGTGCCCGTGCTGGTCCACGTGCCGGCGACCTCCAGCGTGTCCGGCGGGTCGTAGCGGACCAGGACCGCGAGGTCGGCCGCGAGCAGCCGGCCTCCGCGGCGACCGCGGCGAACACCTCCTGCGGCGGCGCTGCCCGGGCCACCAGCGTTGCCACCCGCCGCAGCGCCGCCTGCTCGCCGGCGATCCGGCGGGACTCGGCGTACACCTGGGCGTTGTCCAGGGAGACGGCGAGCTGGGCGGCGATGAGGTTGACCGCGTCCAGCCGCCCGGTCGTGAACGCGGCGCGGATCAGCCGGTTCTCCAGCAGCAGCACCGCCCGCAGCGCGCCGCGGCTGAGGATCGGCACAACCAACAGCGAGCAGCAGCCGAGGCCGGCGAAGTAGGGATCGCGGGAGAACCGGTCGTCAGCGGTGGCGTCGCCGGCGACCAGCGGTTCACGCGTCCGCTGGACATAGCGCAGCACCGACATCGGCGCCGCGCCTTCATGGCCGGTGCCGCTGGCCGGCATGGTGCCGCCGGGTGGGGGCAGCAGCCAGTCCTGCCGGTCCTCGTCCCACAGCAGCAGGTGTACGCCGGTGGCGCCGGTCATCGCACTGAGCACCCGGACCACGCGGGCGTGCAGCCGGTCGATGCTGGTCTCCGAGCTCAGCGCCTGCGACGCCGACACGATACCGAGCAGGTCGACCGTTCCCGTGGTGACGGCGGAGCGGCGATGCGGAACATCAGCGGGCTGACCGGCGTCGGGCCCGCCGGTCGGGTCGGCTGGTGGCCGCAGCGCCGGGTAGGCCCAGTCCAGCTGCCCGGCTTTCGCGGTCGCGCCCCACGCGATGTACTCCTGGCGGGCCTGGGCGAGCAGGTCGTAGCCCGCCTGTTCCAGGCCATGGGCCAGGTAGAAGCGGGCCGCGTGCTCGGCGATCAGGGCCCGGTGCCATGGCCGCTGCCGCGAAGCGGCCTCGCGCCGGGCGGCGTCGAAGGCCAGGGCGGCCGCGCGGAAATCCCCGGCGGTCCAGTCCCGCTCGGCCTCGGCCAGCCGCAGCATGTGCAGGAAGTTGTCTGGCGCGTCCGAGGCCCGTTCGGCCAGCCACCAGGTCAGCTCGGCTAGTTCGGCCAGCAGGGCGCCGCGCTCGTCGCCATCGGCGGCGCGGGCCTGCCCGGCCAGGGCCAGCGCGCGCAGCAACCGGGTTGCGGCGGTCAGGTTGCTGCCCGGGATGGTCGGCAGCAGCGGCATCGCCGCCGCGGTGTGCCGCCCGAGGCCGGCCTGGTCGCCGAAGATGGCGGCGGCGATCGCGCGGGTGATATGCGCGTGGGCGAGCGCCTGCGGGTTTCCCGCGTACCTGTCGGTGCCGGCCGCCTCGCCGGCCGTGGCCGGGCTCTCGCCGCGCAGCACACCAGCCAGCCACCGGTAGCAGTCGAGCCCCTGGCCGGATTCCTCGTTGCCGGTCCGCCGGAGGAAGGCCAGCCCTGCCTCCACCTCGGCGAGGTAGACGTCCAGCGACGGCGCGCAGTCCGTCAGGCCCGTGGCGATCGACTCGCAGGCGTGCCCCGCGTAGGCCAGGTCACCACCCGCGATCAGCCCCTCGCGGGCCCGCTGACCTTCCCGGACGCCGTTTTCGACAGGCTCGAACCACCAGCACAGGACGGAGAACAGGAAACGCGCCTGCGAGGCGCCGGGCTCGTAGCCGCGGGACTCGCCCAGCGCCAGGATCCGCCGCGCCGCCCGGTACCCGGCGGCGTAGTCGCCGCGCAGCGCCACCGCGGCGAAGGCAGCGTTGCTGGCCGGGCCGACCAGGGTGCGGCCCGGGCCGTGCTCGATCCAGATCCGCAGCGCTTCCAGGCTCAGCCAGGCGTGGGTGGCGAAGTCGGCGATGAAGAAGGTCGGGGGCTGCATCGCGTTGATCAGACGGGACGCGGCGAGCAGCGTGGGGTCGGTGACGTCCGGCCGCGCCAGGTCATCGCCGGCTTCTGTGTGATCCAGCCAGCGGTACAGGCGGTCGAACTGGCGGCCGAGCTCGGCGGGCAGCCGGTCCCCGGCCGGGACGGTGATGCCGAGCTCGCGCAGCGAGTCCAGGCTGAGCCCGATCGCCTCCCGGAAACGGGCCCGGGCGGTCAGGCTGCTCACCTGCACCGCCGTCGCGGCCGCGCGGTCCAGCGCGGTGGCGCTCACCTCTT
>CAVTIR010000006.1:0-307689 GCA_963734665.1 uncultured Actinomycetota bacterium | reverse complement strand
CGCCCTGCCGCGGACACCAGCAGAAGGACCTCGCGCGAGTCTTGCGGTAGCCGCGCGACCCGCTCACCGAGAAGTTCAGCCAGGCTCGGCGGGACGGGAAAGACCGGATCGTGCCCGTGCTGGGCGCTCCCGCGCCAGCTGGGCACGTCGACTTGCGTCGCCCTCGCAATCTCCAGGGCCAAGAACGGATTCCGCCGCTCGCCCGGGCCACTCCGGCACTCATAGACGGAGTCCATCGCGGGCCCAGGCGCTTGCCGGAGCAGTTGCCCTATCGCCCAGTCCTCCAAAGGCGGCAGCGGAAACTCATGCCGGGGCCCGGGCAAGCATCGGATCAATCGGCACCGGCGCCCGGATCGGGTCTCGTTGCCACCAGGACGCTCAACCGCCGAGGTTCGACGGAGATGCGGCGGAGCGCGAAGCCGAGGCTGCCGACGCTTGCCTAGTCCAGCCACTGCAAGTCGTCGATGAGAGCGCAACCGGGTCGGACTCGGTGAGCTGCGTCAGCAATCCCCGGACCGCCAGGGGTACCGCCAAGGCATCGGTCTCGCGCTCGCCGGGTTCGGCGCGCTGCAGGGCGACTGCAAAGGGCGCGGCACTGCGGACCCGGAAGGCCGCTGTCCGCTCCCCTCGGGAAGCTGGCCGATCAGTTCGGCGAGCCCCGCAAACGGCAATCCCTTGGTCGAACTGGGTCGGAGTGACAGAAAGCACCCTTCGCTTGCGGACCTTGGCCAGTTGAGCGGCGCCCGCGACCCGCAGCAGGCTGCTCTTGCCAGCGCCGGGATCGCCGATCGCGACCACATTTCCACCACCGACCAGGACATATCGTTCACTACCCGCAAAGAGTCCTCGCGGCCAAACAACCCGAACGCGGCCGATACCTCGTCCATGAGGTCATCATCCTCTGAAGGACACGTCCAATCGAGGGTCCCGCTTGCGTACTCGGTCGAGGGATATCCCTGATGCCGTGAGACCTCCCCCAACCGGATGCTCCCTCCACAGGCAGAACGAGCCGTCAGTTCGCTCCATTCGAAGGAGAAGGTCATGTCCGATCCGATCAAGAACGTCGTGCTCGTCCACGGGGGTTTCGTGGACGGCTCTGGATGGCAGGGCGTCTACGCCGCGCTCAGGGCCGACGGGTACGACGTGGGCGTCGTGCAGAACCCGACCCTGACGCTGCAGCAGGACGCGGCCTTCACCCGGCAGATCCTGGACGGCCTGGGCGGGCCGGCCGTGCTGGTCGGTCACTCCTACGGCGGCGCGGTCATCACCGAGGCAGGCACCCACCCGAACGTGGCCGCCCTGGTCTACGTCGCCGCGTTCGCCCCGGACACCGGGGAGTCGGTCGGCTCTCTCATCGCCGGGTTCCCGGCCGACGGGCCGCAGCCCGCCGATCCTGCCGCCCAGGGACGGATTCTTCTTCTCGACCGGGCCAAATTCCACGCATCATTCGCTGCTGACCTGCTGCCGACCTGGCCGCGTTCATGGCTGACTCGCAGGTCCCGTGGGCGTCGACGCCCCTGCCGGGCAGGTCACCGACCCCGCCTGGCGGACCAAGCCGCTGGTACTGGTCACGACCGAGGACCGGATCGTCCCCGGCGGCCCAGCGCACCATGTCCCAGCGGACTGGGGCGACCATTGTCGAGGTGGCGGCGAGTCACTCCGTTTACGTCTCGCAGCCACGCGCCACCGCCGACCTCATCAAGCAGGCCGCACAAGGGGCGGCCGCGTACTAACCCGGCCGAGCGCGGCCAGCCCCCGCCCACGACTCGTGCCAGCGCCGGGGGCCTGGTCGCGCTGGCCTGAGCGGCGGCGCGACCTGCAGTCGAGCCACATTGAACCGCCGCTCTCACAGCTAGTGGATGCGGTGGTCCCGGTCGAGTCCGCCGCCGCGCCGGACACCGAAGTGCGCATGCCCGGCGTCATCCGCCGTGGTCGTGGCCGGGGACATGAGCGCCACGTTGTGGAACGGCGTCATGCGATAGAAAGGACTTCAGACCCATGTCGAATTTGGTCCGTGCCGCTCGACGCACTGGTGAGCCGGACCATCCGGCCGGGGGACAAAGGAGACCCAGATGCGAGTAATGGTGCTGGTCAAGGCCACCGAAGACAGCGAGAAGGGCGAGTACGCCGGGCACGAGGAAGAGTTCGCGGCGATGGGCAGGCACAACGAGGAACTGCTAAGGCCGGGATGTACGGCAGGCCGGCGAGGGCCTTACGCCGTCGTGGCAGGCAGGCGCCTGGACTTCGGCGATGACTGGCGGCAACCGGGTCATCGACGGGCCGTTCGCGGAGGCGAAGGAACTCGTCGGCGGCTTCTGGATCTGGCAGGTCTCGTCAATGGATGAGGCCGTGGAGTGGCTGAAGCGCGCGCCGTTCAAGGGCACGACCGTGGAGCTGCGGCGCATCCAGGAGGCGGCCGACTTCGAGGGGCAGATACCGCAGGAGATCATCGACGCCGAGAGCCGGCTGCGCGAGCAGTCCGCACAGCAGCGGGCCCAGTAGGCGTCGTTGGGAAGCGAGGCGGCGCGGCGGACCGTCGAGGCGGTCTGGCGGATCGAGTCGGCACGGCTCATCGCTGGACTCGCCCGCACGGTCCGCGACGTCGGCCTGGCCGAGGACCTCGCGCAAGACGCCCTCGTCGCCGCGCTGGTGCAGTGGCCGTCGACGGGGGTGCCCGACAACCCGGGTGCCTGGCTGACCGCCGTCGCGCGCCGTCGCTACATCGATGGCGTGCGGCGGCAGGCCAGCTTCGAGCGCAAGGTCGCTGAGATCAGCCGGGAGCTCGCTGAAGCGGAAAACCCCATGGACGAAATCGAGTTCGATGACCACGTTCGAGGACGACGTGCTGCGGCTGATCTTCACCGCCTGCCATCCCTCGCTCCCACGTGACGCGCGCGTGGCTCTCACGCTGAAGCTGGTCGGCGGCCTGTCGACCGAACAGATCGCGAGTGCGTTCCTCGTCTCGACACCGACGATGGCCGCGCGCATCACCCGCGCGAAGAAGGCCCTGGCCGACGCCAAAGTGCCGTTCGAGGTGCCGGTCGGCACGGAACTCGCGGCGCGGCTCGCGTCCGTTCTCGAGGTCGTGTACCTGATCTTCAACGAAGGCTACGCGGCGACCTCGGGCGATTCCTGGACGCGGGCGGAGTTGTGCGAGGAGGCGATGCGCCTCGGCCGCATGCTCGCCGCGCTCGCGCCCGATGAGCCCGAAGTGCACGGGCTGGTCGCGCTGATGGAGATCCAGGCGTCGCGGATCCCGGCCAGGGCCGGGCGCGACGGCGAGCTGATCACGCTCCTCGACCAGGATCGTAGCCGCTGGAACCGGTTGCTCATCACGCACGGCCTCGCGGCGCTGGCCACGGCGGAGTCCCTCAGTGGCAGCGAGTTCAGCGGACCGTATGTCATCCAGGCGGCGCTGGCCGCGTGCCACGCACGGGCACTCGTCGCCGCGGACACCGACTGGATTCGCATCGCAACCCTCTACAGCGTCCTTGCGTCGCTCGCGCCGTCGCCGGTGATCGAGCTCAACCGCGCCGTCGCCGTATCGATGGCCGACGGGCCAGCCGCCGGGCTGGCGATCGCGGACACGCTGGCCGCCGAACCCGCGTTGCGCGGCTATCATCTGCTGCCGAGCGTGCGCGGGGATCTGCTCGAGCGGCTCGGCAGGCGCGATGAGGCGCGCGCCGAATTCCAGCGCGCGGCGGCGATGACTGCCAACACAAGCGAGCGCGCCCACCTGCTGGCCCGCGCCGCTGCCTGCGGCTGACACGAGGCGGCGGGCCCTGATATGGTCCGCGCGACGTGTGCGGCGAACCAATCGGCTGTCGACCGTGCTGTCGGTCTTGACGTTGTCGGTTCTAATCGTGCTCCTCCCGCGGTGAGGGGGACGTGGGCAGGGCGGCGCCCGCTATCGCCGCCCGCGCACACGACTATGGCAGCGGCACGATTCCCTGCGCGCCGCGCGGGAACTTCGCGAGGGTCAGCGCCTGGTAGACCAGCAGCTTGTCGGCGCTGATCCGGGCCGCCTGAACCGGCGTCGGCGGCGCCGTCAGGCCGTAGAGGCCGCGCTCCAGGCTGCCTCGATGGTCAGCGGCCACGATCAGCAGGACGCGGTTGTCAGGCCGGGCGCCACCCGGAATATCGGAACCCTCACCTGCCACAGTCATCTTCTGGCTCCATGTCGTCTTCTGGCCTTAAGCCTCGCTCCGGCCTGGTGAGGCCGCGTCGCATGCTCGCCTGATTCGCCGGTCTTCGAGATCCTCGCCCTAGCGGCGACGCGGCATGAGACCTTCACCGGCCACAGCGGTCCTGCCCACTTCAGTGCCCGCGGCGGACGCTCCCGGCTGACCTGGACCTTCGCCAGATCACCAGAATTGGCGACGACGGCCCACCAAGACGGGCATGAGACCGGGCAGAGCCTGCCACGAAGACGGTGCAACACCCATCCGTTCGGAATAAGACAGAGCTTTTTCTGGGATATCCATTTAACCGGAGGATTGCAGGTTAGCGCCGCGCCGGTGACCGTGCGGTGGGTGGTCGTTCCACGCTAGGCGGGCGCCCGCGTGACCGGGGCGGTCCAGGAGTACCCGCAGGCGCAACTGGCTGGCGGCCAGGTCCCAGTACCCTACGGCCTGGATCCCTGGGCGGCTTCCGGCCGGTTGCGGCGATGGCATCATGTGGGCCAGGTGCCGGCAGGAGGCGCAGATGACCGAGCGGACCATCCCGGAGGGCTTGAGCGACGAGCGGAGCCTGCTCGATGGCTGGCTGGACTACTACCGGGCCACGCTACTGGCAAAATGCGACGGCCTGACCGGCCGGCAGCTCATCACCCGGTCGTGCGAGCCGTCGTCGATGTCGCTCATCGGCCTGGTCAGGCATATGACGGAAATGGAGCGGGTGTACGGGCACCGGCTGGCTGACTGGGCATCAGCTGGCTGTACTGCACCGACGAGAGCCAAGAAGGCGACTTCGAGGAAGCCACCGCCGCCGGGGCCGCCGCGGACCTGGACACATTCCGCGCGCACTGCACCCGGGCCAGGCAGATCATGGTGGCTCACCAGCTCGACGACACCTTCGGCAAGAGGAATTCGCACACGCTGCGCTGGTTCTACCTGTACCTGATCAAGGAGTACTCCCGGCATCTGGGCCATGCCGATCTGCTGCGCGAACGCATCGACAGGATGACCGGCGAATAAGGCCGCTGCGGATACGGCTCGGCCGGGTGACCTCTTCCGTGTCAGGGATGCTCGCCGATCGGCTCCACCTGCATAAATCCAGGCTGAACGTCTGCCGGGCTGTCCATGAGTCACTGCCAGAGCGCGTAGTTTGCCGCTCGATCGGGCATGTGACAGGCACGCTGACGGCTCCGGAGGTGGGCAACCGGTCTGGCGTGGGGGACGGCCCAGCCACTAGCCATGCCGCGATCGCAGGCGGCTGGCGCCACCGCCGGGCCCGGCCTGTCGGCCGCGAGGTCCAGCCGGTCACGGGCAGACGTCGTGCACCCAATCGGAGTCACCGCGGCGGCGGGCAGGCTGCCTGGCGCCGATCGGCTCGCCGCAGCTCGCGCAGGTCTTCCCGTCCGCGTGGGCGAAGTGATCTTCGCCCTTGTCCTGGCCGGTTACGGTGAGGTCGGCATCGGCGAGCTGCTGGCTCTGCATGGCGATATAGCTCTGATTGGGTGTGTACCCGGCGACCATCAGAACTCCCTTCTGATCTCCAGACCCACCGGCATCCTTCCCGCCTGGCCGAGGCACTGGCACATCGGAAGGCGGCTATTGGGCCTGCCTACCCTTTCGGAGCACCATCCGCTACGTCTGATACACCGCAGAGCGCGCCGAAGGCCAGCTGACCTTCTTATCCGTAGGGAGTAGGCATATCGTCCAGGATCGTCCGTTACGGTCCGTGTGCTGGGCCGACATTCTAGGGTTGTCCATCCGAGACAGGCGTTGTCCGCCGTCATGGCAGCAGGTTTGGCAGCCGTCAAGCACGACTCCGGCATCGGCGTCGAGGGCGCGCTTTCCCGGGGCGGACGCACTACGGCATCCTCCAGGGCCCGGTGTCCGCCGCGGAAGGGCCAGGCGCACACTGGCGCGGTCATCGCGGCCCGGCGGCCCGGCGCCCCGGCGGCACCTGCCCGTGCTGCGGGGCCGAGACTTCGCACGGGATCGTCGGCGGCCGGTCCACGCGAGCAGGCCGCCTGACCCGCGGCTCTTGCCGATGGTGCTGACCAGCGGTAAGAAGTGCTGGTGGGGAAGGATGTTTTCATCGCAACGGCCGGTTCCCGGCAGATCGAGTTGCGCCTGGCCGGGACTTTCGGCGTCATCCGCGGCGGCACGGAGCTGCCCGAGCGCGAGGTGGGCAGCCGCAAGTCCCGCACGTTGCTGAAGCTGCTCGCGGTGGAGCGGCCGACCCTGGTGCCCGTGGACCGGATCGTTGACGTGCTGTGGGCCGGGGAGCGCCCGGCGGCGGCCGAGCATAACGTCGCCACGCTGGTCAGCAGGCTTCGCGGGGTGCTGGGCTCCGGCATCATCGTGGGCGGCCGGCACGGGTACCGCCTGGCCGGCGAGCCCGAGGTCGGCGTGGACCTCGATGCCGCCGCCCGGTGCTGCGAGCAGGCCAAGCGCAAGCTGCCTGCCGCGCCCGCGATCGCGCTGGCCGCGGCCGAGCAGGCCATCGGGCTGCTGTCCGCGGACATCGCGCTGGCCGAGGAGCCCTACGCGACCTGGGCCGACCCGGCCCGCGAACAGCTGCGCCAGCTGCTCCGCCGGGCCCGCCTGACCGCCGCCGAGGCGGCGCTGGCGATCGGGGAGGCGAGCTCGGCGGCACGCTACGCCGAGGCGGCGCTGGCCGCCGACCCGCTCGATGAGACGGCCTGCCGCTGGTACATGTCCGCGTCGGCCGCGGCCGGCGAGCCGGCCCGGGCGCTGGTGGCCTACGAGGCGCTACGCGAAAGGCTAGCTGAGGAACTGGGCGCCGACCCCTCGCCGCAGACACAGGAACTCCACCTGGCTATCTTGCGCCAGCAGGATCGTGATCGGGCGGATCGGCACCCGGCCCCGGACCGTTCGGTCCATCCAGATCGTTCGGTGCGGCCTGGTCGTTCCGTACGGCCGGATCGGCGCAGACGAGTACTGGCAGGGCGGGACGGGGAGGCCGGGGCGCTGCGCGAGGCCTGGGACCGCGCCGTGGCCGGCGGTTCCGGCCTGGTCATGATCATCGGGGAGGCCGGGATCGGCAAGACGGCCCTTGCGGAGGATCTCGCGGCAGATGCGGACACCGATGGCGCGACGGTGCTGCGCACGCGCTGCTATGAGGCCGAACGATCGTTGTTCTTGCAGCCGATCGCGGAAGCGATCGCACCTGTCGTCTCCAGGATGTCGGCCAGCGCCCTGCGGCAGCTGCTCGGAGAGCACGCACCGGCAGTCGCGGCTTTGCTGCCCGAGGCCGCGGCGCTGCTCGGGCCCCCGCCGTCCTGGCACGGCAGCCCGGACATGGAACGGCGCTGGTCGTTCCAGGCGGTGACCGCGTTCCTGGCCGGGCTGGCGGACCGCAGCCCAGTCCTGCTCGTGGTGGACGACCTCCAGTACGCGGGGCAGTCCACGGTGGAGTTCCTGCATTACCTCGGCCGTCAGGTGTCCGGCTCCCGGCTGCTGACCGTGGTCACCGTCCGGGCCGAGCACGACGCCGAGATCGGGTCCGCGCTAGCGCCGGCGGCCTCCCGGGTCGAGGTGGGCCCGCTCAGCGCGGCGGCGGTCGAGCAGCTCGCCACCCAGGCCGGGCAGGGCGCGCTGGCCGGGCCCATTCTGCAGCGGACACAGGGCCACACCTTGTTCGTGGTGGAGGTGCTGCGGGCCCTGGCCGGGGGTGACACCGGGGTGCCCGAGTCGCTGCGCAGCGCGGTGCAGGCGCGGGTCAGGCAAACCGGCGCGGCCGCAGAGTCGCTGCTGCGGGCGGCATCGGTGCTCGGCGCCGCGATCGATCCCCTGACCCTCGGCGAGCTGCTCGAGCTCACCCCGGCCGCCGCGGTCGATCTGTGCGAGCAGGCGCTCCAGGCCAGGCTGCTGGTGGTCAGCGGCCGGGACTACGAGTTCGCCAACGACCTCATCCGGGAGGTCCTGTACGCCACCACGCCTGAGCCGACACGGCTGGCCTACCACCGGCGGGCGGCCGACCTGCTGACCGGGCAGCCCGAGGCCCTGGCCCGGCACGCGACGGCCGCGGGTGACTGGCTCCGGGCGGCGCGGGCCTGGCTGCTCGCGGCCGAGGATGCCATGCGCCGGTCCGCGGCGAGCGATGCGATCGCGCTGAGCACCCAGGCGCTGGAAGCAGCCGAGCGCGGCGGGGACACAGAAGCGCACGCCCGTGGCCTGATTCTGCGCGGCCGCGCGCGGGAGGCGGTCGGCGCTCACGTTACCGCGCTCACCGACCTGACCCTGGGTGCCGCGGACGCGCGCGCGGCCGGTGACCGCCGACTGGAGATGCTGGCCCTGCGCGAGCTCGGCGGTGACGTGCCCGCCTCGCGCGGGCTACCGATCAGCTTCTACGTGTCCAATCTGGAACGCGGGTTGCGCATCGCCGAATCAACCGGCGACCGGGCCATCGAGGCCGACCTGCTGGGGCGGCTGGCCATCATCGCCGCGAACCGGCTGCGTCTGGACGTGGCGCTCGACTACGGCCTGCGTGCGGTGGCCGCCGCTCGGGCGTCCGCGGACGAGCATGCCCTCGCCGCTGGGCTAGACGGTCTCAAGATTGCCTACCTCAGTCTCGGGGATGTGCAGGGTCTCGCCGACGTGCTGGCCGAACTCGACCCGCTGCTGCGCCGCCTGGGTGATCTGTTCCGGCTGCAGTGGGCCGAGTTCGAATCCGCGTTCCCGTTCATCGCCGCGGCCAAATGGGACAAGGCGACCACCGCCATGGAGACGGCCTTGGGGGCCAATCGGCGCGGCGGCTACCCGCAATGCGCCGTGTGGTACACAGCGCACCTCGGCTGGCTGGCCCGGCTCCGCGGACGTGACGACGACGCGATGGCGTTCGGCCAGCGCTCCCTAGCCATGAGCGAACAGCTTGAGCACACCTGGTGGAAGTCGGCGGCATGCGCCATATTCGGCATGACGCTGCTGCAGAGAGGTGACCAGGCAGGAGCCGTCGAGGTGCTCGAACGCGGCCTGGCCGTGGCCGAGCAGGCAGGCGTGGAGGCCTATCTGCTGCGTTGCGCCGCTCCCCTGGCCGCCGCCACGGGTTCGCCGTCGGTTCTCGCCCGCGCGGACCGGCTGCTGGCGCAAGCCACCATCCCGGTTGACGGCGCGTGGCTGCTGGGTGAGGAATCCTATCTATGCCTGGCGCAGGCATGGCTCGAGCAGGGCGATGCCGAACGCGCCCGTGCCGTCCTGTCGCCGCTGCTCACGGTGGCCGACCGGGTGCCATGGACGGCGACGCTAGCTGCGACGCTAGCCCTGGACGGGCGTGCTCTCCTCCGGCTCGGTGAAGACGATCAGGCCAGGGCCCAGTTGCTGAGGGCTGAGCGAATCGCAGGTGAGCACGGCCTGCCTCACGTCCGGCAAGATGCGCGATCGGCCCTGCACAGCGTCAAATGAGCTCGGCGAGGCAGGCGGCGGCCCGAGCGGCGCCGTCGGTTTCGACGGGCCGGTAGCTTACCGGGCGCGCGATTTCCGCGGCTATCGCCGCGGCGAGCGTTTCCGGCTCGGCCTCCTCATAGTCCATGTACCGGCCGGCGCCGTACTGGGCCAGCCGGTGCCGGACATGGAAGTTCTGCTCGAAGTGATGGCGCAGCGGTACGTAGATGAAGGGACGCTGGCTCGCGGTGAGTTCCATGGTGGTGGTCAGGCCGCCTTGCACCACCCCGAGATCGCATGCCGCGAGGTGCCGGTAAAGGTCGTGCACGTACCCGTGCACCTCAAGACCGTCGTGAGACGGCAAACAGGCCGGATCGATCCGCGGGCCGGTCACCACGACCATCCGCAGCCCTGGCACGAGCCGCCGAGCTGCGGGGAAGGCGGCAATCACCCGGCGAAGCAGGTCAGTGCCCACGCCCGAACCGCCGACCGTGACCACGCAGACCTTCTCGTCGGCCCGGTAGCCCAGTTCGGCCCGGATTGCCTCGCGGTCGGCTAGTCCGACGGGCGAGACGCCCGAGATATATCCGGAGAACTGGTAGTTCTGCTCGACCCAGTCACGGATCAACGGCAGCCCGTCGCCGAACGTGTCCGGCACCACGTCGGCGGCGTTGCCGACGAACACCGACCGGTCCCGCACGCTCGGGAAGCGTGCGATCTGCTCGATCATCTCCGCGTTGTAGTCAGCGGTGAGGGCTCGTTCCCGGTCGCCGCCGTCCGGCATCGGCAGCCAGCCGACGAAGTCGGTCAGCCATGCGTAGGGCGCCCGCTTGAGCTCGGGGTTCTCGTGCAGGAAGTAGTCCACATCCCAGCCCTCGTCCGCGATCCACAGGTCGTACGGCTCGTCGGAGACGAGGTCGTGGTAGACCATGAAGTTCGCCACCAGGATCTCGTCCATGCGGCGGATGGCGTGGAACGCGTTCAGGTCGTGCTCGCCCGCCTCGGATTCGATGTGCGCGCTCTCGCTGGCCAGCCAGCGCGACGCCGGGTGCACCCGCTCGCCCCGCTCCTCGAGCACCAGCGAAACCGGGTGCTGGGCGAGCCAGTCGATCTGCAGCTCCGGGCGCCTGGCACGCAGTTCGGCGGCGATAGCGAGGTCGCGGCGCACATGACCAAGCCCGATCGGCGAGCTGACGTACAGCGCGCGCTTGCGGCGGTCCCGGGCCCTGGTCCAGGTCCGCGACGGCGGAGCGCCGTGGCCCACCGATTCGGCGAAATTCCGGATGAGCAGGTTCACCTGGACCGGGTCACGCAGCGTCGGGGCGTGCCCGCCGCCGCGGATCGTCACCATTTGCCCGCCGGTCCAGCGGGCCAGCGCCACGCCGATGTCGTAGGGCACGATCCCGTCCTGGTCGCCGTGCACGATCAGGACCGGGCACCTTACCTGCCGGCAGATGGCCTCGGCGTCGGCGGCGCCGGGTTCGGCAACCGCCGGGACGGTCAGCAGCAGCGTCTCGGCGGTCGTGTCCAGGCCCCAGGCCACCCCGTCCTCATGTGGCTTGGTCGAGTGCGGCTCGGTAAACACCTGCGACATGAAGAACTCGACCCAGCCGCGGTAGTCGGCCAGCCAGTAGTGCCGATTGGCCTTTCCCCAGCCCTCGTAGGTGTCCCTGGTCTCGTCGAAGCCGGGCGGGAGCGGCCAGGGCAGCGCCGCGCCGATCGCGACCACCCCGGCCGCCCGTTCGGGATACCAGGCGGCCAGCTGCAGCGCGTGCCGACCGCCCACGGACAAGCCGACGACCACGGCCCGGTCCACCCCGATGGCGTCCAGCACGGCGATCGCGTCATCGACGTACTCACGGTCGCGGTAAGCCTCCGCGGTCCCGGGACGGTCGGCACGGCCATTGCCCCGGCCCTCGACGGTGATCAGGCCGCATGACCCGCGGCTCTTGCCGATGCTGCTGACCAGCGGTAAGAAGTGCTGGTGGGGAAGAAGGTTTCCATCGCAACGGCCGGTTCCCGGCAGATCGAGTTGCGCCTGGCCGGGACTTTCGGCGTCATTCGCGGCGGCACTGAGCTGCCCGAGTACGAGTTGGGCAGCCGCAAGTCCCGCACCTTGCTGAAGCTGCTCGCGGTGGAGCGGCCGACCCTGGTGCCCGTGGACCGGATCGTTGACGTGCTGTGGGCCGGGGAGCCCCCGGCGGCGGCCGAGCACAACGTCGCCACGCTGGTCAGCAGGCTTCGCGGGGTGCTGGGCTCAGGCATCATCGTGGGCGGCCGGCACGGGTACCGCCTAGCCGGCGAGCCCGACGTCGGCGTGGACCTCGATGCCGCCGCCCGGTGCTGCGAGCAGGCCAAGCGCAAGCTGTCTGCCGCGCCCGCGATCGCCCTGGCCGCGGCCGAGCAGGCCATCGGGCAGCTGTCCGCGGACGTCGCGCTGGACGAGGAGCCCTACGCGACCTGGGCCGACCCCGCCCGCGAACAGCTGCGCCAGCTGCTCCGCCGGGCCCGCCTGACCGCCGCCGAGGCGGCGCTGGAGGTCGGGGAGGCGAGCTCGGCGGCCCGCTACGCCGAGGCGGCACTGGCCGCCGACCTGCTCGATGAGACGGCCTGCCGCTGGTACATGTCCGCGTCGGCCGCGGCTGGTGAGCCCGGCCCGGGCGCTGGTGGCCTACGAGGCGCTACGCGAGAGGCTAGCTGAGGAACTGGGCACCGACCCCTCACCGCAGACACAGGAATTCCACCTGGCTATCTTGCGCCAGCAAGATGGTGACCGGGCGGATCGGCACCCGGCCCCGGCCCGTTCGGTCCATCCAGATCGTTCGGTGCGGCCTGGTCGTTCCGTACGGCCGGATGGGCGTAGACGAGTACTGGCAGGGCGGGACGGGGAGGTCGCGGCGCTGCGCGAGGCCTGGGACCGCGCCGTGGCCGGCGGTTCCGGCCTGGTCATGATCATCGGGGAGGCCGGGATCGGCAAGACGGCCCTTGCGGAAGATCTCGCGGCAGATGCGGACCAGGATGGCGCGACGGTGCTGCGCACGCGCTGCTATGAGGCCGAACGATCGTTGTTCTTGCAGCCGATCGCGGAAGCGATCGCACCTCTCGTCTCCAGGATGTCGGCCAGCGCGCTGCGGCAGCTGCTCGGAGAGCACGCACCGGCAGTCGCGGCTTTGCTGCCCGAGGCTGCGGCGCTGCTCGGGCCCCCGCCGTCCTGGCACGGCAGCCCGGACATGGAACGGCGCCGGTCGTTCCAGGCGGTGACCGCGTTCCTGGCCGGGCTGGCAGACCGCAGCCCAGTCCTGCTCGTGGTGGACGACCTCCAGTACGCGGGGCAGTCCACGGTGGAGTTCCTGCATTACCTCGGCCGTCAGGTATCCGGCTCCCGGCTGCTGATGGTGGTCACCGTCCGGGCCGAGCACGACGCCGAGATCGGGTCCGCGCTAGCGCCGGCGGCCTCCCGGGTGGAGGTGGGCCCGCTCAGCGCGGCGGCGGTCGAGCAGCTCGCCACCCAAGCCGGGCAGGGTGCGCTGACCGGGCCCATTCTGCAGCGGACACAGGGCCACACCTTGTTCGTGGTGGAGGTGCTGCGGGCCCTGGCCGGGGGTGACACCGGGGTGCCCGAGTCGCTGCGCAGCGCGGTGCAGGCGCGGGTAAGGCAAACCGGCGCGGCCGCTGAGTCGCTGCTGCGGGCGGCATCGGTGCTCGGCGCCGCGATCGATCCCCTGACCCTCGGCGAGCTGCTCGAGCTCACCCCGGCCGCTGCGGTCGATCTGTGCGAGCAGGTGCTCCAGGCTAGGCTGCTGGTGGTCAGCGGCCGGGACTACGAGTTCGCCAACGACCTCATCCGGGAGGTCTTGTACGCCACCACGCCTGAGCCGACACGGCTGGCCTACCACCGGCGGGCGGCCGACCTGCTGACCGGGCAGCCCGAGGCCCTGGCCCGGCACGCGACGGCCGCGGGTGACTGGCTCCGAGCGGCGCGGGCCTGGCTGCTCGCGGCCGAGGATGCCATGCGCCGGTCCGCGGCGAGCGATGCGATCGCGCTGAGCACCCAGGCGCTGGAAGCAGCCGAGCGCGGCGGGGACACAGAAGCGCACGCCCGTGCCCTGATTCTGCGCGGCCGCGCGCGGGAGGCGGTCGGCGCTCACGTTACCGCGCTCACCGACCTGACCCTGGGTGCCGCGGACGCGCGTGCGGCCGGTGACCGCCAACTGGAGATGCTGGCCCTGCGCGAGCTCGGCGGTGACGTGCCCGCCTCGCGCGGGCTACCGATCAGCTTCTACGTGTCCAATCTGGAACGCGGGCTGCGCATCGCCGAATCAACCGGCGACCGGGCCACCGAGGCCGACCTGCTGGGGCGGCTGGCCATCATCGCCGCGAACCGGCTGCGTCTGGACGTGGCGCTCGACTACGGCCTGCGTGCGGTGGCCGCCGCTCGGGCGTCCGCGGACGAGCATGCCCTCGCCGCTGGGCTAGACGGCCTCAAGATTGTCTACCTTAGTCTCGGGGATGCGCAGGGTCTCGCCGACGTGCTGGCCGAACTCGACCCGCTGCTGCGCAGCCTGGGTGATCTGTTCCGGCTGCAGTGGGCCGAGTTCGAATCCGCGTTCCCGCTCATCGCCGCGGCCAAATGGGACGAGGCGACCACCGCCATGGAGACGGCCTTGGAGGCCAATCGGCGCGGCGGCTACCCGCACTGCGCCGTGTGGTACACGGCGCACCTCGGCTGGCTGGCCCGGCTCCGCGGACATGACGACGACGCGATGGCGCTCGGCCAGCGCTCCCTAGCCATGAGCGAACAGCTTGAGCACACCTGGTGGAAGTCGGCGGCATGCGCCATATTCGGCATTACGCTGCTGCAGAGAGGTAACCAGGCAGGAGCCGTCGAGGTGCTCGAACGCGGCCTGGCCGTGGCCGAGCAGGCAGGCGTGGAGGCCTATCTGTTGCGTTGCGCCGCTCCCCTGGCCGCCGCCACGGGTTCGCCGTCGGTTCTCGCCCGCGCGGACCGGCTGCTGGAGCAAGCCACCATGCCGGTTGACGGCGCGTGGCTGCTGGGTGAGGAATCCTATCTATGCCTGGCGCAGGCATGGCTCGAGCAGGGCGATGTCGAACGCGCCCGTGCAGTCCTGTCGCCGCTGCTCACGGTGGCCGACCGGGTGCCATGGACGGCGACGCTAGCTGCGACGCTAGCCCTGGACGGGCGTGCTCTCCTCCGGCTCGGTGAAGACGATCAGGCCAGGTCCCGATTGCTGAGGGCTGAGCGAATCGCAGGTGAGCACGGCCTGCCTCACGTCCTGCAAGATGCGCGATCGGCCCTCCGCAGCGTCAAATGAGCTCGGCGAGGCAGGCGGCGGCCCGGACGGCGCCATCAGTTTCGACGGGCCGGTAGCTTACCGGGCGCACGATTTCCTCGGCTATCGCCGCGGCGAGCGTTTCCGGCTCCGCCTCCTCATAGTCCATGTACCGGCCGGCGCCGTACTGGGCCAGCCGGTGCCGGACATGGAAGTTCTGCTCGAAGTGATGGCGCAGCGGTACGTAGATGAAGGGACGCTGGCTCGCGGTGAGTTCCATGGTGGTGGTCAGGCCGCCTTGCACCACCCCGAGATCGCATGCCGCGAGGTGCCGGTAAAGGTCATGCACGTACCCGTGCACCTCAAGACCGTCGTGAGACGGCAAACAGGCCGGATCGATCCGCGGGCCGGTCACCACGACCATCCGCAGCCCTGGAACGAGCCGCCGAGCTGCGGGGAAGGCGGCAATCACCCGGCGAAGCAGGTCAGTGCCCACGCCCGAACCGCCGACCGTGACCACGCAGACCTTCTCGTCGGCCCGATAGCCCAGTTCGGCCCGGATTGCCTCGCGGTCGGCTGGGCCGACGGGCGAGATGCCCGAGATATATCCGGAGAACTGGTAGTTCCGCTCGACCCAGTCGCGGATCAACGGCAGCCCGTCGCCGAACGTGTCCGGCACCACGTCGGCGGCGTTGCCGACGAAAACTGAGCGGTCCCGCAGGCTCGGGAAGCGGGCGATCTGCTCGATCATGTCCGCGTTGTAGTCGGCGGTGAGGGCTCGTTCCCGGTCGCCGCCGTCCGGCATCGGCAGCCAGCCGACG
This sequence comes from uncultured Actinomycetota bacterium, assembly GCA_963734665.1. Lineage (GTDB taxonomy): Bacteria > Actinomycetota > Actinomycetes > Streptosporangiales > Streptosporangiaceae > Trebonia. Next base: position 292,005 of record CAVTIR010000006.1, on the reverse strand, counting down.
AAGTCGGTCAGCCATGCGTAAGGCGCCCGCTTGAGCTCGGGGTTCTCGTGCAGGAAGTAGTCGACCTCCCAGCCTTCGTCCGCGATCCACAGGTCGTACGGCTCGTCGGAGACGAGGTCGTGGTAGACCATAAAGTTCGCCACCAGGATCTCGTCCATGCGGCGGATGGCGTGGAACGCGTTCAGGTCGTGCTCGCCTGCCTCGGATTCGATGTGCGAGCTCTCGCTGGCCAGCCAGCGCGACGCCGGGTGCACCCGCTCGCCCCGCTCCTCGAGCATCAGCGTAACCGGGTGCTGGGCGAGCCAGTCGATCTGCAGCTCCGGGTGCCTGGCACGCAGTTCGGCGGCGATAGCCAGGTCGCGGCGCACATGGCCAAGCCCGATCGGCGAGCTGACGTATAGCGCGCGCTTGCGGCGGTCCCGGGCCCTGGTCCAGGTTCGCGATGTCGGAACGCCGTGGCCCACGGATTCGGCGAAATTCCGGATGAGCAGGTTCACCTGGATCGGGTCTCGCAGCGTCGGGGCGTGCCCGCCGCCGTGGATCGTCACCATTTGCCCGCCGGTCCAGCGGGCCAGCGCCACGCCGGTGTCGTAGGGCACGACCCCGTCCTGGTCGCCGTGCACGATTAGGACCGGGCACTTTACTTGCCGGCAGATGGCCTCGGCGTCGGCGTCGGCGGGTTCCCCCACCGCCGGGACGGTCAGCAGCAGCGTCTCGGCGGTCGTGTCCAGGCCCCAGGCGACCCCGTCCTCGTGCGGCTTGGTCGAGTGCGGCTCGGTGAACACCTGCGACATGAAGAACTCGACCCAGCCGCGGTAGTCGGCCAGCCAGTAGTGCCGATTGGCCTTTCCCCAGCCCTCGTAGGTGTCCCTGGTCTCGTCGAAGCCGGGCGGCATCGGCCAGGGCAGCGCCGCGCCGATAGCGACCACCCCGGCCGCCCGTTCCGGATACCACGCGGCCAGCTGCAGCGCGTGCCGACCGCCCACGGACAGGCCGACGACCACGGCCCGGTCCACCCCGGTGGCGTCCAGCACCGCGATCGCGTCATCGACGTACTCACGGTCGCGGTAAGCCTCCGCGGTCCTGGGACGGTCGGCACGGCCATTGCCCCGGCCCTCAACGGTGATCACCTGGAAGTGGCGCGCCAGGTACGGCACCTGGGCCTTCCATTGCCGGGCGTGCACGATGGCCCAGGATGTGAGCAGCAGGATTGCCGGCTCGCCCGCGCCGAACACCTCGTAGCCGACATTGACGCCGCCCCGCTCGATGAGGCCCTCGGTGTCGGGATACCTCGCCCGCATGGCCGCCTCCCCCTGAGGAATCGCCGTTTTCCTTAGTTCTCTCGATCCCATTGCAGCCCGTTTGCGACGCCACTGCAACGCAGCCGGGGAAGCTGAATGACACAAGCGAAGCCACAAAAGCGAAGGAGAAGGCCATGCCGCTTGTCAATGTGCGCCTGATCGAGGGGGTCTTCACCCCGGAGCAGAAGAGCGAGATGATCCACCAACTGACCGAGACCATGGTGAGGATCGAGGGCGAGAACCTGCGTCCGGTCACATGGGTGATCGTCGACGAGGTCAAGAGCGGGGACTGGGGCATCGGCGGCAAGAGTCTCACGGCCGCGGATGTCCACGCTTTGCAGGGGAAGGCTCCGGCCAGCGTCCCAGGCTAGAATCGTCCGACCGTGACACCTCAGGCGCGGCTGCCCGGGTCTCCTCGCATCGAGGACAACGGGCAGCCGCGTCCGCTGCCACGTGGCCTCAGCCACTGACCCGCTGGGGGTGCTGGAGCGTCACCCGTTCATCGGCATGGGCGGCGGGGACTTGAAGGGAGCCACCGTGGCCAGAAGCGAGGGGTGGATGAGCACCGCAATGGCGAAGAGCACTGTTGCGATGCCGATGAGCTGGGTGAGGCCCACGCCATGCCGCCAGGTTTTCTGATAGGAGGCGCCGAAGGCGAAGGTCGGTGCCAGGCCCTCGCCGCGGCGGCGGGTGATCAGCCGGTGCATCAGGACGATCGGGGCCACGGCCGGGAACATCATCGCGATCATCATGGTCGTCCACATGGCCTCTGGCTGGCGGACACGCTGATGGGACTGAGGCGGCTTGCCCGGGCTTGAAGGTAAAACGTTTACGGCCACGGCATTAGCCGGAACGGGCCGCCCGTTAAGGCAGCTGCGCTAGCCGCTTGAAGCCGGCCGGGATGACCGGGGTGGTCATCTGCTTCAGCAAGGACGCCGAACGCGGCAGCCAGGTGTAGTTATCGGTCTCGTGCATGACAATCCCCCCGGCCACCTTGACTGTATAGACGGCGCGGACCACCTGGTAGGTTGTGGTGTCGGCCCAGAACTGCGCGATTTCCCCCGACTTGGTCACCGACACCCCCACCGCCTTGTGCCCGTTTATTTCGGCATAACCGATAATCGTGGCGGTGCCCCCGTTGAGCAGCTGCTTAATCTGCTGCGGGCCCGGGATAAGAGAGTCGCCTGAGACACTGAGGTTGTAGTCACTCAGCGGCTTCGCGGCCTTCGTGGTTTGCGAAAAGTACGTCCGCGATTGAGGGTAGACGGCCGTACGGTTCAATTCCAGCACATGACCGCTGCCGTAGGAGTTGTAAGTCCAGTCGATCAGCCCGGCACCCGTTTCCATGTAGTCCCCGGTGCGGGCGTCGTCCCAGATCGTAGAGTCGCTCGTCGGCCTCTTAGCGCCGGAATCGACTCCAACGGCCTTGACGACGTAGTTGTCGATGCTGCCCAGCGAAGCCGTGATTCCCTTCTCCACGTCAGTCAAGGTCGCGGTCTGTACCCTGCCGGCCGGCGAGCTGGCGACCGACGAGCTGGGGGCCCCGGGCCGGGTGCTGATAACCGCTCCTCCGGCCGCTACCACCCCGAGTGCGACCACCCCGGCCAGCCCGCGGGTGAGGAGCTGGTGCCGCCGGGAGCGGTGCGCGCGGCGCTCGATCTCCGCCTGGTCGAGCTGGAAGGGCGGCGTCGCGACTAGGTGCTGAAGCTCGTCGCCGAGCCGGGTCTCTTCTTCTGTTTCTGTGTTCACAGCCATGATTCCGTTCTGCTGAGGTACGCGCGCAGCGAGGCCAGGCCACGAGAGCTGTGGCTCTTGACGGTGCCCTCGCTGCAGCCGAGGATTTTGGCGGTTTCGGCCTGGCTCATGCCTTCCAGGTAGCGAAGAACGACGGTGGCCCGCTGCTGGGTGGGCAGTTCGAGCAGCGCCTGCCTGAGCCGTTCCCGGCGGGCGATCTCATCGGCGCTGTCGGCCAACGCCGGCTCGTCGGGAAAGTACGCGACCGGAACGGTCTTGTCCCGGCGCCGCCACCGGTCACGGACTTCGTTGATCAGGATGCGGCGGACGTAGGCGTCGGGGTTGCCCGCCCGCCGGACCCGTGTCCAGTTCCGGTACGCCTTGACCAGGGTTTCCTGCACGACGTCCTGAGCCAGGTGCCAGTCGCCGCACAGCAGGTAGGCGGTCCGGTGCAGCGGAGAGGCGCGGTCGCCGACAAAGGCGTGAAACTCCTCTGCCCGGCCGCTCATCGCGACTTCTCTCTGGATCTCATGTCTAGCTAGACGGAGGCCGTGGTACCCATCGTTGTCATGGGGAGGGTAATTTCCGCAGATCTGGAGTTGTTCGCGATCGGCGGCCGGGCCGAAGGCGTCAAGTATCCGCTCGGCCGCCGTGGGTCACCCGACTTCGCCCGACCCTCCCGGACATACCGGACATGCGGAAAGATCAAGCTGGGTGAGCCATGCGCTCGATCGTGCTGCCGATGGCTACTTGAATGAGCCCAAGAACGTCTGCCAAGCATCAACTGTGAAGGCGAGCTCGTTCGGCTTGGCCCGCGCCCGCGTCGGGCGTGCGGCCCAGCGGCAGGTCATTCCTTGGTGGGATTGGTTGCCGGTGAATCGCCGGAGGGCAGCTCGGGGGTTGTCGGAGGGGCGGCGAGCTTCGCTTTCAGCGCGGCCAGTTGCCTGTCCACGTCGGCGGCCGATGCGGCCTCATCCAGTTCTTCCTGGATGTCGTTCGTGTGGCCGCCCACATCCTCAAGCACGCCGGACTGCAGCAGTTCGTCAAGGGCCCCAGCCCTAGCCTGCATGGTGGCGATCTTGTCTTGCGCCCGCACAAGCGCGTCGGCCGTGCCACCCAGATCGCCCGCCTGGGCAACGGCGTAGTCAGCCTTCATGACTTCCTTCTGCGAGCGGAAGTGGCTAACCCGCTGCTGCAGCTGGGTAAGGTTCGCCTGGAGTTTCTGCTCCTGCTCGGTCAGCTCCTGGTGCTGCGCCTCCATCCCGTCGACCTGCTGCTGGGCGGCGGCCCTGCGGGACAGCGCTTCCCTGGCCAGGTCTTCCCGGCCCTGCCCGAGCGCCGCCTGAGCCTGGTCTCCCAGGTGAGCGATCGTTTGCTGCAGCTGCGGTTCCTGGAGCTCGATCCGTTTCCGCTCGGCAGCGATCTCGACCAGTGCCTGGCGGACCCGGGTGATGTAGTCAAGCATCTGCTCGTAGGAGTAGTCGAGCATCTCGTTCGGGTTCTCGACAGAATCAAGCGCCTTGTTTGCCTTGGCCGCGAGGATGTTGTGGGCTCTCGAGAAAAGACTCATGACGGCCTGCTCCTTGCTGATGGGTTTATCGCCCGCGTGGCCTGCCCGGTCGACAACAAGTATCCGCCCTGCCGCCCTGGCAGGGTAGGTCGGCCTGCGCGGAAAGCAAGCCGCGGGTCCGGCCCATCCAGCAGGTTCGCGGCATATTCGGCGCCATCGACCGTGTCGAGGTCACGCCGTCAAGGTGGCCTCGATCCGGTCACGTAACGGTTCCGCGCGGACGACTCGAACCGGTGCGCGGTGACGGGGCATCGGGTCAGCAGGTGTCACCGCGGGCGCGGTGATCGGGGTCGCCGCGGTCGCGTCCGACACACGCTTACGCGCTAGTACGAGCGCATGGTGAGGCGGCTGGACGACTCGCCTGGTCCCGTTGACACTGGCCGGGCTGATCTACGCGAGCTCGATCGTGGTGCTCGACTCGGCGCGCTCCAAGGAGACGGTCCCTGGTCTCGCTCGGTGGCTGCTCGGCTTTGGCGTCGCAGACGCCGAGCCAGACTCGGCGGAAGCGCGCATGTTCGGCCCTGGTGCGGGCAATGTGGAGCGCGGATGGAGATGGCGAGTGGCCGCCATCCGGTCGGCGATTAATTTAGTTTTGCGTACTAATTTAATTGGCGGTAGGAAGAATTCACTTGGCGCCGGGGCCGGGCACGTCGCAGTATGGGAAACAGATCGCGTGGCGAGGCGTATTGACGCTGTGCCGCTGGTGGCGTCGCGCGCGGGGTCGTTGCACGGGGTTCTTGACGCGGGTTTAAATTAGCGGCCCGCATTCCGATGATCCTCGGGGCGCAACGGCGTCCTACTGTTGCTAGGACGGGACGGGACGAGGACCGGTTATGAGCGTGTTGCGGTCAATGCTGAATCTGCCGGCGGGGCGCCGGACCAAGTGGCTGGTGCTGGTGTTCTGGCTTGTGCTGGTGGCGGTCCTCGGGCCGCTGTCGGGAAAGCTCACCGGCGTGGAGAAGAACGACGCCTCGTCCTGGCTGCCGCCGAGGGCCGAGTCTACGCAGGTTCTCAACTTGCGGTCAGAAGCCGTCTCGCCCAACGTGTACGCAGGGGTTGTCGTCTACGACCGGCCGTCCGGCGTGACCGCCGCGGACAAGGCGAAGGCGGTCGCCGACGCCGCTGAAGTTCGCCACCGTGCCCGGCGTCATTCATGGCCAGGTCACCGGGCCGATCCCGGCCCCCGACGGCAAGGCGATCGAGACAATCGTGCTCGTCGACCTGGGCAGCAAGGGCTGGAACGCGGCCGCGCCCGCCGCCAGTTCGCTGCGGGCCATCGCTTCCGCGGGCGCCGCCGGCCTGGCGGTGCACATCGCCGGGCCGCTGGGCACCGCCGCCGACTCGAGCAACGCCTTCAAGGGCATCGACGGCACGCTGCTGTTCGCCGCGCTCGCCGTCGTCATCATCCTGCTGCTGATCACCTACCGCAGCCCGGTGCTGTGGCTGCTGCCGGTCATCTCCGCGGGCGTGTCGCTGGCCACCGCCCAGGGCATCATCTACCTGCTAGCCGAGCACGGGCTGACCGTAAACGCGCAGAGCGCGGGCATCCTGGACGTGCTGGTCTTCGGTGCGGGCACGGACTACGCGCTACTGCTCACCGCCCGCTACCGGGAGGAGCTGCGGCGGCACGAAGACAGGCACGCCGCGATGGCGGTCGCGCTTCGCCGCGCCGGGCCCGCGGTCGTGGCGAGCGGCGGCACGGTGATCCTGAGCCTGCTGACCCTATCCCTCGCCGAACTGAACTCCACCAAGAGCTTGGGACCGGTCCTGGCCATCGGCGTCGCGGTCGCGCTGCTCGCGATGATGACGCTGCTGCCGACGCTGCTGGTGATCACCGGTCGCTGGGTATTCTGGCCGGTCAAGCCCACGTACGGGTCCGCTGAGCCGGCAACCCGCGGCTTTTGGGCGCGCGTGGGCCGCGGCATCGCCGTTCGCCCCCGAGTCGTCTGGATAAGCACCGTCATCGTGCTCGGCGCGATGACCGCCGGCGTGGCCGGCCTGCATGCTCATGGGCTGACCAACGCTGAGTCGTTCCGCGGCCAACCGGATTCGGTGGCCGGGCAGGCCGTGCTTGACCAGCACTTCCCGGGCGGCGCGGGCCAGCCGGTCGAGGTGTTCGGCAACCCGGGATCGGGGCCGCAAGTGGCCGCCGCGCTCCGGTCGGTCGGCGGCCTCACCGCGGTGACACGCCCGGTCATCATTGCCGGGCACGCTTACATCGAGGCCACGCTGACTTCCGCACCCGACAGTCAGGCCGCGTACGACACTATCGACCGCGCGCGCGCGGCCGTGCACGCGGTCCCGGGCGCCGGCGCGATAGTCGGCGGCACCACCGCGGTCAACCTGGACGTCCAGCGGGCGACCGCGCACGACCGGAACCTGATCATCCCGATCATCCTTGCCGTCGTGTTCGTCATCCTCATGCTGCTGCTGCGGGCTCTTATCGCGCCGGTGATGCTCATCGCCACGGTCGTGCTGTCGTTCGCGGCCGCCCTCGGGGTGAGCGCGCTGTTCTTCGACAACGTGTTCAACTTCGGCGGCGCGGACACCTCGTTCCCGCTGTTCGTGTTCGTGTTCCTCGTCGCCCTGGGCATCGACTACAACATCTTCCTGATGACCCGGGTCCGCGAGGAGGCCCAGCGCCAAGGTCCCCGCTGCGGCGCGCTGACCGGCCTGGCCGCGACCGGCGGTGTGATCACCTCGGCGGGCTGCGTGCTCGCCGGCACGTTCGCGGTGCTCGGCACCTTGCCGGTCACATTCCTCACCGAGCTCGGCTTCGCCGTTGCGTTCGGGGTGCTTCTCGACACGATCGTGGTCCGCTCGGTGCTGGTGACCGCGCTGAACCTGGACTTGGGCCGGTGGGTCTGGTGGCCGAGCAGGCTCGCCCGGCAGCCCACGCCGGAGTCCGAGATCCTGCCGGGCCAGCCGACCGCCGTCAACTGACCGCTTCGCCGGCCTCGATGTCGACGATGACGCCGGTGGTGTTGTCGTGCCCGCGTGCGCCAGGTGCAGCGGGCATCCAGCTGGCAATGAACGAAGAGCCCGGCTTTCCCTCCCCCCGTGAGGCCAGGCGTGGTAAGCCGGATCAGGTGGACGACCTGACCTATCCCGAGCAGGGTGCGACGAAGGCGGCGCTCCCGCCGGGCTATCACCACCTGGAACGCCGTGCCCGGCTGGGGACTGGCCGGGCGGTTTTCGAGCGGGGCGCCGCGGCGCTCATGTCGTGGAAGATGCATCGCGCCGCGGGGCTGAGGGTCACCGCCGAGGGTGACGCCCGGCCGGGGGCACGGGTCGTCTCCCGGATCGCGCCTGGGCTCACGGCACCCTGCCGCGTCGTCTACGTGATCGACGAACCTGACCGCCGGGGCTTCGCCTACGGAACGCTGCCCGGTCACCCCGAGTCGGGCGAGGAAGCATTCGTCGTAGGCATCGGCGAGGCAGGCGACGTCTGGTTCACGGTCCGGGCCTTCACCCGCCCCGGCACGCTCCTCACCAGAATCCTCGGGCCACTCGGCCGCCTCGCGCAGCGCCTGACCGCACGGCGGTACATCAGCGCGATGCGCCGACTGTCAGCCGGGTAACGCCTCCGCACGCCCACTCGTCATCATGGCCAACCTGCTTACGGTATGTGACAGCAAGGCGTTCACCCACCACGCGAGATCCGCTTAATGCTGATGCTGCCGCTTCGCGGCGCAACTCGCCCGCTCCGCCAGCATTCACCGGGAACCGGCGCGGCTGGGGTCGATGGCGAGTTCGCGCAGCAGTTCACCGGTGGCGGCGTTGATAACGCGGGCGAGGTCCGTGGTCAGTTCCGCCTGGTCGGCGGCCTTTCTGGATGTCCGGAACGGTCCATGGCGGCTCCCTCGCGTAAGCCGTCTGACTGTCAGGAACCGGTGCATTCGTAGAGGGTGCCGGAGGTGCTCGACGTGGAGGTGCCGCCGTAGTCGCTGGCGGGGACCTTGGAGCAGTGGGCGGGAACCCATGCCTCTATCTGCGACTCCGCAGTCTGGCTGGTCTGCCCGGCTGGGCCTGCGAGGCCGCCGAACGTGGTCAGGTAGACGTAACGCACCTGGCCGCTGGCGACGTATTGCTCGAACTGCGTCAGCGTCGGGAACGGCACCTGGCCGGTGAATCCACCGACTGACAGCACGTCAGCGCTGGCGCGCAGAATGTACGGGGTCGCCTCTTCCACGTTCGTCGTGGTCAGGACGTAGCGTGCGCCGTCGCGGTGCTCCTGGACGTAATCGAGCAGGTCCTGCTGCGCAGTGGTAAGCGTCCCGTTGCCCGCCCACAGGCCATTCCCTGCACCCGCGGTCGCGCCGCCGCCGGCCGGACGGCCGCCGGCGCCGCTGTCCGAACCCGCGCCGAAACCCCGCGGCGCCGAAACCCCCGCCTGGGCGGGAACTGCTGCCTGAGCCGGAACCAGGACCGAATCCGCCGCCCGGGCCGGAGCCGCCGTGCGCAGCGGCCCCGCCGCCGCCGAAGCTCAGCGTGGTGGCGCTGGGGCCCGTGGTGCCCATGGCGAGGCTCTGGGTGTTTCCGGCGGTGATGACCGAGGAGTCCCACGCGACCGGCCCGAAGACCGCGACGAGGGCGGCTATAGCGGCGGCCAGCGCCCAGCGGCCGACCGCGGCGGGCGCGCGCCATGCGACGGCCAGCGCGGCGAGCGCCGCGATTCCCGCCACCGCCAGGGCCGGGATCAGCCACCGGTAGCTGGGGAAGCTGGAGGCGATGTAGATTCCCCAGCCGACGGTGAGCGCGATCGTGACCGGCAGTACCAGGGCCTGTCGCCCGCCGGCGCGGAACGCGCGCCACAGCGCCACCGTGCCGACGCCGCTCACCGCGGCTAGCGCGGGCGCGAGCGTGAGGACATAGTAGGACTGGATCGATCCTTCGCTGTAGGCCAGGCCGTAGACCACGATCCACGCAGTCCACATGATGACGATGGCGCGGATGGGATCGGTGCGCGGCTGGCGGCGCCGCTGCCAGAGCAGCACGGCGATCGAGACGGCGGCGAGGGGGTAGAGCCAGCCGACCTGGCTTGCCTGCGCGCCCTGGAACATGGTCGACAATCCGCTGGCCTGTACGGCACCCACCGCACCGCCGCCGCGCTGGGAGACGGCGCCGACACTGGCCGGGGTGATGCCGAGGGAACTGAACCGGGTCAGGGCGTTGTACCCGAAGACCATGCTGAACGGGTTGTTGTTGGTGGTCCCGTCGATGTACGGGCGGATGCTCGCCGGCACCAGCGCGACCGTGACGACCCAGACGAGCGACACGGCCAGTGCGACCAGCACCGCGACGGCCGTGTCGAGGATCCGGCGCCGCAGCTTCGGCGGCGCCGCGACCAGGTAGGTCACGGCGATGACCGGCAGGAGCGCCCACGCCTCGACCATCTTGCACTGGAACGCCAGCCCGACCCAGGCCCCGGCGGCTGCCAGCGACCGGAGCCTGCCGGCGGTCACGGCGCGCTGGGTGGCCGACGCGGCCAGAACCAGGCACATCACGTAGGCCGCTTCCTCGTTATTGGTGTGCCCGCTGGCGACCACAGCGGGCGTCAGGGCGAGGAACGCGGCCGCCAGCACGGCTGCGACGTCGCCGGCCCACCGCCGCACCAGGCGGTACGTCACCAGCACGGTGACGAGCGCCTCGATGATCTGCGGCAGGGCGATCGACCACGCCTCGAAGCCGAACAGCCGGGCGGAGATCGCCTGCGGCCACAGGTAACCGGGGATCTTGTCGATCGTAATGGCGTTAGCCGGGCTGAACGAGCCGAACAGGAATGCCTTCCAGCTTTCCGACATGCTGCGCGCGGCGGAAGCATAGAACGTCATGTACATACCGCCGTTCCAGCCCCAGCAATAGAGCACCCCCGCGCACACCACAATAAGCAAGAGCGCGGGAAGCACCCAACGCGGCTGCTGCGACGCGCGCCAGAACGGCACCCTGGACCGATGCCGCGGGCCAGTCGTCACGGAAGCTGAGATTGAAGACATGACTCATCACGCTAACGCGGCAAGCTCAAAGGTTCTTGAAGGCAAAAATCACGTGCTCTCCATGGCCGCCAGCAAGCTGTGCATCGTAAGGAGTTCTTGAGGTCACGACAAGAATTTCGCAATGAACGGTCGGCATGGTCTGGCTTATTGCGACTCATTAGGAGCACCACCCTCTACGTATGCGATCGGAGCGCCTGAGATGGCCAGCGACGATTTCACCACGCTGCCTGAACCGTGGGCCGACATCCCCGTGACGGTAGTGATGCCCACGTACAACGAGATAGGGAGCCTGGAAAGCACCTGCGAAGGCGTCCTGAGCCTGCCGCTGCCCAGGCTGCACCTCAAGGTCGTGGATGACAACAGCCCGGACGGCACGGGAAAGCTCGCGGAGGAGCTGGCCGAGCGCGCCAACTCCGGCACGGACGGGAACGCAAAGCGGATGAGCGTGCTGCACCGGCCGGAGAAAGACGGTCTTGGCCTCGCCTACGCCGAGGGGATGGCGCAGGCGGTGTCGGAAGGCGCCGACTACATCCTGCAGATGGACGCGGACGGCAGCCACCCGGCCGGCGCCGTCCCCGTGATGCTTGGCGTCGCGCTGTCCGCCGGCTGCGGCGTGGTGGTCGGCAGCAGGTACGTCAGCGGCGGGTCGCTCGGCGAGGGCTGGCCCGCCCACCGGCGCCTGCTGTCCGCCTGGGCAAACTGGTACGTGGCCCGGGTGCTCGGCCTGGGGCTGCGCGACATCACCTCAGGCTTCACGCTGTGGCGCGCCGGCATCCTGCGCGAAGCCGTCCTCGGCCGGATCACAAGTTTCGGCTACAGCTTCCAGGTGGAAGCCAAGTACCTGGCGCTCCGTGCCGGGCATACGGCGATCGAGGTGCCGATCACGTTCGCTCAGCGCCAGGCCGGTGCATCCAAGATGAATCTGGCCGTGCAGCTGGAATCGGCGGTGCTCCCCTGGCGGCTGCGTAAGAGAGCGTAGATAGGGAACGGCTGCGCGGGCCACAGGGCTCCTCGCCTGAGAAACCCCAGTTCCTAGTAGCGGGAAAGTCGCCAGCTCACTTAACTCCCATCAGCGCTGAATAGCGGAGGTTGAGTTGAGGTGGAAGCCTGGTCATCGCGACACCATCGGCCTAGGACAAGCCGAGCAGACCAAGCCACGTGTCAAGACATCCTGCTGATGCCCGGGACGCCGCAAGGGCAAAGTTGGCCAGGAACATCTCCTCCGTCGAGCGGAGGTTGCCGAAGATCGTCGTCAGGCCATCGCGCTGACCACGGAGTTTTCGCTTGCCTTTGGCGGTGCCCGATGAGGGGCTGGGACCGAGTCATCAGGTGGTCGACGGCACTGGCCGTGCTTGGTGTCGCCCTGGTCGCTGCAGTCGTTTCATACGAGTACGCGAGCGGGTAGGCGTCGGTCATCAGGGCGGCGTATGCGATGACCCGCAGCACCCAGCGGTTCATGCCGATGACGAAGTCGTACAGCCCTCGCGGGTAGCGGCCAGCGAACAGCAGCGTGATCGCCGCGAAGCACACCAGCGGCCCGATCAGGCCGCCCGAGAGGGCATCGGCCTCCAGGCTTTCCCCGAGCCCCCGGTCGCGGTGTAGGCGGCGCCGCCGGCGAACACCGCGACGATGGCGTACTGCGGGATCGCCAGCAGCCACCACTTGACCAGGACCAGGCCGCGGGAGAGCCGCCCGGGGTAGGCGACATCCAGCGTCCCGGGTAGTCCGCTTACCTCCCCAGGCCGGTGATCGACGCCGCGGTCGGCGCGGTCGCCCCCGCTGTGCAGGCAGTGTGGCGGCTGGCTAACGCGATCTGCGAACCGATGATCGCTACCCTGCGCGGTGAACTCCCCGGCCCGGTACTGATCGTCAATGAGCACCGTCTGCGACGGGTGCTCACCGAGTACCCGTCGCCACTACAACACCGCCTGGTACCGGGCCTCGGCCAGCTCGCACTCGCTAAGCTCACGCCCGGCCACCGCGGATCAACCTCGCTAAGCTTTTCGAGCCCACAAGATGGCCCGGCTGCTTGCCGCAGAAGGCGGGACCTTGTACCCAGCCCCACCAGCCAGAAGTGACATAGAGTGGCGATTAAGACACGAAGAACTATCTGGGGGCAGTCATGACCACGACACGTAAGCGGCCTCGCACGTCTCAGCGCACATCGTCATCCGTTCGGGCCGGACCGCTGGACCTAGGCGTGGTGGCAAGGCAGGCGGTGCTGAGCTTCCTGCAGGACGCATCGACCGCCACGGCGGAACGGCAGGCGACTGGGGCCCTGGCGGATGCCGCGAGTGCCGTTGCCACGGCGGAAAACACGGTCGGCGGCGGGGCGCAGGGAACGGGCCAGGCGCTGGCGGCGGGAACCCACGAGGCGTCCGGGGATGCGGGCCAGAATCCGAGCCTCACCGCCGAGTCTTCAGCCTGGCAGGCGGCGGCTATCAGCATCGACGCGCTGGACCGGATCGAGGCGGCCGCGGCCAGGGTGGAGGCAGATATCGCCACCGCCTCACAGGCGAACGCTGAAATGCAGGCCAACGCTGGGGCTGCTGTCGAGGCGGCGGTGCGCGCAGCCCAATCGGCTGCTGCGGCGGCGGGCACCGCCGTCCAAGCCGATGGGCGGGCAAGCATCGCACTGCGCCGGATCGAGCATTACACGACGATCACCGTCGGTATCCTCATAATTGCGATCATCATCCTGACGATAACCGCCACCACCGCCCATTGAGATTGCTCCGTGGCCTTTAGCGCCCCAACTTGCCGAACGCTGGGTCAAGCTCCAGTAGTGCCGTGAACGCGGCCGCCGTCTCCACCATGCTCACCATGCCGGTTGACGCCGCCTGCGTAACGAGCGCGGAATATCAGCCTGCTGCTTCGCATCGAGAGTGAAGTAGAAGGTCGCGCCGCTGCCAACCGCACCTTGCGCCCAGATGCGCCCGCGATGGCGTTGGATGATCCCGGCCGCGCTGGCCAGGCCGACACCGGTACCTGGGAACTCACGCGTCGTGTGCAGCCGCTGGAATGGCTCGAAGAGCCGGTCGGCGTAGGCGGGGTCGAATCCCGCGCCGTTGTCGCGCACGAAGCAGCAAGTCCCAGCGTCCTCGGCGCTCGTGGTGCCGAACTCGATCAAGGCATCGTCGCGCTTGGAGGTGAACTTCCACGCATTCTCGATCAGGTTTTGCAGCACTGTGCGGATGAGGACGCGGTCCGCGACCACCCGCACGCCATCCTGGATGGCGAAGCGGATCTCGCGGCCGGGATCGCGAGCCCGAAGCTCGGCGATAATGGCGGCGACCTCCGCGCTGAGGTCAACCGGTCCGACGTTCATCTCGGCGCGCGCCACCCGCGACAGGTGCAGCAGGTCATCGATGAGCGTGGCCATATGCTCACTCGCTGCCTGGATGTTCGCCGTGTAGCCACGACCGGTTTGGTCGAGAAGTTCGCCGTAATCCTCGACCAGCGCCTGGCTGAATCCGCTCATCGCTCGCAGCGGGGCACGCAGGTCATGGGAGACCGAGAAGGTGAACGCCTCCAGATTCTGGTTCGCCCGTTCCAGGTCAGCCGTGCGCTCCTTCACCCGGGACTCGAGCGCAGCGGTGAGCGCCCGGACCTCCGCTTCGGCCCGGAGTTGCGCGGTGATATCGCGCACCACGCTGACGATCACTACCGGGGCCCCGATCGCGTCGCGGACCACGGCGCGATTCACCTCGGTCCAGACGACATCTCCATCTTTTCGGATGTACCTCTTCTGCAGTGAGCAGACGTCGACTTCCCCGGAGCAGATGCGCTCCATGGACGCGGTGTCGGCGGCGATATCGTCAGGGTGCGTAATGTCCTGCGACCGCATGGTTAGCAGCTCGTCGGCGCGGTAGCCAGTGATCTGGCAGAAGCGCTGGTTGACCCTGATTATCTCGCCGTCGGGCCCCAAGTCGTCGATGCCAACCGGGGCATGGTCGATCAGCGCTTTGAGGTGCGCCTCGGATTGCCGCACGGCCTGGTAGGCCTCGGCCAACCGGCCCTCGGCGATGCGCCGCTCGGTGAGATCGGTAAGGATCAAGGACTTCACGAGCGAGCCTTCGAGGTTGAGTCCGCTGACCGTCAGCAGAACCGGAACCATCGTGCCATCAGGCCGGGTCAGGTTCACCTCTCCCCGGGCGGTGCGGTCGGGGCTGACGTCCAGCAGTTGGGTGAACCTGGTGCGGTGGGCACTGTCGACCAGGTCACCTGCAGCCATGCCGACCAGTTCCTTCTTGGTCCGGCCGGTCATCGAGCCCAGCCGGGGGTTGGCGTCCAGGATCAGTCCCCGGGAGGAGAGGGTGGCCGCGCCCTCGTTCATCGCCTCGACGATCATCCGGTAGAGGCGGTCGGCGCTAGAGAGCGTGTAGACCTGCTCATTTCCTGGCGGCCCGATCACCAGCGAGTCGACCCCACCGCCCCGGATGGCCTCGATCGTCTCGTTCGCCTCGCGCAACTGCGCCCGCGCCTCAGCGAGTTCGGCGGTGCTGGCCGCCGGCGATGAGGTCACGCCTCGTCCCCAGGTCCCGGGCCATCGCTTGCCTCCACGAGGCCGAGATCGAGCCCGAGGCGCAGCCGGCCGGAGTCGGACAGGTCACCGACGATGCGCCGCAGCGGGCCGGGCAAGCGTTTGACCAGCGTCGGAGCGGCGACGATCTGATCGCTCACGACCAGCGCGGGGTGCTGTCGCACGTCAATCACTTCCAGGTCGACGTGGCCGTCGAGTTCTTCGTCGCAGAGCCTCCGCACGGCCTCGATAGCCTGGGTCGAGTACGCGGATCCGCCGTTGACATAGAGGGTCAGCACCCAGCGATCAGCAGGCGCGGTATCGGTCATATCGCGGCCCTCCCCGGGGATCGGAGCTGCAGGCCGACCAGGAGGCGGTCGGTATCGGAAAGATCGCCGACGATCTTGCGTATGGGCGCCGGAAGCTTGCGCACCACGGTGGGTATCGCCAGGATCTGGTCGGCGGCGGCCAGGCGGGGGTTTTCGAGCAGGTCCACCACCTCGATCCGGTACCGGCCGGGCACGTGCTCCTCGCAAGCCCGGCGCAGGTTCTCGGCCGCGCGCTGGCACTTGGGCGAGAGGCCGGTCACATACAGGCGCAGATCCCAGGTCTCACCTTGGCTGGCACTGGACGCGGAAGCGTCATCCGCAGCGGCCGGCCGGCTCATCGCGACCCTCCGTCGCTCGGGGCGACCTCCGTCCAGCGGTGCGTCGCCATCGCCAGCCGGTTCGCTTTAGCCTCGTCGGTCCGCCGTTGCTCGCCCCGGTCGAGCCGGTCGAGTTCCACCCGGTCCGCATCGAGCTGGTCCTGCACCGCTGCGAGGTGGGCCTCGCGCTCCTTAACCTTGGCGGACAGCTCCCGCCGACGACGGTCCATCTCGTCGGCCTGCTGCATTTCCGCGTCACGCTCGGCGGCCTCCTGCGCCAGGCGGCCCGCGCCGACCAGCACGCCGGCCGCGCCGACATACGCCTCGATCAGCTCGATCCCGTGGTCGGTCAGCAGGAATTCCCGGACCTGATTCGAATGCGCGACGCCCCGCGATTTCAGCACGAACAGCAGCCGGTTCCGTTCCCCGTTGGTCTCCACATTGCGCAGCAGCAGCCACGTGTCCACCAGTGTGGACACGCTCACCGTGCTCGTCTCTTCCCCATGGCCAAGCGTTGTGACCAGGGCCGTGACCTCTCGCGTCTTAAGCAAGTCGAGCTGGCGGGCCATCATTGAGGACACCTCCCCCAAGGAGGATCCGTGCAAGAAACTGGTGATCCCATCGAGTAGCGCTACCGACGGCAGCGCCTCTTCGAGCATTTCGTTCAGCATCGCCAGATGGGCCTCCTGCCCGTACGCGGACGGCCGCGCTGCCCAGAGGCGGAGCAAACCCGAGTCCACGTGCGGCCGCAGATCGATCCCGATCGACCGCATATTGCGGAGGACCTGGGCGGGTGATTCCTCGAACTGGACCCACAATGCCCGCTCACCGCGCTCGCAGGCCGAATTGACCAGGTGCGCGCCGAGCGACGTCTTGCCCGTACCCGCCGTCCCGCTCACCAAGGTTGTCGACGCACGGAACAGGCCTCCGTCGAGCATGTGGTCGAGGCGGGCGACCCCGGTCGAGACCCGCTCCTCGGAAGCCGCGTAGTTGAGCGCGATCCCCGTGAGCGGCAGCACGATGAAGCCTCGGGCGGAGATGAGGAACGGGTACTCGTTGGTGCCGTGGGCCGACCCCCGGTACTTGACCACCCGCAGGCGGCGGGTGGAGATCTCCTCGCCGACCCGATGGTCAAGCACGATCACGCAGTCGGAGACGTACTCCTCGATCCCGTGCCGGGTGAGGCTCTTATCGCCCCGTTCTCCGGTCACGATGGCGGTGACATCCCGCTCCTCCAGCCAGCGCGCCAGGCGGCTGAGCTCGGCCCGCACGACCGAGGCGTTGTCGAACGCGCCGAACAGAATCTCGATCGTGTCCAGCACGACGCGTTTCGCCCCCAGCCGCCTGATCGCGTCGTCGAGAGTCACGAAGAGTGGTTCAAGGTCAAACTCTCCGGCCTCGACGATCTCGCTGGGGTCAACCTGGAACGCGAGCACTTCGAGCCGCCCATCGCTCTGGAGTGCGCCCAGGTCGAAGCCGAGCGAACGTACGTTGGCTGATACTTTGGCCGCCGACTCCTCGAAGGTCAGCAGGATGCCGGGCTCGTCGTAGTCCTGTGCCCCGGCGACGAGAAACTGCACTCCCAGCAGCGTTTTGCCCGCGCCCGCACTGCCCGCCACCAGCGATACCCGGCCCCTGGGCAGTCCCCCCCGGGTGAGCTGGTCCAGGCCGCGGATCCCCGTTGGCGCCTTTGCCAGTTCCGGACCAGGCGCAGTGTCCAAGTCTGGCGGTCCAACGTTGCCCATATGCGCGGTCTCCCCCGAGTCGGCATCCCGGCCATCCGCCCGGTGCAGATAGCAGGTAAAGCTCTGGCTCAAATGTAGCCGACTTGGCCATTCATTTAAAAGCATCAAAGGCCTGAAGACTGTGCGATGATATAGGATCTCATGTCAAACTAATTACTGTTTAATTAGAATTAGAAGCGCAAATATTCGTTAAGGAGCAGGAGGGGATAATAGGGACGCACCGAAGGCGGATTTCCACGTCTGCTACGTTTGGTGGGCCATCTCGCTCGGCGCCCATGGTGCCAGGCGGCGCCTCGGAGCGACTCTCGTCGTCACCTTCAGTCACTGATACGATACGAATCGTGACAGCACTGCGGCCGATTTCCGAGGGAAGGTTCGGAAGGTTTGTCGCGCTCATCGCGGCGGCTCCTGACGCGATGGTATGCGTGGCTGCCGACGGCCAGATCACGCTGGTCAACGCCCAGGTGGAGCGGCTCTTCGGCTATCAGCGCGAGGAGCTGATCGGCCAGCCGGTCGAACTACTGGTCCCGGACGCCGCCCGCGCGGCACACCCGGGGCTGCGGGACGGGTACACCGCCGACCCACGCCACCGGCCGATGTGCGCGGGGAGGCAACTGGCCGGGCGCCGCCGCGACGACACCACCTTCCCCGCCGACATCTCACTGTCCGCCATGGGGGCCGACGGCGCCGACGGCAACGGCGCGACCTTCTACTTCATTCTTCCCGCGGAGGATCCCAGGTGAAAACCCCGCCCGTCCTGCTGGTAGAGGACAATTCCGCCGACGTAGAACTGACACTCCGCACCTTCCGCAAGAGCAGCATCCTCAACGAGGTCATCGTCGTGCGCGATGGCGCCGAGGCGCTCGCCTACCTCCTCCCGGGCGACGATACGGAGGTGGCACGCCCCACCCTCATCCTGCTCGATCTGCAACTCCCCAAGGTCAGCGGGCTCGAGGTGCTGCGTCGTATCCGGGCTTCGGAACGGACCCGGCTCATCCCCGTTGTCATCCTCACCACCTCCGAAGAGCAGGAAGACATCCTCGCCAGCTATACCAACGGGGCCAACGCATATGTGCGGAAGCCAGTCAGATTTTCTGAATTCGCCGCTGCGGTCAATGCCCTCGGCCTATTCTGGCTGGTCCTTAGCGTGCCCCCACCCGACTTCCCTGAGCCCGACGCGACCGACGGCGCGCAGATGGCCGTACCTTGAACGCACTTGCGAGGTGTCCTCTCGGACGGGTACGCGGAAGCGACAGATACTCTCATCATCCCAGTTCAGAGGATAATTTTCATATTTTCGCAGATAGTGCGGCGAATTCACCGGTGGGTCCAAGCTTAGCGTCAGTCGGGTAACGGGGACGTGTCACGGTTGGAGATCAGTGGCCGTAACGTCCTGGCGGGCGTCAGCCAGCAGACGACGGGTGAGCTGCACCGCCTCTTTAGCTGCGGCCAACTGGCCGAGGCTGGCCAGGCGCTGCGCGTGACGCAGTTGATCTTCCAGCCCGGCCAGCAGCGCCCGCTGCTCCGCTTGGGCGATGGCTTGTTGGATGACTGAGGGCAGGCGCGCGGGCCGGTCCTTGAGCACGTAGTCGGTCGCGCCCAGCTTGATGAGCTCTACGGCTGCTTCGTCTCCGAGCACGCCGGACCAGATGATGAATGGTACATGCGGGCACTGCTCCTGAGTGATGGCGAGAGCCTTTCTGCCAGAGAAGCCGGGCAGGTGGTAATCGGAGAGGATCACATCGGCGTGGAAGGCAGCCAACTGTTCTACGAACGACGCCTCGGAGTCCACCACGATGGCAGTGAAACTGAGTCCAGCGTTGCTCAGGAGGCGCTGCGCCAGCTCAGCATCCAACGGTGCATCCTCCACAATAAGAATGCGCGCCGGCCGTCCCGCTGAGCCGAGCTTTTCGCTTGGCGGAGCGCTCTCCGCACCGGCCCCGGGAGTCACCGCTGGCTGGCCAGCCGCTGGACCGTTGCGCTTACTCTCACCACTCATGCCTTACTCCTCAATCCGTTACACCCTGCGGCTGGCCTCGGCCGCCAGCATCGGAGAGCGGCCGGGTAGCTTCCCGCCCCGCTGTGGTCATCGATGCGTCACGCAGGAACGTGATCACAGCCTGCTTGGCCACCGCGCCCAGGTCGGGAGAGGCGGCCGGAACGGATGAGGATGGCACCTGCTGCCGGTGGCAGAGGGTCTACCTTCGTGGTCATGACTTCCCATGAGATCTCTATGAGTAACACGATCACTACTATACGTGATTTCCGGGGCTGTGGGCGATCGCGTTATTCGGCTCTGGCGATGATCACGTGACGTGTGCTGGCCAGGCCGGCGTGTCGTACGTGGAGTGTGTGAAGCGGCGGGCCAGGATGTCCGGCGTGGACATCACAGGCCATTGATGCACTTTTGCCGCAGTTCGCCGCTGCGACGGTGGACAGCGTCGAGCTGAACGGGGACCTGGTGACGTTCCGGGTCCGGGCGAAGGCGAGCGACGCGGCGTGCCCGGGATGCCGCGGGCGCTCGTCTCGGGTTCACGCCCGCTATCAGCGTCAGCTCGCCGACCTTCCGCTCGGCGGCCGGAAGGTGCAGGTAATCGCGCACATCCGCAGGTTCAAGTGCGCCAGCCCCCGGTGCGGGCAATCCACGTTCTCCGAGCAGATCCCGGGGCTGACCACGCCGTTCGCCCGCCGCACCCCGCCGCTGACCAGGGCATTGGTCAAGGTCGCGCTCGCGCTCGCCGGCCGACCTGGATCGAGGCTCGCTGCGGAGCTCGCCATGCCGTCCTGTCGTGACGTGCTGATCCGGCTCATCCGCGCCCAGCCGATCCCCGGCGCCGGTCACATCGCTGTGCTCGGTGTCGATGACTTCTCGGTCCGCCGCGGCCAGTCATACAACACCATCCTGATCGACATGGGCAGCCACAAGCCGGTGGACGTGCTGCCCGACCGCGAGTCCGGCACGCTGGCCGCCTGGCTGCGCGAGCATCCTGAGGTCCAGACGGTGTGCAGGGACAGGGCCGCTGCATATGCCGAAGGCATCCGCGCCGGGGCCCCGCAGGCGATTCAGGTTGCCGACAGATTCCACCTGTGGAAGAACCTATGCGAGGCAGCGGAGAAGACGGTGGCCGCACATCACCGGTGCCTGCGTGCCGCCGCTGCGGCCCAGGCCGAGCGGGTCGTCCCGGAGCTCCCCGCGTTTGTGCCATTGCCGACGGTCGAGTCCGCCGCCCCGCCCGAGCGCGCTTACCGGTTGGCCGAGCGGACCCGCACGCGGTACGCCGAGGTGCAGGCCTGTCTCGCCCGCGGGCTCTCCCGCGCCGCCGCCGCGCGGGAGCTGAACCTCGACATCCAGACGGTGCGCCGGTTCGCGAACGCAGCCTGTGCAGAGGAACTGCTCGGCAAGGCCGAGCATCGCCCTACTAAGCTCGACCCTTACATCGATCTGGTCAACCAGCGTTGGAACGAGGGCGTGACCAGCGCAGAGACCATCACTGCCGAGTTGCGCGCCCTCGGCTTCAAAGGCGACGCCCAGACCGTGCGCCGCTACCTGAAGCCCTTCCGGCTGCCCGGCGCCAGCCACGGTCGCCCAGACCCGCACCGCCGCAACCCGGCCCCTGGCGCCCCGGCCGTCCCGAAACCCCGCAAGATCAGCAAGGCGCTGCTCACCCACCCCGACCATCTGACCGAAGACGACACACTGATCGTGAAGAACGCCACCGCCGGATGCGCCCACCTCGACCGCCTCCACCAGCACGTCCGGTCATTCGCCAAGATGATGGCCCAGCGTCACGGCCAGGAACTGCCCGCCTGGCTGGAGGCGGTAGAGGCCGACGACTTGCCGGAATTGCGGAGCTTCGCCGCAGGCATCCGTCGCGACCTGTCCGCCGTCATTAACGGCCTGACGCTGGAACACAGCTCCGGCGCTGTCGAGGGCAACGTCACACGCGTCAAGCGGCTCAAGCGAGACGGCTACGGACGAGCCACATTCGATCTCCTCAGGGCACGAATACTCATTGCCGCATGAGCACCGTCACGTGATCATCGCCAGAGCCCGTTATTCCCCAGGGGTTGTGATCAGGTAATTCCCCCGGGTCCTGGCCGTGTTCTTATTCTGGCCGCCGCGGATGGACCAAGCCGAACCGCTCGCGGTACAGGCTGCAGGACGTAGGACACGTGGTACTAACCTGGCACGCCGCTCGTAGGTCCGGATAAGTAGCATGATGAGTTCGAAGCTGCTGACAGCCAGGCGACAATCCCAGCACATGGAGCGAAAGCGCCTGAAAGTGTCCATTCACAGGATGGCCTTTTGTGCGTCCGGGCTGTTGCTGGCAGTTACGAGAGGCTGAAAGGCCAGGGTCTGAGATCTACGGCGGTTGGGGTTCGAGGCTCAGGCCGGTCTGGGATGCCGTCGGCGGCCGTGTGCGGGAAGCTCTCGGCAGCCAGCTGCGCCGTGGTGCGGTCGGCGGAGGCGTGCGAGCCCGCGGTGTCGGCGGCCAGGGTGTCGCGGCGGCTGCTGGACTTACCAGCAGAATTGACGCTTAACGGGCGATCCTCACCGCACTCGGCCGACCGCAGCCGCGCGGATGCCGCAGCGCGAAGTGCAGCCCAGTGGGCACTTCTGCCGCAGTGGCCTATACCTGGCGCCAACCAATGATCGCTTTTAGTGATTTGTCTGTTACGATATGTTGGAGGATGTTGATGTTGCGGCATTAAGTGCTCCGGGGCGAAGTCCGCCCGGAGCACCGAGGGGAGAGCCATGGAGCTTGAACTCCGACAGGACACGCCCGGACCCGCTGGGCGCGAAGCCGACGCCGCGCGCCCCGCCTGGCTGGCCGCCATCGTGGAGTCCTCCCCGGACGCGATCATCGGCAAGCCCCTCGCCGGCACCATCACCAGGTTCGCGACCGTCGCCCGCGACATCACCGAGCAGGTCCGCGCCGCCGCAGCCAAAACGCTACGGAGTGTGATAGCCCGTGCGGCAGCTCTCTGATCCCATCCTTGCCGGTCTGATGGTCGAAGCCGCGCTGGACGCCATGGTGTGCGTGGACGCGGGCGGCCGGATCGTGCTGGTGAACGCCCAGACCGAGCGGCTGTTCGGGTACTCCAGGGACGACCTGGTCGGGCAGCCGGTCGAAACCCTGGTCCCCGACGCCGTCAAGGCACGCCACCCCGGCCTGCGCGCTGGTTACGCCGGTGATTCCCGGCCGATGGGTGTGGGCCTGGAGCTGTCCGGCCGCCGCCGAGACGGCACTACCTTCTCCGCCGAGATCTCCTTGTCCGCGATCGGCGCCGACCGGGACCGTCTGGTATTGGCCGCCATCCGCGACGCCACCGTCCAGCGAGAGGCGACGATGGCCCAGGCGCGGTTGGCGTCGACCATCGAATCCTCCGAGGACGCGATCATCGGCAAGACACTCGACGGCATCATCACCAGCTGGAACGCGGGGGCCCAGGCGATGTACGGCTACACCGCCGCCGAGATCACCGGCCACAGCATCGCCGACCTCCTCCCCCCCGACCGGCTGGGCGAGCTCAGCGAGATCCTCGCCCGGCTGGCGGCCGGCGAGCGCATCGACCACTACCAGACCAGGCGCCTGCGCAAGGACGGCACCGTCATCGACGTGTCCGTCTCGGTCTCCCCCGTCCGCGACGCCGCCGGGCAGGTCACCGGCTTCGCGACCGTCGCCAGCGACATCACCGACCAGGTCCGCGCCACCGACCAGGTCCGCGCCTACCGGGAGCAGGCCGGGCGCTCCCAGCGGCTGGAGACTGTCGGCCAGCTCGCCGCCGGCGTCGCTCACGACTTCAACAACATGCTCGGCGCCATTGCCGGCTTCGCCAGCCTCATCAGGGACGGCGAAGACCCCGGCGACGCCAGCGACGACGCGCAGCAGATCCTCGCCGCCGTGGACCGGGCCAGCCGTCTCACCCGGTTGCTGCTCCTCGTCGGCCGCCGGGCGATCACCCGGCCCCAGCACGCCGACCTCAACGCCGTCATCACCGGCGCCCGCGAGCTGCTCCACGCCAGCCTCGGTCCGACCATCACCCTCGCCGTCAACCTCGCAACGGACCCGCCCGCCATCTGGGCCGACCCTGGGCAGCTGGAGCAGGCCATCCTCAACCTCGCCATCAACGCCCGCGACGCCATGCTAGACGGCGGCACCCTCACCCTCACCGTGACCAACGGCGGCACCCGCCTGGAGGGCGAACGCCCCGGCCATTACGCCGAACTCACCGTGACTGACACCGGGGCCGGCATGACACCAGAGGTAGCCGCCCGCGCCTTCGAGCCCTTCTACACCACCAAGGGACTCGGCGCCGGCATCGGCCTGGGCCTGTCCACCGTCGACGACATCATCGCCCAGGCAGGCGGCACCATCACCGTCACATCACAGCCAGGCGCCGGCGCCACCTTCCGCATTCTCATCCCCGCCGCAGCCGCCGTCCCCGCCCAGACCTCCGCCCGACCGCCCGCACCCCAGCCAGCCCAGGTTCAGGCCGCCGGCCCGCCGGCCGCAGGCACCATCCTCATCACGGACGACGAGCCGGCCGTCCTCCGCACCACCGCCCGCATGCTCCAGCGCAACGGCTACACCCCCCTGGAAGCCGCGACCGGCTCCCAGGCCCTCGAAATCCTCGCCGCCAACGACGTCGAGCTCCTCCTCACCGACTTCCTCATGCCCGGCATGACCGGCACCGAACTCGCCGAGCGCGCCCGCCAGATCCGCCCCGGCCTCCCCGTCCTTCACATGTCCGGCTACACCCCGCCCGGAGACCAAGCCCGCCAGGCAACCTTCATCCACAAGCCCTTCACCCCCGAGCAGCTGCTCACCAAGATCCGCGCTCTCCTCCAGCCGCAGGCGTCTCCGGCCAGCCTGGGGATATTTGACATGGTCAAGCCGACGGGGAATGGGCGGGCTGCCGCCAGGCGGGCTGAGACTAACGCAGAGGGCCGCGAGGTCCTGGAGCGGTCCGAGGTGACCGACGACGCCTCCCGCCGTGAGGGCCGCGAGGTCCTGGAGCGGAAGGAACGATTGCAGGCGCAGAGGCAGCGTCTGGAGAGCCTCGGCCAGCTCGCCGGCGGGGTCGCGCACGACTTCAACAACCTGCTCGCCGTGATCCTCAACTACGTCTCGTTCGTCTCCGAAGATGTCGCCGCAGCCGCAGCCGCAGCAGCGGCTGTGGCCGGCCCGGACCTGGCCTCGCACCTGGAAGCCGCCAGCGCTGACCTCGCGGAGGTCAAGAAGGCCGGCGAACGGGCAGCCGGGCTCACCCACCAGCTGCTCGTCTTCGCCCGCCGCGAAGTGATCCGGCCGCAGGTCCTCGACCTCAACACCGTCATCACCGCGGTGGAGGAAATGCTGCGCCGAACCCTCGGCGAGCACATCGAGCTGGTCACCTCGCTCGCCGGTGACCTGTGGCCGGTCCTGGCCGACCCCGGCCAGCTGGAGCAGGTGCTGGTGAATCTCGCGGTCAACGCCCGCGACGCCATGCCCGCCGGCGGGACGCTGACCATCGACACCAGCAATATCACCGTGGACGACGACACCATCGCCGGGGGATCCCAGGCGCGGAAGGGCCGAAACGTGCGGCTGCGGGTCGGCGACACCGGCACGGGAATACCCGCCGATGTCGCTCAGCACGTATTCGAGCCGTTCTTCACCACCAAGCCAGACGGCGGCGGAACCGGGCTCGGCCTGGCCACCGTCTACGGGATCCTCACCCAGGCCGACGGGAACATCCGGATCTACTCCGAGCCCGGCGCCGGCACCACCTTCACCATCACGCTGCCCGTAACCGCCGAGGCAGCCATCTTGATGGTAGAGCCCGTGCCTTACCAGCGGACACCCAAGGGAGAGACTGTCCTGGTCGTGGAGGACGAGGATCCGCTGCGCGAGGTAACCAGGCGGATCTTCACCCGTAACGGATACCAGGTGATCACCGCCGCGGACGGCCCGCAGGCCCTCCGCGTCGCCGCCGGCCACCCGGGCGAGATCCACCTGCTGGTCATCGATGTGGTCATGCCGCACATGCTCGGCAAGGAGGTCGCGGAGAGAATGCGGCTGATCAGACCGGAGATCGAAGTTGTCTTCATGTCCGGCTACGCCCGGGGGGTGCTGACCTCCGAAGGCAGGCTCGACCCGGGGGTTGCCCTGGTGGAGAAGCCGTTCTCCGAGGCCGACCTGCTGGCCGTGGCCGGGCAGGCACTCAACGGCCACTTCCAGGGGTTCAGGACCATCCAGGGGACCCCCGCCTGACATCGCCCGCCAGCGGAATGTCCTTAGCGGAAGGTGACGGAAGACCAGTGTTGCGCTCGCTGCCTGCCGTCTTGCCGAGGTGGCTTAGATTTCGAGGTCCGCGTCTTCGACTTCGGCCCGCTCGGCGGCTGCGGTGGCCCCAGCTCGGCCTGTGGCTCCGCGTGGTTGACGGGATGCCCGGTCTGTCGTCGGACACGTCGATAATGACCGGCCCGTCGCCGGCGTGCAGCCGGATCCGCACTTCGCCCGCGTCGGTGAACCGCAGCGCGTTGCCGGCCAGTTCGCGCAGCAGCCGGCCGAGGATACCGGGATCGGTGATGATCACCACCGGGTCCTGCGGCAGCGTCCACGAGGTGCGGCCCGGCTCCAGCGCCACGACCAGCGAGTACGGCCAGCCGGGCGGCTAAATAACAAGCTAAGTACGAGTGAAAGCGGCGTCTGGGTATTTCCATCAGGATCCCGAGGCGGCGGCCGTGCAGGCGAACGTCCGCGCGTGCCGCGATCGCCGTGGCCAGTTCGTGCATCGCCGTGGCCGCCGCTGGGCCACCGGATGCCTGGTCGCTGTCGGTCGCTGACATCATGTCCAGTTCCAGGAAGATCAGGTCCTGATCGGCTCGCACCCCGGCGAGCGTCCGGGTCGGCGCTTCACCGCCCGCCAGGCCGGCCAGGATCAGCTCCACGACGTCGGCCACGGCCTCGGTCTCGGCGGCTGCCAGCCCGGCCGCGCCCTCACCTACGTGCACGGCCAGCGTCGTGTCCAGCAGCCAGGCGGTCCGTCGCTGCAGCGCCGTGACCAGATCGGACCCTGGTCGCGGAAAGGGCCAGAGATCGTCCTGCAGGCTACGCAGCGACCTGCCTGCCGCGTCCACTTGTTGGGCTATGACGCCGAGCTCATCGTGCCGGGATGTGCCCGTCGCACGGCGTGCCAGGCCTAGCTCGAGGGCCGCCGCGGCAAGCTCCTGCACCGGTCCGTCGTGCAGCAAGCCCGCCAGGTAACGGCGTTCCCGCGCGCGAAGCTGGCGCACGATAGCAAGCAGTCGGCGCGGCCCGGCGCCTTCCGCGTCGGCACCATCCCTGGCCACGGTGCCGGGGGCCGGATCGGGGCCCCCTGAGCTGTCGTTGCCCATGATCCCTCCTCCTGCGGTGGCGGACGGCCTGGCCCGGTGCCAGCCGCCGGCCGTCACCTAACCGGAAATAACAGCAATGAGTATCTGAGTAATGACGTATAGTAGTCTAGCGGGTATCTGGGCGGCTAGGGCCTTGGCGGTCCAAGGTGGCCGTGGCCGCGGCGCCCTGTTCATCACGCCATGGGTCGGACGGGCGCGGAACGGAGGTGGCGGGTGGACGAGCAGACCCAGGAGCAAGGCAGGATCGGCGTCTTTCTTGTTGATGATCACGAGATGTTCCGGCGCGGCGTGCGGGCCCTGCTCGCCGATGAACCCGACATCTACGTGGTCGGCGAGGCCGCAACCGCCTCGGTGGCCCTGGCCCGGATACCCGCGCTGCGGCCGGACGTGGCGGTTCTCGATGTGCGACTGCCTGACGGGGACGGTATCTCGGTCTGCCGGGAAATCTGCTCCGCGGTGCCAGCGACCGCCTGCTTGATGCTCACCGCCTACAGCGACGATGAGGCGCTTCTCCGCGCGATCATGGCGGGCGCCGCGGGCTACGTGTCGAAGCAGACCTGCGGCACCGACCTGGTCAGTGCCCTGCGCAAGGTCGCATCCGGCGAGTCGATACTCGATCCGCACGCGACAGGCCGGGTCATGGCTCGGCTACGGGAGCGCGCCGTCAGCGTAGACCCGGTTGCGCCGTTGTCCAACCAGGAGAAGCGGGTGCTTGAGTTGATCGGGGAAGGACTGACTAACCGGCAGATCGCGGAGCGCATGTTCCTTGCGGAAAAGACGGTGAAGAATTACGTGTCTTCACTGCTGGGGAAGCTCGGAATGCAGCGCCGCACGCAGGCTGCCGCCTTCGCCGTGCGGCACACCGATGACCATGGCGACTAACTCATGCGCCGTCCGCCCACCGCTTAGCTTAGTAGCGCCAATCTCCCGGCCGTCGGTCCCGGCCTCGATCCCCTCCGCCGCGGTCAGCCCGCCATCGGGATACCTCATGCCTCCGGAGTCGTGCATCGCGCGCCCCGTGGTGGCCAGGCTCCGGGACGGGATCAGACGAGGGAGGTTTCGCTGAGCGCCGCGTGCTGCTCAATGGTCGCCAGCATCCGCCGGTGCACGGCGTTCAGAGTGCCGCGGTGCGGGTCGGTCAGCCTGACGACCCGGTCAAGTACCTCGCGGGGTACAGCTCTCAGGGTCGCGTCGAACAGTGACCACGACAGCTCATCGAGCGCCGCCCGGACGGCCGCGGGATTGCGCGTTCGTGCGCAGACATCCTCCAAGGCCAGCATCCGGTCCTCCGTAGCCGGGTCAGGGGCCATCACCAGCGGGAACGCGTCTGCGTCGCGGCACGGTGACGTCTCGGCGCTGGCCGCCTCGAAGGCGTTAAGCAGCGGGCTTACGTCGCCGGCGGTTAGCGGGTCATACAACCCGGGGAACGGCTGAGCCTCGTAGCCGCGGTCGTGGCCGCTGAAGTAGATGGGCGTGTCGCTCCCCGTCCGGGCAATCACGCCGAGCGCCACGTCGAGCAGGCTGACCGGCAGGCCCAGGTCGGTAATCGCATGGACCCGCAGCGCGCCCGCGCCCGCGCCCGCGCCCGCCCCCACCAGCAGCAGTTGAGCCGCCTCCCGGGCCGACTGCGCGTAAAACGCGATGTCCGGGTCGTGCAGCCGGATCACGCGGCCCTCGCACCACTCAAGCAGCCGCGCGTGGATGATCGAGTTGTCCACCAGATGGGTGAACCTCGCGGCCGAGCAGGACATCGCGCCGTTCACCGCGGCCCGCGACAACAACCATTCAGCGGCTCGCTTGGAAGCCGTGTACATGTCGGGCGAGTAAGGACGCAGCGCCTTGCCGGTCGACGCGCTGATAAGCCGGGGCACACCGGCCGCGGCGGCCGCGGCGATCACGTTGCGGGTGCCGATCACATTGGTGGTCGCGGTCCGGTGCACCTGACTCTCGGCCAGACCCGGGTCCCGCTGTGCGGCCACGTGGAATACGACATCAGGGTGGACCTCGTGGAAGACGGCCGTGAGGCGGCGGGGATCCCTGATGTCGACGTGAGCATACTCGGCGCCGCCGAGCCTCGGCCCTTGCGTGTATCCGCGGCTTACGCTGACCAGCCGCCGCGGCGACCAAGCCGCCAGCTGCGCCATCAGCGCCGACCCGATGCACCCCGTCCCGCCGGTGACCAGCACCACCCGGCTGGTCACCCATGTTTCCAGAGCGGAATCCCGCAAGCTAATGGCCCGCTCGGCTATCGCCAGGAATCGATGGTACTCAGCTAGCGCATCCGGCTTGCTTGCCAGCAAAGCCTGCGTAAGGTCACGCAGGCACTGGACCTCGGCACCGCTAAGGCACTGCGCCCCCTCAGGAACCGCAGCGCGCATCGCTGCCACGATCTTTTCCGCCGTCGACACAGTCAAACCTCCATTAATCTTCACAGCCTCGTCAGGGAGAAGTCTGAGATAGATGCTAGGCGCACCGTATGGCAGACAGGCCCAGCTTATGCATTCAGTGCGGAGGCTATCGTCGTTTTCTTAAGCTCCAGCCGGTACCGCTTCTGCCAATAGGAAAAATACCCATTTATGCTCCGGAAGAGGTGACCATGGCCGGGCCGGGAGTGCCCTGTTCCGCTTGTCGTAATTTCTGGCAGTAAGACACTAGCGGGATGACATTAACCCGGGGCAGATACGGGTAATCCCGCTCGCAGCCGCGCGCTCTCCCCGCGAGGCTCACCGGCCGCCCCTCCCGGCCGCCGGCCCGCCGCCCGCGCCTGCACGGCCCATCGGGCCAGGTGAGCGGCGGGCTCCCCGCGCAGCGCGGGCTCTCCCGCCAGCCTGGTTAATCCGCGCAATTGCGGCTGTGCCCCGGTTACCCAGGCTGACGGCCCGCCCCGGCCGCTTATTCCGGCTGTCGCCTTTCCCGGGCGCGGCGGCGGCCGGAAGACCCGGCCAAACGACCGCCGCAGCGCGGAAACCGGCCGGCGGGCCCGGGTAAAAGGACCCGCCCGCCCGCGTCCCGCAGGGGCCGAAAAGACAGGCACTAATCCCTGCCATATCCAGGGATTAGTCCTCTATGGGCGACACGCGAAGAAAAGCAAACATGGTAACTAAAGATCCCTTCATGCAAAAGGTGATGAAGTGCCATGTCTCTCCGTTTCCCGTTCTTCGCTAAAACCCGCCGCGCCCGCCGCATCCTGATGGCGGTCGCCGCCGCCGCGATCGCCGTCCCCGTCGCGCTGGTCACCTCCGTCAGCGCGTTCGCCGCGCCCGCCGTGGGCAACTCATCCGGGCTGCCCTGGGCCAGCGGGGTCTACCTGCCCGGCGCCACCCCCGCGTCCGTCGGCGGCTTCGGCGCCTGGCGCGGCCGTCCCGTCGACGTCGTGACCGTCTGGGGCAACCGCGCCACCTGGAACGACATCACCGACCCGGCCTTCCTCTACAAGCAGTGGCAGGGCACAACCGAGACGATGGCGTTCGGCGTGGCCATGCTGCCCGAGGACGTCGCGGGCGTGTCCCTGCAGGCGTGTGCCGCCGGCGACTACGACTCCTACTGGCGTCAGTTCGGCACCAACATCGCCTCCTACGGCCTGGGCAGCTCCATCATCCGGCTCGGCTGGGAATTCAACGGCAACTGGTACGCCTGGCAGGCCACCAACCCCGCCACCTGGGCGACGTGCTGGCAGCAGATCGTCACCTCCGCCCGCACCACCGCCCCCAACCTGCAGTGGGACTGGAACGTCAACCGCGGCGTCTCCGCCGGGCTCGCCGACCCCGTCCAGGCCTACCCCGGAAACGCCTACGTGACCACCATCGGGGTCGACAGCTACGACATGTGGCCCGGCGCGACCAACTACACCAACTGGCAGACCCAGCTCAACGGCCCGCAGGGACTGGACTACTGGCTCGCCTTCGCCGAGAACCACGGCAAGAAGTTCGCCGTCCCGGAATGGGGCAACGTCACCACCGGCGGCTCACCCGGCGGCGACAACCCGTCCTACGTCAACGACATGCTCGGCTTCTTCAAGACCAACGCCGCAAACATCGCCTACGAATCGCTCTTCCAGAGCAACACCGTCGGCGGGAACTACGGAACCAACGGCAACTACGGAGGAACCAACACCCCCGTCCCCAACGCCGCCGCCGCCTACAAGGCCGGCTTCTAACCCCACCCGCCCCCACCGGGCAGCGAGCGCACACCACGGCGCCCGCTGCCCGGCCTTTGACGTCCGGCCGCAACAGCCCGGCCAACGCCAGCTCCGACAGACTGCTCACGGCCCGGGGCCGCGCTCGATCAACACGGCCCCCAGCTCGGCGTTGATTTGCTTGATCCGCGCCGAAATGGCGGGCCAGGCAACTGCTGGAATAGCCTCAGTCACCTTTAGTGCCCATGATATAACTCCAGGTGACTGAACTGGAGAAGTGGAGAAGAGCCGGAGTCCGGGAACCGACTGTCCGCGTGCGCCTTGACGGTTCTCGGCGTCCAGGTCCAGCCGTTCGGGATGCCGGTAATCAACGGAAACGAGGAGGAATCCGTGCGGTACTGGCACGTTGGACGCCTACCCGAGGCCAGCCGCGGATGAGCAGCCACCGGCGCGGCGCAGGCGACTGGGGGCCCAGGAACCGGCCGTCGCCCGCTGTCCTCCTTCGCCCGCTCACTGGCCTGGATCGTTCGCCAGGGGCCGGGCGTGACGTGGTGAACGTTGTCAATAGAACTCCTGAGGAGTGGCCGACTGGGCACGTCACCCCGGTGACCCCACGTTCAGGTGCCGTCGCTACCGAGCCGATCCCCGATAACGCCCGGGCAGTCCTGGTAGCAGATCCATCCACCCGGACGGTGCCCCGGTCGCGGGCCCTCGCCGGCCGGCATGCTGCGCCGGCGTCGGCCCGGGTATCGTCGCGAGTTCTGCTCGCAATCCTGGCTGTCCAAGCCGTGCTCTCCCTGCGTCTCATGTGGTCTAATACGGCGTTCCAGGATGAGGCGCTGTACCTGTGGGCGGGTCGGATGGAGTGGGCACACTGGCTGCACGGTGCGCCCGTGCCCGAACTCGTCACCTGGTTTTCAGGCTCGCCCGCCATCTACCCGCCCATCGGGGCGCTGGCCGCCAGCATCGGCGGACTCGCGGCGGCGAGAGCCCTGTCGCTGGTGTTCATGCTGGCCACGACCACCTTCTTGTGGGGTACGGCCACGACCTTGTTCGGCAGGCGCGCGGCTTTCTTCGCTACTGCCCTGTTCGCAGTGCTCGCCAACACCCAATTCCTGGGGGCATTCGCGACATATGACGCGATGGCCATCATGCTGATCGCGTTCTCGACGTGGGTCGCGGTGGTTTCAGTCTCCCGTGGCAGATGGGCGCAACTGGTGCTGTTCACCACGTCGGCAAGCGCCTTGGCGCTCGCCGACGCGACCAAATATGCGGCGACCCTATTCGATCCAGTCGTGCTGGCCGTTGTCGTCTTGGCGGCCGGGCAGCTTCGCGGCCGGCGAGCCAGCGTGCGCGCTGGGCTGATCATGTCCGGGGCACTGCTCACGTCGCTCGCCGGAGGCGTCCTGTTCGCCGGGGCCGCTTACTGGCAAGGCATAACATCAACCACCCTGGACCGTCCGGCGGCTTCCGCTTCCACCAGTGTGATTCTCGAGCAGTCATTTGTCTGGACCTCCCTGGTGATCGTTCTTGCCGCGCTCGGGATAGTGCTCGCGCGGCGCGACGGCCGTATGGTGACAGCACTAGTCGCCACGCTGTCCTTGGCCGCCTTGCTCGTGCCTGCGGAGCAAATCCACGTCCATACGACGATCAGCCTGCAAAAGCACGTGGACTACGGCGCGTGGTTCGCGGTCATCGCCGCCGGCTACGCAATGGCCCGCGTTAGTCGGCTGGATAAAGGGGTCGGCTGGGTGCCGGTAATGCTGCTGCCGATCATCGCGTTCACGGTATCGAGCTCGCTAGGGCAGGCCAGCGAACTCTTCCAGGGATGGCCAAACTCCGCGCCGCTGATGAGCGCCTTGCGGCCGGTACTGGAACAAGATCACGGCCTGGTGCTCGCCGAGGGTGATGAGTACCCTGTAATTCTGGACGACCTGGGAAACGAGGTATCGTTCGACCGGCTCCAGTCAACGTATCAGTTTACCTATACGGACCCTCGGAGCGGCCGGAGAATCGGCATGCCCGCTTCGTTCGCGGACGCGATCAAGCACGATTATTTTGGCGTCATAGCTCTCGATTACGCGGGCGGTAGACCGGAGGTGGACGACACCATAGCGAAATCGGCAGAGGCGTCCCCTGATTGCCGGGAATCGCTTAACGAGCGTTACATGCAGCTGCATGTGCGGCGCACTTTCACGGTCTGGATTTGTCGGCCTTCGCCCGTAAAGTCATAGAGGTACAGCCATGCCAGATTTTGAAGGAATGAAGCCTTACCTGCCGTCACCGCCGAGCCCGGATGAAAAGTATCAGTACTTTGGCAGAGCCCGCCGCTGGGTTTTCTTCTGGTTGCTTGTGGCCACTGTCGGGATCTTGTACGGATACCTGCATGTCGCGGCTAAGGCCTGGGTGATCTCACCGCTGATGTGGCTGCTGCTGACGGTCATGGTGCCGCCGACTGTGGTCAACTTCTGGCTGCGCATCGGTAAGCCCAGGCTGACTCTTGCCGAGCATCTCGCGAAGGTCAGTTTTTACCAGCCCGCCGGTGAGACGGTTGACGTGTTCTTGCCCAGCTGCGGCGAATCCTTGGACGTCCTCGATAACACGTTCAAGCACGTGAAAGGCCTGATATGGCAGGGTGTCATGACGGTTTACGTGCTAGACGACTCGGCCCGCGAGTCGGTGCGCCGCCTCGCCGACGCGTATGGTTTCCGTTATGTGGTAAGGCCTAACAGGGGCGAACTGAAGAAGGCCGGCAACCTCATCCACGCCTTTGACGTCAGCACCGGCGACTTCATTGTCGTTCTCGATGCAGACTTCGCGGTGCGCGACGATTTCCTGTGCGAGACCATGCCATACTTCTCTGATCCGCTCATAGGAATCGTGCAGACCGCTCAGTTCTTTGATACGCAGGACCGCTCTTTCTCTTATATCCAGCGTTATGCTGGAGCGCTCCAGGAAATTTTCTTCCGGTTCATCCAGCCAGCCCGAGACCGTTATAAAGCGGCGATCTGCGCCGGGACCAATCTCGTCTACAGGCGCACTGCAGTGGAGGCGGCCGGGGGATTCGCGCGGGTGCCGATAGGTGAGGATGTGCATTCTGGGATTAAACTCTGGTGGGCCGGCTACGAGACCCGGTACGTGCCGCTATGCCTCGCCAAGGGCGTCGCCCCAGCTGATTTCCCGGCGCTGGCCAATCAGCAGACCCGCTGGTGCCGGTCCTCGATGTTGCTGATGGTCGAGAAGCACTTCCAGGAGGCGCCTTTCACCTGGGAGCAGCGGGCCGCGTTCTGGGCCGCGTTCCTTTATTACATGTCGTCGGCCGCGCTCTTGCTCACCGGGCCGCTTCCGACTCTCATAATGCTGTGGTTCTTCCCGCAGGGCGTCCATCCTTACAACTACCTGGCGATGCTGCCTGCCCTGGCGGCAACGGTGTTCGTATTCCCGATGCTGACCAAGGGCTGGCGGCCAACCATCTACCGGGTCTGCCTCATCAACTCGTGCTGTCACTTGTACGCGATCTGGTGCGCCCTCCACGGTCGCGTCGCGGAATGGGTGCCGACTGGCGTGTCGGCTGGCAAGGACCGGGTGCCCATGATGGTCAGCCGCATCCTGCGGACTTGGATCTTGGCCGAGCAGACGCTGCTATGGGTGCCACTGCTACTCCGGATCCATGAGTTCGGGTGGCGGCCGTACTGGGCGACGGTCGCGGTGGTATCACTGCAGTTGTACATGGTGGCGCCGCTGATGACCCGCGACATGGGCATCGAACGCGACGATGACGCGGAACGCCATCGGCCTGCGCCTGGTGCCACCGCCGCCGAGTCGATATGAGGGCCTGGCCCGCCGTGGCGGCTTTGGTGCTGCTTGCTGTCCTGACCGCCTGCGGCGGCCCACCGCCCAACGCGGGCCCGGCCATGAAGGAACTGGGCATATTCGAACCAGGCGCTCCGGGGTCATACGCCCCGGTCGCCACCTTCAGCTCGGTGTCTGGTGTACGGCCCAACCTGGATGTCTATTACAGCGGCTGGTATGAGCTGTTTCAGGCCAGATTCGCGGCGGAGGCGGCCCGGCAGGGCGCGGTGACTCTCGTGCAGATCAACCCCACGGGCATCAGCCTCGCTGCGATCGCCGCCGGGGAGTACGACGGTTACTTGCGCGGTTATGCAGCGGCGGTGCGGGCCGCCGGCCGACGTGTCGTGCTCAGTTTCGGTCATGAGATGAACGCGTCCTGGTACTCCTGGGGCTTCGGCAACAGCGCGCCAGCGACGTTCGTGGCTGCGTGGCGGCACATCGTCGCCCTGTTCCGTACCGCGGGCGCCAGGAACGTGATCTGGCTGTGGACGGTGAACGTCGAAGGCGACCATATCGCTCCCGTCGCGCCGTGGTGGCCCGGTGCTGACTACGTGACGTGGGTGGGCCTTGACGGCTACTTCTACACGCAGTCACAGACATTTGAGTCCGTATTCGCCTCGACCATCAGCGCAGTTCGCTCGTTTACCAAGGCCCCGGTGCTCATCGCCGAGACCGGTGCCGCGCCGGACACGGGTAAGCCAGCCAAGATCACCGATCTGTTCGCCGGGGTCCGCAGCTACGGATTGCTGGGATTCGTGTGGTTCAACACGGTCACGGACCGGGACTGGCGCATCAGCAATGACCCGGCGGCGGTCGCCGCGCTGCGGGCGGGTGCCTTGGCCTACATGAAAGACATCCCAGGAGCTTAGATGGCAAGCCGCGCCCGGTGCCCGGGCCGCGGCTGACGTGGGCGGGCAACGCGCGCCCACGCGACCTCCCACGGCGCGAGCGGACGCCGGCAACGGCATGGCCGGGCACATGGTCCCGGGAGCGTGCTGGCCGGGCTGCCGGTCGAGCTGGTGCCGTTGTACTTCGAGCTGGACGGCACCTTCCCCAACCACGAGGCCAACCCGCTCGAGCCGAAGAACCTGCTCGACTGCCAGGCCAAAGTCAAGGAGACAGGCACGGACATCGGGCTGGCCTTCGACGGCGACGCCGACCGCTGCTTCTTCCGGCTATGAGCGCTACGTCATGCCCGACACCAGCTTCTACATCCATCACCCGGACAAGCTGGAAGCCATCGACCCCGGGAAGCTGCTTGGCGATCCACACACGGACTTCGTCGTGCTTAGTCATATGGCTGCACACCCACGGTGAGCGTTTCACCGATGCGACGGCGGGGCGGCCCAAGGGAGCGCCGAAGCTTCCAGCAGGCCGACGCACGCAGGTCGTCGCCACCATCCCAGGCACTCCCGACCAGATGCCCGGGGAGATCAGCTATGATCCGGACACCCAGACCCTCCACGTCGGCAGCGGGCAGATTTACCCCGTCCGACCGACCGCTCTTGGTGATGGTCAGCAACGGTACGGCGGTGTGCCGAACGCGTACGCCGCCCCCTGAAGCGCGTTCGCGCCCACCGCGGCGGCGGGCGCGCCGGCCGTCACCGTGCCGCCGTCACCGGAAACCGCCACCGACCAGCCGAGATAGTTATAGGCGGCGCCGTCGGAAGCGGTCAGCTTGGCTCGCTGGGTCTCGCTGGCCCAGCCGGATGCAGGCCTGGTGAACACGTACACCGCCCCCTGGTCCTGGTTCGCGCCCACCACGGCGTCGGGGGCGCCGGCTGCCACCGTGCCGCCGTCACCGGAGACCGCCACCGACCAGCCGAGCTGGTCGCCGGCGGCGCCGTCGGAGGCGGTCAGCTTGGCCGCCTGGGTCTCGCTGGCCCAGCCGGATGCCGGCCTGGTGAACACGTACACCGCCCTCTGCGCGTTCACGCTTACGGTGGCGTAGGGCGCGCCGGCTGCCACCGTGCCGCCGTCACCGGAGACCGCCACCGAAAAGCCGAGCCAGTTGCCGGTGGCGCCGTCGGAGGCGGTCAGCTTGGCCGCCTGGGTCTCGCTGGCCCAGCCGGATGCCGGCCGGGTGAACACGTACACCGCGCCCGGCGCCTCGTTCGGGCCCGCCGCGGCAAAAGGCACGCCGGCCGCCACCGTGCTGCCGTCGCCGGAGACCGCCACCGACCAGCCGACCTGGCCGCCGGCGTCGGGGTGGGTCAGCTTGGCCGCCTGGGTCTCCCTGGCCCAGCCGGATGCAGGCCTGGTGAACACGTACACCGCGGTGCTGGGCGCGCCGGCCGCCACCGTGCTGCCGTCGCCGGAGACCGCCACCGAAAAGCCGACCTGGTCGCCGGCGCCGACGGGGGCGGTCAGCTCAGCTCGCTGGGTCTCGCTGGCCCAGCCGGACGCCGGCCGGGCGAACACGTACACCGCCCCCTGCTCCTGGTTCGCACCCACCGCGGCACCGGGGACGCCTGCCGCCACCGTGCCGCCGTCACCGGAGACCGCCACCGACCAGCCGAGACTGTCGCCGGCGGTACCGTCGGAGGCGGTCAGCTTAGCCGCCTGGGTCTCGCTGGCCCAGCCGGATGCCGGCTTGGTGAACACGTACACCGCCCCCTGGTCTTCGTTCGCGCCCACGGTGGCGTAGGGCACGCCGGCCGCCACCGTGCCGCCGTCACCGGAAACCGCCACCGACAAGCCGAACTGGTCGCCGGCGGCGCCGTCGGAGGCGGTCAGCCTGGCTTGCTGGACCAAGGGGTCGACGGTCACCGGGTAGCGGGCCCCGCGATCGTCGACCCGGATCAGCAGCGTGCCGCCGTGCAGCTCAAGGCGGGCGGGCAGCGGCCGGCCGCGCTCGTCGGTCGCGGCCAGCCCCTGGTAGGCCAGCGACCCTCTGGGCAACTTGAGGGTCACCGAGCCGCCCGCCGCCGAAAGCGAGCCGCGCGCATTTCCCGACAGGGCCAGCGCCAGCGTCAGCTGCCCCGCCGGATCCCCCGCGGGGCGGCCGGCGACGGTGAACCCCTGTTCCAGGCCCAGCGGTCCGTTGTCGTACCGCTCCTGGATGGCGCCGTGCTGGTAGACCACCCGGTTGGCCTGCGCCCGGGGCACGGCCGCCCCGACCGCACGCAGGCGGCCGCCGCCGTACCCGGCCAGCCGCAGTCCCACCCAGCCCCCGTCCGCGCCGATCACCGCACCATCCGGGCCGAACCGGGCCCGCAGGTCCTGCGCGGCGTTGGACAGCACCACCGCCTCCCCGGACCGCACCGCCCAGTAGGCCCGCTCATCATGGCCGATGATCCGCGACACCGGACCCTGCGCCGCCGCCGGCAGCCGCGCCCCGGCCCCACGGCCCCCGGACACCTGCGGGCGCACCGCCTCACGGCCGGAGATCCCGCCGGTGACGGAAGCGTACTGGGACGGGCCGGCCCAGGCTGAGGACGGTGCGATGGCGGGCAGGGCCAGCCCGGCCAGCAGGGCCAGCCCCGCTCCCAGCGCCCGCGCCCACCGCCCGGGCCCGCTGCTGCCGGGTCCCGGCTCCCGGCCCGGGCCGACGTGCCTCCTGATGCGCTTAATCACAGGCCATCTCCGGTTCTCGTATAAGGGCGGCCGCCGGCCATGCCAGTAACGTCAGCACCTGACCGCACATCACCCGTTTTTGATAGCACGTCACCGCGATCAACCTGAATCCGGCTACCTGGAATAATTCATCTGCCAGCATGAGCTGAACCGCAGATCAGGGCACCGGTTAAAGCACCGCCCCGGCCCGCAGCCGACGCCGGTAATTCCCCCGGACTGCCCGCGGAAAACCTGTCCCGGCGCCGCACCCCGCACATGCGGTTAATGTCACCATTCAGGGAGATCACTGCGACGTCGCGGACAATGCGACGTATCAAACGGCGCGACCCGCCCCGGTCAAACCGAGGCGTACGGCGGTAAATCGAGCCAGTTCGCGAAACGTGCTAGCTGTACTTAAATGCCAAAAGGATTAGGGTCAAGATTATGGCGGCTAGTTAAGCGCCGCTTCGACGGCGAAGGCCTGCTCATCCGAAGCGGAGCGGAACAACTCAATGACCGGAACCTGTTCTTGGGCAGCAAGGAGATCGGCCCGCCTGCGGAACTCGACGTTACGGGCACCATGTACGTGATGCTTAACCCGCTGCCTGCGAGCACCGTCCTGATGCGGTGTTGCACGGGAGATGGGGGATCAGCATCCGGATCGGTGCACTTGAGGCCCGCTTTCCGGCCGTCTTCCCCTGTGGGGAGGGCGGCGGCTTCGCCGGCATGTGCTGTGCACGCGGATCAGCTGCGCTAGACCGTGCCGCTGCCGGGACTCCTCGACGCGCGCCTGCCAGGCCCGGCCTCTGTGGCGACTTCCTCCCATGTCCGTCCGGTGCGGACGCTCGCCGGACGTTCCGCAGCGATGTCGGAGCCAGGCCGCGCGGTTGCGTCCCTGGTCTTAACCAGGATCCACCGGCGCTCGCCTGTGCGGGTCAGGGCGAAGCCTCCGGTCAGCTTGCTGCCGTGGAGGGTGAAGGTCAGGTGGCCGGGCTCATCGCGGGTGATCTCGGCGGGTCCCTCATCCCAGATGATCACGGCGCCGCTGCCCCGCGGCTGTCCGTCGTGCACCCCCTCGAACTCGCCGGCCGGCAGCTCATGATCCTCGACGGGGACGGCCAGGCGACGCACAGCGGGATCGAGCGACGGCCCCTTCGGGACGGCCCAGGAGCGCAGTACCTCGCCGGCCTGGATGCGCAGGTCGAAGTGGAGCGTCGTCGCGTCATGCAGCTGCACCACGAATCGCGTGGAAGGCACAAAGCGACAGTAGCCTCCGGCTGTCGGCGTACATGCGGCCGCGATCGGTTTGCCGCTCGGGGCAGGACATTGGCCCTGAGAGCACGAGACGAGGGGCGCCGGATCCGCTTTAGTGAAGAATTGGTTGCAGACGTTGCGACTGCGACAGGCGCAGCGTCCAGAGGTCTGGCGAGGTCCGCGACGTGATCTGGTTCGCCGGCCGCGACGCGTTCGCCGCCGGCAACGGCACCGCACCGATGGAGGTCTCCTTCGGCAAGCGGAAGGTCTACGGCTGTCGCGCCGCGAGAACAGCATCGGCCTCCGCGACCGGGTAGAGGCTCTCGGCGGGTCGTTCGAGTTCAGCAGCCCCCCAGGCCGGGATCGTCGTCCCGCTAGCGCTGACCGCGATCCTCATCCCGTTCCGGACGACCATTCCCAATACGGATGCGGCGCTGGTCCTGATCCTGGTGGTCGTGGGAGTCGCCGCGCCTGGGCACCGGGCAGCCGGGGTGCTGGCCGCGGCCTCTGCGGCGGTCTGGTTCGATTTCTTCCTCACCGTGCCGTACGAACGGTTCAGCATCACCCGCCGGGCCGACATTGAGACCACCGTGTTGCTGCTCGCGATCGGCGTGGCCGTCACCGAGATCGCGGTGCGGGGACGCCGCCTGCAGGCCGTCGCCGCGCGCCGGGCCGGCTACCTGGACGGCCTGGGCGCCGCGGCCCGGGTTCTCCGAGGCGTGGCTGGGGCTGGTCGCGGCGCTAGCGGCGGACACGCCGGAGATCACCTTTGGCAGCGGCGCGCTCCTTCAGGGGTGACCTGCGATTAACCGGGAGCTTCCGTCGGGAAGTGGATCACTTCCGCCACGTTCTGCCCTGGTTTGTTCCGGAGTGGCGCCTGTCGTCATCTGCCCTGGGTTGCGCGGCGCGCTGACCCGGATGGCCTTCTCCAGGGTGAGCCGCTTCTGCCTGGCCCCGCGCCCGGTGCCCGGTCCTGGCCATCGCGCCGCGCCCGCCTGCCCGCGAGCCCGGGCACGGCCGCCTGCTAGCTGGCTGGCGCCTGGCTACGTCGTGCGGCATTGCAGCCAGGCGGCGCTGAGCGTCGCGGTGATGGTGACGACGGCGATCGCGGCGAGGAACGCGTATTGCACCTGGGTAAGGAAGATCCCGTCGGGCACGCCGAGCAGTGCGCCCAGGGACAGGGCGAAGACGCCGGTCAGCGCGGTGCGCATCCAGCGGCCGGTCAGCAGCGCGCAGCACGGCCCAACGATCAGGGCGCCGATCAGGATCAGGTGGCGCCCGGTGGCGGCATCGAGCGCCGCGACGGCCAGGCACAGCAGGAAGCTCAGGCCCCACAGCCGCCCGGTGGCCCAGCCCTGGACGCGAAGCCCGGCGGCCGGGCCCTGGCCGTTAGCGCCGGCCATCCCGGCCGCGGGCGCGCCGGCAGCCTGCCGCGCCGGCCGACGCTGCCAGGGAACCAGCGCCGCGGCCGCTGCCAGCGTGACGACCCCGGCCAGCAGCAGGACCAGGCGCAGGGGCACGCCATGGCGCCCGACGCTGGCCAGCAGGCTCGCGACGAACACCAGGTAGGCGGCGACGATGACCGCGCCGTGCCCCCGGCGCAGTCCGGAATGCCGCCAGGCCAGGACCAGCGCAAGGATCGTCAGCCCCGCGTACCAGGCGGCCACCAGCGTCCCCGGCCCGGTGCGCGGGCCCAGGCCGATGATCGTGGCGGGCAGCAGCAGCCCCACCGCGACGTTGAGCGCATTGCTGTTGAGGGCCGTGCTCAGCGCCGCGGCCCCGCGGCCCCGCCGGGCCAGGTAGATGGCCGCGACCGCGTTGGGCAGGCTGGTGACCACCGCGAGCACCAGGCCCCCGGTCACGATGCCGGGCACGCCGAAGTGCCCGCCCACCGTGGTAGCGGCCCGCTCCATCAGGGTGCTGGCTGCCACCACGACCAGCAGTACCGCGGCGGCGATCACGCCGTCCCGCCAGGACCCCCGGCCGGGGTGAATGGCTTCCTCGAGCTCGGCCTCCTGCTCGTGGACCGCCGTGGTAAGCCACCGCGTCCAGCCGCGCGGCGCCGGCAGGCCGGCGAGCTGCCGGGGCCGCATGCCCAGCACCACCAGGTACGGCACCAGCACGGCCGCGATCGCCAGCAGGCCGGCCAGCGGCGTCAGCGCGCCCACCACGACCAGCAGGCACATCACCGCGATCCACATCCCGACAGCGCCGGACAGCAGCACCACCCGGCGGTGCAGCGCGACCTGCCCGGTCACCATGGCGGCCAGGCCCAGCAGCGCCGCCAGGTTGAACACGTTCGAGCCGATCACCACGCCGGCGCCCACGCTGGCCTGCCCGTGGCCAAGCGCGGCCACCGCAGCGGTGATCTCCGGAGCGTCAGCGGCCAGAGCGGCCAGCACGCCCAGCAGGGCCTCGGATATCCCGGCGCGCTCGCCCAGCCGCTCCAGCCGCGTCACCAGTATCCAGCTAGCAGCCAGGCTGACCGCCACCCCTGCAGCGAACAGCGCCGACCAGGCCGCTACCGGCATGGCAGGAGCGATCCCCGCTGCGGATCCCCGTCCCACGCACCCACTCGCACTACCCCTGCCTCGCTTTCACTGCGTCAGGCCCGCCCGGAGCCGAATGCCAGGCGCATGAAACACCATTATCAGGGACAGCCCCGGCCAGAGCTGATGGGGATGCTACGGGCCTGGTCTTTCCGGCCACCGCTGCGCGGTGCTCAGGCGGCCAGGCCGAGGCCGAGGTGGCAGTCCATGCCGATCTCTCTGGTCCCGTACAGGTTCGCGTGGGACCAGAACGGGGGCCGGGCCACGTAAGCCCGAAAAGCGGCAACGGGCAGTCAGCGATCGAATATGTGCTCGACGCCGACGGCATCGGGTTTCCCCGCCACTGGTTCGATGGCCTGGACTGTTAGGCGTCATTCTTTTTGGGCTTGAAATCGAGGGTCGGCGTCGTTCAAGGTGAGCGTGCCGGCCTGGGGCGAGCGGCGGATTCCCGTTTCCGTGCGCGACGACACTGTGAGCACCGAGCGTCCCGCCGCCGGTTACGGCGCTGTGGCGGTGCCCGCGGGACGCTCATGGTGTCGTTTCCCTGCTGGCGGCCGGCGGGGGCGGTGCCGCTCATGCGGGGCGACGCACATCCTGCTGTCGGCGTGGTCCGCGCCCAGGCGGGCAGACGCCGTTGGGGTGATCGCGCGGGCGGCCGCCGCGTCGGTCCTGCACGGCACGGGAACGGCCGGGCCGGCGCGGAACTGGGCGTCCCGGCCGCGACCGTGCAGGGCTGGCTGCGACGCCTCCGGGAGCGAGCCGGCCAGATGCTGGCGGAGGCCACGGCCGGGTTCGGCCGCCTCGTCGCCGTCATCGAGGCTCCCGGGGCCGTGACCCCTCCCCGTCGGGACCGACCGGGTCACCGCTGGGCGACGCGCTGGCCCTCATCGCCGCGTGCGCGGTGGCCGCGGTCAGGGGGCACCTCAGCCAGGCAGAGGCGGACGCTCACCATGAGCGCCCGGCATCCATCTTGGGCATCGACAAGACCGCGCTGTCTGGTCCGACGGCGACAGGCTTGTGAGCATGCATCCGCCGGGGACCGCCCGCCATGGCCCCCACACCGCACCGGCCGCTGTCACAGTAAGTCACCAGTCACGGTCTGCTGCAACCGACCTGGGCGCGCCGATCGCTTAATATGCGGACGCCTTCGCAACTGCCGACGGTGCGTGTATCGGCGCGCCGATTGTCCGGTTCAGCGCACGCGGGCCGCTAGGCGGGCACCCCCATCGCGGCTGGTGTTACTGATGGTGCGGAATTGACAATTGTTACGATTACATCTTGAATGGGTACAGATCGGCGGATTCCCGACCACCACTTCCGAGGACGCGGCCCGTGCCGGGACCCGCGCGGCGCCGCCCGGTACACCTTCGTTCGAGGGGAGCTCAACGGTGCGTAGGTTGAAAGCGCGCGAGAATGATCCACGGGCGCGAAGCAGGCACCCTTCATGATCATCGGGATAGTTGCCGCTGTGCTCGGAGCTCTGCTCTCTGCCGCGGCCCTCGGCATTCCCCAATTGGTGCGCCTCAGATCCCGGCAGCCGGACGACCAGGGCAAGTCGCGGGCCTACCTGGAGGCGACCGGCCGGTCGGCGAGGGAGGTCACGGCGGACAACGCAGCCTGGGCGTCTGAATATAAGAACGACATCAGACCCGGGTGGCTCGACAGGTAAGCAACGGCAGCTGTCGCGCCACGGCAGCCCGCGATCCCGATCGCGATCGGGGCGGGGCCCACAGCTATCAAGAAGGCGATTAGTACCGCCGTCACCACGATGATCAGCCCCTCGGGGCCGTCCGTCCCGGCCAGGCCGCGGCCCACGCCAACAGCCGCTCCGCCTGCGCTGCGCAGGCGCGCGCAGCTCGCCCTGCGGCTCCTCGGCCCCGCTGATCGCCACCGCCGTGTGCGATGCCTTATGCGGATCGATCCCGATCATCACTCTTGCCATGAACGGCTCATCCTCCCCCGGGATGCCTGGTAAAGACCCGCGGCGGGCACGCCTGATTCCAGAAATCCCGGGCGGCGCTCGCGCCTCTTTTGAGCCACGCCACGGCAAGGCCCCGGCAGCCGGCACGTCGTTCGAAAGCCAGGCCACAACCGGGGCCGGCAGGCGGTTCAAGAGCCAGCACACCGAGACCTCTCAACGCTACGCTTCGGCTCACTTCCATCCCGGCCAGGCCGCACCGTCTACAGAAAGTCTCAATCAGGCGGATCTCGCGCGCCGCGCGACGGCCCTGTCGTCACTGTCCGCAACGGCGCGCAGGGACCCGGCCACCCAAGCCGAGGTGGCGCTATCCCGACCGGGGACATCATGGCGAGCGCCGCCGCGTCAAGCTAAGCACGGCGGAGCCGGTCAAGGCAGCCAGGCTTGCCACATGACGCTCGCCACCGCGAGCAGCA
The DNA here is from genome assembly GCA_963734665.1 of uncultured Actinomycetota bacterium. Classification (GTDB taxonomy): domain Bacteria; phylum Actinomycetota; class Actinomycetes; order Streptosporangiales; family Streptosporangiaceae; genus Trebonia. The sequence goes on along the minus strand of CAVTIR010000006.1, from coordinate 247,367 downwards.
CCGTCGGCGTGAGCATCCCGGCGACACCGCGAGCATCCCGCACTCCAGCGTGCGCGGAACCCGTATCAAAATGCTCATAATGAGTGACGCCGTCATGCTCACCTTGAGTGTCGGCAACACCTGGACCTCGCCATCGGCCCTGAGCTCGGGAATGTACTTGCAGATCGTGGAGCGGCTGACTCCTGGCAGCCGGGCGATCGAGGCGATGGTCGCGTCAGGCTGGGCGAGCAGCGCGCGGGCGTATCCGGCCTGCTCGGGCATCATCGCGGGCGGGTGTCTGTGCCGACCTCGAACCACTCGATGCCGTTCCTGCCGTGTCAGACTCCTCGTGCCTGTCGCGGGCCTGTCCCGCGGGAACCACACTTCCGGGCCGCGGCGACAGCCGCCTGCCGGCGTTTCCGAGCGTCTTCCTCCGCCGGCTCGCGAACCCAACTGGCGCGTCGTCTTAGCTTAGCCGCCGGCACAGGCGTGGCGTACGGGGTCGATCTGAGCACGTTCCCTCTCGCGGGCTGTGGCGGGGAGTCTCTAGCCGGGGGTCGGTGTTGATCATCTGATTTGATCAGCACTGCGCAGGCTTCGCCCGATGGGCCGCCGTCGCCGGAGTTCTGCTCTCCGCTGTGTGCATCAGCATCCCCCGGCTAGTGGCCCGCAGAAACGACCCGGAGGACCATGCTGACTCGCACGCCTACCCGAAGGACACCGGCCGGTCGGCAGCGGACATCGCGCGCGGCAACGCTGGCCTGGCGCTCCAGCGGACGAACGATGCCGGATCACAGCAGTCGGTCGGCTCGGGCGGTCCTTCGCCCCGCAACGGCGCAGGTTAGCGCGGCCGTGCCATGATCAATGCTCTCGTGAGCGCCCAGCGCCCAGCGCCCGGTGGCGGCCAGGTCAAGTCCTTCCCGGTGGAGGGATTTACGCTGAAGCGGTGGCTGCGGCTTTGGCGGCCAGGACGGCGCTGGTGAGTGCGGTGATGTCGTAGCTGCCGTAGTGGCGGCGGCCGTTGATGAAGAAGGTCGGGGTGCCGGTGACGCCGCTGAGGTCGGCGGTGTCGGTGTCTTCGGCGATCCGCGCGGCGCCGGCGTGCTTGCGGAGGTGATCGGCGAATCGCTCGCTGTCGAGCCCGAGGTCGCTGGCGTACCGGGTCAGGTCGCGCGGCTGGAGGGCGTCCTGGTGCTGCATGAGCAGGTCGTGCATCTCCCAGAACGTGTCCTGGTCCGCGGCGGCTTCGGCGGCCTCGGCGGCGAGCTGGGCGTGCGGGTGGACGTCGTTGAGCGGGAGGTGGCGCCATACGTACCGGACGTCGCCGTGGCCGGCGAGCAGTTCCCGGAGGACGGGCTCGGCCTGGCCGCAGTAGAGGCACTCGAAGTCGGCGTACTCCACGATGGTGACCGGTGCCCGGGCGGGGCCGCGGATGCGGTCGCGGGCCGGGTCGACGGGGGCGCCGAGGTCGGTGATGACCTGCGCGTTGCCGAGCAGGGCGGGGACCTGCAGCCGGGCTGGCAGGAGGCGGGCGGCGCGGAAGACCAGCCAGGTGAGAGCCGGCGCGGCGAGCACGGTGGACAGGACGCCGAGCTTGGCTTCCTGCAGCTGGGTGCCGGTGAAGGCGAGGGTCGCGATCAGGATGGACACCGCGAAGCCGATTCCGGCGATCGTGCCCACGCCGGTGACGGTGACCCAGCCGACGGGCGGCCGGAGGCGTCCCCGGCTCAGGCGGGTGAGCAGCCACGACGCGCCGGTAATGCCGAGCGGCTTGCCCGCGACGTAGCCGATGAGGATGCCCAGGGTGACGGGGGAGGTGTAGGCGCGGGCGAGGAAGGCGCCGCTGACCGGGATGCCGGCGTTGGCGAGCGCGAACAGCGGGACGATGAGGTAGCTGGTCCAGGGATGGTAGAGCTGCTGGAGTCGCTCGTTCGGGGACAGTGCCGTGGCGAGCCCGGCGCGCGCTGACTGCGCGAGGCCGGGGGTTGGCTGCTCGCGGAAGCTGCGGAACAGGTCGCTCGCCCGTTCGAGGTCGGTCCGGGCCGCCGGGTAGGCGAAGGTCAGCAGCCCCATCACCAGGCCGACGACCACCGGGTCGACGCCGGACTTCAGGACCGCGACCCATGCCGCGATCCCCGTCGCCGCGTAGACGGCCCCGGCGCGGATCCTGGCCCGGCGCAGGAGCAGGATCACGGCGAAGATCCCGGCCGCGATGACCAGCGGGGCCAGCTTGACGGCCTTGCTGTAGGCGGCGGCGATCACCACCAGCGAGACCAGGTCATCCACGACCGCGACCGACAGCAGGAACGCGCGTACCCGGTCGGGGAACCGGGGCCCGGTCACCGCCAGCGTCCCGAGCGCGAACGCCGAGTCCGTGGACATGGCCGCGCCCCAGCCGTGAGCCGCCGGGCCGCCGGCGTTGACGGCCAGGTAGATGACGACGGGGATGACTAGCCCGCCCAGGCCGGCCGCGACGGGCAGCGCCAGCCGGGCCCGCTCGCGCAGTTCGCCCATGTCGAACTCGCGGCGGGCCTCCAGGCCGAAGACGAAGAAGAAGAACGTCATCAGACCGCTGTTGACCCACTCGCGCAGGTCCAGCGACACTCCGGCGTCGCCCAGCCGGACCGACAGCTGGGTGCCCCAGACGGTCTCATACGACGACGCGCTGATGTTCACCCAGGCCAGCGCGGCTACCGCCATGCCCAGCAGCACCGCCGCGCTGCCGGTCTCCGTGCGCAGGAACACCCGCAGCGGCGTCTGCAGGTTCCGCGCCCACGCGGTCCGTCCGGAAAACGGGTGCGCCGCAGCCGGGGGCCCCTCCTCAGGCACGGCATCCTCCTCACGGCCGCAGGGCCCGCGCAGCGCCGGCCAGTGGCTACAGGCCGGACGCGCGGCTAGCTGCCCGGCCTCCGGAAAGCCCATGCTAACGGCAGTGCCCGCCGGCCGGGCTGTCGGCCGGCGGCAGGTGCCGGGAGCGAGGCGGGAGGGGCCAGCAGGCTGACGCGGTCACCCGGGCCCAGGGTGATGGCCGGGTCGGGGTCGCGCAGCATGCGGTCGTCCACGACGGACACCGCGAAGCCGATTCCGGCGATCGTGCCCACGCCGGTGACGGTGACCCACTCGGCGGCGTCGCCGGCGGTCAGGCTGAACGCATGGGCGTTCATCTCGGCGACGGGCGCCGGGACGCCGGCCCTGATCATCGCGTCCCTGTTCTCGTCGAAGCTGAGCTTGGTGTAGGTGATGGTCCGGCCGGGGAACTCCGACAGCACAGCTGCGACGCCGTAGTTGGAGATCAGTTCCGGGCCGGTGAGCCAGTAGGTCTTCCCGGCGTGGGAGGCGGGCGAGGCGGCGATCTCGGCGGCCACCGCGCCCACGTCGCGGGCGTCGACCACGGACGTGCCCCTGATGCCTAGGGCCGCGACCCTGCCCTGGCGTCATCCGGCTGCTGTGAAGGCGCCGCTGGCGGAAGGCCCGAGTCAGGACGGGCTGTAGTCGGTGAAAACCCTCCGGTAAACGGTGCCGTGGCCGACCTCGCCGCCGGACCAGAGGGTAAATCGCTGCCCGGCGTCAAGGTAGTCGTCGGCGTGGTCATCGGTCACCCTGGCCGTCACCGTGGCACGGTCTCCGGGGTGCAGCGGCTCCTCGCCGTCCCACCAGATCTCCGCCGGGAGGAACCGGGCCGGGCCGGCCCCGGCGCGCAGGGGACGGGCCAGGATCACCAGGGCGCGGGTGTGATTCCGGTACTGCAGCGCGGGCGGGTGCAGCGCTCCAGGGCGCGGCTCGACGGGGTCAAGCGTGACCAGCGCCCTGAACCTGAACTGCCGCATCTTCGTCACCTGCCACGGATCGGTAATTGTCTGGCATGATGCAAGTATTGGCTTATACAATAGTTCTCTATTGTGGAGACCGCAAGGCGGAAGGATCGCCGGAATGCCATCGGCAGAGGACGAGGACGGCCCCGGGCTCGCGCCCGGGGCGGCGGAGGTACTGCAGGCCGCCACGCGGGTGCTGGCCGGGGTGGCGCTGCGGAGCCTGGACGTCCTGGACTCCGCGGTGACCCTGCCGCAGTTCCGGCTGCTGGCCGTGCTCGCCGACCTGGGGCCGGTGGCGTCCGGGCGGGCAGCACGGACCCTCGGCCTGGACCCGTCGACTGTCACCCGGCTGGCCGACCGGATGGTCGCCGCCGGGCACGTGGCCCGCGGCACCGACCCGCAGCACCGCGGCGTGGTCGCCCTCGAGCTGACCGCCAGCGGCCGGGACCTGGTAGCGGCCGCGGACGCGTGGCGGCGGCAAGAACTGGCCAGGATCCTGGCACGGCTCGCGCCCGCAGAGCAGGCGGCGGTGACTGCCGCGCTCGGGCTGCTGGTCGGCGCGGCGGGCGACGATTACGGGATCACCGCCCACCGCCCGGTACCACTGTGAGGGCAACGGCCGGATGGCGCAGTCGGCCCGCCCTGACCACCGCAATCCGCGCGCTAGCCGCTGCGTCCCGCCGCTGCGTCCCGCCGCTGCGTCCCGCCGCCGGGCAGCAAAGGCCAGCCGAGGCGTGCCCGGACCTTGCCCGCGGGCGCCACGAGGCGTTCGCATGGCTGAGTGACGAGGGGCGGAGGTGGCAGGTCGGCCTTCACCCCCGGGCGCTAGAGCACGCGATCCGCGACATCCCTGCCGGCCGGCGGACTCGACCACGAACATCGAGCACCCCGAGCTGGTCGCACGGCGGCTGCGGTTCACTGGCCTGGTGGGGAACGAGCGCGTGATCGCCGGAACCCCTGGTCCAGTCAGCTGCCGGTCCGGCTGGGCGACGCCGGGGTGCCCACTGTTCGCCTGCCGGGACCATCGGCCAAGATTGCCCGTTTCCGGGCATGCGTTATGCCGTCGCCGCAGGCACGTTGATCCGGCCAACGCGCGACCAGATCATGAGCATGTGGTTCGCCGGATCGTGAAGGCTGCTCATCGCAGCTGGTGAACCATTCGACGCCTCGCGCGATGCTGTGCGCGGCCAGTGGCCCGACGACTAGTTCCACCGCAAGTCTCCGGGGGTCGATGTTGACGGCTGCCAGGGCCTCGCCCGGACGGCCTTCGTTCAGCGACAGGGGTGTCAGCATTCGCGCCAGGCCGTGGACTGCGGAGTGAGCCGTCGCGCTCAGCAGCCGCTGGTACATCCGCCCGAGTTCTGGCATGTCCTTATCCACGGCGAGGCTTATCAGGGTCATCGCCTTGGGCTGCTCCGGGCCGATGTGGGCGGCGCGGCCCTTGCCGTTCATGTTGTGAAAGTCAAAGCCGTGCTGGGTGGCACTGCGCGCGAAGTCGGAGATCCGCTGTCGGGTCTCGTCTAGTTTCCCGGCGGCGTACTCGCCCTGCATGTCCTTGAACAGCCAGGTTCGCTCGCAACCGGGCCGAGGCTGGCGGGTACCGGCCGCGCAGCATGCCGCATCGCGGATTGCCCAGGTGCCTCCGGTCTCAGCGGCGGAACACGCAAAATACACGAGAAAATGAAATATCGCGGAAAAGCAGTATAAGTAATAATTAGCTAAGGGCAACTACCTTCTTTTCCCTGTGAGACTGGATTTATGACATCAATTCCTCGATTGTGGAAACAAGTGGTGCTTTTCCCTGATATGCCTGCCGGGAGGTGGCCTGGATGTGCGCGGCGCCGATGGGGATGACGGCCGTCGGCGGTCAGCGGGCGGGCGGGGATGTACTGGCGGCGTGGGCGGAGGGCCTGGCCGGCCGCAGGGGCGGTGTGCGGGGCCGGGGGTGCCTGCGGTTCGCGTTCTACGGGAGGGTCTCGACCGAGGACTGGCAGGATCCGGTGACGTCGCGTGCCCGGCAGTTGGCCCAGGCGGTGATGCTCGTGGCGGGGCGCGGGGTGATCGTGGCGGAGTTCTTCGACACGGGGCAGGGCCGGGTGCTGGCGTGGCCGCGGCGCCCGCAGGCCGCTGCCCTCGTGGCCGCGCTCGCGGACCCGGACCGCGGGTGGGACGCGATCGTGGTCGGGGAGTACGAGCGGGCGTTCTACGGGAACCAGTACGCGTCGATGGCGCCGCTGTTCGAGCACTACGGCATCCAGCTGTGGACGCCCGAAGTGGGCGGGCGGGTCGACTGGCACGCCGAGGACCACGAGGAGACCATGCTCGGGCTGGGCCTGTCGTCCAAGCGGGAGATCACCCGGACCAGGATCCGGGTGGCGCCGCGATGGCCACTCAGACCAGGGAGCAGGGACGGTACCTAGGCGGGCGCCCGCCGTACGGGTACCGCCTCGGTGATGCCGGGCCGCACCCGAACAAGGCGCACGCGGCGTGGGGCCGGCGGGCGCACCGCCTCGAACCCGACCCGGTGACGGCGCCGGTTGTGACGTGGATGTTCGCCCAGCGGCTGGCCGGCACAGCGCCGCGCGGATCACCCGGGCGCTGAACGACGCCGGGGTGCCGTGCCCGTCGGCATCCGACCCGGGCCGGAACCCGCACTGCACGGGCGCGGCGTGGACGCTGCGGACCGTCGCCGCGATCCTGGGTAACCCGTGGTACACGGGCCGGCAGGTGTGGAACCGGCAGCGCACCGACTTCGACCTCGTTCGACCCGGTCAACACCAGCCTCGGGCACCGGCAGGTGCAGCGGTGGAACCTGCCCGGTTGCTTCCCTTAGTTTCCGGACCGCGTGCTGAATCCGTGCTGGTACCTGCGGCCAATTGGTCTAGACCGGTTGGTACAGTTGGGCCGGGCGCGCGGGCCGTCGCGCCGCTGGGTCTAAGCCTCTCCGCTGCCTTTGCCGTCAGCTGTGCTGGGGAAGATGTCGTCCAGCAGTAGCCGCAGCCGTTCCGGCGGTTCCTGGTCCGGGGAGACTGCGCGGACCGGAGCGGGGACTTCGTCGGCGCTGTGTAGGTCGAGGACTTTGGCGAGCTGCCGGATGTCCTCGGCGTCGCGGGGCCGGGCGGCGAAGGCCTTCATGGCCATCAGATGCCTGGGCGAGGCGGCGAACACGCCCAGGCCGCCTGGGTGGTCGAAGACCCGAGAGGCAGTGGGTCCTCCGTCACCCTTCCACGCGTACCGCCTGCTGCTGTGCCTGCAGGCACAGCTCCGCCGCGCGGAAGGCGTGCTCCTGCGTCATCGCGCGCTCGGTCCCCTCGAGGCAGTCGAGGATCAGCTCGCCGAAGAAGGGGTAACCGACCTTGCCGGACACCGGGATGTGGTGCTCTCCGCCGGAGTCCACCAGGTACACGTGGTTGCCGGTGCTCTCCCGGCCCACGTCGATGTACTTGCGCAGCTCGATGTAGCCCTCGGTGCCGACGATGAACGTCCGGCCGTCGCCCCAGGTGCCAAGGCCGTCCGGGGTGAACCAGTCGACCCGGCAGTACCCGGTGACGCCGTTGCCGAGCACCACGGTGGCGTCGCCGAAGTCCTCGAGGCCCGGGTGCTCCTTGTGCGCGTAGTTGGCCACCCGCGACGAGGCGATGGTGCCCTCGTCGCATCCGCCGTAGAAGAGCACCTGCTCAAGCTGATGGCTGCCGATGTCGCAGAGGATCCCGCCGTAGGCGTCGTGATCGAAGAACCAGGCGGGCCGGCTGGGCGCGTTCATCCGGTGCGGACCGGTGATCAGCACGTGCACCACCCGTCCGATGGCCCCGTCGGCGACGAGCTGGCCGGCGAACACCGCGCTCTCCACGTGCAGCCGCTCGCTGTAGTAGACGGCGTACTTCCGGCCGGCCTCGGCTACCTTGGCCCGCACCTCGGTGAGCTGGTCGAGCGTGGTCAGCGGCGGCTTGTCGATGAAGTAGTGCTTGCCGTGCTCAAGCACCCGCAGGCCGAGCCCGGCGCGGTGCACGGGGATGGCGGCACTCGCGACCAGCTGCACCCGGCCGTCGTTAAGCACGGCCTCCTCGCTTGGCGCGGCCTCGGCGCCCGGGTAGCGCTGGCAGAGCTCGGCCACCTTCGCCGGATCGGGGTCGTAGACCCAGCGGAGCTGGCCGCCCGCCTCGGTCAGCCCGTTGCACATGCCGGTGATGTGGCCGTGGTCGAGGCCGACGGCCGCGAACACGAAGTCACCGGGCGAGCAGACCGGCTGCGGCGGCCCGCTCGGAGCGTAGTTCATCCCGTCCTGACCTGGCACAGCCATGGTCTCCTCTCGGTAGCCGCGGGGCATGGCCGCTACCGGGCGACCGTGGCCTTAGCTCTTGGGAAGCGCTTTCCCAAGCCTAATGCGTATGATCATTTACGGCCATCATCGGTCTGGGAGCCCGGGGCGGATGGCCGGCGAACGGCTGACAACAGAAGGGGTGAGCGCTCCGTGGCAACCGCTCGCGAGTACGGCTGGGGAATCGTCGGCTGCGGGGTCATCGGGCCCACGCACGCGCGGGCCGTGGCCGGCCTGCCCAACGCGCACCTGGTAGCGGTCACCGACCTGGACCAGGGGAAGGCCAAGGCCCTGGCGGGCTCAAGCGGTGCCGCCTGGGAGGCCGACCTCGGGGCACTGCTGGCCCGGCCGGACATCGACGTGGTCAGCGTGTGCGTGCCGAGCGGGCTGCACGCCGAGGTCGGGGTGCAGGCCGCACAGGCCGGCAAGCACCTGGTGATCGAGAAGCCCATCGACGTCACGGTGGCCGCCGCGGACCGGCTGCTCGGGGCCGCGGCCGCGGCCGGAGTGGGGCTCACGGTGATCTCACAGCACCGGTTCGACGCCGGGGTGCGGCGGCTGCGGGAGCTGACGGAGTCGGGCCGTCTCGGCCGGCTGACCCTCGGCGAGGCCGCCGTCAAGTGGTACCGGAGCCAGGGCTACTACGACAGCGGCGACTGGCGCGGCACGTGGGCGCTTGACGGCGGCGGTGCACTGATGAACCAGGGCGTCCACTACCTGGACCTGCTGTGCTGGATCATGGGCCCGGTCGCCGAGGTGACGGCGCTGTGCGCGACGCAGGCGCACGAGATCGAGGTCGAGGACGTCGCCCTGGCCCTGCTGCGGTTCACCTCCGGTGCGGTGGGTCTTGTGCAAGCCGCCACCGCCGTCTACCCGGGCTTCCCCGAGCGGCTTGAAGTCTCCGGCACCGGTGGCTCTGTCGTCGTCGAGGGAGGTGCCCTCCGTTCGTCGGAGCTGGTCGATGAGCGGGGCGAGGTGGGCGCGTACGGCGCCGCCGCGACTCCGACCAACCCAGACGACCAGGCTGCCCCGGCCGACGATACGGTCGCCTCCGATCCCGCGGCGCTCGCGGACGAGGCGCACCGTGCGCAGCTTGCCGATTTCCTTGCCGCGCTCGACCAGGGCGGGCAACCACTGGTCACCGGTGAACAGGCACGGGCGGACCTCGCAGTGATCCGGGCCGTCTACGACTCCGCGCGTCTTGGCCGGCCGGTCACGCCCCAGTAGCTCACCTCGGGTCGCGGCCGTTCTCTGAACAGCGGCGAGTGCCGCCTCATAGCGGATTCCGACAGAGAATGGTCACCCCCAACCTGCTCGTGAACCGCCTGCTCGGCCGCAGACGCCTCCGCGATCAACATCTCGGGCACGCAGGAGTGAGTGATCTGCGCGCGAGGCCGGCTTCGGGCGCCCGGTGATGCCGGGAGGCGGTCGTTTCTGCCGGGAGGCGGGCTGCTGGATCGCCGGTGCGCGCCTTTAGAGAACGAACTGCGTGCGCAGTGCTGAGGTCACCGTGCTGCCGGGCTTCTCGTAGATACGCTGCCCTGGGGGAGTGGCGCTCAGGTCGACACGGTCGGCAGCAATCGATCGGGCCCAAGACACAACGTCGCGCGAGCATCGTTCCGTGACCGTGGCCGCGATGCCCGGGCAGGGTGATGACGTTCGCGAGGCGCACAGTGCGCCCCCGGGCGCACTGGGAGTTGGAACGCCGATTTCCAGGGTGGCGATGGCCGTAGCTACGAGCTCGCCCTCTGCCTCGATCGCAGGGAACCGGGCATTGCGAGGTGCCCGGTGCCCCGTCATCTCTGCTCAGGTCACGTCCTGCCGGGGTGCTCGCCGAGGCGATCGGGGCATCGCGCATGCTGCGCAACGGCGAGCGGCCATCCCGGTTCGGCCCGTTAGGATGTGCTGGTGCCTCAACGCGCCCTGCTGCCGCGATCAGCGCCGGCTGCCTCGGGGGTGTCGTCCCACGCGATCAGTGCACTGCTGGACAGGCTCGAGGGGAAATCCATCGAATGCCACTCGCTCATGGTCGTGCGTCACGGGCACGTTGTCGCTGAAGGCTGGTGGGCGCCGTACTCGGCCGATCGCCCGCACCTTCTGTACTCGCTGACCAAATCGTTCACCTCGATCGCCGTGGGGCTGGCGATCGCCGACGGGCTGCTCTCGCTCGACGATCGCGTGGCGGACGTGCTGCCCGACCATGTTCCGGCCGGCATCTCAGAGCAGGGACGCCGCATCAGCGTTCACCATCTGCTGTCCATGACAGCCGGGCACCGCACGGACAGTCTCGCCGAGGCCTGGCAGCTGGAACCGGGCGACCTGGTGAAGGGCTTCCTGCGCCTGCCTTTCGCCGCGACCGAGGGAACGCGGCACGCCTACGACAATTCGGCCGCCTTCATCCTGGCCCGCATGGTGGAACGGGTCGCCGGCTGCGGGCTTGCGGAGTTCCTCGACGAGCGGCTCTTCACCCCGATGGGCATCGACCACGCCGAATGGGACCGGGTGGGAAGCGGTGCTGCCTTCGGATTCCACGGACTGCACCTGCGGACCGAGGCTGTCGCCGCCTTCGGTGAGCTGCTGCTGCGCGGCGGCCTCTGGGGCGGCAAGCAGCTGGTCCCGCGTGAGTGGGTGGAACTTGCGACCGGACGGCACATCGACAGCCGGCATTACGCGGAGGGGGCGGACGGGGCCGACTTCCTGTGCGGTTACGGCTACCAGTTCTGGATTTCACGCCACGGTTTTCACGGTAGCGGCGCCTTCGGCCAGCACTGCGTGGTCGTCCCGTCGCACGATCTCGTGGTCGTCCTGACCTCTGCCCAGCAAGAGGTCCAGCAGGCTCAGGACGTGCTCGACGCCATCTGGGAGTGCCTGCTGCCCGGCATCGGCCGCCCGGGAAGCACGCGCGACGACGAGATCCTCACTGACCGGCTGCGGGGCCTGTCTCTCTCGCTGGTGCCAGGCTCGGTCGGCCCGGGGCGTTCCGTGACCGCGACGCTCGACGCCTCCGCCGAGGGCTCGGCCCTGCCCGACGGCACCACGGTGACCGTCGGGCCCGCCGACGGCGCATGGCTCATACGATTCGGGTCGCTCCCCGAAATCGAGGCGGGCCGCGGCGAATGGCGTGAAAGCTCACCGCTCGGCCGCCCTGTCTGCGCGAGCGGTGCCTGGCAGGGCAGCACGTTCGTCGCCGATCTTTACATCATCACCACCCCGCACCACGTCCGTCTTGCGGTCGACGCCGACGCGGGGACAGCGGTCGCGACGTGGAGCACCATCCCCCTGACCAGTCCGGATCTGGTATTGCACCTGCGGTCGCCGCTGATGACACGGCCAGACGTCGCGTAGATTACGGGATTACGCCACCCGCGGTGCACGGGCATCAGGCCTGATGCCCGCCGCCAGGGGATCCCTTCCCTGCAGAGGCTGCCCGACCCTAGGCAGGGGTTCATTCCCGCAACCGAATAGCTTCAGCCCGCTCAGCGCATCACTGGATAATCGGGGTAGGTAACCCAACCGAGAAAGCATCCGCACTCAGCGCGCCGAATCGGCAGGGAGATCGAAGAGCAGATCACTACCCTTCGGCCGTATATCGCCGACTATTTGCTCGCTTGAACTCGCAGTCCGAGTGGCTGGCCGCGGTGTCGCTGGTTCCAGCAGGGGGTCATCGGTGCGACGGCCTGGGCCTGGGCATGAGCCGGCCGGGCTGCTCGCGGTGCCGTGAGGCAATTCGGCCGGACTCTGAAGCGTGTCGTCGTCAGCGGGTGCCCGTCTCGGCGCGCGTGTAGAACGCGGCGAGTTCGTGGGGGTTCTTGGTGTAGGCGTCGATCTTGCGCGCCGTGCCGTGCTCGACCTGGTGGATTTCGACCATGGTCAGCGGGAACTCCTCACCTGTGGTGCGGGCTGTGAGCGTTCCGGTGAGCGTTCCGGTGACGCCAGTTGGGCCCTCGAACACCTCGGCATCGGTGATTGCGACGTTGGCGTAGCCCGTCATGGTGCCCGGGATCGACTGCACGAACACCTCGCGGCCCTGGTGCGCGCCGCCGTAGGGGAGCTGGTTCGGCTCGTCGATGATCACGTCGGGGTCGAGCTTGGCCAGGACCCCGGGCACGTCGCCCTTGCTCAGCGCGTCATACAGCCCTCGCACGACATCCGCGGGACTCTCCGTCACCGTCTCGATCTGGTTGCTCATCGCGTGTGCTCCTTCACTCTCGTTTAGGTACTCAAGCCCGCATGCGGAACTCGGTACTTGAAAGGCCGGCCGGGTCCTTACGTCCTCGTACTGGTCGGGCCCCGGGGATCGGGGCAGGCACCATGAAACGGGAGTCGGCCGTGACGGGGGAGTCTTCGCTGTGAGGGGTACTGGCAGGGACCCTCACACGTCGCGTGGCCTGCCTACCAACCGGGGCGCAGTCAGCGCATTCCTCCGCTCCCGGCGCGGGAAGATCACCCCAGAGCAGGCGGGTCTGCCGGCGTACGGTCAGCGGCGGGTGCCCGGACTGCGCGGGGGTGAGGTCGCGACGCTCGCCGGGGTGAGCGTCGAGTACTACACGCGCGTGGAGCGCGGCAATCTCAGAGGCGTCTCCGACAGCGTGCTGAACGCCCTCGCCCGGGCCCTGCGGCTGGATGGCACCGAGCGCATGTACCTGCACGACCTCGCCCGCGCTGCAGGGCCGGCACCCGGGGCGCGGGCCCGGCAGCGGGAGGCTCGGCCGACGGTGCGGCCGGGCGTGGCGCGGATCGTCGAGGGAATGCCTGAGTTGCCGGCGTACGTGATGAGCAACCGCCTCGACGCGCTGGCGGCCAACCTGCCGGGCCGGGCCCTGTACCCGGAGATGTACGCCGACCCGGCCTGCGGGGCGAACGTCGCCCGGTTCGCGTTCTTCAGCCCCGCGGCCAGGCGGTTCTACGCTGACTGGGAGCGCATGGCCCGCTTTGCCGTGGGCGCGCTGCGCATCGAGGCGGGGAAAAGCCCCTGCGACCGGGAGCTGTCGAACCTGATCGGTGAACTGTCCACCCGCAGCGACGCCTTCCGCGTGCTGTGGGGATCCCACGACGTGCATGTCTTCCGCGAGAGCACGAAACGCCTCAACCATCCGCTCGTCGGCGACCTGGAACTCGATCAGGAGACCATGAGCCTGCCGGACGAAAGCGGCCTGAGCGTGGTCGTCTGCAGCGCGCCCCCCGGAACCGCCGCCGAGGACGGCCTGAAGCTGCTCGCCAGCTGGTCCGCCACAACCGGACAGGAGCAGGACGCGGAACCCACGAGCAACCCGCCGACCCGGCAGCCCTGACGGGCGGCACCGGCCCCTACCGGCACTCAGCAGCGACTGTCACCCGGCGCGAGCAGACGGGTGAGTTCGACGATCGCCTCGTGAACGGCCGCTCATGGGGATTTAGCGTGTCCGAGGGGGGACTTGAACACACAGGCGCGGGAAATTTCCCCGGTTTGGGGAAATTTCCATGGGCCGAGCATAACGGCCGGTGCCCGCAGGCGCCAGGCATTTCACGTTCCGTCCAGCTTCCCGGGCGGGCGGCGGGTGATGTCCGGGGCGGGCCGCTCCGGGGGACGCCCAGGCGCCCCCGGCCACGCTCTGAGTTGCCCCAGGCCCGGGCAGGCGAAATATCCGCCGATCTGAGCGCCAATAGTCTGTCTGCAGGAGGTCTCATCTGTGCCGCGCCGAACGTGGCTTTCTGCACGCGAAAGCTGATGATGTCGGCGGGAACGCAGACCTGCGCTCCGGACCTTGACTGGATCGCATGCCTGCAGCTGAAACGGACCAGATGCCGCTTGCGCGGCCATTTCCAGTATCAGGCCCTGGCGAATGCACGCAGCCGCTGATGCCGGCGGGTCAGCCGGCTGGCCCGGCCAGTGCGCCGCAGTGGCGACACGGCGCGTTATACCTCAGACGGGACGGACGTTCTCCGCCTGCGGTCCCTTCTGCCCCTGGGTCGTGTCAAACTCGACCTTCTGGTTCTCATCCAGCGACCGATAGCCGGAGCTCGTGATCGCGGAGAAGTGCACGAACACGTCCGCCGTCCCGTCATCGGGGGCGATGAAACCGAAGCCCTTATCGGCGTTGAACCACTTCACTGTTCCTGTTGCCATCAGTCCACGTCCTCTGTACGTCATGACGCGACATCGCCGCGCCGACCGCGAGTTTACCGGTCCCGGCCCCCACTACCGGTCCACCATCAGTCCCATCTTCCGCGGCACTGGCCGCCGTGCCAGCCCAGCACCTCCGCCCGCGTCAATGCACTGGCCGCCGTGGTCTGAGATGGACTGCCAGAACGTCCCCACGTGCCCGTCAGCGAGTACCTGCTGGTCGACGTGGATGACGCGGAACGCCGGGTAGCGCTCGGATTCCAGCCAGCGGGCGACGGCGACCGTCCGGTGGGCGCCATCGATGTCGGTGCCCGGGAGACCCGGGCGATGACGGGGGCCTTGAGGTGCTGAATCGAATTGCCGAGCAGTGGGGACATCGCCCGCGCTCGCCTGATGTCGGCGCTACCGCAGCCGCCTCAGCTGAAGAAGTACTGGCCAGTGTGCCGGTGCGTGGGGGCAGCGTGCTTGTGCTGCAGGCGGGTTGTCGGGGGGCGGTCCGCTGTGTCTCCGGGAGCCTCCGTGACTGCGGTGGTTGCCCGGCTCCGCTGGGCGTGGCCGTAGCCGGACGCGGGAGGGGCAGTTCGGGTGGCTGGGTGCGGTCGGCGTGTCTTCACCGGCCGGGCCCGCATCATGTACTTCTCCCGGGGCTGGCGTGTGCCGGCGGCGCAACGTACCGAATCGGGGATTGCCCGGTTGCCCCCGGCTTCGGCGACAGAATACGCAAAATGCAGAGTAAAATGAAATATAGTGGAAAAGCGGTATAAGCGGTAATTGGCCAAGGCCGCTATTTTGCTTCTTCTGTGAGGCTGGATTTATGGCGCTGATTCCTGGATTATGGGGAAAGATAGTGCTTTCCTTGATATGCCTGCCGGGAGGTGGCCTGGATGCGCAGGGCGCCGATGGGGATGATGGCCGTCGGCGGTCAGCGGGCGGGCGGGGACGTGCTGGGGGCGTGGGCGGGCCTCAGGCGGGCAGGCGGAACGGCTGCTGGAATGAGCACGGCCCTGGCCGCGGCGGACCTGGGCGGTGGAGGGCGCCCGCGGGATGGGGCACCTGCTCGCGCAGCAGCTGGTGGCGGCCGGCGAGCGGGTACTGGACGTGCAGCCCAAGCTGGGCGCGCGGGTCCGGCTGCTGGCCGCCGGCGACACGAACAAGAACGACCCGAACGACGCCCGCTCGGTCGCCGTCGCGGCGCTGCGCTCCCCCGGGGCCCAGGTGCGGGCCGACGACCACGCGGCGGTGCTGAAGGTATGGTCCAAGCGCCACCGCGACCTGGGCCGCAGCCGCACCCAGATCGCCTGCCGGCTGCACGCCGTGCTGTGCGAGCTGTTCCCCGGCGGCGCCTCCAGGCACATCACCGCAGGACAGGCCGCGCGTATCCTGTAGTCGGTCACGCCGCAGAACGCGGTCGCCGCCGCCCGCTGCGAACTGGCCGCGGCCTACCTCGAGGACCTGCGCCGCATCGACGCCCAGCAGCGTGATGCCAGGAAGAAGCTGGACGCCGCCGTCCGGGCCTCCGGCACCAGCCTGACCGGGCTGGGCGTCGGCCCGGTCGTGGCCGCCACCATCATTGGAGAGGTCCGCGACGTCTCCCGCTTCCCCGGCCGGGACCACTTCGCCGCCTACAACGGGACCGCGCCGATCGAGGTGTCCTCCGGGCCGCGCAAGATCTACCGGCTCAGCAGGCGCGGGAACCGGCGCCTCAACCACGCCCTCCACATGGCCGCGGTCACCCAGGTCCGCCACCGCCACAGCAAGGGCCGCGCCTACTACGACAAGAAGATCGCCGAGGGCAAGACCCCGAAAGAGGCCATGCGCTCCCTGAAACGGCAGGTCAGCGACGCGGTCTTCACCCGCCTCCGCGCTGACGCACGGCGCGCCGCAGACCACGCGGAGAGCCCGGGAGGGCAAGCGGGGAACGACTCTGCGACCCAGCGCGGCCCGGCTCGCACCCCAGACGCCGGCTCTTCGGGCAAGCCACTCCCGGGTCCCCTCACCACCCTAACGGCGGCCCTCACCGCAGATCCAGTGCCCGCCTCCGCGGGCATGGCTGCCCCTTCCTCGACAGCTGCCATCCCGCCGCCGGCGAAGCCGCAGGTCCAGGTGGAGCGCCCGCAGCGAAGCGAGGACGAACGACCTGGAGGTACGGCAAGACGACGGCCACACTCGGGCGCGAGGAAGCCCCAGAAGAAAGCCGACCCAGCCACTTGACACAAAGAGTCTTTCGTTAGGTGCGGTAGTTCTGCTGGCCAGCGGCATGGCCTGCGGCGTGCAGATGCGAGTGTTCTGCGCGTTGCGCGGCTGTGCCGCTGCTCCACCCGGTAAAGGTTCCCGGCGCTGCTGTCAGAATCGCGACCGCCGAGACGAAGATCGGGCTGATTCGCGGAAGGCCGTGACCAGGCGGCTGCGCTCGCCGGCGCGGGCCGCTATCACTACTTTGCATGGCTCGATCCCTTCGACGGGAATGGCCGTGAGATCGTTCCTGAGGGTGATGTTCCCGCCGCCGGCGGGTGCGAGGGCGAGGGCCCGGCCGTCGGCGATCGATTCGAGCTTGTCTGCGTGCGTCTCGACGAGCGGGCCGTCGGGGGCCGGGCGTCCGTCCGGGCGCGGGTCGATGCGCCAGAAAGCGTCATAGGCGGCATCGGCGTAGCGGACGAGGGGCTCGTCGGCGAAGTCGCCGAGGGTGACCGATTCCTTGCCCGCCAGGCGGTGCGCTCTGGGCACTAGGAGCACCCGGGGCTCGGGGTACAGGATCGTGACGTGCAATTGACTGGCCGGGAACGGCTCGCGGGCGATGACGGCGTCCACGCGGTGGTCCAGCAGGGCCGGATGCACGTCGCTCCAGTCCAGGTGCAGAGTGTTCACCTCGGCGTCGGGATGACGGCTGCGCAGCTCGCGCACTGCGGCGGTGACGATGAGGCCGCCCGCGTACCCGATCGTGATAGCGGCGGGCACGGCGGCGGCGCGCGCGTTCGCCGCGGCTAGCTCAGCGGAGCGCAGGAGCGCTTCGGCTTGCGGCAGGAAGGCCCGCCCCGCCTCGGTGAGGCGGCTGCCGTGTTTCGTGCGATCGAGCAGGCGGACGCCCAGTCGCTGTTCGAGGCGCTGGATCTGCCGGCTCAGCGACGGTTGCGCGATGAGCAGCGCGGCCGCCGCGCGGTGGAAGTTGCCGTGCTCGGCTACGACCGTGAAATACCGCACCAGGCGAAGATCAAAGTCCGCCGGGGACGCGGGAGCGCTGGGCACTCCCGCATTGTAGTCGTGATACCCGTTCCGTATCACGTGGTGCGGAACCGGTCTTTTACACGGCGCG
Source organism: uncultured Actinomycetota bacterium (assembly GCA_963734665.1). Classification (GTDB taxonomy): domain Bacteria; phylum Actinomycetota; class Actinomycetes; order Streptosporangiales; family Streptosporangiaceae; genus Trebonia. The sequence goes on along the minus strand of CAVTIR010000006.1, from coordinate 229,845 downwards.
CCTGCGGTCCCTAGCGTTGAGGCATGAGCCCGCGGCCTCCTGGCACCGGGCGAACTCAAGTCAGTCAGGGGATTTTCATGCGCGTATTCGTGGCAGGGGCAACCGGGTACGTCGGATCGGCCGTCGTCCGCGAGCTGCTCGACGCGGGGCATGAGGTCGTGGGCCTCGCCCGCTCCGACGCGTCCGCCGCGGCCCTGGCGAGAACCGGCGCCGGCGTGCACCGTGGTGACATCGAAGACCCCGGCAGCCTGCGGGCCGGCGCCGCGAAAGCGGACGGCGTGATCTACGCCGCGAACAAGCACATCTCCGAAACCACCGATCCGGTCGCCCGCGCGAAGGCCGAGCTGAACGCGGTCGAGGCGATCGGCCAGGAACTGGCGGGAACCGGCAGGCCCTTCGCGGTCACCTCGGGGGTCATCGGCCGCACGCCGGGACGCCTGTTCACCGAGGAGACCCCCGACGAGCCCAGTCCGCTCACCGCCCTGCGGCTCCCGGTTGAGCAGTCTGTTCTCGCGATGGCCGAGCGCGGCGTGCGCTCATCGTCGGTACGGCTGGCGCCGACCGTGCACGGCAAGGGGGACGCGCGCGGATTCATCTCGATCCTGATCGGCATCGCTCGCGAGAAGGGCGTGTCGGCCTATGCAGGCGACGGGTCGAACCGCTGGCCCGCCGTGCACCGGCTGGACGCGGCGGCCCTGTTCCGGCTGGCCGTGGAGTCCGCCCCGGCGGGCGCGAGACTGCACGCGGTCGCCGAGGAGGGGGTGCCGTTCCGGGACATCGCCGAGGCCATCGGCCGCCAGCTGGGGCTCCCGGCCGTCAGCCTGACGGCCGGGGAGGCAACCCGGCACTTCAGCTTTCTCGCCCCGCTGGTCTCGATCGACAGCCCGGCGTCGAGCGCACTGACTCGCGAACACCGTGACTGGCTGCCGACGCACCCTGGACTGATCGCGGACATCGAAGAAGGCCGCTACTTCAAGCAATGAGCGAGATGGAAGATGCCGCGGACACCACTTCCCACTCCGATGAGGGTAGTCAGCATGACCACGAATTCAGGGATGCCTGCCAGCCGTGCCGCTGTGATCGGCGGTACTTCGGGGATGGGTCTCGCGCCGCCCGGGTCGCCGCCGAACTCGGAGCGTCCGTGACAGTTGTGCGCGAAAGCCCCTGGCCGGATCGCACGGCACCCACTCAGAACTGGACGATCTGCGCGCTTCGGCCCTCATGATCTGCTCAGCACAAGTGAGTGAATATTCGGCAGGGGCGGTTCTCGCGGTGCGGCGGTCTGCGGATCCGGTCGATTTCTGTGGTTGCCGTGGCATCGGCTTCATAGCCGCTGCCGGGCGGATCCTGATGGCTATCCACAAAATCCGGCGGACTCCACGGCATCGGGTCAAGTTGGTGGCTCTCGCAGGTCGCGGTACGCGTCGCCCCGCTGGCCGGGGAGCTCCGGCGGGGCCGCGCAGTTAGTTAGTTCGGTCTGGTGCTTACTCGGTGGTGGTTCCGGACCGGGGACCGCGGCTGGTCCGTCGCCTGGGGTGCCCGGGTGGGCGGTGAGCGCCTGCGGGGTGCGGTTCTGTCGGCGGGGGCTCGGCTGGCGCTGTCATGGCTGGGCCTGCTGGCGGTTCGGCGTGGGGGGTGGGGTTCGCCGGTTAGCCCTGCCAGGGCGGTGGCGACCTCGGTGCGGGTGGCGCGCACGTATGTCGTAGCGCCGGTGTCGTAGCGTCGGCCGCGCTTGACGCCGACGCCGTGACACGGTTCTTCGTCCGACAGGACTCTGCCGTCCAATGCGGTAGTGCGACAGAGCCGGAAGTGCGAGAGAGCCCGTGAGGAAATACCCACGTAACCGCCTTACGTGCATCGGTCGCGGTCGGTTGACAGAGGAATCCCGTCGAGACCGGACGGGACATTCTGTGTTGCTCCGCCTCGGGGGTTAAGGTTTCAGCCTTGATCACGGCTGACGGTGGCGTGCTTCGCAAGGTCATTGCGGGCAGTCTCGGGGCCTGGGCTAGCGGGGGGTGGTGCTGTCGTTTGCAGCGGTGAGCGGGAACTCCGCCTGCAGGCTGGTCCCCGCCCCGCGCCGGCTGTCCAGGAAGATCCGGCCGCCGAGCGCCTCCACCCGGTCCTTCAGCCCGGCCAGGCCAGTGCCGCGGGCCAGGCCGGCGCCGCCGGCGCCGTCGTCGCGCACCGCGACGCGCAAGACTTCGCCGGCGACCTCGACCTCGACGCTGACGGCCGAGGCACCAGAGTGCTTGGCCGCGTTTGTCAGCGCCTCAGCGACGACGTAGTAGGCGCTGACCTCGACCGGCTCTGGCAGCCGCTCGCCGGCACGTACCTGCAGGTCGACGGGGATCGCCGAGCGGCGGGCGAGCGTCCTCAGCGCCGAAGCGAGACCACGTTCGGCCAGGACCGCCGGGTGGATGCCGCGGGCGATCTCGGTCAGCTCCTCCAGCGCGCCGGCTGCCTCGGCGACGGCCTCATCGAGCTGCCCGCCGAGTTCGGGCGCCATCTCGGCCTGCGCCGCGCGCAGCTTCAGCGCCAGCGAGACCAGCCGCTGCTGGGCGCCATCGTGCAGGTCCCGCTCGATCCGCCGGCGGGCCTGGTCGGCGGCGGCTACGATCCGGGCCCGCGAGGCAATTACCTCGGCCTGTGCCTCTGCTACCTCGGCCTGTGCCCCGGCGTTCGCGATCGCGGTCGCCACCAACTCAGTGAACCCGGCTAGCCGCGTCTCGGTGTCCCCCGGCAGGTGTTCGGGGCGGGTGAACGCCACTATCATGGCGCCCCACAGCCGGCCCTCGACGCCGACCGGCACGCCGACCGAGGAGCGGAGCCCCCAGTCGGTGGCGGCCTGGCCGATCGCGCCCGAGACGGGGTCGTCGTCGTAGTCGATCCTGGCCGACCGGCCCGTCTGGTGCACCAGCGTGGTGACGTTCCGCCCGCCGAGCGGCAGCCGCCCGCCGACCGGGGTCGGCGCGGGGGCGCTCGTCCTGGTCCAGGTGCCGGTGACCTCCAGCGTGTCCGGCGGGTCGTAGCGGACCAGGATCGCGAGGTCGGCCGCGAGCAGCCGGCCGACCTCCGCGGCGACCGCGGTGAACACCTGCTGCGGCGGCGCCGCCCGGGCGACCAGGGTTGCCACCCGCCGCAGTGCCGCCTGCTCGTCGGCGATCCGGCGGTAGTCGGCGTACAGCTGGGCGTTGTCGAGGGAGACGGCGAGCTGGGCGGCGATGAGGTTGACCGCCTCCAGCCGCCCGGTGGTGAACGCGGCGCGGATCAGCCGGTTTTCCAGCAGCAGCACCGCCCGCAGCGCGCCGCGGCTGAGGATGGGCACGGCCAGCAGCGAGCAGCAGGCGATGTCGGCGAAGTACGGGTCGCGGGCGAACCGGTCGTCAGCGGTGGCGTCGCCGGCGACCAGCGGTTCGCTCGTGCGCTGGACGTAGCGCAGCACCGACATCGGGACCGCGCGGTCGTGGCCGGCGTCGCTGGCCGGTTCGGTGCCGCCGGGTGCGAGCAGCAGCCAGTCCTGCCGGCCCTCGTCCCACAGCAGCAGGCGGACGCTGGTGGCGCCGGTCATCGCGCTGAGCGCGCCGGTCACGCGGGCGTGCAGCCGGTCGATGCTGGTCTCCGAGCTCAGCGCCTGCGACGCGGAGAGGATGCCGAGCAGGTCGACCGTTCCGGCCGTGACGGCGGCACGGCGATGCGGAACATCAGCGGACTGCTCACCGGCGGTGGCGGCCGGGTCGGACGGTGGCCGCCGGGCCGGGTAGGCCCAGTCCAGCTGGGCGACTTTGGCGGTCGCGCCCCAGGCCAGGTACTCCTGGCGCGCCTGGGCGAGCAGGTCATGGCCGGCCTGTTCCAGGCCGCGGGCGAGATAGAAGCGGGCCGCGTGCTCGGCGATCAGGGCCCGGTGCCAGGGCCGCTGCCGCTGGGCCGCCTCCTGCCGGGCGGCGTCGAAGGCCAGGGCGGCGGGGCGGAAATCCCCGGCCGCCCACGCCCGCTCGGCCTCGGCCAGCCGCAGCAGGTCCAGGAAGTTATCCGGCGCGTCCGCGGCGCGGGCGGCCAGCCACCGGGTCAGCTCGTCCAGTTCGGCCAGCAGGCCGCCGCGCTCGTCCGCGTCCGCGTCACGGGCTTGCCCGGCCAGGGCCAGCGCGCGCAGCAGCCGGGCGGCGGCGGTCGGGTAGAGGCCCGGGAGCACCGGAACGAGCAGCATGGCGGCCGCGGTGTGCCGCTCCAGGGCGGCCTGATCGCCGAAGATGGCGGCGGCGGTCGCATGAATAAGATGAGCATGAAACTGTGCGTTCTGGTTGCCGGCGTACTTGCCGGCGGAAACCGCCTCACCGGCCGCGGCCGTGCCTTCGCCAAGCAGCACGCCGGCCAGCCACCGGTAGGGGTCGAGCGCCTGCGCGATCAGCTCGTTGCCGTTATGACGCGTAAAGGCCACCGCCGCTTCGACCTCGGTGAGGTAGCGGTCCAATGGTGCGCAGTCCAGCATGCCTTGCACCGACGCATGGTAGGTGTAGCCGGCGTTGGCCAGGTCGCCCGCCGCGATCAGTCCCTCCGTTGCCCGCTGACTTGCCTGGACGCTGTTTTCGATCGGCTCGCCCCAGAAACTGAGGACAGCGAACATCAGGCGCGCCTGGGAGGTGCCGGGCCCGTAGCCGCGGGCTTCGCCCAGCGCCAGGACCCGCCGCGCCGCCCGGTACCCGGCGGCGTAATCGCCGCGCAGCGCCACAGCACCGAAGGCGGTAAAGGCCACCGCGCCGATCAGGGCAGGGGCGGGGCCGTGCTCGAGGCAGATCCGCAGCGCCTCCACGCCCAGCCAGATGACCATGGCGTGGTCACCGGCGAAGTAGGCCGCTATCTGGGTCGGGCTGATCAGGCCGGACGCGGCGAGCAGCACGGGGTCGGTGAGATCTGGGCGGGCCAGGTCACCGGCGGCTTCGGTGTGGTCCAGCCACCGGTACCAGTAGCCGAACTGGTGGTCGACCTCGGGCGCGAGCCGGTCCGCGGCCGGGACGGTGATGCCGAGTTCACGCAGCGCCTGGCGGCCGAGCCCGACCGCCTCGGCAAAACGGGTCCGGTGGGTCACGCTGAGCACCTGCACCGCCGTCGCGTCCGCGCGGTCCAGCACGGCGGGGCACAGCCGTTCGATCGTGCGGTACTCCTCGTCCGCCTCCTCCAGCCGCCCTAGGCAGTAAAGCGCGGCGTGACGGCCGATGTGCACCGCGGCGAGCGTCGCGGTCTCGCCCGGGTCGACCGCCGCGAGCGCGGCGGTCAGCAGCGCGTGCACCAGCGCGTAGTCCCCGGTCAGCGTGGCCTGGCCCGCGGCGCGCCGCAGCAGCCCCACTACCTGGCGCCGCTCCGCGGCATCAGCGACCGCGCCGGCCACCGGCAGGTACTGCTCGGCCGCGACGGCGAACAACTCCGGCACGGCCGCCAGCCGCCGTGCCATGGCCAGCTGCAGGGCGCCCCGCCGCTCCGGGTCGAGCCCGCCGAGGACCGCCTCGCGGATCCGGTCGTGCCGGAACCGCACCGCGGGATGCGCGCCGGGCTCGGCCACCAGCAGGCCCTCCTCGAGGGCGGGGGCCAGCGCCTGGTCCACCACGTCAGCTGGCTGGGCGGTGGCGGCCTGCAGCAGGCTCAGTTCGGCGCGGCCGCCCAGGCAGGCCATCGCCTCCGCCACCCGCCGGGACAGCTCCGGCAGGGCGGCGGCGCGCCCCGCCAGCAGCCCGGTCACCTCGGAGTGCTCCAGGTGCGCGCGCACCGCCGCCGCCTCCCACCGCCACCCGGCGGCCGTCGCGGTCAGCAGGCCGTCGCGGCGCAGCGCGTTGAGCAACTCGACGGTCTCGTACGGGTTGCCGCGGGTATGCGGCTCGGTCACCGCGGCCAGGCCCGCCACGGTGACCAGGTCCACGTGAAGCATGCCGGCGACCATGGCGGCCAGGCCCGGCTCCGGCAGGTCGCCCAGCCGCAGGTGCCGCACCGCGGCCTGGTCCCGCCATCGGGCCAGCGGCGCCGCCAGCGGATGGGCCGCGTCCACGTCGCCCTCCCGATAGGCACCCACTAGCAGCAGCCCGTCGACCGGCTCCTCGCTCAGCACCAGGTCGACGAAGCCGAGCGGGGTACCCCCCGCCCACTGCAGGTCATCGAGGAACACCACGACCGGCCGTTTCCGCGAGGCGACCGCCCGCAACGCCGCCACGCTCGCCCGCTGCAGCCGCGGCTGCGCGGTCAGCGGATCCCCCGCCTCCGGCGGCACCCCAAGCAGCGCCGCGAACTCCGGCAGCACCGCGGTCAGCAGGCCCGCGTTCGGCCCGACCGCCGCCACGATCCTCATCCGCAGTTGCGTCAGCTCATCCTCCGGCTCGGCCAGCAGCAGCCGGCCCAGCGCGCGGAACGCCTGGTATCCCGCGTCGAACTCCAGGTCCCGGCGGTAGGCGTCGAACTTGCCGGCCACGAACCAGCCGTCAGCGCCGGTCACCACCGGGCGCAGCTGGTCGATCAGCGCCGTCTTGCCCACCCCGGGCGCGCCGGCCACCAGCACCCCCCGGCACTGGCCCGCCAGCGCGCCGGCGAACGCGGCCTCCAGCGCCGCCACCTCCTCATCGCGTCCAGCCAGCCGCGACGGCGGCAGCAGCCGCACCGGGACATCACGCTCCCCGGCCCGGAACGCTGCCTGGTGTGCCTGCGCGTAGCGCAACCGCTCCAGGTCATGGATCAGGCCGTCCGCGGTCTGGTACCGGTTGTCCGGTTCCTTCTCCAGCAGGTGCATGATGATCGCGGACAACGGCGCCGGCAGGGCCGGGTTCGCCTGCGCGGGCGGCACCGGGACCCGGGCGAGGTGATCGTGGATGAGCCGCAGCGGGTCCCCGGTGCCGAACGGGGGCCCGCCGGTGGCCAGCTCGTACAGCACCGCGCCCAGCGCGTACAGGTCGGCCCGCTGGTCCGCCGGCCGGCCGGTCCGCCCGGTTGCCTCCGGCGCCAGGTACGCCAGCGTCCCGGTGATCTGGGCTTGGTGCGTGAATTCGGGGCGGATCTCGGCGTATGACGAGGCCAGGGCGAAGTCCACCAGGCACGGGGTACCGTCACCGTCACCGGAAACCACGACGTTCGCCGGGGTGATGTCCCGGTGGATCACCCCCCGCCGGTGCATCCCCGCCACCGCCCGGGCCAGCCCCAGCCCGAGGCCGACCAGGTCAACGGCCGGCAGCGGCCCGGTCAGCCCGCCGGCTCGCCCCGCCGGCGTCCTCCAGCACGACCGACCCGGGGTACCGCGGCGCCTGCGCCAGCTGCGCCACCCCCGCGACGCCGGACAGGCGTTCCAGCATCGCCACCTCGTGCCGCACCCGGCGTTCCGCGTCCGGCCCCAGCGGCTCCTTGCGGATGACCGTCCGCCCGGGCAGGAACAGCCTGGTGATGCGCGTGCGCTCGCTGGAGTGCACGATCTCGGCCCGGACGAACGGATCCGGGCCGGGCCGTACTCCGCCTCCGCTTGCTTCCATCGGGCACCTCCACACACACCGGCCTCCCTCCATCATCTACCTGCAAACACCCAGGCTGAGGACATGCACCACGGCCGTGGCATATATACGTTCATTATTTCCGGACGAGCCGTGGGTGCGAGTATCTCGATCTGGCACTCCCTCACCCGGGTGCCGAACGCGTCCAGCTGGCAGTGGCCCGAACTGGCGGATCTGTGTTCAGCGACTACCCCGCGCTCAGTCTGATAAGGGCGCCCCGATTCGGCGCGCCTTCCCCGATCGGAGCCTCCCGATGTTGTTGCTGACAGTAGTGACCGCTGGTCGATCTTGACACTGCAGTAACGGCTTTACCGGGCGGCATGGGCGCGATGTCATCGCCGACGCGCGGATGATGAGTGCAACGGCCATACTCTCGGTCGGCGGCGCAAGATGCTCATGCCGAGTAGAGGGCAACGTCCTCGCTCAAGGGCGGGCTCATTGGCGCCAGGGCCGGGCAGTCGAGGCTGTCCGGTGCAGCGGCAAGTTCGGCGCCCGGCTCACCCGCCCGGGGAACGCCGGATTCACCGGATTCACCGGCTTCATTGGCCTGCGCAACGGCAGCGGGGTAATCGCTCGCGGCTGGACAGGGACGTCCGGCGAATCAGGCTGACGTCTGCAGCGCGCAAGGGATGCATTCTGTAACAGCAGAAACAAAACGACAGGGGTAATCCTGTTCTCGGAATGGACTAGTTATTCTGCGTTTCGAAAATGGTCATTCTGGTGGTGAACCTGTGCCCTGATGCGGCTCGTTTCTGGTTTAGGTTCGGGTTGTGTCGGACTTGCCGTGCTGTCGGCTGGCGGGCTGCCGGGGAAGCGGGGGTCGTGTCGTGAGCTTGGGTGTTTCTGAGGTGCGCGGGGTCGTGGAGCGGGTTTTCGCTCGGCAGGATGTTCTTGATGCGTGCGCGCGGCGGGACTTGAGGGCGATCGTCGTGATTCTCGGTACGTGCGGGGTGACGCTCCCTCGGTGCGCCAGTTACCCGCCGTTCGTTCTGGGCGGTCCAGAATGGGAACGTAGGTGCGCGGCTGACCGCCCATAACTGGAGCATCTGCAAGAGGTGAGCCCCCAGTTGGTGCGTGCCTGGCAGGCGCATGATCCGAGGGCTCATCTCTGGCCACGGGAAATACGTGGTCAAATGAGCACTGAGGTTGCTCCTCATACCCTGTCTGCGCAGTTCAGGCCCAGATCGCCTCTTAGCTGAGCAGCGGAGTGATGATCCGCTGCTCAGGTTTACTCCCTGATAAGTGCCGAATCAAGGCCAGTGACGTTGTAGCCATCAATAGCGGGGTGGTTGTTGGAGGCCCTGATTCTTGGAGCAACTGCGGACGTAGGAGGATCATGAACCTAGCCGGGGTGCCGCCGGAGTTCCGCGAGCGAGTGTCTGATGACGGCAGGCAAGTGGTTCTCGCTGGCAGCCAGCTAGCGTCGGTGCCGGAGTGGCTGGGGAACCTCACCGCCCTCACCACCCTGCGCCTGGGCGATAATCGGCTGGCGTCGGTGCCGTGCACCGCGACCTGAAGCCGCCGGTTCATGCCGACGTACCGGGAGACCAGCTTCTCGGTTACGGGGTCCTGGTTCACGGGCGCGGAATCGTCGCGGGACGGCCGGCGGCCGGCCGTCTAGTCGTCAATGACTGCGGTGCAGCGCACTGTCGTGCCCGCGGCGGCCTGGCGGAGCAACCTGTAGAGCGTCTCGCGCTGGGCGTCGTCGAGCGCCGCGAGCACCTCGTCCTCGGCTGCTGACAGCGCGCACTCGGCCTCCGCGAGCTGTTCCGCGCCCGCGCTGGTGAGCTCGACCAGGTGCCGGCGCCGGTCCTCGGGCGAGCGCCGCCGTTCGATCAGGCGGCCGGCCTCGAGTTCGTTGAGCAGTCCGACGATGTTCGTCCCGTCCATCTCCAGGGTGGCGGCGAGCGCCTGCTGAGTGCTGCCGCCGCTATCGCGCAGCACCGTCAGCGCCACCAGGTGGCGCGGCCGCAGGCCCAGCGGTGCCAGCGCCGCCTCGGCCCGCAGGCGCATCCTGCGCGCAAGGTGGTCGATCAGCGCGCCCGGGTGGTTTGCGGGCTGGGTGACCACGGGCGGCTGAGCCATACGGCAAGTGTACCCGCTCGCGTCATCCACCAATGTGGTATAAACGATTGGTGCTTCATCAACCATCTATGAGATGGTAGCGATAGTGGCGCACCTGCTGCACATTGACTCAAGCATCCAGGGTGACCGCTCGGTCAGCCGCAAGCTCACCGCCCGCGCGGCGGCCGCCTGGCGCGCGGCGCACCCCGGGGGCACCGTGACCTACCGGGACCTGGGCAGCGATCCCGTCCCGCACCTCGACGCGGTCACCGGCCCTGCCCGGCTAGTGCCGGCGGACCAGCACACCCCGGCGCAGGCCGCCTCGTGGGCACTGTCCGAGGAACTGGTCAGCGAGGTCAGGGAAGCGGACACGATCCTGCTCGGGCTCCCGCTGTATAACTTCGGCGCGCCCAGCAGCGTCAAGGCCTGGGTCGACCACCTCATCGCCAGCGGGCTGTCAGTCGATCCGCAGACCCACGCCGGCCTGCTCGGCGGCCGTGACCTCATCGTCTTGGCCAGCCGCGGCGGGGGCTACGCCGAGGGCACCCCCCGGCACGGGTGGGACCACGCAGAGCCATGGCTTCCGCACGCCATCTCGGCCACGGGCCTGGAGCCTCGCTTCATCACCGCCGAGCTCACCCTCGCCAGCACGACCCCGGCCATGGCCGGGCTGATCCCGCTGGCGGAGCAGAGCCTCGCCGAGGCCGAGCGCGCCATCGACGGCCTGTGGGCCCCGGCATCCGCACTGGCCTAGGAAGCTCCCCGGGCGGCGCCTCGGCCGAGGCGCCGCCACACTGCCAGTGGCGCACGGCGCTCGGGCCGGTACGGCGAGGGTCGCCCGATGTCCAATATTTTCGATAACGGAAGAAAACTGATAACGGAGAGTGTCACATGACATCGCTGGCGCTGCAGTCGCTGCGAGACGGGGAGTTCGCCGGGTCCTGGACGCTGGACGCGGCCAGGTCCCAGGTCCGGCTGAAGATCAAGCACATGTGGGGGCTTATCACGATCACGGGCGTCTTCCACCAGTTCTCTGGGAGCGGCACGGTGTCGGCAACAGGGGAAGTCGCAGGCGTCTTCACCGTGGACGCCGGGTCGATCGACACGGGGATCAAGAAGCGGGACGATCACCTGCGCTCAGCTGACTTCTTCGACATCGCCAGCCACCCGGATTTCACCTTTGCCGCCGATGGCGTAGCGCACGCCGGCGAGGGCGTCCGGGTCACGGGCCAGCTGACCGCGCTCGGCCACACCCGCCCGACGTCCTTCGACGGCGAGGTCTCCATAGTCGATCGCGACGCGTGGCTGGACGGCGAGATCCAGGTTAACCGGGCCGACTTTGGCCTGACGTCAAACCCGCTGGGCGCGGGGTCGATGAACGTCACGATCGTCGTCCGCGCGGTGTTCACCCGGCAGTAGGGCCAAGGCCGGGCGCGTGGCGGCGGCAGTGCGCGGCCCAGCAAGGGGACCAGACCACGACGCCCGCCGTCTGGCCCCGGCCGGTACCGGACCGGCCGGGGCCAGACGGAAGTGCCCTGTCCACCCGACCGCCGCGCCAAGCCACCGACGTCCGGCTATGCTGGACCCGCGCCAAAGGCGTGCTTGCGCCTAGTGCAGCCACATCAGCCAGCTCGAGGCCCTCGGCTACAAAGTCACCCTCGAACCCGCTGCCTGACCTGCAGGTTCACCCTAACCCGGCTCCGCTGCGCTCCGCCGGGTGCTGCCGCCTGCCCGGTAACGCTCCGATTTTCGGATTTGGGTCTGACATTCCGGGCGGGGCGGTGGTCCTGTCGGCGCATGCAGAACAAGCCGTACGGCGCAGGGCCTGCACATCCTCTCATGTCGAATAGCGGGCGTTGCGAGTTCGTATACCTATGCGCCGGACTGTATGTCATTGCACCTGCGGCACGTTCGGAAAAATAAGGAATCTATGCTGAACGGCGGGGGTGCATGTCCTCAGTCTGGGTGTAGGCAGATAGGGGAGGCGGGCCGTGTTTGGGGGTGCCCGATGGAAGTAAGCGGAGGCGGAGTGCGGCCTGGCCCGGATCCGTTCCTGCGGGCCGAAGTCGTGCACGTCAGCGAGCGCACCCGGGTCACCAGGCTGTTCCTGCCTGGGCGGACGGTTATCCGCAAGGAGCCGCTGGGGCCGGACGCGGAACGCCGGGTGCGGCATGAGGTCGCGATGCTGGAGCGCCTGGGCGGCGTCGCGGGGGTGGCGCGGCTGGCGGAGGCGCCGCGGTATCCGGGGTCGGTGGTGCTTGAGGACGCCGGGGATTTGAGCCTGGCGGGCATGACGAAGCCGGTGCCGGCCGGTGAGCTGGCTGGTCTCGGGCTGGGGCTGGCCCGGGCGGTGGCGGGGATGCACCGGCGGGGGGTGGTCCACCGGGACATCACCCCGGCGAACATCGTTGTTTGCGGTGACGGTGTTCCGTGCCTGGTGGACTTCGCGCTGGCTACGTCGTTCGCCGAGATCCGCCCCGAGTTCACCCACCATTCCGAGATCACGGGAACGCTGGCGTACCTGGCGCCGGAGGCCACCGGGCGGACAGGCCAGCCGGCGGATCAGCGGGCCGACCTGTACGCGCTGGGCGCGGTGCTGTACGAGCTGGCCACGGGCGGACCGCCGTTCGGGCTGGGGGATCCGCTGCGGCTCATCCACGATCAGCTGGCCCGGGTCCCGGTGCCGCCGGCCGAGGCGAACCAGGCCCTGCCGGCGCCGTTGTCGGCGATCATCCTGCACCTGCTGGAGAAGGAGCCGGACAGCCGGTACCAGACCGCGGAGGGCCTGGTCTATGACCTGGAGCGGTTGCGCTACTCGCAGGCACGCCGGGGAATGGCCGCGTTCCGGGCCGGGGAGCGTGATTTCCCGGTGCGGCTGCTGCCGCCGTCGCGGCTGGCCGGACGCGATGACGAGGTGGCGGCGCTGGAAGCCGCGTTCGCCGGCGCGCTGGCGGGCCGGTGCCGCGGGGTGCTGGTGGCCGGGGCGCCCGGGGTGGGTAAGACGGCGCTGATCGATCAGCTGCGGCCGGTGGTGACCGGCGGGGACGGCTGGTTCGTGGCGGGCAAGTTCGACGCCTACCGGCGGGACCTGGAGTTCGACGCGGGGTATCAGGCGTTCCGCGCGCTGGGCCGGCTGCTGCTGGCCGAGCCGGAGGCTGAGCTGGCGCAACTGCGGATGAGGATCGTGGCGGCGGTGGGGCCGGGCGCGGGCCTGCTGGCCGCGGTGCTGCCGGAGTTCGCGGCGCTGCTTGAGGCGCCGCCGGAGGCGGGGGATCCGCTGACCGCGCAGCCGCGGCTGCAGCGGGCGGCCGCGGCGGCGCTGGGGGCGGTCGCGTCGCGGAAACGGCCAGTCGTGGTGTTCCTCGATGACCTGCAGTGGGCGGGGGGCACCCCGCTCGGCTTCGTCGACCTAATGCTGAGCGAGGAGCCGGTCGACGGCCTGCTGCTGGTCGGCGCGTACCGGGACGGCGACGTGGACGCGGCCCATCCGCTGATGGCGCCGCTGTCGCGGTGGCGGGACCAGGCCACGGTGCGGCACCTGCGGCTGGGCAACCTCCCCGGGCCGGGCCTGGCCGCCATGGTCGCCGGCATGCTTCACGTGGACCTGGTCACCGTGACGGGCCTGGCCGAGGCAATCGAGCCGCATACCCGCGGCAACCCGTACGAGACCGTGGAACTGCTGAACGCGCTGCGCCGCGACGGCCTGCTGACCGCGACGGCCGCCGGGTGGCGGTGGGACGAGGCGGCGGTGCGCGCGCACCTGGAGCACTCCGAGGTGACCGGGCTGCTGGCGGCGCGCACTGCCGCCCTGCCGGAGCAGTCCCGGCAGATGGCAGAGGCGATGGCGTGCCTGGGTGGCCGCGCCGAGCTGAGCCTGCTGCAGGCCGCTGCAGGCGAGCCGGCTGACGTGGTGGACCAGGCGCTGGCCCCTGCCCTCGATGAGGGCCTGCTGGTGGCGGAGCCCGGGGCACACCCGGCGGTGCGGTTCCGGCACGACCGGATCCGCGAGGCGGTGCTGGGCGGGCTTGAGCCGGGGCGGCAGCAGGCCTTGCAGCTGGCCATGGCGAGGCGGCTGGCCGGGGTGCCGGAGTTGTTCGCGGTCGCGGCCGAGCAGTACCTGCCGGTGGCCGGCGCGGTCGGCGACGCCGCCGAGCGGCGTCAGGTGGCGGGGCTGCTGCGGCGCGCCGCCGGCCAGGCCACGCTGATCGGGGATTACGCGCTGGTATATGCGCTGCTGACCGCGGCGCTTCCGGCGGTCGACCCGGACCAGACCGCCACCCTCGCCCAGGTGCACGCCGGGCGTCACGCCGCGCTCTACTGCCTCGGGCGGCTGGAGGAGGCCGACGAGGCGTACCGCACGATCGAACGGCTGTGCCCTGCCGCGGCGGACCGCGCCAGCGCGACGGCGGTGCAGGTGCGCAGCGTGACCCACCGGACCCGTTTCGCTGAGGCTCTCGGGCTGGGCCGCCAGGCGCTGCGTGAACTCGGCATCACCGTCCCGGCCGCGGACCAGCTCGCGGCTGACCTTGACCACCAGTTCGGCTACTGGTACCAGTGGCTGGATCATACCGAGGCCGCCGGCGACCTGGCCCGGCCGGACCTCACCGACCCCGCGCTGCTCGACGCGTCCGGCCTGATCAACGCGACCCAGCATGCGGCCTTCTTCGCCGGCGACCAGGCCACGGTCACCTGGCTGGGCGTGGAAGCACTGCGGATCTGCCTCGAGCACGGCCCCGTCCCTACCCTGATCGGCCCGGCGGCCACCACCGCCTTCAGTGCTGTGGTGCTGCGCGGCGACTACGCCGCCGGGTACCGGGCGGCGCGGCGGATCCTGGCGCTGGGCGAAGCCCGCGGCTACGAGCCCGGCACCTCCCAGGCGCGCGGGCAATTCGCTGTCCTCAGTTGCTGGGCCGAGCCGATCGAAAACAGCGTCCATGCAGCTCAGCGGGCCAGCGAGGGGCTGATCGCGGGGGGCGACCCGGCCAACGCCGGCTACGCCTACTATGCGTCACTGCCAGGCATGCTGGACTGCGCACCATTGGACCGCTACCTTGCCGAGGCCGAAGCGGCGGTGGCCTTTACGCGCCGTACCGGAAACGAGCACCTCGGACAGCTGCTCGACCCCTACCGGTGGCTGGCTGACGTGCTGCTCGGCGAAAGCACGGCCGCGGCCGGTGAGGCGGTCCCCGCCGACAAGTACGCCGGCAACCCGCCGGCACAGTTTCATGCTCATCTCAGTCATGCGACCGCTGCCGCCGTCTTCGGCGATCAGGCCGGCCTGGAGCGGCACACCGCGGCCGCGATGCTGCTAGTTCCGGTGGTCCCGGGCCTCTACCCGACCGCCGTCGCCCGGCTGCTGCGCGCGCTGGCCCTGGCCGGGCAGGCCCGTGACGCGGACGCGGACGCGGACCAGCGGGGCGGCCTGCTGGCCGAACTGGACGAGGTGACCCGGTGGATGGCGGCCCGTGCCGCGGACGCGCCGGACAACTTCCTGCACCTGCTGCGGCTGGTGGAGGCCGAGCGGGCGTGGGCGGCCGGGGATTTCCGCGCCGCCGCCCTGGCCTTCGACGCCGCCCGGCACGAGGCCGCCCAGCGGCAGCGGCCCTGGCACCGGGCCCTGATCGCCGAGCACGCGGCCCGCTTCTACCTCGCCCGCGGCCTCGAGCACGCCGGCCACGACCTGATCGCCCAGGCCCGCCAGGAGTACCTGGCCTGGGGCGCGACCGCCAAAGTCGCCCAGCTGGACTGGGCCTACCCGGTCCGGCGGCCACCGTCCGACCCGGCCGCCACCGCCGGCGAGCCGTCCGGCGATCTTCCCCAGCGCCGTGCCGCCGTCACCACGGGCACGGTCGACCTGCTCGGGATCCTTTCCGCGTCGCAGGCGCTGAGCTCGGAGACCAGCATCGGCCGGCTGCACGCCCGCGTGGCCGGCGTGCTCAGCGCGATGACCGGCGCCACCAGCGTCCGCCTGCTGCTATGGGACGAGGACCAGAAGGGCTGGCTGCTGCCCGCACCCGGCGGCGGCACCGAACCGGCCAGCGATACCGGCCGGGAAGGCGCGGTCCCGATGTCGGTGCTGCGCTACGTCCAGCGGACGCGCGAGCCGCTGGTCGCCGGCGACGCCACCGCTGACGACCGGTTCGCCCGCGACCCCTACTTCGCCGGCGCCGATTGCTGCTCGCTGCTGGCCGTGCCCATCCTCGGCCGCGGCGCGCTGCGGGCGGTGCTGCTACTGGAAAACCGGCTGCTCCGCGCCGCGTTCACCACCGGGCGGCTCGACGCGGTCAACCTCATCGCCGCCCAGCTCGCCGTCTCCCTCGACAACGCCCAGCTGTACGCCGAGTACCGCCGGATCGCCGACGAGCACCGCCGGATCGCCGGCGAGCAGGCGGCGCTGCGGCGGGTGGCAACGCTGGTCGCCCGGGCGGCGCCGCCGCAGCAGGTGTTCGGCGCGGTCGCCGAGGAGGCCGGGCGGCTAATGGATGCCACCGCCACGCTCCTGACCCGGTATGACCCGGACGGCACACAGACGACCGTCGGCGTGTGGAGCGCCACGGGCACCCTGCCCGTCACGGTCGGCACACGGACTCGCCTCGGCGGACGGAACGTGTCCACGCTGGTGTTCCAGACAGGCCAGCCGGCGCGGATTGACGACTACGCGGACGTCTCCGGCCTGGCTGGGACCCACGCCCGCGAGGTCAGCATACGGGCGTCGGCCGGCGCGCCGATCAGCGTCGAGGGACGCCTGTGGGGTGTGATGATCGTGGCATCCACGCGGGAACCGCTGCCGGCCGGCACCGAGGCGCGGCTGGCCGGGTTCACCGAGCTGGCCGCGACCGCGATCGCAAACGCACAGGCCCGGACGGAATCACGCGGGTTCGCAGACGAACAGGCCGCGCTGAGGCAGGTGGCCACGCTGGTGGCCCGGGCGGAGCCGCCGGAGAAGGTGTTCGCTGCGGTCACCAAGGAGGCCGGACGGCTGCGCGCCACGGATGTCGCTTTCCTGACCCGGTACGCCCCGGACAATGCCGAGGAGGTCGTCGGCGTATGGACCCGCGAGGGCACCCCGCCCGTTACTGTCGGCGCCCGGGTACCGCTCGGCGGTCGGAACGTGTCGTCGCGGGTGTTCCAGACGGGCCGGTCGGCGCGGATCGACGGCTACGCCGGCACCAGTGGCCCAGTCGGCGACATCGCCCGTGAGGTCGGCGTCCGGGCGTCGGTCGGCGTGCCGGTCAACGTCGCGGGCAAGCTGTGGGGGGTCATGATCGTGGCCACCCGTTCCGAGCCGCTGCCGGCTGATACCGAGGCCCGGCTGGCCGGGTTCACCGAGCTGGTGGCTACCGCGATCGCCAACGCCGAGGCACAGGCCGAGGTGACCGCCTCGCGGGCGCGGATCGTCGCGGCCGCCGACACCGCGCGCCGCCGGATCGAGCGGGACCTGCACGACGGCGCCCAGCAGCGGCTGGTGACGCTGGCGCTGCAGCTGCGCGCGGCGCAGGCCGCGGTGCCGCCCGAACTCGGCGAGCTGGCCGCGGAATTCGACCGCGCCACCGCCGCAGTGACCGGCACGCTGGACGAGTTGCGCGAGATCGCGCGCGGCATCCACCCCGCGATCCTGGCCAAGGGCGGGCTCCGCCCCGCCCTCAAGACGCTCGCCCGCCGGTCCCCGATCCCGGTGGGCCTGCGGGTGGATGTGGACGACCGGTTGGCCGAGCCGGTCGAGGTCAGCGCCTACTACGTCGTCGCCGAGGCGCTGACCAACGCGGCCAAGCACTCTGGTGCCTCTGCTATCAGCGTCGAAGTCGAGGTCGCCGGCGAAGTCCTGCGCGTCGCGGTGCGCGATGACGGCGCCGGCGGCGCCGGCCTGGCCCGCGGCACCGGCCTGGCCGGGCTGAAGGACCGGGTGGAGGCGCTCGGCGGCCGGATCTTCCTCGACAGCCGGCGCGGGGCGGGGACCAGCCTGCAGGCGGAGTTTCCGCTCACCGCCACGAATGACGGCGTTGCCTCCCGCTAGCCCGGGCACCGAGACTGCCCGCAATGACCTTGCGAACCACGCCACCGCTGCGCTACCTGATTTCGGGACGCGAGGCTGCTGTCCTGTCCCGGTAGATGCTTGACGTCACAGTCCCGCCATGCAACATGGATCTCCTTAGATGACTGGTCACGAGTCGCTGGCGGCTGCGATGTGGTCCCGCAGCCGGCCACCGAGACGGCGGTCGCGAGGCTGGCAGCGCGGGACAGGACAGGCATGACTCCCCTTAGCCGCCATTTGCCGTTCACGACCGGACGGCCGTGGATGCACCGGGGATGAACGGGCGGTCGTCGGGTGCGGCCTGGCGTGCGGCCAGGATCTGGGCGGCGGGCCGGCCGATGGGGATGCGCAGGGGCAGCTGTGGTGCTTCTGCCGCGTCGGCGATCCCGGCCGCGACTTCTTCCGGCGTGATCATCAGACTGGCGCGCGGGCCGCCCTGGGTGAGCAGGCGGGCGTAGGGATCGCCGGGCAGGGTGTATGTGGTGACGTGGTCGAGCACGCCGGAGCTGACCGGGCCCGGTTCGAGCAGCGCGGCCTCGATCCCCAGCGGGCCCGCCTCGATGGCCAGGGCCTCGACCACCGCCTCAAGGGCCCATTTGGTCGCGGCGTAGGCCGCGCTGAGCGGCACCGCGATGCGCCCGGAGATGCTGGACATGAACAGCAGCCGCCCGCGGCCGCGGGCGCGCATCCCTGGCAGGACCGCCTGCGCCGCCCGCAGGGCACCGATCGTGTTGATGTCCAGCAGCCGCGCGAGTGCCTCCGGTGGTATCGCCTCGACGGCGGCGTTGAAGATCTCCCCGGCGTTGGAGACCAGAACATCGATCTCGCCGGCCTCCCCGACCGCCGAGGTGATGGTGCCGGGGTCGGTGACGTCCAGCGCGAGCCGCTGGTCCGCGGGCAGGCCGGCGAGCGTGCGCGGGTCCCGCGCGGTGGCGATCACCCGGTGGCCACGGCGGGCGAACTCCGCCGCCGCCGCTCGGCCGATGCCCTTCGACGCCCCTGTGATTAGTACCGATGCCATGACGACCTCCTGGGTCCGGAAACTTGGCAGGTTTGGCTTCTAAACCATGAATGCCACGCTAGGCCTTCGCTGGGCGGGCCGGGCGGCTCAGGCGACCTGTGGGTAGAGGCCGGCGACTCCGGCGGAGAGCCCGGCCAGGACGCGCCTGCTCGTCTCGTCGGCGATGATCTCGGCGTCGCCGGCCGCGATGCCGTCGATGGCCAGCTTGGCGATGGCGGCCGGGTCGGACTTGGGGACGTCGAGGCGGCGGGTCATGTCGGTGTCCATGTAGCCGACGTACAGCGCCGTCACCCGGGTGCACTGCGGCGCCAGCTCCAGGCGCATGGCGTTGGTTAGCGACCACTCCGCCGACTTGGCGGCGCAGTAGGCGCCGGATCGGGGGATGGTCAGCCAGGACAGCACCGACAGGATGTTCAGCACCGCGCCGCCGCCCTGGGCGGCCAGTTGCGGGGTGAAGGCCCGGGTCACCGCGAGAGTTCCGAAGAAGATGGTGTCCATCTCCAGCCGGATGGCGGCCAGGTCCCCGGTCAGCAGCGACGACCCAGTCGACGAGCCCGCGTTGTTGACGAGGATCGTCACCCCGCTCGCGGCCTGGGCCGCCGCGGCGACCGAGGCCGGGTTGGTGATGTCCAGGGCTATGGGTGTGACGCCCGCTAGGTCCACGGTCTGCGGGTCGCGGGCAGCGGCGTAGACGCGGGCGCCCCGGTCGCGAAGTTCCGCCGCCAGGTGTCGTCCCAGGCCACGATTGGCCCCGGTCACCAGCGCGGTCTTGCCTGTGATGTCCATGATGTCTCTCCTTCCTGAGGTGTGTTTCTCGCAGCGCGGGAGCCGCAGCTTCGGGTCCCGCGCTGATAACCGGTTCAGCCGCCGCTCACCGAGGAGCGGGTGCCGGTTCGGACGCGAGAGCTTCTTAGCCACGGCTCTCCCGGGCGCTTCCGGACTCGCGCGGATAGGTCTGCTGTGAACGCTATAAATCCGGTAAGCCGATCGAATCCCGGAAGGTCCTTAGTCCTGCCGGTAGCCATAGGGGCCTTGCCCCGGAATGACTAAGGACTTTCATGGATGCGGCGCCCGGCAGGCTGGCCATAACGTTTAGAAAGAGGCCAGTGATCACGGGAAGGCCCACGCCGGAGGTGGAACCAGCCAGCAATGAAGGATGATGACCTGCGGCGCCACGTCGCCGCCGAGCTCTCTTGGGATCCCCAGGTGGGCAGCGAGACGATCGAGGTATCGGCCGCCAGCGGCATAGTCACGCTGCGGGGGTTCCTTTGTCGTTCCGGAACGTCCGTGCGACCTGGGCCCGGTTGCTGACGTCAAGCTTGCGGAAGATCTTGCGCAGGTGGTACTCGACGGTGCTGGCGCTGATGAACAGCCGGGCGGCGATCTCCCGGTTGGACAGGTGCTCGGCGACCAGCCGGGCGATCTGCTCCTCCTGCGCGGTAAGCACCTCCGGGGTCCCCGGGGCGCGCGGGCGGGCGCGCTCGCCGGTGGCGCGCAGCTCGGCCCGGGCCCGGGTGGCGAACGCTTCCATCCCCATCGAGTCGAACATCTCGAAGGCGGTGCGCAGCTGGTCCCGGGCGTCGCGGCGGCGGCGCTGGCGGCGTAGCCACTCGCCGTACAGCAGGTGGGCGCGGGCGAGCTCGGGAAGGTGCCGGGTGCGACAGAGCCGGTCGATCGCCTCGCGATAGTGTCCCTCGGCGGCTTCTCCCTCGCTCAGCAGGGCGCGGGTGCGCGCCTCGATCCCTAGCCCCAAGTCGGTTCCGCCTGCCCGGGTCGTTTCGGTGAGCAGATCCAGGGCATCGCCGGCGATGCGCGCGTCGCCGGTGCGCGCGGCAGCCTCGATCAGCTCGGGCAACGCCCACACGGAGACATATACGTGCTTGTGCTCGCTGGCTTGCCGGGCAGCGGCCAATGCCTCCTCGTAACGACCCAGGCCGTTGTAGAGGACGGCGGCCACCCAGTGCGCGAATGTCACCGAGACTCCCTGGCCCCCGGGTGTGGCCTGCTCGATGATGGACTGGACCAGCGGGATGGCCTCGGCTTTCCCTCCCTGGAACGCAGCCAGCATGGTAGCGGCGACGGGTGCGAAACGAGACCCGGTCGCCTCGCAGACCGCCCCGGCTTCGGCGATCAGCAAGGTGGCAGCAGCAAAGTCACCGCTCCACACGGTCTCGATAGCCATACGGTTCAGAAGGAACGAGAGCTGGTCGAGCGCGCCGACGTCACGGGCGAGCTGAACCTGCCTGACAGTCAGGCGCCAGCCCTCGTCGTCATAGAGAGCTTCGTCCGCCACCGTGGCGATAAAGCCCCACCGGAGTGTGTCTTCCTCGGGGATGCATGGGCTGGTAAAGGCGCTCGTGGCCCGCCGCAGCAGCGGTGCAGCGGCTGTCGGTCCGTCGGTGACCAGCAGCGCAAAACCGTCCAGCACCAGGTCGACCAGACGCGGCGGGTGCGCTGGCGGGGGAAGGGCCCGGGCGGCGCGGGAGACCTCAAGCAGGTCGCCGGCGCCCGCCAGATATCCGGCGAAGAATGCCGCCTGCCACGCGTCGACATACGTCTCGCGGGCCAGGTCGACGTTGAGCGGTTCGAGCCGCTTAGCCGCCTTCAGCAGAAGCGGGGGAGCGTCGCTGCCCAGGCCGGAGGCGAACGCGATCCTCCCGCGCAGCAAGTCCGCCCGGGCGGCTTGAACCTCGTCCATCGGCCCGGCCTCCGCCAAGGCCATGAGGTCGCTGGCCTTGCCGAACTCGCCGGCCTGCAGGCTGGCCTGTGCCGCGGCCAGCGTGCGCTCGGCGCGGGGTCCCGGGTCGGGCGTCAGGTCCGCCGCACGTTCCAGGAACGCCGCAGCGGCGGCCAGTCCGCCGCGCACCTGTGCCCGGCTCGCGCAGCGATCAAGCTCCGCAGCGACATCCTCGTCGGGTTCCGGCGCGGCCTCGGCCAGGTGCCAGGCCCGTCGGTCCGGGTCAGCGTCCGGGTCGGTGACCCCGGCCAGCGCGGCATGTGCGCGCCGCCGCGTCCCCGCCGGGGCCGCGTAATAGGCCGCCGAGCGGATCAGCGGATGCCGGAACCGCACCCGCGGCTGCCACGACACCAGCCGCTGGGTCTCCGCGGCCTCGCCCGCCTCCGGACCGGTCCCCAGCTGCCCGGCCGCCTTCGCCACCGCGCAGGATCCCCGGTGGGGTCGGCCGCCGCCACCGCCAGCAGCGTCTGGGTGTCTACTGGCAGGGCCCGCACCCGGGCCAGGTACAGCTCCTGCAGCCGCCCCCCGAACCGCAGCGGCCAGCTCAGCGGCACCGCCCCCGACAACTCCTCCGCGGTCAGCTCCCCGGCCAGCTCCACCAGCGCCAGCGGATTCCCCGCCACGCCGGCCACGACCTGAGCGCTCACCTGCCCATCTACCCGGGCGCCGGCCGACGTGGCCAGCAGCTCACCCCCTGCCTCCCCCGGCAGCCCGCCGAGCATCAGTTCCGGCAGCCCGGCCAGCGCGGCCGCCTGTCCCTCCCCCTCCCGGACGGTGAACAACATGCCCACCCGGTCGGCGTACAGGCGGCGGGCGATGAATCCGAGCACCTCCACCGACACCTGATCCAGCCACTGTGCGTCATCGACCACGCACAGCACCGGTTGTCCGGGCGCCGCGTCGGTCAGCAGCGTCAGCGCCGCCAGCCCGACCAGGAACCGGTCCGGCGCCGGCCCGGCTACCAGCCCGAACGCCGAGCCCAACGCTTGTCGCTGCGGCCTGGGCAGCCCGTCCAGCCTGCCCAAGAACGGCACCAGCAGCTGGTGCAACCCGGCGAACCCCATCCCCATCTCCGCCTGGATCCCGGCCACCCTGGCCAGCTGCATGTCATGCGCCTGCCGGGCCGCCCACTCCAGCAGCACCGTTTTGCCGATGCCCGCGTCCCCCCGCAGCACCAGAACCCCGCTCAGCCCGCCCCGTACCGCCGCCAGCACTTCCTCCAGCGCGGCGGTTTCCGTGGTCCGGTCCAGCAGCTCGCTAATCTCTCAGCCCTCCCGCCGCGGCCGCGACGGGCCAGCCATCTCGGCCCGGCCACGGGACGGCATCCGACCATTATCGCTCACGCCTCATCCGGGAACCAGCAGGTCCTGGCCTTGACCGGCCTCGCAGGTCCAGTCGGGAAGCGTGGGCGAACGCGCGGGAAGCCGTATCGGTCTACGTAACGAACAGGTAACAGCCAGGGATGATGTGTCACAGCCAAGCATTCAGCGAAGGCTCATGATCCCAGTTGCAAGGCGACGACGCTGTCCAGAAACCACTGTCCGTCGGTGATGTCACAGTCACCGTCCCGGTGCCGTTCGGTCTCCAGGGGCGGGCCTTATTGGCCCCGTTACTTGCGCCAATACCGATCCCGCCCTGCGGCATCTGGGGCTGGCCGAATCTAGTAACTTTCTGGCCTTCGCTCACCTGTGACGTGCCCGTTCTCCTCCTTACCCTTCTGTCTAAGGCAGCCGAGGAAGGCATCGGGCAGGCCTGAACGGCGGAGGTGAAACCTCCGGGTGATCTTAGAGGTGAAGCGATGACTATTGACTATCTCCCATGGAACCGCCCGGCCACGCTGGCCGACCGCGTATGCATGCGCGACACGAACGCCGAGCTGACCTACGCCGAGGTGACCCGCCGGGTGGATGCGGTCGCCGGGCAGTTCGCGGCGGCCGGGGTGGGGCGGGGCGACGTGGTCGCCGTGATGCTGCCCAACCGGGTGGAGCTGCTGCTCGGGCTGATGGCCGCGTGGCGGCTGGGCGCCGCAGCGACGCCGATCAACCCGGTGTTCACGGCGAACGAGGCCGGCTACCAGATCGCTGACTCGGGCGCCAAACTGCTGCTCACCTCCGATCCGGGCGCCGACTACGGGGTGCCGGTCCTGCCGGTGGACGAGCTGAGCGGCGGTCCGTTCGGCTCATTGCCTGCCCCGGACACCGGCCTGGACGATATTGCGTTGCTGATCTACACCAGCGGCTCGACCGGCCGGCCGAAGGGCGTGATGCTCGATCACGCGAACCTGGTGGCGATGGCCTTCTCGATCGGCGATGCGATGAGGCTTGGCCCGGACGACAACTGCCTGCTGGTCCTGCCGCTGTTCCACGTGAACGCCATCGTGGTGAGCTGCCTGGCCCCGATCATGGCCGGCGCGCAGGTGACGATCCTGCCCAGGTTCGCCGCGGATACGTTCCTCGCGGCGGTGTCGAGGTACAGGGCGACGTACTTCTCGGCGGTGCCGGCCATCTACGCGCGGCTGGCGGAGCTGCCCGCCGAGCAGCTCGGTGACACCTCGTCCGTGCGGTTCGCGGTGTGCGGGGCGGCCCCGGTTTCGGTGGAACTGCTGCACCGCAGCGAGTCCCGGTTCGGCTTCTCGATCATCGAGGGGTACGGGCTGACCGAGGGCACCTGCGCGTCGGCTATCAACCCGCTGTACGGACTGCGCAAGCCGGGCACGGTGGGGGTGGCGCTGCCGGGCCAGCAGGTGGCCACGATGCGGGCCGATGGCTCGTTCGCGGCGGCCGGTGAGCCCGGCGAGGTCGTCATCAAGGGCCCGAACGTGATGCGCGGCTACCTGAACCGGCCGGAGGCGACCGCTGAGGCGATCGTGGACGGATGGCTGCACACCGGCGATGTGGGGGTGCTCGACGACGACGGCTACCTGGCGATCGTCGACCGGATCAAGGACATGATCATCCGGGGCGGCGAGAACATCTACCCCAAGGAGATCGAGTCGGTGCTCTGCCGGCACGACGCGGTCCTGCAGGCGGCCGTGATCGGGGTCCCGCATGAGATATACGGCGAGGTACCGGTGGCCTACGTGGCCACCTACCCGGACGCCTCGGTGACGGTCGAGGACCTGCGGGTGCTCTGCCGCGGCAACCTCACCAAGATCAAGATCCCGACGGCGATCCACATCGTGCCCGAGCTGCCGAAGAACGCCGTCGGCAAGATCGACAAACCAGCCCTGCGCGTCGCGCTAACGATCATCTAAGGAGACCATGATGGGCTTCACAAAGCCTGACCTGCCGCCGGTGGACCCGGACTCGTTCATGCAGCAGCCGCTGATGCACCGGATGAAGGTGCTGGCGTTGCACTGGGTCGAGCACGGGTTCGGCACGCCGAGAATGGTGCACGCGGTCTACATCGCGAAGCTGCTGTTCTTTTACATCCTCGGCGGCGTGGTGGTGGCGACCGTGACGTCGCGGCTGCCGGCGTTCTGGCACGTCGCGCAGTGGTGGAACCAGCCGATCGTGTACGAGAAGGCCGTGCTGTGGACGGTGCTGCTTGAGACCATCGGAGTCGCCGGGTCGTGGGGCCCGCTGGCCGGCAAGTTCAAGCCGATGACCGGGGGCATCCGGTTCTGGGCCAGGACCGGCACCATCCGGCTGCGGCCGTGGAGGCGGGTGCCGCTCACGGCGGGTGGCCGGCGCACCCTCGTGGACGTCGCGCTCTACCTCGCGCTCATCGCCAGCGTGATCGTGCCGCTGGTGCTGCCGGGCGTGCACAGCGACTCGCTGTCCGCCGCGGTGCCCGGCAACACCTCCGGGCTGGTCAGCCCGGTGCTAATCGTTCCCGCAATAGTCCTGCTGGTGCTGAACGGGCTGCGCGACAAGATCATCTTCCTGGCCGCGCGCGGCGAGCAGTACCTGCCGGCCCTGGTGTTCTTCACCGTCCTGCCGTTCGGCGACATGATCATTGCGCTCAAGCTGCTGATCGTCACGGTCTGGGTGGGGGCCGGCTTCTCCAAGCTGGGCAAGCACTTCGGCAACGTCGTGCCGCCCATGGTCAGCAACAGCCCCGGCGTCCCGTTCCGGTGGCTCAAGCGGGCGCACTACCGTGACTTCCCCCGCGACATCCGTCCGTCCCGGCTCGCCCATCTGATGGCCCACGGCGGCGGGACCTTCGTCGAGATCATCACGCCGCTGGTGCTGCTGCTGTCCCCGTGGAAGCCGGTGACGCTGGCCGCGGTCGCCGTGATGGTGCTGTTCCACCTGTTCATCATCTCGACGTTCCCGCTGGCCGTGCCGCTGGAGTGGAATTTCCTGTTCGCTTACGCCGCGGTGTTCCTGTTCGCCGGCTATCCCAACTGGCACGGCTACGGCGTGGCAGATATGTCGTCACCGTGGCTGACGGTGGCGATCGTGGCCGCGCTGCTGTTCTTTCCGGTGCTGGGCAACCTGCGCCCGGACCTGGTGTCGTTCCTGCCCTCGCTGCGCCAGTACGCGGGCAACTGGGCGTCGGCGATGTGGGCGTTCGGGCCGGGCGCCGAGGACAAGCTCAACGCGGTCAGGCGGCCGGCTGCCAACCAGGTCGACCAGCTCGTGGCGTTCGGCTACGACCGCAAGTGGGCGGACGTGACCATGCAGCAGACGATCGCCTGGCGGAGCATGCACAGCCAGGGCCGCGGCCTGTTCTCGCTGCTGCTGCGGCAACTGCCCGACATCGACACCAGGACCGTACGCGAGGGTGAGTTCGTGTGCAACTCGCTGGTCGGGTTCAACTTCGGCGACGGGCACATGCACAACGAGGACCTGATCAGGGCGGTGCAGGACCAGGCCTGCTTCGAGCCGGGCGAGCTGGTAATGGTCTGGGTGGAATCCCAGCCGGTGCACCGTGACGACCAGGCGTACAAGGTGATCGACGCGGCGCTCGGCGTCATTGAGCGCGGCACGTGGAAGGTCGCCGACGCGGTTGCCGAGCAGCCGTGGCTGCCCAACGGGCCGATCCCGGTGCAGGTGACCTGGTCGCGCGAGGTCGCGCCGCAGACCCTCGACGAGCAGTACGACCGGAGCGAGGTGCCGACATGAGCACCGCGACGGTGGTGGGCGGCGGGCCCAACGGGCTCGCCGCCGCCGTGGCCCTGGCCCGGGAGGGTGTGCAGGTTACCGTGTTCGAGGCGGCCGATGAGATCGGCGGCGGCGCACGTTCCGGCAAGTCGCTGGTACCCGGCCTGCTGCACGACCACTGCTCGGCATTTCACCCGATGGCGGCCGGCTCGCCGTTCCTGACCAGCCTCGGCCTGGACCGGTACGGGCTGTCCTGGCGGTGGGCGGAGATCGACTGCGCGCACCCGCTCGACGGGGGGGACGCCGGGCTGCTGTACCGCTCGGTCGAGGACACCGCCGCCGGACTGGGCCGCGACGGAGCGCGCTGGCGGCTTATGTTCGGCCGTCCCTCGGCCGAGTACGACAAGCTGGCGTCCGACATCATGCAGCCACTGCTGCGGGTGCCAGGCCACCCGCTCGCGCTGGCGCGGTTCGGGTTGCCGACGCTGCTGCCCGGTTCGGCCTTCGCCCGGCTGTTCGCCACCGAGAAGGGACGCGCGCTGTTCGGCGGGGTGGCCGCGCACGCGTTCCGGCCGCTGCATTACCCGCTCACCTCGGCGATCGGCGCGGGCATCATCACCGCCGGCCACCGCTGGGGCTGGCCGGTCGCGGCCGGCGGCTCCGGGGCGATCGCCGCCGCGCTGGCCGCGCTGCTGCTAGATCTCGGCGGCAAGATCGAAACCGGTACGCCGATCCGGGTCGCCTCCCAACTTCCGTCGGCGGACGTAACCCTGTTCGACCTCGCGCCGGAGCCGGTCGCCGCCCTGCTGGATGGCAAGCTGCCCTCGCGCGTGGCCCGGGCCTTCCGCCGCTTCCGGCGCGCGCCCGGCGCGTTCAAGGTCGACTTCGCGGTCGAGGGCGGCGTGCCGTGGGCCAACCCCGACGCGGGCCGGGCGGGAACCGTGCACCTGTGCGGTGGCTACGCCGAGATCGCCGCCACCGAGCGGGAGATCAACGCCGGGCACATGCCAGAACGGCCCTTCGTCCTGGTGGGCCAGCAGTACCTCGCCGACCCGCAGCGGTCGGCCGGCAACGTCCACCCGGTCTACAGCTACGCACACGTGCCGCACGGCTACGCCGGCGATGCCACCGAGGCGATCATCGCGCAGATCGAGCGGTTTGCCCCCGGATTCCGGGAGCGGATCGTCGGCAAGGCGTCCTACAGCCCGGCGTCCTTCGCCGCCTGCAACCCGAACTTCGCCGGCGGCGACATCATCACCGGCGCGAAGGATGCCCGCCAGCTCGTCTTCGGTCCCCGCACCACGTTGTCGCCCTACCACCTCGGCGTCCCGGGCATGTACCTGTGCTCGGCGGCGACACCGCCCGGTGCCGGGGTGCACGGCATGTGCGGCGCCAACGCCGCCCGCGAAGCGCTGCGCTACCTGCACCGCCAGAGGAAGTAATTAGGGCGGCCCCTACGCGGCTGGGGAGCGGTGACAGGCCAGCTGGCGGGCCCGGAACTCCCGGGGTCCCACACTCTTCCACCGGCGGAACGCCTGCGAGAAGCTCGACACCTCCACATACCCCAGCCGCTGGGCCACCTCCGCGACCGGCATCCCGCCGGTGATCAGGAACTCCTCGGCAAGCTGCTCCCTGATCTCGTCCAGCAGCCCGCGGAACGTCACGCCCTCCTCGGCCAGCCTGCGGCGCAGCGTCCGCTCGCTCATGTGCAGCGCCGCCGCGACCAGCTCCGCGTCCGGCGGCGCGGCGGTCCAGGCGAGCAGGTGGTCGCGGACCCGCCCCGCCACGCCCGTCCGCGCGTGACGGCTGGCCAGCAACCGCCGGCACTGCTCGCGCGCGATCGCGGTGGTGCTCGTTGGCCAGCGGCAGCGGCAGATCGAGGATCTCGGGGGGGATGCCAACCGCGCACTCCGGCGCGCCGAACACCGGCATCACGCCGAAGATCTCGGCATACCGCCGCACCCCTGATCCCGGCGCGGGGAACGGATAGCTGATTTCCCTGATGTGGATCGGCGCGGCGAAGAGCTCATGCTGGATGGTCTGGATCGCCGCGCTGTCCCGCTCGACCACGAACCGCCGCAGCGCCAGCGGGATATCCGGCGTGTCCAGGACCAGGTGGAACTCTTCGCCGCGGTCACGCGCCTGGATCCGCGTGAACGCGAATGTTAGGTCCAGGTACCTCAGGCCGATATCGATCGCGCTGCGCCAGGTGGGGCTGCTGATCATCGCGAACCCCCAGATACCGTACGTGGTCAGGTGATACCGGATCCCTGCCTCCAGCCCCAGCCCCGGCTGGTCGCCCAGCGCCCGCAGCAGGTTCGCGATCACCGTGAGCTCCTGGCGCGCGCTGACGGTGGTGCCCGTGTCGCGCAGGCTCACCTCCGCCAGCCGGGTCGACTCCAGGCACACCTGCGCGGGCAGACCATGATCGGCGCCCAGCCGCACCAGCAACTGCACGCTCATCGGCGACCGCTCGACTTCCCAGCGCACCACGACCGGCCTCCGCATCTCCGCGACAAGGCGAACCTGCTAAGGCCGAATGTAGTAACTCCTACGCCACTGAGCAATCGTGCGTACGCGGCTCGCGCGGCGGCTCCGGCGCAGCTGAGTCCGCACTCATCCCCGCCCGGCCGCCGAGTCGCTACGGGCCCGGCGTCTCCCGCAATCGGCGCCGGGATGCTCGGCCCCGACCTCGGCGGCAGCCCAGCCAGCCCGGTACGCGCCCTCGCTCTTGCCCATGAGCATGGTTCCAGCTCCGCGTAAATCAGAAAGAACTGCTCTATCTCGAGCCGGTCGAAATATCGGCGCTGCCCTACCCGATGGTCAAGCTGGTCGGCACTCCTGTGCTCGTGCCCGCGCCGGGTTATGCTGGCTACCGGATTGACGGCCTCCTCACCCTGGCGGCCTCCTCACCCTGGCGGCCTCCTCACCCTGGCGGCCTCCTCACCCTATTCGGCTTGGCCTGGGTCCCACGGTTGTGCTCACGCTCCGTCATTAACCCTCGTCGGACGTGGCGCGCGCGAGATCCGCCTGATTGAGCGGTTCTAACGTCCGGGGACGGGGCATCGGCAGGCGCGCGCCGCGACGGTCCGCAGCGTCCACGCCGCGCTGGAACCTGCCCGAAGGCTGGGTCATCTCTAAGCGGCCGGCGCACGCGGCGCTGGTCAGCGAGGCCGGCTTCATCAGGGCCCAGGACACCGCCGCGCCGCGCGGCCCGGCCGCCCCGGCGGCACGCCGGTACCTGCTGGCCGGGCTGCTGGCATGCGGGCGGTGCGGGCGCAGGCTGGAGTCGGCGTGGTCCAACGCAAAGCCCGCCTACCGGTGCCGCCACGGCCACACCAGCGCCACCAGCCCGGACCCCGGCAGGCCGAAGACCACGTACGTGCGCGAGGACCGGGTCCTGCCGCACCTGGCCGCGATCGCCATCCTGCTCGCCGGCCCGGCCGGGAAACCGGGCCGCGGGAACCGCAGTCTCCTACAGGTGACCGGCCCGGCCGGTACGGCAACCCTGATCGATCAGCTGCGCGCCAACGGCGTCATCCTCATCTACGACCCGGGCGACCAGACCCTGCGCGCCGGCGATGCGCCGTCCGGCACCATCGGCAGGGACGCCACTGACGTTCGCCCGCGCCGGAACAAGGATTAGGAGGACCGCCTAGGGAAAGCGAGCACCCGCTGCGGCCGGAGGCTGGGCGCGGGTGACAATCAAGCATGCCCGTGAACGGCCGCTCATGGAGATTTAACGTGTCCGAGGGGACTTGAACACGTATTCGCGGGAAATTTCCCCAATTCGGGGAAATTTCCATGGACCGAGCATAACGGCCGGTACCCGCGGGCGCCAGGCATTTCGCGTTCCGTGCCGCTTCCCGGGCCGGGCGGCGGGCCGAAGTCCGGGCGGGGCCGTTCCCCGGGGCAGGCGTTCCCGGGGGCTCCGGTCGGCCGGGATTCCGCGTCTTACTGCCAGGCTGGTCCGTCCCGGGCGGGCCGGGCGCCAGCCATTGCCGGCCGCGGCATGCCGGGGCCGGACGCAGCCCCGGCGGTCACGCTCTGCGCTGCCCGCCGAGCCCGGACAGGCGAAATATCCGCCGTCCGGCGCGGTCTTTCGCACCCCGTTGTCGAGGTTAAAGTCAGTGCGGAATTGGTTGATCTGAGCGTAGTTAGGTTCCTCGGAGGCATTTGGCAGAGAAACTGCGTTAGCGGACGTACCGGGCGGTTCGGGGGCCGCTTGGGATCGCGTGGCCTCCGGCGCGCGGGGCGTTCCTGGTAATGCGCGCGGCGACGTACACGGCGACTGAAGCTGGTGATGAATACGCTGGCCTTCACGTTGCCCTGGAAGCCGGCGAACAGCCCGCCGTGTCGTTGCCATGGGCCCGTCCTGTCCCGGCCTTGATCCCGGCCGGCGGTGGCGTGCTCCGCAAGGTCATTGCGCGGGCAGTCTCGGGGCCCGGGCGCGGGAGGTGCCGCCGTCATTGGTGGCGGCGAGGGGGAACTCGGCGCGCAGGCTGGTGCCCGCACCGGGGGGGCTGTGCAGGACGAGCCGGCCGCCGAGTGCCTCCACGCGGTCTTTCAGGCCGGCCAGGCCGGTGCCGCCGGCCAGGTCGGCGCCGCCGGCGCCGTCGTCGCGGACGGTGACGCGCAGGCGGTCACCGGCGACCTCCGCCTCGACGCTGACGGCCGAGGCGCGGGCGTACTTGGCCGTGTTGGTCAGCGCCTCGGCCACAAGGTAGTAGGCGCTGACTTCGACCTGCTCGGGCAGCCGTCCCGTGGCGGGCACCTGGAGGTCCACGGGAACCGGGGAGCGGCGGGCCAGCGCGCGCAGCGCCGGGCGCAGGCCGCCGTCGGCCAGGATGGCGGGGTGGATGCCGCGGGCGATCTCGCGTAGCTCTCCCAGCGCGGCGGCGAGCCCGGCTTCGATGTGCTCGAGGTCCGCGCCCAGCTCGCGGGACTGGGGCGGGACAGCCGCCCGGGCGCCGCGCAGCTGGAGCTCCAGTGTGACCAGGCGCTGCTGGGCGCCGTCGTGCAGGTCCCGCTCGATCCGGCGGCGCGCGGTGTCGGCGGCGGCGACGATCCGCGCCCGGGAGGCGGTTACCTCGGCCTGTGCCCCGGCGTTGGCGATCGCGGTGGCGACCAGCTCGGTGAACCCGGCTAGCCGTGTCTCGGTGTCCTCCGGCAGGTGTTCCGGGCGGGTGAACGCCGCCACCATGGCACCCCACAGCCGGCCCTCGACGCTGACCGGCACGCCCACCGAGGAGCGGAGCCCCCAGGCGGTGGCGGCCTGGCCGATCGTGCCCGAGACGGGGTCGTCGTCGTCGATCCGGGCCGGCCCGTCCGGTGCACCAGCGTGATGACGTTCCGCCCGCCGAGCGGCAGCCGCCCGCCGACCGGAGTCGGCGCCGGCGTGCCGGTGCTGGTCCACGTGCCGGTGACCTCCAGCGTGTCCGGCGGGTCGTAGCGGACCAGGGACGCGAAGTCGGCCGCGAGCAGCCGGCCGACCTCCTCGGTGACCGCGGCGAACACCTGCTGCGGCGGTGCCGGCCGGGCGACCAGGGTTGCCACCCGCCGCAGTGCCGCCTGCTCGTCGGCGATCCGGCGGTACTCGGCGTACAACTGGGCGTTGTCGAGGGAGACGGCGAGCTGGGCGGCGATGAGGTTGACCGCCTCCAGCCGCCCGGTGGTGAACGCGGCGCGGATCAGCCGGTTTTCCAGCAGCAGCACCGCCCGCAGCGCGCCGCGGCTGAGGATGGGCACGGCCAGCAGCGAGCAGCAACCGGCATCGGCGAAGTACGGGTCGCGGGCGAACCGGTCGTCAGCGGTGGCATCCCCGGCGACCAGCGGCTCACCCGTCCGCTGGACGTAGCGCAGCACCGACACCGGCGCCGCGCGTGGCTGGCCGGGGCCGCTGGCCGGCCCGGTGCCGCCGCCGGGTACGGGCAGCAGCCAGTCCTGCCGGTCCTCGTCCCACAGCAGCAGGCGGACGCCGGTGGCGCCGGTCATCGCGCTGAGCACCTGCACCACGCGGGCGTGCAGCCGGCCGATGCTGGTCTCCGAGCTCAACGCCTGCGACGCGGAAAGGATCCCGAGCAGGTCGACCGTCCCGGCCGTGACGGCGGCACGGCGCTGGGTAAGACCGCCGGGCTGCTCGCCGGCGGTGGCGGCCGGGTCGGACGATAGCTGTACCGGGTAGGCCCAGTCCAGCTGGGCGACTTTGGCGGTCGCACCCCAGGTGAGGTACTCCTGGCGGGCCTGGGCGAGCAGCTCGTGGCCGGCGTGTTCGAGGCCGCGGGCGAGGTAGAAGCGGGCCGCGTGCTCGGCGATCAGGGCCCGGTGCCAGGGCCGCTGCCGCTGGGCGGCCTCGTGCCGGGCGGCGTCGAAGGCCAGGGCGGCGGCGCGGAAGTCGCCGGCCGCCCACGCCCGCTCGGCCTCGACCAGCCGCAGCAGGTGCAGGAAGTTATCCGGCGCGTCCGCGGCGCGTTCGGCCAGCCACCGGGTCAGCTCGTCCAGTTCGGCCAGCAGGCCGCCGCGCGTGCCCGCGTCCGCGTCCGTGTCCGCGTCGCGGGCCTGCCCGGCCAGGGCCAATGCGCGCAGCAGGCGGGCGACGCCGGTCGAGTAGAGGCCCGGGAACAGCGGAACGAGTGGCATCGCGGCCGCGGTGTGCCGCTCCAGGCCGGCCCGATCGCCGAAGATGGCGGCAGCGGTCGCATGACTGAGCTGAGCGAAGAATTGTGCTCCCGGGTTGCCGGCGTACTTGTCGGCGGGGACCGCCTCACCGGCCGCGGCCGTGCTTTCGCCAAGCAGCACACCAGCCAGCCACAGGTAGGGGCGGAGCATTTGATCGGACTGCTCGCTGCCGGTACGGCGCACAAAGGCCACCGCCGCTTCCGCCTCGGCAAGGTAGCGGTCCAGTGACGGGGCGCAGTCCAGCCCGCCTGACACCGACGCATAGTAGGCGTAGCCGGCGTTGGCCAGGTCGCCCCCCGCGATCAGTCCCTCCCTTGCCCGCTGACCTTGATGGACACTGTTTTCGATCGGCTCGGCCCAGCAACTGAGGAACGCGAACCTCATGCGCGCCTGGGAGGTGCCGGGCTCGTAGCCGCGGGCTTCGCCCAGCGCCAGGATCCGCCGGGCCGCCCGGTACCCGGCGGCGTAGTCGCCGCGCAGCGCCACAGCACCGAGGGCGGTATAGGTCGCCGGGCCGACAAGGGCCGGGGCGGGGCCGTGCTCGAGGCAGATCCGCAGTGCCTCCAGGCCCAGCCAGGAGACCGTGGCCGGGTCGCCGAGGAAGTAGGCCGCTGACTGGGTCGCATTGATCAGGCCGGACGCGGCGAGCAGCGCGGGGTCGGTGAGGTCCGGCCGGGCCAGGTCGCCGGCGGCTTCGGTGTGGTCCAGCCACTCGTACCAGTAGCCGAACTGGTGGTCAAGCCCGGCCGCGAGCTGGTCCGCGGCCGGGACGGTGACGCCGAGTTCACGCAGCGACTCCACGCCGAGCCGCAGCGCCTCGGCGAACCGGGTCCGGTGGGTCACGCTGCGCACCTGCACCGCCGTCGCGTCCGCGCGGTCCAGCACGGCCGGGCACAGCCGTTCGATCGCGGCGTACTCTTCGTCCGCCTCCTCCAGCCGCCCCAGGCTGTAGAGCGCGGCGTGACGGCCGGCGTGCACCCCGGCGAGGGTGGCGGTCTGGTCCGGGTCGACCGCCGCGAGCGCGGCGGTCAGCAGCGCATGCACCAGCGCGTAGTCCCCGGTCAGCGTGGCCTGCCCGGCGGCGCGGCGCAGCAGCCCCGCCACCTGGCGCCGCTCCGCGGCATCAGTGACCGCGCCGGCCACCGGCAGGTACTGCCCGGCCGCGACCGCGAACAACTCCGGCACCCCGGCCAGCCGCCGCGCCACGGCCAGCTGCACGGCGCGTCGCCGCTGCGGCTCCAGCCCGCCCAGGACCGCCTCGCGGATCCGGTCGTGCCGGAACCGCACCGCCGGACGCGCCCCAGGCTCCGCCACCAGCAGGCCCTCATCCAGGGCGGGGGCCAGCGCCCGGTCCACCGCGTCGGCCGGCTCGCCGGCGGCGGCGGCCAGCAGGCTCAGCTCGGCGCGGCCGCCCAGGCACGCCATCGCCTCCAGCATCTGCCGGGACTGCTCCGGCAGGGCGGTGACGCTTGCCGTCAGCAGCCCGGCCACCTCCGACCCGCCCAGGTGCGCGCGCACCGCCGCCTCATCCCACCGCCACCCGGCGGCCGTCACGGTCAGCAGCCCGTCGCGGCGCAGCGCGTTGAGCAGCTCCACAGTCTCGTACGGGTTGCCGCGGGTATGCGGCTCGATCACCCCGGCCAGGCCCTCCGCCGCCGCTCCCTGGTCCACGTGCAGCATGCCGGCGACCATGGCGGCCAGGCCCGGCTCCGGCAGGTTGCCCAGCCGCAGGTGCCGCACCGTGGCCTGGTCCCGCCATCGGGCCAGCGGCGCCGCCAGCGGGTGCGCCGCGTCCACGTCACCGTCCCGGTACGCGCCGGCCAGCAGCACGCCCTCGATCGGCTCCTCGCTCAGCATCAGGTCGACGAAGCCGAGCGGGGTACCCCCCGCCCACTGCAGGTCATCGAGGAACACCACGACCGGCCGTTCCCGGGACGCGACCGCCCGCAGCGCCGCTGTGGCCGCCCGCTGCAGCCGCGGCTGCGCGGTCAGCGGATCCCCCGCCTCCGGCGGCACCCCAAGCAGCGCCGCGAACTCCGGCAGCACCGCGGTCAGCAGGCCCGCGCCCGGCCCCGCCGCCGCCATCATCCGGTTGCGCAGCCGCGCCAGCTCACCCTCCGGCTCAGCAAGCAGCAGCCGCCCCAGCGAGCGGAACGCCTGATACCCCGCGTCGAACTCCAGGTCCCGGCGGTACTGGTCGAACTTCCCGGCCACGAACCAGCCGTCACCCCCGGTCACCACCGGCCGCAGCTGATCGATCAGCGCCGTCTTACCCACCCCGGGCGCGCCGGCCACCAGCACCCCGCGGCACCGGCCCGCCAGCGCATCGGCGAACGCCGCCTCCAGCGCCGCCACCTCGTCATCCCGGCCCACTAGCCGCGACAGCGGCTGCAGCCGCGCCGGGAAATCATGCTCGCCGACCCGTAGCGTGCCCGCCAGCGGACGAGTCCGCGCGTCTTGCAACCGCTCCAGGTCATAAATCAGGCCGTCCGCGGTCTGGTACCGGCTGTCCGGCTCCTTCTCCAGCAGGTGCATGATGATCTCAGACAACGCCGCCGGGACGGCCTGGTTCACTTCGGCGGGCGGCACCGGGACCCGGGCCAGGTGATCGTGGATGAGCCGCAGCGGGTCCCCCGATCCGAACGGCGGTTCGCCGGTGGCCAGCTCGTACAGCGTCGCACCGAGGGCGTACAGGTCGGCCCGCTGATCCGCGGGCCGGCCGGTCCGCCCGGTGGCCTCGGGCGCCAGGTACGCCAGCGTCCCTGTGATCTCGGCGTGGTGCGTGAACTCCGGGCGGATCTCGGCAAACGAACTCGCCAGGGCGAAGTCCACCAGGCACGGGGTCCCGTCACCGGCAACGACGATGTTCGCCGGGGTGATGTCGCGGTGGATCACCCCGCGCTGGTGCATCCCCGCCACCGCGCGGGCCAGCCTCAGCCCGAGGCCGGCCAGCTTACCGGCCGGCAGCGGCCTGGCCAGGCCCGCCAGGCTCGCCCCGCCGGCGTCCTCCAGCACGACCGACCCGGGGTACCGCGGCGCCTCCGCCAGCCGCGCCACCCCCGCGACGCCGCCCAGGCGCTCCAGCATCGCGACCTCATGCCGCACCCGGCGCTCCGCGTCCGGTCCCAGCGGCTCCTTGCGGATGACCGTGCGCCCAGGCAGGAACAGCCTGGTGACGCGGGTGCGCGCGCTGGAGTGCACGATCTCGGCCCGGAGGACCGGATCCGGGCCGGGCCGCACTCCGCCTCCGCTTGCTTCCATCGGGCACCTCCACACACACCCGCCTCCCTCTATCATCTACCTGCCCACACCCAGGCTGACGACATGCACCACCCTGCCTGCACCCAGGCCGACGACATCCACCACGGCCGTCGGCATAAAGATCTTTATTTCCGAACGAGGGAGAGTCTTGGCATGAGGGTCGCCGCAACGGTGCTTGGAGGTTAGCCGGAATCGCAGGTGGGTTCACGCCGGTCCGCGTGTCAGGGATAAGTTCACTCATCCACAGCCGAGGGGCTGCTTCCTGGGGTAACGCGCACCTGCGGTCCGCCATCCCCGGCCGCGCCCAGCACCGGTCGGCCCAGCGGGCCGCCGTCGCACGGGAGACCTGGAACCGCTCCGCCGCCCGGCGCAGCGGCCACGAACCCGAGCACCACCTTCGCTGGTTTACCCCCGCGGGCATCGCCGGCGCGCCCGGTATCTCCGAGGGCTCCAGGCTCCTGGCCGCCCAGTTGCTCGCTGTCGCCGCGCCGCAGCCCGGCTCCCAGTTCGTCTGGCCTCCCGGACAGCTCCACGGCACGCAGGACTGCCTGCACTCGGCGCGGCGGGCAGCGCCAGGGCCACCTTGGGCACCGGGCGCAATTCCCGAGGGTTGCCGCGGCTGATCGTGATCAGGGGCAACTCCGCATCCGGCAAGTCGGCCATCGCGGCGGCGATACGCGACAGGCACGGCAAGCGCGACCTGGCGGTCATCGGCCAGGACAACCTCAGAAGAGTCATCCTCCGGGAGCACGACGTTCCCGGCGGCACGAACATCGACCTCATCGACACGTCGCCCGCTTCGCCCTCTCTCGCGGCTACCACGCCCTCGTCGAGGGCATCTTCAACGCCGACCACTACGGCGCGATGCTCACCGCCCTGATCAGCGACAACCCCGGCCTCGCCTTCGCCTACTTCCTCGACGTCCCCTTCCCCGAGACACTCCGTCGGCACGCCAGCAAGACCGGGACACTCAAGTATGGCGAGGCCGGGGAAGCCCGAGCGCCGGCGGAGGTGCGGCGCATTACTGCTAGCCGGTACTTGAGGATTGGGGGTAGCACCAAACCACGATGGCCGTTGACCGTGATGCCGCATGCGCGCACTGAGCGTCAGGCTGGAGGCGCGTCCAGCCACGTTGGCCCGGTGACTGGACGAAACAGGCATGTATAGCGAAGCCATACGTGAAAGGCGCAGCAGATGACCGAGACGATCGCCGGGGTCGACATCCCGGACACCGAGCTGGCCCGCGAGGCCACCGAGTTGGTCCGCAAAGACAGCACACCGCTGTTGTTCGATCATTCCCGCCGGGTGTTCCTCTTCGCGACCCTGAAGGGCCGCTACCGCGGGATCGAGGCCGACCCCGAGCTGCTCTACGTCGGCGCGATGTTCCACGACCTCGGCCTGACCGAGCGTTACCGGCGCACCGACCAGCGTTTCGAGGTCGACGGCGCCGACCTGGCGCGGGAGTTTCTGCTCGACCACGGCCGCAGCGCCGCGAACGCCCGCGCCGTGTGGCTGGGCATCGCGCTGCACACCACCCCGGGCGTCCCCAACCACCTAGAGCCGGAGACGGCGCTCGTCAGCCTCGGCGTGGAGACCGACGTGCTGGGGTTCGACCTCGACCAGATCACGGCTGAGGAGGTCGCGGCCGTCGTGGCGGCGCACCCGCGACCGGACTTCAAGAACAAGATCCTGCAGGCCTTCTACGACGGGATGAAGGACCGCCCCGACACCACCTTCGGAACGATGAACGACGACGTCCTCGCTCACTTCATGCCCGGCTTCACGCGTGCGGACTTCGTGGACATCATCAGGGGCTCGGCATGGCCTGAGTGACCGCTCCGAGGCCCTCGCCGTTTCCGGCTTCATCGCCTCGCCCGCGCTCGCAGCGAGCCTGCAGGCCGTACACGTCGACTTGATCGAGCTGCATTTGCAGTCCAAGCAGGCCCACTGGGACGTCGTTGGCGCAACTTCCGCGACCTGCATGACCCGGCCGGCGTCTTCGGCGTCGGCTGCTCTTCGAGGAGGTTGCATCATGACGGATAAACTCAACATCGTTCTCGTCCACGGTGCGTTTGGCGGCGGTTCGCACTGGCAGCATGTAATCCCGGGGCTGTACCAAGCGGGGCACCGGGTGATGGCGGCGCAGAACCCGCTCACGTCCCTGGCTGACGACGTCGCAAACACCCGGAAGCTGGCCGAGTGGATGGAGGGCCCGACCCTGCTGGTCGGCCATTCCTACGGCGGAGCCGTGATCACGGGCGCGGGCCATGCGACCAACGTGGTGGGGCTGGTGTACATCGCCGCTTTCGCCCCGGGGGAGGGAGAAAGCACGAGTAACATTATCGCCCGTACCGTGCCCCCGCCCGGCGTGGCGGGCCTCAGCCCTGCCTTCGACGACGACTTCCTGTGGCACAGCCAGGACACGTTTCACGACGGCTTCTGCCAGGATCTCGACGACTCCGAGTCGTTGGTCATGGCAACAACCCAGAGGCCAACCGCTCGTCGGTGCTTCGAGGACCGTACCGGGGAGCCGGCATGGAAGACCAAGCCAAGCTGGTACCAGGTCTCGGCCCAGGACCGGATGATCCCGCCGGAGACCGAGCGGTGGATGGCTGACCGCATCCACGCCCGCCGAACCATCGAGCTCGACACCAGCCACGCCTCTTTGGCTACCCGGCCGACCGAGGTACTCGAACTGATCACTAACGCCGCCGACGCCGTGTGATGGCCCGTGACGAGGATCGGTACAGGATCCTGAGCGTCACGTGACTTGATACTAGTGTTACGCGTCGTCCACTGTTGTTAGCGATTCGTTATTTGGGTGATGTAGCAGCAGCGCTCCGTGAGCACGGTTCGGCAACGCTTGATGAGCACTGCTGTTACTTTCTCCGCCCTGGCTGCGTCCTGGTCGGCGGTCGAGTCCCGGCCGAGCACGTCCGCCGAAGCCGCGGACGTGGCCAGCGGGACGAGCCGCTTTCCGTCGGCGCGCAGCACGTGCGCGAGGGCGCGCATCGCGGTGGTCTTGCCTGATCCGGCGGCGTCCGCCTCGGATACAAGGACCGCCAGGCCGCGGTCTCGTTGTCCGTGACGAACGTAGGGCAGCTGATCTGGCTAACGGTTCCGGCGTTCGTATAGCGCAGCAAGTCGGCGAAGTAGGCCCGGACGCTCGTCAGCCCGTGGGTCACCATCCGGGGCACCAGGAGGGCCTTCATTGCCGGATTGTCCAGCAGTGAGTCGAACTGCGGGTCGGCCGCCGGGTCATGTACCCGGTCCGCCAGCGGGCCCAGCCGTGACATAGAGGCCGCCCAGGTCCCACTCGCCGGGGTCGACGATCATCGCCACGAGCCGGTGCTCCCCGGCGGCACAGCGTGGCGCGATCAGCCTGCCGAAGGACCGACGCCGTCATTCGCGGCGGTGAGGGGGAGCTCCGCCCGCAGGGTGGTCCCCGCCCCAGGCGGGCTGTAGAGGACGATCCGGCCGCCCAGCGCCTCCACCCGGTCCTTGAGCCCGACGAGGCCTGTGCCGCGGGCCAGGGCGGCGCCGCCGACACCGGCAGCCTCGACCACACCGGTAGCATCCGCATCCGCCGCTTCGCGTGCCGCCGCCTGGTCGCTCACGCGTTCCATTCTGGCAGGGCATGACCGGCGCGGCCAGCAGGAAGTCGCGTAGAGTCAGGGTCTGGGCGCATGGAGATCGTTAGGAACCTCGGTATCTCGCCAGGCCAGGTGTAGCGTTCGTAACCGCCGTGTGACACCTGATCGAGGAACTGGTGGGACCATGACCCTCGCTGAGGGCATCCTCCTCGCCGTCTTCATCACGGTGTTCGTCTACCTGGGCATCGCGATGTTCATGCCGGAGCGGTTCTAGCGGGTCGGCCGTGACCGACGTCATCCTCGTCGCCACCATCGTGGCGTTCTTCTTGGCGGGCGCTCTTCTGGTCCGTGTCCTGGACCGCATGATCGCCCTGGTCGAGGGGGCGAGCCGGCAGAAGACGCCGAACGAGATCGCGCTCGACATCCTGATCGCGGGGCTGACGCTGGTCCTGCTGGTAGCGGTGGTCACGCTCCTATGACAAGGCCACCGGACGGTGGCGAAGTCCCGTAGGTTCGCCGCCGCGACGGTGACGATCCCGAGCCGTTCGCAGATGCCGACCGCCGCGTCGGTGCCGCCGAGCCGGAGGTCGGAATCGAAAAGCTCCACCAGCTGCAAAGCGTGGTCGGGTCCCGTGCCCACGCTGTCCAGGGAGGCGGCCTCGGCTGTCGGCCCCAGCGTCCTATCGATGAGGTAGCAGGTCTCGGCGAGGACCGTCCCGGAACCATGAGAACGTCAGCCGTGTGCTGGAGCCAGGCTGCGCAGCGTGTTGTTTGTCCCTGCGGTCGGCGGGGCGTACAGGACGTTCGTGTCAACGAGGATCACGGCTTGTGAGGCTACTCGCCGAAACCCCCTGCAAGCAGGTCATCGACGTGCTCGGAGGTGTCGCCGCGGCCGCTGTCGACGATCCCGACAAACGCGGGAAGCTGTCGTACCTGCTGGCCTGAGGGCTCGTCTGCGCCGATGAGCGGGCCGAGCAGTTCCGGGGCGCGCTCGGCCTGCTCCTCTCCGAACCTCCCGACGAGCAGCTGCAACCGCTCCCACGCTGTCATGCGTCCAGCCTAACTGTCAGCGCGGCTGGTTGCCGGTCCCAAGGTCGTCGGGCCGGGACGGCAGCGAGCAACACCACACCTGTACGTGCCGGGCAAGCTCACTGTCGTCGGCGTCGGCACGGTCCGCTCCGTCGGCTCGGCCGGGCAGCTAGCCGTTCGGATCGAGGTCGCCGCCCGGTGCCGTCCTGCGATGAGCGATGCCCGGCTTGCGCCTGGCTGTGCGGCCGGGCCTCCGGTCCGCATAGCCGGTGGGTCGTGACCTGGCGGGCCGGCTGGATCGCCCGCCGGGCGGCTGCGGCCAGGGCAGCTGCGAGCATAGGCGCGAGTAGGTAAACCCACAGGAACCGGGTCTCGCCGGAGTTGAGGGCGGGACCGAATTGCCTTGCCGGGTTGTCGCAGCCCCCGGAGAATGTGCCGAGCCCCGCGATAGCGCCGCCGACGAGGAGGCCAACTATCCAGGGGACCGCGCGGGCAAGCCGGCGCCCGCACAGGCAGATTCCGATGATGAGCACGATGAGGAACATGCTGAGCGCCTCGGTGCCGAACAGCTGCCACACTCCCCAGCTCGGAGCTGGCTGGAGGGCGGCGTAGGACACCGGGGGCCGGGCGGCTGCGCTGCCCCAGACCGCGCCCGCTGCCAGCGCCCCGAGGGCTGAGCCGGCGAGCTGGGCCGCCGCGTAGGGCAGCACGCCGACGCCGGGGAAAACCCCGAACCGCCACATCGCGAGCGAGATCGCGGGGTTCATGTGGCCGCCCGACGCGCGGCCAGGCGGGCTGAGGATCAGCCCGGCGACCAGCAAGGCAACGGCGGCGCCGTCGATCACAAGCTGCAGGTGGATCTGCGGTACCGCACGGGAGACCGCGGAGGGGCCGATCACCCACCGCAGGAAGGTGACCACTCCGAACAGCAGCACGAAAGTGAGGAGGAACTCAAGCGCGCTGTGCCAGATGACGGTCCGCGGCAGAGCCAGTTCCCCCTGCTCCCGGGCGGCCTGCCTGGCCTGCTCATGATCACGGTGCGCGGATCCCGATGAGCTCACGACTGTCCTCGTGCCACTTCCCGGCTCGGCCGACGGTTCGGTCGGCGCCTGCGGCGACCGCCGCCAGCAGGCCGGCCACCGGCCAGCCCTAGCCCGGACGGCGAGGTGGCTGGCGAGCCGGGGATCGGGTCCGAGCATCGCTCACAACTGCGCAGCTGGAATCGATTCCACCACCGCGGCGCGACGGCCCTCGCCCGCCGTCGTCCACGCGAGGTACTTGCCCGCCTCGCCGCTGCCGATGACAAGGATGTCGTAGTTCTCGTCAGGGGACATCTACCTGGCTCCTCAGCTCGACTGGACACCCCCCAAGCCTCTGGCTCACCCTGGTGAGCCGGCATCACACGGTCTTGGTGTCTTTCGCGCCCGGCCAGATGCGCCGTCATCATCAATTCCTGGCGATTTGCGCCGAAACGGACCGTGGTGCCTACTCGCCGATCCGATGCCGCGAGCTGGCGGACTACGCAAAATCACTAATTCCGTGATGCCCGCTCACCATGCCGTGAAAGAGCCTAAGAGCGCCCGCGGACAGGACGACCAGCCCGGCTGATCGTCCGATCTGCCGTGAGGCGGCAACCGAGGGAGTCTGAGTGGAGACCGCATGCTAGGAGATCGGCGTCCGCGGGCGGCTGCGCAAGAAGCTGGGCCCAGATGTGCCACGCCGTGCTGGCGATCGCCGTGCCGCTGGCCGTCGGCCTGGCCGCCGGGCACCTGGTCGCCGGGGTCCTCGCCGGGGTGGGCAGGCTGCTCGCCACGATGGCCGACCGGGCCGGCCCCTACCTGATGAGGGTGCGCCGTGTTGCCACCGCCGCGGTCTCCGGCGGCGCGGCCGGCTTGCTGATCGCCATGGCCGTCAACGGCCGCGGCTGGGTCGCTCTCCCGGTCATGATCGCGGTGGCGGGCGTGTCGGCGCTGCTCAGCTCGGTCGGCGCCGTCTGGTCGTCGGCCAGCCTCTTCCTTCTCATCTTCGCCGCGCTGGGCACCGGGCCGATTGGGTGTGGTGTGTGGTCTCAGGACATGCTTGACAGGGCGGCTCACTACTTGGTTGACAGTCTCAGGACGTGCTGGACAGCGTCCCGGGTTTGGGGGCGTCGATCTTGGCCCGCCATCGTGTGACTGGCCGCTGTTCCTGGCGGGGGTGCAGCTACGCCAGCACCGCGCCGCGCTCGAAGCGGGCGCCGATCCAGTGCTCGTCACCAGCTGGATGAAAGAGACCCAGGCCAGGCGCACTCTCGCCGAAGCGCGGCTCAAGAAGCCAGCGGCACGCCGACGACGCATGACCCAGGAGGAAATCATGAACTTTGTAACTGAGCTGGGAGGCATCATGGAAGCGCTCAAAGAGGCCGACCCCGCCGACAAAGCCGATGTCTACAGCCGACTAGGCGTGACGCTCACCTATCACCCGCAAGACAAGCGGGTACATGCGGAAGCGCGACCGAATTCGATCATGTACGTAAGAGAGTGTCCGAGGGGGACTTGAACACACATTCAAGGGAAATGGGTCGAGCATAACCGGCGGTGCCACGCAGGCGCCAGGCATTTTGCGTTGCGTCCCGCTTCCCGGGCCGGGCGGCGGGCGATGTCCAGGGCGGGCCGCTCCGGGGCGCTCGGACGAAGATCCGGCGGTCACGGTCTTGTGCTGTCCGCAAAGTCCGGGCAGCCGAAATATCCGCCTTATGGCGTCGATCGCGGTCGGTTGACAGAGGGATCCCGTCGAGACCGGACGGGACATTCTGTGTTGCTCCGCCTCGGGGGTTAAGGGGGCCGGGTGTCGTTGCCATGGGCCCGTCCTGTTTCAGCCTTTGATCCTGGCTGACGGTGGCGTGCTTCGCAAGGTCATTGCGGGCAGTCTCGGGGCCTGGGCTAGCGGGGGGTGGTGCTGTCGTTTGCAGCGGTGAGGGGGAACTCCGCGCGCAGGCTGGTACCGGCCCCGGAGGGGCTGTGCAGGAAGATCCGGCCGCCGAGCGCCTCCACGCGGTCCTTCAGGCCGGCCAGGCCGGTGCCGCCGGCCAGGTGCGCGCCGCCGACGCCGTCGTCGCGGACCGTGACGCGCAGGCGGTCACCGATCACCTCTGCCTCGACGACGACGGCCGAGGCGCGGGCGTGCTTGGCCGTGTTGGTCAGCGCCTCGGCCACGACGTAGTAGGCGCTGACCTCAACCGGCTCCGGCAGCCGCTGTTCGGCGTGGACCCGCAGGTCGACGGGGAGCGGACAGCGGCCGGCGAGTGCCTTGAGGGCAGGGCGGAGGCCGCCGTCGGCCAGGATCGCCGGGTGGATGCCGCGCGCGGTCTCGCGCAGTTCGTTTAGCGCGCCGGTGGCCTCGGCGATGGCTTCGTCGAGTTGCCCGCCGAGTTCGGGCGGCACCGCGGCCTGCGCCGCGCGCAGCTGCAGCGCGAGGGTGACCAGCCGCTGCTGGGCGCCGTCGTGCAGGTCGCGCTCGATCCGCTGGCGTGCCTGGTCGGCGGCGGCCACGATCCGCGCCCGCGA
Organism: uncultured Actinomycetota bacterium; assembly: GCA_963734665.1. Taxonomy (GTDB): domain Bacteria; phylum Actinomycetota; class Actinomycetes; order Streptosporangiales; family Streptosporangiaceae; genus Trebonia. The sequence goes on along the minus strand of CAVTIR010000006.1, from coordinate 185,323 downwards.
GGCGGTCACCTCGGCCTGCGCCTCGGCGTTGGCAGCCTGCGCCTCGGCGTTGGCGATCGCGGTCGCCACCAGCTCGGTGAACCCGGCCAGCCGCGTCTCGGTATCCCCTGGCAGGTGTTCCGGGTGGGTGAACGCCACCACCATGGCACCCCACAGCCGGCCCTCGACGCTGACCGGCACGCCGACCGAGGAGCGGAGCCCCCAGTCGGTGGCGGCCTGGCCGATCGCGCCCGAGACGGCGTCGTCGTAGTCGTCGATCCGGGCCGGCCCGCCCGTCCGGTACACCAACGTGATGACGTTCCGCCCGCCGAGCGGCAGCCGCCCGCCGACCGGAATCGGCGCCGGCGTGCCCGTGCTGGTCCACGTGCCGGTGACCTCCAGCGTGTCCGACGGGTCGTAGCGGACCAGGACCGCGAGGTCGGCCGCGAGCAGCCGGCCGACCTCCCCGGCGACCGCGGCGAACACCTGCTGCGGCGGCGCCGGCCGGGCGACCAGCGTTGCCACCCGCCGCAGCGCCGCCTGCTCGCCCGCGATCCGGCGGTGCTCGTCGGCGATCCGGCGGTACTTGGCGTACAGCTGGGCGTTGTCGAGGGAGACGGCGAGCTGGCCGGCGACGAGGTTGACCGCCTCCAGCCGCCCGGTCGTGAACGCGGCGCGGATCAGCCGGTTTTCCAGTACCAGCACCGCCCGCAGCGCGCCGCGGCTGAAAATGGGCACGGCCAGCAGCGAGCAGCAATCGGCGCCGGCGAAGTAGGGGTCGCGGGCGAACCGGTCGTCAGCGGTGGCGTCGCCGGCGACCAGCGGTTCGCGCGTCCGCTGGACGTAGCGCAGCACCGACATCGGGACCGCGCGGTCGTGGCCGGTGTCGCTGGCCCGGACGGTGCCGCCGGGTGCGGGCAGCAGCCAGTTCTGCCGGTCGGCGTCCCATAGCAGCAGGCGGACGCCGGTGGCGCCGGTCATCGCGCTGAGTACCTGGGTCACGCGGGCGTGCAGCCGGCCGATGCTGGTCTCCGAGCTCAGTGCCTGCGACGCGGAGAGGATGCCGAGCAGGTCGACCGTGCCGGCCGTGACGGCGGCACGGCGCTGGGTGAGATCGCCGGGCTGCTCGCCGGCAGTATCGGACGGTGGCCGCCGGGCCGGGTAGGCCCAGTCGAGCTGGGCGACCTTGGCGGTCGCGCCCCAGGCCAGGTACTCCTGGCGGGCCTGGGCGATCAGGTCGTGGCCGGCGTGTTCGAGGCCGTGGGCGAGGTAGAAGCGGGCCGCGTGCTCGGCGATCAGGGCCCGGTGCCAGGGCCGCTGCCGCTGGGCGGCCTCGTGCCGGGCGGCGTCGAAGGCGAGGGCGGCGGCGCGGAAATCCCCGGCCGCCCAGGCCCGCTCGGCCTCGACGAGCCGCAGCAGGTGCAGGAAGTTGCCGGGCGCGTCCGCGGCGCGGGCGGCCAGCCACCGGGTCAGCTCGTCCAGTTCGGCCAGCAGGCCGCCGCGCTCGTCCGCGTCCGCGTCGCGGGCCTGCCCGGCCAGGGCCAGCGCGCGCAGCAGCCGGGCGACGGCGGTCGGGTAGAGGCCTGGTTGCGTCGGAACGAGCGGCATGGCGGCCGCGGTGTGCCGTTCCAGTCCGGCCTGGTCGCCGAAGATGGCGGCGGCGTGCGCATGACTGAGATGAGCGAAAAATTGTGTGTTCGGGTTGCCGGCGTACTTGTCGGCGGAAACCTCACCGGCCGCGGCTGTGCCTTCGCCGCGCAGCACGTCAGCCAGCCACCGGTAGGTGTCGAGCGCCTGCTCGGTCTGCTCGTTGCCGGTGCGGCGCGCAAAGGCCAGCGTCGCTTCGACCTCGGTGAGGTAGCGCTCCAATGGTGCGCAGTCCAGCAGGCCTGACACCGACACATGGCGGGCGTAGCCGGCGTTGGCCAGGTCGCCCTCCGCGATCAGTCCTTCCTGTGCCCGCTGAGCTGCCTGGACGCTGTTTTCGATCGGCTCGCCCCAGCAACTGAGGACAGCGAATATCAGGCGCGCATGGGAGGTGCCGGGCTCGTAGCCGCGGGCTTCGGCCAGCGCCAGGATCCGCCGCGCCGCCCGGTACCCGGCGGCGTAGTCGCCGCGCAGCGCCACAGCACCGAAGGCGGTAAAGGCCACGGGGACGACCAGGGCAGGGGCCGGGCCGTGCTCGAGGCAGATCCGCAGTGCTTCCAGCCCCAGCCAGGCGACCGTGGCCGGGTCGCCGCCCATGTAGGCCGCTGGCTGGGTTGCGTTGATCAGGACGGACGCGGCGAGCAGCGCGGGGTCGGTGAGGTCCGGCCGGGCGAGGTCACCGGCGGCTTCGGTGTGGTCCAGCCACTGGTACCAGTAGCCGAACTGGTGGTCAAGCTCGGCGGCGAGCCGGTCCGCGGCCGGGACGGTGATGCCGAGTTCACGCAGTGAGTCCAGGCTGAGCCGCAGCGCCTCAGCGAACCGGCTCCGGTGGGTCATGCTGAGCACCTGCACCGCCGTCGCGCCCGCCCGGTCCAGCACGGCGGGGCACAGCCGTTCGATCGTGCGGTACACCTCGTCCGCTTCCTCCAGCCGCCCCAGGCAGTACAGCGCGGCGTGACGGCCGGCGTGCACCGCGGCGAGCGTGCCGGTCTGGTCCGGGTCGACTACTGGAAGCGCGGCGGTCAGCAGCGCGTATACCAGTGTGTAGTCCCCGGTCAGCGTGGCCTGGCCGGCGGCACGCCGCAGCAGCCCCGCCACCTGGCGCCGCTCGGCGGCATCAGCGACCGCGCCGGCCACCGGCAGGTACTGCCCGGCCGCGGCCGCGAACAACTCCGGCACCGCCGCCAGCCGCCGCGCCATAGCCAGCTGCAGGGCCCGACGCCGCCCCGGGTCGAGCCCGCCGAGGACCGCCTCGCGGATCCGGTCGTGCCGGAACCGCACCGCCGGATGCGCCCCGGGCTCGGCCACCAGCAGGCCCTCCTCCAGGGCGGGGGCCAGCGCCCGGTCCACCACGCCGGCCGGCTCGCCGGTCGCGGCGGCCAGCAGGCTCAGCTCGGCGCGGCCGCCCAGGCAGGCCATCGCCTCCGCCACCCGCCGGGACAGCTCCGGCAGGGCGGCGGCGCGCCCCGCCAGCAGCCCGGTCACCTCGGAGTGCTCCAGGTGCGCGCGCACCGCCGCCGCCTCCCACCGCCACCCGGCGGCCGTCGCGGTCAGCAGGCCGTCGCGGCGCAGCGCGTTGAGCAGCTCAACGGTCTCGTACGGGTTGCCGCGGGTATGCGGCTCGGTCACCGCGGCCAGGCCCGCCACGGTGACCAGGTCCACGTGAAGCATGCCGGCGACCATGGCGGCCAGGCCCGGCTCCGGCAGGTCGCCCAGCCGCAGGTGCCGCACCGTGACCTGGTCCCGCCATCGGGCCAGCGGCGCCGCCAGCGGGTGCGCGGTGTCCACGTCGCCGTCCCGGTACGCGCCGACCAGCAGCAGGCCGTCAACCCGCTCCTCGCCCAGCACCAGGTCGACGAAGCCGAGCGGGGTACCCCCCGCCCACTGCAGGTCATCGAGGAACACCACGACCGGCCGTTTCCGCGACGCGACCGCCCGCAGCGCCGCTGTGGCCGCCCGCTGCAGCCGCGGCTGCGCGGTCAGCGGATCCCCCGGCTCCGGCGGCACCCCCAGCAGCACCGCGAACTCCGGCAGCACCGCGGTCAGCAGGCCCGCGCCCGGCCCCACCGCCGCCACGACCCGGCCGCGCAACTGCGTCAGCTCACCCTCCGGCTCGGCCAGCAGCAGCCGGCCCAGCGCGCGGAACGCCTGATACCCCGCGTCGAACTCCAGGTCCCGGCGGTAGGCGTCGAACTTGCCCGCCACGAACCAGCCGTCAGCGCCGGTCACCACCGGCCGCAACTGGTCGACCAGCGCCGTCTTGCCCACCCCGGGCGCCCCTGCCACCAGCACCCCCCGGCACTGGCCCGCCAGCGCGCCGGCGAACGCGGCCTCCAGCGCCGCCACCTCCTCCTCGCGCCCGGCCAGCCGCGACGGCGGCAGCAGCCGCAGCGGGACATCATGCTCCCCGGCCCGGAACCCGGCCGCTGACGTGCGTGCCTGTGCGTAGCGCAACCGCTCCAGGTCATAGACCAGGCCGTCCGCGGTCTGGTACCGGTTGTCCGGCTCCTTCTCCAGCAGGTGCATGATGATCCCGGACAACGGCGCCGGCACGGCCGGGTTCACCTCGGCGGGCGGCACCGGCACCCGGGCCAGGTGATCGTGGATGAGCCGCAGCGGGTCCCCGGTGCCGAACGGGGGCCCGCCGGAGGCCAGCTCGTACAGCACCGCGCCCAGCGCGTACAGGTCGGCCCGCTGATCCACCGGCCGGCCGGTCCGCCCGGTCGCCTCCGGCGCCAGGTACGCCAGCGTCCCGGTGATCTCCGCATGATGCGTGAACTCCGGGCGGATCTCGGCGAACGACGAGGCCAGCGCGAAGTCCACCAGGCACGGAGCACCGTCACCGGAAACCACCACGTTCGCCGGGGTGATGTCACGATGGATCACCCCCCGCCGGTGCATCCCCGCCACCGCCCGGGCCAGCCCCAGCCCGAGACCGGCCAGCTCACCGGCCGGCAGCGGCCCGGTCACGCCCGCCAGGCTCAGCCCGCCGGCGTCCTCCAGCACCACCGACCCCGGAAACCGCGGCGCCCCCGCCAACTGCGCCACCCCCGCGACCCTGGGCAGGCGCTCCAGCATCGCCACCTCGTGCCGCACCCGGCGTTCCGCGTCCGGCCCCAGCGGCTCCTTGCGGATGACCGTCCGCCCGGGCAGGAACAGCCTAGTGACGCGCGTGCGCTCGCTAGAGTGCACGATCTCGGCCCGGAGGACCGGATCCGGGCCGGGCCGCACTCCGCCTCCGCTTGCTTCCACCGGGCACCTCCACACACACGGGCCTCCCCTACCTGCCTACACCCAGGCTGAGGACATGCACCACCCTGCCTGCACCCAGGCTGATGACATGCACCACGGCCGTCCGGCATAGATTCTTTATTTTTCCGCATTGGCCGTGGGTGTGCGGCGACAAGCAGATGCACGGACACGGCGACCTGCCAGCGGCCCCCCGCACGTTGCGTGCCCCCTGCCGGAGCGACAGCCACAGCTCCTCCGGCGAAATAGGCGACCGACGCTGAACGTCATCGCCTGCACGCGGGTATGCCTCGCCCCGGATATCACGGTGCCGCGCGCCTGCCCGCCTCGCTCGAGCTTGCCTTCGACCCATGATCTGCACACCTCCCCTGGCAACTGGCCCACGTTACGCGAAAGACCGGACGCTCGTTGTCAGCGAAGCGCGATCCTGCGAGTTCCTCCGACCATGGCTTGGCGGCGGGCTTATCGCCATCGAGCTATCCAGGACCGCGGTGGCAATGGGAATCAAGCCCACACAGCATGATGCTGATGAATAGTTAATATCAGGAAAAAAGCGGATTTCGGGTAATGCGCGTTCATTTAATTCCCAAGCAATGTGAATTCCTGCTATCCGCCGGATTTGGCGGGCGAAATGGCGGATGCTGGGGAGAACGGCCCTGTTCCCGGTTTGGGGGAGACGCGGGTGGCGATGGCGAGGAAGCAGCAGGAGATTCCGGTGGCGTGCGCGGAGCCCGGCTGCAGTCGGCTGGCGGCGTGGGCGGAGCGGTCAGGCCGCCGCACCGGAGGCCCGACCGGCGGGTTGCGCTTCGCTTTCTACGGGCGGGTGTCGACGGAGGACTGGCAGGACCCGGTGACCTCACGGGTCCGGCAGCGGGAGCAGGCCGGGGCGCTGGTCCGCGGGCACGGGGCCATCGCGGCGGAGTTCTTCGATGTCGGGCAGAGCCGGTCGGTGGCGTGGGGGCGGCGCCCGCAGGCCGCTGCCGTGGTCGCTGCCCTGGCGGATCCCGACCGTGGCTGGGATGCGATCGTGGTCGGGGAGTACGAGCGGGCGTTCTACGGCAGCCAGTACGCGCTGATGGCGCCGCTGTTCGAGCACTACGGGGTCCAGCTGTGGCTGCCGGAGGCGGGCGGGCGGGTCGACTTCGCTTCTGAGCATGACGAGCAGGCGATGACGGTGCTGGGCCTGTCGTCGAAGCGAGAGGTGACCCGGACCAGCATCCGGGTCCGCACGGCGATGGCCGCCCAGACCCGGGAGCAGGGCCGCTACCTCGGTGGCCGCCCGCCGTACGGGTACCGTCTCGCGGACGCCGGGCCGCACCCGAACAAGGCCCATGCCGCCTGGGGGCGCCGAGCTCATCGTCTGGAGCCGGATCCGGAGACGGGGCACGTGGTGCGGTGGATGTTCGCCCAGCGGCTCGCCGGCCACTCGGTGGCGCGGATCGCGCGGGCGCTGAACGAGGCGAGCGTCCCCTGCCCGTCGGCGGCAGACCCGGGCAGGAACCCGCACCGCACCGGCGCGGGCTGGACGCTGCGCACGATCGCCACCATCTTGGGCAACCCGCGGTACACCGGGCGCCAGGTGTGGAACCGGCAGCGCACCGACAAGGACCTGGCCGATCCGGCTGATGTGAGCCTGGGGCACAAGAGCGTGCAGCGGTGGAACCTGCCCGACGGCTGGGTCATCTCCGCCCGGCCCGCGCATGAGGCGCTGGTCAGCGAGGCCGACTTCATCGCCGCCCAGGACATCACCGCCGCCCGCGGCCCTGATCCCGATGGTGGCCTGGCCGTCCTGGAGAAGCGCCGGTACCTGCTGGCCGGGCTGCTGGTGTGCGGGACCTGCGGGCGGCGGATGGAATCAGCGTGGTCCCACGGCAGGCCTGCCTACCGGTGTAGCCACGGGCACACCAGTGCTACTCCGCCGGACCCGGGCCAGCCGGGGAACGCCTACGTCCGCAAGGACCGCGCCCTGGCGCAGCTGCCCGCCCTCTGCCTCCTGCCGGCGCCCGCCGAGGCGCGCAGGAGGCGCCGGACCCGCCGCGGCGCGGATGTCCGGCCGACGGCGGCCAGCCCGGAGAAAGCGCCCGGGTACCTGCGCGCGAACGAGATCGCCCTGACCTACGACCAGGCCACAGGAACACTGCGGGCAACCGCATCCACAGCCGGGGCCGCGAAGACCATCACGGGTAAAGCAAGCTAAACCCGGCTGAAAGGCCCGTACCGCAAGGGAGGAAGGGAAACAGAACCACCGGTCGCCCGGCGCTGGCGGAAGCCCGCGCCCAAGTGACAATCCGGCATGCCCGGAAACCGGCTGCCGTGGGGTTTTAACGTGTCCGAGGGGGGACTTGAACACACATTCGAGGGAAATTTCCCCAGTTTGGGGAAATTTCCATGGGTCGAGGATAACCGCCGGTGCCACGCAGGCGCCAGGCATTTCGCGTTGCGTCCTGCTTCCCGGGCCGGGCGGCGGGCGATGTCCAGGGCGGGCCGCTCCGGGCGCTCGGACGAAGATCCGGTGATCGCGGTCTGTGCTGTCCGCAGAGTCCGGGCAGCCGAAATATCCGCCGATAGGCAACATCTAGCGATTTGCTGCGCCTGCCAGACGAGGCGTGCAGACCTCGGCGTTCTGCTCACGTATCTCGCCCGATTTTGCTCGCGCCTATGAAAGCCGTTAGCTCTCATGCGCTACACGAAGTGGTGGAAGACTGCCGCCGGAGCCGATGCGAAGCCACGCTGGGCGCGCGGCGGAACACGCGACCTGGTCAGGGAAGTAGCCGACAGGGCTCAGCCAGCGCCCCGCGGCAGCAGCATCCCGCCGTCCGCGCGGAGCCAAGGGGCGTTCATGGTCAGGGACATCGGGCCAAGCCGACTTGGCATGCCGCAGCAGCACCAGTGTCGTGCCAGCATCCGATGCCGTGATCGTCGACAGTCACCTCACGCAGCCGTTGGGGCGCCCCGGACTGTGGACGCGTGGCTGGTCATGGTCTTCTCAGAGGTCGAGGGTTGGCGTGCTGGGGTCGATGGCTGAGCGGGCGATGAACTTTTCCTTGTTTCGCATCAGGATCCCGCGGGGCGCGCGGGAGGCCTGGCGGGCTAGCGCCGCGGCTCGTTCGGCCAGGTTGCCGGGATCGCTGACGAGGTGCAGTCGCAGTGCGGTCTGCGCCTCGACCTTGCGGCCGGTCAGGACGAGGTTGCGGGCGACCGCACCGCCGACTAGGGCGTGCAGCGGCCCGTAGACCACGGGGCCGTAGGAGGTCTCGGGATGGGCGAATTCCGCCCGGTGCGTGGCGACGCGCAGGTCACATAGGACGGCAAGGTCGAACCCGTCGCCGTAGGCGATCCCGTCAACGACGGCGATCACCGGCAGCGGAAACCGGTAGACCGTGTGGTGGAACACATCCGATGACTCCCACCGGCGTTGCTGGTGGCCGGGTTCCGTGATGTCGAATTCCCGCAGGTCGAACCCGGCGCTGAAGTCCCCGCCGCTTCCCGTGATGACGAGCGCCTTGGCCGACTGATCGTCCGACAGCCTGCCGAGAAGCGTCGTCACCTCTTCACGCAGCGCGATGGACAGCGCGTTCTTCTTGTCTGGGCGGTTCAGCGTGATGACGGCGATGCCATGCTCGTCAGGGCCGGTGACGAGCGCCAGCGGCGGGTTCACCGCCCGCCTCCTGGCTCGCGCAGCCAGTCAGCCCCGCGAGCCGTCAGCCCCGCCAGCACTGCCCTCACGGTCGCCGAGCTCGCCTTCGCGGCTGAGCCGCTGCCGAACGGCGGTGCCGGATCGTACTCAATGGCCAGCTGGATGGCGCGGGCGATGTCGTCGCCGTGGATGCGCCCGGCGAGGTGCAGTGCCATGTCGATCCCGGCCGAGACGCCGGCGGCGGTGATCACCTGGCCTGTGTCGACTACGCGGTCGGGCACGACGGTAACGGCGAGTGCGGCGAGCAGTTCGCGCGCGGCCCAGTGGGTCGTGGCCTTGCGCCCGCTGAGCAGCCCGGCTGAGGCGAGCAGCAGCGAGCCGGTGCACACCGACGTCACGTACTCGGCGTGGGCTGACACGTCCCGCAGCCAGCCGAGGACTGGCTGGTGCCGCATCATCGTGGTGAACGACGTCAGGCTTCCCGGGACGACCACGACCTGAGGGCGGACCGTCTCGGCCAGCGATTGCCCGGCGACGATCGAGCAGCCTGAATCAGAACGAACAGGCCCGGCTTCTTCCGCGACGAAGACCGGGGCGGCACCAGGCATGGCCGCCAGCACCTGGTACGGCCCGATCGCGTCAAGCGGGGTGAATCCCTCGTAGAGCAGGAATGCGATCTGCATGTGCCTCCCTTGTTGTGCGGTCCTGCATCGCCTCCTGTAGCGCGGAGGAGAACCGCGCCCGGTACTCGGCGGGGCCGATCCCGACATGACGGTGGAACGCGCGGCGCATCGTCTCTGCTGTTCCGAACCCGCACCGTATCGCCACGGCGTCCACGCCGTCCGCGGCGTCGTCAAGGGCCAGGCGCGCGGCCTGCACGCGCGTGATCTCCACGTACTTGGCCGGCGTCATTCCGGTCTCGCGACGGAACGCCCGCGAGAAGTTGCGCGGGCTCATACATGCCCGGGCAGCGAGGGCCTCAACGCGGAGGTCCGCGGCGAGATTCCGCTGGATCCAGTCCGTCACGTCGCGCAGCGGGCCGGTGCGCGGGCGCTGGCCGGCAATGTGGGACGAGAACTGCGACTGGCCGCCCGGCCGGTTCACGAACAGCACCAGCCACCGCGCGATCTCCAGCGCGACATCGCGGCCGAGGTCTTCCTCAACCAGTGCCAGCGCCAGATCCATGCCCGCGGTTACCCCCGCAGACGTCCAGACCCGCCCGTCCCGCACGAAAATCGCGTCGCGCTCGACCGTGACCTGGGGATAGCGCTCGGCGAGTTCCCGGCAGACGGCCCAGTGCGTGGTAGCCCGCCGCCCGTCAAGGAGCCCGGCGCGGGCGAGCAGCAGCGCGCCGTTGCAGACAGACGAGATCCGGCGCGAGTGCCCGGCTGCATCCCGCAGCCAGCCGATCAGCCGCTCGTCACGCTCAGCCGCGCCGGCGCCTGGGCCGCCGCACACCAGCAGCGTGTCAATCCTCGCCGGCATGTCAGGAAGACCGCCCGCCGACAAGACCATCAGGCCGCTAGAAGTTCCCAGGCCGCCGCGACCTGGTGCCGCTACCCGCACCTCGTATGCCCCCGCCACAATCTGGGACGCGCCAGTGAACACCTCCATCGGGCCGACCAGATCCAGCGCCTGCACGCCGGGGAAGGCCAGCAGGACCACAGACCGCCCACACGGCAAACCATCCATGCGACAAGCGTGGCTCCGGCGAGAGACGTCCGCAATGACAAACGCCACAGGATTCCGGCCAACCTGAAATACCCGCGGTGGCGTGTCGGCCCGGCTCTCTGCGCAAGGCGGTCACGGCCACGGCTAGGGGACTCCGTGCCCCGTCCCCAAGGTCGGGTAGCAGAAGCAGGTTCACCGCTACGAGGGCTGAGCCCGTCCCGGTTGTACTGGTTCAGCAATTCGGCCCGGGTGCGCACCAGGCCCCGGGTCGAGCACGCGGCCCACGGACGCGCGGGCGACACCCGATCTGCCCGCCCGGCAAGGGTCACGCTCTCTGGAACCGCCGCCTGACCATCAGCGCATCGGAGACTTCATCACCTGAACGGTGTGTGTACCTGAGGCCAGAGGCGGCGACCAGCTCAGACGGCCTTGGCGGCGAGCCGCGCGCGTTCGCTCTGGCGTCTTCCGCCGCTGCTCCGATAGACCACGATGTTCTTATCTAGTAACTTACCAACTTATGCCTGCTCCGGCCGACCAGTCCGGGTTCGGACGCGACCCACTCCGCCCGTCACGGCTGCTTCGGGCCGAGCACGATTCGCTGCTGCCGCTCCTCCGTAACACACCCGAGGACGCATTCGACCGTCCCACCGCATGCCCCGGTTGGTCGGTGCGCGACGTGCTCGCCCATTGCGCCGCAGCCCTCAGCCGGGTGACAGCAGGAACCTTGCACGCCTTCACGCCCGATCTCAACGAAGTCGACGTGGCCGAGCGGCGCCCACTGCCGCTGCCAGAAATATTGTCCGAGCTTGCGAACGGCTACCTGGAGGCAGGGAGCGCCATCGCCAGGGCGGGAGGAAGACTGGACGTCCTCGCCCTCGGCGAGTGGATACACGGCGGCGATGTCCGCGCAGCCCTCGGCGAGCAGCTCGCCTACGAAAGCGACGGGTTCGACGACGCCTGCGTCCTGCTCAGCGACTGGACCCGGCGTAGGGCATCCCCATTGGTCGAGGTGCGCCTTGGCGACGCCACGCTCATGATCGGAGCGCCCAGGCCCGGCCGGGCTGCCGCCACTCTGCGAACCGGCCGCTCCACGCTGATGAAACTAGTCTCAGGACGCCAAACAAGTTCTGCCGACTACCATCTGACCGGCGCAAGCGCCGACGAAATCGCTGTGTTCTGAAGCACCAGATGCCTGATCCATTGCGGCAAAAATCACTGCAGCGTGTTGTCGTCTTCGACCTCGACGACACCCTCGTGCGAGGGGACTCTTTCGGGCTCTTCCTGCGTGCTCTCATGCTTCGGCGACCAGCACGCGCCGCCGCCTCCCTGCTGTCCGCGGTGGTCCTTCTGCCGCTGTTCCTGCTGACTGTCACGCATGACCGCGCGGTGTCTGCATTCCTCTGGCTCGCCACAGTCGGCATATCGCAGGACCGCTTCGATGCGCTGGCGCAAGAGTTCGCCCTCGCCCACGCCGCCAAGCCGCGCCGTATCGCCGTCGCCCTCGACCGGCTGCACTCCCACGTCGAAGCCGGCGACCGCGTCATCGTGGCTACCGGATGCGCGGAGCCTCTGGCCAGTGCCGTGTGCGCCGCGCTAGGGTTCGCCGATCTTGAAGTGATCGCCACCCGCCTGGGCTACCGCCGGCGGGCGCAGCGGGTCATCGATAGCTGCCGCGGAACCGGGAAAGTGCGCCTCCTTGAGGAAGCAGGAATAGCCACACCGGTCGCTTACGCCTATAGCGACAGTTCGGTCGATCTACCACTCCTTCGGGCTGCGGTATGCCCTGTCCTTGTAAATCCGTCAGCGCGTTGCCACCAACAGATCCGGGAAGCCTTGGGAGCCGACCCCGAGGTCCTACGGGCATAAGGGTCCTGCCCTGTGCCGAGTCCACCGCTGATCCTTGTCAGAACTCGGTGAGCCCGCCAGTTCGTCTAGCACCGCCAGACCAGTGCGAGCAGCGCGGGCTTAGGTTCGGGGAGATGCGGAACGACCGATAGCCCGCTCCCAGACGGCGGCTGACGAGCTCGCCGCCGCGGCCGCGTTGATAATCGCCGCCTCGGGATTGCGCCAAACCGGGGATGCCGGATTGGATCCGGACGGCGCAGAACCGGGTATCCGGCGTGCGAATGCCTGCGATGAAAATGCGACCGATCCGGACACTGAATCGGCAGGGGCGTGTTTCGCAGCTAACGAGACCGACGTGGGGTCACTCGTGGTGACGGGTGTCGTGCTCGGCCGCGTGAAGTTGAATCAGTCGGCTGCGGCATAGGCCTGTGCGCGGCAGGCGTGACTCTTAGAGACGCTCTTAGAGCGTGGCGCACCCGCGTGGTGCCGGACCCCAGGGCGCCGGCATCGGCCCGGTGTAGTGATCTTTGGTTCCGGTCACAACTTTCAAGGCGGTGTAGGGATACCGGAAGGGTGGGAATCTGGGATGTCTCAGGAGACGAAGCTGGGCTTGGCGGCTTGCGCGGTGCTGCTCGGACTGCCGCTGAAGCGGCTGAGGGCAGCTGCCCGGAGCGGTCAGTTCCCTGATCCTGCTGGATATGGGGACGGGCAGCCGTACTGGCTGGATGCTCACGCTTACGGCTGGGCGCTGTCGGCGGCACCAGAGGCTGCCGGGCGGGTTCCGCTGTGGTGGTGGCCCGATGCGGCCGAGCCGGCGGTGTTCAGCGGGCCGCGGGACATCGGCGGCGGCGACGTCGCGCTCGGCTGGGAGGTTGCGGGGCTGGGCGAGGTGTTCATGGCATGGCCCTCGCATGACACCCTGGGCGGCTCGGACCGCATCGTCGGCGCTTTGCGTGACGCCGTCGGCATAGTCGTCGTCGAGGCGGACTTCTCGCCTATCGGACCGTCCGTCCGAGGGATCCTTCTTGCCGTCCCCGGGGTCGAGGAGTACCCCATGCTGGACTGGCGGAGGGTCGCAGAGGTCATCGGTGCCCCCGCTGCCCTTCTGGCCCTTTGCCCTGCGCATCCCCGCGCTGATCCGGGGGTGGAAGCCCGGGGCGCCGCCTGTCATGGCGTCGGCCGTGCCGGACCTGGGCGTGCTCCCGCTGCTGCGGGCTGGCCGCTGCCGTCGAGGACGGCAGCCCCGCTCAGCGGGTCCTGGTGAACCTGGCGCACGTCACCCAGCACCGCGAGACCGCAAGCGCCGCACAGGATCTCAAGATCCTCGCGGAGTGCACCGACGCCGGCACCGTGACCGTGGCCGCGCGGCCGATGCCGGTGCCCGAGACCGATGCCGGCGACCTTGACCCGGGCACGCGCCGGGCCGGGTGGCTGGAGATCCTTGCCCGCGACGACACGCTTGCACCCGCGTGCGTCCGCGAGAAGATGATGTGGGACCACGGGAAGGACTTTCCCTCCGGAAACGCGGAGACGGTGAACCCGGGGGCGAGCCCGCTGGCTGCCGAGTGGGCAGCCCGGCTGATCCCGGCGCCGCGTACCGCCGCTTTCGACCAGCTTGACCCGCGCCAGGCCGCGGCCGAGCCCCTGACCGATACCCCGGTCATCCGCCGTGAGGACGGCACCTTGCTGGCTGCCGGCCACCGCCCCGCTGGCTGAGCTGATCCTCGACCGGCCGGTGTGGGTCCGCACCGGCGACGGCACGCTCTACCTCGCGCCCAAGGACGCCTACTGGGGCCTGTCCTGGGTTTCGGCGGCAGCGGCCCCGGAGCCCTGGCGGTACTCGCCGGCCGCCTCCTCGCCGACATCAACACTGCCCCCGCCGACAACCCCTCCGACGCACCCGAGGGTCTCCACGACCTCATGCAGCAGCCCTGGCCGGCCCCTGCTACAACCGCTCGCAGACGTAATCAATGCAGGCAGTGAGGGCATCGACATCGGATGGGTCAATCGACGCGTACATCGCTATGCGCAGCTGGTTGCGCCCGAGCTTGCGGTACGGGTCGGTGTCCACGATCCCGTTGGCGCGCAGCGCCTGCGTGACCTCCGCCGCGTTGACCGAGTTGTCGAGGTCGATCACGCCGATCACCTGGGAGCGCTGCGCCGGATCGGCTACGAACGGGGTGGTGTACTCGGACTTCTCCGCCCAGGTGTAGAGGCGGCCCGCGGAGTCGGCGGTGCGGGCCGTGGCCCACGGCAGGCCGCCGTTGCGGTTCATCCAGTCAAGTTGGTCGGCCAGCAGGAACAGGGTGGCGGTCGCCGGGGTATTCAGCGTTTGGTCCTTGGCCGAGTTGCTGATGGCGGCCGGCAAGTCGAAGAAGGCGGGGATGTACCGGCCGGACCCGGCGATCTGCGCGGCGCGCTCCAGCGCGGCAGGGGAGAATACGCCGATCCACAATCCGCCGTCGGCTGCGAAATTCTTCTGCGGGGCGAAGTAGTAGACGTCCGACTCGGTGATGTCCACCGGCAGGCCGCCGGCCCCGGAGGTTGCGTCGACCAGCGAAAGTGCGCCGTCGTCCGCGCCGTCCGTCCTCTTTACCGGCATTGCGACGCCGGTAGAGGTCTCGTTGTGGGTGAAGGCGTAGGCGTCGATGCCGGCCTCGGCCGCCGGGCGCGGTGCGGTGCCGGGTACGGCAGTGATGACGGACGGCTCGGTCAGCCACGGTGCCGCGTGAGCCGCCTTGGCGAATTTGGACGAGAACTCGCCGAACACGAGGTGCTGTGACCTCTGGCGGACCAGGCCGAAGGCTGCGATGTCCCAGAAGGCGGTGGAGCCGCCGTTGCCGAGCACGACCTGGTAACCCGCGGGGAGCGAGAAAAGGTCATGCACGCCCTTGCGCACTCTGCGCACTAGGTTCTTGACCGGGTCCTGCCGGTGGGAAGTACCGAGCAGGGAGGTTCCCGTGGCGGCGAGAGCGCTGAGCGCACCCGGGCGTACCTTCGACGGGCCGGCGCCGAAGCGGCCGTCGACGGGCTTGAGGCCACTGGGGATTTCAATGACAGGCACGCAGGCACCGTATGAGATGCCGTCAAGCGCAGCAACCGTGAACATGGCAAGGGCCGCCCCAGGAATCCGGCCAGCACGTCCCGGCCAAGCAGGACGATGAGGCCGCCGCTTGAATGGCTACGCTCGCCTGCGTGAGTACTGCCTGGGAACCTGGTACGGCGGGGGTGCTGCGGCTGCCGTCGGGTCGGCTCGTCCGCGGTCGGGCGCTGTGCCGCCCAGTCCCGGCCGGGCCGCCGCCGCAGTTCGCCCTGTACCTGCAGGGGCGCCAGCCGCAGCCGGTTCCCTGGCAGGCCCGCTGGGTCCGCTGGCGGGACTTCTGGCTGCCGTCCGATTCCGCTGCCGCCGCCAGCGCCCTTCATGAGGCGTGGGAACGTACCGTGGCCGAGCGTGTCGAGATCGCCTGCCCGGGCGGGCGCGGGTGGACGGGAACGGCGCTGGCCTGCCTGGCCGTTCTGGACGGGCTGCCCGGCCGGGAGGCGATCGCCTGCGTCCGCCGCTACTACGATCCCCGTTCGGTGGAGACCCCCTGGCAGCGGCGCTTCGTCACGGGCTTCCGTGTAGCCCGGCGAAGCTAACAGCGTGACGGGGGCGGGCTCTCCGGCGTCGCGGATCGCGTCCTCGGCCGCCGCGATGACCTCGGCCTCGCCTGATATCTCTTCCAGGCTGCGGCCCGCGGGCTCGGGCAGGACGAGGGTGAGCAGCGCGCCCAGGACCGATATCCCGGCGGTGAGCAGCAGCGTGCCGCGCAGCCCGAGGGAGTGCTGGAGGAGGGGGAACAGGAACACGCCGATGAACGCGCCCAGCTTCCCGACGCCGGCCGAGATGCCGTGCCCGGTGGCGCGGAACCGGGTGGGGAACAGCTCGCCGGGCAGGACGAAGGTCGTGACGTTCGGGCCGAACTCGGTGAAGAAGTAGCTGATCCCGTAGACCAGCAGGAACGGCGCCACCGCCGTGGTCATGCCGGGCACCAGGCCGATCACGGCGAAGCAGGCGCCCATCATGATGAAGCCGACGAGCTGCAGCTTCCGGTTCCCTGATCCGGGCATGGGGCCGGTCCGGGTCGCCGCCGCGTTGACTGCTACTGGTCGTGTTGCCAGGCGGTCTGGAGCGCGGCGAGGGCGGTGTGGAATCCGGGGAAGGTCTTCTTGACGCATCCGGGGTCGTCCAGGGTGATGCCGGGGGTGCGCAGGCCGGTGATGCTGAAGGCCATCGCGATGCGATGGTCGCCGTGGCAGGTGATGTGCGCCGGATGGGGCCGGGCCGGGTGGATCTCGATCCAGTCGCGGCCCACCTGGACTGGAACGCCGGCGGCGCGGAGGTTCTGCGCGCATGCTTCGAGCCGGTCGCATTCCTTGACCCGGGTGTTGTAGACGTCTTCGATGCGGACCGGGCCGTCGGCGAACGGGGCGATCGCGGCGAGTGTGGGCATGGTGTCGGAGATGTCGCGCATGTTGACGGTGATTCCGTGCAGGCCCGCGCTCGGAGGGCCGGCGACGGTGACGGACTCGGGGGTGATGGTGACGTCGGCGCCCATGCGGGAGAGCACGTCGGCGAACCGCAGGTCGCCTTGCGGGGAGTGTGACCCGAGCCCCGGGATGGTGATGCTGCGGCCGGTGAGCGCAGCCGCGGCCAGGAAGTAGCTCGCTGTCGAGGCGTCGGGCTCGATCAGGTAGTCGGTGGCGGTGTAGGGCCGGGAGGGGACGAGGTAGGTGCTGCCGTCGCGCTCGACTCCGGCCCCGAAGCGCTCCATCATCGCCGTGGTGATCTCTACGTACGGTGCGGAGACGAGGTCGGTGACGGTGATGGCGAGCCCTTCGGCGGTGAGCGGGCCGAGGAGCAGCAGGGCGGTGAGGAACTGGGAGGACAGGCCGGCGTCCAGCGTGACGTGCCCGCCCTTGATCCCGTGGGCGCGGATGGTGAGCGGGTGGTGGCCTTCCTCGATCTCGTGGAGGAGGTCGACGCCGAGGCTGCGCAGCGCCTTGGTGAGCGGGCCGAGGGGGCGGCGGCGCATCTGGGCGGAGGCGTCGAAGTGGAACTCGCCGTGGCCTGCCGCGGCGAGTGCGGGCAGGAACCTGGAGGTGGTGGCGCCGTCGCGGCAGAACACACGGGCCTGCGCGACGGCCGGCCCATCAGGGCGCCCCTCGACCAGCCACCGTCCCGGTGCCCGGTCCAGCTTGTAACCCAGGGCCGTGAGGCCTTCGGCGAAGCCGGCGGTGTCATCGGCGTCCAGCGGTTTGCGCAGCACCGTGGTGCCGCGGGCCGCGGCCGCGAGAAACAGCGCGCGGGCGGTGATGGACTTGGATCCCGGGACTTCGACGACAGCCACGCCAGCGAGCCTACGGCTTGACCGTCAGGCGACGTCTCGTAGTGCGGGAAAACCGTGGCGATCCGGGTCGTGGTCCGGTAGGACTACGGGTTGTGTTCGCGTTCGAGTCCGTGTACCTGGCCCGGCACGGGCAGACGGTGTGGAATCTGGAAGGCCGGCAGCAGGGCCGGCTCGATTCGCCGCTCACTCCCGAGGGTGTCCTGCAAGTGCACCGCAACGCCGCCGCGGTCCGCCGCGAACCGGTCGATGCGCTGTTCAGCAGCCCGTTGGGGCGCGCGCGGACCTCCGCCGCCGTGTTCGCCGCCGCGCTCGGAATGCCGGTGCAGGCGCTGGACGATCTCAGCGAAGTCGATCACGGGGAGCTATCGGGCCTTACCCGTGCCGAGATCGCGGCCGCCTGGCCGGGGCAGGCCGAGGCCCGGGCTCGGGACAAGTACTTCTATCGCTTCCCCGGTGGCGAGAGCTATGCCGACGCCGACGCCCGGGCAGGCCGGGCGCTGGCCTGGATCGCCCGTTCGGGAGTGCGCGCCCCGCTGCTGGTGTCGCACGAGATGATCGGCCGGATGCTGCTGAAGAACCTGGCGGGGCTGGGCCGCCTAGAGGCGCTGAGGCTCAGCCACTCCTCTGACATGGTGTATAAGGTGCGTCCCGCACTCGGCACCATCGAGGTTCTCACGCCCGGGGCTGGCCAGCGCGATCCGTTATAACCAGTCATTGATGGCTGCGATTCGCACAGCCCACAAGGCTGGTCACGGGCTGCCAGCGCAGCCTGCAACGACTCGCCGAGTTCGCCATCGTCCAGTCCGGGTCGAATGTACTGAAAAATGCCGACAAATAGTGCGCCGTAAGATACGCGACAATTTACTTAATTTCCGAAATTCACTGTGGTTCTCCCGGCGTGTGGCGTGCGTGCTGGACGCGGGGTAGTCTCCGCCGAACGGGAGGCGCGGGTGGCCACAGCGAGAAGGCGGCCGGCGGTTACGGTGCCGTGCCCAGAACCGGGCTGCAACAGGCTGGCGGCGTGGGCGGGGCAGTCGGAGCGCCAACACCGTCCCGGGAACTCGGCGCACGGCGGCTTGCGCTTCGCATTCTACGGACGGGTATCGACAGAGGACTGGCAGGACCCGGTGACCTCCAGAGCCAGGCAGCAGGAGCAGGCGGGAGCGCTTGTCCGCGGGCACGGGCAGATCGCAGCCGAGTTCTTCGATATCGGGGAGAGCCGGTCAGTGGCGTGGGCGCGGCGCCCGCAGGCCGCAGCACTGGTCGCCGCCCTGGCAGACCCGGACCGGGGCTGGGACGCGATCGTGGTCGGTGAGTACGAGCGGGCGTTCTACGGCGCCCAGTACGCGCTGATGGCGCCGCTGTTCGAGCACTACGCGGTACAGCTGTGGCTGCCGGAGGCCGGCGGCCAGGTCGACTACCACTCCGAGCACCACGAGCAGGCGATGACGGTCCTGGGCCTGTCGTCGAAGCGGGAGGTCACTCGCACAAGCATCCGGGTCCGGACCGCGATGGCGGTCCAGACGCGGGAGCAGGGACGGTACCTGGGCGGGCGCCCGCCGTACGGCTACCGGCTCGGCGACGCCGGGCCGCACCCGAACAAGGCGCACGCCGCCTGGGGCCGCCGTGCGCACCGGCTCGAGCCCGACCCCGAGACCGCCCATGTGGTGCGGTGGATGTTCGCGCAGCGGCTGGCCGGGCACTCGGCGGCGCGGATCACCCGGGCGCTGAACGACGCCGGGCTCCCCTGCCCGTCGGCCGCCGACCCGCAGCGGAACCGGCACCGCACGGGGGCGGTCTGGACGCTGCGGACGGTGACCACGATCCTGGCCAACCCGCGGTACACCGGCCGGCAGGTGTGGAACCGGCAGCGCACCGACCGCGATCTCGCCGACCCGGCCGACGTCAGCCTGGGGCACAAGAAGGTGCAGCGGTGGAACCTGCCCGACGGGTGGGTCATCTCGAGCAGGCCGGCGCACGAGGCGCTGGTCAGCGAGGATGACTTCATCGCCGCCCAGGACGTCAGCGCCGCCCGCGGCCCCGCCCCCGAAGCCGGCCCGGCAGTGCCGCAGAAGCGGCGGTACCTGCTGGCCGGGCTGGTGACCTGCGCGCTGTGCGGGCGGCGGATGGAATCAGCCTGGTCCAACGGCAAGCCGGCCTACAGGTGCCGCCACGGCCACACCACCGCATCCCCGCCGGACCCGGGGCGGCCGAAGAACGCCCACGTCCGCGAGGACCGCATCCTGCCGCGCCTGCCCGCCCTGCATCTCCTCCTGACCGGGACGCAGCCTCCCGCCAGCCGCCGGCGGCGCACTCGCCGGGGAACCGATGCCCGGCCCCCGGCAGCGAGCCCGGAAGACGCGATCGGGTACCTGCGCGAGCACCAGATCACCCTCACCTATGATCCGGCCGCAGGAACCCTGCAGGCGGGCACGGCCGAGGCCAACAAGACCACCATCAGGAAAGCAAGCTAACCCCGGCCTGAAAGGGGCCACTGCACAGGAAGGACGAGAAAGAAGACCGCCGGTCGCCCGGCGCCGGCGCAAGCCCGCGCCCAGGTGACGATCTGCCATGCCCGAAAACAGGGAAATATGGGGATTTAACGTGTCCGAGGGGGGACTTGAACCCCCACAGCCGTTACCGGCCACTAGCACCTCAAGCTAGCGCGTCTGCCTATTCCGCCACCCGGACGGGTGTGCCGATCACGTCGGCTGGCTAAGGCTAGCAAACCTTGCGCCTCTTAGCGAACCGCCTGCTGCGCTCTGGTCCCGTGGGCCACAGGAGCTGTGGACCCCCTTGCTGCTGTGCGGTCGGGGCGGTCCCCAAGCTGGCTCACCGTCGAACTTAGGGCCAGCTAGCACATCCCTGGCACTCGTTTTGGGTGGTTATGTTCGGCGATGCCCCCCGGTTACCGGTGCGCAGGTGGGACGGGGTGGTGGCACGATGGGAGGGTGACTGAGAACCAAAACAGGGAAGTACCCAGTGGGGCCCAGGAGGTCGTCGGTATTTGCCGCGACCTGATCAGGATCGACACGACCAATCCGGGGGATCACTCCGGGCCGGGGGAGCGGAAGGCCGCCGAGTATGTCGCCGGCCTGCTCGGGGAGGTCGGGCTCACGCCGGCGGTTCTTGAGTCGCACCCGAAGCGGACCAGCCTGGTTACGCGTATCGAGGGCGCAGACCAAAGCCGACCCGCGCTGCTCATCCACGGGCACCTGGACGTCGTGCCCGCGAACGCGAGTGACTGGCGGGAGCACCCGTTCGGCGGGGAGATCGCCGATGACTGCGTTCTGGGGGCGCGGCGCGGTCGACATGAAGGACATGGACGCGATGATGCTCGCGGTCGTGCGGCAGAGGATCAGGGAAGGCCGCAAGCCTGCCCGTGACGTCGTGCTCGCGTTCACCGCGGACGAAGAGGCTGGCGGCAACTGGGGCGCCGGGTTCCTCGCAAGGGAGCACCCGGAGCTCTTCGAAGGCGTAACGGAGGCGATCGGTGAGGTCGGCGGGTTCAGCGTGCCCGTCGGCGACCAGCGCCTCTACGCTGTGCAGACGGCGGAGAAGGGCCTGGCCTGGATGCGGCTTACCGCGACAGGCACGGCGGGGCACGGGTCGATGATCCACACCGACAACGCGGTCACTAAGCTCGCGGAGGCGCTGGCGAGGGTCGGGCGGCACCAGTGGCCAACCCAGCTCCCGGACGCGACGACGGCGTTCCTGCGGAAGGCCAGCGAAGTCCTTGGCGTTGACTTCAACCCCGAGGACCCGGCAAGCGTCATCGGCAAGCTCGGCGGGATCAGCAAGATGATCGGCGCGACCACACAGCACACCGCCAACCCGACCGGACTCAAGGCCGGCTACAAGGTCAACGTGATCCCGCAGACCGCGACCGGCGAGGTCGACGGGCGCTTCCTGCCCGGCCGCGAGGAGGAGTTCTTCGAGGAGTTCGACCGGCTGCTCGGCTCGGCGGTCAGCCGGGAGTTCATCCATCATGACATCGCTCTTGAAACCACCCCCGACGGTCATTTGTGGGACTCGATGTCGCAGGCCCTGAGCGCCGAAGACCCCGACGCGATCGTGGCGCCGTACTGCCTGTCCGCCGGGACCGACGCTAAGTGGTTCTCCCAGCTCGGCATCCGCTGCTTCGGGTTCAGCCCGCTGCGCCTGCCGTCAGAGCTGGACTTTTTCGGCATGTTCCATGGCGTCGACGAGCGTGTCCCGGTAGCGGGCCTCCAGTTCGGCGTCCGGGTCCTGGACCGCCTGCTGGACATCTGCTAGCCCGAAGCGGGTGTCAAAACGTCCTTACGGCGCGTATTATGCGACGGCGGAGAGTAGCCTTCCTGCTGCCGTCCGCATAGAGGCGGAGCCTGGCCAGTTCCCATGCTCCGTACTCCGCGTGATCCGTGAGGATACGCCGCGCAGCGTCGCGTGACGTGCCGCGCGGCAGGTACAAGACGAGGTAGTCATACTCCAGCATTACCTCTTATTGTGCTTCCGTTCACGGAGTGCGCAAGCCGGACAGGCCAACTTCCGCGCGCGGATTGCGCGGATCGCTCTGTGGCACAGAGCACGCTGGGAACAGTCTGGACGGCTAATCGGGTTGCAGGGATAACGGCAGGGACGGGCATTTCGTGGCCGCGCCGCGTATGGTACTTGCGGTGAGTGTCACGTCGGAGCGTGGCGGTAGCCCGCTTAGGCGTGACGGGCCACGCCGCGGATGTGAGGTTGGAAAAGAGCGTGCCAGCAAGAAGCAAGGCCGCAGGCAAGACGACGGCGGCCTCCCACAACGGAGACGGGGCCTCCGGGCGGAGCGATGCCGGAAACGGGAACGGCCAGGGCACCCGGCTAGTGATCGTGGAATCCCCGGCGAAGGCCAGGACCATCGCCGGCTACCTCGGCAAGGGATATGTGGTCGAGTCGAGCATCGGCCACATTCGGGACATGCCCGACAAAGCGGCAGAAATCCCGGAAAAGTTCCGCGCGCAGCCGTGGGCTCGCCTTGGCGTCGATGTCGACGACGACTTTAAGGCCCTCTACGTCGTGCCGAGCGATAAGAAGCAGCAGGTCTCCAAGCTCAAGACGCTGCTCAAGGACGCCGACGAGCTCTACCTCGCCACTGATGAGGACCGCGAGGGCGAGGCCATCGCGTGGCACCTGACGGAAGAACTCAAGCCGAAGGTGCCGACCAAGCGGATGGTCTTCCACGAGATCACGCCGGAGGCGATCGCCCGGGCCATCGCCAACCCGACCGAGCTCAACCAGGGCAAGGTCGACGCCTACCAGACCAGGCGCGTCCTCGACCGCCTCTACGGCTACGAGGTCTCCCCCGTGCTGTGGAAGAAGGTCATGCCGAGGCTCTCGGCCGGCCGCGTCCAGTCGGTCGCCACCCGGCTGATCGTCGACCGGGAGTGGGAGCGGATCAAGTTCCGCTCAGCGAGCTACTGGGACCTGGAAGCCGAACTCGCCACGGCGGAGCACGGCAAGGAAAGGCTCCCGGACAGCCCGACCAGCTTCATCGCGACGCTGATGAGCGTCGACGGCAGGCGAGTCGCCCAGGGCCGTGACTTCACCTCGCTTGGCGAACTGCGAGCCGACCCGAACGCGAAGCAGCAGCTCCTGCACCTTGACGGGGCCGGCGCGTCCGCGCTCGCCGCCCGGCTGAGCGCGAAGGACGCGCAATTCCGCGTTGCCTCCGTCGAGCGCAAGCCGTACCGCCGTTCCCCGTACGCGCCGTTCCGCACCACCACCCTGCAGCAGGAGGCCTCCCGCAAGCTGGGGTTCTCCGCGAAGTACACGATGTCGGTGGCGCAGCGGCTGTATGAGAACGGCTACATCACCTACATGCGAACCGACTCGATCGTGCTCTCGCAGACCGCGATCGACGCCGCCAGGCAGCAGGCGCGCGAGCTCTACGGCCCCGAGTACGTGCCGGACGCGCCGCGGACGTACACGAGCAAGGTCAAGAACGCGCAGGAGGCGCACGAGGCGATCCGCCCGGCGGGCGACCGCTTCCGCACCCCGCAGGAAGCGCAGCGAACCGGCCTCAAGGGCGACGAGCTGCGCCTCTACGACCTGGTCTGGAAGCGCACCGTCGCCTGCCAGATGAAGGACGCGACCGGCGAGTCCGTGTCCATCCGGGTCGAGGGAACCCCGGCAGGAAGTCAAGGTCTGAACCAGCAGCCAGAACGGGTTGTGGCTTCGAGTCAGGCTCAGTCCTTTGACCCGGCGGCCGTGCGGACCACCGAATTCGGCGCCTCCGGCAAGATCATCAACTTCTACGGGTTCCTGCGGGCCTACGTCGAGTCCAACGACGACGCGAGCACCGACACCGACGATCAGGAGCGCCGCCTGCCCACCCTGGCCGAGGAGCAGGCGCTGCGGGCGCTGCGCGTCGGCGCGGCCGAGCACGCCACCAGGGCGCCGGCCCGCTACACCGAGGCCTCCCTGGTCAAGGAGCTCGAAGACCGGG
This sequence comes from uncultured Actinomycetota bacterium, assembly GCA_963734665.1. Lineage (GTDB taxonomy): Bacteria > Actinomycetota > Actinomycetes > Streptosporangiales > Streptosporangiaceae > Trebonia. Next base: position 161,439 of record CAVTIR010000006.1, on the reverse strand, counting down.
AGATCGGACGGCCCTCCACCTACGCGAGCATCATCGGCACGATTCTTGACCGGGGGTATGTCTTCAAGAAGGGCACTGCGCTGGTGCCGTCCTTCCTGGCATTCGCGGTGATCAAGCTCCTTGAGGACCACTTCGGGCAGCTCGTCGACTACGCGTTCACCGCGCAGATGGAAGACGCCCTCGACGAGATCGCCAGGGGAGAAGCAGAGCGGGTGCCGTGGCTGCGCCGCTTCTACTTCGGCGCTGACGACAAGGGCGGCAATGGTGAGGCGAAGACAGCAAGCCGAACCCGTTCTGATGACTCTGCTGGACTTGGGCTTAAGGCTCTGGTCTCCGACATCGGGGACATCGATCCCCGGGACGTCAGCTCCTTCCCGCTCGCCGGGACCGACATCATCGTCCGGGTCGGCAGGTACGGGCCGTACCTGGAGCGGGGCGGGCAGCGGGCCAACGTGCCCGAGGACATGGCGCCCGACGAGCTGACGCCGGAGAAGGCGGAAGAGCTGTTCAGCATCCCGAGCGGGGACAAGCCGCTCGGTTCCGACCCGGTGACCGGTCATGAGCTGGTGGCGAAGGCGGGGCGGTTCGGGCCGTACGTGACCGAGGTGCTTCCCGAGGGCGCGAAGGACAAGCCGCGCACCGCCTCGCTGCTGAAGTCCATGGACCTGGACAACGTGACGCTCGACGACGCGCTCAAGCTGCTCAGCCTGCCGCGGACCCTCGGCGAGATCGACGGTGAGCCCGTCACCGTGCTGAACGGCCGGTATGGCCCGTACGTTAAGCACGGCGCGGAAAGTAGGTCGCTGGCGACCGAGGAGGACATGTTCACCGTCTCGCTCGAGCAGGCGAAGGCGCTGCTCGCGGAGCCCAAGGCCCGTGGCCGTGGCCGGGCCGCCGCCGCGCCGCCACTGCGCGAGCTCGGCAACGACCCGGCGACCGGTAAGCCGATGGTGATCAAGGACGGCAGGTTCGGCCCGTACGTGACCGACGGCGAGACCAACGCCTCCCTGCGCAAGGGCGACGAGGTGGCCACGGTTACACCAGAGCGCGGCGCCGAGTTGCTCGCCGACCGTCGGGCCGCCGCTCCGGCACCGCGTGCGCGCAAGGCCACCGCGACGAAGGCTCCGGCAGCGAAGAAGCCGACGGCCAAGAAGACGACGGCTACGAAGGCAGCGGCTACGAAGACGACGCCTAAGAAGGCGACAGGCACGGCCGCTAAGCCAACTACGGCGAAAAAGACGACAAGCACGCGTAAAGGTACGGAAACCTAACCGAAGTAGAATCACGATCGAGCAGTGATAACCAGGCACGCTGCCAGCTATCGATAACCTAGCGCCGTGAACATCCGCTCCACGCCACGCAGCGCCAGCCCGGGTGAGGCGCCCCCAAGCCGCCGGGCTAGGCGAGCGCGCTCCGGGGACGGAGTGCTCGCCATCAAGCCCTTCCGCGCGCTGTGGATCGCGCTGTCGCTGTCCAGCCTGGGTGACTGGCTGTCGATCCTCGCGCTTCTCGCTCTCGCCCCGTCGGTGACGCACGGCAGCAACCTGGCGAAGACCTCGTCGATCAGCGGCGTCTGGGTGGTCACGCTGCTGCCCGCGCTGCTGCTCGGGCCGCTCGCCGGCGCGCTCGCGGACCGGCTTGACCGGCGGATGACGATGATCGTCGGCGACGTGATCCGTGGCCTGCTGTTCATCTCCATCCCGCTGTTCCCGAACCTGCTGTGGATCTTCGTCGCGAAGTTCCTCGCCGGGATCGCGTCGCAGTTCTGGAACCCGGCGGCCTCGGCCACCATCCCGAATCTCGTGCCCAAGGACAAGCTGGAGCGGGCCAACCAGCTCAGCCAGCTGATGACCTACGGCACCGCGCCGCTCGCGGCGCTCTTGCTCGTCGTGCTCGGCTACATCTCGACCGGGCTCGGCCATGTCGCCCCGGTCTTCCACACCAACAAGGTGGATCTCGCGCTGTACTTCAACGGCGCGTCTTACTTTGTCTCCGCGATCACCGTGTACTTCCTGCGGCAGATCGGGAAACGCGAGCACAGCGGCCCGATTTCCGTGCCGTCGACCGCCAAGGCCATCTGGGATGGCTGGCGCTTCATCAGGCACACACCGGTCGTGCGCGGCCTGGTGATCGGGATGATCGGCGCGTTCTGCGCCGCCGGCGTGGTGATCGGCCTCGCGTCCTCCTACATCCAGTACACGCTGAAGGGCGGGTCCGCCGGGTTCAGCCTCGTCTTCGCGATGATCCTTGTCGGCCTGGCGATCGGCATGGGGTTCGGCAGCCGGCCCTTCGGCGACTTCTCCCGAAGACGGCTGTTCGGCGTCACGCTGACCGCGTCCGCGGTGCCGCTCGCCATGATCGCCCTGGTGCCGAACCTGGCCGTCGTTACGGTGTTCGTGTTCCTCATGGGGGTCATATCAGGGACCGCCTACCCGACGGGCTTCACAATCGTCGGGCTTGAGGTCGACGACGACACCCGGGGCCGGGTGTTCGCGTTCTTCCAGTCGACGATCCAGGCGATCCTGCTGGCGGTGATCGCGGTCGCGGGGTTCGTCGCCACTGGCTTCTCCGCGGTGATCGGGGCACTGGCCGGATCGAAGAACGGCGAAATCACGATCGCGAACATCACGTATGGCGCGCCGGGCGACAACCTGCTGCTCCTGCTGTCGGCCGTGCTTGTCGCCTTCGTCGGCATCCAGTCCTACCGGCAGCTCGATGACCGCAAGGGCGTGCCGCTGCTCGAGGACCTGCTCGCGGCCATCAGGAACGAGCCGCTCAAGCGCGTGGCGGCGCCCCCGCCGCCCGACGGGCACCCGTCGCACGGCCCGGCCGGGCTGTTCATCGCGTTCGAGGGCGGCGAAGGAGTCGGCAAGACCACGCAGGCCCGGCTGATCGCGATCTGGCTGCGTGACCAGGGTTACGACGTCGTGACCACGCACGAGCCCGGCGCGACCAAGATCGGCATGCGGCTGCGCGCGCTAGTGCTTGACACCGCCCACTCCGGCATGTCCGCGCACAGCGAGGCCCTGCTCTATGCCGCCGACCGGGCCGAGCATGTGGAGAAAGTCATCGACCCGGCCCTAGAGCGCGGGGCGGTGGTGATCACCGACCGGTACATCGACTCCTCGCTTGCCTACCAGGGCGCCGGGCGCGGCATCCCGACGGCGGACATCGCGCGGCTGAACAGCTGGGCGACCGACGGGCGGACGCCCGATCTCACGGTGCTGCTCGACATGCCGCCGGAGACTGGGCTCAGCCGGCATGCCCATTCGGCCGACCGGCTCGAAGCGGAGCCACTTGAGTTTCACCGGCGGGTGCGGGCCGGATTCCTCGTGCTGGCCCATGCGGAGCCGGACCGGTATCTCGTACTCGACGCCACCCTGCCTCCTGAGGAAATCACCCAGCAGATCAAGGACAAGGTCAGGGAGATCCTCCCTGACCCGGTACCACGCGCCGCTGAGGCCGCCACTGGCTCCTTCCCTGTCATTCCAGACCATGCTCCCGACCCAGACCATGCTCCCGACCAGTTCATGGACCGCCGGTGACGGTCTTCGACGAGCTCGCGGGCCAGGAGGCGGTCGTCGCGCAGCTGCGGAACGCCGTCGCCGGCGCTCTGCCTGCCCGCGGGGGGACGAGCCCTGGTCAACCGCCAGGAAACACTCTGCCTGCCGGGGGGACGACCCCCCTTCAACCCTCCGGAAAACGGGGCGGGATGACGCACGCCTGGTTGTTCACCGGGCCGCCTGGTTCTGGTCGGTCGGTCGCGGCGCGGGCCTTCGCGTCCGCGCTGCTGTGCCCCTTCGGCGGGTGCGGTGAGTGCGCGTCGTGCCGCCAGGTGCGCGCGGGAACCCATGCCGACTTGCTGCTTGTCCGTCCCGATGGCCTTTCCTACGGCGTCAAGCAGACCAGGGACCTCGTGCTCCGCGCCGCGGGCGCACCGTCAGGCGGGCGCTGGCTCGTGGTGCTCTTCGAAGACGCCGACCGGTGCACGGAGGCCGCCGCCAACGCGCTGCTCAAGGCGATCGAGGAGCCCGCGCCGCGCACGGTCTGGCTGCTGTGCGCGCCTTCGGCCGAGGACCTGGTGACGACGATCAGGTCCCGCTGCCGGGTGATGACGCTGCGGGTGCCGCCATCGGAGGCGGTCGCCGCCGTCCTCGCCGAGCGGGACGGGATCGACTACGACCGGGCGCTCGCTTGTGCCCGGGCGGCGCAGGGGCACATCGGCCGGGCACGGCGGCTTGCGCTCGACCCGTCCGCCGCCGCGCGCCGTGCGGCGGTGCTGCGCGTCCCGGTCCAGTCCGTCTCGCTCGGCCCAGCGCTCGCGGCAGCCGCCGCCCTGGTCAAGACCGCCGAGGACGAGGCCAAGACGGTGACCGAGCAGCTCGACGAGCCGGAGCGGGAGGCGCTGCGCCGGGCCTTCGGCGAAGGGTCAACCGGCAAGGGCGTCGCCAAAGCGCTGCGGGGCATGGCCGGGGCCATGAAGGACCTTGAGGACCGGCAGAAGTCACGGGCGACCCGAGTCAAGCGCGACACCCTGGACAGCGCGCTGCTTGAACTCGCGGCGTTCTACCGCGACGTGCTCATGGTCCAGGTCGGCGCCGACGTGGAGCTTGCCAACGCTGACCACTCCGATGACCTGCGTCGGCTGGCGGCCATTTCGACGCCTGAGGCGACGCTCCGCCGCATCGAGGCGGTCATGCGGTGCAGGGAACGGGTCACCGCCAACGTCGCGCCACTGCTCGCTGCTGAGGAACTCACGATCTCGCTCCTGCGCGGGTAGCGCCGCTTGCGCTCGGCCGCTTGCGCTCGGCCGCTTGCGCTCGGCCGCTTGCGTCGGCCGCTGTTTATGCACAGCGGTTTATGCTTAGCTAGGTCGGTGGGCATGATGATGGCAGTGAGCTTCGAGCGGTACGGGCGGCTCTACTACCTCGACCCAGGTGGCCACGAGCCGAAGATCGGCGACAAGGTCCTCGTGCCCACGGACGGCGGCCCAGAGGTGGCCGAGTGCGTATGGGCACCGCAGTGGATGTCGGAAGACGTCGACGGCCTGCCGGTCTGTGTCGGTCTCGCCGGCACTGAAGACCTTGAGCGCGACGACCAGAACCGGCGGCGGCGTGCTGAGGGGAAGCTGGCCGCGCGTCGGCTGATCCGGGAGCACGGGCTGCCGATGAAGCTCGTCGCCGTGGACTTCCTGTCCGCGACCAACGTGTTCGTCGTGTACTTCAGCGCTCCGCACCGGGTCGACTTCCGCGCGCTTGTCCGTGACCTCGCTGCCCGGCTGCGATCCCGTGTCGAACTGCAGCAGATCGGACCTCGGGATGAGGCGCGGCTGCAAGGCGGCATCGGCCCGTGCGGCAGGGACCTGTGCTGCGCCACCTTCCTCAAGGACTTCGAGCCGGTCTCGGTCCGGATGGCCAAGGACCAGGACCTTCCGGTCAACCCGATGCGCATCGCGGGAGCGTGCGGGCGGCTGATGTGCTGCCTGAAGTACGAGCACCCGCTGTACCAGGACTTCAAGAAGAAGGCGCCCCGTCAGGGAACGCAGGTCGACACGCCGGACGGGCCTGGCACGGTCGTCGGGCACAGCGTCCCGTCCGACAGCGTCGTCGTGAAGCTGGCCGGCGACGGCAGCACCTGCGCCTGCTCGGTTGCCAGCGTCTGCGGGTCCCGCAAGGCCTACGAGTCGACCCACGGCACCGCCTAATCCGCGAGACCATCACGCTGGTCGGCCGGGTCACCCCGGAGGACCTGACACCGCAGATGCGCATGGACCTGACGGACCTCTACCGCCGCTGGCGCGCCGAGGGTTAGGTGCTTGACCAGCCCTTCCAGTGGTCGACCTGAATGACGATCACCGGGCCCACGGGGCGGTGCTCCCGGTACTGCTCGTACCGGTCGGCGAGCACGTCGAGCGGGTCCTGGAGCCCGCGCTCGTCCTCGACCACGCTCGCCCAGCCGTCGACGCGGACCCACCAGAGCAGGTCCCAGTCTTCGGCGTAATGGTCGCCGAGCAGCGCGACCCGCGGGTTCTCCCGGATGTTCCGCAGCCGGCGCAGGTTGGCCGACTTCTTGGGCTTATGGTCCACCGCCGTGTAGATCAGGTCCCCGTCGATCGCGAACGTGATGGGCACCACGTGCGGCTGCCCGTCACCCCCGGCCGTCGCGAGCCGCGCCACCCGGGCGCTGGCCAGCCGCTCTTGCGCCTCTTCTTCCGTCAGCCTCACCCGGCTAATTCTCCACCGCGTTCATCCCGCGCGAGCCAAGGAACCCCCCAAGAACCTGTAGACTTTCGAAGTGCCGTCCGCGAGGACAGCCCGCCGCCTTAGCTCAGTCGGCCAGAGCGACGCACTCGTAATGCGTAGGTCTGGGGTTCGATTCCCCAAGGCGGCTCCCACGTCAAAGCCCCTTTCCGAGAAGCTGTTCGCTTTCGGAAAGGGGCTTTTGCTAACGGGTTTGCTAACAGCAGGGGGTGTGCGGCTTCGGCCATGACGCAGGCGAAGACGTCGGCGGGGGGTGGAGTGGGCGAGTTACCTGCAGCCTCGACTCTCCAGCTGTCCTAAGGCATACTGACCTGCATGCCGTCGGCCAAGCTGCCCCCAAGTGGCTTGCGGGCGAAGGCCCGCCCATCCTGGACCCTCGTGAGTGTCGGTACGGTGATCCTGATTTTTTTGGCGGTTGCGATTATGGCGCTCATAGTCCTGGTGAGCCCGGTGGGTCATGTGCTGCTTGTGCTGGTTGGACGCTGACTTCCACGGCAAGGGCCGAGTAACCAAGTGAGTAACGCTCCCGCAACTCGCGGGATCATCAGCTGCGGGTGAGCGAGCCGACTGCGTGGAAGGTCGCGTAGCCCGCTGTCGGCGTCGCGCTGCTGCTCGTGTTGCAGGAGCCGTTGGACAGCTTCGGCAGCGTGAACCCGAAGATGACGGTGGCGACGCCCTTGCCGCCCGTGACGTTGCTGTACGAGCCGGTGCCGCCGGTCACCGTGTAGGTCACCGCCTGGGTGGCGGCGTATGTGCAGCCGACGCCGGTCGGCTTCGGCTGCAGGTTCGGGTTGGTCTTAGCGTGCTGGACCTTGATGTCCCCGTTCTTGAGCGCGATGACCGCCGGCCCGGCGGCGTTGCCGCCGCTGAGGGAGATCGATCCGGTGTCACTGAACATCCCGCTGGCCGTCAGCGGAACCGTGGGGTTGTAGCTCGTGCTGGCCGTCTCGGCCGCTGTCAGGTGCTGGGTGCCGTTGAAGGTCTCGGTGCCGGTGACAGGGCCACTGCTGCTGCTGCTGCTACTACTACTGCTACTACTGCTGCTACCGCCGCTACTGCAGGCTGCCAGGCTCAGGCCAGCCGCTGCGGCGACCCCGCAAGCGGCGAATCCCATCGTCAGCTTGTTCATGCTTCCTCCCCCGTAATGGCTGTATTGCGCCCCGAGGCTCAGAAGGGCCACTGCTCCGAATCCTCGGCTGCTGCCCCGCAGCCGCCGGCGGCCGCGGGGCAGCAGCCTGGGTACTCCCGCCGCATGCCGTGAGGCTGATGCCCGCAGCGCCCGCCGGGAGCGCTCCAGCCGCGATTGTTATCACGTAGGTCATGATTATAACTCTCCGTGATTGCCACGTCACGCACGAGTTTACTGGTCGTTAGGGAGGCTCGATAGGAGACTTTGGGCCTATGTCAAGGGACGTTAGTCCCGTGGCAAGTGCTTCACGAGAATTTGGGCGCCCTCGGCAAGCCTGGAGCTATCGCGATGAGAGGGACCAGGGCCGCATGTCGCGCTGGTTGCGTTCACTGAGGCGCGCCTAGCCGAAGACAGGCACCTTGCCGAGGGACTCCTGCACGCCTGCAGGGCTCTTAGGTCCCGCTGAACAACCGGCCTACAGCGCTGATCGCGGCGTCAGCCCCCGACGCCGCCCCGGACGCCACCCGCCCTGCTTCGGCTGGGTCGTGCGCGGCCATCAGGAGCCACACGATGACCGGGAGCAGCAGCCAGGCGAGGAGCCTCAGCTTTATTTCGCCCCTGCTGCGGGTCGACATCCACCAGATGCCGGCGACGGCGAGCACCATGAGGACGGCGGGACCAACCGAGCTGGAACTGGTGCTGGTCGCGGCCTGAGTGATCGGATGCACCCAACGATGTTCGCCGGCACTCAAGGGTCCGCCTATGACCAGTGTGGTTACAGTTTCCTAACCTCGCGCTTACTCAACGTGTCCTGGATTCACAACAACGTCGGAGGGTTCCCGTGGGTGAGGAGAAGCGGCGGAAGGCGGCAGGAGAAGCACCCCGCCCGCAAGGCTTCCGACCTAGGTCCGCGCGGCTTCGCGGCGTGCGGCTTGGGTGCGGGCGTTGGCGAAGGCGATCCAGATGGCGAGGGAGAGGTTGAGTCGCTCGCCAGAGGCCACCGCTCGCTGCCATTCCTCCCGTCACCGGGAGAAGTGGGGCGTGCTTCGGTCAGGTGGCGGGGGGCTGGTCGATGCGGACCATGTTGCCTGATGGGTCGCGGACCGCGAAGTCGCGGGTGCCCCAGAACTGCTCGGTTGGCTCCTGGACGATGTCGGCGCCCGAGGCACGCACCTTCTCGAAGGCGGCGTCGAGGTCGCGGGTGTGGAAGTGAACGCCGTTCAGTGCGCCCTTGGCGAGGAGGGCCTCGAGCGCGTCGATGTCGGCGGGGCTGCCGTTCAGGTAGTTCGTGAGGACGATCGCGACGTCGGGCTGGGCGGCGGAGCCGACGGTGATCCAGCGGAAGCCTTCGTTGGCGACGTCGTTGCGCAGTTCAAGGCCGAGCGTGTCGCGGTAGAACGCCAGTGCGAGATCTGGGTCGTGGACTAGGATGAAGCAAGTCGAAAGAGTGAGATCCATGCTCGCAACGTTAGCGGGCCGACGCTGTGTGTGCTTCTCGGATCCTGCTCGGCACGCCGACGGGGCGGGTGAGTTCCTTGGTGATGCAGCCCGGCACGCTCACGAGCGCGCGGTGGTCGCGGGCCCGGTAGGCCGTCGGCGTCTCGCCAACTACCTGGGTGAAGCGTGCGCTGAATGAGCCGAGCGACGTACACCCGACCGCTAGGCAAACCTCGGTGACCGACAGGTCGTGCTGGCGCAGCAGCGCCTTCGCCCGCTCGATGCGCCGCGTCATCAGGTACGCGTAGGGCGTTTCCCCGTACGCCGCGCGGAACTGCCGCGAGAAGTGCGCGGTCGACATCAGCGCAGTGCGGGCGATCGCGGCGACGTCGAGCGGGCTTGCGTACTCGCGGTCCATCAGATCGCGGGCACGGCGCAGCCGCGCGAGGTCAGCGAGCTTCTCCGGCGTCACCTTGCCAGCGTAACCGCGTGCCAGGTGAACGGGTGCAGGGTAACGACGAGGGCCAGTCCACGATCCTTGCCTCACTATCCGTGTCGTCCGTCTTTGCCGCGAGGACGGTGCGGAGCACACCCGTCGGCTCCGCCCGGGTAAGGGTGGCCCGGAGCGCAGCGAGCGCGCGCTGTGCCTCGGTGCCGTCAGGGGCCTGCATCGCGGCCGTGAAGCGATTCATGATGGCATCGAGGACCAGTTCCTCATGGCGTGGCCGGTCCCATGCCGCGGCAAGCATCCTGACCAGCTCGGCGGCGTCGAGCAGCCCGGCGCGGGACCAGTCGTCGCGCTGTGCGTCGTCCAGAAAGGCGGCCGCGACGGCAGCTACGCGGGCATCGGCGATCCCGCGCGCGTGGTCGGCCTTCAGCGCCCGGTCGATGGCCCTGAGCAGCGCCGGGTGCGGCTGCGGGACCGCTGGCGGCTGCGGGGCCGGCGGTGCCGGGTGCGCGGCCGGTGCCGTCACCGCAAGGCAGTCCTCGAGCTGGCAGTACGCGTCGTACCCGAACGGCGTGCCGAACGCGAGCCGGATCACCGTGTAGTAGAACTCATCCCACAGGCCAGGGCGGAGCAACTCGTACTCTGTCACGATCCGCTGGTAGCGCTCACGATCCTCGGCACGTCCCTCGCCGTGCTCTGCGTAGACCCGCAGCGCGATGATCTTGTCCCCCAGCGCGGCCTCGGCCGGCGTGCCGAGGGCCCCGATGCACTCAAACAGGATCTCCTTGGTCGTGCGCTGCTCGCTCGCCTCAGACTCGCCGGAGGCGAGCTCGTCTACTGGAACTCCTGCCTGTCGCAGCACCTCGACGAGTGGCTCCTGCCGCCTGAAGCCGATGGGGCTGACGAGCCCGGCCAGCCTGGTAGTCGGCTCGCCGGCCGTCTCGGTCAGCCAGTCGTAGTAGGCGCGTACGTACGCGGGCTGGGCGGGAATGGCCTCCTTATCGGGTTTGTCCCAGGCCACGACGTGGTCATCCGGGTGCCGCGTCCTCCGCTCGCTGCTGAAGAACAGCCTGAACGTCTGTTCCTTGCTGGAATTGATCCACGTGGTCGCCGTCAGCGTGGACCGCAGGCCGTACGGGAGCAGGGCCAGCACCGTGTCGATGAAGGCCAGCCGGTCGAGCACGGGCACCTTTTGCGCGCCGAGCACGCAAACCGGGTGCCTGGTGAGCAGCAGCGCCGCGACCTCGACCGCCAGCGGTCCGACAGCGGGAGAGAGCAGCCCCGGTGCTACCACAGACACGGCCAGCGGCGGACCCACCTCCGGCCGCAGCGAGGTCTTGCGCAGTGCCTGGTACATGGCCAGGTAACCGATCCCGGTGTCGGCGAGCCTGTCATAGCTGGCGCAGAAGTAGCTGATCCGCTCGGCCCGCCGCCCTGCCAGGCGGGTCTGGTCGTGGATCGCTAGAGCGATGTAGCGGCCATCCGGCCGGTTCCCCTGCCTCAGGAAGCCGACCATGACCTGCGCCGGCTCGGGCGTGGTGCTCAGCTGGATCCTGGTGATGGCGTCGAGGAAGTCCAGCCTGCCCAGGCTGCCCGTGCTGTGACCGAGGAGCGAGTGCCCGTCTTCCCCGGGCGTGCTGCCGTAGAGTGCCCACTGGACGTCGAACACCGTCTCGCGGTCCGTCATCGTCTGGCCCTCGTCATGGGGCGTCCGGGTTGCCCGGCTCCTGCGGTAGCCATGGCTCCGCTGCCGGTTCTAGCACCGGCCATGGCTGTGTCTCCTGCTCCTGCGGCAACTGCGGCAACTCTGGGGGCGGTGCCTCCAGAGCTGCCGGCTGCGGCTGTCGCTCCGTCTCGATCGCGGGCAGCCGGGTCCACAACGCGCCGTGAACCGCCTTGGTGAGATTCATCCGCGTGATCGAGCCGTAGACATACGCGCCCCAGGCTTTCGGTGCCTCGGTTTCCGGGATCTGCTGCAGGATGGCCGCCAGCAGCGCGGGCGTCGGCGCGTCCGGCGTGCGCGCGAGGATCTCGGCGATGACCGAGTTGCTAAGGCCGTGCGGGTACTTCTCCCAGGGGTAGGCCGCCGCGAGCAGCGCCGTGAGCGCGCGTACCTGGTATTGATCAGTACCAACCTCACGGAGCGCTTGCGCCAGGTACCCGTTGCGGGACAGAACGCCCCGGATCTCGGTGGCGCTATACCGTCCCTGCCTGTCTCGCAGGTACCTGAGCGTGATGTCGCAGAACAGCACTCCGTGCTGCTTCCTGTGCCAGGCCCCGTGCGCGAGCTCGCCGATCAGCCGGTACGCGTCCGCGTCCTTGGAACCGAGCCACTTGTTCAGCTTCTTCTCGTCCAGGGACGAGTAGACGATCACCTTCGCCCGCGTGTCGGCGAGGCCGACTCGCTCCATCGCCTCAAGCAGCGGCTTGTAGAGGAACTTGTCGGGCGGATTATCCAAGCACTTCTCGACCTGGCAGAAGACCTCATAGGTGACAGGCTTGCCGAACGCCAGGGCGAGCAGTGTCTCGTAGAGCTTTCCCTCCCACTTGCCGAGCCGGGAGTTGGGGCTGAGCAGGCCCCACCTGGTGACCAGCAGCCGGTACCGCTCGCGGTGGTCGTCATCGACCCAGCCGGACTCCAGCCGGTCCTGCAGCAGGGTCAGGTCCTGGCGCAGGCGGGATAGGTTCGGGGCACGCACGTCCGCGGCACACTCCCGCAGCAGCCTTGCGATCTCGTCCGCTCCCGTCGTTGCGGGCCTGGGCTGCGCGGAGTCGCGCTTGTCCGGCGAGTCTGGCGGCATTGGGCCCTGCCGTTTCCTGCGCCAGAGCCGGACCGCGTCCACTAGTTCGAGCGCCTCGCGGTCGGCCGAATCGCCGAAACTCAGCTCGGCGTTCAGCTGGGCGAGGCTGGCCAGCGGGGTGATCTTGTCGTCCAGCCAGGCGTAGTAACTCCCTGCCGCCCCGCCGGGAATTCTGACCCGCTCCGGCTCGCCCCAGTACACGATGTGGTCCGGCTTCTCGCTCGCCCGTGGCTCGCTGCTGAAGAAGAGCCGGAACCGGTGGTTGCGGTGGGTGGCCCGGGTCCAGGTCGCCGCGGCCATCTTGGCCCGGAAGCCGTAGGGGAGCAGGCCCATGACGGTGTCGATGAACCGCAGTCGCTCGTCAAGGCTAGCCTCGTCCGCGCCGAGCACGCAGACCGTCTCGCCGATCAGCAGCAGCGGTGCGACCCGTTTGGCCAGGGCATCGATACCAGGGATCTGCTGCGTGGTCGGGGTGATGAGCACCTCTTTGGGCGGCCCGTCCCTGGTCGGCAGCGTGACGGCGCTGAGCGCCTTGTACATGTCCGTGTAGGTGATGCCGTGCGGTGCCAGCGACGCGTAGGGTACGCAGAAGTAGCTGGTGAATGTGGTGATCCGCCCCTGGTTGTCGACCTGGCCGACGCCGTCGGCGTAGCGCTGCCCGTTCGCCGCGAACCACTGGATGGCGAGCGCCAGGTAGCCGCCGCCCGGGCTGCGGGTAGCGGGCATCAGGTAGCTGACCGACACCTGCGGCAGCGACGCGAGCTGGCCAAGCGTGAACCTGCCGAGCGCGTCGGCGAAGTTCGCCTTGTTCAGGTCTCCGTTGCTGCACGCGAGGACCTGGTAGCCCTCATCGTCGAGCACCTTGCCGTGCAGCGCCCACTGGGCGCGTACCGAGATGGTCCTGTTGGTCACCGGGAGTCCACGGCCCTTACGCGTCCAGTGCCATCTGCTCGACAAGCCAGAGAATCGGCTCAACCACGTTGACCGGGTTGACCGGTCCCCTGACGACGGACTCGCCGGATTCGATCCGGTAGACGTTCTCTGTGTCCTGGATGTCGAACGTGCGCGTGCGCCTGTTGAGCATGAACCCCACCGCCGAGGTCACGAAGTAACCGATCCGCTCCGGGTGGAAGTACTGCTCAAGCAGATGCGGGACGACTTCGCCCGTGCCGTTGCGCGATACCTTGCAGAGGCTGTGCATCAGGGCGCGCGCGTCGCTCTCATGGACCTTCGGGAAGCCCAGGGGGTCATGCTCGTCCCACACCAGCATCCGGAGCGACTCGGCGGTCTTGAAGACCCGTGGCTCGTCGAACTTCGTGACGCACACGGCCACGTGATGCGGCAGGCGGCCGTCGAAGTCCGGATCGTTTGACCCCGCCGCCATGAGGTCCATCAGCAGGCTGTAGGTCTTCTCATACGCGTCGCCCCGGCTGAACTCCCTGACGGGGTCGAACATGTAGAGGATGCCCCGGCTCTTGACGACGTGATCCACAAGCTGTTCCCTGGGCTGCAGGTCGGCGTGATCAGGTCGGGAAAGCTCCCCGCTTGGGTCGGTCAGCTTGAGGGTGAGCTCGACGTTCTCCTCAACGGACCGGGGGGCGCTGAACCTCCCGTTCCGCTCGGTGCGCGCGATCCTTCCGCTGAGGATCCAGTCGAAGATGTCGATTCCTATGGTGGTCAGCGGGAACCTGCCCTCGCTCGTCAGCGCGGTGTTCATATCGACAAGCGCCCTGCGCGAGGCGGGGTCACGGCACCAGACCCGCCACTGCTTGTCCTGCTTGAGCAGTGCGATCTGCAGCGCGCCGAGGAACGTCGACTTGCCGCTTCCCGTGGCGCCCAGCATGGCGATGCCCGGCTCGCCGCGGTGGATGGTGGCCCCACTGGCCGACGCGTTGGCTTTCGTGTTGGCCTTCGCGCTGTTCTTCCCGAAGCTGACCACGTCGCACTCCTATTAGTCCACGAAAGGGAACGGTACGGTCTGCGCGGCCTCGTGCAGGCCAAGGCGCGTCGCGAAGTCCTGCATGTCGACGGGATCGTCCACTGTCGCCGTGACGTCCTGGCCGAGCGACCGCCAGACCTCCCCGCGCGCGCCCTGGTCGCGCAGCGCGCCGAAGGAAGCCCCGAGCGCCCCGATCCTGTCGAGCTGCCACTTCCAGTTCACCCGGTCGGGACACGGGATGATCGTGGTCCGCGTGTCCATCGCATGCGGGTGCGGCGGCCGCCCGCCCGCAGTCACGATCACTGGCCGGCCGTCCTCGTGCGACAGGTGCCTGCCCACCGCCTCGAGGGCGCACTCGAGCTGGGCCGCCCGCCGGTATTCTCGCTCGTCGGACTTTTGTCCGGCCAGTGCGCGCAGTTCCTGCTCGGCCCGGGCGCTCGATGCCGCCCAAGCGCGCATGGCGACTGGCTGCTCGTCCACCGCCCACGCGACCGCGTGCGGTCCGTACGCGACCACCGACACGCTCAGCTGGCCGGCGCCGCTGGCTGCCTCGTCGATGAGCTGCGACAGCCGGTCGATCCTGAGCTCAAGCCGGTCGCCGCCGCCGCTGACCTCGATGAGGCATACCAGGTGGATCGGTTCTGGCGCCGCAAGCCGGTCGGGGACCTGATGCCTGAGGGAGTCCCAGGATCCGGAGAATTTGTCGAGCGGAGCGGGCAGCCCCTGGAGGAGGACGCGGCCGGGCCGCGTCAGCACCGCGGTCACGTCATAGGTGTCGGAAGGGACCACTGCGGACTGGATGTGGACAGGCCTAAGCGCCTGGGCGTTCGGGGGGACGTCCGGGGCCCGCTCGCGGGTGACGACCGCGAAGATCGTGCCATCGCCGTCCGTGGGCTCGCAGCGGACCCGCACGACGGTCCGGTGGCCCTGTTTCACGCCCGGCGGGAAGAGCGATTGCCCGGTGAGGATGAGCCGTCCTGCGTTGGTCCGCCCGGCCGGCACCTCCTTGAGGACGGCGAGCTCGTAGCCGAGCACAAGCGGGCTGTCGCTGATCGCCTTGCGCAGCTGGTCGACGAGCGGGGTCCGGCACTCGTAGACGGGCACGCGGCGCGTGCCGGGCAGCAGGTCGAGCAGCTCATCGGGCAGGCTGATGGCCGTCCTTACGATGAAGGCGGGGTCGACTTCCCGGTAGAACGTATCGGGGTCCTTCAATGCCGACGCCCGCACCCTCGGCTGCTCCGCCTTAGGCGTGCCGTTCTCGTCCCGGTAGACGCGCCAGACCGTCGCGCCGATCGCGCCGAATTCGGCGATGGTGAACCTGGTGGTTCCGGTAAGCCGCGCGAGCTCATCGGAAAGGGCGTCGTGAACCTCGTCTTCAGCCCCGCTCATGGCCAGCCTTTCCCACAGAACCGGTCATCTGACGTGTAGTGAATCGTTTAATCGATTCTGTTTTTGATGTAATCAAATCGCCGCGCCAGTTGCCTGCCGACATGGACTATCTTTATCGCGCTGCCATACTAGATACCCCGCAGCACTGCGGGGGTGAATCTTGGCCCCGCTCCCTAAGCTTGGGACCGCCGAAGCCAGCGAACCTCTTTTCCGGAGGGACAATGCGGAAGTTTAACCAATTGCGGAGACTCGTGCTCGCGCTGTCCGGCGCGGACGAGGAGATCCTCGGATACGTGCCGAGCGAGCGGACGAGGTTCGAGAGCCTTGGCTGGGCGATCCTCATCACCAGTTGCATGGCCATGATCTCCATGTGGTTCGCCCTGTCGAGCGCGCTCGGCATTAACGGGATCCTCGCGATCCCCGTCGCCGTGTTCTGGGGCCTGGTGATCATGGGGATCGACCGCTGGCTGATCACCTCGATGCCCCTTGAGGGAAACCGCAAGTTCGCCATGGCGGTGCCCCGGGTGCTGCTCGCCATCCTGCTCGGCACACTGATTTCCACCCCGCTCGTGCTGCGCATCTTCCAGTCGGAGATCAACGCGCAGATGGCCGTAATGCAGCAGAAAAGCTATAGTTCTTTCCTTTCCAATCAGCAGAGCAGCCAGGTTAACCAGCAGGTAACGACCTATGACAACGAACTCCAGCAGCTAGAGACGGTTATCAACTCGAAGGGCGCCCAGACGGGCAACACCGCCGCCGACCCCGAGCTCCTGGCGTACAACAATCAGCTGACCCAGCTCCAGACCGAGCTCAGCCACTGGACGACGCTGAAGAACCAGTACTACACCGCCTACATCTGCCAGCTGTACGGCGGAGCGCAGTGCCCGAAGAAGGGGGACGGGCCGGCGGCGAAGGCCAGCTACACGAGCTACCAGCAGGCGTCACGGGAAGTGACCAGCTACCAGGGGCAGATCAGCCGGGTCCAGTCGGAGATTCAGCAGCGCGACCAGTTCCTCAGCTCGACGAGCAAGTCCAGCCAGCAGCAGCGGTATCAGCAGGCGCAGAACCAACTGCCGCTGGTGCAGGGTGAGTACAACACGGCGGTACAGCGCAGGAACCAGCTCCAGGCCTCCTTCTACGCGCAGAACCAGGCCGCGCACGGCATCCTGATGCGGCTAGAGGCGTTGAGCGAGCTGAGCAGCGGCAACTTCACGGTCGCCGCCGCGCGGTTCCTGCTCTTCCTCTTGTTCCTCGTCATCGAGTGCCTGCCCGTCACCGTGAAGCTGCTGCAGAAGCCCGGCCAGTACGAGGCCGCGCTCAGCGCGGCGAAGAAGGCAGAGAAGCGGGACTACGAGAAGTTCTTCAGCACCCGGTCCCGGCTGCGGCAGGGCGGCTTCTCCCCGGCCGGCCACGCACCGGCGCCGGCCCCGATGATGCCGCTTGACCCCGGCCCGCAGGCGGACCCGATCTGGAACCACACCAGGCGGCTGCCGACGGTGATGGACGACCCCGAGGACGAAACGCCGACAGAGGTCTTCGCGGACCCGGCTCCCGGCCACCCTGGCCGCCGCGGCGGCCGCACTGGCTACGGTCCGCCCGAGGCGGGTACCGCCCCCGAGCACCGCTGGCACGGTGCCAATGAATGGCGCAACCACTGGGCGCAGCAGGATCAGGACGAGCTGGCCAGGGAGGACCGGCACCGGGACGAGGCAGTCGACCCGCGCGTGGCCCAGACCAGGCAGGACCAGAGCGTGGCGCCGACCAGGCTGGACTACGGGTACACGGACGAGATGGGCGATGACCTCTACCCGGCGGACGACGACCTGGATCCCCAGGACGCCTACCACGCGCCCGGCTTGCCGGCCCTTGAGGCGGCGAGTGGCCTTGACGACGACCCGGTGTCGGCCCGGGCGGACGGCAACGGCGGTGGCATCCCCCTGAGCTGGGATGACGAGTGACACCGCGCCGAGTGCGGGTGCTGAACGACCGCTATCGGCTTGAGGAGCGGCTTGGCCAGGGTGCCATGGGAAGCGTGTGGAAGGCCTACGACACGCGGCTTGAGCGCACGGTGGCGGCCAAGGAGCTCGTCTCAGCACGGGATGGCAGCGAGGACCTGGACATCCGTAGGGAACGGGTCCGCCGGGAGGCGCTCGCGCTGGCCAAAGTCGAGCATCCGGCCATCGTCAGCATCCACGACCTGATCTACGAGGGCCCGGGCCAGGACCCGTGGATCGTCATGGCCTACGTCCGCGGCCGGTCGCTCGACGTGATCATCAAGGACCCGCGGCCGCTCGATGAGCGGAAGGTCGCGGGCATCGGGCTCGCGGTGACCCAGGGCCTCATGGCGTGCCACGAACGGGACGTGTACCACCGCGACGTGAAGCCGGCGAACATCCTGCTGGGTGACGACGGGGCAGTTCGCCTCGTGGACTTCGGCATCGCCCGGATCGTCGGCAAGAACGCGCTGACCGTGGACAGCAACGTCATCGGCACCCCCGAGTTCCTGGCGCCCGAACTGTTCACCGACAATCACGCGGGGCCGGCGACAGACCTGTGGGCGCTCGGCGTAACGCTTTACTACGCCCTTGAGGGCCGGTCACCCTTCCGGGCCGAGACCCTGCCCGCGACGATCGCCGCCATCCTCAGCAAGAACCTGGCCGAGCCGCGAACCCGGGGCGAGGTCGCCGCCCTCGTGCTCACGATGCTGCGCAAGCACCCGGAGGAGCGGCCGGACGCCGCCACGGTCGCCGCCGTCCTGCGGCGGGTCGCCGACGGAGCCCAGGCCACCCGGCCGAACTGGCAGCCGACGCGGCCCACGCAAGCCACACGGGCCACGCAAGGCACGCGGGCCATGCCGAGCACGCAGAGTGCGCGCACCGCGCAGTTGTCGGCCCAGAATCACGCCCAGAGAGAGGCCCAGGACCCGCCCCGCAAGGAGCAGCCGCGCCGCACCGCGCTCACCCAGCCGGTCCGCGCGACGCTCCGCCACACCCCGCTGCACGGAATGCCCGCCCTCGACGCGGCGAAGATCATCAGTGACTGGCCCACCGACCGCGCCGTCACTGACCTGCTTACCCTCGGGGGGACTCAGGCCGCCAAAATCATCAACCGGTGCGAGGACCCGGTTGCGGGAAAGCTGCTGACCGGCATCGCCGCAGATGATCCCGCCCGGGCGAGGAAGGTACTTGAGATGGTCACGACGGAACGGGCTGGCCGGCTGATCGACCACATGAGCTCACTCGCCGCGGCGTCCGCACTGTCCCTCCCCACGCCCACCGGGGCGGTCCGGGTGCTCGGCCAGGCCGACGACCTGACCGCCGCCGGCGTGCTGCTTGAGATGGAGGCATCCAGTGCCGCCGGGCTCATCATGGCGATGGACGCCGAGCGAGGGGCGAAGCTGCTCGGCCAGGCGGCCCCGGTCACCGTCGCGGACATCCTGCGGAACTTGCCGGCACTCCGGCGCAAGGCCCTGATGAACAGGCTGGCCGAGCCGTTCCGTTCCCTCGTCGCCAGGCACCTGTAGCGGGATGCCTCATTTCGTGACGACGAAGTACAGCCACGGGCCCTGTTCGTTCAGGTTGGCAAGGTCCCTGGAACTGCGGAAGTAGTCGCCCCGGATCCGGTACCGCTCGCCGACCGCCATGTTGAGGCTGAACGGGGCGGTGTCGTGGCTCGCCCTGTCGAGGGTGTCGCAGCCGTACTTGGTGTCGGCGTTCCAGCCGGTGCCCGAGTCGTACTGGTCGGTCTCGGGTTCGAGGCACTGGCCGTGCTTGTTCGGCGTCACCGTCGAGTACAGCGTGAGCATGCCCCCGCCGTGAAACACGTCGTAGGTGCGGCCGCTGATCCTTGTCTTCTTGAAGTAGCCGGTGATCCGGTTCGCCACCCGCGCGTAGGCGTTCAGGGTGGTGTGCGCTGAGTTGGGGCCGTTGTGCGCGTCGCCGGCGAAAACGATGGTAAAGGTGGTTTTCCTGGTGATCGAGTAGGTCGGGTACCACTTGCCCCCGGCGTTGACCTTGCCGGTCGCCACCAACCGCCGCCGCTCGCCGTAGGGCGAGGCGTAGAGCGTGACCTTGCGGTCCGCGAATGTCGGGCCCAGGGTGACCGTGAACCTGACGCGGGCCCCGTAGTGGTTGTTGGTCACCGGGGCGCTGATGGAGATCTGCGGCCTGCTGTCGGCCCGCGCGGCGGCAGGTGGCAGCGCGAGGAACCCGAGCGCCCCGGTTAGCAAGCAGCCAAGTGCGATGAGCCTGCGGCGCATGGCGATTCCACCCCTGAAAAAGTCCGTTGGAAAATGATCAAAACCCATTCTCCCGAACGGATTCGGCTTCCTCTGGCCGCCACGCCGTTACTGTGACGGTAATTCGCGGACGCGGCGGACGTGTCTCGCAAAACCTGCCGAATTGGGCAGCGCCCGCCGCACAATTCAGGCAAATCGCGGCGGAGCGTTCCGGAAACATGTGATGGTGGAAAATTGGCGAATCGGATTAGTTAACATTAAAAGGTGTAAATAGCAGGTAAAAGAGAAAGCCGGAATCCGTTCGGGACGTTCGAGTTTGTCGGGTTTTCCCGGCGGTACGGGGGCGCGCCCTTCGGCTCGCGCTGGTTTCCCGCGCTCGCGCTCAGGTTCAGAATGCGGAGCTCGGATCGGAGCCTGACCAGGCGGCATGGAGCAGCGCGCGGAGGTCCTGGGCGGTCACCGGGCGCGGATTCGACGGAGGGACGGACGGCAGGATCGCCTCGGCGGCCTCGGCGATCGAGTCCTCGGTGAAGCCGTAGTCCGCCAGGGCGTGCGGGGCGCCAAGTTCCCGCTTGAGCGCGACAAGCCCGTCGAGCGCGCTGTCCGTGCCGAACCCAGTGCCGTTCAACGCGGCCGCGATCCGCCGCTCCGCGTCCTGGGCCG
Organism: uncultured Actinomycetota bacterium; assembly: GCA_963734665.1. Lineage (GTDB taxonomy): Bacteria > Actinomycetota > Actinomycetes > Streptosporangiales > Streptosporangiaceae > Trebonia. The sequence goes on along the minus strand of CAVTIR010000006.1, from coordinate 141,136 downwards.
CGGGCCCGTTGAACGCAAGCACGTACGGGAGCACGGTCGCGTGCGTCTGGGCGTGCGGCAGGTTGTACTTGCCGCCGAGTACGTGGCAGATCTTGTGGTGCAGGCCCGAGCCCGCCGAGGCGAACGCGACCGCCGACAGGTACGCCGCGTACAGGGCGTGCTCACGGCCGTCGAGGTCCATGGGGTCGGCGACGACCCTGGGCAGGCCGGCCCGCAAGGACCTGATGCCCTCGGCGGCGAAGGCGGCGTTGATCGGGTCCGCGTTCGGCGCCCACAGTGAGTCCACGCAGTGCGCGAGCGCGTTCAGGCCAGACGCCACGCTCATCTCGACCGGGAGGGACATGGTCAGGGCGGCGTCGTAGATGATCACCTTCGGCAGGACCTTCTGGTCGATGCCCGTCGTCTTCCTGGCGCCCTCGGTCAGGCCCCAGACCGGGGTCGCCTCGGAGCCGGCGTAGGTGGTGGGGACCGCGATGATCGGCAGGCCGGTCGTCATCGCGACCGCCTTGGCGAGGCCCGTGGTCGAGCCGCCGCCGACGCTGACCAGCGCGTCGACGTTGTGCCTGACGGCAGCTTCCCGTGCCCGGCCGGCCACCTCGACCGGGACGTGCATCACCACGTCGTCATAGCGGAGCTCTACGGGGACGTCATTGGCGATCGTGTCGGCCAGGTGCGTCTCTGCTTTGGCCGCGATCAGCATGACCCTGGTTGCGCCAAGGTTGCCGATCTCGTTGCTGAGGTTGGCCGCCGCCTGGCCGGAACCGAAGGCGACGCGCTGTGGCAGGGTGTCGTGGACGAAGCGCATGGCCCTATCTTCCGCTACTGCTTGCTCAGCAGGGCGGCAAGGGCCTCGCTGAGCGCCCGCTCCGGGTCGGCCGGCAGGCTCATCGAGCGCCAGCCGATGAACTTGTCGGGCCGCACGAGCAGGACGCCGTCCTCGCTGACCTCGCGGAGCCGCGCCCAGTCGTAGTAGATGTCGGTGACCTCGCGGCCAGGGCCGATGATCACCGTCTTGAGCGGAACGCCCAGGTCGTCGCTCACCTTCGCGGCCGCTGCTGCCCACGGCTCGCCAGTGATGCCGGTGATCAGGGTGAACGTGTCATACGGTGCCAGGTCCAGGGTGGATACCTTGTGCGCACCTCCCTTGCTTGATGCGGTGCCGACCCAGGCGTGCGGCAGGTGCGCGCCTGGCACGGTGGACGCCTGGTAGTACAGCTCGGGGTCGCGGTCTGGCTCGGGCCTGGTGCTGCCGTCGCCTTGGATGGCCGTCGACTCGTAGAACTGGCCGAGCTCGACGCCGTGCGCGTTGAACTCGTAGTTCTTCAGCTCCATCGCCTCGACGAGCGCCGCCCGCTTGGCGGCGCCGCGCGGCGTGTTGGCCTTGCGCTCCTCGATCTGCGCCCGCATCTCCTCCTCGGTCCCGGCGTCGGTGAGGCCGAGCACCTCGAAGAACTGGACGAACTCGCGGCTTGACTTGTTGGCGCGCGTGACGATCTGCCTGGCCACCGGGGCGCGTTCCGCCGAGTAGGTCTCCAGGAGCGCTTGGCCCGCCTGGCCTCTCAGCACCGCCGCCAGCTTCCAGGCCAGGTTGTAGGAGTCTTGGACGCTCGTGTTGGAGCCGAGTCCGTTCGACGGCGGGTGCCGGTGGACTGCGTCGCCGGCGCAGAAGACCCGCTGCTTCTGGAGGTGGGTGGCGAAGTACTCGTTGTTACCCCAGAGGGAGGTGCCGGTGATCTCTACCTCGAGGTCGGGGACCCCCACGAGGTTCCTGACGATCTCGGTGGCCTTTTCCACGTTGACGTCCGGCGGCGGCTGGGTGATGTCGTAGCCCCAGACGATCAGCCACTCGTGCCACGGGCGGATCATGCGGACCAGGCCGGCGCCGATGCCGCCGACGTTGGAACCCGGCTGGATGACCCAGTAGAGAACGGACGGGCGCGAGGCCACGTAGTCGGAAATATCGGCCTTAAAGGTGATATTCATGGATCCGGCGATGTCCATCTGGCCTTCGAACGGCACCCCGACGTGCTCGGCGACCAGGGACCGGGCGCCGTCCGCGCCAATTAGGTACTTCGACCGGATGTTGTAGACGTGGCCGGTGAGGCGATCTCTCACAGTGGTCGTGACGCCTGTCTCGTCCTGGGTGTGGCTCAGGTACTCGGTGGAGAACCGGGTCTGGGTGCCGCGCGCCGTCGCGTTCTTGACCAGGATCGGCTCTAGGTAGGTCTGCGGGATGTCGCAGATCAGGCACGGCGACGCCTGCTGGTAGTCGGCCTCGCGCGCCGGGTGGGTGCCCCAGGTCAGGATGCGGCCGATCTCCTCTCCCGCGATGCTCGTGCAGAACACGGTGTCGCCGACCAGTGCGTGCGGTGTCGCGTCCGCGAGCACTTGGTCCTCGATGCCGAAGTCACGGAAGATCTCCATCGCCCGCTGGTTGGTGATGTGCGCGCGCGGCGTATTGGCCGTCCACCGGTACTTCGTGATCATGATGTTCGGGACGCCGAGCGTGGCGAGGCTCAGCGCGGCCGCGCCGCCAGCCGGGCCGGAGCCGACGACCAGCACATCGGTCTCGACCGCCGCACCACTGGGAATCTCCGTCTCGGCGAGTCCGTCATCGAAGGCAGGCATGGCGCGATTGTTGTCCCCCGCAACGGCAGTGCGCAAGGTCGGGTAAGGACCGAGCCGGCCGGGGAGCGGGCGGTCGCCGCCGTGGACCGATCTTCCGCCAATACCCGTGGGCGCGGGCGGAGCCCCGCACTCCCAATGTGCCGTTGGGCCGGCAATCGCCGGGCTCAACGGCACACGCGGGCGGCTGTGACCGGCGCGGCCTGTCCAGATTTGCCCCGCAAGGCGGCATTACCGTTACGAGATACGTGAAAGAGCCGCGGGCGCGCGGGGGATGATGGGGCCCGGTGGCGGGAGAGTATATGAATCCATCGTGAGAGGGAAATGGCAGCCGGCGACTGCCCGGTTTACATAGACATCACTGGCAACATTCTCCTCATTGATTCAACGCCGCAACGACGATTATGTGTGATTACAGCACCGGGAGATCACGATCGCGCGGAGCGTGGTGCGTTTCCACCCGGGCGGCGCTAATCTGGCGCAATACCGCGACACTGTTGCTGGTCGATGGCTGCCGCTACTCGTGGAAATTACGGCGGTGGCACGGGGTTCCCGCCCCGGATGACCGTCAAATAGGTGACACTGCCCCTCAAGGAGACTCGTATGGCTACCCCGTTCCCAGTGCCTGGCGGGTTGGATGGCGGCCGGGCTGGTGTTGAACATGCGGGGCCGTTGCGCGCCTGGCTGTACGAAGTCGCACCCGACGGGACAAGCAACCTGATGGGGCCGCCCGCCGGCCGGCCCATGGTCACGACAGAGCCGGGCTGCACCCTAAACGTTTCCGTCGAGGGCGGGCAAAACACCCCGGCCAGGAAGTACCTGAAGGCGCCGCCCGCCGACGGCATGTCATCGGACCCGGTGACGGTCAGCATGGACCCGCGAAACGGATTCTGGATGATCCAGAACAGCGGCCGTACGAACACGCTCCGCGTTCAGCAGTACGGTCTGTCCGCCGTGCCGCTCCGTCCCCAGACGTCGATGCCCATGGCCGGCCGGGATGTCGCGGTGTGGATCCCCGTGGTGCCGCACGGGCCAATGCCGGGTAAGAGCGAGAGCTTCCGGCTGCTCATCCTGGCCACAGGGCCGGAGAAGCAGGATGGCGTCGGACCGACCAGGCTGATCACCGCACCACGGCGGTACCTGTCTGACGCCAAGCAGGAAGCGCTCATTGTGTACTTCGGTGATCACCTCTCCTGGCCGCCGCTGCCTGCACCGCACGTCAGGCAGCAGGCGGAGGTCGAGAAGATCGCCTTCCAGTACGGGCTGGCGAAGGCGCCAACCCCGGAGCGCTGGGCGCGGAATCGGTTCGATGTGCTGGCCGGCCGGGACGGCCTGTTCAGGGACGCCGACTGGTTTCCCCGGCTAGGCGGTCCCGACCGCACCCTGGCCAATCATCTGGCCGCCTTCTACCGCCTCGTGGAACTGCGCACGATCACGCTGCGTCGCGTCTGCGAGTGGGCCGAGCGGCACGACGTCAAGCCTTACGCCATCATCGACAGGCAGCTCATCCCGCCGCGGTAGATTGCCGACGCTGATCGGCGGAAGCGGCCATCCGGACGGCCTCGACGGTGTCATGCCAGCTGCGCGGGTCAGAGAACTTCTGGCCGGCTAGCGCGGTCGCCTTCGTGAGGCCTTCCTTCAATGTGACGGGGTCCCCTGGCGGCACGAACACCGCTCCGGCATAGCCGCTGGCGGCCTCGGGCAGGCCGCCGACACTCGTCACCACGATCGGCAGGCCCCAGCTCATCGCGACGTGCAGGATGCCGCTGCTCGATGATCGCCGGTAGGGGAGCACGGCCACGTCAGCGTGCGCGAAGGCCGCGCCGACGACCTCGTCAGGCACGTACTCGTTGACGAAGGTAATGCGGTCCGCATGCGGGCTGGTGGCAATGAGATGGGCTGGCTCCGTGCAGCCCTCCCAGGTCTCTCCGACCACGGTGAGCCACAGCCGCTCGGCCTCTTCCCTGGGCAGGGCATTAAAGACGTGAAGCAGGTCCTCCAGCCCCTTGTACGGCCGTATCAGGCCGAAGAACAGCAGGTTTACCACGCCGTCGGACTTCGGCGCCGTGCGCACCGCGGCCAGCGCGGCCGAGATGCCCGGGTCTCCCGATTCCTGGAGGTCGCGGTACTGGTCGTACGGGCCATGCGGCACCAGGGCGACGCGCATGTCCATCGGCCCGTAATTCGACTCGAACAACTGCCAGTCCGCCTTGGAATGGACGATGCAGCCGTGCGCGAGCCGGATGAGCGAGCGCAGTCCCCAGCGGCCGTAGCCGCGGGCGAGAGCCAGCCCAGCTTCGCCAGGATCCTGCAGCTCGTGCAGTTCGATGACGACGCGCATGCCCGCGGCGCGGGCGACTATGGCAAGCACCAAGTACGTGTGCAGCGTGGCCGCGGTCCACCACTCGAGGAGCAGCACCTTGGAGTGCCGTGACCGCAGGAACCGCACGGCCCGCAGGAGGGAGCTGCCCCACCACCAGTCGATACCATCGAAAATGGATATGTCGGAGCGATATTCCATGCTCGCCCGCTTCAGGCCAACCCGGCGCTTGCCTGGGTAAAGGAGGCGCGGAAGCAAACGGCGGAGCAGGATGACGCTGGTATCGCATTGGTCGTCGGCCATAGAGTTGGCTAGGCGGCAAGTGTAGTAGCTGATTCCAGAGGTGAACCGCCAACCTGGTCCAACAAGGCAAACCGACAGTGGCGTAGCATCGCCTTCAGAGACGGTGACCTCGTGAACTACGTGGCTGCGTGCCGCCTCGGCCGACTCTTCAGATGGCAAGTTCTGATCAAGGAAGCTATGATCACTCTGCACTGTCCGAGTCGACTCAAATGATGGCGGCTGAAGTCCACGAGTAGTCACGTCGCACCTGTTCTGCTGATCATTCAATTTCTATTTACAAATCAATGAATGCTGCTCTTACGGCTACAAATGATGCGTAGAGTCGCTATGGTCGACCGTTAGTGGCGTACTTGGAAGCGCGATCTTACCGCATCGGGTGATACCTAGGTGTGCTGTTTACCTCCGCTGAAGGATGCCGCGTCGGGAGGGCTGGGCGGGACTGCCAGTTCGCCATGGTCGGCATCGGGGGTCGGTCGGTAGCTGGGCAACCCTAAACCTGGCATGAGCCTACCTGGAAGGCGGCTGAACGTTCTTGGTAACGCGCAAGATGCCCCGCTAACAGGCGCGATGCGCCAACTGTCCACTTGTCTACTTGTTCGCCTGGGCGCCGTGCAGGGCTGCGGGGGGTGTCCGTGATTATCCCAGTTGCCGAGTCGCCACTTTCTGCTACTTCGCTGACGTATGCCTCCATGTTCGCTGACGTATGCCTCCATGATTGCGCTGCGTCATGTCCTATGTAGGGGATGCGCCGCGCCCGGCGCCTTGTGGGGTATAGTGTGCGCTTAGTCACCAAGGTCAGGAGTGTGACTGCCGCGCGTGTGATGTGAACGCTGCGGATTCGCTCGGGCTTGCGCCCCAAGGCGAAGCGAGATGTTGCTCGTTCAGCGACTCAATGGGCGGAAAACTTGGCGTCTATTAGGGAGGCGGTCGCATGACGCTGCCAGCAGCAGTCCCGGCACTCCACGGCGAGAAATCTGAGCGAAGCACGGGCGGCGGATTCTTGCCGACTCGTGTTATAGAGGTAGAGCTCACTGAGGCGCTGCCGGGGCTTGACCACGACGGGCATTATGGACGGGCCTGGATACTCGCCCGGCTGCACACCGAGCCAATCGGTGTCTGCGTAGTTACGCTGCCGCGCGAAGGAATCACCCCGGACGCCCTCGCGGAAATCATGTGGCGTGAACTGAATGCCCCCATTGTCAAGCGATTCGCGGCTGCAGGGCTGACGCCTCCCGGCGCGCTGACCGGCCGCGGCCTGGCGGCGCAGTCGGACACGTGGCCCTTTCTGCGCAGCCGCTCGGCGGTCCTTGCCGACGCGCCGTTCATCAGCGTTGTCATCTGCACCCGTGATCGGCCCGATCAGATAAAGAAATGCTTGAACCGCCTCACGCGGCAGAAGTACCCGCGGTACGAGGTGGTGGTGGTCGATAACGCTCCTACGTCTGACGCCCTCCGCACGGTGGTCGAGGGGCAGGCGGGCAAGGGAGCGGAGTTCCGTTATTGCGTGGAAGCGCGCCCGGGCCTGTCCTGGGCGCGGAACGCGGGGATCGCGGCCGCGGCGAGTGACATCATCGCCTTCCTAGACGATGACGATGAGCCGGACGAGTACTGGCTAGCCGGGATCGCTGAAGGCTTTACCAGAGGCAAGCGCATCGGCTGCGTCTCAGGCATTGTGCTCCCCGCTAAGCTGGATAACGCTGTTGAAAATCTATTCGAGCAGGTTGGCGGGCACAGCAAGGGTCGTGGCTTCGTCAGCGAGACCTTTTCCAAGTCAGGACCGCAGAGCCCGCTCTGGCCGCTGCCGCCGTTCGGCGTAGGCGCGAACATGGCCTTCCGGCGGGAGGCGCTCGACCGCATCGGCGGGTTCGACGTGGCACTTGGCGCCGGGACTCCGACCGCGGGCGGCGAGGACACGCTCGCGATAACGCTCGTCATGCTCGAAGGCTATGAGGTCGCCTACGAGCCGGCCGCCCTCATGTGGCATCACCACCGTCAGGACATGGCCAGCCTTACCAAGCAGTTGCACGGGTACAGCGTCGGGCTGACCGCCTTCTACGCCGCCCTGCTAAGGCAGCGCCCGGCAGCGCTGTTCGGCCTGCTGAAGCTCCTGCCCATGGCGGCCGGCTACCTGAAGGGCGGGAAAGAAGCACCTGAAGAGGCGCCCGAGGAGCCCCAGGGTCTCGCGGCGGAACTAGATCGCCGGCCGCTCCAGGGGATGCTGAAGGGGCCGCTGCTCTATGCCAGGAGCAGGCGCCAGCAGCGGCGCGTCTCGGCCGCCGCGCGTTCCCAGTAACACTCGAAAGTTTCACAAGTCTCACAAGTCCCACAATGGGTAACTTGCCGGAGATGCTCCGTGTGTGACCTCCATCGCCTATGCTGCGATCGAGGGGCGCTCGATCGTCCGGGCAGGTAGACATGTACGCCTAGGCGGTTGGAGGTTCCCGGGGCGTGGTGGCAATGGACGGATCACTCGGATCGCGGGCGGCGGTCCGGAGGCCGAGCCGAGCCGAGCAGGCTCCGAAGGCGTCAGGGCTGTCCCATATCCCGATAAGCGTCATCACGCTTATCGTCATGATCGGTGTCTTCGTCTCGTCTATGGGCTATGCGGACGGACGCACGGGAGCCGTGCCTAACACCGAGCCCGGCGTTGAGCTCTACTGGCTCGGCCAGCTACTGATCCTGGTTCCGACCGCTGGCCGGCTGCTGAGCCGGCGCCCGCTGAGCAATGGCGGCATCATCACGCTCATCGCGGTGCTCACCATCGCCGAGTACTTCTTGAAGGTCAACTACAGCCCCCTCGGGTTCACCTTCAACGATGAATTCCTGCACTGGGTCGGCACTACGAACATGCTCCGGACAGGGAATCTGTTCGAGGTCAACTACGGACTGCCGATCGGGACGTACTATCCGGGGCTCGAAGAGGTTACCTCCGCGCTGATCTCGGCCACCGGCCTGTCTGTCTTCGAAGCCGGCCTGATCGTCGCGGGGATCGCCCACTTCCTGTTCATCCTCTTCCTGTACCTGGCCTTCTGCGTCGCCATCCGCTCGCACAGGATCGCCGGCATCGCGGTACTGCTCTACTTCAGCGCGCAATCGCTGACGTCCTTCAACTCCATGTTCATCTACGAGACGCTCGCGCTCGCGTTCATGGGCTTCTGTATGGTCGCCGGCCTGCGGTCGGCCATCGAGAAGTCGCCGCAGGACCGCAGGCGCTGGTTCATCGTCGCGATCCTGTGCATTGTCGCGACGGTCATCACGCACCACGTCACCAGCTACATGCTCACCATGTTCCTTATCCTGGTGGCGGTAGCGAGCAGGCTCACGGGGTCGCGCTACACCGCGAAGAGATTCGGCATCCTCGCCCTTATCGCCCTGGTCTCCGTCATCTGCTGGATCGCCTTCATCGCCCCTTTGACCATCTCCTACTTCAGCCCCACCGTCGAGGGCATGATCCAGGGTCTCAACCAGCTCAGCAAGAGCGGGTCATCCGACGCGCCAAGCACGTCATCTAACCCCCTCGGTAACACGGTCCTGGAAGCGATCGGGCTGCTGGTGCTCTCGGTGCTGATCGCAGCCGGCGCCTGGCAGGCCTGGAAGCGGCACCGGCGCCATCCGTGGATCATCGGCATGATGATCGGGTCCCTCGGCTTTTTTGCCGACCTGGGCGTGCGCCTCGGGACCCCGGACGGGCAGGAACTCGCCGGGCGGGCCGATACCTACGTCTACATCCCGGTGAGCGTCCTCGCGGCGCTCGCCCTGACCAGGCTGGCCAACACCAGCCCGGCACGCCGCTGGGGTGCCGCCCTGACGGCTGTCGTCATGGCCTCCGTCGTCGCGCTGCTGGTCGACGGGCTTGCGAACGGCTGGCCGCCCTTCTGGGAGCGGCTGCCCGGCCCGCACCAGGTGGCCGCCTTTGAGGCCTCGGTCGATCCCGAGGAGGTCGACATCTCCTACCAGAGCCTGACGTACCTTGGCCCCGGAAACCGGATCGCCTCCGACCAGGGCATCTATCCGGTGCTCATCGGCTACGGCGAGCAGAACCCGCTGCAGAACATCGCCAACCTGTACGAGAACACTCCCAAGTGGACGGTGAGTGTCGCAAAGGATGCCGCCGCGGCGAACGTGCAGTACGTGGAGACGGACACGCGGCTGACCAAGTCGCTGTCGCCGAACGGCTCCTACTTCCCTGGTGAGACCACGCCGGACACCAAGCCGCTCTCCATGGCTGACCTCACCAAGTTCAACTATCCAGGCGTGTCCCGCGTTTATAGCGACGGGACCATCACTATTTACGACATCGCGAGCCAGGGATATGTACCGCTACCGAAATCTTGACGTCGCGCTCGCCGCGGTAATCGCGATCCTCGGCGGTCTGGCAGCCGCGAAGCACCTGCCGGGCCAGATCCGCATCCCGCTCGGCATCGGTCTCTTCTTCGCGCCCGGCTACCTGTGGTCCGAGGCGATCCTCAGCCAGCGGCTGCCCGGCATCGAACGGGCCCTGACCACCGCAGGCATGTCCCTCATACTCCCGATTCTTGGTGGATTCCTGTTCTACGGGCTGCGGATCCCGCTGTTTGAGTCGGCGTGGATAGCCTTGCTCGTGGTCCTCACCCTTCTCGGGGTCGTCGCAGTCGCGATAACGCGCCTGCGCGAGGCGCCTGTCGACCAGCGTCAGCAGCGGAGAAGCCAGCAGCCGCGGCAGTCGGGGTCGGTAGTAATGCACTCCTTCATCTTCGGTCTTGCCGCGGTGATCGGCCTTGGCTCCGTGGCATATTCCGTCAAGAGCGCCGAGACGCAGAAGTTTCCGGGTTTCACCCAGCTCTGGTTTGCCCAGAGCGAGCCCGGCATGGAGTTGTACCAGGCCGCCTCGGCGACCGACGCGGCCAACCCGGCGGCTAACGCGAGCCTTGCGACGAAAGCAAACCTTGTCGTCACGAACCACGAGGGCGTCCCCGAGCAGTACGAACTGAAGCTCTATGAGAAGAACAAACTCGCTAAAACCTGGCCCATCACGCTCAACGATGGCCAGACCTGGCAGAAGACCATAGCGTTCACGCAGAATTACTCCATGGTCGTGGAACTGTACCTGACGTCGAACAGCTCGAAGTGGATCGACTGTGACGACAATGGCCAAACCCCCCTCTGTCCTTCTTCTCCGTAGCTTTTTCCGGAGCCGGAGATTGGTGCGATGATTTAAATGAAAAAGAACCTGAATCTCTACATCAAGTCGGCGGTCTGCACCGCCTGGTTCCGGCTCCATGGATTCCAGACCTCGCTCGTCGCCTGTGACGGGCGCCTGCCCGCGCTCTCAAACGAGGGCGGCACCGTGCGAATCGGTAAGCGGTTCGTCATTCGCGGCCGCGTCGCGCCCTGCGAAATAACGGCGCACCGTAATGCCCAGCTCCGGATCGGTGACCGCGTTTTCCTCAACCAGGGGGTTGTCATCGCGGCAGCGGAATCGATAGAGATCGGCGACGACACCAAGATCGGCGACTTCTCGGCGATTATTGATTCGAATTACCATGACCTCGACGCCACTCACCCTGACAAGCCGCGCCCGGTGACCATTGGCAAGAACGTCTGGCTCGGCAATGGCGTGCTTGTGCTGCCGGGGAGCGAGATCGGCGATCACACCGTCGTGGCCGCCAAGTCGGTCGTCAAGAGCACTCTCCCGCCGAAGGTTCTCGCGGCCGGGAACCCCGCCAAGGTAGTGAAGCAGCTCGAAGTTCCCGATGGATGGCAGCGGGGCGGGCATTGACCCCCTGCGCCACCGTTCACCTAAGGCCCTGGCGGGGCCCGAAGCACCGCCAGGCCAGGCAATCCACGTGGGCCGCCGCCGAGCACCCCGCGCTGTCGATGTCCTGCGCGTCCTCGTCACTACTTGTGGCAAAATGCTGGCGGATGAGTGACATCACGATCTATGTCCAGAGTACTAAACGTCTGCGAAGCAGAGTCTGATCTGTGTAGACTCCTGCCACAGGTGAAATGTCTAGCACTGAAGTCACAACCTCGCTACTTTGTACGGATCGCCCAGAAGACAGGCCGCGACGTGCGCCTGCGGTTACTACCAGTTGAGACGCCTTCTAATAGGGGCTTGAGTGATGCCCGCTAACAGGGGATTGGGCTAGCCAGGGCTGGGCGAACCAGGTAAGGGGATAGCCGTGGTAAGCATTGAGACTCCAAGCGTGGCCCTTGAGGCCGAGCGTGAAGAGTCGTCTTTCCGAGTGGGCTCCGTGGAGTCCCCTACTCGCCTACGCTCTGTGGATGATATGCCTCTCTTTGGTGACGATGGAAGGCCTGTGGCCGTCAAGTTGTCCATTCTCATGGCCGCTTACAACGAAGAGCGGACCATCATGAGAGTGGTGCACGGGATTCTGCAGGCTAGCTTTCCGTGCGAGGTCGAGCTCATCGTCGTGGACGACGGGAGTGCCGATGCCACGCCCGACCTGCTCAAGGAGATCGACGATCCTCGGGTCACCGTTCACCGTCACGCCAAGAACTCGGGCAAGGGCGCGAGCATTGTAACCGCGGCGTCTTTGGCCACGGGAACTCATATCATCCCGTTCGACGCCGACATGGAGTACGCCCCGGAGGACATCGCCGAGATGCTTGTCCCCGTCATCAAGGGGCGCTGCGATGTCGTCTACGGTGTGCGACTCTTCGGGTGCAATACGGTGTACCAGTCGTACCGGTACGCCATCGGCAATAAAGTTATGACCCATTTCGCAAATGTCCTTTACAATTCATACCTCAGTGATATGCACACCTGTCTGAAGCTGATCCCGCTGCCGATGTTCAGGGAGCTGAACCTGACTGAGACGGGTTTCGGACTGGACACTCAGGTGACCGCGAGGATACTGCTGAGTGGCGTGCGCCCCTTCGAGGTTCCGGTGAGTTACTACAGCCGGTCCCACGAGGACGGAAAGAAGATCAACTGGCGCGATGCGGTCAAGTGCCTGTGGATTCTGGTCAGGACCCGTTTGGCCGGCCGAAAGCGGATCCGGGCGAACGTCACGGCCAAGTCAGCCGAATTGCAGACGCACTGAGGATCCAGAGGCAGGCATTTCCGTTATGAGTTATGACCTAGAAAGTAACGAAGCGACCCTCAGCGGCAGGCCTGATGTTGTCGTGATGAAGGATGGGGAAGTGACCTACCCCACGGTCTCGGTTATCATTCCGACCTATACGAGGGCGCGCTGGGACTGGCTGCATGAGTGCGTGGCGTCGGTCCAGGCGCAGACTGTGCCGCCCTTGGAGATCATCGTTGTCGTTGACCATAACCCGGAGCTACTTGAGGAGATTTCCGGTGAGTTCCCGGGTGTCATAGCGGTACCGAATATTGGTGGACGCGGGGTTTCTGGCGCGCGGAACAGTGGTGTCAAGGCGTCGCGCGGCGAGGTCGTGGCATTCCTTGACGATGACTCGATCGCGAGGGAAGACTGGCTGGCCACCCTGCTGCGCCACATCGTGACCCCGGGGGTCGTCGGCGTCGGCTGTTACAGCGACGGGCTCTGGGACGCTCCCTGCCCCGCGTGGTTCCCCAGCGAGTTCACCTGGACAATTGGCGTGTCATATTCCGGGCTGCCCAAGGTGCCGACCGCGGTGCGCAATGTCTGGACGAGCGCCATGCTTGTCAAGCGGAACGCGTTCGAGGTCGTCGACGGCTTCCGTGAGGACTTCGGAAAGATCGGCAACCGCTCGCTGCCCGAGGACACGGACCTGTGCCTGCGGATCGCCGCCGTCGGCGAGAATTCCGTCTGGATGTGGGATCCGGCGAAGGTGATGAAGCACCGTGTGCCTGCTGGACGGGCGACCTTCGGCTATCTCATGAGCCGGTGCTTCCTCCAGGGCTGGGGCAAGGCCGCGATGGCGCGCATGGACGGCTTCGATGAGAGCACGTCGATGGAACGGACCTACGCGCTCCGGATCCTCCCCGCTGGCGTGCGGCGCGGCCTAGCTGACGCGATACGCGGCGACATTTCCGGCCTGGGCCGAAGCGGGGCGATCGTCGCTGCCTTCTCGGTGACCGTGTGCGGTTACGGCTGGTACCTGCTGGAAGGCCTGTTCCACAAGAAGGCTAGCCCTGAGTCCTCGGCGACGGCCTAGGCTGACCCTGCGCAGATTAGCTAGTCAAGGGTCAGCGTCTTAGCTAGTCAAGGGTCAGCGTCGATGGTTTAAACGGCTGCGGCCAGGCGTTCCCCGCGCGGGGAACGCCTGGCCGCAGCCGCAATAAAAGGTAACTACTACTGCTCTGCCCGTTAGTATCGCTCTGGCTGGCGCGCGCCCCCCATGGCGGACCTGGCACGCCGGACCACGGAGAATCCCTTGGTGAGGAACCTGTCCCGGCGCACGGTCAGCGTGTCCTTGCCGTTGACCATCTTGCGGAACTCATCCATCGTGGTGGTACGCCGGACGGTGAGCCTCGGGAGCGTGAACTCTCCTGCGGCGCTGGTCGTCAGGGCGTTGCCGACGGCGTAGCCGTAGACGTAGCCGAGCTCGCGAGCCACCTGCCTGACCTTCGGGTTGGAGTAGCCGAAAGGATAGGCGAGGCCGGGGACCTCTAGTCCCAGGTGGTCCTCAAGCAGGTTCTTGCTGACGGAGAGCTCTTCGCGGATCAGTTTCTCAGGCAACTGGTCCAGCTGCGGGTGCTTGCAGGTATGGGCGCCGATCTCGATTCCGGCCTGTTCAACCTCGGCGATCTCGCGCCAGTTGAGCATGCGCTTCTCCCCGCCCTCTATCCCGACCCCGCCAGTCGTCACGAAGATGGTGCCGGTGAAGTCGCTCTGCTTAAGCAGCGGCAGGCCCTGGCTGTAGAAATCCTCGTATCCATCGTCAAACGTCAGCACAACAGGCCGCTCGGGGAGTTCTTCGGGGCCACCAGCCAGGATCGCGGCGAGCTTTCCCGCGGTGATCGTGTTGAAGCCGGCATCGCGCAGGTAGGCGAGCTGGTCGGCGAAGACATCAGGAGAGACTGCGAGCCGACTTGGGGTCGCTGTAATGTCGGCTATCTCGTGATACATCAGAACGGGGACCCGGAGCGGTGCAGCCGCGGTCATGAAGCCAAACCTCCGTGAGATTAATCAAACGTGTCGCTGCGCGAGACGACCAGAGCGAATCCTACCGAGTGTGATCGCCTTTGGCCGGACAAGTCGCTGATCGGGTGCTGCACGGAATATTAACACGTTATGAACCTTTTTGTCACAATTCGTGATTAGTTCCGCGCTCAGCGAGGTTCCTCGTCCAGGTTGTCTGACGGAGCTACCGGGGTGGCGATCGCCATGAGCGCGTCAAGCCCCGCCTCCTGACGATGCCGGTAGCTGTGTTGTTCCGGCGTCCCGACCTGCTGGTCGAGGGCTGACCGGCCTACGGTCGGCTGGCCGCCGAACATGTCATAGCTAGTAGCCGCGGCCTGACGTGCGCTCCGTGACTCGGTGGCGTCGGATGGGATGACCGGGAACGCGCCGGTGCGCCAGATCTCGGTCGCCACGTTGAGCGTGTGCCCGTCAGAAACCACCGCGGCCGAGGCGATCGCGAAGAGCGCGGCCAGGCCGTTCTCCTGCCGGTCAGGTGCCCCGGGCAGCGCGGGCAGCGCCCCGGTCAGCCTGATCAGTTCACCAGTGACCCTGGCCAGCGGGCCGGTCGCCCTGGGCATCGACCCGGTGGCGGAGACGGCCGGGAAGGACCCGGTCGCGGCGGCGGTGTGCGCGTAAGCGGCGCGAAGGACCGTCGGTGCCGTTATCAGCCCCTCCATGGCGAGGACGCCGAGGTAGGCGAAGGAGAGCCCGTTGAGGCCGCCGAACTTGCCGCCGAGGAAGATGGAGGTGAACTCGCAGAGAGCGAAGAAGCAGATCAGGCCGGCGGCCTTGCCGACCTTGCCCGAGGCGCGGGAGACCGCGATGTACTGCGCCCGCGGCATCTGCGGGATGTAGCCGATGATGAGCAGCCAGAGCGGCACGGTGCCCAACTCCGCGTACACGGGCTTGTAGATGCCTAGCATGAAGTGGGCGCCGATGGCGAGCGCCGCCATCACGGGGAGGCCGATCATCAGCGACACCCGTAGCACGAAGCGGAGCTTCTCCGCGACGATGTCGGGGGACGCCGACGCGAGTGCGAACAGCACGGTCCCCAGGTGCACTGGCACCATGAACAAGAGCGAAGAGATCATCCACGCGACGTAGAAGACGGCGCTATCCGTGGGCCCGACCACGACCGTCACGATGATGGGGATGATCCGCGACGGGGTCGCCATGGCGAGGTTGAGCCAGTTGTGGTTGACCGCCACCGGGAGGAGACGCCGCAGCGATTGCCAGTCGGGGCGTTGGAAGATCCGGGAACCGCCACGACGGAGCATGATGATGGCGGGGATCATGGAGCCGACGATCCCGATCACGTAGGCCAGGCTGAGGCCCACTCCGAACTTGTCGTGCAGCAGGACGGCCGCGAGCGGCAGGGCGGCGAGCTTAATCCCGGACATGGCCATGTTGCGCCACAGCTGTACCCCGCCGCGCAGCATGCCGATCGTGCCCTCGTCGAAGACGAGCGTCGCGCCGGTAAGGCTGGTCCCGATCACGAAGAGCAGCAACTGTCCCAGGGTTCCGCCGATCCCGGGAAGATGACGCGCGTCGCTGAAGTACATGCCGACGATGGCCGCGAAGATGAGCCCGAGAAGGGCCGATCCGATGAGGGACGTGGACACCGATGCGGCGAACAGCCCACCGCGGTCGCGTTCCCGCTTCGGCAGCTCGCCGATCAGCATCGTGCCCAGGCCGAACATGCCGATCGTGCCGAAGAGCTGCATCTCGTTGATCGCCGTGTTGCCCCAGCCGACTTCGTTCGTCGTGAACATCCTCGCGGCGACGATCGTGAACACGAAGCCGAAGAGCGATGTCATGCCGGTGGTTGCGGCGAGACTGCCCGCGTTTCGCAGCAGATCCTGGTTCCGCTGCCACATGTCGCGCACCTTCGACGACAGTCCCGAGGTTTGCTGGTCATTCATGGCCGTATCAGGCTATCTGTCGCTTCACGCCTAGGTGGCCCGTTCGCAGTTTGGTAACGTTCCGGGCTTGCCTGAGGCGGCCGTCGTGGCGGGCCGCGGCGGCCTCCCGGGTGCCGCTACCCGGCCAGTCATGCACCCAGGGTCGGGCAGATGGTAAGTTTCTCGGCAAACTCCCCGCCCAACGACCAGCCTTAGCATTGGATGAGCACGAAGCGTCAGCCCCGATACGCCAGCCGGATCATGACGGCCTGACATGACTACTTGGCGGTAATGACTATGCGAAACTCCCTGAAGGTTTACTTCCGATTTTACGATAGCGCGCTATTTCTCGCACAGACCGGTCGCGGATACGTAAAGACTAAGTTCATCCCGGCGCAGTTCGGCCGGCTCCCGAATATCCGAGGGAAAGTCAAGTTCCATATTCGGGGCGAGGCCGTCTTCGGTGACCGGTTCACCGCGCTCGGTGATCCCTCGGCCGTGCGCATCTGCGTCGAGGACGGTGCCCGGTTGACGATCGGCGATCACGTCGCCATGAACTGCGGGGTATCCATCGATGTGTGGCATGACGTGCGCATCGGCAGCAACGTCATGATCGCGCCGAACGTGACCATCATGGATGACAACCGGCACGAGGTCGAACCGGGTACGCCGCTCTACAGCGGCCCCACCATTATCGGGGATAATGTGTGGCTTGCCGGTAATGTCACGATTCTCCCTGGGGTGACCATCGGCCCAGGATCGGTTATCGCCGGGCACTCCGTGGTAAGCCGGGACATCCCGCCGAACTGCTTTGCGGCCGGCAGCCCGGCGAAGGTGATAAAGAACCTCAACATTCCGGACGGGTGGTCGCACCGGTTCGGTTATGAGCGAAACATGCCAGCGCCTGGCCTCCTGGCGAGCCTGCGCCGCGCCTTCGCGAGTGACCCCAACGCCGCCATCGCCACAGCGGATGAGGACCGGGAGCACCACGAGGTCGTCGGCTTATTTCGACGGCTGGGGAATGGCGAGCGGGTGACCCGTCGCGTGCCAGACCGCCACGGCTAGGCCGACGAGCAGCAGCGGGAAGACGATCCAGGTCTCGCCCAGCTTCGCCGTCGTGATCTGCAGCGGACGCGGCAGCAGGTGGAACTCGTGCATGCTCACCGGCCAGAGCAGCGGGCAGCCGCCGTGCGTCAACTCGTCGCCCGCGATGTGCGCCGCGCAGCCGAGCGCGGTCGCCGCCGCGAGCAGCGGGACGTGCCAGGACCCCACGGGCAGCTCCGTGAGGTCCGCACCAGTGAAGCAGGTGGCCAGCGCCGCCGCGATGCCGAGCAGGTCGCCGTAGTGCCCGCCGATGTGCAGCGCGCGCAGGGCCGCCGAGTACAGCAGCGCGAGGAACAGTGCGGCGGGCACGATGTGCCAGGAGAACGCGAGATGCCCCGCGGCTATCGACTTCGGCCCGGAAAGCTGGAAGAGCCCCGCGCCGTACGCGCCCGCGCTGAACACGGCGATCCCCAGCAGGCTGTGCGTGCCGTGCCGGTGCCCGCCGGAGATCCGGTCAACCATCCAGTTGAACCACTCCGTGAGGAACCCGAACGACCGGGAGATGGTCGAGTCCGGGTGGTCGATGTCCGGCAGCACGCCGGCGCCGGCGGTGAGGACCACGCCGGCCGCGAGGTGCGCGTCCGTCACGTGCAGTGACGTCGCCAGTGCCGCGAACACGACCGCGCCGCTCAGCGCATGATCCCTGCCAAGCATCGGCGAACCACTCCCGGGGGACGGAGGACAACGGAGGGAGGACAACTGCTGGGTAAGCCTCCCATACCGGCGGGTCTCGTCGGTGGCACCACGCGGGCTGCGGTTCGCACAAAGAGGCAAGTGACGCCACGGGCGAAGCCACGCACCCGTTCGGAATGATGATCTTTTAAACATGCGGGCCAATTGATTCGTTACCGTCTGATCAAATGGCCCGCCTAAGGGGTGGTCTGCCCAGTACGGTAGCGACCGGAAAGTTTGTTCTTCTCTCACGTACCTCCAAGGAGGTCCCTTTGGCCACGCTGCAGGAGCTGCTTCTCACCCCCGAGAACGCCCCGCACCTTATCGCCGACACGCAGGCGCTCGTGGACAACGAGCTCGCCAGCAAGGGCATCACCGCCGCGCCGCTCAAGGCCGCCTACAAGGCCGTCACGGCGTTCGCCCCCGGCTACTACCAGGAGGCGATCACGGCCATCCTGCCGGGCGTCGTCTACCAGCTTGAGCCGTACTGGGCTGACTTCAAGACGTCGGGGGGTGCCGACTTCGGCGACTACCTGGCCAAGCGCGGCGACGAGGCTACCGAGGCGCTGCTCGCCGTGACCGACGACATGGCCGCGAACTCGGGCCGGGCCGCGGTCGTCAAGGCGTACCAGCTCGTGCGCGGCGGCGCGAGCAAGAACATTGAGCCCGCGCTTCCCGCCCTGGGCGCGCTGGTGCAGAAGTACGCCAGGTAATATCCGGAGGCTTCTCCGGAAGAACGCCTAAGCTGCAGGAACCCATCCCGCAGCTTTCGTGTGCTTGAGGCGGACCCGCGGTGGTGGCCCGATGGCGGTTTTTTGCCATCGGGCCCGCTCCTACGCGACATCGGGGGTACGGGGAGTCGTCTCCCGGAGGATAACTGGTTAGTAGATCACGTACCCGACCGCCTGCTGACCCGCGTCGTTGCGGCGGACGGAGACCACGCCGGTCTTCGCCGGGTCGGGGAAGGCGAGAATCCCGAGGCCCTTGTCGCCGTCGAGGGTGACGTCCGGGTGGACGTGCCACGCCGTGTCGAAGAAGGCCACGCGCAGCCGGACGACCGGCACATTCTGGGCGTGGTTATCGACCCCGAGCGCGATGTGGTTGGCCGTACCCGGCGGCACCGCGATCACGGTGAACACCCCGTGGCCCGTATTGAGCTGGCCTGACTGCAATTCTGCCTCCGTGACGGTCGGCTCCGTGGTGGTCGACGCTTCGAAGAAGTTGTCGAGCAGCAGCGACTGGTCGAGGACGAGGCCAAGCGCGCTTGAGGTCCACTGCGTGCCGTCCGCGTCGATGCTGAGCGCGCCGCAGGAAGATGGGCCGCAGATGTGCTCGCCCAGGCCGTAGTGCGCGGTCCACAGCCGCGTCCGCGCGCGGGCTATCCCCGCCTGGCTGAGCGCCGGCAGGATGTCGTCGTTCATTGTCGACGCGCTCGCGTAGATCACCGGGCGCTGGATGCCGCGGGCGACCTGCCTGGCGTACCAGGCGGGGATGTCGGACGGGTCGGACGCGCCGGGCTCGACATCCAGTGCGTCCGCGTTGTCGCCGGGCAGCAGCGCGATCGACAGGTGCTGCGCCTTGGGGAAGGCGCTCACGATGTGGGCGTAGTTGGGCTGATTGCCGATGCTGCCGTCAACGTAACCGGCGTAGGCGGCGGCACCGGCAGGAAACTGGTCGTTCAGCGCGGTGTCGTACATTGTGATCCCGGCCACCTGAAGACGGTAACCCGTCCGACGGCGTGCGGTGTGCCTGGAACCTTGTTTTTTTGACCCTTACCTTCAAGGTTCACTGGGTCGGCACCGTCAAAAAAACAAGGTTCCTTGATTACGCAAGTGGCAGGTGGGGGGAAATCAGTCGACCCTGGTGCCGCAGTTCGCGCAGAACCTCGCACCGGTGGGGAGCTCGTTCCCGCACTCCGTGCAGTGCCTGACCGCCGGGGCCATCGGCGTGCCGCAGCTCATGCAGAACTTGGCGCCGGCCGGGTTCGGTGTGGAGCACGACGCGCACGTCGGCCCGGCCACTGCCGTGGGGGCTGCCGCTGCGGGCGCGGGGGGCGCCTGCTGTGCCTGCGGGGTCGGGGCGGGGTGCTGCTGTTGCATCGCGCCTGCCATCATTCCCGGCAGCGCGAAGCCGGCCCCGAGGAACGCGCCCTCCGTCGCGCCGCCGCCCTGGGACATGCCCTGCCCGGCGCCGAGCGCCATCTCGCCGGCCGCGTACTGCTGGAACCCGCCGGCCAGCTGAGAGTAAGAGGTGTCCTTGGCGAGCTGCTTGAGCTGGGTAGCGTCCTCGGGGGCGAGGTTGATGTCGAAGTTGCCCATCCGGGTCAGCGCGAGCCCGTAGGACTCAAGCTGCCCGTTCGCTGAGGTGATCGTGGCCTGCTCGATCTCGGGGGAGTGCACCGACAGGCCGAGGATCGGCCACCCGTTGGCGACGACCTGGGTCGTCACGTTGGTGCGCAGCACCTTGAGCAGCTGCTCGCTGACCCACCCGGCGATCTTCTCGTTGTCCCGCACGTCGAC
This sequence comes from uncultured Actinomycetota bacterium, assembly GCA_963734665.1. Taxonomy (GTDB): domain Bacteria; phylum Actinomycetota; class Actinomycetes; order Streptosporangiales; family Streptosporangiaceae; genus Trebonia. The sequence goes on along the minus strand of CAVTIR010000006.1, from coordinate 120,618 downwards.
GGTGGCGGTGAGGTTGGTGATCAGCCGCGCCGGGTCGATGACGCGGAGCGCGTAGTCGCCGAAGACCCGCAGCGTCACGACCAGGCCGGTGCGCGGGTCCTGCACGTCGTCGACGCGCCCGCCAAAGCGGAATCCGGTGTACTCGCGGGTGCCGACGAAGTAGAGCTCGGCCCGGTAGGCGTTCCCGCCGGTGGCGAAGTCGATGAGCGCGCCCAGGCCCGGCAGCTCGTCGGCGTCGATCGAATGCCGGCCCGGCCCCATGGTCGCCGCGACCTGGCCGGTGTTGACGAACATCGCCACTTCATCCGCGTTGACGATCGCGTGCGTGAAGCGACGGATCGTTACATCGGGCCACTTGAATACGATCTGGCCCTTCCGGTCATCAGGTACCGCGATGAATTCCCGCGAGAACAGTGCCATAGCAGGAACGATACCGGTTTGGGCCTAGTCGAGGCTTCCTAGCAGCGGAAGCTTGGCCTGAACTGCTATGTTTTCGGACCGTGGAAGCAATCCAGTGCGGTTGGTGCAAGGCACAGAATCAGCCAGGAACCACCACGTGTATGACTTGCGGCGCACCGCTCGACGTTCGGGATAAGGTAAGCGATTCCGGATGGCGCGAAGCGCCGCGGTTGCGCGACATGACCGAGTTCCGCTTCTCGGCCAGCACCTGCCAGGTCGAGGGTGAGCTGGTTCCCGTCGCTGAGATCGCTCTGTCCCCGCAGGACGGCGTCTACTTCGAGCACCACGTCCTGCTGTGGAAGGACGAGTCCGTGCCGCTCTCCTCGCTGCCGACCGGCGGCGGCATGAAACGCACGCTCGGCGGCATGCCGCACATCGTGACGGTGGCCAACGGGCCTGGCCGGATCGCGTTCTCCAGGGACGCGCCAGGCGAGCTCGTGGTTCTCCCGCTGCACCCCGGCATGGAACTGGACGTGCGCGAGCACGCGTTCCTGCTCGCCTCGCACTCCATCCAGTACTCGTTTGTCCGGATCAAGGGCCTGGCCAACCTGCTGCACGGCGGCAACGGCATGTTCATGGACCGGTTCGTCACCGCCCAGTACCCCGGCCTGCTGATGCTGCACGGCAACGGCAACGTCCTCGAGCGGATCCTCCGCCCCGGCGAGAAGATCCTCGTCGAGCCGGGCGGCTTCCTCTATAAGGACTCCACTGTCGGCATGCAGGCGGTGCAGATGCAGTTGAAGACCGGGATGTTCGGGCGGCACGGCATGTACCTGGCCGAGATGACCGGCCCCGGCCGGGTCGGCATCCAGTCCATGTACGTACACCACGGGTCTGGCGAATGAACGCCTACCTCTGCCCGTACTGCAGGCAGCCGAGCGACCCGAGCCAGCCGACCTGCCCGCTGTGCGGCGCCCCGGTCGACATCAGGGAGAGCGTCAGCGACTCCGGCTGGGTCGAGCAGCCGGCGATCAAGGACATGGCGAAGCTACAGTTCGGCCAGTCGCACTGCCAGATCGCGGGCACGACGGTCCCGGTCGCCGAGTTCAACCTCGCGCACGGCGAGATGGTCTACTTCTCGCACCACGTGCTGCTCTGGGCGGACCCGGCCACCCGGCTGCAGAACATGTCCATGCGCGGCGGCTGGAAGCGGATGCTCGCCGGCCTGCCGGTGATCATGGTCGAGGCGCACGGGCCAGGCCACATCGCCCTGTCCGACAACCACGCGGGCGAGGTCATCGCGCTCCCGCTGCAGCACGGCCACTCGATGTGGGTCAGAGAGCACCGGTTCCTGTGCGCGACGAGCAACATCCGCTACGACTGGAACAGCAACGACGTCTGGTACGTGACGGGCGACCAGGACAAGCAGGACGAGCAGGAGACCCACTACCCGATGGGCCAGTTCGGTGACATCTTCACCGCCACCGACCGGCCGGGGCTGCTGCTGCTCCACGCTCCCGGCAACGCGTTCATCCGCGACCTGAGGCAGGGCGAGTCGCTGCTCGTTCAGCCGAGCTCGCTGATCTACCGCGACATGTCCGTCCGGGTTCACCTGCACCTGGAGTACCCGCGGAACACGGGCTTCGCCTTCTGGCGGTCGAACTGGGACTACCGCAACATCCTGGTCAGGCTGATCGGCCCCGGCCGGGTGGCGGTCAACTCGATCTTCGAGCGGCCCGAGGGGATGGACGCCATCAGGAACCACTCCTACGCCACGCGCCGCCGCTGGTAGCCGGCGCCGCCGCGCGGGTACCCACGAGTCGTGGACAGGCTCGCGGACTACCGAGGCAAGCGCGACCCATCGCGCACGCCCGAGCCTGTCCCGGCGGTCCCGCCGCAGGAGGCGCCCGGCGAGACGGGCTCGGGCTCGGGCGCTGCCGCGAAACGGATCTTCGTCGTGCAAGAGCACCACGCGCGGCGGCTGCACTGGGACTTCCGGCTGGAACGCGACGGGGTACTGGTGTCCTGGGCGCTGCCCAAGGGCGTCCCTGACGACCCTGCGGTCAACCACCTCGCGGTGCACACCGAAGATCACCCGCTTGAGTACGCCGGGTTCCACGGCGAGATTCCGCGCGGCGAGTACGGCGCGGGCGCTGTCACCGTCTGGGACCACGGAACCTACGACGTGATCAAGTGGGACGAGCGCGAGGTCAAGGTCAACCTGCACGGCGAGCGGCTAGCCGGCGGTTACGTCCTGTTCGCCACCGGCGGCAAGAACTGGATGATCCACCGCGAGCGGCTGCCGCTGCCCGTCACGCTGGCGCCCATGCTTGCCGCGCCGGGCGAGCCGCCCACCCGCGACCTCGCGGCCTGGGCGGTGGAGTTCAAGTGGGACGGGGTCCGCGCCCTGGCGTTCATTGAGGCAGGCCGGCTCCGCCTCGTGTCCAGGACCGGGAAGGACATCTCCGCGACCTACCCCGAAGTGGCCACGCTCGGCCACGCCATCGGGCGCAAACAGGCGCTACTAGACGGCGAGATCGTTGCCTTCTCCGGCGGCCGCCCGGACTTCGAGGCCCTCCAGCCCAGGATGCACGTCTCCTCGCCTGCCCAGGCGCTCCGGCTTGCCGAGGTGACCCCGGTGACCTACCTGGCGTTCGACGTGCTCCAGCTCGACGGGCGCCCGCTGACTGCGCTCCCCTACGGTGAACGCAGGAAAATACTCGAAACCGTCATTCGCAGCGGTGGCAGCTGGCTGTGCCCGCCTACATTCCCTGGCGAGGATCTCGACGCCGTCCGTGCCGCATCTGTCGCCAACGGCCTGGAAGGCGTGGTGATCAAGCGGCTCGATTCGGTGTATGAGGCAGGTATCCGGTCTGGCAGCTGGCGCAAGATCAAGAACCTGCTCCGGCAAGAGGTCGTGGTGGCAGGATGGAAGCCAGGAAAGGGCAACAGGACCGGGCTGATCGGTTCGCTGCTGATCGGGTACTACGGGACCGGCGCCGACGGTGAGCGGGGACTGCTCTACTGCGGTCATGTCGGAACCGGGTTCTCGGACCAGACGCTGCGGACGCTTACGCAGCGGCTTGCGCCGCTGCGCCGACCGGACAGCCCGTTCGACGGCCCCGTGCCGCCCGAGCATGCCCGCCCAGCTGTCTGGGTGGAGCCCCGGCTGGTGATCGAGGTCGCGTTCGATCGCTGGACCAGGGCCGGCCGCATGATCGCCCCTGCCTATCAGGGGCTGCGCGACGACAAGGACCCCGCAGACGTGGTCCGGGAGGCTTAACCGGTCTGGGAGGCGTGGATGCCGGCAGGAGACAAGATCGCTGTCCAGGTGGATGGCAGGGACCTCACCCTGACCAATCTCGCGAAGGTGCTCTACCCGGCGGATCATTTCACCAAGGCCGAGGTCCTCGACTACTACCAGCGGATCTCCGTGGTGCTGCTGCCGCATGTCACCGGTCGCCCGGTGACGCTCAAGCGCTATCCCGACGGGGTGGACGGCCAGTCGTTCTTCGCCAAGCACGCGCCGGCCGGACGGCCGGACTGGGTGCGGACGGAAAAGGTCATCACGCTGAGCTCCCGTTCGCGCTCGCCTGGCGAGCCGGTTGACTACGTGGTGCTTGACGACTTGCCGTCGCTGATGTGGGCGGCCAATCTCGCCGCCCTTGAGCTGCACGTCCCGATGTGGCGGTTTCCTGGGCCTAGAGGCGGAGATGCCTCCGGGCCGGCCCCGGAACACGGGCTTGAGCCGGATCTCCTCGTCTTCGACCTTGATCCTGGTGCGCCGGCCACGATTGTGGAGTGCTGCCGGGTGGCGGAGGCGCTCCGGCCGGCCCTCGCGGACGCTGGCCTGGACGCTCTGCCCAAGACGTCGGGCGGCAAGGGACTGCAGCTCTACGCGCGGATCACCGGCCGCGGCATGAACGCGGAACAGGCGAGCGGGCTGGCGAAGGACTTCGCGGAGCGGCTTGAACGCGAACTTCCCGAGCTGGTTGTCTCGCGCATGACGAAATCCCTGCGCACCGGCAAGGTCCTCATCGACTGGTCGCAGAACAACGGGTCCAAGACCACGGTCGCCCCCTACTCGCTGCGCGCTCGGGAGCACCCGACGGTCTCGACCCCGGTCACCTGGGACGAGGTCGCCGCCTGCCGCGATCCCGCGGACCTGTTCTTCACCGCCCCTGACGTCCTGGCCCGCGTGGCAGAGCACGGCGACCTCTTCGCCCCCCTCATTTAGGACAGATCGACCTCGCCGCGGCGCTCGGCCATGAGCAGCAGCGCGTAGGCGGCCAGCGTGGAGCCGTCGACGATCCTGCCGTCCCGGGTCATGGCTTCGAAATCTTCCCTGCTCACCCACGCGTGACGCAGGCCGACCTCCTCCGGCTCAAGGTCCGGCTCGCCCTGCGTGAGATCCGTGGCCAGCCAGTGCTCGCCGTACTGGCCCGACATGCCATGGGCCACCGCCACCGTCCCGAGGCGGGCCAGCCGCCCGGCGCGCAGCCCCGTCTCCTGGGCAAGCTCGGTGCGCGCGAGCTCCTCTGGCGTACCGTCCTGCCCCATCGGGAAAGTGCCCTGCGGGAATGACCAGCCACGTCGGCCAAGCGGATGCCGGTACTCCTCAACGAGGTAGAAGCCGCCGTTCTCCGCAGGGATGATCAGAGCGAAGTTGTCACGCTCCACGACCGCGTAGGTTCCCCTGGCTCCGTCCGATCGCTCGATCTCGTCCCTGCGCAGCCGCATCCAGTTGTCGCTGTAGATCACGCTGCTGGACAGGGTGCGAATCTCCGCTTCAGCGGCCTCAGTATCCACCGGACCATTCTGCCCGCCCCACTTGACCGCCGGGTTAAGCCACCGCTACCAGGATGGTGGATCGCCGGAAGCGCCAGGGACCTCCCAGCGATCCACCATCGTGCATCTGCTGTGGGCGGGCCTGCTTTGTCGGTGGAGGTGCCTAGCATCGCGGTGTGTTCTGCCGCACCTGCCGGGGACCGGCTGGGGCTGGTTTCGCCCGGTGTTATCAGTGTGACCTGGCGCTGAGCCAGGCTGGCGGGCTGCTCGCGGACGCTGTCGCGCCGATCGGGTATGCGGTGCGCGGCGGCCCGCTCGCCACTGACCTGCGCCGGTATAAATCGGATCGCGCCCCCGCCGCGGAATGCGCGCGATCAGCAGCGCGGCTGCGGGAGTCGCTGGCCGCCTTCCTGCGCGACAAGGGCGACGCGCTGTGGCGGGAGGCCGGCATGAGCGCCGGGCCGACGGCCGCCGCAGTGGTGCCGAGCGGGCAGGGCCGCTCGGGTACACATCCGTTGGCCGGCATCGCCGCGTCGTGCCTCGGCCCGCCCCTGGTGCGGCTTACCGTAGTGCCGGAGGTGATCCACATCCGGGGCGTGGACGCTGGCTGGCTGCGCGTTACCGGCGCGGTGGCTGGTGCCGATGTGCTAGTTGTCGACGACACCTGGGTTTCCGGCGGCAGCGCCCAGTCGGCGGCCGCCGCGCTCAAGCTGGCCGGCGCGCGCCGCGTCGCGATCGTCGTCCTTGGCCGTCACGTCAACCCGGCCGACCCGTCGTCCGCCCGGTTCCTCGCCGCGCTTGAGCAGAAAAATCCGGCCGAGAAAATCTCGTAAGGCTGTCCCCTCGGCCGGGCCGGCTTCGTCTTGTAGACAATAACCGTAGCGAGAGAACGGAGACTGCCATGCAGTACGCCTTGCTTATCTACGCCAAGCCGGGAACCGTCGAGTCACTCAGCCCGGCCGAGCGGGAGGTCCTGAGCGCCGAGTACTACGCGTTGCGCGACGAGCCAGGAGTGCTCAGCGGCGCCGGCCTCCAGCCGGTGACCACCGCGACGACCATCCGCCTCGCCGACGGCAAGCCGCTCGTCACCGACGGGCCGTTCGCGGACACCAAGGAGGTCTTCGGCGGCTTCTACCTACTGGAGGCGGAAAACCTCGACCAGGCCACCGAGGTGGCCGCGCGCATCCCCGTCCTGCGGCTCGGCGGCACCGTCGAGATACGGCCGATCATGGGCAAGGCATCCTGACCACTCTTGAGGACGTTTTCCGCAACGAGTGGGGCCGCGTGCTCGCCGCGCTCATCGGATTCCTCGGCGACTTCGAGCTCGCCGAGGAATCCGCCGCGGAAGCGTTCGCGGTCGCCGCGCGGCGCTGGCCGGCCGAAGGGACACCGGCGAGTCCAGTCGCGTGGCTGGTGACGACGGCGCGGAACCGAGCGATCGACCGGCTGCGCCGCGACCGCGTGCTTGCCGCCAAGCTCCGGCTGCTCGCGGCAACCACGCCCGATGTCGCGGAGGCTGAGGTGGATGAGACTGAAATTCCGGATGAGCGGCTAGAGCTCATCTTCACCTGCTGCCACCCGGCGCTCGCGGCCGAGGCGCAGGTCGCGCTCACGCTGCGCGCGGTCGCGGGGCTCGGGACCGAGGACATCGCGCGGGCGTTCCTGGTCTCCGGGGAGACGATGAAGCGACGGCTCACCCGCGCGAAGACCAAGATCAGGGACGCGGGCATCCCGTTCAGCGTCCCGCCCGCGGAGCGGCTACCTGACCGGCTTGCCGTCGTGCTCGCCGTCATCTACCTGATCTTCAACCAGGGATACAGCGCGCCAGGTGAGGCGGGGCACCTGGCCACAGAGGCGATCAGGCTCGGCCGGGTACTTGCCACGCTGCTGCCCGATCAGACTGAGGCGCGCGGGCTGCTCGCGCTGATGCTGCTGCATGACGCGCGCCGCCGGGCGCGGCTTTCCGGCTCGGATCTTGTCTTGCTCGCCGACCAGGACCGGTCGCTGTGGGACTGGCGGCAGATAGCGGAAGCGCGCGAAATCCTCAGGCCGGTCGCAGCCATCCGGGGCCCGTACCTGAGCCAGGCGGCGATCGCATCGCTCCAGGCGGCTGACCCGATCGACTGGCGGCAGGTCGCCGCGCTGTACGGAGAACTCGCCGAGCTGACCGGCTCGCCGGTGGTCCGGCTCAACGGCGCGGTGGCGGTCGCGGAAGCCGACGGCCCGCCAGCCGCCCTGGCCATCGTCGACTCGCTCGAGCTGACCGGATACCTGTACTGGCACTCGACCAGGGCCGAACTGCTCCGCCGCCTCGGGCGCACCGACGAGGCGCGGGCCGCCTACCACGACGCACTCGCCCTCGCCGCGACCGAGCCAGAGCGCCGCTTCCTGCACAAGCGAATAGCGGAATGCTGAGGGCGCCCGCCGCTCGCTGCGATTACCGCGTTTTCTTGCCGTCGCCGCGCAGCAGGTGGCTGGCGGCGGCGGTGCGGACCGCGGCGGTGAGCGCTACTAGCTTGGGGGAGTCCAGGCGCCAGCACTGCCAGTGCAGGGGGACGTCGATCACGTCTCCAGACAGGCGGATGAGTTCACCCGAGGCCAGGTTGGCGCGGGCCTGCGGTTCCGGGACCATGCCCCAGCCGAGGCCCATGCGGACGGCCTCGTAGAAGTCGGCGGTGGACGGGACCTGGTGGACGACCGGGGGCCCCGGCTCGACGCCGTGCCGTCGCAGCAGCTCGTGCTGGAGGTCGTCCTTGTCGTTGAAGATGACGACCGGCATCGCGGCCCAGTCCGGTGCCTGGCCGCGCCGCCACCGGGTCGCAACTGAGGGGGCGGCGGCGGGGAAGTAGCGGAGCGCGCCAAGCGGGTCGACGCTGCAGCCCTGCACGGCGGTCGGATCGCTGGTGACCGCTGCGAGCACGTCACCCCTGCGCAGCAGCTCTTGGGAGTAGCCCTGGTCCTCGACCCGCAGCCGGATCGAGGTTCCCTCCCAGGTCGTCGCCTCGGCGAGGACACCGCGAAACCACGCGGCCAGCGAGTCGGCGTTGACGGCCACAGGAAGCTCGACGGCCGGGGCGGCCGTCAGGGCCTGAGCTGCCTCGCTGTAGAGGAACCGCGTCTGCCTGCCCAGCCGGACGAGCCATTCGCCCTGCAGGGTGGGGCGGCACGGGGTGCCCCGGCTGATCAGGACCTGGCCCGCCGCGGCTTCCAGCGCGCGGATGCGCTGGCTGACCGCGCTCGGCGTGATGTGCAACTGCCGCGCAGCCGCGTCGAAGGAGCCGTGATCGGCGATGGCCACGAGGGCGTCGAGTTGGCCAGGGTTGAGGTCCATCTGGCAGAACCCCTTTCTTTTTGCCTTGGCCGCGCAGTTCTAGAACTCACGAGTATCAAAAAGAAAGGAGTTCTGAGTGAAGCATAGCTAAAGGATCCTAAGAAACTTTCGCTTGCCTTCACCCTGGACCGTGCCTAGGGTCGAAGTCGTGCTCAACGCTTCGCTTGACGGCCTGCTCACCGGCCTGTCCCTGATTGTCGCCATCGGGGCGCAGAATGCCTACGTCCTGCGCCAGGGGCTGAGCCGCGCCTATGTCGGGCCGATCGTGACGATATGCACTTTGTCGGACCTCGCGCTTATCGTCGCCGGGGTAGCCGGGATCGGCGTGATCGTGCAGCACGCCGGGTGGGCGCTGACGGCGGTGCGCTGGTTCGGGGTCGCTTTCCTTGTCTGGTACGGGCTGTCGTCGGCGTGGCGGGCGCGGCGGCCCGCTTCTTCGCTGAGTGCCGCGCACGAGAACCCAGGCGGCGGACGGGCGGTGGTGCGCCGCGTGATGGCGCTTACCTGGCTCAACCCGCACGTCTACCTCGACACCGTGGTGCTGCTCGGGTCGATCGCCAACGCGCACGGGACATCGGGGCGGTGGTGGTTCGCCGTCGGAGCCTGCCTGGCCAGCACGCTGTGGTTCACGGGCCTGGGGTTTGGCGCGCGGTTCGCCGCCGGGCTGCTAGCGACACCGCGCGCCTGGCAGGTCCTTGACCTGCTCATCGCGGCGACCATGCTGGGGATCGCAGTCAAGCTCGCGACCAGCTAACCAACCTCGATGCCTAGGCCGGGGAGGATCTCGCCGCTCGGGAGTTCGGCGAGCAGGCTGCCGGGGAGCCAGAGCTTGGAGCCCCGGATGCCGGAGCCGATTACCACGCTCGGGGTCTTCGCCACCTGGTCGTCCACGAGGACAGGCCAGGACTCGGGCAGGCCGATCGGCGTTATCCCGCCGTACTCCATGCCTGTCAGCGACGTCACGACGTCAACCGGGCCGAACGACGCCTTCCGCGCCCCGAGGTGCTGGCGCACGAGGCCGTTGACGTTGGCCCGTGTGGTGGCGGCGATCATGCAGGCGGCGTAGGTCACGTCGCCGCCGCGCTTGGCGGCGATGACCACGCAGTTGACGCTCTCCTCAAGCGGAATGCCGTACGCCTCGCAGAACTGCGCGGTGTCCGCGAGCGCCGGGTCGATCTCTGCCACCCGCACCTGGTCTGCTCGCGGCAGCGACCGCAGCGCCTCCGCGACCGGAGGAGCGAGCAGGTCGGGCCGCGACAGCGCGGTGTGATACGTCAGCGGGAGGCTCATGCCTTCCATCCAACCAGCTGAGTCAGCCGACGAGGGAAGGACAGGGGTCCCGAGCGCGCGGAGGCGAGCGGGGAAGGAAAAAGGAGCCGTACGCTAAAACGCATGGCGGTTAAGATCCCCGAGACGCACACTGCCCTGGTGCGGCGGGCACGGAAGATCGACAGGGTACTCGCGGAGACGTACCCGGACGCGCACTGCGAGCTGGACTTCAAGAACCCGTTCCAGCTCCTGGTGGCCACGGTGCTGTCCGCGCAGACGACGGACAAGCGGGTCAACCTGACCACGCCCGTGCTGTTCGCCAAGTACCCGACCCCCGAGGACTTGGCGGCCGCCAACCCGGAGGACGTCGCGGAGATCCTCCGGCCGACCGGTTTCTTCAACGCGAAGACCAAGTCCGTGATGGGGCTGTCCGCCGCGCTCGTCGAGCGTTTCGGCGGTGAGGTGCCCCGCACTCTCGAAGAGATGGTCACACTGCCCGGCGTGGGCCGCAAGACCGCCAACGTGGTGCTCGGCAACGCGTACGGCATTCCTGGCCTCACAGTGGACACGCATTTTGGGCGGCTGTCGCGGCGGTTCGGGTGGACGACGAGCGATGACCCGGTCAAGGTCGAGGCGGAGGTGGGGGAACTCATTCCCAAGAAGGACTGGGTGCTCCTCTCGCACCGGCTGATCTGGCATGGCCGCCGGATCTGCCACTCGCGCAAGCCCGCCTGCGGGGCGTGCCCCGTGGCCGACTGGTGCCCGTCGTTCGGCCTTGGACCCACGGACGCGGCGACTGCCGCCAAGCTTGTCAAGGCCGGGCCGTTCTCGTGACGGGTTCCGGTTCTCCAGCCGATGGCGAGGCCTCTTCTGACGCCGGGGCCCCGGCATGGCTGCGGCGGCTCGCCGCCGCAGCCAAGGTGATGGACGTGCCCCGGGTCATCCGGCCGCCGGCCGCGGGCGGGCGGCACTCGGCGGTCCTCGTCCTGTTCGGCGAGGGCCGCGGCGGCCCTGACCTGCTGTACATCCAGAAGAACGAGGGACTGCGGCGGCACGCCGGGCAGCCCGCGTTTCCCGGCGGCAAAATCGAGGAGAGCGACGACGGCCCGGTCGCGGCGGCGCTGCGCGAGGCAGCCGAGGAGACGGGCATCGACCCCGTCGGCGTCGACGTGCTCGCCACGCTGCCTGAGCTGTTCATCTCGCGCAGCCAGTTCCGCGTTATCCCCGTGCTCGCCTGGTGGCGCGAGCCCTGCGCCGTCTGGCCGGTGGACATCGGCGAGGTCGCGGCGGTGGAGCGGATCAGCGTCGCCGACCTCGCCGATCCGGCGAACCGGCTTATGCTCAGGTACCCGAGCGGGCACGGCGGCCCGGCGTTCCACATCGGCTCGATGCTGATCTGGGGCTTCACCGCGCTGCTCACCGACCGGCTGCTCGCACTCGGCGGGTGGGAGCGCCCCTGGGACGCCACCACTATCCGCGAACTGCCCCAGGGGGCCGCCTAAACGGTCACCTGTCCCAGCCTCCGGTGACGGCACCTAGTTAACCTCCGCTGATGGCACCTGGTTAACGGGCGATAGCGGATACCGTGGACATCGTGCGCGGTGATCTGCTGGATCTCGCCCTCCTCGTCATTGCCGTGGCGTTCGCGGTCTCTGGCTACCGGCAGGGCTTTATCGTTGGCTCGCTGAGCTTCATCGGCTTCGTCGGCGGTGCGGTGCTCGGTGCGGAGTTCGGCCCGGCTATCGCACGTGCCATCGTCGGCGGGCAGACACAGCAAGACGTAGTCGCGGTCATCCTGCTGGTCGTGTTCGCGATAGTCGGCCAGTTCGTGTTCTCGTCGGTCGGGGCCTACGTGCGGCAGGCGATGACAAGCCCGTCGTCGACGGTCCTCGACTCCATCGGCGGGGCGGCGGTCAGCGTTCTGTCGATGCTGCTGATCGCCTGGGCGATCGGCTCGGTACTCACCGCGTCGTCGTTCCAGGGCGTCGTCTCGCAGGTCAACAACTCGGTAGTGCTCGGCACGATGGACAAGGTCATGCCGTCCCAGGCCAAGACCATGTTCGGCGAGTTCAGGCGGTTGCTGGCCAGCGGTCCCTTCCCGCAGGTGTTCAGCGGCATCGGCGCCGCGCACCTGTTCGCCGTGAGCCCGCCCGACCCGGCCGTGCTGAGCAGCCCGGGCTACCTGGCGGCCACCAGCCGGGTAGTCAAGGTGCAGGGCACCGCGCTGAGCTGCGACCGCAGCATCGAGGGATCGGGCTTCGTCTACGCACCGCAGCACATTCTGACCAACGCGCACGTGGTCGCGGGCGTGGACCAGGGGCCAACCGTTACCACCAAGAACGGGGTGAAGTACAGCGCGCAGGTCGTCCTCTACGACCCCCAGGTGGACATCGCGGTGCTCTACGTGCCGGGCCTGAACCTGCCCCCGCTCCAGTTCGACGACCAGGCGCAGGCCGGTGCGAACGCCGTCGTGGCCGGGTACCCGCTTGATCACTCCTTCACCCAGGTGCCGGCGCGGATCGGCGGGACCCAGAATGCCGTTGGCCCCGACATCTACCAGACCGGGCAGGTCAACAGGCAGATCTTCGAGATCAGGGCGCAGGTCGAGCCGGGCAACTCGGGCGGGCCGCTGCTCAGCCCGTCTGGCACCGTGTACGGCGTGGTGTTCGCGGCCGCGGTCGGCACTTCGGATACCGGGTTCGCGCTGACCGCGGCTGAGGTCGCCGCCGACGCGAACGCTGGCGCCAACCAGACGTTCCCGACCTCTACTCAGGGCTGCGACTGAACCCTTTTGTCTTGCCCGTCGCCCAGGTGTCTAGTGGGCCAGCAGTATCAGAATTAGAAGTGTTCAGCCGCGCGGCCCGGGTTCCAAAGGTTCAGCCGCGCGGCCCGAGTTCCAGCTGCAGGTCGGCTTCTGGAATGTCCGCGAGGCCGACTTCCTCGATCCGCAGCGCGAGGCTCGTCACCTGCGCGGCCACGAAGCCCGCGTCGATCTCGGCGGACGTCCCCGTGAACTCAGCGACTTGGCCTGCGCCCCGGCGCAGCAGTGCCACCGCGCCACGGGCGTTGCCGCGCCTGGCGTGCGTGAGGCCCACCGCGATCTGGGCGAGCCCACGCCATAGTTCGCGTTCCGGTCCAGGAATGGACTTCCAGGCAGCCTCGAAGACCTCATGAGCGTGGAACGGCCGCCCCTCGGCGAGCAGCCGCCCGCCGAGCTCAGCCGCCTCGGCAGGCGAGACGACCAGGTCGTCGGGGATGCGCGGCACGTCCTGCGCGTCCGACCGGGGAAGCGGCCTGCCAAGCTCGTCCCTGGGGCGCGCGTTCCGCGCCCGCCCGGCAGCGTCCCTGTCGCGGGCGCCCCGCGCGGTCACCTGTCTGGCTCGGGGTCGGCGAGCCAGCCGAGGAGTTCGGCGTCGAAGGCCTCTGCTCGTTCTTCGTGCGGGAAGTGCCCGGCCCCTTCGATGACCTTCCAGCGGTATGGTCCCTCGACGTGCCGGCCCGCGCCGCGGGCGGCCTGCGGCGGGATGCACGGGTCGGCGGAGCCGTGCAGGTGCAGGACCGGTGCCGTTACCGGCGTTCGCATCTGGCGGGCGTACCGCAGGCCGTCCGGGCGGAAGGTGGAGCGCACGAACCACCGGAGGTATTCGAGCGAGGTGTGCGCGACAGGCGGGATGCGCATGGCGCGCTGGTAGACACGGGCGGTGTCGTCGTCTGGCCATCCCGGCGCCGACCACGACGAAAGGATCTGCCCAACGAGCGCGGCGCCGTCGCGGACAAGCTGCCGTTCCGGATACATCGGTACCTGGAAGGCGAGCGGGTAGCCGACTCGCTTCGCCTGGCCGCGCGGCCCGTTCAGCGCCCGCGAGATCGTGAACGGGCTCGACAGCACGCTCGCGCGCATCCGCAGCGGATGGCCCATCGAGACGATGGCGAGCCTGCGCACCGCCTTCGGGAAGTAGGCCGCGAGCGTCCACGCGGTGAGCCCGCCCCAGTCGTGGCCGACGATGATCGCGTTGGCCTCGCCGAGCGCGCGGATCAGCCCGGCGGCGTCGGCGGCCGCGGTGATCAGGTCATAGCCCCTGGGCGGCTTGTCGCTGCCGCCGTAGCCGCGCAGGTCGACCGCGACCGCCCGGTAGCCGGCCTCGGACAGCGTGACGAGCTGCTGCCGCCACGTCCACCAGAACTCGGGGAAGCCGTGCAGGAGCAGCACGAGCGGCCCCTCGCCCATGCTCGCTACGTGAAAGCGTGCCCCGTTCGCGGTCACCGAACGGTGCGTCCAGGGACCGTTGATCTGAATAACAGGCTCTGCTGGCATGCGTCGCCCCTTACCGTTACGGTCGCACGGGCGGAATCTCGGCCGTAGTGCCCGTTCCGACGCCTACCTCCGGGTTGGTGACCGCCGGACCGGAGCCGTTCGGGCTCGAATCGCCCCTGCGCAGCATGCCAATGTCGTCCATGACAGTCTGCCGCGTCATCTTCATGCCGGTCACCTTGCGGATCCTGCCGTACGCGATCAGCCCGGCGAGGATGACGAGCACCACGCAGGTGCCTGCCACGATGAGGAAGGCGGCCCAGATCCAGATGCCCGCCGCCACGAGTCCGTAAGCGTAGGCGAAGCAGAGCAGGACGACGATCAGGCAGCCTACGAACAGGCCCGTCACACCGAGCACGGCGGCGATCCCCACCCGCCGCGCATCCAGCTTAAACTCGCTTTTAGCAAGACTGATCTCATACCGGACGAGCGATGACATGTCCTTCGCCGCCTGCGCGACGAGATCCCCCAGCGACTGCTGCGCGTCGGTGCCATCCGGCCTCCCGCTGCGGACCATCGCATCCCTCCCCGAGTCCTCGCTGGGATAGCGTGCGCTGTCCCAGGTGATCCAAGGCTAGCGCTCGTGATTCGCAGACGGCGCGGGCATCCCGCCCGCGTCGGCCTATCTTCGTTACGTGCGAACGGCGCCCCATCGTGGGGCGCCGTCGCCGTATGCAGGGCAGTCTGGCTACCAAGCGTGCACCTGATCTATTGTCTGCCAGTCCATATGGCCTGGCCCGACACGCCTCCCGCGGCTGGTCGCGCGTGGGTACCCGGCTGCCGTGCCCGGACGTTCATCCGGTCCGTAGCACCTTTTTACGACGAAAGCGCGCCGCATCCAAGACCCTATGCGTGATCAATTCGTGATCTCGATCGGTGGGCGCGTTCACATGCCATTAACGACTGGGAGCGTCCGCGCCCGGCGCCCGGCCACCCGCCGTCGCCCGAGCCGCTCAGGTCGCCCGCCGGCTCACCAGCCCCTGCCGCCAGCGCCGTGCCTGTACCACCCACGAGAAATATTCGCTGGAGCCAAACTATCCGCCAGAACGTCTGTTCACGATGAACCCATATATGTTGTAATTCCCTTGCGGGCTGATCGCTGCCCTTCTGCGGCGGGCTAGCCACACTTGTGGATAGGCTTTACTGTAGAACGGAGCCGGCCTACCCCCCCAGGGCCGGAACCGTGTGACCCCCCCTCGCTCTCCCCCCCGGCGAGGGGGGGTCACTTAATTCTGCAGGCGGTCCTTCGAACCGGTCGAACCCCTAGGGAGCGTTTGACAGGACGAGGTCCAGGAGGGCTACGGCGCCCTGCTTGGAGAGCGGGGAGTTGCCGTTGCCGCACTTGGGGGACTGGACGCAGGACGGGCAGCCTGTCTCGCAGGGGCAGGTGGCGATCGCGTTCCTGGTGGCGGTGAGCCAGGCGGCGGCGACCCTGAAGCCGCGCTCCGCGAAGCCGGCGCCGCCCGCGTGGCCGTCGTAGACGAACACGGTGAGCTGGCCGGTTGCCGGGTGCAACTCCGTGGACAGGCCGCCCACGTCCCACCGGTCGCACGTGGCGAACAGCGGCAAGAGCCCGATTGACGCGTGCTCCGCCGCGTGGGCGGCTCCGCCGAGGTCGTTGCCTGGGAGTGGGACCACGCACTCGTTCGGGATGGTCCAGGCGACCGCAACCGTGGACAGCGTCCGCTCGGGCAGCTCCAGCGCCACCGCCGGCTCTTTTACCTTTTTCCCCGAACGGAGGCGGGTGTATTCAACGACCTGCCGTGTCACTCGTACGTCGGCGAGCATCAGTCCGGCGTCGCCCCAGGGCACGCGGGCCCGCTCCGCGATGACGTCGATGTCCGTGATGTCGTGGGCCTGCGTGGTGTAGCCGGGATCGCCTGGCTCGACGAGGGCCACCCTGTCGGCCAGGTCAAGCTTGCTCACCAGGTAGGACTCGCCCTGATGCAGGTAGACCGCGCCGTCGTGGGCGTAGCGGTGCGCGGACGGCTCGTCCATGGTGCCGACCAGGCGGCCGGTGGCCTCCTCGACGACGCGGACGGGGCGGCCGAGGTCACCGCGGATCGAGATCTCCCTGGCCGGCCGGCGGTGCCTCGTGTAATACCAGCCAGCGGGCCGCTTGCGCAGCTCGCCCGCCGTGGCGAGGTCGGTGACGGCCTTCGCGGCCGCAGGCCCGAACAGGTCCAGGTCTGGCTCGGTCAGCGGCAGTTCGGCCGCGGCGGCGGCCAGGTGCGGGCCGAGCACGTACGGGTTGGCCGGGTCGAGCACGGCGGGCTCGACCGGATGGCGGAGCAGGGTGTCCGGATGGTGCACAAGGTAGCTGTCAAGGGGGTCGTCGCGGGCGATGAACACCGCCGTCGCGTGGTGCCCGGCACGCCCCGCACGTCCCGCCTGCTGCCAAAGCGACGCCCAGGTGCCCGGCCACCCGGCGATCAGCACCGCGTCGAGGCCGGTGATGTTGATGCCGAGCTCAAGAGCGCTCGTGGCGGCCATGCCGGTGAGCCGCCCCTCGCGCAGCCCCGCCTCAAGGCCGCGGCGGTCGTCGGGGAGGTAGCCGGAGCGGTACGCGGCGACGTTGCCGGAATGGTCGTCGTCGAGGGCGTCGCGGGCGGCCAGCGCGACGGTCTCCGCGCCGCGCCTCGACCGGATGAAGGCAAGCGCGGGAACCTCGGCCTTGACCATGGCGGCAAGCAGGTCGGCGGCTTCCGTAGTGGCCGGCCTGCGGGCCCGCATCTCGGCGTACGTATGCAGCAGCGGCGGTTCCCACAGGGCGAACGTGACCGGCGCGCGTGGCGAGCCGTCGTCGGCCACCGCGACCGTGTCGAGGCCCGTGAGCTGCCTGGCGCAATCCTCCGCGTTGGCGATCGTCGCCGAAGCCAGGATGAACACAGGGCAAGGCGTACCGAAAACGGGGTCGGAGGGCCGACGGACTCCGGGACATCGGGGGGTACGGGGAGTCGCCCCCCCGGGGGCGTACTGTGCCGCGACCCGGCGGAGCCTGCGCAGCACCTGGGCGACGTGCGAGCCGAAGACTCCCCGGTAACCGTGGCACTCGTCGATGATCACGACTCGCAGGCGGCGGAAGAACCCGCGCCACCGGGCGTGGTTCGGCAGCATCCCGCTGTGCACCATGTCCGGATTTGTCAGTAGATAGTTGGCGTGAGCCTGTGCCCAGGCGCGCTCCTCAGTCGTCGAGTCGCCGTCGTAGCAGGTGGCGCGGATACCGGGCACGCCAAGATCGCGGACCGCTTTCAGCTGGTCGGCGGCGAGCGCCTTGGTGGGGGCGATGTACAGCGCGGTTCCCCCGCCGAGCACCTCGGATAGCGCGGCGGCCAGGTAGCCCGCCGACTTGCCGGAAGCGGCCCTTGTGGCGAGAATCACGTGGCACCCGTCTAGGGCGAGCGCCGCCGCCTGTGCCTGGTGCGTCCACGGGGATGCAACGCCACGCGCTCCCAGCGCCGCTATGACCTCTGGACGAACAGTTTCCGGCCAGGAGGTGGATTGGCCCTGATGTCCGGGTATGTGTTCCAGGTGCACGAGTTCCCCGGCACGCTGCGCGGCCCGCAGGACCGCAAGCGCGGAGCTGTCCTGACGGGTTTCGGCTCTCCCAGGGGCGATGATGGGCATAGGTTTTAAGTGTGTCATCCGCTAGCCGGATGCCGGACAGCATGAAATCGTATAGACATGACACCTGGGCGTGGTTGAATGCCGAGCAGGGGTCGCCCCTACGACGCTAGAGACGCCCTCGGGGCGCTGGAGGATTAGTGGATCTGAAGCTGGCGCACAGCAACAAGGACGGTATCGAGATCGTGGATGTCGAGGGTGAGATCGACGTCTACACCGCGCCGCGCCTGCGCGAGCTGCTCATAGAGCTCGTCAACAAGAAGAACTACCAGCTGGTAGTGAACATGGAGAAGGTCGAGTTCCTCGACTCTACGGGCCTCGGGGTCCTGGTCGGCGGGCTGAAGCGGGTGCGCGCGCACGACGGGTCGCTGGACCTGGTCTGCACGCAGGAGCGCATCCTGAAGATCTTCCGCATCACCGGTCTCACCAAGGTCTTCGGGATCCACGAGTCCGTAGATCAGGCCATCGCTGCCCGGAAGGCGGAGAAGTAAGCCTTTCGCTGCACAATGGCCACTGTCGAAGTCACCTTCACGCCGCTGCCCGTCCATGTGCGGACCGCCCGGCTCGTCGCTACTGCGGTCGCACGCCGCAGCGGCGTAGCCGAGTCATTGCTCGATGAGGTACGCCTCGCAGTAGGCGAGGCCTGCTCTCGTGCGGTTGAAGCACACCTCCGGCATTGCCCGGGTCAGCCCATCCGGGTCGCGCTTACCGACGATGGCGAGCAGTTTGAGGTAGTGGTGACCGACGCGGTGCCGGACGCGGAGCATGGCATGCCGGCTGGCGCGGTCGCGGCGAATGGCAGTGGTGCCGTTCCCGTGGCTGCGCCCGCCGGGTTCGGCGCGGGCTTCGCCGTGGTTGACGGCGAGGTCCCGCTCCAGCTCCCTGACGGGGTGGGACTAGCGGTGATCGCGGGACTCGCCGACGACGTCCGCGTCGCCTCTGCTGCATCCGGCACTAGCGTAACGATGAGCTGGAAGCGCCGGGCAAGCTGATCGCGGTGGTTCCCGCTCGCCGCCGCGCGCCCGGGACCCAGGCGGGCAGGTAAGCAGGACCGCTTAGAGTAATTTTCGCAATTTCGTGTGCCCGGTTTCCCGGCCCCTGCGCGGGTCGGCGAGCCGGGCCATTATTTTGCCTCCATCATTGTGCGAGAATCATTTTCTCGCCTGGTGAAGTGACGCTGTCGCGTGAGCGCCGGGCGCGCCGTGACTATAGGCAGTCAATTTCTTTCACATCTATCTCTTTACTTTATTCTTGTCACATGAGTTTCACCGTGTCTCTCTGACCGCGCAGATTCACTTCAGAAACGTGTTAGCCGCCGAAACTGGGGCAAATCACAAGGCGGCAGGTTGGGAACTGTGACAGGTGTGGCTATCGAGGCACATTTTCGGTACCTACTATCAGGATTTGACCGTGAAAAATAAGAAACTTGTGACTCTTCAAGATCGGAAGTAAGCAGCGTAGACTCCCGCCCACGCCTGCGTTCTGGGCGGCGGAGCAGATTGAAATGAGCTTTATACGCCAACGACTGACTTAGCGGCGCACGCCGGACGTCGAAGGAGATCGAATGTCGGAGCTCAGTCCCGCCATCTTGGCGGGCGGACCGGTGGTTCCGGTCAGCCTCAGCGGCAGCAACCTGACCTGGGTTGTAATCGTCGCGGTCATCGGACTGGCAGCCCTCGCCGTCGCGGGCGTGCTGGTGCGGGAGGTCCTGGCCGCTAGCCAGGGGACCGCGAAGATGCAGGAAATAGCCAAGGCCGTACAGGAAGGCGCCGCGGCCTACCTGCGCAGGCAGTTCCGGACGCTGGGCGTCTTCGTCTTCGCCATATTCTGGATTCTTCTGCTGCTGCCGGCTGACGACACCGGGGTGCGCTGGGGACGGAGCCTGTTCTTCCTGGTCGGTGCCCTCTTCTCCGGGCTGACCGGGTTCACGGGCATGTCGCTGTGCGTGCGCGGCAACGTTCGCGTCGCGGCGGCCGCACGCGAGGGCGGCGAGCAGAACGCCATGCGGATCGCGTTCCGCACGGGCGGCGTCGCCGGCATGTTCACGGTCGGGCTCGGCTTGTTTGGCGCGGCCATCGTCGTCCTGATCTACAAGGCGAACGCACCAGACGTCCTTGAGGGCTTCGGCTTCGGCGCGGCGCTGCTCGCCATGTTCATGCGAGTCGGCGGCGGCATCTACACCAAGGCCGCTGACGTCGGCGCCGACCTTGTCGGCAAGGTCGAGCAGGGCATCCCCGAGGACGACCCGCGTAACGCGGCGACGATCGCCGACAACGTGGGCGACAACGTCGGCGACTGCGCCGGCATGGCGGCGGACCTGTTCGAGTCCTACTCAGTGATGCTGGTCGCCTCGCTGATCCTGGGCAAGTCCGCGTTCGGCGACAAGGGACTGGTCTTCCCGCTGATCGTCCCGATGATCGGCGTGATCACGGCGGTGATCGGCATCTTCGCGGTGGTGCCACGCGTGCGCGACCGCAGCGGGATGACCGCGATCAACCGCGGCTTCTTCATCTCGGCGGTGATCTCGGTCATCGGGGTCGCGATCCTCTGCTTCACCTTCCTGCCGTCGAAGTTCAGCGCGCTGGTGGGCGTCACCGACCCCGCAATCGCGGGCTACAACGGCAACCCGCAGTGGATAGCGTTCGGCGCGGTGCTGATCGGGATCGTGCTGGCGTCTGCGATCCAGATACTGACCGGGTACTTCACCGAGACCACCCGGCGGCCGGTCAGGGATATCGGGCAAGCCTCGGAGACCGGCGCGGCCACCGTGATCTTGTCCGGCATCTCGAGCGGGATGGAGTCCGGCGTGTACTCCGCGCTGCTGATCGGCGCGGCCGTGTTCGGCTCCTACCTGCTGGCCACCGGCAACGCCACCATCGCGCTCTTCGCCGTGGCCATGGCCGGCGGCGGCCTGCTGACCACGGTCGGCGTGATCGTGTCGATGGACTCCTTCGGCCCGGTGACCGACAACGCGCAGGGCATCGCGGAGATGTCCGGCGAGGTGGAGGGCGACGCCGCACAGGCGCTGACCAAGCTGGACGCGATCGGCAACACCACCAAGGCCATCACCAAGGGCATCGCGATCGCGACCGCTGTGCTGGCCGCGACCGCGCTGTTCGGTTCGTTCCGCGACCAGGTGGAATCGGCGCTGCCCCTCAAGGCGGTCGGCTCGTTCAGCCTGAACGTGGCCCAGCCGAACGTGCTCGTCGGGCTGATCATCGGCGCGTCGGTGGTGTTCCTGTTCTCCAGCCTGCTGATCATGGCGGTGGGCCGGGCGGCGCAGCGGGTCGTCCTGGAAGTGCGCATGCAGTTCCGCACCCACCCGGGGATCATGACCTACGAGGAGAAACCCGACTACTCGCGGGTCGTGGACATCGTCACGTCGGACTCGCTGCGTGAGCTGATCACCCCGGGCCTGCTCGCGGTGCTGACACCGATCGCCATCGGGTTCGCCTTCGGCTACGCGCCGCTCGGCTCGTTCCTTGCGGGCGCGATCGCGGCGGGCGTGCTGATGGCGGTCTTCCTCGCCAACTCCGGCGGCGCGTGGGACAACGCCAAGAAGCTCGTTGAGGACGGCCAACACGGCGGCAAGGGCTCAGCCGCGCACGAGGCGACCATCGTCGGCGACACCGTGGGCGACCCGTTCAAGGACACCGCGGGACCCGCGATCAACCCGCTGCTCAAGGTCATGAACCTGGTCTCCCTGCTGATCGCCACCTCCGTGGTGAAGTACAGCTCGAACGTCGGGCTGCGGACCGGGGTGGCGCTCGGGGCGGTGGTCATCATCGTCGCGGCGATCATCGTCTCCAAGCGCCGAGCCTCCAGCATGGGCGACGAGACGCCGGGGAGCGCCGAGATCAGCGGTGCCACCTCACCGGCGGCGAGTATCGGCTCTCCGGACGGGACCGCGACGGCGGCCGTGCCAGCACCGGCGAGCGCGGCCGATGCCACGGTGCACGCCGTCCCGCCGTCCCGCCCGCCGGGGGAAGCGGCCCAGAATGGCCAGGTAACCAGCGGCTCGCCCACTCCAGCCGACTCATCCCCTGGCCAGCCAGGCGAGTAACTGCTCCTGTGGCCAGCCGGCCAAGTAACAGCACCGAGTAACAGCAGCCAGATAAGCGCTGTGGCCCCCGTGCCAGGTTTTCCTGTCGCGGGGGCCACAACGTTATCGGCGCCAGCGCACCAGGTCTTCCTGCCAGGCGGCCGCAGCGTTATCGTCGCCAGCGGGATGTAACAGCAGCCAGATAAACACTGTCGTCCCGCACCAGGTTTTCCTGCCGCAGGGGCCACAGCGTTATTGGGGCCAGCGGGGATAGGCCAGCGGCACTACGGCACGCCAGAAAGAGATCTTGGAAACTTCGCACACGGCGGAAACAAAGCCATTCGTGAGACGTGCGGAAGTTCCGTGCAATACGGAATTTCCAAGATCTTCAGGCCAGTGGCGCGGCCGGGGGCGCACCAGCCGGCACACGGCCGCCACAGGACTCGCGCTTCACCAAAGCTAACGGCGTGAACCCATGCGTGCCTAACGATCCACTCTCTGACGGCGACTGAATCAGCCTTTTTGTTCCAGGCGAAGACTTTATGGCCTTGTGGAAGAGGGTGGAGCGGGGGCGGCGGAGCACGGTTCCGTTCGGAACGACGAAGCTGGCGGTGAACGCGGCACTGCGGGACCCGGCGTCCACTTCCACGGGGCTCGGGCACATGGCGGTGCGAGCCTGGTCCCTTTATCCTTCGGCTATGTCGGCGGCGTCTACGGCGTCGCGGGGGATGCCGAGCAGGTAGAGGACCGTATCCAGGTAAGGGACGTTGACCGCGGTGTCGGCCGCGTCGCGGACGACCGGCTTCGCATTGAAGGCGACGCCGAGGCCGGCGGCGCCGATCATCCCCAGGTCATTGGCACCGTCGCCGACCGCGACTGTCTGCGACAGCGGGACGCCCGCCGCCTCTGCGAACTTGCGCAGTGCTGCCGTCTTGCCGTCTCTGTCGACGATCGGGTCGAGAACCCGGCCGGTCAGCCTGCCGCCCGCCACCTCAAGGGTGTTCGCGGCCACGTAGTCGATGCCGAGTTCGTCGGCCAGCGGTTGGATTACGGCGGTGAACCCGCCGCTGACGATCCCGCACTTGTAGCCGAGGCGCTTCAGCGTCCGGACGAGCGTCCGCGCCCCCGGCGTGAGGCGCAGGCTGGCACGCACCTCGTCCAGGACCCCGGCCTCGAGGCCGGCCAGCAGCGCGGCACGCTCTCGCAGGGAGGCTGTGAAGTCGAGTTCGCCGCGCATGGTCGCCTCGGTCACCTTGGCCACCTCAGCGGCGCAGCCGGCACGCTCGGCGAGCAGGTCGATTACCTCGTGCTGGATCAGTGTGGAGTCAACGTCCATCACGATCAGCCGCATCGCCCGGCGGTAAAGCCCGGCCGGCTGCACCGCCACGTCCACGCCGCTGTCGGCGGCCACCTGGGCAAGCGAGTCGCGCAGCGACCTCGGCTCCGCACCGGAGACGTCCAGCTCGACACAGGTCACCGGGTCGCTGGCCAGCCTCGTGATCCGGTCGATGTTGGCGCCGCTCGACGCGATCCGGCCCGCGACGGCAGCGACACCTTCCGGCAGCAGCGGGCTGCCGAGCAGGGTGACGTGCAGCCTACCGTTGATCCGGCCCGACAGCGCCCGCTGCGGGTGTTCCGCCGATCCGGTGGTGAGCTCCGCCTCAAGGCCTAGGTCGGCCGCGAGCTCGGTCACGACACCGTAGATCGCGGTCAGGTCAGGCGGCGCGTCGCAGCCGACCAGGACGCCAAGCACGAGCCTGCCTCTGATCGTCACCTGCTCAATGTCCGCTACGCTCAGCGGGAAGCGCGCGAGGGCGCCGAACAGCCGCGAGGTGACGCCGGGCCGGTCTCTGCCGGTCAGCGTGATCAGGAGCGTGGGTTGATTCATCTCGCCATCACGGTACCGTGCGCGTGGAGACCGGTGTGACCAAGTCCTGGCGGCTTATCTCGTTAGCTGGTTACCGGTCAGCTCGCGTTGGCATAAGTTCGGTCTCGGCGGCCGTTCGGTCCGGTGGGCAGCCGGCCCGGATTGAGGAGGAGCAAGTGTCCGACGAGGTGCTCAAGCTGCGTGGGGTGTCAGTACGGCGCGAAACGTCGCTGCTGCTGCGGAACGTTGACTGGACCGCGCACGAGGACGAGCGCTGGATCGTGATCGGCCCCAACGGTGCGGGCAAGACCACCTTGCTTCAGGTGGCCGCCACGGTGCTGTACCCGACGGAGGGCACCGTCGAGGTGCTCGGCGAGCGGCTCGGCGACGTGGATGTCTTCGAGTTGCGGCCGAGGATCGGCCTGACGAGCGCCGCGCTCGCCGAGCGGGTCCCCGCCGGGGAGAAGGTCATCGACCTCGTGCTCACGGCCTCGTACGCGATCCTCGGCCGGTGGAAAGAAGAGTACGAGTCCTCCGACGTGACCAGGGCCGTGGAACTGCTCGACGCGCTCGGCTGCGCGCACCTGATCAGGCGGCGATTTTCCACCCTGTCAGAAGGCGAGCGCAAGCGGGTGCAGATCGCCCGCGCGATGATGCCCAATCCGGAGATGCTCCTGCTCGACGAGCCCGCAGCGGGTCTCGACCTCGGAGGCAGGGAAGACCTGCTCCGCCGCCTGTCGACGCTGGCCCACAACCCCAAGGCGCCGATGATGGTGCTGGTCACGCACCACGTTGAAGAGGTGCCCGACGGTTTCACCCACGCGATGCTGCTGCGCCGCGGCTCCGTCCTCGCCGCCGGCGCCATCGATGAAGTCTTCACCGCGAAGAATCTGTCCCGCTGCTTCGGGGTCCCGCTGGAGATCGAACGGCACGAGAACCGCTGGCGGGCCTGGGCCCGCTAGCTGGAACCCATTACATCGCGGTACGGGGGTCGTCCCCACGCGGGACCTTCGTCGTGCGTACACCCGGGGGTACGGGGAGTCGTTCCCGGGGGACAACTGCCTGGCCTTGGTCCGTTAAGTGCCCGTTAGGGTAAGGTTGTCGTCACCCTTCGCCTTTGGTAGTTGACGCACGGTGGAGCTACCGTGGGGATATCGGCTCAATGGGCGGAGATGATGGTGATGGGCACCATAGTCGCTATAGTCCTTCTCGTCCTAGTAATCGGTCTAGCCATCGTCGCCGTGGTCCGGTCCGTCCGGATCGTGCCACAGGCGCAGGCGGGCATCGTCGAGCGGTTCGGCCGGTACCACCGGACGCTGAACGCCGGGCTCAACGTGGTAGTCCCGTTCATCGACAGGCTGCGCCCCCTCATCGACCTACGCGAACAGGTGGTGAGCTTCCCGCCGCAGCCTGTCATCACCGAGGACAACCTGGTGGTCGGCATCGACACGGTCATCTACTTCCAGGTGACCGACCCGAGGGCGGCAACCTACGAGATCGCCAACTACGTGGCCGCCGTCGAGCAGCTCACCGTCACGACGCTGCGGAACGTGGTTGGCGGCATGGACCTGGAAACGACCCTGACGTCGCGGGACAAGATCAACGGCGAGCTCCGCAAGGAGCTCGACGAGGCGACCGGCCGGTGGGGGCTGCGGGTCAGCCGGGTGGAGCTCAAGGCCATCGAGCCGCCCGCGTCCATCCAGGGCTCGATGGAGAAGCAGATGCGCGCCGACCGGGACAAGCGCGCCGCGATCCTGTCCGCGGAAGGCGCCAAGCAGTCGGCCATCCTCACCGCCGAGGGCGAGCGGCAGGCGGCAGTCCTGCGGGCGCGCGGCGAGGCCGAGGCCGCCGTCGTGCGCGCGGACGCGGATGCCACCGCGCAGGCCACCAGGGCCAGGGGCGAGGCGCAGGCGATCGCCACCGTGTTCCAGGCGATTCACGAGGGCAATCCCGATCAGCGGCTGCTCGCCTACAAGTACCTGGAGATGCTTCCAGAGATCGCCCAGGGCGGCGCGAACAAGCTGTGGATCGTGCCGAGCGAACTCGGCAAGGCGCTTGAGGGCTTCGGCGGGATGTTCGGCAACGCCGCCACCGGCGACCCGCGTTCCCGGCCTCATGACGAGCCGCCGGAATCACTCCCGGGCCCGGACGGTGCCGGCAGCATCACCCGCCTGCCGCTGTAGTCCGCGGGGGCGCCCCATATCCCCCGCTGTCCGCCGGGACGGGCCCGGCCGCAAGAACCGAGGTCTGGTCCGGCCCGTCTCAAGCGGGCGGGCGGACACTAGGCCTGGAAGCGGTAGCCCATGCCTGGCTCGGTGAGCAGGTAGCGGGGGTGGGACGGCTCCTGCTCGAGCTTGCGGCGGAGTTGGGCGACGTAGACGCGCAGGTAGTTGGACTCTGAGCCGTAGGCCGGGCCCCACACGTCCTGAAGCAGCTGCTTCTGGGTGACCAGCCGGCCGCGGTTGCGGACCAGGATCTCAAGGAGCTGCCACTCGGTTGGGGTGAGCCGGATGTCGGTCCCGTCCTTGATGACCCGCTTAGCGGCCAGGTCGACCGTGAAGTCGGGTGTGGTGACGACAGGCTCGTCCGGTGCGGGGGCGGCCCGGCGGACCGCCGCACGGAGCCGGGCGAGTAGCTCGTCCATGCCGAACGGCTTCGTGACGTAGTCATCGGCTCCGGCGTCGAGCGCGGCCACCTTCTGGTGCTCGGCCCCCCACACCGACAAGACGATGATCGGGGTGGTGGTCCAGCCGCGGACTCCGTGAATGACCTCCGTGCCGTCCATGTCAGGCAGGCCAAGGTCGAGGATGACCGCGTCCGGCCGCTCACGGGAAATGGCGGCGAGGCCCGAGGTGCCGTCGTTCGCGGTCGACACCTCGTAGTTGCGCGCGGTCAGGTTGATCCGCAGCGCCCGCAGGATCGACGGCTCATCGTCGATGACAAGGACGCGCGTCATGACTCGGCACCAAGCGTGGCGGGAACGCCGCTGACTAGGGCGGGCAGTGTCACGCGGACGGTGAGCCCGCCGCCTGGCGTGTCGACCGCGACGATCGTGCCGCCCATGGCCTCGGCGAACCCCTTGGCGACGGCAAGCCCGAGCCCGACGCCGGGGGACCGCTCGTCGAGGCGCGCGAACGGCTCGAAGATCCGCTCCTTGAGCCCGGCAGGCACCCCGGTGCCGTGGTCCACCACGTCGAGCACGACCCGGTCGCCGTCCTCCCTGGCGCGGAGCTTCGGCCGCAGGTCGGGCGGGGAGTGCCGGAGCGCGTTGGAGAACAGGTTGGCGAGCACCCGCTCGAGCAGCCCAGGGTCGGCCCGGACGAGCGGCAGGTCATCGGGAACGACGATCAGCAGCTGATCCGCGTCGTCAAGGCCGCGCAGCGCCACCGGGGCCACCTCGTCCACCGCGGTCGCGCGCAGGAACGGCTCAAGCGACCCGGCCTGGAGGCGGCTCATGTCGAGCAGGTTGCCGACGAGCGCGTCGAGCCGGTCGGCGTTCTGCTCGATGTTGGCGAGGAGCTCAGTCTCGTCCTCCTCTGACCAGAGCACGTCGGTCTGCCGCAGGCTGGACACGCTGGCCTTGATGGACGCCAGCGGGGTGCGCAGGTCATGGCTCACCGCGCGCAGCAGGGCGGTCCGCATCCGGTCGCCTTCGGCGAGCGCCTCGGCCTGGGCCGCCTGGGTGCGCAGCCTGGCCCGGTCGAGGGCGGCCACGGCCTGGGCGGTGTACCCGGCGAGCAGTGGGGTCGTCGCGCTCGCCGCCTGCCCGCTGACTTCGAGGGCCAGGTCGGGCCGCACCTCAAACCGCAGGGTGCTCAATGAGGGGTCAAGCTCGCCGCTCGACGCGACCTTAATCCAGCGGCCGCTCACGCGCTCGAGGAGCATGGCATGGCCGCCGTGGCTTGCCGTCAGGTGGTCAAGCACGTCGCCTGGCGTGTCCGCGCCGCCGAGGACCGTCTGGGCGAGGCTGAGGAGCAACTCGGTCGCCTTGGTACTGCGCGCCGCGTCCGCCTCGCGCCGCGCGGCAAGGTGGACCACGCTGCTCACCGCGACGGCGACCGTGACGAACAGCACGAGCGCGAGCAGGTTGCGCGGCTCGGCGATCGTGAACGTGTGCAGCGGCGCGGTGAAGAACCAGTTCAGCAGCAGGCAGGCGCCGACGGCAGCGACCACCGCGGGCCAGAAGCCGCCGACCACCGTGACCGCGACCACGGCGACCAGGTAGATCAGCAGGTCGTCGGAGAGGTTGAGGTGCGGCTGCAAGGCGTCGAGCAGCAGGGTAAGCAGCGGCAGCCCGGCTACGGCGAGTACCGTGCCGGCTATCTGCCTGCGGGGCGAGATTCCGCTGTGCTCGGGCCGGTCCACGACTTCTAGTGTGACTCCTGCCGCGCGCCAGCGGAACATCGCGCCGGCGGCGGCCGCGCCGAGCGCTACCGCCGCCAGTGTGATTGCCGCCCGTTCAGCGATCAATCCGGTCAGCCGCAGGTCGGCATAGGGCGGCCGGGAGAAGCCGGTGACGGTCAGCCAGCCGATTATGCCGAGCGGTACCGCCGCCGTTGGCTCGGCTGCTGCGGCGAGCGTGCCGACCACGATCGCGCAGGCGATCAGCACCCCGGTCGCGCCGAATCGCCCGCCAAGCGCCGCAGCCACCGTACCGACGCCGAGCAGCGCGGCGAAGCCCGCCGGCAGCACATAGGGGGCGGGGAAGCCGCCTCGCCAGGCCGGGCGTCGCGATGCGTCACGATGCCACGTCGGCCGCGGCGCCCCGCGCTGCCCTGCCGACGTCAGCGGGCGCTTACCTCTAGTCATCCTGAAGTCATTTCAATCCCTGGCAGGCCTTATGCGGTCAATCTTGACGCTTTCCTAACGCCCAGCTCAGCAGGCTTAACGTCGCACTTGCGGTCATGTGGCGAGGTAACGCCTAGCGTTATGGCCGCAATGAGAAATCAACTACTGCGGCAAGTGCGGCGACACCGTCGCAAGGCCCGCATCCGGGTGACGTCCGTCCCTGCCGGTTACACTCCGTCATGGGGGGAATTGCGTTCTGCTGGCTGTGACGCGGACGGAGGCGGGAACTCATGACGGCAACCCAGGGCACAGGGGTCACCAACGGCGGCATGCCCGACGAGTTCGGCGGCGACTTGATGCCGAAGGGCGGCCTGCCCGAGACGTTCGGCTACAAGCTCAAGCGGAAGCTCCTCGGCCCGGCGCTCGTCAACGACCAGATGAGCGAGGAGCGGTTGTCCCGGCCGCTCGCCCTCGGCGTGCTCTCCTGCGACGGCATCTCCTCGGCCGCATACGGCACCGAGGAGATGCTGATCGAGCTGGTGCCGATCGTCGGCTTGGCGGCGTTTACGCTGGTTCTGCCGGTGACGCTAGTCATCCTGGCAGGTGTGGCGCTCGTCGTGCTTTCGTACCGAGAGGTCGTGTCCGTCTATACCAGGGCGGGCGGCTCCTACGTGGTGGCGCGGGAGAACTTCGGACCGCGGGTGGCGCAAGTCGCGGCGGTGGCGCTGCTCATCGATTACACGGTGACGGTCGCGGTGCAGGTCGCGGCAGGCAGCGCCGCGATTGTGTCCGCGTTCCCGCAGCTGGCGAAGACACCGGTGATCGGATCCCAGATCCTGGTGGTCATCTCGGTGATCGCCGTGGCGATCATGTGCTACGGAAACCTGCGCGGCATCCGCGAGGCCGGGCGGGCGTTCGCGCTGCCCACCTACCTGTTCTCCGGCACGGTGGGGCTGATGATCGTCGTCGGCCTGGTCCGCGAGATGATCGGCGGGCTTCCGCAGGTCACCGCGCAGGCCGGCGCCTATCACATCGGGCACAGCACCGAGGGCATCTTGAGCATTGGCATGATCTACATGCTCGCGAAATCTTTCGCTAACGGCGGATCATCGCTGACCGGTATCGAGGCAGTCTCGAACGCGGTCAGCGCCTTGCGGCCCCCGGAGGGGCGCAATGCCAGGCAGATCCTTGTCACGCAGGGCTCGATCGTCGCGTTCCTGATCGCGGGCATCTCCTGGCTGTCCCATGTCACCCACGCGATACCGTACCTGGCTGGTTACCCGACAGTGCTCGCCCAAGAGGCGAGCACTGTCTTCGGCCACCAGTTCCACTTCATGTACTTCGTGATCCAAGCGGCCACCGCCCTGATCCTATTTACCGGTGGTAACACAAGCTTCAGCGGATTCCCGTTCCTGGCCAGCTTCGTCGCTGGTGATTCGTTCCTGCCCCGCTGGCTGACCAAGCGCGGGCACCGGCTCGCGCTATCCAACGGCATCATCGTGCTCACCGTCATCTCCCTGATCCTGCTGGTCAGCACACGAGCCGAGGTCAACGGCCTCATCCCGTTCTATGCGATCGGCGTCTTCACCGGATTCTCGATGGCCGGCTTCGGCATGGCGAGGTACCACAGGCGGGTGAAGGAACGTGGCTGGAAGCGTCGCCTGATCATCAACAGGACCGCCGCCATCTACACCGCGATCGTTGTCGTCATCTTCGCGATCGTGAAGTTCACCGAGGGCGCGTGGGTGATCGTCATCATCTTCCCCACCCTGGTCTTCCTGCTCATCCGGCTCAACAGGGAGTACCGGATGGAGGACGAGGTCCTGGAGAACATCGGGGGCCGACGCGACGCCGGCATCCCGCCCAGGCAGCCGAATTACAGCCGCCGCGTGGTGCTGATCTTCGTCGACGATGTGGATCTCGCCACGCTCGCCGCGATTAGGTACGCGCGCGGCCTGCGGCCCACCACGCTGCGCGCCGTCCACTTCGTCATCGACAGCGCCCAGGCGCAGGTGGTGCGCGAGAAATGGGTCAGGTTCGGGCAGGACATCCCCCTTGAGATGATCGACACCCCGGACCGTCGGCTCAGGCGCGCGTCGCAGGAACTGGTCAGCCGCGAGGCCGCGCAGAAGGGCACGCAGGTCACCGTCGTCCTGCCGCGGCGCAGCTACGGGCCGCTGCTCGGCCGGATCCTGCACGACCGCACGGCGGACAAGATCGCCGAGGTGATCAGCCAGGTGCCCAACGCCGCCGCCACGATCATCCCGTTCGACGTGGAGAGCAGGGTCCATCTGCTGCATGCCAGGGACGCTGCCCGCCTCGCCGCGCAGGACGGGGAACAGTCCGGGGATGAGGTGAAACCCGCCCCAGTTCGGACGAAGGAAGGGCCTAAGCCGCCGGCTGCCGGTACTAAGCCGCAGGACGGAACCACCGCATCACCTGACAGCCCCACGGGGATTTCGCCGATCAGCGAGCTGAACGGCGCGCGGAAGGCCACCGTCGAAGGCAAGGTCAGGTCGGTCGAGATCCACCCGGTCGAGAACAGCTGCGTGTTCGACGCCTCGGTCGCGGACGAGACAGGGACGCTCACGGCCAAGTTCTACGGCAGGACGAACATCCCGGGCTTCGAGCCCGGCGCACGCGTCCGGCTCGCCGGGAAGGTATCCATGCGCGAAGGCGGCCCGGCCATGATCAACCCGGCGTATGAACTCCTGCCACGGAGTGAGTAGGTGACTTCTTTTCCGGCCCGTCGCCGGCGAAGGTCTCATGGGCCGGCATCAGCAGGAACGCTAGTCGTCCTCGCCATGGGAGACCAGCTCGTAGGCGGGGTTGATCATCACCGGCTGCCCGCCACGGATGCGCGCGGGGCCGGTGAACCGGACGCGGGCACCGCAGATCAGGCCGGGAATGTGCGACCTGCCGTAGAACAGCGCCGTGAGGTTGCCCGTCGAGTCGTTGATCTCCACGGCGAGCACGGAGTTCCGCTCGACCGGGCGGATCTCCACGACCCGGATCTTGCCCTCCACCCTGACCTTGCCGCCGGTGACGGTGCCGATCGCGGCGACGCCTGCCGTGGTCCTCGTGCCAGGCTGCACTGGCACGCTGTGGGCCGCTACGACATCGGACTCGCGCGCCAGTTCCTGCGCGTCCGCCGCCAGGTCGGCGGTGGCCAGATCGACGGCGGCCAGGTCGGCGGCGGCCAGGTCGCCGGCAGGCAGTCCGGTCGTCGGGCCGGCGGTCGGCGTGGCAGGCTTGCCGGCCTTGCCCGTCCTCGCCGCCGCATGCTTGGCCTGCAGGACCGCCACCCGGCTCGGTACGTCATAGGGGACGATCGTGGCGGCCGACCTCGGGATGCGGCTGACCGCGGCAGCGATCTTGTCCGCCGTGCGGTCGTGCAGGAGTCGGCCGAGCAGCGCCGAGTAGCTGCGGCGCGGCAGGATCACCGTGACGTGTGTGCCGGGGTCCTCGATCTCCCGCTCGGCCAGGTCGGTGGCTGCCTTGGTGAGCCGACGGTCCGGGCAGTCGATGAAGTCGAGCGCGACGCCGCGGTCGGCGCGGGTCCACTTGTCCCGCAGTTTCTCCGCGCGCACGCTGTCGATGACGAAGTGCACCGCGCGGATCTGGGTGGGCCGCATCGACCTTGCGTAGCGGAGCGCGGCGAGCGTGGCGAGGTCGAAGCTGTCCACGAAAACGTAGACCACGCGCCGCGAGTAGTGCGGCGGGGGCGGCGGCTGCTCGCCGGTGACCGTGTCAAGCACCTCGGCCTCGGCACGGTACTCGGCGTTCAGCCGGATCAGCGCCGGGACGAGCACGGCGAAGAGCACAAGCACGACCCAGGCGCCCTCGGTGAACTTCACTACCGCGAAGATGATGACGACGACCAGCGACAGGGCGCCTGCCGCGAAGTTGATGGCGAACTTGTGCCGCCAGCCCTGCTCGCGGTGGGTGTGGTGGTACTTGGCCATGCCAAAGCCGGCCATCGTGAACGCTGTGAACACGCCGATCGCGTACAGCGGCACCAGGCTGTTGACGTCCGCCTTCTTGATGATCAGCAGTACCACCGAGGTAACCGTGAGCAGGATGATCGCGTTGGAGAACACCAGCCGGTGGCCGCGCTTGAGCAGCCAGCGGGGCAGGAACGAGTCGCCCGCCACGTAGCTGGTCAGGAACGGGAAGCCGTTGAAGCTCGTGTTGGCGCCGGTGTAGAGGATCAGCATCGTGGCGAACTGCACGACGAAGAACATGAAGTGCCCGGCGCTGCCGAAGACGGCGTCCGCCTCCTGGGAGAGCACCGTCGGGTAGCCGACGAGGTACGGCGTCGCGTGGACGACGTGCGCGAGCCAGCCGATGCCGGCCACCAGCAAGCCGAGGATCACGCCCTCGGTGACCAGGACCTGGCGGGCGTTCCTGCCCTCCGGCGGGTTGAACGCGCCGACCGCGTCGCTTACCGCCTCGATGCCAGTGAGCGACGCGCCGCCGTTGGCGAAGGCCTTCAGCAGCGTGTAGATCATCACGGCGGTCAGGATCCCTTCGCTGCCGGACCCGATCGTGTAAGTGCCGGCGGTCGTGTGCACCATGTGCAGGTTGCCGATCACCTCCCTGACCAGGCCGACCGCGATCATCAGCAGCACCGAGCCGGCAAACAGGTAGGTGGGCACGGCGAACGCCTTGCCGGCCTCCTTGATGCCGCGCAGGTTGCCGAAGCACATCAGCAGCACGACGCCGACGCAGATCTCAACTTCGTACGGCCCGATCGCGGGGACCACGGACGCAACGGCGGCGGTGCCCGCCGCCACCTGGACCGCGACGGTGACCACGTAGTCGATCAGCAGCGCTACTGCACAGATCTGGGCGACGCGCGGGCCGAAGTTCTCCCGCGCCACGACGTACGAGCCACCCGGCCTGATGTAGACCATGACGACCTCGCGGTACGACATCACCACGAAGGTCATGACCAGCAGGATGACCAGCGTCATCGGCAGGATCAGCGTGAACGCGGCGAGGCCCGCCATCGGCAGCAGCGCGATGAGGATCTCCTCGGTACCGTACGCCGACGAGGAGATGCCGTCAGGCGACAGCACGCCGAGTGCGAGGGGCTTGGACAGCCGCTGCTCGCCAAGCTGCTCGTTGACAAGCGGCGGCCCGAGAAGCTTGGTCTTCGCCGTGTACCAGAGGGGATCGGGCTGAGTCGCCCGCTGACGGCCTCCCTGGCTGCCGGCTCCCTCGAGCATCCCCGCAGGCTTGGCCATCGTCACCATCCGCGCCTTTCCTAGTGAAACGTGCCGGTGACTTCTTACCATGTTCATCTATGTGAGAAGAAGACCCGTGACGGGATACCCCGTACGTCACACCTTCACCCGCAACGGATAACGGTGTCGACAACGTTGTCAGGAACTATAGAAGTAAGGGAGGAGAGCCGCTCTGGCGCCCACCCCGCGCGCTTCACGGCCGAAGACCGCCCTGCCGCCTGGGCCGAGTGGAGTGGAGTGGAAGTAGAAGGAGAGACTCTTCTCACGCCGGGGCGGGGGTGTTCCTCAGCAAGAAGGTAAGCCCTTCCGCCATGGTCGGGTGGGCGTAGATCGCGCTGTGCAGCGCGGTGTAGGGGAGGCGGCCGGCCATCGCGGTCTGGACGGCGGCCATCAGCTCGCTGGCCTCGGCCCCGAACGCGGTAAACCCCAGGATCTGGTCGCTGTCCGCCGCGATCAGCATCTTCATGAACCCGCGCGGCTCGGACAGCGTCCTGGTCCGCAAGACGGCAGCCATCGGCATGGTGAGCAGCCGGTAGCCGATGCCGCGGCGCCTGGCCTCGGACTCGTTGCAGCCAACCCGGGCCAGTTCGGGATCGGTGTACATGCAGTACGGCACCAGCCGGCCTGCGGTGGTGCGGTTTCCTCCGTGCAGGTTGTCGTGGACCACGCGGAAGTCGTCGAAGGCGACATGGGTGAACTGCGGGCTGCCCGCGCAGTCGCCCATCGCCCAGACGCGGGGCGCCGTGGTGGCCAGGCGCTCATCCACTGTGATGTAGCCCGTCTCGGTCAGGCGCACCCCTGCCTGCTCCAGCCCGACATCGCTGGTATTCGGCGTCCGGCCGACGCCGACAAGCAGGTCGGTCCCCTCGATGACGCACTCGCCGTCCGGCCCGTCGGCGACGATGCGCACGCCCTGGCCCGATTCGCCGTCCACCCTCTGGACCCGCGTCCGGAGGTGAACGGTGATCCCCTCGTCGCCGAACAGCTCCAGTATCGACGCGCCGACGTCAGCGTCTTCGCCGCCGGCCAGCTGCTGCCGGTGCTCGATGACGGTCACCCGCGCGCCGAAGCGGCGCATGGCCTGCGCCAGTTCCAGTCCGACATAGCCGCCGCCCAGGACAATCAGGTGCTCAGGTAGCCGGTCCAGGTCCAGCAGCTCGACGTGGGTCATCGGCCGGGCCGCGGCCAGACCGGGGATCTCCGGCACGGTCGCGTGCGAGCCCAGGTCCAGGAACACCCGCTCGCCCCGGATACGGCGGCGGCCGCCGTCTGCCAGCCTGACATCCACCGTCCGGTCGCCGGTGAAGCGCGCCTCGCCCATAATGAGCTCAGCCCCGCTCGCCTGGTAACGGTCCAGGTGAAGCTGGCGCAGGCCGTCGACCATGGCCCGTTTCCTGGCCTGGACGCCCTTCATGCTGGTCACCGCGGATTCCAGCTCGACGCCGAATTCGGCGGCCCGCATGGTGAACGAGCGGACCTTCGCCGAGTGGATGATGTTCTTGCTCGGCAGGCAGGCGATGTTCGGGCAGGATCCGCCGATGTACTTCCGTTCCACCACCGCGGCGCGATGGCCCTCGTTCGCCGTTGTCCACGCGAGGTACTTGCCCGCCTCGCCGCTACCGATGACAAGGAAGTCGTAGTTCTCGTCAGGGGACATCTGCCTGGCTCCTCAGCTCGACCGGACACGTCCAAGTCTCTGGCTCACCTTGGCGAGCCGGCATCACACAGTCTTGGTAACTCGCGCCGAGATCTACGCTGTCCGGGCGCAAGGCGGGACAGAGGGTCGGGGAGAATGAAAGTCGACCTCGGAGCACAGCGGGAAGCGGTGCTTGACTTGCGACAGGAGGCTTGCACGTTGTCCTCGAAGCACGGAGCCCCTAACACCAGCGGCCAGCAGCGCCCTTCCGCCGACAGCGGCCGGAAAGACCTGCAGGCCGACTGCACGAACTGCTTCGGACTTTGCTGCGTCGCGCTTCCCTTCGCGCGCTCCACCGACTTCGCGGTCGACAAGAACGCCGGACAGCCGTGTTCGAACCTGCAGGCAGACTTCCGCTGCGGCATTCACGCGCGCCTGCGGGAGAAGGGCTTTCCTGGCTGCACGGTGTTCGACTGCTTCGGCGCTGGCCAGAAGGTCTCGCAGGTCACCTTCGGCGGCACGGACTGGCGGCAGGCGCCGCAAAGCGCACGCCACATGTTCGCGGTATTCCCCCTCATGCGGCAGCTCCACGAGCTGCTCTGGCACATCACCGAGGCCCTCGACCTAGCACCGGCCCGCCCCGTCCACCAGGACCTTCGCCGTGTGCTGACCCGTATCGAAGCCCTCACCCGAGGCAGCGCCGAATCGCTTCTGGAACTCGACATGGCCGCACTGCGGGGCGATGTCAACGCCCTGCTGCTGCGCGCCAGCGAACTGGTGCGGGCCAAGGCTCCAGGGCATAAGAACCACCGGGGAGCCGACCTGATCGGGGCCAGGCTCGCTGGCGCCGACCTCCGGGGAGCCAATCTCCGCGGCGCCCTGCTCATCGCGGCTGACCTGACGAAGGCCGACCTGCGCATGGCCGACCTGATCGGAGCGGATTTCCGCGACGCCGACCTGAGCGGGGCCGACCTCACCGGGAGCATCTTCTTCACCCAGGCCCAGGTCAACGCGGCCAAGGGCGACACGGCCACCAAGCTGCCCCCGGCGCTCAGCCGCCCCGCACACTGGTAGCGTGCGGCGCGGTGACGACCACCGCGGTCACCACATGCCCCCGGCCGTTCGCCTAGAGCCCGCCACCGCCCAAGTGAAGCGGCCGAGATGCCGCCAAGAGGTGTAGCGGGACGCTGTCGTGGTTGAGCTGATGGCTATGTATGCCCTGGTCAACGCCCGTTGGGCTAGGGTTTCTGGACCAAAATTGAGACCAGCACCCGTCCGCGATAAGAGGCAGCGTCCGAACACGCCATGCGCATTGCCAGGTCACAGTGGCGGAGGATGCGAGATTCGAACTCGCGAGGGGTTGCCCCCAACACGCTTTCCAAGCGTGCGCCCTAGGCCACTAGGCGAATCCTCCGTGGCGTAGCTTACCGGAGAATCTGGATGGACGCGTCACGGCGTGGTCTTGGCCTAACGGGCGCGAGCGCTCCTGCGGGTGACTAGACTTAGTCACCGACCCCCCGTGCGGCGTTACCTCGCCAACCCCCCCAGGGCAGGAATGCAGCAAGGGTACGCGGGCTCTGACGGGTGCGCGGGGGGTCCTCCGCTCGGTTCGCCCTGTTCGTTGGGCTTTGCCCAACTTCCCGCTGCTCGCGGAGGATATCTCCCGGGGGGACGACCCCCCGGACCCCCCCGATGTGGAGCGCAGAGCGCCCCACGGACCCTCGGTTGTGGGCTTGGTCTGCGAGGATGAGGTCATGGCGGCAGATTCCCAAGCGGCGGGGGGCGCGGCCCCCAGGCAGTCTCTGGCCCTATACCGCAAGTACCGCCCTGCCACCTTCGCCCAAGTCCGCGGCCAGGAGCACGTCACGGAACCGCTCCGCCAGGCATTGCGCAGCGGCCGGATCAATCACGCCTATCTTTTCAGCGGCCCGCGCGGCTGCGGCAAGACGTCAAGCGCGCGCATCCTGGCCAGGTCACTGAACTGCGTCAACGGCCCCACGCCCGACCCGTGCGGCGTATGCGACTCCTGCGTCGCGCTCGCCCCGTCCGGCCCGGGCAGCATCGACGTGATCGAGATCGACGCCGCCAGCCACGGCGGCGTGGACGACGCCCGCGACCTGCGCGAGCGCGCCTTCTACTCACCCGTCGCGGGCCGCTACAAGATCTACATCATCGACGAGGCGCACATGGTGACGCAGCAGGGCTTCAACGCCCTGCTCAAGCTCGTCGAGGAACCGCCGCCGCACCTGAAGTTCATCTTCGCGACCACCGAGCCGGACAAGGTCATCCCGACGATCAGGTCCAGGACCCACCACTACCCGTTCAGGCTCATGCCGCCGTCGGTGATGCGCGAGTTGACCGAGGAGATCCTCAACTCGGAGCACGTCCCGTTCGACCCGGCCGTGCTGCCGCTTGTGGTGCGGGCGGGCGGCGGCTCAGCGCGGGACACGCTTTCCATCCTCGACCAGCTCCTGGCCGGCTCCGATGAGGCGGGGATCAAGTACGACCGCGCGGTCGCGCTGCTCGGCTTCACCGACGCGAGCCTGCTCGACGAGATCGTGGACGCGTTCGCGGCGCGGGACGGCGCGGCGGTCTTCCGCGCGGTGAACCGGGTCATCGAGGGCGGGCACGAGCCGCGCCGCTTCGCCACCGACATGCTGGACCGGTTCCGCGACCTGATCGTCCTCGCCTCGGTGCCCGACGCGATCAGCACCGGGCTGCTCGACGTGCCACCCGACCGCGCCGACGCCCTCAAGAGCCAGGCCGAACGGTACGGCCTCGCGTCGCTCACCCGCGCCGCCGACCTCGTCGCCACCGGCCTCGACCAGATGCGCGGCGCCACGTCACCGCGGCTGCTGCTTGAACTGATGTGCGCGCAGGTGCTGCTTCCCGCCGCCGCGACCGACGAGCGGTCCCTCCTCGCCCGGCTGGAAAGGCTAGAGGCAGGTGCCCCGGCTGTCAGCGCGAGCGGGCCGGCAGCCGCCCGGCAGGAAAATCAGGAGTATTCCGAACGGGATCGGCTTACTCCTCCAGCCCACCCGTCTCCCCCCCGTGGGCCGGCGCAAGGTTCCGGGCAGCCCGCCGCGCACCAGCAGCCTGCCCCAGGCGGAGAGCAGCAGGGCCCGGTAAGTCCGGCCAGCCCCGATGGCCAGCCGTCCGGGCCAGCGCAGCCGTCGGGGCCAGCGCAGGCATCGGCCCCTGCCCAGACTCCGGCCCCTGCCCAAACCCATGGCCCTGCCCAGGGGCCGGCCCCTGCCCAGGCACTGGGCTCTGCCCAGGTGCCGGGGGGCCCGCAGGCCGGGGAGCAGCCGGGAGGGAACCGGCAGGCAGGGGGAGAGCAGGGGCAAGCCCAGGCTACGGTCACGCCGCCCGGCCCTGCCGCGCAGCCCGGAAGGCAGGGTCAGCCAGGCGGCGCGCAGCGTCCGGCGCCTGTTCAGCCGCCTGCGTCCGGAGCGTCCGCCGCGCCGCAGCGCCCTGCCCCTGCCTTCACACACGCCCCGGGCGCTCCAGGCGCCCCTGGGGCTCAGGCGGCGCCCGCCGCACAGCGCGGCACGGTGAATGTCGACGTGCTCCGGCAGGCGTGGCCCAACGTGGTCGAGGCCATCAAGGCCAAGGGGCGGGTCGCCGCCATCATGGTCGGCAACGCAAGCGTGGCCTCCTTCGACGAAGGGGTGCTGACCCTCCGCTTCCCCCGCCAGGGCGACGTGAAGGGGTTCCAGGGCAGCAAGTACGAGGACCTGCTCAAGCAGGCGCTCACCGCGATGTTCGGCATCAACGTGGTGATCCGCGCCATCACCGGCGGCGGTGACGCTCCATCGCCCGGTCGCCGCCCGGGCCCGGGCCCAGGCCCAGGTCCTGCACCCGCCGCGCCGCCCGCGCAGTCGCCTTACGGTCAGGCGCCCCCGTCGTCCTACGGCCAGCCGCCGTCCGGGCTGCCGCCGGCCGCTCCGCCGCCATCGGATTACCCGCAGCCGGCCGCCCCGCCGTCGGCACAGGCGTATCCCTCGGGGCCTGCTGCCCCCGGCTCGGCCGGCCCGGCAGTGGACGCGGCGGGTAACGGGGGAGGCGGAGGAACGAACCCGTTCGGGAGCCCCGTCATGAGCAGCGGCGGCGACCTGCCACCGCTCCCGCCAGCTCCGCCGCCAGATGACGAGGATTTTGACCCGGACGACGAGGACATGTCGTCCTCAACGACGGTGCACGACCTGACCGGCATGGCCCTGATCGAGCGGGAACTCGGCGGCCAGGTCATCGCCGAATACAACGACTAGCAACACCTTCGCACAGCCGGCAACCCAATGCCGTTGAGTGAGCGCGACCTCAAGTCCCGCCATGTCCTCAATATCCTCATAGCCGCCGGGGCAGCGTGCCCGATTGCGCTTTCGGGCCGACAAGAGCGAGCCCGAAAGCGCAATCGGCGTCCTCCGGCGGGCGCCGACCGTGGTGGGGCTTCCCGGACATTTCGGATATGTCGGGCAGTTGGATCAGGGGCTGACGGCTTCGACCGGAGCACCGAGGGAGCTGTGGCGACCGCACGGGCGAAACCGTCGGCGGGCCGAAGTAGGCTTCGCGTATGGGACCTGGCGGCTTTGATATGCAGCAGATCTTCGCGGCTGCGCAGCAGGCGCTGAGCGCACAGCAGGAACTCGCGAACAGCGAGGTAACCGGGACGGCCGGCGGCGGTGCCGTTCGCGCCGTGGTCAGCGGCGTCGGCCAGCTGATCGACGTCACGATTGACCCCAGCGTGATCGACCCCGCGGACCCGGCGGAGTCCGCGGCGACCATCGCGGACCTCGTGCTCGCCGCGGTGCGCGACGCGTGGGACTCGGCCGTCGACCTCCAGCAGCGGCAGCTTGGCGCGCTTGGCGGCGGGTTCGGCGGCGCGCCCGCCGGATTCGACCTGTCCAGCCTCGGCCTGCCTAGCTTCGGCGGCCCGCTCGGCCTCGAGGCCGACGAAGACGACGAAGACGACGAAGACGAAGACGAGGACGACGAGGACTTCGACGAAGGCGAAGGCGAAGCAGAAGACCGCAAGGACTGACGCCGCTTATGTACGAAGGCGTCATCCAGCACCTCATCGATGAGCTCGGCAGGCTGCCCGGCGTCGGGCCGAAGGGGGCGCAGCGGATCGCGTTCCACCTGCTCGCCGCCGACCCGGATGACGTCAGGCGGCTCGCTGAAGCGCTCATCGAGATGACCGAGCGCGTGCGGTTCTGCAAGACCTGCGGGAACGTGGCGGAGGCCGAGGAGTGCCGGATCTGCCTCGATACGCGGCGGGACCCGACGGTCATCTGTGTCGTCGAGGAGCCGAAGGACGTCGCCGCGGTCGAGAAGATCCGTGAGTTCCGCGGCCGGTACCACGTCCTCGGCGGCGCGATCAGCCCGATCGACGGGATCGGCCCGGACGACCTGCGGGTCAGGGAGCTGATGACCCGGCTGGCGGACGGCACGGTCACCGAGCTGATCCTCGCGACCGACCCGAACCTCGAGGGGGAGGC
The DNA here is from genome assembly GCA_963734665.1 of uncultured Actinomycetota bacterium. Lineage (GTDB taxonomy): Bacteria > Actinomycetota > Actinomycetes > Streptosporangiales > Streptosporangiaceae > Trebonia. Next base: position 79,815 of record CAVTIR010000006.1, on the reverse strand, counting down.
GACCGCGACCTATCTCGCCCGGCTCATCAAGCCGATGGGCGTGCGGGTGACCCGGCCGGCCAGCGGGCTGCCGGTGGGCGGCGACCTGGAGTACGCCGACGAGGTGACGCTCGGCCGCGCCTTCGAGGGGCGCCGCCTGCTCGATGTGTAGGACGCGAGAATTTCCTGGTAGACGGCTCGTCCGCCGAAAGATAAGGCGGCGTGACCGTGTTGGAAAGTGATTGGGCGAGGCGAGAACGCCCGGCTAAACTCGACCGCGGTCCGCGAACTGCGAATCCTCTTCATCCTGGCGTTGACAGGCTGGCCGGATGATCGCGGGGTGAGCAGGACGAAAAAAGTTCGTACCGGGAGGAGCGGCGCGTCCAGATGGCCCTTGTCGTGCAGAAATACGGTGGTTCTTCGGTAGCCGACGCGGAGGGCATCAAGCGCGTAGCCAAGCGCATCGTCGCGACGAAACAGGCCGGCAACCAGGTCGTGGTGGTCGTGTCCGCGATGGGCGACACCACGGATGAGCTGATCGACCTGGCCAACAGGGTGAGCCCCTCGCCGCCCGGCCGCGAGCTAGACATGCTGCTGACGTCCGGTGAGCGCATCTCGATGGCGCTGCTCGCGATGGCGATCGCCACGCTGGGCATGGAGGCACGCTCCTTCACCGGGTCGCAGGCCGGCGTCATCACCGACGACGTGCACGGGCGGGCCAGGATCATCGACGTCACGCCGGGCCGGATCTCCTCCGCCATCGGGGAGGGCGCGATCCCGATCGTGGCCGGCTTCCAGGGCGTCTCGCAGAACACCAAGGACATCACGACGCTTGGCCGGGGCGGCTCGGACACGACGGCGGTGGCCCTTGCCGCCGCGTTGAGTGCGGACGTCTGCGAGATCTACACCGACGTGGACGGCGTGTTCACCGAGGACCCCCGGCTGGTGCGCGGCGCCCGCCGGATCCCGCGGATCACATACGAGGAAATGCTTGAGATGGCCGCGTGCGGCGCGAAGGTGCTGATACCCCGGTGCGTCGAGTACGCGCGGCGGTACAACCTGCCGATCCACGTGCGGTCCTCGTTCAGCGACAAGATAGGTACCTGGGTCAGCGGTCACGCTGGCGATGAGTCGGAGGAGGCCGGGATGGAGAAGGCCATTATCTCTGGGGTGGCACACGACCGGAGCGAGGGCAAGATCACCGTGGTCGGCGTGCCCGACAAGGTCGGCTCGGCCGCGGGAATCTTCGGCATAGTCGCCGAGGCCGGTATCAACATCGACATGATCGTGCAGAACGTGTCGGCGATCGCCACCGGGCGCACGGACATCTCGTTCACCCTGCCGGGCGCGGACGGGGAGAAGACGCTGGAGACCCTGCGCGCCGCCCAGGAGAGGATCGGCTTCCAGGAACTGCTCTACGACGACAGGATCGGCAAGGTCTCGCTGATCGGCGCCGGGATGCGCTCGCACCCAGGCGTCAGCGCCAAGTTCTTCGCGGCGCTCGCCGGGGCCGGCGTGAACATTCAGATGATCACCACGTCGGAGATCCGGATCTCGGTCGTGGTAAGCCAGAGCGATGTCGACAACGCGGTGAACGCGACGCACCGGGCGTTCGGCCTCGAGGCCGATGAGGTCGAGGCCGTCGTGTACGGGGGGACCGGGCGATGAGCGCTGTTGTTCCCGGGCGCCGCCCCACCCTCGCCGTCGTCGGTGCCACCGGCGCGGTCGGCACCGTGATGCTCGACCTGCTCTCCACCCGTGCGGACGTGTGGGGGGAGATCAGGCTGATCGCCTCGCCGCGCTCAGCCGGACGGCGGCTGACCGTCCGCGGCGAGGAGGTCGAGGTCATCGCGCTGTCGGAGTCGGCGTTCGACGGTGTCGACGTCGCCATGTTCGACGTGCCCGACGAGGTGTCCGCCGCCTGGGTGCCGGTCGCCGCGGCGCGCGGCGCCATCTGCGTGGACAACTCCGGTGCCTTCCGGATGGACCCCGAGGTGCCGCTCGTGGTGCCCGAGGTCAACCCGGACGACGCCCTGCGGCGACCCAAGGGGGTCATCGCCAACCCGAACTGCACCACGCTCTCGCTGATCGTCGCGGTGGGCGCGCTGCACCGCTCCTTCGGGCTTGAGGAACTGGTGGTCGCGTCCTACCAGGCGGCTTCCGGCGCTGGGCAGGCCGGCATCGACACGCTTTACGCCCAGGTCGAGAAGGTCTCCGGCGGCAAGCTCGGCCAGCGGGCCGGCGACGTGCGCGCCGCGGTCGGTGACCTCGGGCCGTTCCCGGCACCGCTCGCGCTCAACGTCGTGCCGTGGGCTGGCTCCCTGAAGGAGGCGGGCTGGTCCTCGGAGGAACTCAAGATCCGCAACGAGTCGCGCAAGATCCTCGGCCTTCCTGACCTGCGCGTCAACGCGACCTGCGTCCGGGTGCCCGTAGTCACCACGCACTCGGTCGCGGTGCACGCCCGGTTCTCGGGTCCCGTCAGCAGGGAGGCCGCCTGGGAGACGCTGCGGATCGCGCCAGGGGTCGTGCTCAATGATGATCCGGAGCGCGGCGAGTACCCGACGCCGGCCGACGTCGTGGGCACCGACCCGACCTGGGTGGGCCGGGTCCGCGAGTCGCTCGACGACCCGAACGGCATCGAGTTCTTCGTCTGCGGCGACAACCTGCGCAAGGGCGCGGCGCTCAACACCGCGCAGATCGCGGAACTCGTCGCGACAGAGTTCGCCTAACCTTTACGTCTAACCATTTACGAACAAACCCGCACGTTCGCTATCCCCGCAGGGCGGGCCCGATAGAATGGCGAATTCCGCCATTGGGCCCCCCTGCAATTTCTTATCTAAGTGACTGTCAGTGATCAAAGATGTACGGAGTTATGTGGATCTTTGGTAGCCGAAGTCCGTTTTCACGAGTGTTGACTAGTTAACAATGGTTATATATATCGTTTCGTGTCCCAATGGTTATGCGCGCTGCTACAGTCAATTTCGCCGAGTGACGCACTTCCCGGCGCGGCTTGCGCGCGCGGTGGAGTGACGCGCTGCGGGCATCGTTCACAGACTGTCCAGGAGGTAACTTCGTGGCCTCGACTCGCAGCCGTACTCACGGCCGTGAGCACGCTCGACCATCTACTGGCGGGGTGGCGGCCGAGCACGCGACAAAGATCTACGCTGTCGCGCTCGTCGGTATAGTCGTAATCGTCGCGTTCCTGGCGCTGACCAGCATTGGTCACGTCATCGACGCTGCAACCCAGCACTTCATGCTCTACTATGCAGGCGTCTTCGCGCTGATCGGGTTGTGCGCATCGGTCGGACTCGGCCTGGTGGCAACGGACCGGATGTTCCTGCATCCGGGTCAGCGGGTGTACATCCAGGCGGGGCACCGGGCGGCTTCGTTCGGCGCCTTGGCCTTCCTGGTCATCCACATCGTCACCGAGATCCTCGCGCAGCGCGTCCACGTGATCGACGCGTTCGTTCCGTTCCTGTCACCGTTCCGCACCTTCTACATCGGCCTCGGCACGATCGCCTCGGATCTCGTCATCCTGCTAGTTGTAACGAGCATTGTGCGTGGCCGGTTCAACGGAAGAGGCAAAGCCTGGAGCTGGCGGGCGATCCACTACACGTCGTACCTGTGCCTCGTCTTCGGCGTCTGGCACGGACTGCTCGGCGGACGCCCGGGCAAGCCCTACGTGGACTGGAGCTACGGGTTCGTCGTCGCGTTCGTCCTGCTCGGGCTCGCGATACGGGTCCTGAGCAACTCCCTCAAGCCAAAGGAGAGCCTGAGCGCGCCGCCGGTCGACCCGTCGGCAAGCTCGGCATCCGCCCCGCTGCGGGCCGCGGCCATGCTCGCCCAGTACGGCGCCACGCGCGGCGGCGGCAGGAACGCGGTCCTCGGCGCCAGCACCGGGGCGCAGCCGATGCTCTCCGCGCCGGTGAGTGCCACCGTCCTGACCGCCTTGCCCGCCGGCGGGCCTATGGCCGAACAGGGGCAGCCGTACTACGAGCCCGGCTATGAAGGCCCGCCGCGGTACCTGGGCGCGCCACGGTCCGAGGGAACCGGCCCCATGCCGCGAGCCACCGGGCCGATGCCAAGGTCCATGACCGGCCCGATCCCTCGCGCCGCCACCGGCTCGATGCCGCGCGTTACCGGACCTGTGCCTCCGGCCGGACCGCCGTCGGTCAGCGGGCCTATGCCTCGCGTCGCCACCGGTCCCATGCCACGGCCTGCGACAGGCCCCATGCCACGGCCTGCGACGGGTCCCATGCCACCGCCTGCGACAGGCCCCATGCCACGTGCCGCGACCGGGTCGTTCCCGGCCGCGCCCGCCAGACCACAGTCCTGGCCGGGAACAGGTCCGCAGCCGCGTCCCGCGACCGGTCCCATGCCGCAGGCCGACGGCGCCTGGGGGACGGGTCCACGCCCGCGTCCCGCGCCTGGCCCTGTTCCGCCCGGTCCAGGTCCGCGTGGCGCGGCCGACCCCCGGCCGCGTGGCGGCACCGGGCCGATGCCGACGGGGAGCGGGCCTTACCAGCGGCCGCCGACCGGGCCGATGCCGCAGCCGGGCGGCCCCATGCCGCCGCCGGCCTATCCCAACGGCGCCGGAGGCGGGCGTCCTGGTCGCCAGGAATGGCTGGAGACCAGCCACGACGGCGGCTGGTACGAGCAGCCGCCGTGGGAGGAGGAGTTCCCCGATTCGACTGACCCTGGCTTCAGGTACCGCGAGCCCGGTCCCGGCATGCCCGGCTACCGCGGCTCCCGTGACCACCGGTATGGCGGTGACCGCTACTAATGAACCCGAGTAACGCGACCGAGCTCGACGTTCCGACGATCATGCGGATCGGTGCGGCCCGGATGACGGCTGGCCTTGACCGCATGGGCCGGCTCGACCTCACCGCGCACACGGAGATCTTCGGCCCGCTGCCGCGCATGTCGGCGGAGCAGCTGATCGACATGGCCTCGCAGGTTGACCTGCGAGGCCAGGGCGGTGCCGCCTTCCCGTTCGCGCGCAAGCTCAAGGCGGTCGTCGACGCGGCCAAGAAGAACGGGCAGCCGACCATCGTCGTGGTGAACGCCACCGAGGGCGAGCCGGGTTCGTTCAAGGACAAGATGCTGATGATCAGGTCGCCGTACCTGATCCTCAGCGGAGCAGCGCTCGTCGCCGAGGCGCTCGAAGCCGAGGAGATCTTCATCGGGGTGACGAGCAATGAGCTCGCCAACCGGTCGATCGAGGCCGCGATAGCCGCCGAGCCCGGGCTTCGCGCGCTCATGCGCGTGGTCCAGCAGCCCGAGCGGTTCATCTCCGGCGAGTCAGGCGCGCTCATCCGAGGCATCAACGGCAAGAAGCCGGTCCCGCCGGGCCGCAAGACGCTCGCCGCGGAGAAGGGGGTCGACGACCTGCCGACCCTGCTCTCTAACGCGTCGACGTTCGCGCAGATCGCGGTCCTCGCACTGCTCGGGCCCGAGCGGTTCGCCTCGGTCGGGGTGCCCGAGGAGCCCGGCACCGTGCTGCTCAGCGTCAGCGGATCAGCCAAGCACCCGGCCGTCGTGGAATGCCCAACTGGGGTCCCGCTCGGCGCCGTGCTTGACATCTGCCAGGCGCCCGCCGGGGACGGAGTCCTAGTCGGCGGGTACCACGGGATGTGGCTCGACGCCGAGACGGCCTACCAGGTCCCGGTCGGCAGGGAAGGGCTCGCCTCGGCGGGCGGCACCTTCGGCTCGGGCATCGTCCTCCCGCTCGGCGATGGCACCTGCCCGCTCGGCGAGGTCTCCAGGATCGCCAGCTACCTGGCCGGCGAGTCTGCGGGCCAGTGCGGGCCGTGCAAGCTTGGCCTGCCCTCGATCGCCCGCGCGCTTGCGGCGATCGTCGATGGCTCTGGCGGCATCGAGGCGCTCGACGTCGCGCGCCGCGCCGCCGCCGCCGTGAACGGCCGGGGTGCCTGCGCGCACCCCGACGGCACCACGCGGTTCGTGCTGTCGGCGCTTGAGGTCTTCACCGAGGACCTCGCGGCGCACGTCTTCCACTCCACCTGCGGCCGGCCGGTCCGTGGCATGCTGCCGCTGCCCGAGGGGCCGGAGACGGCCAACGCCAAGCAGCTCGTGGTGGACTGGGTGCGGTGCGAGGGGCACGGGCTCTGCGCGCACCTCGTGCCCGAGCTGATCCACCTGGACAAGACCGGCTACCCGGTCATCCTGCCGATCCCCGTGCCGCCGTGGCTGGAGAAGGACGCGCAGCAAGCGGTGCACATGTGCCCGGCGCTCGCGCTCCGCCTCGACACCGACCCGAAGAAGCGCGGCGGAGGCAAGGGCGGGCCGAAGCCGCCGCCCGTCCCGGTCGCCGCGCCCACGTCCCGCTCCGGGCTGCTCGGCGCCCGAAGGTCGATCACGGCCGGCTAGAGCACGATGCTGGATACTTTCAGGCCCAAGGCCTGAAAGTATCCAGCATCATTGTCTTTCCGGAGATTCGGTCAGCAGTCACCAGCACCTTTGCGTGGGCTGCGGTCACCGAGAATCCCGGCTAGCTCCTTGTCTAGGTCGGCAAAAGCCGCGCGCAGCGCTTTCTCGGCCGCTGGATCTGGCTTGGGGCGAAGGTAACCCGTTACCGTGAGTACGGCGTGCGATACGAGTTCCCGCAGGCTGATGCCACTGAGCCAGAGCCAGAGGAAGACCAAGGCGAGGCCGATCATCGCCAGCACGTCGACGTAATGAAACGTGAGTGCGTGCCGCGGCATGGTTTGGCCGGCCTCCTCGTAAGGGTCCCGTTCGCTGGTGGGTCGGCGGCATAGAGACAGAGGTAAACCCGCTTCTACATACAGGCCCGCCGGGCGTTTCATTTCCCTTATGAGAGGGACGCTCGATCGGGCCTTTTGGATCACATCATTTACTAACCTTTTAGCAGTTTATCGGTCATATGTGAACATCAATACGGGATGTAGCTACCCGATAGCGGGGCGATGATGCATGGGTTAGGGCTACACCACCCCTTTGTCGGTCCACGTGACCCCTTGGTGGCGGCACAGGCAGAAGGGATGCCCGACCGGGTTGGTGTAGACCTGCCAGCCGTAGCCCTCGGGCCCGATGAAGTCCTTCTGCAGTGTCGCGCCGAGCTCGACGACGCGGCGCTGTTCGGGCTCGATTTCGTCCACTTCGAAGTCGAGGTGGTACTGCTTGGGGTGTGGCGCGGCCTGTCACCTCGGAGTAGAAGGCCGCCAGCTTCATCGGCTCCGGGCAGTCGATGATGAAACCCAAGAGTTGTAGCATCAGGCGATCTTGCCGCAGAGCAGGGCGTAGCCGATATCGCCCTGCGAAAACCAAACCGCAGGTCACCGGTAAGCCGGTGACCTGCGGTTTCAGCGGTCGGGGTGACAGGATTTGAACCTGCGACCTCTTCGTCCCGAACGAAGCGCGCTACCAAGCTGCGCCACACCCCGCTGCGAGGGGTTCCGCGAAGAACCTCCGCTAGTCTAGCGGATAACTTGACTGCCTCGCGCACCTGTTAAGCACTGCCTCGCGCGCCTGTTAAGCGGAGCGCGGGGTCAGGTTGAGGAGGGTTGCCTCGGGGCGGCAGGCGAACCTTGCGGGGGCCCAGGGGGAAGTGCCTAGGCCGGCGGAGACGTACAGCCAGGCGGTGTTGCCGCCCTCCGGGGATACCAGCGGGTGCATGGACAGTCCGCTTACCCGGTCACGGTCGATGCCGCAGTTGGTGACCAGGGCGCCGTAGCCGGGGACGCGCAGCTGGCCGCCGTGGGTGTGGCCGGCGAGCAGCAGGTCGTAGCCGTCGGCGGCGAAGTGGTCCATGACCTCGGGCTCGGGCGAGTGCAGGACCCCCAGGCGCAGGGCCGCTGAGGGGTCTGCTGGCCCCGCCACGAGGTCGTAGCGGTCCCGGTCGGCGTGCGGGTCGTTGACGCCCGCGAGCGCGATGTCGAGGCCGTTGACGGTCAGCTTGCCGCGCCGGTTGTTGAGGTCGAGCCAGCCAGCCGCGGCCATCTCGCCGCCCAGCTTCTCCCAGGGCAGGTCTGGCTCGTCGCGGTCGTGGTCGCCTGCGCTTGACCGCCAGAGGTACCTTGCCGGGTTCCTCGGCTTCGGGGAGTACAGGTCGTTGGAGCCGTAGACGAACATGCCCGGCACGTCGAGCAGCGGGCCCAGGGCGTCGAGCAGCGGGCTGATCGCCTCGGCCGACGCGATCGAGTCCCCGGTGTTCACCACCAGGTCGGGGTCAAGCGAGGACAGCGACCTGAGGAACGCCAGGAGCCGGTGCCGGCCAGGAGTCAGGTGGATGTCGGAGATATGAAGCACGCGCAGCGGCTCGGCGTCCGGCGGCAGCACAGGCACCGTTTGCTCTCGGAGCGCGAACCAGTTGCGCTCGATGACGGAGGCATAGCCGATGGCAGCGGCACCTGCAACGGCCGCGATGGAAGCGATAGTTCGAGCTCGCACGCACCCATGGTGCCATACACCTGTGCCTTCATAAGAATCCGGCCAGCAGGCCGCCCCGTTCTGTCAACGGATGTCCATGATGGGTTAGGTGTTGTTCAGTGGCGCGTGGCGCTGGGCCGAAACCCCCCACGGCGTTTATTGGCGGGCGGGGGCCGGCCGCCTCGGGCAGGATAGTGATGTGAACGAACTCAAGGAACGGCTCCGTGCAGACCTGACCGACGCCATGCGATCCCGGGACCAGGTGCGGCTGCGCACGCTGCGGATGGCGCTCGCCTCGATCACCAACGAGGAGGTCTCCGGTACCGCGCATGACCTGTCGGACGAAGACATCCTCAAGGTGCTCACGCGCGAGGCGAAGAAGCGCCGGGAGGCCGCGGAGGCCTATGAGGCGGCGGGGCGGGCCGACCAGGCGGAAGCTGAGCGCGCTGAAGGGGACGTGCTGGCTGGCTACCTTCCCGCGCAACTCTCCGACGACGAGCTCGCGAGCCTGGTGTCGGCCGCCATAGCCGAGACGGGGGCGTCCGGGATGCCCGGCTTGGGGAAGGTCATGAAGGCTGTCACGCCGCAGGTGGCCGGCCGCGCCGACGGCGCGCGCGTCGCCGCCGAGGTCCGTCGCCAGCTGAGCGCCTGAGACCTGGGAAGGTCGTCGCAGAAGCGTCATGTGAATTTGTTCACAAGACATTCTGCGGCATCCGCCCAGCGTGGCGCGGACGCCAACTCTCGCGGCGGAGGCCACCATAACGGACGAGACCGACGAGTAGCGGGCTCAGCAGATCAACGAAGCGGCCGCTCTCCACGTTTGTACGTGGAGAGCGGCCGCTGCCGTTTATGGAAGGGTCACCGGGCCGCCTGGGACACCTGGCCCGCCCGGCGCGCCTGGGCCGCCGCCGCCCCCGCCATTGCCGCCGCCCCCGCCGCCGTTGCCGCCCCCGCCGCCGCCCCCGCCGTTGCCGCCGCCGCCCCCGCCGTTACCGCCGCCTCCGCCGCCCCCGCCGTTGCCGCCCCCGCCGTTGCCGCCGCCTGGGCCGCTGACCTTGGCCGCCTGCTTGGCCCCCTGGCCGGTGCCCGCGCCCCACAGGCCGCTGCCAGCCGGGACCGGCTGGAAGTTCGCCGAGCCGGCCAGGTCGGCGTGGTCGAAGGTCATGTGCCATACCGACAGCGGCGCGTTAGCGCCGAACATCTCGCCCGGGCAGTTCGCGCCGCCGTTTTCCCCTTGGTAGCACGCGCTCGTACCGGTCATCGTGTCTGTCGTCGGCGAGACCGGGTTGAACACCGAGACGTAGCCGGCCAGGGCGGTGGTGTAGCCCGCGAAGGCCGCGTACGGCGTGCCGTTCCCGCTCGCCACGTTCGAGGTGCCGGTCTTGCCTGCCGCCTGATAGCCGGCCAGTCCGCTTCCGTACGCGGTGCCGTTCGGGTAGGTGAGCACGCCCTGGAGGATGTAGTTCACCGCCTGCGCGACCCGGACGGGGATCGCCTGGTGGCAGCCCGCCGACGGGACCGGCAGCGACTTGCCGGTGTCGTCCACGATTTTGGAGAGGACGATCGGTGAGCAGTACGTGCCGTTCGCCGCCGGGGTCGCGTACGCGGCGGCCATGGACATCGGGGAGACGTTCACGACGCCGAGCGTGAAGGAGGGCAGGTCGTCCGCCGGCGGCTGGTCGGGGCCGTCCGCCTGCAGCAGCGACTTGCCGTCGACCCGAGTCATGCCCAGGTTCACCGCGGTCTTCACCGTGTTGCACAGGCCCACCTTCTGCTCAAGGTGGGCGAAGAAAACGTTGATCGACCCGGTGGTGCCGGTGTAGAGGGTGTCGGTGCTGGCGCCGGGGCCCTCGGCGTTCGTCACCTTGAACGCTCCCGCGGACTGCCCTTGGCAGTTGGTGTAGCCGGTCACCGTCTGCGTGCCGGGGACCGTGAGCTGGAAGCCGAAGGGCACGCCCTGCTCAAGGGCGGTGATGAGGGTGAACAGCTTGGACGACGATCCAGTCTGGATGCCGTCGCTGCCGCCGTACTGCGAGTTGACCGCGTAGTCGACCTCGGTCTGCCCGGGGCCTGTGCCGTAGGTCCGGTTCTCGGCGATCGCTAGCACCTTGCCGGTGCCCGGCTGGATGAGCACTTCGGTGGCCGCGTTGTGCGCCGGGTTGTAGGTCCCGGAGTTCGTGGGCAGCACCCAGTTGACGGCCTGAGTGGCCGAGGCCTCGTCCTTCTCGCTGACGGTGGTGTAGATCTTCAGGCCGCCGGTGGCGACCAGCTGGGCGCGTGCCTCGGTCGTCGGCCCGAGCTGGCTGTCAAGCAGGAGTGTGTGTATCACGTAGTCGCAGAAGAAGCCGTCGTCCCCGACTGTGTCCGCGGTGCAGCCGTTCTGCACGGCGCCGTTGTGCAACACCAGCTTCTGCTGCTCGACCTTGAGCGCGTCGGCCGGGCTGAGCTGCGCCGGGTTCGTCTGCGCGATCCGGGCGAGCACGGTATTGCGCCGCGTAACGGACAGCGCCGGGTTGACCAGCGGGTCGTACTCTGAGGGGTTCTCCACGATGCCCGCCAGCGTGGCGGCCTGCGCCATGGTGAGCTTCGCGGCGGTGGTGTTGAAGTACGTCTCCGCCGCGGCCTCGACGCCCCAGGCGCCGCTGCCGTAGTACGAGTCGTTCAGGTACCCGGCGAGGATCTCCTGCTTGGACATGGAGTGCGCGATGTTGACTGCCATGCGCAGCTGGTCGATCTTGCGGGACAGGGTGTCCGCGGCCGCCGCTTGCTGCGCTGCCGGGTCGTCGAGGGACTGCAGGATGGTCACGTTCTTCACGTACTGCTGTTCAAGCGTGGAACCACCCTGGATCGACTTGTGCTCCAGGTCGTTCACGAGCGCCCGCATGGTGCCTTTGACGTCCAGCGCGCCGTGCTGCCAGAAGCGGTCGTCCTCGATCGCGACGATCGCCACCAGCATGTTCGGCGAGATCTGGTTGTAGTCGACGGGCTGCCTGTCGATGCCCGTGTACGTCATGCCCTTCCCGAGGTCCACCCCGTCCACGTACGTGATGAGCTTGCCGTCGGAGTCGTAGATCGCCGACCGCTGCGGGAGGCTGGAGGCATTGACTGACAGCGAAGTGAACTTGTCCGCGGTGTTCCTGACCAGGATTCCGGTGACACCCACCACGGGCAGCGCGATCGCTGCCACGAGGACGCCGCCGAGCACCGCCATCAGAGTGATGCGCCCGACAGAGCCTGTCTTATTTGCCGCCCAGTTCAACAGCTGCACGGGTCATAGAGTACGCCGGCGGCACGGTACTACCTGCACCAAGATGGCTCTCAAGCCCACACGCTGCCGGTTTCGTCACTCGGGGTGCCCGTTTGACCAGGGAATGACTACGGCCCACCGCGTCTATAGCCCATCAGGACTATCTCTGAAATGGCCATACCGGGGTCTTGGCAGAGATGCCCTCACTTCCGTAAGTTCCTTTATCACGAACCGATAACCGTGACTGGGTGGCCGCACACCCTCACGGGACACGCAATCCGTCAACGCAGACCGCCCGGGCACACGTGTGCCCGGCGATCAAGAGGAGTTGGGCACATGTGGATCACCGACTGGACCACACGCGCCGCCTGCAAGGGGACTGACCCGGACGAGCTTTTTGTCCAGGGTGCTGCCCAGAACCGCGCCAAGCTCATCTGCCGGGGCTGCCCGGTCCGTACCGAGTGTCTTGCGGATGCGCTCGACAACGGGATTGAGTTCGGCGTCTGGGGCGGAATGACCGAACGCGAGCGCCGCGCTCTGCTGCGCCGCAGGCCCGATGTCAAGTCGTGGCGCGAACTACTCGAGCAGGCCCGTGACCGCTACGAGCGCGAGGGAATCGACGAGCTCGTCGCGGCAGGCGCGTAACCACCCTGCAACACCCCCTAGCGGCGCGCTGGTGACGCTGCCGGGTCGGCAATGGCGCCGACCGAAACCACCTTGTCCCGCTCTACTCAGCGGGCCCATCCTGGTCCCGAAGCGTGAACTCCCCGCCGACGCGGCGTAGCCCGGCGAGGTCGTGCACATCTTCCGGCAGGGCAGATACTTCGATGACGGGGACGGCCGGGTGCGTCGACATGAATGACCCGGCCACCCGCCGCTCCCTCATCCCCAGGTTCATCCGCTCGGCGTGCAGTCGCAGGGCTGCCGCCGTTACCGAGTAGCTGGCGGATGAGGCGGTAGCCACGCCCCCGTTCGGCATGGCTTCCAAGGTCTCAGCCGCGGAGAGTGAGTGCGCCGCGCTGAGCCGGTTGGCGCCCGCCCCGCTCCTGATGGGACCGTGCACACGGTTCAGGATCAGTCCGGCGAGCGGCATCCGCTCCTCGTCGAGCCGCTCGACGAAGTACGACGCCTCACGCAGCGCGTCTGGCTCCGGCGTGGCGATCACGAGGAACGAGGTGCCTGGTGCCTGGAGCAGCTTGTAGGTGGCTTCGGCGCGCTCACGGAACCCGCCGAACATCGTGTCGAAGGCCGCGATGAACGTCTGCGCGTCGCGCAGTACCTGGCCGCCGAGCAGCTTCGTCAGCGCGCCAGTCATCACCGAGAGCCCAGCGTTGAGCACGCGCCCGAATGGCCGGCCCGCCTTCACCGGGGCGGTCAGCAACTTGATCAGCCGCCCGTCGAGGAACCGGCCGAGCCGCTCTGGCGCGTCGAGGAAGTCGAGCGCCGACCTGCTCGGCGGGGTGTCCACGACGATCAGGTCCCAGTCGTCGGACCGCCGGAGCTGGCCGAGCTTCTCCATCGCCATGTACTCCTGCGTGCCGGAGAAACTCGACGACAGCGACTGGTAGAACGGGTTGGCCAGGATCTGCGCGGCCCGCGCCGGGTCAGCGTGTGCCTCGACGATCTCGTCGAAGGTGCGCTTCATGTCCAGCATCATCGCGTGCAGGCTGCCGCCCGTCTTGTCGTCGATGCCATCGACAAGACGCGGCGTGTTATCGAGCGACGAGAGCCCCATCGACTGGGCGAGCCGCCGGGCGGGGTCGACCGTTAGCACGCATACCTGCCTGCCTCGCTCGGCGGCGCGCAGCCCGATCGCGGCCGCTGTGGTGGTCTTGCCGACGCCGCCGGAGCCGCAGCAGACGATGATCCTGGTCCGCCGGTCGTCGATGATCCGGTCAATGTCCAGGCGCGGGTTCTCAGTCACGCTGCATGTCCTTTCGCCTCCGAAGGACGCGGAGGCTCACGCCGCACCCTGGTCACGAAGTTCGGCGGCCAGCTTGTGCAGGGCGGCTAGGTCGATCCCCTCGGCGATCAGCGGCAGCTCGTAGATCGGCTGTCCCATCGCCTCAAGCTCGCTCCGTTCCCGGTCGGCAAGCTCGACGTAGCGCGCGTGTTCGCTGAGCTCCTCGGCGAGGGCTTTCGCGAGGGAGTCGGGGTCGTACAGGCCGGCCGCGCCAAGCGCCGCGGCCATGGCCGCAGGGTCCGGCGGAGCCTTCAGCTCCTGCTGGCTCAGCACCACGGGGCGGGCCATGTTGATCACGACGCCGCCGACCTGCATGCCGGGCACCGCGCGGATCTCGGTGATCCCGTCGAGGGTCTCCTGGACGGGCATCTCCTCAAGCGTGCAGACGAAGTGCACGGCAGTCTGCGGCGACTTGATCACATTGGCCACGGTATCGGCGTGCGACCTGACAGGCCCCACCTTCGCAAGCCCCGACACCTCGGCGGAAACGTTGAGGAACCGGCCGATCCGGCCGGTGGGCGGAGCGTCGAGCACGACGGCGTCGTAGACGAAGCCGCTCGCCGAGCCTGGCTGCTTGCGGCGGGTCGCCTCGGTAGCCTTTCCCGTGACCAGCACGTCGGACAGGCCAGGCGCGATCGTCGTGGCGAAGTCCACCATCCCGAGCCTGGTGAGCGCGACGCCCGCGCTGCGCATGCCGTAGAACATATGCAGGTAGTCGAGGAGCGCGCCCTCAGGGTCGATCGCGAGCGCGTACACGTCACCGCCCGGACTGCGTCCGTCGTCCGACTCGCCGGGACCGATAGCGATCTTGCGCTCCTCATAGGGGAGCGGCGGGCGGTCGAACAGCCGGGCGATGCCCTGCCTGCCTTCTGCCTCGATGAGCAGTACCTTGCGGCCGGCGTGCGCCAGGGCAAGTGCGAGGGCCGCGGCGACGGTGGTCTTGCCGGTGCCTCCCTTGCCCGTCACGACGTGCAGCCGCACGCCGTCCCAGTCCGTGTCCCTCGCCATGCATGATCCCTCGTCGTTGCTACACCCCTGCTCGCGCGCCCTCTTGCGACGGCGGATTCGCCATCGGGCGCGCAGCCGGGGGGTACGGGAGGTCATCCCCCCGGAAGTGAACTGCGCTCTAAGGAGGCTATCTCTGCCCGCCCACCGGTAGGTGCTGGTCCACCTAGGTCGGCGTCGCCGAGGGCAGAGGGGAAGAAACATCATCCCGAACGGAGGCTTATTGCACTTATTACGCGGCAACTGATCATTACGTTCGCGGCAGATCGCGGACTAGGCTGCGAATCAACTAGAGGAGGCGTATCCGGTGGCTGCTCTGATTCTTGTCATCGTGCTCTTGGTGATCGCCGGCGTGGCCGCCCTTGGCCGGTCCATCAAGGTTGTCCAGCAGTACGAGAAGGGTGTCCTGTACCGGTTCGGCCGCGTGCAGCCGCAGGTGGTCGAGCCCGGGCTTGTCTTCATCCGGGCGATCGGCGACCGGCTGCAGAAGGTCAACATGCAGATCGTCGCCATGACGGTGCCCGCGCAGGATGGCATCACGCGCGACAACGTGTCGGTGCGGGTGGACGCCGTCGTGTACTTCCGCGTGGTCGACCCGATCAAGGCCACGATCAACGTGCAGAACTACATGAGCGCGATCTCGCAGCAGGCGCAGACCTCGCTGCGGTCGATCATCGGCCAGTCGGAGATGGACCAGCTGCTCGCCGAGCGGGAATCGGTCAACAGGGAACTGCGGCGCATCATCGACGAGCCGACGGAAGGGCCGTGGGGCGTCAGGGTCGAGCGCGTCGAGATCAAGGACGTGTCGCTGCCCGAGGGCATGAAGCGCTCCATGTCCCGGCAGGCCGAGGCCGAGCGGGAACGCCGCGCGCGGATCATCACCGCCGACGGTGAGTACCAGGCGTCCAAGCGGCTGGCGGCTGCGGCCGCGGTGATGGCGAAGGACCCGGCGGCCCTGCAGCTGCGGCTGCTGCAGACCGTGGTCGAGGTGGCGGGCGAGAAGAACAGCACGCTTGTCATGCCGGTCCCCGTTGAGCTGCTGCGGTTCTTCGAGAAGATGGCGCCCGGGCCGGACGCGCCGACGGGCTCGACCGCCCTGGCCGACGCGGAGGCGCAAGACCTGGGCGACGCCGAGGTAGCCGCCGCCGAGGCCGCGATCTCGCACACTGCCGTGCCCCCGACCGCGGCTGTGCCCGCGCTTGGCGATGCGGACGTGCCGCCGGTGCCCCCCGTTCCGGCAGTGCCTGAGCTAGCGGGGCCAGAGCTGGCGGGGCCAGAGCCCGCGCCCGGCGAGGAGGTTCCGGTCACCGAGCGCTAAGGTGCGGCAAATTTCACCCTGGCCCGGCATCGGCAACGTTTCCGCGTCAGAGATGACCGATAGGTTAGAGCGCATGACCAAGTGGGAGTACGTGACCGTGCCATTGCTGACGCACGCGACCAAGCAGATCCTCGACAACTGGGGCGACGAGGGGTACGAGCTCGTCGCCGTGGTGCCCGGCCCGAACGCCGAGCAGCTTGTCGCCTACATGAAGCGGCAGAAGTCATGAGCGAGCGGAAGGGCGCCGCCGCGCGGCTGGCCGAGCTCGGCCTGACGCTGCCGCCGGTCGCGCCGCCGGTCGCCGCTTACGTGCCTGCCGTCAAGACGGGGAACTACGTCTACACCTCGGGGCAGATCCCGCTGGTGGACGGGAAGCTGCAAGGGACCGGCAAGGTCGGCGACTCGCTCACCGTGGAGGAGGGCACGGCGCTGGCGCGGATCTGCGCGCTGAACGCGCTCGCCGCCGCGGCGGACGCGGCTGGCGGGCTCGACGCTATCGCCCGGATCGTGAAGGTCACCTGCTTCGTGTCCAGCGCGGCGTCGTTCACCGGGCAGGCTCAGGTTGCCAACGGCGCGAGCGAGTTCTTCATCCAGGTGTTCGGCGAGGCGGGCAAGCACGCCCGCAGCGCCGTCGGGATGGCGGTGCTCCCACTCGACTCGCCGGTCGAGGTAGAGCTGATCGCCGAAGTCGCATAACGACAGGCGCGTGTCAGTGCGGATACAACTGGGCTCGTCCGGCGGGAAGCTGGCCGCGCGGCTAGCCGATCTCGAGGCGGGGCGGCTCACCCCCGCGCCGCCTCGGGACGCGGCCACGGTCATGCTGCTGCGATCCACGCAGCAGCCGCCGGAGGCCCTCGGGGGGTACGGGGGGTCGTCCCCCCGGGAGATGTCCCTGGATGTCGCGCCCGATACGATGGCGCCTTCTGCCATCGGGCGCGGCATCGGGGGGTACGGGGGGTCGTCCCCCCGGGAGATGTCCCTGGATGTCGCGCCCGATACGATGGCGCCTTCTGCCATCGGGCGCGACATCCAGGTGCTGATGATGCGACGGACCGCCGCGATGAAGTTCGCGCCCGGCGCCTACGTCTTCCCCGGCGGCAGCGTGGACCCCGCTGATTACGGCGCGGAAGTCGGCTGGCACGGGCCGTCCCCCGAGGAATTCGGCGTGCGGCTTGGCGCGTCCGCCGAGGTGGCGCGGGCGCTCGTCTGCGCGGCGGTGCGGGAGACGTTCGAGGAGGCGGGCGTGCTGCTCGCCGGGGCACCCGGTAGCGGCCCGCTCGCCGCGCCGTCCGGGCCGTCATGGGACGCAGACCGGATAGCCGTCGCGTCGGGCACGCTAACCTTCGCCGAGCTGCTGTTCCGGCGCGGCCTCGTGCTACGTGCGGACCTGCTGGTCCCGTGGGCCCGCTGGATCACGCCTGAAGGCGAGCCGCGCCGGTTCGACGCGCGGTTCTTCGCGGCCGCCCTGCCGGACGGCCAAGAGGCCGTCGGGCACGAGGCGGAGGCGGACCGCGTCGAGTGGCTGCGCCCGGCGGACGCCATCGGCTCCGCGAAGGCGGGGGAGATCTCGCTGCTCCCGCCGACGGCGACGACGCTCAACGACTTCGCGACCGCCGTCGCCGCCGGCGACGGGCTCGCGGACATCCTCGGCGCACGCCGGGAGATCGCGCCGATCCAGCCGCGCCTGGTCCTTGACGGCGGCAGGCCCTGTCTGGTCATACCCGACGGAGTGGAATACCCCCTGTGAACGAGATTAGGCCCGGTGCGGACGGCAAAGCCGTCAGCGGCATGGGCACCGCGCGGGCTTTGTGCGTACTCGCCCCCAATCCGTCGCCGATGACCCTGGACGGCACCAACACGTGGGTGATCGCCGAGCCGGGATCCTCGGCCGTCGTGGTGGTTGACCCGGGACCCGATGACGAGAAGCACCTGCGGCGGGTGCTCGACGCGGCCCGCGCGGGCGACCGGCACGTAGCGCAGATCGTTTTGACGCACGGGCATCTCGATCATTCGGCGGGCGCGGCGCGGTTCGCCGAGTTGTCCGGTGCGCCGGTCGGCGCGCTCGACCCTGGACTGCGGCTGGGGACGGAGGGGTACGGGCCAGGCGACGTGATCATGGCCGGCGGATGCGAGTTGCGGGTCGTCGCGACCCCCGGGCACACCGCCGACTCGCTGAGCCTGCTGCTGCCGGCCGACGGCGGGCTGCTGACGGGCGACACCGTGCTCGGCAGGGGCACGACCGTGATCGCCAGCGACGGCTCGCTCGGCGACTACCTGCGGACCCTCGACGAGCTCAGGTCGCTGGCCGACACCGCCGCACTGCAGGTGCTGCTCCCAGGCCACGGGCCGCTGCTGAATGACCCGGCGGGCGTGCTCGACTACTACATCGCTCACCGCAAGGAGCGCCTCGATCAGGTGCGGGCGGCTATGGCAACGGGCGCGCGTACCCCGGCCGAAATCGTGGCCGTCGTGTACGCCGACGTGGACCGGTCGCTCTGGCCCGCCGCCCAGCTATCCGTCCGCGCCCAGCTCGACTACCTCAGCTCGCGCTTAACGCCGAGTGCCTAACCGTGCGCGCTTGCGCAGGCGCTCGGAGTCGAGGATGAGGACCGAGCGGGCCGAGATTTGCAGCCAGCCCCTGGCAGCGAAGTCGGCCAGGGCCTTGTTGACCGTCTCACGCGAGGCGCCGACGAGTTGCGCCAGCTCTTCCTGGGTGAGGTCGTGATGCACGTGCAATCCGTCTGATTCCTGGTTGCCGAAGCGCTCGGCGAGGTCAAGCAGGTTCTTGGCAACCCGGCCAGGGACGTCCGTGAACACCAGGTCCGCGGTGACGTCGTTGGCGCGGCGCAGTCGCTGGGCGAGCGCGCGGAGCATGTGCAGCGACACGTCGGGCCGCTCGCGGAGCCACGGCATCAGCGCCTCGTGCTTGAGCGAGGCGAGCACCGCGTCGGTCACCGCGCTCGCGGACGAAGTCCGCGGCCTGGGGTCGAACAGGGACAACTCGCCGAACATCTCACTGGGGCCAATGACGCTCAACAGGTTCTCGCGGCCGTCGGCGGCGGCACGGGTGAGCTTCATCTTGCCCTCGATCACCACGTACAGCGCGTCGCCATCGTCGCCTTCCATGAACAGGTGCTCGCCACGGGAGAGCTTCACTTCCGCCATCTGCCGGCGGAGAGTGCGAGCGCCTTCATCGTCGAGCCCATCGAACAGGGGTGCCCGTCTTAGCACTCCTTCGGTGTTGTCCACCGGTCCTCCTCGCTGCCAACCTTGCATCATCAAGTGTCAATGATGGGGTGCCATGCTCCGTGCTGGCCAAGCAAAGTATTCCCGTCTATGACAATAACGGTGCCCGCATCGGCCTAGCTCTCCGGCGTAGATCGGCACCCCGCGTAGCCGAACGATTGCGCAGGGGGTTGCGGGCCTCGTCGATATGACAGGGCCTGCCACATGTGTGGGATCTGGTTCCCGGGCGGTTACCTGATGTTCCATGTAAGTTCGATCTTTAATCCTAGGCCGCTACGCAGGTTACGCGTAACATGACCTGATGGCGGAGAGTAGGCGCTGCGAGCGCTGCGGCAAGGAGTTCGAGCCGAAGCGCGAGCACGCACGCTTCTGCTCCGCCCGCTGCCGGGTTGCCTGGAACCGCGAGAACTGGAACCAGGTGAACAAGGTCCAGCAGAAGTGGGGCAGCGAGAACTGGGCCGACGAGGCGCGTGGCCCACGGGACACCGGGACGAGCGCGCTGGGTTGGGCCTTTACCGCCATGCACGACACCACCGAGCGGCTTGGCAGGGTCAGGCCCGGCGACCGGGCACAGGCGTTCGCGGTGATCGGCGAAGCCGTCTGGTGGGTGACCATCGTCGACGCGACGCTCTTCAGGTACTACCCGGAGGACTACGACACCGCCCTCGCGGGGCTGTCCGCCCAGGACCGGCAGGCGGTCGAGGCCACGTTCGCCGGCCTGCGCTTCGTGCGGAACCGGATGGGCTACCACGCCGATCACGCCGACTTCATCCAGCCCTCTCCCAACGAGTCGGGCGGCGGCGACGCGCCGATCACGGAGTGGACCTGGCGGTCGCTGCCCGCGCCGGCCGTGGAAACGCTGCCGCCACGAGGGCAGGAGTGGGAGTTGAGCCGCTACGAGGCCTATCAGGACCTGCTGGCAGGCCGCCCCGTCGGCGAAACCTTCAGCCGGACCTCCGCCTTCCATGACCTCGTGGTTCGCACCGCGCGAGCGGCCGGCGACGCCGCTGCCGCCGACTCATCGGACACGGGTGGAGACGGGCGCGGCGCCGCTGGCGAGTAGCGCGAGCCGCCCCGAGGCGAGCGCGGGTATCTGAGCACGGGCGGAATTAGTGCCGCACCGTGTCTTGTCTGTTACACGTTGTTATGTCACGATCTTGGTAGGGGTCGATCAGCTGGTTTACCCGGTGAGAAGGTTTTGCGGCATGTTCATGGCCCGGCACGAGCGGTCAGCTCCCCACCCGTCGGCCCGCACGGCGTCAGGGCGGAGGGCGCTGCGGCAGAGCACTCTGGAGCGCCGGTACGACTTCCACCTCGGCGAGGCCATCAGGGCCGCGCTCCAGGGCAGCCACGACAAGGCGGCGGGGCACTCGGGGCAGGCGCTGCTGATCAGCCGCGAACTCTACGCGGAAGCCGCCGATCCGGCGCGGCACCAGCCAGGGCTCGCCGCCGCGCTGTGCGCGCACGCCCGCTACGGCGGTGGCGCGTGCCAGGCCATCGCGATGCTCGCGGAGTCAGCCGGGCATTACGCGGCCCTCGCGGAAGCCGATCCGGCCAGCTACGAGGTGCCGAGGATCGACGTGCTCACCAGGATCGCCCTGGCGTCAGACGCGGCGGGCAGCACTCAGGACGCGATCGGCCTGCTCCGCGAAGTCGCCGGCATGTACGTCAAGGCGCCAGCCGCCGACCAGGAGGAGCGCGACCTTGGCCTGGCCAGGGCCCGCTTTCACCTCGGCCGCTGCCTGCTCAAGACCGGGCTTGACGAGGACGGGCTCGCGGAGACGGAGGCCGGCCTTGAGCTCGCGGCCGACGTGCTCGACCGGATGCAGGTGCAGGCTGCGGTCCCTTGCTGGCTCGTCGAGGCGCCGCGTTACCTGCAACTGGCCGCGCCTGACTGGGCGGCCGCCGCGGTCAGGGCCATGACCCTGCACGCGGAGGCTGGCCGCTTGCCGCAGGCCGCGACCGCCGCCCGGACCGCGATCCTGGTGTCAGGCGGCCTCGCGGACCTCGGCGGCGACGCGCTCCGCGACGCGCACGCGAAGATCAGCGCCCGGGCGGGCGAACTGCTGGAAAAAGCGATGGAAAACGGGTGCCGCCCACGCAGAGCACGCACCCGTTCGGGTTAATTCTTGTTTTGATCTTTGCTTTTACCCGGTCTCGGCTACCGAGACTCGTTCTCGACGAGGCGCTTGCGGGAGCGCTCCACCTCGGCCTCGGCCGAGGCGCGGTCCGACCAGTGCGAGCCCTCGACGGACTTGCCGGGCTCCAGGTCCTTGTAGACCTCGAAGAAGTGCTTGATCTCCAGCCGCTCGAACTCCGGCACGTCGTTGATGTCCTGCAGGTGCGCCATGCGCGGGTCGCTCGCGGGGACGCAGAGGACCTTGTCGTCCGGCCCCTTCTCGTCGGTCATCTGGAACATGCCGATGACCCGGGCGGTCACGAGGCAGCCGGGGAATGTCGGCTCCTCAAGCAGCACGAGGGCGTCCAGTGGGTCGCCGTCTCCGCCCAGGGTGTCCTCGATGAACCCGTAGTCGGCCGGGTACCTGGTCGAGGTGAACAGCATGCGGTCAAGCCTGATCCGGCCGGTCCGGTGGTCGACCTCGTACTTGTTCCGCTGGCCACGGGGGATCTCGATGACTACTTCGACGTCCATGGTCACTCCAAGCGTTAGTTGCTGATTTACTCCATTGTCGCCGGTCTCTCCCTCAAGACCGGACGGCGGGTCCTTCGGCTGAGGACCACGGGGCCCTAGGAACAGGCCCTAAGCTGTGCCTACCCGCAACCCGCGAAAGGTACGTCCGTGCCCCGTACCCGGGCCACGGCCCTTGCATCACTTGCCCTGCTCAACATATTCACGCTGGCCGCCGGGCTTGCCGTGGCGCAAATGCTCCCGCCGCGGCTGGCACGGCTGCGCATTCCCGTCGCCGCCGCGCGCCCTGTGGTGAACGCCACATCCGTGCTGGCGCCTGCGGGGACTTCCGCCACGGATTTGCAGGGTACCTCCTCGCCCACCGCGACTGGGCTCGCCGCCATGTTGGGCGCCGCACTGCCGCGAGCCGCGACGGGCACCGGCGTCGGCATCGAGGTCGCTAGCGCGGGAACCGGGCAGGTACTCTACTCCGCCAACGCGAGCGCTCTCGCCACCCCGGCGTCCACCACCAAGTTGGTGACGGCGGTCGCTTCGCTCGAGGTGCTCGGCCCCGAGGCGCGGTTCACCACGACGGTCCGCCAGTTGGGCGACACCGTGGTGCTGGTAGGAGGCGGTGACCCGACTCTCGCCGTAAATGAATATCCCTCCTCTGACTACCCGCGCCCGGCCACCCTCGCGCAGCTCGCAGCAAGCACCGCCCGCGCGCTCAAGGCACAGGGGCGCCTTTCCGTGCGGCTAGGGTACGACGACTCGCTATTCAGCGGGCCCGGTCTCGCACAAGGGTGGACCAGTAGCTACATCTCAACCGGGAACGTCACCCCGATCGCCGCGCTTGAGGCCGACCAGGGACGGCTGACCCCTAGCGGCACGCTCGAGGACTCCGACGACCCGGTCAACTACCGGCCACGGGCGACGGACCCGGTAGGCATGACCGTCGCGGCGTTCGCCGCCCTGCTCAAGAATGACGGGATCACGGTGACCGGCGCGCCTGCCGCGGCGGCCGCGCCGACGTCGGCGCCGGTGCTCGCGAGCGTAAGCTCGCCGCCGCTCGTCTCGATCGTTGAGCAGATGCTGCTCGAGTCCAACAACGTGATCGCCGAGACCCTGGCGAGGCACGTGGCGATCGCCCTGGGCCTGCCTGCCACCTTCACCGGCGCCGCGGACGCCGACATGACCGAGCTGCGGCGGCTCGGGATCACGACGCCGATCAACTTGGTCGACGGCAGCGGCCTGTCGCCGCTTGACGGCATCGCGCCAGAAACCCTCGTGCGGGTGCTCGCGCTCGCCGCGAGGACGCCGAAGCTACGCGGGGCCGTCAGCGGGCTTCCCGTGGCCGGCTTCGCCGGGACGCTGTCGGCCGGGGAGAGCGTTTTCGGCGGGATCAGCGGGATGGCAGGCGGCGCGGCGCGCGGGGTCGTCCGGGCCAAGACGGGCAACCTGACCACGGTGGCGTCAATCGCGGGGCTCGCCTACGACCACTCCGGTCGGCTGCTGCTCTTCGCGATCATGGCACCGCGGGTACCTAGCGGGAACCAGCTCCAGTCGGCGGCCAACGCGATCGACGCGGCGGCCGCTGGCCTGGCCGAGTGCGGTTGTTCATGAGCGCGTGTACTCCCGTTACCATCAGCGAGCACGTACGGTAGGACTGTGAGCAGCACACAGATGATCGACTGGGACGTGGCGATCTCCACCGGCGTCCGTTTCGCCAGGCAGGGACCAGAGGTCAGCCTCGCCGACGCCCGCGCGGTCGTGGCGGAATTGCGTGGCCTGACCGCCGTCGTCCAGCAGCCCGTCCGCGAGTTGACGGGGTTGACCACCCAGGGGGCCGTAGGCCCGGTCGCCGTAGTGGACCGTCCTGGCTGGATCAGGGCCAATGTCGGCGGGTTCCGCGTGGTACTCGAACCCCTCGCGGACAGGCTCGCCGAGCGGGGCAACACCGTACCGGGGGCCGGCTCGGTCCTCGGCACGATCGGATCGCGGGCCACCGGCATGCAGGCAGGGCTGATCCTCGCCTACCTGTCCTCCCGGGTCCTCGGCCAGTACGAGCTCTTCCTGCCGCCAGGCGAGGGCGGCGCCCCGCCGGCTAACGGCTCTGCCAACGGCGTGAACGGGAACGGCACCGCGAACGGCCCCTCGGCGACCGGCACTGGCGCCAGCGTGGGGCGCCTCACCCTCGTCGCGCCCAACATCGTCATGGTCGAGCGCGAGCTCGGCGTCGACCCCCATGACTTCCGGCGCTGGGTGTGCCTGCACGAGGAGACGCACCGGGTGCAGTTCACCTCGGTGCCCTGGCTCCGCGGTTACGTGCAGGGCATGATGACCGAGTTCCTGCTCGCCTCGGACCTGGACGCGGGCGCCATCCTCGACCGGATGCGGTCGGCCGCCACCGCGGTCGCCGACGCGGTGCGCGGCGGCGAGAGCGAGAGCCTGATCGAGGCGATGCAGACCCCGGCGCAGCGGGCCCTCCTCGACAAGCTGACCGCCGTGATGACGCTGGTGGAAGGGCACGGCGACTACGTCATGGACGCCGTTGGCCCGCGCGTGGTGCCGTCGGTCGCGGACATCAGGGACAAGTTCTCTCACCGGCGCAGCTCTGCGGGCCGTGTCGAGCAGATCCTGCGCCGCATCCTCGGCATCGACCTGAAGATGAAGCAGTACGAGCAGGGCTCACAGTTCGTCTCCACGGTGGTGGCGGAGGCAGGGATGGCCGGGTTCAACAAGGTATGGACTTCGCCGGAGACGCTGCCCACCCGCCCCGAGCTGGCGAACCCGCGCGAATGGCTTGAACGGGTCGCCTGACTGTGGGCGGTGCCCTTCCCCCGGCGGTCGCGGCGGTCCGCAACGCCGTCCGCACGTCGCTCGCCGGCCTCTTGCCCGGCGACCTCGTGCTTGCCGCGTGCTCCGGTGGCCAGGATTCCCTGGCTCTGGCGGGGGCGCTCGCGTTCGTTGCCCCGCGCGCCGGGCTGCGCGGCGGAGCGGTCACCGTCGACCACGGGCTGCAGGAGGGCTCGGCGGACCGCGCGGCGTCGGTAGCCGCGACATTGCGCGGCCTTGGCCTCGGTCCGGTGCGTGCCGTGACCGTGACCGTGGACGGGCCAGGCGGTCTTGAGGCCGCGGCTCGCGCCGCACGCTATGCCGCGCTTGAGAAGGCCGCGGCCGATGCCGGCGCTGCGGCGGTGCTGCTCGGCCACACCCTCGACGACCAGGCGGAGACCGTGCTGCTCGGGCTCGCCCGGGGTTCCGGGCCGCGGTCGCTCGCGGGGATGCCGCCGCGCCGTGGTTTGTTTATCCGCCCGCTGCTCGGCGTCCGCAGGACCGTCACGGCCGAGGCGTGCGCGGCGCTCGGGCTGTCCGCGTGGTCGGACCCGCACAATACCGACCGGCGCTTCGCGCGGGTCCGGGTCAGGCTCGACGCGCTGCCCGCGCTTGAGGCGGCACTGGGGCCGGGAGTGACCGAGGCGCTGGCACGGACCGCCGATCAGCTGCGGGATGATGCCGAGGTGCTTGAAAAGATCGCCGCATCCGAACGGGGGCGTGCTGACTCCCCGATGTCCGCCGATTCCCTCGCGGAGCTGCCGGGTGCGGTGCGGACCCGGGTGCTGCGATCGGCCGCGCTTGCGGCCGGGTGCCCGGCGGGGGCACTGACGGCTGCGCACGTCGCGCGCATTGAGGAACTGGTCACCGACTGGCGCGGGCAGCGCGGCGTCGACCTGCCCGGCGGCGTCCGGGCGGCCCGGCGCTCCGGCGAGGTCTTGTTTGAACCACACGCGCAAGGAAAGGGGTTCACCGATGGACGCCGCTGACATGGGGCCGGCGCTGAAAGAGGTGCTCATCACGGCCGAGCAGCTCAGTAAGCGGACCGCCGAGCTGGCGGCGCAGATCGACGCCGATTACGCCGGGCGCGAACTTCTGCTCGTCGGCGTGCTGAAGGGAGCGGTCATGGTGATGGCGGATCTCGCCCGCGCCATGCACCTGCCCGTCCAGATGGACTGGATGGCCGTCTCCTCGTACGGTTCGGGAACCAAGTCCTCCGGGGTGGTGCGCATCCTGAAGGACCTGGACGCGGACATCAGCGGTCGGCACGTGCTGATCGTCGAGGACATCATCGACTCGGGGCTGACCTTGTCCTGGCTGGTCAGCAACCTGAAGTCGCGTGACCCGGCCTCGGTCGCGATCGCCGCGATGCTACGCAAGCCGAACTCGGCACAGATGGATGTGGAGGTCGCCTACACCGGATTCGAGATCCCCGACGAGTTCGTGGTCGGCTACGGGCTGGACTACGCGGAGCGCTACCGTAACCTTCCCTTTATCGGGACGCTGGCCCCTGAAGTGTACGGGGGGAACACATCCCGCTGAAGAATGCGTTGATGTAGCGTCAGGTATCACTATGCGTTGCCCGTCGGCCCGGACCGCCGGGCGACGGTGCTTAGCAGGGCATGCAGTTGTCTTCCGGGGGGGCGACCCCCCGTACCCCCGAGGGCCTGCCCGATGGGAGGACAACTGGATCGGACAGGCAGTGCCGCCGGTGGTCGGCGGGACTTGAGGCTGGTCAGGAGGGAACGGCCCCAGGCTTAGGGGGTCGCTCGCAATGGAATTGAAGCGCTTTTTCCGCGGACCGCTACTGCTTGTGCTGCTTGCGGTGCTGGTGATAACGATCACCTTGGGCTGGGCCAACTCCGGTAGCAGCTACCAGTCGGTGGACACCGGGAAAATCGTCCAGCTGATCGAGCAGGGCCAAGTTAAGTCCGCCATACTCACCGACAAGAACCAGACGATCCAGGTCACGACGAAGGCCGGCCAGGAGTACCAGGCCGACTTCATCACCGGCCAGGGCCAGACGCTGCAGCAGCTGCTCCAGACTGAGTATGACAAGGGTGAGCTGCCCGGCGGCTACGACGTGCAGATCCCCAAGACGAGCGCGCTGCTGTCGATCCTTGAGACGTTCGTCCCGTACCTGATCATCGCGCTGTTCTTCTTCTTCCTGCTGAGCCAGATGCAGGGCGGCGGCTCCCGGGTGATGAACTTCGGAAAGTCGAAGGCCAAGCTGATCACCAAGGACACGCCGAAGACCACCTTCGCCGACGTGGCCGGTGCCGACGAGGCCATCGAGGAACTCCAGGAGATCAAGGAGTTCCTGCAGAACCCCGCGAAGTTCCAGGCGATCGGCGCGAAGATCCCCAAGGGCGTGCTGCTGTACGGCCCGCCAGGCACAGGCAAGACGCTGCTCGCCCGCGCGGTCGCAGGTGAGGCGGGCGTCCCGTTCTACTCGATCTCCGGTTCGGACTTCGTCGAGATGTTCGTCGGCGTCGGCGCGTCCCGCGTCCGGGACCTGTTCGAGCAGGCGAAGGCGAACGCCCCGTCGATCGTGTTCGTGGACGAGATCGACGCCGTGGGCCGGCACCGCGGCGCCGGCCTCGGCGGCGGGCACGACGAGCGCGAACAGACGCTGAACCAGATGCTCGTCGAGCTTGACGGGTTCGACACCAAGGGCGGCGTGATCGTGATCGCGGCCACCAACCGGCCGGACATCCTTGACCCGGCGCTGCTGCGCCCAGGCCGGTTCGACCGGCAGATCGTCGTGGCTCAGCCGGACCTGACCGGGCGTAAGGGCATCCTCAAGGTGCACGCGCGCGGTAAGCCCATCGCGCCTGACGCCGACCTTGACATCATCGCCCGGCGGACCCCCGGCTTCACCGGCGCGGACCTCGCCAACGTGATCAACGAGGCGGCACTGCTGACTGCGCGCACCAACGGCAAGCAGATCCACATGGCCGCGCTCGAAGAGGCCATCGACCGCGTGATGACCGGCCCCGAGCGCAAGAGCGTGCTGCTGTCGGAGAAGGAGCGGAAGCTGATCGCCTACCACGAGGGCGGTCACGCCCTGGTCGGGCACGCGATGGCCAATGCCGATCCGGTGCACAAGGTCACGATCATCCCGCGCGGCCGGGCACTCGGCTACACCATGGCGCTGCCGACCGAGGACAAGTTCCTCACCACCCGCGCCGAAATGCAGGATCAACTGGCGATGCTGCTCGGCGGCAGGACCGCGGAGGAGATCATCTTCCACGAGCCGACGAGCGGCGCGGCCAACGACATCGAGAAGGCTACCCAGATCGCCCGGGCCATGGTCACCGAGTACGGCATGAGCGAGCGGCTCGGCGCGCGGAAGTTCGGCAGCGGCGACGCGGAGCCGTTCCTCGGCATGGACCGGTCGCACAGCAGGGACTACTCGGAGGAGATCGCGTCGGCGATCGACGAGGAGATCAAGCGGATGATCGAGGCCGCCCACGATGAGGCGTGGGAGGTGCTCGTCGAGTACCGCGACGTCCTCGACAACCTGGTGCTCCAGCTCCTTGAGCACGAGACGCTCTCCCGCAAGCAGGTCATTGAGGTCTTCGCCCCCGTCGAGAAGCGGCCCGCCCGCGGTACCTACACGGGCTACGGCAAGCGGCTGCCGTCCGACCGCCCGCCGGTCATGTCGCCCAAGGAGCTGGCGCTGGCCGCGAGTTCTGGCCTCGACGGCCTCCCAGGCCCGGCCAACGGCCAGGTGCTCGGCTACGGGCTTGACGGCGAGGTTAGCGACTAAAGGAAAAACGCGATGAACGATCAGCCTGCGGTTGAGCAACACACGTTCAATCGGTCGCAGGTGGATCTGCAGCCTGCGACTAAACCTGTCGACCAGGATCGGATCGAGCGCGCCGTCCGCGAGATACTTCTCGCGGTCGGCGAGGACCCGGAGCGGGACGGGCTCGTCGATACCCCGGCCCGCGTCGCCAGGATGTACGCGGAGCAGTTCGCGGGCCTGCGGCAGCAGCCCGAGGACGTGCTGAATACCGTCTTCGACGCCGAGCACGACGAGATCGTGCTGGTCCGGGACATCGAGATCTACAGCATGTGCGAGCACCACCTGGTGCCGTTCTTCGGCAAGGCGCACATCGGCTACATCCCGAACGTCAAGGGCGAGATCACCGGCCTGTCCAAGCTGGCCAGGCTGGCCGACGTCTACGCCAGGCGGCCGCAGGTGCAGGAGCGGATGACCTGCCAGATCGCCGACGCGCTGATGCGGATCCTCGAGCCCCGCGGTGTGATCGTGGTGCTTGAGTGCGAGCACCTGTGCATGTCAATGCGCGGGGTGCGCAAGCCGGGTGCGACGACCGTGACGTCCGCCGTACGGGGGATTTTCCGCAAAGAGGCGCGAACCCGCGCCGAGGCGATGTCACTGCTCTTCGGAAATAGGTAAGAAGAAGCAAAGATCAAGAAGCAGAGATACGGAGGTTTCCTCCGTATCTCTGCTTCTTGCTGATATGCCCAGGTTTACGGGTGTTCCGCCGGGGCAGCGGAAAACGGTGCGAATTATTCGAACCGGTAGCCACTTCCCCCCGTCTTATCAAATAGCCGACTTGTCTTTACCGCTCGTTCGGTCGGCCGGGGGCAGATGGAGGTACCGTGTCAGTGGGGAGCCGACGCCGTCGGCGGCGCTTGTCGCCTACGGCCAAGGAAGCTATCGGTTTTGAGAGAATCTTTAGCGGATCGCGGAAGCTGCACATGGCAGGTGTGTCATGACTACGCTGCTTGTCCGTGGTCAGGGGCCTGACAAGAGATTTGAGATGAGCGAGAGCAACATATCGCGTGCACGGGACCCGGGAGGCGACTCACGGGAGCGCAAGGATGCCAAGAGGCTGACGTGGATTCCCGCCGTCGCCTCCCTTCTTACTTTCCTCATCGGAATATCTGACGTAGTCGCGGTCTTCAAGCCCGACTGGCACGAGAAGCTGCACAAGGTCAACGCGGTCGTGCCCGGGACGCTCACCAACGTCACGCGGACCTCGGACGTCATCATCGGCCTGCTGCTCCTGATGCTCGCGCGCGGGCTGCGGCGGCGGAAGCGGCGCGCATGGCAGGCCGTGGTCGCTCTGCTCGCGTTCGACGTCGTGATCCATTTCATCCACTTCCCGCATGAAATCTCGATCTCCGGCGTCGTGGCGGTCGTCCTGCTCGCCGTGCTGCTCTACCGGCACCAGGACTTCTACGCGGTCGGGGACCCGCGCACCTGGCGGACCGCGGCCTCGGTCTTCGTGACCCTCGTCGCCATGGACTTCGCGATCGGCCTCGGCTACCTGGCGGTCGGGCCGCTCGCCGGAAGCTACTCGGTCAGCCAGCGGCTGCAAGACGTGCTGTACGAGCTCGTTGGTGTCTACGGGCCTGTCCAATGGGCGTCCGACCCACGCGGTGACCTGTACCACCTGCTGACCAGCGGGCTCGGCCTGTTCACACTCGTCGTCACCGTTTACCTGTTCTTCCGCTCGGCGCGGCCCCGCGCCCGGCTCGCCGCGGCCGACGCGGTCAGGATCCGAGCGCTGCTCGACAAGTACGGCGACCGGGACTCCCTCGGCTACTTCGCCCTGCGCGACGACAAGAGCGTGATCTGGTCGCCCTCGGGCAAGGCAGGAATCTGCTACCGCGTCGTGGCCGGCGTGATGCTCGCCTCGGGCGACCCGCTCGGCGACTCGGAGGCGTGGCCCGGCGCGATCGCCGAGTTCATGAACGAGGCGGCACGGCACGCGTGGCGGCCCGCGGTGATGGGGTGCAGCGAGCTTGGAGCCGAGGTGTGGTGCAGGGAAGGCGACCTGACCGCGCTTGAGCTCGGCGACGAGGCGATCGTCGACGTCACGGATTTCAGCCTCTCCGGCCGCTCGATGCGCAACGTCAGGCAGATGGTCAACCGCGTCGCCAAGAACGGCTACACCGCGGAGGTCCGCCGGGTCGGCGACATCCCCCGGCAGGAACTCGACCGGATCATCCGCGAGGCGGACAACTGGCGCGGCACCAACGTGGAGCGGGGCTTCTCCATGGCGCTCGGTCGCCTCGGTGCCCCAGGCGACGAGAACTGCGTCCTGGTGACCGCCCTGGAGAACGGCACCCTCAAGGCAGTGCTGCACTTCGTGCCCTGGGGCACCGACGGGCTCTCTCTCGACCTGATGCGGCGTGACAAGACCGCGCAGTCCGGGCTGAACGACTTCCTGATCGTGGAGGCCATCAAGGCCGCGCCCGGGCTCGGGGTCAAGCGCGTGTCGCTGAACTTCGCCATGTTCCGGGCCGCGCTCGAACGCGGCGAGCGGATCGGCGCGGGGCCGGTGCTCAAGGCATGGCGGGGGCTGCTCGTGTTCCTGTCCCGGTGGTTCCAGATCGAGTCGCTCTACAAGTTCAACGCGAAGTTCTCCCCTACTTGGGAGCCGCGCTTCTTCGTCTACCCCGGTGGCAGGGACGTGCCGCGCATGGCGCTCGCGGCCCTCGAAGCCGAGGCATTCCTCGTCTGGCCACGACTGAGAGTAAAGCGGTACGTGCGCCGGGTCGGCCGTCGCCTCGGTCTCGGCAGGGTGCGGCGCAGCACGCGCGCAGGTGTCCCCCGGGGGGACGACCCCCCGTACCCCCCGATGTCGGCGCAGCCAGGCCTGATCGCAAAAACCACGATCGTATCAGGCCCGGCCGCACCGACGAAGTGCGCCGAGGGTGACCGCCCTTCGGACCCCCCGATGTCGGCGCAGCCAGGCCTGATCGCAAAAACCGCGACCGTATCAGGCACGACCGGACCGACGAGATGCGCCGAGGGGGACGACCCTCTGGACCCCCAGAAGCTGCAGGGTGACCCTGTGCCCGGGAGGAAGGGCACGGCTAGTTGACCTACCATTCCCGTTATGGTCAATCTGCCTGGTCTCGCCGGGTCGCCAGCCGCGGACCGATGCCTGGTCATGGGCGTCGTCAACGTCACGCCCGACTCGTTCTCCGACGGCGGCCAGTGGTTCGGTGCCACGGCCGCGATCGAGCACGGCCTTGAGCTCATCGCCCAGGGCGCCGACATCGTCGACGTCGGCGGCGAGTCAACGCGGCCCGGCGCGCAGCGCGTCCCCGCCGATGAGGAACTGCGCCGGGTCAAGCCCGTCATCACCGAGCTCGTCAAGGCGGGGGCCGTCGTCAGCGTGGACACGATGCGCGCCCAGGTGGCCGAGTGGGCCCTCGAAGCGGGTGTCAGCCTGGTCAACGACGTCAGCGGCGGGCTCGCCGATCCCTACATGCCCCGGCTAGTGGCTAAGGCGAGCATCCCCTACGTCGTGGTGCACTGGCGCGGGCACAGCCACGACATGTACTCAAGGGCCGTCTACGCCGACGTGGTCAGTGAGGTGCACGACGAGCTGGCCCAGCGGATCGACGCGGTGACCGCCGAGGGCGTCGACCCGTCGATGATCGTGCTCGACCCCGGACTCGGATTCAGCAAGAACCCGGCCGCCTGGGGGCCAGACGCGCACAACTGGCAGCTGCTCGCTGGACTGCCTGAGCTGGCCACGATCGGCGGACGTGACTTCCCCGTGCTGGTCGGCGCCTCCCGTAAGCGCTACCTCAGCAGGCTCTTCGACGCCGAAGGGCGCCGACCCGAGGTCGTTCCTTCGGGAACGACGCGGCGACAGCCGCCATCACCGCTCTCGCCGCCGCGGCCGGCGCGTGGTGCGTCCGGGTCCACCAAGTTCCCGCGAACGCCGACGCGGTCCGGGTGGCCGCTGCCTACCGTGCCGCGGCTCGATCATGACGGGGCGCTCATGACGGAGCGGCAGGCCGTTCTCGCCCTTGGCAGTAACCTCGGAGACCGGGGGGACATCCTCCAAGGTGGCGTGAACGCCATCGCGGGCATCGAGGGGGTCCAGGTGACGGGCGTGTCGCCGGTCTACGAGACGGTGCCGGTCGGCGGGCCGCCGCAGCCGGAGTACCTCAACGCTGTCGTGCTGGCGGGCATCACGATCCCGGCGCTCGATCTCCTCGGCCGGCTGCACGAGGTCGAGGCGGCGTTCGACCGGGTTCGCCTGGTGCGGTGGGGGCCGCGCACGCTCGACATCGACATCATTACCGTGGCCGGCGAGCATAGCGACGACGCGGACCTCACGCTGCCGCACCCGCGGGCACATGAGCGCGCATTCGTCCTTGCCCCCTGGCATGACGCCGACCCGGAGGCGATACTGCCTGGGCATGGCCCGGTCGCGGACCTCCTGGTGCGCGTCGGCCAGACGGGCATTCGCCGGTCCGAGGTGCCCCTCGTCGTTCAGGAGGCGGGATCGTGAAGCCGACACGCGCCCGGACGCTGCTGCTCGTCGCCGCCCTTGCGGCCGCCGTGACCTGGGCGCTGCTCATCGCCGTGTATGCCAGCCTGCCCCCGCTCAGCTGGACGGGAGTGCCCGCCCTGCTGATCGCGGCGGCCGCGGAGGCCTGGGCCGGCTGGGATCTCCGGGCACGGATCCAGGGGAAGCGGGGAACGCGCCCGGCCCCGCCGCTGTTCGTCGCGCGGATCGTGGCTCTCGCCAAGGCGAGCTCGCTGACCGCCGCGCTGCTCGCCGGAATCTGCGCGGGCTTCATGATCTACCTCTCCGGAATGTCAGGCGCGCCGACCCCGCGCGCCGACCTGGTCAACGCCAGCCTCTCGTTCGGCGCTTGCCTCGTGCTCATGGCGGCGGCCCTGTTCCTCGAGTACTGCTGCCGCGTCCCCAAGGACTCTAACCGCGACGAGGACAACGCTCCGCCGCCGCCCCGCCAGTCTCCCTTCGAGCACTAGGCCCGTCTTCCCCTCCGCCCCGGATGTGGTTTGGTCGACTAGCGCCACGGGCGGGTGTGGCTGCCTGGATTGGGCCGCGGGGCGGGTGGCTATCCTTGTCAGGGCGTTGGCCTGCGTAAGAGGGGGGCTGTCCGGTACTCGTGGAGACTGGAACTGTTGAACATCCGGCCCGGCTGCGGGTCGGGATAATCGGGCCGGGCCGCGTGGGCACTGCCCTCGCGCTGGCGCTGGCACGTGCCGGGCATCACGTAGTCGCGGCTGCGGCGGTTTCCGAGCAGTCCAAGCGGCGGGTCCGGGACAATTTCCCGCGCGCCGTGCTTACCGACCCGGCAGGCGTGCTCGGCGCTGCCGACCTGGTGCTGCTCACCGTTCCCGACGACGTGCTGCCCGGCCTCGTCGAAGGGCTGGCCGCTACCGGCGCGCCATATGAGGGGCGGCTCGTCGCGCACGCCAGCGGAGCGCACGGCGTCCGCGTCCTCGACCCCGCGACACGGGCGGGCGCGCTGCCGCTCGCCCTGCACCCGGTGATGACGTTCACCGGCCGCGAGGACGACGTGGACAAGATCAAGGGCGTCAGCTTCGGCGTGACCGCGCCTCAACAGCTGCGCCCGGCCGCCGAGGCCCTCGTGATCGAGATGGGCGGCGAGCCGGTGTTCATCGCCGAGGAGAACCGCGCCCTCTACCACGCCGCGCTCGCCTTCGCCGCCAACCACCTGGTCACGCTCGTCTCCCAGGCGGCGGCTCTGCTGCACGAGGCGGGCGCGGAGAGCCCGAATCGGATGCTCGGCCCGCTGCTCGGCGCGGCACTCGACAACGCGCTGCGGTTCGGCGACGCCGGCCTTACCGGGCCAGTGGCGCGCGGCGACGAGGGCACCGTGGCCGCGCACGTCGCGGCGATCGCTGCGCACGAGCCCGCCGCGCTGCCCGCCTACCGCGCGCTAGCCCGGCTGACTGCCGACCGGGCGCTCGCCGCCGGAATGCTCAGCGCCGATGACGCCGAACGCCTCCTCGACGTGCTTGGAGACCACCGATGATCATCGCTAACACCCGCGGTGAGCTTGCCACCGCCCGAGAGAAGCTCGCCGCGCCCGTTGTTCTCGTGCCCACCATGGGGGCGCTGCACGACGGGCATCGCGCGCTGCTGCGCCGGGCCCGCGAGCTGGCCGGCCCGGCGGCACGGTCGGGGTCTCGATCTTCGTGAACCCGCTCCAGTTCGGCCCAAACGAGGACCTGGACAAGTACCCGCGCACCCTGGACGAGGACCTGGCCGCCTGCGAGGCCGAGGGAGTTGACCTCGTGTTCGCGCCCTCCGCCCGGGAGATGTACCCGCAGGAGCAGCTCGTCAGGGTCGATCCTGGGCCGACCGGGGCAATCCTGGAAGGGGAGTTCCGGCCCGGGTTCTTCCACGGCGTGCTCACGGTCGTGCTCAAGCTCTTCAGCCTTGTCCGCCCCGACGCTGCCGTCTTCGGGCAGAAGGACGCGCAGCAACTGGTGCTCGTGCGCAGGATGGTCAGCGACTTCGCGCTTGGCATCGAGGTCGAGGCGGTCCCCACGGTGCGGGCCGGCGACGGGCTCGCCCTGTCAAGCAGGAACAAGTACCTGTCCCCCGCGGAACGGGCCGTGGCACCAGTGCTGCACCGGGCGCTCGCCGCAGGCGCGGCGGCCGCGTCCGGCGGGCCTGGCGCGGTCCTTGCCGCCGCGCAGGCAGTGCTTGGCGGCCCGGTGCCAGATGGCCCCGTGGGTGATGGTCCCGTGCCTGACGGCCCCGTGGGTGATGGCACTGGGCGGTCGCAGCCGGCCGGGGCGTCACCACGCGTCGACTATCTAGCGCTGGTCGACGGGCGAAGCTACGCACCCGTTCGGGATGATGATTTTGATTTTCACGGGACGGCCGTGCTCGCGATCGCCGCGCGGGTCGGGGCGACCCGCCTTATCGACAACGTTGTCATTGAGCTATCACCCGGGGGGTCGTCCCCCCGCACTCCGCCGGATGCACGGCCGATGGCAAAAACCGTCACCGTATCGGGCGCACACCCGGCCCTTCCCGGGGGGACGACCCCCCGTACCCCCCGAGAGGGAGCTGAGCGGCATGCTGCTGACGATTGACATCGGGAACACCAACATGGTGTTCGGTGTGTTCGAGGGGGACACGATCGTCGAGCACTGGCGGGTCGCCACGGTGCCCGACCGGACGGCGGACGAGATCGCCGCCTTGCTGCACGGCCTGCTCGCGCGGTCC
The DNA here is from genome assembly GCA_963734665.1 of uncultured Actinomycetota bacterium. Lineage (GTDB taxonomy): Bacteria > Actinomycetota > Actinomycetes > Streptosporangiales > Streptosporangiaceae > Trebonia. The sequence goes on along the minus strand of CAVTIR010000006.1, from coordinate 44,166 downwards.
ACCGTTGTCAAGGAGTCGGATCTCGCCGGCATCTCGCTGTGCTCCACGGTGCCGTCTGTGCTACATGAGATGCGTGAGATGGTCCGCAGGTACTACCCGGACGTGCCCGCCGTGATCGTCCAGCCTGGCGTGAAGACCGGGGTGCCCATCAGGATGGACAATCCCAAGGAGGTCGGCAGCGACCGGATCATGAACTCGCTCGCCGCCGTGCACCTGTACGGCGGTCCTGCGATCGTCGTTGATTTCGGCACGTCGACGAACTTCGACGCGGTCAGCGCCAAGGGTGAGTTCGTCGGCGGGGCGCTCGCGCCCGGCATCGAGATCTCCGTGGACGCGCTGTCCCGGCGGGCGGCGCAGCTGCTGAAGGTGGAGTTGACCAGGCCAGCACGGGTGATCGGCAAGAACACCGTTGAGGCTCTGCAGTCCGGAATCGTGTTCGGGTTCGCCGGGCAGGTCGAGGGGATCGCGCGGCGGATGGCTGCTGAGCTGTCGCCCGAGGACCCCGCCGCCGTGACGGTGATCGCCACCGGCGGGCTCGCCCCGCTGGTGATCGACGAGGTGCCGGTCATCGACGCGCACGAGCCGTGGCTGACGCTGATCGGGCTGCGCCTCGTCTGGGAGCGGAACACGGTTGTCTCCCGGGGGGACGACCCCCCGTACCCCCCGGTGTCCGCACGGTCGGGCCTGATCGCAAAAAACGCGATCTTATCAGGCCCGGCCGCGCGGACGGTGATCCCCAGGGGACGACCCCCCGGCCGCGCGGACGGTGATCCCCAGGGGACGACCCCCCGTCCGCGCGGACGGTGATCCCCAGGGGTCGACCCCCCGTACCGCGGACGGTGATCCCCCCGGGGGGACGCCGCCCGTCCCCAGCGACGGGGGTGCATGGCGCTTCCGTCGCACCGGCCATCGTTCGCGCGGAAAGCGAACCCTTTTCATCCTGATGGCGCCGGGCACTAAGTCTTCGGGCATAAGGGCAGGGTTGAATGGGTTCGCTGCAGACGGGCGATCCCCGGTAGCCTTCGGTCGTGGCTGACGACAACGTTCCGGAGCAGGTACGCGTCCGGCTGGAGAAGCGTTCCCGGATGCTTGAATCCGGTATTGACCCCTATCCGGTGGGATACCCGCGGACCGCAACCATCGGCGAGGTGCGGGCCAGACACGGGTCGCTGGCGGCTGACATCGCCACCGGCGAGACCGTGGGCGTCGCGGGGCGGGTCATCCTCTCCAGGATCGGCGGGAAGCTCTGCTTCGCGACGCTGCGCGATGGCACCGGGGACATCCAGGTGATGATCTCGCTCGCGCGCGTTGGCGACGACGCGCTGGCCGCGTGGAAGCAGGATGTGGACCTCGGTGATCATGTCGGCGTGACCGGCGAGGTGATCACCTCGCGGTCAGGCGAACTGTCGGTGCTCGCCGACTCGTTCATGATTACCGCCAAGTCGCTGCGGCCGCTTCCGGAGAAGCACGCCGGGCTGACCGACCCCGAGTCGCGGGTCAGGCAGCGGTACGTGGACCTGATTGTCAACCCGCAGGCGCGGCGGCTCGCCGAGATGCGCTCTGCGGTGGTCCAGTCGGTGCGGTCCACGCTGATCTCGCGCGGCTTCCTTGAAGTAGAGACGCCGGTGCTCACCGGACTGCACGGCGGCGCGAACGCTCGGCCGTTCATCACCCACGGGAACGCGTACGACTCTCGCCTCTACCTGCGGATCGCTCTTGAGCTTTACCTGAAGCGACTGGTGGTGGGTGGGATCGAGTCGGTGTTCGAGATCGGCCGGATCTTCAGGAACGAGGGCGTGGACACCACGCACAACCCCGAGTTCACCATGCTTGAGGCCTACCAGACGTACTCGGACTACAACGGGATCGGCCAGCTGACGCAAGAGCTCGTGCAGAACGCGGCGGTGGCCGCGTTCGGGTCCACGGTGATCCGGCGCGCCGACGGGTCCGAGTGGGACATCGGCGGGCAGTGGCGGACGCTCGGCGTGCACGAGGCGATCTCGCTCGCGGCGGGAGAGGAGATCACGCCGGGCACGGAGCTGCCGCTCCTGCTTGACCTGTGCGCCAAGCTCGACGTGCCGCTGCAGCCGTCGTGGAACCGCGGCCAGGTGATCCTGGAGATGTACGAACGGCTGGTGGAGAAGCAGACCGTCGAGCCGACGTTCTACCGCGACTTCCCCGTCGAGGTGTCGCCGCTCACCCGGCAGCACCGGTCTGATCCCCGGCTCGCCGAGCGCTGGGACCTCGTGACCTTCGGCACCGAGCTTGGCACGGGCTACTCGGAGCTGGTGGACCCCGTGGTGCAGCGGGAGCGGCTCACCGCTCAGTCGCTGCTCGCGGCGGGTGGTGACCCGGAGGCGATGGAGCTCGACGAGGACTTCCTCCTCGCCCTGGAGTACGCCATGCCGCCGACGGGTGGCATGGGCATGGGCATGGACCGCCTGATGATCATGCTGACCGGCGAGAACATCAGGGAGACGATCTTGTTCCCGTTCGTGCGCCCCGGTGCCTGACGCGGTTCCCCTGTTAACGAGTTTTAAGGACTAAAAGCGCCCGCCTGGATCACCGGGCGGGCGCTTTTGCCGTGCGCTTGATGACGCTCAGGTGATGCGGACCGCGCCGTCGTAGGAGCCCATCTCCATCGGCTGGATCTGGACCTGCTGGCCGGTCGCCGGGGCGTCGAGGAAGTAGGGGGTGCCGCCGTAGGTGCCGACGTAGATGCCGACGTGGTCGAGGTCTGCGAAGAAGAACACCAGGTCGCCCGGCTGCAGGTCGGAGAACGCCACGTGCGTGCCCTCGTCCCACAGGTCACCGGTGTAGTGGTCGAGGTAGATGCCCTCCTGCGCATACGCCCAGACGATCAGGCCGGAGCAGTCGAACTCGTCCGGGCCGGCCGCGCCCCACAAGTACCAGTCGTGCATTCTTGTCAGGGCATACTTGAGTGCGACGGTTTCGGGGCTGTCGCCGAGCAGCGGGATGGACGACGCCAGGGCGTCGTCGCTGCCGGTGTCCAGGTACTGCGAGATGGCCTGCTGCATCGCCTGGCCCTGCAGGGTGGAGACCGTGGCGTTGATCTTGGTGGTCTTGGAGTTGATCTCCGCCTGGATCTGGTTGGCGGTAGCGATCTCTTCCTTAGCGGTCGCGGCCGCCCGCTCGGCGGCGGTCTGCTCCGTCTGCAGGGTGCTGACCCGCATGCCGGCTTCGTCGTTGAGCTGCTGGACGGTGGACGCCTGGCTAAGGAACTTGCTTGGGTCGCTGCTGGTGAGCATCTGCAGCGTGGGGCCTACCCCGCCATTCATGTATCCCTCGGCAGCGAGCTGGGCGACGGCTTTCTGGCTGCCTGTCATCGCCGCCTGCGCCCGCTGCTCTGCCTGCTTGGCGATTTTTACCTCAGAATTGGCTTGCGAAAGCTGGATCTTCAGCCCGTCGTACTGCTGGTCGAGCTGGTCGACTTCGTTTGACAGCTGAGTTGCCTCCGCCGCCAGCTGTTTGACGGTTGGCTTAGCGGCGACCGTCTGCGCCTGGCTCGCGCCGCCCTGCAGCAAGACGGCAACGGTGGCCACTGCTGCGGCAAGTGGCACGATTCGGCGGCTGACTGTACGCACGTCGATGCACGATATTAGATAGCCGTGCCGCTGCCAACCAACTCGGGTGAAGTTTTGTCTTTATGACAGTGTGATGGTTCGCTGGCGCGGATTGCCCGGAATGTGCTAGCGGCCGCCAGTGTCGGCGCCGGATAGTAACGGCACGGTCGCGAGGCGAAGCGTACGGCCTGCCGCGGGCGATACTCCGCGTGCCCGTCCGATTGTATTTACGCGCTACAGTAGGGCCGCGATGGAGTACATAGTGAGGCAAGCTCGCACCAGGGACGTTCCGGAAATCCGCGGGCTGATCGATCAGAACATCGGCTCTAGACGGTTGCTCGACAAGCACACGGTGAACCTTTACGAAGACATCCTTGAGTTCACCGTCGCCGAGGCGTCTACTGACGGCGCTGTCGTCGGATGCGGCGCGCTCCACGTTATGTGGGACGACCTGGCGGAGATCCGCACCGTCGCGGTTGATGAGCGCAGGCGGGGCTCAGGCATCGGACATCTCATCGTGGATGAGTTGCTTGACCGGTCAAGGGCGGTCGGCGTATCGCGCGTATTCGTGCTCACCTTCGCGGTCCACTTCTTCGCGAGCCACGGTTTCACCGAAATCAGCGGGACGCCAGTCGCACCCGAAGTGTACGCCGAGCTGCTCCGCTCTTACGACGACGGCGTAGCCGAGTTCCTCGACTTGGACCGGGTTAAGCCGAACACGCTGGGAAACACACGCATGCTGTTGCGTTTGTTAAGGTTTTCCTCAGGTTCGGGGGGCGCCTGGTTGCCTCGTGGCTCACTGGTCCCGTGTCCGTGATCTCCTGGCGGCGGGCTGAGTGCGTGCGGGTAGAGTGCCTGTTGCGGGCACATCAACAGTCGTGTCCGGTCGCCGCGCTATGCCCGCGCCGAACGCGGCGGACCGCGACTGACCACATGGGTCGAGGTAACGTTCATGCTGCAGGATCTCGCCGCGCTTGCCCCGCCGGCGATTGTCTGCGTCGCCTTTCTTGTCGGTGCGTGGGCGATCGTGCGCAGGGAACTGGCACCAAAGCGCCGAGAGCGCGCTCGGGCCCGAGCAGTCGCGGACGAAGGAGCGCATGAGCACGTGGACCACGAGCAAGGCAGAAGCTGACATTTCGCGACATCTGCGATTTATCCACTCACGCTGATCCGGTATAGGCTTCCGCGTAGAAGCCATGAGGCCGTGAGTTTGGGCACATCCGCGTCCGTGTCTGGGTGATATGCCAAGTGTGTGAGCATTGTTCGGTGCGTCACGTGACCGATACAAGCCGATACAAACTGTGAACCTTCACTTGCTTGCTGCCGTTGGCAGTATCACGGCTCGGCTATGTTGTTGGTAGTAACTAGGTGCCCTGCAATTGTGTACTTCAAGAGCTGGGTATATGTTTAGCATCCGAAAATAGTTACTCCGCAGAAGGGCTGAATCTCCGTGGCGCAGAAGGTACAGGTGCTACTGGTCGACGACATCGACGGTAGTGAGGCAACTGAGACCGTGAGCTTTGGTCTCGACGGTTCCGGCTATGAGATCGATCTGAGTTCCGGCAACGCGGGCAAGCTGCGCACCGAGCTTGCCCAGTACGTGGAACACGCGCGTAAATCAGGCGGTGCACAGGTTCGCCGCCGCCGTCAGCGCAATGGGGCAGGCCGCGAGCAGAGCGCGCGAATCCGCGAGTGGGCTAGGACTCATGGCCACAAGGTGAATGAGCGCGGCCGGATCCCCGCGAACATCGTCGCCGAGTACGAAGCGGCGCACTAAGGGCGTCGGCCCGTCCGCGTCACGTCGTCTGCTCATCCCGTCGTCGGTCCCCCGGGAACCGTGTTCGCTTGCGGCGTACTTCAACTCCACGCGTTCGCTGGTGGCGTACTTGGAACTACGTTGCCAAATGGCGCTGTTGGATGGGGTGAAGGCCGAGTGTCCGGGGAACGTTTCCTGTAGCTGGCGCATATCGCGTTACGTACAGGGTCGGGCACGCGGCTACCATGCGGAGCAGGCAGGCACGCCGAAACCTGCCGGATCCCCGCTGTGAGGAGAGCGACGACATGTTCGAGAGGTTCACCGACCGGGCGCGGCGGGTTGTTGTCCTGGCGCAAGAAGAAGCCAGGATGCTCAATCACAACTACATTGGCACGGAGCACATCCTGCTCGGCCTCATTCATGAGGGCGAGGGTGTGGCGGCCAAGGCGCTCGAGTCGCTTGGGATCAGCCTGGAAGCGGTGCGGCAGCAGGTCGAGGAGATCATCGGCCAGGGCCAGCAGGCACCGTCAGGGCACATCCCATTCACCCCCCGTGCGAAGAAGGTGCTTGAGCTTTCGCTGCGCGAAGCGCTGCAGCTCGGTCACAACTACATCGGGACTGAGCACATCCTGCTCGGCTTGATCCGTGAGGGCGACGGTGTCGCCGCCCAGGTCCTTGTCAAGCTTGGCGCGGACCTGAACCGGGTGCGCCAGCAGGTCATCCAGTTGCTCCACGGCTACCAGGGCAAGGAGCCGACGTCCGGCGCAGCCAGTGGCTCCACCGAGTCAGCGCCGTCAACGTCGCTGGTGCTGGACCAGTTCGGCCGGAACCTCACCCAGGGCGCCCGCGAGGGCAAGCTCGACCCGGTGATCGGCCGTGAGAAAGAAATCGAGCGGGTCATGCAGGTGCTGTCGCGGCGCACCAAGAACAACCCGGTCCTCGTCGGCGCCCCTGGCGTCGGCAAGACAGCGGTGGTCGAGGGGCTCGCGCAGAAGATCGTCAAGGGCGAGGTGCCTGAGACGATCAAGGACAAGCAGCTGTACACGCTCGACCTTGGCGCGCTGGTCGCCGGTTCGAGGTACCGCGGTGACTTCGAGGAACGCCTGAAGAAGGTCCTCAAGGAGATCCGCACGCGCGGCGACATCATCCTGTTCATCGACGAGATCCACACGCTCGTCGGTGCGGGTGCGGCGGAGGGCGCGATCGACGCGGCGTCCATCCTCAAGCCCATGCTGGCTCGCGGCGAACTGCAGACGATCGGGGCGACGACGCTCGACGAGTACCGCAAGTACCTGGAGAAGGACGCGGCCCTCGAGCGCCGCTTCCAGCCCATCCAGGTCGCGGAGCCGACGATCGCGCACACCATCGAGATCCTGAAGGGCCTGCGCGACCGCTACGAGGCGCACCACCGGGTGTCCATCACCGACGGTGCCCTGGTGGCCTCCGCGCAGCTCGCGGACCGCTACATCAGCGACCGGTTCCTGCCGGACAAGGCGATCGACCTGATCGACGAGGCCGGGTCGCGCATGCGCATCCGCCGCATGACGGCACCGCCGGACCTGCGTGAGTACGACGAGAAGATCGCCCAGGTCCGCAAGGAGAAAGAGTCGGCCATCGACTCCCAGGACTTCGAGAAGGCCGCCGCCCTCCGTGACACGGAGAAGCAGCTGCTCGCGAAGAAGGCCACCCGGGAGAAGGAGTGGAAGGCCGGCGACATGGACGTGGTCGCCGAGGTCAACGAGGAGCTCATCGCTGAGGTCCTCGCCACCGCGACCGGCATCCCCGTGTTCAAGCTCACCGAGGAGGAGTCGCAGCGACTGCTCCGCATGGAGGATGAGCTGCACAAGCGGGTCATCGGCCAGAACGACGCGATCAGGGCGCTGTCCCAGGCCATCAGGCGCACCCGCGCCGGGCTGAAGGACCCGAAGCGGCCCGGCGGCTCGTTCATCTTCGCCGGCCCGTCCGGTGTCGGTAAGACTGAGCTGTCCAAGACGCTCGCGGAGTTCCTGTTTGGTGACGAGGACTCGCTGATCCAGCTCGACATGTCCGAGTACATGGAGAAGCACACGGTCTCCCGGCTGTTCGGCTCCCCGCCCGGCTACGTCGGCTACGAGGAGGGCGGCCAGCTCACCGAGAAGGTCCGCCGTCGTCCGTTCTCCGTGGTCCTGTTCGACGAGATCGAGAAGGCCCACCCGGACATCTTCAACTCGCTGCTGCAGATCCTTGAAGACGGGCGTCTTACCGATGCGCAAGGCCGCATGGTCGACTTCAAGAACACCGTGATCATCATGACCACGAACCTGGGGACGCGAGACATCTCCAAGGGCGTGTCGGTCGGCTTCGCCCGGCAGGGCGAGACCCGCGGGTCCTACGACCGGATGAAGGCGAAGGTCGGCGAGGAGCTCAAGCAGCACTTCCGGCCCGAGTTCCTGAACCGTGTCGATGACATCATCGTGTTCCACCAGCTGGAGCGGGATGAGATCTTCGAGATCGTCGACCTGATGATCGCGAAGGTCGACGACCGGCTCAAGGACCGGGACATGGCCATCGAGCTCGAGCTGCCGGCCAAGGAACTGCTCTCCGAGCGCGGGTACGACCCGGTGCTCGGCGCGCGGCCGCTCCGCCGGACGATCCAGCGGGAGATCGAGGACATGCTGTCCGAGAAGATCCTGTTCGGCGAGCTCCGGCCGGGGACGATCGTGACCGTCGACAAGGAGGGCACGGGCGAAGAGGCGAAGTTCACCTTCACCCCACGCCAGAAGCCGGACTCGGTGCCCGACCCGGCCGCCCTGGTCGCCGCCACGGCCAGCGAGCCGTCTAGCGGCAGCAACCCGGCCGTCGCTCCGTCTAGCGAGGGACCGGGCACGGCCCAGGCCCTGGGCTAAAGCCCGACAACGTGAGCGGGCCGGGAACGCGAGTTCCCGGCCCGCTTTCGCGTTTTCCAAAGCCCCTCTGCAGCCAGTGGCTGAGGTTGTCGTTGACTGCGGGTTTTGTGTGGTTCAAAGCCCGCGCATGCGCCCGCGCGCGGGCGCATGGTCCTGGGGCGCGTCTCGTCGGTGCGGCCCATAAAACCCGATGGGCCGCACCGAAGGACGCGCTCCAGGACCACACCGCCCCCACACGGTTTCCAACCCGTTGGTAGGCCACTCAGGTGGTCTACGCCGGTAGGGCGAAACGTTTATCTGACCGAACGCGCTGGGCCACCTCCTGGTTGCCCGTGCATGTCGGCCTAGTACGCGAGAGACAGTGGCAGCGGCCTTTCCGACCTGGAAGTTCCCGGCGTAGCTGACCTGCCCGTTGCGATGGGGTGCTGGTCGGCCGCTTACGGTCCGGGAAACGGGCGTGGGCTGGGCTCCTTCTGGCGGCGGAGCAGCAGCCAGGCGGCGGGGAGCAAGGCAGGCAGGACGAGCGCGAACATCACCAGGAGAAGCTCCAGCCTTGCGATCATCAGCAGCGAATCGCCATAAACGAAATCAGGCAGGGTAGTTATCACGGCAAACAGCAGCACTGCGAGGCAGAGGGCGAACGCGGGGCGGGCGTCGGTGATGAGCCAGCAGATCACAACGGCCGCCAGCAGCACCAGCGCGTGCAGCCCCAGGGAACTCTCAAGGCCGGGGCCGAGGCCGTGCGGAGACAGTAGGCGTCTCGCCACCAGCACGAGCGGGAATGCACCGGGCAGCCACAGCCAGGATCGCGGCAGTCGCACCGGCCCCCCGGACAAGGCGGCGAGCGCTGCCATGACGATCAGGAACTCAGCGGCCGAGATTGCCAACGCGCTGCCGTGGTGTACTCCCAGATACCCGTAAGCGACGAGCGCGCCTGCGGGGATGGCCAGGACCGTCGTCGTCGCCCGACTGCCCAGCCACGGGGCCAGCGCCACGGCGGCGCAGAGCGCCATCGTCGTGTTCGTGAGCCACGACGCCCCGCCGCCCTGGAGGAAACCCAGCGCGTTCCCGGCGAGGGGAAGGCCGAATTCAAAGCTTAGGTAAGTGGACATGCCGAGGAGCAGTGCCAGGCGCAGGTTTGCCTTGACGCCGGGGCGGCGGTTGCGGGTGGCGCGGGCTGTCCGGCCGCCCGCGATGAGTGACCAAGCCTCCCGTGCCGGGGGGAAGGACCGGCCGGGTGGTGCGGCCTCGAGCAGGGTGGCGATGATCTCCTCCGCCCGGCCGTGGCGGTACTCGGCCGGGTAGGCGCGCAGCAGTGCCCTGGCGCGGCGCTCGAGCTTGCCTGGGGTGTGGCTCACGCTGTCCTCGGCTTCCGGCCGGGCAGCCCGGCCACGGTCTTCGTCTGGGGGCTGGTGACAATCCGGGCGGCCTCGGCCATCCGCTGCGCTTCGGCGCGCAGCGCCGCCGCCCCGCCCTCGGTCAGCCCGTAGGACCGCCGGACCCGCCCGCCGACCGTCTCCTCGCTGACCAGCCGGACGTGGCCGTCGGCAGCGAGGCGGTCAAGCGCGGTGTACAGCGTGCCGGTAGCCAGCCGCACCCTCCCGTCAGACAGTTCCTCGGCGCGCTTGATGATCGCGTACCCGTGCAGCGGGCCGCGCAGCAGGGACGCCAGGACGAAGTACGTCGGCTCCCGCATCGCGGATGATCTAGTCATGACTGAAGACCATAAGTAGATCGCTGATACATTGTCAATCTACTTATAAAACTCACCCATATGGGGCGTGGCCGAGGTCTAGGCCGACGAGGACAGCGCAATATCATGCTCCTCATGTCCTTGCCGTCGTCGTCGCTGTACGCCGAGTCCGTGCTCGGGTGGTACGCGGTTCATGCGCGCGATCTTCCGTGGCGGGCGCCTGGGGTGTCGCCATGGGCCGTGCTCGTCAGCGAGATCATGCTGCAGCAGACACCCGTCAGCCGCGTCTTGCCCGCCTACCAGGCCTGGCTTGCCCGGTGGCCTACGCCTGCGGCGCTTGCTGCTGATCCTGCTGGCGAGGCTGTGCGGCAGTGGGGGCGGCTTGGGTATCCGAGGCGCGCGCTGCGGCTCCACGAGACCGCTGTGATCGTGACCGAGAAGTACGCTGGCGAACTTCCCTCGACGCGCGACGAACTGCTGGCGCTCCCAGGGATTGGCGCTTATACGGCTGCTGCCGTGGCCGTGTTCGCCTTCGGGCGCAAGCACGCTGTCCTCGACACGAACGTCCGCCGCGTGCTCGCGCGGGTGGAGTCCGGCCGCGAGTTCCCCGGAGCGCAGCCCTCGGTGGCGGAGTATCGCCTTGCGGAGTCGCTGCTGCCGGATGACGACGCCGTGGCGGCGCGCTGGTCGGTAGCCGTCATGGAGCTCGGAGCGTTGACCTGTACGGCGGCGGCGCCTAGGTGTGATGACTGCCCGGTCGTAAAGCAGTGCGCATGGCTGGCAGCAGGCCGCCCAGCGGCCGAGGAGCGCCCAGTAGGCCAGACATACGAGGGCACGGACAGACAGTGCCGTGGCCGCCTCCTGGCGGTCCTGAGGGACTCCCGTGAGCCAGTAGCGCAGGCCCGCCTAGACGCCGTGTGGCCAGAACGACGTCCAGCGCGCTCGCGCTTTGGACGGCCTGGTAGCCGACGGTCTAGTAGACCCGCTACCAGACGGACGCTTCGCCCTTCCGGCCTAGCCAGGGCAGGTGGGGCCGGCGCGGCTACCGGATGCGTGTCGTTATGCGTTGGATACTTTCCGCATGTGGATGGATGCGGACAGTGATGAAGAAAGGCGTGGCGACGATTACGACGCATCGCGAGATGAGGTGGGGCAGCTAGATGATGACCGGGCCTACTGGCGGCGGCGGTTCGTTATCCTCTGCGGCGGGGTCGTCGCGCTCGGGGTGTGCGCCTGGCTGTTTCCGGGCGCTCACCCGCCGTCGGCGCATCAGGCGGCCGCCACGCGTGCGTCTATGGCCGCCCTCGCCAAGCAGCAGGCCCCGCCCGCGGCAGCCTACGGGAGCGCGTGGCCAGGGCCTAGCAAACCTACCGCCTCACCCACGGCAACCGCGAAGCTCGCTACCTCGGCGAAGAAGGCGGTGAGGAAGGTGGAAAAGCCGGGTCCCGCCCTTCACCCGAGCCGGGCGGCGTCCGCTGCTGGCGGGTCACCGTGCGCGCCCGCCGATATCGTGCTCAGCCTCCTTACCAGCCAGCCCAGCTACGCCCGAGGGGAGCGGCCGAGCTTCAGCGTCTACGCCGTCTCGACGGCGGCCGCCGCGTGCACGCTGACGTACGGCGCCGGCTCCGTTCAGGTGGTCGTGACGCGGCACGGGCACCTGGTGTGGGACTCGGCAGCGTGCGAGCGCTCCGCCGCGGCTCCGGTCCGGTTCACGCTGGGCGTCCCGCAGGTCGTGACGATGGTCTGGAATCCCGATGCCGCGCAGCCTGCGGGCTGTGCTGGGTCGCTGCCCACTGGGGCCTCCGGCACCCTTGACGCTGTCGCTATGAGCAACGGCCAGTCCAGCCCGGTCCGCGCGTTCAAGATCGGCGGCTTACCCACGACTTACCCGCAACTTACCCACGACTTACCCGCAACTTACCCGCGGCTTAGCCGCGGAAGGCGGCCTTGAGGGCCTCACGCACGTCCTCGACCTCGATGACCTCCATCTCAGACCCGGCGCTCGAACCACCGGTCGAGCCAACCGGGACGATCGCCTGGCGGAAGCCCATCCGCTCCGCCTCGGCCACCCGGCGGGGCACGCCGGCGACATTGCGGACCTCGCCGGCCAGGCCGACCTCGCCGACCACGATGACGCCCTGGGGAAGGGACAGATTGGCCACGGAGCTGGCGATGGCGAGCGCTACCGCCAGGTCGACGGACGGCTCGGTTAGTCGCACGCCGCCCACGGTGGCGGCGTAGACGTCCGATTTGCCGACCTTAACGTCGGCGCGCCGTTGCAGCACCGCGAGCACCATGCCGATCCGGGAGGCGTCGAGACCCGAGGTAACCCGGCGCGGCACCTCGAGCACCGAGTGGCCAACCAGCGCCTGGACCTCGGCGAGCAGGGGGCGCCGCCCCTCTAGGGTGACAGTGACGCAGGTGCCAGGCACCGGCTCGCGGTGCCGGGAGAGGAACAGGCCGCTCGGGTCCGCGAGCCCGATCAGGCCGTACTCGCCGAGATCGAAGCAGCCAACCTCGTCGGTGGGCCCGTACCGGTTCTTGACCGCGCGGACCATCCGCAGCCGTGAGTGCCTGTCCCCCTCGAAGTGCAGCACCACGTCAACAAGGTGCTCAAGGGTGCGCGGGCCGGCCACAGAGCCGTCCTTGGTCACGTGCCCGACCAGGATGGTCGACATCGCCTTGTCCTTGGCCACGGCGGTCAGCGCCGCCGCCACCTCGCGGACCTGGGTCACGCCGCCTGGCACGCCGTCGACGTCGCCGGCGGCAATCGTCTGCACCGAGTCGATGATGAGCAGCCTCGGCTGGACGGCTGACACGTGCGTCATGATCGCGTCCAGGTCAGTCTCGGCGGCCAGGTATAGGTTCTCGTGCACGGAGCCGATCCTGTCGGCGCGCAGCCGCACCTGGGCCGCGGATTCCTCGCCGGTGATGTACAGCACCGGGCCCAACGCCGCGACCATGGCGCCGGCCTCGAGGAGCAGGGTGGACTTCCCGACGCCGGGCTCGCCCGCGAGCAGCAGCACCGCGCCGGGGACAAGGCCGCCGCCGAGCACTCGGTCAAGCTCATCGAGGCCGGTCGGCCGGGCCGAGGCGTGCGCCGCGTCGACCTCCCCGATGGGCATCGCCGCGGTCGACACGGGCCCGCCGCCAAGCCGTGCGCCGCCCGCACCGCTGTAGCCCGCCGCTCTGATACCGGCCCGGACCAGCCGGGGTACCGCCGTCTCCTCGACCGTGCCCCAGGCCTGGCACTCTCCGCACCGGCCGACCCACTTCGCCGCCTGCCAGCCGCACTCGGTGCACCGGAACGCCGCCGTCGACTTCGCCATGGCCGCACCATATCGGCAGCCACCGACGTTCTTCTCACGACAGCGGCGCGGGGGGTGAACGACGATTTTGCAGGTAAGCAAGATCATCTTCGGGACGTCGCAGGTCACAGACGTCCGTCTGAGTGTGTGTGGTACGCAGAGGCGCTCCGCGAGATCGGTTCGGAGCGGCGCATAAGCTGGGTGTGTTCACTTCCGAACGACGCGAGGAGGGGCGACAGGCCTTGTCTGAGCTACCCGCGATTCCCGTCGTGCTGTCCACCTCGTCGGTCTACCCGGAACGGACCACCGACGCCTTCGAGGCTGCCGCGCGGCTCGGCTACGACGGCCTTGAGGTGATGGTCTACACCGACCCGGTCAGCCAGTCGGGTGACGCCCTGGTCAGGCTCGTCGACTATTACCAGGTGCCGGTGCTCGCGGTGCACGCGCCCGGCCTGCTGCTCACCCAGCTCGTCTGGGGCCGTGAGCCATGGTCGAAGCTGGTGCGCGCCAAGGACCTTGCCGAGCGGCTTGGGGCGAAGACCGTCGTCGTGCACCCGCCATTCCGGTGGCAGCGGGAGTACACCCGCGGGTTCGAGCAGGGCATTCAGCGGATGTCCGAGGAGACCGACGTCATCTTCGCGGTAGAGAACATGTTCCCGATCCGGGCCGGCGCCAGCGAGGTATCCGGTTACGCGCCGCACTGGGACCCGACCAAGCTTGACGTGCCCAACGTCACGCTCGACCTCTCGCACACCGCGGCTTCCGCGTCCGACGCGATCGCCATGGCGAATGACCTGGCCGGCAGGCTTGCGCACATCCACCTGGCCGACGGCACGGGCGTGTCGAACGGCCCGGTTCCCGATGAGCACCTAGTCCCCGGACGGGGCAAGCAGCCCTGCGCCGAGTTGCTGCGCGGCGCGGCCGCCACCGGCTACCGCGGCATGGTCGTGGCTGAGGTGAACACGCGGCGCGCCCCGACGCAGGATGACAGGCTTGCGGACCTCGCGGAGACGCTGACCTTCGCGAGAACACACCTGGCATCAGTCCCCGTCGTCTAACCGCGCGGCCGGTGCTGGCAGCAGCGTTTGCAATTGCAAGCAGGCGAGCTAGCATGGTGTTTATGGCAAACATGAACAGCATCGGTGACTACATCAAGCAGCAGCGGGAACAAGCGAAGATCTCGCTGCGGCAGCTGGCCGAGCAGGCCGGCGTCTCAAACCCTTACCTGAGCCAGATCGAGCGCGGGCTCCGCAAGCCAAGCGCGGAGATCCTCCAGCAGATCGCCAAGGGGCTGCGCATCTCCGCCGAGGCGCTCTACGTGCAGGCCGGCATCCTTGAGGACCGCCCCGGTGACTCCGGCGTCCGGGCAGCCCTGCTGACCGACCCGCAGCTCACCGAGCGGCAGAAGCAGGTCCTGATCGAGATCTACGAGTCCTTCCGCAGGGAAAGCCAGAAGCCGCCCACCGCCGAGGTCGTCTCGGTCGTCCGCGACCGGCCCGAGCCGGACCAGTCCGCGGCGGACGAGGCCGCCCCGCCCGCCGAGGCAAGCGAGCCCGCCGAGGCAAGCGAGCCTGCTGACACGGACGATCGCGCATAGTGGCCGAAGCGAGGTAGCTTAGTAACGTGGTCAATGTAATAGGCGGTGCCTACGGCCCGCTCAACGACTTCTTCCTGGCACTCGCGGTCGCGGCGTTCGGCGTTGAGACGTGGGCGTTTATCGACGCCATCACTAGGCCCACCCAGTCGTACCTCGCGGCGGGCAAGCTGACCAAGACGAAGTGGCTGCTCATCCTCGGCGTCGCATTCGTTCTCGGGCTCTATTCGGCGGCCTACGGCGGCGCCGTCCAATTCCTGTCGGTCATCGCGTTCGTCGCCGCCGCGGTCTACCTGTCGGACGTGCGCCCGAGGGTCCGCGAGTTCAAGAACCGCAACACCACCCACTCGGGTCCCTACGGCCCCTGGTAGAAAGCCCTACGGGTTACCAGCAGGAGCAGCGGGACCGCTACCAGCGCCACGGCCGCTAGGACGACCGCCGGCTGGTAAAGGCCTTACGGGGTTATCAGCAGGAGCAGCGGGACCGCTACCAGCGCCACGGCCGCTAGGACGACCGCCGCCTGGGTGGCACGGGGCAATGGCGGCTGCGGGGTGAGGATCCGGTTGACCCGGGCGGTCAGCTCACCCTCGGCGGCTGCCAGGGCTCCAGCCGGGGCGCATTCGCTGCCTGAGGTCCCGAAGCGGAGGAGGGCGGTGGCGAGTTCCCTCGCCACCAGGCCGCGGGCGCGCAGTGCGTGGTCGTCGGCCATCATCTCGACAAGCAGCGCGACCGCGCGGTATGCCTGGGCGGTCTCGCGAGACCTGGGGAACACCCGGCGCAGTGAGGTGAAGGGGATCAGGACGAGATCGTGCCTGGCGCGCAGGTGGGCGCGCTCATGGGCGAGGACGGCCGTGAGCTCCGCGGGGGCGAGCAGGTCAAGCGTGCCCGCGCTCACGACAATCTGGGAGCGGATACCGGGCAGGCAGTACGCGGCCGCGGCCGGATAGTCGATCACGAGCGCCCCGGGGACTTTAGGATCGCCGTGCGCGAGCAGGGAGAGGAGTGCCCGCTGCCTGCGCCTCGCGCCGACGGCGTCGGTGAACGCCACCACAAGCATCCAGCAGAGCACGGTGAGCAGGGCAAACCCGGCGATGAGCGCGCCCAGTCGTGCGGCCGTGAGCATCACCGGCTGGCCCAGGGCTGCCAATTTACCGGACGCCAGCCGGGCCGCCACCATTGTCAGCCCGCTGAGAACCCCCGCCTGCGCCCCTGCGCCGCTGGCACCGATCGCGAGCAGCGCGCCAACGGCCGCGAGACCGCCGGCCAGGCCAAGAGCCTGCCACAGCAAAATCGCGGTCGCCGGGGACCTACGCGGCCAGGTGACACGCAGCATCGCATGCGCGCCTCGCACGCTTCCCACGGCGACCGCGGCCAGAAGTACCGCGTCGGCCAGTGCCCGCATAATCCGACCCCGCTGTCTCCCTCGGTCTCGTCGTCCTGCTGCTCCCGGTCAAGGCCCGAAAGGGCCTCGAGGAGCACCTCTGCCTCGGCACCCGACACGCTCTGCGCAAACCTCGCGAGGGCCGCGTCCCGGTCGCCGGTCTGTGCCAGCGCGGTCAGCATGAGCTCAGCCACGTACGCCTCGCGGGTCGCGGCCGGGCGGTATCGCCAGGCACGACCGTCCCGTTCCCTGCGCACGAACCCCTTTTTTGCCAGCCGGTCAAGCACCGTCATCACTGTGGTGTGAGCCAGGCTCTGGGGGAGCCCGTTGCTGACTTGTCTCACGGTCAGTGCGGAATCAGTCTGCCAGAGGACTTCCATAATGGCACGCTCGAGGTCGCCCAGCCTGTTCACAAAGATAAGAGTACCGTCGGTGCGGTTTGCGTGGCCAGCCCTGAGGCCTCTGCGGCCAGCGGGGACTTTGCGATCTGCACGCAGCCCACGACGATCGCCGCGAGCGCGATAAACTCCGGCACCAGCCACCAGCCATCGCGCAGGACTTCGCTGAAGAGCGTCACGCCGTAGGCGATGCTGATCAGTGCGTCACCAACGGTGAGCATCGGCTGCGATGCCACCAGGCTGCCGGCCTGGAGCGCGTTCTGCAGCAGGAACAGCGATCCCACGCCGGCCAAGGCAGTGGCGTAGATGTGCCAGCTGGTGAAAAACGCGACCGCTCCCTGGCCCAAGTCGGACACCGCGTTCTTCATCAGCGCCGCGGTCAGCGCGTAGCCGCAGGCGGCGGCGAGCCCGAGCAAGGCCGCCCGCGGCTCGCCACTCGTGCCTGCGGCCAGGGTGATCAGCACGGCCTCGAAGATCCCGGTGGCGATGAGCGCGATTACCCAGCTGCTGTTCTGGGCGGAGTCGATCGCGCCGCTCGGCTGGGCAACCGCGAGCCCGATGCCAAGCGCGGCCGTGGTGAGCGCGATGGCGGTCCATGGCAGCCGCCGCAGGGCCGCGCGGTTGTGGTTGGCGATCGCGGCGAGCACCAGCGTGACCGGCAGCTCGATGATGAAGATCGGCTGGACGAGGGCGATCGGGCCGGTCGCGAGCGCGGCGGCCTGCGCCACCGCCGCGACGATGACCATGCCGATGCCAGCGAGCCACACACGGCGCTTGATCAGATCGGCAATCAGTGAGAAGTGCAGGGACCGCTCGGGCGGGACCTGGGCGGCCGCCTTGCGCTGCAGAACCGCGGCGCAGGCGTTGCTTCCTGCGGTGAGCAGCGCGAAGAGGACGCACAGCAAGGTGTGCACCCCGATGGTGTGCAGGTGCACTGGGATACTGGCCTCGTCCAGGGTCACGCCGGGCTCTTCTTCTGCTTGTTGCGGTCATGCGGGTTAGTCACGAGATCCGCGAACGGGCGCAAGTTGGCCAGGCTTTCCCCCCGCTTCTCGCGCCATGCCCATTCCCGCTGGATCGCCGAGGCGAAACCGATTCTGAGCGCCTCGTTGAACATCTCGTCTGAATAAGTGAGAACGCAGCCGAGGAGTGTGTCGATCTCCGTCTCGGAGACAGCGGACAGGGGAAGGCGGCCAGTCAGGTACACGTCACCGGTCCGGTCGAGAGCGAAGTGCACGCCGTACATCCGGGCGCTGCGCTCCAGGAGGAACCGGTAGAAGGTCGCATGGTTCTCGTCTGGCTGGCGGCAGAAGAAGGCCTCAACCTGCAGGCTGTGATCCCCGGCGATCAGCCAGGTCATCGTGGCGAGCTTGTGACGGCCTTCAAGGCGGACCAGGTAAGCGCCGGGCTCCGGGTGCTCATAGGTAAGGCCGAGGCCGTCCAGGGCAGCCTGGATGGCATCGCAGGCGGGAGCTTCGTTGGCCGCCATGGCGGTTAAGCCCCGACCCTCGCTGCCGCCTCGTCCATAGCGCCGGTATACACCCTGAGCAGCCCGTCCACCGTCGCGGACCAGCCGAAAGCGGACGCGTGTCGGCGCGCACCCGCCGACAGGGCCTGCAAGCGGCGGGGAGCCCGGACAAGGCACCTGATGGCACTGGCCCAGTCGGCGGGATCGTGGCCGTCCACCAGAATGCCCGAGTCGCCGTCCCTGACGACCGTGCGCAGGCCGCCGACGCTGGCAGCCACTACCGGAGTGCCGCAGGCCTGAGCCTCAAGGGCAACAAGGCCGAACGACTCGGAATGGGACGGGGTGAGCATCACCGTCGCCGCCCGGTACCACTGCGCGAGCTCGGCCTGCGGGCACGGCGGCTCGAACCGGACGTTATCGGTGATCCCGAGCTGGGCGGCCAGCTCGCGCATCCGGTCCGGGTCGGCGCGTTCCTGTCGGCCGCTCGGGCCGCCGACGATGACGACTTGCAGGGTGCCGCGCAGGTCGGGGTCGGTCTCAAGCAGCCTGGCCGCGGCCTTGAGCACCACGTCGGGTCCCTTCAGCGGCTGTACCCGGCCGACGAAGAGCAGTACGACCGCGTCTGGCGCGACTCCCAGCCGGCGACGCGCCTCCGCCTTGCCTTGCGGGCCGCCGGGCTGGAACACGCTCAGGTCCGCGCCGGGGTTGACGGTCTGCACCTTGGCGGGGTCCGCGCCGTACAACTCGGTCAGCTGGCGTGCCTCCTGGGCCGTGTTCGCGATAAGCCGGTCCGACGCGGCAACCACCTCAAGCTCGCCGCGAATCCGCTCGTCAGGCTCTGCGGCGTCGCCCGTCGCCAGGGCCGCGTTCTTCACCTTGCCCAGGGTGTGCATCGACTGCACGAGCGGAACGCCCCATCGCTCTTTGGCGGCCGCGCCGACCTTGCCTGACAGCCAGTAGTGCGCGTGTACCAGGTCGTACCTGCCTGGCTCTGACTCGGCTTCGGCGCGAAGTACCTCAAGCGTGAACTGGCAGACCTGCGCGGGCAGGTCCTGCTTGTCCAGCTCCTCGAACGGGCCGGCGACGACACTGCGGACGAGCACGCCAGGGGCGAGCTCGGCTAGCGGCGGCGTGTCCCTGCAGACCGCGCGGGTGAAGATCTCCACCTCGGTACCGCAAGCCGCGAGCCGCTTAGCGACCTGGACAACGTAAACGTTCAGACCGCCGGCGTCGCCTGTCCCCGGCTGGTCGAGCGGGGACGTGTGGACGCTGAGCGTGGCGATCCGTCGCGGAAGGCCATTGGGCAGGCTGGACACAGCTGTAACCAACCGAGATGGCGGGCAATATCTTCCGGACCTTCCGGGAGCGAGCCGGGGGCTGCTGGGCACGGCGGAGGCCGCCAGCTAGGCTGACCCGCATGGGAACCCTAGTGCTGCTGCGCCATGGTGAAAGCGAATGGAACTCCAAGGGCCTGTTCACTGGCTGGGTGGACGTCGGCCTGGCGGAGAAGGGCCGCCAGGAGGCTGCGGCCGCCGGGCGAATGCTCGTTGACGCCGGCCTTCGCCCCGATGTCGTGCATACGTCAGTGCTCACTCGTGCCATCACGACCGCTGACGTCACGCTGGAGGCGGCGGGGCTCAGCTGGCTGCCGGTCAGCCGGTCGTGGCGGCTGAACGAGCGTCATTACGGAGCGCTGCAGGGCAAGGACAAGGCCCAGACGCGCGAGGAGTTCGGCGACGAGAAGTTCATGACCTGGCGTCGTTCTTACGACGTGCCCCCGCCGCCACTCGCCGACGACGACCCGCTCTCCCAGGTCGGCGACGCCCGGTACGCGACGCTGCCGCCTGAGCTCATGCCCCGCACCGAGTGCCTGCGCGACGTCGTGACGCGGATGCTGCCCTACTGGTACGACGCGATCGTCCCGGATCTCGCCGCGGGCCGTGCCGTGCTCGTGGTGGCGCACGGCAACTCGCTGCGGGGCCTCGTCAAGCACTTGGACGGGATCAGCGACGCGGCGATCGCTGAGCTCAACATCCCGACGGGCATACCACTGCTGTATGAGCTTGACCACACGTTCGCGCCTGTGGTCCCCGGCGGGCGCTATCTGGACCCAGAAGCAGCCAAGACGGCCGCTGAGGCCGTGAAGAACCAGGGACGCTGAAGCGAGCGCCTGGTGAATGAACCACACTGATCGGATGTCCGTGGATAAGCGGAAAGGTGAACATCCAGAAAAGAGTGAATTTTCCCGCAATCTCCCGATTGTGGTCGCCCCGGAAGGTCCGCATACCATCAGACATGTGAGTATGGACTGGTCATGCCCGTGTGCGCCGACGTTGCGGCACACGTCCTCCCAGTTGCCGGACGCGGCATGGCGATAAGGACGCGCACGGGAAACGGGATCCGGCAGTCGAGGAGTGCGCGGCTCCGCGCCGCGCAGCAGCCCGCGAAGCTGCCGCCCGGAATCGCGTCGGTCCTTTCCGTACTCTCGTCTTCCGCCGTTGTCGTCGACAGCGAGGACCGGGTGCTGCGCGCAAGCGCCGCGGCCCGCGCCTTCGGGATCGTCAAGGGCGACCGGCTCATGGTGAGCGAGCTCGCTGCCCTCGCCCGGCAGGTACGCAGGGACGGGGAGATCCGCGAGGCCGAGTTCGAGGTGCCGGTGCCGCGCTTCGGCGGGCGGACCACCACCTTCGCCGTCCGGGTCGCCCCGCTCTCCGGCACCGTCGGCGGCGGCGGGCTCGTGCTCGTGCTCGCTGAGGACCAGACCGACCGGCACCGGGTGGAAGAGGTCCGCAGGGACTTCGTCGCCAACGTCAGCCATGAGCTCAAGACCCCCGTGGGCGCGCTTGCCCTGCTGGCGGAGACGATCGAGGACGCGGCCGACGACGCGGAGGCGGTGCGCAGGTTCGCGGGCCGGATGCGCCAGGAGGCGGCCCGGCTGACGTTCCTTGTCCAGGACCTGATCACCCTCTCCCGGATCCAGGCCGCAGAGCCGGTTCCGGACCCGGCACCGGTGTCCGTCGACGCGGTGGTCGCCGAGGCACTCGACCGCTGCCGGATGAAGGCGAATGCGCGCGGCATCACGCTCGCGTCGATCGGCGTCCGCGGGCTTAGCGTGCTCGCTGAGGAAGACTTGCTGGTGACCGCGGTGCGGAACCTGCTTGAGAACGCCGTCGTCTACAGCCCGGAACGCACCAGGGTCGTGGTGTGCGTCAAGAAGCCGGGGGATGGCGGAGTCGAGATCAGCGTGACCGACCAGGGCATCGGCATCCCCGAACGTGACCTTGAGCGGATCTTCGAGCGCTTCTATCGCGTCGACCCGGCCCGCTCGCGGGCCACCGGCGGCACAGGACTCGGGCTCGCCATCGTGAAGCACGTGACGGTCGCGCACGGCGGCCGGGTCACCGTGCGGAGCGTGGAGGGCGCCGGCTCCACCTTCACCCTCTGGCTACCACTGCGGAGCGACAATGACGGCACAAGCACCGATCGGGCGCGCGCCTAGTACTGCCGGCTCTACCCCATCAGGAGGGGGACTTCAGTGACACGTGTGCTCGTTGTCGAGGACGAGGAGTCGTTCAGCGACGCGATCTCCTACATGCTCCGCAAGGAGGGGTTCGAGGTAGCTGTTTGCGCGACGGGCCCGGACGCGCTCGACACCTTCGACCGCACAGGTGCCGACCTAGTGCTGCTCGACCTGATGCTGCCCGGGCTGCCGGGCAGCGAGGTATGCCGTTCGCTCCGCGAGCGGTCAAGCGTGCCCGTCATCATGCTGACCGCCAAGGACAGCGAGATCGACAAGGTGGTCGGCCTTGAGCTCGGCGCCGACGACTACGTGACCAAGCCGTTTTCGTCGCGGGAACTGGTGGCGCGCATGCGGGCCGTGCTCCGCAGGCGCGGTGACGTCGAGGAAGTGGCCGACGCGACGCTTGAGGCCGGACCGGTTCGCATGGACGTAGAGCGGCATGTCGTCAGCGTCCGTGGCGAGCAGGCCCAGTTGCCGCTGAAGGAGTTCGAGCTCCTGCAGGTGCTGCTGCGCAACGCCGACCGGGTCCTCACCCGGATGCAGCTCATCGACCGGGTGTGGGGCGCCGACTACGTGGGTGACACCAAGACCCTGGACGTGCACATCAAGCGGCTCCGCGCCAAGATCGAGATTGACCCGGCCAAGCCCCGGCACATCGTGACTGTCAGGGGACTCGGGTACAAGTTCGAGTCGGCGGGCTGAGGCAGCCACAAGAAGACAACAACGCAGCGGCCCGGCACGCAAGCTCGCGTGCCGGGCCGCTGCCTTTGCCCTATTGCGCCGCTATAGCGGTGCCGTCAGTCAAGCGGCAACCGCGTCACGGGGTCGCGGTCGGCGTCGCGCTCGCGGAACCGGACGGCGTCGCGCTCGCGGTCCCGGACCCGCTCGTGGACGGGGTCACGCCCGTGGACGGCGTTGCCTTCGCGGTCGACACCGGCGCAGTCGCCGTCGGCGCGGGCTGGGAGTAGGTCGACCAGTAGTAGGACTGCGGCTCGACCGGCACCTGGAGCGTCACCGTGCCCGCGTGCAGGAAGTCGAAGGTGACCGGGATGTCGGTCCCGCCGCTGAGCGGCTTCGTCAGGTTCTCAAGCACGACCTGGGGCTGCGGGCCCGTCAGGTCGACGGGGGCCGCGTTCACGGGGAGCGCCACCGACCCGCCTGACAGGGAAATGCTCGCGGCCGACCCTGGCGCCGTGGCGCCCAGCAGCGTGTCGGAGCTGCTGCCACCGTTATAGAGCGACACGAACAGGCTGGCCGACGACCCGCTGGGCACCGTCGAGCCGGACGGCGCGCCGAGCACAAAGGCGTTGGTGATCTTGATCCCGTTGAAGACGGTCTGCGCTCCTGCGGAAGCGGCGTGGAACTCCAGCGTCGGGGCACCATTCCCGGCTTCGCACCCGGCGAGGGCCGGAATCAGCACGGCCAAGGCGCCAGCACCAAGCAGCAGGCGGCCAGCAGCGGTCTTCCCGAAGCTTGCGCGGATCACGGCGAATGCCTCCTCGTTCATGACGTGGCCTGACGGTCCACTACAGGCCGTAGAAATGCTATCGGTCGCCAGAACGAGCGATACGGCGGGGAGGCGATTTAAGAGCTCCCTTCTTTTGCCCTGGTCGCGCGCAGTCCCAGACCCCGGCAACATCAAAAGAAGGGAGCTCTTAGTCCGTACTGAGACCGGCGCCCGCCAGCTTCAGCTCACGGAGGGTCGGCGCCAGCTGGAAGCTCGCCGAAAGGTCCCGCAGGACCTCGACCGTGGCGTCCTTGAAAACCAGGAGCACCGTCAGGCCCGAAGGGCGGTACGCCACGCTGAGCACGTTGTCGTAGTCCGCCGCCCCGACCGCAGCGCCATCACCGTAGCGGGCGGTCAGCACGGGCAGCTGCGAGACCACCTGGCCGGCGCCGGCGAAGTACAGGCCCACGTGCGCGGCGACCGCCTGCCCGGCGAGGCGGTCCAGCTCCGTGCCGCAGCCGCAATTTGCGGGGATGAGCGCGATCACCGAGGTCACCAGTGACCGCACCGGCACCGTGCGCGCGCCGAGCTGGACATCGCCAAGCGGCAGCTCGGTCAGGTGACCACGTGGCGCGCCGGTCTGCGCGGACGTCCCTGGGCCGCTCAGCGTGGGCGCCGCGGCTGGACTCATCGTTATGACCGACAGCAGCGCACCGCCGACGAGGGCGATCGCGAGGCAGGCCGCGATCAGGGGGATGATTGCCGCGTGCCCGCCGAAGTCCGAGCGGAACGGCCGGAGGAGCCGGATGAGCCGCTGCCGCCGCCGCTTGGCACGTAGCTCGCGGCGGTACGCGAGCACGTCGCGATCGAGCTCCCTGGCATCGTCAGGGATCACGATGTTTACCGGGGGCAGGTTGCCGTCATCCCGCCCCGGCTCGCTGGCGAAGCTCACTGGCACCTCTTCTGGTTGTGGCCGCGCGACCACAGAGCCCTTTCCCTCAAGTATGGGGCAGAAATCGTCTGGGGGAGCGCCCCCCGCACCCCGCGATGTCGGTCGGGCGGGCGTGCCGACTCGCGCGGAGTGATTGACGGAGGTGCGGTGGCTACCTCGGGTAGACTAGGTATCTATCGTCAGCGGCGACGTACCGGGCCATGGCTTAGGTACCGGGCTTAGGTACCGCGCGGCGAAGACCGCGCCGACTGCCGTACATGCCTGTCGAGCAAACTGTCGTGTGCTCGAAATTAGCGTATTGACCTGCATATTTGCCGGCAAGGGCATTTTATCGCTGGTCTAGGCCGTGGTAGGATAGCCTTCAGCGGAAGGGGTACTTGCCAGATGTCTTTTAAGGTCGGCGATACCGTCGTTTACCCCCATCACGGGGCTGCTCGCATCGATGCCGTTGAGACTCGCACCATCAAGGGCGAAGAGAAGACCTATCTGGTCCTGAAGGTCGACAAGGGCGATCTGACCGTCCGGGTCCCCGCGGACAACGCGGAGCTTGTCGGCGTTCGGGACGTTGTCGGCGCTGAAGGGCTTGAACGAGTGTTTGAGGTGCTACGCGCGCCGCACACCGAGGAGCCCACGAACTGGTCGCGTCGTTACAAGGCCAACCTGGAGAAGCTTGCCTCCGGTGATGTAAACAAGGTCGCCGAGGTAGTCAGGGACCTGTGGCGCAGGGACAAGGAGCGCGGGCTGTCTGCCGGCGAGAAGCGAATGCTCGCAAAGGCCAGGCAGATCCTCGTCAGCGAACTCGCCCTCGCGGAGAAGACGAACGAGGACAAGGCCGAGGCGCTGCTCGACGAAGTTCTGACGAACTAGGTTCTCTTCAAGTCAAATTCAAGGCGGCGGGGCTGGGCCGCCAGGGAAGATTTCTCGCGGCTCTCTTTCGGAAGGCCGCGAGGAAATCTCCCTGGCGGCCCAGTCTCACTTCATCGCTGGAGAGAACCTGGCGCCCGGGGCCTTCGGCCTGCGCCTCAGGGCTAGCCGCTCGCGTTCCGCCTCAATATTGCCTCTGGTGGGGCTGACGCGGGACGCAGGCCGTCATGGTGCCCTCCGATAGTGCTGACGCGGGCCGCAGCCGCCATGGTGCCCTTGGATAGGGCTGACGCGGGCTGCTCGCCTCCTGTGGCCCTTCGTGGGGCTGGCGCGGGCGGGTCGGTAGGGTGCCCCTGTGGAGAATCGGTAGGGTGCTCCCTGTGGAGAACATGCCTCGGGTTGGGCTTGGGGTGGACGTGCACCCGTTTGAGGCGGGGCGAACTCTGTATCTTGCTGGGCTTGAGTGGCCGGGGGAGACGGGGCTTGCCGGGCACTCTGATGGGGATGCTGCTGCCCATGCGGCCTGTGATGCGTTGCTGTCGGCGGCCGGACTCGGGGATCTTGGGGCGAACTTCGGGACGTCGCGGCCGGAGTGGGCCGGGGCGCCCGGCGTAGCCCTGCTGCGGGAAACCGCGCGGCTTGTCGGCGAGGCCGGGTACGTCATCGGGAACGTCGCGGTCTACGTGATCGGCAATCGGCCTAAGATCGGGCCACGCCGGGCCGAAGCGGTCGCGGTGCTCAGCGAGGCCCTGTCAGGCGCGCTGGTTTCCCTCTCCGCAACCACAACTGACGGGCTAGGCCTCACCGGACGCGGCGAGGGCGTCGCGGCGATGGCGACCGCCCTCGTCCTCCAGCGCTGACTTCCTGTCAGTGCGGGCTACTCGTCCTCGTCGGCTGGCGGGGTGGGCGTCGAGCGGACCCGGTTCAGGCGCGGGACCGGCGCGAACGGGGCCGTCGCGAACGGCGGGGCGTCGTCGTCGAGCTCAGGGGAGGCCTTACTGGCGGGGGACTGGCCGGGCTCCGCGTCACTGACTTCGTCGTCCGCGTCATCGTCATCGCTGGCAGCGGCATCATCGAGGTCCGCGCCGTCCTCGCGAGGGGGATAGACCAGGCCGGCGAACTGCCCCGCGTCCTCGGAGTCCCAGTAATCCTCGGCTGGCGGCGTGTCACGCCCGGCTGCCTGGGGCTTCGCGGCCATCCGGGGAACACCCTTGCCCGCGTACCTGATGCTCTTCGGCCGTGCCGCCGTCGGCTCCGGTGCCGCGCGCGTCGGCTCCGGTGACAGTGCCGGCAACTGTACCGTCGGCGGGGCCGGCGCGTCCTCCTCGGCCGGCGCGACTGGTGCCGCCCGCGTGGCCGTTGCCTCGGGGGTGATCACCTCGTTCGGCTCGGTCGCGGGCGCGGCCACCGTTGCCGCCGCTGGCAGTGGCGCGGTAGCCGCCAGACCGGCGAAGGGCGCCTGTAGTTCAGGCCAGGCGACCGCAGGGGCCACAGGAGTTGCCGCAGCCGCCGGGAGTGCCATAGGCGGCACGGAGATCGCAGCAGGTAGGGCCGGGATATCGAGCGGCGCCGGCCCGGTCGGCTGCGGAGCCTGCGTCCTGGACCGGCGGAGCAGCGTCAGCAGCAGGCTGAAAGCCAGCAGCACGGCCGCGACCGGGGCGGCGGCGACGATGCCCTCGGTCGGCCGGTGCCGCAGCGTGTAGTTCATGGCGTGCAGCACGTCGGTCGTCCCGATCGCGCCGAGCACGACGATGATCACCACCCAGGCCCACAGGCGCGCCCACCAGCGTCCGTCGCGGAGCATGATGGCGGCGACGCAGGCGATCACGAGCACGGCGTCGAACAGCCCTGGGTAATACCGTGCGAGCCGGACGGACACGCCGCCAAGCAGCGCGATCGCGTGCACTCCGTCATAGGAGAAGACAAAGGCCGCACCGGCCACCGCGATGACCGCGAGCGCGATCAGCAGATTGACCAGGCGACGGGCCCAGTCGTGGCTCGGCGCCGCCGGGGCCGGGTGAGGACTGTTCATCGGGATGTGTCGTTCCACTTGCGAGAAGGGTCCCTACCGGGCCTTTGTGAGTAATTAACCTGTAACGCGATGCCAACGGTATCGGTGATGGTGCTGGATTGGAACGATTTCGGCCGTTGCGCAGGTGTGTCGTCATAAAGGCGGCGAGCGGCCCGGTACCGTACGCTAACAATCGTGACGCTCCGCCTGTACGACACGGCATACCGGACAGTGCGTGAGTTCCGGCCAGTCACGCGGGGGAAGGCGTCGGTCTACCTGTGCGGTGCGACGGTCCAGGGAACTCCGCACCTCGGCCACCTGCGGTCCGCGGTCTGCTTCGACATCGTCGTGCGCTGGCTTGAGGAGTCCGGTTATCAGGTGACTTACTGCAGGAACGTCACCGATATCGACGACAAGATCCTGGGCGCCGCGACCGCCGAGGACATCCCCTGGTGGGCGCTGGCCGAGCGGAACCTCCGGGAGTTCACCGCCGCCTACGCGCTGCTTGGCTGCCGCACACCGGACGTGGAGCCCCGCGCCACCGGGCACATCCCCGACATGATCGCGCTGATCCAGCGGCTGATAGCAAACGGGCACGCCTACGAGTCGGGCGGCGACGTCTACTTCGGCATCGGCACCGCGAACGGCTACGGCACCTTGTCCGGGCGCCGCCCGCAGGACATGCTAGCCGCCGAGGACGCCGGTCACACGGGCCGTAAGAGGGACCCGAGGGACTTCGTCCTGTGGAAGGGCGCGAAGCCCGGCGAGCCCGCCTGGCAGGCCCCCTGGGGGCCTGGCCGCCCAGGCTGGCACATCGAGTGCTCGGCCATGGCCACCGGCTACCTCGGGGCCACCTTCGACATCCACGGCGGCGGCCAGGACCTGATCTTCCCGCATCATGAGAACGAGCGCGCCCAGTCCTGGGCCGCGGGCGACGACTTCGCCAGGTACTGGGTCCACCATGGCCTTATCACGATCGCCGGCCGCAAGCTGAGCAAGTCAACAGGGGACGTCGTGACCGCCGCGGACGCGCTGCACAGGGTCCGTCCACCGGAGTTGCGCTACTACCTCGGCCAGGCGCACTACCGCTCGACGATCGAGTACTCGCCTGACGCGCTCGAGGACGCTGCCGCCGCCTACCAGCGCATCGAGCGGTTCGTCACCCGCGCCGAGCATGCCCTCGGATACCCCGCACCGCCACCGCCGGGACTGCCGCTCTCCTTCACCACCGCCATGGACGACGACCTCAGCGTTCCCGCCGCGCTCGCCGCCCTGCACGCCACAGTCCGGGATGGCAACTACGCTCTAAGTACAGGGGACCAGGAGAACGCAGCGACCTGCCTGGCGCAGGCGCGGGCAATGCTCGCGGTCCTCGGCCTCGACCCGCTCACGCCGGCCTGGCAGGTAGCCGAGCAGGGTGGCCGCCTCCGCGGGGTGGTGGACGCGCTGGTCACGCTCGCCCTCAGGCAGCGAGAGGCGGCGCGGGCACGGGGCGATTATGCTTCGGCTGACTCCATCAGGGACACCCTGGAGCTCTCCGGGGTCGTGATCGAGGACACGCCGGAAGGCACCCGATGGGAACTGGCGCGATGAGCGCACCGGACCAGACGCGATGAAAGCGGAACAGGCGATGAGCGGGCAGAAAAAAGGCGGCCAAGACGGCAGGGCACCGGGCGGCGGCGGCTACAGCAAGCGCGGCAAGCCCCGGCCCGGCACGGGCGGGACCCGTCACGACAGGCTTGAGGGCAAGGGCCCGACGCCGCCCGCTTACATGCGTCCGGGACATCCCGCGCAGCGGGCGGCGGCCAAGTCGGCCAAGTCGGCCGGCCCGGCCGGGGCAGCCGGGGCCGCGGGCAGGGCCGGCCGGGACCTGAAGGGGAATGGGCGGGACGGAGACAGCCGCAACCGTTCGGAATACTCGCGCGAGAACCCGGCACCACGGGGCAGCGGCGAGGGGCCGGAAATGGTCGCCGGCCGGAACTCCGTCCTGGAGTCACTGCGGGCAGGCATTCCGGCGATGGCCCTGTACGTCGTGGGCCGGGCGCAGGAAGACGAACGGGTCGCGGAAGCCGTGCAGTTGGCGGCGGAGGCGGGGATCGCGGTCCTCGAAGCCGGGCCGTCAGAGATCGACAGGCTGACGGGCGGCGCGATCCACCAGGGTGTCGCGCTGCGGGTGCGTCCCTACGACTATGCGCACCCAGAGGATTTTTCGCAGCGACTAGGCCTGACTCCCCCGCTCATCGTGGCACTTGACGGCGTGACCGACCCGCGGAACCTGGGGGCCGTGGTGCGGTCGGCCGCCGCTTTCGGGGCGACAGGCGTGGTCGTGCCGTCCCGCCGGTCCGCCGGCGTGACCGCCGGCGCGTGGAAGGCCTCGGCCGGCGCGCTCGCCCGGCTGCCGGTGGCGCAAGCCGTCAACCTGACGCGGGCGATCGAGGGGTACAAGAAAGCCGGGTTCTTCGTCGCCGGGCTCGACGCTGAGGGGACGACCGACCTGCGGGAAATGTCGATCGCCGACGGGCCGATGGTGCTCGTCGTCGGCTCAGAAGGGCGCGGGCTTTCGCGGGTCGTCGCCAACGCCTGCGACATGCTGGTGTCGATCCCGATGGCTTCTGGCAACGAGTCGCTCAACGCAGGCATCGCCGCGTCGATCGCCCTGTACGAGATCGCCGGAGTGCGTGCCAGGGAGCGGTGACGCGGTCCTACTCAGCGGCGGCCAGGTCGTCGCTGAGTAGGACCGACTGTGCGCATCTCCCAGGCTGGCTGGAAGATGCGCACCGGGCCTTACGACTTGGCGAGCGTGACGCGCACCTCGCCGCCATCGCCGACCGGCTGGGGCGGTGCCGTGACTTCCGCGGCGGGGACCACGGTCAACTCCGTAGCCAGCGTCTCCCCGGCGATGAAGGTCGCGTGCACGCGAACGGCGTCAGCCACCGGACCGTCCGCGCCGACCACCAGGGTGATCCGGTCGGAGACGTCGAAGCCGGCGTCGCGACGGGCCTGCTGGATGACCCTGATGACGTCGCGGGCGGTGCCTTCCGCTTCGAGTTCCGGAGTCACCGCCGTGTCCAGCGCGATGAGGCCGTTGCTGCCAGGCAGGGACGTCGTCGAGTCCGGGTCGGCGGCGACCAGCTTCAGCTCGTACTCGCCGGGCTGCAGCTCCACGCCCGCCGCGTTCACCAGGTCGCCTGTCTGGGACCACTGGCCGGTTTTGACCGCCTTGATGACCTCCTGCACCTGCTTGCCGAGGCGCGGGCCGAGGACGCGCGGGTTGACCGTCAGCTGGAACTCGCCCAGGCTCGCCGGGTCGCTGTTCAGCACCAGGTCCTTAACGTTGACCTCGTCCTTGATGATGTCCGCGAACTCGTGCAGTCGCGGTGCCTCCAGGTGCGCGACGGTGAGGGACGCGAGCGGCAGGCGGACCCGGAACTGACGGGCTTTGCGCAGGCTGAGGGCAGCGCTGCACACGTTCCTCGTCAGGTCCATCGTGTCGGCGAGTTCGCTGTCCGACGGCCAGCCGGTGACATCTGGCCAGTCTTCGAGGTGAACGCTCTCACCCCCGGTGATGCCCCGCCAGATCGTCTCCGTGGTCATCGGCAGCAGCGGCGCGGCGGCCCTTGTCACCGTCTCGAGGACGGTCCACAGGGTGTCGAGCGCGTTGCGGTCGCCGTCCCAGAACCGCGACCGGGACCGGCGGATGTACCAGTTCGTCAGCAGCTCCAGGTAGTCGCGGAGCGTCTGGCAGGCGCCCGCGATGCCATAGACGTCGAGCTGCTCCGCGATCTCCTCGACGGCTGCCTTCGTCTTGGCGAGGATGTAGCGGTCGAGCACGTTCTTGCTGTCCGTGCGGGCGCTCGCCTGGTAGTTCTCCGCGTTGGCGTACAGCGCGAAGAAGTAGTACGAGTTCCACAGCGGCAGCAGCGCCTGCCTGACGCCCTCCCGGATGCCCGGCTCGGTGACGACCAGGTTGCCGCCGCGCAGGATCGGGCTGGCCATCAGGAACCAGCGCATCGCGTCAGACCCGTAGCTGTCGAAGACCTCGTTCACGTCCGGGTAGTTGCGCAGGGACTTCGACATCTTCCTGCCGTCGTTGCCGAGGACGATGCCGTGGCTGACGCAGCTTGTGAAGCTTGGCCGGTCGAACAGCGCGGTCGCCAGGACGTGCAGCGTGTAGAACCAGCCTCGGGTCTGCCCGATGTACTCGACGATGAAGTCGCCCGGGTAGTGGCTGTCGAACCAGTCGCGGTTCTCAAACGGGTAGTGCACCTGGGCGAACGGCATCGACCCGGACTCGAACCAGCAGTCAAGCACCTCGGGAACCCGGCGCATCGTCGACTTGCCGGTCGGGTCGTCGGGGTTGGGGCGTGTCAGGTCGTCGATGTACGGGCGGTGCAGGTCATCCGGCCGGACCTGAAAGTCTCGCTCCAGTTCGTCCAGGCTCCCGTACACGTCGGTGCGCGGGTAGTTCGGGTCATCGCTCTGCCAGACGGGGATCGGCGAGCCCCAGAACCGGTTGCGGCTGATCGACCAGTCGCGCGCGTTGGAGAGCCACTTGCCGAACTGCCCGTACTTCACGTGCTCGGGCACCCACGTGATCTGCTCGTTCAGCTCGACCATCCGGTCGCGGAACTTCGTCACCTCAACGAACCAGCTGGAGACGGCCTTGTAGATGAGCGGGCTGCGGCACCGCCAGCAGTGCGGGTAGGAGTGCGTGTAGTCGGCACGCCTTACCAGGTTTCCGTCTTGCCTGAGGCGGGCGATGATCGCCTTGTTCGCCTCGAAGACGTGCTCGCCCGCCCAGTCTCGGATTATCGGCAGGTACTTGCCCTGGTCGTCGACGGTAAGCACGATCGGGATCCCGGCCGCCTGGCAGGCCGTGGCGTCGGCCTCGCCGTAGGCGGGCGCCATGTGCACCACGCCGGTGCCTTCGTCGGTGGTCACGTCGTCGCTCGGGATGACCTGCCAGGCATTGCCTGTGCCGAACTTCTCCGTGTCGGTGAGGTAGTCGAAAATCGGCAGGTAGCGGCGGCCGATGAGCTCTCGTCCCCCGAACGAGCCGAGCTTCCTGTAGTTCCCCAGCTCCTTCTCGTAGGCGCTTACGCGCGCCTCGGCGAGGATGTAGCGCTCGCCGTCTTCCGCTTCCACGGTGACGTACGTGATGTCCGGTCCGACCGCGACGCCCAGGTTCGACGGCAGCGTCCAGGGCGTGGTGGTCCAGGCGAGGATCCACTCGCCGGTCTCCAGCTTGAACTTGACGGTGACGGACGGGTCGGTCCGGTCGGTGTAGACGTCGTCGTCCATCCGCAGCTCGTGGTTGGACAGCGGGGTCTCGCACCGCCAGCAGTACGGGAGCACCTTGAAGCCCTGGTAGATCAGGCCCTTCTCGTGCAACTGCTTGAACGCCCACATGACGCTCTCCATGTAGGGGAGGTCGAGCGTCTTGTAGTCGTTGTCGAAGTCGACCCAGCGGGCCTGCCTGGTGACGTACTCCTCCCACTCCTTGGTGTAGCGGAGCACGGAGTCGCGGCAGGCCTCGTTGAAGGTCTCGATGCCCATCTTGAGGATGTCGGCCTTGCCAGAGATACCGAGAAGTCGTTCGGCTTCGACTTCGGCAGGCAGGCCGTGGGTGTCCCAGCCGAACCGCCTGTCCACCTTGTTACCGCGCATCGTCTTGTAACGCGGCACGATGTCCTTGACGTAGCCGGTCAGCAGGTGGCCATAGTGCGGGAGCCCGTTGGCGAACGGCGGGCCGTCGTAGAAGACGAAGTCGCTGCCGCCGTCCCGGTTGCTGATGGACTTGTTGAAGGTGTCATGCGCGTGCCAGTAGGCGAGCGCCCGCTGCTCAAGCTCTGGAAAGTCCGGCTGGGCGGGCACTTCTGAGGCGCCCGCGCGCGGGTAGGTGGCCATGATCTCCTCGGGCAGTCTGTCTCTTCGTGGGACACGTGCCGCGAGGGCGACGCGCCCGCTTCCGTGCGGGCACACCGCGGTACCACCTCGCTTGCCGTCCTGCCTCTGCCTTTTGCCGAGTGCATTTGCCTCGGCTGGTTTGCTTCGGCTGGGCGGCCGCTCATTCGCCGGCTGTGACGGGCCAGACCCGCCCGGTTCTACTGGGGCACTCGATTAGCGCCTGTTCTTCCGGGGGCTCGCCGGTGATGGCCGGGTCATCGCCTTCTGCTTTTAATTCTATGGGCTGATGTAACCACTGGCCGCCCGATTATCTTCCGCGGCTAGCTACGCCTGCGAGTTTGGCCGCGAAGCGGTGCATCTCCGGGTCGTACGTGTCGGCAGTCGCCATCCCCCCGGCCAGCCTTGACAAGCCGACGAAATAGGTTGGCGGCGCAGGCTAGGACTCCGTCATCATGATCGGCATGGATGACCGGAGCCGGTTTCTCGCAGCGTACGACGAACAGCTGCGGACCGACGCAGAGACACCGAGCGCGATCTCGGTCACCGCCCTCGGCCCCTTGCGGCTGGTGACCTTCGCGGGTGGCCGCGGCTTCGTCACCTACCAGGACCTGGGCGGAGCCGATGCCGGCACGATCCGCAACCTGGTCGGAACGGCGCTCGCGCACTACCAGGCGAACCCCGTGATTACCCGGGTGGAGTGGAAGACGCGTGGGCACGACCACGCGCCCGGGCTGCACCAGAGCCTTCTCGACCACGGGTTCGTCCCGGGGGAATCAGAGTCAATCATGATCGGCGAGGCGCAGCGGCTTGCGGCTGACCTGGCGCCGCCCAAAGGAGTGATACTGCGACAGATCAGGCGGGAAAACGACGTCCGCGCCATGACCGCGATGTCCGCGCTGGCCTTCGGCGACCCGCCCGACGCGGCGGCGGAGATGGCTGACGCGCTGCTGCGTCGGCTGTCCCGTGGGGACGGCATGGAGCTGTGGGTCGCCGAAGCCGACCGCCAGGTCGTGTCCGCCGGTCGGCTTGAGCCGGTGCCCGGCACCAGCTTCGCCGGCATCTGGGGCGGCTCCACGCTGCCTGAGTGGCGTAGGCGCGGGATCTACCGCGCTCTGACCACAGAGCGGGCGCGGTCGGCGCTGCGGCTGGGCAAGACCCTCATCAACAGCGACTCCACCGAGTACTCCCGCCCCATCCTGGAACGTTACGGCTTCCTCAAGGTGTCCACCACCACGCCCTACCTCTGGCGCCGCTAACCCACTGGCCTCCGGCATTCAGCGTGTCTTTCATCCTGGCCAGACGGGGCAGATCAGCTGAATGGCGCGGCCAGGAGCGGGAGCTCGCGCAGTTCGCCGGGCGTGATGTTCAGGCCGGCCAAAGCGCACACCACCCGCATGTTGATCCCGTAGTACAGCTCATCGTCCTCGTCGTCCCCGGACTCGGGGTTACCGGCTGCCGCAACGGCCGCGCGCAGCCCGGCCGGGATGTTCTCGTCTGCGGGGCTGATGCCGTCATCGATAACCTCCAGCAGCAGTTCGCCGTCCACGGCGTAGGCAAGGTGCGGGTTCAGGTTGCTGCCGTCGGTGCAGGTTGCCGCCTCCCTGCCACCGGCGGACAGCATCTTCACCGGGGGCACGCCGTCCTGCGCAAGGGAGGTCATCCCGCTGTCATCGTAGATGAAGCTCCAGGAGCCGACCTGGCCAGCTAGCAGGACGGCGCCGCTGTCAGTCAGGCCGATCGCCGCTCGCGGCAGCGACGTCCCGTTATCAGGCCGCCGGGCTGGCAGGCGGCACGGCGTGATCAGGGCCTGGCGGGCACCCGCCACTTGCAGCGCGTCAGCCGGCGCCAAGCCGCGGACCACGTGCACCGTACGATCCGCGTTGTCGTCGTCGTTGTCGAGGTCGGTGATCCATGCCGGATACCCGTCATCGTTGAGGGTGCCCGTACGGAAGCCCGGGACTGGCATCATGTTCCTCCTCGCTGCAGCTGTCGATTGACCTACGCATGTTCACCCGCCAACCTTCAGCCGAGCTGCCATCGGCGTGGCCTAGCAGGTCAGCAGAGCACGGCTCGTGTCCCGCACTGGCCTTGTCCGTCGCCTCCCCCTGGGCATGGCAGCTGTGCTGGGGCCTGCCTTCTGCGGTTTTCCCGGTGTTCTCCTATCGCGGTGGCCGCTACGGGCCTGCCGTTACCGGAGGGGTTCAGCCGATGCTGCCCGCAGCCGGGCTACCGATCCGTATGCGACCAGGGCTGAGCCGGCGGCGATCCTCGGCCTGCGCCGCTGCACGGCCCAGGCCGCCCGGAGGACACTGAATACGACGGTCGGGGCTTCCGCGGCGATCGCGAGCACCGTCAGCCGCCGCGGGTGGCGCAGGCGCCACGGCACGCCGATGACCATCCCCGCTAAGGGGAAAACAAGGTCGTACCGCCGGAAGTACCGCGATAGCCGGCGGGCCGCAGGTGTCTCCGTCCCGGCGGTAGCCGGGGCCTCCGTGCCAAGCTTGCGCATCAGGTCCCGGATGTTCTCTTCCACCTCGGCCCGGGTCGGCGCTTCCGTGCCAAGGCCCCACGCCACCAGCCCAAGGCCAGCAGCGCCCGCCCACTCTGCCAGGGCCCGCTGCCGGCGTCCAGCGGCCCAGTGCCCGGCCCCGGCGGCGGCCTGGGTAACGACGGGGGCGACAGAGGACACCCATCCGAGCGTCCGCGAGGGCCTGGTCCCGTCCAGAAGGAGCATAAGGGACCACCGCAGCGGCGGCCGGGCCTTGCTTTGATCACCAGCCATTCCGTCATTGTCGCCCTGGCGGCCCGTGTGTGCCAATACGCGCCGCAGGCGCGAGGCCCGTTCACCTGCATAAGGTCGCGAGTCTGAGGAGCGGAAGAAAGTGCTGACCGGCCTTGAGCTGGTTCCGCCAGGAATGGTGCCGGTATCGGAGTGGCGTCCCGAGTGGCGGACGGTCCGACCCCGCCGCCCGTGGAGGTCGGCTACTGCGGCGTGGTGGCCCGCAAACCAGCTGAGTTCCCAAGTCACTAGCCGGTTGAGGCCTGAGGGACCGCTCCGCAGACACCGGCGATCCTTTACGCTGGCGCGGGCATCCCGCGCTCCTGGGCGGCAAGGACAGGCTCGATTACGTCGCGCCACTTGGTCCAGGAGGACAACCGGAGTCCGTGCTCTGCCTGGTTGTGCGGGGCGTCGAAGAGCACAT
This sequence comes from uncultured Actinomycetota bacterium, assembly GCA_963734665.1. Taxonomy (GTDB): domain Bacteria; phylum Actinomycetota; class Actinomycetes; order Streptosporangiales; family Streptosporangiaceae; genus Trebonia. The sequence continues at coordinate 8,195 of CAVTIR010000006.1, read as the reverse complement.
GCGTCCACGGCGGGCTTGCCGCACCCGTGATCGTGGGCTTGTCGTCAACCAGGACACACGGCTGGAGCCGGTCTCCCACCAGGGTCTTGTCTGAGGTGATGATGGTCCGGCTCACCCAGGCCGGGCCAAGGTGACGCTCGACCCAGGCGAGCTTCTCCGGGGCACACCAGCGCGACCCGGGGAGCGGCGAGGTGCACAAGAACACATCATGGCCGGCCTCGAGCATCTCCTCCAGGGCCGTCGAAGCGTACTTGATCGGGAGCAGGTCGCGGTAAAAGCCCTCGGTGCGGATGACCGTATCGATCGCCTCGGCCCACTCCGGCGGGTACTGCTCGCGAACATGGAATCCCTGCCGGTCTGCGAGCGCAATGAACGGCGCGCCGGGATGCCTGGCGCGGAATGCGTCGAGGAACCCTTGCTCAAAATCGGCTAGGACCCCGTCCTGATCGACCAGCACCACACCCAACGCGATCTCCCCCACGGCCGTAGCCGCTTGTTGTGCCCCGGTCCAAGACTGGAACTTCCAGGGCCCTTCCCGCCCAGTGCGGGTACTGACTGGTAATCAACACCCGGCCGCCGCTTGCGGGCGGCAGCACCCGCTGCACGGCGCCGGATCAGCCAGGCTATCGAAGACCAGCAACCAGTCCGCCCGCCGGGCCAGCATCGCACGCACCTGCGCCGCCCGGTCCCCCGCAACTGCCGCACCGCCGCGCCCCGGGGGGGCGTGACGGTGCGCGTACTGGTCTTGCCCGCACCGCCCTATCTTCCGCGCGACGCTCCCGCAGAGTTGGATTGAGCGGCGAAGCGGTTCTTCATTTGCGTCGGTCAGTTGACTGGTCGCCCCGCTGCCGCCTGCGTTGAGCGAGTACGACGACGGGTTCGGCAGCGAAGGCGGTCGCTGCCAGCAGTCCGGCAGCGAGCAGGACGTCTTCCAGCCATGGGGGCATTCCGCTAACAGGGGCCAGAATGTCGGCGGACGGGCGATGGGTTTGCGTCGCCGACGGTCTCGCCGATGGCGTCGGCGAGACCGGGGTCGGCTCAGTGGTGACGGAGGCGGAACCTTTGGCTGTCTTGCTCGCTGCAGGTGCTGCCATCCCGGTAACCGGGGTCGGCGCATGAGGCGTGGTAGCCGCGGCCGGCGCTGTCGCGCCGGAAGTTGGCATTGCTGCCGACCTGACAGGTGTAGAGAACTGCGAAGTCCCTGACGCGGTCGACGTGGCTGCGCCGGTGGGAGAGGCTACGGCACTGGTCGGCGTGGCTGCGGCTGTGGGTGAGCCCACGGAACTGGTGGCGGTCGGGTTGGACCGTGTTGCGGTGGCGGTGGCCGACGCCTGGCCTTCGGGGGGCGCCGTGGACTGACTTGGAGTGCTTGCGCTTGCGGTCTGCGTGACCTGATTCGTGGGCGCTGGTGTCTGAGCGACTGTTGGGGCTGTGCTGGTTACGGGCTCGGTTACGGAGTTGACGATGGACCCGAGAACGCCAGTAACGGGGTCGGTCACCGCCTGGATGGCACCCGAGACGCCGGTCGTGACTCCGGAGAGCAACGATGGTTGGCTGTCAGTTGCGGCGTGGGCCTGCTCTGCGGGGAGCGACAGGAGCAAGCAGATCCCGCCACTCGTGATAGCAAACCGCGCCGCTCGGAGAATGACGCGCTTATTCGGCTTCGACATCGACAACTCCCGGTCGCCGGAAACCGCGCCTGCCATACGGATGCCCGGCCGTGGGGTTTCTGGAAGACCCAAGGTCAGGCAATCGGCGGTCGCGGACGAGCGTTCTGTTCGGTCACCACCGTACAGTGTCGCACGTTAAGCGAACAAGGACTGCCCCGTTGCGACAACCGGCCCATAATCATGCCCTCACCCCGGGTGCTGCGGTTCTCGGCTACCTTTGGGCCTCAAGGAGGTCACCTTGTCGCAGTACCGCGTGGTGGAGATCTGCGCCGGGGCGGGCGGGCAATCGCTGGGACTTGAGCTGGCGGGGTTCGAGCACGACCTTTCCGTTGAACTGGACCCGAACGCCGCGGCCACCCTGCGGCACAATCGGCCGCATTGGAAGGTCGCGGTCGGCGACGTGGCCAATCCCAATGTCTGGGATCCGGCCTCGTACGTAGGCGTGGACTTGCTCGCGGGAGGGGTGCCATGCCCGCCGTTCACGATCGCGGGTAAGCAGCTTGGCGCCACTGACGAGCGTGACCTGTTCGCGTGGGCGATCGAACTCGGCGGCACCGTCCAGCCGCGCGCGCTGCTTCTTGAGAACGTCCGCGGCCTGTCACTGCCCCGGTTCGCCGCCTACCGGCAGCACGTGCTCGACCGTCTAGCCGAGCTCGGCTACGCCGCCGACTGGCGGCTGCTGCACGCCTCGGATTACGGCGTGCCACAGCTCCGGCCCCGGTTCGTCCTCGTGGCGATGCGGCCCGACGACTTCGCATACTTCACCTGGCCGGAGCCGCGCGCCGGGGATACCGCCACCGTCGGTGAAACGCTTCTCGACCTCATGGCGGCCAATGGCTGGCCGGGCGCCGCGGCATGGGCCGCGAGAGCGAACGACATCGCGCCGACCATCGTCGGCGGGTCCAAGAAGCACGGCGGCGCCGACCTCGGGCCGACACGGGCCAAGCGGGCCTGGCGCGAACTTGGCGTGGACGCTTTGGGAGTCGCCGACGCCGCGCCGTCCGCTGGTGACCCGGCGACCCTGCTTCCCAAGCTCACCTGCGAGATGGTCGCCCGGATCCAGGGCTGGGACGGCCCCGAGTACCAGTGGGAGTTCACCGGCAGGAAGACGTCCAACTACCGGCAGATCGGCAACGCCTTCCCGCCGCCCGTCGCCCGCGCGATCGGCGTCCAGATCCGGCGCGCACTGGACCACGAAGGCGAGGCGCACGGCCTGGTCGAGGAGTCTTCCACCGCGCACGACCCCGTCTACGCAGTGCTGCGGGACGATGGCGGCTTCCTGACTGCGGAGCAGATCCTCCGTCGCCTGCCCGTCCCGCTGGAGATCCCCGCGTTCGAACGGCACTTGGCCCACCTCAGGCGCGACTTCTCCATCGAAGTCCAGCCGCGCAAGTCGGGCGATGCCTACAAGCTGGGGTCCTTTAAGGCGTTCACCGGTCAGGATGACCACTTCCGCCACGAGGCCTTCCTACGGCCCACCAAGATCAGCTGACGCGTCCTGGTTAGCCACGGCAGCGGCCAGTCGCTATGTGACGTGCGGGAATGACGCTACTGCAGTGACTGCGGTGCGCCTCCGTTCGCCCCGGTGGCCGGACTTAGGGCCACTAAGCGCTGCCTGGGCGTCCGTTTTGGGGTGGTGCGGGGAACGCGATGTGGCCCTATGGCAGCGCGGTCGCGAGACGGACGGCCGAGGGCGAGGTCACGCGGCCAGGAAGGAAGAAGGGGAGGGGAGTATTTCTGCAGGCAGCGGGCCAACTGGCGGCTGACGTATCAGCGCAGCGTCGCTCTGCTCCTGCTTTCGATAGCGGTTGGATTTTGACTGCTCTCCGCAAGTCAAAATCCAACCGCTGTATTCGATTATCTTGATCATTGTCTACCTATGCGAGATGGCTGGCGGGGTCATTCGAGTGGCCAAGCGGAGGGGACGCCGAGGTGGCCGGCGAGTTCCTCGTAGGTGTTCTCGGGGAGGATGAGCCTGGCGGCGCGCAGGACGGCCTGGGGGTCCTCGCCTGGCGGGGTGAGGACGTAGACGGTGTCGTCTTGCGTGCTGTAGGTGACGATGAGTCGTTCGTGGTCGGCGAGGATGATGCGGGCCCTGGTGGCAGCGCACTGGGCGCGGTCACGTGCTGCGGCGGGCGCGCGGGGCCTGGCATGCCGGGCGGCTCGTCGGCGGTGGGTGAGGGCGGCGGCGAGCTCCACGAAGAACGCGCTGGCTGCCAGCAGTCCGGCGGCCAGTAGGACGTCTTCCAGCCAGCGTGGCATGCCGCCCGCCGGGGCCTTTGCCCCGCTTGCGGGGGCGGTGGCGGGGCTGGGGGCGGTCAGGCCTGATGGCTGCCGGGGGTTGCCGGCCGGGCCGGTGGGTGGCGCCTGGTGCGGCGGCGCTGCCGGGTGCCGTGGCCGGGCGGGTGCCGGGGCGGGTGGCCGGGGCGCCTGGCCGCGTGCGGCCGGGCGGGGCGTCGCCAGGACGGTTCCGGGGCGGATGAGGTCCGGGTTCGGGCCGATGGCTTGCCGGTTGAGGGTGTAGAGGGCCTGCCAGCCGCCGGGCACGCCGAGGGTGGTGGCGATGGCGGACAGGGTGTCGCCGGGGGCTACCGTGTAGCGGGCCGGCTGCCCCGTTCCGGGCAGGGTCAGGGTGGTTCCGGGGCGGATGAGGTCCGGGTTCGGGCCGATGGCTTGCCGGTTGAGGGTGTACAGGGCCTGCCAGCCGCCGGGCACGCCGAGGGCGGTGGCGATGGCGGACAGGGTGTCGCCCGGCCGCACGCTCCACGTGGCGGCCGGCCTGGCCGCCGTGGGGCCGGCGGTCCTGACGATGATGGCGGTTGCTGGCCGGCTGGCCAGGGTCGCCCGGGTGTAACTCGCGATGCTGATGTTCGCCTGAGCGGGACGGCCGGGTCCATGTGAACCGGCCGCTGCCAGAATGGGCACGATAATGCACCAGGCGAGCACCACGCACGCGGACTTAGTCCACTTGCGCACGGTGGTGCTTTCCTTCCTCGGGGGTCAGCGCCGAGACGCTGTCGGCCCGGCGCCGGGGGGCATGGGCCTGGGAAGGAAAGGACTAAGCCGGCGAGACTTCTGGCAGGTAGGAACGCCAGACGAGCTTGCTGTCCGCGCGCCGCTCCAGCCGCAGCAGGAGCAGCGTGACGACGGCGAGGGCGGCGGCGCAGGCCCCGCCCAGGGCCCCGCTCCCGCTGCCGCCGTTAGGGCCGCTGGTGCCGTCGCCGCCGCCGGGGCCGCCGGGCCCGGCCGGGCCGGCCGGCGTGCCGCCGGGCCCGGCCGGGGGCCGCAGCGGTGCCGGAGCGGCGGAGTTCCCCGCGCTGCCTGACGTCCCCTGTGACTGCACTGGCTGCCCGGAGAAGGCGGTGCGGCTGGCGGTAACGGCCTTGCCAGTGCCGGGGGACGCCGGCGGGGGCGTCCTGGTCGTGGCGCTGCCGGGCGCCTGGGCGGCGAGCGGTGCCTGCGCGGCCACCGCGATGACCGGGGTGATGACGGCGGTCACGGGAGCGACGGCCCCCGTGACGTCCGAGACCAGCGGCGCCACGCTTGCGGTCACCGGGGCCAGAGCCCCCGTCACGCCGGACAGGAGCGGGGCGACCGCGCCGGTGACCGGGGCGAGGACCGTCGTCACTGTCGACAGGAGCGGGGCCACTGCGGTGGTGACGGGGGCGAGGACCGTCGTGACCGTGGACAGGAGCGGGGCCACTGCGGTAGTGACGGGGGCGAGGACCGTCGTCACCGTGGACAGGAGCGGGGCGACCGCGGTGGTGACGGGGGCGAGGACCGTCGTCACCGTGGACAGGACCGGGGCCACCGCGCTGGTGACCGGGGCGAGGGTGTCGGTCACGGTTGTCAGGACCGGGGCGATCGCGTTGGTGACGGGGGCGAGGGCCTGGGTCGCGGTTGTCAGGACCGGGGTGACCGCGGTGGTGACTGGGGCCAGCGCCTGGGTCGCGGTCGATAGGACCGGGGCGACTGCGGCGGTAACCGGGGCCAGCGCCTGGGTCGCGGTTGTCAGGACCGGGGCGATCGCGGTGGTGACTGGGGCCAGCGCCTGGGTCGCGGTCGACACGACCGGGGTGACCGCGCTGGTGACGGGGGCGAGGGCCTGCGTCGTGGTTGACAGGACCGGGGTGACCGCGCTGGTGACGGGCGCTAGGGCCTGCGTCCCGGTCGACAGGACCGGCGCCACGGCGCTGGTGACAGAGGCGAGGGTGTCGGTCGCGGTCGACAGGACCGGGGCCACCGCGCTGACGGGAGTCAGGGCTTGTGTCGTGGCGCTCGTCACCGGGGTCCCTGTGCTGGTGACGGGGGCCAGCGTCTCGGTAGCCGTCTGCGCGGCTGGGGTTATTGCGTCGGCGACGGGGGCGATGGTGTTGGTCGCGGTGGAGACGACCCGCGTCACCGCGCCTGTGACGGGGGCTAGGGCTTGTGTCGTGGCGCTCGTCACTGGAGCCGCTGTGCTGGTGACGGGGGCTACTGCCTCGGTAGCCGTCGGCGCGGCTGGGGTTACTGCGTTGGTGAGGGGGGCGACGGTGTTGGTCGCGGTTGAGGCGACCGGCGTCACCGCGCCTGTGACGGTGGCTAGGGTGTCAGTCGCCGTTGACGCGGCCGGGGCCGCCGCACTCGCGACAGGCGCCGGAGCCTGAGACGCCGTGCTCGCCAACGGGGTCTGCGCGCTGGCGACTGGAGCTGGGGCCTTAGTTGCCGTTGACGCGGCCGGAGCCGTCGCGCTCGTGACAGGGGCCGTGGCCGTAGTCGCGGAACTCACTGTCGACGTTGCCGCGTCTGTCGCTGGGGTCGGGGTCTTGGTCACCGCGGACACGATCGGGGCTGCCACACTTGCACCCGTGACCGGGGCTGCGCTGGCGGCTGACGCGGGCGGTGTTGTGGTGGCCGTGGCCGGAGAAGACGTCGCCTGGCCAGCGGTGCCGACCGGGGGCGTCTGGGCCGGCGGGGCCGGCTGGGTCTGCTGAGCAGGCGCTGCCTGGGTGGCCGTCGTGGTCACGGCGGTCGCTGGCTTGGTCGCGGAGTTGACGACGGACCCGGCAACGCTCGTGACGGGGGCGGCCACAGCTGAGGTCACGGACGAAACAGGCCCGGTGACCGCCGAGACCGCAGACGAAACCGCCGGGACGGCGGAAGGCTGGTCGTCCGTTGTCGCGTGGGCCTGCCTCGAAAGAATCAGCAGGAGGAAGATGATTCCGGCAGCCGCGATCGCGAACTGTGCCGCCCGGAGGGCGACGCGGCGCGCAATCAGCTGTGACATCGACAGCTCCCAGTCACCGGGAAACTCACGCCTGCCGTCCAGGTGCCCTGCCGTTGGATGCCAGAAAGGTCCCGGACCAGCCAAGCGACAATTGCAGACTAGGCACTCTGTTCGGTCACCACCGTACATCATCGCCACCAGCCAGGCAAGCGATTCCTATGCCACCAGGCGGGACTTCATCGACGGCACGTGCGTCCGCTTAAAGCGGGTGACCAGGCGCCCCGCGGGCGGCCGGGTCCAGGCGGTCGATCGATATCTGAATTGTTTGACTGTCAAGGACGGGCACGAGCGAGGACATCGACTCGGCCGAGGGCGTCGGGGAGGCGGTAGGTGCGGCCGACCAGGCTCGCGTGCACGGCAGCTTCAACCTGTTAGCCGAGATACCGCGCAACCTGTAATCTGACAGGGTTCCGGGTGTCACGACATCCGGGCGAGTCGGCCGGTGTAGCTCAGTTGGCAGAGCATCCGCCTTGTAAGCGGACGGTCAGCGGTTCGAATCCGCTCACCGGCTCCCTTGAGGAACGCTGCAAGAACCCTTCTCACCAGCGGAAACGCGGACCGAGAAGGGCATCGCATGGTGCAGGAAGAGCTATCTAGCAACCGGGCAAATAGGTGTATTCCGGGTACTGGTCCGGCGGCGGATGAGTGCCGGGAGCGTAAAACTATCGCCGTCCGGCGGCGGTCGCCGTCCCGGGCGAAGGAACTGGATGCCGGGCCGTTCGAGGCGGAGGTGGGCTCGTTCTGGCTGTACCTGGCCGCCGAGGGCAAGGCCAGGCGGACCCTGGACGCCTATACCGAGGCGGTGCGGTGGTTCGCGGCGGCGCACCTGCTCCGGGAGACGGATAAGACCCGGTGGGAGCAGGTGGACCGGCGGGATCTGCAGCGGTGGACCGTGTGGTTGCTGGGCGAGTACAGCGACGCGTACGCGAGTAACCAGTTCCGGGCGGTGCGCCGGTTCCTGCGGTGGCTGGCCTTCGAGGAGGACCGTCCCGACCCTACGGCGGGGCTGCGGGCGCCGAAGCTGACTCCGGGCCCGGTGCCGGTGTTCAGCAGCGAAGAACTTTCCGGCCTGCGGCGGGCGTGCCAGGGCAGGAGCTTCGAGGCGCGCCGGGACGCCGCGATCATCGAGGTGCTGCTGGCAACCGGTATCCGCCGGTCGGAACTGGCGGGAATCCGCTATGACACCGGCGACGCCGCCCGCGGCGACCTGAGGCTCTTGGACCGGGAGATCAGGGTCCGGGGCAAGGGCGGCCGGGAGC
>CAVTIR010000005.1:15000-1531733 GCA_963734665.1 uncultured Actinomycetota bacterium | reverse complement strand
GCGGCCATGACGCGCTCTTCGAGACTCCTGGGCACCGCGCCAGCATAGAGTCGGCGCCCCTCGTGCTCACCAGGGTTCCCGCAGCTGCGGGCCCGCGCGGACGCGCGGGCAGGTCAGTGGAGGCCCGGGCCCGCAGGGCGTACCGGGCGGGACAGGTCCGCCGGGCGGGTAGACCTCGTGCGGGCGGCCATGCCCGGTCCGCCGGCGGTTCTCCCACTCCCGGACGCAGGCGGCTACCTCCTGGGCGAGGTCCTCGCTGTCGGGCCCGTAGGCGCACACGCCGAGCTCGGACCTGTCCGGGGCAGTGGTCAGGTAGGCGACAGTTCCCTGGCAGAGCACGCCCATGCTGCCCCACGGGAACAGGGAGGGGTGATCCGGCCTGCCTCGGCGGCTTCCCGGGAGGCGAGGACGCGGCAGAAGCCGTCCATCCTTGCGAGCCAGAATTCCAGGATCTCCGGCGGTATGGCCAAACCGGACGCCTGTCCAGGTCACGGCACCGGGGTAGCTGAGCGCCCGCCCGCGCGCCGGGGGCGCGCACCACGGCCGCGGCGGAGTAGGGTAGCCGAGCGTGGACAACGGTTACATCCCCCCGGAGATCGACACGTCCAAGGCGCACTCGGCCCGGATGTACGACTACTTTCTCGGCGGCAAGGACAATTTCGCCGCGACTGCTGAGACCGCCGGCAAGGCGCTGGCGGCCTGGCCGTGCTGTACGGCCGCGCGGGAGAACCGGGCGTTCCTCGGCCGCGCCGTCCGCTACCTGGCGCAGGAGGCGGGCATCACCCAGTTCCTCGACATCGGCTCGGGACTGCCCGGCGTGGGCAACGTCCACGAGGTCGCCCAGGCGGTCAACCCGGCCGCCCGCGTCGTCTACGTCGACAACGACCCGATCGTCCTCCGCGCACGGCCGCGCACTGCTGGTCAGCAGCACGGAGGGCAGGTCGGTCTACATCGACGCGGACATGCGCGAGCCGGAGAAGATCCTCTCTCACCCGCTCACCCGGGACACTCTGGACTTCACCAGGCCGGTCGCGCTGATGCTCGTCTCGGTGCTGCACTTCTTCACCGGCGACGACCAGGTGCGGCGGATCGTCGGGCCGCTTGTCGATGCGCTGGCGCCGGGCAGCTACGTGACCGCCTCCCACGGCACCGCCGAGTTCGCCCCGGAGGCCCGCGAAGCCGGCCAGGCATACACCCGTGATGGCGTGGACGCCATCGGCCGGGACGCCGACGTGTTCGCCGACCTCGTTCTCAACGGCCTCACGCTGGTGTCCCCGGGCGTCGTGGTGGTGTCCGAATGGCGGCCCGAGCCGGGCACGCTCTTGCCGTCCCGCGCTGAAGTCAGCATGTACGGGGCGGTCGCCGCCAAGCCGTGACGCCCGGCGCCCGGCTTTGAGACGCGCCGGCCCGGCTCGCCCTCGGCTCGCTGAGGGCGGCTGCCGCGGCCCGCAGGGCCCTCGGAACGACCGGCCCTCAGGCCCCGTACGGCGGCGCGGCTTCCGTCGTACCCCGGCAGGCGGATGGCGGGACGGCCGCGGCGGCGGCCCGGGGAAGGGCGACGATGGGGAGCGTGCTGACCGACCCCGCCTTTCTCGCCGTGACCTTCGTCGTGATCGACACCGTTATCCGCGCATGAAGGTGTCTCACGTGCTCAGCTGGCCTGGTTCGCGAGGGTGACCGGGCGATGCCTGGCGCCGTGTTTCCTGGTTTAGAGTCCGAGTGCTCCCTCCACTTGTTCGGTTAGGTCGTCCTGGGACATCGTGGCGTCGACCTCGATGACGTGCATACCGAGGCGCTTGGCTTCCCCGTGGAGACGGCTAGTGAACATCCGGTCACGGTCGAGGAGATACCCAGGGCCCTGTCCGGGTCGTTGGTCTTGCGGGCAATCTCCCATAGCGAGCCCCGGCTCTCGAACGCTGCCCGGCGGAAGGCCAGCGTCGGGAGAAGCCAGAGGGCGTGGGCTGGCTCGGCGAGCAGGGGTTTGACCAGGACTGGCAGGAGCCGGAATCCCTCGGCGATCACGGGCGGCTGCGCGGGGAGGTGCAGGAGGTCATCGATGATCAGGTCAAAGCATTCGCCCCGGAACCAGTGGAACGTCTCCAGCATGGTCTCCGGGGATCTGTTTACCCATCGTTCGTCCATGTCCATGGCCGCGAAGTCGCTGAGGAAGGGGCTGTCCGCGGGCGTGGTCCGGCGGGCGTGATCGGCCATCACGTCGTCGGTCGCGTAAACACGCCAGCCGCGTCGGGCCGCCAGGCGACGGGCGATGGTGGACTTGCCCGCGCCGCTCCCGCCACCGATCCAGTAGACGTGTCGGAGCCGTTCGCGCAGCTCCGGCACGTCACGCTCGCTGATCTCGCCCATAGTCTCCATCATGCTTTCGATCTTCGTGCTGCCGCGCTTCATACCGGTGCCCTTGGGAATCGGCGTGCAATTCCCCGCGTGGCCCGGGCAGCGCAGAGGCGGAGGGCAGCAGCCGGGGACAACGTGGCGAATGTCTATTCGACGGTTATGGTATACCCATGATATGGGAGGTAACTCCTGGGGGCTGGCTTGCCTTCCGCCGACAAGGGCGCGGTTAGGTGTAACGGGCCGCCTCGCCGAACGATAAAGAGATGAGGGTAACGGAATGTTACATTTATTCGTGTTAGGTGCCGCCGGAATCTGCTCGTGGCCTGCGGCCGGTCTCGTAGGGAAGTTCGAGCCCGCACGGTTACTGGTTAGCCTGGTGGCCCTCTGGAAGGCTCGCCCGGAGGACGTGCCGGCCGTCATGGAGTGGGCAGCGAAGTGGCAGGGGCCTGGGCAGGTGAAGCGCAGGTAAGCCGGAGCCTCAGCAGAAGGCCGCTGAGGCTTTTGCATGCCGGAGCAGGGGAGCCCGCTGCGGGATCCCCTGGGGGCGCGTTCGCGGCTTTTCCCGGGCGGGCTTGCGGGCCAGCTCGCAGGCGAATCGCGCGGCTGTCGCATCTGCGGAATCCCGCGCGCTCCGACGTGGACACCACCATCCTTACGGAAATGCAGGTCGGCATGGCGCTACGGCGGCCCACTTTCGCGGGTGGCTGGCCCTGGAAGGCCGATGAGGTGGTCTTCTACCACCGCACGAAGAGCCGCAAGGAGATCGACTTCGTCGGCGAACCTCTTGCCGGGACGGCCGTTGAGGGCAAGTACATCGAGACCGGCAGGTGGCGCGGCGAGGCGGTCACCGTCAAGGCTTCAGACTGGGCAGGCGTACTCACCACCCGCAACGTGCTCGATTGCACAGACCCGGCTGACGCATGGGCCGTTCCCGCCGGTATCCTTGCCGCTCTCATCGACACCTGATCCTCACGCGTAGGCTATCGCCCACCTAAATTTTCCGGTCATCCGGCGGCGGAAGCTCTGTTCGAGGTAACCCCTGACGGGACGGCGATGGGCGACGGAAGCGATGTTTGCCGAACTCTCGGTACTGACCCAGTGCGTTCGCACCCCCTGGCGGCGTGCGATCAGGTCATCGCCGACTTCGACGATTTCTGGCGGGATCGGATATGGTTCCGGCTTTGGTCTCGGTGCGGGCTTCCCGCTCCGTACGCTGGTCTGCATGACCGGGCTAAGCGAGGCTGAGCTTAACGCGATGATCGAAGAGGCCACCGTCGACTGCTACGACGAGGAAGAGGCGCTTACCGGGTTCGCGACGTTGGTCGAGGAGAACCTGGAGGTTCCGTTCGAGACCACGGTCCTCGGGGCCACGGTGACCGTGACGGGCGTGACCCATGCGTCTCACGGCCTGGTGGCCGACTGTACCCGCGGCCGACATCGGCAGGAGATCCACGTCCTTGACCTGCCGTTGCCTGAGCCGCCCCCGAAGGGTGCGGAGTGGATCGCGGCGTACCGGCGCTGGACACGGTAGGGATCGCGGATGAGCGAGTACCAGTACTACGAGTTCCTGGCCCTGGACAGGCCGCTGACCAGCAAGCAGCGCGAAGAACTCCGGCGGCTGTCAACCCGCGCCGAGATCACCGCGACCCGGTTCACTAACGAGTACCACTGGGGCAGCTTCCGCGGCGACCCGGAGAAGATGATGGCGGAGTACTTCGACGCCTTCCTGTACCTGGCGAACTGGGGCACCCGGCACCTGATGTTCCGCGTTCCCCGGACCGTGCTCGACACCGAGCTCGCCGGGCAGTACTGCTACACCGACGCCGCCTCACTCATCGAGACCGACGACCACCTGATCATCTCCCTGTACGCCGACCGCGACCCGGATGACTCCTGGGACGAGACGGCCGGGGAACTGGGAGGCATGGTCGCGGCCCGGTCGGAGCTCCTCGGCGGCGACCACCGCCTGCTGTACCTGGCATGGCTCATGGGAATCCAGTGGGACCACGTGGACGACGAGGACACCGAGCCCCCGGTGCCCGCCGGCCTGGCCGGTCTCAGCGGCGCCCTCCGGGCCGTCGCTGACTTCCTGGACATCGACGAAGACCTGATCGCGGTAGCCGCCGAAGCGAGCCCGTCGCTCAAGGAAGAACCCGCCGCGGGCCTGGCCGACTGGATCGCCGCGCTGCCCGCTGCGGAGAAGGACAAGCTCCTCACCATGGTCGCCGACGGCGAAGGACCGCAGGTGCAAGCCCTCCTGCTGCGACGATTCCGAGGCAGCACCCCAGACCAGAACGAACCCGCCCAGCCTGCCCGGACGGCAGCCCAGCTGTGGACGGCGGCCGGGGCACGCAGGACCGTCCGCGAGGAATCCGAGGCACGGGCCCGTCGTGCCGAAGAAGAACGCGCGGCAACTGCCAAAGCCGCCGGTTACAACGAGCGCCTGGACCATCTCGCCGCCGGAGCCGAAGCCGCCTGGCGGGAGGCCGAGAACCTCATCGAGACCAAGAAGCCCCGCGACTACGACCTTGCGGTCGCACTGCTGCGCGACTTGTCCGCTCTGGCCCGCCGCGATGGCGACCACGACACGTTCACCGTCCGCTTCCTGCAACTGCGGTCCAGGCACGAGCGCAAACCATCGCTCCAAGAACGCTTCGACAAGGCCAGATTTCCCAAGCACCCGTAAAAAGCGAGATGCGGCCCGATGCCGGGCTCCAACGGGGAGCCCGTGATCGTCCTGGTCGGGTCCGACAAGAAGACAATCGGGGACGTTTTCCAACCTCCTTAAACGCAGGCTCGGGATCCCGAAGGCACGGCCAGAGCCAGCGGACCGAGCGCGTCACCAGCAGGAATCACGAAGCGTGTCGGCATCTCCTGCCGACTCTGATCGCAGGTACTACATTGCGCCGTCCCAGACGCCTATACCTTTACCGACGATGCCCGCAGCCTCTCCCGGTCATTACCGCAGCTCACAGGGCACGCAGACTTCTGGCACCCCACAGGCGATGCCGAAGCAAGGTTCTTGCTGACCGGCACCCCGTCGGCCTTCTGAGCCGGAGGTGCTATGCCTCCGCCAGGACCGACACCGCGTTGCTGCGGCAGAGCCCGGCGAGGGCCGCGAGCACCGCCAAGCCAGCCAGGAGCGCGTCCCGCGGCGCGAGCAGCTTGTCGGTGACCAGCGTCTCCAGCGCGTTCTCGGATGTCGTGCTGCCGGGGTCGAGCTGGTTGAGCAGTGCGGTGTCCCCCGGATCCGTGAAGATGTACGCGTGCGCCGCCGCGCAGGCCAGCGCCCGCGCGACGGCAGCCCCAGTCAGCTCGGCGGACAGGCCAAGCGGTGCGACGGCCGCGTCGAGGACCGGCTCAAGGAACTCCATCACCGGGGCGATCCGGTCCTCGGCGATGACCGCGCGGGCAGCCTCCAACAGGGCGCTCCCGGTGACGAAGGCTGGGCCGGTCACGATCTCGTCGGCCTCGGCATCGCTAACCGGCCGGCCGAAGTGCCCGGCCTCCCACTCGATGACCGGAGCGAGGTGCTCCATGAGTACGCCGATGGCCGGACCGGCTCCAGGGAGCCCGTCGAAGACGACAGCCCTGATGAGCACGGAGGCGACCGCCTCCCTGGCGCTGCCGTAGGCGAGCATGCGCTCGGGCTGCGGCAGCACCGCCACCGCTGCCGGCGGCGCCGCCGCAGCCCCGGCGATGACCGGCTCGGTGAAGAAGAAGTCGCCAAGCGAGCCGTCCTCCCACTGCGGGACCTCAGCCGGGACCGGTGTCACCCCGCCCCACAGCCCGGTTACGGCATCGTCGGCTGCCGCCTGCGCGGCAGCACCCTGCCCGGCGACCTGGCGCAACGTGTCGCCCACCTGGCCTGGCTGGCTCAGCGCAGCGATCAGCCGCCGCTTTACCCGCTCCTGCCTGACCGTCGACTCGATCTCCGTCCGAGGCGGCCCGATTCCCGTGCGCCGGTCGGACTTCTTCTTGCTCGCCTTTCCCATGGGCACTAAACCTATTAAAGACGGGCACCAGCCAGGGCCAGCTTCGACTCTTAATCCGCAGGTTCGAGGTTCGATTCTCTGGCGGCGCACATCGGATAACCTGGGGTTTTAATAATCCAGATCATTTTTTATGTGCCCGGTTTGTCCATGCTCAGCTCAGGAGCTTCAGGAACCCGGCGGGCGTCAGCCCCGCCTGCCGCAGGATCGATGCGAGCGTGCCACGCTTTACCACGCCGTGCTGCGGGATGACAGCCACCCGCCCTTCTCTGTCGCGGTAAACCGCGTGGCTGCCCTTGGTCCGGACACAAGCGAACCCGACCGACTCCAGCGCCTGGATGACCTTGCGACCGGAAGGTCAGCAAGCGCGGGGCTCACGCGGCGGGAAGCTGGAAGGATGTCACCAGCGGAGTCGCCGTGACGTGCCCGGCCGGATCATCGACCTCCTCCAAGTACAGCTCGACAGCCTCGGCCAGGCCGGCGAGGGCCTCGTCGATCGTGCGCCCCTGGCTGGCCACGTCGACCTCCAGGCACTGCGCGATGAACCAGTCCTCTTCCCGGTGCAGCGCTGCGGTCAGGGTATGCGGCATCTCCGGCATGGCATCAGGATAACCGCTCAGCCAGCAAGTGGCCTGAACCCGGCAACAGCCGCTTTCACCGGACTCCGGGCGCGGCCAGCATGTACCACATGGCGGACAGCTGTACCTTTACCGGCAGCGGTACCTGTATTGGTCTAGACCTTTCCGCGCCGATGCTTGCTCCGTGTTTGCTCGGATGCCGCCCGCGGCTTGCTGCCTTCCGGGACCGGTGCTGCCGGTCCGGGGAGATCCGGTCGGGGGCGGCCCAGCTCACGGTAATCTCCCCGGCCTCTTGCCATCGGGGTACGTGAAAGGTCCGCCCGAGGTGCATGCCGTGTGGGGTTCCAGAACTCGGCCGTCGTTCCTGACCTGGGCTTCTATGCAGCCCGCTCGTACTCGTTGATAAGGCCGCCGAGGACGGGCCGGCGTTTGATCCGCTCTTGGGAGAGATCGGCTGGAGGGTGATCGGGCTGGGGCGGGCGGAGTTGACGGCCGCGATGGGGCCGCCGCCCGTTGTAATGACGCTCGGGCGAGCAAGACGAGCCAGCCGAATACGCGCAGCACCGCCAGGTAGGCGAGTCGCAGTGACACGAGTACCGGCAGTGCCCGACCGCAGGGCCCCCGCTCAGCCAGATACCTAACCTGACCGCCCCTCATCCACCATAAGACACCCAGGTCAGCGGCCGTGACAGAGTTTCGGCACCTACACCCGCATCCGACCCCATGCCCCAACAGGACTGCCAGGACCGGTAGGACCGGGCGCCCAAGACCACAGCCCGGATCTCCTGGGTCCGCGCCGAGGGCCGGTAGGTGTTGCCCGGCGGCATCGAGCAGGTCATCCCGGCGGACTCGGTCCTGGAAAACACCGTAATCACACAAGTCGCTGCAATACCATGCAGACGTGTCTGGGTCACTGGTGGTCGAGTACGTTGACGGCGGCTACGTCACGTTGGTGCCCGGGCAGCTGTACCAGATCGGCAGGGATCCGGCTGCGGACGTGGTGGTCGACGTGCCCGGGGTCTCCTGGCGGCACGCGGAACTGCTGGTAACCGCCGGGCAGTGGCTGATCCGGGACCTGGGCAGCACCAACGGCACGTTCTGCGCCGGGCGGCCGGTGCGCCGCATGAAGGTGGCCGGCAACGTCCAGTTCCGGCTCGGCGACCCGCAGGGAGGGCCGCTGCTGTCGTGCTGGGTCGCCGGTTCCGTGCCCGCGTGGGCCGCCGCGGAGCCGGCGCCCGGCTATCCGGCCACTGCGGTGTGGCGCGTCCGCCCCGCGGCGAACCGGGTGCCGTCCGGGGTCACCCGGATGCTCGGCCGGCCGATGCTTATCGGCCGGGCCAACGGCAACGACGTGGTCATCGCGGACCTCCTGGTGTCCAGCCGCCACGCCGAACTGCGGGCCCTCGGTGACGGCCGCTTCCAGCTCACCGACGTTGGCAGCCACAGCGGCACCTTCGTCAACGGCAGGCGGATCACCTCGGTGGCGGTCACCGAAGACGACGTGATCGGTATCGGCACGGCGACGTTCCGGCTGGCAGGCGACGAACTGCAGGAGTTCGACGCGGCCGACGGCGTGCTGCTCGACGCGCGTGGGCTGACGGTTACCCTGCCTAGCGGGAAAGTGCTCCTCAACGAGGTCACCTTCCCGCTGCCGGAACGCTGCCTGCTCGGCGTCATCGGCCCGAGCGGCGCCGGCAAGTCGACCCTGCTCGGCGCGCTCACCGGGATGCGCCCCGCCAGCAGCGGCAGCGTGCTGTACGACGGCCGAGACCTGTACGCCAACTACGCCGAACTGCGGCACCACATCGGCCTGGTCCCGCAAGAGAACATCCTGCACAGCCAGCTCACCGCCCGCCGCGGGCTGTCCTACGCCGCCAAGCTGCGGTTCTCCCCGGACACGAGGCGCAAGGAACGGTCCCGCCGGATTGACGAGGTCCTCGGCGAGCTGTCCCTGGCGAGGCACGCCGACACCCGCACCGGCAGCCTCTCGGGCGGACAGCAGAAACGCGTTAACGTCGCGCTCGAACTGCTAACGAAGCCGAGCCTGCTGTTTCTCGACGAGCCCACGTCCGGCCTGGATCCCGGACTGGACAAGTCGGTCATGGAATTGCTGGCGCAGCTCGCCGCGGACGGCCGCACGGTCGTGGTGGTGACGCACAGCGTCGCCAACCTGGCCAACTGCGACCGGCTCCTCGTCCTGGTGCCCGGCGGAAAGATCGCCTACTTCGGCACCCCCGCCGACGGGCTGCGCCACTTCCGCCGCGACGACTGGGCCGAGGTCTTCCAGGACTTCGAGGCAGAGCCGGACCGTGACTGGGCCGCCGGCTACCGCCGCTCCGGCTACTACGCCCGTTACATCGGCATTCCGCTGCAAGCCATGGGCACGGCACAGGAGCGGCCCGCCGCCAGCGCCGCGGCCGTCGCCGCCTCGCCGCGCCCGGCCAGCCGACTCGCCCAGGTGTCTACCCTGGTGCGCAGGTACCTGTCGGTCATCGCCTCCGACCGCAACTACGTCGGCGCGATGGTGGCGCTTCCCATCATCCTCGGCGTCCTGGTCAGGGCTATCCCCGACTCCGGCGGCCTGGTCGGGACGAACAACGGCCTGGCCATCCAGATGCTGATTATCCTGGTAATGAGCGCCTGCCTGATCGGCGTGGCCAACGGCGTCAGGGAACTGGTCAAGGAACGGCCGATCTATACCAGGGAACGCGCCGCGGGCCTGTCACCCGGCGCCTACCTCGCCTCCAAGATCGCCGTCCTCGGCGTCATCAGCGCCATCCAGTCAGTCGTGCTTGTCGCCATCGGCCTGACGGGCCGCCAGATGCCGCCGCGTGGCGTACTCACCTCGCACCCGCTCGCCGAGATCATAACCGCCCTCGCCGCCCTCGCCGTCGCCTCGATGACCATCGGCCTGCTCATCTCGGCTGCGGTCAACTCCTCCGACAAGACCGTGCCGCTCCTAGTGGGCACGGTCTTGGTGCAAGTCATCCTCTGCGGCGGTGTCATCCGCCTCAACAGCACCGCCGGCCTTGAGCAGCTGGCCTGGCTCTCCCCGTCCCGCTGGGGCCTCGCCGCCCTCGGGGCCACCATCAACCTGAACCACGTGGTCCCGCCGCCGCCGGGCGACCCCCCCGACCCCCTGTGGCGCCACTCGGTCCACGCCTGGGCCGTCGCCATGGCCCTCCAGCTGGCCCTAGCCGCCGTCTTCGCCCTCATCACCTGGACCCTCCTCCGCCGCCCAGCCCGCCGCTAGGTTCTCAAGCCCAGGCCCGCCCCTACCACAGGGCAAGAGTCTGTTGCTGCAAGACGGGCTCGGCCTGTCGGCCCTCCGCAGGTCGGCGCAGGCATGCGCCAGGTTGACCGGAAGTACACGTGCCGGGCATGCGAATCGCGCCCATCCTGCTTCCCACGCGGATTAACGCACCTTAAGGAGCCGCATCCCTTAGCCAGTCGGCCTTGACAGTTACATTCCGTACGGGCTCGCTTCTCCGATTTCCCTGAAGGGTTCCAAAACTCGACAGCACCTCTGACCTGGAACGATACGGCTGGGCTGGAAACCGTCATGCAGCCCGTTCGTACTCGTGGATCAGCCCACCGAGGACTTCGTGGCGTCGCATCCGGGCCGTCGCCAAGTCGGTAACCGGGGCTTTGGTGATGCCGCCGCCGTCCGGAGGCCGCAGGCTCCTGGCCTGGTGCGGGCGATGCTGGTTGGAATGCGCGACGTACTCCTTCAGGACCGGCCGCAGGTGCCGCGGCCCGGCGATCAGCATTCGGTCGGTGACCTCGGACCGGACGGTGCGCACCCACCGCTCGGAAAAGGCGTTCGCCTTCGGGCTGCGCGGCGGGATCCTCACCACCTCGATCCCCGCGCCAGTCAGCACCGTGTCGAACGCCTCCGTGAACTGCCCGGCCCGGTCTCGGACCAGGAACCGGAACCGAGTGGCGCTCTCCCTAGGTCCATCAGCAGGTTCCGGGCCTGCTGGACCGTCCATGCCCCGTCCGGGTGCGCGGTCACGCCAAGGACGTGGACATGGCGGGTGCCGGCCTCGATCACGATCCATGATGCCGCTCAGCGTCACCTGGACTGGGGCTAATCTTCCGGTCTGCTCTAGTCCGCCGAATCCGAATGCCGTTGTGGTCATCTCTGGTGGTCAGGCCCGTCGCCCTTGGCACCGACGCCGCAGACACCCGCCGCTGCCAGACCCACCTCCGCCGGGCACGCAGGTAAGCACGACTGTCAGAGACATCGCGCGGCTCGCGCATGCGCCTGTGGGTGAGGAAAAATGGGATGCCCACCGCCAGTGCCACGATTGCCAGCCCGATCACAAGGCCGCTCCATACCCAGACCATAGTCCGCCTTCCTTGAGATGTCTTTGCCGGTCAGGACGCATCTACTTCCCAGGCCAGCGGGGATTAACCTGTCGGCTGCAAATCACGGGATGAGGCCACCGCGGAAACTTCAGCAGGCGCCCAGATCGCGACTCGAACGCGGGACTTACCGCTTGGGTCGGCTTCACCGTCCAGGCCTGCGGCACCGCGACAACGATCGATGCGCAGCTCGGCCGCGCGGCGTCCGCGGCTCCCCGTCGGGTGAGCCGTGATCCCGGCTAGGTGCACGCATTAGGTCCCGGGCAGACTGCGTGGGCGGCAGCCGCGAAGCTCCGAGGGGAGTTGTAGGTCCTGGCCGCATAGACGAGTCGCCGAAATCGCTGGTCAGACCAGTGACGGCGTTTTGGAGCGGTTCAGGGTCATGCGCGCCGCTACCCGGGCAGCCCGGGGCTCACTCAGCCTGATAGATACTCCGGTGACCTCGCGGTTACCGGTTTGCTCTTCTCCGGGCGGGTAGGGGCGCGCCATGACCGGGAAGAACGGGAAGGGGCCGTCGGCGGCGCTGTTCGATGTGGACGGCACCCTCGTCGACACGAACTACCTGCACGCAGTGACCTGGTGGGAGGCGTTCCGCCAGGCCGGGCACAAGGTGCCGACGGCGGAAATCCACCGGGCAATCGGGATGGGCTCAGGACAGATGCTCGACAAGCTGCTTCCGGCCGACCGGGACAAGGACGCCGACACCGGCATCCGCGCGGCGCACAGCGCCCTGTACGCCACGTACGGGTCACGGCTGCAGCCGCTGCCGGGCGCCGTCGGCCTGCTGCGCGCATGCAAGCACCGCGGCCTTGCGGTGGTGCTGGCCAGCTCGGCGGATGAGGCCGAGTTCAACGTACTGCGCGCGGTCCTGGACGCCGAAGACGCGATCGACGCGGCCACCTGCTCCGGGGACGTCGAGGCCAGCAAGCCCGCACCGGACCTGGTCCAGGCGGCGCTGGACAAGATCGGCGTGCCGGCCGAAGAGGCAGTGTTCACCGGCGACACGGTTCTGGGACGTCCAGGCCTGCCAGAAGGCCGGGGTCTGGTGCATCGGCGTGCTGAGCGGCGGCGTCAGCCGCGACGAGCTCACCTCCGCCGGGGCCGCCGAGGTGTACCGCGACCCGGGGGACCTGCTGGCCGCCCTCCCCGGGAGCCTGCTCGGCAAGAGCGGGTAATCCGGGCCCCGTGACCTGACGGAGGAACTATGACCACGGAAAAGGCCACCACAAAGACCGAGCCGTCCCGGCACCTCATGATTGGCATCTACCTCAACGACCATCTTGCGGGCGCGACGGCGGGCACCCAGCTCGCGCGCCGGATGGCCCGATCGCACCAGGGCCGGGAAGATGGCAGCGAGCTTCAAGCAATCGCGGCTGAGATCGGACGGGACCGCGCCGCCTTGCTGGACATCATGGCCTCACTCGGCGTCGCCGTGCGCGGCTACAAGGCCGGTGCCGCCTGGATCGGGGAAAAGGCCGGCTGAAGTTCAACGGCCGCGTCCTCGCCCGGTCGCCGCTCAGCGACTTGGAAGAGCTGGAACTGCTGCGGCTCGAGGTCGAAGGCAAGGCGGCCGGCTGGCGCACGCTGCGGGCACAGGCCGACACCGACGCCCGGATCGACGCCGAGCGGCTCGACGAGCTCATTGCCCGGGCGAAGACCCAGGCCAGCCAGCTTGAAGAACTCCGAGTCCGTGCCGCCGGCCGCGTCGTCAGCCACCCCTGATCAGCTCTACGCCCGGGCCACCATCGCGGACCGTACCGCCGGGCCTAGCCGTGGTACGGCCTGGTTGTGCCGCCTGAAGGAAAGCCTTAACTTCCATCGTGCGTGGCCAGGTATGCAACGGGCAGCGGGTGCCGCGCCGACCGGCCCGGCGGCAGTAGGCAGCTCCGCACTCAGCCAGCCGCCACCGCCGCCTAAGGTACGCCGCGCGCAAGTTCCCGCACAGGTCTCCGGAGCCGGCACGTGAATGCCGGACGCCGGCATCACGACGACCCCGCAGGGACGGCGCACAACCGCCGGAATCGCGACGCCAAAGCCTGGCTCGTCCACCGTCGCCGCGGCTAACCCCACCAGAACCACGCCAAACAGGCACGAGCTGATGGGATCCATGAGCAGCGCAGCTACCCGGGAGCGTGGCAGCAAACGCGCCTGGTGGCCTGGGCCGTGCTCTCATGCCAGGGCCGTGTCCGCCTCGGCGTCCAGTCCCGCGAGGTAGTCGCCGAAGCCCCCCGGGGCACGGGCATCGCGTCTGGCCGAGGTGACCACGGTGAGCGCGCGGGTGCGCAGTACCCGGCTGCCGGCCGCGGTCAGTGCCGTGACGAGCGCGCGGTCTTCGCCGGTGGGCAAGTCAGGGAACCCGCCGGCCCGCAGGTAAGCGGCGGCACCGAAGCCGAGGTTGGCGCCGTGTACGTGGGAGTGCGGTCGGGTGCCCCTGCCGTAGCGCTTGCGGAACAGCGACCGCGTTCCCGGCTGGTGACCGGACCAGTCGGCTATCCGGATCGTGCCTGCCACCGCGTCCCATCCCCGGTTTGCGTACCGGACCTGCTCGCGGAGCCAGCAGGGCGGGACGAGCGTGTCGGCATCCGTGGTGGCCAGCCAGACGTCCGCCGGGTCCAGGTGCGCGGCGCGGCGCAGCACCTCCCGCATTCCGGCCGCCCGCGCCGCGCCGACGCTCCGCGCGTCGGTCGTGATGACCGCCGCGCCGCCGCGCCGCGCGACCTGGGCAGTCCGGTCGCGGCTCGCGTCGGCCACCACGACCAGGTGCACCGGCGTGCCGCGTGCCGCCCGCGCGGCGCGGCGCAGGCTGGCCAGGCAGGAAGGCAGCCGGTCCTCCTCGTTGTGCGCCGGGACCACCACGCCGAGCGACCGGATCACGCGATCCCGCCGGCCTGCGCGACGGATCTCAGGTCGCCGTCCGCACGGCCGTACACTTCGGCGGTGAAGTCCGGGTCGCGGTAACGCGCCAGCCGGGCCAGCCCCGGGTGCGCGGCCAGGTCTTCGTGTACCTCATCGCCGGTGCGCGGGTGGTCAGGCGCGGGGTGCCGCCAGTGCACCGCGAGGATCTGCCCGCTGGGGCGCAGCGAGCCGATGCCGAGGCCGAGCACCTGGCCAAGGTCGGCGTCGTCGAAATAGTAGAGAAGCTCAGACAAGACGATGAGGTCAAAAGAGCCCGGCGGCCACTCACCGGGAATGACCCGCCGCTCGACCCGTACGCCGGGCAGCCCCGCAGCCCTCGAGCGGGCCGCCGCGACCGCGTCAGGCACCACGTCGCAGGCGAGCAGGCGGTCGCAGCGCGGTGCCAGCTGCGCGGTGAGCACCCCGATCGAGCAGCCCGGCTCGAACGCGGCCCCGTAGCGTTGCCTGGGCAGCAGGGCGACGGTAAGCGCGTACTTGCGCGCCTCGTACCAGCGCTCCGCCAGCCCCCAGGGATCGGCGGAGGACGCGTAGCGGTCACGGAAGTAGCCCGGGTCAAGCGTCACCGGAACAGGACCTCCGTAGCCCTGGTGAAGTGGGCGATGATGCCAGGAGACAGCACAGGGCCGAGACCGTGGCCCCGGTCGGTCGTCTGGCTGGCGAAGCAGCTGATCGCGGCGCGTTTCCTGCTGGCCGCGCGCGGCGGGAGCGGGATCCGCAGTGCCCGGTCCCATGGCACCCGGGGATCGCCGGGGAAGGCCCAGTGCCACATCCAGACCGGGTAGTAGTACAAAGACCCCGGGACCGCCCGGCGCGCGGCGCGCCCGGCCGCCTCGTGGTCGGGATGCATGTCGCGGTCCCACGGGGCGAGGCACAGGTCGAAACCAGCGGCCAGCGGAGCGAGCGCAGCCGTCAGCTCATCCTCGCGGGCGGCCAGCCTACCGTCCGGCAGGTGAAGCCGGATTACCTCGGCTGTCCGGGCGCCCAGGGCGCGCAGCGCGGCGGCTGTCTCGACCGTGCGCCGCCGGGCGAGCACGGCCGGCGGCGTGCGGCCCCGGTGCGAGCGTTCCCCGTCGGTGACCGCCACCAGCCGCAGCCGGGCGCGCGATGCGGCCAGCACCGATATCAGGCCGCCAGCCCCCAGCACTTCGTCGTCGGGGTGCGCGGCCACAACCACGGCACTGGTTACGCCGGCCAGCCCGGCGAGCCCGCTGCCAGGGAGCGTGCTCAGCCACGACCAGGCAGCCCAGGTCCGCTCGTCCGTGCCGGGCGCGTCGATCGGGTTCACACGGCCGGCGGGCTCGCTCACCACGTGACTCCGTGTTCAGCGACCAGCTCGCCCAGCCGCGCCAGGTCACGTTCCGCGTGATGCTGGCGCAGGTAGACGGTGAGGTCGGCGACCGCGCGAGAATGCGCCTCGTCATGGCTGACCGGCCCGGCGCCCAGCGCCCGGCCGGTCCTGGCCAGCACGTCCGTGGCGGCCGCCTCGGTGAGCGCCCGCACCCGCAGGGCGCGCAGCCGGCCCTCGCCGCGCCGGTCGTCCGGGTCCGCGTCGATCTCGGCCGCCGCCCGGCCGAGCGCGGCCCGCGCCGTGCGCAGGGCGATGTCGACGGCACCCAGGTGCGCGAGCGCGTGCGGGCCGATGTCGCGCTTGGCGGCAGCGCGCAGCAGCGCCCGGGCCACGCCGCGCGCCCCGCCGTACCAGCAGGCCGCCACCCCGGCGCCGCCATGGCTGAACCCCGGCCGGCTCGTGTACCCGCCCGGCGGCCCGACTGACTCCCCCGCGACCCCGGGAAAGCCGACGTCCAGGGTGTCGCTTCCGGCCATCCCGGTGGCAGGCCAGCTGCCCTCGCGCGGCTCAAGGTCCTCCACCGCGACGGCGAACAGCCCTTCCTCATCGTCAGCCCTGGCAGTGACCAGGGCATGCGTGCAAACCCGGGCCCCCGAGCAGTACTGCTTCGTGCCGTTCAGCACCCAGGTACCGCCCCGCCGACTGGCCGTCACATTGGGGCCGGGAGGGTTCGCCGCCCACACGCCCCAGCGGCTGCCAGCAAGCGGCGGCGGCCCGCCGAGCTCGGCCAGGATCGCGACCGCGTCGGCGTGCCCCTCACCGAGCCTCGCCAGCGACAGGTCTTCCTCGGCCAGATCGGCGAACACAGCCCACCGCTCCCAGGTCGCGCCGGCTCCCGGCAGCGGAAGGTCAAGCCGACCGGACTCGACGGCCGCAGTGAACGCCGCGGCGGTCCGCTTCCAGGCGCTGGTCTCGTCCCCGCAGCCTTGCAGCCAGACCCCTGTCATGCGCCGAGCAGGTCGACGAGGTCGCCGGCGTGCTCTTCCTCGTCGGCAAGGATGCCCTCAAGCAGCCTGCGCGTGGTCGGGTCACCGTCGCCGAGCCAGCGGATGATCTCCTGGTAAGTCGTGAACTCGCTGGCGACCTGGGCCCGGTTCACCCCGGTCGCGGAGATCGCATGGCGGGTATAACGCA
Source organism: uncultured Actinomycetota bacterium (assembly GCA_963734665.1). Lineage (GTDB taxonomy): Bacteria > Actinomycetota > Actinomycetes > Streptosporangiales > Streptosporangiaceae > Trebonia. Next base: position 1,515,045 of record CAVTIR010000005.1, on the reverse strand, counting down.
TCCAGCACACGATCTCGGTGGCCAGCACCTCGTTGAGCACGGCGACGACATCCTCGGGGTCCTTGCCGTACGAGCCGGTGACCGGCCCCTCCTCCATCCGCCGCCGGGCTCGCTCGCGGATCGCGGTGATATCGGCGGTGAAGCTGCCACCTAGCATAACGGGTCCCCTCAAGTCAAAGCGGCGAACAGGGACGCCCTGCTACCCGCGTTCGGGCCCCTCACACATGAAGCACCTGCCAACTCAACAGGCGCAACACCGCGAGCCAGAATAGGCCGGCATAGGGAGGCGAACGCCGGGTAGCAGCGGCGAACCACGCCCACGCACCCGGTTATCGGAAGGAACAGCCTCATGGCGATCGTCCTGCTTGTTCTCCTGCTAGCCGTCATCCTGGGCGGCCTGGGATTCGCCGTCCACCTCCTGTGGTGGATCGCGCTCGCGGTGCTCCTGCTCTGGCTGATCGGCTTCCTCGTCCGCGTCGGGGAAGGCACCTCACGCAGCCGCTGGTACCGATGGTGACCTCCGCCACCGCCTACGTGGCCCAGACGTCAGCCTGACCCGAGGCAGCCAACCCGGGGCGCAGGCTAGCGCGGCGCCTGCCGCAGGAACGCCGGTAGCCAAAGGAAGTGCGCCCGCTGATGCTTACGGTAAAACTTGATAACCAGCACCTCCGGTCGGACACCAGACTCCGGGAAGGACGCCACCGACAGCTGGCGCGAGACCTCGACGGCTCCGCCGAGTGCTTTCTCTACGGCCTCGGCAGTCTGGCGGTGCCGCCGACCCTGCCGTTCCCCGGGCTTCGCGGGTCCCGCAGGGCCCGCACCGCCTGACGCCGCCGTGGCCGCCTGGATCGGCACGTCGGGCTGGAGCTACGATCACTGGCACCCCGAGCTCTACCCGCCCGGCCTGCCTGCCCGCGACCGGCTCGCCCGGTACACGCAAGCCTTCACCACCGCCGAGCTGAACAGCAGCTTCTACCGCTGGCCCGGGCCAGCGGCGTTCGCCAGCTGGCGGCGCCGCCTGCCAGACGGCTTCCGGCTCTCGGTGAAGGCACCGCGCGGCCTGACCCACGCGCGCAAGCTGTACGAGCCGGAGACCTGGCTGGAGCGCATCGCGGCGGGCTGGCATGAGCTGGACGGCCGCCGGGCGGTGCTGCTAGTGCAGCTGGCGCCCGCCCAGGCCCGCGACGACGCCCGGCTCGACTACTTCCTCGCGCGGGTCCCTGGCTGGATGCGCGTCGCGGTTGAGTTCCGGCACCCGAGCTGGCACTGCGAGGAGGTCTTCACGCTGCTCGCAGCGCACCGCGCGGCCTACTGCGTGATGAGCGGCGCCAGCCTGCCGTGCGTGCTGCGCGCCACCACCGACTTCGTCTACGTCCGGATGCACGGCCCGGACCGCGAGCACCTGTACGCGGGCTCCTACCCCGACTCCGACCTGCGCTGGTGGGCTGACCGGATCGGCGAGTGGGACCAAGCCGACCAGGACGTGCTCGTGTACTTCAACAACGACGGGGAGGCCAACGCGGTACGCAACGCGCGGACCCTCCGGGCGCTGCTAGGTCAATGACCGGCTACGACGCGGGAAGCACGCCGATGCCAGACTCCTTATCTTCACCGCCAAGCCGGGAGCGTCGCGAGATGCCGTCAGCATCAGCGGCCCGTCCACGGTGACGCTGAGCGGGATCCGGCGGTCCACCCGGTCAGCCACAGCAGCTGCGGGTCTGCGGCCGGGAGCAGACCGCATCGGTGCGGCGGTGGGTAGCGGCTCTTGGCCGTGGAGGTGAGGCAGATGCCGGAGAGCAGGTTTCCCGTTGACCTGGTCGGAGGCGTGCCGGTGGTGGGGACCCCGGAGGAAATCGATATGAACAATGCCGGCGGCCTGCGGCTGGCCCTGGTCCAGGCGGCCGGGGACGGTCACAAGCGATTCGTGGTCGACATGACCCGGACCCGGTTTTGCGACTCATCCGGGGTCCACGCCCTAGCCGCCGCGCACCGGCGCGCCCTAGACGAGAACCGCCAGTTGCTGCTGGCGGTCTCCGGCCCTGCCGTTCGGCGCATTTTCGCGCTCACCGGAATTGACCAGATGATCCCCAGCTTCGCCAGCCTGGAACAGGCTCTCGGGTACGCCGCCGCAGAAGGATCGCAGCTGCCGACGTCATGACCGGCTCTGCCCCCAGGGCCACCCGCTGACTCAGGCACCGGCCGGCGCTGCCCGGGGCGGCCGGCGCGAAACAGCCCGTTTGCGCTGTCCCGCGGCGGGCAGGCGCTTGCGGTGAACGACACAGGCAAGAATTCGTGGCAGATCCTCGCCGTCGTCCTGACCGGCTCGTTCACGGCAAGCCACCGGGTCAGCTTGGGGTGGCCCCACTCGTCGCCCAGGTGGCCTTCACCGAGACGCATAGGCGGTCTGCCGGAGGGCAGACGGCAACGGTCCCGCAACGTCAAGCCGAAGGAGACTTTCCGATGGCAAGTGAACTCAGCGGCCTCCGGGTCGCGTTCCTCACCTCGAACGAGGGAGTGGAGCAGGCGGAGCTGACCAAGCCCTGGCAGGCGGTCATAGACGCCGGCGGCACACCTGAGCTCGTCGCCCCGCAAGGCGACCAGGTCCAGGCATTCAACCACCTCGACAAGGGCGAGATCTTCACGGTGCACCGCGCGCTGCGCGACACCGACCACGCCGAGTACGACGCGGTCGTGATCCCGGGCGGGGTCGCCAACAGCGACGCCTTGCGCATGTCGCCGGCCGCAGTCAGCTTCGCCCGGCGGTTCTTCGAGGCCGGCAAGCCGGCCGCAGTCATCTGCCACGGCCCGTGGGTCCTCGTCGAGGGCGACCTGGTCCACGGCCGGACGCTCACGTCCTGGCCGAGCCTGAAGACCGACATCAGGAACGCGGGCGGGAACTGGACCGACTCCGAGGTCCAGGTCTGCACGGCAGGACCGAACACGCTGGTGACCAGCCGCAAGCCCGCCGACTTGCCAGCCTTCTGCGCCACCCTCACCCGGGAGTTCGCCCGGCAGTCCCAGTCGGCCTGACCATCTGGCCTCCCACGCCGACAGCGTGCGCCGGACGGCGGCCGCCGCCGTCCGGTGCACGTGAGTGCAGTCCGCCTAGCTGGGAGGGGCCTGGATCGACGGCCGCGTTTGGGCCCTTATGTGCCGCGCTCGCGCACCGACACCCTGCGCGCGCCAGGCCGGGACCAGGTCAGCGATCCCTGGCAAAGCAGAGGCCGTTCGGAGCTGTCCTGGTACGCGAGGGCAAGATCGTCGGGCGGGGATTTAACCAGGTGGTGGAGCTGCGGGGATCCCAGCGCCCACGCGGAGATCATGGCACTGCACGCGGCCGGCCGTGCACTGGGCCAGCACGTGCTCGAGGACAGTGTGCTCTACAGCAGCAGCGAACCCTGTCCGATGTGCCTGGCCGCCTGCTACTGGGCCTCTACTGCCAGCCCGCCGACTTGCCCTCGATGCGGGTCGCCTGTTCGGCTCGCTCGCGTCTTCCGCGCCGACGGCCGCCCCTACTGGCAGTGCGAGTCAAACCTCAACGGCACCCGGTGCGACTGGCGCACCCCCTTCGCCGACCATCCAGGAGCCCGCAACCAGCCGAAGCACTGATCAGGCCCTCGACGCGTACCCGGAGAGCATCTTGCATGGCAGAAATCCGCTATTCAATCTATACTTCTGCCATGGCACTCAGCATTAAGAGCGACGAGGCGGACCAGCTCGCTAGGGAACTGGCTGCGGAGACCGGCGAGACGTTGACGGAGGCGGTCGTGATCGCGCTCAGGGAGCGGCTCGACCGCGAGCACGCCAGGCATGGTGCCAGCATGCGGACGCGACTGGCGCGCCTCGCGGCGGACGTGGCGGCACTGCCGGTTACCGACGGCAGGACGCCGGAGGACATCATCGGCTACGACGACGCGGGCCTCCCGGGGTGACCCAGTCGTCGCCGCAGTCAGAGCGCGGCCGGAGCATCGTCGTTGACACGTCAGCCTGCGTAGCCGTAATCCTCGGCGAGCCAGGAAGCGAGGATCTCGCCACCTACCTTGAGCATGCCCTGGTCCGGCTGATGCCCGCTGCCATCAGGGTTGAGCTGGGCATCGTCATCGAGGCCCGCCTCTGGCCGGCCGGGCAGGATGTCGTAGACCGGTTTCTCCGTGATGCGAAGATCGACATCGTCGCCGTCGATGAGGAGCTGGCGGCCCGCGCGATGAGCGGGTGGCGGAGATACGGCAAGGGAAGGCATCCGGCCGCGCTCAACCTCGGCGACTGCTTCACGTACGCGCTCGCTGAGCGGACCGGGTACCCCGTGCTCTGCACCGGGGACGACTTCGCAGCGACCGGCATCTCCGTGCTGCGTCCGCCCGCCGGAAACCGGGGACCCTAGGAGCGCCAGCCCGGGGCCAGCAGGGATCACCAACCGTGTCGGCCGCTTTCGCCGGACTCCAGCTGTACCTGCCATCGTGCGTCGTCCCAGGCATCTATACCTTTACCGACGATGGTCATGACCTCTCCTCGCCGTGATCCAGACGATCTCGGCCATGATGGTCTAGACCTATGCACCCCGATGTTTGCTCCACGTTTGAGTGTGGCAGGTGTCGGGCTCGGTCGTTATCTCACCCTCGTCGGATCGGCTGCCCGTTCCGGGCTAGGGCCGCGCGTGGATGTGCGCAGGATGAGGCGCCCGGGAACGATGATTGGCTGCTGGGTCCCGGCACCGGCGAGGACGTTACGCAGGCCGTCGACCGCGCTGTCGCCGACCTCTGCGAACGGAACCTCGACGGCGGTGATTCCGGGTGTCATGGCACCGAACGCGGCGAGATCATCACCGCTGACGAGGCTGATGTCCTCGGGGACCCGGACACCCGACGCGACGAGCGCGTGCAGCAGGCCGAGTGTGAGCGAGCTGTTGTACGCGATGACGGCGGTGACATCGGGCGGAAGCTGGCCCGCCGCGGTGATGCCGGCATCGAAGGCCGGCATCACCGGCCCGAGCAGGGTGAGGCTGACGCCGGCTGCCTCGGCCCGGTCGCGCAGCACCTGGCGGCGCTGGCCATCCGCCCACGATTGCGGCGGGCCGCCGATGTAGGCGATGCGCTGGTGCCCGAGGCTGATCAGGTGACCGGCTGCCTCGCCCAGGCTTGCCGCGGTGCCCGTGAGGACGGCGGGCATCTTTCCGACCGTCCGGTCCACGAGGATGAGTGGATGAGCGCGGGCGAGCCGCCGCAGCGCATGGTCCCCGCTCATCGGCGCGACCATGATGAACCCGTCCACCTGGCCGGCAATGCGGTCCACGATGTCCTGCTCCCGGCCGACCGAGTACTCCGATGTAGCGACCAGGACGAGCGTGCCCGCCCGCGCCGCCGCTTCCTGCGCGCTGAGCACCAGCGGGGCGAAGAACGGGTTCGTCAGGGTGGGCATGATCAGGCCGATGATCCCCGTGCGCCCCGTCGTCAGGGCACGCGCCGCGGGGTTGGGCTGGAACCCCTGCTCCGCGGCGATCGCGAGGATACGTTCGCGGGTCTCGCTGGCGACCATTTCCGGCCTGGTGAGCGCCCGGGAGGCGGTGGCTTTCGAAACCCCCGCGGCCCTGGCGACATCCGTAAGTCGTACCACCTTTACATCATCGCACCTGGCGGGTATCCTTTTGCAACCGGTTACATGAAACCGGTTGCATTCATTTTCCCGCAAGGTCGCGGGGCAGCATCGTTCCCCCCCCGACCGCCAAGGGATGTCAGCCTAATGGATGTTCAGGACCAGAGATTTCACATCGAGCAGAGCACTGCGGCACCGATACCGGAGGATGCCCGGCACGGTACGCCGAGGGAACTCTTCACCTTCTGGCTTACCACCGCGACGAACTTCGGGGCGATCATCGTCGGCGGCCTGGCCATCGCGCTCGGCCTCGACTTCTGGCAGTCGGTCGCGTGCATTGCCCTGGGTGCCGCGTCGTACGTCCTGCTTGGCGCCGTGTCGAGTCTCGGACCCCGGTTCGGCATCCCCACGATGGGCATCGGGGAGCGGGTCTTCGGCCGCCAGGCCAACAAGGTGAACACGTTCATCGCCTGGCTGCTGACCCTGGGCTGGTCTGCCGTCGGACTGGTCATAGGGGCGGAGTCGGCGGAGTCGATCATCGCCTATTACTCTCCGAATGCGCCGACTGACCTCACTAAGGCAGCCGGGCTCGTCGTTATGGCGATACTTATGTATGCTGCCTCGCTGTTCGGGAACGCGACACTGAAGTCCGTAGAGGGCTGGCTCGGCTATGTGTTCGCCGTCATCGTCGTGGCGGTATGCGTGGCACTCGGCGTGCACGGCTCGTTCGCGCACCTGCCGCTCGGCCACAGCGGTTCGCTGGCCACCTTCGCCGTCGCGGCCATGATCATGATCTCCTCCGGCGGCCTTAGCTGGTGCTACATGGGGGCCGAGTACTCGCGGTACCTGCCCGCGCGCACGTCCCGGGCTGCCATCGGCTGGGCCACCACTCTCGGTGGCGCGATACCCGCCCTGCTGCTGCCCGTCCTCGGCGTCGTCATCGCCCTGTCCGGGCACTTCAGCAACCCGATCGCGGATATCCCCAAGGTCATACCCGCGTGGATAGGGGTGCCGTTCCTCGCGTTCGCCGTCGTCTCGACGGCGGCGGGCTACGTGCCGAACCTGTACTCGGCGGGGCTCAACCTGCTCGTGCTCGGCGTCCCGGTACGACGCAGCATGAGCATCGTGATCGCCTTCTGCGTCTCGCTGGCCGGAGCGATCTACGCACTGTTCGTCAGCAACTTCATCAGCACGTTCGAGACCTTCCTGTCACTGTCGGTCGTATGGGTCGCCCCGTGGGTGACGGTCGTGCTGGCGTCGATGCTTACCCGCGGGCGTCCGCACGACACGGCGTCCGTGCCCGGCGTGCGATGGGAGGCCTGTGCCTCCGGCCTCGCGGGCATGGTCGTCGCCTTCCTCTGTAACAACGACGCACCGCTGTGGACGGGCCCAGTCGCGAGGGCGCTTGGCGGTGGTGACATCTCGATCTACGCCAGCGCGCTCGTCACGGCCGGTGTCTTCGCCGTCCTCCGCACGCGGCAGCGAGCCGCCGCACCGGTGCCGGAGAGGGTTTCGTGAACGCGGATACGCTGGCCGCGGTACCCAAGCTGGACCTGCACGTTCACCTGATCGGCTCGGTGCGTCCCGCGACGCTTGCCGAATTCGCCGCCAAGGCGGGGGTGACGCTACCCGTGCAAGCCGAGGAACTGTACCGCCGCATCAATACCTTTCCCACCGAGGCAGAGAAGCAGCACGGGCCGTGGTTCCCGCTGTTGCGCGTCTACGAGCTGATCTGCTCCTGCCTGCGGACCGAGGACGACTTCGCGAGGGTCGCCTATGAGGCGCTTGAGGATGGCCTGCGGTCAAGCAACGTCGTCTACCAGGAGCTGGCGTTCAGCCCGAGCGTGCACATGGCCGACGGCGTCGGTTACGCGACCGCGGCGCGCGGCCTGGCCCGCGGCATCCGGGATGCCCGGGTTGACCTGGGCGTCGACGCGTCGCTGATCGCCGCCGTGAACAGGGAAGATACCCCGGGCGCCGCTGTCGAGATGGCCGCGGCCGTGGCGCGGCTGCGGCTACCAGAGGTCGTGGCCTTCGGGATCGACTTCAACGAGCGGAAGGGGCCTCCGCAGGCGTTCGGTGCGGCGTTCTCGATCGCTGAGCGGGCCGGCCTGCACCGGACGGCCCACGCGGGCGAGCACGTGCCGGGCGGCGCGAACCTCCGTTACTGTCTCGACGAGCTGCATTGCGAGCGGATCGACCACGGTTATTACGTGCTGGACGACGACGCGCTTGTCGAGCGGTGCCGTGACGAGGGCGTGGTCTTCAACGTCGCGTTCACCACGTCACAGCGCAAGCTGCGGCCCTGGCGCAGGTCGTCGGTCAGGGCCATGGTGGACCGGGGCCTGCGGGTCACCATCAATTCCGACGATCCGGCGCTCTTCCCTACGACGGTGGCCGAGGAGATGCGGATCGCGGAGACCTCCGTCGGCCTGACGGTCCCGCAGTTGCTGTCGGCCATCGAGAACAGCATCGACGCGGCCTTTCTCGACGAGTCCGCCAAGCAGGAACTGCGTTCCCGGGTGGCCGCGGTTACCGGATGACCTCAGTTACCCGGGCAGGGCGCCCGCCACGACCTTGCCTCGGGAGATGACCGCGACGATCCTGGCCGTGTCGATGTCAGCCATCTCCAGCCATGGCCTGCCGCGCATGATGACGATGTTGGCACCGTAACCTTGGGCCAGGCGGCCGATCCGGTCGCCGAGCCCGATCGCCTGGGCGGCGCCCGATGTGCCGGCCCGCAGGCACTGGCCCGCGTCGTAGCCGAGAACCTCGTGCATGCGGCGCAGCTCACGCATCTGGTCACCGAAGTCGACGTGGAAACCGTTGGCGTCGGTACCGAGGACGAAGCCGACGCCCCGTCCCGCCGCGTGCCGGAACCGCTCGTCCCGCTCCCTGACCAGCAGCGCGGCCTTGTCGCGTGCCTCGTCGCTCACAGGCACGCGGGCCTGCGCGATCGCCTCGTTGATGAGCAGCGTCGGGGCGACGGGGATGCCCCTTTCGGTGATGACCTCTGCTTGCTCGGCGGACATCTCGGTACCGTGCTCGATGGAGTCGGCCCCGGCCTCCAGTGCCGCCTGGACGCCGGCGGCGGTGTGGGCGTGCGCGGCGACCCGCATGGACAGGGCATGCGCCTCGTCAGTGATGGCCGCCAGTTCGGCCCCGGTGTAGTTGCGCCAGCCGCTCTTGTCGCCCGCTGACAGCACCCCGCCGCTGGTGGCGACCTTTATCCCGTCGGCCCCGGCCCTTGCCCAGGTCCTGACCAGCCGACGGCATTCATCCGGCCCGTCAGCGGTCGGCGGCCGCTGCGCTACGGCAGCGGGGGTGAACAGGTCGTGGTGACCAGCGGTCATCCCGACCATGCAATACGTGAGAACCCTCGGGCCGGCGAGGATCCCCTTGTCGAAGGCCCGCCCAAGCGCGACCTGCGCCGAGTCGCCCGCCATATCACGCAGCGTGGTGACCCCGGCGTTCATTGCCCGGATCGCATGGGCCGCGCCGTGCAGGACCTGCTCCTCGCGCGTGGTGGTCAGCGGCCAGGTGGCGAAGTCCGTCTGCCGGCCCTCGGCGCTCCCTACCAGGTGGACGTGGGTGTCGATGAGGCCAGGAATCGCGCACAGCCCTGGCCACCGGGCAGCCTGGAGCGGCTCAGCCGCCGTGATCTGGTCGCCGTTCCAGCACAGGCGGACCGGGCCGAGCGCGCTGACACCGTCCCAGACCTCAATACCGTCAAGTTTGCCTGTCACTTGTGGGGCGTCCATGCTCACATTTAACATGGACACCGCCGCCCCGGAGTAATGCAGGGTGGCGATCAGTCCGCGAAAAGGAACGCGATTCCGGCACCCGAACCGCAGGACCTGGCGGACAGTGCGCCTGCCCCCGACCAGCCACAGGACGCTCCCGCCAAAAACCTAGGACACAGCCGACTGCGGTGGTGGCGGGGAAATCGGAAAGCGCTGGTTCCAGATAAGGGTCCGGTCTAGCAGCTCACGCCGGCAGCTGCCAATCCACCGCTCCATGACCGAATTCATTCGCGGTGCCTGAACGGCGGAGCGGATGACCCCGGATCCCGGCCGCACGGAACACCGCATCGAACGCCTGTCCGAAGCTGGCGTCCCGGTCATGCAGGACGAACTTCGCCCGCGCCCCGGCACCCCCTAGACCTATGCCTGCCGATGGTTGCTCCATGTTTGCTCGGACTGCCCCTGCCGAAAACCCCATCCATGCTGGTTGGAGCCGTTATACGGGTGAGGGCCAGCGTTGTACGTGATAACGCTCGTGCGATGGGAAAGGCTGTGGCATGGTGATGGACCGTGCTGCTGCGACTGCACCTGGCAGTGCGAGCGAATACCGTGCTCCGCTGGCACCGCGATCTGGTCGCGCGCCGGCACTCCCGCCGGTCGCGGCCCCGGAGCCCGGGCCGGCCGCGCACCGTGCGCTCGATCCGCGCCCTGGTGCTCTGGCTGGTACGCGAGAACCCAGGATGGGGGTACCGCCGGGTGCACGGCGAACTGCTGGTGCTCGGGGTGAAGGTCGCCGCGTCCAACGTCTCGTCGCCCTGCTGCTGGTGATCGCCCTCCCGTGGCGGGTCCCGTCGCAGCGCTAAGGGCGCTGGGTCTCCGGTGAGCACCACCTGGACCTAGTCGCGACGCCAGGCATCCTCGACGCTGTCGAGGTCAGAATCGTCGCTGAGGGCAACCTATTTTCGGGTAGCTAACCCTGCGGGGGCAGCCAGGGTGTCGTACACGTAGAGTCCCGTGTACGCGGAGCCGCCGCCGGTGGGGGCGCCGATCACCAGCTGGCGGCCGTCGGGACCGAGGAACACGGCGTAGTCGTCTTGGCTGCCCGGAATCAAGAACCTGGCGGTGTGGGCTTGATTAGCCGCTTCCCACAGGTCGGCAGTATCCCCGATGTCAGAATAGGTCACGATTACCCCGCCATCGGAGCTGAACAGGACCCCTCCGCTCTTCGTCGGCCAGCGAGAGTCATGTGGCGTGACGTTGGACAGGGGGGATCCAGGGGTTCCAACAGACCATAGCTCCCACCCGTTAGCCGCATCAGGGGCGAGGACCGTACTGCCATCTGGGCTAAGCACCGGGAAATACCCGTTGGCCGTGTAGTGGAAAGGCACGCTGCTGACTGCGCCCGTTGTGGTGCTTATGACGTACGCGGTGCCGTTCGTGTCGCTGATGATCAGCTCATCTCCGGCGTTGTCTAGTTGCAGGCTGTTCCGTACCAGCTCCCCCCTTGGATTCTTCAGAAAGGACGTTGGCAGGCTTGACGTCAATCTCTCTTGTGCTCGATTTGCGTAGGGACAAGGACGGATTTGGCGATTGGTGATCGCCCTCCCGCGGCGGGTCCCCTCGCATCACTGAGGCACTGGCCCTACCGCCGTGGGCGCTTGCGCAGTTCTGTCCGTCAAGACGAACAAAGACCCTCAGACTAGAACGTGGCTAGCGGCCGGCGTGGATCACGGAACTAACGAGGCGGCGGCATCTTCTTCGTCGTCGACTCCGGCGGCGGGACCCTGCAGATCGACTCCCCCACGCTGCAAGACAATTCCAGCGGCGAGTTCCAGAACGCCCCTGTAGGGTTCCATAACCTCGTCGTAGCGTTTGACCTGCGATTTCACGGCTGGCCGCTGGTTATGCTGATGTCTTCTGTCGCTGCCTCTCATTTGTCCGAACGCCCCGTGGAGTCTGCCCAGGCACCAGCCTCCCCGCATGACGTGCGGGCGAACTCGGCGGGCGTCTGCCCGTACTGAGCCTTAAACGCGCGAATGAAGTGGCTGCCGTCGGCGAACTGGTAACGGGCGGCGACTTCCGACACGCCCGGCCGCCGCAGGGCCGATCCGGCCAGCTCAAGCTGTGCCTGCTCAAGCCGTCTGCGGCGGATGTACGCCGCCACCGTCTCCCCTGCCGTGGCGAACGCCCGGTGCAGCGTGCGGGCCGAGACGTTGAGCCGGCGGGCCAGCGCCGCCGGCGTGAGATTGGGATCGGTGAGGCGCCGGTCCGCGATCTCCATCGCCGCGCGGGCCAGCGCGGGCGCCAGCCGGGGCTCGACGTCGTCGAACTCCCGCCTCATGGCCCCCTTGGCCAGCTCGAGCAGGGCGTCACGGGCGGCCCGCAAGCCAGCCGGCGCGAGGTCGCGCACGGTCTCGCGGACCGTGTGCGCGTGCGCCATGAGCACGCGCGCCTCGGCCGAGTGGGCCGATCCAAGGATCGGCCGGCCACCTGGCAGCGGCGCGACGGCCGGGGCGGGCAGGAATAGCACGTCCGCCGTCGAGCCGTGGGCCAAGTCGAATAGCGCCGACGGCCCGTCGTGGCGCACGATGAAGGCCCCCGCCGGGACGCTGACGTCTTCGCTCCGCCCGTCCGGCGGGCCGAAGCACCAGGAGCCGTGCCGCATCAGGTGCAGGAGCACCCAGCCGTCGGTTTCATGGTCGGGCATGGTCCGGCCGACGTATGACGCGCTGTAGACGTCCGCGATCACCACGTCGTGGGCCGAGACCGCCTGGACGTTGATCTTGAAGTCGCAGGAGTTCGTCCTCGAACTGATGGCGGCCAACCCCGGGCTGCGGGGCCAGGTGCTTGACCTGCCGCACGCCATCGACGGCGCCCGCGCGGAGGCCGCGAAGCGTGGCCTGTCGATGTGGTTCTCCGCCGTGGCCGGGGACTTCTTCACCGAGGTCCCCGCCGCGGACCTGTACCTCATCAAGACCGTGCTGCACGACTGGGACGACGGCCGGTCCGTCACCATCTTGCGCAACTGCCGGTCCGCCGCCCCCGTCGGCGGGCGCGCCGTGGTCGTGGAGGCCGTGGTCGGCGATGTCGGCACTCCCGGCGACTTCGCCGCTCTGTCCGACATGGTCATGCTCAGCGTGACTGGCGGCATCGAACGGGACCTGGCAGAGTTCGACGAGCTCTTCAGCGCCTCCGGATGGCGTCGCGGCAAGACCTATCCCGTCGGCGGCGGCTACTTCGCCATGGAACTCGACGCGGTCTGACCTGGCTCGACGACCACTCCCGCTACGCCCTGTCCCTCGCATGCGGCCGCGGCGGCCGCAACGCCCTGGAGCACGAGCACCACCGACCGGACATTACGCCGCACCGGCGGACGCCCGGAGCAGCCGCGGCGTGACAGCCGCGCCCAGCGGCGGCGGACGATGTCGCGATGCCACCGCAGATCGTGGCGGGAGTGACGCCCCCGTCCTGGTCGGTTAGGCGGGTGAGGAGGGCGGTAGTGACCTCGGGCGCGGCGGGCTGCGTCCACCTCAATTAGCGGATTGCGCGCGGGTCAACCGGATGAGTGGGATCTCTCGGCTGGTCCGCTGCTGGTAGCCCGCGTACCAGGGGGCTTCAGCGTTGATCCTTTCCCACATTGCTTTGCGTTCGCCGCCGGCGAGGATTTCCGCATGAGCTGGTCCGGATTCGGCGAGGTACTGCACGGTGACGCGTGGATTCGCGATGAGGTTGAGCACCCAGGCTGGGTGACGTTCGGCGCCGGAGGCCGACCCGATGACGATCATTTTGTCGCCGTCGGCGAGGTAGGGCAGAGGGACGGTGTGCAGCCTGCCGGTGCGGCGTCCCGTGGTGGTGAGCAGGAGTGTGGGCTTGCCGCGCATACGGGAGAGGATCTTGCCATTAGTGCGCCGGTACGCCCAGCGGTGAAACCTCGTCCACGCCTTGAGTACTTGGGCCTGACGCCGGCTGGGTTGCGCTTCACCCACGGGGTGTCTCCTTCAGTGGTCCCAGTCTGAGTTGGATATGTGCCACCAGCATCGCCGGCCGACCCGGCAAGCATGACCGGGCCGGCCGCCGGTAATGGTCATGAATGCGTGTTCGGACCCCAGGCACCCAGCTCACCCTGGATTTCCTGCGGGGTCTCAAGCAGGTAGGTCAGCGCGAACGAGGCGTGCTGGCCCGGGTAGCCGGACATGCTGCACGCGCTGTGGCCCAGGTTGACCAGGGCGATCTGCACCCGGTGCTGATAGGCGACCTTGGTCGCGGCGGGCTTTCCGAAATCGACCCGCAGGTTCGTCGGGCAGTGCGGCGGAATTGAACTGGGGTGAATGGCGGATGTGGCCGCCAGCGCCTGTCCTGGGAAAGCCGCCACGGCCAGGGCCGCTGCCGTCGCCCCGCCGGTCTCCGCGAACTCCGCCATCACAAAGCACCCACAGGCCCGGCAATGAGCATCCGGTCGTGACCTCGGCCCGGACGGTGCGCCCCCCAGCGCTCCGCCCGAGCGTTCACGGTGACTTCAGATCAAGATGATCAGCGTGAAGGCCATGGTGACGCCCGTCGCCACCCGGCACCCCTTCACCACGGCGGGGGAAAGCAGCAAGCGCTCCGCGGTATACGCGGCGGGCTCGGCCCGTGGGGCGGGCTCTGCCACGTCCGCCTGAGCCGGCTGGCGCGGGGTGACGGTTACCACGGGCCCGGCACCGGACGCGGGCCCGGCCGCAGGGGCAGCCAGCGCGGACCCTGCGGGCACGAACGGGCGGCCCACCACGTGGAAGTAGCCGTCCACGCCGGCCCGCCGGTCCAGGTCATGGACGGTGAACGCGACCAGCAGCAGCGCGAAGATCAGTGCGAGCGCCGGCAAGCCGCCGGACGCCCCGCCCGCCATCCCGGACATCCCGCCCGTGCCGAACATGGACATGCCTGAGCCCTCCGCGGACGGGCCCGCCAGAGCGGCGAACATGTAGAGCATCGCCGCGCTGTGCACCAGGAGCGGCGCATAATGACCGCGGGCCACGGCGGTAGCGCCGCGCCCCCGGCTCTTCCGCCACAGGCACCAGACGAACCAGGCCGTCATGACAGCGAAGACAACCTCCCAGGCGGCGTTCGGCAGGGTGCTCAGGTCGGGCACCAATACGCCCGCCATGGAGATCCCCGTCAGCAGATGGGAAACGGCGATGTCGGCGTCAGTGCCGCTGCGGCGGGTCCAGGCACGCGCTACCACCAGTTGCCCGGCGCTCACCTCGGCGACCAGGATCATGACCGCGGCGAAGATCTCTAGGATCCAAGCGGGGATGCTCATGCGGATTTCCCTTCGGGGCGGCCGTCGTTACCTTCGGCCTGGCCGACTGCCATGGCGGGCAGGCCGTCGGCCTGCGAGCGGCGAGCCCGTGGCCCGGCCGTGGCGAGCGGCCAGTAGACCAGGGCCAGGAGGGCCAGCAGCGGGGCGGAGTTCGGGTCGGTGGCGCCGCCGACCAGGATCTGGCCGAACGCCTCGCCGAACACCCAGATGAACGCGGCCACCACGAGGGCCAGGATCAGCGCGCTGCGGGCCAGCGGCGGCGGCAGGACCACCCCGACCGCGATAACGATCAGCGCGACGGCCAGCACGATCGAGGCGGCCAGCCCCTGATAGGCGAGCACCGAAGCGGCATGGTTTTCCAGCCCGGTTACCCAGCCGGGCTCCCCGCCTGTCATGCCCGCGATAATGTCGTGCAGCGCCTGCGGCGCTCGGTTCGCCGGGGTCAGCGCGAAGTAGGCCAGGCTGCCCCACAGCACCAGCCACAGCAGCCGGGCCACCAGTGCTCCGACCGCCCGGGCCGCCACGAACGGGGCAGTCACGCCCGGCCGGTCGGCCGGCCACAGCAGCACAGCTAGCAGCGCGTACAAGATCACCGCGCCGGGACCGCCGCTCACCGGGCTCGCGCCGCCGCGCAGCACACCGCCGAGGCCTTCGCCGAACCACCACACAGCCAGCGACCATACGATCGAGGCGGCCAGCGCCACCCGGACCGTGGGACGGTAGGCGATACCCAGCCCCAGCAGCAGCTGAATGGTGGCGAAGATCGTGTTCAGCACCACCAGATGGTGCTCCACGAGATCCGCGTTCCAGCTGATCGGGCGCGCGATGACACCGGGGTTTCCCGGCGCGGTATTTCCGATCATCAGCCCGAACGCCTCGGTGTACATGAACGACTGGTACTGCAGCAGGCCATCCAGTAGCCAGATGGCCGCCAGGACCAGCTGCAGCACCCGGCGCGCGTCCGTACCGGGTGAGGTAGTGGCACCGAGGCGTTCCCGCCGTCGGACCCGGCCCCGCCCGAGGGCGAGCTCAATCATTGCCGCCTGTCCCCCTCATCTCCCCTCATCCCGGCCGGGCCCGGCACCGCCAGCGCAGCCCGGCAGCCCCGCAGCCCTGTCGATTGGTCGCCAGCTTGCAGCAGCTGGGCTATTAGGTCAGCTCAGCCCTGCGCCCGGGCCCGGTTGATTTTCGACTCAGCGCGGGCGCGGACCGTGGTCGGCGTCGGCGTGTTGCCACACTGGCCTTACTGCGCAAGGTTCAGGACTTCGATGGTGCCGTCGTTCTCGTCGGTAACGTATGCCTGGCGCCCGTTGGGCAGCACCGAGATGCTCGTCGGAGCTTTCCCGGTCGGGACCTCGCCGATGACCCGGTTGTCCGCAGTGTCGATCACCGTGACCGTGTTGTCCTCGTTGTCTGCTGTGTAGATGTAGCGCCCGTCTGGCGAGTATGTGACCTCCAGCGGATTCCTCCCGACCGGGATCCGCGCGATCTCTTGGTCGGTAGCGGTGTTGACCAAATAGACCTCGTTACCGTTGAAGCTCGTGACCGCCAGGCGGCTGCCGTCGGGCGAGATGGCTATGCTGTGCGGGGTCTCGCCAACCTCGATCGTTCCGACGACGCTGTTGTTGCTGGCATTGAGGACCGTGACGGTGGTGGACAGGTGGTTAGTGGCGTAGAACCGACCGTTTTTACCGAATACGATCCAGTGCGGGTTCGGCTTGACGGGGATCGTGTCGATCAGCTTTTTGCTCGCCGTGTCGATCACGTCGATGACGTTCTCGTCGGCGCCGCTCAGCGTCAAGTTGTGGTTCGGCACGTAGAGGTACCGCCCGTCCGGGCTTGTCGTCGAGGGGCCCGGTTCATGGTTGTTCACCGACACGGTGGCCGTCACGGTGCGGGTAGCGGTGTCGATGAACGCGATGAGATGCACCGAGTTGCTCCCGTTGTAGACGCTGACGTAGGCGGTCCGGCCGTCAGGCGAGAACGAGACGAACTGCGGCGGTCCCTGGGGGATGTTGATGGTCCCGGAGACCTGGTCGTTGACCGTGTTGAACACGGTGATCGCACCTGCACCTGGACTGGCGATGTAGGCGAACTTTCCGTTCGGCGCGACTTGGATGTAGCTGGGGGCCTGCCCGACCTTTATCCATCCCGCGAACGTGGGAAGGGTGAAGGTAGCCGATACGCTGCCGGTCCCCCCCGCACTGCGGGCCCCTGTCGCGCCAGTGTTCGGCGTAACAGAAGCGCCGCTTCCGTTCGGCCTACCGGAAACTATGAGGACAAGCGCGATCGGAACTGCTATTACCACGGCTGCGGCCAGAATCAGCACGCCAAGGCGGCGTCGTGCGGGCCCGCGCGCCGGCCGTTCTGTCGCTACGCCAGGTGGTACGCGACTGCCGTCTGGACCGGGACTTGTGGCCTGCGGCATGTTCTCAGGTGGTCGCGTGCCGCTCCGATCGTCAACGCTGTTCGCAATTACTGTTTGCGTCGGGCTGTCAGGGACGCCCCATGCGAAGCGGTCGCCTGCTGGCTCCGGTTCGGGGCCCGGCGGCGTCGCCACGCCTTGCCAGGCTGCGGCGGCTGCGGCCTGCCGCGTTGGATCCGGTATCTCGGTCCATGCTGGAGCCTGCAGCTCCGTCATTGGTGGAATCGGTGCCTCGGTCAGCAAGGCCTCGCGGGCCGCCGCTGCCAGCGCGCCAGCGGTCTGAAAGCGGTCCTCGGGATGCTTGGCCATGCCGTGGGCGATCACGGCATCCAATGCTGGCGGTACGCCCTCGACGAGGCTGCTGGCCGGCGGAGGACCGGCGTAGAGCTGGGCATATATGAGCGCGGGCAGATCTTTGCCCGTGAAGGGTGGTGTGCCGGTCAGGCACTCGTGCAGCACGCAAGCCAGAGAGTAAACATCGGCCCGACCGTCAACGGCATGGCCCGCGAACCGCTCCGGGGCCATGTAGTGCAGCGTTCCGATCGTTGCCCCGGTGATTGTCAGCGATGTCTGCCGGCCGCCGACCGACCGGGCTATACCGAAGTCGACCACATAAACGAAGTCGCTCGATGTGACCAGGATGTTCGAAGGCTTGATGTCTCGGTGGACGAGGTGGTCAGCGTGCGCGGCATCCAAGGCCTGGGCGACCTGACTGATAAGATACACAGCCCGCTGCGGCGCGATCAGACCGTTCGCATCGAGCAGCGCGCCGATATCGGCGCCGTCCACCAAGCGCATGTCAATGAACAGCTGACCATCGATCTCGCCGAAGTCATGAATGGGGATGACGTGCGGTTCCCGCAGTCGCGCAGCGACGTGCGATTCGCGCTGGAATCGCTTCAGGTACTCCTGGTCATCAGAGAACACTTCGGGCAGGAGCTTGAGGGCGACATACCGGTCACGGTGTGTGTCGTACGCCTTATGAACTTCCCCCATTCCGCCGGAACCTAGCAGACCGTCAAGACGATAGTTTCCGACCTGCCGCGGGGTCATGAGAACCGCCCCCCAAAAAAGTCACCACATTCCCAAAAAACCACTAGATCAGGCCTCTGCATCGCAGATAGTTAGAGGCTGTTTGGGAATCCGTCGCCCCGCTCGGGCATAGGTATCATAACACTTTGAGGGTTACTCAGAGCTAGCCCTGGGACCGGCCCCATCGCATCCCAGCGTCGGATTTATCGCCCGCCGGCGATATGCGCCCTCGCCTCCGCGAGGCGCGGGACCTGGGTAGATGTGGTTTACGGCCCCGCAACCGAGCGCACACCCTGAGGCTCGCGAGTAACCCTCTTTGTGGAGCAATTCCTGAAACCAGTGGATCTGCCGGGAAGGGCGTGAAGGAGGGTGTTGTACCGCCCGAAAATGCCGTCACCGCTTTGATCCGCAGGTTCGACGATTCGCTTACGCGGCGCGGTGGTACTCGTTGATCAGCGCGCCGAGCACCTTGCGGCGCTGCACCACTGCCCTTAAGTTCCGGGACTTCTGAGGCTTGGTGTCCGTTTCGGGGCGGGGTTGCTGAGTGGTCACGATGATGGACCTGACTTGGGCCACATTGTGGCCCTCAGAGGTTTTGCGACGCGCCGAGCTGTGGCTTTGTCGCTTGCAGGGGCTGAAGTTGCGCACTAACCGGTGCGGTCGGGGAAGGGGGCGCGTTCGGCGTTCCACTGAAGAACCCGGCGTGCGCGGCTGCCCTGGGCTCCCAGCCGGATCCAGCCGGAACAGCGCACGCCAGGTCGAGGCTGGCTTGCAAGGCGCGGTGACCCGGTTTCGCGACCGTCGCGCAGGCGATCCGGGTGGCCGTTCCGAGCGCGTCAATCAGCTGATCGTTCATGTGAACCGGTACTCCTGCGCCTCGGCTTCTGTCATCCCCACCGGCACCAGCCGCTCACCCACCACCGCCGCGTAACTGTCCGCGAGCAGTACGACGAGCGACGTTCCCTCGAGTCCCTTTAGCATCACGCGCTCCTTCGATCGCGAATCGGACGGTTAATTCTCAGACCGCTAACTCCCGGACCGTGCCAGCGTCCTGGCCACTCGTTCTTGCAGGTCCGGAGCGCGCAGACTGGACGGCGCATCCACCATGTTCAGCACCCGCACCAGGGCGGTGGACAGCACCACGTCATCCGCGGCGGCCGCCCGGAAGGCTTCCATGTACTCGCCGACGCGTTCCAGTGCCGGTGTGCGCGGTCCTTCGGCACCGGGGAAGCGGAGGTCGTTGCCGAGCACCGTGGTCCATGGAATGTCCACGACCTCCGCAGTCGCGTGGAAGAACCGGGGAGCGATATCCTCCCGCCCGTCGCGGAGCAGGCCCTGCAGCACCTGGGCCTCGGCCGCCGCCACGGACATGCCCTGGCCGTACACAGGATTGAGGCAGCAGAGGGCATCGCCGACGGCGAGGAATCCCCCGAGAAAGTGGTCCAGGCGCTCATACCGCCGGCGCACGCTAGCCGGGAAGCGCATGGTCGCCGGCTCGCCCAGCGGAGTCGCCGTCCTGATGATCTCCGCGAGATCCGGAGTGGGCAGCGTATCGGCGTACGTCGCCATCTCCGCCAGACTTGTCGGGGGCATGACGTTGCCCCGGCCGTTCAGCGCGAGGACGAACCGCCCGCCTTCCTGCGCGAGCGCTAGGCCGCCGAGGGGACGATCGGGGTACGCGGCGACCACGGTGATCACCCCTCCGTCGAGGTAACGCGCATCGCCATCGCCGCGGAAGAGCCGGCACGAGTAGCAAATCCCCACCCGGACCGTCTCTTTCTCCGGCGGGACGTAACCGAGCTCCTTGAGCCAGGACGCACTGCCCGTGCCCAGTCCGGTCGCGTCCACCACCAGGTCGGCGGCCATGGTCGACGGCGATGTCGACAGTGACCCTGCCCCGTCCCGGCTGCGCAACTGCACCCCGGTCACCGCGGAACGATCGGGTGTCGTCAGCAGGCCAGTCACGTCGTGGCGGCCGATGATCGTCACGCCTGGCAGGACGGCGACCCGCGACCTGAGGGCGAACTCGAGCAGCGGCCGGCTCGCGCACACCACGGGCAGCCCCGACACCGCCCACTTGAGCCGTCGCCCGTCGACATACCAGTTCACGTCGGACTGCCCGTCGCCGATCGGCACCCCGATCGCGGCGAGTTCCCCGACGAGGCCCGGGAACAGTTTGCCGAGCGCCATCTCGCCCATGGCGGTCAGTCCGTGCGTCAGCCGGCTCTGCGGCACGCCTCGTCGCGGGGCGGGGGTCGCCGGAAGCTCGTCGCGGTCGATGATCGTGATTCGTTCGAAGCTGTCGCTGACGGCCGCGGCGGCCGTCAGCCCGCCGATAGAAGCGCCGATGATGATCGCGTGCCCGTTGCGCGATGTCGTGCCCATGCTGACTCCCCGCTGGATTAACCCTGCCTGATCCCGTGGTGAGGCTAAACACGGGCAATCGACACCACGTGAATGGTCAGTCGACAGGAAATCGATCCCCTGCGCCGTCGCTGGCCACGGAGCTGAGCGAGTCCGGCAGCAGGCTCAGCGCGCTGGCCGACCCCGATTCCGCGGTGGACGCCAGGGCATCCCTGTCGCTTTCCTATCAGGTGCTCTCCCCCGGTGCCGCCCGCCTGCTGCGGCTGTCCGCCCTGCACCCAGGCTCCGAGGTCAGCAGGGAGGCGATGGCCAGTCTGGCCGGCATCAGCACGCCTGAGGCGGCGGCCGGCCTGGAAGAGCTAGAACGCGGCCATCTGATGACCAGGCCCGGGCCCGGGCCCGGGTACTACGCCAGCCACGACCTGGTTCGGGCCTACGCCGCCGAACTCGCCGACGCCGATCCGGCCACCGAGTTGCACCCGGCCAGGATGCGGGTGCTCGGCCATTACCGGCAGAGTGCCTTACCGCGTTCTGTCGATGTGACGCCGACCAGCAAAGAGGACACAGCAAGGAGGAGGGCCGGCGTCACATCGACAGGATCAGAGCTGGGCCGCGGAGTCGCGCCAGATCCAGTTCTCCCGCTGGCAGCGAGCGGTCAGCCCGGCTCGCAATTGGTTGTGCAGCGACGGGTTGTGCTGGCCGGATTTTTCGGCGACGGCCTCCGCGATCAACCACGCGCAGCCTGCTTCCGCCGCGGCGGCCGCCCGCGCGGCGATCAGCGCGGGCTCGTTCTGGAGAGTTCTCCAGAACGAGCCCGGCTAGCTCAATCGTCCGCCCAGTTTCTGATCAGCGCGGCCTGACCGACCAGTTCGGATTCGGAGCCGAGGAGATTCCACACCGTGGTGTCCTCGATCCAGAACCGGCGCCCTGATTTCGCGATCCGCGGGCCGCGGTAGTTCGCGGCGTAGCCCTGGCGTCGCACCGAGTCCATGAAGACGCGGCGCTCTTCCCTGGCCTGCCCGCCCGCTGACAGGCGGGAGGACAGGCCGACGAACTCGTCCCAGGTGTACCCGAAGCGTTCCTGGGCCATGCGGTTGGCGTAGACGAACAACGGGTCGGCCGATGTGTCGTGCGCGAGCAGACCGAACGGCGCGTCGTAGAGCCAGTCGGCCGCCGCGTCGCCGGACATGCCCTCGGGGACCAGTGGCTCGCCAACCACCTTCGCGTGGCTCTCCGCGAGCAGGGCGGCGAACGCCGCGCCGCGGGTGGTCACTCGACGAAGATGTCGACGGACGGCCGCATTTCGCCGCAGATCCGCAGCACCTCGTGGATGTCGTGGTCCTCGAACGCCTTGACCAGCGTGGTGTCCAGGACAGCGCCTCCGTCGTCGATCGCCGGGAAGGCCACCTGGGTCAGCAGGTAGTCGAAGCGCGGCGCCCATTTGCGGGAACCGAGGCGGGCGGTCGTGGAGCAGTTGTCGACCATGTAGGAGACGCCGCGGGCGTGCATGTACGGATTGAGCGAGTCGGTGGCCTCGATGACGGACTCGTTCGCGATCTCCGAGTACGGGTGTCCGTTCTCGATGAACGTGTCGATCTGCGCCATCATCACGCCGCAGAAGATACCGGCGGTGAACGGGTCGAGCGGGAGATCGCCGTCGTTCCGGGTGCGGCGCGCGACCTCGCCCGCCCGCCACATCGTGGACTGGTCGATCTTGTCCATCGGGAACCGGGCGAACCGGTCCCCGGCCATGATCACGCTGCGGATCTCGTCGCCCGAGCGGACCTCGTCGTACACCTCGTGAACCAGTTCCAGGCCCACCGGGTACGCGGCGGCGTACGCCTGAGCGAAGGCCTCACGGCCGGCTTCGTCCAGCTTCTGGTAGAGCCCGATCAGGCCTTCCTTGGAGATGATCCAGGAGATCGGGCCGGTCACCGAGTCCACCGAGTGCCGGTAGGCCTCGGTCTCGCTCATTCCCTGGTCACGGTAGCGGCGGTAGAGCGTCTCCACGATGCCGTGCACCGCGGCGAGCAGGATCGCGCGCTCCCCGGTGAGGTCGGACATGTACTCAGACCGCAGCGTGGTCTGGAACGTGTACGGCGCGCCGAGTGCCACCGACCAGCCCAGCGCCCGCTCCGTGGCCCGCCCGGTCACGTCCTGGTGAATGGCGAGGCTGTTGTTGATGCCCGCCCCGAACGCGCCGGCGCCCTGCAGGTAAAGAACACGCACCGAGGCGCCCATGCCCTTCGGGCACACCCCGATGCCGTCGCGCAAAGGCTTCTCGACACGGTCGAGTAGCGCGACACAGCGACCACTCATCCTCTTTCCGTTCCGGCCGCGGGGACGGTGTCCGGCGTTTCCGGCCCCCGTGCCGGAAACGCCGGACATTTTGCCCCTGGGGTCAGGTCTGGGCGCTGGTGGCGTCTTGAGGTACCGGCCTGAGCTGGTCCGCGAACTCGCCCTGGAGCAGGAACTTCTGTATTTTCCCCGAGCCGGTGAGCGGGAAATGGTCGACGACCGCCCAGAACCGGGGCGTTTTGAAGGGGGCCAGCCGCGTACGGGTATAGGCGAACAGGGCGGCCGGGTCGAGGGTGTGCCCGTCGGAGGGCCGGACGAACGCGGCCACTTGCTCTCCCCAGCGCTGGTCGGGGATGCCAACGACTGCGGCGTCGGCCACGCCGGGGTGGCTGAACAGCACCGCCTCGATCTCCCTGGGATAGATGTTCTCCCCGCCGCGGATGATCATTTCCTTCAGTCGGCCGTCGATGTGGAAGTAGCCGCGCTCGTCCATCTTCGCGAGGTCCCCGGTGTGCAGCCAGCCGCCGGAGTCGATCGCGGCCGCGGTGGCGGCGGGGTTGTCGTGGTAGCCGAGCATCACGGCGTAGCCCCGGGTGAGAAGCTCTCCGGTCTCGCCAACGGGCAGCGTCTGGCCGGTCCCGGGGTTCACGATGCGGACCGCGGTGTGCGGCAGCGGCCGGCCGAGGGTTTCCGCGCGGTCGTCGGCGCTGTCGTACGGGGAGGTCTGCGTGATGACCGGGCTGGACTCGGTTTGCGCGAACACAATGCTGACCAGCGCGTGGGTCTCGCGTTCGACCCGGCGCACCAGCTCCGCCGGGACGACTGCGCCGCCGGAGACCACGCGGCGCAGGCCCGACAGGTCGGCCGAGCGGAATTCAGCCGCGTCGAGCATTGCGATCAGCATCGTGGGGACGCCGATCATCGACGTCCCACGTTCCTCTTCGAGGAGCCGCAGCTGCAGCGCGGGGTTGAAGGCGGGCGGCAGGACTAGCATGCCGCGGACCGACAGCGTGCCCAACACGCTCATCACGCAGCCCGCCGTGTGGAACAGCGGCATCGGGTTGACCGTGACGTCGCCGGCCCGCAGTCCCGCACGCTGGGCGTAAAGCGCCGCGTTGTCGGTGATCCCGGCGTGACGCAGGACCGCGCCCTTAGGCGTGCCGGTCGTCCCGGAGGTGTACTGGATCTGCGCCGGGTCATCAGGGCCGGCACCGGACAGGTGCGTCCCGGGCCTGCCGGAGCTGAGGAATTCGTCCCACTCGGTGAGCAGAACGACCTCGCGCAACCAGGGCAGTTCCGCGCGGATCCCGGCCAGGGTCGCCCGCATGTCGGTGCCCCGGTACCCGGGCAGCATGAACAGGCCCTGGGCACCGGAGTTGGCCAGCACGTGGCGCAGCTCACCGCCGCGCAGCGCGGGGTTGACGGTGACGATGGTGATTCCGGCGAGCGCGGCCCCGTACTCGAGCAGAACCCACTCCGGCAGGTTGTTGGCCCAGATCGCGACCCGCTCGCCCGGGGAGAACCGCCCCAGCAGCGCGGCCGCAGTGCACTCGGCCTCCGCCAGCAGCTCACGGTAGGTCCAGCGCCGCCTGGCAGCGGGATCGGCGGCGCCCTCCACGAGAGCGGTGACATCCGGGGCCGCGCGGACCGCATCACGCAGCGCCTCGCCGACGCTCAGGCGCCGCAGCAGCGGACCGTCGGCAGGTGGCCGGTCGGACATCACGAGCGGATCGAGTTTCTCCTCCACGAGGGCACCTTTCTCTTCTTTTCGGGTAGGGCCTCTCAGGTACTGGCGCGTGCCCACCCAACGGGCGGATCACCGCGATGCCGTGCCGTGCACCAGCTAACCCGGTCGTTGTCGACATCAGATCGACAAAGTCTGAACGGAACTGGCAGGGATGACCGGAAGGTGCCGGGACCGCGCGGATCATCCCACCTTGGTGATTTGAATTCACCAACGCACGTCAGAAACTGTCGCTACGGGCGGCATCACATTCCGCAGTATTCATCGGAGCGATCGACATCATCTGCCCCCGGCCCGATATCCCGCAATCAGATATCTCGATCGCCGTCATGAATAAATTGCCTTGGACGGCATTCCCCGCATAGTGATTCCCTCGATTTGGGTCATGCGGTCTCACCAAGACCGACGGGACGTTGGTGGTATTCGCGCACTGACCCCCCAGCGAGAGCTGGCCGCAGCCAGATGGAGAGACAAACGATGCCAGAATCAGTCCAGCCCACGGTCGTGCTCGTGCACGGCGCATACGCCGACGCCTCCGGGTTCGGCGGCATCATCAGGGAGGTGAGTACCTGGGGCTACCGGGTGCGAGCAGCGCGCCGTCGACGTAAGCGAGAATGTCGGCGGGCCTTCCCTCCTGCAAGACGATCTCGTACACGCGCGCCCGGTCGACGCGCGACTGCAGGTCGAACACGCGTCCTGGCGCGGACCAGTTGAGGTGCAACGGCAGTTCCACCACCGCCAGGGCGCGCGCCACATCCAGTGGCGGCAGGCGGTCCGGGACCCATGCCATCCTCCCGCGCGCGGACGACTGCTGGGTAAATGACACCTGCGGCAGCGCCGCCAGTTCCCACCCCGCCCCGGACAGGAGCCGGCGCTCGGCAATCGATTTTCGCTCCGGGCGCCTGGCTCAGCGCCGGTGGCCGTGCTGGCGGACGATGACGTCCAGCACTTCGGTGGCCTTGGTCTTGTCCCCGCGGATGGCTTCCAGCTCGGCCGCTGGCAGCCGGGTCGCCAGGGCCCACGGATTCCGTTCCCGTCGGCCGTCAACCTCAGTGAGCCGGTAGAACACCTGGCCGTCACCACGCATGATCCACTCCCAGGACATCACACCGAGCTTGCCGGCGGAACGGACGCTGACCTGGGCGATTACCTTCGGGGAAAGCAATGCCATGGATAAGCCCTCTCGCCGGGTGACCCCTGGGCGGAAGTCCCGGTTACCCGGGCCCGCTCACGTTGCTCTGACCCGACAGAGGCTACTGCGTAACGCTGCAAAGGATTGCATACTGCGACCATGTCGTGATGAACATCACATTCGTCGCCACAAATGACGCGATCCGAAGGGCCCGAGGGCCCAATGCACGCTCTCTGGGGACCGAAATCAGGGCATCAGCCGGGCCGTGAAGCCGCTTCTCGCTACCACCGAGAGCGCGGAGGCCGCCAGACTAGCCATAAGAGGGGTTACTGCAAACGTTTGCTTCCGCCTCAGGCCCACTATGACGTCGGCTCTGGTATAAGGCGGGCCCAATACTCTGTCACCCTATGCGACCTGGGAATACTCGCGGAACAGGCCGCCGAGCCGATCCCGTCGCAGAACACTGGCATTTGCGCCCGGAACGGGTGGATGCGGGCGCCGGACGGCAGGGACCGGCCTCTCTCCGCCCGCGTGCGCGCCACGCCGTCCTCCCCGGCCACGTCACAGCTCCGCTCCTCCCCGGCGGCCAGCAGGTCCAGGTGCCCCTGGAACAGCCTGTTCAGGGGCCGCTGGTGTCGGGACTGGTGCGGCCAGTGTCCGTTGTAGTGGCCGACGTAGGTACGAAGCACCGCCCTCAGATGGGCTTCGTTGTAGATGAGCCTCCGGTCGGTGCACTCGGTCCGGACGGCGCTCAAGCTGATGCGCGTTGCTGTGCGAGGTCCCGGCGAGCGTCGCGGGGGATGGCTGGCCTCGCGCTACGTCTCGGCCGCGGCAGAGGCGGGGGTGGGCGGGGACGTGCTGGAGGTCGTACGCGGATCGGCCACCTGCGATCCGGGCTGCCCGGCGGGCAGCAGCGGGCTGCGGGCGCCGTTCCGGCCACGACGCTGACGGCCGGGACGCACGGCAGGCGGCCCTGTTTTATACGGGACGACACCGCACGGCAGGCGACGCTCCATTGCCGTTTGGGAATTCCGCGATGGCATAGCCGGGCCCGTGATCCCTGTAGCCACGCTCGCCGACCAATTGCCGCGCTTTGCCGACCGGAAGGATCCTAGCGACCCTTATCGCCTTCCCCTGATCTTGCCGGCCCCGGTGACCTTGGCGTTTCCTTGCGGGTTCTTTGCTGACGCATTGGCCGTCAGCCCGCGCTGGAAATTCTGCGGCCACCGTCCAGGATTTCTCCACAGCACTTCCAGCGCGGCCGACGATAACTGAGATCAATAGCCACGAAGACTTGGAGCTAAGCAAATGTTTTCCAGCAAGCGCAGCAGGGTCATGGCCGCGACCGCAGCCGCGGCCATCGTGATCAGCGGCGGCTCCTACGGGATCGTTGCCGCCACCTCCGGCAGCAGCGCGTCCGCGGCCGTCGCCAGCAGCATCAGCCCGGCCGGCGGCTCCGCATCCGGCGCCGCCGGAACCGGCGGCTTCGGAGCCAGTGGCTCCGGATCCAACGCCCGGAGCGGGCCGGCCGCGGGCGGATCATCCGGGACGGTCAGCAGCGTGTCCACCACCGGCTTCACGCTGACGACCTCAGCCGGCGAGAAGGTGACCATCAAGTATGCGTCCACCACCACGTACGAAGACGGGACTAGCGCTGCCTCGGCCAGCGCCGTAACAACCGGTGAGCCCGTCCTGGTGCTAGGGACGACCGACAGCACGACCATCACGGCCACCCAGGTCATCGTGCAGCCGCCCAGCACCAGCGCAACGTCCCCCGGAGGGCAGACGATCCCCTACAAGCAAGGCGAGCAGGGCTCCACTCAGACGGTCGGCACGATCCCGGCGGACTACACGCAAGGATCGGGGACGCTCGCCAGCGGAACGACTGCGGACAAGGCGACCGAAGCCGCTCTGGCTGTCTATCCCGGCGGCGTCGTCGACCGCGTGGTGGAACTCAGCAACGGCGACTTCGAGGTCCACAACATCGGCGTCAACTGGCCCCACCACGTCTTCGTCAACGCGGACTTCCAGGTCATCGGCGCCTCCGACTAGCCACCACGGCCATACCGCCTGACCACCACCGCCCCAACCGCCAACGCGGGCAGCAGGCAAGACCGCTGCTCTTAATCCGCGGGTTCGGGGTTCAAGTCCCTGGCGGCGCACGGGCACTCCAGGTCATTTTTCACCCGTGGGTCCTCGCTGCGATCGCCGGCGGAGTGGTGGTGCTCGCGGTCTTCTGCGTCGTTTCACGCTGATCATCCTCGGGCTGTCGTCCTCGCTGCCGTCCATGCTCAGCCACGGGCTCACCGCCCAGGAGGTGCCCGCTGCGTCGGCCGCCAAGGTCGCGGGACTGCCGCCGCTGTCGGTGATGTTTGCGGCCCTGCACCGGCTACAACCCGGTGCAGGCGCTGCTCGGGCCGGTGCTCGCGCACCTGCCCGCCAACCACGCCGCGTACTGTTATCTACAGGCGAGCCATCTAACGAGCACCGGAGGTCGCGACGATGCCGCAGGAAGACGTGCTGATCCCCACCGCCGATGGCCGCGCAAGGGGGACGCTGCACGTTCCTGACTCCGGCGGTCCGTGGCCGGGCGTGGTCATCTTCCCCGACGGGGGCGGGTTCCGCGAGACGTTCAGGGAGATGGGCGATCACCTGGCGGGCCTCGGCTACGTCGCGCTTGTCCCTGATGTCTACTACCGCGAGGGCGAGTGGGCGCCGTTCGACATGGCTACCGTCTTCTCCGACGAGAAGGAGCGCGGCCGGCTTTTCGGCGTCATGGGGTCGCTCACGAACGAGCGGATCATCGCCGACGCCGGCGCCTACGCGGACTTCCTCCTGGCGCGGCCGGAGGTTCGCGGGCCCGCGATCGGCACCACGGGCTACTGCATGGGCGGGCGCATGTCGATGCTCGCCGCGGGCGGCATCGGCGCGAAGATCGGGGCGGCCGCGTCGTTCCACGGCGGACGGATCGCCGTCGCCGACGACCCGGCGAGCCCGCACCTGGCTGCGGACCGCATCACCGCCACGGTCTACGTGGCAGGCGCCGTGGAGGACGGCTCGTTCACCCCCGAGCAGGCCGAGCTGCTCGACAGCGCGCTCACCGCCGCCGGTGTCGACCACACCGTCGAGTTCTACCCCGCCCACCATGGGTTCGCGGTGCCGGACAACGACACCTACGACCCGGCGGCGAGCACCCGGCACTGGGAAGCGCTCAAGCATCTCTACCAGGGCCGGCTCTAGGCTCCAGCCGGCACGGCCAGAAGCCGGCCGACCCGTGGCCAGCCGCCAGCGCTCGCTGCGGCCGCAGTAAGCCCGGCGCTTTCACAACGCAACAGTGCCGGGCGTTCACCCTGGCCAAGACCGACCCGGTCTTGGCCAGGGTGAACGCACCAATCATCCGGTTGATGTCTACGACGCACTGGTCGTGGGCGTGGACGGACTGGTCGTCGGGGTGGATGGACTGGGCGTCGGGGTAGGCGGATTGACCAGGATGGTGAACGTTGCCGTTGCCGTCTGCGCCGGGGATTCGCTGTCCGCGACCGTGACCGTGATCGTCTCCGTGGTCGCGGTCGCGGTTGTGACCGTGGGAGCCGTGCCGGTGATCGTCCCCGTGGTCGACCCGATCGTCAGTCCCGTCGGGAGCCCGGTCGCCGACCACTTGTACGCGCCGGCGCCCCCGGTCGCACTCACGGTGGCGGTGTAGGCGGTACCGGATGTGCCCGCCGTCAGCGCACTACCGACGAGCGTCAACGTCGGCGGGTTGACCCTCAGGCTGAAGGTCCGCGTTGTCGAGTGCGCCGGTATCCCGCTGGTGACGGTGGCGGTGACGGTATCGGTGACCGGGAAGCCGGCCGCACCCGCCGCGAGGACCGGAGCGCCGCTGATCGTGAGCGTCGCCCCGTTCGCGGTCGCCGTCAGCCCGCTGGGAAGCCCGGTCGCGGACCACTTGTCGACGCCCCTGCCTCCGCTCGCGATGACGGTGGCCGAGTAGGCGACCTTCCACGTAGCGGCGGGCAGCACGGCGGTGGTGATCGTCAGCGGCGGCGCCGGCGGCGCCGTGGTCGGTGGCTTAGTGGTCGGTGGCGTCGCCGTGGTCGGCGTCGTCGTGGTCGGCGTCGTCGTGGTCGGCGTCGTCGTGGTCGGCGTCGTGGCCCCCGGCGTCGTTGGCGGCGTCGTCGTTGGCGGCGTCGTGGTCCCCGGCGTCGTGGTCGCCGGCGTCGTGGTCGCCGGCGTCGTTGGCGGCGTGACGGGAGTCGACCTGACGGTAATCGTGGCACTCGCTGTCGCCGTCCCCGCCGGAGACTCGCCGTCGCCAACCGACACGCCAACGGTGAAGGGTCCCGCCTTGGTGGGCGTGCCGCTGAGCGTGAGTGTGGCGCCGTTCGCTGTCGCCGTCAGCCCGTCAGGAAGCCCGGTAGCAGCAGCCCACGTATACGGTCCCTTCCCGCCGGACACCGTGGCTGTCCCCGAGTACCCCTTCTGGCCGACCGTGGCCACCGCCGGGACATCGGCGGTGATCCTCAGCGGCATCGACGTGCCGGTAGACGGCCTGACGGTGAGGGGAATGAGCTCCGTCGCCGTCCTCGCAGGCGACTCGCCGTCACTGACCGAGACCCCAACCAGGAAGCGCCCCGCCTTGGTGGGCGTGCCGCTGATCGTCAGCGTCGCCCCGTTCGCGTACGCCGTCAGCCCGTCAGGAAGCCCGGTCGTGGCACCCCACGTATACGGGCCTTCCCCGCCGGACACCGTCGCTGTCCCCGAATAATCCTCTTCGCCGACCGTGGCCAGCGCCGGGACATCGGCGGTGATCTTCAGCGGCGATCCGATGACGATGGCGGGCTTGATGGTAATGGGGATGTACTGGGTCGCTGTCCTCGCCGGCCGCTCGCTGTCACGCACGGACACCGCAACTAGGAAGTGCCCCGGTCTGGTGGGCGTGCCGCTGATCGTCAGCGTCGCCCCGTTTGCGTACGCCGTCAGCCCGTCAGGAAGCCCGGTCACGGGAGCCCACCGGTACGGTCCCCGACCGCCGAACACGGTCACCGTCCCTGAATAACCCTCCTCGCCGACCGTGGCCACCCCCGGGACACAAGTAGTGAGCGTCGGCGGCCTCAGGACGGGCACGTAGGGGGCGCGCCTGACGACGATGTAAATACGCTCCGTCGCCGTCTCCGCCGGCCGCTCGCGGTCACGCACGGATACGCTAACCAGGTAGCGCCCCGGTCTGGTGGGCGTGCCGCTGATCGTGAGCGTCGTCCCGTTCGCGTACGCTGTCAGCCCGTCAGGAAGCCCGGTTACGGGACCCCAGCGGTACGGCGCCCGACCGCCGAACACGGTCACCGTCCCGTAGTACTCCTCATCGCCGACTGCAGTCACCGTCGGAACGTCAGTGGTGAGCATCAGCCGCGGCAGCCTGACGATAACGGGCGGCGTGACGATGATCGGAATGCTCACCGTCGCCGTCCTCGCCGGCGACTCGCCGTCACTGACCGACACCCCGACCATATAGCGCCCAGGCCTAGTGGGCGTGCCGCTGATCGTCAGCGTCCTCCCGTTCGTGTAGGCCGTCAGCCCGTCGGGAAGCCCAGTCGGGGCGGCCCACTTATACGGTCTCGTCCCGCCAGATACGGTCACCGTCCCGTAATACTGCTCAACGCGGGCCACGGTCACTGTCGGGGCATTAGTGGTGACCGCCAGCGTCGACGAGCCCGGCAATGGGGTGCAGCGAAGTGTGAACGTGGTGGCATTGGAGGTTGCGCTGCCCGGACTGGTGACGACGATCGCGCCTGCTCCGGTCCCGTCGTCGCCGCTTGGCTGGTACGTCGTAGTGACCGTCTGGGTGCCCGCCTGAGCGAAGTTCAGCGTCTGCACCGGGCCGTTCCCACTTGGCAACTTCCAGTAATAGCTCAGCGTGCCTGTCTGGTTGTCGGTGACCTCCCCGGTGAAGGTGAAGACCGGCGGGGGCGCGGTGCACGAGCTGAGCGTCTCATTAGCCGGGCTGACAGCGGCGGACGCGGCTAGCTGCAGCGGCGTGTAACACGACAGCGTGTACGGCACGGGGGCCGAGGTCGCCGCGACCGGGCTGGTCACCACGAGGACCGCCTGCCCGCTTGACGGGTTCCCCTCGGGGGTGAAGAGGAGCGTCTCGGCCCGCTGCTTGCCGGGACCGCTGAACGTCATGGTCGCCGGGGGCGTGGACCGGCCGTCAGACAGCGACCAGTAGTAAGTGACCTTCTGCGCCTTACGGCTGGTGATGGAGCCGGTGGCGGTAAACCTCGGCGCCGATGTCCCGCAGGCCATGGTCTGGGACGCCGACTGTATGGCGCCCGCCGCGCTGATCCCGGCTGCGTTGCCGCCGCACAGCAGCGTGTAGCTCGCCTTGTTCGAGGTAAGTTCGGTCGGGCTGAGCATCTGGATTTCGGCCCAGCCCGTGCCTGCCGTCATCGTCTGGACGGTCGATCCGAGCACCTGCCGGTGCCCCGGCGCGGCGAAGTCCACGGTCTGCACCGGACCCTGTTGCCCGGATGAGTACAGCCATCGGTAGGACACCGGCCCGGGTGCCGTGGCCGCGATCGTTCCCTGGTAGCTGAAGGAGGTCGGCGCGGTGCAGTTCGATTCCGCTACCGGAGGAGTCACGGCGGCCTGAACCGTCGGCAGGGTTGTCGACACCGCCGAAGAAACGCTGGTGAGTTGGGCCGTTGGGGGGTTGTTCTTCCCGGTCAGCGCGAGCGCCACTACCGCGACCGCAACCACGACAGCCGTCGCGATGGACGCGGCGGCCAGAAGCTTGCGCCGGAGGGGCGCGGCCCTGTACGGGGGGTGCAGGGCTTTGCGGACGACGTGCCCGACCTTGCCCCCGCCGAGCCAGCTCGTCGCGCTTGAGGTACCTGTCGACCCAACCGTGCCGCCGCCGAGGAACAGCAGCGGCAGCAGGGCCGCGACCCGTACGGCCAGGTGACCGAGGCCCCGTGCCTCCCAGTCGGCGCCGTACCTTGCGGTCGCTACCGCCTCAAGCTCGGCCACGAACGCGATCGCGTCCCGCGGCCGGTCTGCCGGGTCCTTGGCCATGCCCCGGACGATGAGGCTCCGCAGCGCCGGATCGGTGACCTGGTCAAGCGGCACCGCGACGGACTCGTGCTGCTGGCGCAACCGCGTCGTCCGCCCGGAAAACGGCGTCTTGCCGGTTAGGCACTCAAAGAAGACGGCCCCGGCGGCGTAGATGTCCGTCGCCGGGCTGTTTGGCGCCCCGTTCCACTGCTCCGGCGCCATGTACAGCGGTGTTCCCGCCGACGGCAGCTTCTTCCCCGCCTGGACCGCGACGCCGAAGTCCGCCAGCTTGCTGTTGCCCTCGGCGTCGACTAGGACGTTCTCCGGCTTGTAGTCGCGGTGGACGATGCCGGCCGCGTGCGCGGCGGCCAGCCCGAGCAGCGACCCCTTCAGTACCGCAAGCGCGGCCTCGGGACCGGTCGGCCCGCGCTGCCCGATCATCTCGTGTAGCGAGACACCCTTCACCAGCTCCATGACAATCGCGGCGCCCTGCCCGGGGGCCTCCACGTAGTCAAAGACGCGCACGACCTGCGGGACATCAAGCGACCGCTGCACCGCGGCCTCAGCGCGGAACTGCCACATGAAGGCCGGGTTACTGACCAGAGCGGGGCTAAGATACTTGATCGCTACCCGCTTGCCAGTCGCTCTGTCGACGGCCGCCACCACCCGGCCCGACGCGCCCTTACCAAGTTGCCGTTCCTCGATGTAACCGGGCACCGACCAGTCGCCCGCGTAAGCAGGAATCGTCCACGTACTCATAGCAGAACTCCTTGGCGTGGAACAAGCTCGCAGCGCCCGGCCATTACTCCGGCCCCCTGGTGGTCGCCTGTTCTCTTTGTCCGCGGGTCAGTCAGCATAAGTGAGGTTGTGAAATTCTATGACGGAGACACTCAGAAGAGAGAATGGAGATACTCAGGTGAGAATCTGTGAGTATTTCCCGCACCGAGCAAGATCCCCCGGAAAGTGGCCGTCACCAGCCCATTTTCTCTTTGTCGGCGCGGTCCGCTAAGCCTGCGTGTGCGATCGGGAGGCAAGGGCGGCGACGATGACATCATCGGGAAGTCGTGGTCCTGCCCGATCCATCTTTAGTTGGATTGTTCTAACCAAGCTCCTCTAGCTGGGAACTTAAGAGAGACTGGTCTCACGTGACAACGGGCATCCACATCGGGTATAACGATCAAGAAAATTTTTCTTAACGAAGCTTCCAAAATCTCCACGGGCTATGATCCTTGCAAAAAAGATGGAATTTGCTCGACCATGTCCCCTACCGGCCAGGCGCGAGCGGCCGCGCCTCCGGCGGTCCCAAGCGACAACAGGCCCAGCCGAAACACGCGGCCTTACCTGTGGTTATCCCGGTCCGGACGAGGCACGTTAGATCACGGGAATCACGCTGGCCCGCGATGGCGAGCGCGGCTAGGGAGAGCGCTCTTAATCCGCGGGTTCGTGGTTCAAGTCCCTGGCGGCGCACATGTGATGACCTGGCGTTTCACCGCTCCAGGTCATTTTTTATCTGACGACATGAATGGTTACATCGCCGATCGGCGCGTGCGGGCGGCCTTTCACGCGACGTCCCGCGGCGCCGCCGAACGGAACCGCGCGCTCCACCACATGCTCTGCTGGGCGAGGTCGCGAGCAGGGCCGAGCCTGATCCGTTCATACCGCTGCAGTGCCGCAGGAACGCCTGCCGGGCTGTCGGCATGGGCGAGTTCCCTGGTTAGCGCGAGCACGTCGCGGAAGCCGTTGACTAGGCCCGCGCCTGTCATCGGCGTGACGACGTGCGCGGCATCACCGATGATCACGGCCCGGTCCCTGGCCAGCCTGCCAGGCAGGTACTCGTAGATGGCGTTGGCGAAAAGCCTTCGCCGCCGCACCGTCAGCTCCATCAGCCGCGGCCACGGGAACGGCCATACGTCCGCCGCCCTGGCTACCTCAGCCGCGACAACCGGGTCGACCTCGTCAGCCAGGATCGTTCGCGGACGCCCGGACCACGGCGGATCAGCCGCGGGTGCGGACCAGTACCAGCCCCAGCTCAGCCGGCGCCGGCCCGTTCCGGTTCCGCCGTCGAAACCCGGCACCGGATAGGTCACCAGGTAGCGGCCGCCCTGAGTGAACACCTGGATGCCGCGGTCGAGGGCGATGGCTACCGCGCGGTCACCCAGATCCGGATCGGAAGTGATGTCGCGCTCGTCCAGGACGCCTCGCCAGAGCAGGTAACCGGCGTACGCCGCGTCGGGACTGGCCGGGTCGACCTGACTCCGGACAATCGACCGGTACCCGTCTGCGCCGATGACGGCGTCCGCGGTCATCGAGCCGCCGTCCGCGAAATCGACGACAACATGCTCCCTCGTGGCGGCTGCCCCGGTCACGGTCACACCCTGATGGATGGCGACACCCGGGGTCCGTTCGGCGCGCGAGCGCAGCGTCCCGTAGATATCCCGCCAGTTGGCCGACACACGGCCCGGTTCCGCGATTACCGGCAGATCCGGCGTTGCCCGGTCGCCAAGCACCTGACGCAGCAGTCCCAGGTCGACACCGAGGCCGGCGCCGTGTTCTTGCAGCAGTTGCGTTGAGCGCTCGACAACGACAACCCGCGCGCCCGCCCGTCCCAGCGTTACCGCCGTCGCGAGGCCGACAAGCGATCCGCCGACCACGACGACCGACAGCCGCATCATGATGTTCTCCCCCTGGTTCCCACCGCTTCCGCGTTACGCTTCCATACGCATTGAACAAGCAGTGGTCACAGGATTTTCCCGACATCACGCGCAACATCTGGCAGCTGTGCGGGGCGCGTGGACGAAGTCGGCGGCGATGATGCCGCGGGCCTGGGCGGTCAGGAACTGTTTCCAGGTCGGGTCAGTGCCACAACCGGTCGGCTCGAGTCCCACTGGTTTCTCATGCATTACCCAGACGGACGCGGCCCGGCAGTTTAAGCGCCGTCAGCCTGATATGGCGTAACAGATCATAGGTGGCCTCCAGTATTTCGAGGACCCAGCCACCGTCGAATTTGTCACTCGTTCGGAACGCTGACAAGGACGCGCCTGCCTCCCGGGCCCGCTGCTCCAAGAGGGACAGATTACCTGCTTCTCTGGAGAAACTCAGCATTACCCTCCCTTGCGGCGACCGATGTGCTCTTGCATCGCGCAAGTACCGGCCGATACTCTCATACGTCGGGTCGAAGACTGAACACTCAAGGGGATCGTCCTCATTCCGCTGCGCGGCGATGTATGGCCAATTCCAGAAGATCAGGTCGAAGCGCTCCTCGGCCGTCACCGCCGAGAATACATCACTAATTCGGGCGGTCACGACGTCCGATAGGTTGTGCTTCTCGGAATTAGCCTTGCAGTTAACTACCGCCGACGGGTTAATATCAGTGGCGAGGACTGAGCCTGCGCCCTTCTTCGCGACTGTTAGCGCGATGAATCCGGTGCCGCAGCCGACCTCGAGAACCGACCCGCCGACAGGGACCGGAAGCGCCTCCGCGTAGAAGAAGGTGTCATTGAACACGGTCGGCGAGAAGACTCCTTCATAGACGACGAATTCTCCTTCCGGATGAACGAATGCATGACTGCCCGCCGCCCGATTTCTCCTGACGAAACCGCGCACAAAGATTTCATCGTTCATCTTTCTTCCTTTGTAGAGGTTCAGACTCTAAGCAGGTCCAGCCGGGGAAGGCGTTCAGAGTCCAGCAGTTCGCGGACTCCATCGGTGATAAACCGACCTATCGGAGGACCTGAACGACCTTGTGGAGCAGCAGTTGCCGGAATGCAACCACGTTCGGATCGTTCTTTGCGAAGAAGACTCCCGCGGCGACGTCCAAGTCAAGCCGCTCCCAGATCTCGCGTAGCAGGAAACGCTAGGGCATCAGGCGCCGAAGCCAGTTCTCGCGATCCGGGTAGCAGCAAGGGCCAGTCCATCGACGATGATCCGCATGCCGGGAGCACGATATCCACCCAGAGTCACCCACAAGATGGCGCAGCAGCAGGTTGCGACCGGGGTGATCGGGAAGCGCACGTTCCAACGTGCCACGCCCCGTCCGCGATCCGTAATGTCGCACACATCTTGGCGGTTATGTCCGGCACGGTCTCAACCAGGCGGGCCACTGTGAGCAGCTATTCCGCAAGGCGGACCCGTTGGACAGTGACTTGACTCCGACGGAGTACTTGCGGCGGGTGAGCCGCTCCTCTTCGACGCCGCAGACGATCTCGTCGTCCTCGACGCGGCAGGCGGCGTAATCGTGGTTGGAGCCTCCGAGCCCGAATCACTGGTCCGAATCGGGGGCCTGCGCCTGCCGGAGCACGGCGATGCGCTTGGCCAGAGCGCTCGCCGAGGAGAGCACCTCCCCGTTGAGGTCCTCGTCCGCGAGGGTGATCCCGAACTTCCCCTCGAGGATGAGCAGGCACTCGAGCGCATCGATCGAGGAGAAGCCGTACCGGTCGATGAGGCTGTCCGGGCCTTCGGTGCTTACCTCGGGGCCGTGTTCGGTCACCCCGCCGTGCTTCGCGGCCATCATCTCCGTCGCAGTCTGATGCACGATGTCCAGGATCTGCTCGACGTCCAAGCTGAAGTCCCCCTCGCTGAATTCACAAATCGCCTTTGCGCTGTGCGCTCTCAGCCGCGACAAAGCGTCGCGCCTGGCCCCCCGTCGGAGCCGATCGCCCTGGGGGCGAATTCGCGCCGCCACGCCAGGGGACAGATCCGATCGTGGGACCTAACCTCTCACAGGGGGATCTCCGCAGCAAGCAGCCGCGCTGCCCACTCCGGCGCCGCCTTCACCTGGGCCTCCGCAGCTCCCCGGCCCCGGCGGCAGGCCACCGCCGCCCTGTCCGGTCCCGGGCCGCCCGCGCCCGGGGGGCGACGCGTCGGGCACAGGGAAGTCTGGCACCCCGGCCTGTGGAGTTGGCCACGGGGAGAGGCGGGTTTCGTTGCTGGGCGGCAGGCCCTATCTACCCCTGCTGCTGGCCAGGAGGCCGGTCTTGCCGCGCATAGACCTGGCGGCCCAATGGCGGCGGACGACGTCGCGGTGCCACCGCACGCTACCGGGGCAAAGTCCACAGCCGCAGGCCCGCTGGCTCCGTGGTCGCAAGGAGCTGGGCTGACGGGGAGAACGTGGCGTTAGAGCCGGAGAGCACGCTCACCGCGCTCGCCCCCTGCAGGCTTATGAGGCGGACGGCCCGGTCACCGCAGCTGGCGGCAAGGAACCGGCTGTCGGGCGAGAACGTCATCCGGGCCGGGCCCGGGAGGCTAAGCGGACTGCCCGGCTGTGCGCTGCTCGCGGACCAGACCTGGACGAGTGCCTGCCCGTCCTGCGGCCTCGCCCGCGACGCAGCGGCGAGGTACGCCCCGTCCGGGGAGAACCTCAGCTCGCTGACGGGCCGCCGGAACCCGCTGAGGACGGCTGGGCTCGCAACGTACCGGCCCTGCGACGGCGCCGGCCACGACTGAGCGGCCGCCGGTGCCGTCAGGTTCCACAAGTCGATCGCCTCGCCGCCCCCGCTCGCCGTGGCGGTGGCTACGAGCGGCCAGGCCGGTGAGAACGCGATCCAGGTGAGTTCCCTGTTGCAGTTCAGGGTCGAGACTGGCGCCTGCGAAGCAGTGTCGAGCACGCGCACGGCGTTGCCTTCCGCGCACCGCACGGCAAGCATCCGCCCGTCACCGGAGAATGACGCCATCCCCGGGGCGCCCCGGAGGTCTTTCAGCTTCCGCAGCACCAGCTGGGATGCCGTGACATCGCCGAGGAATACCTGGCTGTCGTGGCCGAAGAATAGGTAGCGGTTGTCAGGCGAGAAGGCGAGCGTGGAGTCATCGGCGTAGTAGTCAAGCTTGACGGGGCTGCTTGCTGGCTGCAGTGTGGCGCTGTCCCACAGGCGGACCTGCGCGCCTGTGAAGCCAGTTACGCGCCTTACCTCCCTGACGGTTGCGAGCAGGCGCCCGTCCGGCGAGAAGCGGACCTTCCTCCAGGAGTGCTCTCTCGCGCTCCCCGGCAGAGAGACGAACTGCCCGGTCACCAGGCTCAGCAAGCGGGTGGACCCCGGTTCCTTGAGGACCAGCAGCCGCCCGTCCGGGGAGAACGCCATCCTGGGCGGCGTTCTCCCCGGGGCGTCAATGGGGGCACTGGCAAGCTGACGGGCCAGCGTGTCCCACAGGAACACTCTCCAGAAGGTGCCCTCGGACGCGCTCGCGGCCACCAGGCGCCCGTCCGGGGAGAACGCGACCTCCGTCACGTTCCAGCCGTCCGCGCCAAGGAGCAAGCTGGGGAGAGGCGGGTTACTCGGGTAGGCCAGCGGGGCGGCTGCGCTGAACGTCTGCGTCCCCGTCGCAAGCAACAGGGCCTGGGGGGCCAGGGATGCCGCCGGCTGCGAAGCGGAGACGGGCGCCGGCCGCGGGGCGGGGGGTATCTGCGAGCCGGGAACCGACGCTGGCGCGGCGAGGACGGTCCCCGAGTGGCCAGGCCCTGGCACCGGGTCCGCGAGCCGCGTGAGCAGGTCGTCAAGGGATGGCCGTTTCGCCGGGTCCTTGTCCAGACAGCCCGTAACCAGGTCAGGCAGTGATCCGGGAAGGCCCGCGAGGTCGGGCGGCTGGGAGAGGATCCGGTAGGTGATGGCCGGCAGGGTCTCCGCGTCGAAGGGACCGTGGCCGGTGGCCGCGAAGACGAGGACCGAGCCAAGGGAGAAGATGTCGCTCTGGGAACCGACCGGAGAGCCCATGACCTGCTCGGGTGACATGTACGTGAAGGTGCCGATGATCGTGCCCTGCGCGGTCATCGTGCTCGTCCCTACGGCACGGGCGATGCCGAAATCGATGATGCGGGGACCGTCGTCGGCCAGGATGATGTTGGCCGGCTTGAGGTCCCGGTGCACCAGGCCGCACGCATGGATGGCGGCCAGCCCCTCGGCCAGTGCCGCGGCCAGGTCCCGCACCTCAGGCTCGGCGAGCGGGCCGCGCTGAGCGACGGCAGCTGCTAGCGACGGGCCCTGGACGTACGCGGTAACCATCCAGGGCGGGCTCGCGCCCGGGTCGGCATCGACGACGGGAGCGGTGTAGAACCCGTTGACGGTGCGCGCAGCGGCGACCTCGCGGGCGAACCGGGCCCGGAACTCCGCGTCGGCGACCAGGTCGGAACGCAGGACCTTGACCGCGACCTTGCGCCCGCCGCGCGAGACGCCGAGGTAGACCTGCCCCATCCCCCCGGCCCCAAGCCGGCCAACCAGACGATAAGCGCCTACCTGGGCCGGGTCACCGAATTCCAGCGGTTCCATGGGAGGCATGATATGCCCGCCGTC
The DNA here is from genome assembly GCA_963734665.1 of uncultured Actinomycetota bacterium. Taxonomy (GTDB): domain Bacteria; phylum Actinomycetota; class Actinomycetes; order Streptosporangiales; family Streptosporangiaceae; genus Trebonia. The sequence goes on along the minus strand of CAVTIR010000005.1, from coordinate 1,475,092 downwards.
AGCGCCATTTGATTCGTCCTCGAACTGGGTCAGCACTCAGCCCATCTTGGCCCGCATATCCCCTACATGCCAGGCCGGCCAGTTCGCATGCCGGGTGACAATATCTCCCTTGGCCTGGGAATCTACCCATTCCCGTGGGAAGATCGCCCTGGCTGCCGATCTTCCCGCCAACCTTCCATCACATGAGGGAAAGCAGAGAAGCGCAAGCGTGACCCGGTAGCGCGTGCCGTGCCTAATGCAGACCCGCCGGTAGCCACGCGGCCTGGTGTGGTGGCAGCAGGTAGTGGCCGACCTCCACCTCGACCTCTACCATCCCACGGCAGGCGTACTCGATCTCGTGCACGTCGTGAAAGTGCCAGCCAGTGACCAGCTGCTCGCCACCATCATGCATGAGGCCGCCCCCGCCCAGCGGCTATTTTCCCGCAGGTTCACCAAACCAGTGGTGGCAGTCTGAACCTGATCTTTGGCCGAATCGGCAGGGACGGTCATACCTTTTGTACTGCGGTTAATCAGCCCAGTTCAGGCGGTCGCGGACGACCGCCACCACCGCCTGGAGAAGATACCCGTTGGGAACGCGATGTCCTTCGATGCAGCCGAGCGTGCCAGCAGCGCCATCCAGTCGGCCAGGCGGACAAAAGTCAGGTAGAGCAGCCGTATTGTCATAAGGCTGCGACGTTGCCAGCCGGGCACCCACACGCCGGCTTCACCTGATCGGCGGCTCTCGCGGGCTACCGGATGGTGACGCCGGAGCGCTCTAGCCACCGGTTGATGTCGAGCAGGAACGCGACGGGCGCCGTGCTGCTCGGCTGGATTGCCATGAAGCCGGTCAGGCGCGGGTCGCGCGCGTACGCGGCGGCGAGCCGTTCCCTGTCGATCAGATCAAACAGTGGCGCCTGAGGCTGCCGCAGCAGGTCGCGTAGCTGCGCGTCGATCGCCCGCTCGTAGGCCTCGTCGGCCGCGCCGGGGTAGATGCTCTTGCGACGGCTCAGCAGGTCCGCCGGGAGGAGGCCGGTCGCGGCGGTGCGCAGCAGGCCCTTCTCCATCCCGCCGGCCTCCTTCATGGCCCACGGAACGTTCCACACGTACTCGACCAGCCGGTGATCGGTGAACGGCACCCGTACCTCCAGGCCGCAGGCCATGCTCAGCCGGTCTTTGCGATCGAGCAGGAGCGGCAGCCAGCGGGTCAGCCCGAGGTAGAGGACCTCCCGTACTCGGCGGTCCTCCGGGCTCTCTCCCGCCAGCCGGGGGACCTCGGCCACCGCCTGGGCGTACCGGTCGGCGGCGTACTCATCCAGCCGGATCGCCGAGCGCACCGACGGGGTCAGCAGCGGTGCCCACGAACCGCGGAAGGCCCACGGGAACGTGGGCGCTGCGAGCAGCGCGGGGACGTGATACCACGCGTAGCCGCCGAAGACCTCGTCCGCCGACTCCCCGGACAGCGCCACCGTCGACTGCTGGCGGATCTCCCGGGACAGCAGGTACATCGACACCCACATGTCGCCCATGGTGGGCAGGTCGTTCGCGGCCAGCGGTGCCCACTGGGCCTCGACCAGGTCATCGGCGGACAGCATGACGGTGTTGTGCCTGCTGCCCACGTGCTCGGCGGCGGCACGCGCGAACGGCTCGTCGTGGCTGGGACGGTACTGGTCCGGCGTGAACGCGTCGGCGCTGCCGGCGAAGTCCACCGAGAATGTGTCCAGCTTGGCCCGGTCGCGCCGCATCAGGCTGTCCGCGGCCAGCGCGGAGACGACGCTGGAGTCGAGGCCGCCGGACAGCAGGCTGCACATCGGCACGTCGGCGACGGTCTGCCGGTGCACGATGTCGGCCAGCAGCTCGCGGACCTTCGAGGCCGAGGCCGCGAGGTCGTCGGTGTGCTCGCGCGCCTCCAGCGTCCAGTACGCCGACGTCCGCACGCCGAAGCGGCCAACCCGCACGATAGTGCCGGGCCGGACCTGTGACAGCCCCCGGTAGACGCCGTGCCCCGGCGTCCCAGTGCCGGCCTGGCTGAACATCTCGGCCAGGCCCTCGGCGTCGATCTCGGCGCGGAAGCCCGGGTGCGCCAGGATCGCCTTCGGCTCGGAACCGAACAGCACGCCGTCCGGCAGCGGCGCGTAGTACAGCGGCTTCACGCCGAGCCGGTCCCGGGCCAGCAGCAGTTCCTGGCGCCGCCCGTCCCAGATGCCGAACGCGAACATGCCGTTCAGCCGGGTCACGCAGTCCGCGCCCCACTGCAGGTAGGCGTGGAGCACCACCTCGGTGTCCGAGCGCGTGCGGAACTCGTGCCCGAGGGCCGCCAGTTCGCTGCGAAGCTCGGTGAAGTTATAGACCTCGCCGCTGTAGGTCAGCACGACGTCGTCCGAGCCGCCGGCGCCTGCCGGCATCGGCTGCTCGCCGCCTTCCAGGTCGATGACCGACAGCCTCCGGTGCCCGATGGCCGCGTGCACGGAGCACCATACCCCGCCAGCGTCCGGTCCCCGGTTTGCCATCGTCGAGGTCATCGCCTCGATCACGGGCCGCTCGGCCCTCAGGTCACGTCCGAAGTCCACCCATCCAGTGATCCCGCACACGATCTTCGTCTCCCCTTCGTTCCCAGGCGGCCATGTGTCAAGAGCGTATTACGGACGGATTAAGCACCGATTAGGCGCCGATTGAGTAGGCAAGGGCGGTTACCGGCCCGGCGCGTCCCGGTCCCGGATGAGGAACTTGAACCCGTCGGCGATGGCCAGGCTGGAGTCCCTGGGAGCCAGCCGGGCCGCATAAGAGCCATAAGCCTGGCCGCGCTGGAGGTTCTCGCGGCTGGGCCGCCTCCAGCAGGCCGCTCGTGCGGGCAGGGCAGCGCGCCGAGCACAAGAGGCCCCTAAGTCAGGTATATCCCCATATGCTTTGGCCATGGCAGGCGAGTCCCTTAGCGGTGCCGGACCAGATCGGGAAATCCCGACGATCAACACGAACGTTCCGCATCCGGCGCGGGTGTATGACTACTTTCTTGGCGGCAAGGACAACTTCGAGGCCGACAGGGTTGCGGCCGAGGCAGCGAACAAGGCCTTCCCAAGGACGGCCGAGTCCGCCCGCGCCGCACGGGCATTCCTGCGGCGGGTCGTGCGATTTCTTGCCGCCGAGGCGGGGATCCGGCAGTTTCTCGACATCGGCACGGGCCTTCCCTCCGGCGAGAACGTTCATCAGGTCGCGCAGTCGACCGCCCCGGAAGCCAGGATCGTGTACGTGGACAACGACCCGATCGTGCTGCTGCACGCGCAGGCGTTGCTGACCTCCAGTCCGGAGGGTGCTGTCGCCTACCTGGACGCGGACCTGCGCGACCCGGAGAAGATCCTCGGCGAGGCCGCCAAGACGCTGGACTTCGGCCAGCCGATGGCGGTCCTGCTCCTGGGCATCCTGCATAACCTCGGCGATCAGGACGATCCGTACGGCATCGTCCGCAGGCTGGTGCAGGCCATGCCCGGCGGCAGCTACCTCGCGATATGTCACCTCACCGCGGAGATTTACCCAGAGCTGGCCGAGTGGGCACGAGCGCTCAACGAGCGCCAGCTTGACTCGCCTCTGGTGCTCCGCGACCAGGCACAGGTCACAAGTTTCTTCGAGGGACTCGAGTTGCTTGAACCCGGCGTGGTGCAGCTCTCCAAGTGGCGGCCGCGATCCGAGGTCGAGTCGGCGGCGGCTGCCGCCTTGTGGGGCGGGGTGGCCCGCAAGCCCGCATAGCCCTGCCGGGGCGTTCGCTGGCATCCTGGATAGGTGAGCGAATCGGATCTCGATGCCCCGCTTTCCCGTACGGCCGCTTCGGCGGCGGTGGCCGGCATCGGCTGGCGGTACCTGCTTGGCGCGCTAGATGCCTCGGTACCGGTGCGGTCAATGGCGCAGGCTAGCGAGGTGGCTGCCGCCGCGGTTGCAGCCTGCGGGCGGGACGCGGACGCTCACCTGCGGGTGGACATGCGCCCTGACCGGGTCGAGTTGTCCGTGCAGGCCAGGGCGCTGAATGCCGCCACCGGCCGCGACGCGCAGCTTGCGCACCGCATCAACGCAGCCCTGGCCGGGCTCGGGCTTGCCCCCGCCGGCCCGACGTCGGCCGCGTCACGGCCGGTCCAGGCGCTGGAACTGGCCATTGACGCGCTGGACATACCCGCGATCCGGCCGTTCTGGAAGGCAGTGATGGGCTACGCCGACGAGCCCGGCAGCGGCGGCGGCGAGGACGCCATCGTCGATCCCGCCGGGCAACTCCCGGCCATCTGGTTCCAGCAGATGGACAGCCCGCGGCCGCAGCGGAACCGGATCCACTTCGACATCACGGTGGCCCACGACGAGGCCGAGCCCCGGGTGCGCGCCGCCCTGGCCGCCGGCGGCCGGCTTGTCGATGATTCCTTCGCCCGGTCGTTCTGGGTCCTGGCCGACGCGGAAGGCAACGAGGCATGCGTCTGCACCTGGACCGACCGCGACGAGCGGGAGCATTAGGGCAGCGTCGTCCTGACCGGAATCACCCAGGCTCAGCTGCCCATCGCCGCTGGGTGAGTAGCATCAGCAGCTTTACACGGTCTGTGCTCTCGTGGCCATTTACAACGCCCGCGAGGTCGGCGGTGCGGCTCGGTAGCGCGTGGCCAGCTCAGGGCTCTGCGCCCCGAAGGCGGCGAGGTCGGCACGGAAGACCGCGTCCATCAGGCTGGCATCCTCGACGCCGGGGGCACAGACGGTCTCGCCCAGCTCCAGGCCACGCAGGCTGGCGGCGACGACGTCGTCGGCCGTCATGCGGCGCACCATGCTCAAGTCCATGCCCTGGCGCTCGTGGAACTCGGTGGCCACCACGCCCGGGCAGACCACCTGCACCCTGACGCCCGTGCCTTCGAGCTCCGCGCTGAGGATCTGGGACATCGCCAGGCTGTAGGCCAGGCTCCCGCCGTACACGGCGCGGCGGGGCATCTGGGAGTGCGGGGCGGGGCCGCTGAAGGCGATCATGCCGGACACGTTGATGATCGTCCCCTCGCCGCGCTCCTGCATGCCCGCCACCACGGCGCGGGCGAGCATCGTCGGGGCGAGGACCTTGACGTTGACGAGTTCCCTGGCCTTGTCGGCGGGAAGCTCGGCAAGCGGCATGTAGTGGGCGACCCCGGCGTTGTTCACCAGCATCGTCAGCGGCTCGGCCGCGCAGATCTCAGCGACCGTATCGACGCCCGCTTCGGTGGACAGGTCAGCGGTGACGACCCGGACCTTGACGTCAGGGTGCGCATCAGCGAACGTGTCCAGGCGCTCCTTCCGCCGGCCCACGATCACCAGGTCGTAGCCATCGGCAGCCAGGCGCTCGGCAAAGGCCTTGCCGATCCCGGACGTAGCGCCCGTGACGAGTGCGAACTTGCTCATGCTTTTCCCTTTCCCTGGCCAGTCCCTGATGCGCGGCCAGCCTCCCCCGCAGCGGGGTGGCTTGTCGTCACATACTTGATGCGAGTCGTCGTCCCAGACGTGATCCGCCGTATGGATTCATCCTCGCCCGCCTGGCGCGCAACAGGCAGGACCCTGGCGTTCCTGGGAGTAGCAGGGACAGGCAGGCAGGCAGTTCAGTCACGCCGGGGAGCAAGGCGGGCGACTCCTCGCGGTCGCGACCGCGCTCCTGGCTGCGCCAGAAGGGAAGCTCCGATGAGCGAAGAAGTTAAATTCATCCGCGGCAACGACCGCATCAACCAACTGGCCCAGCGGCCCGGCATCGTAGCCGAGGTCGCCCAGGTCCGCGCCGACATGGCCGAAGCCGACCGCACCTACGCCATGGGACACGCCGGTTCACAAGACGCTTCCGGGAGCCGGGCTGCGGGAGTCGGTCGTGGCGATGCAGGCGCGGCTGGCGGCCCATACCCGTTGCTGGAGGTCACGGTCATAGGAGATCTCCGGCGAGCGCTCCTCAGCGTCGCGCACGAAGTAGCGGCCAGTCACGTCGGCCAGTTCCGGGGCGGTCGCCAAGCGCAGAACCGGGGCCGCACCCTGTTGGGGCGTGAGCAGGGAGCGCTTGATGAGCCCCAGGAAGGGTTTCATCAGGGGATGGACGATGTCGTCGACGATGCCGGTGGCGGTGATCCCTGGGTGCACGGCATTCACGGTGACCCCGCTCTCGCTTAGCTCACTGGCCAGCAGGTACCCGCTCATCGTGGTGAGCAGCTTCGCACGCGCATAGGCCTCGAACGGCGCGAACCCGGCCGTGCCGTTCACCAGGCGCAGGTCGTCGAGTTCACCGGGATTCAGGGTGACCGGCCGGGGTCGGCCGTGCGTCGTGACCGGCCGGGCGTCGTTCATCGCGTCCGAGACGACATTGACCACCCGGGAAGGCGCCGCTGCACGCAGCTGATCAAGGAGCAGGGCAGTGAGGCCGAACCCGGCCAGGTAGTCGACGGCCACGTGCATCTCGATCCCGTCAGCGTTGACCAGCCGCTTCCGGTAGTGCGCGCCCGCATTGTTCACCAGTATGTGCAGCCTGTCATGACGGGCGGTGAACTCCCCGGCGACGTGCAGAAGGCCCGTCCGCGAGGACAAGTCGCCGGCGATCACCTCGGCCCAATCCGCGCCGGTTTCTGCCGCGATCTCCTGGCGGAGCCGATCGCCGGCGGCGGCTTCGCGGCACACGATCACCACCGTGGCACCGAGCCGGGCCAATTCGGTCGCGATCACCCGGCCTATCCCGCCGGTGGCGCCGGTCACCATGCTCACCCTGCCGGACAAGTTCACTGCCCCGGCCGCCGCGGCGCTCATGACTCCCCCATTTTCCGACATATTGTGTCTCATGGACACAGATACTGCCAGCCACCCAACTGTGAGTCAAGCTGTCTCATAGAATTGGGCTCGTAGACTGCAGGCAGTGAACGCTTCCGTTGATCCCCGCATGGTCCGCAGCCGGAAGGCCATGCTGGACGCCGCCCGTGAGCTGCTGCTGCAGGAAGGCCCGGCCGCGGTCACCCACCAGCGCGTCGCCCGGCAGGCTAAGGTAGGGCGGGCCACGGTCTACCGGCACTGGCCCCGGACCGAACTGCTATTGCTGGACACGATGGCCACCGTGGACCTGCCGTTCTTCCGCGAGCTGGTCACCCCTGTCCGCCCCTGGCTGCGCCAGCAGCTGCGTGTCGCGGCCGACGAGATGACGCTGCCCCAGGTCGCCGGCGTCGCGCTGGCCATGATGCAGGGCTCTGCCGGCAGCCTGCCGGTAGCGGTGCGCGATAGGTTCATCGCCACGGTCACCGGCCGGCTGGACGCCGCTCTCACGCTGGCTGCCGCCGAGGGCGAACTGGACGCGCCGGTAGATCCGCAGGACGCCGTGGCCTTGCTGGTAGGGCCGATCTTGCAGCGTACTTGCATGCAAGCCGGCACCGTCTCCGATGAGCTGATCGACCGGCTCCTCGACAGCATCGGCACCTGGCGCCCCCGGCAGGACCGGCAATCCGCGCGAGGCGACATCCCAACGCCTGGGACGAGTTCAGCCATGAAGACGTAAGCAGTCCAGGGAAGCCCGCACCGCCGGGCTAGCACCGCTTACTACCAAACGTAGTAACATGTCGTCCGTGAACGGTGCCGTTCCCACGACGATCATCGTCGCCGGTCTTGTGCTTGCCGGGTATGCGCTCCTGATGACCGCCCTCAACCGGCGAGTCGGCCTTGGCTTGCTCGCAGCACTTGGCGTCCTCGAGATCCTGCTCCTCGTTCTGATCGGCCTCGTCGTGGCCCAGCTCGTGGGTGGCGGGCGCCCGGCCTCACTGCCTACGCTCATCGGATACCTGATCGCGATGCCGTTCGTCCCGGTGGTCGCGGGGTTCTGGGGGGCGATGGAGCGATCACGGTGGGGCCCGGCGGTTTACGCCGTGGCCGGGCTGGTCGCGGCCGTGCTGATGGTCCGGCTGCACGAGATCTGGCCGGTCATCCGTGTCTGAGCCTGTGGCGTCGCCTGAGCCCTCGGCATCGCAGCCGGAGTCGACCAGGACAGGCCCAGGTCGGCTGCTAGTCGCCGTCTACGGCCTCTTCGCGCTTTCCGCTTCCGCACGGGCCGCGGTGCAGATCGCGACGAAGTTCAGCCACGCCCCGGTCGCCTACCTGCTGTCGGCCTTCGCCGCCGTGGTCTACATCATCGCCACGGCCACCCTCACCAATGGCAGTACGAGAGCACGCCGGATCGCCGTCCTGTCCTGCTCGGTGGAATTCGCCGGCGTGGTGGCGGTCGGCACCTGGAGCCTCCTCGACAAGGCCAGCTTTCCCGATGCCACGGTGTGGTCTGGCTACGGCAGCGGCTACGGCTTCGTCCCGCTCGTCCTTCCCGTTTTCGGCCTGCTCTGGCTACGCTACTGGTCTCGGCGGGCCGGAACCGGGCGCACGATCGTGCCCTCAGCGGGAGATGCGGGCGAAGCGGCACTTGCCGGCGTCGACCATAATCCGCACCCGGATGAGGACCGCCTCCGGTCTGTGAGCCCGGTCCGCGACGCAGAGTGAGAAATAGCTCATCTAGGGCTGGACCTGGGTGTAGCCGTAGTCCGGCAACCCCTGGATGACCGCGATTTCCCGGCCAGCCGCATTGTCCCAGGACAGCCCGGCCAGGTGTCTCGGGCTGGGGACGAAGAACGCGGCGTACCTCCGGCCGGCCGCGACGACCGGCGTGACCGAGATCGTCGCGCCGGTGGACAGCCGCGCGGTGAGGTGAGCCGTCCCAGGACCGACCGAGACCGCGTAGCCCACGCCCTGGCCGTTTGCCGCGGGCGAGCCGAGCGCTAGCGCCATGATCGTGTTCGGGCCATGCGGCGTGCTGACCGGCCCGCAGAACGAGGTTTGCTCGGGCTTGGCGTTCGCGCTGTCATCGATATACGCGGTGCTGAGCGTGAAGCAGTCGCCGGCCGTGCCGAACCCCACCTGGATCGACCATTGCTGCCCGAAGGCGCTTCCGGCGGCCAGGGTCCTGGTCGCCACCTGGGCGTGCGCGGTGTCCATGTCCTGCCAGAACGCCGTCGATCTGCGGAGCGGCGAGCGAGGGCCGCGGTGCGGAGAAGGCCGACGGGACCGTGTAGCGCAGGCTCCGGGTGGCGGTGCTCGCGTTGATCCGCAGCGTGCCGGCCAGCGGGTAGGCGAACCCGACCAGGCGGAATCTCTCGCCGCAGGAGGTGATCGTGACCGGGGGCAGGCCGAGCGTCAGCCCGTTTACGGAGGCAGGGTCAAGCCGCACCCGGCCGACGTCCGCGGGAACCCGGATGATCGCGAAGCCGACACCGGGCATCGCGGAGCCCGGCGTCATGAACGCCATGCTCCCGACTGGTGTGAGCATGGCCGGGCGCGGGAACAGTGGGTCGGCGTCGTTCCCGTTGAGGGTAACCCCCGGCTGGCAGCCGAATCCGGGAGCGGCGATGTCCTGCACGGCAAGCTGCCACGGGTGACCGTCCGCGCTGCCTTCGGCGAACGCGCCGCCCGGCGCAACCGTGCCGACCATCACCGATGAAATCGTAACCGCCGGCCCGTCGTTCCGGCCGGTCGGAGATACCCGGGCCGGGTGAGGGCTGGCGGTCCCGGGATGGGCCGCCGGGAGAACCAGGACGGTGGCTGCGGCTGCGGCGGCGAGCACGGCGCCCGCAGCCAACCGCAGCCGGGTACTCCCGGCCCGCCGGATGAGGCGGGCCAGCCACGGCCAGCGGGCAGGCAAGCCGGAGTCCCCGCCCCCGCTCTCGATGATGTCGGGGGCTAGGTCATCACCGGGATCCCGCCATGCCATGTACCCCGCACGATAAGCCTTGCCACGACGGTTAGCCAGCCCGTCAGAGGATCGCGGCGGCGACCGGGACGGCGGGCAAAAAGTGATCACTTTCCGTAATCATCGTTGGCTGCTAGTGTCGTGGCGGTGACGCTGAGTGTTCGGGGGGACGGCCATGGACAGAGAGCAGTCGAGGGGACCAGCCGCTGCGGCTCGGGGGGAATCGAGCCCGGTTCGCTTGGGGCGCCGCACGCTTCTCGGTGCCGGCCTGGGCGCGGCCGGAGTGACTCTGGCCGGGTGCGCGGCGTTGGCAGCTGAGCCCTACGTCGGCGGGGTCCGTTCTTCGTCGGGAAGCCCCGCACGGCTTAACCTTCATCCGCCTGCGGTGGACCCGACTACCCAGTCCCTGATATCGATACCAGCCGGTCGCGTCGCCAACGCTGTCCGGTCTCTCGACGAAATCATCGAGCAACTCCTGGCGGCGACAGGTGTGCCCGGCCTGGCCGCGTCCGTTGTGCACAACGGTGATGTGCTCTATGCCAAGGGTTTCGGCGTACGCGACGTTGACACGGGGATCTCGGTCGACGCGAAGACGGTCTTCCATCTCGCCTCCGTGTCGAAGTCGCTGTCGGCAACCGTGGTAGCAGGCCTTGTGGGCCGGAACGTGGTGCAGTGGGCCGACCCGGTGGTGTCGCACCTGCCGTGCTTCGAGCTATCGGTGCCCTACGTCACCGCCAATGCCAGCTACGGCGACCTGTTCAGCCACAGGAGCGGATTGCCCGGCCACGCCGGGGACCTGCTCGAGGACCTCGGTTACGACCAGGATCACATCTTCCACGCCCTGCGGCTGCTGTGGCTGAGCCCGTTCCGGTCCACCTACGCGTACACGAACTTCGGTCTCACGGCAGCCGCCGTCTCGGCGGCGGCAGCGGCAGGGATGGACTGGGCCAGCGCCGGAGACTCTGTCCTGTTCCGCCCGCTGGGAATGTCAGCGACCAGCTTCCGCTACTCCGACTTCCTGGCGAACGCGGATAGAGCGGCGATGCACATCCGCGTCAACGGCAAGTGGTACCAGAAATACACCAGGAACGCCGATCCCGAGGCCCCCGCAGGAGGGGCGAGCTCCAACGTCCTGGACCTGGCGAAGTGGATGATCCTCAAGCTGGCGGACGGAACATGGCGCGGCAAGCAGGTCATCAACCCGGCTGCGCTGCTAGCGGCGGACGCGCCGGAATCGGTGTCCGTCCCTCCCGCGACACCAGGCAGTCGTGCGGGTTTCTACGGATTCGGCAGTAACGTCGGATACGACTACTCCAGCCGCGTCCGCCTGAGTCACTCCGGCGGCTTCAACCAGGGCGCCGCGACCTGCTATGTCCTGTTGCCGGACCAGCAACTGGGGATCGCGGTCTTGACGAACGGCATGCCCATCGGGATCCCGGAGGCGGTCAGCGCCTACTTCATGGACCTGGTCATCGCAGGCAAGGTCGAGAACGACTGGTTCGCCCTCTATGAGCAGGCATTCGCGCCGTTGTACGTCAACCCGAGCGAGCTGGCGGGAAAGAAGCCACCGCCGCGCCCCAGCGCGGCCCGGCCCGACTGTTTTTACACAGGTACGTATCACAGCGACTTTTACGGCACGATCACCGTCATCGCGCGAGGCGGCGCATTGCATGTCCTTATGCCCCCCAAGCCCACCGATTACCCGCTGGAACACTGGGACGGGAACTTGTTCGCGCTCTTCCCCGTTGGCGAGAACGCGCTCGGAATTTCAGCGGCGACATTCGCCCCCAACCAGAACAATGACCGCGCTGCGACCTTGACCCTGGAGTACTACAACAACTTCACATACCCCGACGGCACCGGAATTGGTGTCTTCACCCGGCAGTGCTGAGGACCGATATCCCCGGTGATCCCGCAGTCACGGCAGGAGGCGACCTCCGGCCAGCGAGTAGGCCGGACGTCGCCTCACGTCGCCTCAGGCGAGGCCGACCTGCTCGTGTAACTCCGATCTGACTGCGAGGCCTGTGCTGTGAGTACGGGGACCGTAGCCGATGCCGGGCGGACGCCCGGCCGCCGTGGATCAGGTCCTGCTGATTCATCACGAACGCGCGGCGCCTCATCAGGCGCGGCCATCGTTTCCGGTAGATATCCGAGGCTTCTCGCCGCGCCCCGGCCCGCGGCCGGATGACGCTAGTCGCGCCGCGAGTGCTCGGTTCAGCTCAACCGGCTCGCGCCAAGTCTTCCCCCGGCTCGGTGAGTCCGCATCACAAGAATTGGTGATGCCGGCGACGAGATCCGTCGCCGGCATCACCAACCGCCGCTCCGGCTAAGCCCGCATCGTCCGGCGTACGACTCATCGGCGCAGGCGGGCACGGACGATGCCGGGAACCGTGGCGCGCCCGGTGACTGGCCGGAACCGGTCGGAGGCCGCGCTCAGCGCGGCGTACTCGTCGTCGGGCAACTCGATATCGGCGGCCGCGACGTTGCTCTCGAGCTGCTCGACGGTGGACGCGCCGGGGATGGCGGTGACCGCCGGGTGCCGGATCACCCAAGCCAGCGCGACCTGAGCCGGGGTGGCCTCGCGAGCGTCCGCCACCTCGCGCAGCACGCCGATCAGCTCGCTGGCACGGTCGAGGTTCTCCGGCAGGAACAGCGGGTTCCCGGCCCGGACCCGGTTGGCGGGCCGGTTGGCCCGGTCGTAGCGGCCGGACAGCAGGCCCTGCGCCAGCGGGCTGTAGGCGATCACGACCCGGCCGGTCCCGGCGGCGAACGGCAGCAGGTCCTTCTCGGGCGCGCGTTCAGCAAGGCTGTAGCGGACCTGGTTGCTCAGCACCCGCCCGCCGAGCGCCTGCTCGGCGGCCTGCCAGCGCGCCAGTGGGTAGTTGCTGACGCCGACCTCCCCCACCAGCCCGACACGCTGCAGCGCGCTCATGCCCCGCATGATCGTGCCGTCGGAGACCAGCGGGTTCGGCCAGTGCACCTGATAAAGGTCGAGCAGCCGCGTGCCCAGCCTGCTGGCGCTGGCCACGCCGCGCTGCTCCACGACCGGCGCCAGCGGCAGGACAGGGAAGAGCTTCGTCGCCAGGAAAACCGACCCCCGCCGCTCGCCGAGTGCCTCCCCCAGGATGCGCTCGCTGCGCCCGAGACCGTACACCTCGGCGGTGTCGAACAGCGTGACGCCCAGGTCGACCGCCCGGCGGACGATGTCGCGGGCCACCTGCCCGGCGTAGCCCTCCCCGTATCCCCACTCCTTCGCCCCGAACTGCCACGTGCCCAGCCCTATCTTGGAAATCCTGGTGGCCGTGTCGATGTCCAGATACCTCATGCCGGGCCGCTCCTTCTCTTCTGATGTGCGGACAGCTCTTCTGATGTGCGGACAGGTGGAACGGACGGGCTTTCGGCCGCCCGCGTCACTTCTTCAGCGGGTCCTGCCCCGCACGTCCCCGGATGACGCCCACCGACTTGGACTCGCAGTGTCGCGAATTTCAGCGACCACCATCCCAGGCCGTTGACCTCGGTGCACCACTCGACAGCCGCCTTGTGCGCCTCCCCGCACGACCGGGTGACACAGGCGCAACAAGTGGCCAGGCCGTTCATGGCTTCTGTGCTGCGCGTTCACGTGAGGGAAGCTGTCCGGATAAGCCCCTGGTGAACTCTTGAGGCGTGAACACGGTCCATTACCTCGAAACCGGGGAAGCGCCCTGTGCCTGTGTCGGCCTTGACCTACCCCGGCCTGGCCTGAGCCTGAGCCAGCGGGCGGATCCAATGCTGACCGGCGACGGGCCGTGGCCTGAAGTGCGTGCGGCGTTGCCCGCCGCCAGGAAGGGGGACCGGTGAACAGCCGGATGATTACCTGGCCGGTGCCGGAACCAGTGCTGCCCGAGGCGGTCGACCCCGTGCTCGGCGAGGCCACCCGCGCGGCGACGGCAGCGTTCCGGCAAGCCCGCGAGCAGTTCGACCGGGAGGAGCTGGCCGAAAAGGTCCAGATGGGTGCGGACGGCACCCTCACCACGCGGCTGGACATCCTGGTTGACACCGCTATCGCCGAGGTAATCAACCGGCACCGGGTCAACTTGCTCAGCGAGGAGATCGGCGTAATCAACAACGGCTCGGCGACCACGCTGGTCATCGACCCGGTGGACGGAACAGGGAACGCCGTCGCCGGGGTGCCGTTCTGCGCGTTCGCCGGGGCAGTGTGCCGTGACGGGGTACTCACAGAGTCGCTGACCTGCTGGCTGGACACCGGCCGGTGCTGGCACGCCGTCGCCGGGGTGCCGGTGCCCTACCGGACAACCGGCCGTACCACGCTGAAGGGCGCCGCAGTGAGCCTGCTGCGACCGCAGCACGCGGACACGGCGGCATGGTGGCGGATAGCCGACCAGGTGGAGCGAGTGCGTATCTTGTCGAGCTCATGCCTGGAAGCCGCCCTTGTTGCGGAGGGATCGACCGATGCCTTCGCCGACGTGTGCGGCGACAGGCACCGGATCGTTGACCTGGCGGCCGCGATGGTCCTGGTGCCCGCGGCCGGGGGAGCAGTGATCGACGCGCTAGGCCGGCCGATCGAGATCGATAATGATCTATCTCGTCGCTGGTCGGGTGTGGTGGCCGCGTCGCCAGCGCTGGCCGAGGAACTAGCCGCCGTCATCCGCGGATGACCGACGGAGCCGTGGACGAGTCGTACTAAGACCGGCAGCGTCACGGGCGGCGGGGTCCAGCGGTTGGCGCCGGCTACCGTGCGCTTGACGTCGTACTCGTCCTTGAGGTGTTCCGGGATGGCGTAGTGCATCACCCGGCCGCTGGTCAGGGCGGTCAGTTCGAGGTTGGCCGCGAGCGCGCCAACGTGTTCCATCACCCACCTGCCGACGGGTCCGCTCTGCTCAACGCTCTCCCAGGTTCCGAGCGCGACCGGCACCAGCTTGACAAGCGTGTCCCAGTGCGAGCGCGGTACCTCCAGCCAGTCGGCGACCGTGTCGCCGACGAGGTAACGGATGAGGGCGGGCACGATGGGATCGAGCAGCTTCCCGGGCACGACCTGCTCGTACATGTCGATGAGCTGCCTGGTCAGCCGGGCTCCTTCGGGCGAGGGCCCCATGTGGCGGACCATGTAGTAGTCAGAGAACGCCCGGGCCGACTCTGTATCGGCCGGTACCGCGTCGGGGTCACAGCCGAGCATGATTCCGACGACCCGCCAGGCGTAGTAGTAGGCCTCCGCTTCGCATCCGGACATCCGGATGCCGAGCCGGTGCAGAGCGTCGAGCACCTGGATGGAGAACCCCATCAGGGCGCCGATCATGTCCTCCTGGCAGTTCGGCACGCCCAGCCCGGCCTCGTCCCACAACCCTTCGCGGCGCAGGTGGTGCCGGACGGAGGCGTGCAGCAGCCGCACCTTCTGCACGGCCGGGATGAACCTGCCGCCGGATTCGAACGCGTCGGGCCTCATCATGTACACCGTGAACTGCCCGGTCTCGGCCATCCGGCGGGCCGGGTACTCCAGGGAGTGCGTCGTCGCGAGCAGCCGTGCCACGTGCGGCACCACGTAACCGGCCGGCATCGCGGCGAACGCCAGCGCGGTGGAGATGTGCACGTTGTTGGCGATGAAGAACTGCCGCGCCTGGTCGATGACCTCCCAGTCGATCCAGTCCGGAGGCATCCGGGTCTGCTCCAGGTAATCGCGCGCCTGCGCCGGGAGCCCGGCCGGCAGTTCCTGGCCGGAAGAGCCGAAAAACCTCATGAGCGTGTTGAAATGAGCGACGTCACCGCTCTCGAACAGTGCGTCCACGGTCGTGTCCGCGAACTCGTCGCCGCGCAGCCGCAGCGCGTCCATGTAGTCGGTCGTGAGGTTCACGAGTGTGTCTCCGTTCGTCAGGTCTCGCGCGTGATCAAGGTCGACGTGAGCTGGGTAAGGGCGGCGGCGGCGGCCGCCGGCAGCCGCGCCCGCTCGATGGCCGAGGCCGCCTGAGCGGCTCGTTCGGTGATCATCGACTCGATGCGCTCGCGAGCGCCGACCCGCACCATGATCTCCCGGATCGTTCGCAGGTCCTCGACGTCGATGCCGGAGCGGACCGCCGAG
Source organism: uncultured Actinomycetota bacterium (assembly GCA_963734665.1). Taxonomy (GTDB): domain Bacteria; phylum Actinomycetota; class Actinomycetes; order Streptosporangiales; family Streptosporangiaceae; genus Trebonia. The sequence goes on along the minus strand of CAVTIR010000005.1, from coordinate 1,459,319 downwards.
CAGCCGCTCGATTTCCTTCCGGTCCTGTCCCTTGGCCGCGGCCAGGGTGACGGCCAGCAGCACGGTGGGCTTGCGGCCCCGCAGGTCGTCCAGGTTGGACTTCCCGGTCTTCTCCGGGTCGCCGAACACGCCGAGCAGGTCGTCACGGAGCTGGAACGCCTCACCCAGGGGGACGCCGTAGTCGGTGAACACGTCAAGCAGCCGCGTAGGCGCTCCGCCGAGCGTGGCGCCGATATGCAGCGGGTGCTCCACCGTGTACTTCGCCGTCTTGTACCTGATGACCTGGAGCGCTTCGGACATGCTCAGTCCCGGGCCGGTGCCCAGGATCTCCAGGCACTCGCCGGCCATCAGGGCGGTGGCCAGCATGCTCCACAGCGGCTGTGCGCGGCGCAGGAACGGCCCGGGCAGTCCGCAACTGGAGAACAACTGCCCGGCCCAGGAGATCAGCAGGTCGCCGAGCACGATCGCGAGCGCTACCCCGTGCGGCCCGCCGTCCTCGCCGCCGATCGCGTCGCACAGCGCGATGTGGGCAGTTGGCCTGCTCCGGCGCATCACGCTGCCGTCGATGACGTCGTCATGAACGACGGCCGCCGCGTGCACCAGCTCCATAGCCGCCGCGGCCCTGATCATCGCGTCGGAGTCCGGCTGGCCAGCTGCCCGCCAGCCCCAGTAGCAGAACGCCGCGCGGAGCCGCTTGCCGTCCGCGGCGGCCACTTGGAGCTGCCGCGCGACGGGAGCGAGCCGGTGATGGATCCCCGTCAGCCGTGCGGTCTCCTCGCTGAGGAAGGCCGCAAGCGCGTGATCGACCCTTAGCCGCACGGACTCCGGGTCATACATCGGCCTGCGGACCGCGCAGCGTCGCTGCCCGGCGGGCCAGCGTCTCCATGTGCGCCTCAGGCTGGTGGGAGCTGCGCCGGAACGCGAGTTCCCCGCGGGACTGGAGATCCGCGCGGCCGTCACCAGTCAGCAGCCCGAGGTCGGAACGGCGGAACACGTCCTGCACCTGCCCCATGACACCGATTACCCGGTCGGCGGTCAGGTCGATGAACCCCGCGATCGCATAGGCGAATTCCTCACTGCGGGGCGCACGCGCCTTGTCGTCTGGAGTGCTCATGAGGCCATGCTAAACAACAAGCTGTCCCAGTACCATCACTGATTGTAGTTACAGCTGGTCGCGCCGCCGATGACGCCGACGGCGATGGTGCCCAGCCAGTGGGACCGCCTGTCCGACACTGGCCGGGGAAGGTTCCCGCGCGCCACGGACCCGGGCCTCATCTCCCCCGACCGGCCGGATCCGCTCAGCCCTGGTCGAAGTAGTGCCCGTGCTCCAGGTCCTCGATGAGCCCCGGATGCGCCGGCTCCCAGCCGAGCACCTTCCGCGTCACCTCACTGGAGGCCGGGTTGTCCACCCCCACGACCGCGCCGAGGAAGGCGAAGCGCTCGGCAGCGTCCGCTGCGGAGATGCTGGCTGTCGGCACGCCAGCCCCGCGCCCGATGGCGGCCGCGATGTCACGGAACGGGATGCCCTCGTCCGCGACCGCGTGCAGCCGGGTCCCGGCCGGTGCGCTCTCCAGGGCCAACAGGTACACCCGCGCCGCGTCGAGCGTGTGCACCGAAGGCCACCGGTTAGCCCCGTCCGCCACGTACCCCGACACGCCGGCCTGCCGGGCGATGCCGATCAGGATGTGCGCGAAGCCGTGGTGATCGAGCGAGCTGTGCACGATCGGAGGCAGCCGGACGACAGACGACCGCACGCCGCGCTCGGCGAGCCCGATCACGAAGTTCTCCGCGTCGACCCGCGGGCCGCTGGGAGCGAAATCGGCCTCAGTGCCCGGCCGTCCGGTGATGCCCGCGGAGATGAGCATGAGCGTGCCGGAGGTGGTAACGAACGGCTTTCCCGTCCCTTCGAGCGCCGAGGCGAGCGCCTCGGTGGCGGCGAGGTCAGCGGCGACCGCGCCGGCGAAGTCGCCGGCCCCCATCAGGTCATGCTTGAAGGCGAGGTGGATGACGCCGTCGGCCGCCCCGGCGGCCTCGCGCAGCCCGTCGAGATCGTCCAGGTCGCCGCGCCAGACCTCGGCGCCGGCGGCCGCGAGCGCCTCGGCCGAGCTGTCCGACCGCGCCAGCCCTGTGACCTGATGCCCGGCCTGTAGTAGCTCGGGCACGACCGCCGAGCCCATGTGCCCGGATGCGCCAGTCACGAAAACATGCATGGGAAACCCTCCCGTAACGTTTGATGTCACCTGGTGCCATGACTATAGCACCGCTTATGGCACCGGGTGACATCGGCTAGTCTTGTCGCATGGGTAGATGGCAGCCGGATGCGCGAGCGCGGCTGCAGGAGGCGGCCATGGCCCTCTACGGCGAGCGCGGCTACGAGGAGACAACCGTCGCGCAGATCGCGGAACGCGCGGGGCTTACCAAGCGGACGTTCTTCCGGTACTTCACCGACAAGCGCGAGGTACTGTTCTGGGGCTCGGAGCTACTCGAGCAGCAGATGGTGGCCGCCATCGAGGCCGCCCCCGCGGCCGCCTCGGCTCTCGGCATGATCGGCGCGGCGCTGGACGCCGCCGCCGTCCGGTTCGAAGAGGTCCGTGAGTTCGCCGGCCCGCGGCACCGGATCATCGCCTCCAGTCACGAGCTGCAGGAACGCGAGCTGATCAAGGCTGCGTCACTGGCCGCCGCCATGACACGGGCACTGCGCGCACGAGGGTTCGCCGACACCGCCGCCGCCCTCGCCGCCTGGACGGGCACGACCATCATGCACGTCGCCTTCGAGCAATGGGTCGACGACCCGAACCAGGCACCGTTCCAGCGGATCGCCAGGGATGCCCTGGCGCAGCTCAGGGAGATCGCCTCGACCGGCTAATTCAAAGCCGACTAATTCAACCTCGTATCCCGAACGGGCCGTGGTGCCTCACCAGCCGACGATCTACCGCCCGCAGACTCGCTGGCGTGAGTCCGCCGCGGTGACGGGGGCTAACGCCCGGACCACTTAATTTCGGCCTGGACTGTCTTGGCGGCGGCTTGGATAAGCCCCGCGACCTCGTCCGGGTGAGAGACCATGGCCACGTGGCTTGACGGGATCTCGATGGTGGTGGCGTCCATGCGCTTGGCGAACTGGCGCTCGGCGTCGGGCGGGATCGCCTGGTCATCACTGGCGACGAGGTACCAGCACGGGCGTGATCTCCAGGCCGGGACGCCCATCACGTCTTGGAGGGCAGCGGCGGCCAGGGGTTGCTGGACCGCGCACATGACCCGTGCCCTGACTGGATCGACGTCGGCCGCGAAGTGCTTGACAAAGTCGTCTTCAGGCAGCCATGCGAATCCGTGATTGTCGACGTCCAGGTGCGCGAGTGCCGGGGTCGGGGAACCCGTTGACAGGAGCGCGCCGATGGACTCGCCTTCGTCGAGCCCGAAGGCCGCGATGTAGACCAGGCCGGCGACGTTCCGCGCGTCCGTGCCCAGGGCCGTCATAATCTGCCCGCCGTAGGAGTGACCGGCGACGATGACCGGGCCGTCCTGGCGGTCCAGCACCTGCCGGAGCCGGGCGACGTCCGCTGCCAGCGACGACTCCGGGAACTGCGGGGCGGTGACGTCATAGCCGCCAGCCTGCAGCCGCTCGATGACAGCGCTCCAGCACGAGCCGTCGGCCCATGCGCCGTGCACCAGGACGATCTTTGGTTGAACGGTCATGTCAGTGATTCCTCTCGCGGGCGACGTCGGCGCCGCCCGTCATGTTCGCGGTCAGGCCTTGATGAAGGCCAGCAGGTCGTCGTTGAAGGTGTCCTTGTAGGCGGTGGCCTGGGCGAGGCCATGCGGGGCGCCGGGATAGACCTTCAGCGTCGCGTCCTTGACGATCTTCGATGACAGCATGGCGGAGGCCCCGATAGGCACAATCTGGTCGTCGTCACCGTGGATGATCAGGGTAGGGACGTCGATCTTCTTGAGGTCCTCGGTCAGGTCGGTCTCGGAGAATGCAACACCACCGGCTGGCCCGTGCCCCAGTCCTTGTAGAAAATCTCGGCGCCGTCCCTGGTGATGATCGTTGCCATCAGAATTCCTTCCCGTCGGTAGCCGTGGCGATCGCGGGCCCACCCGTCTGACTACACCGTAGAACTACAGTAGATGCCCTGATGTACTCAATGTCAACAGCGTAGACCTACGCTGAAGTTCCTGGGTATCATTAAGCGGACCGCAGGAGAGCAGGTGCCATTGTGATGACCCCACCGCCGGCCACCCGAGACGCTGGGAACAGCAGTGACGGCAAGATCACCCGTGAGCTGGTGCTCGCCGCCGCGCTTGACATCATCGACCGTGACGGAGCCGACGCCCTGTCGATGCGCCGCCTCGGGGCTGCCCTGCGCCGGGACCCGATGATCCTGTACCGGCATGCCCCCGGCAAGGCGGCGCTGCTCGACGGCGTCGTGGAGACCGTGCTCGCCCAGCTCCGGGTCGACTCAGCCGACCCCGACTGGGCCGCCCAGCTGCGCGCCGTCGCCCGCGACTACCGCGCGCTGGCCCTGGCGCACCCGAACGCGGTTCCGCTGCTCGTCACCCGGCCGCTGGCCACCCCGCTCGCGCTCCGCCCCCGCGGCACCCTGCGCCCGCTCGAAGACATCCTCACCCTGCTCACCCGCGCCGGCTTCAGCGGACCGGACGCACTGCACGTCTACCGGGCCTTCTTCGGCTTCCTGAACGGCCACGTGCTCAACGAGCTGCAAGAACTGGTAGAGAACCCGGACGAGACTGATGACCTGCTGCGGCTTGGCCTGCACCGGCTGCCGATCGGCGAATTCCCGCTGCTCCGCGGCCTCGCCCACGCCCTGGCCTGCTACGACGGCGCCGCCGAACTCGAACGCGGCCTCGACATCCTGCTGACCGGGCTAGCAGAAACACTGTCACCGCCGGGCGCGGGCCGCCCGCTTGCCCCTGACGCGCACCCAGCCGGCTAGTCGCTCAGCGGCTGGCGCTGCCCGAGGGCGAGCTCAGGCGACCTCGCCGCGATCCGCTGGCCGGGTCAGCCGAGTGCGATGGGCGACCTGCAGAGCATCTGGCGGCCACCCGTGCCTGACCCGTGCCGCTTGCTTACCCATCAACCGTCACGGGCGAGATAGCCCTAGTGTCCGACAGTGGGTATCGGCTGCGCTCGGGCTGATCGAGCTCCCCGCCCGGCCATGAGGATATCGATGCTCAGCGCCAGGATCCACACCGGGAAGACCAGTTCCACCCAGGGCGACAAGCCCACGCCGACGAGGAGGACCACTGCGCTCACCAGCCCGGCAACGGTCAGCCACCTGGACACGATCTTGGTGCGCCGCGCAATGGTGACGGTGGTCAGGGTGAATACGGCTGCCATGCGCATCGCGTAGATATTCAGCAGGATTCCGGTGACCCCACGGCCGAGCGCAAGGGTGCCCGCGCCTGGCGAGGCGGACGATACGCCCGCGATGATGCCGCCGGCAATCGCCGCGGCGGCGAAGATCATAGCGACGAACAAAAGGGCGCTGCCCAGGAAGACCGTGGCGAAGAAGCGGTCCTCGCGGTCGCCGATACGGTCACGGAGTACCCCGACGAACCACAGGAACGCGATGCCTGCGAACGGGATGAGGTTCAGGGCGATTGCCACCGCTGCCCGGCGCCGCGAATCGGTCAGCCACTGCCCCGGCACGGCCGACTGAGCCGGGGTGGAGACCCGGAGCAGCACAAGCGCACAGATCAGGAGCACGGAGAAGATGATTCCTGCCAGGGCGGCTGCGCGGGGCGTTCGCAGCTGGCTCCCGCCTGGTGCCATCCGCTGCTCGGTCATCGGTTTCCTCTTCGGGCGCGCTCGCAGGGCCTTGTTACCTCCGTATGCTCCGGCCACTACTCGAGATCCGACATCATCCCAGACGGGTGAGCGGCCACCTCGGCTGGCGAGCGCGCCCCGCCGCCCATGGGCCCGGGGGCGAGCCAGACCCGGCGGGGCGCGCTCTAAGGTGCCTCCAGGCCGGACTGAGTACACAGCGGAAGGCACCACTCGAAGAATCACCGAAGATGCTGACTATTCGCTGTGTATTACCAGTGCATAAAGTTCAGATGATTTGAAGATTCCCTGAGCGTTGTCTGCATAAATCAAAGGACCGGCGGATCAGGACGTGCCCAGCGCCCTCGCGACGATGGCGAGCAGGCCGAAGCCCCCGACGATGACGACGACGGCGCAGCCCGCGGTGGCCAGCCGACGGGAGACGGGGCTGGGCCCGGGCGCGACCGATCCCCCCGACAGCCCGCGGCGCCAGTTGAACTGGGCCCCGACCGCGTGGGCGGTGGTCGCCAACAGCACGGGCTGGGTTCTCACCCCTCCCGGGTGACGCGCCGCCGCTACCCGGGAGGGATGCTCGCGAGTAGAGGTTACCGACGATCACGCGAAAGAGGCATCACAATGGCGATCGGACCGGTGCAGCTCATTGTGCTGGGATTCACGAACCCAGACTTCCATGGCGAGATCATCGCCGAACTTGAACGGCTGCGCGAGAGTGACATGATCCGCGTCATCGACTCGCTGGCTGTCTACAAGACCCGCGACGGGGAACTTGAGGTGGAGCATCTCAGCAACCTGACCGAGCGGGAGGCCATCGAATACGGCACCAAGATCGGCGCCCTGGTGGGCCTCGGCATCGCTGGTGAGGATGGCGCCGAAGAAGGCGCGGCCATCGGGGCCGAACAGGTAGTCGCAGACGGCGGCGTAAACGTGTTCACCGAGGAGGAGGGCTGGGACATCCTGGAGGACATCCCGAACGACTCCGCCGCCGCTCTCATCCTGCTCGAGCACCACTGGGCCGTCCCGCTCCGCGACGCCATCATGAGGGCCGGCGGATTCCGGCTCAGCGACGGCTTCATCAGCCCGCTCGACCTGGTCGAGATCGGCCTGATGTCAGCCGAGGAGGCCAAGGAATTGCACGACCTGGAGACGTCCGGCGTAGCACACGCGTCATAGCCATCAGCCAGCATCACCACAGGAGGCATGAAATGTTCGGAGCCCGCAGAGTCGCACGGCGCACCTCACGCCGCACCGCCCGGCGCGTTTCCCGCCGCCGCTAACCGCCGTTTCCCCTGGGCAGTACACACGTCCTGCGCCGTTGTCCGCCCGATCCGCGCGGCCGAGTCAGTGGCGCTTGCGGAGCTGGAACTTCTGGATCTTGCCGGTCGAGGTCTTCGGCAGCTCAGGCACGAATTCGATCTCATCCGGAATCTTGAACCGGGCGATCTGGCCGCGCAGATGCTCTCGCAGCTCCTGCCCGGAAACTACCGCGCCCGGGCGGGGCACCACGTACGCCTTGGGCCGTTCGCCCCACTTCTCGTCCGGGACTCCGATAACCGCGACTTCCAGCACCGCTGGATGTGAATCGATCGCGGCCTCGACCTCGATTGTCGAGATGTTCTCCCCGCCGGAGATAACGATGTCCTTGGCACGGTCCCGCAGCTGGATATAGCCGTCCGGGTGCCAGACGCCCAGATCCCCGGAGTGGAACCAGCCGCCGCGGAACGCCTCTCGCGTGGCCTCCGGATCGTCGAAGTACCCGGACATCACGTTGTTCCCGCGCATGACGACCTCACCCATGGTGAGGCCGTCGCGTGGTACGTCCCGCATCAGCTCGTCCACAACCCGCACCCCGTCGGTGACGATCATGCCGACGCCCTGACGGGCCATCATCGCGCTGCGCTCGCCGATGTCTAGCTTGAGCCAGCCTTCTTGGGGTTCGCATACCGTGTACGGACCGTACGTCTCCGTAAGCCCGTAGACATGCACAAGCCGCGCACCGAGTTCCGACATCTGCCGGATCACAGAAGGCGAAGGAGGCGCGGCCGCAGTCGTAATCAGGACCTCACGTCTCAGCGGGTGCGCCGCGGCATGATTCGCGATCGCCACCAGCACCGTGGGCGCGCCGTTCAGGTGGGTGATGCCCTCGGCGTCGATCAGCCGCCAGATCTCCGCGGCGTCGACTGCTCGCAGGCACACGTGAGTCCCGCCGATCGCGGTCACCGCCCATGTCGTGCACCAGCCGTTGCAGTGGAACATCGGCAGCGTCCACAGGTACCGCGACTCGAACGTGTGCCGGGAGTGCACGATCTCGGCGAAGGAGTTGAGGTAGGCGCCCCGATGGTGGTACATGACGCCCTTGGGGCGCCCCGTGGTACCCGACGTGTAATTGATCGTTATGGTGCCACGTTCGTCCTCAACCGTCCACGGCAGCGTGCGGTCGTCGCCTCGCTCCAGCAACTCCTCGTACGAGATCCCGCCGATCGCAGAATCTGGTGAGCCGGCGAAAGCAGGATCAGTCACCGTCACGATCTCGGAGAGGTCCGCACCCGATGGCACCGAAGCGTGCAGGGCGGCATCTACGACGAGCATCTTCGCGCCCGAGTGCCGCAGGATATTGCCGATCTCCGCGGGTGCCAGCCGGGTATTGATCGTGACCAGCACGGCACCCGCGAGCGGCACCGCGAAATGCGCGACTAGCATCTCGGGGATATTCGGCAGCAGGTACGCGACCCGGTCACCGGGCCTCACCCCGCATGCGCGCAGGGCACGCGCCACGCGCGTCGCCTCGGCAGCGAACTCCCCGTAAGTGATGCGCCGCGTGCCATAGACGATCGCCTCCTTAGCCGGGAAGACCTCGGCGGAACGCTCCAGGAACGCCAGCGGGGTCAGCGGCGTGAACCACGAGTCATCAGTGACGGCCATGCTGCTCATCGTCACAGGAAGAGTCCCCGCCCCACAAGCGTCCGGCCACCGAGCAGGTCTACTTTGGCCCGAGCGCCCGGGCCAGCCTTGTTGGAGAACGCGGCTGGACATTCGACCAGGCAGAGCAGTGGCTGCGGCAAGCTGCAAGCCGCGATCTCCTAAACGAATAGCGCCGGGCCGCAGGTGCGTGGCGCCACCCCGGCCGCCAACGCGCCCCGGCAACTCTCGTCGCTGCCAGCCGCCGTTCTCATCCCGGACCGAGCCGACCTTAGTGACGATGCGCACACCGTCGTACGGCGCCAGGGCCTCGCGGACGATCTCGTTGGTGACGTGGGGGCCGTAGAAGTCGGCGGTGTCGATGTGGTTCACGCAAACAGGGTCGCTGTGTTCCTCGGGATGACAGGACTAGCCAAGGGGGGGTCCTGCCGGTACCCCGAACGACCGGCCCTCCCCGCGTTAGCCCACCGGTGGTTGCCTGGTTGAGGCAGAAAGACATCTGAGCTAGGGGGCCTTTTGCGATGAGAGCTGCGATCTTCAAGGGACCCGGAGAAGTCGAGGTCGGCGAGCGGCCCGACCCGGTCATCCAGGAGCCGACCGACGCCGTGGTGCGGGTCGTGCTGGGCTGCGTGTGCGGGTCGGACCTGTGGTACTACCGGGGCGAGTCGACTCACGCGGCCGGCTCGATCGGCCACGAGTTCATCGGCATCGTCGAGCAGGCCGGCGCTGACGTGCGGGGGATTCACCCGGGTGACCTGGTGGTCGCGCCGTTCATCTACAGCGCGTAGGGGCGGTCTGACCACCATCTCAATGCAGAACAGAATCCTCGGCCGGACCGGTGTCTCGGTCAGCCCGCTGCGCCTCGGCACTACATCGACCTCTACCTGGTGCGCCTGCCCGGCCAGGACACCGACGTCGAGGAAACCTTCGGCGCGCTGACCTGGTCCGGCAGGGCAAGGTCCGCTACATCGGCTCGTCCTCCTAAGCGGCCAGCAAGATCGTCGAGGACCAGTGGGCCGCCCGCTCGCGGTCGGGGCAGGCAGCGAGGCGGCACCTGTCGGCACCGGCTTAGCGAGTAGTTACTCCGGCAATGCGAAGCACGATTCCGTTCGGGAAAATCAAAATCCTTATCCCGAACGGAATCGGCTTTCTTTTATTCGTCAGCAGGACCCCCGCTGCCTGGATGCGGAAGCGGCCGTCGCGCCCCTGGGGGCCGCCAACGGCGGCGGGGCGACGAGCACGGCGGCGTGCTCAGGCAGGGAGCAGGACGGTCTTGCCGGCCAGGCGGCCTTGGGCGGCCTCGTCGTGCACGGCGCCCAGTTCGGCGAGCGGGCGGCGGACGGCCACGTCGATCCGCAGCGTCCCGGCGTCTACGCGATCCACGAGGCCGGCGAGCTGGCGGGCGTCGCTGCGGGCGAAGACCCGCACCGTGCGGGCCCGCCGGGCGGGGTCCTCGGGCGCCGGGGTGGTCGTGCTGACCAGTACCCCGCCGTCCCGGACAAGACAGGTCAGCGCTGCGGTCTCCTCCGGGGATGTGGTCACCAGGTTGAGCACGACGTCGAACTGCTCGCCGGCCGCCTCGGTGACCGGCGTGGCGGTGTGGTCGATGATCCGGTCGGCACCGTAGCCTCGCAGCCGCCCGGCGCTGCGCGCGCTCGCGGTCGCGGTGACGACGGCACCGGCGCGCTTCGCGAGCTGGACAGCGTAGCCGCCGACCGCGCCCCCAGCACCGTTGACCAGGACGGCCTGCCCGCTCGCCAGCCCGGCATCATCGAACAGCGCCTGCCAGGCGGTGAGCCCAGCGGATGGCAGGGCCGCGGCGTCAGCCAGGTGGACCGTGTGCGGCGCCGCGGCCAGCAACTCGGCCGGTGCGAGCACGTACTCCGCTGCCGACCCGTCGGCGGTCATCGGCAGGAACGCGACGACGGCCTCGCCCGCCCGCCAGCCCGCGACTCCGTCGCCGAGTGCGGCGATCGTGCCGGCCACATCGATGCCCGGGATGTGCGGCAAGGCGACCGGGAACACCTCCCGCAGGTAACCGGCGCGGATCGCGGCATCGACCGGGTTGAACGAGGTGCCGGCCACCTTCACGAGCACCTGGCCCGGGCCTGGGACCGGCCGCTCGGCCTCCTCATACTCAAGAGTGTCACTGCCGCCGTAGCGGTGATAGCGCACTGCCCTCATGATTTCCTCCTCGGAGAGCTGCTTCGACTTCGAAGCACTGCGAAGAGAGTAACCTGCTTCAACCTCGAAGCAATCCTGATCGCGACGTGACTAGCGTCACTTCATGCTTCGAAGTCGAAGCACTCATAATGGCCGGATGGCCGACGTCCTGGAGCCCGGGGAACCGCGAACGCCGCTCCCGGCCCCTGCCACCAGTTGGTGGATGTGACTCTGGTGTCGCTATAGCGACACCAGAGTCACATCCACCCATGCCGCGGAACGCCTCTCGCGTGGCCTCCGGATCGCCGAAGTACCAGGACACCTTCTACGGCCACTACGCAGAACGAGAACAACTGTGACGGCCCGACTCTGCCCGCTTCCCCGCCGCGTAGCCTCGATTAGGCTCGATTAGGGAGGAAAACACATGAAGATCCGGATCGGGTTGTCGCTCGGCATGGAGGGTGCACCCGGCGGGTTCGCCGCCGCCGTCGACCTGCTGGAGGCCGCGGGGATCGATTCGCTGTGGCTGCCGGAGCACGTGTACGGGCCGGCGGTCGAGCCGTTCACCGGAATCGCGTTCGCGCTCTCCCGGACAAAACACCTGAAGGCGGGAACTGGGATCTCGGTGCTGCCGGGCCGGCACCCGGCGCTGGTCGCCAAGCAGCTCGCGTCGCTGGCGGGGCTCGCGCCACAGCGGGTGCTCCCGGTGTTCGGACTGCAGCCCGCGGCGCCTTCCGAACGCGCTGCGTTCCCGGTGCCGGCCGGGCCGGGACAGCGGGCGGCGGTGTTCGACGAGGCGCTGACCCTACTGCGGCGGCTGCTTACGGCGGACGAGCCGGTCACGTTCGAGGGACGGTTCTTCTCGGTTTCCGGCGCTTCGGCAGGGCCGCGGCCCGCAAAACCGCTGGACATCTGGCTCGCCGGCTCTGCGCCGGGGGCGCTGCGGCGCACCGGGCGGCTGGCGGACGGATGGCTGGGCTCGCTGATGACGCCCGACGAGGCGGGCGAGGCGGTGCGCGCGATCCAGGCATCAGCGGCCGAGGCCGGACGCGAGGTGGATCCCGATCATTTCGGGCTGAGCATGGCGATAGCGTTCGGGGCGATCCCGGACTCGTATGCCGCATCGGTCGCGCGGCGGCGGCCCGGCGTCGCACCGGAGTCGCTGGCGGCCGACGGCTGGGCCGGGGCGCGGCGGCTGATCTCGGCGTATGCCGAGGCGGGACTCAGCAAGTTCGTGGTGCGGCCCATGGGCGGGGAGACTGCGCTGGAGGAGTTCCTGGACGGGTTCACTCGGGAGCTCATGCCGCTGCAGACGTGATGCCCGGGTCATTGTGACTCGTTCTGGAGCTGGGCGATGATCTTCACGAGTGCGGAGCGGAGGCTGTCCCGTTCAGCGGCGGTGAGGGTGGCGGTGGCATGCTCCTGCATCGCGGCGCGGGCTTCGCGGACCGGGTCGCGCACCGACAGGCCGTGCGGGGTGAGGTACAGGCGGACGAGGCGCGCGTCTGCCGGGTCCGGCTTGCGGGTTACGAGGCCGGCTTCTTCCATGCGGGTGGCGGTGTTGACGATGGTCGGGGTGGTCGCGCCGAGGCGGCGGGCGATCTCTCCGGGGGTCAGGCCGTCCTCGTCCCAGAGCGCGCTCAGCACGATGTGCTGGCCGACGCGGACGCCGTGCCGTCTCATGGCCTCGTCGGCGGCTTCCCTGAGCAGTTTGGCGGCCTGGGTGAACAGGGCCAAGAGGTCATCCATCCCGCCACCTTAGTCGCTAGCACGCTAATGACATGCTACCGTGACGAATGTCGTTAGCGTGCTAGTGAATGGGAGGCGCCATGATCCTCGTGACTGGCGGGCTGGGTTTCATCGGGCTGCACACCACGCGGGCGCTGCTTGAGGCAGGCGAGGCATGCGTGCTGGTGCAGCGCCGGGAGCCGGTGCTGCCCGATGACCTGGCCGGCGAGGCGGGGCGGCGGGTGTTCTGCGAGCGGGCCGATATCACCGACCTGGCCGCGCTGCTGGACATCGGCACCCGCCACGTGATCACCGGCATCGTTCACCTGGCCGGGTCGGTGCCCTGGCCGCCCGGCGCGGACGAGCCTGTTGACGGCGCAAGGAAGGCAATCGGCAGCCTGCTCAACGTGGTGCAGGCGGCCCGTGAGTGGCAGGTGCCGCGGGTGGGCATCGCATCGTCGGTCGGCGTGTACGGCGGCATCACCGCCGACCCGCCGTACCGGGAGGACCTGCCGCTGCCGATGACGGCCGGCCACGTGATCCCGGCGTTCAAGAAGATCGGCGAGCTGCTGGGCGATTACCTAGCCGGCGCCACGGGGACCGAGATCCTCAGCTACCGGATATCCCCCTGGGGTCCAGGCGGCAACCCGTCCTCCTCGTTCATCGCAGCGCCGCAGTTCGTGCACGCCGCCGCCCGCGGCACGGCCCCGGACTTCTCCGCGCTGCGCTCACCGGTCTACGGTGACGGCGGGCTCGACCTGTGCTATGTCAAGGACTGCGCCAGGGCCATCGCCTTGCTGCAGCTTGCACCACGGCTGAGCCACCGCACCTACAACATCGCCTCGGGGAAGGTCCTGACCAACCGGGAAGTCGCCGCCACGGTCAAGAAGCTCGTCCCGGATGCGCGGATCGAGCTCCCCGAAGGCCGTAGCCCGGCCGGATCAGGCCAGCCAGTCTGCCTCGACATCACCCGGCTCCGCGAAGACACCGGCTACCAGCCCGCCTATGACACCGAGCACGCAGTCGCCGACTACCTCACCTGGCTGCACGAAGGCCACGACCGCTAGCCTGCGCGTTGCCGACCGGCGCGGCAGCGGGCTAGCGTGGGGGCTATGAACACGCCACACGACGGCGTGAGTGCGGACCCCGCCGCCAGTGCCGGGCCGAGCTTGGATGCACAGGACCGGGCCCGGTTGCGTGCGCTTGCCGACGAGCGGGCGGCGCTGCGGCGCGTGGCCGCGCTTGTGGGTAGCGGTGCCGGGCCAGCCGATGTATTCAGCGCGGTGGCAGGCGAACTCGGCCGGCTGATCGGCGCCGAGGCGACGTTCGTCTCCAGCGTCGATTATCCCAGCGTCGATTATCCCAGCGTCGACGAGCCGGGAGTAGCTCCGGGCGCGGAAGGCTACATCACCGTCCGTGGTTCGTATGGCCGGGTCAGTGGCGAGATAGAAGTCGGCTTCCGCGCAAAGCTGGACCCTGGGATGGTTAGTACCCTGGCCATCCAGACCGGCCGCCCGGCGCGAATCAGCGGCGAGAGGCTTGCGAAGGGCCCGTTCGGCGCGATCACCGGCAACCTGGGCATGCGGGCCGCGGTCGCCGTGCCCATCATGGTGGAAGGCCGCTACTGGGGCGCGACTGTCGCCGCGACATCTCAAGAGGACTTCCCGCCCGGGACCGAGTCACGCATGGCGGACTTCATGGAACCCGCGGCGCTTGCGATCGCCAGCGCGCACGCCGCCCACAAGCTGCGCGAACTCGCCGACACGGAGGCGTCGCTGCACCGTCTGGCCATGCTGATCGCGCGGGGCGAACCGCCCCAGACGGTGTTCGAAGCCGTGACCGGCGAAACACTACGGCACTTTGGCGGCGGCACCGCCAGGATGATCCGCTTCGAGCTGGACGGAACGACGACACTCCTCGCCAATGAGGGCACGACGGGACCTCATGTGCGAGTCGGGGAGTCATGGGAGGGCTATCCGGACACTGGGCTGACCGCGAGCGTCCAGCGGACCGGCCTGGCCGCCCGCGTTGATGACTACCGGGACATCCCTGGCGGGGAGCCGTATCTGCGCGAGGGCCTGCGGTCAGCGGTCGCCATGCCCGTTCACGTCCATGGCCGGCTGTGGGGAATGATCGCGGTCGGGTCCGGGCATGGGCCGCTGCCGCCCGATACCGAGCAGCGGATGACGGAGTTCACCGACCTAGTTGCGACAGCGGTCGCTACCGCGCAGAGCCGGGCCGAGTTGATGGCTTCCCGTGTCCGGCTCGTTGCCGCATCCGATGAGACGCGCCGTCGGATCGAGCGTGACCTGCATGACGGCGCGCAGCAACGCCTCGTCGCGATCGCGCTCAGGCTGCGTATGGCGGCGGCGGCGCCCGTGGGCGAGGGGCTCCGCGGTGACATCACGGGCGTATCCGGAGAGCTCATGAGCGTGATCGATGACCTGAGGGAGATCTCTCAGGGGATACACCCGGCGATCTTGTCCAAGGCGGGGCTGCGTCCCGCACTGCGCGCGCTGGCGCGGCGCTCCGCTGTCCCGGTGGAGATAGACGTCCGGGTCGACGGCC
The DNA here is from genome assembly GCA_963734665.1 of uncultured Actinomycetota bacterium. Taxonomy (GTDB): domain Bacteria; phylum Actinomycetota; class Actinomycetes; order Streptosporangiales; family Streptosporangiaceae; genus Trebonia. The sequence continues at coordinate 1,444,141 of CAVTIR010000005.1, read as the reverse complement.
GACTGCCCGAACCGGTCGAGGTGGCCGCCTACTACGTGGTCTCCGAGACGCTGACAAACGCAGCCAAGCACGCGCGTGCCTCGGTTGTAGAGGTCGGCGCCGAGGCCTCTGACGACGTGCTGCACGTGCGCGTGCGTGATGACGGCGTTGGCGGCGCCGTCCCGACGCACGGCTCGGGGCTGACCGGGCTGCAGGACCGGATCGAGGCCCTTGGCGGCACGTTTTCCGTCGACAGCCCGGTGGGCTGCGGCACCACCGTGCACTGCGAGCTTCCTTTCACCGCCGACGGCGGGTATCTTGCGCGTCGGGATGACATAGCAACTCGATGATCGTGGACGCGACGCTATCTCGGGCCGGGCACCAGTAGCTCGATCTGGTCCGCCCGCACTCGCGTGCCGAACACTGTCAGCTGGCAGTTGCCCGGGTTGATGCCCTTACCAGTCAGCGCGTCGAATTCCCACAGGTGATTCGCGCAGGTCAGCGTGCTCCCGTCAAGGCTTCCCGCGCTCAGCTGGGAACCCAGATGGGGGCAGCGGTCCTCGAAGGCCTGGATCTCACCTGCGACGTTGACCAGGACAATCTTCTTCCCGCCCACCTGAATCCCGACCAGTTCTCCCTGCCAGAGGTCGTCGGCCGGCATCACCGCGTGCCACGTCGCGGGGCCCTGCTCTTTCACTCGAGCCCCGCCTCGCGCAGTACCCGGCGCCGGGCCGAGTTGGCGGCGGACTCCACACTCTGTGCCGAACGTTCTCCCGCCGGCAATTGCTCGAACAACTGGCCGAGCCCGGCTGCGCCAGCCTCGGCGCGCGGTGTCCACCGGGCGATCCAGCGCCGCAGGACGTCCCGGTTAGCCGCCCGCTGTTCGATCGCGTACCGGGCGAGCGCAGTGCTCCAGCGGGTACAACGGTCAGCGTCGGCGGCGAGGTTGCCGAGCAGCAGCCAGGTCAGTTCGTCGTTATTGTCGCGCGCTGCGTCCGCGAACTGCCGGAGCAGTATGTGATCCAGCGTGGGCCGTAGAACCAGGTTCGTCGCAGTGAAACACTCCCCCCAGTCATAGGCGGTGAGCAGCTTCTCCAGCGCCGCCCTGGCCGGCTGCCAGGCCTCGTTCCGCTCCCACACCACCCGTTCGGTGCGGCCGACCGAGGAACCAGTCGCGTCGGCGAGCTGACGGGTCCGGTAGGCCACGAGCGACACCCAGCGCAGCAGGTCCCCGGCGCCGAACACGGCACAGTTGGATATGTACGACGCAGGCGCCACAAGCCCCATGTAGGTAGTGCACATTTGCAGCGCGTGCACCGGGAACCGAGTGGGCGTGAACAACATCGCGAGGCACTCCACCCACCCCCCTGACAGCGAGCCGTCATGGGCGGCCGGGCCGTACTCGTCGAGGACTCCCTCGACGACGGTTTCCTGCTCGTCCTGCGTTGTCACGTACGTGCGATAGATGATCCGGTCCGGGTCGCGGAAGCCGCACCAGTCATCAGCCTGCAACGGTGACTTGTCCCGGTAGGTCAGGAACCACATATTCGCCGGGGTGGTGGGATTCGACTCCAGTGCTGAACTGCGATCGGGACGGGTGGTGTAGTTGAGACCATGCGTGACGACCTCGTACTCGCTGGGAACGCGCCCGAGCTGGCCCAGCGCGCTCCAGGTCTTCAGCCTTCGCCGCGGACCCGGCTGCTGGGCCCCGGTCATGCGGTCTCCTTGGATTCCTGGCCTTTGAGCACCCACCGCACCGCCTCCGAGGTCATCTCGATGCGCCCGGCGAAGGCGGACATCAGTCCGCCGAGCTGGCGCATCTCGAAGTCGCGCCCGAGATGCCGCTCGATGGACGCACGGGTCACCCGCAGCTCGCCATCGCCGCTGACCCGGGTGTAGGCGCCCCGGTCCACGACGGTGACCTCCTGGCCGGGGTTGTCGTCGACGATGGCGGCGATGATGGCCTCCGCATCGTCGGACATGCCCAGGACCGGGCCCACGCGCTTCCCCGTCGCCATCACTCAGCCCAGCCGACGTTCACGACGCCCAGCGGAGAAATGCCGGACTCGGCCACGGTGATGTCACCGGGCAGGACCCTGCCGTCGAGGCGGACCACGAGCCCGGCTTCCCGCGGGGGCACCCGCCTGCCCACTACCTGCGCGGCCACCCTCCTGGCGGCCTCGTCGACAGTGTCAGAGCCCAGCAAGACTACGAGCTGGGTGATGATGTCGTCGGCGAACACCGCGTTGACAGGCACGGGCAGTCCATCCGCGGCGGGTTGCGAGGGCGCCACCGGGTCCGTCGCGAAGGGCCGCGTCTTGGTTGTCGACCCCTCATACGACCTGGCCCACTGATAACCGTAAGCGTCGTCGCCCCTGGCGTCCGGAGTCAGGCCCATCCAGGTGAGGACGCCCTCCACCGTCGGCGGCTGGATCTGGCCGCCGAGCAACCGCTCGATCACCGTCGGGTCGTACAGGGTGTCCCGGTCCTCCCACCAGATCTGCCGGCATGGCCGCGAGCAGAAGTGGTAAGCGCGGCCGTTGTAGCTGAGCGGGTAGCTGCGCACCGGGTACTTCTCGTTGCGCGGTGACCCGGCGGTGCCGATGGGCAGGTGGCACAGGTTGCACAGCCACGGCATCGTCTGCGGCAGGGTGAGTTCCATCCGGCCGTTATTGATGTTGCCGATGATCACATCCCAGATCGGGCCGAACTGCTCCTCCCATCGCGGGTACTTGTCATGGAGCCAGTCACGCTCCTCCGGCGAGACGCCGCCCTGCGGGTTCCACCACACCGTCGGGCGCCAGTACCAGACGCCGAGGTGCATCGAGTGATGCCACGTGTCCAGGCCCGCCATGAACTCGTCCCAGTACCAGGGCTTCTTAAGCCCGTAGTCACGCAGCTGGTCGACGAACTGCCCCGCCACCCACTCCTGCATGAATTCCTTGTAGGACTGCTTCCGCATCGGCAGCGGCGTGTAGTAGTCCATGGCCGGGCCGGTCAGGACGGAGAACAGCCGCGCCGATGCCCAGAAGGTCTTGTCGATGATCCACTGCGCGCGGCGCGGGTCGTGCTCGACGAGGATCTCCAAAGTCGGGCCGCCCTGCTGGGAGTGCCGTGCCTCATCGGTCTGGATCGAAGAGATCATGTTGGCGAAGTTGATGTCACCGGATTCCAGTGCGTCTGCTGCCAGCGCGACGAACTGGACATTGGTGAACCCGGTCTCGAAGGTGAACGGCAGCTGGACCGCGACGTCGACCACGTTCGGGTTCATCATCATGCCGTCGAAGGCGGCCCGGGCGGCAATCGCGGCCCACTGGTTGGTGCGGAACGCCTTGTGCGCCCAGTCGTACTGCGGATCCTTGGCAAGCAGTTCGTGCGCGAAGTACAGGCTGATCTGGGCGTGCCGGGTCTCGTCGAGGGCACCGAGGACCGCCATGTTGCGCCAGGCGGGCGAGAGGCCGAAGCGGGCCATGCGGAGCTCCGCGTAGACGGCGAGATCCTCAACGAGGGAGACCGCGCCGAAATGCTCCTTGGCCACCGACTTCCAGCCCTCGTCCAGCTGGTCGAAGACCCGGGATTTCTGCAGCACCGCCTTGACCGAATAGGCGCCGGTCTCCTTCTCCCGCTGGATCGCCACGTACTCGGGATAGGTCACCTTGTAGGGCTCGTCCCACCTCGCCCACGCATCCCGGGGAACCTTGCCTTGCCCGGACATCCACTCGGGGAACACCGCCTCATAGTCGACGTAGGACAGGTCCCAGTCGACGTCGCGTGCGATGTCGGACCACTTCTCCCGCGCCATGCGTGCCATGGTTGCTAGTCGACCTCCAGGCAGGCCAGTTGCTGCTTCCAGTCCACGTTGTCCCAATACGCGACGATGTCGTCAATCAGCCCGTCGCCGGTCACGTGGAGCAAGAACAGATGGGGCAGCTCGTAATGGCCGCCAGTGCAGGCCATGGTGCCGAAGTCCCTGGCTTGCGTGCCGCTGATGCAGACCTCCGCCGCGACATTGCCGTCTGGGTCGGCGCGCAGGCTCGTGACGGCGTTGGTCAGATCGGGAAACGCCTCGATCAAGGTGGTCCAGATCATCTTCCCGACGGTGCACACCTTGCCGTCGCCGTGCAGCACCCGTTGGCGGCTCCACACCTCGAACGGCACGTAGCGGAAGCCGGCACCCTCCGTGCACAGGTCAACCATGCGCTCGACATCGCGCGCCCGGTAGGCGGCGAAGAACGCGCGCACCGCCGCCGCCGCGGCACGGGATTCGCAAGGCATCGCGCCGGTGCCGGCCTGGAACGCCGCGGTGGTCATCGCCCTCTCACCCCGCTGTGATCGTGATCTCGTCGAGCCGCCGGACGCCGAGCCGGCGATAGACCTGGTTCTGATCCCAGTACGCGACGACCGCGCTGATCCGGTCGTCCGGCGTCACCGTCAGCAGCCACGCCTGATCAAGGTCAAAATGTTTCTCCTGGTTGGCCACCGCGAGAAAGTCACCGGCCTGGGTCCCGTCAACATTGATCTCGGCCACGGCGGTGTTATCGGCCGTCACGAACAGCCGCCGCACGCGCACCACCAGATCAGGGAAGGACCTGACCAGCTCGCGCAGGTAGGCCGCGCCCTCAGCCGCCATCGGGCCGCGCCGGTTCAGCGGCACCAGGGACACAGTGGCATCCGGCGTCATCAGGCCGAGGATCTCATCCACGTCCCTGGCCTGCAGGCGGCTGAAGAACTCCTCCGCCACGCCGCGCGCGCTCAACGGCTACACCTCGAGCCTCTTCAGCAGGGCGCCGGCGACGGCTTCCGATGAACCCGGGTTCTGCGCGGTGACCAGATTCCGGTCGACCACCACATGAGACACCCAGGCCGCGTCGCCGTCGTCGAAGATCGCGCCGCGATTCTTCAGCGCTGCCTCCACATACCAGGGCATGCCGATCCTCCCCGCCTTGGTCTGGTCCTCCTCCTCGTCGGTGAACGCGGTCATCCGGTAGCCGTCGAACATCCACGCCCCGTCGACTTCCGGCGCAGACAGCAGCGCCGCCGGCCCATGGCACAGCGCGGCGATAGGCTTGCCCGCGCGCTGCGTCAACCGCAGGACACGGCCGATATCGGCGTTGTCCGCGAAGTCGACCATAGCCCCGTGACCACCAGGGATGAACACTCCGTCGAAGCCAAGGATCTCCGCATCGGTGAGTTCGGTCAGATTGCCAGGAACCTGAAGTCCGGGGAGCTTCGCGAGGGCTTCGGCCGCGCTTCGCGCCTTCTCCCGGCTGGCCTGCCATACCTCATCCCGGATCTGCCCGAGCCGCTCCGCGGGCACCCGGGTGGTCACCACAGCCGAGTTCGACAGCACCTCTATGAAGTCGGTGTTGTTCCGCCAAGCGGTCTGCGCTGCCGATTCGACGGCCTGCCGCGCTTCCGCCGGCTCCATGCCGGTACCAAGCAGGGCTCGGTAGACTCGCCGCGTCGCCACCAGGTTCAGCTCGCTGAAGTGCGCGAACGTCACCCGCACGCGGTCTTGGTGATACGCGAACCTGCGCAGCACCGAGAACATAAAGTCCTCATCGACCTGCGGATAGTGGAAGAACGGCTCAAGCCCCCACGGATCCGGCTGCGGCACCTTCCCGTCGGGGGTCGCAATCGTCACGTCGGCCGCGGCAGCCACGAACATCTCATATGGCTCCTGGACTTCTTTCACGCGGTAGCCAACCGGATGATCGCTGCCATCCGCCAATCTGATCGTCCGCGCGCTGGATACAATCATGAGGAGCTTTGCCATGTACGCTCCGTGGATGCTGCGGGTGACTGCTCGCCGCTGCCGGGGGACCCGCCTCCAACACAACCTTACTTCCCCCGCTCTTGACGCGGGAAGCCCCCGGGTACCTGCAACATCAGCCCCTTGCTGTTGTCACTGGGCAGCCTCACCGGGCGTCCGGCAGGACATGACCACCACGAACGGCCAGGCCGCCTGCGCCTCGCCGAGCACGCGCTCCGCCAGCCCATCCTGCCCGGCCGACGTGATCAGCTCCATGCCGAACCAGGCCAGCAGGACGAGGAAGATCACGCCCGCCCAGGCGGAAACCTCGGGGCGCAGGGCCCACGGTACGGCCGGGCCGCGATGGGAAGCGGCCACCGGCCACACCGCCAGCGCGGCGACTGCGACCGCCGCCCACAGGATGTGCAGCACCGGGGCACCGTCTCCCATGTGTACCGGGGTGGCCGCGACCAGGATGCCTGCGATTCCACCGGCCATCAGGATCAACCGCCCTGCCGCGCGGGCCGGCCGCAGCGCCAGCCCGGTCACGATGTAGCACGCGCCGACCATCGCGAAGGCCAGGGTCATCACCCACCGGTCTGTGGCGCCTATCCCGGCGAGGGCGCTGACCGTGTCGGCCACCGGATCGTAAGGCCGTGATTGAAGAGAGGCGGCGATCGTCCACCCGGCGACCAGCAGGACTGGCGGCGTGGCCGACGACACAATGCCCCACCACGGCACGTCTCGTACGCTCATGAGTACATTCAGCCTGCCGCCCAGACCACCGCTGCGGCTACGCGTGAATGTCCCCATCCGACGGACTCTCGTCCCTGGGCAAACGTGCGTTCCCACCCGCACGTCTGGCACGGAGCGCGGCAGGCTCGGTGACGATGGACAGGAATCGCTAGTTTGACCTGCTCAGGATACTCGTGAGGGCGGTCCGGAGATCGCCGGGCGGCCATTCCTGTGACTCTGGGCGACCTCGCCATCCATTGATTCGGCCTTGGCTTCTGCCGTCACGGCAAACCTTGACCCAAACCTACTAAGTAGGTAGCGTGCCTAGGGCAACCATCTCGTCCCGCCCGGAGGCACGACATGACCGAACCCGTTGCGACGGAACTGCCCTCCCAGCAGGTCCCCGCGCACGAGCTGCCGACGTCGTTGCGGGAGTCCGGGCTCACGAACTGGATCAGGGAACCCCTCGCGGATGCCGTGGACAAGCGGCGGCGGATCATGATGCCGCCCATGGTGGCCCTGATGGGCACCCCCGCGGCCGAGCACAGGGACGTCCTGGCGGACGAGGCCCGCCGCCCGAACACGATCGTGATGATGGGCGACCATCCCGACCTGCCGAAGATGCCCGAGCGGCCGACTCTGGCGGACTTCTTCCGGCTGCGCCTGCACGGCAAAGACGTGCGGCACATGCTCCAGAGCGCCCGTGTCGCCCGGGAGAACGGCATGGAGGAGAAGGTCATCATGGCTGCCCTGGTGCACGACATCGCGGTCGGCGGCCTGATCCGCTCCGACCACGGCTACTGGGGCGCGCAACTCGTCCGCCCTTATGTCAACGAGGAAATCGCCTGGGCGATCGAAAAGCACGAGGCGCTGCGCTACTTCCCCGATGCGTCCGTTGGCTACACCTATCCCGAGAACTACGTGAGACTCTTCGGCCCGGACTACCGGGTGCCCGACTACCTCCGGCGCGAGCACGCGGAGGCCCGCAAGCACCGCTGGTACATGACCTCCCGGCTCGTCACGATCAACGACATCTACTCGTGGGACCCCGGCGTCACCGTCGAGATCGAGGACTTCGAAGACGTCATCGGCCGCAACTTCCGGCAGCCAACCGAAGGACTCGGATTCGACGGCTCTCCGGTAGCCCACATGTGGCGGACGATGATCTGGCCCAACAACTTCTTGTAATTGACTATCCCGAACGGAAGCGGCTGACTCCCCCGCGCTAAGCGCTCTCCTATAATGTACACACTATAGGAGAGCTGTAAAGGCCCGCCATCCTTGCACCGCCGTCCTCGCGAGAAGTGGTCTCAGTGACAACCAAGTCCTCCCAGCATGACGCGCCGCCCGTCGACACGCCCGTAGTGATCGTCGGTGCCGGGCCCGTCGGAATGTTCCTCGCCCTGGACCTCGCGTCTAAGGGCGTCCGGTCGACCGTCATAGAGCAGAACACCTCCCACCGCGCGTATCCCAAGGGCGACACTCACAACGCCCGCACGATGGAGCATTACCGGCGCCTTGGCCTGGCGGACGCCGTCCGCGCCGCCGGCCTGCCGCCGGAGCACCCCACCGACGTCGTTTACCTCACCAGCCTCAACGGCTACGAGCTCAAGCGGTTGCGCATGCCTTCAGGGGCGGAGAAGATGGCGGAGGTGGCGGCACACTCGGTGACCAGCCAGGTACCCGAGCCGTTGCACCGCTCCAACCAGATGTACGTCGAGAAGGTAGTGCTCGAGCGACTGCTGGCCACCGAAGCGGTCACGTGCCGCCTCGGCATGGAGTTCGCCGGTTTCGAGGAGACCAGCAGCGGAGTCGCCGTGCGGGTGCGACCGGCGGGAGGCGGACCCGAGGAGATCATCACCTGCCAGTACCTTGTCGGGTGCGACGGCGCGCGCAGTCAGGTCCGCCGGCAGCTTGGCCTCTCCTACGAGGGTGAGGAGGCAGAGACCGGTTTCGGCAGCGGCCTGAGGCAGTCGAGGTACCTGCGCATACCGAACGTGGTCAAGGATGTCATCCGGGAGCCTGCCTGGCAGTACTGGCTGGTTCGGCCCGGCAGGGTCGCGAGCCTGATCACGCTCGACGCGCGTGAAGAGTTCAAGCTGAGCGTGTACGCGGGTAACGCGGACGACGACGACGCCGTGCGCGCGTTCGTCGACGACTGCGTCGGCGAGCACGTTGACACCGAGATCCTCGATTCCCAGAACTGGGTGAACGGCCTCGCCCTTGTCGCCGACCGTTACCAGCGCGGCCGGGTGCTGATCTGCGGCGACGCGGCCCACCTGTTTACGCCGATCGGCGGCTTCGGCATGAACACCGGAATAGATGACGCGGTGAACCTAGCGTGGAAGCTGGCGGCGGCGATCCAAGGCTGGGCGGGGCCGTACCTGGTGGACAGCTACGATGCCGAGCGCAGGCCCGCGGGGGTGCGCAACACCCGCGCCGCGATCAGCCTGGGGCGTCCGCTGCGGGGTATTCCGCTGGGCGCGGCCCTTGAGGAGGACACCCCTGAGGGCCGCAAGGCACGCGGCGATGCCGCGCGCGTCCTGGAGACGCAACGAGAGTCCTTCGCCTCGCTTGGGGTGCAGCTGGGCACCCGCTACGAGGGATCGCCGATCATCTGGCCCGACGACACGCCCGCGCCGGAGGACTCCTACGACCGTTACGTGCCGACCGCGCGTCCCGGCGGGCGGGCGCCCCACCTGTGGCTGTCGCGGACACAGTTGCTTTTCGACGTCCTCGGCCCCGGCTTTACCATGCTGCGGATGGGCGACCGCCCGCCGTCCGCCGCCGCCCTCGTCGACGCGGCCCGGCGGCGGGCGATCCCGCTGACCGTCGTCGACATTACGCTGCCAGAAGCCCGTGGTCTCTACGAAAGCGACCTCGCGCTCATCAGGCCGGACCAGCACGTGGCGTGGCGCGGAGACGAACTCCCGGACCCGGACGAACTGCTCACCCAGGTCACCGGAGGCCTTGCGCCCTGACCGGGTCTGGCCGCGCCCGGCCGGGCCTCAGTCCCGGCCAGGCATGTCCGGTACTCGCGTCACTTCAATCGCCGACGTGTTTCTCTTCCCAGGCGGAAGCGTGGTGAAATTCGTCCCCGAGAGCCGTCAGCGCGATCTCCGCGAAGTGCACGTCGCTGAATTCGCCCGACGTTCCGCCTGATATCCCGATAGCGCCGACAATCTTGGTTCGGTGCTTCACGAGGTACCCGCCTGGAAGCGTCGTCAGCATCGGGTCGTTCCAGTCGTGCGGCCCGCGGTGCCCGGCGGACTCCTGCCGGTTCCAGAACTCCATCACGCCGGCCGTGTCGCGTTCCATGACAGCCGCCGTATACGCCTTGCGGTGAGCCGCGCGAAAGAACCGGGGAGCCATACCGTCCATTCGCGCCCCGGCGATCAGCTCGCCTTCCTTGTCGACGACGGCCACGGCTATTCCCGGCCACGTGCGCCGGCCAGCGTCCCGCGCGGCCGCAATCGCCGCGTTGACGGCCCGCAGTGCCTCCTCCAGGCCGAGCGTGGTCTTCTCATACATTCCCGTCACGCCCCGGCCGGAATGACGCCGATGATCTCCATCCGGGGCTTCGCGTTGCCGCCTAGATCGGCGACGGCGACGTGCAGATCGGGCTCCGTCCCCGCCTTCGCGTCAGCCCAGAGGTCCCGCCATGACCGTGCCACGGACGCGACCGCGTCCGATGAGTTCACGAAAACGGTGACCTGCGTCAGGTCTCGCAGTTCGCCACCGGCCTCCGCCATGAGGACCCGCGCGTGCTCAAGCAGTCGCGCGAGCTGGCTCTCGACGCTTTCCTCCGAGGCGAACAGCCGTGAGGAGAAGACGAGATTTCCTGTGCGCGCCCCTATGGACATCGGGTCACGGTGCTCCAGTCCCGCGACCGTCAGGACCCTTCGGTCGCCGTGCAGCACCGCCAGAGCATCCGCCATCACCGCGTAGCCATCGGGGAGCTCCGCGGGCAGGTACTTGTGGGGCGGCCGGCGCGCCGGATCAGGAAACCACCTGGTCCACACCTCGTTCAGTACGCGCCGGTCCTTGACCTCGCGCAGGAACAGCGTGACCCGCGCGATGTCCTGCGTTCCCCCGCCCGCCTTGCCGACAACCAGGGCCACGCGTTCGAGGACCGACTCCAGCTGGGTCTCCAAGTCGGCTCCCGGAGCTGCCGACGGCAGGAGCCTCGGCACGTAGACGACGGGCCCTATCCGCACGGCCCGGACACGCGAGCCGCTGCCCTCCTGGACAGGTATTTCGCGGTATTCTGCCGGACTCAACTTGCCTCCGACCTTGGCGGCCATCTCCACCATCACGTCGAACTTGGCGGGAATGAAATTCGTGACCGAATTCAGCGGTGGCCGGGTTTCCTCGTCAGGGAAGACCTCCGCGAGGGCTTCCCGAGTCGGATCCGCGTGGCTCGGGGTCCGGCAAAAGCTCGTCAGCGCGACGATGTCCGCCGCGGTGCTGCCGGCGAGGGAAACCAGCGTCAGCACGTTCTCGAACGCCTGGCGCGCCTGGCCGTGCACGCCGCCCGCTGCGACCTGGTCGCCGGTAAATGGCACGGTACCGTGCACCCGCGAAGTGAAGACCTGGCCGCCGATCTCCACAGTAGGATCCCGTGCCGGGACACCTGGCACGTCGATCCTGCGCCTAGTCGCCCCGAGCACGGCTAGCACGTCGAGCTCAATGGCCCGCCCCGCGGGAAGCGGCGCGACTAGGACCTTGTAGGCGGGCTTGTTCGCCGGATCGGGGAATAGCTCCTCCCACCACAGCCCGTTCACCGGCTCGCGCTCTTGGTCGGTACGGACGTAGGCGGTCGCCTTCGCGATGTTCTCAAGTCCGCCACCGGAACGCTCCACGAGCTCCTTCATGGCCCGGAAGACCGCGCGTGCCTGCTGTTCGAGATCACCCGGCTTCTCGCCGTCGCTGCCCGGCGCTGCCATGCCAAGCGAGACCACCAGCTGATCTATCCGCAGCCCCAAGGGCTCGCACACCGAGGGGGCTTCCGGATACACCTCAGCCACCCCGCCTGCCAACGACATCATGCGCTCCTGTCACGGTGGTGAACGGCGATCACTTCCAGCAGCACTGCCAGCGCCCCGGCACGGTAACGGGTCACGTGCAACGGCGCGGCGGCGCCTTCCTCGAACCTGCGTGCCCACTCGGCCCGGACGAGCTCGTCGTGATCCGGGTCCGCCACGAAGGCCCTGCCTTGCGTGACCGCGCTCCAGGGCATGCCCGCCAGCTCAAGGACCGTGTCGGCGTTCAGGGCGGCGAATCGCGCCTGCGCCGCTCCGTCGCGGCCGGGCTCGCCCGTGGCGGGATCGAACGGGAGGATACGGGACGAGAACAGGTACCTCCCCATCTTCACCGCCATGGGGATGGGGTTTCCGTGGGCTACCGCGGGCAGGTACAGGCACTTCCGTTCCTGGCCAAGGACAGCGAAGAAGTCGAGCCGTACCTCTTCCTGATCGGCCAGCTGCGCGCCCATGAACTTATAGGTAGGCCGGTTGTCCTGGCTCGGGAACCTCGCCGTCCAGGCTTCGTTGACCTTCCGGATGTCACGCGGGTCGCGCAGGAAGAAGCTGACGCGCGCCACATTGTCCAGGGTCCCGCCGAAGTCCCCGAGATAGGAGTCGACGTTTGACAGCGCATCGTCGGCCTGACGCGCCGGCCCGGCTCCGCACCGTCCGTTCCAGCGGTCCCTGCCCGTGATCCCGCAGCCGAAGACCAGGTCATCCACCCGGAGCCCCTGCGCCTCGGGCGCCCCCTGCGCCAACCCGATCAGCTCACCCAGCTCGTGCACGCCCACCTCGCTCCAAAGTGTATCCATTATCGACTATAGGATACGCGCACTACGCGGGGCACCGCCAGTACGTCCAAGTACACGGCCAGATCACCAGAAACCAGGCTGCCGAACTGTGCGGGCTTAGCCCGGACCAAGCGAGCCGGGTGCTCCGCCGTCTCGTTTCAGCCGGCAAGCTCAGCCAGCAGGGAGAGAACAAAGGAAGGGTCTACATGCTGCCGGTCAAAGCGAACCGCTGATACTGCTGACCAGCCTGAACTCCGCGGTAAGCGAGCAAAGTCATGGACGTAAGTTGCAAATCGCCCCTCGGGCACTCTTGAAATACCAATGCTGCGAGACCCCGGTCCCGGCCTCCAGAGTTGGCTAGCTGGGGCCATGAGCAGGTGGCGCCACTCACTCGTGTCGTTCCGACAAACCCTCATCGGTGGGCGCGCCGCCGCGCACCATGGCGACCGCATTGCGCACCGTTGGCAGGTCGCGGCCGGGGTCGGCGCTGGCGACAACACGGAACGCGGTCGCCGCGAGGTGGTCGACCATGGCGGCGACCGCGGCCTGCGTGTCCTTGCGCTTGAACGCGTCCAGGATCGCCTGGTGGCGGCGGTCGGCCTCGCGCCAGGTCTCGTCGGCGCTGGACTGGGCGAGCCGCAGGTACGGGTGCGTCCGTTCCCTGAACATCGCAAGCAGCCTGAGTACCTGCGCGTCCGCGCCCTCGGTCGCGAGCCGGTGGAACTCGTCATGCGCGCGGTTCCAGTCGGGAGAGGTCAGCCGCTCCGCACGCAGGTCATGCATCTGCCGCAGGGCGCCCTCGAGGGCTTTCGCCGCGGCCGGCGTGGTCGAGGGAACCGTCATGCTGACGGCCAGCCCCTCGATGAGCAGCCGGGCCCCGTACATCGCGTCGAGGTCGCCGAGGTCCAGCCCCACCACGACGGCGCGCCGGTCGGGCTCCGCCTGGATGAGGCCTTCCTCCTGCAGCATCCGGAAGGCTTCACGCATGGGAGTCCGGCTGACGCCGAAAGCGCGGGCGAGTTCTGCCTGGTTCAGGATCGTCCCAGTGCCGAGCGAGCCTTCCAGGATGAGCTGCCGTAGCTTGTGGTGCACGGTAAGCGCCAGGCCATGCGGGGCGTTGACGTCGACTTTCATGGCTCGAAGCGACGACGCGGCACCATCCACCGGAACTTCCTCTCAGCTTGCTCAAGCAGGCCGGCCACTCCTGCGCCGCACCCCGCGGCACGGCGTGCCCGGCCGTAGTGCTTCGAAGCCTACAGACCAACACCGCTGCGGGCCTGCAGCCTCGGCCACCTGGCCACGTGCCGCCCGCCCTTGACACCGTTGTTTCTATAATGCATACACTTACTGCGATAGTACCTCTCCCCACGAGGAATGCGAGGAACAGTGAGCCCTTCCTCCGCGGCGGACGGACATGGCCCTCCCGGGATGACCGCCGCCGTCAACGGTCCCGGCCTTGCCACGGTCACCGTGAATGGCGCGCAGACGCTCGCTGTCTGGGCGGACGGCTTCGTGATGCCGCTGGCGCAGGCGGCCCGCCGGTGCGGAGTCGCGACGGCTCCCCCGGTTTCTGTCCGCGAGGCGCTGTCCGACTGGGACCGCTGGTGCGCCGTCCTGTGGGACGTGGCCAGCGACAGCGTGCGGGGCGACGGCAAGGCGGGTGACGGCTGGCTGGCCGAGGCCGACGTGGCCTTCTCGCCCGCGATCACCGACCCGTCGGGCATCTACTGCGCCGCCGCCAACTACTACGACCATACCGAGGAGATGCGCGGCAAGGATCGCGGCGCGGCGGGCCGCAGCCCGATGTACTTCCTCGCGCCTCCGGCTGCCCTGTCCGGGCACCGCCATGACGTCGCCCGCCCCGCCGGGTGTGCGCGTTTTGACTGGGAGGTCGAACTCGCCGTCGTCATCGGCCGGGACGCCAAGGATGTGGCCGCCGCCGACGCGGGTGGCGTGATCGCGGGCTACGCGGTCGCGAACGACCTGTCCATGCGCGACTTCGCCCGGCGCGACGACTACCCGTTCTTCCCCGATTGGCTGCGCGCCAAGTGCTACGCCGGCTGCCTGCCCGTCGGTCCGGCGATAGTACCTGCCAGCTTCGTGCCCGATCCGATGAGGCTTGACCTGTCCCTGACCGTGAACGGCGAGCAGCGGCAGGCGTCAAGCACGAAGAACATGATCTTCTCCATCGCCGCGCAGATCGAGTACCTGTCCCAGATCGTCCCGCTGCGGGCGGGCGACGTCATCCTCACCGGCACCCCGGCCGGCACGGCCGCCGCCTGGGGTTCTTACCTGTCCCCTGGTGACGTCATGGTGGCCGAGATCCGCGGTCTTGGGCGGCTCGAAACCCGCGTCACGGACACGGCCGCTAGCGCGGAGGAAGGGAGGCGCACGTGACAGCGCTCGAGGAACCCCGCACTGCGCGATTCGACGTCGACGGCTACTGGCAGGAGCGGCCGTTCCGGGTGCGGCGGCTTGGCCACGTCGGGCTCAACTGCGACCTGATAGCCGAATCCCTCCACTTCTACCGTGACCTGCTCGGTTTCCGGATTTCGGACCGCATCGACTTCTCGCGGCGCGCCGCCAACCCGGAGATCCTCTCCGGGCTCGGTGACCCGTCCGGGTATTTCATGCGGCACGGCACCGACCACCACAGTTTCGTCCTGTTCAACAGGAAGGTCCGCGAGGCAGTGGACGCGTTGCGGCGCTTCCCGCCGGGAGTGACCGTCAACCAGATCTCCTGGCAAGTCGGCTCGCTCCGCCAGGTGGTCGGGGGCGAGGCGTGGCTGCGCGAACGCGGGCAGCACATCCAGCGGGCGGGCAGGGACATGCCCGGTTCCAACTGGCACACCTACTTCTACGACCCGGACGGCCACACCAACGAGCTGTTCTACGGCATGGAGCAGGTCGGCTGGTCGGGTTTCAGCAAGCCGCTCGCGCTCTACAAGTACGGCGCCACCCGGACTCCGGCCCTCCCGCAGGCCTCGGAGACCGAAGAGATCTCCGCCGCGCTCGCGGACGGCGTCGACCCGTGTTCCGGCAGCAGGGACGTGCCCCGGGAGCCGGCGCGCTTCGACGTCGGCGGCGTGCTACTGCCGCGGCCGTTCAAGGTCGTCAGGATCGGGCCGCTGCGGCTGTTCGTCGCCGACATCGACGCCGCGCGGAGCTTCTACGCCGGCACGCTGGGCCTGCGGGTCACCGCGGAGGTCGATTTCGACGGGACGCGATGCGTGCTGCTGCGGTCGAACACCGAGCACCATTCCGTCGGGCTGTACCCGATCGAGCTGCGGGAGCGGCTGGGCCTTAACCCGCGCAGTACGACCTTCTCCCTCGGCCTGCAGGTGAGCGGCTACCGGCAGCTCCGCGACGCCAGGAGCTTCCTACTCGGCCAGGGCCTGTCCGAGGTAAGGCTGCCGCCTGAGCTCTTCCCCGGTATGCCGCGCGCGTTCCGGGTGCGTGACCCGGACGGTCACCTGATCGAGCTCTACGACAGCATGCGCCAGGTGCTGCCCGAGGCCGGCGGCGCCCGCGTCTCCGGTGTCTCCGGTGTCTCCGTCGACGCCGGCGAGTGGCCGGAGACGCTGGACGACGACGGCGCCGCTTTCCTCGGAGAGCCCTACCTCGGCCCGCTCGAGTAGCAGACGGGGTGCGCGCTGGCCCGGGCTGGGCAGTGATGAAGGCATCGAAGGAGGCATCGCAAGATGGACTTGAGTCACCAGCTGTCCGTTCCGTATGTCGCTGTTGTCTACTCGGTAGAACGGCCAGACGGTACCTGGTGGCGGCGCGCGGAATACCCCGAGCTGCCCGGGTGCGCCGCCGAGGCCCCGTCGGCCGTCGACGCGATGGAACGCCTGGAACAGGAGCGCGTCCGGCTCATCGCCGCGGCCCATGCCAGGGGTGAGGAGCTTCCGGTCCCCCGGCCCCCGCTGCCTGGCGTGTCCGGCCTGAGCGGGCGGTCGCTGCGCGAGATCCTCCGTGAGGTCGAGGCCGCTCCGCCCGTGTCGGGCTGACGCGACCACCCAGTGACAGATGAAGCGCCCACGGTCAACCGTTCTTCGTATCCTCGGTCGAGCACGAACACTCCGGGCGAATCGGGCGACATGTCTCCGGGGCCTTGTCACAGTGGATCGTTGCACACGCCATAACGTGCGCGACGATCCACTGTCTTCAAAATCGCGCTCCAGAGAACCGCGAGCGACGTGGCACCACTCCTACGAGTACTGGTAGTGGCTGTCCGCAGCCTTCCTGCTCTCCGCGGTGGCCGCTACCCAGGAGACGTCGACGGGCAGGATCATGCTCGCCGAGCGGACCCGCTGCTGGCTTGGGTCGAGGCCGGACGGGGTGGCGGCACCGTCGGCTTCGGCGAGCGCCTTGGCCTCAGCGAGCAGCCGCCTGCGGGCGGCGATGACGGCCGCGTCGGCACTGCCGAGGTGTTCCTTGGAGCGGTCGGCGATCGTGCCCATGCTCTCCTGCATCGCCACGTCCTGCATGGCGATGCCGTGTATCCCGGTGAACGACACCGTCCGCTGCAGCGTCCGGTCGATCAGGTAGTCGTTGCCCGCGTTCCTGACCGGCAGGTAGGTACCGGGGACCAGTTCCGCGTGCACGCTCCCGCCCCGCCGGTAGTGGTCGGTTTCCGTCTTGGTCAGCGGCCTGTCGGGGTTGTAGGTGATGCTCCACGCCCAGCAGTTCTCGTCGTCGATCGGCACCCAGGCATGCGCGGTGATCGGCCCGTCCCCGTCCCTGGCGACGATGTTGTACCAGGGCATGAGCCACTGGGTGATGCGCCAGTAGTACTGACCGTCGGCGGTCTCCCTGCGCGCCCCGATCAGCATCCCGTACTGGGTCGGCTCGAGGAAGAACTTCGGCGAGCC
This sequence comes from uncultured Actinomycetota bacterium, assembly GCA_963734665.1. Taxonomy (GTDB): domain Bacteria; phylum Actinomycetota; class Actinomycetes; order Streptosporangiales; family Streptosporangiaceae; genus Trebonia. The sequence goes on along the minus strand of CAVTIR010000005.1, from coordinate 1,426,986 downwards.
GTCGGCGGACAGGTGACTGCGGGTGCTGTCCTTGGCGCGGGTCCAGTCGGGATTCCACAGCCTGGCGTCCGAGTGCAGGAAGGACACGTGGCTTGAGTCGATGCCGCCCTCCATCGCCTGGGCGAAGTTGCTGTACTGGAGCCGCTTGGAGACGAAGCGGTGGCTCTGCGGGACCACCGCCCACTCCAGGTCGGGCAACGGCGGGATGTCCCCGGCGGGGCCGAGGTAGATCCACACGATGTCGCCGCGCTCGGCCACCGGGTAGGCGGTGAGGCGGATGTGGTCCTTGAACTTGCTCTGTGACGGCTCGTTCGGCATGTCGACGCAGCGGCCTTCGATGTCGTACTTCCAGCCGTGGTACACGCAGCGCAGGCCGCAGTTGCCGTCCCGCGACTCCCGGCTCTCGTTGCGGCCGAAGTACAGCGACGCACGGCGGTGCGCGCATTGCTCCTCTAGCGCGCCCAGCCGTCCGTCCGCGTCCCGCCACACCACGAGCCGCTCCCCCATCAGCGTCACGCGTACCGGCGGGCACTGCGGCTCCGCGACCTCTTCCGCGAGGAGGGCCGGCACCCAGAACCTGCGCAGGAGCTGGCCCATGGGCGTTCCTGCCCCCGTCTTCGTCAGCAATTCGTTGTCGGCTGCGCTGAGCATCGCGTTCCTCCTGTGGGGTCGGGCCTACCGGCCGGTCTTGGCGAGGGCGGGGATGATCTTCGCGGGGGTGGTGTTGAAGATCTTCACCTTGTCCTCCCTGGTGAGGAAGTCGAAGCTGTCAATCACCGGCACGAGGTCGTCGCTGGTGCGCCCGGTCTCCGGCCGGACCGCGTTGCCCGAGCCCGGCGCCTCGCTGCCGAACGCCATCCGCTCCACGCCTCGCTGCCTGACCGCCGCCTCGAGGAAGTTCAGGTCATAGCCGCAGGTGTCGTAGAACAGGTTGTCGCCCAGGTCCTTCTGCGCGATGTGGTGGTCGGTCGCGATGAACCGGTCAAGCGCGCCGCCGCAGTGGCAGATGATCACCTTGAGCTCGGGGTACCGGTCGAATACGTCCCCGTGGCTGAGGAACTGGCCGGCCAGGTACTGCTCGGTGACGAATCCCAGCTGGTAGTTGTGCGGCACCACGCGGAACCTCGGGTCGAGTGAGTTGGTGCCGTGCACGATCAGCGGGATGCCCAGCTCCTGGGCACGTTCGTACAGCGGGTACCAGTAGGGCTCGTGCATCCCCGGGGTGGTGCGGCGGCCGCCCGGGTCCGGGCTGACGTAGGCGGCGACGAAGCCGTACCCGGTGACGCACCGGTCGAGCTCGTCCAGGCAGTTCGACAGGTCCCTCGCCTCGCTGACCTGAGGCAGCTGGCAGGCCCCGAGGAAGCGGTCGGGGAAGAACTCGCACTGCTGGCGGATCATGTCGTTGACGTACCTGGTCCACGCGGGCAGCAGGTGCTCCTCCATCCAGCCCAGCATCATGAACGGCCGCGGGCCGATCACCTGCACGTCGATGCTCCGCTCGTCCAGGTAGTCGGCGTGCCGCCGCGCCGCCGCGTGGAACTCCTCCAGCGTCACCTGCGCGGGCCCGGCCGTCGGCTGCCCGACCGGGCTGTCCGCCGCCGTGTTCGTCGCCATCATCCGCACGGCGAACGTGTTCGCCGCGGGCGGCACGGACACGTGGCCGTGTACGTCAAGCACCTGGACGTCATCATACATTTTTGCGATTTCCTCCTTTTACGACGTCATTCCCAGTACACGAATGCCATGCCCGCACCGGTGCCCGCCGGCGACCGGTAACCGGGCACGTAGTCCACGACGCTGGCACGCAGCTTCCCCAGGGCGCCTGCCGCCGTGACCCAGTTGAGGATCTCCGAGGTGCCCGAGCGCAGGTAGTTACCAGGAATCGCGCGCAACGGCCCGGGGTCCGCCGCCACTAGGGCGTCAAGCACCTGGCGGTCGAGCTCCTCGTCGACCACGAAATGGCTGAGGCCGCCGGAGGCGATGACCGCCACCCGCGCGTCGTCCGGCCATGACTCCACCGCCTGCCCGATGACCTGCCCAAGCCGGTAGCAGCGGGCGGCGGACGGCACATTCGGCGGGATATAGGTATTGATGAAGACGGGGACGATCGGGGTCCGTTCCGGCAGCGCCAGCCGGTAGTGCGGGAACGTGAACGCGTGCCCGAGCGTCGTGCCCGGAGCCTGGCTGGTGAACGTGAGGACGTCGAACTCGGCCGCCATGAGCTCAGCGACGAGATGCCGGCTCAGCGGGGCGCACGTCCGGTGCGCGCTCGGCCGCTCGCCGTGCCGCGCCCAGTATGCCGCGCGGATGCCCTTGGCGACCCGCTCGAGTTGCTCGCCGGCCGGCGCCTGGTCGACCAGTTCGTCGCCGAGGAAGAACCCGAAGACGGGGATCCCCTCATCGCGAAAAATCTCCCGCTGGTCGTCGCCGATGACGACGACGACGTCGGGGCGCGCCTTCGCCAGCCGCCGGGTCAGCTCCGCCACGGCTTCCTGGCCGCGGCGGTACTTCCGCTCCCACACCTCGGGGGTGAGCTGATCGGTGATCCGCGGGTCGGCGCCGGCGAGCAGCTCGTCATAGGTGTGGAACTCGCCGTCCCTGCCAAGCAGGGCGGGGTTCTTCCTGTCACGCTCGGCGTGGTCCTCCCACATGTCCACACCGGAACTGAGCTGCGGTGTGTGCGATGAAGCTAGTCCCAGGACGATCTCCGCCACGGCTCATACCTCGATTTCGGCCACGATCTGATTCCGGTAACTGGGCACCCGGGCGGGCCGGTTCGAAGGCGGGAAATGCGGTTCGTCGCCGACCAGCGTGACGCGGCCGGCGAAGCCGGCACGACGCGCCGCCCCCGCGGCCCGGACTCCAGCCAGGGAGGCGCCCAAGACGACCACGCTCCGCTCTCGCCGGACACGATTCTGCATACTCTATAGTTTATAGTGCATCCCGTAGTCAAACAAGGGGCATGAACTGCTCTGCGACTGCTCGCCATCACCCAGTGCCAGCGAGCGGTAATGCGCCGGCCGGAGTCAGCCGCTTCCGTTCGGGATGAATATGAAGAGCCTCGGTCCGAACGGGGGCGTGCTTCGCCTCTCCCCGCTCAGCAGCGTGCCGAACCCGGCGCCGGATCGCGCGCGTGGCGGCGTGATATCGGATATAGGCTATAGCGGCGCGTCGGAGGGGAAAGACCGGCTGCCGTCTTACTCACGTGGAGAGCAGATGATGAACGTCGCTGACCGCCTGGCGGTCACAGCCGGCCGCCGGCCATGAGGGGGCGTCCGGACGGGTGGCGCGTTCCCGGAACCGCCGACTTGCCGCTGCGGCCGGTCACCAAGACCGACCTCGCATACGTGCAGATCCGGCAGAAGATCCTGGAAGGCGACCTGGCGCCGGAGGCATCTCTCGACCAGGAGGCACTCGCGGACTCGCTGGGACTGTCAACGACGCCCGTCAGGGAAGCGCTGCGCAGGCTGGAATCCGAGCGGCTGGTCGTGAGCCGGGCACACCGCGAGACAGTGGTCGCCCCGCTGTCGCTTGACATCATGGAAGAGGTGTACGCGGTACGGTTCTCCCTTGACCCACTCGCCGCCGCACTGGCGGCAACGGAGGCCGACGCGGGCGAGCGGGATCAGATCGCCGGCGTGTCGCTGGATCGCCCCGGCAAGGACGACCCGGTGAGCGAGGTCTACTTCAACCGGCACTTGCACCGGTCCATCTACGCGGCCAGCGGGAACACCACGCTGATCGAGATCCTGGATTCCCTGTGGGACCTCAGCGACCGGTACTGGCTGATCGCCGCCAAAGACAGCAGGCCGTTCACGGCGGCTGGCCAGGAGCACGCCGCCATCGTCGCGGCCGTCGTGGAAGGCAAGCCAGACCTGGCCGCCGAGCTGATGCGCGAGCATCTGAGGGCGACCCTGCGGCAGATCCGCGCCGCCGTGACAGACTGACGGTCACCGGACGGCCGGGCGGGCGCCCGGCCGTCTCCGGCGCTTTCAGAACGGGTACGGGGCGACCGAGCCCTGGATGGTGAGCCACTGCGTCTCGGTGAACGCCTCGATGTTGGCGGCCGGCCCGCCGAACCGGGACCCGGTACCCGACGCGCCCACCCCGCCGAACGGCGCGACCGCCTCGTCGCTGACCGTCTGGTCGTTGACGTGCACGATGCCGCTCGGGATCCGGTCCGCGATCGCGAGCGCCCGCGACACGTCCGCGGTGAGGATGCCGAGGGACAGCCCGTACTCGGTATCCCTGGCGAGCGCCACGGCTTCGTCGACGTCGGCGAAGCTGACGACAGGGGCCACCGGCCCGAAGACCTCTTGCGCGTACGCGGGCATGTCCGGCGTTACCCCGGCGAGGACGGTTGGCCGGTAGAAAAGGCCCTCGTACGTGCCGCCGGCCGCCAGCCGGGCGCCGGCCCGGATGCTCGCGGTCACCAGGATGTGGATCTTGTCCCGCTGCGACTCGTCGATGATCGGGCCGAGGGCCACCTGGTCCTTCGCGGGGTCGCCGACGGGCAGGTGGTTCGCCTTGTCGGCGAGGAGTTCGGTGTACTGCGCGGCCACGCGCTCGTGGACGAGGTGGCGGCCGGTGGTCATGCAGATCTGCCCCTGGTGCAGGAACGACCCCCAGGCCCCGGCCGAGGCGGCGAGCGCCAGGTCCGCGTCGTCGAGCACGATCAGCGCCGAGTTGCCGCCGAGTTCCAGGTGCGCCCGCTTCAGGTGCCTGGCGGCCAGCTCGCCGACCCGGCGGCCCGCGGCGGTCGAGCCGGTGAAGCTGATCACCGGCACGCGCGGGTCGGTGACCAGCGCCTCGCCGGCGTCCACGCCGCCGGGCAGGACGTGCAGCACTCCGTCGGGCAGGCCGGCTTCCGCGAAGATCCTGGCGAGCGTCACGCCGCCAGAGACGGCGGTGCGCGGGTCCGGCTTGAGGATGACCGCGTTGCCAAGGGCCAGTGCGGGCGCGACCGAGCGGATGGACAGGATGAGCGGGAAGTTGAACGGCGCGATGACGCCGACGACCCCGACGGGGAGCCGGCGCGCCAGGCTGAGCCGCTGCTGCGCGCTGGGGATGATCTCGCCGAGCGAGTGCGAGGCGAGCGCCGCCGCCTCGTAGCACTCCTGCGCCGCCGTGCCGGTCTCGACGGCCGCCTTCGGCGGGATGGAGCCAGCCTCCGCCACCAGCCACTCGCCGATTTCCGCGGCATGCACGTCCCACAGGTGCCCGGCCCGGCGGAGCACCTTGGCTCGTTCGGTATAAGGGGTCTTGGCCCATTCCTGCTGGGCGGCGGCCGCGCTCTGCGCGGCACGGGCCACGTCGGAGGGCTGCGCGATGCCGATCCGGCCGATCTCCTCGCCGGTGGCCGGGGCGATCACCGCGGCGTCACCGCCGTCGGCCTTGGTCCAGCCGTCACTGAAAACCGTGCCGTGCCAGTTGGTACCGAGAAAGCTCATCACATCTCCTTGGGGTTGAACGCGAGCGGCAGGCCCGCGTAGTTTTCCGCGAGGCCGGTGGCGCCGGCCGTGCTGCTCGCCACCCAGCGCAGCTGGGAGAGCTGCAGCTGCGCGTCGAACGGGTCGCCGGTGGTGTGCAGCATGGTGGTCATCCACCAGGAGAAGTGCGTGCAGCGCCAGACGCGCCGCAGCGCCGTGTCCGAGTAGGCGTCGGCCAGGCGAGCGTCCTTCTCGCGGAGCAGCGCGGTCAGCGCCGGCGTGAGCGCGGCCACGTCGGCGACGGCGAGATTGAGCCCCTTGGCCCCGGTCGGCGGCACGGTGTGGGCGGCGTCGCCGGCGAGGAACAGGCGCCCGTGCCGCATGGGCGCCGTGACGTAGCTGCGCATGGGCAGGACGGTCTTCTCCGTGATCGGCCCCGGGGTGAGCTGCCAGCCGTCCTGGCCGTGCCCGAGGCGGACGGCCAGCTCTTCCCAGATCCGGCCGTCTGGCCAGTCGGCGATATCGGTGCCCGGGCTGACCTGGAGGTAGAGGCGGCTGACGCTGGGCGAACGCATCGAGTGCAGCGCGAACCCTTTCTGGTGCCACGCGTAGATCAGCTCGTCCGTGGACGGGGCGACGTCGGCGAGGATCCCGAGCCAGGCGTACGGGTAGGCCCGCTCCCAGGTCGTCTTGGCGCTGGCGGGCACGGCCGCGCGGCTGGGGCCGAACGAGCCGTCGCACCCCGCGATGACGTCCGCGTCGAGCCGCACGTCACGCCCGTCGCCGTCGGCGAACGTGACGTAGGGGTCGTCGGTGGTCAGGTCGTGGACCGCGGTGCCGGTCACGCCGTAGTACGCCTGCTGGCCGGCGGCGTCCCTGGCGCGGCCCAGGTCCTTGGTGAGCTCGGTCTGGCCGTACACCCAGACGCTGCGCCCGGTGAGGTCAGTGAAGTCGAGGTGGTGCCGCTCGCCGGGCCACTGGAGGTAGATGCCGCGGTGCTCGATCCCGCGGGAGTGCAGGCGGTCCCCGAGGCCCGCCTGGTCGAGCAGCGCGACGGTGGAGCTTTCAAGTATGCCCGCGCGGATGCGGGCCTCGACGTACTCGCGGGAGCGTGTCTCCACGAGCACCGACTCGATGCCTTCGCGGGCGAGCAGGTGCGACAGCAGCAGCCCGGCCGGGCCGGCGCCGATGATGGCGACTTCGGTGCGCATGGCGCGTCGATCCTTTCTCTCTTTGACTGATGGACTCACCGGGGCGCGGGGATCGTGCTCGCCGCGTCAGAGTCGCGCACGGGCCAGGCCAGGAAGACGCCGAGCAGGCAGATCGCGGCGCCCGCGAGGAATGCCGCGCGGCAGGCAGCGATGCTCACCCCGACCCCGGTCGACGCGCTGGCGCCCGCGCCGGCCAGGGCCATCGAGGTCGTCGCCACCGCGACGCCGACGGCGCCGCCCAGGCGCCGGCCAGCATTGAACATGGTCGCCGCCCGTCCTGTCTTCGCCGGGGGGACGGTGGCGAAGGCGGCGGCCTGGGTCGCCATGAAGACCTGGCCAACCGAGAAGCCCGCGAGGTACATGACGAGCCACGCGTACCAGTCGGGCGTGCGGGCGCCCAGGGTCGCCAGCAGCCCGGTGAACAGGGCCGTCCCCGTCATGCCGACGATGAGGTTCCACCGCGGCCCCAGCCGCCGGTAGAGGAGCCTGCTGCCGAGCTGCGAGCCGTTCATGACGCCGAACGACTCCGGCCAGATGCTCAGCCCGGCGGCGAGCGGGCTGAAGCCGCGGGCGGCCTGGTAGTACAGCGAGATCGTGTACAGCGAGCCGAGGAAGGTCACCGAGACGAGTGCCATGAGACCGCCGCAGGAGCGCAGCAGCCGGTCGCGCAGCAAGCGCACGTCGATGAGGGGGGCGGTGCGGCGCAGTTCGGTGACGGCTAGCAGGCCGAGCAGCGCGGCGCCGACCGCGACGCTGGCAGCCACGTCGGGCGACGCCCACCCCTGGCCGGGGCCGACGGAGACGCCGTACATGGTGAGCCCGAGCCCCCCGGCGGCGAGCACGAACCCGGGGACGTCAAAGCGCCCCGGCTCTCCCTGGACCTCGTTGCGGAGGAACAGCAGGCCGAAGATCACCATGAGGATGCCGAACGGGACGTTGATGTAGAACACCGAGCGCCACGAGAACCTGCTGATCAGCAGCCCGCCGACGATCGGGCCCGCGGTCGGCGCGACCCCGGTCGCGATGGTGAGGACGGACAGCGCCCTGACTCGCTCGTCGGGGCGGAAGATGCGCAGCAGCATCGCCATGCCCACCGGCGTGAGGAGGCCGCCGCCCGCTCCCTGGAGGATCCGGAAGGCGACGAGCTGGCCGAGGCTGGACGCGAGGCCGCAGAGGGCGGACGCCGCCGTGAACACCAGCACGGCGACGAGCAGGACCCGCTTCCCGCCAAAGCGGTCTCCCGCCCACCCGGACACCGGTATGAATACGGCCAGGGCCACCAGGTACGAGATCGACACCGTTCCCACGGACGCGGTCGGCACCGAGAACGCCCGTCCGATCGCGGGGAGCGTCACGTTGACGACGGTCGTGTCCATCGTGGACAGGAACATGGCCGCGACGTAGACGACGCTGACCGCGGTCTTCTGGCTGATGGCCGGCCCGGCCCGGCTGCGGGCTGAACCGGGCTGCCTGGCTGTGCCTGCGGTCACTCGCGTACGGACTTCAGGTCGGCGGTCCAGCGCGCTAGCTCGTCCAGCATCGCCGTGCCGCTCTCCTCCAGGTTCCGGTTGGGGGTGAACTTCCCGTCGGGCGTGACCATGCGCCTGATGAGGGGGATGTTGACGGAGGTCACCGCCGGGACCATGCCGAGCGAGGTCACCACCTGGATGAGCATCTGCACCGACCGCGTGCCGGCCGCGATGCCGCCGTAGCTGACGAAGCCGACGGGCTTGTTCCGCCACTCGTCGTGCAGGTAGTCGAGGGCGTTCTTGGTGGCCGCGTTGTAACCGTGGTTGTACTCGGGCACCACGAAGACGTAGGCGTCACCCGCGGCGACGATCCGGCTCCACCGCTTTGTGTGCTCGTGGGCGTACCGGCCGTGGCGCGGGTTCTGCGGCTCGTCGAACAGGGGGAGGGCGACCTCCGCGAGGTCGACGAGGTCGGTTTCGAAGCCAGCGTGCCGCACCGCTAGCTCGTGGAACCACTCGGCCACGGGGCCACCTGCCCGGCCTGGCCTGGTGCTTCCGATGATGATCTTGAGGCTCGCTGTCACGTTGGCTCCTCGCTCGAGGTAATCGGGGCGGTCGGGTGCGGGTGGTTTCACTGGTCGGCAGTCACCGTCACGTCGAGCAGCAGCGGGCTGCCGCGCCCGGCGAGCGTCGGGAGCACCTCGTCGAGGACCTCGATCAGCTCCGGGTACGTGGCGGCCCGCCGCGCCTGGCAGTTCAGGGAGCGCGACAAGCCCGCGATGTCGATGTCCTCGAATGACGGCCACGGCGCCTTGCCCCCGGCCCGGCGGGCGAGCTGGTCCATGATCGCGTACCGCCCGTTGGACAGGACCACGAACAGCACTCCGCACCCGTACCGCGCGGCGCTCCACAGCCCCTGGATGGCGTACAGGGACGAGCCGTCCCCGAGCACCGCCACGACGGGACGGCTGGGGTCGCCGAGGCGCAGCCCCGCCGCGGCCGGCAGCGCGAAGCCGAGGCCGCCCATGGCGGCGCTGACGAACCCGCCGGGCATGCGCGCGGGCAGCCACCGGTGCAGGTCCGGTCTCGTCGACGGTGTCTCCTCGACGAGGACCGTGTCGCGCGGCAACCGCTGCGCGAGCGCGGCGAAGACGTGTTCCGCGCGCATCTGCTCCCCGTCGGCCGGCGGGGCGATGGTGAGCGGGGCGGGACGCGGGGGCGCTGGCCGCCGCTTCTTCAGCCGCCGCGCGATCGCCGTGCAAGCGGCCGCCGGGTGCGCGAGCACGGCGATGTCCGCGTGACTGTGGTAAAGCTCGTCGGGGTCGGCGGAGACGACCGCCACCGCGAGCCCGGCCGGCAGCAGCGGGCCCTCCTCGTAAACGTACTGGCGGAACGCGCAGGTGCCCACGACCAGCGCGACGTCGTGCTCGCCGAGCACGGGTCTCAGCTGAGAACGGCGGGCCGGCAGGTGGCCGGCGAAGCTCGGATGGTCCTGCGGGAAGCCGGCGCGCGCGCCGAACGACTCCTGCCAGACCGGGGCCCCGAGACGTTCGGCCAGCTCGACGAGGGCGTCCCACGACGCCTGGTCGTCGGCGCCGGCGCCCGCCACGATCACCGGGGCCGTCGAATCCTCCAGCAGTCGCACGGCCTCGTCAATGGCAGGGCCGACGTCCGTGCCTGCCCGGCGCACCACGCGCGGCACGGAAACGCCGAGTTCCTCGTCCACCTCCGCGAGCCAGTCGTCCATCGGCACGATGACAAGCGCAGGACCGCGGTGCTCGTCGGACTCGTGCCAGGCACGGCGGATCGCCCCGGGGACGTCCTGCGGCAGCACCGGCTGGTTTGTCCAGACGGGGTAGGAGCCGGCCAGCCCCTCGAGCCGGCCGGCGAGGAAGGGGTCTTGCGCTAGGTGGCGGCGGTCCTGCTGGCCGACTACCACCACGAGCGGCGCCCTGTTCACCCTGGCGGTCGCGAGCGCGCCTACCGCGTTCCCGAGCCCCGCCGTCGTGTGCAGGTTGACGAAGGCGGGTCGCCCGGTCGCGATGGCCTGCCCGGTGGCCATCCCGACCACGGAACCCTCGTGCAGGCCGAGAATGAACTCGAGGTCGTCGGGCAGGTCGTGCAGGAAGGCGACCTCGGTCGACCCAGGGTTGGCGAATATCCGATCCATGCCGCAGTCCCGCAGCGCGGCGAACGTGGCCTCGCGGACCGTCGTCATTGTGTTTTCCGTCCCTTTAGTGCGCTGCGTGCCGGAAGGCGACCAGTTACTTCTGCTGCCAGGCAAGCGCGCGGCGCTCGAAGAAGCCGATGATCGCGTAGCCGACGACGACCATGACGACGATGATCACGATCGCGGCGAACAGCCCGGCGGGGTCGAAGTTCTGCGTCGCCGTCATCGTGTAATAGCCGAGACCGACCTGCGCCGATATGTACTCCCCGGCGATCACGCCGATCATCGCCAGCGAGACGCCCGCCTTCAGCGCGGCGAAGAGCGGTACCGCGACCGACGGCAGCACGACCTTGCGGACCACGTACAGGCGTGAGGCGCCCATGACCCTTGCCATGTCGCACAACGGCTGGGGCACGTTGCGCATGCCGGCGAACACGTTGTAGAAGACGATGAAGAAGACCATCGTCGCGGCGAGCACGATCTTGGAGCTGATGCCGAATCCGAACCAGAGCAGGAAGAGCGGCGCGAGCGCGATCTTGGGCACCCCGTTGATCGCGTTGATGATCGGCTCGAACGCCTCGCCGAGGAATTTCACCGTGCCGAGCCCCCACCCCACCACAGCGCCCGTGACGCTGCCGATGACCCATCCGTAGATCAGTTCCTGGCCGGTCACCGCGATGTCGTGGTCCATCTCTGACGTTCCGATGACGTCCCAGAGCTTCTTCGCCACGTCGATGGGGTCGCTGACGAGGAACGACTGGATCACCCGCCCGCTCAGCAGTTGCCACAGCACGAGGGCCGCGACCACCGTGCCGACCTGGGTGACCAGGATGAGGTTCGCGCGACGGCCCCGCCGCAGGCGCGCGAGCCTCGGCCGGGTCCGCTTCCCCGGCCGCTGCTTCCCGTGGTCGCCCACCCGCTGCCCTTGGCTGACCTGAACGCTCATTTCCGCACTCATACCGCCCTCCTCACGGCTCCAGATCCATCTCGAGCAGTTGCCACAGCTCTCGCCGCAGCGCCTTGAACTCGGGCAGGTCGACGATGTTGTAGACGTCCCGCGGCCGCTCGAGAGGCACGTCGAACGTCGCCTGGATGCGGCCCGGGCGCCCGGTCATCACGGCGACCCGGTCGGACAGCGCGATCGCCTCGGTGAGGTCGTGCGTGATGAAGATGACGGACGTCTGCCGCCGCTGCCACAGGTCGAGAATGGTCTTCTGGAGCGTCGTCTTCGTGATGGCGTCGAGAGCGCCGAACGGCTCGTCCATGAGCAGTATCTCGGGCTCGTAGACCATGGTGCGGGCGATGGAGCACCGCTTCTGCATGCCGCCGGAGAGCTGGCGGGGGTAGTGGTTCTCGAACTCGCTCAGGCCGACGATGGCGAGCCACTCCCTGGCCCGCTCCCGTCGCGCTCTCTTCGGGACCTTCCGGATCTCGAGGGGCATCATCACGTTCTCGAGCACTGTGAACCACGGGTACAGGTTGGAGTCCTGGGTGATGTAACCGATCTCCGTCTGCTCCAGGGGCCGGTCGCCTTTCAGGCAGCGCACGGTGCCCGCCGTCGGGCGCAGCAGCCCCGACGCGATGTTCAGCAGGGTGCTCTTGCCACAGCCGCTAGGGCCGACCACGGTGAAGAACTCCCGCTCGCGGACCGTCACCGAGACGTCACGCAGGACCTCCATGCTCTGGCCGTCCGGGGCGACGAAGCACTGGGAGAGTTCCCCCATGATCACCGCCGGCTGGGCGTCAAGCTGCTGTTCCATAGACTGGCTCGCCTCATTCCCTGGACGGTCAGGACTGGTACTTGGTCGTGTACGCGGAGCTCAGCGCCGACGCCGACGGCTGCTGGAATATCCCGTAGGACGACAGCACCTTGATCCCGGCGTCGAACTGGGAGTCGCTCATGGTGGCGCCCGCGGCGAACTTGTACGTCGGCAGCGCCTCCTGGATGAGCTGCGCGGGGTACGAGCTCATCTGGGGCTGAATGTCCTTGGCCGCCTGGGCGGGGTTGGCGAGGATGTAGTTGTCCGCCTTGCCGATGGCGTTGCAGATCTCCTTGCTCACGCCCGGGTTGGCGGCGAGGTAGCTCGTGGAGGCCGCGATGCCCGACCACGGCGTGCCGTCCAGGTTGGCGAAGAGCGGGGAGTCCGCGGTGTTGAAGATGATCTTGCCCGGCACCTTCGTGAGGAGCTCGTCCGGCACGGGCTGCGGCTGAAAGACGACGCCGGCCTGGCCCTCGATGAAGGACGCCGTCGCCGACGCGTTGGATGTCTCGGAGACGACCGTGATCCAGTTGCTCGGCAGGCCATTCTGCTTGAGCAGGGAGGCCAGCAGGACGGACCCCGGGTTGACCGCGCCGCCGACCTCGGTCACCACCTCGCCCTTGAGCTTAGTCAGCGTCTCCTTCAGCGACATGGACGCGGTGATGCCCTTGGCGCTCATGGTCTTTTGGCTGACCGCCATGACGTAGGAGGGACTGGTCTCCGTGACGCAGATCTGCTGGAGCGGGGTGCCGGCTGACGCTGCCTGGACGACCTGGGCGACGCCGATGTCGCCGAACTGGATCTGCCCCGCGGCCAGCGACTCGTACGCGTTCGGGATGATCTTGACGTTGACGTTGAGCCCTTGCTGCTTGAAGTACCCGAGCGACTGAGCGATGTAGACCGGGGCCGAGGTGGGCGCCGCGATCGTGATCGACATGGTGACTGACGGGTCGCTGCCGGCTGAGGACCCGCTTGAGGAGCCGCCCGAGGAGCACGCCGCGACCGCGGCGAGCAGCGCAGGCGCGAGCAGGGCGCAGGCGAGCATTCTGAGCTTCCGCTTGCGTGTCCCGACGGACCTGACGCGGCTGGATGAAGGATCGTTGCTCCGGTACATGCTGAGCTCCCTCGCTCATTTCGTTCTGCTTGCTAGGGGGCGACATCCCGCACCGAGACGCCGCTCGCGAGACCCTCCGGTCTAAATTTTCGACTATGTCGAAGATTCTGCCTGTATTGTGTTCATGTGAACTTCTCGCTGGGGACGCTAATAGCGCTTAGACAAGCAGGCAAGGGTGGGGAGGCTGATTTCTAATATGTCGAAAGATTCGGTTCAGAACGACTCAGTGAGCAAGTCATTGCGGATCTTGCAGTTGCTCGCCTGTCACGAGTCCATGCGCGTCACGGAACTAAGCCGCGAGCTCGACGTCGCGCCGTCGACCGCGCACCGGCTGCTCAACATCATGCGGAGCCACGATTTCGTGGAGCAGGACGCGGCGTCGCCCCGGTACCGGCTCGGCCCCGCGGCGCTCAAGCTCGGCCGCCACACCCGCGGCCAGGCGAACCTGTTGCCCGTCAGCCATCCCCATCTAGTGCGGTTGTCCGCCGATCTCGACGAGACCGTCAACCTCGTCGTCCTCGACGGCCCCGATGCGCTGTTCCTTGACGGGGTTCAGTCCCGCCAGCCCTTGCGCGTCGCCACCCGGACCGGCGCCCGGCTGCCGGCCTACGCCACCGCCGGCGGCAAGGTGCTCCTCGCGCACATCCCCTACCAGAGCCTGCGCTCGCTCTACCCGGACGACCTGCGCCGGGTCACCAGGTTCACCCTGCCTGACATGGAGGCGCTCCAGTACGACCTGCAGAAGGTGCGGGAGCGTGGCTACGCGCTGAACCTCGGCGAGCACCTGACCGAGGTCTACGCGATCGGCGTGCCCGTCCGCGGCGAGGACGGCAGGCCGGTCGCGGCCGTCACCGCCGCCGGGCCGGTCACGCGCTGGAATCGCCGGGCACTGCGGGCGCTCGCGCCGGTGCTGACGCGGACGGCGGCCGAGATCACCCAGGACCTGCGCGATGCCCTCGCCCGCGCGGAGCCGTCAGCTCCTGCCGCTGACGCTTACGTTCGCGCCTAGCCAGGCGGCGAGGAAGGCCTTCAGGCCCGGGTCGGACTCTCGCAGTTCTCGGGCACGCGGCAGGGACTGGATGCGCGCGATGACTTCCCTGTGGTAGTCGCGGATGAGCCTGACCGCCCGCGGCGAGTCCCGTTCGGCGATCGCCTCGGCGATTTCCGCCCGGATCGCATACAGCGCCGGTGATCCCGCGATCTGCCCCCAGTCGCCGGCGCTGGTGCCGGAGAGCTCGACGGCGAGGCCCATCTGGATCTCCGTGATCGCCCGGCACAGCGCGGCGAGCAGCGGATTGTGTGAGATCTCGGAGAGGGTCGCGAAGTAGTGCTTGAGCGCCGCCGCGCCCGACGCCACGTCGTCGATCTCCGCCGTGGCGGCGGCCGCCGCCCGCAGCCGGGCGATGTCCTCGTCGGTCGCGCGCTCCGCGGCGAGCGTTATCGCGTAGGCGTTCAGCTCTCCCAGGACGCCCAGGACGTCGGCGGCGTTGATCTTCGCGAACTGGGCGACCGCGGCGACGGACATCACCAGCATGTCGTCACCGCGCGCGGTGACGGTGGTCCTGCTGCCGTTCCGGGTGCTCAGCAGCCCCATCGCGGCGAGCACCCGGACCGCTTCCCTGATGGTCGGGGCGCTCACGCCGTAGTGCGCCGCCAGCTCCTGCTCGGACGGCAGCCGGGCGCCGTCGGGCAGCGTGCCGCTGAGGATCTGGCGGCGCAGGTCATCCACGATCTGGTCGGCCACCCGGCTGCGGTTCAGCCTCGCGGGCGCCTTTTCTATTGCCACAGGCCGCATCTCCTTGAACATGCCTTCGATCGGTGCCTCGTCATTCCGGTCACCGTTCCTGCTCGGCCGGCCGGACGAGCAGTTCGCTCACCGCGATGTGCCGCGGGCGGGTGACCATGTAGCCGATGACGTCGGCGACGTCCTTCGCGCGCAGGCGCTGGAAGCCGCCGCCCGCGTGGGCCGGCAGCCTGCCGGGGTCGGCCTGGAAGAGCTCGGTCTCGACCGCGGCCGGCTCAAGCAGCGACACCCGGACCCGCTGCCCGGCGGCCTCCTGGCGCAGGGTCTCGGTGTAGACGTTCAGCGCGTGCTTGGTGGCATGGTAGACCGCTGAGTTCTTGCTGATGATGCGCCCGGACAGGGAGCTGACGTTCACCAGGTCGGCGATGTCGCGCGGCTTGCCCGCGGCGGCCCGCACCAGGTGGGGCAGTGCGGCGCGGGCGAAGTACAGCGAGCCGAGCAGGTTCACCTGGATCATCAGCTCCCAGTCCGAGACGGGCGATTCCGCGAACGCCCCGCGCCGCAGGACGCCGGCGTTGTTGATCAGGATATCCAGCCGCCCCAACGCCCGGACGGCCTCATCGACCGCGCCGACCGCCTGCGCCTGGTCCGTGACGTCGGCTTCGATCGCCAGGGCAGTCCCGCCCGCCGCGGTGATCTCGGCGGCCAGCGCGTCGAGCCGGTCTTTGCGGCGGGCCACGACGGCGACCGCGGCTCCCCGCGGCGGCCAGTTCCCTCGCCGTCGCCGCACCGATCCCGCTCGACGCGCCTGTCACTAGTGCGACCGTGCCCCGCAAGTCAGCGCCCATCACGGTACTCCCTTCGAGCTTTCCTTCGAGCTAGCTGCAAACCACGCTACCTACCTTGACACCAACCTACCAGGTAGGTAGCGTGCTTGCCATGGCAGCGAACCGAATCTGACGACGACGGAGGGCCAGGATGAAGATCAATCCTTACGACGAGAACGCGTTCAAGCTGGACCACCCCCGGGGGACGGTGTCCTTCAACTACCTGCTCATGGGCGGCGAGCCCGAGAAGCTGGAGAACTTCCGCTACATCCTGGGCCGCCAGGAGGCGGACTTCCGCATGCCGCGGCACCGTCACTCGTTCGAGCAGATCCGGCTTCCGCTGGTGGGCGACATGAACCTCGGCGAGCAGGGCATCCTGCGCGAGGGCGAGATCGGCTACTTCCCCGAGGGGCTGCACTACGGCCCGCAGGACGACCTCCTCGAGGCGTACGGCGCCAAGCCAGGCGAGCGGCTCCAGCTGGTGCTGCAGTTCGGCGGCGCGTCCGGACTCGGGATGGCCGGGGGCCGGGGCCGCGGTCCCCAGGCGCGCAAGGAAGAGGGCGAGAAGATGCGGCGCGAGCGCAGGGAGATGAAACTCCCCCGGCCGCGCTACAAGAACGTCATCATCGTGGAGCCTGAGCACTTCAACTGGCTGCCGGCGGACGGGTCGCCCGGCGTGGAGCGCAAGTACTTCGGCTCGTTCAGCGAACGCGCATTCTGGATCGAGTTCGTCAAGGTCAGCGCGGGTGCCGAGTGGGTGTCTGCCACCGACGCGGGCCGCCGCCTCATCGTCGTTCTCTCCGGCGCCGCGACGGTGGACGACGCGAAGATCGGCGGCCTGGCGGCGATCCAGGTCGAGCCCGGCGAGCAGCTCCGGCTCGACGCCGAGGAGGAGACGGTGATGTACGTCATCGGCCTCACCCCGGTACAGCTGCCGAGCACCCCGTCGGACCAGTTCGACGTCGAGATCAGCGACGGTGCGATCCAGTTCGAGAAGAGGGGCGCGGAGACGGCCTGACCGCCGTCTGGCCTCTCCCCCCGTCTCGTTCTCCAGCGGAAAGCGCATGCCACAGTGAAACTCGCGATCGGGCGGACGTACTTCGGCAATCGGCTGTGCTTCCCCGACGTTTCCCCCGGCCGACTCGTCGACGTCCAGGCGGCCTACGCCTGGCAGCTCGAAGGACAGGGCGACTGCCGGGACGACGCGATCACGCGTTCTCAGCGCGAGATCCCGCCTGAGCTTCCCGCCTTGCTGCAGGCCGATCCCTCCCTGGCCGTCGTCCGGCGGGTCCGCGAGCAGGTCGCGGACGGCGACGGCCTGCCGGAGGGCTGCACCTGGCCCGCCGACGAGACTCTGCTCGGCCCGCCGGTCGGGCATCCGGCCACGATCTGGGACATGAGCTCGAACTACCCGCGCAAGCGGGCGGACGCGGCCTCCCCGGGCCCGCGGGAGGACCCGCCGCAGCTTTCTGGTTACCTGAAAGCCGCTGGCTCGCTGGCGGGTCCCTACGATGACCTCGTCTACCCGGCCATCAGCGAGCAGGTCGCGCCGGAGATGGAACTCGCCGTCGTGATCGGGAAGCGGTCCCGGGGGCTGGACGTCAAGACGGCGATGGATGCCGTGGCCGGCTACGTGGGCTTCTGCGACGTCGGCGCGCGGGACGTGAGCGCGGCGGACGGCCGTCGCGCGGACCGGTCGAAGGGCTTCGAGACCTTCAGCATCGTCGGGCCATGGTTCGTCACGGCGGACGAGGTTCCCGACCCGCACTGCGTCCGCATCCGGTACTGGGTGAACGGCGAACTGAGGCAGGACGGGACCACCGGGGAGATGTTCCACACCATCCCCGAGCAGCTCGCGTGGCTCACCTCCGCCCTCACTCTCGCCCCGGGAGACGTGGTGGGAACCGGCACGCCGCCCGGGGTGAGCTCCGTGCGGCCCGGTGACGAGCTGCGCGGCGAGATCGAGGGGCTCGGCGTCATCGCCAACAGGGTCGTCCGCGCCGGATGACCTCGGCTATCACAGTTACCCACAGCGAAAGGCAAGAACCTATGACAGCGCTGTCTTTGGAGCAGGCGTCGGACATCGTGGACGCGGCTCTCAGCAAGGCCCGGGAGCTCCAACTGCGGCCGCTCACCGTGACGGTGCTCGACCCGGGCGGGAACCCGGTCGTCGTCAAGCGTGAGGACGGCTGCGGGATACTCCGCCCGCAGATCGCCCACGCGAAGGCCTGGGGATGCCTCGGCACGGGCCACGGCGGCGCGGCCGGCGCGCGGCACGCCACCCGCGACCCCGCCTTCTTCGCGGCCCTGGCCGCCATCTCAGAAGGCCGCGTCGCGTCGTCCGCCGGCGGCGCCCTGATCCGCGACAAGGAGGGCAACCTGCTCGGCGCCATCGGGGTCAGCGGCGACCGCCCGGAGAACGACGAGGCCTGCGCCGTCGCCGGAGTCGAGAGCGCCAGCCTGGTCGCCGACGCGGGCTGACGCCCGCAAGCCAGTACGACCACGGCGAGTCCGGCCGCCCGCGAGTTCACCACGGGTCCCTGTGCCGGGCGGCGACGCCACATGCGCGCGCCGCCCGGCACAGGGCATTTCCGCTAAGCCCCGCAGCACGGAGGTGGCGCGCCGATCGAGTGACACACGGGTGATCATCTCCGCACATCTTCCAGCAGCGAGACATCACCGATGCCCGACGCCAAGTCCAGCACCGACATCCGTGATCAGGCCAGTCCGATCTGCTGGTAGAAGGTCTGGTTGTCCCAGAAGAGGAATTCCTCGTCCATGACGCCGTGGCTGTTCCAGATCCCGACGGTGGTCATGTTGACGGCGAACTTCTTGCCAGTCGGCTGGACGAAGCCGCCCTTGCCGTCGGCCATCGGCCGGGAGAAGGTGCCCTGCATCACTCCGGTGACGGCGGTCAGTTCGTTCATCGCGATCCGGATCGGGTGCGACTGGATACGGGTGTCCGGCGCCCAGGCGAACAGTGCCTCAAGATCGGCGATGTGCTGGTCGAGGCCGTCGGTGTAGTGCCCGTCGGGCCAGTGAGCGCGGATGTTCTGCGCGTGGCTCTCGCGGAGGCGCGCCCAGTCCGCGTGCGAGAAGACGTCGAAGTCCAGCTGGTCGAAGCCCTGCAGGTGGGTCAGTTCCTGATCGACACACGCTCATAACATGCAGAAGAGGACGCCGGCCAGCAGCGGCGGCCACGCAGTGGCCGCACAGATCACCTCAGTCTGGATGACGCCGATGACGAACGTCATCGCTGGTCAGGAGCCTGCAGATCAGGCGGCTATGGTGCTTCACGATGTCACCGTCAGTGAGGGACACCGGGGTCCAGCCAGTGGAATTACGGCATCCGCGCGGCAGTGAGTGTCTTGCGGGTCGTTCCGCCGTGTCCGACGCGGTCGCAGGGCGGTGGCCGGCGCCGGTACGGGGACCGCGCGTTCCCCGTACCGGCACCCTACCGCAGCGGCTAATAGGCGCCGACGACCTTGTAGTTCTTTGCCATGACGAACACGTGGTGCGGCCATGCCCTGTCGATGTTGTGGACCTCGTACTCAGTGCTGCTTATCTGCACAACACGGTCGACGATGCCTCCCGGGTAGGAGCGCAGCGCAGCTGCAATCGCGTCATCCGCTTTCGTTCCGCTGATGATCGTCCCATCTCCCTCAACATAGTTCGACGGGATCTGACCGACCTTCTTTGACACGGTAACACCCGGGTCGGTGGCAACCACCCCTGCCTTCGCCGGAGTCGTGCCGCCAGTCGGGTCCACGGTGACCTGCGCAGCCGTGATGAAGGGGTCCGTCTCGCTCGTGTCGTTGACCGTCCCAATTACCATGACGGTTTCGCCTTTTTTAAGGGCACGCGCCGAGGCCGGGCGCTTCCCCTGCAGGTATTTCGTGGAGGACTCCTTGTCGATGGTCACCGACGTGCCCAGTGTCGACACTGTGAAGGTCTTCGTGGACACGCTGCCGACCGTGCCCCACATTCCCCCTGTGGCCGGCCCAGACCGGGGGCCTGTTGTTAGCGAGGGGGACGGGGTTGGCGAGGTCGCGGCTGACGCGGGGGACGCGGCCAAAGCAGAAAGTCCGATCACCGCACCGATCAGCACAGCGGACCCGATGAATCTGGTTCTTGTGTTCCGCAGCGATCGCCGTACGGCAACTCCTGAACTTCTAGTAACCGACGGCCCTGACGTCGCGCTCGTCCCGTGAGGGCTTGCTGGGTCGGAATCGTTCATGATGGTTCCTCCTCAGTACCTCGGATAGATACAACCCGGAGAATGTCAGCCGTTCCTGCGGGGACTCTGAGGAATTCGTTGCGAAACGTTTGGGATCCGCACAAAATCCTCCGGAGGCTGTTGCGAACTGTTTGGGATCCGCACGAGATCCTCCAAGATCGTTGCGAACTGTTTGGGATCCGCACGGGATTCTCCAAAGAATTGTCATTAAAAGCAGGAACGGTGGCCCATCCCTGCGGGTAGTCGATGAAACGCTCGCCGTCCAGGTCCCTGGGGGTGAGGGTGCTACGCGGGAGGGGACGTCCGCCGGGCGGGGCGACGAGCGGCTCGGTTACCAGCGGTACCACGCGAAGATCGCTCGCCGCCTCTTCCGCTGGCCAAGGAAGGCGAGGTCTAGTCTGCCGTCGCGGACTTGCTCGGCGAGCGCCACGGAGCCTTCAACGGCCGTCCACGGACCGGTCGCCACGGGTGCCATCGGGTCGGGTCGGGGCACGGCCATGCTGCCACACCGGACATTACGACAGCCATGCCACTAGAACTGGCCGGGCCTCGCCATCGGCAGCTACGCGGGTGGGGCCACGCTCAGGTCCGGCTGATTGGCGCGCCGGATCGCGTCGGCGATGAAGCCGCTGGCCTTCAGATCGTCGATGACGGACCGGAGGAACTGCAGGGTCTGCGGGGCGCGGGTCCTGGTCGTGCCCACCGCCTGCTGGACCTGCATGAACCGGCCCTCGACCAAACGGAGTCCGGGGTTGCTGGCGACGTACTGCGTCATTATCTGCCTGACTCCCGCTGCGACCTCCAGACCCTGGTCACGGAACACATCGACTCCCCGGTCTCCGCGCACCACAGTCGCGTGCTGGAGAGTGCGAGAGAGGAACCCGTCATGGGAAGAGTCCTTCACGACGCCAATGCGCACGTGTTCACGGTCGACGTCGGCCATCGTGGCGATGGGCGAGTCCTGCGGCACCACGAACACGCCCTCGACCACGGCGTACGGCGCGGTGAAGGCGATCTCCGCTTCGCGCTCAGGATCGATGGCCATGAAGCACACGTCAGCCTGCCCTGCCCTCATCGCCTCCAACGTCTTCGGGACCGAATGGACGCGGACGAGTTCCACCGGAACTCCCGCCCGCTCCCCCAGCTCACGCGCGATATCGACCGTCACGCCGGTCGGCTCCGCTGGCGTGCCCTGGACCAGCAACCGGTTGCCCAGGTTAATCGCGGCCCGCAAGGCCCCTGCCGGCGCGAGATCCTCGGTGACGTAAGTCGACACACTGCTCATGAGGTGATCTTACATGCACTATCGACTATAGGCTATCGGCTACGAGTCGGCCAGGCGGCGGAGAAGGCGCTGACGCCATCTGGCGGCGGGCGGAGGTATTACCGCAGGGGGGCGGGCAGGTACCGGGCGCCCGGCCCGTCGGCGCTGGCGACGTCGGCGGGGTTGGACATCGCGCATCGCTTCAGGGACAGGCAGCCGCAGCCGATGCAGGAGTCGAGGCCGTCGCGCAGCTTTTCAAGCGCGACGATCTGCGCGTCAAGGCGAGCGCGCCAGGCACGGGACAGCCGGGTCCAGTCGGCCCTGGTCGGAGTGCGCGAGTCAGGGAGCGCGGCGAGCGCGGCGGCGACTTCGTCCAGGGACAGGCCGACGTTGCGAGCCGCCCGGATGAACGCGAGGCGCCGCAGCACGCTTCGTTCGTATCGGCGCTGGTTTCCCGACGTCCTTGTCGCCTGAATAAGCCCCTCGCGTTCGTAAAAGCGCAGCGCGGACGGGGTGAAGCCGCTGCGGGCGGCAATGTCGCTGACGGTGAGCTGGTCGGTGGTCCGCACAATTACCGCCGCATTTCCTTGACTTAAAGTTGACTTTAACTACAACAATAGGCCGCATGACAAGCACATCGCAATCAACTGTCCTCGTCACCGGCGCCGGACGCGGGCTAGGCCTGGCGCTGGCACGCTCCTTGCTTTCCAGCGGCTGGCGCGTCGTCGTCGACGCGCGCCGCGCCGGCCACCTCGCCGCCGCTCTCCCCGGTGCCGTCGTCGTGCCTGGCGACGTCACCGACCCTGCCCACCGGGACGCGCTCGCCTCGGCTGTCAGCGGGCTCGCCCCGACTGACGAACAACGCCTCGACCTGCTCGTCAACAACGCCAGCGACCTCGGGCCGTCCCCGCTGCCGCGGCTGGCCGACGTGCCGCTCGCGGCGGTGCGGCGGGTGCATGAGACCAACGTGCTGGCCCCTCTCGCACTCATCCAGATGTTCCTCCCGCTGCTGCGCGCATCGCACGGAACCGTTCTGAATATCAGCTCCGACGCGGCTGTCGAGGCATACGCGGGCTGGGGCGCGTACGGCTCATCCAAGGCCGCACTCGACCAGCTGACCGCAGTGCTCGCCGCCGAGGAGCCGGGGCTGGCCGTCTACTCGGTCGACCCTGGTGACATGCGCACGGAGATGCACCAGGCCGCGTTCCCCGGTGAGGACATCTCCGACCGGCCCGCGCCGGAGGCCGTCGTGCCCGCGCTGCTCCGGCTGATCGCCAGCCGCACCGCGCCGAGTGGCCGGATCCGCGCCGCGGACCTCGCAGGGACCTCGGTCTGATGGCGCTCGACTTCTTCCTGCCGGAGAAGCTGGAGGCCACCGAGCCTCCGCCCGTCCGGGACGGCGTCCGGCTGCTCGTCGCGAGCCCCGGGGGCGTGGCCCACGCGCAGTTCAGCCAGCTCGGGAAGTTTCTCGCACCTGGAGACCTCCTCGTGGTCAACACCTCCGCCACGCTTGCCGCGGCGGTCGACGGGAATCGGGCGGGCGTGCCGGTGGAGGTGCACTTCTCCGCGGAACTCGACGGCGGCGCCTGGGTGGTCGAGGTGCGGCCTGCCGGGGTTTCCGCGGGCCCGGTCGGCGACTTGCGCCCGGGCGAGGTGATCACCCTGGACGCCGACGCCGTCCTGATAGTGGACCGGCCCCGGCCCGCCGGTCAGACCCGGCTGTGGGAGGCACACCCGCTAATCGATGGTGGAGTCTCCTGGTTCCTCACCCGCCACGGGCGGCCAATCCGCTACGCCTACGTGCCGCGCCAGTGGCCGCTCCCTGAGTACCAGACCGTCTTCGCCCGCGAGCCGGGTAGCACGGAGATGCCCAGCGCGGGGCGACCGTTCACCGGGCAGGTCGTAACCGACCTGGTTACCCGTGGCGTGGCCCTTGCCCCGGTCGTGCTGCACACAGGCGTGTCTTCGCAGGAACCAGGCGAGCCCCCGCAGCCCGAACGGTTCCGCGTGCCGGAGGCAACCGCCAGGCTGGTCAACTCCACGCGCGAGGCGGGCGGGCGGGTGATCGCGGTCGGCACCACGGTGACTCGCGCGCTGGAGTCGGCCGCCGACCCGGACGGCTCGGTGCACGCCGGGCACGGCTGGGCGGATCTCGTCCTCGGCCCGGCGCGGCCGGCGCGAGCAGTGACCGGTCTCGTGACCGGCTGGCACGCGCCCGGCGCGTCACACCTCGCGCTGCTGACGGCCGTGGCCGGCGCCGACCTGGTCGCGCTGGCTTACGCCGAGGCAGTGCGCTCGGAGTACCGCTGGCACGAATTCGGCGACAGCTGCCTGCTGCTGCCGTAAAGGCCATCATCCCGAACGGAATCGTGCTTTGCGTAGCCGGGTAACTTCCCGACGCGGCCTCGGTGGCGTTCATGGCTAGCGGGGTAGCGGAGACGCGACACCAGGCACGTCACCGCCCACGAGCTCGAATGGAGCTCAAGACGGATCCGATCCGCTCCGGCAGCTAGCCGGCGGCGAGAGGGAGCAGAGCGTTAGCTCCCTCTCGTCTTCAGGCGGGGCTCAGGCGCCCTTGGCGTTGGAGCCGTACCGGCGGCGGAACTGCTCCACCCGCCCGGCCGTGTCTACGACGCGCGCCTGGCCGGTGTAGAACGGGTGGCTCGCCGACGAGATTTCGACGTCGACAACGGGGTAGGTGTTGCCGTCCTCCCAGGTGACAGTGCGCTCGCTGCGGACAGTCGACCTAGTGAGGAACGCGAAGTTCGCGGCGCGGTCGCGGAACACGACCGGCCGGTAGTCCGGGTGAATCCCCTGCTTCATGATTACCGCTCCTCTCGGAACTCGACGTGACGCCCGATCACCGGGTCGTACTTGCGGACGACGAGGCGGTCAGGGTCGTTTCTGCGGCTCTTCCTGGTCACGTAGGTGTAGCCAGTCCCAGCAGCCGACCTGAGCTTGATAACGGGGCGAAGTGTGCTGTGACTCATGCCCGCTGAAACAATCAGCTAATGAAAATCATTCCCACTAGCATCCGCACCCCTCCGGGCTAGGGCGGCGAACACCAACCGATCGAAGCACGCCCCCGTTCGGGCTGATCTCTCTTGATTTTTCCGAACGGATGCGGCTGGCTGCCGAGCGCCAGCTACTGCCACCTGGGCTAGGAGGTGCCCCGGGTACAACAGCGGCCATACCCGTACCTGTCGTGCCTGAAAGGCATCCGAGCCCGCAATCCCAGGTCATTCCGTGCGCTGCCAGCAGGAATCACGAACTGTGCCGGGGACCCTCGAGCCGGAAAGATGTAACAGGTGAGTTGGCCGGGCGTCCGCCCGCTAAGGACCGATCGCGCTGCAGGCGTTCTCGTTCCCCGGCCGCGGACGCCGCGATCTCCATCCGCGACCGCGCGCCGAACTTCGCCAGGATGTGCGAAACGTGAGTCCGCACCGTATTGCGGGACAGGAGCAGCTCGGCGGCGATTTCTGGGTTGGACCGGCCGTCGGCGATCAGCCTGGCGATTTTAGCCTCGGTGGGGGTCAGCGACTCCCACCCGTGAGCGGGGCGCGTTCGGTAGCCGTGCTGGCTGGGACAGATGCCGTAGCCGCGGAGCCGGGCGGCGGCACTGCGGATGGCCCACTGTGCTTCCATGCCGCGGTACAAGCCGACGGCCTCGTCGAACCATTCGTGGGCCGGCACCATGCCGCCTTGGCCGGCGAGCAGCACGGCGGCGTCCGTCAGCGCCTCCGCGCGGCGCAGTGGCCGGCCTGCGGACCGGTGATAGGCGGCGGCCGCGAGTACCGGCGCCAGGTCGGCGGTCAGCAGTCCACGGCAGTGGTCGGCCACCGCGCCCTTGACCGGCAGCGGCTCGCGCTCGGCCTCGTCCGCTGCGGCCTGCGCGGCCGCGCCGGCGGTGTCCGCGTCGCCGACGGCGAGCGCGAGCCGCACCAGCGCCGGGAGGAGAAGGTGCCTGGCTGGCATCTTCACGGCGGCACCTGGGGCCAGGCACGCTGCGAGCACCGCTACAGCAACATCGGGCCGGCCTGCGCGCTCCGCCGCCACGGCGCGTGCAAGGTGCAGGTAATGGCTGTTCGAGGCGGAAGCGGCGGCGCGGGCCCCCTGTTCCGATACGGCACCGAGGTGCTGTTCGGCCACGTCGCCGTCATCCCGGTACCCGGCTATCAGGGCGATGAGCCCGTGCGCCAGTGATGATCCGGCGCCGAGGCCTGAGCCGGCCGCCGGTTCGAGCTCGGCGAGCGCGTCGTCCCACTGACCCGCTTCGAAATACTGGTACGCGAGCGTGCAGCGGATCACGGTCAGCCGGGATGTCCCCGACCGCTCGGCAACGACCAGGGCCTGCCTTGCGGCACCGATGGCCTCGCCGTGGCGGTCAAGCAGCCCGAGCGCGCCAACCCGGTTGGCAAGCAGCATCAGCCGCAGGTCGGTCGTCTGGTCGCTAGTGCCGATCACGGCCAGCGCCCGGTCGATCCTGTTCAGCGCGGTGGCGAGATCCCCGCCGACGAAGCTCACCTGGGACAGGGCATGCAGCACGTACCCGGTGGCGAACGGGTCGGCCATCTGCTCCCCGTCGGCCAGGACCCGGTTGGCGACCTCGGCCGCCTCGTCCAGCCGGCGCGTCATCGTCAGCATGAGCGCCTGCAAGGCGCGCAGCCGGCCAGACCACATCTCGTTCACGCCTGGCCGGGTGACGGCGCTCTCCAGCGCGGCGATCGCCTCCCCCGGATGCCCGGCCCGCAGCAGGCTGTATGCCATCAGCCAGGCGACCTCCGCGCCCCGGTCCGGGTCACGGGTGCGGGCAAGCAACTGGCGTCCGGCCTGCTGCGCCTCGTCGTACTGGCCGAGCAGGAACGCCACCGTGACAAGGCCAGCTTGCAGCGGCTCCCACCGGGGATCGGTGTCGGGCATCGCCCTGATGACCCCCCGCAGCAGCTGCCCCGCAACCCGCGGCATCCGGTAAGCCAGCACCGGCAGCGCGCCGGCCAGCCATTCCCGCACCCATTCCGCCGCCCCCTCGGGGGCTAGCGCGAGCTGGGCGGCGACCTGCTCCGCCGGCGCCCTGGCCTCCGCGAGTGCCCTGGCAGCCTGGGAGTGCAACAGGCGTGCGGGCGGCACGCCCTCGTACAGCTGCTGACGAATCAGCCCGTGGCGGAATGCCAGCTTGGCGCCGGCCTCGGTTACCACGCCCATGTCGACCGCCAGATCGAGCACGCCCGCGAGGTCGGCGGCGCTCCGGCCGGTCACCATTTCCAGGTCCCTCACCCGGAACTCCTGGCCGAGCACCGCTGCCCACCGCAGCACCGTCACGGTCTCCGCTGGCAACGCGCTCAGCCGCTCCGCGATCACCGCCCCAAGCGACGCCGGTACCGGCCCCTGTGCCGCCCCGACCGCGAGCTCGGCCACGCCCGCGTCGACGGCCACCTTGCCCTCCCTGACCAGGGCATCCACCAGCTCCCGAACGTACAAGGGGTTCCCGCCCGCGGCCCGCACCTCCTCGGCAAGGCGCGGACCAGGGCGAGCGCCTACCACGTGCGCGACAAGACCCGGCAGGTGCACCGGCGGCAGCGGGCCCAGCGACAGGACCGTACCGCCGCCGGCCAGTAGCCCGCTGCGCAGCCTGCTTACCTCGTCGCGTGCCAGCACGGGGCGGTACGTCCCGGCCAGCAGCAGCGGTAGCTGCCCGACCGCCTGGGCCAGCCGCTGCCACATGAGCAGGCTGACTTCGTCCGCCCACTGCAGGTCCTCGGTTACCAGCACCAGAGGGGACTGCGCGCAGAGCCGTTCCACTTCGGCAAGCAGCCGCTCCATCTCCGCAAGCACCGGATCACCTGGCGGCACCGGGCCGGCCACCGCCCTCCGGTAGCCGGCGGCGGCTGGACCGTCGGTGGCCCCCGTGGCATCGGGGCGCCCCAGCGGCGCGCTGCCAAGGCTCTCCCTGATCAGCAGCAGCGGAATCTGCTGCCCTAGTTCGTCCGTCGTTCCCCAGGCCAACCGGAACCCCGCTCCCTCGACGTCGCCAAGGACCCGCCGCAGCAGGGCCGACTTCCCGACACCCTGTTCCCCCTCGACGAGCACGGCACTGCCGACTCCGGCGGCCAGCCTGGTGAGCAGGTTGCGCAGCACCGTCAGCTCGTCATCACGGCCGGCAAAGTAATCGCTCTTCGCAAGCGAGCCAGCACGAGGTGTACTCATCCCGGCGGGTGACGGAGTGCCAGCCAATCACTATCCATGTGCACGGGGAAAGCGTACTCGCAACCGATCGCATCATCCCGCAACTCGCTAACCATTTCCCGTACACCAATCATCCGATTGGGTAGAAAAAGGGCAGCCGGTAATCCATCGGGCGAAAATGGCAAATGGCACCGATTACCGCCGCCTGCCCGTCGCGCCCCTGAGTGTCTCGAGAGTGTTTGTCGTGCGAGAACGGGTATCTTCGCTGGTTACAGGCTCCCGCCGATGCCCGAACCTTGCCCTGGGAGTGCAGCGTCATGAAAGTCGAAGACGGAATGTCCGTGCAGGTCCTCACCATCGGACCAGCCCACACGCTGCGTGAGGCAGCCCGGATGATGGCCGCCCGCCCGGTAGGCGCCGCTGTCGTCGTGAACCCGGACCACGCCGGGGTCGGCATCCTTACGGAGCGAGACATCCTCATCTCAGTCGCCTCCGGCGACAGCCCGGACGCCGAGGTCGCCGACGAGCACTGCACGCAGGACGTCGTCTTCGCGGCGCGCAACTGGACCATGGAGAACGCCGCAGCCGCCATGATGCGGGGCGGCTTCCGGCACCTCGTGGTCGTGGAGGGACAGGACGTTGTCGGCCTGTTGTCGATGCGGGACATCGTCCGCTGCTGGTCAGTGACGCGGATTCCTGTGCAAGACACCATCCAGGTTCCCCAGCCCAGCTGACCCCTGTATGGAACGCCCCAGTCGGCTCGTGTGAATCCGGCCGACCGGGGCGCTAGGTAAAAGGATCGCTTTGGCCTCTGGGATTATGCATCACGGGCAGCGCCCGTCATCGCGTGGTGCTGACCTATATCCCGCATTCCAGCTAGCCGGTAGTGAGGCGGGACGCAGACTGCCGTCACCGAAATCAGGCAGGCATCCCCGGCGGCCACGGAGGCAGGCGGTTAGCTTTTTCTGGCGCGCCGGGCCCGGCATTCGGAGCAGATAGCATTATCCACCTGACACCATCTCCCGCACCACCAGCAGTAACCCACGGGCGCTACTTCGGCCGCCTTCCCGTGCGGCCGGGACAGGCTCGGGACCGGCGGGCGTGCCACCCTCCTGCTCGTGCTGTCTGATGGGTCTGTCATGATGACCGGTCCTTCCTGGGCATTCGGCGCGACAAACAGGTAGCTGCCGGTCTGCTCCTTGACCGGTGGGCTGAGAGCGCCACCGTATTCCGCTTGACATCGCTTTCCGGTTATGGCCTCAACGATGTCCCTTGAATGTGTTAGCGGGCATCGGCGCTAGTAGCACTTCGCTGTACCAGCTAGCTGGGCTAACCGGATTCTCGCTAGCCATAACGGGCTCGTTTACCAGTTGGGTCGCGACCAGCTGACGTTCATGGCCCGGCTACAGTCCGGGTACCCCGCTGCGGTCGCAGGGGCTGCCGTCACAGGTCCTGCCTGGGGCCGGTACGCGGCAGCCGGGTGGCCGACACCCGGTGTGCGTACCAGGTCCGCAAGGCGGTCACGGCGTGCTCCGTGCGGATTGGCTTCCCAGCCGCCTGGCGGCCCCCGCTCGCCAGGCGACTGGTTTGCCCAGGCGGGTAAACCACGGTCCGTTCGGTAGGGAGATTTCCTTTATTCCGATTGAACGTGGCGCACGCTCCCAGCCGACGCGTCACCAGCCTCACACCCGCCTTGATGAGGCGACGTCACCTGGGTCTGGTGATCCTGGCGGAAGACCCTCGGGTCAGGTGCCCTAAGCGGGTGGCCGGCCGGCGGCCGGGTGGGCGGGATCACCGCGTCGCCGAGCCGACGCGGACCGGACCACAGCGCTGGGACGGCGTCGACCTCGGCGGCTATCGCGTACGCCGCCTGCTCGTAGGTGGCCCGCCAGCCGACAAAGTCGGGCCAGGCCTCGGCCGGGTCGCGCTCGATCGGGAATTCCACCTCGCGCAGCCGTTCAACCGCGTCCAGGAATTCCTCGTAGCTCAGGCTGATCTGGCCGTCGGATTCCGGTTCCTCCGGCACTTTGAAGCCCATCTCCGTGGCCACCTCGCGGAAGCAGACAAACCCGCTGCGCAGGCACAGCCGGGCCGGGACCACCGGGGCGGACCCAGGCGACAGCGCCAGGAAGAGCGCGGCGGAGTCCAGCACCGCCAGCAGCGCGGTCACCCAGGAGGACAGCGGGCGCGGCGAGCGGAAGCGCACCAGCGGCAGGTAGGTGGTGTGGGTTTCTGTCACGTCCGCCGCCCAGCGTTCCCAGTGGGCATACAGGTCAGCCAGCGTATCCAGGGCAGAGATCCCGGTTCCCAGCGCGAAGTGAGTGCGCGCCAGCAACTCCGGGCCCCAGGAGGGCACCCCGGCCCGCGCGTTCAGCAACGCGATGTCGGTTTCCCTCCGGTTGAACGCCGCGTACAAGGTCGGCAGATAGGCGATCTGCAAGGTGATCATGACCAGGCCGGTGATGGCGGCGGCGAATACGGCCACCGAGGGCGGAGCCCCGGCCGGCTCGGCGAACCCGAGCGTGAACATCGAGGACCCAGCCGCGGTGAAAGCCGTCCCGATGCCGCCGGGGATCAACGGCCACATCAGCAGCCAGAAACCGATGAACGCGGTCCCCAGCCATGCTGCCAGCTGGGCCAGCAGAATCGCCGCCGCCTGCCCGGCGAGCACCCGGTCGCGTCGCCGGTAGTCCGCGATCACGCTGGTCCCCAGGCGGAAGGCCACGTTCACTATCCGGACCGCCCGGCGAGCCAGGCCGCCGGCCACCGGGCGGGGCACGATCAGCGTCCCGATCACGTTGGTCCACGCGACCAGAATCAGCACGCCGCCGATGATCGCGGCTACTGAACGGGCATACAGCGGAACCGCCATCAGAGGATCCGGTCCGCGGCGAGTCGGATCGTTACGCCAGCAGGCACAGGGAGGGGGTCGAACTGCGCGGTGACCCTGACCGTAAGCCTGAGGCTCATCCGGCGCGCTGGCATCGGTTCCTCCTTACAGCATGGGGGTGACGATCACTGCGCCGTCGTTATCAGCCCTGAGTATGGGGCCCAGCCTGGTGAGCCGGCGTCACATGATGATGATGATTTGCCCCGAGGCCGTGGCCGGCATTCCCGCTAGCGTGAAGGGAAGAACTGATGCTGGCTGATATCGGGATTGGCCGCTGCCCGCGATGCGCCAAGCACAACTAGCGACGACGCTTGGCCAATGAAGATCAGGCCATACATCGTCGTGCCATCCACAGCCGTCGTGTTGGCGGCATTTCTGGTCACGGCCTGCAGCGGCACCGGATCCAGCTCCTCGGCTGGCACCGCGGCCGCGAACCAACAGCAGGTCACGTCACCTCCGGTCGAGGTGGCTCAGCATGCAGACTCCAACTGGGCCGGCGACGTCGTCTCGAGCAGCACAACGGACAATGTCGGCTTCTCCAGCGTCTCCGGCGACTGGAAGCAGCCAACGGTGAACTGCGCCGCCGGCTCCCCGTCAGACTCTGCCTACTGGGTGGGTATCGGCGGCTACACCGGAGAAACTCTTGAGCAGGTCGGGACGTCCGCTGACTGCAACACCAAGGGGCAGGCCCTCTACTCCGCGTGGTATGAACTCGTCCCAGCGGCCCAGACGCCGGTGAGCTTGACGGTCAAGCCCGGCGATCAGCTCAGCGCGCGCGTGGCCGTCAGCGGCCCGGCCGTCACCGTGTCGATCAGCGACCTGACGCAGCACACCACAGTCACCAAGCAACTGCAGATGTCGGACCCCACCGTTTCCTCGGCCGAATGGATCGCAGAGGCGCCATCGGAGTGCGATACATCGAGCCAGGAAAACTGCCGCATCCTTCCGCTGGCCGACTTCGGCAGCGTCCAATTCACCGATGCCAGCGCGTCCGCCGGAGGCAAGACCGGCTCAATCACAAGCGGCCTGGGCTCCGTCGCGGCGCTTACGCTCGAAGCCAACCCCGGGTACGGCCGCATGTACCTCGCCTCAGCGCAAGCGGATGCGGCGGCTGGCACTCTTTCGAGCAGCGGTACGTCCTTTGCTGTCAGCTGGGACAAGCCGCAGCTGCAGGAGCCGTACCCGACGACCCTCCCGACCGGACCCGTCTTCCACTCGCCCCGGGCCGGCCAGGCCAGGTAAGTCCGAGAGGATCTAGAACCTTCCAGATCTATGGTTCCTGTTGAGAACGACGTGGTGGCCGGCGCTTGATTGCGCCGGCCACCACGCGGTTTGAAATCAGACGATCTGCTTGGTGTGCATCTGGGTGATCTGGCTGGGGTTGTAGCCGAGTTCGGTGAGGACCTGGTTGGTGTGCTCGCCGAGTAGCGGGGCGCCGGTGATGACGGGGGTGAAGGAGGAGAACTTGATCGGGCTGCCGACGGTCAGGTATTTGCCGCGCTCCTTCTGCTCCACCTCGACGACGGTGCTGCTGTTGCGGAGGTCGGGGTCGTAGGCGAGTTCCTTCATGGAGAACACCGGGGCGCAGGGGATCTCGTACTTGCGCAGGATTTCGACGGCCTCGTACTTGGTCTTGTCCGACAGCCATTTCTCGATCTGGTCGAAGATGTCGAAGATGTGCGGCTGGCGGGCCTCGGCGGTGGTGTAGGCGGGGTCGTCCTTCCATTCCGGGTGGCCGACGGCCTCGCAGGTCCGCGCCCAGTTCTGCTCCTGGATGGTGAAGTAGATGTAGGCGTTGGGGTCGCTCTGCCAGCCCTTGCACTTCAGCACCCAGCCGGGCTGCCCGCCGCCGCCGGCGTTGCCGCCGCGCGGCACGACGTCGGTGAAGGTGCCGTTGGGGTACTGCGGGTACTCCTCGAGGTAGCCGGTGCGCTCCAGCCGCTGCTGGTCGCGGAGCTTGACCCGGCACAGGTTCAGCACCGCGTCCTGCATCGACACGGAGACCTTCTGGCCTTGCCCGGTCTTGTTCCGGCCGAGCAGCGCGGCGAGGACGCCGATCAGCAGGTGCATCCCGGTGTTGGAGTCGCCGACGGCGGCGCCGCTGACGATGGGCGGGCCGTCCCAGAAGCCGGTCGTGGACGCCTCGCCGCCGGCGCACTGGGCGACGTTGTCGTAGACCTTGAGGTCGTTCCAGCGTGACTCGTCGTTGAAGCCCTTGACCGAGCCGTAGACCAGCTTCGGGTTGAGTTCCCTGATGTGGTCCCAGGACAGGCCCATCCGGTCCATCGCGCCGGGCGCGAAGTTCTCCACCAGCACGTCAGCCTCGCGGATCAGCTGCTCCATCACCGCGAGGCCCTCGGGGGTCTTGGTGTTGATCGCCAGCGAGCGCTTGTTGCTGTTGAGCATCGTGAAGTACAGGGCGTCCACGCCGGGGATGTCGCGCAGCTGGTGGCGGGTGACGTCACCGCCGTTGACCCGCTCCACCTTCAGCACGTCGGCGCCCATCCACGCCATCAGCTGCGTGCAGGCCGGGCCGGCCTGCACGCCGGTGAAGTCGATGACCTTGATGCCAGCCAGCGGCAGGGTGTCAGTCATGATCTTTCTCCCTCCTGTTGTTTTACTTGCCTTGCGGAAAGGTCAGCGGCGGGGTGCCGGGATCTGCGCCGCGTTGGCCAGGGGCTGGGGGTTGAGGTTGCCGATGTGGCCGCTTTCTGCGCCCGCGGCGGGGTCGAGCACGCAGTCGATCAGCGCGGGCCCCCCGGAGGCGATCGCCTCGCCGAGTGCGGCCGCCACTTCCGCGGGGGTGGTGGCGCGGTAGCCGGTGCCGCCGAAGGCCTCGATGAGCCGGTCGTGGTGCGCCGCCGGGTCCAGTACCGTGGGCGCCGGGTCAGCGGAGGTGGCGTTGACGGCGTCGCCGCGGTAGACGCCGCCGTTGTTCAAGATGACGACCGTGACGGGCAGGTGGTAGCGGCAGATCGTCTCGATCTCCATGCCGCTGAACCCGAAGGCGCTGTCGCCCTCGATCGCCACGACCGGCGCGCCGGTCTCGACCGCGGCGGCGATCGCGTACCCCTGGCCGATGCCCATCACGCCCCAGGTGCCGCTGTCGAGCCGGTGCCGCGGCAGCCGCATGTCGATGACGTTGCGGGTGATGTCCAGGGCGTTGGCGCCCTCGTTGACCACGTAGACGTCCGGCCGACCGGCCAGCACGTCGCGGACCGCGCGCAGCGCGTTGTAGAACCGCA
Source organism: uncultured Actinomycetota bacterium (assembly GCA_963734665.1). Classification (GTDB taxonomy): domain Bacteria; phylum Actinomycetota; class Actinomycetes; order Streptosporangiales; family Streptosporangiaceae; genus Trebonia. The sequence continues at coordinate 1,393,443 of CAVTIR010000005.1, read as the reverse complement.
TCGGGGACGGGTCCTCGGCCAGCCGCTTGCCCATCGACTCGGCGTTGCGGGCCTTGCGCGTGTCGAGCTCGGCTCGCCACGCGGCCGGCGCGGCGACCTGTCCGGGCCGGGCGCGTTCGTTCAACGCGGCCATCACCGAGCCGATGTCGCCGACCAACGGCGCGGCGACGGGCTGGTTGCTGTCCAGCTCGGTGGCGTCGATGTCGGCCTGGATGAACTTCGCGTCGGGTGACCACTCGGGCGCCTCGCCGTGGCCGAGCAGCCAGTTCAGCCGCGCGCCGACCAGCATCACCACGTCGGCCCTGGCCAGCGCCAGCGACCGGGCCGACGCGGCCGACTGCGGGTGATCGTCGGGCAGCAGGCCCTTGGCCATCGACATCGGCAGGTACGGGATCCCCGTCGACTCCACGAACGCCCGGACCTGCTCATCCGCCTGGGCGTAGGCGGCGCCCTTGCCCAGCACGATCAGCGGCCGCTCCGCCTGGGCCAGCAGGCTGATGGCCCGGTCGACGGCCTCCGGCGCGGGCAGCTGCCGCGGCGCCGGGTCGCTGACCTGCCACAGCGTCCGGGCGGCGGAGGCGGCGTCCATCGTCTGGCCGAGTACCTCACCGGGAACGTCGAGGTAGACGCCGCCGGGCCGGCCGGACACGGCCGCGCGGATCGCCCGGGCGACACCCAGCCCGATGTCGGCCGCCCGGTCGATGCGGTACGCCGCCTTCGCGAACGGCCGCGCCGCCGCGAGCTGGTCGAGCTCCTCGTACTCACCGCGCTGCAAGTCGACCAGGTGCCGCTCGCTGGACCCGGAGACCTGGATCATCGGGAAGCAGTTCACCGTCGCCGCGGCCAGGGCGGGCAGCCCGTTGAGGAACCCCGGCGCGGAAACCGTCAGGCAGATCCCGGGCCGCTTCGTCAGGAACCCGGCCGCCGCCGCCGCGTTCCCGGCGGCGTCCTCGCGCCGGAACCCGATGTAACGGGTCCCGGACGCCTGCGCGATCCGCGCCAGGTCCGTGACCGGGATCCCGACAACGCCGTAAATGGTCTGCACCCCGTTGAACTTCAGGGCGTCGACCAGAAGATGAAATCCATCGGTCAGCTCGACACCCGCGGCAGCGGCCGGCGTCTCGGTCTTGGTGGTACTCATCATGAATCTCCCTTCGGTTAGATCGCGGTCCGGAGTACCCGGGCGGGCGTAGCCTCCACCGGGTACGAAGAAGTGCCGACTTGCGGGCAGCGGCCAGGCAGACGAGGAACGGCCCAGTTCCGGGCCCTCCTGATGAACGTCACAGTCAACTTGGTGAGCCGGCGTCACAAGGTTCTGATGATTTGCTGAGACTCAGGCCAGGGGGCAGTGCCGGAGGGACCGTAGCTCTGCACGTGCGGGCCGACCGACCCTGAAGGCTGGGTGCCGGAGTGGCGTTCAGGCCGGCGTCACCGCTGTGGCCGAACGGCGAAGCCAGGCGCATATCACGCGAATCATGTGACGTGGGTTCACCAATCTGGGCCCGATAATGGTGGGCGTTCTCAGTCGGTACCGGATTCCAGCCGAATTAGGCCCGCCATGACCCAGCCCGATCCGGCGCTCTGACGAGGACGCAACAGGCCGAGGAGGTCCTAGACATGACCGCCACGCTGACCGAACTGCTGCACGAGTCCGCGACCACGTGGCCTGACCGGGTCGCCGTCAGCGACATCACCGGCGAGCAGGCGATCACCTACCAGGAACTCGGCACCATCATCGATGATCTCGCAGCTGAGCTGAACCGACATGGCGTAGCCAAGGGCGACTCGGTAGCCATCGTCTCGGACGCCTGCATCGAGTACGTACTGGCCCTGTTCGCGGTGGTGACGGTCGGGGCGTGCGCCGCCCCGCTGAACCCGGAGCTGCCGGCGAGCGAGCTCATCCCGAGGCTAGGCCAAGTCCGGGCCCGAGCGGTGATCGTTCCCGCGCACCTGCATGACGATTTCGCCGACACTCAGGCCGGGTTGACGCTGCCGGCCTGGGAGCTGGCTCTGCTGCCAGGCCAGGATCGCCGGTTCCAGGTTAAGTTCGCCGGCGTCCCGCTACCCGGTCACGGCTACGGGCGTGTGCAGGCAGGCGAGGCCGACCCACCGCGCGCCGAGGAGGTCGCGATCCTGTTGCTGACCTCCGGCACGACGGCGGCACCGAAGGTCGTGCCGTTGACGCACGCCAACCTACTCGCGTCGGTCAACGGGATCCGCGACATTTACCGGCTGACCGCGGATGACGCCACGCTGCTTGTGATGCCGCTCTTCCACGGTCACGGGCTGATCGCAGGGCTGCTCGCCACGCTGGCCAGCGGCGGCGCCGGGTTCATGCCCTCGGGTGGCCGCTTCCATGCCGGCCGGTTCTGGCCTGAGATGGCCGGTGCACAGGCGACGTGGTACACGGCCGTCCCGACGATCCACCAGATCCTCCTCGCCCGGGCAAGCGCCGACTACCCGAAAAACGGCTACCCGGACCTGCGGTTCGTGCGCAGTTGCAGCGCGGCGCTGGCGCCTGCTGTCCTGCAAGACTTCGAAACGGTGTTTTCCGCGCCTGTCCTCCAGGCGTACGGCATGACCGAGACCGCGCACCAGGTCGCCTCCAACCCTCTCCCTGGCGACGGCCCGGACAAGCCGGCCTCGGTCGGGATCGCGACCGGCACGGAGATAAAGGTCATCAGACCCGACGGCAGGCCGGCGGCGGCCGGGGAGACGGGCGAGATCTGGATCCACGGCTCGGCAGTGACCTCCGGCTATCTCGACGATCCGCAAGCCACCGCAGCGAGCTTCAGCGACGGCTGGTTCCACAGCGGGGACCTCGGTTACCAGGACGCCGACGGCTACCTGTTCCTGACCGGGCGCATCAAGGAGATCATCAACCGGGGCGGAGAGAAGATCTCACCCGATGCGGTCGACGGGGTCCTGCAGTCGAATCCCGACGTCGAGGACGCGCTGTCGTTCGCCGTCCCCGACCAGAAGTACGGAGAAGAGATACACGCCGCCGTCGTGCTCCGGCCCGGGCACGCCATCAGCGAGGACGAGCTAAAGGCCTACGCCGGTTCGGAACTGAGCGCGTTCGAGGTGCCGAAGCGGATCTTCTTTCTGACCAATCTCCCCCGTACAGAAAAGGGAGCCGGCGACCGGCGTCGGCTCGCGGCGCTACTCCAGGCCAAGGACGGGGTGTCTTCCCCGGTCAGCGGCTAGAGAGGTAAGAAGCAAAGCCGCCTAAGCTCCAGCCGGCGAGCCATCGCCATGACGTGGGCTCCTGCACGGGGAGCCATGGCGTAGGCCTCGTTGCCGCGCGAGCTCGATGGCTTCAGCCGCGGCACCGGCCTGGCCGGCCTCAAAGACCGGGTGGAGGCGCTCGGCGGCCGGATCTTCCTCGACAGTCCGCGCGGGGCGGGGACCAGCCTGCGCGTGGAACTCCCGCTCACCGCGGCCAACGGCCGCGTCATTACCTCTTAGCGTGAGTACTCGTCCCGATCGTTGCGCCCGCAGCTTCAAGTGCCGCCGGCCAGCTCGCTGCTGACCGGGCCGTGCCGGGATCAGCGGCTACGCTTCGCCCGGCACGGCTGAAACGCCGGTGCATCAGGTTTGCGATCATGGCCTGCGCAATGACGGTGCGAGCAGGCCAAGGGCCCTGGCCCGGTCGACGGCCTCGGCACGGCTGTGCGCGCCGAGCTTTTCGTATACGTGCCGCATGTGCGTCCGGACAGTGTTCACCGACACGGTCAGCTGAGCGGCGATCTCAGGCGCCGGCAGGTTGGTCGGCAGGAAACGCAGGACGCGGATCTCGCTCACGCTGAGCGGCTCGTTCATTGTCGCCAGCGGGGGACGATTCTCTCCATCCCCCTCCTGTCCTTGGGGGGGAACCATTGCCCGCAGCCCCGCTGGGCGGGCCAGCAGGCTGAGGATCTCCGCGATCAGGGCCGCGTGTGAGGTGGCCCGCCCGGCGTGGCGCTGGAGCAATTCCGGAGCGGGGTGGAGGACGAAAGCGAAGACCGCGCCGTCGGGCTCGACGAGATCGAGAGCATGCTCCAGGGCGTGTCCGGCGGCGACCGGGTCACCGAGCGCGTCGCGGGCGATCGCCTCAAGCAGGAACGCCTGACTCGCCCAGCCCAGGTTGGTCAGGGGGGCGGAGCCGTCAATGACGGGAGTGAGCGCCGCCGTCGCCGCCCGCGGGTCGCCTTTTGCGAGCTGCAGCGCCGCGAGGGCAGTGCGCATCTCTCCGCGTTCGGTTTCCTCCAGCCCGGCGAGGGCTTGCTCGGCACGTTCGGTGTCGCCAAGGCGGATGAGCGTTTGCAGCATGTGCGCTCGCATGGGAGTCGAGCGCGGGTGCGACGTGACGAGCAGCCCGGCCACCTGTTCGGAGGCCCGGAAGGCAGCCAGCGCCCTGCCGTCGCGGCCGCGCGCGACCTCGAGCATCCCGCGCGCCTGGTGGAGCACCACTCCGACCGCGGGTTCTACCTCGCCCATGAGCGCACGCTCGGCCTGGTCCAGCAGGGGCTCTGCCTCGTCTAGCCGCATCTGCCAGACCCGGATGGCGCCGAGACCGGCGTAGGCGACGGCGGTGACCGGCTCGCCGGTCCAGCCGTGCTCGCGGGCCAGCTCGATCGCCTGCTCGAACTGCTGGGCCGCGAGCGTAAACGACCGGAAGCTCACGGCCCAGCCCATGTGCGCCAGGGCTTCGACCTCGAGGTACGGCCGCCCGATCCGCTTGGCCAGGGCCCTGCCTTCTTCCAGGTGCCGCTCGGCCGCTGCGGCTTGCAGCGCCCACAGCTCGGCGATGCCGAGGGTGACCAGCGCCATCGGGCGGGCGTCTGCATCCAGCTCGGGTTCGATGACGCCCCCCTCGGCGTCCGCTGGCTCGGCGGGGGCCAGCAGCCGCCGCGCCTCCTCGCACACGGTGGGGAGGTCACCGCGTCTTTGGGCCAGGGACAGCCGCGTGATGGCGAGGTTGGCCTGGAAGCATACACGGCGGTCTGCGGGCACGGACATCATCTCCCGCTCAGCACGCGCCAGATGGCGCTCCGCCTCCTTCAGGGATCTGTGAAGCAGCTCGTCGGCGGCCATCAGCACGGTCAGCATCGAATCGGTGGTGACCACATCGGCCGGGAACCGGGCAAGCAGCTCATGCGCGGTGGCACCCTGGCCATCTAGGTTTAGGCCGAGGAAGTGGGTCAACAGCAGGCGAGCGGCCAGGTCCCAGTCCCGTGCCGCCTGCGCGTGGCGGACCGCCTCCACCGGATAGCCGTGTTCCGCGAACCAGCGCGCGGCCACCCCGAGCAGGGCAGCCGGCGCGGCAGGCTCGGTGCGCCGCAGCTCCATCCGTAGCAGGTCGGCGAACAACGCGTGGTAGCGGAACCAGGACCGGCGTCCGTCAAGCGACAGTACGAACGCGCCGAGGTCCTCCAGATCCTGCAAGATCCTCTCCCCGCCAGACCCGCCGGTCAGCAGGTCAGCGAGCTCGCCGCTGACCCGCTCGCAGACCGAGGTACGCAGCAGCAGGCGCCGCACCGACTCTGGCTGGTGGTCAAGCACTTCGGCCAGCAGGTACTGCGCCACCGTGCGCTCGCTGCCGGAGAACTCCGCCGCGAACCGCTGCGGGTCCAGGTGCCCGGCCGGCGACAGCGCGGCCAGCCTCAATCCGGCCGCCCAGCCCTCGGTCCGACTTACCAGCGCCGCCAGTGCCGACTCTGGCAGCTCTACGCCAGCCGCCGCGAACAGCGTCCGCGCCTCATCGAGGCTGAACTGCAGGTCGGCGGCACGGATCTCGGTCAGCTCGCCCTCCAGCCGCAGCCGGTGCAAGCCCAGCCGCACCTCATGGCGGGTGGCCAGCACGAACCGCAGCTCCGCCGGCGCACGCATCATGAGTAGCTCCAGCTGAGCGAGTGCCTCGGCCGAGCGCAGCTCGTGCACATCGTCGATCACCAGCCAGAGGGAGTCCTCCAGCGGCTCAAGATCCTCAAGCAGCCGCTCAATGACCGTCCAGCCGTCCAGGTCAGGCGCGCCCGTCAGGGGCCTTACCAGCTTCGACCCGGCACGCGTGTTCCGCAACGCGTCGAGAACCGAGATCCAGAACCGCTGCGGATCCGGCTCCGCGGCCTGCACAGAAACCCAGGCGGTGCGGTCCTCCAGGCCAGACTCGGCGATCCAGGACCGCAGCAAGTACGTCTTACCGCTGCCGGCCAGGGCCGATATCTGGGTGACGCGCGTTGCTCGGCCGAGCCGGTCGAACAGCCTGCGTCGGAACACGGTCCCTCCTCCGACAGGTGGAACTGGAGCGTGGGATGGTTCGCCAGGTGTCATAGCAGCCCTCTGTTCGATTGGCAGGGTTACTACTCATGAACCGACGATCGCCTCCGTGGCTTCCCGGCAAGCGCCCGACCTGGGTACCAGCTCACTGGCATACCGGGGACAGGGGTCACCAGTTCCGGGGCCCCACCCTTGGCACGTTATAGACGTGGGCGCTCTTCATGCCGGCGCTGGCGTTCACTGCCGCCTGAGTAACCATCTGGTCAAGCTCGGCGAGTTCGGCGTGCAGCTTGCGGACTTCATGCACTCCCCAGCCCGGCGAACTGAACTTGTGGTGGGTGATCGCCGTCATCATGAGGAAGCGGGCGTCGGCCGAGCTCAGGCCCTCGTCCAGCCAGTCGGTGCGCTCCATGGGGTTCCTGCCTTTACGCTGGTGGTGAAGTGGATCGCTCTGGCTGACCGGGGAGACTGCGTTCAGCCAGAGCGCTGATTAAAGAGTCCCTCCAGCTGCAGTGTCGTACATCGCAGCTAGCACCTGTCGTTCCGTGATGCTGGCTTTACTACGGGCGTTACCGCTAGCTGGTAGTAAGGTCGGGCGCTGGCCGCGTAGCACCGGTCCGGTCCATCTGCGACCGTCGGCATAGCAGGAACCGAACGGAGGACGATATGTGCCAGCAATTGCCACGTGCCCAGACCCGTTGTCGTCGGGCAATGGAAAACCGCGACTACGTGCGCCGGCTATTGAGCGAACGGGATCCGGCATTCCTTGCGCTATTGCAATCCGCAGTACGCCAGCTTGACCTCGAGATGTCGCGCGACCGTCAGGATCGCAGGCCTGGTCCGAACTCGCCGCGTCCGGAGCGGCCCGCCCATGGACGGCCGACGCAAGTCACCAAGACCTTGCGACGCAGACTCACCAAGTGGGACGCGAGACTCACAGGATAAGCGAAAGAAGCCGCCTGGGTGCGGCATCAGATTGAGGCCAACCCGTGAGCCAGAACTACGACCCGACGCCGCGGCCGCCGCGCGGACCCCGTACGCGCCTGCTGCTTGTGACCGGGACGGTCGCACTCGCGGCGGGGGCCACGGCGGGCGGGGTGCTGGGCACCATGAACCCGACCCCGGCGCACACCGCTACGGCCACTTCCAAGATCATGCTGTCCCCGAGCCAGATCGCGGCCCGGATAGATCCGGGGCTGGCTGACGTGGTCTCCACCGACGGCGACCAGGACGCGACCTCGGCAGGCACCGGCATCGTGCTGACCTCCAACGGCCTGGTGCTGACCAACAATCACGTGATCGAGGGCGCCACCGCCATCAAGGTCACCGATATCGGCAACGGCACGACCTACACCGCGACGGTGGTGGGCTACGACGCCACCCAGGACGTGGCGGTGATCCAGCTCAAGAACGCGTCCGGCCTGACCACCGCCAGTCTGGGCGACTCCTCCACCGTGCAGAGCGGTGACAGGGTGGTCGCCCTGGGCAACGCCGGCGGCAAGGGCGGCACCCCCTCGGTCGCGACCGGCACGGTAACCGCGCTTAACCAGTCGATCACCGCGTCGGACGAGTTGTCCGGGATCAACGAGCAGCTGACCGGGCTGATCGAGGCCAACGCGGACATCCAGCCGGGTGACTCGGGCGGATCCCTGGTCAACACCTCCGGCCAGGTAATCGGCATGGACACCGCAGCGTCCTCGGAGTACCAGTTCCAGGGCCAGTCCGGCCAGAGCGCCGAGCAGGCCTACGCGATCCCGATCGACCAGGCGCTGTCCATCGCTAAGCAGATCGAGGGCGGCACCATCACGTCTGACATCCACATCGGCGCCACCGGCTTCCTCGGCGTGGAGATCCAGCCCGCGAGCGACGGGCCGAGCGGCGACGGCGGGCTCGGGGACGGCAACTCCGGCGGGGCCACCGGGGTGGCCATCGCCGGGACCCTACCCGGGTCCCCGGCCGCCACCGCCGGCCTGACCGAAGGGGACGCGATCACCGCGATCGGCGGCCAGACGGTCTCCACCTACAAGGACATCGCGAAGGCGCTGGTCCCCTACCAGCCCGGCAGCTCGATCTCGGTCAGCTATATGAACCAGTACGGGCAGTCACGCACCGCGATTGTCATCCTTGCCAGCGGCCCCGCCGCCTGACCCAGGGAAAGACCTGCCCGCCCCTATGCCGCCGGCGCGTCAACCTGCACGTGCTGCTGGGCACCTGGGGCGTCGGCAAGCTGACTGTCCTGATCCAGTTCCTCTAGCCAGGCTGACTGTTCCTGATCCAGTTCCTCCAGCCAGGCTGACTGTTCCTGATCCAGTTCCTCCAGCCAGGCTGACTGTTCCTGATCCAGCTGAGGAAGGCTGCCGCACAGTTGCCTTGTTTCGGCTTCGAGTTGGCGTATGAGCGCGAGGTTCCGTTCGGCGTGCCCGTATGCCATGGGCCTTCTCCTTCGTTCGAGGGCGATTAGGCCAGGCGCCTTGTTTCTTGTTTCAGGCAGCTCTTAGGCTTGCTCTCATCCTGGTGAGCTGGCATCACGTGATTCTTGTGATTCGCACTTGCCTGGCTAGCGGGGCAGGTCGACGCGCCGGTCGCCGGAAACCGGCTTCGACGTTTCTGGCACTTGACGAATTCCCTATTTCTTGGCCTGCGTTCAGCTTCCTTGGCCTGCGTTCAGCTTCCCTGGCCTGCGTTCAGCTTTCATAGCCTGCGCTAAGCTTCCTTAGCCTGCGTTCAGCTTTTTAGCCTGCGTTCAGCTTTCTTAGCCTGCGTTCAGCCGCATGGGTCACCAACTTCACGTGATGACGATTCACCAGATGGCCGGGTGAATGTCTCGCCTCACCATCGCCCCGGTTCTCGCTCCTACGGGGTCAAGGCCGAATCACAGCGGGCCGGCGCTGGCGCCTGCGCGATCAGCGGACGACGCGATCAGCGATCCCGCCATCCGGCGCGAAGACCATCAGAACTACGTGATGCCAGGTCACCAACCCCGAGGTGAAGCTGGATTCAGCCCGGGAGATGAACGAACGGGTAGCGGCAACGACGTCTGCTAACGAAGCAGCGATTTAAAGGAGTAACGGCAAATGGCCGGAGTAATCACAAGGGAGCAGGCGCCGGCATACACGGCGTCCACCCCGGAGTATGCGGTCGCGGCCCGCAAATACGCGACCGAGTTCATCGGGGCGTTCTTCCTGACCTTCGCGGTCGCGTCGGCCGCCCTCAGTGGCAGCGTGTTTGTGCCGCTGGCGGCCGGCTTCACGCTGATGGTCATGGTCTACGCGGGCGGGCACATCTCGGGCGGCCATTACAACCCGGCGGTGACGATGGCGGCGCTGGTCCGCGGGCGGATCGGGATCAACGACGCGGTCCCCTACTGGATCGCGCAGGCGGTCGCCGGCATCGCCGCAGGAGCCCTGGCCCGCTCCGTGATCAATCCCGCGGCGGTCGCGACCCTGCACCTGAGCGGGCACAGCGAGTGGGCCACCGCCGTGGTGGAGGCACTTTTCGCCTTCGCCCTGTGCTACGTCGTGCTGAACGTCGCCACTAGCAAGGACCAGAAGAACAACGGGTTCTTCGGACTGGCGATCGGTTTCACCATCGCGGCGGGCGCCTTCGCCGTCGGCGGCGTTTCTGGCGGCGTGTTCAACCCGCAGGTCGCGCTCGGCGGCGCCACCGCAGGACTGTTCGGCTGGTCGACGATCTGGGTCTACATCCTCGTCGAACTCGGCGCGGGCATCGTGGCCGGCCTGACGTTCCGGACGCTCAACCCAAGCGACAAATAACCGGCCAGGACAGCCACTAGGTATCCCGGAACCCCCGGGCCATAACGCCCGGGGGTCCACCCACCAAAGGAGATATAGGTAATGACAAGCACGCAGCCAAGGCCGACGACGACAGACGCGGGTGCCCCGGTCGCAAGCCAGGAGCATTCGCTCACGGTGGGCGCCGATGGCCCGATTCTGCTGCATGACCACTACCTCATCGAGCAGATGGCGAACTTCAACCGGGAGCGGGTGCCCGAGCGGCAGCCGCACGCCAAGGGCAACGGCGCGTTCGGCCGGTTCGAGGTCACCCAGGACGTATCCGCCTACACCAGGGCGGCCCTGTTCCAGCCGGGCGCCAAGACCGAGATGGTGGCTCGGTTCTCCACCGTGGCCGGGGAACTCGGCAGCCCGGACACCTGGCGGGACCCGCGCGGCTTCGCGCTGAAGTTCTACACCAGCGAGGGCAACTACGACATGGTGGGGAACAACACCCCGGTCTTCTTCCTCCGCGACGGGATCAAGTTCCAGAGCTTCATCCGCTCGCAGAAGCGCCAGCCCGACAGCAACCTGCGCGACCACGACATGCAGTGGGACTTCTGGTCCCTGTCCCCCGAGTCGGCACACCAGGTGACCTGGCTGATGGGCGACCGCGGCATCCCGCGGGACTGGCGGCACATGAACGGGTACTCCAGCCACACCTACAGCTGGGTCAACGCTGCCGGGCAGATCTTCTGGGTGAGGTACCACTTCATCTCCGACCAGGGCGTCGACTTCCTCACCCAGGCGGAGGCCGATGCGATTGCCGGGACCGACGGCGACTACCACGCTCGTGACCTGCGGACGGCGATCAACCGGGGTGAGTACCCAAGCTGGACGCTCAAGGTGCAGCTCATGCCGTATGAGGACGCCCCCGCGTACCGGTTCAACCCGTTCGACCTGACCAAGGTCTGGCCGCACGCTGACTACCCGCTCCATGAGGTCGGGAAGATGACCCTCGACCGTAACCCCGTCGACTGGCATTCTCAGATCGAGCAGCTGGCCGTCGAGCCGTCCAACCTGGTCCCGGGCATCGGCCTCAGCCCGGACAAGATGCTCCTGGCCCGGGTCTTCTCCTACGCCGACGCCCACCGCGCCCGCATCGGGGTGAACTACAACCAGCTGCCCGTCAACGCTCCCGTCTCCGAACTGAACAACTACCAGCAGGCGGGCAACATGCGCTTCAAGCTCGCCGCCGGCCCGGTGTACTACCCCAACTCCAAGGGCGGCGCGCAGGCCGACCCGGCCCGCTACGCCGAGCCCAACTGGGAGGTCGACGGCAACATGGTGCGCACCGCCTACACCCTGCACGCCGAGGACGATGACTGGGGCCAGGCCGGCACCCTGGTCCGCGAGGTCATGAACGACGCCGAGCGCGACCGGCTCGTGTCCAACATCGTCGGCCACCTGCTCGGTGGCGTCACCGAGCCGGTCCTCGCGCGGGCCTTCCAGTACTGGAAGAACGTGGACCAGACCCTCGGCGAGCGCGTCGAAAAGGGCGTCCGCGCCGGGCATGTCTGATCGGCACGGATTACCGACCGCATGGGCCCGGCGCGCAAGCGCCGGGCCCATGCTGTCTAACCGAGAAATACGGAGAAGTACCGAAAAATACCGAGAAATGAGGAGATGTTTATGCCTGTCGACGAGATCACCGCTGGCGTGGCGGTTCCTGACACCAGGCTGGCCAGTGAAGCCACTGAACTGGTGCGCGACTCAACCTCCGACCTGATCTATAACCATTCCCGCCGGGTCTACTTCTGGGGCAGCCTGCAAGGCCGCAACCGTGACCTCAGTTTCGACCCCGAGCTGCTGTACATCGGGGCGATGTTCCACGACCTCGGCCTGAACCCGAACTACCGCGGCAGCGGCCGGCGCTTCGAGGTAGACAGCGCGGACGAGGCCCGCCGCTTCCTGCGGCGTTACGGCGTGCCCGAGGACAGCGTCCGCCGGGTATGGACCGCCATCGCGCTGCACACTTCGGTCGGCATCCAGGAGTTCATGGAGCCCGAGGTCGCCCTGGTCACCGCCGGGGTCGAGTGCGACGTGCTCGGCATCGGCTACCACGACATCAGCGACACCGACCGGGACGCCATCACCGCGCTGCACCCGCGGCCGGACTTCAAGCGCCAGATCCTGCAGGCGTTCACCGACGGCATGGCACCCAGGCCGGACTCCACGTTCGGCAGCGTCAACGCCGACGTCCTGGACCAGTTCGTCCCCGGCTTCCAGCGCGGCAACTTCGTCGACATCATCCTGAACTCCGACTGGCCGGAGTAGGCACGTACGTCCCAGCGTGAGCTCATGGGCCCGGTGCCAGCCACCGCCGGGCCCATGAGCCGCAGAGGTGCGCCTGGCTCTACGGTTTTTGCCATCGCGCGCACCAGCTTCCCGGGGGGTACGGGGGGTCGTCCCCCCGGGAGATATCGGCTAGCTGGTGCGCGCGATACGATGGCGGTTTTTGCCATCGCGCGCACCAGCTAGCCCGGCGACGGCTGTCACGGCCTGCGCGATGACGGTGCGAGCAGGCCGAGGGTGCGGGCCTGCTCGACAGCCTCCGTGCGGCTGTGCGCGCCGAGCTTCTCGTACAGGTGCCGCATGTGCGTCCGGACCGTGTTCACCGACACTGACAACTGGCCGGCGATCTCCGGCGCGGACAGGTTGGTCGGCAGGAAACGCAGGACCCGGGCCTCGCTTCCGCTCAGCGGCTCGCACAGGCGATCCGGTTCGCCGCGCGGCGACACGGGCTTGTCTCTGGCCACCAGGTCGAGGATCTCCTCGATCAAGACGGCGTGCGCGGTGCCCCGCTGGGCGTGGCCCCGGAGCAGCTCCAGAGCGGGATGAAGCAGGAACGCGAAGACTGCGCCGTCGGGTTCGGCGAGATCGAGGGCGCGCTCCAGTGCTTGCCCCGCTGCGACCGGGTCGCCGAGCGCGTCGCGTGCGATCGCCTCCAGCAGGAAAGCCTGACTCATCCAGCCCAAGTTGCTCACGGGGGCGGAGCCAGCCAGGACGGGTACGAGCGCGAGGGTCGCCGCCTGCGGCTCGCCCTGGGCGAGCCGCAGCGCCGCGAGCGCGTTTCGCATCTCCCCGCGTCCGGTTTCGTCCGGCCCGGCCAGGGCCTCATCGGCACGTCCGAAGAAACCGGCCATCCGTTCGGCGGCCTTGATAGCCGTCATCGCCTTGCCCTCACGGCCGTGCGCAAGCTCGAGCATCCCGCGGACCTGGTGGAGCACAACCCCAGCCTCCGGTTCGACCTCGCCGCGAAGCGCACGCTCGGCGTGCTCCAGCAGGGCCTCTGCCTCCCCCAAGCGCATCTGCCAGACCCTTATGGCGCCGAGGCCCGCGTAGGCGGGGACCACGATCGGCTCGTCGGCCCAGCCATGCTCCTGAGCCAGCTCGATCGCCTGCAGATACCGCTCGGCCGCCGTCCCGAACGACCGGAAACTCGCGGCCCAGGCGCCATGGGCCAGGGCGCTGACCTCCAGCCAGGGCCGCCCGATCTGGCGCGCCAGGGCGGCGCCTTGCTCAAGGTGCTGCTCCGCCTCGTTGGCTCGAAGAGCCCACAGTTCGGCGGTGCCCAGGCTGACCAGCGCCAGCGCGCGCAGGTCCTGGCACCGTGCGGGCAGTGCGGCGTCGGCGGACTCGTCCGGGGCCAGCAGCCGCTGCGCCTCCTCTATCACGGCCGGGAGGTCCCCGCGTTTCTGGGCCAGCATCAGCCGGATGAAGGCCAGGTTGACCTGGCAGCGTTCGCGCCTGTCCGCGGGAACCGACACCATTTCCTGCTCCGCGCGCGCCAGATGGCGTTCCGCCGCATCAAAGGATCTGCGGAACAGCTCGTCGGCGGCCATCAGCACGGCCAGCTTAGGATCGTCGGCGACCACATCGGCCGGGAACCCCGCGAGGAGGTCGTGCGCGGTACCGCCTTGCCCGTCAAGGACAAAGCCGAGGAAGTAGTCCGACAGCAGGCGAGCGGCCAGCCCCCAGTCCTGCGCCGCCTGCGCGTGCCGGATCGCCTCCAGCGGATACCCGTGGGCCGCAAACCATCCGGCGGCCGCGCCGTGCAGGGTAGCCAGTTCAGCCGGCTGGGCCCGCCGCAGCTCCAGCTGCAGCAGGTCGGCGAACAGCTGGTGGTACCGGAACCAGGACCGCCGGGCGTCAACCGCGACCACGAACGCGCCGGCCTCTTCAAGATCTTGCAGGATCCGCTCACCGCCCTGGCCGCCGGTCAGCAGGTCGGCCAGCTCACCGCTGATCCGCTCGCATACGGAGGTACGCAGCAGCAGCTGCCGCACCGGCTCGCTCTGGTGATCCAGCACCTCGGCCAGCAGGTACTCGGCCACCGTCCGCTCGCTGCCGGAGAACTCCGCCGCGAACCGCTCCGGGTCAGGGTGCCCGGCCAGCGACAGCGCGGCTAGCCGCACTCCGGCCGCCCAGCCCTCGGTCCGCCGCACCAGCGCGGCCAAGGCTGGGTACGGCAGTTCCACGCCGCTGGCCGCTGCGAACAACGCTCGTGCCTCATCCAGGGTGAACCGCAGATCGGCTGCTCGGATCTCGGTCAGCTCCCCTTCCAGGCGCAGCCGGTGCAGGCGCAGCCGCACGTCCCCGCGGGTGACGAGCAGGAACTTGAGTTCCACCGGCGCGCGCATCACCAGTAGCTCCAACTGGGCCAGCGCCTCGGCCGAGCGCAGTTCGTACAGGTCATCGATCACCAGCCAGAGCGGGTCCTCCAGCGGCTCTAGGTCGTCAAGCAGCCGATCGGCGACCGCCCAGCCATCCAGGTCGGGCGCGCCGGTCAGCGGGCGGACCAGCTTGGAGCCGGGGATCGTGTCCCGCAGCGCGTCGATAATCGAGATCCAGAACTGCTGCGGGTCCTGCCCTCCGGCGGGCACAGTCGCCCAGGCAGCGCTGTCCGCTAGGCCGGATTCGAACAGCCAGGACCTGAGCAGGAACGTCTTTCCACTCCCAGCCGGAGCTGATATCGCGCTGATGCGCGCCGCGCTCCCGAGCCGCTCGAATAGCCTGGGGCGGGAGACAATTCCGCCCCGGACAGCGGGAACGGGACAGTGCCGAGCATCGGCTTGGGACGAGCCATCGGGTGTCATGGCACTCCCCTGCAGGATCGACAAATGTAATACTGATACTCTTGACGATCGCCCACATTGAGCGCCTGCGTCTGCCTGGCAGGCACCCAACCCGCGTACCGGCTAGCTGGTAGGAAGCGTGACACGCAGCGTCGTTCCCTGCCCGGCGGGGCTCGTCACTTCGATCATTCCCCCGAGTGCGTCGACGCGGTCGGTGAGGCCGATCAGCCCGGAACCGCGGGCGGGATCGGCCCCGCCGGCGCCGTCGTCGCGGATGGAAATCTCCAGGACACCGTGACGGACTTCGGCGGTAACACGCGCCGCTGAGGCACGGGCGTGCTTGGCCGTGTTCGTGAGCGCCTCCGACACGACGTAGTACGCAGCGACCTCCACCGGCTCAGGCAGCCGCGTCTCAATGCGGACATCGAGCTTGACGGGAATGGCTGACCGCCGGGCCAGTATCCTGAGCGCGCGGGCGAGCCCGCCATCGGTCAGGATGGCCGGGTGGATGCCGCGCGCGATCTCCTGCAGTTCCTTCAGCGCACCTTCCAGTCCCTCAGTCATCGCTGAGAGTCGCGCCTGCAGTTCGCTGCGCTGGGGCGGGACCACTTCCTGCGCCGCCCGCTGGGCGAGTAGCAGGGAGACGAGCCGCTGCTGGACGCCATCGTGCAGGTCGCGCTCGAACCGGCGCCGCGTCTGGTCTGCGGCTGTGACGATCCGCGCTCGCGAGGCGGCGAGCTCGGCGCGGCTCCGTTCGAGCTTGCGCTCGCTTTCTCGCAGGTCACGGAACATCAGCACGGTGTCGAGCGCGTCGGCGAGACGCCGTCCGATCTCGTGGAAAAGCCGCTCCTCCTGGAGCGTCCAGACCCGCCGGTACGAGCACTGGTGCAGCCCGAACAGGTAGGGCTTGTCCAGCTTGGGGTAGACCGCCATGGCGATCATGGACTTGACGCTGAATAGCTCGCCTAGCTGTGCGGGAAGCGCGTGGTCCGATTCGTGGTCGAATCGGACCGGATCGTTCGACTCCAGGGCAATCCGGGAGATGCTCGCGACCTCCAGGTCGTTCGGGATGCTCGCGCCGCCGGCACTGGCACCGGCGTATTCCGGCCGGGTGCGCTCCACGCGCACCCGATGGAAACCCAGATCGCCTGGCTGGAAAGCATTCGGATCGCAGGGGTAGACCAGCCACGCCCGGTCGCAGCTGAATATCGCCAGCACGACATCGAGCACGTCGCCCATCATCAGGTCGAGGTCGCTGGTCCCCTGAATGGCGCGGTCGATCCGGTCCAGGCTTTCGAGGAACCACATCTGGGCGCGGTACTCGTTGAGGCGCACGCTCTGGAATGCTGCCGCCGCGTGATTCGCGGCGAGGCTGAGCAGGAGTTGGTCGCCCGCCGAGGGGAAATCGGCGCGGTCACAGGCCACGGCCACCATACCACCCTCGGCGTCGACCCCGATGGGAATGACGACGCCGCAGCGCCGACTGTCATCGCCGTCGATGCGGGGAACGATGTGCTTACCGGAGAACCGGCCCTGCTCAGAAAGATGATTCTCGAGCCATCCGGGAAAGGTCTTCCAGCCCTCCCCGCGGCTGACGTCGACTATGCCCGCGACACCGGGTACACGCAAGCGAACGTAGACGAAGTCGAGACGCAGCAATTCGAGCAGCGTGTCGGCAAGCCCGGCGGCCACGGCGGCCGGTTCCCTGCCGACCCATGCCGCGGGTATGGCGGACAGCGCCACGAGATCCCTGAGCACGGTGCGCAGTGCGAGGATCTCAGCCTCGGCATCGGCTGACATTTAGTTCGGCTAATCCGGTGTCGTTGTGCTCTTGGGCGCCGACTGCCGCTGCCGGATCTCGCTAAGCAGCTGGTCAGGAGAAACATAGAACGGATTCTCCTGGAGCAGGCCGCCGATAATCACGACGGGATGCGTGCGCAAGGCGTCAAGCACCGCGCTCGCGCCGAATTTTGTCAGATCGTACGCGCAGATCACGGTATCCTCGTACTTGGGGATCAGGTAATTGACCCTGGTTTCGTACTCCATGAGTTTTTCGGTGCCCGGCAGGTCGGCGAGCGCCCATTCCATGTGACCGAAGAATCTCGTCTGCCCGTACCCCGCGGCCGGCCCGGACTGTAGCACCTCCTCGAAGGTGGAGAGCCAGGTTTCCAGGTCGAAGCCGCCGCCGCGCAGCGTGGCGTCTTGCCAGGGCTGTACCTCCAGTTGGCCGGTTCCCATGGTCTGCGACACATTGATCCCTGCGTCGGCCAGCCAGCCGAGATGTTCTTCCCGCCGTTCGGGATCTACGTAATGGAAAGCCTTGTCCCCGTCGGCGAAACCATCCGTGATAAACGGCCGGAGTACGCGGTGCTGCTCGTCGATGCTGTTGAAGAACGCACAGATATGACGGTGCGGCCCCAGAACACTTCCGGAGTACTGGGCCGATTGCGCGCGGGTTTGCATGTTTCTCACCTGACACAAGTGAACTAGTTACGGCTGGGCGTAACAGATTGGCGCCGCCCGGCTACATCCCGCGTTTCACCGGGCATGACCGGCCACTTTGGCCGCCTAACAGCACCCTACGTCCGGTGCACCTCGCTGTCCACGGTCGGCTCGCACCGCGAACGATGAATCATCCAGACCATGTGATGCTGACTCACCAAGTCACGCGCGACCGTCGATAACGCCAGCCGGGCCGAGGGCACGGCGGTGCTCGTTTCCGGAGGGGAGGAAATCGATGACAGGAGATGCCGTAGCGGTGCTCGGGACCGGCATCATGGGCTCGGCCATGGCCCGGAACCTGGTTGCCGCCGGGTTGCGCACGACCGTGTGGGACAGGTCGCCCGAAGCAACGGCACCACTGGCCAGCGCCGGCGCGAGCGTGGCCGGGTCACCCGAGGACGCGATTGCCGATGCCCGGGTGGTGATCACGCGATGAAACGGTCAGTAAACAACAACCGCCACGAGGCGATCGAGCATCACGAGCCGCACGTGCACCACTGGCGCGCGTCACAGCTCCGGCGTCTCGGCATCCCTGCGCTGCTGGCGGAGGTCCATGCAGACCACCTTGACTGGCACCAGATCGCCCGGCTGATACGGAGCGGTTGTCCTCCCCGGCTCGCCCTGCGCATCGTCTGCTGAGCCGTGATGGACATGGAGCGCGCGAACTGGCGGGACGATGCGGCCTGCCTGCACACCGATCCGGATCTATTTTTCCCCATCGGCACGGCCGGATCGGCGCTGCGCCAGGTGGACGTGGACGAGGCCAAGCGGATCTGCCGCACCTGCCCGGTGCGGTCTCCCTGCCTGACCTGGGCACTCGACCAGGGCAGCTCCTCGGGCATCTGGGGAGGCACCACCGAGGATGAGCGGCGCGCCCTCCGCAGAGCGGCCATCCCGCATGGCCGTCGTCGCGCAAGCTCGGTCACCCTGCCCGGACGTGAGGGCGGCTAGCCGATGGCGATGCTGAACGCCTACCAACCCACCGTCGTGGCAATTGACCTGGTCGGGGCGGATAATCGTCGTGTGGATGAGAGTCGGACGCGAGTGGTCCTAGCTGATGATGATGTCCTGCTGCGCGAAGGCATGGCCAGCCTGCTGGAGCGTTCAGGGCTGACGGTCGTCGGCCAGGCCGGCGACGCCGGCGGGCTCTTGCAGTTGGTCGACCAGCAGCAGCCGGATCTTGCGATAGTAGATATCCGGATGCCGCCGAAGCACTCGACGGAGGGCCTGGAGGCGGCCCGGGTGATACAGCGGGATTTCCCGGGAACGGCGGTGGTCGTACTGTCCGCGCACGTGGAAGTCGAGCACGCGATGGACCTGCTTGCCAGCGGGCGCCGGACCGGGTACCTGCTCAAGAGCCGGGTCACCGACGTAGGCGAGTTCGTTGAGACGTTGAAGCGGGTAGAGCGCGGCGGGTCGGCGGTGGATCCGGCGCTGGTGCAGGAACTGGTGGCGGCCCGGCGGACCGACGATCCGCTGGCCGCGCTAACCAGCCGGGAACGGGAGGTGCTCGCCCTCATGGCAGAGGGACGGTCGAACACGGGGATCGGGCAGGCCCTGTGGGTGACCGAGGGAACGGTCGAAAAGCACGTGCGCAGCATCATGATGAAGCTGCAATTGCCGGAGACTGCTGAGGCGCATCGCAGGGTGCTGGCCGTACTGGCCTTCCTAGACGCGCACTAAACTCCCGCCTCCTGGTAGCCGCAGTGTGTACCCTGCTAGCTGCAATGTGTACGGAGCTATTTGATGGGAAACTGGTCCAGTGCAGCTGAGGTGCGTGATAGTCGATGACGACGAGGAGTTCCTCAAGGTTGCCCAGGCCCTGCTGGAGCGCGACGGGATGACCGTGGCCGGGGTGGCCCATAACTCCGCGGAGGCGCTACAGCGCGCCCAGGCGCTGCGACCGGACGTCGTCTTGGTCGACATCCGCCTGGGGCGGGAGTCCGGTTTCGAGGCGGCCAGACGGCTGGCGGACAACGGACAATCAACTGCGCTGATCATGATCTCCACGCACGCGGGCGAGGATTACGCTGAGCTTATCGCTGAGAGCCCGGCCGCCGGGTTCCTGCCCAAGGCGGAACTGTCAGCAGCGGCTATCCACCGCATCCTGGGAATGGCTTAGCTGTGTTCCCTGCGGGGGGACTCTACCTCCTGCGGGGGGGCGCCCCCCCTGCACCCCCCGATTATGGGGGGCTGCGCGCCCCCCATACCCCCCCGCGGTGGGGACGTCGCAAAAACCGCGCCGCCCCCACACCCACACTGTGGTGCGGTTAAAGCCCTGTGGTTGCGGTCGGCAGGCGGTCCAGAACCCGGACCGCCTCGCGCTGTGGCTGGGGTTAAAGCCTTGTGGTTGCTGTCGTAAGGCGTTGCATAACCCCGCAACGCCTGGCGCTGTGGCTGGGGTTAGTACTCCAGCCGCACTTCGTGATCGTCTGAGCGGAGTAAGCGGCCGGCGATCACGACAGACAGTTCTCAGGCTGCGGCGATCGGCTGCATCCACCGGACGGGCTGACTGTCTAGGACCGCCACCGTGGCCCGGGCCCAGCGCATCCGCGAGGCCGCGGTCTCCGGGTGGTCGCCGAACTCTTGCGCGACCCGGCCGGCGCAGCCCGCATCGCCGTAAGTATCCAGGCTCACGGCAATGGCCTGATGGATCTGGCCGACGTTTACTTCGTCGCTGCGCTGTAGCGTCGACGCGAACAATGCGTCGGCTTGGAAGGCGCGAATGCTGTGAAGGTACATCGTCGGCCTCCTTTGATCGTTCAGCGGCCCTGGCCTTTGCCGGGCCCTATATCGCAAGCCTGCGCCCGGCCCGGTGGCATTCCAATGAGGCCAGCGTGAGTGTCGGCCTGAGGGTCGCCGGAACCGCGCCTGGGGGTTAACCGGAACCTGGCTCGCCGGGACCGCCGAGTGGCAACACGATTCGCACGGTGGTGCCTGCCCCAGGCGGGCTGTCCAGCTGGATCCGGCCGCCGAGCGCCTCCGCTCGGTCCCTGAGGCCGGCTGAGGCCCGAGCCCGGGCCGAAGCTCGCGCCGCCGTTCCCGTCGTCCCGGACGCGAACCAGCAGCATGTCGTCGCCGGTGGCCAGCTCCACCTCGGCAGTGGAGGCTTGGGCATGCTTGGCCGTATTGGTCAGGGCCTCGGCGACCGCGTAGTAGGCGGCGATCTCGACCGCTTCTGGCAGCCGTTGCCCGACCTGGACGTGCAGACTGACCGGGACGGCGGAGCGGCGGGCCAGCGCTCGCAGCGCCGGGCGCAGCCCGCTTTCTGTGAGGATGGCCGGGTGCAGTCCGCTGGCGATCTCTCGCAGCTCCTCCAGCACGCCGTTCGCCTCGGTGACCGCGCCCTCCAGCCGGTCCGCCAGCTCTGCGGCCTCGGGTGGCGCGGCCGCCTGTGCTGCGCGTAGTCGCAGTGTGAGGGAGACCAGGCGCTGCTGGGCGCCATCGTGCAGATTGCGCTCGATCCGGCGACGCGTCTGGTCGCCAGCGGACACGATCCTCGCCCGCGAGGCGGTCAGCGCGTCTCGGGCCTCGGCGTTAGCCAGGGCGGTGGCGACCAGCTCGGTGAACCCGGCCAGCCGGTCCTCGGTGCCGGCCGGCAGTGACTCGCGGTTGGAGCCCACGATCATGACCCCCCACAGCTGACCCTCGACACTGATCGGGACGCCCACCGACGACCGGTACTCCCAGTCCCGGGCAACTTCCGCCCAGGCTCCCGAGGCGGCGTCGTAGTCGTCGATCCGGGTCGGCCGGCCCCGCTGAAACACCAGCGTATGGATGTTCCGCCCCTCGAGTTTGAGCTGCAGGCCGAGAGGAAGCGGCCGATCGGCGCCGGTTGCGGTTGCGGTCCAGCCACCGACGAACGTGGCCAGGCCGTCGCCGTCGTACCGGCTCACCATTGCGTGCGCGGCGTTAAGCAGCCGGCCAGCCTCCGTGGCGACCGAGGCGAACACCACCTTCGGCGGCGCGGCCCGGGCTACCAGCACCGCCACCCGGCGCAGCGCCGCCTGCTCGGCGGCGAAGCTCCGCAGCTCCGCACGGGCCTGGGCGTTGGCGATCGCGGACGCCGCCAGCTCGGTGAACCCGGCCAGCCGCGCTTCGGTGTCCGCAGGCAGGAGGTGCTCGCGGGTGAATGCCACGACCATGACGCCCCACAGCCGGCCCTCCACGCTGACCGGTACGCCCACCGACGAGCGCAGCCGCCATTCGCGAATCGCGATGTCACCGATCACGCCGGAGACGCCGGAGTAGTCGATCCGGGCCGGGTGGCCTGTCCGGTACACCCGCGTGGCCACGTTGCGCCCGCCGAGCGGCAGCCGGCCGCCGACCGGGGTCGGCGCGGGAGCACCCGTGCTGGTCCACATGCCGGCGATCGCGACCGCGTCCCGCGCGCCGTCGTACTGGCCCAGGGTAGCGAAGTCGGCCGCCAGCAGCCGGCCGACCTCCTCGGCGACCGCGGCGAACACCTCCTCGGGCGGCGTGCCCCTCGCGACGAGCGTCGCCACCCGGCGCAGCGCGGCCTGCTCCTCGGCGATCCGGTCGTCGTTGGTTGGCCCCGGCGAGGCAGCCGTCACATCGAATGCACCTTCTCCGCTGTTTCGCTCCCAAAGCGTCGCGCCGGCGCCGGCGCCGCGCTCACGGGAAAGCCTAATCAAAAACCTTCCCGTGAAACATCCCCGGTCCCGTCGCTGGAGCGGTGTATCTCATCCATGACTGGCACGGGCAGGAGCAGCCTGCGGCAGGAAAACTGAGGGAGACGCGAGCCAGGGCACCGGCATTTGATGCCCGGCATCCGCTGCGCGGCGCAAATCAGTGGAGCTATTGCGAGGCGAGTAAATCAGCGCAGCGGTGCCACCGCATCCGTGAAATACCGCAAGGCGTCGGCGCGATGCGCGAGCATCTGGAGCCGCAGGCTCGCCCGCTCGGCCTCGACCATGCCGCCCCAGACGCCATGCTGGCCAACGTCCCAGTGCCGCAGCGAGAGCGCCAGGCACTGGCTGCGTACCGGGCAGGCCTGGCAGATGGCGATCGCAGCGGCAGCCTCCCGCCGGGCCTCTGGCACCCCGGTGCTGACGGGGAACCACTCATCGGCGTCGAGGCTGCTATCGATGCACCAGGCTTGGCGGAGGACTTGCGCCCATGCCTGGTCGCCCACGAAGGCAGGAGCGGGTTCATCCGGCGCCCATCCAGCGCCCTGGGTCGGAGCGTGCGCAGTGGTCCGGGAATTGTCCGGCTGCGCTGCTGGCAAGTCTGTCATCTGTCCGCTCCTTTCACGCTTCTTCAGGATTTCGCTCTGGCGGGCGGTCGGCATTGCCGCTAGCGGCTATTCGTTCCCCCAGCTACCACTACCGGCCAGCAGTCACAGCGGAGGCCGGAAAGCCAGGCCAGAACGAATCATCAGGATCATGCGATGCGAGTTCACCAATCCGGGCATGAGGCTTGGCACGCCTATGAAGACGAGAAGGAGGCGGGCAGGTGAGCGTGCTGGTAGTCGGTCTCAGCCACAAGAGCACCCCGATGGCGACCATGGAGCAGGCCGCCGTCAGCGGTGACACGCTGGCTAAGCTGCTTGTGGACCTGGCGCGCGCCGAGCCGGTGACCGAGACCTTCGTGATCTCGACATGCAACCGGGTCGAGGTCTACGCCGACGTCGACCGGTTCCATGCCGGGGTTACGGCGATCTGCGAGCTGATCTCGCGGCACTCCGGCATCCCGGCTCAGGAACTGACCCAGCACTTGTACGTGCATCACGCGGACCGCGCGGTAAGCCATCTGCTGGCCGTGGCCTGCGGGCTGGACTCGATGGTGGTCGGCGAGGAACAGATCGTCGGCCAGGTGCGCTGGGCACTCAGGCTGGCCGCCGAGCACGGCACCGTCGGACGGGTCCTGGGCGACCTGGGGCGAGTGGCGCTGCGGGCCGGTAAGCGGGCCCGGGCCGAGACCGGAATCGGGCGGACAGGGGTCAGCCTGCTGAGCCTGGCAATCGAGGCAGCATCGCCCAGCCTCTCCGCTCCCGCTCCTCGCGGCAGCGCCACCGGTATCCCGAGCCTGGCCGGCCGGGATGTGCTTGTCGTCGGCGCAGGCTCGATGAGCGGACTCGCGGCGGCCACGGCCAGCCGGGATGGCGCGAGAAGCCTCGTCGTAGCCAACCGGACGCGCCGGCACGCCGAGCGACTGGCCGCCAGATCGGGCCTAGCCGCGACCCGGGCCATCGGACTAGCTGGCCTGCCCGCCGCCATGACGGCGGCGGACATCGTGATCTGCTGCACTGGCGCGGCCGACCATGTGATCACGGCAGACATGGTGCCCGCCAGGCGGCGGGAGAACCTCGTGTTCCTCGACCTCGCGATGCCGCGGGATGTGGAGCCCGCAGTGGCCGACCTGCCCGGCGTGGCGGTGATCTGCCTGGACACGCTGGTCGGGCTGGGGACGGTGGCCGGGAACGATGACGTCGCCGCGGTGCGCGCGATCATAGCGGCCGAACTGGCCGCGTACCAGTCGGCGGTGGACGCCGCCCGGGTCGCCCCGACGGTGGTGGCCCTTCGGGCCAAAGCGGCCAAGGTGGTCGACGCCGAACTGGCCAGGCTGGCCGGTCGGCTGAGCGCCGACGGCCTGAGCGGGCGCGCCCTTGATGAGACCGCCCAGACGGTGCGGCGGGTCGTGGACAAGCTCTTGCACGCGCCGACGGTCCGGGTGAAGGAGTTCGCGAGCTCGCCGGAGGGCGACGAGTACGCCGCGGCGCTGCGGGTTCTCTTCGATCTCGACCCGCGCGCGGTCGAGGCGGTCACCCGCGTCACCCCGGAGCAGGAAGGGGCCCGGTGAACGATCGGATACTGCGGCTGGGCAGCCGCAGTAGCCCGATGGCCATCGCGCAGTCCCGGCAGGTCGCCAGGATGATCACCGGCCGGACCGGCCGGCCGGTGGAGATTGTCGGGATGACGACGTTTGGTGATGTCAGCCGGGCGCAGCTGACACAGATCGGCGGCACCGGCGTGTTCGTCAGCGCGCTGCGCGAGGCGCTGCTGGCCGGCGAGGTGGACCTGGCGGTGCACTCGCTGAAGGATCTGCCGACCGGGCCCGCGGCGGGCATCGCGGCGGCCGCGGTGCCGCCCCGGGATGACCCGCGGGACGCGCTGGTGGCGCGGGACGGTGCCAAGCTGGCTGACCTGCCGGCCGGGGCGCGGATCGGTACCGGGTCGCCGCGGCGCGCGGCGCAGTTGCTCGGGCTGCGCGCGGACGTGCGCTGCGCGCCGATCCGGGGCAATGCCGGGACCCGGCTGGCGAAGGTGACCAGCGGGGAGCTGGACGGGGTGGTGCTGGGGTGCGCGGGGCTGGCCAGGATCGGCCAGGCCGGAGTGGTCACGCAGGCGTTCGAGCCGGAGGAGATGCTGCCGGCGCCGGGCCAGGGCGCGCTGGCGGTGGAGTGCCGCGACGGCGATCCCGGGCTAGCGGCGCTACTTGCGGCGGTGACCGACCCGGCAAGCCTGGCCGCAGTGACCGCCGAGCGCAGCCTCCTAGAGGCGGTCGAGGCAGGCTGCAGCGCGCCCATCGGCGCGTATGCGACGGGAGCGGACCAGCTTCGGATGCGGGCCGCCGTCATGACTGCGGACGGGCATCGCGTGCTGCGCGCGCATGGCACTGCGGCAGCCGCTGACGCCTTCAGGCTCGGTCGTGATCTCGCGGCGGAGTTGCTCCGGGCCGGGGCGTCAGATCTCCTTAGCGGATGAGGTGAGCATGGAGTGTCATGAACTCGCAGGACAGCCGCGCTGTCGTCGGTCAGGCGTTGCGTTCTCCGTTGCCGTGGCCCTCCTGTGCCATGGCCGTGGCGTCTGCCTGAAGTAGCGTGACGTCTGCCTGAGGTGAGTGGTAAGCGAGCACGACGATCCCGGCAATCATGACCAGGAGCGACACCACCTCGCCGGCGATGCTCGCTGGGGAGCTGCGCAAGCGCACGCCCAGGAAGCCGATGCCGAGCGCGATGGAGACTACGGGGTCGGCTGCCGTGATAATCGACTGGACCGGTGAGATGAACTTGCCACGCTGAAGGGCGTTCTGGTTGAGGATGAAGCCGCCGGCCCGGCGACGGCGAAGAAGTAGATCGGCCAGTTGGTGAACACCTCAGCTGCCCCGCCGCCGAATTCCTCCGTCACGAGCTTGATCAGGAATGCGGCGATCCCGTAACTGACACCGCACGCCAGAGCCAGAGCGAGCGGCTGCAGGTTCTGGTTCCTGGGCAGCAAGGCAACGCAGCCCATCGCCACCATGATCAGCGCGACGGCCAGCGGCGGCCAGATGCCGGGGTTGACATGCGTGTTGCCGTTCGTCGGCAGTCCGATGACGAGAAACGCGGCCACGCCGACCGTGGTGGCGGCGACCCCGGTATACACGCGCTTCGCCGGCGGACGCGGGCTGTTGGTCCGGATTGAGATAGACCTGGAGATCAGGACCGCGAAGACCAAGTCGCAGACCAGGAGCGGCTGCACTAGGGCGAGACTCCCGTAGTCGAGCGCGACGACCTGCAAGGCGAACCCCACGACGTTCGCGCCGACGGCGATCAGCCACAACGGCTGATGGACCAGGTCTTCCAGGATTTTGGGTGACAGCGCCTTCCGGGTCTGGACCCGCTTTGTGCTGCGCTGGTCGGCTACGGCCGATATCCCCAATGTCAACGCTGCCGCGAGGGCAGTCACCACAGCGATAGGTGTGGACAAGTGGCTTACCCTCCCGGCTGGAGCAGGGGTGTCTAGGCAAGGACAGGTGTTTAGCCTGCCGCGAGACTGGGTGAGTTCGGATCACCCAAACTAGGTGATCCGAACTCACCGGTCCATGGCTGAGCGGCACGCCTGATCATCTTCGGCCGCGAGCAGTGCAGCCCCTCGCTCCGCGAACGGTCAGCAGCCGAAGGCATCCACCTAGTCTCGGCAGCGCAGCTTTTCCAAGCGGGATGAGGCTCGCGGGCTGCGGCGAAGGCCGTGTCCGGCACGCTCATGACCGCTGCCCCGGCCGCGTCGAACCCATGCGACCCCGGGGCCGCAGCCCCCAGGAAGTCCGTGACATCCGCAGCGTCTTCGAGCGACGTGGCCGCCGAGTCCAGCCGCAGGGCCTTCCCCGGTGCCGTGAGTGCGTGCTGCGCGGCCAGCAGCGTGTTGCCGATCTCCAGCTGGGTCAGCGCAACGCCAAGCATGTCCTCCGGGTCCGGTTCGCCCGCCTCCCCGGCGTCGAACCCGTGAACTGTGACATCGACTGCCCGCCTGGCACACGCTTCCAGCGCGTCGACGGCTTCCTCGACGTCACCCACGTTCTCGATGGCGCGCACCAGGTCTCGCGCGGCACTCGCCACGCATCGCGCGTCTTCACCCAGGGACGCACGCGCCACGGACTGCTCCATAAGACCTCCTCCTAAGTCCCTCGCCCCAGGCTCGCTCCCGCGGTCTCACCCATGAACGACCACGACCAACCGCACGTTAATCCTCCCAGGAGGCTGCTCATGAGCCCGACCGAGTATCCGGGCTCGTCGTCTACTTCCCGGTCGATGACATGGACAGCGCCCTTACCCGCGCCGAGCAACTCTGGGGCACCCGTGTCCTGGCCCTGTCGACACACCTGTCAGTTGCATCGCCGTGTTCACCGACCCCGACGGCAACCGCGTCGGACTGGTTAGCCGCTAACCGGACCACCACCCGACCACCGCACAGGAGCGTCGCTAAAATGACCCCGCCAGAACCGGCCACCGACCGTCAGCCCTCGACCGGCACTTGGCCGCTGATCCACGCCGAACGTGCCGCCCTGGCCGCCGATCTCTCGGAGTTGACCGACCAGCAATGGGCCACGCGGTCGTTGTGCGACCGGTTCACCGTTCGCGAGGTGCTGGCACACCTCACCGCGGGCGCCAGCCTCAACCCGGCGCGGTGGCTGGCGGGCGTGATCCGCTGCCGGTTCGACTTCGACAAGCAGGTCGCCATGCGGCTGGCTGAACAGATGGGCACCATCCCAGCCGACACGCTCGCGCGGTTCCGCCACGTGATCACCAGCACGACCAAAGCGCCCGTGCCGACCGTAGCGATGCTCGGTGAAGCCATCGTGCACGGCGAGGACATCCGCCGGCCGCTAGGCATCCACCGTGACTACCCGATCACCACCCTGACCACAGTAGCTGACTACTACCAGGGTTCCGATCTCGTCGTCCTCGCCAAGGGACGCGTCCGCAGCCTCCGGCTCGCGGCCACCGACGGCCCCTTCACCACCGGCTCCGGGCCACTCGTGTCTGGCACCACCCTGACCCTAATCATGGCCATGACCGGCCGCACGCTCTACTGCGATGAACTCGACGGCGACGGAGTCTCCACCCTGCGCGACCGTGACCCGAGGAAGGACGCCGCCGAGCGGTCGTAGCAGCCTAAGGAGAGCACCCTGGTGCGGCTGTTGCGCAGTTGCACTCGGCACGGCCATCGCCTCGCCGGAGGTGGTACGGGTCAGTTCCGCGTCCCGCAGCTCGCGTACTCAATAAGATTCGGTGACATGCGGCGCCCCATCCCCTGGATGACGCAGTACGCGTCCCCGTCACTCATCGCGGCCATCCTCTACGGAGGGCATCCTCGGGCCGAAGACCCGCGCTGGCGGGAGAGTGGCGCGCCGGACCTAGAGACGTACGCGGCGTGGTGTGCGCGCTGGTGCGGGATGGCGTGCTTCCAGATGGCGCTGCTCGCCCGGGACGGGGTGGCGCCGACCCTGTACGAACTCGCCATCGGCTGCATGGAGTACGGCGCGTACACCGATGAGCCGGGCCGCCCGGGGGGGCTCATCTACCAGCCCTTCGCCGAGTACGCCAGGGACAAGCACGCGCTGCAGGCGGATGTGGTCACGGAACTGGATTCCGCCCGGCTGATGGCCGAACTGGACGGGGGAAGGCTGGTAATCGCTTCGGTGCACCCGGAGATCCGGCGCCCGGGCAGCGACCCGCCCCGGACCGGCGGGCACCTGGTGCTGGTGACCGGGCATGCCAATGAGTCAGGTCACCTTCCACAACCCGTCAGGCCACACGCCGGAGGCTGTTGTCGCCACGCTCCCCATGCCCGTCTTCGACCGCTTCGCCGCCCACCGAGGCATCGCCCTCCACCTCTGACCGGGGTGACCGCCCGGCTCGCTTCCAACACGTCGGTGTAGTTCGGGTTGACAACCCTAGTTAATGTGCTGCTAGCGTTTTTTTATCGAACACAGCAGCATCGTTGACAAGGGGATTTCGTTGACAGACTTACCGGGCGCGGGAAGGCTCACCATGCCGGACACCGGCCGCACGAGGGACGTTGCGATCCGGGCGCTGGACGCGCTCAACGACCAGAAGGGCAATCACACCGCCGACTACTGGGTCGGCTACCTGGCGAGCGCTTGAAAGCGTGATCTCCGAGCTTCGGGAAGGTGCCTGATGGCATCGGCCCGGCTCAGGGGAAAGAAGTACACCGGCCTCTACAGGGACGCCAGCGGCGCTCAGCGAAGCGCCGGATCATTCGACACGGAAGCGGAAGCGCTCAAGGCCGCTAGGCACGCCGAGGCGGTGGCGAACCTGCTGGAGCGCATCGAGGTCCATCCGGCGGCCAGACGGGGGGAAGATCACCGTCGCGGGTTACGCCTGGAAGTGGCTGGACGGGCTGTCGCTGGAACTCGAGGACGAGCACGGCGGCGCGGTGCACATCGAGGCGGAGTACACCGAGTACGAAGAGGACCCTGGAGACGATTGAGTACGGGGGTGTATCCCGCGCGGACCTGAGCGGGGCGGACAGTGGCCCATGGTGATAGGAAAGCAGCCCGGGGCTGTTGTGCCCCGGGCCGCTTGGCTAGCTTCGCCTACTTGAGTCTGTCCGTGAACGTCTGCCATGCGTCGGCGGTGAACGCCAGCGTTCCGCCGTCCCTGTTGGCGGTGTCCCGAACCGCCACGCTTCCGGGGACCGTGGCGACCTCCACGCAGTTGCCGCCACCGTTGCCGCTGTAGCTGGCCTTACGCCAGTTCAGGGTGTCTTCCATTGCTCTGCCGCCTTCAAGATGAGGTCTCGTGATGCGTCGCGGGGTAGCGCGTCACCTCGTACCCGGTTGAAGGCTACCCGTGCTTTACGTACAAGTGATCGATTTTCTGTCGTGTGGTCTTCTAGGCCATCTTGCCTCAGAGTGTCCGGGGCACCGTCGGCATTGGCGACGTCAAACGCGCCGCTCAACCCGGCATTAGCCCCCCGGCTCGACGGCAGGACCTGAACCACGATGTTCGGGCGATGCGACATGTCGGCAACGTGGGCTAGCACGTCGTGCATGATGGCAGGTGAGCCGATGAGCCGCTGCATCACGTGTTCATCGAGCACAACCGCCAGATCGGTTGGTTCTGCGCGATCGAAGATGGCCTGCCGGTCAAGTCGAGCGTTCACCAGAGCGTCAATCGCTGAATCCGACGTATCCGTCTGCTCTGCCAGCAGCAAAGCACGCGCGTAGTCAGCGGTTTGCAGCAAACCCGGTATCAGGATCGGTGACCAGATGCTCAGCGCATCGGCGGCAGACTCGGCTTGTAGCCAGTTCTCAAACCACGTTGGCACCGGGCCGACATCGGGCAAGCGGGCCAACTCGGCTAGATCCTCGTACGGTTCAGGGTCAAGCCCGCATGCATCGATCCACTTGCCGAGTACGTCGGGGGTAGAGCGGCCGGTCGCCTGTTTCGGCTTTGGCGATCACCGACCTGTCAAACCCTAGTTTCGCCGCTAGTGCATCCTGGCTGCTGTAGCTGGCCGCGAGACGGCCGCGCTTCAGCCGTTCACCTAGGCGGACTGCCGCCGGATTCTTCGTGGCCATTGTGTGGCAACCCTCCCGCGCCAGTGTGGCCGATCGTGGCATACCCGTTCGCCAACTAGTTTACGAGCGTTGCGCGCAGACATCCTTGTCACACATCCCACCGTGGGCGATTGACCTGCACCCCCGTCCACGGCGGGATGCTGGGGGCACGCACGGCGGCGCGCTCCCAGGGTCCGGATGCTGCGTGTGAGCGGCCTGCCGTTCGGTCTAAACCATCGCTGGCAATCCGGGCTCTTCCGTCGCCCGCCGCGCAACGAAAGCCGGATAGATGCGCTCGCTGACCGAACTCCCGAGAGACGAACTTAAAGTCGCCTACGACGCCACCGAAGTCATGGTGAAGCACAAGGCATACCTGCCGCCCGGCAGCCCGCTTTTCCTGCTGGTCCTCAAGTTCCGTTACGCCGTCCGCGCCGCGCTCGACATGGAGCGCGGGGAAGCTGCCCCAGCGCGGGAACGCGCACTGGACGCTGGACCAGTTGACCACCTTCGAACTCGACAGCATTCGCGGTGCCGTCATGATCCTGCTTCAGGACCGATTCACGGCGTGCATGGGTGACCCCGCCCTGCCCCGGCTGCTCGGCGAATTCCAAGAAGCCCTGCACGCGGAGCGGGACGAGCGCGCGCACATCCGGGCAGAAACCCGCGTGTCATGACACTGGAACTGGAAACTGTCACCGACGCGCAGATAGCCGCGTGGCGGGGCACGCGCTACCCCTACAAGGCGATAGCGGCGGCAATCGCGGAATGGGCGCTAGAGCAGCCACGCGGGACCTTACTGCCCGGAAACGACTACTTCGCCGGAGACCTTGACTTCGTGGTGACCGTCAAGACCTGGAGGCGGGCGAAGGTCTTCTTGTGAACCGTTGGGGTCGTGGAGGGCGACGGACCCAACAGGGTGGCGTAGATCCCCGCGCGGGCTGTGCGAGGCTAGCCGACTTGGATGTACTCGCGGTCGCCCGCGCCGATGTTGCTGGTGATGTTCCCGCTGCCCTTGTGGACGGCCGATGCCGTGCCCATCAGTGTCCCGCCGTACAGGCCGGCCTTGGCGCTCGCGGGGACGCGCACCGTGACCTTGACGATCACCTGGCCGCCGGGGGCGACGTTGCCGGCCGAGGCCGGGCTGAACGAGACCCAGCCCGCCGGGACCGGGGCGTGACCCCAGGTGTACACGCCGCTGGCGTCCTGGGTGACAGCGATGTTCTCCGCGACGTTCCCCTCGTTCGTGTAGGTGACGTTCCAGGTTCTCGTCTGGCCCAGGGCCAGCGGTGCGTTGCCGGTCATCACGTAGCTGGCGCCGAAGTCACCCGGCCATGGGGCCTGCTGGTCGCCGATGTACCCGTACCACGGGGACCCGCCGACGCCAATCCCCGTGACCGGGGCGGGAGCCTGAGCGGCGAAGGCGGGGGAGGCCGCCATGAGGGGAAGGGCCAGGGCCGGGACGGCCGCGGTGGCCGCGATGCTCGCGATCTTCTTGGTGATTCGCATTTCTTCTTCTCCATTCTGGCGCCGGAATCACACGCGATGCCCCGGGCTCTGAATGGCGGGTGCGGCACTTGAGGTTGTCGTACCAGCCGGGATTTTCTCTTCTGGAACTAAAGATTCGCTACCTGAGTAGCGACCCGGCTAGCCGCGAAGGTGCAGGTGAGTTGCAGTCCGCAAAGGGCCTTTTCCCCCGAATCACGGCCGCTGGTTGCGCCGACCTGGCCTGTAGGACAGCGACCTGCTGAAGCTGCCCGGGCGGGGTCTGGACTCAATGTCGCTTAGCCGGTGGCCTTCCGTTTCCGCAGATAAGGACATATGGCACATACCGGACGATCATCGCAGCGCGCAAGGCCCGCCCATAGGCGGGAGCGCCATCATCCGGAAGACTTTATTCTGCGAGAAGGATTCGTGCACCTATACGATACTTTTCTTCCACCAGGAACAAAGTCTTCCCTGTAACCGGCACGACGAAGGGCAGGCATCCGCCCCAGGGCGTGCCCGGGCCAGCCTGGGCCACCATGATCATCTCTTGATAAGCGGCATTGGGTCTGGACTCCGCTTCACCCGCTGTCAAGCGCTTCCGGCAGCAATTTATGTCGGCAATTACAAAACGGCATTCACCAGCGCGCCGTGGAAATACCACATTTACCAGCCATAACCGGGCCCGGTCAGGGCAAGCGGAACTCGGACAGCCGGCGCCATGAGTGGCTGCTACGATGACTACCCTGCGAATTCACCCAGATACTTTGAGTTCTCTACGGGAGGCGGGCGGTCGGTGCGGACCTCAGGGCACGCCATCAGCACACAGGCCAGCACGGCCCTAGCGGCCGGGCTGATCGCGTTCCCCGTGGCGGCGGCCACGGGCCACCCGGTGGCCGCCTCCACGGGCCACCCGGTAGCGTCACGCACGGCCCCGGCCGCGCCGACGCCCCGGGGACCCGCGCTGAGCATCAGCGTCACCGACGGCCACGTCACGGCGGCCGCGGGAGAGCGGCTCACCTACACAGCAAGCGTCCGCGACACCGGCACTTCGCTCGCACGGAACCTGAAGATCACCCAGACCCTGTCCCCCGGGCTGCAGCTCCTGTCGGCCAGCGGCAACGGCACGGCCACGGCCAGGCAGGTTACCTGGCACGCCACCGTCCCGGCGGGGGCAACACGCACCTTCCGCGTCACCGCCCGGGTCACCCAGACCCCGGCCCGGCAGGCGCGCCTGGCCGCGATCGCCTGCGCCGCACTACCAGGCGCCAGCCGGCCCATCGTCTGCGCGGCTCACCTTGACCGGCTACCCCCGGCCGCCGAGTCGGGGGCCGGAACTGGAGCACCCGGCGGCTACCTGCCCGCATACGCCGCAGCAGGCCTGGCCGCCCTCGCGGCCGTCCTGCTCACCGTAACCGCCGCCCGCCGCATCCGACGCAGGCGGCGGCCAGCGCCAGGCTGACCGTCACCCGCCACGAACCGGCCGGCAAGCTCCTCGACCACTGTGCTGAGCACGATGCTCGACTACTACGCGTTCCCGGCCGACGCGCCCGGAATGGCAGACCGGCCGCACGGATCACCGTACGAGCGCGTCCGGCATGTCGAGACAGCGCTGGCCAAGGTGGTCGACGACAGGCGCTTCCTACCGAACCTGGTACTGCACGAGACCGAGGCATGGGTGCTCGCCGACTGCCGCCGCCTTGGTGAGGTAATGGGCGACAGCGCCCCAGCGGCCGAACTGGAACGCGCCGTCCAGCTGGAGCGTGGCCCGGAACTAGTCAACGACGGCACCGACACCGCGCCGTCGAAGCGAATCATGCGCCTACCCGCGGTACATCAAGACGATTGACGGCCCGCTGGTCATCGCGGACGCCGGCCTGGACGCCATCCGGGAGCACTGCCCGCACACCGATGACTGGCTACGGCAAATCGGGGCAAGGCTGCGGCCATTGCCTGACCGCGAGAAGCAGTAACCGGACGCCGGGACAACCACTGGCGTCGACGGGCATCTGGGGGCCCCGGGTCGGGTGACGGGGAGTCACTGCAGTGGCGCCACGCTCATGGGGACTGCCTCGTTGTTGTTGGATTGGGTGTGGTTATGTGACGGAGTGGGTGATGGTGGCGGTGTAGGTGCCGCCGATGGCTCCGGCTGGGATGGTGACCTGGATTTGGGGGTTCCAGGTGGTGGTGGTGTTGCCGTTGACGTTGGTGGCGGTGATGACGGGCTGGGGGTTGCCGGAGAGGTTGAGGGTGGTGGCGGGGGTGATGGTGGCTGGGCCGGTGGTGGTGAGGGCGGGGATGGTGTAGGTGGCGTCGGCGGCTGGGATGGTCTCGGCGGGGGTGGCGTTGCCGGTGGTGAAGTCGGTGGAGGCGACGGTGGTGGTCCAGCCGACGCCGAGGCCGCGGTCGTCGGTGACCGTGATGGTGCCGAGGCTGCTGGTGATGGTGCCGCCGGGGGGTGCGGCGCCGAGGTTGGCGGTGGCGGGGGCGGTGATGGTCAGCGGCCCGGCGATGACGCCGACCGTGACGGCGCACTGGCTGCCGCCGGTCCCGGATGTGGGGCAGGTGCTGCCGGGTGCGGCGGAGGTGACGGTGTTGACGAGGGTGCCGCTGCCGGCGTAGGGGTTGTTGACGGTGACGGTGTAGGTGATGACGGCGGTGCCGCCGGGGTTGAGGTCACCGGTCCAGGTCAGGGCGGGGCTGGTGTAGGTGAGCGTGCCGGCGCCGGTGGCGGTGGCGTCGTGGTTGTAGGCGGCGCCGGTGAGGACGCCGGTGAGGTCGTCGGTGACCGTCGGGCCCGCGTAAGAGGTCTGGCCGGTGTCGGCCACGGTGATCGTGTAGGTCACGACGGAGCCGGGGGTGGTGGTGGCGGTGCTAGCGGTCTTGGTGATGGTCAGGGCGGGGACCAGCACGGCGACGACGGCGGTGCAGGCCGGAGCGGGGGCCGACGGGGGGCAGGTGCTGCCGGGGTCGGCGGAGGTGGCGGTGTTGGTCGGGAGCTTGTCGCCGGTGTCGGGGTTGTTCACGGTGACGGAATAGGTGATGACGGCGGTGTCGCCGGGGTTGAGGCTACCGGTCCAGGTCAGGACCGGGCTGGCGTAGGTGACGGTGCCGGGGGTGGCGGTGGCGTCGCCGTTGTAGGCGGCGTCGTCCCGACGCCGCTCAGGTCGTCGGTGACCGTCGCGCCCGCGTAAGAGGTCTGGCCGGTGTCGGCCACGGTGATCGTGTAGGTCACGACCGACCCGGGGGTGGTCGTGCTGGTGCTAGCGGTCTTGGTGATGGTCAGGGCCGGGACCAGCACGGCGACGACGGCGGTGCAGGCGGGGGCGGGGGCGGAGGCGGGGCAGCTGCTGCCGGGGGTGGGTGAGGTGAGGGTGCTGGTGAGGGTCTTGCTGCCGGCATCGGGGTTGTCCACGGTGACCGAGAACGTGACGGTGGCGGACTGCCCGGGGTCGAGGTCGCCGTCCCAGGTCAGGTCCGGGCTGGTGAACGAGAACAGGCCCTCGGTCGCGCCGGCGTCGTTGTCGTAGACGGCGTCGTCCAGCAGGCCGGACAGCGGGATGGTGAAGGTGGTGTCGGTGAGCGGCACCTGCCCGGTGTCGGCGACCGTGACCGTGTAGCCGACCACGCCGCCTGGCGTGGCGGTGCCCGTGCCGGCCAGGTTCGTCATGGTCACCACGGCGACCGGGACGCTGGTGACGCAGCCGGGGTCGGTGCTGCCGGCCGCGCAGTTGCTCCCGGCCGCGGCCGTGGTCACGGTGGTGGCCAGGACCTTGTCCCCGGTGTCGGGGTTGTTCACCGTGACCGAGAACGTGACGGTGGCGCTGTCCCCTGGGTTCAGGCTGCCGGTCCAGGTCAGGGCCGGGCTTGTGTAGGACACCGTGCCGGTGCCGGTGCCGGTGGCGGTGACGGCGGCGTCGCCGTGGTAGGCGGCGTCGTCCAGCAGCCCGGTCAGGTCGTCGGTCACGCTGATGCCCGCATACGGCGTCTCGCCGGTGTTGGTGATCGTGACCGTGTAATCCTCGGTGCCGCCGGCCGGCGGCGGTCGCGGCGCCGGCCGAGCTGGCGATGGTCAGTCCCGGGGTGAGCACCGCCAGCGTGCTGCGGCACGGCGCCGCCGTGGTGCCGGGCCGGCAGGACGACCCGGGCGCCGCCGACGTCGCGGTCACGATCACCAGCTTGTCCCCGGTATCGGGGTTGTTCACTGTGACACTGAACGTCACCGTGACGGTCGCCCCCACGGCCAGGTCACCGGTCCAGGTCAGCACCGGGCTGGCATACGACACCGTGCCGCTGGCGCCGCTGGTGGCGGTGGCGGCGGCGTCGCCGTCGTAGGCGGCGTCGTTCAGCATCTCGGCGAGCGACTCGCTGACCGTGATCCCGGTATAGGCGGTCTGCCCGGAGTTAGCGATAGTCAGGGTGTAGCCGACCACCGACCCGGGGACCGGGGTGGTGGTGCTCGGGGTGTTGCTGATGGTCAGCCCGGGGGTGAGCACTGGGACGCTCACGCTGCAGGCCGCGGCGGGCGCCGCGACCGGGCAGTTGCTGCCCGCCGCCGCGGTGGTGATCGTGCTGGCCAGCACCTGGTTGCCGGCATCAGGCCTGTTCACGGTCACCGTCCCGGTCACCGTGACACTGCCGCCCACCGGGATGTCCCCCGTCCAGGTGACCCCGTTGCCCACGATGCTCAGCGTGCCGGAGGTAGCGGTCTGGTCGCCGTTGGGCACCGCGTCGTCGAACACGTCCGCCGCGTCGGTGCTGATCGTGATGTCGTCATACGGGGTCTTGCCGGTGTTGGTGAACACCGCGGTGAACCGGACCACGCTGCCCGGCGTGGTCGACGCCGCGGCCGAGCTGTTCGTGATCGCCAGCGAGGAGACCGTCACGGTGGATGAGCACCTCAGGTCGGTATTGCCTGCCGGGCAGTTACTGCCGGCCGAGGCGGAGGTCAGGGTGCTGGCCAGGATCTTGTCGCCGGCGTCGGGGTTGTTCACGGTGACCGTGTAGGTGATGGTGGCGGTTCCGCTGGCTGGCACCGTGCCGGTCCAGGTCAGGTCCGGGCTGGTGAAGGTGGCGGTGCCGGCGCTGGCCGTCGCGCTGTTGTAGGCGGCGTCGTCCAGCACCCCGGACAGGTCGTCGGTGAAGGCCGCCCCGGCATACGGGGTCGCGGCGGCGTTGGTGACGGTGACCGTGTAGTGCACGACCCCGCCGGCCACGGCCGTGGCGGCATCGGAGCTGATGGCGAAGGTGAGCAGGGCGGCCGCCTCCACCGGCACGCTGGTGACGCAGCCGGGGTCGGTGCTGCCGGCCGCGCAGTTATTCGCCGGCCGCTGCGGAGGTGACCACGGTGGCCAGGACCTTGTCGCCGGTATCGGGGTTGTTCACCGTGACCGAGAACGTGACCGTCGCGGTCGCCCCCACCGCCAGGCTGCCCGTCCAGGTCAGCACCGGGCTGGCATACGACACCGCGCCCGTGCCGGCCGCCGCGTCCCCGTTGTAGGCGGCGTCGTCCAGCAGCCCGGACAGGTCGTCGGTGACGGTGATCCCGGCATAGGGCGTCTCGCCGGCGTTGGTGATCGTGACCGTGTAGCCCACGGTGGCGCCCGGCACGGCGGTCGAACTGCCGGCGGCGGCGGTGATGTCCAGTCCCGGGGTGAGCACGGCCACGGTGCTCCGGCACGGCGCCGCCGTGGTACCGGGCCGGGCAGGACGACCCGGGCGCCGCCGACGTCGCGGTGGTGATCACGACCTTGTCCCCGGTATCGGGGTTGTTCACCGTGACCGAGAACGTGACCGTCGCGGTCGCCCCCACCGCCAGGCTGCCCGTCCAGGTCAGCACCGGGCTGGCATACGACACCGCGCCCGTGTTGGCCGCCGCGTCCCCGTCGTAGGCGGCGTCGTCGAACATCCCGGACAGGTCGTCGGTCACGCTGATCCCGGCATACGGCGTCTGGCCCGAGTCGGTGATCGCGACCGTGTAGCTCACCACCGACCCCGGCACGGCCGCCGTGGTGCTCGGGGTATTGCTGATACTCAGCCCGGGGGTGAGCACCGGGACACTCACGCTGCAGGCCGCGGCCGGCGCAGCGACCGGGCAGTTGCTGCCCGCCGCCGCGGTGGTGATCGTGCTGGCCAGCACCTGGTTGCCGGCATCAGGCCTGTTCACGGTCACGGTCCCGGTGACCGTGACGCTGCCGCCGACCGGGATGTCCCCCGTCCAGGTGACCGCGTTCCCGACGACGTTCAGTGTCCCGGAGGTAGCGGTCTGGTCGCCGTTGGGCACCGCGTCGTCGAACACGTCGGCGGCATTGGTGCTGATCGTGATGTCGTTATACGGGGCCTGGCCGGTATTGGTGAACACCGCGGTGAACCGGACCACGCTGCCCGGCGTGGTCGACGCCACGTTCGAGCTGTTCGTGATGGCCAGCGACGCCACCGGCACCGACACCGCGCAACCCGGGTCGGTGCTGCCCGCCGGGCAGTTATTCCCGGTCGAGGCGGAGGTGAGCGTGACGGCCAGCAGGTGATCGCCGGTGTCGGGGTTGTTCACGGTGACCGAGAACGTGATGGTCGCGATCGCCCCGGCCGCCAGCGTGCCGGTCCAGGTCAGGTTCGGGGTGGCGAACGACACCGTGCCGACGGTGGCCGCGACGTCGCCGTTGTAGGCAGCGTCGTCCAGCACCCCGGACAGCGAGACGGTAAAACTCACCCCGGTGTCCGTCGTCTGGCCCGTGTTATCGGCCACGACCGTGTAGCCCACGGTGGAACCGGGCACCGCGGAGGCGGTATTCGCGGTGACCGTGAGGTCCAGCCCAGGGATCAGCACCGGCACCGATGCAGAGCACCGCGAATCCGCGCTCCCCGCCGCGCAGTTACTGCCCGCCGCCGCCGTGGACACCGTGGTCGTCAGGAGCAGCCGGTTGCCGGTGTCGGGATTGCTCACCGTGACCGAGAACGTCACCGTGACGGCGGCCCCCGTCGCCAGGCTCCCCGCCCACGTCAGCACCGGGCTGGCATACGACACCGTGCCCGGCCCGGCCGTGACGGCCGCGTCCCCGTCGTAGGCGGCGTCGTCCAGCACCCCGGACAGCGAGTCCGCCACGCTGATCCCCGCGTAGGCGGTCTGCCCCGTGTTCGTGATCGTGACCGTGTAGTGCACCACCGACCCCGGCGTCGTGCTCGAGACACCCGCCGAGTTCACGATCGTCAGCCCCGGCACCAGCACGGTGACCGACGTGCCGCACGCCGGCGCGGGCCCGGACGCCGGGCAGTTGCTCGCCGGCGTCCCCGACGTCACCGCCGTCACCAGCGCCTTGTCCCCGGTATCGGGGTTGCTCACCGTGACCGAGAACGTCACCGTCGCGGCCGCCCCCACCGCCAGGTTCCCCGTCCAGGTCAGGTTCGGGCTCGCGTAGGACAGCGACCCGGTAGTGGCGACCGCGTCCCCGTTGTAGGCGGCATCGTCCAGCACCCCCGACAGCGAGTCGGTGAACGTGGCCCCCGTATACGCGGCCTGGCCGCTGTTGGTCACCGTGACCGTGTACGCCACGGTGCTGCCGGGGGTGGCCGAGGACGTGTTGGCGGTAGTCGTGATGGTCAGGCCCTGCACGGTGACGGCGGCGGTGCAGCGCGGGTCGGTGCCGCCCGCCGGGCAGTTGGTGCCGGCCGTGCCGGAGGTGATGGTGCTGGTGAGGATGTGGTTGCCGGCATCGGGGTTGCTGATGGTGACCGAGAACGTGATGGTCGCGGTCGCCCCGGGCGCCAGGTCGCCGGTCCAGGTCAGGTTCGGGCTGGCATAGGAGACCGTGCCGGCGCTGGCGGCCGCGTCGTTGTCGTAGGCGGCGTCGTCGAGCACCCCGGCCAGCGGGTCGGTGAACGTCGCGCCCGTGTACGCGACCACGCCGGAGTTGGCCACCGTGACCGTGTAATGGACCACGGCGCCGGGCGCCGCCGAGGCCACCCCGGAGGTCGCCGTGATGGTCAGCGCGGCCACCGGGACCGACACCGTGCACCGCGCGTCGGTACCGCCCGCCGGGCAGTTGGTCCCCACAGTCGGGGACGTCACGGTGAAGGCCAGCGTGCCGTTGCCCGTGTACGGGTTCTTGACCGTCACCGAGAACGTGACCGTGGCGGCGGCACCCGCGGCGAGCGTGCCGCTCCAGCTCAGCGCCTGGCCGCCCACCGATGCCGTGCCCGAGGTCGCGGCCACGTCGCCGTTGTAAGTGGCGTCGTCGAGCACGTCGGACAGCGGAACCGCGTACGAGACACCCGAGTACGCGGCGGTGCCGGTATTCGTGATCGTGACCGTGTAACGCACCACCCCGCCCTGCGTCGCCGTCGAGGTACCGGCCGACGCGGCGATCACCAGTTGGCCGATCGCGACCGTCATCGACACGCCCTGCGTAGCGGTCAGCCCGAACGAGTCGGTCACCCGCACCGTGAACGAGTACAGGCCCACCGTGGTCGGGGTACCCGACAGCACCCCCGTGGAAGAGTTCAGCGTCACCCCCGGCGGCAGGCTGCCGCCGCTCGCCAGCCAGGTGAACGGCCCGGTCCCGCCGGCCACCGCCAGCGTGTCACTGTAAGCCACCCCCGCCTGCCCCGACGGCGGCGCCGGGTTCGACAACGACGGCACCGCCGCGATCACCAGCGTGACGCCCTTGCTGGCGGTGCCCCCGGCCGTGTCGGTGACCGTGACGGTGAAGGTGAAGCTGCCGCCCGCCGTCGGGGTGCCCGACAGCACCCCGGTGGCGGAGTTCAGGGTCAGACCCGGCGGCAGGGTGCCGCTGCTCACCGACCAGGTCAGGGCCCCCGTCCCGCCGGTCGCGGTCAGCGCGTCCCGGTAGGCCACACTCACCTCGCCAGGCGGCGGCGCTGCGAACGTCAGGCTGGGCCCCGTGTTGACAGTCACCGCGGAGGAGTTCGCCGAGGCCGGGCCGGTGCCGGCCAGGTTGACCGCAGCGACGGTGAAGGTATAGCTGGTACCGGGGACCAGGCCGGTCACCGTCTCGGCGGTAGCGGCACTCGGGAACGTCTGCGCCGCCTGCGCGGCACTGCCGATGTACGGGGTGACCACGTAGCCGGTGATTGCGCTGCCGCCGTTACTGGCCGGGGCGGTCCAAGTCACCGTAGCGGCGGAGTCCCCGGGGGTGACCCCGGTAATGACCGGCCCGCCGGGCAGCACATAGGGGTCACCGCGTTCGACTGCGGGCTGGCCGCGCCGGTGCCGATCGCGTTGATCGCCGCTACCGTGAACGTGTAAGAGGAACCGGCGGTCAGGCCGGTCAGGGTCTGGGTGGTCGCGCTGCTGGTGAACGTCTGCGCCGTCTGGGCCGTCCCGTTCAGGTACGGCGTGACCACGTAGCCGGTGATCGGGCTGCCGTTGGCGGCCGGAGCGGTCCAGGTCACGGTGGCGCTGGTGATGCCGGCCGTGGCCGTGGGTGCCGCGGGCGTGCCGGGCTTGTCGGTGTAGACGTAGCTGGCCGACCCGGACGCGCCCAAAGTGACCACGGTGACGTTCGCCGTCTCCGCGGCCGTCACCGACGGCATCGAGGAGATGACCAGGGTACTCCCGGACACGGTGAAGCATCCGGGCGCCGCCGCGCCCGGGCAGGGCAGCAGCACGGTCGGGGTGCCGGCGGCCTGCTGGGCCGTGGTGCCGATCTCGATCGCGGTCGCGGCGGTGATGTTCGCGCCCGAGATCGTCACCGCGTCCCCGGCCGCGATCGTGCTGGTCGCCGGGCTGAGCGTCACCCCGGACGGCGCCGCGGGCAGTGTGCCCGCCGTCGTGCTGGTGGCGATGCCGGGGTTGCCGTCGGACGAAGACGCTGTCACCGTGGTACCCGACTGGATCGCGGCGGCCGTCACGCTGGAACTGGTGACGATGCCCTCCACGGTGATCGCCGGCAGCGACGTGCCCGCTGCGAACGGCGTGGCGCTGTCGGTACAGGTGATCGTCTGCCCGGACGGGGCCGCGCAGGTCCAGCCCGAGCCGTAGGCGCCTACGGGGGTGACGCCGGCGGCATGGTCTCGGTGACCGAGATCGCGTTGCCCTCGCTGGCACCCGAAGAGGAGACGCCCGGGCTGACAACGTAGGTCACCGGCGTGCCGGCCGTGGGGGACGCCGCGACGTAGCTGGTCTGGGACACCGCGAGCTGCGGGACAGGGCTGAAGCTGTTCACGTTCACAGCGTCGACTTCATGGAAGTCGGTGACCCCGCCGGTGGAGCCCACCCAGCCGAACGCGAGCTGCTTGGGGAATGCCTGCCGACGTGGTCCACGTGGACGACGGGTACAGGCCCGAGGGCACGGTCGGCAGCGTGCCGGTCTCCTGGATGGCCGACCCGCCCACCGGGGTGAACTGCACCGCGTAGGTGCCGGGCGGGACCGTGATGCCCGAGGCAGTGGTGAACGACGCCGAGGTCGGGTTGATCGCCACCTCCACCGGCACCACCGACGCCGCGCGGGTGGACGCGCGCAGGACCAGCGCAGGCGAGGTGGTACTCGTCGCGGTGCTGCTGATCGCGCAGTATCCGACCAGGCCGTTACCCGGTCCGCGGACCACGACCTGGCCCGGCACCTGCTGGTTGGCCGTGGAGATGTAGCTCGGATTGGTGCAGCCGCTGCCCTCGTACACGCTGTTGCTGAAGTTGCCGTGGACGTCAAGGCCGATGCCCATGTAGGCGTCGACCAGGCCGACCAGGCTCGATCCGGCGTTTGCCGAGTAGCCGAGCGCACCGCCGGACTGCCCGATGTTGGGCGGCGCCAGCGGGTTGGCCGGGTTGACCGCGGCCAGCACGAACGCCAGGCCGTCCGCCCCGGTGCCGCCGTACTGGTAGGTGTTGAACGTCGCGTCGATGCCCTGGGAGGTCGGCACGCTCGCCGCGGCGAACAGGCCGCCCTCCTGGCCGGCCGTGGCCGACGTGAGGCGCAGCTTGCCCGACCCGTTCGTGTCGGTGTTGGACGTGCAACTGTACGGGCGGGCCGCTGGTGGTGTTGCCGCCGCGGTCAGGCAGACCGGGTTGGTGCCGCCGTTGGGCACCGCGGGTACCGACACGGGATAGGCGGAGTTCACCGTGTTGTTGTTGAACTGCTGGACGACCTGTGTGGTGCCGCTGGCCGCGACGGCCCGGGAGGCAGGCGGAGCAGCCAGCCCGGCGAGGACAATCGCGGCGACAATGGCCAGGCGCAGCCCCCGGCGTGCCCGGACCGCCAGCGCAAGCGACGCCGCGACAGCAGAAGAAAGACCCACGGAAAATGCCACGCCGAATCCCCCGAATCACGCCACCTGGCGGCGCAGACCTGGCCCGTAGGCCAACGACCTGCTGCAACTGCCAAAGTTGGAGTCTGGACTCCGCCCCGCCCGCTGTCAAACCCTTCCGCCAACAATTTAAATGCCGGCAATTACAAAATGGCATTAACCAGCGCGCCGCCGGAAATACCGCATTTACCCGCCATAACCGGGCGCGGCCAGGGAAAGCGGAACCGGGCACCGCAACGCAGGTCACCGCGTCACCCCCACCTCAGCCCCGGGTGACGCGACTGGCCGCCAGCCCACACCACCCGCTCAGGCCGTCATGCGGCGATGCTGCCAGGCATACCGTCCCATGACAACGGTTAGCCCAACCGCCAGCACGCCCAACGCAATCCAGACCCACGCCATCCCCGACAGACCCCCCGCAGCCGCCACAACCGGCACGAAGTGGATACTGGTCGTAGCGGTAGCAGGTAGTCAGCCCGCTCGCCAAGCTGACCGTCACCCGCCACGAACCAAGCGGCAAGCTCTTGGGCGGGGCAAAGGTTATGTTTCCCGCCTGGCCGGGCGCGAGGGTGATGATCGCTTTGGCCGGGAACGGCCCGGCGCTGCTGCCCCCAGGGCCGTCGGCCAGGCGCGCGCTGCCGCCCAGGTCGACGGCCCGGCCGCCGGTGTTGTCCACGTGGACGAGAATGGACGGCTGCCCGCTGGCCGACCGGCGCGCCGTGATGGAGGTGATGTCAAAGCTGGTCGGCGG
The DNA here is from genome assembly GCA_963734665.1 of uncultured Actinomycetota bacterium. Lineage (GTDB taxonomy): Bacteria > Actinomycetota > Actinomycetes > Streptosporangiales > Streptosporangiaceae > Trebonia. The sequence goes on along the minus strand of CAVTIR010000005.1, from coordinate 1,349,515 downwards.
GGCACCGCCGTGCCCGACCGCCAGGTACACGCGGATCCCGACCCGGGATACCTCGATGAGCGAAGCCTTTGGAGGCGTGCGACTGAGCCGTCTGCTGGACCCAGATCACGCCGTAGTGCTCACCCCGCGTCGCGCCGGCCGGCACCTTGACCGTGATCATGTCCATGACGGACGCCCCCGGAGCGAGGGTGACCACCGGGTGCTGCACGCTGATCCAGCCGGTCAGCTCGTTGCGTGTTTCCCTCTGCGTACCCGACGAAAACCCCGTCGGTGATGTTGGCGGCATCGGGATAAACGGTGAAGCGCGCCGTCCGCGATTCCTGATTCACGATCAGGATTCTGCGGTGGATAACCGTTCCGGTCGGAAGATAGTCGATGATGTAGCGCAGGGCGCGTGGATTGGTCGCTTCAGAGACGGGTACGTCGACAAGCCGGACGCCGAACGACTGCGGCCGCGGCGCGGCCAGAAGCTGGGCCGACGCTGCGGCGCTGGACGCCGGGCTCAAGATCCCGGCGGTCAGCGCGAGCATGATGGCGCTGATCAAGCGGCGCACATTTCCCCCTGTTAATGGTGTGAGATCTGCCCGTCCCGCCGGCGCAGAACGCGGAACCGGACCCGCCCCGATTCGCTTAAGGCGGGCCCGGTTATCAGGGTGTCGCAGCGACAGGCCTAGGCCACGGAATGGGTGAGCGTCGCCGTGTAGGTGCCGCCGACCGCAGCCGCGGGAACCGTCACCGAGACAGTCGGACTCCACGAGGCGGTGTTGTTGCCGACTCCGGCGGAGTCGACAACGACCGGCGCGCCGTATTGGACAGCGTGATGGGTGTTCCGGTCGCGGTGATGGTCCCCGTGACGTGGTGATGCTGCCGGTGGTCATAGCCGACATCAGTGGCCGGGATGGTCTCGGTCGGCTTCCACCCCGTGGTCCAGTCGGTCGAGGAGCAGTCGTGGTCCAGGTGGCGGTGAGCAGGGCCCGGTCGTCGGTCACGATGACCGCTCCCAAAGCCGCCGAGATGGTGGTCCCCGGCGCTCCGATGTCCAGGGAAGCGGTGGTAGGGGCGGTCATCGTCAGGGCGCCCGAGTTCACCGAGAAGGTCACCGTCGTGTCCGGGTCGCCTCCGGAGGGGCTGCTCGTCGAGGAATGCGCGAGCGACGTGCCCGGATCAACTGCGGACGGGCTGCTCTTGGAGGAATGCGCGTGTGCGGACGGCTTCGGCGCCGCTGACGCGACCCCTGGGGCCAGCGCGATCCCCGTGACGGTTGCGGCGGTCAAGACATAAAAAATGGGTTTCAACATCAGATCCCCCTATGAATCCTGGCGTAGTACGATCACCGATCGCTACGTTTGGCGGCTAAAATATTACTCACAGTAATCATGGGCTGCCAAGTAGCAAAGGTGAGAACCGGCCACGGCTACCAGTGCCAGCTCCGCCCGCACGTGCGCGGGGACCGCTCCAGCCCCGTACGCAATCGTCGGCTCAACAGTCGCCTTCCTTTTCAAATGGGTGTAAGCAGGGATTAATGCAGGCCGGACCGTGCATCGAGGTGCCGGGAGGAGGAAGGCGGAATGCCGCCGGACCCAGATTCGCCCGCCAGGGTCGAGATGGTGCACCAGAGCAGTCGCACTCGGGTTACCCGGCTGTTCCTTGCCGGGCGCACGGTCATCCGCAAAGAGCCGCTGGGGCCGGGCGCGGAGCGCCGACTGCTGCACGAGGCGGCGATGCTGAAACGGCTGCGCGGCGTCGTGGGGGTGGCGCAGCTCGCCGAGGTGCCACAGCAGCCAGGGTCGATCGAACTGGAGGACACTGGCGGTACGAGCCTGGCGTCGCAGGCGAAGCCGCTGGCGGCCGATGACCTGACCCGGCTCGCGGCAGGACTGGCCCGGGCGGTGGCTGGCATGCACCGCCGAGCGGTGATCCACCGGGACATCACCCCGGCGAACATCGTGGTCTCCCCGGACGGCGACCCTTGCCTGGTCGACTTCGCGCTAGCGAGTTCGTTCGCCGAGATGCGCCCGGAATTCACGCACTACACCGAGATCGCCGGGACGCTGGCCTACCTCGCGCCGGAGCAGACCGGGCGGACCGGCCGGCCGGTGGACCAGCGAGCGGACCTGTACGCGCTGGGCGCGACCCTGTACGAGCTCGCCACGGGTGCGCCGCCGTTCGGTTCTGGCGACCCGCTCCGGCTGATCCATGAGCACCTGGCCCGGGTACCGGTACCGCCGGCCGAAGTGAACCGGGCCGTGCCGGTGCCGTTGTCCGAGATCATCATGCATCTGCTTGAGAAGGAACCGGACAACCGGTACCAGACCGCGGACGGGCTGAGCTATGACCTGGAGCGGGTGCGGGACGCGGGAGCACGTGCGGCACCGGCTGCGCTGCCGGTCGGGCAGCATGATGTCCCGGCGCGGCTGCTGCCGCCGTCGCGGCTGGTGGGACGCGACGGCGAGCTGGCCGCAGCTGGAGGCGGCGCTCGGCGAGGCACTAGCGGGCCGGTGCCGTGGGGTGCTGGTCAGCGGGACGCCGGGAGTGGGGAAAACGGCGCTGGTCAACCAGCTGCGGCCGATGGTGACCGGCGGTGACGGCTGGTTCGTGGTAGGCAAGTTTGACCAGTACCGCCGGGACCTGGAGTTCGACGCTGGATACCAGGCGTTCCGCGCGCTTGGCCGGCTGTTGCTGGCCGAGCCGGAGGATGAGCTGGCGCAGCCGCGGATGAGGATGCTGAATGCGGTAGGCCCGAACGCGGGCCTGCTGACTGCGGTGCTGCCGGAGTTCGCGGCGCTGCTGGGGACGCCGCCGGATGCGGGAGATCCGCTGACCGCGCAGGCACGGCTGCAGCGGGCGGCCGCGGCGGCGCTGCGGGCGGTCGCCTCGCGCAAGCGGCCGGTGGTCATGTTCCTTGATGACCTGCAGTGGGCGGGGCTTACGCCACTCGGCTTCGTCGACCTGGTGCTGACCGAGGACCCGATCGAGGGCCTGCTGCTGGTCGGCGCGTACCGGGACGGCGACGTGGACGCGGCGCATCCCCTGGCGGCGCCGCTGGCCCGGTGGCGGGACCAGGCCGGAGTGAAGCACGTGCGGCTGGACAACCTGCCCGCGTCGGGCCTCGCCACCATGGCAGCCGAGATGCTGCACGTGGGCCGGGTCGACGCGTGGCGGGCCTGGCCGGGCTGATCGAGCCGCATACGCGCGGCAACCCGTACGAGACCGTGGAGCTGCTGAACGCGCTGCGCCGCGACGGCCTGCTGACCGCGACGGCCGCCGGGTGGCGGTGGGACGCGGCGGCGGTGCGCGCGTACCTGGGCCGGTCGGAGGTGACCGGGCTGCTGGCGACGCGCGCCGCCGCCCTGCCGGAGCAGGTCCCGGCAGATGCTGGAGGCGATGGCGTGCCTGGGCGGCCGCGCCGAGCTGAGCCTGCTGCGGGCCGCCGCTCGGCGAGCCAGCCGACGTGGTGGACCAGGCGCTAGCACCCGCCCTCGATGAGGGCCTCCTGGTGGCGGAGCCCGGGGCGCATCCGGCGGTGCGGTTCCGGCACGACCGGATCCGCGAGGCCGTCCTCGGCCGGGCTGGAGCCCGACCGGCGGCGCGCCGTGCAGCTGGCCATGGCGCGGCGGCTGGCCGGGGTGCCGGAGTTGTTCGCGGTCGCGGCCGAGCAGTACCTGCCCGTCGTCGGCGCGGTCACTGACGCCGCCGAGCGGCGCCAGGTGGCAGGGCTGCTGCGCCGCGCCGCCGACCAGGCCACGCTGACCGGGGACTACGCGCTGGCAAATGCGCTGCTGACCGCCGCGCTCCCGGCGGTCGACCCGCGCGAGACCGCCGCCCTCGCCGAGGTGCACGCCGGCCGTCACGCCGCGCTCTACTGCCTGGGGCGGCTGGAGGAGGCCGACGAGGCGTACCGCACCATCGAACGGCTGTGCCCCGCCGCGCGGACCGCGCGCACGCGACGGCACTCCAGGTGCGCAGCCTGACCCACCGGACCCGTTTCGCTGAGGCGCTGCGGCTCGGCCTGGTGTCGCTGCGTGAACTCGGCATCACCGTCCCGGCCGCGGACCAGCTCGCGGCCGAGCTTGACCACCAGTTCGGCTACCTGTACCAGTGGCTGGACCACACCGAAGCCGCCGACGACCTGGCCCGGCCGGACCTCACCGACCCCACGCTGCTCGCCGCGTCCGCCCTGATCAACGCGACCCAGTCCGCGGCCTACGTGGTAGGCGACCAGGCCACGGTCGCCTGGCTGGGCCTGGAAGCACTGCGGATCTGCCTCGAGCACGGCCCCGCCCCTGCCCTGGTCGGCCCGGCGACCTACACCGCCTTCGGTGCTGTGGCGCTGCGCGGCGACTACGCCGCCGCGTACCGGGCGGCACGGCGGATCCTGGCGCTGGGCGAAGCCCGCGGCTACGAGCCCGGCACCTCCCAGGTACGCATGCTATTCGCTTTCCTCAGTTGCTGGGCCGAGCCGATCGAAAACAGTGTCCACATGGGTCAGCGGGTAAGGGAGGGACTGATCGCGGCGGGCGACCTGGCCGACGTCGGCTACACGTACTGTGCGTCGTTGCCGGGCATGCTGGACTGCGTGCCATTGAAGCGCTACCTCGCCGAGGCGGAAGCGGCGGTGGCCTTTGTGCGCCGGACCGGCAGCGAGCAGTCCGCTCAGGTGCTCGACCCCTACCGGTGGCTTGCTGACGTGCTACTTGGCGAAAGCACGGCCGCGGCCGGTGAGGCGGTTTACGCCGACAAGTACGCCGGCAACCCGGTGGCACAACTTTTCGCTCATCTCAGTCATGCGACCGCCGCCGCCATCTTCGGCGATCAGGCCGGCCTTGAGCGGCACACCGTGGCCGCGATGCCGCTGGTTCCGCTGCTCCCCGGCCTCTACCCGACCGCCGTCGCCCGGCTGCTGCGCGCGCTGGCCGTGGCCGGGCAGGCCCGCGCCGCCGATGGCGACGAGCGCGGCGGCCTGCTGGCCGAGCTGGACGAGGTGACCCGGTGGCTGGCCGAACGCGCCGCGGACGCGCCCGGCAACTTCCTGCACCTGCTGCGGCTGGTCGAGGCCGAGCGGGCATGGGCGGCCGGCGACTTCCGCGCCGCCGCCCTGGCCTTCGACGCCGCCCGGCACGAGGCCGCCCAGCGCCAGCGGCCCTGGCACCGGGCCCTGATCGCCGAGCACGCCGCCCGCTTCTACCTCGCCCACGGCCTGGACCACGCCGGCCACGACCTGATCGCCCAGGCCCGCCAGGAGTACCTGGCCTGGGGCGCGACCGCCAAAGCCGGTCAGCTGGACTGGGCCCACCCGGCCCTGCGGCCGCCAGCTGCTGCGACCGCCGGGAATAGCCCCCGCCAGCCCGATGATCTTTCCCACCGCGGCGGTGTGGTCACCACGGGAACGATCGACCTGCTCGGCATCGTGTCGGCGTCCCAGGCGCTGAGCTCGGAGACGAGCATCGGACGGCTGCACGCGACGGTGGCCGAGGTGCTCGGCGCGATGACCGGCGCTACCGGCGTCCAGCTGCTGCCCTGGGACGAGGACCGGCAGGACTGGCTGCCCGTGCCAGACGGCAGCAGCAGGGTACCGGCCGGCGGCGACGACCAGCAAAGCGCGGCGCCAATGTCGGTGCTGCGCTACGCGGAGCGGACGCGGGAACCGCTTGTCGTGGCCGACGCCACGGCCGACGACCGATTCGCCCGCGACCCGTACTTCGCCGATGTCGCCTCGTGCTCGCTGCTCGCGGTGCCGGTCGTCAGCCGTGGCGCGCTGCGGGCGGTGCTGCTGCTGGAAAACCGGCTGATCCGCGGCGCCTTCACCACCGCACGGCTCGACGCCGTTCACCTCATCGCCGGCCAGCTCGCCGTCTCCCTGGACAACGCCCAGCTGTACGCCGGGTTCCGCCGGATCGCTGACGAGCAGGCTGCGTTGCGGCGGGTGGCCACGCTAGTGGCCCGGGCGGCACCGCCGAAGCAGGTGTTCGCCTTGGTGGCCGAGGAGGTCGGCCGGCTGCTGGCGGCTGATTCCGCGATCCTGCTCCGCTACTACACGGTGGACCTCGAAGTCATAGGCGCGTGGATCAGGACGGGCGCGCCCCCGCCGACCCCTGTCGGCGGACGGCTGCCGCTCGGCGGGCACAACGTGACGACGCAGGTGTACCAGACGGGCCAGCCGGCCCGCTTCGACTACAGGGACTACTCCGGGGTGATCGGTCAGGTCGCCAGCCACGACTGGCGGCTGCGCTCATCGGTGGGCGTGCCAGTCAGCGTCGAGGGCCGGCTGTGGGGTTCCATGGTCGTGGCATTCACCCGCGAGGAGTTGCTGCCACCCGACACCGAGGAGCGGCTGGCGGGCTTCACCGAGCTGGTGGCGACCACGATCGCCAACGCCCAGGCGCAGGCTGAGGTGACCGCCGCGCGGGCGCGCGTCGTGGCCGCCGCCGACCAGGCGCGCCGCCGGATCGAGCGGGACCTGCACGACGGCGCCCAGCAGCGGCTGGTCTCGCTGGAGCTTCAGCTGCGCGGGGCCCGGGCGGCTGTCCTGCCCGAGCAGCGTGAGTTGGGCGCGGACCTCGAGCACATCGAAGCCGGGCTAGCCGCCGCGCTGGGGGAGCTACGCGAGATCGCCCGCGGCATCCACCCCGCCATCCTCGCCGACGGCGGCCTGCGCCCCGCGCTGCGGGCGCTGGCCCGGCGCTCCCCGGTTCCCGTGGACCTCACGCTACCTGCCACGGGACGACTGCCCGACCAGGTTGAAGTCAGCGCCTACTACGTCGTGGCCGAGGCGCTGACCAACGCGACCAAGCATGCCCGCGCCTCGGCGGTCAGCGTTGAGCTCCAGGTCGCCGGTGACGCCTTGCGCGTCTCCGTCCGGGACGACGGCGACGGCGGCGCCGACTTCACTATGGGAACCGGACTGACCGGCCTGAAAGACCGGGTGGAGGCGATCGGCGGCCGGATCTTCCTCGACAGCCCGCGGGGAGCAGGGACCAGCCTGCGCGTCGAGCTTCCCCTGTTACACGTTCGACCGCGCAGGCGGCCTAGGCAATGTGGCGCTGCCCAGGTTCAAGCGCGCCTGTGCCGTCGAGCGCCCCGGCGAGGCTGGGCCGGTCTTAGTGGTGAAACCACGATCCGTTCGGAATGAGGATTCTTCGTACCGAAATCGCCGACGTGCACGACACCGTTTGCTAATTCATGTGGTGATCTGTCACGTTTTGCCGATTCTGACCGGGTAGACGACTGACTGTAGCTATTCGTAGTAGTTTGCTGTACTCTGACCCCGATTCGTTAGGCCTGGGTTCCAAGAGAGGTGCGGTGGCGGTGGGGACTGCGCTGCCCGAGGCGGACACAGGCACGGCCGCGAAGCGTGGCGACACCCGGAACTGGGTCCTGCGCCACCCTGGGCTACTCGCCGCCTTCGTCTACCTAGCCACCGCATTCGCCCTGAACTGGCGGCTGTGGCGCGGGCTTGGCACGATGTCCGCGGTGGGCGATCCAGGACCGGCCGACAACGACCTGATGGCCTGGTTCATGCGGTACGCCGCGGACGCCATCGCCCACGGGCACCTGCCCGCACTGGTCACCACGGCGCTGAACGCCCCACACGGCATCCCCCTGATGTGGAACAACTCGGTGCTGTTTCCCGCAGTGGCACTGACGCCGGTCACGCTGCTCGCTGGCCCGCTGGCCGGCCTCACGGTCCTGCTAACGCTCGGGTACGCGGGCTCGGCCGCGGCCATGTACTGGCTGCTGCGGCGGCACGGCGCCAGCGTGCTGGCAGGCGGTCTTGGCGGCGCTGTGTTCGGCTTCTCCCCCGGCATGCTGAACGCGGGCATCGACCACTACGGAATGCAGTTCGCCCTGCTGACGCCCCTGATGATCGAGGCGGTGGCGTCGATCATCACCGGGCGCGGCAGCCCGCTCGCGGCAGGGGCCCGGCTGGGGCTGCTCGCCGCCGCGCAGCTGTTCACCGGGGAAGAGATGCTCACCGACGTCGCCATCGCGAGCCTGGTCCTGGTGGCGGTGCTGGGCGCGAGCCGTCCGTCGGCCGTGCGAGCCCGGCTGGGCGGGACGGCCCTCGGCCTGGGCGTCGGTGCCGCGGTCGCGCTGCTGATCTGCGCCTACGCCCTGTGGACACAGTTCCGCGGCCCGCTCACCGAGTACGGCACCCCCTGGTACATCGCCAAGCACGGGAACCCCCTCGGCGCGTTCGTGAACCCCCAGGCCCAGCTGCTCTTCCATACCGCCTCCAGCGCCGCCTACGCCGCTAGCCACGGGGCCACCTCAGCGGAATACCTCGCGTACCTTGGCCCGCCGCTGCTGATCCTCGTCGCGGGGATCACCATCTGGTACTGGCGCGACCTGCGGGTCCGGTCCGCAGGCGTCACCTGGGTAGTGCTCGAAGCGCTGTCGCTCGGCGTTAACGGACCGCTGCTGCCATTCCACTGGCTGCAGAGCCTGCCGCTGCTTGGCGACACGTTTCCCAGCCGGATCTCCATCATCGCGGACGGCGCGGCCGCAGCGGTGCTGGCGTTCGGGCTCGACCTGGCCCGGTCCTCGGCACCGCGGACGGCCGCCCCCCTGCGCCGCGCCGCGCCGGTCGTTGTCGCGCTGCTCGCCGTCCTACCGCTGGTGCCGCGTCCGGTGGCAGCGATACCCGGCGCGCAGGTCCCGGCCGGCTGGGACGCCGTCTTTACGCGTCTGCACCTGTCGCCGAACGCGAGCGCGCTCGTTGTGCCCCTCCCGTACTCGCAGCAAGGCGAGGCGATGCTCTGGCAGGCCGACACCGGTGAGCCAGGCGAGCTGGTCGCGGGCTGGTTCCTCGGCCCCGATTCGACCGGGCACGCCTACGACGCCTACTGGGGCCCGCCGTTCACCGCCCGCACTGTGGCGTGCCTCGACGCGCTATGGCAGGGCCCCGCCTCCATCAGCGGCTGTGACACGGCCTTCCAGCTCGCGCTCGGCTACTGGCACCCGGCTGCTGTTGTCGCGGACACCAGCCCTGGGACGCCGCTCGGGCGGTTCCTCATCAGCCTTCTCGGCAAGCCTGCCATCCAGGACGGACAACTGCTCGCCTGGCGGACTCCACCAGGGGCGTTACGACACGTGAGCACCTATGAGGTGGCCGACGCCAAAGGTCACGGCTGCGGCCAGCGCCCCGACGGCCATCTGGCGCAGTCCCATGCGGACGGCTGACCTGCCGTTCAGGGCGCCTATGGTGGCGCCCACGCCGAACATGGCGGCCAGTGCCAGGAAGATAGCGACGAGCAGGGCGGCCGTGCCACTGCCGATGAGGTACGGCAGCACCACGACGAATGCGCCGATCGCGAAGGAGAACAGGCTGGAGGCCGCCGAAACCCATGGCGAGCCCAGCTGGCCCGGGTCAAGTCCCAGCTCCTCCCTGGCCAGCGTGTCCAGCGCCACGGAGCGATCGGCCATTATCTTGTCGGCTAGCCGCTCCGCGTCCGGCTGGGCCAGGCCCTTAGCCCGGTAGATGAGCACGAGTTCGCCGCGCTCTTCGTCGGGCTTCTCTTCGAGCTCCGCTCGCTCAAGCGAGATCTCCCGCTCGAACATCTCGCGCTGACTCGACATGGAGATGTACTCGCCCGCCGCCATCGAGAACGATCCCGCTAGCAGGCCAGCGACCCCGGCCAGCAGGGTGGCCGCGTGCGACGCCCCCGAGCCGGCGAAGCCCATCACCAGGGCCGTGTTGGACACCAGCCCGTCGCTGACCCCGAACACCCCGGCGCGCAGCGCGCCGGAGCGGTCTCCACGGTGCCAGCGCTCACGCCGCGCGATCTGCGCGACCGGATCGCTGCCCGAGGAGCCGTCGACCAGCCGGGCGAGGGTGCGCGCGTGCTCGCGCTCGTCCGCGGCCATGCCCGGCAGCGCGTCGGGCTCGTCGTCGTATACGCCGGCGTCAGCGTGCTCGGTCCGCTCGATGAGCGGCAGCACCGTTTGCACTGACAGCCTGCCCGCAGCCGCGCTGAGCAGCCGGGTTCGCAGGCTCGGCCTGCCGGGAACAGGCACCTCGGCACCCGCCGACCGCAGCTTGTCGGTCCAGTGCGCCGCATGCCTGAGCTCGGTCTCCGCCAGCTCGCGGAAGATCTCCTGCCGCTCGCCGGTCTCCTCCTCGGCCAGCCGTGAGTACAGCGCCGCCGCGTCCCGTTCGCTTTCCAGCAGCTCACGCCAGCGCTTGACCGAAACCTGAGTGTTCTCTGAGTCCGAGTTCAACACGCGATCCATATGTACTCCAACCAAGCCGGTTCTCGCCCCTATTTCGGGGCCGGCTGTTGGCTGGCTCACATCACACGGCCTCCAGGCAAGGGTTTCGCGGAACCGCGAGCATGATCTGCGTCACATGCGAAGGCTCCCGTCACCGGAGGCTGGAGACGGGAGCCTTCCGCCCGGTAAGGCCGCAACGCTTGAACTCAGACTCTTCGCCTGCGGACGCCAGCCCTGTGCAACCGCGGGGTCGGCGAGGCATCGGCAGTCTCCGACCTCGTCATGACCTGCGGCAATTCTCCGGCTCCTGCAGGTTCGCGGCGCCAGCGGGTAGTACCCTTGGCTAACCAGCGAGAAGCTGCCTGCCCCCGGACCGAAGGAGCTGGCCGTCACGCTCACGCCCCGGTTTACCGCAGACCTCGAACGACGCGCCGTCGCCGAGCCAGGCGCTCGCGATGACGCCTCGCCTGAGTGCCTGGAACTGCCCCGGCCAAAGAAGCTGCTGCGTACGGTCGGCTGGAATATCGCCGAATCCTTCGGGCTGCCGACCGGCGCTTACGTGCTCGCCGCTGCGCTCGGGGGTCGCGACGCCGGCCTGTGGGCCATGCTCGGCGCCATCTGGCTTACCGCCGTCATCCGCAAGCTCGTCACCGGGTCCGTCCCCGGCCTCGTGGCGATCTCGCTGATCGTGCTCACCGTGCAGACGCTCGCCGCGATCATCACCGGGAACCTGTGGATCTTCCTGCTGCACTTCCCGCTGGCGAACCTCGCCCTGTGCGTGCTGTTCGCCCGGACGGCACGTGGCCGCAGCCCGATCGCAGCCCGCCTGGCCGCCGAGGTAATCGGGCTGCGCTGCCCTGCCGTCCACCAGCAGCGACTGCACCGCTTCTTCCAGAACGTGACCGTGCTGTGGGGCGGCGTGTTCCTGCTGCTCGCCGTCAGCCTCGGCGTGCTGCTCGCGACCGTTCCGCTCACCACCTACATCCCGGTCTGGGCCATCACCACCATTACGCTCATCGCACTCGGAATCGGCGCATCCACGCTGTGGCTCCGGTCCGTGACCCGCAGCCTCGGCATCGGCTTCCGGTTCGCCTAAACCGCCGCTGCGGGTGCCGGCCAGTGTCGAGCAGCGAGGCGAGTACCCGTGAAACCACAAGTCGTTCGGTGGACTCCGATTGCTCCGGTGATGACACGGCAGCGCGTGCAACGGCCACGGCGCGCTGGTAGCACCCAGGTCGTCATCAGGGCTGCGGGCTGGCCTGCCTGGGGATAATGACGGCATCCGGGCCAGGGAAAAGCAGTCGTGTCTGACCATCCGCGAAGCGCACCAGGTAGGGCGGCTCGCCACTAGTTCCGCGCACCTCAACGATTTCGCCGTGCTTGTCGGCATGTCCGACGGTGTTCCCGTGAATACAGATCTGGTCGCCGATCGTCGCTTCCATGACCGTCCTCCTTCGGTGGTGACTGTTACGTTAACCAGCCTTACACGCCGAAGGCATCAGGGCCACCGGGGCAAACCGGGCGAATCAGCGACAGTCCGGGTGCGTGCCCTGCTATCTGAGGTCGCCTGCCTCGTGATCGGGCCCCTGATAGGGCCAGGTGACCAGTGGGCCTGGCGGCCGCGGGGGAACCGGGCCGTATCGGCATAAGTGGGGCGACGGCGGGTAGCTGGAGCCCGTGGCTAGACCGAGAGCGGTAGCCGGGTACGCGATTCCCGGAATCATCGTGTTCTTCTTCTGGTTGGTGGTGGTCATCCTCGCCATCATCCTTCTGGCGTTCATCGTGAATTGGGCCGGCGGCGCAGTACTGAACCTGCGGCTCGGACACTTCATCCTGAACGTCGGCTTCACCTGATCGGCAACAACAGCGGCCGCGCTGGTCACGCTCGTGACCAGCGCGACCGCGCCTTAACCAAGGCCAGGTGATCCGCCCGCCAGCGCTGGGCGCGGGCCCGCCCGCCTACTGGCCCAGGAGCCAGTACCCGGGCGCAATGAGGTCTCGTGCCTCGGCGGGCCCCCAGGATCCGGGCGCGTAGGGGCGGACCTGAGGCGGCCTGGACAGCAGCGGCTGGGCGACGTCCCATACCGCGGCGAGCCCGTCCGGGCGGGTGAACAGCGAGCGGTCGCCGAGGAGCACGTCGTGGATCAGCCGGACGTACGCCGGCAGCGGATCCGCGCCGGGCAGGCTGGCCAGCGGGATGTTCGCGTGTGCCACGTCGAGGTCAAGCGCAGGGCCCGGCTTCTTGACCACCAGGGAAAGGTCGATCGCGCCGTCTCCGGCCAGGGAGAAGCACAGCACGTTGGCGTCGCGGGGCAGCTGGCCGTTGAGCGGTCCGGGTGGATCGCGCAAGATCAGGCTGACGTGCTGCGCCGACGCGGCCAGCTGCTTGCCGGTGCGCAGGTAGAAAGGCACGCCACGCCAGCGGTCGCTGTCGATCCACAGCGTGGCGGCGACGAACGTGTCCCGGTTTGAGTGGGGATCGACCCCGGGGACATCCCGGTAGCCGTCGAACTGGCCGAGCACCACCTCGGCGGTATCCAGGGGCCGGAAGGAGCTGATGACTTCCTCCCTGGCGGCCTGGAGGTCAAGCGCGCCCAGGCTGGCCGGGGGCTCCATGGCGACCTCCGCGGCTACCTGGAACAGGTGGGTGACCAGCATGTCGAGCACCGCGCCCGTAGCGTCGTAGAACTGCGCCCGGTCACTGATGCCGAGCGTCTCCGGCACGTCGATCTGCACCGACTCGACGTGCTCGCGGTCCCAGCACGCGGCGAACGACCCGTTGCCGAACCGCAGCAGGTGCAGGTCCTGAGTGGCTTCCTTGCCGAGGAAATGGTCGATCCGGTACACCTGCTGCTCGTCGAGGACCGAGTGGACGACCTGGTCCAGCTCATGGAAATTATCACGCGACGTGCCGAACGGCTTCTCGTAGACCACGCGGCTATCCTGGGCGAGCCCGTGCTGGCCCAGCGCCTTCGTCAGCTCGCCAAAGGCGACGGGCGGAACGGCCAGGTAGTGGACGAGCTGCGGGGAGCCGCCCAGCAAATTGCGGGCCTCGCCAATGACGTCAAGCAGGCTGCCCGGGTCGTCGGTGCTGAAGCCGCCGCCCGCGAAGTACAGCCGCTTGGCGAAGGCGTCCCAGTCCTGCTGCTCCGGCTTAGTGCCGAATTCGGTGACCGCCTCGCGGACGTGAGCACGGAAGTCCTCGTGTGCCACGTCACCACGGCCGTTCCCCACCAGCACCCACTGCCCAGGCAGCAGCCCCTCGAGCGCCAGCCGGTAGAACGCGGGGAGCACCAGCCGCTTCGACAGGTCTCCGGTCGCCCCGAAAAGGACGAAGACCGTCGGCTCCGGATCACTAGCGGGCGTGCCCTGCGCTGTCATAGTGGCCATGAAACCACGCTACTCCTGGCGACCGCCCCTACCCCCTGCGCCCACCACAGGAACTATGGCCAAGGCTGACGCGAGCTAGCTGCGCGCATTTTCGTTTTTTTATACAGGTCGATATAGGTTGCCCGGGGATGGTCTGGTCGTTATTAATAGGGCTGTGAGTCTTTTGGGCGGGCAATCCCGCTCGGGACTAGCGGGGGCCACCAGAGGGGAAGACCACGCCGCCATTACGCGGCTGTACCAAACGTACCGGGCGCCACTGCTGGCTTTCGTGCTGCGGTTGACTGGCGGGGACCGGCAGCTTGCCGAGGACGTCGTCCAGGAGACCATGGTCCGCGCCTGGCGTGAGGTTGGCCGGCTCGACCTGTCGGGGCCGTCGCTGATGCCCTGGCTGACTGCCGTGGCGCGACGCATCGTGATCGACCAGCACCGCCGGAAAGAAGCGCGGCCCGCCGAAGCCGGAGAGGGCACGGTCGCGGATATGGCTGTCGAGGATGACGCGGCCGCTACCGTGCTGCGGGTCGCGGTAGCCGACGCGATGCGGCAACTGACGTTTTCGCACCGGCAGATACTGAACGAGACGATCCTCAGGGACCGGACGGTCAACCAGGCGGCCAAGGCCTTGGGAATCCCGGTCGGCACGGTCAAGTCCCGTGTCTACTACGCGCTGCGCGTGCTTGAGGTCGTGCTGGCGGAACGCGGACTCCACCATGAACCCCATCACCAGGAGCGCATAGCCCGCCCCTGCTCACCATCCCCGCAGGGCATCAGCCCTGGAAGATCGAGGTCCCTTCGACCTTGATGGCGATGGGCGGCAGCGGCCTGGTGGCGGGGCCGTTGACAACCGACCCGTCCTTGATGCTGAACCTGCTGCCGTGGCACGGGCAGTCGATGGTCCCGCCGGAAACGGTGCTGACGATGCAGCCCTGATGCGTGCACACCGCGCTGAACGCCTTGAACGAGCCGGCCTGCGGCTGCGTGATCACGATGTTCGGGCCGTCGATGATCTTGCCGCCGCCATCAGGGACTTCCGAGATGCTCGCCAGGGCAGCGCTGGCGGCCGCAGTGCCGCCGGCCGCAGTGCCGCCGGAGGAGGAGGAGGGAGAGGCGGTACCACCGCCGGCCGTGGGCGACTGCCCGAAGAACCCCCCGTTGTTGTTGGCATCGTACGTAGTACATCCCGTCAGCATCGCGGCGCATGCGACACCCGTGCCGATCAGCAGCGCGCGGCGGCTCTGCGCCAGTTGGCCGACCTCTGACGTCGGGCGGTCCCCAGCCTCGCTCATCGCCTGAATCCAAAGATCGAGAAGAACCAGAAGGCCGAGGTGAACCAGATCAGCACCAGCAGCGCGAACGCCAGGCCGCCGAGCAGCGGCAGGACCCAGCCGGGCATCCCGCGCCTGGTCAGCGCCAGCATTTTGACGGTGATCACCCCGAAGAACAGGCAGCCGGCGATCGAGTGCACGAGCACCCGGGCATTGAAGGTCTCGAACCCGAGCGCGTACAGGCAGTGCACCGCGACAATCACGGTAACGATGAACGCGATCCGCCCCGACCACCGGTGCAGGCCGCTGATCCAGGACGGCGCGGTGATCCACGGCACCTTCCCGTACATGACCAGGGATGAGCCGAGCTGGACAAGCGCGAACGCGACCGCGACCGTGGCGAGCCAGGCCTTCACCGTGGCCGGGCTTGAGAACCCCACGATGTCCACGGCAATGCCGGTCGGCGGGTGCAGCCGTCCATAGAGGCCCAGCGTAAGCGCCACCAGGCAGCCGGCGAGTGCGGGCACGACGAGCAGCCTGGCTGACGGGTCGGGCTGGATCGGATCCAGCTTCGTCGGCGCGGGCGGCTCCCATTGAGCTGCCATGGGCTGTTCCTTTCTTGGTTAGTCGACGGGAAGTCAGAACCCGCTGCCGGTTTCGCCGTCGATCGGCGTGACGGCGATGGTGGTGCCCTCGTACTGCGCCGTCAGCGAGGAAACGTCGAGCTTCGGCGCCGCCTGCGAGGACGGGTTGGCGGCGTTCTCGTTCGGCTCCATGGAGCCGACCTGCGTGCCGTTGGCCAGCACGATCCAGCCGGCTTTGATGGTGGCGCCACGCACAACGGCAATGGACTGGAACAGCCCAGACGGCCGGTGCACCGCGATGATGGAGAAGATATGGCTGATGCCGTCCACGACCACCGTGCCGCGCGCGTGCCCGAGGGCGTAGTTGGCGGTGAGGCTGGCGTTGTCCTTGCCCGTCATGGACAGCTTCCCGTCATGCGGCGTGCCCTTGAACCAGGCCTCCTGCGTGCTGCCGTTGCAGAAGTAGGCGATCGCAAAAGTGTCGTGCACGACGATCGCGACCGATCCAAGGTCGCCCTGCACCTGGCCCACGTAGTTGGCGTGCGGCGGTATCACGAACCCCGACGGGCTAGCCGACGGCGAAGCTGACGGCGAGTGCGCGGTGGTCGCGGAGGCCCCGGTCGGCTGAGCAGACGCCGTAGCGACAGACCCGGCGCTCGCCACCGCGCTCGCGGAGGCCGCGGCGAGCGCGGCTTTCTTCGCGGATACCGCGGTCATGCTGTCAAAAAGCAGGGCTACCGCAAGGGCTGCGCCGACGATCAACGTGATAATAGGCGTCGGGAACTTCATGCCCCGTGGTACGCGCCGCGGCCCCTAGGCGGTTCAACGGTTTCGCAGAACGCAGGAATCTCGGGGACGACGAAGGCTATCGCGGCTGCCGCGAGAGGCCGGTATGGTCGCAATCGTGGAGCCCTTGGCGGCAGATGATCCGCGACAAATCGGCGGTTACCGCCTGCAGGCACGGCTGGGCGCGGGCGGAATGGGACGGGTCTACCTCGGCTACTCGCCGGGCGGTCGGCCGGTGGCGGTCAAGGTCGTGCACCCGGAACTGGCCCGCGACCCGGAGTTCATGCAGCGGTTCCGGCGGGAGGTGGCCGCCGCGCAGGCAGTCAGCGACGCCTACACCGCAGCGGTCGTCGGCGCCGGGCCGGACGACAGCCCGCCGTGGCTCGCCACCACGTTCGTGCCCGGGCCGCCGCTGGCCGACCTAGTGGCTCAGGCGGGGCCACTGCCCGAGGACGCCGTGTGGCGGCTGGCCGGCGGCCTGGCCGAGGCGCTGCAGGCGATCCACTCCCACGGACTGGTGCACCGCGACCTCAAGCCGGGCAACATACTCATCGCCGCCGACGGGCCGCGCGTCATCGACTTCGGCATCTCGCGGACGACGAGCGGCACGGTGGTCACCGTTACCCAAATGACTATCGGCACCCCCGCCTACATGTCGCCCGAGCAGGCCCAAGGGCACGCCGTCGGCCCGGCCAGCGACATCTTCTCGCTCGGCAGCGTGCTCGCGTTCGCGGCGACCGGCGCGGCGCCGTTCGGCGGCGGCGAGATGTTCGCGGTCGGCCTCCGGGTCGTGCACGGCGAGCCGGACCTGACCCGCGTCCCCGCGTCGCTGCGCCCGGTGATCGACGCCTGCCTGGCGAAAGACCCTGCCGCCCGCCCGGTCCTCAGCCAGCTGATACAGACCGTTGCCGCCGGCTCCGCGGACTATCCGGACGTCACACCAGGGAACTTCTGGCCCGACCAGGTGGCGGCCGTGCTGGAATCACGCTCGCTCACGCCCGCCCTTCCGCCCCCCACGATCGTCCCGCCACCCAGCCCGGCGACGCACACTGTCCATCCCGTGCAGTACACGCCGCCCCATTCAGGGCAGTACACGCCGCGCCCGGCGGCGTCCCGACCCGGTGGTTCGCCGCCGCCCCCGCTGGCTACTGCCGGTCGCCCTCGCCGTCGCGGTGGTCATCGCGGCCGGGATCGCGATCGCGCTGGCGATCAGTCCCGGGTCAAAGCCCCCGTCGTTCCTGCGCGGGGGGTCTGGCTCGCCCACCCCGACGGGCGCGAGCTTGCCGGTCGCCATCAGAGGACCAGCCGCGCGGATCAAGACCTATACCTTCACCCTGAACACGGGCACCCAGAACACAGGCACCCAGAACACAGGCACCCAGAACACAGGCACCCAGAACACGGGGCCGGCGTAACGACACGCCCCGAACCATGATCACTACGCGCCGACGCGGTCGCGCAGTTCCATGGCGATGACTTCAACCCCGCGTTCAAGCTCGGCGAAGCTGGTGCTCAGCGGGGACAGCCCGATGCGGATTCCGTCTGGCGGCCTGAAGTCCGGGATCACGCCGCGTTCCCACAAGGCAGCCATCACATCGGCGAACCTAGGGTGGTCGACCGTGATATGAGAACCGCGATCGGCGGCGGCACGCGGGCTGGCGAGCACGGCGCCCAGCGGCGCGAGCAACTCGTCGGCCAGCGCGATCGCATGCTCGGTGAGCGCGACCGACTTGCGCCTGACGTCCGCGAGGCCCGCCTCGGCGATCAGCTCGAGCATGTCCTTGAGTGGCTGCATCGCGAGCACCGGCGGAGTTCCCGAGATGAACTTGCGGATTCCCTTCGCCGGGCGGTACTCCGTCGCCATGGCGAACGGGTCGCTGGCACCCATCCAGCCCCAGACCGGCTGCCGGAGTTCCTCCTGCAGCCGCGTGGCGACATACCCGAAGGCCGGCGAGCCGGGACCGCCGTTCAGGTACTTGTAGGTGCACCCGGCAGCCAGGTCGACGTCACAGGCGTCAAGCTCGATCGGGAGCACGCCGACCGAGTGACACAGGTCCCACAGCATCAGCGCCCCCGCATCGTGGGCCACGCGCGTGATGGCCGCCATGTTCGCGAGGAACCCCGAACGGTACGCGACATGGCTGAGCACGACCAGGGCCGTGCGCTCACTCAGGGCCGCCGCGACGTCCGCTGGCCGCACCCCTGCGGCATGCGGCGCGCTGAGGTACCGGACCGACAGGCCGCACTCAGCCGCGACGCCTTCGACGATGAACCGGTCCGTCGGGAAGTTCCCCCGGTCGATGAGCACCTCGTCCCGGCCCTGGCGGGCGGTGACGCCGGCCCGGATCAGCTTGTAAAGCAGCACCGACGTCGAATCGGCGACGATCACCTGGCCGGGAGCGGCGCCCACGGCGACCTCGGCCAGCCGGTCCCCCACGGTCACCGGCTCGGCCAGCCACGCCTCATCCCAGCTCCTGATCAGCCGACGGCCCCACTCGCCCGCCACGAAGCCGGCGAGCCGCTCCCCCGTCACGGTCAGCGGCCGCCCGAGCGAGTTGCCGTCCAGGTAGGCGACGACGGACGGATCATCCGCCGCCACGAACCGGGAGCGGAACGGCGCGAGCGGATCGGCGGCATCCAGCTGGCTGGCAGGCGCGATAGTCATCCAGACCCCCGATCTGACGGCGGACGGCTCACGGGTCAAGCCAAGTCAAGCACCTGGTCCGGGCGTCACTCAATAACAAGGCGGCGGGATGACGCCCCCGTGAGAGACGGGGACGGGTGAGGAATTAGAGCGAAGCATGCTTCCGTTCGGGATAACGCTTTTGATTTTCCCGAACGGATCCGTGCTTCGCCCCTCACCTGAACTAATCCGTCTCCAGCCGGATGCAGTCGCCCGGGCAGGCCGCGTTGGCGTCCCGGACGTTGGCCTGGCATTCCGCTGGCACGGCAACCGCGTTATCCGGCCCTGGCGGCAGGACCTGATCGCCGCGCCGAACGTGGGCAAGACCGTCGTCGCCGATGGCGAAAACCCGCGGCTCGATCCGCTCGCACAGCCCGGAACCCGTGCAGTAGGTCTGGTCGATCCATACCTTCACGTCGGCCTCACCTCGCCGCTTCCGCGCTGCCCTGGTGGCCGGGAACCAGGTCCCGCCAGTCCTGGCCGGCGTCGATGATCTGGGAGACGGCCGTGACCTGCGCGAAGTCACAGCCTTCGCCGAGGCCGACCGGCTCGTGGCCCGCCTCGAGCAGCCGGATCGAGTCGGCGAACAGCCGCCGCAGCCTGATGATCGCCAGGTCGGCCGGCACCAGGTGCTCCTTGGCCCGGTCGTACATCTTTCCCGAGGACATCTGGACCGCGCCGTCCTGCACGCGGTTGCCGCCGCGGAAGCCGGCGAAGCTGCGGCCGGCGGCCATCGCCTCGCGGTCCTGCTTCGGCAGCTTGAGCCGGCGGTTCTCCGGCTCCGGGCCCCAGACCTCCGGGTCGATCCCGCGGCGGGCGCGCTCAGCCGCGACGGCCGGGTCGGTACCTGGCGGTAGCCGGAACACCCCGATGGTCGAACAGGTGTAGTCGTCGCGCGGGACCACGATCACCCCGCCGTTCGAGCCGCCGATCAGCGCCGTGTACGGCATGACGAACGCCGTGACCCGGACGTACTTCTTCCCCGGGTCGCCGGTCACGTCCCTGATCGCCGCGTAGTGGAAGCCGAACGGGGTGTTCTCCAGCTCGATCCGTGGAGCGTTGTCCTCGCTGGGCCAGACGCCCGGCCGGGGTGCCTGACCGGGCTCGCGGCGCGCGCCGCCAGGCACCTGCATGTCCAGGTCCCACGGTTCCCCGGCGAAGTCGAACGAGCCCACGCTGCGCGGGCCTGATCCCATGGTGGCGAGCGTGTCGAGGTGCAGGATGCCCACGTGCGAGGAGTCGATCGACCCCTCCTGGGCCTGCATCCAGTTGCAGTCCATGACTATCTCGGATACGGCGATCTCCTCCGGGGGAGCCGACGCCCAGCCAAAGGCCGGGAACGGCGGCTCGGTGCCGGGCGGGCCCAGGTAGACCCAGCCGAGCCCGCCGGCCTCATGCACCGGGTACGCCCCGTGCTTGACCCGTTCCCTGAAGGTGGAGGTATCGAGGTTGGGCGTTTCCATGATGGTCCCGTCCACGGCGTACTTCCAGCCGTGGTACAGGCACCTGATGCCGCAGTCTTCGACGCGGCCGAGCGTGAGCGAGGCGCCGCGGTGGCAGCACAGCTCGTCGAGGAAGCCCAGCCTGCCCTCGGTGTCCCTGAAGGCGACGAAGTTCTCGCCAAGGACGGTGACGCGGATGGGCGGGCAGTCGGGCTCCGGCAGGTCGCCGAGCTGGAACGCGGGTGTCCAGTACCGGCGCAGGACCTGGCCCATCGGCGTCCCGGGTCCCACCCGGCACAGCGCCTCGTTCTCTTCCTCGGTCAGCATGTTCTCTCCTCATGAGTGTGAGCGGATGTCTCGGGTGACGCCGAGTGACTTCCTCAGGCGACAACCGGGTCGTAGGTGGCCACGTCGTGATCAGCGACAAGCGGCAGGCCGAGCAGCATCAGCGGGTAGTGCCGTGCCACCTCCCCTGACCTGGCGGCCGCCACGGCGTCGTAGACGGCCGGGCTGACTCGCAGCGACGTGACCGATGCCCCGCCCTCCAGTGCGTCCCAGATCTGGGTACACGCGTTATCGACGACTACGGACATCCAGAGCACTGGCTCACCCGCCTACTTTCCGATCCATGCCTCGTCCCAGTAAGGATTGATCACAGTGCTGATCACGGGGATGTTCGTGCTCAGCCCGGGGCCGTGCACGTCGCTCGAGACGACCGACACGGGCGCCACGGCGACCAGGAACGGCGCGTACGCCTGGCTGCTGATGTACTTCGCGATGTTCGCGTAAAGGGTGGACCGCTGGCTCGTGTTGAGCGTGGCGTCCGCCTGCGTCATCATCGCGTTGAGCGTCTGGTCGTGGACCCCGCTGAACTCGGCGGTTGACAGGAAGCGGAAGGGCAGGCCGTCGCTGATTCCGGGGTCATAGGCGCCGTTGGACTGGAGCGCCGCCTGCCAGGTCTTCGAGAACGCCTGGATCTGACCCACGAGCCCGTACGGGTGGACGGTCACCTTGATGCCGGCCTGCTCCCACATCTGCTCCAGGGCCTCAAGCGTCTCGACACTCACCGGGTCGTTCGGGCCGAAGAGGCTGATGTTGAGCCCGCCGAGGCTGGTGACGATCTGCTTCGCCTTGGCCAGGTCGTACCCCGGGTACCCGGGCACCGTCGGCTGGTAGAAGAGGTCGCCAGGGCCGAGGAACGACTCGGACGTCGGGAACATGCTGTCGAACAGGTGCTGGTCGATCGCGCGAGAGTCCGTCGCGTAGTAGATCGCCTCACGGGCGAGCTTGTTGTTGAACGGCGCGACGGAGGTGTTGAGCTGGATGAGCGTAGGCGTGGAGCCCTGCGTGATCATCGTCGTGAACGAGGAGTTGGCCTTCGCCTCCTCGACGATCGTCGGCGTGGTCACCTGGGTCGCCTGGCCCGCGCCCGACTGCAGGGCCTCGTAGGCCGTCTGGTCGTCGCTGACCGCCGTGAACTCGAGCTCGTTCAGGTACGGCTGGCCCTTTTGAAAGTAGCCGGGGTTCCGCTTCAGCGTGAGCTGGTGGTCGACGACGTTGCTCACCACCTCGAACGGCCCCGCGCCAACGGGCTTCAGCTGGAACTGCTTCGCGCCCATCTTGGCTACCGCCGTCGGGGAAGCGATGTGGTTCACGTTCGAGCCGATGAGGGTCGTGATCAAGGGCGCGTAGGGAGTGGTGAAGTGCAGCACCACCGTCAGGTCGTTGGGCGTAGTGATGCCGCTGGTCTTGACTAGCGCCGGCCACGACCCCAGCGGGC
This sequence comes from uncultured Actinomycetota bacterium, assembly GCA_963734665.1. Taxonomy (GTDB): domain Bacteria; phylum Actinomycetota; class Actinomycetes; order Streptosporangiales; family Streptosporangiaceae; genus Trebonia. The sequence continues at coordinate 1,327,379 of CAVTIR010000005.1, read as the reverse complement.
TTGCCGTGGACGGCGTCGCCAGGTCGCGCTTGATGTTCCAGGCCACGGCCGCGGCGTTGAACGGCGTGCCGTCCGTGAACTTCACGCCCGGCCGCAGCGAGATGGTAAGCACGGTGCCGCCGCCGGTCACCGTGTAACCGCTAGCCATGACGGGCTGGATGCTGCCGCTTGGGGTCAGCCGGAAGAGCTGGCCGAAGATGGCGTCCTCGTACGTCGAAGGCGCCGCCCCGCCTGTCGCGGGGTCAAGCCCTAGGTCCCACTCCGACAGCAGGCCGTCGACTAGGTAGTTAAGCGTCCCTCCTGACTGCGGCGCCCCAGCCGCCGCAGTCCCGGTCGTGCTGCTCGGACTACTACTACTGCTTCCCGATGAGCAGGCCGCCAAGACGGCCGCCACCGCCGCAATGGCTACTGCCAAGAACCCGGTGCGAAGCCTCATCGCACGTCACCGCCGCCCTCTAGACCGAACCGACATAAGCCGCAAATCATGTCTGCTGGTCATGCAATCTCGGCCGTTGGGCGCCCGTCAATACGACGAATGACCTGACCACCGGACAGGGCCCCTGCTTGTTGGGCGGACGGCAAGGAGCCCGGCGCTTTCTAGCGCCGGGCCCCCTGGTAATTCGGCGGCGGGTCAGGTGTGCCCGTCGCGGACGCCCTTCTCGATCCTGTCGCCGAGGCTCTGGTCGACGTTGCGGAGGTAGCCGAACGAGCGCTGGAGCACTGGCTCGGTGACGCCGTTGCGCAGCTGGGCGACGGTGTTGGCGACCAGCCGGTCGCGGGCGGCGTCGTCGAGCACGTTGCGGACCAGGGCGGTGACCTGGACGAAGTCGTCGTCCTCTGCGTGTGCCTCGAACGCGGTCCGCACGATCTCCCCGGCGGTGTACCAGGACGGCGGGGTGTACTGCCCGGGGATGACGGCGGGGCCGCCCTTGGAGTTGGGGAAGTAGACCGGGTCGGTCCGGGGCACGACCCGCATCAGCCCGTCCTTGCTGTAGGTGTGCACCGGCGCGACCGGGGCGTTGACCGGGATCTGCTGGTAGTTGACGCCGAGCCGGTAGCGGTGGGAGTCGGCGTAGGAGAACATCCGCGCCATCAGCATCCGGTCCGGGCTGGGCCCGATGCCGGGCACCATGTTGCTGGGCGCCGGGGCGAACTGCTCCATCTCGGTGTGGTTGTCGATCGGGTTACGGTCCAGGCTGAACCGCCCCACCTCGACCAGCGGGTAGTCGCCGTGCGGCCACACCTTGGTCAGGTCGAACGGGTTGAACCGGTAGCCCGGCGCGTCATCGAACGGCATGATCTGCGCGTACATCGTCCAGCTCGGGTAATCGCCGGCCGCGATCGACTCGAACAGGTCCCGGGTGTGGTAGTCGTAGTCGGTCCACACCATGCCGGCGGCCTGCTGGTCGGTGAGGAACTCGATGCCCTGGTCGGTCTTGAAGTGGTACTTCACCCAGAACCGCTGGCCCTTGGCGTTGATCCACATGTACGTGTGGGAGCTGTACCCGTTCATGTGCCGCCACGTCCTGGGCAGCCCGCGGTCGCCCATCAGCCACACCACCTGGTGGGCGGTCTCCGGCAGCAGGCTCCAGAAGTCCCACTGCATGTCGTTGGAGCGCAGGTTGTTATCTTGCCGGCGTTTCTGCGAGCGGATGAAGTTCTGGAAGTGGATCGGGTCCCGCATGAAGAACACCGGCGTGTCGTTGCCAACCATGTCGTAGTTGCCCTCGGAGGTGTAGAACTTCATCGCGAACCCCCGCAGGTCCCGCCACAGGTCAGGGCTACCCCGCTCCCCCGCCACCGTGGAGAACCTGGCCCCCAGTTGTGTCTTAGCGTTCGGCTGGAACACCGCCGCCTTCGTGTAGGCGCTGACGTCCTTGGTGACCTGGAACTGGCCGAACGCCCCGCTGCCCTTGGCGTGCGGCTGCCGCTCCGGGATCCGCTCCCGGTTCCACTGGGCCATCTGCTCGATCAGGTAGCTGTCCTGCAGCAGCACCGGGCCGCCCGCGCCCACGGTCAGCGAGTACTTATCGCTCTCGACCGGGATGCCGGCATCGGTGGTCTGCGTTGGCAGGTTCTGGGTGGTCATACGAATCCTCGTTTCCTTCCTTTCGCTTCGTCTGCTTCCTCACCAACCTCCACACCCACTTGGTGAGATGGCGTCACGTGATCTTGGTGATGTTTGCGCCTTTCCAGGTCGCGCGATCCATCGCCAAGGAGCCGACCGGCACCCCCCGGGCCATGAACGTCAGCTGGTCACAACCGAACTGGTAAACGAGTCCGTTATGGCTGGCGAGAATCCGGTTGGCCCAGCTAGCCGGTATAGCAAAGTGCCACTAGCGCCGATGCCCGCCAACACATTCAAGGGGCATCATTGAAAACACAACCGGAAAGATGTCGAGCGGAATACGGAGACAAGAACTCCGACTGGCTCGAATGACCAGCGGATCAAGATTGGCCTCACAATGAGAATCAGCAGCACAGTAACAGCCAACCTCGCACTACGGGTTGTCGCACCCAACCAGACGATCCGGCCAGTGGCGGCTACGTTCTTCTACTCTCGTGAGGACCCGTACGCCATCCGTATCGCGTTCCACGTCGGACTGGCCGAGCCTCGCGAGTGGGTCTTCGCCCGCGACCTGCTCTCGATGGGCATCAACGGCCACGCGGGCGTCGGCGACGTCGCGGTCTGGCCGTCGGCCGGCTCCGAGGCCGGCGCGCCCGGTCGGGTAGTGAACCTCAAAATATCCTCGCCGTCCGGCCAGGCGCACTTTGAGGCATCGGTCAAGGAGATCTCGGACTTCCTGCGCAATACCTACCAGGTCGTCCCGGCGGGCGAGGAGAGCAACCACATCGACCTCGAGGCCGAGCTGACCGACCTGCTCCGCCAGCGTCGTTAACGCAGAACGTAGCGACCCTCCCGGCACGGGCAAGCCTGTCGCCACGTCAGTCCGCTTGCGTACCATGGACCCGGCGAGGGAACCACGAATCCGTTCGGGCTGATGATTTTGATTTTTCCGAACGGAGTTCGGTCTGCCACGGCGTTCCGCTGGACCCGGCGGGCGCCGTAGTTCTCATTTCGTTACATCGTCGGCTACCCTCGTGATCCTCTGCTGGACGAGAAGCGAAAGGGTGACCAATCATGCTCGTCCTGACCGAGGCGGCCGCTGAGGTCGTCAAGTCCGTCACCGAGACGCCGCAGGCCCCAGACGGGACCGGCCTGCGCATCACGCAGTCTGCCCCGGGCAGCACGAGTTCGCTCGAGCTCGCGGCGGCCGCGCAACCCGGTGACAATGATCAGGTCGTCGAGGCTTCCGGCGCGCGGGTGTTTCTCGACCCGCTAGCTGCGGCCTACCTTGACGACAAGGTTCTCGACGCGGAGGTCGACACCCAGGGCAAGGTCCACTTCACCCTGGGCGCGCAGAACCTGGGGCGCGAGTAACGCCGAGCGCGCTCAGTGACGGCCCGGTCTTCGACCGGGCCGTCACTGTGTTCGGGGGAGGACTCGTGGGTCTTCATCGCCTCGATCGGAGCGATCACTGGCCTTATGCGGGCACCAATCGGCGAGATCGTCTCCGTGCCCGGCGGCGAGGCGTTCGCCCGTGCGGTCGTCGCCGAGGCCGATGGTGTCGCCGCCGCCGCCGGATACCCGCTCACCAGCGCGAGCCGACCGAAGCACGATGGTGGATCGGTGGGAGCACCAGGGATGCAGCGATCCATCATCTTCGCTGTGCCCGCGGGGCGGCGACGGCGGCGCCGCTCTCGCGGGCTTGACTTTGGCACGAAATACGTAGTCACAATGAGACGGCAGGACGCAAGCGGAGGCAAGACGATAGGGAGATCCGCCCCGTAGGTAGCGCGGATCAAGTCGAGATGCCGGACATCGTGCCGGCGCGCGGGAGGAATGAGGGTCGTGCCCAAGATCCTGATCATCACCGGGGATGCCGCCGAGTCGCTCGAGGTCATGTATCCCTACCAGCGGCTGCTCGAAGAGGGTTACCAGGTCGACATCGCCGCTCCGTCGGTGAAGAAGCTGCAGTTCGTGGTGCACGACTTCGTCGACGGGTTCGACACCTACACCGAGAAGCTCGGCTACACCTGGCCGGCCGACGTCGCGTTCGCTGACGTGAACCCGGCGGACTACGTGGCGCTTGTCATTCCCGGCGGGCGTGCGCCGGAGTACATCAGAAACGATCCTGACGTGCAGCGGATCGTCCGCCACTTCATGAACGAGGACCTTCCCGTCGCCCAGCTGTGCCATGCGCCCCTGGTGCTGGCCGCCGCCGGGACGCTCAACGGCCGCCGCAGTGCCGCCTACCCGGCGCTCGCCCCGGACGTGGCGATGGCGGGCGCGGAGTTCGTCGACGAGGGCGGCGTCGTGGACGGGCAGATGGTCTCGGCGCGCGCCTGGCCGGACCACCCGACGTGGATGCGCGAGTTCATCCGCATCCTCCGCTCCAAGGCGCCCGCCTGACAGGCTCCCGGCACTGCCGACGCGGCCAGGTGCCAGGATCTAGTCCACCTCTACCGGCCGCAACGTTCGTTTTGTGCACTAATCAATAGTGCATTAATTATTCGAGCATACATCGATCCCTGGTTTGGGGGTACTATCGACGCATGGAAATCACCGCGGACGTTACCGAGCTGCCGGAGATACCGGGCGATCCGCTGGCCTTGGAGCGCCAGGTGTGCTTCGCCCTGTCGATCGCGGCACGCAGCGTGCTGAGCATCTACCGGCCGATCCTGGAGCCGATGGGGCTGACCCACCCCCAGTACCTGGTGATGCTGGCGCTGTGGGGGCAGTCACCCCTTGCGGTGAAGGAGCTCATCGAGATGCTCCAGCTCGACGGGCCGACGCTGTCGCCGCTGCTGAAGCGCCTCGAGGCGGCGGGCCTGGTCACCAGGACGCGCGACCCCGACGACGAGCGGCAGCTCCGCATTGACCTCACGCCGAAGGGCCGCGCCCTGCGCGAGGACGCCCTGCGCATACCGCCCTCGGTCGTAGCGAAGCTAGGCATGAGCCTCGGCGAGCTGGAAGAGCTGCACAAAGTCCTCACCGCCCTTAACGAGACGGCCCGCCGGGCCGGAGTCAAGCCACTCCCCGCCCCGGCCAAGGACAGCGTGTAAGGCCTGCCCGAGAAGCCTGCTCTTCTGCGACCACTGAAGCTACGCCAGCCGGACCGTGTCACCGACCTGGACGCGGCCCGGGTCAAGAACCTGGGCGTAGACTCCCGCGCACGGCTGGGGGCCGAAGTCGTCCAGGGGACTGACCCGGTTGTGGGCAGCGGGTACGCGCAGCGCGTCTGCGGTCACCCCTCGGCCTGAGTGCGGCGCACTCTCGGGCGAGCGGACATCGGTACTGGCATCCTTCGATTCTGCCTGACTTCGCCAACTTCCGCATACATGCGTCGCCACCGCTTCCGCCGCTTCTTGGGCCGCGTATGCCAGCGTGTCCAGGTTCCTGGCAACTGGACGGGGCGTATTTGCTGCAGCAGATAGGGCATAACGCCAGAATCGGATGTAAGGCTTCTCAATAGATGTTTTCGCGCCAGAAAAGGATGAGAAACGTCTGGAATCTAAAGTTTAGGACGCTGCCACCGGGAGCAGAATAGATCCCGATGGCGTCACGCGCACCTGTCTCCGCGAAAAGGATCCATATTTAGCGCACTGAGTGCAAAGGGTGCGCTGTTTGTCCCTGTCGCGCAGCGGCGGACGCCACCCGTTCCAATGCTGCATTCAGAGGAAGGCATCCTCATGGCTACAACCGTGCTGGCACCGACGCTTAGCAAACGCGAGATGGACCTCGCCATTCGCGAGGCGCGAGGCTATTTCGACGGCCTGAAAATGGCGAGCCAATACGATCCGAACATCGCCGACAAAGACGGCCTCGTCAGCTACGTCAACGGAACCTCGAACCCGCCGCCTCCGGAACTCGTCAAGGAGCGGCAAGAGATCTCGGCCGTGCTTGAGGGGCTGTGCAGTGTCGTCACCTCAGCCGTGCTCGCCAAGTCGGGCGCCGACGATGCGAAGAAGCATGACCCGAACCTGTGGACCGAGCCGATCCGGAACGGCCTCGGGCCGTTCATCAGCGGATTCTCCCTCGAGACCGTCAAGTACCAGCGGCGCGTCAAAGGCGTTGAGGTAGCCACGCAGTTCCTCAACATCCTGCTCGACGCGGTGTCCGGCGAAGCCGGCGCACTCAACTCGTTCAAGAAGTTCCTGACCGACCAGGGTAAGACCATCGGGATCCAGGGCAGCGGCACGGAGGAAAACTACAAATACGCCTGCATCGGCATGGTGCACGAGATCTTCCAGATCGAGGGCGAGCGGTGGATCTACGTGCCGAAGATCCGGCTGTACTTTACGCACTTCACCAAGAAAACCTTCCAGATCAGCTCGGCCTGCGCGTCCTATAACGAGTTCGACTTCGATTTCGAAGTTGAGAAAGCCGTCGCGCCGTTCCGCATCGAGACTTGGCGCCAGGACCCCGAGTTCCGCAAGCAGGTCGATGACTTCATCAAGAAGTACAACAAGGCGAACATCGAAAGGTCGGAAAACTACTTCGACGGCATCTTCGATTCGGTGCCGACCTTCGCAATCCCCCGCCAGGCCAACGGGCGGTAGTACATGTGTCTCCTCCCCCGGCCAGCCGGCTGGGGGAGGAGATACCCGCCTGTCCGCTCATTGCGGACGATGACGCGCATCCCAGCCGGCCAGCCCGCGAGGGTCACGAAGTGGGAAGGTCAGGGACCGGCGGCGGGCGGCGGTTAGCGCGGGGGGTCGTGCGGGGACTGCGCGCGGGGGTGGCCTCCTCGAAGATCAGGACCGTCTGGGTTGAGTGGACCTCGGGGATCTCCTGGAGTCTCGTCAGCACCACGTCGCGGAGGGACACGGCGTCGCGGGCGCGGACCCGCAGCAGGATGTCGTGCTCGCCGGAGACGAGCGCGACGTGGTCGACCTCGGGCATGCTGAGCAGCTGACCGCGCACCGACTTCCAGGACCGCTGGGCGATGTCGAGGTAGACGTAAGCCGACAGCGCATATCCGGCCCGCACGGGGTCGATGAGTGCGGCGTACCCGGTGATCACACCCTCGCGTTCCAGACGGGCAACGCGGGCGTACGCGTTCGCCCGCGAAATGTGGATCAGGTCGGCGAGCGCGCGCATGGACATCCGGCCGTCAGCGCGCAGCGCCTCGACGATCAGCTGGTCGATGTCGTCCATCGCGGCCATATGTCCACGCAGGCCGTCCGCAGGAAGGTCACCGAACGTCATATGGCCAACATATCTCGACCATATGACGCCATACGTCTCGTCTTTCGCCTGGCCAGGAGAAATTCGGCCCGTTCAGGGCAGACTCTCTGGAAAAGAGCATGTTGAAGGGAGGGCCGTGATGACCCTCGCCCACCCCAGCGAAACGACGAGTGCCGACGGTCTGCTGCCAAGCGCGACACCACTCCAGCTGATCGATCGCGGCGGACAGCCCGGCGGCAATCCCGGCGGGCTGTCGTTCCCAGGGCCAGCCGTCCTGCGCGAGCTGCACCGCCGCATGGTGCTCGGGCGCCGCTTCGACACCCAGGCCACCGCGCTCACCAAGCAGGGGAGGCTCGCGGTGTACCCGTCCTCGCGTGGCCAGGACGCCTGCCAGGTCGGGGCGGTGCTCGCGCTGCGCGACCAGGACTGGCTGTTCCCCACTTACCGCGACTCGGTCGCCGTCCTCACCCGCGGCGTGCCCGCCGAGGAGACTCTCACCCTGCTGCGCGGTTCCTGGCACTGCGGCTACGACCCGCATGAGCGCCGGGTCGCGCCGCAGTGCACTCCCCTGGCGACCAACACCCTGCACGCCGTCGGCCTCGCGTATGCCGCGCGGTTCAAGAGCCAAGAACCAGGTCGCGCTCGTGCTGCTCGGCGACGGCGCGACCAGTGAGGGCGACACGCATGAGGCGCTCAACTTCGCGGGCGTCTGGAAGGCACCCGTGGTGTTCCTGGTGCAGAACAACGGCTACGCGATCAGCGTGCCGCTGGCCAAGCAGACCGCGGCGCCGACGCTCGCCGCCAAGGGGATCGGCTACGGCGTCCCGTCCCTGCTGATCGACGGCAACGACGCCGCCGCCGTCTACGCGGCGGTCCTGGCCGGCATCGAGCGCGGCGCTGCCGGCGGCGGGCCGACCCTCATCGAGGCGATCACTTACCGGGTCGAGGCGCACACCAACGCCGACGACGCTACCCGCTACCGGTCAAGCGAAGAGGTCAGCTCCTGGATCGAACGCGACCCGATCGCCAGGCTTGAGGCCTACCTCAGGGCGAACGGCCTGCTTGACGACGCGGCGGCCGGGCGGCTCGCGGCCGAGGCCGAGCGGCTCGCGGAAGACGTCAGGCAGCGGTTGAACCAGGAGGTCAGCGCCGATCCGGCCGAACTATTCGAGCACGTGTACGCCCAGCCGACAGCCGCCTTGGAGCGGCAGCGCGCGGCCCTGCTCGCGGAACTCCAGGAGCTAGAGGAGCCCGCGTCGTGACCACCGTGAGGTCACCGGCCAAGACGGCCAGCACGCCGCGCCAGGCCTCCGCGCTCCAGGCTCTCTCATCCCAGGCCGTGCCGCCCGTGGGCCCGTCGCAGGTCACTATGGCCGCCGCGCTCAACCAGGCTCTCGGCGACAGCCTGGCCGCCGACGACCGCGTCCTCGTCTTCGGTGAAGACGTTGGCACGCTCGGCGGCGTCTTCCGCGTCACTGACGGCCTCGCGGCCCGCTTCGGCGACCACCGAGTCTTTGACACGCCGATCGCAGAGTCGGGCATCGTCGGCACCGCCATCGGCATGGCGATGAACGGCCTCGTCCCGGTGGTGGAAATGCAGTTCGACGCCTTCGCCTACCCCGCATTTGAGCAGGTCACCAGCCACCTCGCCAAGCTGCGCAACCGGACGAGGGGACGGCTCGCGCTCCCGGTGGTGATCCGGATCCCGTTCGGCGGCGGCATTGGCGGGGTCGAGCACCACAGCGACTCCTCGGAGGCCTACTACACGCACACCCCCGGCCTGCGCGTGGTGACGCCGGGTACCCCTGCCGACGCCTACCGCCTGCTGCGCCAGGCGATCGCCTGCGCCGATCCGGTCCTCTTCCTTGAACCGAAGCGACGCTACTGGTCCAAGGAGACCGCCGTCCTGACGCCGGACGGCCCGCCGATCGAGCGCGCGGTCGTCCGGCGCGCTGGCAGGGACGTCACCCTGATCGCCTACGGCGGGATGGTCGCCACCGCTTTGGAGGCCGCCGAAGCCGCCGTCGAGGAAGACTGGGACGTCGAGGTCATCGACCTCCGCTCGCTGTCACCCTTTGACGACCAGACGCTGACCGAGTCGGTGCGGCGCACCGGCCGGGCGGTCATCGTGCACGAGGCGCCGGGCTTCGCCGGCTACGGCGCCGAGGTCGCCGCCCGGCTGACCGAGCAGTGCTTCCACTACCTGGAGGCGCCGATCCTGCGCGTCACCGGCTTCGACATTCCCTACCCGCCGCCGCACCTCGAGCGGTTCCACCTGCCAAGCACCGACCGCATCCTCGACGCGATCGCCCGCCTGCAGTGGGAGGGGGACAATGCCTGACTTCCTGCTCCCCGACCTCGGCGAAGGCCTGGACGAGGCCGAAGTCATCGCCTGGCGCGTCAAGCCCGGCGACCGGGTCACCGTCGACCAGGTGATCGCCGAGGTGGAAACGGCCAAGGCGGTCGTCGAGGTCCCGGTCCCCTACGCGGGCGTCGTCTCCGCCCTGCACGCCGCGCCCGGCAGCACCGTCTCCGTCGGGCAGCCGCTGGTCACCGTGACGGCTGACGAGCCTGCGGGATTCCGTGAGCCCGGCGTCGTCGTCCCCGCGCAGGCCCCGGCCATAGCAAAAGGAAACGCCAGCGAGGCCGTCCTCGGCGCGGCGGCAGGGAACGCGGCGGCAGGGAACGGGGCAGCAGGGAACGCGGCAGCTAGGAGCGGGGCAGCAGGTGCGCAGACCGACGGCGAGGAAGCTAGCGGCAGCGTCCTGATCGGCTATGGCACCTCTGCGGCCCCGACTCGCAACCGACGCGGTCGCCGCCGCAACGCATCCGGCGCGCCGCCGCCCGGCGCTCCCCCGGCCCGCCCCGCGGCGCCCCCGCCCGGAGCGGCCGCGCTCGCAACGCCCCCGGCCGCCACACCGCCGCCCGCTCCGTCCGGTCGGCGGCCCCGGGTGGCGGTCATCTCGCCGATTGTCCGCAAGGAGGCCAGGGATGCCGGGCTTGACCTCACCAGCCTCGCCGGCACGGGGCCCGCAGGCGTCGTGAGCCGTCAGGACGTCCGGCTGGCCATCGCCGAGCGGGCCGCCCGGCAGCAGCAGCAACTCGCCAGCCCGGACGCCGGCCCAGGCACGGCAGGGACAGGCGAGCGGCGGATACCGCTGCGCGGCGCGCGGCGCGCGGCGGCAGAAAAGCTGTCACGGTCCCGCCGGGAGATACCCGAGGCGACCGTCTGGGTCGACGTCGACGCCACGGGCCTAGTCGAGGCGCGGCGCGCGCTGAACGCGGCCGATCCCGCGCGGCCGGTGAGCCTACTCGCCCTGCTCGCCCGATTCGCCATCCTTGGCCTGCGCCGCTACCCCGAGCTCAACGCACGCATCGAGCAGGAAGAGATCGTCATTCCTGGCGGGGTCAACCTCGGCTTCGCCGCGCAGACCGACCACGGCCTCGTCGTTCCCGTCGTGCCCGACGCCCACCGCCTGACCACACGGGACCTGTCGGCCCGGTTGGCGGACCGCACGGCTGCGGCCCGCGAGCACCGCCTCGCCCCGGCGGACCTTAACGGCGGCACGTTCACGGTGAACAACTACGGCGTGTTCGGCGTCGACGGATCCGCCGCCATCATCAACCATCCCGAGGTCGCGATCCTCGGCATGGGCCGTGTCATCGACCGTCCGTGGGTAGTCGACGGCCAGCTCACGGTGCGCAAGGTTACGGAACTCACCCTGGCCTTCGACCACCGGGCGTGCGACGGCGCCACCGCCGGCGGCTTCCTCCGCTACGTCGCCGACTGCCTAGAGTCCCCCACCACTGCCCTGGGCGACATGTAACGCTCCGCCCCATTCCTCCGACCGGCACGTTTGCGCAGTTGGCCACGATAGAAGCGGCCGAAAGCGCAAACGAGCCGAAGGAGGGGCGCCTTTACGGGACCAGGGTTGGGGAGGTTGCGGCGGCGAAGTCTGCGCGGAGTTCCGCCAGCTTTTCGTGGTAGGTGCGGACCGTGGTTAGTTTGATGTTCTCGTAGCCGCGGACCAGGTCGGGGAGGGCGGCGATCTCTATCGCTAGGTCGTGGTTGCCGCTGGTTAGGCCCGTCAGGAGCTCGTCGATGACCTCGCGGTACTCCGCGATCAGGGCGCGTTCGGTGCGGCGGACCTCGGTGTAGCCGAAGGGGTCGAGCGCGGTGCCGCGCAGGCGGCGCATGGCGACCAGGGTGGCGAAGGCCGGGCGGAACCACGGGCCGAGGCTGACCTTGTGCTTCAGGCCCAGGGCGCGGAGGACCGGCGGGTGCAGCCGGTACTGGTAGCGGGCGCCGTCGCCGAACTGCGCGCGGACCTGCTCGTCCAGCGCCGGGTCGAGGCTGAGGCGCGCAACCTCGTACTCGTCCTTGTAGGCCGTGAGCTTGTACAGGTACTCCGCGACCGTCCTGGCGAGGGCCTCGCCGCCGGTGACGGCCGCTTCGCGGGCCCGGACGCGCTCGACGAAGCTGGCATACTCGTCCGCGCGCGCCTGGTCCTGGAACGCGGTCAGTTCCCGTACGCGCAGCGCGAGTACGTCCGCGAGGGTTCGCTCGGCCGGGCCGGAGTCTCCTTCGATGGACGCGCGGGGTGAGGTCAGTGTGAAGGACGCGGCCGGCGTGGAGGACGCTGGGGACGTGGCAGACGCCTTCGCATCGCAAGCCGTCCGGCCCTCGCGGAATGCCCGGAGGTTGGCGTCGACCGCCACGCCGTTGAGCCGGATGGCGTGCTCGATCGCCTCGGCGCTGACCGGCAGGGCGCCCGCCTGGTAGGCGGTGCCAACCAGGATCATGTTGGCGTACTGCTCGTCACCGAGCAGGTCCGTGGCCAGCGCCGCCGCGTCGAGGAAGCGGGCCGAGCGGGCCTTCGCCTCGATCGCGGCCGTCACCCGGCCGGTCGCGGGGAAGCTCTGGCTGACGTCGGCGATCATCTGCCCGGTCGGTACCTCGGTCGTGGAGACCACGGCCACCGTCCGGTCCTTGCTCGCGGCGTGGAGCTGGGCCCCGTCGGTGGCCACGAGGGAATCGCAGCCGAGGTACAGGTCACATTCGCCGTAGCCGAGCTTGGCGGAGCGTTCGGCTGGCCCGGTGCTGACGGACAGGTCGGACACGACCGCGCCACCCTTCTGCGCCAGGCCGGTCTGGTCGAGGGCGCGCACCTGCTGGCCGTCGGCGGCGAATGCGGTGCCGAGGATCTGCGCGATGGTCACCACCCCAGTGCCCCCGACGCCGGTGATGCGCATCGTAAAGCCATCTGGGCTGAAGAGCCACTCGGGGTGGGCGAGCGTCACCGGCGGCTCGGGCTGGCCGGTCGCCGGGCGGCGGGACGGCGACGCTGTACTTCCCGCGCTCGCTTCCGGCTTGCGCTCAGCGGGGGTCACGGTCAAGAAGGACGGGCAGTCGCCGTTGAGGCAGGAGAAGTCTAGGTTGCAGGAGGACTGGTGGATCCGCGTCTTGCGGCCGAACTCAGTGGCCACCGGCTGAACGGACAGGCAGTTGGACGCGCGGCCGCAGTCGCCGCAGCCCTCGCAGACCCGCTCGTTAATGAACGCCCGCTGCGCGGGCACCGCCGCCTTGCCGCGCCGCCGCTTGCGCCGCTTCTCCGCCGCGCACTCCTGGTCGTGGACGAGCACGGTGACGCCGTCGATCGCGGCCAGTTCCCGCTGCACGTCGATCAGGTCGTCGCGGTGCCTGATGTCGGCGCCGTGTCCTAGCTGCCGCCGGAGCCTGCCCGGGTCGTCGCTAGTGACGACCGTCTTGCGCACGCCCTCGGCGGCGAGCAGTGCGAGGAGCCGGTCGACCGGCAGCTCGCCGACCGCCCGCTGGCCGCCGGTCATCGCGACGGCCGAGTTGCGCAGCAGCTTAAAGGTGATGTTCGCGCCCGAGGCCACGGCGGCGCGGATGGCGAGGCTGCCGGAGTGGGCGAAGGTGCCGTCGCCGATGTTCTGCACGAGGTGCCGCTGGGTCACGAACGGCGCGATGCCCATCCACTGCCCGCCCTCGCCGCCCATCTGGCAAAGCCCGATCACCTCGCCGACCTGCTCTTCCGGCATGAACGCGACCATCGCATGGCAGCCGATCCCGCCGCCGACCAGGGTGCCGGGGGCGACCTTGGTGGAGGAGTTGTGCGGGCAGCCGGAGCAGAAGTACGGCATTCGCTGCGCCAGCGGCAGCATGACCCGCTCGCGGGGCGGCCGCTGCCTGACGGGGATGTTCGCGTGCTCGAAGTGACGGGCCAGCGCGTCGGCGACCGAGTCCCCGTCGAGCTCACCCACGGCCGAGAACAGCGGAGCGCCGTCCCGCGACCGCTTACCGTAGACGGCCGGGGCACTGGCCTGCCCGTAGAGGACGGACTTCACCGCGTCTTCGAGGAAGGCCCGCTTGTCCTCGATGACGAGGATCTCGTCGAGGCCACTCGCGAACTCGGCGACGATGCCCGGCTCAAGCGGGTAGATCACGCCGAGCTTGAGCAGCCGGATGCCGTGCCGTTCGAGTTCAGCCTCGGTCAGCCCGAGCGCGGTGAGGGCCTGGCGGACGTCCAGGTAAGTCTTGCCCGCGGCCACCAGGCCAATCCGGGCGTCGCGCGGTCCGGTGATGACGTTCAGGCCGCTGCGGCGGATGTACTCGATGGCGATGGGCAGCCGGGTGAACTGCTGGCTCCGTTCCAGTTCGGCGAGCTCCGCGCCAAGCAGGCGGGCGCGCGGCCGGTGCCCGTAGGCGCGCAGGCCACGGTGCTGATCGGAAGCGTGCAGGTCCGACAGGTCGGGGGCCTGCCAGTGCGGACTGACCTGGGCGGTGGACGCGCCGTCGGCCATGGCGGTGACGATCTTCATGGCGGACCACAGGCCGCTGGCGCGGGAGAGCTCGACCGCGTGCAGGCCGTGGACCAGGGCCTCGGCCGGATCGGCTGGGTAGAAGGTCGGCATGGCGAGACCCGCCAGGGCCATCTCCGAGGAACACGGCAGCGTGGAGGACTTGGCCGCCGGGTCGTCGCCGACGAGTGCCACCGCTCCCCCGGTCGGCGAGGTCCCGATCATGTTCGCGTGCCGCAGCGCGTCGGTAGCCCGGTCCAGGCCAGGTGCCTTGCCGTACCAGACGCCGGTCACGCCGTCGTGCTTGGCGTCGCCGACCTGGCCGACTAGCTGGCTGCCTGAGACCGCGGTCGCCGCGAGCTCCTCGTTGAGGCCAGGCCGGTGCACGATCCCGTACTCACCGAGCAAGCCGGGGTGGCGGGCGAGTTCGAGGTCGTAGCCGCCAAGCGGCGACCCCTCGTAGCCGGACACGTAGGTGACCGTGGCGAGGCCGTGCTCCCGGTCATGGCGGGCGCGGTCAAGAAGCATGCGGACGAGCGCCTGGATCCCCGTGAGGTAGATCGTGCCGTCCTGGCGCTGATAGCGGTCGTCGAGGGTGGCCACGCGCGGGCTGAAGACTGCCGTCATGAAGTTACTCTAGATTCGTATTGATCTATTGGTCTAGTATCAAGAATCTTTACTGAGCCATTGGCTCAGTTGATCCCGGGTAAACCATCTCTTCTGGAGCTGTTGACTTGTGCAGCTGGATCAACTTGACCTCGATCTGCTGAACCTCCTCCTCGAGGAGCCACAGGCCGGCATGCGCGAGTACGCCCGGGTGCTCGGCGTCGCGCGCGGCACCGTGCAGGCGCGGCTCGCCCGGCTGGAGCGAGCAGGCGTCATCGCCGGGTACGCCCCGACGATCAGCCCGGCCGGCCTCGGCTTCACCGTGCTGGCCTTCGTCCACCTCTTCCTCGCCCAGGGCCAGCTCGACAACGTGGCGTCCATGCTCAGCAAGCTGCCCGAGGTCCTGGAAGCGCACACCACGACCGGCGAGGGCGACCTGCTCTGCCGCGTGGCGGCCCGCAGCAACCTGCACCTGGAGGAGATCGTGCAGACCTTGCTTGCGCTGCCCGGCGTAACACGGACAAAAACCGAAATATCCCTCAATCAGCGTGTCGGCTACCGCATCCTGCCCCTGGTCCAGCAACTCAGGACAGCCCAGTCCCGCCGCCCCGACCACGACTCCGCCCCCTGACCGCGTAACTGGATGGTTCGCCCTGGATTTGGTCCGGGTAAGGCCGCGTTGCCCTGGCGGCACGCCGCCAGGGCAACGCGAGCGTTCACCTGGAACACCGGGGCCGCTGGACCAGGGTTTCCGGTCGGAGGAGCCTGCCGGGGCTGGCGCGGGTAACCAGCTGGGCTCGCCGCGGGACTACGGGGTTCCCGATGGCGGGCCGTCCGTGGTGACGGCTAGCTTTGTGCGGCGTTTTCTCGGGGCGGCTGGGTGGGCTAGCGGGGGCGTTCGTCTACTATGCGGCGCATTTTGCCCATGCTGCGTTCGATGGTGTCCGGGGGCTCTGCCACGATGCTCGTGCTTACGCCGATCGTGTTCTTGATCAAGGTGGCTAGCTGGGCGCTGGCTGTCTCGGCGGCCTCTGGGGTCGCGTCGGGGCGGCGTTCTACGTGGACGGTCATCGCGTCCAGGTTGCCGCGCTTTGACAGGTGGAGCTGGAAGTGGGGGGACAGGGCCGGGAGGGCCAGGATGAGCTCCTCGACCTGGGTGGGGAACAGGTTGACGCCGCGCAGGATGATCATGTCGTCTGTGCGGCCGGTGATCTTCTCGATGCGGCGCATGGTGCGGGCAGTGCCTGGCAGCAGACGGGTCAGGTCGCGGGTGCGGTAGCGGATGACTGGCATCGCCTGCTTGGTCAGCGAGGTGAAGACCAGTTCGCCCCGCTCGCCGTCGAGGAGGACCTCGCCGGTGATCGGGTCGATGACCTCCGGGTAGAAGTGGTCTTCCCAGACGTGCAGGCCGTCCTTGGTCTCGACGCACTCCTGGGCCACGCCGGGACCGATGACCTCGGACAGGCCGTAGATGTCGGTGGCGTCGATGCCCGCCCGGGCCTCTATCTCGGTGCGCATCTCGTTCGTCCACGGCTCGGCGCCGAAGATGCCATATTTCAGTGAGCAACTCGCCGGGTCCATGGCCTGGCGTTCCATCTCGTCGATAATGTTCAGCATGTAGGACGGGGTGACCATGATGATGTCCGGCCGGAAGTCGCGGATCAGCGTCACCTGCCGCTCGGTCATGCCGCCGGAGATGGGGATCACGGTGCAGCCGAGCCGTTCCGCGCCGTAGTGCGCGCCGAGTCCGCCGGTGAACAGGCCGTACCCGTAGGCGACGTGGATGATGTGCCCCGGCCGCCCGCCGGCGGCGCGGATGGAGCGGGCTACGACGTTGGCCCAGGTGTCGATGTCGCGGGCGGTGTAGCCGACCACGGTGGGGCGGCCGGTGGTGCCGGACGAAGCGTGGACGCGCACCACCTGCTCGCGCGGGACCGCGAACATGCCGAACGGGTAGTTGTCGCGCAGGGACGCCTTGGTGGTGAACGGGAACTTCGCGAGGTCGGACAGGTCCGCCAGGTCGTCGGGGTGGACCGCGGCGACGTCGAACATCTTCCGGTAGTACGGCACGTTCTCGTAAGCGTGCTTCAGTGACCCGCGCAGCCGCTCTAGCTGCAGTGCGCGCAGCTCATCGACCGAGGCGGTCTCAATCGGCTCCAGCTCTCCCGGCGAATTCGTGGTCACGGGGGCCTCCTGAAATCTAAAGCCACAACCTAAACATTGGATCGAAATCAAATCCAAAGTCAAAACCTATTCCTGTGCGGCGCGGGCCACCGGGGGGATTGCCCGAACCTCCTTCGGGTTCCGGGCCAATCCCCTCCAGCGTCCCTCGCTCCACCAACGTAAACTTGAACGCTCAAAGTCAAAGTCAAAGTCAAGATCAAAGTCAAAGTCAAAAACCCGAGGTCGCTAGGCGTCGTAGTCGACGGTGATCTCGTCTGTCTGGGCCAGTGCTTGGCAGGTTAGGACGTAGCCGGCGTCGATCTCATGCTGCTCGAGCGCGAAGTTGCGGCGCATGACCGCGGCGCCGCTGGTGACCCTGGACCGGCAGGTGCCGCAGACGCCGCCCTTGCAGGCGAACGGCAGGTCGGGCCTGGCCTTCTGAGCGCCGTCCAGGATCGGCGTGCCGGCCGGGAGGGTGAGCGTGGAGCTGCGGCCGTCGAGGATGACGGTCAGGCTGGCGCCCTCGCCGGCCGGGGCGTCGTTGTGGGCCACTTCGACGGGCGGGTCGTTACCGACCCAGAACAGCTCGCGGTGGATCCTGGCGCTGTCCACGCCGAGGTCGCGCAGCACGTCGATCGCGTCGCTGACCATGCCGAACGGCCCGCACAGCCACCAGTGGTCCACGCCCGACACGTCCACGGTCACCGGGAGCAGTGCGGTCAGGCGCTCGGCGTCGAGTCGGCCACTGTGCAGCTCGACCTCCTGAGGCTCGCGGGACAGGACGTGGATGATCTGCATCCGCGCGGGATAAGCGTCCTTGAGGTCGGCGACCTCGTCAGCGAACATGACGGTGTCGCTGCGCCGGTTGCCGTAGAGCAGCGTGACCGTTGACTTGTCGTCCGCCGCGAGGACCGAGGCGGCGATCGACATCATCGGGGTGATGCCGGAGCCCGCTGCGATCAGGACGTGCCGGCCGGGCACGGACAGGTCAGGGGTGAAGGTGCCGCCCGGCGCCTGCACCTCCAGGGTGTCGCCTGCCTCGAGGGTGTGCACGAGCCAGCCGGAGACCGCACCGCCGACGACCTCGCGGACGCCGATCCTCGGGGCGGAGCCGGCCGGGGCACAGATCGAGTAGGTGCGCCGTTCCTCGCCCCGGCGGACGGTCAGGCTCTGGCCCGCGGCGAAGGCGAACGCGTCGGCCAGGACGTCAGGGACGGTGAGGGTGATGGCAGCGGAGTCTTCGGTCAACGGCTCGACACGCTTGACGGTGAGCCGGTGGAAGTCACGGCTTCGCGTCCCGCTCACCAGCCCCTGGCTTACCGGGGTTCCTATCAACGCCACTCCCTCCCTTCAGGAGCCGATAGCACAGAACATGTCGGCGATGGCAAGGTCGGCATCGTGAATGCTTGTGCGTTGAACCGCAGCAGGGCATGCCGTGGCTGCGCGGGGAAGTCTCCGTGTCAAAGGGGCTTCACCGCCTCGAAGGGCTCGCTGCACGCGTTGCAGCGGTGCAGCGACTTGCAGGCCGTGGCGCTGAACTGGGCCGTCAGCCTCGTGTCCGGTGAGTCGCAGCGCGGGCAGCGGGGGGACGGCGCGCGGGAGAGGTTCAAGGGGACCGGGCCCGGGCGGCGCTGGGCCGGGACCGGGGGGACGATGCCTGATGTAGCTAGCTTGCGCCGGCCCGCTGGGGTGATCCAGTCGGTGCTCCAGGCGGGCGACAGCTGGGTCCGCATCGTCACCTGGGGAAAGCCTGCCCGGATGAGGCGGGAGCGGAGGTCGGCGGTGATCTCGCGCATCGCCGGGCAGCCGCTGTAGGTCGGGGTAATCGTGACGACGACTTCCCCGCCTTTCTCGTTTTCCCTGCCAGGAAAGTAATGGACCGAACGAAGAATGCCGAGGTCCCCGATTGTCAGCATCGGGAATTCCGGGTCGGGGGTGGTCGCCGCGACGTCCCACGCCATTGCCTGTTCCATCACGACGGTTACCACGTCGCGTTCGGGTGGGCCCGGGCGACCGACTGAAACTCCGCGAGGATGTAGCCCATCGCCTCCGTGTGCACGCCGTCGCGGCCGGTCTTGCCGCCGACCGGGGCCAGGGGTTGCGACTTCGGGCGGTCGAGGCCCGCCGTCGCGAGGACCGTGTCCAGGACCGCGTCGAAGGCGGCGGGGGCGACGCTGCCGAGGGCGTCGGGGTCCGGGCGGAAGAGCTCGCCCATCAGGGGCCAGAGGGTGTCGAGTGCTGCCTGCGCCTTAGCGTGCGACAGGGGGGTGCCGTCGCCGAGCCGGACCACCCAGCTCGCTGCGTAGTCGCGGTGGTAAGCGAGCTCGTTGACGCCCTTGGCGGCGATCGCGGCGAGCACCGGGTCGCCCGTGCCTGTTGGTGAGACGCCTGACGGCGATTCGAACCCTGCCAGCGACTCGAACAGGGCGAGCCGCCAGGTAGTGAAGATAAGCAGGCGGACGACGAGCTCGGCGAAGTCGCGGTCGGCGTGCTCGGCGAGGCGGACGTTCCTGAAGTCCTTCTCCTCGCGGAAGTACGCGAGCTGGTCCTCGGTCTGGCCGACGATCTCCCCGGCCCTGGCGAGGAGCATGCGCGCCTGGCCAAGGAGGTCGAGCGCGATGTTGGCGACCGCGGTCTCCTCTTCGAGCTCGGGCAGGCTGCCCACCCACTCCTGCAGGCGGTGGCTGTAGATCAGCGCGTCGTCCCCGAGCGCGAGGCAGTAGCGGACGAGCGCCCCGGGGTCGAGGTCCGCGGGGACGGATGTGTCGATGCCCTGGAGCGGGTCGGTGAACCCGGTGCCGAACGCCCAGCGATGACCTTCATCGTGGTCCTCGGCGAGCAGGTCGTAGGCGTTGCCGTCGTCCGCTTCCAGGGCAAGCTCAGGGGTGGTCACGTCGAAATTTCCTCACATTTGGGGTACGTCGTCGGGGATGTCGTAGAACGTCGGGTGGCGGTACACCTTGTCGCCTGAGGGCTTGAAGAACGGGTCCTTCTCGTCCGGGCTTGACGCGGTGATGTCCGATGCCCTGACCACCCAGATGCTGACGCCCTCGTTGCGGCGGGTGTAGAGGTCGCGGGCGTGGTGGAGGGCCATCTCGGCGTCGGCTGCGTGCAGGCTGCCGACGTGCACGTGGTTCAGCCCGCGCTTGCCGCGCAGGAACACCTCGAACAGCGGCCAGCTCTGGTCAGTCATGCGTTGCCTCCAGCGAACTCTCTTTTTTCTGCGCTCCGTCCTGAACGCCGGCCCGGCCAGCATCGTCAGAAAGAAGAGGGGTGGGAGGCAGCCGCTTCCGTTCTGACTCCTCCTGGTGTTTTCGATCTTGGTTTTTCGCGGCGTACGCAAGGGCCGCCTCGCGGACCCAGGCACCCTCTTCGTGGGCCGCCCTGCGCTTGGCCAGGCGCTGGGCGTTGCACGGGCCGTTGCCGGCGACGACGGCCCTGAACTCGTCCCAGTCGACCGCGCCGAAGTCGTGGTGGCCGCGCTCGGAGTTCCAGCGCAGCTGCGGGTCGGGGAGGGTGACGCCGAGCTTTTCTGCCTGCGGGACGGTCATGTCCACGAAGCGCTGGCGCAGCTCGTCGTTGGTGTGCCGCTTGATGCCCCACTTCATCGACTGCTCTGTGTTCGGCGAGTTCTCGTCAGGCGGGCCGAACATCATCAGCGACGGCCACCAGGTGCGGTCGACGGCGTCC
The DNA here is from genome assembly GCA_963734665.1 of uncultured Actinomycetota bacterium. GTDB lineage: Bacteria > Actinomycetota > Actinomycetes > Streptosporangiales > Streptosporangiaceae > Trebonia. The sequence goes on along the minus strand of CAVTIR010000005.1, from coordinate 1,306,846 downwards.
TGGACCATGTCACGCTGCGCCTGCGTGCCGCGCATCATCGTCATCAGCAGCTCGTAGCCCTGGCGCTGGTGGAACGACTCCTCCTTGCAGATGCGGATCATCGCGCGTGCGTAGGGGCCGTAGGAGGAGCGGCACAGCGGCACCTGGTTGCAGATCGCGGCCCCGTCCACTAGCCAGCCGATGACCCCGACGTCGGCATAGCTGAGCGCGGGGTAGTTGAAGATGGAGGAGTACTTCTGACGGCTGGCGATGAGCTTTTCCGTGAGGTCGGCGCGGTCGGCGCCGAGCGTTTCCGCCGCGCTGTAGAGGTACATGCCGTGGCCCGCCTCGTCCTGCACCTTCGCGAGGAGGATCGCCTTGCGGCGCAGCGACGGGGCGCGGGTGATCCAGTTGCCCTCCGGCTGCATGCCGATGATCTCCGAGTGCGCGTGCTGCGCTATCTGCCTGATCATCGTGGCCCGGTACGCCTCCGGCATCCAGTCGCGCGGCTCGATCCGGCTCATCCGGGCGATGGTGCCCTGGAAGTGGGCCTCCAGGTCCTGCTCAGCGGTCAATCGTTCCACTCCTTAGCCACCATGGTCAGCACGTCGTAGGTGGCCACGACAGCGCCATCCTGGTTCTTCAGCTCGGCGTCCCAGCGAACCTCTCCGTAGTCGCCGGCCCGTGGGCTGATCTGCTTGCAGGTGAGCGTTACCGTGATCTCGTCGCCGGGCTTGACCGGCGTCAGGAAGCGGAGGTTGTCGATCCCGTAGTTCGCGAGCACCGGCCCGTAGTCGGGCTGGACGAACAGGCCGGCCGCCAGCGACACGATGAGGTAGCCGTGGGCGACGCGCCCGCCGAAGAACGGGTTCTTCGCGGCTGCTTCCTCGTCCGTGTGGGCGTAGAACGTGTCGCCGGTGAACTCGGCGAAGTGCTCGATGTCCTCAAGGGTGACGGTGCGCGGTCCTGCGTAAATGGAGTCGCCGACGCGCAGCCGCGCCAGTGGCTTGGTGAACGGGTGGACGTCGTCGAGCAGACGAGGCGCGCCCTTGACCCAGCGGCCGGTGGCCGCGTTCAGCATGCGCGGGCTGGCCTGGATGGCGGTGCGCTGCATGTGGTGGTAGACACCGCGCATGCCGCCCATCTCCTCGCCGCCGCCGGCCCGGCCCGGGCCGCCGTGCACGAGCACCGGCAGCGGGGAGCCGTGGCCGGTGGACTCGGGGGCGGCGTCGTCGTCGAGGACTAGGAGGCGGCCGTGCCAGGGGGCGGTGCCGAGGACGATCTCGCGGGCGAATTCCGGGTCCTCGGTGACGACCGAGCCCGCCAGGCTGCCCTTGCCGAGGGCGGCTAGTTCGATGACGTCGGTGGTGCTCGTGTAGCCGATCAGCGCGCTGACCGGGCCGAACGCCTCGACCTCGTGCAACTCGGGCCGCCTGGCGTCGCTTGCCTGGAGCAGGATCGGGGACAGGAACGCGCCGCGGGCGGGATCGGCGCCTAGTACCTCGACGCGCTCCGGGTCGCCGAAGACGATCGTGGCGGCGTCTTCGAGGGCCTTGAGGGAGCGGCGGACCTCTTCGCGCTGGTCAAGGCTGGCGAGCGCGCCCATCCGCACCGACTTGTCGGCCGGGTTGCCGATGACGACCGTGGCCAGCTCGGCGCTGACCGCCTCGGCGACGGTGTCCGTCAGGCCGGCGGGGACGAAGGCGCGGCGGATCGCGGTGCACTTCTGGCCTGCCTTGACGGTCATCTCGGTGACCAGCTGCGTGACGTACCGGTCGAACGCCTGGGTGCCTGGGGCGGCGTCGGGGCCGAGCACCGACATGTTCAGCGAGTCGGCCTCGGCGTTGAACCGGACGGACCTAGCGACCACGTTCGGGTGCGAGCGCAGGCGGTTGGCGGTGCTCGCCGAGCCGGTGAAGCTCAGCAGGTCCTGCTCGGTGAGGTGGTCGAGGAGGTCTCCGGCGCTACCGCTGACCAGCTGGAGCGTGCCGTCGGGCAGCACCCCCGCGTCGATGATCAGTTCCACCATCAGCGCGGTGAGGTAGCCGGTCTGCGACGCCGGCTTGATGAGGCTCGGCACGCCGGCGATGAGCGCAGGGGCCAGCTTCTCCAGCGGCCCCCATACGGGGAAGTTGAAGGCGTTGACCTGGACGGCAACCCCGTGCCGCGGGGTGAGCAGGTGCTGGCCGAGGAAGTCGCCCTCTTTACCGAGCTGCTCGGGCGGGCCTTCCACCGCGAACCTGTCGTTCGGTAGCTCGCGCTTGGCCTTGCTCGCGTAGCTGAGCAGGACGCCGATGCCGCCGTCGATGTCGAACTTCGAGTCGAAGAGCGTGGCGCCTGTCCGGTAGGAGAGCTCATAGAGCTCGTCGCGGTGCTTGCGCAGCAGCTGGCCGACGCCTTTCGCCAGCTCGGCCCGCTCGTGGAAGGTCAGCTCGCGCAGCGCAGGGCCGCCCACCTGCCTGCCGTAGGCGAGGGCGGCACCGAAGTCGATGCCGGCGGAGGAGACTTCAGCGACCGTCTCGCCGGTAACCGCGTCGTAGACCGGAGTGCCGCCGTCCGGTGCGTACCAGTGGCCTGCGATGTAGCTGCGGACTACAGCCATGAGCCTTCCCCGGTTCCCCTATCGGCCCTGCTTCTTTACATACCGATCATTCGGTATTTTACTCTATGTAACGTGGCCTGACCAGATGCCGGCGGAAGAAATCGTCACGGTCACGGTCCCCCAGCACCGAGGAGGATATTCTTGGCCGTTCAGCATCCAACCGGGAGGTCGCGCGGCGTGTCGGAGCAGGTGACGGTCACAGAAGCCGACCCGGCGCCGCGCCGCCGCGGCCGTCCCGGCTACGACCTGGAGGCGGTGCTGCGGGTCGCGGTCGACGTATTCAACGAGCGCGGCTACGACGGGGCGAGCATGGAGGACCTGTCCAAGCGCCTGGGCATCGCCAAGTCAGGCATCTACCACCACGTGTCGGGCAAGGAAGAACTGCTCAGGATGGCCCTGGACAGGGCACTTGACGGGCTGTGGGAGGCGGCCGAGCGGGCGCGGACCCTGGATGCGCCGGCGATCGTGCGGCTTGAGACGCTCGTCCGCGACGCGGTGGCCGTGCTCGACGCGCGGTTGCCCTACGTCACGCTGCTGCTGCGCGTCCGGGGCAACACCGATGTCGAGCGGGCGGCACTGGCGCGGCGGCGGGCGTTCGACGCCCTGGTCGCGAGCCTGGTCGAGGAGGCCGAACGGGACGGCGACATCAGGACAGACATCGACCCGAAGCTCATCGCGCGGCTGCTGTTCGGGACGGTCAACTCGATCGTCGAGTGGTACCGCCCCGTCTCATCGGGCCCGGCAGCCTCGGGGGCCTCGGCGGCCTCACTGGCGGACGCCGTGTGCGCCATCGCGTTCGACGGCCTCAGGGTACGCAGGTAACCGCACTCGTCACAGGACGCCTGAGTAAAGATCGGCCGGAGTCAGGAGCCGCACATCATTGGCACCGGACGCCTCACTGGCTAGTTCGGCGGTGAAGCCAGCGCCACTGAAGCACAGCAGGCGCACCGTCGCCGCGCCGCGGCGGCCTTGCGCGGTCAGCAGGCCCCGGATGTGGCGGAGTCGCTCAAGGTGCGGCATGCCCATGGTCTCGTGCCACTTGACCTCGCCAATGGCCAGCAACGTCTCGCGGTCGTCGTCGTCTGGCCCTAGGGCCACGACATCGACCTGGCGAGTCTTCTTGCTAGCAGGGTCGTTCAGCGTGCCCGGCTCGACGCGAGAGGCGAAGCCGCCGACGATCTCCTCGGGAGCGAAGTACCGGGTCCAGTGTCTGGCGACCTGCTCGAAGTGGCTGCCGAGTACGTTTGATGTGAAGCGGGGCTGGCTCCGCTCCCAGAGTCGCGCGGGTTCCTGGTGTGTGCGAGGTCAGACCAGATCGGGCGCATCACCGCGTGGTAGAAGGTGATGAGCGGTTCGGCGATCTCGTATGTTGTCTGGTTCTCCCGGAAGGCATCGGATCGCCGGTAGACGAGGCCGGAGTCCATGAGGACGTTAAGCGGATGGGCCAGGTCGCCCGATTTCCTACCGATGAACTTCGCGATGTTCCCTCTGACGGAATTGCCGTCTGCGATCGCGGCCAGGACCGAGTGGTACAGCCCCAGGTCGTGGAGTTCAGCCTCGGCGGCAAGCAGATAGCGGGCTTCCCTGAACAGCGGGCTCGCCGGGTTCAGTACGGTCCGCTTGACCCAGCTATCGAAGTCATCGGCGTTGTCGGGGGTGTCGTCCCTGGCGAACTCGCGCCGGTAGGCGGGAGTACCGCCTACGATGGCATGCACCTTGACGGCGAGCGCCGGGTCCGTGATGTTCCAGAACTGTGCCGCTAGCTGGTAGTCGAGCGTCGGTACGACCAGTTCGAGCCCGGCACGCCCGCGCAATGGCGCGCTCCCGGACAGTAGCGTGCCCATGAAGGTCATGGCCGACCCGCACAGCAGCAATCGGCTCCGGCTGCCCTCGCGCTCGGGTCGCAGCGGAGCGATCGCGTTCTGGAGGATGGACGGCAGCGCGGGGTTCGCCTTGGCCAGGTAAGGAAATTCGTCGATCACGACGGGGATCGGGCGCTCGCTTCCTAGCGTGAGCAGTGCGTCAATCGCCTCGTGCCAGTCGCTGAAGCGCAGACCCGAGGGCAGGTTGAGATATGCGCCGACCGCCGCGCCAAGCTGATGCAGCGACTCGCCGTCAGTGGCTTCGTCGGCCGCGAAGTAGAAGCCGCCGGTCGCCTGGCACAGAGCCCGCAGCAGGAAGGTCTTGCCTTGCCGACGGCGACCGGAGACCACGCCGAGCGTTGCACCAGGCCGCGCGTCGCTCGCGAAGGCGGTGAGTTCCATCCACTCGACATCGCGGTCGAACATGTCTGACGGCTTGCCGAGCTCATGTTCAAGCTTGTGTCTCATAACTCGACCTCTCATAGCTGCACTTATCATAACTGGACTTATGAGAGGTGGTAAAGGTTTAGCGACGGCGGCCCTGCCGCCCTAAGCCGGGTCCCGCCTGGTCAGGGGCGTCGGCCGCGCATCTCGTGGCTGCGGCCCCTGAACTCGGCAATGAGGTCCTCGCGTCGAGTGACCGTGACGTCGTAGATGCCGTTGAGCCCGTAGCTCGAGCGCATACGGGCCACGGCGGGAGGAGGTCGCCCCTGCGGCTAGGCACACAAAGACGATGTCGGCGCCCGCCCGGGCTGGGAGTCTCGGGCTCGTGTCAGATTGTCCAAGCCTGGCCAGACCGGCTGTTACGCGACCAGTGACTTGCGGCACGCAAAATCAGGTAAGCACGGTACTCCAGACGCCTTCACCAGTCCGTAAGGGGTATTTCGTAAGTGTTATGGGAACTTCTGACTGATGGCCACTTCTTACTAGGTGTTTGCGCCCGCCTTACACGGTCCTTAACGATCTTCTGGGCACCGGGGAACTGGCCGGGGGCTCGTTAGGCTCGGGCACGGCAACACACGAACGGCTGCGGCGGGCAGTTCCTTTCGGTTTGCCGAAACAGCCAACCGAAAGGACTCCCGGTATGAAGATCGCGGCACGGCGGACGCCCGGCATCGGACTCACCCTTGGCAGGTTCCGCCCGCGTGCGGTACCGCTCCTGGCAGGAACACTGGCGGCGACCGCGGCGTTCGCGGCCGCTGGCTGTTCCGCGTTCGGTGGCACGAGCGCGGCCGGCGGCGCCTACGAGAGTGTGGCCCTGTCCGGATCGACCACTAGCAATTCAGCGCAGATAGCCAACAGCAAGGCGGGCGGCTATCAGGTCCTTACCCTGAATGACCGCAAGGACATTACGTTCAATCAGCTTCTCGGCATCAATAACGAAGGCGTCATCGCCGGCTACTTCGGCAGCGGCAACGCCGGCCACCCGAACCAGGGATACCAGCTCAGTGCGCCATACGCCCAGGGCGATTTCAGCAGCGAGAACGTCCGCGGCTCTATGCAGACGCAGGTCACGGGGCTCAATGACTACGGGGTCAGCGTCGGCTTCTTCTCCACGCAGAACGGCGCCACCCCGGCGGACGACAACAACGTCGGGTTCTGGAGCGAGCACGGGCGCTATCACCAGGTCAGCTACCCGACCATGAACAACTCCAAGCCGCCGGTCAACCAGCTGCTTGGCGTCAACGACACCGGCACCGCGGTCGGGTTCTACAACGACAGCGCAGGCAACGCCCATGGTTACGCGTACAACATCAACACCGGGCGGTTCAAGCTGATCACCGTGCCCGGCGCGACCTCGGTGACCGCCTCCGCGATCAACATCTGGGGCACCGTCGCTGGTTTCGACACCAACGCGAAGGGCACCGTCGACGCCTTCATCAAGTACCACAGCAACCAGGTCGTCACGCTCGCGGTGCCTGGCGCGTCGATGACCCAGGCGTTCGGCATCAACGACAGCAACGAGGTCGTGGGCGCCTACACCACCGGCTCCGGCAATAGCGCCGTGACGCACGGCTTCACCTGGGAGAACGGCAAGTACACGACCGTGAACTTCCCGCAGGCCAGCTCCACTACGATCAACGGCGTTAACAACGAGGGCGACATCGTCGGCTTCTACACCGACGCCGCGGGCAACACCGACGGCTTCGTGGGCCTGCCGTAGGCCTCCCCGCTACATGTCAGGGCGGCTCCCCGGCCGGGGAGCCGCCCTTGCCTTATATCGCGCCTGTTTCCTGGTACGGTCGGCCGTGAGGTGGACTGGAAAGCCGGAAAAAAAGAGGCAAAATGGCAGCGCTGAAGGATCGGGTCGCCATCGTCACCGGGGCCAGTAGAGGCATTGGCCTGGGGATCGCCGCGGAGCTCGTGCAGCAGGGCGCGAAGGTATGCGTCACCGCGCGCGGGGCTGACGCGCTGGCGGCGGCCGTGGCCGAGCTTGGCGGGCCTGACGTAGCGATCGCGGTGCCCGGCAAGGCCGATGACGCCGGTCACCAAGCGGAAACCGTCGCCGCGACGATGGAGGCGTTCGGCCGGCTGGACATGCTCGTCAACAACGCGGGCATCAACCCCGTCTACGGCCCGGTCGCCGACACCGGCCTGGCGACCGCCGCCAAGATCCTCGCGGTCAACGTCCTGGCCCCGCTCGCCTGGACGCGGCGGGCGCGGGACGCGTGGATGGGCGAGCACGGCGGCTCGATCGTGAACGTCGCCTCCGTCGCCGGAATACGCGCCAGCCCGGGCATCGGCATGTACGGGGTCAGCAAGGCGGCCCTGATCAGGCTGACCATGGAACTCGCCGTCGAACTCGGCCCCGGCATCCGGGTGAACGCGGTGGCGCCGGCCGTGGTGAAGACGAAGTTCGCCACCGCCTTGTACGAGGGGCGCGAGGAGCAGGTGTCGGCCGCCTACCCGCTCGGGCGCCTTGGGGTGCCCGAGGACATAGCGGGCGCGGTCGCGTTCCTGCTGTCCGACCAGGCCAGCTGGGTCACCGGCCAGACCCTGGTACTCGACGGCGGCGTGACGCTGGCCGGCGGGCTGTAAGGACCGCCGCCGCTAACCCAGTACTGCTCTCCCGGCACAATGGGGCCATGGTTTCTGAGATCTTCGACCCGGCGCGGTGGCGCGCGGTTGACGGGTTTTCCTTCACTGACATCACCTATCACCGCGCGCTGGACTCTGGCACGGTCCGCGTGGCGTTCAACAGGCCCGAGGTCCGCAATGCCTTCCGCCCGCACACGGTAGATGAGCTCTACACCGCACTCGATCACGCCCGGATGTCCTCCGACGTGGGCTGCGTGCTGCTCACAGGCAACGGGCCTTCACCGAAGGACGGCGGGTGGGCTTTCTGCTCCGGCGGAGACCAGCGGATCCGCGGCAAGGACGGCTATAAGTACGCCGAAGGGGAGACGGGCGAGACCATCGACCCCGCGCGGAGCGGGCGCCTGCACATCCTGGAGGTGCAGCGCCTCATCCGGTTCATGCCCAAGGTAGTCATCTGCGTCGTGCCCGGCTGGGCCGCCGGCGGCGGGCACAGCCTGCACGTCGTCTGCGACCTCACGCTCGCCAGCCTCGAGCACGCGCGCTTCAAGCAGACCGACTCCGACGTGGCCAGCTTCGACGGCGGCTTCGGCTCGGCCTACCTCGCCCGCCAGGTCGGCCAGAAGTTCGCCAGGGAGATCTTCTTCCTCGGCGACACCTACAACGCCGAGGCGGCGCACCGGATGGGCATGGTCAACGCGGTGGTGCCGCACGCGGACCTGGAAAGCACCGCGCTCGACTGGGCGGCGAAGATCAACGGGAAGAGCCCCACCGCCCAGCGGATGCTGAAGTACTCGTTCAACCTCATCGACGACGGCCTGGTGGGCCAGCAGCTCTTCGCCGGCGAGGCCACCCGGCTCGCCTACATGACCGACGAGGCCGCCGAGGGCAGGGACTCGTTCCTGGAAAAGCGCGACCCCGACTGGGCGCGCTTCCCCTGGCACTACTAACCCGCGGGCACTGACTGGCCGGCACTAACTGCCCGACACCGCCTCCGTCGCCGCTGCTTCCCTGCGCACGCCACGGGTGGCGAGCGCCAGGTAGACGAGCGAGCTCACGATGATGCCGAGTGCCCAGCTGAAATCGCTGCCGGCTATGCCGGGGAAGTGATTCGAGATCGGTCCGATGTATGAAGGGACGTCGTAGGCCGCGTTGATCCACATCAGCGCGGCAACGCCGCCAGCCGCGAGCGCGATGACCGCGGGCCAGTGCACGCCGCCGTTGCGCCAGTACAGGCCGCCGCGCTCGGCCGCGAGCGACTCGGCGTCATAGCGCTTGCGGCGCAGCAGGTAGTCGGTGATGAAGACCCCGAACCAGGCGGACAGCCACACGATGATGTAGAGCAGGAACCCGGAGAAGTCGGCGTAGAAGTTCCCGTGGAACAAGATGATGCCGGTGACCACGCCGCAGACCGCCGAGTCGATGAGGACCGCGCCCCAGCGCTTGACGGGCAGGCCGAGCGCCTGCAGCGTGACGCCGGAGGAGTACAGGTCGATCGTGTTGACGGCGAGCAACTGGAAGATCGCGAAGATCAGGAACGGCACGACGAACCAGCTGTCGAACGACTGCGGGATGCCGAGCTGCGCGATGCCGACCGTCTTGGTGGTGACCGTGTAGGCGAGCACGCCGAGCACTTCGAGGATGACCGACGGGATCGCGCCGCCGAGCGCCGCCGCCCAGAACGTCTTGTGCCCGGGCGTGCTCGGGGGCAGGTAGCGCGAGAAGTCGTTACCGTTCTCCGTCCAGCCGAGGCCGCCGACCGAGATGATCACCACCAGGGCGGTCGTCCAGACCGCGAACGTCACCGGGTGCGGGTGGAACGTTGACAGGTGCAGCTTCTGGAACGTGAAGACCGCGAGCACGGCGAAGAACACGATGAAGATGTAAGCCAGGTAGCGGAGAACCTTGCTGATCGTGGCGTGGCCGAGCAGCGGAAGGGCCATCTGCACGAGCACGGCGACGACGATGATCGCGATCTTGCCGGCCGTGTTCACGGACGTGTTGTAGCGGCTGAACAGCAAGATGACCGTGGCGACGACGAAGTACACGCCCTCGATCTCGAACCCGACCTGCGTCGCCCAGTTGAACAGCGCGACCAGCCGGTTGCCGTTCTGCCCGAACGGCGCGCGGGAGACCATGAAGGCGGTGGTCCCGGTCTTCGGCCCCTGCAGGCTGGCGAAGCCGAGGAAGCCGTAAGCCAGGTTGCCGATGATGATCGCGAGTACCGCCTGCGTCACCGACAAGCCGAACGTCATGATCAGCGTGCCGTAGAAGAGGAACTCCACGTTGAACACGCCGCCCGCCCACAGCCAGAACAACCCGGCAGGCTTCATCTTTCGCTCGGCGACCGGGATCAGGTCGATCCCGCGCTGCTCGATCTTGAATGCGGCGTACTCCTGCGGCGCCACCACCGACGACTCCGCTACGGCCTTCCTGGCACCGGCGTCGCTGCTCATGTGTGTATTTCCTCCCGACGGCACCCGCGCGTAGCGCCTAGCCGATCTTGCGGCACGCTGACCGACAAAAGGTGTCTGCCATGTAATGGAATGTTTCATCCCGATTAACTCTGGACAAGGGCCCTGAGGATTCGGGACAAGGCCCTAGATTCAGGACGAGGGCCCTAGATTCTGGACAAGCCCCCTAGATGGGGTTCAGCTCGCCGATGAGGTTCTTGTTCCAGATCATGATGGTGTACGGCGCGTAGCGGTAGCTTCGCGCCGGCTGACCGAACATCTCAACAGCCAGCTTGGCGGGGATAATCCTGGCCGGGCCGACTACGACGAAGTTCGCGCTGTGCGTCGCCGGTTGTCCAGCCGCACGCCGGTTTCCCACTGGTCCGGTGCTAGCCGACGGTTCGAGCCGTGGATCCCGAATATTGTTGCATTTACTCCCGACTTGCCACCTTATCCGGGTAATTGGGCGACGGCGCCTGCCGTTGCCGCGAAACCGTCGCAGCACAGCCCAAGCGGCTGACCTGCCCAAACCGGAGGAACCTAGGGCCACTCAGGACATTTCGTGACCCGCTTTGGCGTGACAAGTGCTACGCGAAGCGGGCCCTCAGTTGAATAGGGCGGCCAGCCACGGGTACGTGCTTGCTCGATACCAGCACGGAAAGGAAGCCTGATGGCCACCGACCGGCAGAAGGAAGCAGCCCGGCGCAACATCGCCAAGGCCCGGGAGGTACAGAGCGAACGTGCGCACGGCGAGCACATCCCGCGTCAGGGCGAGGGGATGAGCACCGCCGAAGAGAACGGCCTGGCGGACAACGAGTTCGCCTTCCAGAAGGAGCGCAAGGAGCCACTGACCGACGCGCGGCACGTGCGCAACGCGATCGCCCGCTTCGACCAGGTGGAAGGCGTGAGCGACGCCGAGCGCGACCAGGCGTGGAAGCGGATCCTGGCCGCCGCGAAGCGCTACGACGTCGAGGTATCCGAGTCCGACTGGCGGGACTTGGCCAAGGGCGGCAGCGACCGCCTCCGCTAGGCCGAGCCCTCGTCCCGCCCTCCCCCGCCGCCGCAGATCCGGCTGAGGTCGCACTGGAACCGCGCCTCCGTTCGGGCTGATGTTTCGGAATTTTCTGCTGTTGACTTTCCCGAACGGATTCGGCTGACTGCCGCAGCGTCCGGCTGAACTGGTGGTCTCGTGATCGGCCCGAGGTACTGAGTAAAAAATTCTGTGGCAAAGTTCTTCTATTTAGGATTTAAATAGCGTAGCTTCCCGCTATGGCGAAAGACGTTCCGTCCGAGTCGACGACGGCCGGCGACAGGCTGACGTCTGTCGACAACGCGCTCTGGCTCCTGCAGCTCGTGGCCGAACGGCAGGCGCTGCGCGTTTCCGAGGCCGCCGACCTGCTCGGCGTGGCCCGCTCGACGGCCCACCGCCTGCTGTCCGCGCTGCGCCGCCGGGACTTCTTGATGCAAGATAAGCCCAACGGCGTCTACCGGCCAGGGCCAGCGCTGCACGCCATCGGCATGGCGGCGATCAGCCGGATCGACATCCGGCGGATCGCCCTGCCCGTCCTTGAGCAACTGCGCGACCAGACCAGGGAAACGAGCAGCCTGGCGATCCTCGAGGGAACGATGAGCCGCTTCATCGAGTGCTGCGAGGGACTGTCGGCGGTCCGGGTCGGCAGCCGCACAGGCATCGTCCGCTACGCCCACGCGTCGGCGATCGGCAAGGCGATGCTCGCGGCGCTGCCGGACGCCGAGCTCAACCGCCGCTACCCCGACGAGGAGCTGCCCGCGGCCACCCCCTCCTCGATCACCACCAGGCACCAGCTGATGGTGGAGCTCGCGCAGGTGAGGCGGCAGGGGTTCGCGCTCAACTGGGAAGAGAGCTCCGATGGCGTCTGCGCGGTGGCGGTCGCCCTGCTCGACCCCTCGGGATCGCCGCTCGCGGCGGTCAGCGTCGCGATGCCGAGCATGCGGGCCGGCAGCATCGCGGGCATCCGTGCCCTGGCACCGGACGTGCTGCGCGCCGCCGAGGTGATTCAGGAGCAGCTCCGCAGCCCGAGCGGGCCGGAGTCGGCCCGCGCCGGCCGGAGCAGGGCCCTGTAGCGATGGGTCGGCCCGGCGGCCCACGTCGTCGGGGCCGCCGGACCGGGTCTGTGGGTTAGGAGGTTAGTCCGTCGCTTCCTTACGCTGGAGCAGGTGGTAGCCGTGGCTGCGCCGGGCCTCGGCGATGCTGCCGCCCGCGAGGACGTCGGTGAGGATCGCCTCTTCCCTTGCGGAGATCACCGCGCAGATCTCCGCCACTTCGCCCGTGATCTCCTGCGGGACCGCGATCACGCCGTCGGCGTCGCCGAGCAGCAGGTCGCCTGGGCGCACCTGGACGCCGCCGACGGTGACCGGGCGGCCGACGTCGGACACCTCCACGCGGTCCTTGCCGGTGCGCATGAACCGGCCGCGGCTGTAGATCGGGTAGGACAAGCCGAGGGCCCGCTGAACGTCGCGGCAGACGCCGTCGATCACCGTGCCCGCCACGCCGCGCTGGTCGGCCATCGCGGTGAGGATGTCGCCCCACACTGTGCAGTCGGTGCGGCCGCCGTTGTCGAGCACTACCACGCCGCCGGGCGGCACGTCGTCCAGGTAGTCGCCGACGGTCCCCGGCGGCGAGCCCGCCGTCACGTAGCGGACCGTGAACGCCGGCCCGCACAGCCGCGCGCCGTCGAACAGTGGCGCGATGCCAAGCAGCGAGCCAGGCCTGCCCAGACGGTCGAGCGCGTCCGACACGGTGGCCGTTGAGAATCCGGCAAGCGGGTGCGCTGTCATGGTGCTGCCTCCTCAATCGCGGGGAACTTGCTGTCGTGCATGACCTCGGTCACTGGCTGGCCGGCCTTGACGGCCTCCGCCATGTTCTGCTCCCTGGCGACGATCCGCTCGGCGAGCGTGATCACCTTCTCCAGGTCCTCGGCCCTGACGAAGGCCACACCGTTCTGGTCGGCGAGCACCACGTCGCCAGGGTGCACCACGAGCCCGGCGAACTCGACCGGCTCGTCCATCGCGAGCTGCACGATCCTGCCGCGGGCACTGACCGGCACCACCGCCCGGCCGAACACGGGAAAGCCCTGCTCCGCGCTCTCGGCGATGTCCCGGCAGGCACCGTCGATGACGACGCCGCCGACGCCGTTCCTGCGGGCGGCCAGGGTCAGGATCCCGCCCCAGCACGACACGTCCGTGCGGCCGTCGTTGGCGATCACCAGCACGTCGCCGGCTTCCGCCGCCTCGATCGCCGCCGCCGCGATGTGCTGCGCGGGCTTACCGTCCTGCCTGGGCCCCGCCTGCACCGTGCGCACCCGGCCCGCCACCGGCCCGGTGACCGCCCACAGCGGCCTGATGCCCGTGGTCGCGCCCGGCAGGTTCAGCGTGTCGAGCGCGTCCGACACCGCGCAGGTATCGAGCGCGCGCAGCCTGTCCAGCATGAGCCTCTTCCTCTCGGTGTGCTTGTGCGTGGATGTGCCACTGGTGCCGTTATATCGGCACCAGTGGCACATCCATTCAAGGAGCTGGGGATCAGCCGCCCCAGTACTTGTCCGCTGCCGTTACCGCGTTGTTGTCCGCCGTGATGATCTGCGCCAGCGGGATCGTCGGCGTCATGGGAATCGACGAGAGCGACGGCAGCCCCTGCGGTGCGACCGCGCCGTTCACCGTCGAGTACGAGCCCTCGGCGGCGATGGCCTTCGCGCCGTCCGGGGTGAACATCCAGTCTTCATAGAGCTCAGCGGCCAGCGGGTCGGGAGCGCCCTTGATAATGCCGTCGTAGAGGCTCGTGTCGTAGTTGTCGGCGTTGAGCAGTGAGAACGTGACCGGGGCGCCGGACGCCTTGGCGGAAAGGTAGAACGAGTAGTTCATGGCGAGCGCGACGCCCTTGGCCCCCTGCGCGACCGCCGTGAGCGGGCCGGTGATGCTGGTCGCCGGGAAGATCTGCGCGTCGTTGGACTTGAGGGACGCCTCAACCTTGGCACCCGACGGGATGAGCGACAGGTGGGCGAAGATGTCCGCCATGGCGCCGATCGCGGTGGGGTCAAGCATCGCGATCTTGTCCTTGTAGACCGGATTCTCCAGGTCCGACCACTGCTTGGGCACGGCAAGCGACGAGTTGCTGTTGGTGATGATCCCGGACACGGAGGTCGTCGCGGCGTAGAACTCGTCCTTCGGGCCGACCGAGGCCGGCGCCAGGTCGGAGCTGCTCGCGACGGTCACTGGCGTGAACGGGGTGAGCCAGCCTTCCTGCCCGTACGCGAGCATGTCGGTGGACCCCGTGTAAGCGATGTCGCCGATGTGCTTGCCGCTGCTGACCTCGGCGGAGAGCTTGGCGTCCATCGGCGGGCCGACGACGGGCACGCCGGTGACCGTGATCTTCGGGAAGTCCGCCTTGAACGCGGCGTACTCCTGCTGGTCGGTGCCGCTGGACGGGCCGTAGATGACGACGGAGGTCTGCCCGGCCGCCACGGCCTTGTTGTACAGCGCCTGGAGCGCCGCCGACTGCGGGCCGAGGCCGGCCGAGCCGCCCGAGCTTCCCGTGCCGGCGGCGGAGCCGCTCGCAGCAGAGGCCGGCGCGCTCGAGCTTGAGCTGGAGCAGGCGGTGGCCAGGACGGCGGTCAGCCCGATGGTGACCCCCGCGATCAGCGGTTTGCGCATTCTCACGCGATTGTTCTCCTTTGTACTGGTGGTGCGAGGAAGCTCTGCGCTCAGCGAGCCGCGTCGTCCTTGATGACCACGGTCCGGTCCGGGTTGAAACGGACGGCGGCCTTCTCGCCGGGGGCCAGGCCCGCCCCAGCTGCGGCCTCCTGCTCCGCGGACAGCCGGGCGAGGAGGCGCTGACTGCCGACCTCGACGACGTACTCGACGTGCTGGCCGGTGTAGGTGCGGCTGCCGACGATCGCAGCGATCGCGGCGTCGGGGACATCCCCCGCCGCGGCGAGCGGCTCGACGGCGAGGTGCTCGGCCCGGACGGCGACGAACACGCTCTCGCCGGTAGTCACGGACTCGACCTGGCCGTTGGCGGCCCAGACCGGGCCGGCGCCGCCTCCTTCGCTTCCGCCGAGGGCGACCGCGCAGCCGCGGTCCGACGCCTCAGCGACGGTCCCGGCCAGGATGTTGTCGTAGCCGACGAAGTCCGCCACGAACGTGTTGACCGGGTGCTCGTAAATGTCCCTTGGCGTGCCAATCTGCTGCACCACGCCGCCGCGCAGCACGACCACCCGGTCGGACAGCGTGATGGCCTCTTCCTGGTCGTGGGTGACGTAGATGGACGAGCCGCCGGAAGCGTCATGGGCCTCCCGGATCTCGCGGCGCATGTCGCGTCGCAGCTTGGCGTCCAGGTTGGACAGCGGCTCGTCGAACAGCAGCAGTCGCGGCTTGGCGACCATCGCCCTGGCCAGCGCCACCCGCTGCTGCTGACCGCCGGACAGGTCGGTCACGTGCCGCTGCGCGTAAGGCGACATCCCGACGGTCTCCAGGATGTCCGCCACCTGCTGCTTGATGTTGCCGCCTGCCCGGCGGCGCATCCGCAGCGGGTACGCGACGTTGCCCGCCACGGTCATGTGCGGCCACAGCGCGTAGCTCTGGAAGACCATGCCGATGTCACGCCTGTTCGGCGGGACGAAGACGCGGCTCGTCCCGGACGCCACGACCGTGCCGCCGATCCTGATCTCGCCGCCGTCGGCGCGCTCAAGCCCGGCCACGCAGCGCAGCGTGGTGGTCTTCCCGCATCCGCTTGGGCCGAGCAGGGTCAGGAACTCCCCCTCGCCGACCTCAATGTTCAGGTTACGGAGAACCTGTTGCTCGCCGT
Organism: uncultured Actinomycetota bacterium; assembly: GCA_963734665.1. GTDB lineage: Bacteria > Actinomycetota > Actinomycetes > Streptosporangiales > Streptosporangiaceae > Trebonia. Next base: position 1,291,075 of record CAVTIR010000005.1, on the reverse strand, counting down.
AGGACTTGGTAAGTCCCTGGATCTCAACTGCGGCCATGACTATCTCCTCATCACCCTGGTCTTCACGCGGTGGCCAGCGCGGCTTGTTGCATTCGCTGCCGGAGGCGCAGCCTGAGGCCGAGCACCAGCCGTGCGGCGACGACGATGACGAGTACCGCCGCGACGATCCCGATGAAGACGCAGAACGTCGCCGCCGCCTGACTGAGCGATCCGTTGTTGTACAGGTTGTAGGCGAGCAGCGGAACCGTCTGGTTGTTGGCGGATGCGAGCAGGATCGGGATGTCAAGGTTGCCCGACGCGACGATCCCGCTGAGCAGCCAGGAGATCACGAAGCTCGGCGCGATCAGCCGGACGAGGATGCCGGCCGTTGCCCGCAGCGCGCTCGCGCCTGACGTCCGCGCGGCCTCCTCCAGCTCGCGGCCGATCTGGGCGATCGAGCCGCCGACCGCGCGGCTGGCGATCGGCGTGGTGCCGACGATGAGCGCGAGCAGCACGATCCACTGCGTCCCGTAGAGCGACTTGAGGCCGGGGACCGACAGGTAGGCCCAGATGATGCCGAGGCTCAGCGTGATGCCCGGCACCGCCCAGAGCAGCCAGACGCAGATGTCGGGCAGCCGGCGCAGCCGGGACGTCGACCGCTGTGTCACCAGCGTGATCAGGACGCCGAGCAGGGTGGCGACGAATCCAGAGACGACCGCGACCATGATCGTGGTGGTGAAGGCCTGGCTGGTGCCCGGCGTCTGGAAGACCGTGCCGTAGTTGCCCGTGGTGAAGTGGCTGTAGACACCGAAGTACGACTCGAATGAGCCGAGCACGAACTGGCCGAGCGGCAGCACCAGGGCGAACAGCGTGAAGATGGCGATGACCAGCGTCCCGAGCCACTTCCACGCGCCGATGTCGATGCGCTCGCGGCGCGAGGACTTGCCGGTCACGGTGACGAACTTCCGCTGCCCGAGCAGCTTCGACTGGACCGCTACCAGCACGAGCACGACGAGCACAAGCAGGAGTGACAATGTGCTCGCGCCCGCGTAGTCGGCCGGGGTCTGCCCCTCGATCAGCCGGTAGATCTCGGTGGGCAGCACGTAGATGCCGGCCGGCTCGCCGAGCAGCAGCGGCGTGGTCAGCATGCCCATGCCGAGCACGAAGCCGAGGATCGCCACGCCGAGGATCGACGGGGCGAGTGCCGGGATCTCGATCTGGAGAACGGAGCGGAGCAGGCCGGCGCCGCAGACGAGCGACGCCTCCTCAAGCGCGGGGTTGAGCGCCTGGAACGGGCCAAGGAGCAGCAGGTACTGCGCCGCGCTCGCGCCAAGGACGCTGACGATGATCAGCCCGTACCAGGACTGGACGTTGACCGGCGTGGCGCCGAACATGCCCTGCAGCGCCTTGTCGATCAGCCCGCTCGGCTGCTGGCCGAGCATCGCCCAGCTGAGCGTGTAGAACATCGGCGGCACCGCGAAGATCAGCACCGCCACCGGGGTGACGATCTGCCGCAGCGGTGTCCTTGTCCTGGTGACGAGCCAGGCGAGGTAAATCGCGAGCGAGGTCGACACGACGACCGTCGAGGCCGAGAGGATCAGCGAGTTGATGAACGAGTGCCAGACGTCCCAGCTGGTCAGCGCGGACGTGAGCCCGGACGTCGACCAGTGGCCGCCCAGGCCGGGCGGTGCGGTGCGCAGCGTGCCGTAGGCGAGCATGGCGACAGGCCAGACGAACAGCACCAGCGACACGACGCACAGCAGCAGCACGCCGAGCCGCGGACGGCGGCCGCCACGGACCGCACCAGTCGTCACCGCTGCCAGGCCATGAAGGCCATCGCGCAGCCGGTCCCTGCCTCCGACCGGTAGCACGGCACGTAATCGACGACCCGGGCGGTGAGCTCGGTCCCCGCCAGGGCGCCGCCGACGGTGACCCAGTTACGCACCTCGGACGCGCCCGAGCGGAGCTCGTCGTCCTTCAGCGAGACCATGAACTCCTTGTCCTTGCCGGTCAGTGCCTGAAGCAGCCCACGGTCGAGGTCCTCGTCGATGACGAAGTGGCTGAGGCCGCCGGAGGCGACCACCCCGACCCGCAGGTCCTGCGGGAAGCTCTCGATGGCCGCGCCGAGCGCGACGCCGAAGTCGTAGCAGCGGGCCGGCGCCGGCGGATTCGGCTGGTAGAACGTGTTGACGAACACCGGCACAATCGGGATCAGGTCCTTGCCGCCGAGCACCTGCTGCAGGATGAACCCCCAGCCGTGCGGAATGCTGTGGTTCTCCCACCGGCCGGCGGGCAGCACCTTCGCCGCGCCGGGGTCGAACCCGGCCCGGCTAACCTCGTGGATCAGGTGCAGGCCCAGCGCCGCGTGCCCCTGCCTGACCTCCGGCTGCCCGGGCTGGTTCGCAACCTCCGCGACCGCCAGGCCCGGCGGCATCGAGGCAAGCTGCGCGGCGGTGTACGGCTCGTGCCGCATGGTCTCGCCCCAGTAGACCGCGAACTGCGGCAGCAGCTCATCGCCGTAGATCTCCTTGTGGTCGCTGCTGACGATCACCAGCACGTCAACGTCCGCGGCGCGGATGATGCGACCGATCTCGCCGATCGCAGCACGGCAACGCGCGTGCCGCTCGGCCTGCAGGGCGGGCTCGCACTCGGCCGCGAACGCGGCGCCGCGCAGCGCGCTGAGCTCGTCGAAAGTGTAGTCACCGCCGCGGAAGGCGAGCTCGGGGTTACGCCGGTCAGCCGACGCGCGCTGGCCCCACTCCTGCGGAGGAGTGCTCAGCTGTGGGCCGTGCGAGGTCCCGATCCCGAGGGCGATCTGTGCCATGTTTGTAGGCTCCGTCCCGGTTTAGTCGTGACATCGGACACTAACTTGGGTCTCCCTGCGGTACAAGACCCAAGAAAATTCTTTTTTGCGGAATATAAGCGCACCACAACCAGCACGGCGCAAGTTTGGTGACAGAAGTTCTTCTATACGGAACTTACTGATCGACTATTGCAAATACCGGGAGATCGCGGAGTAGGCTCCGCCTCATGAGCGCACTGTCCCCACTCGTCAGTCACGACCAGGACTCCCTGCGGTGCCCCGCCGACACATACCGGCAGCTCAGGGACGAGGGAGTCCGCTACACAGCCGAGATCGACGCCTACGTGGTCTCGCGGCACGACGACGTGGTCCGCGTGCTGCGCGACGGGAACACCTTCTCCTCACGCAACACGGTCGGGCGGGTCGTGGCCGCAGACGCCCCCGCAGACCCGCACGCGCTGACCCCCCTGCTGCTGATGTCCGACGACCCGGTGCACGCTACCAGGCGCTCGATCGTCAACCGCGCCTTCACGCCGTCCAGAGTCGGCGCCTGGGAGCCACAGGTCCGGCAGCTCGCCGTGGAGCACGTCGCGCGGCTGCGTGACCTTCCCGAAGTGGACTTCGTCCGCGACCTGGCCGCGCTGCTCCCCGTCAGGGTAATAAGCATGGTGCTCGGAGTCCCGCTCGAGGACGTGGCGAAGTTCCGTGAGTGGTCAGAGGAGATCACCTCGTCGGTAGGCCACCACGGCGGCGACCCCGCTCGGCGGCAGCAGGTGCAGGAGCAGTTCTCCGGCTACATCAGCGCCCTGCTCGACCGCTGGGACGGCGTCGCGGGCAGCAGCGTGCTGTCCCAGATCGCGGCGGCCGAGAAAGCGGGCGAGCTCACCAGGCACGAGGGCATCCGCTTCACGGCCGAGCTTCTCGTCGCCGGCAACATCACGACCACGCACCACATCTCAAGCAGTATCGCCCTGCTCGGCTACACGCCGGGGATCTTCGAGAAGCTGCAGGCCGATCCCGCGCTGATCCAGCCGTTCATCGAGGAGTCACTGCGCCTGGAGTCCCCCATCCAGGGCTTCTACCGGCTCGCCATGGCAGACGCCGAGGTCGGCGGCGTGCCGATTCCCTCGGGGTCGCGCGTGTTCGTGCTCTACGGCTCGGCGAACCAGGACGAGTCCGCCTGGGCGGACTGCCCGCACATGCGGCTCGACCGGCCCAACGCCGCGGCGCACGTGGCCTTCGGCAAGGGCGCGCACGCCTGCATCGGCTCCGCGCTCGCCCGGCTTGAGGGCCGCGTCGTGGTGGAGCAGCTCGTCGAGCAGCTCGCCGGCTTCGAGCTGACCGGGCCGCAGTCGCAGGTGCCCTACCAGGCCAGCTTCGTCAACCACGGCCCGCTCAGCCTTCCCGCCCGCCTCCACTTCCGTGAGGGAGACCAGTGACCACCAGGATCAGCGTGGACCGCGCCGCCTGCCAGCTGCACGGCGATTGCGTGGCGCTGGCGCCGGAGATCTTCTCGTTCAACGACGCCGGCAAACTGACCTACCGCAGCGAGATCGACGCTGCGGAGGCCGAGGTAGCCGAGGACGCGATGTTCCTCTGCCCTACCCAGGCCATCATCCTCACCCAAGGAGCAGCACAGTGACCCTGCCTACGTTCCCGCCGACTGGCGCCCCGGCCCCGAAGACCGGCGGCGCGCAGGGCTACCTGCGGATCGCGACCGAGGAGGCGTTCGCCACCCCGGAGATCATCAAACTGTGGCTCGGCCTGCTCGACGACCCCGGCTTCGACGACCCCGGCTTCCGCAGCCTGTGGTCCTTCTACGGCACCGCCACCGCCGAGCGCCCGCGGTTCATCCTCGAGCACCTGCAAGACCTGGGCGACAAGCGGCTGGCCGCCATGGACGCGGCCGGCATCGACCGCGCGGTCCTCTCCCTGACTTCCCCTGGCCCCCAGCCGCTGCGGGTGGACATCGCGCGGGCGCAGGCCACCCTCGCCAACGACCGCCTCGCCGACGCCGTCAAGGCCCACCCGGACCGGTTCTCCGGGCTCACCGCGGTCGCCCCGCACGACCCGCAGTACTCCGCGAAGGAGATCGAGCGCGGCCACGCGCTGGGCCTCAACGGGGTGATCATCAACAGCCACACGCAGGGCGAGTACCTCGACGACCCGAAGTTCTTCCCCATCCTGGAGGCCGCCGAAGCGCTCGGCACCCCGATCTACCTGCACCCCAACACCGCCCCGAAGAACTTCATCCAGCCCATGCTCGACGCCGGCCTGGACGGCGCCATCTGGGGCTTCGCCGTCGAGACGGGCACCCACCTGCTCCGGCTGATCACCAAGGGCGTCTTCGACCTGTTCCCCAACCTGAAGCTGGTCGTCGGCCACCTCGGCGAGGCGCTCCCGTTCTGGATGTACCGCCTCGACTACATGCACGCCGCCACCGTCCGCTCCGGCCGCTACGAGGCGATGAAGCCCGTCAAGCTCAAGCCATCGGAGTACCTGCGCCGCAACATCTGGGTCACCACCAGCGGCATGGCCTGGGCCCCGGCCATCATGTTCTGCCGCGAGGTCCTCGGCCCCGACCGGGTCATGTACGCCATGGACTACCCGTACGAGTACCAGGTCGACGAGGTCCGCTGGCAAGACGACCTCCCCCTCACCACCACCGAGAAGAAGCAGTTCTACCAGACCAACGCCGAGCAGGTATTCGGCCTGCCCGCGGCGGCTGATCGCTGAGCCTGGCCTGGCCGCGGCCTCCCCTCAGCGGAAGTCGCGGCCAGGCGTCGCAACTCGAAGTCAGTGTTGAGGTCCCTGGGCCAACTTGTACTCGAGTGGAAGATCCGCTGTGACACGCGTCCCGGCCCCGGCAGGACTGCGGAAGTGGATCGAGCCGCCCAGGGCTTCGACCCGGTCGGTGAGGCCGGCCAGGCCGGAACCGCGTGCGGGATTGGCCCCGCCGACTCCGTCGTCGCGGATGGACAGCAGCAGGCTGCCGCCGCGCGTGGCGAGCGAGATCTCGATGCGCGAGGCCTGCGCGTGCTTCATCGCGTTGGCCAGCGCCTCGGACGCGACGTAATACGCCGCGATCTCGACCGGCTCGGGGCACCGCGCACTCGTGGTGACGTCAAGGTCGACCGGTACCGCGGACCGGCGGGCGAGCGCGCGCAGGGCCGGGCCCAGGCCACGCTCGGAAAGAATCGCCGGGTGGATCCCCCGCGACAGCTCCTGCAGCTCCGCCACCGCGTCGCCCAGTCCCGCCGCGATGCGCGACAACTCAGCTCGCAGGTCGCCCCGGTCGGCAGCAACATCAGCCTGCGCCATGCGCGCCGCCAGCCCGAGCGAGACCAGTCGCTGCTGGGTGCCGTCGTGCAGGTCACGCTCGATCCGACGACGCGCCTGGTCCGACGCGGCGACGATCCGCCTACGCGACGCGGCCAGCTCCGACCTGCTCTCCGCATTCGCGATCGCGGTCGCCACCAGCTCAGCGAACGAGGCCAGCCGCGCTTCAGCGTCCGGCGGCAGCGGCTGCTCTGTGCTCGTGCCGACGGCGAGCATGCCCCACAGGCGCCCCTCGACCATGACCGGCGTCCCGACCGACGAGCGGATGCCCCGCTTGCGGGCGTCGGCACCGAGCGGGCCGGAGGCTTCGGCGTAGCTCTCGATCCGGGCCGCCGGCCGGTCTGGTAGACAAGCGTCGTAATGTTTTTGCCCTCAAGCTTTAGTCGGCTGCCAACGACAAAGCGCCCCCCTATAGTGGCGACCATCGTCGCCACTCCGTCGGGCCCGTAACGGTACATGCTTGCCACATCGACGAGGAGCAGCCGCCCGGCCTCGTCGGCAACCGCGGCGAATGCCTCCTCTGGGGGCGCCCCAGCAGCGACGATCGTGGCCACGCGCCGCAGCGCGGCCTGTTCCTCGGCGAAGCCGCGCAACTCCATCCGTGTCTGTGCGTTGGCGATAGCGGTCGCCACCAGTTCGGTGAAAGAGGCCAGGCGCGCCTCGGTGTCGGCCGGCAGCCGCTCCTGGCCGCTGAATGCTACGACCATGCAGCCCCACAGCCGGCTCTCGGCGCTGACCGGCACGCCCACCGAGGAGCGCAGCCCCCAGCCGCGGGAGGCGACCTCGCCGATCACGCCGGAGACGTCGCTGTAGTCGATCCGGGCCGGCAGGCCGGTGCGGTAGACCAGCGTGGTCACGTTCCGGCCGCCGAGCGGCAGCCGGCCGCCGACCGGGGTCGGCGCCGGGGCGCCCGTCCTGGTCCAGGTGCCGACGACCTCGAGTGTGTCCTGCGGGTCGTAGCGGACCAGGATCGCGAAGTCGACCCCCAGGAGCCGGCCGACTTCCTCGGCGACCGCGGCGAACACCAGCTGCGGCGGAGTCGCCCGGGCCACCAGCGTCGCCACCCGCCGCAGCGCCGCCTGCTCCTGCGCCAGCCGGGCCAGGGCAGCGCGGCCGTCGGTGTTCGCGACCGCCATCGCCACCAGCTCGGTAAACGAGGCCAGCCGCGTCTCGCTGTCCGGCGGCAGGGGCTGCTCCAGGCTGGAACCAGCGGCGATCAGGCCCCACAGACGGCCGTCAACGATGATCGGCGTCCCGACCGCCGAACGGAGCGCCGCCTCGCGGACGACGGCGCCGAGTGCGCCCGAGGAGCTATCGGCATAGCCGTCGACCCGGGCCGGACGGCCGCTCTCGAACACCAGGGTGCCGAGGTTGTGTCCCCCGAGGGTCCTCCGAGTCCCCACCGGAAAGCGGGCCACCGCAGCGCCCCAATGGGCGACGAAAGTGAGCGTGCCGTCGTACTCGTAGCGGCACATGGTCGCCGAATTGACCGGAAGCAGCTGTCCGACCTCCTCGGCGACCGCTGCGAACACCGCCTCCGGCGGAGTCGCCCGAGCCACCAGCGTGGCCACCCGCCGCAGCGCGGCTTGCTCCTCGGCCAGCTGACCCAGCTGCGCCTGATCAGGTGGATCACGGCCCGCCACCCCGTCGGGGCAACCTGCGCCGGTACCTACTGCGCCCACAAAGTGACAGTAAACCCGGTGCCTGCGGCCAGCAACGTCAGCCCCGGGGCCGGGACACCCGGGATTGGCGGCCGGGCCCCAGTAGGCCTCATCCGCAGGCCGACGCCGCCGTAGGCGCGCGCCGGAGGGCGAGTCGGCCGTCTCCCCCGCTGTCAGTTGCCCGTGGCCGCGGGCTGGGCCCGTGCCGCGGTGAGCAGGCGCGCGACCGGGATGACGTCGTTGACGGCCACCTCGATGCGCTCGTAGGCCTCGGGGTTGAGCACGGTGGTGCCGTCGAAGTCGCCGCTGCTGAGGTAGACCCCCATGGGTGCTGTCCAGGCCTGGAAGAACCCGAACAGCGGGCGCAGCGCCTGGTCGATCACCATCGCGTGCCGGTCGCTGCCGCCGGTGGCGGCGAGCAGCACCGGCTTGCCCGCCAGCGCGTACTGGCCGGCGAAGTCGAAGAAGTGCTTGAACAGCCCGGAGTAGGAGCCGCGGAACACCGGCGTCGCCGCGATCAGCAGGTCCGCCGACTCAGCCGCGCGGACCGCCGCCTCGGCGCGCTCGTCAAGCTGCCCGCGCTCGATGGCGGCGCCGAGGCCGGGGTTGAGCGCGTGGACCTCGATGACCTCGGCCGAGATCTCCGCGTGCGCGGCGAGCCGGCCGATGATGAGCTCGGCCAGCGCCTTCGTCCTGGATTTGGAACTGGTGGTGCCGGCCACGGCCACCACGCGCAGCGGGGCGCTCACCGGGCGCCTGCCGCGGACTCTTGCCGGGACTCGATTTCCTTGCGGACCACGGGCGCGACCTCGGTGCCCAGCAGCTCGATCGACTTGAGCATCTCGCGCTGCGGGACGTTGCCGAAGCCCATCTGGATCGTGACCCGGTCGTGGCGGAACAGTTCCCACTGGTCGAGGATCTTGCCGGTTACCTCCTGGGGGCTGCCGAGGAAGAACGCCCCGGCCCGGCTGGACTGCGCCTCGTAGGCGGCCCGCGGCATCGGGACGCCCTGGCCCCGCTGGTGGTGGTTGGCCATCCAGCCGGACTCGAAGTACGGGTGCGAGACCTCGACGGCCTCGCGGTGGGTGGCCGCGAGGAAGCCCGGTGAGCTGACGGACAGCCTGAGCTTGCCGGCGTCGTGGCCGGACTGCGCGGCCGCCTTGCGGTACAGGTCGACGAAGGGCGCGAACTGCCGGTAGCTGCCGCCGATGATGGCGAGCGCCATCGGGAGGCCGAGGTGCGCGGTCCGCACCACGGACGCCGGCGTCCCGCCGACCCCCACCCACAGCGGGATCTCCCGCCCGGGCTGCGGGCTCACGTCTGCCTCGTGCAGCGGCGGCCGGGTGGCGCCCTGCCAGGTCACCGGGTTCTCCGCGCGGAGCTTCAGCAGCAGGCCGAGCTTGTCGGCGAACAGCTCGGAGTAGTCATTCAGGTCATAGCCGAACAGCGGGAACGACTCGGTGTACGACCCCCGCCCGGCGATGATCTCGGCGCGCCCGCCGGAGATGAGGTCGAGCGTGGCGAACTGCTGGAAGACGCGGACCGGGTCGTCGGAGCTGAGCACCGACACCGCGCTGGACAGCCTGATGCCGCGGGTGTGCTCCGCCATGGCCGCCAGCACGACGGCCGGGGCCGACACCGCGAAGTCGCCACGGTGGTGCTCGCCGACCGCGAACACGTCCAGGCCGGCCTGGTCCGCGACCTCCGCCTGCTCGATCAGCTCCCGGATCCGGGTGCCAGGAGCCGGGGAACGCCCGGTCACCGGGTCGGGTGCCAGCTCGCCGAAGTGAAGGATGCCAAGTTCGAATGCCATGACCGCCGCCTCTCGTGATTCCTTTTCTCTGCGGCTACAACTATTGTAGGTACAGAGATAATCTCCGACCCGCCGCGATCGCGGCGGGTCACCACAAGCCAGACGGCATGCCAGGATGGCCCACCTGGAACGCCGACCAACACCTGACGCTGTAGCCGGTCTAGCCGTTCAGCGGCCTGCACCGGTCGCCTCGCTGCTACTGCCTGATCCGCCACCGAGCTCACAGCTTCGTTTTCCGCCGACTCCACGACGAAGCCGTGCCGATCATGCGCGCCGTCGCTGGCGATCCGGGCTATCGGGCGTTCCTAATGCGGGTGAGGGAGAACAGGCACAGGCCGGCGAGCACGATGGACAATGCGAGCACGGCCGCGAAGTCGCTGATGAACTCCGTGGCCACCCCGACGCCAACCACGGGGATGATCAGGCCGCAGTAACACAGCACGAAGTAGGTGGAGATGACCTGCCCGCGCTGCCCGGGCGGGGCCAGGCGATTGGCCATGGCCAGGCTGCCCAGGAAGACGGCACCCACGGCTGCCCCTCCGACGACCGTCCCCGCCAGGAACAGCGCCATGTCGGCCTGGGACAAGGCGGCGACGATCAGGGCCAGCCCGGCCAGGAACAGGCCCAGGCCAGCCAGCACGACCCGGCGGCTAGAGAACCGGGCCAGCAGGAGCTGGGTGACGGTCCCCACCGCCAGCAGCAAGAACACGACCGCCCCCTGCACGGCGTGGCTGTTCTCGTGCAGCACGCTCCCAAGAAAGGTGGGCGCCAGCGCCGAGAACAGCCCGAGCAGGGAGAAGGCGGCGAACCCGGCTGCGCCTGCGGCGATGAACTCGCTTCGGCCCCGCTCGGGGATGCCGAGGCCGGCGAAGCGCAATGCGGGCCGCCGACGGGGGCTCACCGTTTCGGGCACGAGGAGCAGGCACAGGCCCGCCGCCGCCAGCACGGCCAGGTACACCTCGAACACCAGGACCGTCGGCTGAGGTGCGTACTGGGCGAAGAGCCCGGCGATGAGCGGGCCGAGGCCGAGGCCGCCCATGTTCGCGGCCGTGGCCACCAGGGACGCTCGGCGGCTGGCCGAAGCCGGGACCAGTTCGGTGAGCGCGGCGGTCGCCGTGCCGGTCATCAGCCCGGCGGAGAGACCGGACAAGATCCGGCCGGCGACCAGCACTCCTACGTTCGGAGCCAAGATGAACACCACCGTGCTCAGCGCGCTGCTGGCGAGGGCTGCGGCCAGCACAGGTTTGCGTCCGGCCTGGTCCGAGGACCGCCCCGCCAGCAACAGCGTGGCCAGGACCGCGACGGCGTAGACGGCGAAGGTCACCGTCACGATGGCCGCAGAGAAATGCCACTGTCCCTGGTAGATGACGTACAGCGGGGTCGGCAGGGTGGTGCCGAGCATGGTGACGCTCAGGATGATTGCCAAGAGCCAGAACGCGACCCGGCGCGGAACGGCCAGCCTGGTTTGCCTGGCGGCCGGCGACTGGTCGAGGCAGTCGACACAGGGCCGGTCGGGTGTCCGCTCGGGAACTCGGAGGGTTAGCACGTTCGGGCCGGCTTGCTAGTAGCCATCTCTGCCTCCTCGTGGCGCGTGAAAGGGCGGCGCGCGGCGCGCGGCGCCCTGTTTCACGATCGCGCATACCCGAGGCACCGTCTGCCCGGCAGGCGGCCAACCTCGCTACCGGCTAGCCGGAACCCGGCCGTGGCTCCATCCGCCGGCGATCGGCTAGTCGCCGGGGCCCGGATCTGGCTGCAACGGTAGCCCGCGAGCCTGACCTCTGCGGCAGGGTAGCTCGGAGCCGGCAACCAGGGTGGCTAGCTGACCCTCCAGGGGCGTGGGGGACGTCAGGCGGTTGTCGATGACCGTGTGGGGAACGGCGGGGGTGTCGTCGAGGCGCATGCGGCCGGTGAACGCGGCGAAGTCCGACAGCTTGCCTGTATCGCGGCCGGATCCCCGGGCGGTGAGCCGGTGGCGCAGGGTGGCCGCGTCCGATCTGACCCACACGAGCCGCACGGTTCCGCCGCCCAGTCCGGCGACCCACGACTCCCAGCGGCCGGCATCGTGGATCTGCTGAGTGAACGGGCCCGACAGCAAGACCGGGCAGCCGTAGGACCGGATCTCGCGGGCGGTCGCCGTCATGCCGGCGTACTCGTGGAGCTTGATGTGCTCGTCGTACCACGGGCCCTCGCGCTCGCCGGGGAGACGGCCGGCCGCGTCCAGGGTCGCCGCGACGAACGGCCCGTACATCGTGTCCTTGTCGAGCAGCGCGGGCACCGGGTCAAGCCGCGCGAGCAGCAGCCGGGCGACCGTGCTCTTCCCCGCGCCCGGCGGGCCTGCCACCACCCACGCGCTCGCCGTAACGCTCATGCGCAGCAGGATAGACGCGGCAGCCATTCCGCCGAGTGATTGGCGTTACGATCAGGCTTGTGCTCGCTGCCGTTCTCGCGTTCGCCGGTGTCGCCGCGGTCATAAACGTCACGCCTGGCCTGGACACGATGCTGGTACTGCGCACCTCGATTGCCGGTGGCAGGGCAGCGGGGCTCGTCAGCGGCCTCGGCGTCAATACCGGCTGCCTGGCCTGGGGCGTGGCGGCCACTGCCGGGGTAACGGAACTGCTCACCGCCTCGCATGCTGCCTACGAGACAGTACGGATAGCCGGCGCGGTCTACCTGAGCTGGCTAGGCTGCTGCGCGCTGTGGCGGTCTAGACGCAGCCGCGGCCAGGAAACACTGGCGGCCGAGGCGGGGGAAAAGTCCGACACGGATCAACGGCCGCCGCGCGAGGCTGTCCTTGCGGGTTCCGGGCGGCTGGGAGCGTTCCGCTCCGGGCTCACGACGAACCTGCTCAACCCGAAGGCAGGCTTGTTTTACATGAGCCTGCTGCCCCAGTTCATCCCGCACGGCGCGCCGGTTTTCGGCACGGCGATGCTGCTGACGCTGATCGACGTGGCTGAACTGCTGCTCTGGTTCTGCGTCCTGTCCACTGCGGCGTCCGCGCTGGCCCACCGCATCAACCGGGCATCGTTCCGGCGCAGGATGGAACAGATCAGCGGCCTGGTATTCATCGGCTTTGCCGTCAACTTGGCGGTAGACCGCACCTGAGGTCGCCGCCCGGCACCTTGTTTTCAGCTGTAGGTCACCATAGCCAGATCTATCAAGCGGCTGGAGAATAAGCCCTTCGACGGACGGGACCTGGCACGGCTCGTCGCCACGTAGCCAGCTCCGGGGCGCCAACGATAGCACCCCATTGCTGGCCGTATCCCGCGCCTACGCCACCATCGGCGACATCGCCGGGCCGTCGCCGGACGACCTGCTCACCGCATGGGATCTCCCCCAGTAGGGTCAGGCCACGGGATTAATGTGTCGTAATTTGATCTTCGACCACTCAACGGACCGCAGGGTGTCACAGAAGTACATTGCCGAAGCCATCTGAGAACCCGCTAATTGTTCTGCGGTGTTCGCTACTGTCGAGTTAAGCGCGACATCAACGACTGCCTTAATGATGTTCAGCATGTTAACCTGGTTGCTCCTGCTGAATCATTTTCCGCCCCTGTCTCAGGCTGGTTTCCTGCCTCCCTCCCGTACTAGATGTATAGTCGGATGGTCCTCGTAGCGTCTTCACAAGGGATCGCATCGTGCTTGACGCCAGGAATCATCAGGGCAAGTTCGGAGAGGATTACATCCGTGTCCTCGCATCTGCCGCTGGGCTACTCGTTTATACGCCAGACAAGGACTATGACGGGGTGGACTTCCTGCTCCGGTGGCCAGGCCGCGTCGGCGCAGCCGCCTCGCCCGCGATCGACGTGCAGGTGAAGTCGTGGTCGCAGGCACGGAAGTCCAGCGGGACCTGGCGGTTCGACGGCCTGAACGAAGTGCAGTTCAATAAGCTTGCGGGGCGTGACTATACCGTTCCTCGGTATCTTTTCCTAGTGGTCGTGCCGGACGATCCTGGCCAATACTCAGAGATCTTGGCCGATGGCATGATCCTGCGGTACCAGGGATACTATCTGTCGCTACGCGAAGAATCACCGGTCAGCGAGCCGAGCCCCGAACGTCGACACACGGTCTATGTGCCGATCGGCAATATTCTTACGGTACGCACGTTGCAGACGTTAATGCTTCCCGCCCCTGATCTGGGAGTCGAGTGATGTTTCCACGCCCTACGGTCCGGGATGTTCAAACTTATCTACGCGGTAATGAATGGGAGCAGTCGCTCACCTGGCGCGATGCGTCGGTGTGGTCACATGCGGATGGTTACGAGGTCCTGGTGCCACCGCGTGATGATCTCGCGGACACCGACCTCCGGATCCGGGAGCTGCTGAACGTCCTGACCGTCGTTGAGGAGCGCCCGGCCGACGACATCATCGTGGACATTAATGCCCCGCTGGATGACATCCAGTCGTTCCGTACCTTTCCTGAGGGCATGCCACAGGGGTTCACCTCGCTGGCCACGGGCATACGCGCACTCCGTGGCGTCCAGAGCATGATCGGCACTGCAGCGCGGACCGTCTTCGAAGGGCCATTGCCGGAGTTTCCCGCCGGGACGCCGTCGACCGTCAGCGACCTGCTGCAGCGCGTCCAACTGGGACCGGGCCGTCCCGGAAGCTACGTCTTCACCGTACGGATGCCGGTTGACACGCCTTCGCAATCACCAAGCGAAGAACCGCATGCTCAGCAGGACGAACCGATTGGCCGACAGGTTGCCCGGCAGTTTCACGAGGCCATAACCGTGACGCGCGACGCGATAACCCGAGCGACGCGCGACGATCTGACAGCATTTGATGACGCTGTTACGGCTGGCGTCTCCGCCAACTTGTGCCTAGCGCTGAGCGAACTCGCCGGACGACAGTATGAGCAGGCGTTCGATGTCACGTTCCGCTGGGGCCATGGGCTGCGCTCCCATCTCCCGGCAGACACCGTTCATTTTGCCGTCGGCGCTGGCAAGGTAATCCGGGCCGCGGCCCAGCACTTGCGGCAGGTTCGCATTTCCGGTGCTGCCGAAGTGACCGGATTCATCGAGAGCCTGCACGACCAAGCAGACACCGCGGATCGCTGGCGAATCAAGGTACGGGGTGACCTGACCATGCAAAACAGTATGGGATTCGGCCGAACGATCTGGGTCAGGCTCGACGGACAGGCAGCCTATGACCGGGCGCTAGCCGCTCACCAGGCGCGGCATCTTGTGCGGGTGAGCGGCGAGATGTCTTCCCGTAGACGTGTCGAGCTGATCACCAACAGCACAGGGTTCGAAGTCATCGGCTGACTGCTGACCGGGGACTTGCTCACGACACTGAAAGGAACGTGCGAATCATGCACTATGACCAGCTATCCAACAGGGAAAGGGCTGCGCTATTCGGCTTGCTGGCAGCGGTGCGCCCGCTGTCCAATAAGGAGTTGGAGGAACGGGTAGGCATCCGGCTCGACGGAGAGGCGCGCCGGAGGCTCAACCATCTGAAGCTCGTGGAGAGCCCCATGAAAGGCCGGGCGTACGTGCACGAGCTGACCAGCGCCGGGTGGCGCTGGTGCGCGGACGAACTGACCGCCCCGCAGCACGGAGACGCTAAGAGTCTGGAAAGTGCACTTTACGCTGTTCTAGGAGGATTCGGGCAATACATGCAGGCAACCGGACTTATCCTGGCGGACGTCTTCAAAACGAGTCATGAAGCCGTGCCTCAGGAGTTGCAGAGCCCGGTCGACATCGAGACGCGCACCTTGTCTGCATATCATGCGCTCGCGGCAGAGCCAGCCCAGTTCGTTAAGTTGGCTGATCTCCGCCAGCGGCTGGCGGATGTGCCTCGCGCCGGCGTCGACGCGGCGCTTGACCGGATGTACCGGTCGCAGCGAATCAACCTGATCCCGCAGTCCAGCCCGCGGGTGCTCTCCGCCGAGGACCGTGAGGCGGCGCTCCGGATCGGCGGGGAGAACAAGCACCTGATGTCGGAGGTGCTGCGATGAGCGCCGGAGAGCTGGACGCGATCGCCGCGCTGTCCTCCTCCTTCAACTGGACGCTCAGCCGTGAGAATGTGTGGGCAGCCTCCCCGTATCACGTCGAGGACCTGCACCCTAGGGCCGCCGAGATGATCCGCCGCGGCATCGACGGCGCTGGCCGCAGCGAGGGACCGAATCCCCTCGGCGTCGTCCTCGTGGGCCAGCCCGGTGCGGGTAAGACCCATCTGCTCGGCTGGGCACGGGAACAGGTCCAGCAGGCCGGCGGGTACTTCTTCCTCGTCGGCGACCTGTCAAGCAGGACGTTCTGGGAGGAGACCCGCGCATCAATCCTCGAGCAGTTGCTTCGCGACGACGGCACCGGGAGTCAGCTCGTCAGGCTGCTGGGCGATCTGGCACGCAGAGCGAACCTGTCGGAAACGGACCTTGGCGCAATTACCGGACGCGTGCCACCGACCAAGGACCATCTCAACGAGTTCGCGGCGGCACTGCACGATATGGATGGGTCAGTCGTCCAGCCTGGCCAGGACGTAGCGCGAGCACTGGTCTTGCTCGCCTCACCAAGAACAGGGTCACTCGGAGATCGGGTACAGCTTCCTCGCCGAATACGATCTTGACCGCGAGGAACGTCGCGCCTTTGGCATCCGCTCAACGCGGCTTGACGTCAAGTTCCTGGTCACCGAGCTGTCCCGGATTCTCGCGCTCTCCGGGCCAGCAGTCGTCGCCATCGACCAGATCGACGCGCTCATCGACAAAGTGACCGGGGCCGCCCAGCTAGGCGGGACGAACCAGAATCATCTGGTCGCCGAGGTGGCAGGTGACCTGATGGCGCTCCGTGACCGCACTCGCCGCACCCTCACGGTCATCGCTTGCCTCGGGGAAAGCTGGGACCACATCAGTAGCTCCGCGCTGGTCACGGTCAAGGACCGCTTCTATCCACGCTCGCAGCTGTCAAACATTCCGGCTCCCGAGGCGGGCCGCCAGTTGATAGCGAAGCGATTCGCCCTCGTCTTCTCTGGGATCGGCTTCGAGCCGCCCTATCCGACATGGCCAATCCGGCTTGCCGCGTTCGAGGACGCTACAGCCTACACCGCGCGCACGCTGCTTCAGCGGGTCGAAGCTTATGTCAGCAGGTGCAGAATGGACGGCTCCATCCCCGTCCGCGAACTGGACCGGCTCGACGGTGAACTTGGCGCCGCCGCCCGCGAGGATCAGCCGCCCCGGTTCGCCGGGACGCCAAGGGCAAGCCTTAAGCCAGCCAGCGACCTGCAGACACTCACCCGCGTGGACGCGACGTTCGGCGAACTGCGGGCTAGTGCCGACGTCGACAGCGCGTTCGATCATGCGAAGGAGGACGCGGAGATGCCCGGCCTACTCGCGGCCGGGCTGGACGCCTGGGTCCGGGAGCGCGGCGACGGCCGGGGTAATTTCTTCAAAGATCCCCGGCGCGCTGATGCCGCGCTGCATGCCTGTTTGCGGATGGTGAGCGACGATCGGCTCGAGCGCCAGCGGCGGTGGGCCTTCCGGGCCATTGCCGCAGACAACGCGCGAGCCGTGCAAAGCCGGATGAAGAAAGCAATGGACGCTGCGGGGCTCGACGGGGAAAGTGCCGAGCGTCAGCTATTCCTCCTCCGGAACACGCAATGGCCCACAGGCCCGCGCACCGAGGAGATAAAGGCGGCGTTCGAGGCCCTGGGCGGGGTGTACGTTACGGTCACGGCCGAAGACCTCAAGACGTTCGCTGCGCTGCGCCGCATGATTGAGGACAAGGTGGCGAACCTAGATGGCTGGCTCGCCGCCCGGCAGCCGGCGCATCAGACGGAACTGTTCGGCAAGACGCTTGGCGACGTAACTTCCAGCGTGGTGGCTGATGATCTGGCTGAGGCGACTGAGTTGGCTGACATGCGTGGCGGATTTGGAGCCGAATCCGCCACGCCTCCCGGTAGCCGACCTCCCAAGGGTGGCGACCGCCCGGCCATCCGGGTCGGCACCACCTTCCTCGGCCAGGCGCCGGTGCACGTTGATCTCGCTTCGCTGCGCAGACATGTTGCCATATTCGCTGGTTCCGGCTCGGGCAAGACCGTGCTGCTGCGCCGGGTGATCGAAGAGTGCGCGCTGCAGGGAGTCTCGGCGATCGTGCTTGATCCCAACAATGACCTGGCCCGACTCGGCGACCCCTGGCCGGAACCGCCCGCGTCCTGGACCGATGACGACGCGGAACGGGCCCGCCGGTACCTAGCGGGCACCGACGTGGTGGTGTGGACGCCCCGCCGCCAGGGCGGTCGACCGCTGGCCTTCCGGCCGCTGCCGGCGTTCGCCGACCTCCTGAAGGACCCCGACGACCTTGACGACCGTGACGAGTTCGACGCCGCGGTGGAGGCCGCGGTAGAGGCACTGGCGCCGCGGCTCAACGCACACAAGGCGACCGACAAGGCAAATCTGGAGAGGGCGGTGCTGAAAGGTGCGCTGCGGTACTTCGGGAGCGGGGGAGGCACCGACCTTGGCGCCTTCGCGGCCCTGCTCACCGCCCTGCCCACCGAAGCCAGCACTCTTCCCCGTGCCCCGGAGATCGCGGCAAAGCTCGCTGTGAGGCTGGAAGCGGTCCGGGAAAACGACCCGCTCTTTGGCGGAGCCGGCGAGACAGCGGACCCGGGCATATTGCTCACCCCGCCCGCAGGCAAACGGGCGCGCGTCTCGGTCATCAGCATGATCGGCCTGCCCGAGGTGCAACGGCCAGGATTCGTAAACCAGCTCCAGATGGCGTTGTTCTCCTGGATCAAGAAGCACCCGGCGGGAGACCGGCCGCTCGGCGGCCTGTTTGTCATGGATGAGGCACAGACCCTAGCGCCGGCTGTGGGGACCACCGCCAGCACCCAGAGCACCCTGAAGCTCGCGTCGCAGGCCCGCAAGTACGGGCTGGGACTGCTCTTCGCCACCCAGTCACCGCACGGGCTGCACAATCAGATACCGGGTAACGCGACAACCCAGTTCTTCGGTCTGATGAGCAGCTCCACCCAGATCGAGACGGTCCGGTCGCTCGCACGCGTCAAGGGCGCCGACGTGCCAGACATCGGGCGGCTCAGCGCTGGCGAGTTCTATCTCGGCCCCGAAGGACGCGGACTGCAGAAGATCCGCACGCCGATGTGCCTGAGTTATCATCCGCCAAGCCCGCTTACCGAAGAAGAGGTCATCGCACGCGCTCGCCGCCCTAGCGTTCGCGTGAATGACCCGTGAGAGCGAATCGTTGCGAACCCAATCGTCTCGGTGGCGCAGGACTCATCGTCTCGGTGGCGCCGGACTCGACGGTGTCGTAGAGCCAGCTCCTCTTGACCGTGAGCAGGGTGCAAACGTCGTCCGGGGTGAGCAAATCCAGGTCCACCCACGCGTCCCGCTGCCGGCCCGGCCCTGCTTCCTCGTCACGGTCCGTCATGCCATGTAGGATGCCCGTATAACTTTCATGAAAGAAAGTTACTTTGAAGTAAGTTACATGAAGGAAACAAATGCTGAGTGGTTTCGTGGGGCGGCAACATGAGCTTGCCCAGCTCGGCGACCTGCTCAACCTGGTCCGCACCGGCGGGAGGACCGGCCGGCCCGGCCGGGCGGTGCTGATCCGCGGCCGCCGCCGGGTCGGGAAGTCGCGCCTCGTCGAGGAGTTCGCCCAACGGGCTGCGCTCCCGCACGTGTTCTTTACCGCGACCGGCGCGCCGCGCGAGGAGGAACTCGCCAGCTTCGCCGCCGAGGTGGCCGCGTCCGACCTGCCCGAGGCGGTGCGCTTCGCCGACTTCGCGGTCCCGCAGACCTGGGACGCGGCCCTGGCCCTGCTCGCCGGCATCCTGCCCACAGGCCAGCCGAGCATGGTCGTGTTCGACGAGATGCCCTACCTTGCCAAGGAAGACCCCGGCTTCGAGGGAACCCTGCAGAAGTCCTTCGACCGTACCCTGTCACGGCTCCCCGTGCTACTGATCCTAATCGGGTCCGACCTGGCCATGATGGAAGCGCTCAACACCTACGGCCGCCCCTTCTACCAACGCGGCACCGAGATGATCGTCCCGCCGCTCAACCCGGCCGAGGTCGCGGCCATGCTCGGCCTTGCCCCGGCCGAGGCCATCGACGCGTTCCTCGTCACCGGGGGCCTCCCGCTCATCTTGGACGAGTGGCCGCAGGGGGCGGCCCTGTGGGAGTACCTCGAGTCCGCCGTGAGCCGGCCCACGTCAGCCCTCATCGTCAGTGGCGAGCGGGCACTCGCGGCCGAGTTCCCTGCCGAGGCACAGGCCCGCACAGTCCTAGGCGCGATCGGGCACGGCGAGCGGACATTCACGCTGATCGGCCGCGCTGCGGGCGGCCTCAACCCAGGCGCACTGAGCAGGTCACTGGACATCCTCACCAGTAAGCGGCTCGTCGAGGCGCACCTCCCGCTGTCGACCCAGCCTTCCAAGGACACCCGCTACTACGTGGCCGACGCTCACCTCCGGTTCTGGCTGTCGTTCATCGGCCCGAGCATGCCGGCGATCGAACGCGGACGGGGGGACCAGGTGCTCGCGGCTATCAAGGGCAAGTGGAGCTCGTGGCGAGGCCGCGCCATCGAGCCCCTCGTCAGGCAGAGCCTGCTCCGCCTCCCCGCAGGCATGCTGCCCGAGGGGACCGAAGCCGTTGGCGGCTACTGGACGCGCACCAACGACCCGGAAATCGACCTGGTAGGCGCGGACCGCGCCCCAATCGCCAAGAAGGTCACCATGACCGGGTCCATCAAGTGGCTGGAGAACAAGCCCTTCGACGGACGAGACCTCGCCAGGCTCGTCATCCATCGCAACCAGCTCCCCGGTGCCGACGACACCACCCCGCTCCTGGCCGTCTCCCGCACCGGCGCCACCACCACCGGCGTCACCATCCTCACACCCGAGGACCTGCTCACCGCATGGGAACCCTCTTAGTAAGCCAAGCCACGGCGCGACCTCGGCGGCGGGACCGGCCCGCCGCCGAGCAATCAGCCGACAATGTTGGTGCAGCTTAGGGCAGGGGGAGGGCCGGGCTGGCGTCCTGCGCGAGCTGGATGGCCTGCTGCGGGAACCACCCGCCAGCCGCCGGGTCGTCGACTCCCCAGAGCGGGTCGAACAGGGCCTCGGCCGACGTCGTGGTCGGCCAGCTCGGCTGGGTGTAGTCGGCGTAGTCCCAGGCCCGCACGCCGCCGGCGGAGTCGCACTGGCCGTCGGACTGCCCAGGGGTCTTCACCCACAGGTAGGCGTCGAGCAGCGGAACACCGGTGTTCGCGGTAGGCAAGATGCCGAGCCCGGAACCGGGCGGGTTGCACCAGTTGCCGGACGCGAGCGTGCTGATCACGCTGGCGGGCTGGTCGTAAGGCGCGCTGGCGTACCCCGCCATGCTGTTCGGCCCGTCGCCGTTGCGGCTGGTGTCGATGACGAAGTGCGTTGCCGCGACCGCACTGCCCATGTTCTGCGCGTACCACTGCGTCGTCAGGTCCCAGGTGCTGAAATTGGACTGGGTCGCCGGGTAGTACTGGCTGCCGCACCCTGACGGGTTGTTGTAGTAAGCGTTCGACGAGTCGGTGACCATCGCGATGCAGTCCGAGATCCAGGTTCCGTAATCGGTGAGTTCCGCGGTGGGCTGGTAGTTGGACACGTTAAGGAAGAACCCCTGCGTGTCCTGGACGTTGGCCTCTGCTGCGGCGCTCCCGCCGACGGCGGGGGCACAAAGAACCGGGTGCCGGCGACGATGCCACGGCTCGCCGCGGCCTGCGTAGAGGTGCTGGCCGCAGCGCTGGAGGCGGTGGCAAGGGACCCGGTGACGAGGGCCGCCGAGACGACGACCGTGAGCGATGCCCACCGCAGCGCGCGGCGAGAAGCGAAACGACGCATACAGACTCCCGGAACGCAGTAAGCAAATTACCGGAACATTTCCGGGAAGAACGTAACAGTCGGTCGTATGGCGGTCAATGGTGCATTTGGCCGAAGCTGCGGCTCGGGTTAAGCAGGTTCTGCCGTCGAGTCCCTGAGCACCAGCCTTGTCTCGAGCTCGATACGGAGCGGCTCGAAGCGCTGGTTCTGGACCTGCCGCAACAGCAGGCTCACAGCGGTTCGCCCCATCTCGGCAAGCGGCTGACGCACCGTGGTCAGGCCCGGGACGACCACGGCAGCCTCAACGGTGTCATCGAAACCGACCACCGAGAGTTCATCGGGAACCCGCATGCCGCGCGCTGCGGCCTCCTGCATCACGCCGATCGCCATGCTGTCGTTGAACGCGAAGACCGCCGTCGGCGGATCCGGCAGGTCGAGCAACGCCGCCGCTTCCCCGCGGCCGCCTGAGATGCGGAAGTCCGAATACCTGACGAGGGAAGGGTCGGGAAGCACGCCAGCCCCGGCCAGTGCCGCGTGGTGGCCGCGGAGCCTCTCCTGCGTTGCCACCCAGCCTTCCGGGCCGCCGATCACGCCGATCCTGCGGTGCCCGAGATCCAGCAGGTGGCGGGTCGCCTGCGTCGCTCCTGACGAGTGCGCGGCGCAGACGACCGGGATCCCCTCTGGCACCTCGGTACGCGGGTCCACGATCACGAACGGGAAGCCGTGGTCCGCCAGCGCGAGCAGTTCCCCCGCCGATTCCTCCGGGAGCACCAGGACAGCGCCGTCAGCCTCCCCTCCGGCAAGCCGGTCGAGCAACGACGTCTCCCGTTCGTGGGAATGCCGGGTGGGGCAGAGCATCACGCGCAGATCATGCTCGTACAGTGCCTCCGCTGCGCCGGAAAGAATTTGGGCGAAGTACCCGGGGTGGACCAGTGGCAGCATGACGCCGACGAGGCCGGTCGGTGCCGGCCGGGACCGCGGGCCCGCCTGGTAGCCGTGCTCGCGCAGCACGCGCTGTACGGCCTCCCTGGTATCTGCCGACACGTCCGAGTGCCCGTTGACGACCCGTGAGACGGTCGCGATGGAGACGCCGGCTGTCTCGGCGACCTGCCGGATGGTCACCCGTGCCCGGCGTTCGCTGTCCGGTTTGCTGACTTTCACAATTGAATTGAAACATTTCCGGGATATGCGGCCGCAGGCACCTGGCGGTACCCTGCCCGCCGAGCCCTTTCCGGATCGGCGTGGCCGGCACCCGGAGCATCGGCGCCGGCCCTGCCGTGGTCTCGGTTCCCTGGACGTGACGCCCGACAGGTCCCGTCCCACCGGTTCCAGCTCACTCTTGACACCTTGAAGGGCCGCGCAGGACCATTCCGCGAGGTGTGTCCATTATGTTACGTTCCGCTCACGCCTAAACATGAACACAGGTAGCCGTGTGATAGTGCGAGCGGGCTTAACGGTCACGTGGCGCCGGTCGGGTCGGCCATGACTCACGGCCATGGCACTGCGCGGAGCTATGGCGCAAGGCCATGGCGCGGAGCGGGCACGCGACCGCGCCCAGGGTCGTAAGGAGGCTCTGGTTGCCCGCCGCACAGGTTGCCGCAGACCGGCCGACACTCGCCGATGTCGCTCGTGCGGCGGGGGTCTCGCCGGCGACTGTCTCTCGCGTGCTTAACGGATCCGCGCAGGTGACGCCGGGCACCCGCGCGCTCGTCGAGCAGGCGATCGCCAGCCTCGGTTACGTCAGGAACCGGGCGGCATGGTCGGGTCGCCACGGCAAGGCCAAGGCCAACGCGGTCGCACTCGTCATCTGCGAGGAGACCGCACGCGTGTTCTCTGACCAGTACTTTTCCCAAATCCTGCGGAGCATCAGCGCGGAACTCGCCCCGACGGGCATCCAGCCGGTCGTGCTGGCCGTCCACACGCCCCGCGACTACGACACGGTCGCCAGGTACCTGCGCAGCGGCCACGTGGACGGCGCGCTCGTGGTGAGCATGCACGGCCGTCATCCGATCGATTTCGGCGACCTGGGCATTCCGGTCGTGCTGAACGGAAGGCCCCTCACGGACACAAGCGACGTGTCCTATGTCGACGCGGACAACGAGGGCGGAGCCGCGGCCGCGGTGCGGTATCTCTTGCGCTCTAGGCGCGGGCCGGTGGGGACGGTGGCCGGGCCGCCCGATATGGCCGCCGGCGTGGACCGGCTGCGCGGTTACCGGGTCGCCATGGCTGACGCCGGGCTGGGCGATCCCGGCCTGATCACCTACGGCGATTTCAGCCAGGTGTCCGCGGAACACGCGGTCGGTCTGCTCCTTGACCGGCGTCCCCGCATCGGCGCGATCTTCGCCGCGTCCGACCTCATGGCGGTCGGCGTGCTGCGCGGGCTGCGCAGGTCCGGGCGCCGGGTCCCTGACGATGTGGCGGTCGTCGGCTTCGATGATCTCCCGCTGGCGGCGCGCACCGATCCGCAGCTGACCACCGTGCGCCAGCCGATCGCCGCGATGGGCAGCTGGATGGCCCGTACGCTCGCCGCCCTCGTGAGCGAACAAGGCGACCCGGGCGGAGCCGGACGCGAGGCAAGCCGGACGCCGTCCCGCGCGGTGCTGGACACCAATCTGGTGATCCGGAAGTCAGCCTGAAACTTTCCGGAAATTTACCGGCCACAGGTTCCGGGTTAGAACCTCCTGACCAGGCATTACCTGTATATGCACGAAACAGGGAGGTTACGCCCCTGTGCGCGTCCCCGGCCGATGTCTACGTTGACGCCAACTGGGTCTGCGCAGCAGTGATCTGCGCAGCCGTGAAGGAGGCCCGATGGACCACAAGAAACCTGTTCTGATGACCGCCGCGCTGCTGCTCGCGCTGGGCGGCGGGATCGCCGCGGTCGCCGGCAGCACCGGCGCGCAGGCGGCCACGACATCGCTCTGCCAGGAGCAGACCGCATCGGTTTCTGGCGGCACGTACATCGTGCAGAACAACGAATTCGACTCCAGCGCGTCGGAGTGCGTCACCACGGACGGCAACGCCGACTTCACGGTCGCCAACTCGTCGATCGCCAACGCCACCAACGGCGAGCCGGGCGCCTACCCGTCCATCTACCAGGGCTGCCACTGGGGCGACTGCAGCTCCGGCGGGCTGACCTCCAGCCCCATCGAGGTTTCCAGCCTGACAACGGGCAAGGTGACGACCAGCTGGTCCACCACCCAGCCCGGCGGCAGCGCCAACGCCTACGACGTGGCCTACGACATCTGGGTCAACCAGACGCCGACCACGTCCGGCCAGCCCAACGGAACCGAAATCATGGTCTGGCTCAACCACAACGGCAGCGTCCAGCCATATGGCTCCGAGGTCGCCAGCAACGTCAGCCTTGGCGGGCATACGTACAACATCTGGTACGGAACCCAGTCCAGCTGGGACACGGTCACCTACGACATGACCAGCGCGTCGACCTCGGTCAGCAACCTGGATGTGGGCACGCTGGCACAGGACTCGGTCAGCCGCGGTTACACGAAGAGCAGCTGGTACCTGATCGACGTCGAGGCCGGGTTCGAGCTGTGGCAGGGCGGGGCAGGGCTGGCGACCAACTCCTTCTCGGTCAACATCAACGGCAGCTCGCCGACCCCGACCCCGACGCCGACCCCGACGACGACTTCCCCGAGCCCGACGCCGTCACCAAGCCCGACGACGACCGCCAGCTCGGGTACTTGCTCGGGCACGTACTCCGTGGTCAACAGCTGGTCGGGCGGCTTCCAAGGGCAGGTGGTCGTCAAGAACACCGGCTCGGGGACGCTGAACGGCTGGTCCCTTGGCTGGAAGTTCCCCGGCAGCCAGACGATTACCGACTTGTGGGACGGCAGCTATACCCAGTCCGGCGAGACCGTTGCTGTCAGCAACGCCTCGTTTGACGGTTCCCTGGCCTCGGGTGCCACCGCCACGGTCGGCTTCACCGCGACGGGCGCCAGCGCCTCCCCGTCAAGCGTGTCCTGCACCTGACGGCCGGTGCCGGGACCCCGGACCATGCGGCAGGTCCGGGGTCCCGGCACCACCAGCGGAGCGGCTCCCCGGTGGGCGGCCCGTCAGCTCCAACAGCCGCACCAGGTCGGTGAGAGGGACAGCGCCGGCGCCGATCGCGCGATGCTGGCGGTGTTGACCGCCAGGACCGACAGGTACCGGCGCAGCAGATCGGGGTCACGGCGGGGCGCCACCGCTGGCACGTCGCGGGTGATCATCTGCTCGACGTAGCCGGCGAACCATCGCCGCCGCGCGGTCACTGGTATCCGCAGTGACGGTGCCCGTTTCCCGCACCTTCGAGTACCTGTTTCCCGCAGTCCGACAACACTGTCGCCTACCAGCAAGCAGCCATCAGCGGCTCACAGCGTTGGCTTCAGTTTTGCGTCGTGGTTTGCGTCACATTACGTCCGCGCGGAGACGTCTTCCGGTTTCGCCGCCGGCGCGGTCAGCCTGCCTGATCCGGCAACCCGAAGTGCTGGACTCGCACCACTAGGACGACATCGTCACGGTAATCCTCAAGGAACCAGATCATCACGGGGCCTTCGCCGTAGCTCTTTACGTTGGACACCGCTTCGGTCACGTCGAATGAGACGCCAATCCTGCGTACCGCTACGGCGTCGGCAATCCGGGCCGCGAGGCTTTCCACCTGGTCAATCTGAGCCTGGGTGAGCCCGCCCACGACATTGGCTGCGTCCGGGACGTACTCCCACGTCCAGTCGCTCATGCAGTGGCTGTCTCGGCCTGCCGCAGGATCTGGCTGATTTCAGCCGCAGCCTCTCGGCGCTCGGTACGGTCCTGCGACTCGGCGACGAGTCTCTCGCAGGCATGGAGCCGGGCCGCAAGCTGCGGCCAGCGTTCCACGGCAACCCAGGTGAACCAGTGCTCGACAAAGTACCGGGCAGGAAGCAGGCTGTACTCATCTCGCGCGCGGGCAGTCGCAGCCGTCCAGTCGGCCTCGAACCTCGCGAGAGCTGCCGGGTCAAGGCGCGCTACGGCCGTACGGATCGCCGCGGGCTCGCGCTCCGGCAGTGGCACGACCGGCTGCTGCCCTTCTACCGGCAGGTGGCTCATGAAACTCATGCTAACGCACGCCCGGACGGACGGCAGGCTCCAAAATCCGCAGACCGTGCCCATATGTGGGGTTCGGCTATCGCGTGAGATCGGGCTCGGCCTCGACGTCGTAGTCGTAGAGCCACGCCCGCAGTTTCCGCGTGTCGATGAGCTCCCTGTCGCGGTTGTCCACCGTGCGGTTGACCGTATCGTAGCGCTCGCCGTTGCGCCGCGAATTGGCCTGCACGACATCGGTGCGGCGGCGGCGCACCTGGGTGTAGTGACGCAGCGCGGCGGGCACGTCCGCAGAAGAGGCGTCCTTGAGCACGGCGGCCAGGGCGAAGGCGTCCTCGATGCTCTGGTTGGCGCCCTGTCCGAGGTGCGGCAGCATCGGGTGGGCCGCGTCCCCGAGCAGCGCCAGCCGGCCTCTAGTCCACTCGGCTAGCGGCTCGCGGTCGTAGAGCCCCCACCAGAAGGTCGAGTCGACTTGCCGGAGCAGGTCGGTCACCGGGGCCGCGAAGCCCTCGAAGGCGGCGCGGAGCGCGTCCGGGTCGCCGGGCGCGGACCAGGACTCGCGCATTTCCCTGTCCGCGGGGAGGAAGCAGACGAAGTTCAGCATCCTACCCGCCCGCACCGGGAACACGATGACGTGCTTGCCCTCGCCCATCCACACCTGGAAGATCCGCGCTGGCCACCATGGCACGCGCGACGTGTCGAGCAGCCCGCGGTAGGAGATCTGGCCGGAGAAGACCGGCGCGGCCGGCTCGGTGACGAACCGCCGCATCGCCGAGTGGATGCCGTCGGCGGCGATCACCATGTCGGCCTCGGCCACGGCGCCGTTCTCGAACGTGACGCGGGCCTTCCCCGTGCCTTGCTCGAACACTGGGTCCTGATCGAACACTGGGTCCTGATCGAACACTGGGTCCCGATCGAACGAGACGGCCCGGTGCCCTGGGTGGATGCGGCTGCCGGGGACGGCGCGGCTGAGCACCTCCACGAGGTCCGCCCGGTGCATGCCGTACATCGCCGCCCAGCCGGAGGAGTCCGTTGTCATGACCGGCGCGACCCTGGTGCCGTCGTGGCGGTAGTAGGTCGATCCCTCCCCGACCCAGCCGCCGACCTCGTCGATCGCCTCGGCAAGGCCGAGCCGGTGCAGCAGGCGCACGCTGTTCGGCCCGATCAGCACGCCGGCACCGACCTCGCCAGGCTCGGGTGCCTGCTCGTAGACCGAAGCCTCAATGCCCGCCCTGGTCAGCGCGGCGGCAGCCGCGAGCCCGCCGATTCCTCCGCCCACGACCGCCGCCGTCAGCCCTTTGCCCATCAGCACGACGGCATTATTACACAATTGAATTCTAAAGGAAAATCCTCTAACCTTTGAGGACTATTCAGGACCTAAAAGTCGAGGACCCGGCGGGGGGATTTTCGCCGGAGGTGGCTGAGGCGGGCCCGGGCGGCGGTGACGGGAGCGGGCTGGCGCTCTTTGCGATCGGTCCTGTAGCTTCTGCTCCCACGAAACCGACAAAAGCGACATAGCGCTCGTTCCGCCGGGGCGCCGCGCCGGGATCGCGGTCCTCCGAACGAAGTTTTGAAGATAGTGGATATTTAGGCACGCTATAGCGTGCCTAAATATCCACTATGACAAGGAGTCGAGAGCATGCCGCCCGATTCGCCCGGAATGTCCGGCGGAACCCTCCACGACTGGGCGGGATCCGCAAGCGCGCGTCCGCAGAGTGCGGCGAATAGCCATCTTTTGTTTAGAGCCGCTAACTATGACATAGGAAATCCATTTTCACTAGTCCTGACAGCCGGCTGTCGCCGGGCGTAGGTTGCAAGCATCGGCACCGACGAAAAGAGCGGGACGGCTAATGCAGCGCAGCACTGAGCGGATCTACACGACCCATGTGGGCAGCCTCCCCCGCCCGGCGGCGCTGCTCGACTTGATGAAGGCGGGAGCCGACGGCCAGGCGGTCGACAAGGAAGAGCTTGCGACGGCCGAGCGCGAAGCCGTCGCGGAGGTCGTGGTCCGGCAGCGCGCCGCGGGCCTGGACGTCATCAGCGACGGCGAGCAGAGCAAGACCGGGTTCTTCGCCTACATCGGGCAGCGGCTTGGTGGCTACGAGCCCCGGTCAGGGCGCAGCTCGACGAGCCGCTTCCAGGTAGAGATCGACGCATTCCCCGAGTACTACGAGGAGTACCTCAAGGGGGCGATGACCGGGAGTAGCGCCGTCCCTGGCGTCCCGCTCGTCTGCACCGGCCCGGTGACCTACATCGGGCAGGACCGGCTGCGCCAGGACCTGGAGAACCTGCGCGCCGCAGTAGGCGACGCGGGCCCTGACGAGGTATTCGTGCCTGCCGTGGCGCCGAGCGGGGTCGGTGGCAACGAGTACTACCCGTCCCAGGAGGCGTACCTCGAGGCGGTGGCCGACGCGCTGCGGGTCGAGTACCTGGCCATCGTCGACGCCGGGTTCACCCTGCAGGTCGACGACCCCTTCCTGAGCGAGGTGTTCAGTTACTCCACCGATCCCGTGGCGGACCGGATCGCGGCCGCGGAGCTGAGCGCCGCGGCGACCAACCGGGCGCTGCGTGGCATCCCCAGGAACCGGGTCCGGCTGCACACCTGCTACGGCATCAACGAAGGCCCCCGGGTCTTTGACGCGCCGCTTGGCGACCTGATCGACATCCTGCTCACGGTCCAGGCGGGCGCCCTGTCCTTCGAGGCCGGGAACCCACGGCACGAGTACAACTACCACGTGTTCGAGTCGGTCAAGCTACCTGACGACCTGGTCCTGCTGCCCGGCGTCATCAGCCACGCCACCAACATCGTGGAGCACCCCGACACTATCGCCGACCGGATCGTCCGGTTCGCCGAGCGGGTCGGCAGGGAGAACGTCGTCGCCAGCGCCGACTGCGGGTTCTCCTCGCAAGCCACTTACCACCCCGAGATCCACCCGAAGATCATCTGGGCCAAGTTCGAGGCCCTCGCCGAGGGCGCCCGCCGCGCCACCGCCCGCCTCTGGTGACCTGAGCCGACTCGTGCAACTGCACCGCTGGCAGCCCGGTCCAGAGGTCGCCGCCGAGTGAGAAATCGCCGCCTACTGCGGCCTGGCCTGCAAGCTCTGGCACTCGATGCGCCGCACTCAGCGGAGTGAGCTTAGCCCGGCCCCCCTCCCGATTCGCTAATTCGCTGACGGTGATCCTTTTGAAGGAATATTTACTGCGAGTGTAAGCAGCGCCGCCCGGGCAGCGCACCTTCGCTTAGGTATGTCTTAGGTATGTTCTGTGCTAGAAAGTACCCGTGAGGCGGCGTACTTCTGCTGTCGTGCAATTTCACGGGTTCAAAATGGGTTATCCGACGACCTGCTGAGGAGTGTCGCTTGACCGAGGACGCCGCAGGGACGGGCATAGACATCACCGTTCCGCATTCGGCCCGGATCTGGAATTACTGGCTTGGCGGCAAGGACCACTACGTGGTCGACAGGGCGGCCGGCGACCAGTTCAGCGCCATCTACCCGGGGATCGTGGACATCGCCGTGGCCGACCGCGCCTTCCTTGGCCGGGTCGTGCGTTACCTGGCCGGCGAGGCCGGGGTCAGGCAGTTCCTCGACGTCGGGACCGGGCTGCCGACAGCGAACAACACCCACGAGGTCGCGCAGCGGGTCGCGCCGGAGTCCCGGATCGTGTACGTCGATAACGACCCGCTGGTACTCACATACGCGCGGGCGCTGCTGACCAGCACCCCCGACGGCGAGACCCGATACGCGGATGCCGACATGAGCGACACCGCGGCGGTGCTCGCGGAAGCCGGCAAGTGGCTGGACCTGACCAAGCCGGTCGCCCTGACCTTCATGGGCGTGCTCGGGCACGTGACTGACCACGAGGCCGCGCTGCGGATCGTCCGCGGGCTGCTCGCCGGCCTGCCGTCCGGCAGCTACCTGGCGATCAACGACAGCATCGACACGAGCCCGGAACTTGAGGAAGCCCTGCGGGTGTACGAGGCCTCAGGCGCCGTCCCGTACCGGACCCGCAGCCTGGAGCAGTTCACCGGCTACTTCGACGGCCTGGACCTGGTGGAACCAGGCGTGGTGGTCCCCGTCGATGACTGGCACCCCGATGCCGACGTCCCGCGCGGACCCGAGATCCCGCAGGCCGGCGCTGTCGGCCGCAAGCCCTGAGGCCAAGGCGGTATAAGTCTCCCGTTAAGGCTTGAAGGTAAGGCGGCCGGCGGTGGTGCCGGCGCCCAGTCGGCGCAGGGCGTCGGGGACGTCGGTCAGCGGCAGGCGCTCGGTGATCAGCGGCCTGATCAGGCCGGCCGCGGCGAGCCTGGTGAGTTCCGCCTGGCAGTCGAGGACCAGGGCCGGGTCACGCTGCTCGTACAGGCCCCAGTGCAGGCCGAGGATGGAGTAGTTCTTCACCAGGGCGTGGTTCAGCGCGGCGTTGGGGATCTCGCCGCTCGCGAAGCCGACGACCACGATCCGGCCCTCGAACGCGATGCACTTGGTGGACTTACGGAACGTCTCGCCGCCGACGGGGTCGTAGACGACGTTGGCGCCCCGGCCACGCGTGACTTCCTTGACGACCGCGACGAAGTCCTCCGCGTGGCGGTCCACCACGACGTCCGCGCCGAGCTCACGGGCAAGCGCCGCCTTCTCCGGGCCGCCCACTACCCCGATGACCCGCGCGCCCGCCGCCTTCCCGAGCTGGACCGCGCCGCTGCCGACGCCGCCCGCCGCCGCGTGCACGAGCAGCGTCTCCCCTGCCGTCAGCCGAGCCCGCCGGTGCAGCCCGAACCACCCGGTCTGGTACGTGACGAGGAACGGTGCCGCTTCGTCGTCATCCAGCGATGCGGGCGCGGGGAACGCGCGCGGCGCGTCCATGACGGCGTACTCGGCGAACGCCCCGTACGGCAGCGCCGCCCCGCCGATCACCCGGTCGCCAACGCTAAACCGCGTTACGTCAGCGCTGACCTCGACGACCTCGCCGCACAGCTCGACGCCAGGGGTGAACGGCAGCGGCGGGCGGACCTGGTAGCTGCCACGGCACAGCAGCACGTCGGGGAAGTTCGCCGCCGCCGCGAGCACGCGCACCAGGAGCTGGCCCGGGCCGGGCTCGGGAAGCGGTACCTCGGCTAGTTCCAGGACGTCTTCCGGCTCGCCGTACCGGCTCAGTTGCCAGGCTTTCACGCTGTGTCCCCTTCTATCCGCTGCTGCAGGCGCGACATGCCGCGCAGCCACCGGTCGGTGTCGGTGGCGCGCTGGATGTAGTAGTCGCGGACTTCGGGATGGGGCAGGACGAGGAACCTGCCCTCGGCCATCGCGGCCGCCAGGTCGTCGGCGACCCGCTCCGGCTCGATCGCGGCATCGGCAAGCACGATCTCGCTGGCCCTCCCGGATTCGGCGAGCATCGGGGTGCGTACCCCCTGGGGGCAGACGCAGTGCACGGCGAGCCCGCGGTCCGCGTAGGTCGCGGCGAGCCACTCCGCGAACCCGACCGCCGCGTGCTTGGTCACCGAGTACGGCGCCGCGCCGAGCATCGTCAGCAGGCCGGCCGCCGACGCGGTGACGACGAACGTTCCGCTCCCGCGGGCCAGCCAGCCGGGCAGCAGGGCCCGCGCCGCGCGGACGTGGGCCATCGCGTTCACATCCCAGGCGCGCTGCCACAGGTCGTCCGCTGCCTCCGGCCCGGCGCCCGCGGCCGTCCCGGCGTTCGAGCAGTAGACGTCGATCTCGCCGAGGAAATCGACGGCCGCCTTGATGAGCCCACTGACGCCCTGCTGCGTCCCCACGTCGCCGGCGGCCGGGAAGCCGCCGATCTCGGCGGCCACCGCGTGCGCGGCCACCGCATCCAGGTCATTCACCACCACCCTGGCACCGTCGGCCGCGAACCTGCGCGCGATCGCCCGCCCGATCCCGCCGCCACCGCCGGTGACCACGACCCCGGCACCGCTCATGATCGTCATGTCCGCACCTTACCCAGTCGACCGCCGGACGCCCATGGGCCGGAGGCGGGCGGTGAAACCACCCCACGTTCGGAAGATCAAATTCATCATCCCGAACGGGAGGTTGTTTCACCAGAGCGCATCCGCGCCACGCGGCTCGCGCCCCGGCACCGCCTCGTGCGGCAAGTCACGCGGTCTCTCGCAGCGTCGCGGCCGCCAGCCGCGTCATGACACCCGAATAGGGGTCATGACACAGCCGCTAGCGGACAGTACGTTGTTTAACGTATGAAGGCCGAGGACGGACGTTTCCCGGCGCCTTAACCGTTGGGGGGGGTGGCGGGTTAAGGTGTGGGAGGGAAATGTCCGTCCTCGACGGCTCGATGATACAACTCCAATTTAGTTGGCGCGGCCCGTCCGGCAAGCGAATATTTTCGGCGGACGCGTCCCAGATATTGCTTAACGGTTTCTTCACTGATAGCCATCAATTTAGCCACAGATTTCATCGGCAGACCGGTTGCGTAGAGTTGCAGCGCACGGCTTTCCTGCTGACTGAGTGTTGGCTTGTCGGCGGCGTTATCGGTAGCAAGGATGTAGGCGAGGCGGGGGGAAATCCAGTCACCGCCTGCGGCAACCTCCCTGATCGCCGAGCGTATCTGGTCGGCCTGCTCATTCTTTAGTGCGTAACCGCGCGCGCCGGCGTGTACCGCCGCCCGGACGGCGAGCGGCTGGTCGGAGGCCGAGAGAACTAGCACCGCCGGACCCGCCGCGAGAATAGCGGTCACGTTCCCTGCTGCGGCACTCCCGTCACCGAGTTCCAGATCGAGCAGGACAACGTGCGCGCGACGGCCGGGCCCGGCGAGCAGTTGGTCCACGGTCGCCGCGGTAGCGACGACCCGGATGTCGCCCTCCTCCGCCTGGACCCAGCCCGCGACGCTGTCGAGGATGATCGGGTGGTCATCCACGGCCGCGACGTCAATGACGTCTGTCAAACGGCACCGTCCCTCCGCCAGCTGACCTCAAGGAATCCCCCTCCTGTCTCCGTCGTGCTCAATGAGGCGCGCCAGCGCGCGGCAGCGGGCATGTCATCCCCGAATCGCGTCAGGTCAGGCGCGGTCTGCAACGACGAGTCGAAGGTCAGGTACAGCTCGATGTCATCGCCCGTGGCGAGCACCGTGAGCACGGCCTGATGCGGCGGAAGCGCGCTGAGCACGGCATCAACTGCCGCCAGGACCGCGCGAGCGACTGGTGGCTGCGGAGTTCCCGGGTCGCCGATCAACTGGACGGTTACCGGCAGCCCGCGCGCCCCTGCGGCGCGCAGCGCTTGCTCAAGCCTGGCCACCAGTTCGCCGCCCGGGGCACTGCTGGTGAGGGCATCGCCGCAGCACCGCCGCGTGCCGGGCGCACTGCTCCCTGACGCCGGAGTCGGCGGGGTTAAGCGTCCCGTCCGCGATGCCGCGCAGCAGAGGCAGCGCCTCCTTCTCAAGCACCGCGAGCCTGCTGCGCCTCTCCTGCTTAATGGCGGCCGCCGCGGCGCTTTCCGCCGCCGACCTGCTCGAAAGCGCTGCCTGGCGAACGGCCAAGGTGACGTGCATGTCCAGGGTCGGCCGCAATGCCGCGAACGCGATCAGAATGGCCGCGATGATGTAGCCGGCTGCCCCCAGCTGGGACAAGCTCACCTGGTTCAGTCCCTGCTGACGGATCACCAGCGCGCCCTCGACTGAGAAGACGAGCAGCGCGACCGGAATCCATACCCGGGCGGAATGGCTCATGACGACCAGGGCAAGCAGCCAGACCGTGCCCAAGACCGCCAGGTTAACGTTCGCCGAATCGCCGTGCGCCCGGTACACCGTCCCGATCGCGGCCACGGCCGCGACCGCGACCGCGATCGCCGCCGCCGTTTCGCCCGTGGTGAGACGGCCCGCGCGCGACCGCGGCACCAGCCAGGTACCGGCGCCGAGGACCGCGAGCCAGACCAGGACCGCCACGACCGGCTGGCGGTAATCACGCGCATCGGCCAGCACCTGGAGCAGCGCGAGGGACGGCAGGACCACCGCCAGCGCTCTGAGCAGGCTCGTCAGCCCCGCTTCGACGGTGTCCCACGCCACCTTCTGCGGACTTACCATGGCAGGCCCCTTTGCACGAGCGTGCGGTCGGCCGGGTGGCCCGGGTCAGCTGCCCCGGACGCGGGCCAGGACAGGGACACCTCGGTGCCCTGCCCGGGCGCGGACCGTATTGACGCTTGCCCGCCGCATTCGGCGGTGCGCTCCGTGATGGACCGCCGGAGGCCGAGCCGCGCCTGGTCCACGCGGGCACGGTCGAATCCGGCGCCCCTGTCACGGATGACCACCCGCAGGCGGTACGGGACCTCGCCACCCCCTTCCAGCGCCATGGACCGGACATTGACCCAGGCCTCCCCGGTTCCCGCGTGTGCCGCGACGTTCGACAGGGCCTCGCGCACGGCGTTCGAGATCGCCCTGATGACCGGGGCGGGGACGGCCGCACACCCCGTGTCGTCGGCCTCGAAGTGGACGGTCAGCCCCCGATCGCGCATATCGGCGACAACGGCGCGCACCTCGTCGCGCAGGTCGCCGGAAAGACGCGCGGGAACCGGCGCCAGGTCGTCGGCGCTGAACGCGGCCTCCATCAGGGCCACGTCCTGCCGGCACCTGGCCACCACCCCGGCCACCGCATCGCCGTCAGAGCGGGCCACGCTGGTGAGCGTGTTGAGTACCGTGTCGTGCAGCAGGCGCTCATGCTCGCGGCGTTCTATGTTCCTGGACAGGTTGGCGTACTGCTCACGGGCGGCTTGGTCAGCCCGGTCCAGGTCGGCGTCCGCCGCGGCCGCGCGGCTGTAGAGGAGCCGCCGGCCGCCGCCGTGCACGAGCCCGATCACAAGCAGCAAGATCGCCGCTCCCGCCAGCGTCCTGGCGTCGGTAACCGGCTGCAGCATCGCGCCGGCCCAGAAGGCCAGCGGCGAAGCCAGCGCCAGCAGCACCGGGAGCACCCCAGGCGCGTACCAGTACCACGCGGGGACGATGAGCTGGCCCGACATGGCGATAACCAGCCAACTGAACGCACTGTCCCGGGCGGCGGGCGGCACGCACTCCTGCGCGCCGAGCGCGAGCGCGACGTAAACAGCGGAGTCCACGCAGGCGAGAATCGGGGATGGCTGGTAAAGGCGCAGGTAGACGATTACCGCCGCCCCCCATGCCACGGCCAGGGCGGGGGCCGCCATATGCCATGCCGCGGCCGTGTAGAACGAGTGCCAGATGACGACCTCGACGACGATATACACGATTCCCGCGCACCGGATCATCGTCGCGAGATAGGCGATCACCGATCTCAGGGTTGTCATCGCGGGCCCGACCGGCGCAGTGCCCGGACCGCCGGTTGCGCGCCACCGGGGCGGCCACATAAGTCGATAATAGGGAACGTGAAACCACGAATCGTTCGGAAAATCAAAAACTTCTATTCCGAACGGGTGCCTGTTTCACCAGTCAGGCCGACGCTGACTCCGTCACCGGGGTGCGCGCCGATCCCGGCCGCCAGTCGGGGGGCATGAACAGCCGCCATTGTGCAAAGTACCGGACCAGGGCGCCCAGGGCAGGCCGCGCGTCCGACGCATCGAACGAGGATGACCGGCCCCGGGGGCGGGGCCGGTCATCCTCGGGTGGGGCTACGGTATGGCTGGGCTGTCTGTCTCGAGGGTGTCCCGAGCCATGATCGGCACTTGCTCGGTGCCCTGCACTGCGCCGCCGGTCGGGGCCGGTTCGATAACTGCCGTGGGTTCGGCGGGTCCGCTCAGGCTGAGGTCGGCGAATGCGAGGTCGGCGGAGCGCCGGCGCGGCCGCAGGGTCAGGTAGCTGACCACGACGCCCGCGGCAAGCAGGCCGATCGTCAGCCACAGGCCTGTGTGGTAGCCGTCGACGAATGCCTGCGCCGGGTGCGTGCCGGACCGCAGCGCGGCTGACTCTCTGGACTGCAGCACCGCGCCGACCACCGTCACCCCGAGCAGTCCGGCGACCTCCCGGGAGGCGTTGAGCAGCGCGGACGCGATGCCCGCCTGCGCGGTTGGTGCGCC
The DNA here is from genome assembly GCA_963734665.1 of uncultured Actinomycetota bacterium. Lineage (GTDB taxonomy): Bacteria > Actinomycetota > Actinomycetes > Streptosporangiales > Streptosporangiaceae > Trebonia. Next base: position 1,254,608 of record CAVTIR010000005.1, on the reverse strand, counting down.
CTCGACGATCTCGTTGGTCAGCGGCACGTTCATCAGGCCGGCACCGAGACCGAACAGCACGAACCCGGGCACAAGGGCGGCGAACGACGCGCTCACGCCGATCCGGGCGAACAAGACGAGGCCCACGGTCATGATCGCCATGCCTAGCGCCACCGTGCGGTGCCCGCCGATCAGCGCCGTCACGCGGGCCGACAGGACCGCAGCCGCCGCCAGGCACAGCGCCATCGGCACGAACGCCAGACCGGCCTTGGTCGGCGAGAACCCGATGATGCGCTGCAGGTACAGCGAGGTGAAGAAGTAGATGCCCAGAACACCGAACGACCAGATCATCATCGTGCCCAGGCCGCCGCTAAAGGCCGCCGAGCGGAAGATGGGCAGCGGAATCATGGGGTACTCGCTGCGCGACTCGATCACCAGGAAGACGGCCGCGGCGACGGCGGCGACCGCGAAACAAGTGATGATCAGCGACGAGGTCCAGCCCTTGTCCTCGCCCTCGATCAGCGCGTAAGTCAGCGCGAACAGCGCGACCGCGGAAGATATCAGGCCAGGAACGTCCAGCCTTATCCCGGCCGCCGTCCGGCCGTGCGACTCGGCGACGGACGGGAGCGCGATCGCCGCCGTGATCACCCCGATCGGCACGTTGATCAGGAAGATCCAGCCCCAGTGGAAATGCTGGCTGACGACGCCGCCGATCACCGGGCCCAGCGCGAGACCGAGCGCACCGACCGCGCCCCAGATGCCGATCGCGGCCGTGCGCTCGCGGGTGCGGGTGAACGTGGCGGTGAGGATCGCGAGCGAGGTCGTCATCAGCAGTGCCCCGCCGAGTCCCTGCACCGCGCGGGCGGCGATCAGCACGCTCGTGCTGCCCGCGAGACCGGCCGTCAGTGAGGAGAGCGTGAAGATAGCCAGGCCGACCAGGAACATCCGGCGCCTGCCGTAGATGTCGGCGATCCGGCCGGCGACCAGGAGCAGCCCGCCGAGCACGAGCAGGTAGCTGCTCACGATCCACTCAAGGCCACTGGTCGACACGTGCAGGCTGTGCTCGATCGTCGGGAGCGCCACGTTGACGATGTTGTTGTCCAGATAGGTCATCAGGGTCGCGAGGCTGACCGCCGTCAGCGCCCACCACCGTGTCCGTTCAGCCATGAGTCCGTTGCCTTCCCCGGAGGATTCGTGTACGGCGTACCTGTAAGCCGTACCTGTAAGCCGTACCTGTAAGCCGTACCTGTAAGCCGTACCTGTATGACGTTCCTATACGTCGTACAAGCGCGTCATTGCCGATCCTGCCCTGTACGACGTATAGTTGTCAAGTGACTTCTTCCAAGCTCCCCGACGAGGGCGAGCGTGCCCGCCTGACCAGGGCAGCCGTGGTCGACCGGGCGCTCGCGCTCGTCGATAAGTCAGGGCTTGACGCGCTGACGATCCGCAAGCTCGCGACCGAGCTCGGCGTGACCCCGATGGCGCTGTACTGGCATTTCCACGGCAAGGACGAGCTACTTGACGGGCTCGCCGAACGTCTCTGGGGCGAGATGGACCTGACCGTTGACCGCGACGCCCCGTGGACCGAGCAGCTGCGCCAGCTGGTCGTGTCCCTGCTCGCGGTGCTTCGCGCGCACCCGGCCGCGCCGCAGCTGCTGCTGTCCTCCGAGAAGCAAAGCGCCACAGCCGCGCTCGACGCCACCGAGCTCACGCTTGACATCCTGCGGACGGCCGGATTCAGCCCGGAGGACGCGAGCTTGGCGACCCGCTCGGCGCTGTGGACCGCCATCACGCTGGTGATGAGCGAGCCGGGGATCGAGTCTCTTGACGACGACGAGCGCGTCGAGGTGCAGCGGAAGAAGCAGGTCACGCTGGCGACCCAGTCGCTGCTCAAGTTCCCCCGGGTGGTCGAATGCGCCCTCCCGATGACCTCGTGCGACGACCCGGAGGAGCACTACCGGTTCGGCGTGGACCTGTTCATCGGCGGCCTCGCGGCGATCGCCGCCGCGCGGGCCGGGGGGACAGGCTCAGCGCCGGCCTGACTCCCCGGCAGGCGGCGGCAAACCGGTAACTGCGAGCAGGGACCGGCGCGCATCCCTGAGTGGGCGCTTGGTGCCGGCACCGCACCCAAAGTCGCCCCCGGACGGGATATTGAAGATAGTGGATATTTGGGCGCGTCATAGCGTGCCTAGATATCCACCATGACTAGGGCCCGGGGACATGCCGCCCGATTCGCCCGATTCGCCGGAAGATGCAGCCGCATCTCGGGGCGGTTAGCGCAAAAGTCCGAAGTATCGCGACAGGCTGTGCTCTACCTGAGTCATGTCGTCTCGGGAGAGGTAGTCCACTAGCTCACCTGTGACATATGAGACGTCGATGGTGCGGATTGCCGGGCCGGGCAGCGCTAAGTCGCCGGTGGCTGGTTACCCAGATTACGGCAGGCGAGTTACGGGCACCATGCGCACCATGGGCGACCGGCTGGCGACCGCGCAAGAACCGTGGGCTGGCATGTCCCGGCACCGGCACGTTCTGGCGGCCGCCCGCCGCCGCCTCCGGTCCGTATCCGGACCGCCCGGCAAGGGGGATTGACGATGGCATCGAAACCCGCGAGTACCTATGCCCTGCCGTCCTGGGTGGAGCCGCAGCTCGCGACCCTGACTCAGGAGCGCTTCTCCAACCCGGAATGGCTCTACGAGCGCAAGCTCGACGGCGAGCGGTGCCTGGCATTCTGCGGCCCGGACGGCGTCAGCCTGAAGAGCCGCAGCAGGCACGAGATCACGACGACCTTCCCGGAGATCGCCGGGGCACTGACCGCCCAGCGGCACGGCGACCTGGTGGCAGACGGCGAGATCGTCGCCTTCGACGGCGCACAGACGCGGTTCGAGCGGTTGCAGCGACGGCTCGGCGTCGCCAGTCCCTCGCAGCAACTGCTGGAAGACATCCCGGTGTGCTACTACCTGTTTGACGTGCTCTACGCGGACGGTCACGATGTCAGGGCACGGCCGCTTACCGAGCGCAAGAGTCTGCTCGCCGGCCTTGTCGACTTCCGTGATCCGCTGCGATTCACCGAGCACCGGGAGGGGAACGGCGAGGCTTTCTGGGAGCAGGCTTGCGCAGACGGCTGGGAGGGACTGATCGCCAAGCGCGCTGACGCCCCGTACCTGGCCGGCCGTACCCGGAACTGGCTCAAGTTCAAGTGCGAGAACGCGCAGGAGTTCGTGATCGGCGGCTACACCGACCCGCAGCGCTCCCGGGTCGGATTCGGCGCGCTGCTCCTCGGCTACTACGATTCCGGCGGCGACCTGGTGTATGCCGGGAAGGTGGGGACCGGGTTCGACAACCGCACCCTGGAGCACCTGCACGCGGTGCTGGCCCGCCTGGAACGCGAGTCCGTGCCCTTCGCCAAAGGCCACCTCCCCAGCCCGCGCGGCGTGCACTGGGTCACGCCACAGCTCGTCGGCCAGGTCGGCTTCTCCGAATGGACCGACGACGGCGAATTGCGCCACCCCCGGTTCCAGGGCCTGCGCGACGACAAGGACCCCCGCGACGTCGTACGAGAAGTGCCCAATTAGCCTCGGGTATTCACACCAAGGTCAAGAGCTCTTAGGTGCTCAACCGCCGTCACTACCGCTGTCCCTTCCTGCCTGGTTCAATGGCACCATGAGCGTGGCGCGCATTCCCTCCCCCAGGCACTCATGAGGGATTCAGTCCGATGATCTCGTCGGGGCACCTGATCGGGTACACGCTCGCGTCGCTCGTCATCATCGTCATCCCTGGTCCAGGCGTGCTGTTCGTGGTCGGGCGCGCATTGGCGCACGGACGGCGGACCGCGCTCGCGACCGCCGCCGGGCACGCGGCGGGTAACTACGTGGTGGCCGCGTGCGTGGCGGTCGGACTCGGCACGCTGCTGCAGCGTTCCGCGCAGGTGTTCACTGCCGTCAAGCTGGCCGGGGCGCTCTACTTGATATTCCTCGGTGTCCAGGCGTTCAGGCACCGGCACTCGCTCGCCTCGGCAATGTCATCGGCGGCCGGCGGGAGCGATGGCTGGCGTGCGCTGCGGGACGGGTTGATCGTCGGCGTGACCAACCCGAAGGCATTCATCTTGTTCGGCGCGATCCTGCCCCAGTTCGTCAACCGGGGCGAGGGGAACGTTCCGGCGCAGATGCTGCTGCTCGCCCTGATCTCCGTCTGCTTGGGGCTGGCGTCCGACAGCACATGGGGCCTGGCCGCCAGCGGGGTCCGCGCCTGGTTCGCCAGGTCGCCGCGCCGGTACGCGCTCGTCGGCGGCGCCGGCGGCCTGGCGATGATCGGCGTCGGGGTCACGGTAGCCCTCACCGGGCGGAGCAATTAAGGCCATGCGGACCGGGCCGGCTGCCGCCCGGTCCCTAGACTGAGCGCGTGGCATCGGTTAAAGATCCGAAGATCAGCGCTTTCCTCAGCGCGGGTACCCGTACCGGCAAGCTGGCCTACACGGGCACCGACGGCAGGCCGCTAGTGGCCCCTATCTGGTTCATCGTCGAGGATGGCGACCTCGTCTTCAACACCGGGAAGGGCACGGCCAAGGGCAGGGCGCTGGCACGCGACCCCAGGACCACGCTCTGCGTTGACCTGGAGGAGCCGCCGTACGGCTTCGTGCAGGTCCAAGGCGACGCCGAACTGTCGGAGGATCCCGGTGAGCTGCTGCGCACCGCCACCGCGATCGCCGCCCGCTACATGGGCCAGGATCGCGCCGAGGAATTCGGCAAGCGCAACGGCGTTCCCGGCGAACTCGTGGTCCGGCTGCGCCCGACCAAGGTCCTTGCCGCCTTGGACATGACCGCCTGATCCGCAAGCTGCCGGTCTCGCTAGGGGAGGCCGGTCAGCAGTTGGGCCAGCTCGGCGGCGGCGCGGCGGACCTGGGACAGGGTGGCGGTGCCGTAGCCGAGGATGAGGCCGTTCATCGTAGGCCTGCCCGCGAAGTAGCGGTCGAGGGAGTAGACCGCGACGCCGCGCTCGGCGGCCGCGTCGATTAGGCGGGCGGCAGGGTAGTCGTCGGGGAGCTCCAAGACCACGTGGATGCCGGCGGTGTCGCCGAACAGGCGGAACGGCACTCGCGCCGGGTGCCCGGCGGCGTCGGAGTCGGCGGTAGCGGCGTCGGGGGCGTCGGAGTCGGGGGTGGCGGTGTCGGGGTGGGTCAGGGCGGCGACGAGGGCGGCGCGGCGGCGGGCGTACTCCAGGCGCATCTTGCGGACGTGCCGTTCCAGGTCGCCCGAGCGCAGCAGGGCGAGTATCGCGTGCTGGACCGGCTCGGGGATGCGGACGCCGAGGCGGGGGCGCAGGGCCGCCAGCTTCTCGATGATCTCGGGCGGTGCGACGAGCCAGCCCGCGCCGAAAGCGGTGGCGAGGACCTTTGACGCGGTGCCCAGGTAAACGATGACGCCCGGGTCCATGCTGTGCAGCGCGGGCAGCGGCCCGACGTCGTAGCGGAACTCGCTGTCGTAGTCGTCCTCCACGACCAGCGCTCCCGTGTCCCGTGCCCACGCGATGAGCGCCTGCCTGCGGCTCACCGGGAGGCGGCCGCCGAGCGGGTACTGGTGCGCGGGCGTGGTGTAGAGGAGCTTGAGGTCGCCGGGCAGTTCCCCGGGAAGGATGCCGTGCGCGTCGACCCGGCAGGGCATAACCCTCGCCCCGGCCCTGCGCAAGACCTCGCGCCCGGTGGGGTAACCGGGCTCCTCGATGCCGGCCTTGTCGCCGGGGGCGAGCAGCGCGTCCGCCAGCAGCGCCAGGCCGCTCGAAACCCCCTGAGTGATCAGGATGTGCGCCGGCGTGACGGCCAGGCCACGGGACCTGCGCAGGTAGGCGGCGACCTCTTCGCGCAGCTCAGGGAGGCCGTACGGATCGGGCCAGCGGGACGGGAGGTGCACGCCGGCCTGCCGCCACGCGCGGCGCCAGACGGCCGGCTCGATCCCCTCCGCCCAGGGGATCCCTGGTTGCAGGTCGATCAGCCCCCGTCGGCCAGCCGTCGATGAGGTCGCGCCTCTCTCTTGGGGCTCGTTTGCGCTTTCGGCCGCTTGTATCGAACCCAATTGCGCAATCGAGCCAATGGCAGGACCGCCAGGAGGACGGGTTCCTGGGTCCCGTTTCCAGGGCCGTCTTTCAGGCTCGTTTGCGCTTTTGAGCGCTGCTATCGGGGCCGTTGCGGCATTGGCGCCCAAAGAGGTGGGAGCGCCGGCGCCGTTGAGCGCTTCCATCGGGCGGGCTGGCGCCTTCGAGTCGGTTTTGCGGACAGTGAGCGGGGGCGCGGGCGGGGTGACGTTGGCGACGTAGGTGCCTGAGCCGTGGCGACCCTCGAGCCAGCCTTCGGCGAAGAGGCGGGCGTACGCGTTCGTCACCACGGTCCTGCTGACGCAGAGGGTGGCCGCGAGGTCGCGGCTGGATGGCAGCCGGTCGCCGGCGCGGAGCACGCCGCCGGTGACGGCCGCCTGGAGCTGGGCGGATATCTGGACGGCGAGCGGCGCTCCGCCAGCCCGGTCGACAACGACTGGCAGGCCGGACGGCAAAGTGGTCATCGAAACTTCCCTATGATTGGCTATTTGCACCAGTCCACTTGCCACCTAGGCTACGGGATCATGAGCACTCAGTCCATGAACACGGGGACCACGCCTTTGTCCAGCACCCCACGGACCACCCTGCGCAGGCACCGCGAGCGCGGCCAGACCGACCGTGCCGCGCTCTACGAGATCCTCGACGCGGGCCTGATCTGCCACCTCGGCGTGGTGTCCGACGGCGCCCCGGTCGTGCTGCCTACCGCGTACGGCCGCGAGGGCGACACGCTGTACCTGCACGGGTCGTCGGCGAACGGGGCGTTCTGGGCGGCGGACGGGCAGCGAGTCTGCGTGACCGTCACCCACATGGACGGGCTTGTCGCCGCCCGGTCGGTGTTCAGCCACTCGGCGAACTACCGCAGCGCGGTCATCTTCGGGACGGCGACGATCGTCAGGGACGACGACGAGCGCTGGCAGGGGCTGCGGGTGATCACCGACCACCTCATCCCCGGCCGGTGGGCGGCCGCGCGGCAGCCCACCGGCAAGGAGATGGCGGCCACGGCAGTGCTTTCGCTCCCCCTCACCGAGGCCTCGGTGAAGGTCCGCGCCGGCATGCCCGCGGACGACCCCGAGGACTACGACCTGGACGTGTGGGCCGGCGTGCTGCCAGTCTCCATGACGTTCGGCGAACCGCTCCCCGACCCGCACCTGCGCGAGGAGATCCCCCTCCCGGCCCACATCCGCGACCGCACGAACTAACCGATCCACGCCGTTTCGGCGGAATATCCGTCCCAAAAACGCACGCCTTTACGTATTCGATAGCTTCGCTTAAATAGTGGCGCGGCATTTGCCGCGAAACAGGCGTGATCATGATCGTCCGGTAAGCAAGCCAGGCGCTTGGTCATGGTCACCAGTTAAGCGAAGCGGGCGGTCTGGGCAGGCCTGGTCCTCACCGTCGCCGACCTGGTCCCGTACGCCGTGACGGGTGCCGCCGTCACGAAGCCTCGCCGGAGACGCGGCCACCGCACAGGCCGCCAATTAGAAGCCAGTTGTCGATTACGGTCGACAACTATTCTTTTCGCACAATAAATTCCTTTTCGCGAAGGAGTTTCAGGCACGCCCCGAAGATTTCGCGTAATAATTTGCACATGGCCGACGTGCCGCTATATGTAGCACTAATTACGGCGGGGGCGGGCATCATGGGGGCCGCGATCCCGCAAGTAGCCTCGGTGATCCGCGATGTCCGGCAAGCCGAACGCGACCGGCGGGAACGATCTGCCGCGGCGACGCGCGATGCGTGCGTGGGGTTGCTACGCGCGGCCGGTGAGGTGCGCACTCTTACCGAGAGCATTCGCGGTTATCGTGGGGAGGCGGACGGGATGCGGGCAAGAGTGGAAGAGGTGCGGAGCCGGGCCGAGGCGACGCGAGTGCACGCGGCGGAGGTGAGCATGCAGGTACCTGCCAGGCTCGCGGAACCCGCGGATCAAGTGGCCAGCGCCGCTAGCGCTCTCGCCGACGATGTGATGCGGAACACGGACCTGAACCAGGGCGTGCTGATCGGTGATCCCGATGTTTCCAAGCTAGTGGAGTGCATCGCCGCTTTCCGGTCCGCGGCCGTGGAGTACGCGGCTAATTAACTTGCCAGCGGAATTTCCACGCTTGCGGCCAATGAGCTCAAGAGCTACTTGGCGGTGATACGGCAGAAGTCCCGGATCATTAGCATCGACCGCGCGCCTGGCCAGCTCTTCGGCGGCATTCTCATCGCCGTTGATCGCCTTGGCCTGCGCCGCGTGCAGGAGAACGTCACCATTCCAGGGCGCCTCAGCAACGGCGTCATCGACGGCCAGGTTCGCGCCGGACCGGTCCCCGAGCTCAGCGAGGGCGAGCCCGCGGGCGGCACGGGTAGCCGGCCTTTCCGCTAGCGGCACTCGGTCCAAGTCGAGCATGGCCTGACGCGCTTCGCCAATGTCGGCCAGGATCTCACCGCGCGCACGCAGCGCTACCGTGTTGCCGCCGTCCAGCGCCAAGACCCTCGTGAGCACCGCGACGGCGCCTTGGCTGTCGCCAAGCCGCCAGAGGGCGAGGGCGAGATCCGTCTGGATGACGGGATCGCTTGGCATCCGGTCTCTGGCCCCACTGAGTTCCTCGAGCGCATCATCGGGGCGATGCTGGATGACGAGCAACTGTCCGACGGCAGCGAGCTGGCTCGCCACCGCGGAGATGTCGCCTACCGCCTCGTAGAGCCGGGCGGAGGCTCGGTGATGGTTCTCGGCCTCTGCCTTGGCCTCCGAGGCCTCGCCGCGCTCGGCGGCGATGTTGCCAAGGAGAGATTCCGTCTCCGCCCGGAGCGGCAGGTCCGTATCGGCCGAATGGCGCAGCGTCAACCCGGCGTACCGCTCAGCGACGGTCAGATCTCCCTGTGCCAGTGCCCGCTCAGCGACGGCCAGGTATCCCGCCGGCACAGCGGGGGGAGGAAGTTCGTCGGCCGTGTCCCGCAACGGCTGGATGAGCCGGTCCGCGAGCAGCTCGTACCAGCGTGAACCGGACCGCTGCTCCGCAAGCAGCAGATGCCGGTCCGCTAGTACCCGCGCGATCTCGTTGGGTGCGCCCGCCGTTTCCGTGACGCCCTCGTACGCCGTCCCGCGCGTGCCGAGCTCGGTGATGAAAGTACGAAGCAGCCAGCTGCGGACCCACGCCACCGGTCGGTCAAAATCATCGGCAACCGAGGCGATGACCTCGCCGCAGTAAGCGGCGAGTGCCTTGTCGGCGTCCCCGAATAGGCGGACGTCACGCGACGTCACATGCTCGGTATCCGGTGGCAGCGACTTCCAGAGCCGCGTGCAGACGGCCTGAAGGAGAGCAGGCTCGACGTGGTGGCTGTGGACGTGCCGCTCCGCCCCGTTAACGACCACGATGCGACTGGTCTGCAGATCGGTGACGAGCTGCTCGGCAGCCCCGTTAGCGAATGACCGCCCGGCACGCGCAGCCGGCCCGGCCACCGCCTCGATCGCGCCCAGCCGGGTCAAGGCAGCAAGATCGAATCTTGCGGCCCTGCGCATCGTCGCGGAGATCAGGTCGGCGTTGTCATTGCGCGCCACAAGCAGCAAGTGCAAACGCGGTTCCGCTTCCACCGCGTCCGCGAGCTCGGCGAGGAACTTATCGCGGTGTTCCCGTCGGGGGCTCGAGTCGGCGGGCAGGTCGTCGATCTGATCGATAGCGGCGTAGAGCAGGCCGTGGTCCTGCCGGGCATGCGCCTTGATGAAGTCCCGGACGGTGAGGTCCACGAGCCTGGTCGGCGCTTCGCCCGGTGACCAGGAGCGGAGCAGAGCGAGCGTGTAGGGATTGTGCTCCGGCAGCGCCGTGCTTGGAAACGTCGCGCCGTAGGAAACACGGCCAGGCGGCAGCATGTGCGCGCCATCCTGGGTCAGGATCGGCAAAACCCCGGCGTGGAGCAGCGATGTTTTTCCGCAGGCGACCGGCCCGGCGACAACCACGATTTGGTTATCCTGCCAGAACTCCGTCAGCGCTTTGGACTCGGTCCCGCGTCCGAAGAAATGATCTTGATCGGTCTGCCAAAATGGACACAGGCCAGGATAAGGCGCGCCCAGCTCCTTCGCCGCAGCTCCTTTCCTTCTCACAGCAGCCCCATCCGCCACTGCTCCTCCTAAGCGGCCGACCCCGCAGTGGCACAACCGAAGTGCCAGTCCTAATTCTGGCACATAATCACCCGGATACCGCAGGGGACCGCTTTAGATGTTCGCAGAAAAGCTGTTGCTTGGCCCCTCTGCACTTGACGTCATGATCCGCTTCAGCGCTCTTGTCAGGGCGGACTCGTCAAGCGACTCCCCCATGCCGAGTCCAGTGACGTCAAGCAACGACTGGTCGGTGACATCCTCGCCCATGATTGCCCTCCTGCAGCTGCGAATCACTAGCGGCAGCTCTCCGTCGAGCTAGAACGCCACTCCATAATCCCCGCTCCGCCAACATTTGTCGAGTAGGCGCGGCTTTGTGAAGTATGCCGATTCTATTTCCCATGAGTAACCGCAAGAATCATTGAAATCAACAGAAACTTTAGTCACAAGGGTCTTTATGGCGTTGACTGAACAACGGCCAACAGTGACGGATCATAGGGGTAGCAGCGAAGAGAAGCATTACCATAGGTACTGTGACGGTTCCTGGTACTCCGCAGAGGTCATGGTCGACCGCCCGCATCTGGGTGGGTGTTCCGCCGCGCAACAAGAACTTCACCGGCCGCACCGATATCCTCGAGCAATTGAGGGATCGTGCAGCAGGCAGCAAACCTGCTGCCCTGCTATCCAAGCAGTCACTGCCGCAGGCGCTGCAAGGTCTCGGCGGCGTGGGTAAAACCGCGGTGGCCATTGAATACGCCTACCAGTACGGCGCCGATTATGATCTTGTCTGCTGGATCCGAGCGGACCAGACGCCGCTCGTCCGGTCGGCGCTGGCCGGACTGGCGGCGAACCTTGGCCTGGCGGCACCTTCGGCTTCCGGCATCGACCTGACAACCCAGGGCGTTCTCGATGCCCTGCGGCGCGGCGAGCCGTACAGCCGCTGGCTGCTCATCTTCGACAATGCGGACCAGCCAGAGGAACTCCTGCCCTTCATCCCTAGTGGCCCTGGTGACGTGCTGATCACTTCACGTAACCATCGGTGGGGCCCCATCGTCGAGACGATCGCGCTCGACGTGTTCGAGCGGACGGAGAGCATCCAGTTCCTGCTGAAGCGAGGCCCCAAGCGCCTCACCGAGAAGGACGCGGACCGGCTCGCCGAGAGCCTGGGCGACCTGCCGCTCGCGCTGGAGCAGGCAGGCGCCGTGCTTTACGAGAGCCTGATGGCTGTCGATGAGTACCTTCGGCTGCTTAACGAACGGGTCGCGGACATCCTGGCGCAGGGGGTCGCGCTTGAGTACCCGTCGTCGATGACCGCCGCCTGGCAGATCTCGGTCGCCCAGTTGCGGCAGCAGTCACCGCAGGCGCTCGAGTTGCTGCGGTGCTGCGCCTTCGTCGGCCCGGAGCCGATCCCGCGGGAGGTGTTCAAGCCCAGCGCACAGGAAAGCCCCACCGGGGTGGGCGCGTTGATCGCAGACCCGATTGAGTTGTCCACAGCCATCAGTGTGCTCGGGCGATTCGCCCTCATAAAAATGGACGGCCCGTACATCACGGTGCACCGCCTGATCCAGGCTCTGCTCCGTAACGAGCTCAGGCAGGGCGATCAGAGCAGGTACCGTCAGGACGCGCACTCCATCCTCGCCGCCGGAGCGCCGGGAAACCCTTCCGACTCAAATTCCTGGCCGCGCTACCGCGACCTGGTGGCGCATGTCGGCTCCCCGACGACGGACCTGGCGCACTGCCAGATTCCCGCACATCGCAGCTTCGCCCTCTCCGTGGTGCGGTATTTGTACGTTTCTGGGGACTTCGCGTCCTGCCGGGCGTTCGCTGAGCGATTTATCGAGCAGTGGACAGAAGACTCGGGGCCCACCGATGAGCGCGTTCTCGACGCCAACCGTTATCTCGGCAACGCTCTGCGAGAAGTAGGAGAAGCGGCAAGGGCCGGCCAGATCATCGAAACCACACTGCGTAGTGCCGAGCAGGTTCTTGAGCCGCGCGACCCCCTCACGATGCACCTGCGAAACGCTTTCGGTGCCGACCTGCGGGCTCGCGGCGATTTCAAGGGCGCGCTCGCGCTGGATGAAGAAACCCGCGCATTGCACGACGACATCTTCGGGCCGACCGCCTATCAGACGTTGCGGATCATGAACAACCTCGCGCTTGACTACGGGCTCAGCAGCCGATACGTCGAGGCGCGTGAATTGCACAAGGATGTCTACATCAAGCAACGCTCCAGGCAAGACGTGGAGCCGACTGAGATCCTGAATGCGTTGACCGGTCTAGCCAGGGCGGTCCGGCTATGTGGCGCCTTCACTCAGGCTCGCGACCTTGGTCAGGAAGCCAGGGTTTACGGCCTGCATGAACTCGGCCCTGAGCACTACCTGACGCTTCGCGCGGCGACCGACCTGTCGATCGCTATGCGCAGGATTCCGGCAGACTACGACGAGGCGCTTGAGGTAGCCGCAGAAACACTGGAGCAATGCGAACTCCGACGCGGAGAGCGGAACCCCGATACGATGGCCGCCGCCATCAGCCTGTACAACATCCAGCGGGTTCTCGGGCAAACAACGCAGGCGCTTGCACTAGCCAAGGCGACGGCGGAAGCCTATCCCAGCGTCTACGGTGCCGAGCATCCTTACAATTACGGCTGCCTCGCGAACCTGGCGCTGCTGCACCGGCTGACGGGAGACCTCGACTTGGCGCGCCAACTGAATGAGACGGCGCTGGCGGGGCTGGACGGGAAACTGACGCGCGACCATTTCTTCTCCCTAACCGTCGCGGTCAACCTCGCCGGCGACCTGGCGGCGCTTGGTGAGACGCGCGCGGCTCGCGCCCTCGGCGAGGACTCATTGGAGAGGCTAACCCGCCTGCTCGGCGAAGAGCACTTCATGACCCTGAGCTGCGCCGCGAACCTAGCGTTTGACCTGTCAGCCGACGGGGCCGACGAAGAGGCCAAGGCGCTGGCCGCGGCGACGACGAACACGTGCGCTCATGTCTACGGGCCGAATGATCCGCTGACAGAAGCCGCCACCGGCGGGTCGAGGATCAACGTCGACTTCGACCCGCCACCGATCTGATCTTCGTCACGCCGGGCGAGGGACGGGTCCGTGACGCTGTTCCCAGCGAGCCAGATGATTCTCAGCCTCGCTCCGTGCGAAAGCCCGCGCCTGCCGTGACACCGGCTCACTCATCCATGAGCTGGCGGTTTGCGACATGCCCTGCACGAAATCCGCGCCTACCGTTGTCAGCCGGTCGCTTGCCAGCAAGGTGTCGATGACCCGTATGGTGCCTGCCCGCCACAAGGCGAACTCGCCGTCCGCCCGCACCTGGGCCGCACCGGACGCCAGCTGACGTCGCCGCCGCCAGAAGTCGGTCACGCCGACGTACGCGTACGCTCCCTGGAGCAGGCCGGCGATTGGCCGCGGGTCACCACGCCATGGCGCGTAGTACCGGCGGCCGTCGTCGGCCAAGGTCAGGCGTACGATATCCAGCACCGCGCAGAGCTTCAAATGCTGCACCTCATGGGTAAGAGTGCTCGCGCAGGTATCCGGATCCGGCGGTTGCGACATTGCCACGGCGCCGAAGGTGTCCGGCGAACTGGAGCTGAGGTGACCGTGAGCCGATCTCCTCAGCGGGACGATGACCGAGATCGCGGCGGCGACCTCGGCCGCGACAGCAGGGTGCACTGCCTCGAGGAGTTGCCAGCCCTGCTCGAGAACTCGCTGCCAGTCCAGTACCTCCCGGGCGGTTAGCCGCGGCGCGAGGCCATCGACGGTAGGCATGCGGAACGGGTCGAGGTCTTCAATGACCGCCTCAAGGCCTCCCGCGCGGCAACCGCGTATCCCCAGCCAGCCGGGTGCGTCGCGGTGCGCGCCTGCAGGGATCTCGACCCGGCCGCGCGCCCAGCGGACCTCGGCACTACCGTGATAGCTGCGCACTACGGCGGAATCGGCGTCCATCCGTGCGACACCGAGCGAGGGTAGCGAGACGACCCCGGCGACCGGCAGCACCGGAATCTCGGCGTCAATCCCTGACCGGACCGCGGCTGCAGCCGCCACCGCGGCCAGCCTCGCGGGCGCGGCTTTCGGCGACCCGGCGTCCGTTCCCAGCGCGCGCAAGGTATCCACTGCCCAGGCACCCACAGTGGGGTAGCGCGTTATCTGAGCGGCAACGTCGCGGTCATGACGCTCAACCTCCGCGAGTACCTCCCAGCCGATCGTGGCGTACCGGGCCTGCGTGGCATCGGCGGCCTGTGCGGCCGCCAAGACGCCGCACAGCAAGAGGACTTGCTTGCTGTATTCCGCCGCCGCCAGCGCGCCGATCGCCTCAGGTCCCCCGCCCCCGGCCGCTAGCGCCTCGAACAGTTCCCGTGGTATCGCGTGATACCGCAACTTCATCCGGAGACCTGCTTCTTCCGCCGCTCGGCAATATCAGCCCGCATGGTCTCGCGGATGTGGCCGATGAGTTTCATGAGATCCGGACAGTAGACCGAGGGATTATAAAACCCGGTGCCCGGGCGGTACCGGTGCGCGTAGAGGCCAGCGCCACAGACGTTCCGGATACCGCACGCTCGGCATTGCGAGCAGAGCGAGCGCTCGCCCAACTGACGGGCCACCACACCGGGCAACAGCAGCGCCTCGTCCAAGGGATTCCTGGTTACATCGAGACCAGTCGTCGCGGCGCCGTGGTATGCCACCTTGAGATTGTCGGCTAGCTCAATCGCGCCATCGGTCTCGATGACAACGATTCTTGTGGGAGAGAGAGCGAGCATCTCATGTGATGCGTCTGCACCAAGGAGCAGTTGCATGATTTCCTCGAACAGCCGTATCCGGGTACCAGGGGCGTAGTACCAGTGATCAAATATCTCGATGAGCCAGTCGGCGTACGGGGCATCGGCCGCGCCGGGCATGCGCCCTGGCGGAGGTGACGCCCACGTTCCGTGCGGGAGCAAGAAGTCGACCTTCGGAGGATCGAATTCAGCGAGGGCCTTGTACGTCGCTATGGGGTCGTTGCGAAGGTCGATAGTGCACAGCAGCCCGCTGAAAAGGTGCCGGAAGGGCGCCCGCGTCAGCCTGTCCAAGCCGGCCGCGACCGCAGCGTAACTGCCCCGCCCACTGGCGAACCGGCGATGCCGGTCATGCGACTCCGCCCCGCCGTCAATGCTCACCCCCACGTGGACGTCAAGATCGTCAAACAACCGCAAGTAAAGATCGTTAAGGCCAACCCCGTTCGTCTGCACCCTGACATCCACGTGCACGCCGGGGCCAGCAGCGGCGTGGGTGGCGCACACGAGTTCGGCGATAAGCTCACGTCCGGCTAGCAGTGGCTCCCCGCCGTGCAAGATAAGCGCCACGCTCGGTATCTGGTGACTGCGGGCGTGCTCGCCGATGCGCGCTGCGGTACGGCGGGCGATCTCCATCGACATCCTGCGCGGACGGTCCTGCCAGGACTGATCCGCCGACTCGTACATATAGCAGTAGTCACACGCGAGATCGCACCGACTGTGAACCTTGACCACGAACTCGCGGAAGGGAATGGGTCTCCAACCGCCGACCATAAGCCCGGTTATATCAAGGGTAAAAGGCCATTCGAGTCCGGACGGTCCCACCATGGACTAATTAAACCACACAGGAGCCGAAATCACATGACACAAAGGCAGTCATTAGCATTTTTTGTTACGGCGGCTAATTATTCGCGACAGCAGCCCCTGAAAAGTACACGAGAGTCAGTAACCGCGACGCTTTAACCCGTGCCGCAGGCATCACGTCAGGCCCAGGAGGCTGACGCCAGGGTGGCCCTGGCGAGCGAGGTCGGCGGCAGACGATCCCAACCTCGAGGCACGGGTCCGCTGCGTGACAACCGCTGGGCCGGACGGCGGAACAGTCCGACGCCGCGGTGGTGATGCGGGTTCACGCTGCCGGTGGCGACACGCCACACCACCACAGAACGCCATCGGTAACTGACCGTAGTCACTTCTCGGCCTAAAGTTGGCTCTTGTCCGATGCGGCGGACACCACCGGGGGTCTCGATTCAGCCAACATCCCGCGGCCATCTCTCAAGGACGATAAATTGCGGCTCGGCGGCGGCATACGACAGTCATCTTGCCTGCTATCTACATCCTTGAGATGTATCGGTCTCTTTTGGGGGATATCGAGGCTAGTGGCGACCATAACCGCCCCCGAGAGCACTAGCACAACAGGGTCGACAGCTCGAAACCAGACATTTCGACGGCTGGTGGGAGCATCATCGGTTTCGATGCTGGGCAGTCATGTCACCACCATCGCTTACCCGTTGCTCGTCCTCCGCCTGACGGGTTCACCGTTTACTGCCGGATGCGCGGTCTTCGCCGCCACTGCGCCAAGTATGTTTGTGTACATACCTGCCGGTGCACTCGTCGACAGGTGGAGCCCAAGCTGGAGCCCAAGGCGGGTTATGCTGCTGAGCGAGTTTGGCCGTGGAGTCGCTATCGGGACAGTTGTCGCAACACTGGCATTCGGAAAGCCCATGGTGGCGCTATTGATTGCGGTCGCCGTTATCGAAGGAGTCCTTGAGGTCTTCTCCGGGCTCGCCGAGCGGCGTTATGTTGGCTCAATCGTGGGGCGGGACCACGTCTCTTCCGCGCTAGTGCGCATCGAGGCAAGGACGCACGTCGCGGTAGTGGCGGGACGCCCGCTCGGGGGCCTGCTATTCGGTTTCGGGCCAATATATCCATTCCTCGCCGACGTGGCCTCCTTCATTTATTCAGTAGCCGTCCTATTTGGAATTAAGGATAGTAAGCTGGCGGGGGAAGTAATGGAACCGCCTCGCGATTCGGCATCCAAGGACAGCCTGATAGCCGATATCAGGCACGGGCTGCGCTGGATACATGAGGACAAGTTCGCTCGCATGGTGATAATATCGTTCTCTGTTGGCACACTGATCTTTCAGGCGCTAATCATAGTATTCATTGGCGAGGCGCACAGTCAGCAACTGTCAGCTCTCGCTATCGGAATGGTGCTTGCAGCCTCAGGCGTCGGCGGTGCCCTCGGGTCAGTGGTGGCAACGCCACTGCTTCCGCGGGTCGGATGCTCATGGATGCGGATTCAAACGGCAATATGGTTCACCGGATTTGCATTTCTTATGCTCCCTGCCGGGCGACAGTTTCTCTGCATGGCAATCATAATGGCCATCCTAGGCCTCACGGGAGCAATGGGAAATATTGCACTCGATACCCACCTCATGCAGAACGCCGACCAAGAGATACTGGCCCGAGTGACTAGCGTAAGTCGGCTTGCGTCGTTCGCCGCTTGCGCGATCGGCCCTATAATGGGGGGGTTTGTTGTTCAAGAATTTGGCGCTCAGCGCGCCATGTTCTGCCTATTCGTCTTTACCCCGGTTCCGCTCCTGCTGTCCGCTTTCACGCCTCCGGCGTCAAGACGCCAGAACAACTCGCAGACTAGGCAGGAAGAGTCCGCCTCAGGCAGTTCAGATCTCGGCGAAATCGGTGATACCGGGGCCGTGCCGCCGGCAGTCGAACACCGCCGCGGAGATAGCCCTGGGGACGGCGTTGTCCTGCTAGCCGAAGATGACCGGCAGCGGCCTGTGGTCGGGGGCTCATGGCTTGCGTGCCACTCCCCCGTAGCAGCTCACCTCTGCAGGGGACGGGAACGGCCCGTCGCCATCTGGTCGCCACTCGGATACGAGCACCACGCCGGGTGGGATTAGGTCGGAGCGCCGTTCACCTTGCGGTCACCGGCGGCGGCTATACAGTTACCTATGGAGAGCACCATCAAGCTGCTGCTTGCCGATGTCGACGGGACACTGGTGACGCCCGATAAGGTCCTCACCGACCGCGCGATCGACGCAGTGCGCAGGCTCGGCGAGGCCGGGATCCTGTTCGCGGTCACCAGCGGGCGCCCGCCGAAGGGCATGTCGATGCTAATCGAGCCGCTCAACCTCACCACTCCCATCGCCGCCTTCAACGGCGGCATCCTGGTGAACCGTGACATGTCAGTGATCGAGCAGCGGGTGATTCCCGAGGAGCTCGTCGTGCCGGTGGCGGATCTGAACAAGTCGTTCGGCCTGGACACCTGGGTCTACCGCGGCGCCGACTGGTACGTCCCTGACCCGAAGGGCGCCCACGTGGCCAGGGAAGCCGCGACCGTCCGGTTCGAGCCGAAAGTGATGGACAGCCTCGACGGGCTCACCAGCGATGTGGCCAAGCTCGTCGGCGTCAGCGACGACCTTGACGCCGTCGCCCGCGCCTCAGCGGCCGCGCACGACAAGTTCGGCGACCACGTGGCCGCTGCCCGGTCCCAGCCCTACTACCTGGACATCACGCACCCGGACGCCAACAAGGGCGCCGTCGCCCAGTACCTGGCGCGGAAATACTCGATCGCCACCGGCAGCATCGCCACGATCGGCGACATGCCCAATGACGTCCTGATGTTCGCCCACTCCGGGCTGAGCATCGCGATGGGCAACGCCAGCCTTGAAGTGCAGCGCTCCGCCCGCCGGGTCACGACCTCGAACGCTGACGAAGGCTTCGCCACCGCGGTCGAGAGGTTCATTCTTCCCGGCTGAACTTGACCTGGGCGGCCGCGCCTGCGATCAGCGCGGCCCGCCCGGCTGGCACCACGGGGCCAGCCGGGCGGGCCGCGCCCGGCGAGATCGCGGACGGCGTCCGCGTTACCGGTTCAGCTGCGTTACCGGGGTTACCGGGGTCAGCTGCGTTACCAGGTCCTCTGTCTACCCGGCGGCCACGCTACGGCGCGGCCGGAGTGACGGTGCCCGGGTGCCGCTTCGCGAACGCGGCAATCGAGTCGTTCCTGATCGCGGACCACAGCGCGTGGTCTTCGGTGGAATTGACCACGACGGTGTTGTTGACCGTTTCCGTCGGCGCGTCGACGTACGTGCTCGCCCTGCTTGACAGCCTGCCGAGGCCGGTGGCCAGGCTGAGCACCTGCGAGTTGGAGAAGGTGCTGTCCACCGTGAGCATGCTAACGAGCGCGTTCAGCACGCGGAACATCGTCAGCGGATTGGTGAGCAGGTGCCTGTCGGCCACCTTGCTAACAACGGCGCGCATGAGGCTCTCCTGGCGGAGCACCCGGCCAGTCTCGGTCAGCGAGGGCTGGCGCGCGTACTCCAGCGCCTCGATGCCGTAGACGTGGTCGACACCCCGACGGAAGACGTGGCCGAAGCTCTCCTCGGTCCGCGGCAGCCTCACCGAGACCCCGTGGAGGGCGTCGACCATCGAGTCCACGTGGTTGAAGTCGATGCGCGCGTAGTGGTTGATCGCCACGCCGGTCAGGTCGTGCACGGTCTCGGTGAGCAGCGAGGGACCGCCCGCGGCTTCGACCTGCCAGAGTTGCATCTCTCCCTTGCCTGGCACGTTCACCTCGAGTTGGGGCGATATCGCTACCACGCCGCCGGCCTTCTGGTTGGCGTTGATGTGCAACAGCATGATCACGCCAGATCCGGTAGTGACCTGCGACATGCCGGGCAGGCCCGTCGGCCCGACCTCGCTGCCGGACAGGAGAACGGTCATCCCTTTGGCTGGGTCTTCCTGGGCGAGGAACTTGACCGGGATGCGCGGGATGCTCCCGAGCTCATGATTGACATAGATAAAGGCGCCCGCCGCCGTCGCGCCGAGCAGTACGGTCGCCGACGCCAGCGACATCGCCATGACGCGCAGGCCGCGCCGCCGGCGCTGGCGGCCTGGTGCCGCGGCCTTCGCACCTAGTACGTCGTCACCCTGGTCTAGCTCATCCGGGCTCCGCGTATAAGTCATGCTTCTCCCCCATGGTGGTGCGCCATCACGGAGCTGGCGCGAAGAAACCAGCTCGCCAGCCGTGAGAGACATATCTGTTACCATCAACTACTCAGAGTAACCTAACGTAACGCACACAGCATGGCTACCCTCTGCATACAGAGAATCAAGCTGTTGAAGAAAGGGACAGGTGAACACCGAGTCAGCAAGCAGCCATCCATCACGTTCCTGGCTTGGACGCGGGCCTGTCAGCCTGTGGCGTGACACCTACGGGCGGCGGGTCGCCCGGGCCGGCGCTGAGGCTGGCTACGACGCGGTCGCCTGGGTGGCGGGACTGTCCTTGACAGCCTGGGCCACCGGCGCCATGCCTCAGGACGTGGCCTGGCCACTGCGAGATGGCGGTTCTGTCCTGGTGATCTGTGCCCTGTCGGTCGGATCCGGGCTGCTCGCCGGACTCTACCGCGGCCGCTATCAGCGGGGCAGCCTCGAAGAAGTGGTAAGCGTGGCAACGGCTGGCGTCATCATGCTGATGGCGCTGACGCTGGTCAACGGCCTGCTGATCGCCAGTCAGCAGGTACCGCTGCAGACCACGTTCGGTGCCGGGCTCATCGCGGCCCCGGCGATCATGGTCGCCAGGCACGTGTTGTGCGCCGCCCGGCAACGGCACCGCGGGCGGGCCGGGGCGGGCGTCAAGGTGATCGTGTTCGGGGCAGGTGAGGCGGGCACCATGCTGATCAGCCGCCTGCTCGCGGAACCGAACGCGACCTACCGGCCGGTCGCGATCCTCGACGACGACCCGGACAAGCGGCGGCTGCGCATCCGGGGCATCCCGGTGCTCGGTGACCGGACGCGGCTGGCAGAGGTGGCGGCCGCGACCGGGGCCACGGTGCTGGTGATCGCGATCGTCCGGCCCAGCGGTGCCGCGATCCGCGATCTGACGGCACTCGCGGAGCAGTGCGGCCTGGTGCCCAAGGTCGTTCCGACGGTCTCCGAACTGCTGAGCGGCAGCGCGCGGATCGAAGGCGTCCGCGACCCGCGGATCAGCGACCTGCTCGGTCGCCAGCCGATCAGGACTGACGTCGAAGGGATCGCCGGGCACTTTTCCGGCAAGCGCATCCTCGTCACCGGGGCGGGCGGTTCGATCGGCTCAGAGCTGTGCCGCCAGCTTCACGAGTTCGGCCCAGCCGAGCTGATCATGCTGGACAGGGATGAGTCGGCGCTGCACGCTGTCCAGCTCACGCTGAGCGGGCGGGCGCTGCTCGACACCGAAGAGACCGTACTCGCTGACATCCGCGATCCGCGCCGGATTCGTGAGGTCTTCGAGCGGTTCCGGCCGCAGATCGTCTTCCACGCGGCGGCGCTCAAGCACCTGCCGCTGCTCGAGCGCTACCCGGCCGAGGCGGTGCTGAGCAACATCCTTGGCACTCAAACCGTGCTCGAGACCGCCGCCGCGTGCGGCGCGGAATCATTCGTGAACATCTCGACGGATAAGGCCGCGGACCCGGTGAGCATCCTCGGCTACTCCAAGCGGATCGCCGAGCGGCTCACCGCGCACATGGCCGGCCAAGCCGACGGCAATTACCTGAGCGTACGGTTCGGCAACGTTCTCGGCAGCCGCGGATCGGTCCTTGGGACGCTGTCAGCCCAGGTGGAGGCGGGCGGCCCGCTGACGGTGACGCACCCGGAGGTGACTCGCTACTTCATGACGGCGGACGAGGCGGTGCAGCTCGTGCTGCAGGCGGCGGTCATCGGCGGCAGCGGCGAGGTGCTGATTCTGGACATGGGCGAGCCGGTGCGGATCGCGGATATCGCCAGACGGCTCTCCGCCCGGTCGTACCGCCCGGTGGAAATCGTGTACACCGGGCTGCGGCCGGGCGAAAAGCTGGCCGAGGACCTGCTCGGCGCCGACGAAGTGGACTACCGGCCGCGCCATCCCCTGATCCGGCACGCCAAGGTCACCCCGCTTGACCCGGAGCAGTTGTCTCGTCTGGCCGTGCATGGCGACGACGCAAGCCTGCGCCGGTCCCTCGCGGAATGCGCAACCGGAGCGCCTCCGGGAGGCAACCCCTCAGGACAGGTCCCGCCCTGCCAGCTACAGGCGGCCGGCTGGAACGGCGGGTAACCAGTCACCAGGCCGGCCAGCACAAGGCCGCGAGATCCCCGGTGAGCCGGTCGAGCAGGTCTGCGGTGGCCGCGTACCCGCGCAGCGGGCCGCCGACCGGGTCGGTCACGTCATGCGCCGTGCCGCCGCCAAGCAGATCGCGGCGGCTGCGTCCGCTCGCCACCCGGGTAAGCCATTCGCCGACCTGCTCGCCGGGCACGCGGGCGCCGGCCTCCCAGCCGCGACTGACGAGTTCCCTGAGCGTGAACGCGCGCGGCCAGACGTCCGGCAGCAGGACCGCGGCGTGCCGCACATGCTCGCGGGCCATCCCGAGGACAAGATCCGCGCGCGCGAGATCCTCGCGAACGACCTGCCGGCTGCGGTGCGGGGTGACATCGCAGCCACGCACGCTCATGACCGCGAGGACCTCCACAGGCGGCGGCTGGCCATCGGCCAGCATCCCGGCCGAGGACACCGTGGCAGGAACACCGCAGGCGGCCAGCTGAGCCGAGAGCAGGGCCTCGGCCATGACAGACCGGCAAACGTTGGCCGTGCACAGCATGAGTACCCCGGTCATCGGGCAATGAAATCACTTTAAGTAACCGCTCGTGTACTGTTTGACTTCAACTGAGTCGCCGCAACTTTATCGAGCGAGGGGAAGACCTGATGGCTGAGCCCGAGGCCGAGCCGACCGTGCGCGCCTACCTGCAGGTACTGCGGAAACGGCGGTGGTTGGTCGCCGCGCTCACCCTGCTCGGACTGGCCGTCAGCCTGGCCCTGTCACTGACCCAGCAAAAGCAGTACACCGCCAGCGCACAGCTCCTGGTCCAGGCGACGGGCAGCGACCTCGCGCTCGGCTCCAGCCAGTACTACTCCGTCACCCCGACCGACGTGCAGACCGAACTGCAACTCGTCACCAGCGCTCAGGTGCAGAACCTGGTCAGGAAGAACCTCGGCAGCACCCCGCCGGTCTCGGCCGCCGAGGTTGGCCAGACTAACGTGATCGCGGTAACCGCGGTCAACCCGAGTCCGGCACGGGCCGCGCTGATCGCCAACGCGTATGCCAAGGCCTTCGTCTCCTCCAGCACCGCCGCTACCATCAGCAACCTCGCCGCCGCGGAAACCCAGCTCAGCGGCCAGATCCAGGCTCTCGGCAAGGAGATCAGCCAGCTCAAGTCGGGCTCGGCCGCGCAGCTATCGGCGCTATCGAACCAGCAGGCCGTGCTCAAGGGCCAGCTCGCCCAGCTCCAGGTGGCCGGGGCGGTCGCGAGCACCGGACTTGAGTTCGTCACTCCGGCCCTGGCCCCTACCTCGCCGAGTTCCCCCAAGCCCACCCAGGATGCCCTGCTCGGGCTGCTGGCCGGCCTCGGCCTCGGCGTGGGCGCCGCGTTCCTGCGGGACAGCCTGGACGACACGCTGACCACAAGCGAGACGGTTGAGCAGGTGAACGGCGCGCCAGTACTCGGCACGGTGCCGATGGTGGCGTCCTGGAAGAAGATCGAGAACCCGGTAATGGTCGCGGTCAGCGATCCGACCTCCCCGGCGGCCGAGGCGTACCGGTCGTTGCGCACCTCCTTGCAGTTCAGCCGGCAGGACGGCGACCTGCGGACCCTCCTGGTCACCAGCTCCCACGCCAGAGAGGGAAAGACGGCCACGGTGGCCAACCTGGGCGCGGTGTTCGCCCAGGCGGGCGAGCGCGTCGTACTCGTCTCCTGTGACCTGCGCCGCCCCCGGCTCAGCCAGTCTTCCAGGCCGGCGAACGCGCCCGAGCTGTCCTCTGTACTGGCCGGAAAGTCGTCACTCGACCAGGCGCTGACCCCGGTAGCCGGCGTCGAGGGGCTCTGGTCACTGAGCACGCGCTCGACGGTCGCCAACCCCACGGAAATGCTCAGCAGCCGCTGCGCCCTCGGCCTCTTCACCGAGCTAGCGGAGCGCTTCGACCTCGTCCTCATCGACAGCCCGCCAGTGCTTCCGGTCGCCGACGCCATGATCCTCACCTCTTACGCCGATGGCGTCCTGCTCGTCGTGGCGTCAGGCCAGACCACGCGCGCAGAGCTTCAGCGCACCACGGAGAAGCTCGCCCAGGCGAGCACGCCCATCGTCGGCATGTTGCTGAACAAGGTCAGCACACGTGACGGATACGGACGCTACGGCCGGTACGGCCGGTACGGCTCCTACTACTCGTCAACCGTGCGAGTGCACAGCTGGAACGGGCGGAACGGGCGGAGCACGCAGAACGGCCACCCGCCCCTGTCATCGGGGACGTCCGACCTGCACGAGCGCTGACCTGCCGGCTTACGACAGTTCTACGACCGACAGTATTCAATTGACTACTAAGAGCTATCGCTCCTGCTAATATCCTGCACGTGTCGGGGGACAGGGTGGTGTGGGCCGTATCGGCCTGCGGCGCAATCGTGCTAGTGACGGAGCCGCTGACGATCGCGTTGCTGCGCAGGCTGGCGGTCATCGACGTGCCCGGCGGGCGGTCGTCGCACTCGGTGCCGACGCCGCGCGGCGGCGGCGCGCCGATCGCCGTCGGCCTGCTGGTGGCCGCGGGACTCACTCGTGCAACCAGCCGCGACGAGGTGCTTGCGTTCCTGTGCGGTGTCGGCTTTTTCGGGGCGGTCGGCATGCTCGACGACCTGCGCGGACTGCCGCCTGTGCTGCGCCTGGGACTCCAGGCGGTGGGAAGCGCGGCCGTCGCCGTGCTGCTCGTCGCCGGGCTGAGCCTGCCTTTCCCCGTAAGGGTGATGGCAGCCCTGGCGCTTGTGGTCTGGCTGGCGGGCTTCGTGAACGCCTTCAACTTCATGGACGGGGTGAACGGCATCTCTGGGGCGCACGCCCTTGTTGGCGGGGCGACCTACGCCTGCCTCGGCGAGTGGCGGCAGGACACGCTCATGATCACGGGCGGGCTCGCGACCGCCGTCGGCGCCTGCGCCTTCCTGCCCTGGAACGCAGTCAGGGCGCGGGTCTTCCTCGGCGACGTGGGCAGCTACGCGCTGGGCGCGGCCCTCGCCGTGCTGGCCGCCTGCGCCATCCTCCGTGGCGTCCCGGCCGAGGCAGCGGCCGGCCCGGTCGCCCTGTACCTGGCGGATACCGCGTGGACACTGCAGCGCCGGATCCGGCGCGGCGAGCGATGCCTTGAGCCGCACCGCACGCACGTCTACCAGCGCTGGTGCGACGCGGGCCTGTCGCACCAGGAGGTCACTGTGCTAACCGCAGGTGCCACCGCCACGCTGTGCCTGCTCGGCATGGTCAGCCTGCTCGGGAGCACGCCGGCCCGGGTGACCGCGGACCTGGCCGGGCTCACCCTGCTCGTGGCGTACCTGGGCTCGCCGAAGGCGCTCGCCCTTACCCGCGAGCGGCACCGCGACGCGCACGCCACCGCGGCAGCAAGAGAGGCCTGACATGCGGACACTCATCGTCACGCACTATTTCCCCCCGGAGGCCGGCGCTCCTGCGGCCCGGCTGTCCGGGCTCGCCGCGACCTGGGCGGCGGACGGGGACGAGGTCACCGTGCTCACCGGGATGCCCAACCATCCCACCGGAGTCCTGCCGCCGCAGTACCGGCGCGCGATCAGGCGAAGGGAGCACCAGGACGGCTACCGGGTCGTCCGGACGTGGCTGTACGCCACCCCGAACGAGGGGATCGCCCGCAAGACCCTCGGCCACCTGAGCTTCATGGCGAGCTCTGTGATCATCGGGTCGCGCGCCTGTGGGCCCGCCGACACCGTGGTGGTCTCCTCCCCCACGTTCTTCTCCATCGGCGCCGCCTGGGTGCTGGCCCGGCTAAAGCGCGCGCGGTTCGTCGTCGAGATCCGCGACCTGTGGCCCGCCATCTTCGTGGAACTGGGCGTCCTGACGAACCGCCGGGTGATCCGGCTGCTTGAGCGGCTGGAACTCGCCGCCTACGCCGCGGCAGACCAGGTAGTGGTGGTCAGCGAGGGATTCAGGGAGGACCTGATCCGCCGCGGGGTGGCGCCCGCGAAGGTGCACACGATCCGCAACGGGGTGGACACCGGCCGGTTCACCCCGTCGGCGGTCGCCGATCCCGCCGTCCGCGCCCGCCTTGGCGCGAGTCCTGGCGACTGCCTGGTGCTGTACGCGGGGACGCACGGCATCTCGCAGGGTCTGCCGGCGATCGCCGATGCCGCAGCGCAACTCGCTGGCCAGCGCGTCCGGTTCGCGTTCGTCGGCGACGGGGCGGACAAGCGCCGGCTGGAACAGCGGGTCGCGGAACTCGGGCTCCGCAACGTAGTGCTGCTGCCTGGCGTGCCGAACGCTGAGATGCCAGGGCTGCTGGCAGCGGCGGACATCTGCCTGGTCCCGCTCCGCCAGGTGCCGCTGTTCGCGACGTTCATCCCGTCAAAGATGTTCGAGTACCTGGCCGCGGGCAAGGCCGTGATCGGCTCCGTCGAGGGGGAAGCCGCTCAGATCCTGCGCGAGGCAGAAGCGGTGGTGGTCCCGCCGGAAGACAGCGCCGCGCTCGCGGACGCGATCGCCGCCCTGGCCGCGGATCCGGGCCGCCGGGCTGCCATGAGCCAGGCCGGCCGGGCTCTTGCGGAACGGTGCTATGACCGGGCCGCGCTGGCCCGCGAGTACCGCAAGATCCTCGACCAGGCGGGTGAGGGACGATGAGGCTGCTGGTGACCGGGGGAAGCGGGTTTCTTGGCGGCTACGTCCTCGATGAGGCCAGGCGGCGCGGTCATTCCTGCGTCGCGCTCGCGCGCTCCCCCGCCGCGGCGCGGATGGTAGCCGCGCGCGGCGCGACGCCGGTGAGCGGCGACCTAGATGACCAGTCCGCGCTCACCGGCGCCTTCGCGGGTGCGGGCTGCGACGCGCTGCTCAACCTGGCGTCGCTCGGTTTCGGGCACGCGCCAGCGATCGTCGGCGCGGCCATTGGCGCCGGGTTTGACCGGGCGGTCTTCGTCTCCACGACCGCAGTAACCACGGCACTGCCCGCCCGGTCCAAGGCGGTGCGGCTCGGCGCCGAGCGGGCCATCCGCTCTTCGGGCCTGAAGTGGACGATCCTGCGGCCGACCATGATCTACGGCGCGCCAGGCGACCGGAACCTGTGCCGGCTGCTTACGGCACTCGCGCGGGCGGGGCACGCTCTGCCTCTCGGCGGCCTGCCGGTACCGCTGGTGCTGCCCGTCCCT
This sequence comes from uncultured Actinomycetota bacterium, assembly GCA_963734665.1. Classification (GTDB taxonomy): domain Bacteria; phylum Actinomycetota; class Actinomycetes; order Streptosporangiales; family Streptosporangiaceae; genus Trebonia. The sequence continues at coordinate 1,227,468 of CAVTIR010000005.1, read as the reverse complement.
GGCGGCGGTCACCGACTCCAGCAACCCGTGCACGTGACGGACCTGGCCGGTGCGGTGCTCACAGCCGTGGAGCGCCCGGAGACGGCGGGCCGCTGCTATGAGGTGGCTGGCCCAGAGCCGCTGACGCTCGCCGACCTGCTGCGCGCGGCGGCGGCGGCCGTCGGCTGCCGGGTTCATCTCGTGCCGGTGCCGCTGGCGCCGGCGATCGCGCTGACCCGCGGTTACGAGCGGGTCAGCCGCAAGCCAAGGATCCGCGCGGAGCAATGGCAGCGGCTGGCCGAGGACAAGGTGTTCCCTATCGACGCCGCCGCTCGTGACCTGGCATACGCGCCGCGGACGTTCGGCGAAGGCATCCGCGGCGAGGCCGCCGCCCTCGGGCTGGCTCCGTCACCGTGACCACCACCCTGCTGGCCGCCCTGCTTGTGCAGTGCGTCATGGTTGTCCTGCTCCGCCACCGGCTGGGTCGGCGCTGGCTGCGCCGCCCAGTCACCGTGCTCGTGCTGGCGTCTGTGGTCGAGCTCGGGATCGGACCCGCGCTCCTTGCCGTCCCATCCATTGGAATGCATGACACGTTCAGACTCGGTGTCCAGGTCGGCTTCATCGGCTCGGCCGACCTGATCATGTCGATCGCGATGCTGGCGCTCACCTGCACGTATCTCCTCACGCACCCGGAACGGACGGTCACCAGGCAACGCCCTGCCGACACAGCGATCGCCGCCAGGGCCCTGGACTGGCGGTTGCTTGCCGTGGCCTGCATTCCGCTGACAGTACTGACCGCAGCCGGCCGCGGGTACAACGACGGGACGGCCGGCGGACAGGGCACAGCACTGGCCACCAACCTCGTCGCGGCCTTCTTCATCCTCGTGGTCCTGGCCGCGGCTGCGGCCTTTCTGCTGCGGCACGGTGTCCGCTGGGTCCTGCCCGTCCTCATCGTCCAGTCCGCGGCGCTGGCAGTGGCGGGGGAACGGACCCCGGTGCTCATGGACGCGATCGCCCTGATCCTCATGCTGCTATTCGCCGGCGTGCGCGTGCCGGTCCTCCAGCTAACGGCCGCCATCGGGCTGACAGTACTGGTCATCCTGTCTATCTCCGGGGTCCGGGTCCAGCAGGGCCGCGCCCTCTACTACACCGACAGCGGGGTGTCAACGCGGATCGGCGCCCTCATCACCGGCTTGTCCGCAGCAGGAGAGTCGCAAGGCGGCACGGATACGCCGGGACTCTTCACCCAGTTCGCGATCCGGGTCTCCTCGGTCGACTACGGTGGCGCCATCCTTCAGGCGATCAGCGAAGGGCAGCCGCGCTTGGCCCCCGTCGGTGTTCCGGAATCCCTGCTGCTTGCCGTGCCGAGCTTCATCTGGCCGACCAAGCTCGACCGCGAGACGGCCCTGGATCCCTTCCAATCGCAGATCGATGCCTTTGGCCTCCAGGATGTCAACTTCATCCCTGGCATGCCGGGGCTGTACATCGGTTTCCTCGCACCGCAATGGCTGGTGGCCCTGTTCGGCCTGCTCGGGATCGCGTTCGGCCGGTTCGAGCGCTGGCTACTGCGGGAGTGCACGCCCGCCAGGCTCATCCTGCTCGGCGGGGCGGTAGTAACCGCGCTGTGGTTCGAGGCTGGCCTGCCGGCCATGCTGGTGCAGATGCGCTCGGCCGGGGTGATCGCGCTAACCGTCTACGTCGTGGGGGTTCTCGCAAACCGTACTAGGTCGGCGCGATCTTCGACGGCGCTGGCCGGCCCGGCCGACTTGCCGCGGGTGACCGCAACGCGCGGGCCTCGGGGGTTCGGACGGTGAACCAGCCGGTGAATATCGCTGACCTGGGCCGACTGAGCCGTACTGTCATGCACCTGCGTCCCGCTCAAATCGGGCAGCGAGCCCGGCTGCGCGCGCAGCGGACGGCCCTTGACCACGCGGTGCCGCTAGCCGACTGGTGGCTGCTGCGCGGCCCTGACCTGGCGGCCGGGACCGGCTGGCCCTGTGGATTCACGCCACTCGACGCGCGGCTCTGGCGTGGCGGGCAGGATGGGGAGGCACTGCGCGCAGGCGAGCTGCGCCTCATCGGGTCTCCCCGGGTCATCGCCCCGGCCGACGAAGTGGGCATCGCCGACTGGGCGGGAGCGGACTGGGAACCAGCCGATGCGCCGCTGCTCTGGCGCTTTCACCTGTACTACTGGGACTGGGCGTGGGCACTGGCGGGCGAGCACCGGGGCTCAGACGCCCGCGCCGTGTTCACCGCGATCTGGGAGTCGTGGCACGCGGCCGTGCTCCCTGGTCGAGGGGCGGCGTGGCATCCGTACCCGGCGGCCCTGCGTGCCTGGTCGTTCTGCGGGATCTATCGCCAGCTCGTGCGTGGGACACGGATCGAGGAGCCGTTCCTGGCCGAACTCGCCGGGCACGCAGGCTTCCTGCGCCGCAACCTGGAAACGGATGTCGGCGGCAACCACCTCATCAAGAACCTGAAGGCACTGGCCGGGCTCGCGGTGTTCTTCGGCGACGACACGGTTCTCGCCCGGACGGTCAGGCGGCTACGCCGCCAGCTGGCCGTGCAGGTGCTGGCCGACGGCGGGCACTACGAGCGGGCTCCGGCGTACCACTGCCAGGTGCTCGGCGACCTCATCGACGTCGCTGGCCTGCTGAAGGCCACCGGGCACGACGAGCCGGCGAGCCTGCCCAGGGCGATCACCGCGATGCGCAGCTGGCTCGGCACCGTGCTGACACCGCGAGGCGATGTCCCGATGCTGAACGACGGGTTCCCGGTAGACCAGGGACTGCTTGGCGGGCTAACCCCCGCCGCGCCGCCCGATGGCCCGCTGCACCTGCTGCAGGAAACGGGCCTTGCCAGGGCCACCGTCGGCGGCTGGCATCTGCTTGCCGACGTCGGCCCGCCCTGCCCGCGCGAACTGCCAGCGCACGCGCACGCGGACAGCCTCAGCTGCGTGGTCCACGTGGACTCCGTACCGCTGCTCATCGACACCGGCACCTCTACCTACGCACCAGGGGCGGCACGCGACCGCGAGCGGTCAACCGCCGCGCACAACACCCTGGAGGTGGACGGTCGCGATTCCACCGAGGTGTGGGGGGCGTTCAGGGCTGGCCGCCGGGCCCGGGTACTGCGGATGTCGGCCAGCGCGGACGCGGACACGGTGAAGGTCGAGGCCGCGCACGACGGTTACCGGAACCTGCCCGGGCGGCCGGGGCACCACCGGCGCTGGTCGCTGCGCGCGCATGAACTGCGTGTCGATGACACGGTCACGGGACGCGGACGGCACCGCGTGACCGTTCGGTGGCACCTGGCACCAGGCACGGGCGTACGCCTCGTGCCGGGGGGCGCGGTCGTCACCATCGGGGCGGGCGAGATCAGTGTCACCGTGGCTGCGTCGAGCGAGGCGACCATGACGGTGGCGACGGCCGAAGTCAGCACGGGATTCGGCGCAACGGTCTCGGTGCCCGTCCTCGCCTGCAGCCTCCATCCCAAGCTGCCCGCGGCGATCAGCACGGTCTGGCGTCGGGCCGAACCCCAGCAGGAGCCAACGTGAAACAGATCGTCCAGCCGGTCAGCGGTGGTCCGGTGACGCTGCTCGATGTACCGCGCCCGGTGCCAGAGCCGACCGAGGTGCTTGTCCGCACGCTCTCCTCGGTGATCTCCCCAGGTACCGAGCGAGCGGTCACGGCCCTGGCCCAGTCCAGCCTGCTCGCCAAGGCACGGGCCCGGCCTGACCTGGTCCGCCAGGTGGCCAGAAAGGCCCGCACCGAGGGGCTCGCGGTCACCCGCCAGGCGGTGCTCGGCCGGCTCGCCCAAGACGTACCGCTTGGCTACTCCGCCGCCGGGGTGGTTCTTGAGACCGGGTGCGCGGTCACCGGGATCAGGCCCGGGCAGCTCGTCACGACCGGCGGGGCGGGTAAGGCGAGCCACGCGGAATTCCAGGCCGTGCCCGGGCTGCTCTGCGCGCCAGTACCCGAAGGCGTCAGTGCCCAGGATGCCGCGTTCACCACCATCGCGTCCATCGCACTGCACGCGCTGCGCATCGCGGAAGTAGGACCGGGCTCGAAGGTCGTGGTGGTGGGCCTCGGGCTGATCGGACAGCTCGCCGCGCGACTTGCCATGGCGGCCGGATGCGATGTGGCGGGAATCGACCCGGCCTCGTACCCGCGCGGCATCGCTTCGCACGCCGGCCTCCTGGCACTCGACGAATGCGGCCGGGAGACCACCGATCAGGTGCTCGCCTGGTCCCGTGGCCGGGGAGCGGACGCAGTGCTCGTGTGCGCGGCCGGGTCTTCGCCGGCCGCCGTGATGCGGGTGCCAGAGCTTTGCCGGGACCGTGCCGCAGTGGTCATCGTGGGGGACGTCGGGCTCCAGCTCAGCAGGACACCGTTCTACGAGCGTGAGCTGTCCCTCCGGTTCGCCCGCTCCTACGGGCCAGGCCGGTATGACCCGTCCTATGAGGCCTGGGGGGTCGACTACCCGGCCGGGCAGGTGCGCTGGTCCGAGGGACGGAACTTCGAAGCCGTCCTTGACCTGCTTGCCGGCGGCCGGCTTGCCGTCGGGGACCTCGTGACGCATACGTTCGATATCGGCGATGCCGCGGACGCGTACCGGCTCATCGGAGACAGGCTGGAGCCGTACCTGGCTATCCGGCTTGACTACCCGGGTACCGCAGATCCTGAGCGTCCCGTCCAACTCAGGCAGGCCGCGGCCCACGACCAGCCTGGGATCGGGCTCGTCGGCGCCGGCGCGTTCGCCGCGGGGACGCTGCTGCCTGCCCTGCGCGCAGCCGGCTTCAGCCGCCTGGCCGCGGTGGCCTCAGCCAGCGGCCTGACCGCGACGAGGCTTGCACAACGGCACGGCTTCGAGCGGGCGGTCGCCGGGGCCGGAGCGGTCCTTGCCGACCCGGGCGTGTCGGTCCTCGTGATCGCCACGCCGCACGACACTCATGCCTTGCTCGCCACCAAGGCACTCGCGGCCGGCCGTCACGTGTGGTGCGAGAAGCCCCTCGCGCTGACCGAGGACGAGCTGGATGCGGTACGCGCCGCGTGGCTGGAGTCCGGGCAGGTGCTCGCCGTCGGCTTCAACCGGCGCTGGTCACCTGCCGTAGCCGCGGCGCGGCGCGCTCTCGCCGACATCACCGCCGCGAAGCTGGTGGTGTACCGGATCGCGGCCGGCCCCGTCCCCGAGGACCACTGGTACCGCGACCCGCGCCAGGGCGGGCGGCTCCTCGGTGAGGTAAGCCACTTCATCGACACTGCGCAGGCACTTGTCGGCGCGCCTATCGAGAACGTGGCCGGGCTGTCCGGCGGCGGTCCCGGCGGTCCCGCCGACGACGCGGTGGTCGCGCTGCGCTTCGCGGACGGGTCGCTGGCCAGTATCGGCTACGGCAGTGCGATCCCGGCGGCAGGGAAGGAACGGATAGAGGTCCACGCAGGCGACCGCCGGATCGTCATCGACGACTTCCGCATCGCCACCGCGGACGGCAAGACCATATGGAAGGGCCGTCAGGACAAGGGGCACCGCGCACTGGCCGGGGCTTTCCGGCGGGCGGTCGCCGGCAGCGGGGAACTGCCGACCGAAGAGATGCTCGCCACCATGCGGGCCACGATCCACGCGGCGGCGGCACGGGGCAGTCATGGGTAACCGGACCGTCGCCCGCCACGCGGCCGGGCCTCGGCCGGACCACGTGTACGGGGTACGGACGCTGTTCGACGCAAAGGCAGCCCGCTGGCCAGCCAAGTACGCGCCTGACGGACCGCTGGCCGGACGGCTGGCACAGCTCGCCGGGGCCGTCAGGGACCGGGTCAGCGATGGCAGCGAACTGCTCGACCTCGGCTGCGGCAGCGGTGAGCTCGCACGGCACCTGGCGGGCGCCGGCTACCGGATGACCGGCTGCGACATCGCACCGGAGATGCTCCGCCAGGCCGAGATGGCTGACCGGGCGCAGGTCGTGCGCTGGATCAGGCTTGACCCCGGGTGGCGCACGCTTCCGTTCGCGTCCGGCAGCCTCGACGCGGTGATCGCAGCGAGTGTGCTTGAGTACGTGCCTGAGCCGGAGGCCGTGCTGCACGAGTGCGCCCGGGTGCTCGGGCCCGGCGGGACCCTGCTTTGCACCGTGCCCGACCTAGCGCACCCGGTGCGCTGGCTGGAATGGCCGCTCGGCCTCGTAGCGCGGACACGGCTCGCCGATCGGGCGCAGCACGCCTGGCCCCGCCTCGGGTCGTACCTGACCTACTTGAAGGTCTCACGCCAGCGGCGGCGGGTCCGCTGGTGGCGGGGCGCTGCCCGGCACGCGGGGCTTACGCCCGCTCCTCTTCCAGGCAGGCACGCACCACGTGCGCCGCTTCGCCTGCTCGCCTTCACCCGGCCCGGGGACGCAACAGTCCCGGCTCAACACCATGGGGGATGCCAGTGACGACGATGGTCACCGTTGACCTGGCCGGCGGCCAGGTAGGCGGCGCCGCGCGGTTCCGCGCTGAGGTGCGCGGTTACCTGGAACGATCCGCACGCGACGACATCAGGGTGATCGGCGCGGGCCGCAACCTCAACCCAGGCTGGCTGGCCGCCAGGGAAGCCGCGGCCGTTCGCAGGAGCCGCCGGGTGGCGCTGAACAACGTCGGGTTCCTGACCCCCGGCGGGGAGCGGTGGACCCTGCTGCGCAATCCGCTGCACTTTCTCAGCAAGGTGGAGCGGAACGTGCTGGACCCGGAGATGCGGTCGCTGGCAAGCCAGCAGACCGTGATCGTGCACCGGGCTGCCAGGCGATCCGACATCCTCGTCGCGCCTTGCACGGCGATGGCGGACCGGGTAAAGGCCGTGCTGCCGGAGGTCGCCGACCGGGTGGTGGTACGCATGCACCCGGTATCCGCCAACCCGGTTCCCCGGCGGCCGGGCGGCTCGCTGATCCTGTGCCCGGTGCTGTTCGCGCCCTACAAGCACATGACTGACCGGATCGCCGAATGGGTTCGCGTGGTCGACAGCGTCCTTGATGAATCGGTGCGCCTGATCGTCACCGCGAGCCCGGCCGAGGTGCCGACATGGCTGGCGGCCAGCCCGCGACTGCACTTCGTGGGACGGATCGACCATCAGGAGCTGTGCCGCCTGTGGGCGCACAGCCAGGCCGTCTACTTCCCGTCTGGTCTGGAGGCGTTCGGCTGGCCGCTGGCTGAGGCACGAGTGAACGGGCAGCCGGTCATCGCCAGGGACACGCGGCAGAACCGGGAGATCGCCGGTCCCGCGCTGTGCGGCTACACCGTAGGTGACCCGGACTCCCTGTTTCATGCGATCAAGACGGCGCTTGAGGGCGGGATAGCCCCGGATCCGGAGCCGTTTGACCCGGACTCCTACTTCGAGTGGCTGCTGGGGGCGTAGCCGGTGACCAGGCTCAGCTTGCGCCCCTACCGCCGCGGTGACGATCCGCCGCGGGGCAGCGTCCCGGTCAGCGTCGTGGTGCTTACCCGCGATGAGGAGGTGAACATCGCGCGGTGCCTGGACTCGGTCGCCTGGGCCGATCAGGTCATGGTGGTCGACTCGGGCTCGGCGGACGATACGGTCTCGATCGCGCGTTCCCTCGGTGCGGATGTCGTGGAGCAGGCATGGCTCGGCTTCTCCGGCCAGCGGGACTTCGCGCTCCGGCTCCCGGAGATCCGCCATGACTGGGTCTACTTCGTCGACGCGGACGAATGGGTATCGCCGCAACTGGCCGCGGAGGTCGCGGCGCGGCTGACGTCGACGCGGTGCGCGGCGTTCTCGCACCGGCTCCGGCTGGTCTTCATGAACACGTGGATGCGGCACTCCGGCTGGTACAGCGGATCGTGGGTCGTCCGGCTGGTTGACCGCCGGTACACGAAATACGACGGGAGCCTGGTGGGCGAGCGGGCCAGCGTGGACGGGCCCGTCGGCCGACTGGCCAATGACATCGTCGACGAGGACTGCAAGGGCCTCGCGCGCTGGCTGCGCAAGCACGTCCGGTACGCCGAACTTGAGCTGGAGAGACGCGGCCGGCCTGTCCCGTTGCGCGAGCGGGTGCGCAGGTTCCGCCACCGTGACCAGGGCGACACCCGGCCGCTTGCCCGGGCCGTACTCAAGGACCTGGTCTTCCCGTCCGTACCCGCCCGGCCGCTTGCGGTGTTCCTCTACATGTACGTGTTCAGGCTTGGCCTGCTAGACGGACGAGCCGGCCTCCGCTTCTGCTTCTTTCACGCCTGGTACCAGGCCACCGTGAGCGGGCTGGCTGCGGAGGCCATGCGCCCGCCTGGTGGTCATATCCGGGAAAGTACTCGGTAGACGGGAGCCACGCATGCCCGAGCGGCTTGTCGCGCTCGGGCTTGACCCAGGGCGTACGACGGTCATCTTCTCATCGAGCAGAAGAAACCTCTGGACCTAGTCCATGCCATCGGACGGTACGTCGGTAACCTGAACCTGCTCCTGCTTGGGGACGGGCCGCTGCGGGCGGAGGTACAGGGCTACGAGGTCCAGCTTCCAGTGCGCTGCCTGGGCTTCGTGAACCAGGCCTAGCTTCCGGGTGGTACGGCTGCGGCGACGTCCTCGCCCTGCCGAGTCGCCGCGAGCCCTGGGCCTGGTTGTCAACGATGGCATGGCATGCGGTCTGGTGCCGGTGGTCAGCGACGCCGTGGGCTGCGCGGCGGACATGGTTGAAGGGTCGACGAGGTCTTTCCCGTCGGCGACATAGCGGCACTGGCAGCGGACCTCACCCGAGCCAGCGCCCGTCGCGCGGGACCGTCGCGAACGCGTCCGCGGCAGGCTGTCGCGGTTCACCATCGCGCAGACGGCTAGCGGCTACGAGCAGGCGGCGATGGCGCTGGGGCGACCGCGGTCTGGCCGACCCGGCGGGTGAAGGACAGCGCCGTCACGGCATACCAGAGCAGGACCATCTCGGGGATCCCGGCAAGCAGCGTGGCGCAGTCCGACCCTGCCTGCACGAGGCCGGGGAACAGCAGGATGATCAGGAACGCGCCGTGGATGCTGCGCCGCAGATCGGTGACCTCGTCGATGATCCGGGCTCCGCAGCCGATCAGGAACATCCCAGCGATCGCCGCGATCCACCCGCCGTGCCGGTACAGGTCACCTTCCGGTGTGATGTCCGACGAGGTGTACACCTGCGGGGGGAGCTGATAATACTCCTGGCTCATCTGGTACCCCACGTCCAGGATCGGCTTGCCAGGCCAGAGGATCCGGGGAATCAAGTCGACAACCGGTGAGATCGCCAGCTGCCCTGGACTGCTGTACGGGATCTGGCTCGGGGTTCGCTGCATAATGATCGCCGGGCTGTCGATGGTCCTGACGCGCTGCGCCAGGTAGTTGACCGACTGCCCGAGGACGGACGGCGAGAAGTCGCTGGCCAGCACGTCGCTTGCGATGGCGGGCGCAGTGGCGATCGCCTCGCTGGTGCTCAGGGTGACCGCGCCGCGCGCGGCAGCGCGGTAGGTCAGGTTGAAGGGGATAACAATGAGCAGGAAGAAGGCGATCGCGACCGCGATGACCCCGGCGGGAAGCCGCCGACGGATCATGGTGCGCGGGATGATCAAGGCCAGGACGGCAACGACGAAGCTAGTCTTTCCGCCAGAGACGGCCCCGACGATGATCGCTCCGGTGAAAAGCACCGCCAGCGTCAGCCATGCCGCGGGCCTCGGCGCGCGGTGGGCGCGCACCGAGGCGGCCATGACCGCCAGCGGCACGCACTCGCCAAACAGCGCAAGGTACTGTGCATAGCCTGACGCGGTGGTCACGGACGCGGTGACCTCGCCAACGTAGCCGAGGTGGCCGGTCACCCGTGCTTGCGCGAGTGACCCAGCGATTCCCGCGCAGAACAGCACCCACGGAATGACCTGGCTGCGGATATCGTCGGTGAACCGGCTGGTCAGCGTGATCGAGACCTGCCTGGCGAGAGAGCGTGCCATGCGTCGCGGGCCGGTGCAGTAGCCGACAGTAAATATTGCCATGGCCACAGCGATTAGCCATAGAGCACGCAGAATGCTGCCCGGCAGGATCTCGGCCGACGGGCCGGACTGTGGGCCGATCCAGCTGATCGTGGCCGGACCGAATGCGACCGCACCCCACGTCAGCGCCCATGGACCGATCCGCCAGGTGCTCAGCCCGAGCCCCCTGTAGCGGACGATGGCCGACATGAGCAGGAGCAAGCCGACGCAGAACACGCCGAGCGCGATGGCACCCCACCGAATCTGATCGCTGACCGCGGTAGCGGACAGGGCGACCGCGGTCAGCACGGCGGCCGCCGCGGCCAGGACCGCGCCGACGATCAGGGCCTGGGAGGCGGCAGGCCGTGTCCCCGGGTCGATTAGGGGCGTCGGCCGGTCCATGGCGGTCACATAGAGATACTACTCAGCTTCAAGGAGTTACATGCGGACTTCGCTCATCGCCTGTGCCCCCGTCACAGCAGCCGGTCAACGGCCAGCGCGGCGTATCTGTCTGGCGCAAACCGCTTACCCGCCCACTGCGCCCCGAGAGACCCCATCTCGCGTAGCTTTCCCGGCTGAGCCAGCAGGCCGTGCAGGACCTGGGTCAGCGCCGCCGCGCTCTCGTCCCGCGGTGTCACACCGGTGACCCCGTCCAGGTAGGCGTCGGGAGAGCCGCCATGAGCGGGCCCGACAACCGCGGTGCCGGCCACTTGCGCCTCGAGCAGCACCAGACCGAATCCCTCACCGCACGGCCGGCGGCCATGCCTGGCCCGGCTGGCCAGGACGAACAGGTCCGATGCGGCGAACTGAGCCGCCAGGTCGTGGTCGGTTAGTTCAGGGCGAAGGCTGCACCAGGGGAGAGCACTGGCGTGGGCAAGCAGATCGTCCGGCGGCTCGCCGCTGCCGCACACCGTCAGCCGGACGTCCGTGCGCCGCAGCGCGGCGATCGCCGCGGTGAGCTGAGGAAGCCCCTTGTCCCGCCACGCGCCGAGCCGGAACGCCGTCATCAGCTCAAGCCCGGCACGCTGGCCACGGCCGACGGCGGCCGCTCCGGCTAGCTCATCGAACCAGTCCCTGGCCAGGCCCGGCGGCAGAATGGTGGCGGGACCGCTGGCGGGAAACAGCGAGCCGGCCGTGAAGCTGCTGACGGCGACGAGCCGGACGCCGCGAAAGCGCATCATCCTGCTCTCAAGCTGCCAGCGCAGACCGGTCCTGGCACCCCATACATCGATGCCGTGGCAGATGACCGAGATGCCCCGCACCTGGCGCATCCGGGAAAGCAGCACCGCCACCGGGAGCAGCGCCCGGTGTGCGACAACCAGGCGTGCGGCGCCGACCGGGCCGGCCAGCGCGGCCGACGCCTCGGCGAGCAGCGCCCGGTAGCCAGCGGGGCCGGGGCGCGGCAGGTCGAGCCGCTGGCAGGCGACGCCCCGGTCGCAGAATGCCGACTGCACCGTCTCCACGTACCTCTCGATTCCGCCGCCCAGCCCACGGGACGGGGCTAGCAGCAGGGCCGGACCCGCGTGGCCGGCCACCTCGCCGCGCGCGGTGTCCGCCTGCGGACGGCGCAGGGCCTGGTTCGTCATGCCCGCTGGTACACGAAGAAGTCGGCCCGCGCGAAGGAGGTGTTCGGCCCCCGGGTTACCTCGGTCACCGTCCATTCCGGGCAGTTGGCCTCCACCCAGGGGGTGAATCGCCGGTGCCGGACATGCGGAGCGGTGTCGCTGATTTCCATGTTCGTCGAGTAGATGACGACCAGCCGACGGCCAGCAGCGAACAGGTGCCGCAGGTAGGTCTCGAACACCGCGTCCTCGGTCAGGTGGTAAACGACATCAAGCGACAGCGCCAGGTCGGCGGTGAAAACCCCTGCCCGGTCGGTGAAACAGGACCCGTCGTAGAGAAAGAAGCTCTTGGACGGGTCGTCCGCGAACCGCCACTGGCAGAGCGCGATCGCGGTCCTGGATACGTCAAGCCCGACGTAATTCGGGTATTCCGCCATTGCCAACTGGTTACCGTCCCCGCAGCCGAACTCGATGACGCTGTGCACAGCGCGATCGCGGACCAGGTCGTTGAGGAAGCGGCTCTTGCCCGCGCCGAGCGGGCCGTAGGACCCCAACCCGCTCGTCGCGCCCTGGGCGTAGCTCTGCTCCCAGTACCGCGCCGAACCCGTGAAGGCGAGCCGCTGGCGCAGCAGCGAGATCCGCCTTACCCCTGGCAGCGGGCGCACCAGTTCCCTGATAGTCATTGATCGTTCCCTCGGTGGTCTCTGGCCTCGTCGCGGTTATCAGGACAGTTGTTCCAAGATGACCGCGAGCCGCTTCTCGTACGTATGGCTCTCGTGGGCGCGCAGCGCGGCGGCGTCGCCGAGCTTCGCGCCCAGGCTTGCGTCGCCCAGTAGACGTTCCGTCTGGCTGACCAACTCTCCGAAGTCGGAGAACGCCAGTACTTCGGTGCCGATTTCGAACAGTTCGGGCAGTGCTGGCCGGAATTCGGTCAGGATGGCCGCCCCGCAGCCTGCCGCCTCGAACAGCCGGGCGTTCACTCCGTGTACCTCCGCCGGGTGAAGGTTGTTGAGCACCACCGCGGCTGACCGGAAGACCCGCGCCTTCTCCTCCTCAAAGGCAAGCCGCCCGGTATGCACGTCGCGCAGCGGAGTTGGCCCTGCCCAGCGCGGGAAGCCAGGTCCGTAGAGCCGGAGCGGAATGCCGCTGGCCATCAGCCGTTCCAGCAGCCTGATCCGGCTGGGGTACATGTTTCCTGCGATGACCAGGAAGCGCTCTGTGCCGGGAGCGGCGAGCGGGCGGTGCCATCGAGGGTTACAGGCCTCGGGGAGATACCAGATCGGCAGGTCAAGCATGCTCCGCAGTCTGTCTACCAGGTGCGGCTCCTTAACGAAGACAGCGTCATAGCGAGCCAGCAGCATCATCTGCCGCCACATGCTCAGCATCGCGTCGGTGAACCAGAGCGCGACCTTGACGCCGTTCGACCTGAGCTGGCTCACCACGCTGGGCATGAGCCGCGACTCCAGGTTGATGACGATCTCGCATTCCCTATCGAGGGCGCAGCGGGCGACGCGCTGCTGCGCGCGTTCATCGAGACCCGGCAGCGCGCCCCTGATGGCGCTGACGACATGGGTGGTGCGCGGACCGCCGAGCGAGTACGACGAGCCGATCGATACCGGGTCATGCCGCATGGCGGACAGCGCGTCGATGACGTTCGTCGCAAAGGAATCCGGCCACATCGGCCCGGTAACCCCTACTCGCATGAGCTTCTCCCTCCGAGGTTCTACCTCTGACGCTCCGTATTGGCTGCCGTTCCTCCTCCGGCGCTGCCTCGTTCTCGTTTGCCGTCGCCGGGCAGCGGTTCGCGGAGAGGCTGCGGCAGCCACAGAGCGCGAGTCATCGCGGCTAGCGCGGCGCCGTAGGCCACGGTCGAGGCGATGGCGGCGGCGGCCACTCCCGCAACCGGCAGCAGCGTGATAAGCAGGATCACGGTGAAGACGACGGCTAGTCCCTGAGCGGCTGCGACGAGCCCGGGCCGACCGAGACCGCGGAGCAGGTCGCCTGCGACCTGACCGCAGGCCAGGAAGACGCCACCCGGGGTGAGCAGCCAGAGCAGCGGTACCGCTCCGCTATAGCTCGGGCCGAAGACGAGCGGGACCAGCCAGGGGGCGATCGCGGCGACGGGGAACAGGATCGCGCTCGACAGGCCCGCGCTTGTCAGGATGGCGGCCCGCTGTAGCCGGTGGCTGCGCGCCGACAGCACGCGCTGCGCGGCAAGGTGGGGGAACGCCACGTTGCCGATCGCGGACACGAGCGGCACAGGGAGCAATGTGATTGAGACCGCGATGGCGTAGCGACCAAGATCCGCCGCCGCGACGACCTGGGAGAGCACAAGCTGGTCCAGGTACATGTTGACCGCCGCGGGCGTAACCGCGATGAGCTGCGTCACTCCATACCTGGTGAGGGGGCGGACGAGTTCCCGGTGGAAGCGCCCCGGGGCAAGCCCGGTCCGCCGGCACCAGTAGCAGGCGTAGCCGAGCTGGATTGCCGTTGTCACGATCACCGTCACGATGGCGGTATGCAAGGTCAGCAGCCGGCTCCGCCACAGGAGGACGATCCCCGCCAGGCCAAGCACCGGCTGGCTGAGACGGACCAGATTCCACCGCCTGATGCTGCGGGCCTGGAGCGAGAAGGTATAGCTAGCGCCGACGAAGCCGATGACCGAGCCCGCGAAGGTGAGCCGGTAGGCGCTGAGAAGGCCGGAGTTCCCATGCGCGAGGGCAGGTGCCGCAACGAGGCCGCAGAGAAGGGCGGCCGTACCGGTGAGCAGCATCATCGTCCGTGAGGTGGCGACGTAGCCGCGGGCGTGACACGGGTCGCGGGCGACGTAGAAGCACACCGCAGCCGTCTGGCCCACCTCGCCTACAAGCAGCAGCACTCCGAGCCAGGAGGTGACGGCGGCGTACTCGCCGCGTACGGTGGGCCCGACCGCCCTGGCCACGATGACGCCGCCAAGCGCGGCACAGGCTGCCGATGCGACATTGAAGGACGCCGTCCGAGCGATCGCGGCGCCCGTCTCCCGCTCGCGCAGGGCGGCGCGCACCATATGCAGGCGACGCGGCAAGATGTGCGTGCTCAACGGCTTGCGGCGCAGCCCGCGGCCTATCCCAGATGGCCCGCTGGCCGCCTGAGGCTTCGCCGCCGCGAAGGTAAGGTTCTGGGTCACAATGTGGCCGCGGACGGTGCCCGTCTCAGCCGCCAGCGCCAGCTTCAGCACCCCGCTGACCAGCTTCCAGATGACCATCCTGAGGGCGCTTGCCGTGCTGTGCACTTGCGGCGGGCAGCCGCTTACCCCCATCAGGTCAAGACCCGCAGCGCCCGCCAACTGGCGAACGCTGCGCGCGGTGAACCAGGTCTCGTGGGTGAAGTCGCCGTACCTGATGTGCCCGCCGAAGGGGCTGACCGCGTTCGGCACCCGCGCGACGAATCTGCCGCCCGGCCGCAGCGCGATGGTCACCGCGTCGAAGGTGGCCAGAACCTCCGGCTTGGTCAGGTGCTCAAGCACGTCGGTCGCGGTGACGGCGGCTAGCTGGCCTGGGCAGCTCGCGAGCAGGCTCAGGTAGTCACCCAGCTGGACCTGTCCGAGCCCGGCCTCATGCGCCAGCGCCACTTGCTCCGGGCTCACGTCGATGCCCTTGGCCTGGTAGCCGTCGGCAACCAGGCAGTGGACCAGTTGCCCGGACCCACAGCCGATGTCCACGACGGGACCGGCCGCTGGCGGCGGCAGCAGCGGCCGGATGTCACGCTGGTATATCAGCCGTGTGGCGTCACCCGAGCTCATTCCGCTGTGCTGAGAAACGTACGACTTATACAGCCGGTCGCGCAGAGCTGACAGGTCAACGGTTATAGTCACTCTGCGAGTATAGTCAATCACTTAACGTATCCGGCGTATTTCGACGACGGCTAAGGCATCCCGGGAGGCAGCATGCTCCTTCGTTCCGTGCTTGAGCGGGCAACCCACCGCATCGTCATCAGCAGGCGACTTCCGGCGCAGTTCGGAAAGACACGGATCTATGTATCGACGGAAGGCGGGCTGCGCTACCTGTTGCGCGATATGTCCAATGTCGACCCGGTGCTGCTCCAACTCGCTGCAGATGTAGTCAGGCCTGGCCACACCGTGTGGGACGTTGGCGCCAACGTTGGGTTGTTCAGCTTCGCCGCGGCCGCCGCCGCCGGGCCGGCCGGGAACCTGCTCGCGGTAGAGCCCGACACCACCCTGGCCGGACTGCTCCGCCGCTCCGCCGCCGCCGACCACGGGCACGCGCCTGTGCAGGTGCTGCCCGCCGCGGTGTCCGAAGAGGTGTCGGTCGCCCGGTTCCACATCGCGCGACGCAACCGGGCGACAAGCCACCTCGATGGTTACGGCACCGCCATGGCGGGTGGTGTGCGGTTCACGAACCTAGTCCCGACGGTCACGCTTGACTGGCTTGCGGCCCGCTTCCCCGCCCCGGACGTGCTCAAGATCGACGTCGAGGGGGCCGAACTTGCCGTCCTGGCCGGCGCCACGCAACTGCTCGGACACGTCCGGACGATCATCTGCGAGGTCGCCGCTAGAAACGCCGCCGCGGTGTCTGGTCTGCTGACCGCTCACGGCTACGCCCTCTACGACGGAGACCGCCCATCCGGCGAACGGGTGCCCGTTTCCATGGCGCCACCGAACACGCTGGCCATGGCCGGGCCGACAGCCACGGCAAAGGCCGCGTCGACGGGCGGGGAAACATCGCTAAAGGCTTAATGAAGATAGCGGTGTCCCACACGACGCATGTTGTCCAGATGGTTCGCCATTCGGCCAGTTCTGCTGCCACTTCGGCCCAGGTAGGCGTTTTCGGTCCGAGCGCAGCCGTCCGGGAATTCGGTGCCTTCGACTGGCACAGCAGGTACCAGTTGACGTTATCGACAGCCTCCGTTGCGGGACGCACGAAGAAATCGGCCCCGAAGCCGGGGTCGGTGACCGGGGCAAGGTCTCCCGCCGGGCCAGGGCGGTAAAGCAGGTAGCCGTAGCCTGCGAGCAACCGGGCGACGGGCCGCCGGTCGGCGGCGAGCGCCGCCGTCGACTTCTCGTTCCACTCAAGCTGGATCAGACCAATCCGGCGCTCACCCAGGGCGCGGAGCACGTCGATCTCGAACCGTTCCTGTTGAGCTAGCGGGAGCTAGCCGGCGGCCCCGGACGGTGCTGGGCTGCCTGGTTGCCTGCCATGGTCCGGTGAGGTGTCCTGGTCTTGGTGCCGGGTGGCTGCCGGGGGCCTCGTGGGGTGGCGGGTTTCCTGGGTGCGGTCCTGGCTGCCGGTTTGGTCCGGGGTCGCGCCTGGGCTGGCCGTGCCGCCTCCTCCGGGGCGGGCTGGTTCCCTGTCGCGCGTCTCCTGGCCCGGTGGCCGAGTCCGCGTCGCCCGGTCACCAGCGCTGCCGCGTGGTGCCCGGTCGCCTTCGGGTGATGCTCCCGCAACGGG
Organism: uncultured Actinomycetota bacterium; assembly: GCA_963734665.1. Taxonomy (GTDB): domain Bacteria; phylum Actinomycetota; class Actinomycetes; order Streptosporangiales; family Streptosporangiaceae; genus Trebonia. The sequence continues at coordinate 1,210,536 of CAVTIR010000005.1, read as the reverse complement.
GCGAGCCAGTGCTCGGCCCCCCACCGGGACGTGTAAGCGGGGTCGGTCACGATCACCGACAGGCCTGCGTTCGATGCCATTTGGGTCAGCCGGTCGCGGAACTTCCCGGTCGGGATGCCGGAGACCAGCCGCCGGAAGGCCCGGCCCCGCCTCCCGCGCGACGGCCGGTTCCCGGACCGTTCGCGGCCCTGCTCGCGGGCCTCGGCGAAGTCGAGGTCCTCGATCACGACCGCCCGCGCGCCGTGCTCTTTCGCAGTGGCGATGAGGGTGCTGACCGCGGCCCGCAGCCGCCCGTCCCGGGTCGCGGCGGGCAGCCCGGCCAGGTCCAGCGGAAGCGTGACCGGGGTGCCGGTGACGTTGCCGTCGGCCGTGACGACCGCGACGGCGAGGTGTCCGGCGTTGACGTCGACCGCCACCACCGGGTGCTCCCGCAACTCCTCCAGCGCCGGGACAGGCGCGGGGGCGGTCTTCCAGCTCGCGTCGAGGTACCAGCGCCCGGACGCAGGGTCGAGGGTGATGTCGTAGCGGATGGCACCGGTGGCCGCCTGGGCGGCGACCTCGTCCCCGCGGTAGCTGAAGGCGACCGGGCACGACAGCCGGTATCGGCCGTGCGGCTGGTTCGCCAGGTGCGCGAGCGGCACCGGGAGCTTGACTTCCAGCCAGCCCCGGTCAGGGTTGAACCTGATCGTTTCATTGCCCCACGGCTTGCCCTTTTCCCCGTCGGCTTTACCGACCGCTCTTCTGAGTGTTCGTGTCGTTCTCCTGGGCCTGGCTGCCGGGCGTCCTAGACTCCTTTACCGACCTGGTCCGGGGCGTCGTCCGTGTGAGGGGTCGGCACAGGAGGATGGATGACACGGCGGGTGGTCGTCGGGGACCTGCGGGTCCAGCGGCTCGACCGGAGGAACGGGCTGCGGTCGTGGACGATCGTGTGGCCCGAGGGCGTGGTCCACGAGGAGGCCGACCGGTTCCTGCGCGTCCACGACAGCTCGGGCACGCAGAAGACGTACGCGTATTACCTGGTCGATCATCTTCGGTGGCTCGACCGTGAGTGCCTGTCGTTCGGCGATGTCCGGCTGCGGGATCTCGAGCGTTACATGGGCGTCGTCGGAGCCGACGTCTGGATGCCGCTGGGCGAGCCGTGGCGGGCAGGCAAGCGTCCCTACGGCCGGGCGGCGCTGTCGACGGCGGCGGCCTGCCTGAAGGGCTTCTACCTGCATCAGTCGTCCCTCGGCGTCAACACGGAGCTAGGCGGGGCGCTCGGCCGGACGCGGCTGCCGACGCGGGCGGACCGGCGGCGGTCGCTGCTGGGGCACGTGAAGACGGAAATGCCGGCGAACCCGCTGGCCCCGAAAGGCCGGCATCGCCGGCATCCGAAGATGCTCGCGGACGGCGCCCGGGAGTCGGTGACCGGCTCGGTGAACTCGGCGAGGGACCGGCTGGTCGTGTCCTGGCTGGCCGACGGCGGGCTGCGGATCGGCGAGCTGTGCGGGCTGCACCTGGTAGACCTGCACTTGCGCCAGGACGCGGCCTGCGGGGAGTGCCGATATCCGCACCTGCACGTGTGCCACCGGCCGGGGAACCCGAACGGGGCGGAGGCCAAGACCAAGCACCCGTGGACGATCGAGGGTGGCACGGTCACGGGCGGGCTGGTCAAGCGGGTCAGTCCCGCGATGGTGCACGCCTATTTCGACTACATGACGGCCGAGTACCCGCGGGGATCCGGGCACGGGATGCTGCTGGTCCAGCTGCACGGCCCGTCCGCGGGGCAGCCGCTGGCCCCGGTCGGCGCCCGCCGGATGCTCGCCCGCGCCGGGATACGCGCGGGCCTGGGGCCTGTGAAGCCCCATGCATTCCGTCATTCCTTTACCTCGGCGGTTCTCGGTGCCTCGGGCGGGAACCTGCTGATCGCGCGGGACGCCGGCGGGTGGGCGTCGGCCGCGATGGTCGATGAGGTCTACGGTCACGTTGACGTGCACGACCCGGCGTTCGACGCCGCCCTGCGCGCGGTCTGGGGCGAGGGCCGGTGACGCTCGCGCTGCTGCCGCAGCCGGATGCCCGCGAGGGCCGGGACCGGCTGGAGATCCTGACCGCGCTGATCAGCGCCCCGTCGTTCGACCCGCTGTTCCGCGGCGACATCATCACGATCCCCGCCGGGCATCCCGTCTACCGCTGGGACTGCCTGGCGGCCGGGTGCGAGCGCGCCATAGCGAACCCCAATGACCTGTGCGGCCCTCACGAGGACCTGTGGCAGGAGCAGCGCCGGAACGGCGGGACGCGGGCCGTCTTCCTCCGGGAGGCCCCGCTGCTCGGCGCGTGCGAGGGCACGCAGGAGCAGCCGTCCTGCCGGATATGCCCGGACCGGCCGGCGTTCCACCTGGCCCGGCGGCTGTGTTTCTACCATCAGAACCGCTGGTACCGTCATCAGCGCGAGCACGGCCCCGGCATCATCGACTTCAGCGGGTGGCTGGAGGAGCAGGAACCGGTTCCCGGATACGGCGGCTGCGTCGTGCGGGCCTGCCCGGAAATGGCGTTCACGCCGCTGGGACTGTGCTCCCGGCACGAGATGCGCTACCGGAAGGAGCGCAACCCGGGCGGCGCGGCGCTGCCGCCGTTCCGCGGAAACCAGATGGAGCGGGCCGGCCTGTCCGTTCCCGTCACGTTCACCGACGAGCCGGCGTTCCGCCGGTGGTGCGCCACCTCCGCCCCGGTGCCCCGGGCCCCGCAGGTCAACCTCCGGGGCCTGCACCCGCTCGCCCGCGCCGAGATCCAGTGGGGCATGGCCTGGCACGCGGCCGGCCAGCCCGGCCGGTGGAGACCGTCCGGGCTGCAGCGGCTGGCGGACTACGTCCGCGGCCGCGGGCTGGGCTCCCTGACCGAAGCGGACCCCGACGACCCGGGCCTGCGCAGGGCGGCCGGACCGGAAGGCGCGAGCATCGCCCGCCAGATAGCCGACGCCCTCGGGCGCCTCTACGTCACGCCGGAGCAGACCCGAGATGACGGCTATATCCTCACCGGGCACTTCGGGCAGAAGTTCAGGAATCACTCCGGGCGCATCGACCTGGCCGGGATCTCCCAGCGGTGGCTGCGCGACCTGGTTCTGGGACCACCTCGCCGGCATCCTGCGGTCCGCGGGCTGCCCGCGCAGCGGGCACTCATCCGACAACATCCGGCGAGCCGGCCTGGAGCTGAGCGCGTTCCTCGAGCTGCGGGCTCCCGGCGGCGGCCACGACCCGCGGGCGCTGGCCGCCGGGCACATGCACGAGTTCGCCGCCGACCAGCGGCAGCGCGAGCGGGACGGGCTGGCGTCGCTGGCCGCCCGGGGCCGCGGCGGCGGGATATCGATCGTCACGGCCGGGACCCGGCAGGCCGTCTTCCGCGGCACCCGGCGGCTCCTGCGCGAGGCCCTGGAGTCCGGTGAAGCCGAACGGCTCGGCCTGGACCGCGGCTTCATGACCGCGATGCCCGGCGCGGAGAGAACGCCCCGCCGGGCACGGCCCCCGTTCACCGACGAGGCCGCCCGCGCGCTGGCCGACGACGGCAACCTGGCGAAGCTGGCCCGGGACCACGACCGCCGCGACCACGGCATGCGGGACATCTGGGAGACGATCATCGTCACCGGCCGCCGCTGCGGCGAGGTCGTGGACCTGCGCCTGGACTGCCTGGGCCGCTACGGCGGGCTGCCCATGCTCTGGCACGACCAGACCAAGGTCGGCAACTACGACGAGGCGCTGCGCATCCCGGAGCGGACCTGGCGGCTGCTGGAAGCCCGCCAGCGCAAGACCCTGACCCTGTTCCAGGAGCGGAACAACCGCCAGCCCACCGCCGCCGAGCGCGAGCGGATGGCGCTGTTCCCGACGAACCTCCGGAGCAACCGCGACTGCCGCAAGGCGATCAGCTACACGTGGTTCCGCTACGGCTTCAGCGCATGGCTCGACGAGCTCGACATCGGCAGGTGGGTGCCTCACCAGGCCCGGCACTCCCTGGCCACCAGCCTGCTGCGGGCCGGCGCGAGCCTGAGCCACGTCCGCCGTTACCTCGGCCACGTCTCCGAAGCGATGACCGAGCACTACATCCACCTGGCCCAGTCCGACCTCGAAGACGTCCTGCAGCAGGTCTGGGTCGCCGGGCCCGGCACCTCCAGCCCCGGCGAGCTGCTCGCCGGCGAAGCCGCGCCGCTCACCCGCGCGCAGGCCCAGGCCCTCGCGATCGACCTGTCACGGCGCAGCACCCCGGCCGAGGGCGGGTTCTGCACCTTCCAGCCCGTCGTCGACGGCGGCGCCTGCCCGTGGAATCTCGACTGCCACAACTGCGGCAAGTTCGTGCTGTCCGGCGCCGACCTGCTCTACTGGCGGCGCAAGCGCGAGCAGTGGCGGCAGCTCGCCGAGGGCGCGCCCGACGACGCGACCGCGGACTACCTGCACGCGTACTTCGAGCCGACCGCCCGCGCGATCGACGGCCTGGAGAAGGCCCTCGCCGGGCTCGGGCTCCTCGATGACGCGCTCGCGCTGGACATGCGCAAGCCCCAGGACTACTTCCACCGCGTCTGGAGCACCGCCTTCCGCGCGTCCGACCTCGCCGCAGCCGGCGGCGGCGATGAGCAAGACGGCGGGGAACAGGGGGAAAGCACGTGAGCACCGAAGCGGCACTGGCCGCCCGCAGGCGCGGCACCGAGGCCGCTCTCAGCCGCGTCCGCGACGCGATCACCCGGCTGCGCCGGGAGAAAACCCAGGTCAGCGTCGCCGCGGTCAGCCGGCGGGCGGACGTGTCCCGCACCTTCCTCTACGGCAACCCAGAGGCCAGGGCTGCCGTTGCCGACGCGATCGCCCAGGTCGGCGAACAGCGCACCCGGATCCTCGACGCCCAGGACGACGAGCGCGAGGCCACCTGGCGCGAACGGGCACTGAACGCCGAGGACGCGCTCAAGGCCGCCCACGCCGAGATCCTCGTGCAGAGAGCCCGCATTGGCGAACTCCTCGGCCAGGTCAGAGACCTGCAGTCCGAATGGACCGAGGAAGCCATCCAGCGGATCACCACCGAGAACGCCACGCTCAAGCAGCGGGTCCGCACGCTCACCGCCGGCAACCGCACCCTCGAGGAGAAACTCAGGGCCGCCCGGGAGAACCTCCGCTTCCACGACAAGCGCATCGCCGACCTCGAAGCCCAGATCGCCCCGCCGGAATAGGCGCCGGCTGCGGTATAAAGTCCGTCGCCGCAGTTCAGCGTGCATCCGCCGGTCACCGCAAAAGGCAGATCCACCGTTCGCCGAACACTCCCTCCCCTCGCGTGTCCTGCTAGCGTTCTTCTTGGTGGAGACTGGGTGTGAGGCCTTGGCCGCGCCCGGCAGAAAGTTTCCCTTGTCTTTTGCCGATGGCATGTGTCTACTTGATTTAGGAAGACGTAGCCGGCGCCTCTGCGCCTTGCTGCTTCCCCTCGGCTATCCGCGCCGCGGCCGGATTGCCGCCCCGGTCCCGGGAGACCACTGTGGTCTCTTAGCGGGCAGGCGGGAAGGGGGAAACAGGAGATGAAGAAACGCCGCCACCGATTCCAGCGTCCGAACTGGGATGATGTCGAGCGGATAGTAGGAATCGTCTGCAAGCTCGCTGCCGAAGCGGCCAGGCTAATCCTCTCGCTCCACGGAGTCCGCTAACGGACCGAGGGCCTCCTGCCGGATAGGGTCCCGTGAAGTCCCAGGCAGGAGGCCCTTTCGCGTTCACCAACCATCGGCTACCGCGAAGCTGCCGGCAGCGCAAAGCCCACTGACCCCGCATGTCCCGGCGGGGTCGCTTGAGGATGCTTACTGCCTTCTGATTTCATGGTGCATCGAGCAGGTGCAGTTGGCAAGTGCCAAAAACGAGTGCCATACTCATACGCCATTCGCGAGATCTCCTCGGAGAGCCAGCGTGAACGCCTCCAGGCCCCTGAACCGCGGGGCGCGCGAGCGCGCGTGGTGGCCCGGCTACCTGGAGTTCGTCGGTTTACGAGGCGAGGGCCGCCTTCATCCGGACGTTCCAGTCAGGGTCTCATTCCCGGCCTGCTGCAGACGCCCGAATACGCGGAACTGCTCACCACAGTGACTAGCCCAGGCGGCGCGGGTTATCTCACGGTGATATGGGTTGCTGGTACTGAGGGCGGCGGGCGAGCAGGCAGCCACCTCAAGCGCAACCGCGCCGTCGCCGTCCGCTACGAGGCCCCCGGGTCGCCGCCATCGCGGAATGGCCCGACCACTCACTTCCTAAACACCCCCTAGCCCCGCGCCCGCCTCTCGTCGGCGCGATGCCCTCAGCCCGCCGGCCGCAGGACTCCTCGTGAACACCGTCACCGGCGCGGACAGCGGGAGCGCCGCCGGAACCGGCGAATATCCGCGATCACGTCCTCGCCGACGAAATCAACACGCCGAATCACCGGGAAATCATGCAGCAAGCGTCGCTGACATGTAAGCTACGTATAGCAGCTGGTCAGGGGAATAATTCTGACTTCCCAGTCGGTAAAGTCGGCGGTCAGGAACAGCCGGGCCGCCTCCCACTGCGCCCGCCACTGCTCCTCGGTCAGCCCCGCGGCGGCGAGGTTGCCGCGCTTGCGCAGCAACGCCCTCCCGCCCCGCACCACCGACACCGTCCCCGCGGCCAGCCGCCGCTCCGCCCGGGCCAGCCGGGCCCTCAGCAATTTCAGCCGGATCACCTTGGCATGCCGCTCGGCCGGCGTGGCATACCCCCGCACTCGGCCGGACTTCCCGCCCACGGGGACGGCGAGCCGTTCCTCGATCCGGCGGGTCCTCGCCCGCAGGCTCGCCCGCCCGGCGCGCAGGTTCCGCTCGGCCAGCCCCCGCTGGTCCTCACTCGTCCGGGTGATCGCCCCCGCCCACCGCGACGAGGCCCCCCCAGTCAGCGCCCGCTTCCGCGCCGCACGGGAGACCGCCTTCCCCCTCGCGTCCAGCCGCCCCTCCGCGCACCGCGCGGCCAGGTCACGGCCCGCCAACGCCCCCAGGTGCGACCCCGCCGCCCGCAGCACCGCCGCATCCTCAACAGACACCCGCAGCCGCGTCCGAACCCGCGCCCCCGCCGGGGCAGCGGCCACGAACGGCGCCGCGACCGGGCGCAGCCCCCTCACCCGCCACCAGCCCGCACACACCACCACCCGAACAGGTTCACGTAACCAGTCTGCTACACAGAGCACGCTCATAGCGCCCAGAACACGCCGAACAAGGCAACCGTTCTAAACCCTTCGACGTCGACCTTCATCACGGTAACGTGACGATCCCCGACCAGCGAGTCAATCGTCGTCAGGTCCGTCTGCACCGGCCCGTCGGTGGCGAGGCAGTCCAGGTCCGAGGTGAACCGGGCGGTCCCGCAGTGATCGCCGACGGCGGCCCGCATGGCGGTCACGTGGTATCCGTTGAGCGCGATGTTCTCCTGCAGCAGGCCGAACGCATCCTCTGCGGGCTCGAGTGCGATGACCTCCGCGCCAAGCACGGTTGCCCGGAGCATGTAGGCGCCAACATTCCGACCATCGGCCCTTGCCTAGCCCCGCAACCCGGCGGGCGGGTTCAGGCCCATGTGGATGCGGGTCACGAACTCGTCCGCGTCGCCCGTCAGGCCGTAGTGCCCGATCAGCGGGGAAAGGTCAGGCACGGCGATCCGGACCATGCCACCGGGCGATAGCACCCGCCACACCTCGGACAGGAAGGCGCGCGCCTCACTGCGGTCGAGGTGCTCGATCATGTGCGAACTGTAGACGGCGGCGACCGAGTCGGCGGCGCAAGGGAATCCGGACCACCGCGTTGGCAAACCGAATGTTTGCGCGCTGGGCCATTTCGACCAGTTCCGCGGACTTCACGGCGAAGAAACTCATTCGCGCGAGCAGCGTCGGGACAACTGGCCAGCGCGCAACGCGAACGCTGAACGAATTGTCGAAATTAAGCCATTCAGGGGTAAGCGAAGGCCCACAGCCGACATTGACCCTAATGCCAGAATGTGCATCCAGGATATTGATCCCTCCATTCCCCGAGGACACCTCTAGCACTGAACGTATCTGTGTAACATCATTTCGTGTCTACCATGACCATCGCCGGCCGCCGGGTCGCCGCGGTCGCTACCGACGCCTTGTGCCTGGGCCTTGGGCGACGTGCCGTCATCCGCGCAGCGCGCTACGTCCTGCTCCGCGCGCGCCTCGATTACCCGAATGAGATAGCGGTCAACGGCGAGTCGGCCCTGCAGCGCTGGGTGCTCGGACTCGCGCCTGACGGGCAGGTCCACGTGGCCGACGTGGGCGCGAACGTTGGCCTCTGGTCCCGGTCGATGCTGGCCGCAGCGTCGGCGGCGGGCCGCGCGGACGATCTCCGGCTGCACGCCTTCGAACCGGACGCGTGGGCCTGCGCGCGACTGGCGCGCACACTCGACGGCGCGGCCGCCGCCATCAGCGCGGTGGCCCTCAGCGACCGACAGGGCAGCACGGCCTTCCACGTGGTAGCGCCAGGGGCTGGAACCAACTCGCTGCACCCGTCCCCAGCCGCGACCGCAGCGGCGGAGACCGTCCCTACGGTTACGCTCGACTCCTACGCCGAGCGGTCCGGCGTCCCGCGGTTCGCCCTCGTCAAGATCGACACCGAGGGACACGACCTCGCCGTCTTGCGCGGAGCGCGCTCCCTGCTCGCCGAGCACCGCATCACCGTCGTCCAGTTCGAGTACAACCACCGCTGGGTCTTCGCTCGCGCCTTCCTGCGGGACGCGTTCGATTTCCTGGCGGATCTCGGTTACCAGATCGGCAAGCTCACCCCAAAGGGCGTGGAGTTCTACCCTGGCTGGGATGCGGACCTGGAGACGTTCGTAGAAGGCAACTATGTCGCCTGTGACCCGGCGGTAGCCAGGCGCCTACCCGTCGTGCCGTGGTGGAAAGAATAGTCAGCGGGTGAGGCGAGCCTTGACAGAGGCCGCCCGGCCGAGCGTGCCGAGCAGTCTTGACGTCGGGTCGAATGGACCTGCGGCCGAGTAGAAACGAGCCAACGCCGATCTAGCGGCAGGATTGACCGATCCGGCGTCCGCGGGCCCGGCCGGGGCCTGAACCCGGTGATCGCCGTTGGCCTCCCCGGTGCCGCGACGCGCCCTGAAACGGTCGCGCAAGGCAATCAGCGCGGAAACGGGAAATTCGAACGGGAGCTCTGATGACCAGATGCGCTCAACGCGCAGGCCACTCGCCCGCGCGGCCATGCGCACGCCGGCCGGGGAAGGAAACGAAACGTGGTCGTGCACCTTGCACATCGGCCACCAGCTCCCCAGCACGAACGCCTCAAGCGAACAGCCATTCGGCGTCGAAAGGAAGAAGGTGCCGCCTGGGACGAGCGCCTTCTTGACGAAGCGGAGGAAGTCCGCGATGTCATAGATGTGCTCGAACACATTGATGGCCACGATCGCGTCATAGGCTCGGTCGTCAGGTATGTCGTCGGTCGTTGAGTACAGCGACCCGATGCCCCAGACATCGCGGATGTATTCCCGGTGGACCTTGCTCGATTCAACCGCCTCTACCTTGCAGCCGGCCCGACTGCGCCGCCACGAGCAGGTGGCCGGAACCAGGCCCGATCTCAAGCACGGATGTGCCGGGGAGGGACAGCGCCTCCCAGAGCGCGCTCGACGGATAGTGACCGGTAAGCGCGATACTTGATTCAAGGTACTCGCTGTCCTGGAATGCCTCATCGTGGATTTGCTGGAACCTGGCTGGTGTTATGTCGCAGAACACCGAGCGGCAATTCCGACATTTAACCCAGGTATCGACGCGGGCGCCCACAAGGCGCAGCGAATCGCTACTGCAAAATGGGCATCTCCGACCGTGCATGCGAGAATCTTAGAATCGTCGATCTAGTCTGGTCAACGTTCTGGAAATAATGTCGGCCGACGCTGGATAATTGATAGCAATTCAGTAGATGAATTGCGGCATACCCGAATTGCGGCAAGCGGCCCCCGGGACCGCGGTCGCAACTCCGGTGCGCCGCCGTGCCGAGGCCCGCTGGCGCGGCAGGGCGGCGCCGCCCTGCCGCAGAGCATCAGGAAACAACCCGGGTGACGGGGCAACGGCACCGTCGCCGGCGATGACTTCGCCCTCGCGGGCTCGCCCGTTAAGGGGGTACCGCGGATACGGCGGGCCGTCTCCCCGTGGCGCGGAAGCAATGAAGTTGCTTCAAAGTTGGACTGTCCAAGGCAGTGCACTGCCCGACAAGGGGATCATTGTGCATTATTGTGGCGAAGTAACTGGACTTACGGAATGCGAGCCGACGATGCCGCAGTCGATCGTGCAGCCGCTCCGCCGCTGGGATCCCGATCGGATCGGCCCGTACGCCATCATCGGGAGGCTCGGCGCCGGGGCGATGGGCCAGGTGTTCCTTGCCCGGTCCACGGCGGGCCGCCTGGTCGCGGTGAAGACGATCAGGGTCGAACTGGCCGAGGAGGCCGGCTTCCGCGCCAGGTTCGCCCGCGAGGTGTCGGCGGCCAGCCGGGTGAGCGGAGTGTTCACCGCGGCGGTCATCGAGGCGGACCCGGACGCGGACCTGCCCTGGGTGGCCACCGCGTACGTGCCCGCGCCCTCGCTGAGCACGCTGGTGAAGAAGGCAGGCCCGCTCCCCGTCCCCGCCGTGCGCTGGCTCGCGGCCGGGTGCGCGGAAGCGCTAGCGTCCATTCACGACGCGGGGCTGCTGCACCGCGACGTCAAGCCGTCGAACGTGCTGGTGGCGCCCGACGGGCCGCGGGTGATCGACTTCGGCGTGGCCAGGGCCGCCGAGCGCGTCCAGCTCACCACGACGCGCGGGGCGGCGGGTACGCCTGCGTACATGGCACCGGAGCAGGCCAGGGACGCGACGCTGGCCTCCCCAGCCAGCGATGTCTTCTCGCTCGGCGCGACGCTCGTGTTCGCCGCGACCGGCCACCCGCCGTACCAGGGCGAGACCGTGATGGACATCCTCGTCCGGCTCGCGACGGAGCCGCCCGACCTGGAAGGCGTACCGGAGGAACTGTCCGGGCTCGTCGCCGCCTGCCTGGAGCGCTTGCCGCGGATGAGGCCGTCCGGCGCGGCGATCCTCGGCAAGCTCGGCTCTTTCACGCTGCCGGCCGCGTCCGGGCACGGCTACCTGCCCGAGTCGGCAATGGCGGTGATCGCGGAGTACCTCGTGGTCGCCGAGTTCCAGCATCACCCGCGCCTGGCGGCCGAGATGGCCGCCGGCGAGCAGGACCCCGACGACGAGGTGTCCGCCGGCAGCAAGACGGACGACTCTGGTGCCTCGGTTGGCACTGATGTCACGGACGGCTCGCATACCCCGCTGCCAGGCTTCGAGTCGCTGGCGGCTTTCCCCCAGGCCGGTCACTCGGCGGCCGGCTTCCCTGCTGGACAGGGGTCACCTGGCGCGGCAGAGCCGCCCGGCGGATCCGAGGCGCCTGCCGGGCAGGAGCCGGAACCGCACCGGGTGCGCCGCCGGCGCCGCCGGGCCGGCACATTCCTCGGGGGGCGCGTGCTCCTGCCGTTGTGGGCACGGGTGCTCGCGGCGGCGGTCCTAGTCGCCGCGGGGATCGGGATCGGGGTGGCGCTGCGCGGGTCAGGCGCCCAAGCCACCCCTGGTCCCGTGGCGCAGCCGCCGCCGTCGTGCACGGCCAACGTGTCCGGCACAACGCCGGAACTCTGCGTCAGCCAGCCGTACGGTGACGGCAACACGGTGTACGTGATCCACGGCTCCGGCTTCCCGCCCCTCATGCCTGTCACGGTCCGTCTCGACGGCGTGGGCGTCTCGCCGGACCGGCCGATGGCCGACCTGCAAGGCACGTTCAGCTACGCCATCGACCAGGGGCACCTGTTCTTCCGCGGACCCATCCCGCCTGGCAACTACCACGTGGTGGTCACCGCGTCCAGCGGGCGGAGTGCCAGCGCCTCGTTCACCGTCAACAAGGGACCGACCGTGGGGCCGCCGCCCGGCCCCCCATAAGTCCCTGTCCCACCACAGGTCCTCCTGCCGTGAGCACCACGCGGGATCGGCGAGCAGCCGCAGGTCCCCCGACGCGACGATCCCGTGCTCGATCAGGATCCGGACGGCGACCTCGTCCGACAGCCGGACTTCTGGTTCGGTGAGGCCGCGCTCGGTGATCTTGCGGCGCAGGACCTTGATGTGCTCGGCGACGCGGGCGGACAGCCGGTCGCGGAACTCGGGATCGTTCTCGAACCGCTCAAGCTCACGGTGCGCGCCGGTCACCTCAAGCGCGGCCCTGGCGATCTCCGGGGTGCGCGGCAGCGGTGACGCGGCGCTCTGGTCGACCAGCCACGGCCGGCACCACATCAGCGCTACCAGGAAGAGCTTGGTCTTCGGGTCCAGGTAGAGCGGCAGCACCGTGCCCTCACCGTCTGCCTGCGCCAGGCTGCCCGCGTCCGCCGCCCCAGGGGGCCGCCGGTCCCTGCCGGGGACCATTACCTCGATCTGCAGCCCGTCGTCGAGCATCGAGCGCGAGCCGACCATCGCGGTTCCCGAGTGGACCAGCCAGCCGCCCGTCGGCTCGCCGTCACCCTCAACGCGCGGCAGGCGGATCCGGTAGCCGTCGCCCGCCACGTACAGCGCGTGCGTCTTGCTGATGTTCGCGATCCAGACTCCGTCCGGTGTCGCCGCGATCACCCCGGCCCGCCGGGAAAGGCCGCGGCCAGCGGTGATCGCCAGGTCCACCTCAGGCCCTCGCCCGAATACCAGCTGGCTGCCTTCGGTGAGCCGGAAAACCTGGCCAGACGCGGTACTCACATGCGCAGCCACCGGGCCAGTCTAGGGACGGCCCGCCATCGCCGGCACCCCCGGATTCGGGGATGGCGCTGCCATGCGGTCGTGCGGTTAGCTCCAAGTGGCGAGACGCCGAGCACCGCTTTGGGTGGCAGCCCGTAAGGGTCAGGGCCAGTCCCGGAGGGGGGGCCAGGGCTGGTACTGGGGTGAACCGGCTACAACGGCCAGACGGGGCCCGGCGTCTCGCCAGTTCGCGCCCTGTGCTCCGTTGGTGACAACCCGATGGCGGCAGTCCCGGAGAAGGGTGCAGTCACCTCCAACGCGCGCCCCCAGAGTTCTGCGTTCCCTCATAAAGGCCTTCTAGCGCCTCTAAGTGCATCGAACCGCCACGGAGCCGCGTACGTTTCCAGAATAATGAGCAAGTGCCCGGTTCCGCCACGTCGTAGGCCTGAGGAGCGCCATGGCTAACCACGGACGTTCTTCAGACAACCAGTACCCGGACGGCCAGTATCCACCTGGCCGTGGCCGGCCCATGGACCCGCCGCCGTCCGTCTGGCGCACGGGAGCCCAGGCCTCCGTCTGGTCGGACCCGCCAGAAGAGGAGGCGTGGCCGGGATCCCAGTCGGGCCCGCTGCCGGCGCCGACAGGCCCGATGCCGACCGCTCAGCGGCAGGCGACTGAACTGCCGCCCCCGGAGTGGGCAGACCCGGCGGTGGGCCGCCGGTGGACGACGTCCTGGCGGGTGCGCCCAACGGGAGCACAGCCGAGGCTGCCGCAGGAACGGCCCGCCCCCGCCCCGTCGCCGGGTCGCCGGCAGACGGGCGCCTGGCCGGCCCAAGGCCAGCCGACGGAGCAGCAGCCCCCCTGGGAGGCCACCGGATCTCCGGCGGCTACCACAGCCCGGTCGGCCGGGCCCACCAGGACGACCGGCGCCATCAGGCCGACCGCCGTCAACCCGGCGCTCGACCCTAACAGGACGACCGGCGCCATGCGGACGACCGGCAGCATGCGGACGACCGGAGCAATGCGGACGACCGGCAGCCTCCGGGCCACCGGAGCGCACACGACGGTCGATGCCAATACGGTGACCGGCGCCATCAGGACGACCGGTGCCATTAAGACGACCGGCGCCATCAGGGCGACCGGTGCCATGCGAACCGCCAAGCCGATCGCGCCCGGCACTGGCAAAGCACGGATCATCCTGCCCATCGTGGTGCTTGCCCTCATCGCACTCGGCGCCGCCGGCGTCATGTACCTGTGGTGGCGGGACACCCTGTTCCTGCACGGCCCTGGTGCCCTGCTTGTCGACATCGGCGAGGTGCTCGGCATGCTTGCCGGGTACGGGGTCGTCATCCTTGTGGCGCTCATGGCCAGGCTCCCCCCGCTGGAGAAGGGCATCGGCAGCGACCGGCTGGCCCGCTGGCATTCCATCGGCGGCCGGTATGTCATCAGCGTGACAAGCGGGCACGTTGTGTTCATCATCTGGGGCTACTCGATCGTTGGCCATAAAAGCCTGACGAGCACGACCGTCAGTGAGCTGACGGTCTACCCCGACGTCCTGATGGCGACCGTCGCTTGGCTGCTGCTGCTGATGGTCGCCGCGTTCTCGATCAGGGCCGCGCGCCGCCGCATCGCCTACGAGACCTGGTACTACGCGCACCTGTACACCTACCTGGCGATCGCGCTGGCGTTCAGCCACCAGTTCGCCGACGGCGGCGCGTTCGCCGAGAGCTTCCAGGCGCGGGTCGCCTGGTCGGCTATGTACGCGGTGATCGGCGGACTGCTGCTCTGGTACCGGGTGATCACCCCCGTCAGGAGCGCCGCCCGGCACCGCTTCACCGTGCAGTCCGTCCGGCCCGAGGCACCCGGCATCGTGTCGGTGCTCATCTCGGGCCGCGATTTCGACCACCTGCGCGCGGAGCCCGGCCAGTTCTTCCGCTGGCGGTTCCTCACCCGCGAGCTGTGGTGGCAATCCCACCCCTACTCGCTGTCGGCGATGCCGCAGCCTGACCTGATGCGGATCACCGTCAAGGCCCGCGGCGACCACAGCGGCTCCCTCGGCAACCTCAAGCCGGGCACCCGGATCATCGCCGAGGGCCCCTACGGGGCGTTCACGCCGTCGCTGACCGGCCGCCGGGTGCTGCTCATCGCCGGCGGCGTCGGCATCACCCCGATCCGGGCGATGTTCGCCGCGCTGCCCAAGCGGATGTCCGGCGGCATCACGCTCCTCTACCGGGCCAGCCACCCCCGTGACGTGGTGTTCAGCCGGGAACTGAACGCCATCGCCAGCGACAGGCACGCCGCGATGCACTACCTCATCGGCTCCCGCGAGGAGCTCGGCTATGACCCGCTCGACGCGGACCACCTGCAGCAAACCGTCCCAGGGCTGCACCGGTATGAGGCGTACGTGTGCGGGCCTACCGGCATGACCCAGGCGGCCGTCAACTCACTGGTCGCCGCGGGCATCCCTCGGCGCCGCATCCACCACGAGTCCTTCGACTTCTAATCGCCGCTTACAACGGCCCACTCCCCCAAGAGCCACTCCCCCTCAGGAGGCTGTATGCGCCGCGCTGTCCTGACCCTAGGCGGCACTATCGCGGGTCTCGCCGCGCTCTTCTCGTTCAAGACCCACGTGCCAGGCATCACCCCGGTCGCCGCGACGAGCACGCCGACCGGCCTGTCCGTGTCCGCGCCGCCGATGACCTCATCGAACGGCAGCTCGCCTGCGGCGTCCTCCTCGGCCAGCGCATCTCCGTCCACGACAGCGAAGAAGACCACGCCGAAGGCGTCATCGTCGCCGAGCGCGCCGGCGATGACGCAGCCAACGACGCCGATCGCGCCGGCCACGACGCCTGCTAGGACCACGCCGACGACCGCTCCATCTACCGCCGCGCCAAGCAAGAAGCCGACGACGGCTCCCAGTACCGCGGCACCGACGAAGAGCGCCCCGTCAGGCACCTTCACCGGCACGGACGAGTCAACCAACTACGGTCCCGTGCAGGTGCAGCTCACCGTGTCCGACGGGAAGATCACCGCCGCCAACGACGTGCAGCAGCCCTCCGACTCGATTGGCGCGAACGCCGTCTCCCAGCTGAACAGCGAGGTCCTCACCGCCCAGAGTGCCAACGTCCAGGCGGTCAGCGGCGCGACCTACACGAGCGACGGATACATCGCGTCCCTGCAGCAGGCCGTCGACCAGGCCGGCCTCTAGCGAGCCCCCGCCGCGAATACTCGTATCCGAGAGTCCCTTACTGCGGGCGCCCGTCTGCGGGCGCCCGTCTGCGAGCGCCCGGCACCGAGTGCCCGTCCGCGGGCACCTGACTGGCGGGCGCTCGGCACTGGGTACCTAACTGCGGGCGCCCGGCACCGAGTGCCCGTCCGCGAGCCCCCCACACCGAGTGCCCCTGTGCAGGGACCCGGCTCCGGGTGGCCGACTCCGGGTGCCCGTCCGCAGGTGCTCGTATCCGAGTGCCCGTCCCTAGCGCTCAGCCTCCGAGGCGACGCGTGAAGCCGGGCGGTATCAGCAGATCGTCTGGTGAAAGCTCGGCGGTCGACGAGTGCCCGAGCCCGAGCAGGCAGGCGTCGATCCCCGACCGCAGCAGGTCGAGGACGTTTTCCACGCCCGCCTGCCCGTTGGCCCCGAGGCCCCACAGGTACGCCCGGCCGATCATCACGGCACGCGCGCCAAGGGCGAGCGCCTTCACCACGTCACTGCCGCGCCGCACGCCGCCGTCCAGGAGCACCTCAACCTGGTCGCCGACCGCCTGGGCGATGTCCGGCAGCAAGCGGATCGTGGCCGGCGTCCCGTCCAGGTTGTTGCCGCCGTGATTGGACACCGAGATCGCGGAGACTCCCGCGTCGACAGCCCGCTTGGCGTCGTCGATCCTGGTGACGCCCTTGAGCATGAACGGCCCCTCCCACTGCGCCCGCAGCCAGGCGAGGTCCTCCCAGGATGGCGGTGTCGTCTGCATCCACTGGCCGTAAGCGCCGAAGAACGTCGGCGCCGGCGCCCCGCCCACCGGCAGGTTCGGCACGGTCAGGTCCGGGATCGAACCGGCCCGCAGCCACTGCGCGAACCACGCGGGCCGGGACAGGGCCGTGGGGGCCTGGCGGAGCATTTCCTGGAAGGTAATCTTCTCCGGGATCCGGGGCGAGCCCCAGTCGCGGCCAAAGGAGAACGACCAGTCCAGTGTGACGATCACGCCGACTGCCCCCGCGTCCTTCGCGCGTGTCATGCGGGCCAGCATCTCGTCGCGGCCGCCGACCCAGTACATCTGGAAGAACGTCTTCGGGTTGGCCGCGATGACTTCTTCGACGGGCTTGGAGGCGAAGGAGGACAGGCCCATCGCGGTACCGCGGGCGGCGGCGGCGCGGGCGACGGCCACCTCGCCGTCGGGGTGGACGGCCTGCACGCCAGTCGGGGAGATCAGCACGGGCAGCGAGATGTCCTGCCCCATCACCGTGGTCGCCATCTCCCGTGTCGCGGGCAGGCCCGCGACATGCGGCACGAACCCCAGCTCGGAAAACGCGGCTACGTTGTCGCGAATCGTCACGCCCGCCTCTGCCCCGGCGATCAGCGCACCGTACACGTCCCTCGGCAGGTGCTTCTTGGCTCGCCGCTGCGCCACGGCTACCGTCTCAAACCACTTGTTGGCCATATCCTTCACTACCTTCGGTGTTTACGGGCGTACCCGGGTGCCGCGGATGCGGGGGATTTAGAGTGTGCCCTTCTCCGCCGACCCGGCGGGGTGCGGGGTAAGGACCTGGACGTCCATGGGGGCGCTGAGCTTGCCGTCCAGGGCCGCGACCAACTCCGCGAGCGCGTCGCCGGCCGAGTGCGCGGCCAGCGCCGCGTCATCGGCGAACTTCTCGATCATCACGAGGCGGCCGTCCCGCCCCTCGTGCAGGGCGTAGAGCAGGGTGCCGTCCTCCGCCGCGTGCGCCTTGCTTTGCGCGGTCTCAAGCGCCGCGATGACCGCATCCCGGTGCTCGGGGACGGGGATCAGGGTGGCAACGATAACGATAGCCATGTCGGACTCCTTATTCTTCGAAGAACTCGCTGAGGGCCGGGGCCACGTCCCGGTAGGTGCGGACCTGCCGGAGCCGGCCGCGGCCGAGCCTGGCGAGATCGCGTGCCAGCTCAGGATCCTGCTCGCCGGTCGTGTCGAGCAAGATATCGAGCCGGGGCAGCCGCGCGGCGAAGGGTCGCGGATCGGGGCCGGCGTTGTGCACGCAGTCCGACAGCAGCAGCACCCTCGCGTCCCTAGCGGGGACCCGGGCGAGCTCGCGCCGCGCCACCTGCAGCGGGAACGCGATGTTGGTGAGCCCGCGCGCCGGTATCCGCAGCATCGACTCAAGCAGCCGCTCCGGCGGCACGTGCTGCCCGAGGTGAGACAGCACCGCCGCGTCGGACCAGAACGCGATCACCGCGAGGTTGTCCCGCGCCAGCTCCGCGGCGAGCGCGCCGACGGCGGCCGCCGCGGTGCGGACCCGCTCGCCGCGCATGGACCCGGAAAGATCCACGAGCAGCACCACGGAACGGGTGGTGGTGACCCGCTCGCGTACGACGATGTCCTCGTCCTCGGGCACGATGTTTCCCGCGCGCGCCTCCGGGCGCTCGGGACCCCTGTTCTTCCCTCGTCGCTCGGTCGCTCGTTCCTCGCTCCCTCCCTCCTCAGTCCAGAACAGGGGCGCGCCCTTTGGCGCGCGCTCGGGATGCTCGATGAGCTGCTCAAGCGTCCGGTCCAGGTCGATGTCGTCGGAGCCGCCCCGGTAGGGGACGCTGGCCACCTCACCGCGGCCGCGCCGCGCGGTCCTGTCCCTGCGCGGCCGGGCCACTGCCAGCCGCGCGGCGATCTCCCGGGCCCGGCGCAGCGTCTCCGGGTCGGGTGCCACGGCCGCTTCGGTCAGGCCCACCAGCATGCCCTGCTCCTCGGTGACGGCGGGACCGCTCCCGCCGCGCTGCCCCGGGGGGCGGCCGGCCCGGTCACGTCCGCCCGGTCCCGGGCCGAGCACCATCCCGGCTCCGCCGCCTTGCGAGATGTCCCGCAGCTCGGGCTCCTCGGTGAGCGTCTTCGGCTTGCGGCGCAGCGGCTTCAGCCCGCGGGCGGGATCCTGGCGCCGCGGCCGGTCGGACTGGCGGCGGATCGGGGAGTCCGCCTCCACTGCTCTTCAACCGGGGGCCGCGGCGGCCGGGGAGAGGATGAAGTGGTCCTCCCAGATCTGCCGGAGCACCTGCTCGGGAGTGGCCTCCACGGTCTCGTCGAGGAAGATCCGCCCGGACAGCGCGACGACCATCGCGTCGTAGACGGTGGCCCGGTAGCGCTGTTCTGTTTCTTCGGCAAGCGCTTGCGTCCCGTCGCCGGTGTCAGTGCTGCCGGCGTCAGGGACGGAGCCGCCCGCCGGTTCGCCTGCCTCCCCGCCGTCAGTGTCATGAGCCCACCCGGCGGAGCCACGCCCTCGTTCTGAGTCCAGGAGAAAGAGCTCCCCCGCGACCAGGGTCAGGTCGATGGCGCCGCGGACGCTGCTGCCCTGTCTGATGTCCTCGTGCTCCCTGGTGGCACGGGTGACGGCCACGGCGTCGGCGACCAGGCGCTCGTACACTGCGGGCTTGAGGTCGGCCAGTGCTGGCTCAAACCGGGGGGCGCGGAGGGCGACGATGCCGCGCTCGGCCACCGCGTCCTGGTACGTGATCGCGAGGCGGCAGAGCCGGTCGTGCACGGACGTCGACAGCCGGGTGGTGCCGATGTTGTCGTAGGGGTTCATCGAGGCGATGACCCGGAACGTGTCCCTGGCGATGACCTCGCCGACCCGTGGCACCGCGATGCGCCGTTCGGCCATCGCGGTGAGCAGGGTGTTGAGGGTGTCTTCCGGTGCGCGGTTGAACTCCTCGATGTAGAGGAAGCCGCCTTCGCGCATCGCCTCGACCAGGGGGCCGTCGACGAAGTTCTCCGGGCTGTAGTCCTCACGGAGCACGCGCGCCGGGTTGTGGTGCCCGACTATCTTCGCCGGGGTGAGGTCCGCGTTGCCCTCGACGAAGACCAGCGGGATGCCCCACTCGGCGGTGATCGCCCGTAGCAGCGTGGACTTACTCGTGCCCGGCGGCCCTTCAAGCAGGATGTCGCGGCCCGCCGCGACGGCCGCGAGCACCAGGCCGAGCTCGCGTTCCCGGCCGACGACACCGGCCTGGATACGGTCCCTGATGCTGCTGAGCGGCTCGCGGCCGTCACGGCTGGTGCTCATCGGATGGTGTTCCCGGCGTCGACGGTGAACTCGAGGCCGTGGCCGGCGCCCGTGATGAAGGCGACCTTGCCTGCTACTCGTCCTGCCATGTGGTGGTTCTTCTTCCGTTACTTGATCATGAAGCCGGCGTCGACGGGCAGCGTTACACCGGTGATGTACCGGGCCTCGTCCGAGGCGAGGAACAGGATCGCGTTGCTGATGTCGACCGGCTCTACCCACGGGATCGGCAGCACGTTGATCGTCCTGAACGCGGCCTCCGCGGACTCCCTGGTGGGGTTGGGGTTGGCCGGGTCGAACAGGCCCCACACTTCCTTGTTCTGGATCATGGTTGTGTTCACCGCGGTCGGGTGGATCGAGTTGACGCGGATGTTCTGCGCGCCGAACTCGTTGCCGATCGTGCGCATGATGCCGACGACGCCGTGCTTGGCCGCGTTGTAGTGCACCGAGTTGGCCAGCCCCTTGAGCCCGGCCGTCGAACTGGTGAGGATAATCGACCCGCCCTGGTTCGCCACCAGGTGCGGCAGGGCCACCTTGACGGTGTTCCAGACGCCGGTCAGGTTGATGTCGATCGTCTCCTGCCAGCCCGCGTCGTCCAGCTCAAGCGCCGGGTGGATCTGATAGATGCCGGCGTTGGCTATCGCGATGTCGAGCTTGCCTAGCTGCGCGACGCCGTCGTCAAGTGCCTCCTTCAGCGCCTGCGAGTTCCTGACGTCGGCCTTGTGCGCGACGATCCGCCGGTCCAGGGCCTCGACCTGCTTGACGGTCTCAGCGAGGTCCTCCTCGGTGGCGCCAGGGTAAGCCTTGACCGACTCGATCGGTCCGGCGATGTCGACCGCGATGATGTCGGCGCCCTCTTGCGCCAGCCTGATCGCGTGACTGCGGCCCTGGCTGCGCGCCGCGCCTGTGATGAAAGCGACCTTGCCTGCTACACGTCCTGGCATTGACAACTCCCTTGTTGCTTAGTTTGACGTTGCTTACCTGGCGCGTTCTGCCCAGCTTGACGTCGGGCCGGTGAGGGAGCCGGTGCGCGGGCGCGCTGCTGCTTGTCAGCTGCCTGCCGCGGGCCGGAGCGACATCGCTCGGGCTATTACGTCAGTGAGTGACGTAATAGTTCGGATATTAATGACAGACACTGACACAAGCAACTAATGTGACACAGGTCACATTCTGTGGGCCTCCGCAGCCTGCGATCGCCGGGCGGGAAAGATCGTGCGTAACTAGGCCCCGGGAAACGGCCCCTGGCGTCGCACGATGATCCGGGAAGCGCGGCGGAACGCATCATCAGGCACTCCCGCAACGCGTGTGACCCTCACCAGGTGCGGTCGCATATGACTCCCCGGGAGGCGACGGCGTAGCGTCTAAATGTTAATGTCAGTAGCTGACATTAAGTAGCGGGGATCATCGTTCTCTGTAGGTGGTGAGGTTGAACGAGCAAGTCGAGGCCGATCAGGCGGGGACCCGTCGCGGGCGGCCGCCGTCCACGAGCCGGCGCGAGCTGCGGCTGATCGCGCTGCGCCTGTTCGCCGAGCGCGGGTTCGACAACACCACGATCGAGCAGATCGCGGCCGAGGCGGGGATCAGCGAGCGCACGTTCTTCCGCTACTTCATGACGAAGGCGAGCGTGCTGTGGACCGAGTTCGAGACCGAGGTGGAAACCATCAGCGCCTCCCTCGCGGCGGTCACCGATGACGTGCCGCTGATGGACGCGATCCGCGGCGCGGTGGTTGCGGCGAACCACTACCACGCCGACGACGTCCCCGAGATGCGGATGCAGATGCAGCTGATCGCCACGGTGCCCGCGCTGTCGTTCAGCGCGGCCGAGCATTACGAGGCCTGGGAGCGGGCGATCAGCGAATTCGCCGGCCACCGCATCGGCCAGCCAGCCGACTCCCTGTACCCGCTGGCGATCGGCCGGGCCGTGCTCGCCGCCTGCCGCGCCGCCTACGACCGCTGGTCGGCCCGCGCGGACGACGACCTGACCATCTACCTGGACGCCGCGCTTTCTGCACTGGCGGCCGGATTCGCCCCCGAGTCACTTCGCGTCACTCCCGTAACCGTTAACGATTTAGTCTTCCCGTCAATTTGCGACTTCCCACCAGTAAGTTAGAGCGCCACATTCCGGGCATGCGGGACGCATAACTGGCCCTAACCGATAGGAAGTCGCGTTTGAGTGGCCATGACTGATGGCTAGGTGCCGCGGAGTGGCCGTGTGGCCGCTAATCAGTGATGCAGCCCTAGCGGCGGGCTACGCCGCCCCACATTGTTGACTTGGCCCCGGCCTCTAGGTCTGAGGCCGGGCGCCACTGCGGCACCTGGACCACGCCCGGGTCGATCAGGGTGAGGCCGTCGAAGAACCCGGTTACCTCAGCGTGCGTGCGGTGCCGCTGAGTCTCGCGCGCGAGGCTGTTGTACCGGCGCCGGGCCTCGGCCACCTGCTCCGTCTCGATGTCCGAGGCCACCTGGGACAGCGCCAGGTAGCTTCCCGGTGCCATCGTGGCCTTGAGCTGGCCAATGATCCCGTACGGGTCGTCGGCGTCCACGATCAGGTGCATGACCGCGATCAGCAGGATCGCCACCGGGCGGGTGAAGTCGAGCGTCCGGGCCGCCTCGCGCAGGATCTTGCCCGGCTCCCGCAGGTCCGCGTCGATGTAGTCGACCGTGCCCGGGGCATCGCTGGTCAGCAGCACGCGGGCGTGCTGCAGGACCACCGGGTCGTAGTCGACGTACACGATGCGCGCGGCTCGGTACCACGGCCTGCGCCACCTCGTGCGTGTTGTCCGCTGCGGGGATGCCCGTACCGATGTCCAGGAACTGGGTGATCCCGGCCTCGCCGGCGAGGAAGCGCACGACGCGGGCGAGGAACGCCCGGTTGGCCCGTACCGACTGGACGATCCCTGGATAGGCGGCCATGACCGCGTCCCCGGCCGCACGGTCAGCGGCGAAGTTGTCCTTGCCGCCAAGCCAGTAATCGTGCACGCGGGCGCTGTGCGCCACGCTGGTGTCAATGCGGGGCGTACCAGCGTTCTCGGCGCGACCGCTCAGGTCCACAAGCCGAATATACCGGGAAATAGCCGGATCTTCCTTGCCGTGCGGGTCGGCGGTGTGGCGGCCGCTACCAAAGCGGGTGGTTCTCACAGGCCGCAGGATCGATTGGATGTGCGCGCAGGTAGGAGGTGTGGGTTGTGGGTGTTGAAGGCATAGCTTAGAACTTAGGTACAGCTGACGCTCAGCAGTTCTCCAGGGACGGGCGTTACCTTTTTGGTATGGATGAGTTCAGGGCGCGGAGAGTGGTTGACTCTCTCCGGGACCGAGGAGTTAACGCTCATCTGCTCCGGGAGCCCGGGCAGTTTGGGGTGAGCGTGACGTTGACTGGCGGGCGCCAGGCTGAGTGGGATACCGACGGGACGGCGGGCCTTGAGGCCCAGGTCATGCTGGATGGCGTGCTCGTCGGGTATGTGCCGGAGATCGAGGGCTCGGAGGATTTCGACGAAGCCCAGATCATTGATGCTATCGCTCGCACCGATTACGACCAGCCCGTCGCGCGCCAGCGCACCGTCGCGCCCCCGCCTGGCCCCGCACTTACCCGCGAAGGCGGCGTCTTCCGCCGCTTCATCGACGGCTTCCGTTACCAGTAATCAGCTTGCCCCCAAGAAGATCAAGAACGATGTCGGCCCTGGCGGTTATATGCCGCCAGGGCCGACCTAGGTCAGCTGTGCCGGCTCGTTTAGCCAGCCCGTTCCCTGACTGGAGGCTGGGCTGCGGGATGGGGCTCGCGGAGTGCCGCGCCCTCGACGTCCAGGTTCGGCAGCAGGCGGTCGAGCCAGCGGGGCAGGTACCACGCCTTGCGCCCCGCCAGCGCCAGTACGGCAGGGACGGCCGTCATCCGGACTAGCAGCGCGTCGCAGGCCACGCCGATCGCCAGGGCGAAGGCGATCGGCTTGATGATGGCGTCGTCAGGCAGCACGAAGCTGGCGAAGATCGACGTCATGATGATCGCCGCCGCGACCACGACGCGGGCGGACGCTCCGCCGCCGGTTACGATCGCGCGCCTGGGGTCACCGCCGTGCACGTAGTCCTCGCGGATCCTGGTCGCGAGGAAGACCTCGTAGTCCATCGCGAGGCCGAACAGCACCGCGATCACGATGATCGGCAGGAAGCTCACGATGGGACCGGTGGCGGGGACGCCGAGCAGGCCTGCCAGCCAGCCCCACTGGAAGACGGCTACCGTCGCGCCGAAGCTGGCCGCGACGGACAGCAGGAAGCCGACCGCTGCCTTGACCGGGACCAGGAATGACCGGAACACGATCATGAGCAGGAGCAGCGAAAGCCCGACCACGATCGCGGCGAAGGGAACGAGCGCGGAAGACAGTTTTGTGGAGACGTCGACATTGGTCGCGGTCGTTCCTGTCACAGCCACGCTGGCGCCAGTTGCGTGCTCGATAGCGCCAGCCTGGTCACGGATGTCGGTCACCAGGCTGGCGGTGGCGCTCGCTGAGGGGGCGGTCGTGGGCACGACCTGGATCAGCGCAGCGGTGCTCGCCCCATTAACGCCAGCACTGTCAAGCTGGGGGGCCGAGACAGCGGTAACGCCGGCGAAACCCTTGAGCTCGTTGGCGACGGCGTCGGCCGAGCGCGTTGCGGCGGCCTGACTCGCCGGGTGGCCAAGGTCGGCTAGCACGAGCAGCGGGCCGTTGAAGCCGGGCCCGAAGTCGGCGCTGATGGTGTCGAACGCGGTCCGCTGGGTGGTGCCCTGGGCGGCATAGCCGTTATCCGGCAGGGCGAGGCTAAGGCTGAGCGCGGGCACAGCCAGGACCAGCAGCACGAGCACGGAGCCCACCAGGGCCACGACTGGGTGCCTCGTGACGCCCGACAGCCAGCGGGCACCGAAGGTCGGGCGGATACCGCTCCCCCGCCCCCCTGCCGCGCCTCCCGCGTAGGCCCTGCCTCCCGCTTGGACCGCGTCTCCCGCGTGGGCCGTGCGCTCCGCCAGCCGGGCCGCCCGGGAGCCCGCGCGCGGCCGGAGCCTCGATCCGGCGAGGCCGAAGATCGCCGGGACCAGCGTGATCGCGATGAGCACCGCGAGCAGGACGGTGCCCGCGGCGGCAAGGCCCATCACGGTCAGGAACGGGATACCGACCACCGACAGCGCCGCCAGGGCGATGATGACGGTGCACCCGGCGAAGACCACGGCCGTGCCTGCCGTGCCGACCGCCATGGCAGCCGACGCCGCGGCGTCGAGCCCTGCCGCCAGCTGGGCGCGGTGCCTGGTCGTGATGAACAGCGCGTAGTCAATGCCAACCGCGAGGCCGATCATGACGGCGAGGGTCTCGGCGGTGCTGGAGATCGAGGTCACGGCCGCCAGGCCACTCAGCCCGAGCATAGCGACGGCCACCCCGCCGATGGCCGTGATCAGCGGCATCCCGGCCGCGAGCAGTGAGCCAAGCGTCACCGTAAGGACGACGAGGGCGATGATCAGGCCGATGATGTCGCTGCTCCCCGTGCTCGGCGCCTTAGCCGACAGGGCCGCGCCGCCCGCGCTGACCGCCAGCGTCTTGCTGTTCGCCGCACTGCTGAGGTTCGTCAGCGCGGTCACCGAGCTGTTCTGCAGGTCGCCCGAGGTCACGCGGTACTCCACCGTCGCGATGCCCGTCTCGCCGTCCGGCGTCACCTGCTGCGACGCCTGGGGCGAGATGACCGCCGCCACCTGCGGTGCCTTGGCCGCCTGGGCCAGCGTCCGCTCGATGTCCGCCGCGTTGGCCGGGCTAGCGAGCGTGGTGCCGTCCGTGGCATGGAAGACCAGTTGTGCGCTGGTGCCCGCCGCCGCGGGGAAGTCCTGCTGCACCTGGTCGAGCGCCGTCTGCGACTGGGAGCCGGGAATGGTGAACGTGTTGTCGAGCGTCCCGCCCGACACCTTCGCGCCCGCGGCTCCCGCGACAAGCACAAGTAGCCATAGCGCGACCACCAGCCACCGGTGCGCGAAGCACCAGCGTGCGATCGCATGCAAAACCCTTGACATCGGCCAGTCCCTTCCCCTGGACGGCGGTACGCGAGTCGTAGTCCCCCGAAGAGCCCACGCGCGTGCATTTATCTGTCAGCACTGACAGTAACATATCTGTCAGCACTGACACAAATATTCCTGTCAGCGCTGACAGGAAGTAGGCTTGGTGCCGTGGAAGCAGAGGAATCCCCTGTAGCGGCGGCCGCCCGACCAGGGACGGCGCTGCGCTGGGAGGCGCACAAGGAGGAGACCAGGCGCAAGCTGCTGGCCTCCGCCCGCCGGCTATTCGCAGAGCGCGGGTTCCAGGCCACCAGTGCCGCCGATGTCGCGGCCGACGCGGGGGTGACCGAACGCACGCTATTCAGGTACTTCTCGTCGAAGGCTGCGCTGGTCCTCGATGAGGCGTTCTCCCTGCTCCCGGAGATGTTCGAGTCCGTCAGGAACCGCCCGGCGGGGGAACCGCCGTATGAGGCCGTCTGCCAGGCCATCCTGGAGTTCTTCAAGGGCCGCGACGTGCTGTTCGTGCAGGTCGTGGCGGCACCGGGAGTGGTCGACCTGCCCATTAGCGACAGGCAGCGGACGCTGATCGACTTCGAGGAGCTCCTCGCCCGCGTGCTACACGATCGCTACGCGCTGCCGGATACGGATCAGGTGACCGCTACTGTGTGGGCCCGCGCGAGCATCGGCGCGATGCGCACCGCGCTCGGTGTCATGACCGGCACGCGCACCGCCGAGGGTCTCCCCAAGGGCGCGTTCCCCGATGCGATACGCGTCTGCTTCGCCAGGCTCTCCGGGACCTGGCCACTGGGTCCCGTACCAGGGCACGAAGAACTGCTGACCAAGCAGTGCTGATTCGCACCGAAGCCCATCAGTAGTCCGAACGGGCGCGTGCTTCGCCTGGCGGCGCCACCGGGTTTCTCAGTGTGCGCAGGGAGCATCATCCGCCGGCTGGTCACCGGGTTCGCGCGGCGATGGTGCGCAGGTCCGCGGCTGGGCCGATGAGCTGCCTGCCCGCGGCCCAGATGGCGAGCAGCCTCCTGCTCAGGTCGAGGTCGGTCACCTTGACCGCGCGCAGCGTGCCGGCTGCGAGCTCGGGGGCGACGGCGAGCGAGCTCAGCACCGCCGGGCCGATGCCCGCGGCGACAGCCGACTTGATCGCCGTGGTCGACGATAGCTCCGCCACTGGCGGTGCCGGTTCGAGGCCGGCCTGGGCAGCCATAGCGTCCTCGAAGTAGCGGCGCGTCCCTGAGCCGGGTTCCCTGGCTACCAGCGGCGTCGCCGCGAGTTCCGCGGCGGTGATGCCGGACCGCCGCCTCTCCCAGCGGTGGCCGGGCGGCACGACGACTGCCAGCCGGTCAGCGCCGACCTGGTGCGACGCGAGGCCGGGCGGCAGGTCCGGCCCCTCCACGAAGCCGAGGTCCGCGCCGCCGTCGAGGACAGCCGCCGCTACCTCCCTCGAGTTGCCCGCCGTGAGCGCGACCGCCGTCTCCTGGTCGTGGGCGCGGAGCACGGTCAGCCAGCCGGGCAGCAGGTACTCAGCGACCGTCATGGACGCCGCGACGCGCAGCACCGCGTCGATGTGCGCCCGCAGCGACGTGACGCCGGCGTCCAGGGCCGCGGCGGCGTCGATCGCGGCCTGCGCCCACCCGGCTACCAGCTCGCCGTCGGGCGTGAGGTGCGAGCCGCGCGGCGACCGCGCGATCAGCGGCACGCCGAGCTGGCGCTCAAGCCGCCTGATCCTGGTACTCGCCGCCGGCTGGGAGATCCCGTGCTCAGTCGCGGCGAGGCCCAGGCTGCCGAGGCGGGCGACGGACAGCAGCAGGTCAAACGGCATCAGATCAGACACCCTATCCGGCAAGCTCATAACGTTAGATTATGGCCTCATAGCCGATTGACGGCTACTGGGGCCGACCGCCCGGACCGAGTCTGAGTACATGGTTACTCAGCAGCTTCCGCCCCTGGTTACGCAAGACACCCCTGACGGGACGCCGGCACTACGCAGGCGGCACCAGCCGTTCGGGATACTCAAAGATCTAGAGCGGCCGAGAGACGTCTTCCGCGATCTCGGGCCGAACTGGTACGCGTCCATCATGGGGACCGGGATCGTCGCGATCGCGGCGGCGACGCTACCCTTCCGCGTGCCGGGCTTGCACGTGTTCGCGCTGGTGGTCTGGGCGCTGGCGGCGGCCGCGCTCGTGGCGCTCACCGCCGCGTGGGCGGTGCACTGGACGAGGCACACCGACCGCGCCCGTGCGCACGCGAACAACCCGGTCATGGCCCCGTTCTGGGGCGCGCCCGCGATGGCGCTGATGACCGTGGGCACTGGGACGCTGCTCCTCGGAAGGGACTGGATAGGGCTTGGTGCCGCGATCGACGCGGACTGGGTGCTGTGGGGCCTGGGGACCGCGCTCGGGCTCGTGACCGCCACCTGGATCCCGTTCCTGATGATGACGCGGCACGAGATCAAGCCGGACGGCGCGTTCGGCGGCTGGCTGATGCCGATCGTGCCGCCCATGGTGTCCGCCGCTAACGGTGCGCTGCTCATCCCGTACGCCCCCGCGGGGCAGGCGCGTGAGACGCTGCTGCTTGGCTGCTACGCGATGTTCGGCATCTCGCTGTTCATGTCGGTCATCATCATCACGCTGCTGTGGGGGCGACTGATCACGTACAAGACGCTGCCCGCCGTCATGGTGCCGACCTCGTGGATCGTCCTCGGGCCGCTTGGCCAGTCGGTTACCGCCACGGGGAACCTCGCGAAGGTCGCCGGCCTGACGGGGATGCCCGGGCCTTACCCGGCGGGCGCGAATGTCTTCGCACTGCTGTACGGCGTCCCTACCTGGGGATTCGCCATGGCATGGCTGGTCATCGCCGCGTTCATTACGCTGCGTGCCATCCGCAAGGGGATGCCGTTCGCGCTGACCTGGTGGAGCTTCACCTTCCCCGTCGGCACCTGCGTCACCGGTACCATCGCGCTGGCCTCGCGCACCAACCTGGACATGTTCCGCTACGCCGCCGCCGGCCTGTTCCTGCTGCTGCTCGCCGCCTGGCTGATCGTCGCCGTCCGGACGCTGCACGGCAGCCTCCGCGGGCGCCTGTTCCTGCCGGCCCCCGCGCCGCGGCCGGTGCCAGCCGCTGCTGAGCCGCAGCCAGTGCCAGCCGCTGCTGAGCCGCAGCCGGTGCCAGCCGCCGCCGGGCCGCAGCCGGCCCTCGCCTAGCTCACCCGCCAGCCGGGCGACGCTGTCGGACACCACGTAAAACACGCCCCCGTTCGGATGAATGATCTTCATACCGAACGGGGGCGTGTTTCACGCGTCAGCTCGCGTCTGGTCCCCAGCGGCCGTCCGCCCGGCCAGTATCCTGCGGATCGAGTGTTTCTGACTGCACCGCCGTGCCGCTCGCGTCGTCCTCGGCCTGGATGTCGTCAAGACCGGACGAGGCGTCCACGGCCTGTGCCTCCGCTGTCGGCGCGGCGGACGCGGCCGGCGCCGCCCACTGCCTGAGCTCCACCTGCGGGATCAGCCAGCTGGCGAGGAACGCGAGCACAGCGATCGGGACGGCGATGAGGAACACGGTCTGGATCGTCTCCGCGTAGCCGTTCACGAAGCCCAGGTGCACCGCCGTGGGCAGGTGACTGAGCGCCGCCGGCGTCACGTCCGCGGCGCTGAAGCCGGCCGGCAGGCTGAGCCCGTGCAGGTGACTGGCCAGGTTGCCGACCAGCACGTTGGAGAAGATCGCGCCGAAGATCGCCGTGCCGAACGAGCCGCCGATCGAGCGGAAGAACGTGGCGCCCGAGGTCGCGACGCCAAGCTCGCTGTGCGCGACGCCGTTCTGCACGATGATCACGAGCACCTGCATGACACCGCCGAGGCCCATGCCGAGCACGAGCATGCCCAGCGCGTCAAAGAGGGTCGATGACGAGGGGCTCATCAGCGACAGCAGGTACAGGCCGATGACTATCAGCGCTGTGCCCGCGATCGGGAAGACGCGGTACCTGCCGGTCCGCGCGATGACCTGGCCCGAACCGATCGAGACGATGAGGAGGCCGGCCATCAGCGGCAGCAGGTACACGCCGGAGATGGTGGGCGAGATGCCGCGGACCACCTGGAAGAACGCGGGCAGGTAGGTGATCGCGCCGAACATGGCGAAGCCGACGATGAAGCCGACCACGCTGGTCACGGAGAAGACCCTCAGCCTAAACAGGTGCAGCGGCAGGATCGGCTCGCGGGCACGCCGCTCGGCCAGCACGAACGCGGCGATCAGCACGACACCCGCGATGCCCAGGATGTAGATCGGCGCCGACGCCCACCGGTAGGTCGTGCCGCCGAGGCTGGTCAGCAGGATCAGTGCGGTAGCCGCGGCCGACAGCAGGAGGGTGCCGAGGTAGTCGATCGTGTGGTGCACCCGGCGCAGCTTGCCAGGGACCTGGGCGGCCACCACGATGAGCGCGATCACGCCGATCGGGACGTTGATGTAGAAGATCCAGCGCCAGGTCAGGTTGTCCACGAAGACGCCGCCGAGCAGCGGGCCAACCACGCTGGCCAGGCCGAAGACCGCGCCGAACAGCCCCTGGTACTTGCCGCGCTCGCGGGGCGAGACGATGTCGCCGACGATCGCCTGCGCGCCGACCATCAGGCCGCCGGAGCCGAGGCCCTGCACCGCCCGGAAGGCGATGAGCATGATCATGGAGTTGCTCAGCCCGGACAGCACCGAGCCAATCAGGAAGATGACGATCGACGCCTGGAAGAAGATCTTCCGGCCGTACTGGTCGCCGAGCTTGCCCCACAGCGGGGTGGACACCGTCGTGGCCAGCAGGTACGCGGTGATGACCCAGGCGATGTGCGAGCCGCCCTTGAGGTCCCCGACGATCGTCGGCAGCGCCGTGGAGACGATGGTCTGGTCGAGCGCGGCGAGCAGCATGCCGCACATGAGCGCGCCGATAATGAGCAGGATGCGGCGGCGGCCGAGCCCGGGCAGGGCCCCGTCGTCCACGCCCGGCTGGGAAAGCCGGGGGCCCTCGGCGGGCGCGGGAGTGGCTGATGCCATCAGTTCGTGTCCTTCCTGTCTGCCACGTTCGCCGCAACTACGTTCGCGGTGATCCGGCGCAAGTCGCTGTTCTCCGGCAGGCCGTCCGCGAGCGCCTTGAAGGCCTGGTCGATGAGCTGGCCGAGCGGGGCCGCGCCGCCGGAGCCCGCCCAGAACGACATGGAGGCGCGGAACACGCCTACCGTTGCGGCGGCGAGCACCCCCGGATAGGGGTCGGTCTCCTGATCGGTGCCGAGGCGCGCCGCCAGCCCTTCGGCGATGGCCCGCTCGATCATGGCCATCTGCGCCGCGTGCCCCGCGCGAACGTGCGGGTCGGTGCGGGCCGCCTTCATCTTGCGCAGCCAGTCCGCCGGCTCTCCGCCGAGGGAGCGCAGCTCGTCGGCGATCTCCTCGGCGTCCTCGGCCATCACCGCGCGCAGCACGTCAAGCGCCGACTTGCCAGGCGCCCCGCGCGCGACGCGTTCGCGCAGCTCGGCTGCCCGGTCTGGGTCGCCGCCGAACAGCGCGGCTTCCTTGGACGGGAAGTAGTTGAAGAACGTGCGCGGCGACACCTCTGCGGCCGCGGCGATGTCCTCCACGGTGACGTTCGACAGGCCACGCTCGGCCACCAGGTCGAGCGCCGCGCGGCGCAGCAGCCGGCGGGTGGCCAGCTTCTTGCGCTCGCGCAGCGAAACTGGCGGCTCCGCCACGGGCCTCGTGCTAGCGAGAGTCATGATGCGCTCACCGAAACCTTGCATTGGGTCCAAAGTTGCATCTCCAGCATCATTGCAGGGGATGCAACAAAGGCCCGCGGCGCCTTGTTCCCGGTGCCGGCGAACTGCTTCCGCCGTCATCCACGCTAACCAGGTGGTCATCCTGGTGGGCGTCGGTCTAGCCGCCGCCACCGCCGCAGTGGCAACCAGGATCAAGATAGTCGGATCCGCGGATGATCCGTTCCGGGCGGCCAGGCGATCGACCGTGGCAGCCGGAATACCAGCCCGCCGCGACGAGGTTCTCGCAAAACGGGAGTGTCCGACAAGTCCTGCCTGGTCACCGCCCCGATCAACTGCCCGGCGCGGCGGATCGCCGCCCGCGTCAGCATCGCCTGGCGTGACTGGCAGGTCGGGTTGCGGAAAACGGCAGCCAAAGAATGCTGGAGGCATTCGATGAAGACGTGGTTTATCACCGGTACGTCGCGAGGCTTCGGCCGCGAGTGGGCCATCGCGGCCCTGGACCGCGGCGACAAGGTCGCGGCGACAGCACGGAACCTCGCCACGCTCGGCGATCTGGTCGCGAAGTACGGTGACGCGATCTTGCCGATCAAGCTGGACGTCACCGACCGGGAAGCGGCGTTCGCCGCGGTACGGCAGGCGCATGAGCGGTTCGGGCGGGTGGACGTTGTGGTGAACAACGCCGGCTACGGGCAGTTCGGGATGGTGGAGGAGATCAGCGAGGCCGAGATCCGGGCACAGCTGGAGGCGAACGTGCTGGGGGCGCTCTGGGTGACCCAGGCAGCGCTGCCGTACCTGCGCGAGCAGGGCGCCGGGCACATCATCCAGGTCTCTTCCATCGGCGGCGTCTCCGCGTTCATGAACACCGGCGCCTACCATGCCTCGAAGTGGGCACTTGAGGGCTTCAGCCAGAGCCTCTCGCAGGAGGTCGCAGCCTTCGGCATCAAGGTCACGCTGGTCGAGCCGGCCGGTTACTCGACCGACTGGGCCGGATCGTCGGCCAAGCGCGCGACCAGCCTGCCTGCCTACGACCAGGTCCGTGAGGTGGCGGCGAAGGAACGCGCGCAGCGGTTTCCCGCCCCCGGCGTCCCCGCCGCTACCCGCGAGGCGATCCTGACGCTCGTGGACAGCGAGAACCCGCCGCTTCGGCTGTTCCTCGGCGAGTCCCCGCTGAACATCGCGGTCGCGGACTACGGATCCCGGCTGACCTCATGGGCGCAGTGGCAGCAGGTCGCCGCCGCAGCCCAGGGCACCCAGGGCTAGCCGCGGTCTTAACCGCAGACGCGGCGCCTGGGTTGTCTCAGGGATGGAATACGGATCCACCAAGGCCGCCGCTGTCCCGACCACCTGTGGGGCGGAATCGGACAGAAGCGACCTTATCAGGGCTGTTAGTAGCGGCGGCGGCGGCCCGGTTCCGTGCCAGTGAGACGCAGCAGGAGCAGCAGCACCCAGGCACCGATGATCGAACCGATGAGGCCGACAGGGTGGAAGCTGTGCACGCTCGCCGTGTGGTACTCGATCAGGTTCTGCAGGAAACCCCCGACGAAGGAGCCGACGATGCCCAGCACGATGGTGCCGACGATGCCGATTGAGTCACGCCCGGGCATGAGCAGACGCGCGATTGCGCCGACGATGAGACCCACGATCAGTAGGACGATGATGAAGGTAACCATGCCGTTATAGCTTCCCTCCAGCCGCCAGTTATGCCTTATTAGTCCGATAAGTGACTAACTACACTCACGATCATGGGGCTCGCAAGGACGTTTCCGCTGGTCAGTGGTGGAGGACTCATCTTGTAACCGCTCGTTCAGCGGATCTGGGAGGAGTGACAGGGCTCGGGTGAGGGCCGGGTTGTCGGGGGCCTCGTGCCATGTCGCGGCCAGTTCGACCGAGGGTGACTGGGCGTCGGCCAGGGCAATGAAGGCGACGCCGTCCGGGTGCAGCGCAGTTGCGGACTCGGGGACGATGGCTAGTCCCACGCCCGCTTGGACGAGGGCGAGCATCGTGTGGACCTGGCTGACGTACTGCACGTACCGGGGCCCGGCATGGGCGCGGACAGTCATGCCGAGCACCAGCTCGTAGAAGTACCGTGACTCCACCGGCGAGTACATGACAAGAGGCCGGCCGTCCAGTTCCGCGATGTCAGCCGGCTGGCCGCGCTGCGCGAACGGGTCATCGGCGGGCGCCGCCAGGAGCAGCCGCTCAGCATGGACGACGCGTGACGCCAGGCCGGCCCGGGTGACCGGGGGACGGACGAAGCCAAGGTCGATGTCGCCAGCGGCGATCGCCTCGACCTGTCCGGAGGTGACCATTTCGCGCAGCACAAGGTCGAGGTGCGGGAGCTCCTCCGCGATCCGGCGCAGGAACGACTGCACGTACCCGTGAACCGAGATGGCGGTGAAGCCAACCGCCAGGGTTCCTCCGCTACCGGTCGGGATGCGCCGCACGGCGAGCGAGCTTTCCTCTGCCAGCCGCAGGATGCGCCTGGCCTCGGCGAGGAACACCCGGCCAGCCGGCGTGACCTTGACCGTGCGGCTGGTGCGATCGAGCAGGGTGACGCCGACTTCCTGTTCGAGGAGCCTGATCTGGCGGCTGAGCGGCGGCTGCGTCAGGTGCAGGCGCGCGGCGGCCCGGCCGAAGTGGAGTTCCTCGGCGACCGCCACGAAGCTGGAAAGCTGCGCCAGGGTGAACATCGATTCATTTCCTGTATCGGAACCAAGCATTTTCGATGTAGACGTGAATCGAAGCCGAATCTAGCATGAGAGTCATGTTCAACGGGTTGCTGTTTTTTCCTATTACGCCGTACCAGGGCAACGGCGAGGTCGACGTGACCGAGCTTGCCGCGCACGTTCAGCGCGGCGTCGACGCGGGCGCGGGCGGGGTGTTCGTCGCCTGCGGGACCGGCGAGTTCAGCGCGCTCGAGCAGGATGAGTACGCCGCCGCCGTCCGCGCCGCCGTCGAGGCGGTCGCGGGCCGGGTCCCGGTCTTCGCCGGGGCGGGCGGGCCGGTGCGCACCGCGCGACGGTTCGCCGACCGGGCCAAGGACGCCGGCGCGGACGGGATCCTGCTGCTGCCGCCCTACCTGACCGAGGCGAGCGGGCGCGGCCTCGTCGGCTACGTGCGCGGGGCCACCAGGGAGGACCTGCCGGCCATCGTCTACAACCGGGCGAACGCCCGCTTCGATGAGGACAGCGCCGTCGCGGTCGCCCGGCTGCCGCAGGTGATCGGGTTCAAGGACGGAGCCGGCGACCTTGACCTCATGATCCGGATCGTGCGAGCGGTGCGCGACCAGGGAAACGACCCGTCGTTCCTCTTCTTCAACGGGATGCCGACCGCCGAGGTGACGCAGCGCGCCTACCGCGCCATCGGCGTGCCGCTTTACTCGTCCGCCGCCTTCGCCTTCGCGCCGCGGATCGCGCTCGCCTACTACGACGCGCTCGAGATCGGCGACCTGGCGATCCTCGACGCGCTTGAGCGGGCCTTCTACCACCCGCTCGCCCGGCTGCGGGCGAAGGGCACCGGGTATGCCGTCTCGCTCATCAAGGCGGGGGTCGAGCTCGCCGGGTACCCCTCCGGCGGGCTCCGCCCGCCGCTGACCAACGTGTCGCAACCGCACCGGGAAGAGCTCGCGCGCATCCTCGCCGCCGGCCTCGCGGCCGTCCCTGACCCGGCCGTAGTCTCCGGGCCATGATCAAGGTCCAGAGCTGGCGGTATACGCCGCCGATGACACACGACCATGGCCAGGGACGAGGAGAGCCGCGATGAGCAGCAATGGAAGCATCCGCATCACTAACGTGACCATCACGCCAGTCGCGTTCGCCGACCCGCCGCTGCTGAACTCGGTTGGCGTGCACGAACCGTTCGCGCTGCGCGCCATCATCGAGGTCGGCACCGATGCGGGCCTTAACGGCCTCGGCGAGACGTACGCGGACGAGAAGCACCTATCCGCGCTGCACGCAGCCGCCAACGCCATCGTGGGCGCAGACGTCTACCACACCGAGGAGATCTACCGCCGCGTCCAGGCCATCGCGGCGCCGGACACGATGATCGCATCCGGTCTGATCGGGCACAGCGAGGCGACCGACCGGGTCTACTCACCGTTCGAGGTCGCCTGCCTTGACATCCAGGGCAAGGCGGCGGGACGCCCGGTCGCTGACCTGCTCGGCGGTGCCGTCAGGGACTCGGTGCCGTTCTCCGCGTACCTGTTCTACAAGTGGGGAGCGCACCCCGGCGCCGAGCCGGACGACTGGGGCGAGGCGCTAGACCCGGACGGGATCGTCGCCCAGGCCAAGCGCATGGTCGACGAATACGGGTTCACCGCGATCAAGCTCAAGGGCGGCGTCTTCCCGCCCGCGCAAGAGATCGAGGCGATCCGGGCGCTGCGCGACGCCTTCCCCGACCACCCGCTGCGGCTCGATCCGAACGCGGTGTGGACCCCCTACACCTCGCTCAAGGTCGCCCGCGAACTCAACGGCGTCATCGAGTACCTGGAGGACCCGACGGCGGGCATCGACGGCATGGCCGAAGTGGCGAAGCAGGCCCCGATGCCGCTGGCCACGAACATGTGCGTCGTGGCCTTCGCGCACGTGCCGCCCGCCGTCCGGGAGAACGCGGTCCAGGTCATCCTGTCCGACCACCACTACTGGGGCGGGCTGCGCCGTTCGCGGGTCCTGGCTGGGATATGCGAGACCTTCGGCCTGGGCCTGTCCATGCACTCCAACTCGCACCTGGGCATCAGCCTCGCCGCGATGGTCCACCTGGCCGCCGCCGTCCCCAACCTCACCTACGCCTGTGACACCCACTGGCCGTGGAAGACCGAGGACGTCGTGGCAGGCACGCCGTTTACCTTCAGCGGCGGCGGGCTGAGCGTCCCGCGCGGGCCCGGTCTCGGCGTGGAGCTTGACAGGGACGCCCTGGCCAGGCTGCACGAGCAGTACCTGGCCTGCGGCCAGCGCAACCGGGACGACACCGGCTACATGCAGCGAATCGTCCCTGGCTACGAGCGCAAGCAGCCTCGCTGGTAGCGGAAGGCGAAGTCCGGGACGCTGCCACGAGGAGCACGAACCGTTCTGAAGAATCAAAAATGACTATTCCGAACGAGTGCGTGTTTCACCGCTAGCGGCCCGTGTCACCATTCGGGGCAGCCGCGCAGGTAGCGGCTGTCCTTGTCAGGTGGCAGGCTGCTTGTCCACCGAAGCCCGGTAGATCTCCGCGACCGAGTGCTCGAGCGTGGCACTGAACTCCTCGTCGGTCTGGCCCTCGGTCAGGCCTTCGAGGAGCGCGCGGGAGAAGCTGGCGATCAGCGTGGGGTCGCGCTCGAGCAGGGCGCAGGCTTCGTCACGGCTGTAGCCGCCGGACAGGGCGACGATCCGCAGCACGCGCGGGTCGGATGCCAGCTCGCCGTACAGGCCGACCTGGGTCGGGATGGTTATCTTGATCATGACCCTGGCGTCCGCGGGGAGCGCCTCGACGTGCTTGGCGATGGCGTCGCACAGCAGCATCTCGGCCTGCTCCTTGTGCGGGCTTGAGATGCTGACCTCGGGCTCGATGATCGGGACGAGGCCGGCCGCGGTGATCCGGCTGGCGTAGTCGAACTGCTGGTCCACGATCGCCGTGATCCCGGCCTCGGCGGCGTCGTTGATCACCGACCGCATCTTGGTGCCGAAGATCTTGTGCCTGTTCGCGCGCTCAAGCAGGTCATCGAGGGTATCGATGGGCTTCATGAGCTGCACGCCGTCCTGCTCGGCGGCGAGCCCCTTGTCCACCTTGAGGAACGGGACGACTTGCTTCTCCGACCAGAGGTACTCAGCCGTGGGAACCCCGTCGATCGTCCGTTCCATGGTCTGCTCGAACAGGATCGCGGCGAGAATCCGCGAGCCGTCGAACGCCGCGTTCGTAATCACCCGCGTCCGCATCGCGTGCACCAGGTCGAACATCTCGTCGTCCGAGGTGTACCTGTCCCGCCCGATGCCGTACTCGGCGAGCGCTTTGGGCGTGCTGCCGCCACTTTGGTCGAGCGCGGCGAAGAAGCCGCGGCCGGTCCTGACCTTTTCAAACTGTGCAGTGTCCACCCGTCGCATTCTGTCACTAGGCCGGCCTGGCCACCAGCAGGACCGCGTGCCTGCAGCCTTGCATTACGAGCCTCGGCTTTGAACTCCTCGAAATCATGTTCCTACTTTCTGTCCACAGAGCGGGTTATTCACGGACTCGGCGGACGTGCCCTGCAGAACCCGTCGGATCGCGCAGCACGCACCGGACAATCCAGGCAAATCGCTGCGGCATGTTCCGGGACATGTGATGGTGGATATCTAGGCACGCTATTGCGTGCCTAGATATCCACCATCATCGAAAATGTGGTTGGTTGCGGCGAGACCCGTACCGACATAACGGTAGATGAGCGATATATCCCTCTTGCCAGGTTCGGAGGGGGCGGGGCTACCGAGCCGACCGCATGGCCAGGCCCTGAAAACCCGGGGTGAAGGCGAAATCCAGGGAGATTAGAGAATAAAAATCTTGGATGGTTAGTAATCGGCCTGCCGGAGTTACGGGCTGATCGTCTTCAGGAGTTCGGTGCGGGTGCTGATGCCCAGTTTCTGGTAGACGCGGGCCAGGTGGGTTTCCACCGTCTTGACCGTCACGAACAGCGCCTCGGCCGCCTGGCGGTTCGTCAGGCCCGACGCGGCCAACTCGGCGACCCGGCGCTCGGTGGGGGTCAGCGAATCCGGCCCGGTGACCGCCGACCGGCGCGGGCGCAGCCCGAGGGCGCGCAGCTCCTGGCGGGCCGCCTCGACGAGAGGCGCGGCTCCCATCCCGTCGGCGAGCTGGAGGCCTTCGCGGAGCACCCGCTCGGCGGCCGAGCGGAGCCCGGCGCGGCGGGAGGCCGATCCGAGTTCGACGAGGGCATGGGCACGTTCGAGGGCCGACGGGCTGCTGGCCAGCACGTCGGCCGCCTCGGCAAGCAGGAGGCGCCGTTCTTCCGCGTCGGCGAAGGCCGCCTGGGTGCGCAGGGCGAGGCCGACGGCCCGTGGGATACCCGACCACCGGGCCCGCTCAATTAGCTCGCCCGCCCGCTGTCTGGCCCTGTCGTCCTCGCCGAGTGCGAGGGCGGCCAGGGCAGCGGTCCGCTGCCAGGGCACGAATCCCGGGTGATCGATGCCGAAGTCGGCAGCGAGCAGTTCCCCCGCCGCCTCCGCGTCACGCAAGGCCGCAGCCGGCTGGTCTTCGGCGAGCGCGAGCCTGGCGCGCGCGAACAAGGCGATGGGGAGGTCCATCGAGCCGGGTGGCGCGTTCTCGGTCAGCGCGAGCGCGTCGCGGGCGGCGGCGAGGTCGCCGCGTTCGAGGTGGATCTGCACGCGAAGGCCCCCTGACCAGGAGTCGCCTGCCGTCCAGCCGTCTCGTGTCGCGACACGGGCCTGGTCCAGGTCGGCCAGGGCGCTGGTCAGCTCGCCGCGGTGGTAGCGGCCGATGGCGCGGTGATAGCTGGCCATGGTGAAGCTCAGCAGCGAGCCGCGCCGCCGGGCCGCGGTGAGCGCAGCATCGCTGATCCGCTCGGCGGCATCGAGCTCGTCCACGCAGCACAGTGCCTGAACGATGAGCCCGTTGAGAATGCCCAGGCTAGCGGGGTCGACGAGCGGATCGGCGGCCGTGGCGCGCTCGGCAAGCGCGCGGATCCGCGCCGCCGGCTCGGCCGCGAAGGCGAGCCGCAGCACGAGGTGGGCGAGCAGCCCAGGATCCTGCGGCGGCTGCCCGGCACGCGCCGCAGCGATCATCGGCCGGAGCCGCGCCGCGGCAAGCGGATGCAGCCCGGCACGGAACGTGCTGGCGGTCAGGTAGCCGACCAGCAGCGGCGACAGGGCGGGATCATCCGGTTTGAGCAGCTCAAGGGCCTCTTCCATGAGGCCGGCGGCCGCCTCGTGCTCGCCCAGGTTGAAGCGCAGCCTGCCAAGTGCGGCCAGCGCCCGGACCCGGTCGTCGATGGCTTCGAGCAGCGGGATCGCCTCATCGATGTGGTCCGCGGCCCCTGAGTCGCCGTACTCGATCTCTGCGTCGGCGAGCTCAAGCAGCACCTGCCCCCGGTCGGCCGGACCGGGCGGCTCGGCGAGGGCCCGCTGCAGCAGGTGAGCCGCGGCGCTAGGGTCGCCTCTGGTCAGCGCGCGTGCCGCCGCCTCCCGCAGGGTTGCCACGGTCCGCTGGTCGCCGTCGGGCCTCGTGAGGAGCAGCTGGGCGACGACGATGTCCGGGGCCGCGCCGTCGGCGGCGAGCAGGTCCGCGGCGCGGCGGTGGGCGCGTGCCCTGGCGAAGGCCGGGATGTCGGCGTAGACGCTGGTGGCGATCAACGGGTGGGAGAAGCGCAGCGGCTCTCCTGGGGCCATGATGTGCGCGCGGGCCAGCGCGTCGGCCGCTTGCTCCGCGGGCGCCGCGTCGAGCCCGGCGAGTAGCCGGGCCTGGCGCATGGGCGCCCGGTTACCAAGCACGGCGACGGCCTTGGCCAGCTGTTCCGCGGGCTCGCCGAGGCGGGCGAGGCGCACCAGCACCGCGCGCAGCACCGAGTCGGGAACCAGCGACCGTACCTGGGCGACCGCGCTCGCGGTCGGCGCGATCCCGTCGGCGCGCACCGCCCGCAGCAGTTCGGTGGCGAGGAACGGGTTCCCGTCGGTCACCTCGGCGCACGCCCTGGTGAACACGGGCTCGGCCGCGGGAAGCTCGGCGCGGGCCATCAGGGCGATCGCCTCTGGGCTGAGCGACCGGGGCCGGAGCAGGGACTGGCCCGACCGGTCCCGCAGCCAGTCGAGCGTCTGCTGGTCGACGGCCCGCTCGCCGCTGCGGACCGCGATCACCAGCACTGCGGGCAGTTCGTCGATCCTGGCCGCGAGATACGCGAGGTAGGACAGCGAGGGCCGGTCGGCCCACTGGGCGTCGTCCACCTCGATCAGCAGGCCGCCCGGCCCGCCTCCGTCGGAGGCGCTCGCCGCCACGTTGACCGTGAGCCAGTACAGGCCCCGGACGAGGGCCGAGGAGTCGGCCGAGGGCAGTGGCACCGGGTCGAACAGCGCGGCGGCCAGCGCCGCCTGGCCGGAGAGCAGCCGGGTACGCCCTGTATCGGGCCCTGGCCCGTCCGCTCTGGCCAGGGCACCGGCGAACAGGTCGGCCGCAACGCCGAACGGCGCGTCGCGTTCGAGATCGATCCCCCGGGCGGTTAGCACCGCCATGCCGAGTGCGTCCGCCATCGCGCGGGCCTCCGCAAGCAGGCGCGACTTTCCTATGCCGGCCGGCCCTTCGAGGACGACCAGCCCCCCTGCCCCGGACCGCGCCGCGGCCAGCGCCTGGGAAAGCGCTGCTAGCTCGGTCTCTCGCTCGTACAGGCCGTTGCCCTGGTCGTTCCCTTCGCCGTCGTCCGTGCCCTCAGCGTGAGGTCCTGCTGCGCTTCCCTCGTCCACGGATTTAACAAATATCCCCTACAACCAACCCTATGCACTGTTCTCGGGGTACGAATCGGTAAATATCAGTGGTTTACCCCCGATGTGGCACTTCCGTAGAGCGGGCATTGTTTTCTTCCGTGCCACCGGACCATGCCCGGCTGACGATCGTCTTCGATCTCCAAGCGGAGCCAATCACCGGCGTCATCAGCGACGACGCCGGTGATCGCGGCGTGCCGTTCGCCGG
Organism: uncultured Actinomycetota bacterium; assembly: GCA_963734665.1. GTDB lineage: Bacteria > Actinomycetota > Actinomycetes > Streptosporangiales > Streptosporangiaceae > Trebonia. The sequence goes on along the minus strand of CAVTIR010000005.1, from coordinate 1,169,150 downwards.
GTGGATGGAGTTCACCCGCGCCATCGAACGCGCTCTTGACGCTGCCCGGCGAAACTCCGGTGCTGCCGCGCTACCGCACGGCCCGGCCGCATCCGGCCGGGATGATATTTCCCGTTGATATTTATTGGTATTTGGAGAAACACCATCAGTACCGCTCCTCAAGCAGGCACCTGACGCTGAATTGGTTCCGCCACAGGGAGCGCAAGCCTCCCAGCAGGACCACCCGGCTTGCGACAGTCGCGGTGCTGGTGGTGGGGGCCGCGGCTGTGGCCGTGCCCGCGCTTTCCCGGCCCCGTCCGCCGCGGACGCCGCACCCCGCCGCGCGCTGCGCATAAGCCGAAAGCGCTTTTAGGCCGGCAAGAGCGAGTCCAAAAGCGCATTCGGCGTGCTCAGCCTGGCCTTACGACGGCTGGGGAGCGCCGGGGGGCAACTACTCGTCTCGGTAGGCGGTTAGCGATCTTGAGCCGCTGGCCAGGACTGTTGAGATCAGGGCGCGGACCGCTGGGTGCTGGTCGGCGCGGGGGTTGGTGAGCAGGACCAAGTCGATCGTCCCGAGCTCGGGCAGCCGGTGGTGGGCGCCTAGCGTGGCGAGTTGGGCCGGGACCAGGCTGGCGGCCATGGCCGAGATGCCGATGCCCGCGGCGACCGCGCCGATGAGGCCGTTCACGCCGTTGCAGACGCAGGCGCTGCGGAACGGCAGCCTGGCCCGGTTCAGCGCGCGGCGCATCTCGGCGCGGGAGACGCTCGGCGCCGGGTAGACGACGAGCGGCAGCGGCCTGCTCAGGTCGAGCTTCGTCGACGGCGTGCCGACCCAGGCCAGGCGTTCCCGCTTGACGAGCTGGCCGCGCTGCTCGCCGCTTGGGCGCTTGCCGATGAACACGTCAAGCCTGTCTCTCTCCAGCCGCTGGTGCAGCAGGCCGCTCTGGTCGACCCTCAGGTCGAAATCGACGAGCGGGTTGTCCCTGCGGAAGTCGCGCAGGATCTGCGGGAGCCTGGTGAGCGCGAGGTCGTCCGCGATGCCGATGCGCAGCCGCCCGCTCGGCCTGTCGCCGCTGAAGTAAGCCGTCGCCTGCTCAGACACGGCCAGGATGTTGCGGGCGAACCCGACCATCGCCTCGCCGTCAGCCGTCAGCGACACCGAGTGCGTGTCGCGCAATACGAGCGTCCGCCCGACCTGCCGCTCCAGTCGGCGGATGTGCTGGCTGACGGTCGGCTGCTGGATGCTGAGCCGGGCCGCCGCGCGGGTGAAGCTGCCGGTCTGCTCAACAGCGAGGAAGGTCGCGAGGAGCTGCGGATCATAGCCGGTCATAACGGTTCATAATAACTGTTAGGCCAAACATTGTAGTTCCATATAAATCGCCGGTGCCCGAAAATAGAAACGGACAACAAGTACATAAGGCGACCAGGAAGGCCCCCTCAGTGACTACCGCCGAGAGCGATCGGCAACCGAGAGGCGCCTTCGCAGCCCTCTCCTCGCGCAGCTACCGGATCTATATCGGCGGACAGAGCCTGGCGAACCTGGGCTCGTGGATGCAGAGCATCGCCCAGGACTGGCTGATCTTCAACCTGACGCACAGTTCGACCGCCGTCGGCGTGACGATGGCACTGCAGTTCCTGCCGATGCTGCTGCTCGGCCTGTACGCCGGAGCGCTGGCCGACCGCCTGCCAAAGCGGAGCATCCTCCTCGTCACCCAGACACTCAATGGCATTGCCACCGCGGCGCTCGCCGTCATCACGATCACCGGCGCGGTGCGCCCGGCCTACGTATACGGGTTCGCATTGGCGAGCGGCGTGGTCTTCGCGTTCGACAGCCCGGCCAGGCAGGCGTTCGTGACCGAGGTCGTGTCGGAGGATAAGCTCCGCGCCGGGATCTCGCTGAACGCCGCGGTGTTCCAGGCGACCCGGCTGGTCGGGCCGGCGATTGCGAGCGTGCTGATCGCCACGGCGGGCACCGGCTGGGTGTTCGCGGTCAACGCCGCCTGCTACCTGGGCCCGACGATCGGCCTGCTGATGCTGCGGCCCGGCGACCTCCACCCGGCTCCGGCCGCTCCCAGGGCCCAGGGCACCGTGGCGGCGACCGCCCGCTACCTGCGGCGGCGCCCGGACTTGCTGTGGACGATCTTCCTGGTCGGGATGCTCGGCACCTTCGGCCTCAACTTCCCGATCGTGCTGACCGCGATGGCGAAGACGGCGTTCGGCGGCAACGCGAGCATGTACGGCCTGTTCAACATCGTGATCGGACTCGGGTCGGCGGCAGGCGCGGTACTCGCCGGGGCCGGCACACGCCCGAGGACCCGCGCCATCGTGACGACGGCAGCCATGTTCGGCATCCTGCAGGCGATTGCGGGCCTCGCCCCGGACCTGGTTATCTTCCTGGTGGTGCTCGTCGTCATGGGCTTCGTTAACCTGGTCTGCCAGGCCATGGCCAACGCGTCAGTCCAGCTAGCCGTCGACCCTGAGATCCGCGGACGCGTCATGGGCCTGTACATGCTTGTCTTCATCGGCGGCACCCCGATCGGCGCCCCAATCATCGGCGCGGTCACCAGCCACTACGGCGCAAGAACGGGCATGCTCGTCTGCGGCATCATCCCCGCCCTAGCGGCCGCAGTAATGGCCGTGGCCATGACCAGGAGAAACCTCCGCCGGAAGCAGTCGCAGCAGCAACCGCTCTCCTGGGAACTCCTGGAAGAGATCCTGGAGATCGTCCCCCAGGAGAGAACCTTGCAAGAACAGCCGTAGGACTTGCCAAAGGTGTCCTGGGTGGGGGTGGACAGCCCCCCATAAGTGTCCTACGGTGCTGCTATGACCTCGATGGTGACGCCTATAGCTCGGGGAAGCCGCGGACGGTGACGGGGCCGGGGCAGGTCGACAGTGCCAGCGTCGACCGGGACAGCCCGGAGGTCACCCGCCTGTTCGGGCTGCGGAGCGATCCTGCCCGTGATCTGGCCAGGCAGGCCAGCGCGGTCGCCGAGGCGTGCCACGCGATGGCGGTCAGGTTTCACCGCGGCGGCAGGCTCATCGTGTTCGGCACCGGAGGGCCTAGCGCCGACGCGCAGCACGTAGCGGTCGAGTTCGTCCATCCGGTGATCGTCGGGAAGCGGGCGCTGCCGGCCATCTCGCTGACGGCCGACATTGCCACGGTGACCGGCATCGCCGAGCGCGACGGCGTCGCCGCGATCTTCGCTCATCAGCTCAACTACCTGGCCGAGCCCGCTGACATCGCGCTCGGGATCTCCGCCGACGGCGACAACGGCAGCGTGCTTGCGGGTCTTGCGACAGCGCGGGAGCTTGGGCTGCTGACGATCGCGCTTGTCGGGGGCGACGGCGGCCGGATCGCGGCGGCGCACGCGGCGGACCACTTGCTGACCGTGGCCTCGGACGATCCGTGCGTGATCAAGGAAATGCAGGTGACCACGTACCACGTCCTCTGGGAGCTGGTTCACGTGTTCTTCGAGCAGCCGGGAGTGCTTGACCCCGGAGTACTGACATGACCGCGGAGCGGCCCACATACTCGGCCCTCGGTCCCGACTGGGAAAACAACGGTGACCGTCCGCCCGGGGCGGCCCGATACGAAGGCAGTTTTTGCCATCGGCCCGACGCGGGCGGACAGCAGGGGGTACGGGGGGTCGTCCCCCCGGAGGACAACTGCATAACGTGCGGGGATATCGCGGTCGAGGTGCGGGTCGTGCGGCTGCTGCCCGATGGCCTGGCCGACGTGGACACCGGCGAGGGCACCGAGCGGGTCAGCGTCGCCCTGGTTGGCGCCACTGTTGGCGACACGATCCTGGTGCACGCCGGCGAGGCGATTGCCGTCGTGGGGAGGTGACCCAGTGACCGATGACAGAGGTACCGCGGCGATGGAGTCGCTCTACCCGTTCCTGTATGCCGAGACGAGTGACCTGCCGGCCGTGCTTGAGGAGGTGCGCGCGTCCACGGTCGCCAAGACCGCGGAGATCACTGAGCTGCGGCGGGAGATCGCCCGGCGGGACGGGGCGCGGATCGCGCAGTGCGCGCGGGAGATGGCGGCCAGGTTCACGGCGGGCGGGCGGCTGTTCGCCTTCGGGAACGGCGGTAGTGCCACGGACGCCGCGCAGCTCGCCACCTTGTTCCTGCATCCCGGTACTGGTGCCCCGCCGCTGCCGGCGTTCGGCCTTGCTAACGACACGTCCGTGGTCACGGCGCTATGCAATGACATCGGTGTCGACGTGGTGTTCGCGCGTCAGCTCGGCGCGTTCGGACGTGCAGGCGACATCGCTGTCGGGCTATCGACGAGCGGCAACTCCGCGAACCTGCTGCGCGCCTTCGACGAGGCCAGCCGGCGCGGGATGCTCGCGATCGGCCTAGCCGGCTACGAGGGCGGGAAGATGGCGGAGCTGTCGGCCATCGACTACCTCTTCGTCGCTCCGTCGGCTTCGATTCACCGGATCCAGGAAGCCCAGACCACGATCTACCAGGTGCTCTGGGAACTCACCGTGCAGGAGGTGTCACATGTGCCTCGGGATACCGGGTGAGGTCGTCGAGATCCACCCCGAGCAGCCCGACCTAGCCAAGGTCAACGTCAGTGGCGTCAAGCGGCTAATCAACATCGGACTGCTGTCCGACGACCCGCCGAAGCCGGGCGAGTGGGTGCTGATCCACGTCGGCTTCGCCCTGTCCAAGATCGACGAGGCCGAGGCGGCCGCGGCCATGGAGTTCCTCGAAGGCATCGGCCAGGCGTACGAGGACGAGATCGCGGCACTGCGTGAGTCACTGATCGATTAGCTCTTGGGTGAGGGGTGCAGACAATGCGGTTCGTCGACGAATTCCGCGACGCGGACAAGGCTCGCGCGCTCGCCGCGAAGATCGCGGCGCTGTGCGAGCCGGGCCGCTCCTACAAGTTCATGGAGGTGTGCGGCGGGCACACCCACACGATCTACAAGCACGGCCTCGAGGATTACCTGCCGGAGGCCATCACGCTGGTGCACGGGCCCGGGTGCCCGGTGTGCGTGATCCCGATGGGGCGCGTCGACGACGCCATGCACCTGGCGGCGCGGCCGGACGTAATCATGACGTCGTTCGGCGACATGATGCGGGTGCCCGGGAGCAACGGGTCGTTCTTCGACGCCAAGGCCTCCGGCACCGACATCCGCATGGTGTACTCGCCGCTCGACTCGCTGAAAATCGCCAAGCAGAATCCCGACCGGCACGTCGTGTTCATGGCCATCGGCTTCGAGACCACCGCGCCGTCCACCGCGATGACGATGCTGCGCGCAGCGGCGGCGGGCATTGCGAACTTCTCGGTCTTCTGCAACCACGTCACGATCATCCCGGCGATCAAGGCCATCCTCGACTCCCCCGACCTGCGGCTCGACGGGTTCATCGGCCCCGGTCACGTGTCCACGGTGATCGGCTGCCGGCCGTACGAGTTCATCGCCCGCGACTACGGCAAGCCGGTCGTCGTGGCCGGGTTCGAGCCGCTCGACATCCTGCAGTCCATCTACATGCTCATGCTCCAGCTGTCTACTGGCCGCTCCGAGATCGAGAACCAGTACTCGCGGGTGGTGCCCTGGAACGGGAACCTCGTGGCGCTCAAGGCCATCGGGGAGACGATGGAGCTGCGGCCTTACTTCGAGTGGCGCGGCCTGGGGTTCATCTCGCATTCCGCGCTGCGCGTGCGGGATACGTTCGCCGCGATGGACGCCGAGCGGCTGTTCTCCGTGCCGGGGGTCCGGGTGGCCGACCCGAAGGCCTGCCAGTGCGGCGAGGTGCTCAAGGGCGTGCTCAAGCCGTGGGAGTGCAAGGTGTTCGGCACCGCCTGCACGCCGGAGACGCCGATCGGGACCTGCATGGTCTCTCCCGAGGGCGCTTGCGCCGCCTACTACAACTACGGGCGGATGAACCGCGAGCGGGTTCCCGAGGCAGTTGTCCGGGCAGGCCAGCCATGACCGCCGGCTCTGGGTGGATCGATGAAGCGCTCCGCGAGCACGACCACGCGCAGCGGCCGGAGAACCCCGACGGGCGACCCTCACTGCCGGTGACCGACCGCGAGCAGCAGGTGCTCGACCGCATTGACCGGGCCAGGCGGCGGCGCCCCCGGGTCAGGGAAGAGCGGATCACGATGTCGCACGGCGCCGGCGGGAAGGCGACGCAGACGCTGATCGAGGCGGTCTTCCTCGACGCGTTCCGCAATCCGCTGCTCGAACCGCTTGAGGACGCCGCCGAGCTGCGCATTCCTGCTCCTAGCGGGGTGACCGACGGGTCGGCTGGGGCTCGCCTCGCGCTCACCACGGACTCCTACGTGGTGTCCCCGCTGTTCTTCCCTGGCGGGGACATCGGCGACCTGGCGGTCAACGGCACGGTCAACGACCTGTCCGTTTCCGGTGCGACGCCGATGTACCTGACCGCCGGGTTCATCCTTGAGGAGGGCTTCCCCGTCGCCGACCTGACGCGGGTCGTCGCGTCCATGCGGGACGCCGCCGCGGCGGCGGGCGTCTGCGTCGTCACCGGGGACACGAAGGTCGTGCAGCGGGGCAAGGCCGACGGGTGCTACATCAACACCGCCGGGGTGGGCGTCATCGCGCCGGACGTCTCCCTGGGGGTCGCTTACGCTCAGCCCGGCGATGCCATCATCGTGTCGGGGCCGATCGGCGACCACGGCATCACGATCATGCTGGCCCGCGGCGAACTGGACATCGAGGCGGACGTCGTGTCGGACACCGCACCGCTGAACGGCCTGGTCGCGGACCTGCTCCGGGCCGTCCCCGGCGTGCGGGCGATGCGCGACGCGACCAGGGGCGGCGTGGCGACCATCCTCAACGAAATCGCCAGGGCCGCCGACGTGGGGGTGCTGGTCAGCGAGGACGACATCCCCGTGCGTCCCGAGGTTCGCGGCGCGTGCGAACTGCTCGGCATCGACCCCATGTACGTAGCGTGCGAGGGCCGCCTTGTCGCCGTCGTGCCAGGGGAGCACGCCGACACGGCGGTACACGCGCTCCGCGCCCACCCGCTCGGCGCGGAAGCGGCGGTCATCGGCTCGGTCGTCGCCGAACCGCCGGGCATAGTCCGGCTGAAAACGGCCTTTGGCGGGACCCGAATCGTCGACCTCCTCGTCGGCGACCCCCTCCCCCGCATCTGCTGAGCTCAGGCGGGTGCATCCCGTCAGCAGGCGGGTCCCTGTGGTTCCTAGTTCTCTGTGCGGCGTGCACGTCACCGCCTTGCCCCGCCATACTCAGATCACCTCAGGGGTGATCCGGAACATCATCGCCGATCTCAAGTGCCTGCCGAAGGGATGGCTCCAGTGACTTCCACCAGGGAAAGCTCGACCACCTACACGGCGCTCTGCGAACGCGAGGGCCGTTGGTGGGTGGTTACCGTTCCCGAGCTGGCGTCTGGCGGGGTCACGCAGGCCCGGACGCTGGATCAGGTTCCTTCCGTAGTCGCCGACCTGGTCGCGACCATGACCGGTGCTGACAGAGCAGCCGTGGAAGTCAACATGCGGGTGCATGCTGGACCAGAACTCAGGAAGCGCGGTCGCCTGCGCCTGCTACTTAGCGCCCGCTAGCGATCGCGGGCGGCGGCTACTGTTGCCTGGCCGAGGCTGATGCCGCCGTCGTTGCAGGGGACGCGGGAGTGGAGCAGGACGCGGAACCCCGCTGACTCCAGGCGGGTGACCGTGCGGCTCAAGAGCAGCAGGTTCTGGAAGACCCCGCCTGAGAGGGCCACCGTGTTCAGGGCGTGCTGCTCGCGCAGGAGTACGCAGCCGTCTTCTATTAGCGCGGCGACGCCGTTGTGGAAGCGGGCAGCGATGAGCTCCGCCGACACGCCGAGCGCGAGATCGTCGACGGCAGCGGCGACCAAGTCCGTGCCGCGCACGAGGAACGGCTCGCCCGCCTCGATGGGCGCCGTCTCAATGCCCGCGCGGTACGTGCGGGCCTCCCCCGGATCGGCCAGTTGCTCGAGTTCGATCGCGGCCTGGCCCTCATAGGTGATCTCGTCGCGGACACCGACGATCGCGGCGACGGCATCGAAGAGGCGGCCCGCGCTTGAGGTGAGCGGTGCGTTGAAGCGGCGACGCGCCATGCTGACGATCGGGTCCCAGCGGGCGGCGTTGCGCCGCGCTACCGGGAGGGCTGTCACGTCGAGGCCCGCGGCGTGCTCGCCCACGCGGACCGGGCCAGGCGCATCGGCCGGGGTGGCAGGGATGGCCAGGCCGGCGGTGGAGGTGGCAGGGATGGCCAGGCCGGCGCTTGAGAGTTCGTCGAGGTAGGCGGCGGCCATGCGCCAGGGCTGGCGGATCGCGGCCGCGCCGCCTGGCATCGGGACCTGGGCGAGATGGCCGACGCGCAGGAATTTAGCCAGGTCGGCGATGAGGAACTCGCCGCCCCAGATGGTGCCGTCGGTGCCGTAGCCGGTGCCGTCGAACGCGACGCCGATCACGGGGTCATCGAAACCGTTGTCGGCCAGGCAGGAGGCGATGTGGGCGTGGTGGTGCTGCACGCCCACGAGGTCGACGCCTTCCAGGTCGAGCGCGTACTTCGTTGACAGGTACTCCGGGTGCAGGTCGTAGGCGACGACCTCCGGGGTGACGTCGAAGAGGCGGGTGAAGTGCCCGATGCCTTCGGTGAAGGAACGGAGGGTTTCCGCGTTCTCCAGGTCGCCGATATGGTGCGAGACGAACGCATGCCGCCCTTTTGCCAAGCAGAACGTGTTCTTCAGCTCGGCGCCGCAGGCGAGCACCGGGCGGGGGAAGCCGCCGTTCACCCTGACGGGTTCCGGTACGTAGCCGCGCGACCTCCTGATCAGCATCGGGTGACCGCCGACCGCGCGGGCCACGGAGTCGTCGGTCCTGATGTGGATGGCCCGGTCATGGGTGAGGAACGCGTCGGCGATCCCGGCCAGCCTGCCAAGCGCGTCGCCGTCGCGGTAGGCAATCGGCTCGTCGGAGACGTTGCCGCTGGTCAGTACCAGCGGGCGGCCTACTGCTTCGAGCAGCACGTGGTGCAGCGGGGTGTAGGGCAGCATGATCCCGAGTTGCCGGTTACCCGGCGCGACGGACGCGGCGACGTCCGCCTCCTGCAGTCTCGGCAACAGGACAATGGGCCTGGCGTGGCTTTCAAGCAGGCTGGCCGCGGCGTCGTCGACCTGGCAAAGTCGTCGCGCCGTGGCTAGGTCAGCGGTCATGATCGCGAACGGCTTGTCCTCGCGGTGCTTGCGGGCGCGCAGCGCCGCGACGGCTTGCTCGTTGGCGGCGTCCACCGCGAGGTGATAGCCGCCGAGACCCTTCACCGCGACGATCCGGCCCTGCCGCAGCATCGCGGCCGCGGCGGCCAGCTCAGCAGTAATTTCGGGGAGGGGTTTGCCTGACTGGTCGAGCAATGTCAGCCTGGGGCCGCAGGCCGGGCAGCAGGTTGGCTGGGCGTGGAAGCGGCGGTTGGCGGGGTCGTGGTACTCGGCGGCGCACTGCTCGCACATCTCGAACCCGGCCATGGTCGTCAGCGGGCGGTCGTAGGGGACGTCCCTGACGATGGTGAACCTCGGGCCGCAGTTGGTGCAGTTGATGAACGGGTAGCGGAACCTCCTGTCGGACGGGTCCGCCAGCTCGCGAAGGCAGTCCGGGCAGGTCGCGGTGTCCGCGGCGATCAGGGTCCTGCGCCGCCCGGTCGGCTCGCTCGCCACGATCTCGAAGGCCGCCGCCCCGGTTGGTGGCATCCGGGTCGCGGTGACCCGCTCGACCCTGGCGAGAGGCGGGGCGTCCCGCTCTAGCGCGCGCAGGAACTCGGTTATTGCCGCCGCTGAGCCTTCTACTTCGGCGAACACCCCGTCAACGTCGTTACCGACCAGGCCGGCGAGGGCGAGCCTGGTCGCGAGCGCGTAAACGAAGGGGCGGAAGCCGACGCCCTGGACGATGCCCTCCACCCGGACCGCCGTCCTGACCGGCGAGCCTGTTTCATCCTGCCCGTTGACCCCGGGATCCAACGAACTACCCTGAGGACCTGACGAGCCGCCGCCGTCGCGATCACCAGGGTTCACCGGGGCCATGGGACGGGAGCGTGTCACATGATTCCGTTCTGGATCCCTTAGTTTTTGACTGGGATTTTCACTTCGAATTCGACGGCGATCTCGTCCTTGAGTTTGAGCGTGCCGAAGAAGCCGGAGTACAGGGTGATGCCGAAGTCCGTCTGGCGAACCGTGGCGCTGCCACGGAACTGGCCGGGAGTGGGGCTGATGACCTGGAGCCGCAGCGGCCGCGACGTGCCGCGCATGGTGAGCGTGCCCTCGACCGCGCCGTTGGCGGCGGACCCGGCTGAGGACGACGGGATGATTCTGGCGGAAGTGAAGCTGGCCTGTGCCGGGTCGCCGAGGACCTTGCGTGCCTGGCCCTGGATGTCCCTGCGGTCCCGGTCGCTGAGGGGCTTGGCACCGCCCGTGCCCTCGCGGACGGCGAGGGAGCCGAGGTCGAGTTCGGCGGTGAGCGTCGCCGCGGCGATCCCGCCGCCTTCGGCGTCGGGGACCGTGAGCTGCGCCGACCACCGGGTGATCTCCAACGTCAGGTCGTGGCCCGCCCTGGCGGCCAGTCCCTCGCGCCCGGTCTTAACGAGGACCCGGCCGTCGCCGGGGCCGAGCTCGTATGTTCCCGTGATGTCAGCCACCGCACCACCGTACGCACTGACCTTGAGAAAGGTCTAGCGTCCCGGCCGGAACGCCGTCTACGTGAACGGGGTCTCGCCGAAGAGCTCGCGAATCCGGCGCAGGTCACGCAGCCGTGGCTCGGTGGCGCCGCCGACCCAGCGGCTCACGGTCTTCACCGACACGCCGAGCTGGCGCGCTGCGGCTTCCATCGTGAGCCCCTCCCTGCGGAGCACGCCAGCCATCCAGTCGGCGAACGACTCCGCGTCCGCGTCGACGGTGACCTGACGCGCCGCGTTCCCAGCCGCTGGGTCCCCAGCCGCGAGGGTCGCCGCCACGGGGTCGTCGGCCATGGAGCCGCCTGCCACCGGCGCCCGCCGCATGCCCCCGGCCGCCCGCATCAGCGACGTGAGCGCGTCAAGCCCGGCGGCCGCGCCTACCTGCGCGCCCGACTTGAGCACGTCGACCTCGACGTGATCGGGGAAGATGCGAAATGAGACGCTGATGGCGCCGGTCGGCCCCGCCGCCTCGAGCAGCGCGCGGGAGACGGTCTCGCCGACCTCGCGGGTGTCCTGCTCGGACAGCGGTGACTGCGCCAGGCACTTGCGAACAAAGTCACGGATGTCGGGGATCGACGAAGGCCTGGCGGGAAACGTCTGCGACACAACCACGACCGGTACGACTTCGATGTTGTCGCTGATCGTGTCGTCGTTCCTGTCCATCGCCCCTTTTCCTGAGGTCAACCTCTTGATCGAAACAGCGCAACGCGGCCCACTTACGCATCAGGGTACGTGCCTAACTCAATGCCCGCGAGTCGGGCGAGGGGACAGATATGTCCAACCGGCTCGACTCTTCTGTCTTGTACTCGGGCCGGCGCGGGAATACTCTTGGTGAACCGGCGCGGAGCCCTCGTGGTTCAGGCGTCGGGGCTGGTGATGAACCGATGAGCGGTGAGCGAGCCGGCACGACAGGCCGGCACAGCGTGGGGCTGGGCGAGAACGGGCTCGCATCCGCCCCCAGGTACCGTCCGGCCCGGGTCTGGTGGCGTTACGCCCCGGCCTTGGGCAGCCAACCGAAGGGTGGCGTTCCATGACTCACGCCGACGAGGAACCGGTTGTACACATTCTCTGGATGAACGGCGGCCTCGGCTGCGACGGGGACTCGGTGGCACTGACCGCCGCGACCCAGCCAAGCATCGAGGAGATCGTCCTCGGCGCCCTGCCGGGGCTGCCCAAGGTGGCCGTGCACTGGCCGCTGATCGACTTCGAGTGCGGGCCCGAGCAGGGGGCCGACAACTTCATCGAGTGGTGGCACAAGGCCGACAGGGGAGAGCTTGAGCCCTTCGTCCTTGTGGTCGAGGGGTCCATCCCCAACGAGGCGATCAAGTCAGAAGGCTACTGGTGCGGCTTCGGCAACAACCCGACGACGGGCCAGCCGATGACCACCAGCGAGTGGCTTGACCGGCTCGCGCCCAAGGCCACCGCGATCCTGGCGGCCGGCACCTGCGCCACCTACGGCGGCATCCACGCGATGGCGGGCAACCCGACCGGCGCGATGGGCGTGCCCGACTACCTGGGCTGGGACTGGAAGTCCAAGGCCGGCCTGCCGATCGTCTGCGTGCCCGGCTGCCCGACCCACCCCGACAACCTGTCGGAGACGATCCTGTACCTGCTCTACCAGGTAGCGGGCCAGGCGCCGATGATCCCGCTCGATGAGGCCCTGCGGCCGCGCTGGCTGTTCGAGGCCACCGTGCACCAGGGGTGCGACCGGGCCGGTTACTACGAGGAAGGCACGTTCGCCAGCGAGTACGGCTCACCCGAGTGCCTGGTCAAGCTGGGCTGCTGGGGGCCGGTCGTCAAGTGCAACGTCCCCAAGCGCGGCTGGATCAACGGCGTCGGCGGCTGCCCGAACGTCGGCGGCATCTGCATCGCCTGCACCATGCCGGGCTTCCCCGACAAGTTCATGCCGTTCATGGACGAGCCGCCCGGCGCCCGCGTGTCGAGCACGGCCAGCGGCATGTACGGCACCGTCATCCGCACGCTGCGCGGCTTCACCGCGCGCACGGCGGACAAGGAACCGAAGTGGCGCGCGAAAGGCACCGAACTGCTCACCGGCTACCAGAAGACGTGGTGATCTCAGATGACGGCAACGGAGCACGGCAAAACGAGCACGAAGGAAACCAACCTCGTCGAGATGTCCTGGGACCCGATCACCAGGATCGTGGGCAGCCTCGGCATCTACACCAAGATCGACTTCGCGGCCAAGCGGGTCGCCGAGTGCCACAGCACCTCGTCGATCTTCCGCGGCTACAGCATCTTCATGAAGGGCAAGGACCCGCGCGACGCGCACTTCATCACCAGCCGCATCTGCGGCATCTGCGGTGATAACCACGCAACCTGCTCGGTCTACAACCAGAACATGGCCTACGGGGTGCGGCCGCCGCACCTCGGCGAGTGGATCATCAACCTCGGCGAGGCCGCAGAGTACATGTTCGACCACAACATCTTCCAGGAGAACCTGGTCGGCGTTGACTTCTGCGAGAAGATGGTCGGCGAGACCAACCCTGGCGTCCTAGAGCGCGCGAACTCGACCGAGGCACCGCACGCGGGCGTTCACGGGTACCGCACCATCGGCGACATCATGCGCTCGCTGAACCCGCTTGAAGGCGAGTTCTACCGCGAGGCGCTGCAGGTGTCCCGGTCGACGCGCGAGATGTTCTGCCTGATGGAAGGGCGCCACGTGCACCCGTCCACGCTGTACCCAGGCGGCGTCGGCACGGTCGCCACCGTACAGCTCTTCACCGACTACCTCACCAGGCTGATGCGCTACGTGGAGTTCATGAAGCGCGTGGTGCCAATGCACGACGACCTCTTCGACTTCTTCTACGAGGCCCTCCCCGGCTACGAGGAAGTCGGCAGGCGACGGGTGCTGCTCGGCTGCTGGGGCAGCCTGAACAACCCGGAGTACTGCGACTTCACCTACCGGAACATGGCCGACTGGGGCCGCAAGATGTTCGTCACCCCTGGCGTGGTGGTCGACGGCAAGCTCGTCACTACCAGCCTGGTCGACATCAACCTCGGCATCAGGATCCTCCTCGGCCACTCGTTCTACGAGGACTGGGAAGACCAGGAGATGTTCGTCACGCAGGACCCGCTCGGCAACCCGGTCGACCGCAGGCACCCGTGGAACCAGCACACGATCCCGCGCCCTGCCAAGCGCGACTTCGACGACAAGTACAGCTGGACGATGTCCCCGCGCTGGTTCGACGGGAAGGACTACCTGCCGCTCGACACCGGCGGCGGCCCCATCGCCCGGCTCTGGGCGACGGCGCTCGCCGGCCTCGTGGACTGCGGCTACGTGAAGTCCACCGGGCACAGCGTGCAGATCACCCTGCCAAGGACGGTGTCGCGGCCCGAGACGATGTACGAGTGGACGCCACCGACCGACAAGCAGGGCAAGCCACTGTCCAACGCGATCGAGCGCGACCGCGCAAGGACCTACTTCCAGGCGTACGCGGCCGCGTGCGCCCTGTACTTCGTCGAGCAGGCCCTTGCGGAGGTGCGCGCGGGCCGGACCAAGACGTGGGAGTCGTTCAGCGTGCCGGACGACTCGATAAGCTGCGGCTTCACCGAGGCGGTGCGCGGCGTCCTGTCCCACCACATGGTGGTCAGGGACGGGAAGATCGCGAACTACCACCCATACCCGCCGACTCCGTGGAACGGCAGCGTCAGGGACTCCTACGGGACGCCGGGACCTTACGAGGACGCGGTGCAGAACACCCCGATCTTCGAGGAGAACCCGCCGGAACGCTTCAAGGGAATCGACGTCATGCGGGCGGTGCGCAGCTTCGACCCGTGCCTGCCCTGCGGCGTGCACATGTACCTGGGCGACGGCCGGGTGCTCAACACGACGCACTCGCCCACCGGCACGCTGGCGATCTGACATGAGCGACGCTGTCGACGCCCGGGAAGCCGGGGCGCGCGTCGAGGCGCTGCTCGCCGAACTCCGGGCCCGCTCGGGCCCGGAAGCGGCCGGGGTCGCCGAGGAACTCGTCACCTGCCTCGTCCGCCTCTACGGCGCCGGGCTTGAGACGATCATGCGGACCATCGGCGACGAGCAGCGCCTGCGCGCGCTGCTCGTCGCCGACCCCCTGGTGGAGAGCCTGCTGCTCGTGCACGACCTGCACCCGCTCGACGCCGACGCCCGGATCAAGCGCGCGCTTGGCCGTCTCGGGACGGGCGCCGAGTTCCTCGGCATCGACAGCGCGGGTGCCGTGCATGTCCGGCTCGGCCACGGCTGCGGCTCTACGACCGAGGTCGTAGAGCAGGCCATCACCGACGCCGCGCCGGAAACGAGCGGAGTGGAGTTCGCGCCGCGTGAGGCGCCGCTGCTGCAGATCACCCGTCGTCCGGCGGCGATATGACGGGCACCGCTAACGGCCGGCTAGAACCGGCTAGCGCGCCCGGCTTGACGGCCGCAACCAAATCGCCGACTGCCGCCGGCGGGCTGCGCCGCTTCGCCCGGCCGGCCCGCCCGGTCTCCGGCGGGGCGGCCGAAGGGGCCGCGGCCGCGGAGCGCTGCGAGCTGTGCGGCGAGCAGCTCGGCAGCGAGCACCCGCACATGGTGGACCTGCAGCACCGGTCGATCGCCTGCGCGTGCCGGGCGTGCGCACTGCTGTTCACCCGGCCGGGCGGGCGGTACGCCACGGTGCCCGACCGGGTGCGCCATGATCCGTCGGCACCGCTGAGCGACGCCGAGTGGGCGGAGCTCCAGATCCCCGTCTCGATCGCGTTCTTCTTCTTCAACTCGGCGCTCGGCCGCGTCATCGCGAGCTATCCGAGCCCGGCCGGGGTGACCGAATGCGAGCTTGACCTCGCCGCCTGGGACAGGCTCGCCGCCGAACACCCGCTACTGCGCGCCCTGGCGCCCGACGTGGAGGCCATCCTGGTCACGGGCGGGGGGCCACGGGAGGCCGCGGGCATCGAGACGTTCCTCGTCCCCATCGACGTCTGCTACTCGCTGGCAGGCGCGCTGCGGCTGGAATGGCACGGCTTCGACGGCGGGGCCGAGGTGAAGCGGATCCTCACGGACCTGCTCGCGAGCCTGCGCCAGCGCGCCCGGACGCTTGAACCCGATCGCGCGATGACCAAGGCGACCAGAGCGACAGGTCCGGAGGCCTAGATGGCGGAACTGACCTTTGGCTGCACCGAGGCGCGCGCGCCCCGTTACGCCGCCACGCCAACGCTGTCCCTCACGCTGCACATCACCGAAAGCACCGGCGTCCGCATACACGCCATCGCGCTGCGCTGCCAGATCCGGATCGAGCCGCACCGCCGCAGGTACTCGGCCGACGAGGCACGGCGGCTGCACGACCTGTTCGGCGACACCTCACGCTGGGCGGAGACGGTCAAGCCCATCCAGCTCGCCATGGTGTCGGTCATGGTGCCCGGGTTCTCTTCAGTGACCGAGACTGAGGTCCAGGTGCCGTGCACCTATGACCTCGAGGTCGCGTCGGCCCGCTACCTGCAGGGACTCGACGACGGCACGATCCCGCTGCTGCTGCTGTTCAGCGGCACCGTGTTCACCGCCTACGGGGACTCGATGCGCGTCGAGCCGATCCCGTGGCGCGCGGAGGCTTCCTACCAGATGCCGGTGACAGTCTGGCAGGACGTAGTGAACGAGCACTTCCCTGGCAGCGCCTGGCTGCGCTGCTCCACTGACACCCTCGACGCGCTGTCGGCGTTCAAGGCGAAGCACGCGCTGCCGACGTGGGATGCCACGCTGTCCGCCCTGCTCAAGGCAGCGGCGCCCGCCGCCACCTCGCCGACGGGGACGTCATGAGCCTCGCCGAGGTGCGCCGGGTCGCCGACGCGGTTCTCTACGAGGGCTACATCCTGTATCCCTACCGGGCGTCGGCGCAGAAGAACCACAGCCGCTGGCAGTTCGGCGTGCTGATGCCGCCCGGCTACGCCGCGGCGGACCCGTCAGAGAGCTCGACGATGCAGGCGGAAGTCGTCTTCGAGCACCGTGGCCAGCCGGCGGTGGAGGTCACCGTCCGCTTCCTTCAGGTACAGCGGCGAACCGACGGCGCCACGCCTGACACAAGCGTCCCGGACACAGGTGTCCCGGACGCAGGAATCCTGGGCACAGGAGTCCCGGCCGTGTGGGACGAGGCCGTCGAGCAGGAGATCAACGTCACCGCGCCCAGCCAGGCCTTGCTCGGCGTCGGCGAGACCAGCGGTTCCGTCACCCGGTTCACCGTGCCGGGCGGCGTGGACACGCAAACGATGTCCGGCGCACGCGTCATCCGCCGCCGCGAGCCCCTGACCGGGACCGTGACGGTGCGCGCGACCCCGCTGCCGGGCCCGTGGCAGGCCGCCAGGCTAACAGTCCAGGTAACAAACGAATCGCAGTACCCGCTACCTTCGGGAAGCTCGGATGCGACCGTCAGCCCGGGGTCGCCCCCCGGGAGGGCTACGGCACTGCCCGGCGCCTTCGTCGCGGCCCACCTGATCATCAGGGTGTTCGGCGGTGCGTTCCTCTCGATGACCGACCCGCCCGAGTGGGCAAAACCGCAGGTCAGCGAGTGCCAGAACACCGGATGCTGGCCGGTGCTCGCCGGCGCCGACGGCAGCCGCGAGGTCATGCTTGCCGCGCCGATCATCCTGCCCGACCATCCGCAGGTCGCGCCGGAAAGCCCCGGCGAGCTTTACGACGGCACCGAGATCGACGAGATCCTCACCCTCCGCACGCTAGCCCTCTCGGCGGAGGAGAAGGCGGCGGCCCGGGCCACCGACCCCCGCGCCGCGGCGCTGATCAACCGGGTCGACGCGATGGACGCCCCGACCATGGCCCAGTTGCACGGCACGATCCGTGCTATGAGCGCGCACCCCCCGGCGCAAAGCGCGCACCTTCCGGCGCAAGCGGCGACAGCCAGCCCGGAAAGCGGAGGGGAGAGCGTCCCGTGGTGGGACCCTGGCGCCGACGCGTCCGTCTCGCCCGGCACCAACTCCGTCGTGGTGGCCGGTCACCGGGTCGCTCGCGGCAGCCGGGTCATCCTGCGGCCGGGAACGCGCCGCGCCGATGCCCAGGACATGTTCCTCGCCGGCCGGGCCGCGCTCGTCGAGGCGGTCCTGCTCGACGTCGACGACACGACTTACCTGGCGGTCACCCTGGCCGACGACCCGGCCGCTGACCTCCAGGCGGCGCACGGCCGGTTCCTGTACTTCGCCCCCAACGAGGTCGAGCCCGACACCGGCGCCGAGGGAGGTACCAGCCCATGACAGGCAGGACGCTGGTCGCCGGGGTCGGCAACATCTTCCAGCGGGACGACGCCTTCGGCGTCGAGGTCATCCGCCTACTCGAAGGCCGGCCACGGCCGCCGGGCGTGAAGGTCACGGACTTCGGCATCCGGGGCGTCCACCTGGTCTACGAGCTGCTCGACGGCTGCGACCTCTTCGTGCTCGTCGATGCCGCCCAGCGCGGCTGCGCGCCGGGCACCGTCACGGTGCTCGAGGTCGAGCCCGACCACATGCCGCCACCGACCGCGGTGATGGACGCGCACGGCCTGGCGCCGGATCAGGTCTTCGCGATGCTCGCCTCGATGGGCAGCCGGCCCGGCCGGAGCCTTGTTGTCGCGTGCGAGCCAGCCGACGTGAGTCCCGGAATGGGACTGTCCGACGAGGTAAGGGGGGCACTGCCGGCCGCGGTCCGCGCAGTGGAGGAGATCCTTCAACAAATCCAGCGGGAGGAAGGGGCAGACGATGGTGTCCAGGCTCATTAAGGCAGCGGTAATAGCGGCGGTCCTGGTCGCGGTGATCGACTCACTGCCGGACGTCAAGCGCTATCTGGAACTCAGGGAGATGTAGCCGCCATGGAAGTGCTCATCGGTTTCGTGGTCGGCTACTGGGCCGGCACCCGGCAGGGCCGCCAGGGACTGGAGCGGGCGCTGGACTCCGTCCGTGAGATCGCCGCGCATCCGGAGACCCGGCGCCTGCTCGGCGAGGGCCTGGCGGCGGTCACGCCACTCGCCGACTTCCTCGGGAAGGGCGGCAAGAACAGAGGCTTCGCCGTCATCCGGGGCGTCCTTGACGAGGTAATCGACCGCCGCGCCGGCTCCCAGGCCAAGGCCGCCTGAGCAGCCCGTCGCTGACGGAGCAATCTCGCGGAAGAAATCCTTGACCAGGTCCAGCGAGAAGGCCAGATCCACCCGACGGAGGGGGCGGACAACGATGTCCACGCTCATTAAGGTAGCGATCGTAGCGGGGATCGTGGCAGTGGTGGTCGCGGCACTGCCGGATATCAAGCGCTACGTGAAAATCAGCCGGATGTAGCCATAACGGCAGCGCCCGTGCCGGGGCGGGCACGGGCACCCGCGTTCGTTGAGTCAGCTGTCGCCGAGGTCATCGATGATCAGGCCGAGACCGATGCCGACCATCCAGATGTCCTTGAACAGGGCCGTCCCCTCCTGGGTCGGCAGCGGGGAGCCTGGCTTACGCATGCCGGGCGTCCTGACATACAGGCCAAGCATGCTGCCGGCGAAGGCGGCCAGGCCAGCCCCGGCGACGGCTGCGGGAATGACAGGGATGAGCAGCGCGGCACCGAGGGCGATCTCGGTCGCTGCCAGGGCCTTCACGAAATCCCCCGGCTTGACCTTCCCAAGGAACGGGTAGGTGCCGACCGCGAAGCCGTGCAGCTGCGCGGCGGTCGCGTCGTCAGCCGACAGCTTGCCGATGCCGGAGTTGAGGATGAAGGCACCGGTAGCGATGCGAGGCGGCATGTGCCGGGCCTTGACCGAGATTCTCACGTCTTCCCTCCGTAGCGTCACGGTAGTCCGCACCCGCGGCGCAGGTCTTCCCCCTCGCGCCACAAGCACGGCTACCCGCAGTCACGTACCCCGCGCGTGATCTCCCGAACCCGCAAGGGCCCATCCGCCAGCCTCCGACCGGCCCTTGATGCCGGTTAGGGCCAGGTCAATCGAGGCCTGGACGAAGCCGTCATCCAAGGGCGCGTGGATCTGGAGCAGGTGGTAGTAGAGGGGGCCGAAGATCAGGTCGAGGGCTACCTCTACGTCCAGGTCCGCCGGGATCTCCCCGCGTTCGATGGCGCGGCCGAAGATCTCCCTAGCCTGTTCACGGCGCGGATAGACGACACGCCGCTGGTACTCGGCGGCGAAGGCGGGGTCGACTCGAGTCTCCGCCACCAGCGCCGCGATTACCCGGGCGTACGACTGGGCACTCACCAGCCGGCCCCACGGTGACAGGAACGAAAGCAGGTCACCGCGAAGCGAGCCGGTGTCCTTCGGGACAGGAGAGGCGGCGGCCCACTCGGTGTAAAGGGCGTCGAGGGCCAGGGTCTCCTTGCTGGGCCACCAGCGGTAGATCGTGGCCTTGCTGACGCCGGCCCGCGCGGCGACCTCGTCCATGCTGACCGCGTCCAGGCCGAGGTCAAGCAGCAGTTCGGCTGCCGCCTTGAGAATCGCCTCGTGCGCTTTCGCACTGCGCGGCCGCCCGCGCGGCGCGGGCTCAGCAGGCTCAGCGAGTTCAGCGTCCGCACGCGGACGCCCCCGCTGTCCGGGTGCGTTCATGATGCTCACCTCTTCAAAACTGGACTGTCAGTTTCACACATCGACAGGGGCAGCGCTAGAGCACCGCCTCGCCGCCGGTGTCCCGGTGCGGCCACGCCAGCACTTCCCGGGCCCGCGGCGAGGCGTCCGCCGTGACGTCAGCGGCGCTCCTGGTCAGCGCCCCTGATCACTCCTCAATCTCTGCGACGTCCTGCGCGGTGAGCTCCAGGTTGGCGGCCGCCAGGATCGGGTCAACCTGGTCTGGCCGGCGGAACCCGGTGATCGCGCCGTCCACGGCCGGGTTGCGCAGCGTCCAGGCCACCGCGACCGCGCCAGGCGTCGTGTCGTGGCGGTCGGCGATCGCCACGAGCCGGTCAGCCAAGGCGAGATTGCCGCTCAGCTTCGGCTCGGTGAAAGCCGGCGCGCTCCTGCGCCAGTCGTCGTCCGGCATCGCCGCAAGCCGCTCCCTAGTCATTCCACCGGTGAGCAGCCCCGAGCCCATCGGCGAGTAGACGATCACGCCAATCCCCTCGCGCTCGGCGTGCGGCAAGACCTCGCCTTCCACGTCCCGGCTGATCAGCGAGAACTCCGGCTGGATCGTCTCGACAGGCGCGATACCGCTGATCCGGCGCAACTGGGCGACGCTGAAGTTCGAGACGCCGATGTGCCGGACCAGGCCCTGCTCCTTCAGCTCGGCCAGGGCCGACCAGCCCTCCTCAATGTCCTCTTCCGGGTTCGGCCAGTGGATCTGGTACAGGTCGATCGCGTCCACGCGGAGCCGCCGCAGGCTCGCCTCTGCCTCGCGGAGCACGGAGTCACGCTTGAGCACGTGCTTCACGCGCCGCGTGCCGTCGTCGAGCAGCGAGCACTTGGTGAACACATACGGCTTTTCCCTAACGCCCGCCAGGGCCTGGCCGACGATCTGTTCTGACCGGCCGAAGCCGTAGGCGGCCGCGGTGTCGATCCAGTTGACCCCGAGTTCCAGGGCCCGGCCAATCGCCGCGATCGACTCATCGTTTTTCTGCGGTCCCCAGCCGAACTCCCAGCCACCGCCGCCGATCGCCCAGGCGCCGAAGCCGACGCGGGTGATCTCCATTCCAGTGCCGCCAAGCTCGGTCGTCCGGAGCTGCGTCTGCTGCATGCTGTTCCCTCCTCGGGAAGTCTCGCACATCAAAACTGAACTTGTAGTTTCGTTAACAGCTCAGGGCCTGCTGCTATTCCGGCACGCCGTGCGTGCCAGTATGAGCTGGGGGGCGGAGCACGCATCCGTTCGGAAAAGCCAAAGTCCCGCTACCGAACGGATCCTGGTTTCACCCTCAAGCGCCACCTGACTGCACGGGAGTGGCGGGCGGCGGCCGTTCGATCTCGTCCGGGCTGACCTCGTGGCCCGTCATGCACTCGACGCGGACCTCGATGCGGCGATCGCAGCCGGGGACGACCCCGCCATGGACTCGACGCGGACCTCCATCGGACAACCGCAGCCGGGGGACGACCAGGTGCCCCTTCTCGGCGCGGCCCTCAGCGCAGGCACCCGAGCCGGGTGGCCAATGAGGCGCAACTGTTACGGATGCGGCAATTTACTTACAGATGGCGAAATTTGAGGCACTTTAGGTTTTAGTAAGTCGCCTGCGCTAGGAACACACGCAATTTGCGCGCGTTACCCGCGGGCGTCCGCCTAGCCGTCCTAACCGTCCGGAGACTGAGGTTTCGCCGATGAAGCGCCACAACGACTTGCCTGCCGGATGGCGCCAGCCACCCGAGACGACGGCGGAGCCGGTTCCGTTGCGGCGACCCTACGTACCCCCGGGCGAGGTCTTTCCCCCGGCATACCTGATGCCGCCACCGCCGCCGCGGTCGCAGTTTCTCCCGCGGCGACAGACGGCCTCCCCCGCGCGGACGCCCGAAGGCGCGACACCACCGCCACCGCAGTCGCAGTTTCTCCCGCGGCGACAGACGGCCTCCCCCGCGCGGACGCCCGAAGGCGCGACACCACCGCCACCGCAGTCGCAGTTTCTCCCGCGGCGACAGACGGCCTCCCCCGCGCGGACGCCCGAAGGCGCGACACCACCGCCACCGCAGTCGCAGTTTCTCCCGCGGCGACGGCCGGCCTCCCCCGGGCGGACGCCCGCGGGCGCGACACCACCGCCGCCCCCCACGCCGCTGCCCCCCATGCCGCCGCCCGCCATGCGGCGACGGCCAGCCTCCCCCGGGCGGACGCCCGCGGGCGCGACACCGCCGCCGCCCCCCATGCCGCCCCCCGCCATGCGGCAATGGCGGCCCATGCGCGCAATCATCGGCGACGAGTTCCGGAAACCGGTCCTGTGGTGCGAGTTCGGCAGCTGCACCGGGCGCTACACCAGCCAGGACGCGCTCGGCGAGCGGGACCTGCGCGCCCGGGCACTGGCAGCGGGCTGGTCCCACGACGCGGTCGGCCGACTCGCCTGCCCGTCCTGCGTGCAGCGCGACCCCGCGTTCCTGGTCCACCGCCCGCCCGCGTGGGCCGACCGGGATCCGTGGCGCCGCTAGTCTTCGTCGCCTCGTCGCCTCGTCGGTTAGTCTTCGTCCGCCCCGTCGGTGCCGACGTGCATCGCCTCTCGTCGACGCCGGCCTGCGCCTACGGCCACCGCCAGGGCGCCGACGGCGGCGATCGCGCCACCGGTGAGCCAGACGTGGGAGTAGCCGGCGGCGGCGGGGAAGGCCGTGCCGTCCGCGCGCACCAGCCTGGCCGCTAGCAGGGCGGTCGTCACCGCGCTGATCACCGCGCCGCTGATGCCGTCGGCCGCGCTGGCGAGTCCCGTGACACCACCCGCTGCCGCGGCCGGCACCGCTGCGGTGAGGAGGATGAACTCGGCGGCGATCGTGCCCCCGTGCCCCGCGCCGAAGAGTGCGGCAAGGAGTACCACCTGAGCGCCCGTGTGATGGAAGCCGGCCAGCAGCCCGAGGGCGAGCGCCTCGCAGGCCAGGGCCACGACGGCGATCACGCGCGCGGGCACGCGCCTGGCCAGGCGGCCTGCCAGGAATCCGGCTGCAGTGATCGCCAGTGCGAACGGCAGCAGGTCGAGGCCTGCGTCGAGCACCGACGCCGCGGTCCCGTAGCCGGCCGCGGCGGGAGCCTCGAGGAACGCGGGCACCGTCAGGTTGACGATCCCGACAGTCGCCCCGGTGACGAGGAACAGCAAGGTTCCGCGGGCCACGCCAGGGAGCGCGAAGGCACGGAACAGGACCACAGGGTCGGCTCGCCGCAACCCGGTGACCAGCCAGGCCGTCAGTAGCGCCAGCGCCGCGGCGATCAGCCCGAGCACCCGCCAGGAGGTCCAGCCCCATGCCGCGCCCTCGGTGACCGGGAGCAGCGCCGCGACCAGCCCCGCGGCTAGCAGCAGGGCACCGAGGACGTCAGGATGGTGTCGGGCGAGCGTGCCGCCGGGGATCGTGGCGGCGGCCACGACCCCGGTGATCACGCTGACGGCCGCCATCGCCAGGAACACCGCGTGCCAGTCGGCACGGGCCGCCTCCTCGACTGCGCCGCCCACCGTGAAACCGACGGCGGCAGCGGCGCCCGCGAAGGCAGCGATGACGCCGAGAGCCCTGGGCAGGCCCGGACCAGGCTGGTGCTCGCGCACGATCGCGATGCTCAGCGGGGTCGCTGCGGCCCCAGGTGCGGCGATGATCCGTCCGATGAGCAGCGTCGCGGCATTGGGCGCTAGCGCGCTGACGACCGAGCCGACGGTCAGGCAGGCCATCGCGGCCACCATCAGCCGTCGCTGTCCGATGACGTCGCCGAGCGCGGGAAACAGCGCGATGCTCACCGTGGCGGTGATGATCGTCGCGATTACGATCCAGTTCACCAGCGTCGCCGGCGCGTGCAGCGCGGCACCGATCTGGCCGAGCATGGTGAACACCATCAGGTAGGCCGCGGTGCTTACCAGCACGCACAGCCCGAGAACCGGCACGAGCGGCCGGCCGCTGCTGACCGCCGTGTCAACGGGCGGCGAGAGCGCGCGCAAGCTGGCCTCGTCCGGTGATGTCGAGCTTGCCGAAGACCTTGCGCAGGTGATACTCCACCGTGCGCGGGCTGATGAACAGCTCCGCCGCGATTTCCGGGTTGGAGTGGCCGTCCGTGACCAGCCGCGCGATCACCGCTTCCTGGGCGGTCAGCTCCACCACCGGGCGCACGTCCCGCCTGCGGATCCGCTCCCCGGTCGCGGCCAGCTCGCGCTCTGTGCGCTGGATGAACGCGTCGGCGCCCATCGCGGTGAACAGCTCGCGGGCGGACCGCAGCTGCGCCCTGGCGTCGGTCTTGCGCTTCTCCCTGCGGAGCCACTCGCCGTAGAGCAGGTGGGCGCGGGCCAGGTGCGGCACGACCCGGGTCCTGCCGAGCCTGCTGACGGCCTCGGCATAGAGCTCCTCGGCCTGCTCGCCGTCGCTGATGAGCGCCTTCGAGCGGGCCTGGATGCCCAGCGCCCATTCGGTCCCGCTGGGCCGGGTGGTCCGCTCCAGCATCGTCACCGCCTGGCTGGCGAGGTCGGGGCGGCCGCTCCTGGCTGCCGCCTCGGCGAGTTCCGGTAGGGCCCAGAGCGTGTAGCCAAGCTCGTCGGCGCGCTCAAGGACTGCGCTGGCCGCCTCGGCCGCCTCCGCGTAGCGGCCGAGGCCGTTGTAGAGCAGGGCGGCCGTGTAACCGGAGATGCCGAGCACGGCCGCCCGGTCGACCGCGGCCTGGTCGACCGCGGCCTCCGCCGCGTGCCGATCGGCCTGGCCCTGCCAGGCGGTGAGCGCGAGCCACCCGTGGACCGCCCGCATTGTCCCGGTCACCGCGTGGACCGCGTCGAGCTGCTCGACGCAGGCGGTCGCGGCCGCGAGGTCCCCGGTCAGCATGGCGGCGGTCGCGGCCATGGCGAGCGCGGAGGGGAGTTCCAGCAGGGTGCCGGTGCCGCGGGCCGCGGTGACCATCCGTTCGGCCAGCGTGATGAATGACTCGTCGTCCCACAGGTTGATGGCGACCCGGCAGGCCAGCCAGAAGACGCTCACCATTCCGACGCTCGGCATGCCGGCGTGGGTCCCCGCGAGCCGCCCGAGCGCATCGCGGAGGGTCGGCAGGCAGGCCTGGTAGCCATCCGTCGCGTGCGCCGCAAGCCCCTCAAGGAGCAGGTCGTCGGCCTGTTCCTTGACAAGTGGCGGGGGCGCGGCAGCCGCCGCCAGGCCAACGTCCTGCCAGCTTGTGCCGCCACGACCCCCGGTGAGCATCGCTGACATGAACGCGTCGAGGTAAGCCCGCCTGGCCATCGGCGCATCTCGCGGCGCGAGCCTGATGGCCGCGTCGAGCAGTAGCCGGGGCGGGTCGCCGCCCGCGCCGGTGCCGGTGGCGATCCGCGCGGCCAGTTGGTCCGCGCGAGCTCGCTGGACCTCGTCGAGTGGCCCGGCCCGCGCCGCCGCGAGCAGTTCCGCTGCCTCGCGGGGCGCTCCCGCGTCGAACTTCGGCTGAGCGGCCGCGAGGTTTCGCCTGGCCCGCTCCGCTGGATCCGGGCTTAGCGCCGCCGCGTGCGCGAGAAACGCAGCCGCGGCGGCGGGACCGCCGCGACTCAGCGCCCGGTTCGCCGACAGCTCCAGGTCGCCCGCCGCCGCTTCGTCCGGGCCGAACGTCGCCTGCGCGCGGTGCCAGGCACGATGGTCCGGGTCCTGGCCCGGATCGGTGATCCCCGCGAGCGCCGCGTGTACGGCATGCCGTTCGGCGGCGGGGGCGGACCGGTAGATGGCAGATCGGACGAGCGGATGACGGAATGCGACATGCGCGCCCAGCCGCACCAGGCCTGCCGCCTCGGCCGGGGCGAGGTCCTCGATGCTCAGCCCGAGCCTGCCGCCGGCCAGGCTGAGCAGCATGGGATCGCCGAGCGGCTCAGCCGCGGCGACGAGCAGCAGGCGCCGCGTGCTTGCCGGGAGACCCGTGATGCGGGCGAGGTAGCGGGTGGCCACCCGGTCCGCCAGCGGGCGCGCGATCCAGGGCGATACGCCGAACCAGCCTGCTAGCTCCCCCGCCTCGGTGATCTCACGGGAGAACTCAACCAGCGCGAGCGGGTTGCCCGCCGCCTCCGCGATGATCCGGTCCCGCACCCGGTCATCCAGCCGGTCCGGGACGACCCCGGCGAGCAGGGCCCGCGCGTCCCGCTCGGTCAGCCCGGGCAGCATGAGCTCAGGGAACCCGGCCAGCTCGCCGCGCACTCCTTCGGTGCGCGCGGCGAAGATCATGCCCACCGACTCGCCGTAGATCCGCCGGGCCATCACCGCGAGCGCCTGCAAAGACGTCTGGTCGATCCACTGGGCGTCATCGACAATGCAGAGCACCGACTGGGCGGCCGCCTCCTCCGCGGCCAGGCCGAGCACGCCGAGCCCGACGAGGAACCGGTCCGGCGGGTCGCCGTGGCTCAGCCCAAAGGCGCCCCTGAGCGCGTCGGCCTGCGGGGCCGGAAGCTGCTCCAGGTGCTTGAGCAGCGGCGCGCACGCCTGCTGGAGTGCCGCGAACGCGAACTCCATCTCCGACTCGACCCCGGTCACCCTGATCACCAGGAACCCGACGGCCCGGGTGACCGCGTAGTCGAGCAGCGCGGACTTGCCGATCCCTGGATCGCCGCGCAGTACGAGTGAACGGCTCGCGCCGTCCCTGATCTCGCCAAGGAGGCGGTCCAGGGTCGCGCACTCCCTGCTTCTGCCCACCAGTGCGGCAGCGTCCATCAGGGGCTCCTCGTCGCGCACGCCATGTCACTCCACTCGCGTACAGCTCACCGGATACGGGGATTCTCGGTGGCGTCTTACTTCGACCCGGCTGTCAACGCCAGCCCTTTCGCCCGTCCGGCACTACACGGGAGCACCAAACGGGAGTCTAGCGATGACATCCGCTCGGCACACTCCCCGGATTCGCGCCTCCTGTGCCCGTAAGCTCCCTGCCGACGCTCACCGCGAGGCTGGCCGGGATGGCGAACCCGATCCCTGGTGCCGCGCCGCCAGCCGCGCCGTTGACGGCCGCGAGCGTCGGGATGCCGACGACCGCGCCGTCGATGCTGACCAGGGCTCCGCCGCTGTTGCCCGGGTTGATCGCGGCCGACGTCTGGATGGCATCGGCCAGCACCGCGGCCGGGGCGCCGACGCTGGCGGGCTCCGCGACGCTGCGGCCGATCGCGGAGACGATGCCCTCGGTCACACTGCCGCCCAGGCCCAGCGGACTGCCGATCGCGAGGACGATGTCCCCGACCGAGACGCTGCTGCCGTCCGCGAACGTGGCCGGCAGCAGTCGGGCGCCGGCGCCAACCCGGATCACCGCCAGGTCATCGGCCGGGCAGGATCCGACGAGGGAAGCCTGGACAGCGGTATCCGTCACTTCCTGCCCGGCCACTGTCTGCCCGGCCACTGTCTGCCCGGCTTGTCGGGCGGGTGATGCGGACACGACCTGGAAGCTTGACGCCCCTTCGACGACGTGCGCGTTCGTCACAATGTCGCCGTCGGAGTCGAGCACGACGCCCGAGCCGAGTCCGTTATTGGTCCGGATCTCCACCACCGAAGGCAGAACCCGCCGGATCACGCTGACGAAGTCCTGCTGGACCGCCACGGCAGCGGCCGGGCCGTCGGTTTCAGTGCCGACGCCCGCGCTGGCGCTGGCACCGGCACTGGTTCCTGTTTCGGCTGGGCTTGCCTGTCCTGGCCCTGCCACCCCTGAGCCGACGGTGCACCCGGCCAGGAGGCTGACCGCGAGCGCCGCTCCAAGCACCGGGCCGAGCAGGGTGCTCGCCTTGGCATGCTTTGGCATGATTTCGCCGGTAATCGGCCGCGCACGTGATCGCGAAGACTTCGTTCCTCGCGAGGACTTTATGCACTTATGCGATGCGAAAACTACTTGCGAAATAAAGTCCTCACGATCATACCCTCGGAGCATTTCCTCTTTTTTTGCGATATAGGATGACATTTCACATCTCCTGCTTGCACGGATTCACTGACGTCACTCATCCGCGCTGAGCGCCTGGCGCAGAACGCCCGTGGCCAGGACGAGTGCCGCCCTGGTGGCCTGGGTTCCGGACAGCGCGTTCAGCAGGACGAAGTCGTGGATGGTGCCCTGGAACCTGACCGCGGTCACCGGGACGCCCGCCTCGCGGAGCCGACCGGCGAACGCCTCCCCTTCGTCTCGCACGACGTCGGCCTCGGCGGTGATCACCAGCGTGGGCGGCAGCGCCGCGAGCTGCCCGACGGTCGCGCCGAGCGGCGTCGCGGTCGCCTCGCACCGCTGGCCGGGGTCCGGGCTGTACTGATCCCAGAACCACTGCATGGTGTCGCGGCGCAGGAAGTAGCCCGTCGCGTACTCCTCGTAGGAGCCGGTGTCGAAGCTGGCGGCGGTGACCGGGTAGAACAGGACCTGCTGGCGGAACGAGACCCCGTGCCGTTCCGCCGCGAGCAGGGCGAGGGCAATCGCGATGTTGCCGCCCGCGCCATCCCCGGCCACCGCCATCCGGCCAGGATCGAGGCCGTGGTCCGCGCCGTGGCTGGCCACCCAGGACGCCACCGCGTAGCACTCCTCGATCGCTGTCGGGTACTTCACTTCCGGCGACAGGCTGTAGTCAGGGAATACGACCGCCGCCTGCGCTCCTACCGCGATCTCCCTGATCAGCCGGTCGTGGGTGTGCTTGTTCCCGAACACCCAGCCGACGCCGTGCACGTAGACGATGGCCGGCACTGGAGCGGGAGCGTGCTTTGGGCGGACGATCCGCACCGCCACCTCGCCGGACGGGCCGCCGGGGACGACAAGGTCACGCAGGTCCACCGCGGGCTTGGCCACCGATCTGCCCTGGATCTCGTCCACGAGGGCCCGGCCTGCCGCCGGGCCCAGGTCGAAGAGATACGGCGGGAGCGCGGTCGCCTCGGCGAACTCCCTGGCGGCCCGCTCAAGCGGGACACCAGTCACGGGATGACCCCCGCGACTCCCTGGCCTGCGCGGGCGGGCAGAACGGAGAGCACAGCCGACGTGCTTGCTGCGATCACCCGCCTGGCTGCGCCGAGCCGGCCGGTCGTCGTCGCGGTATCGGCGGACGGGACGCGCGCCCGGGGGCGCGGATACGTGGGCATTGCCTGCTCCTTCGTACGCAGGTATGGCTGACAGGAGCAGTCTGCGAGCGCGAAGGTGCGGCTGGAATCCGTGAATTCCCCAGTCTGCTCGCCAGGCCGGGTTCCCGGTTGAGGCGACGCGGACATGACATGCTTGATGGCGGGGTCGGCACACAGCCCAGGGACCACAACAGTCGGCGCTCCGGGATGACGGCAAGCAAGGAATGATCCGTGGCGGACAGCGAGGGGCGGCGGTCGAGCGGGCCGCAGCGGCGGGCGGTCCCGTTGCGTGACGGCCTTGTGGTGGTGCTGGCGCTGACGGCCGGCGCGGTCAACGCGGTGACGTTCGTCCGGCTCGGCGGGGTGTTCAGCAGTGTCATCACGGGAAACCTGGCGCTGCTCGGCATCGCGGCGGGACAGCGTGAGGGCAGCTTGGCGGTGAATGGCAGCCTGGCGCTTGCCGGATACGCCGTCGGCGTGCTGGCGGGCGCGCTGATGGCAAGAGCAGCCCCGAGCGACCAGCGGGCCTGGCCCCGTCAGACCACGACGACGCTCGCGGCGGAACTGGTCGTCCTCGCCGGGTTCAGCGCCGGCTGGCTCGCGGCTGACGGCCACCCGGCACGCAGCACCCAGCTGATACTGCTCGCGGTGGCGGCCATTGCGATGGGGATGCAGAGCACTGCCGTGCGCCATCTCGGCCACGTGTCCTCGACCTACCTCACCAGCACGCTGATCGGCATCCTTGAGGCGGCAGCGCGTGGCAACGTGCCAGCGTCATGGCAGCGCAACGTCGGCACCCTTCTCACCCTGACCGTCGGCGCCGTGCTTGGCGCGGCCGCCGCGACCGAATCCCCGTCCCTGGTCCCCCTCCCCGTCCTGATTCCGGTCGCGGCGGTCGTGGCCTGCTCCGCCAGGTCCGCTTCGCTCCGCCAGTCCGGGAACGCCGACGGTCCCGAGGGCGTGCCGCAGAGCGGGACATCCACGATGCCACCGGCAGGCCAGAAGACGCCAGAGGCACCAGAACGCCGGGAAGCGCCCAAGGTGCCAGAACGCCGGGAAACGCCCGAGGCGCCAGACAGCTCGGAAGAGGGCGGCTGAGATGCCCCTGCCCCGACCCCAACGCTTGCGGGTCGCTCCCCCTTTGCAGCTCATTTCGGACGGTGCCGGGAACGGTCCCTCGCCGTCCGGCCGCCATTCCGACACCAGGACAACGACGGGCGGGACCAGGTCGAGGCCCGTGCTGCCAGCCAGGCGAACTCGCCGTACTCCCGGACCTGGCCGTGGATGCCCAGGTCAGGCCATGGTCTTCGCGCCGTCGAGTGACTCGCGAATGATGTCGGCGTGGCCGGCATGCTGGGCGGTCTCCGTGGCGATATGCAGCAGCGTGCGGCGCGCGGACCAGCGCTCTCCCGGCGGGTTCCACGGGGCCGGGGGCAGCGGGTGGTCGGCGTCGAGGCTGGGCAGCGTGGCGACAAGCTCGTCGGTGTGCTTGGCCACGTCCTCGTACTCGGCGAGGACGCCTGCGAGGGTCTCGTCTGGCAGCAGCCGGAACCCGTCGGCCCAGGCCTGGTAGTCGGCTTCGGTCAAGTTAGAGAAGTCCGGTGCCACGGACGGCCCGTGCACGATGAACCTGGCCCAGCTCCGCTCCACGGCCGTCACGTGCTTGATCAGTCCGCCGAGCGTCAGCTCGCTCGCGGTCGTGCGCTGCCGCGCCTGCTCGTCGTCCAGGTCGCGGGTGGTGTAGCGCAGGAAGTGCCTGGCCTTGGCCAGCATCGCCAGCAGGTCAGCGCGCTCGCCCGTCAGGGACGTAGGGCCAGAGGTCATGAGCTTCCGCCTTTCGAATGAGGAACTGCCCGACAGAGCCCACGCTACGAGCTATTGCGGTCAGTTTCTGTCCGCAATGCGGGCACAATCAGAAACATGGCGAACACCAGCTCCCGCACCCTCCGCCTGCTCTCCCTCCTGCAGAACCACCGGTTCTGGCCGGGCACGGAGCTCGCGGACCGGCTGGGCGTCTCCCCGCGCACCCTCCGCAGGGACGTGGACCGGCTCCGCGAGCTCGGCTACCCCGTCACGGCGCACCCCGGCGTGGACGGCGGCTACCAGCTGGCCTCGGGTACGGCCCTGCCACCGCTGGTGCTCGATGACGAGGAGGCCGTCGCCCTGGCGGTGGGCCTAAGGCTCGCCACCCAGGGTGCCGCCACGCAGAACACCGCCGCGCGGGACACCGTCGACCACGGCACGATCGCCGAAGCCGCCGCCCGCGCGCTCGCGAAGGTCACCCAGGTCATGCCGGCCCGGCTGCGCCGTCGGGCCGAGGCGGTTGCCGCCATGACCGAGTCCGCCACCTGGGAGCGGGCCGGCCTAGCGACCGCTATCAACCCGGACGTCCTTGCCAGCGCCGCACTGGCCTGCCGGGACGCCGAGCGCCTGCGCTTCGCCTATAGCGCTGCCGACGGCGCGCGGACCGAGCGGCATGTCGAGCCGCACCGGCTTGTCGCCCTCGACCGCCGCTGGTACCTGGTCGCCTACGACCTGACGAGGAATGACTGGCGCAGCTTCCGGCTGGACCGGGTCACCGGAACGCCGCAGCCGACCGGCGCCCGGTTCCGTCCCCGCACGCTGCCCGCCGCGGACGCCGCCGAGTTCGTCCGCAGGAACATCGCCGCCGTCCCGGGAACGTGGCAGGTCAAGGCCATCATCGAGGCTCCCGCCGCCGTCATCAGGGACCGCATCGGGCGCTGGGCTACGGTCGAGGAGGACGGCCCCGGCCGCTGCCTGGTCACGATGACGCCGCCGGACAACCTCGACTGGCCGACGATCGCGCTCGGCGTGGCAGGCGCGGACTTCCAGGTGATCTACCCGCCGGAGCTGGCCGAACGCGTCCGCGACTGGGCCACTCGCTTCACCCGCGCCGCCGGGCTCGCCGCCGGCCCGCCATGACGGGTGGCGAAGGCAGTCAGCCTGGGAGCGGCCCGCACGATGACTCGCCGGCCCACCCGCTGGCGGGGCGTGAGGCAGTCAGGCGAAGCACGCTTACGTTCGGGATAGAGATTTCCTTGATCTTGTCGGCACAATCCGCACTGCACCATCCGGGCGTCGGATACGGAAACGGGCCGGGCCGCCGGTCGCGCGGCGGCCCGGCCCAGCCTCAGGCACCGGCTCAGACGGGGCGCACCGTGATCTGCGCGGGCCTTCCCGTCACGGTCCCGGCCGCGCCTTGGCCGCCCGTGGCGCCTGGGGCCCCCATTCCGCCGTTGCCGCCGCCGCCGTTGTTCTTGCCGCCACCGCCGCCGGCGCCGCCGGCCCCGCCGGCCCCGCCGGGTCCAGGCTGGCCGGGTGCGCCAGCGGGGGCCGACGCGCTCGTCTGGTTCACCTTCTGCACGTCCTTCTGAGTGGGGACGAAGATGGTAATGCCGGCCGCCGCGTCGACGCCGTTGCCGCCGTTGCCGGCCCGCCCGCCGTCGCCGCCCTGCCCGCCGTCGCCGCCGGACCCGCCGCCGTTCCCCGTACAGTCACAGGTGGCACCGTTCCCGCCGTTGCCGCCCTGCTGACCGGGACCGCCCTGGCCGCCGTTGCTGCCCTGGCCGCCCGCCCCGGACTGCGTGAAGACGGTCAGCGTGGTGGCCGTGAGCGTCTTGTTGATCTGGATCGTCGCCTGCTGGCTCGGCTTGCCCGGGTTACCAGCCGCGCCGGCGCTTCCCCGCGTGCCCGGATTGCCCTTGGTACCGCCGCCGCCGCCGTCCCCGGCGACGCCGACCGAGGTGCACTGGCCGGGTGCGCCAGCGGCCGCCTGGCCCGCCATACCCGGTGTCGGCGGGGCAGCCGGGGTGGAGCCCGTCAGGCCGAGGATGTTGAAGTCCGCGACGTTGGTGCCGCTGTCACCAGTCCTGGTCAGGGTGTCGCACGTGAACAGCAGGGGGGTGCCCCGGCAAACGAAGTAACCGCCCTGGAGCAGCGTGACGTCGGTGAAGACCACGTGCCGCAGCGAGCCATCGGCCGTGCTCAGGTCATACTCCGACTGGACGGTCAGCGGGCCGGCGGCGACGGTCACGTTCATGGTCAGCGGGAAAACGGGGGCGATCGCGGCCTCGTCCTGTGCGGAAAGCTCGCGGTTGCCGAACACGTGGCCGGTGATGGTGTCCACCAGGCTCGCGCCGCCGTCGTCGTCCGTCGCCGCGGGCGTTTCGCTGCCGGAGGATGCGGCGCCGAACAGCGCCGTGTAGTGCGCCTGGCGTCCCTCGGTGTCCAAGCCCAGGTCAAGCAGCGACCGGAGCTGGCCGACGTTGTACACCACCACCTTGGTGTCAAGCGGCCCGTCGCTTGGGACCGGAATGCCTTGGGCTTGCAGTTGACTGATCGCTGTCATCGTGCGTCTCCCTTTCCTGTGGATGTTCCTGTCGCGCTGAGCACGGGAATCGCGGCGAGCCGCGTGTCAAGCGACCGCACCGGCGTCTGGGGCGGCGGGAGCTCAGCCGGGGCGGGCATCGGCTCTGCGGCACTCTCGTTGACGTAAACCGGCGGGGCGGGCCGGGACCGCCCGTCCCGGCCGCGGTGCCCGTCCGCGCCCGCCTGCCCGGGACGGCCGTCGGGCCGCGGCCCGACGCCACCGGTGCCAGGATCGGCCGCCGGCGTGCCGCCGCGGCCGGCCGCGCCGCCGGCCCCGCCGCGCCCGCCCGCGCCTCCGGGCCCGCCGCCTGCGGGATGGGCGAGTACCCGGACGCACTCGGCCTGGCCGGGCGGGAGTGACACGAAGACGTTGGATGAGATGCCCCCGTGGCCGCCTCGCCCGCCGTGACCGCCGTCGCCGCCGTGACCGCCGTCGCCGCCCCGCCCCGCTGGGAGGACGCCGCGCAGCGTGCGCTGGCCGGGGGCGCCGTGGCCGCCCGCACCGCCTGGCGCGCCGTCGCCTCCGGCCCCGCCGGCCCCGCCAGGGCCTGCCGCGGCGAGGATGGTCAGCGAGCCGCTGAGGTCACCGATCGTGATCTCGGCGATCTTGCTCGCTCCCCCGGTCCGTCCCCTGCGGCCCCCGCCTCCGGCGGTGCCGGGGGTGCCGTCCCGCCCGTCGGCGGCACCCGGCACGACCGGGCCGGCCAGCCGGGCACCGAGCCACGTCGGCACGGTCGGCACCCCGGTGCCGTCACGGCCGCTCGTCCCGGCCAGGCCGGCCCGCCCGGCCCGTCGAACGGCCCGGTGTCGCCGTCCACGGGGAACGGGGTCGGCAGGACAGCGAGCTGGTACGGGGCGGCGCCCTCGCCGGACTCGCAGGTCAGCTGTTGGACGATGAAGACAAACAGGTTCCCGCGCACGACGACGGTCGCGCCCGGCTCGATGCGCAGGCCACCGACGTTGACGACGTTCATGATGTCGTCGCGGTCGTCCAGGCCCCAGGGCCCGCCGCGGACGCTGAGGTCCCAGCACTCGCCGGCGCGCACGGTCTTGTGCCGGACGCTCAGGATCCGCGTCGGGAACGGGAAGTGGGCGGCGCTCCGCGCCTCGTCGGCGGGGTCGATCGCGCCGTCGGCGTAAATAGCGGCCTCAAGCCGGTCGTGAACCCCCTGCCCGAGGCTCCGCCGGACCTCGATGGCCGGGCTGAAGAAGGCCTGCTGTCGCCGGCCGCGCTGGCCCGGGGTGGCCGCGCACAGCGCCCGCAGTCCCGCGACCGACGGGATCCCCGGGTAGCTAACCAGCTCGGCGCCGCCGCGGAGCCGACCGGTGTCGTGGCCGAGCCGGCTCGCGTGCCGGTCAAACTCGAGCTCCTGCGCGGCGGTCAGGCGCCGTTCCCCGGACGCCCGGCCGACGTTCCGCATGTCAGTCGCCGCTTCAGGCATGGCGGATGAAGCGCACGGACAGCCCGGTGTCCGGGTTGGCGACCGGGCTGCCGACGCTGGCGCTCCCGCTCACGTCGCTGAACTGCGCGCACACCTTGCCTGGCGCGGCCCAGTAATAGCCGTACACGTACATGTCCTGGTAGTTGCCTGAGCCGTCGGCCTGAATGGTCCGCGAGCCGCCGAGCTGGGCGTTGAACCCCGACTTGCCCCCGGGCGTCAGCGCCTTGTAGGCCTCGCCGGGGAACCGGTTGAATAGCGCGGTCCAGTCATCCGCGGTCGGCAGCGACCACCCGTCGGGCGGCTGCACGCGGGCGTTGTAGAGCCGCCCGAAGGTGGCCTCGTTGCCAGGGTCGTCGCCGTAGTCATAACTGTCCGCGGCGGGGAACTGGTAGTTCTCGAGCATCCAGAACGTGTCGCCGAAGAGCCCGACCGGGTACACGTGCCCGGCGCCGTCGACGACGTACAAGGCCTGCGCGTACGCGGTGAACTGCTGGCTGTTCAGGTAGCCGCCGCCCGCGTCGAACGCCTGGAGGGTACAGAAGATGGCCTCGCTCGCACGTGGCGCCGGCACGGTCACGGTCGCGTTGTCGTAGTCGAGCGGCTTGGGCGGGACGGCGTACGCCTTCCGCAGCGGCGGGGTGGGCGCCGAGGAGGTGAGCAGCCGGACGCTGGCCACGTCGAACATCGACCAGCGCAGCGGGATGGCGACCTGCGCGTTCGGATCGGTGACCGTGATCACCGGATCGGGGCCGAAGAACGAAAGCAGCCCGCGGGTCGGCGGCGCGTCGACCTTGACGATGTCCAGGATGTACAGGTGCGGGTCGTACGCCGTCTTGTCGTCCTTGGCGAAGCCGTCGCACAGCACGAGCATCTGGGTGTGCCCCGCTGGCGTGACCGAGACGACGTTGGAGAAGGAGAACGTGACGTTGGCCTTGTCATCTCCGGCCGGCCCGAGGATCTGGAGGTTGTTCTGCGAGGGCGTCAGTGTCCACTGGGGATGGGGATTCTCGCTGTCCCACCGCGGGCTGGCGGCGGTCCACGGCATCTGAGCGGACGGGATGCCGGCCTTGATGTTCCACGCCGAGCCGACCTGCGCGCCCTTCGCCGGGTCGTAGCCGTCGGGCGCGAGCGCGCCGCTGGTGCTGCCGTACACGAACGACACGTGCACCTGCGGGTTGCCCGCGCGCGTTTCCCCGGTGGCCAGCGCGGTCGCTCCGATGTTCTTGAGCGTCAGGTACAGGGTGTTGCTCAGCGGGTCGGCCGTGGACTTGGAACGCAGCACGCTGCCCTGGCTGTCCAGCGTCACCTGAAGCACGTCGGGCAACTGCAGGTTCCCCGGCTTGGGCGGGTTCGCGACGACGAGCGGGGGATCCATCTCAACCGGGAGGTTCCCGTCCATGTTATCGGGGAGGATCGCGACGCTCGTGTTGCCGGTCGGCCCGCCGGATTCGACGTTGGCCAGGGCGAAGGTCAACGTCTGGTCCACGGCCCAGGTGGCGGCCCGGGTGCAGGAGATGGTGATCACCGCCGGGGTCGAGGACGTGTCGAGCGTCCCGGCCCAGCCGTCGGCCGTCACCTGCACCGCCCGCAGCTGCTCGACCGTGAAGTAGGCGCTCGGCAGGTAGACGCCGAATGTCGCGGCACCCGGGCCGGCCGTAAGCGCGATGGCGGCCTCGCTGTTGTTGACGAGCTGGACCTTGAGCGAGTTCTTGCGGCCGATCAGCACGGTCGGGTCGCCGGTGTCGGCGTTGGTAACCGCGCTGCCGATGGGAGATTCGGTCAGGCTCACGTCAGCCTCCGTTCTGGCCTTCGTCGGTCGGGACCGGGTTCGGTATCAGGTCGAGCCAGCCCTCTAGCAGGCGCTGCGGGCTGTAGCCATAGGCCGGGACGTCCGGGGAGGACGGCGGCCCGAGCTGGGCGGGCGCCGTGCCGCGCGTGACCCAGGACCACTGGAAGCCGGCCACGGCCGGCAACGGGACACGCAGGGCGGGCTGGCCGCGCAGCACGGGACGGGCGATGAAGGTGACGGCGAGCTGTTGCGCCGCGCGCAGGTACTGATCGGGCGGGATCCGCATGGTCGCGGCCGGGAGCACGCCCGTGGTGACGTGCACCGGCGCGCGGGGATCGACGATCGCCGTGAAGACCTGGGGCGGCCCGTTGAGCGTGAGCCGTACGGTGTCCGGCCGGGGCTGGACCACGCCGTTGGCCCCGTTGCCCGGCGCGGTCGCCGAGTACACGACCGAGTACGGCGCCTGCCCGTCGGTCTCCGGCAGGAAAGCGACAAGGCCGTCGTCGACGTCGGCCAGGTCGCCGAGCCGGGCAGGGATGAGCACCTGGTCGAGGCCGGCGCAGGTATTGGCCTGGCGCTGCTTGTAGTCGTACCAGTTGTTGGTCACCGCCTGGCGCAGCGCGCTGCTGGTCGAGGTGTTGGCCTGGCTGGCGGGGAGCACGGCGCCGGCGGTGCTGATCGACGCCGCCGTGCGGGCGATCGCCAGCGGCCGGCCCACGAGCACCGACAGGGCGACGTCCTGGGCATAGCCGGCCGGGTTGATGAACTGGTCGGACTGGTCGATGGCGAACATCAGGTCGGCGAGGAAGCCGGCCGGCCGCTGGCCGATGAACCGCATCACCTGCGCGAGGTGACCGTTCACGGTCGCGAGGTCCTGCTCCAGGTTGTCGCCGGCGTTGCCGGTGTTGCCCGGCCAGGTGCGGTACTTCCTCGCGCCGTGCTCGATGCCGAATGAGCCGACCGGGCTGCCGTCGGCGTCGTAGAACGCCAGCGACACGTCGAGGTGGTTGGGCACGATCCAGCCGCAGACCGGGGACGTCGCCGGGTGGTCGTTCACCTCGACGAAATCGGTGGTGACGCCGGGGACGGCCTGGTTGTGGGCGGCCGAGAGCCAGTGCGCGTCGACGCGGGCCGGGGCGAGCACGCGCGGCGGCAGGTAGGCCTTCCCCGCGTTCACGGTATCGCCCGGCGCCGGGGACAGGGCGGCCGACGGCGTGATCCGCAGCGGCGCGTCCTCCGACGCCCTGCCCGCGGTGGTCAGGTTCATCACCTGGCCGAACACGTCGATGATCGTGAGCTGCCTGAGCTCGATGAACCCTGAGCGGAGCGGCCCGTAGTTGTACAGCGCCTGCGGGCCGGTGGAGAGCGCGGTCAGCGAGTTGAAGCCGGTGTCGTACCAGTTGTCGCCCGCCGTCGCGGCGGCGGCGCGAATCTGGTCCGTGATCCTGTCGGGGGCGTGAACCAGGTCGGCGACAGCGATCTGGGGGATCGTGGTGCGCAGCGTCTGGGCCAGGTTGAACGTGTCGAGCGCCTGGGACATGACGTTGCGGCTGGCGAAGTCGGCCCGCGCCTTGGTGAGCTCTGGTACAGCGGCGTCGTAGGGGAAATCGGCGATGTAGCGGTCGATCTGCTCCGTCAGGCTACCGAACGGCTTCTTGGACAGGACAATCGCGCCGGTGTAGTCGACCGTCTGCCCCGTGGTGAAGCTCGCGGGCACCGGGTAGGTGAGGTCGGCCTGGTCCGCGTCAAGGACGAACTTGTCCCCGAGGGTGCCGGGGGCGTAGGTCCCCCCGGTGCCGCGGGCGAGGGGGTCAAGCCGCACCGCCCAGGTCATCCAGACCGGCAGGAACGGGTCAGCCCTGCTGGGGCTGAACTGCGGCAGCGCGGCCTGGGCGCTCCAGCCGGCCGCGTCGGGCGGTAGCGCGGTTCCCGCCGCGTTCGTGAACGTGACGGTGAGCTGCTCGGGCTGCTCGACCTGCTGCGCCGGGCTGGCCTTGCGGTGGTAGCCGGCGGTGTGGACCGCGCCGTAGAGCCCCGCGGTGACCGGCGGGTCGAGCGGGCTCTGTCCCCCCTGGGCCGCGGCGACCGCGGCGGCGAGCACGGCGGGATCCTGGGCGCCCGCAGCCGCGGCGATCGCGGCCGCGTACTGCGGGTCGAGCAGCGCCGACTCACCGAGCACGGCGGCGGCGGCCGCGGCGTCTGGCAGCCCCGCGGGCGGCACGGGCAGGCCGGCCAGGGCGCTGGCGGTGACCTGCCAGTCGCCACCGGCTGCCGCCAGGTGAAGGACGCTGATCAGCTCACTGTCCGCGCGGACCGCGATCGAGCGGGCGGGCCCGTTGCGGAGCACCGGCTCGATCATGTCCCCCTCCATCACGAGCACCGGATCGGTCGGCATCCAGAACGGCGCGTTGGGAACGGCGTCGAGCTCCCAGTCGTCGGGGAGGGCGCCGAGTGCGGCGGCGACGGCCTGGTAGGCGGTCACCACTGCGGCGGCGAGGCTGTCTGGCGCGCTGGTGGTGGAGACTCCGGTGACGCGGCCGGTGCCGGAGTCGGGCTCGTAGCGCAGCAGCCCCGCGTGGTTCCCCGCGGTGATGACCGCGTTGAGTTCCCCGCCCTTGGTCGTCACCAGGAAGGTGCCGAGCGTGCCGGCGCTTGGCGGATTGCTCACGAACTGCTTGACCCAGATGACCCAGTCCATGAAGAGCTGCTGCCGCGCCATCGTCAGCTCGCGGCGCGCCTGCTCATAGGCGAGCTGCGCGGTGTTCAGCGCGGCGAGCTGCTCGGCGAGCGTGAGCGGCAGCGTGAGCTCGACGGAGGCCTGGCTGCCGGGCGCCGCCTTGGTCTGAATCGACCACTGGTGGCCGCCGTCGCCCGAGGAGAACGAGTTCGCGTGCAGCGCCCGCTCGAGTGTGACCAGCGAGTTTCCCTGGCCCTCAAGGTCACGCAGCAGCCCGAGCTGTAGCGCGTCGAGCAGGGTCTCGTAGCTGGCAAGCAGCGGGTCGTCGGCCGGTGCCGTCAGATGGCTTTTGACCAGCGCGGAGACGGCCTCCACTGTGGTGTTCCCGACGGCGAGCTCTACCTCGTCGGTCCACGGTCCCTTTCCGCTCGGCGGGGCGAGGAACGGCGTGTCGCGCG
Organism: uncultured Actinomycetota bacterium; assembly: GCA_963734665.1. Taxonomy (GTDB): domain Bacteria; phylum Actinomycetota; class Actinomycetes; order Streptosporangiales; family Streptosporangiaceae; genus Trebonia. The sequence continues at coordinate 1,129,147 of CAVTIR010000005.1, read as the reverse complement.
ACGGGTCGAGCTGGTCCCACACCACCTCCTGGATGACGCCGGCGCACAGCGTCGCGTCGGGCACCTCAAGGCTCGCGAGCTTGTCGCCAGGACCGAGCGTGCAGGAGATCGCGTTGTCGCTGAACTGCCACCCGAACTGGTCCGCGGTGACGCGGGCGAACACGTCGGTCGGCTTGCTCACGGGCTGGACCCGCTGCTCCGCGCACTGCGCGACGTACTGGTCGTACTGGCTCGTGACCGTCGCGGCCAGCGTCGCGAGCGGGTCCGCGGCGGCGTCGGGCAGCCAGCCGATCACCTGGTAAGAGACGCGGAACGTGATGCTGCCGCGGTTGGCGACCGCGTCGAACACGCCGCTGAGGTCTGCGAAGGTGTCCCAGAAGCCGAACACGCTGCAGCAGTCGGGGTAGTAGCTGGAGAAAGCGGCGCCGACGAAGCCGACCGCGGTGAGGTAGAGGGGTGTACCGCCGGGCCCGGTGTAGTGCGGCAGGTAGTCCTCCGGGCGCTCGCTCGCGGGGTCCCAGCTCGCGGCCTCGACCACGCGCCCCATGTACATGGAGGGAGTAGTCGTACCCGGCGCGGTGAGCGGGACGGTGGCGGCGGGGCGGACGATGTTGTAGCGGTCCGGGTGCAGTGCCGTGGTCAGATAGTCGCTCTCGACGACCCAGCTCGCGTGCCGCGGCGCCCCGTACCCGGCGCCGGAGGTGTAAGTGCTCAGCGAGCGCACGACGAGCCAGCGGGTGGGCGCGGGCGGGAAGGTGATCGCCCCGGTGCCGGGGTCCTGGCGGCCGCGCTTGAAGTACTCGGGCAGCTCCCAGTGCAGGTGAACGCCGGCGCCGAGCGGGGGATCCGGCGTGCTGGTGATCAGCGACCGCCAGATCGTGTCGCCGGTGCTCGCATCGTTACCTGAGCCGTGCGGCAGGTGGTCAAAGGCGGCGGTGCGGCCGGCGAAGCCCGGCGTGACGTTCGTCGTGTCCTCGCTTGAGACGCGCAGGGCCGCGATGTTGAGCGGGACGATCGCTTTCACTGGGCGTCCCGGTTGATGAAGCTGACCATCCCGACTCCCTCGGTCATCTCGAACCCCATCTCGGCGGCGTCGATCCTGTCGACCTTGTTCGCTATCGCGATCGCGGAAGCGACCACGTCCAGCCGCAGCACCCGCGGCGACCTGGTGCGGAAGCTCGGGCTGAGGTCGACCGTGACGGTGCCGTCCCCCGGCGTGTTGGTCGTCTTGCCGGAATCGGCAGTGAACGTGATCGTCCCGCCTGGACCGACGATGAACGTGTGCAGCTTCTTCACCGCCGCGGGCGGGGCGTTCCCGACGGGCGGCTCGTACTGGTTGAGGCCGTAGTGCAGCAGCTCGGGGGCCTCGTGCACGTCGACGCGGTAGGCGTCGCCCTCCACGAGGCACAGCAGCGTGTCGCCGCCAGGGCCGAGCCGGTCAAGGCGGCGGACCGGCATCAGCACCGGGTTCTTGTCGTCCGGCGTGCCGCCCTTGGGGTAGACGTTGACGCCGAGGCCGGGGTAGTCGGCGACGACTCGGGAGCGGAGCAGGAAGCCGGTCCAGGCGACGGGGGCCGGCTCGCCCTGGGCGGCGACGGCGGCCGGGGTGGCCGCGCCCACCCGGTGGCGCAGCGGGGCGGCGGTCCTGGCCTGGGCGGCGACCGGCTCGATCAGGACCCGGTCGAGGTTGGCGCTCGGGCCGCCGGCCTCGACGGTGAGGTTGCGGCCGAGGCTGAACGCGCCGTCGAGCAGCGCTCGCACCCAGTTCTCGTTGAGCCGGAAGAACCTGATCGACTCCGGCGGGAGCATGGCCTCGTCGGGCACCAGGTAGCCGAAGGGCACCCCGGCCAGGGTGAGCAGCCGCCCCAGCCAGGCCGCGATCCCGGCCGGCACCTCGATGTCGCCGAGCGCGTCGGCGATCGCTGCCGGGTCGGCGAACTTCGCCTCGATTCCCTGGCGGCGCCGCTCACGCGAGAACAGGGCGGTCACTGGGCACCCGCGCTGCTGATCAGCCGCATCGTCTGATGCAGCAGCGACTTGAGCGGAGGGGCGCGCCTGTGCGGCCTGCCCCGGAGGGCCTGCCCCGGTGGGCCTGCCCCGGTAGGGCCTGCCCCGGTAGGGCCTGCCCCGGTAGGGCCTGCCCCGGTAGGGCCTGCCCCGGTAGGGCCTGCCCCGGTAGGGCCTGCCCCGGTAGGGCCTGCTCGGTCAGCGCCTGCGGAGCCGCCTGGGCGAGCAGGCCGCCGAGGGCCTCGTTGACGATCTCGTCTTCTACGGCGTTGACCACGGCCTGGGTCAGTCCCTTCTTCCAGGTGTACAGGGCGCTCGCGTAGCTCTGGTCCTGGAGCGCGACGAGCCGCCCGATCGTCCACGCGGCCGCCAGCGAGGCGTCGAACATCCCGGTCGTCGGGTCGAAGGCGAGCGCCTGGTCGGGTGAGGAGACCGGCAGCGGCAACGGCGACCGGGCGCGGTCGACCGTCGACAGCGGCCCGCGGTACCACGACACTGTCGTCTCCCCCGTGCGCAGGTCGTGGTCGAGGGGGACGTAGCCCGCGGCCAGCGCGGTGCTTACCGGCGGGTTAGCGCCAGGCACGGCGAGCCGCAGGTTGGTATTGGCCGCGTCCGGCCCGCCGATGGTGCGGCCGTTCAGTAGCTCAAGCTGGTCGACGAAGGCCGCCGCCGTGTCCTTCTTGGTGTTGAAGGTCCAGTGCGTGAGCACCGCGAGCCGCAGCGACAGGTTCAGGTCGAGGGAGGGGTCGGCCAGCGTGCCGCCCTCGCTGGTCGCGGGCAGGAAATCCTGGAGCGACTCAAGAGATACCAGGTAGGCGTGGCTCTGCTTGTCCGCCTGCGGCAGCCGGTTGGCGACCACAATGGCGAAGGTGCCGATGGGGTCGGCGGGCGGCGCGGCGCCAAGCGCCGCCGGCTTGTTCTCGACGGACAGCCTGCGGACGTGCGCGCTCAGCGTCAGGTCGGTGAGTGTCGGCGCGATGTCCGCGAAGAGCTTGAGCGGAATGTCGATGACCTGCACGGGGTCGGCGGTCGTCCCGTCCGCCCCGAGCCCGGCGGTGTCCTTGGCGCCCGTGAAGTAGCTGAAGTTCCCGCCAAGCGTGCTCGCCTGGTAGGCGGCGGGCGGAAAGAGGTCGCCGACGACCATCGTGACTGGTTCCAGGGTGAACCCGGGGAAGGCTGTGGCGTCATCGTCATCGAGGACGAGCACAGCGAGCCAGGTCGGCACGTCGGTCTTGCTGTCGGCGCCCGGCGCGGGAAGTGGCGGCTGCGACTTCGTCGGAGAGCGGATCCACGGGAAGGACGGGGCGGCGAACACGACGTGCGGCAGCGTGGTCGTGAACTCCCCGGTGGCGTTCGACGCGGGGAACGTCGAGGCGACCGTGGCGGACGGGTCGCTCAGCCGGAAGCGGTCGCCGGTGACCACGAACGTGTAGCTACGGCTCAGCGTGTCGTCGCTGATCGGCTGGCCTTGCGAGTCGTCCACGCGCTGGCTGATGTCGAGCTGGTAGCCGCCGGCCTCAAGTCCCGGTAGCTGATGCTGGATGAACGTGACGTACTCGCTGGCGGGGGCAGGGTTGGTATCGGTCACACCCACGTCTCCAATCCGATCCGTGCGGCGCTTGGCCAGTCGGTCAGCGCCGTCGCCGCCATGGTGTCGAGATGGACCCCTTCGCTGGCGGTGGTGGTAAAGCCGAGCCGCCTGAGCTCGTCGAGGGTCGCCATCCGCTGGCCGGCGACCCACGGGTCGGTCAGCGCGGACAGCGCGAACCCGTGGTTCTCCAACGTGGCGGTGTGCTCGCCCGCGACGCTGATCGTGAACGTCTCGCCATCGGGGCTGACCGACGAGGTGACGGTGAACCGCTGGTCGGCGGCTGGCTGCTGGTAGCCGAACCCGGTCGGGCTGCCCTCGCCGAAGATCAGCGCGAGCAGCGGCACGTCGCTGACCTGATCGGGGTGGCGCGGGACCGGCGAGATCGCGAACCCGGTCAGCGTCTGCTTGATCAGCCGGTCCGCGTTGGGGCCGGCGTCCGGTGCCTTGACCCCCCACAGGGCGGTGTTCGAGGCACCGAGCTGCGGGGCGACGGTCACGCCCGTGACGTAGTTGGTGAGCGCCCCCGTCCTTTCGTCACGCTTGCGCAGCGCGACCGTGTGATAGGAGGCGATGCCCGTCTTGTCCATCGGGGCGATGTTCAGCACCGGCGCCCACACCAGCGAGTCGGAGTAGGGCCTCGTGTCGTGGTCGAGTTGTAGCAGCATCTGCGCGGGCGGCGGAGCGGCGACCGCGCGGGCGGCGGCCACCGCCGGGCTGGCGGGCGCGGGCTGGTAGCTGGGGACGGCGTTGGGCAGCTCGGCCGTGTCGGTCGCCGACGTGCTCCACAGGGCGTGGTTGGCGGGGATGGCGCTTGCGGTCAGGATCCGGAAGTGGTCGGGGTCGAGGATCCAGTCGGCGCCTTGCGGGGCCTGTGGTCGCAGGCCGTCAGTAACGGTCGCCGTGACGGTGTTCGAGACCGGCGCCTCCGCCGCCTCCGTGAGCTGCGCCGCCGCGGCGGCGAGCGCGTGCGCCAGCAGCGCCGGAGGCCGCGGCGTGGTGTCCGCCGGGAGGAACTTCTCGGTGAGCGTCTTCCAGCCCACCGGGCCTGGCGGCGCGGGGTCGGCGCCGAAGCTGATCGTGAACGACACGACGTCGAGGTCGACGTTCGCCACGCCGCCGAACTCGGGTCCCCAGACCCGCAGGTCCGCGCCGACCTGGACGCTGAGGACGTACAGGCCGAGATCGACCGAGCAGCCGATCGTCACCCACGCGTCGGCCTGGTAGTGGAACGGCGCCCAGGCGATCAGGAAGTCGACTCCCGCGTCGAACCAGGCCTTGATCGGCCCGGCCTCGAAAGTGGCGGTCATCCGCATCCCGGCCATGAACATGCCAGGCGTCAGCGCGAAGTACGCCTGCCCGGTGACCTTGACCGGGCCGCAGGAGAACGCCAGCCCGATCCTCGGGACGGCCGGGTACTGCGGCGGCTTGCTGAACGCCGGGTGGTACCCGCCGATGCTGACCACGAAGTCGCCCGCGTTGTCGCCCGCGAACCAGGTGTAGAACGCGAAACCGCCCGTCAGCTTCACGAAGTCGGCGAACAGGTACGACGCGGGCGACAGCTTCCCGTCGACGGCGAGCAGGCCGGTGGAGGGCGTGAACGACGCCACGACGTCAATCTCCACGTAGCCGACCGGATCGGGGTCGCCGGTCGGGAATGTCATCGCGCAGGTCCCGATGACGCCGATCTGGAGGTCGACGCCGAACGCCACCGAGATCACGGCCCTGGCCTCGATCATCTCGAAGGAGGTGAAGGAGATCCCCGCGGCGATCCAGTAAGCGTCGGCCTGCGGATGGAAGGCGTCATGGAGCAGGGGAACGACCGCATCGATGGTCTGCGCCGGGGTGGCCCGCTCGGGCGGCGCGACGCCCGGCAGCAGCGGGTACCCCGCGACGTGGTCGATCGTGGGCAGGGTGAGCCGTGAGTTGATACCGAACCCGCCCGCCAGCCCGGTCACGAACAGGAAGGGCGGCCCGCCGAGCGGGTAGTCGATGCTCACGTAGAGGAAAAAGGAGGCCGGGTCCGCGTCCGGCGCCCATCCGCCGAGCGCCTTCAGCGAGAAGGTCCCCGCCTTGACGATAGCCTCACCGTAGTAGGAGTCGGTGTCCTTGCCGTTGACCGGCTCCCGCACCTTCAGGAACGCGGCGCCGATGTAGACCGGCGGCTGGTCGAACGTCAGGGCCAGCCCCTTCAGGCTGAACGCCGGCTCGAACTTGGCCAGCGGCGAGCCGACGGTCAGTGCCTGCATCGAGAACGCGACTGGTCCGAGCGCGACGGACGCGTCGAGCGCGAACAGCAGCACGTTGCCCTGGTAGCCGGCGCCCACGCGCTTGAAGGAGAAGACGCCGAACTGCTTGTTGACGTCGAGCCAGGTGATCGGGTCGGTGGAGCTTGCGGGCACCGGCGCGGGCGACGGCCCGGTGACCGCCGGGAGCTGCTCCTGGGCGGATGGGAGCTGTCCCTGAGCGGCCGGGAGCGCGGCCCGCGGAGCGGGCGACGCTCCCGGCAGGCTGACCACGGCGTGCAGGTGCTCGCTCGCCGTGCCGAGCTGGACGTCGGCGTCGAAGGCGATGCCCGCGGCCTCGATCCCGTTGGGCAGCTTGGCCACTCCGGGCGGCAGCAGCGGGTTGATGATCCCCGTCTGGATCGTGGTCATCACGGCGCTCGAGTACAGGATCTGCAGGTTCTTGATCGCGAGCGTGAGGTCCGGCGGGAGCCTTGAGCCGACGACGGGAAGCTCGCTGAGGTTGATCTGGGTGCCGAGCCGCAGGCCGAAGGCCCACTGTGAGGTGGTCTGCTTGAGGAAGACGAACTTCACTTCCTCGAGGTCGATGCTGATCCCCGGCGGGATCGCCTCCGCCAGGTCCGCCGAGACGTCGGCGACCAGCGCCCGCAGCTCCACCGGGTCCGCTGCGGTGTGCACGTAGTCGGCGACCAGTACGTCGGTGTCGGTGTCGGTGTCGAACACGACATCAAACTGGAGACCGGCGAAGGTCACCTGACCGGTAAAGGTCGCCGAGTACCCCTTCGTGCCCTGGACCACCGTCGTGTCCGAGTCGACCTGGTCGTTCATCTGCCTGGTCGGCCCGACCGTGATCGTCACGACGACAGCGACCGGCGTCGTCTCGACCTGGAAGTCGGCCTCGCAGGTGAACGCGAACACGCCGGTCCCGGTCTTGTAACTGATGAGGAGGTTGGTCAGCGTCAGTGACTTGATCGGGCCCGGCACCGCCGTGATGCCGAACTCCCCGGCCAGCGTGGCGATCAGGTCGCCGACCTGAAGGCCGGTCTCGTCGGCGGTGCCGCCTTCGAACGACCAGCCGGCCGGCGCCGCGGCGTCGTACCCGGCCCCGATGTCAAGCCGGATGGAATCACCGAGCGCGAGGACCCCGCTTACCCACCCGGAGAACTGGCCGATCGAGTCCCGGCTGACCGAGACGGCCGCCTGCTCGATCGCGAGCGGTCCGATGGCCCACAGGTCATCGGCGACCAGGTTGACGGAGAAGATGCCCAGTCCCGGCTGTGCGGTGAAATCGGCCTGGCTGATCGTCAGGCCGGCCGGCACTCCATCCGTGGCGAGACCGAAGGACGCCAGCAGCGACGCCACGTTCAGCGGCTGGCCGCCGTGCAATCCGCCGTGGATGCTCAGGTCGGGGAGCCGGACGGCGACGTCCAGCTGCAATGCCCGGATGGTGAGCAGGCTCACGACTTCGACGTAGTCGAGCGACAGGCTGCTGACGTCGAACCCGGTCCGCACCGAGGAGATCGCCAGGTCGAATGCGCCCAGGTCGAATCCGGAGGCCTGGAAGCCCTGCTGCGCCTGCCCCGCCACCCCGCTTGACGCGCCGCACAGCCAGCCGGCCAGAGCGGCCAGGCCGGGGAAGGCGTCGCCGTCTCTCGGCCGCACCGACGCTGTCCAGTGCGGGTCGTCGGACACGCTGACGGTGACGGCGACCCCGGTTCCGTCGACCGTCAGGTTGCTGGTCAGCGCGACCATGTAGGAACCAGGTGTGAGGAGCATGCCGATGTCGATGCCGTCGAACTCGAGGACCTGCTCGATCAGCGTCCAGCGGGCACCGGGCACTTGCAGGGCGACGGTGAACCACGGGGCGAATTTGGTGCCGGGGAAGAAGGTCAGCTCGAAGCCCGCCGGGTCAACCGTCACCGCGGTGTCGAGGGCGGTGAGCCCGGCTGGCAGCGGCGGGCCGCTGAACTGCTCGTCCTGGCCCAGCGCGAGCAGGTCAGTGGCCCGCACCCCGCTGGTGGGGCCGCCCAGGGTCAGCGTCCACGCCGGGGACGTCTGGATCACGGTGAAGGCGAGCGCGGCGGTGACCGGATGGCCCGCGACCGGCAATGTCCCGGTGGCGGTGCCGGCTACCGTGGACGCCTCGCCGCTGTTGGTGATCGTGACGGCGGCGTTGGCCAGCGTCGCCGTGAGGGCGGTGAACCCTTGCACCGGCCAGGCGTCGGTGCAGGCGCCAGCCACGGTGAGGACCTGGCCGTCGAGCCTGATCCCGTCGGTCGCCGGGACCAGCGTCACCGAGCCGTTCGGAACGCTGGACAGGAAGGCACGGAGCTCGGTCGGAAGGGCGGCGTCGGTGGCGGCGAGGGCAAGCGGGGATCCCCGGCCGCGCAGCTGGGTCGCGAGCGCCGAAAGGTCGATCATGGTCTGCGCCCCCGCTCAGAAGTTCCAGATGACGGTTCGGAGTCCCGCCGCGACTCCCGCCCCGCCAAGCTGTTCCCAGTACCGCACCGCGTACGGTCGCGGGTGGGCGCCCAGGACGGCGTTGGCCTGGAGGATGCGGAACCTGATGTCTCCGCGGTTGCGGCCGGCGGTGTTGTTGGGGGTCACGTTGTCTCCCGACACGAACGCCTGGTTGCCAGGCGTGTTTACCTGATTGCCACCAGTGGAGAACGGCACCGTCAATCGCGCGTAGTTGCAATTGGTGAGCCAGTAGATCTGGGCGTTGGCGTTGAGCGTGTTGATGACTCGCTGAGTCGGGTGATCGTGCTTCAGGCCGCAGGAGATCGCCGCCGAAAAGGGGTCGACGGCTTGGAGGAAGTGATCACTCGACGACTGAGCCGAGCCATGATGGCTGCACTTGAGGTTGATGATCCGGGGAAGCACGCCGAAGGCAGCCCCGTGGCCGTTGGGAAACGTCCGGTTCATCAGCCGGTCGCCGATCGGGTCCTCCCCCGTGCTGGGCAGGTCGCCCGCGGTGTAGTGGGTGAAGTTGCCGAAGCGCAGGACGATGCCGATGCTGGCGCAGTTGCCCAGTGTGCCGCCCTGGAAAAAGACGGGGCCGTTGGGCGGGTTGGGGCCCTGCCACCCGGTTCCGGTGGTCGCCCCGACCCAGTTCATCGGCGTGGATATCACGATCGCCACGGGCGCGTTGGCGTCGGGCGGCCCGGCCGCCCCCCACAGCACCTCCGAGCCGAGCGCCGGTATCTGGGTCCGCGGGCGGGCGATACCGGGAACCTGCACCTGGGTGCCGCCGAAGTTCACTCGTCCGCTGACGGCCAGGTTGTAGCTCTGGGCCGGCTGGGCGGCGTTGCCGATGTCGATGACCCGGGTGTTGCGGTAGATGCCGCCGGTCTCGAACCTGGCCCCGGTCGGTATGGCGGTCTGCAGGGCGGCGAACAGCGCGCTGCGCGTGGCTATCCGGACGGCGGCGACCGGGTTGCCGGCGGCGATGCTGGCGATGGCCGCGTAGGCGGCCTGCTTGGCTGCCTTGTTGCGCGAGGGCGCCTTGGGGATGAGCGTCACCCCGGCGAAGTCGCCCGGTTGCTCGTGGCGGAGCTGCCAGACGCCCTCCTCCGCGGCCTCGACGTCGGTGGAGCCCGCGGGGACGTTGAGCGCGGCCGCCGTTCCGTAGATGTTGGTCTCGACGATCGTGGCACCCATCCCCGCCGCGGCGGCGCGCGCCGCCATGCGTGCGACCTCGTCCTCGCGAACGTAGCCGGGGCCGGGGATGGCCTGGACGGTCTTCTGGGCGATGATGTCGCACAGCGCCAGGAGGTTGTCGGACAGCAGCAGCCCGGCGATGCCGATCGAATGGTCAACGTCGTAGTGCGACACCAAGATCGTATTGAGAGCAGGGCCGGGTAGGCTCGCGACAACCTTGTTGTGTACCGTCCGCGCCGAACTGGTCAGGCCGCCGTCGATAAGCATGGAGGTGCTGTTGCCGCCGACTGGATCATTCGCGATGATCAGGCTGCTATCACCGGCGCCAACGTCAATGACGTGGATATCGAGCGTCCAGGCCATGAATTCACCCTTTCCCCGGAAGCGGGCCATGCGACCGCCCGCTCAGCGGGCAGCTCGACCCATTAGTCAATACGCAGATCACGTGGGAAATTCATTGGGAAAACCCGTGAGCGAACCCCCGAAGCCATATCAGGGCGCGCAGGCATCAGGTCGCCAGTGTCGCCACCTAACCCCGCGGACAGCACCGATACCAGCTAGCACGACCGTAGTCACGGTATTTTGGCGAAATTCGTCATACTCGAAATCAGACAGCCTCTAACACGCCACACCTTCAAACAAGCTACAGGCGGGAAAAACAACCGACGCCACCCGCGTCCCGAAGTCCCACTTGACTATTTCAAGGCTGCGTATGCCTGTCAAGAGCCGCGACGGACAATAACCCATTGTTGACATAGATCAACGCGGTGTCCATGTGGCGCTAGTCAAAGTTCAGCGGATCCTCTGGAACGATATTCCCCCAGGTAAAGTCCGCCTGATGTTTAGAGCAGCCATATTTTCGCGGGTAGTGTCGGAGATAGAAAAACCCCGCACCCGTTCGGAGGCAATCAAAAGCCGTATCACGAACGGGTGCGGGGTGCCAGGAGAACTTAACCGCGAACTGCGGTCGGCGTGCTCACGCGCCGAGGTGCGGTGCGAGCAGCGCGAGGTCCGCCGGGCCCAGGCGGTCCTTCGCCGTAGCGGCCTGGTGCCAGTGCGGGTACACCAGCGCGGGCGCGCTGACCTTGTCCAGCGCCTCGCGCTCGTCGGCGGTCAGCGTGAGGTCGGCGGCACTAAGGTTGTCGCGCAGCTGCTCGTCCGTGCGCGCGCCGATGATCAGCGAGGTCACCGCGGGCCTGCCGAGCAACCAGGCAAGCGCGACCTGGGCCGGGGAGGCTCCGTGGGCGCCGGCGATGTCGACGAGCACCTCGACCGTGTCGTAGAGCTTCTCCTGGTCGCGGACCGGCGGCTCCTGCCACGTGCCGGACACCTGCCTGGTCCCCTCGCTCGGCGACCCGTTGCGCCGGTACTTGCCGGACACCAGGCCGCCGGCCAGCGGCGACCAGACGAGGATGCCGAGCCCCTGGTCCACGGAAAGCGGAACGAGCTCGTATTCGGCGTCCCTCGCCTCCAGGGAGTAGTAGATCTGCTGGGCCGCGAACCGCTCGTAGCCGTGCGCGTCGGCGACGCACAGGGCCTTCATGAGCTGCCAGCCCGCGTAGTTCGACGCCGCAAGGTAGCGCACCTTCCCGGCTTGTACCAGCGAGTTGAGCGCGGACATGGTCTCCTCGAGCCTGGTCTGCCCGTCCCACTCGTGCACGTGGTAGATGTCGATGTGGTCGGTGCCGAGCCTGCGCAGGCTCGCCTCGCACCCGGCGATGATGTGCTGGCGCGACAGGCCCGCGTCGTTCGGGCCCGGGCCCATCGTCATCCGCACCTTGGTGGATAGCAGCAGCGAGTCCCTGCGTCCCTTGATCACCTCGCCGGTGATCTCCTCCGCGAGCCCGCCCGAGTAGACGTCGGCGGTGTCGATGTGGTTCACCCCGGCGTCTAGGCACATGTCGACCTGCCGGCGTGCGCCGGTTACGTCGGTCGAGCCCACGGCGCTGAACCCGCCGCGTCCGCCGAAGGTCATCGTGCCGAGCGTCAGTGCCGACACCCGCAGGCCGCTGCGGCCGAGCTGCCGATACTCCATGTCATCTACCCTTCGTCGCTTTTGTCACCACGATCAAACCTATGCCGGGCATGGATTCCACAGCGGACGGCCCCCCGCGAGACTTCACCCAGGACCACGCGGTTAACCGTCCGCTCCCCCTTCACCCTTCACCCTTCACCCTTCACCCTTCGCCCTTCGCCCTTCACCGGCCGGCGCTACGCTACTTTTGCTACCCGACGCCGGGCACCTGCTGCTTGGCCACACGGGCATTCATCCTCAACTTCTTCAGCACCCGGAGTCCTGACAGTGAGACCTGAGCCCGGACATGACACCGGTCGGCAGGCGCTGCGCGACGCCCTGCGGCGCGACCTGACCAGGTCAATGAAGGCTCGTGAACCCGATGCCGTCTCGGCGCTGCGCACCGCCATCGCGGCCATCGACAACGCCGAGGCGGTCCCGCCCCCCGACGAGAGCCCGGCCACGACGAGCGGCCACATCGCCGGCGCCCGCGCTGGGGTCGGCGCCGCGGAGGCCAACCGCAGGAACCTCAGCCTGAGCCAGCAGCAAGCGATCCTGCGCGACCAGATCACCGCCTACAAGGCCGAAGCCGACCGCTATGACGCCTTGGGCCAGCAAGACGCCGCCACCCGCCTCCGCACCCAGGCCCGGCTGCTGTCGGCCTACCTGCACGAGCCCGTCCGTAAGACCGTGAACTGACCGTGAGAGTCAGCAACCAAACGCACTCTGCGGACACGCCCCGCAGACCCGGCCGAGTCGGAGCGGTTCCGCCCGACATTCCTAGCGAATCGGACACCCTGTCCTCGGTCCTTCGTCATAGTGGATCGCCGTACACGCTGGAGCGTGGACGGCGATCCACTATCTTCAAAATCCCGTTCGGGGAATCGTGATGCCGAAGATGACGCCCCTGTGGCCGAGCAGCAGGTGACGGTTCATCCCTGCTAGGCGTCCGCCGCCTCGAATGCAGCCTGCGACCGTGCGGCAGCCTCGGGGACGCCGAGACAGTTGTAGATCTCTGTCGCACTGACGAGGGCCGCTTGCGCCTGCTCGGCCTCGCCGACGCGGGCGGACGCCGAGGCGGCGCCTTCCAGCGCCTTGGCCTGAAACAGCGGGCGGCTGGCACGCCGATACTGCTCCGCGGCGGCGAGCAGTAGGGGAGCATCGTGCCCCAGCATGCCTTGGCAGTAAAGGGAATCCCCCTGGACGAACGGCGTCTCCGAGGGGGCGGCGAAGTCCGCGGCCTGCATTGTGAGGGCCTGCGCGGTGCCTCGGTCGCCAATGCGCATGGCGAGCCGGACGGCGTCAGGGAGGACGTCGCGTACCGACGAGACCATGCCGGGCCAAGTTGGCGGGCGTGCTCGCGACTACTCGCGTGAGGAGTCGCGCCGCCACCTGGGGTGCCTGAGCGACGAGAACCTCTGCCGCCTCTACGAGCCAGCTAAGCATCCACTCATCCATTGGCTCAGGCGTCCCCTCGGGCTCACCGGCCGCCAACAGCAACTGACGCGCAACCCGGTCGACTGGGGCGCCGGACGCCGCGAGGGTGCGGCCTGCCTCTCGATGCCAGGCGGTGCGGACCGGCGCGGGCAGGTCCTCGTAGAGCGCCGCATGGATCAACGGATGCCGGAACCGGAGGTGACTGCCTGATTCGGTCAGCACGCCGGCAGCGCATGCCTCGCGCAGGATCACGGCCAGGTCGGCAATGCCCCGTCGCCGCGGCCATCGGTAGCTACACCCATGTACGGCTGACAGCGCAATCCGCGGTTGTGCTGTACCCCCTGCGCCCGGTCACCGAGTGACAGGCGGACCCGGCGACTCAGGGGAGTTCGCGGAGGGCGTCTATTAGCTGGGCGGCCAGTTCGGTTGGCGGGGTGCCGGTGCGGGACAGGATGCCTACTGGCTCGGCGTTACCGGGGACCGGGACGTTCAGGCGGCGGAGCCAGCGGCGGTCGAGGTCGAGCTGGACCGGGTGCTGCGGGGTGATCCACACCGCGTCGGAGACCAGGGTCAGCGCGCGGGCGACGGAGGTCGACTGCGTTTCCGTCCGACCTGGCGGGAGGGCGACGCCGTGGGCAGCGAAGAACCCCTCGACTTCGTGCCGCGGCGCGGTGCCAGCGCCGGGGACAACCAGCGGGTAATCGAGGAGCGCGAGCGGAGAGGTGGGCTTGTCTCCAGCGATCGCGAGCGGATGCTGCGGTCGGGTCACCACGGCGAGCGACTCGGCGTAGAGCAGCTCGAACGAGACGCCCTGCATCATCGCGGGCTCGGCCATCCGCCCGACGGCGACATCCATCTCGCCCGACTTCAGCCATGCGAGCAGTTCCGGGTTATCGCCAAGCCGCACGCTGACCCCGGCGTGCGGTCGTCGCTCGTGCAGCCGCGCGAGCGCCTGAACGAGCAGGCCGCCTGCGACGGTTGGCAGCGCGGCCACGCGGACGGACGGCGCGACCGGCACTGCGGCCCCGGTGAGCACGGCGGCGGCCGACTCAAGGGCCTGCGTGACATCCACCGCGTACCGCAGGAACTGCTCCCCGGCCGGGGTCAGCTGTGTGCCGGCCCGGCCCCGCTCGACGAGGCGGCGTCCGGCCAGGTCCTCAAGTTCGGCGAGGGTCTTGGAGACGGCCGGCTGACTTAGGTGCAGCCGCGCGGCGGCACGGGCGAGGGTCCGCTCCTGAGCGACGACGACGAAACACGTGAGATGCCTGAGCCTTATCCGCGATAGCGCTGTTTTCTTCCGGGGGGACGACCCCCCGTACCCCCCGGTGTCCACGCCGCCGGGCCCGATCGCAAAACCCGCGACCGTATCAGGCCCGGCCGCGCCGACAGACTCCGTCGCTTCGCTGTCTTCTCCCCGGGGTGCCCCGCTCCCGCGGGTGTTCGGGCGGCCGGGCCTGATCGCAAAACCCGCGACCGTGTCAGGCCCGGCCGCGCCGACATGATCTGCGGATGCCTCTGTCGGACCGTCTGCTGACTCCGGTGCTTCGCTGTCTTCTGGCTGGAGCGCTCCACTCCCCTGGCCTGCGCGCCCGATGGCAAGACCTGTCCTATCGGACGCACTGTAACCGGGCAACGCTCCGCGCTCGTCCGACTGCGGCATGGAATCACTATCATCCATAACCGCAGGTTATGGATTAATGATCAAGAAGTCAATTTACATTACTTGCACGAAACTATAGAGTCACATATAACGCGACCGGCTCTGTTTGTCCGAGAGGACTCTTCTGTCACTTGACGGAAGTGAGCGACTACAGACCGTACCGGCACCGACGAAACGCGCGGGCATCACTGGAGGCGCACATGGCCCGGATCATCGGCGGCGTTGCGGCATCGCACACGCCGACCATTGGCTTTGCCTACGACCAGCACAAGCAGGACGACCCGTCGTGGGCGCCGATCTTCAAGGCGTTCAAGCCGGTCGAGGACTGGTTCAAGGAGAAGAAGCCGGACGCCATCGTCTACATCTTCAACGACCACGTGACGTCGTTCTTCTTCGACCACTACTCGTCCTTCACCCTTGGCATCGGCGAGGAGTACCCGGTCGCCGACGAGGGCGGCAGCCCCCGCGACCTGCCCGCGATCAAGGGCGACCCCAAGCTCGCCGCGCACATCGCGAACAGCCTGGTCACCGACGAGTTCGACCTGTCCTACTTCCAGGGCAAGCCGCTTGACCACGGGTTCTTCTCCCCCATGTCGGTGCTGCTCGACCGGCCGGACGGGCAGTGGCCGACGAAGATCGTCCCGCTGCAGATCGGCGTGCTCCAGTTCCCGATCCCGACCGCCGCCCGCTGCTACAAGCTGGGCAAGGCGCTGCGCCGCGCGATCGAGAGCTACCCCGAGGACATCGACGTGGCCGTCGTCGCCACGGGCGGCCTCTCCCACCAGGTGCACGGCGAGGGCGCGGGCTTCAACAACCCTGAGTGGGATCACAAGTTCCTCGAGGCGATCACTGACGACCCGACCGGGCTCACGCGCATGACCCACGCCGAGTACGCGAAGCTCGGCGGCTTCGAGGGCGCCGAGGTCATCATGTGGCTCGTCATGCGCGGCGCGCTCTCCGACAAGGTCAAGCGGGTGCACAGCTCCTACTACCTGCCGTCGATGACCGGCATCGCGACGCTAGTACTCGAGAACGAGGCGGCCGAGCTGCCCGACACCGAAGCCGTCAACGACAGGCACCGCGCCCGGATGGCCGAGCAGCTCGCCGGCATCGAGGAGATGACCGGCACCTACCCGTTCGACATCGCGCGCAGCGTCAAGGGCTACCGGATCAACAGGTTCCTGCACGACCTCGTCGACCCTGAGCACCGGGCCCGCTTCCTCGACGAGCCGGAGACGGCGTTCAAGGAGGCCGGCCTCACGGACGAGGAGAAGGACCTCATCCGCAACAGGGACTGGCCGGGCATGATCCACTACGGGGTCATCTTCTTCATGCTTGAGAAGCTCGCCGCCGTGACCGGGGTCTCCAACCTGCACGTCTACGCGGCGATGCGCGGCGAGACGCTCGAGGACTTCCTCAAGACCCGCAACACTCAGGTCATCTACTCGGTCGCCGGCAAGAAGGATTAAACCCCGGGTGCGTGCCTACCTAGACGCACACGACTGTTGAGTACCGCCTCATTTACCCGAAAGAAGCCGCATGACAGCGGCCTGCTCACGTGACGGAAGCGAAATAATACGCTCTGCTGGCATACGGCCGTCTCCATGGGTAGCTGGTGAGTCAGTTGTATGACTCATCATCGGAGGCGATAACGATGGTTCGAATGGCGACACGCGCTGTCGATTCGGATCCCCGGCGCGTGCGCAGACACGTCGCGGTGAGCGCGGCGATCACGGCGCTCGGCGGGCTGCTGTTTGGCTACGACACGGGCGTAGTCTCCGGGGCGCTGCTGTTCCTCAAGAAGGACTTCGGCGGGCTCTCCTCATTCCAGCAGGAACTCGTCACGAGCCTGCTGCTTGTCGGTGCCGTGATCGGAGCACTTGCCGCCGGACGGGTGGCCGACCGGATCGGCCGCCGCCTCACCGTGCTGATCACGGCCCTGGTGTTCATCGTGGGCGTGCTGCTCGCGGCGTTCACCCCCACGTACCCCACGCTGCTGGTAGCGCGCGTCATCATCGGCCTGGCCGTCGGGTCGGCGTCGATGGTCGTGCCGCTCTACATCGGCGAGATCGTCCCGCCCCGCTTGCGCGGCGGCCTGGTCAGCCTGAACCAGCTCGCGATCACGGTCGGCATCCTGGGCTCTTACCTGATCGACTACGGACTCTCCTCCACCGGGAACTGGCGGCTGATGTTCGGCCTCGCGGCGATCCCGGCCGCGGCGCTGTTCCTGGGGATGCTGTTCCAGCAGGAGAGCCCGCACTGGCTCATCAGGCAGGGCCGGGACGACGAGGCACGCAGCGTGCTGCGGCGGGTGCGGGACAACAGTGACATCGAGGACGAGGTCCGCGAGGTCCGCGAGATCAGCCAGCGGGAAGGAGGCGTCAGGGAGCTAATCTCCCCCAGCGTCCGGCCCCTCCTCATGGTCGGCGTCCTGCTCGCGGTCTTCCAGCAGATCACGGGCATCAACACCGTCATCTACTACGCCCCGTCCCTGCTGCAGGGCGCCGGCTTCGGCAACTCGGGGGCGCTGCTCGCGAACGTCGTCAACGGCGCCGTCAACGTGGGCATGACCATCGTGGCGATCTGGCTCCTCGACAAGGTCGGCCGCCGCCCGCTGCTGCTGACCGGCACCGCCGGCATGGCCGTCGGCATGACCATCACCGCGCTCAGCTTCCTCGGCGGCGAGCACCTGACCGGTGCCCTCGCGATCGTCGCGGTCCTCGGCCTGCTCGTCTACACCGGGTCGTTCGCGATCGGCCTCGGGCCCGTCTTCTGGCTGCTGATCGCCGAAATCTACCCCCTGAAGATCCGCGGCGCCGCGATGAGCGTCGCGTCCATGGCCAACTGGGCGGCGAACTTCGTGGTCACGATCTCGTTCCTGACCCTGCTCAGCGCCATCGGCGGCGTCGGCGCATTCTTCCTGTTCGGCTTCCTCACGCTGGTGGCACTGGCCTACTTCTGGCGCAAGGTGCCGGAGACCAAGGGCCGCAGCCTGCAAGAGATCGAACGCGACCTCGTGCCCGGGCGCTCTTAACAGCTCAGCCGGGCCGGGCCTTCTGACCAGCCGCCGGATGGCGGATATTTCCGCACACGGGCGTGTGCGGAAATATCCGCTATCCCTGTCTGTGCCGTCAAATAGACTCCCCGCGCGCTGGAGACGGCATCCGCAGGTGCCCGGGGCGCGCTCCGCTGGTCGCGGTCCCTTTGCCAGAGCCGGACGACACGGACGACGCGGACGTCGGGCGGGCACGGGCAGGGCGCAGGAGTACAGGAGTGCAGGAGTGCATCGAGGGCGTTCCTGCACCGCCGCCTGCCGGGCAATGCCCCGCGTCGCCAGTTAGGTCCGGCGGCGCCGCAGGACCCTGTCATGGCGCGGGCGCCGATGCGGTGCGACTATGCGGGCATGACGACCGCTGAGGTCTACGCCGAGTTCGCCGCACGCGAAACGCGCGGCATATCACCCATCTACGAGCGGCTGTCGATCGCGGTCTCCTGCGACGACGAGGTGCTCTGCCTGCTTGGCACGCTCCCGCCCGCCAAACGGCAGCCGAACCTGCTATTCGGCGTGGTCAGGTTCCTTGGCGGCCCGGTGGAAGACCCGGCCGCGTTCCGCGGCTATGCGGTGGCGAACTGGCCAGTCATCGAGGAGCAGATGCGTGCCCGCACCACCCAGACGAACGAGGCCGGGCGGTGTGCCGTCCTCCTGCCCGTGCTCGCCAAGTTGCCGCAACCCCTCGCCCTGCTCGAGGTGGGCGCGGCCGCCGGCCTCTGCCTCTACCCGGACAAGTACAGCTACCGCTACACCGGCCACCAGATTGGCGCAGGTGGTCCGCTCCTCGACTGCGCAGCCAGCGGGATGGCGCTGCCCGCCCGCCTGCCCGAGGTGGTGTGGCGGGCCGGCCTGGACCTCAACCCGCTCGACGTCACCGACACTGCGGACATGATGTGGCTCGACGCTCTCATCTGGCCTGAGCACACATACCGCCGCGCCCGGTTGCGGGCCGCTGCCGCCCTCGCCGCCGCCGACCCGCCCCTGCTCGTGCGCGGCGATCTGGTCGAGGACCTGCCCGCGCTCGCCGCGCAGGCACCCGCCGACGCGACCTTGGTCGTGTTCCACACATCGGTGCTGTACCAGGTGCCGCCGCCGCGGCGGGAGGCGTTCACCGCGGCGGTACGCGCGCTGCCGGGACACTGGATCGCGAACGAGGACCCAGCCGTGCTCACCTACCGGACGCTGCCCACGCCGCCGGACGGGGCGCTGCGGAACGTGCTCGCACTCGACGGCACACCGCTCGCTTGGACCCGGTCGCACGGGCAAGCAATCACCTGGTTCGGATAACACCTTTCCGGCGACCGGGCTCCCTGCGCGCAGGCAGACGCGATCATCCGCCTGTGCGCAGATCACGGGTGCTACGGCAGGCCGGCGCCCGCGTCGCGTACGTCACCAACAACGCCTTCCGCACCCCCGCCGCGGTCGCATGGTCCGACCACGCGAAGCCGCCATCCGTTCGGTATCTATGAGTTGATCCCGAACGGAGGCGTGGGTACCAGCCCAGGTCGCGGAGCGACCTCGTGGCGGCGGGAGGCCAGCCAGAAGACCAGGCCGAGGACCGGGAACGCGGCCGCGACCAGGGTCGCGCCGGTCCAGCCCCAGCGCTCGTAGGCCTGGGCGCCGAGGGCGGAGCCGAGCGCGCCGCCGGCGAACATCGTCGTGATGTAGACGGTGGTGAGCCGGGAGCGGGCCTGCGGCAGCAGGTCGTAGATGACGCTCTGGTTGATGACGTGCGTGCCCTGCACACAGGCGTCCATGAGCAGCACGCCGATGATCAGCGCGACGAGGCTGACCGCGCCCAGGTGCACACCGCCAAGGCCGATCAGGATGTACGAGGCAGCGAGCAGCGCGAGCGACGCCCCGGTCACGGGCCACCGCAGTTCCGGGCGCTTGTCGAGCACCCGGCCGCCTGCCAGCGAGGTGATGGCCCCGGCCGCGCCGACCAGCGCGAACAGGCCGATGTCCAGCTGGGAGAAGCCGTACTGCGGGGCGGAGAGCAGGAACGTGACCGTCGTCCAGAAGGCTCCGAAGCTGCCGAACCCGCAGGCGGCGATCAGCGACCGCCAGCGCAGCACCGGCTCGGCGCGGGCGATGGCGAGGACACCGCGCAGTTGCTCCCGGTAGGTGATCGCGAGCTGCGGACCGTGGTCGGGCAGGGTGCGGCGCAACACTACCGCGGTGAGCGCCATGAACACGGCGGCGGTGCCGTAGACCGTGCGCCACCCGCCGAACTCGGCGACCACCCCAGCGAATGTCCGGGACAGCAAGATGCCGATCAGCAGGCCGCCCATGAGCGTGCCGATCACCCGGCTGCGCTCGTTGTCGCTAGCCAGCGTGGCGGCGTACGGGACGAGCATCTGGACGACCACAGACGTGACGCAGCACAGCGCGACGGCCGCGGCGAGCACGGGCAGGTTGGGGGCGAACGCGGAGCCCGCCAGGGTGACCGCGCAGAAGGCAAGCAAGCCGGTCAGCAGCGGGCGGCGGCGCATGATGTCACCTGCCGGGACGATGAACAGCAGCCCGGCCGCGTAGCCGAGCTGCCCGAACGTCACGAGGAGCGAGGCACTGCCCTGGCTGACGTGCAGGGAGCTGCCGATCGACTGCAGCAGCGGCTGCGCGTAGTACAGGTTGGCCACGGTCACCGCGCAGGTGACGGCCATGAGCCTGACCAGGCCGCGCGACAGGACACGCTCTTCATGCGGCACAGCCGCCGTGCCCTGCCCTACCGCTGGCGGTGCCTGCTTATGCGTTTCCGCGACAGGGCACACGTCTGGCTCACTCATCGGTCTCCCATGGGTAGGTGTTCCGCTTGCCCAAGTACTTACTTGGGTACAACTAAATAAGCGGCGGATGATTCCGAGGGCCGACGTCTCCGCCCATGCCGGCGCTACCATCGGAGCGTGACTGACCACACCCCCTCAGTGTCATCAGGCCCCGTGTCATCAAGCCCCGTGTCATCAAGCAGTCCCGATCTTGTCGCCCACGGCCTGCTTGGGTCGCTCGCCGGGACCGTGACCGACGACGGCACCGACCTGCTCGGGACCCGCGAGGAAGCGGTGCCCTGGCTGCGCGCGGCCAGGCTGCTGCCCGAGGACGCGATCATCAGTGGCTCCGAGCACGGGGCACTGCTGCGACTGCGCGGCGCGCTCCGTGACGTCCTTGCCGCGCGAGCTTCCGGAGTCGCGGCACCGGACGCTACCGCGCGGCTCACCCGGGCGCTCGCCGACGGACGGCTCGTCGTGACCGTCTCGCCGGCCGGCGCGGCGGTGCTGGCGAGTTCAGCGCGGGCCAGTTACTCCAACACCGTGGCGGCCATCGCCATCGCGGTCGCCGAGGCCTGGTGATCCGCGCCGGGGGCGGGCCTGCCCGGATCGGCACGGGAATGCCCTGGTGCCCGTTTTCGCTTTACTCGCGCGGGGACAACTAAGCGAGCGTTACACGTTTTAGGAGCGAAATGAGCACCGTCGCACTCACCGAGGAGAACTTCGAGCAGACCGTCACCGGCGAGGGGATCACCCTGGTCGACTGGTGGGCGGCATGGTGCGGACCGTGCCGGATGTTCGCGCCGGTCTTCGAGGCCGCTAGCGAGAAGCACGAGGGAATCACCTTCGGCAAGATCGACACCGAGGACCAGCAGGGCCTTGCCGCCGCCGCGCAGATCTCGTCCATACCGACGCTGATGGCCTTCAGGGACGGCGTCCTCGTGTTTTCCCAGGCCGGCGCGCTGCCCGCTGCCTCGCTTGAAAAGCTGATCGAGGCCGTCCAGGGCCTCGACATGGATCAGGTCCGCAACGAGATCGAAACGCAGCAGAAGTCCTGACCCACTGCCTCGACCTACTGTTCGTCCTGTTTGCCCGCTCGGTGAGATCTGCTGTGCGCTGAGCGGAATACTTCCCGCCCCGCGGGTAGCCGTGACCATGAGCCTTTTCGACAAGGCGACAGGCGCGGTTACCCGAGAGGGAAGTGATGGCAGTGGTTGGGATCATGCGGATACGCCGCACCCACGGGATCTTCGGCGGGGTGCTCGTGGCCCTGCTTGGCATCTGGGGCGGCGTCATCCCGTTCGTCGGGCCCTACTTCAACTACGCGTTCACGCCGGACAAGGCGTGGACCTACACCACCGGACGGCTCTGGCTGGAGATCCTGCCCGGAGCGGGCGCCCTGCTGGGCGGACTGCTGATGATGGCGGCGCGGAGCAGGCACGTGGCACTCTTCGGCTCGCTCCTCGCGATCGCCAGTGGCGCCTGGTTCGCCCTCGGCAACGTGTTCGCGCCGCTGTGGACCGTGGCGAACCCGGCCGGCGGCCCGGCGAGCACCGGCACCGTGATGCGGGCGCTTGAGCAGGTCGGGTTCTTCACCGGGCTCGGCGTCGTCATCGTACTGATCGCCGCCGTCGTCGCCGGCCGCGTCACCGCCGTCCCAGGTCTTCCCGCCGTGATCACGCGGCCGACCATCCCGGTCCCGGCGAGCCGGGACGCGGCGGACGAGACCGAGACCCAGGCTATCGGGTAATGCCGGGTTAGCCATCGGCTAGCCGCCAGGCGATGGCCGGCCGTTCCCACCGCGCGCGAGCGGCGGGGAAGGCCGGCCATCGCTGCCGTGATCACTACATCCTGATCCTGCCGAAGTCGTCGAACTCGCCCTTGCGAACGCCGCCGAGGAAGGCGTGCCATTCGTCCGGGGTAAACCGGAGGACCGGACCTTCGCGATCCCGGCTGTTCCTGACGCCGATCACGCCATCGGGCAGGTCCGATACCTCGACACAGTTATGGTTGGCGTAGCTCAGCGAGCTCTTGACCCAGGTAGAACCGGTCATCGGACTTCCCGCCATTAGGGTTCCCACGTTGTCCCTTCACTCTTGTCGGTTTCGCGCTTGGAACGGGGACGGTGAGCCTGCGGGGGCAAACGGCTCACCGTCCCCGCCTCCCCCGCGGGCCACATCCGCCTTCCGTTGCGGCATCGGCGGGCGGATCTGGGGCAGGGATTCGCGGGAGCGCCACGGCCCCGCCCACGAGGAAGCTAGAAAGCGCCAACCAGGCTGACTCTCAGCCGATAGGTTGATCACCAGCCCAGTCACCCTGAGCTGGTTGCCTTAGCAATGCTGCTGCAAGTTGCAGTGCAAGACATCGGTCACTTGCCGTATTTCGCGAGCCCTTACATCCGGCCTTTCGACCTCAAGATCCGTCTGGCCGCATCGTCAGGGTGAAGCGATTCGGAGGCAACGTCGACCTAGTCCTGCTGTCGCCGGGGGACGGTCGTACCGTCCGGCGCATGCCCCGATGGCGAAAATCGCCAGCGTACCGGGCGCGCCATTGTGCCCTGGCCCTCTTTTTGCGCTGGGCGGAGTGTGCGACCATCGGCGCAAGCCGCCGACTCAAGGGAGACGTCATGGCGTTCACGATGCGGGATGAGTGGAGGGACGAGCCGGTTTCCATCACCGGCGCGTCCTATGTCGAGCCGTCGGCGACGGAACTCATCAAGCCGGGACAGCGGGTCGCGCACCTGTTCCCGAGAGCTGTCATGGAGGAGTACGTCCTGCAGCGGGTGACCGAGCGGGTCTGGTGGGTCTCCCGGCACTTCTACGGGTCGCTGTTCTACGTCGGGAAGCGGGGCGTGCTGCTGCTCGATCCCTTCCTCGGCGGGGCCGACGCGACGCTGAAGGCGATCGCATCGGTGACGTCGCTGCCGGTGACGGCGGTCGTGTACTCGCACTTCCACGCCGACCACGTGGGCGGGGCGCGTCGGCTGTTCGAGCTGCTGGCCGCGGCGCCGCCGCGAGTGATCGCCTCGGAGAACACCGCGATCTGGATGGAGCGGTTCGGGTCTGACCTCCCCCGGCCCACCGACGTGCTCTCGTGGCCGTCAGGCGCGTTGTCCTTCGAGGACGTGACGCTGCGGCTGCGCGGACTGCCCCGGCCCGGCCACGCGCCCGACCACTCAGTGTTCCTGCTTGAGGAGGAGCGCGTCGGGCACTCGGCGGACCTGATCAACATCGACCAGCTGCCGTTCGGCGGATTCGCCGGGCAGGACCCGCTCGTACTGTTCAAGCCCAACCTGGAGTTCGCCAGATCGCTTGAGTTCGACTGGTTCTGCGGCGGCCACGGGAACATCGGCGAGAAGTCCGACTTCGACTTCTACCTGTCGTACCTGGACGAGGTCGCGTCACTCGTCGACGAGTATGTTCCGCGGCCGGTTGAGGTGCCCGACCTGTCGCTTACCGACTACCTGGGCGGCCTCGATACCGCCGCCAAGTCGCGGCTGCTGTCGGAGCTGGACAACCACTTCGGGCTCTACCTGTACGGCAGGCAGATCGTGGCCGGGGAGAAGCCGTCCCGCAGTGGCGGAAACCCGTTCATGAGCGGCACGATCGGCGAGTGGGCGGCGGACCGGAACAAGGCCGTCGACGAGGCCGTGCCACTCATCATCGAGCGGCTGCGGCCAAAGTACGGACGCATGTATAACTTCGAGGACGCTCAACCCGGAAACGTCCGTCTCCTAGCGATGGCTATCCAGCCGAGCCTCACCAACCGCTGACATGTGTCATGGCCCTGGTACGGCAGCAACCAATCGCTATCTGACCAGGGCGTAGTTGCGTGGTAGGCGTGCGCGATGGTTGCCGGCACACGAAGGGCGGGCCCCATTGCCCGGGAACCCGCCCTCGTGTTTCTTCACTTGCTACTTTCAGAAGCGGTCGAACTCGCCGTTCCGGACACCGCCAAGAAACGCGTGCCACTCGTCCGGCGTGAAGCGAAGCACCGCTCCCTGGGCGTCCCGACTGTTGCGGACGCCGATCTCCTGGTCGGGCAGGCTGGCCACCTCGACGCAGTTGTGATTTGCGTAACTCAGCGAGCTTTTCACCCATTCGGGCTGACTTTCGAGCGTAGGCATAGCCTCGCTACCCCCTCACTGATTTGTGTGTTTGCCCTGCACACACGGCTACCAGCGGCGTGATTCTTACCGAGAGTAGCCGCCAGTTCGCTAGGCTAGCAGACACCACACGTCTCATGCGCTTGTTTCAACTCAAGTAACACTACTGACTGGTAAGCAACTCTTGACCACATACAACTACCGAGATCACACAAGTGGTTGGAATTCACACCATTCCGGACGGATGCGCGGTTCCGTCTTGCCTTGCCACGGCCCATGACCTCGCTCGCGCAAGAGCATGCCCTCTGCGGCTCGTTTGCGCTGACGACTCCGCCTCACGGGCTCGGTGTGCTCGAAAACGCAAAACGAAATGAAAACCGAATGGCAGTAAGGGCAGAACGCTGAACGACCGAGGTCAGGAGACGGGGAGGTGCGCGCCGGTCCAGTGAGATTCGGCAGTGTCCAGGATCAGCTGCTTGGAGTCCGCAGGGCTGAGGGCTGCCTCGGTGAGGGTACGGAAGGCTACGCGGTGCAGGTGGGTCTCGCGCTCGCCCTCGAGGATGAAGCCGCTGCGCATCTGCTCGGTGGAGACCACGTCCTGGAGGACCGCGTCGCCGTCGGCCTCGAAGCCGAACAGGACGAAGGATTCGCCGATGACCGTGTGCGGGCCGTTAAGCGGAAGGACGTGCATGGTCAGGTTGGGGCGCTCGCATTCCTTGGCGAGGCGCTGCAACTGCTCGTACATGACGAGGTCGGAGCCGATGCGGCGAAGCAGGACCGACTCGTCGAGAGCCACTGCGACCTTGAGCGCGGAGCGGTCGAGGACCTGCTGACGGCGCATTCGGACCCGGACCAAGCGGGTTACCTGGGACGGTGCGATCGGCTCAACTCGATCGTAGCTGTTGATGATGTGCCGGGCGTAGCCCTCCGTTTGCAGCAGGCCCGGCACTACGTCCACGTGCCAGACCGCAACTGAGGTAGCCTCGTGCTCCAAGCCGATGAACTGCTGGTAGTCCTCGTCGAGGCTCTCGGAGTACTCCTCCCACCAGCCCTTCTGCGAGGCGTCCTCGGCGAGCGCGAGTAGCATCTCGCGGTGCGTGCCGTTGACGCCGTAGTAGTCGAGCAGCCGCGCGACCTCCCTGGGCCGCAGGCCCGTTTTCGCCCGCTCGTACCTGCTGATCTTGGACGGGGACCAACGGAGCGCGTGCGCCACGGACTCGCCGCTCCGACCCTTCGCCTCGCGCATCTGCCGCAACTCTGCCGCAAGCCGACGGCGGCGCACCGTGGGACTACCCTCTTCGACCACCGGCCACCGCCTCCTCTCCCCACGTGTCTGCTCAGTTCCGCGTACAGCCCAGCGCCGACTCTGCCTCTGGCGGAGGGCAGCGCCGGCCTGTCGACAGTACAGTAACGCCGAACTTGAATATTTCACGGAAAGAATTGCTGAAACCTGGGGATCCGTCTTTTCCGCGCCGAAGGTGACCAAATCGTCACCACGCACCCGCTTGCGCAATAACGCCGCGTCGCCGCGAAAAGACGCGCGAGACGAGAGCGACCATGGTGGCGTTGCGGGTCGGAAGTCGATGCAGTGGCGGCTGATGCGATACTCCACACGCGATCTACCGGTACTTATCGAAGAGAGTAGATTACAATAGCGATTATTGTGGTAGCCATTAGCTAACGAGCCAGCGGTGAAGAAAGCCGCCTTGAGTGGTCTGCGATGCGCAAGCGATGGTGGCCTCCCGTCTAATTCCCGGGCTTACCGAGCGTCATCGTTCCGCCTTTGGCGAGGGTCCAAACCGGCGGCCCGCCGCCGATGCTGACCGCCTGGATATGAAACATCGGTACGCCTATAGGCCGCTGGATGTCACATCCACACGGAGGCTTTGGTCGCCGGCGGACCGTTGGCCACGCTACCCAGGCGCGGCACACGGATGACTCAAGGTTGTCCGGAGCACGGGAGATCCCCCGCCACGACAGGCGCCTTGGATCACCCGTGCATGGTGATTCCGTCGGGCGAGACGCTGACCGCGACCGCCGCAGTAACGGGCGCGGCAGTGGTGGTGAGCGCGAGGACCGGGCCGGCTATGAGAGCGCCAGTGGTGCCGATCGCCAGGATGGCGCGAGCGAGGATGGTACGCCGAATTCGCATGATGACCTCCATGCGTCAACCGAAGTGGACAGCCTGCGAGCTGGTCCCGGCGGCCACGCCCGGCACGGCTGACCGTGCCGATCATCGCCAGTCTTCGGCTGATTACAGAAAGTACCGTACGCTTTCCATATCAATATTACAAGGCGTAGCGTATGAATTACGGTCCGACATAATGCCTGCTGGCCATCGAAACCTCGCCGCTTCGCGTCTGATGCCCCACGACTTTCCGCGGCAGCGTGAGCAGGTGGGCTAATGACGGCCACTGAGGTGCATGTGGCGGCCGGGCAGTGGCGACCAACGAGGCGCTTACTGCGGACGGGACTGCTGTGATGCTGCTTGAGCAATGGGAGCGAGGGGGTGGCTGCTTAGCTATCGGGCCATTGGTTGATTCAACCCTTATTGATAAGAGTTGATCAAAATCGTGATTCGCGGGTACCGCTTGGCGGGCGGGTTCCGCGGGGCCGAAGACACCCTGAGTGGTCACGCCGACACGCCAGGGATTCGCGGGCCGCGAAGAAGTTTAAGCGATTTTGCGTTGCCTTCTTTTCGTTTGTGGTGAGGCCAGAAATGGGCGGCCCGCCGCCGATGAGGGAATCGACGGCGGGCCGTTGCCCAGACACCTATTTCATCCGTGCATGACGATGCCGTTGGCCGTGGCGCCGATGGCGACCGCAGTGCCAGCAGGCGCGGCGGTGGCGGTGAGAGCGAGGACGGGACCGGCCACGAGCGAGCCGATAGTGCCAATCGTGAGAATGGCGGGAGCTAGGATGTTTCGCCGAATGCGCATGACTGCCTCCATGCGTTTACTGAGGTCAACTGCCAAGACCCTGTATCCGGCGGCCCATGGACATCTTTGTCCGTTCACCAGTCGAGGCTGATTACATAAGCTAGGATAAATCGATACCCGAGAGATATTCAACGATGTTCAAATAGTAAAACTGGTGTCACTCCTTGCGATATCAATTTACACATCGATTGCCTTCAATGATTCGGCGAAATTCTCTCAATTCGATGCACAGAGAGTTGCAATGAAAGTTGCAGCGCAGATTACGAAGAAATAAAGCTCCCTCGCCAGGAATGGGCACCAGCATTGACCGAATTAATGTCCTAAAAAGAACCGCTTGTTCAGCAGATGTCCAGCGAGTACGCTTCGTGACATGCATCCGGTAACCCCGACCGGCTTGCTGGCCGGACGTGCTGATGAGCTGGCGCTGCTCCACGGGTATTTAAGAGATCTTGCCCGAGGCGATGGCAACGCGGTGCTCATCGAAGGCGAGCCAGGCATCGGCAAGACCACGCTGGTGCGCACCGCCCTTGCTAGCCTGCCGTCGGGTAGCTGCCAGGTCTTCTGGGGCGCAGGCGACGAGCTCGGCCAGGAACTGCCGCTGTCACCGTTCCTCGACGCCCTTGGCGTGCGGCGGGCGTCAGCGAGCGCTCGGCGGACCACAATCGCTGGGCTGCTGCGCGGCGAGGTCGCCACCGACCGGGGCGCGGATGTGCCCGCGATGCTCGCGGAGCAGCTCATCGCGCTCACCCTCGACGAGGCCGCCGCGCGGCCTGTCGTGCTCGTCATCGACGACCTGCAGTGGGCAGACTCCGCGTCGGTCAAGCTCTGGAGTCGGCTCGCCCGCACCGCCCCGCAGGTGCCGCTGCTCCTCGTCGGGATGACCCGCCCTGCCCCGCAGCGCGACGACCTGCTGGCGCTGCGCCGGACGGTCGACGAGGGTAACCGGATTCAACTCGACGCGCTCCCCCAGTCGACGGTGGCCGAACTGGTCGGCACCCTCGCGGGCGGACGGCCGGACACCGCGCTGCTGCGGCTGGCCGCAGGTGCGGCAGGTAATCCGCTCTATCTCACTGAGTTGTTCGCCGCGCTCGCCCGCTCGGGCGGCATCGCCGTTACGCCGTCGGGTGCGGCACAGCTCGCGGCCGGCTCTGTCCCTGACTCGCTACCTGGGGTCATCGCGGACCGGCTCGGGTTCGTCTCCGCGCCTACCAGGCAGGTGCTGCGTGCGGCCGCGCTGCTTGGTGTCGAGTTCGCGCTTACCGACCTGACCGCCGTTCTCGGCCGCGGGGTAGCCGACCTGGTCCCGGCCTTGGATGAAGCTCGCGCCTCAGGCGTGCTAATCGATGCTGGCGGCGGTGTCGGCCTAGCCTTTCGGCATCCGCTGATCAGGGAGGCGCTCTACGCTGAGCTGCCTGCCGCCGTGCGCAGCGCTTGGCACCGCGAGGCGGGGCACGCCCTCGCCACCGCGGGCGCGGCGCCGGACCGGGTTGCCAGGCAGCTCTTGCGTGCGTTCGGCGAAAAGCCGACTGGGCACGACTTCCCTACCGACTCCCTTAGATCAGCGGGCCGCCCCAGTGGCGCGGCAGTCCCCCCAGCAGGAAATGCGCTGGCCGGATCGGGCAGCCCGACCATCGAAATCGAACGTCCGCCCGTCGCGCTCAGCGCGTCCTCCCCAGTCGGCTCGGTCGACGAATGGATGCTCGACTGGCTCAGTACATCGGCCGACTCCCTGGTCGGCCAGGCACCTGGGGTCGCGGCGGAACTCCTGGCTCAGGCAGTGGGCGGAGTCCCGGCAGGATCGGTTAGGCATGGCTGGCTGGCCAGCAGGCTTGCCGACGCGCTCTACCGCACCAGCGAACGGAGGGATGCCGAGCAGGTGGCTCAGCGTGCACTCACTTATGCCACCGATCCCGACCTACTCGTGGACCTGCACTGGACGCTGACCCAGTGCCGCATGCTATCCGGCTCGGGCGCAGAGTCTATTACCGCGCTGGAGAAGGCACTCGCCACTCCAGGCACTTCAGCCAAGCATCGCGCTCGGCTGCTGGTGCTTGCCGCGCGGACACATCTCTATCTCGGCGACGCTGAGGCGGCCGACAGGGAAGCAAACAGTGCGCTCCTAGAGGCCACAGAAGCTAGTGATCCGTGGGCAACAGGCTGGGCACTGCATGTGCTGGCCATCGGCGCCACAATCCGGGCCGACCTAACCGGTGCCGTCCCGCTTTACGATCGCGGCCTTGCCGTGACCGAGACTGACCCCGCGCTGTACGACCTCGGGTTGCTCCTGCAAGTTAACAAGGCAATAACACTGTGCAATCTTGATCGATGGGATGAGGCGCTGACCACAGCGGAGCGGGCCCGACAGCTCGCGGACCAGGTCGGGACGTCGTTCCGGCTGGCACAAGCACAATGCATCCTTAGCCAGACGCTCTACGAGATGGGGCGTTGGGACGATGCGTTGACCGAGATCTCGGTCGTGCCCGAGGACTTGAAGGACCCGTTGATCGTGTGCTGTGAACTCGGGATTGCCGCTGAGATCGCCTTCCACCGCAACGACCCTGGGGCCGCCCGACGTCATCTGGCGGCGGCTGAGCCACCCTGGCAACGGGTTGAGTCCCGCACCATTCCAACGCTCGTCCTTGCTAGGTCACTTGACCACGAGCAGGATGGAGAGCTTCACGAGGCGCTCGAAATTCTCACATCAACGGTGGGGAGCAATCCAGATGACCTTGGGGAAACCGAGGAGCTGCTCGGAGATGCCGTCCGGCTCGCGTACAAGATCGGCGATAAGGCGACCGGGCAGACGGTGACGGCTCAGGCTGCCACGCTTGCCGAAGGGTCCGAGATTCCGCACCGGCAGGCGAACCTGCTGTACTGCCGTGGCATGGTTGACCGAGATGCCTTCGTGCTCCTCGCAGCCGCGCAGCGATATGCCGACTCCGGGCGGCCACTCCCCCGGGCCAAGGCGCTGGAGGCTGCGGCCGGGTGCCTGGTCGAGGCCGATGACAAGACCCGCGCACGGCAGGCGTTCGAGCAGGCCGTCGAGATCTATGAGTTCCTCGGGGCCGAAGCGGACCTCAACCGGGTCCTGTCGGAGTTCCGGGCCTACGGGATCCGGCGCGGGCCGCACAGCAAGCACCGGCGGGCGGTTAGTGGGTGGGACTCGCTCACCGACACCGAGCTCAAGGTCGCGGCCTTCGTTGAGGAAGGGCTGTCCAACCCGGAGATCGCGGCGCGGCTCATGCTCTCCCGGCGGACCGTGGCGACGCACGTGTCGCACATCCTGAAGAAGCTGAACGTCACGACCAGGACCGACATCGCGCGGGAGTCCGCGCTGCGGGTGGTCACCGCCGGATAGGCGCTTATCCCGGCGACAAGAACCGCGGGACCAGAGAAACAAGAACCGCGGGACCAGAGAAACAAGAACCGCAGGACCGGAGCAACCCCGGAGTCCCCGCCGCCCATGCCACCCCACCCCCAGGGCGGCGGGGACGCAAGAGCGGCGCGCCGGGTGAGGGGCCGGCGCGCCGCTCGGGGCGAACGCCCGCGCACTGGCCCATTAGAGCGCGGGCGCGTTCGTGTGGTGGTGGTGAGCCATCGGCGGATGACGGCTCACCACCACCACGTCTGTTCCCCGAGGAAAATTCTCGGGGCGGAGCAAGCGGAGTAAGGCGCCGCTCCTGCTTGCCGGGGCCCGCCGACCGGCCCGGCCAAGGATCCGATCGGCGGGTTTCACTTCCCAAGGACCGGCCATCATGCACCATCATGGAAAAGCATTTCTAACCCTGCCCTTATCTCAGGACCTCAGCGATCCCATCATCGTCAGGATTAAAAAGGCTTTCATGACGGCCGTCCTGGGACGTAAATCCCGGACGCCCGGCTGCGGCTGCCGGGCGCCCGGGCAAGCGCGGAGGCGGTGTCGCGTTTGCGGCTCGCGACACCGCCCCGCGCGGCGGGAATGAGCGGCCGAGTGCGGCTCAAGGCACGCCATTCCCACGGGGTGCGGAACCTGAGCGTGTGCGGCGCACGCCGTCAGTCCCGCCTGGGGCGGGGACCATGCACGTGTTGCGACTCACGCGCACGTCCCCACGTTTGGTTGGGCTCGTCAGCCCCACGTGGTGACCCGGCCCCACGTCGTATCGCGGCGGCGGCCCCACGTGGTGACGCGGCCCCACGTGTTGTTGCCCGTCTTGTTCTGGCTGACCCTCATGTACCTGCTCCTGATGTGTCGGGGCCGCGCTGATCGCGGCCCTGTGGACGCCTTCTGATCCCTGACCAGAAGGCGAGGCGGCAGTGGACCGGGCGGTCGTACACGCCCCGGGAACTCATGCCGGCCCAGGCCGCGCCGGACAGGCCGCGACCGTGGAAGCCGATGCCGCGCATGTCGGCGGGGCGGCAGCCGCCTGCGCCGAAAGCGGGGGCGGTGAACCTCCGGGGGCTCACGGTTCACCGTCCCCGCTAGCGGCCTCCCGCGGGGGCAATCCGCGGTCCATTCCCGAAGGGTTCGAGGCAGCGACCCTCCGGGAGTTGGTTGTCGCCTGCGGCTCGGACGCGAGCACGTAGTACACGGCCCGGCCCGCAGGAGTCCTGTAGTGGCCCCAGTCGGCCGCCAACGCGGCGGCGAGCAGGAGGCCACGCTCTGCGTCTGCGTTAGTGTCTGCGGTCTCCCAGGAGTCCCCCGCCACCGACGCGTCGTGGACCTCGACCCGGAACTGGCCGGATGACCACCTGATGCCGAGCGTGATGGTCTCGCCCGCGCCGTTCGTGACGGCGTTGATGACGAGATCGCTCGTAAGCAGGATGGCCACCGCCGGGTTCACCGGGACCGACCAGGCGGAAATGGCCGCCCGGACGTGCCCGCACGCATGCGCCGCCGCGGCTGGTCCCAGCTCAAGCCGTACGCGGCGATGCCGCAATTCGGCCGGCGGGGCCGGTATGCCCGGCGCTATCGTGTCCATCGCAGGTCCTCTTCCCGACGTTGGTTGAGCTGCTTGGGCGCGTCTGCCTGCTCCCGGGGAAGGGGCGGAGCAGGGGGCCGAGTCTCTCCTCTCGACCACCGCGCCGGTTGCAAGACAAATACTGCTGAAAATTGCAGTGCGAGACATCGGTCAGCTGACCGATCTTGAACTACGTCAGTCTCGCGCGGCGGACCTTTTCATCCCGTCCGTCCGGATCGGCGATCTGATCCAGCTCATCCGGGTGAAGAGATCCATCGACAACCGTCTGCGGAACATCCCTGTGAAGTTCCAAAGTGAAGTACACGGCCTTACCACCGGAGGTACGGTAAAAGCCCCACTCGGCCGACAGCGACGTCACGAGCAGGAGCCCCCGGCCGGTTTCCGCCTCCTCCGGGGCCTCCTCGATCGGGCCAGCGTCCAGCACCGGGAGGTTGCCAGAGCCGTCATGGACATCCACCCGCAGCGTGGCCGCGTCGCAGGCGATCGTGAGAAGCACGAACGTCCCTGCGGTTGGCGTGCCGTGCGTGACGGCATTGGTCACCAGTTCACTGGTGAGCAGGACCGCCACATCCGCGTCCACGGGGACGCGCCACGCGCGGATGCAGTCCTCGACGACGGCACGGGCCCCCGCGGCGGCGGCGAGGTCCGCCATCAGCGGGATGCGGCACTGGTGCTGGCTCACCGGGAATGGCGGGCTAGCGGGGCGAATCGGGCGGGTCTGACGGGTCGGCGCCATCGGGGTCATGGGCTTTCCTTAGCGGGCCGGGCGTTGCCTGTTGCATGACAAACTCTCATGCAAGTTGCATTGACAGACATCGGTCAGCTGACGGATATCGAATCCCCGCAGGTGAGGGCATGTTCCCGCTAGTCACAGGGGTTATCGCGAGCCTTCTTTGGCCCGGTCCCCACCGCACGAACGTCGGGCGTCAAATGGCACCAACAACCCGTTCTGCACCCTTTTTGTCGTGATCTTTTCCGGCCGGTTTAGAAGTCACTGAGAACTAGGTCAGCGGCGCGGTAGCCGACCAGCATCGACGGGGCTGCGGTGTTGCCGCTGACCTGGTGAGCCAGCAGCGAGTCCGCTATGGCTTCCTGCCGACGCCCGCGTTGGCCCCGACCTCGGACGGCGCAGGGCGGAGGTCCTCTGACTCCGGGCGCCATTCCGACGTCGAGACGATCCCCGGGCGCACAAGTTCAAGGCCGCTGAACACGAGAGTCCCGAACTCCGACGCGTCCCGGTCCGCGGTACTCACCCCGCCCCTGTTATAGGCGCGCCCGACGTCATCCCCGGTCCCCTGCGCGTGGTACTCCGAAGTGCCGTGGGTCGCGACCACGTAACTGCCCGACGGGAGCGCGTCCACGAGGGTCCTGACCAGGCGGCGCGGTTCTTCCTCGTCCGGGACGAAATGCAGGATCGCCACGATGAACAACGCGATGGGCCGGCCGAAGTCCAGCGTCTCGCGGGTGGCCGGATCGGCCAGGATCTTCTCCGGGTTCCGCAGGTCCGCGGGGATGTAGGCACACCTGCCCTCCGGCGTGCTGGCCAGCAGTGCCCGCGCGTGGGCCAGCACGATCGGATCGTTGTCGGCGTACACGACCCGGGCCGCGGGATTGGCGGCCTGCGCCACCTCGTGGACGTTGCTCGCGGTTGGCAACCCCGAACCGATGTCGAGAAACTGGTCGATCCCCGCCTCGCCGACCAGATACCGGACGGCCCGGCCGACGAACGCTCTGTTCTCCCGCGCCGCAACGCGCATACCCGGCCACGCCGCGATGGCCTGCTGCGCAACCGCCCGGTCCGCGGCGAAATTGTCTTTGCCACCGAGAAGGTAGTCGTAGATTCGGGCCGAGTGCGGCTTCGAGACGTCAATTCCAGGAGGGAGTTCAGCGTTGGACACACCGGGACATTACACGACTCTAGACGTGTAATGTCCCTTCCTGCGCGGCGGCTCAAAGAGACCGGCGGACGTGGGTGATGATCCGGCGCCGCAGTTCGGCCAGCGCGGCATTGAGCTCAGAAGTCGCGTCAGAACTCGCGTCGGAAGCCGCCTCAGAAGTCGCTGAGAATTAGGTCCGCGGCGCGGTAGCCCACAAGCATCGCGGGAGCGGCCGTATTGCCGCTCACCTGGAGGGGCAGGACGGAGGCGTCGGCGATGCGAAGGCCCGTGACGCCGCGCACCTTCAGCTGAGCATCGACCACGTCGTCCTCGCCGGGGCCCATCGCGGCCGAGCCGACGGCGTGGTAGATGCCGGTGCCCGTGTCGTACGAGTACTGGATGGTGTCCTGCCTAGTCGCGACTGAAGGACCAGGGAACTCCTCTGCCGCGATTCTGCCGGCGACCGGGTTCTGGGCGAGGACGGCGCGGGTGATTTCCAGGACCGGGGCGACCGTGTTCCTGTCCCGCTCCGTCTCAAGGAAGCGGGCGTCGATGACCGGAGCATCTCCCGGGGCGCTGCCCGAGATGTGGACCGAACTCGCTGTCTCCGGGCGGATCGGGTAGGCCATGAAGAGGATGCCCGGGTGACGGGCCAGCTTCATGTCCTTGCTCCCCGTGTCGAGGGCCATGGGGACGAACAGGCCCTGCAGGTCGGGGCGTTGTGCTGCTTGCTCCGACTTGAACTGGCAGACCAGGTCGTAGCCGCCGGTCGCCAGCATGCCCTTGCCGGTTGCCAGCCAGCGGAGCGCTTCTCTTGCCTGGCCCGTTCTGGTGGTCAGGCTGCTGGTCTCGCCGCTGTCGTTCTTCAGCGTTACCTGGAGGGCGGCGCCGCGCTGCTCGATGAGGCGCTCCCCGACGTTCGGAGACTCGGCTTTCAGGTCAATTCCGTGCTTGCGGAGCAGTTCGGGATCGCCGATGCCGGAGCGTTCGAGGAGCAGTGGGGTCTCGATGGAACCCGCGCAGAGGATCACCTCGCGGCGGGCTGTGACGTCTCTGACCGCGTCTCTGCCGTCGATCGTCCTTATGCCGGTGACCCGGTGACCATCGAGGATCAGGGAGATGGCGCGGGTACGGGTGGCGACGGTGAAGCGTTTCTCGTGGCGGCCGGCGTTTTGCTGTGCCAGTACCGGTCGGACAAACGCGTCATAGGACGTGGTGCGGCGGCCGTGCCTGATCGTCGACGGAGTGAAGCCGATCCGCTCGCTGTCGTCGGCGTTAGCGTCCGCGACGTAGCGCCAGCCGTACCGGACCGCCGATTCGAGGATCGCGCTGGTGATCTCGTCGCTGGTATTCGTGACCGAGATGCCGAGTGGGCCGCCCGCGCCGCGCGTCTCGCTCGCGCCGAGGCTGTGGTCCTCCATGGCCTGGTAGGCGGGCAGCACGTCCGCCCACGACCAGCCAGGATTGCCGCGCGCGGCCAGGCCGTCCCAGTCGGCGGGCGCACCACGCATCCACATCATCCCGTTCACCGCCGCCGACCCGCCAAGCACCCGGCCGCGCAGCCAGACCTCGTGCTTGCCCGCCGGACCGACCGGCTGTGTCGGGTACCGGTAGAGGTACCGGTCGCCGCGCAGCGTGTAGTAGAACCCCTTTGGGATGTGCAGCAGCGGGTTGCGGGCGGGACCGCCATACTCGACGAGCAGCACGCTCGGTCGCCGCTCCGCCGCCGCCAGCCGCCCCGCCACCACGCACCCTGCCGCCCCGGCACCAACGACGATGTAATCGAAGTTCACGACAGCTATCTTTGCCCGGCCGTCACGGTAATGATGCGGCGGCCACGGTCAGCCGCTTCCGTTCGGGAGAGGACTTCTTGGATTTGTCCGAACGGAAGCTGCTGACTGCCGCACCACCTGTTACCCGGCCAGCCCTCGCCCACCTGTCAGCCGTTGATGACCTGCGGGAGCAAGCCACAGGCGGGCCCCGAGGGCGAGGCCGGTGAGGTGGAGCGCGACGGGAGCAGAGTTAACGTTGGTGCTCAAGCCGGTGTTCTGTCCTCGGCTTTAGGCGCGCTATGGCGGCGAAGCGGCCGCAGGGGCGGGCGGCGCGGTCGGAAAAGAAGTCGTCCGTTGACGTGCGCGTGTCGATGGCCATGTCGTGGACGTTGCGGTCCGGGACGCCGCTATCGCGGAGTTGCCGGCGGATTGCCCTGGCCAGGTCGAAGGTGGCGTGCCCCGGCCGGGTCGGCGTGAGAAGCCTGGTTCCCTCGGCGCCGAAGGCGGCCATCACTTCCGACGCCTCCGCCGCGCCGATCTCGTAGCTCGCGGCGCCGATCGCCGGACCGATCCCGATCAGCAGGTCCCCGGGTGCGGAACCGAACGACGCGGCCATCGCCCCGACCGTCTTCGGCAGCACTCCGCGGATTGTTCCGGCTCGGCCGCTGTGCGCAACGCCGACCGCCTGCCTGACCGGGTCGTACAGGACGACCGGGGCACAATCGGCGACCAGGATCGCCAGGGCGACCCCAGGCAGGTTCGTGATCATCGCGTCCGTGGCGGGGAAAGCAGCCGCCGAGTCCGCGACGCCGTCGTGCCCCCGGCCAGCGCGCGCCGCGTCCACCACCGCGACCCGGTCGAGTGTGCTTCTGGTCGGCGATGGTCAGCTTGTCCACGCCCAGCGCTGCGGCCAGCCGCCGCCGGTTCTCCGCCACCGCCCCCGGGTCGTCCCCGACATGCCCGCCGAGGTTGAGGCTGTGGTAGGCGCCGTCGCTCACCCCGCCGTGCCGGGTACTGACGACGGCGGTCACCCCGTCCCCATCGAAGGGAAACGGGGTCAGCGGCAGATCGAAGCTCACCAGCCCACCCTATTGCCGTAAGCGCCCGACATTCGGGCGGTGCGGTCGGGGAAGAAGTCGTCCGTGCCTGTCCTCGTTTTATTCTTCGACGGAGAGGGCCATCTTGGGGCAGCGGGTTACCGCGTCGCGGACGCCGGCCGCGTGTTGGGCGGGGATCTCCCCGTCGTTGGCGATGGCGAGGACGTCTTCGCCGTCTTCGTCCTCGTGGATGGAGAAGACCTGGGGGACGAGGCGGGCGCAGACCGCGTTGGCCTCGCAGGCGACAGGGTTGACGGTGACCTTCATAGCGCGGATATTAGGCCGCGCGGGCGGGCGTTACCAGAGCGGTTGTGCCACGAGACAGGCGCGGGGAGCGGCATTTGTGACTGCCGGGGTACGCGCCCTTGTCTACCTTGAGGTGCCTTGACCCCCTTTTGCGGCCGGCTTACGCTCCGGGCAAGCCCGGGGCGTAACGGGCTGGAATTACGCCTATGGCATTCCGTGAGGCGGGAGGGCACCGATGCCCGTGACTGACTCCTCCGAGGACTTTGACTGGTTCAGCCCGGAGGTCTGCCGTGATCCGCAGTTCTACGACGGCCTGATCCGCGAAGCGGCACCCGTCGTCTACTCGCCGCAGTACGACGTGTGGGCGACCGGGCGGCACGAGCAGATCGAGCTAATGATGCGGGACTGGAAGACGTTTTCTTCCACGCGGCCGGCATTCGAGGAGATCGGGCAGCCGATGATCCTGCTGTCCGATGACCCGCCGGACCACCAGCGGGTGCGGACCGTCATTTCCAAGGGCATGTCCCCCGCCGTGCTGCGGCGAATGCAGGACATGTTCGAGTCCGAGGCGGACCGGATCGTGCGGTCGCTGCTCGACGCGCCCGGCGGCCTGATCGACGGGCACACCGACCTGGCCAAGAAGTACATCCTTCGGGTGTTCCCCGACGCGATCGGGCTCGGCGACTCCAACCGGGAGATGCTGATTAAGTTCGGGCACGCGCAGTTCAACATGTTCGGGCCGAAGAACGACATCTACCGGGAATCGATGGAGGCGGCCGTCGAGGTCTTCGAGTGGGTCGCGACGAACTGCAAGCGGGACGCCGTCCAGCCCGGCGGGATCTGCATGGCGATGTACGAGGCGGCAGACACCGGGGCGGTCACCCAGGAAGAGGCCGAGATCCTGGTGCGGACGCTGTACTCGGCGGGGTCTGACACCACCATCTACTCACTCGGGAACACGCTGCGGGCGCTTGCGGAGAACCCTGACCAGTACGCATTGCTCCGGTCAAACATCGACGAGTTCGCCGTACGGGCCTTCGAGGAAGGCATCCGCTACGACAACCCGGCGCGCTTCACCCGGCGGCGAGCGACGGCGGAAGTCGACGTCGACGGCGTTACCCTGCCCGAGGACGCCAAGCTCCTACTGCTGCACATGCCTGGCGGGCGGGACCCGCGGCGCTGGTCTGAGCCCGGCGTCTACGACATCACCCGCGATGTCGTCGGCAAGCACCTGGGTCTCGGGTTCGGCGTGCACGCCTGCGTGGGCGCCCGCGTGGCGCGGCTCGAAGGCGTGTCGCTGCTGTCCGCCCTCGCGCGGCACGTCGCGTCCATCGAGCTGGCCGGCGAGCCCACGGTAACCACCAACATGGCGGTCCACGGCCACGAGACGCTGCCGCTGCGCATCGTTCCCGCCTGACCGGGCACTTCGCCCTTCGCCAGTCCCGTTGGTCCAAGCCCTCGAAGCCAGGCGGTTATAGCGAGCGATCCTCGCGTGGTCGCTCGCTGGAACCGCCTTCGTCATGGCGACCGAGCTGAAGGCTGCCGCGACTGCACCTGGCGCTACTGGTACTTGGGCGGCTGCTCGGTGGCCACCTTCCGCGCGACCGGCAGGTACGACGTCAAATCCTCGGGTTACGCAGCGCTCTCCCTCGGCAGGGCGAGGGCGGCGGTCTGCTCGGCGCAGATCTCGGCCAGAGCCTGGTGCGCGGCCCTGGACAGCCCTGGGAAGTTGAGGAAACCGTGCGGCATGCCGACGTACTCGGTGAAGCGCACCGGGACTCCGGCGGCGCGCAGTGCCGCGGCATAGCGTACGCCGTCGTCGCGCAGCGGGTCGTGCTCCGCCACCTGGATCAGGGCCGGAGGCAGTCCCGCGTGATCGGCGGCGAGCAGCGGCGACGCCCACGGGTTGGCGGGGTCCCCGTCCGGGCCGAGGTAGAGCCGTTTGTAGGTGCTTATTTCCGCCTGGGACAGGAACGCCGCGGACGGGTCCGCCGTCACTGGCGCCCTCTTCGTCATGTCGGTCGCCGGGTAGATCAGCGCCTGGTGGCTGATCGCGGGGCCGCCGCGATCCCGTGCGATCAGACACGTCACCGCTGATAGGTTGCCGCCCGCGCTCTCGCCCATGATCCCGATCGGCCCGGTGGCCCCCAACTCGGCGGCACTGCCCGCGGCCCAGGCAACTGCCGCGTAGCAGTCCTCGACCGCGGCGGGGAATACGTGCGACGGCGCGAGCCGGTAGTCCACGGAGACGACGACCGCCCCGACGTTGGCCGCGACCGAGCTGCATACCCAGTTGCCCATGTCCAGACTGCCAAGCGCGAAGCCTCCGCCGTGGATGTACACGACGAGCGGCCGCCCGTCGGCGCCGCCAGCGTCGGCGCCGACGCTGGCGGCGCCGACGGCAGCCGGGCGGTAGACGCGGACCTTGAGGTCTCCCGCAGGTCCCGGCACCGACCTGTCAGTCACGTCGACCCCCGGCGCGACAGTGCCGAATAGCCGGTTGGTCACCGCGTTCACCGGGATCCGCCTGGTTTGGAGGGCGACGAACTCGGCATCGCTCATGGTTGCGATCGGAACCATGCGCCTGGTCAGCCAGCCCCATACCTGCAGCCGCAGGTCTATGCGCGCCATTGTGACATTCCCTTCAGCCCGACGGGCAGCTAAGACAACGTCGCTATCGTTGCCTTCCGCGCCGTCGCGCGCTAGTAGCGCTATGATCCCGCCGATCCTTACTCAAACGGCACGGGTCACCTGTCTCCGCGCTGGTTAG
Organism: uncultured Actinomycetota bacterium; assembly: GCA_963734665.1. Lineage (GTDB taxonomy): Bacteria > Actinomycetota > Actinomycetes > Streptosporangiales > Streptosporangiaceae > Trebonia. Next base: position 1,088,954 of record CAVTIR010000005.1, on the reverse strand, counting down.
CCGGATCCCCCGACCGGACCAGGACGTCGATCGTCAGGGTCTGGCGTTATGGTCAGGGCATGCTGACGGCTTACTGGAGGGAACATGAGCGAGTCGCCGGGTGAGACTGTCCGGCAGCGCGGGCTGTGGTTCGAGGAGCTGCGGACAGGTGTCCTCTATAAGCACTCGCCGGGGCGGACGATCAGCGAGGCAGACAACATCCTCTTCTCCACGCTGACCATGAACCCGCAGTCCCTGCACCTGGACGCGGCGTTCAGCGCGACGACCGAGTTCGGCGAGCGACTGGTCAACAGCCTGCTGACCATGTCGGTCCTCGTCGGCCTCTCCGTCGGCCACCTGACCCAGGGGACGATCGTGGCGAACCTGGGGTTCGGCGACACGCGGTTTCCCGCGCCCGTCCGGCACGGCGACACGATTTACGGGGAGACGGTCATCCTGGACAAGCGGCTGTCGTCGAGCCGGCCCGGCCAGGGGATCGTGAAGTTCGAGCACACCGCCCGCAACCAGCACGGCGAGGTCGTGGCCGTCGTTACCCGGACCACGCTGATGCGCTGCAAGCCGGCCAACGAGGATCAGGCGGAGTGATGACGCCTGCAGGAACCCCGCCCTTGCCAGGTCCCGCGCTGCTGTTCTGCCCGGCCGACCGGCCCGACCGGTACGCAAAGGCGCTGGCCGCCGCCGACGCGGTGATCCTCGACCTGGAGGACGGCGTCGGCGCCGACGGCAAGGACGCCGCGAGGGCGGCAGTCGTCGCCGCGGACCTCGACCCCGCGCGGGTCATTGTCCGGGTCAACGCGGCTGGAACCCCCGAGCACGCGGCGGACATGACGGCGCTGCGCGGCACCCGGTATCGGCTGATCATGCTGCCCAAGACGGAAAGCCGCGCCCAACTGGCCGAACTCGGTAACGAGTGGCAGGTCGTGGCGCTGTGCGAGACGGCACTTGGGATCGTCAACGCCGCCGAGATCGCCGCCGCCCCGAACGTCATCGCGGTGATGTGGGGCGCCGAGGACCTGATCGCGTCCATGCGTGGCCGGTCGAGCCGGCTGCCGGACGGGCGGTACCGGGATGTCGCCCTGCACGCCCGGTCAGCGGTACTGCTGGCGGCTTCCGCGTATGGCCGGCCTGCCATTGACTCGGTCTACGTGAACATCCCCGACCTCGACGGGCTCGCCGCCGAGTCGCAGGACGCGGCCGCCTCCGGGTTCACGCTGAAGGCCTGCATCCACCCGAGCCAGGTCGCGGTCGTCCGCAAGGCGTTCCAGGCGGACGAGGCGCAGGTCGCGTGGGCGCGACGGGTGCTCGAAGCGGCCAGGGGCGCCAGCGCTCACGACAAGGGCGCGATCAAGGTCGACGGCCAGATGATCGACGCCCCGCTGATCCGCCAGGCCGAGGCGATCCTCGCTTCCCTGGGCTGACTATCCACCCGCCCAAACCGGCGCGAAGGCGTGCGCCAAAGGCCCTGATCTGGGCAAAGCGAGCCTTCGCCCGCCCGCTGTCCGACCTCGAGTGCAATGCTGAAAAACATGGCCGACGCCATCCAGGCGATCCCCGTCCTGCCTAACTGCGAGCGTTGTGCCCCGCCCAGGCGCTTCCAGTGGCAGGCACAGCAGCAGTAGACGAGCGAGCAGGCTCGCATGACAAACAGCGAGCTAGCCGCCCAGCACTTCGCCCAGCTAGCACGCGCGAACGGTTGCGTGTGGTTCCTGGACGGCACCGCGAAATTCGGCACTACCTAGCGGTTGAGATCCCCATGGATCGGGGGCACACTGAGGTAAGGTGTCCTCGGCCGTCCTCCCACATTGGGTTTAGTTTAAAGGCGAAGCGGATGCATCGTGCTAGGGGCAAACAGGTCGAGCAGGCGCCGCCGGGTGATCTTGAAGAACAAGATGAGATTGCCTCCAGCTTCAAAATCAATGGCGCAAAAATAGGTAAGCATCTGTTCCCCGAGAAGACGCCGATCGTTGGATTCGCATGGGCGCTCGTAGCGATCACCGTATTGTCGGTCAACCTTCGGCCTAGCATCACCGCGCTCCCCCCAATATTTAGTCAGCTTACATCAGTTGCACACTTGTCCAGCACTGAAGTAGCAATTATCGCGACCTTGCCAGTACTATGCTTTGCTGTCGCGTCCGGCTTCACGCCATATCTTTATCACAGATATGCGGACTGGAAGCTTGTGCTGGGCGCGCTCCTAGTATTGACTGTCTCACTATTGATGCGCGGGCTTGTGCAGTCAGCATTGCTGCCTCTGACGGCCATAAGTACTGGGGCGATTGGTCTCATTGGAACTCTAATTCCTAGCCTCATAAAACGCTATCAGCCCAGAAAGACAGGTATTTTGCTGGCCGCTTATTTGGTGGGGCTCTACGGAGGGGCCACGCTTGGCGGAGTCGTCGCTGTACCACTCTATAATCAAACGCACAGTTCGCCGTTTGCTGTTCTCTCGATATGGTCCGCCATGGCTGCAATCGCCCTGGTGGTGTGGCTATTCAACGTTCCCCGCCTCTCCCGAAACACGAGGAACGTGACGACGTCTACTACTCCAGTTCGGGAAAAGCACGTACTAAAGTTCAAGGCAAGCTGGTTTGTTACTGGCTTTATGGGGATTCAAAGTCTGATATATTACGCAACACTGTCCTGGCTTCCGACGCTTCTGCATTCGCGCGGGTTCACGTTTGAGCGAGCCGGGATTGTAGCTTCCACAACTAACATCGGCGGTCTTGCCGCCGCATGGGCTATCCCTATTATTGCTCATAAACTCACCGGGCAGAAGACATTGGTGACCCTGACTGTCACGGCAACGGTGGCAGGCCTTCTCGGGGTGTCACTAGCGCCATCATTTACTGCTGTCTACTGGTGTCTACTACTAGGCTTCGCACAAGGAAGCGCCATCGGACTGGTCTTGTTCTTCACAATAGCTCGAACCACCACGGATGTAGGTGCTGCAAGCCTATCCAGCATGTCGCAATGCTTTGGATACGCCTTGGCCTCTCTTGGCCCAGTATTGATTGAACTTACGCACATCTTTGCAGGCTCGTGGCAGACCGCCTTCATTGTTCTAGGCGGAGCGGGTCTACTAGAACTCGCACTCGGCTTGTCGGCTGCCGCGTCAGCATGCCTGCCGATTTAGTCCTATCGCCAGTGATTGAGCTCAGGTTAGGGCAACTGAAAGCAACATCAACACCATACGCCTCAATGACCACACTAAGATCACTAGTGCATTCGTTATCGCTGCGCGGTCTTTGTCAGCGGGGTGAGCCTGCTACGGAGTAACAAAATTCGCACTTTCCTTGCAGGCCTTAACCGGGTGCCCTAAAGTATTACGAATCAATGGTGATCGCGGGAGCAGGGGTGGATGACATAGCAATGGCCGTGCGTAGCGGCCTCAGATGGATTGAGAGAACCCAGCGTCATGACGGTTCTTGGCTAGGCGAGAGTCCACTTTCTACGATTCATGCAACGACGAGGTGCCTTCGGGCGCTCTTGGGTGCAGGTTTCCCCGTAAACTATCCAGCGGTAGCGAAGGCTTCCCGGTGGCTACTCCGCCCTAAGGCCGAAGGTTCGATATATCACTACTTCTGGCGTCTCGGAGCTCTTTCCGAGCTTGGAGGCGTGCAACGCGGGACGCTTGAGCACGACTTTGACGTTGTAGAGCAAACTATTGAGCGCGGCCTGGTCCTAGATCGCAAGCTGAACTATCACGCTTTTCTGTTCGATTGCGCATCCAACTGCGAGATGGGTGCTCGATTCGCTCATAGGGCTCCCGAGTTGGAACAGCAATTCGCGGACCCTCGCCTGGATGTCACACCAGCCGTGTGGGGGTTTGCTGGCCTGGAGCGCTGCGGCTATGCAACGGACGCCATGCGGGAGCGAGTACTGGAACTTATCTTTAGTTCAATACGCGATCAGAATGGTCTTTACCATCTGAATGGTCTGGTAGTGGAGACCAGCTTCCTGATCTTCAATGTGTGCCGATCGAGGACTCTCTGCCAGGATCCTAGGATCAAGACAATCATAGAGGGCGCCGCCAGGTGGATTCTAACCCGCCAGAATACAGATGGCAGTTGGCCACTCGAACCGCCGCTATACAATGGCGATCCGCAATGTGTTCCGTACTTCACCGGTGTCGCGACGCGAGCGCTGGCTGAGTATATACGCTGCTATGCGCCGCTGCGTCTCGCAGAGGTATTCATTCAAGATTGGCGTATACATGTCTTTATTCGCGGCGTCATCAAGCTTCTGGCAGCCCTCGCTTGCCTTGCGCTCATCGCAGCGATCGGCGCCCTTCTACTCCCCGCCAAATGGAGTTCCATCGTTACGATGCTGGGCGTGGTATCCTCGGCGATAGAAATCGTCGTCTTTGCTACCAGTGTCCGACGTCGCCTATCGTCTATCTAAGTGGACAGGCAGTTCCGGAAAACTTTGGTTGCCGCCTCGGTAATTTCGAATCATATAGCCGGAGAGCCTCGTTGAGCGTCTGTTTCTGACTCAAATTGGAACATTCTATGACCTCAAGGACAGCCTGAACCTTTCGGTGACTCACCAGGAGCTTAATCTGATCCCCACCCCGAGCTATTCGTGAATCAATGACCCAGGACTTGTCGTCTAGTCGGGACTCCTCGGCTTGTCGGTTCAGGAGACGTTTCCGTGCGACAACCGTGCTCGTCTCCAAGAGCAAAGCCATTTCAATGGTTCCGCCGCGGCTAAAAAAGTCTTCAAGCTGACTGTCTGTTCGGGGGTAGCCATCGAGGAACACGGTTCCATGAGAGCTGCATTCCCGATAGCGATTCCACAGAACAGGCAGTACCTCCTCGTCGGGGGCCATCTCTCCCCTGGCCCAATGGAGACGCCAGCGGGCCACCGTGGTAGGAGCTATCCTCGCATAGTCCTCAAGTGCAGTACTGGCAGAAAAATAAGTACCATTGCGCTCTCGTGCCAGGGAACGAGAGACGGTAGTCTTCCCGGAACCCGGAAGACCCATGACTAGCACACTGGATTCCAACTCTGCCCCTAACGTGTAGCAGTAAGCATAACTAGGTGTCCTAATCTGGATACCACAAAGCTTCCGTGAGAGGAAATTGCATCCCGGAATACTCGCCTACTGGTAGGCCTTCACTCGCAAGAATATGGACGGCGTCAGGGGCCCAAGTCGGCGTGCCAAGCGCCGCTGTCAAGACCCGGTGCGTCGGCTTGCCCGCAGAGCTCGCGCTTGACAGCCATCTAGGGAGTGCGCGCAGATAACTACGGCTTGCGCCGATCGCCTTTAGAAATTCAAGTGAAGTTACTACATGCCCTCTGGGAATTGAACCAAGGGCCCATGCGCAACGATCCTTGAACGTGTCCGGGGCAGCAAGATACGCATCCGGCTTGATGGTGAGGTATTCGCCCTCTGTCAACCGCCCCTCGCGCAGCACCAAGCCGAGGTAACGGTCGATTTGCCTAAAATCCGACATGCGCGCTTCGGCCATGTGCGCCCCATGCGTACACGGTTCACACGAGAAAGTGACACGTATGCGGGCCGTACCGGACGACAACAAGCTGCCGGAGGAGACCGAGCCAACTCTGCCGTCTAGGACAACATTTGCCCTAGCACGGGCGATTTTAATATGATTGTCGAGTAGCCCGCTCACTGTGGCAATGCATACCTGTCGTGGCGACTTTCCAGATGGGTTGATATCGCCAAGTATGCCCAACTCTGGATCTAGGTCCAGGTGAGATGACTGCAGCATAGATGCTGTATGGTGAACTTTGAGGAAAAGTGAATCTATACGGACATTTTGCGCGCTAGTTACGCCCATGACATCAGTATAGCCTCACAGGGCCGACTTAGGGATCACAAGGGTAGACTTAGCAGCTGTAACGTCATCTGGCTCTCTGCCCAAGATCATCCTCGTGCGCCGCAGCGTACTTTGCCAGCGGTCCTCTTGATGCTTCGGCGACATAACCAGGGGAGCGTCTGCTAGGTGGGCGAGGCTGCGATCCTGGTTTAGCCGGTGGAACACACTTTCAGGCTTTTCCTTTACTCTAATAGCCAGTTCGAAGTATGGTGCGTGCCTCGTAGATGGCATGCATGAGAAGGGCGCAAACGCCATAACCCATGCCTGTGTTTGGCGAGAGGAAATAGGGTATCTCAGATGTAGGTGAAGTTGCCCATCTTGAATAATGTCCTTTTCGAGCCAGAACGAAGTCGATGCTGTCAGGCTGTAAATGATGTGGACAGCCTCGCTTGGCCTGGTGATGTAGGGAAATAGCAAGCTTGCTATTTGGCATGCGTTGTCTGCGATCGCGGAGTCGATCGCCCGGCCAAGTTCGGCATAGTAGCTCTCGTCTCCAAGATCTTCGGTGACCACGACGTAGTCCCATCTGAGAGCGTCAGCAACCCTAGCGGCTAGGCGGGCGAACATGCAGCCAGTCTGTCCGCGAACATGCCAGTCGCGCTGCGCGTGCGCATAGAGGCGAGCGGACTGGACGGTGCTGCCGTATTCCTGTGTAAGTGCGGCTACCTGAGTGTGGTAGTGGTGAAGTGCCGGGAATCTTCGAAGCCCCAGACTTACGTCCCGTGGGAGAGTTGAGAAGCGGGTGGTGAGATTGTCGTCATTCTCGTCCGAGAACCTTATATGGTTAGGTGTATGCATCTCGCCTGCCGCGCCGATAGATCTGTGGGCCTCTGGACGAGGTAAGTCTGTTGTGGCGACGGAGCGTATCCTCTCCGATGCAGGATGAGACCCGTTCACGCTATTATCTTTGTCGCACGGCGGAATTTCAATCCTTACGTTCCTGCCATATTAACTAAAGTAGACTGGTCAGCGGTTCAGGCGAGGCAGGACGGGTCAATACACCTGATCTTGATCTTCTCAACGGATGCGAGGAATCTCGTGGGGCTTATCCGGCGTGGCATTCACTTTGGGTCTTATGGCAGCGTCGATGACGGGACGGCGGTGTTCGGGCGGCTCACCGAGGCGGCGCAGGCCGCGGAGGAGGCGGAGTTCGACGCGATCTCCGTACCGGACCACGTGCACCAGAACCAGGTCGGCGGCGGGCCGACCTCTCCCATGTTCGAGGCGTACTCGGTGCTCGGGGCCCTCGCGGTGGTCACGTCGTCAGCGACACTGTTCTCGCTGGTCAGCCCCGTTACGCTACGCGCGCCCGGGCTGCTCGCCAAGGCGGTGACCACGCTTGACGTGATCTCCGGCGGGCGGGCAATGCTCGGCGTCGGCGCCGGCTGGGACGTCGCCGAGCACGAGGCGTACGGGATCGACTTTCCCGGGCTCGGTGAGCGGTTCGACCGGCTGGACGAGGAACTGGCCATCTGCCATGCGATGTTCACGACGGAACGGGCGTCCTTCACCGGGAAGTTCTACGCGGCAAAGGACGCCTACAACTCGCCGCGGCCGGTGCGGGGTTCCGTCCCGGTGCTCGTAGCCGGAGGCGGCGAGAAGCGCACGCTGGACCTGGTCGCCCGGTACGGGGACGCGTGCAACGTGTTCGCGGGCGAGCCTGCGGACGTGCGGCACAAGTTCGAAGTGCTCGACCAGCACTGCGAGCGGATCGGACGGGACCCGGCGGAGATCACGAAGACCGTGTTCGCGTTCGACACCTCGGACCTGGCCGCCCTGGCGAGGTCGGCGCTGGCACTGGCCGACGTGGGCGCGGACGGCATGATCATCGTCGGCCCGGAAGACCCGGCGGCGATCACCCGGGTCGGCGCGGCCCTCGCGGAGGCCTTCCCGGGCTGACTCGTTCGCCCTTTGAGGCACCCGAGGACTCCTGAGTCGTGTCGCGCTGGCCTCATAGGTCGCGGCTTTTGCGATCAGGCCCGCGCGACGCCACATCGGGGGGTACAGGGGTCGTCCCCTGGGGGGACTGCAGCGTGTCGCGCGGGCCTGATAAGGCCGCGGCTTCTGCGATCAGGCCCGCGCGGTACGACATCGGGGGTCGTCCCCCGGGAGATTACAGCCAGGCACGGGCGGCGGCGGTCAGTGCCGTGATGCCGGTGCGGATCGTTGGGTCGATGACCGGGGCGAACAGCGGCGAGTGGTTGGACGGCAGGCCGTCCACGATGTCCCTGGCCTCCTCTACCGTCGTGACGCCCGCGAACAGGGCCGGGTCTGAGCCGCCGAAAAACCAGTAAGCGCACGGCGCGCCGACGGCGGTCGCCAGCAGGCCGACGTCCTCGCTGCCGGTCACCGGACCCCCGTCCAAGGTCAGGCCGACCCCGGCATTGAACAGGTCGGTGAGCTTTGCGCAGGCGGCCGGGTCGTTGACCAGAAGGGGGAACGAGACCGTCGTCGTGATCTCGGGCTCTCTTACCGCGCCGGAGGCCGCGGCCTCGGCGCGGATGATCCGGTCGATCGCCTCGCGCGCCTTGTCATGCACCTTGTCGTTGAAGCTGCGCAGCGAGAGCAGCAGTTCGGCCTCGTCGGGGATGATGTTCGCCGCGGTGCCCGCGCGCAGCGCGCCTACCGTGAGGACGGCGGCCTCGCTTGCCGCCAGCTCGCGGGAGACGACTCCCTGCAGCCGGAGCACGATGGCAGCGGCCATGAGGATCGGGTCGACCGTTGTCTCCGGGCGCGACCCGTGGCCGCCCTGGCCGTGCAGCACGACCCGCAGCGCGTCGGCTCCGGCCATCGCGGGGCCGCCATGGACGCTGAGCACGCCTGCGGGCAGCGGCATGACGTGCTGGCCGAGCACGATGTCGGGCACGGGGACCACCTCGTACAGGCCGTCGTCGATCATGGCCCTGGCGCCCTTGCCCGCCTCTTCGGCGGGCTGGAAGACGAGCAGCAGCGTGCCGCGCCAGGCGTCGCGCGTCGCGGCCAGTTCCGCCGCGGCGCCGAGCAGGCACGTGACGTGCATGTCATGGCCGCAGGCGTGCATCACCGGGACGACCGCGCCGCCGGGGTCCTTCGCGCGCACGGTGCTCGCGTACGGCAAGCCGGTCTGCTCAAGCACCGGGAGCCCGTCCATGTCGGCACGCAGGAGCACGGTCGGTCCCGTCCCGTTGGAAAGCACGCCGACCACGCCGGTGCCGCCCACCCCGGTCGTGACCTGATAGCCGAGGCCATCCAGGCGTTCCGCGACGATGCCCGCCGTCCGGTGCTCGGCGAACGCTAGCTCCGGATGGGCATGCAGGTCGCGGTACAGCGCGGCCAGTTCATCAAGGTCAGGGCCAGCAGCCACCGGGAACCTCCCTGGATAACAACATCCTCACGATGCGCCTACACCGTACGCCTACCACACAAGACCAAACATCAAGAACAGGTGCCGCTTACTCCCCGCCGCTCACAGGTCCCGGGAAGGCGTCGGCGGCGATGCGGCGGACGCGGGCCAGTTCGAGCTTGCCTGTTGGGGTGCGAGGCAGGGCCGGAAGCAGGATGACCGCGCGGGGGACCTTGTAGCCGGCCAGATGGCGGCGGACCGCGGCCCGGAGTTCATCAGAAGTCAGCGCCGGGTTCGCGGTCGCGACCACGGCCACCACGCACTCGCCCCAGGTGTCGTCGGGGACGCCGACGACCGACACGTCGGTCACCCCTGGAAACGCCAGCAGGATGTCCTCGACCTCCTGCGGGTGGACCTTCTCCCCGCCGGTGTTGATCACGCCCGCGCCCCTGCCGAGGAAGCGGATCGACCCGTCCGCCTCGACCGTCGCGAGGTCGCCAGGCATCGTGTACCGGATGCCCCCGACGACACGGAACGTCAACGACGTCTTCGCCGCGTCCTTGTAGTAGCCCGACGGGATCGAGCCGCCGAAGGCGAGCGTGCCGACCTCGCCGCTGCCGGGGACCACGGGTGCACCGGACGCGGTCAGCACCTGTGTCGCTGCCGCCGGGTAGAAGCGCGATGGCAGGTCGTCGACCGACGAGGTGACCGCGATGGCGAACGGGCCGCCCTCACTCGACGCGAGGGCGTCGCTGATCGTGACATCGGCCCGCTCGTGCAGGGCGCGCTTGACCCGGTCGCTCAGCACCGTCCCCGAGCTGGTGACGGACTCCAGCGACGTGAGGTCGTACGGCCGCCCGGCGGCTTCGGCCGCGAGCAGCTCGTCGATGAGCGGCTGGCAGACGGCGTTGCCTGCCACGAGGAGCGTGCGGACGCGCTGCGCGGCCACCGTCTCCCAGACGTGCCGCGGGTTGAGCCTGCCCGGCCTGGTCATGACGACTCGCCCGCCGACGGTGAGCGTGCCGATGCTGTTGAACAGGCCGGTCGCGTGCATCAGCGGGACGACGGACAGGACGACCGGGGACCGGCCCTGGGCCCTGACCGATCGCGCGATCGCCACCAGCTCGTCGAGCGTCGCTGGCGGCGACGTCGCGCCAAGGCGGCTGAACAGCCCCGGCCCCAGGGAGCCGAACAGCTGGGACATGTGCCAGATGACGCCCTTCGGCTTGCCCGTGGTGCCGCCGGTGTACATGAAGAGCTGGTCGGAGCCGGGGCGCGGTTCGGGCGGGCGCGGTGCCGTCGCGGCGTACAGGTCGGCGAGCCCGGGGGCGTCACGGACCGGATCGGCCGGCGCTGACGTGGTGTCCTCCCCGTCAAGGGTCAGGTCACGTATCGGGCCTACGCGGACAAGAAGGCGCAGCGTCGGGAGGGTCGAGACGGCGTGCTCCACGTTGGCCGCGAGGTCGCCGCTGAACACCAGGGCGGCGGCGTCGGCGTCGGCGAGGAGCGCGGTGAGCTCATCCTGGGTGTAGCGGTAATTGGCGTTGACGGGGACGGCGCCGAGCTTGAAGGCGGCGAACACCGTCTCCAGGTACGGCGCGCCGTTGTACAGGTAGCACGCGACCTTGTCGCCCGGCCCGACCCCGGCCGCCGCCAGGGCGCCGGCGAGGCGGGCCGCACGGTCGTCGAACTCCGCGAACGTGTAGTCCCGCTCCGGTTCGGAGATCGCCACGGCGTCCGGCAGGTCACGGGCGATGACCTCCCAGATCGTGCCGAAGGAGACGTCCACCAAGCAGACCTCCTCGTCTGAATCGACCTCCTCCAAGCCTGACAGGCGCCGGCGGACCTGTCGATGTGCGAGCGCACAGGCGGCTACCCTCATGTTTCATGACGGCTTCGCTTCCCGAGATGTCGCTATCGGAATGGCTGGTGCTCACGCTCCTCAGCCAGCAGCCGGCGCACGGCTTCGCGGTCGCGCAGCTGACCGCGACCGGCGGTGACCTTGGCCGGGTCTGGCAGATCCCGAAGGCGGTCGTCTACCGCGCGATCGGCCGCCTCCTTGACGCGGGCCTCATCGTCCCCGAGGGCACCGAGCCCGGCCTTGGACCGCAGCGCACCGTCTACACCGCCACCGCCGCCGGCCGCGACGCCGCGGGCCGCTGGCTCCACGCGCCGGTCGAGCACGTCAGGGAGATCCGCTCGGAACTGCTGCTCAAGCTCGCCCTCCTCGACCGGGCCGGCGAGAACCCGGCCGCCCTGCTCCAGGCCCAGCGCACGGTCCTCGAGCCGATCGTCGCGGCGATCGAGACGCGCCGCGCGTGCAGCGCCGGCTTCGACGCGACCCTCCTCGCGTGGCGCCGCGCGAACGCGGTCGCCGCCCTGGATTTCCTGGACACAATCACGCCCGCCGAGTCCGGCCATCCGTAGCCGAGGGACTTCCCGTTCTCCCCGCCTGAGGTGGAACGCGGCGGTGATCGCGTCGCCGAACCCGGCCAGGCCGTTTCAGATAATCCCGAACGGAATCGTGTTTCACGTTCGCCCGCCCCGTTTCCCTAACCGGCTAGGTGCCGGCGGATCGGGCTGGCTCCTAGCCTGGGCAGATATCCGTGACCCCCTGCTTAGCAGGCTACGGCCATAGGGCCGCTGAGCAGGGTTTTTGCAGCTCAGTGCCCCTGTACGCTTACCGTGGTTTACCGTCAATTACCACGATTTTCCCTGCATTCGGGCACTTGTAATCCGGAGTAGTAGGATCTTCTGTAGATCTCATACGCCTGGGGTGAGGATACCGCTGTCCTACTCCCCCGACGGCTTCGCTTCGCTAGATATAGCGTTGGAGGTTCGTTGATTACTATTTTTCCGCTGTTTGAGTGGGTACTGGGCGCCGACCACCCGAACACCCTTAAGAGGCGGATGGCCGAGGCGATCCCGCTGTATAGGGGGGCGCTCGCCGACTGCGAGCGGGTGCGGGGCACTGACCACCCGAGCACCCTTAGGTCGCGGAACAACCTCGCGATGGCCTACCGGGCTGCGGGGCGGACGGCCGAGGCGATCCCACTGCTTGAGCGGACGCTCGCCGACTACGAGCGGGTGCGGGGCACTGACCACCCGGACACCCTGACAACGCGGAACAACCTCGCGATGGCCTACCGGGCTGCGGGGCGGACGGCCGAGGCGATCCCACTGCTTGAGCGGACGCTCGCCGACTGCGAGCGGATGCTGGGCGCCGACCACCCGGACACGAACGCGGCGCGAGAGGATCTGGCTGCCTTGGCGGGCGAGCCGAAAAGGCACAGGCGCGTACGATCCAGGCTCTTATACAGGCTGACCTGGGAATCGGAGCGTCCGCGAGATACCGCTTTTCGCCAGGGCTAATGGCACGTTAATGGCGCGGCGATCATGGGTGGGTCATAAGGGACGCTTGGAATTCTCGTCTAGCAGCGTTGCGCGACCGCGAAGAAGCGGTCTGGGGCGTCGTCGTAGGCGGTCAGTTTCCAGCCGGAGGCGGCGGTGAACCTGCGCAGCGGGCCCTCCGCCAGCGGCTCGTCGGGGGAAAGGGCGTGGCCGTGCCTGGCGGCGAGCGCAGCGCGGCCGGACGGGTGGAAGAGCACGAGCAGGCCCCCGGAGCTGGTCACCCTGGCGAGCTCGCCGAGCCCGGCCGCGGTGTCCGGCAGGTGGCTGACCAGGCCGGCGGCGAAGATCGCGTCGGCCGAGCCGTCGGCGAACGGCAGCGCACGGGCGTCGGCGATGACCAGCGAAGCTCCCGCGAGCTGTGCCGCCGGGCGTGCCGTGTCGAGCATCTCCGGCGTCACGTCCAGGGCGATCACGGTGCCGGCCGGGCCGACCGCCTCGCGCAGCGGGGGCAGCGCCCGCCCGGTGCCGCACCCGACGTCGATGACCACACCACTTCGCCTGATGCCCGCCTCCGCGACCGCGGCGCAGTACGCGGGCAGGTCGTCGCCGAACTTGGTGTCCCAGGTCGCGGCCCGGCAGGCGAAGAACGCGCGGGTCTCGGTCAGGTACCACGGTCCCCGCCCGGCGAACGGCGCGGCCACCCGCCTGATGACCGGCCAGTGGATGTCGTGCAGGTCGACCACGATGTCGGCGCGTTCCTCGCGCTCACGGCGGTCCCGTGCGTCCTGCTCTTTCTTGTACACGGGGAAATGCTGTCCGCCTGGCGCGGTCCGCAGGAAGATCGTCACGTCCGGGGCCCCGTCCGCGTCCAGCGTCACCTGGACCGGGTACCCGCGCTGCGGCTCGCCTAGTTTCCCTGCGAGCCGGGACGCAAAGATGGCCGCCGGCTCGGCCGGGCCGTCGACCAGCGCGCACCTGGCCCCGTCAGGCAGCAGCGCCGCGAGGCTGCCCAGCATCTCCTGCCACCGGCGCTGACTGCTGTCGTCGATCGGCGCCTGCACTGCTCCGGATATGTCAGCGGTGGGCATAACCCCATCATGCAAACACCGCTTGCGTAGCGCAAGGAGAACTGGCCGTAACCTTCCTGGCGCGCGACGGGGCGGCAGGTGCGCGCGGGGTTCGAGTACTGGCCGGAGTAGCGTAAGCCCGCAGGAACACTGAGCGACCATCATCACGGGGGAGCGTTATTCATGAGGCTAAGTGCGCGTAACCAGATTCCGGCCACGGTGACCGCCATCACTGCCGGGGAGGCGACCGCCAACATCGAGCTTGACGCGGGAGGCATCCGGCTCGTCGCCTCGATCACCGTGGAGGCGGCCCGCGAACTCGGCCTCGCCGTCGGCAGCCAGGTCACTGCCGTCATCAAGGCGTCGGAAGTCATCGTCGCCGTCGCAGACTGAGCCAACAGCCCACCCCCGCGCTTCTTGCGCGGGTGGCCATTGTCGTTGTCTCATTGAGACTACCTACCCCCGTAGTGAGGCACAGGTCCGGCTCGTTTGCGCAATCGAGCCCTTCTATCGAGGCCAAAAGCGCAAACGAGCCGGACGCGCCCTCGCGCGCCCGTGGCGCGACGGCAGCGCAGCGGGGACCGGCCTTGTGGGATGCCCCAACTTCGTCGGCGGGCAGGTTGTCAGGCCATCTCTTGGCGGCCCTCCGGCGCACGTCTAGGCTGAAGTCACATTGAGACTACATCCCTCGTGCCCCGGATTGTCCCCCCGTGGTCTCAGGGGAAACGATCGGAGGCTCTGGTGACCATCTCAGCCGGCGAGGCGACGGTACCCGTCAAGCACACGGATCGGTTCTTCATCGGCGGAGAGTGGGTGACCCCTTCGTCCGACTCGAAGACCGACGTCTACGGACTGCACGGGGCCGTGTTCACCAGTGACGTCGACCGGGCCCGCGAGGTCGCCGGGCAGATGCGGACCGGGGCCATCGGCCACAACGGGTTCAAGTCGGACTTCAACATGGGCCACGGCGGGTTCAAGCAGTCAGGCATCGGCCGCGAGGGCGGGGTAGACGGACTGCTGCCGTTCCTTGAGTCGAAGGCCATGCTGCTCGACGGCCCGACCTCGCGGTACAGCGACGTTCAGCTCTGAGCAACACCTGAGTCAAGGAGGACCAGTACATATGACAACGGCAGCAGACACGATCAGCACGCCGCTGCTGATCGCCGGCGAGGAGCGCCCGGGCAGCGCCGGCGCGTTCCCGGTCTATGACCCGGCACACTCCGGGGCGGTCATCGGTTACGCCGCCGCCGCGTCGGCCGACGACGCCCTGGCGGCCGTCGCCGCCGCGGAGGCGGCCTGGCCCGCCTGGGCCGCGATGTCGGCGACCGAGCGCGTCGGGATCGTGCTCAAGGCCCTCGCCGGACTTGAGGCGGACAACGACGAGCGCACCGACATCCTGTCGCGGGAGAACGGCAAGATCCGTTTCGAGGCCTTCATCGACCTCGCCGTCTTCTCCGGCCGGTTCCACCAGGCGGCGGAGTACGCGCCCGAGCTTGACGTCGACGAGCACATCCAGGGGCCGCCGTTCAACACGACGATCACCAAGCTGTCCCGTGGCGTCGTCACGATCATCTACCCCTTCAACTGGCCGCTCGCGATCCTCGCCGCGTCCCTGCCGGCCGCGCTGATGTCCGGCAACACGGTGATCGTGAAGCCGCCGCCCACCACGCCGCTGTCGTCGGTGCAGACGCTGAAGCACCTCGTGAAGGCCCTGCCGCCCGGCGTGCTCAACGTCGTCACCGGCGCGGACGAGGTCGTCGGCCCGATCGTCGTCGGCGACCCCCGGATCAGGCACGTGTGCTTCACCGGCTCGGTCGGCGGCGGTAAGCGGATCATGCAGATGGCGGCCGCGAACGTCACCAACGTGACCCTTGAGCTCGGCGGCAACGACCCGGCGCTCGTGCTGTCCGATGCCGTGCTCGACGAGGCGGCGTTCGCGAAGATGAGCGGCGCGACGTTCATGACCACCGGCCAGGTGTGCATGGCGCTGAAGCGGCTCTACGTGCCTCGCTCCCGCTACGACGAGGTCATCGACGGGCTTAAGGCCACGCTGGTCAACCAGAAGATCGGCCCCGGCCTCGACCCGGAGATCACGATGGGCCCGCTCAACACGGCCAGGCAGCGGGATTACGTCGCCGGGCTGCTTGAGCAGGCGAAGGCAGCCGGCGCCGAGGTGCAGAGCTACGGCGAGTACGCCGGCGACTGGACGTCGGGCAACTACATGCTGCCCTCGCTGGTCCTCGACCCGGCGCCGGAGCTCGGGATCGTCACCGAGGAGCAGTTCGGCCCGGCACTGCCGGTCCTCCCGTACGACGACGAGGAGCAGGCCATCAGGCTGGCCAACGCCACCTGGTCCGGCCTGTGCTCGTCGGTGTGGTCCGGTGACGCCGAGCACGGGATGAGGGTCGCCCGCCAGCTCCGCACCGGCGTCACCTTCTTCAACAACCACAACGCGACGGCGGTGGACGAGCGCGCTCCGTTCGGCGGCTTCGCCCAGTCCGGCATCGGCCGCGAGCTCGGCCGGGAAGGCATGCACGACTTCACCGAGACTCACGTGATGGCCGTCCCGTCCGAATAAGACAAAAGTCAAAAACTTCATCAAAAACGTCAGTCCGAACGGGTGCGTGGCGGCTCTGAGCCGCCACGCACTCACCTGTTAGCGATAGCCACCTCCGCAGTCCACGAATGGATGTGGCAGTTAGCCGACTGCCGGCGGCACGCCTACCAGAACCTCAAGACCGTCTACGCGTGACGGCGAAAGACTGGCCAGCCCGAACGGGTGCGCGTTCGACGCACCGCACGTGGCACGCGGCTAAGCCCGCGGTATTGCGTGCCGATAGGCTCGGGCTTGCGTATTCGGCTCAAGGGACGGAGGGGCTTATGCCCGCCAAGGGAACTGCTGAATGGAAGGGTGACGTGCCCACCGGCACTGGCACCTTCACCGCCGGGGACTCGATCACCGGCGGGTACACCTTTAAGTCCCGCTTCCAGGACGGCCCGGGTTCCAACCCCGAGCAGCTGATCGCCGCCGCGCACGCGGCCTGCTTCTCGATGGCCCTGTCGAACATCCTGGCCCAGGCAGGATCCACCCCCGAGTCGGTGCACACCGACGCGACGGTCACGCTCAGGCTCGTCGACGGCGTCCCGACGATCACCACAATCAACCTCGTCACCACGGGCCGAGTGCCCGGCATCGACCAGGCCACCTTCGCCGAGCACGCCGCGACGGCCAAGGCGAACTGCCCGGTCAGCCGGGCGCTGGCCGGCGTCCCCGAAATCACCATGGAGGCGAAGCTGCTTTAGCCCGGGGAGCGCCCCCGGTACTCCCAGATGTTCTTACGGGCGGCCCTGATCGCGAAAGGCGTGACCGTATCAGGGCCGCTCGCACGAGCCAAAGCCTGAGGATCCCCCGTCCCGCCGGTGACACTGTTACCGCCTGGGGGCCGTCCCGTGCGGACCAAGGCCGCAGGATGACGCCTGAAAGGATGATCATGGAATTCGTGAAGCTGGCCGACGGCAACCAGCTGCCGATGCTCGGGCTTGGCGTCTGGCAGGTGCCTGACGGGGCGACGTGCGAGAAGGCCGTGCGCTGGGCGCTTGAGCTTGGCTACCGGCACATCGACACCGCTCAGGCCTACGGCAACGAGGCCAGCGTCGGCAAGGCGCTGCGGGACAGTGGCGTGCCGCGTGACGAAGTGTTCATCACCACCAAGTTCAATCCGGGAAGCAAGGACCCCGTCGCCGAGGCCGAGAAAAGCCTGCGGCGGCTCGGCGTCGACCAGGTGGACCTGTACCTGGTGCACTGGCCGCAGCGCGGCCCGGTGTGGGCCTGGCCGGGCATGGAGCGGGCACAGGAGCGGGGCCTGGCCAGGTCGATCGGCGTGTCGAACTTTGGCTCGGCCGACCTCGACCAGGTCATCGCCGCAGGCAGCGTCGCCCCTGCCGTCGATCAGATCCAGTTCAGTGCCCTGGAGTACCGGCGCGGCCTTGTGGAAGCGTGCCGACGCCACGGCATCGTCCCCGAGGCCTACAGCCCGCTCGGCACCGGGCGGCACCTCACCAACCGGCGGGTGACCGAGATCGCCGCACGCGTCGGCCGCACCACCGCGCAGGTACTGCTGCGCTGGTGCCTGCAGCACGGCGTCCCGATCATCCCCAAGTCGACTCACCGTGAGCGGATCGAAGAGAACTCCCAGGTCTTCGACTTCACCCTGTCCGACGAGGACATGGCCACCCTCGACGCACTCGACCGGACCCACGGCACCGACCGCGCGGTCGAAAGCCGCTGGTGGCGGTAGTCACCCGGCCGGGGGATACGGATTCCGCCGTGCGGCAATGCGCGGCGACTGACGGCTGGCCCGGCCCGAGGTAGTGGCCGGCGGATCACAGGTGGATCGGGGCGTTCGTCTCGTGGAGGACGTAGAGCCCGATGAGGATGAGGGCCGCGGGGAGGATCCAGTGGCCATACCTGCTGACCGTGGCGGTGACTCGCGCGTGCCGGGTGAGCAGGCCACCCGCCAGGCACCAGACCGCGACGCAGACCGCGAAAACCGCGAGCGTGACCGCGACCTGAGGCGCCGCCATCGCGGCGAAGAAGGGCGTGAAGGCGCCCAGGCCGTCCGCGCCGTCGACGATCGTGAGTGCGGCGACGCCGAACAGGCCGCCAGCGGACGGGGTCTTCGGCTGCTCGCCACGGCGCAGCGAGCGGATCGCCGCCACGAGGTAAGCCACGCCAAGGCCGAGCGGGATGAAGGCGAGCAGCCAGAGCCAGCGCTCCGACACCAGCGCAAGCCCCCTTCCTGCCGCCGCTGACAGGCCGACTAGGACAGCGAAGCCCGCGTACTGGCCGACCCAGATCTCCCAGCGTCGCGGCCGCCCGCCCGCCCGGGAGGACGCGCTCAGCAGCGAAAGAACCACGAGGTCATCGATGTTGGTCCCCGCGAATAGGGCCGCCGCCGTAGCGATCTGCGCCGGAAGCGAGCTCATGCTCCGCTGCCACCACACAAGGTCGGCGGCCTGCGCCGCCGCTCATCGCAGACATTAGCCAACCCGCCCGCGAGCAGCGCAAATGCTGGAAGGTTGACGGCGCCCGCCGTAACGGCACAACCGGACTGTCTGACACGGCCACGGAATTGGCGTGTCATACGGCACTGCCGCCCGTCGCTAGGCGCATGAGGTCGCTGTCGATGTCGATGTCGAGTTCCGTGCCCCCGGCTGAGCCGAATTCGTGCTGGTAGCTCTGCCACGACTCGCCGCGCACCTGACGCGCGAAGCCGGATTCCATCAGCAGCACGAGTTCGAAGGCGGCGCGGTCGATGCGCTTGTTCAGCGTGCCCTGTTCTCCAGCACTGGACTCTCCGGCACCGGCACCCCAGTCTTCCGGAGCGGCGAAGAGCGACGTCGGCACGGGCAGCGTGCGCAGGTAGGCGAATAGCGACCGCATCTGCTCATCCACGACGAGCGCGTGCCGCGCCGTCCCTGCCGTCCCCGCGAGCACCGCCGGCTTGCCGATCAGCAGGTCGTTGTCGAGCACCTGGAAGAACGACGTGAACAGGCCGCTCGGGCCCGCCTTATAGACGGGAGCGGCGGCGATGAGGCCGTCGGCCGCACCGAGCGCGTCGACCGCCTGCTGCAGCTTCGGCGTGATGAGCTGGCTAGTCAGGGCGGTGGTGATGTCGGTGGCGACCTCGCGCAGGTCGATCACGCGCGTGCGCACGGTGGCACCGCGCTCCTCCGCGAGCTCGGCGACGCGCTGCGCGGTCCGGTCGGCCAGCATCCTGGTCGAGGACGGATCCGACGTCCCAGCGCTGACCACGACGAGGTTGAATGTCTCGCTCATTGCCTTCCCCTATTCAAATCCTTATTCAGAACGGATGCTGGTCTTCGCCAGCTTCGTGCAGATCTCCTCGAGCTGGCGCAGCTCCAGCGGCGTGAGCCCGGCACGCATCGCCTGAGCGACCGTGCGGCCGTGCTGTCGGCCGATCCGCCGCTGGACCGCCAGGCCTTCCTCGGTGAGCGCGAGCCGGACGCCGCGGCCGTCACTCGGGTCTGTCGCGCGGCTGACGAGCCCCCGCTCCGCCAACCGGTCGACCATCCGGGACAGGGCCGGCTGGCTGAGCAGAACGTGACGGTTGAGCTCGCTGAGGCGGATGGGAGTCGGGCACTTGGACAGCGTGTAGAGGACGTCGTACTCCTTCATGGAGACGTCCTCCCAGATGTCCTCCGCGGCGAACTGCCTCATCAGCGACGCGTGGGCGGTGAGAAGCGCCTCCCACGCGTCGTTGGCGGTATGTCTGTCCGATATTTTCGGTGTGCTATCGGACAGACCCTGGGGGATATGGGCCATCGGGGGCTGGGCTGTCCCCATGAGGCCAATCGGGGCCTGGGGTGTCGCCAGGGGGCCAATCGGGGCCTGGGGTGTCACCAGGGGGGACTGTGCTCCCCCGGGGGCTAGCTGCGTGTGGTCGGCCATCTGAATTCCTAGAACACCGACGGATACTCGGCCTTAACGTCCTCGGCCGTGTCCTGGTAGGGGGAGTCGCCGGTCACGTTGTCGCCGCGGTTCGCGTTCGGGCGCGGCTGGCGCGCGGGCTGGTCGCCGTACTTGGCCCTGACCAAGAGCTCGTGGGTCGGGGCCGGGACCGTCTCCGGATCTTGCCTGGCCGCGATCTCCCTGCGCAGCACCGGGATAACCTCGCCGCCGAGCAGCTCAAGCTGGTTGAGCACGGTCTTCAGCGGCAGGCCTGCGTGATCCACCAGGAACAGCTGCCGCTGGTAGTCGCCAAAGTGCTCGCGGAACGTCAGCGTCTTGTCGATGACCTCCTGCGGTGAGCCCACGGTAAGCGGGGTCATCTCGGCGAAGTCCTCCATCGACGGGCCGTTGCCGTAGACCGGGGCCTCGTTGAAGTACGGGCGGAACTCCTTCTTGGCATCCTGGGAGTTCTTGGCGATGTAGGCCTGCCCGCCGAGGCCGACGATGGCCTGCTTCCCCGTGCCGTGGCCGTAGTGTGCATAGCGCTGCCGGTAAAACCGGATCAGCCGCATGTAGTGCTCCTTCGGCCAGAAGATGTTGTTGGCGAAGAAGCCGTCACCGTAGTAGGCGGCCTGCTCGGCGATCTCCGGGGTGCGGATCGAGCCATGCCAGACGAAGGGCGGCACGTCGTCCAGCGGGCGCGGGACCGAGGTAAAGCCCTGCAGCGGACTGCGGAACTTACCCTTCCAGTCCACCACGTCCTCCCGCCACAGCCGGTGCAGCAGGTTGTAGTTCTCCAGCGCCAGCGGCAGGCTCTGCCGGATGTCCTGGCCGAACCACGGGTAGACGGGTGCGGTGTTGCCCCGGCCGAGCATCAGGTCCATCCGGCCCTTGGACAGGTGCTGGAGCATCGCGTACTCCTCGGCGATGCGCACCGGGTCGTTGGTCGTGATCAGCGTGGTGGACGTGCTGACGATCAGGCGCTTGGTGGTCGCCGCGATGTAGGCGAGGAGCGTGGTCGGCGCGCTGGACAAGAACGGCGGGTTATGGTGCTCGCCGATCGCGAACACGTCCATGCCGACTTCTTCGGTCTTCTGCGCGATCTTGACAAGCGCGTCGATCCGCTCGGCCTCGCTCGGCGTGTAGTCAGTGGTCGGGTCGCGCGTGATGTCGCTCACCGAGAAGATCCCGAACTGCATCTCATGCCTCACTCAG
Organism: uncultured Actinomycetota bacterium; assembly: GCA_963734665.1. Classification (GTDB taxonomy): domain Bacteria; phylum Actinomycetota; class Actinomycetes; order Streptosporangiales; family Streptosporangiaceae; genus Trebonia. The sequence continues at coordinate 1,067,687 of CAVTIR010000005.1, read as the reverse complement.
GTTGTATGCGTTTGCATGTATCTCCAACCGCGGGCGGCGTGCGGGTATTCCGTCTGGTTCCTTGCAAGTCGAAACCTTAGTTCAAGCCAAAATTTCGAACCCAGAATCTAAATGAAAACCTCAAGTCAAAACCTCAAGGTCAAAGCCAAGACCCATGCACGTGCGGCGCAGGACGCCGGGGAGATTACCCGCGACCTCCTCCGGAAGGTCGCGGGCCAATCCCCCGGCGTCCCTCGCTCTCCTTGGGTTCGTGACCAAGATCAAAGACCAAGTCAAAGACGAAAATCGCGCTCGCACTTCAGGCAGCCGACCGGGCTGTTGCAGGGGGTCTGTGACACGCCGACTGGCGAGTTCGTCGTCGGGGTGCGCCTTGGCGGGGCAGCAGCCACAGCTGCCGCCGCGGGCACGCTAATCCCGCCATCGCCGCTAGGCACAAAAACCCTGTCCCCCCGGACGACAGGAGGGCAGGTTTCTGCGTCCTGCGGCTAAGAACGCATGTGGGTGACGGTGCCGAAAGCGCGCTGGCGGTACAGGAGGGGCTCGAAGGAGTGCGTGTCCGCGTGGACGACCAGGCCGATGATGATCACGTGGTCGCCGGCTGTGACGAGCTGGTCGGTGCGGCAGACGAGCCACTGGCCCTTGCCCGCCAGGCGGGGTGCGCCGTGGTCCATGTACCAGGCGACGTCGGCGAACTTGTCGGCGCCCTTCCTGGCGAACGTGGTCGCCAGGGACTGCTGGCCGGCCGCGAGGACATTCACCCCGAACCGCCCGGACTCCTGGATGATCTTGAGCAGGTCCGAGTTCTGGTCGAGGGAGACCAGGATCATCGGCGGTTCCAGGGACAGCGACGAGAACGCGCTCACCGTCGTGCCGTGCGGCCTGCGGTCGATGTGGGAGGTCACCACCGTCACCGGGGTGGGCACTCGGGCAAGCGTGTCGCGGAACACGGTGGCGTCCACCCGGTCGTAACCGGGGCCAGCCAGGGGACCGTCCTCGTCGGGTGCGGTGCCGCCGTCCTGCATCACGTTCTCCGTCCAGCGACTCGGGGGGTACCGGGGGGTCGCCCCTCCGGGGTTAACAGCCTCGATCATTCGACCATATCCGGTGCATGTGTGACGGGCTAGGGCTGGCCAGCCCAGCTTGTCCTGTGGTCCGACACTATGGACAGGCCTGCGGAGACGGAGAGACGATCCGGATCATGATGAGCGGGCTCGAAGGCAAGGTCGCCGTCGTGACCGGTGGCGCGGGCGGACTCGGAACGGCACATCCACGGACCTGACCGGAGAGGAGTAGGCGGTGGCGGAGACTGTCAGCGGGCGACAAGCCGGGTTTGTCGGGCTCGGGAACATGGGCGGGCGGATGGCGCGGCGACTGGTCGCGGCCGGGGTCCGTGTCGTCGGCTACGACACGCGGGCCGGCCAGGCGGAGTCGGTCGGTGCCGTCGCCGCCGAAGCGCTCGGGGAGGTGTGCGACAGCACCGAGGTCGTGCTGATGTCGCTGCCGGACAGCAGGACCGTGGAATCCGTGGTGCTTGGCGCGCGGCCCGAGTCAGACGGACTGCTGGAGTTCGCGCGGCCGGGGCAGGTGATCATCGACCTGTCGACGTCCGCGCCTTCCTCAACGCAGCGGATTCACGCCGCCCTCGCCGAACGAGGGGTCGAGTACCTGGACGCAGGGATCTCTGGCGGGGCGGCGGCCGCGGAGAAGGGGACGCTGACGATCATGGTCGGCGGGTCCGCCGCGGCACTCGAGTCGGTGCGCTGGGTGTTCGGGCCGATCGCGGCGAAGATAGTGCTGATGGGCGCGAGCGGCGCCGGGCACTCGACCAAGCTGCTGAACAACTTCCTGAACGCCGTGACGCTGGCCGCGACCGCCGAGGTGATGGTCGCGGCGCGGAAGGCCGGACTCGACCTGGCGGCGGTGCTCGACGTGATCAACTCCTCCAGCGGGGTGAGCTACGCGTCCACGAACCGGTTCCCGCACATCATCAAGGGCGACTACCTAGAAGGCGGCCTGACGGGCAACCTGATGACCAAGGACGTGGTCGCCTACGTCGACCACGTGCGGGAACTAGGCGTCCCCTGCCTGAACGCGGCGGGCCCCCTGGCGTCATTCGGCGCGGCAGCCAACCTGGGCTACGGCGAAGTAATCAGCAACCGCGTCGTCGACGCGATCGGCGACCTGGCCGGCGGCGTCCGGCTCTATGACACTGAGCGCGAGCCGAAGCGCGCGCCCCTGTCCTGGACTGAGGAGCGAGGGAGCGAGGGACGAGCGACTGAGCGACGAGGGAAGGACAGGGGTCCCGAGCGCGCGGAGGCGAGCGCGGGAAGTACGGACGGGTCGCCAGAGTCGCGGGAAGGGAGCGCATGATGACGGCGGGACAGGACGGCGCTGCGCCGGGGACGGTCGTCGGCTTCATCGGCCTGGGGAACATGGGCATCCCGATGTCGAAGCACCTAGTCGCGGCGGGCTACCACGTCCGCGGCTTCGACACCTCACCTGACGCCGTAGAGAACTTCGAGGCCATCGGTTCTTCAGACGCGGGCGGCGGGGTAACCGCCGTCGCCGGCCTAGCCTCAGTCGGCGAAGGAGCGGACGCCGTCATCTTGATGCTGCCTGACTCGAACATAGTCGAGCGCGTCGTGCTCGGCCGCCTCGCCAGCGAGCCGCCACCAGCCGACGGGACAAAGGGCGGCCTGCTGGCCAGCCTGCCCCCCGGGTCCACGATCATCGACATGTCGTCGTCCGACCCGGCGCGCACGCGCATCCTCGCGGACGAGGTCTCCGCGGCGGGCATGACCTTGATCGACGCCCCCGTATCCGGCGGCGTCTCCGGGGCAAGAGCCGGGACCCTGATGATCATGGTCGGCGGCCCGTCCGAGGCGTTCGAGCGGTTCAAGCCCATGCTCGCCGCCATGGGCAAACGAGTAGCCCACGCAGGCGACGCCGGCGCGGGCCACGCGGTCAAGGCCCTGAATAACCTAATGTCCGCCGCCCACCTACTGGCGTCGTCGGAGGCACTAATAGCAGGCCGCCGCTTCGGCCTAGACCCGGCAGTAATGCTAGAGATCATCAACGGCTCATCCGGCCGCTCCGGCTCCACAGAAAACAAGTGGCCCAACTACATCCTCACCGAGAAATACGACGCCGGCTTCTCAATAAGCCTCATGGTCAAAGACCTAAAGCTAGCCCTCAGCATCGAGCACGCCACAGGAGTTCCCGCCACAGCGAGCGAGGCAGTAGTAGCCACCTGGGAAGCGGCCCTAGCCGATCTACCCCCCGATTCCGACCACACAGCAATAGCCCGCTGGCTAGCCGACCGCTCACGAGAGTAATAGCGAAGCGCCACCAACACATCGCCTGCCGGCAGGCCAACCACTCAAAGGAGTAATGATCGAGCGCTACCACGCATCGCACTTCCCCGTTCGGGATCACCAGCTTTGTCCCTTGCTTTACCTTTGATCTTGACTTTCGCTTTTGACTCGGCTTTTGACTTTGAACTTGGTCACGAGCCTAAGGAGAGCGAGGGACACCGGGGGGATTAGCCCGCGACCTTCCGAAGGAGGTCGCGGGTAATCTCCCCGGTGGCCAGCGCCGCACTTGGAAGGGTTTTGACTTTGACTTGGATTTTGACTTTCGAGGAACACCCTGGAGGAGTCATGATCGTTAAAGCAGCGAGCCAACACGGGTTGGGGGCACGGTGACAGAGGAGTTCCTTGAGCTGGCCGGAGGAAGGGTCCACCTGCTGCGCGGCGGCACCGGGGAACCCGTGCTGTTCCTGCACGCAGCCGGCGGTGCCGGAACCTGGTCTCCCTTTCACAGCCAGCTAGCCAATGCCGGCTTCGAGGTGATCGCGCCCGACCATCCAGGCTTCGGCAAGTCCGACGAGTTTCCCGAGGCCGAGGCGGTCGACGACCTCGTATTCCATTACCTAGACGTCCTCGACGCGCTGGGGCTGGAAAGGCCGCATGTTGTCGGCGCGTCGTTCGGCGGGTGGATCGCCGCCGAGCTCGCCGTCTACGCGCCGCACCGGATCGGGTCGCTGAGCCTGCTGTCCGCGGCGGGGCTGCGGCTGCCGGAGCACCCGATGACGGACGTCTTCCTGCTGCCGCCGGCCAAGCTGGTCACGACGCTGTTCCACAATCCGCCGCCGTCCGCCCTCGCGCCCCTCTCGGAAGCACAGGCACCCGGCGCCGCGCCGGACCTGGACGCGATCATCGCCGCGTACCGGGAGAAGACCTCGCTCGCCCGGTTCTCCTGGGTGCCGTTCTTCAACGACCCGAAGCTGGAGCGGCGGCTCGGCCGGATCACCGCGCCGACCCTGGTCGTCGCACCCGCCGATGACCGGCTGATCCCTGTTGAGCACGCGAAGCGGTATGCGGCGCGGATTAGTTGCGCCGCGTACGCGGAGATTCCCGACTGCGGGCACGCGATGTACTTCGAGAAGCCCGCGGAGTTCGCGTCGGCGATCGCTAATTTCCTGATTGCGCATCCCCTTGGCGAAGTAGAGAGCGGAGTCAGCCGGTGAAGTTCAGCTTCTTCCACCTGATGCCCTACCCCTACCTGCCTGACGACTTCGACACGGCGTACGACTCGACGTCGCTGACGTACCCGAACGCGAACTTCGACCCGTCGCTCGGGGCCTCCCTGTACTCGCGGTACCTGGACGAGCTCGAGTACGCCGATCAGCTCGGGTTCGACGGGATCGCGGTCAACGAGCACCACCAGTCAGCCTACGGGCTCATGCCGTCGCCGAATCTCATGGCGGCCGCGCTGACCCGCCGGACCTCGCGGGCGCGGATCATGGTGCTCGGCAACGCCATCGGCATCCGGGGCAACCCGCTGCGGGTCGCCGAGGAGATCGCGATGCTCGACCTGATGTCTGGCGGCCGGGTGGATTCCGGATTCGTCCGGGGAATCGGCTGGGAGTACTTCGGGCACTCGATCAACCCGACTAAGTCCCGGTCGCGGTTCAACGAGGCGCACGACCTGATCATCAAGGCCTGGACGTCGCCCGAGAGGTTCTCCTGGTACGGGGAGAACTACGAGTACCGGTACGTGAATATCTGGCCCCGGCCGGTGCAGGCACCGCACCCGCCGATCTTCATTCCCGGGGCCGGGTCGACGGAGACGATGAAGTTCTGCGCGGAGCGAAGGTACACCTATATGTCGGTGTACGCGCCGACGCCCATCGTGCGGCGCTGGTTCGACGGGTACCGGCAGGCGGCGGCCGACCTCGGGTACGTGGCCGACCCGGAGAAGATCGCGTTCTCGGTCCCGATCTACATTGCGGACACCGATGAGAAGGCCCACGCGGAGGCGCGGCCAGCGGTCGAGTGGCTGTACCACAAGGGGCTGAAGCAGAGCACCGAGATGGTGACCCCGCCCGGGTACATGTCACCAGGGTCGCTGCGCGGCGTGCTGGCCTCGGGGATGAGATCCCTCGGCACCACCTCCTACGAGGACCTGCTCGCCCAGGGGCAGGCGGTCGTCGGGTCGCCCTCCTCCGTGGCCAAGCGGCTTAGCGAGCTTTACGATGATCTTGGCGGATTCGGGCAGATCATCGGGCTGTTCGCGATCGGCCCGTCCACGCACGAGCAAGTGATGCGCAGTGCCGAGTTGTTCGCTACCGAGGTGATCCCCGTGCTCCGTCCGCTAGGCACCGCTGAAGAGGCCACCTCATGAGCGAGCTGCGTGACCAGCTGATCGCGGGGATCCGCGCCGGCCGGGAGAAGTTCGAGTCCGCCGGGGACCGTGCCGAGGAACTGCGCACGCTCCCCCACGACGCGGTGGCGATGCTGCGGTCGCTGGGCCTGTTCTGGCTCAAGACCCCGGCGGAGCTTGGCGGGACGCCGCTGCCGCCGGTCGAGTTCTGCGACGTGATCGAGGAACTCGCCTACATCGACGCTTCGACGGCCTGGGCCGCGATGATCGGCGCCGGGTGCAACGGGCTCGCCGGCGGGTGGCTGCCGGAGGAGGGCGCGCAGCGGATCTTCGGCACCGGGGCGGACCGCGTCCGGCCCGTGGTCGCCGGGCAGCTCGCCCCGCGCGGCACCGGGCACCCGGTCCGTGGCGGCTACCTGGTCAGCGGCCGGTGGGGTTTCTCAAGCGGCATCGTCCACGCCGACTGGCTGATCGGCGCGTTCAAGCCGGACGGCGACGACGCGGGCGCTTCGGGCGACGGCGCGGCGGACACCGGATTCGGCCGGATGGTTGTCTTCACCGTCCCTAAGGCCCAGGCAGAAGTCATCGACAACTGGCACGTCGCTGGCCTGCAAGGCACCGGCAGCCTCGACTTCTCCGCGGACGGCATCTTCGTGCCGGCGGAGATGACCTACGACCTGGGCACACAAGCCGTCCGAGGCGGTGACCTGTTCCGCCTCGGCATGCCCGCGTTCGTGTCCAACGAGGTGCCGGCGCTGGCCATCGGCCTGGCCCGCCGCGCCCTCGACGACATAACCGAATTGGCCACCCACACGGCCCGCTTCCCCGGCGGCCCCACCGTCAGCGAGCGCGCCGTCTTCCACAAGGAACTCGGCCGGGCCGAGACCAGGATCCGTGCGGCCCGCGCAGTCCACCGGGAGGCGATGGGCCTCGCGTGGGAGAGCGCCGTGGCGGGCAACATCCCGGGCGAGGAACTGCAGCTGGCCGTAACGACCGCGTCGGTCTACGCGGTCGAGACCTGCACCGACGTGGTGAGCGACCTGTTCAGGTACGGCGGCGGCCGTGTCCTTGCCCTCTCCAACCCGATGCAGCGCCACCTGCGCAACATCCTGGCGGCCCGCCAGCACCTGGCACTTTCCGAGGAGAACTACGAGATCGCCGGGCGCTACCTCCTGCAGTCCGCGAAGGCCCGCAGGCCCTGAGCGTATGCCGCAAATCATTACTTCTGCCGGAATTGGCCGCTTCGTACGTCCGTCATGATCCAATGCCGCTTGGGGCTTGCGCAGAAATAACCCGTAGATTTCTCGGACCTGATGCCCTGCTGGCTGGCGGTCTGAGCCGACGAGTTATTCCTGCACGGGCTCTTGGCAAGAGATGATCCTGGTGGCCCAGGCTGGCCCGGGCGCGCCCTGGGGCGGACGCCTGCCCTCCGTCGTGCCGGTTACAGGGAAGATTTTGTTCCTGGTGGAAGAAAAGCATCGTATAGGTGCACGAATCCTCCTCGCAGAATAAAGTCTTCCGGATAATGACGCTCCCGCCCATGGGCGGGCCTGCCATGCGTTTGCGAGGAGCGGGGCGGGTGGGATAACGCGCGCGATCCCCTCCGCCCCTGCCCGCAAAGACAATTTTGCCCGATACAGCCAGCCGAACTCGTTCGGGTTAATCGGATGAGGAACCGCGGCGGGCCTGTGCCGACGCAGCGAGCGTTTCCAGAGCGAACGCCGTCATTTCGATGTCCATGCAGGCGTCGGTGACCGACTGACCGTAGGTCAGGGTCGCCGGGTCGCCGGGCTTCTGGCTGCCTGCCACAAGGAAGGACTCGAGCATCACGCCGACCACGCCCTGCTGGCCACCAGACAACTGCTCCGCGAGGGACTTAGCAACACCAATCTGACGGGTGTGGTCCTTGCCGCTGTTGCCGTGGCTGGCGTCGACCATGATGCGCCTTGGCAGGCCGGCCGCCGAGACCAGGTCGAGGGCCTTCGTCACGTGCTCGGACGAGTAGTTGGGGCCACTGCGGCCGCCGCGCAGGATCACGTGCGTGTCGGGGTTGCCCGCCGTCGTCACCACGGCGGCCGCGCCGGCGGCCGTGACACCGAAGAACGTGTGGCTGGTCGCCGAGGCGCGGCACGCGTCAACCGCTACCTGGACGTCGCCGTCCGTGCCGTTCTTGAAGCCGACCGGCATCGACAGGCCCGAGGCAAACTGGCGGTGGACCTGGCTCTCGGTCGTGCGGGCGCCAATCGCGCCCCAGGTCACGGTGTCGGCGATGTACTGCGGGGTAATCGGGTCGAGCCACTCGCAGCCCACCGGCATCCCGGAGCCGACGATGTCGAGGAGCAGGCGGCGGGCGGTCCGCAGGCCGCGGTGCACATCGAAGGAGCCGTCCATGCCGGGGTCGTTGATCAGGCCCTTCCAGCCCGTGACAGTGCGCGGCTTCTCGAAGTACACGCGCATCACGATCAGCAGGTCGTCGGCATGCCTTGCGCGAAGGTCGGCGAGACGGGCGGCGTAGTCGAGTGCCGCCTTCGGGTCGTGGACCGAGCAGGGGCCGGTGACTACAAGCAGCCGGTCGTCGGCGCCGTCAAGCACCGCGCGGACCTCGGCCCTGGTGCGGGCTACCGTCTCCAGCTGCGCCTCGCCGAGCGGAAGCTCATCAAGCAGGGCAGCCGGGGATAGCAACGGCTCGTAGCCGACAATCCTGGTATCACTGACGCGCGACATCGGAGTTTTTCTCCTCACGAGCGTGCTGTGCCCGGGGCCATCCACGAGCCAGCTACGCCCTTTGACTGAGGCGAGGCTCTTGCCCCGCCCTCGGCTGGCTCCGGGTGACTATTAGCGCGCAGAACGACGCACGGCTCCACCCGGAGCCGTCGTAAAGCGCCAATACCACCGAGACACGCGACTGATCATACACTGCCGCGACGCTTAGCGTGGTGGTGACTGGTGCGACAGCTGTCAGTTACGCCATGATCATGGTCATGGCCAGCCTCGACCTCGCCGACTTGGTCGTCACATACCTGGCGTTCCTCGGACCGCAGAAGGTACTGCTGGCGTTCGCGCACATCGCCCATTCGCTTGACAAGCGGTCGTTGCGCCTGGTCGTCGCGGCCACGACCTTCACCGCCGCGTGCGTCGGCGCCGGCTGCGCGCTCACCGCGCCCTGGCTGGCGACGTTTTTCCACATCAGCACGTCAGCCCTTGACCTGGCCGCCGGGGTGCTTTTCTTTATCTACGCCGTCGGACTGGTGCTCGGCGTCCACTTCGACCCGGCGGAATCGCCACAAGGCGCCCCCGGCTTCGGTGATGAGGACGCTGACCCGCAGCACCCGCTCACCACCGGGTTCCGCGCCATGCTGCTGCCGTACGTGGTCAGCCCGCTCGCGGTCACCGCCGCACTGCAGGATTCACTGGCCGCAAGCGACTGGGGCGACCGGTGGGCCGTCGCGGGCGCGTTCGTGATCGTCGTCCTGATCGATGCGGTGTTTGCGATCTTGTTCGCACCGCTGCTCGGCCGGGCTCACGAGAACGTTCTCGAGGTCTTCTCCCGGCTCCTCGGCATCCTGCTCGCCGCCGTCGGCGTGCAGCTTTTCATTGAGGGCCTGACACTGCTAGGAGTGGTCCACGCTACCCACTAACTCGGCCAATGCTCAGCTCTTGCTTATCCGGATCGGCCACAACGGCTCAGGGCTGGGCAGTGTCCGCCACCAGGGCGGCGAACGCGGCCGTCACCGGCGACAGCGGCCGGTCTCCGGGGGTCACGAACGCCACGCTGAACATGACGGCAGGCTCCACGGGCACCGCGGTCACGCCGGCGCTCTCGATCATCGACCGCGGGAGGATCGCCACCCCTAGCCCGGCGCGGATCAGCGCCTCGTGGATCGACCCGTCCGGCACCTCGATGCCGATCGGCCGCTCGACGCCGGCCAGGGCGAACAGGTGGTCGGCGGCCGTGCGGACCCCCCACCCGGGCACGTAGTCGACGAATTGCTCGCCGGCGAGCTCGCTGACCGGGACGCATTCGCGGCGAGCGAGCGCGTGATCCGGCAGGCAGGCGAGCAGCATGGGCTCGGACGCCAGCGTCATGGTCACAAGGCCGGGCTGGGCCGGGCCGCTGACGGCGACGAAGGCCGCGTCCAGGGCGCCGCTGCGGACATCCGCGATCATCGCCGCCGACCCGCCAGGGGCGGTCCTCGGCGCGATGTCCACGAGCGGGCGCTCGCGGTGGAACTGCGTGATCAGCGCGCCGACGTCAACCAGGTTGACCACCTGCATCATGCCGAGCCGCAGCGTCCCGCGCAGGCCTTCCTGCGCGCCGAGGACCGCCGCCTGCGCGCTCGCGGCCGCCTCGAGCGTGCGGCGCGCCTCCGGCAGCAGGACCCGGCCGGCATCGGTCAGCGCGACCTCGCGCGTGGTGCGCTCGAACAGCCGGACGCCGAGGTCCCGCTCCAGGGCGCGGATCGATACCGAGAGGGCCGACTGGACCAGGTGGAGGCGGTGCGCCGCCCGGGTGAAGTTCCGCTCCTCGGCGACGGTCACGAAGTGCTCCAGGTGCCGCAGTTCCACGATTAATTCACCACAATCATCAATCCTATCGATATCTTTCGTTGGAAATCATAACTGCTGGTGACGCATCCTCAAAGCATGACGACAGCAACAGCAACAGCAGTGATAACGGAACGACCGCGCTGGTCCATCCGGCACCACTCGATCGGGTTCTGGGTGGTCGCAGCGGCGTTCATGGTCAACCTCGCGTTCTCGGCGGTACCCACGCCCCTGTACGTGATCTACCAGCAGCGCGACCACTTCTCCGACCTGATGGTCACCATCGTCTACGCCGTCTACGCGGTCGGCGTGATCGGCAGCCTGTTCCTGGCCGGCCACATCTCAGACTGGGTAGGCCGGCGCCGGGTCATGGTGCCCTACATCGTGTTCGGCGGGGTCCTCCTGGCACTCGCCGTAGCGGTCGCCTTCATGCCCGAGACCGCGGACCTGCCCGACCCGCGCCCGGCCTGGCGCCCGCAGCGGGTGGCGATACCCGCCCACGCCCGGGCCACCTTCTACGCCGGGACGGCGGCAGGCGCGGCGGCCTTCGCGGTCTACGGCGTCTTCAACTCCCTCATGCCGGGCTTCCTCGCCGGCACCATGCACGAGACGTCCTACGCGGTCGCCGGCGCCGTGGCCTTCGCCGCGTTCGCATCCGGCGCGGTCGCGCAGATCGCGCTCGCCGTAGGCGGCACCGGCGAGCGCGGAGCCCGTGACGCCGCCGACGAAATAGCTGACCATGTAGCAGGTGGTCAGTCGGCTGCGGGCCTCGGGGCGCAGCCGGTAGACCTCGCTCTGGTTGGAGATGTGGGTGCCCTGCACCCCCAGGTCGAGGACCAGGATGCCGACGATCATCCAGGCGATCTGGGTGCCGCCGGCCTGGATGGCGAGCCAGCTTAGCCCGGCAAGCGCGATGAATCCTGCCGTGGCGACGCGGCCCCAGCCTGCGTCGGCGATCCGCCCGGCCACCTGCGCGCACGATGCGCCGGCGACTCCGAGCAGGCCGAACAGCCCGATCACGGCCTGGCTGTAGTGGTAGTGGCCGGCCAACTGGAACGCGATAGCGGTCCAGAAGGTGCTGAACGAGGCGAAGGCCAGCCCTCCGTACAGGCCACGGCGGCGCAGCACCGGCTCGTGGAGGTAGATCTCGCCAATCGAGCGCAGCAACCGGAGATAGCCGCTGCGGCGGTCGGTGATGCTGGCCCACCGGACCGAAGCCCTGTCCCCGGCCGCCAGCCTCGTCGCCGAGGCCATCATCAGCCGCGCGAGCGCCTCGTCCGCGGATTTCAAGGACGGCGGTAAGTCCGCGCCGGGTGCAGGCGGCGGGAGAGCGTGAAACTACCGTCCGTTCGGCTGAAGGATTTTCGTTATCCCGAACGGAGGCGGGGTGACTGCCGCACGCCGCTGACGACCGTCCCTTTGCCGTGCCCGGACCGCAGGCACAGACCAGTGATCATCACGACCGGACGGCAAGAGGGCAACTCTACTGGTCACAGGCGCGGACGAGATTCTCGGCACGTACAGGTGCGGTAGTGGTTGCTGCCGTCCCGGGTTTCTTGCTAGCCGGTAGCCGGGTTGGCGGCTCGCCGGGTCGACCGCGCCACGCCCGTTCGTGATCGTGGACGGTATGTCACACGTGCGGCAGACACCGGTCAGCCCATGAAGACAAGCGCTGCGATCTGTCACGAGGTGACCGGAGCCACCGAGGAGGGCCGATGACTCCTGCCAGGCAACAAGGGAACCGTTCGCGGCGGCCAATCCTGCTTGCCACCAGCCTGACTCCGCCGACGGTGCGGGATCAGGCGGTTCCCCGCGACCGCCTCTTGGAACGGCTTTCAGGCGGGTCAGGCTCGAGGCTCAGCCTGGTCGCCGGTCCTGCGGGCTTTGGGAAGACGACGCTGCTCGCGGCGTGGCACGAGGTCGAGGCGGCGCGTAAGCCCGTGGCGTGGCTGACGGTGGACGAGGGCCACAACAAGCCCGTGGTGCTCTGGTCGTATGTGATCGAGGCGCTTCGCCGGGTCTGTCCGGATGTCGGCCAGTCGGTATTGGCGGACCTGGCCGGCGCGCAGCCCATTGTCGACGTGGTTCTTCCGCGCCTGGTCAACGAGCTGGCTGATCAGGGCGAAGTCACCTTGATCCTGGACGACTTCCACCGGCTCTTGGGCGGCGCTGTGAGCGACAGCGTCGCCTGGTTCGTCGATCATCTGCCGCCCACGTTCCAGCTGGTGCTCTCGACGAGGAGGGAGCCGGCCCTTCCACTGGCCGCGCTGCGCGCCCACGGCGAGATGCTTGAACTGCGAGCCGACGAGCTGCGTTTCACATCCGAGGAGGCGGACGCGCTCTTGAACGGGCGCCTCGCCCTCGGCCTGGCACCCGAGGACGTCGATGTGCTCGTCGAGCGCACCGAGGGATGGCCGACCGGGCTCTCTTTGGCGGCGCTGTTGCTCAGGGGAACGGCCGACAGGCATGGCTTCGTGAGCAGGTTCGGCGCCGCAAGCCGTTTCGTGACCGATTTCCTGGTGCCGGAGGTGCTTGAGGCGCATCCAGGGATCCTGACCGGGCGGCTGGCCGCCCTGGGGAACCGGCCGCAGGTACCCGCCGACAACGGGGATCAGGAGCTGACATCACGGGAACTCGTGGTGCTCAAACTGCTGACCAGCGATCTTTCCGAGCGAGAGATCGGCCGGGAGCTGTTTGTGTCGCACAGCACGGTCCATGGCCACGTCCGGTCGATCTACCGTAAGCTCCGGGTGTCATCACGGGACGGCGCCCTCGAACGGGCGCGCGAACTCGGCCTCATGCATAAGTCGCTTTCACCCAGGTTAAGGCCGATCCCGGAAGATGCCGGGTCACCCGCCCTCAACTGCGACCCCGTCATCCAGCGCCTCGTCATAGAGCCACTTAGCGTCGAGCTTGTACCGGCGGGACACGCAACCGGATCTGCATGATGAGCGGAAGTTCATGCGAACCGGGACACCCGGCCTCGCAGGTCACGTGAATGCCTCGAAGCCGTACCGGCCGATGGCCATCAGCGTCTTTGCCTGATGAGCAGGAACCCGCTGTGTGCGCCCGGTGATCATTTTCCACCTAGGTGGTTCCGGCAGGTAGGTGGTGACACGCCAGCTACCCGGCTCGCAGAATCAGCGTCAGGCCATACCGCCAACAGACGAGAAGGATATGACGCTATGGAGACACCCTGCGCGACAATGAAAGGCGGTCCCGCGTCGTGAAACTGCAGCACTACATCGGCGGCCTGGAAGGACTGCCAGAGCCGCTGAGCGTGGAGCCGCTGAGCGTGGACAAGCGGGTGTTCGTCGAAGACTGGGAGAAACGGATCTTCGGTATCCACGTGGCGATGATGGGGCTCTCCAGCCACCTCGGTGCGGCGTTGCCAAAGTATCCGATCCGAGACGTGCCGACGACGTTCAAAGAGTTCTGGACGTGGGGGCACCTGCGCAGTAGTGCGGAGGCGATGGACCCGATCGACTACTTCAGGTTGCGCTACTACGAGAGGTGGCTCGGCGGAATCACGCAGTTGCTCATAGACAAGGGCTACCTCAGCGAAGATGAAATAGCTTCCCGGACAAAGGACTTGACGGCGAACGACGCGCCGTCACCCGGTGATGCGTCGTCGGCCATTGACAAGCAGATCGCGCAGTATCTGCGCAACGGCGACAGCGCGCGCCGCGACGTCGCGCACCCGAGGTTCGCCCCTGGGGATCGGGTGCGGATCAGCAATGTCCCGTCCGACGCGCACACCCGGCTGCCCGGGTGCGTGCGGGGCCGGGTCGGGACCGTGGAGAGGGTTTTCGAGGGCGACTACGCCTACTTCTTCCACACCGGTGACGGCATCGGCGACCCGATGCCCGTCTACATCGTCGAGTTCGCGCCGCAGGAGCTGTGGGGCGCGCGCGCCGAATCCGGCCGCACGACCTTCTACGCCGAACTGTTCGAGGCATACCTGGAGGGAATCGCATGAGCGGCCACTTCGCCTATCCCCCAAACCGCGAGGATTCCAGCGCCGCCAAAGTCGCGGCGCTGGAATCGCTGCTGATCGAAAAGGGCGTGATCACCGGCCAGACGGTTGACAAGGTGCTGGCCTACTTCGAGTCCGAGATGACACCGCTCAACGGTAAGAAGATCGTCGTCAAGGCCTGGACCGACCCCGATTTCGCTGCCCGTGTCGTCGACGACACCCCGGCCGCGATCGCCGAGCTCGACCTGCCCGAGGGGATGGCCGGCGCCGAGGGCGAGCACCTACAGGCCGTGGCCAACCGCCCCGGTGTGCACAACCTGGTCATCTGCTCGCTGTGTTCGTGCTTTCCGTGGCCGGTGCTCGGCCTGCCGCCGTACTGGTACAAGGATCCGGTCTTCCGGGCACGGGCGCCCCGCGAACCGCGCCAGGTGCTCGCCGAGGTTGGTGTCGACCTGCCCGACGACACCGAGATCAAGGTCTGGGACAGTAGTGCCACCCACCGGTGGTTCGTGATTCCCGGCCGCCCCTCCGGGACCGAAGCCTTCACCGCGCAGGAGCTGATGGATTTGGTGACCACCGAATCGATGCTGGGCGTTGCTCTGGCTGGGCCAGCGTCATGAGACTCCACGAAACGTGCACCACCGATCAGGCGGCGCCCCGATTCGACCACGAGTGGCATCGCCGCGCGTTCGGCCTGGCTGTGGCGCTGTCGGAATTCGGCCACTACAAATGGGATGACTTCCAGCAGAGCCTCATCCAGACGATCGGCAGGTGGGAGAACACGCCCGAGTCGCAGCGGGGCGATTGGCAGTACTACGACCACTGGGTCTCCGCGCTGGAAAAGGTGATTGCCGATCATCGGCTGCTCAGCGCGCCGGTTGCCAAGGACGCCGGTGACCACGCCATGGACGCGAGATTGGAATGACGTACCTCGTTGGCACGCGCAGCGGCACAACCGCGCAGGCAGGCGCGGCATGGCCGGGCGCGCTGAATACTAGGATGCCCGGGCGCGACGACCGGACGGCCAGCCGTGGGACGGGCGATCTGCCCTAGGTCGCCCGCCCGCGGCGGGCCGCGGGCGCTGGCGGCCCGTGAGTGGGGCCGGATCGCCGCGATGTTCGGCTTCATCCTGGCCGTCAACGTGGCGGGGTGGGCGATCTTCGTGTTGTGCGTGATGCCGCACCACTTCGACTACCGTGGGCTGCACGGGACCGGGGGGCTGGGCGTCGGATTCGGCGTGGCCGTCACGGCGTGGTTCCTGGGGTTCCGGCATGCCTTCGACGCCGACCACATCTCGTGCATCGACAACACCACCCGCAAGCTGATGGCCGACGGCAAGCGGCCCCTGGGCACCGGTTTCTTCTTTTCCTTCGGCCACTCGACGGTCATCATGGTGGTCGGCGTGGGCATCACCATGGCGGCCAGGGCCGTCTTCGGCGCCATGGTCAATCCCAGTTCCGCCTATGAAACGGCGGGCGGGGCAGCCGGGACGCTGGCGTCCGCTGGTTTCCTGTACCTGATCGCGCTGCTGAACCTGATCGTGCTGGCCGGCATTGTCAAGGTCTTCCGGCAGATGCGCGGCGGCGTCTACGACGAGGCCGAGCTGGAGGCCCAGCTACAGGCCCGCGGGCTGATGTACCGCTTCTTCGGCCGCTTCATGAAGTCCATCAACCACACCTGGCAGCTGTACTTCGTCGGCCTGGTCTTCGGCATCGGCTTCGACACGGCCACCGAGGTCGTCTTGCTCGCGGCGACGGCTTACGCGGCGATCCAGGGCCTGCCCTACTACGCCGTGCTCGCGCTGCCGTTCCTGTTCGCCGGCGGCATGATGCTGTTCGACACCGCCGACGGCTGCTTCATGAACTTCGCGTACGGCTGGGCGTTCGCCCGGCCGGTCCGCAAGGTCTACTACAACCTAGTCATCACCGGATTGTCCATTGGCGCGGCGTTCATCATCGGCACCATCGAGATCCTCGGCGTCTTGACCACGGAGGTCCATCTGCACGGCGCCTTCTGGTCGCTGATGGCCGGCTTCAACATCAACGTCGCCGGATTCTGCATCGCCGGACTGTTCATCGCCGTCTGGGCGGCGGCGCTCGCTTACTGGCGGCTCGGCCGGGTGGAGGCGCGGTGGGCGGCGAGCGTCGCGGCCAGGCCCGGGACCCCGGACCGCGACCCCGGGTCCTCCCCGGCGGACCTGTAGCGGCTGATCTAGCGACGGGCTTGCGGGTGACGACGACTACGCGCCATCGGCGGCACCCGGGTCGATGAAGAAGTTGTCGCGGAACAGCCCGGTGGGGTCGTAGCGTCGTTTGAGCGCTCTGAGCTTCGCGAGGTGCCCGGGCGGGAACGCGCGCGCCAGCACCTCGGGGCCCGTCGCGGACTCGAAGCTGTAGTACATGCCCTCCATGTGCGGGATGAGCTTCTCCCACCAGGTGTCAAGCTTGGAGGAACCGCTGCCGAAGGCCACGACCGAGAAGTTCGCGTCTCGCCACCCGTAAGCGGTCGCATCGGCGGGTATATCGGATACCGCTCCGCCGACGGCGCGGATCTGGAAGAAGTAGGAGGCGCCAGCCTCAAGCAGCGCGGCGGCATCCTTCGCAAATGCGGGAGTGAGGTGGCGGGCCAGCCCGGAGTGCGCCTGCGGCTCGCCCTGGCCCTGCTGCGGGGCCTCGCTGAGCGTCGACTCCATGATCTGGTCGTAGCTGGTCAGGCCGATCGATTGGTCGAGCAGCGGGGCGATGTCGGCGATCGGCTGCAATTGCTTGACGATGGTGTCCGGGTCGTCGGAGTCGACCACGAGCATCGACTGGGCGTACCGTCGGCCGCCCTGGCGGGGACCGAGGATGACCTCCCCGCTGACACTGCGGTCGGCCGCCTCGATCGCCGCTCCCCAGCGACTGAGGAACCTGGCTGTGTCGGAAGCGTCGAAAACGAACTGGGCGAACGCCAGTTGCCCCACGTGCGCGGCCTCGAACTCGAAGGAGACGGCGACGCCGAAGTTGGCGCCCGCGCCGCGCATGGCCCAGAACAGTTCCGGATTCTCTGTCGCGCTCGCGTGGACCAGGTCACCGCCCGCGAGCACGACATCGACACCGCGCAGATGGTCGATGGTCAGGCCGTGCTCGCGGGCGAGCCAGCCGATGCCTCCTGTGGTGGCCAGGCCGCCGACCCCCACGCCGCCGTAGTCACCGCTGGTAATGGTCAGCCCGTGCGGGGTGAGTATGCGGGCGACGTCGACCCATCGCGCGCCCGGGCCCACGCGCACCCGGCCTGACTGGGCGTCGAGGATCTCGACTGTGTTCAGCGCGCCGACGTCGATGACGAGCCCGCCGTCATTCAGGGACCGGCCGGACAGGCCGTGTCCGACGCTGAAGATCCCGAGCGGCACGTCCCTGTGCTTGCCCGCGACCGCGACGGCATCCCGTACTTCGTCTACCGTCCGCGGGCGCAGGACGAGTCCCGGTGCCCCGCCGCGAAGGTAGCCGGAGGTGTACCGGGCGTACCCGGCATCGCCAGGCTCGACCGCGCGGGCGGCGAGGGACGCTGGGAGGCCGTCATAGTCGATGCCGGGGCGGCGTTTGGCCAGGGCGACCGAGTTCCGCACGCGGGCGGGGGCCTGGGTGCCGCGCTGACCTCGGGCCCGCTCGACCTGCTCGCGTACGGCGGGTGCGATCTCCTTGGCGAACTGCCGCAGCACGTCAGGGTCGTCACCCGGCACGATGAACGTGCTGATGCCGTCCTCGAGCGCCAGCCGCGTGAGGTCGTCGGCGCTTTGGCCGGCGGTGATGTTCAGCAGCCGGGTGATCTCCCGCGGGTCACGGCCCGCCGCCTTGGCGGCCTCGTCGATGAGGCGGTTGCCGCGCGGCAGGTCCCCGGGCTCCAGGTACGGCAGTGACGGCAGCCAGCCGTCGGCCTTGCGGCCGGTGAGCCGGAGCATGCGCGGCTTGTACGCGCCGATCCAGATGGGAATCTCGTGCGCCGGCGCGGGGCCGCGCTTCGCGCCGTTGACGCGGTAGTAGTCGCCGCCGGCGCGCAGCGGCCGTGGGTTCGCCGCGTCCCAGATCCCGCGGAACACGTCGATCGCCTCGTCCAGCGCGTCCACCCCCTGGGCGGGCGTCAGCCGGCGTCCGCCCATCGCCTCGATCGCGTCCCAGAACCCCCCGGCGCCGATCCCAAGGCTCACCCGCCCGCCTGACAGCAGGTCGAGGCTCGCCGCCGAGCGTGCGAGGACCGCCGGCTGGCGCAACGGCAGGTTGAGCACGTTGCCAGACAACTGAACGCGCTCGGTCTGCGCTGCCACCCACGACAGCAGCGTCCACGTGTCCAGGAACGACGGCTGGTACGGATGATCCTGGAACGTCACCAGGTCGAGCCCGAGTTGCTCGCTCAGCACCGCAAGCTGTACTGGCTGGGAGGCCGGCGAGTTCACCGGGGTGATGAAGGATCCGAAGCGCAGCGGATGTCCGTAGTCAGGCATGCATCCAGGATTCAGCATCTAGTGCCGGGTTTTCAAATGGCCGTAAGCGACTTACGATAGGTAAGTGGCTATTCAACAGGAACGCTCCAGCGGCTGGGAATTGATCGACGACGACGAGTGCCGGCGCGCCACAGCCATCGTCGAACAGCTCGGCCGCCGCTGGAACAGCAGCATTCTTCTCGCTCTGGCGCGCGGCGCCAGCCGGTTCACCGAGATCGTCGCCCGCGTCGACGGCCTGTCGGACCGCATGCTGGCCGCGCGACTGAAGGAGCTTGAGCGCATCGGCCTGATCGACCGGATCGTCGAACCGACCACACCGGTCTCGGTCCGCTACCGGCTCACCGCACGCGGGCGGGACCTCCTCGCTTCCATCCAGCCCCTCGTCGTCTACGGACAGCGGTGGGAGCGCACGCCAGCCAAGCGCGACACCTCACCGCGCTAGTACAGGACGCTGGTGCAGGAACCGGCGGCGGCCGGAGGCGAGCAGCCTGATCCCGTGCTCGACACAAGGAGGGGCTCAATGCAGTTCGGAGCATTCATCGGCCCCCGCGCCGACGACATCGCAGGCGTCCGCGAGCGAGTCTTGGCGGCCGAGCGGGCCGGGTTCGACTTCGTCTCGATCCAGGACCACCCCTATGTGCCGGCCTACCTCGACACCTTCTCCCTCATCGCCAACCTCGCGGCCACGACCTCGACCCTGCGATTCATCACCAACGTTGCCAACTTGCCGCTCCGGCCTGCGCCGATGTTGGCCAAGGCGGCCGCGTCGATCGACCGGCTCTCCGGCGGGCGATTTGACCTCGGGCTCGGTGCCGGGCGGGTGTGGGCCGGGATCGAGCAGATGGGGGGTCCGACCTGGACCCCGGGCGAAGCCATCGGGGCGGTGAGCGAAGCGATCGACACGTTCCGGACCGCCTGGGGCTTCGAGGGTGAGGACGGCGTCGGTGCTGCTGCTGGTGTGGCGCCGGCTCACCGGATTGGCATCTGGGTTGGTGGTGCCGGGCCGCGGATGCTCGACCTCATCGGACGCAAGGCCGATGGGTGGATCGCTCCCATGGCCACTGGCTACGAGACCAAGCCCGCGGCGCAGGACCGCATCGACGCGGGCACCATCGCCGCCGCTCGAACCAACGCGGACCACGGCTCGCTCGTGAGCGGCCTGCCGCAAGTGCTCGGGGTGCCCGTCGGGCAGACAAATCACAGACGGGCGATCATGAAACGAGGCAGGCAGAGTTTCGAAAAACTCTGCCTGCCTCGTACCGAGTAGCCCCGACCGGATTCGAACCGGCGTTACCGCCTTGAGAGGGCGACGTCCTAGGCCTCTAGACGACGGGGCCGAGATGGTTGCCGAGGGTTCCGCATCCCCGGCGAACAAACCATACCGCCTCTCGGCTTGCAGAGCCAAAACGAGCCATGGCCGCTGGCAGGAGCCACCGGAAATATCAGGACTCGTCGGCCAGGCGGGCGGCGGCCGCCACCAGGTCCCTATTCCCTGCCGCGACCGACCCGTCGGGAAGGACTGTCGTGTCTTCCAAGCCGACCCGGATGTCCTGGCCGTCCGCGATCGAGGCACGGAGCACGTCCCAGGTGGCGAGGTCGTACCCGTGACGCACCTGGCGCAGGGTAATGCCGAGCCTGGCCAGTTCGGCGGCGGTCTTAGCGGCGGTCACCAGGGCCTCGGCGGGCACGCGTTCTTCTGGTTCCATCAGCACCCGCAAGATCCGGTCCTTGAAGCCGCTTGTGCCAAGCAACCGGGCGTCCTCGGCCGTCCAGACGCCTGCCTCGATCCCGATCCCTAGGCTGGTGAGCAGATCGGCGAGCTCTTCTATGCCGGGCTCGTTCATGTTGATCGAGGCGTAGTCCGGCCGGTCCGCCCCGGTCCACCCAGCCACGAGGTCGAGCCGCCGCCGAACATCCCCGTCCACAGTCCAGATCCCGGTAGTCACTCCAACCGGCAACCCGGTCGCCGCCCGAACGGCCTCCACCGAAGCCAGCACATGTTCTGGCTCAAGCGTCTGCGCCCCCGAGGAATCCCGCGGATGCAGGTGAAACGCCCCAGCCCCGGCATCGGCAGCAGCCCTGGCTTCCGCAGCGAGCTCATCAGGTAGCAGCGGAACGGCCGGATGCTCACCACGAGTCGTCCCGCCGTTAAGAGCAGCCTGAATAAGCACAAGACCCACGGGCCGCCTGATACCCACGCCAGCGCCGAGGTATCCGCCCGAGCGAGATCCCCTCAACCTGCGCGAAGCACTCGGCCCCACCGAGCGAAGCTCCGCATCGGGGTTCCGGAGGTCGTCCCCCGGGGATAAAACGAAACGACCCCGGTCCTCGGCAGAGGACAGGGGTCACCACAGTCTCGCTGGGGTACCAGGACTCGAACCTAGACTAACAGAGCCAGAATCTGTCGGGCTGCCAATTACCCTATACCCCAAGGTCACACAGCTAGAGGCCGCTAAGCGACCTTCCGTACCGCGCCGATGTAGTGTATCGAATCCCAGACCCTAGAGCGAACCAGACCAGAAGGCCCAGCGCCAGCCGGACCAGAGAGCGCGTGACCAGGACGTACCCGGTAGCTCCGTCCGAGGAATGCGCTCAGTGACGCTGGCGGCAGCGGTGATGGACACCCACTCAGCGAGGCGTACGCGTCACCTCTACGGAGGGCCGCCGACCGGTGGGCCGTGCAGCTGATCAGGGGCGATGGCTGCTGGCCCCGATCGCGCGTCCGGCGAGCAGGTTGGAGGCGAACCCGGAGATGTCACGGGCAAGCCCGGCGTAGGCCCCCTTGTGGGGCGTCTCTGTGTTCGCCAGGTGGAGAACTGTGGCGAGTGTCTCATCGGCGAGATCGGCTGCTTCAGCAAGCCCCCACGCGCGCCCCTCCGCGACGAGGTGGTTCATGGTGATCGCGGCGTGACTGTACTCGCCACCGACCGCGAGAGCGACCTCGCCGTCGTTGGGCTGATGTGCTTGCGGCACGACGTCGTAGGCGGGGCTGAGCGTCATGGACCCGTCGGGAAGGTGCAGCAGGGAAAGGTTCTTCGCGTGCATATCGAGGTTTCCGACGGAAACCGAAACCACGACAAGCTTGAACAGACGCTCCAGCGAATCGCGGTCTCCGACGGCGGCGAAGACCCGGGCGATGCGTTCCAGGCTTACCTTGCCGCCGTACTTCTGGTACTTCTGGTTCCCCGCCGCGCCTAGAACCTGGTTGAAGTCTTCCTGGTGGATGCGCCCCTGGGGGGCATCCGGTGAACGGTCGTAGCGTTCGATCACCACGGCCGGCACACCCGCGAACTCCTCGATCCATGTCGGGAAGGAGGCAAGCCCGACGGCGCGGGCGAAGCGGGCCCCGAATTCCTCGTCGTAAATCGAAGTCGGGTAGTCCCGCGACACTGGCTTGAGGATGTGGGTGGACGGCCAGCCGTCGATCACCCGGTTCCAGCCTTCTCCGGACCGGGCGAGCACGATCTTGTCCTGGACTCCGGCCAGTGAGGTCTTCCCGCCGGAGGGCTTGTTTCCCAGTGGGTTGTCCTGGACGTGCTCCAGCATGCCGGCTACCCCGGCGATGGACAGCGGTTCCAGCGCAGGCCGCTTCGGCTCGCCGGGAACATCGGGATCCCAGATCTGGAGAGCCCCGGCGACATCCCGGCCGTAGGCCCGCAACAGGCCGATGACATCCTGCTCGGCGAGGCCAGCCTGCTGGGCAAGTCGGGTGAGCATCCGGCCCTCGGGGAGCAGTTCCCGGAAGAAGTTCTGCCGACGCTCCTTGCGCGATCGCACGGCCACCACCGTGAGCGGGATCGCCACCGACAAGATGGGGCTGTCGATGCCGAAACGGGTAACCGCAGCCGCATCCGGCAGGAAGTCGAAGGTCCGCCACGTCCCCGTGAGTACCCCGGCGCTTGTCCCGTATAGTTCGACGACCAGGTCAGCCATGCTCGTCCGGCGGCGTGATCGTCGCCGTCAGCTCCATGCCGGTCTCGCGCATCGCCGCGAAAAGGCGGTCCATCATGATTGACGGCTTGCCGGCCTCGAGTTCCCAGATGTATTTCTGCGTGGTGCCCAGCCTCCGGGCGAGTTCGCGCTGGCTCAGCCCTGATAGCAGCCGGGCCTGCTGCAGGATGCGTCCCAGCGACTCGGCGCTGGCGACCTTCCCCGTGTATGCCACCGCATCCTCCGACTCCGATATTGAAGTCACGATAGATGACTACCTTATTGAAGTCAACCGAGTTGACGGTGATATCAACGTCATCCTAGGAGAAACCCAGTCGACGGGCTACTCCGGGTCGGCGACCAAGTGGTCGGGTTCGAACTCGTGGAGGGCAGGAGGTTCAAGGGCTAGTGCGACCTGGGACTTGCCGCTGGATACCGCTCGGCCGCCGCCGAAGACCGCGCGGAGGTCGCGTTTCACCACCTGCTCCGCGTGAGTCAATTCGTCGAGCATCGTGGCGCGGGTGAGGGCGGTAGCCACGCCCCCGTTCGGACTGACCCCGGCTGAGCCGTTGCCGGAGACCGGGCCGAGCGGGGAGTGCTGCCACTTCTTGTGCAGCTCAGGCACCGCCGACAGCAGCATCCGCGTGTAGTCATGCTGCGGGTTGCCGAAGATCTTCTCCGTCGCGCCTGTCTCCACGATCGCGCCGTGCCGCAGGATGATCGTCTGGTCGGACACGTAGTTGCCGAGCGACAGGTCGTGGGTGATGAACAAGATGGCCAGGCCCTGCCGCTTAAGCTTGACCAGCAGATTCAGCACGTCCACCCGCGTCGACGCGTCGAGCATGGAGATGATCTCGTCGGCGATCAGCACCTTGACGTCGAGCAGCAGGGCGCGGGCGATCAGCAGCCGCTGCTGCTGGCCGCCCGACAGCTGATGCGGGTACTTGCCGAGCACGTCTCCCGGATTCAGCGCCACGGCATCGAGCGCCTGCTCGATCTTCGCGGTCCATTCCTTGTCGCCGACCTTCGGGAAATACGACCCGCGCACGAGGTCATAGACCCGGTCCGCCCGGTAGACCGGGTTGTAGGAGCTGAACGGGTCCTGGAAGACGCCCTGCACCTGCCGGTAGTAATCCTTCAGGCCGCGCGAGGAGTACGACGCGATGTCCTTGCCGTCGAAGGTCACCGTGCCCGAGGTCGGCTGCACTAGGCGTAGCAGGATTTTGCCGATCGTGGTCTTACCACTGCCTGACTCGCCGATCAGCGAGATGACCTCCCCCGGACGCAGCTCGAAGCTGACCTTGCGCAGCGCCGGGGTGAGCCCTCCGGCCCGGGAGGTCGCCCGGTAGAGCTTGGAGACCTGGTCGAGCTTCAGCGTCGTCATACCTGCTCCTCAAGGGGCAGCTTCGTGGCTGGCTGCTCCTGTCCAATCCCAGCCGTCACTGCGCGGGACTGGCTGACCTTCCAGCACGCGACCAGGTGGCCGGGCTTAATCTCTTCGAACGGCGGGGTCTCGGTGCACTTGGCGAACGCGAACGGGCACCGGTCCCGGAACCTACAGCCGGTCGGTGGGTTCACCAGCGACGGCGGGCGGCCCGGGATGCCGCTCAGCGTTACCTGATCGTGCCGCACCCCCACCTCGGGCAGTGACGCGATCAGCGCCTGGGTGTAGGGGTGCAGCGGGTTGTTCACGATCGCGAGAGTCGACGCCCGCTCCGCCAGCCGGCCCGCGTACATGATCGCGATGGAGTCGGCGATCTGCGCGAGGATCGCCAGGTCGTGGGTGATCGCGATGGCCGACTTGACGTAGCCGCGGTCGCGGAACTCCAGGAGCATTTCCCCCACCGCGCGCTGCGTGGACACGTCGAGCGCGGAGGTCACCTCGTCGGCGATCAGCAGCGACGGGTTCAGCAGCGTGGACATGACGATCGTCACCCGCTGCCGCATGCCGCCGGACAACTCGAAGGAGTACTTGCTGAGCACGTCCTCCTTGAGGCCGACCAGCTCGAGGCGCCGCTTCAGCTCGGTCAGCACCGCCTGCCGGTCCTTGACGTGGTGCGACTTGAGCAGGTCGTTGATCAGCCTCCCGATCTTCCTGGTGGGGGCCAGCGCGGACATCGCGTACTGGGGCACCAGGGAGACCTCGGTCATCCGCAGCGGGCGCATCGCCCCAGAGTCGGAGATCGGCAGTTCCTTGCCGTCCACGGTGACCTTGCCACCGGTCGCCTTCATTCGCGGGTCCATGTAGACAAGAGCGTTGCCGAGGGTGGACTTGCCGCTCCCCGACTCCCCGGCCAGGCCCATGATCTCCCCGTCGGCGAGCGCGAAGCTCACGCCGTCGACAGCGGTCACGTCACCGCGGTGGCTCCGGTAAGCCACCGAGAGGTTCTCCACGCTGACGCTCATTACTGTTCCCTCAGCTTCGGGTTGAAGACCTCGTCAAGGCCCACGTTCGCCACCAGCAGCGCCGCGACCATCGCGGTTAGCACCGCGCCCGGTGGTATGAACCACCACCACTCGCGGTAGAGCAGCGCGGCCTCATTCTGCGCCTGGTTCATCATGGTGCCGAGTGAGACGATGCCGGTCGGGCCGAGGCCGAGGAAGTCGTAGCTGGCCGCAAGCAGCATCGAGCTGCCGAACAGCAGGATGACGACGAGGAACAGGTACGAGGCCATGTTCGGCGCGATGTCCTTGACGATGATCTGCAACGGCCGCTTGCCCGACAGCTTGGCCAGCTCGACGTACTCACGCGACCGCAGCGAGAACGTCTGGGCCCGAACCGCGCGCGCCACCCAGGGCCATGTGGTCAGCCCGATGAATGTGCCCTCGACAAGAATGCTCATCGAAGTCAGATACGACCCTATGACGACAAGCAGCACTAGCGATGGCAGCATCACGATGACGTTCGTGATCATCTGCAGGATCTCGTCGAGGATGCCGCCGCGCCAGCCCGCGGTGAACCCGAGCGCCATGCCGACGATCGCCGCGCTTACCGCGCCGAGCAGGCCCACGAGGTAGCTCTCCCGCAGGCCGTTGGTGAGTTGCGAGAAAACGTCGTTGCCGAGGGAGTTCGTACCGAGCCAGTACGTTCCGTTCGGGTGCTGAAGCTGGGCACCGGTAAGGACTTCCGGCCCGTACTTCGCGATGATCGGCCCGATGATCGCGAAGAGCACGAGCAGCAGCTCGAGGCTGAGGCCGAAGATCAGTTTCTTGTTCCGCAGCCCGTAGTAGATCAGGTCGCTGCGCTTGCGTCCCACCGCGGTCCCGCCGCCGAGGCCCACGGGTGCGCCAGGCACCGGCGCGACGGCCGGGACAGCAGGCACGGCGACGGCCGGGATCAGGTGCCCGGCCGTCGCGGGGACGTCCTCTGGGACCTGCGGGGTCTCGCTCAGCGGCCCACTGACCGACTCGCTCATGCCGCCGCTCCTTGCATGCTGAGCCGGGTCCTCGGGTCGACGATGATGAACACCAGGTCAATGGCGAAGTTCGCGACCAGGACCGCGAGGACGATGAAGATGAAGATGCCCTGGAGGAGGAAGTAGTCCTGACTCGAGATCGCGGCGAAGATCAGGTGTCCGAGGCCGGGGTAGTCGAACGCGATCTCGGTGACGATGTTGCCTCCGATGACCACGCCAAGCGCCAGCGCAAGCCCGGAGAGCTGCGGCAGTGACGCGCTGCGGTAGGCGTACCTGCGGACCACCCGCTCGCTAGCGCCGAGCGCGCGCATGTACCGGGAGCTGTCGTTCTCGAGCTCGTAGATGATCAGGTTGCGCATGCCGATGGCCTGGCCGCCGAGGCTCACGAGAAACACGGTGAGGAACGGCAGGAACCAGTGGTCGAGCAACGAGGCGATAAACGTCCAGTTCCAGGCCGGCAGCAGCGTCTCTGAGTAGGCGCCGGAGGTCGGGAACACCTTCCAGACCACGCCGAGCAGGTACGGCACGACCAGTGCCAGCCACGGGTACGGGACGGCCTGGAAGATGTAGCCGATCGGTAGCACCGTGTTGTCGAGAACCTTGCGCCTGGCGGCGGCCGCGCCCAGCCGGTTCCCGACCACGTAGGAGAGCACGACGGCGGGGACGAGCAGCGCCAGCGTGTACGGCATCGCCCCGAAGACGAGCGACGTGACCGAGTTCGGCGCGTCTGAGATGCTGATCCCCATGTTCCCGGTCAGTACGCCATGCCAGAAGTCCAGGTACTGCTGCCACAGCGGGACGTTGAGGCCAAATGACTGCGCGAACGACTTGTAGAGCGCCGCGTACGACGCGGAATCCAGGTCGAACTTCGACAGCAGCCCTTGAATGGGGTCTCCCGGCATCAGGTGCGGGATGCCCCAGTCGATGGTCACGCCGACGAAGAACGCCAGCACGTAGGTGATCAGTTTCCTGATGAGGTAACGCCGCACGGGCAGGCTCCGAGGTGAATCAACGGCCCCGCGACCCGCCTCCCGGCCGCTCACGCAAGCCGGGAGGCGGGTCGTTACGGGACCGTGCTAGTGACTAATCCGATTGACGTGCCGTGAGCGTCAGCTCGAGGCCGGCGGCGTCGGCTTGAGGGCGGCCAGCGCGTAGACCGTGGTCATCGCGCCGATGTAGCCGTTCCACATGACCGGCATGTTCTGGTCGGAGCTGTTGCTTGACGGGTAGTCCGACCAGTACTGGGTGTTGCCCTGGAACCAGGCGCCGTTGTACCAGAGCGGGATTACCGGCTCCTGCGCGAAGAAGTCGGTCTGCAGCTGGCCGTAGATGGAGTCCAGCTTGGCTGTGTCGGTAAGCGGGACCGTGGCCGCCTGCTGGACCAGCGACCAGTCCGACGGCGAGCTGAACCGCTCCCAGTTCTCCTGCGAGGTCTGCTGCTTGGCGATCGGGAGCTGGTAGACCCGCTGGTAGTAGCTCCACGGCGTGGAGTCGAGGCCGGCGTTGTTGTCCAGCTGCAGGTCGAAGTTGCCGTCGGTCACGTTCGCGGTGCGCGCGTTGGCCTGCGGGTAGATGAGCTGGAGGTTGATGCCGATCGCGTCGAGTTCTGACTTGATGACGGTGGTGGCGTCTTGCCAGTCCGACCAGCCCTGAGGCACCTGAAGGGTGATGGCCTGGCCGCTGTAACCGGACTTGGCCAGGTAGCTCTTGGCGAGGGTCGGGTTGTAGGTCGGCGCGTCCTTCGCGACCACGCCCTGGTCGACGTAGCTGCTCAGGTTGGGCAGCAGGCCGGTCGGGTTGGCCGCCTTGGTGATGCCGCCGTACACGGTTTGCGCGATCGCCGTCGGGTTGAGCGCGTAGGCCAGCGCCTTGCGGAAGTTGACGTTGTTCATCGGCGCGACGGAGTCGTTTGGCTCAAGCCACACCGTGTTCGCCGACAGCATGTACGGCGAGGTCGGGTAGTAGGTCTTGAGGGTGTAGCCGGCGTTGCCGCCGACGGCAGTTATCAGCTGGTTGATGCCGGGCAGGAAGTTGTTGGACCAGTCGAGGTTGCCGGCGGTGAGCTGGCCGAGCTCCTGGTCGTTGGAGCCGTTGACGACGTCCACCAGGTACTTGAACTTGAAGCTCAGGCCGAGCGCGCTGGTGGCCCACCAGCCGGTCTTGGTCTGGTAGGCGACCTCCTGCGCGT
This sequence comes from uncultured Actinomycetota bacterium, assembly GCA_963734665.1. Classification (GTDB taxonomy): domain Bacteria; phylum Actinomycetota; class Actinomycetes; order Streptosporangiales; family Streptosporangiaceae; genus Trebonia. Next base: position 1,039,488 of record CAVTIR010000005.1, on the reverse strand, counting down.
TGTAGGTGTCCAGCGTCATGGGGCCGGTGCCGACCGGGTTCGTGTTGGCGGCGGTCGCGACCTGGCTCGCTGCGAGCTTGGACCAGACGTGCTCGGGCAGAACCGGCGCCTTCCACAGGTAGTCCTGCCACTCGGTGTACCCGGGGGTGCCCTTGAAGGTCACTGTGACCGTGTTACCGCTAGCGGTAGCGCTCGCGACGGTCGAGACGTTGGCCGAGTACGGGTCGGTCGCATTCGTCCGCGCCAGGTTGATCGAGTACGCGACGTCGGCACCCGTGAGCGCCGTGCCGTCACTCCACTTCACGCCCGGTCGGACGTTGATCGTGTACACGGTCTGGGCGCTGTTCCAGCTGCCGCTCGTCGCCAGCCACGGCTGGTAAGGGCTACTGCTCGTCGACAGCGGGTTGTACAGGAACAGCGGCTCGTAGATGAGCCCCTGCGTGCCCGTCGCGTAGTTACCCGTGTCGAGCGGGTTCCAGTTGGACGGCGCCGAGTATGCCGTTCCGCTGGTGTAGAGCGTCTCGCTGCGCGGGAAGGTGGTTGTCCCCCCTCCCCCTGATGACGCCGACGCCGAAGCGGACCCCGATGCCGACGCCGACGCGCTGCCGCTCGAGGCCGAATTGCTGCAGGCGCTGGCAACCGCCAGCGTCAGGGCGGCGATGGCGATGGTGCCGTATCTGGCAGGGCGCCACCGCCCGCCCGTGAATCCTTTTGTAGGTCGCACCTGCTCCTACCTCCTCACTAGCAAGTCCTGCGATGACCCCGGGCAGGGGCAGCCGTCGAGGGGTTGGAGGGACGACGCGTGCCGAGAAAGCGCGCCAACCGCTCCCATGACGGCCCCTTTTGCCGGGGTGCTTATCCGTTCTAGGTGCGGCGTCGCCGTTGCGGGCGAAGAACGCAACGCCTGCGTCCGCCCCGGTGTCGCCGTTGAACAGGTGGGCTATACCGGTTAAGTGTTAACCCAAAGCAGCGCCCGCGTAAAGAGCCGTCTTTGTATCTCTCTGATCTAGATCGGATTACAGCGGCCCGCTTCTATCTCAAGAAAGCAGTCCGTGGTGCAGGCCCCCGCTCACCCGCAGGTTCGCGCCACCACTGCGCAGGATGGCCCGAACGGATGCCTGCTTCGCCTCTCCCCGTCCGCCGTATCTCCTGCGGCGGCCGACCGGCGTGGAAGTGCCCCTGGTGCCGCCATAGCGACAGCAAAGGCACATTCACCCACGGGATGCAGCGCTCCGCTAGGCCGTCCGGCGAGAGCGACCGGGCGCCTTGACCTCAGGGAGTGCAGCGTTCCGCTAGGCCGTCCGGCGAGAGCGACCGGGCGCCTTGACCTCGGGAACGCCGACCCAGCCGGAGCTCATCCGGACCTGGAGCACTGGCGTGGCCTCCATGACGCTCTCCGGGTGGCCGCCGGCCGCGAGGTCGCGCAGCATCCGCGCAGCGGTCGAGCCCGCGCCCGCGATGTCCCTGCGCAGCGCGGTCAGCGCGGGGTGCATCAGCTCGCACAGGGCGGAGTCATCCCAGGAGATGATCGATACCCCGCCGGGCACGCTGACGCCCATTCGCTGCGCGACGCCAAGCCCGGCGGCCGCCATCACGTCGTTGTCGTACAGGATCGCGGTCGGCGGCTCGGCGGAACCGAGCAGCCCCGCCGTCGCCTGGGCTCCGTGCTCCGCGGTGTAGTCCGCTTCGACGGAGAACGCCGTGAGGGCGGCCGCCGCGGCGGACGCCTCGAACGCGTCGCGGCGGAGAACGGAGTGCCAGTAGGCGGCCCGGCCGCCCACCCGCGCGATCCGCCGGTGGCCGTGGGCCGCGAGGTAGCCGACGACGGCATCCACGGCCGCCCGGTCATCCTGCCAGATCGCGGGCAGCGAGCCTGCCCCCCGGGGCGTGCCGATCACCACGGCGGGCATGCGCAGCTGCTGGATGGCCGCGACCCTGCGGTCGTCGACCTGGAGGTCGACGACGAAGACGCCGTCCACCCGCCGCTGCGCCCACCACTGCCGGTAGAGCTCGATCTCCGCGTCGACGTCCTCGGTCATCGTGAACTGCAGCATGACCTGGTGCGCGGCGAGTTCGGCCTGGATACCGGAGATCAGCTGCATGAAGAACGGCTCGATGCCGAGCGTGCGGGCAGGCCGGTCGATCACCAGGCCGAACACCCCGGCCTTGCCGGCCGTCAGCGCGCGGGCGGCGCTGCTTGGCTGGAAGCCGATCTCCTCGGCGATCGCGAGGATCCGCTCCCTGGTCGCGGCGGAGACCCCCGGCTGCCCGTTTAGCGCGAAAGAGACCGCGGCCTTGGTCACGCCGGCCCGGTGGGCGATGTCTGTGATGGTCGGACGCTTCATCCGAGCCCCCTCGCGACAAGCACAAGCTATCCCGGTTAAGCATAACCGGGATGCGTCCGGGACGCGTCCCGGTAAGTCCTGGGACGCGTCCGGTGAACGCCTCTAACGTGGACGTTCCTCCACTTAACCGGTATAGTTCTGGCCAACAGGGGGCGGCAGCGAAGATCTCTTGTCCGCCCGGCCGGGCCTGATAGGATCGCGTTTTTTGCGATCAGACCCGGCCGGCCAGGCATCGGGGGGTACGGGGGGTCGTCCCCCCGGGAGATGACCGCCCCGGGGCGAGGAGGCCACATGCGCAGGAACACATCGAGGGTCACGGCAGGCGGCGCGCCAGTGAACTGGCTCGGCGCGAACTTCTGGTCGCGCACCGGCGGCCCGCTGATGTGGCGCAGCTACGACCCGGCGGTCATCGGCGCGGAACTGTCCGTGCTCAGGCGGCACGGCCTGACCATGACCAGGTCGTTTTTCTACTGGCCCGACTTCATGCCGAGCCCGTACGAAATCGACGAGACGATGACCGCGCGCTTCGCCGACTTCCTCGACAGGCACGCCGAGCACGGCCTCACCACGATCCCGACCTTCATCGTCGGCCACATGTCTGGTGAGAACTGGGACCCGGCCTGGCGCAACGGCCGTCACCTGTACAACGACGTCTGGATGGTCGGCCGGCAAGCCTGGTTCGCCGCCGAGATGGTCCGCCGCTTCCACGCGCACCGGGCAGTCGCCGGCTGGCTGGTTTCCAATGAGATGCCCCTCTACGGCGGATCGGACACCGGACACGAGATCGTCGCGACCTGGGCGCGGATCATCAGGGACGCAGTCCGGGCGGCCGGCGGGCACCAGCCGTTCTCGCTGGGCGACGGCGCCTGGGGCATCGAGGTCACCGGCAACGACAACGGCTTCCGGCTGACCGACATATCGGAAATAACCGACTTCCTCGGCCCGCACGTCTACCCCGTCGGCGATGACCCCATCCGGCAGCGCTATGCCGCCGCCATCGCCTGCGAGCTGTCAGGCACGTTCGGCAAGCCGGTGATCATGGAGGAGTTCGGCGTCAGCTCGGACTTCGCCTCCGACGCCAACGCGGCCACCTACTACCGGCACGTGCTGCACGGCACGCTGCTCGCCGGGGCCACCGGGTGGATCGCGTGGAACAACACCGACTTCGCCCTCCCGCACCAGGACCCCTACCGGCACCACGCGTTCGAGCAGAACTTCGGGCTCACGAACACCCACGGCACCCCGAAGGCCACCCTCACGGAGATGAAAGCCTTCGCGCAGACCCTTGAGGCCATCGACTACGCGAACTGCGAGCGCGCCGACACCGACACCGCGCTGATCGTCTCCAGCTACCTGGACAACCAGTACCCGTTTACCTCGCCGGACAGCCACGCCGTCGTCGTGAAATCACTCCACCAGTCCTACATCGCCGCACGGCTCGCCGACCTGCCCCCCACCCTGACCAGGGAAACGAGCGGGATCGAGCAAGGCGCGAGGCTCTACCTCGCCCCGTCAGTCAAGCAGTTCCTCGCGCCCACCCCCGATGCCCTGGAGAAACTCGCGAGTGACGGCGCGACAGTCTACGTTTCCTACTGCGCTGGCGACGTGAACTGGCACCGCGGTCCGTCCTATGGCTCGATGAACGAACTGTTCGGCGTGCGCCACAAGCTCGACGTCGGCACCGTCGACCCGATCACCGACGAGTTCGTCGAGCTGATCTTCGCCAGGGACTTCGGCGGCCTGGCCAGGGGCACCACGCTCACCTTCCCGGTCGCGGGGAACGGGAACGCCCGCGCGTACCTGCCCGTGACCCCCACCACCGCGGAGGTCATCGCCACCGACATCCACGGCCGCCCCGTGCTGCTGCGGCGCCAGGTGGGCCGCGGCTCGCTGATCCTCTGCACTTACCCGCTCGAGTACATGGCCTCGGCGGTTGCCCGCGTCAACCCGGACGCGACGGTCGCCCTGTACGGGGCGCTCGCCACGCACGCGGGAGTCCGCCGGCCCGTGACCGTCGAGGACCCGGAGGTCGCCTGTGACGTCCTCGTGCACCGAGATGGGACGCGCTTCGTGGTGATCGCCAGCCACGCCGACGAGGCGCTCACCCTCAAGCCGTCCCTCGGCGCGGCCGGGGAGCACGAGCCGCCCCTGGGGTTGACCCAGCTCGGCGAGACGGAGATCGTGGAGAAGGTCACGCTGCCCCCGTTCGGGATCAGAGTTTTGAAAATCGTCGAGAGTTAAGAGGCACATTGCCCTGCGGGATCGTTCGTCAAGCGCCGGGAATTGATCGCGCCAAGACGACGTGAGATGGCATGCCAGCGGCTGCCATGGCCGACGAGGATAGGGCCGGAGGGCTTCAGGTCCCGGCTAGGAGCCAGCTGAAAAAGCCAGTTCTCGAGCATGATGCAAGTCGCTGACTTGCAGATTTCCCGAACGGAGGAGCGAGATCGCGGCATTTAATCAGCAGTCTCCTGGACCGGGATCTCGATGAGCAGCGTGGTGCCGCCGTCGGACGGGCTGGTCACGTCGAGCGTGCCGCCGACCGCCTCGATGCGGTCGCGGAGCCCGGTCAGACCGGACCCCCGGGCGGGGTCGGCTCCGCCGATGCCGTCGTCGCGGATCGCCAGCCGCACGACCGTGCTCGGCGTGTCGAGTTCGACGTGCACCACCGATGCGCGCGCGTGCTTGGCGGTGTTGGCCAGCGCTTCCGATACCGCGTAGTACGCCGCGACCTCCACGTGACCCGGCAGCCGCCGCCTGGTGCGCAGGTCCAGCTGCACTGGCACGGCGGACCGGCGGGCCAGCGCTTTGAGCGTGGGCGTGAGGCCGCGCTCAGAAAGGATCGCGGGGTGGATGCCCTGAGAGATCTCCCGCACCTGATTGAGTACGTCGGTGATCCGCTCGGCGATGCGCGACAGCTCGCCTTCTAGCTCGGGCGCCGCCGCCTGCACCTGGCGCAGGTCGAGCATCACCGAGACCAGCTGCTGCTGGGTGCCGTCGTGCAGGTCATGCTCGATTCGCCGCCGGGTCTCATCCGCGGCGGCGACGATCCGCGCGCGGGAGGCGATCAGCTCGGCGCGGCTCTGCGCGTTGGCGATGGCCGTCGCCACCAGCTCGGTGAACGAGACCAGGCGCGCCTCGGTGTCCGGCGGCAGCGGCTGCTCCAGGGTCGAACCGGCGTAAATCATTCCCCACAGGCGGCCCTCGACGGTGATCGGCGCCCCGACTGCCGAGCGGGTGCCCGCCCCGCGCTGGGTGGCACCGATCGGGCCGGTGGCATCGTCGTAGCTGTCGAGCCGGGCCGGGCGGCCCGTCTCGAACACGAGCGTGCCGAGGTTCTTCCCCTCAAGGGGCCACCGGCTGCCAACGGGGAAGATGTCGCCTGCCGTGCGCCAGGTCGCGAGGCATGTCGCCGTACGGTCGGTCTCGTAGCGGCCCATCAGCGCCATATCGATGGGAAGCAGGCGCCCGACCTCCTCCAGGACCGCCGCGAACACCGCCTCCGGCGGTTCGCCCCGCGCCACCAGCGTCGCCACCCGCCGCAGCGCGGCCTGCTCCTCGGCCAGCCGGGCCAGGGCAGCCCGGCTGTCAGCGTTGGCGATCGCCGTCGCCACCAGCTCGGTGAACGAGGCCAGCCGCGCCTCGGTGTCCGGCGGCAGCGGCTGCTCCAGGATCGACCCAGCCGCGATCAGGCCCCACAGACACCCTTCGACCAGGATCGGCGCCCCGACCGACGTGCGGATGCCGGTCTCGTGGGCGGCGGCACCGAGCGGGCCCGAGGAACTATCGGCATAGCGGTCGAGCCGGGCCGGGCGGCCCGTCTCGAACACGAGCGTGCCGAGGTTCTTCCCCTCAAGAGGCCACCGGCTGCCCACGCGGAAGCGCCTGTTTACCGTGCCCCAGGCCGCGACGCAAGTCTCCATGCGGCCGGGCTCGTAGCGGAACACGTTCGCGAGATCGACGGGAAGCAGTTGCCCGACCTCCTCAGCGACCGCGGCGAACACCTCCTCCGGCGGAGTCGCCCGGGCCACCAGCGTGGCCACCCGCCGCAGCGCGGCCTGCTCCTCAGCCAGCCGGGCCAGCCGCGCATGATCGGGCGGACCAGGGCCCGACCTCCCGTCGGCGGCATGGCCCACACCGACGGCGGGATCTGGCGCGTTCACATGACTGACGGTAGTCCGGTGCCTGGCGGGCGGCAACGTTTGCGCAGCTTGCGGCCCCCAAGTAGAGCTGGGAGGCGCCAAGTACGTGCGGGCTGCCGAGTTGGTCCGTGCCCGCATCGCGGACGGAACGCTTCGGCCTGGGGAGCCTGAGCCGAGCGGGGCTCTCGCTCGCGTGACGGGATTTTCCCTCCTTACCTGCCGCCGTGCGCTGCGGGCGCTGGCCAAGGACGGCACGCTGGTCTCCGGCCCTAGCCCCAACGCCCGACTCCGCGTGCCCGTCTCTGCCCCGTCCCCGACCGGGCAGGCGCTCTTGGAGGCAGCGCGGCGGGCCCGGCCAGGAACACAGTTTCCAACAGTTTCCAACCTGGCGGGGCCGATCGGCGTCTCAATCTCGTCAATTGAATAATCGGCAGCCAACCGATCAGGAGTGCAAACATGAGCACGGTAAAGCTGGCCCTCGGCACCTCCGCCGCGGCCCTGACGCTAGCGGCGCTGGCCGGGTGCGCCAGCAGCACGACTAGTGCCACCGCCGCGTCCGCGACCAGCCCAGCCGCGTCCGCGACCAGCCCAGCCGCGTCCGCCAGCGCGCCCGCCGCCGGGGCGGCGAGTACCGCCCCCTCCGAGGGCCAGCCCAGCGGGGCCGGCACCAGCGCCAGCGGCACCGCCTGCCAGACCACTGACCTGTCGCTACAGGTCATCCAGGGAGCGCAGGCGCAGTCCAGCACGGGCAACTTCTACATCCAGCTGACCAACGTCTCGGCCGGTACCTGCACGCTGTACGGCTATCCCGGGGTGGACCTGGTGGGCAGCAACGGCGCCTCGCTGGGCATGAAGGACGTCTGGACGGTCCGGCTCGCAATGAGCGGGGGCGAAAAGGTGCAGACGCTCGCGCCGAACACCGCCAGCGCCGCCTACGTCACCTACGCGGCCGAGCCCGCCGCCCAGACCGCGGGCGACCCGCGCGCCGCCGAGGTCCGGGTCATCCCGCCGAACCAGACCACCGCGCTGACCGCGAAGATCGACAACCTCTACCAGGGCGACATCCAGCTGCCGGTGGTGTCGAAGACCCTGACCGTCGGCCCGATGGACATCGACGGCGTCCCGAACAGGTAGTACTGCAACGGCACTGGGCGAGTCGGGTGGCGTACCCGGCAGCCAGATAGGTTATGACGCATGCCCTGGTATGACTTGCCGCTTGAGCGGCTGCGTGAGTATCGCACGAGCACGCTGGAGCCGGAGGGGCTTGACGACTGGTGGGCTAAGCGGCTGAGTCACGCGCGGGCGCAAGTCCAGCCGGCCACGTTCACGCCGCACGAGCCGGACGTCTATCACCCGCTCCAGGTGTTCGACGTGGAGTTCTCCGGGGCTGACGGCGATCCGATCAGGGCGTGGTACATCAAGCCCGCTGGCAAGCCGAACCCGCCGGTCGTGGTGAAGTTCATCGGGTACGGCGGTGGCCGGGGCGCGCCGTCTGAGCACGTTCTGCTCCCCGCTCTCGGCTACGCGGTGTTCGTCATGGACAGCCGGGGCCAGGGCGGGCGGTGGGCGACCGGTGCGACCGGTGACGGCGGTACTGGACCTGAGAACTCGCAAGTCATGAGCCGGGGCATCACTACGCCTGAGGATTATTACTACACGAGGATGTTCACGGACGCGGTGCTCGCCGTGGACGTCGCGCTTGAACTCGCGGGAGCGGGCGGGACCGTCGCCGTCAGCGGTGGCAGCCAGGGCGGCGGGCTCGCGCTGGCCGCCGCGGCGCTGCACCGAGACGCGGTCAGCGTGTGCCACGCCGACGTCCCGTTCCTCTGCGACATCCAGCGGGCGATCACGCTCGCGCCGCAGGGCCCCTACCCCGAGATCCCGGATTTCCTCGCGGAGAACGTCGCGCTTATCGACACGGCGCTGGACACGCTGCGCTATATCGACTGCGCGCTGCTCGCCCGTCGGATCACCGCGCCGACGCTGGTGAGCGTCGGGCTGATGGACACGATATGCCCGCCGTCGACGGTGTTCGCCGCCTATAACGAGATAAATGCCGATAAGGACATCATCGTCTATCCATACAGCGGGCACAGCGTCCCGCATGCGCACACCGAACCCCAGCTCAGGCACCTGCGGCGGCACCTACCCGGATAGCCGCGCCTAGTCGCGGATGACCACCCGGTTCGTCAGGGTCCCGACCGACTCCACCGTTACCGACACCTCGTCGCCGTCGGTCAGCGGCCCGACGCCCTCCGGAGTGCCGGTCAGCAGCACGTCGCCCGGCAGCAGGGTCATCACCGACGAGACGTACTCGACCAGCGACGGGACGTCCCACAGCAGTTCGGACGTCCGGGCGTGCTGCTTCACATTTCCGTTGACCGTCGTCGTGATGCCTAGGTCGGCTGGATCAGCGCCGGTCTCCATCCACGGCCCGAGCGGGCAGAACGTGTCGAAGCCCTTCGCCCTCGTCCACTGCCCGTCCTTGGCCTGCAGGTCCCTGGCGGTCACGTCGTTCGCGCAGGTGTAGCCGAAGATCACGTCTGCTGCCCGCTCCCGCGGCACATCCCGGCAGAGCCTGCCGATGATCACGGCGAGCTCCCCCTCGTAGTCCACCCGGTCGGTGAGCTTCACCGGGTAGGCGATGCGGTCACCGGGACCGGTCACCGACGTGGACGGCTTGAGGAACAGGATCGGCTCGGAAGACAGCTGAGATGCCCCGAATAGTTCACCCATCTCCTTGACGTGCTCGGCGTAGTTCTTGCCGACCGCCACCACCTTGGACGGCAGCACCGGGGCAAGCAGCCGTACCTCGGCGAGAGGGTAGCTGTTCCCGGTGAACTGCACGCCCGCCGGGTCGACCCCGAACGGATGGCCGTGCAGCTCCGCGATCGACTGCGGCTGCCCGGCCTCGCCTTCAACGACGCCATATGCCACGCCATCGCCCTTGGCGAACCTCGCGATACGCACGATGCTCCTTTGCTCGTTTGTCGCTTTCGAGCCTACTTGGGCGGAGCTATTGCTGGTATCCCTCCACCTCCGTCACCGGCCGGACAGCGGCATCCTCCGCGCTCTCCCCGAACTCCCGCTTCGCCCGGCGCTGGCGCAGCAGGTCCCAGCACTGGTCCAGCGCCGCTTCAACAGAACTAAGACGCTCCCGCTCCTGTGCCGAGTTCAACTCGCCTCGCTGGAGCTGGGTCCGCAGTTCATGCTCAGTCTCGATCAGGCTGCCGATCCGCCCCATGATGTCCTTGTCGTCCATGTGCTTAAGGTATGCCTACGGCTCTCAGGCGTGCGATCGGGCCCATGCTCTTATCCCGAACGGATTCGTGTTTCACGTGCACTTGGTGCGGCCGGCGTTGCTCTGGACGATGGGGCGGGCGGAGCGCTAAGTGGCTGGTGAGGCTCAGGCGTTGCTCGTGGCTGCTGGGGAAAGGTGGTGGTCCTGGTCGGTGCTTTGGGGCCTGCGGAGCGCTGGGGCGGCTACTGCGATCCAGGCGGCCAGGGCTAGCGGGACGAGCAGGGCCAGGTGGAGGCCGATCTTGTCGGCGACTAGGCCGATGATAGCCGGGCCTGCCGCCATGCCCGTGTAGCCGAGGCCGACGACCTTGGCTAGGCCAGAGCCCGGGCGGAACGGGTCGGCGCGGCCGCCCGCTGCGAAGACCTGGGGGACGACGATCGAGAGGCCCGCGCCGAAGACGGTGAACCCTGCGATCGCGGCGGCCGGGACTGGCGTGGCGAGGGCCAGTGCCAGGCCAACGGTTGCCAGCAAGCCGCAGACGCGGACCACGGGAACGACGCCGAACCTGTTGATGAGGCGGTCGCCGAGCGCGCGGCCGAGGGTCATGGTGACCGAGAACGCGGCGAAACCGAGAGCGGCCAGCCCCGCTGTTGCGCCCAGGTTGTCCTTGAGGTAGACGGCCGACCAGTCACCCGCCGAGCCCTCCCCTACCAGACCGCACACGCCGAGCACGGCAAGCGCGAGGACCAGCCGCCGCACTCGCCTCCTCGCGTCCGGTGAGGCTGCCGTGGCATCAGCGTGCAACATGCCATCGGGCTCATGCGGGGCGGGGCCGACGGGGGAGGCGGTAACCATGGGATGAGACGTCCTGGGGAGGAGCCAGGGGCCGGCGGTGCCGACGATGAGCGCGCCGACTGCTCCGACGGCGGCCAGGGAAGGGAGCAGCCCGGTGCCGGCCCAGGCGAAGGCACCGCCAGCGAGCGAGCCGAGGATCGCGCCGAGGCTGTAGCCGGCGTGCATCGACGTCATCACTGGCCGGCCATAGGCGGCTTCCACGCGGACGCCTTGGGCGTTCTGCGAGACGTCGAGGGTGCCATTGAAGGCGCCGACCGCGAACAGCGCCGCCATCAACTCGGGGAGGCTGTGAGCCAGGCCCGGGGTCACGATGGCCGCGCAACTGCCGACGCCGGTAATCCGGCAGAGGACGGTGCTGCCCACCCGGTCGACCAGTCGCTCGGCCAGGACCGCGCCGAGCACGAGTCCGACGGGGACCGCGAAAAGCGCGATGCCGAGCGTCCCGTCAGAGAGGTGTACCTGCGCCTTGGCGGACGGAACGCGCGCCATCCACACCCCGCCGGTCAGCCCCATGACCAGAAAGTGCGCGGATACCGCCCACCGGGCCGACCCAACCTCCCCGCGCCGCCACCGCCGGCCGCTGGATCCAGCCTCCGCCGTCCCCGCTCGCCGACCAGAACTTCGCACTAGCTAACAATAGCCGCGAATGTTCCGGCCACTTGCGGCCCTTTCCTGCCACCCGCCGGGAGCACATCCAAGATGGTGGATCGTTAGGAGCCCTCTGGCACTCCTAACGATCCACCATCTTCTGCATGCCGAGCGGCTAGGGCAGGATTGGTGGGCTGTAGCCAGAAACTGCCATGAGGCAAGTCCACCAACTAGCCATAGCGGCCAGGGCAAACCCAGCGGCCGCAGGTAACGGGACGTGACAAACGTGGAACACGTATCCGTTCCGCTGGATGGTTTTTCTGAGGCGCGCCCGCCTTATAGAGTCACGTTTTTCACCTTGTGGGTTTGCCGTGGCTCTGGCTAGCCGCCCTCCGGGTGTGCCTTGTGGGTCAGCCGGAGATTCGGCTTCCGCCGCTCCCTGATGTGCCTCGTGAGCCAGTCAAGGGCGTGGCGGGGTCGGAGCGCCGTGGGTAAACGGCGGCTCCGGGGCGCGCCTCAGTGCTTATTCGGGGACGCGGCCGGCGCGGAGCAGGCCGTAGGTGACCGCCTCTTCCAGGGCGTGCCAGGAGGCGGAGATCACGTTCTCGTCCACGCCGACCGTTGACCAGGTGTCGCCCTCGGCGTTGCTTGACTCGATGAGCACGCGCGTGATCGCGCCGGTGCCTCCCGAGCCTTCGAGGATGCGCACCTTGTAGTCGGTCAACTCCAGGCTGGCGAGCTCGGGGAACGTCTGCTCAAGCGCGGCGCGCAGCGCCCGGTCCAGGGCGTTCACCGGGCCGTTGCCCTCGCCGACCGCGACGACGCGCTCCCCCTTGGCCACCAGGCGGACCGTGGCCTCGCTGGTGACGGCGCCGTCCTCGCGCTGCTCCACGATCACCCGCCAGGACTCGACGGTGAAGTGCCGCTTGCGCTCCCCCGCCAGCTCGTCGCGGAGCAGCAGCTCGAAGCTCGCGTCCGCCGCCTCGAAGGAGTAGCCCTTAGCCTCCAGCGACTTGACCTTGTCGGTGACCCGCCCGATGACCTCCTTGTCACCGGAGAGGTCGAAGCCCAGCTCGCGGCCCTTGAGCTCTACGGACGCGCGGCCCGCCATGTCGGAGACGAGCATGCGCATGTCGTTGCCGACAAGCGCGGGGTCGATGTGCTGGTAGAGCATCGGGTCGACCCTGATCGCCGAGGCGTGCAGCCCGGCCTTGTGCGCGAAGGCGGACACCCCGACGTACGGCTGGTGGGTGTCCGGCGTGACGTTGGTGACCTCGCTGATCGCGTGCGCGATCCTGGTCATCTCGCTGATGCCCTCGCCGTCGAGAACGACCTTGCGCTTCTTCAGCTGCAGGCCCGCGACCACGCTGAACAGGTTCGCGTTGCCGGCGCGCTCGCCGTAGCCGTTCGCGGTGCCCTGCACGTGGGTAACGCCCGCCTCGACGGCGACCAGGGTATTCGCGACGCCGCAGCCGGTGTCGTCGTGGCAGTGGATGCCGAGGCGCGCACCCGTGGCGGATGTGACCGCATGGACGATGTCGCCGAGCTCTGTGGGCATCATGCCACCGTTGGTGTCGCACAGCGCGATCACGGAAGCGCCCGCCTCGGCGGCGGCGCGGACGCACTCAAGCGCGTACGCGGGGTTGGCCTTGTAGCCGTCGAAGAAGTGCTCGGCGTCGACGAACACTCGCTGGCCCTCTTCTCGCAGGTGCCGGACCGTGTCGGCGATCATCCTCAGGTTCTCGTCGAGCGTGGTGCGCAGCGCCAGCTCCACGTGGCGGTCGTGGCTCTTGGCGACCAGGGTGACAACCGGGGCCCGTGACTCGCGGAGGGCGGCCACCTGCGGGTCATCGGCGGCAGCAACGCCTGCTTTCCGGGTCGAGCCGAACGCCGCCAGCGTCGCGTGCTGCAGGCTGAGCTCGGTCTGCGCACGGCGGAAGAACTCGGTGTCCTTCGGAATCGCTCCAGGCCAGCCGCCCTCGATGAACCCGACGCCGAGCCGGTCCAGGTGCCTCGCGATTACCAGCTTGTCGGCAACCGTGAGGTTCAGGCCCTCCTGCTGTGCGCCGTCGCGCAGGGTGGTGTCGTAAACGTGGAACTGGTCGTCGAGCATCGTCGCTTCCGTTCTCCCGTGGCGCTTGCGGTTGACGTCGAGGTCTGCAGACAAACAAAAAGACCCCTCGCGAGTACGCGAGAGGTCTGCGCGCCGGCATAGGGCTTGCCCGCCCCCCAATGACCGCCGGGCGAAGCCCGGCATCGGGGGGTCCCGGGGGTCATCCCCCCGGGGCAAACACTACGAGCCGCTGCGAAATCGGCCGTAGGCCGATAAGTAGGGCTCGCTGCCGACGCGCCTGCCGATAATAATCAGGCCAGCCGTCACGACAGCTAGTGTGCCACATCGGTGGGGGTACGCCAACCGGGACATGCCCAGCTTCTGGTTCCGGGTCATTCCGCAGCTTCAGGGGGTCCGGGGTCGTCCCCCGGGCTAACTGAGCCTCAGCCGACGCTGTTGAGGAAGGCCCCCGCCAGGGACGCGGCCGCCTGGGAAGCGGTGCTGCCCGTCTCGAGAACCGCGACCGCCAGGCTGCCCCGGTACCCGACGAACCAGCTCAGGTAGGAGTTCTTCCCCGACTGGACCACGCCGGCCTGGCCGTACACCGGCGTCCCGGGGAGATCGGCCGCGTGCGCCGACCCCGACGTGACGGCCAGGCGCATCAGCTGCCGCAACTCCGTCAGGCCCGTGGCTGACAGCGGCGGCTGCCAGGTGGTGGACGCGTCCGTGGGGATAAGCACCGGCGAGTGCCCGACGCCGGCCGCAACCTCGGCCGCCACGGTCGCCATGCTGAGCGGGCTCATTAGCACGCCGCCGGCGCCGGTCGCCTGCGCGGCCACATCCGCCTCGCCGGACACCGCCGGGGCCGAGCCGGAGAACGCCGACAACTGCAGCTGCCAGGAGTCGCCGATGCCGAACGCCTTCTCTGCGCTGGCGAGCTGCTGGGGGGTCAGGGTCCGTGACATGTTCGCGAACGCGGTGCCGCACCCGTCGGCGAAGTCCGAGGCGAGCGTCGAGGTCGCGGTCGTGTCGGGCTGGTAGGTGAACGTCTCGCCGCCGACGTCGGCCACGGGCTCGCACGGCAGCGGGTGGTCTGCCGTAACGCCGGTAGAGAGCAGCGCCGCCGCGGACACGATGCTGAAGGCCATGCCCGGTTCGACCTTGGCGTTGAGCGCACCGTCCTTTGGCAGCGCCACGCCGCCTGCCTCATGTGACGCGACCACGCGGATCGCCCCGGTGGTCGAGTCCACGGCGACGATCTCCCCCGAGTTCGACTGTCCCGCGAGGGCGTTCACGGCGTCGGTCTGCTCCTGGCTGTTCAGCGTGGTCCGCACCGGCGTGCCCGCGCGGCCGCCAGGCGAAGTCCACAGCGTCGCGACGTTGTGACCGGCCGCGTTCACCACGACGACGGAGGTCGTCGGCGTCCCGATCAGCGAATCCTGATCGGTCTGCTCAAGCCCGCTCAGCCCGACGGTCATGCCCGGCTGGTACGCCGCGCCTTCCGCGCGCAGGTCGCTGGAGTCCTCGGTGCCGACCGCGCCGACCACTTCCTGCGCCGAGGTGTCGAACAGGCGCTCCGTCTGCTGCTGGTAGCTGAGGCCTGGCACCTTGGCCAGCTTCGGCCACAGCGAGCCGAAGTCGGCAGGGTCGAGCGTGAGCAGCGAGAGGAAGTCACTTGGCGGCGCGGCCTGGATCTGGCCGAGCACCTGCTGGTCGTCGAGCCCGGCGACGCCGCTGAACCCGGCCGCCGTCGCAGCCGCGTTCTTCAGCCGGCCCGGGTAGACACCGATTCGGTAATCCGCCGACTTGGCGAGCAGCGGCTGGCCGTTCATGTCCTCGATCCCGGCACGCGGCGCGTATGCCGTCACCACGGCGAGCCGGTCTCCCGGCCCGAGCCGCGGGTTGATGACAGCAGGTGCCCAGTCGACGACCCACTGCCCGTTCTTCAAGGTCAGCCCGAACTTCCCGACGTAAGACCACTGCTGCCCCGCTTCAGCCAGGTCGACCGTGGCCAGATAGGTGGCGACCGCGGTATCGCCGTGCTGCGTGACACTCTTCATGGCGAAGAACGCGTTGGTCGCGTCGAGGTCGGTGTACGCGGCCGCGAGCTCCGTGCCTACCTGCCTGGCACTGCCGTTAGTGAGCGTGGCCGCCTGCCCGTAACTGCCCTCCTGCCAGTCGAGCAGGAACTCCTGTACCGTCGGCTCCGCGGACCCCTCACCACCGAAGCCGTCCGCGAAACCCACGACGAGCACTCCGATGACAATCACGAGTGCGGCCGCCAGTCGCGCCTTCTTCGGCACCGCGGACAACGGGGACCGCCGCTCCGGCGGCTTGCGGTGCCGGCTCCCGCGACCGCGCGCCGCTCCACCTGGACGCGGGGCAGCACCGGGACGCGGCACGCCGTTCGGGGCCGGGGCAGTTCGCGGCCCCTGAGCAGCCCCGGGAAGTGGCAGCTCGGCGGGGCCTGGTGCGCCGGGCCACGAGCCTGGCGCATCATGATCAACGGGTCCGCCCGGGGCCGTCGGCAGCTCCGGCGCTACGGCCGCCTCAGCAGGGGGTGCCGCCGGTGCCGACCGCCCGCCGTGCCTGAACGAGCCCGGTGTCCCGAGGCCGGACAGTCCGGGGACGCTAAAGGGCAAGCCGTAATTCCGGGGTCGGCCGGCGTGGCTTCCCCGCTCACGAGAGCGCGCAGTCACCGTCCGCCTCCGGAGTCACCGTCGTCGCCGCAAGGCACGCTCGACCTCCCTGGCCGCGTCCCGCTTGGCCAGGTCCTGTCTCTTATCGTATGTCCGTTTACCGCGGGCAACTGCGAGCTCCACCTTGACTTTTCCGTCTTTGAAGTAAAGCGACAGTGGGATCAGCGTCAGGCCTTGCTCCGACGCATTACGGACCAGTCGCTCGATCTCCCCCCGGTGCAGCAGCAGCTTCCTGGTCCTCCTGGGCAAGTGGTTCGTCCACGTTCCCTGGGTGTACTCAGGGATATGAACGTTATGCAGCCAGACTTCCCCGTCAGAGACCAGCGCGAACCCATCAGCGAGCGAAGCACGGCCAGCGCGCAGTGATTTCACCTCGGTGCCGGTGAGGGCGATCCCGGCCTCCAACGTGTCCTCGATCACGTAGTCGTGCCTGGCTCGCCGGTTCGAGGCGATGACCTTTTGTCCCTGCTCGCGTGCCACGTTTCTCCTGTCGGACTTTCCTGCGGCTGGCCGGCGGCCAGAAAATGAACCTCTCCCCGGCCGTCAGCGACTAAACGCGCAGGTAGCGACGGAGCGTCAGGAACGACGTCAGGCCGCAGAGCGCAACTCCGATGACCATCGCGAGCAGGATGACCTCGATCAGGTCGGCCGCCGACAGGCCGACGTTGTAGTTGAAGTACTGCTGCAGGCTGTTGAGCAGGAACGACTTCACCCCGACGAGCAGGGCCGCCGCGAGCACCCAGCCAAGTAGGCCTGCGATCACGCCCTCTAGGAGGAACGGCAGTTGGATGTAGAAGTTGGACGCGCCGACCAGCCGCATGATGCCGGTCTCCCTGCGCCTGTTGAACGCTGACAGCCGGATGGTGTTGGCCACGAGCAGGATGGCGGCCACTACCAGAATCAGCGCCACGATGACCACCGCGTTCCGCAAGCCCTCAAGAAGGCTGTAGAACTTCGCAAGGATGGTCATCTCGTCGATGACCGAGTCCACACCCGCCGCACCCGTCATCGCACTCACCACGATGGCGTCGTCACTCCCGGCGTTGTGCGTCTTGATCTCAAGAGACGGGGGCATGTCCGCCACCTTGAGCGACGAGGTGGCGGCCTGGTCGTTGGTGAAGGCCTGCTTGTACACGTCAAACGCCTGCTGCTGCGACATGTAGCTGACGCTCTCGACCTGGGGCATGGCCTTCAACTGGTTCTCGAGCGTCTGGGTCTGCGCTGTGGTCGCCGCCGCCCCGTGGCAGCTCGGGTTCGCGCTCTCCGTGTAGCAGAGGTAGACGGAGACCTCAGCCTGGCCCTGCCAGTACGCGCGCGTTGCGTCGACCTGCTTGACGAAGAGCAGCCCCGTGCCGAGCAGTGACAGGCTGATGGCCACGACGACGATGAGCGCGACGGTCATCGTGAGGTTACGGCGCAGCCCGACCCAGATCTCCTGGAACACGAAGTTTGAACGCATACTGGCCTTATCTCATCCCTGGTGAGTCATGTGCCGTCTATCGAGGCACTCGGTAAGCGGGCCGTAATAACTAATAACTCGGCCGACTAACAGCGCTACTGATAGTTCTGGCCGTAAACTCCACGGTTCTGGTCGCGGACCACCTTGCCGTATTCAAGTTCGATCACGCGCTTACGCATCGAGTCGACGATCGCGGCATCGTGCGTCGCCATGACGACCGTCGTCCCTGTCCTGTTGATCCGGTCAAGGACCTTCATGATGCCGATCGAGGTCGCGGGGTCGATGTTTCCCGTCGGCTCGTCGGCGAGCAGGATCATCGGGCGGTTGACGAACGCCCGGGCCATCGCGACCCGCTGCTGCTCACCACCGGAGAGCTCGTCGGGCATCCGGTCGTGCTTGCCCTCCAGACCCACGAGGTCAAGCACCTCAGGCACCACACGCTTGATGAACCGACGCGGCTTGCCGATCACCTCGAGCGCGAACGCGACGTTCTGGTCGACGGTCTTGTTGGGCAGCAGCCGGAAGTCCTGGAACACGCAGCCGATCTTGCGGCGGAGCGCCGGGACCTTCCAGTTCGTGAGTCTCGCCAGGTCATTGCCCGCGACGAGGATGCGCCCATCGTTCGGCCGCTCCTCGCGGAGAATCAGCCGCAGGAAGGAGGACTTGCCCGATCCGGACGGGCCGACGAGGAAGACGAACTCTCCCTTGTTGATCGTCATGTCGATGTTCTCCAAGGCGGCCCGATTCTGGTTCGGGTAGACCTTGGTTACGTTTTGGAACTCGATCACAGGACCATCACAGGATCTCTCGACGCTCCCCAATGAAGGGCTGGGTGCCTGGCCGGGAGGAAGCTCTCGCTGGGCCCGACCGCCACACGGGGTATTTCCGGCCTAGCTGGGCAACTTGCGGGTAACCTGGCTTAGCCAGGGAACAGTCTAGGGGGAAACTGGCGGCTAAGGCTCCAGATCACGTCAAGTGCGCCGGAGCGCCCTACCGGAAGGGGTTTGAGATTGAGCTGCGAGCACCTGATCTGCGCTCACTGTGCCGGCCCGGTGGTCGAGGGTCGCTGCCCCGTCTGCCGCGCGGCGCGCGCCGAGGTCCACCACCACGGCCCGACCATCACACCGCAACTACTCATCGCGGCCGCGCTACTCCTGCTTCTGGGCCTCCTCATCGCGACCCACGTGCTCGCATAGCGGCCTGACTCGGAAAAGAAGAAGAACAGAAATATCCCGAACGAGTTCAGCCATCTCCCCGCGCCACGCTTCACACGCGCAGGCCGGCGCCCTTACGTACGTTCACCAACTCTCCCCGCGCCACGCTTCACACGCGACATGGCCGACGCGCAGGCCGCGGTTACGTGGGGTTCGCGCGCATGACATTTTCCGGCGGCGCGTTAACGTGCCTCGCAGGGCGGGTTGTATGGCAATCCGGGGATGTACTGAGCCCACTCGGCTGGCGTAATGGGGGCGCCCACGGTATCGCAGACGTACGTCCCGGCCGAGGCTGGGGTGGCGCGCCATAGGCGGGTGGTGCCGTCCTGGCTGCCTGCGGCGATCGTGGTGCCGTCCGGGCTGAAGACGGCAGCGAACACGGTGCCCGCTGGGCCGGTCAGCGACGCGAGCTTGCTTGGCGTGGCGGGATTCGCGATATCCCAGAGCGTGACCGTCTTGTCGCCGTCGGCGGTGGCCAGCGTGCGGCCGTCAGGGCTGAACGCGACGTCGTAGACGATGCCCACCGTGCCGCTCAGCGTGGCGAGCAGCCGGGGCTGACCTGGGGTTGTCACATCCCACAGGCGTACCTCGCCGTCTTCGCCGGAGGCAGCGAGGAGGTGGCCGTCAGGGCTGAAGGTCACCTGGTAGACCGCGTCGGCAAGATCGATGAGCGGATCGCCGAGCGGCTTGGGCCGGGTGGGATCGGTGATGTCCCAGAGGCGAACGGTCCCGTCGGCGTTCGCCGCCGCGAGCAGCCGGTCGTCGGGGCTGAACGCTACCGCGAAGACGTCATGTGCGGTCGGTTCGGTGCTTTCGTCCTGCAGTACTGAGAGCGGGACGGTCCGAGTGAAGCTGGCCGTGTTCCACAGTTCGATCGTGCCGTCCGTGCTGCCGGCTGCCATGAGACGCCCGGTGCTGTCGAAGGCCACGTTCTGGATGGCTGTTCTCAGCGCAGACGAAGGCGCGGGCAGCCGGACGGGATGCACCGCATCGCGCACGTCCCACAGTTGAATGGCCCCGTCCCCGCTCCCGGCCGCAAGTCGTCCGCCCGGTCCGTAGGCGACCGTTCCGTCAACCGAGTCCGGCGCGGTCAGCGGTGGCCCCAGGGCGACAGGCATGCCGGGGTCAGCCACGTTCCACAGCTGCACCTGTCCGCGTCCGTCCGGTGGCGCGCTGCCAACCGCGAGAATGTCGCCTGCGCCGCTGTCTGGACTGAAGGCCACCGCGAAGACCGAGCCGGGAGGACGTGGCGAGCACCGGGCCAGGAAGCGTCCATATCCGCGCGACGTCGTCCGCATCGCCGGTCGCGAGCGTGTCGCCGTCCTTGCCGTAGGCGAGGGAGGTGAGTGGTGCCGGTTGCGGCAATCTGGTGGTCAGGTTGCCACTGCCCAGGTCCCAGATGTAGGCGTTGTCGTCGGCGCTTCCAGCCGCGATCGAATGTCCGTCGGGGCTGAAGGCGAGCGCGTAGATCCAGCTCTTAGGACCGGCCAGGGACGGGAGTTCCGTGGCCCCGAGGTGCGGCAGAGAGATCGTCCAGCAGCCTGACCATGCTGTCATTGCCCGCGGCCGCGAGCGTGCGGCTGTCCGGGCTGAAGGCGATGGCATTGACGCCATGTGCGATCGCCTTGATGAAGAGCGCGGTACCGAACCGCGTCCCTGACCGCGGCATCGTCCACGCGGCGATCTGCCCGTCGGCCATGCCCGCGGCCAGGACTTGCCCGTTAGGACTGAAGGCGACAGAGTCCACCTGTCCGGTGCCCGGCGTCAAGCGGACTGGCCGAGCGGCGCGATGTGAGCCGGATCGGTCACATCCCACAACCGGACTCGCCCATCGGTACTCCCCGTGGCCAGGATCGGGTGGTCTGGGCTGAAGGCGACCGTGCTTACGATCGCCCCGGCGCCTGTGGGAATCCGATCGCGTAGTGCGGGCCTGCGCGGGTCGCTGACGTCCCACAGCGTCACTCCGCCTGCCCGTGCTGCCGACGGCCAGGATCTTGCCGTCCGGGCTGAACAGCGATAGATGTCACCGCTCCCGGCACCGTCAGGGGCCCGGCGAGCTGCGTCGGACGCCCGGGCTGGCGAACATCCCACAGCAGGACGGTCCCGTCTCCGCTCCCGGTCGCCAGCACGGCGGCGTCCGGGCTGAACGCGAGGGAGTGCATTTCCGTGCCGACCGGCCCGAGCAGGCGGGCAACCGGAATTGTGGCCGTGGAATTCAGCAGGCTGGACGTCGCCTCGGCGGTCGGCGCGATCTGGTAGGCGGCGAGCGACAACTGCATTGCCAGGGCGATGTCGGTGCCGCGCAACTGATTGGCCTCGATGGCTAGCTGGCGTGAGATGGCGACGTCCCGTTCATTAACGGCAGAACTGCGCTGCTGGTAGGCCAGGCCGGCGAGAGAAGCCGCGACTATGAGTAGCGCCGCGAGGGCCGCGCTGAAGGCGCGGAGTCGGTTTGCCTGACGCCGGGAGGCCCTTTCCGCCTGCTGGCGTTGCACGATGCTGGCGTTGAGGAAAGCGCGTTCCAGCAGGTTGAGATCGTCATTGTGCGAGGACACGCTGGCCCATTCCTCGATGGCCGCCAGGCGACCGCCTCGGTAGAGGGCGCCGGATCGCGATCGGAGTCCTGCCATTCCTCAGCGGCGGCCGTGAGCTGGCGATGGGTGCGGGCACCGATGGTGTCGGCGTCAATCCACTGCCGCAGTCGTGGCCAGGCGTGCAGAAGCGCCTCGTGGGCGATCTCCACCGTGTCGGTGTCAGCGGTGATCAGGCGCTGTCCGATGAAGGCGTCCAGGACGGGCTGGACGTCACTGTCACTGTCGCCGAGTTGCAGCTCGCTTCTCGACACCCGTCGCCTGGTGTCGGCTGTGTCGTCGGCGACGTGGACGAGACGGGTGAAGATCCGGCGCGTGAGGTCCTGCTGAGCGGGGGAGAGGTCGGCGTAGACTTCCTCCGCGCTGGCGGCGACGGCGCCTTGGATGCCGCCACTCGCGCGGTAGTCCGCGACTGTTAGCCGTCCGCCTCGGCTGAGATCCCAGGTGGCGAGCAGGGCGTGCGACAGGAGCGGGAGGGTGCCGGGCTCGTGGGCCGCAGCCGGCTGCTCGTGGTGGTCCGCTGGGGCCAGGTCGCGGAGCAGGACTTCGACGAGGCCCGGCTTCGATGTCGAGGCCTGCCTTCATGGCCGGGCCGGTGATCGCGCTGCGGAGTTCTTCCTCCGTCATCGGGCCGACAAGAACCTGGCGGCGCTGTAGTTCGGCTACCAGTTCCGGGTGGCGGAGCGCGTGCGGGTAGAAGTCGGCGCGCAGCCCCAAGACGATGAGCGCGGTCGGCTTGACCGCCGCTTCCGATTCGCGCCCGAGATCGACTCCCGTTGTCCAAGGCCGGTGCCGCCCCCAGCCGCGCACAGTGCCAGGATGAAGGCGCGGCGTTCTTCCTCGTCCTGGCAGAGCGTGAACACTTCCTCGAATTGGTCCACCACGATCACTGCGGGGAACTGGCCGCTGCCGCTGGCTAGCTCTTGGTGGCGTGCGCGCTCGCCCATGGGGTGAGTGCCGGGCGTGAAGAGCGCCATCGGCCAGTGCTTGGCGCCATGAATGTCCAGCGCGCCGTTGCGGATCGCGGGGATGAGCCCGGCCCGCAGCAGCGAAGACTTCCCCGATCCCGACGGCCCGACCACGGTCAGTAGTCCGCCGCGCTGGTACTGGTCGCGCATCTGGCGAACCAGGATGTCGGTCAGCCGCTGCCGTCCGAAGAACCACTCGGCGTCCTCGGGCTGGAAGCTCTTGAGCCCGCGATAGGGAGCGACGGCATCCGCTGGCCGCCTGCCGGGTGCCCGGCGTACCCGGGCCAGGGCCGCGAGCCAGCGCTCGATCTCCGCCGCGTCGTTCACTCCGCAGACGGAGAGGATCCTGGGCAGCAGGTCGGACAGCCTGACGGGCGGAAGGTGGCTCCCGCCGAAATAGCCGCCGAGGGTGCTCGCGGGCACCCCGATTTTCCCGGCGACGTCGCGAACTGTCAGCCCCGCGCGGTCCTTAAGCAAGGACAGCTCGGCCGCGAATTCCTGCCGCGTCCTGATCCGGCCGGGGTCCGCTACGCCGTCGTGGAAGCGAACCTTCGCCCGGCATTCACGCCTCCAATGGCCGTGTCGCCTGCGCACTCGATCTATAGGCGACCTGGTAAATCACAGATCGCCTGTACGGCCTTGTACGGCCATTTCCGGAACGCTTGGTACGAGTTGGGGAGCGTGCTGTCCTGACAGCGAACCTGATCGAATGCGGCGCCACGACCCACAGACCGCATCACCGGGAAGGAATGCCCTTTACTTGAAAGGAGCACTACCTATGGACCTAGAAGGTTAGTCGCCAGTCAAGCCATCGCGGACCATCGTGCACCGTAGACCAGTCCCATCTTTAGATGCTGGTACCTCATGTGGATATCGCCGGTCGCATCGGGATGGACCAGTGCTTCCGGATCGGCGAAATCATCGACCATCCCGCGAGGTAGTCCGTCGATACGCCAAACACTCCGCGCCTGCGTGCCAGCGTCGAACCGTATCCGCAAGTCAAACTCTTCACAGCGGCGTAGCGGTTGGACGGCGTAACGCGGGTTGAACGGCTGGCCGCGAGGAGTGGTGATCGAGACGCCGAACTCGTGTGCCTGTCCCCGCCGGAGTGGCTGGGGCAGCCGGATCGCGTAGCGGAGGTAGGTGGCCGTTAGCCAGGTAGCTTCCTATCAGCGAGCCGCCGTAGAGCACCTTCAGTTCCGCAGGGTGCTCGTTCGCGAACCTGCCATGCGGCACTCGGGATGCTGGTCGCAATGGAGATCTCCGCGAGGTCATCGCGGGCGGCGACCACGTGCGTTCCTCAATCGCGGACGATTCTGCCCGGTCGAGCAGCAGCAGTGCGCGCAGCCGCGCGAGGTGCCAGGCGTCGTAGTCGCCCTGGCGCATTGGCTGAAGATCTTGCGGCGGCATCGATAAGCCTGATCGCCTCATCGGCCCGCCGCCGAGCGGTCCGCACGTCCCGGCGCAGCCAGTCCGCTAGCCACTCCATCCGCTCATCGAGAAACCGGAACCGGACGTCCTCGCGCAACGCCAGAGCGGCGGCGAACGCAGTCCGCAGATCCTCAGGAAGATCGGCTGCCAGACCCTCAAGGAACTCGATCAGCCGCTTCCTGACGTCCTCGGCGTTACTGCCGGGCTCGATCCCGGCCATGCCGCGCAGCGTAGGACCCAGCCGGTCAGGTAGATCTCCCGTCATGACCCCGCGCCCACGGCGCAACTGGCCCAGCTCCTCCCCAAGAGCTCCCACCGCTCCTCACCGCTCCCTTGCGATGAACGTCCACGTTCTGTCAATGATTACCGTCACCGACGCCGATGCCACAATCGATTCCGCTAACAATTTTGACCAGCCGATTCGTCACGTGTGGATCAATGCTCAAAGCCGGGGGACCAATGTGCCAAATCGCTCCCGCCTGTGCCATCGTGTTCCTCGCCGCGATCTCCCGTCCGGCTTTTCTCCCCATTCGACTCAACACTGACTACAAGAGTCACCAGCATCATGACTGCCAGCCAACCTCAGCTACCCTCCCGGGTGAATGTCCATTCTTTGTTAATGATTTCCTCAGCGCGCCAGTGCCACAATCGAGTGACTGGCACCCCGCCGCTCGCATGTACCGGTGAATTCGGGGGCCACCACGAGGTAAACATTCACCCCGGTACTACGGTCCGGGTTTGTTACCTGACGGCCAGGTGATCCTGATGCGTCCGGCGTGTCGCCTTGATGCGGGTGGCGGCCACCCCATGCTCATGGTTCGTGACAAGTCTGAACAACGGAGTGGCCGCCGGGGCCATGGTGGAGGACCGGGCCTGGCTGGAGAGACTGGACGGTGAGCTGCGCGGCGTGCTGGCGCCAGTGTTCGCGCAGGCCAGGTCGCGGCTGACCGCGTTTTCCTATATCGGGGCGCTGCGGCATCCCGCTCGGCGAGATGTGGTAGACGCAGGAACTGGCGACCTGGCTGCGGGCGAGCAGCCGCAGCAGCTTCCTGCTGACCGCGCCGCCGATCCGGCTGCCCGGCACCGCGGGCGCACCGCTGATCCCGATCGCGACGGTCTGACCGTCGGCACAGCGGTCCTTTCGCTCGCGTGCAAGACCGGCGATGCCTCATCCGGTAAAGGCGACGGCTGCCACGGCGGGGCTGGCTCAGGAGTCGGGGATGCCGGCTGGGCTAGCTCAATAGTCACCGGGGATGCCCGGCTGGGCTGGCCGAGGAGTCGCCGGGGGTGCCCGGCCGGGCTGGCTCAAGAGGCGCCCGGGATGCCAGCCAGGCTGGCTGAGGAGTCGGCAGGGATGCCGGCCGGGCTGGCTCAAGTGTCAGCGCGGGTAGCACGCTGCGAAGTTCCTTGGCCAGCAGGTCGGTCAGCGCCTGGTGGACCAGTTCCTTGAAGCTGGCGCAGACCATAACTTTCCCCCCGACGATGGTGAACACCGCTGCCCCTGTGATCGCGATGGCAAGCGAGGCGATTCCCAGCGGCCGGTCGATCATCGGCAACGGGACCAGGCAACCGATCACCGCACCCGCGCCGGCAGCTATGGGGCCAGGCACGCCAAGACCGCGGCCAAGTTCGGCCAGCCAGGTGCCAACCGCACGGTGGGCCATGCTGTCCAGATGGCCGAGGAGGTCGGCCGCTCCGGCGAACCCGCCAAAATCTGTTACCTGCCAGTTCACCTCGTTCAACACGACGTTGACGATCTGCTCCGCGACGGCTTCGCCGAGCCTTTCCTTCACGCCCTCAAGCAGCGACTCCGCGTGCCTGACGAGCGAGCCGGGTCGCCCCCGGGCCCAATCCTGCCGCTCAGGCGGCGCCTGCACAACGACAACGGGAGTAGCCGTGACAACGCCAGTGGGCGTCACAGACACGACGGCCACGAAGACAGTGAGCACGACCTCCGAGAAAGCCGGGCTGAGCGGGTCATTTCCGAGCTCATCGCCAGGCTCGCCCGACCGGGTGAGGCGTCGCTTCAGCTGCGCCACCTCCTCCAGTAGTTCGGCGAGCTGCCTTTCCACGCGGGTCAGGCGGGCTTGGTCGTCGGGCGATCGGAGGGGACCCCCTTGCCTGCCTCCGTGGTCCATGAACGGCTCCTCAGACCGGGCGGGTCATCTGCCATTCGTTGTCCCACGGTCACACCATGCTGTCAACGTGCGGCCCTGTCGGCACTGGGAAGCCGCCACGGTAACAAGCCGGGACTGTAGTACCGGTAGACGCAGGGTGACTGGTGGCGCTTTTCCGTTGGCGGTGTCACGGGAAGATCGGCTGGGTGGGGGGCAGCCAGGGATTTCCGAGCATGAGCTGGTGCAGCACGTCGTAGGCGTTCTTGCCGTGCTTGCGGGCGGTGTCGATGTAGCCGCGGATGTCGAGCCTGTCTGGGTTACGTCGTCGCTGGTCAGGCGGCCGGAGATCTTCTGCTGGGTCTCGAGGGGGCGGACGCCGCGCTCGCTGATGTTACTCGCGGGCCAGACGCTGGTGTTGGTGGTGAAGCGGAGCACGTCGTCGTTGCGGTCGCGGCACAATTCGAGCATCTCGCGGCCGGGCTTCTGCTTTACCGTGTTCCTCGGGCCGGCGACACGCGGGACGGCAGCGAGGCCGACGGTGACGGCGCGGCGGAACTCCAGCTCCAGCGGTTCCCGGTCGCCGGCCGTCCTGCTGCTGATAGGACCGGGCAACGCCCAGGTCAGCCGCGCCGGCCAGGTCCAGGCCGCACCCGCAGGAACCCTCCGGGAAGTGACCGACGACCTTGTCCGGCTTCGCCCAGCGCATCGCCGCGCCCGGCGACCCGGGCTGCTTCCCCCGGCTCCGCTTGCGCTCTGCCCGCTCGGCCGCGCGCCGCTCCTTCCGGGCCGGCGGCCTGCGCCCCGGCAGGTCATCAGCGCTCGGCGGCATCGACGAGTTCCCCGAGTTCCGCGACGCGGCCCGAAGAGCCGCGTCCAGCTGCTCCCGCAACTCCGCGACCAGGGCCTCCAGCGCCACGACCCGCTCCCCGTGCCCCGCGATCTGCTCATCCTGCGCTTCAACCCGCGCCGCCTGCTCACGGATCAGGGCATCACGCGGATCCTCCGGTGGCAGCGACTCGGTCACAGCACGAGATCATCCCAAAACCAGCCCCGGCCGCCGCCACGACACCCTGCCCGCAGCGCAACCGTGACCCCTGAACCGGTAACCCGGCTGTCAGTCCGAAACGCCCATAAACAAGGAACGTGAATGCTTACACCACGAGGTGTCAGCTGAGACTTGTTGGAGAATGGTGCATGATTGACTGCCGAAAGGTGCCCAGCGAGAACGGCCGCATGCTCACCATCGCGGGAACCGAGGACGAGGTCCCCGATGTGGCGTCCGCCCACGCCGTCGCGAAACACGGGCACGACGACACCCCAGAACTGCGCCAGATGCCCCGCGGGGCTCTTGAACCCGCCGAAGTCACCCTCGCATGACCTACGGTTACACGGCATTATAAGCGAATCGACACTGTGGCGTCGATGTCGGGCTGGCGCTCTCAGGCGGTTAGTCCGACGAGCAGGCTTCTCGCTACGGACTGGAAGCGTTCGAGGTCGCCGTAGGGGCGGGCTACCAGCATGGCGCCCTCAAGGCATGCGATAACCACGCCGGCGGTCTCCCTGGGGGTGCCGGGGAACCGCAGCGTGCCGCCCTGCCTGCCGTCCTCGAGGACCTTTTCCAGCCAGGTCTCGTTCGCTTCGAAGAAGCCGGTCACGGCCTCTCGCATGGGCTGCGGAAGGGTCTGGTACTCGGCGGCGAGCATTCCGCACAGGCACATCTTTCCCTGGCGAAGCACCTGGGCGTACAGGTTGGCGTAGCCGGCGAGGCGGCCTTCGGGCGAGGCACCCGAAGTGTCGATGGCGGCGAGTGCTTCGGTGAAGCGACTGGCGTACCGGGTGATCAAAGCGAGGCCGAGGTCGGCCTTGCCGGGAAAGTGATAGTGCAGGGCGGCCTTGGTGATGCCCAGTGCAGTGGAGATGTCGGCGTAGCTGAATCCGTTGTAGCCGCGTACCTGCAGCAACTCTTCGGCGGTATCCAGAATCCGCGTGGCCGTGCTCTCGTCGTTGCGCGCCGATCCAGCGGCCATCAAACCTCCACGCAGGTCTTGACGTCTGACTTACTAGTAGGTCAAACTCAGTCCAAGTTCCCCGGTTCAACCTACTAGTAGGTAAGTACCCGTCAGTAGTGAGTGTACGCGAGAGCTACACGAGCGATGGGAGACCGACATGGACAAGACCGAGCACAAGACACTGGTTCGGCGCCGGCAACTACGCCCAGTAATCGGCTACTACGCCGGTTAATCCGAGAGGGGAAACCACGATGAACCGCTACATGATCGACTGCCGCAAGGTGCCCAGTGAGAATGGCTGCACGCTCACCATCGCGGGAACCGAGGATGAGGTCCTGGACGCGGCGGCGGCCCACGCAGTCGCCAGGCACGGCCACGACAACAACCCCGAACTACGCGAGACGCTCCGCGGCGCCCTCGAGCCCGCGGAAGCCGCGCTCGCGTGAGCACTACGGTGCAGCCCGGTACGGTAGGCGTCGGCACCGCCCGCGGTGCCGACGCCGAGGCCGTGGTCCAACAGTTCAATGCGGCCTGGGATGCGCATGACCTCCCCGCCGCTCTTGCTCTCATCAGCGAGGACTGCGTATTCGAGTCCACGTCACCGCCGGACGGCGAGCCTCACGTGGGCCGCGTCGCCATCGCCGCCGCCTGGAAGGCGATCTTCGACGACCCGGCAAGCCGCTTCACGGTCGAGGATTCGTTTGCCACGGGTCCGCACGTGGTCCAGCGGTGGCGCTACGACTGGGACGGTGGCCACATCCGCGGCATCGACGTATTCACGGTGCGAGACGGCCTGGTCGCGGCGAAGCTGGCCTACGTCAAAGGCTAGCTACTCGGCTTCCTTCTCTGAGCGGCGGAGCCAGCGGATCTCGGCGTCGATGAACTCGTCGATCTCGCCGTCGAGCACGTTCTCCGCCTGCGCGGTCTCGTAGCCCGTCCGCTGGTCCTTCACCATCTGGTACGGGTAGAGGACGTAGTTGCGGATCTGCGATCCCCAGGCGCGGCCGCCGTCGCCCCTCAGCGCGTTCAGCTCCTGCGCCTCCTGCTCCCGGCGGCGCTCAAGCAGCTTGGCCTGGAGGACCGCCATCGCGGAGGCCTTGTTCTGGATCTGAGACCGCTCGTTCTGGCAGGAGACCACGATGCCGCTCGGCAGGTGGGTGATCCGCACCGCCGAGTCCGTCGTGTTGACGCCCTGGCCGCCGGGGCCGGACGAGCGGAACACGTCCACGCGGATCTCGTCGTCGTTGATGTCGACGTGGTCGGTGTGCGCGACGACGGGCACCACGTCGACGCCGGCGAAGCTCGTCTGGCGGCGGCCCTGGTTGTCGTACTTGGAGATGCGGACCATGCGGTGGGTGCCCTGCTCGCCGCGGAGCGTGCCGTAGGCATAGGGGGCCTTCACCGCGAACGTGGTGGACTTGATGCCAGCCTCGCCGTAGGAGACGTCGTAGACCTCGGCCGGGTACCTGTGCCGCTCCGCCCAGCGCAGGTACATCCGCTGCAGGTTCCCCGCGAAGTCCTCCGCGTCCGCGCCGCCCGCCTGCGAGTTGATCGTGATCAGCGCCTCGCGCGCGTCGTACTCGCCGTTCAGCAGGGTGCGAACCTCAAGGGCATCGACGTCCTTGCGTGCCGCGGCGAGTTCGGCGACGGCCTCGTCGCGGGTGTCCTGGTCGTGCTCGTCGTTGGCAAGCTCGAACAGCACGCGGGTGTCCGCAAGCCGCTGCCGCAGGTTTTCCATCCGGTTCAGCTCTCCCTCAAGGTAGGAGAGCCGTCGGGTAACTTCCTGGGCCCGCGCCTGGTCCTCCCAGAGTGACGGGTCAGCGGCCTGCTCACGCAGGTCGGTGGCCTCGGTGCGCATCGCCTCAGGATCGACTACAGCCTCGATGGTGTCGAGCTTCGACGACAGTTCCGATATCTCATCGGCGGGATCGGTAGCTGCCATGCCGAAAGCCTACGCGAATACGCGGCCGTCAGCGTATCCGCCGGCGCGCGACATGCCCCGTTGATGCGGTAAACAGGACAGAATTCACTCTGAAACTCTTGTGAGGGCCGCCCTGATCCGGTCGCGGCTTGGCGATCAGGCCCTGCCCGCGCGGACATCGGGGGTACGAAGGGTCCTTCCCCCGGAGGACAGCGGTATCCTCCGCATTCGTGGCACCTTGGAAGCACTGGACGCGCGGTCGCCGGCTGATCCTCGGCCCGGCACTGGGCCTTGCGGCTGCCCTGACGGCAGCAGGCTGCAGCACGTCCGTGCCGCACAGCACGGGGTCCGCAGGCACCGATGGCAGCGCCGCGGGCGCCGCCGCCCCTGCCATCACCGCCGCCCAGGCCCGCCAGGTCTTCGACCGCTACGTCGCCACCGCGGCCAAGGCGGTCTCGCCGCGCACCGCATCATCCGTGCTCTCCCTGGTCACCGGCGTCGAGCAAGCAGTCGTCAGCGCCACGCTCGCGAGTCACAGCGTCGTCGTCAACGGCACCTCGTCGAATGCCCAGGGCGCGTACCGCAGCTCGCTGCGCGTCAAGCCCGGCTTCGACGTCTACACGTATGGCTCGCCCACGTTCTACCTGCCAGAAGCGTCCGGTTATCCGCGTTTCTTCGTCGCTTCCGTCACGCGGACGCTGCAGGGCGCGAAACCCGCCGGCGACGGGACAACGTGGCCCGGCGACGCGCAGGTGCCAGAAGACGGCCCGGCGCTACTGCTGTTCTCGCAGGCCAGCAAGGGTGCACAGTGGCTACTTGGCAGCATCTCGCAACTCCCCTCAGGCGTGACGCTCCCGCCGCTGGCGAGGGACGGATCCGGATATATCCCGATCGTGACGCCGACTGCGGCCACGCTGCTCACCCAGCCGGATTACGTCGGCCCGCTCCAGGCAGCCGTAGTCGACGACGGCCCGGCCAGCGCGGCCACCAAGGCGGTAGCACCGGGCCCGCTCACCACCGGCATGTACCAGGGCGCTGTCAACCACGTCAGCGGCATGACGGCACCGCACGGCGACGTCTACCAGTGGCAACTCGACGGGTCGAGCCTTCCGGAGTTCGCGCTGCGCACCGCTGCGGGCGGCGCCCTCGTCTTCTACCCGATGACCCTGACCACGACCGTCGCCGTCCCCGACGTAATCAATAAGGCCAACCCGATACGCTCAGGCGCGCCAATCCAGGTCCCCGTAGACGTGCAGATGCTGCTCCCGCCCGGCCAGCCCGCCCCCCTGGTCCAGCTTTCGTCCGACCAGACGCTCTCGTTCGCGGCCATCGACCCGGCCAAGAGCACGGCCAAGATCCAGGTCATCGCCATGGGCGGCGGCCTGACGAGCGCGTCAGCGTCCTTACCCGGCAGCCAGCCGACTGGTACCCGGCCGGGTGGTTGTGGCGTTAGCCCCGCGTCACCCCGGCACGTCAATCGCCGTAGGGCCCGGGCTTCAGGCGCGGCACACAGGCAAGTCGAGGCGGAGGGGTGTGGTCCCCTCCGCCTCCGCTGACAGAGCCCCTTTTACGAACCGGGCGCGACCAGGCTCCTGATGACCCGGACGGCCACCGAGAGGGTGGTGAAGGTGAACCGGTTGCTCTCCCAGATCTCGGCCAGCGTTGACCCCGCGCGGGAGACGGCCGCCGAGTTCAGCGACTCCCACGCGGCGACCCGATCTGCCGCGCTGCCGGCTGTCCCGGCCACTGCCCACGCACCTGTCAGCCCGGCACCGGAACCGCCGGCGGCGGCGAGCACGTCCCTGGTCAGCGCGGCGTGCGCGGCATAGAGATCGTCACGCAGCGCCGACCGTGACGCCGACGACCAGCGGTCCTCGCGCGGCAGCGCGACGATCAGGTCGCGCAGCCTGCCGAGCTGCAGCCGGTCGGCGAGCAGGAAGTACACCGCCGCGGTCTCCTCGACGCCGTGCTCGGTCGCGGCGGCGCTGGTCACGATGTCGAACGCGGAGTACGAGGGCACCATCGCCGCGACCTCGTCCGCCAGTTCCGCCGGGACGCCCCTGCTGGTGAAGGAGGCGCGCCGCTCATCGAAGCTGGCCAGGTCCCGGCCGGAGAGCAGCTTCGGGATGGAGGCACGGACAGTGCCGACTCCTACGCCGAGGAAGCTCACCGTCTCGGAGATTCCGAACGGCGGCCGCCTGTTCACCAGCAGCCAGCGCGCGGCCCGCTCCATGAGCTTGCGCGCCTCAAGGACGACCGCGATCCGCGCGTCCACGTCGACGGTGCCCGCCAGGGCCTCGACGCGCTGCCAGAAGGCCCGCATGCCGAAGACCTCACGAGCGACCAGCCAGGCCCTGGTGATGTCCACCACCGGCAGCCCGGTCTCCTCGCTAAGCCTGAACAGGAAGGTCGAACCGCCGGTGTCCACCATCTCGTTGATCACCGAGGTGGTGATGATCTCCCTGCGCAGCCGGTGCGCACCGAGCTGGTCGGCGAAGCGCTCCGGCAGCGGGGCCGGGAAGTACGCCGCGAGCGTGGACCGCAGGGACGGGTCGTCTGGCAGGTCCGAGGCGAGCACCTCCTGGCCCGCCGCGATCTTGGTGTGCGCGAGGAGCACCGCGAGCTCGGGCGTTGTCAGGCCGGTGCCCGCCGACCGCCGTGCCGCGATCTCCTTGTCGTCTGGCAGCCCGTCGGTCGCCAGCGACACGCGGTTCTCCCGCAGGAGCTGGCGCAGGTACCGAGCGTGAACGTGCAGCAGCCTGGGTGCCTGGTAGCGGGCGACGGCCAGCGCCATGTTCTGCCCGTCGTTGTGCCGCAGGACGTGCGCGGCGACCTCGTCGGTCAGCGCGTGCAGGAGAGTGCCCCGCTCGTTCGGCCGCAGTTCGTCGGCCGCGATCGCCCCGGCCAGCAGGATCTTGATGTTGACCTCGTGGTCGGAGGTGTCCACGCCGGCGGAGTTGTCGATGAAGTCGGTGTTCAGCAGCCCGCCCGCCAGGGCGTACTCGATCCTGGCGGCCTGGGTGAGCCCGAGGTTGCCGCCCTCGCCGACGACCCGCGCCCGCAACTCGGTCGCGTTGATCCGCACCGCGTCGCTTGACCGGTCGCCCGCGTCGGCGTGCGTCTCGTGCGACGCCTTCACCCAGGTGCCGATGCCGCCGTTCCACAGCAGGTCGACCGGCGCGCGCAAGATCGCGGAGATCAGCTCGTCAGGCGACAGGGCGGTGACCGCCGCGTCGAGCCCGAGCGCCCCGCGGGCCTGCGCCGAGATCGGCACCGACTTCGCCGACCTCGGCCAGACACCGCCGCCGGCGGAGATCAGCGCGCGCTGGTAGTCCGCCCACGACGAGCGGGGCAGGTCGAACAGCCGCTGCCGCTCGGCGAAGCTGACCGCCGGGTCCGGAGCCGGGTCGAGGAACACGTGCCGGTGATCGAAGGCCGCGACAAGCTTGATGTGCTCCGACAGCAGCATGCCGTTGCCGAACACGTCGCCCGACATGTCCCCGATGCCGACGGCAGTGAAGTCGTTGGTGTCCGGGTTCAGCCGCAGCGCCGCGAAGTGCCAGCGGACCGACTCCCAGGCGCCGCGGGCGGTGATGCCCATCTTCTTGTGGTCGTAGCCTTCGGAGCCGCCCGAGGCGAACGCGTCGCCGAGCCAGTACCGGTACCGCCCCGCGATCTCGTTGGCTACGTCGGAGAACGTCGCGGTTCCCTTGTCGGCGGCGACGACCAGGTACGGGTCGTCCCCGTCAAGCCGGACCACGCCGGGCGGCGGGACCACGGCGTCGCCGACGATGTTGTCGGTGACGTCGAGCATCGCGCCGATGAACGTCCGGTAGCAGGCGAGCACCTCCGCCTGGTAGGCGTCCCTGTCGGCCGGGTCGGGCAGCCGCTTGCAGACGAACCCGCCCTTCGCGCCGGAGGGGACGATGACCGAGTTCTTCACCTCCTGCGCCTTCACCAGGCCAAGAACCTCGGTGCGGAAGTCCTCGGGCCGTTCCGACCAGCGCAGGCCGCCGCGCGCGACCGAACCGAACCGCAGGTGCACCGCCTCAAGGCGGGGCGAGTAGACCCAGATCTCGAACTTCGGCCGCGGCGCCGGCACGATGGGCAACCGCTCGGAGGCGAGCTTGAGCACGAGGTACGGCGCAGCGTTTTCGGCGTCCTGGCCGTCGTTCGCGTGCTGGTAGTAGTTCGTGCGCAGGGTGGCCTCGATCAGGGCCAGGTAAGCGCGCAGGATGCGGTCATGGTCGAGGCTGACCACCTCGTCAAGCGCGCCGCGCAGTTCCTCCGTTATCGCCGTGCAGCGCTCCTCCGCGCCGTCCGTGAGGGCCGGGTCAAACCGGGACTCGAACAGCCGCACCAGGAGCCTGGTGATCGCCGGGTTGGCGCGCAGCACCCGCTGCAGGTAGCTCTGGCTGAACTGGAATCCCGCCTGCCGCAGGTACCGCGCGTAGGCGCGCAGCACTACAACCTGCCGCCAGGTCAGCTCCGTGGCGAGCACCAGGCCGTTGAAGTCGTCGTCCTCGGTCCGCCCCTGCCAGAGCGCGGTCAGCGCGGCCTCGAACGAGGCCCGCGCCGCCTCGGCTTCGGCGTCGGTCACCGCGCGCTGGCTCCCGCGAATACCAAAGTCGTAGATCCAGAACGGGTTCGTGGTCCCACCGAATTCGTACGGGTGCTCATCGAGGACCTCAAGCCCCATGTGCTGCAACTGCGGGAGTACGTCCGACAGCGTGACAGGGGAAAGGCGGAAGACCCGCAGTCGCCACCCTTCGTTCGGGATAATGGAAAGTCTTATCGCGAACGGGGCGGATTCCTCGCGCAGCTGCTGTACCACCGCGAGGTCCTGGATCGCTTCGGCCGGAATGGTGTCGGCCTTGTACGTCTCCGGGATGCTGTTGGCGCAGGTTTGCAGCACCGTGGCGGCGCGCTCCGCGCCGAGCTGGCGCTGCGCCTCCGCCGCCAGGTCATCGTCCCAGGACCGGACCGCGGCGGCGATGCGCGCCTGGAGAGCCGCCTGGTTGACCGGGATGAGGGGGCAGCCGGGCGCGGCGTGCACCACGACGTGCAACCGGGCGAGGGCCGAGTTGCCCACCATCGCGCTGTAGTCGACCGAGTCGCCGCCGAAGGCGGTCTTGAGTATGTCCTGGGCGCGCAGCCGGACCTGCGTGGTGTAGCGGTCTCGCGGCAGGTAAATCAGGCAGGAGACGTAGCGGCCGTAGGCGTCGGGGCGCAGGAAGAGGCGCACCTGCTTGCGCTCGGCGAGGCCGAGGACGGCCATGGCGATCGGGGCCAGTTGCTCCGCGCTGATCTCGAAGAGCTCCTCGCGGGGGAAGCCCTCGAGGATCGCGATGAGCCCCTTCCCGTCGTGGCCGTCGGCGGGCACTCCCGCGGTTTCGAGCACGCGGTCGACCTTGTGGCGCAGCACCGGGATGCGGGTGACCGATTCGGTGTAGGCGGCCTGCGTGTACAGCCCGAGGAACCGGTACTCCCCGATGACCTCGCCTGTCTCAGGGCTGAACCTCCTGACCGCGACGTAATCCAGGTAGCTGGGCCGGTACACGGTCGACAGGGTGGACGACTTGGCCAGCACGAGGAGCCTCGGCCGGCGGGTGCTGTGCCTGCCGCCCGGCGGGGTGATCGCGAAGGAGTAGTCCCCGTCGTGGCGGAGGATGCCGAGGCCGGTGCCTGGCACCGGCTTCAGCTCCGGCTTGTCCGCGTCGCCCACCAGGTCGTAGGCGCGGTAGCCGAGGAAGGTGAAGTGGCCGGCCGACAGCCAGGCGAGCAGTTCGCTCGCCTCGGCCTCCTCCGGGCCGCCGTCGGCGAGCAGCGCGACCAGGTCACGGGCGGCGGACCGCATGCGGCGCTGGTCCTCCATCGTGACCCGCAGGTCGTCAAGGACGCGGCGCAGGTCCGAGGCCAGCTTCTCCGGGGCTTCGACGTGGCCGAGCTCGACGTGGATCCAGGACTCGCGGACCGCGTCCGCGTCGGCCTCCGCAGCGCCAGTCTCGGTATTACTGGTGCCGCGCGCCGCTCCTGCCACGTCCCGGTGGACCGTGAGAACCGGGTGCACGATGAGCAGGATGTCGGCGCCGTGCCGGTTGAGTTCCATGGTGACCGAGTCGACCAGGTACGGCATGTCGTCGGTGACCATGTCGATGACGGTCCCGGCCCCGGTCAGCGAGGCGTCGTCTCCGGGACGGACGCCGACGGCAGGCCGGCCCTGCGGGCGGCCAACCCCGAGCGCCGCGTGCCGTGCCGCAGTCGCGGCCAGCCGTGCCGGGCCGGCGGCGATCAGGTCCTCGACGGCGACGAGCCGGTAATACGCGGTAAGGAAGCCAGCCAGGTCACCGACCGCCTGGCCGAGGCCCCCAGGCGGCGCACTGCCTCCGTCGGCAGCGGCCCACTCGCCCGCCGCCTTCGCGATCAGTTCCTCCCTGGTGTCGTCTGGGGTCTGCATGGCCTCGGCCGCGCGTTCCGGCATTGCCTGTCCACTCCTTCGTGATGGCCGATCCGGCACCTCTTTGTGCCGTCGTTGCACACGGGCAAGCGGCTCTGTCGCCCGGGGGAACGACCCCCCGTGCCTCCCGATCTGCCCGACGGTAAACCCGCCATCGGGCACGCCGAGAGGCCACGGTGACCGTGGCGGCGCCGCTAGCGTGAAATCCGGATCACTGTCGCATCGCAAAAACGGGCGCATGGACGCGCCCTGATGCCCTCCTATATACAGACTAGATCCAGCAGCGTAGGAAGCGAGCACATCCGGACGCGTCAGGGCACTCGGGTCAACGGCGTTTTCTAGGGGTGACCCCGGGAGAATCTTCCGCGTCAGGCCGCAGCGGTGATGAGGGTAATGAGGGGCGTGGGGTTGGTGAGGTCCGGGAGGACTAGGTCCGCGCCGCCGTCGCGGAGCTCGGCCGTGGACGCGCGGCCGCTGGCCACCGCCACCGACCTGGCGCCACCGATCTTCGCGGCCTCGATGTCGCGCGGGGAGTCCGCGATGTAGATGGTCGCCTGCTCCGCGAAGCTGACCTTGTACTTTTCCTCGGCCCGCAGGCGGGTAGCGCGCAGGAGCGCGCCCTTCGGGTAGGGCTCGGAGCCGGCGAACCCGGCGACGGCCAGGTCCAGGTACCTGTCGAGGCCGAAGGCACGGAGCTTGAGCGCGGCGTTCGGGCGGCTCGACCCGGTCAGCACCGACTGGACCACGCCCTTGAGCTCGCCCAGGGCTTTGAGTGCCTCCGCGGCGCCGGGCATCAGGGTGCCCTGCGTGGTCAGCTGGTCCCTCCGGGCGGCCAGGCACGTCGCGAACTCGGCGCCGAACGGCACGAGCAGCCGCTCGGACTCCCCGTCCGCGCGGAGGCTGACGCCGTTACGGCCGAGCGCGTCGAAGAAGATCTCCGGCTCGGTGTAGCCGACCATCTGCGGCAACTGGACGAGGGGGCGGCCGGTGACGGCCGCGAACGCTTCCGCGTAGGCCGCGCGGGTGACTTTCGTTACATCGAGCAGCGTGAGGTCGATGTTCCACAGAACCAGCTGAATGGCACAGCCTCTCTTGTCTCCCGGGGGGCGACCCCCCGTACCCCCCGGTGTCCGCGCGTGCAGGCCTGATCGCAAAAAACCGCGATGGTATCAGGCCCGCACGCGCGGACCAAAGCTGCGGGGCGACTCCGTCACCTGGCTGCTTTTCACCGGAAGGGCGGCCCATCTCGCGCAAATGGGCATACGAGTCCGGGAAGCATCAACCCATATGCGGACAACGGTAGTCGGTGGGCGGGACGAACGTCTCCTTAATCGCCCGGGCGGAGACCCAGCGGCTTGCGGGCTTACAGGTACTGGAGTTCCTGGGTGGCGTACCAGGCAAGCTCGTGGGCCTCGGCGGAGTCGACCGTGAAGGAAGCGTCGTCGTCGCCCGCGTCGGCGGCGACGATCGCGTCGGTTGCCGCGGTTACGTCGGGGATGGCCTCGAGTTCGTCGACATGGCCGGAGGCGATCGCCGTGAGCGGGACCACGGCGCCGACCCGTACCGCGGCGGCCTCGTCGTCGTAGGCCTGCCAGCTGACCTGGGCGTCGGGGACGTCGGCGGCGAGGACGACGCGGCGGCGCGGCGCGGCTGGGTCGGCGTCGAGCAGCCGGAGCGACTGCCTGGCTGCCGCGAGCATCGCGACGTACTCAAGCTCCTCGTCATCACCGCTCGCGTAAGCCTCGCGCAGCGCCGGGGTGACCGCGAACGCGTGCAATGGAGTGGACCCCACCTCGCCCTTGGCGAGGACATCGACCAGGCCCGGCATCGTGGAGGGCAAGTAGACCCGCATGGCGAAATGTTAGCTGTGTTGCTCGCGGGGGAACGACGTAGCCTCCCCGCGGTTAAGACCGCAGCGCCTTCGGCGCCCCGACGGCGGTGACCACCGTGGCTATGGCGTCTTCTAGGGGGACGTGCTCCCAGAGGCGGACCACTGTCCAGCCCGCCTGCGCGAGGGCCTCGTCGGCGGCGCGGTCGCGCTCCGCGTTCTTGGCCAGCTTCGGCGACCAGTACCACTCGTTGCTCTTCGGTTTGGAGCCGTGCTCTGGGCAGGCGTGCCAGAAGCAGCCGTCGACGAACACGGCGACCCTGCGGCTGGTGAACGCGATGTCCGGCCGGACCCGGCGCAGCGGCAGGTCGAGCCGGAAGTCCTTGCGGTAGCGGTAGCCCATGGCGTGCAGCGCCGTCCGCAGCGCCATCTCGGGCTTGGTGTTGGCGCGGCGGTTCCCCCTCATGTTCGCGGCACGGCCTTGATCGGCCGTGAACGGGTACGCCTTGCCCTTCGCCGCCGCCTGCGCCGCGGACCTGCTCACCCCATCGCCAGCGAGCTTAGCCTTTGCCGCCCTTGGCGTCCGTGGCTTCGGTCCTGCGGCACTGGCACCATCTTGCGCTGCCATGTGCGCCACACGGAAAAGCCTATCGACCTGCGACGCCGGCCGCCCGTAAAGAGTCCCAGTCTCCGCGGCGAACGAACGGGCGGCGTCCCCGGGCCCCGCAATAGCCCGGTTACAGATGCAAATCGCAAATCACAACTTCGCTAATTCCTAGTTTGTCAATTGACATTATCTGCATTCCGCTACACGATGGGTTGATCTGCTTTGCGACGGAAGACAGAAGAGGTGGCGGTGTCGGTTCAACTTTTCACTCCTTCGGTCACGGGAGACACGCGCGTCATCTCCGACCGAGCGCGGCGCCGGAGCCGGGGCGTGGCCGGCCGCGGCTGGCTCAGGTTGGTGAGCCCCGTGGTGCTCATCGGTATGTGGCAGCTGCTCAGCGCGACCGGGGTGCTGCCCCCAAGCAGGCTCGCCTCACCGGTCTCGATCGCGCACACCGCTTACAACCTGGTGGTTACCGATTCTCCCGCGTACGGGACGCTCCAGGGCTCGCTGCTCGTCTCGGCGGAGCGCTGGGGCATCGGGTTCTCCATCGGCGTCGCGGTGGCGGTGGTCATCGCCGTCCTGAGCGGCCTCAGCCGGATCGGTGAGTACGCGCTTGACCCGGTGATGAATGCGCTGCGGTCGGTCCCGCTGCTCGGACTGCTGCCGCTGTTCATCGTCTGGTTCGGCATCGGCGATCTGCCCAAGGACCTGATCGTCCTGCTCGGCGCGCTGTTCCCGATGTATATCAACACGTTCGCGGGCATCCGCAGCGTCGACCCCAAGCTCGGCGAGCTCGGTCAGGTGCTCGGCCTCTCCCGGTGGGAGCTGGTGTGGCACGTCGTACTGCCGGGCGCGCTACCGCAGGCACTGACCGGTCTGCGGCTGAGTGTGATCGGCTCGCTGCTCGCCCTGGTCGTCGGCGAGCAGATCAACGCCAACGCCGGACTCGGCTTCATGATGAACCAAGCGGAGACGTTCCTGGCGAACAACGTCATCGTCGTGGCCCTGCTCGTGTATGCGCTGCTTGGCGTGATCGCGGACTCGGTGGTCAGGCTCATTGAGAGAAAGGCCCTGGCATGGCGGCAGGAGTTCGCCCTATGAGCGAGACGGCGGCCCAGACCGATGACGCACAGGGCGCCGAGCCCGCCGGGTCGGCCCCGGCCGCGGCGGCTGATGCATCAGAACGTGGTCGCAGCGTCGTTGCGCGGACTCACGAAGCGGTTCGGCGCCCGGGCCGTGCTTGACGGGCTCGACCTGGATATCAAGGCAGGCGAGTTCGTTGCGCTGATCGGGCGGAGCGGATCCGGCAAGTCAACGCTGCTGCGGGCGCTCGCCGGGCTTGACCATGACGTGTCGGGTGAGCTGGCCGTGACCAAGCCGGTGGCTGTGGCGTTCCAGGAGCCGCGCCTTGTGCCGTGGAAGCGGGTGCTCGACAACGTCACGCTGGGGCTGCGGGACGCCAACCCGAGGCAGGTAGCGGTCGCGGCACTCGAGGAGGTCGGGCTCGCCGAGCGGGTCTCCGCCTGGCCACTTACCCTGTCCGGCGGCGAGGCGCAGCGGGTTTCGCTCGCGCGGGCGCTTGTCAGGCACCCGGCGCTGCTGCTACTCGATGAGCCGTTCAGCTCCCTGGACGCGCTGACGAGGATCTCGATGCACCGGCTGGTACTGCGGCTGTGGCAGCGCCACAAGCCTGCGGTGCTGCTGGTCACGCATGACGTGGATGAGGCGCTGGCGCTCGCCGACCGGGTCCTAGTGCTCGGCGACGGGCAGATCGCCCACTCCTCAGCCATCGACCTGGCCCGGCCACGGGACAGGGACCACCCGACGCTTACGGCTCTGCGCCTGCGGCTGCTCCGTGAGCTCGGGGTGCCAGCGGCCGAGTCCGCGAGCTAACACCGGGCCGCACCGGGACCGTTGCCGGCCAGGCCCGCCTTCTCGCTATTTCCTATCAAACAAATCTAAAAAGAAGGATTAATGTGAAACTCAGACGGAAGCTGATGGCGATCCCCGTCCTCGCCCTCACCGGGCTGGCAGCGGCCGCCTGCTCCTCAGCCAGCAGTTCGAGCTCAAGCGCCGCCACTGCGGCCTCGTCAAGCTCGGCGAGCGCGTCGGCGTCAAGCTCGGTCAACCTGTCCGCGGTCACGTTGAACGTCGGCGACCAGAAAGGCACCGGCGCGGAGGCGGTCCTGCAGGCCGCCGGCCTGCTCAAGACGTTCCCGTTCAAGGTCACCTGGGATGACTTCACCTCCGGCCCGCCCATCCTCGAGGCGGCAGCCTCCGGTTCCATCGACATCGGCGGCGTCGGCGACGCCCCGCCGGTCTTCGCCGCTTCGGGCGGCGAGGGAATCGTAGTCGTCGGCGCCCGCACGGTGCCAAGCGGCGACCAGGACGCGGTCGTCGTGCCGAAGGGCTCGCCGATCACCTCTATCTCGCAGCTCAAGGGCAAGAAGATCGCCTATGGCTCGGGCAGTTCCGGCAACTACCAACTGCTGACCGTGCTGAACGCGGCGGGGCTGACCTCCAAGCAGGTCACGCTGGTGAACCTCCAGCCGGCCGAAGCGCTCGCCGCGTTCACCTCTGGCTCGGTCGACGCCTGGGACATCTGGCCGCCCTACGTCCAGCAGGTCGTCGCCCAGGACGGCGCGAAGGTCTTGGCGGAGGGCTCGCAGTACGGCAGCCCGTACTCCTTTGATGTCGCGTCCAAGTCCGCCGTGGCCAACCCGGCCAAGGCAGCGGCCATCCAGATCTACCTCACGACGCTCGACAAGGCCTACGTCTGGGCCGAAAAGAACCCCGACGCCTGGGGTACCGCCTGGGCCGCCGCGGCCGGACTGCCGGCCAGCATCACGGACGCGGCGGCCAAGGTCGACTACACCGTTCCGGTCCCGATCACGAGCACGGTCACGGCGTCATTGCAGGGCCTGGTCACCCAGTTTTACAAGGCCGGCCAGATCCCGAACGACGTGAACATATCCAGCTACGTCACGACCCAGTTCAACTCAAGCGTCAGCGGCAGCTAACCAGCCACCAGCGCCGCTCGCGGCCCCCGGCCTCGCCCGCAGCGAGGCCAGGGGGTACGGGGTCCCCCCGTAAGGCAGCCCGTCCGAGCGGGCCTGATACGATCGCGGTTTTTGCGATCAGGCCCGCCCGCACGGGGGGTACGGGGGGTGTCCCCCCGTAAGGCAGCCCGTCCGAGCGGGCCTGATACGATCGCGGTTTTTGCGATCAGGCCCGCTCGGACGGAGGCCGCTTCGCTGGTGCGCAGCGCACGCTCCCGTTCTGAATCCCGGTTTTAGTTCTTGGTGTTCTGACCTGCGAGCACGTACGGGTCCGAGTCACCGGCGAGCGCGCGGCTGTGCTCACCCGTCACGCTGACCGCGAGGACGCCAGAGACCGTGACCCGGTGCATCTTGCGCGGCAGGTCGGCGTAGTCGTCGATCGCGTAGTGCTGGGTGGCACGGTTGTCCCACATAGCGATGTCGCCTGGTGCCCAGTGCCAGCGGACCGTGTTCTCCAGGCGGGTCACGTGCGCCTGGAACAGGTCGAACAAGTACCGGGAGTCGCTCACGGACACCCCGAGGATGCGGCGGACGAAGTGGCCGAGCAGCAGCGCCCGCTCCCCCGTCTCTGGGTGGACCCGGACGAGCGGGTGCTCGGTCTGGTAGATCGTCGACTTGAAGACCTCGTCGTGGTGCTTGCGGTCCTTCGCGGACTTCTCCGCGACTCCGCCGCCGGACTGGGCCCCGTAGTCGTAGTCGTTGGAGTGCAGCGCCCACAACTGCTCGGCGAAGGCCTTCAGCGCCGGGGACAGGGACTCGTAGGCGGTCGCGGTGTTCGCCCAGCAGGTGTCGCCGCCGTACGGGGGGAGCGTGATCGCCCGCAGGATAGAGATCGCCGGGGGCCGGTCAACGAACGTCACGTCGGTATGCCAGGAGTTCGCCTTGCCGCCGCCGCCCTGGGCGTCCAGTTCGAAGACGTTCGGGGCGCCCTCGGGACCGGGAACGGTCGGGTGGCCCGTCGTCAGGTCGCCGAACAGCCGGGCGTAGCCCTGCTGGCTCGCGTCGTCCAAGTGGCCCTGGCCGCGGACAAAGACGACCTTATGCTCAAGGAGCGCGTCCCTGATCAGCTTGACGATATCTGTCGGCAGGTCGGGGCCGAGCCGGATGCCGGTGATCTCGGCGCCGATGTCGCCGGCGACCTTGCGGATGTCGATGGCCGATGCTGACATGCGGTTTCCTTCCCACGCACCACTTGGTTCGGTCTTGATCAAAGCAAGTGCCCGCAATCATGTCAATATTTCCGACCTATTTAATAGAAATTTGGGCCGGGATTTAGGCGCTGCGAATCCCCACCATGCGCCGGGGGTGCAGGAGGGCGTCCCCGCTTCGCAAGCCGGTGCCGGAATGTCGGTAGGGGCGAGTAGCTGTAGAGCGTAAGCAGTCACCACCGGCCCGCCCACCCCCTGGGGGATCCATGCCTGTCGAGCAGTCCGCGATCCAGATCATGCCGCTGCCGGAGCTTTGGCCGCCGCTTGACCACGAACCGCCGGCAAGCACGGAGCCAGCTGGTTTCGGCAACGTCCAGGCGCTGAGCCTTGACGCGGAACCGGCACTCCCCCGGCAGTTTGCGGTCCTGCTCGCCGAGGTACTGGCCGGCGTCCGTCCGGTCAAGCAGCTGATGCCGTGGATGTCCACGCGCGGGAGCATCCATCTGCGCCGACTGATGCCCCTCTTCAACGTC
This sequence comes from uncultured Actinomycetota bacterium, assembly GCA_963734665.1. Lineage (GTDB taxonomy): Bacteria > Actinomycetota > Actinomycetes > Streptosporangiales > Streptosporangiaceae > Trebonia. The sequence continues at coordinate 996,220 of CAVTIR010000005.1, read as the reverse complement.
GGGCACCAGCCCCGGGTCCTGCGCGTTCTCACCACGAGGCCAGCGCCGGACGTCATCGAGATGACCATGGTCGTGGTGACCGGCCCGCGCACCCGCGCCCTGGCCATCCGCCTAGAGCACAGCTCGCGCTGGCTGTGCACCGACATCGAAGCCGGATAGGGGGTCGCCCCCCGCGATTAGTTCCGCCCGCCGTGACAGCGCTTGAACTTGCGGCCGGAGCCGCAGGGGCACAGGTCGTTGCGGCCCACGCTGGCGTAGGGGTCATCGGCGGCCTCACCGTGCATCTCGACACCGCCGCCTTCGGCCGGCGCCGAGTACTGGAGGTTGCGCGGGCGGCGCGGCTCCATGCCAGCGGGCAGCACCGGCTGCGGGCCGGTGCTCTCCGGGACCGTGTCGGTTACCTCCGTTACCTCCGCCGGGGCAGGCCGGGCCGCCTGGGCACCGTTCCCGGGGGGTACGGGGGGTCGTCCCGCGGGGCGATTACTGCGCGATGCGGCCTGCCCGCGGCCGGCCGCGGTGGCGTGGCCCCGCCCGTCGGCCGCATGCCGGCCACGGGCCCGACCGCCAGCCTGCTGACCGCCAGCCTGGCCAGTCCCTGGCTTCTTGCCGAAGGCCACCGGCGGGGCCACCGGCTCCGCCGGGGCCGGGGGGACGGGGGGAGCAGGACGGGCCGGCGCGGCGGGAACCGGTGCCGGTGCCTGAGCGGCAGGCTCAGGAGAGGCGGGCGCCTGCAGCGCGCCGCCCGTGGTGACACCAGGAAGGGCGCCGCCGAACGCGAGCTGCGCCCCAGCGCCGACCTCCTCGACGATCGGGTTTTCCTGGACCTCGAACTGCAGGTTGAACAGGTTCCCGACCGACTCTTCCTTGATGCCGTCCATCATGGCGTTGAACATGTCGTAGCCCTCCCGCTGGTACTCGACCAGCGGGTCGCGCTGCGCCATCGCGCGCAGGCCGATGCCCTCGCGGAGGTAGTCCATCTCGTAGAGGTGCTCGCGCCACTTGCGGTCGAGAACCGAGAGGATCACGCGCCGCTCGATCTCGCGCATCAGGTCCGGCGTGAGCTCGGCCTCGCGGCGGTCGTACGCCTCCTGGGCGTTCTCCTGCGCCATCTCGGTAAGCAGGTCGGTGGTCAGCCCGCCCTTGTCGCCGCCGGCTTCCTCGATGACCGCGTCTGCCTTCAGCGTGATCGGGAAGAGCTGCTTGAACGCCCGCCACATCTTTTCAAGGTCCCACTCCTCCGGGTACCCGTCAGCGGTGGCGACCGCCACGTACGAACCGATCACCTCGTCGACCATGGACCGGATCTGCTCGTGCAGGTCCGCGCCCTCAAGCACCTTACGCCGCTCGCCGTAGATGACCGTGCGCTGCCGGTTGAGCACGTCGTCGTACTTCAGGACGTCCTTGCGGATCTCGAAGTTCTGCGACTCGACCTGCGACTGGGCGGACCTGATCGCGCGGGAGACCACCGAGTTCTCGACGGGGACGTCGGCCGGGATGTTCAGCCGGTCCATGATCGCCGCGACGCGATCGGAGTTGAACATGCGCATCAGGTCGTCCTCGAGGGACAGGTAGAACCGGGACTTACCCGGGTCGCCCTGCCGTCCGGACCGGCCACGGAGCTGGTTGTCGATCCGCCGCGACTCATGCCGCTCGGTGCCGAGCACGTAGAGCCCGCCGGCCGCCACGACCTGCTCGTGCTCCGCCGCGACCGCCGCCTTCGCCTTGGCGACCGCCTCCGGCCACGCGGCCTCGTAGTCTTCCGGGGTGTCGACCGGCGACAGGCCGCGCTGGTGCAGCTCAAGGTCGGCGATGAACTCCGGGTTCCCGCCCAGCATGATGTCGGTGCCACGGCCCGCCATGTTGGTCGCCACCGTGACGGCGCCGAGCCGCCCCGACTGGGCGACGATCATCGCTTCCTGCTCGTGGTACTTGGCGTTCAGCACGTGGTGCTGGATGCCGCGCCGCTTGAGCAGCACCGAGAGGATCTCGGACTTCTCCACGCTCACTGTGCCGACCAGGACCGGCTGCCCCTCGGCGTTCCGCTCCGCGATGTCCTCGACCACCGCGTCGAACTTGTTCTGCGCGGTCTGGTAGATCACGTCCGTCTCGTCGGCGCGGATCATCGGCTTGTTGGTCGGGATCGGGACGACGCCGAGCTTGTAGATCTGCATGAACTCGGCGGCCTCGGTCATCGCCGTGCCAGTCATGCCCGCGAGCTTGTCGTAAAGACGGAAGTAGTTCTGCAGCGTGATCGTCGCGAACGTCTGGTTCTCGTCCTTGATCTGCACGCTTTCCTTGGCCTCGATGGCCTGGTGCATGCCCTCGTTGTACCGGCGGCCGTGCAGGATGCGGCCGGTGAACTCGTCCACGATCAGGACCTCGCCGTTCATCACGACGTAGTCCTTGTCCTTCTTGAACAGCTCCTTGGCCTTGAGCGCGTTGTTCAGGAACGACACGAGCGGCGTGTTGACCGGGTCATACAGGTTGTCGATGCCCAGCCAGTCCTCGACCTTCTCGACACCGGACTCAAGGATGCCGACGGTCCGCTTCTTCTCGTCGACCTCGTAGTCGCCGTCCTGGAGCTCCTCGTCCCGCACGCGCCTCAGCTTGGGCGCGATCTTCGCGAACTCGGTGTACCAGCGGGAGTTCTGCTCAGCCGGGCCCGAGATGATCAGCGGGGTCCGTGCCTCGTCGACGAGGATCGAGTCCACCTCGTCGACGATCGCGAAGTTGTGGCCACGCTGGACGCACTCCTCAAGCGACCACGACATGTTGTCGCGGAGGTAGTCGAAGCCGAACTCGTTGTTCGTCCCGTACGTGATGTCGGCCGCGTAGGCCTTGTTCCGCTCGGCCGGCGTCATGTCGGCCAGGATCACCCCGACCTCGAGGCCGAGGAAGTGGTGCACCCGGCCCATCCACTCGGAGTCGCGCTTGGCCAGGTAGTCGTTGGTCGTGACGACGTGCACGCCGTTGCCGGAAAGCGCGTTCAGGTAGGCGGGGAACACCCCGGTGAGCGTCTTGCCCTCACCAGTGCGCATCTCGGCGATGTTGCCGAGGTGCAGCGCCGCGCCGCCCATGAGCTGCACGTCGAAGGCGCGCTGCCCGAGTGTGCGCCGTGCCGCCTCGCGGACCGTGGCGAACGCCTCGGGGAGGATGTCGTCGAGCGTCTCGCCGTCGGCGAGCCGCTGCTTGAACTCGTCGGTCATCGCGCGCAGCTCGGCGTCGCTCATCGCGACGAAGTCGTCCTCAACGGAGTTGATCTGCTGGCTGATCCGCTTGAGTTGACGCAGGGTCTTGCCTTCGCCGGCGCGAAGGATGCTATCTAGGATCGAAGGCACTTTTCGTCGTGCTCCTTGCGGCAGTACTCATCGGACGTGGCCCTAACGTACGGGCTTTGACTGCCATCGTAGGCGAGATGGGGGCCGGCTACCGAGTCCCCGAGCCCGTTGCGGTATTTTCGTGACAACCTCAGCATAGGCAGCCTTGGGTCGGAGGAGGAGTTCGTGGCCGAGCAGGCAACAGACACCGTGGACGGCACGGGTGCCGTAGCGGGCACGGGCGCCGCCGGAACGCTGGCGCACGGCACCGGCGAGCACTCCGAGCACAACCCGGGCAGGCCCATCTCCTGGGTCGGAACCAGCACTGTCATCGTTGGGTTCATCATCGGTGGCATCGCGTTCTTCCCGACCCCGAACTGGATCATCTTCTGGATCGGGACCGCGGTCGCCATCGTCGGCTGCCTCATCCTCGCGTTCTCCAAGACGGTCAACACGGACTGGTATTAAAACGACGGACTGGCACTAAGTCGTTCCACAGTTATCCCGAAGCTTTAGTCCCGGGGGGACGGGGTTCGTCCCCCTTGGCGATACCGCCGCTCGATTGTCGGTCCCGGTCGCTAGAGTCATGGCGTGGGAGAGTCAGCCGCGTCCGTTCGGGATGATCGTGAAAGAGCTACGGGTGCGGGCGCCGGGGGGTACGGGGGGTCGTCCCCCCGGGAGATAACCGTGCTGAGCGCCGATGAGGTGCGGCGGGCCACCCTTTACTCTCAGGGGTTTCTTGGTGCCGCCGTGAAGCGCGGCGGCGTGACCGGAGTGCTGCGGCGAGTCAGCGGCGTGCAGCTCGACACGATCTCAGTGCTTGCGCGATCGCATGAGCTTGTCGCGTACGCGCGGCTTGGCCCGGTCGGGCGGGACACCGTCGAGAAAGCCTACTGGCCCGCCAAAGGCACGCCGACGACGTTCGAGTACTGGGCACACGCGGCCTGCATCCTGCCGCTCGCGGACTGGCCGTACTACGCCTGGCGGCGGCGGGCCATCGCCGCGCGCGGGCAGCGCTGGCACAAGGTCTCCGAGGACGTCTGCGAGCAGGTACTGGCCCGGCTGCGTGACGAGGGGCCGCTGACCGCGACCCAGCTCGGCGGCGCGAAGGCGGGCGGGCCGTGGTGGGACTGGTCGGAGGTGAAGATCGCCGCCGAGTGGCTGCTGGACACCGGGCGGGCAGTGTGCGTGCGGCGCACCGGCTGGCGCCGTATCTACGACCTGCCGGAACGGGTCATTCCGCGAGAACTGACCGACCACGAGCCGACCGACAGCGAGTGCCTGTCCTACCTGGTCGGCACGGTCGCGCGGGCGCTTGGCGTGGCGACGCACGCGGATTTCATCGAGTACCAGCGGCTCAACGGGTACGGGCTGCACCTGCGCGACGGCGAGGCGCTCGACGAGGCCGCGGCGGCGGCCGGGCTGACCCCCGTGACGGTGCCCGGCAGCAAGCGGGAGGTCAGGGGCTGGGCCGACCCGGCGGCGCTCGCCTGGCTCAACGCGGGCGGCCGCGGCACGCACCGCACGGCGCTGCTGTCACCGTTCGACTCGCTCATCTGGGACCGGAAGCGGACGCTGCGGATGTTCGGCTACCGGCACCTGTTCGAGCCCTACGTGCCCAGGGAGAAGCGCGAGCGCGGCTACTTCACGATGCCGCTGCTCACCGGCGGCCAGATCGTCGGCTGGGTCGACCCAGGGCGAGACGGGGAGACGCTTGTCGCCAGGAACCTGTACCTAGAAAAGCCAGCCGCCGTCACGCCCATGGCGCGAGCCCTGGCCGAAGCAGCTCAGTGGGTGGGTTGCTCAGCTGTAGCCGCCGAACGGGTTCAGCCGTCTGCCCTAGCCCAGCCGCTTTCGAGTGAGCTGCGGGCGCTTGGGGTGTGATCCGAGGCGCCCCTGCCCGCCTAGGCAGGTTGTTGAGGGGCCGCGTATGACACGCAACCGTTCGGGATCACGATTTGGATCTTGATCTTGACTTTGAGCGTTCAAAGACACGTCCGAGGAGCGAGGGACGCCGGGGGGATTGGCCCGCGACCTTCCGGAGGAGGTCGCGGGTAATCCCCCCGGTGGCCCGCGCCGCACGAACACAGGTCTTGACTTTGATTTTGATCTCAGGTCTTGACTTTGATCTTGCAAGGCTGCGAACGAGCGGCTAGCTGATCTCGATCAGCTTCTCGCGCACCGCGATCATCACGGCTTCCATCCGGGAGTGGATCTGCAGCTTCTCCAGGATGTTCCGCACGTGGTTCTTCACCGTGTTCTCCGAGATGAACAGCTCCTTGGCGATGTCGCGGTTGTTCATGCCGCGCGCCACCAGGCGGAGCACCTCCATCTCGCGCTCGGTCAGCTTCGGCGCCGGCGCATGCTTGGCCGGCTCGTCCTCGGCGTCCCTGCGGGCCAGCGTCGCGAACTCGCTAAGCAGCTTGCCCGCCATCGAAGGGTTTATGAGCGACTGGCCGCCGTGCACGGCGCGCACGGAGTCGGCAAGCTCGTCAAGCGGGATGTCCTTGAGCAGGTAGCCGCTCGCGCCCGCGCGGATCGCCTCGAAGAGGTCCTCTTCCTCGTCGCTGATTGTGAGCATCACGATCTTGGCCGACGGGGCGACCTCTTTCATCTGGCGGGCAGCCTCGATGCCGGTGATCTTCGGCATCCGGATGTCCATGAGCACGACATCGGGCACGACCTCGCCGGCGAGCTGCACCGCTTCCTGGCCGTCAGAGGCCTGGCCGACGAGCTCAAGGCCGGGCTCCCCCTGCAAGACCATCTCAAGGCCCCGGCGAAAAAGGGCATGGTCGTCCGCGATCAGCACCCTGATCGGATCGGTGCCCCGCCCGGCATCGCTGCCAGAGGTGATCGGGGCTGAAGGCGCTGGGACGACGGGCGCATTCTTCCTGGCCGCAAGAGACCGCTCGGTCACGGCCGCTCCTTCCGCAGCGTTCGCAGTTCACGCACAGGATAGGACATGTCACTAAAGCTACGCGTACCGCCCCGCTAGTGCTAGCCGGGGGTAGCCCCCAGCGGGGGGACGGCGCAGAAATCGCGCCGCCCCCGCGCTGCCTTAGCAGGGGCTGGGTTAAAGCTCATGCTCGTTTTCGACGAGCCTAATGACTCCGTAGTCGTAGCCGCGGCGGCGGTAGACAACGCTGAACTTGCCGCACCGGCTGTCGTGGTAGGCGAAGAAGTCATGCCCGACGAGCTCCATCTGAAAGAGCGCGTCGTCGATCGTCATGGGGTGCGCGGCGTGGAACTTCTCCCTGACCACCAGCGGGCCGTCCCCCACCATCTGCATCGGCAGGACGCCGGAGACGGACTCCTCGGCTTCGGCCTCGTCGCGGAAGCCGTCGAAGTCGGGGGCGACCTCCGCTTCCTGGAACGCCGGGAGCGGCACCACCGCCTGCGGGCGGCGGTGCGCGTTCGGCTTGGCGCCAGCTTTCGCGGTCGCCCGCGCGCTCGGCTTGCCGTTCGCCTTGCCGGTCGCCCGGCGGCCGACCGGCGTGCCGTCCAGCATGGCCGCGTCGTCGGGCTTCGGGATCACCGGGATGTCGACGTCATCCAGGGAGACCGCGGCCGCTGCGATGGCGCCCGCCTCCGCAGGCGCCGCGGCCACCGCGGCGAGCGCGTCGGTGGAGCGCACCGTCACGTCGCCGTGCCGGACCTTGCGACGCTCGGCCGCCTTGCGCAGCCGGCCCTCGAGCTTGGCGCACGCGAGGTCCAGGGCCGCGTAGCGGTCGTCGGCCGCCGCCTCGGCCCTGATGGCCGGGCCTCTCGATCTGATCGTGAGCTCTACCCGCTCGCTCCTATCAGCCTGCCTTGGGTTCCGCTCAGTCGACACCTCGACGTCGATCCTGATCGCGTTGTGATCGAGCTTCTCAAGCTTGGCCAGCTTTGCGCTCGCGTGCCTGCGGAAGCGCTCGGGAACGCTGGTGTGCCTGCCTTTGAAGGTGATATCCATCTCGATCCCCCTTCGGCGTTGATGTACCAGTAGGAACCTTCTTACTCATTTTGCGCCCTTGCACTTTGACCTGATCATCCGGACCAGATCAAAGTAAGAAGGTTCGGTAGGCACTCGCCCGGCCGACCTGGTCTTCGACCCCACATCCGCCTGCTGAGAGGTTCGCGGCCTTCCATGGCCACTACTGCCCTTCTCCCGTGGTCCGGGGAACTCCTTGTGTTCCCCGGCGAGGCAGGACTTACTTCTAAGCCGCACCGTGATCGGACGACGAGAAGTCGCCTTACGTGGACCGTTTCGCCTGCGACTGGCATCGGCTTGCCTGGTAGACCCGCTGGCCGCCAGCACGGCTCGGCGGGCCTGCCCGGCGCAACCACGGACCCGGGCGAGTGCCATGCATGAACGCTAGCTCCTACGAGGAGAAATGTCAGGCTGGACATTGGGCCCAAAACGGTATATAACAGACGCATAAGGGACGTTTTCTCTGCAGGTTCTCAGGAACCTCCGAGACGCTGGAGTCACCCAGGGTAGGTCGGCGAGCTGCCGTCGTAGTCGAGTGGAAGCCAGGAGCCGGTGAGGCTGGCGTCGTACCACAGGTGCCCGTCAGGCAGGCCGGCGACCAAGGGCTGCGCGGGGCTCGCCGTGATCGTCTGCATGCCGGGTTCGGCCGGGATGGAAGTCGGGGCGCCGCCGCTCACGGGGTACTCGGTCACGGCGGTGCCAGGCTCGGCGAGTGTGATGACGTTATCGGGGCCGTACCAGGTCAGCCCGGTGAACGTGGTGGCATTGACCGGGCTCGACTGGACGAGGGAGAGCGCGATCTGCGGGCTCGGCCCGTCCTGGCCGGAGATGGCGCCGAAGGTCAGCTCGTTGCCCTGGATGACGATCGCCACGCGGACGCCATCGGGTGCGACCTGAAGCGCGGTGAACTGCGGGTCCGGGTTCTCGGTGGGAACGTTGACGGCAACCATTTGCCCCAGCGGCTGCCGCGCGTTCGCCGTGCCGCGGAACTCGACGATCTCGTCGCCTTGCGACGCCCAGAGGTCATCGCTGACGTCCCAGCTCATCGCCACGTAGGAGCCGCTCCGTTTGGTCAGGGTGCCGCCGATGAGGCCGGTGTACAGCGCGGCGCCGCGCAGTGCGGCCACGTACGTGCCGTCCGGGGAAACCGCGATCTGCGAGTACCCGGTGCCGATCTTCGCGAGGCTGACCGGCTTGCCGGTCGTACCTGTCTGGCTCGTCAGGTACCCCTCGCTGTTGACGTAGTAGAACTGCTGGCTATCGCCAGGCGCCGGGTTCCACTTGCCCGTGCCCGTCAGCTGCACCGGGTTGCTGCCCTGGGCGCCAGGGGGAATCCATGGCTTGCCGTTCAGTTCGACCTCGACCGACTGCACCCCCTGACCTGTTGACCCGCTCTGTGCGGAACCGGCCAGCGTCGACAGCAGTTGAGCCGAGACTTGCTCCATAACCCCGGGGCTGGCCTTGGTGATGGCACTGCCCGTGAGGTCGACAACCGCGGTCACGCCGTCGAGCGAGACGCCGCTGATCTTGGTGCCCTTCGGGAAAGCGGTCTTCGTCGCCCCGCCGGAGAGCCAGTCATCCGGCTGCGTGATCAGGTCACTGACCAGCCCGTTCATCAGGTCACTCGGCCTGGCCTGCAGCGGCACGTATACCGGGTCGGGGACGAGGTACTGCCCCGTCGGATCGAAGAAGTACAGGTTGCTGAGCTGGTAGTCGTACCGGAACGAGGCGCTGGTCAGCAGCAGCTCCGATGGCGCCGCCGAGATCCGCCACTGGCCGTCCACCTTGGACAGTCTGAACCTCGGCTGAGGACCGAGAGAATCCTGTGAAGACGAGGAGGAGGACGAAGCCACCGAATAGTTGCCGTAGCCCTGCAGTGCCGCCTGCCTGTCGCCGGTGATCCGCACCGTCGCCTGCGTCGCCTTAGCCGACAAGTTCGTCGGTCCCGTGGGGTCAGGGCCGCTCGCGTACACAGACGCCGACCAGTACGGATTCCAGGTCTTCTGCAGCGGGGGCGTCAGGTACTGCCGGGCTACCTGGCTGTAATCGCCGAAGCTGGCGGAGGCGGTGAGGAATCCCTGGACGATCTGCGTCGGCGACCAGCCGGCACCCGGCGGCTGCGGCACGATCTGCACGTAGGGCTGGTCCTGCGCGTCCTGCCCCTGGGTCACCGGGTAGGAGGACACGGGCCCGCCGGTCGGCATCGACACGCACCCCGTCGCGGACAGCGCGGCGACGAGGAGCGCGGCAAGGGCGGTGAGCAGTGGCCGCGGCGTCTTCGGCCTAGCCACGAGAACCGCCGCCTGACAGGTCCACTTCCAGCGTGGTGACGGCGCTGGTGATGACCTCCGCCTCGTCAGGTCCCAGCGGCAGGGGGGAGCCGACGATCGGCAGCCCGGCGATCCTGGGGATGGTGAGCCGGAAGACCGAGCCCCGGCCCTTCTCGCCCCACGCCTGCAGCCATCCGCCGTGCAGGTGGGCATCCTCGAGGGAGATGGCCAGGCCGAGACCGGTGCCGCCGACCGTCCGCGCGCGGGACGGGTCCGCACGCCAGAACCGCTCGAAGACCAGTTGCTCTTCGCCGGGGGCAAGCCCGACTCCGTGATCGCGGACGGCGACGGCGGCCGCGCCCTTGTCCGCCGCCACGGTCACCACGACGTCGCGTCCCTCGCCGTGCTCCACCGCGTTGACGAGCAGGTTGCGCAGGATCCGCTCCACCCGGCGCCGGTCCATCTCGACCAACGTGGCCTCGACGGGTAGCCGGAACTCGATGCGGCAGCCCCGGCGCTCCGCGAGCTGCTGCGCGTCGTCGGCGCTCCTGCGCACGAGGTCACACAGGTCCGCCGGCTCGGCATCGAGCGTGGCGACGTTCGAGTCGTGCCTGCTGATCTCGAGCAGGTCGGTGAGCAGGGTCTCGAACCGCTCGATCTGGCTCTGCAGCAGCTCGGTGCTGCGCGCGGCCGCCGGGTCGAGGTCTTCCCGCGACTCGAAGAGGATCTCCGCGGCCATCCTGATCGTCGTCATCGGGGTGCGCAGCTCATGCGAGACGTCGGAGACGAACTGGCGCTGTACCTTGGACAGCTCCTCAAGCTCGTGCAGTTTCTCCTGCAGGCTGTCAGCCATGTCGTTGAACGAGGTGGCGAGCATGGCGAGGTCGTCGGCTCCGCCGACGATCATCCGTTCCTCAAGCTTGCCCGCAGACAGCCGCTGCGCGGCCGCCGCCGCGTGCCGCACCGGCACTACCACCCACCGGGTCACCAGTGAGGCGATCGCCGCGAGCAGCGCCACGAGCGCGATCCCCACGCCGATGAGCGTCGTCTGGACGAGCTGCAGGGTCTGCTGCTCCTCGGTGAGCGGGAACACGAAGTACACCTGGTAGGAGTTGCCGAGCGGCGCGCCGAACGCGATCGCCGGGGTGCCCTGGCTGCCGGCGGTGGGGATCAGCGCGGTGGGGGTGTAGTACAGCAGGTTCTCCGACTTGCCGTGCTCTTTTTCCTGCTCCTGCTCCAGCTGCACGCTGGACAGGAGGGTGGACGGGAGCGTCGCAGTGGCGTCGAAGCCGGTCGCCCAGCGCGGGAAGCCCGGCTCGGCCGCCTGGTCCGCGTTCAGCCCGACGGCCACGCTGTAGCTGGCCGTGCCGCCCGTCGGCTGGAGCAGCAGGCCGATCTGCCACATGTACTGCATGGCGACCTGCCCGTTCGCCGGCGGCGTGGTCAGGCCAGACTGCGACTGAGCGGTGCTCAGGCCCGTCAGTACCTGCGCCCGTGCCGCGGTCTCCGCGTTGCGCTGCAGGCCGTCAGAGATCTGTTCGGTGAGGAAGAAGCCGAGGACCGCGATCATCGTGGCCGAGATCACCAGCGTGGTACCGACCACCCGCAGTTGCAGGGACCGGTGCCAGCGGTGCCTGACCTTCGCGATGACCAGGTGCTCCCAGCGCAGCAGGGAGCGGATCGCGATGGTCAGCCGGTGCGGGAACCAGCTGACGATCCAGCGCACCCACTTCTTGCGCCGGAGCGCCATCTCCCAGGCCTCGCGCGCATCCGGCTGGTCGCGCTGCGCGCGTTCCGCAGACCGCTGCTCCATTCGCCGATCAGCCAGGTCCTGCCTTGTAGCCCACGCCGCGCACCGTGACGACGATGTCGGGGTGCTCAGGGTCCTGCTCGATCTTCGCACGGAGCCGCTGCACGTGGACGTTCACCAGCCGCGTGTCCGCCGCGTGCCGGTAGCCCCAGACCTGCTCGAGCAGCACCTCGCGGGTGAAGACCTGCCGCGGTTTGCGGGCGAGCGCCACGAGCAAGTCGAACTCAAGCGGCGTGAGGCTCAGCGTCTCACCATTCCGCTTCACCGAGTGACCCGCCACGTCGATGGACACGTCGCCGATCTGCAGCATCTCGGGCGCAGGCTCGTCCGTGCGCCGTAGCCGCGCCCGGATCCTGGCGACGAGTTCCTTGGACTTGAACGGCTTGAGAATGTAGTCGTCGGCCCCCGATTCGAGCCCGAGGACGATATCCACGGTGTCGGTCTTAGCGGTCAGCATCACGATCGGCACGCCTGACTCGCCCCTGATCTGGCGGCACACGTCGATGCCGTCGGAACCAGGCAGCATTAGGTCAAGCAGCACCAAGTCCGGCCGGGTGTCGCGGAAGGCATCCATTGCCTTGTCTCCGTCCGCGACGAACGTCGGCTCAAACCCCTCACCGCGGAGGACGATGCCAAGCATCTCCGCGAGCGCCGCGTCGTCGTCGACGACCAGCACGCGTCCTTTCATGAGCCCCATCGTTCCATGTGTCCGGCTCCAAGCAGAGCACCCACGACGACAGACGATGACGTCCATCGCTGATAACCCGCGCTCGCATGCGCAGGTTACCCCTTTTTACCAGGTCCGCACCAGCTAGGAGCCTGTTTACCAGGCACAGGCCGCAGTTGAGCGGGCGTCACCCGGATACTTAAGCGAACAGCGGCCTCCAGGCGCCCGGTGGCGCGTGCTTTGGCTCGCGCTCAGCATTTGTCGGTCCCCTGCGCTATTTTCTGGGCATGTCTGAGCCGTTGGGCAAAATCGTAGAGGCGGGCTGGGCGAATGCGCTCGCGCCAGTCGAGGACCAGATCGCCCGGATGGGCGTGTTCCTGCGCGAGCAGATCGCCGCGGGCAAGCGCTATCTGCCCGCAGGCGACCAGGTGCTGCGCGCCTTCAAGCAGCCGTTCGCCGACGTGCGGGTCCTGGTCGTCGGCCAAGACCCCTACCCCACGCCCGGCCACCCGGTCGGCCTCAGCTTCTCCGTCGACCCAGGCGTCAGGCGGCTGCCCGGCTCGCTCGTCAACATCTTCCGCGAGTACTCCGAGGATCTCGGCTACCCGAAGCCGTCGAACGGCGACCTGACCCCGTGGACCGAGCGCGGCGTCCTGCTGCTCAACAGGGTGCTCACCGTCGAGCCAGGCAAGCCGGGCAGCCACCGGGGCAAGGGCTGGGAGGAGGTAACCGAGCAGGCGATCCGCGCGCTTGCCGCGCGGGACGCGCCGCTGGTCGCCATCCTGTGGGGCCGCGACGCCCGGAACCTCGCCCCGCTGCTTGGCAGCGTCCCGCGCATCGAGTCCGCTCACCCGAGCCCCATGTCAGCACAGAACGGATTTTTCGGAACCCGCCCGTTCAGCCGCGCTAACCAACTCCTCCAGCCCCAAGGCGCCGACCCAGTCGACTGGCGCCTCCCCTAGCAGACGTGGCTGAGCATAGGGTCAACATATCCTCTAGGACCGTGGACAATACACCGGGCGCAGCGGCCGCCGCGCAGGCACGCGACGGGGCGGATCCCGAGCAGGTGACAGCCGCCGCGCACACCGCCCTGCCCGGCCGCCGCGCCATCACGGTGTGGTTCGCGATCTTCACGGTGTACGCGGGCGGGGAGATCTTCACCAGGCACGCCGACGGCACCTGGGGTGCCTGGGCATGCGGCGGCTACGCGGTCGCGACCCTCCTGCTGCTGGTCACGAGGAACTGGCTGGCTCCGCTGGCCGCAGCCATCATCGGCGCGTTCCTCGCACCGCTGGTCTGGATGATCCTCAAGGTGCCCGACACGTCGACCGCCGAGGTCGTGGTCATCAACCGCTCGGCGGACTACCTGTTCAGGCACGGCACGCCGTACCTGCCCCCTAATCTCATCACGGACTGGCAGCACTACAACCCGTACCTGCCGCTCATAGAGCTGTTTGGCCTGCCGCGCGAGGCGGGGTTCCCCGGACTGCTCGGCGATCCCAGGATCTGGACCTCGCTCGTCACGATCGTCCTGCTCGCCGCAGCCTTCACGCTCGTCGCTCCCAGCTCCGTCCAGGGCTCCGGCAAAGAACGCCGCAGGTGGGTGGCGGTCCTCACCGCGATCTCCGTCGCCTCACCGCTTATCGCCTTTCCGCTGACGGTCGGCGTCACCGACCCGCCCATCATCGCGCTCACCTGCCTGACGCTCGCCCTGGCCGGCCGCCGTCAGTTCGTCCGCGCGGCCCTGGTGCTCGCGGTCGCCTGCGCGATGAAGTCCACCGCCTGGGCCGTGGTTCCGGTGCTCGCGGTGCTGGCCTGGGTCCGCGAGTCCCACCGGGTCGCGGTCAAGTTCACCGGCACTGTCGTCGGGGCAGCCGTCCTGCTCGCCCTGGCAGCCGCCCCGAACGCGCTAGCGACCCCGGACGCCATCGAGCAGAACCTGATCGACTACCCGCTAGGAACCAGCAAGTTCAAGACGGTGGCGGCCAGCCCGCTCCCCGGCCACCTCATCTCCGAGCTCGGCCACGCCGGGCACCTCACTGTGGACGCGCTCCTGCTGCTCGCGGTCATCGCGCTGGCCGCCTGGCTGCTCGCCCGCCCGCCGCGCGACACGCGGGACGCCACGGTCCGCCTCATCGTCTTGTACGCGGTCCTGTTCACCCTCGCGCCGTCCACCAGGTTCGGCTACTACGCCTACCCCCTGGCCCTAGTCGGCTGGCTGGTACTCACCAGGTCAAAGTCGCATACAGATGATCCCGAACGACTTGCCGGTCCCACGCCGGGTCCCCACTGATCGCCTCTCGCGCAACGCCCACCAGTGTCTGACACCTGACGGGTCCGGAGCCAATGCCGCTTAGCCTGTGGCCTCCCGTTTGCGCAGGCAAGGATATATGTCACATACCGGACGATCATCGCAGCCCGACGACCTGTCCGCGTTGAACGCGGCGCTGGCAGGTGCGCCGCTAGTCCCCGCCCTGACCTGGGATGACACGGGTCCGCAGCAGAGCACGCAGCTCCTGGGACCGGCCGCCGACCCGGTTGCCGTCGCCCTCGCCCGGCTAGCCGGGGATGCGCTCGGCCTGCTCACGAGCACGGGAGACCGGGTCCCCGCCCCGTGCGGCGCGCACGGCTGCATCCGCTGGTTCCTGCGCACCCACGCCGCCCGCCAGTGGTGCTCGGCCCGCTGCGGCGACCGCGTACGCGCCGCCTGCCACTACGCCCGCCACCACCTCGCGCCCAACCCCTCCAGTAATCCGGTGTAGCTGTGCATTCTGCTCGCCGGTCCGCAGCGAAGGGTGATCTGCTTGTCCCAACCGTCACCACGGACGGCCCGCCAGCGGGAGCCCGCAGTCCCACGGCGGGCCCAGCCGGTTACCCGCGCCAGCCGCCTGCCTCAGCCGCCTTTTCCGGTTTTCGACGTAGAAACCTGACGCCTGACGTGTCCGGAGCCCGCCAGGGCGGTCCTTTCACGCCGGCCAACCGGTCACTACGTTCACTTCCCCAGCAGGTTTCCGGGGTGGCAGGCGTCCACATCAACAGCCTGGAGCCAGCGGCCGGGCTGCGTTCGAGTGGCGCGAGTGCTATCGCGGGAAGATGGTCAGCTCGGCGATGGCCTGGTCGAGGTCGTCGGCGGCACCTTGGCGGAGCAGTCGCCCGAACACCTCGTCCCCTGCGGCGGCGAGGTCGCGAATGCCGTCGGCGTGGGCCTTGACACGTGCCTGGACCACCACGAGGAACTCTGCCGCGGTCGCCGACCAGCCGTAGGTGCGGAGGTACCGCTGCAGACGGCGGGGCCTGGCGGCGAAGTCGGTGAACCCTTCGGCGGCAACAACGTGCCGGGCGTGCAGTGGCACCCAGCTGAAGGCGGCGAAGGCCAGGTCCCACTCCGGTGTGGCCGGCCCGGCGAAGTCCCAGTCGAAGAACCCGGCGAGCGCGCCCCGGTGCCAGGCCGCGTTGTAGGGGCCGGCGTCGTTGTGGCCGATGATCAGGCCTGGTGACCAGGTGCCGCCCCCTCGCCAGACGGCGCCGGGCAGCGGGACGAAGTCGGCGACGGCCTGGTGGTAGGCGCGCATCCAGCGGGCGACCTGGTCAAGGGTGTCGTCGGAGTGAACCCAGGCTGGCCACGGCTTGCGGCTTCCGACGGTCTCGCCCTCCAGGAAGGTGAGGACCTCACGGCCCCGCTCATCGAACCCGAGGGGCCGCGGGGCGCCTGGGAACCCCTTGTCCGCCAGGTGGGCGAGCAGGTCGTGCACGGCCGGCGTCCAGGGCCCGGCGCCGCGGCGGACTGTATCCCCTGCCCGGACGGCGCCGCCGATGTTCCCGCCATCAAGCCGCTCCTCAGCCACCAGGAGATTCTGGCACGTTTCCGTCTGCCGGGCCTGAAGAGCACAGCCGGGCGGTACGGATCCGGCGCTCAGGTCAGTTCGGAGGAGGCAGTGCAGTACGGAAACAACAGGCCATGCCCCGGTCGATCAAAGGCGTGGTCAGTCGGAGCCACCAGTGCCAGCAAGCAAGGCACTTCGCCGCCGTATTAGGAGCCGAGGTGCCAGTTGGCCTGGTAGGACTGCTGGGCCTCGGTCAGGGTGTCCAGCCTTGTGCCTAGGGCTGCCAGCACCAGGCGGGCGGCCTCGGCGTCGATGTCCGGTGGGACCCGGTGGACGCCGGGCGGGAGCTGCTCCGCGCGGCCCGCCAGCCAGGCGAGCGCCAGGGCCTCGATGCCGAACGCGAGGTCCATCACCTCGGGCGGGTGGCCGTCGGCGGCGACGAGGTTGACCACGCGGCCTTCGGCGAGGAGGAGCAGGCGGCGGCCGTCGGGGAGCTCGTAGGCGTCCGCGTGCGGGCGGACGTCGGTGTCGACGGCGACCGCCATCGCGGCGAGGGCCCGGACGTCGATCTCCACGTCGAAGTGGCCGGCGTTGGCGAGGATCGCGCCATCCCGCAGCACCGCCAGGTGCTCCGCGGTGATCACCTCGGTCGAGCCGGTCGCGGTGATGAAGACCTCGCCGATCGGCGCCGCCTCGGGCATGGGCAGCACCCTGAACCCGCGCAGCACCGCGTCGAGTGCCCGCACCGGGTCCACCTCGGTGACCACGACCCTGGCGCCAAGCGCTTGGGCGGACTCGGCGATGCCGGACCCGCACGCGCCGAACCCGGCCACCACCACGGTCTTCCCCGCGAGCAGGACGCCGCTGGCCCGGAGCAGCCCGTCGATGACCGACTGCGCGGTGCCGTGCGTGTTGTCCACGATCCTGGTCACCGGGGTGTCGCTCGCGGCGATCACCGGGAAGGCGAGCGTCTTGTCCGCCGCCATCCGGCGCAGGCGGAGCACGCCTGTTGTCGTCCCCTCGCAGCCGCCGCGCACCCGGCCAAGCAGCGCCGGGCGCTCGGTGTGCAGGGTGCTCACCAGGTCGCCGCCGTCGTCGATGACCAGGTCGGGTCCGGGGCCGGCCGCGTCGAGCGCCTGCGCGATGTGCCGGTAGTACGTCTCGCGGTCCACGCCGGAGCGGGCGAAGACCTCGACGCCATCGCCGGTGCCGAGGGCGGCGGCGATGTCGTCCTGAGTGGACAGCGGGTTGGAGGCCGCGAGCGCCACCCGCGCACCTCCCGCGCGCAGGGCACGGATGAACACCGCCGTCTCCGCGGTCACGTGCAGGCATGCGGCGACAGACAGCCCGCCGAACGGCTTATCCGCGCCGAAGCGGGAATGGAGAGCGGCCAGAAGCGGCATCATGCGTTCGGAATAACGGATACGGCTGTCCCCGAGCTCGGCGAGCCCGGGGACGGACGGCTGCCGTCGTCCCGCGTTCTGGATATCTTGGCCTTTCATCGGACCATCCCCTGCGTCTCGTCGCGTAACCGAATCAACACGCGGCTCTTGTCGCGGCGCGCGGGCCTGATACGACCGCGGTCTTTGCGATCAGGCCCGCGCGCCGCGACACACGGGGGGTACGGGGGGCGTCCCCCCGGGGAGAGGCCGGGTGCGCGCCCGATACGACGGCGGTTTTGCCATCGGGCGCGCATCCGGCGGGTACGGGGGGTCGTCCCCCCGGGAGAAATCTGAGTGTTGGGGGTCCTTTTGCGATGGCGGTTTTTTCCATCGGACCCCCAACACTCAGTAGCGGTAGTGGTCTGGCTTGTACGGGCCCTCGACCGGGACGCCGATGTAGTCAGCCTGCTCCTTGGACAGGACGGTCAGCTTCACGCCGAGCGCGTCCAGGTGGAGGCGGGCGACCTTCTCGTCCAGGTGCTTGGGCAGCGTGTAGACGCCGATCGGGTACTCCTCCGGCTTGGTGAAGATCTCGATCTGCGCCATGACCTGGTTGGTGAAGGAGTTCGACATCACGAAGCTCGGGTGGCCGGTCGCGTTGCCCAGGTTGAGCAGGCGGCCCTCGGACAGCACGATGATCGTGTGGCCGTCGGGGAAGACCCACTCGTCGACCTGCGGCTTCACGTTGTTGCGCTTGATGCCGGGGGTGGCGATGAGGCCGGCCATGTCGATCTCGTTGTCGAAGTGGCCGATGTTGCCGACGATCGCCTGGTGCTTCATGCCCGCCATGTGGGCGGCGGTGATGATGTCCTTGTTGCCGGTGGTCGTGACGAAGATGTCGACGTACGGCAGGGCGTCCTCGAGCGTGGTGACCTGGTAGCCGTCCATCGCCGCCTGCAGCGCGCAGATCGGGTCGATCTCGGTGACGATGACCCGGGCGCCCTGGCCGCGGAGGCTCTCGGCGCAGCCCTTGCCCACGTCGCCGTAGCCGCAGACCAGCGCGACCTTGCCGCCGATGAGCACGTCGGTGCCCCGGTTGATGCCGTCGATCAGGGAGTGGCGGCAGCCGTACTTGTTGTCGAACTTGGACTTGGTGACCGAGTCGTTGACGTTGATCGCCGGGAACTTGAGCTCGCCGGCCTTCTCCATCTCGTACAGGCGGTGCACGCCGGTGGTGGTCTCCTCGGTGACGCCCTTGATCTCGGCGACCGCCTTGGTCCACTTGCCGGGGGCGTCGGCGAGGGAGTTGCGCAGCCGGTCGAGGATGACCAGCCACTCCTCGTTGTCGCCCGCGCTCGGCGACGGGACCGCGCCGGCGGCCTCGTACTCGGCACCCTTGTGCACGAACATGGTCGCGTCGCCGCCGTCGTCGAGGATCATGTTCGGGGCCTCGCCGCCCGGCCAGGTCAGCGCCTGCTCGGTGCACCACCAGTACTCTTCGAGGGTCTCGCCCTTCCAGGCGAAGACCGGGATGCCCTTCGGGTCATCGTGGCTGCCATCCGGGCCGACGGCGACGGCCGCCGCGGCGTGGTCCTGGGTGGAGAAGATGTTGCAGGACGCCCACCTGACCTGCGCACCGAGGGCGGTGAGCGTTTCGATCAGCACGGCGGTCTGGATCGTCATGTGCAGCGAGCCGGTGATCCTCGCGCCCCTCAGCGGCTGGGACGCCGCGTACTCGGCGCGGGTCGCCATCAGGCCGGGCATCTCGTGCTCGGCGAGCTGGATCTCCTTCCGGCCGAAGTCGGCCAGCTTAATGTCGGCGACCCTGTACGGTTCGGCGCTCATGCGCTCACTCCTTCATCGCTTAATGCTCTGTCGCATCCCGTAGACGACGCTACGGGATCTGGGCGGTGCCGCGCATACGCTACTTCGTGTTTTTGACAGCAGAATGTTAGATTGATACGCATGCGGATCACTGAGGCCGCCGCGCGGCTCGGCATGTCTCCCCGGATGCTTCGGTACCGGGAGGACCTCGGGTTGCTGCCGCCGCTGCGGGACCGGCCGTACGGGCGGGGCCACGCGCACCGGCAGTTCACCGAGGATGACCTTGCCGCGATCACGACCGCGCTGGCGATCGAGCGGCGGTTCGACATTACGCCGGCCGCGCTGGCGTTCGGGCTGCGGGTGCTGACCGAGCCTGCCGTCCGCGCGGCGGTCGCAGATCTCGGGCGGCGTACCGGCCACGTGCCCCCCGGTCCCGGCGCCGGCGGCGCCCTTGACTTCGAGAAGGAACGCGCGCTGCGTGCCCTCGGCGGTGCGCCGCGCGGCCCGGCCGGGCGGTTACCGCGTTGCGGAAAACAACATGATCCCCGCGTGCCGACGGCAGGCGGGGATCGCTAACCAGCGTCTAGCCGCGCTACTTGCCGCTGAGGCTGCTGCAGCTGGAAGCGGCCGAGCTGACGGCGCTCTGCGTGAACGCGGCGAACGCGCCCGCGAGCGGGCCCAGCGGCACCTGGCTGCCCGCGGCGCTGGCCGGGGTGGTGCCGCAGACCATGGACTGGATCTCCTTGGTTGCCATGGCGCAGCTGACGCCCGAGGAAGCGGCGGAGTTGGACGCGGTGGAGTTGCCCGGCAGGCTACCGGTCACCGCGTTACCGGTCAGCGCGTTACCGGTCACCGCGTTACCGGGCAGGACGTTGCCGCAGCCAAGTGACTGCACCTGGCCGGTGCGCTGTTGACGGCTCCCCCGGCGTTAACCGGCTGGGACGTCATCGTAGCGGCACTCGCCATCGGCGCGCCGAGTCCGATCGCCCCCGCGATCGCTACACCGAGCGCGAGAGTACGGCTCTTCGTAAACATGTCTTTCCCTTCCCCGTGTGTCGAATGATTCTCGACGTGGAATTAGGACGATGTTGCTAGGCGACTTTACCTCAGCAAGGGGCAGCCGAAAGTCCGCTTCACGTGATTAGCAGAATGCCCTTCCCGGCGAACCTTATTCTTTTTGTCCCGACCCTCAAGGTTTCACTCGATCGGCACTATCAAAAAGAATAAGGTTCATCCTTTAGGAATCATTATCACGCCATATATTGCAGGTTAAATGGCACGCTTCGATCACCATCAATTCTTACTCGGTCGTACCGCACCGAACATGGCAGATACACCAGATGGCATCACTGGAGAGCCTGCGATCGCACCATAAGGCGACGAAACCGGGAAAGGTCAATTCAGCCCGCGCGGCGCCCCCATGCCCGCGGCACAAAAATCGATTGCTACACGGAATCCGGGCGACGGGTCGGGCGGCGGGTAAGGCGGGGGCGGCGGGTGGCGCGCTGGACGACCTCCACCGACGGGTCATGCGGGTCTTCCCGTCCCGGACGGTAGATGTCCGGCTCCAGGTAGATCGTCTCCGCGATCGGGACCGCCGCGCGGACCCGCTTCTCGGCGGCGTCGATGCCCGCCGTCAGGTCGGCCGCCGTCAGGTCGGCGGGCACGCCGATCTTGGCCGTGACCAGCAGGGAGTCCGGGCCGATATGCGACGTCCGCAGGTGGATGAGGCGGAACTTCTGGGGCCCGTCCTCAAGCGCGGCCACGATCTGCGCCGACGTCTCCTCCGAGGCCGCCTCCCCGATCAGCATGCTCTTCGTCTCGTAGCCCACGATGAAGGCGGCGCAGGCGAGCAGCACGCCGACCCCGACCGAGCCGACGCCGTCCCACTGGTCGTGCCCGGTCAGCTGGGACAGCAGCACCCCGAGGAAGGCGAACCCCAGGCCGACCAGGGCCGCGGTGTCCTCAAGCAGCACCACAGGGAGCTCCGGCGTCTTCGTCACGTGGACGAACTGCCGCCAGCCGTGCCCCTCCTGCCGCACCTCGTTCGCCTCGTGGATCGCGGTGCGCAGCGAGAAGGACTCAAGCACCATCGACAACGCGAGCACCACGTACGCGATCACGGGCGAGTCAAGGTGACCCGGGCTGAGGATCTTGTGGACCCCCTCGTAGATCGAGAACACCGCGCCGACGGTGAACAGCATCACCGCCACCACGAACGCGTAGAAGTACCGCTCCCGGCCGAACCCGAACGGGTGCTCGGCCGTGCGTGCCCGGCGCGACCGGCCACGGCCGATCAGCAGCAGCGTCTCGTTGCCCGTGTCGGCCACCGAGTGCACGGACTCGGCGAGCATCGACGCCGAGCCGGTCAGCAGGAACGCGGCGAACTTGGCGATAGCGATGCCCAGGTTGGCCGCGAGCGCGGCGACGACGGCCTTCATCGGCGAAGCATACCCATCACGTGAACTGTCTGATTTGCCTTACTCGCGCCCGGTCAGGTCACGCAGGTCCTTGATCGCGGCGATCGCCAGCGGGTCGATCCCCGAGGCGATACCAAGGTAGACCGAGGCGTAGTCGAGGAGCTGCACGGTTGCGGCCAGCCGCCGCAGCGGATCGCCGCTTGCGTCCATCCTGATGTCCGACACGTCGATGCCCCTCACCCCGGCCAAGGACGCGGCCGCTGCCCTGGTCCGTTCCACGGAGGGGTGCTCACCCGCCGGGTCGGCGATCAGCACGAGCCGCAGCGACGTCTCCTCGGGCGTCAGGCTGTCCAGGTCGGCGTCATCGTCGTCGGAGAAGCCTCCGAAGTCCTCATCGCGAAAAGCACTGTCGCTGAAGTGCTCGGCGGCGGGGAAGGCGGGCTCCGGCGGCGGCGCGTACGAGCCGTCAAACGTCGCCACCTGGTCGTGCCCGGCCTCGGGCAACTGTCCGACGAGCGCCGGGTGCTTGGCGTTCGCCGCCAGCTGTGAGGCGAAACGCCGCGCCGCCGCCGTCGCGACGGGCGAACCACCCCAGATCACCGGAAGCCGCCCAACCAGGTCAAGCGCGAGCGACTTGGCCGGGTTGACGAACGACTCGCTTGACGGGCGGCACTGGTGCGAGACGTCCTCCATGGCAGTCGCCGCCGACTCGTAAGCGTCGTCGTCGATCCGTGCCACCCCGAGCCGGGCGGCGGCCACGAGCAGCGGCACGGTCAGCGCCCAGGGCATCGCCCTGGCGGGCCCGACCGTGGTGACCGGGACGAACGTGCCCCTGGCCCGCCCGGTGAGCTCTTGCAGCGGCGACCCGGGCGCGCTCACGCCGATCAGCCCGCAGCCGCGCCGCGCCGCCTCGCCGGCCAGCGCGACCGTCTCGGCGGTGTGCCCGGACCGGGACACCGCGATCACCAGGTCGGCCGCGCCGATCCAGCCGGGAAGCTGGTAGCCGGACACGCCGGTCACCTGGACCGGCGCCCCCAGGCCGCAGATGGCCGCCAGCGCGTCGCACGCGAACGCCGAGCCGCCGGCACCGCCAGAACCCGCCACCACGATGGCGCGCGGCCGGGTGTCCGGGCCGAGCGCCGACAGGTCGGCCTCGGCACACGCCCGGAGCGCCGTACGGACCTGCGCGGCCGACGAGGCGACCTGCCGCAGCATCCCGCCGGGATCGCCCGCCTCGACGATCTCCGGGTCATCGAGGCGGAACGCCGCGAGCGCAGCCCCGCCAGGCGGCGTGCTCACTGCCATCCCCCGGGGGAGCGACCCCCCGTACCCCACTGTTTTCTCCCGGGGGGGCGACCCCCCGTACCCCCCGGTGTGTGCTCGGGCGGGCCTGATCGCAAAAACCGCGACTCTATCAGGCCCGCCCGAGCACACGTTGGCCTCGGCTGGCTCCGGGAGAGATTGCGGATCATGGCTTGCGGGCTTCCTCGATCAGCAGCACCGGGATGTTGTCGCGGACCGGGTAGGCGAGCCCGCACCCGGTGCACACCAGCTCGCTGGCCGCGTCATCAGCGCGCAGGCCAGCCCGGCACTTCGGGCAGACGATGATGTCGAGCACCCAGTCTTCGAGTTCCATCTGCATGTATCCCTCAGCTCTTGTTTAGTTCATTCCGAACGGGTGCTTGTGCCACGCACCAGGCCAAGCACCTCATCCCGGATGGCGGCCATCTCGACCTCGTCCGACGCCTCCACGTTCAGCCGCAGCAGCGGCTCGGTGTTGGACGGCCGGAGGTTGAACCACCAGGTGTCGCCCGAGACCGTGAGGCCGTCGAGCTCGTCCGTGGTCACGCCCGGCTGCGACGCGTACACGTCCTTGACCCGCTGCGCGGTGGCGGCCTGGTCGGCGACCTCGCTGTTGATCTCGCCGCTAGCGGCGTACCGGGAGAAGTCGGCCAGGATGGCCGACAGCGGCCGGTCGTCGTGGCCAAGCGCGGCTAGGGTATGCAGCGCGGCGAGCATGCCCGAGTCGGCGAACCAGAAGTCCCTGAAGTAGAAGTGGCCCGAGTGCTCGCCGCCGAAAACCGCGTTGGTCTCCGCCATCTTCGCCTTGATGAACGAGTGGCCGACTCTCGTCCTGACGGGCGTGCCGCCGTGCTCGCTGATGATCTCGCGGACCACCCGCGAGGTGATCAGGTTGTGGATCACCGTCGCACCCGGCTCCCGGGCCAGCTCGCGGGTCGCGATCATCGCGGTAAGCGTGGACGGGTCCACGATCTCGCCGCGCTCGTCGACGACGAAACACCGGTCGGCGTCGCCGTCGAAGGCGAGGCCGATGTCCGCGTGGTGCTCCTTGACCGCCTTCTGCAGGTCACGCAGGTTCTTCGGCTCGATCGGATTCGCCTCGTGGTTGGGGAACGTCCCGTCGAGCTCGAAGTAGAGCGGGATGGTGGTGATCGGCAGGCCCTCGAACACGGTGGGCACGGTGTGGCCGGCCATGCCGTTGCCCGCGTCGACGACGACCGTGAGCCGGCGGATCCCGGAGAGATCGACCAGCTTCCTGAGGTACTCGGCGTAGCCGGGCAGCAGGTCCCTGCTGGACACCGTGCCGGGCACGCCGTCGTACGCCGGAACCCCGTCCGCGACCAGCTGCTTGATCTCGGCCAGTCCGGTCTCGATGCCGACCGGCTTCGCACCCGCCTTGCAGAGTTTGATCCCGTTGTACTTGGCCGGGTTGTGGCTCGCGGTGATCATCGCGCCGGGGATGTCGAGGAACCCGCTCGCGTAGTACGCCATGTCGGTAGAGCCAAGCCCGCCGTGTATAACGTCCGCTCCCTGGGCGGCCGCGCCGCGGCCGAGCGCCTCGGCGAGCGGCTCGCTGCTCGCCCGCATGTCGTGCAGGGTAACGAGAGTCTTCGCCCCGGTCAGCCGGACGAATGCCGCGCCGACGGCTTCCGCCACGGACTCGTCGAGCTCGTCAGGGACAACACCGCGAACGTCGTAAGCCTTGAAGATCTTATTCAGATCCGACACTTCGTCCCCGCCTTCCTTGGACCTCTCTCATCCTGCGCCCTCCTAGACCAGGCCAACCGGCCAACATCAGCATGAGGGCGGCCAGCATCAGGATGAGAATGGTTACCGATCCCGTCGTGATTGGCTGCCCAGTTGACTTCCAGGATCAACCTATCGGTCACGTCTCGCCGCCGCGAAAACGAGGGCACTGACATGCGAGGCTAGCGGACAATCCGGGTTTCCGGCGGCGGGTCTAGGTCTCCGGGGCTCCCTCGCGGGCAGGGAACTCCGGCTGGCTCACAACTGCGGCCTCCGGTGAGCGTAGGCCTCCGGTGAGCGTAGGCCTCCGGTGAGCGTAGGCCTCCGGTGAGCGTAGGCCTCCGGTGAGCCTGGGTCTCTCCGGTGAGCCTAGGTCTCCGGCTGCGGGGCTGGAGCGGAGCGGACGACACGAAGGTGGCCGCGGCGGCCGACCTCGACGCCCTGGCCGACCGGCTCGGCGGCCGCACCGGCCGGCCGGGCCGAGGCCGCTTGCCTGGACTCAGCAGGCCGGGGCTCCGGTTGCCGCATCGGCGCCTGCCGGGGCTGCGCCACCGCGCGCGCCTGGGCGGCCCGCTCGGCACGGCCTACGTCACGGACGATGTTCGCCAGCGCCTCAAGGTCGTCGGCTCGTTCCTGCGCCGGGTCTGGCGGCAGCCGGACCACGTCCCAGCCGCGCGGCACGACGAGCCGCGCGGCGTGCATCTCGCACAGGTCCCATGAATGCGGGTCAACGTACACGGCTAGCGGCCCCAGTACGGCCGTCGAGTCCCTATACACGTACGTGAGCGTGTAGACGGGAGGCTGCTTGCACGCGGTACGTGAGCAGCAACGGGAATTCACCAGCCCACCACCCTCACCAGATCGATATTGATCACGATAGTGGTCCAAGCCCCGTTGGCATGCGGAAAAGCCATGGCCAGGTGAGCGTCGTCCGACCGTCTCGCCGATGCCGTCCCCCGGGCCGCCGGCAGGTACTGGATCTCACTCACAACGGCTGACGGTACCTATCAGAAGCCGGTTACGCCATCACCCGGGCATGGTTCGCGATCGTGTCGTTTTGTCTGTCTCGGCTCGACTCGTGCTCGAAGCCCTGCCCACGCCCCGCCCGCCCCCCAGCCCAACAGGTGAAATCACGTTCGACGAGGCGGCGACCTGGGGCGCGCCCACTTCACACCAACCGGGCACCCCCCGCATAGCGGGTGACCAAGATCACCATGCTAGGCCGACCCGCGCCGCCGCCTGCTGAGCCAAGCCCCCCATCATGGCCTCCCGCGCTAACGACCGGCTGGGGTGGCGACTGTCTTTTTGCCTGGGGCGGCGCTGGCTGGTCGGTGTGCGGTCAAGATACGCTCGATTATTGTGCAGAGCGGCGAGAACGGGGCTGGTCGGCCTCTCCAGGTCCGGCGGCGGGACCGGCATGGGCGGGGGCTTCGCGGACGGCTTGTGCCGCCGGGGGTGCCCCTCTACCGGACCCGCTCCCAGCAGTTCGATGACATGGTGCTTGACGCGGTGGCGCGCCTTGAGCCGCGCTGGGAGGCAGAGCTAGAGGGCGTGGAGTTCGCCGTTCAGGAGGTGCCAGAGGCCGACGAGCTCGTCGATGACAGCATGTCGCTGCCGCTCGCCAGGACGGTGCCAGGAACGCCGGACTCCGGCGACCCCGCGCGCCCGGCTACGCCCGCGCGCATCGTGGTCTACCGCCGCCCGCTGATGGCCCGGTCAGAGAACGACGCTGAACTCAGCGACCTCGTCTTCGATATCGTCATCGAAGAGTTCGCCGGCTTCCTCGGCCTCGACCCAGACTCGGTAGACCCCGGCTACCGCGGCGGCCTGGACTAAGAGTTGATTCGTAACTCGAGTTTACGAATCGGTGGGGTGCCGCTGGTCCGCCCGCGTCTATCCCTGGAAAGCGCCCTCGTTCGGAAATAAAGGTCTTAATGCGAACGGCCGTGGTGCATGTCGTCAGCCTAGGTGCAGGCAGGGTGGTGCACGTCGTCAGCCTGGGTGCAGGCAGGCAGGGGGAGGCCCGTGTACGGGGAGGTGCCCGATGGAAGCAAGCGGAAGCGGAGTGCGGCCCGGCCCGGATCCGTTGCTGCGGGCCGAGATCGTGCACTCCAGTGAGCGCACTCGCATTACCAGGCTGTTCCTGCCCGGGCGGACGGTCATCCGTAAGGAGCCGCTGGGGGCGGACGCGGAGCGCCGGCTGGGGCATGAGGTGGCGATGCTGGAGCGCCTGCCCGACGTCGCGGGGGTGGCGCAGCTGGCGGGGGCGCCGCGGTACCCGGGGTCGGTCGTGCTTGAGGACGCCGACGGGGCGAGCCTGGCAGGCGTGGCCAGGCCGCTGCCGACCGGTGAGCTGGCCGGTCTCGGGCTAGGGCTGGCGAGGGCGGTGGCGGGGATGCACCGGCGGGGGGTGATCCACCGGGACATCACCCCGGCGAACATCGTTGTCAGCGAAGACGGTACCCCGTGCCTGGTGGACTTCGCCCTGGCCTCGTCGTTCGCGGAGATCCGCCCGGAGTTCACGCACCATGCCGAGGTCACGGGGACGCTGGCGTACCTGGCGCCGGAGGCGACCGGGCGGACGGGCCGGGCGGTGGATCAGCGGGCCGACCTGTACGCGCTGGGCGCGGTGCTGTACGAGCTGGCCACGGGCGGGCCCCCGTTCGGCACCGGGGACCCGCTGCGGCTGATCCACGATCACCTCGCCCGGGTCCCGGTACCGGCCGCCGGGGCGAACCAGGCCCTGCCGGCGCCGTTGTCGGCGATCATCATGCACCTGCTGGAGAAGGAACCGGACAACCGGTACCAGACCGCGGACGGCCTGATTTATGACCTGGAGCGGTTGCGCTACGCGCAGGCGCGCCGGGGAAAGGCTGGGTTCCGGGCCGGTGAGCGTGATTTCCCGGTGCGGCTGCTGCCGCCGTCGCGGCTGATGGGACGTGATGACGAGGTGGCGGCGCTGGAGGCCGCGTTCGCCGGCGCGCTGGCGGGCGGGTGCCGGGGGGTGCTGGTGGCCGGCGCGCCCGGGGTGGGCAAGACGGCGCTGGTCGACCAGCTGCGGCCGGTGGTGACCGGCGCTGACGGCTGGTTCGTGGCGGGTAAGTTCGACGCCTACCGGCGGGACCTGGAGTTCGACGCGGGGTATCAGGCGTTCCGCGCGCTGGGCCGGCTGCTGCTGGCCGAGCCGGAGGCGGAGCTGGCACGGCTGCGGATGAGGATCGTGGCGGCGGCGGGGCCGGGCGCGGGCCTGCTGACCGCGGTGCTGCCGGAGTTCGCGGCGCTGCTGGAGGTGCCGCCGGAGGCGGGAGATCCGCTGACCGCGCAGGCGCGGCTGCAGCGGGCGGCCGCGGCGGCGCTGCGGGCGGTCGCCTCGCGGAAACGGCCGGTCGTGGTGTTCCTTGATGACCTGCAGTGGGCGGGGGGTACGCCGCTCGGCTTCGTCGACTTGGTGCTGAGCGAGGAGCCGGTCGACGGCCTGCTGCTGGTCGGCGCGTACCGGGACGGCGACGTGGATGAAGCGCACCCGCTGGCGGTGCCGCTGTCGCGGTGGCGGGACCAGGTCACGGTGCGGCACCTGCGCCTAGACAACCTGCCGCAGCCGGGCCTGGCCGCCATAGTCGCCGAGATGCTGCGCGTTGACCGTGGAGCGGCGGGCCTGGCCGAGGTGATCGAGCCGCATACGCGCGGCAACCCGTACGAGACCGTTGAGCTGCTCAACGCGCTGCGCCGCGACGGCCTGATGACCGCGACGCCCGCCGGGTGGCAGTGGGACGAGGCGGCGGTGCGCACGCACCTGGGCCGGTCCGAGGTCGCCGATCTGCTGGCGGCGCGCGCCGCCGCCCTGCCGGAGCAGTCCCGGCAGATGGTCCAGGCGATGGCCTGCCTGGGCGGCCGCGCCGAGCTGACCCTGCTGCAGGCCGCCACCGGCGAGCCAGCCGACGCGGTGGACCAGGCGCTGGCACCCGCCCTCGACGACGGCCTCCTGGTGGCAGAGCCCGGGGCACATCCGGCGGTGCGGTTCCGGCACGATCGGATCCGCGAGGCGATCCTGGACGGGCTCGACCCGGGGCGGCAGCAGGCCCTGCAGCTGGCCATGGCGCGGCGGCTGGCGACGGTGCCGGAGTTGTTCGCGGCCGCGGCGGAGCAGTACCTGCCCGCCGTCGGCGCGGTCGCCGGCGCCGCCGAGCGGCGCCAGGTGGTGGGGCTGCTGCGGCGCGCCGCCGGCCAGGCCACGCTAATTGGGGACTACGCGCTGGTGCACGCGCTGCTGACCGCCGCGCTTGCGGCGGTCAGCCCGGGCGAGACCGCGACGCTCGCGCAGGTGCACGCCGGCCGTCACGCCGCGCTGTACTGCCTGGGGCGGCTGGATGAGGCGGATGAGGTGTACCGCACGATCGAACGGCTGTGCCCCGCCACGGCGGACCGCGCCAGCGCGACGGAGGTACAGGTGCGCAGCGTGACCCACCGGCTCCGATTTGCGGAGGCGCTGCGGCTAGGCGTGGATTCGCTGCGTGAACTCGGCATCGCCGTCCCGGCCACGGACCAGCTCCCGGCACGAGGCCGCGCAGCGGCAACGGCCCTGGCACCGGGCCCTGATCGCCGAGCACGCGGCCCGCTTCTACCTCGCCCACGGCCTGGACCACGCCGGCCACGACCTGCTCGCCCAGGCCCGCCAGGAGTACCTAACCTGGGGTGCGACCGCCAAAGTCGCCCAGCTCGACTGGGCCTACCCGGTCCAGCCGCCGTCCGACCCGGCCGCCACCGCCGGCGAGCCGTCCGGCGATCTTCCCCAGCGCCGTGCCGCCGTCACCACGGGCACGGTCGACCTGCTCGGCATCCTTTCCGCGTCGCAGGCGCTGAGCTCGGAGACCAGCATCGGCCGGCTGCACGCCCGCGTGGCCGGCGTGCTCAGCGCGATGACCGGCGCCACCAGCGTCCGCCTGCTGCTATGGGACGAGGACCGGCAGGACTGGCTGCTGCCCGCACCCGACGGCGGCACCGTCCCAGCCAGCGACACCGGCCACGACTGCGCGCTCCCGATGTCGGTGCTGCGCTACGTCCAGCGGACGGGTGAACCGCTGGTCGCCGGCGACGCCACCGCTGACGACCGGTTCTCCCGCGACCCCTACTTCGCCGGCATCACCTGCTGCTCGCTGCTGGCCGTGCCGATCCTCAGCCGCGGCGCGCTGCGGGCGGTGCTGCTGCTGGAAAACCGGCTGATCCGCGCCGCGTTCACGACCGGGCGGCTCGACGCGGTCAACCTGATCGCCGCCCAGCTCGCCGTCTCCCTCGACAACGCGCAGCTGTACGCCGGGTACCGCCGGATCGCCGACGAGTACCGCCGGATCGCCGGCGAGCAGGCGGCGCTGCGGCGGGTGGCAACGCTGGTCGCCCGGCCGGCGCCGCCGCAGGAGGTGTTCACCGCGGTCGCCGAGGAGGTCGGCCGGCTACTCGCGGCCGACCTCGCGATCCTGGTCCGCTACGACCCGCCGGACACGCTGGAGGTCACCGGCACCTGGACCAGCACCGGCGCGCCGGCACCGGCCCCGGTCGGCGGGCGGCTGCCGGTCGGCGGGCGGAACGTCACCACGCTGGTGCACCAGACGGGCCTGGCCCGGATCGACGACTACGACCCCGTCTCGGGCACGATCGGCCAGGCCGCCACCGCCTGGGGGCTCCGCTCCTCGGTGGGAGTGCCGGTCAGTGTCGAGGGCCGGCTGTGGGGCGCCATGGCGGTCGCGTTCACCCACCCGGAGCACCTGCCGGGCGACACCGAGACGCGGCTGGCCGGGTTCACCGGGCTGGTCGCGACCGCGATCGCGAACGCCGGGGCGCAGGCCGAGGTGACCGCCTCCCGGGCGCGGATCGTGGCCGCCGCCGACCAGGCGCGCCGGCGGATCGAGCGGGACCTGCACGACGGCGCCCAGCAGCGGCTGGTCTCGCTGGAACTTCAGCTACGCGGCGCCCGGGCGGCTGTCCCGCCCCAGTCCGGCGGGCTGGCGCGGACCTCGAGCACATCGAAGCCGGGCTAGCCGCCGCACTTGGTGAGCTACGCGAGATCGCCCGCGGCATCCACCCCGCCATCCTCGCCGACGGCGGCCTGCGCCCCGCGCTGCGGGCGCTGGCCCGCCGCTCCCCGGTTCCCGTGAACCTCACGCTTCCTGCCACAGGCCGGCTGCCCGAGCAGGTTGAAGTCAGCGCCTACTACCTCGTGGCCGAGGCGCTGACCAACGCGGCCAAGTACGCTCGCGCCTCGGCCGTCTCCGTCGAGGCAGAGGTCGCCGGTGACCGGCTGCGCGTCACGGTCCGCGACGACGGCATCGGTGGCGCCAACCTGGCCGGCGGCACCGGCCTGGCCGGCCTCAAGGACCGCGTGGAAGCACTCGGCGGCCGGATCGTCCTGCATAGCCCCCGCGGGGCGGGCACCAGCCTGCACGCGGAGTTCCCCCTCACCGCCACGAATGACCGCGTCACCTCCCGCTAGCCCTGTCCCCGAGACTGCCCGCGCAATGACCTTGCGGAGCACGCCACCGTCGGCCGGGATCAAGGGCGAGACAAACTCTTAGCCTTCAACGAACCGGCAACGCGTCAGCCGGCGCCCTGGATTAGGGCAGAACCGCCGTGTAGCTGTTTTGGGCTAGCGGGAGGGTGATTGAGGTCATGGCGCTTGTCACCGGGAGGAGCGAGGACAGCGGGGCGGACAGGCCGCCTGAGCCTGAGGTCACTACGCGGACCGCGTAGAGCGGGCCCGAGCCGCGCTGGGGCCTGATGACGATCGCGAACGGCTGACGGCCGCCTGCGGAGGGCCTGGGCACGGTCACCGCGAGGGTGTGGCCCGCGGTCACCGTTACCGTCTGAAGGCCTGCCGGCGTCGTGACGGAGCCGTCCGCGCTGATCACCGAGATGCTCGCCCGCGCGGCGGACCCTGGAGCGGTGAGCAGCAGGCCAACCGTGACTCCACTGCTCGCCGGGTTACCCGCGACCACGCCCTGCTCAGTAATCGGGGGGACCGCGGTGGTAAACGAGCCGATTCCCGCGCCGGAGACGAGCGCGCCCGCCACGATGGGCACGTTAGAGGTCAGCTTGATCCCGGCCGCCGAGGCGCCAAGCGAGTTGAGGGCGACCGGGGTGGTAGCGCCCGCCGACGCGTCCACCGGGGTGCCGGGGAACTGGTTGGCTGCCCCCGCCGGGGTGTAGGCCACCACCTTCAGCTGCGCGTCGGCCGAGCCGGGAACCACGACGAAGAGCTTCGCCGCGCTGCTCGCCACGGTCAGGCCAGGGATCACCAGGGTCGTCGCCGGGGCGTTCGCCTGCGGCAGCCAGGCGCCTCCGCCCGAGCCGCCTTCCCAGACCGCGGCGGCTACCTGACCCGAGTTCGTCTGCACATGCAGGGCGACCGCCTGCGAACCCTGCACGTACGGGGTGATGTTCTCCGACACGAACTGCTTCGGGGCGACCGTGATGGCGCTACTCAGGCCGCTTTGCTGCCCGGTGTCGGTGAGGATGGTCACGTCCGTGCTTGCCGGGACGGTACCGGTGTTCATGAGGTAGAGCGAGATCTGCGAGGCGCCAGTGGCCTGCCCGGTGCCCACGAACCACATGTCGGATCCTGGGTGGGTGCAGCTCACCAGCCCGGTACCCGACGCGTCCGCCTGCTCCGCCTCGAACCCTTCGGCCATCTGGCCGGTCGCCGCCACCGCGGCGCCGCCACCGCCCGGCGCGGTCACCGTCGCGACCGTGCCAGCAGCGGTCACCGTGACCGGCTCCATCGCCTTCGTTTGCGCGGTCGGCTTGCCGCTGCTTGAGGTCTTGCTTGATGACGTCTTGCCACCGCTGGCGGCGGGAGGCGCGGCCAGGACCGCGCTGAACGTCGCGGCGCCGCTGCGCGTGACGGCACTGGGCGCGGCGGCACTGGGCGTCGCGGCTCCTGAACTGGTCGCCGGCAGCGCGATCATCGAGATCCGCGGCGCGGCGGAGCCCGGCGCGGCCGGCGGGCAGGACCTGGTGATGGACGTCACCGCGGCACTCTGGCTGCCCGACGCGCCGGCCTGCGGCGTCCCCGGACGGGTGGCCCAGGCGATCGCGAACACGATGGCGAGCGCGAGCAGCACCGCGCCAGGTAGAGCAAGGCGGGACGTGGCGAGGCGAGGCATCAAGACTCTCCGTCCCCGCTGGAGCGGTTGCCTGAGCCACGCCAGCGGCTCGGCTTGCCGTGCTTGCCACCTCGGTGCGACTGTCGCTCCGATTTCGCGGGTCGCGAGGCGACTGGCCATGCTCCGGACCCAGGTTCTGGCTCTGCCTCTGGCTCGGGCGCTGCGGGAAGGACGTCTTCACTGTGAGGCATGGCATCCCAATCCGGAGCCTTGCCCCAGTCACCAGAGTCCCACGGCGCCATCGGGACAGGTTGCGTCCCCGTCGGGGAAACCGGCTGCGGTCCCGTCGGCGGGGCAGGCTGCGCCCTAGTTCGCGAAACAGGCAGCGGCCCCGTCGGCGGCGCCGACTGCGCGCCCGTCCGGGAGACCGGCTGCGGTCCCGTCGGCAAGGCGGGCTGCGCCCTAGTCCGCGAAACAGGCAGCGGCCCCGTCGGCGGGGCCGGCTGCGCACCCGTCCGGGAGGCATGCTGCGCGCCAGGCCGCGAGACCAGCTGGGCCCCGGTCGTGGGGGCAGGCTGCGGGCCGCTCTCCCACGGGTAGCGCGGCTGCGTGCCGGTCGAGGACACCGGAGTCTGCGGGCCGCTCTCCCAGGGCGGACGCTGTGGCCCGGTCTCCCGCGGCGCCCGAGTCTCAGCCGGGGCTTCCGGCAGAAGGGGTTCCGCCGCCGAACCATCCGGTACCCGCGCACGTTGCGGCCCGGTCTCCCACGGCGCCCGAGTCTCCGACACCGGGGCTTCCGGCATCGAGGTTTCCGCCGCCGAGGTTTCCGGCACCCGCACGCGCTGCGGCCCGGTCTCCCACGGCGCCCGAGCGTCCGAGACCGGGGTTTCCGGCACGAGAGGCTCCGGCACCGAACCATCCGGCACCCGCCTACGCTGCGGTCCAGTCCCCCACGACACCCGAGCCTCCGACACCGAGGTTTCCGGCGCCGAACCATCCCGCACCCGCGCACGCTGCGGCCCGGTCTCCCACGGCGCCCGAGTCTCCGACACCGGGGCTTCCGGCGCCGAGGTTTCCGGCGCCGAGGTTTCGGGCCACAAGGACTCCGGGAGCAGGGCCTTCGGTCCTGAGCCTTCCCGTGCTGGGCTTTCTGGTGCTGCGGCCTGCTGGCCCGTCCGCCGGACCGGATCGTCCTTCCGGGCTGAGTCGTCCATCCAAGTTCGGGTGTTCATCCGGGCTGAGGCGTCCCGCCGCCCGGCATCCGTCAGGGGCCTCTCCGACTCCGGGAGATCCGCCGACCAGGCGCCCGAGGGTCCGGTCTGGCTAGGTGTACCCCAGTGACCTGCTATGTCCCACGGGGCGATGGACGAGCCACCGGTGCTGGCCTCCCCGGCGAGGCCGCCGTGGCTGGCCGGTCCCCAGTCGCCGAGGCCAGCCGTGGTCACGGCCTCCGGCTGAGCGGACTCGGGCTGAGCGGCCTCCGGCTGAGCGGACTCCGCGCGCTCCCTGTCCTGGGCCGCTGCGGTTTCCGATGCCTGACCCGCCGGCACCGAGGACGCCGAGGCCTCCGACGCCTCGTCCGCCGGCACCTGACCCGCTCGGTGCTTGAGGGCGAACCCGAGCCGGTCCATGCCGCTGACCGCGCGATGCCCCGCGCCTCCGGCCCGCAGCCTCCGCGTGGCGCTCCCCAGGGCGTTCGCCGCAGCGCTCCGCGTGGCACGCCGCGTGGAGTGCTCCGCTTGCTTGCCGTTCCTGGCTTCACGAAGGGCGGCGAGCGCCTCGGCTTCCTCGATCGGGTCGGCGCGCTTGCCCGGCAGGGCGAGCAGGCAGATGGCCAGCGTCGCGATCAGTTCCAGGATCAGGGAGAGCGGGCGGGCCAGGTCGCTGCGGGTGATCGAAATCTGGCCGCCGCCCGGCGGCAGCACGAACCCCTGCGCCCAGCCGTCCACCGGGGTCGAGACCGGCTTGAGCGCCTGCCCGTTCAGCGTCGCGGTCCAGCCGCCGTAAGGCTCGGCGAGGATCAGGGTGCCGCCGCTGGCAGGTGCGGACGCCCCGCTCACATTTACCGTCCCCGACGACAGCACCGTCGTCGTGCCGTCCGGTGCCACGACGCGAACGCGGCCGACCGGGCCCCCGACCTGCCAGAGATCGTAAGACGGGCCCTTGTTCAGCGCCACCAGGCCGAGTGCCGCGTCGAGCCGCTGGGCGAGCACGGGGTCAACCGGCGCGGGCAGCAGCACCCACCTGATACCGAACGAGCCGAGCACCAGGCCAGGGTCGCCAGCGTCTGCCCCGTCCGGGGCGCCGAGGGCCGAGACCTGACGGCTCAGCGCGGCTCCGGCGGCCGGGAAGACGCCAAGCTCTGGCTCGCCGAGGGTCGGGTCTCCCTGACGGACCACCAGGTAGTCGAGTCCCGCGCCGTCGGGCCGCAGGATCAGCGTCCGGTACTGCGAACCCGCAGTGGATGACGCGGACACGAAGGCCGGAAGCAGCGGGGCGTCGATGCTGCCGACCGGCCCCTGCACGCCGTCCTTGACCCAGTACGCGGCGACGAGCAGCGGGGTGATCGCGGCACCGACGAGCGCGGCGCAGGCGAGCGCCCGGCCGAAGCGACCGTAGGCAGAAGTCGTGGCGGAGGAGAGTTGGCCGCTGTCGCTGCGGATGACGATGTTCGCGAGCCACTGAGCGGCCGGCGCGGACGCCAGCAGCAACCCGAGTGCTGCGAGCGCTATCGCGACTCCCGGCCAGCCGTCGGCTGGCTGGCCGCCGGCCGGCGGCGTCACGCTGACCCGGCTGAGCACCACGGCGGCAAGCAGGCCGGCGACGGCCACGGCCCAGCCCGCGATGACCAGCCCAGCGCGCCTGACCGGCAGCAAGAGCGCGAGCAGGGCGAGCCCGAACCCGATGGTGACCCAGACCGGCGGCACGCCAGGACCGCCGGGGCTTAGCCCGAGCAGGGCGGTCGGCGCGAGCCCCTGCGTGGTCAGCGCCGGCGTGGAGAGGCCCGCCTCGGTGAGGAAGGCCGACGGGCTGGCGAGCAGGTACAGCGACCAGGGGAACAGGACGAAGAACGGCGTCACGACGACGATGGCCGCGTTGATCGGGTCAACGGCAATGAGCCACCGCCTGGCGCTGAGCGCCACGATCACGAACGCCACACCGAGCACCCAGGTGAGCGGCGCGAACGCGGACGCCACGGCGATGAGCAGGCCGGCCGCCCAGGCACTGCGACGCGCCTGCCGCGGCGCGGCGGTAAGCATCCGGCCCGCGCTGACCGCGATCACTGGCAGCAGCATGAAGGCGACCGCCGTGCCCAGCGGCCGGCCGCCACGGCGCCGGTGGCAACGGGCAGCAGCGCGTACAACGCCGCGAGCAGCACGCGGGCCGGAGTGGCGGTGACAACCCAGCGCGTGGCCAGGTAGGCGGCCACCCCGGCGAGCGGCACGCAGCCGAGCAGCAGGATGTCGACCGCCAGCCACGCCTGGCCGCCGAGCAGGGTGGCGAGTCCGGCGACGACGGCCAGGTACGGGGGCGCGGACGCGGTGGAGCCCACGCTCACCGCGTGGAACCCGGCCAGGTACTCCTGCCACAGCGCTGTGGCGCCGCCCCAGGCGGGCACGAGCGCGCCGCCGCCCAGGGGGCTGGTGCCGAGCAGCCTGCGCTCGGCGATCAGACTGATGAGCAGCAGTGCCGTGAAGAGCTGAACGCCGGGGTTTCCGATGATCCGGCGCACCACGGACTGCTGGTCGACGAACTGGGCGTCTTCTTCTGCCTCTTCGGCGGTCGCCTGATGCCGCCCGCCCGAGGCCTGCGGCGGGCCGTTCGAGATGAGTCCCGCGATCTTTTCCGCGAGCTTGGCGAGGGTGTGCGCGGGCGGGATGAACATGCGGACCGCGTTGAAGCCCTCAGCCAGGCCTGCGGCGCGGCGACGGCGGGCGCGCACCAGCCTGATGGGGTGCGCGAACAGGCCCACGACCGAGAACGCGTACGCGGCGGCCTGGTCAAGCTGCTTGGTGACCAGGAAGTAGAAGGCGCGGACCAGGGAGCCCGCGATGCAGCCGCCGACCACCCTGAGCATGGTCAGCAGCGGCAGGTTGACGGCGAGGACGAACAGCGCGTTGCGCCGGTCGAGCAGGCGCGCGTTGCCGCCATCGATGGGGCGGCGCCGCCGTGCGGAGAGCTCGCGGTGGTAGAGGACAGCATCCGTGACCACCTGGACGCGCAAGCCGGCCGCCTGGACCCGCCAGCAGAAGTCCACGTCGTCGCGGAACAGCTTGAGGTTGGGATCGAACCCGCCGAGCCGGTCCCATACGTCGCGCCTGACGAGCATGCCGGCCGAGCCGACGGCCAGCACGGCCCGCTTGTGGTCATGCTGGCCCTGGTCGATCTCGCCAGGGTCGATGCCCGTGACCCGGCGGCCCGCCCGGTCGATCGAGACGCCCACCTCGCGGAGGGTCCGCCGGTCCTGGCCGTCGATCACCTTGGGCCCGACGACCACCACGGTGCGGTCCCTGCTCGCCGCCCGGAGCAGCTTCTCCAGCGTGTCAGGGGCCGGCTCGCAGTCGTCGTGCAGCAGCCAGATCCACTCGACCCGCGGGAGGCCGGGGTCGGTCATGCCGGTGCGCCGCCGTGCCGCGTGCCGCAGCGCGACCGCCACCGCCTCGCCGTATCCGGCGGACCTGTCCATGCCGAACACCGCGTCCTGGCCGATCAGATCGGCGAGGACGGCCCCGCTGCGGTCCCGGCTTGCCGTGTCCACGCCGACCGTCTGCTCGACCGGGTAGGTCTGGGCCGCCAGGGCCTGGACGAGTCCGGGCAGCAACCGAGCACCGTCATGCGCGACGATGATCGCGGTGACGGTATGCCTGGTTTGCGGTGCGGTAGTTGACAAGGGGTCCAGCGCAGGTCGGTGGTCGGGGCCGTCCCGCGAGACGGTTCAGGCCTCCGCGTGGACGCTGAGAACGATACAGCCCGTGCACGCACACGGCAGGACTACGGCCATAAGTCCGCCATATCCTACTCAGAGTGACCACGCCGCCGTCAGGCGTAGCCCGACGGCGGCTTCTGGGGGGCGTCCCCCAGAAGCCACCGCGGGCGTGAGCCCATGGAAGGTTCGCGAAGCGCACCGACCATGGCGCCTCAGAGCGCCCGCGAGTTAAATGACTTCGCGCTTGATGCGGCGACGCTCCCGCTCGGACAGCCCGCCCCAGATGCCAAACCGCTCATCGTTCTCAAGTGCGTACTCAAGGCACTCGCCCCGGACCTCGCAACTTCGACAGACCCGTTTAGCCTCCCGGGTGGAGCCGCCCTTCTCCGGGAAGAACGCCTCCGGGTCCGTCTGCGCACACAGCGCCCGGTCCTGCCAACCCAGATCATCCATGTCCTCAGGACGGACCACAACCTGCGTTAGCGGGATGATGACCTCAGTCATAGCGCATCCTCCCTCTCGGAGCCCCCGTGACACTCGCCCCATTCCCGTGACGGCGAGAATCACACCAATGAAATTACACCTGCGTGTCTTGCTTTAAGTCAAGCGAGGAACGTGGTATTGGCCCCCTGGTTGTCCAAGATGCACGGTAAGTTCTCCGAAAAACTTCGACCTGTAATCACGATGTCACTGTGAGCGATCGAAGGGTGCCCGGCCTCCGGACGCCCCGCTCACAGCAGCTAGACATAATAGAGTCCATGCGGATTACCGTGCTTGCCGGTGGCATCGGCGCCGCGCGCTTCCTGCGCGGCTTGCTGGCGGCGGCACCCAAAGCGACAGTCACCGTCATTGGCAACACCGCCGACGACATCACCCTGTTCGGCCTGCGGGTATGCCCGGACCTTGACTCGGTGATGTACACCCTCGGCGGCGGCAGCAACGAGGAGCAGGGCTGGGGACGCGCGGACGAGACTCATCGCATCGGGGACGAGCTTGCCGCCTACGGCGCGGGACCCTCCTGGTTCACGCTCGGCGACCTGGACTTCGCGACGCACATCCTCCGCACCCAGCTGCTCGCCGAGGGCGAGCCGCTCTCCGAGGTCACTCGCGTCCTGTGTGAGCGCTGGCAGCCAGGCGTAAGACTGCTGCCAATGTCCGATGATAGAATCGAAACCAAGGTAAAAATCAAGAATCATCCCGAACGTAATCTTGTTTCACCTTCGGAGATGATCCATTTCCAGGAATGGTGGGTCCGGCTGCACGCGGCCGTCCCGGCGGAGGCGATCACCCCCGTCGGCGCCGACGAGGCCGCGCCAGCTCCCGGCGTGCTCGAGGCGATCGCGGACGCGGACTTCGTGCTCTTCCCGCCGTCCAACCCGGTGGTGTCCATCGGCCCGATCCTCGCCGTGCCCGGCATCAGGTCCGCCGTCGAGGCAAAGACCGTGGTCGGCGTCTCCGGGATCATCGGCGGCGCCCCCGTCCGCGGCATGGCCGACGCCTGCCTGACGGCGATCGGCGTGGAGACCTCCGCGGCCGCCGTCGCCGCGCATTACGGTCCCGAGCTCATCGACGGCTGGCTCGTCGACGAGCAGGACAAGGACGCCGTCGACGACCCGGCGCTGGCCGGCATCGCGGTCCGGGCACTGCCCCTGTACATGCGTGACCTACCGTCGTCCGCCGCGATCGCCCAGGCCGCCATCGACCTCGCAAAGGAATTCACCCGTTGACATCCTCCCCCGCCTGAACTTGGGGGATTCCAGCTACGCGCCTAAGGAGGCGAGCAGTTGAGGTTCGCGGTTCGCAGGCCCGGCATCCCGGTCGCCTCCCCGCACTTTCACGGCGTGCCCCGCCGCGATGTTCCGTGCCGCGTTCACGTCAGCGTTGCAGGCGAAATTGCAGACCGTACAGCGGAAGACCGCTTGGCTCTCGCGGCTCTCCCGTGCGACGTGTCCGCACGCACTGCAGCACTGGGACGTGTACGCGGGCGGCACCTTCTCGACTCTTCCTGGCGCCTTGTCTTCGAGACGCCGGACCAGCAGGCCCCATCCGGACTTCCTGATTTCCCGGTTAAGGCCGGCTTTGGATGCGACGTTCCGGCCGGGCGCTTTGGCAGTGCCCTTTGCCGAGCGGGTCATGACCCTGAGGTTGAGGTCTTCGACGCGGATCACGTCGAACCGGCGCGCGATCCCCGTAGAGGCCTTCTCAACCCAGTCCTTGCGCCGGTTCGTCTCGCGGGCCTTCAGTCGCGCTATCGCGGCCTTGACCCTGCCGCGACGGTTCGACCCTCGCCTGGCCCGGGCGAGTCTGCGCTGGAGTGCGGTGAGGCGCCGCGCTTCACTGGTGGTCAACCTGGGGACGGTCAGCATTTCGCCGGTCGACAGCGCCGCGCTGACCTTGACTCCTCGGTCGATGCCTACGGCCTCGCCGGTGCCCGGACCTGCGACAGGTTCGGGGATGACGGCGAACGCGACATGCCACCGGCCGGCTGGGTCGCGGGTCACCCGGAACGACTTCACGCCCTCGGGCACAGGCCGGGACCAGCGGAACCGCACCCACCCAGCTTTCGGGATCCTGACCTCTGCCCAGTGCCGGTTGAGACGGCGTACGTCCCACTGCCTTCCACGCTGCCCGACGATCCGGAATCCCTCGTCACGGTCGGCCTTCCGCCAGGTGGGGCGGCGATGCGTGCCGCCGAAGAAGTTCTGCATGGCCTGGTCGAAGTCGCGGAGCGCCTGCTGCTGCACTGTCTGCGATCCCTCGGCGAGCCACGGGTTGCAGGCGCGGGCGGCTGTGAGCTGCCGGGACTGTTCCAGATAACCGGGTGCGGACTTCCGACCCGGACGCCACCAGGTGTGCTGCTCGACCGCGAGGTTCCACACGTACCGGGCGTCGGAGCAGTGCCGGAGCAGGATGGTCTCCTGCTCGCGGGTAGGCTCAAGACGGTACCGGGACATACGAATATTCTAGCGAAAACACTATTCGAGGTTTTGTTATGACACGCCCACTGTTTCCCTTGTCAGGGCACAAGCTTCCTCCCCATCCTGAAGGCCTGCGTCTCCCCCGGAGGCATCGATGACCAAGGCACCGTCCGACGGGACGTCAGCCATCCCGGAGACTCCGGTCGAGGCACCGGCCCCGGTACAGCTTTACGGCGTCGCTGGCATTCCGGAAGTATCCCCAGGAGACGACCTGGCCGGGCTGATCGCCGACGCGGCAACCGCTCCCGGCGGTCCGGGCCTGCAAGACGGCGACATCCTCGTCGTCACCTCGAAAATCATCAGCAAGGCAGAGGGCCGGGTGGCCGCCATGGCCCGCGAGGAGGCCATCTCGGCTGAGACCGTGCGCGTGGTGGCCAGGCGGGGACCGACGACGATCTCGCAGACCCGGCACGGGTTCGTGATGGCCGCCGCCGGGGTGGACGAGTCCAACACCGCGCCGGGCACCGTCGTGCTGCTCCCCGAAGACCCCGACGAGTCCGCGCGGCGGCTGCGCAAGGCATTGCGCGCCCGGCCGGGCGTGAGCGTCGGCGTCGTCATCACGGACACCTTCGGCCGGCCCTGGCGGGCCGGCCAGGTCGACACCGCCATTGGCGCGGCCGGGGTGCTGCCGGTGCGCGACCACCGGGGCGAGACGGACGCGTGGGGCAACGTGCTCGACGTCACGGTAGCCGCGGTGGCCGATGAGGTCGCCGCCGCGGGCGACCTGGTCAAGGGCAAGGCACTGCAGCTGCCCGTCGCCTTGGTCCGCGGCCTGTCCGCGCTGGTCACCGACGCCGACGGGCCGGGCGCGCGGGCCCTGGTCAGGCCGTCGAGCGAGGACATGTTCCGGCTCGGCGCGGCGGACGTGCTGCCAGCGCGGCGCACGGTCCGGGCGTTCACCGCCCAGCCGGTCGACCCGGCCGCTGTCGAGCGGGCGATCGCCGCCGCGCTGACCGCCCCTGCCCCGCATCACAGCGAGCCCTGGCGGTTCGTGACCGTGTCTTCGCTGACTGGGCGGCTAGCCCTGCTCGACGCG
Source organism: uncultured Actinomycetota bacterium (assembly GCA_963734665.1). Classification (GTDB taxonomy): domain Bacteria; phylum Actinomycetota; class Actinomycetes; order Streptosporangiales; family Streptosporangiaceae; genus Trebonia. The sequence continues at coordinate 954,654 of CAVTIR010000005.1, read as the reverse complement.
ATGCAGGACGCGTGGGTCGCGGACCTGCGGCGAGACGGGTTCACCGAAGAGCAGATCGCGCGCCGCGTGCGGCGCGGCGAACCGCTGCGCGACGCGCCGCTGATCGTCGTCCCGTGCCTGGAGCTATCGGCTATGCACGAGTACCCGGATACGCGCCGGGCCCGCGCCGAACGGGACATGTTCGTCGTCTCGATGGGCGCAGCCGTACAGAACTTCTTGGTCGCCCTGGCCGTGGAGAACCTGGGCTCGGCGTGGATCTCGTCGACCCTGTTCTGCCAAGAGATCGCCGCCGGCGCCCTCGACCTCCCGGACGGCTGGCGTCCGATGGGCGCGGTCGCGATCGGCCACCCGGCCGCCCCGGCGTCCCCGCGCCCCCCACGAGACCCGGCAGCCTTTACCGTGACCCGGTAAGCGGGTTAGCGGAGCCGGAGCCTGCGGGCCTTCAGCCGGGGCCGTCCTGCTACGGTTGCCTGAGTCGCCCAGACCCGCCTTGGCCCGGGCTCGACGTTTTTCTTCCGCCCGGTGTCGGGGCGGCGGTGCGGGCGCGTGTCCCGTCCCACCGCAGTCTTGGACGTCCCCCGGCGGGCCAGGGGCCGCACCTTTCTGCATCACTCAGGCGCCGGCGGCCCCAGGTGGCCCGCCCCGCTGGGCGGCGATGAAGGACACCTCATGTCCCACGCCGCTAACGGCTACCGTTCTCTGCTGCGCACCCCCGGCGCCGCCGCCTTCTTCTTTACCGCCGCTTTCGGCCGCGTCGGCATCGCCATGACCGGCCTCGGCCTGGTCTGGCTGCTGCACGCCCGCACCGGCTCCTACGGCACCGCCGGCCTCGCCACTGCCGGATTCTCCCTCGCCGAGGCCCTGATCGGCCCGCAGCTGGCCCGCTTGGCCGACCGGTTCGGCCAGACCCGCGTCCTGCCGTTCTCCCTCCTCGCCCACGGCGCCGCCATCGCCGGCGTCCTTGCATCCACCACCCCCGCCGCCTCGATTACCTTCGCCACCTGCGCCGGCGCGGTCGTCCCCCAGCTCGGCGCGCTGTCCGCAGCCCGCTGGGCCCACCTGCTGCGCGGCGAACGGGCCGACGAGCTGCCCACCGCCTTCTCCCTGGAATCCCTGGCCAACGCCACCGCCTTCCTCCTCGGGCCGGTCCTGGTCAGCTCGCTCGGCGCGGTCGGCGACGCGACCCTGGCCAGCGGCATTGCCGCGGCCCTGATCCTCGTCGGTGGAGGAGCGCTGGCCGCCCAGGGCCGCACCGCGCCCCCGCCCGCCCGCGAGCACGCCGAACGTGCCCGCACCGGACGGACCCTGCTGCAGCCGGCCTTCGTCCTTCTCGCCCTGCTTAACCTGGCCATCGGGCTGTACTTCGGAACCATGGGGATCTCGGTAAGTTCCTTCGCCATCAGCCACGGGGTTCCCGGCGCGGCCGCGCCGATCATGGCCGCCTCCAGCCTCAGCGGGCTGCTCTCCGGCTGGCTCTACGGGCTGCGACGGCACACCGCCCCGGCGCGCCGCCAGCTCGTCATCGCCACCGCCTACCTGGCGAGCGCGGCGCTACTGCTTCCCTTCGCGCCGTCCACCATCTGGCTCGGCGCGGCTGTGGTAGTCACGGGGGCGGCGGTACCGCCCATGCTCGCCCTGCTGAACGTCCTCACCGAAGAGGCAGTCCACCCGGCCGTCCTCACCCAGGCCTTCACCTGGAACAACTCCGCCAGTGCGGCCGGCTTGGCACTGGCGGCAGTCCTCGCCGGTCGCGCCGCCGACACGTGGGGTGCGTCCGCCGCGCTCGCGCAGGCACCTGCGGCCGGGCTCGTCCTCCTCGTCCTCTCGCTCGTCCTCGCACTTGCTGCCCGGCGATCGGGAGGGGATCCGAGTGGGAACTCGTCGGCCGTCAGGCAGGTTCCATCCCGTAGCGGGCCATCAGGGCGCGTTCCTCCTCCGGAGCAGGCGGCTCCGGCCGGGACCACAGGGCGTCGAGTTCCGTGAAGTAGGCGTCCATCGCGGGGGCGTGCAGGACCAGGAGCCGCGCGGGCTCGTCGGCGTCGTTGCCGAAGGTGTGCGCCGCGCCGCGCGGCACCAGCAGGAAGTCGTCCGGCCCGCCGTGGCTCTCGGCGCCGTCGAGCACGAACGTGATCGTCCCGTCGAGCACCCAGAAGGCCTCCGAGCAGTTCACGTGCCGGTGCGGCAGCGGGCGGCGGCCGCCCGGCGGAACGGTCCGCTCCATCAGGGAGAAGTCCCCGCCCGTCTGCGCGGCGATGGCCTTAAATGCCATCACGCTTCCCCGCGCCGCGACGATCTTGCCCTTCCCCGCAGGAATGATGCTCGACTCGGTCACGAAAACCTGTCTACGCCTGCCCGTGAGTCACCGCAATGTGACGCCGACCACTCCCGGCGCCGCCCGCCGATTCTTCCACGGCAAGCTTTCGGGAGAAAGGCGGTCACCGTTGGCCGCCCCGCTGGATCAGGCCGCAAAGTCGCCCTTTCGCGACTCCGCCGCGCTGCTCCGCGGGATCACCGAAGCGGCGTGCCACGCCGGAGCAGGTGCTCGTAAGAGGCGGGGGCGAACGTGGCGAGGCGGTCGCGGAAGGATGTCGCCGAGTCCGGCCACAGCAGCGTGACCCGGCCAGTCCGCTCGTCGCGGTACCAGCTCGTGCACCCGCCCTGTACCCAGACCGTGTCGCGCGCCATCTCGTCGATGTCGCGCATGTAGGAGCGCACCGCGCCGGCGGTGACATCGAGCGCGTCCGCACCGCTGGCCGCGAGGTGATCGAGCGCGGACAGGACGTAGCTGACTTGCGTCTCGATCATGTAGATCGCCGAATTGTGGCCGAGCGCGGCGTTCGGCCCGTCCAGCACGTACATGTTCGGGAAGCCGTGGACGCTGGTGGACGCGTGGGCGGCCATGCCGTTGCTCCACTCGTCGGCCAGCAACCGGGACTGGCGCCCGCGGATATGCCCGGCGATGGACGGGCGGGTGGAGTTGAACCCGGTCGCGAGCACGAGCACATCAAGCTCGTAGCTGTTCCCGCTCGCCGCGACCGCCGCACGGTTCCCGCTGCCGTCCGCGATCCGGGCCAGCGGGGTCGGCTCGAGCCGCACGTGGCCAAGCTGCAACGCGGCGTAGTAGTCATCGGAGAACAGGATCCGCTTGCAGCCGATCTCGTAATCGGGACCCAGCAGACGGCGCAGGCCCGCGTCGGGCACCGAGGCGGCGAGGTGGTCAAGCGCCCGCTGGCGGAGCAGGTCGATGTCCGGGTGCCGCCGCTGCCGGGCCCCGATGCCGCGTTCAGCCTCGGCGAACAGCTCGTCCCGCAGCGCGGTGACGGTTCCCGGGTCGGCCGCGAAGCGCTCCATCTCTTCCCTGCTGTATTCCCGGTCGCCGCGCGGCAGGATGTACGGGGCGGAACGCTGGAAGACCACGATCTCGCTCGCCTCGGCCGCCAGCCTGGGCAGGATCTGGATCGCAGAAGCACCGGTGCCGATCACGCCGACCCGCTTGCCGACCAGGGATACCTTCGCGTTCCACCGGGCCGAATGCCACCAGCGTCCCCCGAACCCGTCCAGGTTCTTGATCGGGGGGAGCTTCGGCTCTGACAGCCGGCCCGTGGCGATGACCAGGCTGGCGGCCGAGAAGTCTCCCCGCGTCGTGCGGACGAGCCAGCGCGCGTCGTCGCCGTTCCATTCCGCTTCCGACAGCGCGCAGTTCAGCAGCAGGTGCTCGTCGAGTCCCTCCTCCCGAACGCACGTGCGCAGGTAGGCATGGATCTCCTGCCCTTCGGCGAACACGCGGGACCAGCCGGGGTTCGGCCGGAAGGAAAACGAGTACAGGTGCGAGGGGATGTCGCAGGACACGCCGGGATAGCGGTTGTCCCGCCAGGTCCCGCCGACGTCTGCGGCCTGCTCGATGATGACGAACGAGTCCCTGCCCCGCCGGGCGAGCTGGATGCCCATGCCGATCCCGGCGAAGCCGGCGCCCACGATCAGGACGTCGACCGCTGTCGCGTCGCGGGTGTCACGCACCGGCAAGGACCTTGCCGTACCCGGTGGTGCGCTGCCGCAGCGGCCGACCGAGTTCCCGCGCGACCCGCGCCACGTCGTCGAGGGTCAGGACGAGCCCGGCCTCGGCCCCCGCGTCCGGCGCGAGGCGGCCGTCGAGCAGCAGCCCGCCGAGGTCATTGGCGCCGCCGCGCAGCAGGTCAACCGACGCGTCAAGGCCGTACTTGGGCCAGGCCGCCTGGATATTGCCGATACGCCCGTGCAGCATCAGCCGTGCCACGGCGTGCACTGCCCGCGACTGCCGCCAGGACGGGCCGGGAACGTTCCTGCCCACCAGGCCGGGGGCGGTGACCGCTGCGGCGGCGGGAACGAACGGCATGGCGATGAACTCGGTGAACCCGCCGGTACGGTCCTGGATGCCGGCCAGCAGGCGCAGGTGCGCGACCTGGTGCGCGGGGGTCTCGACATGACCGAAGACCATGGTGGATGTGGAGGTCAGCCCGGCGCGGTGCGCGGCCTCGATCACCTCAACCCACTGGGACACCGGAGAGTCCTGGCCGCCCAGCATGTCGGCCCGCACCTCGTCGTCCAGAATGCGCGCGGCGGTGCCGGGAACCGAGCCGAGTCCCGCCTGCCGGGCAGCGGCGAGGAACTCCTCCAGCGGCATCCCGCGGCGGGCTGCCCCGTCGAGGAGCTCCGCGGGGCGGAATGCATGCAGGTGGATCTCTGGCGCGGACGCCTTCACGGCCGCGATCAGGTCCAGGTAGTCGTCATCGGAGTCGCGGGGTAGCGGACCCTGCATGCAGACCTCGGTCGCGCCGAGCTCACGCGCCTCGGCCACCAGCGCGGCCAACCGCTCTCTCGACCTCGGGTCAGCGCCGGCCACGGCCGCAGGGTCGAGATTCCGGTTCACGACGTAGGTGAGGGCATCGCCCGCCGCCTGCCGGCGCAGCGAGTCGGCGAGTTCGCAGAGCTCCTCAAGCTGCCGGCCGTCCGCGCCGAGCAGCGCCTCATATCCATCGCCTGGCAGGGACGCCGGGTCCGCGGCCGCCGCGGCCAGCCACTCGCTTACTTTGTCGGGTGACGGAAGCCCCATGCCTGTTGCGCCATGACTCATTAGTTCAGCCTAAGCGGGAGAGCGACCGGCCACCGCCGGCCAGAACCTCGGCGGCGGGGTCGTGCCAGGGCCTGCCCTGCGGGATCGCGGCCTCATTCGCCAGGCCGGTCGCAGGATCGGCGAGGGCGGCGACGTGCGCCGACACGGTCGGGTTGAGCCACGGCTCGCGGATGTAAGGCGGGTAGATCGTTAGGCGCTCTTTGAGCGTGAAGCCTCCGGCCGCGGTGACCTCGGCCAGTTCGTCGATCTGCGGCCAAGGGCGCTCGGGGTTCACGTGATCGGGGGTGAGCGGCGAGACGCCGCCCCAGTCGTCGATGCCGGCGTCGAGGATGAGCTGATAATCGTCGCCGACGAGATTCGGCGGTGCCTGGATACGGGCCTCCGGGCCGAGGACCAGCCGGGTGACGGCGATCGTGGCGGCAAGGTCGGCGAGTTCCGCGTCGGGGGTAGCGCGCATCTTCGTGTCCGGCTTGGCGCGGAAGTTCTGGACGATGACTTCCTGGATGCCGCCGTACTCGCGGGACACCTTGTCCAGCGCGAAGATCGCGTCCACGCGCTCCGCTACCGTCTCGCCGATGCCGATCAGGATGCCGGTCGTGAAGGGGACGTTGCTCCGGCCGGCGTCTTCGAGGACCTGCAGTCTCACCTTGGGGTCCTTGTCCGGTGAGCCGAAGTGCGCCGCGCCTTTGGTTTCGAAGAGCCGGGCGGACGTCGTTTCGAGCATCATTCCCATGGACGGGGCGACCGGCTTCAGGCGCTGGAAGTCCTGCCAGCTCATGACGCCCGGGTTGAGGTGCGGCAGCAGTCCGGTCTCCTCAAGAACCCGGACGGCCATCGCGCGCACGTACGAGAGCGTGTCTTCGTACCCGTGCGCGTCCAGCCACTCGCGGGCCTGCTTCCAGCGGGCCTCCGGCCGGTCGCCGAGGGTGAAGAGGGCTTCCTTGCAGCCGAGCTTCGCGCCTTCCCTGGCGATCTCGAGCACCTCGTCCGGGCTGAGGTACATGCTGTCGAGCCGCCCGGGGACGGTCACGAACGTGCAGTAGCCGCAGCGATCCCTGCACAGGCGGGTCAGCGGGATGAACACCTTCCGCGAGTAGGTGATGATCCCGGGCCGCCCGGCGGCTTCGAGGCCGGCATCCCTGATGCGCGCCGCGTAGCCGAGGAGCGTCGTGAGGTCGTCGCCTCGCGCGTGGAGCAGGATCTCCGCTTCTGCCTGGTCCAGCGACCCGCCGTCCCCGGCCCGGGCCAGGGCCCGGCGCACGGCCGCCCCGCTGACACCGTTGCTTTCACCCTGATCGATGCTCGAAACGCTCATACTTCGAACCTTACGGCACATCCGTTCGCCACTTTAACGGCATACCGGGCATCTGGTGCCTAGGCACGAGCATCGCCCGCGTCCTCGCCGTCACGACTCATTAGGTTCGCCTGTACCGGCATCGGACGCCCTCGGCGGCTGGATGGCAGCGGTGCATCGCAGGACCGCTGCCATCCACGCCGGTGAACTACTTCTTCTTGCTCTTCTTCTTGTCCTTCTTGCTCTTCTTGCTCTTCTTGGCCACGTCCATCACCCCACTTCACGACCCATACAGGTCAACTAAACGTTGACCTGATGTCAATATATCATTGACCGGTGCCCGCCGGCCACTAGGCTGTGAAGGTGGCCTCCAAGAACCCCATCAAGCGGATCTCCGCTGCACTGAGCGCGCTCGAAGCCGCAGACCGGCCGGTGAGTCGGCTCGACGCCGCCCGACGCCTGCGAGAAGCGGCAGAGGAACTGGAGGCAGCCCAGGTTGAAGCCGCCCGCAAGGCCGGAGCCACATGGATCGAGATCGGCGAATGCTACGGACTCACCAAGCAAGGCGCCCAGCAACGCTTCCGGGCGATCCGCAACCAGCCCAAAGCCGTAACCACGGCGCCAAAGGACAAGAAGCCTGAGCCCACGGCTTAACTCGTCAGGCCGCGCCGCCAGCAGAAGCAAACTGGGCGGGTCACGGCCGCGGCCACGTCATGTGGATCGCCGAGAGTACCGCGGTATACCCGGCGATCCGCCATCTTACGGAGCGGTCCCGACCCTGGCCAGTCAACCGCTGCAGTGCCATTGAGCGTCGGCGGGTATTCCCGCAGGCACGTGCCCCGACCGGTGGCTGCTGTGCTAGAAGCTGCGGTAGTCGCGGACGGGCAGGCGCGGGCCGCGGCGAGGGGGGCCGCCGACGCCGTAGCGGGCTATGCCGGTGGCGGAGCCGGCGGGCCTGGCGGCTCCGGCCGTCCCGTTTCCGCGGCTGAGGCCGATTAGCCGCGTGGCGCGGTGCCGGTGGCCTTTGAACGGCTCCAGCAGTGCCAGCATCTCCTCGTCGGTGGAGCGGTCCTTTCCGGCTAGTGCCCAGCCGACGACGTTCTTCAGGTGGTAGTCGCCGACGGAAACCGCGTCCGGGTCGCCTGCCGCCCGCTGGCGGGCCTCGGCCGAGGTCCAGACGCCGATGCCGGGGATGGTCCGCAGCTTCCAGTCGGCTTCCTCGTGGGTCAGCGTGAGCAGCCGCTCCAGGCTGTCGGCCACGCTGGCGGCCCTGATGATCGTCTCGGCGCGGACGCCCTCCACCCCGGCCCTGTGCCACTCCCAGGACGGGATGCGGCGCCAGGTGCCCGGCGGCGGGAAGACCCGCATGCCGCGCGGTGCAGGCCCTGGCGGCGGCGTGCCGTACTTCGCCAGGAGGATCCGCCAGGCGCGGTGGGCTTCGAGAATGACCACCTTCTGCTCGAGGATGGCGGGAACGAGCGCCTCCATGAGGCGGCCGGAGCGGCCGAGCCGCAGTCCGGGGTTCCGGCGCGCGGCGTCCTTGATGACGGGATGGGCGTCGGGGTCGAATCCGGAAATATCGTCATAAAGGCCGAGGGCGCCGGGGAGCGCGTCGAGCAGCCACTGCGCGCCAGGCCCCCACGCCTGCGCCCGCACAGGTGTGACAGGAACCGGCGCCTGGGCGATCCTTTCCGCCCACACGTTCTCTTCCGACCGCCCGGGCTGGCTTGCCTGCGCTGGCTCGCCTGCCAGTCCTGGCTCACCTGCCAGTGCTGGAGGGCGGCCGGGCAGCACGCGGATCGTGGCCGGGCCGTCCGGGGTCAGCGAGGTCCGCCAGATCGCGCCCGCCTCGTCGGCCTGGAAGGTCGGGTCGCCCCGGCCCCGGCCCTGGACGGAGAGCGTGCGCCGTACGTCAACGAGGAACGGAGCAAGCCACTCCCGCTCCAGCATTACATCAGCCATGCACTCCCCCCGGGCCGGACCCCTAGGCGTCGGAAGAGAAGCGCACCGAGGTTGGCTCCAGGCGGGTCCCCGGCCATAGCCGCAGGCCCCTGGAAAGCTCGTTACCTGCCCCGACGTAGGCCTGGTCTCCGATGACTACGCCGTCGAGCGCCGCACCGCCGGCGATCGTCGCGCCCTTGCCGACGATGCTGTCGCGGACGATCGCGCCGGGGCCGATGCGGGCACCGTCGAAGATCACGCTGCCAGAGACGACAGCGCCGGACTCGACGACTGCCCGGTGCCCCACGGTGGTCCCGCCAGACAGGCGCGCGCCGTCGGCCACTGCGGCGCCCCCCAGCACGCGGAACTCGCCCGGCTGGCCGTCCACGGCCGGCGAGGACAGCGCGCCGAGCACGACGTCGCAGGATCCCCGGACGAACGCCTCGGGCGTGCCGACGTCAAGCCAGTACGCGGCCTCGGCGTAGCCCATGACGACCGCCCCGGCCTCGATCAGGCTCGGGAATGTCTCCCTCTCCACTGACACCACCTGGTCGGCCGGGATCGTATCGATCACCGAGCGGCGGAAGACGTAGCAGCCGGCGTTGATCTGGTTGGTGACCGGGTTCGGTGTCTTCTCAAGGAACGCGGTGACCCGGCCGCTGGCGTCCGTGGGCACGCAGCCGTACCGGCTGGGGTCATCCACAGGGACCAGGTGCAGCGTCACCGCCGCTTCCTTCTTCCGGTGCAGGTCCACCTGCGCGGGAAGGTCGTGTCCCGACAGGATGTCACCGTTCAGGATGACGATCGGGTCGTCGGGTTTCCCGCGCAGCAGTTCGGCCGCGTTGCGGATGCCGCCGCCGGTCCCCAGCGGCTCGGACTCGTAGACGTAGTCGATCGACAGTCCGAATTGCTCGCCGGTCCCGAAGGCATCGATGAACATGTCAGCCCGGTAGGAGGTCGCGAGCACCACATGCGTGATGCCGCACTCCGCCGAGCGGGCCAGCTGGTGCGCGAGGAACGGCACTCCGGCGGTGGGTAGCAGCGGCTTGGGGGCAGACAAGGTCAGCGGGCGTAGCCGAGTGCCCTTGCCCCCGACGAGCATGATCGCTTCCAGCGGTTCACGCGGCATAAGTCGTGTCACCTTAGCGGTCGGTCGGTTCTACGGACGGAGGGGGCCGCCGGACAGCCCGGCAACTTGTGCAGCATACTCACCACACACTGGTGATACCCCAGGGCACAGAGGAATTCGCCGCAGTGGCGTTATGAAACGCTGCGGCTTATCAGTACCAAAACAGGAGCTTTCGGGCACTCAGCCCCGCATGTCCACTATTCCCTGATCCGCGGCGCGCTTGTAACTGGCCACGTGGGCGGTCGCCGAGGCGCCCCAGGTGAAGTCCAGCGCCCTGGCGTAGCCCGCCACGGCGAGCGCGGTCCGGCGCTGCGGATCGTCCAGCAGGGCACGGAGCGCGACGGCGATCGAGTCCGCGTCCGGCTCGGTGTACGCCACCGCGTCGCCGCCCACCTCGGGCAGTGAGGTCCGGTAGGTCGTCAGCACCGGAGCGCCGCAGGCCATCGCCTCAAGCACCGGCAGGCCGAACCCCTCGCCGCGCGACGGCGCCGCTACGACGACCGCCCCGCCGAGGAAGCCGGGCAGGTCGGCGAACGGGAGGTATCCAGGCCGGACAAGCCGCAGGTGCGACGGCACGCGCGAGACGGCCTCGTCGAGCTCCTGGCTCCAGCCGCCCCCGCCGCCGAGCACGAGCGCCGGCGGGTCGGCCAGGTCAGCCACCGCGATGGCCCACCCGCTGACCAGGGCCGGGGCGTTCTTGCGCGGCGTCAGCGAGCCGAGGAAAGCGACATACGGCCTGCCGTGCAGCCCGAGGCGTGCGGTGACCCGGCTGACCTGAATCTCGTTAGGCCGGTGGAAGAGGCGGTGGTCGACCCCGTGATAGGCGACGTCGATCCTCCCGGGATCGACGCCAAGCACCCGGACCAGCTCGTCCCTGGTGGCATTAGACGGGACGATCAGCCGTGCCGCCTGCCTGGCTGACGTCTTGGTCGCCGACATCAGTGACATCGCGCCCATCGGCGTGTACCGCTCGGGATCGGTGAAGAACGAGAGGTCGTGGATCGTCACGACGGTCGGCAGCCCAGGGCGCAGCGGCATCGAGTAGTTCGGCATGTGGATGACGTCCGCGCCGACCTCTTCCGCGACGAGGGGAAGGCCACTCTGCTCCCAGGCGTGGCGCTCGCTGCGGTGCCCGAGCCCAGCCGGGCCGGCGACGATCGTGGCGCCTGGTGCCAGCCGGCCGTACCGTTCCTCGTCGGACCGCTGGCACGCAACGGCCAGGTCCACCCCGGTCGCGGCCAGGGCGCCCATCAACCCGTCAACGTAGCGGCCGAGCGCGCCCCGGTCAGTCGGTACGTCAGTCGCGTCGACGAGTACCCGAAGTGCCACAGCGCACGTGCTCCCTTCGACGGTCTGCCTAGCCGAAGCCTACGCCTCCGTAGGTGAAGCAAAGAACCATGCGCAGGTAAGACAAAGAACCATGCGCAGGTAGGAGCTGTCTTCCGGGGGGACGACCCCCCGTACCCCCCAGTGTGCGGGGTGCGCGCCCGATGGCAAAGAACACCTTCGTATCGGGCGCGCACCCCGGACCAGACCGGGCATCGCCCCGCATTCCGGGCACAGTCGCGTGGCGCGGCGCAAGACAGCCGAATCCGTTCGGACTCTTCCTTACTGCTGCGACTTTGACCTTGGCGCTTGATCTAACAGGACGGGACTGGCTTACCTGCCTTGAGCGCCTCCAGGTCGGAGACCGCCTGGGAGAGGGTCGATACCTTCACGACCTGCAGGCCGGCCGGGACCGCGCCCACCGTGTCGGAGCAGTTACCAGCCGGGGCCAGGAAGACGGTCGCGCCGGCGTCGCGGGCGCCCACCATCTTCTGCTGGATGCCGCCGATCGGCTCCACCTGGCCCGACGCCGTGATCTCCCCTGTGCCCGCGATGAACTTGCCGCCGGACAGGTTCATCGTCGTCAGCTTGTCGATGATGCCGAGCGCGAACATCATGCCGGCGCTCGGCCCGCCGATGTTGCCCACGGTGATCTGCACGTTGAAGGGGAACTTGTACTCCTCCTGAACCTGCACGCCGATCACCGCCGTGCCGCCCGAGGACTTGCTCGCGACCGGCAGCGTCAGGGTCTTCCCGGCCCGGAGCACCTCGATCTGGAGGGTGGTGCCCACCGGGTGCGCGGTGATCATTGAGCTCAGCGACGTCGTCCCCGTCACCGGCGTCCCGTCCACCGCCTCGATGATGTCCCCGGCCTTCAGCGACTTGCTCGCCGGGTACCCGGGCACCGTCGAGACCACCTCCACCTGCGTCTGGTAGCTGATGTGCAGCTGAGTGAGCGCGGCAGCGGTGGCCAGCTCCTGCGAGGACGCCATCTCCTCCGTGTCCTGCGCCTGCGTCTGCTGCGCGCTCTGCCCCGCCGGGAACAGCTCGCTCTCCGGAACCACGGCCTCCGACGGGTCCAGCCACGCACGCAGCGCCTCGAAGACGTTCAGGTTGGACCCTGGACCGCCCTCATAGCTGATCGTCACCATGTTCAGGTGCCCGGTCGTCGGGTACGTCGGGTGCCCGCTAATCGAGATCAGCGGCTGCCCCGAGGAGTCGCCGAGCGTGTTCAGCGTGGGCCCCGGTGTGAGGATCACGTACGGCACGGGGAAAAGCACTGCGATCGCGATCGCGGCCACGGTCGCCAGGCCAGCTATGACCAGCGTCAGGGAACGTCGGGACATGCTCGAATGCTACGCGCTGCCGACCCATTGATCGGTACCGTCGGTGAACCGCTGGTGCTTCCAGATCGGCACCGTGGCCTTAAGCTCGTCGATCAGCGCGTGGCAGGCATGGAAGGCCTCTGCCCGGTGCGCGCAGGACACGCCGACGACGACGGCCAGGTCGCCTACGGCCAGGTCACCGACCCGGTGGACCGCTGCGACACCGATCACATCGGGGAACTTGGCCACCATGGACTCGGTAACCTTCCGCAGCTCGGCCTCGGCCGTCGGGTGCGCCGAGTACGAGAGCCCGGTCACGCCCTTGTCGTCGTCGGTGTCCCGCACGGTGCCGATGAACAGCACCTCACCGCCCGCCGCAGGGTCCGCGATCGCGTTCCGCACCTCGTCGACAGACAGCGCGGTATCCCTGATGGCGATCAGCCTGATCTGAGTCACCCATCTAAGTTACCGCGCGCCCGTCAGGGCGAGCCCCGCGATTAAGTGCTCACTTAACCGCGAAGCCACGCACTCCGCGATAAACCGGCCTCTGCCAATTGGATCCCCTGAGGGTCAGGGCCAGTTCGCGAATTCAGTTCAGGCGAGCGAGAAGCCGGCGCCCAGCTCGTCCGTGGGACCGAGGGTGAACTGGTGCAGCCCGGTCCGCGACGCGGTGCCGGTGACCTCGGTGATCACCGCCGGCAGGCCGTTGTCCACCGTCGACGCCGCGACCCGCGCGATGAACCTGGTGCCGATGATGCTCTCGTGGATCAGGTCCTGCCCCTCGGCGAGGCCGTGTCCGGCCAGCAGGGCGAGCCGGGTGGTGGTGCCGCTGCCGCAGGGGGACCGGTCCACCTGCCCGTCGCCGAAGATGGTCACGTTCCGCTGCCGCAGGGTGCCCCCCTCAGCGGGCAGTTCCTCGTGCAGGATGACGCCGTAGATCCCGCTGAGCCGCGGGTCGGCGGGGTGCTCCGCCGCACCAGCCGCGTTCAGGTCGCGCTGCACCGACCGGCCGGCCTCGATCAGCGCGGGCAGGTCCTCGGTGGTGACCCGCAGACCCAGGGCGGCGGCGGGCAGGCTGGCGTAGAACGCGCCGCCGAACGCGATGTCGGCGCTCACCTCGCCGGCCCGCGTGCGCACGGCGACGCCGCGCTTGTGTACCCAGGCCGGCACGTTGCGGAAGCTTACCGCCCAGCCGCCGGCCGGGGCAGGCGACACGGTGACCCCCACCCTCCCCGACGCGACATCGATGTTGAACGACGTTCCCGGCTCAGCAGCCACAAGGCCAGCCTCGATCGCCCAGGTGGCCAGGGCGATCGTGCCGTGCCCGCAGGCGGTCGAGAACCCGGAGTGGTGGAAGAAGATCGCGCCGAACTCGGCGCCTTCGTCGTCAGGCGGGGTAAGGAAGCAGCCGTACATCCCGGGATGCCCGCGCGGCTCCTGGACCAGCAGGCGCCGGATGTGGTCGAACCGCGTCGCCGCAGCCACCCGCCGGTCGGCCACCGTCGCCCCCGGCAGGGTCGGGACGCCGCTCGTGACGATCCGGAACGGTTCTCCCGCGGTGTGGTAGTCGACGGTGCTGATGAGGGCAGTGCTGGTGGGGTAAGGCTGGCTCATGACGTGTTTCGTCCTCAAAAAATGTCAGCTAACGGAATGTGCGAGCGCGGCGGGCGCCCGCTGATCAGGCCAGGGCGACAGGCGGCGGGAGCAGGCCGGCGTCGCGCGCTCGCTGGATGGCCAGTTCGCAGACCGACCAGTCCTGTGCGGCAATGCCGACCGACTTGAAGATGGTCAGCCCGGCCGCGGGCGGCGCGGTACCGCTCAGCAGGCTGCCGATCTCGATCAGGTCCTCCTGTCGGACCTGACCGGCCTCGAGCGCGTCGACCACGTTGCCCGCCTCGGCGAGCACCGCATCGAGCTGGTCGATGACGACGGCCGAGGCACGCCCGAACGCACCGGGCGGCACCTCGGACATCTCCAGGGTGTAGGCGCCGATGGCGTTGACGTGCGCATGCGCAGCCAGGTCGGCCTCGTCGAACAGCGGGGCCGTGGCCCGCGTCGCGGTGCAGATCACGTCGGCGCCGCGCACCGCCTCGGCAGCGCTTCCGGCCACGTGGACCACGACGCCCGGGTGACGGGCAGCCAGCTCGCGGGACAGCTCTGCACTGCGTTCCTGGCCCCTGCTGTGTACTCGGACTTCGGTGATGGGCCGCACCGCGCAGACCGCGGCGACCTGGTCGGCGGCCTGGCCGCCGGCCCGAGCATGGCGAGCACCCGGCTGTCCGGCGCGGCCAGCAGGTCCGTGGCCAGGCCGCTGGCCGCGCCGGTGCGCAGCGCGGTGAACGACTCCCCGTCAAGGAGCGCGGGAATCTGCCCGGTCTCGGCGTCGATCCAGAGCACGACGCCGCCGATGCTGGGCAGCCCGCGCTCCCGGGCATTCTCTGGCAAGCTGATCACCTTGATCACCCCGCTTCCCGAGACGTGCTCGACCGGCATGACGAGCACCCGGTGCCCGGCCAGCGAGGTCCGCAGCGGGCCGGTCACCTCCCCCAAGGTGGCCGCGGCGAACCCGCGGCGGGTCGCCTCAATCGCCTCGGCCATCGGCACCAGGCCACGCAGCTCCGCCGCCCCGATCGTGACGGGAAAGCTGGACGCACGGTGCGCCGTCTCATGCAGGCTCATCGCTTGACCGTCTCCGCCACGCCCGCCCAGAGGCCCCTGGTCTGCTCGAGGTGATGTCCGGTCACCGCAGCAACCTTGGCGATCTGCTTGTCGCACACGGCGTCCAGGATCTCCCGGTGTTCTTGCGCCGACTCACGCAGCTCGCCGCGCTGGGCCAGCGACAGCAGTCCGTACAGGCGGGCCTGGTCACGCAGCCGCGACACGATATCGACCAGCCGGCTGTTTCCAAGCAAGGACATCAGGCCAAGGTGGAAGTCGCGGTCCGCGGCGAGGAACCCGATGGCGTCGCCCTCCAGGGCACGCTCCTCGATGAGCGTGACCAGCTCGCCGAAGCGAGCCCGGTCGGCCGCGCTCAGGCCGCGCTGGGCGACCTGCTCCATCGCCGGAACCTCCAGCAGCAGCCGCACCTGGAAGATCTCGTCCAGGTCGTGCGGTGACAGCTCGACCACCCGGAACCCGCGATTCGGCACCGCCTCGACCAGACCGTCCGCGGCAAGCTCAAGCATGGCCTCGCGGACCGGCGTGGCGGACACCCCGAGGACGCCAGCTAGGGCAGGGACCGAGTGAATCTTGCCGGCAGTGATTTCGCCGGTCACTATGCGCACCCGGATGGACTCCTTGGCCATCGAGGTGAGCGTGCTCGGACGCACCAGATCGTGGGCTCCTGCGCCCTTGTCCTGCACCGTAAATCCTTTCGCCAACGTCGTTATCAAGCTGTCCAGAAGAGCAGCCCGGCAATCCGGGTCATACCCGCCCCCGGGCTTTTGCCTCAGCCCAGGGGCGTTTTGCCCGCGCGTGCTCGCGAGCGGCTGGTTACTCCTACGCCGGGATTTCGGGCAGGATCAGATGGGATGGGCGTGCCTCAGTGTGCCAGACCGAGTTCGTGGCAGTCACCATGTCGGTGCCCGTGGCAAGCGGTCCGCCGGTGTTCAGGTTCCGGTCGTATTTCGGGAACGCGCTGGAGCTGACCTCCAGCCGTATCTGGTGACCCGCCAGGAATACATGCGAAATGCTCCACATGTCGATCTCGTACTCGACGACCTCGCCAGGTGTCACAAACTCCTCGCGATCGTAGCCATTCCGGTACCGGGCGCGGATCAATCCATCGCACAGCCGCTGAACGAACCCGTCAGGGTGCACGTCAAGGAGCTTGGCGGTGAAATCCGTGTCCGGCGCGGTAGACGAGGCGTACAGCCGCATCCGGACCGGGCCGGTGACCTCCCGGTCCTCTTCCAGTACGGCGGTGGTGTAGACGAGCACGTCCGGGCGCTCCTCCACCTCCGAGTAATCGTCGGGCCCGCCGATCTGCGAGGACGACGCGAAGTCACTGAGGAACGGGACCGGGTCGGCCGGGTCGTAGGTGATCACGTCCGGAGGCAGGTCGGCGGCCGCCTCCTCCTCGCGCCGCAGCTCGCCGTCCCCGAACCGGGTGTTCGCCTTGCCCTCGCTGGCCAGGAAATACCGCGACCAGCGGGTCCGCGCGAGCGGCCACTCCTGCTCCGTGCGCCATTCGTTGCGGCCCATGACGAAGATCCGCACCGGCGCCGGCGGCTCGGCGGTCCCGTGCAGCACGGCGGCCAGCCACTCCCGCTCCAGGGCGGGCAGGTCGGTCTCCGCGGCCGGGCCGAACTCAATCGCGCCCAGCTTGGCAAGCCGGGTGCGGGTGCAGCGGTGGTCCCAGGGGCCGACGATCATCCACTGGTTCTCCCGCACGGGCGACGACGGGTCCATGAGCCGGGTGACGTTGGTCATCGTGCCCGCCTGCACGTCGTCGTACCAGCCGGTGATGTGCAGCACTGGGACGGTGACCTCGGTGACCCGGGACTGGTACCGGACCGGCGCCCAGAATTCCGCGTCGGTGGCCGGGTGGGACATATCTCTCCGCCAGTGCTCGCTCCGGTAGCCGGCCCGTTCGTCCATCGTCATGAGCGGCAGGTGCCAGGCGATCTCCGGCCAGTTCACGCCGTCGACGTACTGCATGACCCGGCCGTCGAGCATCCGCAGCCAGCAGATATTCCACGGAGTGTGCAACCCGGTGGGGTTGTCCTCGAACGGGTCCGACGGCGGGACGTACACGATCATCGCAGTCAGGTGCGGCGGCTGCTCCAGCGCCGTGAGCCACTGGTTGTAGCCCAGGTAGGACTGGCCCCAGGTGATCACCTCGCCGTTGCACCACGGCTGAGCGGCCACCCACTCGATCGCGTCGTAGCCGTCCTTCGCCTCGTCGAACCAGGGCACGAACTCCCCGTCAGAGTCACCGCGGCCCCGCGTGTCGAACCACACGAAGTTGTAGCCGCTCTCGGCGTAGGCCACGGCCCGCTTCTGCTGCTCCGCGGTGTTCTTGTTGTACGGAGTCCTTGCCACCACCGTGGCCCGGGGCCCGTCACCGTCAGCCCGGTAGATGTCG
The DNA here is from genome assembly GCA_963734665.1 of uncultured Actinomycetota bacterium. Classification (GTDB taxonomy): domain Bacteria; phylum Actinomycetota; class Actinomycetes; order Streptosporangiales; family Streptosporangiaceae; genus Trebonia. The sequence continues at coordinate 937,443 of CAVTIR010000005.1, read as the reverse complement.
GCTGACAGGGCCACGCCGTCACGCATCGGCACTCGGACATTCCACTCGACCTTCATCGCCTGCTCTGACCTTTCTTTCGCCGCGGCACGGGGACGGCCTGGCTAGTTCTCCGGTATGGACACATGGTTGTCGACCGCTATCTGGGTCAGCGAGATTGAGCTTGTCGCCAGATCCATCACGTACCGGGTGACGGTTGGCGCGGTGATGACGATGTTGCGGCCCCACACGTAGGGCACCCAGGCCACGACCTTCGTCATCATCGTGTTGTCGAAGTCTTCCCAGCAGCTACTGCTCCGGCTCTCGGTCAGCGCCTCGCAGCTGTTGATCAGGGCGTCGACGTTGGGGATTCCGCCCGCCGGGTAGGGGACGCCGTACTCGGCCGCCTGCGCCTTGGTCAGGCCGACCAAGGAGTAGTTACAGCAGGAGACCGGGCCGCTGATCGCGGTGGACCCGAAGTTCGGCTGCCCAAAGCTGTTGGTGCCGGTGTAGTCGCCGTAGCCGCCGCCGAGCGCGGACATCGCCACCCGGTCCTTGACCGTGAACAGCGCGCTGAACGCGGTGGTGGTGGACAGGTCCCTTGGCACGATCTGAATGCCGATCTCGGCCAGGTCGCTCTGCACCACGGAGTCGATTCCGGAGAACTGGGCGATGTTCATGAAGATGACGTTCTTGCAGACGGACACGTCGCACTTGCCGTCCTGCTTCGGGTCGTAGGGCGACAGGCGCATCTGGGCTTCCGCCTTGGCCAGGTCACCGGACTCGTCCGGAGTCTTGTAGGGGTCGTAGGACGCCGACGGGCCGCCTGGCAGGGTACTCGGGATGATGCCTGTGGCCAGGGTGTAGTGCGATGTGCCGCCGAGCGTGCTGACCATCGCGGACTTGTCCAGGACCCAGGCGACCGCCTCACGCACGTGAATGTTCGTGAACGGCGCCACGTCGAGGTTCATGGTGATCGCCTCGACCTGGTTGATCGGGTCGGAGTGGAACTCCTTGCTGAGCTGCGGATTCTGCAGGTACTGCGCGGTCGTCACGGCGGGCGGGTCGTCGATCATGGACCCGTCAAGCTGGCCCTTCTGGACCTTCGCGAAGATGTCGGACACGTTGGGATCGACGCTGATCTCCACGCCGTTGACGTAGTTCGCCCGGGTGTTGTCGGTGGACTGCACGTAGTTCGGGTTGCGGACCAGGTTCAGCTGGGAGGTCGGGTTGAAACCGGACATCGGCTTGATGGTCGAGCAGTTGGAGATGTTGACCTGCTCCGAGCCCTGGATCATGTACGGCCCGGACGAGATGAGGTCCCGCCCGTAGGTGCCCGGCTGCAGGAAGCACTTCCCGACCTGAGGCGGGATTGGCGCCGTGGCCGGCATGGCAAGCAGCTGCAGGAAGTCGCCGCTCGGCTTGGTCAGGTGGAAGATGATCGTCGTCGCGTTGGGCGTGACGATCCCAGAAATGGGCGTGTTCGGGTTGGTCGCCGTCCCGGTCAGCCCCTGAATGAGCCCGTCGTAGTAATAGCCGTATTGCGGCACCAGGGTTGCGTCATTGATCCGCTGGAAGGCATAGGCGATGTCGTAAGACGTGATCTCGGTGTTCACGGGCGGCGCGAACTTGATATCAGACTTCAGGTGAAAGGTGTACGTGAGCCCGTTGTCGGTCGGCGTGGGAACGGTGGTCGCCAGGTCAGGCATGATGTCGTAGGCCGTCGACCCGTCGACGTGCGGGAAGTCCACGAGCGTCCGCAGCGTGGCGGCGTAGATCGAGAACGCGAACCCGACCTGGTCCTCGCCGGTGGGGTCGAGGCTGTCGGTCAGGCCCATGCTCGACACCGCGGTGCGGTAAACGCCGCCCCTGGTTACCTTCGCGGCGGTGGTCGCCCCGCCGCTGCCGGCGCTGCTGCATGCCGCTACCGCGGCGAGCACCAGCAAGAGCACGCCGACCAGCATGACTGGCCTGCGCACGGCGGGGCCCCGGGTGAGCACGGAGGCTCTCACCAATTTCCTGCCGAATTCCGCCATTACCTATCCTTCCGCAGATGACCGGGGGCCGCCCGATTGAGCATCAATCGCCTGATTCCGCGCAGCGCTGCGCCCTTCCTGTTACTCATGTGCGTGTCATTCGCGTCCGTCGCCAGTGACGGCTTGCCGTCAGTTCCCGCGCGTCACCGATAGCGAATCCGCGGATTTACGTACACGTAGAGAATGTCCACGATCAGGTTGGCCACGGTCACGGCCACCGCGCCCAGCACGGTGATGGCCAGCACCGAGGGGATGTCGTCCGAGGTGACCGCCGTGATTGCCCACTGGCCGAGGCCGTTGAGGTTGAACACGACCTCAACGATCACCGTGCCGCTGACTAGTGCGGCCACGTCCATCCCGAACATCGTTAGGAGGGGGGTCAGGCAGGACCGCAGCACGTGCCGGATCAGTACCCGGGACTCCCGCAGGCCCTTGCCGCGCGCCGTACGAACGTAGTCCTCGCGCAGCGTGTCGAGGACGGTCCCCCGGGTCATCCGCGCATACCAGCCCGCGTACAGCAGTGCCAGCGTTATCCACGGCAGCAGCATGTGATTAAGCCAGGTCCACACCCCGTACTGGGACGGCGAATAGTAGCCGGTGCCGGCCGCGATGCCGAGCTTGTCCCAGAACAGCCAGAGAAAGACCAGGCCCAGCCAGAAGGCCGGCGCGGAGACGAAGAACAAGGCGACTCCGAGCGAGACCCGGTCCCAGGCCGAGCCCCGCTTCACCGCGGAGATCACTCCGATGGGAATGCCGATGATCAGCCAGATCAGCGCGGCACCGATCGCGAGGGTGGCGGTGATGACAATCCTGTCGCCGATGAGCGAGAGCACCGAGACGTGATTGACATAGGAGAAGCCGAGTCCGGGCCAGCCGTACTGGTCACCGAGCACCAGGTGCTTGAGGAAAAGAAGGTACTGCACCCACACCGGGTGGTTCAGTCCGAGGTTCTTTTCCACCGTCGCGATGAGCGCAGGGGTGGCCTCCTTGCCGGCGAACAGCACCGCCGGGCTGACCGGCGGCAGCACAAAGTAGATGACGAAGGTGATCGCGGTGATCACCAGCAGGGTGATCACCAGCCAGACGATCCGGCGCACCAGGTAAATCCACACTCAGGCCTCACCCCGGTTCGGGTCGACGGCCGCGCGGCAGTGATAGTGCGATTCGCGCATGGTCATTGTCCGATCGCGTCGCGCAGGCCGTCGCCGACGATGTTGAACGAATAGGTGATGAGCAGCAGGAAGATGCCGGGGAAGAGCATCATCCACCAGGCATAGATGAACAGTGACCCGTTGGTGGCATCGGAGATCATCTGGCCGAGTGACGGCGTGGTCTGCGGGACCCCGACTCCCAGGAAGCTCAGCGCCGCCTCGAAGAGGATGTTGTTGGGGATGATCAGCGTCATGTAGACGATGACCTGCGCCGCGAGGTTCGGCAGGATCTCCCGGAACATCGTCGCCAGGTGGGAGGCACCGAACCCCCGGGCCGCGTGCACGAACTCCTGCTGCCGCAGCACGAGGGTCTGGCCGCGAACGATCCGCGCTATATACGGCCAGGTGAACAAGGACAGCAGGATGACCACCAGGCTGATTCCCGGCTGTACCGTGCCGCCGAGGCAGCCGGCGGCGGTGACGGAGCAGACCGACGAGATGCTGATCGCGAACAGCATCACGGGCATGGCCAGGACCACGTCCACCCAACGGGAGACGAGGGTGTCCAGCCAGCCGCCGAAGTAGCCGGCGGCCATACCGACCGTCACCCCGACGGCCGTCGCGATCGCCGCCGAGAGCAAGGCGATGATCAGCGAGGTCCGCAGGCCGTAGATGCAGCGGACGAAGACGTCCCGGCCGGATTCGTCGACGCCGAACCAGAAGTGCATGCTCGGCCCGTCCGGCAGGCCGAACACGGTATTGAGCTCATTGGGGAAGAGCTGATTGGGGCCGTGCCCGGTGAGCTTGGCGATCAGCGGGGCGCACACGGCCGCCAGGCACAGCACGACGACCACGATGAGCCCGGCCATGGCGAACTTGTCTTTCCGGAACCGCCGCGCCATCTGCCGCAGCTGGGAGCGGCCGCCGACCGACGCGGTGAACTCCGGCGGCGGCGAGGCGCCGATAACCACCGGTGTGCTCATCGGCGGGTCCCGGAGCCACCGATCTGGGTGTTGAGCAGCCTGCGAAGGTTCCCGCCCATCACCGCGGCGACATCGGCCGGGCTGAACCCGCGGGCGGCCAGCTCAACCGCGATCTTGGGCAGGTCCGCCGGGCCCTCGAGGTCGGTCACCGCGGTGTCAAGGTCGCAGCCCTCCACCACGTGGCTGCCCGCGTACAGCACCCGGGCGATCTCCTTGGTGAAGTCCGGGCCCAGGCCGACGTGCTCCACGCCCGCCACGCTGACCGCGTGCTCGATGTGGTCCACCACGTCGCTGATGGCGGCGGTGCCGCGCGACACGAACGCGGGGTAGAAGTTGATGCCGACGACCCCGCCGGTATCCGCGATGGCCTTCAGCTCCGCGTCCGGCAGGTTCCTGTGATGCTCGACGAGCGCCCGGCACGACGAATGCGAGGCCATCACCGGGGCCTCGGTGATGTCGAGCAGGTGCCGGGTGCCCGCCAGGGACAGGTGCGACGCGTCGACGAGGACCCCGAGCTGCTGCATGATCCGGACGGCCTGCACGCCGGTCCGGGTGAGCCGCCCCAGGGTGTCGTCCTCCGCGCTGCCGTCGGCCAGCGAGTTGCGGCCGAAGTGGGTCAGCGAAGCCACGCGCAGGCCCAGCCGCCACAGCGTGTGCAGCAGCTCCGGGTCAGGGCCCACGGCCGGGCAGCCCTCCAGGGCCAGCACCACGCCGATGCGGCCGCCGCGCAGCGCCTCCTCGATGTCGCCGGGCTCGCGGCAGAGCATCAGGTCGTCGGGACACGACTCGACCGTCCGCAGCGCCGTCTCGACGAGCCGGAAGGTCTGCCGGAGGGCGAGCTCGGGCAGCCACTCCTGGTCCACGTACACGGGCAGCACCTGGATGCCCACCTGGCCGGCCCGGAGCTGCGGCAGCCAGGCCCGCCGGAAGTAATCACGGTCGGCGGCGAAGTGCTGCACCAGCATGAGCAGGTCGTTATGGGAGTCGGCGACTGGCCCGGCGAACTGGCTATTCATCGGCTCGCCTGGCACGAAAGGTTGAGTACCATGTAATATACGATATGTCACACACGACATATCGGTCAACTCGGAGGCAGTCAGTGGCAGAGGGTCAGGCCGCGGCACCGTTCCTAGACGTACGCGATCTTCACGTCTCGTTCCCTACGCCGGACGGCGTGGTGCAGGCGGTGCAAGGTGTGTCTTTCAGCATGTCGCGTGGCCAGATCCTGGGCATCGTTGGCGAGTCCGGCAGCGGCAAGAGTGTCACGAGCCTAGCCATCATGGGGCTGCACGGCAGGGGCTCTCAGATAACCGGGAGCATTAAGTTCGCTGGTGAGGAGCTTGTCGGCGCGGACCCGCGGCGGATCCTGCAACTGCGGGGCGCCGCGATGACGATGATCTATCAGGACCCGCTGTCCGCGATGCACCCGTATTACACCGTCGGCTGGCAGATCGCCGAGGCGTACAAGGCCAAGAACCAGGTGTCCCGCAAGGCCGCCTGGAACCGGGCGGTGGAGATGCTTGGCCGGGTGGGCATCCCGCAACCGGAGCGCCGGGCACACGACTATCCGCACCAGTACTCGGGCGGGATGCGGCAGCGCGCCATGATCGCCATGGCGCTCAGCTGCGACCCTCAGCTGCTGATCGCCGACGAGCCGACCACCGCGCTCGACGTCACGGTGCAGTCGCAGATTCTCGACCTGATCATGGAGATCCGGGCGGAGTCCCAGACCTCCGTGATCATGATCACCCACGACCTCGGCGTCGTCGCCGAGATCGCCGACCAGGTCCTGGTGATGTACGCCGGGCAGGTCGCGGAGCAGGGCACCGCCGCCCGGGTCCTCGAGTCGCCGCAGCACCCCTATACCTGGGGGCTGCTGCGGTCCATGCCGCGGCTGGAGCGGAGCCGCCAGGACCGCCTGAATGCCATTCCCGGTTCCCCGCCTAGCCTCGTCGACGTGCCAGCGGGGTGCCCGTTCCGCGCCAGGTGCCAGTACGACACCCACACGAACGACCTCGCCGCAACCACCCGGCCCGTCCTGCGCCAGGTCGGGCCGGACCACTGGTCGGCCTGTCATCTGGACGACGACGTCCGATCCCGGATCTTCCTTGAAGAGGTGAAATCGTCGCTGTGACCACCACCATGCCAACCAGCCCGGCAGCCTCCGTGCCGACCGGGCCGCTGCTGTCGGTCGACGGGCTGAAGAAGCACTTCCCCGTGTCCGGCGGGGTGCTGTTCGGCCGCTCGGCCGAGCACCTCAAGGCCGTAGACGGCATCTCGTTCACGCTGGACCGCGGGGAGACCCTCGGCGTCGTCGGCGAGACCGGCTGCGGCAAGTCCACCACTGGCCGGATGCTGGCCGGCTTGCTCCCGCCCACGGCCGGCCGGATGACGTTCGACGGCGAGGACCTCACCTGGACCGGGCGCGGTGACCGCCGCAGGCTGAGCCGCGACATCCAGATGATCTTTCAGGACCCGTACTCGTCGCTGAACCCGCGGCACACCGTCGGGACGATCATCGGAGCGCCGTTCCGCTACCAGAAGATGAAGCCCCCCGGCGGCATCCGGGCCACCGTCCAGCGACTGCTCGAACAGGTCGGGCTGAGCCCGGAGCACTACAACCGCTATCCGAACGAGTTCTCTGGCGGCCAGCGCCAGCGGATCGGCATCGCCCGGGCCATCGCGCTCAACCCTCGGCTGATCGTGGCCGACGAGCCGGTCTCCGCACTGGACGTGTCCGTCCAGGCGCAGGTCATCAACCTGCTCACCGAACTGAAGGCCAGCCGCGATCTCACCCTGGTCTTCATCGCCCATGACTTGTCGGTGGTGCGGCACATCGCCGACCGGGTTGCGGTCATGTACCTCGGCAAGATCGTCGAGCTGGCCAGCAGCGACGACCTGTACAGCAGCCCCCGGCACCCGTACGCCACCGCGCTGATGTCCGCCGCGCCGGTCATGGACCCGCAGGTCCGCGCGGAGCGCACCCGGATCAGGCTCACGGGCGAGGCGCCGTCGCCGCTCCACCCGCCGACCGGCTGCCGCTTCCAGACCCGGTGCTGGAAGGCCCAGGACATCTGCCGCTCCGTGGAGCCGCCGCTGGCCGAGGCCGCGCCCTCCCATCAGGTCGCCTGCCACTTTCCTGAGGGGTCCCCGGCGCAGGCTTCCTGAGGGGTCCCGCGCGCGGGGCGACGGCCCCGCGCGCTAATCCTCCGGTGCCAGCCCTCGCGCCGCCTCCTGCAGGGCGGCCCGTACCGCGACGACCGACGGGCGAGCGGTCGTTGACCGGCGGGCCGCCGTGAAGACGGTGCGCCGGGGCCGCCCCGGCAACTCGATGAGGCGCACGGACGGATGCGGCTGCCCCTGCCACATGAGACCCGGCATCAGGGCGACCGCGTTGCCCGAGGCGATCAGGGCGACGTGTACCTGGAGGTCGGCCGTTTCGTAGCGGACGTCGGGATCGAAGCCGGCCAGCCGGCAGGTCTGCTCCGCGTAGTGCCGGGAGGCAGCACCGTGCGGCTCGGCCACCCACGGCACGTCGGCCGCGCCGGCGAGCGACCCGATTCCCGTCCACTCCGCGGGCACCGCGAGCCGGATCGAGTCCTCGACCAGAGCGTCCCTGTCGAGCTCGCGATGCCACGGGGCGGCGTGGCCGGGGTACTGCTCGGCGACGACCAGGTTGAAGTCACGAGCGAAGGTCTCGAGCAGCGCCGTCTCCGGCTCACGCTGCGTCACGGTGACCCGGAGATCGGCATGCCTTGCGCGCAACTGCGCAAGCGTGCGCGGGATCAGGGCGAGCGCCGCGGACTGGAAGATCGCCAGCCGGACCGTGCCGACCGGCTCGTTCACCGACTTCAGCACGTGTGACTCGGCCAGCTCAAGCCGTTGGAGAATCGCCTCGGTGTGCTCGACCAGGATCTCGGCCTGCGGGGTGAGCTGCACCCCCCGCCCTGACTTGCGCAAAAGCGGCAAGCCCACTTCGCGCTCAAGCTGAGTCAGTTGCTGCGACACCGACGAGGGACTCTGGTGCATGGCATCCGCAACCGCCGCGATGGTGCCCCGGACAGACAGCTCGCGCAGCAGCCGGAGCCGGCGGACCTCCCACATGGTCTCCCCGATTCATCATGAAATCCGAAGATTATGCGTAAAGAAAGATCACTTTACCTAACGGGTAGCGGTCTGCACACTGAACAGGTGACAATCACTGAGAGTGCTGCGCAGCACTACGACGACCCGGCGGGAACCGACGACCTGCTGGCTCTGGCGCCGGAGGTGGAGGCCACCGTCCGTCGCTGGCTCGAGCACTCGCAGGGCCTGACCGTCGACAAGTCCGCGGCCCGGCTCGCCGATATGCTGAACGACCCGCAGGGCCTCGCGTTCACCGTCGGATTCGTGGACGGCGTCATCCGGCCGGAGGACGTCCGGGTGGCCGCCCGGACGTTCGCCCAGCTGGCGCGGGACGTTCCCGGGTTTCTCCCCTGGCACCTGCGCGTGGCGGTGAAACTGGGAGCGCGCATGGGGAACTCACTCCCCTGGATCGTCATTCCGGCCGCGCGGCAGGTGCTGCGGACGATGGTCGGACACCTCATCGCCGATGGGCGCGACAAGCAGCTGGCGAGCACGATCCGGCGGATCCGTACCACCGGCACCCGGCTCAACCTGAACCTCCTCGGCGAAGCTGTCCTAGGGGAAGCCGAAGCCGAGCGGCGGCTCGAAGGCACGCGGCGGCTGCTGTCGCGCGACGACGTCGACTACGTGTCGATCAAGGTGTCCTCGTCGGTTTCGCCGCACAACTCGTGGGCATTCGACGAGGCCGTCGCGCACATCGTCAGCTCGCTGGCCCCGCTCTTCCGTCAGGCGGCGGCCGCCTCACCCGCGAAGTTCATCAATCTCGACATGGAGGAGTACGGCGACCTGCGCCTGACGGTCGCCGTTTTCACGACGCTGCTCGACCAGCCCGAGTTCCTCGGACTTGAGGCTGGCATCGTCTTGCAGGCGTATCTCCCTGACGCGCTCAGCACCATGATCAAGCTGCAGGACTGGGCCGCCAGCCGGCGTCGTCGCGGCGGTGCCGGGATCAAGGTGCGGCTGGTCAAGGGGGCCAACCTGCCCATGGAGCGCACCGACGCCGCACTGCACGGGTGGCCCTTGGCCACCTGGACGACGAAGCAAGAATCCGACACCAACTACAAGCGCGTCCTGGACTACGCCCTGCACCCCGACCGCATCGAGAACGTCCGCATCGGGGTGGCCGGACACAATCTGTTCGACATCGCGTTCGCATGGCTCCTGGCAGGATCGCGCGATGTGCGCGGCGGCGTCGAATTCGAGATGTTGCTCGGCATGGCCCAGGCCCAGGCGGAGGCGGTGAAACGCGATGTCGGCGGCCTGCTCCTTTACACCCCGGTGGTGCACCCGCGCGAGTTCGACGTAGCCATCGCCTATCTCGTGCGCCGGCTCGAAGAAGGCGCCAGCACCGAGAACTTCATGTCCGCCCTGTTCAACCTGAACACCGACGAGTCGCTGTTCGAGCGGGAGCGCGGCCGCTTCCTGGCGTCACTCACCGCACTGGACCGCACCGTACCCCGGCCGCAACGCCGCCAGGACCGGAGCATCCCGCCGGCTGACGAGGGCATGACCACGTTCGCCAACACGCCTGACACCGATCCGTCCCTCGCGGCGAACACCGACTGGGGACGCCAGATCCTCGGCCGAGTTTCGACGAGCACCCTCGGAAACGACCTCGTGGCGCGGTCCACCGTCTCCGATGCCGGCCTGCTCGAGACGCGGATCGCGGCCGCCGTCCGGGCGGGATCGGCGTGGGGAGCGCGGAGCGGAGCGGAACGCGCCCGGATCCTGCGCCGCGCCGCAGTCGGACTCGCGCAGGCCCGAGGCCGCCTCATCGAGGTCATGGCCGCGGAGTGCGGGAAGACGATCGACGAGAGCGATCCCGAGGTATCCGAGGCCATTGATTTCGCCAACTACTACGCGGGCTTGGCCGAGGAACTGGACCGGGTCGACGGCGCCGAAGCCCAGCCGGTCGCGCTGACGGTCGTCACGCCGCCGTGGAACTTCCCGGTCGCGATCCCGGCCGGCTCGGTGCTTGCCGCGCTGGCGGCCGGCTCGGCGGTCATCATCAAGCCCGCCCCGCAGGCCCGCCGCTGCGGATCGGTGCTTGTCGACGCGCTCCTGTCGGCCGGCGTGCCCGCCGAGGTGCTGCAACTGGTCAACCTCGACGAGGGCGCGCTCGGTCAGCAGCTCATCGCCGACCCGCGGGTGGACCGGTTGATCCTGACCGGGGCTTTCGACACGGCCGAGCTGTTCCGCGGCTTCCGGCGTGATCTCCCGCTGCTCGCCGAGACCAGCGGCAAGAACGCGATCGTGGTGACGCCGAGCGCCGACATCGACCTGGCCGTGCGTGATCTCGTGCGGTCCGCGTTCGGCCACGCCGGGCAGAAGTGCTCCGCCGCCTCGCTCGCGATTCTGGTGGGATCGGTTGCGGACTCGGGGCGCTTCCGCACGCAGCTTGTCGATGCCGTCAGGTCGCTCACGGTAGCGTGGCCGGCGGACGCCAGGAGCCAGATGGGGCCGGTCATCGAGCCGCCGCGCGGCAAACTGCTTCGCGCGCTGACCGTGCTTGAGCCCGGCGAGCGGTGGCTCGTCGAACCACGCCAGCTCGACGAGACGGGTTCACTGTGGTCACCCGGCGTCAAGGACGGCGTGACCCCCGGGTCGCCGTTCCACTTGACCGAGTACTTCGGGCCGGTCCTCGGAATCATGCGGGCCGACTCCCTCGATCACGCCATCGAGCTGCAGAACGCCACGCCCTTCGGTCTCACGGCCGGGCTGTTCTCGCTCGATCCGGACGAGCTGGCCCGCTGGTGCGCGGGTGTCGAGGCAGGCAACCTGTACATCAACCGCGGCATAACCGGGGCGATCGTCCGCCGGCAGCCCTTCGGCGGATGGAAGCGGTCGGCCGTGGGGGCGGGAACCAAGGCAGGCGGACCCAACTACCTCGTCGGCCTGACGAACTGGACAACCCGGCAGGCCACCTCGAGCGCCGAGATCGGCCCGTCCGCCTCGCGCCTGCTGCGGGCGGCCCGCGACGCCGGACTGGCCGGCCTCGACCGGATCGAGCGGGCGTTGCGCAGCGACGCCACCGCGTGGACCGACGAATTCGGTACGGCCAGGGACGTTTCCGGCCTCGAAGCCGAGCGGAACGTGCTGCGCTACCGGCCGCACGGCGTGGTGGTGCGGCTGGCGTCAGACTCGGTCGCCGACCTCGTCCGGGTCGTCGCCGCCGGCGTGACTGCCGGGGCCGACATCGTCGTCTCGTCCGCGGTGGAGCTGCCAGAACCCGTGCGGAAGGCGTTCACCGACTGCGCCGTCGACGTCTGCACCGAGAACCGCACGCAGTGGGAGAGCCGGCTCCGGGCGCTGCCCAGCGGCCGCATACGCCTCATCGGCGGCCATGCGTCGGACGTCTACGACATGCTCGGCGGACGGCCCGACGTCGCGGTCTACCCCCAGCAGGTCACCGAGTCGGGGCGAGTGGAAATGCTGCCGTTCCTGCGCGAGCAAGCGATCAGCGTCACCGCCCACCGGTTCGGCACTCCCCATCGCCTGGCCTACGAATTCGGTGACCTGGGCGCCTCGTAGGGGCCCGGACGTGACAGCGCCCCCGTGAGCGCGTGCTCACGGGGGCGTGCCTGGCCAGCGCCATGCACTTGTCCCGTTCGCTGCGGAACTGCCGGGCCCTTCCCGAGGCAATAGGCTGCCTTGGCATGCGGGTTCCTACCGATGAGGCAATTCTCGCCTTGCATGAGAAGCACGCGCCGACGCCGGAGGCGCTGGACAGCGTGTACACGCACTGCGTGATCGTGTGCGGGATCGCCGAGCAGTTGCACGCCCGCTCCGGCCTGGAGGCCTCCCTCGACCTCGTACGGGCCGGCTGCCTGCTCCACGACGTGGGCGTGTACCGGCTGTACGACGGTGTGGGCAGACTTGACCACGCGAATTACATACGCCACGGGGTACTCGGGCACGAGCTCCTGCGGGAGGAGGGGTTTCCCGAGGTGATCTGCCGGTTCGCCTCGCATCACACAGGGGTGGGGCTAAGCCGGGACGACGTGCTCCGGCAGGAACTCCCGCTGCCGCCCTGCGATTACCTCGCCGAGACCCCGGAGGAGGCCCTGGTCATGTACGCGGACAAGTTCCACAGCAAGACGACGCCCCCGGCGCTGCTGACCGCCGCTGCGTACGCGGCGAGCGTGCGGCGGTTCGGCGAGGACAAGGTGGCCGCCTTCGAGTCGATGCGCGCGGCATTCGGCGAGCCGGACCTAGCGCCGTTCAGCAGCGCCTACGGGCACCGGGTGGTCAGCGGCACCTGAACATCCGCGGTTCCGTTCAGGCCCTGACGCCGTATCCGCCCAGGGACGGCTCGAGCAGGTCAAAGGCCCGGCGGGCAGCCGCCGTGAGCACCTGGCAGATCTCGTCGCGCGGCTGGCCGGCCAGGATGCGCCTGGTGCCTTCCGCGAACAGCACCCGGTGAACCGACGCGAGCTGGGCCGCCACGATCCGCTGCTGCGGGTCGTCCGCGCCGGCCTCGGCGGCGATGGTGTCGCCGAGCGCCTGCTCGGCCAAGTCGGCTATCTCCCGGAACCGGGCGGTGAGCAGGTGGCTGCTGCGGACCATCCGGGCGAACGCCGCGGTAGGCACCGCATCGCCAGCGGCGAGCCGGTCGGCGTAGTCGCGGCGGATCGCCGTGAGCAGGCTCTCGCCGGGCGCCCGCGCGGCGGCGGCATCGGCCAGGCTGCGGATGATCACCTCCGCCCGGTCGAAGACCAGGTCCTCCTTGCGCGGGAAGTAGTTCGTCACGGTCATCTTCGACACCCCGGCCGCGTCGGCGACCTGGGTGATCGTCACCTCGTCGAAGCCCTTGGCCGCGAACATCGCCATCGCGACGCCGGAGATCGCCTGCCGGGCCTCCTGCTTCCGGCGCTCCCGCAGTCCTGTGGCCATGCTGTCACGCTAGCACCAGATTATGCCGGACACAATTTTATGTTTGACATAAAATTATGTCCAACCTAGCTTTGGGTCATGACTACAGAAGAGAGCACGGATAGAGCCCCCACGTCCCAGGACGGCCGCCACGGCTGGCGGGCCGTTGCCGTGGTGCTGGTGGGAGCGTTCATGGCCCTGCTCGACACCACGATTGCGATCGTCGCGCTGCCCACGATCAGGACGGGCTTGCATGCCTCGCCCGCCGCCCTGGAGTGGGTCGTCTCTGGGTACGCGCTCGCCTACGGCCTGGCCCTGGTCCCAGCGGGCCGGGCCGGCGACCGGTTCGGCCACAAGCCGCTGTTCCTCGTCGGCCTGACCGTCTTCACGCTGGCCAGCGCGGCCTGCGGGCTGTCGCAGAACCAGGGCGAAATGGTCGCCGCCCGCGCGGTCCAGGGCATTGGAGCCGGGACCTTCTACCCGGCCATCGCCGCCACCATCCAGCTGTCGTTCACCGGGGCCGCGCGGTCGAAGGCGTTCAGCGCCCTCGGCGCCACGATCGGCGCGTCCATCGCGCTCGGGCCGCTGCTGGGCGGGCTGATCATCGCCGGCGCAGGTGCCCGCGACGGCTGGCGCTGGGTGTTCCTGGTGAACCTGCTCATCGGCGCGGTCGCGCTGCCGCTGGCCGCCTGGCAGCTGCCCCGCGCGCAGTCACGCGTCCGCCGCAAGTTCGACCTGGCCGGGCTGCTCCTGCTGTCCGCCGCGCTGCTCTTGCTGCTCATCCCGCTGGTAGAAGGCCAGCAGGAGAGCTGGCCTGCCTGGTGCTACGCGTGCTTCGGCGGCTGCGTGGTCGCGTTCGCGCTGCTCGCGTGGTGGGAGGTGCGCGCCGAGCGGCGCGGCGGCGACCCCCTGCTCAAGCCAAGGCTGCTGGCTCAGTCGTCGTTCTCCGCGGGGGCGGTCTTCGCCGTCGTCTACTTCGCCGGGTTCACCAGCGTGTTCTTCACCATCTCGATCCTGTGGCAGGAAGGGCTGGCCCGCAGTGCCCTGATGACCGGGCTGGTCGCCGTTCCGTTCTCGTTCGGCGCGCTGGTATCCGCGTCGGTCAGCGACAAGCTGTCGGCCAGGATGGGCCGGATGGTCCTGGTCACCGGCTGCGCGATGGTGGGAACCGGGCTCGCCCTGACGGCGCTGGTGATTCACCTGACCGCCCCGGACCCATGCGGCTGGTATCTCCTCGGCCCGCTGCTGTTCGCCGGGCTCGGCAGTGGGATGGTGATCGCCCCGAACCAGGACTTCGTGCTGGCCCGGGTCCCCAGGCAGGACGCGGGCACGGCAAGCGCCATCCTCGGCACGGCCCAGCGGGCGGGCAGCGCGATCGGCATCGCGGTCACCGGCACGGTCCTGTTCGGCACCCTGCACGTCCGCCCCGAGCCGAACGCTGTCGCCTCCGCGTTCAGCCACAGCGCGCAACTCGCCCTGCTGGCCAACGTGGCCTTCGTCCTCGTCGCTCTCGTCCTCGTCTTGGCCCTCCCGCGGCAAATTCCCAGCCGCGAACTGTAGCCAGCATTCAGGCCCGGGCCGGGCCGGCCACGGTCCGGGACAGGCAGCCCGATCCAGCCGGGAAGGGACTAGTTCATACCGCCGTGGGTAGGGTTCGCGTACTATCGCGCGTACCCAGTGAATCTGGCCGGAGGAGAGTCACATGCCAGTTTTCGGCAGCAAGCAGTCCGGCGACGCGGCCACCTGGGAGCCGCAGGCCGCGGCCGGCAGGCTGGCACACACCGCAGGCGCCGCCCCCTCCGGCGTTTTCACTTCCGACTTGTCGGTCTCCGAGTACGTACTCCTCGGCGAGGCCGGGTTCGAGCCGCTTGGCTTCGTGGTCGGATCGTCTATCTATCACATTGGCCTGCAGGTCGGAAGATGGTCGCAGAACCAGGAACTGCAGGTGCTGACTCAGGCGATGTACAACGCCAGGGAACTCGCCATGAGCAGGATGCAGGCTGAGGCCGACCACCTCGGCGCTGACGGCATCGTCGGTGTTCAGCTGCGCATACAGAGCTACGCGTGGGGCCAGGGCGTCCTGGAGTTCATCGCTACCGGGACTGCGGTACACGCGCTGGGCAGCGCCGGCGGCGGCACGGAAGGCGCCCACCGGGCCCCGGACGGCCGGGCGTTCACCTCGGACCTGTCGGCTCAGGACTTCTTCCGGCTGCTGGCTGCCGGCGCCGTGCCGGTGGCGTTCGTGCTCGGAACCTGCGTGTACCACATCGCCCATCAGTCGGCGATGCAGTCACTGCGCCAGGCAGGCCAGAACCAGGAAATGGTGCTCTTCACCCAGGGCATCTACGACGCCCGCGAGCTCGCGCTCGCCAGGATGCAGGCAGAGGCAACGCAGGCGAAGGCCTCGGGCATCGTCGGGGTGAGCGTCGCGGTCAGCAATCACGTCTGGGGCGAGCACGCCACCGAATTCCTCGCCACCGGAACCGCCATCCGACGCCTCAGCGAGGAGCACCGGCTCCCCCAGACCTCGCCGAAGCCCACCTTCACTTTGGGGCTCGACAGCTAGCCCTTTGGGCTCGACAGCTAGGCCGCGGACGCCGATCTCTGTCGTCCCCGTCATGTCTGGCACACAGAACGCCTCGTTCGGGCGCAGCACAGGCCGCGCTGGCGACCGGGTTACCGTAGCTATCGGCCGTTCCCGGGCGCTGCGCGTGCTCGTTTGGCAGGGCGCTGTGTGTCGTCCGGGCGGACGGCGGACGGGTCCGGACATGACAGCGCCCCCGGGAGCGTGAGCTCACGAGGGCGTGCCGTGGCCGGTGCGCAGGTCGCCTCACGGCGAAAGGCGCAACATGGCTCCAGCCGAACGGTATTCCATGAAGGCAGTGATTAGAGCCCGGGGGACACTAACGCACCGACCGGGGTAAGAACGCGAGGCCGGCCAGTGCTATTCCAGCCGCGGGAACCGCCACCGGGTGGATGCAGGTGGCACACTCGTTCTCATGAGCACGGGTGCGGCGCCTCCTGCCGGGTTCCACGCGGTGACGCCCCGCATGGTGGTCAGCGATGTGGTGGCAGCGGTCGGCTTCCTGCGCGCGGTGTTCGGGGCGACGGGCGAGGTCCGGGATGGCAGGCCCGCCGAGATCCGGATCGTGGACTCCGTGGTCATGGTGTCGGCGGCCGGGCAGCGGGAGCTGTTCCCCGCGTTCCTGTACGTGTACGTCGATGACGCTGACGGCGCGTACCGGCGGGCGCTGGCCGCCGGGGCGGTCGCCCTGGAAGAGCCCCTCGACACCGCGTACAGCGACCGGCGCGCGATGGTACGTGACCCGTCCGGCAACGTGTTCCAGATCGCGTCCCGCACCACCGCGAGCCCCGCCAACCCCACGTAGCCTTGATGACGAAACGTGACCGCAGCGCGTCTGGAATCGTGACTTGCTGTCTAGCCAGGTGGGTTCAAGCGGCGAGGGTTTGGAACGAGACGGAGCCCAGGTCGTGTCCCGGGGTGAGGTGAACAGTGGCGTTGAGCGCGGCGGCGAGGCGGCGGAGCAGGGGGACGGTCGGCTCGGTGCCGCCCTCTTCGATACGCTCCACGTCGTCCTCGGTCATCGCGGCCCGCGTGGCGAGTTCCGCGACGGACAGGCCGAGTTCGGTGCGGATGTCGTACAGTGCCTTGCCAAAGGCGAGGGCTTCGCGGATGGCGATCCGCTCGGGGTCGTCGGCGGGTTCTTCCGGGCGTGCCCAGCGGGTGTGGTAGCCGGCCATCGTCACGCCTGCCTTTCGTAGGTCTCCGTCGCGGGACCGTGGTGGTCGCGCTCGCAGGTCTTCTGGGCGCGGACGGCCCGGTCGATCTGCCGCTGCTCGTGCTGGCGGGTCTTGCGGAACACGGTCAGCAGGACGATCTTCCCAGATGGTCCGACCACGGCCGCCGAGTTCGGTGCCCTTCTCGGCCAGCAGGCCGCACACCTCATCAACGCGCTTGTAGTCGCTGCCGCTTAGGCTGTCCAGCCAGTCGCGGACCTCCGGCTCCAGCTCGAAGCCGTACGGCGGGCGCGTCGAATCAGTCACGGAAAGTAATGGTACTGGCTCGATGCCTGACATGCGAGGCATCGACCCATGGGCGGTCGTGGTGCGCTGCGGGGCGGAAGGGATGCGGTCGTTATGTACCACTGACACAATCTGCGCGGACTGCCCAGTGTGGCCAACCGGCGGCTCTCGTCGCAGGTCAGCCTGGGCGGGTCAGCATGAACACCGGAATCTGCCGCGTGGTCCTGGCCTGGAATTCGCCGACGGATGGATACTCCGCGACCAGCTTCGGCCACAGGCCGGCGCGGGCGGTATCGTCCAGCTCCTCGGCCAGTACCGTGAACGTCTGGGTACCCACCTCGACTTTGATCCTCGGGTTGGCCTTGAGGTTGTAGTACCAGTCTGGGTGGGCTGGCGCCCCTCCATTGGAGGCGACGATCGCGAAGCGGCCGTCGCCCTGAGGGGAACAGCCCAGCGGCGTTACACGCTCGGTCCCGGACCTGGCGCCGATGTGGCGGATGAGGATCAGCGTGGTGCCGGCCCATGGCCCGCCGACGCGTCCCTCGTTCGCCCGGAACTCCTCAATCATCTTGGAATTAAAGTCGCTGGCCCCGCCCGGAGCTGAGTCCGCCACGATCTCCTCCCATGCCTTAGACGTACTCGTCATGGCGGCGGATCCAGGTCTGGAACGCGTCGCCCTCGCCGCGCCCCTTCGGCGCCCGGTCGAGGATCGGGTAGTAGCCCATCAGGAACTCGACCCCGCGGCCCGCGGTCGCATAGGTCTGGTGGACGGCGCCGTCTTGGAGCGTGAAGGCGCTCATCGCCGGTGATTCGGAGAGGTATCCGGGGACATCGGTCCCGGTCGCGGCCGCGTTCTGACCCACGATCGGCGGCAGCCCGCCCTCGTCGAGGCCCCATGAACGCACTTGCTCCTCCGTGTAAGAGGCACCGAAGTCGAAGTTGAAGTCGGAGTTGGCCGACGAGACCCAGGGAAGGCTCCAGCCCATCCTCTGCTTGTACGCCTGCAGCTTCGCCAGCGGAGCCTGCGAAACGAGCAGCAGTGACACGTCGCGGGCATGAAGGTGCGGCAGGAGGCCGTCGAGGCCATCGGCCATCGACGAGTTGACCGGGCACCCCGCCTCGTAGCTTGGTCCGAACATGAAGTGGTAGAACAGGAGCTGCGAGCGGCCGTCGAAGAGCTCGGCCAGGGTCCGCGTCCCGTCGTCGGTGTCGAACCGGTACTCCTTGTCGATCGCGACCCAGGGCAGCTCGCGGCGCTGGCGCGCCAGCTCGTCCGCCATCTGGGTGTGCTCCTTCTCGCGCTGAAGCAGCTCGTCACGAGCGGCCTGCCACTGCTCACGGCCGACAACCTTGTGATCCGTCATCGCGTCTTGTCTCCTTTTTCGAGTTTTCGAGTGCATTCCTGGTTTCCGCGCCGCTTGTTTGGCGGCCTACTGATATAGACCAGCCGGATCTGCGGGAATCGCCGCGGACCGGCCTGCGCCGCGTGCCCGGTTTAGGCGCCGCCGGATCCGGGCGCGGCGAGGAGGCGCGGTTGGCGGCCGAGGAAGGCGACGAGCTGGTCGCCTGGGGAGGCTGGCCCGGGCAGCCGGACCGGGTCGGCGAACAGCCCGGGCCGGGTGCCTGGGGTGATGAGCAGCGGGGCGATCGGCAGCAGGACGGTCGCCAGGCCCGGCGGGACCGGCCGGCGGGCGCCGCACGCGACCGAGATGTCCCAGCCGTGGACGGCGATCTCGATGGCTCCGGTCACCGCGACCACGCTCGCGGTCAGCTCGCGGTCCCAGATGGCGACCCGCCGTTCGGCTGGCCCGGCAGCGGCGCAGGCGTCCAGCAGCCTGGCTGCCTGGCCGCGCAGGCGCGCGACGGGGTCAGGCCCCGGCCCGGGGTAACCGGGCGGCGCTGCGCTGGCGCTGGCGCCCCCGGCGATTATCGCCTGGTGCAGCACCCCGATCGAGTCGCTGACATGGTCCAGCAGCGTTGCCAGGTCCCAGCCCGCGCACGGGGTGGGACGCCGCAGAAGCTGTACAGTGCCCAGCCCGGCACCGGCAAGCGCGTAGCTGACCGCTGAATCGAGCAGCTCCAGCCCCCTGCTCAGCGGGGCCACGGAGGGACCGCCTGGTCCTGCGCCGGGATCAGGCCGGCGGCAGGGTGCTCCGGCGGCAGGCCGAACGACCCGAACAGGTCCGGGTTCTGGAAGCTGACGATCCGTGCGATCCCCGTCGTGGTGACCGTGAGCACCAGCACGGCGTGCGCGTGATATCCCAACCCTGGTTCGCGCTGGTAGACGGCGAATGCCGGCTGCCCGTTCGCCGTCACCGGAACCAGCCGGAGCCGTCCGGGCTCGGTGAGAAGGTGCGACGCGACGAAGCGTGCCACGGCAGGCCGGCCGGTGAACCAGGTCAGCAGCGGGGGCATCTCCAGCGCAGCATCCTCCCGCAGGAGTTCTGCCAGTGCGCTGGCGTCGGCGTTCTCTATGGCCGCGGCGAACCTGTCAAGCAGCGCCCGCCGACCCGGCTCGGCGGGCTCGGCAAGCTCATCTTCGGCGGGCAGCGCCCGCGCGAGCTGGGCACGGGCCCGCCGCAGGCCGCTGTTCACCGCGGTGGTCGTCGTGCCCAGCAGATCCGCCACCTCGGCGGCCGGCCATTCCAGCACGTCCCGCAAGATCAGCACCGCGCGCTGCCGGGCGGACAGGTACTGCAGCGCCGCGACGAAGGCCAGCCGGATGCCCGCCCGCGACACGGCCGCCGCGGCCGGATCCTGGTGCTCTGCGGCCAGCAGCGCGCCGGGAAACGGCTGGAGCCACGACACCTCCAGCCCCGCCACCAGCGGCGCCTCCGGGTCGTCGGCCGGCCCGCCCAGCCCGGACGGCAGCGGCCGGCGGCCGCGGCGCTCGATCGCGGTCAGGCACACGTTGGTCGCGATCCGGTACAGCCAGGTCCGCACCGACGACCGGCCCTCGAACCCGTCATAGGACCGCCACGCCCGCAAGTACGTCTCCTGAACCAGGTCCTCGGCCTCCTCAGCCGAACCCAGCATCCGGTAACAGTGAGCCAGCAGCTCACCCCGGAACCGGCCGGTCAGACCGGTGAAATCCTCGCTGACCGTCATCTCTCACCTCCAACTCTCCCGCGCTGACGCCAGCGACGCGCTGGCCCCGTATATACAGACCAGGCGCCGGACGCGAAATCACCGCCGACCGCGCCCGGACGCACGGCTGGCACTCCCGGGCGCCGGACTCAGTCATGACCGCCACGCCGGACACCAAGGCCAGGACCGCTCACTCCGAGGGATCGGCCTGGTCTCGGGCCCGTGTGGGCCAGGTACCGGCGAGTTGCTTGGTGTCCTCCGCGTCGGGCGGCCTCGGCCAAGGCCTTCATCGCCAGCAGGGGTCCTGGCGGTGAGGCGCGTCAGGTTTCCCGGACGAACGCGGCGATGATCGCGCCTAGCTCTTCCCCCGCGTCCTCCTGGAGGAAGTGGCCGGCGCCCTCGAGTACGGGGTGCTGCCGTCCCGCCGCGCCCGGCACGGTGCGCTTGAGTTCCGGCGCCATCGGCCCGGTGATCGGGTCACGGTCGCTGAACGCGACAAGAAACGGCTTGTCCCAGGTGGCGAGCTGCCGCCATGCGGCCCGGTTGGCCGCGGACGCGGGATTGTCCGGCGTGGCCGGGACAAGATCCGGCATCGCTCGGACCGCCGCGGCATGGGACGGTTCAGGGAACGGCGCGTCATAGGCGGCGAGCACATCTGGCGGCAGTGTCGTCTGGCATCCCGATTGCACGAGCCGGGACACGCTTAGCCCCGGCGCGGTGCGGACCACCTCGCGGAACCGCAGCCACACGTCGGGCATCGGCTGGTCGCCGGTCGGCAGTCCGGTGTTGGCGGCCACGACCCGGGCGAACCGTCCCGGGTGCTCCGCGACCAGCCGCAACCCGATCAGCCCGCCCCAGTCCTGGCCGACCAGCGTCACGCCGCTGAGGCCGAGCGCGTCGAAGGCGAACGCCCGGATCCACTCCACGTGCCTGGCGTAGCTGTGGTCGGCTATCTCGGCCGGCTTGTCCGAGCGCCCGAAGCCGATGAGGTCGGGAGCGATAGCGCGCAGCCCCGCCCCGGCCAGCACGGGGATGACCTTCCGGTACAGGAACGACCAGCTCGGCTCCCCGTGCAACAGCAGCACGGGCTCCCCGGACGGCGGGCCGGCCTCAACGTAAGCCAGCCGCAGGCCCCCGACGTCCGCATAGCGCGGTTCATAGCCGAAGCCCGGCAGGTCGGCGAAGCGCTCCTCCGCCGTTCGCAGCACCTTCATCCGACGGTGTCCAGCAGCGCGCGCATGGACGCCAGCCTAGCCGCCGGGTTGCTCCATGGCCGTGCCCGCAACGCCCAGCGCGTGCAGGCCGGCGCATTTCTGCGTGTTCCGTTCAGGCGGATATTTCAGACTTTCGTCAGTGCGCTGATCGCGGCGGCAGTGCCGTAGCGCCCTGGCGGCGAAGGCGGCGCGGGCTGGGCAGTTGCCCCGCACGGTCAGCTGATCCGTAGGCGCGCGATCCGCCCGTCGCGCAGCTCGAAGTTCATCGGGCCGGTCCCGTTGAAGCCGTCGCCGGTTACCGTCAGGGTAACGATGTAGCTGTCGGGCGTGGTGCCGGGCTCGGCTCTGACGAGCTCGAAATGCGATCGGACGCCGATGTTGTCGGTGCGGTTCCAGGCGCGCACGCCGTCGTGGCCGTGGAACTCGCGGCCCCAGTCGTTGAGGTAGGCGTCCTCGGTGAACGCGGCGACGAACGCGTCAGAGTCGCCGCGGTTGGTCGCCTCGATGAAGTCCTGGATCGCGGCTGGCAGGTGGTTCTCGGCCATCACGCTTTCGCTTCCTGTGTGCGGGCCGCTGGGAGTAGAGGGTCCGGGCCAGGTCTGCCATTCCGGCCCAGTACGGCGATGCCTCGACGGCCCGGGCAAAGAGCCAGAGCAGGATCCGGTTGAGATCGAGGTCGAGCAGGCCCGCCATCCGGGCGGCGAGGGCGCCGGCGTCGGCCCCCTCGACGAACACCCCGTTGAAGATGTGCTGGGTCACGTCGTAGGCGGGGTCTCCGATGTAGGGCTTAGGGTCGATGGCGAGCCACGGCTCGCGCTCGGCGGCGAGGACATTGCCGGCGTGGAGATCGGTATGAAGGAGCAGGGCATCGCCGCCGCTGCGCGGCAGCTCACGGAGCAGGCGGATGCCTTCCTCGGCTAGCGGCGCCGAGAGGCAGCCCCGTTCGGCCGGGCTCCGCTCCTCGTACCGGCTGGCCCAGTAGTCGCACATATCCGAAAGAGGCCTGAAGCCGTGGCCGGGAGGAGGCTTCACCCACAGGCGCCGCAGCAGGCCGGCGATCACGAGATCGTGCTCCCCGGGAGGCGAGGCTCGCAGCTGTGTCCCCGGCCGGCACCGCTCGAGGAGAAGCACCATCGCCTCCGCCAGCTCGCTTACCTGGCAGAGACGTATCGCCCCGGCTCCGTCCCACGTCCGAAGGCCGTCGGCCTCGTGTGCGGCCTCCGGGTGCGGCCAGCCGACCTTGAGCACGAAGTCATTGCCCGCATCATCGCGGGCCGGGGCCACCCAGGCGGTCATGCCGCCAGGAAGGAACGGGTCGCCAACCTCGATCCGCCAGTCCGCGGCGACCCGCGCGACCAGGGCCGGCAGCCCGGCGAGCCAGTCGCCGCGTCCCTCTCTGACACCCGCCCGCGCCAGGTCATCGGGGATCACAAAGCGTTCAGCCACACCAGCCATTCTCGTACCTGGAAAGCGGCCACGTGTCACACAGCGCCCGAGGATCTATGAAACGGCAGCAACCCCGAACAGTCCCAGCGGCATGGAGGCCCTTGGCGATCATGGAACGGCGGCCACGGCCAGAATCCGGTACGGTTGTTGCGAATTCCGTGCCGCCCCTGCGGGAAAAACGGGTAATACCCGGTTATACTCAAAGGATGAAGACCGCGATCTCCGTTCCTGACGAAATCTTCGAGCAGGCAGCCGGCCAGGCAGCCGAGCTGGGCATCAGCCGGTCAGAGTTCTTCGCCCGTGCGGCCCGCAGGTACCTGGACGAGCTGGCCACACAGTCGCTCACCAGCCAGATCGACCAGGCACTCCTGGCAGCCGGGGACGACGACTCGGGCACTGCTGCGGCTGCGGCCGGCCGCGGCCTCCTGGCAGCCGGGGACGACGACTGGTGACCCAGCGCGGTGACATCTGCTTGGCCGACCTCGGCGAGCCGCACGGCAGCAAGCCAGCCAAGCGCCGCCCGGTCCTGGTGGTCCAGGCCGACCCCTATAACGCCAGCAAGCTGAACACCACCTTGGCTGCCGTCATCACTTCGAACACGGGCCTGGCGGCAATGCCCGGCAACGTCTTCGTCCCCGCGACCGCCACCGGGCTGCCCAGGGACTCCGTGGTCAACGTCACCGCCCTGGTCACCCTCGACAAGACCGACCTCGATCCCGCCGTGGGCCAACTGCCCGCGTCCCTGATGCACGAAGTGGACCGCGGCCTGCGCCGAGTCCTCGGCCTGTAACGCACTCGCGGCGGCTTGTACCTGGTCACGGGTGAAGAGCCATCTTTCAGTACGGCCTCGGCAGAGGTTCGCGCGAAGTGCCCGGAACAACCATTCCGGGCGCCTCATCGAACGATTGGCACCGGCCAGATTGCGCGCGTAGCGGCGGATATTTCGCCTCTTGGGATGCCCCCCAGCCCGGTCCGATCCAGATGGCCGCGCTGGATTGCCGGGCCGAATCCGGCCCAGCGACTGATGGTTTCCTAGATGCGAGCCGACTCCCGCCGGCATAGCATAACCACGAGCAGCAGTCCTCGGCGGAGATGGAGCATTTGCGAATAAGTCGGTCATTCCTCTCGGCTGCGGATCCGGTGAGACTCGATCAGACAGCGGAGAACCACCGCACAGCGGTGTCCGGAGGAGATCCGTCGTCGGCCTTGGCTGACCCCGGCCGCAGCCTTTTCTGCCAACCTGAATGATTCTGGGGCTCGACAGAGCAGCCAGCCCGAGCCGCTCTGCGAGGCGGTCGACGCGAAAGGAACGGCCCCATGCCTAACGAGCGAGCAGGCGACCCTGGCAAGCGAGGAGGCACGGTCGCTGACCTCGCCGAGGCCGCAGGTCCAGGCTCAGTCGATGGCCGCCACCTTCTACTGGTCGGCGCGGGACCTGGCCTCGGAATGGCCGTGGCACGTCGCTTCGCCGTGGGCGGCTACCGGGTGACCCTGGTGGCGCGTAGCACGGACCGCCTCGGCGACCTCGCGGGCACCTTGGCCGATACCGGTGCCAAGATCAACACCATCGCAGCCGATGCCAGCGATCCCGATGGCCTGGGCGCCCGAATGAGGGAGCTCTACCTCGGAAATGGCGCACCGGGCGTCATCGTCTATAACGCCGTCATGGGAGCTCCGGACCAGCTGCTGAGCTCAAGTGTCGCCCACCTCCAGGCGGCGTATTCAGTAGACGTCATCAGCGCCATCGTCGTCGCGCAGGTGGCCGCCCCGGCGATGCGGGCCGCCGGGTTCGGGACCATCCTCGTCACCGGGGGCGGGTTCGCCGACCACCCGATCCCGGCCCTTGCGACCGTTTCCCTCGGCAAGGCGGCTCTCCGGTCGGCCGCGACAATGCTCGGCGCTGCCCTGGAACCGGACGGCATCCGTGTCGCCACACTGACGATCGCAGGGCAGATTGTTGCAGGGACTTCCTTTGACCCGGAGCGCATCGCCGAACGCTACTGGGAGGTTGTCCACGTGGACGGTCCATGGCAGGCAGAATTCCGATTTACCGGCGAGTAGGCGACGTCTTATCGATGCGGCCAGGGAAGGCTAATCGTGGCATCTGCACGTCTTGTGATCGTCCGTCTTCGGCCTGCGCCAGGGGGTCACCCCGGTCGGCGGCATCGGGCCTTGGGCCGGCGGCCAGTCAGCGAAGCGCGCCGTGCGCGGCTGTCAGCTGAGATCACGAGGCGGGCGGGCAGCGGCGGCTATGTCGGGGCCCTTGGCCAGTATCGCGCCGTCAGGCCCGTGGACGAGGAAGCGCTCGCGCAGCACGAATTTCTGGATCTTGCCCGACGGCGTTTGCGGGAACTCCTCAAGCACGGTCCAGTAGCGCGGTGTCTTGTGGGGCGCGAGGTGCTCGCGGCAGTACGCGAACAGTTCGTGGGGGTCGGGCGCCTGGCCGGGGGCGGCCCGGATGAACGCGGCGGCCTGCTCCCCCCATTTCGGGTCGGGTACCCCGACCACGGCGACGTCGGCCACGGCCGGGTGGCCGAACAGGACCTGCTCGATCTCACGCGGGTAGATGTTCTCGCCGCCGCGGATGATCATGTCCTTGAGCCGCCCGGCGATTTGGCAGTAGCCGCGCTCGTCCATCGAGGCCAGGTCGCCGGTGTGCAGCCAGCCGTCGGTGTCGATGGCGGCCGCGGTCTTGTCAGGGTCTCGGAAGTAGCCGGTCATCACGTGATAGCCGCGCGTGCACAGCTCGCCGATCACGCCGGGCTCAACGGTCTGCCCCGTGGCGGGGTCGGTGATCTTCACCTCGGTCTGCGGCAGCGGCCGGCCCAGGGTGTGCGCCCGGTCGTGGGGGGTGTCATGCGGGGATGTCTGAGTGATCACCGGGGACGCCTCGGTCTGCGCGAACACGATTGACACTGGCGCGCCGAACGCGGCCTCCACCCGGCCGACCAGCGCGGGCGGCACGACCGCCCCGCCTGTCACAACGGCCGTGCCGATACCGTGCCGGCCGGGGTGGAACCCGGGGTGGTCGAGCATGCCGATGAGCATCGTCGGGACGCCGAGCAAGCTGGCGGGCCGCTCCGCGGCGACGAGGTCGAGCATCAGGCCGGGGTCGAAGTACGGCGGCAGGATCAGCGTCCCGCGGGTGACGACCGCGCCGAGCACGGACATCACGCATCCGGCGGTGTGGAACAGCGGCATGGCGCTGAGCTGGACGCCGCCGGGCCCGACGCCCAAGCGGGCGCTGTACAGCCGGGCGTTGTTGACGATCCCCCGGTGGTGAAGCACGGCGCCCTTGGGAAAGCCGGTCGTGCCGGAGGTGTACTGGATCTGCGCCGGCGCGTCCGGGCTCACCTCCGGCAGCACCTGGTCCGGCGCGCTCTCGGCGCAGAACTCCTCCCAGTCGGCGAACGAGACCACCTCGCGCAGCGCGGGCAGGTCACCGCGCACCTGCTGCACCATCTCGGCCATCGGGCTGGCACGGTAGGCCGGGACGAGGAAGATGCCGTCGGCCTGCGACTGGCCCAGTACGTACGCCAGCTCCTGCGACCGCAGCGCGGGGTTGACCGTCACGATCGTCATCCCGGCCAGGCCGGCGGCCAGCTCGAGGATCACCCACTCGGAGATGTTGTTGCCCCACACCGCGATACGGTCCCCGGCGGCAAAACGGCCAAGCAGCGCCCGCGCCGCGCGCTCGGACGCCTCCAGCAGCTCGGCGTAGCTCCAGCGCCGCCGGGCCGCCGGGTCCACCGCACCCTCCACCAGCGCGATGGCGTTCGGCGCCTCAGCCGCCGCGCCGCGCAGGGCGTCGCCCACGGTAACGTCAACGACCGGCTGCGAGAAGTCGGCGGGCCAATAGGAGGTCGAGAGCGTCATGATCCCTCCAGGCACCATGTAATCCCGGACGCCGACGCCAGGCGAAGAGCGGCGGCCGGGCTTTCCCCTGGCGATCCTCCCCTGGGACCAAGACGAGCGCAAGACCGCGGCGGCCTGACGCTCCCGGCCTCCGGACCCACGCCCGCTCAGTGCCCGGCCGCCAGCCGCTGCAGGTCAGTGAGAGCGAGGAGATGCGCGCCTTCGCTTTCTCTCCGGACGGCGGCACGTTCGTCATCGCCACCTCGCAAGGCCTGGCGATTTACCGCCGTGAGGACGAAGGGCGGTGACCCGGCTCTGCCGGGCACGGGCACGCCGTCGGGAACTCCCGCCGTCGCGCCGACGGGGTTACCCAGCGTCACGGACTTCTCCCCGGCGCGATCATGGGACGCGGGCGTCCTGCTGCGGGATCCGCTATTGCGATGGGCCGCAGCCGAGCAGGCGCGCAAGGCGTTTCAGATCGGTGTGGCTCATGTCGGCCATCGGGCCTGAGCCACTGGTCAATGAGTTCCAGAATGCGTCCCGGAGCTTCAGGCCGACAGGAGTCAACCGCAGCGTCTTACGTCGCCGGTCATTCGAGTCTTCGGTCCGCTCGAGGAGACCGCGGCCCCGCAGCCGCTCGACGAGCGTGGTGAGGTTGGAGGCGTCGTAGTCGAGCCGGGTCGCGACCTCGCTCATCGGTACGGCGTTGACCCGAGGACGCGCGCGACGGCTATCAGCTCTCGCCCGCTAGCACCCGCCCGCTGTTCACGACGACGAGGCCGGCTGCGACCCACGATCCGGACCAGCCGTTGCACGCAAGCGGATCGGCACTGGCACGCCTCTCCGAGCGGCAGTCCTGAAACAACAGCCCGATGCGGCCGGCTACGAGACCCTGCATCCGAGGAGGAGTTCCGCATGTTGACTGCCACCTGGTCTCCGGACGAGCTGGAGCGAATCGGTACAGCCGAAGAGCTGCAAATCGCTACCAAACGAGCCGACGGGACACTGCGCCGCGAGGTGCCGATATGGGTTGTGCGCGCCAGCGGACAGGTCTACGTGCGGACCTGGTACCGACGCGACAACGGCTGGTTCGGTCACGCGGTGGACTCGCGACGAGCGCGCATCCGCGTCCCGGGCCTGGAGGTCGATGTCGCCATCGAGGACGTCGGCGACGGCGAGGCGGAGCTGCGCGCGAGCGTCGATGCCGCCTACCGCGCCAAGTACGGCCGCTACGGCGAAACGTCTGTTGATCGCATGGTGACAGATAACGCCGCCGCCTCGACCCTACGGCTTATCCCCGAGCATGGAGCACGTACAGGGAGAGACGGGTAACACGCTGACCAGGGGATCCTGAAGTCCTGCAGGGCAAACCTCATATGGGAACACCGCAGGTCGGCGGGGACGCCCGCGAGAGGCCGTCCCGTAAGAGGTCGCCACTTCGAGGAGCTGGCTGCGGTTGCGAGTCGCATCCGCTCGCAGCACGCGAGTTTCTGACCCTGCCAAAACGGATCACGCTCCAATTATGATACGGTGCCTCTTGTAAACGGAGCATAGTCCGCTTCTCGTTGCCTTCATTCGCCGCCAAAGGAGACAAGTGAGCACGCGACAACCGAGCGCCAGCACGTCGGCGACCACGAGCCGAGCGGTCCAGCTCGGGTCATTCGGCGGCCCCGAGGTCCTGAACCTCCGCGAGGTACCCGCACCGCAGGCCGGCGCGGGGCAGATCCGCGTGCGAGTCACCGCGGCCGGACTGAACCCGATGGACTGGTTCATGACCTCCGACGCAGAGACCGCCACTCGATTCGGCTTGAGCCTGCCGTCCGGGTTCGGAACCGACTATGCCGGGGTCGTGGACCAGGTCGGTGACGGCGTGACCGAGTTCGCGGCCGGCGACCGGGTGTTCGGCGGCGCCCTCTCCCGCGCGGTCGCCGACTACGTGGTAATAGACGTGGCAGGGACCATCGCGGCGGGCGGCGACGCGCACCATACCCCCGACGGCGTCGACGACCGCACAGCCGCCACCCTTGCCATAGCAGGGTGCACAGCCGCCGCCGCCCTCGCCGTTGTCAAACCCGGCCCGGGCGACACGCTACTCATTGGCGGCGCGGGAGGCGGGGTCGGCGTGTTCGCCGTGCAGCTCGCTCGCCTCGCGGGCGCGCGAGTGATCGGGACGGGATCGGCGGCGTCGGCCGATGCCCTGCGTGCCCTCGGGGTCGAGCCGGTCGCTTACGGCGACGGCCTGGTCGGCCGGGTCCGTGCCCTGGCTCCCGCCGGCGTCACTGCGGCCATCGACCTGTACGGGACGGAGACGGCGCAGGCGGCACGAGAACTCAGCGTTCCTGACGAGCGCATCACCACCATCGCTGCGCAGGTCGACGGAATCACACCGGCAAACGGCGCCAACGCCGCCCCCGGCGCCATCGAGGAGATTGCCCGCCTGGTCGCGGCGGGCCAGCTCCGCGTGCCCATCGCGGCAAGCTTCCCGGTCGAGCAGATCCGCGCCGCGGCCGAGCTTCAAGCCGGCCGGCACGTGCACGGCAAGGTCGTCATCGACCTCTAGCTTTCGCCCGCTGAGTCAATCTTGATCTTGGGGGTTCCTGCGCGCACGGGTTGTCAAGCGGCCGATGCCCGGTAGCGGCGCTAGTGTCGCGGCGGGTGGGCCGCGGTGGCCGGTTGGCTGATCAGTCGCCCTACCAGGGCAGGCATCCGCGTTCAGCGCGAGCGGTACCTGCCCGAGTGCGACTTCCGCGGCCGGCAGAACGCCAAGCTGCAGTACACGGTCCTGGCCGCGGCGGCCGTCCACGGCGGGACCGAACCAGACCTGCCCGACGAGGTCGCCTGGTGGCAGTCCAACGACTTCTGGCAGTACGCCATGTACGCGGCCGTCGCCTGCATCCGCGCCGCCGCCAGCCGGGCGGGCGTCCCAGTCCGCCAAACATGCCAGGACCTCAACGAGCGCGCCGACCACCCGGCTCCCTGCCGATTCGGCGTGCAATTCTAATCGTTTTCGGGGGACAGCCGGCGAGCGCCGATTAGCTCTTCTGCGTGCCTTCTACTCTCATGATCCACTCCTTGTCAGATCCTGGGCCCGGGAAACGGGAAGAACGGCTCGAACTCGGGATCGACCCAGTAATTGGGCGTCGGCATCGCCTGAGCGACTTTCCAGTAGAGGTCGTAAAGACTGTCTGCGTTTTCTGCCTGAGTGCGGACTCGTTCGCCGTCGGTGCCCCGCTCGACGATGGCCACGTACTTGCTGGGCTCAGGGTGGGCGGCGTAGACCTCGCCGGTGCCGGGCGCCTTGGACATCACCGCGATCTTGCGCTCCTGCCCAACGGGAAGGTCGGCGATCAGGGCCGTCTCCCGGGCCGGCGAGTTCCTGGGCATGAGCCAAGGCTCATCCTTATGATAAGTACCCCAATAGACACGCTCGTTGATACTGAGCTGGGACTCCCACACGCCAGCAGAACGCTGGAAGTCGAAGGCGCCCTCCAGAATCGCACGATAGGCGGGCAGGTCCACTGGATGACCCAGGGCTTTCATCACGGTCTCCTCCGCGCCGTAAATGGCCCACCCGCCGACCGGCACCACCGCCTCACTGAGGGCGGCGACCCACGAACGCTGAGCGTCGGGCGGCATCCCCCGGATCTCTTCATCGAACGGGCCGGGTGTGAAGGCGTCCCATTCAAGGCTCCACCTGGCTTGGCCGTATCTTGCCATCCGCGGCACTATGTCCGCCGGAAGCGGCGACTTACTCTTCTTGCTGAATAGCCCCATGACGTGACCGTACGGGACACGGGCCGTGCATGTGCCCGTATTTTCACGGTGAAAGTCCGATTAATCTTGGGGTTCACCGAAATAAGCACCCATAACGCCCGATACCGAACTAAATTCGACCTGAACCGTTAACACGGTCTGAGCCGCGCCGAACGGCGGCAGTGTGCGCCTCGCTTAAGTTGGGATCGATCGCCCGGCGTAACTTGAGGTGTCCTCCGTGGGATTCCTGGCCGGATGGGTCAGGGATCGCGACGCCGCTATCGGTGGCCGGGGGACCACTCCGCCAGCTCGCCGCCCTGACTGAGCAGGCATCGCGGCGAGGGGCTGCTCGCGATCGTTGTCCTGTCATTGTCATCGAGCGGACCTGGGAATGGGTCTGCTCCGGGAGCCTTGGCCGGGCAGGCGATCCGGCGTGCTCGTCAGGCAGCCTCCACCGGCCCGGCTTCCGTTCTTCACACCCGGGAGATATAATCCTCTGACCTTGGGCTTGCTGGGCACGCGCGGGAAGCCGGCCTGCGGGGGAGCATGACAAGGAGGTGTGCCCTATGGCTACAGACACCAAGACCGAAATCCGCGAGATGCTAGGGACGGTACCGGGGTTCTTCGAGAACCTGCCCGGCCCGCTGCTCGACAGCGAATGGGAGAGCTTCAAGAGCATCGAACTCAGCGATCAGACGGCCATCCCCAACAAGTACAAGGAGCTGATCGGGATCGCCGTGTCCGGCGCGACGCGCTGCCGCTACTGCGTCTACTTCCACACCGAAGCCGCGCGGCTGTTCGGCGCCACCGACGCGGAGATCAACGAAGCCGCGCTGATGGCCAAGCACACGATGGGCTGGAGTACCTACCTGAACGCCAGCCAGTACGACTACGAGCGGTTCACCCACGAGGTGAACCAGATCACGGCCTACGTCGCCAAGCAAGCCGCGGCCCCGGCCTAAGCCGGCGCCGCGCCCAGCGAGCCCTCAGGCGGATCCCCCGGCCGGTCATCTGGCCGATCCAGCCGGGCGGTCGCGCGCTCGTAGTCGCCGAGAAGCGCCCGGAGCCGCGCGACCGCCTCCGGGGGGGTCCGCTCGTCCGCCCCGAGCACGTCCGCGGCGATGCGCACGGCCGCGATCAGCGACGACAGCTCCACCGCGGTCACGCCCAGCGTGAAACCGGCCCGGCCTGCGCGCTCAAGCCTCACGCCACCATCGCCCTTCTAACCATCGACCGATCATAACCAGTGCCACGACGGCACGGCAGGTCTCCACCCGTCCCGCCCGTGTTTTCCTGAAAACCCGCGGCGGTCCCGGGCCGCGCGGAGATCACACGCACCCTCGGCCAGGGCGCTGCACGCGCCGGATGCGGCTGGCCCGCACCCCGGAATCGCGACGAAATCCATGCACCCCAGGCACGCCACGGTCAGCGGCGCTCCCGTGAGCAGCCCCAGGGCTTCGTTTTACCCCGGATCCTGGGTAAAACGAAGCAAGTCTTCAAGCGATCTGCCAGCGGCCGCGGTGCACAACCTCACTGAATGGCCGCCGCTTGGGGTTCTTGATCGGCGTGAGCGGGCGGTCAGCCGGGTAGCCGAGCGATATCAGGAAGGCCCAACTGCGGTCGCTGGGGAAGCCGAGCAGGTCGCGGGCGAGTTGCAGGTCAGCGACGCCCGCGTGGCAGCTGCCGATTCCCAGGTCGGCGGCCGCGAGCGTCATGGACATCGTCGCCTGGCCCAGGTCGAACTGGGCCCGGTGGAACTCGTTGTCGGCAGCCGGGCCGATAACGACGATAGTCGCCGCTGAGCCAGCCACGTGGCCGGCTCCTCGCCAGACCTCTGCCAGTGCGCGGAGCTGCTCACGATCGGTGACGAGGATGAAGTCCCACGGTTGCCAATTCTGTGAGGACGGGGAGCGGCGGCCCGCCTCGAGGATCTGGTCCAGATCTTCCGCCGGGATCGGTCGGTCGGCGAAGGACCGTACATTGCGGCGTGACTCAATGGCTTCCCAGGTCTGCATGCTGGTCTCAACGCCTGCAAATCCTTCTTCATTCTCGGCAGTCCGCCTGGATGCAAAAGGTCTTCCCCGGTCATCCGCGTGGTGCCACGGGAAGCCGCTCGCAGCGGGCCCGGCCGGCGGTTGACCTTTGGCGAGTCAGCGGGGACCGTTCGGTGGAATGATCTTGGGTATGTTGCCGTGGAGCGCTGAGCTGGCCGGACGGATAGACGAGCACGTGATCAGCAGCGAACTGCTGCGCGGCAATCCGCTCGGGGACCCGCACGAGCGGCCGCTGCTCGTGTACACCCCACCAGGCTACGACGACGAGCCGGGCCGCGCGTACCCCGCCGTGTACGTGATCCAGGGGTACACGGGGCACGTGGCGATGTGGCGGAACCGGGTGGCCTTCAGGCAGCCGTTCCCCGAAACTGCCGACGCGATGTTCGCGCGCGGCGACGCGCCGCCCGCGATCGTCGTGTACGCGGATGCCTGGACCGCCTACGGCGGCAGCCAGTTCGTCGACTCGCCGGGCACCGGGCGCTACCACTCGTACCTGTGCGACGAAGTCGTGGCCTACGTGGACGCGCTCTACCGGACGATCCCCGACGCCGCGCACCGGGCGATCACGGGGAAGTCGAGCGGAGGGTTCGGCGCGATGATCACGCCGATGCTGCGGCCCGACGTGTTCGGCGCGCTCGCGACCCACGCGGGCGACTCGCTCTACGAGTACGCCTACATCCCGGAGTTCCCCGTCGCCGTCCGGCACCTGCGGAAGTACGACGGGAACATCTTCCGGTGGTGGGACGACTTTCGGTCCCGGGTGTCGTTCACGAAGCCGGAGGACATGTCCCTGCTCGGGCTGCTCGGCGTCGCCGCGTGCTTCTCCGCCGGTGACGACGGCACGCCAGAGCTGCCGTTCGACCCGGTCACCGGGGTCCTGCGGCCGGACGTGTGGCAGCGGTGGCTGGACTGGGACCCGGTGCGGATGGCACCTCGGCACGCCACCGCCTTGCGGGGGCTGCGCGGCATCTGGATCGATGCCGGGACTAGGGACGATGTCAACCTGGATGTCGGGGCGTCGGCCTTCCGCGCGGCACTGCTGGACGCCGGGGTCGAGGAGGACCTGATCCGCTTCGAGCTGTTCGACGCGACGCACTCCGGCATCGATTACCGGTATCCGCTGTCGCTGGCGTGGCTGTGCGAGCGCATAACTGATTTATTACGCGGCGCTCCGGCCTGGCCGCTCCGCCGTCGCCGGAGTATTCGTTCTCGGCTTTGCCGGGCCTGAGCATGGCCGCCGCCGTCGACGCTGGTCACTGGTCGGCGGTGAAAACCATCGGCCGGCCTGGTTGTGCCTGCTGCATCATGCGGCCGTCCGGTGCAACCGAACTGGCTGCATCATCGTCCGGCCTGATGCAAGCGGATGGTGACATCCCAGGTCACCCAACACCTGCTGGCCACTCCGGACTACCACCAGGAAGCTGTCACGGAGCGTTCTGGCTTGGCTAGCCCCCACTGGGAGCGGAACCGCGCCGATCGCCGAATCGGCGTGCCTGCGGCATGAGCGGGCTCGAAAGGCTGCTGCGCGCAGATTAACCAGATCTGCGCTTTAACGAGATCTGCGCTCGACCGCTCCGGTCGCGCCGCTTCCCCCCTAGATCATCGGCGACTCGTGTTGGTTAGTGCAGGGAACTGGCGTATTGCCGCATTTACCGTTGAAGGCTGCCAAAATGTGCGCAGGCAGGCGCGGCCGAGTCGTGCGCATTCGCGTCTGGGGAGGCGTGGATGACGAGCGACGTCACGGCATGGTCCGATGGCTCCTTCGGCCGGTTCGGGCGCGGGAGCAGGATTGCGGGCTACCTGATCGAGGAGCAGATCGGCGCGGGCGGGATGGCCATCGTGTTCCGCGCGCGGGACGAGATGCTAGGGCGGCTCGTGGCATTGAAGGTTATCGCGCCGTCTATGGCCAATGACCCGGAGTTCCGCGTGCGATTCTTGCGGGAGTCGCGGGCGGCCGCTGCCGTCGACTCGCCATACATCATCCCTGTTTACGCGACCGGCGAGGTCGGGGGATTGCCGTACATCGCGACACGGTTCGTGGCGGGCGGGGACCTGGCGGCGCTCGTGCGGCGCGCCGGGGGCTTCCTTGACCCGGAACGTGCCGCGTCGTTGGTTGCGCAAGTGGCGTCAGCGCTGGATGCGGCACACGCGGCCGGATTGGTCCACCGGGACGTCAAGCCGCAGAACATCCTGGTCGATACGGCCCCCGAGGGGCCAGAGCACGCGTACCTGGCGGACTTCGGGCTCAGCAAGCGAACCCACTCCTCGTCCGGGCTAACGGCTACCGGGCAGTTCCTCGGCACGCCCGACTACTGCGC
This sequence comes from uncultured Actinomycetota bacterium, assembly GCA_963734665.1. Taxonomy (GTDB): domain Bacteria; phylum Actinomycetota; class Actinomycetes; order Streptosporangiales; family Streptosporangiaceae; genus Trebonia. Next base: position 902,529 of record CAVTIR010000005.1, on the reverse strand, counting down.
ACCCGAGCAGATCAGGGGCCTCGAGGTGGACGTGCGGGCGGACCAGTACGCCCTCGCCTGCGTGGCGTTCGTGCTGCTCACCGGCTCGCCGCCGTTCCACCGTGACGACGCCATGGCCACGCTGTTCGCACAGGTTCACGACCCGGTGCCGCCGGTCACGCGACTCCGGCCCGATCTACCCCCGGCCGTTGACGCCGTCATCACCCGAGCCCTGGCGAAGTCCCCCGCCGACCGTTACCTCCGGTGCCGCGAGTTCGCACGCGCACTCCAGGATGCGCTGCCCCCGGCTCACCCGTCCACGATCGCCGACCACCCGCCCCGGCCAACTGAGGATGACCGGATTCCGGGCACCCGGCAAGCACTCCGGCAGTCTCCTGCCGAGGTCACGCGATCGTCGGTTCCGCCCCCGGCACCGCATAAGGCTCAGCCGCTTACCCGCCCTCGGCCGTACAGTTCCCAGCCATCGGTCAGGGGCCCGTGGTCGCGGGCTCTCGACTGGTTCCAGCGGCTGCGGGTGTCGGACCGCCATCCATTGATCCCAGAATCCGCGCGGGACAAGGGGCTCACCGGCGTGACGAGCGCAGGCCACGCGAGCACAATTCCCGCCGGGAACGGCAGCGCGCGCCGGGGCCGCGTCCGCTGGCTGGGAAGGGCCCCGGCGGCCTGGACGGCGGGAGCCGTCGTCGTGCTCGCCGCGGGCGCCGGGGGAGCCGCCCTATTCCTTGCTCCGTCTCAGGACAACGTGTCAGCCAACCACGCACCTTCGCATCCGGATACCGCAGACGTCATCACATCCCGTGTGCTGGCCGGCGACGACCACGGCTTCAAGGCCGTTGGCACCATCGCCGTCGACGACTCCCACGTCTGGATCACCAACGGCAACTCGGTGACCCAACTGAACGCCAGCAACGGCAACCGGATCCGAGACCGTGTCAAGCGGCAACTACGGCTTCAGCGATCCGGCGGGCATCGTCGCTGACGGCCCCGACATCTGGGTCACCAACTACACAGGCGCTTCGGTAACGGAACTGAATGCCAGCAACGGCGCCTGGGTCCGCACAGTCACAGGCGCCAGCTACGACTTCAGCCGACCATGGGGAATTGCTGTTGACGGCCCCGATATCTGGGTCGCCAACGAGCAGAACAACTCGGTGACCGAACTGAACGCCAGCAACGGGAACTGGATCCGCACGCTCTCTGGCGGCAACTACGACTTCGACGCCCCCATCGGCATCGCCGCCGACCGCGACCACGTTCTGGGTCACCAACTCATATGAGGACGCTACGGGCGACTCGGTGACCGAACTGAACGCCAGCAACGGCGCCTGGGTCCGTACACTCTCTGGCGGCAACTACGGCTTTCAGGGACCGCTGGGTATCACCGACGATGGCACCCACGTCTGGGTCACCAATAGCCAAGGGACGTCAGTGACTGAGCTGAGCGCAAGCAGCGGCAACTGGATCCAGACGCTGGCGGGCCGCAACTACGCCTTCTACAACCCGGATGCTATCGCCTTCGATGGCACGCACATCTGGGTCGCCAACAGCCGCAACTCGGTGACCGAGCTGAACGCTGGCAACGGCAGCTGGATCCGCACACTTTCAGGCAGCCACTATGGCTTCAACTATCCGTACGACATCGTCGCCGACGGTACGCATACCTGGATCACTAACGCCGATGGCAACTCGGTGACGGAGCTGACCAGTGAGTAACTAAGTATTGCCCGTGGGTTCTTTCGCCAACTCAGCCAGTTCGATCAGCAGCGCCCAGCCCAGGCCAGCTCGTCGAGATCGAGGCCATCGCCGTCACCCCGGCACGGTAAGCGCACTGCATTGCGGGCGCGCTCAGCCCAGGCGGGCGGCAGCGACGGCGGCCAGCGCCGCAACCAGGCCGACCGGACTGGCCAGCCGGATGCTGAGAAGGCGCAGGTCGCCAGTTCCGGCTCGTCCTTCGCCGCGTTGCGCTGCCCCCGACGCGAATGGCTGCCGCGGGCAGCGCGGGCGCACCTGGTCAGCTAACGGCGATGTCGATGGCGACGTACGCCACTGACGGCGGCGAGCCGGCGTGACCTTGGTGGTACTCCCAGGTCATCGTGGTCGTTCCGCGGCTGCGGGCAACGAAGGCGTAGAGATGAGGAATGGCGCAGCCGGCCTCTTGCCCGGGGCAGGACCCGTCCGGGAAGTCGCCGGCCGCCTGCACGACCCGCGCATCCGGCCCGGCGCCCGCCTCCGCCCAGAAGTCGGGGTAGTCGACTGTATCGACCTTGATTGAAAATCGCTGCCCGGCTGTCACGTGGACCCGCACGACGGTCATCTTTCCCGCCGGGACGGCAGGCTGGAACGGAATCGGCAGTTGCGCCACCACAGGGCCGTGGCCAGGTGCAGGGCCAGCACCGCCGCATCCGGTCACCAGAAGCGCGCCCAGGGCGCTGAGCGCGGCAACCCCCGCGACGCTCACCCCACGGCGTAGCGTCCCCCGCCGGCGTGCCAGCGGCTTGAGGTAGCCCATTTGAACCTCTCCCTCTTTCGACTGCCAATCCGACGCTGGCTAAGGCAACGACGGTTCCGGCTCGCGGTAACGGTTCGGCACCCCGTCCGGCGAAGATACGGTCCCGGTGACTCCCGTGCACCTCAGGGCCGGGATGCCCGTCCAAGCCCGGCAGCGCCAGGACGCCTGCCATGCAAGCCGGGCAACCGGCAAGCGACAGGCCTGAAATTCATCATCGCCGCAATCCGGAAAACGACATGCGACACGCCGCGTCGACTGGCGGCCGCATGATGCCAGATCGACCTGATCTGCGTGCTTCACCTGATCAGCGTCACCGGTCTCGTAGCCGTGCAGATCGGCGGTTATCTTAAGTCCGTTTGGAAGAAGCCCTGGTCATGAGGAGTTTTTGCGTGGGAGACATGTCTCCCACGTGAGGTTCTGCGCGTGAACAGGAACCAAAAAGCGGCACCGAGAAGAGGAAAGCCGCTGGTCAAGCGCAGGACGCCTCACATCAGTTACATCGGAGACACCACTTAAGAGAACGTGTCCACGACGCAGCTCAGCGGCCTCGTAAAGCTACATGGGAGACACCCCAAGACAGACTTAAGATAACGGCGGATACTTGCGCGCCGGCCGTGGATCATCGTCAGTTACTGAGCGTGATCTGATTCCAGGCCCGGCGTGCGCCCGGATCGAATATGCGCTGGGCGGATGTCAGATGCGGATCTCGTCGTTGCGCTCATATGAGCCCGTTCTGGTGTGGTCTCCCGCCGGCCGGGGACAGGGCAATCGCTATGGTTGCCGGGCGTGCTGATCCTCATGCCTGAGGATGCGCGCCCGGACCTTGTGCAGCAATCCGTGCGCGATCAGGTTCAGCTGGTCACGAGTGCCGGGCTGGTTGTAAATGATGAAGTCGTCGAAGCGGTGGGCGCCTTGCTTGCCCGCGACGGACGCGGCAGCCGCTCGGACGTCCTTGAGCTGGACGGCTGTCATCTGCAGGGCTCGCTCGTGTGGCTGGTAGGTGGCGCCGAGGGGGTAGTCGCGGCCAGGTTGGGTGGTCATCTCAATGTGGCAGCCCAGGACGTGGGTGACCTTGCGGCTGTCGGCGAGGGCTGCCATCCGGTCGAGGCTGGCCAGGAACTGGGGGAAGTCGAACGCGTACAGCCGGCCGGGGAGCACGGTGTCGCCGGTGAGCAGGAAACCGGTCCACGGGTCGTAGATGGTGATGGCTGCCCGGTGGTGACCGGGGCTGCCGGTGACCTCCAGCACGCGGCCGCCAAGGTCGAATTGCATGATCTGCCCCGGCCAGCTGGTGAAGCCGAAGTACCGCTGTACCGCGTCAGGCTCGCGGCCGACGACCGTCGTGGCGGGCCGGCCCGCGAACTGCGCGTCAGCCGCGACGTGGTCGTTGTGGCCGTGGGTGTGGGCCACAACGAGCTGGTAGGTATCGCGCGGGTGCTGGGCCAGCCAGCCGGCGACGAGCTGGTCGACCGTGGCGCGCAGCGGGAACTTCGCGGGGCCGGCCGTGGCGCCGGTATCCAGCAGCAGCGCACGGTCGTTGCCGAACAGCAGGTACAGGAACGGGGCCTCATAGCTGACCGATTTGCTCTGCCGCAAGATGACGGTGTGCGGGTCGCAATGATGGACCTGGATCTTCGGGTCGCTGGGCCGCCGCCCGGCGGGGGTGCCGTGGATCCACCGGACGTCCAGTGAGGCCGTGGTGGGCGCCCCGGTCACGAAATCGATGCGGTGGTCAGTCATTGGCTGCTTCCTGTGTGTCGTCTGACTCGGGTTCTGGCAGGGGTGTCGCCGCCATGAAGTACCGGACATGACGCTGCCCGGGCTGCAGCTGACGGCCGCCGGCCCCCGCGGTGTAGGGCGCAAGCAGCGCTATCCACTTCTCCTTGATGGCCGCGGCATCGTCGGGGGACAGCATGGCCATCACGGTCACGATGCCGGCCTTGTGCTGCCACTCGGGGCTGGCGCCGTCAGGCCGCCGGGAGTAATCGAGGATCGCCTGCATCTCGCGCTCCACCACGAGCCGCTCAATCTGCTGCCGGACAGCCCCGTCGCTGCCCGTCCCGATCCGGACCGACAGGCGCGGGTGGGCGACCCGCCACTGCCGTTCGCGCCGGTCGCGTCCGGGCCCGGTGTCCTCCACGAACCCGTACTTGGCCAGCTGGCGCAGGTGGAACGAGCAACTCGCCTGCGAGGCGCCGAGCACGCGGCCGCACTGAGCGGCGGTCGCAGGCCCGCCCGCGCCCAGGAATTGCAGTAGGTCCAGGCGCAGGGGATGAGCCAGGGCCCTGATCGCCTTCGGGTCACTGATCTCCATATCCCAAAGAATACTTTGAGGTATCGCGAAGTCAAAGATTTCTTTGGCTTATCTTCAGCGGCGCGCACCGGCTGAACTGGCGGCGGCAGGGACTCTCCTGCCGCACCACCACGCAACGCTGCCAGGGCGCGGTCAGATCGACCAGATCATTAGCCGGCACGACCGAGGCGATGACACCAAGCTCCCCGCGCAGATCAGGCGGCTACGGGCGCCATACTCACATGCCAGCCTCGTTGACAGTCCGTGACTGGCACCAACACGTGCCGGGCGGCGAGATCGCCGAATATTTGCGGCTGGCGCTCGGGCTCCACAGCGTGGCACCTGCACGCAGATTTTCCAGTTCTGTGCAGTTCTCGTCGTCACCGAGCGGCGCTCTCATCGCGGCAGAGGCGGGTACCGAATCAAACGCAGGTGCAGGCCCGCAAGCCCTGGTGGTAGCGGCGGCTCGTCAGGTGTTGTGCTGCCCGGGCCGGGTCGACGTCGTCGCGGAGCAGCACGGCCAGGATCGTCGTACGTGCCACATCGGCACGTGACGGCGCCATCTCGGCACTATGCCGATGATCGAGGCGCAGTGCGCCTCGCTACAGCGGCACCGACACGCTGCAGACCGAGATACAGGCGAACGGGCGCAACAACTGCAGCCGACGAGCGGCGCTCCGCGCTCGGCTACGACTCGCCGTTCACGCGGCAATGGGAGGCCGGGCACGCCAGGCAGCACGGAGCCTAGCCGGGCTGCCTAGTGCCGCCGTTCCAGCCGGTGTCTGTCCGCGACTTCTCGCTGTCCGAGCAGCACAACACCGACGCGGCACACGGCTACGCGCGCCGCTTCATGCCCGGCGCCGCACGGCTGGCGAGCGGCGTTGAGGCGATCACCCGCCGCCCGCTGCCCGCCCTGCGGCTAACCGCCTCGGGTACGCCCAGTCCATCTACTACCTCAGCAACCCCATGACGTTGGTTCCGTCAGGCAAGGCGGTCGAGTTCCCCTCCTACACGAATGTGCTCGACTACGAACACCAGCTTGCCTTCGCGAGCGAGCGCTTCCGGAAGCTCTGGGTCAGCCTGCTGGCCTTCTGTCAAGCCGGCCCCCGCCCGCCAGCACCTGCGGACAGCACCCTCAACGTAGATTCTTAGTTCGAACATGGTCCCCTTGTCAGGCGATTGTGATGCAGTATTCTGCCGATGTGGGCATGACTTCGGGACCCGCTGAGGCATCGGCTGGGGTCCAGGCTCGCCGTGGTACGGGCGGCATGGTGAGCCGTCCAGCACTGGTGGGGCGACTGGGGACAGCGCGGGTGACCCTGGTGTCGGCGCCGGCGGGCAGCGGGAAGACGGTGCTGCTGCGGTCCTGGATCAGCCAGGCGGCCCTGGCCGGGAATGTCGCGTGGGTGTCTGTGGAGCGCGGGGAGCGTGATCCGCAGCGGTTCTGGCTGTCGGTTCTGGCGGCGTTGCGCCAGACGGCCCCTGGGCTGGCGCTGGTGCGGACGGTGACGGCGGTGCCGGACCTCGACGGGTGGGCGATCGTGGAGCGGCTGCTGGCAGACCTGGCGCCGCTGGCGGACCAGTTGTGGCTGGTGATCGACGACGTGCACGAGCTGGGCACGGACCAGGCGCTGCGCCAGCTCGAGCTGCTGATCATGCGGGCACCGCCGCAGCTGCGGTTCGTCTTGGCCACCCGGCATGACGTGCGGCTTGGACTGCACCGGCTGCGGCTGGAAGGCGGCCTGGCGGAGGTCCGCGAGCCCGACCTGCGGTTCAGCCTGGCCGAGGCCCAGGAGCTGTTCGACGCCGCCGGGGTTGGCCTGCCCGGGCCGGCCGTGGCGGTGCTGCATGAGCGGACCGAGGGGTGGGGGGCTGGGCTGCGGCTGGCGGCGCTGTCGCTGGCCGGGCACCCGGACCCGGAACGGTTCGCCGAAGCGTTCTCCGGCACCGAGCGAACGGTAGCGGAGTACCTGCTAGCCGAGGTACTGGACCGGCAGCCCGAGCAGGTGCGGCGGCTGCTGCTGCGCACCTCCATCCTGGAACGGGTCAACGGGGAGCTAGCCGGCCTGCTGACCGGTGATGACGGGGGGGAGCAGGTACTGCTGGACCTAGAGCAGGCCGGCGCGTTCGTGGTCTCGCTGGACGCGGCGCGGTCGTGGTTCCGCTACCACCAGATGTTCGCCGGGCTCCTTCGGCTGGAGCTGCGCCGGACCGCGCCAGGCGAAGTCGCCGGGCTGCATCGCGCCGCCAGCGTCTGGCTCGCCGCACATGGGTTTCCGGTGGAGGCGATCCAGCACGCCCAGGAGGCACGGGACTGGTCCCTGGCAGGCCAGCTACTCGCCGAACACTGGCCTCGCCTGCACATGGACAGGCAGGCCGCCACCCACGAGCTGCTCGCCCGGTTTCCGCCGGGTGTCATCGCGGCCGACGCCGAGCTCGCCGCGATGGCCGCGGCGGACGAGCTGGCGTACGGGTCGCTGGAGGCGGCCGAACGGTACCTGGACCAGGCCGGGCACGCGATGGCCAGCGTGCCGGAGGACCGGCACGTCCAGGCGCGGCTGCTGCTCGGGATCGCCCGGCTGGGACTCGCCAGACAGCGCGGGAACCCGCTGGCGGCGGCCGAGGAGATGCGGCGGCTGGAGGCACCGGCCGAAGACCCGGGGGCGGCACGAGCCGGCCTGTCCGAGGAACTGCGCGCCGTGGCGGTGGTCAACCTGGGCATGGCCGAAGTGCTGGCGTCCCGGATCGACGAGGCCGAGCATCACCTCGGCCAGGGCGTCGCGCTGGCGCAGCAGACCGGGCGGCCTTATCTTGAGTTCAGCGGCCGGGCTTACCAGTCGGTGACCGAGGTCCGCCGGTCGGCTATACGGGCGGCCGAGCGGAGCAGGCAGGCCATCGAACTGGCAGAACGGCACGGCTGGACGGACGACCCGACCGCCGGTGTCGCCTACACGATGCTCGCCGACGTGCTGGCCTGGCAGGGAAGGCCACAGGAGGCGGAGCCCTGGGTCCAGCGCGCCGAGCGCACCGTCCGGGCGCAAGCCGAGCCCACGGCGGCAATGCTGGTCCGTTACGTCCGCGGGCTTGTCGAGCTGGGGCGCGGCCGCTACTCCGAAGCGCTAGCCGGTTTCGAGGCCGCGGATCAGCTGGCCGGGCGCCTGGCGGCACGGCACCTGATGGTCCTCCCGAACCGGGCCGTGCTGGTGCATGCCCTGACATGCCTGGGCGAAAATGAACGCGCCGGGCAGTACCTGGCCGGGCTGAGCGATCATGACCGCCAGCGAGGGGAGATACGTGTCGCCGAGGCGGCCCTGCGGCTCGCGGAAGATGATCCGGCCGCGGCGGCCGGCGCGCTCGGACCGGTCCTGGACGGCTCGGCCCCCGCGGTCTCGTGGACCTGGCTGACGCGAGCCTTCCTGCTGGAGGCGATCGCCAGGGACGCGCTCGGCGATCAGGCCGCCGCCGGTCGCGCCCTGGAACGCGCGCTGGACTTCGCCGAACGCGATGGCGTGATCCTGCCGTTCCTGCTGCACCGCGCGACTGGCCTGCTTCAGCGCCAGGCCGGGCACCGCACTGCCCACCCGGCCCTGGTCGCCGACATCCTCAGCCTGCTCGCGGGGTCCAAGGGGCCAGCAGCCCCCGCCAGGGGGCATGGGGGGCTGGCAGCCCCCCATGAGCAGGGGGGGTCCTGGGGGGATCGCTCCCTCCGGCTGACAGAACCGCTGAGCAGCAGCGAGATCCGGGTGCTGCGCTACCTGCCGACCAACCTGCCGGCGCCGCAGATCGCTAGCCAGCTGTTCGTCTCGCACAACACCGTCCGGACCCACATGCGCAACCTGTACACCAAGCTCGGCACCCACAGCCGGGCCGACACCGTCGCCCGTGCCCGTGCCCTCGGCCTGCTGGCCCCCTCCCCGTACCAGGGCCAGGCTACGGTTTCCAGGTAACAGCCTGCGGACTTCGAGCAGTTCGAGCCCGAGCGTCTCTATCTCGGCCAGCACGCCGTGCAGCGCGGCCCGGTCGAGCGGTCCGGTCAGCAGAGTGTCAGCCCCGCTGACCTGGGCCGCAAGCGCGGGGAAGGCGGAGCGCGTCGTTTCGCCCAGGTGCCCGCGGACACGGATGTGGTAAAGGTCCGGCTTCGGATCACGGTGCGCGCTGGTCACGCTGGCCCCCATTGGGTAGACGAATCGTCACCCTCAGCCTTGGCGACGGCGATGCGGGCAGTCATCGCATCGTCGATGTGATTTCCGGGTGGCGCGGCGGGACGGCGGCGTGTTCGCCGGGCCGCCGGCAGCGCCGGGCCGCTGTCTCGCCGCCGCCTCCTGGCGTCCTGGCCGCTGCCCCGGGATCGCATCGGTGATGCGATGCCGCCTCACATTCCTGGACGGCAGCCTGGTTCATGTCAGCAATGCAGCGACGGAACAGGAGGCCGGCATGGGCCACAGGGAACTGAACGCGGTAGATGAGCTGTTGCGGAACTCAGCGCTTGATCTGGGCGGCGAGGTGAAGGAACAGCGGCGGATCTTCGAGGAGATGATCGGCGCTGCCCCGCTTCCCGCCGACGTGATCGCGACGGCGGGAAGCCTGGGCGGGGTCCCGGTCGTCACCGTTGACATCGCGGGGGTCGGCGCGGATGAGGCGATCTTGTACTTCCACGGCGGCGCCTATGCCGTGGGCACCGCGGCTTCCTCGGCCGGGCTGGCGTCTGGCCTGGGTCGGCACGCGGGAATCCGGGTTGTCTCGGTGGACTACCGGCTGGCCCCGGAGCACCCCTTTCCCGCGGCGCTTGAGGATGGCGTGGCCGCCTACCGGGCCCTGCTCGACGGCGGGCTGGCGCCGGCCAGGGTCGCGATCGCGGGCGAATCGGCCGGCGCGGGCCTGGCAGCGGCAACCCTGGCCGCCCTGAAGTCGCAGGGGCTGGCCCAGCCGGCGGCGGCCGTGCTCATGTCGCCATGGGCCGACCTGACCCTGACCGGGGCGAGCGTGACCGGCAAGGCAGCCGCCGACCCGGCGCTGACCGGGGCCGGGCTGGCGCGACGGGCCCGTGACTACGCCGGCGGCCACGACCTGGCGGACGCACGCATCAGCCCGGTGTTCGGCGACCTTGCCGGGCTGCCGCCGCTGCTGATCCAGGCGGGGTCGCACGAGATCCTGCTCGACGACGCCATCCGGCTGGCCGCGCGTGCCGCCGCCGCCGACGTGCCGGTGACGCTCGAGGTGACGGCCGGCGCGCCGCACGTCTTCCAGGGCTTCGCCGCCATCTTGCCCGAAGGCGATGCCGCGCTCGCCAGGGCCGGAGCATTCCTGCGCTCCCAGCTCAGGGCCACGGCCCTCCTCTAGCCATCCGCTCCTTCAAGAAAGGGAAAGCAAATGCCTGTCAACTCAGGAACACGGGTCGCACTGGTCACAGGCGGGTCCCGCGGCATCGGCCGTGAGGCCGCGCTGCGGCTGGCCGCCGAGGGGTACGACGTGGCCATCGCCTACCGCGGCAACACCACCGAGGCCGACCAGGTCGTGGCGGATATCGCCGGCAACGGCGGCCAGGCCCTGGCCATTCAGCTCGACGTGGCCGACGAGAAAGCCGTCGACGCCGCGTTCACCCGGGTCGAGCAGGAATTCGGCGGCATCGACGTCGTCGTCAGCGCGGCCGGGATCATGCCGCTCGCCCCGGTGGCTGACCTGGACCTTGACGTGCTGGACCAGATCTACCGGACCAACATCCGCGGCACGTTCGCGGTCAGCCAGCAGGCCGCCCGGCGGCTGCGCCGCGGTGGCGCGATCATCACCTTCTCCAGCAGCGTCACCCGGCTCGCGATCCCTGGCTACGGGGCGTACGCGGCCAGCAAGGGGGCGGTGGAGGCCCTGACCCTGATCCTGGCCCGCGAACTGCGCGGCCGCGGCATCACCGTCAACACCGTCGCCCCCGGCCCGACGGCCACCGCGCTGTTCTTCGACGGCAAGGACCAGGCGGCGATCGACCGCGCCGCCTCCTTCGCCCCGCTGGAGCGGCTCGGCACCCCCGGCGACATCGCCGAGATCGTGGCGTTCCTGGCCCGGCCGGGCCAGTGGGTCAACGGCCAGGTCATCCACGCCAACGGCGGCGCCGCCTAAGCCCGGCGCATCACCTTAGTCACATCCCGCGAATCAATTCAGAGACAAGGAGCATCCCATGTCCGTCATCCTGATCACCGGTGCCGCCACCGGCATCGGCAACCTCACCGCCCGCGCCCTGGCCGCCGACGGTCACACCGTGTACGCCAGCATGCGCGATCCCGGCGGCCGCAACGCCGCCCGCGCCAAGGACCTGCTCGACAACGGCGGCGGCGACCTGCGGATCACCGAGCTCGACGTGCAGTCCGAGGACTCGGCCCGCCAGGCCGTCCAGCAGATCGTGGGCGAGGCGGGGCAACTGGACGTCGTCGTGCATAACGCCGGGCACCTGTACGTCGGCTACACCGAGGCGTTCACCGCGGAAGACATCACCCGGCTGTTCGACGTCAACGTGCTCGGCATGCACCGGGTCAACCGGGCCGTCCTGCCGCACATGCGCGAGCGCCGCTCCGGCACCCTGCTGTACGTCGGCAGCACAACCGTGGTCAGCATGCCGCCGTTCCTGGCGCCCTACGTGGCGTCCAAGGCGGCCTTCGACACGCTGGCCCAGACCACCGGGTATGAGGCCAGCCAGTTCGGCATCGAGACGGTCATCGTCATGCCGGGAGCGTTCACTCACGGCACCGAGCACTTCCCCAACGCCAGCCAGGCCAGCGACCAGGCCGTCACCGCCGCCTACACCGCCCTGGACCCGCTGGTCGCCCGCAACGAGGAAGCCAGCGCGAGCCTGGTCGCCCCCGGCGTCGACGACGACCCGGCCACCGTCGCGACCGAGATCACCCGCATCCTCGCGCTCCCCGCCGGGGCTAAGCCCGCCCGCAGCGTCATCGACTTCACCGCTACCGGCGACCCCAGCGCCGTCACCGTCGAGCAGGTCAACGCCCTCGCCCGCCAGCACCAGCAGAACTTCATCACCCGGATGGGCTTCGGGCAACTGCTGACGATGCAGCCCTGACCCCCAGGCCCCGTCACTTGAATGTGAGGCACACAATGTCAACGATCCGATCCGCACAGGTCACCGAGCCTGGAGGCCCGTTCAGTATCGTCGAGCATGCGCGCCGTCGGTCGGCGGCAGGCTGCAGGCACGAGGGAGATCGGCCGTCACACGGCCGATCGCAGGCCTTGGCGCGTTGAGGCGGGAGGGTGCCGGTCGGGGTCGACCTGGCGTCCCAGGCGGGCCCAGTAAGTCGCGAATTTCGTTGCGGCACGCGCAACGACGCCGCGGGCGCAGCTGCCGCTAGCGCAGCCGTACACAGCTACGCGGTGGCGTTCGCCATCGCGGCGGCGATCCTGCTTGCCGGGCGCGCTAGTGCGCGATGCTCAGTGGATACTGTCAGCGGCGGAGGAGGGGCGTGATCGGAAGATTTACCGGGCGCCAGCCAGCGCTGTCGTGCCCGGATGGGCATGTGCCGTGGCCTTCTTCATCATCGGCTTGGTCACTGCGGCGGGCAGCCCGGGCGATCCCGGGAAAGGCGGGACAGCCGGGGTGGTCCTCGGGGTGATCGACGGGGCATCCGCCACCGCGCTCTCGCTGCTGCTAGGGGCGGTCCTGGCCACCGATCGCCTGATCGTCACGCCAGCCGGGCTGATCTGCAAGAGCAACCTCCGCAGCAAGGCGATCAGCTGGCCCGAGGTCAGGTCCTTCACGGTGGGCCCAGGCCGCGGGCGCATGGGGTGGCCAGCGCTGATCATCCGCCTGGATGACGACTCGCAGGTGATCACCAAGATCGCGTCCTTCACCGCCAGGTACCCGGCCGGCGTCGCCCGCGAGCTGACCGCGCTGCAGGCCGATGCTGCGGCCCCAGCGGTCGTCGCGAGTCCCGACACGGCCCGGGGCCAACCCGATTAGCCGGTTATGCGCAATCTGGGGGCGCCGGGGCCAGCACGCCAGACGCGCCCATAACGGCGGTTCCCGCGTGTCTAAGCCAGATCCGTGGCCGTCGGCCGACTGCGGTCAGTGATGTTCGGGGTGGCTGGTGTGCAGTGGCGCTGCCGGTGCCGGACGCCTAGCCTGTGACCGTGCCGATGCCCTGCTTCGGGAGGAATTCCGATGGCTGATGCCGACGACGTGCGCCGCCTGGCGCTGGCGCTGCCCGGCGTGGAGGAGATCGACAGTGACGGCTTCGACTTCCGGGTAGCCGGCAAGGGCTTCGTCTGGTCCTACCCGGAGCGCACTCCGGGCAGGCCCCGGGTCATCCGGACCGATGTCGCGGTGCTGTACGTCGGCGATGAGGCCGAGAAGCAGGCCCTGCTGCTCGGCGAGCCGCGGTTGTTCTTCACCGCGCCCGGCTATGACGGCTGGCCGCTGGTGATGCTGCGGCTGGCCGAGGTGGGCGCGGGGCGCCTGGCGGAGCTGGTGACCGACGCGTGGCGAATGCGAGCCCCCCGGGCGCTCGCCGCCGAGCTCGACGAGCCCGGCAGCCTGCCAGGGGCCTGACCAAGGCCGCGCGGTGCCGGCCAGCGGCGGCGCAGTCACGGGTGTTCCAGTGCGGATGTCGGCACCGAGGGCGGCGGCCTGGCGGCGCAGGTAGCGGATGCATTCCCGCCGGTGCCGGGCTGAGCTCGTCGAACTCGGGGCGTTGCCTGGACCGTCCGTGCGTTAGGCCGTTGATGGTGCCGGCGCGGTCCAGGACACCTCGCCCGTCTCGCTCCTTGTCCTTGCGCGGCGGCTGGCCGCCTGCGCGCTGGTGGCCGGGCCGCGCGGCACCTTCGGCATGATCACCCGTGCGCAGTCCTTACTCACGCAGGCGGGTGGGGGCTGAGGACGCTTACGCGTCCTGGCCGGGATCGGTGAAGGTGACTTGGACGGTCCGCTCTTCGGTACCGCGCACGACCGTCAGCTCGAGGGTGCCGCCGCGTGCCGCCGCGAGGGCGTCGAACAGGTCATCGGGTGTAGTGGCTGGCCGGCCGGCGGCCGCCACGATCAGGTCGCCTGAGGCGAGGCCGGCGCGGGCGGCGGGGCTGGCTTCCGCGACGTCGCGGATGAGCAGGCCGTCGGTGTCGGGCAGGCCCACGGCGCGGCGCAGTCGCCTGGCCACGTGACCCGGGGCGATGGAGACGCCTAGCCGCGGGGATGTCGCGGTCTCTCCGCGGGCGAGCGCATCGGCGCGGCCTCGCAGGGCCTCGTCGGCGGGGATGGCAAGGTAGAAGCCTTCTCCGAGGCGGTTCGTGTTGATTCCGAGCAGTTGCCCGTCGGCGTTCAGGACCGGGCCGCCGGAGGAGCCAGGCAGCAGCGGGGCGGTGTGCTCGAGGCTGCCGGTGATGCGGCTGCCGCGGGGACCGCGGAAAGTCCGCTCGATGCCCGAGACGAACCCGAACGTCACCCGCAGCCCGCGCCCGCCGGGGTTGGCCAGGGCGAACACCGGCGTGCCGATCTCCACCGACGCGCTGCCGGCCCACGGCAGCGCGGGAGTCTCGCCGGTGTCGACGCTGATCACGGCCAGGTCGCCGTCGATGTCGCGCCCGGCGACGCTCCCCTCCGCGGTGTGCCCGTCAGCGAACGTGACCGTCACCTGATCGCCGCGCACGTTGTGCGCGTTGGTCAGCAACTGGCCCTTCCCGAGCACGATGCCCGAGCCGGCCCCCCACCGTTGCCCGATGCCCGCCACCGAGGCCCCGGCGCCCTCCGCCAGTCGCCTGATACTTACCCCGACCTCATCGAGGATCGTCATCTCACTGCCTCCAGTAAGTAGTAACTTGCAATCCACTATCTACTATCAGAGTGCCGACGGGGCTATGATTCGCTCATGGCTGAACCCGGGCACGACTCCTCACCACTCGCCGAAGCACTGGCCAGAGTCGGCGACCGGTGGACGCTGCTGGTGGTGGAGGCACTGCTGCCCGGGCCGCTCCGGTTCAACGACCTGCTCAGCCACATCCCGGGCATCGCCGCGAACATCCTGTCCGACCGCCTCAAGCGGCTTGAACGCGACGGGCTGCTCGTAGCCCGGCCCTACTCCCAGCGGCCGCCCCGCGCCGACTACCAGCTCACCGCCGAAGGCACCGAACTCGCCGGGGCGCTCAGCCTGCTCGCCCACTGGGGAAGCAGGCACACCAACCAGGCCGACTCCCCACGTCACCCCGCCTGCGGCACTCCCATCGAGGTCCGCTGGTACTGCCCCACCTGCGATCAGCTCGTCGACCACGAGCCGGATCACACCCAGGTGCACTTCGTATAACCGGCAGCCCGGGCAGCAGTGCCCGGACGACGCGCCCGGTGGTCGTCCGCGCCTACGACCGGGCCGGGCGGATCGCCGACGGCGTGCTGGCCGACGATGGCGAGCACGCCCTGACGGTGATCGGCGAACTGCTCGCCCGGCCCGACGTCACGCTCGTGGACCTGCGCAACGTGGGCTACGGCTGCTACAACTTCACCGTCCGTGGTGGCTGAATCCGTTCGGTCCTGGGACCACTCCGCGGTCGTGATTCCGGTGGACCTCGGCGTCCCGCCGTTCTTGTTGGTCACCCCCGCGGCATGGACGAAGGGCTGGCAGCCATCCCCGGCTACTGTCGGAACCCCGGCCGCGGCTACTTTGCTTCCTGCAGCCGCCAGGCCGGATAACACGTCGCCGCGAGCGTGCCTGGCGGCAACCAGGCCGCGGCCGCGAGATCGGCTATTCCCGAGCAAGGGCCGCCCGCGATGAGTAGAATTCAGCGCTATTTTGTAAGTTACTGATGAATAAAGATCGAAACCACTACAGTGGTGGCCATGCGAGACAGGGAGCTTGCCGCGTCCATCGTTGATGGTGATTCTGATGCTCTTGCAGAGGCGTATGACAAGTACGCTGATCTGCTTTGGTCATACTGCCGGTCGCTGGTCAGCGATGCTGACGATGCCGCCGAGGCGGTGGCGGACACCTTCGTGATCGCGGCCTCGCGCTTGGAAGTGCTGCCCGCGCTCGGGCGTTTCCGGGCCTGGCTCTACGCTGTCGCCCGCAGCGAGTGCCTGCGGCGCCTGAGGTCGTCACGAGTCAAGGCGGCCATCGACGAGGGCCCGCGGCTCCGCCGGGCCGCCGAGGTCCTGTCCACCGGCGAGCAGCGGCAGCTGCGCGCGCTGCTGAGCGTCGCGTTCGGCGGCCTTGAGCGCGCCGAACGGGACATCATGCAGATGGTGTGGCACGGCCTGGACCTCGCCGAGGTGGCCGCCGTGCTCGGAATCTCCCGGACCGACGCGTACGTGCTGTTCGCGGGGGCACGCGACCAGCTAGAGGCGTCTGTCGGCGTCCTGCTCATGGGCTGGTCCGGCCGGGTGGACTGCGGCGAGTTCGAGGCCATGCTCGCCGGTCACGACAGGCGGCTCACCGCCGACCTGCGCACGCGCCTGTGCCGGCACGTCGACAAGTGCTCGGTCTGCGCTGAGCGGTACAGGCAGGAGATGCGCCCGTCGCTGCTGCTCGGCCTGTCCATCGGGGCCCTCCTGAGTGAGGCCGCAGGCGCGCGGGCCACGGCGAGCCGAGCGCCCAGGGGCCTGTGGGAAGAGGTCTACCGGATGACCTCTGAGCAGAGCCCGGACGCTGTTCTGGCACCGGCTCATCGGCGGGCGCCGCGTGTCATTCGGCGCCAACGGCTTCCCCCGCCAGGTGTGGGCCGACCGCGACGGGACGAATCGCGCGCCGCGTGTCGCCTTCGCGGCCGTCGGCACGGTGGCCGTCGCGGCCACGGCGACAGGCATGGCCACGCACGCGCACTACACCGCGACCAGCGCCAACACGCGGTCGCCCTCGATCGCGGCGGTGTCGCCGGATGTCACCACGGTGGCTCAGGTGCCTAGCACCAGCCACACGACCGTGGCGGGCAAGGGCACGCACCGCGCCGGGGCTCACGGCAAGGACGTCGCACCGCAACCGCACCTGCTGGCGCCTTCCGCGACGCCGTCCTCAATGCCCACCTCGGGCAGCTCGGCCATAAGGGTTTCCGGGGGCAGCGCCTCGCCGGCTGGCGGTACGGCGACCGCATCGCCCTCGGGCGGATCGGCCTCGGGCGGATCGGCCTCGGGATCGTCGTCCCCCTCGGGACCACAGACCGGGGGGTCCTCGGGCGGATCGGTCTCGGGATCGTCGTCCCCCTCGGGACCACAGAGCGGGGGGTCCTCGGGCGGTTCGTCCTCTTCCCCGTCGGGCACGACCGCGGGGACGCTCAGCGTGTCGATGAGCAACATTGCCCTCGCCGTGGGAGGCAGCGGCTCGTTCACGCTGACCGCGAACGGCGGCCCGGTCACCTGGTCTATCTCGGCACCGTCCCAGCTGCTCGCCGACGTCAGCCTCTCACAGTCGTCGGGCACCCTCGAGGCCGGCCAGAGCGTTACGATCACGGTCACCGTGGCCGGGCTCGCAGCCATCGACGAGCCGCTCACGATCAGCCCCGGCGGCCAGACGGTCACCGTCGACATCGCCCTGCTGTAGCACGAGTCAGCTACTGCCGGCGGCCGGGGCGGCTGCGTTCCAGGGCGTCGGACAAAGTAGTCGTCGCAGGTTAGGTGCTGTTTTCGGGGCTCTGGCGAGAGGGCGACGCAGTGCCTGCCGCAGCGCGTCAGGCCTGGATCCGCCCGGAGCGGCGCTCTTAAAGAACGCACGGCCAATGACACGCCACCGCACCCCACCGGCGGGGTCCCGCTCCTCCGAAATCGGTGTAACGCACCGCCATGATTACCAAGACGAAAAGTAAAACCAAGTCATGCAGATCGATTTAGCGCGGCTTAGTACGGCAGTCGGACTTCGTGGGCTGACGTGCGGTTAGTGCCGTTGAGCTGCAAGGATTCTCGGCTCATCAGGTGGGCGCTGGAGGCCGGAACGAATGCGGGCCTCTCCGTGATCATCATGGTGTGACGCGATCTGCTCAAGGAACGGCCTGTTCGGCCACTATAGCGGGAGGGTTCGAGGCGCGCTTCGCGGAGCTGGCCGCTTAACTCGCACCGAGCAACTCGGTGATCTGTGCGTAGAACGCGGCGGGGTCGCCGGCGAGCGACGCCTTCACCATTGCGGTCCAGTCATCGACGATCACCTCGATCGAGCCGGCGGCCAGGCCCTCGAGCGAGCGGCGCGGCACGTCGCGGGGATCGATCTTGGGTCCGTCGTATCCAGCCATGAGGTCCGTGTCGGCGGCGCCGAGCAGAACGCCTTGGACGAGCGTGCCCTGAGCCGCGAGCTCGAGACGGACGCCGTTCGTCATGTTCCACCCCGCAGCCTTGGCGGCGGCGTACGAGCCGGCGCCCGGGCTAGCGAACCACGACAGCGCCGACAGGATGTTCACGATCGCGCCTCCGCCGTTGGCCGCGAGGACGGGGCTGAACTCGCGGATCACGTCGAGCGTGCCCCAGAAGTGCGTGTCCATCTCGCGGTGGATCTCGTCCAGGTCGCCCGTGACGAGGGCGGCACCGGTCGAGATGCCGGCGTTGTTGACGAGGATGGTCACATCCCGCGCGGTCGCTGTCGCCGCGATGACGGACTCGTGGTCGACAATGTTGAGTCGCAGCGGCACCACCCGGGGGTCGTCGAAGTCGAGGCTCTCGGGGCGGCGGCCCGTCGCGTAGACCTTGCTCGCCCCGCGCTCGAGCAGTTCGAGCACGAACTGACGGCCGATACCGCGGTTGGCTCCGGTGACGAGGGCGATCTGGTCGGTGACGTTCATGGGTTCCTTGCTTTCTGCGCAGGTCTCTCGGGTTCGGCGAGCCGCATCCGGCTCGGCATCGGCTACCTTAAAACTTCACATTGGCGTCAAGGTCAAGTCGAGAACCGCGAAGCCGGAGTCAGAGGAGGACGCAGATGCGGATAGGCGAGATCGCACACCGGGCGGGGGTCAGCACCAGAGCTCTCCGGTACTACGAAGAACAGGGTCTGCTTTCCTCGGAACGCACCCACAGCGGCCAGCGAACCTACCCCGAGTCAGCCGTCGAACGTGTCCGGCTGATCCAGCAGTTCTTCACCGCCGGCCTGCCCAGCCGAACCATCCTGCTGCTGTTGCCCTGCGTCGATACCGGGGACGCCTCCCCCAAAGCCTTCGAACTGCTGGCATCGGAGCGCGACCGCATCACCGCCGCCATGGCCGACCTTGCCGCAGCCCGCGACGCTCTCGACCGCATGATCGACATCGCGAACCATCCAACTCCCGAGCACTGCCCTGCTCTGCGTGAGCCTGCCTGGGCGCCGTACAACCCTACCGACGCAACGCGGACCGCATCTGGCCCAACTCCGGCTCGCGTCGCGTCAGCCACGCCGATCACCATGTGAACGCGGCACAGCAGAGACCTTCAGCCGCGACTCCTCGACGCTCGACGCACCGGATCAGACTCCGCACACAGTTACGCCCACGTCACCGCAACCATGCGCGGCGCAAAAGACCGCGCGTATCGCCGCTCTCCAGCAGCATGCGCATCCCGACAGTCACCGATCGGCACTACCAGAGCGAGGACTCACGGATCACTCCCGTTCTACCGGATGAAATCCGACTGCCGTATTAGGATCCGCCGACCCGCACGGCTAACGGCGCACAGATAATCCTGTTCTGCGTACAGGAGCTATGCGCAGATGTTCTTCATCTCGGCATGAGAGTCGGACGCAGGAGTAATACGACGACGAACGGACTGAGTTCTTGAACCTACAGGCTCAAATGTCATGCGCATACTCTACGAAGAGTGGCGTTGCTGCGACGGTTCATGGATCAAGCGGCACGCTGCAATGGCTGGAGTCGAAAGCTCTCGTGCGCCCACCGGGAATTCGTTCCCGCTGGGTCAACAGCCCGGCAGGCAGCAGCGCGTGGACGCCCCAGGTCACGTTCGCGACCTGCGTCACCCGAAGGTCCGCGCACGTGCTCGCCAGCGCCAGCGCCTCAGGCCGCGACGCCCCGTACAGCGACGCCATCCACGTCACCATCGCGTCCAGCGCGTCGCCCATCGCCGAGTTCAGGTCCTCGCTGAAGCCGAACGTCACCAGTCCGGCGGGCGTCTCCGCGTGCACCGACGCCAACGGCCGGTCAACCGCGATATCCACCGTCACGGTGGTCGTCATCGGGCACTCGATCGCCGTCCCGCACGCCTCGCCGTCGCCCTGCGCGCCGTGCCCGTCGCCGAGGTACAGCAGCGCGTCCGGCACCTGCACCGGCAGGTACAAGACAGAACCGGCGACAAGTTCCTTGCAGTCGATGTTCCCGCCCGACCCCGCGCGCGGCGGGATGGTGGAATGCTCTCCCGGCGCGGCCGGCGCGGTGCCCATCACGCCAAGAAACGGGGACAGCGGCCGCGTGTACTTCCCGTTCGCGGTCGCGGTCCCGGCGGCGGCGTCGACCTCCCACAGCAGCCAGGCCCGGTCCGCCTCGCCGGTTAGCCCGAGCCGCCGCGCGACCGGCCGGTCCAACGCGCCGGGCGCCACCGTCCACCCCCACGAGCCGGGCTCCAGCGACAACACCCGCACCGCGAGTATGTCCCCGGGCCGCGCACCGCGGACCGCGGCCGGCCCGGTCAGGCAGTGCCCGGGCCCGCCGGAGCTGAACATCGTCGGCTGCCCGGTGTCACCGGGAAACCGGTGCGGCGACAGGGTGCCGGCCGCGTCCAGCGACCCCACGACGATAGTGTCCCCGGGGTCGACACGCAGCCGCGGCGCGTGATCAGCGGAGAAGCAATTGACCGTCGTCTCGGGCGCCGGGTCAATGCGATGCAAAACCATAAAACGCATTATCCCGGCGCCCCGCGCCTCACCGCCGTAAATGTTCGTAAATCCTGTGCCCGGCTCAGATCTACCCGTTCGGCATCGCGGGTGACAGTCGCTGCTGAGTGCCGGTAGGGGCCGGTGCCGCCCGTCAGGGCTGCCGGGTCGGCGGGTTGCTCGTGGATTCCGCGTCCTGCTCCTGTCCGGTTGTGGCGGACCAGCTGGCGAGCAGCTTCAGGCCGTCCTCGGCGGCGGTTCCGGGGCTCCGCGGGGTTGATGGTGGGATTGCGCCCGGGGGCGACGGACGACGCGGGGGATCCGCGTGAAGTGTGCGCGCAGTTGCGGGCGCGAGCGGGAGAGATGCATGAAGAGTAGAGAGTCCAGCGCTAGGGCGCTGGTCGCGGTTACGGCGATCGTCTTGCTGCTGACCGGGTGTGCGTCATCGTCGGTGGGGACAGCGTTGTCAAGCGGAAGAAGCCAGGCCCCAGCGGCGAGTTCCGCGCCGGGCGATTCCGGGACGACAGGCAGTCCGGCTGCCGCAGACGGGACACTCTCGCAGCTCTATGAAAAGCTCATCGCCGATTGCCAGGGCAATCCCGCCGCCTGTGAAGACGGCCAAGTCCAGCAGGGGATTTCCGAGACGGCTTTCGAAGACGCGAGCTCGTTCTGTGCCCGCTTCATCGGGGATAGCAAGGCGGTCCTCACTACGATCGGAGTGCTAACTGCTCAGGACAATCCAAAGACTTACCCGTATGTAACGTCATACTTCGGTGTCGGCCTGGGAGAGGCTGACACCGTCGGCAACCTCGACCCCAACGGCGAGACCCATGCCTCCTGCGGTGACGCAACTGATCAGGAACAGGACTCGTTCAGCATCGCGCTGACTCCGGCACCGGCCGCGGTGAACTACGCAGGCACTGGTGCCAGCCGGCTTGCGTTCGGTAAACCGTGCGTCGTCGAGGCTGGCGAAATTGGCTCGGGCGGCTCGGGCCAGGACATCGCCTGCATACTGAGTAACGGCTGGGGCTTTAACATCAGTGAGGGCATTAAGCCCGCCGTACCCGCGGCGACCATTCAGCAGATGTACAACGCCCTGACCGCCGATCTGTGATCGCTACTAACCGATCACTTCGAGCGCTGGCTATGCATAAACATATTGGCTTGGCCGCTGCCTGCTAGGCCGTAGTGGAGATCGCCAACGGTGCAGGGAGCTCTTGATAACCACGCGCCGAGCCGTTTGGAGCGGCTTACAAAGCTCGACATTCTACAATTGAGGCGTCCAGAATGGGCCGTTCTGTCCGTTCGCTAAGAATGTCGGTCCCTCCGGGTCATCGGCGCGACCGTATCACGCAAAGTGACCCGTCGGGCTGATCCGCCGCCGAGCGACGCGGCAAGCGGCTCCCACCCGGCGATGATCAGCTTTTGGTGAGGAGCACAGCGCCCGCAATTGGCCACACGGAACAGACCTGTCCATCCGCCAGGTTAGGGAACCGTTGCCGAAATCCAAGCTGGCCGGCCGGGCGTGGGCCCGGCCGGCCAGCGGCTGGTTCGTGCAGCAGCGGGGCCCGGGATCCGGAGTCCGACGCCCGGCCCGGGCGCTGGTCCCGGGTTAGAAAAGCGCTGGGGTGCTCCGCGAGCTGCTCATCCGGGTCGCGGCGTAGTTGCACTCGGCGACGATAGCGGCAACCCGCCGGCCGATCCGGGCCAGTGGGTCCCCTACGCCCTGGGTCACGTTGTGGTTCATCATTCCTCCTTGATCGCGGCACCAAATCTAGCCGCGCCGCGAGCCCCGGCAACGCCCGCTAACACGACCATAACGATGATCTTCGAAAACATACGGGATTCATTCATCCTTTTCGCACGGCCCGTTGCTGACCCGTTCCCGGGGACGTCGGCCCACCTATCATGGTCCTGGGGCGCCGCGGCCGCGAGGTGAAAGCCAGCCCGGATCCGCTTTCGTCACGCGGGTCGGCCGAGGAACCACCACGCCGGCCGTCTCCTGCGCGAGGCCGAGTCCTTCGCTACTCGCGGCTTATCCCAGGGCAGCCCGGCGCCGGGCCAAGCGCGGATCGCGGCAGATCAGTGCGTTCCACCGCATCGTGTAGTGACGCTTACGAAGCGGCCGTCGCTGTGGGCGGAGCGGGCTATGGTCGTCAACCCCATCGACAACACTCACCGATGCCCCACGCCTCCGCGAGCTCACTGCGCGACAGGGTAAGCGCGCCGTCACCCGGACCAGAGTCCGCCTCCATGCGAGCCCGGGCGACGCCCCGCCCGACCTCACGCCGAAGCCGCCTCACCTCAGCCCGCAGCGCGTCAAGCTCGGCACGAGGGACCGTCACCATCTCCGACGCTTCCGCCGTCACACGCAGCTTCCTCCACTCACCACCGTTGCCCTCGAGTCTAGTTCCGAGACCGCCCGGTGGCGCGAACCCGCGACCCGCCGCCCCCACGGCGTGCCCGTTGCGTGGCCAGCAGTTCAGAAATTCGAATTGGGAGCCTTCTAGGCAATGAATGCGTAGATATCCGCTTGTCGGCTAGGGCAAGGATGTGCGAGGCTCCGGTCGTCCCGACAACAGGCGCCGCCGGGGTGCCCGAGGTGCTGAACCAAACTAGTGGGAGTAAGAGGCAGTTCACGGGGTGACCGCACGCGAGACGCGCGATCGGCGTCCTGAGTAGACCCCACCAGACCCGGCTCCCTTAACTAGCTGGAGGCACGCAGTGATGGAGCTGGCAGCCGGACCGCCGTCACACTGGATCGTGACGCTTGCTGACGGGACTGCGGTAGATGTCTGGGCACACGCGGTCACTGGGCTGACGGACAAGACTGCCCACCAAGAGCACATCGTGTTCGGGGTTCTTACGGATATCGCCGTAGGCCTTCAGGTTCAAGTCACCGCCCGCACCGTGAAGCCAAGTCCCCGTGTTGAGGTCGCCGTGGCTCGGTTCCCCCGGGACTGCGTGCGGGACGTCGTGAGCGCTGACTGACTGCAAGTGCTGCCAAGGCCCGAACGACCCCGGCGATCACGCGAACGTGAGCCAAGTCAGGGCTCGGCCGGACCAGCGGCGCCAGCATCGCCCGCGAGATCCGCTGGTGGCGCTAGTTCTACAGGCGGTTGAGTAGCTCCTCGGTGACCAGGGTCGTGATCGAGGTGCGCGGAGAGCCTGGCTCCACGTGCGCGGTGATCGTGACCACCGCCTCACGGGGCGGGGAGACGATGCAGAACTGGCCGTAGCGGCCCGCCATGCTGAACGTGCCGTCGCCGTGGCCGCACCAGGCGCCGAGGCCGTAGCGGGGCGCCAGGCGGAACCCCTGGTCCTCGGGGTCGTTGACCGTGGCGACGCTCTCGGCGGCGATCCGCGCGCAGTACCCGGCGGGGACCAGCTGGCGGCCCTCGTGACGGCCATCGTCCAGCAGCAGCCTGCCGAAGCGGGCCAGCTCGGACGTGCGCAGGAACAGGTCGCTCTCCGCCACCGGGTGGCCGAGGGGGCAGGTGTGCCACTGGGGATTGTGGATGGCGAGCGGGCCGAAGACCCGGGGCATCAGGTAGTCGCGGACGCTGGCGCCGGTCGCGGCGCGCAGCGCGCGGGCCGCCACGTACGCGCCGGTGCCGGTGTAGCTGAAGTAGCTGCCGGGCTCGTGCGCGAGGGGGGTCGCGAAGAAGTCCGCCGCCAGGTCGGGGACCTCGACCGGCTCGTCGGCGAGCCAGGAATGCGGGCTCCCCGATGTCATCGTCAACAGATGGCGGAGCGTGACCTGTTCCAGGCCCGGGGCGGCGGTTCCCTTCAGCTCCGGGTAGTACTTGAGCGCGGGGTCGTCGAGGGCGAGGCGGCCCTCGGCTTCGGCGATGCCGAGCGCGACGGACACGAACGTCTTCGACACCGACCACAGGTTCTCCCTGTCGTCCGAGCGGAGCCGCCGCTCGACCGGCTCCTTTCCCCGGCGGTACACGTGTACGCCGTAGAGCTCCATACCGTTGTTCTGGGCAGACTGGACCAGGCCGTCGATTAGCTCGCGCATGCCGCGGAGCCTACATTGCCGGCCTGAGTTGGCTCAAAGCTGTCGATCTTGCTGGCCGGCTCGATGATCCGCGCGAGCACCAGCTGCCGGAACACCCCGCCGCCGCCCGCCGCCTCGTCCAGGCCCAGGACCCGGTAGCCGCGGTCGAGCGCGTCCAGCAGGCAGCCCGTCCGCGAGGAGGTGACCGGCAGCGGCCCGGCAGCGCCGGAATCCCCGAGGCCGAGGCCGAGCTCCGTCTGAGCTAAGTCAGGACACAGCCACCTGGGGCCGCGCATAGCCCGGGGCCAGTGAGCGCCTGCGCAGGCCTGATGCTGGTGACTGTCTGTGCTGGTCTGGGACGATGGCGCCTCCATGCCGGGGCGTCGGCGCTGTCTGGCCGCCCTGTTGTCTTATCACTGTGGGCGTGCCGTGGTAGACACGTGGCATGGCTGCTTTCCGGGTGCCGGATCTGGCTGACGTCCTGGCTGCGCGTCAGCGCATCGCGCCCTACCTGCAGCCAACGCCGCTGTACCGCTATCCCGCGCTGGATGCAGTGACCGGAGCCTGTGCATGGGTTAAGCACGAGAACCATCAGCCCGTGGGCGCGTTCAAGGTCCGCGGCGGGGTGAACCTGGTCAGCCAGCTGACCGCGGATGAGCGGCGGCGGGGTGTTATCGCCGCCTCGACCGGCAATCACGGTCAGTCGGTTGCCTATGCTGCGGACTTGTTCGGAGTGCGGGCGGTGATCTGCATGCCCGAGCGGGCCAATCCGGTGAAGTGGAGCCGGCCGGCGCGGCCGCCCTAGCGGCGGTGCTGGACGATCCTCAGCGTTTCGCCGGCCGGAAGGTAGCGATCATCTGCAGCGGCGGCAACATAAACCCCGCACAACTAGCAGAACTGTGGTCTCCCACGCCGGGTTAACGCCGTGCCGCAGTGTCTGCACTGTGCCCGGCATCGCTGTCCGGGGGGATGTGGGTCTGCGAGGGCCGGTCCCGGTAACGACCTCGACCATCACCGGACTGAGACGCGGGATCAGCACGCAGGTATTGCGGGCTGACCGTTGACGGCAGGTCCGCATCGGTCAGCGTGCGGGTGCCGGGATACTGTGGCCAGGTGATCCCGGTGGGGCAAGTGCGGTACGGCTTGGGCCTTCGGCGGCTGCGTCCGGCTTGCCGGCCCTTTGGGTGCGGGCGTGCCTGGCGCAGATGAGGTGCGTGGCCAGGCGCTGGAGGTGGCGCGGGGCTGGTCGCCTCCCGGCGCGCCGCGGTCGTGGCGGCTGACGGCCGCGTTGTTCGACGCGATCGCGGCTGATGACGATCTTCTGGACCTGCTGGCCGCGCTCCCGGCGGACCGGCTGCCGGCGCTGCTGGGCAGCGCCGCTATCGCGTTCCTGGTACGGCGCGACCGGCCGGTCCCGCTGGCGGGGTACTTCCCCGAGCCCGGCGCGGCCCAGCCGCGGTTCGACGAGGCGTTCTTCCCGGCGTTCCGTGCGTTCTGCGCGACGCGTCTGGACGACATCGCCGGGCTGTGCCAGGGCCGCCGGTACCAGATGAACGAGGTGGCCCGCTGCGCCCAGATCGTCTTGGGTATCGCGGCGGCCAGCACCGGATCCGGCGGCCCGCTGGCCCTAGTCGACCTGGGGACCGGGGCCGGGCTCGGACTGCAGCTGGACCGCTACCGGTACCGGATCGGGACCGGGACCTTCGGCCCGGCCGGAGCCGGCCTGACCCTTGCCTGCGAGGTCCGCGGCCCGCTCGCACCGCCGCCGGCCGGCCTGCCGCCGGTCGCCACCAGGATCGGGGTGGACCTTGACCCGGTAGACCTGGCTGATCCCGCGGCCCGGGCGTGGCTGGTGGCCTGCGCGCCGCCGGAGGCAGCGGCCCTGTCCCGGCTGGCGGCGGCCGTTGACATCGCCCGGCGGCATCCGGCTACGATCATCGCCGGGGACGTCGTCGACGTGCTCCCCCGCGTGCTGGCCGGCATCCCCCTGCAGCAGCGCATCATTGTCACCGACGCATACACCGCGGTGTTCCTCCCAGGGCAGCGGCGCACCGAGCTGGCAGGCATCCTCGCCCAGACCGGCCGACGGCGCCCGGTGACCTGGCTCTCCCTTGATCCGCTGGTCCCGCTGGGCCCGGCGGGCCGGGACAGCGTGCAGGGCCTGCCGCTTCCCCCCGCGCTGGTCAGCGGCTACCAGCACGGCGGGGTCTTCGCCGTACTGGGAGCCCGCACCTTCGACGAGGCCGGCGACCGCAGCCGCCTGCTCGCCCGCGCCCACCCGTCGGGCCAGTGGATTGAATGGCTCGGCCCGTGACCGCCCGCTTCACGCCACGCGCCCAGCGGCGGCGGTGAAGGCGATGGCCCGCGCCCGCGCCCGCGTTCAGGTCATGGCTGCTGAAGGTGTTCGGCCATTTCCTCTGCCTGACTGGCGAAAGCCTGCCACCGCTTGGTCTCGGTGCCGGTAGCCGGTCCGGCCTGGCCTTCCGACAAGTGCTCCCAAGGCGCGCGGAACGCCGATTCGCGCGTCCGTGCGGGTAGTGAGATAGTCGTCCTTCGGTGCGCTCGCGAACCGGCGGCCGGCGTAGCTGGCCTGTCACACCGAGGAGGAACCGCATGGCAGATTCTGACCGCCGAGGCGCGTTGCTGGATTCTTACGAGAACGCTGCGGTGATCGTGTCAGGAATAGATGCTGACGAGCTCGGCCACCCGACACCGTGCCCCAAGTACGACGTGGCCGGACTGATCGACCACCTCGTCGAAGCGGGCCACCGGGCGGCCGCCCTCGGCCGCGGGCAGGCACCCCCGCCCGGAGACGAGTCCCCTCACGTGAAGCTGTCCGACGCGCCCGGTCAGCTACGCAGCGCCGCAGAACAGGCGGCACAAGCCTGGGGCGACAACTCCAGCTTGTCGCTGAGGTACACAATGCCGTGGGGCGAGGAGTACACGGGAGCCACCCTGGTGGACATGTACCTGGCAGAGCTGGCCGCGCACGCCTGGGACCTGGCCAGGGCCACCGGACAGCTCGACAAGCTGGACCCTTCCCTCGCCCTGCCGGCACTCGAGGGGGCACGGGCCATGATCAAACCTCAGTACCGCAACATGGCCGGGCCAGGAGCCCCCTTCGGGGCGGAGGTCTCCCCAGCTCCCGGTGCTGACGACTGGGAACGCCTCGCCGCCTTCACGGGACGCGACCCACGGACAACGCCCGGTCGATAAGGGGCGAGCGCGGCGCCGGGACCTCGAACGACATGGCGGTGAGCGACGAGCATCCTCTCTGCCGAATGAGTGCGCTTGGGAGTCGTCCCGACCCGCATCGCGGCTCGCACGCAGATGAGCCGGTTCTGCGGGCAGGGGCCGGCCTGCAGAGGTTCCTCGTCGGGGCTGCTCATGTCTGTCGGGCATTCCCGGGCCGGCGGGCACGAGTTGCACCGGGCCTTGGCTATCCGTTGATGATCGCCATCAATGCTGCGGTGAAGGGCGCGGGGTCTAGATCGCCGCGGATCGCCAGCTGCTGGCTGTAGCTGCTGGCGACGGCCACGAACGCTTCGGCGATCTGTCCGGCATACTGGCGCCGGCGGTCGGGTACCAGCTCGGCTACCGCGGCCCGCATAGCGGAGAGCTGTTGCCGGACAACGGCCGCCAGCGGCGGCGACACTGCCGCTTCGGCATAGATCTGGGCTACCAGCCGGGCATGGCCTGTCTCGCGCGCCAGGGCGCGCACGTGTTCGAGGAACCCGTCGACGGCCTCGGCTGTGAGCGCCTCCGGCAGGGCTTCGCCCGCCTGCTCGCAGACGGCGACGACGATCTCGTCCTTACTGGTGAAGTACCGGTAGATGGCTCCGTTGGAGAGCCCGGACTCGGTGACGATGTCGGCCATGGACGTGCGGGCGAAGCCGTGGCTCGCGAACCGGGCGCGGGCGGCATCCACGATCTGCTGACGGCGACCGTCAAGGTGCGCCTGGCTAACCTTCGGCATAAAAGAGCGACCCCTCGTTTTACTTGATACTGTCAGGAACCCTACCCCGCAACAGGAACTTTCAGGAGCTGACATGCACTACCAGACCTTCGGCCGGCGCACCGGCCTGCGCGTGTCGGAGTACGCGCTCGGGACGGCGAACTTCGGCACATCAGGCACCTCCGCCGGCCCCGAGGCCTCGCGGCTGATCTTCGAGGCCTTCGCCGCCGCCGGCGGCACCACGTTCGACACGTCCAACCTCTACCAGGACGGACAGGCCGAAACCGTGCTCGGTGAGCTACTCGGCCGCCAGCGCGACGATTTCGTGGTGATCACCAAGTACAGCGGGACAAGGCAGGACCAGCCCCGCCCCGGCACGACCGGTAACAGCCGCAAGGTCATGGTCCGCTCCCTGGAGGCGAGCCTGCGCCGCCTGAACACCGACTACGTAGACGTCTTCATGCCGCATTTTCCCGACGGGACCACCCCGGTCGAGGAGATCCTGGCCGGGTTCGACGACCTGATCCGTTCCGGCAAGATCCTTCACGGCGGATTCTCCAACTTCCCGGCCTGGCGGGTCGCTAGCGCCGCAGTCCGGGCGGACCTTCGCGGCCTGGCCCCGCTGGTCGGCATTCAGACCGAGTACAGCCTGGCCGAACGATCCGCCGACCGGGAGCTGCTGCCGATGGCGCAAGCCCACGGCCTGGGCGTGGTCCTGTACTCCCCGCTGGCCGGAGGGCTGCTCACCGGCAAGTACCGACAGGGCGAACAGGGCCGGCTGAGTGCCCGCGGCGACGCAATTGAGAGCACCGCACAGCGCACCGCCGTCGTCGACGCCGTACTGGCGATCGCCGACGAAGCCGGCACCAGCCCAGTCCAGGTCTCCCTGGCCTGGCTGCGCCACCGGGCCGCACTGGCCCAGACGGCCCTGATCCCGATCGTCGGCCCCCGCTCCCTGACACACATGGAGGAATACCTGAGCTCTCTCCACCTCGAACTCACCGACCAGCACTACCAATGCCTGGACGAGGTCAGCGCAGTCCGCCCGGGAGCCCCGCACGAGGACGTCGCGGCCGCGCTGAGCTACGGCTTCGACGGCGACCGCACGCTGCTCGAACCTTCCCCCGTGCCCGTCATCTGACCACCGCGCGACTCATGCTCGCCGTTCTCCGGACCCACCCTCAATCATGCATGAGCGATCGCTCCCGTTGGACGGTCGCCGAGGACCGTCGCGGCAGATCGGCTTGATCTGCGCGTCTCGGTTGTCGAGCCGTGAAGGGTCGGACGGCTGAGCAGGTAAGGCGGATCCGGAGCGTGGAACAGTACCCAGCACCAGTACGGAGATAGCCAACGGTGTGAGCTGTTTCGGCATGCTTCTTTTGTGCCACGCTGCGGCATGCCCGGTCGGCCCGTGGGGTCGCGGGTACGGACGCTGGGGGACCGCCGGTCCTGAGCGTTCGTTCATCTCGCTTTCAGCCTTTGTCCCTAAGGTGGCCGCCTATGACCGATAACACTACAAATAATGGCGGAACGGACGCTGGTTCCAAGTCCGCGCTCATCGCCTTCGACTCCCCGGACGAACAAGCCAATCTTCCGGACGAGGTCACCGATCTTCCGGACGAACAAGACGATCTTCCGGAAGAGCCCATCGAGATCGACGACGATGACATCGACGATGATGACTCGGTCGGGGGCGGCGTTCTGGGCACTGGCGCGGTGAGCGGAGGTTTCGGCTTCGCCGGCCTGGCCCTGGCGATCGTCTCCCTTACGACGAACTGGACCAGCGGCGTCGTGGTCAATCACAGCCAGTACAGCGCAGAGATGAGTGCCCCGAGCTCTGGTCTTACGGTTCAGCAGGAGCTGAACATGTATGAAAGCGCCTGGCACACCCAGGGCTGGTGGGCGTTCGTGTTCGCCGCCGTGGCGGTGCTGTTCGGTGCCGGTGCGCTGCTCTCGCCGAGGATCCTGCGCAGCGGCGGCACCCCGGGCTGGGCCAAGGCCACCGCGACCAGCGCGATCATCGTGGGTCTGGTCGGCGTGCTACTCGCGGTCCTCACCATTATCGGGGTGTTCGGCGGGCACCTGACCGCCCCCGCCAGCGCGGGCTGAGCCGGGCTCGCTCCTTACGGAGCACGGCCTGCCGAGCTTGTTCTGGATGCTGAGTGGAACCTGGCGGTGCGGGCAAGACGAACCGGCCGACGCCAGGGGGTCAACGGAGCCTGCTGACCCTGACCTCGCCAAAGACCTGGACATCGGCTTGGCCGGTGAGAGTCTCGGACCACGTGATCCCAGACCGCGCCCCGATCCGTCCAGGGTCAGGACCTCTCACTGGACGGACCGGGGCTCCGGTGCTCCCTCAGGCGCGGCCTCCGCGTGCGGCGTCGAGGCCGCTTGGCAGGTCGTCGCCGACTGTCTGACCGCCATGACGGCCGTGGCGGCCGCGGTTCTGGTGCCCGGGCCACCACGCGCGGGCCCCGAGCAGCGCCGTCACCGATGGCGTCAGGAACATCGCCATGACGAACGCCGCGATCGCGATGCCGCACGAGATCGCGAAGCCCATCTGCTCGAACGTGGACCCGCCCGCCAGGATCAGCGAGGCGAAGGTCCCGGCCAGGATCAGCCCCGCCGAGGCGATCGTGGGCCCGGC
Source organism: uncultured Actinomycetota bacterium (assembly GCA_963734665.1). Lineage (GTDB taxonomy): Bacteria > Actinomycetota > Actinomycetes > Streptosporangiales > Streptosporangiaceae > Trebonia. The sequence goes on along the minus strand of CAVTIR010000005.1, from coordinate 871,376 downwards.
GTGCTTGAGCGCCTCGGCCGCCGCCTCCCTCGGGGTCTTGCCCTCGGTGGCTTCCTCCCGCAGGCGCGACACCATCAGGATGTTGTAGTCAGTGCCGAGCGCCACCACGAACAGGTACATCATGATCGGCAGGACGAACGACAGCCCGCTCTGATTGGCGAGGTCCTGGAAGATCCCGACCGAGGAGCCCAGGGTGGCGGCGAAGCCGAGGCCGACGAAGATCATCAGGTACCAGGGTGCCACGACGCTCTGCAACAGCAGCCCGAGGATGACCAGGATCAGCACCGCGGCCACCGGGAACACGATGGAGTAGTCGTGCTCCATCGCCGACTCGAGGTCCACGTATACCGAGGTGATGCCGCCGATCAGCGCGCGGCTCCCGGGCGGGGCGTCGGTGCTCGTGACGGTGCCGAGGGGCCCGCGCACGGTGTTCATCGCGGCGGCAGACTCACCCGAGGACGACAGGATCACGGTGTAGTCCGCCACGTCGCCGCTTGAGTTCACCTTCGCCGGGCTCACCGAGGCCACGCCGGGCACCTTGGCCAGGCGCGCGCCGAACGATGCCAGCGACGCGGTATCGAGCGGCTTGCCGTCGGTCGACTGCACGAGTACGTCGGTCGGCTCGGAGTCCCCGGCCGGGAACCCCTTGAGCAGCACGTTGGCGTACTCGGCGGACTGGGTGGTGGCGGTGTTGCCCGAGGTGAGGTCGAACGTCGGGTGGAAGCCGAGGGCGACGATGCCGAGCGCGGCGAGCAGCACCACGATCGTCCCGGCGAAGCGGCCGGGGTGCCGTCCGAGCGCCCGCCCGATCGCGGCGAACCGCGCGGCCTTCGGCTCGGTCTTCCAGGCCTTCGACGGCCAGAAGACGCGCGTGCCGAGCAGCGAGACGACGGCCGGCACGAGCGTCAGCCCGGCGGTCGCGGCGCTGAAGACGGCGATGGCGAGGGCGGGACCGAGTTCGCGGAACAACGACAGGCTGGACAGCGTCAGCGCCAGGAACGCGATCATCACCGCGCCCGCCGCGGTGGCGATGGCCGGCCCCACCCGGGCGATCGCGCTCTCCATGGCCTGCTTGGAGGACTCGCCCGTGCGCAGTCGCTCCCGGTAGCGGAAGAGCAGGAACAGGATGTAGTCGGTGCCCACCCCGAACAGCACCACGATCAGCAGGATGGACGTGAAGCTCTCGGCGCTCCAGCCGAGCGCCTTGCTCAGGAAGTCGATGAGCCCGTTCGCCACCGAGGAGACGAGGCCGATGGTGAGCAGCGGCAGCAGCACGATGATGGGGCTGCGGAAGATGAGGAGCAGCAAGACGACGATGAGCAGGATCGTGCCGAACAAGACGATCTTCTGCGCGTTGTTGCCCGTTGACGCCGAGTCGACGTTCTCGGGCACCGTCCCGGTCACGCCCGCCTTGAGGTCCGTGCCGGACACGAGCGATGTCAGGTCAGACCGGAGTGTCCCGATGGCGTTGGTCTGCGCCGTGGTGAGATTGCCCGAGGCGCTGGGTATCTGAATCGAGATCGTCTGGATGAGCTTGTTCGGCGACGGCGCTCCGGCCGTCATGGTGCTCAGCGTCGGAATGTGGTCCGCCGTCAGCTTGCCGGCGATGCTATCGACGAGGCTCGAGTCCGCGGCGGTGAGCTTGCCGCCGTCGGCCCGCTCGAACACCACGATCGCGCCCGGCGCGGCGGCGGTCGGGAAGGCGCTCTGCTGCAGGTTCTGCGCCTGCACGGACTGATAGTGGCTAGGCAGGAACGAGGACTCGCTACTCGAGGTGGCCAACTTCGGCGCCAACCCGACGATCGCGACCGCGGCCACGATCCAGATCCCGATCACTAGCCACGGGTGCCTGACGACGCCCCGTCCTAGTCGAAAGAACATGCTTCCGCTCTCCTCTGCCGTGCTGCGCGGTTCCTGCTTACCGGGATACGAGACTGTATCGTATCGCTTTAAATGCGGGACGGTGCCATAGGGTGTTGGCCAACGAATCGGGCACCCAACGGATCGTTCGGAAGAGGAGTCATGGATCGAGCCGCCAGCCGGGAAGGCCAGGAGGCCGCCGCGCACCGGGGCCGTCAGCTGGACGCGTCCCGAGACGCCGCGCTCCGTGACGCCGCGCTCGGACTGCTGGCCGAGATCGGATACGACCGCCTGAGCATCGACGCGGTGGCGGCCCGGGCCAAGGCGAGCAAGATGACGATCTACCGCCGCTGGTCCGGCAAGGCCGAGCTCGTAGCCGACGCGATCGGCTCCCTGCGCAAGCCAGGCGAGGTACCCGACACCGGTTCACTCCGCGGCGACCTCGAGGCCATGGCGAAAAGCTCCGACAGCCCCGACATCCGCTTCGACGCCCAGCTGATGCTCGGCCTGGTCACCGCGCTGGCCCGCGACCCCGAACTCCGCCAGGTCATCCGCGAGCAGTTCCTCGGCCGGGGCGGCATCCGGCTCAGGCAGGTCTTCGAACGCGCCGTCGCCCGAGGCGAGATCCCCCAGGGCCGCAACCTGGATCTCCTTATCTCGGTCTTCCCCGCCCTCGTCATCCACCACCTGCTTATCTTCGGCGAGCTCCCCGACGCGAGCTTCACCGCCCAGGTGATGAACGACCTGATCCTTCCCCTGGCCGTCGCCCCGCTATAACGTCATCGCGGGCCGGCCCGGCGTATAACGGGGCTGCAACTCCTGATCGGGATGGCATCCGCGCGCGACGGGCTGCTGTATACCAATTGCGGGTGGAATCCCGTACGCGAAGGGGACTGCGATGAGGTTCCGAGGGCTGCGCGCCGCGGCCGGTGTGGCAGTTACGGCGCTGGTGCTCGTGCTGACCGTCGGCCGGGCGGCTTCCGCGGCCCCGCTGCCATCCGTTGGCCCCGGCTGGGGGCTGGTGCTCTACTCGGCCGCCGGGGCGACCCATCGCTCCGCGGCCGACACCCTGTACCTGGTTGCCCCTAATGGCCGCCGGTACCCGCTGGCCCAGATCCCGGACACCGACGCAGGCGCGCGCCTGATCGCCTGGTCCGGGGACGGGACACGCGCGCTAGTCGCACTGCCCGGCGGCGCCGTGGAGCAGATCACGCTGGCCGACGGCCAGATGCGCCGGGTCAGCCTGCCGGCCGGGGTAACTGCTGTCGGCTACACCCGCCCGGACGGGCTCGCCATTCTCGGTGAGAGCACCAGCGGCGGCCTCACCACGCTGGCCCGCTACACGCTCGGCGGCGCGCTGGCGCGGGTGCTCGCCACGTTGCCGTCCAGCGCGGCACCGGCCGCGTCCCCCGTGTTCGGCGCGGCGGCGCTGGAGGCGCCGTCGGGCACGTTCCTGGTGGTACCCGGCTCCGCTTCGCTCAGCCTGGTCAGCAACCTCGGCGGCGTGAGCGGCGTACTGCCGCTCCCGGTGCCCCGCGGCGCGAGCTGCGCGCCGGTCCGGTGGTGGCGGGACGGCGTGGTGCTCGCCGAGTGCAGCGGTCCGGGGACCGCGGGACCGCGGCTGTGGCTGGTGCCGGTCAGCGGTGCCCGGCCGACCGCGCTGACCCCGCAGCGCGGCCAGAACGGTCCCGACTACGGTGACATCAACGGCTGGCGGCTTCCCGGCGGTGCCCTGTACCTGCAGGCGCTCGCGTCCTGCGGTCCGCCGTTCATCGCCAGTGCGCAGCAGAACGGAACCGTCACCCCGCTCCTGATCCCGGGCGTCGTGGTAGCCCAGGCCGGCCAGTGGCTGCTGACCGAGCAGGCGGCCGGCTGCCTGGGCAGCACCTCGCTGCTATGGTTCAACCCGGTCACCCATGCGGAGCGCTGGGTGTTCCGCACGCCCGCCGCAGACTTCGGCGTCATCTCAGCGACGGCGTTCGCCAACTAGTGCACGTGTCCGTAAGTTCGCTGGGGGGTGTCCCCTGGTGTCTTGCGGGCTCCTCGCGTTGCCGCGAGCGACTCCCCGTGTGCCGTCGCCGTGCGGTGGCGGGGTGCGGGGCGGGCCGGTGCCGGCCAAGTGCCCCCGGGGGCCGGCCGTGATGGGGACCGGCGGCGGGGGTCACGTCGTGCCGGGTGGACACCGGGAAGGTGCCGTCCGGCGCGGCGGTGCGTGATCCCCGCCCCTTGCGGAGGGGCGGGGATGGGTCCGCCGCCGGGTGCCCGGGCGGCGATGCTGGCGGCCGCGATCAGGTCGCGGTGCCCTTGCTGCCCGCAGTGCGGGCAGGAGAAGTTCCGCCCGGCGGGCCTGGGTACCCGCCGGGCGCAGGACGGGCAGGTCGAGGACGTGCCCCGCTCGTCGACCAGGTGCACGGTGATCCCGGCGGCCTCGGCCTTGTCGGACAGGACCCGGATCAGGTGGCCGATCCGCCAGTCCCGGGTCCGTTGGTTGTGCCGGCGGCCTGCTTTCAGCTGCAGGACGCCGCGCGGGTCACCGACCGCGGCTGCACCATGGAGCCCGTGCCCTCTTCCCCCTATGTCATCAGGCTCGGCGATGCCGGGCGCGCCGGGCTGGAGTCCCTGTCCCGCCGGGCCACCGCGCCGCACCGGATGGTCCTGCGGGCGCGGATCGTGCTGCTCGCCGCCGGCGGCACGGCGAACAGCGAGATAGCGCGGCGGCTGGGGACCTGCGCGGACACGGTCCGCAAGTGGCGGCGCCGGTACTGCGAGCAGGGCACCGGCGGGCTGGCCGACGCCCCGCGCCCGGGCAGGCCTCGCCAGTTCCCCGCCGCGGTCGTGGCCGAGGTGAAGGCACTGGCGTGCGAGATGCCCGCCGCGAGCGGGACGCCCCTGGCCCGCTGGACCTGCCCCGAACTGGCCCGCCATGCGGCAGCCGGCGGCATTGCTCCCGCGCCCTCGGCGTCCACCGTGCCCCGCTGGCTCGCCAGCGACGCCATCAAGCCCTGGCAGCACCGGTCGCGGGTCTTCCCCCGCGACCCGGACTTCGCCCTCAAGGCAAGCCGGGTCCTGGACCTCTACCAGCGGGAATGGGAAGGACAGCCGCTTGACGAGGACGACTACGTCCTGTCCGCTGACGAGAAGCCCGGCGTCCAGGCCCGCATGCGCCTCCACCTCACGCTCCCGCCGGGGAACCGGCGGGCGATGCGCGCCGAGAACGAGTACCACCGCTTCGGCACCCTGGCCTACCTGGCCGCCCACGACGTCCACCGCGCCCGGGTCTTCGGCCGGTGCGAGCCGTCCACCGGGATAAAGCCGTTCACCGCCCTGGTTGACCAGGTGATGAAGGCCGAGCCCTATGCCTCGGCGAAGCGGGTCTTCTGGGTCGCGGGCAACGGGGCCTCGCACCGCAACCGGGCCGCCGCGGCACGGCTGAGCGACGCCTACCCGAACGCGCAGATGGTCCACCTGCCCGTGCACGCCTCCTGGCTCAACCAGGCCGGGGTCTACTTCTCCGTCATCCAGCGCAAGCTGCTCACCCCGGACGACTTCGAGGGCCTCGACGAGCTCGCCAGCCAGATCCTCGCCTTCGAGAACCACTACAACGCCGCCGCCCGGCCGTTCGACTGGCGATTCACCCGCACCGACCTCAACCAGTTCCTGGCGCGCGTCCGCCAGCACGACCGGCACGCACCCCACCCGCTGGCAGCATGACCCCCGACGAATTAACGGGCGCGACCACTAGCCCGTCCCACGGCGCCGAACCCGCAGCCAGCCGGCTAGCGCACATAACTGACAGCGCCAGATGTTCGAGGGGTACACCCCCCGCCCAAGGCCGCCCCAGTTTCCGGCGCCTGGGCAGAGCGGACGATCATCATGAGCAATTCATGCCCGAGGCCGCGGGCCTGAGCCGGGACAGCCAGGGGCAGCCGGAAGCCCGGCTGAGCTTGCCAATGGCCCGCGCAACGGGCATGCTGACCCCTGTGATCGACCCGGACTCGGCGGTTCCGCCGTATGAACAGGTAGCCAAGATACTGCGAGACGAGATCGCCCAGGGGACCATGACCGGCCGCATCCCCTCGGCGCACACCATCGCCGAGCACCACCAGGTCTCCCACCGGGTCGCGGCCCGGGCCCTGGAGATCCTGCAGGGCGAGGGCATGATCGAAAACGTCCCCGGCGAGGGACACGTCGTCCGCCACCCCCGGACGTAGCCAACTCCGGTGCGATCCTGCAGAAGGGACTGTCCCAGCTCGGCTGAGTGGCGGGCCTGGCTCGATCTGGACGCAGGCTGCAGGTACCGCGTCAGGCGGCTTCGGCCGCCCGGCTCGTGCTGGAGCGCTAAGCCGGCGGGGGCGGCAGGCAGAAGCCGCAGCGCGGACCGGGCACGAGGGCGAGCCTCGTATCGAGCGTTGCGAGCTTCGCCCCGAGGAACTCGGCGAGCGCCACGTACCAGGCCTCATAGCTGGTCAGGCCCGGGTGGCCGCTCCGCTCGCCGGCCTCCTTTTGCCGTAGTCTGAGTTCGGTTATCTTCGCCTGGAGCCGTTGGGACGCTGTGGCCAGGCGATCTGCCTGCTGCCGGAGTGACTGGTACTGGTCCCTCAGCTCGCCAAGCTCGGCCTCAACGGCGTTCTTCCGGGCCAGCGATTCCTGGGCGAGGTCGGGTTGCCCGGCCGCGCGGGCCTCGTCGGCGCGCCGCTCCAGCTCGCCCGAGGACTCCGCCAGGGCCGTCATCTGCAGCTCCACCCGCTTCGCGGTCGTGTCGCAGTCAGCAGCGCCCCTGCGGACCCTCTGCAGCATCTCGTACTGCCCCTGCAGGTCGTTCAGCTGGTCCTGGAGACCGGCCTTCTGCTGGAGCGCTGCGCGAGCCAGGTCCTCACGGCCCTGGGCTAGCGCTGTGCGCGCCTGGTTCCCGCGGCGGTCCGATTCCTTCTGCAGCATCTCGACCTGCTGCTTGTACGAATAGTCGAGAGTCTCCGCGGGATCGTCGGTGCCGCTGCTGGCCGGCCCGGGCGGAAAGAACAGCCGGGCCCGTTCCGGTGAACCCGGCGGCGCGGCCAGGCCCGGACTGCGCAGCTCCCAGATCCGCTCGGCGAACGGGTCGTACGGGAAGTACTCGACGCGCAGCCGCCGGAGGTCGGCGTGCGCCAGCGACGCGGCATCGGCGGAGATCTCCCCCGCGAGCTCGGCCCGGTGCAGGATGCTTGCCGCCTCGACGGGCATGAGGTGCGGCGCGGCAAGCGGCTCGCCCGCGAGTACGGACTCGGCCCACTCCCCCGTCGCGTCGGCGCTGGCCAGGCCCGCCACGACAACCGAGGCGTCGACGACGACCGTCATCGGCGATCCTCGAGCTGATGCGCGAGAATCCGGTCCCGCGGCAGAGCCGGGGCGGTCGCGGCCTTGCGGGCGCGGACCTCCGCGAGGAGGGCCTCCGCATCGGGCTGGCGAGCGAGATCTATGAGCTTGGACCGGAGGTACTCCTGGAGCGAGCGCCCGGTCGCCGCCGCCCGCGCCGCGAGCTCGTCGCGCGTCTCATCCGGTACATCGCGGATCGTGATCGACGTCGTCATAGCTGCATTATGCTGCGATCAGCAGCATAATGCAATGGGTGCAGCTCACCTGAAGGGACTTTCGACTCGGAGCTTTGCCTGATTTCCGGTTAACCGCCGATGTGGTCTTCTGGCCGCGCTCAGAGAGGACGTGGTGCGAGTACCGGGGCGATCTCGGAGATCCGTTCGGCGCCCGCGGGCAGGGCAATATCTCGTTCGCGGCCGGTGAGTAACGGCAGTTCCGTTCGTCTGATCAGTAGGACGAATGGAAGGGGTTACAGCATGGACCTCAACGGGCGCGTGCAGGTCTCGGTCTCCCGGTCGATCGCGGCGCCGGCGGCGAGGATCTTCCAGGTGCTGGCCGATCCCGCCAACCACCCGGCGCTGGACGGCTCGGGCACGCTGCGCGTAGCCCCCGGCCAGCCGGCGCCCAGCCGGGTGGGCGACACGTTCATGATGGCGATGTACCTGCCGCACCTCGGCGACTACCTGATGCTCAACCGGATCACCGACTTCGAGCAGGACCGGCGGATCGCCTGGGAGCCGACGCCGGGTGACGCGGTGGCCTCGCAAAACGCCGAGCTGCCAGTCGGCGCGTCACAGGGATACAGCTGGGGCTTCCAGCTCCAGCCTGACGATGACACGACAATCGTCACCGAGCTGTTCGACTGCACCGAAGCCGCCCAGAGCATCCGCGACGCCGTAGGGGACGGGAAGAACTGGGTCCCCGCCATGCACCAGACACTTGAACGCCTCGCCGCCATCGTGGAGCAGCCGTAATCACCGCTGGACGATCACCTCCATGATCTCTGGACGCACCGGCTGCCGTACTAGGCTCTGGGATACGTGGTCGTTCGCACGGCTGGAGGGGTGATGATCCGGGTCCTTGTCGCGGAGGACATGCGGATTCTGCGGGACACGCTGGTCTCGGTGCTGAACCTGGAAGAGGACATCAAGGTGGTCGCCCAGGTGGCGGCCGGCCCTGACATCGTGCCCGCGGCGCTGGCAGAGCGTCCCGACCTCGCGGTGCTCGACATCGACCTGCCCGGGCTTGACGGGATTACCGCCGCGGCGCGGCTGCATGAGCTGCGGCCCGCGTGCCGGGTGGTGATCCTGACCGTGCTGGGCCGCCCCGGGCAGCTGCGCGCGGCCCTTGACGCGCACGTGGCGGGGTTCATGGTCAAGGACGCCCCCTCGGACCAGCTGATCGACGTGCTGCGGAAGGTCGCGGCGGGGGGACGGGTCATCGACCCGAAGCTGGCCCTGGCAACGCTGGAGGCGAGGGAAAGCCCGCTGTCGGAGCGCGAGGCCGATGTCCTGCGGCGGTTCGCGGCGGGCGCGGAACTGCCTGCGATCGCGGCGGAGCTGTTCCTGTCCTACGGGACCGTGCGGAACTACATGGCATCCGCGGTGACCAAGCTCGGCGGCCGGAACCGGATGGACGCGGTGCGGATCGCCACCGAGGCCGGCTGGCTCTAAACGGCCGGCTGGCTTTCAGCGAGCGGGAGTTCGGCAGCCAGGCTGAACGTGCTGCCTTCGCGGCTGACGGCCAGCTCCCCGCCCGCCGCTTCGAGGCGGGCCGCGAGGTTGCGCAGGCCGTTGCCCCCACGGCCGGCCGCGGCCAGCGGCGCGCTGCCGGCGTCGCCGCCGCGGTCGCCGGCGCCGTCGTTGCTGATCGACAGCCGCAACTGCCCGGCGCCGGCGGTCAGCTCGAGCGTGCAGCACCTGGCGCTGCTGTGCTTGAGGATGTTCGTGACCGCTTCCCTGACCACGGGAACCAGCACGGCGGCCGTCGCGGGCGACGGGTCCGCGCCCACGCACAGGCGGACCTTGATGTCGGCCGACGCCAGGATGTCACGGGCGGCCGCGAGCTCGACGTCAAGCGGCAGGTCGCGGGCCTCGCCGGCCACCAGGCGCGCGTCGGCCCGGGCGGTGGCGCAGATCCGCGCGAGCTCGGCGATTTCCTCGCCCGCCCTGGCGTCGTCGCGGCCGATGAGCTTGCCGATCAGGTCGGCCTTCATCGCGATCGCGGACAAGCCGAGGCCGAGGAGGTCGTGGGTATCCCGCGCCACGCGCAGCCGTTCGCCGGCCACCGCCTTGCGGGCCAGTTCGCCGCGCAGGTTTTCCAGTTGCACGGCCAGCTGCGCCAGCCGGGTCAGCCCAAAGACCAGCAGGCCGAGCGCTGCGCTGTCCACGGTAAGGAACAGCATCCCGCCCAGCCAGTCGGGGGTTGTCAGCCCTGGCCAGGGCTTTACTGCCCACAGCGCGGGCAGGCTGGCGATCACCGCGGCGAACGCGACCTGGCCGAGCGCGCCCGGGACGAGCAGCAGCGCCGACCCGGCGAGGAACCCGGACATGATCATCGGGTGCCAGCCGGTCGCCGGGAACAGCGCGTACGTGAGGACGGCCTGCAGGAGGAGGGTGGCAGGCCAGCCGCGCGGCCGGGCGAGGCCACGTGACGGCGACGAGTGACGCAGTTGCAGGATGACGAGCGCGGCCGCGTCCGCGATGGTCCAGGCGACGACCGGGGTGCTGTAGCCGCCCGGCACGCCGTGGACGTTCTCCACGACGTCAAGGGCGTAAAAGACGGCAAGCCCGCACAGCGTCACCGCGAGGACGGCCTGCGCGAACCGTGGAGCCAGCGGCTTCCCCGCCTCCGCCGGGGAGGCTTCTGGCCATGGCGCGTCCCGGTACCGGACGGCCACTTCCCGTACCTGGTCCAGTGCCTGGCGAGCGACCGCTGCCGCCCCCGCGATCTGCTCGCGGGCCCGCACCGGGGCCCCGGTGATGGACTGCAGCGCCGCCGCCGACTGGCCGGCGGCCTCGGCCAGCCGGTCGCCGATCGCGGCTCGCAGGCTGTCGGCCGTCCTGACCCGCTCGGCGGTAACCGCCGCCTCGGCGAGGTCGTCCCTGGCCGCGTACACCGCCGTAATCAGGTTGGCGAGACGGGCAAGGCCGAACAGGATCAGTGCGTCAAAGGCGAACGCGATGACGGCCCACGCCGCCCCCGCCGTCGTGAGCTGGCCAGGCAGCCACATGGCCTCCTCGATCGCGGCCAGGATCGCCGCCGTGAACCACGACGCCGGCGACGGAACCGTCAGCAATACCAGCCCGGCCAGCCATCCCGACGGCGCCCAGTTCCCGCCGAAAAAGGCGAACGGCACATAGGTCAGCGCCGCCTGCACGCCAAGCAGCAGGTACCGGTGCCGTAGCCACAGCGGCCTGGTCGCCGGAACCACGTACAGCAACGGCAGGACGACCAGCGCAGCGACCGCCGGCACTTCGCCGGGCCCGCCGCTGGCGGCGCCGTAACTCGCTTCGGAGACCGCCACCAGGCAGATGACCACGATAACCAGCGCCGTCGCCCTCCGCACCGCCGGCTCGCCGGCGATGCGGGCCGTCCTGGTGTATGCCGTCCCGGCCAAGGTCGTCACCGCGCCTGCCTAGCCCTCATCGGGCCACGTCATCAGGCTAACCGCGGCCGTCCGCGCCGAACAGGGAAATCCAGCGCAACGTGCATTTTGCACATCCGGCGCGTGGGAGGCCCATGTCCAAATCCTGGGCGGCCCACCCCAGACGGGTACCTGCGGCACTGCCAGGCCCGGCCCGCCCCGGCGGAAACTCGACCTGACCGGGGCAAACGTCCCGGACCCGCAGCGCACGCTTCCGTTCTGGAGATCCCTTATGAGCCGACTACAGGGCAAGGCGCACTACGAGCCGCCGCCAACCACCATCATCCCTCCGCCGCGCCGGGCGCGGCCGCCGGCCGTGGAGGCGATCGCCGGGTGGAGCGCCCGGCACCGCAAGGTCGCGGTCTTCGGCTGGCTCGCGCTAGTCGCCGTGGCCTACCTCATCGGGCAGCTGCTCGGTTCCCCCATCCAGCAGCAGAACGACCTTGGCCAGGCGGGGCAGGCCGAGCAGACCCTGCAGCACCTCGGCGTGACAGCCCCGACGACCGAGGCGGTGCTGATCCAGGCCCGCACCCAGGGTGCCACGTTCGCGACCGACCCCGCGATGCGCCAGGCCGTCAGCCAGGTGACGGCCGCGCTGTCCCGGCTGCCGGGCGCGGCGGCCGGGATCCACTCCCCGCTGCAGCCCGGCGGCCAGGCGCTGGTCTCCGCCAACGGCCGCAGCGCGCTGGTCACCTTCAACGTCCCCGGCCCAGCCGCGGACGTGACCACCGCTGTTACGCCCGCCCTGGACGCGGTCGCCAAGGTGCAGGCCAGCCATCCGGACCTGCTGGTGGCCGAGGGCGGCGACGCCAGCCTCGGGCAGGCGGCGAGCAACCAGATCAGCGCCGACTTCGGCAAGGCGACGGAAACGTCGCTGCCGGTCACCCTTATCTTGCTGGCCATCGTGTTCGGCACGCTGGTCGCCGCGGGCATCCCGGTGCTGCTCGCCATCACCTCCGCCCTCACCGCGACCTGGCTGCTCGCCATCCCGGGCCACTGGCTGCCGGTCGGCTCGCAGACCTCCACGGTGGTGCTGCTCGTCGGCATGGCGGTCGGCGTGGACTACTCGCTGTTCTTCCTGCGCCGCCAGCGGGAGGAACGGGCGCGTGGTGCTGACTTGCAGCAAGCCATCACCGGTGCCGCCCGCACGTCCGGCCGGTCGATCGTGGTGTCCGGGCTGACCGTGATGACCGCGCTAGCCGGGCTGTTCCTGACCGGGTACTCGCTGTTCAGCGGGATGGCGATCGGGGCCATCACCGTGGTCGGCATCGCTGTGGCGGGTTCGCTGACCGTGCTGCCGGCGCTGCTGTCAATGCTCGGGGACCGGGTCGACAAGGGCCGCATCCCGCTCATCGGCCGAAGGCGCGCGGCCGCGGGTCCCTCGAAGGTGTGGGCCGCCCTGGTGCGCCGGGTGGTCCGACGCCCGCTGCTGTGGGGCGGCGCGGCCACGATCGTGATGCTGGCGATCGCCGCGCCCGCGCTCGGCATCCGCCTCGCCTACCCGGCGATCGACGCCCCGCCGGACCTGCCCGTAGTGTCCACGGTCGAGTCGATCCAGGCGGCCTTCCCGCAGAGCCCGGCCCCCGCCGAGGTGGTCGTCACCGGCCAGCACCTCACCGGCCCCGCTGTCACCAGCGCGATCGCCTCACTCGACAAGCTTGCCGCCGGGAGCGGCGGCCCGATCCGCGAGCCGGTCACCGCCAGCGTCGTCGCCGGCGGCCGGGCGCTGGTCGTCAGCGTCCCGCTCGCGGGTAACGGCGGCGACGCCGCGTCCTACAACGCGCTGGACACGCTGCGCGACCGCATCCTGCCGGAAACCCTCGGCAAGACCGGCGTCAGCTACGCGGTCGCCGGCGACACCGCCGTCAACCATGACGATGCCGCCCAGTTGAGCGCGCGCACCCCGCTGGTGCTCGCCGCCGTCGCGGCGGTGGCCTTCTGCCTGCTGCTGCTCGCCTTCGGGTCGCTGGTGCTGCCGCTGGTCTCGATCGGGCTCAACTTCCTGTCCGTCGCCGCCGCCTACGGGCTGATCACCTTCATCTTCGCCGGCGGCAGGCTGCAGGGACCGCTGGGCTACGCCAGTTCCGGCGCGATCACCCCGTGGGTGCCGCTGTTCCTGTTCACATTCCTGTTCGGCATCTCGATGGACTACCACGTCTTCATCCTGAGCAGGATCAGGGAACTGCGGCGGCACGGCGAAACCACGCCCGGCGCCATCACGGGCGGGATCGCCAGCAGCGCCGGGGTCGTCTCCAGCGCCGCGCTCATCATGGTCGCCGTCTTCTCCATCTTCATCGGCATGGGACAGGTCGAACTGAAGATGCTCGGCGTCGGCCTGGCCGCCGCCATCCTGCTGGACGCCACCATCGTCCGCGGCGTCCTCCTCCCCGCAGCCATGACCCTGCTCGGCGACCGCTGCTGGTACCTGCCCGGCCGCACCCCCGCAGCCCTCGACACGCCAGGAAACCGGCGCCCCGCCGGGACGCTCTAGGCAAAGGAGAAAGTGATGAACGGAACGATCACGATGGACGCGACGTCAGGCAATCAGCACCGCACCGGCAACTGGGCAACCCGGGGCGCCGTCGCTGCCGGGCGGGGCACGGTCCTGTTCGGGTTCACGCTGGCCAGCCTCGTGGTGTGGGCGGTGCTCCTGACAGCGGTGGCCCTCATCCCGCTCGGCGTGGGCCTGCCGCTCACCGCTGTCGCCCTGCGGGCCATGCGCGGCCTCGAGGCCAAGGCCTGGCGCCACGTAGCCGACTGGTGCGGGTTCGCCGCAGCGGCTCCCCGCCCCGCGGGACCCGCCCGCCAGGAGGAACGGGAGCCGAGTTTCTGGGTACGGTTCGGTTCCCTGATGGCCGACCCGGACACCTGGCGGAGCCTGCAGTGGAGCACCGTTGACATCCTGGCGGGCTGGCTACTCACGCTCGCCCCGGCGGGCCTGATCGCCTGGGGCCTGTTCGGCGTGGTCATGCCCGCCGTATGGCACCCGATCGTCACCGCACACGGCAACAACTGGTACGCGTTCATCCACGTGACCACCGCTAACACCGCCTGGCTGTCGGTAGCCCTCGGCATCGCGTTCATCGCCCTCGGCCTGCTGACCGCCCCCTGGCTCCTGCGCCGCTACGCGGCGCTCGCCCGCTCCCTCCAGACCCCCACCTGATACCCAAACCACAAGAGGCACGTCTCCGGTAACGCGGACACGAGAACGGGCCGCCCCGCTCCCAAGCGAGGCGGCCCGTTCTTCCACGCCGCGATACCGTAAAACCACAGGTCAGGAACCCGGGGCGCCGGCGTGTCGGGAAGACGACAGGAGCGCATCCGTCAGCAACGCGGCCAGCGCATCGAGCTGCACGCCGGCCGACGAGGAGACCTCTTCGTCCGACCCGTCCAGGGCCCGGGCGGCAAGCCCCGCCTTGCTGTCGATCAGCTCGGCGATCCGGGTGTCGATGGTCTGCGCGGCGATGATGCGCCACGCGGTCACCGGTTCGGACTGCCCGATGCGGTGGCTGCGATCGATGGCCTGGGTCTGCTCTGCGTTGGTCCAGGACAGCTCGGCCAGCACAACGTTCGATGCGACCTGGAGATTGAGCCCCACCCCAGCCGCGGTCAGCGAGCACACCGCGACGGCGACGTCCGGGTCGTTCACGAAGGCATCGACGTTCGCCTGCCGCGCCCTGGGCGTCTGGTCGCCGCGGATGGACGAGAAGCGCACACCCTGCCGGGCGAAGGTCTCTTCGGCAGCGTCCATCACGTCGACGTGCTTGGCGAAGAAGACGACCTTGCCGGTGCTGCGGGCCAGCTGCGCCGCGTAGTCAGCGGCCAGCTCGGCCTTCGCCTGGCCGATGTGCCGCATCATGGTGAACACGTTCTGGCCGGACTGCGCACTCGTCGCGTCCTTCAGCTCCGACCGGGCCACCCGGCGGACCAGGTCATGGTCGATGCCTTCGACGCCGACGTCGGCGGACCGCTTTGCCAGCGCTGTCTCGTACTGCGCCACCATGCGGCGGGCAAGGTCCCGCTCTGCCGCCCGGATCGACCGGCCGGCCGGTCCGTCCAGCTCGACGGGGAGGTCGGCGATGCGGCGGGCGGGGATGTCGGCGGCCACGTCGAGCTTGCGCCGGCGGACGATGCCGAGGTCGATCACGCACTGGCGCGCCGCGGCGTAGAAGCCCCGGTCGGCGGGCGTCAGGCCGGTGTCCTCGAGCGCATCCGCCAGCTCGCCGAGGGGCTTGCTGTCGTCGATCCAGCCGAGAAACTGCCAGATCGCCCGGAAGTCGTCAATGTCGTTGATCAACGGGGTGCCGGTCAGCGCCATCAGCAGGGGCCGCGCCGTACGGGACCGGATGCGGTCGGAGAGCGCGAGAACGTGCTGCGAGCGCTGCGAGGACTTGTTCTTGATGAAGTGAGCCTCGTCTACGACCATGCCACGGAAGCCGAAGTCACTGAGCCACCCCCGGTGGCGGTCGAGTACCTCGTAGTTGAGCACGACGATGTCGGCGAAGCCGTCGACCTTCTCGCCGTCGCCCTGCACCACGGTGGCCGGGTGGCGCGGCGTCCAGCGGGCCGCCTCACGGGCCCAGTTGGTCTTGACCACGCTCGGCACGACGACCAGCAGCGGGTAGGCGTTCGCCGCTTCTGCGGCGAGCAGCGCCTGCGCCGTTTTGCCCAGACCCGGCTCGTCGGCGAGGAGGAACGTCCGGTGACCGGCAGCGGCCGCGGCGACCAGTTGCCCCTGGTGCGGCATCAGCTCCAGGCCCGCCGGGGTGAACCGTGCCGTCGGCGCCGGGAGCGCCATGCACGCGGGGGCTCCGCCGCCGGCGCGCTCGAAGGAACTGAACAGCGGGCCGAGCAGCTCCCAGTTGCCCAGGCGGCGCGGACGGGAGGCGCGCTGCGGAGCGGCGGAGAAGTCGGGGGCGAGGAAAGGGTTCGCCAGCTGCCGGGAGATCACCGACTGCGGCATGACCTGCGGCTCCGTGTCGGCGGGAGCGGTCGCGGTCTCCGTCGGTGCGATCTCTTCGGGCGCCGGCTCGATGCCGAGCTCCCGCATCATCTCCCGCTTGAGCGACCGGGCCGCGTCGGAGACGCTAGCGTCCTCGGCGAGCAGCGCCAGCAGCCCAGCGTCCTGGACGGCGGTCGCCGCGAGGATGGCCGCGATGCCGTCTAGGCGCTTGAGCTGCTCAGCCCGATGACTGCCGTTCCCGGGCGCGGACCGGACGCGGGCACGCTCGTCCCGCAGCAGCAGGGCGACGGCCTGGAACTTCGTGCGCACGGCGGGCGTCACGCGGCCGCGCTGGGCAGCCGCCTCGACCTCACGAACGGTTCGGGAGAGCACCGAGACGACGTCGCCATGGTGGCGGACGCGCCGCTGCTTCCGCGGGATGGTACGGCGAGCGCCTTTTTCGCGCTGGCCTGGTCGAGCCACAAACTCCTCCTGTGGAATGCCGGGCATGGTGGCCGCGGCAGCATACCGCTCAGTCCCACGGACGGGGCGACGAACGTCCCGGGCCGAGGGCCCGTGGCTTCGGACGCCGAGCCGACTTGCGGATCTCCGAGGATCGACGCAGCTGGCCACGGTAAGCATCTCACGCGGGCCCGGAGCCGCCGGCGGGTGGGCTGGTCACCACGACACTGGGGAAAGTCGTCGTCGGACGACCGGTTCGGTTCCCGGGTGCCTCTGTCAGCATAACGCGTGCGAGAGCGCATAATTCCCGGCCCGTTGCCGCTCGACCGACATGAGACATGTTCCCCGAGCCAGTCGAATAAAACTAGACAACCCCAGATGCCTCTGCCCAGGGAGTGCCTGTCGAACCAGGTACTCGGAGGGCCTCCCAGGCGAGTGCGTCCCGCCCTAGCGTGACAGGCATCGACCGCACCATCCCGTCGCCGGCGAGCTGACGATCTCGTTCGAGGCGATGGAGGTCTAGAGAGGAAATACCCGCATGTCCACATGGTTCATCACCGGCTGCTCAACGGGCCTTGGCCGCGCGCTCGCTGAGGCGGTGCTGGAGCGCGGCGAGAACGCCGCGATCACCGCACGCGACGCCGGGCGGTTGGAGGACCTGGCGAAGGCGTATCCCGACACGGCCCTCGCCCTCACGCTCGACGTGACGGACGACGAGCAGGTGATTGCCGCGGTGCGGCAGGCGGAAGGTACCTTCGGCGGCATCGACGTGCTGGTCAACAACGCCGGATACGGCTACCGGGCCGCTGTCGAGGAAGGTGATCCGGCCGACGTGCAGCGGTTGTTCGCGACCAACTTCTTCGGTCCCGTCGCGGTGATCAAGGCGGCGCTGCCCGGCATGCGCGCTCGCCGGAGCGGCGCGATCGTCAACATCTCCTCGATCGGCGCCCTGAGGTGCCCGCCAGGGTCCGGCTACTACTCGGCCAGCAAGGCAGCACTCGAAGCCATGACCGGCTCCTTGCGCAAGGAGGCGGAGCCGCTCGGCATCAAGGTCATCGCGGTAGAGCCCGGGGGCTTCCGCACCGACTTCTCCGGCCGGTCGCTGATGCAGTCTGCCACGGCGATCGATGACTACGCCGAGACTGCCGGCCAGCGGCGCAAGGAGAACGACACCGTCCACGGCACTCAGCCGGGCGACCCGGCCCGGGCCGCCCAGGCGATCATCGAGGTCGTCGCGGCCCCGCGGCCGCCGTCCCTCCTCCTGCTCGGCCGTGACGCCCTGGCTACGGCGACTGCGGTGCTGGACGCGCAGCGCGCCGAGGTGGAGGAGTGGCGGGAAGTTAGCACGAGCACCGGCTTCGAAGACTAACCCGGCTCACCGACCGTCGCCACACGGACCTGGGGAGATGCCGATCCGTGTGGCGCGGACGGGATGTCCGACCGTCGGCGTGGAGTGGCCGACCGTGACTGATCGCCTTCTCGGATGGTCTCCGCCCTGACGTCGCTCGCGGTTAGGCCCGATCAGCTCGGGCTCACGGCTGGGGCTTGCATCAGCTCGCGGCCGTGAGTGGCTGAATGTTGTCGAGCACCGGCCCGAGACGGTCTTTCTCGATCTCGAGGTCGTAGCGCGATTGCAGATTCATCCAGAACCGCTCGGAAGTTCCGAAGAAACGAGCTAGGCGCAGCGCGGTGTCAGCGCTGATCCTGCGCGTCCCGTGCACGATCTCGTTGATCCGCCGAGCTGGCACGCCGATCGAGCGCGCCAGCTGGTACTGGCTTAGCTCCAGCGGCTCGAGGAACTCCGTAAGGAGGATCTCGCCTGGGTGCACCGGCGGCATGATCACGTCGCCCTCCATCTTCCCCTCCTAGTGGTAGTCAACGATCCGGACGTCCTCGGGCCCTGCGTTATGACCGCGAACACCGGCATCGCTCCTCCGTTCGGCTGGCCGTCCGCGTCGGCAGCCAGTGCCCGGGAATGACCTTGGCACTGTGGCTTCGCAGCCATGCTGCCAGACAGGGGCGGCACATGAATCTGTATCCGCCGCCGTCGCACTGGTGCCGGGATGCCTGCCAGGCGACCCGAGACTTCCAACAGCGAACGGGAGGATCATCGTGAACCAGCAGCGACCATCGGGCCCGCTCGGGGCCGACGTGGCGGTCACGCACATCCTGGTAGTCACCGATCCGGCGCGCTCGCGCGATTTCTGGGTCGGCGTGCTGGGCGCGGAACTGTTCCGCGAGTACGGCGGGACGAGCGTGGTGCTGCGTTTCGCCGGTACCTGGCTTCTGCTGGTCACCGGGGGCGGTCCGACCGCCGACAAGCCCAGCGTGGTCTTCCAGCCACCCACGGACGCCGATCGGGTGAGTCACGCGATGACCTTGCGCGTGGCTGACTGCCAGGCGGCCTATGAGGCACTGCGCTCCAAGGGCGCCCCGTTCCTCACGCCCCCGCATGACTGGGGCGCCGAGGTCCGCTGCTTCCTGCGGGACCCAGATGGGCACCTGGTGGAGATCAGTCAGTCCAAAGTCAGCTGACAGCGGCAGATCCGGAAATTCGCCCCGAGAGTGCCACAGCATCGCGTCCCTGGGAGTCTCATCCGGAGTTGCGGTGGCGACCTTCTCGACCTTGCCGGGGCAGGACCGACGCTAAGCGCCGGGGACGGGGCTCACCCGTCAGGCCGCCAAGCGCTGCCTGATGAACCGGACTCGCCACTGCACTGCCGTGCGCCCGGTGGTCTGATCCGGACCTAGACCAGTCACCAGAACAAGCTCGTTTTACAGGCATTATTCAGTAGCGATAACTTAAATGCTTGCGAATAGGCAGCTGTGGCATTCGGGATCGTTGCACCGAGCGCAGCTAGTGCGTTGCGACTGACGTCGAAGTAGCTTTCAAAGGAAAAGTCGCCGCTTTTAAACAGCTGCGCAATTTTAGTCACGTATGTAGTATCATCATCACCGGCAGTGAGACCCCATTCCGGGAAACTCAGCGGCTTCCGCTTGGCCGCGGCAAAGTGCTCAATATTGGCAAGACTGGGGAAATTAGGATCAGCCGCCCCCTCACTGGCACTATCTGTAAAATAGGCCGTCCATCCCTCCTGAGACACAGTCTTAAGCGTTTCACAGTCCTTGTCATAAACATCTACCCCTATGATATCGACATAGGAATTTCCTGGATACCATTTGTCAATCGGGAGATCAGAGGTGCAGGCATTCGGGTTCCAAACGAACAGGAAATGCGCCCCTGGGACCGCGCGCATGGCGCTTACCTCGTTGTCGTAGCACTTCGACCAGTCGCTCATTTCTGCGCTTGTGGTTCCGACATAGTCGGCTTCCCAGTCGCCGTTGGCCTCGGTGCCGAGGCGAATGACTATGCCTCCGGCACCGTACGATACGAGATTTTGAGCCAATGTTGTGGCATGTTGGTTATAGTCCCCGGCGGCGCATAGCTGCTCCCAAGTCAGTGGATCATGAATATTAGAAACTGCCTTTGGAATGAGATCCATGCTCATGACAACCTGGCGTGCTGGACTCGCGTTCAGCCACGCGTCCCACCCATCAGAAACATTGAAAAACATCCAAGGGCTCTCCCAGCCAGCCCAAGTCGGCATCGCGTTGGCAAACGTGGTCAAGCAATTATATTCTACACCGGTCAAATTGGTTACCGCCGTAATCTGAGACTGATTCAACACCCCGTCAGCGAAGGGCAAGTCAATGCAATTACCTTTTGAATCTCCAGCTCGAACGGGCCCCATGCGCGGCTTCGGAGAAGATTTAATTCCCACTGCCAGCACCACGACAAGGACCACAGCACCGAGAAAGCCGACAAGAACCACGGGTCGTCGGTGACCCGCACGAAATCGTCTGTTCATCACGACATCCTTCAAGTTTGCAACGCCTGTTAATTCCCGTACAAATAAGTAATGCGGTCCATTGGCGGGACAAACGGCCACAGCGACGAAACATACAGAGGATAGCGTAATGCGGCTTGCCGTCGTCGGCACAACAGCGAAATCGGCACTCGCCAAGGTCTTGACTACCTGGGTGCCCGAATGGCCCAAGATAGTGAGCCTTTTCCAACCTGGTTTGGCTGCGTGGAGTTGCAATGCGTGGATGGCTTTGGCGAGGCGGCTTGCTTTCCAGGGACAGCAGCGGCATCGCCGAGGAAGTGCGCCGGGTCAGCCTGGTGCGGATGCCCGGCCCGGCCACCGCGCCGGCACACGCCCTAATACAGGCCCTGCGCGACGCGGCCAGTACCCTAGGCGACCGGTACGGCCCCTAGCCAGGGGCCACCAGACCACGGCGATCGCCGGTCCCGAACCGCCCGCCAGCAGGCGGTGTCCCTCGGTGATGTGCCCGCCGCTTGCGGAGTGGTCGAGGTGTTTTGAAGGAAATCAGGCCCGGACAGGCCGCCCCGGCCGCGCGTTGGTGTCCAGTTGGCCGTCGCGGACCACGAAGGTGCCGTTGACCAGCACGTGCCGGATTCCGGACGACGGCCGGGTGCTTTCGGAGTAGGTGGCCTGGTCGGTGATGGTCTCGGGATCGAACACCACGATGTCGGCATCGCTGCCCTCGCTGACCCGCCCCTTGCGCCGCATCGCCGGTACGCGGTCCTGCAGCAGCACCGCCGGGTGCAGGCTGCACTTGGCCAGGATCTCGGAGAGAGGCAGCCCGCCGTCCCGGCTGAGCGTGCGGATCGAGCGCGCGTACGTGCCGGCCGTCCTCGGATGGGTGAACGCCGGGGGTGGCAGCGGCCAGGAAGCGGGCTCTGGCTCGGCGCTGATCCAGGTCAGGGGCATGGCGTCGCTGGCGATCACGGAGCCAGGGAATGTCAGGTACCGGAGGAGAACGGCCTGGTCGTCCGGGTCATCGTCATCCAGTTGCCTGATGATTGCCAGGCCCCCGGGGTCGGTGGCGCGCAGTTCACTCAGCCTGGCCGCGCTGGAGACCTGCTCGCCGGTGGGCGCGTAGATGATCGACTGCGGCGTCAGGCTGCGCTCGGCGAGCCGTTCGGGTGCCAGGAAGGCGGCGCCGATACCGGTCATGCCCGCGCCGTACGGGTACGCCTCGGTACTCACCTGCGCGCCCGCCCGCTGGGCCCGCTCGACTAGCCCGAGTACTCGGTCGGCGTGCCGGATCGTGGTGCTGTTGACGTGGCAGTAGTGCATGCGGGCACCGGTCTCGCCCGCGGCGCGGACGATCTCCTCGGCGCCGTCGATGGGCCCGTCCGGGGTGAACTCGACGAGGTCCCGCGAGTGGGTGAAGGTCGGCGTCCCGCTGGCCGAGGCAAGCGCAGCGACCCGCAGGTACTCCTCGGGCGCCGCGCCGGGCGCGTACGCGACCAGCAGGCCGATCCCCAGCGCCCCGTCGGCGATATCGGCTTCCAGCATCCCCAGGACGCGGCCGATTTCGGCCGGGGAAGCGGCGCGCTGCCACCGCGGGTTCGCGAGGTTGGCGAACAGCGGCCCGACCGAGCCGTCGGGCGTCACGCCGGAGAGCACGCCCATCCTGGCCAGCGCCCAGGACGCGGCGAACCCGTAGTTCAGCGGCCGGCCCGCTGCGGCGGCGGCCGCGTACGCGGCCGCCACTGGCGTGACGCCCGCCTCGAGTTCCAGCGCGGTCGTCACCCCGTCCGTCACCTGAAGCCGGGCACCGCCCAGGTCATGGGCGTGACTGTGCAGGTCGATAAATCCTGCCGTGACCACCTGGCCGGTGACGTCAGCCTCCTGCCGGCCCGGTGGCAGGCCGGTGCCGACCGCCGCCACCCGGTCGCCCGCGATGGCCACGTCGCGCACCGCGTCCAGGCCCGATTCCGGGTCGACCACTCGCCCGCCGCGAAGCACCACGTCATACTCAATCACGACCAGTGACGGTACCAGGGCCGCTCCCGGGAGAGGCCTGCGGCTCCGGTCACGGCTCCCTGGCCGCCGGCGGGCGGGAACTGGGCGGGGTATTCAGCGACGGGGCAAGCGGGGTGCCGGCCACCGGGCAGTGTCGTGTGACGGACGGCGGGAGTTGCTTTGGTACTTGCTGGGTGTCCGTACGGGATCGGCTCAGGACGTCGTTGCTGATCGTGGTCCAGGCGAGCAGCGCGGCTGCGAAAGACGCCCCTGCGGCGACGGTCATGGCGACCGGGAAGCCGGCTGCCATTCTGACTGGGTCCTCGAAGGCGGAGCCGGAAAGTCCCGCGGCAAGGGGAAGGGCCGCGACCGCGATCATTTGACCGAGACGCGAGAGCGCGTTGTTAATGGCGGAGGCGATCCCGGAGTGCCGAGAATCGACGCTCGCCAGGACCGTCGCGGTGATCGGGGTGATCAGCACGCCGAGACCGACGCCGAACACGATCAGCGAGGGCAACACCCCGGAGAGGTACCTGTCGCCGGGGTGGAGCTGTGCCATCAGCAGCAGCCCCGCACCGGTCAGGACAGCTCCGGTGGTCAGCGGGATCCGCGGGCCGATTCGCTGGGCGATCGCCCCCGATGGGGTGGAGAGGGTCAAGAGCAGCAAGGTAATCGGCAGTGTGGCGGCACCGGCTTGAAGTGCGCTGTAGCCAAGCGTGATCTGCAGGAACGCGACGAACAGGAAGATCACGCCGCCGAGCGCTGCGTAGGCGATCAGCGCGAGCAGGTTGGCGCTGGCGAATTGGCGGGAGCGGAACAACTCCAGCGGAAGCATCGGGTGCCTGGCCCGCCGCTCAACGGCGACAAAGGCAGCTGTGGCGGCGACGGCGGTGACCGAGACGGCAATCACCACTGGTGTCAGGCCTTCGGACGCCTCGATCAGCGCGAAGCACACACCTGCGATGGCCAGCGTGGCGAGCGCGGCACCGGGCAGATCCAGGCCGCCAGCGTGAGTCGGGTCCCGGGTCTCCGGCACATGGCGAACCGCGGCTATGACGACAAAAACTCCTAGCGGAATATTAATCAGGAAGACCGCGCGCCACGACACCGCGTCGGTCAGGTACCCGCCGACGGTGGGGCCAATCGCGCCCGCGACCGCACCCAGGCCTGCCCACGCACCGATCGCCCGGGTGCGATCATCGGGATGAAAGACTGCCTCGATGATCGCCAGGCTCCCTGGTGTAAGGAGAGCCCCTCCAATCCCCTGAACGAACCGGGCAGCAATAAGCAGCCCGATCGTCGGGGCGGCCGCGCAAAGCGCCGACGCGGCCACGAAGACCACCACCCCCAGGATGAATATGCGACGTCGGCCGTAGATATCGCTGAGCGAGCCACCCACCAAGACAAGCGCCGCGAGCGTAAGCACATAGCTGTTCAAAGTCCACTGCAACTCCGCCACGTCCGCACCGAGATCACGGCCGATCGTCGGCAGTGCCACGTTGACAACCGTCGCCTCCAGCAGAATCATCGCGTCGCCCAGCACCGCCACCGCCAGCACCCAACGACCGGCGGCCGAAGCAAGCCGCACCGAGCCGTGTCCTGGACCCTCATTCCCCGCCAACTGGACCCTCCCTGGCGCTGCTCGCTAGCCTCAGTGTGCCTCCCCGCCAGTTCAGCGAGCGCGGCGGCCGAGATGTCGGGCGAGGCGGGGCCCGTCAGGCGTCCATTTTCTAGATCAGAAGCCGAGAGGGCGGCTGGGGCAGGCGGCTGGCGGCGGGGCTCGCGGCGGGGCCCGCGGGTGCGCCGGCTGGCATTCGGGCGGCCGCCGGGGTAGGACTGGACCATGGCTGACGCCCCTCTCATGGCCGGGAAGTCCGTTCTGGTCACCGGAGGCACCGGCGGCATCGGCATGGCCACCGCTATCGGGCTCGCCGCACTGGGCGCCCGGGTCGGCATCACCGGCCGTGATCCGGCCCGTACCGAGGCGGCCGCAGCACGCATCCGCGCCACGCCGGGCAGCCCAGCGGTGGATGCCTTTGCCGCGGACATGTCAGTTCAAGCCGGGGTGCGCGCTCTCGCCGCTCAGGTGCTAGACACCTACCCGCGGCTGGACGTGCTGGTCAACAATGTCGGCGGGTTCTGGGCTCACCGGCACGCCACCGCCGACGGCCTGGAACGAACCTTCGCGCTGAACCACCTCGCGCCGTTCTTGCTGACCACCCTGCTGCTCGACCGCCTCACCACGAGCGCACCCGCCCGGATCGTCACCGTCTCCTCCGGCGCCCACGCCAGCGGCCGTATCGACTTCGACGACCTGCAGGGCGTGCGGAACTATTCCGGCCAGCGCGCTTACAGCCAGTCGAAGCTGGCCAACGTTATGTTCACCTATGAGCTAGCCCGCCGCCTGGAAGGCACCGGCGTGACCGCCACGGCGCTGCACCCCGGCGTAGTACGCACCAGCTTCGGCGCCGAAGACCAGGCGGCCTACCTCGCCGTCATAATCGGCGTGGCGCGCCTGTTCATGAAGGCCCCGGCCCAAGGCGCCAGCACACCCATCTACCTCGCCTCCTCACCCGAGGTCGAGGGCATCACCGGCCGGTACTACGCCGACCGCAAGCCCAAGACCTCCAGCAAGGCCTCCTACGACGCCACAGCCGCCGCCCGGCTATGGCAGGTCAGCGCCGGCCTGGCCGGCATGACAGCAACCGCATAGTGCCCCCCGACGCAAAAATCCGGCAGTCTCCAGCACGCCGCCGGCTCGTCGGCCAGACAGATTATTGAGTAGGGACGCGATCTTGCTCAAGACCATTTACGCGACAGGCTGGTTTATGCATCGCCGCGACCGAGGTGAACGTCCGCTTCTGCCTCCTGTCGGGCATACTGCTCGGACGTCCCGGCGCGGCGGGGGCCAGGGCGTCATGGGGCACTCGGCCATGGGGTTGCGTGACAGCTGGGAAGCTGGCCGGCCAGGTCCCTCAAGTCGTCGCCCGGGTCCGTGGCCAGTTGGAGCCGGGCGGTGATGCGGATGGCGAGAGGGTCGCAGCCGACACTGGCGAGGTGCTCGCGGAGCAGGTCAGCGGCTCGCGTGGCCTGGCCGGCGGCGGCGGTGGCGACCACTTCGATGTGATGGCGTTCCCAGTTCATCGCCCGGCCAACGGGCTGGTGGTCCGGTGTGCCGGTGAGGGCCTTGAGATCGGCGACGGCGAGGCCGAAGTCGGGGTCGGCGCCGACGGCCAGGCGCAGGGCTGCGGCGGCGCGGTGCGAGTCGGCGGCTCGCTGCGCCCAGCAGTACCACGCAGCCGCCCGGGGGTTGGCGGTGACTACCCGGCCGTGGTCCTCAACCGCGGGCCCGGTAACGGGCAGATGATCATGGTGGCCGGGGCCCTGGCTTGGCGATGGCTGCATAACGGCCAGGGTGCCCGGGGCGCCTGAAGCGGCGCTGAGATGGTGCTGAGGTCAGCGGGCGAGCAGCGCGAGGCGGGCGGTGAGCGCGGCCACATCTGGCTCGTCGGTCAGAGAGCGATACGCCAGGCCCTGGGCGCGCCGCAGAGCGAGGTCGGTGAAGGCTTCGGCGTGGTCACGGGTCGGGTCAGCGATCGCCTTGACCGCGGCTACGGCGGTGTCGGCGAGGAGCTGGGTGGCCGGGTCCCCGCTGGCCGAGGCGCCTTCGGCGGCGTCGGCGGCGAAGACGGCGGCCTGGTCTGGCTGGCCAGCGTCGAGCGCCCACCAGGCCAGGCCCGCGAGCACCCGGGGCGGGCCGGCCGGAAGGTCGATATGCCGGTAGTGACTGCCCGCCGCGTCGAGCAGGGCCCGGGCCCGCGGCAGGTCACCGAGGCGACGCGCCACCGACGCCTGACCGACCATGGCGTCGGCGACCACCCACGGGTTGAAACTGCAGCCGATCGCTTCGGTGTAAAGGGCGTCGGCGGTGGCGTCATCGCCTTGCCTGGCCCGCAGCGTGGCCAGGGCGACCAGGCTGAACGGCACCTGAATGGGCTGTCCGGTGGCCCGGCATCGCTCCAGGAGCGCTTCATAGGCCGCCGAGGCCGCATCGAGGTCCCCCCGGACCTCGGCGATGCTGGCCAGGGCATTCAGCGGAGAGACGACCAGCAAGACCTCGCCCTGGGCGTCGAAGCGTTCGAGGCTTGAACGGGCGACTGGCTCGGCATCTTCCAGCCGCCCCACCGACAACAGGTTCCACGCGACGATCAAATCGTGCACGCCGAGAAGCCAGCCGTGACCAGCTGGTTCCAGCAGATCCCGGGCCTCGTCCAAGGCGTCGAGTGATCGTCCGAAGTGGTGGGCGAACCCCAGCACGGTCGCGTAAATCACCAGCGCCTCCGCCAGGCGAACCGGGTCATGGCCGGCCCTCAGGGCGGCCACGGCCTCCTCGCATTCGATGACGCCCGACGCCGGGTGAGTCGACATGCCCACGCAATAGCCGTGCCAGAGGTGAGCGGTCGCGCCCACTTCGGGACGGCGCGGTCCTTCGGCGTCCAGCGCATCACCGAGCCAGCGGGCTCCTTCGAGGAAGTCGCCGTTGATGAACCACAGCCAGGCCATCCCCGAGGCCAGCGACAGCGCCGCGTCAGCATCGCCTGTGGCGATGTACCAGTCGAGCGCGGCCCGCAGGTTGCCCGACTCCGCGACGAGACGGTCCCGGCACCTCGGGCCGGTCGCGCCGCGCAGACCCTGGTGGGCTTCGGTGGCCAGCTGCCGGTAATACGCCCCGTGGCGGGCCCGCATGGCGTCGGCTTCGCCGGATTCACCGAGCCGTTCCCTGCCGTACTGCCACAGCGTCTGGAGCTGGCCGAACCGGGCCTCGTCATCGCCGTCGGAGGCGGTGACGAGGGACTTGTCGACCAGCCGGCTGAGCACATCGAGGATCTCCCCGGCCGGCACCTGGTCGTCGGCACAGACGGCCTCGGCCGCGGTGAGCCCGCAGCCGCCGGTAAACGCGGCCAACCGGGCGAACAGGCGGCGTTCGTCCTCGAACAGCAGGTCGTAGCTCCAGTCCACCACCGCACGGAGCGTCTGCTGGCGGGGCAGGGCGGTGCGGGCTCCCCGGCTGAGCAGCCGGAAGCGGTCGTCGAGGCGTTCGGCCAAGGTGGCCAGCGGCAGCGCGCGGAGGCGGGCTGCGGCGAGCTCCACGGCCAGCGGCAGGCCGTCCAGCCGGCGGCAGATGTCCTCGATGACGCCGACGGCCGGCCCGTCGGCGAGGAAGCCGGGCCGCACGGCCCGGGCGCGATCGACGAACAGTTCGGCGGCGGCCGCCGGGGCCAGCCCGCCCAGCGGTACCAGGACTTCGCCGGGGATGCCGAGCGGCTCGCGGCTGGTGGCGACCAGCCGGAGACCGGGCACTGCTCCGGCCAGGGTGCCGGCCAGCGCGGCCGCCTCACCGATGACGTGTTCGCAGTTGTCGAGGACCAGGACCAGTGACCGTCCGGCTAGGTGCCGCACGATGAGCTCTGTGGTCGATCCGGCCGGCTGAGGGCTCGCGAGCGCGGCCGCAGCCGCGCCGAGCGCGGCCGCGGCGGCCGGCACCACCCCGTCGGGCTCGGTGACGCCGGCGAGCTCGACGAGCCAGGCGCCGTCGGGGTGCTCTTGGCGCAGCGCGGTGGCCGCCTCCACCGCGAGGCGGGTCTTGCCCGCCCCGCCCGGGCCGGTCAGTGTGACGAGCCGGCTAGAGCGAACCGCCTCGCGCAGCTGGGCCAGCTCGGCGTCGCGGCCGACAAAGCGGCCCAGCTGCTCCCGCAGGTTGCCGACGGTCACCGGTGCCGCGACCGCCCCGGCCGCCGGGACCGGAGCCGGCCGGGCTAGGGCGCTGGCTGGGGCGAGCGACGGGTCCTGGGCCAGGATGCGGGCCTGGAGCTCCCGCAATGCCAGGCCGGGGTCGAGGCCCAGCTCGTCGACCAGGCGATCACGGACTTCGGCGTAGGCGCGCAAGGCCTCGGCCTGGCGTCCGCTCTGGTACAGGGCGAGGATGAGCAGCTCCCACAGGCGCTCGCGCAGCGGGTGTTCCCGGCACAACGCCTCCAGTTCGCCGGCCAGTTCCCCGTATCGCCCCAGGCCCAGGTCGGCCCCGGCGCGGGATTCGGCCGCCACCAAGGTCAGCTCGTCCAACCGCGCCCGTTCGGCGTTAGCGAAGCTGGAGTAGGCGAACTCGGCCAGCGGCTCACCCCGCCGCAGGCCGAGGGCCTCGCCCAGGGTCTCTGACGCCGGCGCCAGCTCGCCGTCGGCGGCGAGCCGCCGGCCCTTCGTCACCAGCTGCTCGAAGCGGACGACGTTGACCTGATCGGGACGCACATCGAGGGCATAGCCGGCTTCGCTGGTGACGATGGCCGCCGCCCCGAAGGTGCGGCGCAGCTGGCCGATCTGGGCCTGCAGGGCGTTGGCCGGGTTCGCCGCCTGCCCGTCGCCCCACAGCGCGTCGAGCAGCCGGTCGGCACTGACCGGCTGGCCCTGCTGCAGGGCCAGCAGGGCCAGCAGCGCCCGCTGCTTGGCGCCGCGGACCGGCACGGGCACGCCTCCGGCTAGCGCTTCGAGCTCGCCGAACAGCTTTACCTGCATGGCCTCACCATAGGTCCCGCGTCAGCGCCACGACAGTGCCGCCTCAGGACCCCTGCGCAGGCTGGCGTCCAAGGCCAAAGCACATCAAGGGAAGGACGAACAATGATCGAGGCGCAGCACCTGACCAAGCGCTACGGCAAGACGGTCGCCGTCGACGAGGCATCCTTCGCCGTCCGGCCCGGCCGGGTAACCGGGTTCCTGGGACCGAACGGGGCAGGCAAGTCGACCACCATGCGCATGATCCTGGGCCTAGACAGGCCGAGCTCCGGCTCCGTCCTGGTGAACGGCAAGCCGTACCGCGAGCTGACCGACCCGCTCCGGTCCGTCGGTGCGCTGCTGGACGCGAAGGCCATCATCGGTGGCCGCAGCGCGGCCAGCCACCTGGCGTGGCTGGCCGTCAGCAACGGCATCGCCCGGCGCCGCGTGACCGAGGTGCTCGAGCTCGTCGGCCTCAGCGACGTCGCGGGAAAGCGGGTCGGCACCTTCTCGCTCGGCATGAACCAGCGTCTCGGCATCGCCGCAGCGCTGCTCGGTGACCCCGAGACGGTGATGTTCGACGAGCCGATCAACGGCCTGGACCCCGACGGCATCTTGTGGATCCGGAACCTGATGAAGTCACTGGCCGCCCAGGGGCGCACGGTGTTCTTGTCCAGCCACCTCATGAGCGAGATGGCCCAGACCGCCGACCACCTGGTTGTAATCGCCCGGGGCCGGATCATCGCCGACGCCAGCACCGATGAATTCGTCAACCGTAACTCCACCCCCAGCGTCCGGGTCCGGGCCCTGCAGCCGGCCGACCTGGCCGCCGCCCTGACCCGCCGCGGCGCTCTGGTCGAGCGCTGTCCTGACGGCGCCATGATCGTGACCGGCCTGGACTCCGCCGCCATCGGCGGAGCCGCGTCTGCCCACGCCATCACCCTCGTTGAGCTCGCCGCGCACGGTGCGTCGCTCGAGGAGGCGTTCTTCGAGTTGACCCGAGACGAAACCGATTACCACGCCGGCCAGCTGGCCGGCACCAGCCAAGGAGCCTGACATGAGCGCCACCGCCTGCATCCGCATCCCGGCCCGCCCGGCGCGAGCCACCCTGATCAACCGGACCCTCAAAGCGGAGTGGACGAAGCTCCGCACGCTGCCCTCCACCTGGCGCACAGCCGCCCTGGCCCTGGC
Source organism: uncultured Actinomycetota bacterium (assembly GCA_963734665.1). Taxonomy (GTDB): domain Bacteria; phylum Actinomycetota; class Actinomycetes; order Streptosporangiales; family Streptosporangiaceae; genus Trebonia. The sequence goes on along the minus strand of CAVTIR010000005.1, from coordinate 841,540 downwards.
CATCGGCGTCGGATTCAGCGTGGCCGTGGCCTCCTCCGAAGTCAGCCAGTGGCACACCATGACCGCGCAGCAGCGCCAGGTATTCGACCCGACCAGCGCCTCGATGAGCGGGGTCATGATCGCCGCGGTGGTCCTCGGGTCGCTCGGCGTGCGAACGGTAACCGCGGAGTACTCGACCGGAATGATCCGGTCCACCTTCAGCGCCATGCCCGCCAGGCGGCTAGTGCTTGCGGCCAAGGCCGCCACCGCGGCCGCGTTCGCGTTCCCCGTGACCCTCCTCGGCAATGTCGTCGGCTTCGAGATCGGCCAGCGGATTTTCGCCGGCCAGCACGCCGCAGTGACAATCGGACACCCCGGCGTGCTTAGGGCCATGTTCTTCGGAGCCGTAGCGGTAAGCCTCGTCGCCGTCATCGGTGTCGGTATCGGCGGCCTCATCCGGCACACGGCAGGAGCGGCCACCATCCTGTCCCTGATCATCATCGGCGGACTCACCGTCGGCCAGTTCCTTCCAGCCGGCTGGCGTCAGTACATGCCCGGCATCGCCACCCAGGCGGCCGTGACAGTCCACCGCTCAGCCGGGCTGCTGCGGCCGGGCACCGCCCTCGTGGTCCTGGCCGTATACGCCGTCATCGCCCTGGGCGCGGCAGGCATGCGGGTGGCGCACCGCGACGCCTGACCCCCGCTCAGACCTCCGACATCAGCAACAAGCAGTAAAGGAAACTCTCGTGAGCATCTCTCCTACGACCACTACCCAGCCGACCACCGACGGGACGACGATGCGGGCGATCACCCAGGACCGCTACGGCGAGGCCGAGGACGTGCTGCGGCTCGAAGAGATCACCCGGCCCGCAATCGGCGACGAGGAAGTGCTGCTGCGCGTGCACGCCGCCGGCGTCGACCGGGGCGTCTGGCACCTGATGACCGGCCTGCCCTACCCGGTGCGCCTCGCAGGCGGCGGGATCCGCGCCCCCAAGACCCGGGTGCGGGGCCGGGAGGTCGCCGGGCGAGTCGAGGCGACCGGGCCGGCCGTCACCGCGCTGCACGTCGGCGACGAGGTGTTCGGCATCGCAGACGGCTCCTTCGCCGAGTACGCCAGGGCCCGGCCGGGCAAGCTGGCTCCCAAGCCCGCGAACCTCACCTTTGCCCAGGCCGCGGCCGTCCCCGTCTCGGCGCTGACCGCCCTGCAAGCGGTCCGCGACCGCGGGCGCGTGCAGGCAGGGCAGAAGGTGCTGATCATCGGCGCGTCCGGCGGCGTGGGGACGTTCGCCGTACAGATCGCCAAGGCGGCCGGCGCCGAGGTCACCGGCGTCGGTAGCACGGCGAAGGTGGACATGGTCCGCATCCTCGGCGCGGATCACGTTATCGACTACACCCGCGATGACATCACGGCCGGAGGCCACCGCTACGACGTAATCCTCGACACCGGAGGCCACCGCCCGCTCAGCCAGCTACGCGGGGCCCTGACCCCGCGCGGGACGCTCGTCATCGTCGGGTCTGAGAACGGCGGACGATGGCTCGGAGGCAGCGACCGTCAACTCCGGGCCCTCATGCTCTCCCCGTTTACCCGCCAGACGCTGACCACGCTCATCTGCTCGGAGAACACGCGGGACCTGCAGGCGCTCACCGAGCTCATCGAATCCGGCCAGGTAAGGCCGGTCATCGACCGAACCTATCCACTGAGCCAGGCCCCCGAGGCCATCCAGTACATGCGGCACGGCCACGCCCAGGGCAAGGTCGTCGTCAACCTCTGAGGCACGTAGCCGCGTCGGATTCCCGGCAACCAGCAGGCACTGACATCGTTGGCGGCCACGCCGACCACCATGACTGTCACTCCGTTCTGGGCCAGCCGGATGGCCTGCGACCTGACTTTTATCACCGGAGCGGGATCGGCTCGGCCATAGCACTTTGACCTGCTGATTTGCTGGCTGCGAGCGCGGAATTTGCGCACTAAGGAGTAGGTCTCGGCCGTGGCTCGCAGGCTCGCCCGGTGGCGTACGTTCGCACAGTGAAGACTGTGTCGGGGGCGACGGCGGTCCAGATCGTGTGGTCCTCCCGCCGCGGGTCGAGGAACACCTAGCACATCGGCTCGGCGCACGACGACGCCGAACTCGAGGCGCTGAAGGCCGCAGCGAGGCAGCGCCTGGCGGCCGGGCAGCTGGAGCTCGACCTCGGGCCGGCCGGCCCGGGGACCGTCCGGGCCGCTGGAGATCGCCTCCTCGCGGATGGGGCACCTGCTGGATGCCCTGGGCAGGGCCTATGACGCGCTCGGGTTCCCGCAGGCCACCGAGGGCGACGAGGTGTTCAGGCGGCTCGTGCTCGCGCGGATCATCGAGCCCGCCGGCAAGCAGGACTCGCTGCGCGTCCTGGAGGAGGCGGGCGCTCCCGCGCCGTCGTATCCCACGATCAACCGGCGCCTGCCGGCCTGGGCGGAGGAATCATGGCGGCAGGGGCTGCCGGAGGCCTGCGCCGCGCACGCCCGGCTGGGCCCGGCGTCGCTGGTCCTCTACGACGTGTCCACTCTGTACTTCGAGGCCGACCGGGGCGACGGCTTCCGCGAGCCCGGTTTCTCCAGGGAGCGGCGCCTGGAGCCGCAGATCGCCATCGGCCTGCTGGCCGGGCAGGACGGGTTCCCGCTCATGGTCTCCGCGTTCGAAGGGAACAGGGCCGAAACCAGGACCATGTTGCCGGTAATCGAGAAGTTTATGGCCGCCCGCCGGCTGCCGGACGTCACCGTGGTCGCGGACGCAGGGATGATCTCCGAGGCGAACCAGAAGGCGATCGAGGCCGCAGGCCTGTCGTTCATCCTCGGCATGAAGATCCCCGAGGTCCCTTGCCAGGTCGCGCAGTGGCGCCGGGTGCGTCCCGGTGAGGAGAAGTGCACGGGATTCAGCAACTTAGACGAGAACAGAACACCCATTCAGTGTGAACTCTAAGCAAGTCCCTGGCATGGACGCACCAGTGCAGACCGGCGGCCCCTCTCTGCCACGAAACAATAGGCCTTGCGGAGAAGCGTGAACGTCGCCACCGGGTTACGCCCGCCGGCTTGCCGCACCGGCTTCGGCGCTGGACTGCGATTCCCGCCGATGGCGCATCACGGACTCGGCGGAACAATGGTCACATGCGGAGCCGCTGCCTTTATATGGTCCGCAAGCGTTCCCAGCCTGCCGGGGCCTGCCTTGATCCGCAGCGGCCCGCGCCCGTCGAACTTGACGCACACGGTGTCCCGGTGAGTGCGACTGATGGACCGCACCCGGGTGAGGGGCACCGCCCGGGTACGGAGAAGCGCATGCCAGCGGAACTCGGCCACTGTGAGCTCAACGCGCCAGGGCAGGAAGAAAAGGTATACGCAGAGAGTCGCCAGCCACCCCACCATGCAAATCACGGCCACCTGCACCGCAAAGCGGGCCGGCCACAAGATCAGCACGTAAACGGATCCGCCTATAAAGAAAACCGACAAGGCGCCGACGTACATCCACAGCTGGCGGCGGCCGTAGTTTGCGTTGTAGCTCCCGATGAGCACCGACACCTCACTTCATAGCGGCAGCCGCCTGCGGGCCCCGCCATCACGGCCATTATGTGGTGACAGGGCAACGGCCTAGCCGGAGAACCGGGCTACTGCACAGCGCTGAATAATCGCTTCAGGGACGAGCACCAGTTTTACATCAATTACTTCCGCCTTGCGGCAGAAGAATGCGGTTGGCGGAAGACGCGATGATCCACAGATAAAAGGCTAAAAGGACAGCGGTGTTCCCCTTCGCCCAGTGGGCAACACAGTGGAAGAAGCTCGGCCGGTGAGTCGCTCAGCCTCGCGTTCGACCACATATTAAGCACTAGCAGTGAGAAAATCACAGGATTGCGGGTCGTGTGAGTCAAGGAAGTTGACCAACTCATCAAGAGTGGTCCGTATTTCTTGGAGCTTGGCGATATCGAGGCCTGTCCAGTAGAAGTCTAGTGGGCGGAAAAATGGGGCACGGCGGAATGACTCTTCTGCTTCATGCTCACTGCACATTTCCGCATACGTCATAGACAAATTATTCCTAGCGAATCGCTCACCAATCACTTCCTGTGCCGTATCCCAGATGCCCATGCCGCCCCCGAATGCCTCAGTGACTTGGACAAGGCACACTTCTAGGGATTCGCTATAAGCAGGCCTGCTCTCACCAAATGGCCGGTTAAAACGAATAGAGCGGGCACAGCAAAAATAGGCGCAGGTATAGTAGAGAGTGCTTACCGCAAATATGCCTTCATAATAGCACCAGGCCTGGTAGTCGTCGCGGCACTTATCCCGTGTCACATTGTCTTTTACGATCTTGAACCACCCGCGGACAGTGTCGCTCTCAGCAGATTGAAATTTCGCCTCAAGCTCAGTGAGCCGTCGGCTAAGAGCCTGGGCATAATATCGCAGCGGCGTAAGGTAACCCTGTCGCAGTTTAGCGATCTTTGCTTTTTCAAGTACAGCCTGTTGTGCGTCGACCTGTTGCTGGATCTTATCCAGTTCTCCACGGGCATTGGTGCGAGCAGTCCGAAACGCTATGCCACCACTGAGGGCCGCCACCAGCAGACTGAAAAGGCCGCTTGCGACCAGTGCCAGGGTCGAGTTAGAAGCCATTGCGATCCCTCCATAGTCTCCCGGCCAGTTTCGGATACGGCTGGCCGACCGGGTGGACGGCTGGTGCAGCATGCCATCGAGGCTCCATCGGCTCCGGCAGCCCGTCAACCGGCTCATCTGTGTGGAGAAACGGTCAGCTCCGCTGATACGCGCCGCGTCCAGATCTCTGAGGCTTGTCATTCACACGGACTTGGCGTCCCGACGCGCGTCTGGCTAGCCCAGCAGCGGCCTGACATTCAGGAGATCCGGATCGGCTACAGCAGCGGAAGCTGCCACAATCTCGAGCCACACCAGTTTCTCCGCAGCGCCACCCCACGCCGACAGTAGGGCTTCTTTCGGCCAGAGCAGCATCCCTTATGCCGTTTCATCTGGCGACGTCCGCTCCTCGGCAGAAGAGGACGCCTCGGCCCGCCGGCCTACACAGACTGCAGCGCGGATCAGCCCGTGGCTGAGTTGCCGTATCCGTAGGCTGCGGCGGTCGCCCATAGCGGTTCCGGCACGTCAGACAGCTCAGAGGGCAATGACCCAGCGTGACAGGATCGTGGGTCTCACCTTGCTGCACTGTCGGCACCGGAAAGGCGGCCCGCGACCGACGGCTCTGGTCTACCGTCGCGACATGCCCGGCAGGAAGCGGCCGACCGCTGAGGACGCCATGACCGCCGGTCGCATGCTGCTCGACGGGCTCGCCCGCGACGCTGACATCTTCGAGGTGCCGGGCGCGCTTGCATCCCTGCACCCGCGCTACGACACGTTCCCCGGCGAGGTGTTCCTCACCCTCGCCGCGGACGCGCTGGAATGGTGCAGGGCCAGCCCGGCTGACCCGCTGCCCCTGGAGGGACTACGCGAGGGGTTCCTGCCCGAGTGCACCTTCCGCGGCCGGCAGAACGCCAAGCTCCAGTACGCGGTGCTGGCCGCGGCAGCTGCTCACGGCGGGACGGAGCCGGACCTGCCTGACGAGGTCGCTCATGGCAGGCCGACGACTTCTGGCAATACGCCATGTACGCGGCGGTCGCCTACATCCGCGCCGTCGCCAGCCGGGCAGGCGTCCCGGTGCGCCAGGCATGCCAGGACCTGGGCGAGCGCCCCGGCCATCTGGCACCATAGCGCTTAATATACGGGTGATGTCGAAACCGTGTCTGCGGCGTGTGTGCCCGCCCCCGATTACCCGGTTCTGCGCTCAGCTACCCGGCGGGCAGTTATTGCACGTGATCACGTGCTACACTGTTTTACGTGCGCACGTAGCAGTCTGAGGTGATCGTCGTGACCAATCAGAACATCACGCTGTCGCTTCCCGAGGAGGATCTCCGGGAAGCCCGGATTCTGGCGGCCAGTCGCGGTACCTCAGTGTCGCAGTTGCTCGCCCGGATGCTGAGGGAACTGGTCGACCAGGAGACCGGCTACGCCCGCGCCCGCGACCGGAGCCTCGCCCGACTGCGTGAGGGGATGGACCTCGGGACGGGCGGGCACATCGACTGGAGCCGGGACAGCGCCCATGAGCGGTGACCGCCGGTTCGTCGACACCAACATCCTGCTGTACGCCTATGACAATTCCGCGGGAACGAAGCGGGACCAGGCGCGGGCACTGCTCGAGGGGCTCTGGAAGTCGCGGGAGGGCTGCCTGAGCGTTCAGGTGCTGCAGGAGTTCTTCGTGAACGCCACCCGGAAGATCGCCAAGCCGATCAGCGCGGAAACGGCGAAGGAGATCGTCGCCGACATGTCGCACTGGCACGTGCACGTCCCGGCAGCCGATGACGTACTGGGCGCGATCGGCATCCATCAGCGTGCCGGAATCTCGTTCTGGGACTCGATGATCGTCCGCAGCGCAGCCGAAATGGGCTGCAACGTGCTCTACTCAGAAGATCTCAACACGGGCCAGGATTACTCCGGGGTCCGTGTCGAGAACCCCTTTCAGCCGCCGAAGGCCGACCCTGAGTAAACCAGTCAGATGATCGCCTGGCCTCATTCAGCAGGCCGATCAGATCTGCCAGTTATGTGCCGCATCCGCTCGTCATGGTTAGAGTTAGCGACCGGGACAGATCGGCGGTTCCGGCGCATCGACGTGCGAGGAAGCGTAATGGAAAGTACCTGGCAGGGTGTCAGAGGGCCATGTGACCCTGGTCTGCCCTTGGGGGCTGCCCGGGCAGCCGTGCCCTGGCCCGCTCGGAGAGCATGGGCATCAGGCGCTGGCGCCAGGTATCGAGGCTGATCATTCCGCTGGACATGCCGCCGTGAGCGTACTGCTCCCGGTACACCGACGAGGCTGGGTCGCTGGTGAGATCAGAGCCGGTGAGCTCGCGGAATGCGTCGTGCAGAACGTTGGCCAGTTCGTCGGCCGAGGCCGGCAGGTCCTGGCCGGCCAGGTGGGCGCGAAGGGCCCGCCAGAGATGGGGGTCGCCACGCAGGCCCCACGTTTCCGGTTCGGGGCCGAACAGGTCCGATACCCGTACGGCCTCTGGCTCGTCACCGATCACAGCGGCAGTTTCGCACAGCCGCCGCCCCGGGCAGCGCGCGGCCGGCTCCGCGGCCGGGACCAATCGCGACATGAACGCGAAGGATCCGCCACGCTCGGGAGCATGCTCCACCGTCCCACCACCGTTTGGCCTTCTTAAAACTACCCAGCCGCCGATACTTGTTGCGCGCCCACCGCACTATGTAGGTGTTAATGCGCCGCAAGAGACGATACAACCGCGACCTGTTGAACCGGCCGTAGTAATTCATCCAGCCGCGCACGACCGGATTTATCCACGCGGCAAGCTCGGCCAGGTCAGACCCGACTCGCTTGTGTATCCGCCATTCACGAACCTGCTGGCCCTTCGCCTTGAGGGCATCCGGGCCGATTGCAGGCGAGAACGTCGTGAACAGCTGCCCGTTCCTGTTCTCCGCGCTGCGAGGACGGAACTCGTATCCCAGGAACGTGAACGACGTATGCTCATGCGAGCCTCGCCGGTTCGCGTCCTTGCAATACACTATCTTGGTTTTGCCGGGATGCAGTCGCAGTCCCAGGCTCTCCAGCCTCACAGCAAGGGCATCGCGAACCTTGCGCGCCTGATACTCCGTCTTGCAATGGAGTACCGCATCATCTACGAGCTGGCTGCAGGTTGATAGCGGGAGCGTGATGGTTCCGGGGAGTGCCTGAAACGGCACAAAGCTCCAGGTAGGAACGGGGTTGCTGAGACCGTCCGGACCATCACCTGGAGCCTTGTTGAGTGCCGATTCTGCCATGCCTTCTGTCCCGCTGTCTGGTGGTTCGGTGCCGGATGAGCTCGCCGCGCGGGTCGCGGCCGGGCCCGGGTTCTGGGCGGAATGGGTCGATGAGCTGGACCGGGGCGGGCTGCTGGAGGAGCTTCTCGGGCGGGACGCGATCGGGCGGGCGCTGGCGGAGGCGCCCGGCTCGGGCCGGTACGAGTCGGCGCTGAACGCGAAGATGACCCTGGTGTGCGTGCTGGTCGGGTGCCTGTTCCCCGGCGAGGGCTATGACCGGGTGCTGGCCAGGGCCTTCGGCATTCCCGGCCTGCGGTTCTGGCCCGGGCCGGTCCCGACGGCCAGCGCCCTGTCCCAGGCGAGGGAGCGGCTCGGCGAGCACGCCCTGCGCCGCCTGTTCGAGATCGACGCGGAAACCGGCGACGCGGAGCTCGGGCTGACGGCCCTGTGGCACGGCCTGGAGGTCACCGCGATCGACGGCACCACGATGGAACTGGACCGCAACGACGCGCTGGCCTGCGAATTCGGGTCCTCCTCGAAGGCGGGCCTGCCGCTGCTGCGGATCGTCGGGCACGTCCGCGTGGCCAGCCGCCGCTGGATCGCTGCGGAAGCCGGCGCCTATCACCAAGGCGAGAACGAGCTGGCTGACAGGCTCCTTGGCTCTTTCCGGAGCGGGATGGTCAGCCTCGCCGACCGGGGGTTCCCGTCGATGGAACGGTATCTCGCGGCGGCCGGAACCGGCGCTGACCTGGTTCGGCGCTGGAAGAACGACAGCAAGAGCCTGCCCGCGAGGACCCTGGAGGTCCTCCCCGACGGGTCGGAGCTGGTCGTGATGCGCGAGTCCGGCGGGATGCTGGCCCGGCGCCTGCGGGAGTCCCGCAGCCATGCCGCCCCGCGGCTGCCGGACACGATCGCCCGCCTGGTCACCTTCTCCATCGTGACCCGGACCGTGAGCGGCCGGTCCAAGGCCACCCGGATCCGGGTCCTGACCACGCTCCTGGACCACGAGGAATTCCCCGCCTGGGAGATCGCTGAACTATATGCCCATAGGTGGCAAATCGAAATCGCGTTCTTGCACCTGAAGGCGACCGTCCGCGGTGGCCGCCGCGAGCTGCGCGGCCAGTCTCCCGCGCTCGCCCGGCAAGAAGCCTGGGGCCTGCTCCTCATCCATAACATGGCCGCCACCGCGGTCGCCCGCGCCGCTGCCCAGGCCGGCACCGACCCGCGGCTCATCCCGTTCGCCCCCGCGCTCGCCCTCATCCGCGACCGCGTCACGGCCGACGCCTGCTGCCCGCACTGCGGACGCCGCCCCGTTCCCGAAGAAGCCCAGGTCAAAGCCCTAATCGACGACATCGCCGGGTTGCCGCGCCACCGGCCCGGACGCCAGCGGACCGGTACTCCGCGCCTCACGATTTCTGTCGCCAAGCGCTCTCCCTCTCGCCGCCTGCTGTCCCAAAAAAACAGCCAGCAGGCGCCGTTATCGGAACCCGCCTTCCCACGTTCCGTGCAGAAGCCGCAGAACAGGATCGCGCCGCCTTCATGCCGGGCACCGCCTGGCCAGTAAACGGGACACCCGCCAGACTCATCCCGGGATCGCGATAACACCCCGGTTCTGATGCCACTCTTTAATTAACGACACATCATCAGCGGTTCACTTGCGTTCGCCTTCCTGTCCCCCACCTGACGCCTCTAACGACGCCTTTCCCTCATCGCTCAGCACAACAGTCTTCAGCTAATGCACCATGAGGCGGTTTGACGCCACTCCCCGCAGAGCGACGCCGAAGGGCCACAAAACCTTCATCTCCTGCCCAGCAACACATCAAGAGAGCCGTATCCCTACAAACGACCCCTTTCCGCGCTCGTGGCGCACTACCGCCGATTATTTGCTCGTTCGTCGAGATGTCTGCGATCAGGTACCGGCGCTCAGATCATCCTGCTCTGCGCGGCGACAACGGCCGCCCGGGCTTGCCGGCCCTGCCTCGGACGATGATCTCCCGCTGCCACAAGTCGATGTCGCTAGGCTGGGTGTCTTGCGGGTCGTAGCGGATCGCGGCCAGCCCCGAGCCGGATGCCCGGTGGCCGCGCGCCGGCGTCTTGGTGGCCGCCCAGGCCTCGGCCCTTCGCCCCGGGGCTAACCGCCGCAGATTCCAAATGCATGAGGGCACGCGGCCGGACCGCCGTTGCTGAGAATCACCGCGACGGTGATCAAAGTGACGGAGGTGAGAAGCCAGGTCAGGATCGCGGCTCGCTGCAGGCCGCGACCGCGGTACGGCGCTTTTCCGCGGCGCCGGCGCGAGCGGCGGCGGTACGGCGGGTGGCGCAGCGGTGACCGCACCCTTTCGTGCGCCGGCATCTCTTCGCTCGAGGCCAGTCGGCTGAAGACGGCCAGGTGCGAGGCGAGCTTGGGGTCGGTATGGCCGAGCACGCTCTGGATGGAATTCAGGGCCTGGCGCTCCCAGCCGGCGCGGCTCATCACGGGCACCTGCGTCGCGGGGTCACTGGACCGCTGAGGCGGGGTCAGCCTGGGTCTCAGTGTCGTGCGCCTCTTCGGCCTGGTCCACCCCGCCGGCCGACAGGCTCGCGGGCTGGGCTGGCAGGAACTCCAGCACATCGGTCTTGCGGGTCCCGCGTCTTTCACCCGGAACCCGGACTGCGACCTTGACCATGTCCTTGTACACATCGATCGCGGCCACCCGGTCATGCATCACTTTCACGTGCCACCTCCTGAAGCGGCTCTCCAGAACTAACCGGGAATAGAAGGCGGGCCGCCCGACGGGACCCCTCACATCAATCAGGAGACTGACACACGCGCTCGAAGCAGCAGCGGGCATGACCCGCAACGGGGACCCCAGCACCGCACTTTTCAGCGGCCTCGAACGGCCCAAAGCGAACCGGTGACGACGGACGGCACGCCAGCCCCAGCATGCATCTTCCACCCCGCCGCCATCCACCCGAACCACCGCAAACCTACGCGCAGACCCCAGCCCCGCCCCAATTTCATCCCAGGCATCACGCCACGAAGTGGCCCATCTCTTTCTTTTCAGGTGGAGTACGTTCGATGCGTGAGCCGAATCGAGCATCTCGCCCGCACGTACTGGTTCGACTTGCTGATCGCGCTGCTGGCGATCGTGGCGATGCTTGACGTGGTGCTCGGACGCGGCTCGTCCGGAGATCCGACAACGACGCTGTGGTTCTGCCTTCCCGCGCTCGCGATCCTGGTGCTACCCGTGTTCGCGCGGCGATGGTTTCCGTTTGCCGGACCGGCGGCGTACTGGCTTTTGGCCGCGGGAATCTCGTTCGTCGACCCGCTGCTGATCCCGTACCCCGAGTCCCTCTTCCTGATGGGGCTGGCGGCCGCATTCCTGCTCGGGAACCTTCGGGACGTCCGGCGGGCTGGCCTCGGACTGGCGATCGTGGTCGGCGCTGCGGCGACCCTCGTCTACAACATCCCCGGGCACTCGGTCGACGAGCTCGTCTTCATTCCCGCCGACTTCGCCGTCGCCTGGGTTGCAGGCCTTGCCGTCCGCGCGCGGGCCGAGCAGGCCGAGGTGGCGGAGTCACGTGCGACACAGGCCGAGCACGCCGTGTTCGAGGAGCGCGTGCGGATCGCGCGGGAGCTGCATGACGTCGTCGCCCACCACGTGAGCATGATGGGCATCCAGGCCGGCGCTGCCCGCGTCGTGATCGACCGTGACCGCATCAAGGCCAAGGAGTCGTTGACCGCGATCGAGGTCTCGAGCCGACAGGCGGTGGGGGAGCTGCACCGCCTGCTCGGATTCCTGCGGCAGGCCGGCGACCAGGACGATCTGGCTCCGCGCCCTGGCCTGAGCCAGCTTCCGCGGCTGGCGGCGAGCATGAGTGAGTCCGAGCTCGCTGTCGCGGTCAGCATCGAAGGGGAGGAACGCTCGTTGCCGCCGATGATCGGCGTGTCGGCGTACCGCATCGTGCAGGAAGCGCTGACTAACACCCTCAAGCACGCGGCGGCGTCGCGCGCCGACGTGCGCGTGCGGTACTGGCCCGACGAGCTCGAGGTCGAGATCATCGACGACGGCCGCGGCGCGACGGCGCTATCAGGGACGAGCCCGGGCGGCCTGGGGTTGATCGGCATGCGCGAGCGTGCCGCCCTGCACGGCGGCCAACTCACGGCGGGGCCGGCATCCGGCGGCGGGTTCGCCGTGCGCGTCACGCTGCCCACCTCGGACGGTGCGCTGTGAGCATCCGTGTGCTGCTGGCCGATGACCAGGCGATGGTCCGCGCCGGCTTCCGGATGATCCTCGAGTCCGATCCCGAGATCGAGGTTGTCGGCGAGGCGGCGAACGGCGAGCAGGCCACGGCCAGCACCCGGCGCCTGCGGCCCGACATCGTGTTGATGGACATCCAGATGCCCGACGGTGACGGACTCGAGGCCACGCGGCGGATTACCGAAGACGGCGAGCTCCACAGTCGTGTGGTGATCCTCACCACGTTCGAGCGTGACGAGTACGTGTTCGAGGCCCTGCGGTCGGGCGCCAGCGGCTTCCTGCTCAAGAACGCCCCGCCCGAGGAACTCCTGCACGCGGTGCACGTCGTGACTGCCGGCGAGGCTCTGCTCGCCCCGTCGGTCACGCGGCGCATCATCGAGCAGTTCGCACGCCGGCCGGTCAGGCCGCAGCTCGGCACGCGGCTGGACGCCTTGACACAGCGCGAGCGCGAGGTGCTGACGATGCTGGCGTGCGGTAAGAGCAACGCCGAGCTGGCCGCCGAGCTGTTCGTCACCGAGGGCACGATCAAGACCCACGTCTCCAGCCTGCTCGCGAAGCTCGGGCTCCGTGACCGAGTTCAGGCCGTCGTCCTCGCGTACGAGAGCGGACTGGTCACGCCCGGCGCGTAGACGCGCCTCTGTCCTTCGACAGAGGCGCGAGCGGCAAAGATCTGCGCTGAGGAGGAGCGCAGACGCGCCCTGCGGGCGATGACAGGCGCAGGCGGCGATCCCAGACTGATCCCCAGGCAACTTGCACCGACCTGAGGAGCAGTGATGACCGCACCGCACGCCGTATCGGACTTGGCATCGGCCTGGCGATCGCCGCCACCGCGCTGCTACCACTCTCAGCCAGGCGCTCAACGGCGGCCTCCCATGCATACCCGCGAGACCATTCGCCGCGATCCTCGGCATCTCAGCGCTCCTGGCGCTTTTGGCCCTTGCGCTGCCAACCAGACGAGCGCTCCGCGCCCGGCCCGTTGAGGCGATCGGGGCGCGAGAGTAGATCAGGACTTCTGGACCGCCCCCGATTGGCGGACGCTGATTTTTGAGGGCTCGCGTCGATCTCCAGCCCTTCTGCTGCAGCGCCCTCGAGGCGGGAGTTGCGACACGATGAGCTCCGGCGCTTTCGCCCCCGTCGGAGCCAAAGCAGGACTCACACATGACGCCGGCCGCACGTCATTCTCGCCAGATCCGCTCAGCGCTGCCTGTCTGGACGCGTGCCGCCTCGAATTTGCGCTTGACCGCCGCGATCGCGACCGGCAGCGTCAAGCCCGAACGCGCGGCTCCTCACCGGACGCACGTCATCGGCCCGACGAGCAGCACTTTGGAGTCCCGCCTCCTACCCAGGTAGGAGCCCGGAATCGTCGCCTCGTATGAGCCCGAATCCAGCCTGCCGACGATGCCGATCCCACCGTCGCACGCAAAGGTTCGTGGCATCGAATCGACTCGGAAAGGACCGCTCATGCAAGCCCCAACCACCCGACCACTCACCACCTTTGAACCGGAGACAGGAGCCATGACTCCAGTGACGCTTCAGACGCGCGAGCTCGCCGCCCGCGAGAACGACGGCATCCACGTCCTGCTGCTCTGGCACCCCCGCCAGGACGCAGTGACCGTCTCGGTCGACGACACGCGGGGCGGCCACCGCTTCGACCTTGCCGTCGCCCGCGACCGCGCGCTAGAGGCCTTCTATCACCCATTCGCCTACGCCGCTGCCACCTCGGACGGTGCGCTGTGAGCATCCGTGTGCTGCTGGCCGATGACCAGGCGATGGTTCGCGCCGGCTTCCGGATGATCCTCGAGTCCGATCCCGAGATCGAGGTTGTCGGCGAGGCGGCGAACGGCGAGCAGGCCACGGCCAGCACCCGGCGCCTGCGGCCCGACATCGTGTTGATGGACATCCAGATGCCCGACGGTGACGGACTCGAGGCCACGCGGCGGATTACCGAAGACGGCGAGCTCCACAGTCGTGTGGTGATCCTCACCACGTTCGAGCGTGACGAGTACATGTTCGAGGCCCTGCGGTCGGGCGCCAGCGGCTTCCTGCTCAAGAACGCCCCGCCCGAGGAGCTCCTGCACGCGGTGCACGTCGTGACTGCCGGCGAGGCTCTGCTCGCCCCGTCGGTCACGCGGCGCATCATCGAGCAGTTCGCACGCCGGCCGGTCAGGCCGCAGCTCGGCACGCGGCTGGACGCCTTGACACAGCGCGAGCGCGAGGTGCTGACGATGCTGGCGTGCGGTAAGAGCAACGCCGAGCTGGCCGCCGAGCTGTTCGTCACCGAGGGCACGATCAAGACCCACGTCTCCAGCCTGCTCGCGAAGCTCGGGCTCCGTGACCGAGTTCAGGCCGTCGTCCTCGCGTACGAGAGCGGACTGGTCACGCCCGGCGCGTAGACGCGCCTCTGTCCTTCGACAGAGGCGCGAGCGGCAAAGATCTGCGCTGAGGAGGAGCGCAGACGCGCCCTGCGGGCGATGACAGGCGCAGGCGGCGATCCCAGACTGATCCCCAGGCAGACGATGAGGAGCAGTGATGACCGCACCACACGCCGTACTGAAGAAGTTCCCCCCGCTCGGAAAGCCGAAGAGCCCGGGCCTGGCCGCCGTCGAGATCCGCGATCTCTCCAAGCACTTCGGCCCCGCGACCACGGTCCGCGCACAGGACCCGGTCCGGTTGACCGGCGCGCTCGAGCGTCGCGGTCACCGCGTCGACCGCGACGGTGACGTGCTGAACGTCCTCGGCGCCACCCCGGAAGAGGTCGGCGAAATCGCCGGCCACGAGCAGCTGGCCGTGCTCGGCCTGGCCCCCCGAACGCGCTCCCTCGAAGAAGCGTTCATCGCCCTCACTGGCGTGCAGTCATGACCGCGCTCCTGCGAGCCGAGCTGCTCAGATCCCCCCCATCCCGGTCATTCACCTGGGCACGAATCGCTGCCCTGCTGGTGACCATCGTCCTATTGACGGGACTTACCTACCTGCGAGTCTCGTCCAGCCCGGAAACGGTCTCGGTCCCGCAGGGGGCGCACGCCGGCCAGCTGACCATGCACCCGTGCACCTATCCCACCGAGAACGGCGGCTACCGCGCCGACTGCGGAACGCTCGTCGTGCCCGAGGACCGGGCAGACCCCCGGTCGCGCCTGATCGCGCTGCCGGTGACCCGGATCCTGGCTCGCTCATCCCACCCGCTGGCGCCAATCTTCCACCTCAACGGCGGCCCTGGCACGACCAACATGACGTTTCCCCAAGCGAACCGCCTGGCCGCCCAGCACGATGTCGTCATGGTCGGCTACCGCGGCGTCGACGGCTCTTCGGTGCTGAACTGTCCCGAGGTGACGGCGGCGCTGGAGAACTCCGCAGACTACCTCGGCAAAGCGTCGCTGAGCGCGTACTCCCAGGCCTTCGCCTCGTGCGCGCAGCGGCTTGAGCGATCCGGCGTAGACCTCGCCGGCTACACGCTGGCGGAGCAGGCCGACGACATCGAGGCCGCTCGCGTCGCGCTCGGCTACCAGCGCATCGACCTGCTCAGCGAGAGCGCCGGGACCCGTCTCGCGATGATCTACGCGTGGCGGTACCCGAACAGTGTCGACCGCTCGGCGATGATCGGGGTCAACCCGCCCGGGAACTTCCTGTACAGCGGAGCCGAGATCGATCAGGGGATCGAGCGTTACTCGGCGCTGTGCGCGAAGCAGCCTGCCTGCCGCGCCCGCACCGGCAACCTCGCCGCGAGCATGCAGCACACGGCGGCAGACATGCCGAGCCGGTGGTACTTCCTGCCGATCAAGCCGGGCAACGTCCTGGTCGGGACGTTCCTCGGGCTCACGGAGGCGACCGCGGTGGATTCGCCACTGTCCGGGCCGATGACCCTCGACTCGTGGATCTCCGCCGCGCAGGGCGACCCGAGCGGCCTGTGGCTGCTATCGCTGATGGCCGGTCTCGACCTCCCCCAGTCGTTCGTCTGGGGCGAGTTTGCAAGCATCGGGATGGCCGACGCGCAGCCCGCCGAGCGCTATTTCAGCTCCGGCGCGGGCGGGGGCTCGATCATCGGCAATCCCTTCACGGAGTTCTTGTGGGGGGCAGGAGGCCTTGTGCACGCCTGGCCGGCCAACCCGGGCGAGAACCAGTACACCAGCGTGCAGAACTCGAACGTCCCGACGCTGCTCATCGGCGGGACGCTCGACTTCCAAACGCCGGCCCAGAACGCCACGAAGGAGCTGCTGCCGCACCTCCCCAACGGGCATCAGGTCATCCTGTCCGGGCTCGGGCACGCGGACGACTTCTGGTACTACGAGCCGAGCGCCAGCACGCAGCTGCTGACCACGTTCTACGACACCGGCCGGGTCGACACGTCCCGCTACACCCCGAACCGGGTCAGCTTCGCCACATCGCCCACGCAGGCAGCGATTGCCAAGGACCTCCTTGCGGCAATGATCGGCTTCGCCGCCCTGGCTGCCCTGTGGCTGCTCTGGGTAGCGCGCCGGGTACGCAAGCACGGTGCCGCAGGGCGCAAGACCAGCGTCGCGACCCGCACCATCGTCCCGCTCGTGCTCGGGCTCGGCGGCTGGCTCGGAGCAGCCCTAGTCGTCCTGACGCTCTGGCCCGCGCTGTCCCTGACCAGCGAACTGCTCGGGATTCTCGCCCCCAGCGTGCCGATCGCGCTGGGCCTCTACCTGGCCTGGACTCACCGCGACTGGGACCGTGCCACCAAGTCACTCGGGCTCCTGGCCGCAACCGCCGGCGCCCTGCTCGGAGGGTGGCTCGGGTTCACCGCGACATCCGGGCTGCCCGCGATCGTCACCACCACGATCGGAGCTGCCGCAGCAGGCAACCTCGCCCTGGTCGCCGTTAGCCTCTTCCGCGAACGGTCCGCGCGCGGCCATGGCAACGACCCCGCCGGAACCTACGCCGTAGCGCCCGCTCCGGGCAGCCTCGCACCTCACGCGGCGCACCATGGCGACGCCCACCACGGCTCCGCAGAAGGCCCGTGACGCTGACGGTCATGATCCTCAGGGCCGGGCTGCGATTACCGGCCACCGGGATCGTCCTGACGGCCCGCGAAGGCCTTAAGCAGACCCCGGCCCCTTGCGAGAGGCCGGGGTCAGCCTCCTGTCTGACCGGCCCGGCTGCGCGTGCCCGGTAGGTGCGGGCCGGCTGCTCAAGCTCGTTGATGAAACCGAGCAACTCCTCGTCATGGTCGTGTGGGTGGCGCTGGAGATGCGGCGGCGTGGCGTCGCCCGACAGTTGGTGGACGCAGCGGCACGGAACTGCGGGATCAGAGTATCCGGCCTGGCATGGGCCGAACCCTTCACCGACAGCGGCTACCTGCTCGCCCGGTCCATGGCCCCGGATGGCATGTGGATCGCGGACTACAGCTGAGCGGGCGTGCTCCGGATCGCCGAATACGGGCGGCGCCGCAACCGTGCTGGCAGTACGCGTGCCCGCGCGCCGATTGTCCGGTTCTGCGTACGCCAGGTCGCTGAGCGGACTGGTCGACTGCACGGCGTATATGCCCGAGCCACCGCCGCGGTTGATCAGTGCCTGCTGCCTCTGGGAGCGGGCAGTCAAATGACCATATGTCGCGGTCTGCTCGGGCAGCGCCGCGAGATCGGAGCCGTTGATTGCGGCTGCTAGGTGCGGGAAACTGGCGTTCCTGGCGGCTATCGCGCGGCCCTGGACGCCGGTGTCGGGTCTGTCTCTGGCGTGTCCAGGCGAGATGGGCCTTGGGACCTTTGCCTCTACTTGTTTGTGCCCATGGCCGATCTGATGGGGACTGATGCGGGTCGCCGCTCCGTCCACGGCGCCGATGGACGCAGATCAGCCCGGCATCAACCTCAACGAAGTCCGGTGGATGCGAGGGAACGGATCGGCCAGTACGTGGATGTACCGGGCTGGGATGGCACCCGCATCACACAGAACCTAGATTTCGAGGTTGCGAGAGGCGCCGCAGTGCAGGAGCGGCAGGAATCAGTCATGAGCAAATTCGATTCGGGAGTCACCGATAAACCAGCCATGAACTCGTTCGAGTCGGAAATCGGCGAGACCGCAAGGTGGCTTGCCAGTCCTCGATTCGAGGGCATCAGGCGTTTGTATTCTGCGCGTCAGGTGGTGGAGCAACGCGGCAACATCCCCACCGACTACACCGTGGCGAGAGTGGCGGCCGAGCAGTTCTACGATCGGCTCCGGCAGTTCTTCGCCGAGCGCAGGCAGATCACCACCTTCGGTCCTTATTCGCCCGGTCAGGCTGTGACCCTGAAGCGAATGGGTATCGAGGGTATCTACCTGGGCGGCTGGGCCACGTCAGCCAAGGGTTCTGTCACCGAGGACCCCGGACCCGACCTGGCCAGCTATCCGCTCTCCCAGGTGCCGGAAGAGGCCTCTCCGATCGTCCGCGCCCTGCTCACGGCGGACCGGAACCAGCGCTTCGCCCGTTCCCGCCTAAGCGAGGCGCAGCGTGCTGCCGTCCCCGAGATCGACTACCGGCCGTTCATCATCGCCGACGCCGACACCGGACACGGCGGCGATGCTCATGTCCGGAATCTGATCCGCCGGTTCGTCGAGGCCGGGGTCCCCGGCTACCACATCGAGGACCAGAAGCCCGGCACCAAGAAGTGCGGGCACCAAGGCGGCAAGGTGCTCGTCGGCGTGGACGAGCAGATCAAGCGGCTGAACGCCGCCCGCTTCCAGCTCGACGTCATGCGGGTACCCGGCATCATCGTGGCCCGGACCGACGCCGAAGCGGCCACCTTCCTGGAGGGGCGCGGGGACGAGCGCGACCATCCGTTTATCCTGGGCGCCACTAACGCTAGCCTTCCGACCTACAAGGTCGGCTATCTCACCATGGTCAGGAAACTCCACGAGCTGGGGGTGGACGGCGCGCGGGGTCATCTGCTGTACAAGATCTCCGGGGAGGAGTACGACCAGGCCAGCGCCTGGCTCGGCCAGATGGGAGTGCTACGCGAGCTCGAAGAGATCGCGAAGCAGTTCCAGCAGGCCGGCGGGTCGTCGGTCGAGGAACCGCTGGACAGGGCCGAGACGCGGTACCTAGACGCGTGGCTGTCCGCGGCCAACCTGAAGAGCTATCCCGAGGCCGTCGCGGACGCGATCGAGTTCCGCGCCAAAGAGGGTGAGGCCTTCGACATGACAGCCGATGAGTGGCTGGCTTTCGCGAACCGGACTTCCTTCCACGCCGCCCGGGCCAGGGCCAGGTCAATGGGCATCGACATCGTCTGGGACTGCGAGATCTCCAAGACTCCCGAAGGCTACTACCAGGTGCAGGGCGGAATCGAGTACGCAATCGCCAGATCTTTGGCGGTCGCCCCGTTCGCCGACATCCTGTGGATGGAAACCAAGACCGCGGACCTGGCGGACGCCCGGCGCTTCTCCGAGGCCATCCACGCCGAGTTCCCCGCCAAGATGCTCGCGTACAACCTGTCACCATCGTTCAACTGGGACACGACCGGGATGAGCGAAGAGGAAATGCGGCGATTCCCCGAGGAGCTCGGCAGGCTGGGATTCGTCTTCAACTTCATCACCTACGGCGGGCACCAGATCGACGGGCTGGCGTCGGAGGAGTTCGCCGCCGCGCTCAAGCAGGACGGCATGCTCTCCCTGGCCCGGCTGCAGCGGAAGTTCCGCCTGGTCGAATCGCCCTACCGGACTCCCCAGACACTGGTGGGCGGGCCGCGGCAAGATGCGGCGCTCATGGCTTCTTCTGGCGGCACGGCGGCCACCAAGGCGATGGGCAAGGGCTCGACGCAGCACCAGCACCTCGTCCAGACCGAGGTGCCGGTCAGGCTGCTTGAGAAATGGCTCGCGATGTGGGCCAAGCACCACCAGATCCCGTATTCGCTGACTGCCGGGCTGCGGCCGCACACGGCGGGCTCGGAGTTGCTCGAGCTCACCTTGTCCAAGGCAGGCGGGGAAAAGGTCGCCAGCATTGTCTTCGACGTGATCGTGGATCGCCGGGGGCGCAGCATCCTGTCGGTCCGGGACCAGAACACCTTCGACAGCAGCCTGCGCAAGAAGCGCCTGATGACGCTGAACCACCTGTTCCTGATTCACCGCTACAAGATCTGGTCGGTCCACTACGTTAGCCCGACCGAAGACAATCGTTACCAGGCCCAGAAGATGAAGACGCACGGCCTCTTCAGCGACGTCCACGACGAGGTTGGCGATGTGATCGTCGCGGAGGTGAGCGCGGACGGTGTCAACGCCCTGCTCGCCCCGGACCAGGACCGCCTGAACGCGCTGATCCAGCGGACCTACCCGTATGCGCCGGTCGACGTCGCCGCGCAAATCCCGTAAAGGACTGGTCAGGGCGAACTGAAAAGCGGAAGGCCGGTTCGACGCTGCCCTGACAGTTTCTCCCGGTCGTCGTTCGCCGCGAAGCAATCCCGGCCGTTACGCACAGTGCGACACCACGGCACCACCAGACTCAGGCAATGCGCGCAGATCTCCCTGCCGAGTATGAGCTGGTAAGACCTCGGTGTAGGCGGGCGGCAGCGCGGCCGGGTCGGCGACGCGGGCCAGGGCGGCGTAGGCGGGGGTGTCCGGGCCGCCGGCGGCCCTGTGAGCCGGCCGGAGCCCGGACAGCGCCGGGCTCCGGCGGCTCCGGCGACCACGTATACAGCCACCCGGCCTGGCCAGGCAGAGGCAGGGACTGGCCGGCCTGCTGGCCGGTTACCCGGTGACCAGTTCGGCGAGGTGAGCCAGCGAGTTGGTCAGATGATCCGGGGCGAACGGGGGGAATGGGAATGGGAGTCGCTGGCGGAGGGAGTCGGGGACCGCCGACCAGTCATAGGAGAGGGTGACCTCGGTCCCGGATGGTCCGGCAGGGGCCAGGTCGTAGCGCCAGACGTGGCCGACGGGGCGCAGGCTGCCGTCGCCGGTGTCCTGGCCCGGCTCCCAGGAGATGGCGCGTGGCGGGTCGAACACCTGCACCCGGTTGGCCATCCGGTAGTGCCCGCCAGGGACGTTGTCGTTGTACATGGCCATCCGGAACACCTGGCCCGCCTCGGTCAGGTGCTGGCCGTCAATGGGTTCGCGGACCCACCCGGTGCCGTCGATCGCGGCGTGCTCGGCGGGGTCGGCGAGTACGGCGAAGATCGCCTCGGCTGGGGCGTTAATGATCGTGGTTGCGCTGATGGTTTCGTCGGTCATGGTGGTGCCTCCTTGTGAACTCAGCTGGGTACCGGATCTGACGCCCGGCGCCCCTGCCTGCTTGGTGCTGCTGCCAGTCATCTGCTTCTCCTTCCCTGGGCGATCCGCGAGATCGGGGACCGCTCTTGCAAGGAAAGGACGAACGGTGAAGCGGGCGCAGGACATATCCGGGGAGAAAACCAGGCAAGGAAAGCGAGAAAACCAGAAGGCGGTCAGCCGAGCTCGGACCGCACGGTGCGCAGACGGCCCCGCAGGAGGCGCTGTTCGACTTCGCTGGGCGCCAGGGTCACCGCGGTGTGAAGTTCTCCGGCCGCGTCGCTCGTGCGGCCAAGCCGGCAGAGGTTGTCCGCCAGGGCAGCGTGCCACAGATGGGAGTATTCCAGGCCGGCGATGGTCTTCAGGGCAGCCAGCCCCGCCTCGGGGCCGTCGCGCTCGGTAACCGCGACCGCCCGGTTGAGCGCCACCACCGGGCTGGCCGTGATCGACCCGAGCAGGTCGTAGAGGCCGACGATCCGGTCCCAGTCCGTCTCCTGCCAGCTGGGAGCGGTCGAGTGGGCCGCGGCGAGGTGAGCCTGGATCTGATAGGGCCCGGCGACCCCGCCGGACCGGGCCACCGCCTCAGACAGCCACGCCGAACCCTCGGCGATCGCGGCTCGGTTCCAGCGGGTGCGGTCCTGGTCGGCCAGGGTCACCGGGTTACCGTCGGCGTCGGTGCGGGCGGAGGTGCGGGCCGAGGTCAGCAGCAACAAGGCGAGCAGGGAGAGCGCCTCGGGCTCGTCGGGCATCAGGCTGGCCAGCAAGCGGGCCAGCCGGATCGCCTCGGCCTCGAGGTCAACCCGGGCCACCGCGTCCCCGCCGGTCGGGGCGTGGGCCTCGGTGGCGATCAGGTACACCACCGCCAGCACTGCGGCCAGCCGGCCGGGAAGCTCCGTGTCGGAGGGGATCGCGTAGGGGATGCGGGCGGTGGCGATCTTGGCGCGGGCCCGCACCAGGCGCTTGGCCATGGTGGCCTCAGGCACCAGGAAGGCGCGGGCGATGGCCGGCACCTCGAGCCGGGCCAGCGCGCGCAGCGAGAGGGCCACCTGAGCCTCACGGCCGAGCGCCGGGTGGCAGCAGGTGAAGATCAGGCGCAGCATGTCGTCGCGTAGAGACGTCTCTGGCTCCATCGCCTCGATCGCCTCCTCGATCTGGTCCGGTGCGGCCCCGGTTCCCCACCGGAACGCGGCGGTCTCCTTGGCGGCCCGCGCTGACTCGCGTCGCAGCAGGTCAAGCGCCTTGCGGCGGGCGACCACGGCCAGCCAGGCCCGCGGGTTGTCAGGGATCCCCGTTCTGGGCCAGGCATCCAGGGCGGTGATCGTGGCCTCGGAGAGCGCGTCCTCGGCGACGGCCAGGTCGCCGATGGTCCTGGCCAGCGTGGCCAGCACCCTGGGACCTTCGCCCTTCAGCACCTCGGCCAGAGTGTCGGCGGCGTCCATGGCAGGGCGCACCTAGGCGTGTGCCGGCGCTACCGGACGCAGCTCGATCTTCCCCCGCCAGGCAGCCGGGATCTGCGCCGCCCACGCGATGGCCTCGTCGAGGTCGGCCACCTCCAGCAAGAAGTACCCGGCCAAGACCTCCTTCGCCTCGGCGTAAGGGCCGTCGGTCACCAGGACGTCACCGCCCTTGCCGCCCGAGACGGTGATGGTCGTCGACATGGTCACCGGGTGCAGAGCTTCGCCGCCGCGCATGACCCCGGCCTCGGTGGCCCGCCGGGCAAACTCGGTGTACTCGGGGGTGGACTCCTTGTCCGGCACTCCGTCCCATGGCTGGTCCCGGTCGTAGTAGCACAAGGCCACGTACAGCGCCATCGTCAAGGATCCTTCCGTTCGGCGGACCAGGTCCACACCGTTTTATTTACTCTGGCGATCACGACCGTGGCAACGCGGTTGTGCCAGCGGGCGGGCCGCCGCTCCTCCTGCTCGGTGCAGATCGCCGGGAGGAGCCCTACGTCGCCCAGGCGGCTGAGCACCCCGTACAGGGAGCCCGGCGAGATCCCTGCCTACTCGGTCCTCTCTCGAGGTCCGGCTTCCCGCAGGACCTGATGCCCGTACATCTGCCGCCGGCTGAGCATTCCGAGCACGAGGGCCCGGGCGGGCGAGATCGAAGGCACACGATCACCCAATATGGGTATTCCGTGCCGCGCTGCCACGGTTCGCGGCATTCGGCGTGAGGCTCGGCCAGGCCTCACCAGCCGGGCCAGTTGCCCGGCGGTGACCTCGATACCCTCCCAGATGTGCTGGGTGAACCAGCCGGCCGTGCCGATGGGGCACTAGTTCTGCTCACGCTCACCGCTTACCCGGCGGGGCGTCTACGACTCGCTCAGCCGCGACGGATCGTTCGTCGCCGACCTGCCCGCCGGCCTGGCCGCGTTCATGGCCGACGCGCAGGTCCCGTGGAGCGTCGGCGCGCTGGGCGGCGCGGTGACCGATCCCGCATGGCAGGCCAAGCCCAGCTGGTATCTGGTCGCCACCGAGGACCGGATGATCCCGCCACCGGCGCAGCCGGCCCCATTCTGGGACTATCAACACAAGCGGCAAGCGATTGCTCGCCCCGGCAATCAGGAGCAGGACGAGGATGCACTCAATTCGGCATCACCCGGCGTCCGTAGGCACACAGATCCGCCAGTTCGAGCGCGGCGCAACCGGCCATGGGAGCGATCAGGATGCAGCACATAGCGGCGGAAGTGCACGCTCAACCCTGAAGCAATATCGATCACACAACGTGAGGCCGGTGTTACGCGACGCACGCCGGGCGCAGGGCATGGCGTTCGGCGCCGACACGTTCTCTGATCTAAAGCGGTAGGCCCATGACGATTGAGTCCCACAGCTCTCCGCTGGCCCGCCGGTACTGCCGGGCGCGCCGTCCCTCCTCGACAAAGCCGCACTTGCGGTACAGGCCGATCGCCGCCGTGTTGTGTGCGAACACCTCAAGGCAGAGCTTGTGCAGGCCCTGCTCGCGCGCCAGGCCGACCGCCGCCTGCAGCAGCGCCGAACCGACCCCGCGTCCCCGCCAGCCGCGGTCGACGAGCA
Organism: uncultured Actinomycetota bacterium; assembly: GCA_963734665.1. Taxonomy (GTDB): domain Bacteria; phylum Actinomycetota; class Actinomycetes; order Streptosporangiales; family Streptosporangiaceae; genus Trebonia. The sequence continues at coordinate 817,271 of CAVTIR010000005.1, read as the reverse complement.
TACCGATCTCACCGAAGCCATGCCTGCTGGCCTCCACGTGGATCATCCCGATGACCTGGTCGTCAGCCACCGCCACGACCGAGCCGCCGACGGTACGGGCGAACTGCGCGGCCCGCTTATCAATGTCGACCGGCGGTTCGGTGGCGATCCCGTCCCGTTCTCCGGCCACCACCGCGAAAAGCTCCGCCATTGCCCTCGCATCGCCCGCCAACGTCGGCCTTACCGCGAACTGCGCCACCAGCCCATGCTCTCATTCCCAGTCGACCCCGAGCACCGACGCCGACCCAGAGCCCAGATCACCGTTGCCGGCGCCCCGAGGAAGAGCTTCCGGCGGGTACCGGAGGAGGACTTCGGGATCGTCCCGCGTGGTCCCGTGCGATCCTGGTCCTGGAGTCACTGCCATGCCCATTGCGGAAATGACCGGATTCGCCGCGATCAGGCGGAAGCGTCTGCCGGCGACACTGCAAGGCCCTCAACGTCAGCGATTAGGTCAATGACTCGCCTGTAGCGCTGAGCTGTGTCATTTGCGACGCACTTCTCGACGATCTTCCCCACATCGCCCACGGCAACCTTCAGCGACTTCCTGCCGGTGAAGATATAGCAGAGCACAAAGCCGAGGGAGTAGATCTCGTTGACGACGGCATAGTCCTTGAAACTGCTCAGCATCGGGTCACGGATCGTGCCGCGCATCTCCGTGCTCGTTCGCGTGAACTCGGAGGTCCGGTCCTTGACCAATCCGAAGTCGGAGAGCTTCACTAGCACCGCGCCGCCGTCGAACACCTTGAGCATGACGTTCTGGAGGCTCACGTCGCGGTGGAGCAGTCCCTTGTGATGGATGTAATTGATGCCGTAGAGAAACTGAAGGGAAATCCTCTTGCGCCAGGTGGACGCGCCGGAATCGACTATGCGGGCTGCCAGTCCGGAGCGGGCCGGGAGGCGGGCGGAGCAGGGCGCAGGGCGGGAAGGGGGCCCGGGGGTGCGAGGACGGTGATTTTTCGCCGCCGGGATAGTGACCGGACGGGCCATCAGCCGCACTATAGGGATATGGAGTCCGGTGCGAGCGAAGCCGTGTCGGCCAGGGCTCACCGCCCGGCCCGTTCGGGATCAGATATCCCGCCGCCACCGAGTACGGCACTGGGCTGTTCCTCGATCCCGCCGCCGCCGAAGACGGAGCAGGCCTCGTGCTCGCCGATCCCGCCGCCGCCGCTCACCGCGCTGGCGTCCTGCTCGGCGATCCCGCCGCCGCCGCTCACCGCGCTGGCGTCCTGCTCGGCGATCCCGCCGCCGCCGAAGACGGCGGTGGTCTGTTCCACGATCCCGCCGCCGCCGGTGACCGCGCTGGCCTCGTGCTCGCCGATCCCGCCGCCGCCGAGCATCGCGCACCTCGCCTCAGCTGATGACGCGGTGTAACATGCAGTTTCCACATTTCGGAAACATATCGCGCGAGTTCAGGTTCCGGTGATCACGCTGGAGTTAGGCGGTGGAGCGGCGCTTGCGGTGGTGTGCAGCGCCCATTCCGGGAGCGGCAGCCTGCGTGTCGGCTTGGCTGCGGGCGTCCCGCGTCGAGACGAGGCCGGAACAACTCAGCGTCGGCATCTAACCTGGAAACAGGCCGAGACGATGACGTGAGAGGATGCTTTGGTGGACGGAACGCTTGCTGTCACTGATCTGGAACGACTGCGTAAGGATTTCTCGGCCAGCCCGATCTACCGGCTCGCCCAGAATGCCGTGACCCGGGTAACCGTCGATGACGTCGCCATCAACCGGGAGATCGTCAGCAGCATCGACCACTCTGTGTCGACGGCGCTGGATGACTGGAAGGTCACGAACCAGGAGCGGAGCGGCCGCTGTTGGCTGTTTGCCGGGCTGAACCTTCTGCGCGTCGGCGTGATGCGCAAGACCGGGCTCAAGGACTTCGAGTTCTCGCAGAACTACGTGATGTTCTGGGACAAGCTCGAGCGCGCCAATTACTTCCTCGAGGCGATTATCGAGACCGCGGACCGCGACCTCGACGACCGTACGGTCGCCTACCTGCTGGAGTCGGCGGCGGGTGACGGCGGCCAGTGGAACATGTTCGCCGCTCTGGTGGCCAGGCACGGCCTGGTCCCCAAGGGCTACATGCCGGAGACGCAGAGCTCGTCGGACACGGCCCGGATGAACTCGATCCTCCGCTATCAGCTTCGCCAGGGCGCGCGGACTGTCCGCGCAGCTATGGCCGAGGGTCTTGAGGCCGCCCGCGCGGCCAAGGCTGAGATCGTGCAGGTCGTCTACCGGATCCTGTGCATCCATCTGGGTACGCCGCCGGAGCGCTTCGACTGGCAGTGGACGGACAAGGACAAGAAGTTCTGCCGGGACGGCGTTCTCACCCCGCAGGAGTTCGCCGCCAAGTACGTGGACCTGCCGGTCAGCGAGTATGTCTGCCTGGTCAACGACCCCCGGCCGTCCAGCCCGATCGGCCGGACCTTCACCGTCGAGTACCTCGGGAACGTCATCGGCGGCCCGCCGGTCATCTACCTCAACGTCGGCATGCAGGTCATTAAAGACGTCGCTGCGGCCACGATCCAGGGCGGCGAGCCGGTCTGGTTCGGCTGCGACGTCGGCAAGATGATGAGCAACGATTACGCGTTCTGGGACGCCGGGCTCTACGACCTGCCATCGGTCTACGACACCGCGTTCGACCTTGATAAGGCCGCCCGCCTGGCGTACCACGAGAGCGCGATGACGCACGCGATGCTCTTCACCGGGGTCGATGTGCTGGACGGGGTGCCCCGGCGCTGGCGCGTGGAGAACAGCTGGGGCTCCGACCGCGGCAAGGACGGCTTCTTCACGATGAACGACTCCTGGTTCGGCCAGTACGTCTTCGAGATCGCCGCCCGCAAGAGCGCACTTCCCGCCGACCTGCAGAGCGCTCTGGATGCCGAGCCGATCGTGCTGCCGGCCTGGGACCCGATGGGAGCCCTGGCCCGGTAGCCAGGCGTCACCAGACGACCAGCCGGAAACCTCCGCGGGCCGTCCTGACCGGCCATCAACTGGTTCTTCTGGCGGCACGCATGCAGGTTATTCACTCTGGCGCGCCGTGACGCCCACGGCCACGGACTTGACGGAACGCGCCTAACGGCGGTTCGCGATCGCTGGTAGGGGCCACGTCCGGTAATCACTTCGGCTAAGTTCCGAGGTCGCGGGAGGTCTGGCCGCCGATGGCGGCCAGACCGCCTTCGGGGATCTAGATTGCGGAGCTACCTCGCTGCTCCGGCGATGTAGGTGGCGACGATGTAGGTTGCGTGCCGGTCCAGGCTGGTCCGTGCCCGGTCATAGCGCATGGTGGTGCGCGGGTCGGCGTGGAACGCAGCCTCCTGCACGTCCCGCTACGGAACTCCCGGTGCGGTGCTTCAACCTCGTGGATCATCTGACCGCAGGCCACATCGTGTCGCTCTTCGGGCGGGTCAGGGAGTCCCTCTCGCCAGGCGCGACCCTGGCCGTGACGGACGTTCGCCGAACCCGCCGGGCGGGCGCCGGCGGCGGCGAACTTCCTCGCGATGTTCGCCTGTCTCAGCTCCGGCGCCCATGTGCATGCATGCCCCGGCGGAGCTGTGCACCTGGCCGTGGAAGGCGGGCTTGACCAGGGCGCCGCGCCGGATCCGGATTCCGCGAACCCCAGGCCAGGCGGTATAGCGGTATACCTGGTGCGGGAGTCACCTCATCGACCGTCGGCGGCGGAACGCGGAGGCGCGGCATGGGCCAGCCGGGACCGGGAAGTGAACGAGTTCGTGACTGAGGCTGATATCTGGGACGTGGCGGTGATCGGCGCCGGGCCCGCCGGGGCGACGGCCGCGCGAGAGGCCGCCCTGGCGGGCAGCCGGGTCATCCTGCTGGAGCGCGCGACGCTCCCCCGGTACAAGACCTGCGGCGGCGGCCTGGTCAACGCGTCGGTGCAGGCGCTCCCCGACGGACTGGCGCTGAATCCGAGAGCGCAGGCGCGCTCGTTCTCGTTCACCTTCGACGGGAAGAGACAGAAGACCCGAACCTGGCCCGGGCCGCTGCTCACGCTCGTGATGCGGGACGAGTTCGACGCCGCACTCGCGGACCGCGCGACGGCGGCCGGCGCGACGCTCAGCCAGGCGACCACCGTGCTGAAGATCACCGAGGACGGTGACCTGGTACGGCTGTCCACCCGGGAGCACGGCGACATCCTCGCCCGGATCGTGGTCGGCGCCGACGGCTCCGCAGGCCGCTCATCAGCCCACGTCGGCGTGACGTTCCGCCAGGTCGATCTCGGCCTGGAAGCCGAGATCCCGACCCCGCCGCAGCAGACGGCCTCGTGGGACGACCGCATCCTCATCGACTTCGGGCACGCCCCCGGCTCCTACGGATGGGTTTTCGCCAAGGGCGACGTGCTGTCCGTCGGCGTGATCGCCGCCCGCGGTAACGCCGACGCTACCCGCGCCTACCTCACGGAGTTCACCGGGCGCCTCGGCCTGGCCGGGACCGAGCCGCGGACCAGCACCGGCCACCTCACCAGGTGCCGGGACCAGCGCTCGCCGCTCGCCAGGGGCCGGGTCCTGGTCGCCGGGGACGCAGCCGGGCTCCTGGACCCGTGGACCCGGGAGGGGATCTCGTTCGCGCTCCGCTCCGGCCGGCACGCCGGCCAGGCCGCGGCCGCCGCAGCGACCACCACCGAACCCAGCACCCCGATCACCGGCTACACCAACGCCATCAAGGCCGAACTCGAACCCGAAATGCTAGCCGGGCAGTCGTTCCTCGACGCGTTCACCCGCCACCCCGCACCGTTCCACCGGGCCGTTACCCACGTACCAGCCGCCTGGCAGCTGGTCGCCCGGATGATCGCCGGGCAGACGACCACCGCCGATGCCTACCACAACGCGATCATCCGGCGGATACTCGCCGGCCTGAGCCAGTGGTAGCTCAGGACGACCCAGACAACAAGGGTCAAATAACAAGCCTTGAAGGTGCGCCGAACGCCGACTCGGCGCGGCCGACGGGCGTGCCGACCACGAAGGTGGTCACGTACAGATCATCCAGTTCCGGGCGGGATGCGAGGGACATGATCGCCTACGGCCAGGAATTGACCTCCTGAAGCGATGTTCCAGGCTACGAGCCGATTCGCGACCGCTCTCGCGCAACTGACTTGCCTGGGCCAAGGTGACGGTCGCTGGTTCGAGTCCAGCCGACCGCTCCCGACAAAGTGGGCGTGGAGGGTCCGTTGCCCCTTTGAACGCTCATCGGCGCAGGTCAGCCCTCGCATTATGTCTGGCACCAACGCGCACAAAACGGCACTACCGTTAATCGCGCTTCCATCTGGGTCTCCTCGTAATTGTCGCGATTACGAGTATGCCGCGCTGGGCGACAGTTGCGCTGGGCAGCCGCCTGGCTGGAGCGTCTCAGCGAGCAGCCCACCGTATCCTTATGCCGGGTAGGGACCCGCTTCAGATCCCTGATCGCCCGCGGGCTTAGCCTTGGCGCCTCGGCCAGCTTCTCCTGCCTCAGCCCGGCCTCGGCGCGCAGCACCCGCAGCGCACCGGCGAACCGAGCCGGCGGCTCAGCCATTGCTCTTCTCCGGTCGCTTTTGCCGACCTAAAGGGGAATTCTCGTCCTGTAGGCCGGAAAGCTTCTCTATCAGCGCAAGACGAGCCCGTATCACGGGGAGGCTGGGGCCGGATCCGGCGTGCCGGGCAGCGCGTCCAGTTCGGCGGACACGTCGGCGGCTTCTGCCGCGCCGATCCGTTGCAAGATCGCCAGCGCGTGCCGCAGCTTGTCTTCTGCCTCGGCGGTGCGGCCGGCGGCCCGGGCGCACCGGCCCAGGCCGGCCAGCGCGTGCGCCTCCTCCAGGACGATGCGGAGCTGGCGGGCCAGGTCCAGGGCCTGCTGGTGGCATGACCTAGCGAGGCCGAGGTCACCGCGGATCCTGCTCAGCGTCCCGGACTCGTTGTGAGCCGTGACTTCAGCGTCCGGGCTGCCGATCTGACGGGAGATGTCCAGTGCCTCCTGCAGGTCCCGGGCCGCGCCCGGATAGTCCCCGGTCACCCGCCGCACCGCTGCGAGGCGGGTGAGTGCCTCGGCCAGGAGCGGCCGGTCGCCCACGCCTCGGAAGATGCCCACCGCCTCCTGCAGGTCCCGGGCCGCCCCTGGGAAATCGCCGGTGAGCCGGCGCACGACTCCGAGGTAGTTGAGGGCGCTGGCCCGTATGACCCGTTCGCCGCGCTCACTGCAGATTTCCGCTACCTCCTGCAGGTCCCGGGCCGCGCCCGGATAGTCCCCGGTCAGCCGCCGTGCCTCCCCCAGGTGAATAAGAGCGTTGAGCTGCCCGCGCGGGTGGCTGAGGTCCCGGGAGATGCCCAGCGCCTCCTGCAGGTCCCGGGCCGCGCCCGGATAGTCCCCGGTCAGCCGCCGCACGACTCCGAGCCAGGTAAGGGCATGGACCTGGCCGAGCCGGTCGCCGCGTTCACGGCAGATGCCCAGCGCCTCCTGCAAGTTCTGGGCCGCGCCCGGATAGTCCCCGGTCAGCCGCTGTGCCTCCCCCAGCCAGATGAGGACGCGGGCCTGGCCGGGCCGGTCGCCGAGGTCCCGGCAGATGCCCAGCGCCTGCTGCAGGTCCCGGGCCGCGCCCGCAGACTCCCCGGTCGACAGTCGCGTGATCCCGAGGTAGTTGAGGGCGTGGGCCTGGCCAGGCCGGTCGCCGAAGTCGCGGCAGATGCCCAGCGCCTCCTGCAGGTCCCGGGCCGCGCCCGGGTAGTCCTCGCTCATGCGTCGCGTGTTCCCGAGGCTGGTGAGGGCGAGGGCCTGGCCCTGCCGGTCGCCGCGGTCCCGGCAGATGCCCAGCGCCTCCTGCAGGTTCTGGGCCGCACCGGGATAGTCCCCGGCCAGTTGCCGCGCGTCCCCTAGGTTGCTGAGGGCGAGGGCCTCGCCGGGCGGGTCGCCGAGTTGCCGGGCGGCCTGCACTGCGGCGGCGTGGCGGATGATGGCCTCGCCCCACGGGCCGTCGTGTCGCAGCAGGCCCTCCAGGGCCGCGGTCAGCGCGATGACCCGGGCGTGCTGGCCAGCCGCGGTGGCCTGGTCCAGGCAGGTCAGCAGGCTGGTCCGCTCGGCCCGGGCCCACGCCAGCGCCTGCTCCCGGCTGGCCAGGACTGGGACGTCGGCCGACGCGGCGCCGGCCGCCGGGGCGGAGACGGCGCGGGTCTGGCGGGCCAGCAGAGCTTGCGCGCGGGCGGCGGCGTGCTGGTAATAATCCAGCAGCCGCCCGGTGGCCTGCTCCCGGTCATCGCCGGGGTCCAGGCGGCTGGCGAGGGCGCGGACGTGCTCGCGGATCAGGTCGTGCATCCGGTGCCGGCCTGGGCCGGCTCGGTGAGCAGGTACTGCTCATACAGCCCCTCCAGGCCGCGGCGGGCCGCGGCCAGCCCGGTGCCGTCCAGGGCCGCGGCAGCGTACGGGTCGATGTCGGTGCCGGGGTGCAGCGCGAGGCGGCGGAACAGCCGCTGCTGCCCGGGTGTGAGGTCCGCATATGACAGGTCGAACGCGGCGGCGACCGACAGGTTCTCGGTGGCCAGCAGCTCCAGCCGGTCCACGGCGGCGGCCAGTTCGGCGGCCCGCCCCGCCAGAGTCCAGGCCGGATGGTAGTACAGCTGGCGGGCCAGCATCCCGATCGCGAGCGGCAGGCAGCCGCACAGCCGGGTGATCTCCCGCACGGCCGGGTCGGCGGAGCTGAGGCCGGGCCGGACGGCCAGCCGGACCAGCAGCCCGGCTGCCTCGCCGGGCGGGAGGGCGTCCAGGCTGATCGCCCTGGCGTCTTCCAGCGCGGTCAGCCGCCGCCGGCTTGTGACCAGCACCAGGCTGCCGCCGGCGCCGGGCAGCAGCGGCCGGATCTGCTCGCTGCTGGCCGCGTCATCCAGGACCAGCAGCAGCTGCCGTCCGGCCAGCCGGTCGCGCCACAGCCCTGTCCGCGCCTCCAGGTCGGCCGGGATCTGCCCGGCCGGGACCCCGATGGTCAGCAGCAGGCTGGCCAGCGCATCGGCCGGGTCCGCCGGCAGGCGGCCCGGGGTGTGCGCGTGCAGCGGCAGGAAGATCTGCCCGCCCGGGAACCGGCCGGCCAGCCGGTGCGCGGCATGAACCGCGAACGCGGTCTTGCCGATGCCGGCCATCCCGCCGATCGCGTGGATGCTCACCACCCCGCCCGTCCCCGCCGCCGCGTCCGCCAGTTCGGCCAGCTCGTGCTGCCGGCCGGTGAACGAGGCGATGTCGCGGGGCAGCGTCCGGGTCGCCGCCGCCACCCCCCTGCCGCGGGCCCGGCCAGGCACCACATGGCCCCGCGCGGCAGCCTCGAACTCCACACGGGCCGAGCCGCCCAGCCGCAGCGCGTCGGCGAGCAGCCGCACCGTGTCCTTGTGCGGGGTGGTGGCCAGGCCCCGCTCCAGGTCGCTGATCGTCCGCGGGCTCACCCCGGTCGCCTCAGCCAGCTCCTCCTGCGTCAGCCCGGCCCCGGCACGCAGCCCCCGCAGCACACCAGCGAACCCAGCCGGCGGCTCAGCCACGGCCTCTCCTCGTGCCCCGGACGGACGAACTTAGGCTGAGCATACGCCGCCGGCCCGAGGGCCGTCTGCGGCCAGCACCAGCGCAGTCGCGAGGTTGCAGCCGGCCCGCCCAGCCCCGGCCAGACCTCAAGGTCGTGCAGGCAGCAGCTATCTCCGCGTACGCGGCTCACAGTTTCCGGGTCGTCAGTTCCGTGGGCGGTCCTTCATGTCCCCCGCACGGCCACGCTGTTTGGCTTGAGAGCGAACAGTTATCCGCTGTCAACCCGAGACGGAGGGACTATGTCCACTCAGACCAAGCCGAGCATCGTGTTCTGCCACGGGATCTGGGCCGATGGCTCGTGCTGGAACAAGCTGACCGGGCCGCTGCAGGCCGAGGGATACGAAGTGATCGCCGCGCAGTACGGCCTCGACACCAACGAAGCCGACGTCGCCGCGACCCGGGCCACGCTGGGGCGGGTCCACAGCCCGGCCATCCTGGTCGGCCACTCCTACGGCGGCGCCGTCATCACCGCCGCGGGCACCGATGACCGGGTGGCCGGGCTGGTCTACGTCGCTGCCCTCGGCCCTGACGAGACCGAAACCTCCCAAAGCGAGCAGGAGAAGTTCCCTCAAACGGCGCTCTTCGGCCAGATCGAGGTCGCCGACGGGCGGATCTGGATGCTTCCCTCCGGCGCTGAACTCTTCTGTGGTGACCTGCCCGAGGAAGAGCAGAAGGTCGTCTGGGCGACCGCCTACCCCCCGGCCGTCGACCTGTTCAGCCGCAACGCTCAAGGCATCGGGTGGAGGACGAAGCCCAGCTGGTACATCGTGGCCAACAACGACCAGGCCGTCCACCCCGACCTGGAGCGATTCGCCGCCAAGCGGATGGGTGCCACCACCTACGACATCGACAGCAGCCACGTCCCCATGCTGTCCCACCCCGACTACGTCCTCGACGTCATCCGCACCGCCGCAGCAGGCGTCTGAGCCCGCAACCTTTCTGAGCCCTGCTCCCCGGCCGGGCGAGCAGGGGTCAGAAACAGCGAGCTCAAAGGAGAAACCGGTGGCATCCGAGCAAGTGCTCGACATACCCGTGCGCCGCCACGTGTTGACCAGCGAACGGCCGTTCCAGGTTGTCCTGGACGGCATCTACGACGGCATCAGCCAGCCGGACATCGGGGCGCTGTTCGCTACGCTGGCGGCTAGTACCTCCTATGAGGAGTTCACCGCGCTGGTCAGGCACGCGCAGGGCAGCGCTGGCCTGATGCGGTTCCTGCACCTCGGCGACGACCACGTCCTGGCCCTCGACCCGCAAGCCCGCGACCAGGCCGCACGCCGCTTGGTCCGGCTGATCGCCGGCAACCCGGTCACCATGGGGCAGATGACCCGCCACCTGCCCGCGGCCGGCTCCTACGCCCCGGTCACCATCCTCATCCAGGAACTGGCAGGCGGCGGAACCCAGGTGGCCTACGACACCGTCGCCAGCGCGATCGCACCCTACGGTGACGCCGCCGCCTCCCAGGTCGCCCAGCGGCTGGACACCGAAGTCCTCAGCCTCCTGCACCACGCGACCGGCATACCGGCCACCGCAACCGCGGTACACCGGTCCCGCTGAACGCCTTAGCGCAGTCGCGGACGGCCCTGAACGCACAGGCCCGCAGGGCCGGAACCACTATCCACAGTCTCCCTGCCGAATAACGCAGATCATCCGGTCATCCGGTCCGGCGCGCGTAGGGGACGGCGATCCCGGCAACCACGTTGCCGCCCATATCAGGCGGTTCGCGATCGCTGCTGATGACCGCTTCTGGTGATGGCTACGGCTCCCGGCCCTGATCCTTGGCCGGCCTGGCCACCGCCTGGGTAAGCGTGGCCGGCCAAGGGTACTGCGGCGCGAGCTAACGGGCTGCCCGGGCGATGTAGGTGGAGACGATGTAGGTGGCGTGCCGGTCCAGGCTGGTGCGGGGCCCGGTCAGGTGATGAACGACCTGATCTTCCCCTTGCCGTCGCCCCGCTATGACGTCATGGCGGGCTACGCCTCGCCGGCGCCCCGATCTCGACGCTCTGGCCGCCGTCGCTGACAAGATCGTGCCGGCCGGACTCCTGCGAGAAGGGGAACATGCCGTTCCTGCCCGTTGTCACGCTCGCCGGGCGGCTCGGCCGCGACAACTCGCCAGCCCGGCTGGCAAGTCCGCGTCGCCTGGAGCAAGATGTGGTGGGCGAAGGCGTCGCCGCGATTGGGGATTGCATGACTGATCAACTGCCCGCGCCAGGTACGTGGACGATCGACTCAGCACACTCCTGGGTCGAGTTCACGGTCGAGCACTTCACGGTCGCCTTCGCGCGCGGCATCGCGTCCGGCCCGACCGGATCGATCACGATCGCCGGTGACCTTCCCTCGTCGTCCGTGCGGGCTTCCGTCGACGTGTCCACCCTGACGACCGCTAACAAGGTGCGCGACGAGAAGATACTCGGCCCCGACGTCCTCGACGCGGCGCAGTTCCCCACCATCGACTTCGCCTCCCGGGCGCTGCGCGCCGCCGGCGGCGGCTACCAACTGGACGGGGACCTGACGCTGCACGGCATCACCCGCCCGGTCACGCTGGCCCTCACGCCGCACGGCGTGATCACCGACGTCTGGGGCAAGACCAGGCTCGGCCTGACCGCGACCACGCAGATACAACGCAGCGACTTCGACGTGCTGAAGTGGGGGCACGTCGCCCTGGCGGCGGGCGGCTTCATGGTCCCGGACGCGGTGCGCGTCACGCTGGAGATCGAGGCCGTCCGCGACGAACACTCCTGACGAACACAAGAGGTCCGGGGTCAGCCCGGCGACCCAGCGGGTAACCCATTCCGCCTCCCCGCTTCCACCTGTCATGCCCGCGAGGCAAACGGGTGCCTGGCACCCAGCACGCGGAAACACTCGTGGTCAGGCACTGGCTTGCCCGCTGCCCTCCCGGTCGTCCGACAGGCGGCGCGATCAGGTGCCTGAGCCGGTCACGTGCAGTAACCGAAGGTAACCGCAGCCCAAATCGCCTTCCTCACGAAAACGGCCTGCCGATTACGGGTGCGTCAACTAATGCGGGAGACGCCGAGTCGCATCGCGCAGATCGGCCAATTCTGCGCCATCGCCGACGCCGGGACTGCGACGGCCGTCCTTTGCTGCCGCGCATCACCGCCCTCCGCTATGCCCCTCCTGGGAATGTCTTACCGGCGAGCAGCCCGAGGGCGTGAGCGCGGCTGACGGCCAGACATGCTGTTTGATCACCAGAACACGCCGCTGGACCGGCACGGGCTGCCAAGCTGGCCAGCGATCTGGGCACGTGGCTGTCGGTGCTGGTGCTGATCCGGCGGGCATAATGCGATTTGCACGCGGCAGCCTGTCGGCGGTGTCGCCAGTCTGACTAGTGCCGGTGGAACGTGCTCGGCCAGGTGATGCGGTGGTTCAGGCATCAGCGCGGCTTGAGAGCAAGGTGCCGAAGCCAAATGCTGATCCTTCTATATGATCGAGGCCTGGTCGACGGCTCCTGAGGTACATGAAACGAACCTTGGGTTCTGCCGACAATGCCGGCCAATTGGCCCCATGAGTGTTCTCTCGTCACTCAAGTAGCTCCCCTAGACTAACTGTCGTCTCATTTGAAGCCGTGATCTCCACTGCTGCCTCATATCTCACAAGAGTTCGACGATGACGGACTCTTCCGCGCGGCTGCCGTGAGCCCTATGCTTCCTTTATCGGGTCACCGGGGGGCGCAGTCATGACGGATTCTCCACAATCTGATAAGTGGCCGCTTGACGCTCACAACCAGCACAGCATCCCGGCGATCGCTGGAGCAGAATATCGCGAACAAGGGCCTTCGCCCGCCATCGGAGCCGAAGCCGGACGGACAGTTATCAGCACTGACCGGCTAACGGAGATCTCCGCTAGGCTAGATCAACTGAAGACGCTCTTCGAAGCCAGGGCCAGCGAGGGTGAAGAACGAGATCAGTGGATTACCCAGCTGGTTTCCCAGCTTGCCGAGTACCGTAATGACTTTGTGTTCGAGAATATTACGGGCAGGATCTTCCGGGATCTCATCCAGATGTATGACACGTTTGCCCAGACCCTGGATGCCGCCACTTACCAGGCGGTTACTAAAGATGATGTGATTGCGCGTCTTCAGAACCTGCACAGGCAGCTCCTGAAGATACTCGACCGCCAGGGTGTCGAACAAATCAAGGGCGCTGAGCGAGCGCGGTTCGACGAAGCCGAGCAAGAAGCAATCGCCACACGCCCGGTGGATCTTCCGGAAGACGACGGAATAGTGCTCGAATCTGCACGATGCGGATTTCGCTACGGTACCCGGTTGCTGCGCCCGGAGTCGGTGATCGTAGGCCGCTACGAGCGGAAGGGGTTGGAAGCAGATGGCCAAGCCCATCGGAATTGACCTGGGCACGACGATGTTTGCCATGGCCGTGGTTGACGAACTCGGACAGCCCACGATGATCCGCAATAACAAGGGCGAGACGCTGACGCCGTCGGCGATTCTGATCCGGGGTGAGGAGCGGGTGATCGGCGCGGTCGCTCGCCGATCCGCCCTGGCCCGTCCGAACAACGTGGTGATGTTCATCAAGCGTGAGATGGACAATCCCGAGTACAAATTCCGGTGTGACGGCCAGGACTACACTCCCGAGGAACTGTCCGCGCTGATCCTGCGCAAGCTCAAGCAGGACGCGGAAGCGGCACTCGGGCAGGAGGTGCGGCAGGCCGTCATCACTGTCCCGGCCTATTTCGCAGACCTTGAGCGGAACCGCACGCGGGCCGCGGGACAGATTGCCGGGCTGAAGGTCATCGACATCATCAACGAGCCCACCGCGGCGGCGATCGCCTACGGGCTCATCGGCGGTGATGAAGACAAGAAAATCCTGGTATACGACCTGGGCGGCGGCACATTCGACGTCACGATCATGGCAATCGAGGGTGGCAATCTCCGGGTGCTGACCTCGAACGGCCACCGCAGGCTAGGCGGCGTGGACTTCGACGAGAAGCTTGCAGTCGACCTCGCGCAGAAGTTCGAAGCCGAACACAGCGTGCAACCGCTCGATGATCCCCACTCGTACCAGGACTTCCGCGAGCGCGCCGAGACCGCCAAGATCGATCTCTCGGACGCCACGGAATCCGATGTGCATCTGTCGGCAGCCGGGCATCTTCTCGACCTGACTGTGCCGCGCTCGCGGTTCGAGCAGTTGATCGCGCACTACATCGACCAAACAAGAGCGCTTACTGAGCAGGCACTCGCTGACGCGGGACTCGGCCCGGGGCAGATCGACAGAGTCCTGCTCGTCGGCGGCTCAACGCGCATTCCCGCGGTGCAGCAGATGGTGCGCGACCTCATGGGCAAGGAACCTGAGATCGGCATCAACCCTGACGAGGTGGTGGCGATCGGCGCTGCCATCTACGCGGCCAACGAACGCGGTATCGCTGTTCGCGACAGAACCGGGAAAAAGCTGCCGCCGACCCAGATCCGCAACGTGACGGCTCATTCACTGGGCGTTGAAGGCCTAAATGACGACGACCGGCGCACGAACTTCATGCTGATCCCGAAGGATTCGCCGATCCCGGCCAGCGGACAGGACAGCTTCAGCACGCGCGACGACGATCAGTCGGAAGTCAGGATTAAGATTCTGCAAGGCGAAGATGATGACCCAGAAATGTGCGTCCTAGTCGGCGATGCGGGAGTCCTTAAAGGCATCCCGCCGCGTCCGGCCGGAGTACCACAGATCTTGGTAACGCTCGAATACGACAAATCCGGCATCGTCCACGTCCATGCTCGGGAAGTCGAATCCGGAAAAGAACTCAAAGCCGAGATCAAGTATACGGCCTTGATGTCTGGCGCCGAAATTCTGCAGGCTACTGCCAGGGTAGCGGACGCAAAGGTGCAGTAATCATGGCCAAAGGATTGTTTATAAACTTTTTCGACGCCGTCGGCCTTGATCCGGCGGACAGCCGGGCCAAGAACTATGAAATACTAAAAGAAAAGCATCGTGAATGGGCGGGGAAACCGTCGCAGGATGCGAGGATTGACGCGAGTATCCTTACTCGGGCCATGGAAACATTCGCTGACCAGGAGAAGTATGAAGCGTTCCTAAAGGAGGTCCGGGACTCGCAGACCAAGGCGCAGGAACGCGCCGCCACGGAACGAGCCCGGCAACAGCAGGAACGCGCCGCCACGGAACGAGCCCGGCAACAGCAGGAACGCGCCGCCACGGAACGACCCGGGCGAGGGCGCAGCTCCCGGCTCCGCGTGTTCTTCGTGCTCGCAAGCACCATCGCCGTCATAGCGGGAGTTACCGCGGGAGTCCTCATATACGCCAACGCGACGGCCAATCCGTTCCGTCATATTAAGCCCACCCAGACCTTTGCCGATGCTGACGGGTCTGGCGCGCAGGCGGTAGCGATTAGTCCTGACGACACGCTGCTGGCCGTTGGTGATCTAAATGACAATGTCTACCTATGGAATATACGTAGCCAGGACATTCTTACGGCCCTCGCCGTTCCCGCAAAGGCCGATAATACTGTTCAATCAGTAGCCTTCAGTCCCAACGGTGAGCTATTGGCCATCGGTGATAGTAATGGTCATGCTTACCTCTGGAATACCGCTACACGCCGGATCACGGCCAACCTAGCGAATCCAGCGACGAGCAACGGTGGCGTCACGGCTGTCACATTCAGCCCCAATGGAAAGCTGCTTGCGATAGGCGACTACAATGGCACTACTTATCTCTGGAATGTCGCCGCCAAGAGGAAGAGTGCCGCTCTCGCTTACTCTAATACCGGAAACGGAGGGATAGGGGCGGTCGCGTTCAGTCCTGATGGTTTGATACTAGCCAGCGGCGATAGAGACACCGCGACAACCTACCTATGGAGTACAGTTTCGAAACATGCTATCGGCGCCCTTAGCGACCCGCACAGTTCAGCCGCGGGTGTTACGGCGTTGACGTTCGCCCCGAACGGCAGCACGCTGGCAGCAGTCGACTCCTCCGGAAGCACTTATCTGTGGAATATCGATACTCAACATATGGTCGCTACCCTTCCTATCCAGGCCGAGGCCGTAGCATTCAGCCCGAATGGCAAGATGCTAGCCGTTGGCGATTATTCGGGTAAGACGCACCTGTGGATTCTTGCCACCATGCACGAGATCGGCGCTCTCGACGATCCTGGCACGGGGAACGGAGATACCAGTGTTGACTCGCTGGCCTTCAGCCCAGATGGCGATCTCCTTGTCACTGGTGATCAGAATGGCGCAGCATACGCGTGGCTCCTCAGTCAGTTGCCGCCTAACTGATGCGGTGACTGACAGCTTGTGGGTGCGAAACCCTGTCACAGCCGCTGACCTGGCCTCTTGTGCTTGATGAGGAACGGTCAGGTCAGGTTGGGCATCCGGCTGCGCAGGGCTTCACTGTCATGCACTGTCGTTACTCTGCCAATGCGATTCATCTACCCGACGGTGCTGCGGGTGTTCGGCTTGCGCGCGTTACTTGCCGGTCCGACCGTGCCAAGGGGCGCCGAGATCCCCATCCTGCGGCATCGGGTGGCGTGCTCCAGCGAACCCGGAATCTGCCCTTTCTCGGACGTGACAACGCGTAGCGCCGCTACGGCCTGTTCGAGCCCTACCCTGTAGGGACGATCACCGTTTCCCCGCGACCGCGCGGAACATCCTGATCAGCGCGCCTTATCTGATAAGCGCTTTGGATCCTGTAGCAGTGCAGAACGGCGGATCCGGTGCCCCGCGGGCGGGATCCGTAGTCAGATTTGGTGGCATACTGTCCGCCACTGGCGGCGCCGCGGTGGCTGGTTCGCCGCGTGGCGGGGCTTACGGGCGGGTGGTGCCTGGCGGTGGTGACAGGGGGTCTGATGGAGGGTGACGGAGCCGAGGGGGTGGTTTTCCCGCTGTCCACGGACGGAAGGCGGAGCACGTCCGCGCTGGGCAGGGCGGTGGTTGCCGACGCGCTGCGCCCGGTCGATCCGGTGGGCGCCCTTGGCGCGGAGCAGGAGACGAACTGGCGTTCGGGCTACCTCATCCATTTTCGCCGCCTGGTGGAAGCGGGACTGACGTCGAAGGCTGCCGCGCTGTCGGTCGCCCGTGACGGGCTGGGCTCACTGCACGCCCGGATGCGGGTCAGGTGGCCGGCCGGCGCAGAGACAGGACTGGATGCCATGCGCTCAGCGCCCGCGCCGGCCTCCTTCGCCACGCTCAGCGTGCCGGGCTCCGGGCAGCGGGAAACCGAGCTGTCGCTGCCCTATCATGGCGAGCGGTTGCGCGGCGATGCCCTGGCACGCCAGCTGCAGACCTGGGTCAGCGGCGGGGTCATCGAGCCGTCGTGCGCGGAAGCCGTTAGCGAGGTTGCGGCGCATCCGGAGTGGCTGCGGCTGCCGGGCCAGACAGTGATCGCGCTCGGGGCAGGCGCAGAGGTCGGCCCGCTGGAGGTGCTGCTGCGCTGGGGCGCCCAGGTGGCGGGTGTTGACCTGCCCAGCCCGCCGGTGTGGGAGCGGGTGCTGAGTATGGCCCGGCAGGGCGCTGGCGAGCTGCTCGTGCCCGTGAACCGGGAGGCGCCGGCAGCGCTGCATCCTGACAGCGGCGACGACGCCATCGCGCGATGGGCAGGCCTCAACCTGGTCCGCCAGGTCCCGGACGCCGCGGACTGGCTGGCCGGCCTGGACGGCCCGCTCGTGCTCGGCAACTACGTCTACGCCGACGGCGGCGCGAACGTGGCCGCGTGCGCCGCGGCGGACGCGCTCACCATGCGCCTGCAGGCGGCCCGCAGCGAAGTGGCACTGGCGTTTCTCGCCACGCCGACCGATGTCTTCGCCGTCCCCTCGACGCGGTCGCCCACTCCGCCGGCGCTTACGCGGCCCGGTCCCGCACCGCGAAGCTGGCCGGCCGGCCGCTGCGCGCCGTGTCCCGCGGGCGGTTGCTCCGCCGCGCCTACGTGCCCGGCGCCGACCCGGGCATCAGCGACACCCTGGTCCCTCAGCAAGGCCCGAACTATGCCCTGGCGAAACGGCTGCAGCGGTGGCGGGCCACCGTCGCGCGCGAGGCCGGGACAACCGTGTCGCTCAACGTCGCCCCGCCGACCCGGACCCGGTCGGTGACGAAGAACCGCACGCTGGCGGCCGCCTACGCTGGCGCGCACTGGTTCGGGGCCGAGGTGTTCGAGCCCGCCACCACCAGGACGCTCATGGCAGCACTGCTCGTGCATGACCTCCAAGCCACCGGCCCTGTACACGCGCACCCGTGGCAGGACGAGGCATACGCCGCTGCGCACGGCGGGCTGTGGCGCATCGCCTACGCACCCCGCAGCGCACTGGGGCTCGCCGCCCTGCTCGGCTACGCCGCAACGCGCCACTGAGCCGATCCCGGGCCCTAGGTGCCCCTTTCCCGGCGTGAACACCGGCCTGCCGGGTCTTAAGTGCGGCGACCAGCCAGCACTCGATCACCAAGACCACGGTGACGCAGCGCAAATGTCCCATGACCTGCCAGTTCAGGCGCCCACGCGTCAAGAACAGATTGGCCGGCCGGCACCGAGCGGCGGCTATTCCTCGCGAACCGTGGAGCAAGGCCGATCACGAAATGTAACCGGAGTGCGGTGAGGCACCAGCAGCAGATCGCCGATTCGGGCGCTTTGGATGAGTCGCCGGTCCCCGGCTACGCGCGCACAGATCGTCCGTTCCGCATCGACTCAGTCACGGCACGTTGGGCTTGACCGGACAGTCGCCGAGCTCCATTTTTGGAGAAATAGCGCACTCGCTCGGCCGCATCGAGGCTGGCGATGCAGAGTGACCGGCTGTCGAGCACGCGGACGGAGAGCCGCCCCCAGTCCACTAACTGGCCCCGGGCGCGCTCAGCGGCATGCTCTCGCTGAAGTGGGGCCGCAGATACCAGGCTGACCGTGCCGCTTCGCAGTCGCTATCAGTCAGGATCACCAATGCGGAACCCGCCGCGAATCAGGCTTTTTGGCCACAGTGGCGAGATCTTCAAGGGTTGGCAGGCTTGACCGAGTGGATGCGGCAGTTGTACAACTCCCAATCCGACGAGGTGTCACTCTGCACCCGCCGCCATCCGTTCGGAACCGGTGATGGGAGCCCACGCTGATCCGGGTGGTTAAGGGTGGCTGGATCGACTGCCTCGACGACAAGATCGAGCACATGTACTTCAATGTCCAGGTCAGATTCGCGGATTCGAATGTTCAACCTGGTGCCGTTTACCTGCTGAAAGGAGATTTGAACTTCCTCGTCGGCCGAGCTTACAGACTGGCCGGAGATTAGACCGAGGCTCACATCCCTGAACCGTTTACTGTTAAAGAGATTAACCGTAATGCCCCATTTGTCCTCAGGCGGGCGTCCGTAGGGATCGACGACACCAGTTCCCACTCGTTTACCCCCTTCCACCATCAACAAGTGAAATCTTAGCGTATCCAACTGACGTTGGAAGGGCCTGCGACGCCGGAAGGACTTGGGCCTGGGCGAGAGACGGCCGCCATTGGACGTTGATGCGACAGCCGGGCCCTTCAGTCTCAAGCACCGGCGAGGACCAAGTCCCTGAGACCGCGACGAATTTCGTGGTGGAAGGAGCACGGCAGCCGGTCGTTCGGCTGAAATCTGTTACCCCTGAGGAACTCAGTCTCACCAGCGCCGCCGTCGGCTGGGTTATGGCGGCGGCCACAAGATTAATGGAAATTACAAACAACGTCAGTCCCGCCGCAATCAGGACGACTCCCGAAAGGAACCAGAGCTTGAAAGTCCCAAACTCGGCACGCAACGCGTCGAAGAATGACCATTCAAGAAGCTGCGTGCTGGCAGCAACGGCCCGCGCGTTAGCATCGGCTCGCCCGGCTTGGGCGCCTTGGTCGGTTGGCGACACAGTGTTCAGATCGCGGACTGCGGTCTTGAAATCCTCTGACGTCAGGAAGTACGGGAACCCAACCCCAGCGCCGAACGCCGTGCTCAAGCGTGCTTCCTCGCCAAGGATCTTGTCGAAGTTCTTGGGCTCGGCACTCAGCAGCCTGGCCCCCCTGACGACGGTGAGGCTGATGCCCGCCAGCACGAGAACGCAGCCCAGGAGGGCAGGCCAGAACGTCGTTGCCCAGGCGCTCCATGAACCCGCCGCCGACTTGCCCATGACGAGACGAGGACCCACCACCGAGGCTGCGGCAACCAGCGAAGCCAGTGGCACCAGGGCCAGCAGCCACTTGGTGGTGTCGCGGTACGACTCGACGCCGGTGCTGTAGACGGTCACGACACGACCCCCTGTTGCCTAGTTTGCCAGGTAGTTCTTGCCTGGTATTATAGGCAACAAGGAGGTGCTGTCCATGTCCAGGAAGCCCTACGGACCAGTCCCGATGTCTCGCGTCAAGCCCGAGGCCAAGGCCATCTTCGAGGCCCTGGCGACCGGACGCCCCGTCCACATCTCTCGGTACGGCCAGGTGGTAGCCGTTATCGATCCACCCGCCGCAATTCCCCAGGAGCTACTGGCCGTTTACGCCCTCGATGATGACGTCCCGCTTAAGGAACTGACCGCGACTGAGATCAACCAAGGCGCGCCGACGGCGGCGATCCTCGCGGTGGCGGAGCAGGGGCCTCGGTACGTGACGCGCGAACGCCGGGTCCGCGGACTCCTGCGGGCGGTGGCGGAGTCTGATCTCGCGATCACAGAGCCCTCGGACGAGCAGTTGGCTGAACGGGAGCGCCTGCTTGCCTCATACCTCGAGGCTCATCCGGACACCGACATCTCGGCCCTTGCTGACTACGGAGACCAGGTAGATCGGGAACTCGGCATCTCCCAGGGCGAGATGGACGTGCGGCCCAAGGACCTGCTGGGCGAGGAGAAATCGAGGCAGTTGCTCGAATCCATCAAGGAGGCATCGCGCCGGTTCGCCACAACCGCAGGCGATCTGCTTGTTACCAGCTCGAAGATCCCAAGCGCTCGTGACGAAATCGTTTCGGAGTTCGAGTCCCGGACCACTGAGGCAATCGCCGAGGTTACTGAAGTCGTACTCAATGGCGTGGTCTACCGAAGAAAGATCAAGAAGGTCGAAGCAATTCGCCTTCAAGAGATCGAGCACCGCGCCGAGGTCGCGCTGAGCTGGCTCGAAAGCGGCGAATGATCACGCAGGGCGGGCGATCTATAATGACATTTTCGCGCAAGCCTGCCCATTCGGTCTGAGTGGTCAGTTATGCCCCCCGCTGGCACAGCCGAAAGGACGGAGCGATGTGTGAACCGAGCTGCGTGCCCCGGTGCCTTCGACCAGCATCTTTGCGCTGCTCACGCCCAACCGTCGTCGGAAATGTACGGTCTCACACCCACGAGGCGCACAGTCGAGTAGCCGGGGGGAATCTCACCCCCCGGCTCTCACGGAACCGTGCTTAACAGTCTCCCGTTACACGGCTCTTCTCATTTGATCTTTCAGAACGTGGATATCCAGGCCCAGTGAGCAAACAGGCCAGGCTCTCGATCGACGAGCCCGTCCCACCACCGTTTGGCCTTCTTAAAACTACCCAGCCGCCGATACTTGTTGCGCGCCCACCGCACTATGTAGGTGTTAATGCGCCGCAAGAGACGATACAACCGCGACCTGTTGAACCGGCCGTAGTAATTCATCCAGCCGCGCACGACCGGATTTATCCACGCGGCAAGCTCGGCCAGGTCAGACCCGACTCGCTTGTGTATCCGCCATTCACGAACCTGCTGGCCCTTCGCCTTGAGGGCATCCGGGCCGATTGCAGGCGAGAACGTCGTGAACAGCTGCCCGTTCCTGTTCTCCGCGCTGCGAGGACGGAACTCGTATCCCAGGAACGTGAACGACGTATGCTCATGCGAGCCTCGCCGGTTCGCGTCCTTGCAATACACTATCTTGGTTTTGCCGGGATGCAGTCGCAGTCCCAGGCTCTCCAGCCTCACAGCAAGGGCATCGCGAACCTTGCGCGCCTGATACTCCGTCTTGCAATGGAGTACCGCATCATCTGCGTAACACTCGAATTTCACAGCCGGGAACTCCCGTTCCAGCCATGAATCCATCGCGTAATGCAGAAAAAGGTTAGCCAGCACGGGCGATACCGCCGATCCTTGAGGAGTTCCGCGGTCCCGCTCCCGCAGGGTACCATCGGGCATCTGCAACGGCGCTTTCAGCCACCGCTTAACGTACAGCAGAACCCATTTCTGGTCAGTGTTCGCCTCCACCGCTTTAACAACGAGATCATGATCCAGGGAGTCGAAGAACTTCTCGATGTCCAAATCGACCACCCAGTCGCCCTCCCAGCACCGCTGACGGCACCTCGCCAGCGCGTCATGCGCCGACTTCCCTGGCCGGTACCCGTAGGAATCGGGATGGAAAATCGATTCCGTCCGGGCCTCCAGCTGCAGGGCCACCACCGTCTGCGCGATTCTGTCGCCCACAGTGGGCACTCCCAGGATCCTCGTCCCGCCATGCGATTTCGGTATCTCGACCGCCTTCACCGGAGGCGGAAAATACGTCCCCGAAGACATCCGGTTCCAGATCTTGTACAGGTTACCCCGAAGATCCTCCTCGAATACCTCCATCGACACGCGATCCACCCCGGCAGCACCCTTATTGGCCTTGACCCGCTTGTACGCCTCCCACACCAGCTGCTTCGGTATCGTAAACGGCTTGTCCTGCTGACCTGACTTGCTCACTCGTCTCCTCCCAGAACACCGCCTGGTTGCCCGCGAGAGCAAACCTAAATGAGCCGGCCCCTTCGCTCCTCCCCCATTACAGGAGACTCAGCACTACTACGAGCCGGTCCGCCGGCGAATTCCGCACCGGTACTCCGCGCCTCACGATTTCTGTCGCCAAGCGCTCTCCCTCTCGCCGCCTGCTGTCCCAAAAAAAACAGCCAGCAGGCGCCGTTATCGGAACCCGCCTTCCCACGTTCCGTGCAGAAGCCGCAGAACAGGATCGCGCCGCCTTCATGCCGGGCACCGCCTGGCCAGTAAACGGGACACCCGCCAGACTCATCCCCACTGCCCTTAAATATTCGGAGAAATGTCCCATTCTGGGAGATTCGATTTTTCGATGGTGATGGTGTAGCTGACGTTCTCGGTATGGCCGTTGCGGCGTTCGGCGGCGGTCCTGGGGGATGTCCGCTGGCGTCCGGGCCGGTGGCGCGGCAACCCGGCGATGTCGTCGATTAGGGCTTTGACCTGGGCTTCTTCGGGAACGGGGCGGCGTCCGCAGTGCGGGCAGCAGGCGTCGGCCGTGACGCGGTCGCGGATGAGGGCGAGCGCGGGGGCGAACGGGATGAGCCGCGGGTCGGTGCCGGCCTGGGCAGCGGCGCGGGCGACCGCGGTGGCGGCCATGTTATGGATGAGGAGCAGGCCCCAGGCTTCTTGCCGGGCGAGCGCGGGAGACTGGCCGCGCAGCTCGCGGCGGCCACCGCGGACGGTCGCCTTCAGGTGCAAGAACGCGATTTCGATTTGCCACCTATGGGCATATAGTTCAGCGATCTCCCAGGCGGGGAATTCCTCGTGGTCCAGGAGCGTGGTCAGGACCCGGATCCGGGTGGCCTTGGACCGGCCGCTCACGGTCCGGGTCACGATGGAGAAGGTGACCAGGCGGGCGATCGTGTCCGGCAGCCGCGGGGCGGCATGGCTGCGGGACTCCCGCCGGCGCCGGGCCAGCATCCCGCCGGACTCGCGCATCACGACCAGCTCCGACCCGTCGGGGAGGACCTCCAGGGTCCTCGCGGGCAGGCTCTTGCTGTCGTTCTTCCAGCGCCAGACCAGGTCAGCGCCGGTTCCGGCCGCCGCGAGATACCGTTCCATCGACGGGAACCCCCGGTCGGCGAGGCTGACCATCCCGCTCCGGAAAGAGCCAAGGAGCCTGTCAGCCAGCTCGTTCTCGCCTTGGTGATAGGCGCCGGCTTCCGCAGCGATCCAGCGGCGGCTGGCCACGCGGACGTGCCCGACGATCCGCAGCAGCGGCCGGCCCGCCTTCGAGGAGGACCCGAATTCGCAGGCCAGCGCGTCGTTGCGGTCCAGTTCCATCGTGGTGCCGTCGATCGCGGTGACCTCCAGGCCGTGCCACAGGGCCGTCAGCCCGAGCTCCGCGTCGCCGGTTTCCGCGTCGATCTCGAACAGGCGGCGCAGGGCGTGCTCGCCGAGCCGCTCCCTCGCCTGGGACAGGGCGCTGGCCGTCGGGACCGGCCCGGGCCAGAACCGCAGGCCGGGAATGCCGAAGGCCCTGGCCAGCACCCGGTCATAGCCCTCGCCGGGGAACAGGCACCCGACCAGCACGCACACCAGGGTCATCTTCGCGTTCAGCGCCGACTCGTACCGGCCCGAGCCGGGCGCCTCCGCCAGCGCCCGCCCGATCGCGTCCCGCCCGAGAAGCTCCTCCAGCAGCCCGCCCCGGTCCAGCTCATCGACCCATTCCGCCCAGAACCCGGGCCCGGCCGCGACCCGCGCGGCGAGCTCATCCGGCACCGAACCACCAGACAGCGGGACAGAAGGCATGGCAGAATCGGCACTCAACAAGGCTCCAGGTGATGGTCCGGACGGTCTCAGCAACCCCGTTCCTACCTGGAGCTTTGTGCCGTTTCAGGCACTCCCCGGAACCATCACGCTCCCGCTATCAACCTGCAGCCAGCTCGTTACCATCAGCCAGAAATCAGACACTAAGGGTCATAAGTTCAAATACTTTAGGGCAGTGGACTCATCCCGGGATCGCGATAACACCCCGGTTCTGATGCCACTCTTTAATTAACGACACATCATCAGCGGTTCACTTGCGTTCGCCTTCCTGTCTCCCACCTGACGCCTCTAACGACGCCTTTCCCTCATCGCTCAGCACAACAGTCTTCAGCTAATGCACCATGAGGCGGTTTGACGCCACTCCCCGCAGAGCGACGCCGAAGGGCCACAAAACCTTCATCTCCTGCCCAGCAACACATCAAGAGAGCCGTATCCCTACAAACGACCCCTTTCCGCGCTCGTGGCGCACGATCGCCGAATATTCACGCCCGCCACGACGGTCGGCCGACTGTGATGACGGCATTCATATCGTCCAGTTCTGTGCGGCTCTCATCACCAGGCGGGCGCTCTCCTAGCGGCGCCATTCAGCGAGGCATATACGAGTGCGCGGCAAGGTGGTAGACCTGTTAGGCATCGCCCTACAGGGCGTTTTCTGCCGCTTGGTCGGGGCCCCTCTTGTGCGGTGCTCGGCGATCGCCTTATTCGCGTCGGCAATAGCACGCGTATTGTGCTTCGCGGGAGTCAGTTCTTGCGATCACAACGGGGAGCGAGCTGACTCGGCCCCGGCGGTAGCACCGTCGAATAGCGTATAGCCTTTGGCTCATCGAATGCTTGTAGTGGCCTGTCGATCTCTTCGCCGAAGTTCGCCAGCGTCGGGTTGCTAGTCTGCGGTCGCCTCCCGAGTGGCAGCAATGATGATGCTGCCCGCCCTGCGGGCCGATGTTGATGGTTCCTTCTCAGCATGGGATAAGTCTCTGTCATCGAGAGTCCCGGTCGAGCCATCTGGCCGATCATCCGGGCAACCCAAGGTTAGGGCCGCGCACCCCCTGATTAGTCTTCAGCGTCGCGGCAACCTCGCGGGCATGCCGGCACGCAGGTGAGTGTTCCGGCTAGCTGGTATTCCAGGATGGCAGCTGTCGGGCGCTTATACGGGTGCTGGCCATGACGACACCGGGCCGCTCGGGCGCAACCCTTGACAGTAATGATCGGCACCACCCGGACCACAGGAGGGTGAGGGGATGTCACAGCTACAGGTCACCAGACAGCGCCGGACGGCCAGCGCACGCCGGCGCGGGGAGGTGGAGCCTCTGCTCCGCTTGGACCCTCGAGATCCCGACATCATCCGTGCGAAGCAACTGCAGCGCCAACCACGGCGGCCTGGTGGTATCCGGCCATCCGCATGAATGGGTCACTGTGCGTGGCAGTGAATGGTGCATATGCCTCGCGCCGCCCGTGGGCCGCTACGCGAGTTTCCATGCTGAATAAACTTGATGAGGGCCTTGAGTGGAAAGCCAGATGATGTTTCTTGACTGCCCGGAGTATTTCGATGATGAGGGCTCGGTCAGGTGTGACCTCCCTGCTGCGGTGGAATACCGGTATACCCAGGCATCAACCGGCGGCCAGCTTGAATGCGCCAAAACCAGATGCCCACGCGGTCATTGGTTCAACGGCCCCATCGAATTCCTTGCCTAAGACGCACCGGACGCGCAGCCAACATGCCGCGCTCACTCCGGCGCAGCCGGAGGATTATCAGTCTGTGCCCCTGTTCCCATGGACGATGAGCATACGAGACGGTGCCGGGCTCCTGTCGAGCACGCGGATAGTCATTCCTTCGTCGGGAGATCACCACCCGCCCAGGCACAAGCGCTCATCGGCACGTGAGAGCGCGTCAGTCGCCTGACGCTACTCACCCGCACATCGGCATGTGAGGTCGTTTCCGCTGCCCTGCGGGAAGACACAGCGCCAGATCACCCGATATGTACGGCCCAGTACCCGATCACTGCGATCGAGTTCGCCGCGCCGAACGGCGGGTGTGTGCGCGATAGCCGCGGTCAGCTGTAGTGAGGGATGGCACGGGCGCGGTGAGGGAAGGGCATGACGCGGCGCCTACGGGCCTGGGCACGGCGCGCGGCCCGAGTCAGCCGGTGCGGCGCAGCACGGCCGCGCGCTCCTCCGGGGGCAGGTCATCACCGGCTTCCAGCAGGCTGGGCAGCAGTTCCGATTCAGTGGTGAGGGCACGAAACGACCGGCCGATGGTCACCGTGTGCCCCGGGCGCCAGACGACCTCGATGCGGTCCCCGGCCCTGATCTCGCCCGGTACGACCACTCGCAGGTAGGTTCCGGTCGCGCCGCGGGCGGTGAACCTCTTCACCCACTTCGGCTCCCCCATCCGGTCCGCGAACGTCGCACACGGGATGCGCGGTGAGGTCGCCTGCAGCACCACGCTGCCGCCGATCCGCCAGCGTTCCCCCACCAGCGTGCTGGTCAGGTCCAGGCCCTGGGTCGTCAGGTTCTCGCCGAACCGGCCAGCCGGCAGCTCGTACCCCAGTTCCCGCTCCCACCAGTCCAGGTCCTCGCGCGCGTAGGCGTACACGGCCTGGTCCGTGCCGCCGTGATGCTCAGTGGTACAGATGATGTCGCCGGTGAGGCCGTTCGGCCGCGGGTGCCCGCGCCGCTTGGGCCCCGGGTCCGAGACCGGCACCGGCCAGGTGACCGGGTGCTTGCCGATGCCGGTCTTCCCCGTGTCATGCGGTGTGGGCAAGGTCTCGGCCGCGAGGTTGACCGACAGCAGCACGCCACTTCGGGGTTCTTCCACGAGCCGAGCCTAGAGCCGCCGCTTCGTCACTGGCCACGCATTAATCACAGCGCCGGCCCGATGATGCCCGCCACGCGCTCACCTGAGGGCGGACGATCCCCGCCGGGCCGGCGTGACGGCCGGGGCTGCCAGCGGAAGAACCAGCGGCCAGCCTCGTCGGCGGCCGCCGCGGCCCAGCCGCCTCAGCGCCGTCGCGGGATCACCGGCGCTCCAGGCGTTCGCGGCCAGCGACAGCACCATGGTCGCCAGTACTAGCTTCAGTCGCCGGCCCGATGACAACGAGCGGCGATGCCTGGCCCGGCACCTATCCAGACCGGGCGAACTCAGCCCGCTGACCCCGGCCGTTCCAGCAGCAAAGTACAGGCCAGAAATCCTCACCCGCCAGCCTTCCGCCCCGCGCGATGCCATAAAGCGCGAACCGAATCCAGTTACGCACCGTGAGCGAGCGCCGCGGGAGAAGCACGCGCTTAGCGCCGACTCGGAGCGCGTGAAGACGGAAAGATTACGATGGCTCCGCTGCGAGCATAATGTCCATTCTGTAGATCCATAGACGCGGCCCTGAGCACAGTAGACCAGATGTCCGCGATCAATGCGGCAATTATGAGTAGCGGTCTGTGGCACAGAGTTCGCCAGCTTCACAATGTCAAGCACAGAACCAAGCCAGGCACGTCAGCACCGCCAGATGACGTGGGCTTTGTGCGCGGCCGGAGGGCAGTCGCGGGAACCACCGTCATGACATCCCTCAGTGCTTCCGGAGACACCTTTGAGAGTCCAAACTTCACTGGTAAGCATGAATGAGGTGCCCAGCTTCGGCCAAGCCTCAGCTGGTTCCCGGATGGTATGCAATGATTCCATTACTGATAGCCTCGCATAGGTGGTGCAGGGTAATTATGCAGCTTGAGAGGGGAAAGTTGCGCGCGGCGCGGTGGACGATGTTCGCGCTGCTGGTTGCTGCGGCCGGAGTCGTGCTGGTGGTCGCAGGGGTCACCGTCCAGGAAGTGAGGGCGGCGGACACGCCGCTGGCGCGGTCAGCTAATCAGACGGCGATCCTCGGCGCGGCGCTGTCGGTCATGGGGCTGGCGTGCTCGGCCGGGCGGTGGGCCTGGCAGCGACTGCGGGGCAGTGGGGGCCCGGTGCCTTCCCGCGATATGCTCCGCGCGCAGGTCGCGGCCCGGGAGCAGGAGGTCCGGTCCGCGCTGCTGGCCGGACTGGTCCCTGCGAACCTTGGCTACGCCGACGCGGCGGGCACCGCCCTGGTCGATGGCCGCGCTGCCCGGTCCAGCCCGGCAGGGCCGCTCGCCGCCCTGCAACGCGCGGTGGGAGGCCTGCTTCGGTATACGGCCGCCGAGGCGCCCTCTGCCGGCGAGACGGCGCCCAGCATCGAGCAAGGTGACCTGAAGTCGGTGGGCGGTTACTTCGCAGAGCTGGAGAGCGGGCGGCTAGTGATGCTAGGCCAGCCCGGCGCAGGGAAGACCGTGCTGGCCATCGAGCTGGTCCTGCAGCTGCTGCGCCGTCAGGCTGAGGAACCTGCCGCCAGTGGCCGGATCCCGGTCCGGCTGGGGGCGGCGACGTGGGTGCCTGGCCAGGATTTGGGGCAGTGGATGGCCCAGCGGCTGATACTTGACTACCGGCTCCCGGCCGCCGCAGCTACGCAGCTGGTAGCCGACGGCGAAGTCTTGCCGGTTCTGGACGGTCTGGATGAGATGGATCCCGAGCCGCTCGGTCCGACCGGCCCTAGCCGAGCGCTGGCGCTACTGCGGAAGCTCAACGCCTACGGTGATCTGGGTCGCCCGGCCCCGGTCGTGGTGACCTGCAGGGCCGGACGCTATGAGCAGATCCAGGCTGCCGGGCCCGGGTTGCTGGCTGGGCAGGTCATCACCATCAGCGACTTGGACGCCGCGTGCTTGTCCGAGTACTTGCATTCCCGGTACGCCGCCGACCGCAGGGCGCTTGAAAAGTGGCAGGAGGTCCTGGGCCTGCTCCGCGAACCCGGCGGGGGCGCGGCCAAGCGGGTCCTGGCCACCCCCTGGCGGCTGCTGCTGGCCATCACGGCTGCTGAGGATGGCCAGGACCCTCGCCGGATGCTTACCGTCGACCCCAGCGAGGATCCGGCCGCCGCCGAGCGGCGGATCGTCGCGGCGCTCCTGGCCTCATACATCCCGGCAGCCACTCGGCTCACCCCCCGCCGCGGGGGCCGCCCCGCCCGCTACCAGCCCCGGAAGGTGGAGCGATGGATGCGGGCCCTCGCCCGCCATCTCGACTGGCAGGCCGCCTGGGTCGCCGCTCATCCTGACCCGCCGCCAGGCATGACCGTTATCGACATCGTCCCGCACCTGCTCTGGCCAATGGGCGGCGCCCGGCTTGTCCGCGGCATCCACATGGTCCTCGGCCTTCTCACCGCAACTGCCGCCGCGGTGGTCATGGCCAACGCCACCCTCGGGAGCCCGCTGTGGACTTATAACATCTCCTACACCTACTCCGTCCTCATGGACGAGGACAAGTATGGCCTCGGCCGAGGCGTCGTGCGGGTTGCTATCCTCGCTGTTGCCTTCGGCATTCTGGGCTATGCGGTACGCCAGGCTGGCAGGCGATGGCCAGCGCCGGGATTCTCAGCCCGGTCGGCCCGTGTCCGGCACCTCGATTGGGGCAGGTTCACGGCAGGGTTCGTGGCCGGGTCCGTGCCTGGGTTCGCGGCTGGTCTTCTCTTCGGGCCCAGTTGGGTGTCCGGGGGTGAACTCAACAGCGGCGTCGAGTTCGGGCTCGCGGTAGGCGGCCTAGTCGGCCTCGCGGCCGGCCTCGCGGCCGGGACGGGACTGGCGGGTGGGACGTGGATGCCCGAAGCGATGATGGTGTCCCCCAGGCACGCACTAAAGCGGCAGATGACAGTAGGGCTAGTGATCGCGAGCGTGATCGTCACCGTGGTCGTGTTTGTGATTCTGCTCGGGCAGCTTGCTGCGGGCTGGCCCTGGTCTTTCTCGTTCTCGGACTGGTCTAGGGGGATCCGTGCCGGGTTTTCCGGAGAGCCGTCCGGGATTATAAATCTTGGGTTCTTGGCCGGGCTGGGACTGATGGCAGGCCTAGTGGTCGGCTTGGTGGTCGGCTTGGCATACGCGAGCTCCTGGCTGCGGTACATTGTCGGACAGGCATGTGCCGTGACTAGGCGGAACCGGCCGCTGCGGCTTGGCATGTTCCTGTCCTGGGCATGTGAAAGCGGCCTCCTGCGGGTCTCCGGTGCGACCTACCAGTTCCGCCATCGCGAACTCCAGGAATGGCTTTCCTCCCGCTCTGCCGCTGGCGAGCCGTCCGGCCGCCTACGAAATTCTTAGAGTGAACACTCTGCGAATGCGCGATGAGCATGGCCTTACTTAAGAAGACCCACGCTGAATCCTGCGGCTATTCTTCCGCACCTGCAGCCCGTAATTAGGAATCACTGGCCAGCATTGGTTCTTCCTGCCGTAAGCGCGCAGATAATCCTGATCTGATCGCCCGAGTCGTCTCAGCTAGCCATTATCAGGATGGACCATATCGGCGGTTACTCGCGCGTCCGCCGCAGCCGGGACTCGTGGCGGAACGTGACGGGGTTCCCGGCCCCGGAGTCAACCCGTTGTTCAAAATGCCACGCGCAGATAATCCGAAATTCCCTCGCCCTGACACAGGACCAAGGAACGCGCTCACCGGTCCCGCGTACGTCGCCACGGCGTCAGGGGTCGTCTCGCCTGACGGCGACCAGCCTGCACTTCGCACCGGGGCGACCGGACGGCGTGGCACAGTCCGTCCCAACGAAGCCCTACGTAGGTCTCTCCCGGGACGCTGCCAGCACTGCCACGGCGGGCGCGCGGATGGTTCAATGCAGGCATGACTGAACGCGCCTGGCCCGAAGACTGGGCCGACCGCATGGCTGGCAAGGACTGCCCGCTCTGCGGTGCTCTCGGCACGGGCGACAACGATTTCTCGGTCGCGGCCTTCACCGGCGACGTCGCAGAAGTGCGCCTGGAGCGCCGCACTCGCCTGCCCGGCTACTGCATCGTGGTATGGAGACTCGGGCACGTTGCCGAGCCGGCCGACCTGGATCCCGGGCAGGCGAGCCGTTACTGGACCGAAGTCACGGCAGCAGGACGAGCGGTGCAGGCACTGTTCAACCCGTTCAAGATGAACTACATGACCCTTGGCAACACCGTTCCGCACCTGCACACCCACGTGGTCCCCCGCTACCGCGATGATCCCGCCCCGGCAGGACCGATCCCGTGGCCGGACATTTTCTCACCTGATCCAGTGCCGGACGAAGACTTGCATCGCCAGGCTGCCGATCTCCGTGCGCTGCTGGACCGTTAACCGTGGCGCAGGCCAGGCTGCCAGCCCAACAGGTAGTCAGATCAGCAGCTGTGCCTGCCGTTCCACAATTGGCGAGTCGCCATCTGGCTTGGTGGCGCTGCCGCGCAGGAGACGAAGAATGTGTGGTCTCATTATGTCGAGCTTCGTCGAGGTATAGCTTTCCGTCCCGGCGAGCTGCTTGCTGGCGAGCTGCAGCTCAAGCATCTTGCGGTCCTGACGGACAAACTGAGAGCAGGAGCATCTTGACTTGGCCGGACGGATTGCGGGAGACAACCGTGGACCGCTGTGCGGAGTTGGTCGGGCTGTCCTGCCTGTTCACCGGCCTGCTCGACGCAGCGCGGAGGTTTCCGCCGTTACGGGCGGATCACGCGGTCCTCGGTCACGATCGCGGTGACCAGGTCGGCCGGGGTGACGTCGAAGGCGTAGTTCAGCGCGCGGGTGCCCTCCGGCGCGACTCGCACGCCCTGGAAGGACGTGACCTCCTCATCCGCCCGGAGCTCCAGGGGAATGTCCGCCCCGCTGGCGGTCGCCTCGTCGATCGTGGACTCCGGGGCGGCGACCACGAACGGGATGCCCGCCCGGCGCGCTGCGAGGGCGAGGGAGTAGGTGCCGATCTTGTTGGCCACGTCGCCGTTGGCGGCCACCCGGTCCGCCCCGACGACGACCGCGTCGGCATGCCCCTGCGCGATGAGGAACGGCCCCGCGCCGTCGGCCGCGAGGTAGTGCTCGATGCCGAGCTGGCCCAGCTCCCAGGCCGTGAGCCGCGATCCCTGCAGCAGCGGGCGGGTCTCGTCCGCGATGACGTGCGCGAGGGCACCCCGGTCCCGCAGAGCCCGGATGACGCCGAGCGCGCTCCCCCAGCCCAGGCAGGCGAGGGCGCCGGTGTTGCAGTGCGTGTGCACCTTCAGCGGGCCTGCCCCGCACTCCTCGATGAGCAGCGCGGCACCCCGCTCGCTCAGGCGCTTGCTGACCTCGATCGCGGTGTCGCGGACCGCGAGGGCGGCGGCCTCCACCGCATCGGCGCCGTCGGGGAGCACGGCCGCGACGGCGAGTACCTCGCGGCGCAGGTTGACCGCAGTCGGGCGAGCGTCAGCGATCCGCTTGACCTCGGCGTCCAGCCGGCCAGCGTCCCACCCCTCGCGCCCGGCCTGCCGGACCGCGAGCGCCACGCCAAGCGCGCCGGCTACCCCGAGCAGTGGCGCGCCTCGCACGGCCAGCCGGACGATCGCGTCGACAAGCTGATCCACGGTGGTGAGTCGGAGGACGGAGAGCCGATGCGGAAGGGCGGTTTGGTCAATGGCGATGATGTGGCCGTCCCGCCAGCCGATAACCTCATCCAGCACGTCGCTGCCCACATGAACGACGCTACACCTGCGGAGGCCCGCCATGCTGCTCCCCGACGCCCGCGAGGCGATCGTGACCACCTGCCAGGAACTGTCCCGTGCCGGGCTGGTGGTGGGGACGGCGGGTAACGTGAGCGTCCGGGAGGGCGACCTGGTGGCGGTCACGCCGAGCGGGCTACGCTACGCCGACCTGACCCCGGAACTGGTGGGCGTGCACCGGCTCGACGGCGCTGCGGTCGAGGCGCCGCTCGCGCCGACCAGCGAGCTGCCCCTGCACCTGGCGATCTACACGGCCCGGCCCGAGGTGGGCGCGGTCGTGCACACGCACTCGCCGGCCGCGACCGCTCTGTCGGCACTGGTGGATGAGGTGCCGGCGGTGCATTACTACGTGGCGATGTTCGGCGGCCCGGTGCTCGTGGCTCCCTACGCCACCTACGGCTCGGACGAGCTAGCGCGGAACGCAGTACACGCGCTGCATGACCGCACCGCCTGCCTGATGGGCAGCCACGGCGCGGTCACCGTCGGCCCGGACCTGATGACCGCGCATGACAAGAGCGTGTACCTGGAGTGGCTGTGCGACGTGTACCTGCGCGCTTCGTCCGCGGGCACCCCGCGCCTGCTATCACCCGCGGAGATCGCCGCCGTCGCCGTGAAACTGGCGGGATACGGCCAGCAGCCGCCGGTCGCGTGAGACAGCTGACTGGCCACCTGACGTTCCAGACAAGGCTTCTCCTGGCTCGTCCGCTGTCGGGTGGACTCCCGACCGTTTCAGCGGCCTTCCCAGTTGGGGGCGGAGAGCAGGGCGAGCGCAGCCCGCTTGGCGTTGGTGAGATGACTGAGTTGCCTGGTTACCCGGGCGAGGAGTAGCGCTCCTTCGATAAGGGCGAGGACCGCCGAGGCGGTCTCCGGCACCGAGTGCTCTGGCCAGGCGTCAGCCCGGAGGCGCGCAGCGATGAGGGATTCCCATTCGTCAAAGCACCGTGCCGCGACGACGCGCAGGCGAGGGCTGATGATGGGTGATTCGAGCGCGGCCGGCGCGACCGGGCACCCTGGGAAGTATTCTCCGTTCGCGACCGATCCCTGGGCCATGTCGAGGAACTGGCAGACCCCGGCTCCTGCGCAGGATGCTCCCTCCAGTGCTTCGCGGAGGAGGCGGGTGACCGCCTGACCCGACGCCTCCAGCGCGGCCTCGGCGAGTTCTTCCATGCCGCCGGGGAAGTGGTGGTACAGCGACCCGTTGGACACGCCGCTTTCCGCCAGCAGTTGCGCCCGCCCGGTGGCGGCGTAGCCCTGGTCTCGCAGCTGGCGAAGCGATGTACTCCGGCGAAGACGCGGGCGTTGCGAAGCCCGTTCCTGCCGGATCCCGGGCGTCCACCGATCGCGGTAGCGCGGTCACCGGCAGGCTCCGGCCGATCAGGCAGTCATCAGTAGGCTGCGCGGTGCCTTAGGAACCGGGGGAAGCCGCTAGACTCGCCGGGTGCTGGCGCCACTGTTCGAGACGGCATCGCAACGCGGCCCCGACGATCTGCTTCGCTGGTGGCGGTCCAGGAGCGTGCTGCTCCGCGACACGATCGGAGCCGTGGCGTTGGCTGCCGCGGGGATGTTGCCGCAGCTCGCAGGCGCCGGAACAACGCTCGGTGAGCTACGGCCCCACGACGGCGGTGCGACGGCCGTCGTGCTCGCGCTCGCCCAGACGCTTCCGCTCGCGGTCCGGAGGCTCTGCCCGGCCTGGTGCCTGGGCCTGACCGGCATTGCGTTCGCCGCCTACCAGTGCCTCGGTTACCCGCAGACGTTCGCCAGCGTGGGCTTCCCACTCGCGCTGTATGCGGCCGGAGCGCACGAGGAGCGCTACCGCCGCTGCTTGGCGGTCGCCGTTAGCGCGGCTTACGTGGCCGTCGTGATCGTGCTCGCAGGGCTCCGCTCGCCGGAACGCGCGGTCGACTATGTCACCTTCTACCTTGCGCTCACGGTGGCCTGGGGCGCCGGGGCACTAGTCCGCGCACGGCAGCTCGGCGAGGCCGAACGGCGTCGGCTTGCCGCCGAGCAGGCCGTGGCCGTCGAACGCGCCCGGATCGCCCGCGAGCTGCACGATGTCGTCACCCACCACGTGACCGCGATGGTGGTGCAGGCCGACGCGGCACAGTTCCTGCTCGCCGCCGAGGACGGCCCCCGCCGGGTGGCGGGCGAACTTGGCGAGATCAGCGGCGCCGGCCGCCGGGCGCTGACGGAGCTTCGCTACCTGCTCGGTCTGCTCGAGATGGCGCAGGCCGGCCACCCGGAACCGTCCTTCCGTGCGGGCCGTCTGCGTGACCTGGTTGAGCAGACCAGGCAGACCGGCCAGCCGGTCGAGCTTGTCGAGGAAGGCGAGCCGGTGCCAATGGCCGACGCCGCGGAGCTCGCCGCCTACCGCGTGGTGCAGGAAGCGCTGACTAACGCGCTCAAGCACGCGCCCGGCCGCCGCACTGTGGTGCGGGTCTGCCACGACAGCGGCGGGGTCGGGCTCGACGTGACCACCGAGGGGCCGGTAATCGCCGACGACGGCTTCACCCCGGGGCGCGGCCTCACCGGGCTGCGGGCGCGGGTCGGCGGCTGCGGTGGCGACCTTGAGGCAGGCGGCAGCCCCGGCGGCGGATTCCGCGTCCGCGCCCGGGTGCCCGCGGCGGCGCACTGACCTACTGAGGAGTGGCGAGCGCGTGTCTGACGAAACCATCCGGGTGCTGGTCTGCGATGACCAGAGCGTGGTGCGGGCCGGCTACGTCACGATCCTCTCCGCCCAGCCCGGCATGGAGGTGGTTGGCGAGGCCAGCAACGGCGCGATCGGGGTCCAGGAGGCGCAGCGGCTCCGCCCGGACGTGGTCGTGATGGACATTCAGATGCCCGTGGTCGACGGAATCGAGGCGACCCAACGGCTGGCCGGCCCGGCGGTCGCCGGACCGGATGCGACCAAGGTCCTCATCGTCACCACCTTCAACCTGGACGAGTACGTGTATAAGGCGCTCCGGGCCGGCGCGAGCGGTTTCCTGCTTAAAGACGCGCCCCCCGCCGAGCTGATCAGCGCGGTCCGCACGGTCGCGGCGGGCGAGTCGCTGCTCGCGCCCGCAGTCACCCGTCGGCTCATCGGCCGCTACGGCGCACGCATCCGGCCGTCCCACCCCGCAGCACCTGAGGCCGGCCATCCGCTGAGCGCGCTGACCCCGCGCGAGCGTGAGGTGCTCTCGCTGATCGCCGCCGGGATGTCGAACGCGGAGATCGCCGGTGCGCTGTTCATCAGCGCGGAGACGGTTAAAACCTATGTCTCCCGCATCCTGGCCAAGCTCGGGCTGCGCGACCGAGTGCAGGCGGTGGTGTTCGCCTACCAGGAAGGGCTGGTCTCCGCCCGCGATTAACGCCGGTCGCGGCGCACCCATCCCCCGAGAGAGCTATCCGCGATCGTCCACCGGCGGGCGATGTGCCAGACCTGGCCCAATCCGTAAATTTCCTGGTGAAGGCGCGGCACGGTGTCGCTCCCAGCCGGAAGGAATACCGATGAAGCACGGCTCGTCCGCGGTAACGAACATGTCGGTCCCCGTGGGAGGGGACGCCGGCGCAGAGGCGGGCGTGGCCAGCTCGGTCCGGCGACCGGCGCGGCGCGTTCGGCGCTGGGCACGGGCCGCCGTGGCGGCCCAGGTGGCCTTCACTGCGATGTGGCTTCTCGCCGCCGCCTGGCAGGGGCCGCGGTACAGCATATTTGCGCACTCGATCAGCGACATGTACGCGGTCACGGCGCCCGAGCCCGGGGCGGCCTTCCTTATTATCGTGCTCACCGTGTGCGGCGCCGCAACGATCTGGTTCGCACTGCGCTCCCTGCTCCCCATGCTGCGCTCGGCGCTTGGCCCAGCGTCGGGCTCCGCGGGACGGCTCGCGACGGCAGGCTCGTGGCTGCTGGCCCTGTCCATCTTCGGCCTCGGGAACCTGTTTACGGTCACCGAGCGGCTCGACTGCCGGATGGCCGATCCCGGGTGCACGTCCGCTAAGCAGCTATCCAACTTCGGCGGCACGATGGACGACTTTCTCAGCACGGCCGGGCTCATCCTCTTCGTGATCGCCGGCTTCCTGCTCGCTGCCGCGATGAAGCGGGCCGCCGGCTGGCAGCCCCTGGTGCGCCCGACCCACTGGTGCATGGCGCTGATGATCGTCATCCTCATCGCCGACGCCACCGCCCTCGGCGGCCTCGGCGGCCTGTTCGAGCGGCTGGCCGCCCTGACCGGCGCGGCGTGGATCGCGTTCCTGGCCGCCGCGGTCGGCCGCCGCTGGCGAGCCACTCCGGCGGCCAGCTGACCGGGTCAGTAGTGGCCAGGAAACGCGAGCGGCCCGGGCCGGCGATCTGCCGCCCCGGGCCGCTCGCTGCCGTTACGGGACCCAGGCTGCGCGGTGCCCTGACCTGGCGTAACGAGGTAGAACACCGTGTCAGTGGTCGTGACAGAGGCGTGACAGGCGCGTGTCAGGGGCGGTGCCGATAGTGGTCGCATGCGAAGTACAGCAATTGCAGTCTCAGGGCTGCGCAAGGCGTACGGGGACAAGATCGTCCTCGATGGCATCGATCTAGATGTTCCCGCGGGCACGATCTTTTCCATGCTCGGCCCGAATGGGGCGGGTAAGACGACGACGGTGAACGTGCTGACCACGTTGATCAAGGCCGACAGTGGGACGGTACGGGTTGCCGGGCATGATGTCGCGACCGAGGCCAAGGCCGTGCGCGCGGTCATCGGGGTCACCGGTCAGTTCGCGGCGGTGGACGATCTGCTCACGGGGGAAGAGAACCTGCAGTTGATGGCGGATCTGCACCATCTGCGGGGCCGTGAGGGCAAGCGGGTGGTCACCTCGTTGCTGGAACGGTTCGATCTGGCGGAGTCGGCGCAGAAGATGGCGTCGACCTATTCCGGGGGCATGCAGCGGAAGCTTGACCTGGCGATGACGCTGGTCACCAGGCCACAGATCATCTTCCTTGACGAGCCGACGACGGGACTGGACCCGCGCAGCCGCCGCATGATGTGGAACATCGTCCGCGAGCTGGTGGCCGACGGCGTGACCGTCTTCCTCACCACCCAGTACCTGGAAGAAGCCGATCAACTCGCCGACCGGATCGCGGTGCTCGACCAGGGCCACCTGGTTGCCGAGGGCACCCCTGACGAACTCAAGCGCCTGGTTCCCGGCAGTCACGTCCGGCTCCGGTTCCCCGACGTCGTGATGCTGCACGCGGCGGCGCGCGCCCTGAACGGCGCCACCGTGGATGAGGCGGCCCTGACCCTGCGGATTCCCAGCGACGGCGGGGTGAAATCGCTGCGGGGTCTGCTGGATCGGCTCGATGAGCACTCGATCGACGTCGAGGAGTTCTCCGTGCACACGCCGGACCTCGATGACGTTTTCCTAGCCCTGACCGGTCACGCGAGCACGGAGGCCATCGCACAATGAGCGCCATTTCAGCACCGCTGACCGATTCGCGGATCATGCTGCGTCGCAACCTCAAGCACGTTATCCGCAATCCGGTCATGATATTCAACGCGGCTTTGATGCCGGTCGTGCTCATGTTGCTGCTCGTGTACGTGTTCGGCAACGCCTTCGATGTCGGTGAACACTACGTCGAGTACGCAACACCAGGTCTGATTGTGCTGGCCATCTGCTACGGGCTGGCGGGCACTGCTGTTTCCGTGAGCTCCGACATGACCAAGGGCATCATCAACCGGTTCAAGGTTATGAATGTCTCCCGCGGTGCCGTCCTGACTGGTCACGTCGTGGCCACCATGCTGAGCAGTTCGGTAGCCATTGTGGTCATCATCGGGATGGCGTTCGCGCTGGGGTTCCGGTCGCCCGCGACCCCCCTCGACTGGCTCGGCGCGATCGGTATCGCCGCGGCGGCGGCTTTCGCGGCCTCCTGGCTCACGGTCGCGCTGGGAATGGCTGCGAAAACCCCGGAATCCGCGGGCATGGCCGTCGTGCCGCTGATCCTGCTGCCCTTCGTGAGCAGCGCGGTCGTGCCGGCCGCCAAGATGGGACAGGGCATCCGGCAATTCGCGCAGTATCAGCCCTTCACGCCGATTATCGAATCGTTGCGTGGATTGCTGGCCGGCACCCCGTCGGGCGGCTACGCGGCCGCCGCTCTCGCCTGGTGCCTCGGGATCGCCCTCGTCGGGTACCTGTGGTCACGGGCCACGTTCAGCAGGCGAGCGTAGCTTCGACCAGCTCATGCCAGTTTGCCTGCGTCCCCTCCTGCGTCGTCTCGGTGAACCGCTCTTCGCCGAGACGACGCCGCGCGGCCTGCTCGATCCGGGTCATGTCCGGGTGGGAACGATCCGGCAGTCCGCGCACGCCGGCGCTCGCCGCGAGCAACCGCGCGGCCTGCTCGTACTGGTCGCGGCGGAGCGCCAGGTCCGCGATCCCGACGAGCACCACTGCGATCAGGGGCGCGTGCCCCGTCTCGGTCGCCGCCCGGCAGGCCGCCGCGCGGTGCGCCCGGGCCTCGCCGAGGTCGTCGGCAAGGTAGCCGAGCAGGTCGTGTGTCACCGCCCGGATGTACGCCTGCTCCGCTTCGTCGCCCAGTATGGTTGTCGCGACGCCAAGCTGCTGGTTTGCCTCCTTGGCGTTGCCGCCCCACCGGGCGAGTTCCGCCTTCGCGAGGGCCAGCTCGGCCAGCGCATTCGGCCAGGCGACCCGTTCCGCGCACCGTTGCGCCTCGGCGATGGCGGCCGCGCTGGCGTCCCGATCGCCCAGCAGCCAGTACAGCTGACCCTGTCGCGCCCGCATCCGGATGACATCCTCGCTGGCGCCGACCTCGGTGACGACCGCGACGGCCTGTTCGTAGTACGCGCACGCGCCGGCGAACTCGCCGCGCACGGCGATCCGGTCCGCCAACTCGGTCAGGGCGAACGAAATCCCCCACCGTTCGCCGATCGCGCGGAACTCGGCGAGCGCCATCTCGAGATACGCGTCCGCATCATGCCCGCCCTGGCCGAGCATGTTCCGCATCTTGCCGAGGTGCAGCCGGGCCAGTGCCCGTACCCAGGGGTCCTCGTTGTCCAGCAGTGGCTCCCACGCGGGCAAGAACGCGTCCGGCGCCTGCAGCATGCGTTCCAGTGGGGCTATCAACCCCAGCAGCGGGTTTCCGTGCTGAATGCGCTGGCTGAGCCGGTGGGCCTCGTGGATCCACTCCGCCACCTGGTGTTCGTCGCCCCGCCCGGAGCCCAGGAACAGCACGACAAGGGCGTACACCATAGCCCGGACCTCATCGGGCACCTCGCCGGGAATGGCGGTGGCCGCGGTGATCAGTTCGTTGCCCTCAGCCTTGTGCCCGCCGAGCCACCAGTACCAGCCGGCGGCTGCCGCGAGCCGCATTGCCCCGTGCGCCTCGCCTGCCGCGATCGCGCCACGCATCGCAGAACCGATGTTGTCATGCTCAGCCTCAAGCACGGCAAGCCACTCCAGTTGCTCTGCGCGGCGAAGATGCGGCTCCGCGGTCTCGGTGAGTTCGGTGAAGTAGGCGAGATGCGCATGGCGTGCCAGGTCCGATTCCCCTGCCTCCGCCAGCCGGTGCCCGGCGTACTCCTTGATCGTGCCGATCATCCGGTAGCGCGGTGCGCTGTCGCCATCGGCGAGCAGCAGCGATTTCTCGGCCAGCGAGGTGAGCAGTTCGAGCATCTGCTCCTGCTCGACCGCATCGGCGGCGCAGACCCGCTCGGCCGCTTCCAGGCTCGCCCCGCCCGAGAACACCGAGAGCCTGCGCAGGGCC
The DNA here is from genome assembly GCA_963734665.1 of uncultured Actinomycetota bacterium. Classification (GTDB taxonomy): domain Bacteria; phylum Actinomycetota; class Actinomycetes; order Streptosporangiales; family Streptosporangiaceae; genus Trebonia. Next base: position 776,976 of record CAVTIR010000005.1, on the reverse strand, counting down.
ATCCGTTCGGCGTCGGTGAGCAACTCCCAGCTCCAGTCGACCACGGCGCGCAGTGTCTTATGCCGCGGCAACGCGGTACGGCTACCGCTGGTCAGCAGGCGGAACCGGTCGTCGAGGCGGTGGGCGAGCTGATCGATGGACATGGTGCGCAACCTGGCCGCGGCCAGTTCGATCGCCAGTGGCATCCCGTCCAGCGCCCGGCAGACGCGCACCATCGTCGACAACGTGCGGGGGTCGACCGCGAAGTCCCGGCGCACCGCGCCGGCCCGGTCCCGCAGCAACTGGACGGCCGGCGAGGACTCCATCTCGGCGCGGCTGGGGTACGCATCCGGCAGGGCCAGCGGCTCGACCAGCCACAGCGCCTCACCGGTGATGCCGAGCGGTTCCCTGCTCGTCGCGAGGATCCGCAGCCGCTGGCACTCCCCGAGCACCCGGTAGGCGAACTTCGCTGCCGACTCGATCACGTGCTCACAGTTGTCCAGGATCAGCAGCGCCTCCCGCTCGCGGATCGCGGCGATGAGCCGGTCCGTCAGTTCCGCGTTCGGTGCCTCGCCGAGCAGGGCGTCCCGGAGGCCGAGTCCGGCAAGCGTCGCCTGCGCCACGTCACCGTCCGCGCCGATGGCGGCAAGCTCCACCAGCCAGGCCCCGTCCGGCAGGTCGCCGAGCAGCGAGCGCGCGGTTTCCGTCGCCAGCCTGGTCTTCCCCGAGCCGCCCGGCCCGATCAGGGTAGTGAGCCGATGCCCGGCGATGAGCTCGCGGACTGCGGTGACATCAGCGTCCCTGCCAACGAAGCTGGTTAGCTCGGCCCGCAAGTTGGTCTTCCGGCCCTCCTCCCCCCAGCGCTGGTCCCGCCGTCCCAACTCGCCCCGCAGCAGCGCGACGTGCAATGCGGACAGCTCCGGTGAGGGGTCGACACCGAGCGCGTCGGCCAGGGCTTCTCTCGTGCTCTGGTACACGAGCAGCGCCTCGGTATCGCGACCGGCCGCAACGAGGGCACGCATCAGCGCAGCGACAAGCCGTTCTCGCACCGGATGCGCGGCCACCAAGTCGGTCAGTTCCGTGACCAGCTCTGCTCCGTGGCCGAGGCTGACCTCCGCATCGAACCGATCCTCCAGGGCAGTCAGGCGTAGCCCCTCGAGCCGGGTGACCGCCGCGTCAAACGCCGCACTATCCTGCAGACCGACGCCCTGCATGGCCGCGCCACGCCACAATGCGAGGGCCTCGCGCAGCAGCCGTACCCGCCGTGGAACCTCGTCAGTGCGGGCCTGGCCGACGAGGCGTTCGAACCGCACCGCGTCGACAGCGTCGGGTTCCACGGTCAACCGGTAGCCGTCCGGCTGCCCCTCAATCAACCCTTCCGGCAGCGCCTTCCGCAGCCGGGAAACCAGGCGTTGCAAGGCATTCGCCGCGTCGGAGGGCGGGCGCTCACCCCAAATCCAGTCGACGAGCGTCGCCTTCGGGACTACGTGACCTGGTTCGAGCGCGAGGGCGATCAACAGCCCGCGCAACCGGGCGCCCGGCACGTCGGCGAGGACGCCGTCGTCCGTGCGAACCTCGAATGATCCAAGCATCCCGATCTGCACCTAGCTGATTTTGCCATGTATTGGCCGGCCGCCAAGGCGCTGGAGAAGGCCCCGGCCGGATCGAAGCTGTACGCCGCGGCCGAAGAGGGCATCACGGTGCGCGAGATCGCCGAGACCATCGGCCGCCACCTGAACGTCCCGGCCGTGAGCATCCCGGCCGGGCAAGCCGCGGACCATTTCAAGGCCTTCCCGTTCATCACGCTCGACGTCACGGTGTCCAACGCGGACACCAGGCAGTTGCTGGGCTGGGAGCCGGTCCACCCCGGCCTGATCGCCGACCTTGAAGACGGCCACTACTTCAGCACCGACTGATGTCGACCCACCGCACCAGCCCAGCCGGCGGTTTGTCCGCCGGCTGGGCCGGCGGGGGCTCTGCGCCCCCGCCACATGATCCACAGGACAGGCCGCCCGCCCGCCCGCAAGTAGACACCCGTCGAACCGCCAAAGCCAGCGGAACGAAGACAAGCAGAACGTGTCCAGTTATCCCTGGGTGACCTGCCAACAGCGGTGAACGTAGCCACCGGCCGGCCGGCATGGCAGTACCGCCCTAAACGGGCTCGGGACCCGTCAGGCGTCAGGTTCCTAGGTCAAAAACCGAAGGGACGGCTGAGGCAGACGGCTGGCGCGGGTAGCCGGCTGGGCTCGCCACGGGACTGCGGGCTCCCGCTGGCCGGCCGTCTGTGGTGGCGGTTAGAGCGAGGGAGAGGGGAACCTATCCCCGTCACTATCCGTGACAGGGGTGATCTGCCCGGAGCCGGCGACGGAACCTATCGCGGCCGACGACGCTGCGCTGCCACCACCGCTCGATCCGCTTCCGCTGATACTGCCCGCGGCGAGCAGCAAAGACGCTACAGCCACCGCGGCGATACCCATTCCCACCTTGCGCGCACGCGACGACCACGACTGCTCTGCGGCGAGGTTGAACTGAACGTTCATCTAATCCTCCGCATGCGCGTGCACGTCGTGCCTGGCATCAGTTGTCGCTGGCCCCGCCGGGTTCTTCCTCTAGATATACGAGCCCGTTGCCATCTGGGTCGGCGAAAAAGAACATCGGCGGGGAGCCGTCGAGGTGCACGATCTCGTCGTTGTGCAGCCTCGCGCCCGCCTGGCGAAGCCGCGCGTAGGCGGTCTCGGCGTTGGTCGTGCCCAACCGTACGGCCATAGGGATTTCGCTGTCCGGGGGCAGTAGCACTAGGCCGACGCTCGACCCGGGGGGCACCACTTCCACCAGCCTGGCCCCGGGCCACACCTCGATGTCGGTGCGCAGCTCGCAGCCGAGCACCTCTGTGTAAAACGCCAGTGCCCGGTCCTGATCGGCCACCGGGATCGACACGCTCTGGACTCTCGTCGTCATAGTCATGCTCGGTAAGACCGACGGCTGCCAGGAAAATCATCGCACCGGAAGGCTCCCATCCGTCAGAGTCGCCGATGGCTCATGTCCACTCAAGCACCTATGCAGGTGTCCGATGCACACTGCTGGGGCGGCACCTCGAGGCGGTCCAGGCATTCACCTCACAGTCGGCAGTCTTGATGTCCTCATGGCCGGGCGTAGGTCATTGTCCAGACACCTCTATCGCCCGGGTGATACTCATTCCCGTCCCACGGTGAACCACAGACATGTAGATGCGCATACGGCGTGCCGGCAAACATCACCAACGTTCCGGCGTCGCGCATGACCGTCGGCAAGCCGGTGGCTTTGGCGTCGAAAGGCCACATGATCATCCAGTGCGGACCGATCGGGATGGCCGGGCTGGTCCGATCAAACGGATCAGTGTAGCTGTGCTGCAAAGCCCCATTGAGCATGTAGATCAGGCCGGGCTCGGTATTCGTCGGTTTGGGCTTTCTTGCCATGGCGTCCAGCATCCACTGCATCCCCATGGGATCCGCGCACATATCGGCCTGTCCGATGATGTTTTCATTGCCGGGGACACACACCCACTGGTTCGTACCCGGGCGCAACACGGTCATCTTGCCTTGGCCGTCCATTTCGGCAACGGTGGCCTCGCGCGTGATGCTGTCGGGCCCCGACAGGAGCGCTCGCCGGATCTTGGCTGTCACTATTTCATCGGAGATGTTGTTGTTTCCGTTCATGGCGTTATCCTTCCTCGCCCTTGACAGCTGTCAATATCCCGTCATTAACGGCTGGCGGCTGCAATGGTGATGGTGTTTCACGGTGGGTCTCTGACGCCCGGCCATCGCCTGAGCGCGCCGTGCGCTTCGAGTACGAAATCCAGCACGTCATCCATTGTCTGCTCTGTTCTTGCGCCGCAGCCACGCTGAGCGCTGTTCGCGGCGCGGGGGCCTGTGGAGCAGAAGCTGCCCGCGGCCGCCGCGGCGAGCACGGCGAGGGCAGCGGAGTAGACCACGGAGGTCTGGTGCAGGCCGAAGTGCGTGGTGGCCACGCCGGCGATCACGACGGGGACGCTGAACGCCAGGTAGTAGACGATCCAGATGGCGGCGATCAGGCTGGCGCGCTGGCCGGGGCCGGCTAGCAGGGTCAGGATGCGGTAGGCGCCCAGGAAGTACCCCGTCCCGAAGCCCGCGCCGGCGACCGCGGTGCCGGCGAGGAAGGCGGCAGCCGACGCTGTCTCAATCGCGGCGAGGGTCATCACCGCGCCGGCGAGCAGGGCCAGGCAGCCGGCCAGCATGGCCGCGGGGCCGCTGACGCCGCGCAACGCGACCGTGGCCGCGGCGCCGATCCCGTTGACCAGGAAGATCACCAGGCCGCCCCACAGCAGGTCCGCCGAGCGGAGCACCTGCGCGGCCAGCGACGGGCCCAGGGACAGGTAAAAGCCGAGGAGCGCGGGCGTCGCGATCAGGCACGGCAGGGCCACCGCGAACGTCCCGCGTGCCTGCCGCGGCACGGCCATCCGCGGCCGCAGCGAGGCCAGGACGCCAGGCCGCTCAGCCGCGGTCTCCGGAATCGCCAGCACGGCCACGGCGGCGACGGCGGAGGCGCCGAGCAGCAGCCACCAGATCAGATGGGTCGGCGCCGGCCCGTACTGGACCAGTGCGCTGGTGCCCAGCCCGCCGGCGGCCAGGCCCAGCAGGTTGGCGGCGCCGGTGACTACCGGCCCGCGCCCGCTGCCCGCGGGCTGCAGGTCGATCATCGCCGCGCCGCCTGCGCTGGTCGCGGTGCCGACGGCGGCGCCCGTCAGCGCCCGGGCCGCGAAGAGCAGTCCCACGCCGTGCGCCGCCAGGAACAGCGCGCACGCGCCCGCGCCGGCCGCCAGGGCCACCGATAGGACGCGGCGGCGCCCTAGGTAGTCCGACACCGACCCGAACACCAGCAAAGCGACCAGGAGCCCGAGGGCGTAGGCGGCGAAGACCGCGGTCAGGGTGATCGCCGAGAACCGCCACTGGGCCTGGTAGACGCCATACAGCGGCGACGGGGCCCCCGACACGAACAGCAGCAGGAACAGCACCCCGGCCACCAGCCAGAACGCGGTCGCACGTGGCAGCGCAGCCTGCCGGGCATATCCCCTGGCAGCCCCGCTGACCGGCCGGCGGCCTGGTTCTGCGTCGGTTCCCACGCGTTTGGCGTCCTTCGCGGTGGACTTCATCGTCATCACTCCCTTCGCGTGTCAGCGGCTAGGTTGGTGAGGACGATCCCGGCTGTACCGAGGTCACCCGCAGCCGGATCGGCGAGCGACCGTTGGGCTGGCAGGCGATCCCTGAGCCGTGGGTGAAATCGCCTGTCACCGCGGGGGTGGACCAGCGGCTCCATCCCTCGGCCGTCTACTGTGCCTCGAACACGAACTGCTGGCCGGCCTCGATGTTGATCCGGTGGCTAGTGGACCCCTTCCGGCCCCGGTGATTGCTTCCCTGCCATCGTCATGCCAGGAGGGCCGCGCTCGCGTCCGCCAAGCGCACAGTGCAAGGGGCCAGTGGCGGCCTGGCCGCGACTGTCCGGGTGGCCAGTGGCGGCCTGGCGGCGCGCCCGGCGACGCCGGCTGTCCGGCGGATTAGCTTGGCCGGATGGTGTCCGGGTCGCCGGGCAGGACCCGGTATAGCTGGCCGCGGGAGCTGATGCCGAGCTTGGTGAAGACCTTGCGCAGGTGGTACTGAACCGTGCGCGCGCTGATGAACAGCCGGGCGCCGATCTCCGGATTCGACAGGCCGTCCCTGGCCAGCCGCGCGACCTGGGCCTCCTGCGCGGTCAGCGGCTCGCTGGTTGCGGCGGTGCGGGTGGCCGGGGCGATGCGCGGGCGGGCGGTCTCGCCGGTGGCCCGCAGCTCACGGCGGGCCCGCTCGGCGAACGCCGACATGCCCATCGTGTCCAGCATCTGGTGGGCGGCGCGCAGATGCTCCCGCGCGTCCATGCGTCGGCCCTTCCGGCGCAGCCATTCCCCGTAGAGCAGGTGCGACCGGGCCAGCTGGTCGCGGACCCGGGTCCGGCCCAGCCGCTCGACCGACTCCCGGTAGCAGCGCTCCGCCGCCTCGCCGTCGCTGAGCAGCGCCCGAATCCGGGCCTCGATCCCCAGCACCCACTCGGTCGGGGTCACCCGGGTGCGCTCGGACAGCCAGTCCAGCGCGGCCTGGACGGCCGCGACGTCGCCGGTCCTGGCCGCCGCCTCGGCCAGCTCGGGCACGACCATCTGGCCGAAACCCAGCTGGTCGCGCTCGAATACGTCCCGGGCGGCGTCCTGCGCGGCGTCGTACCGGCCCAGGCCGTTGTCCAGTACCGCGCTTGCCCACGTCGCCAGGTCGGCCAGCATGCTCGTGCCCTGTGCGGTCGCCATCCGGGCGGTGGCCTGGATCAGCTCGGAGGCCTCCTGCTCCCGGCCCTGCCAGGCCGCGAGCATCATCGCGGCATACCCAACCGTCGGGTTGCCGGTCGCCTCCGCGATCAGGCGATCTTCTTCGATTAGCCGCCCCGCTGCGTCTAGCTCGCCGGCGAGCAGGTGGAGCATGCAGAGGTAGTTGAGGGCCAACTGCAACTGGACGAAGGCGCCCGCCTCGCGGGCGGCCTGAACCTGGCGGGCGGCCACCGCATACCCGGACTCGAAGTCCCACAGCTCCATCGGGATGATGCGGCTGGCTCTCCCGCCGGCCAGCCAGAGCGCGTGGCGGGCTTCGCCGGCGTCCAGGGCAACAAACCGCTCCAGTGCCCGGGTCAGCGTCGCCGCGGCCGCCGCGTGCCCCTCTGTCAGCCGCAGCGCGAGCGCGTCGAGCACGACGTCGACCGGGCGCTGCGGGTCCGGACCGGGCGGCGCGGCGCGGGCGGCTTCGGCGGCCTCCCGCACGCCGCCGGGCCGCCCCAGATCACCGGCCATGAACGCGGCTCCGAGCGCCTCCAGGTGCGTCTCGCGGGCCAGACGCACATCGACCGGCTCGAATCGCCGGGCTGCGCTGAGCAGCAGCCGGACCGCGTCGCTGCCGCGGTATTGGTCAAGGGCGATCTGACCGCGCAGGCTCTCCATCTCCGCGGCCTGGCGCGCGTCCACCGGTCCGGCCTCGGCCGCGACCAGCAGCCCCAGCGCCGCATCCAGCTCACCGGCCCCGCGTTTGGCCCGGGCTGCGGACAGCAGCCGGTGCGCCCGGCGCACCGGGTCGGGGGTCAGCAGCGCCGCCCGTTCCAGGAACGCGCCCGCCGCGGCCATCCCCCCGCGGCCCTGCGCTCGCCCGGCGGAACGCTCCAGCTCCGCAGCGACGTTCTCATCCGGACCTGGCGCGGCCTGCGCCCGGTGCCAGGCCCGGCGATCCGGATCAGCCGCCGGATCGGTGGCCTCCGCCAGCGCCGCATGCACCTCCTGGATCTCCCGCAGTGACGCCGACCGGTAGGCCGCTGAGCGCATCAGCGGATGCCGGAACCGCACCCGCGCGCCAAACTCGACCAGCCCCGCCCCGGCCGCCGGCGCTCCCGCCGCAACCGCGATTCCCAGCCGCCCCGCAGCCCGCCACACCAGCAACGGGTCACCAGACGGATCAGCCGCCACCACCGCCAGCAGCCGGCGGGTCTCCTCCGGCAGACCATCCAACTGCCGCCGGAAACTCTCCTCGATCCGGCCCGGCAATGACACCGCCCCGGGCAGCCCGAACCCGCCCGCCAATTCCGCCGGCGCCAGCCCCCGCGGCAACTCCAGCAGCGCCAGCGGGTTACCCCGAGTCTCGGCCACGATCAGGTCCCGGACCCGCGCATCCACCGGCCCGGTCAGCGCCGCATCGAGCAGCGCCCGCGCGTCGCCCTCCGCCAGGCCCTCGACCACGAGCTCCGGCAACCCCGCCAGCTCCGCCCCCGCCACCCGGGCCGCGAACACCAGGCCCACCGGATCAGCCGCCAGCCGCCGCGACACGAACCCCAGCGCCTGCACCGACGCCCGGTCCAGCCATTGCGCGTCATCCACCACGCACACCAGCGGCCGCTCGGCGGCCACCTCTGACACCAGCCCCAGCACCGCTAGCCCCACCAGGAACCGGTCCGGCGCCGGGCCCGCGCTGACGCCGAACGCGGTCCACAGCGCCTCCCGCTGCGGTCCCGGGCAGCCGGCCGACCCGGTCCAGCACCGGCGCGAGCAGCTGATGCAACCCGGCGAAAGCCAGCTCCATCTCCGATTCCACACCCGCCGCCCGCACCACCCGGCACCCCGACGCCCGTCCAGCCAGGTAATCAAGCAATACGGACTTGCCCACCCCCGGCTCGCCGCGCACCACGAGCACCCCGCTCCCACCCGCCCGCACCGCATCAATAAGCTGATCAAGCACGCCGCGTTCGCCGAGCCGGTCCATTAGCTGTATCGCGCGTCCTCGCCGCCGGGAATCGTCGCCCATCGGCCCGGTATTACCCAGAATCCATGGCGCCCGGCATCGGCGATGGCGCCCCGGCTGGCAAAGCCGAGGCGTCGTGCCTGGGCGGACGATCTGCCTTCGGCTGGCCTCATCCGGGGAATGGGGTGGCGTTCTCCTCGCAGACAGTTCGTGGCGGGGGGAGGGCGCCGGTCAGCAGGTAGCGGGTCTCGTAGTCGGTGGCGCAGGTGCTCGGGTTGAGGATCTCGGTGTGCCCGTACCCGTCGATGGTCAGCAGCCGGGCGCGGGCCAGGTCCCGGGACATCGCGACCGAGTCCTGGAGCGGCACGATCGGGTCGCCGGTGTTGCCGAGGACCAGGATGGTGGTGGCCGTGGGCCGGTTCCACGGGCCTGAGTAACGGTCCTCGGCCGCAGCGGCCGGCCAGTCCGCGCACGCCTCCGTCTTCCACGGCTCTTCCAGGCCGAAGGCGCCCGACCGGGCGTAGGCCCTGCGCCCGGCGGCCGAGTAGGCGGCCGGGTCACGCGGGTTCGGGCTGTCCGAGCAGAGCACGGCGAGCGTCTGCTCCCAGCCGGTGTAGAAGCCCGGGGGCAGGGTCGCGGCGGTCGCGGGCGGGCTGGCCTGGGCACGCGTGGCCGGGCTGGCCGCCGTAGACGGGCGGCCGGCGGTCGAGGCCACCCAGAGTTGCTGCAGCACGCTGGCGCCGGACTGCCACTGGCTCACAGCGGTCAGCGGCACGGAGACCACCGCGTCGGCGTAGGTGTAGGTCTGCGGCGGGGTGCCGATAGTGACCGGATGCCAGCAGAGCCGACGCAGCAGCGTGGCCCACTTGGCGCGGGTCGCGGCCGGGGTTCCGGCGGAGAACGCGCACGCCGAGGTTGTCGTCCTGCCGCACAGGTCAAGGAAGGCCCGCATACTCGCCGCGGACGCTTGGTCCGTGCCCTGGGCAAGAAAGGTCGGCGCGCCGTCCGGGTGGGCCCAGGCGACCGGGTTGAGGTTCGCGTCCAGGATCATGTGCCCGGTTGTGGCGGGGAACAGGTTGGCGTAGGTGGCGCCGAGCCCGGTGCCGTAGGACGCGCCGATGTAGTTCAGCGCCGGGGCGCCGACCGCCTCGCGCAGCAGGTTCATGTCACGGGCCACATCGGCGGTGGTGTCATGGTCCAGCAGGCTGCCGTTGCGCTGGGCGCACCGCGCGTCGAACCGGGTCCAGGTCCGTTCCCAGGCCGCTTCCTGCCGGGCGCCGACGGGGAAGACGGGCAGGCCGCCGAAGACCGTGCCCCCGAGGAACCTGGTCTCCGCCGCCATGGTCGGGAAGCAGCGCACCGCGGTGCTGTAGCCGAAGCCGCGGGGGTCGAACGTGATGATGTCCCACCGGGCCGCGACCGCCGCCGGGAGCAAACCGAAGCCGCCGGTCACGAAGCTCAGGTTCTGCTCCATCGGGCCCCCGCCGTTGTAGAACAGCGTCCCGGCGCGGCGGGCCGGATCGGTCGCCAGGTGCCTGATCACGGCGATGCTGATCGTCGCGCCGCGCGGGTCCCGGTAGCTCAACGGCACCCGGGCGGTGGCGCACTGGAATCCGCCGTCGCAGGAGCGCCAGCGCAGCACCGGAACCGGTGGCGTGGCCGACGCCGGCGCGCGCCACGGCCGGCGTAGGCGCCACGGCCGGCGTAGGCGCCACGGCCGGCGTAGGCGCCGCAGCCGAGCAGGCCGCGGGCGCCAGGACGGCGGCGAGCAGAACGGCCGCAGCTGACACGGCGGCAGGCCGCGGGAAGCGGCTGGCTGCCCTGCCCGCCGCCGTGCGCGTGGCCGAGAAGGCAGCGGACAACCCGTCGGCTACCTGTTCGGTGATGTCAATGATCCGTCTGCGCGCAATCATCTGATGTGTCCTTGCGTGTGGGTCCCCCGTCAGGACAGAGTGTTCCAGGGGTTAACCCCGACCCGCGGCCGCCGCGCCGCCCGGACAGCACCCGAAGATCCTGGTCACCGGCATAAACCTGATGAGAATGCCCGTTCGTCGGCGCGACCGGGCATCGGTGCCGCATGTCGCCACGCGGGTAGGAGCGCGCAGAGCACCCAGATCCGCGCGGCGCGGTCAGCCACGTCGACCGGCAAGGACCTGCCCCATGACGGCGGTTCGCTCGCTCATCCCGAGGAGACCGCCGTCGGGGCGCTGATCACGCGCTGTGCGCGCGTCCTGCCGCAGCCACAGGGACTTCTTAGGTATCATCGGCGATACCATTGCGTGCATGGCGATGACCCTGAGGCTTACCGACGATGAAACCGACGCGCTGCGCCGACGCGCGGAACTGGAGCACCGGTCCATGCAGGAAGTGGCCCGGCAGGCGATCCGCGAGTACGTGGAGAACCACAGCCGCGCCGAACTCCTCGACCAGGTCCTCGACGAGGAACTGCCCCGCTACGCCGAGGCGCTGGAGCGGCTCGGCCAGTGATCTACCTGACGCTTCCCGAGCTGCTGCACGTCGCGGAGCGGACCCTGGGAGCCGGCTACGCGGTGCGCGACTACGGGCTGCTGGAATCGGCCCTGGCCCGCCCGCGGGCAACCGCGTTCAGCAAGGACGCCTACCCCGACCTGGACGCCAAAGCCGCCGCGCTGCTGCACTCCATCGCCCGCAACCACGCGCTCATCGACGGCAACAAGCGGCTCGCGCTCGCCGCGGTCATCGCGTTCCACGGCCTCAACGGCCGACGGCTGACCCTGACCAACGACCAGGCCTACGACCTGGTGATCAGCGTCGCCGCCGGGCAACTCGACGATGCCGACACCATCGCGGCCATCCTCCGGAACGCCACACAACCTCGCAGGTAAAGCGACAGCGCGGGTCCGCACACCCAAGCCCCAGATCGCCGAATCGGCTCGCAAGATCGATGGCCAGCCGTGACTTCGCGTGCAGGTTCAGATCGTCCAGTTCGGTTCGGGTTGCTGCGTGCTTCAGGCAGCAACCCGGGCCACTGCCGGCTGACCGCGTTCGACACCCGGGTGAGGGAGAGCCGGATCGAGATACTCGCGCCCACGGCCGGTTGGTAAAAATAGAGAATCTATGCCGACCCGACGTCGTGCATGTCCTCAGGCTGGGTGTAGGCAGATAGGGGGAGCCCGGCCGTGTGTGTGGAGGTGCTCGATGGAAGTAAGCGGAGTGCGGTCCGGCCCGGAGCCGTTCGTCCGGGCCGAAATCGTGCACTCCAGCGAGCGTACTCGCGTCACCAGGCTGTTCCTTCCCGGGCGCGCGGTAATCCGCAAGGAGCCGCTGGGACCGGATGCGGACCGGCGGGTGCGGCATGAGGTCGCGATGCTGGAACGCCTGGGCGGCGTCGCTGGGGTGGCGCAGCTGGCGCAGGCGCCGCGGTACCCCGGGTCGGTCGTGCTGGAGGACGCCGGCGGGGTGAGCCTGGCGGGCGTGACCGGGCCGCTGCCGGCCGGTGAGCTGGCCGGCCTCGGGGTGGGGCTGGCGCGGGCGGTGGCGGGGATGCATGAACGGGGGGTGATCCACCGTGACATCACCCCGGCGAACGTCGTGGTTTCCGGTGACGGTGTTGCGTGCCTGGTGGACTTCGCCCTGGCTTCGTCGTTCGCCGAGATCCGCCCCGAGTTCACCCACCATGTCGAGATCACCGGGACGCTGGCGTACCTGGCGCCGGAGGCGACCGGGCGGACCGGCCGGCCGGTGGACCAGCGGGCCGACCTGTACGCGCTGGGCGCGGTGCTGTACGAGCTGGCCACCGGGGCACCGCCGTTCGGGCTAGGGGACCCGCTGCGGCTCATCCACGATCACCTGGCCCGGGTCCCGGTGCCGCCCGCCGAGGTGAACCACGCCGTGCCGGCGCCGTTGTCCGAGGTGATCATGCACCTGCTGGAGAAGGAGCCGGACAACCGGTACCAGACCGCGGACGGCCTGGTCTATGACCTGGAGCGGTTGCGCTACGCGCAGGCGCGCCGGGGAAAGGCTGGGTTCCGGGCCGGTGAGCGTGATTTCCCGGTGCGGCTGCTGCCGCCGTCGCGGCTGGCCGGGCGCGATGACGAGGTGGCGGCGCTGGAGGCCGCGTTCGCCGGCGCGCTGGCGGGCGGGTGCCGGGGGGTGCTGGTGGCCGGCGCGCCCGGGGTGGGCAAGACGGCGCTGGTCGACCAGCTGCGGCCGGTGGTGACCGGCGCTGATGGCTGGTTCGTGGCCGGCAAGTTCGACGCCTACCGGCGGGACCTGGAGTTCGACGCGGCATATCAGGCGTTCCGCGCGCTGGGCCGGCTGCTGCTGGCCGAGCCAGACGATGAGCTGGCGCAACTGCGGATGAGGATCGTGGCGGCGGTGGGGCCGAACGCGGGCCTGCTGGCCGCGGTGCTGCCGGAGTTCGCGGCGCTGCTCGGGGTACCGCCGGAGGCGGGGGATCCGCTGACCGCGCAGCCGCGGCTGCAGCGGGCGACCGCGGCAGCGGTGCGGGCGGTCGCGTCGCGGAACCGGCCGGTCGTGATGTTCCTCGATGACCTGCAGTGGGCCGGGGGCACCCCGCTCGGCTTCGTCGACCTAGTGCTGAGCGAGGAACCGGTCGACGGGCTGCTGCTGGTCGGCGCGTACCGGGAAGGCGACGTGGACACCGCGCACCCGCTGGCGGCGCCGCTGGCCCGGTGGCGGAACCAGGCCACGGTGCGGCACCTGCGGCTGGGTAACCTGCCGGAGCCGGGCCTGGCCGCCATGGTCGCCGACGTGCTGCACGTGGACCGGTCTGCGGCAGAGGACTTGGCCGAGGTGATCGAGCCGCATACGCGCGGCAACCCGTACGAGACGGTGGAGCTGCTCAACGCGCTGCGCCGTGACGGCCTGCTGACCGCGACGGCCGCCGGGTGGCGGTGGGACGCGGCGGCGGTGCGCGCGCACCTGGGCCGGCCGGAGGTCGCCGGGCTGCTGGCGGCGGGCGCTGCCGTCCTGCCGGAGCGGTCCCGGCGGGTGGTGGAGGCGATGGCGTGCCTGGGCGGCCGCGCCGAGCTGAGCCTGCTGCAGGCCGCGACCGGTGAGCCCGCCGATGTGGTGGACCAGGTGCTGGCGCCCGCCCTCGAGGAGGGCCTACTGGTGGCGGAGCCCGGGGAGCATCCGGCGGTGCGGTTCCGGCACGACCGGATCCGCGAGGCGGTCCTGGGCGGCCTGGAGCCGGAGCAGCGGCGCACCATGCAGCTGGCCGTGGCGCGGCGGCTGGCGGCCGTCCCGGAGTTGTTCGCCGTCGCGGCCGAGCAGTACCTGCCGGTGGCCGGCGCGGTCGGCGACGCCGCCGAGCGGCGCCAGGTGGCGGGGCTGCTGCGCCGCGCCGCCGGCCAGGCCACGCTGACCGGGGACTACGCGCTGGTGCATACGCTGCTGACCGCCGCGCTTCCGGCGGTCGACCCGGCCGAGACCGCGACGCTCGCCGCGGTGCACGCCGGCCGTCACGCCGCGCTGTGCGGCCTGGGGCGGCTGGAGGAGGCGGACGAGGTGTTCCGCACGATCGAGCGGCTGTGCCCCGCCGTGCTGGACCGCGCGGACGCGACGGCGGTGCAGGTGCACAGCGCGACCCACCGGCTCCGATTTGCGGAGGCGCTGCGGCTCGGCCGCCAGGCGCTGCGTGAACTCGGCATCACTGTCCCGGCCGCGGACCAGCTCACGGCCGGGCTTGACCACCAGTTCGGCTACCTGTACCAGTGGCTGGACCACACAGAAGCCGCTGATGACCTGGCCCTGCCGGACCTCACCGACCCCACGCTGCTCGCCGCGTCCGCTCTGATCAGTGCAACCCTGACGGCGGCCTTCCTCGCCGGCGACCGCGCCACGACCGCCTGGCTGGGCCTGGAAGCACTGCGGATCTGCCTCGAGCACGGCCCCGCCCCTGCCCTGGTCGGCCCGGCGGCCAACACCGCCTTCAGTGCTGTGGTGCTGCGCGGCGATTACGCCGCCGGGTACCGGGCGGCGCGGCGGATCGTCGCGCTGGGCGAAGCCCGTGGCTACGAGCCCGGCACCTCCCAGGCGCGCGGGATGTTCGCTGTCCTCAGTTGCTGGGCCGAGCCGATCGAAAACAGTGTCCGTCAGGGTCAGCGGGCCAGGGAGGGGCTGATCGCGGGGGGCGACTTGGCCAACGCCGGCTCCGTCTACTATGCGTCGGTGCCAGGCATGCTGGACTGCGCACCGTCACTGGAGCGCTACCTCGCCGAGGCGGAAGCGGCGGTGGGCTTCGTGCGCCGTACCGGCAACGAGCAGTCCGCTCAGGTGCTCGACCCCTACCGGTGGCTGGCTGGTGTGCTGCTTGGCGAAAGCACGGCCGCGGCCGGTGAGGCGGTTTCCGCCGACAAGTACCCCGGCAACCCGGTGGCACAGTTTCATGCTCATCTAAGTCATGCGAACGCCGCCGCCATCTTCGGCGATCCGGCCGGCCTGGAGCGGCACACCGCGGCCGCGATGCAGCTAGTTCCGGTGCTCCCCGGCCTCTACCCGACCGCCGTCGCCCGGCTGCTGCGCGCGCTGGCCCTGGCCGGGCAAGCCCGCGACACGGACGCGGACACGCGCGGCGGCCTGCTGGCCGAACTGGACGAGCTGACCCGGTGGCTGGCCGCCCGCGCCGCGGACGCGCCCGGCAACTTCCTGCACCTGCTGCGGCTCGTCGAGGCCGAGCGGGCATGGGCGGCCGGCGACTACCGCGCCGCCACCCTGGCCTTCGACGCCGCCCGGCACGAGGCCGCGCAGCGCCAGCGGCCCTGGCACCGGGCCCTCATCGCCGAGCACGCCGCCCGCTTCTACCTCGCCCACGGCCTCGAACACGCCGGCCACGACCTGATCGCCCAGGCGCGCCAGGAGTACCTGGCCTGGGGTGCGGCCGCCAAAGTCGCCCAGCTCGACTGGGCCTACCCGGCCCGGCGGCCACCGTCCGGCCCGGCCGCCACCGGCGAGCAGTCCGGCGATGTTCCCCATAGCCGTGCCGCCGTCACGGCCGGAACGGTCGACCTGCTCGGGATCCTTTCCGCCTCGCAGGCGCTGAGCTCGGAAACCAGCATCGACCGGCTGCACGCCCGCGTGACCCAGGTACTCAGCGCGATGACAGGCGCCACCGCCGTCCGCCTGCTGCTGTGGGACGCCGACCGGCAGGACTGGGTGCTGCCCGCCCCCGACGGCACCGTACTGGCCAGCGGCACCGGCCAGGAAGGCACGGCGCCGATGTCGGTGTTGCGCTACGTCCAGCGGACGAGCGAACCGCTGTTCGCCGGCGACGCCACCGATGACGACCGGTTCGCCCGCGACCCCTACTTCGCTGACGCCGGCTGCTGCTCGCTGCTGGCCGTGCCGATCCTCAGCCGCGGCGCGCTGCGGGCGGTGCTGCTGCTGGAAAACCGGCTGATCCGCGCCGCGTTCACGACCGAGCGGCTCGACGCGGTCAACCTCATCGCGGGCCAGCTCACTGTCTCCCTCGACAACGCCCAGCTGTACGCCGACTACCGCCGGATCGCCGACGAGCAGGCGGCGCTGCGGCGGGTGGCGACGCTGGTGGCGCGCGGGGCGGCGCCGGATGAGCTTTTCGCGGCGGTCACCGGGGAGGTCGGACGTCTGCTGGGCGCGCACCTCGCCGGGATGGGCCGGTACGGCAGTGATGACACGGTGAGTGTCGTGGCTGCCTGGGGCGCCGAGGGCGTGGAGCACCCGATGGACCCCGGGCCGTGGCCGCTCGACGGCGGTGACCTGGCGTCGATCGTGTTCCGGACGGGCCAGTCGGTCCGGATCGAGGACTACCACGGTGTTCCCGGGCCCATTGGCAAGTTCGTGCGGGAGGAACTCGGGGTGGACGCCTCGGTCGCCAGCCCGGTCGTCGTCGAGGGGCGGTTGTGGGGCGTGCTGTTCCTGCACACGAGGCAGGCCCGCCGGCCGTTTCCCCGCGATGCCGAATCGCGTCTTACGGGCTTCACCGAGCTGGTGGCGACGGCGATCGCGAACGCAGAGAGCCGCGCCGCCCTGGCCGCCTCCCGCGCGCGGATCGTGACGGCGGCCGATGAGGCCCGGCGGCGGATCGAGCGTGACCTGCACGACGGCACCCAGCAGCAGCTGGTGTCGCTGATGCTGGACGTGCGGACGGTGCAGGCCGCGGTACCACCGCAGCTCGCCGAGCTAGAAGGCGGGCTGTCACGCATCGCCGAGCGGGTCACCGGCGTGTTTGACCAGGTGCGGGAGATCTCCCACGGGATTCACCCCGCGATCTTGTCGGAGCGGGGCCTGGAGGCGGCGCTCAGGGCGCTGGCGCGGCGGTCCGCGGTGCCGGTCGAGCTCGGTCTGCGGGTCGAGCGGCGGCTGCCGGATCGGGTGGAGGTCGCGGCGTACTACGCGGTGTCGGAGGCGCTGGCCAACGCGGCCAAGCACGCGCGCGCCTCCTCCGTGCAGGTCGAGCTCGGCGCGGATGACACGATGGTACGGCTGGCGATCCGGGACGACGGGATCGGCGGAGCCGACCCCGCCCGGGGGTCCGGGCTGACTGGGCTCAGCGACCGCATCGAGGCGGTCGGCGGCACGCTCAAGGTGACCAGCCCGGTCGGCGGCGGCACCACGCTGCTCATCGAGATGCCGGTCTAGGAGCCTGCTGAAAAGCCAGACTGCCTGCGGGCGTGTCTGGCCTGCTTGGCGGGCATCTGGGATGATTTTGTCATGCAGGGCTTTGAGCGGATGGACGGGGAGTTACTCGACGCCGCGGTCGGGCATCTGGTGCCGGCGGGGAGCATGTTCGCTTTCCTGGCCGCGCACCGGGCTGAGGTGTTCCCGGATGCGGATTACGCGGACCTGCGGCGTCGCGAACGTGATCTTAATGCCCTCCAAATGGGCGCACACCCTCGCAAGCGGAAACCCTGATCGGTAATGTCAGTCCCCGGCGCTACCGTGATCCCCATGGACGACAGGCAGCTCACCGGGGCTCCGGCGGGCATGCGCCCTGATCCTTGCTGCTCGCTGACCCTGCGATTCGTCAGGGTGTCCGACCCCAAGTCGATCTCGGACAACATCGGCAACGACTGCCTTGAGGGGACGTACCGGCGGTCCCAGTTGCTGCGGACGGCAAGCGACTGCAGAGGCTGCCCAATGCATCCGACACCTGTACAGCGAAGTTCGTGCGCTCGGGCGCCCAAAGGTGAATAGGCAACCCGCCGCGCCTGTCGCCGTCACGCATCCCGACCTTGCTGCGCAGTGGCACATGACCCGTAACGCACCCCTGACCCCGGCCGACATTTCCGCTGGGTCGGGCAGGAAGGTCTGGTGGCTCTGCCCGAAGGGCCACGAGTGGGATGACTCCCCCGGCCACCGGGCCTCGCGCGGCAGTGGTTGTGCCGTCTGCGCCGGCAAGCGCATCCAGGCCGGCTACAACGACCTGGCAACCAGGCGCCCCGACCTGGCCGCTCAGTGGCATCCGACCCTGAATGGAGACGTTCAGCCGACTCATGTGACCGCCGGATCATCGAAACGATTCTGGTGGATAGACGAATACGGCCATGTGTGGCATTCGCAGGTGAACAACCGGGTCAACGGGACCAGCTGTCCGTACTGCTCTAACAACGCGGTACTGCAGGGTTTCAACGACCTCGCCAGCAAGCGTCCGGCGATCGCGGCCGAATGGCACCCGACGAAGAACGGGGAACTGGTTCCGGGCACCGTTGCCGAGAAGTCCAACCTCAAGGTCTGGTTCCAGTGCAGTGACGGGCATGAATGGCAGTCGAAGATCAATAACCGCACTGCGCTAGGGCAGGGGTGCCCGGTGTGCGCGGGACAGAAGGTACGCGCCGGGTTCAACGACCTCGCCACCACAAACCCGGCACTCGCATCCGAGTGGCACCCGACCCGCAACGCGCCCCTGACACCACGCGAGGTGTTCCGGAGCACCGCCAGGAGGTTCTGGTGGCAGGACGCTCTCGGACACGAATGGCAAGCCAGCGCTAACGAGCGGTCCAACGGCAGCAACTGCCCCTACTGCTCGGGACAGCGGATCCTCGTCGGCTTTAACGACCTGGCAACCCGCTCACCCGACCTCGCGGCCGAGTGGCACCCGACCAAGAACGGCGACCGGACACCGCAGATGGTTACCATGATGAACGGGACCAAGGCATGGTGGCGCTGCCCTTCCGGCCACGAATGGGAATCCGTGATCTCCAACCGGTCACAAGGTAGCGGGTGCCCGGCCTGCGCCGGAGTGATCGTCGTGACGGGTGTCAACGACCTCGCCACCCAGGCGCCTGATATCGCCAGGCAATGGCACCCGACCCGCAACGCGCCGCTCACACCAGAGAGGATCGCCGTCTATTCCAACCGCAAGATGTGGTTCCGGTGCGCCGCCGGCCACGAATGGCTGTCCACGGTAAACAACCGAGCACACGGTCAAGGTTGCCCAGAGTGCGCCGAGGGCGGCGGCTTCAACCCCGGCAAGCCGGGCTACGTCTACCTCCTCGAACACGAGGAGATGCGCGCGTACAAGGTCGGCATCACCAACATCGGCACGAACCGGCTCGCCGCCTTCCAGCTACATGGCTGGCGGTTGCTGAATCTCGAACTGTTCCCCATCGGCGCTCATGCGGCCATCGTGGAACGGGCCATCAAGCGCTGGTGGCGGGCAGAAATCGGACTATCGCCCTGCCTCGGGCCGCAGGACATGCCTCGGACCGGCGGCTGGTCTGAGACCATCTCCGTCGACGGCGTAAACGCCATCGAATGCATTGCGCACATCCGACGAGAGGCCATCAGCACCAGGCTCGACAGCACTGACAGCGACCCGACGGCCACGCCGTGAGCGCGACGGATCGGCTTCGCTTGATGTGCGACACACCCTAGGTTTGTTAGTCCTGGTGGTATTCGGCGACGACCGGGCGGATTCGCGTATGAAGGAAAGCGAAGGTCAGCTCAGGCCGGAAGAGATGTAATAAGCCCCGATGGCGATGACTAGGACTCCGAGTATGCGGCGAATCAAAAGATCCGGCATTCGGGACTGAATGCGGGCGCCGGTGTAGCCGCCGGCCAGCCCGCCAAGTCCCAGGGCGATACCGGTCGGCCAGTCCGGGGCAACTGACGTGTGCTGGTGCAGGGACAAGAGGGTGAACGCGATGACGCCCCCGGCCGACGTCACAAACGTGGAAGCGAGCGCGGCCGGGGCGACCTCGGACGGCTTGCGGCCCGACCCGATGAGAATCGGTGCCAGGATCGCGCCGCCGCCTATTCCGTAGATCCCGCCCACGCACCCGACCACGATGGCCAGGACAACCAGCGCCGGGACCGGGATCTGCCTGGCCGGACGGCCGCGACCAGACGGGCGGGCGGTGCGGGCGAGGGCCAGCCAGGTGCCCAGCGGGATTAGGACTGCAGCGACTACCAGGTCGAAGACGTGCGCACTGGGGAGCAGCCTCACGCGGATCACCGATCCGGCGATCACGCCGGGCAAGGTCCCGGCGATGAGCAGCAGGGCCAGTCGCCCGCCCGTCTGTCCCTGCCGCCAGTAGCGGTACAGCGCCCCGGGTGTCGACACGACGTTGTACAGCAGGTTGGTCGGGGTCACCGACGGGCTGGGCGTACCGAGCACGCTGACCTGGAACGGCAGCAGGAGCACCGCCCCCGAGATACCGGCCGGAGTCGTTATCACCGCGATCAGGTACGCCGCGACCAGGGCCACGACCTCGGTCCAGCCAGCGCCAAACACGGGGTCACATTAGCGTTACCCGGATCGAAAAACACCCTATGACCAGCAATATTGCGCCGCGCAACCTCCAGAATCAGCCCAGCCCGCAACGGGTGGAAGTAGCATGCGCCTGAGCTCGCCGGCCGCGCCCGCCTCTTGTTCCCCGCGACCGCAAATGGCTGCGCAGCATCGTGGCGGCCCCGCGTCGGCTGCGCCCCGAACGACGCTGGATAGCCGGCTTCCCACGGCGAAGGGAAGGCCAGGACGCCAGTCCGGGAAGTGCCGCCGGGCAGTAGCAGGCCGGGGCGGATCGCCAGTGCGCGAGCCAGCGCCACGCGCTGGCGTTCGCCGCCACTGAGGGTGCGCGGTGACCGGTCACACCAGGCGCGCCGTGTCGCCTCGGGTTACGGTGACCGCCGGCTCCGCCGGCCAGACCGACACAGCATCCGGGTCGGTCTCCACCCGGCAGGAGTCGCCCACGCTAAGGCTGGGCACCTCGAGGGTCCGGGACCGGAGCTCGGTGCCGGAGGACAGCAGCACCACCACCTCGACGACACGGCCCAGGTCGATGACGTCGGTTACCTGGCCCGGGCCGAGGTCGACGGTCTGCCCGTTGGCGCCTGACGGCGACGGGTCCGGGCGGAGCCGGAGGGCTTCGGGCGGCACCTGCCACAGCAGCCGGGTCCCGGCCGGCAGGCCCGTGGCGAGGCCAGCCTGGATACCGTCACCTGCGACGTCCTCGAAGAGGTTGTCGATGCGGAGCAGGCGGCCGACCTCGGCCGAGGCGGGGCGCTGGTACACGTCGCGGCAGCTCCCGGACTGGAGCACCTGCCCGTCGCTCACGACCACGATTTTGTCGGCCAGCATCGCCGCTTCCTCGGGGTCGTGGGTGACGAGGATTGTGGAGAGGCCGACGTCGCGCTGCAGGCGGCGCAGCTCCCGCCGCAGCTCGGCCCGCACCGGGGCGTCCAGTGCGGAGAACGGCTCGTCTAGCAGCACCACGCGGGGATCGGTGGCGAGCGCGCGGGCCAGGCTGACCCGCTGGCGCTGCCCGCCGGACAGCTGCTCCGGCAGGCGGTCGAGGAGGCCGTCGAGGTGGAGGGTCTCCAGCCACCAGGCGGCCCGGGCCGGGTTCGCGTGGACGCCGAAGACCGCCTGCTGCCAGACGGTGCGCCCGGGGATCAGCCCCAGCCCCTGGGGGACGTAGCCGAGCCGGCGCCGCTCGGTTGGGGTGCGGCTCACGTCGGCGCCGCCGTAGGTCACGGTCCCGGCGTCCGGCCCGAGCAGCCCGGCGAGGGCCCGCAGCGTGACCGACTTGCCCGAGCCCGACGGTCCGACGATCGCCAGCCGGTGGCAGTCCTCGGGGTGCGACACCCGCAGGCGGAACGTCCCGACGGCGACGTTGATGTCGAAGCCCACCGGCGTCGGCGGCGTCGGTACCGGCGGCAGCGGCGCCGGGGCCGGCCGGTGCCGCAAGCGTGGGAGCCGGGCGCGGACGGAGACGATCGCCACCACGGCGACGCCGAAGGCGAGGATCGTCGGGGCCTCGGCCAGCGACAGCGGCCCGGAGGAGAAGAGGTTGTCGACGTAGACCGGGATGCTGTAGGGGTGGTAGGCGAGGATCACGGTCGTGCCGTACTCCCCGAAGGCCCGCAGCCACATCAGGATCATCCCGGTCCGGAGGCCGTCCGCCGCGGCGGGGACGTCGACGCGCAGGAACCGGGCCAGCGGACCGTGGCCGAGGGTGGCGGCGACGTCGCCCAGGGCCGGGTCGACGGCACGGAAGGCGCTGCGGGCCACGACGACAAGGAACGGTGCGGAGACGAACGACTGGGCGATGACCACCCCGTACATCGTCTGGGTGAGCCGCTCCCCCGACAGCTGGCCGAGGAACGTGTACGGGCCGACGACGTAGACCAGCAGGATGCCGCAGATGAGCGGCGGCACCGCCAGCGGGAGCTGGACGACCACGCCCACCACCGAGGACAGCCACCCTCGGCGGCGGGCCAGGACGTAGGCCAGGGGAATGCCGACCACCACCCCGATGAGCAGCGAGATGGTGGAGCCCAGGACCGACACCCACAAGGCCGGCCAGAGCCCGGGAACGCTCCAGCCCTCGTTCTGCCCCTCAAGGAGGCGGTAGAAGAACGCCCCGACCGGGTAAGCCAGGTAAAGGACCAGCAGGGCGCCGAGCCACCGGAGCGCGTGCGGCGACCTGCCAGGGCTCATCAGCCGAGGACGCTCGTAAGAGCGCTCGGGACACCGGACCCGGTCACCTTCGCCGGCGAGACGATCTCGAAGTTGTCAGCCTTCATCTCGCTCTGGCCGGTGGACCCGACGAGGAACTGGACGAAGGCCTCGGCGGCCGCCAGGTGCGGGGCGCTGGTGAGCACCGTGATCGTGTAGTCCCCGGCGAGGCTGGTGCCGGTGAGCTTCACGAAGGGACTGCCCTGGGAGTTCGCGTCGGCCTCGTACATGAATGCCGCGTCGAGCTGGCCGGTCTGGATGTCGGCCTCCTCCGGGTTCTCCGCGTACTCGTCTGACGTCTCCGTCGCGAGCGTCTTCAGCGCCGGGAGGTTCTGCGCCGTCGCCGTCTCATTGAGGGCCTCGGCGGCCAGCACGCCGCCGGGGTCCTGGGACGGGTCGGTCCGCCCGAGGCGGAACCCGGGCAGGGTGATCACCTTGTACCACGGCATGGTCTGCAGGTCCTTGGCGAACTTGCTCTTGGGGTAGTACCCGAGGACCTCCGGCGACGCGGCGAAGGACGCGTACCACGAGACCCAGTTACCGTTCGCGGCACCTTCGAGGCCGGCGACGTCCGACGGCGAGGCGCTGACGAAGACGTCGGCGACGTCGACCTTGTTCTTAATATCGGACTCGAGGGTCCCCGACCCGCCCGAGGTGTCGACCAGCGTGTATCCGGTCGCCGCGTGGAACGCCGGGCCGACCGTCTTGGTCATCAGGGTGTCAAGGGACCCAGCAGAGAGCACGTCGACGTCGCCGCTGGGCTTGGCGGTCGCGGAGGAACTCGCGGAACTCGTTGCGGAACTGAAGGATGAGCTGCTGCACGCACTAGCGGCAAGCCCGACGCAGGCAATGGAGACGAACGCGGCGATCCGGGCGCCGCGTCGCTGCGATATTGTCACCATTGATCTTGTCCTCTCCCGGTTCCCTCTCCGCGGCCACAGCTGGCCGGGCTCGATTCATACCGATGTACTGTTTCTGATCTGAACTGTGATACAGCAGATGGCTGCAGAGCTTAACAGTGCCTTGCTGCACCGGAAAGACGCCGGATCACAAACCCACGGTCCGCGCTATAGCATCATGCGAACATGGCCACCTATCTCCAGGTCAGCAGCGACATCGCCGGACGCGTCGCGTCCGGTGAGCTAGCCGCTGGCGAGGAACTGCCCGGCGTGCGGGAAGCGGCGCGGCAGTACGGGACGACACCGCCCACGATGGCGCACGCGTACCGGCACCTGGCCAGCGCGGGCGTGATCGACGTCGCCGACCGCCGGCGCTCGCGGGTAGCCGCCGGGGGCGCGCTCGCGGCCCGGCGGCTGCTGGACGGAGCGCCGGGCAAGCTGACGGCACTGCGCCTAGCGGGCAGCGACGACCCCGGGCTCGACGTCGTGCTGCGCGGCGCCGGAGACGGCCAGATTGTGACCGTCGGCGCACGGGGCAGCTTCCACGGACTGACCGGCATATGGCGGGGCACCGCGGACGCCGCGGCGATCCACCTGCAGCACCGCTCCGGCGAGCGCAACAGCCCGTTCGCCCGCACCCTGCTGCGCGGCAGGCAGCCGACACTGATCCATCTCTGGCGTCGCGAACAGGGACTGCTTACTCCCGAGGGCAACCCAGCCGGGCTGACCGGGGTCACGCAGTTGCGCGGGCTACGGGTCGCACGGCGCCAGTTCGGCACCGGGACGCGGGTACTGCTCGACCGGCTACTCACCGACGCCGGGATCCCGCCCGAGTCGGTCACCGGCCCGGAGACCGCCTCGCACCTGGAGGTCGCCATGGCGATCGCCTCCGGGCAGGCAGACGCAGGCCTGGGCGTGCGCGCGGCCGCCACCGCGCTCGACCTGAACTTCACCCCGGTCACCTGGGAAGACTTCGACATCGTGCTGAGCGCGGACGCGCTCGCGGCGGCCGAACCGCTGATCGCCGCGCTACGCGATCCAGCCGTGCAGTCCGCAGTCCACTCGCTCGGCGGCTACGACCTGTCCCAGACCGGGACAGTGCGACTACTGGACTGAGCGCTGGCAAGCGTCATCACCTGGCAGGGCGGTTTCGGCGTCATACCTGGCGCATCATCCGACACCGTTCCGGCTGCGAGGGGCGAATGCCGGCGAGGCAGTGAGGCGGCCTGGATCGTGCCCGGGCATTCCAAACCGACATCAGCGGTCCAACAAGGAGATCAGCCGTACAGCAGCGGAGTGAGCACCACAGACACGTTCAGGTCGACACGCACGGACATGCGCGGATGGCCGTTGGCCGTGCCACGTCCGTGCCAGAACGGGCGGAAAACCCCGGTCTCCAGCAGCCACCCACCAGCACCCTGGACGGCCTCCACCTGCGCACGGGCACCCCTGCGTGAAACGACCTCCCAAAGCAACCGTGCGTCAGTCGACTGCCGGACGACCTTAGTCACCTAGAACGCGATCAAAGTTGCGGTTACCACAGCCCCAACCAGTGCCACAAGCAGGGAAGGCTGCCGGCAAACGGGCCGGCAGGCGGTTCGAGAGCCCAAGCCCGCCGGGACCTCTCAACGCTACGCCCCGGCTCACTTCCATCCCGGCCGGGGCCGCACCGTCTAACCCAAAGTCTCAATCAGGCGGATATCGCGTTCGGCGTATTCTGCCTTACAGGCGCTCTTCGTGACGGAAGTCATCGTGGACCGCGACCGCCGACCAGCGCGTAATGCTATTCCGGACCCGACGCGACCGCGTCACGTCCGGGACAAGATCTATGAGGAAGGCGAGCGTGAGGACGTTCCTACGCCCGAAGAGACTTCCGGAATACACGCCCACCTAGCTACCATGCCCGATCCGGGACTGCGCCAGGAGCGGTGCTGTGGCGTCGTTCCTGGCGCTAGGAGCTGGGTATTTGCCACGCTTGACGGCCACCAGCCCGAGCTCGTCATCGCGCAACGTCCAGTGCTCGATCAGCTCATTTGCCGAAGCAATAGGCCCGGAACTCCAGGCGGGCATGGGGCCGGACGTGAGGTAGGTCCCGGAGGCATCGGCTTGCTGCCGTTGGTTAGCGGGCCGACAACGGGAAACCCTGACGGATACGGGGTCCCCCGCGCTCAGCGGCGCCGTGGATGCCAGCGCCAACCCTGACGGGAGGAACCAAAATGGCGGAGTCGCAAGAGCAGGGGAAGTCGCGGAAAGAGCACCGCGTGGTGGTCGTGGGGGCGGGTTTCGCCGGCTTCAACGCCGCGCGGGAGCTATCGAGCCTGGTGGGTGCCACGACGGAGATCGTCGTGATCAACTCGACGGACTACTTCTTGTACCTGCCGCTGATGCCGCAGGTGGCCGGCGGGCTGGTCGAGCCACGGCACATCTGCGTGTCGCTGCCCCGGCGGCTGCGCAAGGTCCGGTTCGTGCTCGGCACGGTGCAGGACGTCGACCCTCGGCAAAAGGTAGTGAGCTGGGCCGGCCCGGAAGGTGCGTCGGGTGAGGTCGGCTATGACCGGCTCATCCTGACCGCAGGCAGCGTGAACAAGCTGCTACCGATCCCCGGTATCGCCGAGTACGCGCACGGATTCCGCAGCATCGCCGAGGCGATATACCTGCGCGATCAGATCATCCGGCAGCTTGAGCTGGCCGCCGTCGCCGCCGATCCGGCCGAGCGCGACGCGCGGTGTACCTTCGTGGTGGTCGGCGCGGGCTACACCGGCACCGAAGTCGCGGCGCAGGGCCAGCTGCTGACCACCCGGCTGTCCAAGGCGATGCCCGGCCTGGCCGGCCAGCAGATCCGGTGGATGCTGCTGGACACCGCCCCGCGGCTGCTGCCCGAACTCGATCCGCGCCTGTCCAAGACCGCCGACCGGGTGCTGCGGCGCCGCGGCGTGCAGGTGCGCACCGGCCAGTCGGTCGCCGAGGCCATGGACGGCTGCGTGCGGCTGTCCACCGGCGAGAAGGTGCCCACCCGGTCGCTGATCTGGTGCGTCGGGGTCCGCGCCGATCCGCTGGTGGACGGCCTGGACCTAAAGACTGACCGGGGGCGGCTGGTGGTCGACGAGTTCATGGCGCTGCCCGGCGCCCCCGACATCTACGCCTGCGGGGACTGCGCTGCAGTGCCCGACCTGACCCGCCCCGGCCAGGTCTGCGGCATGACCGCCCAGCACGCCCTGCGGCAGGGCAGGCAGGTCGCCAGGAACGTCGCCGCCTCCCTCGGCAAAGGCACCGCGAAGCCGTACAAGCACCGCGACGAGGGTTTCCTGGTCGATCTGGGCGGAGCGGCCGCCGCCGCCAACCCGCTGAGTATCCCGCTGTCCGGGCCGGTCGCCAACGCCGTCACCCGCGGCTACCACCTGTCCGCCATGTCAGGCAACCGGATGCGAGTCCTGGCCGACTGGACCCTGAACACGGTCACACCACCGGAAGCGACATCATTCGGAGTGATCAGCGCCGAATCCGTGCCGCTCGACGCGGACAACCCGCGAGCCATGACGTGACGGAGCCGCTGCTGCGGTCCGCCGTCATGCCAGCTGCCTTCTCCGGGCGCTCCGTTTAGTAGCCCTGCTTCCCACTGCAGCGCCCGGAACTGGTTGCTGGCGTATGCGCTGCTGGAGCGGTCCAGCAGCCGGGTGCGGCCTTCCCCTTCCCCGAGCACCGCGCCGAGGTGATCGCGGCTTTCGAGGCGGCGATCGCCGCCCGGGGGCGGCGCGGTCGCCGCCGGAATCGCGGCGGTGACCGCCCCGGTGGCCGCGAAGCCGGCCAGCCCCGTTCGGTGCGAGAATTCGTCCGAACGGATTGTTGCTCCGATCGTCCCCGCCACCGCCGCCCTTGGCCCGGCAAGCGGCTTCCCTGGTTCGTCGCGGATACGGACTACCGCAGCGAAGCCATGAACTCCCGCCACGCGGCAGCCGGAACGCTCAGCGTCACGCCGTCATTGTTGGTGGTGATCCGCACCAAGACCAGGCTCGGGAGCGATACCACCATTCATGATGCAACCCTTTTTGGTTGTGTCATTTTTGGTTGTATCAGATCTTGTCGGCAACGGCCTATCCGGCAGCGGACGATGCTCGTCGGTGATACGGCGTGACCAGTAGCCCTGGAAGCCGTCCTCGGACGGGTGGCCGCGGGTCGCCTGGGATCACGTTGGCGGCGTCAGGGCGCGGGCGTCGGCGAACTGGTCTCCGACGCGACGGGGACCTGGATGGCCGGGGACGACAGCGGGGACTGCCCGGACGTGCCCGCCGCGTTGGTCGCGGTGGCGGTGAACTCGTACCAGGAGCCGTCGTTGGACACCGTGAACAGGGCCTCTCCATCATGGACCACCATGCCGCCGCCCCGAGCACTCGCAATCACGCTGCTAACCTCCGTCCAGGGGCCGCTGCTTGACGCCGCCTTGTACGCGTAGATGGTGTAGCTAGTGATCTGCGCGCCGTTCCCGGTCGAGGACCCGACGGTAACGTTGGCTTCGAGCGTTGTGGCGGTCGCACTCGAATGGCTCCCGGCTCCGGTTGCGCCGATGGCGAGGGCTTCGGCGGACGGCGCTGCCATGGTCAGCGGCTTGCCGAACGGAACCGAGGTGACTGCCGCGGACCGCGGTCCGTCCCCCTGGGCGTTGCTTGCCAGCACGGTGAACGTGTAGGTGGTGCCGTTGGCGAGGCCATCGATCTGGTCGGCTGTCGTGATGCCGAGCTGCTGGGTCGCGCTCTGGCCGGCCGGGGCGGGGCTGACCTCGACCTGGTACCCGGTCGGCTTGCCCGGCGCTGCCTGCCAGTTGAGGACGACCAGTCCGTCGCTCGCGGTGACGGTTACCCCGGTTACCTGGCCGGGGACCTGGCCGGAGACGTGGCCGGAGACGTGGCCGGAGACGTGGCCGGAGACCACGTTGCGCGTGCCCGTGGTGGTTGGTGACGGGCTTGTCCGTACAGGCGACGGCGAACTGGGATGACTGGCGCTACCCGATGAACCGCTAGCGCTGACTGTTTGCATGACACTAGCTGCGCTCGTGCCATGAGATGGGCTGGTCGGCGCGTCATGCGACGGACCGGTCGGTCTTTCCGCGTAGATAAGAACTGCCGCGGCGAGGATCACCGCCACCGTTCCTCCGATAAGGGCCGTCTGGCGATTCAGTCTCTTCGGCTGACTCCCTCGCCCACTGGTCAGTGGCGACCGCGGGCTGCCCGCGTTGCCGTTCCCGCCGCCGATCGTGCTCGCATACCCGCCGCCTTCTCGGAGAGCCGCTACGCCGCTTTGGGTGGTGAACGCCGGCGACACCGAACTGGAGGGATGCCCTGGCAATTCCCGCTGAGAGCGGGCAATCTCGGGAGTATCCCCTGCGGCCGGCCAGGGCTGGCGGCTGGAGGCCGTTGTCGGCCAGGGCAGGGCGAGGGCCGCCTGCAGCGCCGCTGCGAACTCGCCGCACCGCGCGTACCTGGCGGCCGGGGACTTCGCGAGAGCCCGTGCGACGACGCGGTCGATCGCGGGAGGAAGCTCAGGACGGATCGCGCACAGCGACGGCACCGGGTCGTGGACCTGCGCGAACAGCGTCGCTACGGTCTCGCCGCGGTAAAACGGCGTTTGTCCGGTGAGCAGGGCGAAGGCCACGCATCCCAGCGCGTACTGGTCCGCCCGTCCGTCCACGGCGGCGGCCCTGATCTGCTCGGGCGCGCAGTATTCCGGAGTGCCGACGAACTGGCCGGCAGCCGTCAACCCGGTGGAGGACCCAGTGCCCTTGGTGAGCCCGAAATCAGACAGGAAGGCATGTTCGGGCAGTTCGGGGGTGGAGTCGATGAGGATGTTCTGCGGCTTGACGTCCCGGTGCACGAGTCCGGCCGCGTGCGCGGCGTCGAGGGCAGATGCTACCTGCGCCACCAGTGTCGCGGCGCGATCAGGAGCGAGGAAACCCCCGGCGCGGCGGGCCAGCGCCGCCAGGTCACCGCCGGCCGCGAACCGCGTCGCAATATAGAGAGTTCCCTCGGCTTCGCCCGCCCCGTAGACGGGAATGATGTGCTGTGAGTTGATCGCAGCCACTGCCCGCGACTCCCTCAGGAACCGCGCACGAAACTCCGGGTCGCCTGCCATCGGCGGCGCGATTACCTTTACCGCCGCAAGTCGCCCGAGCATCTCATCGCGGGCGCGGAATACGACGGCCATCCCGCCCGCGCCGATTTGATCTTCGATCACGTAGCCGGCTATCCGGCTCCCCGGCTCCAGTTCCCCGAAGAAGCCATAGGGCCGGACCGTGAAGTCACTAGTCATGCACGCCTCCCCAGGCGCACCCGTGTTACCGCTTAACGCGCCTACCAGCGGATAGTTTGACAGGACTTAACCCCAGCAGCAATTCGCCAATTTCCCGCACGATCCGACATCCGGTTGCACGAGGGCCGGAGCGGGAACCGTGTCATCATATTCGGCGATGACATTGACCGTGAGGACCCGAGCGGAGATGGCGAAGTGATCTTCCACGGCCAATGGAAAGGGCAGCGATGAGCAGGGCGGACGCGGCGCAGGAGATTGCCGCCTACCTCAGCAGGTGCGCGCGGTCCGCTATAACGAAGGCTGATCACGGATCGTAACGAGATTGGAGACATCGAGGTGGCGCCGAACGACGTGATACACGGGTGATCATCTCCGCATCTCCGTTCGAAAAATTGGGCGATGATTACCCGTGTATCTAGCGTTATACGGCCGAAGGGTAGTGATCTGATCTTTGATCCTGCCGATTACGAGCGGCTGATGGCCTGAGGATCTCGCAGCGTGGCGGAGCGCAGATCATCTATTCGGGCACTTGGCTCGTTCCTCGCGATCCGGGGATTGACAGTAGCGATGGCGCCGTACTTCGCCTCGCTCATATGGCCGTCGTGGAGCTTCTCCTTACGATGGAGCAGGCCAATGGTCATGTGACTACGCATTTCACGGAGGGTGCCCTCGGGGCGGGCTTAAGTGCGCGCGGGCGCGGTCAGCTGGGCGGCGTAGGTGAGGGCCGGGTCGGCGCTGAGGTGCGCCTTGGCCCGGGCGGTGTCCTCGTCGGCGACGATCTCAAGCTGGCCGGCCTCGATTCCGTCCAGGGCCTGGCGCACGACGTCGGCGGGATCGTTCTTGGGGATGTCCCAGCCGGCCATCATGTCGGTGTCGGTGGAGCTGAGCAGGACGCCGCTGACCAGGGTTATCCGCAGCCTCGTGCCGCTCGCCGGGGCGAATGAACGTGCCGGGCTGTTCTCAGCGATCTACCTCGTGTCCTACATCACCTTCGGGATCCCGGTCATCCTCGCCGGCCTGTTCCTGAGCACCGTCGGGGTCACGGCCATCGCCCTGACCTTCGGAGCCGTCACCGTCACCGTCACCGTCGCCGCCGCCGGCACCGGCACCGTGGCGCAGCTCGCCACCGCACACCGCACCGCCCTCACCACCAACAGCTTGACCTCCTAGAGCGAGATTCCTCTATCGAGCAAGAGCTGCGGACTCTGGTGGCTGAGGTGCAGGCGCAGGCCATCGGCTCAGCGCGGCCATTGCGGGCCGCCGGCGTGTTCGCTCGTCGCCTGACGCTACTCACCCGCACATCGGCATGTGAGGTCGTTTCCGCTGCCCTGCGGGAAGACACAGCGCCAGATCACCCGATATGTACGGCCCGGTACCCGATCACTGCGATCGAGTTCGCCGCGCCGAACGGCGGATACTTGCGCGCCGGCCGTGGATCATCGTCAGTTACTGAGCGTGATCTGATTCCAGGCCCGGCGTGCGCCCGGATCGAATATGCGCTGGGCGGATGTCAGATGCGGATCTCGTCGTTGCGCTCATATGAGCCCGTTCTGGTGTGGTCTCCCGCCGGCCGGGGACAGGGCAATCGCTATGGTTGCCGGGCGTGCTGATCCTCATGCCTGAGGATGCGCGCCCGGACCTTGTGCAGCAATCCGTGCGCGATCAGGTTCAGCTGGTCACGCGTGCCGGGCTGGTTGTAAATGATGAAGTCGTCGAAGCGGTGGGCGCCTTGCTTGCCCGCGACGGACGCGGCAGCCGCTCGGACGTCCTTGAGCTGGACGGCTGTCATCTGCAGGGCTCGCTCGTGTGGCTGGTAGGTGGCGCCGAGGGGGTAGTCGCGGCCAGGTTGGGTGGTCATCTCAATGTGGCAGCCCAGGACGTGGGTGACCTTGCGGCTGTCGGCGAGGGCTGCCATCCGGTCGAGGCTGGCCAGGAACTGGGGGAAGTCGAACGCGTACAGCCGGCCGGGGAGCACGGTGTCGCCGGTGAGCAGGAAACCGGTCCACGGGTCGTAGATGGTGATGGCTGCCCGGTGGTGACCGGGGCTGCCGGTGACCTCCAGCACGCGGCCGCCAAGGTCGAATTGCATGACCTGCCCCGGCCAGCTGGTGAAGCCGAAGTACCGCTGTACCGCGTCAGGCTCGCGGCCGACGACCGTCGTGGCGGGCCGGCCCGCGAACTGCGCGTCAGCCGCGACGTGGTCGTTGTGGCCGTGGGTGTGGGCCACCACGAGCTGGTAGGTATCGCGCGGGTGCTGGGCCAGCCAGTCGGCGACGAGCTGGTCGACCGTGGCGCGCAGCGGGAACTTCGCCGGGCCGGCCGTGGCGCCGGTATCCAGCAGCAGCGCACGGTCGTTGCCGAACAGCAGGTACAGGAACGGGGCCTCATAGCTGACCGATTTGCTCTGCCGCAAGATGACGGTGTGCGGGTCGCAATGATGGACCTGGATCTTCGGGTCGCTGGGCCGCCGCCCGGCGGGGGTGCCGTGGATCCACCGGACGTCCAGTGAGGCCGTGGTGGGCGCCCCGGTCACGAAATCGATGCGGTGGTCAGTCATTGGCTGCTTCCTGTGTGTCGTCTGACTCGGGTTCTGGCAGGGGTGTCGCCGCCATGAAGTACCGGACATGACGCTGCCCGGGCTGCAGCTCGACGGCCGCCGGCCCCGGCGGTGTAGGGCGCAAGCAGCGCTATCCACTTCTCCTTGATGGCCGCGGCATCGTCGGGGGACAGCATGGCCATCACGGTCACGATGCCGGCCTTGTGCTGCCACTCGGGGCTGGCGCCGTCCGGCCGCCGGGAGTAATCGAGGATCGCCTGCATCTCGCGCTCCACCACGAGCCGCTCAATCTGCTGCCGGACAGCCCCGTCGCTGCCCGTCCCGATCCGGACCGACAGGCGCGGGTGGGCGACCCGCCACTGCCGTTCGCGCCGGTCGCGTCCGGGCCCGGTGTCCTCCACGAACCCGTACTTGGCCAGCTGGCGCAGGTGGAACGAGCAACTCGCCTGCGAGGCGCCGAGCACGCGGCCGCACTGAGCGGCGGTCGCAGGCCCGCCCGCGCCCAGGAATTGCAGTAGGTCCAGGCGCAGGGGATGAGCCAGGGCCCTGATCGCCTTCGGGTCACTGATCTCCATATCCCAAAGAATACTTTGAGGTATCGCGAAGTCAAAGATTTCTTTGGCTTATCTTCAGCGGCGCGCACCGGCTGAACTGGCGGCGGCAGGGACTCTCCTGCCGCACCACCACGCAACGCTGCCAGGGCGCGGTCAGATCGACCAGATCATTAGCCGGCACGACCGAGGCGATGACACCAAGCTCCCCGCGCAGATCAGGCGGCTACGGGCGCCATACTCACATGCCAGCCTCGTTGACAGTCCGTGACTGGCACCGACACGTGCCGGGCGGCGAGATCGCCGATTACGAGCGGCTGACAGATGGCCTTTGGCGCCCTCATGAAGGCGCGCGGATCAATCAGTTATGGCTGCCGCCGATGGCTACTGCGGTTATCCCGGCCCGCGCACATGGGCTGTTACGCTGGAGTCATGACGGTCACGCTCCATCTGGATGACGCCGTCGCGGAGGCGCTGGCCGCTGAGGCAGCCCGTCGTGGCCAGACCGCAGATCAG
This sequence comes from uncultured Actinomycetota bacterium, assembly GCA_963734665.1. Taxonomy (GTDB): domain Bacteria; phylum Actinomycetota; class Actinomycetes; order Streptosporangiales; family Streptosporangiaceae; genus Trebonia. The sequence continues at coordinate 743,920 of CAVTIR010000005.1, read as the reverse complement.
CTGGCGGCGGATCTCCTGGCGGCGCAACTGCCCAAGGCGCCGCGCCGTCGGCTGGCCTTCGCCGCTGCGGGTGCTTCGACTTCCGGGCGTGGCGCGGCAGAGGCCGATGAGATGCTGGCCGAGGGGTTCGGGCGCGATTAGGTGCTGATCGTGGATACCGGCCCTCTGGTCGCGACGGCTGATCGCGCCGACAGGGACCACGTGGCCTGCCGGGCACTGCTGGAGAGCGATGAGGGCCCCTGGTCACCACGGCCATGGTCATCGCGGAGGCCGCCTACCTGATCGACCGGCAGCTTGGCGCGAAAGCGGAAGCCAGCCTGACCGGCGGATGCCGGTTCGGGGTGAGGGTTACCGGGCGGTCCAGCGACGCAGTGCGACGATGCAGCACACGTGGCCGTCAGCCCGAACGTGCAGCCGAACTGCGCTCAGGTCGGCACGCCGGCCCGGACCGCGGCCGCCGCCCGGTTGTCGAAGCCACGGATATCGGCGATCCGGTCGCCCCGCACGGTCAGGACCTGCCAGCGCCCGGCCACTCCGCCTGCCTCCCCTGCGCTCGGCGTACCCGTGACTTCCAGCCCGACCAGAAGTGTCCCGGCGCCGACGGTCACCTCCGTGACCACCGCTCGTGCGCCGGCGGCACGCGCCCTGGCCCACCACGCGATGACCTGCTCGCGGTTGCGGCAGTCGGCATCGCCAGGGCCTTCCGGCGCGCCCCAGCGGGCGCCGGGGTCGAGCAGATCGCGGATCGCATTCAGATCCCCGGATTCCAAGGCGAACCTGACCTGTTCGGCGAGCGCCGCCGGCTCTCGTGCGGTGCTGGCATCGTCCAGCATGAGGATCTCCCTCGCATTGCACGACTGAACCCTTCCAGCGTAGATGGCCGGGCACCCGAGCGGGAGAAGGCGTCCGGTGCCAAGCCGCGCCGCCGAATGACTACCTGACGTGAGTCACCAATGCAGCAGGAGTGTGGAAATCTTGCGTCAAAAGCGCGACATCCGCCTAACGCTACGTGCGGTCGGCAGGCTGCGCCCGGATCGATTGGACGCGCCAAGGTTGGTCTTCCTCAGCACGACCCGCAAGTCCGCTGCCCTTCGCGGGTTCATCACGCGCGGATCGATGCCTGAAGCCGCTCACGCTCTGCCCTCTCCCCGTTCAGGGTGTCGTGGAACTCGCGCAGCAGCCTCGGGAGCGCGGGATCGTCCATGACTGCCGTGAAACGGTCCTGAAGGAGGATGATGACAGCGCCCCACACTGAGCCCAATTCGATGCTCGTCAGCTCGTCCAGCGACTTCCGCTCACGCCCGCGATGGGGCAGGCCGACACGTTCCGCTCCGAGCGCGTCACGGACGTCATCCCCGAACTTCGAGAGCAGCAGGAAAAGCAGGCTGCCGGGCAGGTACGCCTTGAACTTCACCAGGGTTTCGGCGGAGTCGCGGGCGACCCGGAGGGCGTCTGTCGAGAGTTCCGTGGCGTTGCGCATGGCCTGACCCCTGACTTTCGCTCGCAGCGGCTCCGCAGGCCGCCACCGGGAACCTGCGGCCTGGCACGCCCCGCCGCCACTCCCCTCGCGGGCCAGTTCAAGCCGGTTGCGGCGGGGCTTAGTACGAGGCTGCCTGACAGAGCAGATACAGGTAAACAGAGTTGCGCAGAATTGCGAGCGACTTAACCAAGGGCGCCGGTAGCAGCCGCCTCACTGCGTACCCGGATTTCGTGCTTCCTGCGGCGGGTGTGTGGACCCGCTTGGCGTGGCGGTCCAGTCGGGCACGCTGGCTCAGCTCACCTCGGGCGGTTCATGCTCGGCCTCGGCACGGGAGGCTGCTGGCCCGTTTCTGGGTGTCCGTTGACTTACCGGACCGTCCCGTCGCGGTGATGCGCCGGTACGCCACTGAGGTCCGCGTCCAGCCGGCGGCCGGGCCGTTACCAGCGCGGCATAGGGCCGGGCACTCCCGGACGGCCTCAGTCCGGCCGGGTGGCTTGCTGCGATGTTTGTTCTCATGGCGAGGGGTACCAGCGGAGAGTGAACCTAAAGCTCGTTGCCATCAGTAACGGGGCCGCGCTCATCGTGGTCCCGGCCCCCAGCCGTGACACGTGGACTGCCCAGTGAACCCGGTCGAGCCGCTACGCAAGGGGATAGGTGCGGTGGACCGCTGGCAGCGGCGGGTCGCGTCGGTGGGGGTGCCCTACGCGGTGGTGAAGAAATTCGGCGACGACAACGCCAACCTGATGGTCGTCGCGCTGGCCTGGTACGGATTTACCGCGATCTTCCCGCTGCTGCTGGTCGTGGTGACGATGTTCGGGTTCATCGGCGCGCAGTCCATCGGGACCGGCATCATCCGGACGCTGCATGAGTTCCCGGTAATTGGCACCAGCTTCAACCCGTCAAGCCCCGGTGCGCTGCACGGCAGCACACTCGGGCTGATCGTCGGCCTGATCGGCCTGGTGTACGGGGCGCAAGGGGTGACCCAGACCGCGCAGCAGGCGATGGCCACGGTCTGGCACATCCCCCAGACCCAGCTCCCCGGCTTCATCCCGCGCCTTGGACGCAGCCTGGCCGGGCTGGTCACCATCGGGGGCGCGTTCATCGTGAACGCCTTTGTCACCAGCTACGTCACCGGCGGCACAACAAGCTACGCGATCCGGATCCCGGTCCTGGCAGGCCTGCTGATCATCAACGCCGGGCTGTATTTCGCCACCTTCACCCTGCTGACCGCTAAGGCGATAGGCCCGCGTAGGCTGCTCCCCGGGGCGATCCTCGGCGCGGTCGCCTTCACCGCGCTGATCACCGTCGGCACCGGCCTCATGACGCACCAACTCAAGAACGCCTCGGCGACCTACGGCGCGTTTGGCAGCGTCATCGGCATCGTGCTTCTGCTGCTGCTGCTCGCCAAGCTGAGCATGTACGCCGCAGAGCTGAACCCGGTCCTGGCCCGCCGGCTCTACCCGCGCGCCCTACCCTTGGGCGGCGAGCCGACCAACGCCGACCGGCAGGTGCTGGCCTCCATTGCACACGCCGAGCAACGCCGAGACGACCAGGTGATCGGCGTCGGCTTCGGGGAAGACGCCGCCGACCAGGCCGCATCTGACGCTATCCAGCAGGGCGGCACGCCACGGCCCTAGCATCCCGTTCTGCCTTGGCTGGGCAGCCCCTCCAGATGGGAACCAGGTCAGATATGGCCACGCAGGACGGCAAAGATGCAGGCGCCGAATCGTCCGTTATGCATCGTGCGCACAAGAAAACGCCAACTGCCGCCGAGCGCGCCGATCGGCGGATTTGTGCTCTCAGCCGGATAGGATGCCGTGCGTTTCATCGCGGCAGATGAGGATGCCGATGCCCGCATCGATTGGACGCTCCGACGTTCGATGTCCTTATGTTGCCGTTGCCGCTGGCATAGGGGCCACCGCGGCGAGTTGCCGCCTCATGTCAAGGACAGGCATTGGCCCGCGCCGTCACGCGGGGTCTGGGGAACTGCTACAGGTGCCCGTTCATAAGCAACCACACAGGCGGGCCGTCGTCGCTCATGCAGAACTTCGCACAGGTCCCCGTGTGCGGTCCCTGCGCCCCGCAGCCGTTCCGGGAACCGCTGATGACGACCACCGCACCGTCCGGTTCGGGCGTGACGCCAACGTCGGCACCAAAGTTGGCCGCCCTCACCGCGCCCTGCAGCTCCGCTGCCCTCCGGCGGTTCATGACACGGTGACCTCTTCCTGAAGCCGGTCGCGCTCGGCCGACTGGGCGCGGAGCGTTTCGCGTAGTCCGCCAAGAAGCGTGATCAGCTCCGGGTCGCCCATGAACGGCGTGAACCGGCCCACGAGGATGCCGACCGCCGTGACTAGCCGCCCGAACTCCTCACTGGCCAGCTCGTCGAGCGGCCGGATGTCGTCCCGGAACTTCCCGGCCAGCATGACCAGCAACTCGCCCGGCGGCAGGTAGTCACGGAACTCGATCAGGGTCTCAGTGGCGTCACCCGCCGCCCTCAGAACGGTCAACGGGAGTTCCGAGCCGGTGAGCGATTACATCCGGTTCGAGTGGCACGGGGTAGGTCCGACCAAGGGGCTGTTGCCTGGCTTGTCGCGGGCCTGACAGCTGGCGGGCCGGAAGATCTCGAAGACCTCGCGGGCGGCGTAGTAGACGAGGATGTATCCGGCGGCTGGGTCTGCCCACCACCAGCCGAGCGCGGCGTTCAGGGCCAGGCCGGCCGTGACGGCCGTGGCGAGAAGCCCGTCGATTAGGGTGACGCGGCCTTCGGTGCCCAGCACCGGGTTGCCGAGCGCGCTCCCGGCGCGGGCCTTGCCGGAGGCCAGGGCGAACATGACCGCCGCGGTGGCCGCGGTCCAGGCGATCCCGGCGGGGCTGTGGCCAGGGCGGTACCCGGCGGCGAGCACGACGCTGGACTGCACAGCCAGGTAGAGGGCCAGCAGCGCGAAGGCAGTCCCGATCAGGCGGAGCGCGCGCTGCTGCCGGTCCTGGCCGCTGCCGGACAGCTCCCATATCACCACGGCGGACGCGCCGACCTCTATCAGCGAGTCCAGCCCGAATCCGGCGAGAGCGACCGAGCGCGCCATGATCGCGGTGACCGCCAGCACTGCGATCCCGGCGACGTTCCAGGCCAGGGTGATGTACTCGAGAATGAAGCCACGGCGCAGCATGGCGCTGCCGCGGGCATCCTGGCCGACTGTCACCACGGCATCCTCCCACGCTCCCGGCCTGGGGGGACGGCCGGATCCGGCTCGCCGTCGACGTCGGCAACTGGCTGCGGCCGGACGCGGAGACCAGCCCGGGCCGGTCGTTCTGCCACTGCTACGGGCGGGGGAAGAGCAGCGCCCAGATGATCCCGGGCTGGCCGTACTCGTTCGTCGCCGCGCTGGTGACCGAGGTCAGGAAGGTGGAGGCGAGCGCGGCCGGGGAGATCTTGGCGACCGGCGGTGCACCGTGGTGTTTCGTTTCCCTGCCGCCTAGCGCATCTGTTCCCGTAGGTCAGGCGGGAGTTGCAGTGTCAGTAAAAGCGGCCGAACAGGACGCGCTTGCCGTAGGCCGACCTGACTTAGGCCAAGTTTCGGCGGTGACTGATGACGCGGAGCGATGACCCGCGACTTTGCTGTTGGCGGGAGCTGAACTTGCGCACTAAGGCTGGGCCGTAGGGTGGGCTGGTGTCCCCGTATGCGCGAAAAGTGAAGATGAGTCCGGCAAGCCGACCCTCAAGCCATCTGAGCGATGAGGTTAATTGCCGGTGCCGAACGCGGCCTTGAAGGCTGCAGTTGCGTTCGGGGTGTCACCGGTCGTGTAATTGGGTATGTCCAATGGCAGAGTTCCGCCGCCGGAGTTCCAGAAGATTGACGGCCCGGTCGCGTTGGCCTTGAGCCAGTCAGCCATCTGAGTTACGAAGTAGCCATCGTCACCTCCACCCGAGTCTAGGTCGGTTGAATCAAGCCCCCACTCAGGTATGCCAACTTCTTTGTTGTGCTCCTTGCCGAAAGCGGCAAGCCAGTTCAGGCCATAGCCTTCGAACGACTGTCCGTTGATCGACTCAGGCGTCTCTGCCGTCGAGCCATCTGCGTTGACGCCGTTCAGCAAGTCGGTCCAACGCGCGGCATCGCTGCTGGTCGCAGCACCGATCCCGTCGTACACGTCAAGCGCTACCATGTCGACGTAGTTGTCGCCGGGATAGAAGTTCTCCAGATTGGCACCTGTGCAGCCGGCGTTACTGCTTTCGACGGGATTCCATATGAACTTGAAATTCGCGCCACTTACACTGCGCATACTGGTTACGATGTTCTGAAAGGCGGGAACGAAATCGCTCGCCCAGCTCGCAAGACCAGTCCCTTGCTGGTTACAGATACTCCATCCCATCCAGGTAGCATTGAATTCCCAGCCAAGCCGGATGTATGAAGAGCCGAAGCCCGCGGACACCAGGTTCTGAGCCAGGGTCTTGTAGTAGCTGTCAGCGCCTCCGTCAGCGACCTCGTTAAAGTCCGATTCGTTCGTGGCGCACACCGTTGACGAGGCGCCGCACGGCACCATAGGGACGCCCCAGACCATCGTGAACGGACTGCCCTTCCAGTTCGAAAGCTGCCACGGATCGCTAATATGCGAGAAGTCCGTGGCGTCTATGAAGTCCTCGGCGTACTTGATGGAGCTAGGAGAACCGAGCCAGCTAGCGGCAGTCTCAATGCCGGCAGGGCTGGATAGGCCGTCATAGAGGCCCAGCCCGGCGGCGTCGGCAGACGCGCCAGAGGTGGCGGGAGGAGAAGTGGGGGAAGCGGTGGGGTGGGGAGAGTGCTTGGGACTGGGCTTACGTCCAGCTTTCGGAGCTCTGGCGGTGGCTGTAACTAGTGGCGCCATGAGCGGAGCGTTAGAACTGACCTGGCCCTGGCCGAGAAGACTGCCCAAGGCAGGGGCAGGGGCGGTGAAGACTCCAAGGCCAAGGCGGTCAGCAAGAGGCTCAGCGGCCGTACTAGGGACGTAGACATAGGAAAGACATCCCGCTATCCCAGCTAGCAGCAAGGTCAAGGCCAAGAGATGCCACTTAGCGGGGCGTTTACGTATCTTTGCGGAGCCGTCTTGCCTTCTAGGCGCGGACATTCTCAGCATTGTCGCGAAAACCTCTCCCGAAAAGAAGCCATCCAGAGCGCACAACAACGCCGCGGCCTGAGCAACCCGGCCCTTCACTCGATCCGAAGTAACCATATCGTGACAGACCTCCGCCTGCCGACGAATCGGGACAAATGGGGCCTCGGCGCAGCACGGCGCGTTCGTGTTATATGACTTGATGGTGCCAGATGTCCCCAATGTCCGTTTAGGCGTATCCATAGAGAATGAGGACGGGGCTGGTCGTCGCGTGCGCAACGGCGGCGAGCGCGGGCCATCGACGACCGAGCCACCACAGGAACTCGGCTGCTGGCGGAATCTCTCAGACAACGCTGAACCGGGCGCTGCAGTTGCTGACAGCCAAGCGCATCGTCGAGGTGGCCGCCCCCCTGTCGACAAAGCCCTCCCGGGAAACGCGCTACACGGTCGCCGACCCGCATCTCCGGTTCTGGCTCGCGTTTCTCGGCCCGCACCAGCCTGAAATCGAGCGCCGCCGGGGGAACCTGGTCGCGGCGCGCGTCAGGGCATCCTGGACGGCGTGGCGCGGCACCGCGATCGAGCCGGTCATCCGCGAGTCCATGCGCCGGATCAGCGACCAGCTCCCCGGCCCCCCGCAGGTCATCGGCAGCTACTGGACACGGACCAACGACCCCCAGGTTGACCTGATCGGCGCCGACCGCAAGCCGGTCGCCCGCCAGATCGCGCTCGTCGGGTCGATCAAGTGGCGTAACAGCCAGCCGTTCGACGAGCGCGACCTGGCGGACCTGATCACCCACCGCTCCCAGGTCCCCGGAGCCAATGACTCAACACCTCTCCTGGCCGTGAGCCGGAGCGGGACACGGGTAAGCAGCCTGACTGCCCTCGGCCCGCAGGAGCTCCTCGACGCCTGGCGCTGAGCGCGCGAACCGGGCACGGACGCCCGCCGACCCATAGGCCGCAAGCGCGCATCCAGCAGGCGTGACAGCCGACAGACGTTAACACGAGCGAGCCATGTGCCGCGCTCAGCCGCACAAGTCCGGTCGGACCGGAGGACTGAGGGCAGGACGCCCACGAGCCACGGTGTTAGTAGGAGCGGCCGAACAGGACGCGCTTGCCGTAGGCCGACGGGGCGTTGCAGCGGACGCAGGTGCCGGACTCGGCCGGGGCCTCGTTGGGGATGCAGCGCGGGGTCGCCCCGGTCTCGGCCTTGATCTCGTCCTCGCACGACGGCTGGCCGCAGTGCAGCGCGCTCGCCCAGCCGGTCTCCACCGCTTCGGTGAACTCCGGCCACGAGTTCACGGTGACTATGTGGGAGTCCCTGAAGTCGGTCGCCCGCTTCAGCAGGAACGCCTGGAAGGCATCCAGTTCCGCGGCCAGAGTCTCCGGTGCCGTGTCCAGGCTGATGGCGGTCTTGCCCTCGTCACCGAGCCGCCTGGCGAGCAGCGCGGTGCCGGCCGCGAGGTCACGGGGCCCGAGTTCCAGGCGGAACGGGACACCGCGCAGCTCCCAGTCGTTGAACTTGAATCCCGGTGAGACCTGGGGACGGTCGTCGACATGGACCCGGATGCCCGCCGTCTTGAGCCGGCGGGCCAGGTCACGCGCCGCCTCCTGAACTGCCTCGGCCGCCTCACCGCGGCCGATCGGCACGATGACGACCTGGTGCGGGGCGAGCCTGGGCGGCAGGACCAGGCCCTTGTCGTCGCCGTGGGTCATGACGACGCCGGCGATCATGCGCGTGGACATGCCCCACGACGTCGTGTGGCACAGTTCCTGCTGCCCGGCCTGGTTCAGGTACTGGATCCCGAAGGCGCTGGCGAAGTTGGCACCCATGTAGTGCGAGGTCCCGGCCTGCAGGGCCTTGCCATCGCGCATCATGCCCTCGATCGAGAACGTCTTGACCGCGCCGGCGAACCGCTCACCGGGTGTCTTCTCACCGGGCACGACCGGCATCGCGGCCAGGTCGCGGGCGACCTCGGCGTAGACGTCGAGCATCTGCAGCGTCTCGCGCATAGCATCGGCCTCGTCGACGTGCGCCGTGTGGCCCTCCTGCCACAGGAACTCGGTAGTCCGCATGAACAGGCGGGGCCGCAGCTCCCAGCGCACCACGTTCGCCCACTGGTTCAGCAGCAGCGGCAGGTCCCGGTACGACGAGATCCACTTCGCCATCATCTCGCCGACGATGGTCTCGGAGGTGGGCCGGATGATCAGCGGCTCCTCCAGCTCCTTGCCGCCCGCGTAAGTGACGATCGCGAGCTCAGGCGAGAAGCCTTCGACGTGCTCGGCCTCGCGCTTGAGGTAGGACTCCGGGATGAGCAGCGGGAAGTACGCGTTCTCGTGCCCGGTGTCCTTGATGCGCTGATCGAGCGCGGCCTGGAGCAGCTCCCAGATCCGGTACCCATACGGTCGGATGACCATGGTGCCCTTCGCCGGTCCGTGCTCGACCAGCTGCGCCTTGGTCACCAACTCGTTGTACCAGGAGGAGAAGTCCTCGCTCTGCGGGGTCACCCCGCGCTCGTCACGTGCCATGTCGAAAGGCTACCGTTCTGGCGCGCAGCGTCGCGCGCCGTATTTGCGCAGCTGGCGATTCGAGCCCCTCCTCAAACCAGTCATCCAGAACGGGTTCGTGCTCCGCCATCAAAGTCAATTCCCGCCCCGGCGGGCTCGATATCACCGCGGGCGCTCGCGTGCTCTACCGGCGCTCCCGGAACGGTTCCCCCGCCAGGCTCCATCAGCGGCTAACCGCTCGCTGCGCTCACGCCACCGCGGGGAGAAGCCGCTCCGGTCCCAGGCTGGCCTGGGACCGGAGCGACGGCAGGCGTTACGCGCTCACAGGTGGAACGCGGCGGTCATGGTCGGTGCCGACGATGCCGAGTCGAGCTTGGGCAGGCCGAGCAGTTGCTCCGTGGTGGCAAGCAGTGAGTAGTGGTCGAAGAAGGTCCCCGACTTGGTACCGGCTGGAGTGCTCGGGCTGATCACGATCGTGGGGACCCGGCAGCTGCTGTCGGTGGTAGTGGTGTTGTCGCAGTCCTCGATCGGGTAACCGCCTGACCCTTCGTCCCAGGTGATGAACACGGCGGTGGTCCCGGCCCGGTACTCCCTGCTGTTCAAGATGGCCGGCAGGTGACTGGACAGCCACGCGTCGCCCTGCGCGATGGTGCCGTCGTGCATGTCATCGATCAGGTTCGGGGTGATGAACGAGAACGCGGGCAGGGAGTTTCCCGCCAGGTCCGTGGCGAGCTGCGTGTACGGGACGTCGTGGCTAGCACACCCGGACAGTTTCGTGTAATACACAGCGGGGTTGTGCCGCACCGCGTATTCGCCGGAATTCGACTTGTCGCAATTGGACGGCATCGACTCCTCGTAAGACTTCCACGTCTCCCCCTGCCCGAAGATGCTCGCCGCCGAAGTGTCGCAGACCACCGAGACGTCGCAGTCCAGGTAGGACGTGACCGGCAAATCGAGCTGAGAGTGGTTAGGACGCCTTGATTTGGCCCCGCTTGGACGCCTTGATTTGGCCCCACCCTGATCATCGGGTGCCGCGTGTCGGCTTGATTTGGCCCCGGCCCTGACCTGGCCTCTCTTCTCGGTGCGGCCTGAAACGGGGCCACATCGAACCGTCAAGATGCCGCCAGGTGGAGCCAAATGGAGCCGTCATGGTGGGGCCAAATGAAACCGTCGTAGCCATGAGAGAGCCCGGAGGTGGCAGCGAGGTAGTTGGGCAAGCTGGGGTGCGTGGTGTTGTGGTAGTCGGTGGCCACCCCGCAACTGGAGGCGAGGGAGTTGATGTACGGAGCCTGCGCCGTGTTGCCGATGATGTCGCTGTAGCTGTGGTTCTCCATCCAGATCCAGATGACGTGCCGGTAGGCGGGCGGCGCGGCCGCCGTACCGCAGGGCCCCGACGCGGCAGCCGCCGCCGGGGACGAGACTGCCGCCCCGGTCGCCGTTCCGATCACCGCGACCATGGCCGCCACCATGAGAAGGAGTTTGTTACGCACAAGCACCTCCTAGCGAATGCTGTATCCGCTCCGTGGCCAAGCCTGCCTGCCCGAGCCCTCCGCATCCAGTAATTCCCGGAGAACACTGGCCACACGTACCTGGATCTTGGCCGCGACGTCAACTGGTGTCCCGGAGTCGCGCTGACGTCGTGCCGTCCTGGCCCGTCAGTGCTTTGCTGAGCGTCCTTAGACGCGGGCAAGCGCCTCGCGCAACGGGTCAAGGCCCATAGCGCCCAGGCTGAGCGCCTTGGCGTGAAAGTCCTTGAGGCTGAAGGCTGCTCCGGCTCGTGCCATGGCATCCTCCCTGGCCTGCAGCCAGATCCGTTCACCAACCTTGTATGAAGGGGCCTGACCCGGCATGCCGAGGCAGCGGCGTAGCTCGGAGCGCAGTTGCCGTTCATCCCAGCTGGAGTGGGCGCGCAGGAACTCCCAGGCGATCTCTGCATTCCAGCGCTCGCCCTCGCGCCAGCCGGTGCCCGGTGGGACATCCAGTTCCAGGTGCACCCCGATGTCCAGGGGCACCTGGACGGCGAGCAGCTGCTGACTGTCGAGCATCCCCAGATATGCCCCCGGGTCGTCCAGGTATCCGAGCTCTCCCATGAGCCGCTCGGCGTAGAGCGCCCAGCCCTCGCCGTGGCCGGATACCCAGGACATGCGCTGCCAGCGGTTCAGGCTCTCCCTCTGCGCCATGGCGTGCGATACCTGCAGGTGATGGCCGGGAACGCCCTCGTGGTAGACGACCGTGACCTCCTTCCAGGTGGAGAAAGCCTCAACGCCGTCCGGCACCGACCACCACATCCGCCCGGGCCGGCACCAGTCTTCGGAGGGCCCGGTGTAGTAGATCCCCCCGTCGTTGGTGGGCGCGATCGCGGCCTCGATCCGGTGCGCGGGCGCCGGGATGTCGAAGTGCGTCCCGTCCAGCTCCGAAATGGTGCGCTCGGCCAGTTCCTGCATCCAGGCACGGAAGTTCCCGCGCCCTTCGACGCGCCGGGCCGGGTCTTCGTCCAGGATCGCCATGGCCTCCTCCACGGTGGCCCCGGGCCGGACCAGGTTACTGACCCGCGCCATCTCGGCCCGCAGCCGGGCGATCTCCTCCCAGCTCCAGGCATAGGCCTCCCGCAGGTCCACGGCAGCGCCGAGGAAGTGCCGCGAGGCCCGGGCGTAGACCTCAGGCCCGCAGGCATCCTTCTCCGGGGCCAGCGGCATCAGCTCCCGGTCGAGGAAGGCGCCGAGCTCGGCCGTGGCGGCCGTGGCCGCGCGCGCGGCCACGCCCAGCTCTCTCCGCAGCGAGTCCGGGACTGCGGTCAGCCGCCCGGCCAGTCCCGAATAGAAGGAATCCCCCGGCTTGGCCCAAGCCGCGCACTGCCCGGCGACCTCCCCGACCTGCCGCCTGGCCGCGCAGCGGCCATCCCTGGCCGCGTCCAGCAAGGTCGCGGACAACTGGCGGTAGGCCCGCGGCACCGCGGCCATCCGCTTGGCGATGTTGGCGGCGGCCTCCTCGCCCTCGGTGGGCATCAGGTCGAAGCCCTCGCGCACCATCTGCACCCAGCTGTTGATGGTGTTGAGTTCGCTGGTGGTGTCCCCGGCGTCGTAGCACTCCACAGCCAGTGCCAGGCGCTCCCGCATCGCGGCCCGCGCGACCTGGTCGCGCGGGTCCGGGGCTTCGGCCGCGTCAAGGGCCGCGAGGGTGGCGCGATCCAGCCCGGCCCGTCCGGCGAACCCGTCAGCACCGAGATCCGCCAGCTCGTGGTCGTGCCCCGCGATCCCGGCGTAAGTGGCGTAAAACGGATCCAGGGCGGCGACCCGCTCCACGTACTCCGCCGCGATGTCGTCGATCGAAGGCATACCTGAAACCTAGTGCACGTGTCCCATAGTGACCGGCGCTATCGTTCCCGTCGACGGCGACGCCGGCGCCTGATTAGGGCCTGGGGGGGTGGGAATGAAGCCGCGGCGGCCGCACGTTGACCACCGCCCCGACCGACTCTGCTACCCCCGGGAAGAAGGCAGGCCCATGACGTCCTCGCCGGCCACCATGCGCGCCGTCCGGCTCTCCGCCCCCGGCCCCGTGGACAACCTGCGGCTGACCACGCTCCCGCTGCCGCCCGAACGGGACGGCTGGGTGCGCATCCGCGTCGAGGCGTTCGGTCTCAACCGCTCGGAGCTGAAGCTTCGGCTGGGTCAGAGCGTGGGCGTCAGCTTTCCCCGGGTGCCGGGTATCGAGGCCGCCGGCACCGTCGACGCGGCCCCGGCCGGCAGCGGGCTGGCTCGCGGGCAGAAGGTCGTCGCGATGATGGGTGACCAGTCTCGGGGCGCAAGCCCGTCTTTCACTTCAGGGCGGGGTAAGCCCCGGCCCGGCCGTTAGGCCGGGCGCTGCTGCTGCTCGGTGTACTGGCGGATGATGCTCAGCGGGGTACCTCCGCAGGATGCGGCGGAGTGGGACGGCGACCGGAAGTGGTCGTTCACCCCGGCCCGGTTCACGCGGCCCGTGTACTGCGGGCGTACTCGCCGCGCTGACACGCCCTTGAGTGAGTTCACCAGGGCGAGACGGAGACCTTCGGCGGGTAGTGCACGAGCAGGTGCACGTGGTCGGCGTCGCCGTTGAACTCCCGCAGTCCGGCGTCGAAGTCCTCGCAGACCTTCTGCATCGCGGGCTCGCGGCAGCAGGGCACCGCGTCATCGAGGACGCCCCGCCGGTACTTGAGCACGAAGAGCAAATGCACGTGAAGGGCCGAAACCACGGGCTTGCCGCGCCTGTAGTCACTCTCAAATGTCAGGGGCCGGTGACAGAGTACGTTGCGTGCTCGCCCGTTACCGTTACCGCATCTACCCGGCCGGGCCTCAGTGTGAGGCGCTGGCGCGGGCGTTCGGTTGCGCGCGGGTCGTGTTCAACGACGCGGTCCGGCTACGGGAGGAAGCGCGTCAGCGGGGCGAGAAGATCACCGGCACCGAAGTGCAGCGCCGCGTGATCACGCTCGCGAAGACCGCGCCCGGACGGGAATGGCCCGGCGAGGTCGCGTCGGTGGCGCTGGTGCAGGCGTGCCAGGACGCGCGCCGCGCGTACGGGAACTGGTTCGGCTCCCTCACGGGCAGGCGGAAAGGCCGCAAGGCCGGGCACCCGCAGTTCCGCGCCAAGCGCGGGCGCCAGTCCGTCCGCCTCACCCGCAACGGGTTCGCCTTCCATGGCTCGCGCCTGTACGTGGCGAAGGTCGGCGACTTGAAGGTGAAGTGGTCGCGGGAACTTCCCTCGGTGCCGTCGTCGGTCACGGTGATCCGGGAGCCGGACGGACGGTATTACGCGTCGTTCGTGGTGGAACGGGACGCGCGGCCGTTGCCGCCGTGTGACCGCGAAACCGGGATCGACGTGGGTCTGGCCGCGCTGGCGGTCACGTCGGACGGGCTTGTCATCCCGAATCCGCGTTTCCTCCGCAAAGCCGAACGGCGGCTGAGGAAAGCGCAGCAGGCGCTGTCCCGCAAGCAGAGAGGCAGCAGGAACCGGGCGAAGGCCCGGCACCGGGTCGCGGTCCTGCACCGCAAGGTACGGGAGACACGACTCGACCACGCCCACAAGAAAGGTACGGGAGACACGACTCGACCACGCCCACAAGACAGCCCTGGCGCTGGTCCGCGACAGCCAAGCGGTCTACGCCGAGGACATCGCTGTCTCAGGGCTCGCCCGCACCAGGCTGGCCAAGTCGGTGCACGACGCCGGCTGGTCAACCCTGCTGCGGCTGGTCGAGGAGAAAGCGCAGTTCCACAGGCGGTACTTCGCAAGGATCGGCCGGTTACCCGGCTTTCGCCGGCTCGCACAGCAGGTCCCCCAGCTGCGCTCTCAGAACGTGGGCCTGCTCGAGCGCCCGCCGACTGAGCCTTACGCTCAACGCCGTCCAGCGCTGCGACCGCGCCAGCGAGCCGGAACGGCGGCAGCGCGTCCCTCGCCTGCACTCCTTCACCCGCGGCCTGGACCTGGACATGCAGGCCGCTATCGCCGCTAGCAGCCTCCCGCACCACAACAGACGCACTGAGGGAGTCAACACCAAGATGATCAAAAGGCAGATGTACGGACGCGCGGGCTTCGCCCTGCTACCGGATTCTCCTCAGCTGAAACTACGAACCGTCACCACCGAAAATGCGACAGAGCCGTTAACTTGACAGTCCCGCGGAGGACTCGCACAGGTAGCAGGTCGAGGAGTAGCAACAGCACGAAATCCCCTGGCCGAATGATGCAGCCAGGGGACTTCGGTTGATGTGGAAGGAATTAGCCCGAGAACGGTCCGGGCGCACGCTTGAACAGCGGCTGCCCGTCGCGGTTAGTAATGGTCGAAACACCGGGGATGCGCTCCGGCTGCCGCGGACCGATCGTCGGTGCCATGCGCGGAAAACCGCCGATGGTTGTGTCACGGACAGGGACACCGAAGTGAGTCACCCGCATATAGCCGAAGCCAGGGGCGTAGCTGTGAACGACGCCATCCGCGTTTACGAGTGACGGCGGTCCTCCAGGACCTGGCGGTCCCGGTGGCGGGCCAAATATTGACACTGGCTTACCTCCTATGCCGAGCGGTGCACTGCTCGCGCCACGTTTACAATTGGAGGTAGTTCAATCGAGATTTATCCATAAGTCAATAGCGCCGAAGGTTACACCTAGCTAACCTCAAGGGCCGGCTTGACCTTTAGTGGCAAATATCGTCACTAATGGTCGAAGCCATTATTCACATTGTGCGCAAGTACCCGATCTTACGCAGATTGGGACCTTTCGCCACAGACACCCTTAAACGAGCGCCGTGGCCAAGACCATGTGCGACGTTCATGCTCGGCTGGCTTGGACTTGGCGGTCTTCTTGATCTCCCGCCGCTGGCCGAGGGTCCTGAGTTGCGTCAAGCTAGTGCGCACCTGGGTGCCGACCAAGGCGTAAGGCCCGCCTGGGCAACCAGGGAGGCACCAGGCCCGGTGTCGGTTTCACCCAGGGTCAGACCGCGCCGAGCGCTTCCGTGGCGCCACCGGGTGCTCGGGCCGCCCGGGCGGAAACGTGCCGTCGGCGCTGCTGTGACTTGGGGGCGCGCAGGTCCGGACGGTTCTTGCCGGTGCGGGGGCCTGGGCGCTCGCCGTCCAGGGCGCGGCCTCCCGGCCCTGGCCGGGGTGGCAGCTGCCCGCGGGAGCGCCGGTTCTCCGCGAAGGTGCCCACTCCGTGCACCAAGATCACCAGTGCAGTCAATACGGCGGCGAAGGCGATGAGAAAGAAGTACTTCGCCCAGGAATCATGGGGAGTGGAGGTGGCGCCGGGGTCGAGGAGGGCGTGGATCTTCATGGCGGCAGCCGCGATGAACAGGCAGCCGCCCGATCCAGCGGCCGCCCTGGCCAGCGGCCGGCGGCGGGCCGGGGCCGGAGGCCGAGCCGGGCTGGCCGCGAGCGGGCCGGAAGGCGCGGCCGGGATGTCGGCGGCCAGTGCGGCCAGGTCGGCGCAGGTCCGCGCGGACAGCGCCTGGCCCACCCGCGTGTCGAACTCAGCCTTGGTCAGCCGTCCATGCACGAAGGCGGCCTTCAGCGCCTCGATCACCTGCTCGCGGTCGGCGTGACCCGCCCTGAGCCGGTCACCGCCCGCCGCTGCCCGGTCTTGCGGTCCTGTCATCACCAGCACCTTCTCCCCGCACGATGGAAGTAGAGCGTAGCGCGGCTGCGCCCCGGCGGCCATGGGCCGAGTGCATTGACCTTGCACGAGTGTTTCCTGACGCCTGTCTTGACGGGGCGCACGCACGCCAGGCCACCAGGCCCACCCTGCGACCCGGAATTAGTGCGCAATTCCACGCGCCGCAGTCGGCAACCCTCAAGGTCAGCGCCTCGCGGTAATCAGCTCCGGGCGAGGACTCAGGGCGCTCAGCATAGTATCCTGCGGCTTCCGGCCATCGACTGACTTAGTCAAGTCATTGCTCACAGCGCCAGAGCACGCCACGAGATTCCCTTCCGGCATATTGACAGCGAACTTCGTGACGTCCTTACTCAGTTGCAGCGCCCACGCGTTGGGGCTGCGATCACAGTTCCCTGCCGTACCAGGGTGGTAGTCACCCGCTCCCTCTCCCGAGGAATACGAGTCACCGAGCGCCGCCATTACCAGTTTCGGCTTTGCGGAAAGATCGCCCGTCCGGCGACGACCGCCCAGCACAAGCGTGAATTGGTCCACCACACGCCTGGCCCGCGACAGCACGCCTCGAGGTCTATGAACAGCAGCCCGCTCTTCGTGGTGAGCACGTTGCCCGGGTGCGGCTCGCCGTGCAGTAGCTGCTCGGCGGCGCCGCGGTCGCCGATCACTCGTCTCAGGCCCCGCAGCGTGCTGCCGAGCAGCTCCCGGTCCGCGTCGGCGAGCGCCGGAGTGCAGTCGCGGCTCGCCACGGGGTCAGAAGTGGGTTTTGAGCTCGTCCAGCTCTCGTGCCCGCTCGGTGAGCCTCGCGTAGGCCGGCCGTTCGCGGATGCGGGCCAGGACCCAGCCGACGGCTTCTGCCCGGCTGGCCGCGGTGCCCGCGGTGATCAGCGCGTCCAGCATCTCCAGGTCCACGGGCCCGAGCCTGATATCAACGGGGGTGAGATCCTGCTCGCTCCTGGCTGGATCGTCTGGCGGGGAACCGAGCCGAAGTCTCCTTTGGCCTTGGCGGCCGTTCTCGCCGAACCAGAACTCGAGGTGGCTGGCGCCGGGAAGCTGCTCTGCGAGCTCGCGCTGAAGTTCGCCGATCATCGTCTCGTGGTCTCGCTCCCAGGCCCGGAGGTTCGGGTTTTCCTCGGCCTCTTCGATGAATACCCGGACCAGCAGGTCTCCCGGCTCGACTTGCGGGTCGTCGCCGTGCTGCAGCAGCGCGACCCGCTGGATCCCGCCGTCGGGGAAATGCGCTTTCACCTGCTCGCCGAGCCTGCTTTGCAGCTGGTCCCGCGCGGCCCGGTCCAGGCCTGCCCGGCGGCTGGGGCTCGCCGGGCTCTCGTGCCCGCTCGCCGGGCTGCGCGTGGGCAGCAGCACGAGCTGCGGCACCGCGCCCGGAGCGAAACGCTCCGCCGCCTCAGCATCGATCATCCGCTGGACGCGCTCTGTCATCGCCGGTTCCACGGCCGCCTCCTTATTAACCCTGCCGTCAGGGTCGCCTGGTCACTGCGGGTCAGCTGGGCCCGGTTAGAACCGGGCTTTAAGTTCGTTGATCTCACGCACCCGGTCTTGAATCTGCGCGTAGGCCGGGTTCTCGCGGATGCGGCCCACGGCCCAGCGCAGAACCTCCGCGCGGCTGCCCGCGATGCCCGCGGTGATCAGCGTGTCCACGGTCGCCAGGTCGGCAGGCCCGAGCCGCGTCATGACGGGGGTGAGGTCCTCCGACGCTTCATCCAGTGGCTTACGGGCCCGGCCCCCGCGGCCGATCTTCAGGACATGACGGGGGGGCTTCTCCGCCCCGCCCGGGCTGTCAGCCTGGAATTCCACCCACGCGATGGCGCGGGGCAGTTCGTCGTTCAGCTTCCTGAGGCGCTCGCGGTTGGCTTTCTCGAAAGAACCGACGATCTCCTCGTCGGCTTCCTCCGCCCTCCGGCCGGGGGAGGAAGACCCGGACCGCGACGTCTCCCGGCTCTACCGCCGGGTCATCCCCGTACTCCAGTACCTGGACCCGGCTGATTACGCCGTCAGGAAAGACCGACCTGACGTGCTTCTCGACACCGGTGGTCCCGGGCTTCGCCATGTCATCTTCCTTACCTGCAAGCCTTGCATGTATAACACGTGTAAGCCATGAAATAGAAGCTACTATGCCGTCGTCGCCTCGTCAAGTAATGACGCGTCACCGGACGTGGCGGGCCGGGCATCCGCAGAGGTGGCGCGCTTGGGACGCGATCGCTGAGATCCGCTGCCATGGCAGTTGCCACATGGCCAGGCAATCTGTCACTGTGGCGCTCCCGCCCCCGGTACGGGGTTCTGACGCCTGCCGGGTCGCCCAGACTGGGCACCGCTACGATAACAACGTCTCCTTACCGGGGGCTGGAGTCTAATAACCCGAGTCCCCTCGAAGCCCGGGGCAGTTCGACAGGACGGAACAGCGTGGACATCGGTACACGGGGAGAAGTCAGTCCGAAGCGGGTGCCCGGCAACGTCCAGCCGAGGAAGCTGCTGCTGCGCGCGCTCGCGGGAGAGCGTACGGAGCGGCCGCCGGTATGGCTGATGCGGCAGGCCGGACGGTACCTGCCCGAGTACCACCGGGTCCGTGAGGCGGCCGGGGGCATGGTGGGGCTGTGCAATTCGCCCGAGCACGCTGTCGAGGTCACCCTGCAGCCGATCCGCCGCTTCCCGCTCGATGCCGCCATTCTCTTCGCCGATCTTCCGCAGGTCGCCGCCGCGCTGGGCCAGACGCTGGAGTACCGGGCCGGCGACGGGCCGGTCCTGACGCCCCCCGTCCGCTCGGCGGCGGACATCGCGGACTTCCTGAGCGCTTCCCGCCTCCACGAGGAGCTGGCCCCGGTCTACGAGACGGTACGGCAGCTCACCCGCGCCCTGCCTCCCGAAGTCGCGCTGATCGGCTATGCCGGCGCGCCGTGGACCATCGCCACCTACATGGTCGAGGGACGCGGCGGCGGCGCGTCGGAGCACGCCGCCGTCAAGCAGTGGGCGCTGAGCGACCCCGACGGGTTCCAGCCCCTGATCGACGTGCTCACGACCGCCGTCACCCAGTTCCTGGAGCGCCAGATCGAGGCGGGCGCGGAAGCGGTCCAGCTGTTCGAGAGCTGGGCCGGGATACTCCCGGACGCCCTCTTCGAGCGCTGGTGCGTCAGGCCGGTCGCCGCCATCATCGCGGCGCTGAAGGCGACGCACCCGGACGTCCCCGTCATCGCCTTCCCCCGGGGCGCCGGGCTCGCCTACGACGGCTTCGCCGAGGCGACCGGCGCGGACTGCATCGGCCTGGACGCGACGGTCCCCCTCGAGTGGGCCGCGCAGAAGGTACAGCGCGACCTGGGCCGCTGCGTGCAGGGCAACCTCGATCCCCAGCTCCTGGTCGCCGGCGGCCCCGCGCTCCACGCCGAGACAGACCGCATCCTGCGCGCCCTGAGCGCAGGGCCGTTCGTGTTCAACCTGGGGCACGGCATCGTCAAGACCACGCCCCCGGAGCATGTCACCGCCCTGGCCGGGCAGGTGCGCTCCTGGACCACGCCCGTACCGCCGGGCCGGCCGGAATAATCACCCGAGGGCACCGGCCGCTCAGCGAGCTGACCGCTTCGCGGAACTGGTGACAACCATTTCCCGCGCAATCTGCTACCAGCGACTGGCTGCGCTTGCGAGTCCCGCAATTGGCGAACGGAACCAGGCAACAGCTGCGCGACCGCCTCCAGACTGCCCGCCCCCGGCACCGCGAGAACGTCAGGCCGGGAACTGCAGGGCACGCTGGAGGTGATGCTCGGCCAAGGCTTGGGCGTTATAAGGAATGCGTCGCAGTCGCGTGCTGTCGTAACGTGAGCCAGGTGCCCGCTGAACGTATTCAGGAGCAGCGTGTCCTCGCTCAGCGGCTTCGTGCGCTGCGGGCGAGCCCCCTAGCTGGCAGGGCCTTTGTCCTGCTGGTCTCGGGCCGGGCCATATCGATGCTGGGTTCCGCGATGGCGCCCGTCGCTCTCGCGTTCGCGGTGCTGCGGCTGACCGGCTCGACCGGTGACCTCGGCGTCGTGCTCGCTGTGCGGAGCGTGTCAGTGGTCGTGTTCCTCTTGCTCGGCGGGGTCATTTCCGACCGGCTGCCCCGGCATGTGGTGCTGGTCGGGTCGAGCGTGCTCGCGGGCCTGTCTCAGGCAGCGGCCGCTGCGCTGCTGCTGACCGGCTCGGCGCATATAACCGCGCTGGCTGCCCTGCAGGTCGTCAACGGGGCGACATCGGCATTCGCCGGGCCGGCTGCTAGCGCGGTTGTTCCGCAGACGGTTCCCGCGCAGGTGCTGCGCCAGGCCAACGCCCTGGCCCGGATGGGGAGTAACGCCGCCGCCATTGCCGGCGCGGCCCTGGGCGGAGTGGTGGTGGCCGTCTTCGGGCCAGGCTGGGGGATCGCCGCCGATGCGGCCTCGTTCTTCGTGGCCGCCGTGCTGTTCGCCGGCCTGCGGGTAGCCCGGGCGAACCCAGGCGCGGGCACCAGCATGATCCGTGAGCTCGCGGACGGCTGGCGGGAGTTCTGGTCGCGGACCTGGCTGTGGGTGGTCGTCGTCGAGTTCGCCTTCATCAACATGGCCTACGGCGGTGCCTTCAACGTGCTCGGCCCGGTCGTCGCCGAGCAGCGCCTTGGCGGCGCGGCCGCGTGGGGGATCGTCGTGGCGGCCCAGGGCGCCGGGCTGATCCTTGGCGGCGTCGTGTCCGCCAGGCGCAACTCCAGGCGCCCGCTGCTGGCCGGGAACAGCGCGCTGCTGCTGCAACTGCCGATGCTCGGCCTGCTGGCGGTAGCCGCGCCGGTGCCGCTGGTAGCGGTGGCGGCGGTGCTGGCCGGGATGGGCATCGAGATCTTCGGGGTGCGGTGGTACACCACCATGCACGAGCAGGTGCCCGCCAATATGCAGTCCCGGCTGTTCGCCTATGACGCGCTCGGCTCATTCTTTTTTATCCCAGTCGGCCAGGCACTGGCTGGCCCGGTGCAAGGCCTGATCGGGACCGCCGACGCGATCTGGGCAGGCACGGCCGTGATCGCCTTCGCCGCGCTAGCGGTACTGTTCGTCCCCCAGGTGCGCTCCCTGCGCGCGCACCAGGCACCCGCCCCTTCGCTACTGGGCGCAGAATCGTAAACCGGCGAGCCCTGGCCCGCTCTGATCACCTCAGAATCGGCGGATTCCGTGGCTGCCAGATAGGGTTCCAGATCAGTAACGAGCCCGAATTTCGGTTGGTCCGGCCAGCGTCCGCGAGCGATCGCTGTCACCGGCAGGCCCGACTGACGGAACTGCAGGCCGTGGAAGTCCCGGTAGATCTGCGTGTGAGCTGTCCGCGGCAAGCCCGCCACCACGATCTCCACCCGGCCGCGCCCCAGCGACCCTTTTGGCGGGCGGTGCCCCCGGCCGCCGCCCCAGGGCAGCCCGCCAGCTAGCTGGGGATAAAGCCGACCGGCCGCTCTTACCAGCTCGAATCTCAGGGCGACGGCCTTATGGCCCGGGGTGAGGTCTGTAGATACCTCGATGTACGGCGAAAGCGGATCTTCTCGAATGCCGTAGCACAGCGTCATGCTTGTTAGCAGCGCCGACGGCCCGGCCGATCCCTTTAGATCAAAGGAGCCAACGGACACCGGGAGCCGGAGCTCATCGTTGACCAGGCCGAAAGGCTGCGGGGCAAGCTCGCGGAGTTCGCTCGCCGACAGCCGGCCCATCGCTGCCATCAGCTCGGCCGCGCTGTCCGCCCCCAGCGCTGGCCCTATCCACACTCTCGGCTCCACGGCCATGCCCGCCCCGTCTCGCTGCCCGCCATCGCTGGTCGCGACTCGCCATTCATGCTAAGCGAGCGGCTGCTCACGCCCCCGCTCCCAAGCCCCGCCGGTGGTGCGGGTGCCCCGGTTCGTGTGGCTCTCCGGAAACAGACCAATCGTCCTGAACGGTTTCGTGCTCCGCCGCCACGGTCAACTCCTACTCCCCAGGCGGGCTTGACGTGGCCACGGTCCCTCATCCAGGAATCATGAGGGATTAAGGAGGTAGCCGGCGGGGCGGGTGGTGTGGGTTCGTCCGCTGGGGAGTGTCCAGCGGGCGACGCCTGGCTCCAGCTGCTCGACCTTCCAGTCTGGGGCTTGTTTGGCCTTGTGATGCCGGCGGCACCTGGGGGCCAGGTTGCACTGACACGACGGTCCCTGCGGATAAGGAATGGTGTGCTCAAGGTCGGCATGGACGGCCTGGGCAGCGCAGCCGGGAGCGTCACAGGTGACTGTACGGGCGCGGACCAGGTGGGCTAGCCTGCGGCTGGGCGTGTAGCGGGGCTCGGCGTCGGCATGACTGCAGCTCCCCTTGGCGATGGGTTCAGGGATGACATTCAGGCCGCGAAGGAACGCGGCGAGACAAGCCGCCTCGGCTGGGTCGGGGGGCCGCCTTCCAGGTGGTTTGTCGTGCGGTTCTTCGGGGGCCCAAGGATGCTGCCCGGGTGAGCAGGCGTGGGCGGCGGCCGTGCCGTCTAGGCCGAGGAGGGTGAGACACCAGCGGGTGGCGGGGTGCCGGGATGCGGCGGCCACGAGGGCGCGGGTCTCGTCAGCGTCGAGCAGCCCCCAGCCGCCGGCTTCGGTAGGCGTGGTGTCCCAGCCGAACAGCGTGCCAGCGTGAACGACCAGATTGATCATCGCGGGCAGCGGCGCGGGCGGGCGAGAGCCGCAGGTGGGGCCGTCCGTGCAGTCGCCGCCGCCGTCCTCATCGTGGTCGTAGCCGAGGAAGCCGGGCTGGATGCCGCCATCTGCGGCCGCACCGTCATCGTCCGGAGGCGGGCCGCAATCCGGCTGCGGTCCGTCATCCGGCGGAACGTCCTGCTCGGCTGCCTGCGTCCTGTCCGCCGACGCTTCCCGGCCGTCCCCGGCAGGGCCGGCTGCTCCCCCGGTGAGGCGGTCCATGGGGTCGCGGCCGGCGGTGAGGTCGGCGAAGACCGCCAGGCGGAGCTGGTCCAGGGTGCCGGGCAGCCCTGCATGGCGCAACCGCAGCGCCCAGGCGTGGATGTTGGCCTTGGATTCGAGGGCTTGGCTCGTGTCCATCTCCCGGCCCGCCACCGATGCGTTCCCGGACTCCTCGCCGCGAACCTCCACCCGCTGCCGGGTCCGCCGGGCATGCTCCTTGCGGGCCTTCACCGCCTCGGGGTTGAGCTTCTTCTCCAAGGCGGCGGCCTTGCCGAGGAGCCGGTCGAGCCGGAGTGCGGGGGCAAGGGCGGCGAGGATCTCGTCCGCAAGCGCTACATCGTCCGCGCTCAGACTGCGGGTGTACACGGCGATCACCCCGGCGCGGGCCTCATCGATCAGCCCTGCGGCCATCCCGGCCAGCGTCCGGGGAAGGCGGGTCGTCAGGTCCCTGGTGTCATCGATCGCGTGCGAGGCCGCGACCGGACCGAGCAGCAACTCGGACGCGAGCTCTTCGCCGGGGAACTGGCCCGGGCGGCAGTGCACCGGCGCGCCCGCCACCGCGGCCGCCTCGAATTCCGCCTCGCGGCGGCGGGCGAACTCGGCGATGACCAGCGCCTTCTTCCACGCCTCCCGGTTCTCCTGCCGCCGCGCCGCCTGCAGCACCCCGATCAGCTGACCGTCCGACAGGCGGGCCACATCGGCCACCGCCGTCTCAGTCAGCGCTGCGAGCACCGGACCGGGCGGCAGTACATCCGCGGCGGCGTCCTGGCCGAACTGCTGGCCGAGACCGTCGCTATCTGGGTCGCAGATCGCGGCGAGCAGCCCTGGGTCAACCCCGTCGGCGTCACCGAGGCTGACGGAGATGCCCTGCGCCTCCGCAACCCGCTCCGGCGGAACCGGGTCACGCCCCGCCGCGACCTCGCGATCTAGCCATGCCGTCCACTCGTCGAAATCCTCGTCAAAGCTGCAGTCGACCCCGGGCTCAGGCTCCGGGGAAGGGCCGGGTGCTGACCGCTGCCCTGGCTCGTCCATCTGTCGGCCCTCCTTCCGGGTTAGCATCGGGCGCTTCCGCCTTACACGAACATCTTAGCGAATAAAGATGCCATCCGAGCGAAGCAACATGCCTATCTTGCAAGATCTTTTCGATTTATCTATTGTAACTATTTCCCTTATATCCGGACTTTCACGGTTATGCGGCAACGCACCTTTCTGGGCTATTGCGGCCTGTGCGGCATTATTGGCAAATGTCTCCTTAGGGTCGGTATGCTGAGAGCGTGCGCAGCCAGTTATCACTCGGAGACTGCCCGTGAGTTTCGATGGAAGCCGCGACCAGGACGCCGACCCGCCTGAACCGGTCCGGGATGCTGCACGCGCGCCCGGTTTAGAGCGCGTCCCTGATGCGCGCGCACCCAGGCCGGTGGACAGGGTCGAGAACTCGGCGGAACTGCGGGCCGAGAACGTCAGGCTCGGACGGGCAGTCGGCGAGTTGTCCACCGAGAACGCGGAACTGTACAAGCGGGTCGGGAAGCTCGAAGCGGAACTGAAGACAGAGAAGGCCCGGCACACCAAGTGGTCCAAGGAAGTCGTGAGGGACCGAGAGCAGACAGCCGCGATCATCGCGGACCTCAGGGCAGAGATCTCGGAGCTCCGGCAGCAGTCGAAGGAGAAGTCACCTCCAGACCAGGGGCCGGTACCTGATCGTCTTGATCATTCCAGTTCCTTCAAGGGCGAGAAGGTAAGACAACAGCCCAAGGAACGATTCTCTAATGAGATCATCGCAGTAGGCGTGGCGGTAGGCATGGAGGCAGCCACTGCCGCAGGTGACATGTTGGGCGCGGCGCCGACGGAGGCGGGCGGCCTCATCGCTGGCGCGCTGGGGATTGTCGCGGCGGCCATAGCGTGGGCACGGAAACGCAGAGAGGACCGACATGCCGATCGACTCTAAGATTGAGGAACCAACCCGTGAGCTGCTAGGACACGTCATCAGGGGCGAGTTTCAGGAATTCGCCGACCTCGTTGACGCCATCGGGCCGGAACGGTTTCTGCAGTGCACTAGCTTGTGCCTGCGCGTGTCTGGCTATATCGCAATAGATGTCTCCGGGCACCAGTGGCCTCCTGATGACAAGTTGCGCAGGATCGCGGAGGTCATGGCGGCCATGGAGGACAAGGAATACGAACTCTCCAAGCCCGACGCCTACGACTACCTTGCCCGAGCAGCACTCGGATTCGAGCCGCTTATCGAGGTCTTCCCTGATAAGGAGAAAGCCGGCACCCTACCGTTCCTGGTAACCGCGACTCTCCTCGTCGCATACCGCACCGACGGCAAGCACTGGTGGGAGTACCTTGACGCGATCGAGATCGCGCTCGAAACCGCCGCGCCACTCCCCGAGGACGTCCTTCCCGCACTCCTGCTGCTGTCCTACAGGAACCGTGCCCTCAGGGAACGCGGTGCGTCAGCGGGGGCGTAAAGCATAAAGGGCAGCGCGCAAGGCGGCGCCCTCGGTTGTTCTGCGCCGCTTTCTCTCCAGGTGATCGGTGAAACGTTAGGCACGCGCGTTGCGGCCTGTTGGCAGTGCCGACTGGTCAGTGCGGGCCGCCGGCGTGCTGGGCGTGGGACGGTAGCAGCGGGATGGCTAGGCAGCTCAGCGCGCCGATGGCGATGACCGTGAGCAGGCTGAGGTTCATGGCGTGCGACGGGCCGCCGGCTAGCGCGCCGAAGTAGATGGTGGTGATGACGGCCGGGCCGATCGCGTTGGCGAGCTGCTGGACCGAGCTGAGCGAGCCGCTGGCGCTGCCGGCCTCGGCCGGGTCGATGTCGCCGATGGCAGTGTCGTAGATGGTGGAGAACGTGGCGCCCATGCCCAGGCCGATGAGGATCATGGCGGGGGCGAGCTCGGCCGTGCTGGTTGCGGTGCCGGAGTGCGCCACGATGGCTGCCAGCACGGCTACGCCGCCCACTGTCGCCGCGATGCCGGCCAGGCTGAGCCGGCGGCCCAGCGTGGTGACCAGGTTCCTGCAGGCCACCGATGCGATGACGATCCCGACGGCGGCCGGGGCGAACCCGGTCACCGCGGCCCGCTCCGGGCTGTCGCCGGCCCCCCGCTGCAGGAACAGCGAGACCGCGTAGAGCAGCCCGGCCACGGCGGCGAAGAAGACCAGGCCGAGGATGAGCCCGGCGGTGAAGCCCCGGTTGCGCAGCAGCGACGGCTTGATCAGCGGCGCCGCCGCGGTCCGCTGGCGCTGGGCGAAGGCGGCGAAGAAGATCACCCCGGCGGCCAGGGCGGCGGCCGGCGCGGCAGTCCACCCGTCGCTGGACCCCTGGATCAGGCCGGACAGCAGGCCGAGCATGCACGCCGCGAGCAGCGCCGAGCCCAGGGCGTCGATGCTCACCGCGCGGTCGCCGGCGTCGCGCGGCAGCAGCCTGAGCCCGGCGGCCAGCCCGGCCGCGCCCAGCGCGATGTTGATCAGGAACATGGGCCGCCAGCCCAGCCCGAACAGGTTGGCGTCGATCAGCAGGCCGGCCAGCAGCGGGCCGCCGACCGCCGACAGCCCCAGGACCGGGCCGAAGGCGCTGAACGCCTTGCCGATGTGCTCGCGCGGGAAGACCGCGCCCAGCATGCCGAAGCCCTGCGGGATCAGCAGCGCGCCGAACGCGCCCTGGACCAGCCGGGCCACGATGATCGAGGGCGGATCCCAGGCCAGGCCGCAGGCCAGCGAGGCCGCGGTGAAGCCGGCCAGGCCGATCAGGAAGGTCCGGCGGCGGCCGTACTTGTCGCCCACCCGCCCGCCGGTGACCAGCAGCACTCCCAGGGCCAGCGCGTAGCTGGCGCCCAGCCACTTGATCAGGCCCGGGCCGCCGTGCAGCGAGGAGCTGATGGTCGGCGCGGCGATGGTGGTGATGGTGGAGTCAAGCAGGTCCATGACTTCCGCGACCAGGACGATGCCGAGGACCAGCCATGCCGCCGCGGGCAGCCTGGATGCCTCGTCGGCCGGCTTAGAGGACATGTCCACGCTCATCGGAAGCTCCTCGGGGGGTCGGTGATTGCCGAACGATCGCTGGTCGTTTCGGGGTGCTGGGCTTGTTCTGCGGGGGTCGTCCGGCAGTTCATAAGCTGAGCCGTTGACAATGGCGGGCATTTTCATCACCTTGAAGCCGTGCTTCGCCAGATGGCCAGATGCCGGTTTATGAGTTGACCGGGGTGACCGTGTCGGCGGTGTCAGGCTCGGCGTGGCTCTGCGTGGCCGTCGTCTCCCGGCGCAGGGCGAGCGCGGTGATGACTGCCGCGGCCAGGGCCAGGATCGCGCCGATTAGGGCAACGGCGTTGAGGCCGTGGACGAACGCGGTGCGCAGCAGGTGTTCGAGGGCGGAGCGGGCCGCGGCCGGGGCCTGCGTGGTGATCGCGTGGGCGCCGCCGCCGGTGAGCTGCTGGGCGGTTGCGCGGGGGTCGGTGACGTGCCCGGTCAGGCCGGTTTTTGCCGTGGCTACCATCACAGTCGCGAAGATTGCGACGCCGATGGCGTAGCCGAGCTGCTGGAAGGTGGTGAATGCGCCTGCGGCCATGCCGGCGCGGCGATGCGGGACGGATTCGACCGCGAGCGAGGAGGCGGCCGGGAAGACCATGCCCATGCCGAGGCCGCTGATGAGCAGCCCGGCGATGACACGGCTGCCGGTGGAGGCAGGGGTCAGGCCGGTCTGGGCCAGGGCGCCAGCGGCGACCAGCAGAAGCGCTACGGGCAGGGAGTAGCGCGGGAGGAAGCGGCGCAGCCAGTGTCCGGCCATCACCGACACGGCCATGGACGCGACGGCGCTGGGCAGTATGACCAGCCCCGCCAGCAGGGGGGACAGGCCGGTCAGGGACTGCAGCCAGATCGAGGTATAGGCCATGAACCCGTAGGCGGTGAACATGCCGACGAAGATCGCGATGAGGGCGGCGGTGAACGCCGGGCGGCGCAGCAGCGCCAGGTCCAGGATCGGGTGGTCGCTCGCGCGCTGCCGCAGCACGAACGCGATCAGGGCCAGGGCGGAGACAAGGAGGGCGGCGAGGGTCCCGGTGCCGCTCCAGCCCGCGGCGGGAGCGCGGACGGTACCGTAGAGCAGGGAGCTGGCGAACAGCGCGAACAGCAGCATTCCGGCCACGTCCAGGCTCGCGCGCTCGCTGCCCAGCCGGCTGGCTGGCGCCGGCACCGCCCGGGCGGTCAGGACGATGGCCGCGACGCCGACCGGGACGTTGACGAAGAAGATCCAGCCCCAGCCGAACGCCTGCGTCAGGATGCCGCCGGCCAGCGGGCCGAGGGCGGCCCCGCCGGAGGCGACCGCACCCCACACGCCCAGGGCCGTGGCCCGCTCGCGTCCGCTGTAGGTGTTGCGCAGCAGGGAGATGGAGGTGGCGTAGATCCCGGCAGCGCCGGCGCCCTGCACGACGCGCATGGTTATCAGCAGAGCAGAGGTGGCAGACAGCCCGCAGACCAGCGAGGAGACCGTGAACAGCGCCAGCCCCGCGAGGTAAACGCGGCGCTGGCCCCACCGGTCGGCCAGGGTGCCGACGGCGAGCAGCGCCGCCGCCAGGGCCAGGGCGTAGCCGTCGACGACCCACGCGAGTGCATCCAGGGAGACGTGCAGGGAGGTGGAGATGTCCGGCAGGGCCACCAGGGTGATGGTTTCGTCCACCACCAGCATGAATGTGCCCAGGCAGACCGCGAGCAGGGGAGCCCACTTACGCACGATCCTTGTACCTTCCGTTCCGGGACCGGCGGTGGCCGCAGTGTCCTGCGCGTGCCGGTTCGTTCGCCCCCACGATCCCGCGAGATCCTCTTGCTAACGTCGCCGTGGCGTGGATAATGGAGTTAACCGTCACATGGAGCACGTTTTATGGTAGAAACCGTCACAATCGACGATCTTGACCGGCAGGTGCTCCAGGCCCTTCAGCTCGACGGCCGGGCTTCCTTCCGGTTGATCGGCCAGGTCCTGGGCGTCTCTGAGAACACCGTCGCCCGCCGCTACCGCAACCTGTGCACCCTCGGCCTGCGGACCGTGGCCCGCGCTGTCCCCGCGCGCCTGGGCCACACCGAATGGATCCTCCGCATCCAGGTCACTCCCGACGCCGCGACATCGCTGGCTCAGTCGCTAGCCCGGCTGCCTGAGACCGGGTACGTCTCCATCGGCGGTGCCGGCACCGAGATCCACTGCGGAATCACCGCACCCGCCACCGGCGAGGACGACGCGCCGCTGCTCCCGAGCCTGCACCGGATGAACCGAGTCACCGGCATCAACGCCCACTGCCTGCTGCACGTCTACGACGGTGATCCCCCGGTCTGGTCCACCAAGCAGCGCCCCCTCACCCCCAACCAGCACACCGCCCTGGCACCCCCCGCGCACCGCGAGGCGGAACCGGACGCCGAGCCCGTGGACCTTGACGAGGCCGACCGCTCACTCATCGCCGCGCTCGCCGACAGTGCCAGGGCGACCTACCCGCAGCTCGCCGCGGCCACCGGACTCGCGAGCTCCACCGCGAAGCGACGCCTGGACCGCCTGCTGGCCGAGGGCATCGTGCTCATCTGCACCGAGTTCCCCCCGCGTCGCCTCGGCTACCGCCTCATGTCATACCTCTGGCTTCGCGTGGACCCGGCCCGCCTGGACCACGTCGGGACCGCCCTCGCCGGCCACACGCCCATCAGCTTCGCGGCGGCCGTCACGGGGCCGCACAACATGGTCGCCGCCGCCATCACCCGCAATACCAGCGACCTCTACCGATACCTGGCTGAGCACGTCGGCCCCCTCCCAGGCGTGCAGTACGTCGAAACCGCCCCCGCACTGCGACAGGTCAAACGGCTCGGCTGACCCTCGCGCGCCTGCCACCGACGCCCTGCAGACGCGATCACCGCGTGCCCGTGGCCCCGGCTTCGCCGCACCGGTAGCCCGGGATCCTCGTCGCGTCATCCGTAGGTCTTGCGATCAACCGATGTCGGCGAGGGCCTGGTCGTCGAGTTTCACGGCGGCAGCTGCCAGGTTCTCCCGTGCATGCGACAGCGAGGAGGTGCCCGGGATGAGCAACACGTTCGGGGACCGCTGCAGCAGCCAGGCAAGTGCCACCTGTGCTGGCGTGACGCCGAGGCGCGCGGCGCTGGTCACGACGGCCGGCGCGGTCAGCACAGTGTTCCCGGTGGCGAAGGCCGAGCCCAGCGGGAAGAACGGAACGTAAGGGACGCCGTCGGCAGCGCAGGAGTCGAACAGCCCTTGGTCTGACCGGTCAGCCAGGTTGTAGCCGTTCTGCACGCAGGCAACCTGCGTGACCTTCCTCGCCGACTGGTACTGCTCAAGGGTCACATTGCTCAGGCCGATCGCTCCGATCAGGCCCTCGTCACGCATGGCCACCATGGCCGCTACCTGTTCGTCGAACGGCACATCGGACTCGGGATGGCGCCGAAGGTTCATCACCGGCACCTGATCGAGCCCGAGCGACGTCAGGTTGGCCAGTACGCCCTCGCGCAGATCTTCGGGACGCTGGGCGTCGTGCCAGCCGCCCCCGCCATCGCGCTGGGCTCCCACTTTCGAAACCAGCACCAGGCCGTCGGGGTAAGGGTGAAGTGCCTCGTGGATCAGTTCGTTGGCGACGCCAAGCCCGTAGTAATACGCGGTGTCTAGGTGGTTCACGCCGGTCTCGACCACGTAGCGAAGGACATCTAGCGCCTGTTGGCGGTCGCGGGGCGGACCGAACACGCCGGGTCCGGGGAGCTGCATGGCGCCGTAACCGACCCGGTTAACACGTGTCCCGGCCAGAGGGTAGGTGTCGTCGTTCATTCAGGAATTCTAAGCGTCTCTGATCTGCTTAGTGATCCTCAGTTATCCCGTGTTTGCGGGATCGTGCTGGGGGTCTGGTTCCCGTTTGGGCGGGGTGGCGTGGGCGTGCAGGTGGAAGCCTGCGCCGAGTGCCGCCCCGCGTGCCCGGTGGGGGCGCCTGGCGGGGGCCGTGCAGGTCGTGCTCACGCGCTGGTCCCGGGTTGCTGCGCGGGGCAGCGGGGGCCGGGCCGGTGTCGCGTGTCCCTCCGGACGCTGGCCACCGCGGGTTGAGCGCGGCGGGGAGGGTGCCGTGCGTCGCCTGGGCGCGCGGCGTGGGGCGGTTCTCCGGGGCGTGGGGCCGGCCTTGGACCGGTCGCGCCCGGAAGCGCAGGGGGTAACGACGGCCCGGGCTTCGAGGTCGTCGTGGACGGCGCGTACCGCCATGGTGCCGTTGTCCCGGTCGACGGCGGTGCGTGCCTGGTGGGTGAGGCCGCGGGCGGCGATCCGCTGCCAGGCGCCGTGGTCGCGGTCGCCCTGCCAGCCGCAGCCGGGGCACCTGGCCCACTTCCGCCCCGGGGCGGCGGGCTGGTCGGGTGCCTTGCAGTGCCGTAGCGGCGCGAGGCAGCGGGGGCAGTTCTTCGAGGTGCCCCCTGGGGGGACGGTGACGACGGCGATGCCGTGCTCGGCGGCGATGTGCCGCAGACGTTCGGTGACCTGGCCGCGGACGGTCTGGGACAGGCGGGTGTTGAGGGTGCGGCCCATCCCGCGGGCCTCCATCGACCGCAGGTCCTCGACGTAGATCACGGTCGCCCCGGCGGCGATGGCCTGGTCGGCCGCCCAGCGGGCCGCGGACCAGGCGAGGGCGTCGTTCAGGTGCGACCGGCGGTCCGCGACGCGGCGGGCCTCGTCCCGGAGGACCGCGGCTTTCGCCTTGAGGGGATGGTCGTCCCGCCCGGCGGCAAGGCGCTGGCAGCGATCGAGCTTGGCCTGGAGCGCCTCGCCCTGACGCCGCAGCCTGTGCTGCTTCGCGAGGACTCCGCCTGCCCGGTACTGGGCGCCCGCGCCGAGCGCCCCGGCCGACCCGTCAGGCCCCAGCCGTACGGCCCCGGCGGACAGCAGGGTGTTCAGCCCCCAGTCCAGCCCGAGCGCCACGGTGTGCCCGTCACGGCGGGCCTGGGGCACCGGGTGGGTGAACGCGACATCGGCCAGAATCCGGCCGCCGGCGGCGCGCAGGGTGGGCAGGTGCAGCACGGCGGCGGCCGGGACGGTCGGCGGCAGGGCCAGGGGGACCGCGACCCACGACCAGTCGTTGTAGCCGCGCGGGTCGGGGCGGGCCGGGAGCTGGAGGCGCAGCATTGCCCGCCGGGGGTCGGTCTCGTGCCGTGCGATGACGGCCTGCTGCCGGTCGCACGCTGCCAGGATGAGCATCCCGGGCACCTGCGGCGGTACCTCCAGCTCGGTCACGTCCGCCGGGAGCCGTCCCTGGTCCCGCAGGTACCGGGCCGCCTGGCGGGTGCGCGCGCGGATGACGGCGGACGGCAGGTGCTCCCCGCCGGGCACCGCCGCGCGGACCGCGTCCCATTCCTCCGGGGTCCGCTTGGCCGGGTCAGCGGGCCAGGTCGCGGCGACCGCGCTGGTCAGGGCATCCCGCCAGCACGCCGACCGCAGGGCACGCCCGGCCTGCTCCTGCGCCATCCTGATGATCCGATCGTTGACCGTGACCCCGCCCGGCGGGGCGGTGCCCCAGCCGAGGCGGCGCAGCGCCATCCACGCCCGCGCCGGCAGCGGCCTGCCCAGCCCGTCCCGCCCCGAGGCAAGCGCCCGCAGGTCCCCGGCTTCCCAGTGCGCGGCCGTCAACTGGGCGGCCATGCCCTTCACCAGGGCCGCGCACCACGCGACCCGCTCCGCCACCGCCGCGGCGGACAGCGCCTCGCCGGTCTTCTCGTCGGTCCCGCCGCGGACCAGCACGCGGGCGCACGCGGTACGGGCCGCCCCGCCGGAGGCGGGTGCCGGGCCGCGGGTCACCGCACGCCTCCGGACGGGCACCTGTCAGAGTCTGCGGGCAGCCGCTTGCGCGCTGCCGCGGACCGCATCCCGTACAGGCGGCCGGCGAAGGCACCGAACCGGGCCAGGCGGTCCTCGTGTGTCACCCGGACCACGGTTACCTGCCGGTCAGCGGCCGCTGACAGCAGCTTCTCCAGGCCGGGCCGGTCCTCCCGCAGGCCGGACGCGCGATCCCGGAACACCCGCGCCACCGTCCCGGCGGCGGTAGCGCGCAACTCGGCCTCCTGCGCGTCCAGCGATGATTCCTGGCCTGTAGCGCCTGAGACCCGCACGTACAAGCCCTCCAGCCGCGGCCTTTCCGCGCCCTCGCCGCCGGGAACCTTCATCGCGTCGATGTCACCGGAGGAGAAACGGCGCTCGCGCCCCACCCATGTCACCCGGTTCTTCCCGCTGTCCGCCCACAGCCGCAGCGTCACCGGGTGAACCCCAGCCGTCTCGCCGCCCGCGACAGCCTCAGAAGCTCCATACAGTTGCCTTCCTCCGTCCTTCATACCAGGAACCTGCGGGGATAGGCGATCACTAGTTCGACCATATCAGCCAGTATTCGTCACCACCCGTAAGTAAACACTATTGTCGAAGCATGACCATAACTACCAGATCATTCACGATCACTAAGCAAACTGCTTAGCCTGCCCGGGACCCTCAGTTCGCCGTGCACCTCACGCGCGGACCTGAGCGGGGCGGACAGTGGCGCACGGTGCAGGAAAAAGCGTCGAGTCGGCACGCCTTACCAGGAACAACGACCGGGATGAGGCTGACGCTCCCCCGCTGAGCGCAAGTGCTGGCTGCTGTTTGGCCCGGTTGCCGTCAGCGCTGTCGCCAGATGAGGCCCGTTCGGCTCAAACCGGGAAAGCCGTCATATCGCCTGGTGGCCGGGCGGTGTGGCGTCCTGGCCGAGGTCGACCGATCTCGCCTCCAGGTCAGGATGGTCCAAGAACCTGTTCATGAGCGCGGCGGGTCCGCCGATGCAGTCTCCAGTCGTCGTCCCACAGCGTTGAGAACAGCCAGGAGCGGTCGGCAGGGAACATCAGGTCGGGCAGGATGCCTTTCGGGAGTGACCAGGGCTCGCCTTGGCGCCAGGTGGCAGCTTGCTCTGGCCCTGCTTCGGCCAGCACGTAATGCCACGAACTCTGATACAGGTCCACTTTCGGCGCGGCGGGGAAGACGATGTGATCACTGCCGGTGTCGAGATATCCGAGCCACCATGGCTGGCCAGCTGAATGCTCGCCGAGCAGGGCAAGGACGACCCGGTCGCGCCTGCGCCGGTCTCCGGGTTCCTCTGGTATCACAACCGTGGCGTAGGCCTCATAGACCGGAGGGATGGCTGATGTGATGGTCAAGCCCGTAGTGGTGCCATCGTCAATCCAGGCGACCTCAGCGTGGGTCCCGATGCGCCATGTACTGCCGTCTTTCGTCTGAGTGGCCACATGGTCAGCTTAAATCCCTGGTGTTGGGTCATAGCGTGGGCACGGAAACGCAGAGAGGACCGACATTGTCTCTTTCGGAGATCGCCGGCATCACCGGCGGCACGCTGCACGATGTTCCCGATCTGGATCTCTTCTACCGGTTCATCTCCGAGAACCTCACCGCATACCTCAACGAGCAGGATTCGCGCAGCGGGAAACACCGACTTCGACTACCGTTACTTGTCCAATGCCGACGCTGACCCCGGCCGTGGCGGGACGGTCAAGGAGTGACGAATGTCGCTGAAGTATTAAGTCCACCATCCTTTAGCTTAGCTTCAGAAGCTGATGCCGGTATTGCTAAGGATGTACTGGATTCCCTCCTCAGACCCGTCGATGATGAGGAGATCCCCGTTGGCTGAGAGCCCGGTGATGTTTGCGTAGTTGCCGGTCATGACATCGGTGTCCTGGGTGCTGGCAAGGGCCTCCGATGCCTGCGTCGCGTTTGGCCAGGTCTCGACAAGCTCCTGACCGCCTGAGCTGTTGGTCCCCAGTGCCACCG
This sequence comes from uncultured Actinomycetota bacterium, assembly GCA_963734665.1. Lineage (GTDB taxonomy): Bacteria > Actinomycetota > Actinomycetes > Streptosporangiales > Streptosporangiaceae > Trebonia. The sequence goes on along the minus strand of CAVTIR010000005.1, from coordinate 709,012 downwards.
GCAGCCCATTGACGCTCGTCTGCTGGATCGACCCGTATCCGTCTTGCTGAACCTGCTGGCCAGCAGGCGACAGGCCGCCCGTTGCCCCGTTCCCCGCCCCGGCACTTGACGCGCCAGGTGATGAGCCATCGTTCGCTTCCGTCGCTATGCCGACGCAGCCGAGTACCACCACTACGGCTGCGGCGGTCCACAGCACCTTCCAGCGTGTCTCGAGCGCCTTCCACGAGCCTGCCGTCTTCCCGATACTCCTGCGGCCTGTAAGGCCGACGGCATTGGCCCTCGCTGTGGCAGCGGCACCCGGCGCCGGCCCAGTTACGGCCGCTGCAGTGCCTGGATCGTCCGTCCGCGGCTTCCACCCTCCGGGCAGAGGCGGCGGCGTCAACTGTGCGGGAGGCTGCGGCGCAGACGGTGCCGCCGGGTACCCAGGGGGCCGAGCCAAGTGGCTGGTCCACTGAGAGCCGTCCCACCAGCGCAGGTGTTGGGATCCGGACGGGTCGTGATACCACCCTGCCTGCGGCCCCGCCGCAGCACCGGCCTGGTTCCCGGGCATAGACATGAATCCCCCTTGAAGACACTTCCGAAGACCCCGCATGGCTTCGCTCAATGTCCGCTTAGCTGATGGTCTGCTCTTCGTTGTTCCTGGGCTACGTAAGTCCCTTGGAGTAATCCCTGGTTCCTGAGCACCCAGCTGTACGCAGGACGGCCGCCGGGAGCGCACTCACGTGGCGAGCCCCGCAAGCGCCGCACTGCGGTAGCCGACTGCCCGGGCTCCTGGGATGTCCCCGCGGTTCGTTCAGCACGCCTGGTAGGAGGGGCTGTAGGTCGACGGCGGCGCGCCGAGCAGGTACCCGCCGTTTTGCGGTACCAGGTAAAGGGTGATCGCCCATTGAGTGCACGAGCTGTTGTCCGGGCTGTCAGATGGATCCTGGTAGCTGGTGAACGTCACCACTGCCGCCAGGTCCCCGTCGCCGGTGTTAGAAATCCCGGTAACGGTCTCCGCCGAGTCCGTGGTGGTCGCATAGCCGGCAGCGAACGACGCAGAGGCGTTGTCCTGCTGCATCTGCGGGTCGAGCAGGGTGCCGTACTGGGAGTAGTCGTGCTCGTTGATCGCGGTGAAATAGCGGTCGAGCAGGGTCTGGACCTGGGGCGCAGCCGGGCTGGCTGCAGCCGCCGCTGCGAGGCTCACGGTCGTGCCTGTCGACGCTGGCGCACTGGGATTTGACGTTGGGGTCGCAGAATTTGCCTTAGCCGGGAGGCTTGTGCGGGCTGCCGCGCTGGGTGGTTGAGCGGCGATTCGCCCGTGACCATCGAGCTGCAATGCCAGGGCAAAGCCGCCGCCTCCGGCGGCAAGCATGCAAACGGCGATCGTGCTTCCGATGAGGGCCCGCCGACGGCTGCGGGACGACGGCCTCTCCTGGCCGCCGGGAACGGGGGTGAACCCCGAGTAGTGCGTCGGGACAGGAATCGGCGACGGTATCGGTACAGGCGCCTGCGGGGACGGGGCGTACGGCATGGGATGTTCCTGAGGCGACACCCTGTCCCAGACGGTTGAGGCCTGCGCTGACAGGCCGTCACCAGTTTCCGTGGCAGCCATCCAGAAGCCCGTGGCTGTTCCGGCAGATCGGGGCTCCGCCGTCTCGGACCCCGGTGCAGGCCCCGCAGTGGCCGTGGGTACCGGACTGCCTGCCGCACTGATCCCCGGCGCGCCTGCCACCAGGGTCCGCCTACCTGGGGCAACGGCTCCCGGGACTCCCGCATCCGGATCACCCGTCCACCTCTGCCAGGGTTCCGGCGGAGGCCAGGATGGATCCGGGGTCAATTCCCGCGGCGGAATCCGTCCCGGCGGTGGCGCGGGCCAGTTAGGCGGTGGGTCGAACCGGCTGGGTGGTGGCGGAACACTCATGGACGATCTTTCGGTCACGCTCGTGCACTGGGTGCGGGATGCCCATGCCGGAAGCAGTGGGTCTGGTGGGAATATAGGGCATGATGTGACTAATGGGAAGAAAAGTTCCCCTATATCGCAGCAAGTCACCAATAGACATCATTGAGCTATATGTCCTCGGCAACTTTCGAGGCCTATGGCCCAGAATGTCTACGTACAGTCACCGGAGTCCTGCGAATCCGCTGCACATCGATGCCATCGTCAACATGGAGAGCCTCGCCCGTCGCCCTCGCCCGGCGATTCTCCGCTATGGCGTGCTCTATGGACCGGCACCTGATCCGCCCCGGGCGGCCGCATCGCCCGGGCGTCGAGGCCTGGCACCCTTCCCGCGCCACCGCCGGTCACCTGCTTCGTCCAGCCCGGCGACGGCCTGAACTGAATCGCACGGTGAGGTGCGGGCTGGTGGCTTGCTGCTGCGCAGCGTCCGCGGTCCCGGGTCACGATCGCACCGGGGCTTCTGCCCTGGAGTGCCGCTCCGGGCGGTGCGGGCTAAAGGTTTTGCCGTCGCCGCGCGACTCGAATAGGTGTGAGGGCAGGCATGGATGACGACGGCGAGGTCAAGATTCCGGATGCCATGTCGCGGAGCCGGCCGATTTCTTCGCGGCTCACGACGCTCTTCCGCTAGTTGCGAGCAGGCCAGACAGCGGCGTCCGCTCCGTCCACCAGAGCTGTCACCTGATAACCGGGGTTATCAGGCAATACAGGCTGTGATGGTGCTATGTCAGCTACGCGAGCGCCCTGTCTCCAGCCCGCATCATTTCCCGGTTATCAGGCAACTGCGGGCACGCGCGGAGCGATCCGCGCGCGATGTCCTCCTCATCGGGCACCTGCTCGCATGTGAGGATGCAGAGTCTCAGGCGGGCTGCGAACAGTAGGCCTTTCCAGCGTTCACCATCGGTGGCCGCACGCTCGTCGGCTCCTACCGTGGGCTCCAGTTCCTTGTCGCACTGGCGAGTGCCCTAGCCAATGCCCCGGCTGGCTGCACGGTAAATGGGAGGCCTGTGCTAACCATCCGAAAGGCGCATTCGGCGCATCGCGGATGCTTTAGGTCAGGGAAGGAGCGGATGGGGCAGTCAGGGGGTCACGGGCAGGCGACGCGGGACTGGCCGTCGGCGGGCAGCGGCCCGGGAGGCCGGCGGCCCGCCAGCTACCGTCATGCCGCTCAGCGTCTGTTCTGACGGGACCGGACCGGGCCACTTTGTTAGAAATCGTTCAGTTGTGGCGTATTTCTCCCCGGAAAGGGAAAGTGATCCATTCACCCATTCGTTACTTATATGGCGATAGTGCGTTTAGCGCTGAATGAGGTATATGCTCTCGGCCGGAACGGGCCTGGTTCCGTCGGCATGATGCCAGAGTCAGGGGCGTGGTCCTGTCGCGGCTTTCCGGCGTCGCAGCTCATCGGCACTTGTGGGGGTACACGCATGTCAGGCAAGCACGTCCGCCGTGCCCGCTCCTCTGGCGCGCGGCGCCAGGCGGCGACCGCGATCGCGGCGGCGGCCGTCAGCGGCCTGGCGCTCGCCGTGCCGCTGGCGGGATCGGCGTCAGCGGCGACCGCAACGCCGGCGGTCAGCGCCGGCACGCCGCAGGACGCCACGGTCCAGACGGACGCGCCATCGCCGCTGTCGGTCACGACCACGTCCCTGCCGGCCGCGACGGCCGGCACCGCCTACAGCCAGCAGCTCGCGGCCGCCGGCGGCACCGGGCCGTACACCTGGGCGCTGGCGAGCGGCACGCTGCCCGGGGGCCTGGCGCTCAGCGCGAGCGGGACCATCTCCGGGACGCCGGCCAGCAGCGGCACGTCGACCTTCACCGTGCAGGTCACCGACTCCACGGGGGCCACGGCCGTCGCGCAGCTCACGCTGGCCGGGAACCCGGCCCCGCCGCTGGTCATCACGACGACGTCCCTGCCGGCCGCGACGCTCGGCGCCGCCTACAGCCAGCAGCTCACCGTCACCGGCGGCGTAGGCGCGTCCTCGTCCTACAGCTGGGGAGCCACCGGCTTGCCGGCCGGGCTGACGGTGAGCCCGGGCGGTGTGCTGTCGGGAACGCCGGCGACACCGGGGACCTACGACATCACCGTGACGGCGGCAGACGCGGAGAACCCGGCGCAGACCGTGCAGCAGCAGCTGACGCTAACGGTCGATGTGGTGCCGCTGTCGATCACGACGTCCCTGCCGGCCGCGACGCCTGGCATCCCCTACAGCCAGGTGCTCACCGCCGCCGGCGGCGTTTCCCCCTACACCTGGGCGGCCACCGGCTTGCCGGCCGGGCTGACGCTGAGCACGGCCGGGCGGCTGTCGGGAATGCCGCCGGCGACACCGGGGACCTACGACTTCACCGTGACGGCGGCAGACGCGGAGAACCCGGCGCAGAGCGTGCAGCAGCAGCTGACGCTGACCGTGAACCCGCAGCCGCCGCTGGTCATCACGACCACGTCCCTGCCGGCTGTCACCGTCGGCACCTACTACAGCCAGCGGCTCACCTCCACCGGCGGAGTCGGCTCCTACTCCTACCTCTGGCATGCCACCGGCTTGCCGGCCGGGATGTCGCTGGGCGTGAGCAACGGCATCCTGGAGGGAGCGCCGACGACACCGGGAACCTACGACATCACTGTCACCTTGTCGGACGAACCCGACGGGACGCAGAGCGTGCAGCAGCAGCTGACGCTGACGGTCAATGCGCTCCCGCTGGTCATCACGACCTCGTCCCTGCCGGCCGCCACCGCCGGCACCGCCTACAGCCAGCAGCTCAGGACCACCGGCGGCTTCGGGCCCTACACCTGGACGCTGGCATCCGGCACGCTGCCCGCGGGCCTGACGCTCAGCGCGAGCGGGATCATCTCCGGGACCCCGACCGGCGCCGGCGGAGGCTCGTCCTCGGTCTCCGTGCAGGTCACCGACTCCACGGGTGCCACGGCCGTCGCGCAGCTCACGCTGACCGGGAACCCGGCCCCGCCGCTGTCGGTCACGACGACGTCCCTGCCCGCCGCGACGGCCGGCCTCCCCTACAGCCAGCAGCTCGCGGCCGCCGGCGGCACCGGGCCGTACACCTGGTCGCTGGCGTCCGGCACGCTGCCGGCCGGGCTGACGCTGAGCGCGAGCGGCGGGCTGTCGGCAGGAGTGCCGGGAATAACGGCGGCACCGGGGACCTACGACTTCACCGTGACGGCGGCGGACGCGGAGAACCCGGCGCAGAGCGTGCAGCAGCAGCTGACGCTGACCGTGAACCCGGAACCGCCGCTGGTCATCACGACCTCGTCCCTGCCGGCCGCCGCCGTCGGCACCGCCTACCGCCAGCAGCTCACCGCCACCGGCGGCGCTTCCGCCGACAGCGGGCCGTTCGTCGGCTACCCCTACACCTGGCAGGCCACCGGCCTGCCGGCCGGGATGACGCTGACCTCGGTTACCGGTGTGCTGTCGGGAACACCGACGACACCGGGAACCTACGACATCACTGTGACCGCGTCCGTCGCGTCGACGGACGACCCCTACTTTCCGCAGAGCGTGCAGCAGCAGCTGACGCTGACGGTCAATGCGCTCCCGCTGGTCATCACGACCTCGTCCCTGCCGGCCGCCACCGCCGGCACCGCCTACAGCCAGCAGCTCAGGACCACCGGCGGCTTCGGGCCCTACACCTGGACGCTGGCATCCGGCACGCTGCCCGCGGGCCTGACGCTCAGCGCGAGCGGGCTGCTGTCGGGAACGCCGACGGCACCGGGGACCTACAGCGTCAGCGTGACGGCGGCGGACGGCGAGAGCCCGGCACAGACGGTGCAGCAGCAGCTGACGCTGACGGTCAATGCGGCCCCGCTGTCCATCACGACCAAGACCCTGCCCGCGGCCACCGCCGGTGCCGGCTACGGCCAGCAGCTGGCGGCCGCCGGCGGCACCGGGGCGTACACCTGGGCGCTGGCGAGCGGCACGCTGCCCGAGGGCCTGGCGCTCAGCACGAGCGGGACCATCTCCGGCACCCCGGCCGGCAGCGGCACGTCGACCTTCACCGTGCAGGCGACGGACGGCGAGAGCCCGGCACAGACGGTGCAGCAGCAGCTGACGCTGACGGTCAATGCGGCCCCGCTGTCCATCACGACCAAGACCCTGCCGACCGCCACCGCCGGTGCCGGCTACGGCCAGCAGCTCGCGGCCGCCGGCGGCACCGGGCCGTACACCTGGTCGCTGGTGTCCGGCACGCTGCCCGAGGGCCTGGCGCTCAGCGCGAGCGGGACCATCTCCGGCACCCCGGCCGGCAGCGGCACGTCCACCTTCACCGTGCAGGCGACGGACGGCGAGAACCCGGCGCAGACGGTGCGGCAGCAGTTCACGCTGACCGTGCACGCAGCCCCGCTCGTCATCACCACCAGGTCCCTGCCGACCGCGAGCGTTGACCGCGCCTACAGCCAGCAGCTCAGGGCCGTCGGCGGCGTAGGCCCGTACAGCTGGTCGCTGGCGTCGGGCCGGCTGCCGGCCGGGATCACGCTCAGCAGGGAAGGCGCGCCGCGCGGGGAGCCGTGGGCGGCCGGGACGTACGCGTTCACGGTGCGAGCGACCGACTCGGCCTGGCCGGCGCAGTCCGTGACCGAGCGGCTGTCGATCACCGTGGCGGGCGAGAAGGCCGACCTTGCCGTGTCGGTGACCGGGCCGTCGTCGGCCCAGGCGGGGTCGCGGGTCATCTACACGGTCACCGTCAAGGACAACGGGCCCGCGTGGGCGTCCAGGGTGTCGGTGTCGCTTGAGATCGCCGGCCTGACCGACGTCAAGGCCAGCGACGCCGGCCGGGTCAAGCTGGCCGAGTCCCGCGACGTGGCGCAGGCGTCCGCGGCCTGGTACGCCGCCGGCATCGCACCGGGCCAGACCCTCACCTTCACCATCACGGGCACAGTTGGGGCCACGGGGCTCAAGGACGTCAGCGCCACCGGGCAGGTCCAGTCCCCGACCTCGGACCCCAATCCCCGCAACAACACCAGCACGGTCACCACCAAGGTCCGCTAGCCGCAAAGGCGGGTACGGCGGATCGCTTACTTCCGGTGAACAGGGCTTTCTCGGTATGTTTCTGCCTCGGCCACCGGCTGGTGGGAGACAAACCGTGCCCTGGCCGACTGTGTCCTGGGCGAGTAGGGTGCCGTCGAGGATCACGTAGGCGCACCCGGCCCTCTTAGCGTCCCGCACCGCCTGGCGGAGTGAACAGCAGACTTCATGTCAATGGCCGCGTCGCGCCGGTCGGCGAACCCCGCCCCCCCCATGCGCGTTCCAAGAGCGCCTGAAATAGCGGATCGCTGCGGCACCCCGGCCGGCAGGCACATCGTGCCCCTTGCCGCGAGCACGCCGCCAAAGACGGGCCCCAGCCAGTTCTGCTGCCCTGCCAGCCACAGGTTCCCGATGGCGGCTGCTGACCGACGCAGTGGATGCGGCCCATCCGCTGTTCGAGGCGCACCAGGGACCAAGGGATGTCGTCGTTGACCAGCACGTGCGCGGCTTGCAGGTCAATGCCCTCGTTGCCAGCGTCGGTGGTGACGATGACCTGGAACTCGCTGCGCATGAAGGCCTTGCGCGCCTCGTCCCGCTCCGCCTTGCTCTGCGGACCCGAGGAGAGCCGGGCGCTGTAGCCCTCCGCCTCGAGTTGCTCGGCGATCCACCGGGCCGAGTCGGTGTACTCGGTGAAGACCACAGCCTGCTGGTCGCTGACGATGACGCGGGGCGCGGCCGTGTCGTGGCTGGCCAGGTCGGCATCGACGGCGGCGAAGAACCCGGTGAGCTCCCGTGCCCCGGGCCGGCGGGCATGATGTCGTTCTGGTAGTTGCGGAACTCGGCGAGCACGAGCTGGAGGTTGCGGTCGGTTTCGTCCTCGGCGATCTCGGCGAGGCTGCAGGAACCCTAAGAAGTGATAACGGCCCGTTATCACTTACTCCGGCCATCCCCTTTCGTGCCGCTCGCCCGACGCCACCGTGTGCACCCGCTGCCGTGACTGCACGCCTGATCCAGCGGTGAGTATTGGCACGTGCAGGCGAACAGAACGACCGTTCGGGTGCGGCTCAGACGATCTGTCGGCTGACTGGGACTTACCGCCAGATCGGCGGATCAGGAACCTTTAGCTAGGCGCAGGATCTCCTCGAATGCCTCCACGTTCCCCATCGCGTCGTTGACGGGGTTGTGGTCATGGACTGTCCTCCTGAACCGCTTCCAGGCCTGTGTGTCGCTCCAGTCCCGGTTCAGGCCGGCCCAGAAGTCGCCGATGCGGCGGCCGGAGTGCCCAAATGGATTGTCCATTCCAGCCCGGTCGAACATGCCGGCTATCCACTGCCAGTCGTAGGCGGGGTTGTCGCTCACAAAGACAGGCCGACTGCGGCCGAGGTGCTCCTGGAGCCAGGCCGCAAAACCCTCAGCGACTTCCCTGTCGGTCGCTATCCGCTCGCCGACGATGCTGATCGCCGGGTTGTCCGGGTCCGGTGTCGCCTCGAACAGGCGTCCGTGGAACGTGTCACGCGTGTCGTAGTGAACGGCCCCGAACTCAGTCAGCACGCCGTGCACCGGACTGGTACCGCGCGCCTCGCAATCGACGAATACCCATGGTGTCTTCTGAGTCATCCTGTCCGCATTGTCTCCCGGATCCGCCCGCCAGTGCCAAAATTATCGCGCACCGGCGCGCAGGCCACCGCCCGTACACCGCCGAGCGGGTCGTCGGCGCGCCCCGTGGCACGCTTGGTGTCGATGACTACCTGCCCGCTAAGCTGGGCAGGAACTGTTCCTGGGCGCCGACGAGCGGCTCTTGGAGGCTTCGATGGCGATGGCTGGGAAGCTGGCGCCGGGCAGTCAGGCCGCGTCAATCCGCGGGCCGGTGTGCGCTATCGGGTCGCCAGCATCGGCGGCCCGCCACCGGATCTGCCGCGTACCCGGCTGGGCGCCCGGGGCGCAGTGTCCTTGGGGTTTGCCGACCGGGCGGCATCGCGGATGCCGACGTCATAAAGGCTGGGTAGTACCAGGCCGATGACGGAAGTCCCAGGTCTGCGGGGACGCGCGTCAGGGCTGACGGACCGGCGCGGGGAGTGCGGCGTGCTTGATCAGCTCGTCGAGACGGTGCTGTCGGGTGAGAGCCGGGTGCTGCTGGTCCGCGGTGAGCCCGGGGTGGGCAAGTCCGCGCTGCTTGACTACCTGGCCGGGCGGGCGGCGAGGTGCCGGGTGGTGCGGGCAGTCGGGGTTGAGTCGGAGATGGAGCTGGCGTTCGCTGGGCTGCATCAGCTGCTGGCATCGATGCTGGATCGCCTGGACCGGCTGCCGGGGCCGCAGCGGGAGGCACTGCGGACCGCGTTCGGCCTCAGCGCCGGCCCGGTACCGGACCGGTTCCTGGTGGGCCTGGCGGTGCTGGGGCTGGTGTCGGAGGTGGCCGCCGAGCGGCCGCTGGTGTGCGTGGTCGATGACGAGCAGTGGCTGGACCGGGCCTCGGCGCAGACGCTGGGGTTCGTGGCACGCCGACTGCCGGCCGAGCCGGTCGGCCTGGTGTTCGGGGCCCGGGTGGCGGGGGTGGAGCTGGCCGGGCTGCCGGAGCTGGTGGTGCAGGGCTTGCCTGAGGAGGACGCGCGGACGCTGCTGGACTCGGCGCTGACCGGGCCGCTGGATCCGCGGGTCAGGGACCTGATCGTGGCGGAGACGCGGGGTAATCCGCTGGCGCTGTTGGAGCTGCCGCGGGGGCTGACGCCGGGGCAACTAGCGGGCGGGTTCGGGCTTCCTGAGGAGGGGACGCTGCCGGGACGGATCGAGGAGAGCTTCGCGCGGCAGCTGGAGGGCCTGCCGGAGGAGACCCGGCATCTGCTGCAGACGGCGGCGGCTGATCCGTCTGGTGATCCTCTGCTGGTGTGGCGGGCGGCGGCACGGCTGGGGATCCCGGTCCAGGCGTCGGCGGCAGGCGCGGGCTTGGTGGAGTTCGGCGGGCGGGTGCGGTTCCGGCATCCGCTCGTGCGCTCGGCGGCCTACCGGTCGGCGCCGGTTCAGCAAATGCAGGAGATACACCGCGCGCTGGCCGGGGCCACGGACCCGGCGGCCGATCCCGATCGCCGGGCCTGGCACCGGGCCCAGGCCGCGTCCGGGCCGGATGCGGACGTGGCGGCTGAGCTGGAGCGGTCGGCGGGCCGGGCGCTGGCGCGCGGTGGGCTGGCCGCGGCGGCCGCCTTCCTGGAGCGGGCGGCGCTGCTGACGCCCGAACCGGTGCGCCGGGCGCAGCGGCTGCTGTCCGCGGCCCGGGCCAAACGCAACGCGGGCGCGCTGGATGCGGCGCTACGGCTGCTGGACGTGACCGAGGCCGGGCCGCTGGACGCGCTGCTGGCCGCGAAGGTGGCGCGCCTGCGCGGCCAGATCGCCTTTGACCAGCGACGAGGCAGCGACGCGGCCCGGCTCCTGCTAGGCGCGGCCCAGCGCCTTGAGCCGCTGAACGCCGGTCAGGCCCGGGAGACTTACCTGGAGGCTCTCTGGGCCGCGATGTTCGCCGGGGATCTGGGCATGCCCGGCGGCCTGCGGGAGGCGGCCAAGGCCGCGCTGGCCGCGCCGTCTGGCCCCGACCCGCCACGCGCGGTCGACGTCCTGCTCGACGCGCTCGCCCTGCGGTTCACGGATGGATACGCGGCGGCGGTGCCTGCGCTGACCCGGGCACTGGGGCTGCTTGCCACTTTGGACGCCAGCGGTGAAGGCCGCCGCTGGCTCGGGCTGGCCGGCGGAAGAGCCAGCATGATCGCGAGGGAGCTTTGGGACTTCGAGTCCTGGCACGCGCTGGCCACCCGCCAGGTTGAGGTCGCCCGCGACATGGGCGCCCTTGTCCACTTGCAGTTCGCGCTCAACTTCCTCGGCCTGCATCATCTGCTCGCCGGCGAGCTGGCCGCAGCGGAGCGGTTGATCGCCGAAGACCGGCTGATCGCGGAGGCGACCGGCAACCCGCCGGTTACCTATGCCGCGATGCTGCTCGCGGCCTGGCAGGGCCGTGAGAACGCGGCGTCCGAGCTGATCCAGGCGGCCGCCCAGATGGCGACCGGAAGCAGTCGCGGCATGCTGGCCGGCTTCGCCGCGTACGCGAGCGCGGTGCTGAACAACGGCCTGGGCCGGTATGAGGCTGCGCGGGACGCTGCGAAGCCGGCCTTTGAGCGTGACCATCTGGGGTTCGGACGCTTGGTGGTGGCGGAGCTGGCCGAGGCGGCGGCTAGGACCGCTGACGTCGCGTTGGTCCAGGCCACGCTGGACTGGCTATCCGAACGCACTCGGGCGACCCCAACCGAGTGGGCGCTTGGGATCGAGGCCCGGGTCCGCGCGCTGGTCAGCGACGGCCAGGTGGCCGACGGCTGGTACCGGGAGTCGGTCGCGCGGCTGGGCCGGGCCGGGGTCCGCGCCGAGCTGGCCCGTTCGCACCTGCTCTACGGGGAGTGGCTGCGTCGCCAGGGCCGCCGGGTGGACGCCCGCGAGCAGCTGCGCACCGCCCGCGACATGCTGGACGCGATGGGCATGGCGGCGTTCGCCGAGCGGGCCCGCCGCGAGCTGGCGGCCACCGCCAAGACCGCCCGCAAGCGCACCACCCCGGCCGCGGGGGCCGGCGAGCCGCTGACCGCGCAGGAGGCCCAGGTCGCGCGGCTGGCCAGAGACGGGCTGTCCAACCCGGAGATCGGCGCCCGGCTGTTCATCAGCCCGCGCACGGTCAAGTACCACCTGAGCAAGGTCTTCACGAAGCTCGGCATCAGCTCCCGCGGCCAGCTCCACCGGGTCCTGCCCGCCGACCCGGGCACCACCCCGCGAAGCTAACCCGCCGGCCAGCCGACATCTCGGCCGACGCGGCCTGGGCCGTGTCTGGTGTCCTGATCATGTCGCGGGTCACCACCCGAGGCCTGAGCGCTTGAATTCCCGCCCGACCAGGATCGTGTCGATGTTGTCGACTTCGAGGGCCGCGAGGTCCTTGGTGATGAACCGGTGCAGGTCGTCGAGGTCGCGCAGCCACAGCGCGATGAACAGGTTGCCGGTGCCGGTGGTGGCCACGGCGCCGTGTACGGCCGGATGGGTGGCCAGGTGCTGCCCGACCTCGTCGAGGTGGGCGGGCGCCACGCGCATCCGGATGTCGGCGTCCACACCCAGTCCGAGGCGCCGCGGCACGACGAGGGTGTGCGTGTGCAGCTTTCCCTGGTCGAACAGGGCGCTCAGCCGCCGGCGGACCGTGGACTGCGGATATCCGGTCGCCCGGGCGACGGCCGCCGCCGGCATCCTGGCATCGGTCGCAAGGGCCTTGCCGATCTCCTGATCGATCTCGTCAGTCTCCTGCGGACCGCTCGCGTCGTGCCGTTCGGCGGACAGGTCGGGACTCTCGCCGGCGGCGGCCGGCCTGACCGGGGTCAGGCGCCGGCGTTCGTCCGGGCTCAGAACGTCGAGTCTCCAGTCACCGGTGTCGGCGTAGACGTGCACGATGGTCTCCGCCTCGACCGAGGTCACCGCCGTGGTGGCGGGCAGTTGGCGGAACACCAGGTTGTTGTGGTGGTCGGGGCCGGCCAGCAGCACGGCAGTCAACTGGTCCCCGCCGGCCGAGATGTCGATCATCGGGATGTCGTCCCGGGCGGCCAGGGCGCGGGCGACCGCCTCGAGTCTTGCCGCGCAGCACCCGGATTCGCAGCAGCATGACGCCGTTGACCGCCGGTCGCGGGGCAGTGGCCAGGACCCGGATCGTGCCGTCGCCGATCAGCGCGGACCAGCGGCGGGCCACGATCCGCGGCGACACCCCGAGGACTTCGCCGACATGCTCGGCGGTGACGCGCCCGTCGCATTGCAACGCCGCGATCAGCCGCAGATCTACCTCATCGACGACATGATCGCTCACTGATCGGACCATGCTAAGCATTATCTCTCAGCTTGAGGAGTTAGAGCTGTAGTAATCGGCCACAGGGTGTCATGGTTGCTGAAGAAACCACCTTCGCTGACCACCCGAACGGAAGAATCCCGTGACCGACTCCCGAATCCTTACCCAGATGGCCCAAGCCGCCCAGGACGCCGCAGCCCTGCTGCCGCCGCGGCCGGGACCGAGCGCCATCGACAGTCTTCCCGAGCTCGCGGCTATCGCCGACTCGGCCGAGAAACCCGTCACGGCAATGCTGCGGCAGCGGCTCGAGCAGGCCCGGCCCGGAGTCGGGTGGGCGGAGGAACTCGACACCGACGTGGCGGGCGACGGCGAGCAGTGGGTCGTGGACCCGATCGACGGCGGGGTCCAGTACCTGCAAGGACTCCCGCAGTGGTCGGTCAGCATAGCCCTGATCCGGGACGGCCGGCCGATCCTGGCCGCGCTGCACAGCGCGAGCTTGGGCCACACCTACACCGCGTCCCTCGGCGCGGGGGCGTTCCTCGACGGCGCGCCGATCGCGCCGTCCGCGAAAACCAACCTGGCGGTGGCGCTGGTCGGCAGCAGCCATCCGCCGTTCGTCGCCGCGCAGCCCGAGGCGGTGGCCGCGACCGGGCGCGCCGTGTCCGTGCTCCTGCCCGCCGTCGGCGCGCACCGCAACCTGGGCCCGACCTCCTGGCAGGTGGCCGATGTCGCCTCCGGGCGGCTGGACGCCTTCTGGCAGTACGGCCGCGACCCCGGCAACCTGCTGGCCGCCTCGCTCGTGGCCGCCGAAGCGGGTGTGGTCGTCACCGACATGGACGGCGAGCCCTGGCGCGCCGACTCGGCCGGATTCCTGGCCGCCCCTGCCCGACTGCACGGACAACTTCTGGAACTTTTCGCGCAGGCGCGCTCCTAGGGCCGCCACTGGCCACCCAGACAGTCACGTGTGCACGGGCCAACTTGCACTGTACGCCCGGCCGACGCGAGCGCCGCACTCCCGGCATGACGATGGCACGGATGCAATCACCCGACCAGGACGAGCCACCTCAGCTCTGTTCACTTGGAGAAAGCAATGACCATGCCAAACTCCCTTTCCTGCCACGCCACCCAAGCGCTGCGCGCCTCCATCGCAGGCGACGTTTTCGTCCCCGGCGAACACGGCTACGACCACGCGCGCCAGGCGTGGAACCTCTTCGTCGATCAGCGGCCGGTTGCCGTCGTGTTCGCCGAGTCCGCCGCCGACGTAGCCCGCACGGTGAAGTTCGCCCGAGCGCAGGGGATGCGGATCGCCCCGCAGGGGACTGGCCACGGCTCCCCGTCGCTCGAGCCGCTCGAAGACGCGATACTGCTCAAGACGGCGCGGATGCGTGGGGTGGAGATTGCCCCGGCCACCCGCACCGCCTGCGTCGAAGCGGGCGCCCAGTGGCAGGACGTGGCCGTCCCGGCCGGCGAGCATGGCCTGGCCGCGCTCGCGGGGACCTCGCCGGACGTGGGCGTGACCGGCTACACCCTCGGCGGCGGGATGGGCTGGCTGGCCCGTCGACACGGGCTAGCCGCCAACAGCGTCACTGCGGCCGCCATCGTGACCCCCGACGGACATCGCGTCCGTGCCGACGCCGACCATGAGCCTGACCTGTTCTGGGCCGTGCGGGGCGGTGGCGGCAGCGTGGGCGTGGTGACCGGGCTGGAGATGACCTTGTACCCGGTCCAGCAGCTGTACGCCGGGGCGCTGTTCTTCCCCATCCAGCGCAGCGCACAGGTGCTGCACGCCTGGCGTGAGTGGACCGGCACGGTACCGGACGAGGTCACCTCCCTTGGCCGCATCCTGCGGTTGCCCCCCGTCCCCGAGGTCCCCGAGCCGCTGCGCGGCCGCGCCTTCGCGCTAGTGGAGGCCGCCTACCTCGGCGACGCCGGCACCGGCGCCGCGCTGATCCAGCCGCTGCGCCAGCTCGGCCCGGAACTGGACACCTTCTCCACCATTCCCGCCACTGCTCTCGCGCAACTCCACATGGACCCGGTGCAGCCGGTGCCCTTCCAGGGCGACGGCGCGTTTCTCGCCGACGCCCCCGCCGCCGCGATCAACGCCGTCGTGGCGCTGACCGGCCCGGACGCCGACACCTCGCTAGCCACCATCGAGATCCGCCACCTCGGCGGCGCGCTGGCGCGCCCCGTCCCAGGCGGCGGAGCCCAGCCCGAAATCGACGCCAACTACGTCATGTTCACCGGTGGCTTCGCCCCCACGCCCGAAGCGGGCGATACGGTGCGCGCCCAAGCCCAAGCCGTCAAGGACGCCCTCGCTGCCTGGCACGCGCCCTACGACTACTACAACTTCGCCGAGACTCCAGCCGGCGCCGACGCTGTGCTCCCGCCCGCCTCCTACCGCCGCCTGGAGAAGATCAAGGCCACCTACGACCCCGACCAGGCGATCATCTCCGCCCACCCGGTCTGGCCGGCCAGGCGCTGACATGAGCACGACAGGATGGGCTCGTTCAACCGGGCGTGACAGCGTGCCGGGCGGCGGAGTGATCTGGACGCCGGACCAACGGCTGCGGGTCTTCGTGAGTTCCACGCTGCGGGAGCTGGCCGCTGAGCGTCAGGCGGTGCGGGGCGCGGTGACTAGTGCCGCATCAGGCAACGTTCGCCCCCTGTGGTGACGGTTTGGCTGCCGACGGCTTCGGCTGCTGGCGATAATCGACTGGTGAGCGCCATCGAACGCCCTATGCCGCCCCTGAACGCCGACGAGCGCACCACGCTCGAAAGCTGGCTTGACTTCCACCGCGTCACCCTCGCCATGAAGTGCGAGGGACTGGACAATAGTCAGGCCGCAGCCGCGTCCGTGTCGCCGTCCGCCGTCACGCTGACCGGCCTTGTCCAGCACATGGCGGAGGTGGAGCGGAACTAGTTCCGCCGGGTGCTCGCCGGAGAGCAGGCCCCGCACGGTGGAAGGAAAGCGGCCCGGAGCTGTTGTGCCCCGGGCCGCTTGGCTGCTGCTTCGCCTACTTGAGTCCGTCCGTGAACGTCTGCCACGCCTTAACGGTGAACGCCAGCGTTCCGCCGTCACGGTTGGTCGTGTCGCGAACCGCGATGGTGCCCGCCTTGCTGGCGGTCTCCACACACGAACCCGACCCGTTGCTGAAGCTGGCCTTGCGCCAGTCGTCGTACTCGATGTTGCTGCTCATCTCAGTTCCTCCGCAGCTTGTCGTATTAGGTCCCTGGATTCGCCTTCACCCAGGGCAGTTCCCCAGATCTCCCCGAACGCCCGGTCGTATCGTTCGACCTCGTGCGGTTTGTCTAGGTAGATCGCGCCCGTGTAGATGTCCGCGTACACAGTAGGTGGCTCGCTCTCCAGCCCGCCCCCGTTCACCGGGAATCGCAGTACCTCAAACGGTCCGGACATCATGCCGGGGTGCAGTCCGGTGGCGAACGGCACCACCCGGAGCGACACGTTCGGAAACTCCGACACCTCGACCAGGCGGTCAAGCTGCGCCGCCATCACGGCGTTGCCGCCGACCGGGCAGCGGAGCACCGATTCCCGCAGTGCGACGTCCACCAATGGAGGGTCTATCGGTCTCCGGAGTATGGCCTGCCGCCCCATTCGCAGCTGTACCCAGCGGTCGATCTCTTCTTCATCCGCGCTACCGTGGTCAGCGCTGATCAGGGCACGGGCGTAATTGGGCGTCTGGAACAGTCCAGGCGCAAGCTCGGACTCGTACCAGGAGATGCGGTTTGCCGCCGCTTCCAGTCCGACGTAGAGGTCGAACCACTCGGGGACGACGTCGCCGTATGCCTGCCACCAGCCCTTGGCCTTGGTCTCCTTGGCCAAGGCCATAAGTGCCTTGGTCATGTCTTCCGAGGCACCGTAGAGGCGGCACATGATTTCGGCCTCTACCGCCCGGACGCTGGTAAGCCCGCTCTCTATCCGCCACAGTGTCGGCTCCGACCGCTCTAGCTGCTTGGCCGCAGCCCGGACGGTCAGCCCAGCAGAACCGCGCAGGTCGCGCAGGTACCTGCCCAGTTGCCGACGCGGGACGGTCGATCCCGCCTGTGCCTCTGCCATGCAGACCTCCAACATGAAAGATACCGCGCGCCAGTTCTGAAAGACCAGAGACAGCATGACTGAAAGACTTTCAGAATAAATCCTGCAACTAAGATTCTGTATGAACTTTTTACTTAGTCAATTACCATGAAAGACTTCATTTCTCGGCACTTCGCTGGCAGCCTAGTCCTACATCCCACCGTGGGCGATCGCACTGCACCCCCGTCCACTATGGGATGCTGGGGGGCACGCACGGCGGCGCGCTCCCAGGGTCCGGGTGCTGCGTGTAAGTGGCCTGCCGTTCGGTCTAACCCATCGCTGGCAATCCGGGCTCTTCCGTCGCCCGCCACCCAACGAAAGCCGGATAGATGCGCTCGCTGACCGAACTCCCGAGAGACGAACTCAAAGTCGCCCTAGACGCCACCGAAGTCATAGTGAGGTTCAAGGCATACCTGCCGTCCGGCAGCCCGCTTTACCTGCTGGTCTTGAAGTTCCGGAACAACGTCCGCGCCGCGCTCCAGATGGAACGCGGGGAGCTGCCCGAGCGCGGGAACGCGCGCTGGCCACTGGACGCTCTCACCAGCCTCGAATTCGACAGGGTACGGGGTGCCGTGACGATTCTGCTCCAGGAGCGCTTCACGTCGCGCATGGCAGACCCGACGCTGCCCCGGCTGCTCGGCGAGTACATGGAAGCCCTGAACGAGCAGCGGGCGGAGCGCGAACACCTACAGGCAGAGACCCGCATGTCATGAGAGCCGTCACGGCGCTCAGCCCCCGGCAAAGCCAAGTCGCGGAACTCGTAGCCAAAGGGCTGACCACCAAGGAGATCTCCGGTCAGCTCGACATCGCCTTGGACATCGTCGAAACCCACGTCAGGCGCATCTACCGCAAGACCGGGGTGCACTCACGAGCTCGGCTCACGGCATGGCCGGCAGAAACCGGCGTGCCATGACGCTCGAAGTGGAGGCCTCATCCGCGTCGACCGGTGGTGGAGCGACGTAAAGCCCCCCGCGCGGAAGCCACGGAGGCGCAGGCAGTAAACAGACGGCCTTGGCCTCGCGCGCGTTGTTGAGAAGCAAATACCGGCGGTCGGCCCGGGAAAATGGAAGTTGCCAAGATAGGACGGGAGACTTCCGTGGACCTTGACGACCCCGAACCAGAACCCAGCGAAAACCCGTGCTCGCTCACCGTCAACGACGCGCCCCGGAAAACGGTGCTCACGCTGAATGATTGGCGACAGTGGGCACTTCGCCGGACGTCGGCCGTTAAAGTGGGCGGGTGCCAACAGTTGACATCGTCATCCCTTTGTACAACAAGTCTCACGTAGTTGACCGTACGGTTCGGTCGGTTCTGTCGCAAGACTTCACTGACTGGCGCCTAACGATTGTCGACGACGGGTCCACGGACGGCTGGGCTGTCCACTACGCCGATTCGCGCATCGTTTCGGTCCGAACCGATAACAGGGGGCCCGGGGCGGCGCGCAACGCCGGCCTAGAGCGCGCCACCGCGCCGTTCGTGGCGTTTCTTGACGCAGACGACGAGTGGCGAGATGGCTTCCTTGCATCTACAGTCCATATTTTGCAGACGCAACCGGTCGCAGCTGTCGTGTGCGGCTGGTTCCGCTACGTCCCAGGGGCACCGCCTGAATTGGATGTGCGGCACGACGTGGACACTCTGCGTCCTCCCGGCGTCGACCGCGATCCGCGACGATTCAAAATTAATATTGATTCCTGTCATTCGAGCGCTGTCGTGGCTCAAACCGATGTGGTTCGAGAGCTCGGTGGTTACTACGACGAGAGCCGATGCACGTACGGGGAGGACGCCTATTTCTTCGCTCAACTTCTGGCGACACGCGAAGTTGCGTTCATCGCGAAGCCTCTGTTGAACTTTCACTTCGACGCGGGGACACTCGGCACGAACCGTCAATCACCCTATCCGCTTCCGCCGCTAGTCTTTGCGGGTTCGTCCATCGCGCAATCCCTGCCCATGGAAGACCGCATACGCTTCGAGGGCTACAGGCAGTGGTATGCGGGCTTGGTAGCGAGAAGAGCTTTGCAACAGCATGCTTGGGGCGTGGCCGCCAAGGCGTTCAGGGCGACGCGGCCTCTGCGATCGCCCAGGCCGATGGCGTCGGCGGAGGCAGCGCTCGGAGGCGTTCTAGATCTCGCCACCAACATATATCATGCCGTTCGGCTCTGGCCTCGGGCTTTCGCCTGGGATTAGCTTGGCGGAGTAATTCGAATGAAAAGTGCCTTTGACCTCGAGGGATAGGACTTGTCTAGGGATCTATCAGCCACGAGTCGAAGGCACTTTTCCGGTGAATCGCGACGTGCGGCCGCTCGTGGTGAGTGGGTCCGATGAGGGGGTCGCTGATGGCGACGGTGTGATCCCGGGCCAGTGCCTGAGGCTCGTCCACGCTCTGGCATGCGTGTTCGTACGGAAGATCGACCTGGGGGATCCGATGATAGCGGATGGTCTCGACGAACTTATCGCGGAACGAGCGGAGGACAACGGCGAGATGCTGACACGCCTAACCGAGCACATGGGAATCAACTGATGCAGAAGTCGTGGATCACGGCTACCATAGCCTGCTAGGCCAGAAGAACGACTTCCCGCCCAAGCCTCGACGACGGCGCTTGAAGCATCAGTCGTGAACCACGGCTAAGCGTGCGGCTCATCGACTAACAGCTGAGGCCAGCACGCGGTCGCGTTCTGCAGCGCGCCGGTTCTTCGCGGCGACGCGCGCCGCTTTGCGCGCACTTTTGGCTATCCGGCGATTCGAAAAGTAGTGGCTAAGCAGTTCAAGGAGTCGGACGACATCCCGGTGATGACCACCCGCCAAGAGGCTAATGATCCACTCTTCCTCGCCCTTCGGAGCGACCTCGGCGAATACCGCTTCGATCCGGTCAGGATCCGGGATTTCATCATCGCCCATAAGGAGAACCAGATCGCTAGCCAGCCCGTCCAAGTCATCCGGGTCGGGGTCGAGAACCAATGGCAGGCTAGAATTCGGCAGATCTGCCGCCATCATCGACAGCGCTATCCGCGCATATCCCCGCAACTCCGGGCGCTCCATGGCGTCTAGCCAAGCATGGATCGCGGCGGGACCAATCTGGCGGACGAGCTTGACCGCAATGAGCCGAGCCAGCGGACTTGCCGACCCCGCATATAGCAGCAGCTCCTGAGCAGCCCTGTTGGAGCCGCGCCGCGCCACCAAGCCCTTGAACTCAGCCTCGAACTCGGTGTCCGGCATCCCATAGGTAAGCCCTACTAGATCGGCAACCGACAACTGCGCAGATGACCTGACGACCGGGACGTTCATCCCAGAAAGCCTGAACTGCTCACGCAGCGCCCACTGTGCGAGCGGCGCAAGCGTCAAGATCCGCTCTCCGTTGGCCGGCATCTCGATCGCGTGCACCGCGACCAACTCTTCGAGCAGTCGACGTGCCGGATCGCCGAACTGGTGCACCCATGCACCCCATGCTTTCCCCACGCGACCCGTCGGCCCCTCGCCAATCGCTCCGATCCGGACGATATCCGTGACGTCGTCCACTGTCAGCCCAGTTTGCCTGGCCAAGAACATCATCACGGCAACGGTGACACCCTGACCTTGGAATTTATGCCACCGTTTGGCGCCAGGCGTCTGAGTGGTAGCCACAGCGAGCGTCACTGCGAGTACAGCGGCGAAGACCGTTGCCCACACGTGAAGGGTACCGGGCACATCATTGTCTGCCCACCGATAGGTCGACGGACCAGGCACAGCCCAACTCCTACGCCCATCTGCGTCGTCGGCGAGCATAACCCAGCCACTTACTAGAGCGTGCTCCCACAAGTACGGCAAGTAGTCTGGCTCGATGCCAAGTTCGCGGACGGCATCCGCGGCATCTGCTGCGTGCAGCAGATCATGGGCGGTGACGGGTCGGCCCTTCTCGCCGAGCCACCCGGTCAAGGCCTCCAAGTGCACCATGATCGGTGCCGATCGTGCTGCTAGAGCGAGCTCTTCATCAGAGGGCAATCGGATACTGGGAAGCTTCGATGGCAATCGAAATAGCCCTTTCAAGGTCCCCTGATCCGCGAACACGGCCTCACGTCCGACAGCCTGGAATGATCCGGTTAGAACTGGCAACGACCCTGTAAGAGTCGGCAACGACCCTGTAAGAGTCGGCAACGACCCTGTGAGGGGCCGAGAGGAGCCTATGGCAACCTGGAGTGAGCTGGTCGCTTCCCGGCCACCGAATATGAAGGGGTTCCATCCCGCGGTCAGCCTGCTATACTCGGGCAGCCGCTCCGTAACATCACTCTTGCCGTAGATCCGTACTGTCTCGCTCAGAATTTGGGTAGCGAGGCCAGCAAGCTTTGCGTCGAAATCCACTGCCATGGGGTGAGCTTATAGCTATCCCTGCGGGGGCGAGCTCATGACTGCGCAAGTTAAACGCCGGGGCTTGAGCAGTCATCACCGCCCCGCTAACGCCGACAACGATGCTGGACGAGGGCGTAGTGCAGGAGTATTATGCCAACGCCTAACACTACACCGGAACGGCAGGCAAGCCTTGCCAGCCGATGTAAGTCACGGCTATCGCCATCAATGCTCAGCCGTTCACGACACGGGACGAACAACTACTAGCTCAGAGGGCGTGCTTGTATGCCGCCAAGTCATTGCCGAAGCGAAACTCCAGATCTAGCTCAATCATTTCGAGACATCTTAGATTTTACTCACGACCAGATACTCCTGCTCTGGGGCGGAGGAACGAGCGGGCGTCCCCTAACTCGTTCTACAGGACCCGTGTAGCGAAACCTTACGGTGGAGCCTGAAAACGGGACCACCGTCATCAACTCCGGTTCGGCGATCGCCATCAGCGCCAGCATTCCTCTTGACTGTCGACTGGCGTAGGAGTCTTCAGCGATCGCTGTCAGCACCTGAATTCCCCTGAGCTGTCGTCTAGCATAAATACTATCGTCGTCTTCCTCATTCTCTACATTTCTGTTCCTCTCATCGGTCTGAGCACGCCGATCGTCTTGAACAGCGTCTGCGCGACTACCGAACCTCTGCAGCAAAGGCCCGCGGTATACCCAACCATAATAGGTGACGAATGCCGGAAGAGTCAGCAGACCGCTTAGCACCAAGCCAATTCCACCCGTCGGCAGGCTGTTGCGAAATACCCATTCGGACACTCCAGCCAAGACGATAGCAATAAACGCAGGAGCATACCTAACGTCAGCGATAAACGGCGTGATCTCCTTGCCGATCTTCTTCCGGGCTAGGTAGATACAAACAAAGAAGCTGATGACTTGACCGACACCCGTACCGAGGGGGATCCCAAGCACTCCTATTAGGAGCATAGCCGGGATGGCGCATGCCACATTTATAGCCACTCCGATACCGAGATACCACGACTCAATTTCTGGCATCCCGACGGTTTTTGCCACCACATCGACTATCGAGTTAAACAGTAGTGGGGCAGTTCCAAGTATCAACATGATTGCGGTGGCCGCAGCAATCTGAGAACCGTGGCCAAGCCAGGCGGAAATGCCGAACCAACCTTCGAGCGCGCCAATCATCGGAAGGATCCCGAGAGCGGTGACCCACGTACGCTGGTCATCGGAGAATGACCGCAGAACACCTTCCTTTCCGTTGCTTCCGTAGTTACGTCCGATCTCTTGCGAAATGGGATTCAACGCGTTTTCCGGCAAGCCCAGAACTTGCTGGCTGAAATTTACCCCGATGCTATAGTAGGCCACATTGCTGACGGGGAAAAGGAAGCCCACCAGCAAAGCGTTCACTTCAGAGTTGAAGGAGCTGGCAACTGCCGAGATTTGGATCCGAGCACCGTAGTGGAGGATTTGTCGTACCTCCGAAAACGGTAGCCATCGCAACCCCTTCAGGGTTGTGTAGCGACGACAGGCCCACACGGCGGTGGTAAAGATAACTGCTTCCTGCGCATATAGCCCCCACACAAGGCATTGCAGGCCCGAAGTTTTGAGAGAGAGCGCCACTGTCACGACGGTGAAAGCAATCGTAGAAACAATTTCTGTGTAGTTGATGAAAGCCCAGCGATGATGAGCCATGACGAGCCGCTGAAATGGCGTCCGAATAGCGCCCAAAAATAGCAATGGCGCCAAAACTTTGAGGAGCTGGGCGATCTCATACGAATGATCCCTCAAGCTAGACCCGAGCGCGAAAACACTCGCTAGGGCTGGCGCTCCGAGCATCATCGCGATTGTCTCTGCACCGACGAGGATTCCCACCAAGGTGAGCATCGTGAGGAGGAAACTAGTCGTGACGGCCACGTTCCCTCTGCCCACGTGAACCGGAAAGTAACGGTATCCCGTGGGACCCAATCCTCCGTCCAGGTTGCTTATTAGCCCTCGGGTCGTACTAACCAACGCGAAGATTCCGTATGGTGTTGCCCCCAGATGGTGCAGCAAGTAAGGAGTAAGGAGGAGATTTATTCCGAGTATCGCAAACTGGCCGATTGTATTCCAGCTGAGCGCGGCCACAATACGGTTCCGCCCTGCGGGAGCGCCGGTGGAGTTCCCATCAGCGGAAGGCCGGTCATGGCGCTGCGGCCTGCTACGTCGACTGGGATCATCGTTGTTGGTCTCAGCCACGGACGACCCATCCATGGTCGGTCACTTTTGACCACCAAGCGTAGCAACGTCGGCGAAGGTCGTGATCAGAGTTCATCCTGGTGAGCGTAACTGTCATCAGGGTAGCGTCGATACTCGGTTCATCCTTACGCGGGACACAAATAACGATCATGTAGATGATACTCCGAAGGTGCGCCAGAAAGCCGATCTATGGTGGAATTTCCTGACTTATTATCGATCTTGTTGAAACCCAGGCAACGCTCTCAATGCCGTTCATTTAGGCAGCTGGGGCGTGGATGCGTACGTCGGGCGGCCCGGGGTGGCGGGGCGCTTGTGCCAGTCTCATTCAGATCCGAGTTTCATGAGCATTCCCTGGGAGATGTCGCGCGTCCTCCTGGCGATCTCCGAGTAGTTCCTCGCGCCCGCAGGCACGGAAACCACTGTAACGGCGAGGACGAATCCGATCAGGTACTGCCTGCCCCGCGCCTTTCGCGGGTCCGTTACCGACGCGAGCATTTCCAGCGGGCTGGATATATCGCATTCCTATTCGGGAGCGCTGCCTTGGTTTGACTGCGCGCCCGGAAAACGGGAGAATAATACTGGGTGGTCTTCTTTTCCGGATTTAGCTTGTGTGGTAACAGCAATAATCCACAAAAAGGAGAGGCCATCTCCTGTTCTTGGCCGGAATGTTAGAGAATAAGCGGCCCATCGTGACGAGATCCGGGTACCGCGAGGCGTGGGTCGTCCCGCGACACCCCGTGGCCGCTACTAGACGTCACCATATGGGGCGATAGGTTGCCTCGGATTGGACCTGCCGTCACGGTGGGCGGTGTCCCGCACCACCTGAGGTTACTATTTAAATGCCTGCGAATAGGCAGCCGTAGCGTTCGGAATTGTCGATCCTAGCGGAGCTATTCCATCGTCATTAGAATCAAAGTAGCTTTCGAACGCGAAATCATCCTGGCTGAGCATTTGCGCCATGTCCGCGACATAAGCTGCATCGTCCGGCATGCTGGCATCGAGCCCCCACTCTGGGAAGCTTAGCGGCTTCCCGTTGGCCGCGGCGAAGGCCTCTATGTTCTCAAGGCTTGGGAAGCTTGGATCGTTCGGAGTATTAGCGGCACTGTCCGTTGAGTAGGCCGCCCACCCCTCCTGGGAAACGGTTTTCAACGTTGAACAGTCCTCGTCATAGGCGTCTACGCCAATAATGTCCACATATGAGTTGCCTGGGTACCATTCACTAAGCGGGAGGTCAGCGGTGCAGACATTTGGGTTCCAGACGAAGAGGAAATCCGCTCCCGGTACCGCGCGCATAGCAGCCACCTCGTTGTCGTAGCACTGCGCCCAGTCATTCATTTCCTGGGTACTCGTCCCGACGTAGTCGGCCTCCCAGTTGCCGTTGGCCTCAACGCCAAGGCGAATGACCACGTTCCCGGCACCGTATGACACGAGGTTCCGGGCCAGTGTGGTGGCGTACTGGTTGTAGTCGCCGACAGCACACGCTTGCTCCCAGGTCAGCGGGTTACTATTGTCAGAGACAGACTGGGGAATTAGATCCATACCCATAACAACCTGGTGCGCCGGGCTCGCGGCCAGCCACGCATCCCAGCCGTCAGATGCGGTAGAGAACATCCAAGGAGTCTCCCAGTCGGTCCAGGTCGGCATTGGATTGGCAAATGTCCCCAGGCAATTGTAGGTTACCCCGGTCAAGCTGGTCGCCGCGCTGACCACCGACTGGTCTAGCACACCTCCAGGGAAATCCAGGATAATGCAATTTACCTTTGAATCGCCAGCCGTGATGGTACCACCAGACTTAATGCCGCTAGCACTGGTGACCGGCTCTGGCGCATTCTTCACTATCGGCTCTCGCGGGGTATTAGCGGTATTCGATGGCCCCCTTGCCGTCTCAGGTTGTT
The DNA here is from genome assembly GCA_963734665.1 of uncultured Actinomycetota bacterium. Classification (GTDB taxonomy): domain Bacteria; phylum Actinomycetota; class Actinomycetes; order Streptosporangiales; family Streptosporangiaceae; genus Trebonia. The sequence continues at coordinate 683,703 of CAVTIR010000005.1, read as the reverse complement.
TTTTGTCTTTCGCGGTCGCCACCGAATCAGGAATAGGAGAGATAGCACGCGGATCAATTGCTACGGCGCTCGCTCTTGTGGAACCCGCCTGCGGCGGCACGTGAGATTCATTTGACACTGACACGGCTAGCACAGCCATTCCCAATGCCCCGAGAATGCCGATAGAGATCAGGATTCGGCTGCGACTACGGGAGGCCTGGCGTACATGTTTGCCGGACTGACGAACCGCCTTGCCCCGTGCGGAGGGATCGGCCGGGCTCACGCCGCGACGCGGATACATCCGCGAGGCCCGCGCCCTCTGGAGGTACCCAGGCTTGCTCGTCACCGGAACTGACTCCCATCGGCGCGTTCGCTCCTCTTGGCCCCTCGCCCGTTCCCCTAGTGTGCTCACGACACACTAGGGGAACGGCACGAACGAAATACGGCATTTGCCGCACCTCTTTCGTTCTCGCTGGTCAGGCGACTGCCACGAGTCACGGAGAGGCCCGGAAAGGAACCGCTTGCCACAGGCCGACGGGACGTCCCAGCGGACGCAGGTGCCCCATTCGGCTGGGGCCTCGTTCAGGTCGCAGTGCGGGGTTCGGGCGGTTCCCCCTACCCCAAGGCCCAACCTGTCGTCGCAAGCCCATCCGACGCACGTAGGTCTGATTTTGAAATTTATATAGGTTTGGTGACGGCCGCCCGGTTTGCTTCGCGTTTCAGTCCGGCAAGGCGTATGGTCAAGCGCGGCGTATAGCGGCGCCTGCCAATGATCTCGCAATCACCTACCTGGGAGTGGCAGCAGCGTGTCAGTTGATCTCGCACAGAGCGCACGCCTAGTGGTCAGTGATCTCCTTACTGCGGTGCGTGCACCGATGCTGTCCCAGCGGTTCCAGCAAGTTGTTTGGCTGACGGCGACTGGTGACGACCATGACTGACGTGCAAGACCGCGGCCGACTCCTAGTGTGCTTTGACTTCGAAGGCAGCTACGGGATGCCGCACGAGGTGCCGTTCGACCTGCGCAGGAGTGCCAGGCTCATTCTCGATGAGTTGGCACAGCACGACGCGCAGGCCGTCTTCTTCATCGTCGGCCGGATGGTCGAAGACCACCCCGACGTGGTGCACGACATAGCAAGCGCGGGACACGAGATCGGCCTGCACGGCTACGAGCATGACGACTTGTCGAGTTACGATGCCGAGGCGCTCGCACTCCTCGACAAAAACATAGCCCGGGTAGGCTCACTGCTTGAGGAGATCACCGGGTCACGACCACGGTGCTTCCGTGCTCCCTACCTGCTCGCGCCGCATTTCTACCGGGCCGAGGTGTACGCGATGCTCCGGGCCCAGGGATTCCGCTGGGTATCGAATCGGGAGATCCGTTACCCTGTCGAACTGCTCCGCCCTGGCTTGTTTCCTATGCGAGGCGCATGGCGGGCGAGCGACGGTTCCGCGCGGCTGGCCCGCGATCGGCTGTTGCTCGGCCCACTCAACGCGGGACTCATCGCGAAAGAGACCTTCGGCGGTTCGCCGGCTGGACGGCTGCGGTGGCTGCTCGGCCAGCGCTCGCCGTTCGTCCGTGATGGGATGGCGGAGATCCCGGTCTACGCACCACTCGACTGCGACCTGCTAGGACTGCCGAAGCCGACGGACGATACACCGCCGGAGGCACTTGCATACACGAGGGCGGTCGTCCGTGCGGCTGCCGTTACCCCTGCCTCACTGTCGATGATCACCTTTCACGACTGGATCGTTAGTGGCGGCAACCGACTGTCGCTGCTCGGCGACTGCCTAGCCGCCGCTCGTGAGAGCGGAGTGGATATCGGCACCATCGCGCGACACCCCGACTGGCTGTCCTTGCCTGACCGAAAGAGTCCGGCCCGCTAATGCTTCAGAAGTCGTTAAGGGCACAGGTTTAAGGCCCGGCACTCGGCCCGGCGCGACACAGTTACAGATCGGATAACTCGGCATGGCCGACATTCCTCATGGTGACGGCCGAAAGTTGAATCGTTGCGAGAGGCGCTTCTGAGGCCACGCAGAGAAATCCTCGTCCGTTGGACAGTTCCGATGCAAGTAACCATCGAGCCGCGCAGATTCCCCCACATAGTGGAATCCGTTAACTAAATGCTATTCTATCGTTACCTTGGGTCATTCTTCCAAAAATGCGATAAAACAGCGCGGGTTGTTGGTGACTGCTAGACTCTCTCCCGAGTTGTCCAGTTGATGGAGAGCTCAGGGGTGCGACTGAGGCCCAGGTAGAGATGACTTGCGGTGTATCGCGACGGCGATGTGCCCGTTTGGTATCTCTCGACGGACTGGTCGGGCGGGGCACGTTGGCAGAGAAGTAGCCATCGAATTCCTATCATTAACCCTCAGGGACATGGTGCATATCATGCACCTTTGGGTGTGGGGAGCCGAAGAGCTTTGCGTGAGATTCAGTGTACCGATATAACGGTCTCAGATTATGGGTCGATATATTCGGCGGTCCCACGATGAAGAGTCTAGTACTGGTCGTAGCCTTGCTCCTTCTCTGCTTCGGCTTGGCGCAGACCAGCCAGGGACATGTGCTGCTAAGCGACGCAGGCCTTTATGAGCCACCGGCCAGTTACACAGAGCTTACATTCACTAACCCTGGAGACCTTCCAAGCACACTGCCTTCGTCGAATTCACCGATCGACGTATCGTTTAGCATCCACAATGTCTCTGGGGCCGCGCGCTCTTACCAGTGGTCCGTCGTCCTGACGAAAACCGGCCAGAGCCACGTGAAGGCCTCTGGCACCGTTACAGCGCCCGCTCAGGGACGCGTCACGGTTGCCAAGTCAGTGGCGATGGCGTGTGTGGGGGGACGACTCCAGGTTCTGATTCGCCTGGCCAGCCCAGCCGAGTCCGTCGACTTCTGGGTCACGTGCCCCGCAAGCGCTCAGAGATCCAAATGAAGGAAGACAGGCGGGCGATAGTCGCCCTTGTCACCGACGCTATCTATCCGTACTTTCGAGGCGGCAAGGAAGTTCGCTATCACGAGGTGGCGCAGCGGCTCGCGCGCCTAGCGGACGTCTACGTCTTCACGATGAAGTGGTGGGACGGCCCGTCGACACGGCATGAAGGGTCAGTCACCTTCCGTGCGGTATCCCGGCTGTACGCTATGTATTCAGGAGAACGCCGATCGTACCGCGAAGCTTTGTTCTTCGCCATCTCCTGCTTCCGGCTGTTCCGCTTCCACTTTGATGTGATCGAAGCCGATCAGTTTCCCACCTTCCACATTTTCACGCTCCGCGTCATCACCTGGCTCAAGGGGAAGCGCCTTACCGTTACCTGGCATGAGGTGTGGGACCGCGCGTACTGGCTCGAATACATTGGCTGGGCAGGCAATGTCGCGTGGCTCATCCAGTGGCTCGCGATGCGCGTTCCAGATCACCTCATCGCCGCCTCAGCGGAGACCGCGGTCCGACTGCGCGAAGAACTCGGAGACCGGGCATCGATTTCAGTCGTGCCGAACGGGATCGACCTGGAGGGCATCCAGAACTGCTATCCCAGCGACATGCGAGTCGATCTCGTCACCGTAGGGAGACTGCTGCCGCACAAGAACGTCGACATGCTCCTTGACACCGTGGCACTCCTCCACGCGGCTGGGCTACCTGTCACCTGCCGGGTCATCGGGGACGGACCTCAGCGCGCGGCCCTGCACGAGCACGCCGAGAGGCTTGGCATCTCTCACGCGGTCGACTTCCGGCACGACGTCTGGGAGAGGAAGGACCTCTACTCGCTTGTCAAGGCGGCGCAGGTAGCCGTCTTCCCCTCGGCTAGGGAAGGGTTCGGCATCGCGGTACTCGAGGCCATCGCCTGCGGCATCCCGGTCGTGACCACCTCAGCTCCCGACAACCTCGCGCAGCATCTCGTGGCCCGGTCAGCAGCCGGAATCGTCACCGATCCATCTGCCGGGGCCATCGCGGACGCACTCCGGACACTGCTCGCGGCGCCACATGGCGAGCAGGACGCATCACGCGGTCAGCCTGTCGCCCAGGAAGCATGGCTGGCCGAGTACGGCTGGGACTTCGCTGCCGATCAGGTCGCACGGGTGCTTGGCATCGAGAAGGAAGGCGCGTCATATGTCCGCTGATCTCAGCGTGGTTATTTGCTCACTCAACGGCGCCGCGGGCGTTGACCGGTGCCTGCACGCCCTGGCAGAGCAGAAAGACGTCCATCTCCAGGTCATCGTCGTGGACGACGGCTCGACGGACGAAACGAGTGCGGTCGCCAGCGAGCACGGCGTGACGGTGATCCGTCATGAGGTCAACCGCGGGCTAGCAGCGGCTCGCAACACAGGCATTGCAGCCGCCACCGCGCCCGTTGTGGCCTTCCTTGACGACGACTGCGAACCGGAGCCGACATGGGCGAGGGAGCTACTCGCCGCGTACGAAGACGGTGTCATCGGCGTGGGGGGTGACATCGCGGCGTGCGGGCCAGAAGGGTTTATGCTCGGTTACCTCCGGCGGAACAACCCACTGCTCCCGCTTGAGCTCAACCTCGCGCGGAGCGAGAAGCTGCTTTACCGGCTCTACCTGTACGTGCTCAGGCAGTGGCAGCCCGAGGAGCAGCACCACGAGAAGCGAGACGTCTACTCGCTGGTCGGGGCGAACATGTCGTTTGTCCGTAGCGCGCTTCAGCGCAAGGGGTTTGACGAACGATTCCGATTCGGCGCCGAGGATCTTGACACATGCCTGCGGCTGCCGCGCGATTTCCCTGGTGCCCGCTTGGTCGTTACACCGGACGCCGTGGTAAGACACCACTTCGTGCCCAGCCTGGGCGATACCGTCCGCCGCAGCCGCAGTTACGGACGCGGATGTGCCAGGCTGTACCGGAAGTGGCCATCCATGCGACCCACCATCTTCCCTGGCCCGGTCCTGGTGGCTGCCCTGCTGATCGCGGCCATTTTCGTTCCGCTGCTGCTCATACTCGCCGTTGCGCTTCCCCTGCTCATGTACCCGAAGGGGCTGCGGTTCGCGGTGGTCCTCCGGAAGCCCTCGTGCATGCTCGACTCCTACGTACAACTCGCCGAGGAAGCCTATGGGAACGTCGGCTACATCCAGGGCTTGTGGACATACCGCCACCTGGTGCCCGAGCCTGCCAGGGCAACCGCAGAGGCTGAAGTGCCGCGGGCGGTAACGCCCGCGGGGTCCACGGCATGGGAGTAACGCGGTGGGAGTAACGCATGACCCAGGCTGGACGGGGGACCGCCGACAGGCTGGGCCAGGTCGCGGAGCCGGGCCGTATCAGGACCCGTATCAACGGGATGGGGCGCCACGCTATCCGCAAAGGGACGCCGCGCCGCGCCCCCCTCAAAGGGACGCGCCGCCGCGCCCCCCTCAAAGGGACGCGCCGCCACACTATCCGCAAAGGGACGCCGCGCCGCGCCCCCCTCAAAGGGATGCGCCACCGCGCCCATCTCGAAGGGATGCGCCACCGCGCCCATCTCGAAGGGATGCGCCACCGCGCCCATCTCGAAGGGATGCGCCACCGCGCCCATCTCGAAGGGATGCGCTGCCATACCACCCTCAATGGGATGCAGCGCCACGCCCCTCTCGAACGAATGCGGCGCCGCGCCACCCGCTCGCGGTGCCCGTGGGGGGACTGGCGCTTCTCGCTGTTCTTACGCCGCTGCATGGATTGTGGGCAGTCCAATTGCTGATGGCAGTGGCGCTGCTAATTGTGCCTGGCGTGATCCTGCTCCGGGCGCTACGCGTCCCGGGCGAAGCCGTCGCCACGCATCCAATCTACGTGCCCGCCGCATCCATTATTGTGCTGACGTTCTCCGGCCTTGCCATCGACCTGATCGGTCCGCCCCTCGGACTAGCGGCCCCACTGCAAGCGGCTCCGCTGCTGATCGCCCTTGAGGTCGTCTGTTTCGGTCTACTCGCCTGCTCAGCAAGCGCGCCGCCAGAGACCGAGATTCCGTGGAACTCACTGTCACATCCCGCCAGGAAGCTCTGGCCGCTGCTTATTCCCTTGCTGTCAGCGGCGGGTGCGCTGCGATTGAACAGCGGCCATAGCGCGTCCGTCGCGGAGCTCGCCGTCGTCGTAGTGTTGATCGCGACTATCGCGGGCTTCGTGTTCGCGCCGCGGTGCGACGACGGCCTGCTCATGGTTGGCATCTTCGCTTTGGGACTCGCGATGATGTGGTCGTTCTCCTTGCGTGGCGACGGCGTTTACGGCTACGACATCTCCAATGAGTACTACGCGCTAGAGCAGACCGTGACGTCAGGCGTCTGGCACGTCAGCCACCCGAACGACGCGTACAGCTCGATGCTTAGCCTGACCGTCCTGCCCGCCGAACTGCATGCCCTATCCGGCATCCCTGCACTACTTATCTTGAAGGTCGTCTACCCAGTTACCGGCGCGCTCTTCATGGTAGGAGTATTTGGCCTGGCACGCTGCATACTTACCGGACGCTGGTCGTTCATGGCGTCGGCCCTCGTCCTTATGCAGCAGACGTTCTTTCAGCAGATGCCCGCCCTGGCACGGCAGGAAGTCGCAACGCTCCTATTCGCCGTGCTCTTGCTGGTAATTCTGGATACCACTATGTCACGGTACACCAAATGGACGTTTGTGTCCCTGCTGAGCCTGGGCGTGGTCGTGTCGCATTACTCGACTGCCTACCTGGCGATCACGCTGCTCGTGATTGCGATCGTGTTTCAGTTTTTGGTGTCCTGGATCAGACGGGTACCGCGGGTAACAGGGGCAATACTGCTTGCCTGCATTGTTTGCATCGCAGGGTCAACCGTATGGTACGGCACCCTCACCCATTCGACGTCGAACGTGTCGCAGTTCGTTCAGCTGGCTCAGGGGCAAGGCCTCGACTTGCTGCCGAGTCAGGGCGGCAACCTGCTGCAGAGCTATCTGCAGGGGGAGTCCGAAGACTACATGAGCCCCGCCCAGTACGAGAAGTACACCAGTGCCTACTTCAAGCAGAACGATCCATTCATCAAGCCACTGCCCGATGCGAGCGATCCACAGTACGCGCTCCAGCCTTCCCCCTACCAAGGCCCTCCGGTTACGTCGCAGGCCGGCTCTTCGGCATTGAATCTGGCCAGTCTCCTTATTCAGCAACTCCTCAACGTACTGGCCGGCCTCGGTGCGTTGCTGCTCGCGTTTCAGCGCAGGGCACCTGTCATGGTGCGACAGATAGGACTGCTGGGGCTGGCGGGAATGGTGATCCTTATGCTTACCAGGGTCAGCGACACTATCGCCCAGGAGTACAACCCGCAGCGAGCCTTCCTTCAGATGATGATCGTACTCGCCGTCGGCATTTGCTGGATGTTCCAGCGGATAGGCAGGCGGTGGGAGGTGGCACGACCGGTGATCCTTGTGGTGGGCGCGCTAAGCTTTAGCCTCTTCTTTGCGGGCACATCCGGAATCTCCGGCATCGCCTTCGGCGGCGGAACCGACTCCAACCTCGCCAATAGTGGCAGCGACTATCAGGAGTTTGTTAAGAGCACGCCAGACCTCGCCGCCGCCGCGTGGGTCAATCAAGCGGCAGCACCTAATCAGCTCATCTACGCCGACAGCTATGGACAGCTTCTCCTCAATACGGTGGCAGGTAATCGCTCCGGTCTCTTCGATGCCATCGCCCCGGAGACTCTCGATCAGCATGCGTGGGTATACGCCACCAGTACCAACTTGGAAGACAACCTTGTCAATGCTCTTTTGGGTAGCGAATCTTCCAGCTACGCGTTTCCGAAGAGCTTCCTGACATCCAATTTCAACCTCGTCTACACGAACGGCAGCTCGGAGGTGTTCCACGGATGATTTCGGTCGTGATCATCAGCAAAGACGAGCCAAGCCTGGATGAGACGCTGACTCATGTCGCCGGTCAGCTTGCCTCATCGGCAGAAGACGGCGAGATCGTGGTGGTCGATGCGTCGGATGGTCGACTCGACCACATCAGGCGCAGCCACGAGGACACCGTGCGGTGGCTGGACTTCCAACCCCCTCCTGGCGTCCGGGTATCAATCCCGCATCAGCGAAATGCCGGCGTGCGCGAAGCGAAGGGCGACATCATTGTCTTCACTGACGCCGGCTGCCTGCCGCTCCCAGGATGGCTAGAACGCCTGGTAGCACCGTTGCAGGCGGACGAAAGCGTGACCGCGGGGGTCTCCCAAGGCCTATCAGGCGAGATCTTGTACGAACTCCCTCCCGAACAGGCTGGCGAGAACACGTATCTGCGGGAGGCACCGACCCTCAATCTGGCCTTCCGCCGAGAGGTGTTCGACGCTGTGGACGGCTTCGACGAGAGCTTCACCTACGGTTCTGACGTGGACTTCACATGGCGTCTTAACGACATGGGCTGCCGGATCCGCCGAGTCCCTGACGCGATCATCCGGCACGACTATGGAACACCGCGACGCCAACGGCAACGCTCCTATGTTTACGGCAAAGCACGGGCCCGCCTCTACCGCAAGCACCGGGCCCGGCGCAGGTACGTGCTTCGCGACGACCCGATAGCGGTGGTGTACCCACTGTTCCTGCTCGCCCTGCCACTGACGCTGATCTTTCCGCCGTACCCACTGCTCCTCCTCATCCCAGCGTGGCGGAACCGCTCCCACGGGATCTTCCGGGTGCTTGTCGATCACCTATGGTTCGGTGCCGGGGTCTTGGCGGAACTGGTAGGACGATGAGGATCCTGGTCCTTCCCCGCGAGGACACCAATCCCTATCAGGACCTCCTGTACGGAGAGATGCAGCGCCGCGGTGCGCGGATTACCTATCTTGGTGAGCTCACCCGCTCACATACGTTCAACCTCCTGCTGCTTCCGCTGGAAATGATGATCAGACGGCTCAGCGGCGCACGCGTGGTCCACCTGCACTGGGTCTACGCGTTTGGTCTTTACGGTTCGGACAGGTCTGCTGCCGTCAGGCGCGCTGCGGAAGCGTGGTTCACCGCATGGCTATGGGTACTGCGGCTGCTTGGTATGCGCTTGGTGTGGACAGCACATAATGTTCTTCCCCAAGCGCCGGTGTTCGCCGACGACGTCCGCGGGCGCCGTCGCCTCGTCGCCGCGTGCTACCTCGTGATCGCCCACTCGAAGGCAACACTCGAGCAGCTCGCCGCCCTGGGAATCGTGCCACTCAGGAGCGCGATTATCCCCCACGGACCGTTTACGGAAGCCGTGGAATCGGACCCGCTCCGCACACCGGGCGACGGCCAGCTAACTCGCCAGATCCTATTTTTTGGCAAGATACGGCCCTATAAGGGGGTCGATACGCTGCTTGAGGCGTTTGCGACGCTTCCTCCTGAACTGGACGCGCACCTCACCGTGGCCGGCGAATGTAGCGACAGCTCGCTGGCTGCCGAACTTACCGGACTCGCCAGCAGGTCGCCCGGCCGCGTCACGCTCCGTCTCGAATGGATCTCTGACGCGGAAGCATCTCGACTGCTGCATCTGGCTGACGCGGTGGTCCTGCCTTACACGAAGATCACCACAAGCGGGAGCGGGGTACTGGCACTTAGCCATGGCCGTCCACTCATTGTGCCCGACCTACCAGGCCTGGCCGAGCTCCCGGATGATGCCGTCATCCGATACGACGGAACGGCACTAGGCCTCAGCGGTGCGCTGGCAAGCATCATCCTCGCCGATGCGGGGGTGCTAGCCAAGATGTCTTCCGCCGCGTACGAGTACTGCGCCGCGATGAGCTGGAGCCAAATCGCCGAAAGCACGCTTACCGAGATAGCGAGATCCTTAGCGACAAGCCACTGAAACGCTAATGAAGGCGAATTAACGCATAGTGTCTCAGAGATGGGAAGTGAAATGGCTGTTCGGGAGCATAAGCGGATCGCGGTAGTCCTCCCGGTGGGGCCAAAGGATGCCGAGGGCGCCTTCGATACGCTGGCCAGCGCGCTATATTACCTTGATAAGTCACGGATCATTGTCGTTGTTGATGACACGGGCAGTCATACCGACTTCGACAAGCGGGCGCGAGAACTCTCACCTGATATTGTCGTGCTGCCCGCTCCGCCCCACGCTCCCGGCGGCCTCGGCGGGCTCTGGGTCAAGATCGCCGCTGGCTATGAATGGCTACTTGACAAATACGAGCCCGACGTCATCCTGCGGTTGGACGTCGATGCCCTAATCATCGGTGCAGGAATTGAGGAGTGCGCGGCAGAGGAATTCGCTAAAGACCGGCAAGTGGGCCTCCTCGGGTCGTATCGAGTCGGCCCAGACGGCGGCTTGCGCGACTGGTCCTGGCCCGCCCGCAGGGTCTGTATCGAAGCAGGATTCCGCGGCCTACGTTATCCGTCCCGCAGGATGCGTCTGCGTGGACTCATCACACTGGCCAGAAAAAACGCGTATGTTTACGGGGAACATCCACTTGGCGGCAGCTATATTCACAGTCACGAGGCCGCTCATGACATTTACGCGAAGGGCTGGTTCGACGAGCCATCTTTTGCGACGAGCAAACTAGGCGAAGACCATATCATGGCGCTGATTACGGTGGCGGCTGGTTATCACATAGCTGATTTCGGGCGCCCTGAAGATCCTATGGCCTTGAGATGGAAGGGGCTTCCGGCATCTCCGGATGAGCTGCTTGCCAACAAGAAACTGCTAACTCATTCCGTCCGGTCCTGGGAGACTCTCGAGGAGTCGGAGATACGTAGCATCTTTAGAGCAGTCAGAGTCTGAGATAACTTGCCGGGGGTCGTCAAGCGAGTCCACAAGGCAACGAGCCGGGGCTCTAGCGTTCGGCGCGTCGAGTACCAGATTGGCTGAAATGCAATAGGCAGCAACCAGAACCTTGGCCGTCTCTGGACACGCCGCAGCGATGTACCAGTGGCCAGACCGCGTCTTTCCCATCGCGGCCACGCCGCGCGCAGGCCGCGGCGACGTACAGCACGGTACCAGTAGACCCAGTAATCTACCCTTCTCAAATCTGTGGCCCAGTAAGGCGTCAAGCAAGTCCAGCCCCATGGGATGCCGACGTTCTCAAGGCAGACGGGCTCAGTGGCCTCTTTTACCTGACTGATTTGACTCGGATTCAACGGCTGAAGCAGAAACTGCTGGGAAGACTGGACCTCACGCCCCTTTACACGCCCACTGCGAACTACGGCAGGCCATGGAATGGGTGCTACCGTAGGCAGTGGATGCCGAAATACGCACAGCCCTTGGCTAAGGTACTTCTTCCCATGTGCCGTCTCGCTATCGAGGAACCGCATATCAAGCCTGCGCCACCGTTCCAGGTCATAGAGACCCGTGTCGGTCAGCCCATAGTCCCGCAGGAACGCAAGCTTCGGTTTTATGTATTCTAGGTCGTCGCCCAGAGTAAGGGTGTAAAACGGTAGCACGAGCATGGAAATATTTACGCACTGAGGGTACTCCGCGTAGATCTCCCGCGCGCGCCGCATGACGCTCTCGTCCCACCAGAGCACCTGCATATCGTTCTGTATGATGTGCAGGTAGTCGTATCCTTGCCGCAATGCGTACAAAACCACCTCGTTGTAAGCATCGTAGAGTCCCCCAACCTTGCTGTTACGCGATATGTCGTTGGTCTCGCGCAACAGCAGGTGTGCCCGCGACTCCTTGTCGGCAATCGACTGGAGTTCGAGAGTCAGCCTCGGCAGGTTGCTAGCATTGTCGACAACAATAATGTCATCATTTCCTGTCATCAGCAGCACAGACTTCACAGCGTTGATGAAGTAGACAGGAAACTGGTGCCCTACGATCGCATGGAGGACTCGATAAGGAACGTCAACCGCACCATCATCCTGCATGTCAGCTACTCACTTCTCTTAAATAGTATGCACCGGTACCGTGCTCTGGACGTGTGTCATATGTCATGTGAACACAGACATAAGACTATCCCTGGCTACCCTACAGTTCTCTTGATTATCCGAACTCTTGGGAAACTATCCGCCGTACGGGTACCCGCCCGGTGGGTGCCCGTACGGATATCCGTCCGACGGGGAGCATACGGATATGCGCCCGGGGAGGCATTTTCAATCATAAGATCGTACCTGATCACGTGCGGGCAGAAAACCAGCTTAAACCCCCGCTGACGTTCCAATGTGTCCGACCGCGAGGGGGTTCGATAACACTCAGTAGCGCCATTGCCACTTTCGGTCGTCGGATGCATGGCAACGGCTCGGCTGTGATGTGTGGCGTGTCTGCGATTTCTGCGATTAACGCATACTGGAAGCGCTAGTCACTAAACTAGCCCTGCGGGCGGCAGTTTGACCCGGACGAAACGATTAAAATGGTGCACTCGAGGCCGCCTCACACGCGTTCGAGCTCTGATGATCGAGGATTAAGGTTGGAAGCTTTCCTTAGTTTTGTCGTAATCGCATATAACGAGGTCAAGAACATCGGCCGGACGCTCGATGCGATTAGCACTCTTTCTGGTCTCGGCGGGTATGAAGTAGTCGTTGTGAACGACGGCTCACGTGATGGCACAGCGGAGGTTGTCCGGCAACGGGCAGCAGCCGATCCGCACATCAGGCTGATTGACTTGCCAAGGAACCAAGGCCGAGGATATGCGCGGAGCACGGGCATCGCGGCGGCGGCAGGCTCTCTGATCGCGACGGTAGACGCGGACATCCTCCTGCCTCACGACTGGTTCGTTCGCGCCGAGGCGGCGCTGAGCGGCTGCGACGCTGTAGGCGGGACCGCCATTCCAGACGGCGATGTCGCCTACGTGTATCAGGCGACCCGACTTGTCCCTCGGGTGGTCGGCCACACCACGACAGTGACCGGAAGCAACGCACTCTACCGTCGTGGAGTCTTCGACATCGTGAACTTCGACCCTTCCCTGCGAGAGGGCGAGGATGTCGCCCTCAATCATGCGACTACTGGGCAGGGGCTGGCTTTCGGGACCGTGCCTGGCTTGCTGGTCGAGCATATTGAGAACAAGACCTTCCCTGAATCGCTCCGCTGGCTTTTCATCACCGGCAAGGGCGCGACCAGGCAGTTGCTCACTTACCGGCAGATACGGGTTCCCGATCTGGCAACCGGAGCCTTCGTAGTCGGCGCGGTGGCGGGCATCACGGTCGCGGCCATGGTCAGCCCGTTCGGGCTCTTGATTCCAGCCGCACTTCTGCTGGCGGTCAGTGTCCAGCACGTCCGCAGTCGCTTTGAGACGCCGCTAGGACAGTGGCGATCCGTGGCCGTTGCCATCGCTATCGACAGTGCTCTCCTCCTTGCCTATTTCACGGGGAGGGTGGCCGGCCTCACCTGGCTGGTCCGGAAACGCCCCCGCAGTGTTCCCAAGACCACTAGCGTCCCCGGATCCGTCAGCGGGGATCGACGGACGCTCCGCTGATACCACCTCGTCAATGGATCTCGGCCTCGGCGGGTAACGGGAGGTCGGGCAGCCACTCGGGGCTTTGCGCAATCGTGGAGATAATCGCGCCTGCCTCGCGTGCGGCGGTCAAGGTGTCCCTAAGCAGGACGAGCCTGTTGCCACTGGCGACAAGCCAGTCGTGGAACGTGATAGTGGTCAGGGTCCCTGGTGTGGCTGCCGCGTCCCGGAAGACGGCTCGGGCGTAGTCGAGGGTCACCTGCAGGGTGTCCTCGCTTGGTTTGGGCAGGCCGATCAGGTCGCAGTCGAGCGGCACGTAGACCGGAACCTCTGTCATCCCGTCCCTGGTGAACGGGTCGCGCTTACCGAGCAGCCACCAGAGCCTGGCCGCCCGCGACTCATTGAAGGTTTCATTCATCACCAACTGGGCGTTGAGCAGTCCGGTCAGCGGCCGGTTGCGGGCCAACCGCGGGGTTCCATCGGAAGCTCGCCAGGCGTAGGGCATGGGAAGCTTGCCCGGGCGTGGGCGGAGCAGTTCGACGGGATTACGGATATACCGGTTGGACACCCAGCGGAACCCCTGTGCCCGGAGGATCTCGTATACCTCATGCCGGTAAAAATTCGGCCAGAGCAGGTACGGGGCGCGAAAGCCACGGGGGCGGGCGCCGGTCATGTCCTCAAGCAGCGACCCGACCCTGGCGAGGTTCTTGTCGAAGAGCGCCAGTGCTTCGACGTCGTACCGGGCCAGGCTGTCATGCTCATAACCGTGCAGGCCAATCTCATGGCCCGCGGCCGCGATGGCCCGCACGACGTCCGGATGCTCTTCGATCATCCGCCCCACGATGAAGAAGACCCCCCTAGCCTGCTTACTCGCCAGTTCCTCAAGGATGGCGCTGGCGCCGCCTGCCAGGTCGTACGCTACCCCCTTATGCGGCATTCCGTAAGAACCCTCGAAGTCGAAGCAGACAAGCAGCCGCCCGGGGTTACCGGCCGGGCCAGATTTCTTCATGATGTCCCTACACGTTGTCATGGCAAAGAATTAGCTGCAGGCTGTGAGATAATGTTCCTTCATGCGCGAAACAAGAGCGCTCACCCGACGCAATCCGGTAACTTACCCAGTGGAAGCAGGTTAGGTGACCTGCACCTGTTGAACTGTAGCAAGCGACAGCCGGATAGCCTGCAGCAACGCCAAGACTAGCTCAAGACAGTATGACCATGACAGAACACGATGCTATCAACGAAACACAGCCTGTCACGGCAACGTAAAAGGAGACCTTGAGGAATGCCTTCCGTCGACGGAATACTTACAAGTAGGGAAAAACATAGAGGGAAGCAACCGGGCAAGAGAAGGCGGCATCGAAAGGGCCACGGTCGGCTGTTTGGCCTTATTGGCCTCTTTTGCATATTGGGAGTGGGCGCTCTACTGGCAACGGTCCTAAGCAGGGGAAGTACCAAACCGGTCCTAAGCAGGGGAAGCACCAAACCCACGATTGCGGCCGGAGACTCGAAAGCCCATTGCATCGCACTAAACTTCCGTAGCGGGATATTGAACCAGTCGGAGATCACTGCATCAGATGAATTGACTGGCATAACCTATAATTGCCTTACCACATTCTCCACTGGTATGCCGAACTGGACCGCTTGGGAGACGCCTTGGATGTTCTCCACCACTTCTGACGGCTGGGATTCATGGCTGAAGGCCAATCCGGCACACCAGGCCGTGTTGGGCATGGACCTCATCCCGCAATCAGTCTCTAACAACAAAGACCCGCTAAACTGGGAGCAGGCCTGTGCCTCCGGTAGTTATGACGGACACGCCACGACATTGGCCGAAAATCTCGTATCTTACGGCGCTGGAAGCATAGTCATCCGCCTTGGCGTTGAAGCCAACGGCTCCTGGGAAGCCGACTACGTCGGATCGAGCGCCACAGAGATGCGCGACTGGGCGAAGTGCTATGACAACGAGGTGACCGCCATGCGTGCGGTGCCCGGCACTCACTTCCTGTTCGTCTGGAACCCGAACGTCTGCACAGCCGACCTTCCGCTGAACGCATGGTATCCAGGTAATTCCTATGTAGACATCATAGGAATAGATGCCTACGACCAGGACTGCTCCACGCAGAAGACGGTTTCCCAGGAAGGATGGACAGCTTATTCGACTGACAGCGCAAGTAACCCCGAGAATGATCCTAACTTCCCCAGCCTCGTTAATATTGAAACCTTTGCCACAGCCAACGACAAGCCGCTGAGCTTCCCTGAGTGGGGCATCGACAGCGGTACGTCTGATGACGCTCAATATGTCACCGACATGACCCAGCTGTTCAACAAGGATGAATTTTCCTTTGAGAGTTATTTCGACACCAATGATGACGGAATAGCTCCGCTGGGTTCCACCATTCCCAACGCTACGGCCGCTTACTCGCAAGCGTTTAAATAGCCCCGCGTCGGGGCGGCCCCCACAACCGTTGCAAGATCATGGGCGCGGAGGCCCGGGAGCTTGGGCACGGCGGGATCCGGCTGGTAGCGAGGGCTGCCGGGGTCCGTGAGGCGACGATGTCGGCCGGTGTTCGCGAGTTGGAGGCCGGGGATGCGCCGCTGGGCCGGACCCGGCGGGCGGGCGGGGGCTGCAAACGGCGGGCAGAGGTGGATACCGGGCTTCGCCCGACGCTGCTGGCGCTGGTGGAGCCAACGGAGCGGGGGGGTCCGATGTCGCCGCTGCGGTGGACGGCGAAGTCGACGCGGACCCTGGCGGCTGAACTGACACCCCAGGACAACAGGGCCTCTGCGGACACGGTCGGTGACCTGCTTCGGGAGGAGAGGTTCAGCCTGCAGGGCAACGCCAAGACCATCGAGGGCCCGGGACGCGCAGTTCCGCTACATCATCGAATGTTGGAAGCTTCGCCACAGCACTGCCTCTGCAGTGCCCAGGTCACCCGGCCGGACAACCGTCACCCGCATTCCGAACCCTTCCCACGCGACCGCAGGTGTCTAATCGTGGAACCTAGCTTTTCGATAAATGGAACGTGCTACCCCACCGAGGCGGCTGGCCCATACGCCGCCGCCGACAACGGTATATACGCCACTTGCGAATCGTTGCTTGTATAGATCGTTCCCGTAGCCGAAATCGGCGATCTCCGCCCCGCGCTCGGGTGCCTCCGCGAACAGCGCAAGCATATTAAGTGTTCCAGGAGAGAAACGGGAATATTCAGGATCGAAGGCCGAGATCCATTGGGAAACGATATGGCCGCGCCGCAGATTGAGACTGATAGAAATCGGCTTCGCCTCCGCATAAAGCACGCTTGTCAGGCAAGAACAGTCTTCACTATCGCTATCAGCCAACTCTCGGACGAGCGCGCTGTTAAGGGGAGACTGCAGCCATTTACGCACGCTCTCGAATTGATTTGATTTCCATTTAAGCAGCAAAGGCAAGTGAGACGGGTCACTGCTATTCCACTCGAAGGAGACTTCACGCACTTCACGCTCTAGAGCCCGTCGGCGTCTCGCCGCAGTCGCAATCTCATTTCTTCCGCCTTTAGGCAGGGATCGCACATAGCCGTCGTAACCGTTGTGCAGATCGGAAAAGTAAATCAACTCCGCGTGAAAGTCGCCTTGGTAGCGGTACGGATCCAAGGCATGCTGCTCAACTGGTGCACGAGAAAAACGCCATCCGCGCAAACCCGCACCGCGAACGGCCGCTCTTAGATCTATACTGTCATTGGACGAAACGAGGCCATCCAATGCCGTTTGACCTCCGCCTAGCGTGGCGGCTATCCCGTCATCTCCTTTCGAATAAGGAATAAACGCGCATATCTTTCCACCGTCCTCCACGACAGCGACCCGCCCGCTTTCATCGGCACGACATACAGCGCGCGCATAGTCCAACGAGAAACAGGGGTAGTTGGTCATTGGCGACAAATTCTGAAATTCGCGCCATAGCTTCTCTTCGCTTGCGCCTAGTTCGTCAGGCCGAACTACTGTGACTTTCATTGTCGTAACCATCCACATTAACACCGCACTCAGTGACGGCGAATCCACCAGATAGGTCCTACGATACCGTTCAATGCCGACGTTATCACCTGACTGGGGATATAGTAGCGCACACCTACTACGTCGCCGTGAACAACGCCGTTGAAGTCCCAGAGGCCGGGCTGATACAGCCTCATTCGGCAGCACGGCCCTACTGTAATACCACAGCAGCGGGCTGTGATGTCTGAGTCTTCTGGCGTAGTGGGACCTGCGGGCGACTGCCTGGCCACGGCGTCGCCGGTCTGACCAGCGGTCGTGGAACTCGGCCGGCCGAGTGACGCGGATGTGGAGGTTGAACAGGCAGTGGGCCTCGGCGGCGGTGAGGGGATAAGGTCGCGCCCGGTTTCGTCCTTTACGAATAGCGGCGGGGCGGGCGGGGTGTGCCGAGGCGGGAGGCGCGGGCGGTGACGACGAGGAACGGTGGGAGAGCATAGACAGGGTGGCGTGCCGGTACCAGACCCGGTACTTGGGACCTGGTGGTGGTCCAGCCCGGCCTCTGCTTTTGCCTCCGTGAAGTAGTCCAATTCCCAAGCGCGTGCCGGCCACCGAGCCCGGGCAGGAGGACGGGGCGCGGCGACCAGCAGCGGAAGAACGCCAGCTCCAGCTGGCCTTTCTCTCCGGGGGAGAGGAAGCGGCGCAGGAGTGGGTGGGGGCCGCGGTGCCGATGAGCGCCCGGTCGTAGATCCTCGGCCACTTGGACCCGTCGGCGCAGCTCAGCCGCTGCCAGCCGTGCTTCGGCACCAGGAACCCCTGGTGCCGCACCGGGATCCCGGCCAGTCATCACCCGTCGCCGACATGTCAGGCGAGTTTCTCGGCGACCTGATGCTCTACTGGCTACCTGTACCTGTACCTGTACCTGGTCGGCTCGTCTGTACTTTGCGCTCTAGGTAGAGCCGACGGTAGAGCCCCCGCGCCGCGCGCTCTCCGGGGATCACCCAGACGGCACCACCGGCGACCGGGTATGAAGCGTTAGTTACCCGGCTCTTATAGGAGTCTTGACCAGCACCGAGTTCGAACCGCGTGAAGTCTCGTCGCGCGGCCTCCTCGGCGGTGGCCAGCATCGCCAGCTTGCCTGGTGAGAACTTTGCCATGTCGTGGTCGTAGCCGGTGAACCATCCGCTGAGCACGCCTGGGCACGTCAAGTTGGCGCTGATGGCAACTATCCGCTCCCCCGCCCGCAGAAGGGTGAGCAATCCGGCGCAATCCTCGTTTGGTGTCACGGCGAGTTCCTCGACGATGTGCCGGGTGGCTGGATCGGAGAACATTTGACGCGCGCCGTCGTACTTGCCGGTCTTCCACTCGATGAGCTGCTGGATGTGGTCTGGCGCGGCGGTCCCCCACTCCAGTGCCACTGGGCCGACACGGCGTTCCAGCGAGCGCCACTGCTTGCCGAAATCAGCGGTGAACTTCTTGCTCCGGCTGACGTAGTAGGACTTGTATCCGTCGCTCAGATCGATGAGTGGTGCCTCGACGAGCGCTTCCGCGTAATGGTGTGCTGCGAGGGCACGCTGCCCTGCGGGAGCAGCCGAGTACCGCCAGCCACGCAAGCCTGCCTTGCGAATGACCTGCCTCGCGTCGATGGTCGCACCATCGCTGACGAATCCGTGCAGGTTGTTCATGGGATCGCCGATCGGCATGCCGATCCGCTGCGGTCCCAAATCGAAGGGGAGGAACGCCTGGATGGCGCCGCCGGTTTCCACGACGGCTACCCAGGCATTCGGACGGTGCCTCCCGACTGCCTGCGCGAAGGTCAGCGAGAAGAAAGGATTCTGCAACTCAGCAGACGACTTCTGGAAACGAGCCCACAAGCTTGCCTCGCCGGGGCCCAGGTCACCCGGCCGGACGACTGTCACGCGCACGCTGCCACCACCTCCTTGGCTTGGTCAATCAGAAGCTTGCTCACATCCGGCGAACAAGTGGAGCAGGAACGAACAGTCGCGATACGTATAGGTCAGCGTATCGGCCGCACTGCAGTGCGGGCGGAAAAAAGTTCGATCTTGCGCGATCGCTCCGTCGGCGAAGCACAATAGCACACCCAGGGTTCAGATACGTACACGTGGAGCGATGAGGCCTACTAGGACCGACCAGTCGAATGCCAACAAAATCGATCGGCTACCTGATAGCGTCGGGTCTAACGATAGGGTAAGGCTCATGTGGATTGGTCCGCTACCATCGTGTGCGGTATCAACGGGAATAGGCTATGACAATGAAAGTGACAGTAGTTCGGCCTGCTGAACTAGGCGTAAGCGAAGAAGAAGCTATGTCGCGAATTTCAAAGCTCGTCCCCAATGACGGCGCACCCCTGCTTCTCATTGACTTGTGTGCGCACCGTATGTCGCGCTGAGGAAAGCGGGCGTGTCACTGTCGTGGAAGATGATAGCACGATACGCGCATTTATTCCTTATGCGAAAGGCGACGATGGAATAGCGACCACGCTCGGCGGGGGTCAAGCGGGCTTGGACGGTCTAGTTTCGTCGAATGCAACAAAACAAGTGCACACTGAGCCGCTAAGAACTAGACCCAAATGTGTAAGGATTCACCCGCGGCCCAAGAGAGAGAGATATGACAACACCTGGGGTACGTCCTGCAACGGAAACCGAACTCGGGCAAATCGAACTGGGGCAGTCAAGTTTGAGCACGCAGCGCGAGTTGCGTGTCCATCTCCGCTTGATACTTGCTCGGCTGGGCATCCGGCTGGGCCTGATGTCGCCAACATCGCCGCACTTTCCTCATTACGTTCGAGTTCGGCTGCTGCGGCGACGAGGTATGCAGATCGCATTCACAGTAACAGGAATTCAACGGTGTGAGTTCGACTCGGAGAATGTGAGAATCGGCGACGGAACCTTTGTAAACGCGGGCTGCCATTTTGTGGGTAGGGGAAATATCGACATCGGATGTAACGTCCTCATAGGCCCTCAGGTCATGATTGTCACGTCAAGTCACGCAATCGACGCGTGTGGGCAGGTGTCACGCGAGGCAAACCACAATCCAGTCCGCATCGCCGACCGATGCTGGATCGGGGCACGTTCGTTGATCATGCCAGGAGTAACCATCGGCGAGGGAACTGTTATTGGTGCCGGCGCGGTGGTCACAAGAGACTGCGAACCGGGAGCTCTGTATGTTGGCGTGCCAGCACGAAGAATACGCTGAGTACAAGCTAGAGCGGATCAGTCGATCGAGATGACTACCCAAATGTGGCCGAAATCCAATAGATCAGTGATTAGCCCCCACTAATGTTCATTACTCTGGAAGAACACTGAAAGGAGCCACGATGCAGGTCACGGTAGTTCGGCCGTCCGATCTTGGAAAAAGCGAGGCTGCACAATGGCGAGCGTTCCAGAGCTCATCGCTGATGATGTCGCATCCTTTCCTCTCCTTGACCTATGTCAAGGCTTGGGGTGAGGTCGATGCCAATGCACGGGTCGCCGTCGTGGAAGATAACGGCCGGATCGAAGCATTTATACCCTACGAGATAGGCGACGGAAAGATCGCTTGCACGCTAGGCGGGGAGCACACAGCCGTGGATGGCGTGGTGAGCTCAGGCGCTCCGCTTGATATGCAAGCCATAGTCAAAAAATCGGGTTTGCGCGGCTGGCGTTTTTCGCGGGCACCGGTTGATCAAAAGGCGCTTGATCCACATCGATATCATGGTGCGCACCACTGGCGACAGGTCTCGTATGTCGATCTGGCCGGAGGTTACGATAAGTATCTATCGGACTTGAGCGATGGCTCTAAGAAAAGGATTACACGTACGGAGACGTATAGACGTTCTCTGCAACGCAAGATGGGTTCGGTGTCGTTCGACTGGGCGAATCCGAAACCTGAATATTTTGACCAGCTTATCGAGTGGAAGTCGGCGCAATACAGCGATGTGGGCGGATGGGGTCCGCAGGAGATGTCCGTCATGCGTGAACTAGCCTTCACAGATAATGACGATTGCCGCGGACTAATAGGAGTTCTCTTCGCCGGCGAGCAGACTGCGGCAGTGACGTTCTGCTTGGAAGGCCCTGGTGTTATCGCCCTATGGACACTTGCTTATAATCCGGAATTTTCGCGATTCTCGGCTGGCACGATACAGCTTCTAGATCTCATCAGGGACGCCGCGACATACGGCATTAGAATGGTTGACTTCGGTGCTGATCATAAGGTAGTCATGAATACCTATAAGGATCGCTTCAGAAATGCTACATATGAGGTGAGTGGGGGCGGCGTCTGGGCCAGCCGTCTTGGGGCAACAGCACGGTCCTTGTACCGCAGAGCTAAGTACCGCGATCAGACACCCGCGGTCGCGCGCCAAACGGCGCAGTGAGAGGTCTCTCCGTATCGGCGGGGGCCGACGGCAATCCCTGCGACCGATACCACGGCCGTTCCAAGATCATTATGTGAGTCCGAGGATGGTGAAGGGGCGGTCCATGGAGCGTGCGGCCCATCGGGTGGCCTCGGTGATGTCGGTGCGCCCGGCCAGGCGGAGTGCGCCGATCGCGAGGTTGCGGAGGGCAGCCATGGCCCTTGGGCCGGAGCGGGTCCTGACCTGGGACTTGTCTTCCTGGTAGAGGGTGTCGCGGATCCAGTGCAGGGACTCGATGGACCACTGCTCTCTGACGTAGCGGGCCAGGCTGGCGGCGTCCGCCCGTTCCGGTTCCGGGCTGGCGACGCCGAGCGCGGCGACGGCCGAGACCGGCTTCCCGCTCAGGTCGGTGACGTACCGCTCGATCAGGAATACCTGGCTGACGTGCGGGAACGGCAGCCCTTCGGGGGCGGGCAGGACCTGGATCGTGCGGGTGGTGATCCGCCCGTGGCCCTTGTCGGTGGCGGCGTGCGCGATCGGGACGCTCCTCCAGGGCAGCGCGTCGATCGCGTCGAACAGCGCCCGCCGGTTCTCCTTCACCGGGAGCACGAACTCGCCGCCGCCCTCGCGGATGAGGCGCGCGGTGGCCTTGACCGTGTGCAGCGCGTCGGCGGTCACGACCTTGCCGCGCAGGTCAAGCCGGCCGAGGACGACCGCGGCCGCCGGCACCTCGTTCGTCTTCGCGCCGACCCCGGCCTGCGCGGCGACTACCGAGGACGCGCCGTCCGGGCCGGCGAGGGCCGCCAGCAGCCGGACCTGGGTCCCGTCGGGGTTCCTGGCGCCCCTGACCGCCTTGCCGTCCAGCCTCACCTGCACCAGTGCCGGCGGGCAGTCCTCCTCGCCAGCGTCCCCGCTGGCTGCGGCCGGCGCGTCGAGCCCGGCGAGGCTCATCAGCCAGGTGCCCGCCGCCGCGTCCAGCTCCTCGGCGCCCGCATCGGTCAGCACCCGCCAGATCGTCGTCTTCGACGGCGGCGCGGCCGGCGCGGCACCACAGCGCAGGTACAGGCCGGCCAGGACCGGCGGCGGCACGTCCGCGACCCAGCCGGAGATCGCCGTGTACCCCTTCATCCCGGCCACGACGGCCGCGGCCGCGAGCGCGAGCACCGCCGCGACCGGATGATCCCGGCCCTGCCCCGTCCGCCCGTCCGGCACCCCTGCCAGCAGTTCCAGCAGGTCACAGCGCTCATCCGGTACCGGAAGGGAAACAATGGGCGCTGCGGGCGCGGAAACGGCAGCGGGAATGGCAGACTTGCCCACGACGAGGCTCCGGTGGCTGGGATCTGTGAGAGGACCCCTGTTCCTACCGGGGTCTCGTCGCATTCCCTGGCACGCCACGCCGCTCATGACCAGACCGCAACGTCCAGCTATGAACCGCGACCTAACCCGTCAAATGATCTTGGAACGCCCGTGCGACCGATACTGACCAACCGATCATGACAGCAGAGAGGCGAGTTGTGACATGCGCACCCGTGCGGCGACGGCAACCGCCGGCCAGTCGTCATGGACGGCCTGGGCAGCGCAGCCGGGAGCGTCACAGGTGACGGTACGGGCGCGGACCAGGTGGGCGAACCTGCGGCTTGGCGTGTAGCGGGGCTCGGTTTGCCGTGACTGCAACTCCCCCTGGCGATGGGCATCGGGTGGCGGCGTGCCAGGATGCGGCGGCCACGAGGGCGCGGGTCTCGTCAGCGTCGAGCAGTCCCCAGCCGTCGGCTTCGGTAGGCGTGGTGTCCCAGCCCAACAGCCCGCCAGCGTGAACAGTCAAGCGTTCTTCGTCTGCTCGGCCCATAGTTATCCACAGGTGGCGGACAGTACCACAGGTGGCGGATTGTAATTGTCTCAGTCTCGCGGGCGTCTGCCCGTAAGGCGGACACGGGGACAATGAGACAAACTGTGAGACCTGAGTTGGGTCAAGCTAGTGCGCACCTGGGTGCCGGCCAAGGCGTAAGGCCCGCCTGGGCAACCAGGGAGGCACCAGGCCCGGTGCCGGTTTCACCCAGGGTCAGACCGCGCCGAGCGCTTCCGTGGCGCCACCGGGTGCTCGGGCCGCCCGGGCGGAAACGTGCCGTCGGCGCTGCTGTGACTTGGGGGCGCGCAGGTCCGGACGGTTCTTGCCGGTGCGGGGGCCTGGGCGCTCGCCGTCCAGGGCGCGGCCTCCCGGCCCTGGCCGGGGTGGCAGCTGCCCGCGGGAGCGCCGGTTCTCCGCGAAGGTGCCCACTCCGTGCACCAAGATCACCAGTGCAGTCAATACGGCGGCGAAGGCGATGAGAAAGAAGTACTTCGCCCAGGAATCATGGGGAGTGGAGGTGGCGCCGGGGTCGAGGTGGGCGTGGATCTTCATGGCGGCAGCCGCGATGAACAGGCAGCCGCCCGATCCAGCGGCCGCCCTGGCCAGCGGCCGGCGGCGGGCCGGGGCCGGAGGCCGAGCCGGGCTGGCCGCGAGCGGGCCGGAAGGCGCGGCCGGGATGTCGGCGGCCAGTGCGGCCAGGTCGGCGCAGGTCCGCGCGGACAGCGCCTGGCCCACCCGCGTGTCGAACTCAGCCTTGGTCAGCCGTCCATGCACGAAGGCGGCCTTCAGCGCCTCGATCACCTGCTCGCGGTCCGCATGACCTACCCTGAGCCGGTCACCGCCCGCCGCTGCCCGGTCTTGCGGTCCTGTCATCACCAGCACCTTCTCCCCGCACGATGGAAGTAGAGCGTAGCGCGGCTGCGCCCCGGCGGCCATGGGCCGAGTGCATTGACCTCCCACGAATGTTTCCTGACGCCTATCTTGACGGGGCGCACGCACGCCAGGCCACCAGGCCCACCCTGCGACCCGGAATTAGTGCGCAATTCCACGCGCCGCAGTCGGCAACCCTCAAGGTCAGCGCCTCACGGAATTACTCAAAGCCGAAACGTGGCCCAACTCAGGCCTGCGGCTGGGCGTGTAGCGGGGCTCGGCGTCGGCATGACTGCAGCTCCCCTTGGCGATGGGTTCAGGGATGACATTCAGGCCGCGAAGGAACGCGGCGAGACAAGCCGCCTCGGCTGGGTCGGGGGGCCGCCTTCCAGGTGGTTTGTCGTGCGGTTCTTCGGGGGCCCAAGGATGCTGCCCGGGTGAGCAGGCGTGGGCGGCGGCGATGCCGTCGGGGCCAAGGAGCGTGAGGCACCAGCGAGTGGCGGGGTATCGGGAAGCGGCGGCCACGAGGGCACGGGTCTCGGCGGCGTCGAGCAGCCCCCAGCCACCGACTTCCGCGGGAGTGGTGTCCCAGCATGAACGACCAGGTTAATCATCGCGGGCATCGGCGCGGGCGGCCCAGGACCGCGAGGTGGGTCGTTCGGACAGTCGCTGCCGCCGTCCTCGCCGTGATCGTAGTCGAGGAAGCCGGGCTGGGGGCCGTCATCTGCAGCCGCATCGTCATCGTCGGCATCGCCTTCAGCCGGTCCCGGCGTGGCCAGATCCGGCTCGGATGCGCTCGCCGTGGATGGGTCCTCGCTGGACGGGTCCTCGCTGGACGGGTCCGCAGCGGCGGGGTCGGCTGCTGGCCGGGTGCGGCGGTCCATGGGGTCGCGGCCGGTGGTGAGGTCTTCGAGGACGGCCAGGCGCAACGGGTCCAGGGTGCCGGGCAGCCCCGCGCGGCGACGCCGCAATGCCCAGGCGTGTATGTAGGCCTTGGAGGCGAGGGCCCGGCTGGTGTCCATCTCCCGGTCTGCCAACGACGCGTTCCTGGACTCCTCACGGCGAACCTCCACCCGCTGCCGGGTCCGCCGCGCATGCTCCCGGCGCGCCCTCACGGCCTCCGGGTTAAGCTTCTCCTCCAGTGCGGCGGCCTAATAGATGAGCTGCTCGAGCCGGAGCTCGGGGGCGAGAGCGGCGAGGATCTCATCCGCTAGTGCTACGTCGTCCATGCTGAGGCTGCGGGAGTAGAAGGCGATCGCCCTAGCGCGGTCGGCGTCGATGAGTCCCCGCGGCCATCCCGGCCAGCGTGCGCGCAGGCGGGTCGTCAGGTCCCCGGCGTCGTCGATCGCGTGCGAGGCCGCGACCGGGCCGAGGACCAGTTCGACCGCCAGTTCCTCGCCGGGGAACTGGCCCGGGCGGCAGTGCACGGGAATTCCCCGCGCCGTGGCCGCGCCGAACCCGGCTTGCCTGCGGCGGGCGAACTCCGCGACCACCAGCGCCCTCTTCCACGCCTCCCGGTTCTCCTGCCGCCGCGCCGCCTGCAGCACCCCGATCAGTTGACTGCCCGACAGGCGGGTCAGATCGGCCACCGCCGCCTCCGCGATGCTCGGCGCCTACCGGCGGAACCGTCCGCACTGGTGGGAGTACCTAGAGATGATCGAGAAAGCGCTTGAGGATGTCGCACCGCTCACCGAGGAAGCGGTCCCGGCCCTGATCCTGCTAGCGCGCCGAACCCGAGCCCTCAAAGAGACCGGCACCACCTGATCCTCCGGGTCCTTGCTGTCGCGGACGGCGATGCGAGTCTCGCAGAGTGCCGCGACTTCGACACAGGCGCCATTGGCCTGGCTGCGTGTGGCCTTGCGCCACGCGGCCACCTCGACGCGCTCGCCGTTGCCCTGACTGCGCGTGTCGGCGAAGACGCGGCCCCGGTCATGGCCGCCTGGCGGCGACGGCAGCGCCGCCGACAGCCCAAACGTCAGGCCCGTCCGTCCAACAGCTGCCGCAGCAGGACAAGGCCCGCGTGCGACACGACCCCGAGCCGCCGCCGGTGACTTCAAGACCACGCGACCATCCTGTAGCATGCCGGTAGAAAGTGCTCCTCGAACCCGGACCGGTAAGTGTCTAGTCAACCCTTATCGTCCCAGGTCAGGAGCACTTTTCCATTTCAGGCGCGTGGCTCAGCCGCCGAACCCCCGTAAAACCTGAGTTGCGCCATCCTAGTGCGCAAGTCGGTTGTCGCGGTCGGGCCGCTGACTTGGCTTCGGACAGATTGGCGCGTGAACCGGCTTCCTGTGGCTTAACTCAGTTCGGCAGGGGCCGGGACATCGGGACGCCTGCGTGGTCTTGACTGGTAATCGGTCCTGGGACGTGCCTCGCCTGAGTCAGGCTGGCGTGGCCTGGCTGTACCCGGGAAGGATCCATCCTGGATCGGCGCCTGACGGGAAGAAGGCGAGCGCGCTCGGGTCCCGGTCCTGGCCGTCGTCCTCTCGCCAGCCGACGGCGCGGGTGACCACGTAGTCCAGCTCGCCGGCTGTCTCCAGCATGAGGACCCGGTAGGCCTGTCCTGCGGGTGCGGTCGCAGCGAGGACTCGCTCATGTTCGTCAGCTGTCGCGCACCGGATGGCCAGGCCCTCGTAATCGGTGCGAACCTTGAGGGCGCTGACCGGCTTGAACAGGATGTCGATCCGGGATCGCCCGTCGGCGGTGCGGGTGCGGAGCAGCAGCTGGCTGTGGCTGACGGTGTAGGCCCAGACCGCGTGGTTAGGACGGTTTCATTTGGCCCCACCATGACGGCTTGAAGTGGCCCCGGCTGGGACTGATTCGGGGCCGGGGTGACGGCTTGAAGTGGCCCCACTTTCTGCCGGGTCAGAAGTCGTAGGGCCATCTGCCGTCGGCGACCGGGGACTGGGGGTCGAATCGCAGGCGGGCCTCGGCGGGGCTGGTGGCAAGTGCCCGGGCGATCTCGTCCCAGCTGTGCCCGTTGGCGCGGGCGTCGTGGACGTGCTGCGGCAGCCATCGTTCGGCCTGGTCGATGAGGCTTGCGATCAGGGCGATGGCGGCGATGTCGTCGCCGAGCCAGGTGCCGCGGCGCTCGGCGAGTGCCGCGACGGCGTCGTCGATCAGGTCGTAGGTGTCGTCGCCGCTGCGCGGCTCCGGGCTGGCGGCCATGGCTGCGGCCTCAGGCGTCCTGGGCTGCCCTGGTGCGGGCGAGGCGGTAGGACTCGGTGCCGGTCTCGATGATGGTGGCGTTGAAGGTGAGCCGGTCGACGATCGCGGCGCAGAGGCGGGGGTCCGTGAAGGTCCTGGTCCAGCCGCTGAACGACTCGTTGGAGGCGATGGCCACGCTTGCCTTCTCTTCCCTTTCCGTCAGTACCTGGAAGAGCAGCTCGGCGCCCCGGCGGTCGAGTTCCATGTAGCCGAGCTCGTCGATGCAGAGCAGGTCGGCGCGGCCGTAGCGGGCGATCGTCTTGGTGAGCTGCCTGTCGTCGGCGGCCTCGGCGAGCTCGTTGGCGAGCTTGGAGGCCAGGGTGTAGCGGACCCGGAACCCGGCCATGGCCGCGGCGGTGCCCAGCGCGATGAGCAGGTGGGACTTGCCGGTGCCGGAGTCGCCGATCAGGCAGAGCGGCTCGCCCTTGCGGACCCAGTCGCAGGTGGCCAGGGTGTTGATCACGGCGGGGACGATGCCGGGGTTGGCGTCGT
Source organism: uncultured Actinomycetota bacterium (assembly GCA_963734665.1). Taxonomy (GTDB): domain Bacteria; phylum Actinomycetota; class Actinomycetes; order Streptosporangiales; family Streptosporangiaceae; genus Trebonia. Next base: position 655,715 of record CAVTIR010000005.1, on the reverse strand, counting down.
AGTCGAAGTCGGCCAGCCATTTCGCGCGGGGGAACCCCGCGCCGCGGACCTGCCGCTCGGCGCGGCGGCGGTCGCGGTCCTCGCACTCGGCCATGAGCAGCTCGGCGAGGAACCCGCGGTAGGTGAGCTGCTCCCGCTCGGCCTTGTCGGCGGCGGCGGCGAACTGGCCGCGGATGGTAGGCAGCCGCAGCATCCGGCAGGCGGTGTCGACCGCCGCGTCGGCGGCTTCCTCGGTGATGCCCCGTGCTCTGGTCATGACTGGCCTTCCTGGCTGGTGCGGGGCCGCGTGAGCAGCTGGTCGTAGGCGCTGACGGTGGGCAGCGGCCGGGTATCGGCGGGCAGCGCGGCGAGCCGGCGCAGCGTCAGGCTAGTGACCTGCGGAACTTCCGGCGGCTCGCCGTCGCTCTCCGGGACGGGCCCGGCGGCGCGGGCATCGGCGGCCCGGCGGGCCTCGACCGCGACGACGTCAGCGGCGTGCGCGCCGACCGACAGCGCCGCCTCGATCCCGGTGATGACGTCGGCGGCGGCCATGTGCCGGTGCAGCAGCAGGACCTCGACCAGCACGCGGGTCGCGGCGGGCTCCCCGTCAGCGCGCCGGGCCGCTGACCACAGCGCCTCGTGCGCGCCGGTGAACGCCCCGGCGGCGCGGGCCTGCTCCAGCGGGACCGACCCGGCCAGGGCTCCGGGCTTGCGCATCAGCGCCTCCAGGTAGTGGTCCAGGACGAGCGCCTCGCCGCCCCTGGCGGTCATCCGCTCGTGGCGGGCGGCCTCGTGCCGCCCGTCGTAGATGACCAGCTCCGAGGAGCGCAGCACGACCCTCACCTGGCGGCCGATCAGCCGGACCGGCACGGAGTAGCGGTTCATCCGCACGGTGACCTGGCTGTAGCGGTCGACGCGGGGGGTCAGCAGCAGCCCGGTCTCGAACGGCTCACCCGGCAGCGGGACCAGCAGCGGGACCTCGGCGGCGAAGTCCATGCCGATGGTGCGGATCCGCGCCCCGATGCGGCGGCCGTCCTCGGCCTCCTCGGCCGCGGCGACCCGCGCGTTCAGCTCCGCCAGGGAGTCCACTTCCGGGACCGGGACCAGGTGATTACGGCGGAAGTAGCCGACCTGGCCCTCGACGCCGCCCTTCTCGTGGGCTCCCTCGATGCCGGGCTCGCAGTAGAACGCCGCGAACCGGTAGTGCGACCGGAACGCCGTCCACCGCGGGTTCTCGATCCTCGCCCGTCCCTTCCGCAGCACCTTCGTCACGGCCGCGGTCAGGTTGTCGTACCGGATCTGCCCGGCCGGGACGCCGCCCAGCACGGTGAACGCGTGCACGTGGCCCTCCAGGAAGGCCTCCTGCCCGCAGGTCGCCGACACCAGGTGCACGGCCTTGCCGGAATAGGACATCCGGAACGCGAACAGGTAGCACTTGACCAGCACCCCGGCCAGCCGCACCCACAGTTCCCCGAAGTCGACCTCGGCCTCCATGCCCGGCGGGTGGTGCTGCGGGATGAACACCCTCGCCGGGCCGCGGCCCTCCTCGATGCGGACCTCCGGCCTTCGCCGGGCCACGTAATCGCGGACGGCCGCATACGACAAGTCCCCGGCCCCGTGCTCATCCAGCAGGCGGGCGTGGATCCGCGTTGCCGTGTGCCGCTGCTTACGGGGAGCGTCCAGGTCCGCCCGCAGCCACCCGTCGATAACCGCCTTTAACGGCTCCAGCTGGGCCGACCGCCGCTCGGGCACCTTGCGCGGGGCCGGCTCAGCCCGGGTCAGCGCCTCCCGCACCAGCCGCCGGTGCACCCCGTACTTGACCGCCAGCGCACGCACCGACAAGCCCCCGTGCCACGAATCACGCCGGATCAGCTCGAACAACTCGACCTTTGTGGCCGCCACAGAGCCCCCTAAGGCTTGCACGCACCCCGACCATCCCACGTCAAGCACCCCGGTGGGGCCACTTCAAGCCGACACGACCATCCCGGCACCAGTCACCACCAACAGGTGGGGCCACTTCAAGCCGTCATAGTGGGGCCAATCGGAGCCGTCATAGCCAACCGCGAAGCTGCGGTCTGACCGGAAGAGCTGCCCGCCAGGCGGGAACTGGTGATCGAGGTTCAGCCATGCCTCTGTTTGCATGAATGGATTATCTTCCCCCGCCAGCCTGCCCCGAGCCGGGCGGCCTGCGGCTCCGCAACCATGCAGGTCAGCTGCCGCGGTTGATGGCGTCGAGGACCTGGCGCAGGTCGTCGGGGAGCGGGTCAGCGGCCGTAATGGCCTGCCGACCGGCCTAGTGCGCAAGCTCCAACGAACCGCAAAGCTGCAGGTCACCAACCCTCAATACTCGCCACGGTCAAATCGTGGCCCAAGTCAGGTCCTTCCCGCACTCGTGCTGCTGTCCTACAGGAACCGTGCCCTCAAGGAACGCGCCGCGTCGAAGGTGCAGGCCTCTTAAGGGCTGGAGCTACCGTTGCTTAAGTTCTGCGGCGAACTCCCGCCAGGCCTACGGACCGAAAACTAGGTGCGGCCCTTCTTGTTGTACGCGATCTCACGAACGTCACCGTAGGCGGGCAACTGCCAGGCGCAAGCGTCGATCGCGGACTTTGGCTCTCGAAGGGCATCGCGACGGGTGCAGCCGTTGTCGGCGGCCTGCTCCAGGCATTTGGCGATTGACTTGGCACGACCGCGGCGGTCGACACGACCGGGCTCATCGGATGGGGGTTCACCATCGGAGCGACAGCCGTAGCGTGGATTCGGGAGCTCAGAAGGGACAAGGATGGGCATCGACCCGAAGGTTGAAGAGCCGGCTCGTGAACTGCTCGGGCACGCCATCCGTGGCGAACTCAACCAGTTCGCTGACCTCATTGAGGCCATCGGTGGGCAGCGTTTCCTCGAGGCGGGCAGCCTGTGCTTGCGCATCGCCGGCTACATCGCGATCGACGCCTGTGCGTGGCAGTGGCCGACGCGCGGCGACATACGCGAGATAGCGCAGGAAATCGCCGCTATGGATTCACCGTTCGAACTCTCCGAGCAGGAGGTCCACGACTATGTCGACCGCGCCGTGCTCGGCTTTGAGCCGCTCCTCGATGTCTTTCCCGCCATGGAGAAGGCGGGCACGGTCCCGTTCTTCGCTACCGCCGCGATGCTCGTCGCCTACCGGCGGAACCGTCCCCACTGGTGGCAGTACCTAGAGGTGATCGAGAAGGCGCTTGAGGATGTCGCCCCGCTCACCGAGGAAGCGGTCCCGGCACTGATCCTGCTAGCGCGCCGAACCCGAGCCCTCAAAGAGACCGGCACCACCTGATCCGGCCTACCCGCGGGTTAGTGCCGTTTCAGTCCTTCAGCGAACGCGCACCAGGCAGAGGCAGGGAAGCTGAGCGTGCCGCCCGTGCGGTTAGCGGTGTCCCGCACTAGAACCCAGTTGGTCCTGGCGACGCCGGCCTCGACGCAGTTGTTCCCGTTGCCGCTGTAGCTCGACTTCCGCCATGGAGCACGGGACATGTCTGCGTCGCTCGGGGCTGCCATCCCGCACCTCTTTCTATTGGATAGACGACTTTGGGCAACTGATCACTGCGGGTCAGAGAGTTCCCGCAATCTCGCGGATCAGCCGCACAGAGTCTTCAGGGCTTAGGGCCTTGGCGATCAGGTGGTTGAACATCTGCGAGAAGCGTTCCGCCTCCTCCGCTTCCTCCACGTAGATGCTACCGGCCTGGTTCTCCAGGTACACGACATCAGGATCGTGCACCTCCGGGAAGCCGAGGATGCTGTACGCCCCCTCCATCGCCGGGTGCACGCCTGCGCTGAACGGCAGCACCTGAATCGTCACCATTGGCAATTGCGCTACCTCCAGGATGTGCCCCAGTTGCCCGCGCATGACCTCGCTGCCGCCGACCATTCGGCGGATCACCGCCTCGTTCAGCACAGCCCAGTAGTCCGGGCGGGTCGTCGTTGGCAAGGCGCTCCTGACGCGCCAACCGCATCTCGATTTTCTTGTCGTTTCCCGGGTCGGCGGACGCGACGCTCGCTAGGAACGCCCGGTAGTACTCGGCGATCTGGAGCAGGCCAGGCACGAGTTCGGCCGCGTACTCGCGGATGCTGGACGCCTCAGTCTCTAGGCCGACGTAGACCTGAAACGACTCGGGCATCACCGATGTGTACGGATGCCACCAGCCGCGCTCCTTCGCCTGCCGGGCCAGCGTCAGCAGTGCCTCGCGATCCTCGGGTGGAAGGTCGTAGATGTCGAGCAGCAGCCGCAGGTCGACGGGACGGATGGACCGCTCGCCGGTCTCCCATCGCGACAGGGTCGGCGCCTTGATGTCGCCGTTGCTGCACTCTTGCACGTCCTCGATGGTCAGCCCGCGCTCGGTGCGCAGTCGGCGCAACTCGTACCGGAGCCGGCGTCGCCGGACCGTTGGACTCGGACGAGCCATGACACACCAACTTCCATTGGTAAATTACCAAAAGATTCTTGCCTTAAGGACTATCCCATCGGCATACTCAGTACCAAGCACCTGAGCATATGCCGCACAAGGGATCGGCACATGGACAACACGACAGCAGGGCCAGCTTGGACTGGCGATTTCACTGGTCTCGATGACCCAGGATTTCTGGCTGAGCGGGCGCGGGTGCGCGGGATGCTTGAGCATCAGCCGGAGAACTCGGTCGGGCGGGCCGAGCTTGAGCGGGTGTACGCCGCGATGACCGAGGAGTTTTGCCGACGCGCCAGGATCGCCTGGCAGCCGAAGAAGCCGGAAAACCAACGCTAAGGAAGACTCATGGAAGATTACGCACGGCAGCCCGCGCGGTTGCTGTCCGCGCAACTGCTGGCGGTTGAAGTGTTGCTGGCGGATCCGGAGATACTCGGAAATGACGCTCTCGAAGGGGACCTCTACATCTTGCGAGACCAACTCCAGGCTGCCACGAGTGCGGTGCGGGCGGTACCGTCCGCACCGCAGTCTGAGATCCAGAACGGTAACGAGACCCGAAATAGTGACGCGCCACAAGCCTTAAGGACACGGTTTCTAGGTAACAAGAGCAAGGAGCGCGGTAACCGAACTCGTAACGGGCGCGATCGCGGACCACACGATCATCGATTGCCTACGCACTCGGCTCCATGCTTGCTCGCCGCGTGGCGGCAGGCATGGAGGCGGCCACTGCCGCAGGTGACATGTTGGGGGCGGCACCGGCGGAGGCAGGCCTCATCGCTGGCGCGCTGGGGATTGTTGCGGCGGTCATAGCGTGGGCACGGAAACGCAGAGAGGACTGTAAGACGACTTCCTCCAGTACAATCCTCTCCGCCTGCTTAGTAGTGTCGCGGACCAGGACCATGCCGTCATCGCTGGCCGTCGCTACACATGACCCGCCTTGCGCTCCATTCCTGATGATTGCCGCATACTCGGAAGCGCGGTAACACTCCGCTCGAAGCGTATCGAACAGGTCGGCCAAGATCGTAAGGGTTTGATCTTCGGTGTACACGCCGCCCAGGACGTGCTCCACGTAGGCCGCGCCCGCGTCCTCCGCGAGGATGAAGCCAGACGCGGTAGCCGGGTGAGCAGTCTGCCGGGAGAACCTGCATCGTGACGCGGGGAAGACTGGCAACTTCGATAAGATGCCGCATCTGGCCCGTCAACACCTCGACGCTTCCCACGCGGCGGTAAAGCGCGAGTTCGTCCACGATGAAACGCACGCACGGCGGGTCGTCGCGAAACAGCACGTGCCGCTGGCGCGCCATACGGGTGGCCAGCCTGCCCTTGACCGCCTCGGCGGTGGGCCCTTGGCAGCGTCTCCAGCAGTCCCCTGGCGTAGTCCTCCCTCTGCGCCAGCCCGTCTATGCCGGGGAAACGACCCGGCTAGACGACTCCGCGCTGCTGAGCAGGTGGGCGGAGATGCGCGCCGAACTGGAGCGGCTCCCGCCATCCTCCCCCGGCCACGCCGCGCTGACAGCGCTGTACGACCTGCCGACCGAGGAGGTCAAGAACCGCGCCCGCAAGGCATGACGGGGACGGGCAGGCCCGCGACGGCGCGTGGGTCGCGGAGATCACCGGCATGCTGGACCTGGACGGCTGGCCTGCGGGAACGCGGGTCATCGTCCGCAAGGAGCGCCCGCATCCCGGTGCGCAGCTGCGATTCACCGACATCGACGGGCACCGGTTCACCTGCCTGGCCACCAGCACGAAGGGCGGGAAGATGACCAAAGCGCTGCTCAGTCCTGCGCCCCGCCAGGAGGCCCGGCGGGGCAACGGACTGAGACTTGCCGGCTAGATCTCTTCCGGGTTCTCATCGGGGAGGCACCAGGTGACCTCGGGGGCGTGGCCTGGGTCGTAGATCTCCTGGGCGCCAGAGGCGATGCAGTCGCCCCTGTAGTGCTGCCAGTCGAGGCCGCCGTGCTCGGGGAAGATGCCGACCTGGACACCGCAGGCGCGGCATACGGGGACGGGCTCGTCGTCCTCGGGGTGGTCGTCGGGGGCGGGGGTGACCGCGGTGAAGGCGATCTCGAATGCCTCCGGGTCGATCACGCTCAGGAACGCTAGCGCGGCCTGCATCTGGTCGACGGTGGCCTTTGCCAGGCGGTCGGAGCGGCGTCGCGCGGCCGCGTCGGGGTTCGCGTGCGCGGTCTGGGCTGGCTGGGTGATGATGAGTTGCATGACTGCTCCTCCAGCGGTATCTGGTGGGGTGGTTTAGGGCCGTCTGAGGTGTTGGCGCACCTCGGCGGCCCGCCTGGGTTTCCAGGCTCTGGAGATGATTTTATGGGAACTGGAGTTTGATGTCACTGGACAAAACGGGCAAGTCTTCGAGAAAGTTCTTGATCTTGGTTTCGAATTACGGGGACCGTGAGCCTCTTGACTAGCAGGGTCGCCTAGCCCGCCGCGGAGTCCGGCTGCAGCCAGCCGTAGCGCTCCACTGCGTTACGGAGCCGGAGCATCGCGCGCGGCATGACCGAGTTGTACACGGTGATCACGTGCCGACGCCTGCCCGGGCGCTCAATGACCTCCAAGAGGTGACCGCGCAGTTCCACGGCTTCCACATTGGCCCGGTCGAACTGGTCGCGCACCCGCCCGCGAAGGTCCACGAAACGCAGGCGGGCAGTGCTGACCGATGGATCGCGGCCCCTTGCACGTCAGCCAGTAGACCAGCGCGGCCGCTGCGGCGGAGATGACGACGGCAGCCGCCAAGCAACGCCGCCGCCATCGCCGCGTTCCGCGGCCGCGGGCTGGACACCCCGCTGTAGGAGATCGCCGCTGCCGCCGGGGTCAGCAAGGCCACCATCTACAACCGGTTCGGCGGCCGGGCCGGCCTCATCGACGCCGTGATCGGAAAGCTGGTCGCCGCCGAGATGTACGCGATCATGGACAAGGCCCTGCATGTGGCAGACCCCTGGCAGGCCATCGCCACCTACGTCACCGACCGGCGTGACCTGCAATACCGCGAACCCGCCTTCACCGACGCACTGCTGATGACCTACCCAGAGTCCGGGCAACTGGCCGCGATCGCCACGGCAGCCATCGACATGACCGCCAGCCTGGTCCAGCGATGCCACGATGCCGGGGTGATACGCCGGGACTTCACCGCCGGGGACCTCTACTACGCCGATGTAGCCAACGGACTCGCCCTCCGCAAGCTGCCCAGGCCCGCCCGTCAAGACTACGACCGGCGCACCGGCTTCTTCCTCGACAGCCTCCGCCCACGCTGACCAATGCCGCAAGCGGAACAACGGCCGGGCGCACAAAACTGCGTCACCGTCGAGGTCACCGTCGGCGTATCGACAACCTGGTGCGACGCCGTGACGCCGAGATCGTCCGCGTCCGCGAGGTCCTGGCCGCAGCCGCACGCGCCCCTGGGAATAGCTGCCTGGTGTGATCCGGGTTCTCGCTCCAGGCCAGGTGCGCGCCCGGCGCGCCGCGCTGCTTCCCCTGCCTTTTCTTCCCGTTCCCACGCTTCGGCTCCAGAGCCGGCGGGGTCTTCTCGGGTCATCCGCCGACGGCGGCATCCCTGAATTCCCCGAGTTCCGCGTCACGGCGCGCTCGAGCCTCGCCAGCTGCTCTTCCAGCTCCGCGACCTTGACGGACAGCTCCCCGTTCCGCGCCTCCAGGACCTCGATCAGCACGCCCTGGATCTCAGCCAGCACGGCGTCACGTCGACTTGAACGAATCCCTGAGTTACGACTGAGGTAAATGATCATTAAGGCAGCCCTGCGCTATCACCCGGAAGCGCACCGTGAGCCTCGAAAGTCGCGATTACGACAAATTTACCAAGAGCACCGTATGGCATGGTCGATGCTTTAGTACGATCTCGCTTATCTACCTCGAAACTGGCACTAGTAACACACTGGCAGCTATGCCCGAAATGCCTGAGTCGTCGGTGGGACTGGCGCAACGTGCGCAGGAGGGAGGTGCGACGGGATCGCACCCGTCGCACAGGGGGAGCGAGGACGACGCTTGTCGAAGCTGACTTCTAATGATGTCTTTAATGCCAGACATCATTACCGAAATAATTGGGAGGACGGGGCCTCGGAGCGTGCCACGCAGGCTCAGCAAGCAGGCCTCGCTGCGCTTATTTCCATCGCGCAGCGCATCCAACGCGACAGCGAGGGCTCCGCCTATCCCGACTGGGATCGCGCAATCCCGCGGCCAAAGCCAGCCTGGGTAGCCGCTGACGCCCCGCCGGAGGCTGCTGCCCTCGATACCCTTGCCGGAGACTGCCCCAGTACAGAGACAAGCAGGGGCGAGGAGAGGGCAAGTTACGCGGCGACCAGTCGCAGACACAGCCGCGATGGCTATACAAATCAGTCGGCTCTCCGTCGGCAGGGTTGAGAAGACCACCCGGTACGGCCCGGTCATCTCGCCCAGCGAGCGTTCCAAGCGGCTACGCAAGAGCACCTTCCGTAGCGAACTCAGCACAGGCGACCGGGTTGTCGCCGCCTTTTTCTCCTTGATGTGGGTAATCTGTCTCGTCAGTTTCTGGTACTGGTGGCTGGAGCCAGGTCACCAGACGACGCTGTATGGCAGCATCCTCAACGGTTTGGTGCTGGCTTATCTCACCTGCTTCCCTGTTTTCTTCGTCGTGGCCGTGAACCGCCTCCGGAACGTCAACCGACATATTCCGGTGCCGAAGTTGCGGGTTGCCTTCATCGTCACTAGGGCACCTTCCGAGCCCTGGCCGGTCGCCAAGGCAACTCTGACCGCGATGCTCGATCAGGAATTCCCGCTCCCGTATGACGTGTGGCTGGCGGATGAGAGTCCGACCGAAGAGATCCTAGAGTGGTGCTCCCGGAATTGGGTGATCGTGTCCACCCGCAACGGTGTCGAGGAGTATCACCGGCCGACATGGCCGCGCCGGACGAAGTGCAAGGAGGGCAATCTCGCCTTCTTCTACGACCACTGGGGGTATCGCTCCTACGACGTTGTGGTCCAGCTTGACTGTGATCACGTGCCGTCGCCGACGTATCTGACCGAGATGGTCAAGCCCTTCGCTGACCCAGCCGTGGGTTACGTGTCGGCCCCTAGCATCTGCGACGCTAACGCTTCAGAGTCCTGGTCGGCTCGCGGCCGACTCTACGCGGAGGCCACCTTCCACGGGGCCTTCCAACTCGGCCACTCGGCCGGCTGGTCCCCGCTGTGCATCGGCTCGCACTACGCCGTTCGTACTGCCGCGCTTCGGGACATCGGCGGCATCGGTCCCGAACTTGCCGAGGACTTCTCCACTACTTTCCTGCTCAACACCGCGGGCTGGCATGGCGCGTTCGCGATCAACGCCGAGGCGCACGGCGACGGGCCTGGCACCTTCGCCGCAATGCTTGTTCAGGAGTTCCAGTGGTCAAAGAGTCTCACCGTCCTGCTGCTTAAGCTAGTTCCGCGCAACCTGACCAAGCTGGACTGGGCACACCGGTTCCGGTTCATCTACGCGCTGCTATTTTACCTGCTGCTGACCATAAGCACCCTCGTCGGCGTCCTGCTCGCCCCGATCGCCGCGGTCACCGGCAAGCCATGGATGAACGTTAACTACCTGGCCTTCCTTGTGCACTGGTGGTCGTTGTCCGTCTGGCTAATCTTGCTTGCCGTTCTGCTGAAGCGGCGTGGGCTGCTCCGGCCCACGGATGCCCCGATATTCAGCTGGGAGAACTGGCTGTACATCCTGGTTCGCTGGCCATACATCACGCGTGGTGTCTGCTCCGCGTTCATGTACGCAATCCGGCCGCGCGCAGTGACGTTCAAGGTGACGCCCAAGGGCTCAGGTGAACTTGAATCACTGCCGACTCGGCTAATGGTGCCCTACCTGCTCATTAGCCTGCTCTGCTCGGTACCGGCGATCATTGCGGAGCGGACGGATGACGCCGCAGGTTACGTCTTCCTGTGCCTCCTCGGCGCGATCACCTACTCCCTCGTGTGCATGCTGGTGGCACTGCTGCATGCGAAGGAGATGACGCACCGCGTCAAAGTTTCCGTGGCCGAGGCCATCCGGCGTACGAGCCTCGCGCCAATGCTCCTCGGGGTGCTCACGCTGCTGCCGGCGATCTACGCGGCCATGCACTACCCGGCTTATTTCGAGCACGTTTACTTGGGTTGGAACCTGCACACAGCGCTTGCCAACTGGCACTGGCAATCGCTCTTCTAGTCGTACACCCGGCCGCATGTCATGATCAACTCGAATCCTGGGGGGCCAGTGGCTGTTCTTGTCACCGGAGGTGCCGGTTTTATTGGCACACATACTTGCGTTGAGCTACTACGCCGCGGCCACGACGTCGTCGTCGCCGACAACTTCAGCAACAGTTCACCCGCGGCAATCGACGCAGTACGGCGTGTCTCCGGCGCCAACCTGATCGCACACGAATTGGACATGCGCGACGCAACCGCGCTCGATAAGCTCTTTACTGCGCATCAGATAGACGCCGTCATCCACTTCGCAGCCATGAAGTCAGTGCGGGAATCGGCGCAAATACCGCTGGACTACTACGACAACAATATCGGCAGCACTATCACACTCGCTGCAGCCATGGTCCGCCATGGCGTGCGAAAGCTCGTATTCTCCGGCTCCTGCTCGATCTACGGTGCCGCCTACAGCGAGCCTATCGCCGAGGACTTTACCCTCGGGCCCACCAACCCGTACGCCAGTACCAAGCTGATGTGCGAGCAGATCCTACGTGACGCCTGCAAGCGCTGGCCAGAGTTGTCCGTCGTATCGCTACGGTACTTCAACCCGATCGGCGGCCACCCGACCGGCGCACTGGGCGAGGACCCGAAGGGTGTGCCAAGCAATGTGCTGCCCTACATGATGCAGGTCGCGGTCGGGCGTCTTGAGAAGCTCCAGGTATACGGAGGCGACTGGGAGACCCCGGACGGCAGTGGAGTCAGGGACTACATTCACGTGCTCGACGTCGCCGAGGCGCACTGCGTAGCGATGGAACATCTCGATGACGAGACGGGCCTGCGCGCGTTCAACCTAGGCACGGGTACCGGTGTGTCTGTCCTCGAACTCATCGCCGCCTTTCAGCAAGTCAGTGGCGTGACCATCCCTTACGAGATCATTGATAAGCAGCCCGGTGACGTAGCGACCCTTATCGCGGATCCCACCAGAGTCGAAAAGGCGTGGGGCTGGCGGACCAGCAGGGACCTGCAGGCCATGTGCGCCGATGCCTGGCGTTTCCAGAGCGAACATCCCAATGGATATGCAGCGTAGCGGCCCTTATTCCATCACACATCAACATCACAGCTAATAGCGGAAAGACACAAAATGCGTATTTCTGTGATCGGAACAGGCTACTTGGGTGCTGTCCATGCAGCATGCATGGCGGAGCTTGGCCATGATGTGCTTGGCGTGGACAACGATGACTACAAGATCGCCTTGCTCAGGGATGGCAACGCCCCCTTCTACGAGCCCGGCCTGCCCGAGATGCTCGCTTCCAGCGTCGAGTCGGGGAAGCTTCGGTTCAGCGCATCGGCCGCGGAAGCCGCCGACTTTGCCGACGTCCACTTCATTTGCGTCGGGACGCCTCAACTCCCTGGCGCGCTCGGCGCTGACCTCAGCCACATCGAGGCCGTACTCAAGGCACTGGTTCCTAACCTCACCAGAGGCTGCCTCCTGGTGGGCAAGTCCACCGTTCCAGTGGGCACCGCCGCGCAGCTTTCCGACCGGATCGCTGAGCTTGCCCCGGCCGGAGTATCCGTCAGCCTTGCCTGGAACCCAGAATTTCTCAGGGAAGGTCATGCAATCGAGGACACGCTGCGGCCGGACCGGCTGGTAGTCGGAGTGACCTCGGCGGCCGATGATGCGGTGCTGCGAGCGGTGTACGAGCAGGTCATTGAAGGCGGGTCGCCATACATCACGACGGACCTCGCCACTGCCGAGTTGGTGAAGGTGGCAGCCAACTCTTTCCTCGCCACCAAGATCTCATTCATCAACGCCATGGCTAACGTGTGCGAGGCGGCCAACGCTGACGTGGTGACGCTCTCAGAGGCTCTCGGCTACGACACCAGGATCGGCCGACGGTTCCTCTCGGCGGGCCTCGGCTTCGGCGGCGGCTGCCTCGGGAAGGACATCAGGGCTTTCATAGCACGCGCCGACCAGCTCGGGGTGGCAGAGTCGGTCGTCTTCCTGCGGCAGGTCGACCAGATCAACGCCGACCGTCGGCGTCGCGCCGTTGACATCGCCAGGGAACTCGTGGGCGGGGCCTTCACTGGACGGAATGTCACCGTCCTAGGCGCGGCATTCAAACCTGAAACCGACGATGTCCGTGACTCACCTGCGCTCGGCGTCGCAACCACCATCCATGCAGAGGGCGCATCTGTGCGGATTCACGATCCTCAGGCCATCGACAACGCCAGGGCCGCATACCCGCAGCTCGATTACGTGGACGACGAGGTCAAGGCCTGTGAGGACGCGGACGTGGTCCTGCACCTGACCGAGTGGCAGGTGTACCGCAAACTGGATCCCGCCCGGCTCCTTGAGGTTGTGCGGACGCCGCGGATCCTTGACGCGCGCAACGTGCTCCCCGCCAACTCGTGGCGCGACGCGGGCTGGACGCTGCGGTCGATGGGAGCGCATCCAACCCCAATCTAGCTGAGGAGTACATCATGATTGTCATTCGGTCTCCGCGTGTGCGGAACTGCGCATTGATGCTCAGCACGCTTCTCGGTGCGACGATCGTGACCGCGTGCATGGGCACCGCAAACGGCGACGCCGACGGCGCGCAGCAAACGTATTACGTCAGTCCGTCCGGCAGTGACGCGGCAGCAGGCACCTCACCGGCCACCGCATGGCGGACGCTGCACAAGGCTAGTTCCGTCCCGCTGCCGCCGGGGAGCAAAATTCTACTCCAAGGAGGCCGACGGTTTACCGGCTCGCTGATAGTCGGCGACTGGGACACAGGTACCCCGACGGCACCGATCACGATCGGTACCTACGGTGGCGGTCCCGCAACCCTCTTCACGCCCTCTGGGGACGGAATTTTCGTACATGATACAGGTGGCGTGGACATTGAGAACATCAACCTAATCGGAACTCCCGGGCCGGGCGATGGCGACGGCATCAATATCTATAATGACTTGCCCGCGGACCATCGGCTGAACCATGTCGACATCACCAACGTTGATGCGACTGGGTTCATAATCGGCATCGCAGTCAGCGGACGGAACAACGGCGCCGGCTTCGCTGATGTGCGGATCACCAACAGCAGCGTGCACGGGAACATCAATGCGGGGCTCGCCACATTCGGTCCTCCGTTCAACCCTCAGGCGCCCACTTATGCGAACTCGAACGTTGTCGTGTCGCATGTGGTGGCGATGGATAACCTTGGCAATCCACTGGACAAGACACAGAACACTGGGAACGGGATCGTCCTCGGTAGTGTCCAAGGCGCAACGGTCAACTGGTCGGTGGCAGCCAAGAACGGTGGCGAGGGGGCGTCGGTACAGGGTCCGGCAGGGATCTGGACGTACGACTCCACCGAAGTAGACATCGAGCATGACCTGTCGTATGCGACTAAGACAAAAGATCAATCCGATGGTAACGGATTCGGTCTAGATCAGAACACCTCGCATTCAACAATTCAGTACAATCTCTCCTATGGGAACGACGGTTCTGGTTTCCTTATTTATAGCTCGCTCGGCAATGGCGCGGAACGCTACAACACTGTCCGCGATAACATAAGCAGCTATGACGTACGGGACGGAAATCCGTTCTATGGCGCACTAGGCGTAATTGGCCATGTCGCGAACGTGACGGTCTATCAGAACACCGCGGTGATGGAGCCTACTGCGGCCGGCTCACCCCCGATGCTGCGGCTCAGCGCTGACCTGAAGTATGTCATCATCGCGAACAATATCTTCACTACCGAATCCGGCCCGATTGTCGCGACCGCAGCACCCCTTCCGGAGTCCTCGGTTGAACTCAAGGATAATGATTATTATTCGGTGCGCAGCCCTTGGCAGGTCATCTGGGGTAGTACAACGTATGGGTCTCTGGCAGCTTGGCAGAGTGGCACTGGCCAGGAGACAGTGAACGGCCAGCCGACTGGGTTCGCGGTAGCGCCGCAACTGACCGAGCCGGTTTTCGGTCTGTCAACAAGCAATCCAGACGACTCAGCCGCCGTGCGGGGCTTCGAACTCGAAACGGGCTCGCCGCTCATCGGCGCAGGACTTGCCCCCGCCAGCCTTGGCGTAGAGTCGGTGCCCAACTACCTTGGGCAACTCCAGTCGCCGCAGCACCCCAATATCGGCGCCATGTGATCGAGTTCCTGGGGGCGGGCGTGCCGAGCACGCCCGCCCCCAGGTTCAGCTCGGTAGGGACGTGGCCTGCTCGGCACGCAGCCATGCAGTCATCCGGGCAAGTCCCTCGGCCACCGGAACCTCCGGCTCCCAGCCGAGAAGTTCCTTCGCGCGGGTGATGACCGGTCGCCGCCGTGTCGGGTCGTCCGTTGGAAGCCGCATGTATTCGATAGGCGAAGCAGATCCTGTGACTTGGAGCACCAGCCTGGCGAAGTCGCCTATCGTGTACTCCTCCGGGTTGCCCAAATTTACCGGCCCTGGCTGGTTGCAGTCGATCATCTTGATGATGCCTCGCACTAGGTCGTCCACGTAGCAGAAACTACGGGTCTGGGTCCCGTCGCCATAGATGGTGATCGGCTCGCCATCCAGTGCCTGCATGATGAAGTTGGTCACCACTCGCCCATCGGACGGACTCATCCGCGGACCGAATGTGTTGAAGATCCGGATAATGCCGACATTGGTGCCGAGGGTCCTGCCGTAGGCAGTAGTCAGCGCTTCGGCGAACCGCTTAGCCTCGTCATAGACGCTCCGCGGCCCAATTGAGTTGACATTGCCCCAATATTCCTCCGGTTGCGGGTGCACCGCTGGGTCCCCGTATACCTCGCTGGTAGAGGCGAGCACGAAACGCGCCCTGTAGGTTACGGCGAGGTTGAGCGCACGCTCGGTCCCTCTGCTGCCAACGGCGAGTGTTTCTAGCGGCATGCGCAGATAGTTCGGCGGTGAAGCGGCGCTGGCGAAGTGAGCGACGACGTCGACCGCCCCAGTAACCGGCATTCGTTCACTGACATCACACTCAGTGAACGTGAAATCTTCTCTGTCGATCAAGTGCGCGATATTCCCAAAGCGCCCGGTCGACAGATTGTCCAAGCACACAACCTGGTCGCCGCGTTCGATCAACGCATCGCACAAATGCGAACCGATGAAGCCGGCGCCGCCCGTAACTACGACTCGCATGGTCCCCTCCTCAAGCCATGTAAGGACTCGCATGCTATCAGCAGATAAAGCCGGAAAAGGGGAACTTGGGCAGAAAATCCGATAATCTTGTCGTTAATAATTCGTGGCACAAAATTCCACTGAATACTGCGCCAACATCAAACGAAAACACACAAAATCTCAACAATCACGATGCTGCCCGACACATGACTAAGTCGCTGTACCAGGCCGTAGCACGCATCCCCCGTCACGCCACTCACGCAGCAGCCAAATCAGTTCGCTATTATGAGCACGCGTTCCTGCATGCTCCGGCCAATACGAGATCAATCATCCGATGAAATAGCAGCGACCCAACCACGTGATGATCAGCGACAAAGTCGACCCAGGCAAAAAAAGACTTTATTTCCAAATTAGATAAGGTGGCGAACTGTAGCCTGATAATTAATTCTATACTGTATGAATTCCCTGTTGCGCATACGCCAGGGTGAGAATTCCGGTGTCACTGAATGGAGGCAAGGCAACGGACTCGTAGCTGGCGAAATGACCGCCCCACCAGGCCAATCGTCTAATGTTACGTCCGTAGACAGGTCGCCAGCACCAAAGCTCCGCTCCCGCAAGACATCCAAGCTCCCCGTAAAGCGGATAACCCATGAGGCACTGCAGCAAGCAAGACTCGACTCGACTCGCGCAGACTTCTCGTTGATTTATGAAAATGACATAAAACAGCCAAGTCCCGTTGGCCGATTAACTCCAACAAGTGATGGATTTCCCCATGTAAGTGAATTCATCAAATGAGGGAATCTCTTATACTCAAATTCAATTACAGGCTCTGTCGGACTGGCGCACCCGAGCGAAGGGTCAACGCCCGGACAGCCAGCCCCAATCGTTCGGAACTGGAGGCTACGTCTTGTTCCTCTTCCGTGCGTGCCGGACGATCGCGGCGGTGCCGATGACCGCGGCAGCGGTGCCGGCGGTGCCTGCCGCCGCGATGGCCGCGTCCTTCCGCGCGATGCGTCGACCCACCACCGCGTGGTGGCCGTCGCGGCCAGCCAGGAGGACCTGCAGGACCTCGGTGTTGGAAAACTTCGGCAGCCAGCCTGCGGCGTGCAGCGCCGCGCAGTCGACCACCCACGGGTACACCACGTAGCGGAGCTCGACGGACGGGGCGGGCGTCAAGCCGAGGCGGTGCAGCCTCTGGGCGGCGCTGAAGGTCAGCCGGGCGGGCAGCTCGACGGACTTGAGGCCGCTCAGGGACTCGACCTCAGCCTGCGAGAGTGACCCGTCGCAGCCGACCGCGAAGTCGCCGGTGACCGTGCCCGTGGCGGCCAGCTCCAGCGCGGTCACCAGGTCATCGACGTGGCAGAACTGCCAGCGCGGCGCGCAACCACGCACCACCAGCAGCCGGGGGGCCTCGAAGTGCCTGGTCAGCAGCGTGTCAACGGCGTCGCCCACGAGCGCCGCCGGGCGCACGACGGTCACGGCGGTGCCCGGGTTGACGCGGCGCGAGCGGCGGGCGAGTTCCTCCATCTCAAGGAGGTCCCCGGCCACGCTGCCGGCGGAGTCGGCGAGCAGCGGCGCGTCCTCGGGGAGCGGTACCGGGTTGTCCGGGCGTGCCCCGTACACCATCGCGCTCGTCACGAGCACGACCCGGCCGACCCGCTCGGCTGCCGCGGCGGTCAGCACGGTCTGCGCGGCGCGGACGTTGCGGGCCCGGCGGTCCCTCGGGTCGCTGTCGGCGGAGGTGTCCACGTCCGTGTGCACCACCACGTCCACGCCAGAGAACCTGGAGGCCAGTGTGGGGTCGCGCACGTCCGCGAGCCGCCAGGTGACCCCGGCCGCGTCGCCCCGGTGATCGTCGACCGCGACGACGCGGCCGATGCGCGGCGAGCTAGCGAGCCGGACCACGAGCGCGTGCCCGATCCCCCGCGCCGCACCCGTGACCGCCACCACCGGCGGTGCTGCGGCAGTGCTACGCTCACGGCGAACGCTGCGCTCAGGGCGAACCTGCCGTCTGCCGTTTCTCAAAGTGTGCTGCTCCCGAGATAGCGTAACGGTTATGACCCTTCTATCCTGCCCGACCATCTGAGAGCGAAGGGGGTGCATCGTGGCTGAGCGTCCTCCCTTCGGCTTCGGGCCGCCCGGGCGGCCTGGCGACGACAACCCAGCTGGGGGTTCAGGTCCCGGCGACCAGGGGCCGTTCGGCTTCGGGCTTCCGGGCAATCCCGGCCAGCCCGGCGGCCCTAATCAATTCGCGGACGCGCTCCGGCAGTTCGCCGACCTCCTCTCCTATAGTGGCGGGCCGGTCAACTGGGACCTAGCCAGGAACCTGGCCAGGCATGCCATCGTCGCCAAGGGCGACCCTAGCGTGCTCGCCAACGAGCGGGCCGCGGTGACGGACGCCGTCCGGCTCGCCGACCTGTGGCTCGACGACGTGACCACGTTCCCGTCCGGCATCAGGAGGATCGAGGCGTGGTCCCAGTCGGAGTGGCTGGAGGCCACCTTCCCCGTCTGGTCCTCGCTCTGCGACCCGATCGCCGCCAAGGCGGTCGACGCGATGGGCTCCATGCTGGCCTTCGACCCCTCCACGGTCGACACCGACATGCCCCCCGACATGCAGGCCATGTTGCAGGGGATGGGCGGGCTCAGCGCGCTGGCGCCGATGATGCGGCAACTCGGCGGGGCCATGCTCGGCGGCCAGATCGGCACCGCGATCGGCGAGCTGGCCGGCGATATGGCCAGCTCCACCGATATCGGCCTGCCGCTGGCGGCGGAGGGCACCGCGGCGCTGCTGCCCGCCGGCGTCACCCGCTTCGGCGAGGGCCTGTCGGTCGACATCAGCGAGGTGCGGCTGTTCCTCGCGCTGCGCGAGGCCGCGCACCACCGGCTGTTCGGGCACGTGCCGTGGCTGCGCCAGCACCTGCTCGGCGCGGTCGAGGCGTACGCGGCCGGCATCACCGTGGACGTGAACAAGCTGCGCGACACGCTGCCGGACCTCGACATGTCCAACCCGGAGGAGTCGCTGCGCAGCGCGCTGTCCGGCGAGGGACTGCTCCGCCCCGAGGACACGCCGCAGCAGAAGGCCGCGCTCGCCCGGCTGGAGACGGCGCTCGCCCTGGTCGAAGGGTGGGTGGCGACGGTCGTCTCGGCCGCCGCCGAGTCGAGGCTCGTGCACAGTGCGGCCCTCGCGGAGGCAATCCGCCGCCGCAGGGCGTCCGGCGGCCCGGCGGAGCGCACCTTCGCCACCCTCGTCGGCCTTGAGCTCCGTCCCCGGATGCTGCGCGAGGCGACGGCCCTGTGGACGGGCGTGACGCAGGCGCGCGGGACCGACGGCCGGGACGCGCTATGGGCACACCCGGACCTGCTCCCGACGTCTGACGACCTGGAGAACCCGGATGTGTTCCTGAGCGGGACAATCGACCTGGACATCTCCGACCTCGAAGGCAATGCAGGCGCTGAAAGCGCTGAAGGCGATCAAGGCGCCGACGGCGATGAGGGGCAACCCGGTGAGGCAGGGGCATAGGCAAGCCCGCTGGAGCTAGGTAACCTCAGACCGAGGGAGGCGAGTGGAATGGCGAAAGATCCTGAGAACTCGAACATCCTTGGTGCGGAGGACGGCGGGACCGACGTCCTCGGCGAGGAACCCGGCGGCACGGACGTCCTCGGCGACGAACCGGGCGGCACTGACGTCCTCGGCGACGAGGAAGGCGGCACGGACGTCCTCGGCGAGGAAGCGGGCGGCACCGACATCTTCGAGCCCCACAGGCGCCACAGCGCGGACTAATCACTAACGGGCACCGCAGGTGCAGGCGGGGTTCGGCGGCCAGCCGCGCCGTTGCCACTGCCACTCGGGCAGCACCACCTCGAGTGTCCCGTTAGCGGCGGCCGGCTCGCCGGCCTGGTCGATGAGCATGAGCGCCTGCGCCGTCGCGATCGCGGCCGTCGCGCTCGCGAGCACGGTGTCGCATGCCCGCGTCGCGGCGGTGAGGCCGCTGGTGCTGGCCTGGGCGAGGATCCGCGGCCACGCCGGATCACGGAACGCCTTGCTCAGGTCCACGCAGCGGGCGCAGGCCGAGCGACCGGGCACCACCAGGGGTCCGACCACGCCAATGGCCTCATCCGCGCTGACCACCAGGTGCGGCACGCGGTCACGCATGAGCGCGGCGACCAGCACCGGGTCGGGCCAGCCGGTGATCACCGCCAGGTCGGGCTGCCGGCGGGCGTCGTTCGCCGTGCGGGCTTCCGGCGCGACCCGGTGCACCGCGCGGTTGACCCCGGTGGCCCTGCTTGCCCCGACGTCGGCGGCACCGAGGCCCGCGGGCGTGATGTCCGCCGGCTCGGCCGTCCCGGTGTCCAGGCAGCTCACCCACGCGACCCCGGAGGCGGCGAGGAACGTCGCGACGCAGGCACCCACCCGGCCGCCGCCGTAGATTCTGGCGAACGCCGCCCTCCGCCGGGCCAGCACCGCCGCGCCGCCGTCACCGTGCCCGTAGGCCAGCGCGGCGCACGCGAGCTCGGGGCCGATTCTCGCGCGCAGGCCCTCGGGGAGGGCAGCGCGCAGGCTGGCGGGGAAGTCGTCGAGCAGGCCCGCCGACGCCAGCAGCCCGATCACCCGGTCCACGTCCGCCGCAGCGATGCCGTAGGTCTCGGCGGTCGCCGCCACCTCGGCGGTGTCCCGTGACCCGTCGAGCAGGCTCACGACGGCCGCCGCCTTGCCGAGCCTGGTCAGCGCGCGGGCACGGCGCGGGTCGACGCCGATCTGGAGCGTGTCCTTATCCCGCCAGAGAGGCCTTAGTCCTACCTTGAGTGCCGGTCTCATGCACCCAGCGTGACGCCTGCCACTGACATTTTTGCCTGCGGGCGGACGACCCTCCAGGTATCACGGGACGTCTAGGCTGGGACCACGAACCCGTTCGGAATAAGAGGTTTTTCGTTGGCGGAGAATGACGATGTGAGCCAGGTTCCGCCGAGTGGGCGTGACGACGTGCCGCGGGGCAGCGTCAAGCGCGGCGTGAAACTTGCCGGGCTGCCGCTCGGGTTCGCCGGGCGGACCGCGCTCGGGATCGGCAAGCGGATCGGGGGAATGTCCGCCGAGGTCGTCGCCAGGGAAATCCAGCAGCGCACCGCCGACCAGGTCTTCCGGGTGCTCGGCGAGCTCAAGGGCGGGGCGATGAAGCTCGGCCAGGCGCTGTCGATCTTCGAGGCGGCGCTGCCGCCTGAGCTCGCCGAGCCCTACCGGGCGACGCTGACCAGGCTGCAGGAGTCCGCGCCGCCGCTGCCCGCCGCCACGGTGCACCGGGTCCTGGCAGGCGACATCGGGGACGACTGGCGGGACTTGTTCGACTCCTTCGACGACACGCCTGCCGCCGCCGCGTCGATCGGGCAGGTGCACAGGGCCGTCTGGCGCGACGGCCGGCGGGTCGCCGTCAAGATCCAGTACCCCGGTGCGGGGAAGGCGCTGCTCAACGACTTCACCCAGCTCGCCAGGATCGGCCGGCTGTTCGCCGTGGTCATGCCGGGGCTTGACGTCAAGCCGATGCTCGACGAGCTCCGCGACCGGGTCGCCGACGAACTCGACTACCACCTGGAGGCCAGCGCCCAGCGCGCGTTCGCGAAGGCCTACGCCGACGACCCCGACATCTACGTGCCGGACGTCGTGACCGAGACCGAGCACGTGCTCGTGACCGAGTGGCTGGACGGCACCCCGCTGTCGAAGATCATCAGTGACGGGTCCAAGGCGGAGCGGGACAGGGCCGGGATCCTGCTGACCCGGTTCCTGTTCTCCGGTCCGTCCAGGGCCGGGATGCTGCACGCCGACCCGCACCCCGGCAACTTCCGGCTGCTGGCCGACGGGCGGCTCGGCGTACTCGACTTCGGGGCGGTCAACCGGCTCCCTGACGGGCTGCCGCCGATCTTCGGGCGGCTGCTGCGGATCATGCATGACCCGGACCCGGACATCGCGGAGGTCGAGCGGGAGCTGCGGGCGGATAACTTCCTGCGGCCGGGGATCGCGGTCGACCTGGATGCGCTGCGCGCGTTCCTCGCGCCGCTCGCCGAGCCGTCGGCGGTGGAGACGTTCAAGTTCTCCCGTGAGTGGATGCGCGCGGAGGCCGGGCGCGTCAGCGACCCGACCGTGGCGGGGATCGCCCGCAAGTTCAACCTGCCCCCGTCCTACGTGCTGATCCACCGGGTGTCGACGGCGGGGATCGGCGTGCTCTGCCAGCTTGAGTGCGAGGGCCCGTTCCGGGCTGAGGTGATCCGCTGGGTGCCCGGCTACGCGGAATGACAGGAACCCGGGATGGCCCTCGCGCACCCCGGGTTCCTTAGTAACTGACTGGGTCAGCCGGCGCTTATCGCCGAGCGGAGCTGCTCGACGCGGTCCCACGCCTGCAGTAGCTGGCGCTCGGCGCGCTCCTGCCGCTTCTCCAGCTTGTGCAGCTCAGCGACCTGGTGGGCCGCCCGTTCCGCCTGCGCCCGCCTGAGGCGCTCTTGATGTCGTTCCTTGGCCAGGTATTGCTCGGCGTGCATCACTGACAACCTCGCATCGTGTGCGTTTGCGTATGATCGCGTGCTAGCCGCGTCGTGGGCGACTTGTTACGGTGCGGCGCGCCAGTTCAGCCTGCGGTCTCCCGTTGGGTGAAGGTCAAGCGGCTGGCGCGCCGCATTTTGCCGGTTCGTCCGGAAGGATCGACTTGGGCTAGGCAGCCCTTTCATCGGCCTTGGCGAGCTCGGTGTCCGCCTTGCGGGGGCGGCCACGTGGCCGCTTCCTTGGCACGACCGTGCCGCGCAGGAGCAGTTCCCCGCCCCAGACGCCCCACGGCTCACGCCGCTCAATCGCGCCTGCCAGGCAGGCGGCGCGGATCCGGCAGCCCTGGCAAAGGGCCTTCGCCGCCTCGACGTCCGAGGGCGCCTCGGCGAAGAACAGCTCCGGGTCCTCCGCGCACGGCAGGTCACGGCCCACCGGGACATTGGTGAAGCTGAAGAGTGCCGCGATTCCGCCCTGCTCGGCGTTCTTGTCGACGTACGAATCGATTACGGCGACCGCCTCGGACGAGGCATCGGGCCACTGCATCGGTGCCATCCCCTCTCGCTTTGCTGGTCCAGTTGTGCTGGGTTGCTGGTCGTAGCTGGGACCGGGCCTGCAAAACAAATCTGGCCGCGGACCCTGTGTGCGGGTCCGCGGCCTTAGGGGATCTTGTCCGGTCTTTCTAGACCGGTTGTTCCCGTTCAGGATGCGGACCCATTGCGCCGTAACCACCGGCGTTGATGCGGGTCTTGTGGACGTTCTTCTGCTTACGGGTGTCGTTAACTGTCGGCAGTAGTTCGGCCATCGGGAGGGACTGCGTCATCAGGGCTGTGGCCTGCCGGAAGGCGACGCGACGCGCATCCGGGCTGCCAGCGGCCAGAGCAGGGCTGCGCCACAGGGCATGATTCGCCCCCGTGGCGGCGAGGGTGGTCCACGGCGAGCCGGCACCCAGGCAGGCGGCACCCGTACGGGTGACCGCAACAAAGGTCGTGTAGATTTCCACCGTGGCGCCTCCTTCCGAGGTCTCTATTTGCTTACGCTCACGGACACGACGTACAGCCTACGTAAGGCTCCACGCCGAGGGCAACACATTTTTGGCCTGGGACTTTGGCTCTTTGGACCGGAGACTTTGACCCTGTGGGAGAAATGGTGTCAAGAAGCGCGTGAGCGCCTTAATCGCGGGGCGTGTCGGAGATTCTGATGAGGCCCTCCTGGACCACCGAGACCACGAGGTCCCCGTCCGCCGTGAACACCTGACCGCGCGCGAGAACCCGGCCGCCCGCGGCGATTGGCGAATCCTGCGCGTAGAGCAGCCACTGGTCGGCGCGGAAGGGGCGGTGGAACCACATGGCGTGATCCAGGCTCGCCCCGGTCGTCCGGCCGTCGTACCAGCTGACACCGTGCTCAAGCAGCGCGGTTTCCAGCAGCGTCAGGTCAGAGATGTAGGTCATCAGGCACACGTGCAGCAGCGGGTCGTCGGGGAGCTGCTCCGTGATGCGCACCCAGACGAGGTTGCTGTGATCGCCGCGAGCACGCAGCGACGGGTCGAGGGCCAGCTCGATCGACATCGGCCCCACCGAGCGCAGCTCGATCGGGCTCTCCTTGAATTGCGCGGGCACCGGCCCGCCGAGCGCCTCGGCGAGCCGCTCGGCGTTCGACCGCAGCTCTTCTGGACGTCGCGCGGCAGGCATCGGCATCGAGTGCTCGTAGCCCGACGCCGGGTGGGTGAAGGAGGCGGAGAGCGTGAAGATCGCCTTGCCGTGCTGGATCGCGGTTACCCGCCGGGTGGTGAACGAGCGCCCGTCCCGCACCTGGTCCACGGTGTAGACGAGCGGCACGGACGGGTCACCCGGCCGGATGAAGTACGCGTGCAGCGAGTGCACCGGCCGGTCGGCGGGCACGGTCCGCCCGGCCGCGACCAGCGCCTGCCCCGCCACCTGGCCGCCGAACACCCGCTGGACCCGCTCGTCGGGCGACCGGCCGCGGAAGATGTTCACCTCGATCTGCTCCAGGTCAAGCAGGTCGAGCAGCTGGTCAAGCGCGTCGCTCATGCGCGTGCACCAGAGCCCTGCAGCACGGCGAGGAAGCGCGAGCGCTGCCGGGACGATTCGGCGCCCGGCGTCCTGGCGGGCGCCCACGAGAGCGCGAGATGGGCCCGCGCGCGGGTAACCGCGACATAGAGCAGTCGCCGCTCTTCCTCGATGGCCTCGGCCGTTCGCGCATGCACGATGGGCATTATGCCCTCAGTCAGCCCAGGCAGCAGAACGGCGTCCCACTCAAGCCCCTTGGCCGCGTGCATCGTCGCCAGGGTCACCGCCTCCGCGACCGGCGCGTGCCCGGCCGCCTCACGCTCGGTGAGCTCGGCGGCGAACTCCGCCAGGGTCGCCGCCGGCCGGGAGGCGGCCAGGTCGTCCGCCAGCCCGGCGATGGCGGCGAGGGACTCCCAGCGCTCCCTGACCGCACCGCGCGCGGCGGGCGGTGCGGGGGTGAGCCCGGCGCTTGCGAGGACGTGCCGCACGGCGGCGTGCAGCTCCCCCGGCAGCCCGGTCGCGTCGGTGCCGGCGCCCGCCGCCCTGGCGGCGCCGCGCAGCAGCACGACGGCCTGGCGCACCTCGGGCCGCTCGTAGAAGCGCTCGGCGCCCCGGACGACGTACGGCACCTTCGCGTCGCCCAGCGCCCGCTCGAACCGCTCCATGTGCGCATTGATCCGGAGAAGGACGGCGATCTCGTGCGGCGGCACGCCGCTCCTCGTCAGCGCCGTTATCGACGCGGCCACCCCGTCCGCCTCCGCTTGCTCGTCGGCGTACCGTGTCACCACCGGTTCAGGTCCCGGCGGCCGCTGGGCGACCAGCGCGTCCGAACCGCTCTCCGCGGCCACCAGCCGGTTGGCAGCGCCCACGACCTGCGGGGTCGACCGGTAGTCGCGCACCAGCCGCACGACCGTTGCCTGGGGGTAGTCGCGGCCGAACGACCGCAGGTACTCGGACGTGGCCCCGGTGAACGAGTAGATCGTCTGCCGCGGGTCGCCGACCACGCACAGCTCCTCCCGCTCGCCGAGCCAGGCGTCGAGCAGGAGCTTCTGCAGCGGGTTGACATCCTGGAACTCGTCCACGGTGAAGTACCGGAAAGCGGCGTGCACCTCGCGGGCCGCGACAGGCTCGGTGAAAAGGATCGCCGCCGTCAGCTCGAGCACCGACTCGAAGTCGATCAGCTGCCGGTCCCTGCGCATCGCCTCGTACGCCGCGTACAGCCGCCCGGTGTCCTCGACGCCGGCCGACGGCCCCCGCCCGGCCTGAGTCGCCGCGAACACGTACGAGTCGGGGTGCACCTGGCAGACCTTCGCCCACTCGATCTCGGTGACCGCCTCGGACGCTGCCGGGGGATCCAGGCGCAGCCCCAGGTCCCGCGCCGCCTCCCGCAGCAGCGGCAGCTTGGATTCCACGAGCCGCGGCGGCCGCCCGCCGATCACCCGCGGCCAGAAGTAGGTCAGCTGCCGCAGCGCCGCCGCGTGGAACGTGGTCGCCCGCACCGCCTCGGCGCCGCCGCCGAGCGTGCGCAGCCGCCCCCGCAGCTCCCCGGCCGCGCGGACGGTGAACGTCAGCGCCAGCACCTGCGCCGGGACGACCACCCCCGTCGCGACCGCGTAGGCGATACGGTGAGTGATCGCCCGTGTCTTCCCCGTTCCCGCGCCGGCTAGCACGCACACCGGGCCCGAGCGGGCGAGCGCGACCGCCCGTTGCTCCGGGTCGAGCGCGGCGAGCAGTTCGTCGGCGTCCACCAGTCCTATGGTGCCGCATCCCCAGGGCAGACACGCCGGTCGCGGACATCGGAAGGGCGTTCCCCGGGCGGGAACATAGCAGACGGGACAAATTGTTTTGCACACGTAAGATCGCCGCAAAACCGGCGGTTAGCTCGCTGAACGACATGATGGAGGCCCCGGTGCCGCTGACGATGTACACGACGACCTGGTGCGGGTTTTGCAAGAACCTGAAGCGGCAGCTCGGAAAGGCCGGAGTGGAGGTCAACGAGGTCGACATCGAGCTCGACCCCGAGGCGGCGAAGTTCGTGGAAACCGTCAACGGCGGCAACCAGACCGTCCCCACGCTCCTGTTCGCCGACGGCTCGACGCTGTGCAACCCGTCCGCCGCCCAGGTGCAGAAGAAGCTCGCGGAGCTCGCCTCCGCCACAGCCAGCTGACCCGCGGCACCGGGATAAAACAGCGATCTATCCCGAACGTAAGCGGCTTACTCTCCTCCCCCACGCGAATTCATGAGCGAATGAAATTTCCGGGCTGCTGCGTTACCCAGGTAATCTCGACTGAGCCCCTGTGAGTGCGTGGCTGGGGAGGCAAGGAAGCATGAGCGTTAACGGGTCCAACAGAGCCGACGAGCACGAGGATGTCGTCGTGCGGAAGGCCGAGCGCGGCTGGGTCGTCGGCGATGAGAACGTCTCCGACCTGACCAGCGCCATGGTCCTCGCCGACCTGTTCGCCGCCGACCAGGCGGACGGCGACGACACCACCCCGGCGGCCCGGGCGAACCACTCGGGCCCGCAGCGGGTCCCCTCCCCCGGCGGCGAGGTCGGCATCGCGGACCGGTCAGCCGAGGCGGGTGAGGCTCAGCGACTCGCGGTCACCGTCGTGCAGCTTGAGCACGCGCTCGCCGCGCGGGTCCGGGTCGAGCAGGCGATCGGCGTGCTCGCCGAACGGCACAGGCTCCACCCCCGCGAGGCGTTCGACCTGCTGCGCAAGGCGTCACGGTCACGCCGCACGCGGGTTACCGAACTGGCGCAGGACGTGGTGGCGAGCACGGCGAACCCGCTGCTGCGGCTGCCTGACGAACTGTCCCGCACGATGCCAGAGCCCCGCCAGCGCGCGCCGCAACGACCGCGGCGGCTACGACCGCAGGGCCGCTAGGACAGCAGAAGCCATTACTTGCTGACCCCTGGCGTTGGGGTGGAAGGGGAGCGTTAGGGAGCCGGGCACCAGCCCCTCGACATCCCTGACCGACTCCGGCTGGCAGAAGTCGTGCCCGATCGTGGGCGTGTACGTGTTCACGAACGTGTCGCCCGCGCGCCTGCGCCTCGGCGGCGAGCATGGCGTTGATCTTGACCTCGATCCCGCGCAGGTAGGCGATGTCGCCGTCGGTGATGGGCACCGCGGGCCAGCAGCCGCCGGATTGCGGGAACACGTCCGGGTAGCCCACCACGACGATCCGCGCCTTTGGCGCGCGGGCCGCGATGGCCGCCAGGACCGTGGCCACCTTCGGCCCCACGGCCGTGACGCTGGCGGCGAGCTGGTCGGTGCCGCCCTGGGTGTAGTGGGCCTCGCAGGGGCTGCCCGACGGCTGCGTCAACGACAGCTTCAGGCATTCCTGGAACACGTTGAGGAAGCCCACGTCGTCCCCGCTGAGCGTCAGCACCACGAGCCGGTCGTCCGGCGCGAGGGCGCTCAGCTGCGCGGGATTCGTCCCCAGGTAGGTCTTCTGCGGGGCGGTCATGTTCGTGACCCCGGCGCTCGCGCAGGCCACGTCGGTCAGCGGCGCGCCGAGTACCTGCGCGACGAGCACCGGGTACGCCTTAGTCGAGCGCAGGCAGCCGGGCGGGCTGGCGAGCGGGTCGAGCGGCATCATCCCCCCGGCGGTGTAGGAGTCGCCAAGCGCGACCACGGGACCCGAGGACGCCATGGTTGAGGGGCTGACCGGGCTGACCGTCGAGGGGCTGACTGCCGAGGAGCTTGGGCTTGCCGCAGGCGCCGCGGCCTGCGTGGTCACGTGGCACGCCGCCGTCAGCAGGACCGCCGCGAGGACGCCCGACGCGGCTGCCCAGCCCCGCATAGAACCCCACACCGTAACGCCCTTCCTGCGCACAGTCGCCGTCAGCCGACTAACAGCTTCGGGCGCCGCCGCCACTCATATCCGCTCTTATCCACTGCGGTCACGATCTTCCGGCCCGGTTACCGGCATTCGGTCCACCTCTCTTGAGGATGCGCGGTCCGAGGGGCGGAGGCAAACTTGGCCTCCGCCCCTCGCCGAGTGCTGGCGGCCCTACCGCAGCCTCGCGACCTGCTCCCTCGCTCGGCACGTGCGCTTCATCCCCGCGTGCGCTTCATCCCCGCGTGCGCTTCATCCCCACGTGCGCTTCATCCCTTTGCTGCGGGACTTTGGGTCAGCGGCGCCACGGTTCCCCGCTGGCGTTCGAAGACGCGGACGATTTCCTCGACCGGCAGGCCCTTGGTCTTTCTCCTCAGTCTTTTCCCGGTTGGGGCGCGACGCGCCAGACCCAAGGATGAGCGGCTTACCGAACCTGGACACCGTCAAGACAGACGGTTTTGCACCAGTCGGCTCGCGAGCGATATCAGCGGTTTGCCCTGCAGCCCATGCGTGAAGGCGGAATGGCCAATGCTGGCCATCGCATACTGCGCGACGATTAACCGGATTGAGGATGTGGCCTTCCTCCCGGTCACCCTGCCGGGCGCTTGCCTTCGTGATCGTTCCGGAGCCGGAGCGGCCCGGCCGGGAGCCGGCATGGCTGGCCGACAACAGGCATGACAGCAAGTACTCTACCTTTCACTTAGAGTAGCGACACGGAGGGAGCCGGACCTGGTGGCCAGGATTCTCGTGGTCGATGACGAGCCAGACGAGCGGTTCCTGGTGGGCCGGACCTTGCGGAAGCAGGGGCATGTCGTGACGGTCGCGGAGGACGGTGCCGACGGGCTGAGGGCCGTGCAGAGAGAGGCCCCGGATCTGGTGGTGACCGACATCATGATGCCGGTCATGAATGGCTTGGAGTTCATCGGGCGGCTGCGCGCTGACCCGGCCACGGCACACATCCTCATTCTCGCCGCGAGCGGGGACATCCACCTCGCGGGGGCCGCCGACGCGGTCCTGCAGAAGCCCTATGACGACCGCAACCTCGTCGCGATCGTGAATACCTTGCTGGAGACCTTGCTGGAGAAAGGGCGGGACGGGCGTTGACGCGGATGCCTACTGGCGTAGCAGGGCTGGACCTGGTGCTCAATGGCGGGCTGGAGCGGGGATCGGTCGTGGTCGTGGCGGGCGCGCCGGGCACGGGGAAGACGATCCTGGCGCAGCAGATGTGCTTCACCACGGCCACCGCGGAGCACAAGTGCACGTACTACACGACGATGTCCGAGCCGCATAGCAAGCTCGTCCGGCACCTGGAGGGGTTTTCCTTCTTCGACCGGGAGTCCCTGGGGTCGAGAGTGGAGTTCATCCACATGGGCGACTTCCTGGGGCCTGCGCGCCAGGACGGCCTGGAGGCGCTGATATCGGAGATCGTCCGCAAGACGCTGGATGAGGAGCCCTCGATCGTGGTGGTGGACAGCGCCAAGATGCTGGGCGACTTTGCCGACAAGCGGGAGCTGCGCCGCGCGCTGTACGACCTGACCGGCCGGCTTTCCCGGACCGAGGCGGTGCTGCTGCTGCTGGGTGAGTACACCGCCGAGGAGCTGCGCAGCGAGGTCGTGTTCTCGCTGGCCGACGCCATCATCCAGCTGAGGTACAAGGCCCGCGAGCCGATCGACCGGCGGTGGCTGCGGATCCGCAAGATGCGCGGCGGAAGCCACCGGTCGGGCAAGCACACCTTCCGGATCGGCCCGGGCGGCGTGGAGGTGTTCCCGCGCGTGGAGACCCTGGTCCCGAAACCGGAGGCCCCGCTGTCCGGCCAGGTCCCCAGCGGCATCCCCGGCCTGGATGACCTGATGGGCGGCGGCGCGAGGCAAAGTGACGCCAGCCTCGTCACCGGCCCCTCCGGCGTCGGCAAGACCCTCTTCGGGCTCCGCTGGCTCGTCCAGGGAATAGAACGGGAAGAAAACTGCCTGTACGTCACCTTCCAGGACACCGGTGCCCAGCTGGCCAGCGTGGCCGCCGGCTTCGGCTGGGATGTCGCGGCCTTCTGCGATTCCGGGCAGCTCGTGATCTCCTACGTCCCGATGGGCGACCTGGACCTCGATGTCCTGGCCACGTCCGTGCGCGAGGAGATCAGCAGGCGCAAGGTCAGCCGCGTCGTCATCGACAGCCTGTCCGAGCTGGCGTTCGCCGCCCGCGAGGTGGACCGCTTCGCCGCCTACATGCGCAGCCTCGTCGGACTTGTCCGGGCGGGGGGCAGTTCCCTGCTCCTGACCAGCGAGACCAACGTCCACGGGCTGCCCGGCAACTCCCTGGACGGGCTGATGTTCCTGTTCGACAACACCATCGACCTGCGCTACATCGAAGAAGGATCCCAGATCGGCCGGGCCGTGCATGTCGCCAAGATGCGCAGCAGAGCGCACGCCATGACGCTGAACAGCGTCACCATCACTGATCGCGGCCTGGAGGTAGGGAACGTGCTCGACAGCGTGACCGGGCGCCTCGGCTGGAGCGCGCTCCGCACGCAGTGACCGCTGGAACCAGTCAGGCATGTCACCGCGGCCAGCGGCGACTTTAACCCGCCCCAGAACCCGACCCAGAACCCGGTCCAGTCATAACCGCCGCTGGCAGCAGGCAGACGCCCGCGCCGGGCGACCTCGAAGAGGAAGAGCCCGGCAGGCGATCAATAAGGTCTTCTTCCGGGCCCGGTGCTTCGCCCCGTGCGGACACCGATGACCGGGCGCGTGTAGCTGCCTGCCCGGAGCTACCTGCCGCCCCGGCCGTCCCGCTGCCGTTAGTCCTGCCGCTGCCAGGGGGTGGCCCTCGGCCGGGTCGGCCGGCCGGGGGCCGGGCGGCGCGGCGCCGGGCGGCTCCTGCTTCGCGCGTGGGCTGGTCAGCCGGCTAGCCCGTCCTGGCCGGGAATGATCTCCATGCCGGCGACCGCAAGACGAGGTAACCCTGCCAACGGCGGATGCCCCGTGTCAGGCGGCTCGCGCGGGCTGGGGGGCCAGGCCGATGCTCACGCGGCGGGGTCCGCTAACCCGCCGACTGGCCGACTGGCCGACTAGCTTCATCCGATATCGTCTGCTTCCAGTGATCACTTGCGGGCATGTGTCCGTGTGGTGGACGCCACGCAGCTTTCCGGTGTCTTATATGCCTAATTATCTCTTCCCGTGCCTACGTGCCCGGTATTCTGTCCGGGCTTGGTGAACCAAGATCATCAGGTAGCCGGTGGTACCTTCCGGTGAAGTCGCTGCCCAGCATGGCGTTGTTCTTGCGTGCCCGGCGGCCGTGATCGATGGCGACGGAAAGGCTTCTATTCGTGCGGTGGGCGGCACCGGCGATTCGCGCTGGGGGGCAAGCGGACGCCACTGAAGAGCGGGGCGAGCCCGGCGAGAAGAAGCGTGGCCTGAATTGGCGGACCCCTGGGCCCGTGCTGCAGGGGCTCTTTGCTTTCGTGATCTACCTCGTCGGCATGGTCGTCGGGCTGGCGCAGCCGCTGCTGCCGCACCTAGACGTGCCGTATGTCCAGCAGGGCCAGGTAGACGCGAACTTCTATGTCTGGGGCATGGCCTGGTGGCCCTACGCCATCACCCACGGGCTCAACCCGCTGTACTCGCACCAGATCTGGGCACCGGGCGGGGTCAACCTGGCCTGGGTGACCACCACGCCCACGGTGTCCCTGCTCATGTGGCCGGTCACGGCCGCGGTGGGGCCCGTTGCGTCGCTCAACCTGACGCTGATCCTCGCTCCGCCTGCCTCGGCCTGGGCGGCGTTCATCTTCTGTCGTCGGCTGACCGGCAAATTCTGGCCGGCGCTGCTCGCCGGGGTTGTCTTCGGCTTCTGCGACTACGAGATCTCCCACGAGGCCTCGGGGCAGCCCAACCTCACCGTGACGCTGCTGCTTCCACTGATCGCCTACCTCGTCCTGCGCTGGTGGGACGGGTCGCTGAGCCGGCGGGCCTTCCTGATCTGGACGTCGCTCGCGTTGGCCGCCGAGTTCTACACGTTCCTCGAAGCCTTCGCCGACCTGACCCTGATCGCGCCGCTCGCCCTGGTCATCGGTTACCTGGTCGCGGCGCGGGACGTGCGGCCCAAGGTGGTCCGGCTGGCCGTTGACTCCGCGATCGCGTATGTCGGCGGCCTCGTACTGGCGGCGCCGTACTTGTACTACGCGCTGCGCAACACGCCGCAGTCGTTCCATCAGCAGTCGACGTCGTACTGGGTGGACCTGGTCGGCGTGGTCGTGCCGCGGGGGCCTGAGCAACTGTTCACGCCGCAGGAACTAGAGCCGAACCGGCTGCTCGGGATGAGCTGGCTGTCGGGCGTCGCCGGCTACGACCGCACCCCCACCATCTACGTGGGCGTGCCGCTGCTGGTGCTCTTCGTGCTCGTGGCTGTCTTCCACTGGTCCAACCGGCTGATCAGGCTGCTGGTCCCGCTGTACGTGGTCATCTTCCTGCTCTCCCTCGGCCCCAAGCTGGTGATCGACGACAAGATCGTCGCGACCCTGCCGTGGGGTTACATCTGGAGCCTGCCGCTGCTGAACAGCGCAGAATCCCAGCGGCTCATGGACTTCGGCCAGCTCGTCCTCGCGCTGGTCATGGCGATCTGGCTCGCGCACGTGACCGCGAGCAAGGTGGCGCTGGCTGCCCGCTGGGGCCTGGCCGTGCTGTCGCTCTTCGCGATCTTCGCGAACCTGCCCACGTTCGCCTCGGTGGTGACCCCCCAGGCCACGACCTGGAAACAGGCGGATCCCGGCCTCCCGCTCAGCGACGAGATCCCGGCGTTCTTCACCCAGGGCCTCTACCGGCAGTACCTGCAGCCGGGGGAGAACGTGGTGATCCTCTCGCACCGGGGCAATGCGATGCTGTTGTTCCAGGCCGAAACCGGCTTCTACTTCAACGTCGCTGGCGGGTTCATCAACGCGTCGCTGAACCCGGACGGGAATGCGTGCCCGACGTTGAACCCGGTCCAGAACGGGGTGCCGTGCCAGGTGCAAGGCCTCAGCTCCCTCCCCCCGTCGGTCGGCAGGCAGCGGGTCGCGGCGTTCAAGTCCTACGTCAAGGACGCCCACATCGGCGCGATCATCGTCGAGCAGGCCTGGGCGGAGCGATCGATGTACGCCATCGGCAAGAACGGGATCGACTTCAAGCCCACCACGGTCGGCGGCGTAACGATCTTCCAGGTCCCGAAGAACTACAAGTGAGGTAGCGCGATCCGCAGTCAGCCCGTTTCGTTCGGGATGATCATTTGGAATTTCCTGCGCATCGCCGAGACAGGGCAAGAGCTTGCGGTGCAACTTAGGCAGGCCGGTCCGCGCAGTCGGTGAGTTCCGGGTTCCCACCGTGTGATCCCCTCAACCTTGACGTTGTGGGACGCGGACGCAGGCGCGATGTTATTAGCAACATGTTCCATACCCACTGTGAAGACAGGAGGGCATATCCATGGACAGGCTTGATCCCGCCCGGACGGCTCTGGTGGTAGTGCATATGGTCAAGGGCGTGGCCGGGGATGTCGACACCCCCTTCAATCGGTTGTTCCGCCAACGGGCCGAGAAGTCTGGGCTCATCGGGATCCAGCAGCGACTGCTGGACAGAACTGGTTGTTGAACTGGTTGTTCGGTGTGGACGGAGCTGTTGGGCACAGTCATCGCGGGAACCGGCCGGCCCCGCGCCAGGTCGGTTCTGGCGAGCGTTCCGACGAACCAGTGCGGCCCGTCAGGTCAGGCTCTGGCCAGATCCGCTTGCGGCAGACCTGGATCGGCGCCAGGTCCGGTAGATGACTGCCGCCAGCAAGAAGATAACCAGCATCTGGCCCACGGAGCCATTGATCGTGTCTGCGCCCCATGGCCCGCTCTCGTCAATCAATCCGTCCATCAGCAGCAACCCGTAGGCCAGCACGCCAAACAAGAAAGCCAGGCGCTTGCCGTGTGCCGAGCTCAGCCACAGGGCCAGCAGCAGCAGGACGACGACGAGCCCGGCCAGCAGCGACGCGTTCCGGTGCAGGCTCTCGCCGCCAGCTTTGAACAGGACGAAGCCGAAATCGCGCGTCAGCGCGGCGGCCAACGCCGATCCGGCCACCAGCAGCGCCCACTCCCGGCGCCGCATGAGCTGCCTGCCCCGGCGCGGGCCTGGCGATGCCAGCAGCGCGGCTGTCTCGCTGATCGGAGCGACCAGCGCGAACGGGACGTACAGCAGGCTGATCGGAATGCCGACCGACAGCGGCGTGTACATGTACAGCTGGAGGACGGCTGTAATGCCCAGATACAGCGCGGAGATCGCCGCGGCTGCTGCCGCCCACCGGCGCAGGCCAAGCAGGGCCAGGACCGCGACCAGGCCCTGGCCGCCGATCGCCACCCAGGCCGCAGTGACCAGCAGGCGGGCGGAGCCGATGCCCGTGAGCATCACGGTCATCCCGCTAAGCCCGATGCGCGTCAACTCCAGCTCGGCGGCCAGCCAGCCGATGAGCGTGGAGATCAGCACCAGCAGCGGTGCAGCGATGCTGTACACGGCCAGCGCGTCGCGCCAGCCCGGCCCGGCGGAGAGCGCCCGGCCCGGCCGCAGGCGGATGCGCGCTGCGCCGAGCAGCAGGTCGGCCGACTCCGCCCGGCTTGGCCGGGTCCGGCCAGGCTCGGCGCCCGCCATCAGCACGCCGAGCATCTCCTCTTGGTGCAAGGCCCGGTGCTCGGCCGGAAACCAGCGCAGCAGACGCCGGTAGCAGGTCTCCAGTCCGACGGGTGCCATCAGTTACCCGCCAGGCGCAGCCGCTTCGCTGCTACTGCCGCGTTGGCGCGTAGCCGCGCGGTCTCGGCCGCGAGCCTGGAGCGACCGGCGGGGGTCAGCCGGTAGTACCGCCGCAGCCGGGTGTCCACGATCTCCTCGCGGTCGACTTCCAACAGCCGGTCCGCGCTGAGCCGGTCCAGTGCCGCGTACAGGGTGCCGGCCCGCAGCTTTACCCTGCCATCGGAGATCTGCGCGACGTCGGTCATGATGCCGTAGCCATGCTGCGGCCCGCCGGCCAGTGCGGTCAGGATGAGGAAGGAGGGCTCCTGCATCTGCCTGCTGCTCATGTCACGGTTATATACCGATGATCGATACATGTAAAGCAGGGCTGCCCCGCGCCCGCGCACTCTCCGACCCTCACGTCCGCCTGGGCCAACCGAACCGCGGCCTTCCGATGGCAACGCGTCGACGCCCGTTCGTGGGCGGCATCGGGGTCAACGGCCTGCGCCGCTATGGGATGCGCCGGCGGGCGAACTCGCAACCGTTGCGAAAGAGTGATCAATAGTGATCATCGCTTCGCTTCCCCTTGCGGGGTTCCGCTGCCGCCATGAGGACGGCATTGGTTGCGGTCTCATTGCGTACGGCCTTCCCGCGTTGCGGGCTGGTCTTCTGCGCGCTCCCCGGGCTCCCGCTGGTGCGGGTGGCCGGGCCGCCGTCCCCGCCGCTGCCGGCGGGACTGCTGACGTACGGGACCGGGGCCTCAACTAGACCCCAATTGGCGTAACCCGGCCAATCACGGAGATTCAGGGCAGCATTAACGTCGCGGTCCGCGAACTGGCCCGTGTACGGGCAGCGCAGGACCTTGTCCATGCGCTTCTTCCCTTCCAGCCTGCACCGGGTCCCGTCTGGGAGGACGTGCCCGTGGTGCAGCTGGGAGGAGGGGAACCACTTGTCCGCGACAATGAGGGTGCTGCCGCATGCCTGTGTTTTATAAACGAGTCTGGGCCGGATCGCGCCGAGGGCCGCGTCGGATACCGACCGGCGGAAGGCCCGCTTGCCCATGCTTTTCTTCATGGCGGCGATGTCGAGTTCCTCGATGACGATCTCGCCGTAGGTCCGGGCCAGCTCGGTGGTGAGCTGGTGGGCGGCTTCGGCCCGGAGGTTCACGCACCGGCGGTCCATCTTCCGAAGCTTGGCTTTCGCTTCGCGGTGACCGCGCGATCCGGGGATCCGCCTCGCCGTCTGCCGTCCCGCCCGCCGCCGCGCCGCAAGGGCGGCCTTCAGCGGCGCGGGGTTCTCGTACTCCTTGATAGTCTCCTTCCCGGTTGCGGGATCGAGGGTGGCCAGGGTGGCCAGTACCCGCAGCCCGAGGTCGATCCCGGCCCGGGTCTGCGGCTGCGCGGGGGCTGGCGGCACATCGGGGGTGCGGACCGCGTAGCAGACCGACACGAACAGCCGCCCCCACCGTTCCGACAGGGTCATGTTCAGGATCCGGGCCCGGCCCGAGGCCAGGTGCCGCTGCACGCGGCGGGTGTTCTCCTTGGAGCGGAGCCCGCCGATGACCGGCAGGGTGATAGTGCGCCGGTCCGCCTCCAGCCGCATCGCCCCGGTGGTGAACCGGACCCGGCCCGGATCCTTCCGCGCCGGCTTGAACCGCGGGAACCGGGGCTTCTTCCCCTTCCGGGTGCCGTCCTTCCCGGCTTTCCAGTTGTTCAGGCCCTGCTCCAGATCACTGAACCCCGAGGAGTAGCACTCTTTCGAGTTCTCCGCCCACCAGGGAGCGATCTCGTGCTTGTCGTGGTTCCACTGCTTGCGGAACGCGGCCGCGTTCCAGCCGACGGCTTCATGGCCAGGATTGGTCTTGCGGGCGTCCATGTCGGACCTCACCCGGGCCAGGGCCCAGTTGTAGGCCATCCGCCGCGCGCCGAAGTGCGACCGGACCAGGCGCGCCCGCTCCGGAGCGGCTGGCCATTCGACCTCGAACTTCGCGGCGGTCATCCGCCAGCCCGACGTCACCCGCGGCCCCGGTTCCCCGGTCTTGGCCCAGGAAGCAGCATTGCCCTCGTGGAGGGTGAACAACGCCGACACCGATTCCACCGCAGCCCGGCGCTTCTCGAAGTCCGGGCCCGTGTCGACGAACCGCGTCAGCGGCACGCTCCCGTCCGGCTCCGGCTTCCCCGGCAACTGGATACCGCAGCTCAGGACCGCGACGCGCGCGGCCTGTGCTTTCGTTCGCATCCCCGTGATCATGCGCGCCCCCGCGGTCCCGCCCGGGCAGCCGCGAGAAGAAGCAGCGCCACCATGCCGGTTCTGTTCATTCGCCGCTCCTCCTTTCGACTGCCAGCCCGTCACCGCAGCCGGCCCGGGATGTCATGTAGAATATCAGTTTGCATTCGCAACACGCCGGAAGCACCGGAGAAAACGAGAGAAGACCCGCCCTGCTCTCGTGGCCCGTTCCGGGGAAATCCCCGCGCGGCCGGCCATGACCGAGAAGGCGGGAACCGCGACCCCGCGGACCCCGTCCCCGGCGCTTGCCCGTTCGGCAAGGCGACCGGCTTCTCGCAGCTCGGCCCCCGTGAGCACGAGCCCGATCGCGGCGATCAGAACCTGATCCGCTGACGGCACCTGGGTGTCCCCCTGCGAGCCGAACCGTGGACCTTAACCAGCGTCCCTTCGCCTGTCGCCCCCGCCTCCGGGTTTGTCCTACACGACAACGACCTCGCCGTCGCGGAGACACCCGCCGGAAGACCCGACATCACCGGTCCGGCTATCATCGCCCGCCACACCCGGTGGCTCGAACAACTCCGTGAGGTGGCAGTCACCGGAAACGCAGCCGCAGAACTATGCCGACAGACCGCCGCCGGGCTAACGTGGGAGCCCCCTGGCGCCGGGACAGCCCGCCGCGCTGACCGCGCACCGTATCCCGGGACGCGTAACCCGCAGCCGCATGCCGCGCCGCGGAACACGACAGGCCCCCGCAGCAGCCCCGGCCTTCACACAGGAGCGCAAGCGGGTCAGGCAGCACTCGCGCCAGTGCCCCGGGAGTACGCCAACGGGGCTTGCGCCATCAGAGCACTCACCATTAATCACTAAAAGTCACTATTGTTCACTATTCAGGCAACAGCTACAACCCCGAGCCTGGCGCGTCATGGCCTGCCTCATCCGAATTTCGGGAAGAATCGTTGCGCATCGTGGTCTCCTTTGTCGTGCCCTGACGGTCCGGCGCCAGCTTGCGCAGGGCGGCTACTGAACCGGGCCGATCTCGGTGCCCGCGAGCTCGGCGTAGATGAGGAACTTGAACGGGTCGAACTGCTGGTATTGCTCCATGAGGCGGTACAGCGCAGTGCGGCGCAGACCGGCCAGCGTGCTGCTGGCGGGGTGGCGCAGCAGGCCCGGCTGGATGATCTGCAGGGCCAGGGCGTGATCGCCTTGGCCGAGGAGGGTGGCCGCGGCGGCAGCGAACTGCTCTTCCCTGCCTCCGGCCAGCAGGTCGAGTGCGGCGGCGTGCTCGGCCGCGGTCACCGGCTCAAGTCCCCGCGCGTCCGGCTGCCAGTAACCGGTGCGCTGGCGGTAGAGCCGCTCGGTGAAGTGGTC
Source organism: uncultured Actinomycetota bacterium (assembly GCA_963734665.1). Taxonomy (GTDB): domain Bacteria; phylum Actinomycetota; class Actinomycetes; order Streptosporangiales; family Streptosporangiaceae; genus Trebonia. The sequence goes on along the minus strand of CAVTIR010000005.1, from coordinate 617,332 downwards.
GCGGATCACCAGGTACGGCACGACCGCCGCGGGGTGATCACGGAGCACTGCCGGGAGGCTGGCCTGGTCCAGGATGTCGGGGAGGGTGCGCCCGCCGCGGATGCCGTCCAGCACCTGGCCGTGCAGCTGGGTCAGAGCCGCCTGAAGGCCGGGGACCGCCTCGGCGGTGAAAGTCTCGGTCAGCGTGGCGTGGCCCTGGATTAGCAGGCGGGGCCGCAGGCTGCCGATGAACGCGAGGGCCTCCAGGAGCCCCTCCGGGGAGCCTTCGGCGGCGAATGGCTGCCCCAGGTAGGGCATCAGCACGTCGCCGGCGAACAGCACGCCGCTCGCCGGAAGGTGAACCATCAGCGCGTCGCTGGTTTCCCCGCCCGGCGTTGGGTACAGGACGAGCTCGGTGCCCCCTACGGTCAGTGGCGCCGGCTGGCTGATCAGCTGGTCGGGGACGACGGCCGGGGGGACGTCCCCGGCGGCTCCGGTGAAGTAGCGGAACCGTGGCCGGTCACCCTGCTGGCGGTCCAGTCCGGCGGGGAAGCCGGCCTGGGCGATCACCCGGATGCCGGGCCCGCGCAGCGCGCCCGCGCCGCCGATGTGGTCCCAGTGCGCGTGGGTGAAGATCAGATAGCGGATCGCACCGTCAGCAGGCGGGTCAAGGTCGCCGAGCGCGGCTTTGACCCGGTCCTGGGTGGTCCCGGCGTCGATCGCGACGACGCCGTCGCTGGTCGTGATAAACGCGAGGTCGCAGAAATCGTAGCCCTGGGCGACCTGGATACCTGGTTCCGGGCGGAAGATCCTGGGCGAGGTGAAGCGGAACCCGTCGGCGGCGGTGGCCCAGAAGCCGCCGAACATCAGCCGCGTGCCGGCCGGGGCGGCGCCGAGCCCGGACTTGCGCATCGCCTCGGCGGCCTGGTCATCGTGGCCCAGCACAGCATGCGCAGTGGCCAGACCGTGGTACGCGGCGCGCAGCAGCATGGCCGGGAACTGGTCCCGGACGGCCAGCACGAACTCCAGGTCGGCCACGGCCTGTTTGGCCCGCCGCCGGTCCGGCGGCATCCCGGCCAGGGCCAGCCCGCGGAAGTACTGCGGCGGGCCAAGATCGGTGGCCGCGGCCTGGTCCAGCTTGGCCAGTGCGCCGTCGGCATCCTCGCCCAGCCGGGCCTGGAAGAACCCGGCGAGCGCGAGCGGCAGTGCCTCGCCTGGCCGGACGCCGGCCAGCTCGGAGAAGTAACGGTACCCCTCGCCGTCCGCGTCGGCAGCTGCGAGCCTGGTGGCCAGGGTGACCGTGGTGTTCCGGTCGGCGCCGGGCCAGCTGGCCGCTGTCTTAAGTGACTCGACGTCGCGGTGGCGGGTGATGGGTCCGGTCATGACGATTGGTTCCCTTCGGTGTCAGTCAGGTGGGGCGGGGCAGCGGTTTGCTGCCGCCGGGTTACCGGGCCGCTGAGGCAAGGTGTGCTTGGGTCCCGGCTTCGTGCGCGCCTTCGGCTGTTGCGGGTTCATCGGCCGCCGGGCTCGCTGGCTGGGCGGGCTGGGCGCTGCCCAGCGCGAGTTCTCCTCGCGCTGGCGGGCGAGTAGGTCGCTCATGTACGGGTGCATCGTGTTCACCTATTGAGCGCGGTTGCCGCGGGATTAGCCGGTCGGCTGGGAACGGGCGATTGCCTTGGCCCGGACCACATCTGGGTCCCGCGGGTCGGGCGGAAGGTCCTCGGGCCAGGGTTGCTCGCGCCGGATCCTCGGCCTTTCGATGCGGATGCGCTTCACTGTCGTCTCCTCGGTCAGTCGCCGTGTCCGGGGCCGTTTACGAGCCCGGCCTTCTTCGGGGACTGTTCTGTGAGGAACGCTACGGATTCCCGCCAGCGCGCGGCGTCACCCAAAGGTGCATGCCGGGTGGAATATCGCTGCGCGGAGAGCCCTCACACGAAGGTGCTACGGGGCTGCCTGGGTGCAGCAGTGTCAGGGGATCAGGCCGAACTGCCGGGCCCGTGCGACGGCCTCGGTGCGGTTGGCGGCCCCGAGCTTGCCCAGGACGTGTGTCACGTGCTTTTTGACCGTGTTGAGCGCCACCACTAGTTCGTGGGCGATGCGCTGATTAGATTTGCCTGCGGCGAGCAGCCGCAGCACCTCCACCTCGCGGTCGGTCAGCGGCTCGGCCATGCCCGGCAGCGCTGCGGCCGCTCGCCTCGATGGCGGCGCGGCGCCTGCCTGGCCGCAGGCGCGCAGGAGCGCGGCCAGGTAATCGGGGTCGATGTCGCGGGATGGGGCTCGCTGGTCCTTCCGGGCGGCGGAGAGCCGGGCCAGCAGCGCGCGCATCGGAGCGCCCTCGTCGGCAAAGACCCGGACGTAGCCCTGCGGGCAGGCCAGCGAGACCGCTTCAGCCAGGGCGCTGAGGGCGCCGGCGTGATCGCCACGGGCGGCCAGCGCCAGCGCCCGCAGCGCCTGAATCTCGATGACGTTGCCGATGCGGCCCTGGCTCACCGCAGTGGCCAGCAGCCGCTGCAGCAGCGTGAGTGCCGGGCCGGGACGGTCCTGGGCGAGCAGCACGCGCGCCAGCAGCAGATACGCCGGCTCCCAGGGGTAATCCGGCTCGTCCTGCGGGCTGAGGCCAGCCGCCTTAGCCCACTGGCTAGCCGCCGTGACATCGCCCTGGGCCAGCAGCAGCCGCGCCCGCTGCGAGGGCACCGGGTTGAACAGGGCGACCACTTGCGGGCTCATCTCGACCTGCCCGGCCTCGCCCATCGCCGCCCTGGCAGCGACCGCATCACCGTGAGCCTGCCGGATCCAGGCCAGGATGACCAGGCCGGCGGCCAGCGGCGGCGTGAAGGCCAGCTGCCGGCTTAGCGTGACCCCGCGGGTGGCGTGGTCGAGGGCGGCGGCCAGCTCGTTCCGCTCGTACAGCACCTCGGCCAGTCCCACGTGCGCCATGCCCAGATGGGGCGGCTGGCTGCTGGCCTCACCAGCGATGTCCAGCGCTTGCCGGTAGGTCGCGAGCGCCGCATCCAAGTTGCCCTGGGCGCGCTGCACCTGGCCCAGGTCGTGGCAGACCCGCGTGGCGAGGTAGCCCTCGCCAGCCGCCCGCCGTTCGGCGAGGGCCTCGGCCAGGCTGCGTTCAGCCTGCCCGGGCTGGCCGCGGAGCCAGTCCGTCACGGCCAGGTTGGCGCGGACGAGAGTGCGCAGGTAGAAGTCACTTTCGCCCAGCTGGGCGCGGGCCTGCCGGTCCCAATCGACCGCGCGTGCTGCGTCACCGCGAAGACGCGCGAGCTCGGCGTGCAGGAATGCGATCCCCGCCGGGACGTTGGCCAGCACGCCTGCCACCGGCCCGGCCGGTCGCTCAGCGGGCTGGCTGCCGGCAGCGGCGAAGGCGTGCTCAGCATCATCCAGGAATGGCTCGATCGCTTCCACCTGGCCGCTGACGGCGGCATTGAACGCCTGGGCAAGACACAGGCGCGGCCGGGCGCGCAGCACGTCTGCAGGCAACGTGGAAAGCCAGCGGCGCAGAGTCATGCCCTCGCTGCGGCGGAGCAGCGTACCGACGTACCGCTCGACCAGCTGGGCCGCCCAGGCCCCGTCCCCAGCCGCCAGCGCGTGCCGCACCGCATCATCGCCCAGATCGTGCTCATCGGACCAGGCGGCCGCGGCCCGGTGCAGCTCTTGCACTCGGCCGGGCTGCTCCTGCTCCAGGCGGGCGCGGAGCAGATCGGCGAACAGATGGTGGTAACGCCACCAGCCGCGCACCTCATCCAGCGACACCAGGAACAGGCCCGCCCGCTCGATGTGGTGCAGCATCGCCTGGCCGCCGGACCGGCCGGTGACCGCGTCGCACAGCTCGCCAGACAACCGCTCCAGCACCGAGGTCTCCAGCAAGAACGCGCGCACCGGCCCGGGCTGGCGGTCGAGGACCTCATCAGCCAGGTAGTCCAGCACGAAGCGGTGGCTCCCGCTGAACGCCGCGACAAACCCAGCCGGGTCCGCGCGCCCCCGCAGCGACAGCGCGGCCAGTTGCAGCCCCGCTGCCCAGCCCTCGGTGCGGGCCGTCAGCGCCGCCACCGCAGTGTCGGGCAGGATCGGCCCCGCCGCCGCGCCCAGCAGCGCCGCCGCCTCCTCGGTGGTGAAGCGGAGCTCGGCGGCGCGCAGCTCAGCCAGCTGGCCGCGGGCCCGCAGCCGCGCCAGCGGCAGCGGCGGGTCTGTCCGGCCGGACACGACCAGCAGCAGGCCCGGCGGCAGATTCTCCAGCAAGAACGCGACCGACTCGTGCACCGGGCCAGCGTCGACCAGGTGGTAGTCGTCTAGGACCAGCAGCACCTCATCCCGGCCGGGCTGGGCAGCGAACTCGTTGATCAGGGCCGTCACAAGCCCGTCAAACGAACGCGGGGCCTGCGGCCCGAGCAGCGGGCCCAGCCGCTCGGCGATCCCGGGTTGTGCCTGATCCAGCGCAGCGACCACGTAGCGCCAGAACCGGGCCGGGTCGTTGTCGCCGGCATCCAGGCCCAGCCACGCCACCGGCCGGCCGCCACTGCGGGCCCAGTCGGCCAGCAGCGACGTTTTGCCGAATCCCGCAGGAGCGCAAATCAGCACTCTTCCCCGCGCCAGCCCCTGGCTGAGCGCCTGCACCAGGCGCGGGCGCGGCACAAAGCCCGGCTGCGGCCGAGCCACGTGCAGCTTGGTCGCCAGCAGGGCATCCTGCCCGGACCTGGCAGCCCCGGCTGGGGCCGCCGCAGGCGGGTCAGCCATCGGGGACCTACCGCTCAGCCGGCCAGCGAGCCTCGGTCCGGCCGCTGGACGGGACCATTCTACGGCCTGGCTCTCCCAACGGAGCGGCCCGAATGGACGCGCACATCACCCCAGGATTCCACCCGCATGCCACCTTCGGGTGACGCGCAGGCCCCGCGTCCGCTCCTAGCGTGCCTAGGAGAAGGCAACACACATCCGGCGCAGGACAGGAACCGCTGCCCTCAGCGCCGCCCGGTGCGCGACCGGTCACGCCGGCCCGCACCCCACCCCGGCACTGCCGGGCCATCGCCGGCAATCCTCTCAGACGAGCGAGGCGATCCTGATGACAGCTACCCAGTCCACCCAGCGCCACGGCGCGACCTTGTGGCGTGCCGCTTGCCGCGCCGCGGCGGCCCTGCGGGCCATCCACGACGAGCAGGTCCTGATGTGGGAACTCGTCTGGCAGTCCAGCCGGGCGCCCGTGGACCGGGCCGGGCCGCTGGCCTGGACCCCGAGCCTGGACAGGCCACGGCTGACCGGCCGCCACCTGCCAAGCCCCGACGAATCCCAGGCCGCGCAGGCCATGACCGGCACACCCCATCCCAGACCGGCGGCAGCGGCAGCGGGTCAGCTCGGGCAACGGCTGGAGCGGAAGTGAACACCTCCGGCGGCCCCGCCCATTACGAGATCCGCGTCGAGGGCGTCCTCGACAGCCGGTGGGCTGTCTGGTTCGGCGGCCTGCACATCGAAAGAGATGACACGCAGACCGTCATCTCTGGCTCGCTGGCCGATCAGCCCGCGCTGCATGGTCTGCTGACCAGAATCGGAGACCTCGGGCTCTGCCTGATCTCAGTCCGCCGACTGGATCCATAGTCTCCTGGCTCATCGCCGAGTCCTGCCGCTTCAGAGGAGGATGCCATGTACGACCCGCCTGGCTACCTGTGGGCGATCACCATCGCCGGAATCACCGCGATCCCGGCCGCGACCTGCGTCGTGCTATACGGCGGCGCGGTCCGCGCCGGCCTGGGCCGAAGGCGCGCGGCGCTGCTCGCCGGCGGCGCGGCCGTCGTGCTCGGCGGCTGGTTCACCGCCAGCGCGGTGATCGCCGGTCACGGCTGGTACCACGCGCAGCTCGGCCACGGGGTGCCGTGGATGCCGGTCGCGGTGGCCGGCTTCTTCGGCACCCTGCTGGCGCTGCGCCGGATCCCGGTGGTAGCGCGAGCCCTGGCCGCACCGGGCACGGTGAACCGCCTGGAGCTCCCGCACTCGTTCCGGGCGGCCGAGGGGACGGCCTTCCTGGCCATCATGGCCCTCGGCCACCTGCCCGCACTGTTCGCCCTGCCCGCGGGCCTGGGCGACATCGCCGCCGGTATCGCCGCGCCGCTGGTCGCGCGCAGGCTCGCGCAGGGCGGGAGCCGCCGCGCCGCCCTGTGGTTCAACGCGTTCGGCATGACCGACCTGGTCGTGGCCCTGACCCTCGGCACCATCACCGGATTCCAGCTGATCAACATCACCCCGTCCGGGGCGCCGATCAGCGAGCTCCCACTCGCGCTGATCCCGACAGCCGCCGTGCCGCTGCTGTTCGCCCTGCACATCACGTCCGTGTCCGCACTGGCAAGGGCTCCGCGAACACCGCGGCCAGCCACCGCCCCGTCCACGGCCGCCGCGATATAGAGGCAGCTCAAGACTGTGCGCCGGGCGCTAGCCCGCTCAACGGAAAAGGAAACGCAATGAACACCCGGAGTCCATACCCAGACATCGAGATCCCGGATATCCCCCGGGGCGGGTTCGTCCTTGACCGAGCCGACGAGCGGGGTACAGCGGTCCCACTCATGGGTCCCGCCGACCACGGCAGCGCCAGCCCGCTGATGGGCCCGGCCACCGCGGGCACCACTACCCCGCTGATGGGCCCGGCCGACCCGGCCACCGTTATCCCGCTGCTGGGTCCCGCCGACCGCAGCACGATGGTCCCGCTCATGGGTCCCGCCGACCCGGGCACGGCCACGCCGCTGATGCTCCCACGCCGGTAATGCCTCGCGCAGACCGTCATCAGCTGCACCCGCGACCCGGCATGCCCGGCCGCCGAGCTCAGTGAAGACAACCTTGACCTGTCTCTGGTGTGAGGTCTTGGGACATAACGTCAAGCGGGTCGCCTGTCGTCTGCCGTGAGCGCCGGACATCACTCGCGGCGAGCGTCGGCTGCGCGGATACCCGGCCAGCAGGCGTCCCTACCATGATCACGCTGGCACCAGGATGCTCACCGTGGCGACTGCGGCCGGAGCCGGCGACTTCCGCGGCTACCCTCACGGAGGGTGCCAGCACGGTCGGCGTGCCACGCGCGATATCCGCCGCTATGCGCGCTTTCTGATGCTCATTCCCGATGATCGCGGGGTGCGCGTAATGAGGTATTCTGCGCGCCTACCGCATGCTGGCTCTGCTGACCGACGTTCTCTTCTGCCGATGTGCGATAGTTTGCGCTGGCGGCTGCCGCCGGGTTCGCCACTTGCTGCCCCCGCGGCGCTTACCTCATGGTGCTTCGGACTAGCGAGTTCAATTCTTGCCGAAGGGCTGCTGGGGAAGATGCCACATTTGCTGCTGCACTACGTCCCCAGCAGCCAGGACAGCAAGGCGTGGGCCGACTGCAGTCCGCGGGCCCTGGCCGGCTCTGGCGCGCCGGCCCGCTAGTCAGAAGTCGTAACGCGGATCACTTATAGCGGTAAACGATGCGCCCCTGCGACCAGTCCGTCGGGCTGATCGCCAGCAGCACGCGATCGTCCTGGATTACGCGGATGTGGTTTTTCGACATCCGCCCCGACATCCTCGCGAGGACCTCGTGCCCGTTGGCGAGTACCACGGTGTAGAAGCCGTGCCCGCGCATCCGGGTGACCGTGCCCTCGGTCTCGATGAAATCAGCCTTCGGCATGGCGCACCCCGCTCCGGTAAATGGCGGTGATCTCGCCCTCGGTCCCGATCATGTCACTCTTCGGCATTTAGCGATCCCTCTCATTGCTCTGACTGCGGCGTCGCACATCTTGCAGCGCGAGCGTGCCGTCACGGGCGGTTCGGTCAGTGCCGAACTCCTTCTCCAGCAGCTTGATCTCGTTACATGCATAACAGCGCTTCTTGCCGTCGATATGCGCGAGCGTGCACCGTTCGCCCGTTCCCTCGGAGTCGTTGCAGGACAGGCACACGATCTGGAATCCCTCGGGGAAGCCATTGTCTCGAAGCCAGCGGTACATGCCGCACGTCTCGGCATCCGGCCGAACAGCGTCTCGCGGAGTGCCGAGCCACCGCCACGTCCCCCGAACCGCAGCAGGCGAACCGCCAGCCGCAGAGGTCGAAGTCCTGCGCCGCTAGGTCAGCGCGCCGACGGCCTCCGATGTTCCCGCCCGCGCTCCGGCGTTTGCTCGCACACGTCCCACCTGCTGCAGCTCGGAGCCGTTTGCGGCATAAGCCATAGTTTACCCGAATATCGTACTTGGCTTCCGATATGGGCCGGCACGGTTTCGACAGGATGCGCTCGCCGCGGGCGGCGGCGATGATCGCGTTGGCCTCCGCGACGGCCCAGGCGCGCATATTGCCGGCCAGCTGAACCGGCGCGGGCGGGATGATGACCTGCTCGATGCAGTTCCTGATGCTGTCGGTCTTGCGCTCCAGCGACCGGGCCAGCTCGGTGATCTTCACCACGGCCCCGAGATCGGCGGCGACCGCGGGCGTGGCGTTCTCGAGCTCCCGGTCGTCATCGAAGAGTCAGTCCCCGAGCATCTCGTGGAGCGGGTCGAGCTGGTGGCGCCTGCGCTGCGGAGGTCGCCGGCCTACTGGACGCCCTGCGCCGGCATGGGCGGCGACGCAGCCGCGGGTGGTGCTGCGGCCAGCGGTGCCGAGGCTGCGGGTGGCGCCGACGCGTTCGCCGAGCTGGCACCGCTGGCATTGGCGGCACTCTGATGTCCAAGCCCAAGTTCACCAGAATCAGGCCCGGTTACCAAGGTGGGCCTGGTCCACCTCGACGACGGGTTATGGCAGGGTCAGGCGGCGCGACTCGGGATGATGGCGTATTTTGAGCCGGTCGCCTGCCGGCCGTAGTCGGCGATCGCTTCGAGGGAGAGCGCGCCTGGGAGTGATACCTGCGCTGTGTAGCTGCTGGCGAACGTAGTCGTGAGCCCGGCAGCGACCTGGTCACGCAGCTGCGCAACGCGCGCCGGGCCGGCCTTCTGCAGGAACGGCGTCAGCAGCCACCCGCCGATGCCCCAGGCTACGCCGTAGCTGCGGGTCAGCTCGGTCGGGCCGCGGTCAAGCGATCCGTAGATGTAGACCTGCTTGTGCACGGCCGACCCGTACCTGCTGTAGCCGCCCGCGGCGGCGCTGGCGACGGCTTCCATGCCCGTCAGGATCTGGCTCGCCAGCCGGCCGCCGCCGATGGCGTCGAAGGCAAGCGTGGCACCGGTCGCCTTGAGCGCGTCGATCAGCTTCGCCATGAAGTCGGTGGACGTCGAATTGCAGACGTGGACGGCACCAGCCGCGCGGAGCACCGCTTCCTGGTCTGGCTTCCGCACGATGTTCACCAGCGGGATCTGCCGCTCGATGCAGAGCCGGTTGAGCATCTGGCCGAGGTTGGAGGCTGCGGCTGTGTGCACCAGCGCGCTGTGATTCTCCATCCGCATGGTCTCGACCATGCCGAGCACCGTCATCGGGTTCACGAACGAGGCTGCGCCTTCGATCGCCGTCGCTCCGGCCGGGAGTTCCAGGCACAGCGCGACGTTGACCGACCGGTACTGCGAGTACATTCCGCCGCCCGCCGCAGCGACGACCTTGCCCAGCAAAGCCTGCGCGGCCGGAGACTCGCCCGCCGCCACGACCGTGCCCGCGCCCTCGTTGCCGACCGGCACGGGCGTCCCCACCCGGCCGGCGAGGCCGCGCATGGCGGCATCGGGGATGGGCGCGGTGACGACCGGGCGCTCGGCAGACCCGCCGGCCACCGCGGCGGCCATATCAGCCCCGCCGAACAGCAGGCCCATGTCTGACGGGTTGAGCGGTGCTGCCTCAACCCTGACGACGACCTCGTCTGGTCCGGGCTCTGGCACCGGGACCATTTCCAGGAACAGCTCGAGCGTCTGATCGGCTCTCACCAGCGATCGCAGCTGGAGCGCTTCGGCCGGAATCTCTGCGGACATAGGTGAGATCCTCTCAGACCGCGCGGCCTCGAAACGGCTGACGCGGCGGTTGTCCTGCGGACCGGTCCGTCGGCCGGGGCCCGGGCTTTGCGGGAACTGCCGGCTCTGCAGGCCTGGTCCGCCGTCCGGTGCGCGACGGGCTAATGCCGGGCGCGATCGTTGGGGATAACGTGGGGAGCATGCGAACGGCGCGACTTTACGGGACCGCGGACCTGCGGGTCGGGGAGGAGCCGGCGCCCGAAGCAGGGGCTGGCCAGAGCCTCGTGCGGGTTACCGCGGTTGGCATCTGCGGCTCTGACCTGCACTGGTACTCCGAAGGCGCCATCGGCGACGCCAAGATCGTCCGGCCGCTGGTGCCGGGGCACGAGGGTGCGGGCGAGATCGCGGACGGCCCGCGGCGCGGGGAACGGGTCGCGATCGATCCGGCGATACCCTGCGAGCGGTGCCGGGCCTGCCGTGACGGGTACCGGAACATCTGCTACAACATCGTCTTCTCCGGACACGGCGAGACCGACGGGATGATGCGCGAGCTCATGCCGTGGCCGTCGCACCTGCTGCATCCGCTGCCGGATTCGGTGTCCGACGCGGGCGGCGCGATGCTTGAACCGCTTGGCGTGGCGCTGTGGGCGCTGGATCTGGGGCATGTGCCATTCGGCGGTTCGGTCACCGTGGTCGGGGGCGGGCCGATCGGGCTGCTGCTGGTCCAGTTGCTGCGGGCCGCTGGCGCGTCGCGGATCGTCACGGTAGAGCCGTTGGCACACCGGCGCGAGGCGGCGGTTAAGTGGGGCGCGGACGAGGTGGTCACGCCGCGGGACGACATCTCGGGTTACGGGGCGGACGTCGCATTCGAGCTGGCTGGGAACGACGACGCGGTGCGGATCGCGCTCGAGTCCGTGCGACCGGGCGGCCGGGTTGTCCTCGGCGGGATCCCGGACTCGGACACGACCACGTTCCGGGCGTCGCTCGCGCGGCGCAAGGGCCTGACGATCGCGATGGTGCGGCGCATGAACGAGGTCTACCCGCGCGCGATCGACCTGGCGGCGCGCGGTGTAGTGGCGCTGGACCCGCTCGTATCATCGCGTACTCCGCTCACGGACGCTCCGCAAGCGTTCGCCGCCGCCGCGGGACGCGCCGGACTGAAGGCGATCATCGCCCCTTAGCTCTTCCCGTACGTCACCGAGCCCAGCGAACTGCGGAGGCGGCCCAGGACGCCCGCGCCGCTCACGCGAGCCGGTCAACGGGGACGGGCGCGGAACCACTCCTCCCTGTCCAGTGGGTCGGGACCGATCCTCGCCCGGACGGGGGGCGGGCCCGTGACGGGCGTGTAGTGGGCCACTTCCGAGGTGAAGACTCCTTCGCCGCTGGTTAGCTCGGGGAGCTGCGCCAGCAGGGGCTGGACGGTTCTGGTGGGCAGGATGCCGGTGAGCGCCAGGGCATCCCCGACGGGCGTGGTGCCGGTAATGAGGCCGGACAGGCGGGCTGCCGTTACCGTCACGGCGGGGAGCGCGCTCACGGGGATCTCCAGGTGGAACGTCTCGACTGGCTCGCAGACGACGGTTCCCGCCTGCCTGAGCGCCTCGTGGATCAGCACCGGCGCCAGGTTGACAACTGCTCCAGGATTCGGGTCGGGACTGTCAGCGGCGCAGTCGACGCACTCATCGTGGTTACCCCCTGGAGAAGATCGTCACGGACGATCAATTACCGCTCAGCCCGGCGTCCCTCCGCAACCGGTTTTCTGGACGCGGCGACACCCGGCCACCGACGCCGCTGACATGCATCAAGTTCGGTTGGGGACGAACCGCCGCGAACCGCGTTCTGCGCCAGACTCCCGCACCGCGCATACCAGGCTGATCTGCGTCGGAATACCCACCCGACAGGTACAGTCGTCAGCCACGCGTATTCGGCGATCTCTGTGCGCGTCCACCTGACGTAGCGGATGTGAGGCGCCCTACCTTGACCTGCGGCTTTCCTCTTCTCGGTGCCGCTTTTGGTTGTCCCTTCCCGCCCAGAACCTCACGTGGGAGACATGTCTCGCATGCAAAAATCTCTCATGACCAGGGCTTCTTCCAATTGGCTGAGAGGAACTTGTATGGGTGTTTCTCTATCCGACTTTGCTGACCCCGTGGGCGCCTCCTGAGCTAATTTGAGCTACTGGTTGCGAAGTTCCTGTTCAAATCGGGGCCAAATAAGTGCAATTTGTAGCGAACGGGCACTATCGAGAAATAAGTTGCTAAGCCAGTTGCGCCCCCGCTTACCCCGGCCCTAACCTGTCCTTAGGGCGGGAACCCGTGCGGGGATATAAGAAATAGTCGACGCCATATTGATGGCGATTTTCGAACCACCTGTAACAATTCCGGGTGTCGCGCCGCGTCCAGTAGGTTTTCTAGGGGAGAAAATGATGGAACGTAGCCCCAAGCTCAGACTATGGGCCTGCTGTTCGGTGACGGCTGTGATCCTGGCTTGCGCCGGGTCGATTGCCACAGCGCCCGCTAGCCAGGCGGCGCAGCGGACCGCCGAGACCGGTCAGGCGGCCGCTGCTTCGAGCCAGTGGAGTGTTAACGGCGCCAACAGCATTGACATCGGCTATGACGGCACCAGCCTCGTGTACAGCGTCACCTTCACCCAGACTGGCAGCAGTCTCACCGGAACGCTGAACGATCCGTATTACCCAACGAGCGGGCCGGTATCCGGGTCGATCAGTGGCAGCATCATTTCGTTCACCTTCGACTACCCGGCAGGCTCCATCCAGGGTACGAGAACATACACAGGTGTCATCAGTTCGTCGGGAGCCGTTTCCGGTACCTGGACCCAGACGGGCGACGAGTCGCCCGACAACGGGACCTGGTCACTGGCAAGCGATGCAGTGGCGGGGTCGTCCGCGCCTACGCCGGCCTGCACCGCCGCCACCGCGGCCTACCAGGCTGACGAGAAGGCCCTCGACAACTTGCTGAATCAGCTCCGGGCTGCTCAAAGCCGCCAGACGGACGATGCGAATCGCGTTTCCGAGCTGACGAAGGAAGTGGATGCCGACAATGCGCTGATCGCACGGTATAAGGACCTGGAGTCATCCAGTGACGATGACGCCGGCATCGTCGGCGAAGCCATCGCCAGCTTCACCGAAGAAGCGCGGGACCTCGTACTCGATAAGAGCACCGACGCGGTGAGGAAGAAACTGGAGGCGATCGCCAGCGGCGACCTGGACCCGGAGGAGGGAGACATCAAGTCAGATGTCGCCGGCTCTTCCTGGGACGAGGCAGCCGCCGCTGAGGGCGAGGAAGTCGCGGCGGCCGACGAAGCCCTCGAAGCTGTAGAGGTGACCCGCGAGACCGTGGCCGATCGTTTGTGGCTTTTCACCCTGGCGAAGGACGCCAGCAGGATCGTTACCGCCGATATCGCGCTCAAGACCGTTCTCGTGCAGCTTGAGGACCAAGAGGACGCCTACAACCACGCGAATGACAGTATCCGCGGGCTCAAGGCGGCCCTCGCTGACGCCAAGGACGAGCTGAACCTGGACAACGAGGAGGTCAGTGCCCTCAACGGCCGGGTCGACGCTGCTCAGGCCGCTGCTCAGGCCGCCCTGATCGCCATGACAAGCGCCTGCCGGGGTAGTTCGGCTGGCTGAGCGCACCTTCGCGGGCAAAGCCCCTCCCGAGGCAAACAGGATCTCGGGGAGGGGCTTTCCCGCGAGGACGCTGTGGCTCGGCACCAGCAACCGGGGCCCGATGACAGCCAGCGGGAATTGGCTGACGAAAGGCGGCGTCGTGGCTGCGGTCGGCGAACCGACGTCTATGGCCACCGGTCACCGTAGCCTGGAAGGTTCAATTTCGGCTTCCATTGACAGCGGGCGATGTGGCTGGCCGCAGGACCATCTCGCGGGACATCCTCCAGTCGCTCGCTCAACTCGACGAACCGTTGATTGAGGCTTCCTCGCCCTTCGCGGCGACACGCCGCACCATCACCTGATCTTCAGGAACCCGCCACCGACAGGATGAAAAGACTCAATATCATTTATCGGGAAATGGGTTCAGTGACGACCTGAGCATGTCGTGGCGGAATTGATAAGACACGCCTGTAATCCGCAGTAGGCCTGCACCGTAGGCCCAGTCCATGAATCGCTCGAGTCTCAGGGGGATTCGGTGGTGTGTCGCCTCGATTGCTACGCTAATGGCGTACCGCAGCCAGCATCGCGAGCCGAGGGTAACGCCGGCCACGATACCGAGCAGGAGCGCGATGGTTATGCTTCCTGGGAGGGTTAGGTAGTGATTGAGACGTAGGTGGGAGAGGATTCCTCCTGTGAGGCCGCCGGGTAGCCCGCCGACAGCAGCGTAGGCGACGCCGAGCGCCAGGCCGAATGCCAGGTCGGTGCGGAGAGCATCTCTAGGCTGGAGTGCCTTTACCTGCCGCCCTCCGAGCCCGGCAACGACCAGGACCGCGAAACTCGCCGATACGCCTTCCCAAACGCCAATGGAAGCGTCGCCACCAATAAGTTCGCCACCAATTCCACCTAGTATGCCTGTCAGTGCCGCTAGTGCTATTACGGCTTGTCCGCGAATTTCGCTAACCCTGGGCAGGGTGACACGGGACGGCCGTGGATTAGGCCGGAGCCCTGCCCATAGTCCGAAGCTGATTCCAATAGCGATGGTCGTGCTCATGATCAGGACACCGGGTATCCCGTCAGCGAGTTCGCCGCCAAGGAGTCCCGCTAGCACTCCTCCGGCAACGCCTGTCACAGTGTGGACGATGCGCGGATGCCCCCCGTTTGCATCCGCAAGTCGCCAGATGGTAAGCAGGTCTATGCTGTTGCCAGGCATTCCGTGCCGAGCCTGCCAGTCGAGATGGTCGGCAAGAGTCGTGAGCCATCTACGGACATCTTCCGGGTCATGCAGGCGTTGGGGTACGGCGCCCAGCCAATCCGGAGCATCTTCCCGAGCGATTGCGTCCGCCGCAGGGATGCCACGGGGATGGAGCCGAACTGCGGCCGGAATCGATGACTCGATCAGGTACCCCTTCAGCTCTTCAATATTCCCGAAGCCCTCCAGGGTGGCGACAGTCGTCTGGCCAGCACGGCAGGCGGAAATCGCCAAGCTTAGGTACCAGGGCGATTCTAGGCATTTCTCCAGAACGCCGGGCGCGCCCGGGCCCATCCTGACGACAAAATCTCGCCATTCTGCGCCGTCAGCGCTCGGCAGAGTCAGATTCAGGTCAAACCGCACAAGGAAATATTGCTTAATGGTTAGCCTGTCAAGCTCCTGAACCTTCACCACCGCCGCGTCGAGCAAGCCTCCGGCCACCGCTTTGAGCTGAGTGTAATCATCGGTTCGGCAACTAACAATAACTGGCATATACCCTGGGTCTCTGCCTCCGTATCTCTTATTGAGCTGGCGCAGGACACGGAACTGCTGTTCCGGGGGTTTCGTAGGCGTCTCACGCGCGCCTATTTCATCGAGCCCGTCGAGCACCGGGAGTATCAGATTGCGACGGATGAGCACTCGGCCTACGGCTGGACTCAGATGCCATTCCTCTTTCAGGCGTTTCGTCAGCCATGTCGTGAGATCACCGGTCCCGTCCCAGCCCGCGACGCTGATGGGCACCGGTAGCTTGTCCGCAACTCGGTCACCGTTCCTCCGTGCACGAAGTATCTGAAGCACGAGTTCTATGGCGAGCAAGGTCTTGCCACATCCGGGCTCACCGACGATGACCAGACGGCCGCCTCTGACCTTTCTGTAGGAATCCTGATAGATCTTTTCCCATCTGCCTGTCGCTGCGAGACCGGGCTGCGAAGTCAGCTCAAGTTCGGCGACTCGTGTGAACCTCACGGAGGCGGCGAGCGGACGGCTTGCGGCCGGGCTTTCTTCGTCGTTACCTAGCAAGAGAGCCATCCGTCTACCCCAGCTGTTTTCCAGGAGCGCGGCCAGATCGGTGAGCGCTGAATTGATCTTCTCCTCTGTCGGGAGGGCTGATAGCGACAA
The DNA here is from genome assembly GCA_963734665.1 of uncultured Actinomycetota bacterium. GTDB lineage: Bacteria > Actinomycetota > Actinomycetes > Streptosporangiales > Streptosporangiaceae > Trebonia. The sequence continues at coordinate 601,491 of CAVTIR010000005.1, read as the reverse complement.
GTACAACATGGCGACAGAAACCAGCACGCCTACTACAGCAGCGATATTGACCGTAACCTGAGCGCGCAGCAGGAAAGACAATGTAATAAATATCAACATCAGAAGGCTGAAAAAGAAAGCAACTCGAACATTCCATGCACGCTGCATCATGTCAACAGTGTGACACCTGAACAGTGTAATTCCTACACTTCAGTCGTGTTTAACGCTAGGTGTCTCGTGATACAAACATATAGACTGGGTAACGTCGATTTCGGCTCGCGGGTTCCACTGGAACCTGTCTGACATGCGCCGCAGAACTGGTAGTTCGGGTCGGCTCGGTAAGTACGACCAATGGGCAGGCTCCTGACGCCGAGTCGGCGATCGGCGCCTCTTCGTGAGGTAAGGCGGTCGGTCTGCGGTTACCTTCGGTGGCCGACCGCGAAACCGATCTCGCTGATGGCCCCGTGCGAGATGGCGGGCCTACGGGTCGCGGGCGTAGATGCCGGACGCGGGCTGGCCGCCGGCCCGCGTCGCGGCTCGCTGCCGCCAGAACGTTCTCGAAGTCGTGAAGATGACCTGCGAACTGCAGCACTGAGCAGACACCCGCCGAGCTGCCGGTTCTGGGCCGTCGCTGACTAGTCTTGCAGTAGACGTCCTCAACTAGTTGACATTGAGTACTTGGTTCTGAATACTTCGAATGGAAAGGGGCATGACTCGGTGCCGAAGCGACGGAAGGTCGGGAACTTGCTCGGGCTGGCTGTTCTCTGCTACCTGGCCCAGGGCCCGATGCATCCATACGAGATGGGGCGGACCTTGCAGCACAACCGCGACGACCGCAGCATCAGGTTCAATACCGGTTCGCTGTACATGGTGTTCAAGCAGCTGGAGAAGGCGGGGTTCATCGCCGAGGCGGGGACCTCCCGCGAGGGCCAGCTTCCTGAGCGCACCGCCTACGCGCTGACCGATTCGGGCCGGGCCGAGCAGCGCGACTGGCTGCGCGAGCTGGTGGCGGAACCACAGTACGAATACCCGCACTTCGTGGCGGCGCTGTCGCTGATCGCGGTGCTATCGCCGGAAGAGGCGGTCGAGTTGCTGAATAATCGCCGCCGGCGGCTGGCCGCCGGCCGCGCGGAGCTGCGCGACGCAATCGACAGTGCCCTGGCCGCGGGCTTGCACCCGCTGTTCCAGGTCGAAGAGGAATACCGGCTGGCCCTGCTGGACGCCGACGCCGCCTTCACTGACGGCCTCATCGCCCGCATCACCGACCCCGAGACAGGCTGGGGGCCGATGTGGGCCCGGTTCCACACCGGCCGAACATCCGCCGCCGGGACCTCCGCAGAGAGGACTTCACCGTGACCGCTGTCCGCAACGTCATGATCATCGGAGGCGGCATCGCCGGCCCCGCGATGGCGCGAGTGGCGTAAGCGTGGAGAGCAAGCCCGGCAGTTACGAGATGATCTTCGGCAAGCGCGCCTTCTTCGGATACGCCCTGGCGCCGAGCGGCGAGGTGTGGTGGTTCGCCAACGTCCCGCAGCCGCGCGAGCCCGCCCGGGGCGAAGTCCAGGCGATCGACCCCGAGGAGTGGCGGCAGCGGCTGCTTGGCCTGTTCGCCGATGACGCCGGCCCCGCGGTCCGGCTCATCGAGGCGACACCGCGGCTCAGCGCGGCCAGCCCCATCCACGCCCTCCCGCACCTGCCGGCCTGGCACGGCGACCGCATGATCGTGATCGGTGACGCCGCGCACGCCCCCTCCCCCACCTCGGGCCAGGGCGCGTCGCTGTCCGTGGAGGACGCGGTGGCCCTGGCCCGGTGCCTGCGAGACCTGCCTACTCCAGCCGCGGCGCTCACCCGCTTCGAGGCGGAGCGCCGCCGCCGCGCCGAGCGGATCGTCAAATGGGCCGCCCGGATCAGCAGCAGCAAGGCCGCCGCGCCGGCGGGCCGGGTCGTCAGAGACGCACTCATGCCGGTGTTCATGAAGATGGCCGCGAGCAGCCCGATGATGAAGGAAATCTACAGCTACCACCTGGAGTGGTAAAAGCCGGAGCCGACGCCTGTTGAGTGGTAGCCGCAACACCCAAATGGGATCCTCGCGGCGGCTCTCATCTGCGCCTGCCTCACGGCTGAGCACGGAGATGTGGTCCACCCCCACCTTCATGACCTGCACGCCACCGCGGTTCGCCTGCCAGACCCGGCCGCCATGCCTGCTCACGTCACCACGTCCGGACAGCCGTCCACTATGGGACTATGATCGGGTTTCACGGTTTTTGAGGCGGCACGACTTGTCCCCCGGCAGTAGGAGTCCGAATGACGCAGGGTGCCCCGCAGGAACAGCACGTTGCGGCTGCACTCGCCCTCGATCCGACAGTGCCGAGCCCAGCCCGGGTCTGGAACTTCTGGGTAGGGGGCAAGGATCACTTCGAGGCCGACCGTGCGCTGGCCGAGCAGTTCGGCGAGGTGGTGCCCAAGATGCCGCTGATCGCCCGGCTCACCCGGCAGCTCATCTCCGACGTAGTGAGCGAGCTCGCCGCCGCCGGCATCCGGCAGTTCCTCGATATCGGCACCGGGCTCCCCACCGCCGACAACACGCACGAGGTCGCCCAGCGGCTGGCACCGGATTCGCGGGTCGTCTACGTGGACAACGACCCGGTGGTGCTCGCGCACGCCCGCGCGCTGCTGACCAGCAGCCCGGAAGGAAAGACGGCATACCTGGACGCCGATCTCCGCGACCCGGCTAAGATCCTGGCCCAGGCTTCCGGGATCCTCGACTTCAGCCAGCCGGTAGCCGTGCTGCTCATCGCGGTCCTGCACTTCATCAAGGACTCCGACGACCCCTACCGCATTGTGACGACGCTGATGGGCGCGGTGCCGTCGGGCAGCTACCTGGCAATCCTGCACGCCGCCAGCGACGTCGGATCCGACGACATGCCGGAGGCAGAGCGACGCTATAACGAGCGGGCCTCGGCCCAGTTCAATGCCCGCGGTCGCGGCGATGTCAGCAGGTTCTTCGACGGCCTGGAGCTGACCGGCCCGGGTCTGGTAAACCTCAGCCGCTGGTCGCAGGTCACGGCAGGCGACGGCAGCGCGCAGGGTGATGTCGCCGCCTACTGCGGCCTCGCCCGCAAGCCGTAACCGCCAGCTGTCAACGACGCTTGAAATTCGGCCGACGTTGACACCCAACACCCAGGGATTTACCGCGAAACCGCAGGTCATCCCAGCCTTGCCAAGATGGTCGTGACTCGTCGTCCCTGGTAGACGTCATACAAGCTATTTGTAGTACAAACTCTTTGTAGTACAAACTCCATGTACTATGGAAGCATGGTTGAGCTCATCGGTCGTGATCAAGAACTCGCCGACCTTGAGGGTTCGTGGACGCAGGCCAAGGCAGGAGTACCTCAGCTCGCCGTGGTGTGGGGGCGTCGGCGGGTCGGTAAGACGTTCCTGCTGTCTCGTTTCGCTTCGGCCAAGCGGGCGGTTTACTTCACGGCTACCCGCCAGGACAGTAACGAGCGTCAGCTAGCCCGGTTGACCGACCGGATCCGCGAGCAGCTCGGCGACGAAGTCGAAGATCTGCTCGCGGCGCCTTTCCCGGACTGGGAGTCGGCTCTTCGGTTCCTGGTCCGGCTTGCCGAGGCAGCCCCGTTGCTGGTCGTGATCGATGAAGCCCCGCGGCTGCTGGCGTCTCAGCCCGACTTCGCCGACTTGGTCTCCGCCGTTTGGGAGAACCGCGTCCGGGATCAGCAGGCGATGCTCGTGCTTACCGGCTCTGCCGTCAGTGTTATGGAGGAGATGCTGGGCGCACAGGGAGGACTGCACCGCCGGGCGGCGCTTGAGCTGCGCCTGGACCCGTTCGCAGCGCGAGAGGCGCGGGCATTCCTGCCGGACATCCCCGCTGCCGACTTCCTCGCTGCCTACGCCGTGTGCGGGGGATACCCGCTCCACCTCGACCAATGGGATCAGGCGGCTGATGTCGAGACGAATCTCCGCCGGCTCGCCTATCAGCCGGCTGGACTCCTGGTTCGTGACGCCCTGGACATCATCGGCGAGGACCTGGACTGGCGCGGGGGATACGAGCGGGTGCTCACGGCGATCGGATTCGGCGCTCGCCGCCGGTCCCGCATCGCGGGACGAGCGCAGCAGCGGATCGATTACACGCTGGAGCGTCTGCGCCGCGCAGGCTACGTGCGCCGCATTGTCCCCGTCGGGAGCATCGCCGCGGACCCCCTGTACGAGATCGCCGACACCTACCTGGCCTTCTGGTTCGGAGTCCTCCGCGATGACGTGGACCTCATTGAAGGCGGGCAGGGGGCGGCCGTCCGCCAGCGGACGGCCGCGCGCCTTGACCAGCACGTGGCGCGGGTATTCGAGAGCGCGTGCCGTGACCACGCCGCACTGCTCGCCCGTGACGGCGAATTCGCCAGCGACATGATCATCGGCCGCTGGTGGCGGGACGAGACCGTGGAGATCGATGTGCTCGGGATCTCCGGAGACACGACAGGCATGCTAGGGGAGTGCCGCTGGCAGAAGGCCCCGCTGACCAGCCGTGACGTGCTCGAATTGCAGCGCAAGATCAGTTTCGTGCCAGAACCCGCCGCCGAAGTCCGGCTCCTGTTCTGGACCCGGACCGGAGCGGTAGAACCCGGATTCCCCGCCCGCGCATATTCGGTCGCAGATGTCCTTGACTGACCATGAGGCCAGTCAAGGAGAAGATGTCCAGACTGTCGGTGACACAGACCTCCTAGAACTACGTCGAGCCGGATCCGCAATATCGCAGAACCGGATAGATGGACCGCGGATCACCGAAGGGCTTGGAGGCTGTCTGCCTTGACGGTGTGCGGTTTCGCTTGGCGGTTGATGCTTGATCTACGGATCCCGCCGCTTCAGGCAGGCCGGTAACCGGCGATCTGCGCGCACTGCCCGGTGCAGCGCCACTGCCGCGTCTTCGCGCTGCGCACCCGCGAGCAGCACGGGATCTGGGGCGGCATGACCGAACACGAGCGCTACCAACTAATGAGACAGGATGAACGAGGAACTGATCCAGGTTTTGGCGACAGCCACCCGCATCGCCTGCAAAATGATCACCAGCCCGCGCCAGGCAGCCTTGCAGGCTAGCCTTGACCAGGCCTGCGACACCCCGACCGGATTCGGCTGGGACCGCAAGGCAGCCGCGCACGCCGAGTTCTTCACCGCCCTCGCTGATGCCACCGGTGACCCCCGGTTGACGCCGGTGTTCAACCACGGCGCCGGGTTTGCCTACGACCTCATGATCGGGGCTGGCCCCGCCGCTAACGGGATCGTCACGAACTCCCGCAAGCGGATGCTCGCCCACCTGCGTGCCGGGGACGCTGAGCAGGCCGCGCTTGAGATGGAAGAGCACCTCAGGATCCTCCACTTCATGGGCCGCCTGGCCAGTCCTCCGGCCCAGCGCGCATCAGCATGATTGGCTGCCCGGCGACCCCCGCCGGACCTACCGGCGGGGGTCTCGTCGACCGCTTCAGCGGACTTTCACATCGTCAGACCTGCTAATCGCGCCACATACCGGGCGCCACGGAGAGTCGCTTTCGCGCCCGTTCCTCCACGATCGCCGCCGGGCGCGGCGACGTACGACTCCTGCCGACCCGGACTGGCCAAGGCCGGAGCATTCAGGTTCCGTTGAGCTTGAGTGCACACGTGAAACCACGGCTCGTTCGGGAAAACTCTTGCGATTAGCCGCGGTACGCGAGCGCGCCCTACGGCCACCGTCATTTCTCCGTCACGGGCGAGTGCCCGCGGCGGGCCGGCGCGTGGATGTACAACTGTGCCCGGTCTGGCGCGGTGACCGGGGCGGCCTGGGGCTGCAGCAGGTAGCGGGCTTCGCGCTGGTGCTCGGCATACTGGCGGTTGGCGTTGTAGACCTGGTCGAATTTCCAGATCATCTTGGCGAAGTTTGTCTGGCCGTGGAGCAGTTGCCGGGCGACGATCCCGCTGGTCTTGGCGAGCGCCGCGACTCCCAGGTGCTTGCGGGCAAGCACCTTCTGGGTCTTGACCAGTTCCTCGTAGAAGCGGTGCAGCGGCAGCCGGGTCGGCAGTACCGCGTGCTGCACGTCGAACAGCCGGTAGTCCAGCGTGGTCAGCCGGCGGGCGTCAGTCAGCCAGATCTCGGTACCGGGGTAAGGCGTCTGGACGGTTATGTTGACGATCTCGGGGGCGCTCATCGCCCACTCCCGCACGAACGCGAAGCGGGCCTCGTCCCAGTCCGGGTCGGCGATGATGTTGATGGCCACGCTCAGCCCCATGGACCTGGCCACCTCCAGGGCCTTGTTGTTCACCTTCGGCGTGGTGCGCTTGCGGAACTGCTTGAGGCCGTCCTCATCGAGGGCTTCCAGGCCGAGGAACATGTAGTTCAGCCCGAGGCGCCGCCACCGGCGGAACACCTCCTCGTTCCGCAGCAGCACGTCGCAGCGAGTTTCCAGGTAGTACTGCTTCTGGATCTTGCGGCGCTCGAGCTGGCGGGCGATCTCGTCGCCCTCCTCGGCCTTGATGAAGGCCACGTCGTCCACGATGAACACGCCCGGCTCGGGGATGCGGGCCATGTCCTCCACCGCTGCCTCGGGGGACAGCCTGCGGTAGCTGCGGCCGTAGAAGGTCCACGCGCTGCAGAACGAGCAGTCCCACGGGCAGCCGCGGGTGAACTCGATGGACGCGGCGGGGTCCATCACCCCGATGAAGTACTTGCGGCGGCGCCCGCCCAGGTGCCGGGCCGGAAGGTGGTCATCCAGGTTGTGCACCATACTCGGCGGACGGCCGGGTCCGTCGGCGGTCACCGCGCCCGGCACTTCTGCCAGCGCCCGGTCCGGGGCGGCCGCGAGCAGGGCGGGAGCCGCCGTCTCGCCCTCGCCCTTCAGCACGACGTCGATGGCGCCCTCGGCATGCGCGATGACATCCCCGGCCACGAACGAGACGCTGTGGCCGCCGACGAAGATCAGGCAGTCCGGGAGCACCGTCTTGATCCACTTGGCCAGGTCCACGACCTCCGGCACGTTGGCCAGGTAATTGAGGCTGAAGCCGACCGCCTGCGGGCGGTACTCGACTACCTGACGCTCCAGCTCCGCCCTGCGGTAGACCTGCAGGTCAGTCAGCCGGACGTCATGACCTTCGGCCAGCAGGGCGGCCGCCACTCGCTCCAGCCCGAGCGGCTCGAGCCGCAAGAAGATCTCCGAGTACATCAGCGCGGCGGGATGGACGAGCAAAACGCGCATAAGGGGGCCTCCGGAACGCTAATTCAAGAATTGGACAAACTCCGGACCTCGCGCGGCCGACGCCCGACCACGCCGTGGTGGTGCGCCATTCAAGCACCCGGCCACGTAATAAGGCCGTGGCCGGGCACTCGGTGAAAGGGCTAGCTATCTGCTCGGACGGTGCAGCTCCTCGACAACCCAGTCAACCATGACCGCCAGCAGACAGGCGGAAGCACCAAGCAGCAGCCCGACTCTTGCTTCCCTTCCCATGATCTCCCCTTTCGGTTGGCACTGCAGTGTGACGATGCGATCCTGCCACCTGACCGGGTGACACCGAATCACCCACACTAGGTGATTCGGTGTCACCCCTCAAGGCCAGATGCTTGGTTCCAGGCGTGCTGCGCTAGAACCGTCGGACGCCGATCTAACGACTACTTGCCTTGACGATGTGCCCCCCACTGAACTGGACGAATCTTGAAAAGCCAACCTCCCGAGGTAACCAGCGGCAGACGGCCGGGCGGTACAGGGGCCCGCCCGGCCGCCGCGCCGCACCCGGCCGGCCGCCGACCGCGCGCTCAGCCGTCGCCCGGATGTGGAAAGCAGACAGGGCTTGACGGGATTCTGATCCGGGAAGAACCCGACCGCCTCTACCGCGCCGTGAGGTCCAGCGCGGCGACGAGTGCGGCGAGATCGCGTCTTGTGGCAGCGGCCGCCCATACGGCCCAGGTCCGCCTGACGAGAGGGTTACAGGGCGCTACCCGGGCGACTGACGGGCTAAGCGGCAGAATTCGGCCATGGCTGGGCGTAGCCGACAACTACGTTGTCGCCGGGCGCTGACTGCGGCGTGCCGAATGCGGAGACCCGGATCGGGGTGCCAGTCGCGTACGCCTCGATCATCAGGTTCTTGCCGACCACTAGGCCTACATGCCCCGGCGCCGTGGGCGTACCGTCGGACCCGGCGAAGAACACCAGGTCACCGGGGAGCATCTTGGACGCGGGCACGTGCGGAAGCTGCGCCCACTGCTCCTGCGAGGTCCGCGGTATGTTCACCCCCGCCGACCGGTAGGCCATCATGACAAGACCTGAGCAGTCGAAGGCGTCCGGTCCGGTCCCGCCCAACAGGTACGGCTTGCCCAGCTGCGCCTCGGCGTAGTTCACGGCCTCGCCCACGATCGCGTTCGGCGCGACGAAGGAGGACAGCTGGCTGCTGCCGCCCGTGCACGACTGCCCGCCGGCGCCCGCAGCGGCGACCGCGGTGTCGTTGCCCTGGGTGGCACCGGCGACCGTGAACCCGCCGGCCGCATAGGTCGACGCCCAGTTGAGCACTTCCTGGACGTACCAGTCCGCGTGGTTGTAGGCGAAGATAGCGGCAGTGGGATTCTGCTGCACGCCATGGGCGACGAGGTACTTGGCCGCCCCGGCGATCGCGTCCGCCGGGTCGTACACGTCCGCGACCCCGCCACCGTCCTCGTCGGTGGCGACGCCGTCAACCACCTCGGACGCCGGGTGGATCGGCGCGCCGCCCCACTGGTTGCCCGACGCGCCGTCGATGCCGATCTGCATCGGCCCGGCCGCGCCAAAGTCGTTCGAGCCAGTGGTGACGCCGGGCAGCGTGGTCCGCCCGTCGTCGCTCTCCACCTTCCCAATGCCGGCCAGGATCGTCCACGGCACGTTGTACTGCAGCCCGACCTGCTGGAACCACTTCAGGTAGTTGGCGGGGATCGAGTTGGCCGCCTCCGTGGACACCGGGGGCTGGACCGCGTTCCCCCCCGAGGTCCCGCAGTTGGTGCCGGATCCGCCGGCGAACAACAGGGCCGCCCCGCCGACGACGAGCATCGGGACGACGAGGAAGGCGAGCAGCATGATGACCATGAGGCCGATGATGATCGGCCCCAGCGCGCGCCGGTTCACGAATTACCCACCGAGGACAGCTCGATGTTATTGACCTGCCAGGCGCCGCCTGACGAGGCAACCGTGACGGCGTACTGCTGGGGGGGCGCCGTCGTCGTCGGCTGCGTCGAGGTGACCTGATTGGTGATCGTGACCACAAACGTGATCGACCCGCTGCCAAACGAACTGATCGACTCGATCGTGCCGCTGCCAGTCGAGACCTGCTTGTCCGCGGTCCGCTGCTGAGCCACGCCAGCCGTGCTGTAACCCTCCTCAAGCGCCGTTATCTCCGTTGGGCTCGCCAGGCCGTTGAACGTGGCGCCGTAGGCCGCCGCGTTTTCCGTGTAGCTCCAGGTGACGTAGTCCTTAGCGAAGGAGACCGTGGCCTGCGCTGCCGCGGTCAGGTCCGCGGGCGTGAACGGGAGCCACTGGTAGATCTCCGCGCCGCCGGCGGTCGAGGCCGGCGTCGGTGCAGGGACGGACGACGGCGGGACGCCGGTGGCCGACGCCGGGCTCGTGGACGGCGCTGCCGTGCCCGCCGCAGTGCTCGTGGAGGTGGACGGTGCGGCGGCTGGCGTGCCGCCTGACCCTCGCCCGTGGAGCACCCAGATGCCGAGCCCGGCGAGCGCGAGCACAACGACAACGAACACCAGCCGCTGCCGGCCGGGGGTTAGTTCCATGACGGCCCCCCGTTACTTGGACCGGCGGCGCGATCGCGACCAGAACGGCGTCGCGGGCGGCTTTCCCGCTCCCCCGCCGGCTCCATTCGAGGATCCCGAACGGGTTCCGGCGCTGCCACCTGGCCAGCTTCCTGTCGTGGGGCGGGACGTCGGCGCGGGCGCTCCGCCCTGGCGGACCGGCGGCTGCGCCGGCCCGCGCGCCCCGGTGCCAGTCCCCGCCGCGCCGCTGCGGGCCCAGCCCGCCGACGGACCGCTGGCGGGCGCTCCGCCCGTGGGCGAGAGCGGCAGCGGCGGGGCTGCCGTCCGGCCGACGTGGCTGACGCCCGCGTCCGGCCACTGCCGCCCGGTGACGTGGCTGTCCGAGACAGGCGCGGCGGACGTCCGCTCGGGAATCGTGGCGCCGGCCGCCGCCGCTCCGCCCGTGCCCGCTGCGGTCCCGTCACCGGCCCCGCCGGTTTCCGCCGTGCCGCGCCGTGCCCAGCGCGACGCGCGGATCCCGCCGATGCCCGGCACAGCGACGCCCGCCGCGTTACCGGTCGCCCGGCGGAAGCCGAGGGCGGACTCGCGCCAGTTCACCTGGGCGCGTTCCTCAGCACCGAGCATGCCGTAGCCGACCGAGGAGAACAGGTGCTGGAACGGCTTGCGGTAGATGAAGACGGTGACGGTGACCAGCGCGATCATCATGATCTTGAGCGCCCACGGCAGCACCTGGTCGGTGGTCCCCATGATCAGCGAGTAGCAGTACAGCAGGATGCTGAGCGTCAGCGCGACCGCGACCTGTTTCATCAGCACGCCGACGAGCATCTCGAACCAGCGGATCGCGACCACCCGGCCAAAGCCCGGATGGATGCCGATGATCAGGAAGAACGGCCCGGCGACGAGCAGCAGCAGGAAGCCTAGTTTCAGCATGATCAGGGTCAGCGCGATCAGCAGGACGAGCAAGCCCGCCGCGACCGCGGCGAACAGCGCCTCAAATCCGATCTCAAGCCGGGTTGTCCACTGATTCCCCTGGAAGAGCGAGTAGACGGCCGGATTGGTCGACTGCAACGCCTGCGCGATGCCGTTATAGGTGTCCTGTTTAGCCTGGAGGTCCGCAGCCGTCGGCTGCTCGTTGGTCGCGACCGCCTGTGCCCACAGCAGCTGCCTGCCGTACTGGTTGACCAGCGTCTGCGGGCCCTTCGACCCTGGCGCCGTGTAGTCGGAAGTGCCGAACTCCCCGTCAAGCCACGGCTTGCAGACGAGCACCGACCACAGCTCGTTCGCGTTGTTGTCCACGAGGCCGCTACCCGAGGTGAACGCGTAGTTCGCGCTGACGGACTCCGGGTCGGTCGCCGAGACGGGCAGGCAGTTGCTTCCCGTGGTGGCGGGCAGGTTCACGAACGCCGTGTTCAGCACCGAGGTGACGCCATTCGAGACATCTGTGCCGACGCTGGTGAAGTCGTTGGGCTGGCCGATCAGCCAGATCGCGGCGGCGCAGGCGACGACCATCCAGATCGTCCCCTCGAACGTCCGGGTGGCCCGCTTGCGGATCAGGCCCTGCCACGCCAGCCACATCGCGGCGATGATCACCACAGGGGCGAGGAACGGGAAGTAGATCGCGTTGCCGAGCGCGGTGATCAGCTGGTCCACTGAGCCGCTCAGCCAGCCCAGGATGTTGGACCCGGCGGCGGACTGGTAGACGGTGATCGTGACCCTGTCCAGCGACTTGGCCACGTCGAAGACCATGCCGGCGACGTTGTTCCCGATCAGCGAGGTCATGTCCGAGCACTGCAGCCCGGTCGCCGCCCAGTCCTGCCCGGCCATGCCGTAGTTGTCGTACAGCGTCTTGTTCGAGGCCTGGCCGGGCGTGGTGATCATCGAGTCGATGCCGGACGTCGCGAGCACGGGCGTCGGCGCTCCGGAGGTGCAGATGTTGTTCAGGTCGCCGACCACGCCGGAACCCGCCTGGCACAGCCCGATGAGGCCGCCGATGTCGCCGACTCCCGGCACGTTGCAGATCCCGGCGTCAGGCACCGTCGGCGTCGTGACCGCGGTCAGCTGGTCGGGGGCGACGCGGGCGGTCTGCTCGGACGTCGCGGCGGGCTCGGACGTCGCGGCGGGGCCAGTCTTCGCTGCGGGCACTGCCTTCGCCGCAGGCACTGCCGCGGCGGCGGGCGCTGACTTCGCGACCGGCGCGGCGTTCGCCGAGCGGGCCATGAAGAGCCCGCTGAGCACGATCGCGATGATCGCGCCAGTCAATAGCAGGGCGCGAGCTGGCCGGTGACGCTTCCTCGTCTTGCCAGCTCGTGGGAGGGGTTCAGCCATCTCGGGGGGCTCCTGTATTCGGCGGTTCTACTGGGGGGTTGTCGCCGCCGGCTCAGGCCGACGGGCTCGTGTCGGGTTTGTGTCGATCCAGTCCCGTAGTTCTTCGGACACGAGATCGACGCCGATGCGGCCCGCGCGGTCGTCGAGGTCACGGAAAATGCACTCGCCGTTGCCGAGGGCACGAAGGATGGCCTTGTGCTCCTCGGACGGCTCGACGCCGAGGAGCGACAAGACGTTCGCCACCTCGGCACGTTCCGATGAACGGAACGCGAAAACACTCGAAATACAGTTGGTCACCTGCTCGTGGAGCAGGTCGCCCGCGTTCTGCGAGATGAGAACTAGTGCGGTGTTCCTGGATCGTCCCATCCGGGATACCTCGGGAACGAGCTTGGCGCCCTCCGGGGTAGAAGTGATCGCCCACGCCTCGTCGAGGAAGATCGCCTTCGGCGCGGTGCGGTCGATGGTGTTCATCAGCCGCCGGGCGAACTGGGAGACCAGGTAAAGCAGCGCGACGGACAGCCGCTGCTCGTAGGAGTAGTCCTCCCGGCCGGTCGTGGTGTCCGGCAGGGTCAGCCCGCCGAGCGTGAACACGGTCGTCCAGCCCTGGGCGTCGATCTGCTGCCCGCCCGACGGCGCGAAGCAGAGCCGGGCGAGGCGCATCTCGGAGACCGAGCGCATCACCGCGCCCAGGTTCTTCCACGCGGGGTCGTCGGACTCCTCAAGCAGCCGCACGACCTTGCCGAGGCTCGGCCTAGGCCCGGCCGCTACCGCGCCGACCGCCTGGATCATCGCCGACTCGCGTTCCTCGCTCATCCTGGGCAGCAGCAGGCGCAGCGTCTCGGTCGCCATCGTCCGCTTCTCCGACAGGTCGTCGCCGAACGAGAACGGGTCGAGCAGCCCGGCCGCCGCTGATGACAGCGGCAGCACCCGCGCCCTGCGCCCGGTCCGCGTCAGGAACTCGGCTAGCGGCTCGGCGTCGCCCTTGGGATCGATGACCGCGATCGTCGCGCCGCGCAGCGCGAGCTGGTAGATCAGCAGCATTGCCAGCGTGGTCTTGCCGCCACCGGGCTCGCCAGTGATCGCGACGGCCGTCGGGCGGTTCCGCGCCGCAGCGAGCATCGGGTCGAAGTGGACCACTGAGCGCGCCCGCCCGAGCGTCTCGCCGATGTACGGGCCGATCCAGCCGACGCCCTCGGCGATCCGGTCGCCAAGCTCCACGGTCGCGGTCGGCATGCCGCCGGCGATCGTGTAGAGCGGCTGGCGCTGCACGTACGAGGAGAGCCGCACCTTCTCGCCGGGAAGTGACTCTGACAGCAGCGAGAACTGGTCGCCGGTGGAGTTGACCAGGTCGATCCCGATGTCCCTGTAGTGCTCGGTGACCGCCTCGACCCGGCGGACGCACAGCTCCCTGGTTGGCGCGGTCACGATCAGCCGGTGCCAGCCGTAGACGAACGGCAGCCGCTCCTTCGTGATGCCGTGCTCAAGCATGCGGGCGGCGGCGATCTGCTCCGCGAGGGCGATCGGCGCCTCCGCGCCCGCCTCACGGATGTGCGCGTCCATGTCGCGGGCGTGCGCGAGCCGCCGCGACACGTCCTTGGACGCCTTGGCCGGAGGGATCAGGTGCATCCGCGAAGAGACTTCGACGGGGAACGGCAGTGAGTCCGAGTAGTGCAGCCACGGTTCCCCGTCAGGGAACGACATCAGGTCGGGGAAGCGGGCGAACGAGAGGAACGCCGCCCACGAGTCACCCTGGACCTGCTCCAGTCGGAGCATCGTACGGCCATTGTGGACCGCGCCCTCGTACAGCTGCTCGATCTCGCCGGCGCCCCAGGTCCTGCGGCGTGTCCCCGACGGCGGCGGGTCACCGAGCGATCCCATCAGCGAGTGACGGAACAGCCACGCCACCTCGCGGGAGGTCGCGTGCCGCGCGGCAAGCGCGGACGCGGTGAGCGCACGGCCGAGCCGCTCCGCCTGGTCCGTCCACTTGCCGATCTCACCGGACGGCACCACGGCCTCGTCCGGGCCCCGGTCGGCGGGCCGGTAATTGCCGAAGAGGCCCTGGAACACGCCGCCCGTGAGCTGCGCCCGCACCGAGCGCTGGCCGAGCCTGACACCAAGGTAGATCTCCTTGGACCAGAAGTCCTTCGCCCACACGTGCTGGTAGATCTGCTCCAGGTACTCCCGCCAGCCGGGCCCGCCGTCGGAGGTGTTGTCAAGGCCGGTCGCCCACTCCACCGCCGGGTACGGCCGGTGCGCGAGCCGCAGGTGTACCTCGGCATCCTGCATCCTGATCGCCGCGAGGGCCACGGTGATGTTGGTGGCCAGTGCCTCGCGCTCGTCGGGCGTGGTGAACTCGTACGACACCGAGGGCACCCGGTAGTAGGCCCACGCGTGTGTCTCGGTGAGCAGTACCCGGTCGTCGAAGTACCTGACGGCCAGGCGGCTGCGCCCCTTCGACTTCGCGCTCATCATCACTTCTTCCTTACGGGGACGGCGGCCAAGCCCGCGACGAGGACGCCGGCGAGGGCCGTGTAGGCGACGCGCGTCTGCGGACGGAGCGTGGACGGATTGGCGGCGGCTACCGGGAGCATGTCGTCCCACGGGACGCGGACGATCGCGCGCGAGCGGCCCCGGGCGACCGACTCGGCGTGCTCGACGTCAGGCAGCGAGCGGCGGCTCACGCCGTTGATCACCGTGACCGACTGCATGGCCAGGTCCGCGTGGCCGTTGTTGTCGAGCCAGTCACGGGTGTCGGCGAGGGCGCCGGCCGCGTCCACGTTGGCGGGCACGACCACCACGAGCTGATCGGTGACCTTGAGCAGCCGCGTCAGGCCGGCCGCGCCGGGGTCGAGCAGGGTCAGCGGGTAGTGCCTGTTCAGCTGGATGGCGAGCTTGATCTCGTCGCCGTCCTTGAGCGGCTCATGCGAGGCGACGACATCGAGCCTCGCCGGGCTCGGCTTCGGGGTCGGGTGCAGGCCGTCCGGCCGAGTTGGCCTGATGTGCTGCGGAGGCTTACCTGCCAGCAGCTCCTCAAGCCACGCGGCCGGTGCCCGGTAGCGGGCGAGCGTGCCATCGTGCAGGTCCACCGCGGCCACCGGGTGCTCGCGGAGGCTGGCCAGCATGGACGCGGCCATGAGCGCGGTCACTGACTGGCCGGCGCCGCTCGTGCAGCCGAGGATGAGGATCCGCCGTGGCTCGGCGATCGGCAGCCGCGCCCGGTTCCTGTCCTGCGCCTCCTGGTCGCGGGCGCCGGGACCCTGCGCGGCGCCGTTGCCGGTGACGATCTTGACCTTGCCACCCCAGGAGCCGTTCAGGTCCCGTGCCGGGCCACTGAGCGCCCGCTCGATCGACGGCACAGCCGACTTAGGGCTGGTGACCTGCTGAACGGCAGGAGCCGGGGCCGAGGCTGGCACGAGCGGGTTCGGAGCAGGAGGCGGCATCGGGACCGGCGCCGGAGGCGGTGATGCAGCGGCCGAGGCTGGGGCCGGCGGGGCAAACACCGCCTCGACGGGGGCCGACGCCTCCCGCACAGGCAACTGCGCCGATGCGTCCACTGGCGCCTCGACGGGAGTCTCGGCTGGCACCGGCACTGGCATCTCGGCCGCCGGCGTTACGACCGAGGGTGTTACGACCGCCGGCGCGGGGTCTATTGGCGCTGGCGCGGCGGCCGATGGCGCACGCGCTGCCGACGTGGCAGGCCCAGGCGGCGCTGCCCATATGGCGGGCGGGGGCGGCGCTGCCCATGTGGCCGCCGCAGGCGGGGCTGCCGACGCGGCGGGCGCAGGCGCTGCCTGAGGGGCGGGGGCAGCCTGCGCGGGGGCTTCGTCGACTCGGGTGGCGGCTGCCGGCTCGTCCGCCAGGGACGGCACAGGGCGCAGTGGGCGGGCCGGGACGGGCCAGTCGCGCACCGGGTCGGCGGGTGGAACCGGCGGTGTCAGCGACGTCGCGGGTCCGTGCTGCGCAGGCGGCGGAGTGACCGGCTGCCCCGACTCGACTGGCTGCCCCGACTGGACTGGCTGCACGGGCGGAACCACCGGCTGAGGCGCCTGGGCCTTGGCGGCGGGCCGGCGTCGCCTTGGCCCGTCGTGCGAGACTTCCAGGCGCGAGCCGCCAAGTGCGCCGAGGCGGGCCCGCAGGGGAACCGAGGACGGCTTGGGCGGCTGGTCCGGCAGGTTCGCCGGGGCAGGCGGAGCGGTCGGAGCCGGCGGGGCCGTCCAGGGCGCCGAAGTGGGCGGGGGCGACGCAACAGGCTGGGACGGTGCAGGCGGCTGGGTCGCCGGAGCGGGCGCAGGCGACTGGCCCGTTGGCGACTGTCCGGCCGGAGCAGGCGCGGGCGGCGACGCGATCCCTGCGGCCGCGGGCGGAACGACGTCCGGCATGAAGGCACCGGACCGGTCCGGTGCCCAGGCTGGGCCGGGCGGCGGGAGTTCGCGGGCGGGCAGGGGAAGCTGACGGGCGGGCGGCAGCGCTGGAGCACGCCGCGCCGCGCCATGTCCCAGGCTTTGCCCGAGAACGGGAATCCGGGACCGTTCCTGGCCGCCAGAGGGCTCCTGACCGCGAACGCGCTCCTGACCACGGGACCGCTCCTGCACCCTGGGCCGCTGCGGCGTGCCCGATGGCTGCCGTTGACGGACGGGCCGGCCCTCGATGACCGGCCCGGTGGAGGCGGGTTCCGGCCGGAAGACCGACGTGGGCTTGAGCACTGGTCCGGGGCGCAGCGTCCCGACCTGCCGTCCCGGCTCTGCCGGTGGCAGTGCGTGGCGCTTGGCGGGCGTCGGGCGCGCGGCGGGCACCGCCGGCTTCGCCGGCCGGCGGCTGTGCCAGACGCGGGCGGTGAGGACCATCTGGTCCTTCTCGCTGAGCGGCACGAGCCGGACCCAGGTCCGGGGCTCTGTCAGGTAGCGGACCTGGGAATCCACCAGCTCAGGCAGCCGCTTGCTCTCGATGACGGGCCTGGTGGTCAGCCAGGTGAGCACCCCTGGGGGCAGTACGTACAGCCAGACAAGGGTGTGGTTGAAGGGCAGTCCTATAGCGATCAGCAGAACTATATAAGGGATCGTGATCCCAGCGAATACGGCGATCCAGTTGATCGGCAGCGGCATGGGTAGCCGGAAATCGTAGAGCTTGTAGAGCCGCTTTTCTATCCGCCAGATATTCGTATAAGTGGGCAGGTCCACAGGACTGCACTCCTCAGCGCGAAATAACTCAGTGGACCCCAAGGGCATTCGCGATTCCAGTGGCTAGTTCCTGCACGATGCCCGGCGTATAGAAGACCACGGCGATCGCGACGGCCAGCACCATGAATTGAACGAACCGAGTGATCTCGCGAGTGAAGAGGAAGAAGAGCGCCACGATACCTACTATTCCCAGGAATAGCGGGCCGAAAAGGCTCTGTAGGTACGAGACGAGACCTTGGGTGCTGATCGCCGCCTGCGGGGCCGCAGCGGCGAGGATCGATACCGACATCATCCTTCCCTTCCGTGGACATCAGTGAGCTTGCCGGGGGACCGCGGACCGCGAGGTACGGCCCACGATGACGCGAACCTGGTCATTGGGATCCCATCGGCTGCGTAGACGCACGGATGTCCTTTACATACCATCTTCCGCTTTGCTGGTCGACGACCGACATGTCATAAGTTGTGGCGAGTCGCGACGCCCCCGCGCCGGCCTGACCGGGAAGCGTCCAGTTCACAGTCACCGTGATGTCGCGTGTCGCACCGCCCTGCGGGACCTCGAGCGAGGTGATCCCTCCGAAGCTGACCGCGCCGCCGAGCCCGATGATCGAAGCCCCCGGCGCGAGGTACCGGCCGAGCGCCGCCTGGTCGCCGCTTGCGAACGCCTCGAAGAAACCGGACAGCTGGCTCGCGAGCTCGTTCTGCGTGCCCTGGTCGGAACTCACCCGCTGCGCGCTTGGCAGCGTAGCCACCGCCGGGGCTGGAAGCCAGGCAGGCTCGGCTGATACTACTAGCCCGCCGCCCGAGGCGTAGAGAGGCACGCCGAGTTCCATCAGGTTGCCGTTCACGGTGGCGAGGAGCGTGATCACGGCCGTATCGGAAGAACTCACATCGATTGCCGCGACCTCCGTCGATTGCGCCACCGAAGTCCCATTACCATTCCAGCCGAATTGCGGGTCGCTCGCCCGGACGCTCGCCGGAATAAAGGCGGCGAGTTCCTGTGCCCGCTGCGCTGCGGTGCTAGGGTTGTAGTTAAGGTAAACCTCACGAAAGCGCATGGCGAAAGCCTCCCCAAGCGTCACGGGGAATCCCGACGCGGTCGTGCCCGTATCGCTGCCGGAACTGTTCCCGTTGGATGGCGTCTCGTCGAGCAGGATGGCCGTGACGTCGTGGTAGCCGATGATCAGGATCGCCGCCCAGAGCACGGCGCGCGTGGGCCAGATCGTCCACCGGCCGCCGCCGGCCCACGGCGGCTTGGCCGCGGGGTCCGTGCGGCCGGCCGAAGCCGACGGCTCTGCACCGTACACGGGCGACTCCGCACCGCTATCGAGGCTAGCAACGCTGAGCCTACGCACCATCACTCCTCAGCCCGTCCGCTCCTGGCAGCCAGGCGCGGGCGAGCACAGCCGATCCCGTGCTCCATTGTGCGGCATAAACCGCCCACGTGGGCGGCATTAGAGCCGAACAAACCGCATCGATACGAGACTGAAGTTGCCTCCAGTCACATCCGACGCGAGAGCCGTTCCGCTACCGCGATGTAGCGCCCTTGCCGACGGTAACTCGTTACATAGTGATACGCAACGACCAACACGGTGGTTCAAGTCATCTCGGAAAAATCTTCATCGTTGCTGGTAATCGCCCGATGCCCACCCAGATACCACGATGATGCTCAATACAGAGCGTAATCGTCCCACGTATATCGATGTTTTCCAATTGATACAGCTCAGGCGAACCGGTCTTGGGGCGCCGGAAAGGCTGCTGAGACCTGTGCGGAGACCGGTGCGCCGCCGGGCCCGAGATCTTGGTAACTCCGGACTGCACGGAAACTCCGCATCTCCCAAGCGCGTTTTGTTACCACCCAGTGCAAAGTTTCCAAGATCTTCTGCTGCCTGCTGAGATGCCTCATCCACGGCGGTAGCGCATCAGCCACCCGAAGGTCTGCTGCTTAGCTGACGCGCTCGGCGTGGGTGTCGTACTCCTCGCGGGCGGCGATGACCTCGGTGATGTGCTGCACGGACCACTCCGTGAGCGCCTTCAGGGGCTCCCTGAGTGTGTGGCCGAGCGGGGTCAGCGCGTACTCCACGCGCACCGGGACGGCCGGGTAAACCGTCCGGTGGACCAGGCCGTCGCGTTCGAGGGCGCGCAGCGTCTGGGTGAGCATCTTCAGCAAGTGGCTACTTCCCAGTAGAGAGTTCCTGGCCCACTGTTGACCCGTGACGCCGCGGATCGCCGCGGCGGAAAGGAGATCACCAATGTCAGTCGTTGTCACCGGGGCGACCGGTCAGCTGGGCAGGCTCACCGTCGAGGCGCTGCTGCGGCGCGGGGTGCCGGCCCCGGACGTCATCGCGACCGGCCGGGACATCACCGCGATCAAAGACCTCGCCGACCGCGGTGTCGCGGTGCGCCGGGCCGACTTCACCGACCCGGACAGCCTCACGGCCGCCTTCACCGGAGCGGACAAGCTGCTGCTGATCTCGGCCTCGATCCCCGTGGACGAACGGGTTGCCAACCACCGGCGCGCCATCGACGCCGCGCTGGCCGCGGGGGTGTCGCTGGTCGCGTACACGAGCATGCTGCACGCCGACACAGGCGCCACGATCCTCGCCGCCACCCACCGTGCCACCGAGGAGTACCTGCGTGAGCGCGGTGTGCCCAGCGTGCTGCTGCGCAACGGCTGGTACCTAACCTCAGGGTGATCCTTCGGGTACTGGCACTGCTGCCGGGACCTCGCCGCATCGCGGATTCCGGGTAGCTCCCAGAGCCGGTTCTGGCAGCCCTCCATAGCAGAGTCGTGCTCGCCTCATAGAAATGTGACCAGGGCGGAGGGAGTCTGGCTTTTACAACTCGGCATGACCGGGAGCGACGATCATCACGGAGGCCGCATGTCCACGCCGATCGCTGTCGTGACAGCCCTCGGGGCAGCGTTGACATTCGGAGTATCGTCCGTCGCCGACCATCGCAGCACGAAGCGGGTCCAGAGCCGGGAGGCGCTGTCACCCCGGATCGTGGCCGACCTGGTCCGGCAGCCGTTGTGGCTCATCGCCGTCGGCGCCAACGTCGTCGGATTCGCCCTCCAGGTCGTGGCGCTCGCCTCCGGGAGCATCGCGCTGGTCCAGCCGCTCCTGGTGTGCGACCTGATCTTCACTGTCCTGATCGCCAGGTACCTTTCCGTCCGAGCAAATAGGCCGCATCTGCCAACAAGGCGCGTGTTTACCGGGATCGCCGCCACCACGCTCGGCGTAGCCGGATTCCTCGCCATCGGGCAGCCATCGACCGGCCGGACGTATGTCAGCTCCGGCTTCGTGGCACCGCTGGCCCTAGGGCTCATCCTCGCGGCAATGGGCTGCCTCGTCGCGGCGACCCGGGGCTGGAATATCCAGTCGCTCACGCTGGCAGTGGCTTGCGGTGTCACTTACGGGACCGCCGCATTCGCGATCAAGCTCTTGACGTCGGAATTCAGCGGCGGGCTGGCTCAGGTGTTCAGCAACTGGCCGATCTACTTCTTCGCTGTCGCCGGGCCGGCCGGCTTCATCCTCAACCAGAACGCATTCCAGCGGGCCAAGTTCATCTCACCGGTCCAGGGCATTATCACGGCGGCCGACCCGCTCATTTCCATCGCGCTAGGCATCGCCTTCCTGGGCGTGCACTTGCACGGCAGCCCTGCGGCCATCACCGGCGAGGTGGTGTCGCTCCTGCTCATGACGGCCGGGATCGTCGTGACCGCGTACCAATCCCCTCAGGCAGACGGCGCGGTCACGACACGGGCGAATGAAGGCGAACCCGTCCCAGTCCGCGGGCCGCGGAAGCCGCCCCATGCCGTCGGGGCTTAAACCCGCAGGCAGATCAGCTGTCCCGCCGCCAGAAACGAGAGATGCTGACGGTTGCGGCGCGGTAGGCGCGGTAGGCCCGGTATGAGGTCCGCTACTCCGCCTACTGCCTGTTCTCAAGGATGTGCTTGAGGGTGGCCAGTTCGGTGTCGATCAGGGCGGCCTACTCGCCAAGCGCGGGTGATGCGGCTCACACCGCGGCGTGAGACTATCGGACTGGGTCCTCAGTCCGGCAGTGCTCAGCACTTGTCGCGGGCCCGCACATCAAAGGGCTCTATGGGCAAGGGGCCCGGTAGATGCATAGCCAAGCAAGTCGAGGGGGATTCGCTATGCCTACTCACAACCGCTTCTTGGAGGGGTCGTTCGCCCCGGTGAAAGAGGAGATCACGACGTCCGACCTGCCGGTCACCGGCAGGGTGCCCGCCGGGCTGTCCGGGCGTTACCTGCGCAACGGGCCGAACCCGCTCGGCCTGGATGATCCGAACTACCACTGGTTCGTGGGCGCAGGCATGGTGCACGGCGTCCGGCTGCGGGATGGCCGAGCCGAGTGGTACCGCAACCGGTGGGTCCGCTCGAAGGCTGTCGCCGCGGCGCTCGGCGAACCGTGGCCGGGCGGACCTGTGCACGAGAACATGGACTTCGCCGCCAATACGCACGTCATCGGCCACGGCGGCCGGACGCTCGCCACCGTCGAGGCGGGCGCGTTGCCGTATGAGCTGTCCTATGAACTGGACACGGTCGGCCCGTGCGACTTCGGCGGAACCTTGCCCGGGGGTTTCGCCGCGCACACGAAGCTCGACCACGCCACCGGCGAGCTGCATGCGATCGCGTACTTCTGGGCCTGGGATCACGTCCAGCACGTCGTGGTCGACGCAGCGGGCAAGGTCACCCGCACCACCGACATCGCCGTTCCCGACGGCCCGATGATGCATGACTTCGCCCTAACCGGCCGCTACGTGGTCCTGCTTGACCTGCCGGTCACCTTCAGCCTGGACGCGGTCACCGCGGGCAAGGAACTGCCGTACGTGTGGAACCCGGAACATCAGGCTCGTGTCGGCCTGCTGCCCCGTGACGGCAGCTCGGCCGTCCAGTGGATCGAGATCCCCCCGTGCTGGGTCTTCCACTGCCTCAACGCCTACGACGACGATCAAGGCCGGGTGGTGGTCGACCTGTGCCAGTACGAGCAGTCCTTCGACGTCTCCACGCTCTGGTCCGCGCACGGGCCGGTGACCCTGGACCGGTGGGTCATCGACCCGGCGGCCGGCAAGATCACCCAGCAGCGCCTGGACGACCGCTCGCAGGAGTTCCCGCGGGTCGATGAACGGGTCGTGTCGCGGCCGCACCGCTATGGCTACAGCGCGGTCATCGGCGAGGTCAGCCGGGCCGTCACGGCTGCCGGCGACTTCACTGACGATGTGTTCAGCAATGCGCTCCTGCGGCATGACCTGGTCAGCGGTACCGTCGAGGCGCATGAGTTCGGGCGCGATGCCACGGTCGGCGAGGCCGTGTTCGCACCGGCATCTGCTGACGCCGCCGAGGACGACGGTTATCTCATGGCATTTGTCCACAACCCCGAACGCGGCGCGGCCGACCTGGTCATCCTCGCGGCCCAGGACTTCACCGCCGAGCCGGTCGCGCGCATTCACCTGCCGGCCCGCATCCCGCTGGGCTTCCACGGCAGCTGGATCTCCGACCACTAACTCCGGGGAACACCGCCTGGCTTGCTCCCGTAAGACGGGCACTGCCGCCGTCCGTTCTGTTTGCCATGCCTTCGCATCACAACGGCAGAAAGATCAACCCATCTTGGAGGTGGGGACATGGAACCCACTCGCCTGTTCCCATTACAGGCGGAGGTCCACTACGTCGCCAGGCGGGACTCCACACCATTGCCGCTTCGCTAACGCGCCGGTGTATTGCGCGGCGGCGAAGACACCGCGGCCCTGCGCGCCGTCAGGCAGTTTCCAGTTGCCGATAACGCACGGCTGCCACGCTTGGCCGGCCGAGACAACGCTGCCGACGGGCTGGAGGACTCTGTTGATCCGCACGGTGAGCTGGTCACCTGGCGCGCCATCCGCGCGAGCCGTCTCGACTCGCAGATCGGTGCCTGACGGACTGTTGGCCGCGATCAGGAAACCGGTCGTCGTCAGGGAGCAGCTCGTAACGGCCTGACTGGCCACTGTAGGGTCCGGCGTGTCGCTGGCGCTCTGTGCCTGCGGCTCCGCCTCGCCTTGGATGAGGGCGACCAGTCGGGCCACGAGAACCGGGTCGTGAGTTCCGTCGTAGACCCAGCGGTGTCCGAGCGCTCCGTGCTCAGCAGTCCCGATCAGCCCATCCCTGGCACCGTCGAGCGCACGCGAACGGTAGGTCATCGGAATGTGGTAGGTGACAGCCCGGTCCCCGGATCCGTCGGCCGCCACCATGAACTCGATTCCGACTTCTCCTTGCGGATCATCGAGCCGGAACCCGCCGATCTTGGTCAGCTCCGGCTCGCGGCCGCGGTGAAGATACCAGGGCTGAGCGGGCAGCCATGCGGCCAGGAGTTCGATCTTGCTGGGGACCAGCGTGGTGTGGTGGATGATGGCCATGCCTTGCAGGGATCCTCTCGGCGGTGCGGTAGGCAACATGCTGAACCAAGGAAATAACCGTCATATAGGATCAGAGGTCCTAATACAGCAAGTTTGTGGACGCTAAACGCGCCAGCAGCGAACCGGCTGGATATCGAGGCGCCCGTTCGAGCATTATGCCGGTGTGAACTCATGCTCATGAAAGATATAGACATTGACCGAACCGGCGTATGGACCATGTGGAAACGGCGTGGTGTCTGAGGACTGTCCAGCATCGTAAGCGTCTGCAGCAGGCCCAGGCGCTTCGTCCGCTGCTGCTGGGAACGGCGGCCGAAGCGGCCGCTACCGGCCTGCGTGCCTGCCCGTCCCGTCGCGTCATTTCCGGGGACCTTCCTGATCGCCGGGCGCGGCGCGCGCGAAGTCCCGGCTGCGGATAGCGGCCAGCGATACGACACCTGCCACGAACGCGATGATCGCCGCGACCAGCAGGATGCGGTCCAGGCCGGTGGTGAAGGCGGCCCGGGTGATCGTTCCCGCGACCTGCCTGGCGGGCGCGGGCAGCCGTGCGATCACGCTACCGATCTGCCCGGACTGTACCGCGCCGGCGATCTCCGGTCCCCGGGCGGACAGCCCGGGGACCGCGGCCGTGCGGGTCAGCACCTCGTCTTTCACGTCGTTGGAGAACAGTGTCCCCAGCAGGGCGATGCCGGTGGCGATGCCGACCTGGCGGAAGGTGGAGTTGATGCCGGAGGCCATGCCGGCCTGCTGCGGTGGCACGACGCCGACGGCGGTGGAGGCCAGCGGCGGGTTTACCAGGCCGACCCCGACGCCGGCCACGATCATTCCCGGAATGAGATGGGTCCAGCTCGAGCCCGCATTGAGCCCGCGCATCAGCAGCAGGCTCACGCCGATGATGATCAGGCCGGGCCCGATCAGCAGCCGGACCGGCACCCGCGAGGAGAGTCTCCCGGCCACCGTGGCGCTCACCAGGATGGCTCCCGACAGGTACATCAGCCGCACGCCGGTACCTAGCGGCGAGTAGCCCAGAATGTCCTGCAGGTACAGCACGAGGTAGAGGAGCATCGAGAAGATGGAGGCGCTGAGCCCGAACGCCGCCACCGAGCCGCCGCTGAAGGTCGGCAGCCTGAGCAGCTTCAGGTCGAACATCGGGTGCGCGCTGCGCTGCTCCACGATAACGAAGACGGCGAGCAGCACCGCCGCCGCGGCGAGGCAGCCGAGCACGAGGCCATCGGTGAACGACCGCTGGTTCGACTCGATCAGGCCGTAGACCAGGCTCGCCAGCGCCGCCGTGAAGATCACGAACCCGGCCCAGTCGAGCCCGGTGGCACGCGGCGCGCGCGACTCCGCCACCCTCATTGTCGTGAGGACGACGGCCGCGATCCCGATCGGCACGTTCACGAAGAAGATCCACCGCCAGGACAGGCCGGAGGTCAGTACGCCGCCGACCAGCGGGCCGATGGCGACCGCCAGGCCGGTCACCGCACCCCACACCCCGAACGCGACGCCGCGGTCCTTGCCGCGGAAGGCGTTGGCCAGCAACGCCAGCGACACCGCGAACATGATCGCCCCGCCGACCCCCTGCAAGCCACGGGACAGCTGGAGCATCAGCGTGCTGGTGGCGAAGCCGCACAGCGCCGACGCGCCGGTGAACACCACCAGCCCGATCAGGTACAGCACGCGGCGGCCGTACATGTCCGCGAGGCTGCCCGCCGTGAGCAGGAACGACGCCAGGGTCAGCGCGTAAGCGTCGACTACCCACTGCAGGTCCGCGAAACTCGAGTGCAGGGCCCGCTGGATGTCCGGCAAGGCGACGTTCACGATCGTGATGTCCAGCAGCAGCATGAACGTGCCCAGGCACACCCCGACCAGCGTCCACCACTTGTTCCCGCGCTGACCACGATCCTCGCGGCCAGTCCCGGCCTCCCGCCTCGGCTGCCCGATGTCTGGTGGTGTGGAAGGCATGACAATCTCCCCAGGTTGAGGGCATAGTGAGCGGGCCGGCCCGCGACGAGCGCTGGGTCGTCTTGTCACTATGCTGCGGCGCGAGGCTGCGGCCGGGGTATCCGCAGCGCTACTGCACTTTGCGGATGCCTGTTGCCCGGCCGGGGTGGCGATACCGCTGGCCGGGAAAGAGCCGCGTAACTTCGGGCTACACCTGGCCCGCGGAGTGAGTGTGCCCGGATGCAGATGATGTACGAGCCACGGCGGCTGCCGGGCAAGTTCTCGCACGAGATCACCCGCACCCACTGCTCAGGCGGCTGCGCTTACGTACCTGGAATCACTCGCGGCCACCAGATCACGTGCCGGCTGGCGGCTGCCGCAGCAGGGCAGCCGCTACAAGCCTGAGGTGAACGACTGCACGATTTCCGCGCCCTTCTCATGCTCCTGAAGTGGGTAACGAATCGCCTTACGCCAGAAGGCCGTGGCGGCAGGATTCGTCAGCTGCTGCCGGACGGTCCAACGTCCCGGAAACTGATTAAACAAGGACGCGGCAGCCTGCGCCCCGACTCCGAGACCCCGGTATTTGCGCATCACAAAAAATTCGGCGATGTCATGTGGTTCTCCGGTAAAGACCAAGGCAAAGCCGGCCAGTGCGCCCTCTACCCGGAACAGGAAGGCCTTGCGGTCCGAGTCAGTCCAGTATTCGTCGAAGTAGCGATGCAGGTACTCCCCGTGCGGATTGACATCACTGCGATCGAACTCTGAGAAATCGTAGTGATACAGCTGAAGTAGCCGCCAGACCACGGTCCGGTCATCGTCGAGCGCCTCGACCACCTCTACGTCCATCCGCTCATAATGCCTCACCCCATCACGCCGGGGCGATCCACGCTTCAGCGGCTGCGTCCGGTCGGCGACAAGTCCCGGCATGCCACCGAGGTGACAGATTCCACCCTGAAGCAGCAGGTAGCCGCGCTCAGGGAAGGCGGCACCCCCCTCCGGAAGGATTTGCCGCTAATAGGTCCCGCGTCCCCGCCGTCTTCGAGGTCACGCCCGCCTAGCCCCAGGCCGCGGGTTAATCTCAGTTCACGTCGCCGGCGGCTTCCCGGACGGCTGTGTCGATGTCCTTCGGGCTCACGTCGAGTTGCTTAGCGATGTGCTTTTCGGCCTTCAGGGCCGCCTTGTCGATGGCCTGCTGCACCTTGCTCTCCCCGACTACCAAGTAGGGCGGCCTGGCCGGTATCGATGAGCTCCCCGAGGTCCTTGACGTCGGCCCGGGACATGCCGCGCCACAGATGCCCGCTGACCCCGCCGATAGCTGCGCCCACCAGGGCAGTGCCAATGATCGACGGCGGGAACAGCAACCCAATGACCCCACCGACGGCCGCGCCGCCCCAGGCCCCGTGCCGCGTGGCCATCTCGTCCTTGTTGACGTGAACCTTGCCCTTATCGTCTTTGGTTATAACGGCGGCGTCGTACGTCCCGACCACGCCCCCGGAATGCAGGTCCTTCACGACCCGGTAGTCGCCTCGGGCCTGTGCCTCATCTGGGTAGGTGCCGATGTAGATAAAGACTGATTCCGGCTTCGCCATGTCCTTTGTCTCCTTCTGATCGAGGCAGATGTTGCTCGCAACACCTAGGCTGCCTACCCGGCCGCCAGGGCACATCACCCCAGTGGGGGGATGACCGCGTCAATCGCATCAGCACCGGTGAACTCACGGCCACCGGCTACGGCGGTCAGCCCCTTCGCACCCGACACCCGCAAGCGCTACGCACCACGGCGGACACGAGCGGACACTTACCGGCGGACAGTGGCGGACCAACGCGGCCAACAAGTACCTTGCTGACGGTCCACCGCGCTACCGTCGCGCGGCAACCGCGCGACTCGACGGCGGACTCCACTACGTCGCCAGGCGTCAACAGACCGTCGGCCGCGGCTAGGTGCCCGCGAGCGACGCGAACTTCTCAGCAGTGGACAAATGAGGATGTTAGTTCGGAAACCACGGATACGCTTTCGGGCGTAACGGTTTGACTACAGGCTGATGTGCGTTATGTTGTAAGTAGTTGTTAGAGCGCCCTCTTGGAGGTCGCGGGGAGTAACGCTTGGTCTGCTGCCAGACCCTTCCGGTTCGCCGGTTGAAGCGCCCCGGGCCTCCAAGGGGGCGCTCTTCACGTTCAGAGTCCTTCAGCAGGCCACCATGGCATGGACGTGAACGTGACGGCGTTCCCGAGCACCTTGAAGCCCCACCCCCATGAGCGCCCGATATCGTCTCGGCGGAGCTGGTGGCTTATCCGTAGCAGATGCGATTCTTCGTAACCTCCGTACTGGTCGGGCCGCAGTGCTGCGTTCAGCATTCCCGCGTATTGATCTGCGGCCTGGAGTCCGTCCCACGTCGCTTGGTCGTCAAAGTGAACGCTGCCGTGTAGCCGCTGCCAGGGAATCCACTGGTCGGCCTTCGCCTTCCGCTCGAAGTAACTGGTGGTCCGAGTATGGTCAAAGCCACGGACGTGGCCGAATCGCACGATTGCATCGCGTGCTCCTCCACGCCAGTCGCGAGCGGCGAAGAGGATGCGTTCCATAGCCATGCACGCCGCGAAGTTGTAGAAGAGAACGTGGTCGCTGTACATACCGGAGGTGACAGGTATCGCAGCCTTCTCAACCACCACGTAAACCACCAGCACACCAGGCACTTGCGCCAGCGTCCGAGCTACGTACTGACGGCGCGAGTAGGTCTTGACGTGGTCCTTCCAATGGAGCGCCTTGCCAGCAGGAACCGTTAGATCCCGACGCAACTGCGACATTGCCGCGCGCAGCCCAGGCTCGTCCTCGTCGGCGACAAGGACGGCAGCGAACGCGAAGAACGGCGAAGATACTCCGCCATGACCACGGTCACCAGTCTCGTCGACATAGGCCCGAATCATCGGATAGGACATGACCTTCGGTATACCTGCCGCTAACGCTCAGCAGCAGGCAAACAACAGAACGTCAACGAGTTGCCACCTCACGAGCGCAGTGAAAAACGCCTGATGCTTAGCTGTGGCGGAGCTCCACGGCGTCGGCCGCTTTCAGACGTTAAATCGGAACTCCACCGCATTGCTCTTCAACGCTTACGCCTCGGCGAGCCGGTGGAGACCCCGCTCTCTGACGAGGACTGGTGGTCTGCTGATCGACGCTTGTTTGACGACTCCCTCACCAGGCGATCAGGCCACCGCTAGCTCGCAGGATCGTCTTGGACCGTCTTGTGAGATTGCGACGAACGACTGCGCCTGACGAGCATCCAGACCCCGACGATCAACGCCGCAACTATCCCGATGACAGGTGACACGAGCACAGCCACAAGCAGGCCGATGGTGAGCGCGATCGCGACCGTTACCACCAGCCACCAAAAGCCAAAGCCCCGGTCTTTACCAATCGTGGCCATGAATAGAGATTTGATCTCGGCGCGCACCCAGCCGACAACGCTGGAAAGATTGCCCTGAAGCCAACGCAACGGCATGAACAATCGGGAACGCTCGCGGCCGCGATCTGTCTGGGCGCGGACCCAGCCGACTGCGCTGGAAAGCTTGCCCCGAAGCCAACGCAACGGCATGAACAATCGGGAACGC
This sequence comes from uncultured Actinomycetota bacterium, assembly GCA_963734665.1. GTDB lineage: Bacteria > Actinomycetota > Actinomycetes > Streptosporangiales > Streptosporangiaceae > Trebonia. The sequence continues at coordinate 572,294 of CAVTIR010000005.1, read as the reverse complement.
TTGCGGCCGCGATCTTGTTGTCGAGCGCGGCCCTCACCGTCCCTCACTGGGGGCGTACTTGGGCCTGCCGGACTTCTGTTCATGAGACTTCTTCGGTCGGCCACGCGACGGGCGCGATGGCGAGGTTGGCAAGGCTTCCCATCCATGCGCGAGCACGACAAGAGCCGAGTGCAACTATTAGCACTCAGCGCCTACCCGCCTCCGGAGCCGTTAACCCACCCTTGACACGTGAGCGTCAAGATCGCTGGCGTGCAGCACAACTGTGCAGTAACCGCGCCGACATCAAGTCGTCGCAGCCAGCCTTTGTAGGCCATGCACGCCCCGGCGGGCCTGGCCCGCTGCCACACATGTGCCACACGCCAGAGTGACGAAGAGCCAACTACGGTCACTCGCGGGCAGTCACCGCTCTGTCACCTGGACCGCCGTTCGCGCAGGTCCCTGATCAGGGGCCTGACGGCCCGGGTTGAGCTTGCGCCAGCACGACCCGATACGCCAGCGGTGACGGCGGATGACCCCGGAGGTGTAGTTCAGGGGCTCTGCTGCCTCCCAACCCGGCACGCCACCTGCGATCAGGCCATACACGGAGTTGCTCCAAGATCAGGTTGAAAAGGGTTCACTTGCGGCGCATGATGATGGGATTTCAGGGAACTCTCGGGCGCAAGGTCGCGCACGGAAGGAGACGGCCATGAATCCGAAAGTCCTCTTTGGATCGATCGGCGGGGTCGCCGTGGTGCTAGTGGGGATCGGCGGCACCTGGGTGATTTTGAACTTCGACACCTTGGTTGCCAAGGCGCTGGAGCTAGGCATCAAGTTGGCTGTCCAACGCGGGGTGCAGCTGACACCCGAGACCGTGAAGCTGCTGCTGGAGCTGAGCGGCGGTGCGGCTGGTGCCACCGCCGGAGCAGCTGGCCAGGCGGCGGCATCGACCGGCCACCGAGCCGGAAAAGCTCGCCAAGCGGGAACCGGGGCCGGGCGGCGAGTCACCCAGACGGCCCGGTCCGCCGGCTAGAGGGAGCGCGGCGGACCTTCCGGCGTAGAGGGGGCCACCGTCTCCACCACGTCGCGCTGCCGAAAATCATCTCGACGATGACGGCCGGCACCCGACCCGCGCGAACACGGACGCGGACGCCACGCACGGGATCGCGGAGCCGGGCGGCCGGGAGTACGACCTGCCATTCGCGGTCCAGCCTGGGGCGACGTTCCAGTTCCCCGGTCCCGTCCTGGGCCCGTTCTGGCCGAGCATCAACGGCGCGCGTCCCGTCACCCAGAGATCCAGAGAGGTCATCCTCTTCGCCGGCTTGATTCTCGGATACGCGACGTTGGCCGGAGTGACCGCGGCGGTCATCCGCCAGGAGACCGAAGCCGCGGAAGGCGAGGAGGAGCGGCCGGTTCGGCGAGCCGGGCCTTCCGTGTACTGACGTGTCTTTTGCACCGGTGTGGGCGCCTACGCGGTGCATAGAGCCTTGGAGGCCCTACCAATTAACCTGTGGGCGCTCCCAGGCCACCTAGCTGGTGCCGCGTCAGGCCACGTTTGCCCGCATCGATGATGCGGCGGAGTCGTTCGTCGTAGGCGTAGTTGTTGCGCTAGATGATGTACCGGCGGATCATGCTGGCCTGCTGCTTGTGGGTGGCGTGGTCGGTGCCGTCGAGGGCGGAGTGGCGCTAGCCGCCGGTGGTCACGGCTGCCTTGCGGCTCTCACGGTGCCGGTACCGGTAGGAGATGACCGCGACGCTGGCGGTGATCCCGTCGGCGAGGGTGGTCGCAATCCGGGACACGAGGGCGATAGCGGTGGCCGCGCCCACGCTCATCTGGGTGGACAGGAGCGCGACGAGCATGACATCGCGGAAGCCGGCCCCTGCGGGGGACGGGGTGACGAAGCCGATGGCCCAGGAAAGGGCGAAGGCACCGATGCACAGGGGTAGTCCGCTGCGGGGATGGATGCCGAGGCGGAGCGCCATCACGTAGACCTGCAGGCCGTAACAGATCCACGAGACGGCGTACCAGGACATGGCGGCGAGGATCACCCGGCCGGTCAATGCCTGTTCGGGCGGTTCCCTCCTGATGACCTTGAACCCGAGCCGGAGCAGCCGGTTCAGCGCGGGCGGGTACAGGCTGGCCAGGAGGGGGAGCGCGATGAGGAAAGCCCACCAGTATTTCCCCAGGCTATGGGTGAACGGCAGCGTGAGCAGCGCGACGATCAGTGCGCACAGGAGCGAGAGGCACATGTTGATCACCGACGCGGCCGCGGTCCTGGCCCGGGGTATTTTGTGCTCGGCGGCCAGCTCTATCTGGACCAGGACCGGCCAGACCGAGCCCGGCAGGTACTTGCCGAGCTGTCCGACGAACAGCACGCGGGAGGCCGCGCTGACCGACAGCGGCGATCCCAGGCCCGCCAGCAGCGCCCGCCACACCAGCATCGTGCAGACGAGCGCGGCCAGCACGCAGGCGACAGCACCGAGCGCCGCCAGCAGCCCGATGCGGTTCAGGCCGCTATGGATGCCGCCCCACTCTTCGGCGATGTACCAAACCCCGAATGCCAGGGTGAGGGCCACGAAGCCCAAGCGGAAGATTCGGCTGGCTAGGATACGGCGGATCAAGGCCATGGTTGTGAATACTAGGTCGGTTACGACCGCCTTGCCGTCCATTCTGTAGCGATTTAATCGACGCTCAGTGATCGGCAGGACAGGCCTGGTGCTGGGCAGCCGGATGGATGTGACAGCGAGCCGCCCGGGACCGGCTGGTTTCCGCAACCAACTGCTAGCCGAGGCAACCCCGGCGGGGCAAACGTAGCCTGATGCGGCACTAGCGAACGGCCTCTGGTCATCGTGCCGAGCACGGCAACCTGATGCTTAGCTGTGGCGGAACTCCACGACGTCGGCCACGTTCAGACGTTGAAGCGGAACTCCACGACGTCGCCGTCTCGCATGATGTAGTCCTTGCCCTCGATGCGGGCCTTGCCCACCGCACGGGCCGCCGCGACCGAGCCGACCTCCATCAGGTCGTCATAGGAGACGATCTCAGCCTTGATGAAGCCCTTCTGGAAGTCGGTGTGGATCACGCCGGCCGCTTCGGGGGCGGTCGCGCCGATCGGGATCTCCCAGGCGCGGCACTCCTTCGGGCCCGCGGTCAGGAAGGTCTGCAGTCCCAGGGCGCGGAACCCGGCCTTGGCCAGCTGGGCCAGGCCGGGCTCGCCGAGGCCCGCCTCTTCGAGCAGCTCGGCCGCTTCCTCGTCGGAAAGCTCCGCCAGGTCAGCCTCGGTCTTCGCGTCGAGGAAGATCGCCTCGGCCGGCGCCACCAGCGCAGCCAGCTGCTTCTTCAGCCCCTCGTCCGCCAGGTCAGCGACGTCCATGTTGAACACGTACAGGAACGGCTTGGCCGTCAGCAGGTGCAGCTCCCGCAGCGCGGGCAGCGAGATCCCCGCGGCCGCGGCGCCCGCGAACAGCGTCTTGCCTGAATCGAGCACCCCGACGGCGGCCTGGGCGGCCGCGGCGGCCTCAAGCTTCTCCGGGTCCTTGGCGAACTTAGTCTCCTTCGCCAGCCGGGGCACCGCCTTCTCCAGTGTCTGCAGGTCGGCAAGGAGCAGCTCGGTGACAACCGTCTCGATGTCGCCCTCCGGCCCGGAAGAGCCCTCAACGCGGGTCACGTCGGGATCGCGGAAGACCCGGACGACCTGGCAGATCGCGTCAGTCTCCCGGATGTGGCCGAGGAACTGGTTACCCAGGCCCTGGCCCTGCGACGCCCCCTTCACGAGCCCGGCGATGTCAGTGAACCGCACCGAGGCAGGCACCACCCGCGCCGAGTTGTACAGCTTCGCCAGCGCGTCGAGCCGGGGGTCGGGAACGCCGACCACGCCGACATTCGGCTCGATCGTGGCGAACGGGTAGTTCGCGGCAAGCGCCCCGGCCTTGGTCAGCGCGTTGAACAGGGTGGACTTGCCCACATTGGGCAGCCCGACGATTCCGATAGACAGGCTCACAAACGCCGAGTCTATTAAGCCCTGCGAGCCAAGCGAGCAGCTGCCTGGACGCGCACTGACGCCCCGACCGGCGCCCACCGGAGGAAGCCGAGTGCGCGTTTGGGCGGGCTCTTGCCGGACCAGATGCGCACTTGGCGCGCTGACCTCCTCCGGCGCGGAGGTCGAGCGGGCGCATTAAAACTGGGCGCTGTACTGGGCCGTGTCGATGCGGGCCTCGATCACCAGGGGCCGGGTCCGCCCGGTACCGAACGCGTTCGACAGGGCCTTCTCCAGGCCCGATACGCTCTCCACCCGGATGCCGTCGCAGCCGAGCGACTCGGCGAGCAGCGGGATGTCCGTCCGGTCCACGGCGGTCGCGGCCGGGGGATAGCCCACCGAGGCCTGGTGCAGCTGGATCCGGTTGAGCCCGCCGTCGGAGAACACGATAACGACCAGGCCCAGCCCGAGCCGCGACGCCACGGCCAGCTCGGAGGCGGTCATCGCGAACCCGCCGTCCCCGGTCATGCAGACGACCGGCGTGCCCGGCACCGACGACAGGGCCGCGCCGATCGCGGCCGGCAGCCCGAAGCCCATCGCGGACAGCCCGTTGGTGATCAGCGTCTCCCTGGGCGCGTACGTCGTCCACGCCTGCCCCGTCATGATCTTGTGCGACCCGACGTCCGCGGTCATCACGGTCCCGGCGGGCGCGACGGACCGCACGGTCTCCACGAGCTCGGACGGATTCAGCCGGCCGTCGGTGTAGCCGGCGTGGTAGGCGGCCCGCAGCGCCGACCGGTGCGCCGCGATCTCCGCTTCCGACCAGCGGGGGCCGTCGCCGGCGTTGGCGAGGAACCAGGCGAGCGCGCTCGCCACGCTGCCGACGACTTCGATGGCCGCCGGGTACACCTGGTCGGTGTTCGGCACCGCGTCCACGTGCAGCACGGGCACGGACAGCCGCCACGGCGTGATCAGCTCAACCGGGTCGAACCCGGCCGTCACGATCAGGTCCGCCGACGCGAGCAGCTCCCAGATCACCTGGTGCCCCGCCATGTCCATCGTCCCCGCGTACCAGGGGCTGTCCTCGGGGATTACGCCCTTAGCCATCGCCCCGACGACGACCGGCATCCCGGCGTGCGCGGCGAGCTCCGCGAGCACGCCCGTTGCCCCGCCGCGCACCGCCCCTGCCCCGGCGAGCAGCACCGGCCGCCGCGCCGCGCGCAGCGCGCGCAGCGGCTCGTCACCGAAGAATTCAAGGCCCGCCCCGGCCAAGGTGAGCGGCGGAACCTTCCCGTCGCCCCCGGTACCTGCACCGCTCTTCCCGAACGAGTCCGTGGTGACTGTCAGGTGCACAGCGCCGGGCCGTTCCGCCGTGGCGGTCCGCAGGGCGCGGCGCAACACGGTATCCGCTGACGCTGGCTCCAGCCGCGCCGCGAGCTTGGTCACCGGCGCGAACAGCCGGTTGTGATCGATCAACTGGTGCGTCCAGAACTGCTCACGCGCGGTGTCCACCTGTCCGGAGACCGCGAGCAGCGGCACCCGGTCAAGCTGCGCGGACGCCACGCCGTTGAGCAGCGCGGTCGACCCCGGGCCGAGCGTGGACAGGCAGGCGCCGACGGTCCCGGTGCGCATGGCCGCGCCCTCGGCCATGAACGCCGCGGACGCCTCACGGACCGCGGAGACCACCTCGGGACCGGCCACGCGGGCCGCCTCGATGAAGTCGACGAGCGACTCCCCCGGGTACCCGAACACGTGCGCGACCCCCGCCTGGCGAAGGTAGTCGGCGAGCAGTTCCGCCACAGTCCGTTCTGGGCTCATGTCTCTAGTTTCCTCGCGCCGAGACTAAGGAGCTGTTTGGTAGATAGTGATTTCTCCTACACGAGAACGTGTTCTAGTGCTATCCCAGGCCGCCTATTACCAGCCCGGTGTCACAACCATCCGGTTGGCAGGCGGGCGCTCCGGGGAAGGAGAGTCACGGTGGCGGCGGCGAGGCCGACGATCGAAGCGACGAATACCGCCAGAAACGACATTCCGTAGCCCGCTTGCAGGCGGCCGGCCAGCGCCGGGATGACCAGGATGAGGACGTCGGCGACCGCGAGCAGCGGGAGCATGAGCGTGGCCTTAGCCGCGACGAACGCGCCGATGCTGAGGCCGGCGAAACGCTCCCGGCGGAGCACACGCGACTCGGCGCCGCGCACAGGCAGTCCGCAGGCCAGGCCGGTGACGAGGCCGCCGAGGACCACCCAGGCCCGGGTCACCGCGGCGGGACCGTCGAGCGCGCCGGCACCGAGGAGTACGCAAAGCGCCAGGAGCACGACGGCCGTCGTGCCCGCCAGGATGGCCTGCTGGCGCCTGGCGCGGGCGAGGACCTCGGCGTTGCGCCTGATCAGGACGGGCAGTTGCCTGGCGGGTCCGAGCGGCCCTGCTGACCGGGCGCGCGGGCGGTGATCGGGAGAGCTTGCCCCGGTGGCGGAGAGGAGCGCGCCCTGCCCTAGGTCCGGGCCGCGCCTAGTTGCGTCGGCGCCGTCCAGGTCGCGCCCGTACCCGGAATCCGGTGTGCTCGCATGCCAGGGACCCGGGGACCTCCCGTCCCCAGGGCCCGGGTCGCTCCAGTCCTCGTGATCCAGGTCGTCGGCGAAGGGCAGGCTCGGGCGGCCCGCGGAGTGCGGGCCTGCCAAGTCTGGGACCAGGAGCGCCGGGCCGGGGGCGCGTGGAGTGGTGGGCACTGGAGTGGAACCGGCAGTCGTTCCGGAGAAGAACAAGAAGCGGCGGGACCAAGCCGCGGCTGGGTCACCGAGGCCAGCCAGCCGCTCGTAGATCTCTTCCAGCGAGTCCGCGCCGAAGTAGCCGCGGGCCGCGGCGGGCGTGCCGTAGAACGCCAGGTGGCCACCGGTCGCGAGGACGGCGACCTTGTCGCAGCGGTTGGCGTCGAGGGGGCTGCTTGTGGTGAGGAGCACGGTCATGCCGGTGCCGGAGAGGCGGCGGAGCAGGCGCAGGACCTCGGTGGCCTGGGCCGGGTCGAGGCCCGTTGTGGGCTCGTCGAGGAAGAGCTCCGCGGGGCCTGGCAGCAACTCGGCGGCGATGCCGGCCCGCTTGCGGTCGCCCGGGTTGAGGGCGCCAGCGGGGAGGCTCGCCTCGTTTGTCAGGCCGACCAGGCCGAGCGCGTCCGCAACCGCGTTGTCGGGGCTTCGGACGCCACGCAGTACGGCGGTGTAGCGGAGCGCCCGGGCGAGCGGGAGCAGCGGAGGGTTCGAGTCCTCCATCGGGACATATCCGATTTGTCGGGCGCCGTTTCTGCGGACCGTGCCGGAGGTCGGCGGGCGCAGCCCCGACAGCGCGTCGAGCAGCGTCGCTTTGCCGGAGCCGCTGCCGCCGATGATCGCCACCAGCTCGCCCTGGCCAACCGTAAGCGACACATCACGCATCGTGACTTCCCCGGCGCGTGTGCGGTGCGTGACCGCGCGCGCCTCGATGGCCGCCTGCACAATCCTCATTGTCGCCGCCTTCCCGCGCGTGTCGCCAGGCGGGGCCGGCGGCGGGCTGCCGATACTAGGAGGCATGACCGCCTTTGCCTTGCTCGCCGGGATTGCGATCGGCGTCGTGCTCGGCTACCTCCTCGCACGCAACCGCCTCGCCACCACCGCCGCGACCGCGACCGAGCGTGCCCGCTCGGCCCAGGAGCGGGCGACGCTGCTCGAGCGCCAGGCGGCGGAGCGGACCGCCCTCGCTGACGGGCAACTCGCCCAGCGGTTCGACGTCGAGCAGCTCGTCGGCCCGATGCGCGAGACCCTCGCCCGCGTCGAGCGGCAGCTGCGCGAGTCAGACATCGCCAGGGCCCAGTCGCACGCCGAGCTCGCGCAGCAGGTCGAGTCCACGCGGCACGGCGCGGAGCAGCTCCGCGAGCAGACACGGGCGCTGGTCACCGCGCTGCAGCGGCCGGAGGCGCGCGGCCGGTGGGGCGAGCTGCAACTGCGCCGGGTCGTCGAGCTCGCGGGCATGGCGGCGCACGTGGACTTCGACGAGCAGGTGATCGTTGATGGTGGGCTGCGGCCGGACATGGTGGTGCGCCTCGCCGGCGGCAAGAACGTGATCGTCGACTCGAAGGTGTCGCTCGCGGCCTACCTCGAAGCCGCCTCCGCAGTGGACGAGGCCACCCGCGAGGCGCGCCTTGCCGCGCACGCCAGGCACCTGAAGGCGCACGTGGACCAGCTCGCCTCGAAGGCGTACTGGACGGCGCTGCAGGAGACGCCCGAGTTCGTCGTGATGTTCATCCCGGGCGAGGCGTTCCTCGCCCCGGCGCTCGAGTACGACCCCGGGCTGCTTGAGCACGCGCTCGCCCGCCGGGTGCACATAGCCACGCCGACCACGCTGGTGTCGATGCTGCGCACCGTCCAGTACGCCTGGCAGCAGGAGAAGCTCTCTGAGAACGCCCGGGCAGTGTTCGACGTAGGCCGGGAGCTGTACGACCGGCTGTCCGGCCTCGGCAAGCACCTAGAGCGCGTCGGCAAGTCGCTGACATCTTCGGTCGCCGCCTACAACGCGGCGGTCGGCACCCTAGAAACCCGCGTCCTAGTCAGCGCCAGGAAGCTATCAGCCCTCGGTGTCGTAGACGGCGCCCTCCCTGCCCCAGACGCGATCACAGAAACGGCTCGCCCCCTATCGGCCCCAGAGCTGGTCACCGCAGAGCTCCCGCAGTAAACGCGACCCGCCACGCCCAAAAGCAACGAATGCCCCGAGACGGGAACCACGAACCCGTTCTGACTGATCTTGCTGTTGATTGTTACTTGCGAAGTTCGCGCGGGAGCTGGAAGGACATCCGCTCCACGACGGGCTCAACCTCTTCCACGTCGCCGAAGCCGAGCGCGGCGAGCTTGCCGAGCACGCCCTCGACGAGGATCTCGGGCACCGAGGCACCACTGGTCACGCCCACGGTCGTCGCGCCGTCGAACCACGTCTCGTCGACCTCGCCCGCGTCGTCGACCAGGTAGGCGGCACGCGCGCCCGCGTCCTTGGCGACCTCGACGAGGCGGACGGAGTTGGACGAATTCGGCGAGCCGACCACCACCACCACGTCGCAGTCCGGCGCGATCACCTTGACTGCCGCCTGGCGGTTCTGCGTCGCGTAGCAGATGTCGTCGCTCGGCGGGTCGATGAGCTGGGGGAACCGCGTCTTGAGCGCGGACACCGTCTGGACCGTCTCGTCGACGGACAGCGTGGTCTGGGAGAGCCAGACGACCTTGGCCGGGTCGCGCACCGTGACGCTGCTCGCCCCTTCTGGGCCGTCCACCAGGTGGATGCTCTGAGGCGCCTCACCGGTGGTGCCGACGACTTCCTCATGGCCCTCGTGGCCGATGAGGAGGATGTCGTAGTCGCTGCCCGCGAAGCGCTTGGCCTCGTTGTGCACCTTGGTGACGAGGGGGCAGGTCGCGTCGATGGCTATCAGGTTCCGCTGTTTGGCTTCCTCGCGGACCTCGGGCGCGATGCCGTGCGCGGAGAACACGACGATGCTGCCCTCGGGCACCTCTTCGGTCTCCTCGACGAAGATGGCACCGCGTTTCTCCAGCTCGCTGACCACGTGCGTGTTATGCACGATTTGCTTACGCACGTATACGGGAGCGCCGAACTTGCCGAGGGCGACCTCCACGGCTTGCACGGCCCGGTCGACCCCTGCGCAGTAGCCGCGAGGCTTCGCTAGCAGGACCCGGCGGTGGGTCTCAGACATGCCTCCCATGTTAGGCGAGCCCCGCCCGCCCGTGTGCCAGACGCCTGCCATGTACCGGGAGATACGCATGACAGCACGTGCCCGTTTGATCACGAATTTTCGGTACCAAAGAGGAAAGCCGTCGGTACCACCTTTATCAACCCACAACGGGCGAGGCGTATCCTGCGGCAGACTTATGCCCACCTAACCCCCTGAGGAGTGTGATATGAGCGTCCCGCAGATGAAAGAAGGCCCGGCGTCGATGCTGCGGGCGATGTTCGCAGGCTTCGGCTCGCTGATGTCCGTCGTGGACAAGATCCGGTCGAAGCCCGCTGCGGAGGCCCCTGCCGACGCCGAGGCCCCCGCCCCGCGGACCCCAGAGGCCCCAGCGGCTGCGGCCACGGAGACTACGGCCGATCGCGACACCGTCGCGGCCGAGCCGAACGCCAGCGCCGAGCCGGATGCCGTCGTTGCTGAGACGACAACAGCATCCGACACGGTCACGGAGCCCGACACGTCCGCTGAGCCTGTCGCTGTCGCCGCTGAGACGACCACGCAGCGCGACACGCCCGTTGAGCCTGTCGCTGTGGTTGCTGAGACGACTGCCGAGCCGAACACGGCGGCTGCGCCCGACGCCGTCGTTGCCGACACGACCGCCGAGCCCGACACGACGGCCGCGACCGACACGACCGACACTGCCGCCTCGCTTCCGCTGGCGAACTACGAGGAGCTGACGGTGGCGTCGCTGCGCGCCCGGCTCCGGAACCTGTCCAACGACGACCTCACCCAGCTCAAGGCCTATGAGCAGGCCCACCAGAACCGGCCCGAAGTGATCAAGATGTTCCAGAACCGGCTCATCAAGATGACGACAGGGCTCCAGAAGCTGGAGTCCTAGCAAGGCCACGCTCGGGCCTTGTGTCACACAAGGCCCGAGCGATTCTGGCCTGCGGTGCCACCAGGCGCTCCGGTTACGGGTGTGCGTCGAAAATGTAGGGTCAATGCGTTCCCGCTGATAGCGGCGCTGTTCTGACCAAGAAATAACCACCTCAGCTTGCCGTGAGCACGTCCTCGACCTGGTCCAGCAGGATCGACGGCGGCCGTCCCGGCCGGGGCTCGTCGTGCAGGCCTTCAGGCGCCGGGCGATGAACCGGGCCTGCGGGGTGCCGGCCGGGTAGCCGCTGGCCAGGAGGGGACTTCTCGTACCGTACACATCACCCGCTGCGTCACTGTATGTGGCGAAGCCGCCACTATCGGACCTCGCGGACAATTCTGGCTGAAACGCAATCTAATAGCAACCTTACAGTTACGCTATAGCACTGTTTATACGCATATGTCCGTTTCGTTGCCGGGCCGCAGCGTGCACGACAACGGACGCACCGTGTCTGATCCTTCCCATGCCTCCCCGCAACTCTGTCCTGAGCGGGCGCTCTGTCCGGGCATTGCGGAAACCTCCCAAAAAGCCGATCAGCCTAACGGCTGTCAGCGGTTCCTGAAGATCCGCATCGATGCGCAACCCTTCGTCAAGAATCCGTCCATACCTTGATTGACGTAAGCGCCGGATGATTCCGGTGAAGCGAACTGTAGGAGTACCTGATGAGCCACTGCTCACCCGTCCCGACCGCCAAGACCCTTGCCAAGACGAAGAAGATTGGGGCTCCCAAGGCTGGCCTGGCCCACAAGAAGAAGCTTGAGGGAGTGGCCAAGCCTGCTCCGAAGAACAGCTAGGACGCAGCACGGACGGGGGAGTCGGCGGCATTGCCGCCGGCTCCCCTCCTGGGCAGGGGGAACCATGACCGCAGCGGCCGCCATGATCCGGCGATTCTGGCATTACACACGGGGCGACCGGGGAAGGATGGCGCTCGGCGCCCTGTGCACGATCGCAGTCTCCGGCTGTGAACTCGGGACGGTCGTCCTTTTCGGTGTCATCACCGACCGGGTGCTCGCCAAGGGAGACCTGGCGGAGTTCTGGGGGCTCGCCGCATGGTGGCTCGCCATCGTGGCCGTGGCCGCGGTGACGATGTTCGTCGGGGAGTACATAACGTCCCTCGCCAGCGAGCGGTTCGCGCTGCGGCTGCGCGACGACCTAGTCGCGCACGCGCAGCGGCTGTCGCCGGACTTCTTCGACAAACGGCACCTCGGGGACCTGATGGTCCGCTTGACCGAGGACGTGGCGGTGATCGAGGGAGTCGCCTCATCGGGGGTGCTGGGCGTAGCCACCTCGGCGACGAGCGCGGTGCTGTTCTTGGTCGCCGCGTTCGTCATAAGCTGGCAGCTCGCGCTCGTGGCCGCGGCGGTGGCGCCGGTGTTCTGGCTGGCCTCCCGCGGGTTCTCCGGCAAGATCCAGGTCGCGGCCGAGCGAGAGCGGATACTGACCGACAGGCTCACCAACGCGATCGAGGAAAGCCTGTCCAACCACGCCCTGATCCAGGCCTTCAACAGCCAGACAACCGAGTTCCGGCGACTGCACGCGGAAGGCGACTCCTGGCTGCGGGCCAGAATGGCGCAGGTCCGGCTGAGCGCGATTTACGCCCCGGCCATATACGTCGTGGAGACGCTCTGCGTGCTCGCCGTGTTCGGCTTCGGCGCGTGGGAACTGACTCGTGGCATGACCACCATCGGCGGCCTGCTGTCGTTCGCGATCCTGCTGGCCTACCTGTACCCGCCGGTGCAGGGTCTCGCCGGCTACCCGCTGTCGGTCTCCGCCGCGGCCGAGAGCGTCTCGCGAGTCGACGAGATCCTCGACGCCAGGTCCCCCGTGACCGACGGGACGGCGATCACGGGGAGGATCAGGGTCCGCGGCTCCATCGTGTTCCACGACGTGTCCTTCGCCTACCCGGAGTCGGGGAAGCCGGTGCTCCGGCACGTGTCCTTCGGGGCGAATCCAGGCCAACTGGTGGCCATCGTCGGACCGAGCGGCTCAGGGAAGTCGACGATCGCCAAGCTCCTGCTGCGGTTCTACGACCCCGATTTTGGGCGGGTGCTGCTCGACGGGGTCGACATCCGCGACCTGTCGCTGCGCGCGCTGCGGCACAACGTCACGCTGCTCCAGCAGGAGAACCTGCTGTTCTCTGGAACGATCGCCGACAACATCGGGTACGGCAAGCGGGGAGCTACCCCGGCCGAGATTGTGGCCGCCGCACGGGTGGCCGGGGCCCACTCATTCATCAGAGCGCTGCCAGACGGCTATGGAACCCTCGTCGGTCAGCGTGGTCGGCTGCTGTCCGGCGGGCAGCGCCAGCGCATCGCCATCGCCCGCGCGATCCTGCGGGACACCCCAGTCCTGGTGCTGGACGAGCCCACCGCCGGGCTCAGCCCCGCCGACACGCTGGCCGTGATGCGGCTGCTCAGGCCAGTGATGGCGGGACGGACCACCATCATCATCACCCACGACCCGTCGGTCGCCGCGGCCGCCAATCAAGTCGTGACCTTCGGTGCGCCGGTGAGGCGGGCCCGGTCGGCATAGCGGCGCAGTCCGGCTGGCTTCAACCGCGTTGGCCGGTACGGTTGGTTCCCGCCGCGGCACCGCGCGGCTATGCACTCGCCTAGCGCTGTCGGCACGGGAGTGCAGCAAAGCTGGTCTTCCTGGGGGGCGTGCCAGCCCCATATTCAGTCTGTCAAATCTGTCGCACCCTCCGGTTACGGGCTTGTCGCCCGGATGTCAGCCGGGTGTGGTGCCATAGGACACATGGCTCTTGAGACGTCCGCGGAAGCCCCCGTTCCGGTGCGGACCGTGCTGCAGGCTGTCGGCGGGTGGATCGGCAAGCTCGGCCGGATCTGGGTCGAGGGGCAGATCGCCGAGTGCAAGAAGCGCGGCAACACCGTCTTCCTCACGCTCAGGGACCCGATCGCGGCCGTGTCCGCGCAGGTGATCTGCACCCGCGCGGTCTTCGACGCCGTCAGCCCGCAAGAGGGCGCCCGCGTCGTCATTTTCGTCAAGCCGGACTTCAACGCCACACGTGGCTCGTTCGCCCTCACCGCGATCGAGATCCGCGCCGTCGGCATCGGCGAGCTCCTCGCTCGCCTGGAGAGGCTGCGCAAGGAGTTGACGGCTGAAGGTCTCTTTTCCCCCGAACGTAAGCGTGCGCTGCCTTTCCTGCCCAGCGTCATCGGCCTGGTGTGCGGGCGAGAGTCGGCGGCCGAGCGGGACGTCGTGCAGAATGCGCAGCGCCGGTGGCCGGCTGTCCGCTTCAGGATCGAGCAGTCCGCCGTGCAGGGCCCCTACGCGGCGGGCGAGGTCATCGAGGCGCTGCGGAAGCTGGACGCGGATCCCGAGGTCGACGTGATCGTGATCGCCAGGGGCGGCGGCTCGCTTGAAGACCTGCTCCCGTTCTCCGACGAGGCGCTGCTGCGCGCGGTGGCGGCCTGTCGCACCCCCGTCGTGTCGGCCATCGGGCATGAGCAGGACACGCCGCTGCTCGACTACGTGGCGGACCTGCGCGCCTCCACGCCGACCGACGCGGCCAAGCGGATCGTGCCCGACGTCGCCGAGCAGGTCGCGCTCGTCACCCAGCTGCGGGACCGGGCGCGCCGTTCGATGCGCGGCTGGGTCGACCGCGAGCAGGCGTGGCTTGACAGCGTGCGATCCAGGCCCGCCCTCGCCGACCCGGTCCGCGAGATCGAGCGCCAGGCCGAGCTGGTCGACGCGCTCGTCCAGCGGGCGCGGCAGTCGGTGGACGCGAGCCTGACCAGGGCCGGCGACGATATCGCGCACACGAAGGCGCGACTGCTCGCGCTCTCCCCTGCGGCGACGCTCAGTCGCGGGTACGCGATCGTCCAGCATAAGGGCGGCGGCGTCGTCCGCTCGGCCGCCGATGTCCCCGCTGGTGAGCGGCTGACGGTACGGTTCGCCGAGGACCAGCTGACCGTCGTCGCGGATCACGAGTAGGCTTTCTCCGTGACAGATCGTGAAACCATCTCCTATGAGCAGGCTCGCGATGAGCTCGCCGGCGTGGTACGGCGGCTCGAAGCGGGCGGGCTCACTCTCGAGCAGTCGCTCGACCTGTGGGAGCGTGGCGAGAAGCTGGCCGCGATCTGCGCCGAGTGGCTGGACGGCGCGCGCGCCAGGCTGACCGCCGCCATGGCCGTCCGCGAGCCCGAGGACCAAGACCCGGCGGCGGCACCGGATACCCCCTTTTAAGTCACACCACCGCGGGATGCCAGGCGACCGCCGCGCATTCTAGGCTGTAAGCATGCGCGTGGATATTTGGAGCGACGTCATCTGCCCGTGGTGCTACGTCGGCAAGGCCCGATTCGAGAAGGCGCTCAGCACCTTCGCGCATCGGGACGAGGTCGAGGTCGTCTACCACTCGTTCGAGCTCGACCCGAGCTTGCCGCGGGGGCAGCGGGAGTCCAACCTGGCCATGCTCAGCAAGAAGTTCGGCAAGTCGACGGCTGAAGCGCTCGCCATGGACGATCACGTCGGCAGTATGGCGCGGGCCGAGGGGCTCGGCTTCGACCCGGGACGCCCGGTCGGCAACACCTTCGACATTCACCGCGTACTCCACCTCGGCCAGGACAGGGGCGTCCAGCAGCAACTGCTCAGCGCGGTCAACGAGGCCTACTTCGCGCAGGCGCGGGACGTTTTCGACCGTGACGTGCTCGCCGAGGTCGCCGCCAGCGTCGGGCTCGACGCCGCGGAGACCGGCAAGGTCTTCGACGGGGATGGCTACGCCAACGAGGTCCGGCAGGATGAACTGCAGGCACAGCAGATCGGCATCAGCGGGGTCCCGTTCTTCGTGTTCGACATGGCGCTCGGCGCCTCCGGCGCACAGCCGGCGGAGCTGTTCGCGAGCGCGCTCAACCAGGCCTGGGAGCGCAAGGCCTGACCATGCCACGAGTGCGGGCCTGGTAAACACGCGCGCTCAAGGGTAAAGCGGACGTAACGCAGCGGGTAAGGAAGGTTCAAACCATGACAGATGAGAACGGGACCGGCATTCCGGGAACGCCTGAGCCTGCCAAGCACGCCCCCAACAGGAACCTGGCGCTTGAGCTCGCCAGGGTGACCGAGGCCGCGTCGATGGCGGCGGCCCGCTGGGTGGGGCGCGGTGACAAGAACGGGGCGGACGGCGCGGCGGTCAACGCGATGCGCACGCTCATCAACTCCGTCTCCATGCGGGGCGTCGTGGTGATCGGCGAGGGCGAGAAGGACCACGCCCCGATGCTGTTCAACGGCGAGGAGGTCGGCGACGGCACCGGCGCGGCAGTGGACGTCGCCGTGGACCCGATCGACGGCACCCGGCTGTGCGCCAACGGCATGCCGAACGCGGTGTCTGTCCTCGCGGTCGCCGAGCGCGGCTCGATGTACGACCCGTCCGCGGTCTTCTACATGAAGAAGCTGGCCGCCGGCCCCGAGGCGGCCGGCGTCGTGGACATCGACGCGCCGCCCGCGGTGAACATCGCGGCGGTCGCGAAGGCGAAGGGGATCACGCCGCACGACGTCACCGTGGTCATCCTTGACCGGCCGCGGCACGAGGGGCTGATCAAGGAGGTCCGCGCGGCCGGCGCCCGGATCCACCTGCTCACCGACGGGGACGTGGCCGGGGCGATCATGACGACCCGCCCGGACACCGGCGCCGACTTGATGCTCGGCATCGGCGGAACCCCGGAGGGCATCATCGCGGCCTGCGCCCTCAAGTGCACGGGCGGCGTCCTCCTCGGCAAGCTCGCCCCCAGGGACGAGGCCGAGCGGCGCAAGGCCCTCGACGCCGGGCATGACCTCAACCGGGTACTGACGACCGAGGACCTGGTCTCGTCCGATGACTGTTTCTTCGCCGCCACCGGCATCACCGACGGCGACCTGATGGCCGGCGTCCACTACAAGCCGGGCGGCGCCACCACCCACTCGCTCGTCATGCGCTCCAGGTCCGGCACGATCCGCTCGATCCGCAGCGAGCACGCTCTCTGGAAGCTCGCCGCCTACAGCACCGTCAATTACGACTAAGGCAGCGAGCGCGGGAAACGGAACCAGCGGCGCGGGCGCGGCGGCGTCCGCGCCACGACCTCGCTGACGGCCACGTAGCCGCGGACTTCGATAACGGGAACTTCGGATGAGGTGGGGACGCGCCTGGCCGTCCCGCCTCGCTGGCGGCCGAGGATGTCGGTGCCGTTCATGATGACCTCCACCCCGGAGGGCACGATCAGCCGCACCCGGCCGAAGACTGCGTAGACGGTGAGCACGACGTGCCGGTCCTGCAGGATCGCCTCGCTCAGGTCGAGGACCACCTCGCCGAACGCGGCGACGCACGTCATGGTGGCGGGCACTACCCAGCGGCCGCGCCGGTCGGCCGTGGTGAAGAGCGCCGCGACCGGCTGGCCGCCATCCAATTGGACCGGCTGGTGCTCCGGCGCGGCCAGGTCCTTGGTCAGGACCGCGAGGTCGCCCAGGGTGCGGGCGGCCAGAGCAAGGGGCATTCGTTCGGAATACTCTTCGTGCGAGAGGCGACCATCGGCAAGCGCTTCGCCCAGCATGGCAACGACACGCTCCCGATCGCTATCGGAGGCCCGCAGATCGCGGGGCGCTGGGCGCGGGGGCATGCAACGCAGGATACTTTCGCGCGGGCTGGTGCGCAGCGGGAGGTTGCCCGGAGTTCAGCTCCGAACGTTACGAAGGCGCATCATTCTCCCTCATTGACGAAAGCCTCTGTTAGCCTGCTACCGGTTTCCACCTGGCGCACGACTATACGATCGACCTCGTCGACGCGCTGATCAAACAGGGTCTAGAGGTCGAGCTCCATACCCCGGCCCGCGCGTGTGGCTTGCGCCTGAGTGACTGCCGGCGCGGGGGGCAACGGCGCCCGCCCGCATGCGACCGCAGTTTCTGTCTTAGGTGTCGTCGTCCGGGAGCGGACTCGCGGAGTCGTCGTGCTTGGCGAGAGGCCGCGGGTCGGGCACCGAGCGCGGGTCGGGCACCGAATCCGGGGCTATGCCGCCATCCGGGGTGCCGGTCACGATGGCGTCGGTACCCCGGCGCCTCATGCGGGGCACTGTCGGATCGATGACACGCTCGTCGGCGCCCGTGCGGAAGATGGCCTCCGATGGCTTGCCGATGACCGACAGCGGCCGGGCGACGTCCTCCAGGGACTTGCCCTCGGCCGCGACGCCGAAGAAGATCGCGACGATGCCGCCGAGGATCATCGCCCCGGCGCCGACCAGGTAGCCGGCGAAGAGGCTGTTGCGGTCCGTCCCGTTGCCGATCAGGTGCCCGTACCAGTGCGAGCCGAAGGCGCCGAAGCACTGGGCGATGGCGAAGAACACCGCGATGGACTGCGCCCGGACCTCAAGCGGGAACACCTCGCTCGCCGTCAGGTAGCCGGCGCTCGCGCCCGCCGAGGCGAAGAAGAAGACGACGGCCCAGCAGAGGGTCTGCGTGGTCGCGTTGAGGTCTCCGGCCCTGAACAGCTCGGCGCTGATCGCGAGCAGCACGCCGGCCGTGATGTAGGTGCCCGAGATCATCTTCTTCCGGCCGATCGTGTCGAACAGGTGGCCGAGGGTCAGCGGGCCGGCTAGGTTGCCCGCCGCGAACGCGAAGAAGTAGTAGGCGGTGTCGGTGGCCTTGACATGGAAGAAGAACTCCAGGACCAGGCCGTAGGTGAAGAAGATCGCGTTGTAGAGGAACGACTGGGTGATCATCAGCGCGGCGACGAGCACCGAGCGTTGCGGGTACTGCCTGAACAGCGCCCGCAGCAGGTGGGCGTAGCCGATCCGCGCGGAGGGACGGATCTCCAGCTCCTTGCTCTCGTCAACGGGCGGGAGAGGACCCGTGGTCGCCTCGACGTGCTCCTCGATCTCCCTCATCGACGCCTCGGCCGCCTCCTGCCTGCCGTGCATGATCTGCCAGCGCGGGGACTCCGGGAGGTTACGCCGCACGTAGATGATGCAGAGCGCGAGCACCGGGCCGACGATGTAGGCGATCCGCCAGCCCCAGAACGCCTCGACGTGATTGAGCACCGCCAGCGTGATGATCGTGCCGAGGATGGCGCCCGCCCAGTAGGTGCCGTTGACGGCGAGGTCGATCCTGCCCCGGTACCTGGCCGGGATCATCTCGTCGATCGCGGAGTTGATCGCGGCGTACTCGCCGCCGATGCCCATGCCCGCCACGACGCGGGTGGCGTAGAGGAAGATGAACCAGTGGCCGCCGTTCGGCGTGACGGCGGTGAGGCCGCTGCCGATCAGGTAGACGCCAAGGGTGATCATGAAGAGGTTCCGCCGGCCCAGCTTGTCGGACAGCCGCCCGAAGAAGAGCGCGCCGATGACCTCGCCGATCAGGTACCACCAGGCGATGTCGCTGACCGCGCCGGCGGACATGTTGAGCGTGTTCTTGAGCGTCAGGTCGGGTCCGACGTTAGCGGCGATGGTGATCTCAAGGCCATCGAGGATCCACGCCACGCCAAGCGCCGTTACCAGCCGCATATGGAACCTCGACCACGGCAAGCGGTCGATCCGCGCCGGTATCAGGCTGCGGATTTCTGGGCTGCTCGTCGTGGCAGAGGACGTGGTCGCCATGCTCGGCTCCTTTCGAACCTTTTCATAGTGCCATTGCTGGTTTGCGAGGTATCTTCCGCCCCCCTAGTCCACTCTTCTCTCACGTGGACTTTTATCTCGCTACCCCAAAGTTTCTTGTGCATTCCTAATACCATAAATTTCGACAAATGGTTAAAAGGATGCATTTGTGGTGATATCGCTGCCTCTTGCCACCGCTTACTCCCCTCTCATATATTTAGCTCTGTGAACGATCTAAGCCAGCCGCCCGACTCGGCCGCCACCGCTGAGCGGGCCAAGGCCTCGGCGGCCGCGCTGATGGCCGCCATGGGGGCCGTACGCCGGGTGGCGCGGCGCGCGGTCCGGGCGTCGGCTCATGCGGACCCGCTGCCGCCCGCGCGGTCCGAGTTGCTGCGGCTCGCCGCCCGGCGGCCCGGCATCGGCGTGGCGGAGGCGGCCGCGGAGCTGCACCTCGCGCCGAACAGCGTCAGCACGATGGTCAGCAAGCTCGCCGAGGACGGGCTGCTGAATCGGGGCCGCGTCGTCAGCGACGGGCGCTCGGTCCGGCTGACCGTCACGGAGGCCGGCACCGCCCGGGTCGAGCAGTGGCGGGACATCCGCAGCGACCTGGCCGGCCGGGCTCTTGAGCGGCTGACGGCCGCCGACCGGCAGGCCATCCTGGCCGCGATCCCCGCGCTGACCCGGCTAGCCGAGCAGATGGAGGAGCTCTGACCGTTATCGCTCCTACGGAGACGGTGACGCAGGCCGTTTACTGCGTGGACCTGAGTTATCAGTTCGCCACGCACCTGGCCGTGGACCACGCCTAGCCATGCACGGCCCGGTAGCTTCTGCCCGGCGGCCGAACCGGGCAAGAGCGGCATACCGCCCGTTCCGCCAGGATGCCTGCCTAGATTTTAGCGGCCCGCCCGGGTTTTCGAAGATGGTGGATATTTAGGCACGCTGTAGCGTGCCTAAATATCCACCATCTTATGTTCCCGGAGCCCACCACCCGATTTGCCCCGATTGTCCACACCCTTCTTGCTTAACGGCAGCGCGACATAAGCCGTAAACCGGACGCGATTGGTCGCCTAGCGTGTGAACATGATCATAGTCGCCGGTTAAGCGAAAATGAATGGCGCGAGAGTTGGCCTGACTTCTGTAAGTTGCCAGCATGGGAATCTCTCCGCATATTGCTCGGCTGCGGGCCTTCGTCGGGCATGAGCAGCTGCTCTTGCCGTCTTCTGCTGTTCTCCCGGTCGATGCGGAAGGGCGAGTACTGCTCGCGTGGCACGCCGGGGCTACCGATGGTTGGAGCACCGTCGGTGGCGCCATTGACCCAGGCGAGTCTCCGGCTGAGGCGGCTATCCGGGAGGCGCGGGAGGAGATAGGCGTCGAGGTCAGGCTTGGGCGGCTGCTCGATGTGCTCGGCGGGCCGGCTTACGAGGTCACCTACCCGAACGGCGATTGCGTCGCCTACGTCACCGCTGTCTACGAGGCCACCATCGTGGATGGCAACCCAGCCCCCGCCGACGGCGAACTCAGCAAAGTCGCCTGGTTTACCCGCGAAGAACTCCCGACGATCCCCCTCAGCCGCTTCGCCCGCGCCCTTTTGACCGCAACGGGCTACCTCCCAGCCCACTGACGTTAGGGCCGCCGAAATGGCCACGTCCACCGTCACCGGCTGAATCGATGACGTGGTTGACGGGCTCGCGTGCCAGCGGATCTGCAGTACGTGGGCAGTCTTGGCGAATTGCCCGGCGCGCGGGCAGCAGCGGAGCTTGATTATGTGCGCGTTGCCCCGCTTGACGAGAAATGGTTCCGTTAGCCTGATTGTGCGCTGGAAGGAATCACAGGCATGGACAATTCGAACGGCCCGGATGACGTGATAACGATCGATCCCCTCCCGGTGCCGCACATCCCCATCCCCCGGGCTGTAGCCGTGATCGCGGGCCGGATTCCCCGTGAGTGGCTTCCGGGAAACGGGCGGCGCCTGACGTGGCGGGGCTGGCTCCTGGCCGCTATCGCGGCGGTCGTCGTCATCGGGGCGCTGAAGCTTGCCGGCGTGATCTGGACGAGCGCGCCACCCACATGGGTAACCGCGCTCGGCCCGGGCGTGACGGTGACCGGGCCCGAACGGGTAGCACCCGGCCACGGCTCTCCGGGCGCGGCGTTCACCGGCTCGCTAGCCGCGCTGTCGTCAAGGAACCCCGCGACATTCTGCGATTACGTAGATGTACCCGTGGGTTCCGCCTCCCGGTGCAAGGCACTCTTCAGTAAAGTCCCGCGGAATCAGCTCACGTACGGCGTGTCCTTCAAGATCGGTTACGTGGCGATCAGCGGAACGCGCGCGGTGGTCGGCTTCACTGGCAAGATCTGCTTGCGAGGCGCCATGCCCGAGTGCATGGCGAATACCAACCCGTCCGTCGGCTTCTCCGCAGGGAAGACCTTCGCGGCCCTGTGGACGCAAGCGGTCAGCTTGGACTTCGTCAGCGCCACCTCCTCGTACAGGCTGCAGCCGTGCGTCGAGGTGGGCGGGAAGTGGTACGCCAGCTCCAGCGCCCCGGTTGCCTTTCTCGGCTAGCGTGACCAGGCCCGCGGCCTCCAGTTCATCCAGCACGCCTCAGATCCACTCGGACCTCTAGTCGTGGACTGAGCCTGGCAGCGCCCCGGATACCCACGGGATGTCGCCGTTTACCGGGAAGGTGAGCGCACACAGACACAACGCAACGGTCGGCGAAGCCGACATGCGGGGAGTGTGGGGGGTTGGCCCCCACGGCGAAAGACGAGAACAGCTCAGGGAAGAGCGTTGAGTGCGGCGGCGCCACCGCTCAGCCTCCGCAGACGGGGGCACTGCGTGGCGAGCAAGGTCCACAAGCGGACGGGGGCACCGCGTGGCGCAGCGCCGCCGCACACTGTAACCATACAAGGTTGCGGATACCCAAACAAGTCAGGAAGTTCCGACATGCCCGCAAATTTCTGAGTTTCTTCAACGCGACCAAACTCACGCCGGCCCGGACTGCTACCCGGATCTAAGCTTGATCCATGGCTGAGTTCTCCTACACGGATCTGCTCCCGCTCGGGCACGATGAGACCACCTACCGGAAGATCGCCGAAGGCGGGGTGGAAACCGCGCAGGCGTTCGGGAGGTCCTTTCTCTCCGTTGAGCCGGAGGCGCTCACGCTGCTGAGCCGGACCGCCTTCCGGGACATCGCGCACTTGCTGCGTCCCTCGCACCTGAAGCAGCTGCGGTCCATCCTCGATGACCCCGAGGCGTCGCCGAACGACCGGTACGTCGCACGTGACCTGCTGCAGAACGCGAACATCGCGGCCGGCGGCATCCTGCCGATGTGCCAGGACACCGGCACGGCGATCGTGATGGGCAAGCGCGGCCAGGGAGTACTCACGGACGGGCGGGACGAGGAGCACCTCGCCCGCGGCGTCTACGACGCCTACACCCAGCTCAACCTGCGCTACTCACAGATGGCGCCGCTGACCATGTGGGACGAGAAGAACACCGGGTCGAACCTGCCGGCGCAGATTGAGCTCTACGCGACCGACGGGGATGCCTACAAGTTCCTGTTCATGGCCAAGGGCGGCGGCTCCGCGAACAAGTCGTACCTGTACCAGGAGACGAAAGCGGTGCTGAACCCGACCCGGATGGCCTCGTTCCTCGAGGAGAAGATCCGGACGATTGGGACCTCGGCCTGCCCGCCGTATCACCTGGCGATCGTGGTCGGCGGGACCAGCGCGGAGTTCGCGCTGAAGACCGCCAAGTACGCGTCGGCGCGGTACCTGGACACGCTGCCGACTGAGGGGTCGGCCCTCGGGCACGGGTTCCGGGACCTGGAGCTTGAGCAGGCGGTCCTGGAGATCACCCGGAAGATCGGGATCGGGGCGCAGTTCGGCGGCAAGTACTTCTGCCACGACGTGCGGGTGATCCGACTGCCCAGGCACGGGGCGTCCTGCCCGGTGGCGATCGCCGTGTCGTGCTCGGCGGACCGCCAGGCCCTCGGGAAGATCACCCGCGAGGGCGTCTTTCTTGAGCAGCTGGAAACCGATCCGGCGCAGTACCTGCCGGACCCCGCGTCGGTTGCCTCCGACACGACGGAGGTCGTTTCCATTGCCCTCGATCGGCCGATGTCTGAAATACGCGCTGAACTTACGAAATATCCGGTAAAGACACGTTTGTCCCTTACCGGGACCGTGATCGTCGCTCGCGATATCGCGCACGCGAAGATCGCGGAGCGCCTTGACGCGGGTGAGCCGATGCCCTCCTATCTGCGCGACCACCCGGTCTACTACGCGGGCCCCGCGAAGACCCCCGAGGGCTACGCGTCGGGGTCCTTCGGGCCGACGACTGCCGGGCGGATGGACTCCTATGTGGAGCGGTTCCAAGCGGCCGGCGGGTCGTTGGTTATGCTTGCTAAAGGAAACCGGTCCGCGACCGTGACCGAGGCGTGCAAGCGTCACGGGGGCTTCTACCTCGGCTCGATTGGCGGCGCCGCAGCCCGGCTCGCGCGGGACTGCATTACCAAGGTTGAGGTGCTCGAGTACCCGGAACTTGGCATGGAGGCGGTGTGGAAGATAGAAGTCAGGGACTTCCCCGCTTTCATCATCGTCGACGACAAAGGCAACGATTTCTTCGCGGAGGCTGCCGGGCCGCTGCTGTCGATCGGCAGTCACCCCTAAACGCTGGTATGGTCCGCGTATGCCCCCTATGACAGGACGGGTCATCGCCGGGCGGTACAACCTGCAGCACCCCATCGGCCGAGGTGCCATGGGCGTGGTGTGGCGTGCTCGCGACCAGCTCCTTGACCGTGATGTCGCGGTCAAGGAGGTCGTGATCTCGGCCTTGATCGGTGCCGACGAGCGGCGCAACGCTTACCAGCGGACACTGCGCGAGGCACGGACCGCGGCCCGACTCTCCCACCGTGGCGTCGTAGCCGTCTATGACGTAGCCGAAGAAGACGGCCGCCCGTGGATCGTGATGGAACTCGTTCCGTCACAGTCACTCGACCAAGTGCTCGTGGTGGAAGGGCGGCTCCCGGCTGCGCGGGCCGGCCGGATCGGCCAGCAGGTGCTGTCCGCGCTCGCCGCCGCGCACGCGGCGGGGGTGCTGCACCGGGACGTGAAGCCGAGCAACGTGCTCATCGCGAACAACAGGGCCGGGGAGGGCTGGGAAGAGCGGGCGGTGCTGACCGACTTCGGCATCGCGCAGTTCGAAGGCGACCCCAGGCTGACGCAGACCGGGATGGTGATGGGCTCCCCTGGCTTCACCGCGCCCGAGCGCATCCGGGGCAGTGACGCCACGCCCGCGTCCGACCTGTGGTCGCTCGGCGCGACGATCTACGCGGCGGTAGAGGGACGCGGGCCGTACGAGAATCGCGGCGGTGCCATCACCACGATGTCCGCGATCATCAACGAGGACGCGCCCGTCGCCCCGCATGCCGGGCCGCTTGCCCCGGTCATCGCGGCGCTGCTGCGCCGCGACCCGAAGGTCAGGCCGTCCGCGTCGGGGGCGATGCGAATGTTCGCGCTGGCGCTGCCGAAGCTGGCGGAAGCAAAAGAGGAACCGCCTCCGATGGCCCACCCGCCGACGATCCGGTCCGCGTACCTGCCCGCGCCGGCCGCGCCCGTGGCGTCCGCCCCGGTGACGTCGCCGGATGGCGCCAGGCCGGCCGAGAAGCCGGCACCGGCCGCCGAGGAGCAGCCCGCCAAGGAAGCGCCCGTCGCTGAAACGCCCGCCGAGGAAGAGACCGCCCAGGAGGCACCGGAATCACCGTCGGCCGCTGAAGCCGATGAAGCCGATGAGGCGGCCGCTGCGGCCAGTGCGGATTCCGCCGAAGAAGTGGACTCCGCCGAGCCCGCACCCGAGGCCGCACCCGAGGCCGGGGCTGAGTCCGAGCCTGCGGTGAAGGCGGAAGCCGACGCCGACGCTGACGCGGACGCCGAGGGTGAGTCCGAGCGTGCGGCTGAACCCACGAAGTTCGGGGTTCCTGTCCCGGAGGTCGCCGAGGTTACGGTGCCGACTGCGGCGCCCGTCGACGCCGCAGCCGCGGAGCCGAAGGCCAAGGCCGCGGCACTCCTTGAGGCGCCGCTCGCTGACGAGGGGGCAGGTTCCCGGGCCGCTGAGACTGTGATGCCTGGCAAGGGGACGACCGGATACGAGGCGACGCAGGTCTCGATCCCGGTGGCGCGGATCGCGCCGTCGGCTCCGGTCCAGCCGCCGAGCACCGCCCAGCCCAAGCCAGCCCAGCCCAAGCCAGCGCCGCCGAAGCCGACGTTCACCGCCGCCAAGCCGACGAACCGGGCGGCACCGACGTTCTCTGCCGCGAGCCCGGCCCGCCCGGGGACTCCGGGACGGCCAGTCCCTCCGGTGCGCCCGGTTACCCCGCCGTCGGAGCAGCGCCTGGCCTACGGTCCGGGCATCGCGGGGCAGGGCTACTCGCCACCGCAGCGGGGCAGCACCACGCCGTTTCCCCCGTCGGGTGCCACGTACGCGCCGCCGGGCGGGCAGTACGCGGGCCCGTCGCAAGCCTCCCCCAACCTCGGCAGGCAGTTCGCGCCCAGCGCGGGCGGCGGCCATACGGGACGCGGCCGCACGGTCCGGGGACGGCAGATCATCTGGCTCGTGGTGGCCGTCATGGTCGCCGCCGCGATCGGCGTCGGCGCGGCACTCGCGCTGAGCAACCAAGGCACGAACAACGCAGGCGGCGCGGGCAACACGCCGACCACGGTCCCCTCCGTCGCGGACACCCCGACAGGTTTCCAGTCGGTGGACGCGCTCAACAACCCGTCTGCGGCGCTCCCGGCGGCCAGCTGGTCGACGCAGACGGTGACGGCGGCCGACGCCCACAGCGCCGCCGCCGGGTTCTCGATCGATGTGCCGGCTGGCTGGACCGAGACGCGCAAGGGCCTGGCCACCGACTTCAACGGCCCAGGCCAGCAGCTCGTCGAAGTCGACCTGACGCAGCAGCCGACCTCTAACATGCTCGACGCAGCGACCCAGGTCGAGGCGGCGACTCATTTCCGCGACTACAAGCAGCTGAACCTGCAGGCCGAGCCGGTGAGGCACGCCGAGGGTGCCGTGTGGAAGTTCGACTGGACGCCCGCTGGAGGAGTCCAGCTCACGGCCGACGACATCTTCTTCGCGCAGTCAACCTCCGCCGGAGTACAGGACTACGCCGTCTACATCAGGTCGCCGTCCAGCACGTTCAGCACCAGCCTGTCACTCTTCGACAAGATACTGCCCACCTTCCAGACGGTCCCGGCCTAATACCAGTGGGCTGTGCGGCGGCCATCGCCGCCGCGGCCTTGAGCGCGGCCGCCTTGGCGGCTGCCGCCTTCGCTGCCGCGAGCTGCTGCTGGCGGCGGCGCTCGTACAGGATGGCCCGCATCTGGTCGAAGGGAGTCGCCTGCTGGGCGCCGTCGGCACCGGCGGTGTGCGCTGTCTGCGCCGCGGCCTGCTGCTGGCCGACCTGGGTTAGGAACGCGTCGGAGGCGCCGGCCGGTGCCGCCGAGGACGGGAGCGCGGCGGTGGCCGCGGAAATGGCGGTCGCCAGGGTCAGCGTGCCAGCGGCGGCGATTGTGATCACGCCCGTGGTGGACAGGAAAGAGGGCAGGGGGATGTGCCGTGCCAAAGAAAGCCCTTGATAGCTCGCGCCGCGCGCGATCGTCTCCCACCCCTGACACCACGGTCCGCGCACTAAGGGAAGCGCGGCAGGCATCGGCACGCGGACTTGACGCGGGGGCAGGGCGCCGGGCTGCTCGGGGCAGCCATGATCTCACGGGCGAGGTGCTGTGCGGACCAACGATGCCACGGGACAATCGATTGCCGCAGGAGCATTCCGAATTCTCGCCGGTCGGAGCGAGGCGCGAAGTCGGTAACACGCACGAAACACCCGTCTCATCAGGGATTCCTGTTACCCGACAGTAACTATTGTGAGCTGGGCCACGCGTCCCCGCCATTGCGATCGTTTGCACCACAGGTGGCACCCTGCTGCGGGTCAGCGGCACCGCGGTGAGCGTTCTGTCGCGCGTGGTCCTGCTCGATGCAGCGGTGCCGCTGGCGGCCGCTACCGTGGTCGCGGCCGCCATCGCCTACGGGACGTCCCTCCTGGCGATCCTGCGGCTTGCGCCCCCCGGCACCGCGATCCCGCAACTCGGCCGCGACTATTACACGATCATGGGCATCGGCCTCGTGGTCGCCTTCGGGGTCATCACGGTGACGCTGCCGCTGCTGCGCAGGATGACGGTGCCCTCAACGGTCCGCTTCGAATAACCGCATGCAAAGGAAAGTGGATCGTTACCCGCAGCGGAGTGCGCGTAACGATCCACTTTCTGCCTATTTAACAAGGCAATTCAGCCAGCGTAATTACGATTCATATTTAGTAGTAGCCGTAGTCGACTTCGTTCTGCCACGCGGCGCACGGGGTGCCGTAGACCTGCTTGATATACCCGAGGCCCCACGTGATCTGGGTGGCCGCGTCCGTCTGCCAGTCCGCGCCCGCGGAGGCCATCTTGTCGCCCGGCAGGGACTGCGGGATGCCGTAGGCACCGGAGTACGCGTTCTCCGCGTACACGTTCCAGGTGCTCTCCTGCTCCCACAGGTCGTACAGGCAGGGCCACTGCGTCGACTCGGAGAACCCGAAGCTCGTGAGCATCGACTTGGCGGTCGCCTGGGCGGCCGTCGGGTCCGAAGGCGGGGCCGTCGTGGCAACGCCGGTGCCGCCAGTCTCGTCAGTCTGGTCGGAGTCCGAGGTGGACGCATTCTGCTCGGCAATGAGCTGGTCGGGGTCCGTCATCGCCGGCTTGGAGGCGACCGTCAGCGTTTTAGACGCGGCGGTCATCTCGATCAGCGTCTGCCGCTCCTGCTCAAGCAGGGCGACCGACCCGCTGTTCCCGAGGCCGTCGATGGACTGGAAAAGGCTGCTTGCCCCGGTGCCCTGGGGGTCCATTACCTTGGCCGCGCCCCAGACCACTACGACGAGCAGCAAGGCGAGGAACGCGGCGGGAAAGGTGATGCCGATACGCCGGAAGAAGCCGCGCTTCTTCCGGGCACTCCGCGCGCCGAACGAGCCGGTACCAGGAGCACCCGCCCGGGTGACAGTGGAGCCCGAGTCAGTATCAGCCGAGCCAGCGTCAGAGGTTCGCGAGTCGCCCCGCGACGCTTGCGGCCGCTCCGCGAGCATCGCTGATCGATGTCGTGACAAACGCAGTCCCTTCGGTCCATGTCGTGCGTATACCGCACTCATCTACCGCTGCCGATCAACGATGCCAGAAAGAAACAACCGCCGCCCTGACTTCGCGAAGAAAGGCTAGGCGGAAAACTTACTATTCTGTGACGCTAATCACAGGCTCATAACACATGCTGTGACATGCGCCGGGGCAAAGAACTAGACGAGCGATTACAGCCAGTCGTCGCAGCGGGTTCGTGCGTCGCCCGACGGCGCAGAGGTTTTTCCAGGGTCGCGTGGGTAGCTGAGGTGCGGAAGCTCAACATGCGAGGAGCAGAAATGACTTATCCCGCATCGCCGGGTGACGCGGCCACCAATCGCGTCCGGCCGGACTCTGCCCGGTTCTGGGCAGGTGTCGTGGCGACTGCGGTCGTCGCGGCGCTGATCGCGCTGGTCGGCATCCTCATCTGCCGGTGGACGCTCAACATCCCCATATTGGCGCCGACGGGCGACGGCGCGTGGGGCAACGCGCACACCGCCGAGTACGTGCTGGTGGTGGCGGTGATCGCGATCATCGCGGGCGGCCTGCTTTACCTGCTTGTGCTCGGCACGCCGCAGCCCGGCATGTTCTTCGGCTGGATCATGGGACTGGGCACGATTGTCGCGGTCGTCTACCCGTTCAGCACGTCGGCACCGCTCGACCAGAAGGTCGCCACTGCGCTCGTCGACCTGGTGCTCGGGATCGCGATCGCCTCGCTGCTCACGGCCGTGGCGGCCAGGGCGGTCCGCCGCCCGCTGCCGCCGACCTACGGCGAGGGCACCGGCTACGGGCACGACCAGGGGTACGGGCCTGCGCAGGACTACCCTCCCGGGCCGCGCCGCACCGGGCCGACTCAGCCGACCAACGTCCCGCTCGACCCCGACCCGCGCCGCTGGGAGTAGCAAGGTCCCCAGGAGGACCTCTCCCGGGGACCCCTTCTCCTGTTCCTCCCAGGTCAGCACCTGCGACTTAATCGGGAACTGGCTGCTTCCAGGAGGTGCGGGGTGGCCAGGCCTGCGTGATCTTGCTACTAACCCGTCAACTGGCTGAGCTGTGCGCTCCCCCGCGACGGGTTACGGCCCTGCTGCGCACGGTCCAGGCCGCGCTCCAGCAGGCCACGAGCAGCGGCGGCAGGTACAGCGCCGTCTTGGTCGACACGATCGTGAAGGAGGCCATGTAAATGAAACTGACACCCAGTGCGCACGGGTAGCACACGGCGGCCGACAGCAAGCTGAAGCGCCAGCCGAGACCGAGAACCAGCGGCATTCCCAGGGCGATCGCAGCGAGAACGAGTCCCGTGACCATGTAGGCATTCGCAAATGACCTGGGAGACTCCGCTGAGCTGTCAGCCGCGAGGGACCACGCTTGCACGGCTCCGGCGAGGAGCAGCACAGTGGCCGCGTGCCGCCAGGTCACCAGACGGCGCGCTGCCCGGAGATCGGCCACCGCCAGGGCGAATGCCTCAAGCAGGAAGACCGAGGCTGTGAGGAGTAGCGTCGTGAGGCTCACCGGAAACACGTGGAAGCTGGTCAAGTGGGCCCAGTTCCCGAAGTCGACCACCGCTGCGACAACCAGGGCCGCCAGTGCCGTCCGGCGCCGCCCCGCGAGCACCGCAGCCCCGACGATCACGTGGCCGCCGGCGAATACCAAGAAGCCTTGCAGGCTGAGCAACCCGATGCCGCCGTCGCCGATGCGATGAAGCATTTCGGGCGGCAGCGCCAGTCCGGCAGCCTTCGCCGACCGGATGCGGTTCTCCCAGGCGGCCTGGCTTTCCTGGTACGGGACCGCGACCTGGAGAATGTCGGTCAGCACCAGGAACAGCGGGGCCAGCAGGGCGAACGCCGCCAGCGCCGGCGCCCAGCCGCCGCGCGGGCCGCGCAGCCGCATGAGCAGCGATCCCCTGACTATGTCGGCGGCATCGCCCGGGGCGGGCCGCGTTTGCCCGTCCCGGGCTGAGGCCATGAGCACACCGAGCATCTCGGCCTCCCGGCTGGCCCGGAACTCGCGCGGGTACAGCCGCAGCAGCCGCCGGTACCGCCGCTCAAGCTCCGCGTGTGCCGCGCCACGCGGCGGGGTCACGAAGCCGTCCGCCGCGCTCATGCCGCACCTCCGGCCAGCCCCGGGCGGGGCGCGCCGAGCCGCTGCAGCGCGGTGGCCGCGCTCACCTGCAGCCGCCTGGCTTCCTCGGCGAGGCGCGCGCTCCCCTCTTCGGTCAGCCGGTAGTAGCGGCGGAGACGCCTGTCTACGACCTCTTCCCGGTCAACGCCGATAAGCCCGTCCGCGTCCAGTCGCTCCAGCGCCCCGTAAAGCGTCCCGGCCCGCAGCGTCACGCGGTCGCCTGAGATTCGCCCGACGTCCTGGATGATCCCGTACCCGTGCTGCGGCCGCTCAGCCAGCGCCGTCAGGATGAGGAAAGTAGTCTCCTGCATCGCCCGTTTAGTCATGCTGACTTTATATAACGTTTAACTGACTATCGTCTGCCGATCGCGGAGATATGCGCCCGGCTGGCCGGCTCGGGCAGCCGGGCACCGCAAAGCGCACGGCTCCGGGCGCTATCGCGCAACCGGAGGCCTGGCGCGCCTCGCTGGCCTACCCCGCGGGAAACTGACCCGAATGCGAGGGTTCCCTGATGCGACTGGGCTGGTCCATCCCGCTGCCCGGACCCTTCCGGCTGTCCGGCACCATCCGGCGGTCCAAGCCGCGCCGCCGCAAGGGCCGGGGATACCACGGGACGCTGCCCGGCTGGAAGTGCCCGCACAATCACTCGCGCGAGGATCTCGCCGTGGCGTGCGCCCAGCGCGAGGCCAGGCGCAGGGCCGGCGCCTCATCGTCCTGCTCGAAGCCGAGCCAAGCCACGCCCCCCTTCGCTTTAGTGCAGGTACTGGAGCAGGTGGGCGACGTTCGGAGTGCCGAGGCCGGTCACGGCGTCCCAGCCCTTGGTCGCCGGGTGGCCGGTGATGTTCACCGTGTCGTTGTTCGAGCCGGTGAGCGACACGGTGTTGTTGCCGGTAGCGACACGGGGTGTAGCAGTTGAGCGCTGCACCGGGTTCTTGGCAGCTGAACAGGTAGCCAGTGCCGGTGGCCTTCAAACCGGCCTTGCTGACGTACGTGTAGGCCACCGGAGAGCTGACCTCTGGTGTCATGTGGCCGACCGCCGCCGTCGCAGTGCTCGCCGCGGTGGACGCGCCGATCGGCAGGATCGCAAGTGCTGACGCGGCCCCGACTGGGGCGAGAGCTGCTATGACATGGCGGGAACGCATTCACGTACTCCCTTCACATGCTCCCTTGCGCCGACAAAGAATCGCATCGCCGGACACGTCGGTACATGTCCCGTTGTGGCGTGGTTCTAGGGCCACATCATGACGGAAATTGATGACTTCTGGGATGCCTTAAAAAATCTGCCGCCAGCACCTCACGTGACGTCCCGGGCCACCGTCTGCAGGGTGAGCGCTCCGGCTGGGAGCGGACCAACCCGCTAGCAGAAAGGGCACGACCGTGTCGATTGAGGAGAACAAGGCGATTGTCGGCCGGTGGTTCACGGAATTCTGGGGCAAAGATTTCGACCCGGCCGTGATCGATGAGCTGGCTGCGCCGGATATCCGGTTCGAGTACTCGCTGCACGCGCCGCTGCGCGGCCGTGACGAGGTCCGCGCGTTCGCGCGGAAGTTCCGCGCCGCGTTCCCTGACCTGAACTTCTGGGGCACCGCCGACCTGATCGCCGAGGGCGACTACGTGGTCGGCCAGTGGGAAGGCGGGGGTACGCAAACCGGGGAGGCATTCGACGACATGCCCATCGGGTCCCTGCCGGCTGAACACCGGCAAGACCATGCGCTTCACCGGCACCACAGTCCTGAAGGTCGAGAACGGCCTCATCACCGAAGAGGTCGGCCTCGACGACGGCGTCACCGTCCTGCGCCAGCTGGGACTGATCGAGCAGGCCTGAGCACGCTCATCGAGGAGGCCCGGACATGCGTGGTGAGGCTCGCCGAGCCTCACCACGCATGCCGTGCGACCTGACGCCGTGTTGTTCCCGCGATCGCTACCCTTAGGCGATGGAGAAGCTGAGGGCGCACTCGCCCTCCCTGGCCGAGCTGAACATCGACAAGATCGCCGCCTTGTTCCCCTTGACGATCACGGAGAGCCGTGATGTCTCCGGTGCGCCGATCCGGGCCGTCGACTTTGACCTGCTGCGGCAAGAGCTGTCTGGTCATGTCGTCGAAGGGCCGCAAGAGCGGTACCAGCTCGACTGGCCGGGGAAGCGCTCCGCGCTCTTCGCGGCGAACGTCCCCGTCGCCAAAACCCTGCGGCCGGTCCGCGACGAGTCGGTCTGCTTCGACGCCACGCGGAACCTCTTCATTGAGGGCGACAATCTTGACGCGCTCAAGCTGCTCCAAGAGTCGTACCGCAACAAGGTCAAGCTGGTCTACATCGACCCCCCGTACAACACGGGCAACGACTACGTCTACGACGACGACTTCGCCGAGACGACGGCGGAGTACCTGGCGAGATCTGGAAGGACCGAGGCCGGCGGCCGCCTCCACTCCGCCTGGCTCAGCATGATGTACCCGCGCCTCAAGCTGGCCAGGGATCTGCTAGCTGACGACGGGGCGATCTTCGTCAGCATCGACTCGACCGAGCACGCTAACCTCACCCGGCTCCTTGCCGAGCTGATGGGCGAGGACAACTTCCGCGCCAGCATCGCCTGGCAGAAGCGGTACACGCGCAGTAATAACACCCGTGACTTCACCACCGTCGTCGAAAGCATCCTCGTCTTCTCCAAGAGCGAGCAGTTCGCGGTGAACCTGCTGCCGCGAACGGCAGAAGCGGACGCGCGCTACGCCAACCCGGACAATGACCCTCGAGGGCCGTGGAAGGCCGCCTCCTTCCTCAATCCGGCCACACCCGCGCAGCGGCCCAACCTCTGCTACGCAATCACGAACCCGAATACCGGCCAGGTCACGTGGCCGGCAGCCAAGGCCTGGCGTCGATCCAGGGCCGAGTTCGAGCGCCTCGCTGCTGACAACCTCCTCTACTGGGGCGCGGACGGCCGGAGCCCGGTGCCTTCGATCAAGATGTTCCTCTCCGAGGTACGCGGGCTGACGCCGACGAACTTCTGGAGTCACGAGTACGCCGGCCACACCGATGAGGGAACCAGGGACCTGGCCGCGCTGATGGACAGCAAGGTCTTCAATAACCCAAAGCCGGTGCGGCTGATGAAGCGGGTACTTGAGCACGCCACGGACAAGTCATCGCTCGTGCTCGACTTCTTCGCCGGTACCGGGACCATGGCGCAAGCAGTGCTGGAGCTCAACGCGGAAGACGGCGGCACGCGCAGGTTCATCGCCGTGCAGGCTCCAGAGTCATGCCCTCAGAAGTCGGCCGCGGTTAGGGCCGGCTTCGCGACGATCGCCGACCTCTGCAAGGAGCGGATCCGCCGCGCCGGGGCGGCGTTGCGCGATGCGGATTGTCATCCGGAGTGGGACGGAGATACCGGCTTCCGGGTGCTGCGGGTCGACTCAGCGGATCCGACCGACGCGCGTGACCTCGTGGTCATCACCGAGGTACAGCCGATGTAGGTGCGGGTGCACCGGGTCGAGGGCCGCGGCGATCGCCGGCGCGTCGACCGTCTCGACGGTCACTCGAGTCTCAGCGGGAAAGCCAGCGGACCACGCCGATGACGCGGCCCTGGACGACCGGGTTGTCTTCCGGGCCGTAGACCAGGTCGGGGAAGGCCGGGTTCGAGGACTTCAGGCGGAGGGCGTCGCGCTCGTAGTAGACGTGCTTGACGGTCGCTTCCTCGCCGATGAGAACGACCGCGACTGAGCCTTGGGCGGGGCGGGGATCGACCACCACGACCACGTGGTCGCCGGCGAGGATGCCGTCGCCGGTCATCGACTCGCCCTTGACTTCCAGCATGTAGACCTCGGCGCCGCGGGCGCGGTTGGCGGGCAGCGATACGAGGTCCACCAGGTCGTCCGTCTGGGCCAGGATCGGGACGCCCGCCGCGACCCGGCCGAGAACCGGGACCGTGCGGGTCGGGCGCAGGCCCGCCGGGCGGATCGTTGCCGTACGGACCCGGCCTGTGGTGGTCCG
The DNA here is from genome assembly GCA_963734665.1 of uncultured Actinomycetota bacterium. GTDB lineage: Bacteria > Actinomycetota > Actinomycetes > Streptosporangiales > Streptosporangiaceae > Trebonia. Next base: position 537,854 of record CAVTIR010000005.1, on the reverse strand, counting down.
GCGGACCTCGATCAGGCCTTCCTTCTCCAGGCGCGCGATCAGCTCGCTGACTCGCGACCGGGACGACAGGCCGATCGCGGCAGCGAGCTCGGCGTAGCTGAAGAGCGGCTCGCCACGTTCGGCGCAGGCGGTGATGACCTCAAGCGCGCGGAGCTCCATCGAGCTGGGCATGGCGGACTCTCCTAGCGCACGGACGCGAACAGGCAAATATCCGACAAATCCTAGCCGGAGCTCTGGTTGCGAGAAGCATTCAGGCGGTCGAGGTGGCCTTCGACCGCAGTACCTGCCTGTCCGCTGGCCACTTCTGCGCTCGCCCCCGTACCTCATTGTTGGCAGCGCGGACCGCGGGAGCAACCGCCAAATGGCGGAAAACAGGTCCGCCTTGGGTGGTGTTCTCCCGCTCTGGCATGTATTGCCCGGTGCCGACTTCGAGCAGAGAAACGACGCACGGGGAGGCGAGGCGCAGGGGGTCTCAGCCGGGCATGGCGGTCGCGGCCCGTAGCTCGGGGAGTGCCGAGGAGCTCGCGAAGCATTCCGGCGTTAGCTTGACGACCATCAAGGAAATTGAGCACGCTACCGAACTCCGGAACCGCAGAAAAGAGACGCTCCCCAATCTTTCAATAGCGCTTGGAGCCGGGCTTTCGAAGATGGTGGATCGTTAGGCACGCAATAGCGCGCCTAACGATCCACCATCACGCGTTCCCGGAAAGCAGCCCCGCGATATGCCCGGATTGCCCGGCTGGCACCGCAAGACTCGGCGGGTTTTGCCGAGCGTCCGACTCGCCAGGTTTTGCCGAGCGTCCGACTCGGCGGGTTTTGTCGAGTGCGTGCGCTGAGTGCGTCAGGCGAGTGCCGCGAATAGCTCCCTTTTAAATGTCCATTGTTCCGAAATATCCGAATAATCGTGGAATATCGCCGTGACCCTTGAGGGGCCAGAATGTCAGTGCCGCTCGTTAGAGTGCCTTTGAGGTCGCTCGTACGGAGGAGGCTCGTATGTGCTGGGTATGCGATCATCCGGAAGCCACCAAGGACGCTCGGCTCGCTTACGTTCGCGGGCTGCTCGATGAGCATCCCTGGGTGGTCATCGGGGTCGAGCGGGACGGGTACCGGCCGCCCTACTCGTACACGGTGGGGCTGACCGCGCTTGACCGGCCGGAACTCGTCATCACCGGGCTCTCGAAGGAGCGCGCCGCAGACGTGCTGATCGCGGTTGGGGAGCAGGTGGTTGACGCCGCGGCGCCGACGGTGGGAGCGCGGACCCGGCTGCCAGGCAGGCGACCGGGAGAGATCGTCCGGGTCGCCGAACCGGGGGTGCACCTGGGGGTCGCGGCCGACCTCTTCGGTGAGCGGCTGACGGCGATCCAGCTCGTTTACGCGGATGTGCGGGGGCGCTGGCCCTGGGACAAGAACTTCCGGAACGGACGCGGCGGGCAGCCGGTCCTCGGCCCGCGCACCAGGGAAGCTGCCTAGGAGGCTGCTGAAAAGAAGCTGCCTAGGAGGCTGCTGAAAAAGGGCTGCCCAATTCAGCAGGCTCCTAGCCGGCACTCACGCCAGAAAGCTGACTAGCCGGCACTCACGCCGGCAGCGCTGGCGCCTGGCGGAGGAGGTACTCGTAGCCCGCCTGGAGCTGCTTCGGTGCCCAGACATCGGCGCGCTTAGCGATCGTGTCTTCCGACGAGCCCCACACGCGCACCGGCCCCGCGGCCATCGCCGTGAGCTGCGTCCGGCAGGCACGGTCAAGCAACACCGCGGTCATGACCGCGGAGGGCAGGTCAGGCCCGGCCGTGACGATGCCGTGCTGCGGCAGGAGGATCGCGAGCGCGTCGCCGAGCGCCGAAGCCAGCGCCTGGCCGAGCGCCGCCGTCTTGATTAGGCCGCCGGTCAACGGAAAGCGCGGAATGTCGGGATAGCAGAACAACGACCCCGCGTGATCCAGCGGAAGCAGCGGCAGGTCGAGCGCCGCGAACTGGCAGGCCGCCGGGGAGTGCGTGTGCACGACCGCGCCGACGTCCGGGCGGGCAGCCATGATCTCGGTGTGGATCGGGTACTCGATATGCCGCGGGCCTGTGCCGTAGAGGACCTCGCCGCCGGGCGAGACGAGGACGATCCGACTGGCGTTGACTTCCTCGAAACCCCAGCCGGAGGCTTTCATCCAGACGCCGCGGCCTTCTGGGTCGCGGACGCTCGGGTGTCCCCACACCATGTCAGCCTGGCCTGCGGCGGCCAGGGCGCGGCAGCCATCGACCGCCAGGGAGAGAGCAGAGTCCGGGTCACCAGGAACGTAGGTCATAGATCACGATGTTAGGTCGTCGACGAACTCCTTCGAGCGCCGCCAGCGGAGGCGGCGAACCCGTAGCACGAGGAGCAAGCTCAGCGGGGGGAGCGCCAGCGTGAACAGCCCGCCGGAGATCAGGTTCGCCATCGGCGCGCCGTGCCAGACCGAGCCGGTGATCTGCTGCTTGGCCGCCGCGACGAAGGGGTCCGACGGCAGGTAGACGACCGTCTCCGGGACGTTGGTGCTGAGCGGGTCGGAAGCGTTCAGCGGCAGGGACCGACCGCCGATCGAGGGGTCGGTCACCCGCAGGCCGCCGTGGAATGAGAGCGTCGGCATGTCGGTTTCTGTCGTGTTGCCGTCGCTGTCGGTCGAGTACTGGGGCACGTCGATCAGCGTCCCTGGGGTCGTCGAGCCGTGCTGGCGCAGTTGGGTGACAAGACCCGCGTCACGAAATCCGTGCCTCAGCGAGGCGATGCCCACGCCGGGTCCCCAGCCGATCAGCGCGACGATGAGGGCCACGAGGCCCACGTTCGCCGCGCCGAGCCACGTGCCGGAGTGCTCGCGGCGACGACCGAAGAAACGGCGCGGCGGTGCCGGCGCTCCCGCCGCCCACGACGCGGCCGCCCAGCGCAGCGCGTCAGTGAATATGTGCGAGATCGCCGCCGCGACCCAGATGCCGGCCGCGATGCCGAGCACCACGCTGACGATGCCGATCAGCGTGCGCACCGCGCCGATCCACTCGGGAAGCGCCACCGCCGGAAGTACGCCGAGGAAGGCGCCGCAGCCCGTCGTCAGCCCGAAAAGCACAAGCAGGGCCAGCACGCGCGCCGCCCTGCCGCGCGGGTAGGTCCGCAGCATGACGTAACGGGGCGCCTTCTCGAAGCGCGGCGGCTGCCCGAAGACGTGCGTCGGCCGGGGCACCCTGGCGGCGCGGCAGACGTTCGCCACCTCGCCGTCGGTCTCCCACAGGCCGTCCGCGTGCAGCAGGATCCGGTTTTCGTGGTCGAGCACGAGCAGGGCGCGGCCGTGCGTGCTGCGCCGCTCCGTGCGGAACGAGGTGACGGTGCGCACCGCGCCTACGGACTTGGCCGGCAGGGCGACCCGCTGGCCGCCGAACCCGTACGCGACGAGGCCCCCGTCTTCGGCGCAGATCTTGACCCTGATCCGGCCCATCAGGTCCATCGGGTACGTCGACGGGAACGCCTGCGGGTGTTCCGGATCAGGGACGAGGTCGTCCATGTTCTTCCGCCACTCCCTGGCCCCCCAGTGGGCGACGGGGCTCCTCATCAGGCCTCCTCAGCCGGTGGACAGAATCACTCATAATCTCCCACTGATCGCCCGGCGGCGCACGCCTGAAGCGCCGGCAGGGCGCAGGACAGAGCAGCGGAACCGGCGGAGACCTTCTCTTCATCCAATCCCTGAGCGCCGGGGAAGGCATGCGGATAGACAAGGAGGACAAGGAGGACAAGATGCGCCCCTCCGTCACACGGCTCCCCGCACGCTGATACCGGGCGGCGCTGGCGATCTCTGGGTTGACGGCCTAGGTTGGTGCCATCATGAGCGAGCCCCCGGCGTGGTCCGACGGCCTACCGTCCGTCTTCGTGAGCCGGCACGGCGCTGACCAGCCTGGCGATGATCCCGCGCGCGGCCGGCCTCGGCGGGGCTGGGGCGTCCGGGTGTGGCGGTTCGTGCGGTGGCTGCTGTTGACAGGGATAGTGCTCGCGGTGGCGCTCACCGCCGCGAGCTTCGGCTACAACGCTTCCACCAACGGCCCGGTCTCTCGGCCGTCCGGCCTGCTAATGGCTCACGGTGGCGGCTTCGATACCCGGTATCGCGAGTGGGGCACGGCAGGCACGCCTATTGTCCTGGTGCCGGGCGCGTTCGAGACCGCGGACACCTTCGCGGCGCTCGGGCCAGTCCTGGGGACTGATCACCGGGTGTTCGCGATCGACCTCACCGGAACCGGATACAGCGCGGCAAGCCCTCCGTACAGCACGTCGCACCTGGCGGCGCAACTGCTCGCCTTCCTGGCGGCTAAAGGCCTGACGGGCGCCAGCGCACCCGTGCTTGTGGGGCACTCAAGCGGTGCCGCGGTCGTCGGTCTCGCCGCGGTGACCGGCGGTGCGCGAGCGGTCCGCGGCGTGGTGTTCCTCGACGGCGACGCGACGCCACTAGGCGGCCCCGGGTTCCTCGGCTGGCTGCTGATCAACCCGTACCGAACGTCGCTGCTCCGGCTTGCGCTCAGCCAGGACTGGCTGATCAGCAAGCTATACAACTCGCAGTGCGGCCCGCTGTGCCCGTCCCTGAGCGCGGCCGGGGTGGAAACCTGGCGGCTGCCGCTGCAGCAGCCAGGTTTCGCGGGCGAGGTGGCCTATACGCTTCAGCACGGAATCCCCAGCATGACGCCCGCCGAGTTTGCCGCGTTGCACGCCCTCCCGGTGCCGAAACGGGTGATCTACGGCACCGACGATCCGCAGATGTCCCCATCGGACGCGACCACGACGGCGGCCCGGATCGGAGCGCCGCCGCCGGTCACCGTCCCAGGTCGGCACCTGACGATGATCTCTTCTCCCAAGCAAATCGCGGCAGCACTCAGCACAGTCGCTGCCTGACGCGCCCGCACTGGTCGGGCGCGCGCCAACTAACCGGGCCCAGCTGGCCCGCAGTGACCAGGTGACCCTGACGGCAGGGTTAATAAGGAGGCGGCCGTGGAACCGGCGACGACAGAGCGCGTCCAGCGGATGATCGATGCTGAGGCGGCGGAGCGTTTCGCTCCGGGCGCGGTGCCGCAGCTCATGCTGCTGCGCTACGGTGACCATCCGGTGATCGAGCCGGGAGAACTGTACCTGGGGGTCATCCTCGGCCAGGACGGCGCGACGCGGAACGCCTGGATGCAAGAACACCACGACCGGCTGGAGGACTTCCGCGCGCAGCGGCTTCCCGAGGTCAAGGGGATCATAGTCACCCCCGACGTCCCCGGCAGCGCTGGCTTTCGCCTCACCAACATCATGATCCCGGTCGGCATCTCCCTGCTCGATCAGGAAGAGGACGAGATCGCGCGCGGTCTTACCCGGGCGATTGGCCAGCTCGGGCCCGTGGACCTGGCGACGCTGGACGCGCTGATCACCGCGGGCACCGCGGCCAGCCGGGCAGAAGCCGTCGGCTGGGTCCTGGCCCGCATCCGCGAACGGCCGGCCTACGCGAGGCTCAGCGAGCGGGCACGAGAGCTGGACGAGCTCAAAACCCACTTCTGATCCCTGCCGACCACCCAGCTCGCAGCTCCCGGTCGCCGCCGGCCAGCAGCCAGCGGCCGCACTTCCGTCGGCAGATGAGCAGACAGCCAAAGTTCGGCAGGGGCCAACTATCGACCCTCCGGGGCCAACTAAAGTCACAGTCACAGCGTCCTGTGACCCCAGCTATAGATGGCGGTTCCCAGCTATGGATGGCGGCTGGCGTCCCTCACCGACGCCCTGCTCACCATCGTCGCCATCCCCTCTGGGCCATGACAATCACGCCTGACTTCTGCTTCCGCGAAGGGAGCAAGTTGCCGGCCTCCCGCTAGGGCAGGCTTGAATATCTCAGGGTTGAACGTTCTCCAGGTCCTCGAGGAGGCTGGGGTGCGTCGGCTGCCACCCGAGGGCGTCGCGGGTGCGGGCGCTGGAGGCGGGCTGGTCCATCGCGAAGATCGGGCCGAACGGGCCGAAGGTCTCTTGCGGTACGGGTTGCACCGGCAGGCCGAGTCGCCGGCCGATGACCGTTGCGATGTCGCGTACTGCGTCACCCTCGTCGGCGACGGCGTGCCAGGACGTTCCGGCCGGTGCCGATTCGAGGGCCAGCCGGAACAGGACGGCTGCGTCGAGGGCGTGCACGGCCGGCCAGCGCTGGGTGCCGTCGCCCGGGTAGCCCGCCACTCCGGCGCGCCGCGCTTGGTCGGTCAACAGGCCGGCGAATCCGCCCTTGCCCTCATTGTGGACTGTGCGCGGCATGCGCACAGCCGCGGCGCGGACGCCGCGCGAGGCCAGTCCGAGCAGCGCATTGACCGAGTGGGCTCGACCGGCGACCGGTCCTTCGAGGGGCAGCGGATCCTCCTCGGTGGAGGCGCGGCCCGCCACCCACGGCGTTCCGGAGACGGTGACGATCGGGCGGTCACTGCCGATCAGCTCCTCCCCCAGCGCGGCCATGGCGGCGCTCTCTTCGGTGATGGCTGCCGCGAGCCCCTCGGGGGTGTGGTAGTCGGGAGTGAAGGCGAGACTGATTACGCCGTCGGACTGCGCGGCGCCGGCCCGCAGGACGTCAAGGTCCGCGATCTCTCCGCGCAGCACCTCGGCGCCGGCGCTCTTTAGGGTCTGCCCGGAGCTGTCCGACCGGGCCAGCGCGAGAACGGTGTGGCCGTTGCCGAGCAGTTCGGCGACGACGGCGGAGCCGATGGTGCCAGTACCGCCGGTGACAAAGACATGCATGAGGCTCTCCTGCAAAGTGATGGGACTACTGTCCCATCACTGTAACAGAGCGACGGGACACCTGTCGCATCGCTTATGATGACGGCATGACTCGATGGCAACCGGGGGCGCGAGAGCGACTGGTCGTCGCGGCCGTCGACCTGTTCACCGAGCAGGGCTATGACGCCACGACGGTGGCGCAGATCGCCGAGCGCGCCGGGGTCACGAGAAGTACTTTCTTCCGGTACTTCTCCGACAAGCGTGAGGTCCTGGCCGCCGGGCAGGAAACGCTGAGCCGGCTCCTGGCCGAGGGGATCGCCGGGGCGCCTGCCGGCGCCAGCCCGCTCGAGGCGGTCGCAGCAGGCCTCGAGCGCGCATCGAGCGAAATGGGGCCGGTGAACCGCGACCTCGGCCCCCGCCTCAAGGCGGCCGTCGAGGCCAGTACGGAACTTCAGGAACGGGATGCGCTAAAGAGCGTCGGCCTGGCGGCCGCCATGACAGCCGCCCTCGTTGCGCGCGGCGTCCCCGACCCGACCGCGCACCTCGCAGGCGAGCTCGGAGTTCTCGCGTTCAAGCGCGGCTACGCCCGGTGGTCCGAAGGCGACCGTGATGACGGCACAGGGCTCGCACGCCACGCGCTGGCCGCCCTGGACGACCTGCGCGCGGCAACTGCGTCGCTGGGCTGACCGGCTCCTTGCCCATTCTTGACGCAAGACGGAGCCGGCGCGCCCGGGACGACTCCGGCCTGTCGGCATCCCGCGCCTCAGCGAATCTCGATCGTGTGCCGTGCCGAAAGCGCGTACACCCGCCAAGGTGATCTTGATCGAACTGAATGTCGGTCCTTCTGGTTACAGTGGCCTTGTTGTCGCTTGTATATCGGAGGTACTGGCATGTGCTGGCAATGTGATCATCCTGGGGCCACCTGGCAGGACTATCTTGAGCGCCTGCGTGAGCTGCTCGAACAGCATTGCTGGATCGTGCAGGGGGTGCAGCGGGAGCGCCATCGGCCGCCCTATGCGTACACGGTCGGGCTGGCCGTGCATGACCGGCCAGAACTTGTTGTGACGGGGATGCCGTACGACCGGGCCGTTGACCTGCTGAACAGTGTCGCCGAGCACGTTGTGCATGCCGACGCGCCTGCGCCTGGTGAGGTGATTGCGCTGCGCGGCGGGCCGGTGATCGAGATCGTGCGGGTCGCCGAGCCGCGCGTGCACCTAGCGGTCGCCACCGCGCTTAACGGGCCCAAGTTCTCGGCGCTGCAACTGGTGTACGCCGACGACCGGGGGCACTGGCCCTGGGACGCGGGCTTCCGCAGCGGGCGGGGCGGGCAACCGGTCCTCGGGGCGCGGACCACCATAGCAAACAATAGCGGGCACCGCTCACCACACCGATAATCATTCGCATAATCATTCGTACCGCCCCACGACGGCGTACCCTCGTCGTCATGGCCACGGTGCACCGGCTCAGCCGGGAAGACGCGCGGCGGGTCGCCGTCCGCGCCCAGCCCGTTCACGCCGGAGATGTCTGAGGCGATCGCGGCGGAGATCGCCGTCCTCGCGGCCTGGCTTGGGCCGGAGGAACGGCGAGCCGGATGAGAGAAACCTGCGGTCGTTCGGCATGACGGTTTAAAAGGCAGAAACCATGACATTCCGAACGAGTTCGGCCTGCTCGTCATCCGCCAGCTCGGACCGCCTTCCGCGCCGAGCGGAAGACGCGCAGCACGTTCCCTGGCGATAGCAGCTTCGCTGGCTTATCGATCATGTTCGCGACGCGGAGGAACGTCTCGCCGAGCGCCGGGTCGACCGAGGCAGCGGCGCGGAACTTCTCGCCGTAGGCGTTGATCAGCGCGGCACCGGGGCGGCGCCTGCCTTCGACCTCAGGGAAGCGCAGGTCGCTTGACGCGGAGGTCTCCCACGCTTCGGCGACCAGCTTGCCCGCCGCCTGGAAGTAGTCCCGTTCCAGGTCGGCGGCGCCGCCGTTGAGCAGGCCGCGCAGGATCAGCGCCTCGAGCGCGGCGATCGTGATGCCCTGGCCGTAGATCGGGTTGAGGCTGCAGAACGCGTCGCCGATGACCAGCAGCCCTTCCAGGTAGCCGCCCAGGCTCTCGTAGTGGTACCGCGTGGACTCCGGGTGGGTGTATTTCATCGGCTCGCTCAGCGGCGCGGACTCGCGCATCACCGCCGCGATGTCCGGGCAGGCGAACGTGTCGGCGAACGCGATCATGCCGGCGTCGTCCAGGGGCGGCTCGGTGCCGACCACGCCGGCGATCAGCACCACCCACCGGTTGCCTTCCTGGCGCAGCGCCGCCCCGCCGAACGTCCGGCCGGGATAGGGCGTGAGGAGTGAGCCGAAGCGGCCGTCGAGCTGCTGCGGGTCCCTGCGGTACAGGCGGCTCACATAGGTCACCCCGGCCCTGACCCGGCTCGTCTCCGGCGCGGGCCGGCCGAGCTCGGACAGCCAGACCGGGGTCCGCGAGCCTTGGCCGGCCGCGTCGATCACCAGGTCGGCGGTGACGGTCTCCTCGGCGGCGTGCTGCGTCCTGGCCGCGCGGACCGTCACCCCGGTGACCCGGCCGTCGGCCGTCACCGGCCGCGTGACGTCGGTGGCGTCGGTGATGGTGACGCCGGGCAGTGCCGCCACCCGCGTCCTGATCATCCACTCCAGCTGGGGCCGGCTGATCCCGATGCCCTCAAGCCCGGTCCTGGCCGGCCGCAGGAGGTAGTCGTCTAGGTACCAGTGGATGTCGCCTTGCATGTCGGCGACCACGCCGCCCGCCGCGATGAGGTCGTCTCGCAGTCCTGGCAGCAGCTCCTCCAAGACCTGCACGCCGCGCGCCTGCAGCGCGTGCAGCTGCCTGCTCTGCGGCACCCCGCGCCGCGGTCCCGGCTCTTCGGGGAGGGTGTCCCGGTCGAACACGGTCACCCGCGGGCAGGCCTCGCTGAGCGCCGCGGCCGCGAGCAGTCCCGCGACGCTGGCGCCGATCACTACGGCATGGGCTGGAGCCGCCACGCGCAAATTCAATCAGAACCCTGGACGAGCAGGTGACAGGCGATAGCGGCCGCGGCGACCACGTTGAGGGAGTCCACCCCGGCGGCCCGCGCCGCCGGGTTCATCGGGATGCGCACCGCCTCGTCGGCCTCGTGCAGCCACCGGGCGGACAGGCCGTCTCCTTCGGTGCCGAGGACCAGCGCGAGCTTTTCCGCTGTGCGCAGGGCGCCGGTTATCGGGGTCGCGCGCTCGTCCGGGGTCAGCGCGAGGACGCGGAACCCACTGGACTTCAGCTCCGCGAGGCCGTCGTGCCAGCCGGTCATCCGGGCATACGGGATGGTGAACACCGCCCCCATGGAGACCTTGACAGACCGCCGGTACAGCGGGTCGGCACACCGGGGCGACAGCACCACCGCGTCCACGCCGAGCGCGGCGGCGCAGCGGAAGATCGCGCCGACGTTGCCGTGGTCGACGAGGTCCTCAAGGACGACGACGCGCCGCGCGTCCCCGGTCACCGCGCGGACCTCGGGCAGGGTCTTGCGGCCGAGGGAGGCCAGGGCCCCCCGGTGCACCCGGTAGCCGGTGAGGCTCTCGGCTACCTCGTCAGGGACCACGTAGAGCGGCGCCTGCGCCGCTGCCTCGGCGAGGGCGGGCAGGTCGGCTAGGCGGCTCTTGCCGAGGAGCAGGGAGCGCACCGGGTAGCCGGCGGCGACGGCACGGGTGATGACCTTCGTGCCCTCCGCGATGAACAGGCCGTGCTCCGCCTCCAGGTGGATCCGCAGGGCGGCGTCCGTGAGGCGGGTGTAGTCCGCCAGCCGGGCGTCGGCGGCGCTGTCTACCTCGATGGGATGCGGCACGCCCCCTAGTCTCCGCCCCTGGAGAGACGGCTGGGGCACGGACCCGGAGTGATCGAGCGCCCCGCTCAGCGGCTCTGCGCTCACAGGATGACGGTCGTCGCCGTCGCCGTCGCCGATGACGTCGGCGAAGCCGTCGCCGACACCGTCGGACTCGGCGTCGGCGAGGCCGTGACGACCGCCGCGGGATTGATGACGAGGCCGAGCGTCGCCGAAGCCGACGTCCCGGCCGTGGCGGTCACGACGACCGAGAAGTTACCCGACGCGGTGGGCGTGCCGCTGATCGTCCCGGCCGAGCTGATCGAGAGCCCCGCCGGGAGCCCGGTGGCGGTCCACGTCGCGGTGCCGGTGCCGCCGGTCGCGGCGACGGTGGCACTGTAGGCGGTGCCCTCCGTGCCGGCCGTGAGCGAGGTCGTGGTGATCGACACAGCCGCGCCCACGGTGATCGTGAGGGTCGCCGTCGCGGTCTTCGGGGTCGACTCGGTGTCGCTGGCGGACAGGGTGACCGTGAAGGTCCCTGCCGTGGTGGGCGTGCCGCTGATCGTAAGCGTCGCCCCGCTGCCGGTTGCCGTCAGGCCGGCCGGGAGCCCGGTCGCGGCGGCCCAGGTGTAGGTGCCGTTACCTCCGGTCACGGTGGCGGTGCCCGAGTAAGCCTTGCCGGTCGTGGCGGTCGTCGCGGCGGTCGTGGCGATGGACATGGCCTTGTCGCTGACGGTCAGCGTGAGGCTTGCCGTCCCTGTGCCCTCGGGCGTCGCGCTGTCGTGAACCGACAGCGGGATCGTCGCGGTTCCCGCCGTGGTGGGCGTGCCGCTGATCGTAAGCGTCGCCCCGCTGGCGGTTGCCGTCAGGCCGGCGGGGAGCCCGGTCACGGCGGCCCAGGTGTAGGTGCCCTTGCCACCGGACGCGGTGACCGTGCCCGAGTAGGCCGTGCCGACCGTGGCGGTCGCCGGGGCGCTGTTGGTGATCGCCAGTGCCGCGCCGCAGGTGACCGTGAACGCGGCGGCGTTCGACGTCGCACTGCCCGGGCTCGTGACGACGACCGAGCCCGAGCCGCTGGCACTGTCGCTGGTTGGCTTATAGGTGGTCGTGACCGTCTGGCTGCCGGCCTTGGCGAAGCTCAGCGTTTGCGTCGCGCCGTTGCCGCTTGGCAGCTTCCAGTGGTAGCTGACCGTGCCGGCCTTGTTGTCGCTGATCGCCGCGCTGAAGGTGAAGGTCGGCGCGGCGGCGGTGCAGGACGTGAGCGTCTGCGTCGCCGGGCTGACCGCGGCTGTCGCGGACAGCAGCGTCGCCGTCTTCGGGGTCGTGCACGACAGCGTGTACGTCGCAGGGCTGGAGGCCCCGGCGACCGGGCTGGTCACGACGAGGACGGCCTGGCCGGAGCCGGGGTCTCCCGGCGGGGTGATCGTCAGCGGTTCCGCCGCCATGGTGCCGGGACCGGTGAAGGTCAGGGTCGCGGGCGCGGAATCCTGGCCGTCGGACTGCGCCCAGTAGTACGTGACCGTCCCGGCCTTGGTGTCCGAGATCGAGCCGGTGGCGGTGAGGGCCGGCGGTGCCGTCCCGCAGTCGACGTTGCCGGCGGGCACCTGGACGTATGCCGACGCGCCGACCTGGCCGGCGGTGCCTGCCGCGTTGCACAGGAGCTTGTAGGTGGCCCTGTCCGAGGTCTGCGCGATGGGGCTGATCATCTTGATCTCGGCCCAGCCGCTGCCGCTCGTCTTGGTCTTGATGGTCTCGCCGGTCACTGGCTGGCGCGCGGGACCGGGGAAGCTCACGGTCTGCACGGGGCCTGGCCTACCTGACGAGTACACCCACTGGTACTTCACCGTCCCCGGCGACGTGGCCGAGATCGAGCCGCTGTAGGTGAAGGCGGTCGTCGTGGTGCACTTGGACGAGGCCACCGGGGGCGACACGGTGGCCACCGCCTTGAACGACGGCGTGACCGCCGCCGCCTGGGACGAGCTGCTCAGGCTCGGCTGGTGCTCCTTCAGCGTGACCGCGGTGGCCACGGCCGCGATCGCGACGACCGCGGCCGTCGCCATCGTTGCGATGGCCAGGACCTTGCGCCGCCCGTCGCCGAGCCAGTTCGCCGCGTAGGAGCGTCCCGAGGAGCCCGGGCGGCCGCCGCTGCGGAGCAGCAGCGGTAGCAGGGCCGCCGCGCGTTCCGCGAGATGGCTACGGCCCCGCTCCTCCCAGTCCGGCCCGTAGGCCGCGCCGGCCGCCGCCTCAAGCTCGGCGACGAACGCGATCGCGCTGTGCGGCCTGCCCGCCGGGTTCTTGGCCATGCCCCGTGCGATGAGGGCCTGGAGCGGCGGGTCGATCCGGTCGAGCGGGACCGCGGCGGTCACGTGCTGCTCCTGCAACTGCAGGAGCTTGCCCGTGAACGGGGTCTTGCCGGTCAGGCATTCGTAGAAGACGGCTGTCGCGGCGTAGACATCGGTCGCCGGGCTGCGCCGGCGCCCCGTGCCACTGCTCCGGCGCCATGTAGAGCGGCGTCCCGGCGGCGGGCGCTTGCTTGCCCCACCTGATTGCCACGCCGAAGTCGACGAGCTTGCTGTTGCCCGCGGTGTCGACGAGCACGTTCTCCGGCTTGTAGTCCCGGTGGACGATGCCGAGCGTGTGCGCGGCGGCCAGACCGAGCAGCGAGCCCTTCAGCACGGCGAGCGCCGCCTCGGGGCCAGTCGGCCCGCGGCGCGCGATCATCTCGTGCAGCGAGACCCCGTTGACCAGTTCCATCACGATCGCGGCGCCCTGACCGGGCTGCTCTACGTAGTCGTAGACCGGCGCGACCTGCGGAACGCCGAGTTCTCTGAGCATCTGGGCATCGGCACGGAACCCCCACATGAAGGCGGGATCGCGGACGAGGGCGGGACTGAGGTACTTGATCGCCACCCGCTGGCCGGTCGTGTCGTTGACCGCCTGCACGACCTTGCCGGACGCGCCTTTGCCAAGCTCCCGCTCTTCGGTATAGCCAGGGACCGCCCAATCCTCGGCATAGCTGGGAACCGTCCACGCGCTCATGGGTGAACTCCTTGATAGGCCAAGTACTGCATGCTTCGGTGCCCGATGCCGATCCGCGCGCCCGGCTCGACCATCGTCGGCTCGAAGGGAGTAAGCGTGCGCTCCCCGTCCGGCGACTGAAGTACTGACCCGTTCGCCGACCCAAGGTCGCTGACCTCGACTTGCCAGCCGACCAAGGATATCTTCAGGTGAAGTCGGGATACACTCCCATTTGGATCATTGATCCGCAACGATCTCGCCCGTCCCGCCAGCACGTCGCCGTCGAGCGCCGGCTCCGCCCCAGGACGTAGTCCCCGTCGAGCGCGAACCTCGTCCCGTCGTCAAGTACCAGCACGCCGAGCGGTGGTCGCCGGCGCCGCTCGAAGCTCCTCGGCGGCTGGTCCAAGGCGATCCCGCACTCCCGGCAGGACCACGCGCCCGGATCGTTGAAGTGGTCCCTGGCGCACAGCACCCCCTCTACCAGGACTGGCTGCGGGCTCGCTTCCCCCGCCTGTAGGTCAGGGGTGCCGGCCATGTCAGGGGTGCCGGCGGCCGGCGTGTCGATCGTCGGCGGATGGTCGTCGACGGGGCCGAGGGCATCGATCTCCTGGACGGCGGATACCGCCACGGCGAGGCCGGCCTCCTGGACGGCGGATACCGTCACGGCGAGGCCGCCGCCCGGCACGACACCGTCACCGAGCCAGAACCGGGGATCCGGCGGCGCCGCCTCGCCGACGGCCAGGCCGACGGTGACGGTCGCCCCGGCGAACGTCCGGCTGACCGGGAGCAGCGAGTCGCTGGGCGTGAGCCTGACATCCGGGCCGCCTTCGACGCCGACGATGGCCACCGCGCGCCCGTGGACGAGCACCGCCACGCCGCCGTCCGCCATGACGCCCGCGCAGGCGAAGGCGGCATGCTGGCCGGAGTTAAGCGCCGCCCGCGCGGCCCTGAGCACCAGGTCGCTGCCGTCACCTGCCGCCTCGGCGACCTCGGCCAGCGCGCTGAGCAGCGGGTCAGGGCAGGGCCCGCGGCCGTCGGTCACCGCGACAAGCGCGCCGTACCTGGCGATCACGCCCTGACCAGCAAGAGGAACGCAGCTGGTGATCCTCATACCGTCTGTCTCATTTAGGGCAGGAATAGGGGAAGGTAATGCTGGCCTCAGCCTGCTGCGGCTCGAGCACGACAAGCTTCGCGACGGCCTGCCCTGTCCCCTTGCCGTGAAATGCCCACTTGAGCTCGACCTGCACCGTATCGCTGCCGCTGGCGTCGTTGGCTACTAGAGCCGGGTCCGTTGTCGCGCCGGGAACCCACTGGTAGCTGATGGGTCCGCCGTGGCCGTTGGTGGAGATCGTGCCGATGATGTCCGCCGTGCCGTCGCATCCCACGCGCTGGTTCGCCGCCGCGACCGTGACCTTGGTGATCTTCAGGACCTCATGGGTGTGCACCCAGTAATAGACCCCCACGCCGGCCACGATGGCGGCGGTGAGCATGGTGCTGACCACTCCCCGCCAGGCGGGGCGGCGGCGGGGCGGCGGCGCCACGGGCCATTCGGGCGGCGCCCCGGGTCCCCTCCCCGTGGCCACCTGGGGTGCCGACCGTACCGGCGGGCCCGCCTGGGCCTGCGACGGGTACCCCGCCTGGAACGGCATCGACGGACGGAAAAGCGGGCCCGTGGGCCCCCCGGGAGGCCCGGCCACGGTGTTCGGCCCGGATAGCGCGGCCATCCGTTCCGGGGTAAGGATGACCGACCCGACTGGCTCCGGCGGGAAGTCGTCTCGCCGGGTGACGCCCACACCCAGGTGGTCATCGGCCCGGATCGTCTCGCGGTCGGCCTCATACTCGGGTGCCTCGTCGCCAAGCGTGCCCCGGATGTCCTCGACCCGGCTGATCACCTGCGCCGCGTCCGCCGGCCTTGCCGCCCGCTCCTTTTCCATCAGGTCGCTGACCAGCGCGCACACCGGATCAGGGAGGTCTGGCCTGACGACGTTCAGCGGAACCGGCCTGTCCATCACCTGCATCATCAGCAGTGCGCCAGGCAGGGTGGAGAAGAAGGGCGGGCGCCCGGACAGCAACTGGTACAGCACGCAGCCGAGCGAGTAGAGGTCGGCCCGGCCGTCCACGTCGATGCCCTGGGCCTGCTCCGGCGACATGTACGCGATGGTGCCGACCGTGTGCGCGGGCAGCGTCAGCCGCGGGGAGTTGTCGGCGAGCAGTCGCGCGACCCCGAAGTCGATGATCTTGATGCCGAGCGACGGGGTCACCATCAGGTTGCTCGGCTTGATGTCCCTGTGCACGATGCCCGCCGCGTGGGCGGCGGCGAGGCCGGTGCACACCTGCTCGGCGATGCGGAGCACGCTGGAGACGGGGAACAGCCCCATGCCTCGCGCGCCGCGCTCGTCCATCATGCTGGCCAGGGAAATGCCCGGTGCCAGCTCCATGACCATGAACAGCTGGTTGCCAATGCGGCCCGCGTCGAGCGCGCCTACGATATTCGGGTCCTTGAGCCCGCTGATCACCGTGGCCTCGCGTCGGAACCTGGCGATCGTCTCTGCCAGCAGGCCGGGGTCATCGATCAGGGAAAGCTCGACGAGCTTGATGGCAACGGGCCGATGCGTCGCCATGTCCCTGCCGCGCCAGACCTCACCCGACCCGCCGCGGCCCAGCGGAACTTCAAGCTCGTAACGACCGGCCAGGACCCGATCCATCGGTGAACCCCTGTTCAGGCACGTGCGTGCCCATGAAGCGAACCAGCAGTGCGCTTACACAGTAGGTGAAACGCAACTTCTCTCCTTATACAGGGACGAAGGTGGGGTGCATAAGGTTCGCCGCCGCTACTACTTTTTTTGAGCAATCTTCCTGTAACCGCGCGTGTTCCGTGGGAACGGGGAGGCCGCATGTGTCCCTCCTCGTCACCATCCGCATGCTTGCCCGCCACCTGTCGGCACGGGTCTGCATGCTCGCCCGCCACCTGTCGGCACGGGTCTGCATGCTCGCCGGCCACCTGTCGGCACGGGTCTGCATGCTCGCCCGCCACCTGTCGGCACGGGTCTGCATGCTCGCCGGCCACCTGTCGGCACGGGTCTGCATGCTCGCCCGCCGCCTGTCGGCACGGGTCTGCATGCTCGCCAGCCGCGTCTCGCCGGTCGCCACCCTTGGCGCGGGTCATTCGTCGGCTAGGCGGCGGCGGAACTGGTCGAGGACGACCGCGAGGACCAGCACCGCCCCGACGGCGACTTCCTGCCAGAACGGTTGCACGTTGAGCAGGACGAGACCGGTCACCAGGATCGAGATGATGAGGGTGCCAATGAGAGTCCCGAAGATCGTCCCGGTGCCGCCGAAGAGGCTGGCTCCGCCGATGACGACGGCGGCGATGGCATCGAGTTCGTCGTTGGCCCCGGCGATCGGGGAGGCGATGGTGAACTTGGCGGTGACCATGACCCCGGCCACCCCGGCCAGGAGCCCGGACAGGGCGTACACCTTGATCAGGTGCCGGTCGACTTTCACCCCGGCGCGCGCGGCGGCGACGTGGTTGCTGCCGATCACGTAGGTGTGCAGCCCGAACCGCGTCTTGGAGAGCAGTATCCAGGCGCCGGCGGTGAAGACGGCAGCGACCACGACGATGGCGGGCAGCCAGCCGCCGAGCCAGATGGTCTGGCCGAGGGTGCCGATCTGGGAGGGGAGGTTGCTGACCTGGTTGCCGTCGTCGAGCAGGTAGGTGCCGCCGGTGGCCATGCCCAGCATGCCCAGGGTCACGATGAACGGCGTGATCCTCAGCTTGGTGATGAGGATGCCGTTGAGGGCGCCGATCAGCGTTCCCGAGACCACGGCGATGAGACAGCCCACGATCGTCACGAGCAGCGGGCTCATGTGGCCGTTGAGCAGGCCGCTCATGATCACCGCGGCAAGCATGGCCGAGAAGCCGAGGATGGCGCCGCAGGACAGGTCGATGCCCGCGGTGGCGATGACGAATGTCTGGCCGACGGCAAGCAGCAGGTACTCCACCGCGTACTCGGAGGTAGCCACCCAGTTCGCCCTGGAGAAGAAGCCCTGGGCGGCCAGCCCGAAGACCAGGCAGATGATGACGAACACCGAGAAGGTCCACCAGCCGCCTTCGCCCCTGGCGGCGAAGCGGAGCACGCCGCGGAGCGCGGGGTGGCTTTCCTCCTCCGGGGCAAGCAGCTCGTCTTCCTCGACCGTGGTGTCGAGAAGGGCCGCCAGGTCCGGATTGACCTCTGTTCCCGATTCGGACGCGGTCATGCTGTCGTCCCCTGACCCGGGTTGCCCTGGTTCTCCATGTTCTTCGCGGTGTCCTTCGCGGTGTTCTTCGCGGTAAGGCCGCCGCCGGTGATCCACAGGACGACTTCCTCCACGGACGTGTCGGCCGTCACGAGTTCCTTGATCAGGCGGCCGTGGAACAGCACAAGGATGCGATCGGAGACCTCCATGACCTGCGGCATGTTGTGGCTGATGAGGAGCACCGGCGTGCCGGTCTCCTTGACGGCCCCGATCAGCTCGCCGACCTGGTGCTGCTGCTCGACGCCGAGCGCGGCGGTGGGCTCGTCCATCAGCAGCAGCTTGCTGCCCCAGGTGACGGCCCGAGCCACCGCGACGGCCTGGCGCTGCCCGCCCGACAGCGACCCGGCCTTGGCCCGTACCGACTTGATGCGGATCTTGGTGGCCGCCATCGCCGACTCGGCCTGCCGCGCCATTTCGGCCTTATCCAGCCAGCCGAGCGCGCCGAGCAGGCCCCGCTTGGTGATCTCCCGGCCCAGGTACAGGTTGGCCCAGGCAGGCACGTCGTTCGCTAGCGCCAGGTCCTGGTAAACGGTCTCGACGCCCATCCGCCGTGCCTCGAACGCATCACGGAAGTGCGCCGGCTTGCCATCAAGGAAGATCTCCCCCGTTGTCGGGGTGAGGGCACCCGCCACGATGTTGACCAGCGTCGACTTGCCCGCCCCGTTGTCACCAACCAGGGCGACCACCTCGCCGTGCCTGATGCGGAAGCTCACGCCGCGCAGCGCGGTGACCCGCCCGTAGCGCTTACCCAGGTTCTTGACCTCGACGACCACGGAATCAGCGCCCGCTCCGTCGCCGGCTGGATTCCCTGCGGCCATCAGTGGTAGATCCACTGGGAGATGCTCGGCTCGCCGATGTTCGCCTGGGTCATCGTCACGTTGGGCAGCTGGACGGAGGCCTGGATGTCCGCCGTCTTCCCGGTGAGCGCGTCATAGGCGTACTCGACCGCGAGCTGGGCTTCCTCGGCCGGCTTCTGGGCGATGATGATGTTGATCGTGTGGTTCTTCAGCAGGCTGACGAGCTGCGGCTCGGCGTCGTAGCCGGCGATCGTCACCTTGGACTGGTCATGCGCGGTGTCGACCGCGGTGGCCGCGCCCTCGGCCGCGTAGTCGTTCGTGCCGAAGACGCAGCCCAGGTTTGAGTGCGCGAGCAGCAGGGAGCTGACCTGGGTGGTCGCGGTCGACTCGGTGTTGTTGTCGTACTCGGTGTAGACGGTGACCTTCGGGTACTTGGCCTTCATCTCGGCGATAAAGCCCTGCCCGCGCGCGTTGGTGGTGGTCGTTCCCGGCGTGGTGTAGATGACCGCGGCCGACCCCGTGCCCTTCAGCGCCGAGCCGCACGCGTCGGCCGCGGCGCTGCCGCCCTGGGTGTTATCCGACGTGATCCGCGACGTGAGGATCGAGGTCTCACTGATCGTCGTGTCCACGGTGATGATCGGGATGCCCGCCGAGTGGAACTGCGCGAGGGTCCCGGTCAGCGCGGCGGGATCCGTCGGCGCCACGAGCAAGGCGCTGGGATGTCTCGCGAGCAGCGCGGCGAGCACCGGCTGCTGGTCCTCGGGCGAGAACGTCGCCGCTCCCTGCCAGATGAATCCCATGCCGAGCTTCGCCGCCTCGGCGGACGCGGCGGCCTCCATGGACAGGTAGAAGGGGTCTGTCGAGTCACCGGGCACCAGGGCAACCGTGTACTTGGCGCTGCCTCCCGGGGTGGCGGAAGAGCTCGCAGCGGTGGTGCCGCCGCCGGCCGACGGACTTGAGCTGCTGCTCGAGCAGGCGCTGGCCGCCAGGACCAGGCCCGCTCCCGCAAGGGCGCACAGCATCGTCTTTCGCCTGACAGTCATGGCTGACTCCTCCGCACGTGAAGTGGCATGTCGATCACGGTTGGCAGGCCAGGTGTGCGCCAGCCGACTGCTTGTTTGTTGAACCGATTCAAATCATATTCGTACGTAACCTAGGATTCATCGGCACTTTCGTCAAGATCAAAGTGATCAAAGTGATTACAACGATTGGACAGCGGCCTAATATCAGCCCGCCTGCCAGCCGTCCTCGTCCGGCCGGGCAGGCGACGGGCGACCCGGGTCCGGGTTGCCGCGTGAAGACGCCCCGCTTTCGGTTGACACCACGCGCACCCGGACATACTGGCGCGCTGCGGGTCGCCAGCCAGCCTGCGGGCTGCGCCGCGTGCTGCGACAGTAGTGGGATGCGGGTTGGGGTGTTCCTGCTGGCGGCCAGGTTTCCTGGCCAGTCAGACGACGAGGTGCTGACGGCGGCGGTGCAGGCGGCCGTGACGGCCGAGCGGGCGGGCTTTGACGACGTGTGGCTGGCCGAGCATCACTTCATGTCCTACGGCATCTGCCCGTCGGCGGTGACGCTGGCCGGCTATGTGCTGGGCCAGACCAGGCGGGTGGACGTGGGCACGGCGGTGAGCGTGCTGTCGGCGTGGCATCCCGTCGCGCTGGCCGAGCAGGCGGCGCTGCTGGACCAGGTCTCGGGCGGCCGGTTCCGGTTGGGCGTGGGGCGCGGCGGCCCGTGGCTGGAGCTCGAGGTCTTCGGCACCGGACTGGAGCGCTACGAGCGCGGGTTCGCTGAGGGACTGGACGTGCTGCTGGCCGCGCTGTCCCGCGACCGGGTGGGCGCGGCGGGCGAGTTCTTCCGGTTCCGCGAGGTGCCCGTGGTGCCCCGCCCCCGGACGCGCCCGCACCCGCCGGTGGTGGTGGCGGCCACCTCGCCGGCCACGGCGGAACTCGCCGCGGCCCGGGGGCTGCCGGTGCTGCTCGGGCTGCATGCCGACGATGACGCCAAGCGGGACGTGATGGACCGCTACGCGGCGGCCGTGGCGCGGCACGCGGTCACGCCGGTCGGCGGGCACGTGGCGGCGGTCGTCGCGCAGGTAGCCGACACTCGCGCCGAGGCCCAGCGACTGCTGCGCGAGCAGCTGCCCCGCTGGCTAGGGCCGGGGCTGGCCGGGTACGTGCCGGTGGACGGCCGGGCGCGCCCGGCCCGCGACCCGGACGCCTACGCCGAGTGGCTGTCCCGCGTCCACCCGGTCGGCACCGCCGCCGACTGCGCCGGCGCCATGGCCGAGACGGCGCGCCGCACCGGGATCGGCCACCTGATCTGCATGGTCGAGGGCAGCGGCGACCCGGACGCCGTCCGGGAGAACATCGCCCGGCTCGGCGCCGAGGTCCTGCCCCGCCTGCCCGGGCGAGACCGCACCCCGCCAGGCCCGGAGGCGAGTAGCGCTCCGGACGCGGCCGCTGCCGGAACGGTCTTACCGGGCGGGCCGCTACGGGAGCCGCAGCCGGGGTTCGAGGCGCGCCGCGTCCAGGCTGCCCCCGGCGAGCCAGTCCGCCACCGCGGCGGCGTCCGCGTCGCTGAGCACCGGGCCGATGCCGATCGCGATCCCCTGCGGCCGGCGGTCCAGGTCGCAGGGCTGCACCAGCGCGTAGGCGCCGCTGTCATGGCCCGGCGCGCGCAGGCAGCGGGAAGCACGTAGCACGCAGCCCGTCCTGATCAGCACTCCGTGCGGGCAGCGCCGGGTGGCGGCGCCCAGGTGGCGCAGCAGCGGGTCCGCCGCCTCGGCGCACGGCCCGGCCTGACAGACGACCGCGTAGAAAGGCTCATCACTCACCGCTTGCTCCCACGTCGAGACGGCAATCGCTTCACCGGAAATGATAATCATTTTCATCGAGATCCGCCACCAGGATTGCGGGCACAGGTGTTGCATGCATAAATTGCTATATGTTAATGTCGGTATGACTGATGAAGCCCGGACATGAAGGACGACCGCCATGCCAGACACCCAGCACGCCACGCATAACGACCACCAGCACGTCCATGGCGAGGACTGCGGCCACGTCGCGGTGCCGCACCAGGGCCATACCGACTACGTGCACGACGGGCACGTTCACCGCGTCCACGACGGGCACGTCGACGAGTGCGCGCTGGCCAACCACGTCACGCACGAGGACCACGCGCACGAGCACGGGCCGGACTGCGGCCACGTAGCGGTGCCGCACCAGGGCCACACCGACTACGTGCACGACGGGCACCGGCACGCAGCCCACGAAGGGCACTGGGACGACCACTGACCGGCGGCCGCTGGCAAGAGGAACGGTTTCGGCCGGGGACGAACCACGGGCCCGTTCGGGATGATGATGCGCGGCCCCCGGCGTGGACGGGAAGCGGCAGAACGGCGGATGCCGGGAAGCCTTGCGCACGCCATGTTCCGTCCCGTTTTCCGCGGGCGGAACATGGCGAAATCGCCATATGCTAACTTGCGCACATGACGACACCCGGCCAGCCCGATCCCTCGCTTGAGGCCGCCAGCGAGCTGCTGCGGGCGCTTGCCTCACCGGTCCGGCTGGGCATCGTGCGGGAGCTGGCTGCCCAGGGCAGGGCCGTGCACGAGCTCGTCGCGGCCCTTGGGGTCAGCCAGCCGCTGGTTTCCCAGCACCTGCGGGTGCTTCGCGGTTCCCGCATCGTGACTGCCCGGCGGCACTCCCGCGAGATCGAGTACTCGCTGACCGACGAGCACGTCGCGCACATCGTGCTGGACGCCATCAGGCACGCCACGGAGGACTAACCGCGGCCGGGCCCGCGGGGTGCCCCTTGCGGTCCCTCGCCTTCCCAGGCTTCGCGGCCTTCACG
This sequence comes from uncultured Actinomycetota bacterium, assembly GCA_963734665.1. Taxonomy (GTDB): domain Bacteria; phylum Actinomycetota; class Actinomycetes; order Streptosporangiales; family Streptosporangiaceae; genus Trebonia. The sequence continues at coordinate 515,356 of CAVTIR010000005.1, read as the reverse complement.
GACGGCGATGACGGCGATGCCGAGCGCGGTGACCGGGTCGATCCACCACCATCCCAGGGCGGTGTTCGCCAGCAGCCCGGCCAGGACCGCTGCGGCGAGGCACGCGCAGATAAGGTTCTCGGCGCCCTCGCCACGGACCGCGGCCGAGCCGAGCCGGGCGCCGACGCGCTGCTTGGCGAGGCCAAGCAGCGGCATGACGATCAGGCTGGCGGCGGACACGGCGATGCCAGGCCAGGTGACGGCGGGGCGCACCGCGGTGATGAGGGTGCGCAGGGCGTCAGCGGCGACGCAGGGCGCGAGCAGGAAGTACGTGACGGCGACCGCTTTCCGCGCGCGGCGCTCAGCGCTCTGCGACAGGGTGCGGGTGCCGGTGAACCGCCACACGACGACGACGCTCGCCAGCGCCTCGATAACCGAGTCCAGGCCGAAGCCGAGCAACGCGACCGAGCCCGCGAGGACGGCGGCGTTAATGGCGACGGCGCCTTCGGCGGCCATGTACGCCAGCGACAGCCACGACAGTCGGCGGGCGGTGCGGGCCTGCCGCAGCCACCGGGGGCTGCCGTGCTCCAGGGCGGCGGGGATAGTCGCCGGTGACCTGCTCACCCGGACTCCCGCGCTGTATCGCAGTCGCAGGAGTAGTTCGGGCACAGCTCGACCTGGTGCCCGATCCCGGCCAGGAGTCCCTCGGCGGCGCGCAGCAGGCTGGTCAGCTCGGGCCTGGCGAGCCGGTAGAAGTTGGCGCGGCCCTGCGCCCGGTCGGCAACCAGGCCGCAATCCTTCAGGCAGGCCAGGTGCCCGGACACGTTCGCCTGCGAGCCGCCCACCTCAGCGACCAGGTCGGTGACTCGCTTCTCCCCGGCCTGCAGGGCACGCAGGATTCCCAGCCGGGTAGGGTCCGCGAGGCCACGGAACAGCTTGGCGGCGAGCAGGGCGGAGGCGTCAGCCTCATGAGCCATCGTCATAGACCGATAATAACTGCGCCTGCTGATTCTTTCTGGCTGGGCGGCTATGCCCGCTGAGGATGATGGGGACGAGGTCGACTGGCGCTACGGCCCGGTCGTCTTCCGCGACGAGTCCGCCACGAAGATAGGAACGAGTCGCAGTGCCGGTATGCTGTGATCTGTGTCCGGGTCAGTCCATGCCATCGCCGCGGCACGCTTGGCAGCCGGGGGAAGCCGGTATACGCAGTCCCGTCAGGCGCTCGTCGAGCTCCTGGGGTCTGCAGGCTGCCCGCTGACGGCCGAGGAGATCGTGGCGCGCTGCGGGCGCCACCGTGGCAGCGTCTACCGCAACCTCGGCGTGCTCGCCGACAGCGGAGTTGTGCACGCCATCGCCGGGTATGCCGATTTCACCCGGTACGAACTGGATGAGGCTCTGATCGGCCACCATCACCACCTCGCCTGCATGACATGCGGTGCGCTCAGCGACTTCGCCCTGCCCCCCGGCCTCGAGTCCCAGCTTGAGAATGCGGTCGCGGCGATCGCCAAGCGAGCCCGGTTCACAGCCAGCGGGCACCGTCTGGACGTTGTCGGCCTCTGCCGCAACTGCCGCACGGCGTAACCCTGCGGCAACCCACCGCGCGATCCGTGCCGGTACCCCGTGCCCCGCAGGTGGCCTCCCATCAGTGATGTCTGAATGCCTGCCAAACGGCAGGCATCAGGCGCCGGGCCGTCACACCTGAAGTTCTACGAAACCCAGGACAACCTGTTGCCTCATCCGAGGCCTTGCCTTCCGCGACTCAGTCACACTATGGTCATAACGCAACTGGGTCCCATTTCCATTAAGCGAGGACGATTCGCCGTGACCGACACCGCCGTCTCCCCGACCGCAGCACCGGCCGCGAAGCCGCGCCGCGGCCGGCTGCTGCTCGCGCTGGGCATCTTCGGCCCTGGCCTGATCGTGATGCTCGCCGACGGCGACGCCGGCTGCCTGATCACGGCCGCCCAGTCGGGAGCGCAGTGGGGCTACCGGCTGATCCTCCCGCAGCTTGTCCTCATCCCGATCCTTTACCTGGTGCAGGAGATGACTGTCCGGCTCGGCGTCGCGACGGGCGAGGGCCACGCGGCGCTGATCCTGAAGCAGTTCGGCAAGCCGTGGGCGCTGGCCTCGGCGGGTGCGATGCTGGTCTCAGCGGTCGGCACGCTCGTCGTCGAGTTCGTCGCCGTCGCCGGCGTGGGTGAACTGTTCGGCCTTTCCGAATGGCTGACCGTCCCGGTCGCGACGGCGCTGCTCGTCGCGCTGCCGTTCTGCCGTGGCTACCGGCGCATTGAGCGGATCGGCATCCTCGTCGGGCTCGCCGAGCTCGCGTTCATTCCCGCGATGGTGCTCACCCGCCCGAAGGTGTCCGACATCGTGCACCAGCTCTCCAGCCAGCCGCTCACCCACACGTCCTACCTCACGCTGCTCGCCGCCACCGTAGGCGCGGTGATCATGCCGTACATGATCTTCTACCAGCAGGGCGCCGTCATCGACCGGAAGATGACCGTCGAATCGGTGAAGCGGGAGCGGGTCGACACCTTCCTCGGAGCGATCGCCACCCAGGTCATCATGATCGCGGTCATCGTCACGATGGCGGCCACCGTCGGCCGGACCAACCCGGGCGCGACACTGGGCACCGTGGGACAGATCGCCACCGCCTTGCACGGCTACCTGGGGTCATGGCAGGCCAACGTCATCGTGGGCGCCGGCCTGCTCGGCGGCGCCCTCGTGGCGGCCATCGTCGCATCGGTCGCCGGCGCGTGGGCGCTGGCCGAGGTCGGCGGCTGGCGGCACAGCCTGAACGAGGCGCCCAGCCGGACCAACGCGAAGTTCTTCACCAGCTACGCCCTCACCCACATCGCCGGGGCGGCGCTGGTGCTGGCGAGCGTGAACCTGATCCGGCTGGCCATCGATGTCGAGGTCCTCAACGCTCTGCTGCTCCCGCTGGTCCTCGGACTGCTGCTCGCACTCGAGGCCAAGGCGCTGCCGGACCACCTGCGCATGCACGGCGCCAAGAGGTTCGCCGCGACAACCCTGTGCGGGATCGTGATGGTGTTCGGCGCCTACATGATCATCCCGACGCTCGGCTGGTAGCGAGATTGTGTGACTCTATGGCCGGGTCGTGACTAGCGAACGTACGGTTCCTGGGCGGCCACCGCAGGCCGGGAATGCCACCCGGCGCAGTGATCTCCGCAGGACAGCGCCCCGGGCGGCGCGGTCTACCGCCCGACTGGATACCTTGACGTTCCGGCCTCTGCTGGCCTCCCCGGCGGCGAGTTCGTCGCCGGGAGCAGGCATGAGTTGCGCGAGCTTAATGGAAATGATTACCATAATGGTGTTCGTTTTCAATCCCCCGCCGCCCAAGCGGCGCTTCCCCCCGTACGGGAGTACAAGGTCATGAGAACCCGCTCCGGCGTCCTCGCCGTTGCCCTGCCCCTTGCAGCCGTGGCGCTGCTGGCGAGTGCCTGCTCGTCCTCGTCGTCACCGAGCGCGACAGGCGGGACCTCACCGGCCGCCGCCACGTCAACAGCCAAGATCGTGGCCATCGGGGCCGAGAACGAGTACGCCGACGTGATCGGGCAAATCGGCGGCAAGTACGTGGACGTGTCGGCGATCATGAGCAACCCCAACACCGATCCGCACACGTTCGAGGCGAGCCCGGCCGTCGCCCGTGAGGTCAGCGCGGCCCAGCTCGTCGTGCAGAACGGCGTCGGCTACGACACGTTCATGAACACCATCGAGTCCGCCGCGCCCAATTCCAGCCGGAAGGTGATCGACGTCCAGACGCTGCTCGGCCTGCCGGACAGCACGCCGAACCCGCACCTGTGGTACAAGCCGACCACGATGCCGGCCGTGGCCAACGCGGTCGCGACCGACCTCGGGCAGATCGACCCGGCACAGGCGTCCTACTTCAAGGCGAACGCGGCGTCGTTCACCGCCAGCCTGACGGCGTGGAACAGTGCCATCGCGGCGTTCAAGTCCGCCCACCCGAACGTCCCGGTCGCGACGACCGAGCCGGTGGCCGACTACATGCTGCAGGCCGTGGGCGCGGACAACATGACGCCCTGGACCCTGCAGGCGGACATCATGAACGGCGTTGACCCCTCGCCGCAGAACACGGCGCTCCAGGATTCCCTGTTCACCCAGCACAAGGTCAAGGTGTTCCTGTACAACCAGCAGGTCACCGACTCGCTGACCGAGTCGTTCATCAAGCTGGCACAAGAGAACGGCATCCCGGTCGTCGGCGTCTACGAGACCATGCCCACTCCCGGGTATGACTACCAGTCCTGGATGCTCGCCGAGGTCAACGCCCTGAACAAGGCCGTGACCTCCAAGGTCTCGACGGTGCACCTCTAATGCCGGCGCAGGTGAAGGCAGTGAAGGCCGAGCAAGAGCTCCTACGGCTGGAGGGGATCGGCGTCCGGCTCGGCGGCCGCCAGATCCTGCGCGATGTCTCCTTCACCGTTCGGGCCGGGGAGTTCACCGGGCTCATCGGCCCGAACGGCGCCGGCAAGACCACGCTGCTGAAGATCATCCTCGGCTTGCAAGCCCCCACGTCGGGCCAGGTCCTGCTGGGCGGCAGGCCCCGGCCCCGCCGGGGCGGCGGGCGGCTGATCGGGTACGTGCCGCAGAAGCTGTCCATCGACCCGGACATGCCGCTGCGGGCACGCAACGTAGTCGCGCTTGGCATCGACGGGAACCGGCTCGGCTTCCCGCTGCCGTCGGCGGCCAGGCGCGAACTGGTCGACGAGGCGCTGCACGCGGTGGGCGCCGAGGCTTACGCCGATGGCCGGGTCGGGGAACTGTCCGGCGGCGAGCAGCAGCGGGTGATGATCGCGCACGCCGTGATCAGCCGGCCGCGACTGCTGCTGCTCGATGAGCCGCTGGCCAACCTCGACCTGCGCAGCGAGCAGGGCATCGTCTCGGTCCTCGCCCGGCTCGCCCGCGAGCAGCAGATCGCAGTGCTGATCTCCGCCCACGACATGAACCCGCTGATGCGGGAGACCGACACGGTCGTGTACGTCGCGGCGGGGCGCGCGGCCGCGGGCCGGACCGATGAAGTGATCCGCACCGAGGTGCTCAGCGCCCTGTACGGCAGCCCAGTAGAGGTGCTGCACGTGCACGGCCGGGTCCTGGTGGTCGCGGGCGAGGAGGCCGATCAGGCGCACCGCCCGCTGGAGGCCGACCCCGTGGTGGTCGGCACTGGCGCGGCGGACGGCGGGAGCTGAGCGCTTTGGGCGGCTTTCTGCACTACATTGTCGAGCCCGGGCTGCTGAGCAGCGGCCCGGTGCGCACGGCGGTCCTGGTCGGCACCGTCGTCGCCGTCACCTCCGGGGTGGTCGGGGTACTCACCGTGATCCGCGGTCAGTCGTTCGCCGGGCACTCGCTCGCGGACGTGGCCACGACCGGCGGGGCCGGCGCGTTCCTGATCGGGGTCAGCCAGTTCTGGGGGTTCCTGCTCGCGGGCATCGTCGGAGCCGCGCTCATGGAGCTGATCGGCGTGCAGCGCCGCCGCGGCCGCGACGTGGCCACCGGCGTGGTCCTCGGTGCCGCGCTCGGCGGCGCCGCCTTGTTCCTCTACCTGGGCACGCTGACCAGCAGCACGACCGGGGCGTCGTTCACGATCCTGTTCGGCTCGATGTTCGTGATCAGCCCGGACACCGTGCCGGCGCTGATCGCGTCCGGGCTGCTCGCCCTGGTCGTGGTGGCCGTGCTGTCCCGGGTGCTGCTGCTCACCGCGCTCAGCCCCGAGATCGCCGCGGCCCGCGGCGTGCGGGTGCGGACGGTGGGGGTCGCTTACCTGGTCGCGCTCGCCGTTGCGGTGGCGCTGTCCGCGGTGGTCATCGGCGCGGTGCTGTCCACCGCCCTGCTGATCGGGCCGGCGGCGACGTCGCTGCGGGTCACCAAGCGCCCGGGGGTGGCGATGGCGGCCTCGGCGCTGATCGGCACCGCCGCCACCTGGCTGGGCATCCTGCTGGCCTACGACAGCTACTACTGGACGTCCGGCGGCCGCGGCTGGCCGGTCAGCTTCTTCGTGGTCGCCCTCGTCGTCCTCGGCTACCTGCTCACCTATGCCCGCCCGCCCCGGCGCGGCCGACGCGGCCAGGCCGCGCGGGCCCCAGAGAACGAGGAGGCGCCGGAATGTTCTCCAGCCTGATGATGAACACCTGGATCGCGGCGAGCATCGTGGCCGTGATCGCTGGCGTGACCGGGTTCTTCGCGGTGCTGCGCGGCCAGTCGTTCGCGGCGCATGCCATCCCGAACGGCGCCTTCGCTGGCGCGGCCGGCGCGGGGCTGCTCGGCCTCAACGTCATCTGGGGCCTCGCGGTCTTCGCGCTCGCGGGCGCGCTCGGCATCGGGGCGCTGGGCAGGCGGGCCCGGCAGGACGTAGTCACCGCGCTCGTCCTCGTGCTCATGCTCGGCGTCGGTGCGCTGTTCCTCAGCCTCAGCACCGAGTACGCGGAGGTGACCTACTCGCTGCTGTTCGGCGAGGTGTTCGGGGTCAGCCAGAATGTGCTCGTGCCGATCGCGGTCCTCGGCGCCGTCGCCATCGCGGCGATCACGGTGATCTACCGTCCGCTGCTGCTCGCGTCAGCGCTCCCTGAGGTCGCCGACGCGCGGGGCGTCAGCACCCGCCGGATGGAGCTGTGCTTCCTGATCATTATGGCCCTGGCCGCCAGCATGACAGTGCCCGTCGTAGGCGCCCTGCTCATGTTCGCGCTGATGATCGGCCCGGCCGCCGCCGCGCGCTCGTTCACCAGGCGGCCCGGGTATGCCATCGCCGTGTCGACCGGCATCGCGCTGGTCACCGTCTGGGCCGGCATCGCGCTCTCCTACCGCACCAACTGGCCGCTCGGGTTCTACGTCGGCGTCATCGCCGCCGGGTTCTTCCTCCTCGGCCAGGCCTGGGCCGCTGTCCGCCGGCGCGGATCCGCCGCGCGCGCGGTGCCCGCGCTCAGTACTGCCCAGTGATCCGAACGGAGGCGTAGTTCCCTACGGGCCGCCCACTCCTCTGACGGGGTGGGTGGGCCGTGAACCGGGGTCCCTTCTCCGTAACGGTGCGGTTACTCTACTCGTCATCCTCCATGAAAATGACAACCATTTTGAATATGATGGGGGTGTTGCGCCAGTCAGGTTCAGGTTAAGGAGCGGAGAATCAATGAAGATCGCGTTCGCTGGCAAGGGCGGCAGCGGGAAGACCACGCTGTCGTCGCTGTTCGTGCGGCACCTGGCCGCCCAGGGGCTGCCGGTGGTCGCCATCGATGCCGACATCAACCAGCACCTGGCCGAGGCCCTCGGCGTCAGCCAGCCGCCGCCGCTCGGCGGGCACCTGACGCAGATCAAGGAGTACCTGCGCGGCACCAACCCGCGGATCAGCTCGGCCGCCGCCATGGTCAAGACGACCCCGCCCGGCCGCGGGTCCCGCCTGCTGCGGCACGGCGGCCCCGACCCGGTCCACGACCTGGGCACGGTCACCCCGTGCGGCGCCCGGCTCCTCGCCACCGGCCCCTTCGAGTCTGGCGACCTTGGCGTGGCGTGCTACCACTCCAAGACCGGCGCGGTAGAGCTGTACCTCAACCACCTGGTCGACGGGCCGGACGAGTACGTGGTCGTCGACTGCACGGCCGGCGCCGACTCGTTCGCCTCCGGCCTGTTCACCCGCTTCGACCTGACCGTCCTGGTCGCCGAGCCCACGCGCAAGGGCATCAGCGTCTACCGGCAGTGGCAGGACTACTCCGCCGGCTACGACACCGCCATCGCCCTAGTCGGGAACAAGGTGCAGGGCCCCGAGGACGCGGCCTTCCTGCGCGAGCACGCCGCCGGGGACCTGCTGGCCTGGTTCGGGTACGAGGCAGCCGTCCGGGCCATGGAACAGGGCCGCCCGTTCAGCCTTGACGACCTGAGCCCCGCGACCTTGGCCGCGCTCGGCGGCCTCCAGGACATGCTCGACGCGCAGTCCAGGGACTGGGTCGGGTACACCCGCCAGGCAGCGGAATTCCACCGCAAGAACGCCCGCGCCTGGGCCAGCGCCGCCGCAGGCGAGGACCTGGTAAGCCAGATCGACCCTGAATTCATCCTCGGGCCGCACGCACTGCCCATGGCAGAGATTTGATCACGGCCGCCCCCGGTCGCTGGGCCCGGCCTGGGCCGCCGCACTAGCACGCCAAGGCGAGCGCCGGGTGTCCGGCCAACATGAATCACAGAATGCACGTCAAATGTAATCGAGTCACAAACGCCTCACTCGTCTGCCATTTGCAGCCGCTCCCACGGAACTCGGCGGGGTTAACTGCCAGAAACCCCTGTTGCGGGGAAACCCGCAGACTTATCGTCAATCTATGGCAGCGCTCCGGCCCCTGCGTTCGCCGCCAACTTTTACTCCGCCTTGGCGTTCGGCTGTTCGCTGAAGCGAGCCTTTCACCAGGCGTACGCCGCGATCGGCGAGGAACCCGACAGCTCCATTCCCCAGCTCTCGTTTCGTAACGGAAGTGATCCGCACATGCTCGTTCCAGTGCGTCCGGATGATCATTAGGGAGGACGCTTTCATGGAGGGCCCTGAGCCCGATGACACCGCTGTTCTCGCTGAGCTTGCCGGCCGACTTGGCAAGCTGGAAGAACAGCTCGCTGAGTTCCACCGGCGTTCGGCACACCGGGAATCGGTCATCGACCGGCTGCACGAGGAGAATCAGCGGCTTCGTTCCGGCATGGAGCGGATCATCCTGGAACCGGTGATCACCGACCTGATCCGGCTGCATGACCAACTCTGCCGAGAGGTCCGCCGGATCGAAGCGGGCGATCAGGACGCCCTGCTCCTGCGGTCGTTTGCCGACGATATCGCGCAGATCCTTGACCGGTGCGGGATCGAGCTCTTCTCCGCCTCACCTGGTGATCCCTTCGAGCGTGGCAGGCACCGGCCGCTGACGATCGTGGCCTGCGACGACAACTCCAGGCACAACACGGTGGCCGAGGTCATTGCAGCTGGGTTCGGCGAACGTGAAACAGGACGCGTCCGGCGCGCGGCACAGGTACGCGTCTTCCAGTACACCCCGGAATCGCTGTGAGGTGACATGGCTACCTACGGAATCGACCTTGGGACCACCAACTCCTGCATTGCGTACGTGGACGACTCGGGGCGCCCGGTCATCCTCAGGAGCGCGGTAGGAGAGGACACGACGCCGTCGGTGGTCTACTTCGAGTCGCCGGAGAACGTGGTGGTGGGCAGGCAGGCCAAGGACTCGGCACTGCTCGCCCCCGGGCTGGTCGTCGAGCTGGTCAAGCGGCAGATGGGCCAGGACGTCCACTACACGTTTCACGGGCGGCAGCACACCCCCGAGTCGGTCTCCGCGCTGATCCTGCGCGAGCTGGCCCGTGCCGCCGCAGAACAGGCCGGCGAGGAGATTCATGATGTGGTCATCACGGTGCCGGCCTACTTCGGTCTGCTTGAACGGGAGGCCACGCAGAAGGCGGGCGAGATCGCCGGGCTGAACGTCCTGGCCGTCCTGGCCGAGCCGGTCGCCGCCGCGCTGTCCTACCAGGCACTCGGCGAGTCCAAGGGAGTGCGGCACCTGCTCGTCTATGACCTCGGCGGCGGCACTTTCGACACCACGGTCATCCGGATCGACGGGGACGACATCAAGGTCGTGTGCACTGACGGCAACGCCCAGCTCGGCGGAGCCGACTGGGACAGCAAGATCATCGACTTCCTGCTAGGCAGCTTCACCAGCCAGTACTCGGATCTCGACCCGAGCGGTGACGAGCAATTCATGCAGGATCTCGCGACCTCCGCCGAGCAGCTCAAGAAGGCGCTCAGCTCCACCGTGACGCGCAAGCACACGGTGCGGTTCGACGGGTTCGCCACCCAGCTTGAACTGACCCGCGAGCATCTCGAAGAGCTCACTTCTGAGCTAGTTGAGCTCACCATGGAGATCACCGGCCGGACGATCGACACGGCGCGGGAGAAGGGCATCGATCACTTTGACGCTGTCCTGCTCGTCGGCGGCATGACCATCATGCCGGTCATCGCCCGGACGTTGAAAGAACGGTTCGGGCTGGACGCGCGGCAGCAGGACCCGCACCTGGCTGTCGCCAAGGGAGCCGCCATCTTCGCCCTCATCCAGGGGGTCAAGGCGAGCATGCCGGACGATGGTGACGCGGCACAGGTAGCAGCGGTCGCCGCCCGGCTGGGCAAGGACCCGGAGGAGATCACCAGGATCTACCGCAAGAAGGTCGCGACGGTGGTGCCGCGGGCCTTCGGCATCAAGGTCGTCGACGTGGATGACCCGGTATTCAAGACCGATCCCGATGCCGCGCGCGAGTACATCGAGCATCTCCTGGCGGCCAATACGCAACTTCCCGCCGACACCCCGCCAGAAGCGTTCTACACGATCGCCGCTAATCAGCTCCAGGTCCTGCTGGAAGTCTGGGAACAGGCCGGCGCGGTTGCCTCGAAGGAACTCGACCATAACACCTTCGTCGGCAAGGGCCTGCTCAACGACCTGCCGCCCCGACCGGCCGGGACGCCGTTCCTGGTCGTGTTCCACATGACGGAAACGGGGCTGCTCAAGGTGCACGGATGGGAGCCGAAATCGGGGAGCGAGGTTCGCTTCGAGATCCAGATCGGCAGGCTGGACGAGGCACAGGTACGGGCGGCGGCGTCCCAGCTGACCGGCTACGACGTGAGCGGATAAGTGTCCTGGGACCGCGAGCGCTACCGCCTGCAGGTGCTGGAACCCGCCCGGCAGTCTGGCAACGTGCCACCGCCGGACTGGTACGTGCGATACGGGCTGCGCGGCGGCCACTCCGACCAGGGCGCGTTCGCCAGCCAGGTCGCCGAGGTGCTCGCCTACTGGCGGGAGCTGGACCGTAGAGGAGGACGCTACCAGCAGCTCGCACGCGCACTGCTGACCGCCCACGCCGAACTCGAGCGAGACGGACCGCTCACCCTCCAGAAATTCGCATCTCACCACGAGAAGGCCCGCCAGGAGCAGACGCAACGGCTCGCGCGAATGGCGGAGGCGGAAGCCCGCTCGGCCACCCACGCCGGGCCGGCCACGATCGCGCGCCTCCGCGAAGCCCTCGCGGTCACCGAGGCGGAAGTCGCAGCGGCACTCAGCCAGGCAGGCGTCCGGGTTGTCGCCGCCTTCCCCAGGCTGCGGGCGCAGCAGCACCCGAAGCAGGCCGCTCTCGCCCAGAACGCCCGTCAGCTCGGCCTGCGGCTGTCCACAGAGGTCCTCTTCGGCGATGCCGTACGCGGTGGTTTCCGTGTCCTTGACGGGTTCCGGCTCGCCAACGGGCGAGGACTCGACGAAGCGGCGCTCCGCGCGGCCCGTGACCGCACGGCCGTCCTGCCCCACGCAGACCCGGCCAGGGCGCCTACCGAGGCCATCCTGGCCATTCTTGGCGTGGCCGCGCGGCGACCTTCAGATCTTGATGAGCTTCTGTTGTCCGAGGTGCTCGAAAGGCTGCGTCCATTGGCGAGCCGGGGATTCCCGCAACTGGCCATCGCCCAGGAGGCCCGTGACCTGGGCCTGAACGAGGACGAGGCAGGGCTCCTGGCGGGCGCCTTGCTCGCGGGGGAAACGCCACGGCGCCAAGAGGCCTTGCGGAGGCAGGCCGCGGAAGCACTGGAAGCGGGCAGGCTACGGGCTGCCCAGCGGCTGGCGCAGCAACTGCCTGCCGCTGACTCGCTGGCGGAACGCATCGCCGCGCGGGACGCGAGGGTTGCCGCCCTCACCCGGGAGGCGGACGAGGAACTGGCCTTGGGGCGGCGCGAGCTGGCGGCGGCCCGGCTGGCCGACGCGCTCGAGATGGCCAGCGACGACACCGGCCTGGCCGGCCGCCTGATCGCGCTGCCGCCTCCTGTGCCCCGCAACGCCACCGCCACCCCGAACAGGCAGCAGCACGTCGTTGTGACATGGGAGTCCAGCCCGCTGCTCGCTGGCCGGCTGCGTTTCCTGGTGACGCGGGGTCAGGGCAGCGGGCCGTCCGCGCCGACCGCCGGCACCCCCGTCGGCGCGCAGACAGCGCGGAACCGCGCGGTCGATGAGGGAGCACCGACCGGCGCTGATCTGTGCTACAGCGTCTTCGCCTGCTACAGCGTCCTCGCCGACCGGATGGCGGATGCTTGCTCGCCGCCCGCCGTCACCGGCCCGGTGATGCTCCTGGCGGATGTCACGCAGGTCCAGCTCGTAGAGGAAGCAACCTCGGTCACCGCGTCCTGGCAGCCCCCGCACGGAGCACATGCCGTCCTAGTCCGGCGCGGCGCCGGAGTCCCGCCACGGGGCCCCGGCGACGGGACTGCGGTCGAGGCATCACTGACCGGATTCAGCGATACGGGACTGCGGGCTGGAACGGAGTACCTCTACCGGATAACGGTGTCGTACCTGGCGAGCGACGGCCATCGCCACTGCTCCGCCGGTGTCGTCGTCCCGGCCAGGCCAGCCCCCGAGCCAGCGCCGGTCACCGACCTGACCGTGACCGCGACGGGCAACGGGGTGTCATCGGTCATGGCCAACTGGACGCCGCCACCACACGGTGAGGTGCGGCTCGTGGCAAGCGACGCCCCACCGCAGTGGCAGCCCGGCCAGCGAATCACGGCACAGGGCATGGCCGGCCTCTCGCCGCTCCACGGGGTGCCCCGGCGCCACGATGACGGGCGCGATTCCCTTGAGCTGTCCCTCCCGTCCGGGCGTCATTACCTCGTGCCGCTGACCGTGGCAGGAAACCGGATGGTCACGGGCAACGTCGCGGTAGCAGAACTGGTCGGGCAGGTCCGGAGCCTCGCCGCCGACCGGATGCACGACTGCGTACGGCTAGCGTGGGAATGGCCGCGCGGCGCCACCGACGCGGTGGTCCGCTGGGCAGGCGGGGAGCATCGCTGTTCCAAACGCGCTTACGACGACGAGGGCGGTGTCACCGTCACGGTCGGGCCGACGGAGGCCCTCATCGAGGTCCGTGCCCTCTACCCGCGCAGCGACGGCCCGCTCACCGCGCCGGCCGCAAGCGTTCTCGTGCCCGCACGCGGCATCGCGGTGCGGTACCGCGTCTACCGCGGCGGGATGTTCCGCCGACGGCGGCGGACCGTGGAGTTCTTTCCCGAGAAGGAAACCCGCCTGCCGGCCGTCCTGGTCGTGCAGAGCGCTGGCCGGTACCCGCCCGACGATCCGGCAGAAGGCGAGACGATCGCGCGGATCGAGCCGCAGGCCGTAACACCGGAGCGGCGGCTTCGGGTGACCGTCGACGTGCGCAAGGGCCCAGGCTGGCTGGCCTGCTTCATCGAACCGGCTACGACGGAGGTCCTCCTTTTCCCTCCGCCAGCCGAAGAGATGAGGCTGCGGTGAGACGGGGCGCGGACAAGCGCCTGTATTGCCCGTACTGCTACGAGGCCTTCACCCAGCAAGGGATCGAGTTCAGGTGTGCCGGCGGGATCGGCCGGGGCTGCGCGCCTGAGGTGGACCGCGTGCTGCGCGACCGGATCGGGTACGCCGGGGCGCTGCCGCCGGTTTTCACCGCCGACGGCCGCCAGACCTCAGCCGCATGCCCGCGGTGCGGCGTCCTGAGCACCGCAAGGGTCTGCTCGTGCTGCCACAGCAGGCTCCCCGTCCTCTTCGGGAAGGTACCGAGCCGCCTGATCGCGCTGGTCGGTGCGAAGCAGTCCGGCAAGACGGTGTTCATGACGGTTCTCCTGCATGAGCTGATGCATGATCTCGGCACGCGGCTCGACGCGGCGATCAGCGGTGCCGACGACGACACCCTGCACCGCTTTGCCAGCGATTACGAGAAGCCGCTCTACCGTGAGTCGCTGCTGCTGCCCCCGACCCCCGCAGCCGGACTGCGCAACCGGGTGCCCCTCGTGTTCCGCTTCACCACAGCCGAAGGCCGGCCTGGCTGGAATGGGTGGCTTGCCAACGGCGGCACCCCGCGCCACACGCTGCTGTCGTTCTTCGATGCCGCCGGCGAGGACCTGCGATCACAGCAGTCGGTCGAGCAGAATCTCCGCTACCTCGCCGCGGCAGACGGCATCATCCTGATCCTGGATCCGCTCCAGATGCCCGGGGCCCGCGAACTGGCCAGCTCCGGCACCCGGCTGCCGACACCGGTCACCACCGATGATCAGCCCGCCACGGTGCTGGCGAACATCACCGACCTCATGCTGGCCCAGGAGGGCAGGAGACCAGGCCAGCCAATCAGCAAGCCGCTCGCCATCGTGTTCTCCAAGATGGACTCGCTTACCCACGAGCTCAAGCAGACCAGCCCGCTGCTGCGGCCGCCGGGACGGACACCGTACCTCCCTGAGGGGGACAGCCTGGCGGTGCATTACGAGATCCGCCGGCTGCTGGAGCGGTGGGAGGGATCCCGGATCGACCAGATTGCCCGCCTGCACTACGGCCGCTACCGCTACTTCGGAGTATCGGCCCTCGGTGAGACACCCACGACGGACAACCATGTCTCCGCGCGTGGCATCCGCCCGCTCCGCATCGGCGATCCCTTCATGTGGACCCTCGCGCAGTTCGGCGCCATTCCGGTGAAGAGGGACTGACATGGCATTTCAGCAGCTCCACTACACCTCATGCGAACACGGGCTGAGCGGGTACAGCGGGTTCCAGTTCAACGCGGTCACGCCCGGCATCTCCCCGGTCGTCATGCGCGAGGTCGAGGACCGCACCGTCTACGAGCCGCCCGGCTGGCTGGTTGCCAGCCCGCGCCCTGAGCAGCCAAGCGCGTACCCGGTCGCGTTCTGCTACGGAACGAGCGACGCGACAGGCGCCGTCATCACCGCTCAGGCGGTGTTCGCGGGAACTGACTACTCCGGCCGGCCCGGCAACTACTTCGCGCACGCCCTCGTCACCGCCACGCCGGCCCGCGACTTCGGTTCACTGTTCCCGGTGGAGCTTTGGCGTGCTGAGCTATGGCAGGACAAGCCGACCGGCAATACCGAACTGCCGGAGCTTACCGGGCCGCTGCCGCGCGGCAGAATCGACCGCGCCGACACCCAGGCGTTCCTCAACTCCCGCGACGCCGCAGGCGTCCTGCCTCAGCTGCTGACCGCCGTCTGCAAGGCCATGGTCGGAGACCGCCCGGTGCTGCTGGCCAGCCCCGACATCAGCGACGGCATCTGGTGGATCGCCGCCGTCTCCTACCTGCTCGGCGAACACCTAGCCCCGCGGATGACCTTTACCACCTACACCCACCGGCCCGCGCAGACCCGGTACCACCTGACAGGGGTCTTGCCGGAAGCCCTGCCCCCCGACGCGGGCAGGAGCTTCCAGCTGTTTGACCTCACCACCGGGCAGACACCCGGCGGCAGCGTTCACCCGCTGGCCGCCATCCTCACCGACACGGGTGTCATCGCCACCTCTGAGCTGTGGCGGCAGGCGGCGGAATTCGGATCGGGGACCGAGGCGGGCTTCGACGACTGGCTCGCGCCCGTAACCGCGGCCGCGGGGCTGCTCGGCCGGCCCCTGTCCCCCGGCGAGACCGATGAGGTCGCCCGGTGGCTGCTCGCGACGGCGGAATCGATGCCACGGCAGCTCGCAGACGTGGCACTCGGCATCCTGCTCAGTCAGCCGGATGCAGCGCTCTCCGACCGGCGGCTCGCCGAGCTGCACGCAGTCGCGCAGGCGCTGCCCGCGCCCAGCCTGGCCGCCCGCCTGGAGCTCAGGCTGGCCGAGCGGTCACTTAACCGCCTGGCCCAGGGGCAGTGGGCCCTTCCGGTACGGCTGGCCGGCCCCGCCGCCGAGAAAGCGCGAGTCCAGGCGATGCGGATCCTCGGCACGGGGACGCCGGCGGCCGCACTGGCGGTGCTGGAGTGGACAGCCGCCTCCGGCGTCTCCCTCCCGGACACCGAGCTCGAAGAGTACGGGCGAACCCGCCTCGACCCGCAGGCTCCGGGGCCGGAACTCGGGCGCCTGCTGCGCCAGTCTCCCGCTGTCCGCCGCGGACTGCTGGAACGGCTGGCCAGTGAGCCGCCGACGGTCGCCGAGACGTTGCTCGCGGGCCCGGCGGGTCCTGCCTTCGAGCGGGACGACCTTGCCGCGCATCCCGGGCTGACCGAGCTGTGGCTTATCCATGCCGTGGCACACGCCGCCGTTGAGCCGCTGCGTGCCTTCGATGAGATCTGCGACATCCGGGCGCTGACAGGGCGGTCGCCACGGGTAGACGGGGAGCTGCTGGCGCGCCTGTGGCCGCACGGCTGCCCGCCAGGGCAGCTCGCGGAGCTGCTACAGGCCGTGACAGAGCCACCCGAGCCAGATGTCCTGGCCTGGCTCACCGCGGAGATAGCCGCGATCGTCGCGCGCGACGCACTGAGCGGGGGCTTGCCTCAGCTGGCCGGCGCACTCGGCGGCCACCCGGTCCTGCCGTTGCTGCCTGAGGCGGATCGACGGGCCATACAGCAAGCGGCCCACGTCGAGCCGCTACTGCTCAAGGCTCGCTCAGCGGTCCGGGGCGGGAACGTGACCGTGTTCGCTGGGCTGTTCGCCGCGTACGCGGCGGCCGATGACGACAGCCGCCGGCTCTTGCGAAGAGAGCTGCCTCCGCTGCTGGCCGAGGCCCACCCCCTCGGCCGTGCGCTGCGCGATTGCCCGCAGGAGGTGACAGCAGCCTTCTGCCGCGAGCTGGCGAGCTGGCTAGGCCCCATGCGGGCCGACACCGCGCTTGCCCGGCGGGTGTTCGCCGCCCTCGCCCACCCGGACGTGGTGCGCCAGCCTGCCCTCGCGCAGCAGCTGCGCGCACCCCTTGAGCAGGTGCGGAGGTGGCATCGGCGGGATCTCGCGGCTCTCGCGCGCGCCCTGCAGCACGACGGCCTCGGTCAGTCGTTCCAGGCCTGGCGGGGCGAACAGGAAGGCGGGCTGGCGCGCAGGCTCTTCGGCGTGGAACGGCGCAAGGGCGAGGCCTGACATGTGGTTTTTCGTCGCGGTGATCTACCTGATGTACCTCGTCACCGCCACGCCGCTCGCGGCGATTTTCGCCTGCGCCGCCTATGCCGTCCGGATTCCCGGCACCTACCTGCTGGTGCTGGCCCGCGTCCTTGTTATCCGGCCCGCAGGGCTGCCCGACTGGAAACGTCCCCCCCGCGCGGCGGGCAACGCGGACCCGGCGGTGCTTCAGTACTTCTACGGCCCCGCGGCGGCGGACGCCGATCTCACCGTGCGGCTCGCCTATAACGACTGCCGACGGTTCTGGAGCTACGGGGCCACGAAGGTCTTTGGGTCGTTCACCTCGGCTGAGCCGTGGTTCACCGGGCCGCTCGGCGTTGGCGGCGCGGCTGGCATGGCAGTGGGCACCATATTCGGTGCCGCCGTCGCAGCGGGCTGCGCCCTCACCTATCTCCTTGTCGTCGCCATTCTGGCGGGGCTCGCCCGGGCCGCGGGCATCGCGGCGCGCGGCATAGACTCCGCCGTTCTCCGGATCAGGCATATTAAGATGTTCTGCCCGGTGTGCTTCGAGCGGGTGCCGTACCCCGGGTACGTGTGCACGGGTGACCGTCATCACCCGCACCACGACGTGCGACCGGGCCGGTTCGGTATCGTGCGGCGCCGCTGCCAGTGCGGCGAGCCAATGAATACCCTGCTGCTGTTCGGCTCCGCACAGATGACCGCCTTCTGCCCGCACTGCGACAACCTGCTCGAGCACCGCCCAGGCGAGGCGCCGGAAATCGTTCTTCCATTCTTCGGCGCCGTCGGCGCGGGCAAGACCCGCCTGCTCTTCAGCGTGGTCACCCAACTCCAGTCGTGGGACGGCGCCAAGAAACTCAAGGCCGAGTTCGCCGACTCAGTGACCACTCGGGAACTTGGCACCGCCGAAAACATCCTGCGCTCCGGCGCGACCACATGGGCTACGCCCACGGAATTGCCACGTGCGCATGTCATTCGGCTGAGCACCGGGAAAGATACCTGCATTCTGCATATGTTCGACGCAGCGGGCGAGCGTTTCTATACGGCAGAACGCACGCGGGAGCTCGGATATCTCGGCAGGTCGAAGACGTTTGTCTTCGTCATAGACCCGCTTTCCGTGGGCTCATTCTGGGCGCGCTTGCCATCAGGCCGGCAGGCCGACTTGAAGCGAGTTCGCTCCACCGCGCCCTCGCCAGATCTGGCCTTCCACCAGGCTCTCCAGTCAATCGAGGCCATGGGCGTGCGCCCGAAAGACACCCGGCTCGCTGTCGTCTTCAGCAAGGCCGACCAAATTGACACGCCGGACGGTGACGTGGCCGAGTGGGCCGACCGCGAGCTCGGTCTCGGCAACCTGGTCCGCTCGGCGAGAATCCACTTCAAGGAGAGTGTCTTCATGTGCGCCGCCGCGGTGATGGAAAACGAGGGCATTCACGAGTCCATCGCGACGCTGCTGCGCTGGATGCTCGCTGATGAGAGCGTCAAGCTGCCCGGGAGCATGTCATGACCGATCCGGCGACGGTACGGGATAACGCCTACCGATGGCATCGCAGGTGCGTCTTCGCCCTCGTGCTGGGCACGATCATCGCGCTTCCCGTCCTGCTGATCGTGCTTTGAACGGGCGTGCGGCATCCAGCCACGAAGCGCCTGGCCGCGGTCACTACAGCCTGGTTCACTCTTCAGGCGACGAGGATTACCTTCACCCCGACCGCGTCATAAGTTCCGCGTGCCCGCGCGTCTCTGGTTGCGAGGGCCACGCCGTGCTGCTTGGCGGCGAGGGCCACCAATCCGTCGTAGACGGCACCGCCGACGATACCCAAGCTGCTCAAGACAGCGTGGACCTTCTGGGCGCGCGGTCCGCTCAGCGTCAGCGGCGTCGTGAACCGTGCGTCCAGCAGGCGTGCAGCATCCTCTGCCGACAACCTGGCGTCGCCTGGCAGCCTAGTCAGCACGGAGTACGTCTCCGCCAGGGCGTGGCCGCTCAGCGCGACCTCCTGCCCGGCCCACCATTGCACCACTTCGGCGTGATGCTGATGCGAGCGGACCAGGAGGGGAACGGCGACGCTCGTATCGACCGCGACGGTCACTTGCGGCCCGCGTCGATGAGGCTGAAGAGGATGTCGTCATCGACGGGCGTGTCGCCGGCCGACACGAGCACGCCACCCTCCTCGACAAGACGTGCGGTCCGGCCGCAAGGCACGACCTGCACGCCAGCGCCGTAAGGCGAGATGTCCACCTTGGTCCCCGGGAGCAGCCCCAGCGCGTCTCGGATGAACTTGGGCAGCACGATTCGCCCTGCCTGGTCCACAACCGCTTCCATGGGAAAATGATACCAGTCAGATCCCATTAAAGCCAAGGCTCATGCGTGGATCGGAGACCGGTGGGCTGCCCTGGCCCAGGCACTCTGGACCGTCTGACAAGACAGGGGACGGGCCGCCCGACTTGGCATCGGACGGCCCGTTCCACTTACAACCAATCCCGAGAACCCGCAGGTCAGCGCCCCAAAGTTAGCGCTTGAGCAGCTGCCGCGCCATCATCATCCTGCGGTTCTTGCCCTCGTAGATCGGTAGATGGCCGGGCTTGTGGCGGTGGCTGGCCTGGTGGGCGTCACCGCCGGCGCCTCAGTGCCGGATGGGGGTGGACAGGTTGCCCCGGATCGTGTTGTCGTGGCCGGTGTTCACGATCGGAAGTCCGCTGTTGCGCAGGTACCGGCCGAACCGGTCGAGGCCGATGTAGTTGTTGAGCACGCAGTTTTTCCGGGTGCCGCTGGTCAGGGTCACGCCGATGCCGGTGTTCCCGCTGATCAGGTTGGACGGCGGGCGTGTTGTCTGACCGATGGCGTTGCCGTAGGCGCGGTCCGCGATCAGGACGCCGCCCTTCTTATTGCCCAGCGGGTGGACGCCAAGGATCTGGGTTCCGATGAAGCTGCCGAAGACGCGGTTGTCATGCGCCAGTGCTGTGATCACCACCCCGTACCCGTTGTTTCCGGAGAACGTGTTTTGCGGGATCACCGAGGACAGCGTGCCGCCGATGACGTTGCCGTGAGCGGTACCGTCGATCAGCAGGCCGTCGGCGCCGTTGGGCAGCACACTGTCGCCCTTGGTGTTCAGCCCGACGATATCGGGATCAACTGTCACCCCCGTGGCGTTTCCTGCCAGTTCGATTCCGTTCTTCCTGTTACCGGAGAACACGTTCGTCCGGGCCAGGTTGTTGCCCCCGGTGGAGGTGATAAGCAGCCCGTCATTGCCGTTGGGAGCCGCGCCCTTGAATGCCAGCAGCCCGCCGAATGTGTTGAACGTGACGAACCCGTGGGACGTCCCGGTCACTTCTATGCCGTTCCGGCCGTTTCCTGCGGACACGTTGCCCAGCGGGATGACCCCGCCGACCTGAGTGTTCGCCGAGGACCCGTCGATCAGAATGCCGTCAAGCCCGTTTTTCACGATCGTCGTGTTGTTGGCGCCGACGCCGAAGAAGTCTCCCTGGACCGTCACGTTGTTCGAGCTGGTGATGAGCAGCCCGTTCTCGCGGTTGCCGCTTACGACGTTGTAATAGACGAACGGGTTATTGACGAACTTGCAGCCCACCAGCGAGTTGCCGGGCGACTGGTCGATCCACACGCCGTTACCGCCATTGCCGAGGCTGCCGTCCCCGTTGGCGGTCGTCCCGATGAAGTTCCCGTTCAGCGTGTTGTCCAGGGCGCCAGTCTCCATCGTCACGCCGGTGCCGCGGTTGCCCGATATCAGGTTGCCAAGCGGCGGCACAACGAAGACCGGCGTCACCGTGCCCTTGGTCCCGGTGGGATTGTTCACCTTGCCGGTCGCGGTGTCGACGAAGGCAGTTCCGCCGATCTCGTTGCCTCGTGATTTGCGGGTCAGCCGGATGCCGTCGCCACGGTTGGGGATGGCCGAGGTGCCTGCGGCGTTCGTCCCGATCCGGTTATCCACCATCGTGTTCGCCGACGATCCGACCAGCACGATGCCGCTCCCCCGGTTGCCGGATATCACGTTCGCGACCACACCAGAGGCCCGTGAGCTGTTCAGCCCGATGAGGTTCCCGTTCGACCTAGCCGATACGTACACGCCGTCGGCGCTGTTGCCGGCCGCGGCCCCGGCCAGGTTCAGGCCGATGTAGTCGTCGTTGAGGGTGATCGAGTTGGCGTCCAGTGTCACGCCATTGCCGCGGGCGTTGTCCGCGGCAACTCCCAGCAGCCGCGAGCCGCCCGAGCCGGCGGCAAACTCCAGGCCCAGCTTCCCGTTGAAGTTGAGCGCTACGACAGGCGGGCCGCCAGTGACGTGCGTGGGTGCCGTTGTCGCATCAATCGCCACGTTCCGCACGACCGCGGGCAGCGAGCTGGCGAGGGTGATAGTCCCTTTTACGCTGAACCTGATGAGCGTTGAAGCTCCCGGCGAAGTGACGTTAGCGGATTCGATAGCGGCCCGGAGGGAACCCGCCCCGTGGTCGCCTAGGGTGGTGACGACAAATGTGTACGTGTACACCGGGACGCGGGGGGCGGAAGGCTGGGCCACGGCAGAGCCGGCCGAGAGAACAACCGCTGCCGAAACCCCCGCGAGCAAGCTAACGGCACCAACGATTCGCGGAATGAACCGCCCTGTCCGAATTATCCGTCTATTTTTGAAAACCACATGCATGGCGCGAGAAAATATCACTAGCCCCCACTTCCGTCGCTACTGGAGAAGAGGATCCCCAACCTCAAAAAGTATGCACTGTTGAGCACGCGGTAAACCATGAAGATACTTTCGCCGGGCGCACCTAGTGCGATTTACGGAAAACGGCCAAGTCAGGCTATTTTCGCGATAACGGTAATGTGATTTAACACCTGACCGGCGGTCCCGAACTGGTAGAGAGCTACCTAGAGGGCAGAATTTTCAAATACCCCGGAATTCCCGGGATATTTCCCCGGGCCGGCCCAGGGAAATACACCGGAGGTGTCGCGGCCGATGGCGCTCGTCCCGCCGTTTTGACCCGCGGTCCGGCCGCCGGGACCGACCCTGTCCCTTTCCGGCAACGCAGGCCAGGACCCGTCCGCGCGGTCATAGCCACGCGGGTCCCCTGGGGAGCCTGGCCGTTCAACTCCTGTAGCCGCGCCCTGCTCAACTCTGGGTCAAGGTCTGGGCGGCGTGCCCAGGTAGCGACCTGCTCGATGACGTAAGCCGGGCGCTGTCGTGCAGGCCGGTCGCTGCCTAGCTCGTCATCGTCTGCCGCGGCAGATTCGGGCGCAGCCCCGAGGAACCCCCTTTGCGGCGCCGGTGCAGCCTGGCTCATACAAAAAGATCGAAGCTTTCCGCATTTGTTTCCCCATGTTGGTATGTTCTGTCTGGCATAGCCTCTTACGGGCTACCGGGAGGCATACCTGGGGGTGTAGTGACGGAAGGGCTGCGAGCCGGTGATCCTGTCTCGGTGGGGCCGTTCCGGCTCTTGGGGCGCCTCGGCGAGGGCGGCATGGGCCGGGTCTTCCTGGGCACGTCCAGGGGCGGCCGCAAGGTCGCGATCAAGGTGGTGCATCCTCACTACGCCAGCGATCTGGAGTTCCGCCGGCGGTTCGCCCGCGAGGTGGCCGCCGCCCGTCAGGTCGGCGGCTTCCACACGGCCCTGGTCGTAGACGCCGATCCCGACGCCGAACCGCCGTGGATGGCCACCGCTTATATTCCTGGGCCGTCCCTGGCCGACGCTATCGCCCAGCGGGGCTCGCTCGGGCCGACCGCGGTACGCGAACTCGGGGCGGCTCTCGCCGAGGGACTGGCGACGATTCACGCCTGCGGGATTATCCACCGGGACCTGAAGCCCGGCAACATTATCCTGGCCGACGACGGGCCGCGGATCATTGACTTCGGCATCGCCAAGGGCGCGGATACCACCAGCCTCACCGGAACCCACGGCGTCATCGGCACCCTTCGCTACATGTCACCGGAGCAATTGCATGGCGTGGAACTCACACCGCAGAGCGATGTCTTCGCCCTCGGCGCGATTCTCGCCTACGCCGCGACCGGGCACGACCCATTCGGCGCGCCGACCATGGCCGCCGTCATCAACCGCATCCTCAACGACCCACCTGACCTCGTTGGGCTGTCTGGCTCCCTGCGCGACATCATCAGCGCCTGCCTGGCAAAGAATCCCGCTGACCGGCCAAGTACGGGCGACCTCCTAGCCCTCTTCGATCCCCCCGAAGGAGGCGGCGAGCCAGTCGCCACGGCCGAGCCGGAACCATATCCCGCCAGGGCCATGTTCCCAGGGCATCTCCAGGCGTATGCGGCAGAACCGGCGCGGACCGCAAGTCAAGAGTCGTCAGCGGTTAGCACGATCGGCCTCCGGCCCGGCCTCGCGTCGCAGCAGGCGGCGCCAGTGTCCTGGCCGCCAACCGCTGCGTCGCAGCAGGCTGACCCAGTGGCCTGGCCGCCGACCGCAGGTCCGCTGACGGTACCGGGAAAGCACGTCGCGCCTACTCGGGGAATTCTCCGCCGGGCGTATCGTCGCCCGGTGGTGCTGACTGCCGTCGTTATCGCAGTAGCAGCCGGCCTGACCGCTTTCGGCGTCTCTCTCATCGGCCACCCTCCCGCGAAATACTCGTGGGCAACCGCCGTCCTCACCGACCCCACGAGTAAGGCCGTCGCCTCGGTCGCGTTCGGGCCCGGCAACACCCTCGCCACCGCCGACCTCGACGGCAAAACTTACATCTGGAACACCAACTCAAAACAAATCACCGCCACCCTCACCGACCCCACCAGCAAAGGCGTCGCCTCAGTCGCGTTCGGGCCCGGCAACACCCTCGCGACCGCCGACCTCAACGGCAAAACTTACATCTGGAATACCAACTCAAAACAAATCACCGCCACCCTCACCGATCCCACCAGCAAAGGCGTCGCCTCAGTCGCATTTGGGCCGGCGGCGCGCTGGCCACCGGCGACCTCAACGGCAACGCCTATGTGTGGAACACCACCACAGGACAGATCACCGCGACCACCGACGCCGGCGGCAAGGGCGTCGATTCGGTCGCGCTCGGATCGGGCGGCACCCTCGCCGCTGGCGACCTCAACGGCAACACCTATCTGTCTTTGCCGAATGAAGTCCTCGTCATCGCCAACGCTTCGAGCGGAGGGACCGCCGATTCGGTGACGTACGGGCGGGACGGCAAGCTCCTCGCCATGGGCCAGCTGAACGGCACCGTGGAGTTCTACAACATCGCGACCAACAAATTCGTCGGTAGTGGCCTCACCGACCCCGTCAGCGCCCACCATCCGAACAGAGGCATAGTTTCGATAGCGTTCGGGCCGGGCGGCAACCTCCTCGCCACCGCCGACCAGAGCGGCAACGCTCACGTGTGGAACGTCGCAACTGGGAAGATCACTGCCACCCTCCCAGCCGCCGCAAATGCAGGCGGCAGCGCTACGGTCGCGTTCGGGCCAGGCGGTACCACCCTCGCTACCAGCGACGGCACCAACACCACGTATCTGTGGCCTATCGCCAGCCACAAGGCCTGACCATTCACGGCAGTGGCACGCGATTAAAGTGCCGGCGACATCCCTGCTCGCCTGGCACGTCGCGGAAGCCTCGAAACGGTGTCCTCGGGTGCCCGATCCAGTTCCCTAGACCGCGAATCTCAACAACTGGCTGCCGTAAGCGGACCCGGGCTGCCTGGGCGCGCGGATGCCGTTCTGCGCGGCGGCACCGGCTTCTGCCGGTCGATCTCACGCAGGATCGGCCCGAATATGGCATCGCCCGCGGCCGGACCGTACTTCTGGTGGATCGCGCGGAGCACGCCCTTGCCGCTCGCCTCCGCGATCAGGTCGCTCAGGACGCGATAATCCACCTGCCCGTCCCTGGTGAGCCGGTCATAAGCCGACTGGGCGAGCTTCGCAAGACCCGGATGGGCAGCAGACTCGCTCAAGATCATGAGCGTCGCGTCCTTAAGCTCCATGCCCCGGAGTCTACAGGCGCTATCCCGCGGCAGCAGCGCGATCCACTGGAGCCAGCGAGGTGACCCACGGCTCGCAATCGCGGCCGTCGCCGGCATTCGTAATGTCGCGAAGCGCCAAAGGCGGGTCGGCGGCCAAGGACCGCCGACCCGCCTGTATAGGCACGCGAGTCACCGCTAGCAGTGTGTAGAAATGAACCCCCCAGCAGAGGCCTGAGAGTGCGGGCGGCTATCCGGCCCGGTACGGCGCGAGCGCGATCGAGCAGCTCAACAGCCGTCGTACGGCGCCCAGTTGGACTCGCCGCCGGCCGCGATGGCGTTCTCGAACACTTGGTTCTGCTCCGCCACGGTAGCGTCGCCGAAGTCGGCGGGGTTACCGCCGTAGGCGGCCCAGGTCGCGGCGCTGAACTGGTAGAGCCCATAGTGGCCGCTCGAATTCATCACCTGGGCGTTGCCGCCGGACTCAGCGGCGATGACGCACGCCTGGAACGAGCCGGTGCTGCCGGTGTAGGTGCTGTCCGTCTGCGCCGGCACGGCTTCGGCCAGGCTGGCTGACGAGTAGCTCCCCCCGGAGCTGGCCGCGCTGGTTTCCTGCGCCTGGGGAGGCACGACCGCCTCGGGCGCGCTGGGAATTTTGGCCGGCTTAGCCGGGACGGTCAGCACCTGTCCCGGCTGGATCTCGTCCGCGTACTTGATCGCGGCGTGGTTGGCCTCGTACAGCGTCGGCCAGTAGTCCGAACTCTGGTAAAGGTGCTGCGCGATCGAGGCGAGCGTGTCACCGGACTGCACGACGTACTTCGCCGACAGCGTGCGGTGGTGCTTCCCCTTCGGCTCGATCGCGGCCAGCCGGGTCGCGTCTAGCCGGACAAGGGGCAGCCCGGTGGTGGGATGCGGGGTGATCGACACCAGTGGTGTGGCGGAGAGGCCGGTCTCCGGGGTGGCAGTAGTAGTCGCCGGTCCGTGCCCTGCCGCGTCTACCACCGCATGGGAGGCAGCGGGCGCGTTACCGAGGGTGAATGCCGCAGCCAGGCCGGCCATTGCGGCGGGCGCGGCGGCGAACGGCAGTAGGCGCTTGAGAGTGGAACTTGCTGGGCTGCCCAAAGGGCTCCTTCCCGCGAAGGTCGCGCTCACCAGGAAGGCTGCCTACACGGTGCTAGTGACGCACGTATGCGGGCAGCCTTCGGAGCGCCTGACATCTGGGAAGCGTAAATGCATAACGGCGAATTTCCTTAAGATTGGACAAAAATGTTTTCATTACGTAGAATGCGCCACTCGGCGGTCTAGCGCACATCCGCGCAGGACCGTCGCCACGGCTGCCGCGCCGGGGAATTGCAGCGCATGCCGGCTATCCGATGTGGCATTTCAGAACTTCATAAGTGCTGGTCATAACGGGCGTGGTCGAGCGTGGCCCGTCGCAGTCGCCGCCAAGCATTCCCGGGTGTGCCACGGATGACTGAGCTGCGTTCCGGCGATTGCCGAGGTGTCAATGTGAGATCCTCGACATATCGACCCGCCTGGCGGCCCACGGGATCCGGGCCGGATCCGGAACGCACCCCACGCGCTCCGCGATCAGCCCGTCTGCCATCCGTCCTCGTGCGGCTGGGCCGCGAAGGGAGACCCTGGTCCGTAGGGTTCCCGCGTGAAGACGAACGTGCCCAGGTCGAGGTACTCGGCGATGCCGCCGGCGGCGGGGACCAGGCGGAGCGTCTCTCCGGTGTAGTAGCCGTCCAGCCCGGTCCAGGTTCCGTCGCCCGAAGCGCGGAAACGGGATGCGCGGCCAAGCCCAGAGGCTGGTGTCAGCTCCAGCGTCTCGGGGGACAGCACCCGCAGCACGGTCGCACGCGGGCCCCAGTACCACAAGCCGGTGAGCGCCAGGAGTTCCTGGCCGATGCCGGGCTGCGGCTTCCACCGCTCCGGCAGGCGCGGCTCGCTTGACGCGACGATTTCGATAAGGTCGGCGGCGATCTCGGCGATAACCGGTCCCGCGGTGGCGTTGGAGACGGCCACCGCGCCAAGACCGTCGCCCGGGGACACCCAAAGGGTGGCGAGGAATCCGGGCATCGACCCGCCATGGCCGAACAGGGTACGGTCCTGGCGCTCCAGGATCTGGACGCCGAAGCCGTATCCGCCCGCGCTCGAGGGCGGCGCGGCCTGAGTACGCATCTCCTCCAGGGCCGCTGCGGGCAGCACCCGGTCGTCACCATCGAGAAGGAAGGCTGCGAACCGGCACAGGTCGTCGGCCGTCGACCACAGGTCCCCGGCCGGCGCCATGTGCCCGGTGTGCTCGGCGGGCTCGGGCTGCATCACATCTGCCCACGGGTGCACGGCGAAGCCGCCCGCATGAGGTGCCTGCGCCCGGAGCGTGGTCCGTATCATGCCGAGCGGGATGAGGATCTCGCGGCGCACCGCCTCGTCCCAGCTGTGCCCGCGCAGGTGGCCCGCGAGCGCGCCGAGCAGCGCGAACCCAGGATTCGAGTAGTGGAACTGACGACCGGCGGGCAGCGGCTGCGGCCGGTCGCCGAAGATGTCGCCGAGCGAGGGCCGCAGTTCACCCGGAGTCCGCTCCCACCATGGCCCGCGAGACTCGGCGGCCAGTCCCGCCGTATGTGACAGCAGCTGTGCGATCGTCACGGACCCGACCTCGCCGGGGTCCAGGTACTTGCCGACCGGGTCAGCTAGGTCGAGCAGACCCTCCGCGCGCAGACGCATGATCAGCACAGCGACGAACGTCTTGGTCAGCGAGCCGATACGGTACTGGGTGTCCCCGTCCGGCTCGTGGTTCTCCATCATGCTCCGCGAGCCGCACCACACCTGGCCGCCGTCCCGCACCACCGCCCCGACCAGCGACGGCGTGCGGCCCTCGGCCTGCCCGATGGCCACCCGGCGCAGCAGCGCCCGCCGCGTCGCTGACAGCAACTCCTCAGATTCGCTTACAGCCACTCGTGAACCCTAACAGCCGTCGCGTTCGCGACACCGTGGCCCGCATGCCTCACCGCGGCCGCCAGCCCCCGCATGGTCAGACGACCTCTTCCAGGGCCTGGGCGAACTGGGCCTGGTACAGCCGTGCATACGCGCCGCCTGCCGCCAGCAGGCTCCGCGTGGGTTCCCTGCTCGACGATGTGCCCGTTTTCCATCACCAGGATCACGTCGGCGTCGCGGATGGTGGACAGCCGGTGGGCGATCACGAAGCTGGTCCGGCCCTGCCGCAGCGATGCCATCGCGCGCTGGAGGAGTACCTCTGTCCTGGTGTCGACCGAGCTGGTCGCCTCGTCCAGGATGAGCACGGCGGGCCGGGCAAGGAAGGCGCGGGCGATCGTGATCAGCTGCCGCTCTCCCGCGCTGACGTTCGCGGCCTCGTCGTCGAGCACGGTGTCGTAGCCATCGGGCAGCGTCCGCACGAACCGGTCCACGTACGTCGCCTTCGCCGCCTCGACGATCTGCTCGTGGGTGGCGCCGAGCGAGCCGTAGGCGATGTTTTCCTCGATGGTGCCGCCGAACAGCCAGGCGTCCTGCAGCACCATGCCGGTCAGGCCGCGCAGTTCCTCGCGGCTCATCTGCGCGGTGTTGACGCCGTCGAGCAGGATCGCGCCCGAGTCGATCTCGTAGAACCGCATCAGCAGGTTGACCAGCGTCGTCTTGCCCGCGCCGGTCGGGCCGACGATGGCGACGGTCTGCCCTGGCTCCACGGTGAGCGAGACGTGCTCGATCAGTGGCCGGTCCGGCGCGTAGCTGAACGACACGTCGTCGAACTCGACCCGGCCGCGGACGTCGGCGGGCCGGACCGGCTCGGCGGCGTCCGGCGCCTGCTCCGGAGCGTCGAGCAGCGCGAACACGCGCTCGGCGGAGGCCACGCTCGACTGCAGGAGGTTCGCCATGCTGGCGACCTGGGTCAGCGGCTGGCTGAACTGCCGCGAGTACTGGATGAACGCCGTCACCGCGCCGAGGGTGAGCGAGCCGCTCGCGATCAGCAGGCCGCCGACGACGGCCACGAGCACGTAGTTCAGGTTCGACATGAACATCATCAGCGGCTGGATCGTGCCGGAGATGAACTGCGCCCGGGAGCTGGCTTGATAGAGCGCCTCGTTCTGCTCGGTGAAGGTCGCCATGGCCTCCTCCCGCTGGCCGAACGCGGTCACCAGCGCGTGCCCGGTGTACATCTCCTCGATGTGGCCGTTCAGCTGGCCGGTGAACTTCCACTGGTTGATGAACTGCGGCTGCGCCCGCTTGGCGATCTTTCGCATCGCCACGGTGGAGGCTGGGCACGGTGACCAGGGCGATCAGGGCCAGTTGCCAGGACACGACGAACATCAGCGTCAGCACGCCGACAATCGTCAGCAGCGAGGTCACCAGCTGGCTCAGCGTCTGCTGCACGGACTGCTGGAGGTTATCGATGTCATTGGTGACGCGACTCAGGATCTCGCCGCGGGGCTGCCGGTCGAAGTAGCTCAACGGCAGCCGGGACAGCTTGGCCTGCACCTGTTCGCGCAGCCGGAACACCGCCCGCTGGACCATGGTCGCGGTCAGCCGGCCCTGGAACAGCGCGCAGACCGAGGCGCCGACGTTGAGCGCGGCCACGACGGCCACGATCTGCCCCACGTGGCCGAAGTCCACGCCGTGGTGCGACACGTAGCCGTCGAAGACGAGGTTGATCGCCTCGCCAAGCAGCCGGGGCGCGAGCACGGACAGGGTCACGCTGCCGACCGCGAGGGTCAGCGCCAGGATCGTGAGCACGCGGTACGGGCTCAGCATGCCGAGCAGCCGCATGCCCGAGCCCTTGAAGTCCAGCGCCTTCTCGGTGGACATGCCGCTCATGAAGCGAGCGGGACCGCGCATGGGGGCGGCCGGGCCCGGCCCGCGCTCGGGCGTCGCCCGCTCCTCGTTGTCTTCCGCGCTCACGCTGCGGCCTCCTGCTCGGTTAGCTGGGAGAGCACGATCTCCCGGTAGGTTTCACTCGAATCCATCAGCTCGGCATGGGTGCCTCGCGCCACGATCCGGCCAGCGTCCAGAACCAGGATCTGGTCGGCATGCCTGATGGTGGCGACCCGCTGCGCAACGATGATCATGGTCGCGTCGGTTACCTCGGTCGCCAGGGCCGATCGCAGTCGCGCGTCGGTCGCGTAGTCGAGCGCGGAGAACGAGTCGTCGAACAAGTAGATCTGCGGCTTGTGCACCAGCGCCCGGGCGATCGCCAGGCGCTGCCGCTGGCCGCCGGACACGTTCGTACCGCCCTGCGCGATCCGCGAATCCAGCCCTTCTGGCATCCGCTGGACGAAGTCGCGGCCCTGGGCGATCTCCAGCGCGCGCCATAGGTCCTCGTCGGTGGCCTGCTGGTTGCCGTACCGCAGGTTCGTCGCCACGGTTCCGGAGAACAGGTACGGCTTCTGCGGCACCAGCCCGACGGCCGTCGACAGCTGAGCTGGGTCGAGTTCCCGCACGTCGATGCCGCCCACCAGCAGCGACCCGGCCGTGACGTCGAGCAGCCGCGGTATGAGGTTGACGAGCGTGGTCTTGCCGCTGCCGGTGCCGCCGATGATCGCCGTGGTCCGGCCGGGCAGCGCGGTCAGGCTGATGTCGTGCAGCACCGGCTGCTCGGCCCCCGGGAAGCGGAACTCGACGTTCCGCAGCTCAAGCCGGCCGGGCTCCGGGCCCGCGGGCAGCGGGCTGGCCGGCGCGGCGATGTCCGGCTCGGTGTCGACTACCTCCATGATCCGCTCCGCGCTGACCTCGGCCCGGGGGACGAGCATGAACATGAACGTCGCCATCATCACCGACGTCAGAATCTGGGCCAGATAGGTGATGAACGCGGTCAGCGACCCGATCTGCATCGTGCCGTCCGCGACCAGGTGCCCGCCGAACCACACCACGGCGGTGGTGGACAGGTTCAGGATGAGCAGCACCGACGGGAACATCAGCGCCATCAGCTTGCCGGCGCCCAGCGAGACGTCGAAGAGCTGGGTGCTCGCGCCGGCGAACCTCTCCCGCTCCTGCGGGTCACGCACGAACGCGCGGATGACCCGGACGCCCGTAATCTGCTCGCGCAGGACCCGGTTGATGTTGTCCAGCCGCTCCTGCATCTGCCGGAACAGCGGCCGCATCCTGCGGATGATCAGCGCCAGGATGATGGCGAGCAGCGGCACCGCGACAAGCAGCAGCGACGACAGCGGCACATTCTGGTTCAGCGCCAGGATGATCCCGCCGACGCACATGATCGGGGCCGACAGCAGCAGGGTGAACGTCATGATCGCCAGCATCTGGACCTGCTGGACGTCGTTGGTGGTCCTGGTAATCAGCGACGAGGTGCCGAGGTGGTTCACCTCCCGGTCGGAGAACATCAGCACCCGCCGGAACACCGCTTGCCGGACATCGCGGCCGAGGGCCATCGCGACCTGCGCGCCGTAGTACACCGCGCCGATCGCGCACAGGATCTGCGCCAGGGTGATCGCGAGCATCACGCCGCCGGTCGTCAGGATGTAGTGCGTGTTGTGGAGGATCACGCCGTTGTCGATGATGTCGGCGTTCAGCGTCGGCAGGTACAGCGTGGCCAGCGTCTGCGCGAGCTGCAGCAACAGCAGGAGCGCGAGCGGCTTACGGTACGGGCGCAGGTAGACGCGCAACAGGCGGATCAGCACGGGACTCTCCCACTAGTCGGGGGGCATTGGGTGGGCCGGGACACCTGTAGGCAACCGCAACCAGATCACAAGCCCCGATTCCCTGACTTTAGTCGTTGTCGCAGACGCCGTGGCGCGTCGCTCCACGCGCGCGCACCCGCGAGCCCGGTGGCGGATGCGGGTTCTTCGACGACTTCATCCTGGACACCGGAACCAACTGACACCGCAGCTGTCTCGGTCCTTTAGGGATCCCGTGGCGAGGAGGGCCGAAGGCGGGATCCCCGCCGGACTGCGCGTCCGTCAGCCACCGGTGCCGGCGGTCAGGAGCCTTCGCCGTAACACGTCATCGTGCGGGCTAGCCGGGACATTGTCCGGTGCCGCCCTGAGGTTCAGGCGCTCATAGCGCTGCCGCGCTGCCTGCGCGCTGCCCAGACCCAGCCCGAACGCCAGCTCCTGCCAGGTCATTCCCTGGCCGCGGGCGATCAGCAGCAGGGAGGCTTCGAGCTGGTCGATCTCTGCGCGGACCATGGGCATCAGCGTCAGCGCGGCAGTCAGATCGGCCGCGTCCACGGCATCCTCGCCGTCCTCCGCCACTACCGAGCCCGCCGCCAGGCCCACCAGCAGCCGGACCGCCTCGCCAGGTCCGATCATCGCCGGATGCCGGCCACGGTCGCGGCGGGCAGGGGTATCCGCGTGCCGCTCCTGGATGCGGAAGAGCGCGGTGTATTCACGTTTGGCTCGCGCCCTGGGCGCATCCGGCGGAGTCCATGGATCAGTCATGCCTGCGAGTATTGCGCTGGAACTTACGGTTGTCAACTTTTTGTTTTCAACAACTTGTTCATATGCTGGCCCGGCGGTTACCGGTCCCGCGGCCACCTGCAGGCCGATATGGCGCCCCGGCTCTTCGGCACCGGCCACGGAGCCAGCAACCCGGCGCTGGGCCACTGGCCTAGCGGAATGCCGACTTCGCACTCGTGACCGAACGGATCGAAGATCCGGCCCGCCCCGCCGCCGATCGCGTCCAGGCTGAAGCGCGGCCCGTCCCGGAGAATGCCTGGGCCTCGCCAGCGGTACGGCGCCGGATGTTCCGCGCGGCTGCCGCCTGGGCATCTCTGGAGGCAGGAGAGATTTCGGTGGCGGGGGTGGACTTCTGCGTCCCATGATGTGGATGTTCCTGGGCATCCTGGTGGCTTTCCTCATTACCAGGATGGTGACCAGGCTGATCCGGTCGGGGAGCGGGGGCGGGGCGGGGCTTGGCAACGTCACGATCGCGGGCAATCACATCCACCACCAGGTGTTCGGCATCCTGATCATCATCGGCACCGGCATCATCCTCGTGTCGCAGACGCCGTGGGGGGCCGCGCTCGACGCGGCCGCCGCGGTCTTCGGGATGGGCGTCGGACTCACCGTGGACGAGTTCGCGCTCTGGCTGCACCTGAAGGATGTCTACTGGGCCAAGCAGGGCCGGCAATCGGTCGACGCGATCTTCTGCGTCCTCGTGACGACCGGGGCGCTGATCGGCGGGGCCAGCTTCGTGACCGGCGCCGTCGGGACCGCGGAATGGTGGTCGTCGATGGCCGCCATCGGCATCACCCTCGTGCTCTGCGTGATCTGCCTGCTCAAGGGAAAGGTCGTGACCGGTGTCATCGGCATTGTCATCGGCGTCGTGGCACTGGTCGGGGCGATCAGGCTGGCTAAACCCGGATCCTGGTGGGCGGTGCGCCGCTACGCCAGCCGACCGCGCCGCGCCAGCCGCGCCGCGCGCCGCTTCGATCAGCGCCGCTTGGAGCGGTGGAACTGGCTGCGGGACTTCGTCGCCGGCGCCCCTTCCCAGGAAAACCAGGCTGACACCGCCGACTCGCCGCCAACCGCCGATTTACCGGGATGGGCATCGAGCCGCGACCGGCGGCCGGGCGGGCCCGGCTGGTCACCATCTGCCGCCAGACGAGAGCGACCTCCGGGTCGGCCGTCCCGGCTGGCCTCCTGCCGCCGGGCAAGCGCAGCCTCAGCGATCTCGAACCGTTCGTCTCACGTTGTTCGTGTGTTGTGCGGGTGCCAGCCCGGCCGCGTCCGGTCTCTGGCCCTGTGACCCGACGCCCCGGTCATGTATCGTTTAACAACGGTGTTGGTGGATTGCTCAACAATAGGCTTCTTGAGCAAGAGGGCGCACAGTGGATGCAGGGTGATACTGATACTCATCACAATGGCGCTGCCGCGCTGTGTATAGGAGCGTGCGCAGGGCGGGCGACAGGGCGATTCTCGTCGAGTGCGCGTCATGGAGCGAAGGACTGCGGCTCGCCCGGGAGTTGCTGAGGCAGCCCTTGGACGGGCAAGAGGACGTTGTCCAGGGCGAGGCGACCGTATTGGTGGCCTTCGACGACGCCCGGTCGGCCCGCGCTGCCCAGTCGCTGCTGCGCGAGCGGACGGCGGCGGAGCTAGGTCCCGAGACGCCACGAGAGGTCCGGATCGACGTGGTTTACGACGGCCCAGACCTCGATACTGTGGGCGCGCTGACCGGGCTCGGGCGTGCTGGGGCCGCCCGTCTTCACGCGGAGACCCAGTGGACCGTCGCGTTCGTGGGTTTCGCGCCTGGATTCGCCTACCTCGTCGCACCGCACGACCAGCTGCGCGTCGCACGCCGCACGGTGCCCAGGACTCGTGTTCCGGCAGGCTCGGTGGCGATCGGCGGCGCTTATTCGGCGGTGTATCCGCGCGAGTCCCCCGGCGGGTGGCAGCTTATCGGCCGATCCCCGACCGTCATGTGGAACTTGGACAACGATCCGCCCGCGACTCTCGTCGCCGGCGACCAGGTCCGATTCACGCCCGTGCGGGAGACGGTCTCGCTTGCCGCACCCCCGGCCGTCGTCGCGGCGACGACAGCCGCACCCGAGGGCCCGGCCCTAATGATCGAGAGGCCCGGCTTCTACGCAACGATCCAGGATGCCGGCCGCCGCGGCCTCGGCCATCTCGGTGTGGGACGCTCCGGTGCGCTGGACGCGGAGTCGCTTGCCGAAGCGAACTGGCTTGTCGGCAATCCGGCGGGCGCCGCAGGCATTGAGATAGCGCCAGGGGGGTTCGAGTGCCGGGCGATTGGAGACCTTGTCCTCGCCGTGACCGGAGCGGCGGCGCCCCTCGCCATCGATGAGGTCAGCCCCGACGAGGACCAGCGTCCTGCCCCTTTCCGCACCCCGTTCCTGCTGCGCGCCGGCGAACGGCTCTCCTTCGGGCCGCCGCGCGCCGGCTTCCGCTGCTACCTGGCGGTCCGCGGTGGCGTGGCGGTCGCGCCGGTGCTTGGCAGCCGCTCCACGGATACCTTGTCCTCGCTCGGCCCGCTGCCGCTGCGCAGTGGCGCGGTCATCCCAGTGGGTGCCGAGCAGATCGGCGAAGTCTGGTATGCGGACGGATTGCCCGCGAAACTGGCAAAGACGCAGCCGGCCGTGCTTCCCGTGACTCTCGGCCCTCGGGACGATCTCTTCTCCCCGGCGGCGGTGGAGCGGTTCTTCGCGAGTACCTGGACGGTCGATACCGCTGCGGATCGCGTCGGGTTGCGATTGTCCGGCAGCGCCGGCTCGCTGCCCATGGCGGACGTCGCCGAACTGCCAAGCGAGGGCATGCCGACAGGGTCGATCCAGGTGCCGCCGTCGGGTAATCCGATCTTGTTCCTCAACGACCATCCGGTAACCGGCGGTTATCCGGTCATCGGAGTTGTCGAAAGGGACGCGCTGCGGCTTGCCGCGCAACTCGCTCCTGGCGACCGGATCGTGTTTGAGCTAGCAGGCTACGCGGACAACGCCGCGGACGCCGGACGAGCAAGTGAGGTGGCATCTGCATAAGGTGATGATTGCCGCTCGTGGCGTGATGGCGGTCCGGATCATCCGCGCCTGCAAAGACCTCGGGTTCGCCACTGTCGCGGTCTACGACGACGCGGACATCTGGGCACTGCACGCCGGTCTCGCAGACGAGGCATACGCCCTGGCGGGAGCCGACGGCTACGAAGACGTCGAGTCGCTGATCGCCGTCGCGCTTCGCTCAGGAGCGGATGCGGTCCATCCCGGAGACGGACGCCTGGCCCTCGACCCCGCGGCGGCGGCGGCAGTATGCGGCCACGGACTCGTCTGGATCGGTGCGAGCGCCGATCTGCTGGCGCGGCGAGCGCCTGCGCTGGCACGACAAGGCCGACAAGGTCACGGCAACGACGAAGGGCCCGTGCGGCGGGCACAGGTTGACCTCGTGACCGGAGCAGCTCATGCCGTGGTGCTAGGCGCGCGGATTGCCGCTGCGTCGCGCCGAGGCATAACCGTCGCTTCGCACAGCGCGTCGCGGGACACCGCAGCCGAGCTTGCCGAGCGAGCGCGTGCCGCCGCAGGAGACCTTGGAATTCAGGGCTATGGCGTCGCCGAGTTCGAGCGCCTCCAGGGTGGTGAGTGGCGGTTCCTGGGGGTGAGCACGCGCCTCACGTCTGAGCACGCGGTCGTCGAGGAGCAGTCCGGCGTAGACATCGTGGCGGCACAGCTCGCCCTCGCGTTCGACGCCAACGCCGCGTTGCCTCAGGCCGTCAGGGGCTGGTGGGCCTTCGGCTTCGCCGTCGAGGCAGAGGACAGGGCACGGGGCGCGCTGCGCGCCGCCGGGGTGGTGAGCTCATTCCAGCTGCCGTCCGGCCCCGGAGTCCGGGTCGATCCAGCCATCAGGAAGGGCCAGGTCGTCGTGCCGAGCCGGGACAATAGGCTCGCCTTTGTCACCGTCTCGGCGGCGACAGAGGTCCAGGCCAGGGAGCGGCTGCTGCGGGCCGCCGGCGAGATCTCTGTGCGCGGGGTGACGACGACCGCATGGCTGCCAGGCGTGAGCGAGCCGGCGGACCCGGAGTTCACAGACGTCGCGCCGGACACGGGTGTCGTCGAGACCGAGGCGCGAGGTGGCACGTCCGTGCGCTTCGCCTTCCGCTGACGGCAGGCGGAGCGGGAAACCGCCCCTTCGGCCTCGACGTAACCACGGGCCGCGCGGTCCTCGGCTGCCCCCCGGACTATCCCAACCCCGAGCGCAACCGCTACCTCATCTGGGTCGCCCGCCGTTACGGCGTTGACGTGGCCGACACCATGGAAGGCACCGTGGCCGCCGCCCTACGGATCATCGCGGGCGGCGGCGGGCTGTAGTTAGTGCTACCCCTGTAGCTGCTCGTCCAGGTAGAGCAGGAACGTCGGCATCCAGTGGCTTCGTCCGAATCCCTCATCCGGCTTGATGAGGGCCGCTCTTGTCCGGTGCGTTCCCGCGGCGTCGCGCGCCGCGGCCGCCACCGGGTGACCGGGCGGCAGCGCCTTGGCCACCGCGTCGAGGCACCACGCCCTCGATACGAGCAGTCCCTCCAGGTGAACGGTTCCGGGATCGGCGGCGTCCGGGCTGAAGTCCGGAGGCTCCCAGGCCACGCGGGCGGGATCGGGCAGCGCCGCGCTCAGCCACCCGGCGAACTCAAGGGCGGGAAGGACGTCCGCCATCAGCGCCGCCTCGGCCAGCTCGGGAGTGAGGAAGGCGTCCCCCGACGGGGCGCCGTCCCACTGCAGGGCATGCGCGTCGCCGTACATGCGCCGCGCCGCGCCGGCGAGCGTGGCAGTAGCCTGCTCGTCGCCGCGGCGCCTCGCTGCCTCGATGGCCAGCCGCAGGCTGAAGGCCGTGTTGCCGTGCGTGCCGGAGCGGATCGGGAACTGGAGCTGCCCGCCGAAGTAGTCGTCGAGCCGGGCCGAGAACAGCCCGGCTAGCGGCCCAAGCGCCCGCGCCCACCGCTGGTGCCGCTCGTCCTGGCCGGCCTGGCACTCAGCGTGCAGCATGATCAGCCACGCCCAGCCGTACGGCCGCTCGTTGGTGGTGCCGACGGGGCCGGCGAAGAACGCGAACTCGGCCGCGAGCCGCTCGTCGGACAGGTGCTCGTCGAGCACTGCGGTCACGGACTCGTCCAGCGACCGCGGCAGGCCACGGTCGAGCGCGCGGACCAGCAGCCAGTGGTTGTGGACCGCGGAGTGCCAGTCGTAGCTGCCGTAGAAGGCGGGGCTGAGCTGCCGGGGCGGCAGCAGCTTGGTGTCGGCGTGCACTTCCTGGCCAAGCCAGTGCGGGTACTCCTGACGGACCGCGGCGAGCGCGGTGTCGGTCAGGGCCACCACGTCCGATGAGTCAAGAGGGATCATGCGAACGCGGCCACCTGCACCGAATGGCCGGCCAGGCCCTCGCGCAGCGCGCGGGCCAGGTCCACCGCTCCGGGGGTATCGCCGTGCACGCACAGCGAATCCACCTCGAGCACGAGCGGTGACCCGTCGGCGGCCTCGATCTCGGCCCCGGCCGCGATCCGCCAGCCTCGCTCGGCCACCATGGCGGGGTCGGTGATCAGCGCCCCGCTCTGCCTGCGCGAGACAAGGCGGCCGGCGGCCGTGTAGCCGCGGTCGGCGAAGCCCTCGCGAACCACGCGAATGCCCTTCTTGGCCAGGACCTTGACGGCGGGGCTGCCCGCCAGTACCAGGGCCGCCAGGTCGCCCCCGTAGGCCACCAGGGCGTCCGCGAAGGCGGCGGCCAGTTCCTCGTTGTCCGCGAGGTCGTTGTAGAGGGCGCCGTGCGCCTTGACGTACCGGACAGCCGAGCCATGGCGGCGGCAGAACGCCTCGAGCGCGCCGATCTGGTACAGAACGTCGGTGATGAGCTCGTCCCCGCTGACCCGGAGTGAGCGCCGGCCGAAACCGACTAGGTCGGGGTAGGAGACGTGCGCGCCGATCGTGATCTTGCGGGCCACGGCGTGTGCCACGGTGGCATCGATCGTCCTCGGGTCGCCGCCGTGGAAGCCGCAGGCGATGTTCGCGCTCGTCACGTAGCCGAGCAGCGCCTCGTCGTCGCCCATTGTGTAGGCGCCGAAGCTCTCCCCCATGTCGCTGTTGATGTCGATCATGCCGGGACTGCCTCCTTCAAGGGAAAGTGGCACGCGGCCTGGTGACCAGGCCCGAACGTGCGCATGGCGGGTTCTTCCTCGGCGCACACCGCCTGCGCCGCCGGGCAGCGGGTCCGGAAGCGGCAGCCGGACGGCGGCGCGGCGGCGGACGGAAGCTCACCGCGGATCGTGGCCGCCGCGGCGCGGCCGGGCACCGGGTCGGGCGCGGCGTCGATAAGCGCCCGGGTGTAGTGGTGCGCCGGGGCGCGGAACAGTTCCTCAGGCGGACCGGACTCGACGAACTTGCCCAGGTACATCACGATCACCTGGTCGGTGAAGTAGTGGATCACCGTCAGGTCGTGCGAGACCATCAGGTAGCCGATGTGGTGCTCGGCCTGCAGGTCGGCCATGAGGTTGAGAATCTGCGAGCGCACCGACACGTCAAGTGCGGAGACGGGCTCGTCGGCCACGATCAGCGCGGGACTCGTCGCCAGCGCCCGGGCAAGGCCGACCCGCTGCCGCTGGCCGCCGGACAGTTCCCGCGGATAGCGGTTGAGCTGCCCGGGCGCGATGCCGACCTCCTCGGCCAGCCGCCGCACCCGGGCGCGGCGGTCGGCGCGGCTGATGCCGCCGCGCGCCCGCAGCGGCTCCTCGATGATGCGGTCCAGGGTCATCCGCGGGTTCAGCGCCGCGTACGGGTCCTGGAACATCATCTGGATCTCGTACCTGGCGGCCCGGCGCTCGCGCCGTCCCATGGCGGCGACCGGCGTGCCCCGCAGCCGCACGTC
Source organism: uncultured Actinomycetota bacterium (assembly GCA_963734665.1). GTDB lineage: Bacteria > Actinomycetota > Actinomycetes > Streptosporangiales > Streptosporangiaceae > Trebonia. The sequence goes on along the minus strand of CAVTIR010000005.1, from coordinate 476,261 downwards.
ACCACCGGTCGGCTTCTCAAGGCCGACCACCAGCCGACCGAGGGTCGACTTGCCGCAGCCGGACTCGCCGACGATGCCCACCGAGGTTCCGGCCGGCACGGTCAGGCTGACCCCGGACACCGCGAGCACGGGTGCGCCCGCGCCCGACCACAGGCCGCTGCCGCTGTAGTGCTTGCTGACGTCGGCGAGTTCGAGCAGCGGCGGCCCCGCCTGGCCGGCATCGCCGTTGGCACCGCCGGGTTCGCCCGCCTGCTGGCGGCCGATGACCGCGCCGCCCTCATTCGTCGATGCGCCTGCGTTCATCGCTTCGCCTCCGGAACGCGCTTGGTCTCCTGGGGGTCCAGCGGGTGGTAGCAGGACCAGCGGTGGCCGTCTTCCTCGCTGGCCGCCGGCAGCTGGCTGGTGCACTCGCCGGACGCGGCGGCGCAGCGGGGCGCGAACGGGCAGCCGGCCGCGGGGGCGGTCAGGTCCGGCGGGCGGCCGGGGATGGTGCCCAGCCGTGACTTGCGCGGCGTCTCCATGCGCAGGATGGATCCGAGCAGCGCGCCGGTGTACTGATGCCGCGGCGCGGAGAAGATCGTCTCGGTCGTGCCCGTCTCTGCCTCCCGTCCCGCGTACATCACGAATACCCGGTTCGCGTGCCCGGCAACTACCCCCATGTCGTGGGTGACAAGCAGGGTCGCCATGCCGAGTTCGGCGCTCAGCCCGTCGAACAGCTCGAGGATCTGCGCCTGGGTCGTCACGTCCAGGGCCGTGGTCGGCTCGTCGGCGACCAGTACCTTGGGCTCACAGATCAGGGCGGACGCGATCACCACCCGCTGGCGCATGCCGCCCGACAGCTCGTGCGGGAACCGGTCGAGTTGCTCGCGCGGACGGGGCAGCCCGACGCGGTCGAGCATGTCGGCCGCCGCCCGGAGCGCGGCCGCCTTGCTGGTCCCTCGCTGGAGCCGCAACGCCTCCCCGACCTGCGCGCCGATCCGCTTGGTGGGGTTCAGCGAGGTCATCGGGTCCTGGAAGACGATGCCGACCTCGGCCCCGCGGATGGCGCGCAGCTCGCGCTCTCGCAGGCCGACCAGCTCACGGCCGCCCTGCCTGATGCTGCCGCGGGTCTCGGCCTCGGGCGGGAGCAGCCCGGCCAGGGCCAGGCCGAGGGTGGACTTGCCGCAGCCCGACTCGCCGACGATGCCGACGGTCTCGCCCGCCCAGACCTCAAGCGAGACGTCCTGGACGGCGTGCACGACGGCGGACGGCAGCCTGATGTCCACGTCAAGCCCGGTGACCTGCAGGGCCGGCGCGGCGGCGGGCGGCTCGCCCGGCCGTTCGGTCGCGGGGGCGCTCATCCGCGCCTCGTGTCGAGGCCGAAGGCGTCCCGCAGCCCGTCGCCGACGACGTTGAACCCCAGCACGGTCAGCACGATGGCGATGCCCGGCGGGTAGGTCAGCCACCAGAACCCCGAGTAGGTGTAGTTCAGGCCGTCGGACAGCATCGCGCCCCAGTTGGTGGCCGGCGGCGCGACGCCCAGGCCGAGGAAGGACAGGGCCGCCACCAGCAGGATGGCGTCCGCGACCTGGAAGGTCGCGTTTACCAGGATGGTGCCGATGCTGTTGGTGATGATGTGTCGGACGATGATGGTGGGCGACCGGACCCCCATGGTCTTGGCGGCGAGCACGTACTCGCGGCTGCGCAGGGACAGGGCCTCGGCGCGGATGAGCCGGGCGGGCACCAGCCAGGCGGTGACGCCGACCACGATGATCAGCATCAGGACGCTCGGCCGGAACACCGTGGCCAGGAAGAGCAGCAGCAGGATCGCCGGGATCGCGAGCAGCGCGTCGACGATGCGCATCATCAGGCCGTCGAGCAGCCCGCCGAAGTATCCGGCGGTCGCACCCCACAGCACGCCGAGCACGACCGCGACGGCGGCCGCGCCGAACGCGACCTCCAGCATGGTCTGCCCGCCGACCATCAGGCGGCCGAGCTCGTCGTAGCCGACGTCATCGGTGCCGAGCGGACGCCCGGCGCCGGGCGCGAGCGTCTCCATCGCGAGCCGGGTGTGGATCTGGTCCGTGTGGTAGAACAGCGGGCCGACGAAGGAGAAGAGCAGCAGCGCGACGATGACGACGAGGCCGGCCACGGCAAGGCGGTTCCGCACGAACGCGCGGAGCCAGATGCCGCCCGCGGTGGCCTCGGCCTCGGCCGCGAGCGCGCCCTCCTCGGGGCCGAGGACGGTGGCGACGTTCTCCAGGCTCATGGAATGTTCTCCAGGCTCATGCAATGCCCGCCGAGGCGCGCACGCGCGGGTCGAGAATCGCGTGGGTGAGGTCGGCGAGCAGCGAGCCGACCACCGTGGCGGCGCCGACCACGATGACCACGCCCAGTATCACGGGATAGTCCTGGGACGTCGCGGCGTTGAAGGCCAGCAGGCCGATGCCCGGGTAGTTGAAGACGTACTCGGTGATGAGGGTGCCCGAGACGATGAACGGCAGCGACAGCCCGAGCAGGGTCACGACCGGGCCCGCCGCGTTGCGCAGGACGTGCCCGAACAGGATGACCCGGCGGCTGGCGCCCTTGGACCGGGCCATCCGCACGTAATCCTGGGCCAGCTCGTCGAGCACCGAGGAGCGGATGTAGCGGCTGAATGCCGACACCGTCACCAGGGTGATGGTGAGCACGGGCAGCACCAGGGCCTGGGGATCGCTGACCAGGGCGGAAAACGACCCCTGGGGTGCCTCCGCCGGGAAGACGTGCAGCCGTACCGCACAGCACGTCGATCAGCAAGATTCCCACCCAGAACGCCGGGGTCGAGTACAGCACGAGCGTCACGGTGGTGACGACGTAGTCACCGGCCCGGTTCCGCCTGACGGCCTGGAAGAAGCCGACGGGCACCGCGATCAGCACCGCGAGCAGCACCGATACGCCGGCCAGGAACGCCGTCTTGGGCAGCCGCTGCGCCAGCAGGCTGGCCACCGACTCGTTCTGCACGTAGGAAAAACCGAGGTTGCCGGACAGGACCCCGGTCACCCAGTGCCAGTACTGGACCGGCACCGGGCCGTCGAGGCCGTTCTGCTGGTTGAAGGCGGCGATGTTCGTCGGGGTGGCGTGCGTGCCGAGGATCGCCCTGGCCGGCCCCCCTGGCAGCAGGTGGAGCAGGCCGAAGACGATCACCGACACGAGCAGCAGCACGAGCACCGCCTGGGCGCAGCGCCGCAGCAGGAACCTGATCACTGCGTGAAGTACCAGTTCTCTGGGGTAAGGCTTTCGATCGGGCTCTGCGGCGAGGTGCCCTGGAGCTTGTCGCTGATCTCGGAGATCTCGTAGTCCGGCTGCGGCATCCACAGCACGGGCACCTGGTCTGCCAGGTAGTTCTCGTAGTTGGTCAGGCCGACCGTGCCGTGCACGGTGGCCTGGATCAGAGCGTTGGCCTGCGGGCTTGAGTAGTTGCTTGAGTTGGAGCCCGAGCCGGTCTCGAACAGCTGGTCGCCGGTCGGGTACGGGTCCACGCCGTAGGTCCAGCCGGCGCCGTAGTTCAGCATCTGCCAGGAGCAGGAGGACTGCGACGACGTGCACGGGTCGAGCAGGCTGACGATGGAGTCGAAGGGCTCGGACGACAGGTTGACCTGGATCCCGGCCAGGGAGAAGTCCGACTTGAGCGCCTGCATCTCCTGGCTGACGTACTCGGTGCCGCTGGCGTAAGCGAGCGAGAAGCTCAGCTTGGCCCCGGCCGCGATGCCCTTGCCGCACTGGCCGGCCCCCGTGCCCGGCGAGGTGCAGGTGGACACCCCGTTCGGGTTGACGGTCCAGCCGTTGCTCTTGAGCAGCTTGACAGCGGTCGACGGCGAGTAGGGCCAGGGGCCCTTGGCCTCGTAGGAGTCGCTGTAGGGGTTCGACGGCTTGACCGGCACCGGGCCGTAGTCGGTGGCCCCGTAGCCTTTGAGCGGCCCTGCCAGGAAGGAGTTCTCGTCGATCAGCGACTGCATCGCCTGCCTGATGTAGGCCTGGCCGATGAGCGGCCCGGTCTGCGGGTTGTTGAAGTTCATCAGGAAGTACGAGGTGCCCCAGCCCAGCCACGGGGAACTGGTATAGCCCTGCGAGGAGAGCATGCCGGACTGCGACGACTCCTGGGTGGGCAGGTACCCGTAGTCGATGGAGTTGCCCGACCGCAGCACGTTGAGCTCAGAGGTTTCGCTGGTGAAGGGCTGCTCGACGAAGTACTTGAGCTTCGGCTTGGTCGGGCCCGCGTAGGCCGGGTTGGCCTCGAACTTGGCGTACCCGCCCGACTGGTAGCTGACCAGCTGCCAAGGCCCGTCGACGGTCTTCCACAGCGGGTTGGTGCCGTAGGTCGCGATGTCCTTCGACTGCGCGGTCAGGAAGTTGAACACCGCGGTGGCCCCGGACGTGGTCTCGTCGTAGTTGCCGACCTTGCCGGACGCCGACGTCTTGTCCCAGGCCTGCGTCGGCAGCGGGGTGATCTGGGAAAGCTCGTCATAGGTGAACCAGGTCGGGTTGTAGGACCCGTTGAGCGTGAGCACGATCGTCTTGGCGTTCACGATCTTGTAGCTCTTGAGGTTGTCGGGGAACTCCCCGGGGGTGTAGGCGGCGAAGCTGGTCTTGTTCGCCTTGAGGAGGTTGATCCAGAAGGCGATGTCCCGCGTGGTCACCGGTTGGCCGTCGGACCACTTGTAGTTCCCGAGGGTGATGGTCACCACCGAGTCGTTCTTGCTGTACACGGGCAGCGCCGCCAGGCTCATGGACGGGTCCACAACCGGCTGGCCCTGGGCGTTGCCGATCCAGTACAAGGACCGGAACGACAGCCGCTGGAACTGCTCGATGTTCGCCACGCTGTAGTAAGCGGCGGTGAGCATCGGGAAAATGTAGTTGGGCGTGGCGCCCGGCAGCTCGGCGTAGGTGGCCGTTCCGCCGCTGACCGGGTTGCCGGCGGCGGAACTACCCGCGCCGCCGCTCCCGCCCGATGGGCTACAGGCCGTGACCACGAGCGCCGCCGTAGCGACGGCGGCGGCGGCAAGCCCGAGCCTGAGGCTACGCCTCATCTGAACTCCCTAGGTAGATGCCGCCCGCGTCGGCGGTGCGGCATGCCTCGATGACGAGGTCCAGGCCGGCCGACTGCAGCGCCATCGACATGGACGGCTGCTGCTGCGGCTGGGTGACCAGTTCCGGCAGGAGCGGGACGTGCAGGAACCCGACCATGCACGACAGCCCGAGCTGCCGCGCCGCCTCGGCGGCGGTGTAGAAGGAGAAGTTGCATAGGTAGCTGCCGGCGGTCTGGGAGAGGTAGCCGGGGATGCCGGCCTCCCGCCAGGCCGTGAGGATCGCCTCGACGGGCAACGTGGTCAGGTGCGCGGCCGACCCGCTGGAAGCGATCGGCACCCGGCTAACGCTCACGCCGTCCGCGTCCGCGGCGCCTTCCGGCCAGTCGGCCAGGTTCACCGCGACGGCCTCGAGGGCAAGCGCCGTCCGCCCGGCCGCCAGGCCGACCCCGAGCCAGACCTGCGGCCGGATCTCCTCCATGAGCTTGGGCACCTCGGTCCGCACCCGGTCAAGGGAGACGGGGAGAACCTCGGTGCGGATATCGAGACCGCAGCGCTCGGCCAGCGAGCGAACGAGCAGCTCGGACGGGTTGGGGTCAAAGTCGCCAAACGGGCCGAACCCTTGCACAACAGCCAACACCTGGATGAACCTCCCCATCTGCGGATGTCAGGACCGTAGCATCTTGTTGAACGATCCTGCGATACCTGAAATTGAAAGAGATGTAGATTTAACAGTTGAGCAGCGGCCTTCGGAAGGGCCAGCTTTCAACGAGGGGGACGGAAGTGGCAGGTATCAGCGAGGAGATGGCTGCTGCCCTGAGCCGTGAGCGGCCTGCGCTGACGCATGCCAGCACGGCCGGGCGGGTCACGGACATCTTGCGCACGTACATCACGCAAGGCCTGTTCCCGCCGGGCACACGGTTGCCGGAGGAAGCGATCGGGCGTGCCCTGGGCGTGTCAAGGAACACGCTGCGCGAGGCCTTCGCCCTCCTCAGCCATGAGCGGCTCGCGGTCCACCACATGAACCGCGGCGTGTTCGTGCCGACGCTCACCCGCGAGGACGTGTCCGACATCTACACGCTGCGACGGCTGATCGAGGGCGGCGCCGCCCGGCTGGCTGGCACGGCCGACCTCGCGGCCCGGCAGGCGGTCTGCGACGCCGTCGACTCCGCCGAGGCCCACGCGGCGGCCGGCCAGTGGCTTGACGTGCGCACGGAGGACCTGCGGTTCCATCAGGCCATCGCGGGCCTAGCTGGCAGTTCCCGCGCCGACGAGCTGATGCGGCGCGCGCTCGCGGAGCTACGGCTCATCTTCCACGCCATGGAGGCACCCGAGCAGTTCCACCGGCCCTACCTTGAGCGCAACCGGAGCATCGCCGAGTCGATCAGGCGCGGCGACGGCGAGACCGCAGAGCGCGACCTGCTGCACTACCTGGCCGACGCGGAGGCCCAGATTCTCGCCGCCTACAACGCGCCCTCGCTCGCCACAGCCGGGCAGTGAGACCAGCTTCGGCTGGGCCGGGGTCTGGCGGCTGGCCCAGACGGTCCTTCTGCTGGTGCAGCTCGGGCAGGAACCTGGCGTCGGTAGCGAACTTGTCGCAGGTCACGCGTTCCCGTCGTCGCAGGACTGGCGTGGGGCAGTAGGCACCAGCCGTTGGGCAGTATCCGGTCGGTGTAGGCCGCCCCATTCAAGCAGCAAGTCCAGGCCCTCGCCCGGTCCCAGGGTAACCGTCGCCGTCGCGGCCGGCCCGTCCACGAAGAACTGGTGGCCGGACCGCAGGACCAGTTCGGCCTGCGCGCCGGGACTGGTGAACACCGCGCCTCCGCGGTCGGGCGCGACGACGGCGTGCTCCTGCCGCCCGAAGTCAAACGCCGGGCGGCAGGTGACCGTGAAAACGACGGTTCCGCGAACCGCCTGCAGTCGGCGAACCAGCGGGTGTCCGTGCCCGGGATCCTGCAGTCCGCTGTCCGGGTGGCGCGGCACCATGAAGTCGACCACCTCGCCCACCGATTCAGTGCCTAGGAACCTGGTCACAAGCACGTTGGAGTCGGGCATGTACAGCTGCCTGGTCCGGACCGCCTCGGACCGGACCGCAGAGCTGCCGCCGCGGTCGGCGTCCAGCAGGGACGCGAACACCGCTGGCGAGTCGAACCGCGGCATACAGCACCAGTCGATCGTCCCGTCGGTGGCCACCAGCGCAACCGTGTGCAGGTCCCCGATAACGGCGTGATCCTCGATGGCCGGGTAACGGTCAGCCAAGACGCCCCCTTGGTGGCCGGTTCCCCGTGGCGAGCCGACGCTATCCGCAAAGCTGCCGCTGTTCCACAGGCGTAACAGCCGTGACGACGGGCACCATGCCACCATCGGCCTCCGCCGGAACAGTGGCCGTAGATCTGGTGGTGCCGCGCCAGCAGGCACGGCACCCCGGTTGAACGACCCGCGCAGCCACAGCGGGGCAGGGCTGACTGGGCGGGGTCAAGAGCAGCTACGCCAGGCTCGCGACTACCTTGGACTGACAGCCACCAGCCCCTGCACCTGACACCACGGCGCCGCGACGAGCGCGGAAGCGCCAGGATCATGCTGCGGCCAGGCAGCGCCGGGCCAGTTCACCTATGTCGGCTCGCCGAGGTCTCGCGCTATCCAGCCTGGTGTGTCGAAGCGCACGGCCGGATCGCCGGCCAGCGCTGCCAGGTGCGCCTCAAGGCTCTCGAGCTGGGCGGGACCGATCTGCCGCCCCCACTCATCGCGCAACTCGTCGAAGATCGCTTCGCCTTGGCGCAGCACCTCGAAGCCGAGCGGGGTGACCTGAAGGAGCATGCGGCGGGCGTGGCGGGGATCTGTGCCGCGTGTCACGTATCCGCGCTCCTGCAGCACCGCGATGGTTTTCGCTGCTGCCTGCTTGGAGACTGACAGGCGGCGGCCGAGTTCTGAGGCGTTGCCGGCGCCCGCGGCGATGGCCCGCATCGCGAAGTCATGGACAGGACGCACATCCTCGTAGCCGCGGCGGGCCAGCTCGGCTGTCGCGGCGTCCACCAGCGAGCGGAACCCTCCGAGCAGGAGCAGCGCGAGGTCGGCGCCAGAGCGGGACATGGCAGAACACTACGGCAGCGACTGGACAGTGACAACCAGGTTGGCTAGAGTCAATGACAACCGGGTTGTCCAGGAAAGGGGAAGGAATGGACGTCACACTAACTGGTCCCGTGCTGCCGGGGATCACGCACCGCTACGCGGAGGTCAACGGGACCAGGCTGCACTACGTCGCGGCGGGAACCAGCGGCTCACCGGTCCTGCTCGTCCCCTATTCAGCCTGACGCTGGGTCGGAAGCTCCGGCCGGGGTCGTCCCGCTGGACGAGGTCCCCGAGGCCGTGCGCAGGACGTTCGGTGTCTTCGCGGAGAAGCTGGCCGCCGAGGGCTTCACCTTCCTCGACGCCCGCATCCCGGCCGCCTGGGAAGCGCTTGTGCGGTGGATCGACGACAGCGGGTACCGTCTCACCGGCGACTGCCGCGAGCTCTACCACGAGTGGGATGACGACGACCCGTCCCGCAACGTCATGGAACTGCAGCAGCCTATCGCCCGCTGAGCGACCGTGGCAGGGCCAGTCCGGCGCTGGCCCCGCCCATGAGACACATGCGCGCGCTGCCCTGCAAGCGCCCAGCCGTAGACAGAACACACGACGACGGCAGCACGGCGGGGAAGCGCCGCCAGGACGGGCCGCATCGCGGGCTGGCCCGGCGAACGCGGCCGTAGGGTCAGCCGTCCGCCACCAGACCGACACGGCAGCACCACATGCCGGACAGGCCCGTAACGTGCCCGTTGCCGGGCAAGATCCGGCCCGCAGGCGCGGCCGACTCCGGGAAGCTGCCCGACCAGATACCCGCGCGCCGCCAACAGAGTGCTTTACGCGCTGTGCACGTATTCAGTCTGGGGACCCACGGGAAGGTTTATTTTGCCCGCTGCCTGAGCTCATCCCTGGCAACGGGGGTTCCGGCCTGGCAGGCATGCAGGACGGAATGCGGACAAGCTGACGGAACGGAATGGCGCACGGATCGAGTTGCCGGTAAACGGCAGCGCCCCCAGACGAGCCGTAGCAGGGCAGTGTCAGCAAGCCCGGCGCCGTGGCACCCGGCGCACGGGCGCAACCTGACCAGGGCTAGTCTTTGCCGTAGTGGAAGCGACACGCGGCGATTTCCATGCCGCCGTCTCGCACCCGGTAGATGAGGCGGTGCTCCTGGGTGATCCGGCGCGACCACCAGCCGGCCCACTCGTGCCGAAGCGGCTCGGGCTTGCCGATCCCCTCGTTCTCGTTCCGGGAGATGTCCTCGATGAGCTGGTTGACCCGCTTGAGGACCCGCCGGTCTTGGACCTGCCAGTAGAGGTAGTCCTCCCAGCCGTCGTCAGCGAAGGTGACCTTCACCCGCCATCGCCGTCCGGGTCAATGAGCTCACGGACCTGCCCTCGGCCCCGGTTCAACTGCTCGATGGACCGGGAGATCCGCTGCCGGTTCACGGGACTCGACATGAGGTACAAGGTCTCCCGCATGGACTCGTACTCCCGCAGCGGGATCATTACTACGTCCTCGCCGCCGGGCCGGGTAATGACGACCTCCTCCTGGTCGTTAATCACCGAGTCCAGCGTCGCCGCGTAGTTCGCCCGGGACTCCGACATCGACATAACCTTCACGACCCACCTCCGCATGTACATGATAGCGTACATGAGAACGTCCGCCAAGGCTGCCCACGCTGTCATGGAGGGCCGTGGAGCGCGGCTCCGCGCGCCCAGACCCGGCCCCCTTCAGGTCGCCTTCAACCTGTCGCTCCTCGCAGCCGCGCATGCCGCCCACGGCGAACCCGAGCAGGCATGCCACACCGGATGCCTCGCCCTCGACCTCACCGTGGGCATCCACTCCGCCCGCAGCGTCCGCTGCGTCCGCGACCTCACCCGCCGGCTCCGCCCCTACGCCGCAGCCCCAGCCGTGAGGGACTTCACGGCCGAGGCTCGCGAGCGGCTGCCCGCAGAAGCAGGGCATGCTGCACCCCGATGACCGTGACCGCCCCCAGGATCTCCCCGGAAGCGATCAGCGCCGAAGCCTCGTCCAGCAGATCTCCGCCGCCTCGTCCCCCTCTGGCTCCCCGGCCAGTTCCGCGCCCCGGGCGAGGTAGAGATCCTGCGGGTAGTCGGCGTTGCCGATCAGCGGCTGGCACGACAGGACGAACTCGACCGCGCGGGGCCGCCACCCCGTCTCCTCCTCGACTTCCCGTGCGGCCGCGTCGGCCGGGTCCTCGCCAGCGTCCACGTAGCCGCCCGGCAGCTCCCACGCCCAGCGGTCCACGATGAACCGGTGCCTGCGCATCATCAGCACCCGCGCGCCCGCATCGTCGAGCACCGCCGTCACCGCCACCCGGCGCATGCGGAAAACGTACTGCGTGAACCGCGCGTGGCCCGGGATCTCGACATCCGCCAGGCTCACGCGCACGTGCGGGGTGTCATCTACAAGCTGCTCGCCGTGGATCAGCCGCTTGCCCGGATCGCTCACACGCCGACAGTACCGGCAACGATGTACCTGCCGTTGACCTCCGGTGGACCCCGTCTGGAAGCGGCCAAGACATTCACCCGCCCCGGGACAGGCGGCGCTATATCAATTGGTCTAGACCTATTTCGCGATTGGTCTAGACCATGCCCTTCAGGTATCAGCACCGATTCAGCACCGGGTTCGGGAGTGACGGGAAATAACCGGCATCAATCGGGCAATCGGGCAATCGGGCAATCGGGCAATCGGGACACGAGAACGGGCCGCCCGACTTGCCACCCGGACGGCCCGCCCACGCCGGACACGACCCGAGAAACCGCAGGTCAGCGACCCACCGCCGCTACTTCAGGAGCTGCCGCGCGATGACCATGCGCTGGATCTGGTTGGTGCCCTCGTAGATCTGGGTGATCGTGGACCAGCGGGCAGTTTCCGCAGCTAGATGGCGTGCCGGGCGCCGGATTATCAGCACGGATTCAGCACGCCCGCCTAGTAAGCGGGGCCGGGAAACTGGACGAGGTAGTCGAAGTTCCCGTCGCCGACGGTCCGCCGCAGCTTCGCCATGTTGCCGTAGGTGTCGTCGCGCGGGCCATTGATGTAGAACGGCTTCCCGTCGCGGCCGAACGTCACGTCGCTGCTGCCCGCCTCCCAGTCCCCGAGCAGCACGGCGCCCTTGGCAAAGTCGGGATGCGGCTCAAAGCCCAGGCTCCGGGCATAATCCACCGCCCCGAACACGACATGCCGGGCCAGGTCCAGCGGCGCCGCGACGTGGGGCTGGCCGGCCCACGCGCTGAAGAACGTCCGGGTAAATTCCGGGAGCTTGCGCCGGCCCATCGTCTTCGGGCCGTTGGTGTCCTTCACCCCCAGGCAGAAGACGTCGACCAGAAACCCGCACGCCACGACCGTGCTGCCGGTGTCGCGGGCCACGAGGACCCCCACCAGGCCGGACTCCCCGGACTCAGACTCCGCGGCCGATAGGCCGGGCCAGTCGTCGTGCCCGGTCACGCTGAGCCTGTCTGACCAGTGCCCGGTTACCCAGCAGCCCGCCACCGGTGCCTCGCGTTTGGGTGCTTGTGCCCCGATCGCCCTGATCAGCGGCGTCACGTCAGCGGGGCGCAGGCCCAGTGCTCGGGCGATCTCCTTCGGCGTGCGGCCATTCTGCCGCAACTCCGCCACCCGTTCCGCCAGTTCGCTGCTCACTATCGCCTCCGGGAACTGGACGCGAGGAACATCCGGCGCCTCTCGCGGTCACGCGCCGATCCTCCCGCATCAGATGGCACTGACGAGCCCGAAACCGTCATTCCACCCGCCCGGTCCTGGCATAGTACTTTCCCGTGACGGATCTGGGCGAGCTGCGCATTCCGGCAGCGATGCGGCCGGCCGTGGAACAGGTCATCGAGCTGACCGACCAGGTGTGCGCCGACCTGCTTGATGAGGAGTACGCCGGGCTGGTCCGGCACGTGGTGGCCAAGCTGGCCCGCAAGCGGCCGTCGCCGTTGCTGGGCGGCCGGGCCGCGACGTGGGCCGGCGGCGTGGTGTGGGCGCTCGGGCAGGTCAACTTCCTGTTCGACCGGTCGACCGAGCCGTACGTCGCCCAGGACGCGCTGGCGAGCGCGTTCGGCCTCAGCAAGTCGACGCTGGGCCAGAAGGGCAAGCAGATTCGCGACATGCTGAGAATGACCTGGGGAACGCCGGAGTTCCTCCGGGCCGAGATGATCGACGCCAACCCGATGATCTGGCTCATCGAAGTGAACGGGATGCCGTGCGACGCTCGCGAGCTACCTGTTGAGATCCAGGTGGCGGCGTACCGGGAGGGGATCATCCCGTACGTCCCGGACCTGGGACGCGATGGCACGGCCGCCCTGACGGCCTCGCGGTCCTGACGCCGCACTGCCTTACAGGTCGAACGCCGCGTCCAGCTTGGCGATAAACGAGTACTTCCGCCGCTGCCGCTCCCGCAGACCGTCCAGGTACGCGCCGAACCCAGCAGCGTCGCCCGCGCGCTCGTAGTCGCCCCGCAGCCGCTTGAGGGCCTTAACCGCCTTCGGGTAGCGGTACTTGTCGCCGACCTGCTCGACGCCCAGCTCGATCAGGCGCGCCAGCGGGCCGAGCACGTCCGCCGGGTGCCGGCTCTCCCGCAGGCTGATCAGCTGCAGCCACTGGGACTCGCTGACCTGCTCAGGCTGGTCAGCCGCGGTTGACCAGGCCTCGTCCGCCAGGTCCTCGTGGAGCAGCACGGAAATCAGCTCGCCGAGACGGACCCGCCGGTACTCGCCCGTGCGCGCCCGCTCGCGCATGAAGTCCAGCGCCCAGCTCCGCAGCTCCTTCCACTGTCCCGCCTGCTCGGCGGCCTTCCGGAGCCGAAGGTAATCGGAGTGCGTCGCCCGCCGTTCGAATACATCCCGGTACATGGCGACGGCCTCGTCCCCGCGCCCGCTACCGAGAAGCAGCCCCGCGAGCTGCTCGCGCAGCGCGTCGGTCCAGGGACTCAGTGGTTCGGCCGCGAGCCCCTTGCGCGCCCACTCTTCCGCCTCACGGTCGCGTCCAGCGTCCCGCAGTACCGAGACGATCTCCCCGAAGTCACGCCCGGACCGCGCCTCCTGGGCCAACACCGCGACATGCGCGTCCACGTCGCCGGACAGGGCGGCCAGTTCCTTGCGCAGGCTGCTGACACCCCAGCTGGCGCTCCAAGGGCCGGGCTCCCCGCTGGCCCGGCGCTCCTCGACCAGCCGGGCGAGCTCGGCCAGCCCGGCTGCGCCGAGGGCCGGGGCGAAGTCCGCGACCGCGAAGTCCGGCCATCCCGGCCCGTCGCACCGGGAAGCGACCAGCCAAGCCGCCAGCTTGGCCGCGTCCGGCGGGGCGATCGCGCAGGCCCTCGCGTACAGGCCGGTCAGCTCCCGCAGGTCAGCGCCGATAATCCCAGACGAATCGTCGATGTGCAGCAGGCCACCGGTCACCCGCTCAACCGCGCGCCGCGCCAAGGGCACGGCATCGGCCGCCCGACCCGCCTCGATCATTCCCGCGAGCGCAAGCGCGACTTCCCGCGCGCGATCGGAATACTCCCGCCGCCCGTGATACGGGTGCGTCCGCGGGTTCCGCCGCAACCCGTCAATGAGCCGCCTGACCTCCGCCAGGTCCGCGTCCGCCATGCCACCATTCAACCGCACCGCGCACCAGGCTCATCGCGGTTCCGGTCAGCGCCGTAGGCGCCTAATGACCAGCGGACACTTCTGCCTTGCTGGGGAACACCCGCTTAACCCGAGCCTTCGTGGCCGCCTTGGTGGGGGTTCAGGCGCGACAAGAGCTTCATCAACCAAGAGGGCAGGTGAGACTGGAATCCGGGTGCATGGGAGTCGGCGTGAGCGGTGTGTGGCGGCCGACCCGTTGTAGCGGCAATGCGTGCGGCGAAATACTGGGCACGTCCGTGGTCATCGCGTGCTCGCCCTGCGGCTATCTGCTTGTCGGTCCAGTCCTTGGCCCACTGGATTTCGTTGGCGTCGATCCAGTAGTGCGAGCGGCAAGGAAAGCCCCAGTTCCCGATCGACGGCGTTAGGGAGACGGTGTCGCCGTCATAGAAGAGCTGCCAGTCGGCCGGGCTGATGGGCGTGGCGACCTTGTTGCCGCAGCCGCACGCGCAACGGTGCACGGCCGTCCGGTAGGAAATCTTGTATGCCAGTGTGGTCAGGTACCTGCAGGCCGACATGGCGCCCCGGCTCTTCGGCACCGACGCTGGAGCCAGCAATCCGGCGCTGTTCACTGCGGCAGCGGCCCTGACTGAGATGGCCGGGTGGATGGCACACGACGCTGGGCGCGATGCGAGCGCCAAGCGGCATTTCGGCCGGGCGCTGGCCCTGGTCCAGGTCGGCGGCGACCAGCAGCTCACCGCGCACATTCTGGGCAGCATGAGCCACCTCGCCAGTTACCTCGGAGCTCCAGACGAAGCCGTCGCCCTGGCACGCCGGGGGCAAGCCGCGCTGCACTCCGGAGCAGCCAATCCAGCTCTTGAAGCGCGCATGCTCGCGCTCGAAGCCCGTGGAGTCGCTGGCAAGGACCCAGCCGATCCGGCCGAATGCACCCAGCTGCTGCTGCACGCCGAACGGGCACTTGCGGAAACCCCCGCCGCATCGGCCTCGACCTGGGTGAGCCATTTCGATGAGGGCTCGCTCGCCAGCGAGACGACCCGCTGCCTGCGCCAGCTCGGCGACCTAGAGCAGGCCCGCCAGCAGGCCGAGCGCATCATCAGCCTCCGGCCCAGCCACCGCACCCGCAGCCGCGCGTTCGGGCAGCTCGCCCTCGCTAGCGTCCTGATCGCCCAGCGCCAACCCGACCAGGCCTGTGGCATCGCCGCAGATGTGCTCAACGCGACCCAGTCCCTCGGGTCCTATCTGGTCATCAGCCAGTTGATCCAGCTCCAGCGGCAGCTAGAGCCGTACTCCGGTAACGCAGTGGTCACCGAGTTCCTAAACTGCCTCCAAGACGCCGTCCGCGACCGGATGGCGTTCTACCAGCTGACCGCCGAAGGCCAGCAGTATGCGGGCAAGGCTTGGGAGGAACCGTGAGCACGGACGGCGAACTGTACGAGCGCGACCCCGAGGCGTGGAACGCCTACCTGGCCGAGGGCAACGCGAAGCAGGCCCGCAAGCGCGTCAGCGCCGACGCCATTGTCCGCGACTCCTCCGGCCGCATCCTCCTCGTCGATCCCACCTACAAGCCGGACTGGGACCTGCCCGGCGGCATGGCCGAGGCCAACGAACCGCCAGCCGACGCGCTGCGCCGGGAACTACGCGAAGAACTTGGACTTGATATCCAGGTCGGAGATCTGCTCTGCGTCGACTGGGTCTCGCCCCACGGCCCCTGGGACGATCTCCTCAACTTCATCTTCGACGGCGGCACCCTCAGCGACAGCCACATCAAAGGCCTGCAGCCCATCGACAGCGAACTGCGCGCCTTCGAGTTCTGCGACGAAGGCCAGGCCAAAGAACGCCTCCGGCCCTACGTCTGGCGCAGGGCAAGTGCCGCACTGGAAGCGCTGGGAACCGGCCCGGCACGGTACCTGCAGGACGGGTACGCCTAACCCAACGTAGGACGATGGAACTCGGTTGTACCTGACGTATACCCGCCTTGTACCTAGCGCGCATCTGCCGCGCATTAACCCCGCCCACGACCGGATGGACCGTGCCGGGATGGCGCCGGGGTCAGCACCGATTCAGCACGGGGTCCGGAAACGACGGGAAACAATCAGCATCAACCGGACAATCAAGACATGAGAACGGGCCGCCCAACTCGGCGCCGGACGGCCCGTTTCCCAACCAGAAGAACCCGAGAACCAGCAGGTCAGCGCCCGGATATCAGCCCTTCAGCAGCTGCCGGGCCATCACCATGCGCTGGACCTGGTTGGTGCCCTCGTAGATCTGGGTGATCTTGGCGTCGCGCATCATCCGCTCGACCGGGTAGTCGTTCACGTAACCGTAGCCGCCGAGGAGCTGGACCGCGTCCGTGGTGACCGACATCGCCACGTCGGAGGCCATGGTCTTGCAGGCCGAGGAGAAGAAGGTAAGGTCCGGGACCTTCTCCCCCTGCATGGCCCGCTCGGAGCGAGCCGCCGCCGCGTAGGTGAGCTGCCTGGCGGCTTCCAGCTTCATGGCCATGTCGGCGATCATGAACTGCAGTCCCTGGAAGTCGGCGATCGCCTTGCCGAACTGCTTGCGCTCCTTCACGTATCCGAGCGCGTAGTCGAGCGCGCCCTGCGCGATGCCCAGGGCCTGCGCCGCGATGGTAATCCGCGTGTGGTCCAGGGTGCGCAGCGCGATCTTGAACCCCTGGCCCTCGTCGCCAACCCGGCGGGACTCGGGAATCTCGCAGTTGTCGAAGTAGAGTTCGCGGGTCGGGGACCCTTTGATGCCCAGCTTGTGCTCGGGTGCGCCGAAGCTGAAGCCCGCGTCGCCGTCCTCCACCACGAACGCCGTGATCCCGTTCGCGCCCTTGTCCGGGTCGGTCACCGCCATGACCGTGTAGTACTTCGACACCCCGGCGTTGGTGATCCACCGCTTTACGCCGTTGAGCACGTACCCGCCGTCCGTCGCCGCGGCCCGGCAACGCATCGCAGCGGCGTCAGACCCGGCCTCCGGCTCGGACAGTGCGTAGGAGAACATCCCATCGCCCCGCGCGACCGGCGGCAGGTAGCGCTGCTTGACCTCGTCGGACGCGCCGAGCAGCAGCGGCATCGTGCCCAGCTTGTTCACCGCCGGGATCAGTGAGGAAGTCGCGCACGCCCGGGCGACCTCCTCGATGACGAGCGCCGTGGCCAGGGCGTCGCCGCCGGCCCCGCCGTAGGCCTCGGGGATGTGCACTGCGTGGAAGTCCGCCTTCACCAGCGCCTCGTACACGTCCCAGGGGAACTCGGCGGCCCGGTCGATGTCCGCCGCCCGCGGCGCGATCTTGTCATCCGCGAGCGCGCGCACCGCTTCCCGCAGCGCCTCGTGCTCTTCCGACAGTGCGAAGGTACTCATGCCCAGATGCTACAAAACCCAAAAAACCATTGTCCCGAACGAGTTCTTGCTTCGCCTCAGGGCATCACGCCGGCACGCAGATGCCCGGCCGCCCCCTGGGGGCCTGCCGGGCATCAGGCGCTTGAGCTCTAGCTCGGTGCCTGGTGTTACGCGGCCTGCTGCTGGGCGTCTGTCGCGTCGGAGTCGGCGTCAGTCGCGTCGTCGTCGGCCTGCGGGCCGGTCAGTCGCGGCATCGTCGCGGCGTGCGCCGGACGGTGCGGGCGAGCATCGGATTCGGCGGCCGGACGCGGCTCAGGCACCCAGCCCTTCGGCGCGGCGTGCCTGCCGCTGGCCCGGTAAAGACCCAGTGTGCGGAACGGGCGGCTCTTCGCTACAGAAAAGGCCATGCTCTACTTCCCCCTTGACCCCGTTCGCGCAGCGTGCCTGTTCCTCCGTCAGACACTCGCGCCCAGTCCCGTTCCGGGTGCCTGCGCTGGCTCTAGAATGCCCGACCGCCGCACGCGTAAACACCCCTCACGCAGCACCGTGCCCGAACCGATATCAAAGGTCGACAGTCCGCTGCCAATCGAACGGGCTTCTGTAGCATTTGCGGATATAAGTAGCCAAAGCGTCACAATCGGCTACTACTCCGGGTCCGACGACGAACGGGTCCAACGATAAAGAGGGCACCCAGACGACCTAAAGCTTGTCGCGGAGTGCCGCGCCCTTGGCCTTGGCCTGCGCGGTGAGGCGGGCCTGGAACTCGATCATCTGCGCGCGCAGTCCCTCGTCGGCGGCGGCGAGAATGCGCACCGCGAGGAGGCCGGCGTTGCGCGCGCCGCCGACCGCGACCGTCGCCACCGGGATGCCCGCGGGCATCTGCACGATCGAAAGCAGCGAGTCCATGCCGTCCAGGTACTTGAGCGGCACCGGAACCCCGATGACCGGCAGGGGAGTGACGGAGGCCAGCATGCCGGGCAGGTGCGCGGCACCGCCCGCGCCTGCGATGATCACCTTCAGGCCACGGCTCGCCGCCTGCTCGCCATAGGCGATCATCTCGCGCGGCATCCGGTGCGCTGACACCACATCCGCCTCGAACACCACGCCAAACTCGTCAAGCACCTCGGCGGCCGCCCCCATCACCGGCCAGTCCGAGTCTGAGCCCATCACTACGCCGACCACCGGCGAATCGCTTTGCACGTCCTAAGCGTAACGGCTCCGTCCGCGCCCACCTGGGAACCGGGGCACACGGTCCTCAGTGGCGGCCGGTGACTGCCACGTGAGAGACGGTCTCCTGGTACTGGCCGGAACCGTTGGGGGGCAGCTGGGTGAACCAGATCAGCAGGTACCTGGCGGCCACCGGGTGGTGCAGCGTGAGCTTGACGATGCCGCTGACGCTGTTCGCTGTCGCCGCGACCTGGAGGTCCTGCGTCGCCGTGCCGTTGCCGACCCGGAGCTGCAGGTCCGCGCCCTGGTAATTGGATAGGTCGAGGCGGACGCCGGTCACCGTGACCTTTCCGCCCAGGTCGAGCAGCAGGCCGGTGCCGTGCTTCAGCATCCCGAACGTCGCCGTGTCGTACCACTGGGTCGACCACGGCTGGGACGGGTCGCGGGCGATCGCGTCTTTAGCCCGGCCGGGGTTGTCGCCGTCGGCGAAGCCATCTGGGCCGAACGCCATAGCGGTCACGACAGGCAGGCTGCTCACGGGCCCGGTGGCCGCCGCCTGGCTGGGCTTCACGGCACCGCTCGCGCTCGCCTGCGCAGCGGCGCTCGCCTTCGCCGCAGCGGACGCGTTCGCCTGCGCGGCGGCACTCGGCTTGGCGGCAACCGCCGCGCTCGGACGCGGGACGGTGGTAGCTGCCGCGTTCTTGATGGTCGTGCTCTGCGTCGCAAGGTGGATGCCCAGGGCCCCGGCAGCGACCACGACGACAGCCGCGGCTACGGCGAAGTAGCCGCGGCGCTTCTTGCGAGCGGCGCGGGTTCGCACGGGGCCGACCTGCGCTGGGCTGCCCTGCGCTGGGCTGCCCTGCACGGGGTCGCCCCGCCCAGCGTCGCCCTGTCCTGGGGCGGGCCACGCGGCGGTCGCCCGCCGGTCTGCGGGGCCGGGGCCAAGCGCGGGAATGATCAGTGTCGGGGACTCGGCCTCGCCCGGCTCCGCCGCCGGCGTGAGGTCGTAGCCGGCTGCCATGAGGTCCTCTAGCGCCGCCGGGAAATCCTCGGGCGCGCGCGGCAGGTCGAATAGCGCCGCCGGGAGACTCTCGGTCACGCGCGGCAGGTCGAACGACGTCGCGGCGGGTTCCTCGCGCACCGCTGGCATGTCGTATCGTGTCGCGTCCAGATCGGCCGCGGACCCGAGGACTTCATGCCCGGCCGGGTCCTCGGTGACCGAAGGCAGGTCGAACGATGTTTGCGCCGTGTCCGGCGCCACGCTGGGAGACCGCCTGGCGTACCAGCCTGTCGAGCCGTTCGGGCGCTTGTTCGGCCCGTCGGCTCGTCCGAGGTCGTACTCGCGGATCAGCGGCTGGGCGTCGATGCCGACCGCGCCCGCGATGGCGCGCACGTATCCATGGACATACAGGTCGCCGCCGCATGCCTCGTAGTCGTCTTGCTCGATGCTGCGAATGACCGTCCCACGGATCCTGGTGCGCTCGCTGAGCTCATCAACCGAAAGACCCGCCTGGTAACGGGCCTCAGTCAGCGTTTCGCCAACGGTCACGAAGCCTCCATGTACCAACCTGCGTTAATGATCTTGTGACAGAGTAGTTGCCGCTGATCTTTTGTTGTGGCTGATCAGGAGGATTCTATTTCAGTCGCCCTCTTCGGTTCCCCAGCGGAGGTAGCTCGCCGCGCGGCGGGCGCGGTCGCGGACGTCCGCCACGTCGTCGTCCGGGCCACCCACGATGGTGACGTGCCCAATCTTCCGGCCGACACGGACTTCCTTACCGTAAAAGTGGACCTTAACCGCCGGGTCGGCCGCCATCACGTGGATATAGCGGTCGAAAACGTCCGGGTCGGTGCCGCCGAGCAGGTTCGCCATGACGCTGAATGTGCCCTCGGGCTGCGAGCAGGACCCGAGCGGCAGGTCGAGCACCGCGCGCAGGTGCTGCTCGAACTGGGACGTGCGCGCACCCTCGATCGTCCAGTGCCCGCTGTTGTGCGGCCGCATGGCGAGCTCGTTGACCAGCAGGTCGCCGTGGCCCGTCTCGAACAGCTCCACGGCCAGCAGGCCGGTCACGCCGAGTTCGGCCGCGATCTTCAGCGCCATGGCCTCGGCTTCTACGGCCACCTCCGGGGGAAGACCAGGCGCGGGCGCGATCACCTCCCGGCAGATGCCGTCCACCTGCACGGTCTGCACCACGGGGTACGCCGCGCCCTGGCCGGAGGGGGACCGGGCGACCAGGGCCGCCAGCTCGCGCCGGAATGGCACGAACTCCTCGGCCATCAGCGGGATGCCGTGCGCGAGGACATCCTCGACTTCTCCAGTGGATTCGCAGACCCAGACGCCCTTGCCGTCGTAGCCGCCGCTGATCGCCTTGAGCACCACCGGCCAGGCATTGGGCACGTCCGGCCAGCTCCCCCCGACGAACGCCTCGACGTCCGCCATGGAGGCGACCGGCGCGAACCGGGGGCACGGGATCTCGAGCGCGCTGAGCCGCTCGCGCATCGCCAGCTTGTCCTGGGTGTACTTGAGGGCGCCGCTGCCGGGGCGGACCAGGACTCCGTCGGACTCAAGCTGGGCCAGGATCTCCCCTGGTACATGCTCGTGATCGAATGTAATAACGTCGCATTTAGCGGCAAACGCCGCAACATCGGTCAAAGAGCGATGCGAGCCGATCGCCACGTCATGCGTGACGAGCGCCGCGCTCTCATTCTCCGACTCGGAAAGCACCCGGAACGTGGCGCCAAGGCCAACCGCCGCGGCGGCCGTCATCCGGGCGAGCTGCCCGCCCCCCACCATGCCGACCACCGGCATCCCGGTGCCTGATTTCCGCGCGATGGGGCCGACGGGTCCCGCAGGTGACAACGGTGAAAGCACGCCGAGTAGCCTACGCGGAACCACCCACCTGGGTACAACCGTGGCACGAGTCCGCAGCGTCGCGATCCTCCCCGCCAGCACCGGCTACACCACCGACCTCGCCCAGAGGCACGGAAACCCCCGGTATCACGCCCGATGCCGGGGGTTCCCTCAAAGCGCGGGAAACACCGAGCGCGAGCCAAAGCGCGCGCCCCTGTTCTGGAGTGAGGAGCGAGGGAGCGAGGCACGAGTCCTCCTGCGAGCCGAAGGGCGCGCCCCTTGTCTGGACTGAGGAGCGACGACCGAGGAACGAGGGAGGAGTGACGAGGGAAGACAAGGGGTCCCGAGCGCGCGGAGGCGAGCGGGGGAAGCAGAGCCCCGAGCGCCCGGAGGCGAGCGCGGGAAACTAGGCCGGGCCGCTCCTGGTGGCCTCCGTTTGCCTGTGCGGGTTGCGAGGCAGGAACACCGCGAATACCGGCGGCCTGCGGCGGGCGAGCACAATCCGGCCGCCGTCGGCGGTCGCCATCGTCCTGGCCAGCGCCAGGCCGAGCCCCGTTCCTTCCGGTCGGCCGCTCACGCTCCGCTCGAAGATCCGGGAGACCAGCTCGGCCGGCACTCCGTCACCCTCGTCCTCGACCTCGATCACGACCGAACTCGCCGAGTGTGTCCTGCGGATCGTCACCGTGCCCTTGCCGTGCATGAGCGCGTTGTCAAGCAGCGTCGCGATCACCTGGGCCAGGCCGCCGGGGGTGACGTAGGCCTGCAGCCTGGACTCCCCGATGAGCACCATCTTCCGTCCCGCCCGGCGGAAGGCGGGTTCCCACTCCGTGATCTGCTGCAGCACGATCTTGTCGACGCTGATCAGCCCGGCGGATCCGGCGCCCACCCGGCGGGCGGGGCTCAGCAACTGGGTCACCACCTCGGCGAGTCGCTCGGCCTGCGCGAGCGCGGCAGTGCCTTCCTCGCGGACCGCGTCCGGGTCATCGGCCGAGGCGATCATCTCCTCCAGCCGCATCGACAGTGCGGTCAACGGAGTGCGGAGCTGATGCGAGGCGTCAATGGCCAGCTCACGATCGGCGGTCAGCAGGTGGGTCACCCGCCGGGAGACGCTGTCCAGTCCGTCGGCGACCTGGTCGAGTTCCGCCACGCCGTACCGGCGGCCAACCGGGCGCGGGTCGCCGGTGCCCAGCCTGCCGGCCGCCTCCGCGAGCTCTTCCACCGGCCGGGCGGCCCGCTGGGCCACGATCCCGGCGAGCACGATGGCAGCGGCGACCGCTGCGATGAGGAGCGGCAGGCCGAGCGCGAGCAGGCCGGGGTCGCGGATCGCGGCGACGACGAGCAGGGGCAGCGCAGCCACGAGGACCGCGGCAACCGCAACGGCCGCTGCGGACAGCCACAGCCGCGCGCGCACTATCGCCCCCGGGGGGCGACCCCCCGGTGCCCCCCCGGCATGGGAGGCTCCGCCCCCCATCCCCCCTGGATGGTCTCCCCGCGAAAACCGCGGGGAGACCACAGCTCATGTCTCTCCATGATTAGTCTCCGCGCTCGAACCTGAAGCCGACGCCGCGCACGGTCGTGATGTACCTCGGATGGTGCGCGTCATCGCCAAGCTTGCGGCGGAGCCAGGAGATGTGCATGTCAAGCGTCTTCGTGGACGTCCACCACTTGGCGTCCCAGACCTCGCGCATGATCTGCTCCCGCGTAACGACCTTTCCCGCGTCCCGCAGCAGGATCCACAGGAGGTCGAACTCCTTCGTGGTCAGGTCAAGCTCGGTATCACCATGCCAGGCGCGTCGCGCCTCAGCGTCCACCCGGACGCCGCGCACGGTGCCGGGCACCTCCGCCGTCCCCCGCCGCAGCAGGGCCCGGACCCGGGCGAGCAGTTCGGCGAGCCTGAAGGGCTTGGTCACGTAGTCGTCGGCACCGGCGTCGAGGCCGACGACGGTGTCCACCTCATCCGCCCTGGCGGTGAGGATCAGCACGGGGACGCCGTTACCTTCGGCGCGGACCCGGCGGCACACCTCAAGGCCGTCGAGCTCGGGGAGCCCGATGTCCAGCAGGATCAGGTCGACCCCGTCCGACAGCGCCCGTCCCAGCGTCGTCGGCCCGTCCTCGGTGATCTCCACCTGATAGCCCTCCCGGCGCAGGGCGCGGGACAGCGGCTCGGAAATAGAGGTGTCGTCCTCGGCGAGCAGCACACGGGTCATAGGTAAATAGTAAAGCCACGGTAAAAGCGTTACGCTCGAAGCCACTCCGCACCGTCGAGAGGCTCGGCGTCAGTTGAGCCGTGGCGGACCACCAGAGTCACGCTGGTCGGGAACTCCCGGCCAGCCGTCGCGCAGCCGACTGTCGCGCACCCGCTCATCCTCGACCAACTGGAAGAGCTTTGCCGACACCTGCTCCACGTGCGGGATGTTCGTAAGCGTCAGCTCACCGTGCTCGCCCGCGGACTCGACGACCAGGGTGCCGCAGCCGAGCAGTCGGTCGAGCACCCCCTTCCGGAAGGAGACATCGGTGATCCGCGACAGCGGGATGTCCCGCCCGTGGCGCGTGAGGACGCCGTCTCGCAGCCGCATCCGCTTGGTCGTCAGCTCGTAGACCGTGGTGCGCCAGGCCAGGACCGGGATTATCAGCCACCACATGAGCAGCGCGATCGCGACCACTGCGAGCGCCAGCCGTTCGATCGCCGCCCCATTGCCCGACGGGATCAGCACTTCGCCCGCCAGCAGCACGGCTACCACGACGAACGTCATGATGACCGGGGCCACAAGCGTCTTCCAGTGCGGATGCAGTATCTCGACGGGCTCCTCGCCTACCGCAAGCGAGCGGTCTGGACTCATGGGGACATGTTAGGGCCGCCCGGTCCAGCCGCAAGGGCAAGCCGCTCACCGGCGCCATCACCTAGACCATCGACTACAACGCGAACGGTGGCTGCGGTGGTGGCTCGCTTACGCTAGGACTCACTAGCTAATCAGGGACCGGATCACCCCGACGCGCGGATGTGGACCACGTTGCCGGCCGAGATTGCCATAGGTGGATCGCCTGGATTGTCCGCTATGAGGAGACGACCGTCGGGGTCAATGCCCCGGGCGACACCCGTCATGAAGCGGCCGATCGGGAGTTCAACTCGGACTTCTTGCCCCAGGGTGGCGCAGAGCGGACGGTACGCGTCGAGCAGGCCTGTGCGCACGGCATCCGGGTCAGCGCGGAACGCGATGTACCAGCGTTCAAGCTGACGCAGTATCTCAAGCAGCAGCGCCTCGCGGGACACGGAAGCGCCCTCGACCAGCAGGGACGTCGCTGGCAGGCCGGCCGGGGAGACTGGGAGCGCGTGGGCAGGGGTCGCCACGTTCAGGCCCATCCCGATCACCACCGAAGACCCGTCCGGTGACTGCTCGGCAAGGATGCCCGCTAGCTTGCGGTCGCCGACCAGGACGTCGTTCGGCCACTTGAGCGCCGCGTCGACGCCGGCACCACCTCCGACGCCGGCACCGGTGACTGAGCGAACGGCGGACGCGACCGCCACGCCGGCCATCAGCGGCAGCCAGCCCCGGCGGGCCGGCGGCACAGTGACCGGCCGCAGCAGCACGGAGAACGTCAGCGCTGCGCCGGGCACGCTCGTCCACGTCCTGCCAAGGCGGCCCCGCCCTGCGGTCTGCTCCTCCGCGACGAGCACCTGACCTTCGCGAGCCTCCGGGTCGCCCGTGGCCCGCGCCAGCAGGTCGACATTGGTCGAGCCGGTGCTCGCCACGACGTCGATCGCCGTCCAGAAGCCACCGAGCGCCGCGGCTCGGAGCCTGCCCTCGTCCATCATCGAGTCCCCCGGGATCATGCGTTTCCGGTCAGGCGGAGCACTGCGAGCTCTTTCATCCTGAGGATCCTGGCCGACAGATTTTCAGGACAAGGGCAGGATGAAAGAGCTTGTTCGTTCGGCCGATCCGTACGCGGCACTTTCGGATTCCTAGTCGCCGATCGCGATGCGCAGCCGGCGGAAGCCCTTGCCCTTGTTCTCGACCTTGACGACGGAGATGCGGCCGACTTGGGACGTCGACGCCACGTGGGTGCCGCCGTCAGCCTGCTGGTCAAGGCCGACGATGTCCACGATCCGCACGTCCTTGACGTCCTCGGGGACCAGGTTGGTGGCGGTCCTGATGATGTCGGGGAGCCGAAACGCATCCTCGCGGGGCAGCGACCGGACGTCGATCCGCCGGTCGAGGCGGAGCTCGGCGTTGCAGGCGTCCTCGACGGACTCCTTGAAGCCCGGCGGGACGGCCTCCAGGTTGAAGTCCATCCTTGCCACTAGAGGTTCCATGTTCCCCCCGGTCACCAGCGAGCCGAAGTCGCGGAACACCACGCCGCACAGCACGTGCAGGCCCGAGTGGGTGCGCATCAGGGCGGTCCGGCGGTCGTCTTCCACCGCGCCGCGCACCGTGGTGCCGGGAACCGGGACCGGGTCACCCTCGGCGGGCACCAGGTAGACGTCGTCCACGCTCTTGCGGGCGTCGACGACGCGGGTCTGCACGCCGCCCCACAGGAGCACGCCGTGGTCTGGCGGCTGGCCGCCGCCGCCCGGGTAGAAGGCGGACCTGTCGAGGACGATCCCGTCCGGTCCGGAGTCGAGCACCACCGCGTCCCACTCGCGAAGCGTCTGGTCGTCAAGTTCAAGCCGATGTGTCCTGCTCACGTGAGCAGTTTATTCGCGGGGGGACGACCCCCGTGCCCCCCGCTGCACAGGGGCGCGCGCCTGATCGCAAAGACCGCGGTCGTATCGGGCGCGCGGCCCCGCGCGATTGGCGTGATGACTGCCGTCCCCCGAACTATCCGCATCTTGCTCCGTATGGTTCCCGGGTCACGGCGCGGCCGCGGTCACGGCGACTGCGGCCGCCCGGGCGTGCGCCACGGCGAGCACCGCGCCCGCGATCGCCAGCGCGGCGAGTGCGGCCGCCACGGCCAGGTAGGCGTGCCCCGACGAGAGGGCAAACGCACTGAGCTGATGGGCACTGGCGGGCAGCCGACCGGCCAGGGTCAGGTACAACGACCCGAACGTCGCGATCCCGACCACGATCCCCAGCTGGTTCACGGTCACGATGACGCCGCTCGCGTCCGCCGCGATCGCCACGGGCACCCGGGACAGCACCCGTCCCATCAGCGCGCCGAACGCCCCCGCCATGCCGCCGCCGGTCACGGCGAGCGCGGCATACAGCCAGACACCGCCGGCCCCGCCGGAGTGCAGCAGCAGTCCGGACCAGACAAGCCCGACGCCGGTGACCACGAATCCGATCATGGGCAGCCGCTCGTGGTACCGGACGGGCAGCCGCCGCCAGTTCAGGCTCACGATCGCGAACGCCACACCGCACGGGACGAACGTCAGCCCGGCGCGCAGCGGCGAGTCTCCGAGGCCGTCCTGCAACTCGAGCGCCAGGCCGAACAGCCAGCCGCCGAACACCACCATCGCCGCGAACAGCCCGCCGAGCCCGGGGATCATGCCGGGCAGCGCGAGCAGCGAGCGGGGCAGGATCGGCTGCCCGCCGCGTGCCCCCACCCGATGCTCGACCCTGCCGAGCAGGGCAAACAAGCCAACGGAGCAGGCCAGCAGGAGCCAGCCCCACAGCGGCCAGCCGAGCGGCTGCCCGAGCACAAGCGGCAGGACGAGCGCGAACACGGCCGGGGTGAGTACCGCCAGGCCTGGCAGGTCAAGCCTGCGCACCCCGTCGAAGCGGCCAGCGGGCAGAAGCCGCCCGAAGGCGAGTACGGCCAGGCCGACCGGCACATTGACGAGGAAGACCGGCCGCCAGGAGCTGCCGAGCACATCTGCGGAGACCAGCAGCCCG
Source organism: uncultured Actinomycetota bacterium (assembly GCA_963734665.1). Classification (GTDB taxonomy): domain Bacteria; phylum Actinomycetota; class Actinomycetes; order Streptosporangiales; family Streptosporangiaceae; genus Trebonia. Next base: position 449,359 of record CAVTIR010000005.1, on the reverse strand, counting down.
CCGAGGACTTGGCCGAGGACGGAACCGCCGGAGATCACGGTCGCGTACAGGCTCATAGCGCGTGCGCGGGGCCCCGGCGCGGTGTAGCTGCGCTGGATCAGGCTCAGCACCTGCGGGATCATCGTCGCGGCCCCGACCCCCTGGACAAACCGCAGCGCGATGAGCGCGCCGGTCGTCGGCGCGAGGCCGCAGCCGAGCGAGGCCAGGGTGAACAGCGCCGCCCCGGCGAGGAACACCCGCCGGTGCCCGAGGATGTCGCCAAGCCGCGCGCCGGTAATGAGCAGGACCGCGTACGCGATCGTGTAGCCGGCCACGACAAGCTGCAACCCGGCACCGGACGCGCCGAGGGTGGCATGCATCGAGGGCACCGCCACGTTGACGATATTGGTATCGATGATCGCCATGATCTGGCCGGTCAGCACGATGGCGAGGACCACGCCCGGTGCCGTGGCTCGGCCAGGACGGCCGCTGAGACCGGACCGGCCTGCGACAGCCGGACGGACGCTTTCTGTGAGGTCTGTCATGTCACCAGCGTGCCGTGTAACTTATGCTGGTACCAAGAGCCTGGTTATCCTGGTACTGACACCACCTGGCAGGCCGGTGGTCAGCATGGGAGGATGGCAAGCGTGAGCGTGACGACCCTGAACGGTACCGGCGAGGACACCAGCAGCGGGCATGGCACCGCCAGTGGCCAGACCGCCACCACGGCCCGCCGGACCGAGCTCGCCGCGTTCCTGCGCAGCCGCAGGGAGCGGATCAGCCCGGAGGACGTCGGCCTCCCCGCCGGCACCCGCCGCCGCACAGCGGGCCTGCGGCGCGAGGAACTCGCCCAGCTCGCCGGGGTCGGCGTCACGTGGTACACGTGGCTTGAGCAGGGCCGCCCGATCAACGCCAGCGTCCAGGTCCTCGACGCGATCGCGCACACGCTCAAGCTTGACGCCATCGAGCGGGCCCACCTGTTCCGCCTCGCCGACGTACCCGGCGCGGCTGCTCCGGCAGGCTGCGACGAATGCCCGCTGCCGCCAGAGGTGCAGCGCATCCTCGACGCGGTCCCGTACCCGGCCAACGTGCTGACCGAGCGCTTCGACCTGCTCGCCTGGAACGGGATCTACGCCTCGCTGTTCCCCCGGCTCGTCGGGTCACCGCCCAGCGAGCGCAACACGCTCCTCTCCTGCCTCATCGGCCCCTCCTGCTGCAGCCCGGTGCCGGAAAAGGACATGTACTCCGCCACGCTCATCGCCCAGTTGCGCAACGCATACGGCAAACATGTCGGCGACCCCGCTTGGACGCACTTCATCCGCCGCCTAGAGGCGCTGAGCCCGACGTTCGCCGCAATCTGGGCGGCGCACGACGTGGCCCAGCCGACCAGCCACACCAAGCGCTTCCGCCACCCCACGCTCGGCGTGCTCACTACGAAGTCGACGAGCTTCGCGGTCAGTGCCGTCCCCGGCGCGCGCATGGTTATCTACACGCCAGACGACGCGCACAGCGAGCAGGCCATAGCCCGGCTCGCCGCTGGCGAGGAGCTGACTGCCCGCTTCCCCTGCTGGAACAGCCATGATCCAGAACGACAGCTGCTTACTCTGGCAGCCAACTGACCCTTTCAGGGTTGTGAATTTGAGTGTTACCCAGCGCAATCTCGGCCGACGCGATGCCGGCAGGCCTCCCGGTGGGGACGGTGCGGCCGGGGGCGGTTAGCCGACGTGGGTCGCGCCGCAGCCGGTCGCCCCACTTGCGACATCTCCGCAGGCAGCAAAAGTTCTTGGAAACTCTGCACGAGATGGTAATAAAGCACTCGTGGGAAGGGATTAGCCCGCGAGCTTCCGAAGGCCCGAAGGCGAAGGAGCTCGCGGGCTAATCCCCCCGGCGGCCTGCGCCGCATGCGCTTAAGGTCTTGACTTTGACTTGGGTTTGACCTTGGGGGCGCAGGCGACCAGCCGGGGAAAGCGGTCAGCCCGTGTTCTGGAGGCCTGCCGCTATGCCGCTGACCGTCAGCAGGAGCAGCCGCTCCAGGCCGGCGCGCTTGGTCGCGTCGGCGTCCTCCGTGCGCAGCGCCATCAGGGCGCGCAGCTGCAGGTAGGACAGCGCGTCTACGTACGGGTCGCGCAGCACGATAGCGCGCGACAACACGGAGCGGTTGGCCACCAGGCGGTCGTGCTCGGTGACCGCGAGCACGAGACGCCTGGTCAGGTCGTACTCGGCGAGCACGCGGTCGGTGAGGTCGGGCCTGCCGCCGAGGGCGAGGTAGCGGGCGGCGATCGCCCGGTCGGTCTTCGCCAGTGACATCTCGGCGTTGTCGAGCAGCGTGCCGAGCAACGGCCACTCGCGGTAGGCGCGGCGCAGCGCGGCGAGCCCCTCCGGGGGAATGTCCCCGTCGGAGTCGGCAGCCGGGATGTCGGTCCACGCGGCGGCGGCCAGGCCGCTGCCGAGGCCGTACCAGCCGGGCAGGTTGAGCCGGGTCTGCGACCAGGCGAATACCCAGGGGATCGCGCGCAGGTCCTCAAGGCCGAGCGGGCCGCCGCCGTGGCCGCGCCGCGATGGCCGTGAGCCGATCCGCAGGCCGCCGATCTCCTCCAGGGGGCTGACGGTAGCGAACCACTCGGCGAACCCGTCAGCCTCGACCAGCGCGCGGAACGCTCCCTTCGCGGCGTCGTCGATGGCCGCCGCCAGGTCCTGGAAGGTGGTCGCCGCCGCGCCGTTGCGGTCCGCGACCGACGGCGAGGAACTCAGCAGGACCGCCGAGGTGACCTGCTCCAGGTGGCGCAGCCCTATCGCGGACTGGCCGTACCTTGCGAAGATGACCTCGCCCTGCTCGGTGACCTTGAGCCGGCCGTCGACCGAGCCGGGCGCCTGGGCGAGCACGGCCCGTCCGGCCGGGCCGCCACCGCGGCCGATCGCGCCGCCCCTGCCGTGGAACAGCGTGAGCTTCACGTCGTGCTCGGCCGCCCACGCCGCGAGCTCCGCCTGAGCGTCGAACAGCCGGAGGGTCGCCGTGGCGGGCCCTAGCTCCTTGGCGGAGTCCGAGTAGCCGAGCATGACTTCCAGGTGACGGCCGGTTTCATCCAGCCGCATGACCACGGCGGGGATCGACAGCATGCCGGTCAGCACGGACGGGGCGTTGGCCAGGTCTTCACCGCTCTCAAAGAGCGGCACCACGTCGAGGACCGGGCCGGCGCCGTCGGGGAACGCGTAGCCGACGAGCTCGTAGACCGCAGCGATGTCCTCGGCTGACGTCGTGAAGGAGATGATGTAGCGGCGGCAGGCGTCGATGCCGTAGCGGCGCTGGATCCAGGCCATGACCCGGATGGTCTCCAGGACCTCCTGGGTCATCGGGGACGGCGGGTCGCCCGCCCGCAGTTCGGCCAAGGCCTGAGCGTGGACCTTCGAGTGCTGGCGCACCTCAAGGCCCGCGAGGTGGAACCCGAACGTCTCGGCCTGCCAGATCAGGTGCTGCAGTTCCCCGTACGCCTGCCTGACAGCCCCAGCGTCCGCGAGCGACGACTGCACGAGGCGGAGGTCGGCGAGGAAGTCCGCGGCGCCGCCGTACGCCAGGTCCACGTTCCTTGTCCGCGTTGCGGCGAGCCGCTCTGCCGCGTACAGCAGGTAGGCGCGGTAAGGCTCGCCAGGCGAGCGGGCGGTGATCTCCGCGAGCAGTTCGGGGTGCTCGGCCGCGGCGGCGGCGAGCGCCCGGCGCAGTGCCGCCGGCGGCGGGGCGGAGCCCTCGGAGACGGTGAGTGCCCGGCCGATGCGGCCGCAGGCCGTCTCAAGGCCGCGCAGCGCGTGCTCGGCCTGGATCACCGCGGCCTCCCTGGTCACCGAGGCGGTGACGTTCGGGTTGCCGTCCCTGTCGCCGCCCACCCAGGAGCCGAACCGCAGGAACGGCGGCACCGGCGACACGGTCGTTCCGCTTTCAGGACCGAGCAGGACCTGGTCGAGTGCCCGGTACACGGCGGGCACGAGCCGGAACAGCGTCTCGTCGAACGCGGTCATCACCGAGCGGACCTCGTCGGCCGGGGCCATGCCCGCGACGCGCAGCTGGGCGGTCCGCCAGAGCAGGTCGACCTCCTCGCGCAGCTTCCGCCGGTCCTCCGCCTGCTGTGCGGCCCCGGCACGCTGGTCGTCGATCGAGGTGAGCAGCCCGCTGAGCCGGCGCAGCGACGCGACGACCGCGCGGCGGCGGGCCTCGGTCGGGTGCGCCGTGAACACTGGGTGCACGCGGAGCCCGCTGAGCAGCTCGGCCAGGTGCGCGGCCCCGCCCTCCTTGGAGAGCCTGTCCACGGCGTCGGCGAGCGACTCGCGGGGCGCCTGGTCACCCGAATCGTGCAGCCGCAGCGTACGGACGCGCTGCTGCTCTTCGGCCAGGTTGACCAGGTGGAAGTAGACGGTGAACGCCCGGGCCACCTGCTCGGCCCGCTCCCACGACCATGAGGAGACCAGGGCCATGATCTCGTCTTGGGCCGACGTGGCTTCCGTAGAGCCCCGGTCCGCCGCCGAACGCGCGTCAATCACCGCGTGCCGCAGCCGCTCCACGTCGGCGAGCAGGTCCGCCCCGGCGGACTCGCTGATGATCTCGCCGAGCACCTCGCCGAGCAGCCGGACATCCCGGCGCATCAACTCTGGCAACTCTGCGGAATCGCGCTCCCGGCCGGTGCCGCCCGTGCCGCCCGTCCCGCCAACACCTCCGGCGGGCCCGCCCGCCGTATCGCTCACGAAGATACTCACGTCGTGAGCCTAACCACCGCCTGGTAGACGCAACCGCCGGCCGGAGCCTTGTTCTTTTTGATTTTGCCGACCAGGTGAAGCCTTGAGGCACGGGCAAAAAGAACAAGGCTCCGGGTTAACCTTTCTCCCATGAGCGCGACTGACCCTGTTTCTGGCGGGTTGCCGGACCCGCACACCACGGCCGGGAAGATCGCTGACCTAGAGCGGCGCCGGTATGAGGCGGTGCACGCCGGATCGGCGGCCGCCGTGGAAAAGCAGCACGCCAAGGGTAAGCTCACCGCGCGCGAGCGGATCGGCCTGCTACTGGATGAGGGCTCGTTCACCGAGCTGGACCAGTTGGCCAGGCACCGTGCGCACGACTTCGGCATCGAGCGCAGCCGGCCCTACGGCGACGGTGTGATTACCGGCACCGGCACCGTCGACGGCCGCCCGGTCGCGGTCTACTCCCAGGAATTCACCGTGTTCGGCGGGTCCCTCGGCGAGGTATACGGCGAGAAGATCGTCAAACTCATGGACCATGCCATGAAGGTGGGATGCCCCGTCATCGGGATCAACGACGGTGGCGGCGCCCGCATCCAGGAGGGCGTGGTCGCCCTGGGCCTGTTCGCAGAGATCTTCTTCAGGAACACCAGGGCGTCAGGCGTCATCCCGCAGGTCAGCCTGATCATGGGGCCGGCGGCCGGGGGCGCGGTGTACTCCCCCGCGATCACCGACTTCACCCTGATGGTCGAGGGCACCAGCCACATGTTCATCACCGGCCCGGACGTGATCAAGACCGTTACCGGCGAGGACGTCACCTTCGAGGAACTCGGCGGCGCGCACACCCACATGGCCAAGTCCGGGGTCGCCCACTACCAGGCAAGCGACGAGCAGGACTGCATCGAGTTCGCCAGGCTGCTGCTGTCCTACCTGCCGTCAAACAACCTCGATGAGCCCCCTGTCCTGCCCGCCACCCCCGACTACGAGGTCAGCGCCGCCGACGAGGAGCTCGACGCCCTTATCCCCGACTCCCCCAACCAGCCCTACGACATCCACCGGGTCATCGAGACGGTGCTGGATGAAGACACCTTCTGCGAGATCCACGAAGGGTTCGCGAGGAACATCGTGGTCGGGTTCGGCCGGGTCGCTGGGGCGCCGGTGGGCGTGGTGGCCAACCAGCCGCTGCACCTGGCCGGCTGCCTGGATATCGACGCGTCTGAAAAGGCCGCCAGATTTGTTAGGACCTGTGACGCTTTTTCGATTCCTATCCTGACATTTGTTGACGTTCCGGGGTTTCTGCCCGGCGTTACCCAGGAATGGGCCGGGATCATCCGGCGCGGCGCCAAGTTGCTGTACGCCTACGCCGAGGCCACCGTCCCCAAGGTCACCGTCATCACCCGCAAGGCCTACGGTGGCGCCTACGACGTGATGGGATCCAAGCACCTCGGCGGAGACGTCAACCTCGCCTGGCCGACGGCCCAGATCGCTGTCATGGGCGCCCAGGGCGCCGTCAACATCCTGTACCGCCGCGAGCTCGCCGCCTCGGACAATCCCGAGGCACTACGCAGGCAGAAGACCCAGGAGTACGAGGACACTCTCGCCAACCCGTATATCGCCGCCGAGCGTGGCTACGTCAACGCCGTCATCCGTCCGGCCGAGACCCGAGCCGCCGTCACCAGGGCCCTGATCTCACTGCGCACCAAGCGCGAGACCCTGCCACCTAAGAAACACGGCAACATCCCATTGTGAGCGCGTCACACTCTGCGGAAACGGTAGAGTCATAAGACGATGAGCGAATTCGCCGCCCCGATGCCCGTCCTCGCCAGATACGCGGTCATGGTTGACGTCGGGTATATCTACGCGGCCGCAGGCGAGTTGCTCTTTGGGACCAGCTCGCGACGTGACTACCGCGTTGATGCCGTCGGCCTGATCCAGGCGGTCACCAAGCACGCGGACGAGCTCTTCCGCGGCGAACTGCTCCGCGTCTACTGGTACGACGCGGCCCGCGACCGGGTACCCACCATCGACCAGCGTGTCGTCGCGCAGATGGCCTGGGTCAAGCTCCGCCTTGGCAACTTGAACGCCCGCGGGCAGCAGAAGGGCGTGGACGCCAACATCCGCGCCGACATGGAAGCCCTGGCGAGGCACCGCGCGATCACGGACGCGGTGCTGATCGCGGGCGACGAGGACATGGTCCCGGCCGTCGAGGCCGCGCAGGCTTACGGCGTACGGGTCCACCTGTGGGGCGTCGAGCCGCCGTACGGCACCAACCAGGCCGAGCGCCTGGTCTGGGAGTCGGACACGGTGGACATCCTCGACTCCGCGTTCGTCCGGCCGTACTTCACCAGGAACCCCGCGGCCGAGGCCCCCAGGCCCGACGTCCAGGCCAGTGTCCCGTCGCCGGCCCAGCTGTTCGGCGAGCACCGCCCGCGCCCGCCCGTACAACTCGGGAGGAACTCGCACCTGGCCCAGACCGGACCGATCCCGCACGTGTCGCAGAGCGGTGCGCTGCCACGCCTCGGCCCGGACCGGCGGCACGTCGAGGAGGCCGGCGAGCACGTCGCCCACAAGTGGATCCTCACCCGAGGCGCGGACAACATCCGCGACTTGCTGCCGGGCCCGATCCTGCCGCCCGTCATCGACAAGGAGCTCCTCGTCGAGGCGGAGAAGGAACTCGGCCAGTCACTGCGCCCCTACCAGGAAGCCCGCGAGTGGCTGCGGGACGCGTTCTGGGCACGGGTGCACCGCGAGTTCGGCATCGGCGTCGGCAAGTCCCGTGGCTGAAGAGCAACATCAAAGCCAAGAGCAGGCAGCAGAACGGAAACGGCTGGCTCCGGACGCCCCATTTCTCCGTGTAGTGCGCGGCGACGCGTCCCCGGAGGAGATCGCAGCCCTGGTCGCCACCCTCACGGCCGTCGCCGCCGCGCGGTCACGGATGGCCGGAGAGGCGAAGTCAGCACCCGTTCGGTCTAACTGGAGTGCTCCAGCCCGGCTGCTGCACGCGCCGCTGTACCCCGCCCCAGGCGGCTGGCGCCGCTCCGCCCTCCCTTAAGACCTACTCGGGCGAGCCGATGGCCCGCCAGACCTCCTCGGTCCCGGCGGGCCATCGTCGCTCGTTACTAGTCAGGGCTTAGCCGTGTAGGTCCTTGTCGGGAGGGACTGCGGCGGGCGGGGCTTAGAGGTCGGCGTAGAACCGTTACCGGGGGCTCGTCTGGGTCACGTTCCAGGAGATCGGGGCCGGGGCGGTCGGCGTGGACCCGTTACCGGGGCTGGTCTGCGTCACGTTCCAGGAGATCGGAGCGGGGGTGGACGGCGTAGACCCATTACCAGGGCCCGTCTGCGTCACATTCCACGAAATCGGAGCCGGGACGGACGGCGTAGACCCATTACCAGCGCCCGTCTGCGTCACATTCCACGAAATCGGAGCCGGGACGGACGGCGCGGACCCGTTACCAGCGCCCGTCTGCGTCACATTCCACGAAATCGGAGCCGGGACGGACGGCGTAGACCCATTACCAGGGCCCGTCTGCGTCACATTCCACGAAATCGGAGCCGGGACGGACGGCGCGGACCCGTTACCAGCGCCCGTCTGCGTCACATTCCAGGAAATCGGAGCCGGGACGGTCGGCGTGGACCCGTTACCGGGGCTGGTCTGCGTCACGTTCCACGAAATCGGAGCGGGGGCGGTCGGCGTGGGCATGGGCGTGGGCGTGGACCCGTTACCTGGCTGGTTGTTGACACGGTTCCAGCCAGTCCCGGTCGAGGCAGGCGTAGACGTCGGCGCCGACCCGTTACCTGGCTGGTTGTTGACACGGTTCCAGCCAGTCCCGGTCGAGGCAGGCGTAGACGTCGGCGCCGACCCGTTACCTGGCTGGTTGTTGACACGGTTCCAGCCAGTCCCGGTCGAGGCAGTGGGCGCGGACCCGCTGCCGTACTTCCCCTCACCCGCGCCGCTCGTGCTGGACGGCGGCTCAGACCCGATCCCGTTCTTCCCCTCACCCGCGCCGCTCGTGCTGGACGGCGGCTCAGACCCGATCCCGTTCTTCCCCTCACCCGCGCCGCTCGTGCTGATCTGGTTGACAATGCGATTCCAGCCAGTCGTGGCACCGATAGCGTCCGGTGTCGGGTGCACAGGGAGGGTACTGGCCATGGCGATCCCGCTGCTGGCCAGCACGAAGACCGCTGCGCCCCCAGCCACCCCGATACCGAGCGCGAGCCTGCCCGTCCGCCCCGTCATTGCCGCCGCCCCGTTTGTTCGCATCTGAAGCTCCTTTAGTTCTTGCGTGCCTACCCCTACAAGATGGCGCTAAGGAGGCGGCGCCGGCATCGGCCGACTGCCTAATGCGTGGCCTCAACCGCCTGGCCCTCGGCCTTAGGAAGGTCACCGGACGCCTTACCTCGTAGCTGGCGACTATGATCACGAACCGGCCCGGGAACGATTCCCGCCCGGCTCGGTAACCTGCGACAAGGGCGCGGCCCGGCGCCGGCAGCCGGACTTGGGCCCACTTTGCGTCGGCGGCTGGCGCGCGGCACCGCCTTCGATCGGCTAGCGTGCTGGGGGCGAAAAGTGGTCGCCGAGACGTTCAACAAGGCAGGGGCATGAAGAAGGTCGTTGGGGTGGTCGTCGCGGTTGTCGTTGTGCTTGGCGTCGCCGGGTTCGCCTGGCTGCATGCCTCTGGCGCTGGCGGGCAGCCAGCCAAGGCGAAGACCGCGGCGAACGTCAACGTCAAGGTCAAGGTCGCTATCAGCACGAAGACGTACTCGATGACCGCCGCGGGGCTGGAGCGGAGCTATGAGGTCATCGCGCCGGTCAAGGCGCTGCCGGCGTCGGCCCCGATCATCGTCTTCCTCTCCGGTATCGGCGCCACCGTCGCCGACGAGGTGAGCAGGGACGACCTCGTCCCATATGCCACCAGCGACCAGGCGGAACTCGTCTACCCGGTTGGCTACGACGCGTCGTGGAACGCCATCACCTGCTGCGGCATGGCGGCGAGCAAGAACATCAACGACGTGGCCTTCATCGAGGCCCTGGTGGCCAAGGTGGACCCAGGGCACGCGCGGCGCATCGACCTCGTCGGGTTCAGCAACGGCGGGCGCCTGGCCTACCGGATCGCCTGCGACGACCCGGACCTGTTCGACGAGTACGCGATGGTGAAGGGCGAACCCACGCCCGGCTGCGACATGCGCAAACCAGTGACGATCCTCCAGGTCGCCTCCGAGAACGACCCCGAGGTTCCCTACAAGCCGGGAGACCACGGCAGCGTCGAGTCGCTGCCGATGACGACCTTGGTCGGCGAGTTGCACACGGCGGCAAGCTGCCCGGCGAAGAGCACGACGACGCATTCGGGCGCCATGACCCTGACCACGTGGTCCGGGTGCGCGGACGGCACCCGGCTCGGGTTCGCGGTGTGGCCGGGCGGGTTGCACCTCTTTCCCCGGCCACCCGTCGTGAGCCCTCCGGCGGCGTCCCAGGTCATCTGGTCCTTCTTCACGCAGACCCCGATCGCCCCTCTTCCGGCGTAGCGGGGAAGGTCAGGCGCATGCTTCACGCAGACCCCGATCGCCCCTCTTCCGGCGTAGCGGGGAGGATCAGGCGCATGATGGTGCCGCCGCCGGGGGCATGCTCAGGGGTGATCGTGCCGCTGTGGCCGAGGACGATGTCGTGGACCACGGCGAGGCCGAGGCCTGAGCCAGGGGCCGAACGGGATGACAGGGCCCGGTAGAAGCGGTCGAAGACGAACGGGAGGTCCTCGTCGGCGATGCCGGGGCCGTGGTCGCGCACGGTGAGCTCGCCACCCGTCAGCCGGACCTCGACCTGTCCCTCGGGCGGGCCGAACTTCGCGGCATTGTCCAGCAGGTTCTTGACCGCGACACGCAGCCGCTCGGCGCTGCCCTCGATGACGCCACCGTCGAGGCCGGCGATGAACTGCGTCTTCGGCCAGTCCCGCCGCGCCGCCTCAAGGGCCTCGACAACAACGGCGCTGAGCTGGACGGGAGACCTGTCGGTCGCGGGCGGCTCGCCCCTGGCCAGGTCGGTGACGCTGGCCACCAGGCGGCTGAGTTCCGCGACCTGATCGGTGACCCTGTCGAGTACCTCCTTGCGGTCTTCAGCCGGCATGTCCGGGTTCTCCGCGAGCATGTCGGCGTTGATCCGCAGGCTCGCGAGTGGGGTACGAAGCTCGTGGCTGGCGTCGCTGACCAGCCGCCGCTGCGCGTCGAGCGACCGCTGGAGGGCGCTCAGCATGGCATTGAACGTGGTCGCGAGCCGACCGACCTCGTCGCTGCGTTCCACCTCCACCCGCCTGCCGGGGTCGCCGGTCAGTGAGACTTCCTCCGCCACGCTGGCGAGCCTGGTGACGGGCGAGAGCCGGCCCTTGCCACGGCCCAGCCGAGCAGTGTGGCGACGAGCACGCCGATCGCGCTGAGTATGGCGAGGGTCGTGCCGACGCGCGCGACCTCCGTGTCGGTGGAAGTGAGCGGCTCGGCCACCTGGACGGCCAGGCCCGGGGCGAGCGGGGCGGTGAGGATCATGGCACTGGTCCCGTTGACCGCGGAGTCGGCATAGAACGACGTCGCAGCGCCGGACGCGACGTTGATCGCCGCTTCGCTCGGCGTGAGCCACCCGTCGTCGCCCGTCGGCGCCCAGACGGCGCCCGCCGAGGTGATCACCTGGGTGTAGGTGTTGCCGAACCCGGACGAGTGCGCCGGGACCCAGTTGTCCGGGATAGGACCATGGAGCCGGCTGGCAAGGTGCTCGACCGAGTCCACGCGGGCGGCGACCTCCTGGCGGACCTGGTTCTGCAGGTCGGTGCGGATCGCGATGAAGGCGACCGCGGTGATCGCGAGCGCGACCGCCGCCACGGCCCCGGCCGCGACGAGCGTGAACCTGGTCTTCAGCGTCAGCCGCGCCTTCATGCGCCCGCTCGCACGACGTAGCCGACGCCACGCACGTTGTGCACGAGGCGCGGCAGGCCGTCGGCCTCAAGCTTGCGGCGCAGCAGTGCGACGAAGACCTGCAGCGCGTTGGAGGCGGGCGCCTCGCCGTAGCCCCAGACCCGGTCGGTGATCACCTCGTAGCTGAGTACCTGCTCCGCGTTGCGGACCAGCAGCTCAAGGAGGGCGAACTCGATCTTAGTGAGGGCGACCTGCGCTCCGGAGCGGGTGACCGTGTGGCTGGTGAGGTCAAGCGTCAAGTCGGCGTAGCCGAGCAGGTCGCGGACGGGCTTGGTGCGCCGCAGCAGGGCGTTGACCCTGGCGAGAAGCTCGCGCAGCGCGAACGGCTTGACCAGGTAATCGTCGGCGCCCGCTTCAAGCCCGGCCACCCGGTCGTCCACCGCGTCCCGGGCGGTGAGCACGAGCACCGGGGTGGCATCCCCCCGGCCGCGCAGCGCCCGGCAGGTGTCGAGCCCGTTGAGCATGGGCATCAGGACGTCCAGGATGATCAGGTCGACCGGCGCATGCGCGACCGTCGCCAGCGCCTCAGCGCCGTCGGTCGCCGTCGCCACGGCGTAGCCGGCGTACCCCAGGGCACGGCGCAGCGAGTCGCGCACGTCGCGGTCGTCGTCCACGACTAGGAGCCTGGGTTGCATAGGTAACAGTGAAACAGCCCAGGCTGCGAGAATGCTGACAGTTGCCTGAAGGCTGTTACATTTTCAGGGACTTTTAACAATCGCAGCACACGCTACATGGCATGTCACCCAGCAGCCTGCCAGGCACAGAATCCACGCCGGACACGGCTGCACGACATGTGTCATTTCCTACCCATCCCGACTTGTGGCTAATCCGGCACGGCGAGTCAACCTGGAACGTCGCGGGTCTCGCCCAGGGCCACAACGACGAGGCGGAACTGACCGAGCGCGGGCTGCGCCAGGCGGCCGAGGCCGCAGCACAGTTCGGCTACCGCCCGGTCCGCGCGATCTACGCCTCTGACCTGCGCCGCGCGCAGCAGACCGCCGCCGCCTTCGCCACCGTGCTCGGCCTGCCTGTCTACGCGGACGCCCGGCTAAGGGAGCGGTCCCTCGGCGTCCTTGAGGGCACCGCCCACAAGACCATCAGCCCGTCGGTCACCGGCCTGGCCGACGGTCTCGTCATTGACCCCGACGCCCGGCCAGCCGCCGGCGAGTCAGTACGCGACCTGTACATACGCGCCGCGGCGTTCTGCGACGACCTCGCCGCAGGCATCCGCGATGGCCGCGACACGCTCCCGGGACTTACTAAGTCCGAGGGGGACGTGCTGGTCATCGCGCACGGCGGCACGGTGCGGGTGCTCGACGCCTACCTGCAGGGCATCCCCGCCGATCAGATGACCTGGCCGCCGGTGGACAACGCGACGATCGTCGCGGTCCCCGGATTCGGCCAGCTACCTCGAGGAGGAAATCGATGAACAGGACAGTCCTGACCTTGCCGGAGCGGGCAGTCAAGCCCAGGACCAGCGGCCTGACCATGGTGATTGACGGCGGGCTACCGCTTGGCCATTTCACCGACCTCATCGAGCTCGGCGCGGAGTACATCGATTTCGTCAAGTTCGGCTGGGGGACCTCGGTCGTCACCAACTGCCTGCGCGAGAAGATCAGCGTGCTCGACAGCCACGGGATCGAGTTCTACTTCGGCGGGACGCTCTTCGAGAAGTTCGCGCTCCAGGGGCGCTTCGAGGACTTCCGCCGCTTTTGCGAGGAGTACTCGTGCCGGCATATCGAGGTGTCCAACGGCACGATCGAGATGCCCAACGCCGAGAAGGCCGGTTACATCCGTAAACTCGCCCCCGACTTTACGATCGTGTCCGAGGTCGGCTTCAAGGACCCGGGCCGCTCGGAGATGCTGGCGCCGAGCGAGTGGGTCGCCTCCATCAAGGAGGACCTCGACGCGGGCGCCTCGCTGGTGACCCTCGAGGCCAGGGAGAGCGGCTCATCCGGCATCTGCCGCCCCGACGGCGAACTCCGGTACGGCCTGATCGAGGACGTGCTCCACGGGGGCATCGAGATCGACAGCCTGCTCTTCGAGGCGCCGACCACCGCCCTGCAGACCCACATGATCACCCGGATCGGCCCGAACGTGAACCTGGGGAACGTGCCCGCCACAGGCGTCATCGGCCTGGAGACCCTGCGGCTCGGGCTGCGCTCCGACACCCTCACCGCCTTCGAGTAACCCACCAAGTTAGGCAAACCCGTGCGAACCACTTCCGACGTCTTCCACCTAGCCATCCCCACCCACGACCTGGACACAGCCCAGGACTTCTACGTGACGAAGCTGGGCTGCAAGCTCGCCCGGCGGTATGACGACAGGATCACCCTGGACTTCTTCGGGGACCAGGTCGTGTGCCACCTGACCCCTGATGAGCCTGCCGCGCCAGAGAGCCTGTACCCGAGGCACTTCGGCGTCACGTTCCGCGAGGCGGCCGATTTCGAGGCGCTGCACGCCTGCGCGGTCGCCAGGAAGATCGCCTTCTACAGCGACGTGTCGCTGCGGTTCGAAGGACTCGTGGAGGAGCACCGCACATTCGTGCTGGTCGATCCGACAGGTAACCTCCTCGAGTTCAAGCACTACAACGACCCTCGAATGATGTACTGACCAGAATCGGACTAAGCACTGTGCTACGCCATTGGATTGAGGAGGCCGCCAGGGCCCACGGCGGCGATGTCTACCTGGCTGACGCCCGCGGCGATGCGACGCTGACCTACGCCGAGCTTCACGAGCTTGTCGTGGACACCGGGCTGCGCCTCGACAAGGCCGGGCTCCTGCCCGGTGCCCGGATCGGCGTGCGACTCGCCGATCCGGTGGAGTACGCGGCCGCGCTCGTGGCCATCGTCGCGACAGGCCGGGTCGCGGTTCCGCTCGACCCGGGGGCACCTGACGCGGATGTCGCCCGGGTGCTCGGGGTGGCACGTCCCGCCGCCACGATTACCGTGGGCGGCGGGCAGCCCGCCGACGACGCATCGCGGAACCTGGGCGGCGAAGCCACGCCTCCGTTCGGGCTGATTCACTTTGATTTTGATCTTGAAGCCTCTGCCGAACCCACCGCGGCCTCCGTCGGCGGCATCTTCCTGAGCACCAGCGGAACCACCGGAACCCCCAAGGGGATCCTGCTGCGCGAAGAGCAGCTAATGCACGTGGCGACCAGCGTCGTTGAGTGCCACCAGCTCACCCGGGCCGACCGCGGCTACTGCTCACTGCCGCTGTTCCACGTCAACGCCGAGGTGGTCGGGGTGCTCGGCACGCTGCGGGCCGGCGCGTACCTCGCGTTGGACAGCAGGTTCAGCAGGCGGGGGTTCTGGGAGATCATCAGCGATCGCCGAATCACCTGGATCAACGCGGTGCCCGCCATCATCTCGATCCTGTCGATGGACCCGCCGGCGTCGCGGCCCGCCGCGCTGCGGTTCGTCAGGTCCGCGTCCGCGCCGCTGCCGCTCGCCTCGCTACGGAAGTTCGAGAACGAGATCGGTGTGCCGATCGTGGAAACCTACGGCATGACCGAGGCGGCCAGCATGATCACCGCCAACCCGGTTGACGGGGTGCGCAAGCCCGGTTCGGCGGGCCGCCCGGCCGGCTCCGAGGTACGGGTCGAGTCGTACGGCGGCCCGGCCGCCGCCGCGGGAGAGATCGGCCGGGTCAAGATCAGAGGCGCGGGCGTGATCACCGCTTACGATTCCGGCGGGCGGCCGGGCGTGATTGACGCCGACGGGTGGCTTGACACGAGCGACCTTGGCTACCTGGACGCCGACGGCTACCTGTTCCTGGTCGGACGGTCGGACGACGTGATCAACCGGGGCGGGGAGAAGATCTACCCCAGGGACATCGAGGAGATCCTCCTCGCCCAGCCAGGTGTGCGCTCCGCCGCCATCATCGGGATCCCGGACGCCGTCCTCGGCGAGCAGCCAGTGGCGTACATCGTGCCCGCCGACGACGCGGCCGAGGCGGAGGCCCTCGAGGCGGCGCTGCGCGCAAGCTGCGCGGAGCGGCTTCCCCGGCACAAGCAGCCCAGCGGATTCCGCTTCATGGACCAATTGCCACTCGGACCGACCGGGAAGATCTCCCGGCGACTACTGAAAGACTTGGTGACGGCGCACCCGTGAGCGCAACCTTGTCAGGGACCGGGCCGCAGCCTGCGCTCAGCGGGTCGCAGCAGGACGCGACGCCCAACGCGGCAGGTCCCGCCGCGCCAGTTCCCCCTGGCGCGGCTGCGCGGCGTTCCCGGCCGCACATCGTCGCATTCGACCTGATCCGGCTGATCATCATGGTGTTCGTGGTGAGCGTGCACACGCTGTCCTTCGCGGGCGGCGGCATCACCATGAGCGTCGGCGCGGTTACCACCATCTTCCATACCAGCCGGGAGCTGTTCCTCCTGCTCACGGCGCTCGTGCT
Source organism: uncultured Actinomycetota bacterium (assembly GCA_963734665.1). GTDB lineage: Bacteria > Actinomycetota > Actinomycetes > Streptosporangiales > Streptosporangiaceae > Trebonia. The sequence continues at coordinate 433,300 of CAVTIR010000005.1, read as the reverse complement.
GACCTACAACTACGGGCAACGCGACAAGCTCAGAGCCGGCACGTTCTGGCGGCGGCGGTTCTGGCTGGTGCTCCCGGCCTACATCGCCTGGTCGGCTATCTATTACGCCGCCGACGGGCACACGCGCGGGGCCTTCCCGATGGCGTTCCTGCGCGACCTGGCGGACGCCGGCGCCAGGTACCACCTGTACTTCCTGCTGGTCAGCATGCAGATCTACCTGCTGTTCCCGGTGATCCGCTGGGTGCTGAAGAAGACCGAGCGGTACCACGCCTGGCTGTTCGGCCTCGCGCTCGCCTACCAGGTGTGGCTGACCATCGGGCTGCACTACAAGGTCGGACGGAGCGGCAACGGGCTCCTCGCGCAGTTCCTGAACGGTGCGGGAACGGGCAACTGGATCGACACTTACGTCGTGTACGTCGTCGCCGGCGCCCTTGCCGGCTGGCACTTCGAGGAACTCTGCGCGTTCACCAGGCGGCACCTGCGCAGTGGTTGGCGCGTCGCGCTCGTGGCAGCCGCCGGCGTGGCCGCGGGCATCGGCGTGTACCTGATCGAGATCGAGGTCTTCGGCGCGACGCCCAACAACGCCAGCGCTGTCTTCCAGCCGGTCGTGATCTTCGAGGCGCTGGCCTTCGGCTGGGCGCTGCTCGGCGCCGGGCTACTGTGGAGCGACCGGGGTGCGCCCGCCAGGAAGTTCGCGGCCGCGGGGTCGGCAAGCTCGTTTGGCATTTACCTCGCGCATCCGCTCGTCCTTCAGGTGCTCCTGCTGATCGTGGGCTCCCACTACTTCGGTGCGAACGGCGGCCTCACCGGCTGGCTGCACCGCCTGCACCACTCCAGCCTTGAGGTGCTGATTCTGCTGTTCATCGCCGTGCCGTTCATCTACGCCTGCGCGTGGGTGATCGCCTCGGTGATGCGGCGGACCCCCGTCAGCCTTCTGTTCACCGGGCGCGAGTGGAAGCCGAAGCGGAAGACCCGCCTCGGCCAGGCCACCGATCGCGGCCTCAACAAGATCGAAGACAAGATCACCGCCGGGGCCGCGAGGGTCACCAGGCGCGCGCTCGTTATCGCGCTCGCGGTCGTCATCGTGGTGACCGGCGGTTCAATCGCCGGGGCGAACATCGTCAGCGCGATGAACCGCACGATGAATACCACGGTCTCCACGATGCAGGTGGGCGGCATGACCCGGAGCTACACGGTGCTCACGCCTGCGAAGACCGCGTTGCCGGCGTCGGCGCCGATCATCATGGTGCTGTCGGGGCTCAACGCCTCGCAGAGCCAGGAGATCACCAGGGACCAGTTCACGTCCTACGTGAGCGCCGGCGACGCGGAGCTGGTCTACCCCCTGGCGTACCGGGAGTCGTGGAACGCGGTCGGGTGCTGCTCGTGGGCGGCCAAGGCCGCCGTCGACGACACGGGGTTCATCACGTCGCTCGTGTCGAAGGTCGATCCCGGGCACACGCACCCGATCTACCTGGTCGGGTACAGCAACGGCGGGCGGCTGGCCTACACGCTCGCCGCTACGGACCCGCTGCTGTTCACCGGCACCGTGATCGTGAAGGCGGACCCGCTGCCGGGCGACAACATCATCGTCCCGCAGAACATCCTGCAGATCGCGGCGACTGACGACACGTTTGTGCCGTATGAACCTGGCGAAAAGGGCAAGGAGTCGCCGGCTGCCACGACCCAGGTCGCCGACCTGCGCGCGGATGACGGGTGCACATCGGCGTCGACTTCCACGTCCCAGGGAGACATGACGTACACCCTGTGGTCGGACTGCGCTGACGGCTCGAGCGTCGGGTTCGCGGTCTATTCGGCCGGGGTGCACAGCTTCCCGAGACCGCCCGTCAGCTACCCGGCCGCATCGCAGGTGATCTGGGCCTTCATCAACGGCACCATGACGGTCCAGCCGCAGCCGCAGCCGGCGTCGTAGGCCGGCATCACGGGCCGGCCCCTGGGACAGCGTCGCTGTCCCAGGGGCCGGCGGTTAACCTGCTTACAATCCGCGCAGGGCGTCGATGAACTCCTGCCCGTTCGGCGTGCCGATGCCGGTCATGGTGTCGTAGCCCGGCGCCGTTACCTGGCCGGTGTAGCCCTGCATGTTCCAGCTCTGGTGGTCGAACATGGTCAGCGAGAGCACGCCGCACATGGTCGCGTCACAGGCGACCCCGCGGTAATGGGCCGACGACCTGGCGGTGAGCGGCTTCGCGTCGTGGAATGCCGAGGGCTTTAGGCGCGCCAGCTTGTACAGCGCCGGGTTGATGAAGCCGAACGCGCGCGAGCCCTGCTCCGCGTCCGCCAGGATGCCTGCGACCAGCGGGGTGGCGAGGCTGGTCCCGCCGATGGACTGCTCGAAGTACCCGGTCACGTTCCCCTGGCGGCTGTAGCTCATCATCCCGACGGTCATCCCGGTGAACGGGTCGGCGACCGCGCTGATGTCGGGGACCGTGCGGACGAGGCCGCCCCGGTTGCCCGTCGCCACGGCCATCGAGTTCGGCACGACGCCGTGCTGGTAGGCCGGCTGCTTCCACAGCAGGCTCGCGCCGCCGCCCCCCGCGCCCTGCTCGCCCTGGAATGCCCACTCTCCCTTGGCCTCCGACGAGATCCCGGTCGACCAGCCGGTCTCGAAGATCCGGGGATCGCCCCGCCCGATGGCAAGCGTGGTGCCGCCGACCGCGGTGGCGTACGGGTCACTCGACGGGGTCCCCACGCCGGAGGAGTCGCCGGCCGAGAAGAGCATGGTGACGCCCTCCGCGGCGGCCTTGATCAGGTAGTCGTGCTCGATCAGCAGCTCGTTGGCCGGGATCGTCTCATCCCCGCCCTCCCAGGAGTTCGACGCGATCTGGGCGAGCGGGTGGCCTCCGGCGCCGTCGAGGACCACCAAGTTGGCGTCGAACACGGCCTGCAGGCCGGAGTCCCCGTTGTTGCACGAGTCGCCCCCGACGACGAGCAGGTGCTGCAGCGGAGCCATGACGTAGGACGACTCGACGTCCAGCTGCTCCTCGACATTGAACGGCTCGCCGCACGTGGACCCCTGCCCGAGCGACAGCTCCGCATACCGCTCGGGCGACGGCGCCTGGATGTCGTGGACCCTGGCGTAGGTTTCCAGGGTCTGGTACATCAACGGGACCAGGCCCACCTCGACGTAGGCGACCGTGACGCCCCTGCCCTCGCTGGCGCTGCTGTAGCCGTAGGCCCTGCGGAGCTGCTGCGGCGTGTACCCGCAGATGATCGACGGGAACTTCCTGATGCCGAACATGTTGGGCAGGCCCGTCGCGTAGTGCTGGGCATACCACTGCGAGCAGGCGAACGACGGTCCGCTCGCGTTCTGCTTGCCGCCCTTTGTGCCCGCCGGGTTTCCCGCCTTGACGTACGTCGCCGCCGGGGCCGCGTTGTCCAGGCCGGTGACCCCGATGATGCTGCCGGCGACCGACGCGGGCAGCGAGACCGGCCGGTCGTTGGCGCGCAGCGGGAAGTTGCCCGCGCTGGCGTCGGGCGCCGCCTTGTAGTAGTCAAGCTGTACCTTCAGGGCAGAGTCGATCGTCGAGACAGGTGCGGTGACCCGCACGTAGTCGCGGCCCGAATCCGTGGTGATGCTGGTGAAGCCCGCGGATTTCAGCCATGATTCGACGCCGGCCGCCTCCCCCGGCGTCGCGCCGAACTGTGCGGTGTACGCGGCCGGGGACAGGAAATGCCTGAACAGCGGGCTGCCGGGCGTGGACACGGCGCTGGCGAAACTCGCCGCCGCGGCCTGCGGCGCCAGCCAGAACTGGATGGTCAGCTTCCGCGCTTCCGGGACGGCGCTGATCACCCGGTTGACGGTGGCGAATGGCACGACGCTGTCCGCCAGCGTCGTGATAGCTGCCCCCGCCTGGCCGGCCTGGCCTCCCGGAAGGCCGGTGGCGTTGGCCTGCGCGGCCGACCCGGCCGCGATCGCGGTGATCGTCGTCGCTGCCAGCGCGGTGGCGGCAATGACACTGCGAGCTCTCTTCATGGTCTCCCTGTCGTCACGGAAGATGATGCAGTTGTACGCGGAACGTAACCGGAGGACCGTGCAACAGTACGGAGGCAACGATGGGAAAGCGCTAAGCGACACGCCCTAGGATGGAAACCATGCCGATAACCCGCGACGAGGTCGCTCACCTGGCCCGGCTGTCCAGGCTCGCGCTCAGCGACGAAGAGCTTGACCACCTTGCCCCGCAGCTCGGCCAGATCATCGCGTCGGTCGCGCAGGTGCAGGAGGTCGCGGCGGAAGGCATCCCGCCGACTACGCACGCGACCGGCCTGGTCAACGTGTTCCGCAGCGATGAGCCGGTGCCCTGCCTGACGCCGGAGCAGGCGCTGTCCGGCGCGCCCGACGTCGAGCTGCAGCGGTTTAAGGTCCCGCGGATCCTGGTCGAGGAGTGAGGCAGGACTGATGAGCGAACTGATCAAGAAGACAGCGGCCGAGCTGGCCGCCGCCGTGACCGCCGGAGAGCTCTCCGCCTCCGAGATCACGCAGGCGCACCTGGACCGGATAGGCGCGGTAGACGGGGAAGTAAAGGCCTTCCTGCACGTAGCCGCCGACGACGCCCTGGCGCAGGCCCGCGAGGTGGACCGCAAGCGGGCGGCGGGCGAACCGCTCGGCGCGCTCGCGGGCGTCCCCGTCGCGGTCAAGGACCTGTTCACCACCATCGGGATGCCGACGACCTGCGGGTCGAAGATCCTCGACGGCTGGGTGCCACCGTACGAGTCCACGGTCACGCGTCGGCTGCGTGACGCCGGGGCCGTCCTCATTGGCAAGACCAACATGGACGAGTTCGCGATGGGCTCCTCCACCGAGAACTCCGGGTTCTGGGCGTCGCACAACCCCTGGGACCTGTCCAAGGTGCCTGGCGGCTCCTCCGGCGGCTCGGCCGCCGCCGTCGCCGCCTACGAGGCACCGCTCGCGCTCGGGACGGACACCGGCGGCTCGATCCGCCAGCCGGCCTCGGTATGCGGGATCGTCGGCACCAAGCCGACCTACGGCGGCAACTCCCGGTACGGCGTTGTCGCGTTCGCGTCGTCCCTGGACACGCCAGGACCGCTCGGGCGAACGGTCCTCGACGCCGCCCTGCTGCACGAGGTCATGTCGGGGCACGACCCGATGGACTCCACGTCGATCGACGCCCCGGTCCCGCCCGTGGTCGAGGCGGCACGGCACGGCGACGTGACAGGGCTCCGGATCGGCATCGTCAGCGAGTTCTCCGGCGACGGCTACCAGCCGGGCGTGATGACGCGGTTCACCGAGGCGGTCGAGCTGCTTGAGTCGCTCGGCGCGAAGATTACCGAGATCAGCTGCCCGCACTTCAAGTACGCGCTCCCCGCGTACTACCTGATCGCCCCGAGCGAGGTGTCGTCCAACCTGGCCAGGTTCGACGGGATGCGGTACGGGCTGCGGGCCGGCAGCGGCTCCGCCGAGGAGGTCATGGCCATCTCCCGTGCCGCCGGGTTCGGCGCGGAGGCCAAGCGGCGGATCATGCTCGGCACCTATGCCCTGTCCAGCGGCTACTACGACGCCTACTACGGTAAGGCCCAGCAGGTGCGGACGCTGATCATCAGGGACTTCAACGCGGCGTTCGGCCAGGTAGACGTCCTCATCTCGCCGCCGACGCCGACTACCGCGTTCGACATCGGCGAGCGGGCCGACGACCCGATAGCGATGTACCTGGCTGACTTGTGCACGATCCCGTCCAACCTGGCAGGCAACGCGGCGATCTCCGTGCCGATCGGGCTCGCGCCGGAGAACGGGCTGCCGGTTGGCCTGCAGGTCATGGCGCCGCCGCTGGCCGACGACCGGCTGTACCGGGTGGCCGCGGCCGTCGAGACGGCGTTCACCGAGCGGTGGGGGCACCCGCTGCTGACCGAGGCGAAGGGGCTGTCATCGTGACCGTCACGTACGAAGAGGCGCTGCAGAAGTACGAGCCGCTCTTCGGGATCGAGACGCACGTCGAGCTCGGCACCACGACCAAGATGTTCTGCGGCTGCATCACGACGTTCGGCGCGGATCCGAACACGCACACCTGCCCGGTCTGCCTCGGCCTGCCCGGCTCGCTGCCGACGGTGAACGCGCGGGCCATCGAGTACGCGATCAAGATCGGCCTTGCGCTGAACTGCTCGATCGCGTCCTGGTGCCGGTTCGCGCGGAAGAACTACTTCTACCCGGACATGCCGAAGGACTTCCAGATCTCCCAGTACGACGAGCCGCTGTGCACCGACGGGTACCTGGACGTGGCCATCGGCGGCAAGACGGTGCGAGTCGGCATCGAGCGGGTGCACCTGGAAGAGGACACGGGCAAGTCGCTGCACGTCGGCGGCGCGACCGGCCGCATCCATGGGGCCGAGTACTCGCTCGTCGACTACAACCGGGCGGGCATCCCGCTGGTCGAGATCGTCACCAGGCCGGTACCTGGCACCGGGTTCCTCGCGCCCGAGGTCGCCCGCGCGTACGTCACCGAACTGCGCGACGTGCTGCGCACGCTCGGCGTCTCCGACGTGCGGATGGAAGAGGGCTCGATGCGCTGCGACGTGAACACGTCGATCGCGCTCATCGGGTCGGGCGTCTGGGGGACGCGGAGCGAGACCAAGAACGTGAACTCGCTCCGTTCGGTGGAGCGGGCGGTCCGCTCCGAGGTCGCGCGCCAGGCCGGGGTGCTTGATTCCGGAAACCGGGTGATTCAGGAGACGCGCCACTTCCACGAGGACACCGGGGTGACCACCTCCGGCCGGTCCAAGGAAGAGGCGCAGGACTACCGGTACTTCCCCGAGCCCGACCTGGTGCCAGTTGCCCCGGCAGCAGATTGGGTCGAGCAGATCAGGAAGTCGCTGCCCGAGCTGCCGTCGGCACGCCGGGCGCGGCTGCTTGAGTCGTGGTCGCTGTCGGAGCTGGAGTTTGAGGCACTGCGGAACGCGGGAGCCCTAGACGCCGTGGAGGCGACCGTTGCGGCCGGCGCCTCCCCGGCTGATGCCCGCAAGTGGTGGCTCGGCGAGTTGGCCAGGCGCGCGAACGACTCGGGCATCGAGGTGTCGGAGCTGGCGATCACCCCGGCCGACGTGGCCCGGCTGTCCGCGCTTGTCGCGGCGGGCACGCTCAACGACCAGCTCGCCCGCCAGGTCATCGAGGGCGTCCTCGACGGCGAGGGCACCCCGGACGAGGTGGTCGAAGCCCGCGGCCTCGCCGTCGTCAGCGACGACTCGGCGCTGACCGCCGCGATCGACGAGGCCATCGCGGCCAACCCGGACGTCGCGACGAGAATCCGTGACGGCAAGGTCCAAGCGGCCGGCGTCCTCGTGGGCGCGGTCATGAAGGCGACCCGCGGCAAGGCCGACGCCGCCAAGGTCAAAGACCTGATCCTGGAACGCTTGTCCTGAAAGTCAAAACCTTTTCCTGTGCTGCGCTGGGGGCCGGGAGATTACCGCGAAGCTCCTTCGGAAGCTTCGCGGCCTAATCTCCCGGCCCCCAGCGTTACTCGAATGTGTGGTTGAACCCTCAAAGTCAAGATCAAGGTCAAAGTCAAAACCCGAAGCTAGGCGTCGAACGCTTCTGGGCCGGCTTCTAGTAGGCGCTTGAAAGCCGGCTCGTCCAGGATCTTGATGCCCAGTTCGACCGCCTTGTCGTACTTGGAGCCGGCGTTCTCGCCTGCCACCACGAAGTGGGTCTTCTTGGAGACCGAGGACGTGACCTTGCCGCCCGCCGCGCGGACCGCTTCGGCGGCCTCGTCGCGGGTCAAGTTGGGCAGGGTGCCAGTGATGACTACGGTGACACCTGCAAGGATTCGACCCGCAGCGGCCGACGGGTCGAATCCCGGGGTCTCCAGCTGGACGCCCGCCGCCCGCCACTTTTCCACGATGGCGGTGTGCCAGTCGACAGTGAACCACTCCACGACCGAGGCGGCGATCGTCGGGCCTACCCCGTCCACGATGGCGAGGGCATCCGGCGAAGCGGCCGCGATGGCGTCGATCGAGCCGAAGGCCTCGGCAAGAGCTCGCGCCGCGGTCGGCCCCACGTGCCTGACGGACAGCGCGACCAGGATCCGCCACAGCGGCCGGGTCTTCGCCTCGTCCAGGTTGGCGAGCAGGGCGTGCGCGACCAGCTTGAGGCCGCCGGCCTTGTTCACGAAGAACGGGCTGGTCGCCAGCTTCTCATCGGTCAGGTCGAACAGGTCGCCCTCGTTGGTCACGAGGCCGTCGCTGAGCAGCGCGACGACCGCCTCGTAGCCGAGTGCCTCGATGTCAAGCGCGCTGCGGGAGGAGAGGTAGAAGAGCCGCTCGCGGAGCTGTGCCGGGCACGCGACCGTATTCGGGCACCTCCAGTCGACCTCTCCCTCGTCCCGCCTGAGCATGGTGCCGCATTCCGGGCACTGGCGGGGGAACTGGAACTCCCGCTCGTCGCCGGTCCGCAGTTCGATCACTGGCCCGACCACCTCGGGGATGACCTCGCCTGCCTTGCGCAAGATCACCGTGTCGCCGATCAGGACGCCCTTGCGCTTGACCTCGTCCTCGTTGTGCAGGGTCGCGCGGTCCACGGTGGAGCCGCTGACCTTCACCGGGGTCATCACAGCAAACGGAGTGACGCGTCCGGTCCGGCCGACGCCCACCTGGATGTCGAGCAGCCTGGTGTTGACCTCCTCGGGCGGGTACTTGTAGGCGATCGCCCAGCGCGGCGCCCGGCTGGTCGCGCCCATCGCACGCTGCGTCACGATCGGGTCGATCTTCACGACCACGCCGTCGATCTCGTACGGCGTCTCGTGCCGGTGCCCGGGATCGGAGTAGTAGTCGATGTAGGCCCGGACATCGGCGAGGTCGGCGACGACCTTGTACCTGTCGCTGACCGGCAGGCCCCACGCCCGCAGCCGCTCGTACCAGCCGGACTGCGTGTCCGGCGCGCCTTCAAGATGGCCTTCGTCGCTCGGCCCGGCCGCTGACCCGACAATGGCCCCGTCGGAGTTAGCGCCCGCGGGGGCATCGGATTCCGGTGCACCAGCCGACGCGCCGACCACGCGGCCGATGCCATGGACGATCGCGCCCAGGGCGCGGGAGGCCGTTACCCGGGGATCCTTCTGCCGTAGCGAGCCCGCAGCAGCGTTGCGCGGGTTAGCGAAGGCGGGCTTGCCTATCTCCTGCAGTGACTCGTTCAGTCGCCCGAACGCGTCCTCGGACAGGAACACCTCGCCGCGTACCTCAAGCACGTCGGGCACGTCCTCCCCCGTGAGGCGGCCCGGTACCGACTTGATCGTCTTCACATTCAGCGTGACGTCCTCGCCGGTTCGCCCGTCACCCCTGGTGGCGGCGCTCACGAGTCGGCCGCGCTCGTACACCAGGTCGATCGCGAGCCCGTCGATCTTCAGCTCGCACAGGTACGGCCCGGTCCCGCCGAGCTTGGCGGCCCGGTCCGCCCAGGCACCGAACTCCTCGTGGGAGAACACATTGTCCAAGCTGAGCAGGCGCTCCAGGTGGGTGACCGGCGTGAACAGCGTCGAGATCGCGCCGCCGACCTTCTGCGTCGCGGAGTCGGGAGTGCGCAGTTCGGGGAAGTGGTCCTCGATTTCGTTCAGGGTGAGGATGCCCTGGTCATAATCGGCGTCGGAAATCGTCGGCGCGTCGAGCACGTGATAGCGGTACTGAGCGTCGAGAAGCTTCTCGCTCAGTTCGGCGTGCTCGCGCCTCGCCTTGTCGAGTTCCATCAGCTCAGCTCCTCCATCAGTATCTCCCGGGGGAGCGACCCCCTGTACCCACCGACCGCGCCCGATGGCAAAAACCGCCATCCCATCGGACGCGCAGCCAGAGCTTCGTCATGTCAGCTCATCCATCATTTCTGGCAGAACCTGGGCCGCCTCCCGGCACCAGCGCAGCGCGTCCCGTGCCTGCTGCGGCGACGCGCCAGGCAGCCCGCAGGCGGGAGTGATCACCACCTGCGGCGCGCACTGCGCCGACGGCAGGTCCATCTTGCGCCACAGGTCCCTGACGATCCCGGCAGTGTCGGACGGCTTTGGCCGCTGCTGCTCATCCCGGCCCGACCGACGGGCTGCCTCCGGGTTCCCTGAGCTGACCTCCTGCGGGCCCGTCGTCGGCAGCGCGCCGATCAGCAGCCCCGCACCCGCCTCCGCCGCTTCGGCGAACAAGTCAAAATCCCCCCGCCGCAGCTGACTGGGGTCGAACGAGACGGCATCGGCTCCAGCGCCCATGATTATCCCGAACGGGAGGTCCTGACTGCAGCAATGCACCACTGTGTATTTCCGCGTGGCGGCGAGCACCTCGTGCAGTCTGTCCCGCACGATTTCCTCATCCACCGCGCGAACCATGGACAGGCCGCTCGGCGTCGGCACCGAGCCCCGTAGCACGGCCGGCAGGGCCGGCTCGTCAACCTGGACGATGAGCGTCGCCTTCGGCACGCGCTTTGCGACCTCCGCGACGTGGATGGCGACACCTTCGGCCAGCGAGGAAGTGAGGTCGGCGACCAGGCCAGGATCGGCCAGTGCCGGTTTCAACGACCGCGTCTGCTCGATTGTCGCGGCAAGCGTCCACGGCCCGGCGAGCTGGATCTTGAGCGGCCCCTCGTACCCGTCGAGCACCTCCTCCATCGCGTCCAGGTCGGAAGAGAGCAGCGACCTGGCACGGCGCACGTCGCGGCCAGGGCGCTCGGCGATCCGCCAGCCGCGCGGCCCGGCGAGCTCCACGGGCAGGTCGACAAGCAGCCCAGCGGCCCGCCCCGTGATGTCCGCTCCCGGTCCGCGCCCGGGAAGCTCCGCCAGGAACGGGAGGTCGGGCAGCTCGCCCGCGATGATCCGCGACGCCTCCATCGGGTTCTCGCCGGGCATCGACCCGACCCCTGTCGCAGTCCCAGGCACCCACGGAAACGCTCGTTTTTCGGCCACGGTATCGAGCTTAGCCGTCCTGCCACCACAGCGGCCTTTAGCGCCAAGAGCCACGGGGCGGCTGGCTGAATCTTGTCTTAAAGTCTTAAAGAAGACCGAGCTCCCGGGAGGCAGCCCGGGAGCTCGGTCGGTATGGAAGGCCTGCGGCTTAACCGCCGGGCCAGCGAGGAGGCCGCCGGTCGTCGTCATCGGGCGGCAGCTTCCACCAGTTACCGCCGTTCTTGTACCTGCGGCGGTTGCGGCGGTTCCGGAGCATGCCCCGGAGCAGGGGAAGCGCGATGACCAGCAGCATGCCCACGGCGATCCCGATGACGAAGAAGACGCCGATGACGATCGCTATGATCTCGAAGCCCCTCATCGGTCCACCTCCTGTCCGTGCGATTCGGAGCCGTCGTTTCCGCGCGGGTCGTCTGACGCCCGGTCGCTGCCTCCGAGAAGGCCCTGCAGGTACCCGTCGTCATCGCGGGTGTAGACCCCGTAGATCACCCGAGCACCGGCGCTGAGGAGGTCGTCCGATGCCGGCGCTAGCAGAGCCCCGCGCCTCGATCCGTGGACCGCACCGCCTATCACCCCGAGGGTGATCCCGAAGAGGAAGACAATCAGGAGCGCTAGCGCCGTGAACTGCTCGACGATTTCCATGTGGGCCTCCATATCCCCGTTACTTGGGCGGTCACCGCCGTGGACGGCGACCGCCGGCCCCAATGCCCAACGGCCCGATGGGCATAGGGGCCTTTCTTCAAGGTCCTAGCCGCCCCCGTTGACGGCTACGACCCCCGACTGCTGGCCCCCGACGAACAGCAGGCAGACCTTGTGTGGCTCCACGCCTAGTCCCACCTGGAACTGCTGATGCCGACCAGCGAGCGCGCGGCCCGCGTGCTGTTGCTGGGCGCGTTCGACCGGAGGGAACCTCTTGTCCGGTCCTCCCGGCGGATGGCGAACGAGATCGTGATGAAGGCGCCGGCGATGACGCTGACGAGGGTCAGGACGAGCGCGATGATGACGAGACTGGCCATGATGGCCTCCGAACTCTGCCGCGCCGCAGTCCACTGCGGCGTCTCCCACAGGTCCCGCTTCCCCGAGACATCGGCTGCTCTGACCTGGTAGACGAGATGACGGGATGACCGGGCTATACCATGGGTAGGACTGCACCCAAGTAGCCAGCTTGAGCCGATTGATCCCTGTACACCGTGTCATCCAACCTGTTAGAGTCATCCCAACCTTTGGGACCTGTACCTTGGTTTTACCACGGTCGTTCAGGCACAAACCAGACACGCCAGGAGAAATTTTGGGACAATCCATCTGGCCGGTCTTAGATGGGTTAACCAGGATAGCTCGTTCATACCCATTATCCCAACATCTGATGTATGGTACTTGCTGCGAGAAGCGAGAGGAGGGTGTGATGGCTCGACAGCCGATGTATCACTGGATCGCCGATGACCTCATCAAACGAATTGAGTCAGGCAAACTTGCCCGCGGTAGCCAGCTACCCACCGAGCTTGAGCTTCGCGAAGCGTACGGTGCCTCGCGGAACACCATCAGGGACGCCATCAAGCGGCTAACCAGCCAGGGCCTTGTCGAGACCAAGCAAGGCCAGGGAACGTACGTTACGCGGATTATCGATCCCTTCGTCACTGTGCTCACCGTGGACACGGACGAGGTGAGCGTAGGTGAGGGGGCGACCTACCTGTCCAAGGTTGGCGCCAAGAACCGCGAGGCGTCCATGACCACGCCGAAGGTCGAGGTCCAGCCTGCGCCCACGGTGGTTGCCGCGCGGCTCCGGGTCGCGCCGGGAACTCAGGTCATCAGCAGGCACCAAGAGCGCTTCATCGACGGCCTTCCGTGGTCTCTGCAGACATCCTTCTACCCCATGGAGTTCTTCACTCGGGGCGCGTCCCGGCTGCTATTGCCGGAAGACATCGTAGAAGGGGCCGTGCGATACCTAGGTGAAGCGATCGGACTCGAACAGATCGGTTACCGGGACTGGATTACCGCCCGCAGCTCCGACAACACCGAGCAGACATTCTTTCGAATTCCGCACGACTCCACGGTCTTCGAGATCTTCCGTACAGCCTTCGACCAAGGCAAGAATCCCATGCGGGTGACGGTGACAGTGTTCCCCACCGATAGGAACCAATTCATCGTCAATGTCGGGGACGATCTCCCCGATCCCCGGTACGACGACCGCCCCGGGGGAGACGCGGATTCCATGACAGCCTAAGCACCTCGGGCCGTTCGGAATCCCGTGTAAACCCCGCTACCTGCGGCCAACGTAGGCACCTCAGAGCTGACGCTGCCGCTATCCCGCGAGGACTTTCGTGACGCCATCACGTGCGGCTGTACTACGCTTGCCAGCGGCATACTTCGGCCTGTCCCGTAGCAGGGGGCAACGAACCATCTCCTGGCGGGTCCTGCAGCATAACCTGAGCTTCCGCTATTACTTCGTTGGCAGCGTCACATCGGACTTCGGCACCTGGCTGCAGAACACCGCGCAGGTGCTCCTCGCCTACCGGCTGTCGCACTCGGTCCTCGTGGTCGGGCTAGTTACCTGTGCGCAATTCTCAAGCCCGCTCGTCCTCGGGCCGTGGGCCGGAGTGATGACCGACAAGTTCGGCGGCCGACGGATACTGTTCGCTGCGCAGGTGATCGCCGCCGCATTCGCCGGGCTGATGGCCCTGCTCGCGTTCACCGGCCACATGCACACCCGGTGGCTGGGGTGCGGGGCCATCGCAAGCGGGCTAGCCTTCACGTTCGCGCTGCCAGCGAGAAACGTCACTGTACGACGACTCTGCCCCGCGAAGGACATAAGGCCCGCGTTCGCCATGGACTCCGTCTCCTACAACCTGGGCCGTGCCGTCGCACCGCCGATCAGCGTGGTCCTCGTCACCACACTCGGGTTCGGTTGGGCGTTCGCGGCCAATTCGGTGTCGTTCCTCGTCTTCGCCGGCTGCCTCGTACTCGCCGGCCACGGCCAGCCGGCTGAGCGGTGGGAGAAGTCGCAGCGGCGGGAGAAGTCACACCTCCGAGACGGCTTCGATGTGTCACGCCGCGACTGGCGGATCGCCATCCTGCTCCTGATGGTCGCAGCGGTCACGGTGGCAGACGACCCAGTGCTCGTGCTGGGTCCTGCGCTGGCCGGGCATCTGCATGCCAGCGCGGACTGGCCGGGATGGTTCATTGCCGCGCTCGGCGGCGGCACCGTCTTCGGGTCGTTCCGGCCATCCAAGCACGAGCCCTCGCTTCGACTGGCTGCCGTGGCGCTAGCGATCCTGGCAAGCTTCATGATGCTGTTCGTGCTATCGCCTTGGGTGGTCGTAAGCTTCTTCGCCGCGTTCGGTGCAGGCGTCATGTGCCTGATCGCCAACTCGGCGACCCGCACGGTGCTCGCCACTAGAGCGGGGCCCCAATATGAGGCAAGCGTGATGGCCGTGTGGGCGATTGCCTGGGCTGGCAGCAAGCCGGTCGCGTCGCTCAGCGACGGGCTACTGGCCGGCTGGATCGGCATTAAGTGGACCGGTGTGCTGCTCGCCATCCCCGCGCTAGTGCCGCTCGCGGTCCTGCTCGCGCTGCCTGTCGTGGTCATCGCGGTCCAGAAGTGGAAGCCGCCGCAGGGCAGGCTCTCCAGGCGTCGAGAGAGCCTGACCAGCCATGAGTGGTTCCAGCGCACGGAGGAGCTTATGCTCGTTGGTCCGCAAGCGACTGCAGCGGGCCAAAATGCTCATTAACCCATGATCCATGGCAGATGACAGCAAAGGGTCCGTTAACTCATAATCGGTTCTGGAGGAACGGCGGATCCTACCTCGACCGTGTCCCATACGGGCCCAGGAGCGCGGGAAGACCGCTGCAACGCCGAGCTTGGAGGAAGCCGTGGTCAAATACCACTCCCGCCCGTCTACCCAGTATCGCTACGAGCACTACGACCCCTTCGTCCGCGCGTAGCACCGGCGGCACCGCTGCGGGTGCCGCCACTGAGTTAAAGCAGCCTGGTACCAGGATCGCGAATCAACTCCGGGGACGGGGCGCGGCCCTGGTACCAGCGCTGTTGGGGGCAGTATTGCAGTCACGATTCCGATGGATCACATTTGACCTCAATGGCACCTTGCCTAACGGCTGGCAAGACGAAATGCGGATGACTGCGGACGATGCCGATTTTCACAACTTTCCGCGCACGCCAGTTCTCTCTCGCGAGGCCGCTGACGTGCGGCATATCACCCGCGGCCGCGTGCACGCCCATCAGGTGCGACATCGCCTGCCGTGGCTCTACCAGTCTTATCGCGGCGCCTTCCTGGAACTAGCCGGGGAAGCTTGCGAGGAAAAAGTGAGCCCGGCGCGCGACGACCGATACGGCGTGGTGCTCAATGTGCAGCGCGGCACTGGGATGCGCTTCGAGTGCCACATCGATTCGAACCCACTCACCGGCCTTCTCTTCTGCACCGACCATGTGAATGGCGGCGAACTCGTCTTCGCGCACGACGCTGCGGCTGCTTCCGTCGCGGACGTGGAGCGGGACTGCTCGGTCCTCAGGCCGTCGGCTGGCCACCTCATCTTCTTCGACGCTCGGCAGTATCCGCACTACGTACGGCCGTTGACACATGCGTCGGACATGCGGGTTGTCGCAGTGATGAACTACTACACCGACTCCTGCCCGGAATCGAGCAGGCCGCCGGGGCTCAACAAGCACCTATACGGCGACAGATAGCCTGATCAGGACGATTTCAACAGTTCAGGGAGGTGCGATGGCTAAGTTCCACGCTCGCCCGTCTCTTCATTACAGGTACGAGCACTACGACCCCCTGATGGACTGCCTCTGGCCGTCAAGCGGGTCCGTGGACAATAACAGTTCTAATGAGGATGACAGTCCTGATAAGTAAGACCGTCGTTCGAACTAGAGCCGCAGGTTAGCGGGTGGACCCGATCGTGGCGCTCCCCAGGACCGTGTCGCCGCTGTAGAGGACGGCGGCCTGGCCTGTGGCCACGCCCCGGGCCTTGCCGCTGAGGTAGATGTGCAGTTCGTCCCCGGATACCTGCGCCGTACAGGGGTGGACCTCGCCGTGGGCGCGGAGCTGGACCATGCACTCGATCGGGGCCGACGGGGGCTCGCAGCCGGTCCAGACTGGGCGGGTCGCAGTGATCTCGCGGACGCCTAGGGCGTCGGCCGGGCCGACGGTCACCGTGTTCGACACCGGCTCGATGGACAGCACGTAGCGGGGCTTGCCGTCCGGGGCTGGCCTGTCCAGGTGCAGGCCCTTGCGCTGGCCGATGGTGAAGCCGTGTACGCCCTCGTGGGAGCCGAGGACCGCCCCTTCTGCGTCGACAATCGAACCGGGTGCCGAGCCTAGCTTGCGGGACAGGAAGCCGCGGGTGTCGCCGTCGGCGATGAAGCAGACGTCGTGGCTGTCGGGCTTGTCGGCGACGAGCAGGCCGCGGGAGCGGGCCTCCTCGCGGACGTCGGACTTGGGCGTGTCACCCAGGGGGAACATTGCGTGGGAGATCTGGTCCTTGTTCAGGACCGCGAGGACGTAGGACTGGTCCTTGCCGGGGTCCACGGCCCGCTGGAGGGCGCCGCTGCCGGTGTCGATCCGCGCGTAGTGGCCGGTGCAGACCGCGTCGAAGCCGAGTGCTAGGGCTCGGTCGAGGACCGCTTCGAACTTGATCTTCTCGTTGCAGCGCAGGCACGGGTTCGGTGTCCTGCCTGCCGCGTACTCGGCGACGAAGTCGTCGACCACGTCGCGGGCGAAGCGCTCGGCCATGTCCCAGACGTAGAACGGGATGCCGATCACGTCGGCGGCGCGGCGGGCGTCCCGTGCGTCCTCGATCGTGCAGCAGCCGCGCGCCCCGGTCCGGTAGGACTGCGGGTTGGACGACAGTGCCAAGTGGACGCCGGTCACCTCGTGACCGGCTTCGACCGCGCGTGCCGCCGCGGTAGCGGAGTCAACGCCGCCCGACATGGCGGCAAGAACACGAAGCCCCATAACCATTCCAGGGTATCCGCCGCTCTCGCGTGCTTACGTGAACGCTACCGGGCGGCGGCGCGGCGGGCGCGGGTGGCCGCCTCGCCGATCGTGGCGCCCAGGGCGTCTACGTCGGCCTGGGTCGTCGTGTGGCCAAGGGAGAAGCGGAGTGAGCCGCGGGCGCGGTGCTCGTCGGCACCCATCGCGAGCAGCACGTGGCTTGGCTCGGCCACGCCCGCGGTGCAGGCGGAGCCGGTGGAGCAGGCGATGCCACGGGCGTCGAGCAGCAGGAGCAGCGCGTCGCCCTCACAGCCGGGGAAGGAGAAGTGCGCGTTGCCTGGCAGTCGGTCCGGGCCGGGTGGCGGGCCGTTCAGTAGCGCGTCGGGCACCGCGAGCAGGACCTGGCGGATCAGGTCGTCGCGGAGCGCCGCGATCCGCTTGGTCTCCACTGAGCGCCGCTCCGCACTGGCGACGGCCGCCACGGCGAAGGCCCTGATCGCCGGGGCGTCCAGCGTGCCCGACCTGATGTCGCGCTCCTGCCCTCCGCCGTGTAGCACCGGGACCGGGGTGAGGCTCTTGCCGAGGATCAGCGCGCCGACCCCGACAGGCCCGCCGAGCTTGTGCGCGGTGACGGTCATCGCGTCCGCACCCGAGGAGGCGAAGTCAACAGGAAGCTGCGCCGATGCCTGCACCGCGTCAGTGTGGAACGGCACCCCGAACTCATGCGCCACAGCAGCGAGCGAAGCGACCGGCTGCACGGCGCCCACCTCGTTGTTCGCCCACATGATGCTGACAAGAGCAGCGTCGGCGGGATCGGCGGAAAGCGCGCCGCGCAGCACGTCAGGGGAAACGAGCCCAAGCGAGTCCACAGCAAGCCAGTCAGCGCGCGCACCGTGCGCGTCACAGAGCCACCGCACGGAATCGAACACGGCATGATGCTCAACAGCCGTCGTCAGCACTCGCCGCCGACGCTCGTCAGACGACCGACGAGCCCAGTAGAGCCCCTTCACAGCCAGGTTGTCCGCCTCGGTGCCGCCGCTTGTGAAGATCACCTCGCTAGCCCGCGCCCCGAACACCTCGGCAAGCTGCTCCCGAGACTCCTCCACAACCCGGCGCGCGCGCCGCCCAGCGTTGTGCAGAGACGAGGGATTGCCAAGCTCCGCCAGTTCCTCGGTCATCGCAGCGATGGCCTCAGGCAGCATTGGCGTCGTAGCAGCATGGTCAAGATAAACAACCGGGGAAGTACTCATCGCACCGCTAAGCCTAACCGAGCGCCCCGCCCGCTCAAGTCCAAGGTTCTTGATCTGTCACAGCTTCGCCCTCGACCTTGACTTTGACCTTGACTTCGATCTTTTGACTTTGCTCTTGGACTTGCTTCCCCGCAGAGTGGGGCGATAGGGCGCCGCGGCGGTCCGCCCGGACGTTCGGGGCACGGTGTGTGTGCCACGACTGTCCCGCCGGACCCCGCAAGCCCAAGCGCCCCACCCTGCCGCCCAAAGCAATGTCTGCCCTGACAGACAGCCAGCGGAACCGCTTACAGGCCCTTGCGCTTCGTGATCTCGTCCAACAGCTGGGGGACGACGGTGAACAGGTCGCCGACCACGCCGTAGTCGGCGATCTCGAAGATCGGGGCCTCGGGGTCCTTGTTGATCGCGACAATCGTCTTGGACGTCTGCATGCCGGCCCGGTGCTGGATGGCGCCGGAGATCCCGACGGCCACGTACAGCTGCGGAGACACGGTCTTACCGGTCTGCCCGACCTGGAACTGGTGCGGGTACCAGCCGGCGTCGGTAACCGCGCGGGACGCGCCCACGGCCGCCCCCAGCGAATCAGCCAGCTTCTCGATGATCTTGAAGCCGTCCTCAGACCCGGTACCGCGCCCGCCAGAGACCACGATCTGCGCCTCGGTCAGGTCCGGACGCTCGCCCTTCTCGGCCACCACGCGCTCGGTAACCGTCGCCGCCTTGGCAGCGGCCGACGCCGCGAACGACACCGTCTCCACAGCCGCGGCGCCAGCGGTCGCCTCGGGAGCGATCGCGTTCGGCCGCACCGCGATGATCGGCGTCCCGGCCCTGACGACGGAGTGCACGGTGACGGCCCCGCCGAAGTTCGGCTGCTCGGCGACCGGGGCACCATCGTCACCCGCCACCACGTTGACCGCATCGGTCAGCACGCCGGACCCGGACTTGACCGCGAGCCGCCCGGCGATCTCCTTGCCCTCGGTCGTGCCGGCGATCAGCACCGCGGCCGGCGCCTTGTCGGCCACCAGCGAGGCGAGCAACTCCGCCGTCGGTGCCACGACATACCCGGAAAAGTCGGGCGAGTCCGCGACGTAGACCTTCTCCGCGCCGTACTCGCCTAGCCGAGCGACCCCGGCGTCCGAGCCCGGCCCCGTCCACACCACGGACGGGGAACCGAGCCGCCTCGCGGCGGCCAGCAGTTCAAGCGTGACCTTCTTGACCTCGCCGTCAGCAGTGTGCTCCGCGAGGACCAGTACCTCAGCCATGTAACCAAGTCCTCCCTAGATGAACTTCCGCTCGGCGAGGAACCCGGCCGCCTTCGCGCCACCGTCCCCTTCGTCCTTCACGATCACGCCGGCTGAGCGCGGCGGGCGCGCGGCGAAGTCCGCCACCCCGGTCGCAGCGTTCGTCAGCCCCACGGAATCCGCGGGAATCGACAGGTCCGCGAGGGTCAGGGTCTGCACCGGCTTCTTCTTCGCCGCCATGATCCCCTTGAACGTCGGGTAGCGCGGCTCGTTGATCTTCTCCACCACCGACACCACGGCCGGCAGCGACGCGGACACCACCGCGTACCCGTCGTCGGTGACCCGCCGGATCGTCACGTCAGAACCGGAGATGTCCACCTTCGACGCCAGGGTGAGCTGCGGCACCCCAAGGCGCTCGGCGAGCATCGCCGGCACCACGCCGGTCCGCGCGTCGGTCGACTCCGACCCGAGGATGACCAGGTCGAACCCGACCTGCTTCAGCGCCTCGGCAAGAGCGAGCGACGTCGCGAGCGCGTCAGAGCCGGCCAGGCCGTCGTCCACCACGTGGACCGCCTTGTCCGCGCCCATCGACAGCGCCTTGCGGATCGACTCCGACGCCTTGCCCGGGCCCATCGACAGGATCGTCACCTCACCGCCGTGCGCCTCAGCGATCTTCAGGCCCTCCTCGATCGCGTACTCATCGAGCTCATTGATCAGCCCGTCGAGCGAAGCCCGGTCCAAGGTGCCGTCACCGGGCTTGAGCGTGCGCTCAACCGCGGTGTCAGGCACCTGCTTAACGCAGACGACGATGTTCATGGACGACGCTGCCCTTCTCGCGTAGTCGACTCCTCAGCAGAAGTCTATGTTACTCGCCAGTAGCCGCGCCGTCCGCGCCCGTCCCCTCCGAGGAACGGAACGGGAGCCCGGACCCCTGAATCCACCGTCCCGCCGGGCGGGCCCGAAACAGTGGCGGTTTTGCCACCGGGTCCGAGGCGGACAGCGGGGGGTACGGGAAGTCGTCCCCCGGGCGATAACCGACGCTCGGCTGTCTCCACCACATTAGCGAGGAGCATCGCGCGGGTCATCGGCCCCACCCCGCCAGGATTCGGCGCGACCCAGCCGGCCACGGACGCGACATCAGGCGCCACGTCCCCGACCAGCCCAGCCTCGGTCCTCGTGATGCCCACGTCCAGCACCGCCGCGCCGGGCTTGACCATGTCCGCCGTCAGCAGCCCGGCCCGCCCGGCGGCGACAACCACGATGTCGGCGGCACGCGTGTGCGCGGCGAGGTCCTTAGTACCGGTGTGGCACGATGTGACCGTCGCGTTCTCCGACTTCCTGGTCAGTAGCAGCCCGAGCGCCCGCCCCACCGTGATGCCACGGCCGATCACGGTCACTTCGGCCCCGGCGAGCTCCACGCCGTAGCGCCGCAGTAGCACCACGATGCCGTGCGGCGTGCAGGGCAGCGGCGCCTTCTCGCCGAGGACGAGCTTGCCGAGGTTGACCGGGTGCAGCCCGTCCGCGTCCTTGGCCGGGTCGATCAGGTTCAGGACCCGCATGTCGTCGAGCCCCGAGGGCAGCGGCAGCTGCACGATGTACCCGGTGCAGGCCGGGTCCTCGTTCAGCTCCGCCACGGCCTCTTCCACCTGCGCCTGCGAGGCCGAGGCCGGCAGGTCACGGCGGATCGAGGCGATGCCGACCTGCGCGCAGTCCCGGTGCTTGCCCGCTACGTAGGAGTGCGACCCCGGATCGTCGCCGACCAGGATCGTGCCGAGTCCGGGCACGATACCCCGCGCGGCGAGCGCGGCCACGCGCTCCTTCAGGTCCGCCTTGACCGCCGCCGCGGTCGCCTTGCCATCGAGAATCTGCGCGCTCAAGATCCAGTACCTCCCGCTTGCCAAAAACCCTGTGCTGCCCGCTCGCCCAAACGACCCTGTGCTGCCCGCTCGCCTAAACGACCCTGTGCTGCCCGCTCGCCTAAACGACCCTGTGCTGCCCGCTCGCCTAAAAACCAAGGCTCGCTCGCCGAGTCGCTCGCCGAGTCGCTCGCCGGACTCGCTCGCCATCCCCTCAGTGGTAGAAGTGCCGGACACCCGTGAAGTACAGCGTGACATCCGCCGCCCGCGCGGCCTCGATCACGCTGTCGTCCCGGATGGAACCGCCCGGTTCGACCACCGCGCGGACACCCGCCTCAGCAAGTATCTCGAAACCGTCAGGAAACGGGAAATACGCGTCAGACGAGGCCACAGATCCGGCGGCCCGATTTCCGGCTCTGGCCACAGCAAGCCGCGCCGAGTCGACCCGGTTCACCTGCCCCATGCCCACCCCGACGGACGCGCCGTCCGCGGCGAGCAGGATCGCGTTGGACTTGACCGCGCGGCACGCTCGCCACGCGAACGCGAGATCCGCCAGGGTCGCGGCGTCTGCTGCCTCCCCCGTCTTGAGCTCCCAGTTCGCAGGGTCGTCGCCCGGCGCGTCGATGCGGTCCCAGGTCTGCGCGAGCATCCCCCCGCTGACTGGACGGAATTCAAAGTCAGCTGATCCCGAACGAATCCCTGTTTCACCTGTCCCCTGCGCCCATGGCGGCGGGGCGCAGCGAAGCAACCGGATGTTCTTCCACCTCCCCGTCAGGATCTCGACCGCCGCCGGGTCGAAGTCCGGCGCGATCACCACCTCGGCGAAGCCGTCGATGATCTGCTCGGCCATCGCGTCGGTCACCGCGCTGTTGGCCGCGACCACGCCGCCGTAGGCGGACAGCGGATCGCAGGCCAGGGCCTTGGCGTGAGCGGCGGCGATGTTGGTGCCGATCGCGATGCCGCACGGGTTGGAGTGCTTGATGATCGCGACGCACGGCTCCGCGAAGTCGAAGGCTGCCCGGCGCGCCGAGTCTGCGTCCACGTAGTTGTTGTAGGACATGGCCTTGCCGTGCAGGACTTCGGCGTTGGCGATCCCGGGGTCGGAACCCTCCGCGCGTGACTTGTAGAGTGCCGCCTTCTGGTGCGGGTTCTCGCCGTAGCGGAGCGCGTCGGAGCGCGTCCACACCTGGGCGATCAGGTCCGGCCAGCCGGTCTCCTGCGCGATCTCGTCGGGGGCATAGCTGGCAGCGAACCATGAGGAGACGGCGGCGTCGTAGGCGGCCGTGTGCGCGTAGGCCTGTGCCGCGAGGCGGCGGCGCTGCTCAAGCGTGAATCCATTGTCTGCGATGGCTTTGAGCAGGTCGCCGTACTGGGCGGGGCTGGTCACGACCGCGAGGCTGCCGTGGTTCTTCGCGGCGGCGCGGACCATCGCGGGGCCGCCGATGTCGATCTGCTCGATGATCGCGCTGTCGTCCGCGCCCGAGGCCACAGTCTGCTCGAACGGGTACAGGTTCGACACCAGAAGCTGGAACGGCGATATGCCGAGGTCCATGAGCTGCCGATTATGGTCCGGGTTCATCGAGTCCGCGAGCAGGCCCGCGTGCACGCGCGGGTGCAGGGTCTTCACGCGGCCGTCGAGGGCCTCGGGAAAGCCGGTGAGGTCCTCGACCTTGGTGACGGGGATGCCCGCCCGCTCGATGGTCCGTGCCGTGCTGCCGGTCGAGACGATCTCCGCTCCCGACTCGTGCAGGGCCTTGGCCAGCTCGGGCAGACCGGCCTTGTCGTAGACGCTGAGCAGTGCTCGCCTGATCGGAATCCTGGTCACTTGCCGATCCTTACCTTCCTGTCGTCGCTGACGTACCAGCCCTCGCGGGCCATCCGGCCGACGGTGCCGACAAGCAGCGCGCGCTCGGCGACCTTGATCCGCTCGTGCAGCGTCGTCTCGTCGTCGTCATCGTGCACTGGGACGGCGGCTTGCGCGAGCACCGGGCCCGCGTCGACACCCTCGTCCACGAGGAACACCGTGCAGCCTGTTACCTTCACCCCGTACGCGAGGGCGTCCCTGACCCCGTGCATGCCGGGAAAAGACGGTAGCAGCGCCGGGTGCGTGTTCAGACAGCGGCCGTTGAACCGCGCGAGGAAGCTCTTGCCCACCAGCTTCATGAAGCCGGCGCAGACGATCAGGTCGGGGCGGTATTCGGCGCAGGCGGCGGCAAGGGCCTCATCCCAGGAGTCTCTGGTCGGAAATTCTCCGACTTTAAGGGTGAAGGTCGGGATGTTCGCGCCGTTGGCCCGGTCAAGGGCGGCGATGCCGTCGCGATCAGCGCCGACGGCGACAACGGTCGCACCATAATCTGGGTCTTTACTGGCGTCGATGAGGGCCTGCAGGTTCGTCCCTGCCCCGGAGACGAGCACCACCAGCCTCGCGTTCATGGCAGCCACCCTAGTAGGTGCGGCAGAATAGGTTGCGAGATGGCCAGACTCACCGACCGCCCCCAGCCTGGGTCACAGCCCCCGCCCAGGTCACCGTTCCTACCACCAGCGCCACGGCCGCAGCTTCCGCCTGCCGCCCCTGCGCTCCAGCAGCGTGCCTTGGCTGCGCTAGTCCTCGCGGTGCTCAGCGTGATCACGATCACGCAGACTGGCAACGGTCAGCGCGCCGCGTACGTGGTCGCGGTCGCGCTCGTCGTCGCGGTGGTCGGGCTGATGCTCGCGATCTCCGCCATGAAGGCCGCGAAGCGGGCCGGGACCCGCCGCCCGCGCGCTGCCATCGCCAGCGTGATTCTCGGCGTGATCGGCGCCGTGTTCAGCGGGCTCGCCCTCGTCGCCTTCCTGATGTTCTCGTCGCAGTACATGCAGTACGCCAACTGCATGAGCGGCGCGAACACGGTCGCCACGCAGAATGCCTGCCAGACGCAGTTCAGCAACTCCGTCGGCTCCAGGATCTCCCTACTCAGCGGCAAGTGAGCGGGTTACTCCTGCTCGTCGGCCCACGGATTGACGTGGATCCGGTGGCCGCCCGCGTCGTCGGTCTCGTCGACGATGAGGGCGGGCAGCGGGCCGCTGATCCTGGCCTGCGGGCCGCTCATCCGGATATTTCCTGATTCCCGGGCCTGGGCCTGCGTGATACGGCGGATGTGATGGCGGATGATCAGCCAGTTGGCCGCGCCCGCGACCAAGGCGGCCGTCACGCCGACTTCGAGGACGGCGACCAGCCCAACTTCGCCGCCGGCCGGCCCGACCGAGGCGAGCCGTCCCGCGCCGAGCGGGCCGCCGGAGAACTTCGCGCCGAAGCCGATGACCACCGCGGTCAGCGTTCCGGTGACCAGGCCCCAGAACGGCGCCGCCTCAAGCCAGGGCGTCGGCGCGATCCGCACCGTCATCAGCCCCGCGAGCGCCCCGGCCAGGTACGGCGTGACCAGCACGAAGAAGCCGAGCCAGGCGGGGAACGCGGCCTTATCCCCCACGGGCATCACCGCGAGCATCGGGAAGGCCGGCACCTGGCCGAGCGCGGAGCCTGACGGCGAGACCGCGGTGCCGATGCCGAACGAGAAGCCAGGGCCGAGCATGTACGCGATCGCCCAGATGACCGAGTTCGGCAGGTAGCACAGGCTGGCGAGCAGCAGCAGCACCGACCCGAACACCCCCGGGTTGAGTGCGGCGACCGCTTCCTTGTAGGCGCTGATGTGGACCATGAGCGACACGGCGCCAAGGACCGCGCCGAATACGGTGAGGACCGCGAGCGCCGCGAGCATCCCAAGGATCACCGACCTCGGCCGGGGGGGCACCCGGCCGGCGAGCTTGCGCCAGGGCGCCAGGGCGCGCGCCGCGCCGAACGCGCTGGCGAGCAGCGCGATGAGGAACCCCACCATGACCGCCTGCCACACTGACGCCGTTGCGACCGAGGTCCGGCTGGCCACGGCAACCGCGCCGGTGAACAGCGCGTACGGGAGCGCGATCGACACCGCGGCCGAGCCGACATCGAGGAGGCCGGCCACGTGGCCCTCGCGCGTCATCCACCGGCCGGCCCGCTCAATCAGCGCGGCGGGCAGCAGCACCAGGCCAAGCGGGAGCAGGCCGACCCTGCCGACCCCTTGGACCGTCACCTCGATATGGTGAGCGACAAGCCACAGGAGCCCGGCCGAGCGGAGCGCACCCGCAAGACCGCCGCCGAGACCCACGTGCGGTGCCGTAATCCAGCCGATCAGGGTCAGGGTCGCGAGTACCGCGAGCCCGCCGCCGGCCGCTGCGAGGGCAGCCACGCCGCCGGCCATCAGCATGGGGCGCGTGGGCAGGTGCACAATGCCCATCGTGGCAACGGACCGGGCAAAAGGCACTTAGGCGCGCCGGTCCTGCTCGCGCTGGGTTGCGCGCCCGATGGCAAAAACCGCCATCGTATCGGGCGCGCAACCCAGCGATATCTCCCGGGGGGACGCCCCCCCGTACCCCCCGATGTCCGCGCAAGCGCGGACGAAGACGCCACCACACTGGGCAGGCAACACCAGCCCATCCCCCGGGGGACGACGACCCCCAGTACCCCCGATGTCCGCGCGGGCGGGCCCCATGGCAAAGACCGCCGTCATATCGGGCGCGCAACCCGGCGGATATCTCCCGGGGGGACGGACCCCCGTACCCCGATGTCTGCGCGGGCGGAAAGCTGCCGGGTGCCTTCGCCAAAGTTGTGACGAGAATCCTGTCACATCAGTGCGCACATGGGTGGCCTGGCCAGCGTACGCGGCGTGCAACGGACTACGCTGCTTGTGAACGCCGCTCGTCGTGGCGTCAACCAGACGCAAGCCAACGGACCGAGATCGGACCCCCAGTGGACCTGTTCGAGTATCAGGCTAAGGAACTCTTCGCCGAGTACGGCGTTCCGGTGCCGAAAGACAAGGTCGCCAATACCGCCGAGGAGGCGCGGGAGATCACCACCGCGTTCGGGGCGGAAGGCATCCCGCAAGTAGTCGTCAAGGCGCAGGTGAAGACCGGAGGCCGGGGCAAGGCCGGCGGCGTGAAGCTCGCCGACGGCCCGGCCGATGCCTATGACAAGGCCGAGCGCATCATCGGTATGGACATCAAGGGCCACACCGTGCACAGGGTGCTGATCGCCGAGGCGACCGACATCAAGTCCGAGTACTACCTGTCGTTCCTCCTTGACCGCGCGAACCGCACGTTCCTGTCGATTTGCTCGGTGGACGGCGGCGTGGAGATCGAGGATCTCGCGCACACCAACCCCGACGCGATCGCCCGCGTGCCGGTCTCACCGCTGACCGGCGTGGACCACGCCAAGGCGCTGGAGATCGTGCGGGCCGGCCGCATCCCGGCGGAGGCTGAGGAAGGCGCCGCCCTCGTGGCGGAGCGCCTGTGGGCCTTGTTCACCGATGAGGACGCGACCCTCGCCGAGGTGAACCCCCTCGTGCTCACCCCGGATGGCCGGGTGCTTGCGCTCGACGGCAAGGTCACGCTCGATGACAACGCTGGCTTCCGCCAGGACCTCGCGCGGTTCGACGACCTCGCCTCGGCGGACCCGCTTGAGGCGAAGGCCAAGGAGAAGCACCTCAACTACGTCAAGCTCGACGGCGAGGTCGGCATCATCGGCAACGGCGCGGGCCTGGTCATGTCCACGCTTGATGTGGTGGCTTACGCGGGCGAGTCGTTCGGCGGCGTCAAGCCGGCGAACTTCCTCGACATCGGCGGCGGCGCGTCGGCAGAGGTCATGGCCAACGGCCTGGAGATCGTACTTTCTGACCCGGCCGTGCGGTCGGTGTTCGTGAACGTCTTCGGCGGCATCACCGCCTGCGACGCGGTGGCTAACGGCATCGTGTCCGCGGTCGCGCTGCTGAAGGAGCGCGGCGAGGCGGTCGACCGGCCGATCGTCGTGCGCCTCGACGGCAACAAGGCGGCCGAGGGCAGGCAGATTCTGGCCGACGCGGCGCTGCCGATCGTCGAGCAGGTGGACACCATGGACGGCGCGGCACGGCGCGCGGCCGAACTGGCCGCGAAGGGAGCATGACGGTGGCGATCTTCCTGACGTCCGAGAGCAAGGTGCTCGTCCAGGGCATCACCGGTTCTGAGGGCCGCAAGCACGGAGCGCGCATGCTCCGGGCCGGCACCAAGGTGGTCGGCGGCACCAACCCGAAGAAGGCCGGGACCACCATTGAGCTGAACGGCGTGGACGTGCCCGTGTTCGGCACGGTGGCCGAGACGATGGCGGCGACCGGCGCGGACGTGTCCGTGATCTTCGTCCCGCCGGCCGGTGCCAAGGCTGCCGTCATCGAGGCGATCGACGCGGGGATCCCGCTGGCGATCGTCATCACCGAGGGCATCCCTGTGCACGACACGGCCGAGTTCTGGGCCTACGCGACCGAGAAGGGCAACAAGACCCGGATCATCGGGCCGAACTGCCCCGGCCTCGCCTCCCCCGGTAAGTCCAACGCGGGCATCATCCCGGCTGACATCACGTCGGAGGGGAAGATCGGCCTGGTGTCCAAGTCCGGAACGCTGACGTACCAGATGATGTACGAGCTGCGTGACATCGGGTTCTCCACCGCGGTCGGCATCGGCGGCGACCCGATCATCGGCACCACGCACATCGACTGCCTGGCCGCATTCCAGGACGACCCGGAGACCGCCGCGATCGTGATGATCGGCGAGATCGGTGGCGACGCCGAGGAGCGGGCTGCGGCGTTCATCGAGCAGCACGTCACCAAGCCCGTCGTCGGCTACGTCGCCGGGTTCACTGCCCCCGAGGGCAAGACGATGGGCCACGCCGGCGCCATCATTTCCGGCTCCGCCGGCACCGCCCAGGCCAAGAAGGAAGCCCTGGAGAAGGCCGGCGTCCGCGTCGGCAAGACCCCGAGCGAGACCGCGGCCCTGGTCCGCGAGGTCATCAAGGGCAGCTAACCCGCCCGACCACAGAACGTCGCCCGACAAATTCGATTTGTCGGGCGGCGTTTTTCGTTTCCGGGCCCGGACCGCAGGGGCACCGCGCCTGAGGCAGGTTGGCGCGGGGGCCACAGCGCTGGCGGGGGTGCCGGGCTGGGCGCTTTGTAGTGATTTGATTTGGCGCAGTAACCGCTAGGCCGCGTGGCGCGGGGCCAGAGCCTCGTTGACCCAGGCGACGATGTCCGTGGTGGACGCGCCGGGGGTGAAGATCTTCGCCACGCCCTGGGCGGTCAGCTCGGCGATGTCCGCGTCCGGGATAATGCCGCCGCCGAACACCACGATGTCGCCGGCGTCCTGCTCCTTGAGCAGCTCGATGACCTTCGGGAAGAGGGTCATGTGCGCGCCGGACAGCACGGACAGGCCGACCGCGTCCACGTCCTCCTGGATCGCGGCGGCGACGATCTGCTCCGGGGTCTGGTGCAGGCCGGTATAAATGACCTCGACTCCGGCGTCACGCAGCGCGCGGGCCACCACCTTCGCCCCCCGGTCGTGCCCGTCAAGGCCGGCCTTGGCGACGATGACGCGAATCTTGCCCAGTGTCTGTGTCACAGCGACCAGCGTAACGAGTCCCTGTTACACCGGCCACCGCTGGACCAGGCCGGATCTAGTACACGCACGGGATGCCGTAGGGCGCGTTCGGGGCGACGGTGACGGCGCCGCCGGACTGTCCGTCGTTGGCACCGGGCGTGGCCGCAGGCGAGGACACCGCCGAAGGCGCAGCCGTGGCGGCGGTGCCGGCCGAGGCCTGCCCGCCGATGACCTTGGCGCTCGTAGACTGGGTGCTCTGCGTGCTCGACGAGCCGAGGCCAGCGGGCACTGAGGTCGCGCTCGAGCCGAGCAGCACCTCGACGTGGCCGGCGGGCAGCGACGTCAGTGGCTGCGCGCTGGTACCGAACTCGCTCGCGATGGACGTGGCGTTCGCCGACGCGCCGGAGCCGTAGAACACCTGCGTGTCCGTATCGACGGTCTGCGACTGCGCCGTCGAGTTGGCGACCGCCCCGGCGTTGTAGCCCTGGGCGACGAGGGCCTGCGAGAACGTTGTCGGCCAGCCCGGCGGTGTCACTGCCGTTGTAGACGTCCACCGTGATCGTCGATGGCGCCGGCGTGGGCGTCGACGTCGCCGCCGCGGACTGGGTGCCTGCCGGCTGCAGGTCGAAGGCGCTGCCCACCAGCTGCTGGATATATGGCACGTCGATGATGTTGACGTCCTGCGACGAGCCGTTGAGCGGCACGCTCGCCTCACTCGCGACCGGCAGGGTCTCGAACGTCATGTTGCTGCCGGACAGCGCGCGCATGTTGGTGGCGAAGTCGAGCAGGCTGAACGTCGAGTCGGTAATGAGGTACTGGCTCGCCGTGCCGAGCAGGGTATTGAGCGCGCCGAGATCGCTGAGCGCGCCATCGGTCTTCATCTTCCAGATCACGTAGTCGATGACCGCTTGCTGCCGGTGCGTGCGGTCCAGGTCGATCTCGGGTAGGGAGTCCCTGTCGCGCACGTAGGCAAGCGCCTGGGCCGCCGCCAGGTGCAGGTACTGATCCCCGCCCTTCTTCACGTTGTACCCGTCGGCCACCGCGTTCCAGCCTGAGGCACTGTCGGCCAGGTTCGCGTCGCCATCCGCCGTCCACGGCTGCACGCACACTTCGATGCCGCCGAACGCCGAGGCCAGGTAGTAGAACCCGGCCAGGTTCGCCTCGATGAAGTGGTCGATGTGCACGCCGGTGACCGACTCCACCGTGGCGATCTCGAACGCCTGGCCCGCCTGGTTGGCCAGCAGGTAACGCTCATTGGAACTATCCGATGAGTTGACGGTCTGGCCGAGGGACTCGTTGTAGGCGAAGTCGTACGCCTGGTCGATCTTCCCCTGCGTGATCCCGAGGTAAGTGGCTTGCGGGTAGGTGACCAGGTCATCGCGCGGGATCGAGAAGCCGACCGCCTTCTTCCCGCCGGCGAAGATGTGGATCAGGATCAGCGTGTCCGTGTCCTGGCCGCCGACGCCCTCGTCGTTCACGCCCTCAACGCTGCCCGCGTGCATCGCGGCGAGCAGCCCCGCCGACAGGGTCTGCCCCTCGTAGTTGGTCCGGCTCTCCAGGCCCATCACCAGGATGTTCATCGCGCCGATGGTGGGGCTGCCCGAGATCGCGATCCCCTTCTCGGTCTCGTTGACCAGGCCAACTACCTTGTGGGCGTAGCCGGCCACCACGAGCAGCACCGCCGCGAACAGGCACACCACGCCGTACAGCAGCTTGCCCGCGATCATCTTCGCAATGCGCGATGTCGACACTGCAGCCTTCCAGTCAGTACACGCAGGGGATGCCGTACTTCGCGCCAGCTCCTACGGTGACAGCGCCGCCGGCCGCGCCGTTGTTACCGGCCGAGGTCGAGGTCGAGGCCGGAGCGCTTTGCTGGGTGACCGCCGGGGCGATGCTGGACGGGACCGCGGTGGACCCGGTGCCGAGGAGCACCTCAACATGGCCTGCGGGCAGTGACTTGAGCGCCTCGGCGGTCGCACCGAAGTAGCCCGCGATCTTGGCGGCGTTGGCCGATGCGCCCGATCCGTAGAACACCTGGTTGGCCGAGGTGACGGCCATCGTCTGCGCCGTCGCGTTGGTGACCGCCCCGGCCTTGTAGCCCTTAGCGACAAGCGCCTGCGAGACACCAGTAGCCAGGCCCGCCGTGGTACCGCCGTTGTAGACGTCCACGGTGACCGTCGAGGCCGGCGGGACGGGCGCGGCCTTCGCAGCGGCCTTCGCCGGGCTCGTCGAACTCTGGGCGGGTGCAGGGGGGTCGAACTTCGCCTTGATGGCCGCCTGGATCGTCGGGATGTCGACAACGTTGGCATCCTGGCCGTCGATAGTCGCGTACCCCGCGATAGGCGCCGTGTAGAACGCGAGGTTCTTCCCCGACAGGGCGCGCATCTGGGGGGCGAAGTCGAGCAGATTCCAGGTCGAGTCGGTAATGAGGTACTGCTTCGCCTGGTTGAGCAGTGAGGTGAGCTCGGTGACGTCGGTTAGGGCGCCGTCGTGCTCCATCTTCCAGATCACGTAGTCGAGGACCGCTTGCTGCCGGTGCGTGCGGTCAAGGTCGCCGTTTTGCAGGTTGTCCCGCTCCCGGACGAACGCCAGCGCCTGCGGTGCGCTCAGGTGCAGGTACTGGGCCCCGCCCTTCGACCAGACGTAGCCATCGAGCATCGCGTTGAAGCCTGAGTTGGCGTCCGTGAGGTTCTGGCCGCCGTTCTCCGGCTTGATGCACACTTCGATGCCGCCGAACGCCGCTGCCAGGTAGTAGAACCCGGCGAGGTTTATCTCGGCGAAGTGATCGATCTTCTGGCCGGTGACCGCCTCCACCGTGGCGATCGTGGCCGCCTGGCCAGCCTGGTTGGCTTGAAGGTAGCGCTGGTCGCTGCTCATCGAGGAGTTCACGGTCTGGCCCAGGGAGGCCGAGTAGGCCAGGCCGTACGCCTGGTCGATCTTGCCCTGAGGCTGCCCGTCATACGTCTGGGGGTACGTCACCCAGTCGTCACGCGGGATCGAATAGCCGACCGCTTTCTGACCGCCGGCGAAGATGTGCAGCAGGATCATCGTGTTGGTGTCCTGGCCCCCGACGCCCTCGTTGTCGACGCCCTCAACGCTGCCCGCGTGCATCGCGGCGAGCAGCCCTGCCGACAGCGTCTGACCCTGGTAGTTGGTGCGGCTCTCCAGGCCCATCACCAGGATGTTCATCTCGCCGGCCGAGGGGCCGTTGCTGATGCCGATCCCGTCGCCGAGCCCGTCAGCCAGGCTCACGACCTTGTAGGCATAGCCGGACACCAGAAGCACCACCGCGGCGACCACACAAGTCGCCGCGTACCCGACCTTGCCTGCGATCAGTGAACCGCCGCCCGTGCCGAGCAATATTGTTCTCCTCCGGCTGATCCTGCACCGTTTCCCGGCGAGGTTACCTGCTCCGTCCTCGCAGGAGATGCCATATGGCGCGTTTTGCGTCGCGGGTCATCACACTGATGACCCGCTAATCACATTCAGTAGTGCGAATAGTACCTGCTGATCCTGGGCGGCCCGTGTACCGTAATGAGTTCTTTCGAATTGCGGCCAATCTCGTGCTATCGTTACCTACTAGGAGGTAGCCGAACAGTTGCCGTGCTCGCTCCGCATTGAGACCCTGGTCACGTCCCGCTACTCAGGACGCGGGCCGGCCGGAACGCGCGTTAAGGCGAACTCAAGGATTCATGCGTTACCCTCTCCTGCGATGAGCACACCACCTGGGTGGGAGCCCCGGACCGGCCCCACACGCGGCGATCCCGCTCGGCGTGCGCCGCGCGGGTCTGGCGGCTCGGCACGCGACGACGCTGATCCGCGCAGGCAAGGAGCGCGCGGCGGCACGCCGTCGCCGGGAGCCGGCCCGAGTTTCACGCCGAGCCGTGGACTGGGGCCACGTGATAGCGGACCCGTTGGCCCGCGCGCACCGCGCGGCGGCCAAGGGCGCCCCTCCCCGAATTCTGAGGGCTATGACCGGCGCGGCAAGTTGCCCGACGACTTCGCCGGAGAGCCGCGGTCGTCCAGGAGTGGCCCGGCGGTGGGCCGAGACCGGCCTTCCGGCGGCAGGTCGAACGGTCTCGGCACCCTACAGTCGGGTGGCCTGGCGCCCGGTAGTCTGACGCGCTGGCTCGGCAGGCTGCCAACCTGGACGGCCATCCTCGTGCTCGCCGCCTTCGCCCTGCTCGGCGTCATCTTCACCTTGCTGGCCGGCCAGGAGCCGGGGACCCTGCTCGGGGTCTTCGTCATCATGGGCTCGATCGCGGCCGCGCTCGGCATCAGGCGCGGCAAGGTCTACCTTCTGTTCCCCGCGCCTGCCCTAGCGTTCTTCGTGGCAGCCATTGTGACCGGCAAGGTCCACGACGCCAAACTCGGATCCTCCACGGCGGGACTCGGCGCGGGCTTCACGCAGTGGGTCGCGGGCATCTTCTTCCCCGCCGTGATTGCGACGATCCTCGTCCTCCTGATCGGCGGCGGCCGCTGGGTGCTCGGCCGTCAGCTCATCACCGGCCAGTCCCCGCTCTCCGGTGGGGGTCGGCCAGCCCAGGGCAGGGCGCGCCCCGCCCCGAGCGCCGACCGCCCGGCCGTCGACAACTGGGCCGACGACGATCCTTTCGAAGACCGGGCCCTCCACACCCAGGTGATGCCCGCCCCCAGGCAGGACCGCCCCGCATCGATGGGCAACCCCGGCGGCGGCAACCCCCGCCCCGCCCGCCCGCCCCGCGATCAGCGCCCGGATCGCACCAGCCGCGACCCGTGGGGCGACCCGCGCCTCCCGCCCGACCGGAGCCAGCCATCAGGCCCCCGCCCACGCCAAAACGGCCGCCCACCCCAAGACCCCCAGCAACGGAACGTCGCTGCGCGCCCGTCATTCAACCCGGCCCCGGCCCCAGCCCCAGCCCCTCAACGCTCCCGCCGCCAGCCCCCCGAGGCCTGGAACCAGCGTTAAGAGAAATGTCAGCAACAATAGAGAAATGTCAGCAACAATAGATAGCCGGGGGCCAGGCCAGCGTTAGCACTATGGCGCAACGCGCCAGCGGGATGCGAGACCTCTAAAGCGCGACTAGAGCAATGGCGGCGACCAGAGACAGTCAGGAGCCAGGCCAGCGTCTTAGCTCTAGGGCGCAACGCGCACGAGCGAGCACGAGACGCGCCCATGCGACCAGAGCAATGTCAGCGACCAGAGACAGCCGAAGGCCAGGCCAGCGCTGCAACCCGGTGAACGGAGCGCCTGGAGGACAGGCCCGGCGGCGGGTTTTGACCCAGTGACTGCAGGAGCGGGGGCGCGGGGGTGTCATCCACGCGCGTTCGGGGCTCGCCCTTTGAGCCACGACTGCGCGGGGGGACATCCCCAAGCCCCCGCGACCACAAGTCAATTGAGTCAGAGCTTTTCCAGAGGCGCGTAGCGCAGCACCAGGTGCTTAATACCGTAAGAACCTCCGAAGTCGATCTTCGCCTCGGCGCTGTCCCCGTACCCGTCTGTTGAGACCACGGTGCCGAGGCCGAACTTGTCGTGGTTGACCCGGTCGCCGGGCGACAGCGCGGGCACGGAGCGGTTACCGACCACCGAAGTCCCCGGCCGGGCCGCCATCCGTGAAGACGAGGAGGTAGCGGCGGCCGCGACGTCCTTAGCGGACCGCTTCCAGTCGACCAGCGAAGCCGGGATCTCCGACAGGAACCGCGACGGCGTGTGGAACGCCGGCCGTCCCCACCAGTTCCGTGACGCGGCCCGCGTCAGGTACAGCCGCTCCTCCGCGCGGGTGATCCCGACGTAGGCGAGCCGCCGCTCCTCCTCAAGCTCGCGCTGGTTGGTCAGCGCCCTGGCATGCGGAAACACTTCCTCCTCCATGCCGGTGAGGAAGACCACGGGGAACTCAAGGCCCTTGGCGGTGTGCAAGGTCATCAGCGTCACCAGGCCGCCGTGGTTTTCGCCGTCGGGGATCTCGTCCGCGTCCGCGACCAGCGCGACCCGCTCAAGGAAGTCGGCCAGGGTGCCGTCCGGGCTGGATCCGTCGAACTCCCGGGCGACGGAGACCATTTCCTGCAGGTTCTCCACCCGCGTGGCGTCCTGCAGGTCTTCCGAGTTCTCCAGCGATGCCTGAAGTCCGGTCCTGTCGAGGACCGCCTCGACGAGCTCGGCGACCGGGCCACCCGTTGCGGCCTGCTCGCGCAGGTCGCCTACCAGGGTGTTGAACCCAGCGATCGCCGTCGCGGACCGCGCCGCCAGGCCGGGGACGTCCGACGGCGTGCGCAGCGCCACGGCGAACGAGATCCGCTCCCGCTGCGCGTAGGAGGCGACGTACTCCTCTGCTCGCTCCCCGATCCCGCGCTTGGGCACGTTGAGCACCCGGCGCAGCGACACCTCGTCCGCCGGGTTGGCGATCAGCCGCAGGTAGGCGAGCAGGTCGCGGACCTCGCGCCGCTCGTAGAACCGGACGCCGCCGACCACCCGGTAGGGCAGCCCCACCCGGATGAACACTTCCTCGAAGACACGGGACTGTGCGTTCGTCCGGTAGAAGACCGCCACCTGGCCGTGGGTCGCGAGACCCTCGTCGCTCAGCCGGTCGACCTCCTCGGCGACGAACGCGGCCTCGTCGTGCTCGTTGTCGGCGACGTAGCCGATGATCGGCGGGCCGTCGCCGGCCTCGGACCACAGGTTCTTCGGCTTACGGCCCGGATTGCGGGACACGACCGCGTTCGCCGCGGCGAGGATGTTCTGCGTCGAGCGGTAGTTCTGCTCAAGCAGGATGACCGTCGCGTCCGGGTAGTCCTGCTCGAACTCGACGATGTTCCTGATCGTCGCGCCGCGGAAAGCGTAGATGGACTGGTCCGCGTCACCGACGACGCACAACTCCGACGGCTCGAGGGGTTCCGGGGGAGTGTCCCCCCGGGCTAGCACTGCCGGGCCCTGAGAGTCAGGTGGGGTGTCGGAGTTGCCAGCATCCGTTCGGACGACTGATCTTGATTTTGACCTGGCGAAGAGCGCGCCGCCACCAGAGACAAGTTCGCGGACGAGGGCGTACTGCGCGTGGTTCGTGTCCTGGTACTCATCGACGAGCACGTGGCGGAAGCGGCGCCGGTAGGCCTCCGAGACCTCGGGAAACGCCTGGAACAAGTTGACCGTGACCATGATCAGGTCGTCGAAGTCCATTGCCCCGGCCGCGACCAGGCGGCGCTGGTACTCCGCGTACGCCTCGGCGAGCACCCGCTCCTTGGCGGCCCGTGCGTTTGCCCCGAACGACTCGTAGTCGATGAGCTCGTTCTTGAGGTTGGAGACCTGCGCGGCCATCGACTTGGGCGGGTACTGCCTGGCGTCAAGCTCAAGCTCGCGGCAGACCATGGCCATCAGCCGCTGCGAGTCAGCGGAGTCGTAGATGGAGAAGTTCGACGGGTAGCCGAACCTGGCGGCCTCGCGGCGCAGGATGCGGACGCACGCGGAGTGGAACGTCATCACCCACATCGCCCGCGCCCGGCGGTCGCCGACCAGGGTCGCGACGCGGGACGCCATCTCGCCGGCGGCCTTGTTCGTGAACGTGATCGCGAGGATCTCCCCCGGTGCCACCTCGCGCTCGGCCAGGAGATAGGCGATCCGGTGGGTGAGGACCCGGGTCTTCCCCGAGCCGGCCCCGCGACGATCAGCAGCGGCCCGCCGGCGTGGGTCACCGCAGCCCGCTGCTCCGGGTTGAGGCCGTCAAGGAGGGAATGCGTCGCGGTCGTGGTCACGGATTCCAGGGTAGGCGGTAGCACCGTCAAAGGAGCGCTGGCCGCTGTTGTGTGATGCCAAATATCACCGGAACATGCGGTTTTCCATCGTGAAATGTACCGATTTGGCCACGATCATGACCACTTACGCGTTAACGTGGCTTGCCCCTACTCGTCACCTCCAGGGAGATCGCCCATGAGATCGCGCGGCCGATCCATTCGGCTCAGGATCTACTTCCTGGTCGCCATTCCACTGATCACGATGCTCGGCCTCTTCGGGTACGTGGCCTACACCTCCGTCACCAACTGGCTGAACCTGGACCGCGCGCCAAGCCTCATCCAGGCGACCTCCATCCCGATAACCAACTTCGTCAGCCTTCTGCAGGTCGAGCGGCGAGCGGCGATCGTGTACGAGTCGCAGCCGTCCCCCGCGAACCTGACCGCTTACCAGGCCGCGATCACGGCCTCGAAGAACGGCCTCACGGCTTTCGAGGGGGTGGTCAACTCGCCGGCCACTACGCGTAACGCCACCGCTGGCGAGACCGCCGCGCTGGCCAAGATGGTCACCGACGTCACTGGCATGAGCGGGCTACGCGCGGAGGTCGCCGCGAACAAGATCAGCCCGATCGACACCCTTGAGGCCTACAGCGAGATCGTCGCCGACCAGGACAATGTGTTCCAGGCCGAGGCGGCCAGCATGACCGACACGTCCGCGTCGTCGCAGGGCCTCGGCCTCATCTCGGCTGTCAACGCGCGGGAAGACCTCTCCGAGCAGGACGCGGTGCTAGCGGGCGCGCTCGCCGCCAACTCGCTGACCGGCCCCGACAGGGCGGCCTTCGGGCAGGCGGCCGGACGGCAATTCGACGACACGCAGCTCTACCAGAGGCTGCTCAGCCCGGCCGAGCTGACGGCCTTCAACGCCACGATGAACCAGATGGCGCCGCCTGCGACGATTCAGGCAAACCTGACCAAGGTTCAGCAGGCCGTCGAGGCCGATATCCCGCTGGCGACGATGGAGCAGCAGGGGCTCACCCCGGCGACCTGGCAGCTCCTGACCAGCACGTGGCAGAAGGCGAACTACGACTCGGCCACCAACGCCGCCGCTGCCACCCTCGGTACCGACGAGGGGCTCGCGGTCAGCGCGAAGCACCAGGTCTGGGTGACCGCGGGCGTCGGCCTCGCCGGCCTCATCCTGACGCTCATCGTTTCGCTGTGGCTCAGCCGGTTCATCAACCGTCGGCTCTCCACGCTGCGCCGCTCTGCCCTGACGCTGGCGCAGGAGCAGCTGCCCTCGGTGGTGGCCCGGCTCCGGCGCGGCGAGTCCGTGGACGTCGCGGCCGAGGCGCCGCCGCTGAGCGTCGGCAGTGACGAGATCGGCCAGGTAGGCCAGGCGATCGACACCGTGCGGCAGACTGCCATCAGGTCTGCGATCGACGAGGCACGGATCCGCCAGGGCGTTAATGACATGTTCCGCAACCTGGCCAGGCGCAACCAGTCGCTGCTGCAGCGCCAGCTCACGGTCCTCGACGAGATGGAGCGCCGGGCCACCGACCCGGACGTGCTCGAAGACCTCTTCAAGATGGACCACCTCACCACCCGAATGCGGCGGCATGCGGAAGGCCTCATCATCCTCTCCGGTGCCCCTCCGGGCCGGTCCTGGTCCGCACCGGTGAAGCTGATCGACGTGATGCGCGGCGCGGTCGCCGAGGTTGAGGACTACGCACGGGTGACGGTCTCCACTCAGGCCCGCGCTGCGCTCGCCGGATCCGCCGTCACCGACGTGATCCACCTGCTCGCCGAGCTGATCGAGAACTCGACCACCCTGTCCCCGCCGTTCACGCAGGTCCGGGTCAGCGGCGAGACGGTGGCCAACGGGTTCGCGATCGAGATCGAGGACCGCGGCCTCGGGATGGTCCCGCAGCGGATGCAGGAGCTCAACGAGCGGCTGGCGAACCCGCCGGACATCAACCCGGCCAACACCGAGCAACTCGGCCTGTTCGTCGTCGGGCAGCTGGCAAGGCGGCACGGGATCCGCGTCGTGCTCCGCCCGTCGCCCTTTGGCGGCACCACGGTGGTCGCGCTGATCCCCCTCGCGCTCATCGTCGAGGATGGGCCGGCGGCGATCACTTCAGGCACCCGCGTGGCCGCCGCCGCCGGCACCAGCGCCCCAGGCGACGGCTCCTCGTACAACGGCAACGGGTCCTCCTACGGCACAGGCTACGCCAGCGGCTCCAGGTCAGGCGGCGCGCGGTCAGGTACCGCACGGACGGGCGGCCCAGCGATGGCAGGCAGGCCTGCCGCCGGCCGCGGTGTCACGCCCGGGGCGGGCTACCCGGCCACCAGCGCGCCTGCCCCCCGCGACGTGGCGGCCGACGCGGGCGGCTACGGGACGGGGAACCAGGACCCGAGCAGGTCGTCGATCCGCATCTCCGGCGCGCTCCGCCAGCCGGAGAACCCCAGAGGCTACAGCGCGACCGGCGGTTACGGCACGGCCGGCGACTACAGCGCGACCGGCGACTACAGCGCGACCGGCGACTACGCGCGACCGGCGACCGGCACGGCCGGCGACTACGGCCGCAGGCCGGCTAGGCCGCAGGCTACGGTCCGCGGCAGCCCAGGCATGATGCCAGGCGTGCCGCCGAGCGTGCCCCCGAGCCCGGCGCAATCCGGGGCCAGGCGCGGACGGCACGGCACGGATGATGTCCCGGTGGTGACGGGCGTGCCGGTCGGCAGGCCAACCGCGGCGCCGGGACCCCCCTTCGATGTCTTCACGCCGATGAGGAGGGCCGATCAGGAAGGTGCTCCCGCCGCCGACGCGGGCTACCAGCAGCCGCAGCCGGACTTCCGCGGCCGGCAGCCCGACTCCTACGTGAGCCCCTTTGCTGACCCGGATAGCAGCAGCTACCAGGGAGACGGCCTAGCGTACGGTGCCACAGGAAACAACCCCGATTCGGGCATCAACGGGGTTAGCGGCGCAGGTTATGAGGGCACGGACTCCGCTGGCAGCGGCACCGGGGATTTCGAGGGGCTGCCGCGCCGCGTACGTCAGGCCAGTCTCGCACCGC
This sequence comes from uncultured Actinomycetota bacterium, assembly GCA_963734665.1. GTDB lineage: Bacteria > Actinomycetota > Actinomycetes > Streptosporangiales > Streptosporangiaceae > Trebonia. The sequence continues at coordinate 393,886 of CAVTIR010000005.1, read as the reverse complement.
AGCTGCGCGCGTCCGGGGCGGCGGGTGGCTCGCAGGGGCCGGCAGCGGTCCCCCCTGCTAGCGCGGCTTCGTTGACGGACATGCGCAACACCTTGTCCGCTATGCAGCGCGGCTGGCAGCAGGCCAGAACGCAGGCGCAACAGGATTCGGAGGGCAAGGCTGATGGAGATTGACCAGCGGCACCCCGTGAGCCAGCTTGCCTGGCTCCTCGATGACCTAGTGATGCGGGTTCCGCATATCTCGCAGGCGGCATTCTTTTCTCAGGACGGCCTGTTGCTGTGCTCCTCGCGGAGTTTGCAGCGGGACGACGCGGAGCACCTGGCCGCTCTGGCCGCGGGACTGCAGTCGCTTGCCCGCGGGGCCAGCATGCACTTCGGCGGCGACGTCCTCCAGACGATCATCGAGATGACGTCGGGATTCCTCCTTGTGTCCGCGGCTGGGCAGGGCACCTGCCTGGCTGTCGTGACGGGGAACGATGCCGACTTCGCTCAGGTGGCCTATGAGATGCAGTCCCTCGTGCAGCGCACCAGCGACCACCTGCAGCTCAACGTGCGGACCACGTCCGCGTTATAGCCGACACGCTGGGGGATGGGCACTCATGCCGTCGAACGATGAACGGTGGCTCGACGCGGAGGCCGGCCGGGTCGTCCGGCCGTACGCTCTGACTCAGGGCCGTACGCGGCACTCCGGTGAGGCCTTCGACCTAGTCGCCACGGTGCTCACGACCCAGGCCCGGATCGCGGACCCCGGCAGTCTCGGTCCCGAGCACGTTTCGGTGTTGCAAATCGCGCAGGCACCGACCACGGTGGTAGATATCGCTTCCGATGTCGACTTGCCGCTTGGCGTAGTCCGAATCCTCCTCGCGGACCTGCGTGAACTAGGCCTCGTGACGATACAGGCGCCGGTTCCGATGAAGCCGCGCCAGGTTGACAGAAACACGCTCAGGGAGGTCCTGCATGGCCTACGGGGGCTATGAGGCTAACGACGGGACGGCAGCCCGCCGTCACCGTGCTATCAAGATCCTGCTCGCGGGCGGATTCGGGGTGGGCAAGACGACATTGGTCGGCGCTGTCAGCGAGATCAGGCCGCTGCGCACTGAGGAACCGATGACGGAGAGCAGCAAGTACGTCGACAACATCGCCGGCGTCGAGCGCAAGACCACCACGACGGTGGCGATGGACTTCGGCCGTATCACGCTCCGCGAGGACCTGGTGCTTTACCTGTTCGGCACGCCGGGCCAGGAGCGGTTCTGGTTCATGTGGGACGAACTCGCCCTGGGCGCGCTCGGCGCCGTGGTGCTCGCCGACACCCGCAGGCTCGCCGACTGCTTCCCCGCGATCGACTATTTCGAGCGCAGGGAAATTCCGTTCGTCATCGCGCTCAATGTCTTCGACGGTTCCCGCCGGTACTCGGTCGAGGATGTCCGCACGGCACTCGATGTTGATCCCAACCTGCCGATCATCTTGTGCGACGCACGCTCACGAGAATCGGCGAAAGAAGTCCTGATCACCCTGATCGAGCACGTCCTCTATGTCACCGACACCCCGGTGTCACGATAGACAAAGAGGATTATTCGGTCTCCGTCAGATTGCTGATGGTCAGACGCGCGGCTGGAGCAGCGCCGTTAACCGGCGCTTTACTACCATCCTTTGCAAAGTTTCCAAGATCGTTCGTCGGCTCGCGGAAATGCCGCCGCAACCACAAGGCCTTAACCGCAACCACAGCGCGAGGCAGCGCGGGTTCTGCGCTGCCTACCAACAGCAACCACAAGGCCTTAACCTCAGCCACAGCGCGGGGGGCGCCGCGCTTTTTGCGGCGTCCTCCCGTGGGGAGGCTATGGAGGGGCGAAGCCCTTCCATAATCGGGGGGGTGCAGGGGGGTCGCCCCCCGCGGGGGGGAACAGTGAAGCCCCCGCCATACGCGGGGAGTGCAGGGGGGTCGCCCCCCGCGGGCAGCAGAGCGCAGGGGGTCGCTCCCCCCCGCGAGTCATACAGACTTCAGGACCGCCCAGACGGCCTTGCCGTTGCCCTCGATGGGTGACCAGCCCCAGACGTAGCTGAGGGCGCCGACGATCTGCAGTCCTCGGCCGCTCTCGCCATCCGTGCTTGGCGTTTTTGGCGCGGGCGCCTCGTCGCTCGGATCGGTCACCGCGAGCATTACCTCGCCGATCCTGCGGAGCAGGCACAGCCGAAGCGGCTGTGCTTCCTTCCCCCGCGGGATAATCTGCGGAGCTGTGCGCAGCCCGTGCCTGACCGCGTTGACAACCAGTTCCGCGATGATGAGCTCGGCGTCGTCAGAGAGGTATCCGAGGCCCCAGCAGGTGAGCAGTTCCCTGACGAACTGGCGGGCCGTTCTGGCCTCTTCCGGCAGCGGGCTCAGCGGACGGCAGGTCACCGCCGGCGTCTCCCACCAAGCCGATGGGACTGGCAGGAACTGCGGAGGGGACGCCGGAAGAGCCGGGATGAGGGCGATCTCGTCGTCGTCATCCGACTCCCACTCAGCAACCCTCAGGTGAGCCAACGCAACCGCTTCCTGCATCGTCTTGGGGGGTTAGGACCGTGCCTGTCACAGTATGTGGGGTATGCCTCGCTTATATGGTGCCTGATACGCCGTGCAGATGCAAGACCGGATGCACGTTCATCCGGAGCAAGCCCAGATGAACGTGCATCCGTCCCGTGCACGGCGGCGTGCATCCTCCGCGTGGAGGTACCCCCGGCGCGACGGAAAATGCGTCTCATGCAAATTCAGATGCACGTTCATTCGGGCTGCGCATCGTGGCATACTCGGTATCGCGCTCAAGGCGTGTTAGATCGGTCACTCCTTGCGGCCGGTAGTGCTCCAGTCCAGTAACACAACTCGCTTCAGTCACTGGAAGGAACAAGAATATGATCCAGCCATACAACGGTATGCCTGCCCCAGAACTCACGAACGTCACGTGGCAGAAGAGTAAGCACAGCAACCCCAACGGCGCATGCGTTGAGGTGGCGCACCTGCCGAACGGCGAGATCGCGGTACGCAATTCTCGGTTCCCGAGCGGTCCCGCGCTCGTCTACACGAAGGCGGAAATCGCCGCGTTCCTGGCCGGCGCCAAGGACGGCGAGTTCGACCACGTAATCTAATTGTCGGGGTTACGACTCAGTACCCGAACCACGCCCGTGCTGGCAATGGGGCCGCCGCAACCGGGCGCGTGACTAACTCCCGGGGGCATCACTAGGCCGTTTGTCTGCGGCGTGAAAACGCATATGCATTTCGTGCAATTGTCGCCGGTTCCTCTTCCGCAATGCCATGATCACATGGGAGGATACTGACCCATGCGACCATGAGCTGACGCGAGTGACCGAGGAGTTTGCGATGCTCTCGCCCGAGGACTCCCCCTGGGATGCCCCACAGGAACTGTTTGGCCCGCGTTCGGCGGGTCCGACAGTGCAGCGCCTTGTGCTCGGCGGTCACCTGCGGCGGCTCCGCGAACAGGCAGGCATGACGACCGAGCGCGCCGCCGTGAGCATCCGCGGTTCGCACTCGAAGATCAGCCGCATGGAGCATGGTCGCGTCGGGTTCAAGGAGCGCGACATCGGCGACCTGCTGACCCTGTACGGGGTCGGCGAGGGTACCGAGCGCGAGGCGCTGCTTAATCTGGCCAGGGAAGCCAACACGCCCGGCTGGTGGCAGACGTACTCGGACATCCTGCCGCACTGGGTAGAGCCGTACTTCGGCCTTGAGGCCGCGGCCTCTTTTATCCGCGAGTTCGAGCTGCAGTTCGTCCCCGGCCTGCTGCAGATCGAGGACTACGCCCGCGGGGTCATCCGGCTGGGCAACCTGCCGTCGGAAGAGGAAGTCATCCGCCGCGCCCAGGCCAGGGTCTCCCGGCAGGAGATCCTGCGCAGGGCGGACCCGCCGATGCTGTGGGCGGTGCTCGACGAGGGCGCGCTCCGCAGGGTCATCGGCGGCCCGCAGGTCATGAAGGCGCAAATACGGCACCTGATCGAGATGTGCGATCACCCGAACGTGACGCTACAGATCCTGCCCTTCTCCGCCGGAGCGCACCGGGCGATGGGCGGTCCCTTCACGATCCTGCGCTACACCGAGCCCGACCTGCGCGATGTCGTCTACATCGAGCAGCTGACCAGTGCCCTTTACCTGGACAAGCCGACCGAGGTCGACGCCTACCTCGAGGTGATCGAGGAGGTCTGCCTGCAGGCGGATCCCTCCGTCAAGACCCCGGGCACGCTCCAGTCCGTCCTCGGCAACCTGTAGCCGGACGCGCGACCGAGCAGTCCTCAGAAGACGGCCTCGATGGAGGCGTGCCATCGGCCTCTTCTTTGACTTATTCGGACGGAACGGCCGGCTGCGCCGCACGTTTCGCACCAATCAACGTCCCCGCAATTCCTAATTGCCTGACGCAATAATTCTTGACATCAAAGTGCGGGGTCTGGTGTAGGTCGTGACGGTGGTCTTACCGTGTGCAGAGACGCATCTGACACGGCAAGGAGGCCGCGTTATGAGGATCAGCGTGAGAATCGACGGCGTCCGTTATGAGGACGACGTCGAGCCCCGGTTGCTTCTGGTGCATTACCTGAGGGAGCAGGCCGGGCGGATCGGAACCCCCATCGGGTGCGATACCTCGAATTGCGGGGCATGCACCGTGCTGCTGAACGGCCGGTCGGTGAAGAGTTGCTCGGTCCTGGCGGTGCAGGCCGACGGGGCCGAGGTCACCACGATCCAGGGTCTCGCCGACGACTCGGGCGAACTGCATCCCCTGCAGCAGGCGTTCCACGAGGAGCACGCGCTGCAGTGCGGCTACTGCACCCCCGGCATGATCATGGCCGCCGTCGACCTGCTCAGAGAGAATCCACATCCAACCGAGGAAGAGGTCAGGGACGGGCTTGAGGGCAACCTGTGCCGCTGCACCGGTTACCAGAACATCGTCCGCGCCGTACTGCGGGCGGCCGGCCAGACGGCGGAGGTGACCGCATGACCGCCATCGACGAGACGACGACCGAGGTCGGCAAAGCGCGCACCCGCAAGGAAGACGCCCGGCTGATCACCGGCCAGACCAACTGGACCGACAACATCACGCTGCCGGGCCTTGTTCACGTCGGCTTCCTGCGCAGCACGCAGGCGCATGCCAGGATCGCCTCCGTAGAACTGTCCGCTGCGCGCTCCGCGTCCGGTGTACTCGCCGCCTACTCCGGCGCCGACTTCGCGGCCGAGCAGGGCTCGCTGCCGTGTGCCTGGCCGGTCACCCCGGACATCGTCATCCCCGACCACCCGCCGATGGCGGTCGACACCGTCCGGTACGGCGGCGAGATCGTGGCCTGCGTGGTAGCGCGCGACCGGTACGCCGCTGCCGATGCGCTCGAGCTCATCGACGTGACGTACGAGCCCCTTGAGCCCGTGCTCGACATGGAGGCGGCGCTCGCTCCTGGCTCCCCGCAGGTCCACGAGGCCGGGAACAAGTCCTACACCTGGACGTTCGGGAACGGGGACCTGGACGCCGCGTTCCGCGACGCACCCGTGGTGATCGAGCGCACCTACCGGCAGCAGCGGCTGATCCCGTCGGCGATGGAGCCGCGGTCCGTAGTATGCGCACGTGTCGGCGACGAGTACACGCTGTGGAGCGCCACGCAGATCCCGCACGTGCTGCGCGTCATGCTCGCGCTCGTCACCGGCATCCCCGAGCACAAGCTGCGGGTGATCGCGCCCGATGTGGGGGGCGGCTTCGGCTCGAAGCTGCAGGTCACGGCGGAAGAGGTGCTCGCGCTGCTGCTCGCGCGTAAGCTCGGCCGCCCGGTGAAGTGGACGGAGACCCGGTCCGAGGGCAACGTGGCCGTGCACCACGGCCGCGACCAGATCCAGAAGGTGCGGCTCGCGGCGGATGCCGACGGGCGCATCCTGGGCCTCGATGTAGACCTGCTCGCCGACATGGGCGCGTACCTGATGCTCGTCACGCCGGGCGTGCCGCTACTCGGGGCGTTCATGTACAACGCGATCTACAAGATGGACGCCTACCAGTTCACCTGCACCGGGGTGTTCACCACCAAGACCCCCACCGACGCCTACCGGGGCGCCGGGCGGCCCGAGGCGACGTACGCCATCGAGCACCTCATGGACGACCTGGCCGCTGAACTGGGCCTGGACCCGCTTGAACTGCGGATGCGGAACTGGATCAAGCACGAGGAGTTCCCGTACACGACGATCTCGGGGCTGACCTACGACTCGGGCAACTACGAGGCGGCTACCTCGGCCGCGAAGGAACTGTTCCACTACGACGAACTGCGTAGGGAGCAGTCCGAACTCAAGGCGGCCAACTCTCCGGTGCGCCTCGGCATCGGCGTCTCGACATTTACCGAAATGTGCGGACTCGCGCCGTCGCGCGTCCTCGGCTCGCTCGCCTACGCGGCCGGCGGGTGGGAAAACGCGTCGGTCCGGATGCTGCCCACCGGCAAGGTAGAGGTCGTGACCGGGTCTTCGGCGCACGGGCAGGGACACGAGACCGCGTGGTCGCAGATCGTCGCGGACCAGCTCGGCGTCCCGTTCGAGGACATCCGTGTGCTGCACGGCGACACGGCGATCGCGCCCAAGGGCATGGACACCTACGGGTCGCGGTCGCTTGTCGTGGGCGGAACCGCGGTCGTGGACGCGTGCGGCAAGGTGCGGCGCAAGGCGCGCGTCATCGCGGCGGCCATGCTCGAGGTCTCCCCCGACGACCTGGAATGGGATTCTGGACGGTGGGCGGTCCGCGGCGACCCGGACCAGGGCAAGTCGATCGGCGAGATCGCCTTCGCCGCGTTCACCGCGCACGACCTCCCTGAGGGCGTCGAGCCGTCGCTTGACTCCGACGCGACCTACGACCCGGACAACTTCTCCTTCCCGCACGGCACGCACCTGTGCGCGGCCGAGGTGGACACCGAGACGGGCCAGGTTAAGATCCGCTCCTACGTTGCGGTTGACGACGTAGGTGTCGTAGTGAACCCGATGATCGTCGAGGGCCAGGTGCACGGCGGCATCGCGCAGGGCGTCGCGCAGGCGCTGTACGAGGAGGCCGCGTACGACTCCTCGGGCAACCTGATCACTGCGTCGCTCGCGGACTACCTGATCCCTTCGGCGGCCGACCTGCCGTCGTTCACGACCGCGCGGACGACCACCCCGTCCACGCTGAACCCGCTCGGCGTCAAGGGCGTCGGCGAGGCCGGCACGATCGCGTCCACCCCGGCGGTGGTGAACGCGATCATCGACGCGCTCCGCCCGTTCGGGGTGTCCGACGTTCCCATGCCCTGCACGCCCGAGCGGGTGTGGCGGGCCATCCAGGAAGCGCAGGGCGCTTCTCCGGCGGCCCCTGCCGCCGCCACCCCCGCCTCCGCCTCCGGGCCCGGCCCGAATCCGGACGCGCAGGAAGACTCGCGGGAAGACGGGAGCGCACGATGATCTCTGCGAAGTTTGATTACACACGGCCGTCGTCGCTTGACGAGGCCGTGTCCGCCCTAGCGGACGGCGGCGAGGACGCGAAGGTGATCGCGGGCGGGCAGTCGCTGCTGCCGCTGCTCCGGCTGCGGTTCGCGTACCCGTCGGTGCTCGTCGACGTGGGCGGCCTGCCGGAGCTGCGCGGCGTCCGCGATCTTGGCTCCTCACTTGAGATCGGGGCGCTGACCACGATCTATGAGCTAACCCGCGATCCACTCATCGCCGCAGTCTGCGGGCTGCTCGCGGAGGCGGCGGGGACGATCGCGGACCCGGCAGTGCGGCACCGGGGCACCATCGGCGGCGCGCTCGCGCACGCCGACCCGGCCGGCGACCTGCCCGCCGTCATCACCGCGCTGGACGCGACGCTAGTCGCGACCGGGCCAGGCGGGTCGCGTTCGATTGCCCCGGCGGACTTCTTCACTGACTACCTCACCACCACGCTGGCACCCGGTGAGATCCTCACCGCGATCCAGGTGCCGAAGCTGGGCGGCTGGGGCTACCGGTACGAGAAGTTCCAGGTCACCGCCCAGGCCTGGGCGATCGTCGGGGTCGCCGCGGTCGCGCGGCGGTCCAACGGTCACGTGGCCGAGGCCCGGGTCGGGCTCACCAACATGGGCTCGGTGCCCGTCCGGGCGCACGCCGTCGAGGAGGCGGCGGCCGGCACGGAAGCCTCGGCGGCCGCCCTGTCGGCCGCCGCCGCCCACGCCGACGAGGGCACGAACCCGCCGACCGACCTGCGCGCCGCGGCCGACTACCGCCGCCACCTCGCCCGTGTGCTGACCGGCCGTGCCCTGGTCATAGCTGCCGGCAACTAGGCGCCGAGTTGCCTCAATCACAGTGAGAAAGGGCGTCTGACCGGGCGCTCTTTCTCACCGCAGGTAGTACTGTTTTGCGCATGGCCATCGAGCTTGACAACTCATTTACTGTTCCAGTGTCGCCAGAGAAGGCCTGGGACGTCCTGCTTGACGTTGAGCGGATCGCCCCGTGCATGCCCGGCGCGAGCGTCTTGTCGATCTCCGATGACGGCAATGAGATCGAAGGTCAGGTAAAGGTCAAACTCGGCCCGCTCTCCCTCTCCTACAAGGGCACCGCCAAGTTCACCGAGAAAGACCAGGAGAACCGCGCGCTCGCCATCGAGGCGACCGGCAAGGAGACCCGCGGCGCGGGCACCGCGTCGGCGAACGTGCACGCCACGCTCAAGCCAGGGGACGCAGCGGGCAGCACGCTCGTGTCGATCCACACCTCGCTGAACGTGACCGGCCGCCCCGCGCAGTTCGGCCGCTCCCTGCTGCCCGAGGTGAGCGGCAAGCTCATCGCGCAGTTCGCGTCGAACCTGGAGGCGCTGATCGCCTCGGACACCGCGACCGCAGTTCCTGAGGAGACCGCCACCCCCGAGTCCGACGGGACGGCGGCCGGCTCTTCCAGCGAGGCGGCGCCCGCATCCGCTGCCGCCAAGCCCGCCCCCGTCCCGGTGATGAAGCAGGAAGAGTCGCTGAACGCCTTTAAGTTCGTGGTCGTCCCGATCCTGAAGCGCGTCATCCCTGTCGCCGCCGTCGGCGCTGCGATCGCGATCCTCATTCGCAAGCTCACCGGCAAGAAGAAGTCGTCGTAGCGGCCCGCTTGGGACCCCGCCATGTGGTTGCGGCACCAAGCCGTCCATAAGGCGGCCTGCTGTCACAGCCACCTGCCCGGCTACGGGACGAGGACCTCGGTGATGGGGAGGGACGAGTCGGCGGGGAGAGCCAGAGTCGACGGCGGGCGGCCCGCCGCCACCACGGACGCGCCCAGGGCCGCCACCATCGCGCCGTTGTCGGTGCACAGGCCGGGGCGGGGGACGCGGAGCTGGATGCCGGCGCTCTCGCACCGGGACGCGGCCAGGGCGCGCAGCCGTGAGTTGGCCGCGACGCCGCCGCCGATCACCAGGTAGGAGACACCCTGCTCGCGGCAGGCGACCACCGCCTTGCGGGTGAGCACGTCGACGACGGCCTCCTGGAAGGACGCGGCCACGTCCGCGACGGGGACCGGCTCGCCAGCGTCCTTGCGGGCCTCGACCCACCGGGCGACCGCCGTCTTGAGGCCTGCGAAGGAGAAGTCGAGGGTTCCGTCATGCATCTTGGCGCGCGGGAACCTGATCGCGTCGGGTGACCCTTCCCTGGCCGCCTTGTCGATGGGCGGACCGCCCGGGAACGGCATGCCGAGCACCCGCGCCACCTTGTCGTAGGCCTCGCCTGCCGCGTCGTCGATCGTCGCGCCGAGCGCATGCACGTCGCCTGTCACATCCGGCACGAGCAGCAGCGACGAGTGGCCGCCAGAGACGAGCAGCGCCACGCAGGGGGCGGGCAACGGCCCGTGCTCAAGCTGGTCGACGGCCACGTGAGCCGCCAGGTGATTCACCCCGTAGAGCGGCTTGCCGAGCGCATAGGCATAGGCCTTCGCTGCCGCGACGCCCACCATCAGCGCGCCGGCCAGGCCCGGGCCCGCGGTCACCGCGACGGCGTCGATGTCGGACGGCCTCACGCCTGCCTTGGCGAACGCGCCCTCAAGGACAGGGACCATCGCCTCCAGGTGCGCCCGGCTGGCCACCTCGGGCACCACGCCGCCGAACCTCGCGTGCTGGTCCATCGACGACGCCACCTCGTCGGCCAGCAGTTCCCTGCCCCGGACGATGCCGATGCCGGTCTCATCACAGGACGTCTCGATGCCGAGCACCAGCGGGTCATCGGTCACCGTCGTAGGTCCTTTCTCATCGTGATCGCGTCGACGCCGGACGGCTGGTAGTAGCCCCGGCGGATGCCGAGGTCCTCGAACCCGCGCCGCAGGTAGAGGCCGTGCGCCCGGGGATTGTCCACGCGGACCTCAAGGAACACCTCCGCGCAGCCCCGGTCCCGCGCGGCGGTCACAAGCGCGTCAAGCAGCGTCGAGCCGATTCCCTGACCCCAGTATGCCTGGCGGACCGCGATCGTCAGCACATCGGCCTGCGTCCCGCCGGGAACGAACATCAGCCCCGCGTAGCCCGCCATCACGGACCCACTGGCGGCCCCCCGCCCGCTCACGATCTCGCGGTCGGTGACGCCGCCGTCGCCGGCGTCCACCTCCGCGATGAGGTACAGGCGGGTCTCTGGCGGCTGGACAACCTCATCGGCGAACATCTCAGGCGACCACGGGTCATCGGGGAACAGCTCATGCTCAAGCGCGATGACGTCCACTAGGTCCGCCGGCACCATCGCGCGCAGGCGAGGGACCCGCTGCGTCTTCTCACCGGACGACAATCCCATCACGACATCACCTGCCTCACGACCCCAGGTCACCCGCCGACTCCCCCGGGGTACAGGGGGTCGTTCCCCCGGGTACAGGGGGTCGTTCCCCCGGAAGATCACCGTGTCACCCGTTTGGGAGAACCTGGCTCGCGGGCGTCGGGACGCCGCAGGTAGAGCGGCTCGGGCGGAAGCAGGATCCTGTCCGGGTCGCCGGCGGCGAGGGCGGCCGCGGCGATCCTGCAGAGCGTCGCGGCCGCAGGGAAGGCCGGGCCCAGGCTGTCCGGAAGCACCTCGGGGTAGAGCATCGGCCCCTCGCCGGCCGCTGGCAGCCCGGACACGGGAATCGACGCGGGCTTGGCGACTCCCGGGCCGGCGGTCCGCCGCCCGGTACCGTCGTAGCGCGCCCAGTAGAGTTCCCGCCGCCTCGCGTCCGTGGCAACGAGGAACTCGCCACCTCCTGCGTCCACATCCGCGGCGATGATGTCGAGGCTGCACAGACCGTAAACAGGGATACCGAGCGCGGCACCGAGCACGTTCGCGGTCACGAGCCCGACCCGCAGACCGGTGTACGGGCCGGGGCCGACCCCGGCCACAATGCCCGTCAGGTCACCTTGCGACGCGCCCGCGTCAGCGATCACCTTGGCGACAGCGGGCATGAGCAGCTCAGCGTGGCGGTGCGCGTCAACCGTGACGAGCTGGGCCAGCGGCTGGCCGCCGTCATGCAGCGCCACCGTTACAGCGGGCGTCGCGGTATCAAGACCGAGCAGCAGCACGACCAATGAGCCTAGTCGGCGTGGCGACTACTTGGCGATTTGGGAAGCCATTTCCGTCGCGACGGCGTTCGCGGCGGCCGTGAGGTCGCTCATCGACGCCGTGTACGTCTTGCCGCCGCTGCTCTGGTTGAGGCCGTCCACCACCACGGTGATGATGACGTTGCGGTAGCGGACGAGGACGTTCGCCACGTCCATGAGCGCACCGCCCCGGTTGAACACCTCGGTGGCCTGGAAGGCGGACGTATCGGAACCGCCCGGCATCCCGGCAAGGTCGGTGACCGTGGCCGACGGCTGCCCGCTCTTGGGACCCGGCTTGACGAAGCCGTTCTCGAACGACTGGAAGGCGTCTTCAGCGGCGAACGTGGCGCTGCCGTCTCCCGAGGCCAGCCCGCTCGGCGAGTAGGCCTGAAGCTGCACCTGGAGTACCCGGTACGTCGGCGCGCTGTCCAGCGTCCACGTGCACTCGGTGTTGGCGCCGGAGTTCAGCGGCGGCGCGGCTTCGTCGGTCTTGCCCGGCAGGTACTCGTTCAGCGTCGCCGCCGGGACCGCCGTGCACGGGTCCGGCACCGACTGCAACTCGCCGGGCAGGAAGTTCGTCACGAAGCTGCCGAAGCCCAGGTTGGCCGCTCCCGGTCCGCCGCCAAGGAGGTAAACGGTGACCGCGATCGCCAGGGCGATCACCACGCCGCCCCCGATGAGCAGCCCGCGCCGCTTGCGCCGGTCGGACCGTCGCTCGTCCCTCGACGACTCAAGGTCCCGCTGGTGCCAGCGCTCGGAAAACGCCTCTACAGAATCGGGCTCGGCCCAGGACGGCGTTTCATCGACCTGCTGACGTGACGGCCGCTCCTGCTGGGACCTTTCCTGCTGGGACTGAGGCTCCTGATGGGGCTGAGGCGCGGGCAGCTGTGCCTGGTACTGGGGTGCCTGCTCCGTCCAGGGCGCCTGGCCCGCCCAGGCCTGATCCGCCTGGGGTGCTTGCACTTGCCCGCTGTGACGGCCGCCCGGATAACCGCCACCTGGGTAGCCACCGCCACCGTACTGGCCGCCGGCCCCTGCGCCTGACCGGCCTCCGGGTAGCCCTGACCCGGAGCGCCTGGGTAGCCGTCGTACCCGCCCGGCTGACCAGGCTGACCAGGCTGGCCTTGCACCCGGCCGTCTCGCAGCCGTGCCTCCCGCGGGCGGATCGGAGCGAGGTCGGGGAACTCTCGCTGGTCTTGCGGTGTGGCGTCATACCCCTGCTGCTCGGGCGTGTCACTGCTATGACGCGCCCTGCGGCCACGCGGTCGGCCGGGGAATGACTCATGCTGAGTCACGGCTTGCCTCCGGTGAGGGTTGGTGACCTAGAGGCCAGGTATAACGTACAAACGGAACGGTACAAAGCCGAACTATAGACGATCAGCGAGGCTCGCGAGTGGCAACTTGATGCCTTCCCAGCGCTTGCCGATAGCCGAAATCCGCACCGTGCGCGGCACGTCCCCGATCGGGTCATCGGGATCGCTCGCGCCGCCGGCTTCGGTTCCGCCGACCCCCATGGCGCTGGCCGGGCCTGGCGTGATCGTGATTACCAGGCGATCCGCGGCAAGTCCCTCGGCCAGGCCCTCGCCCCACTCGACCACCGTCACCGAGGCCGCAGTGTCCGTGTCCAGGTCAAGGTCGTCAAGCTCGAGCGCGCTGCCGAGCCGGTATGCGTCGGCATGCACGAGCGCAGGCCGCGGCTGGTCCGTGAGGGCTGTCGCCAAGGACGGATGCACCCGCGCGATCACGAACGTGGGCGACGTGATCGGCCCGCGCACGCCAAGCCCGTCCCCGATCCCCTGGGTCAGCGTGGTCTTGCCCGCGCCCAGCCCGCCGCTGAGGATGACCAGGTCCCCGGCGCGCAGCAGCGTGGCCAGGGACCGCCCGAGAGCGCGCATCCGCGCCGCGGTGGCAACGTTCAGCACGACGTCACTCATGGCTGGTGCGACCTTGGCACACGCGCGCCGATGCCTGTCACGATCTCGTACGAGATCGTGCCGAGCGCCTCGCCCCACTCCTGGGCGGTCGGCTCCCCATCGTCCCCGGGTCCGAAGAGCATGACCTCATCCCCCTCCGCCACCGGCTCATCCCCGAAGTCGATGACTAGCTGATCCATGCAGACCGTGCCCGCGATCGGCCACCGGCGGCCGCGCGCGAAGACGAGCGGCAGGCCTCGCGCGCCACGCGGTACCCCGTCCGCGTAGCCGAGCGGCACAAGCCCGAGCGTCGTCTCGCGCGACGTCGTGTACCGGTGCCCGTACGATACGCCGGTCCCGGCGGGAACCCGTTTTACTAGTGCCAGCCGGGCCCGCAGGGTCATCGCGGGTCGCAGCCACGCCGGGGCACCGCCGGGCAGCGTGGCAAGACCGTAGCTGCCGCCGCCTATCCGCACCAGGTCATAGCGCGCCTGCGGCACGTCGAGCGCGGCCGCGGTGTTGGCGATGTGCCGCACCTGCGGGGTGATGCCCGCGCTCTCTGCGACCGCCAGGGCCTCCTTGAACACGGCGAGCTGCGCCTCGATCGACGGGTTCCCAGGCTCGTCCGCCGAAGCGAAGTGCGACCAGACGCCGACCACCACGATGCTGCCGTCGGCCTCCGCCTGCCGGGCCGCAGCGAGCAGTGCCGGCCAGTCGGCCGGGGTGGCCCCGCCCCGGCCAAGTCCGGTGTCCGCCTTCAGGTGGACCCGCGCCGGCCGCCCGGCGACCTCGGCGGCGGCGGCGAGCCGCCGCACCATGCCGGCCGACCCCGCCGCAAGGTCCACGTCCGCAGCGATCGCCTCGGCGTGGTTATCGGAGCCGATTGCCATCAGGCACAGCAGCGGAACGCCGACGCCCGCCTCGCGGACCTCAAGCGCCTCAGCGACGTGCACCACGCCCAGCCAGTCGGCGCCGCCCCGCACGGCGGCCTGCGCCGCGGGGACCGCCCCGTGCCCGTACCCGTTGGCCTTCACGACCGCCATGACCGCCGCGGGCGCCACATGCGCGCGCAGTGCCGCGATGTTCCTGGTAATCGCGCCGAGTTCGACGCTCGCCTCCGCATGGCCGTTCATTGGTAGTCAGGGGCGCGGTGCCTGCTGGGCCCGTTTCCCCGTCCCCCCTTTCAATCCGTCCGCGTGGATCAGTTTTCAGGACGCAACATGCACATCATGCTAAGGGCAGGAGGCACCGAGCAGCCCCTCGCCATGACCGTGGGCCAGCTGCGGCGAATACCGCCTCTTGACCGGTCATCGTCGGGCGATCGCAAAGGAAGCCGTGCGTTTGTCCGTCACCGCAGTTGAGCCGGGAGCGCGCGGAAGGCCAGCGGCAGCGCGGTGACGACATCGGCGGCGCCAATGGGTGACGCGTTTGCCAGTCCAAGGTCGCATTCGCTGCTGCCTGCGGCTGCGAGCCGGGCGGCAAGCCCGTGCAGGTACGCAGCGGTAATCGCGGCCTGCGGCGGGAGCAGCCCCTGCGCGAGCAGCGCGCCGGCGAGGCCGGCGAGGACGTCCCCAGTGCCCGCGGTGGCGAGCCACGGCGTCCCCGTGGTGTTCACCAGCACCGGGTCGAGCCCGTCCGGCGGCGCGACCACGGTCGTCGACCCTTTGAGCAGTACGCACGCGCCGAGCTTGCTCGCCGCGCGCCGCGCGTGCTCGAGCCGCCGCGCCTCGATGTCGGCAGGATCCGCGTCAAGGAGCCGGCCAAGCTCCCCCGCGTGCGGGGTGAGCAGCGTAGGCGCGGGTCGTGGCAGCAGTTCCCTGTGCCTGGAGAGCAGCGTCAGCCCGTCCGCGTCGATAAGCACAGGCAGGCTGGTGGCGAGCACGGCAGCAAGGCGCCGCGCGGCCGCGTCGTCTGTCCCCATCCCGGAGCCGACGGTCCACGCTTGTACCCGCCCCACGTCCTGCGGGAACTGGGAGTTTCCGTCTTGAAGATCAAGACCAGGTGACCCCGAACGGTTGCCTGTTTCACGCGCCAGCTCAGAAATGATCACCTCGGGGTGGGCCAGCCGGACAGCGGCCGCCGCGCCAGGGAATGTGACCAGCCGCACCATGCCGGCGCCGCCACGGACGGCACCCCCGGTCGCGAGCAGCGCCGCCCCCGTGTAGCGGTCGCTGCCGACCAGCAGGCCGACCACACCGCGCCGATACTTGTCGGACTCTGCCGTCGGCTTAGGAAGCAACGCCGCGATGTCGCCTCCTTGCGGCGCACTCGCCTCCGGCGCCCCGTCCAGGTGGGGCCCAAGCCCGATGTCAACAAACTCGACGACCCCGGCATGGCTAGCCCCTGGATCGATTAGCAACCCCGGCTTGACCGCCCCAAAGGTCACGGTGACATCGGCTCGCACGGCCGGCCCGGCAACAGCCCCAGTATCCGCGTCAATCCCAGACGGCAGGTCCACCGCGACGGTCGTGGCGCTCGCGTTGGCCGCAAGCTGCGCGAGCGTGGCAAAGGGCTCCCGAAGCCCCCCGCTGCCGCCGATCCCAAGCATCCCGTCAATGATCAGATCGGCATGCCCAATAACCCGCCGGACTTCATGCCCGACGTCATACCGCTCCCTGTCGCGGCCGCCAGGCCCGCCCGTTGATCCGGGCGCAGCGGAAGGATCGCTGGTCGCGCCCGCATCGTGTGGCGGCACGACGGCGATGATCCTGCCCCCGGCAGCCCGGAGAGCGAGCGCGCCATCAGGGTGCAGACGCGCCCCTGCCTGAACAGCAGTAACAGACGCTCCTCTGCGCGCCAGCCGTTCCCCGGCGTACAGTGCGTCCCCGCCGTTATCGCCGGTCCCTGTGAGAACGACAACCCGCGCCCCGTAGACCCCGCCCGCCCCACCGCGCAGCAGATCAGCGCACACAGCGGCCAGTCCAGCCGCTGCCCGCTGCATGAGAGCACCTTCGGGCACGAGCGCAAAGAGCGCCGCTTCTGCCGCCCGCACCTGAGAAACCGAGTAAGCATCCCGCATACCCCCAGTCTCCCCCGCCCGCACGCCCGCGGCCAGCACCCCCACTTACGCCGCAGCGCGTCGACCGAGTCAGACCCACCCAAGTCCTGCTGGCCGCTCCCCTTCGGCGATGATGAAAGCGCTCGCTATGCCCCCGTCATGGCTGAGGGAGAGGTGCCAGCTTGCGACGCCGAGGCGGGCGGCAGCGTCGGCTACCGTGCCCGACGCCTGAAGGTGCGGGCGGCCGCTGGGAGTGGTGATGATCTCGGCGTCGGTCCACAGCAGGCCGCGCGGCGCGCCGAGGGCCTTCGCCAGGGCCTCCTTAGCCGCGAAGCGCGCCGCGAGAGACCGTGGCGGCAGCCCTAGTTCGCCTTCGGTGAACAGACGCGCGGCGAGGCCCGGGGTCCGTGCGAGGGACTGCTCGAAGCGGGCGATGTCTACGACGTCGATGCCGACGCCGACGATCATGACATCGCCAGGCGGACCGCATCGGCCAACTGCCCGGCGATCAACTCGGCAAGGTCGGAGTGGCGCGTTTCGACCATGACCCGGATGACCGGCTCGGTCCCGCTCGGCCGCAGCAGCACGCGGCCGGCGTCGCCAAGCGCGGACTTGGCGGCGCTCACCGCCTCGGCGAGCGCAGGGTCGGCCATCGCCCGGTCCTTGTTGCCGCGAACGTTGATGAGCACCTGCGGGTACCTGGTCATCATCTTGCCCGCGGCGGACACCGGGATGCCGATGCTGTTCACCGCAGCGAGCAGGTGCAGGCCGGTCAGCACGCCGTCTCCCGTGGTGGCGTGACCCATCTGGATGATGTGCCCGGATTGCTCGCCGCCGAGTATGTAGCCGCCATCCCGCATCGCGGCGTAGACGTGCTTGTCGCCGACCGGGGTCTCGATCACCGTGATGCCCGACTCGCGCATCGCGTCGTGAAAGCCGAGGTTGGACATCACGGTCACGACCACTGTGTTGCCGTTGAGCTGGTTGCTTCGCTTAAGTTGCGACGCCAGCACGGCGAGGATCTGGTCGCCGTCGAGTGGCTGACCGTCGCCGTCGACCGCCAGGCAGCGGTCCGCGTCGCCGTCAAAGGCGAGGCCCGCGTCGGCGCCGTGCTCAATGACCGCCGCCGCCAGGTTATCCAGGTGCGTGGACCCGACGCCCGCGTTGATGTTCAGCCCGTCCGGTGCGGCGCCAATCGCGATGACCTCGGCGCCGGCCCTGCGAAGAGCACGCGGGCCGATGCTGTAGGCGGCGCCGTGGGCGCAGTCCACAACGACCCGCAGCCCCTGCAGCGGTGGCTGCCCGGTCACCGCTGCGGGCAGGCTGGCGAGCAGGTGATCCAGGTAGGTCTCATGCGCGGAGTACGCGTCGGTGACTCGCCCGAAGACGTAGGGAGATCCCGTCCGGGGGGAAAGCAGCCGCGCCTCGATGGCGTCTTCCGTCTCGTCCGGAAGCTTGACGCCAGCCCGGCCGAAGAACTTGATCCCGTTGTCGCCGGCGGGGTTATGGCTCGCGGACAGCACGACGCCGAAATCCGCGTTGAGTGCCCCGGTGAGGTAAGCGACGCCAGGGGTCGGGATGACGCCGAGGCGGAGCACGTCGACCCCGGCGCTCGCTAGTCCCGCGACTACGGCCGCTTCGAGGAAGTCGCCGGAGGCCCGGGAGTCACGTCCGATGACGGCGGAAGGGCGGCGCTCATGACCAGGAGCGACCGCGGCAGGTGCCAGTACAGGCACCGCCGCGACCGCTAGGTCCATGGCAAGCTGGGCGGTCAGTTCGACCCCAGCAACCCCGCGAACACCGTCAGTACCGAAAATTCGGCCCATATCCGTAGATCTGGGAGGCCAGCCAGCGGCTAGCGCTTGGAGTACTGGGGCGCCTTACGGGCCTTCTTGAGCCCGTACTTCTTCCGCTCGGTTGCCCGGGCGTCCCGAGTGAGGAAGCCCGCCTTCTTCAGCGGCGGGCGATTCTCCGGGTCCACCAGGATCAGCGCGCGGGCAACGCCGAGCCGCAGCGCGCCAGCCTGACCCGAGACGCCGCCACCGCCGATGCGCGCGATCACGTCGAAGTTGCCCTCGGCGCCAAGCGTCACGAACGGCTCGCTAACGATCTGCTGGTGCACCTTGTTCGGGAAGTAGCCCTCAAGCGTACGGCCGTTGATCTTCCACTGGCCCGTGCCAGGCACGATGCGCACGCGGGCGATGGCCTCCTTGCGGCGGCCCAGGCCACTGGCGTGCCCGGTGACCACCGGGCGACGCGCTGCGCGCGGCGCGGCGGCCTCCGGGGACTCGGTCGTGTACTCCGACGGGGCGTCCTCACCGTCGAACTCGTCCTCGGTGACAGACTCCGGGTCGGAGTATGCCGTGTCATCTGCGGGCGTCTCTACGCCAGTGGGCTCGGCCACGTTGCTCTTCCTCACGCTTCCTTGCGGCGCTACTGGGAAATCTGCCGGATCTCGTACGGCTGCGGCTGCTGCGCCTGATGCGGGTGCGTCGGCCCCGCGTAGACCTTCAGCTTGCCGAAGGTCTTGCGGCCGAGGGAGTTCTTGGGGAGCATCCCCTTGACCGCCTTCTCCACCGCGCGCTCCGGGTGCTTGGCCATGAGGTCCGCGTAGCTGACCGCGCGGAGACCGCCCGGGTAGCCAGAGTGGCGGTAGGCCATCTTGTCCTCGAGCTTGGCCCCGCTCAGTGAGATCTTGTCCGCGTTGATCACGATGACGAAGTCACCAGTGTCGACGTGCGGAGCGAAAATTGGCTTGTGCTTGCCCCGCAGCAGCACTGCCACATGGCTGGCCAGGCGGCCGAGCACGACGTCGGTGGCGTCGATGACATGCCACTGACGCGTGATGTCACTGTCCTTCGGGCTGAAAGTGCGCACAGTCGTTTAGCCTTCGCATGTGGTTCGTGATCCTCAGGGCCCCGCCACCGGATGATCCAAGTGCTGGGTCAGCGCAGCCGGAAAATGCTGCTCGTCGCGGATGACGCCAATGCAGCATACTCTAATCCGCGCCCGCTGCCAAAGTGCGCGCAGACTCTCCTGCCGTGTATCCCCTAAGACTACCGCACCTCAGAGCGTTTACATGCCGTTGTACGTCCCGCTCAAAAAACACATCCAGGCGTGTTGGAACGCCTGTGGTCGCTACTCTCGATGATATGGGATACCGAGGTGAGGATGCTTCCACCACACACGGGGACTGGGGGCGCCAAACTCCTTGGCAACCGGGGTCCGGCGCGGCGCCCGGGAATGCGGGGGCGTGGGACGACGGGTCACGAGGGTATAGCGGCGACGAGAACTACCAGGCAGTCGACGGCGGCGGCTTTAGCTACGGGCCGGACGGAGGCTACCCCGGCCAGGGCCAGCAGGGCTACCGCCCGCAAGACGGCCAGTACGGCAGCCCGTACGGGCAGCAGCCATATGAGCAGTCCTACGAGCAGCCGTATGAGCAGCAGCCGTACGAGCAGTACGGCGGCTACGGGTCCGAGCCCGGCCAGGGCGGGGCCGGCGGTTATGGCGGCCCGCAGGGTTACGCGTCGCAAGACGACTACGGTTACGAGCGCGGCCCGAACCCGTCCCCTGGGTATGACCCCAGGTATGGCCAGGGAGGCTACGATCAGCGGCCCGCACCTGGCTATGGCCCTGGCGGCGACTACCAGGACCCGAATGGCGGCTACGGCCAGCCCGCCGGGTACCCGGCACCTCCCGCAGGCGGTGGCGGGTACTCCGCACCGCCCCGCAGCGCGGGTTACCCGGCGCTGCCTGCCGGCGGCTCGGGCAGCTACCCAGAGCAGGACGCGGGCAACGACTGGTACGGCGGACAGCCCGCCGCCGCGAAGGGCGCGAGCTTCGCCGATACCGGCACGTACGCGCTCAACGGCCGGGTCGTCGACGAATACGGCACCGGGCCCCGCGGTGCGCTGCGCGACCCGGTACGCGGATACCCGCCCGGCCGTGGACAGCAGGGGAGCGGCCCGCTGCCCGTTTCCGCCAACCCGGCACAATCCGGCCCGCAGGCCTTCCAGCGTTCCGGCCCGCAGTCGGTCGCGGAAACCAGGCAGCAGGAGCGGTACGACGAGACCAGGGCATACCCGGAGTACGGCAAGAACGAGCCTGGCGCCCGACCGGGACGCGCCGCAAGCGGCGGCTTCCAGGGCGCGGCAAGCGGCGACTTCCAGGGAACTGGCGGGCGCGGCGCGCCCGACGGCCGTGGCGAGTACGGCGACGACGATTACCAGGTCGGCTTCAACGAGCCCGGCACGGCTGACGATCCCTACCAGGATCGCTACGGTGACGCCACAGGGCCCCGCGCGGCCGGCGGCGGCCGAGGGTCGAACAAGTCGCCTGGCGGCCGGTCCGCGCGAGGCCCGCTCCGCGGCAAGCGCCTGCTGCTCGCCGCGCTGGGCGTCGCCGCCGTCGGGATCATCGGCGTCGCGGCCTATGTCTTCGTGCTCAAGCCGAGTTCCCCGGCGAGCAACCCGAACGCCCAGGGACGGCTGCCGAGCGCAGGCGCCCAGCCGTCAGAGGAGGCCTGCGTAAAGCAGCTCGGTACCTACTGCCACATCGAGAGCGCCACAGACGATCCCACGCCGCTCACGACGGCCGAACTGTTCCCGCCCGCGTTCACCAACGAGACGGACAAGACCTCGTACCAGCTCGTCTCCACCAAGGTGGACAAGACCTGCTCAGACGCGGTGATCGGCTCGGACCTGATCACGGCGCTGAAGGACGGCAAGTGCACGCAGGTGCTGCGCGCCAGCTACGTGTCGGGCGACGGCAAGATCATGGGCACGATCGGCGTTGTCAACCTGTCAACGACGAACGACGCGCACCACGCGGGCAAGGTCGTCGGCGAGAACGACTTCATCGCCCCGCTGACGTCGGCCAAGGGAGTCGCGAGCAAGCTCGGTAACGGCACCGGCGTCGTCGAGGCGGAGTACAAGGGTCACTACCTCATCCTGACCTGGTCCGAGTTCGTCAACGGGACCGACCCGTCGACCCAAGCGGAAGACAACCAGCTGGAACAGTTCAGCAACGACCTGGTGGCGGGAACGGCAAACGTCGACCTCAGCCAGCGCATGGTCACCGGTGCGGCAGCCACCCCGGGCGCTACCTCCTGACCAACCACTCGCACCGCGAAACTGCCAAGGCAGCTGCCGCTACGCGTCGTCCTCGACGCGGACGCGCCTCGTAAGGACGGCACGGGCTGCTAGCTGGTCGGCGGACGGGTAGCGGACCTCTTCAAGAGAGAGGCCGTGCGGAGGGACGACGCGGACGGCCGGGTCACGGACAGCTGTAGCGAGCACTTCGGCAGGCCACGACGGCGGGCGACTGCCCTCGCCGACCGGGAGCAGCGCGCCGACGAGCGCACGCACCATGTTGTGGCAGAACGCGTCCGCGACCACGCATCCAATGGCCACCCCGTCCGCGTCCCGCTCCCACTCAAGGCGCCGCAGCGCCCGCACGGTTGTCGCCCCTTCCCGCTTACGGCAAAACGCGGCAAAGTCATGCTCTCCAAGCAGCAGCGAAGCCGCCTCATTCATCGCCCCAAGATCAAGCAAGCGGGGGTTCCAGAGCGTGTCATGCCGCCGCAGGGGATCCGCGCGAGCCGGATCATCGCAGATCCGATACGCATACCGCCGCCACAGCGCAGAGAACCGCGCGTCAAACCCCTCAGGCGCCACAGCAATCGACCGGACCCGGATATCAGGCGGCAACGCCCGAGAAAGCCGCCGCAGCGCCGCGTCAGCGTGTGCAGCCCAGGCATCAACAGGCAGGTCAGCATGCGCAACCTGCCCACGCGCATGCACCCCAGAATCAGTCCGCCCAGCCACAGTAAGCCGCACAGCCTCAGGCAGCCGCAATACATGCCCCAGCGCCTCAGACAGCACGCCTTCGACGGTCCGCCGCCCAGGCTGCACCGCCCACCCAGAGAACCCCGCCCCGTCATAGGAGAGATCAACCCTGACCCTCACGAGAGAGTCACCAACCACGCCAACCTCCTGACCAGAATCCCGTGAGCCCCGGGGGAGGCCCCCAGTGAATGGGACCACGGAAACGAGAACGGGCAGCTCACAAGATGTGAGCTGCCCGTTCTCGTTCGCTACGCGCCAGAGAGATTAAGCCTCAGGCTCGGTGTCGTCGTCCGACTCGTCGAGGTTCTCCGCGCCGTGAGCGCCCGCCAGATCGGCAGCCGTCTCCGCGTCGGCGGCGGCTTCCGCCTCGACAGCGGCCCTCTGCTCGGCGGCGTCGTCCGACTCGTCGAGGTCCTCCGCGCCGTGAGCGCCCGCCAGATCGGCAGCCGTCTCCGCGTCGGCGGCGGCCTCTGCCTCGACAGCGGCCTCGGCGACCGCCTCCGGCACGGCCGGAGCCGCGGGGCGGCGGGTGCGGCGGCGCGGCCTGCCCCCGGCAACCTCTTCCTGGACCAGTTCGATCACGGCCATGGGAGCGGCGTCGCCCTTGCGATGGCCGATCTTCGTGATCCGGGTGTAACCCCCGGGACGGTCGGCCATAGCCGGGCCGATCTCGGTGAACAGGTTGTGCACGATCCCCTTGTCGGTGATCACAGTCAGCACCTGACGACGGGCGTGCATGTCACCGCGCTTGGCGAAGGTGATCAGCTTCTCCGCGTACGGACGAAGCCGACGCGCCCGGGCCTCGGTCGTGGTGATCTTCCCGTGCTCGAAGAGAGAGGTAGCCAGGTTCGCCAGCATGTGCTTCTGGTGAGCCGGGCTGCCACCCATCCTGGCACCCTTGGTAGGCGTGGGCATTGAAACCCTTTCTATCCTTTGTCGAGACTCCGCGCCCTGCCGCGCGTCCGATATATTTGGCGATTTTTGCTATCGGACGCGCATCGAGGGGGTGCCGGGGGGCGTCCCCCAGGTTAGTACTGCTCGGTCTCGACGTAGCTCTCATCTTCATCGCCGCTGAACGAGTCCACGGCACTGCTCGGGTCGAACCCGGGCGGGGAGTCCTTCAGCGCCAGGCCCATGTCCACGAGCTTCTGCTTGACTTCCTCGATCGACTTGGCGCCGAAGTTGCGGATGTCGAGCAGGTCCTGCTCGCTGCGGGCGACAAGCTCGCCCACGGTGTGGATGCCCTCACGCTTAAGGCAGTTGTAGGACCGGACCGTCAGGTTCAGGTCCTCGATCGGCAGTGCCAGGTCCTGCGCCAGGGCGGCGTCGCCCGGTGACGGGCCGATGTCGATGCCCTCGGCGTCGACGTTCAGCTCACGGGCCAGGCCGAACAGCTCGGTCAGCGTCTTGCCGGCGCTGGCCACCGCGTCACGGGGACGCATGCACTGCTTGGTCTCGACGTCCAGGATCAGCCGGTCGAAGTCAGTGCGCTGCTCGACTCGGGTGGCCTCGACCTTGTAGGTCACGCGGAGCACCGGCGAGTAGATGGAGTCGACCGGGATCCGGCCGATCTCCTGGCCTGGCTGCTTGTTCTGCGTCGCAGAGACGTAACCGCGGCCGCGCTCGACCGTGAGCTCCATCTCCAGCTTGCCCTTGCTGTTCAGCGTGGCGATGTGCAGTTCCGGGTTATGCACTTCGACGCCCGCAGGCGGCGCGATGTCCGCCGCGGTGACCGCGCCAGGGCCCTGCTTGCGCAGGTACATCACGACCGGCTCGTCGTGCTCGGAGGAGACGACCAGCTGCTTGAGGTTGAGGATGATGTCGGTGACATCCTCCTTGACCCCCGGCACCGTGGTGAACTCGTGCAGCACGCCCTCGATGCGGATCGAGGTGACCGCCGCCCCCGGAATGGAGGACAGCAGAGTGCGCCGGAGCGAGTTGCCGATCGTGTAGCCGAAGCCCGGCTCGAGCGGCTCGATCGTGAACTTAGACCGGTAGTCACCGATCTGCTCCTCCCCGAGGGAGGGGCGCTGTGCGATGAGCATGGGATTTTCTTTCTGTCAGGAGCGCCCGCTATATGACGCTCTTTCACCCCGGGGAGGTAATTCCCCCGGAAATACCAATTCAAGACCCCCGGCAAAAACCGCCTGGGACTTGAACCCCCATGAGTTACTTCGAGTAGTACTCGACGATCAGCTGTTCCTGGACCTGGGTGTCGATCTGGGCCCGGACCGGGAGCCCGTGGACGAGGATGCGCATCTGGTCGGGCATGACCTCAAGCCACGCCGGGACGGTGCGCTCGCCGGCCTCCGCGCGGGCGACGATCATCGGGGTCAGCTCAAGGGACTTGCCCGTGACCTCGACGACGTCGCTGTCGTTCACCCGGTAGGACGGGATGTCCACGCGGTGCCCGTTGACCAGGAAATGGCCGTGCCTGACCAGCTGGCGGGCCATGTCCCGGCTCTTGGCGAACCCGGCGCGGTAGACCACGTTGTCGAGGCGGCTTTCCAGGATCTGGAGCAGCGTCTCGCCGGTCCGGCCGGACTTGCGAGCGGCCTCGTCGTAGTAGCCCGCGAACTGCTTCTCGAGGATGCCGTAGATGCGGCGGGCCTTCTGCTTCTCGCGGATCTGCAGCAGGTACTCGCTGTCCTTCTGGCGGATCCGGCCGTGCTCACCCGGCGGGTAGGGACGGATCTCGATCGGGCACTTCGGCGAGTCGCACTTGGAACCCTTAAGGAAAAGCTTGACCTTCTCACGGCGGCACAGCTTGCAGTCCGCCCCGGTGTAACGAGCCATTTTATCGTCTCTCCTCAGACGCGCCGACGCTTGGGCGGGCGGCAGCCATTGTGCGGAACGGGGGTGACATCCTGGATGGAGCCGACCTCAAGTCCGGTCGCCTGCAGCGACCGGATGGCGGTCTCCCGGCCCGAGCCCGGCCCCTTGACGAAGACGTCGACCTTGCGCATGCCGTGCTCCATGGCACGGCGCGCTGCGGCCTCTGCGGCCTGCTGGGCGGCGTAAGGGGTCGACTTGCGCGAGCCCTTGAACCCGACCTGGCCGGAGGACGCCCACGAGATCACGTTCCCGGTCGGGTCGGTGATCGAGACGATGGTGTTGTTGAACGTAGACCGGATGTGCGCGTGCCCGTGGGCTACGTTCTTCCGCTCCTTGCGGCGCACCTTCTTGGCTGCGCCCTGCTGGCTGCTCTTGCGAGGCGGCATCTGCTTCCTTGCTCCTGGTTGAGGTGATCACCCTCGGATTCAAGTCCCCGCCAAAGCCGGGCGGGGACTTGAACCCCCATGGGGTTACTTCTTCCCGGTCTTCTTCTTGCCGGCGACGGTCTTCTTCTTGCCCTTGCGGGTGCGCGCGTTGGTCTGCGTCCGCTGACCGTGCACCGGCAGGCCCCTGCGGTGCCTGATGCCCTGGTAGCAGCCGATCTCGATCTTGCGCCGGATGTCGGAGGCGACCTCACGGCGAAGGTCACCTTCGACCTGGTAGTTCGCGTCGATCCACTCGCGCAGCTTCTGCAGGTCTTCCTCGGAGAGGGCGTGGACCCGGGTGTCGCCGCTCACGCCGGTGCCGGCGAGGGTCTCGGCGGCGCGTGTGCGGCCGATGCCGTAGACGTAGGTCAGCGCGATCTCTAGCCGCTTCTCACGCGGCAGGTCGACGCCAGAGAGACGTGCCATATGGGGGCAGTTCTCCTTCGTGTGGTGGAGGTCCTCCGCACCGCTCCCCGCCCCTGCCCGAGGCGGGCCCCGGCCTCCAACCGGGGGTACGGCCCGTGGGGCCGCTTGCTGTGCGCGTGTTACTTCGCGTATTCAGTTTTCTCGGTGCCTGCGTCTTGGCTGCCCTACCCCGCGCGCGTAGCGCGCACCGGGGGGTGTGGGGGGATCGTCCCCTACACGATACAAAACGGCTGGCAAGGTGGCCGAAGACCACCAAACAGCGTCTTGCTTACCCCTGGCGCTGCTTGTGCCGGGGGTCCGAGCAGATCACCATGACGCGGCCGTGGCGACGGATGATCCTGCACTTGCTGCAGATCTTCTTGACGCTCGGCTTGACCTTCACGGCGAACTTCTCCTCTCGGGGGGGTGTGGAGGGTCGTCCCCCCACACAATACAAAACGACTGGGAAGGTGGCCGAAGGTCACCGAACAGCGTTCTGCATGCCCGCGCTAACGGGCCGGTTAGCTCCGGGCACCGAGTGCCAGGATGCCCTTACTTGTACCGGTAAACGATGCGACCGCGGCTCAGGTCGTAAGGACTGAGCTCAACGACCACCCGGTCATCCGGCAGGATCCGGATGTAGTGCATCCGCATCTTCCCGCTGATGTGGGCGAGTACCTTGTGCCCGTTGTCCAGCTCCACTCTGAAGAAGGCATTAGGCAATGTCTCGACCACCGTGCCTTCGATCTCGATGGCGCCGTCTTTCTTGGGCATATCCTCCGCGCTTCATCCTGCGTAGTCATGGTTGGTATCGCGGCTGTCCGCAGCAGCCCAGGCAAAAACGCCTGGCTGGGCGTGACACATCCCCCGTGAGAGAACCGTGCTTCTGAGTGACACAGCACCAGACGGAAAGCCAGCCGATGGGCCGCAGCAGAGTCTACTGCACCCATCGCGCGAACGCGAACTGGCATCATAACACCACGGCCGCGCTTCCTATTCCACGGAAGCCCCCGCAGGAAACCGCTAGACCACCCGGCTCGGCGTATGCCCCTCCTCTCCGAGGGTACCCGACAACGGGCCCGCTCGCCGACCGCGAGGGCCCGTCACCAGGGTGGGTAACAGAACCCAGGGTCAATCGCTGTCGGCATGTAAGCCCCGTGCACCTACGGCTCGTGTGGCCGCCGCCCCAGGGCCAGCCGCCACGGGATGATGACGAGCATGAACCACGGTATCCATGCCGCGCCGCCGACGAGGATGCCAACGGCTACCCAAAGGGCGACGATCAGCGCGCTCCCCGCCACCCAGGTGATCCAGGGCATGGTCCTGGGGGCGGGCACCAGTCCGTCTTCGGCGCGGCGGTGCGGGCCCGAGCCACCGCGGCGCAGGGGACGGATGCCCGCGGACGGCAGCTGATACAAGTCGATCGCCGGCAGGTCGGCGAGCAGTTCATCAAGCTCGCCAAGTGTCCTGGCCGCGAACACCTTCTCTAGGCGGTCATTGAACTCCTCCGCCGTCAGCCGCCCGACGACGTGGTGCTCGCGCAGCAGCTGGGCGGTCCGCTCACGGTCCGCGTCGGAGGCGCGCAGCCGCGGGTCACCCGGCATCGTGTCCGCCGTCGGCAACGGTAGTGGCGGAGCCCTGAAGGGTAGGACGAACTCGTTCGGGCTGATCGGCTTTCTCTGCCCGTTCTTCCTCGCGCTCGGTTAGCACCCGGGGCCCGTCAGGAGTAATGGCCACCGTGTGCTCAAAGTGCGCCGCCCGAGACCGATCCACAGTGATAACCGTCCACCCATCATCAAGCTCGGCGACCTGCCACCCGCCCCGCGTGATCATCGGCTCGATAGCCAGCGCCATCCCGCTGCGCAGCCGCGGCCCCTGCCCAGGCGGCCCGAAGTTCCGAACAACGGGGTCCATATGCATCTCAGTACCAATGCCATGCCCGGTGTACTCGCGAATCAGCCCGTAATCCCCAGACCGAAGCACCGACGTCTCGACGGCATGCGAGATATCGCTGAGCCGATGCCCATCCACGGCCTGCGCGATCCCCGCCCACATGGACGCCTCGCAGGCATCAAGCATCGCCTGGTCAGCCGGCGAAATCTCTCCCACGCCCACCGAGAGCGCAGAGTCCCCGTGCCACCCATCCAGGATGGCCCCACAGTCAATGGAGATCACGTCGCCGCGCTGAAGCACCTGGTCCTTGCTAGGGATGCCGTGCACCACCTGCTCGTTGACGGAGGTACAGATCGACGCGGGATACCCGAAGTACCCGAGGAACGAGGGCACAGCCCCAGCTCCACGAATCTCGCGCTCGGCGATGGAGTCGAGCTCAGCTGTCGTGATCCCTGGCTGAACAGACTCCTTGAGCACTGTGAGGGTGCGAGCGACCACTTGCCCGGCCGCGTACATGCGGCCAATCTGCTCGGGAGACTTGACCTGGATCCCAGGTTCTTTCCGCAGCCGCATGTCATACCTCCGCGTACAACGGTATCCACCGCAACGGGATGCCGCGACTGATGAGAAGCGTAAGCCCAAAGAAGAGGAGGCTAGGGACGCGTCGGCCGGACATCCAGAGCAATGCCAGCGACGAGAGGCAGCCAGGGACACGCCCACCACACATAGAGAGCAATGTTGGGCCGTGAAGTCAGAGCCATGGGATGCGTCGACCGAGCGACTGGGAGAAGCGTGGGGCGGAAGGGGATGAGCCGCGCGCGTTCGGACCGCCGATCGGGTTTTATCGGTGGCCCGAACGCGCGCAGCGATTCCCCTCCGCCCCACGCCAGCCGCAGCTTGAGACCTAGACCTCTGCTCCACGCGACCTGCAGCTGGAAACCTGGAGGTACGACTCAGCGCGCGTAGGGCTGCAGAGCCGAGAGCGCGCGCTCGGTGACCTCTTCCACGGGACCAGTAGCGTCGATGCCCACGAGGATGCCCTCGTCGGCGTAGAAGGCGATCAGCGGAGAAGTCTGCGAGTTGTAGACCTCAATCCGGTGCCGGATGACCTCTTCCTTGTCATCGTCCCGCTGGAAGAGCTCACCGCCGCAGTCGTCGCAGATACCCGGCCGGGCGGACGGCTCGTACAGCACGTGCCACACCCGCTGGCACCGTCGGCAGGTGCGCCGCCCGGACAGCCGACGCACGACTTCGTCCTCGTCCACGACGAGCTCAACCACAACGGTCAGCTTCTGGTCCATCTCGGCGAGCATCTTCTTCAGCGTCTCGGCCTGGGGCACGTTACGCGGGAAGCCGTCGAGCAGGAAGCCTGCCTTGGCATCGGCCTCGCCGAGCCGGTCGCGGACCATCGCCACCGTCACCTTGTCGGGGACGAGGTCGCCGCGGTCCATGTACTCCTTGGCCTTGGTGCCAAGGTCGGTGTTGTTCGCGACGTTGTACCGGAAGATGTCACCTGTCGAGATACGGGGGACCGCCAGGTGTGATGCGATGAAATGGGCCTGAGTTCCCTTGCCCGCTCCGGGGGGCCCGACGAGGACGATGCGCACTATCGCAGGAAGCCTTCATAGTTACGCTGCTGCAGCTGGCTCTCGATCTGCTTGACCGTGTCCAGGCCAACGCCGACCATGATGAGCAGGCTCACGCCGCTGAACGGGAACTGGTTACCCACGCCGATCACGGCGAGCGCGATCAGGGGGAAGAGCGCGACCACGCCCAGATAGATCGACCCGGGGGTGGTAAGCCTGTTGAGCACATAACCGAGGTACTCAGCGGTCGGCCGTCCCGGTCTGATGCCGGGGATGAAGCCGCCGTATTTCTTCATGTTGTCCGCGACTTCGACCGGGTTGAACGTGATCGACACGTAGAAGAACGTGAAGGCCACGATCAGCACGAAGAACGCGCCCAAGTACAGCCACATGTTGGAGAGGTTGCTGCTGGTGCCGACCTCCATGTAGCGCTCGACCCACGAGACCCAACCTTGCGGGTTCGTCGTATTGCCGAACAGCGAGATCGCGAGCTGCGGTATGTACAGCAGGCTTGAGGCGAAGATGACGGGGATGACGCCGGCCTGGTTCACCTTCATCGGGATGTAGGTGGACGTGCCGCCGTACATCCGGCGGCCCACCATCCGTTTCGCGTACTGGACAGGGATACGCCGCTGTGCCTGCTCCATGAAGACCACGAACCCGATGACCACGAAGACCACGATCACCGACAGGAGCCCGGTGAAGATGCCGCGGTCCTGGAAGATCGTCAGGAGCTCGCCGGGGATGACCGCGATTACCTGCGTGAAGATCATGACGGACATGCCGTTGCCGATGCCGCGGTCCGTGATGAGCTCGCCCATCCACATGATCACCGCGGTGCCTGCCACCATGGTGATCACCATCGTCGCGATGCGGAAGACCGACGCGTCCGTGATGATCGGGTTCGTGCTCATGTCGCAGCCGGGGGTGAGCTCGCCGCTGCGGGCAAGCTCGATGTAGCCGGTGGACTGCAGGATCGCGAGGCCGATGGTCAGGTACCTGGTGTACTGGGTGATCTTCGTCTGGCCGGCCTGGCCCTCGTTCTTCAGCGTCTCAAGCCGCGGGATCACCACGGTGAGCAGCTGGAGGATGATACTCGCGGTGATGTACGGCATGATGCCGAGTGCGAACACCGACATGTACTTGAGCGCGTTGCCGCTGAGCAGGTCGATAATCTGCAGCGTGCCGGCGACACTGGACGACCCCGCGATATTCGAGCAGTACGAAACGTTCGCCTCGTTGATGCCCGGGGCGGGCAGCGACGAGCCGAACCGGAACAAGGCGATAATGCCTAGCGTAAAAAGCAGCTTTTTGCGCAGGTCGGGCGTTCGGAACGCCCGGATGAACGCGGTCAGCATGCGTGATCCCTCTTCATCGGCGGAACCTGCGTATGAACGGCTTCCGTATCTTACCCGCAGGCACACCCAACCAGCTAGCTCGTCCAAGGGAGCTCCCCCTGAACGAGCCAGCTTTGGGCGCGTACTCAGTACCCACTGACGTGGTGGCCTAACTGAGCCTAACCGAGCAGCGTGACCGTTCCGCCCGCCGCCTCGATCTTCTGCCGGGCCGACGCGGAGACGGCGTGGGCGCTCACCCGCACCGCCACCGACAGGTCGCCGTCGCCGAGCACCTTGACAAGCTCTCCGGCGCGCACCGCGCCGTTGGCGGCCAGGGTCTCCGGCGTCACTTCGCCGCCAGACGGGAACAGCTCCGCGAGCCGCCCGAGGTTGACGACCTGGTAAACCGTCTTGAACTTTGCGTTCGAGAAGCCCTTGAGCTTCGGCAGCCGCCGGTGCAGCGGCATCTGGCCGCCCTCGAACCCGGCGGGCACCTGGTAGCGGGCCTTGGTGCCCTTGGTACCGCGGCCCGCCGTCTTGCCCTTGGAGCCCTCGCCACGGCCGAGCCGCTGCTTGGCCTTGTGAGCACCGGGAGCCGGCCGCAGGTCATGCAGCTTGAGCATGGCTAGTCCACTTCCTCTACCCGGACCAGGTGGCGGACCGTGTGGATCATGCCGCGGAACTCGGGACGATCCGGCTTGACCACCGACTGGCCGATCTTGCGGAGGCCCAGCGAGCGCAGCGTACCCCGCTGCGTGCTGTTACCGCCGATCTTCGACTTGACCTGGGTCACCTTGAGCTGAGTCATCGGTCCCCCTCCGTTACGCGCCGGTCGCCGCCGCGGCGCGAGCCGCGAGCATCGCCTTCGGCGCCACGTCCTCGATCGGCAGGCCACGCTTGGCCGCGATCTCCTCCGGACGGCTCAGGCCCTTCAGGGCCGCCACAGTCGCGTGTACCACGTTGATCGCGTTGGACGAGCCTTGCGACTTCGACAGCACATCGCTGATGCCCGCGCACTCAAGCACGGCACGCACCGGACCGCCGGCGATAACACCGGTACCGGGGCTGGCCGGCTTGAGCATCACCACGCCGGCCGCCGCCTCGCCAAGCACGGCGTGCGGGATCGTCCCGGCGATGCGCGGCACGCGGAAGAAGTGCTTCTTGGCCTCCTCGACGCCCTTGGCGATCGCCGCGGGCACCTCCTTGGCCTTCCCGTAGCCGACGCCGACCATGCCGTTACCGTCGCCCACGATGACGAGCGCGGTAAAGCTGAACCGGCGACCGCCCTTGACCACCTTGGCCACGCGGTTAATCGTAACCACGCGCTCCAGGTAGACGTTCTGCTTCTCGGTCTGACCGCCGCGGCGGTCGTCGCGGCGCTCGCGCCGCTCGCCGCCGCCCTGGCCGCCGCGCCGCGGAGCTCCTGGCATTAGCTTTCCTTCCTATTGATCATCACAGCGTCAGCCCGGCTTCCCGCGCGCTGTCCGCGAGCGCGGCCACGCGGCCGTGGTACTGGTAGCCGCCACGGTCGAAGACCACGGCGGAGATGCCCGCCTCCCGCGCCCGCTCCGCGACGAGGGCACCGACAAGCTTGGCCTTGGCCGTCTTGTCGCCCTCGGCGGTCTTGATGGACGCGTCCAGGGTGGACGCCGACACCAGGGTACGGCCGGCAGTGTCGTCGACGACCTGCACGAAGATGTGCTTCGTCGATCGGTTGACGACCAGACGCGGGCGCGCCGCGTCGCCGCTGACCTTCTTGCGGACGCGGAGGTGACGCCGGACGCGGGCCCGGGTCTTCGCCGCTGTTCGCGACCCGACCCGCCCGGTGGCATATTCGAGCGATGACCTCTTGGCCTGGGTACCAGCCATGACTACTTACCAGCCTTCCCGACCTTGCGCCGGATGACTTCGCCCTGGTACCGCACGCCCTTGGCCTTGTACGGGTCGGGCTTGCGGAGCTTGCGGATCCGCGCCGCGGTCTCGCCGACTAGTTGCTTGTCGATCCCCTCGACCACGAAGCGGGTCGGCGCCTCGACGCGGAAGGTGATGCCCTCGGGCGGCGTGACGACAACCGGGTGGCTGAAGCCGAGCGAGAACTCAAGGTCCTTGCCCTTGGCCACAACGCGGTAGCCGACGCCGACGATCTCGAGGGTCTTGCTGAACCCAGTGGTGACGCCGGTCACCATGTTGAAGATGAGCGTCCGGGACAAGCCGTGCAGCGCGCGGACCTTACCCTCGTCGTTCGGCCGGGTGACGTGGAGAACCGCGTCCTCCCGTACCACGGAGATCGGCTCGGCGACCGTGAGGCTAAGTGCGCCCTTCGGGCCCTTGACGCTGACCGCCTGGCCGTCGATGGCGACGTCCACTCCAGTGGGAACAGGAATGGGGAGACGTCCGATACGTGACATTGTTGATCCTCCCCTCCCTTACCAGACGTAGGCGAGGACTTCCCCGCCCACTCCGGTCCTCTTGGCCTGCCTGTCGGTCATCAGGCCGCCCGACGTCGAGATGATCGCGACGCCGAGGCCGCCGAGCACCCGGGGCAGGTTGTCCTTCTTCGCGTACACCCGTAGGCCGGGCTTGGAGACCCGCTTGATCCCCGCGATCGAGCGCTCCCTGGAGTTGCCGTACTTCAGCGTGACCACGAGGTCCTTGCCGACCTCGGCGTCCTCAACGCGCCAGCTGGCGATGTAGCCCTCCTGCTGGAGGATCTCCGCGATGTGCGACTTGATCTTCGAGTACGGCATCCCCACGGTGTCGTGGTACGCCGAGTTGGCGTTGCGCAGACGCGTCAGCATGTCCGCTATTGGGTCGGTCATTGACATGGCCGTTTTGGCCTTCCTCGCCGCGGTTTCCCTGTTTGCCCCGGGGGGACGCCCCCCTTCAACCCTCCGAAGGGGGTTGGGCCCCTGGACCTACGGCGCGTAGAGAGTTATTACCAGCTGGACTTCGTGATGCCGGGCAGCTCGCCGCGGTGCGCCATCGTGCGGAAGCAGATACGGCACAGGCCGAACTTGCGGTAGACGGCACGCGGGCGGCCACAGCGGGTGCACCGCGTGTAAGCCCGTACTTCGAACTTTGGCTTGCGATTCGCCTTGACGATCAGCGCTGTCTTAGCCATTTTTTAGCCCCTCCTCCCAGAGTGCAGAGCCGGGCCGGACCTCTTCTTACGCGGCTTTGCGGCCACCGCGCTCGCCTCGGCGAACGGGAAGCCGAGTTGCCGGAGCAGCGCGCGGCCCTCGTCGTCGGTGTTGGCCGTGGTGACGAGGGTGATGTCCATCCCCCGCTGCCTGTCGACCTTGTCCGGGTCGATCTCGTGGAACATGACCTGCTCGGTGAGACCGAAGGTGTAGTTCCCCTGGCCGTCGAACTGCCGGGGATTCAGGCCGCGGAAGTCACGGATGCGCGGCAGTGCGGTGGCGAGCAGCCGGTCGAGGAACTCCCACATCCGGTCGCCGCGCAGCGTCACGTGCGCGCCGATCGGCATGCCCTCGCGCAGCTTGAACTGGGCGATGGACTTCTTCGCGCGCGCCACGGCCGGCTTCTGCCCGGTAATCGCGGCCAGGTCCCTGACGGCCCCGTCGATGAGCTTCGCGTCCCGCGCCGCCTCGCCGACGCCCATGTTGACGACGATCTTGGTAAGCCCCGGGATCTGCATCACGTTGGCGTACCCGAACTCGTCCTTCAGGACGGGAGCGATCTCGGTGCGGTACTTCTCCTTGAGCCGGGGCCTGACCGGTGCCTCGGTCGCCATCAGATTTCCTTCCCGCTCGGACGCAGAACGCGGACCTTCGTGCCGTCCTCGTTGATCTTGTAACCCACCCGCGCCGGGCGCTTGGTCTCTGGGTCGACCAGCCGCACATTGCTCACATGGATCGGCGCCTCCTGGGTGACGATGCCGCCTTCCTTGGCACCGCGCACACCCTGGTTGGTCACCTTCTTGTTCTTCTTGACCATGTTCACGCCCTCGACGAGGACCTTGCTGGTCGCCGGGTAGGCCGCGATGACCGTTCCGCTAGCGCCCTTGTCCTTGCCGACCGTGACCAACACGTGGTCACCCTTCTTGATCTTCATTTAGAGCACCTCCGGCGCCAGCGAGATGATCCGCATGAAACGCTTCTCCCGCAGCTCACGGCCGACCGGGCCGAAGATGCGAGTGCCGCGCGGGTCCCCGCCGTCCCTGATAAGGACGGCAGCGTTCTCGTCAAAGCGGATGTAGGAACCGTCTGCGCGGCGGCGCTCCTTGCGGGTACGTACAACGACCGCCTTGACGACATCGCCCTTCTTGACGCCAGCCCCGGGCAGCGCGTCCTTGACGGTCGCCACGATGACGTCACCGATGCCCGCGTATCGCCGGCCGCTGCCACCGAGCACGCGGATGCAGAGGATCTCCTTGGCACCCGTGTTGTCGGCGACCTTAAGCCGCGACTCCTGCTGGATCACGTCAACTCCCTATCTCCCCCGGGGGGCCAACCCCCCGGTGACCCCCCGGAAAAGGAGGGCTCCCGCCCCCCTTTCACCCCCTGGGGGTCCCCTTCCGGGGATCCAAGGGCTGGAGGCTCTGCTTACCTGATAGCCCGTTACTTGGCCCGTTCGAGGATTTCGGCAACCCGCCACCGCTTGGTGGCCGAGAGCGGCCGGGTCTCCATCAGCAGTACGCGGTCACCGACGCCACACTCGTTCTTCTCGTCGTGTGCCTGGTACTTCTTGGTACGGCGCATGACCTTGCCGTACTTAGGGTGCTTCACGCGGTCTTCCACAGCGACGACAACGGTCTTGTCCATCTTGTCGCTGACGACGAGACCCTCGCGGGTCTTCCGGTAGCCGCGCTGCTCGGCAGCCTCTTCGGTAACCGTCTCGGCCGGGTTGGTGCTCAATTCGCGCTCCCTTCGACATCCGCAGTGTCATCCTCGACGTCAGTGATGATGCCGAGCTCACGTTCCCGCAGCACCGTGTAGATGCGGGCGATCTCCTTGCGCACGGCGCGCAGTCGGCCGTGGCTCTCCAGCTGGCCTGTTGCGCTCTGGAAGCGGAGGTTGAACAACTCCTCCTTGGCCTCAGCCAGCTTGCTGGTGAGCTCCTCCGGAGAGGAGGAGCGCAGCTCTGCGGCGGTCAAGCCCGTAGCCATCAGGCTTCACCCACCTCTCGCTTAACGATCTTGCGGTTCTCTAGTGAGCAGGGCGTGGGGAGCTTGTGCCTGAACATCAGCCCTCCACCATCTCGCGCTGAACGATCTTGCACTTCATAGGGAGCTTGTGGATCGCGCGGCGCAGGGCCTCGCGGGCCACCGGCTCGTCAACGCCGGACAGCTCGAACATGACCCGGCCCGGCTTGACGTTGGCGATCCACCACTCGGGTGAACCCTTACCTGAGCCCATTCGCGTCTCAGCCGGCTTCTTGGTCAGCGGACGATCCGGGTAGATGTTGATCCACACCTTGCCGCCACGACGGATGTGCCGGGTCATCGCGATACGGGCCGCCTCAATCTGGCGGTTAGTCACGTAGGCGTGCTCAAGGGCCTGGATGCCGAACTCGCCGAACGTGACACGGGTGCCACCACTCGCGGCGCCGGTCCGGTGCGGCCGGTGCTGCTTGCGGTGAGCGACCTTGCGAGGAATCAGCATGATCAGCCCTCCCCAGTGGTTTCCGGCTGCGGCTCCGCCGCTGGCGCGGAGGTCCGCTCGGGACGGTCGCTACGGTTGTCCGGGCGGCTGGCACGGCGGCGCGGGCGGTCCTGCTGCGGCCGGCCACCGGTGCGCTGCTGAGCGGCGCGGAGCGCGGCCTGCTGTGCCTCACGGCCAGCCCGCGTCGGAGCGGCGTCGCCACGGTAGATCCAGACCTTGACGCCAATCCGGCCGAAGGTCGTCCGTGCCTCGTAGAAGCCGTAGTCGATGTCCGCACGCAGCGTGTGCAGCGGCACCCGGCCCTCGCGGTAGAACTCGCTACGCGACATCTCAGCGCCGCCGAGGCGCCCGGAGCACTGCACCCGGATGCCCTTCGCGCCGCCCTTCATCGCGCTCTGCATCGCCTTGCGCATCGCCCGCCGGAAGGAGACACGGCTCGACAGCTGCTCGGCCACGCCCTGCGCGACGAGCTGCGCGTCCACCTCGGGGTTCTTAACCTCGAGGATGTTGAGCTGAATCTGCTTGGCGGTGAGCTTCTCCAGGTCGCCGCGGATCCGGTCGGCCTCCGCGCCGCGGCGGCCGATCACGATGCCGGGCCGCGCGGTGTGGATGTCCACCCGCACCCGGTCCGTGGTCCGCTCGATCTCTACCTTGGAGATGCCGGCCCGCTCCATGCCCTTCTGCAGCATGCGGCGGATCGACACGTCCTCGGCCACATAGTCCTTGTACTTCTTCTCCGCGTACCAGCGGCTCTTGAAGTCGGTGGTGATGCCTAGGCGGAACCCATGCGGGTTAACCTTCTGTCCCACTAGCGGTTCCCTCCCTCGGTGTCGTCGGAGACGATGACGGTGATGTGACTCGTCCGCTTGTTGATCCGGTAACCGCGGCCCTGCGCCCGCGGCCGGAACCGCTTGAGCGTGGGGCCCTCGTCGACGTACGCGCGGGAGACCCAGAGCATGCCCCGGTCCCGTCCGGCGATGTTGTCCGCGTTGGCGATCGCGCTGGCAAGAACCTTGCCAACCGTCTCGCCCGCCGCCTGCGGTGCGAACTGCAGCACCGCCTGCGCCTGGTCGGCGGGCAGCCCGCGGATCAGGTCCACCACCCGGCGCGCCTTCATTGGCGTAACGCGCACGTATCGCGCCCTAGCCTTGGCTTCCATTGGTGTTTTCCCTCTTCTCAGGCTTATCGCCGGCTGCGCCGGTCTTCCTTGACATGGCTACGGAAGGTCCGCGTGGGAGCGAACTCGCCGAGCTTGTGTCCGACCATCGACTCGGTGACGAACACCGGGATGTGCTTGCGGCCGTCGTGGACGGCGATGGTGTGACCGAGCATCGCCGGGACGATCATGGATCGGCGCGACCAGGTCTTGATAACTGTCTTGGTGCCCTTCTCGTTCTGCACGTCCACCTTCTTCATCAGGTGGTCGTCAACGAAGGGCCCCTTCTTCAGGCTACGAGGCATCGGCGATTGCTCCTACCGCTTGTTCTTGCCGCGGCTACGGCGGCGGCTGATCAGCCGGTCACTGGGCTTGTGCTCGCGGCGGGTACGGCCTTCCGGCTTACCCCACGGGCTGACCGGGTGGCGACCGCCAGAGGTCTTGCCCTCGCCACCGCCGTGCGGGTGGTCGATCGGGTTCATGGCGACGCCGCGAACCGACGGACGCTTGCCCTTCCAACGGTTGCGGCCCGCCTTGCCGAGCTTGATGTTGCCGTGCTCGGAGTTGCCGACCTCACCGACGGTCGCGCGGCACTCGATGGACACCCGGCGGATTTCACCGGACGGCATGCGGAGCGTCGCGTACGCGCCCTCCTTGGCCAGCAGCTGGACACCGGATCCCGCAGACCGCGCGATCTTCGCGCCGCCACCGGGGCGCATTTCGATCGCGTGAACGACCGTGCCGGTCGGGATCGACCTCAGCGGCAGCGCGTTGCCGGGCTTGATGTCCGCACCGGTGCCGTTCTCCACCCGGTCACCCTGGTGAAGGCCCTCAGGGCAGAGGATGTAGCGCTTCTCGCCGTCCACGTAGTGGAGCAGCGCGATGCGCGCGGTGCGGTTCGGGTCGTACTCGATGTGCGCCACCTTGGCCGGGACGCCATCCTTGTCGTGCCGCCGGAAGTCAATCAGACGGTAGGCGCGCTTGTGCCCGCCGCCCTGATGCCGGGCGGTGACCCGCCCGTGGACGTTCCGGCCGCCCTTGCTGTGTAGCGGACGGACCAGTGACTTCTCCGGCTCACTCCGGGTGATCTCGGAGAAGTCGGAGCCGCTGGCGCCACGCCGGCCTGGGGTGGTCGGCTTGTACTTACGGATTCCCACCTACGTCTCCTTAACTAACCGGTCCGCCGAAGATATCGATCCGGTCGCCCTCGGCCAGGGTCACGATGGCACGCTTGGTGTCCGTGCGCTTGCCCCAGCCAAACCGGGTACGCCGCCGCTTGCCCTGTCGGTTGAGGGTGTTCACGCCGGTTACCTTGACCCGGAACACTTCTTCGACCGCCTGCTTGATCTGCGTCTTGTTGGCGTCGGGCGAGACGACGAACGTGTACTTGCCCTCGTCGAGCAGGCCGTAGCTCTTCTCAGAAACAACCGGCCGCAGCAGGATGTCCCGGGGGTTGTAGATCCTCACTCCGAGCCCCTTTCCACGAACGCGTCCAGCGCGGCCTTGGTGAAGACCACGTAGTCGCTGGCGAGGACGTCGTAGGTGTTGAGCTGGTCTTCGGCGAGCAAGTGCACGAACGGGACGTTGCGCAGCGACTTCCAGCTGAGCTCGTCGTCGTGCTCGGTGACCACCAGGACGTTCCTGACGGCACCATCAGTGACCTTGTCCAGCACGGCCAGCGCGTCCTTGGTCCGCGGCAGGTCACCTTCGACAAACGAGGTGACGACGTAAACGCGCTCGCTCGCCGCCCGGTCGGACAGCGCGCCGCGCAGCGCCGCGGCCTTCATCTTCTTCGGCGTCTTCTGGGCGTAGTCCCTGGGCACCGGGCCGTGCGCGACGCCACCACCAGTGAACTGCGGCGCGCGGATCGAGCCCTGGCGGGCCCGGCCGGTGCCCTTCTGGCGGTACGGCTTCCTACCGCCTCCACTGACCATGCCACGCGTTTTGGTCGCGTGCGTGCCCTGCCGCGCGGCGGCGCGCTGCGCCACCACGACCTGGTGGATCAGCGGCACGTTCACCGTGGCGGCGAAGATCGCGTCTGGCAACTCGACGGTGCCCGCCTCCTCGCTCGACGGCGAGACGACGTTGACGGTGCTCATCAGTTCCCCTCTCGTGCCGCGGAGCGCACCACGACAAGCCCGCCGCGCGGACCGGGAACCGCACCCTTGATCAGGATCAGGTTCTTGTCGCCGTCCACGGCGTGCACGGTCAGGCTCTGCACGGTCGTCCGCTCAGCGCCCATCCGGCCGGCCATCCGCACGCCCTTGAAGACGCGGGCAGGCGTGGCGCACGCGCCAATCGAGCCAGGCGAGCGGTGCTTGCGCTGCGTACCGTGGGAGGCGGAGAGGCCCTTGAAGTGGTGCCGCTTCATGACGCCAGCGAAGCCCTTGCCCTTGGACTTGCCGGTCACGTCGACCCGCTGCCCCGCCTCGAACAGCACGGCCGTGAGTTCCTGGCCGAGCGTGTACTCGGAGGCGCCCTCGGTGCGGATCTCAGCGACGTAACGGCGCGGCGTCACGCCGGCCTTCTCAAAAAGGCCAGCCACTGGCTTAGTGACCTTGCGGGGGTTGATCTCCCCGAAGCCGATCTGGACAGCGGAGTAGCCGTCATTGTCCGGGGTGCGGACGGCCGTGACGACGCACGGGCCTGCCTGCACCACCGTGACAGGCACTACCTGTCCGGTTTCGTCGAAGACCTGGGTCATGCCAAGCTTGGTGCCCAGGATCCCTGTCATTGCCATGATCAGTGAGTCCTCAGAGCTTGATCTCGATGTAGACGCCGGCCGGGAGGTCGAGCCGCATGAGCGAGTCGACGGTCTTCGGCGTCGGGTCGATGATGTCGATCAGCCGCTTGTGCGTCCGCATCTCGAAGTGCTCCCGCGAGTCCTTGTACTTGTGCGGCGAGCGGATGACGCAGTACACGTTCTTCTCAGTAGGCAGCGGCACGGGACCGGCGACCTTCGCGCCGGTACGGGTCACCGTGTCGACGATCTTCCGCGCCGAGCTGTCGATGACCTCGTGGTCATATGCCTTGAGCCGGATGCGGATCTTCTGTCCCGCCATAGTGGCCTCGGTTCCTCTACTTCTCTTATCGTGCCGCTGTCACGTTTGCGGCGCCGCTTACCCCGCAGCCACGGACGCTCAGGGCAAATCCCTGAACCACCGCAACCGCGGGGCCATCAGGGCCCCGCAGCCGGGGATTCCCAGGAGGACGGACCTCCTGGGCCAGACATGAAACGTTGCGGCGGCCTGAGCCTTTGGCGGCCCAGGCCGCCGCAACGGCCTAGCTACTTGCTGATCTTCGTTACCCGGCCGGCGCCGACGGTGCGGCCACCCTCACGGATCGCGAACCGCAGGCCCTCTTCCATGGCGATGGGCTGGATGAGCTGCACCG
Organism: uncultured Actinomycetota bacterium; assembly: GCA_963734665.1. GTDB lineage: Bacteria > Actinomycetota > Actinomycetes > Streptosporangiales > Streptosporangiaceae > Trebonia. Next base: position 352,963 of record CAVTIR010000005.1, on the reverse strand, counting down.
ACATGTCGGTACGGTCACCCGGCATCACCATTTCCGTGCCCTCCGGCAGGCTGACCACGCCGGTCACGTCGGTGGTACGGAAGTAGAACTGCGGACGGTAGTTGTTGAAGAACGGCGTGTGGCGGCCGCCCTCCTCCTTGGACAGGATGTAGACCTGGCCCTCGAACTCGGTGTGCGGGGTGTTGGTGCCCGGCTTGATGATGACCTGGCCGCGCTCAACGTCCTCGCGCTTGACACCGCGGAGCAGCAGCCCCACGTTGTCGCCCGCCATGCCCTCGTCAAGGAGCTTGCGGAACATCTCCACGCCGGTGACGGTGGTGGAGGTGGCCTTCTCCTTGATGCCGATGATGTCCACGACCTCGCCGGTGTGGACCTTGCCGCGCTCGATCCGGCCGGTCACGACGGTGCCGCGGCCGGTGATCGAGAACACGTCCTCGACCGGCATCAGGAACGGCTTCTCGACCTCGCGCACCGGCTCGGGGATGGCCTCGTCGACGGCGTTCATGAGCTCGAGAACCGACTCGCCCCACTTGGCGTCGCCCATCAGGGCCGGCTGCGCCGCGACGCGGATGACCGGCACGTCGTCGCCCGGGAACTCGTACTGGGTGAGCAGCTCACGGACCTCAAGCTCGACGAGCTCGAGGATCTCCTCGTCGTCCACCATGTCGCACTTGTTGAGCGCGACGACGATGTACGGCACGCCGACCTGACGGGCAAGCAGCACGTGCTCACGGGTCTGCGGCATCGGGCCGTCGGTAGCGGCGACCACGAGGATCGCGCCGTCCATCTGCGCGGCACCGGTGATCATGTTCTTGACGTAGTCCGCGTGACCCGGGCAGTCGACGTGCGCGTAGTGCCGCTTCTCGGTCTGGTACTCGACGTGCGAGATCGAGATCGTGATGCCGCGCTCGCGCTCTTCCTTCGCGTTGTCGATCTGGTCGAACGCGTAGAAGGGGTTGACATCCGGGTACTTGTCGTGCAGCACCTTGGTAATCGCCGCGGTCAGGGTCGTCTTACCGTGGTCGATGTGCCCGATGGTGCCGATGTTGACGTGCGGCTTAGTCCGCTGGAACTTTGCCTTCGCCACTGGTATCTCCTCGTTACGATCCGGCCCACCGCGGTGGGTCTGGAGTGTTTCTAGGGTTCCTAGGGTTCCTATTGCCTGCTGTTGCGTACCGCGAGCACTCGCAGTTACTCGCCGCGCGCCTTGGCGATGATCTCCTTGGCGATGTTCGGCGGCACCTCGGCGTACGAGTCGAACTGCATGCTGTAGTTCGCCCGGCCCTGCGTCTTGCTGCGCAGGTCACCGACGTAACCGAACATCTCTGACAGCGGGACGAGAGCCTGGACCACCCGGGCCCCGGTTCGTTCCTCCATGGCCTGGATCTGACCGCGCCGGCTGTTGAGGTCGCCGATCACTTCGCCCATGTAGTCCTCAGGCGTGGTGACCTCGACGCTCATCACCGGCTCGAGCAGAACCGGGTTGGCCAGCGCGGCGGCCTTCTTGAAGGCCATCGAGCCGGCGATCTTGAAGGCGAGCTCCGAGGAGTCCACGTCGTGGTAGGCACCGTCGGTCAGTGTCACCTTGATGTCGACCATCGGGAACCCGGCAAGCACGCCGAACTCGGCGGCTTCCTGGCACCCGGCGTCCACCGACGGGATGTACTCGCGCGGGATACGACCGCCGCTCACCTTGTTCTCGAACTCGTAGCCACCGCCGTCGCCGCCGGTCGGCTCCAGGTTGATGATCACGCGACCAAACTGGCCGGAACCACCAGTCTGCTTCTTGTGCGTGTACTCGACCTTCTCGACCCGCCTGCGCACGGTCTCCCGGTAGGCGACCTGCGGGCGGCCGATGTTCGCCTCGACCTTGAACTCGCGGCGCATGCGGTCGACCAGCACCTCAAGGTGCAGTTCGCCCATGCCTGCGATGATCGTCTGCCCGGTCTCCTCGTCGGTCCTGACCTGGAAGGTCGGGTCCTCCTCGGCGAGCCGCTGGATCGCGGTGCCCAGCTTCTCCTGGTCACTCTTGGTCTTCGGCTCGATCGCCACGTTAATGACGGGTGCCGGGAAGGTCATGGACTCCAGGATCACCGGCTTGGCCGGGTCGCACAGCGTGTCGCCGGTCGTGGTGTCCTTCAGGCCCATAACGGCGACGATCGCCCCGGCAACCGCGGACGGGCGCTCCTCGCGCTTGTTCGCGTGCATCTGGTAGATCTTGCCGATCCGCTCCTTGCGGTCCTTGATCGAGTTCAGCACCTGGGTGCCGGTCTCGAGCGTGCCCGAGTAGATGCGGATGTAGGTGAGCTTGCCCAGGTGCGGGTCAGCCATGATCTTGAAGGCCAGGGCGGAGAACGGCTCGTTCGGGTCCGCGTGCCGCTCGACGACCTCATCCGCGTTACGGACGGAGTGGCCCTTGATGGACGGGACGTCCAGCGGGGACGGCAGGTAGTCGACGATCCCGTCCAGCATCGGCTGCACGCCCTTGTTCTTGAAGGCCGTGCCGCAGAGCACCGGGGTGACGGCGAACGCCAGCGTCGCCCGGCGGATCGCCGCGACGAGCTGCTCCTCGGTGGGCTCCTCGCCCTCGAGGTACATGGCCATCATCTCGTCGTCGTTCTCGGCGATGGTCTCAAGCAGATTGTCGCGCCACTCGCGGGCGGCCTCGGCATGGTCGGCCGGGATATCGACAATGTCGTACTTGTCGCCCTTGCCCTCGGTCGTCCACAGCAGGGCCCGCATCCGGATCAGGTCGATCACGCCGCGGAAGTCGGCCTCGACGCCCCACGGGAGCTGGACCACGAGCGGGGTCGCACCGAGACGGCTGGAGATCATCTCCACGCAGCGGTGGAACTCGGCGCCCACCCGGTCCATCTTGTTGACGAAGCAGATCCGGGGCACGTCGTACTTGTTGGCCTGCCGCCAGACCGTCTCAGACTGGGGCTCAACGCCGGCCACCGCGTCGAACACCGCGACCGCGCCGTCGAGCACCCGCAGCGAGCGCTCCACCTCGACGGTGAAGTCGACGTGGCCAGGCGTGTCGATGATGTTGATCGTGTGGTCCAGCCACGACGTGGTGGTCGCGGCAGACGTGATCGTGATGCCGCGCTCCTGCTCCTGGGGCATCCAGTCCATGGTGGCCGCGCCATCGTGGACTTCACCGATCTTGTAGTTGATGCCGGTGTAGAACAGGATCCGCTCGGTCGTCGTCGTCTTGCCCGCGTCGATGTGCGCCATGATCCCGATGTTTCGGACCTTGGCGAGGTCTGCGGCGGTCTGGGTGGCCACGTTAAGCGTCCTTAGTACTAGTTCTGGGTGTTACCAGCGGTAATGCGCGAAGGCCTTGTTGGACTCCGCCATCTTGTGCGTGTCCTCGCGGCGCTTGACGCTGGCGCCAAGGCCGTTGCTGGCGTCGAGCAGCTCGTTCATCAGCCGCTCGGTCATCGTCTTCTCCCGGCGCACGCGCGCGTACTGCACGATCCAGCGCAGGGCCAGGGTGGTGCTGCGCGAGGCGCGCACCTCCACCGGCACCTGGTAGGTGGCACCGCCGACTCGGCGGCTGCGAACCTCAAGGGTCGGCTTGACGTTGTCCAGCGCGCGCTTGAGGGTGACCACGGGGTCGTTGCCGTTCTTGTCGCGGCAGCCCTCGAGCGCCCCGTAGACAGTGCGCTCGGCGAGCGAGCGCTTACCGTCCTTGAGGATCTTGTTGGCGAGCGCGGTAACAAGCGGCGAGCCGTAGACCGGATCGGTGACAAGCTGCCGCTTCGCTGCGGGACCCTTACGCGGCATCTCAGCTCTTCTCCTTCTTCGCGCCATACCGGCTGCGAGCCTGCTTGCGGTTGCGGACGCCCTGGGTGTCCAGCGAACCGCGGATGATCTTGTAGCGAACGCCCGGCAGGTCACGGACACGCCCGCCGCGAACCAGCACGATCGAGTGCTCCTGCAGGTTGTGCCCCACGCCCGGGATGTAGGCGGTGACCTCGATCTGGCTCGTCAGCCGGACGCGGGCGACCTTGCGCAGCGCCGAGTTCGGCTTCTTTGGCGTAGTCGTGTAGACGCGCGTGCAGACACCACGCCGCTGCGGGCTCTGCTTGAGCGCCGGCGTCTTGTTCTTCGACACCTTGTCCTGCCGGCCCTTGCGGACTAGCTGCTGGATCGTGGGCAACCGAGTCTCCGTCTTCCCGTCGTGTTCCTACTGTCAAGCTCGCGGACCCGCCCCCGGCTCTCCCGCTGTCGGGGATCCAGTGGCGAGTCAGAAAATCGCCGGTTTCCCGCCGTTTCCACCCGTCTGACCTGCAAGTTTCTGCTCTCCTCCGACCCCCGAGGTCGGGTGTGTCGCGCTAGGCCCTTGGCCGACGCCGAACACCATCTCACAGGTCGGCAGCCCACACCCATCCGAATCTGGACTGCAAAGGGAGAGAGTCCACACGGCCAACGGTTCAGCCACCCGTAACGGGTCTCGACGACCCTACGTCTCGCTGACTGCTGGCACGCAGGCACCCGCGCGGAGACGGGCACGAATGTAAAAGGTACCACCCGTATGCCCACCGACCAAATTCACCTCAGGGGTCCGGGGGTTACCCCCCGGGAGATGACACTGGCCGCTTCGCACGGCTTTCCTAGAGCAAGGATACCGGTCCCCCGGCCCCTACGCGCACATACCCGCTAACCGACAGGAGTGTTAACGCCCTTCCCCCTTGCGGCATTCCCCGCCAGCCCGCCAAGTCCGCAGCCGATCCCCAAGAGTCTCCCGAACGAGTTCATGCTCCGCCCGACCCGCCCCACTTCTGCCTGCGGGGGCTCACCGTGGTGAGCGGGGGGGCGGGGTATAGACGCCGCGAGCGGCCGTCCCCGAAGGGACGGCCGCTCGAAGGCGTGCCTTGCCTTGTGGCGGACTTACCTGTTGTAGGCCCCGTAGTCGAGGTCCTCCAGCGGAACCGCCTCGCCCGAGCCCTGGCCGAACGGGTAGCCCTCTGCCTCCTGGTAGGCCGTGGCCGGGTAGGCCGTGGACCGCGCGTCGTCGGTGGGCTCGACCCGGATGTTCCGGTACACCTGCATACCAGTGCCAGCCGGGATGAGCTTGCCGATGATCACGTTCTCCTTGAGGCCGAGCAGCGAGTCCGACTTGGCGTGGATCGCCGCGTCGGTGAGCACCCGCGTCGTCTCCTGGAAGGAGGCCGCCGACAGCCACGACTCGGTGGCCAGCGACGCCTTGGTGATACCCATGAGCACCGGGCGGCCTGAGGCCGGGGTGCCGCCGTCGTTCACCACAGCGCGGTTCACGTTCTCGAACTTCGGCCGCTCGACCAGCTCACCGGGCAGCAGCTCGGTGTCGCCGGACTCCAGGACGTTCACCCGCTTGAGCATCTGGCGGATGATGATCTCGATGTGCTTGTCGTGGATCGACACGCCCTGCGACCGGTACACGTTCTGCACCTCGGCCACCAGGTGCTTCTGCACCTCGCGGGAGCCGAGGATGCGGAGCACCTCGTGCGGGTTCACCGCGCCGGCGATGAGCTGGTCACCGACCTTGACGTGCGCGCCGTCGCTGACGAGTAGCCGGGACCGCATCGGCACCTGGTAAGGAACCTCCTCGGCACCGTCGTCGGGGATGATGATGATCTTCCGGGTCTTCTCGGTCTCCTCGATCTTGACCCGGCCGGCGACTTCACTGATCGGGGCCATGCCCTTGGGGATGCGGGCCTCGAACAGCTCGGTGATACGCGGCAGACCGTGGGTGATGTCGGCACCCGCCACACCACCGGTGTGGAAGGTACGCATCGTCAGCTGGGTACCGGGCTCGCCGATGGACTGCGCGGCGACGATGCCGACCGCCTCGCCCACGTCCACCCGCTTGCCTGAAGCGAGCGAGCGGCCGTAGCACTTGGCGCAGAGACCGACCTTCGCCTCGCAGACCAGGACGTTGTGTACCCGAACCATCTCCACGCCCGCCTCGACTAGGCGGTCGATCATCGACTCGGTGGTGTCCTCGCCGGCCTGCGCAAGCACGGTGCCGTCCGGCCCGACCACATCCTCGGAGAGGGTACGGCCGGTGCCGGTGTTCTCGATGTTGTCCAGCTTTTGGAGGGTACCGTCGGCGCCCTTTTCCGAGATCTGCATCGGGAACCGGCGCTCGGTGCCGCAGTCCTCCTCGCGGACGATGACGTCCTGCGCCACGTCCACCAGCCGCCGGGTGAGGTACCCGGAGTCGGCGGTGCGGAGGGCGGTGTCGGCGAGGCCCTTGCGGGCACCGTGGGTTGAGATGAAGTACTCGAGCACGGTCAGGCCCTCACGGAAGGAGGACTTGATCGGGCGCGGGATCGTCTCGCCCTTCGGGTTCGACACCAGGCCACGCATGCCGGCGATCTGCCGGACCTGCATGGGGTTACCGCGGGCACCGGAGTTGACCATCATCCAGACCGGGTTGGTGGCCGGGAAGGCGTTCTCCATGTCCTGGGCAACCTCGGCGGTCGCGTGCGTCCAGATCTCGATGAGCTCCTGACGGCGCTCGTCATCGGTGATCAGGCCGCGCTCGTACTCGCGCTGCACCTTGTCGGCGCGGCGCTCGTAGCCGTCCAGGATGGCCGCCTTGTTCGGCGGGGCGACGACATCTTCGATGCCGATCGTCACGCCGGACCTGGTCGCCCAGTGGAAGCCGGCGTCCTTGAGGTTGTCAAGGGCCGTCGCGACCTGCACCTTCGGGTACGTCTCGGCGAGCGAGTTGACGATGAGGGAGAGCTGCTTCTTGCTGACGCTGTAGTTGACGAACGGGAAGTTCGCAGGCAGCGTCTCGTTGAAGATGCACCGGCCGAGCGTGGTCTCCATCCGCAGCGGCTGGCCGGGCTGCCAGTCCTCGGGAACCGGGTAATCCTCCGGCGGGACGACGTTGGTCAGCCGGATCTGGATCCGCGCCTGCAGGTCGAGCTCGCCCTTGTCGTAGGCCATCTGCGCCTCGGACATGGTGGAGAATGCCCGCCCGGTCCCTATCACGTCCTCTTCAAGCCGCGTCAGGGAGTAGAGCCCGATAATCATGTCCTGGGTGGGCATGGTCACCGGCTTGCCGTCGGAGGGCTTGAGGATGTTGTTGGTGGACAGCATCAGGATCCGGGCCTCGGCCTGCGCCTCGGCGGACAGCGGCAGGTGAACCGCCATCTGGTCACCGTCGAAGTCCGCGTTGAACGCGGTGCAGACCAGCGGGTGGATCTGGATCGCCTTGCCCTCGACAAGCTGGGGCTCGAAGGCCTGGATGCCGAGGCGGTGCAGCGTCGGCGCCCGGTTCAGCAGGACCGGGTGCTCGGTGATGACCTCTTCGAGGACGTCCCAAACGACGGGCTTGGCGCGCTCCACCATCCGCTTGGCGGACTTGATGTTCTGCGCGTGGTTCAGGTCGACGAGGCGCTTCATCACGAACGGCTTGAACAGCTCGAGCGCCATCTGCTTGGGCAGGCCGCACTGGTGGAGCTTGAGCTGCGGGCCGACGACGATGACGGACCGGCCGGAGTAGTCGACGCGCTTGCCGAGCAGGTTCTGGCGGAACCGGCCCTGCTTGCCCTTGAGCATGTCAGACAGCGACTTCAGCGGACGGTTGCCTGGGCCCGTGACCGGGCGGCCGCGGCGGCCGTTGTCGAAGAGGCTGTCGACGGCCTCCTGGAGCATCCGCTTCTCGTTGTTCACGATGATCTCGGGCGCGCCGAGGTCAAGGAGCCTCTTGAGGCGGTTGTTCCGGTTGATGACCCGTCGGTACAGGTCGTTGAGGTCGCTCGTCGCGAACCGGCCACCGTCGAGCTGGACCATCGGCCGCAGGTCCGGCGGGATCACCGGGATGCAGTCGAGGACCATGCCCATCGGGCTGTTCCGCGTGTTCAGGAACGCGGAGACCACCTTGAGCCGCTTGAGGGCGCGGGCCTTCTTCTGGCCCTTGCCGCTGCGGATGATCTCGCGCAGGTCGTTCGCCTCGGCGTCGAGGTCGAAGGTCGCGAGCCGGTCCTGAATGGCCTGGGCGCCCATGCCGCCGCGGAAGTACCGGCCGAACCGGTCCCGCATCTCGCGGTACAGGAGCTCGTCGCCCTCCAGGTCCTGGACCTTCAGGCCCTTGAACCTGGACCAGACCTCGTCGATCCGGTCGATCTCCTTGCCGGAGCGGTCGCGGATCTGCTTCATCTCGCGGTCGGCCGACTCGCGCACCTTGCGGCGCGCGTCGCCCTTGGCGCCCTGGGCCTCGAGCTCGGCCAGGTCAGCCTCGAGCTTCTTCTGCCGGGTCTCGATGTCGTTGTCGCGGCGCTGCTCAAGCTGGGTCCGCTCGACCGTGATCCGTGCCTCCAGGGACGGGAGGTCGCGCTGGCGAGCCTCGTCGTCCACGTAGGTGATCATGTACGCCGCGAAGTAGATGACCTTCTCCAGGTCCTTCGGGGCCAGGTCGAGCAGGTAGCCGAGGCGGCTCGGCACACCCTTGAAGTACCAGATGTGCGTGACCGGCGCGGCCAGCTCGATGTGCCCCATCCGCTCACGGCGGACCTTAGCCCGCGTGACCTCGACGCCGCAGCGCTCGCAGATGATGCCCTTGAACCGGACGCGCTTGTACTTGCCGCAGTAGCACTCCCAGTCCCGGGTAGGACCGAAGATCTTCTCGCAGAAGAGCCCGTCCTTCTCCGGCTTGAGCGTGCGGTAGTTGATGGTTTCCGGCTTCTTCACCTCGCCGTGCGACCACTGCCTGATGTCCTCGGCGGTGGCCAGCCCGATGCGTAGGTCGTCGAAGAAGTTGACGTCTAGCACTGTTCTCGTATCCCCCTCGGGTTGTCAGACCTCTTCGACGCTGCTCGGCTCGCGCCGGGACAGGTCGATGCCAAGCTCTTCCGCAGCGCGGAAGACATCCTCGTCCGTGTCGCGCATCTCGATGGCGGCGCCGTCGCTTGACAGCACTTCCACGTTGAGGCACAGGGACTGCATCTCCTTGATGAGCACCTTGAAGGACTCGGGGATGCCTGGCTCAGGGACGTTCTCGCCCTTGACGATGGCCTCGTAGACCTTCACGCGGCCGAGCACGTCGTCGGACTTGATGGTGAGCAGCTCCTGCAGGGCGTAGGCGGCGCCGTAGGCCTCGAGGGCCCACACCTCCATCTCACCGAACCGCTGGCCACCGAACTGCGCCTTACCACCGAGCGGCTGCTGGGTGATCATCGAGTACGGGCCGGTGGACCGGGCGTGGATCTTGTCGTCCACCAGGTGCAGCAGCTTGAGGATGTAGATGTAGCCGACGGAGACCGGGTCCTTGAACGGGTCGCCAGTGCGACCGTCGAACAGGGTGGTCTTCCCGCTTGAGCCGATCATCTGGTCGCCGTCCCTGTTCGGCAGCGTGGAGCCGAGAAGGCCGGTGATCTCCTCCTCGTGCGCGCCGTCGAAGACCGGGGTCGCGACGTTGCTGTTCGGCTCGCTGGCGTCGGCGCCAATGGCGCGCAGCCGGTCCTTCCAGTCCTCGTCGTCGCCCTCGACCTGCCAGCCCGTCTTGGCCACCCAGCCGAGGTGAGTCTCAAGGACCTGGCCGACGTTCATTCGGCCGGGAACGCCGAGCGGGTTGAGCACGATGTCCACCGGGGTGCCATCGGCGAGGAACGGCATGTCCTCCACGGGGAGGATCTTGGAGATGACGCCCTTGTTACCGTGGCGGCCGGCCAGCTTGTCACCGTCGGTGATCTTCCGCTTCTGGGCCACGTAGACGCGGACCAGCTGGTTCACACCGGGCGGAAGCTCGTCGCCGTCCTCGCGGGTGAACACGCGGACGCCGATGACCTTGCCCTCTTCGCCGTGCGGCACCTTGAGGCTCGTGTCACGAACCTCACGGGCCTTCTCGCCGAAGATCGCCCGCAGCAGGCGCTCCTCCGGGGTGAGCTCGGTCTCGCCCTTGGGCGTGACCTTGCCGACCAGGATGTCGCCGTTGACGACCTCGGCCCCGATCCGGATGATGCCGCGCTCGTCGAGGTCGGCGAGCACTTCATCGGAGACGTTCGGGATGTCCCGCGTAATCTCCTCCGGGCCCAGCTTGGTGTCGCGGGCGTCGACCTCGTGCTCCTCGATGTGGATGGAGCTCAGGACGTCGTCCTGGACGAGGCGCTGCGACAGGATGATCGCGTCCTCGTAGTTGTGGCCCTCCCACGGCATGAACGCGACGAGCAGGTTCTTGCCGAGCGCCATCTCGCCCTCGTCGGTGCAGGGACCGTCGGCGAGGACCTGACGCTCCTCGACCCGCTGCCCCTCCTCCACGACGGGCTTCTGGTTGAAGCAGGTGCCCTGGTTGGACCGGCGGAACTTCTGGATGTGGTAAGTCGTGCGGGTCCCGTCGTCGTTCATCACGGTGACATAGTCCGCGCAGGACTCCTCGACCACGCCCGGCTTCTCGGCGAGAATCACGTCGCCCGCGTCGGTCGCGGCGCGGTACTCCATGCCGGTGCCGACGAGCGGTGCCTCGGACCGCAGCAGCGGCACGGACTGCCGCTGCATGTTGGACCCCATGAGCGCGCGGTTGGCGTCGTCGTGCTCAAGGAACGGGATCATGGCGGTCGCCACGGACACCATCTGCCGCGCGGAGACGTCCATGTAGTCGACCTCGTCCGGCGGGATCTGGTCGACCTCGCCGCCCTTGCGCCGGACCAGCACCCGGTTGGTCGCGAACTCGCCGTCGGCCTTGACCGGGGTGTTCGCCTGCGCAATGACGTGACGGTCTTCCTCATCCGCGGTCAGGTAGTCGATCTGGTCGCTAACCCGGCCTTCGACGACCTTGCGGTACGGGGTCTCCACGAACCCGAACGGGTTCACCCGGGCGTAGCTGCTCAGGGAACCGATCAGGCCGATGTTCGGGCCTTCAGGCGTCTCGATCGGGCACATCCGGCCGTAGTGGCTGGGGTGCACGTCACGGACCTCGAACCCGGCCCGCTCACGGGACAGGCCGCCTGGCCCAAGCGCGGACAGGCGGCGCTTGTGCGTCAGGCCTGCCAGCGGGTTGGTCTGGTCCATGAACTGGGAGAGCTGGCTGGTGCCGAAGAACTCCTTGATCGACGCCACGACCGGGCGGATGTTAATCAGCGTCTGCGGCGTGATCGCCTCGACGTCCTGGGTCGTCATCCGCTCGCGGACCACGCGCTCCATCCTCGCCAGGCCAAGGCGGACCTGGTTCTGGATCAGCTCGCCGACAGTGCGCAGCCGCCGGTTGCCGAAGTGGTCGATGTCATCGGTCTCGATGACGACCGTCCGGGCGCTGACACCCTCACGGGCCGCCCGGGCTAGCTCCTCCTCGCCAGCGTGCAGCTTAACCAGGTACTCAATCGTGGAGACGATGTCTTCCTCGGTCAGCGTGCCCTGGCGGATCGGCTGCTCAAGGCCGAGCTTCCGGTTGACCTTGTACCGGCCGACCTTGGCGAGGTCGTACCTCTTCGGGTTGAAGTACAGGTTGTCGAGCAGCGCCTGCGCAGACTCGCGGGTCGGCGGCTCGCCCGGGCGCAGCTTGCGGTAGATGTCGAGCAGCGCGTCGTCCTGGCCGGCCGTGTGGTCCTTCTCCAGGGTGGCCCGCATCGACTCGTAGTCGCCGAAGCGCTCGAGAATGCGCGCGTCATCCCAGCCAAGGGCCTTCAGCAGCACGGTGACGGACTGCTTGCGCTTGCGGTCGATGCGAACCCCGACGCTGTCGCGCTTGTCGATCTCGAACTCAAGCCATGCGCCCCTGCTTGGGATAACCTTGCAGGAGTAGATGTCCTTGTCGCTGGTCTTGTCGACCTGCCGGTCGAAGTACACGCCAGGCGAGCGCACGAGCTGGCTGACCACCACGCGCTCGGTGCCGTTGATGATGAACGTGCCCTTACGGGACATGAGCGGGAAGTCGCCCATGAAGACCGTCTGGCTCTTGATCTCACCGGTCGTGTTGTTGATGAACTCCGCCGTCACGAACATCGGCGCGGAGTACGTCATGTCCTTGTCCTTGCACTCCTCGTCGGAGTACTTTGGCGGCTCGAACCGGTGGTCGCGGAACGACAGGGACATCGTTCCCGAGAAGTCCTCGATCGGACTGATCTCTTCGAAGATCTCTTCGAGGCCGGACTGCTCAGCAATGTTCTTGCTTCCGGCCTCCTTGGCGGCCTGGATACGCGCCTTCCACTTCTCATTGCCGAGCAACCAGTCAAACGACTCGGTCTGCAGGGCCAGCAGATCCGGAACCTTCAGAGGCTCGTTGATCCGCGCGAAGGATACGCGGCGGGGACCAAGATTCGTGGCGGAGGCGCTGCGCGATGCTGCCAACAGGGGTCCTTCCGAACTTGTCGCGGAACTATCACCGCACGCACGCCAAACGCCCCACGGCTATGCCACCTGCGAAAAGGACCCCACAGAGGCGCCGGTAGAGGCAGAGGAGACACCGAGGACGTTAGAGTGCAGCGCAAATAGTCAGTGTAGCCAAAGACTGCACTGCTTGTCAACGGTACGCCTGTATGTGGTTCACCTTGCTTCGCAGCATCTCCTGTCGGAGACCAAACGTCAAGACGAAACCGCCGCGTTTACACGGGTATCCCGCGTGATCGATGCCACACGTTGGCGGATGTGTAGGTCACGACCTTACCGGGTAGGACTCGTATTCCCGCTGATGGCGACCGTTGCCTCTAGTGCAACGAGAACGCCGCCCGGGATGTTCCCGGACGGCGTTTCAGGTAGGGCCTGTTCGGTGGCCTTCGGCCACCTTCCCGGCCCTTTGTATCGTGTGGGGGGACGACCCCCCACACCCCCCGGTGCGCGCTACGCGCGCGGAGGCGGGGGTGCTTTCGGTAGAGCTACTTGACCGTGACAGAAGCGCCGGCGCCCTCGAGGGCAGCCTTGGCCTTCTCCGCGGCCTCCTTGTTGACCTTCTCAAGGACGGTCTTCGGCGCGCCGTCGACCAGGTCCTTGGCCTCCTTCAGGCCCAGGCTGGTGAGCGTGCGCACCTCCTTGATGACCTGGATCTTCTTGTCGCCAGCGCCCTCAAGGATGACGTCGAACTCGTCCTGCTCCTCGACTTCCTCGGCCGGGGCACCCGGGACGCCGGCGGCGGCGGCAACCGCGACCGGGGCCGCGGCCTTGACGTCGAACGTCTCCTCGAACGACTTCACGAACTCGGACAGCTCAAGGAGGGTCATCTCCTTGAACGCGTCGAGCAGGTCAGCACTGCTGAGCTTCGCCATGATCGTTTCCCTTCTTTCCTTAGTCCTGGGTCTCTGCCTGCGTGTCGGCCGCCTCGGCCGCCGCCGGTTCCTCTGTGTCCGCTGTGTCCGCAACTGTGTCCGCTGTGTCCGCAACCACGGGCACGGGCGGCGCGCCAGCCTCGACCTTGGCGCGCAGCGCGTCGGCCAGGAGCGCCATCTGCGTCGGCAGCGCGTTGAACGTCGCCGCCGCGTTCGCCATGGACGCCTTCATCGCGCCGGCCAGCTTGGCCAGCAGCACCTCGCGCGGCTCCAGGTCGGCGAGCTTGCCGACCTCGGCCGGGGTCAGCGCCTTGCCGTCGAGCACGCCGCCCTTGATGACGAGCAGCGGGTTCGCCTTGGCGAAGTCAAGCAGGCCCTTGGCGGCCTGGGCGACATCCCCGTCGACGAACGCGATAGCGGACGGCCCAGACAGCATCGGCGAAACCTGGTCACTCAGGCCCGCGTTATTCGCCGCGACCTTGGCCAGCGTGTTCTTCGTGACGGTGAACGTCGCGTTGCCCTTGAGGTTGCCACGCAGCTCGGAGAGCTGAGCCACGGTCAGGCCGCGGTACTCGGTCAGCACCGCACCGCTTGACTCGTTGAACTTGCTGGTGAGCTCTTCGATCAAGGCAGTCTTCTCGGCGTTTGCCATGAGCCTCCTTCCCTGTGCTAGCCCAGGGGGACGACCCCCTGGAACCCCGGCAGGGTGTCGTCCCTGCGATTTCCCCGAAGACGACAAACGCCCCGGCGCAGATGCACACGGGGCGACAGTCCACAGTTGGCGGGCCCGGATCGGGCGGTGGCCAACTGGGATTTGAGGCTTACATGGTCACCTGCGGAGGATGTCCGTACGGAACCTTCGGCCAGCGAACTGGCATCCAGCGGTCTTCGGTAGCTCCAGTATATAGCTAACTTCCGCATGTAACTCCTGCATGAGCATGAGAGCTCCTGCATGAACGCCGAGCGGCGGCGCCCCCGAGGGGAACGCCGCCGCTCATGTGCGACTACCCGCAAGCGCACGACCAGCTCAGCCCCCTGCCACGGGCTCTAACAGAACCGACGCGATATCGGCGCCGAAGGCGCCGACCCGGGGCTTGCCCCGGCGAGGGGGAATGGGGGAGGGACTCCCCCATTGGGGGGTGTCGGGGGGGCTCTGCCCCCCCGTGGCTAGACAGCCCCCCGTGGCTAGACAGCTAGGCTGCGTCTTCGTCGAAGAAGCCGCGGGTCTTGGACGGGTCCACCGGGATGCCGGGGGCCATGGTGGTGGTGAAGGTGATCTTCTTCAGGTACCGGCCCTTGGCGGCGGCAGGCTTGAGCCTGATCACCTCGTCGAGCGCGGCACCGTAGTTCTGAAGCAACGCCGCCTTGTCGAAGGAGGCCTTGCCGATGATGAAGTGCAGGTTCCCGTGCCGGTCGACGCGGAACTCGATCTTGCCGCCCTTGATTTCGGTCACTGCCTTCGCCACATCCGGCGTCACGGTGCCGGTCTTCGGGTTCGGCATGAGGCCACGCGGACCGAGCACACGGCCGAGGCGGCCGACCTTGCCCATCAGGTCCGGGGTGGCGACCACCGCGTCGAAGTCGAGGAACCCGCCCTGGATCCGCTCGATCAGGTCATCCGAGCCCACGAAGTCGGCCCCGGCGGCCCTCGCGGCCTCGGCGCGGTCGCCGGTGGCGAACACGAGCACGCGGGCAGTCTTGCCGGTGCCGTTCGGCAGGTTGACAGTGCCGCGGACCATCTGGTCCTGCTTGCGGGGGTCGACGCCGAGCCGGAGGTTGACCTCGACGGTCGGGTCGAACTTCGTCACCTTGGTCTGCTGCGCCAGTTCGATCGCGTCACCCGGGCTGTAAACCGCCTCGTGGTCGATCTTGGCGTCGGCATCCTGATATGCCTTGCTGCGCTTCATAGTGCACCCCTTGACTGGAGGTCGTGGTCATCGGGACCCAGCGCGAGGCCCTGCCACTTGTTGACTTTTAATGACTGTTATCCCGAACGGGTTCGGCTGACTCTTAGCCGTTTCCGCTCTGCTGGCTCCGGGGGACGACTCCCGTGCCCCCTACCGCGCACCAGATGGCAAAAACCGCCATCGTTCGCGCGGATTAACCTTCGACTTTGATGCCCATCGAGCGGGCGGTGCCCGCGATGATCTTCTCGGCGGCCTCGATCGTGGTCGCGTTCAGGTCAGGCATCTTCGTCTCGGCGATCTGCCGGAGCTGTGCCGAGGTCAGCGAGCCGACCTTGGTCTTGTGCGGCTCCTTGCTGCCCTTGTCGACGCCGGCGGCCTTCTTGATCAGCTCGGGCGCGGGCGGCGTCTTCGTGATGAACGTGAACGACCGGTCGTCGAAGATCGTGATCTCGACCGGGATGATGTTGCCTCGCTGGGCCTCGGTGGCAGCGTTGTACTGCCTCACGAAGTCCATGATGTTGACGCCGTGCGGACCAAGCGCGGTACCCACAGGCGGGGCCGGGGTGGCCGCGCCAGCAGGCAGCTGCACCTTGACCACGGCATTGATCTTTTTCCTTCTTGGCGGCATGGTGCGATTCCTCTCGGTTTCCTTCCGGGGGAGCGACCCCCCGTACCCCGCCAGATGCACACTCGATGGCAAAAACCGCCGTCGTATCGGGCGCGCATCCGGCCCTTTTTTGGGGGGACACCCCCCAAGCACCCCGGTGTCTGTGCTGGCGGGCCTGATCGCAAAATCCGCGATCGCAAGCAGCCCGCGAGCACAGACTAAGGCTCCTGGGTCAAGCCTTAAATCTTTGATACCTGATCGAACGAGAGCTCGACAGGCGTCTCCCGGCCGAAGATCGACACGAGGACCTTGAGCTTCTGCGTGACCGAGTTGACCTCGTTCACGGTCGCGGCGAGCGTCGCGAACGGGCCATCCATAACGGTAACCGACTCGCCGACCTCGTATTCCGGGGACGTCTTCTTGGCTGCCGCCGCCTGCGCCGCCGGGCTGCCCTCAGCGGGAGCAGGGGCGAGCAGTGAGGCCACCTCACCGAAGGGCAGCGGCGATGGCTTGCTCGACAGGCCAACGAAGCCGGTGACCCCCGGGGTGTTCCTGACCACGGCCCAAGACTCGTCGGTCAGGTCCATCCGGACGAGAATGTAACCCGGCAGGACCTTCTCGTTGACTGTCTGCTTCTTGCCGCTCTTGACCTCGGTCACCTGGTGGGTCGGCACCTCGATCTGGAAGATGTAATCCTCCATGTTGAGCGACGAGATACGGCTCTCCAGGTTCGTCTTCACCCGGTTCTCGTATCCGGCGTAGGAGTGGATCACGTACCAGTCGCCAGGCAGCATGCGCAGTTCGCGAGTGAACTCGGCGACCGCGTCAAGCTGCTCCGGCTCGGCAGCGTCATCCGCCCCGGCCGCTTCGTCCGCCCCGGCAGTGTCGTCCGGCTCGGCAGCGTCGGCAGTGTCGTCCGCCTCGGCAGCGTCGTCCGCCTCGAACAGCGTCATCCGCCCTGGCCTCGACCTCGTCGGCCGTGCCCCCCTCATCGATAGGCTCGCCAGCGAAGCCAGAAGTCTCGGTCACGTCGGCTGCCTCCTCTTCCGCTGAGCCTTCAACTGGGCCGGCCGCCGCGTAGACATCGCTGTGCAGTTGGGACTCGGGCACGGTTACTCACTCTCTTAGTCAGTTGTCACCCGGGGGGACGACCCCTCGATGTCTAGCCGGTCGGGCCTGATCGCAAAAACTGCGATCGTATCAAGGCCGACCGGCCAGACGAGAGCTGCGGGCGACCTCCTGGTGTCATCGTGCCACGCTAGGGGCGCTTGGCGCGAATTACAGGGCGTCCCGGAACCGGCGTTAGCCGAAGACCCAGAACATCAGCTTGGTGAACCCGTAGTCGAGCGTCAGCACGATCACACTCATGAAGATGATGAATATGAGCGCGGCCGCCGTGTAGGTCATGAGCTCGTTGCGGGTCGGCCAAATCACCTTCCGGAGCTCGGCCGCCACCTGCCGGATAAACAAGGCAACCGAGGTCCGGTCCCGCTTCGCGGCAGCCCCGGACCCGCTCCGGCGCTCCGCGCCCTGGCCTCGCGTCTGGGTAGCCATGTCCTCACCTATGCAGTGCTAAAAGGATTCACCACGCACGGGCCATCCGGACCGCGCCGGTCCAGCCGATCCGTACTTGCAGGGCAGGAGGGACTCGAACCCCCAACCGCCGGTTTTGGAGACCGGGACTCTACCAATTGAGCTACTGCCCTACAGTTGCAACCACCAGAGTGTATGCCGAACGTACCCCCCTCGTCGAACCAGACGCTCAAACTCGTGGCAGGTGGCTCTGCCTGGGGCGAAACCTGTTGTTGAGCGCCCGCGCTGAGGTGACACCATGGAGGCATGCCAACCACGAGAATATCGGCCCGCGTGTCGGCCATATCCGAATCCGCGACCCTGGCCGTAGACGCGAAAGCCAAGGCGCTGAAGGCGGCCGGCCGGCCGGTCATCGGGTTCGGCGCCGGCGAGCCCGACTTCCCGACTCCTGACTACATCGTTGAGGCCGCCAAGCGCGCGACCGCTGATCCGAAGATGCACAAGTACACGCCGGCCGCCGGCCTGCCCGAGCTCCGGGCCGCCATCGCCGCCAAGACCGCCCGCGACTCCGGCTACCAGGTGACCGCCGACCAGGTGCTCGTCACCAACGGCGGCAAGCAGGCCGTGTACCAGACCTTCGCCGCACTGCTCGACGACGGCGACGAGGCGCTCCTGCCCGCCCCGTACTGGACCACCTACCCCGAGTCGATCGCGCTCGCCGGGGGTGTGCCGGTGACCGTCCCGACCGACGAGTCCACCGGGTACCTGGCCTCGGTCGAGCAGCTTGACGCGGCCTGCACCGAGCGCACCAAGCTGCTGGTTTTCGTCTCCCCGTCCAACCCGACCGGCGCGGTCTACCCGCCCGAGCAGGTAAAGGCGATTGGCGAGTGGGCCGCCGCCAAGGGCATCTGGGTAGTGACCGACGAGATCTACGAGCACCTTGTTTACGGTGATGCGAAGTTCTCCTCGATCCCGGTGCAAGCGCCCGAGATCGCCGACCGCTGTGTCGTGCTCAACGGCGTGGCCAAGACTTACGCGATGACCGGCTGGCGGGTCGGCTGGATGATCGGCCCGAAGGACGTCATCAAGGCCGCGACCAACCTGCAGTCGCACGCGACCTCGAACGTGGCGAACGTCTCGCAGGTCGCGGCGCTCGCCGCCGTGTCCGGTGACCTGACGGCCGTGGCCGAGATGCGCGCGGCGTTCGACCGCCGCCGCAAGACGATCGTGCGGATGCTCAACGAGATCCCCGGCGTCGAGTGCCCGGAACCGCTCGGCGCGTTCTACGTGTACCCGAGCGTCAAGGGCGTGCTCGGCAAGGAACTCGCAGGCAAGCGGCCTGCAACGTCGTCCGAGCTTGCGGCTCTCATTCTCGAAGAGGCCGAGGTCGCGGTCGTCCCGGGCGAGGCTTTCGGCACCAACGGCTACTTCCGCCTCTCGTACGCGATGAGCGACGCAGACCTGGAAGAGGGCGTGTCCCGGATCGGCAAGTTCCTGTCGGGAGCCAAGTAGAACGAAGCCAGTAGAACTGCATGTCGCGGGGGCGGAGGGGATCGGTTCACCCCATCCGCCCCCGCTTCTGTGTCCCCTGGCAAGACAGCAGAGGCACACCGCCTCATTGCTTCACTTTGCTTCGCTCGTGCCCAACTGCCAGCGGGCATTCACTCTCGTCGGGGATAATGGAGAATGCCGCATGATCTGTCGGCCCTTCCCAAGGCGCATCTTCATCTGCATCTGACCGGTGCTATGCGCCACTCGACCATGATCGAGCTTGCTCAGGCGCACGGGGTGTCGCTGCCGCCTGCGCTTACCGAGGAATGGCCTCCCCAACTGTCCACCGCCGATGAGCGCGGGTGGTTCCGGTTCCAGCGTCTCTACGACACTGCGCGGTCTGTGCTCCGTACGCCGGATGACCTTTACCGGCTTGTGCGGGAGATTGCCGAGGACGAACGGGCCGAAGGGTCTCGGTGGCTTGAGCTGCAGGCCGATCCGTCCGGGTTCGCTGGCAGGTACGGCGGGATTACCGCGTTCACCGAGCTGTTGCTCGATGCTGCTGCCAAGGCGGCGCGGGCGGCTGATGTCGGGATCGGGATCATCATCGCCGCTAACCGGACCAGGGACGCGATGGATGCCAGGACGCTCGCCAGGCTGGCGGCACAATTCGCGGGTCAGGGCGTTATCGGGTTTGGGCTCTCCAATGATGAGCGGCGCGGGCCTGCCGGGGACTTCGAGCGGGCCTTCAGGATCGCCGAGCGGGCCGGGCTGGTGCTCGTCCCCCACGCCGGCGAACTGGTCGGCCCAGCCAGCGTTAGGGCCGCGCTGGACCTGCTGCACGCGAACCGGCTCGGGCACGGGGTCCGGTCGGTGGAGGACCCGCGGCTCGTCGATCGGCTCGCCGCCGGGAGCATTACCTGCGAGGTCTGCCCGTCTTCCAACGTGTCGCTTGGCGTCGCGCCTGATGAGGCCTCTGTTCCTATCAGGACGCTCGTGACGGCTGGGGTCCCAGTGGCGCTTGGGGCGGATGATCCGCTGCTCTTCGGGCGTCGCCTCGTGAAGCAGTACGAGATCGCCCGCGACGTCCACGCCTTCACGCCGGCCGAGTTGGCCGAACTCGCCCGCATGTCAATCCGCGGCTCCGCCGCCCCGCCAGACACGCGATCCCGCCTGCTATCAGCCATCGACACCTGGCTAGCCGCCTAGCCAACCCAGTTTGCATAGCCGACAACCCAATGCGTTGGCTTAAGGGACCTGTGGTGCCGAGGAGGCGTACGGGGCGTGCCCACGGTGAGCCCCTGCCGCGTGGATGTGGCTTTGGTGTCGCCATAGCGACAGCAGGTTCACATCCATGCAGCTCCCGGCCTTAGCAGGGGCTGGGCGCTGGTGACCCTGGGGCTACAAGGTGACGCCTGTAGCTGCAGGGTGACGATAACGCCTGGAGCTACAAGGTGACGCCTGGAGCTACAAGGTGACGATAAGCCTGGGGCTACAAGGTGACGCCGATGAGGGTCGGTTCTGGGGTCAGAGTGACGCCGTAGGCGGATTGGACGCCTGAGACGATCTCGCGGGCCAGGGCCAGGAGGTCGGACGTCGTTGCCTCGCCTGCGTTGACTAGGGCGAGCGTGTGCTTCGACGAGACGCGTGCCGGGGCGGGGGCGCCGTAGCCCTTGGCGAAGCCGGAGCGCTCGATCAGCCAGGCGGCCGGGACCTTGACCAGGCCCTCGGCGGCCGGGTAGCTAGGCACCGGGGCTACCCCCCTGGCTGCCGCGACGGCCTCGACGCCCTGGAACTCCTCAGCAGTGATCACCGGGTTGGTGAAGAAGGAGCCGGCGCTGCGGGTGTCGGGATCTCCGGGGTTGAGGACCATGCCCTTGCGGGAGCGAATCTTGACGACGGCGGCGCGGACCTCGCCGACCGCTGCCTGCCCCCCCATCCCGACGCCAAGTTCGGACGCCAGCTCGGCGTACTTCACCGGCGTTGACAGCGACTGCCGCGCCAGCCGGAACGTTACGTCGAGCACCACGTACCGGGGCTGGCCCGCCGCCTGGGACGGCCCGTCGCCTGGCCGGGAGACCAGCGATTCCGGCCGGCCGCTCTTGAAGAGGCTGGTGCGGTAGGAGAACCGGCAGAACTCGTTCGGGATGAGGCGAATTTGATCTTCCTGCCGGTCGTATACCCGCACCTGGGTGATGACCTCAGCTACCTCACGGCCGTACGCGCCGACGTTCTGGATCGGGGTCGCGCCCGCGCGGCCGGGGATGCCGGACAGGGGTTCAAGGCCAGCGAGGCCCTCGGCGACGGTGGCGGCCACGACGTCGTCCCAGTCAGAGCCGGCCGTGACCGTCACGTCTACGGCACCGGCGCCAGCATCGGCGTAGGCGATGCCGCGGGTGTTGACGTGGATGACCGTGCCGGGGAAGCCCTCGTCGGAGATGACCAGGTTAGAGCCGCCGCCGACGAGCAGCACGGGCTCGGCTCCCTGATCGGCCGACCGCACCGCGTCGATCAGGTCCGGCTCGCTGTCGGCGGACACGAAAGCCTTCGCCGGGCCGCCAAGGCCCAGCGTGGTGTAAGCAGCGAGCAACGTCGTCGCGCTGCGGAGACCCGATACGATGGCGGGTTTTGCCATCGGGTCTCCGCGGTGCGACATCGGGGGGTACGGGGCGTCGTCCCCCCGGGGGACAACCGTCACGGGAGGCGGACGGTGGCGCGGGCGCGGGTCAGCACCTTCGCACCGTCGGCCCTGGCCACTATGTCGACGGTGACCTTGTTGTCCGGGAGCTTCTCAAGGATCTTGCCGCTGACCTCGATGGTCGCGCCCCCGGTGGTTCCGGCATGGTCAGTGTCATCGGGAACCGGGACCATGGCGGAGAACCGCACGCCGAAATCGGTGACCGCACCTGGATCGCCGCCGGCCCATTCGGTGACGAACTTGCCCGCCTGCGCCATGGTGTACATGCCGTGCGCGATGACGTTCGGCAGGCCGACCGAGCGGGCGGCGCGCTCATTCCAGTGAATGATGTTGAAGTCACCCGATGCACCCGCGTACTTGACGAGGTCCAGGCGGGTCACCTGATATGTCCGCGCCGGGAGTTGGGTGCCCTTGTCGACGCTGTCGTACGTGGCGCTCATGAGTCCGCCCCTCGCTCGACGAGATTGGACTTCGCCGTGCAGACGTGCTCGCCGTCTACCGTGTCGATGCTGGTGGACGTCACGAGCATCGACAGCGCGCCGACCGCCTTGATCGACTCGACCGTGGTCGTCGCGACCACGACGTCGCCGGCGTGCAGCGGGCGGGAGTAGCTGAAGCTCTGCTCGCCGTGCACGACCATCGAGTAGTCAAGGCCAAGGCCAGGATCGGTGACGACCGCCTTGGTCGACAACTGATCGATGATCACCGCGAACGTCGGCGGCGCGATCACATCGGGATAGCCCGCCTTGACGGCGGCATCCCTGTCGCGGCACAGCTCACTCGGCTCGCCGATCGCGTCGGCGAAGTCGGCGATCTTGACCCGGCTTACCTCGTAGGGCTCACCGGGGCCGTAAATCCGGCCAACATACTCTGGATTCAGCGCCACGCGGCCTCACTTGATGTCGGCGAAGCCGACAGTCGGGGGGTGTGGGGGGTCGTCCCCCCACACGGTATCCACCCCCACCTGTCGTGACTAACGAGTCTCGCGGTGGTCGGTGTGCCGACGGCAGTTCGGGCAGAACTTCTTCAGGTCAAGACGGTCCGGGTCGTTGCGCCGGTTCTTCTTGGTGATGTAGTTGCGGTGCTTGCACTCCTGGCAAGCCAGCGTGATCTTGGGCCGGACATCGGTGGCAGCCACGATGGAGTGCCTTTCTACTACAGGAGAATGGTCAGTAAAGGTTACCGGACAAGCGACCTTGCCCGGCGCGTTGTCGAACACGATCGTCCGCACCCGCATTCCCCGTCTGGGAACCGGGCGACTCATACTGCGAACCACAGCGATACTGGCAGAGCCCAGTACCGCCACCCGTCGCGGGCGAAGCCCGCACCGGGGGTCTGGGGGGTGTCCCCACAAGATACTGCGAACCATAACGATACTGAGCGAGCTCAGCATCGCTACCCCATCGCGGGCGAAGCCCGCATCGGGGGGTCTGGGGGGTCGTCCCCCCAGAAGATACAAAGACGCCGGGAAGAAGGGCGGAGCCCTTCGAACATGCTGGCTCGTAGCGGAGACCGGACTTGAACCGGTGACACAGCGATTATGAGCCGCTTGCTCTGCCGACTGAGCTACTCCGCCTGGTGTGACTAGGTAAGGGTATCCGATCTAGGCGGGAGTTGCGTCATCTCTGGTTGTCCACAGGGTTGACCTGGTATTCCACGCTGGAATCCCCAGCATAACGGGGCATATCCACAGCCCAGCAACGAGTTGCGCACAGCTTGTCCACAGGCGTCGGGTCAACCGATCGGTGGATGCGGGAATCAGCCGGACCGGGCCAGATCCCGGCCCGGTGTTCGCTTTCTCTGGAGCCCGTTCCTGCGAAGCTTGCAGCATGACGGGAGTAGCAGTGGAAACGCAGGCGGCGCAGGCCGTGAACCTGTCCAAGACCTACGGGACCGGTCACGCGGCCGTGCGCGCGCTCGACGACGTTAGCGTGACGTTCGAACGCGGCCGGTTCACGGCCGTCATGGGCCCGTCGGGCTCGGGGAAGTCGACGCTCATGCACTGCATGGCGGGCCTGGACCGGCCGACCTCGGGGACGGCTTACGTGGGCGGGGAGGACATCGGGAAACTCGACGACGCCGGGCTGACCAGACTGCGCCGTGACCGGATCGGCTTCGTCTTCCAGTACTTCAACCTGGTGCCGACGCTGACGGCGGCCGAGAACATCACGCTCCCCGTTTCGCTCGCGGGCCGTAAGGCCGACGAGGAATGGGTCGATTACCTCACCAAGCAGCTGGGCATCGCCGACCGTCTCTCGCATCGCCCCAGTGAGCTCTCCGGCGGGCAGCAGCAGCGGGTCGCATGCGCCAGGGCGCTGGTCAACAAGCCGGACCTGGTCTTCGCGGACGAGCCTACGGGGAACCTGGATTCCAACGCGGCGGCGGACCTTCTCGCGTTCCTCCGGCGGTCGGTGCGCGAACTCGGCCAGTCGGTCGTCATGGTGACGCACGACCCACGCAGCGCCGCGTACGCGGACCGGGTGGTCTTCCTCGCCGACGGGACCGTGGTGAGCGAACTCAGCCAGCCGACCGCCGACTCCGTTCTCGAGCGGATGCGGATCCTGGGGGCGTGACATGCGTAAGGTGACCCTCAGGGGGCTGCTCGCCCACAAGATGCGGCTGGCGCTGACCGCGCTGGCGATCGTGCTCGGCGTCACGTTCATCTCCGGCACGTTCGTGCTCACGGACACGCTGCACAACACCTTCTCCACGCTGTTCTCCAGCGTCTACAGCAAGATCGACTTCCAGGTTCGCGGTGTGGCGCAGTTCGGCAGCGGCGGGAGCGCGACCCGCAACCCGCTGCCTGAGTCCCTGCTCGCGCGGGTGCAGGGCGTGCCCGGCGTCGCCGGGGCGTACGGGAACGTTGAAGGCTACGCCCAGTTCATCGCGCCCGACGGCAAGCCGGTCTCGTCGAGTGTGGGCACGGTCGGCATCGGCTGGGACACCAACCAGCAGATCTCCAGCCTGCACCTCATCGCGGGGAACCCGCCGACCACCAACAACGACGTGGTGATGGACGCCGCGACGGCGCAGAGCCACGGGTTCAAGATCGGCCAGCAGGTACAGATCCTGGGCGGAGGCCTGAAGTCCGCAGAGACGTTCACCATCACCGGGATCGCCCAGTTCGGGACCGTCGACAACATCGTGGGCGAGACCCTGGCGGCGTTCACGCTGCCGACCGCGCAGCGCGTGGTCGGGGAGACCGGGCTGTTCGACTTCATTGACGTGGTGGCCAAGCCGGGTGCCGACAAGGCCGCCGTGCAGCGCTCCATCGCCCAGGTCCTGCCGTCGGACGCGGAGGTCGTCACGGGCCAGACGATCATTGACGAGGACCAGGGCGTGGTGAGCCAGGCGCTGTCGTTCTTCAACACGGCGCTCCTCATCTTCGCGCTGATCTCGCTGTTCGTCGGCGCGTTCACCATCTACAACACGTTCTCGATCATCGTCGGGCAGCGGACGCGGGAACTTGCCCTGCTACGGGTCGTCGGCGCGAGCCGGGGACAGGTGCTGCGCTCCGTGCTCACCGAAGCGGCGATCGTCGGGTTCGTCTCGTCTGCCATTGGGGTCGGCCTCGGCGTGGCCGCCGCCATCGGGCTGGAGGCGCTGCTGCGCGGGTTTGGCACCTCGCTGCCCACCGGGCCGCTGACGTTCGAGCCGCGCACCGCTATCGTCGGGCTCGCCGTCGGCACGCTGGTGACCCTCGTGTCAGCGATCGGGCCGGCCCGGAACGCCGTGCGCATCCCGCCGGTGGCGGCGCTCACCGACCGGTCGCCCGACGGTGCCGGGGCTAGCCCGACCCGGCGACGCATCATTTCCGGTGCGGCGCTCACCGTCTTCGGGGTGGTGCTGCTCGGCATCGGGCTGTCCAAGCCCCTCGTCGCGCTCGTGGGGGTCGGCGCGGTGTGCATTTTCCTCGGCGTCGCGATGCTCGCACCAGTCGTCGCGCGGCCGCTGTCGAGCGTGCTCGGGCGGCCGCTCGCCGCGCTGCTCGGCACCCCGGGGCAGCTCGGACGGGAGAACTCCATGCGCAGCCCGCGGCGCACCGCCCAGACCGCCGCGGCGCTCATGGTCGGACTCGCCCTGGTCTCCGCCATCGCCGTGTTCGGCGCGTCGCTGTCGGAGTCCGCCACGAGCAGCGTGGACCAGGCGATCAGCGCCGACCTGCTGATCTCGGTCAACGGGAGCGGGCAGCTCAGCGACTCCGTGCCAGCGGCGGTCGCAGGCGTGCCCGGAGTCAGCGCGACCAACACCGTCTACCGGAACCAGTTCGAGTTCCAGTCCACGCTCGCGACGCTCACCGGGGTAACAACGCACAACCTCGCCGACACCGTGATCGTCCGGATGACGGCGGGCTCTACCGCTGCCCTCGGCCAGGGCGAGCTGCTCATCGACTCCACGACCGCGACGAAGGATCACCTGTCCGTCGGGGACACCGTGCCGCTGAGGTTCGCCTACACGGGGCCGACCACCATCCGGATTGGCGGGATCTACCAGGCGAACGCCCTCATCCAGAGCTACCTGGTGAGCTCCACGTACTTCCTCGCCCACTTCAGGGCACCGCATCCGGGCGCGGTCCTGGTCCGCACCAACGGCAGCCCCGGCGTCGAGACGGCGGTCTCTAGCGCGCTGGCCCCGTACGCGGACGTGCAGGTGCAGACGCGGGCGCAATTCGAGCAGGCCCAGGTGGCGAGCGTCAACCAGCTCCTCGGCCTCATCTACGCCCTGCTAGCGCTGGCGGTGCTCATCGCCCTCATCGGCATCGTGAACACGCTCATGCTCTCGGTGCTTGAGCGGACCCGTGAGATCGGCCTGCTGCGCGCGGTCGGGATGCGCAGGCCTCAGGTCAGGGCCATGATCCGGTCCGAGTCGGTCATCCTCGCGACGTTCGGCGCGGTGATCGGGATCGTCATCGGCACCCTGATGGGGCTGGCGCTCGTCTCGTCGCTGCGGCAGCAGGGGATCACCGAGACCTCCGTTCCCTGGGTGCGGCTGGTGGAGTTCCTCATCCTCGCCGCCGTGCTTGGGCTGGTGGCCGCGAGCTGGCCCGCCCGGCGCGCAGCACGGCTCGACGTCCTCGCGGCTATCGCGGCTGAATGAGCTGACAATGGAACCACGGAACCGTTCGGGCTAACGGTTTTCGGTTTATCGAAGCGGAGTGGCGTTCGGGGAAGGAGGTATCGGATGAGCGATATCAACCGTGCCAGGCTGGGTAGCTGGCGGCCGAAGCCGGTAAACGTAACGACGGGCGGCTTCCCCTACCTGCTGCTCGTGGTCCTCGCCGCGACGAGCTTCAAGCTTCGCCCGGTAGGCCTCGCTTCTCATTACGTGACCATCATGGTGTGCGCCCTCGCTGCCTTGTGGATGCTGTTCATGCATGCCCTGCCGCCGGCGAGGCGGCGCTCGGCGCTCTTTCCGGTGTTCGTTGCTGGGCTGATAGCGATCACGGCCGTCCTCGTGGTGCGGTCCTCGTGGTTCGGGTTCTTCTCGACCGTCTGTGGCAGCTACATGCTCCGCCTGCCGCGCTTGCGCCAGCAGTTCGCCGGCGGGTCTGCTATCGCGCTGATCGGGGCGATCTCGCAGACGGAAGACTCGCAGGCCCCCCTGCCGATCCACCTCACCATGTTCGGTGCCGCCCTCGCCATCGACCTGCTCCTCGTGTGGGGCATCGTGTGGCTTATGTGGGAGCGCGAACAGCAGATCACGCGGCATCGCCAGTCACTCGCCGAGCTAAGCGAGGTGAACCGGCGACTTGAGGCGACGATCGCGGAGAACGACGGGCTGCATCAGCAACTGCTCACCCAGGCGCGGGAGGCCGGCGTGCTCGACGAGCGGCGGCGGATGGCGCGGGAGATCCACGACACGCTCGCGCAAGGGCTTACCGGGATCGTCACCCAGTTGCAGGCGGCCGAGCAGGCCGCTGCGCGAACCCCTGGTGACTCAACTGGCTGGCAGCGGTACGTCTCGACTGCGACCCAGCTCGCCCGGGACAGCCTTTCCGAGGCGCGCCGGTCGGTGGACGCACTGCGGCCCGAGCCACTTGAACGGTGCCGGCTCAGTGAGGCGCTTACCGGCGTCGCCGGGCACTGGTCGGCCCTGAACGGGATCTCGGTGCAGGTCACGACAACGGGCAGGGCGCGGCCGATCGATCCGGAGGCCGAGTTCGCGCTGCTGCGCGCGGCGCAGGAGGCGCTGGCGAACGTGGCCAGGCACGCGCACGCGACGCGGGTCGGACTGACAATCTCGTATATGGAAAATGAGGTCGCGCTGGACGTGCGCGACGACGGAGTGGGCTTCGAGCCCGCGTTGCTTGATCACGGTTTCGGGCTGGTCGCGATGCGGCAGCGGATCGCGGCGCTGTCCGGCACGCTGCAGGTTGAATCCGAGCCCGGCGGCGGGACGGCGGTCTCGGCGTGCGTGCCGACCGTGCCAAGTCTGGTCCGCTCGTGATCGCATCTGGTGAGCAGCCGATCAGGCTGCTGATCGCGGACGACCATCCGGTCGTGCGCGACGGGCTGAGCGGCATGTTCGCCGCCGACCCGGATTTCTCTGTGGTGGGCGAAGCCTCCGACGGCTCCCAAGCGCTGCGGCTGGCCGATGCCCTCAGGCCCGACGTGATCCTGATGGACCTGCGCATGCCGGGCATGGACGGCGTAACCGCGATCGCTGAGCTGGGCCGACGCGGCAATCCTGCGCGCGTGCTCGTCCTCACTACCTACGACACCGACAGCTACGTGCTGCCCGCGATCGAGGCCGGCGCCACCGGCTACCTGCTCAAGGACGCCCCGCGCGACGAGCTGCTGCGCGCCGTCAGGGCGGCCGCAGCCGGCCAGTCGGTGCTCGCGCCGTCGGTCGCGACGCGGCTGATGAACCGGGTCCGCACACCGGAGCCGGAACTGCTCAGCCACCGCGAACTCGAGGTGCTCGGCCTGGTGGCAGCAGGGACCACCAACAGGGAAGCGGCGGCGCGGCTGTTCATCAGCGAGGCCACCGTGAAGACGCACCTGCTGCACATCTACGCCAAGCTCGGTGTCACCGACCGCGCCGCCGCTGTCGCCGAGGCCTATAACCGGGGCCTGCTGGCCCCGGGAACCCCGGAACGCCGGTAGGGCGCCTTGCCTCTCAGCGGACCTTGACGGGCGGCTGGGTCTTGGCGCGGACCTCGTCCTCCGCGACGCCGGGGGCGAGCTCGACAAGGACGAGCCCGTCAGGGGTGACGTCGAGGACGCACAGGTCGGTGATGATCCGCTGGACGACGCCCTTGCCTGTGTAGGGCAGGGAGCACTCGTCCACGATCTTGTACGCGCCGTCCTTGGCGACGTGCTCCATCAGCACGATGACTTTCTTCGCGCCGTGGACTAGGTCCATGGCGCCGCCCATGCCCTTGACCATCTTGCCGGGGATCATCCAGTTCGCGATGTCCCCGTTTTTCGAGACCTGCATCGCACCGAGGATGGCGGCGTCGATCTTCCCGCCACGGATCATGCCGAAGCTGGTCGCGGAGTCGAAGAACGAGGCACCGCGGCGGACCGTTACGGTCTCCTTGCCGGCGTTGATCAGGTCCGGGTCCACCTGGTCCTCGGCCGGGTACGCGCCGACGCCGAGGATGCCGTTCTCCGACTGCAGCACCAGCTCCACGTCGTCGTCGACATAGTTAGGCACGAGGGTCGGGAGCCCGATCCCCAGGTTGACGTAGTCGCCGTCGGACAGCTCCGCCGCGGCCCGGGCAGCCATCTGCTCACGCGTCCAGCTCATTGCGCGCTCCTCACGGTCCGCTTCTCGATCCGCTTGTCCGCGGCCTGCTCCGGCGTGAGGGCCACCACCCGCTGCACGTACACGCCCGGGGTGTGCACCTCGTTCGGGTTGATGTCGCCCGGGTTTACCAGGTGCTCGACCTCGGCGATGGTCACCCGTCCGGACATCGCGGCGAGCGGATTGAAGTTGCGCGCCGCGTCCCGGAAGACAAGGTTCCCGTGCCGGTCGCCCTTCCACGCGCGCACCAGCCCGAAGTCCGCCACGATGGCGCGCTCGAGCACATGCTCCAGCCCGTCGAAGACCTGCGTCTGCTTGGGCGGGCTAGCGAGCGCGACGTCGCCGTTCGAGTCGTACTTCCACGGCATGCCGCCCTCGGCCACCTGGGTCCCCACGCCGGTGCGGGTGAAGAACGCCGCGATCCCCGACCCGCCGGCGCGCATCCGCTCGGCCAGCGTGCCCTGCGGGGTCAGCTCGACCTCAAGCTCGCCGGCCAGGTACTGCCGGGCGAACTCCTTATTCTCCCCGACGTAGGAGGCCACGACCCGCCGCAGCCTTCTTGCGCCAAGCAGGACCCCAAGCCCCCAGTCGTCCACGCCCGCATTGTTAGAGACCACTTCGAGGCCACGTGTCCCGGCCTCAAGCACCGCCTGGATCAGCACCGAGGGAATCCCGCACAGTCCGAACCCGCCCACCGCGAGCGTGGCACCATCCGGGATGTCAGCGACGGCTTCCCCAGCGCTCGCTACCACCTTGTCCATGATCAGACGATAGCCCAGACGCCGTTAGACGCCAGCGCTAGCACTATCCCGGCATTTCCGGCCGTTCCCCGCGGCCCGGTGGTCCCGCACGTTCGCATAGCCCGGCGCCTGCTGAGTCGAATTCGCCTGGCCCGCGGCGGGCTTCACCGCGAGGCTGAGCACTGACCCGGTGCTCAGCCTGACGGCGCACGCCCGGCCGGGCTACCGGCCGCCCGGACCGGGGGCGTTGAGCATGGCGACGACTTGGTGGTAGTCGCCGCGCACCTCGCCATAGCGCAGGAACTTCACCCGCTCGACCTGGATCTCCTTAGCGTCGGGCTGGGATTCCAGCAGCGCGACGACCTCGGTCACAAACTCCTCGAGCGGCATCGCGACCTCGCTGTGCTCCTGGCTGGGGAGCAGCGTGGTGCGTACCGCAGGCGGCTCGAGTTCCACGACCTTCACGGTCGTGTCGGCGAGCTGCAGCCGGATTGACTCACTCAGCATGTGGATCGCGGCCTTGGACGCGTTGTAGCTCGGCGTGATCGCCAGTGGTGCGAACGCCAGGCCCGAGGAGACGGTGACGATCGTGGCGTCCGGCTGTGCCTGCAGGTGCTCGATGAACGCGGCGATGAGCCGAATCGGGCCGAGCACGTTGGTCGCGATGACCGACTCAGCCGAGGCCAGGAACGCCCCGGGATCACGCCAGTCCTCGACACGCATGATGCCGGCCATCGTGACCAGGACGTTGAGGCCGGGGTGCCTGGCCAGCACCTCCTTCGCGGCGGCCTCGATGCTGACGGCATCGGTCGTGTCGATCTGCACGGTGTCGATGCCGGGGTAGTCGGCGGCGATCTGTTCGAGCAGGTCGGCGCGGCGGCCACCGATGATGACGGTGTTGCCCCTGGCTTGCAGCTCGAGCGCGAGGGCCAGGCCGATGCCGCTGGTAGCGCCGGGGATGAAGACGTTGTTTCCGGAGATGTTCATGCCTTCAATGTGGCCGCCGGCCACTGCGTGTGCAGAGACCGGTTATCGGGGGATCAGCGATCCCTGGCTGGCGGGCGTGACCACCTGGGCAGGGTGCTGATACTGGAATCATGGATCGTGCAGCACTGGCCGACTTCCTGCGCCGGCGCCGCGAGGCGCTGCAGCCCGGCGACGTCCGGCTTCCCGCAGGCGCGCGCCGCCGGACCCAGGGACTGCGGCGAGAAGAGGTCGCCGCGATCGCTGTGATGTCCACCGATTACTACACCAGGCTGGAGCAGCAGCGGGGGCCGCAGCCGAGCGAGCAGATGCTCGCCTCACTCGCCCGGGCGCTGCGGCTGACCAGCGGCGAGCGTGACTACCTGTTCCACATCGCCGGGCGTGGCGCCCCGGCGCCGACGGCGGCCGCCACCTACGTCGCCCCAGCGCTGCTGCGGGTGCTGGACCGTCTGGAGGACACCCCGGCGCTTATCCTGTCCAGCCTCGGCGAGACGCTCGTGCAGAACAAGATGGCCGAGGCCCTGTTCGGAGACGACTCAGGCCACACAGGCCTAGCCCGCAGCGCGATCTACCGCTGGTTCACCGACCCCGCAGAGCGGCTGCGCTACCCCGAAGCCGACCGCGACCGGCAAGGCCGCGCCCAGGTCGCGAACCTGCGCGCCGCCTACGGATCCATGGGCCCGAACTCCCGGGCCGGCGAGCTCGTGCGGGCCCTGCAAAAGGCAAGCCCGGAGTTCGCCAGCCGGTGGGACCGCCACGAGGTCGCCAAGCGTTTCGAGGACCATAAAACGCTCATCCACCCCGAACTCGGCCCGATCGAACTCGACTGCCAGGTGCTGTTCACCGATGACCAGTCCCAGGCACTGCTCGTGCTCACCGCTCCCCCGCGCACCGAGGCCTACGACAAGCTCCAACTCCTCGCCATCCTTAGGCACGAACACTTCGCCCAGGCGGAGCAGAGCTGAACGGCTGAGGCCAATACCCTCATCTGAGGGAATTGGCCGCCCAGCTAACAGTGACTTCATTGTCACCGGCTGAACCCGGCCGCCAGACCGGTACGCACGAGTGTTCTTTACGGCACCTGATCAATCGCAATCATGACCATCCTGATTACGATGGTGACTGATGCATCATTTGACACATATCTACCCAGAGGGTTTATAGTACCCAAAACGTCACAAGACTACCTGTCGTCACGTAACGCCACCGAGATGCCACCCATTCTCGCTAAATCACCTCAAGTCGTCCAGAATCACGTGCTAGGAGCGGCATGCAGGCAATGCCACCACCACCTGGGTGGTATCCGGATCCGTCAGGCCAACAAGGGCTCCGCTGGTGGGACGGCGCGCAATGGGGTGCCCAGGCTTCCGCCCCGGTCGGCTGGTATCCCGATCCGAATGCGCCTGACCAGCTGCGCTTCTGGGACGGGAGCACCTGGACGACGCACACCAGCCCGGCGGCGATGCCGCCACCTCCACTAGCATCCGGCGGTTCAAGCTGGACGCGACAGCTCGGCGGACTGAGCGCGCAGTTGACCCAACCACAGGCAGGAGAGAGCAGCGACAGCGCCGTGATCAGGCGGATCGCCACCTATGAGCGCGCCTCTGGCTGGGCATGGCTGACCCTCGGCATTATCCAGGTCCTGACCGTGATCGGGATCATCGCTGGCGCCTGGAACATCTATGTCGGGATCAGCCGCATTAAGATAGCGCCGCGCATTCAGCGCCGCGAGGCTTCCATCCCCCGCGCCTTTGAACCCTGGACCATGTATGTCGTCATCGGCGTGATCAACCTCGTCTTCGGCGGTGTGATTGGCCTCGTAGTCGTGGCCCTGGACCTGTTTGTCCGCGATCAGGTCCTCAAACACCGACATCTTTTCCTTACCGGCGCCCCACAGGGTCTCACCGGCGTTCCAGACAGCCTCGCTATGGGAACAGTTTTCAGCCCCTGATGCCGATTGAGCGATAAGTGCTGCGAGGCTTGGTATTACTCACATAGCCCTCGTAAACCACATTCCAGCTGAAAGCGTCTCTCGGATGTCACCTGGCAGGAGCAGTTACCGAGGTTGACGCAGGCTGCCGGCCGGCAAGTGGCGCGTCTGCTGAAGCCTGGCTTGACTGGCGGCCGGCACAGTCGGCGTGCTGTCACCTGTGAGCTTGGGAGAAACCACTGAGCCCGCGCACGGCACGCGGGCTTGCGTGCTGTCGGCCTCGGGCGACACAGAGACGTTGTACCTCGGGCCGAGCGGCGACAGCGGCACGCTGCCAATGACGTGCGCCCGCGCCGAGAATCCGAAGCAGGGCAACTAGCAGTTTTAGCAAGGAATTGATCATGAACATTACATCGGTGTCGGGTACTGACGTGCGCTTCAACCCGCCGCCTAACTGGCCAGCGCCCCCGCCGGGGTGGACTCCCCCGCCAGGGTGGGCGCCCGATCCGGCGTGGGGACCTCCGCCGGCAGGCTGGCAGTTGTGGGTATCGGAACCGGTTGCCGTGGGTGCGGGCGCTCCCTGGTTTCGGAAGGTTCCCAGGTGGAGGGTCATCGCTGCCACGGTCGTCGTCGGGATCATCATCGCCGACCAGCTGCCAGGTGTTCTCGGCCGCGTGCTGGCACTGCTCGTCTGGGCGGGCGCGGCCTGGTCGTGCCTTCGGCCAGCCAGATCCCGCGTCAAGTCGGCGGCAAGGACGTGGGCGCGTGTCGGAGTCGCCCTATTTGCGTGCTCGGCTCTATACGCGGGCAGCCTCGCGGTCGCCGCAGGCGTGCAGAGCTTCGGCAACTATTGCCTCTATTCCGGCGATAGCGACGAGTGGGGTACAAGCGGCGTCCTGGCGGTGCCGCAGGCCAACGCCACCCAGTCGTCGTGCGATGCTCTCGAAAACAGCGTGCAGGCAGCCTTCCAAAACCCGCAGTCGGGCGTCTACGAGTGGTCGATTACGAGTGACCGCCCGGCGACCCTGTCCTACGACCAGGAGCAGAACCTCTCTACGTTCGGCTTGGGCACGGGCTGGCTCATCTACTCAGGGACGGTCAGCTTAGAAGAAATCCGCCGTCTCAGGCTGGCCGCGTGCTTATATTGCCGCAACACACGCAACGTTCGTTCACACCATTACCTGCTGTCCCGTGCGACAATCGAAGCATGTCAGATGGGGGTGGGGGGCCCGCGTCGCTTACCGCGGAGGAGCGCAGGCTCCAGGAGGCCAGGGCAGGTATGCCGTGGCGCGCCTGGGGGCCGTACCTCAGCGAGCGGCAGTGGGGCACGGTCCGGGAGGACTACAGCGACAACGGGGATGCCTGGTCTTACTTCAGTCACGATCAGGCGCGGTCCCGGGCGTACAGGTGGGGCGAGGATGGCCTTGCCGGGATCAGCGATGACAAGCAGCGGCTGTGCCTGGCGCTGGCGCTATGGAATGGACGGGACCCGATCCTCAAGGAGCGGCTGTTCGGCCTGACCAATGCCGAGGGCAACCACGGGGAAGACGTGAAGGAGTACTACTTCTACGTCGATAACCTGCCGACGCATAGCTACCAGCGCTTGTTGTACAAATACCCACAGGCCGAATTCCCCTACAACGACTTGGTCGCGGTGAACCGCTCGCGGTCGCGGAATGAGTTCGAATACGAGCTCATGGATACCGGGGTTTTCGACGAGGGGCGCTACTACGACGTCGAGGTGGAGTACGCGAAGGCCGCACCTGACGACATCGTGTGCCGCATCACCGTGCACAACAGGTCCTCGCAGGATGCCACGCTGCACGTGCTGCCCACATTGTGGTTCCGCAATACGTGGTCCTGGGGAGGCGACCACCCCAGGCCCCGGCTCACCCGCGTCGATTCGCCCGGCCCGATCATCCGAGCCGAGCACCACGCGCTCGGCGTGTACTACCTGCACGCCGAGCCTGATGCGACCCTGCTGTTCTGCGAGAACGAGACCAACGCGGCCCGGTTCGGCTGGGACGCCGCTATGGCGACGCCGTTCCCGAAGGACGGGATCGGCGATCACTTGCTGTCCGGCGCGGCCACCGTCAACCCTGACGGCGAGGGGACCAAGGCAGCAGCGCATTTTGTCCTGCAGGTGCCCGGCGACGGACAGGCAGCGGTGCTGGTGCGGCTGACCCGGGAGGGACCGGAGGCGCTGGCGTCGCCGTTCGACGGGGCCGGTGAGCTGATCGCGCGGCGGCGGGCCGAGGCGGATGAGTTCTATGCGGCCATCACGCCGCCGACGGTGAGCGATGACGCGAAGGCGGTCATGCGCCAGGCGCTGGCCGGGATGCTCTGGTCGAAGCAGTGCTACTACTTCGACGTGGATCAGTGGCTGCGTGAGCGGCACTTCCACCCGCTGCGAGCGCCGACCCAGCGCGGGACCCGCAACGATTCCTGGTTCCACATGTTCAACCACGACGTGGTGTCCATGCCGGACAAGTGGGAGTACCCGTGGTACGCGGCGTGGGATCTCGCGTTCCACTGCATACCCCTGGCCATGGTCGATCCGGACTTCGCTAAGAACCAGATCGACCTGATGCTGTCGCAGGAGTACCTGCACCCGACAGGGCAGATACCTGCCTACGAGTGGAACTTCGGCGACGTCAATCCCCCGGTGCACGCCTTTGCCACCTTGTTCGTGCAGAACCTGCAATCGAACCTTGGCGAGACCGACCTGCCGTTCCTGCGGGAGGCCTTCACAAGGCTGCTGCTGAACTTCACCTGGTGGGTAAACCGCAAGGATCCCACCGGGCGCAACGTGTTCGAAGGCGGCTTCCTCGGCCTGGACAACATCGGGGTGTTCGACCGCAGCGCGGACTTGCCCACCGGAGGGCGGCTGGAGCAGGCCGACGGCACCGCCTGGATGGCGATGTTCAGCCAGAACATGCTCGAGCTGTGCCTAACCCTGCTGGACCATGACTCGAGCTACGAAGGGTTCGTGCTCAAGTTCATCGAGCGCTTCTTCTGGATCGCGGCGGCCATGGACCCGGTCGGCGATCACCCCGACGAGATGTGGGACGAGGAGGACGGCTTCTTCTACGACGTGCTGCGCCTGCCCGACGGGACCGGAACCAGGATCAAGGTGCGTTCGCTAGTGGGCCTGCTGCCCCTGTGCGCCACCACCGTGATCGAACCGGAGATCCTCGAGCGTTACCCGGAGGTCGCCGCGCGTGCCGGCGCGTTCATCGAGCGGAACAAGGACCTGCTGACCAACATCGCAAACCCGCTCGCGCCCGGCGCCCGGGGCCGGCGGATCCTGTCGCTGGTGAACGAGGAGAAGCTGCGGCGCATCCTGGCCAGGATGCTCGACGAGGAGCGCTTCCTGGGTCCGCACGGGATCCGGTCGATCTCACGCTGGCATCTGGAGCACCCCTACAGCTTCTACGTCGACGGGGTCGATCACCGCGTGCAGTACGAGCCTGCCGAATCGACCAGCGGGATGTTCGGCGGCAACTCCAACTGGCGCGGGCCGGTCTGGTTCCCGATGAACCTGCTGCTGATCCGCGCGCTGCTCACGCACTACCGGTACTACGGCGATGAGCTGACCGTGGAGTGCCCGACCGGTTCCGGGACGATGATGACGCTGTTCGAGGTGGCTCGCGAACTGTCCCGCCGCCTCGCCGGGACGTTCCTGCGCGGCCCCGACGGGCGCCGCCCGGTCTACGGCGGGGCCAGGCTGTTTCAGGAGGACCCGCACTGGCGTGACCTCATCTTGTTCTACGAGTACTTCCAGGGCGACAACGGCGCCGGCCTCGGCGCGTCCCACCAGACCGGCTGGACCGGCCTGGTGGCCAGGCTGATCCAGGCCTTCGGCCAGTTCGATGCCGCCGACGTGCTCGACGACCCACGATGGCCACTGGCCCGGCCGTACCGGCGGCTGACCGCCGAGCCCACGGCGGACATCCCCGCCCCCCGCGATGCCCCTGGCGTCGAGGAGAGCGCCAGGTCGGACTGACCGAGCGCCACTCAGGGCTCGCCGGGCCGTCGGCGTGGTGCTCGGTCTTCGGCAGGCGGCCGCGTTATTGCTGGCCTGGCGGATGAGGCGCTAGTCCCGGGTGGCGGAATTCGAGCCGACCGCCGCCGTTCAGGAAGACGCCGAACCTGATCAGGTTGGCGTCCGCCGGGATCTGGGCGGTGACCTCGTACTGGGTCCACGCGCCGGTTCCAGTGGCGAAGGCGATGTGGTTGGCCGGATCTTCCCAGGGATCTGGGCTGGCCGCCCGGGGTGGCGCGGACCGGCCTGGGCTGGAGACGCGGAGTGCCAGCCCGGCTCGGCCGACGGCCTCGGCGGTGCGCAGTTCGCCGCGGAAGGTGACGGTGCGGCCGCGGTAGTCGTCGGGTTCGATTTCCTGGGCGAGGAAGGCGAATCCGGCCGGCTCGGGCCGGCCGCGGCCAGGATCGCCCGCCCGTCGTCGGTGGCACAGGAATAGTCGAACCCGGTGCCCTGGCGCAGGAAGGTGCCGCGGAGCTGCCAGTGGTCCAGGCCGTCGGTGAACGCCATGTTGCGGGGCTCGAACCGCCGGCGCGAAGGCCTGGGGGGTGTCTCCTGGCTGCGGAACTGGCTGAGCAGGTCGGGGCCGGTGACTGGTCTGGCGAGCCGGTCCATAACCGGGCCGTCGACGGCCAGCGGCGCGCCGGCGATGACGGCGACGGTCAGGCCGTCGGCGAGGCTGGCGGTGACCGGCCGGGTTCCGCCGGGCCCGGCGATGTCTATCCGCGTGGCGGTCACTCCCGCGCCCAGGTCGGTGACGGTCACGCCGGCCAGGGTAACCCCTGCCGCCTGCAGCAGCCGGCCGGTCGTCTCCTCGCGCTGATCGTCTAGTCGCTCCTCGCCGCGGTCTTCCGCGCGGGCGAGCAGGACCCAGAACCGGCCGTCGTGGCGGGGGAGCCAGACCGGCAGCGCCCGGTGGCCAGCGTCGTCGGCGAGGATCACGAGCACGTGGTCGATATCCACCCGCCCGTCTGATGTGCGTCCGGGCCAGGGGCCGGCGTGCGCGATGCGAACAGCGGTCATGGGGATCCTCCGGGAGACGGCGGGGATGAGGTCAGGGCGGTGTGCGGTGATGTACTCGCGCAGCCGGCGGCGGGCCTTGTGCAGGCTGGCCTTGGCGGCGCCGGGAGTGGCGCCGACCTGCCCGGCGGGCTGGTCGGCGTAGTAGAACAGGGTCACGGCGTGGCGCTGCCCGGGGGGCAGGCCGGCGACCGCGCGGCTGAGCACGTCGACGCGGTCCAGGTCCTCGGCCGACGGCAGGGTGCCGGCGGAGGCCGGGTGCAGGTTCTCGGGCCAGTCGCCGAGCAGGGTAAGCGGCGCGCGGCGCCGCTGGGCGCGGCAGACGTTGGCCACGATGCCGCCCAGCCAGCCGGCGAACCGGTCGGGGTCGCGCAGCCTGTCCAGCGCCAGGAACGCCTGCAGGAACGCGTCCTGCACGGCGTCGTCGGCGTCGTCCTGCTGCGGGCACAGCCGGGCCGCGCGGGCACGGGCCATCGGCAAGTGCCGCTCGACCAGCAGCCGGAACGCGGCCGGATCGCCGTCGCGGGCCAGCCGGACCAGGTCGCCATCGGGAATGTCCATGCGCTGCTTTACTCCCGGGTGTCCGGCGGCGCCGGGGTGAGTTCCGCACCGCGCAGCTCAATGCGGCCGTGGCCGGCCAGGGAGACGCCGAACCAGATAGCGGTGGCCTCGGCGGGGACGGGCACCGTGACCTCATGCCAGGTCCAGTCGCTGCTGCCCGGGGCGGCCGGGCTGCTGCCGTGGTCGAGCAGGGGCCTGGTAGCCATCGATTCCGACCGCAGCCCGCTCACGGCCAGGTGCAGCCCGGCCTGGCCGGCCAGGCCGGCGGTGCGCAGCTGTCCGCGGAAGGTGACCGCGGCGCCGCGGTAGTCGTCGGCGTAGATGGCCTGGACGAGGACGGCGGAGCCGGCGGGTTCCGGGACCGTGGCGGCCATGACCGCGGACTGGTCCGCAGCGGTGCAGGAGTAGTCCGGCCCGCCCGGCTGGCCGTCACCGGAGAAGCTGGCGGCCAGTTCCCAGTAGTCCAGGCCGTCCCGGAACGCCATGTTCTGCGGCTCGAAACGCCGCCGTTGCCCGGGGCGGCCCGGCGGCCGGTCATCCAGCGGGTCGCGGAACGAGCGGAATGGCGCCAGCATGTCCTCGCCCGGCACCGGAACCGCGAGCCGGCCCATCACCTCGTCGGGCACCCGGACCGGCGCCCCGGCCACGGCGGCCAGCGCCAGGCCGTACTCGGCGCTGACCGTGACCGGCCGGGTTCCCGTGGCCGTGGCCAGCCCGACGCGTGCCGTGACCGTGTCCCAGCGCAGCTCGGGCACATCGTCGCTGGCCGGCTCGATGTCCACGGCGCTCACCGCCGTCCCGGCCGTCCGCAGCAGCCGGACCGCTGTCTCCAGCAGGCCACTGGCCACCTCGGCGTCTGCGGCGGGCCGGCTCAGTCGGCTCAGCAGCTCCTTGTGGCCGGGAACCAGCCAAAGCGGCACCGCCCGGTGGCCCGCATCGTCGGCCAGCACGATGAGCTGCTGGTGCAGCCGCCAGTCGGGCACGTCACTCCCGTCCGGGGCCCGTGCGGGCCGGAGGTGGTGGCGTGCAAAAACGATGCGGACAGTTGTCACGGCGGTCCTCCAGCAGACGGCGAGGCAGCGATTCGGCTCACACTCGTTAGTGTCCGACGGACCGCCACCGGTTACCCGCCTGCCGCCGGGTCGGGTCAGGAATTACTGATTCTACGATCGCCTGGCTATCTGAACACCGGACCGTCTGAACAGGTTGGTGCCCGGGGCCAGGCGGGCGGCCAGCGCGCGGCCGTGCGCGGTGGCCTCGAGCGCCTGGGTGATCAGCCGGCCCGGGAGCCTGGCGCTGGCGTCGGTGATGTTCTCGGCGGTTAACCCGGGTCGCGGCCGTCGGCCATGATGGGCGTGGCGCGGTTCGACGCCGAGGCCGGAAACCCTTCCCCAGCGGGGCGCTGTCAGGCCGAAGGGGGGCACACTCCCGGGCCGGTACCGCATGACACCGGACTTCCGTCTGGTCGGCTCCGCATCGGGGCGCTGGGGCGACCGCCGAGGCGGAGGTTGTTTCCCGTGCCCCAGAACAAGGACCTCAAGCGGCTGGTCCGCGCCCACATGGCGTTCCCTGTGTCAGTCAACGTGTTGAAGTTCGAGACACTATTTTGCCGAGCCGCTGCCGATGTGAGGCTGACCCGCAGCAGGGGCACGATCGCCAGCAGCGGCGCATGGCTAGTACCGGCAGGCACTCCGGGGATCCACCGACGAGTTGCCCGACAGCCGACCCATCCGGATAACAGGTTGGCCGTTGTTGACCCAGTTCCCGGCGCGGTTCCGTGCCGTCGGCGATGCCGGCTCTCGGCGAGGGTGCTATCGGGGAACCC
Organism: uncultured Actinomycetota bacterium; assembly: GCA_963734665.1. Lineage (GTDB taxonomy): Bacteria > Actinomycetota > Actinomycetes > Streptosporangiales > Streptosporangiaceae > Trebonia. The sequence continues at coordinate 312,683 of CAVTIR010000005.1, read as the reverse complement.
GGGCACCCAGGGCCTGGATGGACCAGTCGAGTACGGGTGTCAGGCTCTCCGGGGCCGGCCAGCCGTTGATCACTGTGAGGAGCGTGAGGTACCGCTCTCTGCGGGGGTCGTTCACGGCTTCCAGCCTGGCCAGCAGCTGGCGCTGGAGCCCGGCGTCGTCGGGGCGGCCGAGGATGCGCGCGTAGTGCGCCGTCAGCGCCGCGACGACCGGCGCAGCCTGCAGTGAGGCCGGCTCGATGCGGGCGGCGAGGCCGGGCCGGCCTGGTCGCGGACGACCGCGACGAGGCCACGGCGCAAGACCGGGGCGCTGCGCTGGCCGAGCTCGGCCGCCTCGTCCCTGGCCATCCGCCGCATGCTGGCACGGAAGTCCGGGTCTTGCGACAGCTCGGCCAGTTCCGCCCACGCCGACCTGCTCCGCTTCGGGGTCGTCGGGTAGTTCGGGGGTCATCGAGCGCCTGATGCCCGTGAGTGAGGGCTCGGCGCCCAGGTCGCCGAAGACGGCGTTGAGGAAGTCGCCGATCAGGCGCTGGCGTTCGTCTTCGGACAGCCTGGCGAGCTTGTGCATGAGCTCCATCTCCTCAGGGGTAGAACCGCGCTTGGCCACCGCGGTCAGCACCGCGCGCCGCAGGCGCAGGATGCGGATCTGCACGTCCAGCGCCTCGGCGTGCGCCGCGGCGACCGCAGGAAGCGGAAGCTCCCGGTTCACGACCTTCCGGATGGTGGGAAGGTCTACTCCCAGGTCGCGCAGCGTCCGCACCAGGTCCAGGCGCGCGACCGCATCGGCGTCGTAAAGGCGGTAGCCGGCCGGGCTGCCGGCCTGCGCGCACGATCCCGCGATCGGAGTAGAACCGGATGGTCCTGACCGCCAGCCCGGTTCGCCGGGCGAGGTCGCCGATCGAGTAGAACCTGTCGCCGTCCATGCCCTCACCCTTGCGTCTCCACCGACTGGAGGGTCAAGCTTCTTCTCCCTGCCAGCACGGGCGCTGCTCATCAAGGGGTCCGGCCTCTCGGCATCACCGGGCTTCCCCGGCAACGTCATCGCCGCCGGCCAGCGACGGTGTCCTGATCTTCTCCAGGATGGCGTCGATCTTGCCCGGGGACAGGGCGGCTGGGTCCGTGTCCTGGTCCAGCCCGACGATGCGACCGGCCCGGCGAGGCTGAGCTGCCAGCCAAGGACTGCGCGAGACGGCTGGCGGCCTCGTTGACCCGTTTTCCCGCGGATGTGCCGTTCTCGTCCAGCCAGGCTTCCCACCGTGTGGTGATCCAGGTCCGCTCGGCGCAGTCGGTGCCGATGAGCGCCCTGAGCGAACCGGGTGCCCCGGCCACCGGGCAGGTCAACCACCCTGGCCGGCCCGTCGACGGGGATAAGCGGGGCCTTCATCCCTCGCCCATGTCTCTCGCGTCCGCCGGGCCGGGTTCCGTCGGTGCGGTCATCGGTACCCGGCCAGGTCCAGGCATTCCCGGGCGCGGGCGATGGCCTCCGGGTCGATGTCCACCGTGGTCACCGAGCCGTGCGGGCCGACGAGTTCCCGCAGCAGGAGCGGCGTCACCTTCCAACTGGGCGAGTCGATCACGGGCCCGGAGCTGTGGCTGGCCACCGACCCGGACCTGTGCTGGCTCAAGGCCACCAAGGACGCCGTTGACCGCGGCCTGGTCACTGGGACCTGGAAGATGAACATTGTCGCCCTGGCCAGCGGCGGCAGCCTCGCCTACCGCGCCCGGCTGCGCCCGGTCGACGACCAGGGCACGGCCTACGAGTACGGCGCCTACGGGCACGGCCCGCACGGCGCACAACTCGCCGAGCGGCTGGTCGGCCACATCCGGACCTGGGACCGGGACCACCGCGCCGGCCCTGACCCGGTCCTGACCGTCCATCCCGCCGGCACACCGACAGACCTTCCCACGAACACGTCCTGCGCAAGCCCCACACCACGATGATGCTGTCCTGGCCCGAGGTCGCCCGGTAATGCCGATCTAGCCGCTTTCCAGTACAGCGCGGAGTTCCGACAGGGCCCGCGCGGCGGCCGGTATCGGCGGCGGGAATGTCGTCAGACATCCCGCCTGAGCAGCCCAGGAAGCCATCGCAGAACGTCACGCTGGCGCTAGATCCCGACCGCGGCCATGAGGCCCTCAAGCATGGAGGCGTGCTGGCCTTTGCTACCACCGCCACCGCCCCGGTAACACCAGGTAAGCAGCTGACGAAGGCATCGAGTGAGCCCGGCACCACTCCCTGTCGGTGTACGAGTTCATGTGCAGAGCTGGGTACACGTGAACGTGCAGAGATCGCGGCGTGTCGCCTGGTAGCGGATCGTGATCGGTGGGAGTCTCTCCGGTGTTCGGGTGGTGATCGCGGGCGGGGGCTGCCGGGTGGTACTGGAAGCGGAGCGGTGGCTTGAGCTGCGCCGGTTCAGGGCGCTGCGCCAGTCGGGGGCGACTTTCTCGGAGATCGCCCGGGAGACCGGGCTTAACTGGCGGACCGTCAAGAAGTACCTGGAAGAAGACGGCCCGGCCGTGCCGCCGGAGCCGCCGCCGAGCGCGAGCCGGGGCAAGCAGGTCATCACGGCGTATGCCCCGGTGATCGACGCGTGGCTGCGCGCGGAGATCCTGCTGAAGGGCACCGTCGTCCACGAGCGGCTGGCCGGGGAGTACGGGTTCACCGCGAACTACCAGCGGGTCAAGATGTACCTGCAGAAGGCCCGGCCCAGGATCGCGGCGGAGCTGGGCTACACGCCGGCGAAGCTGGCGCGGCTGCACCGCAGGTTCGAGGTGGTCCCGGGAGCGCAGGCCCAGGTCGACTGGGGTGACGAGGACCGCGTCCTCGCCTATGCCGGGATCGCGAACGGCTACTCCTTCCACATGGTGCTGTCGTACTCGAGGGACCCGTTCTGCTGCTTCACGACCAGCCAGGACCTGGCGACGTTCTGGGCGTGCCACCGGCGGGCGTTCGCCCACTTCGGCGGCGTGCCCGGGGTGATCGTCTACGACCGGACCAGGACCGTGGTCCGGCGGCATGTCGCGCCGGGCAAGGCGGTCCCGCTGCACCCGGAGGCTGCGGCGTTCGCCGGGGACTACGGCTTCGACATCGATGTGCTGGCCGCCTACCGGCCGACGGGGAAGGGCAGGGTCGAGCGGCAGGTGCTGATCGTCCGCGATCACGTGCTGGCTGGCCGGTCGTTCTCCTCGCTGGACGCGCTGGACCGCGCGTTCCTTGCCTGGGTGCCGGTCCGCCGCGCCACGGTCCACCGCACGCACGGCGAGGTCATCGGGACCCGCGCGCAGCGTGACCACGCCGCGCTGGCCCCGGTCCCGGCCAGGCCGTATATCGTCGCGGACCGGCACCTGCGGCACGTCGGCAAGGACTGCCTGGTCGCGTTCGAGGCGAACCTGTACTCGGTCCCCGCGGCGAGGGTGTTTCCCCGCCAGATGGTCGAGGTCCGTGCCTCGTCCGGCACCGTCAGCCTGCACGCCACCGTCCCCGACGGGAACGGCGTCACCCTGCTCGCGGTCCACCAGCGGGCTGTCGGCCGCGGCGCCCGGATCACTGCCCCGGCCCACTGGGACGGGCTTCCCGACGGGCATACCCGTGCCGTGACCACCAGCCACGAGGACCGCCTCCCCGGCCGCGCGGACCGCGACGCCGGAGCTGAGGTGCTGCCGGGGCGCTGCGGTTCCTGCTGGCCCTGGCCGACGCCGCCCAGGTCACCGTCGGGCACCAGCCGCTGTCGGTCTATGACCAGATCACCGGGACCCGGCCCTTCACCGCCGGCCCTTACCAGAAGGATGATGCGTGAGCGAGCTCGTCACCAGCCGGATCCGCGCCACCGCGGCCAAGCTCGGCCTGCCGCACCTGGCCGAGGCCCTCGCCGGCCACGTGGAGCGCGCCGACACCGCGAAGATGGGCTACCTCGACTTCCTGGACCTGATCCTGGAGGAAGAACTCGCCGTCCGCGAGGAACGGCGGCTCCACCACGCGCTGCGGGCCTCCAAGATGCCGCACCACAAGACGGTCGACGACTACGACTTCTCCTACCAGCCCGAGCTCGACCCCCGCAAGATCAGGGACCTCGCCAGCCTTGCATTCGTCGAGGGCAAGGCCAACGCGGCCCTGCTCGGACCGCCCGGCGTCGGCAAGACCCACCTCGCCGTCGCCCTGGCCGTCGCGGCCTGCCGCGCCGGCTACAGCGTCTACTTCACCACCCTCGATGACATGGTCCGCCAGCTCAAGGCCGCCGACGCCATCGGCCGCCTCGCCTCCAAGCTCCGCACCTACCTGCGGCCGCACGTCCTCGTCCTGGACCTATCCGGCGTCCTCAACCACCCGTCCGTAACGTCGGCCAGCGTGGCTTGAAATGCTGTTTCCGCACGTCAGCGTGTCGTTATCCAATGTCCCACACTGACGTCGGCGACGTCGGCATGATGGCCTGCCATGGGGGTGCAGCGCGTTCTGCTCGACGGGCAGCGGACATGGACGGTGACGGGGGACGATCACCTTCCGGCCGGCCCGGTCGAGGAATACCTTGAGTTCCTGCGGGTGGCCCAGCGGGCTTCGCCGAACACGGTCCGTTCCTATGCCACGTCCCTGGCCCGCTGGTGGGAGTTCCTGACGACGGCGGGGACGGCGTGGGACGAGGTTGGGCTGCCGTTCTTCGTCTCGTTCGTGTCCTGGCTGCGGACCGGGCTGCCCGCCGGGGTGGCCCCGCTCCCGGCGGCCGCTGACGCCGCGGGCCCGTCGGAGTCGACGGTCGCTGCCCGGGTGACCGCGGTGCTGTCGTTCTACCGCTATCACGCCGATGCTCATCAGGTCCCGGTCGCTGACCGTCTTTACCGTCCGTCCGGGCGGGCGGGCCGCTATGTTCCCGGGCTGGCGCACCTGCAGCGCGGCCGGCAGCGTCCCGGTTCCGCCGTCCGCGTCCGCCGCACGGCGGCCGGGCCGGTCCCGCTGCTGACCCCGGCGCAGGTGGACGCGATCCTGGACGCGTGCGCCCGGCAGGACGCCGGGTCCGGGCAGTGGACCGGGTTGGTCCGCGACCGGCTGCTGTTCGCCGCCCTGGCGGAAACGGGGATGAGGCTGGGCGAGCTGCTGTCCACGCGTCACTGCGACTGGCATGCCGGCCGGGGCGGCACCCCGTTCATCGAGGTAATCCCGCGGCAGGACCACCCGGCCGGGGTGCGGTGCAAGAGCAGCCGCTACCGGCGGATCTACATCAGCGACGAGCTCGAGCGCCTGCACAGCGAGTACGTCTGGCAGCTGTGCGACGCCGGCGCCCACCGGGAAGTCGACCTGGCGGGCCATTTCGTGCTCGTCAACCTCCGCCGCGGCCGGTGGCTGGCCCCGATGCGGCCGGAAACCGTCTATGACAAGGTCGCGTCCCTGAAGCGCAGCCTCGGCGGCGCGGTCCCGGCAGGCTGGACGCCGCACTGGTTTCGTCATACGCATGCCTCGGCTCTTCTGCTTTCCGGCGCCCGCGAGCATGTCGTGATGCGATGACTAGGACACGCCGACATCCAGACCACTTTGAACCTCTACGGCTGGGTGAGCGAGGACGCCGAACTGCGGGCGCTGGCCGACTGGCGCAGCTTCTGCTCTGGCTGGCGCGGCTGGGACGGCGGCACTGGTGAGTAACCCGCCCCGTCACCTGCGTGCCGCCGGCACGGGGAAGGGACCGCTGGATGCCAGCGCCGCCCTGGCTGCCGGGCTTTCCGCCCCGTTCACCGGGACCGTCTTCGACCCGGCCGATCCCGTCCTGGCCGAGGTCTGCACCCCGCACTCGCCTTCGGTGCTGCGCACGGACGGGCTGCCGGTGCCGATGCAGCGGGAGATCTGCTGGTGGCTGGCCGAGTGCCGCGACAGCGGCGAGCGCGTCATCGACACCACCGACTGGCGGCGGTGGACCGCGACCGCGCTGGACGTCATCGCCGCGCAGCCGCCGGTGTGCTCGTTCGCTGACCTGACCCTGGATGAGTGGATGGCCGCTTGGGCCAGGAAGTTCCACGACGACCACGGCCGCCTTCCGGCGGCGGGCAGCCGGCAGCGGGCCGCGAGCACGCTGCGCGGCCTGCTGCCCCGCCTCGCCATCCGCTACAGCGGCAAGCCATGGTGGCAGCACGACGTGTGGTGCCTGCGGTTCGACCCCCGGATCCCGCGACGGGAGCACGAGCCCCGCGGCGAGTCCTCGGTCCGCTGGGACGACATCGAGCCCCGCTGGCTGCGAGACGGGTTCACCTTCTGGATGCAGCTCCAGCTCGAGTCAGGCCAGCTGACCTGGTCATCAGCCGCGCCATGGCACGTGTTCGCCGCCCGGTTCAGCGAGTTCGCGGTCTCCCGCTCGCTCAGCCACCCGGCCCTGACCGGGGACCCGGCGGGACTGCGGCCCCTGATGCTGGACTTCCGGGCGTTCCTGCGCCAGTGGCGACGGGGAACTGACGGGCAGAAGAAGAAGGGCGGGCCCCTGGACGACAGGTCGGTCGCCTGCACCCAGCGGGTCATCGGCAACTTCTACCGGGCCATGCACGACTACAAGGCCGACGCCGCCGCCGCTGTCGGTGACGACCGGTGGCTGGAGCTCACCGACGCCCACGCCCGCCTCTACCGGCCCGGCGAGTTCTTCACCGAGCGGATCATCAAGGAGGCCGACGAGCGCAACTACATCGGCGACGCCGACCTGTCCCGCATGCTCGCCTGCATCGAGCTGCTCGGCATGCCCCGGGCCAGTCGATGACCATCACCCGCGACGGCCGCAACACCGGGCCGCCGGGTTCGGGCAGCCCGCCACCATGCGGGCCTGGCTGACCAGGCGCTCACCGGCCGGCGGGCATCGGAGATACTGCTGACGGACTTCGACCCGCTGTCGGCGGTCCCCGGCATCGACCCCGCCGAGGTCCCCGACGGCGGGATGGTGGCCCGGCTCCGCTACCAGCAGACCAAGGTCGACGGCGCCCCCAAGACCATCCTGGTCGGCGCCGACGTCGTCCAGATCGTCCGCGAGCAGCAGGAATGGGTCCGCCAGCGCTGGAACCTCGGGCCGGACGGCACCGCCCGCTACCTTTTCCCCCGGCTGACCGGGAACCGCAAGGCCACCCGGGCCTGGGAAACCGGCCACTACGACCTGGTGCTCCGCCAGTTCAGCGACGCCGTGGGGCTGCGCGACGGCAACGGACTCGAGCTGTCCTACTCCCGCAGCCACCGCCTCCGCCACCCCAAGGCCACGACCCTCCTCAACGCAGGCGCCCCGATCCACGTCGTCCAGCGGTATCTCGGGCACCGGTCGCCCGAAATGACCATGCGGTATGCCGCGACCCTCGCCACGACCGCAGAGCGCGAGTTCCTCGCCATGGTCAAGATCGGCCGCGACGGCCGCCAGGTCGGCATGGACCGCCGCGACAGCTCGACATCCTCCAGCTCGACCGGCGCACCGACCGCATCCTGCCCAACGGCTACTGCCTGCTGCCCCCGGTCCGGTCCTGCGACAAGGGAAACGCCTGCCACGGCTGCGACCACTTCGCGACCGACCGAAGCCACCTGCCCGAGATCCGCCGCCAGCTCGCCGCCACCGAGCAGCTCATCGAGCACAGGAAAGCCCAGCACCAGGCTCGTTACGGCGAGCCGATGACCGACTCCAACATCTGGCTCGAACAGCGGCTCGCCGAGGTCCGCAGCATGCACCTGGAGATCAGCGCGCTGGGAGCCCTCGGCGACGAGACCTCCGTCGTCCGCGGCCCCGGCGTCTGCGGAAGGTCCGGCTACCAGGATGCCGGCCCCGCGGAAGTCACTATCACGCCTAGGCCGGAGACGCCGTGACCGGCACCGCCGCAGAGCGCCGCGCCACCGCACTGCGGCAGGCCGCGCAGGCCAAGCAGCAGGCCGCCGTTGCCCGCGCCGAGACCGCGATCCGCGCGCTCGTCAAGAACCAGCAGCAGATCAACTTCCGGTCCGTCGCCCGCGCTGCCGGGGTCAGCCTCGACTTCCTCTACGGCAACGACGACATCCGCAACCGCATCGAGAAGCTCCGGAACCAGCAGAAAACCCGCCCCGCCCCGGATCCCGCCCCTGAGCACGCGGACAGCAGCGACATCATCCACATCCTCACCGACAAGCTCCGCCGCGAACGCGATGCGCGGCGGACGTCGGTCCGCCAGCTCGAGGAACAGCTCGCCGCCGCCCACGGTGAGCTCCTCCGGCTCCGCCGCCTGCTCCAGCAGCACGGCATCACCACCACCTGACCACGCTGCAGACGCGTCCGCAGCGTCGCCACCTGCGAAAACACAGCAAAAATCTGTTCGAACGCCAGATAACTGGATGAGGTCGGCTACCTCCCGCTCGCCCGCGACGAGGCCAACCTCGTCTTCCAGATGATCTCCAAACGGTACGAGAAGGGCGCCATCGTGCTGACATCCAACAAGGCCTTCAGCAAAGCGCACATGTTCGCGTGAACCTGTGCCAGGCAGCGCCGAAACTGCCCGGGTTCAGGAGCGGCGAGGCCAGTTGTCGGCGATGAGGTTGACCGCTTCGGGGAGCATCACTACCTGCTGCTGTGTCCAGCAGTCCGATTCCTTGGTGCCGATCTCGGCGCCGCACCTGGCGCAGACGAGGTTGGGGCCGTTCAGCCCGTCGAGGCCGCAGCATCCGCCCCCGCGGTGGGGGTCAGGGTAGAGTTCAGTGCTCTTGACGTCGTTGGGGTTGAGGACGAAGCCGTTCACCTCCAGGCTGACAGCGTAGGTTCCGGACGTCATCCGGGCCGGCAGGAACTCGCGGGTGCCCCGCGTCTCTTCGGCGGCTGGCGCCGGCAGGGGGATCTCGGTGATCGCGTCGGTGAGGCGCTCACCGCAGCGGCCGCAGACGATGAAGGCCATGAACCTCATTTTGTGCTTCATGACGGCCAGCCCGCCAGCCGGCCTGTGCTCAGCTCGCGGGGGCGGGCATTCGCCCGGGATCGATGCGGTCGGCGAGGTAGATCATGACGCTCTCGGCGTCCATCCCGAACGCGGCTGCCACGAGCTTGGGGTCCATGGTGTTGACCAGGTTGATCAGCCGGGTGCTGCGGAGCATCCGGGGCGGGACGCCGCACGGGTCGAGCACGTCGCTGACATAGGCGGCCGAGGCCGCGCACGTCCTGGCACGAGTGACGCGGGTGACCATCACGTGCGGGTTCTCGGTGGCCTGGGCATCGCGGTGGGCGAGGCAGCGCTGCAGGGCGTCCCAGCTGGCCGGGTCGAGCGGCACCGGGTGCGGTCTCTTGCCCAGCCGGACGGCCCGCGCGCCGTGGTCGATGTCGTCCACGCGCAGCGGGCCTAGACAGTCGCCACCAGCGCGATGGAAGCACTCGTGCGGGTGAGCGTCGGCGCCGACGGTCCAGCGGCGGAAAAGCTCGCGCTGCCTGGCCAGCAGGAGAGTTTGCCCGGTGAACCCGGCGGGCCGTCTCGCGGACAGCCCGCGTGTCGGGTCGGTGAGCACGATCCTCTGGGCCCGGGCGAAGCGGAAGAACTGGCGGAGCACTGTCAGCCTGCGCTTGCGGCCCTTGGGCAGGGTGGCCAGGAACGCCTCGATGTCGTGCACGCCGCTAGCGCCCAGTTCCCTCACAACAACCCGTCTTCCGGGATGCATTACCTAATCGCCTCCGTCCGGCCTCGCGCCGACTGAGCGCCATGCCGAGCCACCGGCGCGTGAGCGAAAGAAGCCGGTCACCACACGGCGGGACAGCGGCCACTCCCCAACGGACAATGAACGTCTCCAATCCCGTAATGGCGCCGCAGTTTCCGGCAGCCGCGCAGACGCGGGGCGGCTGCCGCCCTGGCGGGGGCGTGAGCAGTGCCCGCACCATCCGGTGGCCCCGCGCAGCAGGCCGGGCCGGCCGCACTTCGGGCAGTCCTGCCGGGCCGCCTGCTGGCGGGCTCCGCGCCGCCAGTCACGGCACAAGACTGTGTCCTTCGACCGGACCGGGTGCCCGCAGCCCGTGCAGGCCCGTGAGCAGGCGACGCACTTTCCGGCGCCGTCTTGCAGGACCCGCTGCTTCCCGCAGCCCGGCACGGAGACCTCGCCGTGTCCTCGGCGAGGCGCCGCATGCACCGGCAGCACAGCTGCCTGGCGAGGAAGCCGACCGGGGCGCCGCAGTCCGCGCAGTCCCGCTGCCGCTTACCCACCGGTACCGCCCGCGATGATCACAGGGGCGGCATGGACCGGCCCCGGCCGAGGCGGCCCTGGCTGATCGCGACCACCACGCAGCGCGGCAAGAAGATCCTGGGTAGCGCCTGAGAGAGCATGGCGCGGTTGACCCGGGGCGCGGCCGTCGAGCGGCGGCAGCCTCCCGTGAGCGGGTCCGCATGTCAGCGGCCTTCCGGGGCGGTGGTATCAGCACGGATTCATGGAGGCGTTCTGGCCTTCGCTACCACCGCCACCGCCCCGGTACCCTCCCTCAGAACGTCGCGGCGCTCTGGGTCGCTAGCCACCTGCCGATGGGCGGCCCCGTGACTTACCCGGCGTTCGCCCCATCTTCTTCAGACAACGTATTACCCCCCTTCCGACGTACCAGGTAAGCAGCTGACCAAGGCATCGAGCGAGCCCGGCACCGCGCTCTGCACCACTGCGAGGTCATCGCCATCAACGGCCACAGCTACCGGCTCAAGAACCGCCTCGCCGCCGTCGGCGCCACCGTCAAGGCCGCGACCGCCTGACCGCCCGCGGGCCTCCCGTGACCGCCACCAGCCCGCACAGCGGCGACGATACCCACGACCTCATCGACGACGCCCTCTACCAGCTCGCCGAGCGCCGCGGGAAATGGCTCGGCGACCCCCTCGCCGCCATCACCCTGATCACCAGCCTCATCGACCAGGCCGAGAGGATGCTCCCCGAGCACGTCCTGCTCGCCCTCGACGACGGCGCGAGCTGGCACGACATCGCCACCGCCCTCGCCACCAGCCCCGGGCAGGCCGAACTCCGCTACAGCCCCGACTCCCCAGTAGCCGACAGCAGATGGCCATACGACTGGTAACCCATAGCACCTCTGCACGCCAGCCCGTACCTAACTCTGCACGTCAACTCGTACACCGACACTCCCCCTCACCACCGCTGTGAGGTTCGGCGGTTGGCGGCTATTGCGGATGGTGTATTGCGGGTACCGATCCCCGAAGGGGTTACCACATGGCACGGGAAGCGCAGGCGGATCAGGGATCGCCGGTAGCTGGGGCGGCGGAACGTGGCGAGGCAAGAGCCGACTACAGTCGCCGCTGGCTCATCCTTGGCGTCGTTTGCCTCGGACAGCTGATGGTGGTGCTCGACGCGACGGTGGTGAACATCGCGCTGCCGGCCGCCCAGCATGACCTGGGGTTCAACAATGCCGACCGGCAGTGGGTGGTGACCGCCTACTCGCTCGCCTTCGGCGGACTGCTGCTGCTCGGCGGCCGGCTCGCGGACCTGGTAGGCCGCAAGCGGATGCTGATCTTGGGCATGGTGGGTTTCGCCCTTGCCTCGGCCCTCGGCGGCGCAGCGCAGAACTTCACGATGCTGCTCATAGCCCGCGCGGTTCAGGGCGCGTTCGGCGCGATGCTCGCGCCGGCTGCCCTGTCCACGCTGACCGTAACCTTCACCAACCCGGCCGAACGAGGCAAGGCCTTCGGAATCTTCGGCGCCATCGCCGGAGCGGGCGGTGCCGTCGGGCTGCTGCTCGGCGGCGTGCTGACCGAGTACCTGTCCTGGCGGTGGTGCCTGTATGTCAACGTCATCTTCTCGGTGGTCGCGGTCGCGGCCGCGATCCGGCTGCTGACCCGCGATGTCCGCGACCCCAGCGTACGCCTCGACCCGCCTGGGACGGTGCTGGTCGTGGCCGGCCTGGTCGCCTTCGTCTACGGGCTGTCCGAGGCCGACACCAAGGGGTGGGGAGCCCCGCTGACGATCGGCCTGCTGGTGGGCGGGGTGATCCTGCTTGTCCTGTTTGTGCTGACGGAACGGCGGGTGGCGCATCCGCTGCTGCCACTGCGGATCGTCGTCGACCGGTTCAGGGGCGGCGCCTACCTGGCCATCGGGCTGTCCGCCATCGGCTTGTTCGGGGTTTTCCTCTTCCTCACCTACTACCTGGAAGAAACCCTGCGCTACTCGCCGGTCGTAACCGGCGTGGCATTCCTGCCACTGATCGTCGCCCTGATCGCGTCATCGACAACCTCAAGCCAACTGCTCATGCCACGGCTCGGTCCTCGCATCCTGATCCCGATCGGGCTGCTCTTGGCCGCGGGTGGAATGGTGATCCTGGCCTCGCAGCTCACTGTGGTCACGAACTACGCGGCCTGGATCCTGCCCGCGCTTATCGTCATCGGTCTGGGGCTCGGCTTGGTGTTCGGCTGCGGGCTGAACACGGCGACTTACGGCGCCGCGCCGGCCGACGCGGGGGTCGCGTCCGCCTTGGTCAACACCTGCCAGCAGGTCGGCGGCTCGATTGGCACCGCACTGCTTAACACCATCGCCGCCAGCGCGCTCTCCAGCTACTTGGTGACGCACGGCCACAGCCCGTCGGCCTTGGCCGGAGCGGCCGTGCACAGCTACGTGGTCGTGTTCTGGGTGGCCGCCGCGATCTTCGCCGGCTCTGCCGTCGTGTGCGCGCTCGTGCTGAGGCCAGGCATTCTCATCCACGAGGACACAGGTTCGGCCGCTCCCGTCGTCGCCTGAGCCGCGGCCAGCAGACTGTAGAGAACATCGAGATGCCAGCGCATAATGCGGACTAGGAAAAGGGTAGAAAAGGAGACGAGGCTATGGCTTTCGATCCAAGGATCCGCCTGGTAACCGTGTCGGCCTCCTACGGCGCTGGCGGCAGCGTGGTCGCCCCAGCGCTGGCAGACCGGCTTGGCGTCCCCTTCCTGCAGCGGGCAACGACCAGCGCCGGCGGTATAGGAGCAGCCGAGCCGTGCGCCGAGCCGCTGACGCCAGACGAGGCGGACCTCACCCCGGCGCATTGGCTGATCGCGGGCCTCACCTCGGCGATGCCGACCGGGCCCACCCAGTCACCGCCGCCGTCCTCCCATCAGGACGAGAACCTCCGCCGCCACTGCGAAGAGGGCATCCGTCGCCTGGCCGGCGCTGACGCGGGCGTGATCCTGGGCCGGGGCGCGGCGGTGGTGCTTGGCAAGGGCCGCGGCTTCCACGTGCGACTCGACGGGCCACCGAGACTACGCGCCGTTCAGGGCGCCGCGCTCGAGCACATCAGCGAGGCCGAGGCCCGCCGTCACCTGGCCGCGGCCGACCGAGCCCGCGACGCCTACGTGCGCCGCCTCTACCAAACCGATCCCGCCGACGCCCGCCACTACCACCTCATCATCGACTCCACCGCGCTCCCCCTCGACACCGTCACCGAGATCATCCTGCGCGCGCTGTCCTCCTCTCCCAGCCAGCTCGCGGCCGGGCCAAAAGCCGCCGTGACAGCCCAGTAAGTCAGGGCTACAGGGGCAGCAGCGAGCGGAGGCGAGCGGAGCGAAATGCCGCCGGGCGCGCGCCTGGCCGGGAGGGGTCTGGAGGCGTCCGGACCCGGGACCACCGATGAGTTCTGCAGGCTGGGCCGGTCTACTCCGGCGTACACCATCGAACCCCGGACTGGAGACCATCATGACCACTCCCGCACATGCCGGCCGCATGCTGTTCGTGAACATCCCCGTGGCGGACATCAAGCGCAGCAAGGCGTTTTTCGCGCGGCTCGGGTTCAGCTACAACCCGATGTTCACCGGCGAAACCGCCGCCTGCATGCTGGTCGGCGAGCAAGCCTCCGTCATGCTGCTCAGCCGCGAGACCTTCGCGCAGTTCTCGAAGCTGCCGATGGCCGATCCCACCACGCACGCGCTGGCGCTCTACTGCTTCAGCGTGTCAGCCCGCGATGAGGTCGACACGGTCGCTGAGGCTGCGCTCGCTGCGGGCGGCACCGAGGCGGACGGCCCCGAGGACCACGGCTTCATGTACTCACGCAGCTTCTTCGACCTCGACGGCCACGGCTGGCAGGTCATGTGGATGGATCCAGCGGCGACGCAGCAGGGCCCCGGGGAGCTCGCAGCCTCCAGGCAGGACGCCGACGCCCCGGCCTGACCCGTAACCACGTTCGCCGTGTGCCGGGTGGCCGCTAGATTTAGTCGTCCAGGCGGTGGGTCAGCCGGGCTGATCCGCCGCCCTGCTGGGCGTTCGTAGCGTAGGCAACGGCGATGGCTGAGAATTTCGGCACGTATTCGGCACAGACAGCCGTAGGAGACCGGCAAGGACCGTAGACAGCCGGAAAAGCAAGAACGCCACCCGATCGGCTTCTAGCCTGATGGGGTGGCATTTTTCGTGCTTACGTTCGGGAGCCCCTTTACGGAATCGAACCGTAGACCTTCTCCTTACCATCTAGTTGCAACAAGGTCGATGCTGGTCGTTGGAGCAGGTCACCGGGCTATGAGGGTCTGCCGGGGTCAGTGTAGGGCGATGCGGTTGCTGCACTTTGCTGCTGCATCTGTTGACGTTTAAGTGTCAGGAGTGTGCGCGATCCTCCAAGATCTGGGTGTTGTTCGGGTAGGTGTGCTACAACCAGCACATGTGTTCGTGAGGCCTGACTTGGCATAAGAGTGATGGCTGTTGGTGGATACTTTCCGCTACCTTTCGGGCTCTCACGGAACACAGACGGAGCAGATTCGTAACAGCGTGGGTACCTTACTGATCGTGCATCCACTCTTCGTACGGTTTGGTATCCCGACTGATGTTGACACCTTGGCGGGTGTCGAGCGGCTTGTTAACGGCCGCGCTAGCGAGAGTCAGCGCCTCGACTTCAAGCGGCAACTCCACGGCGTTGATGAGCTCGCTGACGATCTCAGCGCACTAGCTAACGTCGGCGGTGGTGTCCTCATAATCGGCGTAGGTACCGATAGGACGGATCGTGCTGACTCCTTGCATGAGCAGGATCTTCGCACGGTCGAGCAGCAAGTTGTGCAGGCGGCTAGAGATGGGGTTGACGAACCGCTCCGCGTAGATTTGCTGTTGGTACCTGGGCGCGCTGACCCAGCAAGGGGATTCGTCGTGGTCGTCATTCCTCCCAGTGAGCGGGTCCCCCACCTATCGGCTAAGAAAGGCCGTGTGCTTCACCGGGTGGGAACGCACAACAAGCCCATGACCAGGCGTGGTAAACATTCAGGCACCCCTGTTTCTTGTTGCGGCGCGTGATTGTCGGTCACGGTTCGGCGGCGCGCGTCGTGTTGCCGTGTCGGCGGGGGCAGCTTCATGGATGATTGTGGGCTGTGACCGAGTCGCTGCCGCCGGAGGATCGGCGTGACGCGCTGATCCGCGAGCTGACGGCGCAGGTCTCGGAGCTGACGGCGCTGGTGGCGGAGCTGCGGGAGCAGCTGGAGGCGGCCAGGAGGGCCGCGTCGAGGAACTCGGGGAACTCCTCGCTGCCGCCGAGCGGCGACGACCAGCCCGGGCGGCAGCCGCGGAAGGAGCGGCGGGCGGCGGAACGGGCGGAGAAGAAGAGAAGCCGGGGGAAGCAGCCCGGTTCGGCGGGCGCGGCGATGCGCTGGCGGGAGCCCGACGAGACCCTGGACCACTACCCTCAGGGCGCCTGCGCGTGCGGGCTGGACCTGTCCGGGGCCGCTGACCTGGGCGTTGCCCGCTCGTACCAGCAGGAGGACGTCCCCGAGCCGCAGTCGTCGCGCCGTTACCAGCATGACCTGCACAAGACGCGGTGCGCCTGCGGGAAGGTCCACGTCGCGCCGCGGCCGGACGGGGTCCCGGACGCGCCGCTGTCCGTCGGCCCCCGGCTGTCAGCCGTGGCTGTCTACCTGACGGTCTTCCAGCACGTGCCCGTCGAGCGGGCGCAGCGGCTCATCGCCGACCTGACGGGCGGCGTCGTGTCGGCCGGGTTCGTGCACTCGTGCCTGGCCAGGGCCGCCGGCCTGGTCAAGGACCCCGTGGCGCTGGTCCGCGTCCTGATCGCCGCCTCGCCGGTGGCCGGGTTCGACGAGACGACGCTGCGGTCCGGGCCGGCCGGGGAGAAGAAGTACGTCCACGGTGCCTTCACCGAGCTGTACTCCGCGTTCCACCTGGGCACCCGCAGCATCGAGTCCATGAAGAAGGGCGGCATCCTGCCGTTCTTCGCCGGGATCGTCGTCTCGGACCGCTACCAGGGGTACTGGAGCGAGACCTGGACCGCCTTTGCGGGGCACCAGGCCTGCGCGGCCCACCTGATCAGGGACTTCGAGGACTGCGCCGAGACCTATCCCGGCTCCGGCTGGCCGCAGCAGGCCCAAAGGGCGCTGCGCGGCCTGATCCACGCCTGGCACACCGCCCGCGAGCAGGGCCTGCCCGCCGTCCCGGACGAGACCCGGCTGCCCCTTGAGCTGGAGTTCCGCCGCGCCGTGACGTTCGGCCTCGCCTGCGTGCCGCGCGTCCCCGGCCCGAGGACCACCGTGAAACAGGAGCCGGGCCGGGAGGTACTCGAGTTCTGCAGGGCCCGCGAAGCCGACGTGCTCCGCTTCGCCTCCGACACCTCCGTCTGGCCCACCAACAACCTCAGCGAGCGCGGCGTCCGCCCCCTGAAAACCCAGCAGAAGATCAGCGGCCGCCTGACCAGCGACGACGTCACCCAAGACCGCCTCGACATCCGCGGCTACATCGACACCGCCCGTAAACACGGGTTCGGCGCCCTCGAAGTCCTCGAACAGCTCATGCGGGGCAACCCCTGGATGCCCCCGGCACAGCCGATCTCACCGTAGAGCGAATACAACCAGCGCCACCATCACACCCAGTCACCCGGGTGAATGCTTACCAGGCGTGAGCTAGGCGCGGCCTTTGCGGCGGCAGGTGACCTGTTCGCCATTGAGTTCGGGCTAGTTCGAGGTTCCGCCGGTGGTACGGCCGTCGTCTGTGAGTTGTTGGACACCACCGCCGGCATGCACAACATCATCAGGGTGACCAACACGGGCCCGGTTGCTGCATTGGACGTCTCAGTCAATTCGACAACGTCCACTCTCCTGTGGGAGAAGCAAACCAAGGCTGAGACGTTTGACGCACGGCTTGCAAATTATGCGGCCGATCTGCCACCTTATCTACCCATCCGGAGCCTCATGCCCGGATCTGACGTTATTCTCAGCTGCAATCGCGAGTGGGGCGACCCAACGCAGGATGTCTTGGAGGTGACATGAAAAACTCCTGATGGTCAAGTGCATCGCAACGAGCAGTCTTGGTCCTGGACGCCACACGCACGGCGTGGGCTCTGAGCGCCGACGAAGGACATGAGCTGGCCGGGTCTTGTGCCCGGGTCCTTCTGACCTCGGCGAACACATTCTGCATGCCGTCTGACCTGCGGATGAGGTCTCGGCAGTTCTCAGCGCTTCTAGGCATCTCTCGCGGTGGTGTGCCCCCGATGTGCCCCAACAAAGTTTGGTTACGCAGCTCCCTCTTCCCTTAGCCGACAGAAGCGGCGCGCTACGCTGAGCGCCATCGATTGGGGAGGCAGGGCGGCGCGATGGCAGAGCTGGGATACCAGGAGACGGCCGCGGGTGGCGGCCGTTATTTGATGCGCGCAACGGACATTGACCGCGAGCGAGCCGTGACAGCGCTGAAGAGCGCATTTGTGCAGGGAGCCCTAGGCAAGGATGAATTTGAAGAGCGGATAGGGCGTGCTCTGGCGGCTCGAACCCGAGCCGAGGTGTTTGCGCTTACTCCCGATCTCCCCGGTGAACTGGGCGCTGCAGCTACAGGACATCAGGAAGGCTTGGCAGCGAGACGGCCACCCCTCCGGAAAATCGACTTCGATGTCGGAGACGATCATGAGCCTGCTCGTCCAGGCTGCGAAGCTGGTCATCACGTCTCAGTTCGGCTCGACCGCCATGTTGCAACGCAAGCTGCGAGTCGGTTTCGGGAAGGCCGTCAGGCTGATGAACCTGCTGCAGCGTTGTGGGGTCGTGGGACCTGCGGAGGGGTCTAAGGCGCGAGACGTGCTGGTCAGGCCCGATGATCTTAACCTCGTCCTAGATTCGCTGAATCAGTCACCATCTTGATCCCCTCGATGCGAACGAGAGGCAGGAAGGTCCATGGGGGTCATCCTGGCAGGTCAGCCAGCCGGACTGGGGTTATAGAAGTTCATCTGAGTCGATGCGGTTGCTGCACTTTGCTGCTGCACCGCCAACAGGACTTGACCCTTAAGTGTCAGCAACTCGGACGTCTTCCTCGAAGATCGTGAAGTTGTTAGGCCTGGCTTCCGCTGATCAGAACCTGAGTTCGAGATCTCATGTTTGACCTTGTAGTTGAGCACTGGTTAGTGATGGGCACCTTCCGCTGTCTTTCGGCGCCTCGCGGAACACGGACGGAACGGCTGCCCTATGGGCGAAGACGATCCGAGCACCCTGACCTCCCGCAACAACCTCGCCTATGCTTACCGGGACGTCGGGGACCTGGCCCACGCCATCCCCTGCTCGAAGCCACCCTCAACGACCGCCGCCGGGGCTCGGCGAAGATCACCTCCTAACTTCGACCGTCCGTAGCAATCTGCGGGCAGTTGTTCGGCGGGAATGTCACGCTTAGATCTGCAACTGGCACGTCCGAACGGTTGCAGCCCCGCTGAGGTTTGCGGGTCGCTAGGATGCGATCAGACCAAATGCCAAGGATGAACAATCCGTAGCTACGAGGGGAGAGTTAGGTTATTTTGGGCGCAAGAGTTGAAAGAAGTACGGACAAGGGGCGAGGCTGGCCGGTATGGGTCGGCACACTAGATGAGCTAAGAAGGCTTGCTGACATTGTTGAAACAGTGACAGAGTTTCGGCGTAAAGCGATTCTGGAGCTTTTCGACGCCGAAACTGATCTAAGATTTAGGGATATAACCGACATCTCGATTCAGTTGCCTTCGCCGGGAATCGTAGGTTCTTACCTAGAACCCGTTGTTCCAAAGGAGGCTGTAAAAAGTGTGCTTGAAGAGCGACGCCGACAGGATCGCCTGGCTTTGGAGAGTAGATACCAACCAAAAGTTACTATGGTTGACGGTGACGATACTACAACAGGCGCATCTGCTGCCGTTTTTGCTGAGCTAGATAAAAGAACAGTAAGATCTTTGACGTTTGTTGTTGGAGATTCTTACGAGAATGAACATGTAATTATTGAGCTAAGTCGCGAAGGTATACGGTCATCTGGATACAGTGGAATGATGTCGTCCGCATACGGCGTAACGCTGAAGGTTGCCAGCACGGATCGAGGCTGGGCCAAGCAGGTCTTCGCTCAATTGAGCGAAGAAGTCGATAAGGGCGTTCCTAAGTATTCATGGGTACACAAACGTTTGGGCCGACTAGTGGTCGGTGTCGGTTCCGTCATCGCAGTTACGTTTGCGATAATTCTGATGATATTGCCAGCTATTCCGCACGGCGATCGGTGGATAGCATGGGTAGGAAGTGCTTATTCCATGCTCTTCGGATCTACTGCGATCGTGTCCACAACTTGGTTCTTTAACTGGCTAGCTCCTCCTTTTGAGGTAATTGGAGAGGACGGTCAAACAAGTGGCTGGCGCAGAGTTTCAGCCCTGTTGGGGATTGCTGGAACTGTTATACTTGGTATTATTGTGAATCGGATCTCGTGAACTTAGCGTTCTTTCAAAAGATGACAAGTCCGGACGGTGCTACCCGAGCTTGGGGGAGGTATTTAAATTATGACGATTGACAAGAGTCAGTTTGAGAAGCATCTTTTCGAGCCGGAGAGTGCGTTTGAAATCCTGATACGCGGGCATCTCTGGATGGAATATCTTGTAAATAGCATACTTACGATTAATATGACTGACTCAAGAGCTCTCGACTTGGGGAGAATTGGGTTTAGACAGAAAATTGATATTTGTCAGGCCTTTGGATTCATCACTAAAGATGATGGCAATTCACTTAGAGTTCTCAACCACCTAAGGAACAAACTTGCCCGCAACCTGACGGCGGAGCCAAGTGAGCGTGAAATCGAAGAGTTGATTCGCATACTTTCGAACACTCCAAGGGTAGCGTACGATGCGATGATGAGAGTTTCTGCTGTTATACAGCAAGTAAATTCCGACGTTAACCTTTCTCGTTTGCGCTACTGGTTTCTAGCCTTCGCAATTCACCTAGATTATCTGTGTGCGATAACTAAATACAACAAAGATAATGATTTTAAGCTCATTCAAGTTGCAGCAGCGCGTTATGCATCAATCCACTACCTCGGCGAAGAGCTAACTGAGGAACAGGCGCGCCAGCAGTTCGGTTTGTCTGACCCGCCGAAAGTGGCGGATTCCATTCGCTGAGCTGCGGGTAAGTTCACCGGGATCACGATGATGACCTGGAAGCGGAGCGGGCTCGTGGACGACTACGGGCAGAAGATCGAGCTAAGTCTCGCGTAGCTCCATCGGCTGGCTGAGATCGTGCAGTCTGACGAGTTCCCGCTGATCACGGGACTTCGGACGCCGTCGGCTTGACACTCAATCGTCAATCACATACGGGCTCTGCTGACGATTAAGCGTCAAGTCGAATTTAGGTGTTCGGCGGGTGCCTTAGGTGGGGAGGTACGTCGACTTGACTTCTCCGATTTACCGTCAAGACTCCCTTGACGGTAAATCGGAGAGCGGACGTATGTAAGGGATAACCACCCGAACGCCTCAAGACTGGCCGCATTGCCCCGCTGCTTCCGACAGGTGCCGGGTTCTTGTCGGTCCGGGTTCCGTCAAGAGACGGCGAAGCCGGTCCGCAGGACGCCGTAGGCGCTCTTGACGGGTTCCGCGGCCGACGTGAAAGGATCAGGCACCGGGAGCAGCCTTCTCTCCCCGTCTCATCCAGGGACGCGGCAAAGTCGTGATGTAGGCCTGTGGCCTGCGGTGTCGTAATTGAGGCGGATGTGCCCGGCGTGTTTGCGGGGGGCGGGCGGGGCCCGGGCGGAACGATGGAAGTTCCTACGCTCGCCGTCGTCTGCCCTGAGGGACTCCCGCCCGCTCATGACATCTTCCCCGATGCCGGGTGCTGCCCGCGCCCGGTACCTGCTCGATCTCCTGGCCCAGGTCCCTGACCCGCGTAAACGGCGCGGCCGGCGGCATCCGCTGGCCGGGCTGCTGGCCGTCGGGATCGCGGCGGTGATCGCAGGCTCGAGGTCGTTCGCCGCGGTCGGGCAGTGGGCCGCCGACGCCGGCCCGGACGTGCTGGACGCACTCGGCGCGGACCGCGGCCCGGCGGACGAGTCCACCTACCGGCGCGCGTTCGCCCTGGTCAGCGCCGATATCCTCGACCGGGTCCTCGGCGCCTGGCTATGGACCAGGGCCGTGCGGTCCGGCGGCCGGCTTGTCATCGCGATCGACGGCAAGGCCGTCCGGGGCGCGAAAGGCAAGGACGGGAAGGCCCCGCACCTGGTCGCGGCCCTGGCCCACGGCATCGGCGCGGTCCTCGGCCAGGTCGCCGTGAACGCGAAGAGTAACGAGATCCCCGCCGTCCGGGACCTGCTGGCCACGTTCGCCGACCTGGCCGGGTCGGTCATCACCCTGGACGCGCTGCACACGCAGGGTGATACCGCGCAGGTCATCCTGGACCGGCGCGCTGCCTACGTGATGACCGTCAAGGCGAACATGCCAACCCTGTACAAGCAGCTCAAGAAGCTGCCCTGGAAAGACGTCCCCTCCGTTTCATCCGTGACCACCGGTCACGGACGGCGCGCGCGCCGCACGGTCAAGGCCGCGCTGGCGCCGTCCTGGATCGGGTTCGCCGGGGCCGCGCAGGTCGCACAGTTGCGCCGCACCGTCACGAAGAAGGGGAAGAAGACCGTCGAGGTCGCGTACCTGATCACCAGCGACCGTGACGCGGACCCCGCCACCCTGGCGGGCTGGGTCCGCGGGCACTGGGAGATAGAAAACCGCCTTCACTGGGTCCGCGACGTCACCTACCAGGAAGACAAGTCCCTGGTCAGGACCGGGAACGCACCTCGTGTCATGGCATCGATCCGCAGCCTGGCGGTCAGCCTCCTGCGCCTGGACGGCCACGACAACATAGCCGCTGCCAACCGCCACCACGCCCGCGATCCCCAGCGAACACTAAAGCTGCTTCAGGCTGCATGAATACGACTTTGCCGTGTCCCTGCCGTCTCATCTGAGAACGAAGTGCAAAACTCCGGGTCACGCAAGGGCGGCCCGGAGTTTTTGGCTTTTCGCGCCAGCTGACCGGCCTGGAGGCCAGCCGGGCGGGAGCGTCAGCGGGAGCTCGGTTGCGCCGGCCGAGTCGGCGGCGCGAGCGGCCCGGAGGGCCGCCTTGACGCCGCCGAACTGTACGTCGGCGAGCAGCTTCAGCGTGTCGGCCGCCAGCTCCTGCGCCGCCCCACCAAGACCGAGGGATCGGAAGCCCCTCTTCCCCTCCCCGATCTGTGCGTGACGGCCCTCAAGCTCCGCCGGCAGCAGCAGGACACCGAACGGGAACAGGCCGGCGGCCGTTGGGCCGACACCGGCCTGGTGTTCAGTACCCGCTTCGGCACGCCGATCGAACCGCGCAACTTCACCCGTAGCTTCGACCGGCGCATCAGCAAGGCGACGGTCCGCCGGATCACCGTCCACGGCACCCGCAAGTCCTGCGGGTCGCTGCTGGCCGCCCTCGACGTCCACCCCCGCGTGGCCATGCAGATCCTGCGGCACAGCAAGATCGCCATCACGATGGAGATCTACACCGAAGTCGTGTCCTCGGCGACACGCGAAGCGCTCCGCAAGCTCGGCGACCAGCTCGGCCCCTGAGGCGGTTGCTGCACTTTGCTGCTGCACCCGAATCAAAACGGCCCGATCCTGACCGGACCGAGCCTGTGACCTGGAGCCCCTTTACGGAATCGAACCGTAGACCTTCTCCTTACCATTGGGGTCCGATCAACCCGCCGACCAGGCACTTCGCCGAAAGGCCAGGTCAGACGCTCCACTTCAGCTCAGTTGGGAGCAGTTCGGGACAGTTCGCGAAAGATGCGACCTCCCAAATTCCTCCCAGCCGGCCGTGGAGGAGGAGCAGTGTCCGACCCATATTTCGAACGGCCCGACCTCGCGCCGTTGCGCGCAGCCGCTTCGCAAGCAGAATTCGCCGAAGCATTCCGCGAACTTCTCAGCGCCGACGGTTATCCTCTCCCCGAAGGGGAGCCGCTCGCTACGCCAGCCCATGATGTCGCCCGGTCTCTGATCGAGGCGAGCTTCACGTTGCATCACTGCGACCGGTACGACCTGCTGTACCAGCTCGGCGGGGTATGCCTGATGCCGGTCCCGGCGGAATTCGGCACCTGCCGCAGCGGGATCACGGTCTCCTCGACCACCCGCAACTTGCTGCTCCCCGACCGGGATCGCCATGGCATCTACCGCCGTGCCTACCAGCTGATGAACGCAGCCCCCGGCGGCGTCCTAGACCGTTTCGGGTTCCGCGTTCAGCACCCCGGTACGGACGGCGCCTGGCTCGTGGCCGACCACCGCGATCAGAAGACGGAAGCGGGACGATGACCGCGCTCGCAGTGGCCTCCCGGCTCCCCTCTCTGCCAAGCTGTCGTGAGGCACCCGCCCCTCAGTAACCACTGACACTCCCCGAGGGCGGGGATGGAGACAATTTCCCGATATGACCATGACCGTGCTCGACCGTGCCCTGGCGGCCGGCGATGCTGGACAGGTGACCGGCGAGCGGCAGGAGCGCCCCGATCCGGAGGTGCCCGAGAAGGCCCGCCGGCGGACGTTCACCGCGCAGTACAAGAAAGATGTCCTGGCCGCCTACGAGGCGGCGCCCGACGGCGAGAAGGGCGCCATCCTGCGCCGGGAAGGCCTGTACTCCAGTCTCATTACCGAGTGGCGGCGGGTCCGGGACGCCGGGGCGCTGGCCGGGCTGAAGCAGCCGCAGGGGCGTCCGGCCGCTGATCCGCGGGACGCGCAGATCGCCCGGCTGCAGAAAGAGAAGGCCAAGCTGGAGCAGGAGCTGGCCAAGGCCCGCTTCGTGGCCGACGTGCAGTCAAAACTGCAGGCGCTCTTGGAGACGATCTCCGAGGGCGCGGACACCGGGACCGGGTCGAGTTCCTGACCGACGAGGCGATCGCCCTGCTGGCACCTGAGATCGGCACCCGGGCGGCATGCCGCGCGGCCGGCGTGGCGCAGGCCACCTGGTACCGGCGGCACCGGATCAGCCCGGTGCCGCCGCGCCCGGAGCCCGTGCCGCACCGCGACCGGACCCAGCCCAGGGCGCTGGCGGCCGGCGAGCGGAAGGCGATCCTGGCGGCGCTGCACAGCAGCCGGTTCGCTGACCTGGCCCCGGACGAAGTTCTGGGCGGTACTGCTGGACGAGGGCACCTACCTCGGCTCGGTCTCCACCTACTACCGGGTGCTGCGCGAGGCCGGCGAGAGCCGCCAGCGGCGCCGCCAGGCAACCCATCCCGCAGCGGTCAAGCCCGAGCTGGCGGCCACCGGGCCGAACCAGGTCTGGTCCTGGGACATCACCAAGCTGCACGGCCCGGCGAAATGGACCTACTACCACCTCTACGTGATCCTCGACATCTACAGCCGCTACGCCGTCGGCTGGATGGTCGCGACCCGCGAGTCCGCCGCCCTGGCCGAGAAGCTCATCAGCGAAACCTGCGCCAAGCAGGGCATCACCCGCGGCCAGCTCAGCCTGCACGCCGACCGCGGCTCCTCGATGACGTCCAAGCCGGTCGCGCTGCTGCTCGCCGACCTCGGGATCACCCAGTCCCACTCCCGCCCTCACGTCTCCAACGACAACCCGTACTCCGAGGCCCAGTTGCCGGGTAGCGGGCAGGGATCTCACCTGCCCGCCCCCACAGATCCGGACGTGAACCTCTCAGCTCATCCGGCTCGTGCCGTCCAGTCTTCCGGTCAGTACCGCAGCGCCCAGTGAAGTTTTCTCAGCGACTTCAGGCGAGCATTTTGTGCTCGAATAGCGTCAGGACGAGGGCTGCGCGTGCGATCTGGCCGATTCTCCCGGGGCTCATGGTGACGTGCTGAAGGGTTTGCCATCGCTGGGTCAGGAGCGCGAAGCCGCGTTCTCCCAGGCACCTCACCGAGCGGATCAGCGCGTTCCGCGTGCGGGCGCTGATGTCCAGTTCCTTCATTCCCGCGGGCTTCTTCACCGGGGTGAGGACGCCGTGACCTGCGCCTTCGTACCCGCCGTCGGCCAGGGCCGGCATCGCCTCCGCGAACAGCCGCAGCGTCCCCAGGACGCTTTCCCGGGCCGCGGCCAGGTCATTCACATTGCCGGGCAGGACGTCCGAGACCCACATCGGCCGCCCGTCCGGGTAGAAGACAGCCTGGATGTTCCCTCCGAAGTCCTTGCGCTTCCCCGAGTACCACAGGTCGATTTCCTTTCCCTTCCGGCTGACGGTTTTCTCGTGGCAGCGGTCGGCGTCGACGACCTTGCCGTCCAGGACCACGTACGGGGTCCCCTCGGCCAGGGCGCGCTCCAGTGCCTCGCGCAGTCCCGGTGCCTGTTCCGCCAGGACGTCGATGACCTCGTCGAGGTACCGGTAGGCCGTGGCCTGCGACAAGCCGAAGCCGGCGCCGAGCCGGGGGATGCTGCCCTTGTCCCGGAACCAGGCCAGCCCGAACACGGCCTGACGGTAGCAGCCGAGCTTACGGGTCTTTTTCCTGGTTCCTATCGAACGGCGGCGGGCGGCGAGCAGGCCGGAAACGAACCAGATCAGGTCCTTCGGGACGTCGAGCATGACACGATATGAGGGCACGCGGGGCCTTCCGGGCGGATGGGACTTTGGCGAGACCTCTTGTACCGGGGGCTCCGCGTCCCTCCCGGTCATGTCTGCCTATGTCCGCGTGTCTTCCCAGATGCCCTGTTACTGCCTGCCTGTCGTGTTCCGGGTTACCGAGAAAACCTCAGTGCGCGAACAGCCAGGGCGCAATTCCCCTGACTTCTTTCAGCCATTCGCGCGCTTTCTTGCCGCTGTGTTTCAGCCGCTTGTACTTCCATTGCGCCCAGCGCATCAGATGGCGGTCGATGCGCTCGCAGAGCGGGATCACCATGCTCGGATAGAACACGGTGAAATAGTTGAGCCAGCCCCGCAGGACCGGGTTCAGCCATCGTGCGATTTCGCTGAGTGTCTGGTTCGTGCGCCGGTGGATGCGCCAGGATGCGATCTTACGACTCATCTCGGTTAGCTTCTCCGGGGCGACCGCTGGCAGGAAGCCGGTGTAAACCTGCTTCCTGTTCCTGTCGAAGGCCATCCGGGGACGGAACGCGTATCCGCAGAACGTGAACGTCACCTGGTCGAATTCCTGGCGGCGCCTGCTGTCCTTGCAATACACGAGCTTCGTCTTCTCGGGGTGGAGTTCCAGCCCGATACCGGCGAGCCGGGCCTTCGATCGCGTCTCGCACCTGACGTGCCTGCCGTTCGGTCACGCAATGGATCACCGCATCATCCGCGAAACGCTCGAACGTGACCGTCGGGAATTCCCGCGAAAGCCACATGTCGAAGCCGTAGTGCAGAAACAAATTGGCGAGCAACGGTGAAACAGGACCCCCCTGGGGAGTCCCTTTCGTCCGGGCATTCAAGGTGCCGTCGGGCATCAGCATCGGCGCTTTGAGCCAGCGCTCCACGTACAGCATGACCCATTTCGAGTCCGTGTGCCGCTCAACCGCTTTCAGCATCAGGTCCCATGGCACGGAGAGAAGGCCCTGACGTCAAGGTCGACGACCCAGTCCTTCTTGAAGCACCGTTCCCTGCACGTCCTGACCGCGTCCAACGGGGACCGTCCGGGACGGTATCCGTAGGAGTCGTCGTGAAACACTTTCTCCACGTCCGGTTCCAGCGTCATGACCGCCACCGTCTGGGCTACCCTGTCGACCACGCTCGGGATGCCGAGAATCCTGGTTCCGCCCTTCTTGGGTATTTCCACCGCGCGGACCGGGCCGGGAAAGTAACTGCCCGACGACATGCGATTCCACAGCTTGTAGAGGTTATCTTTCAGCCTCTCCTCGAACTGCTCGATCGTCACGCCGTCAGCCCCGGCCGCTCCTCCATTTCCCTTCACCTTCAGCCACGCATCCCACACCATGCGCTTCGGTATGTCATGCGACTTGACCTGAGACCTCGGTTCACTCATGCGATTCCTCCCTTCCGGTTGATCACATTCGCTTACCAGGACAACCCCGCCCCTTGGCTCCGCCCCCACTGCGATACGCAGGGACTTCACAGCTACTACGGGCGAGTCCGCCAGCGCGTCCCGCATCGGTACTCTGCTCCTCCCGGATTCGCCGATTGGAGTCCTCCCTCTCGCCACTGGAAACCAATGGCAGTATCGGGACACGCCTTCACACGTTCCATGCGAGAGCCTGGTCCGGGCTCATGCTGCCTATATGCCGGAGACCGCCTGGGCAGTAAACGGGTATCCCCCAGACTCATCCCGGGGTAGTCTTACGACCCCGGTTCCGATCTCATCTGACTTAATTTCGACACGTCAACGGCAGAGGGATTTTCACCCATCGCTCATCTTCCCGGACCTCACCTGACGCAGTCCAGCCGCGCCTTTTCCCGCGACGTTCACCACAACGGTCTTCAGCCAATGCAGCTCGGGGTGGTTTGGAGCCTCTCCCCGCAGAGC
The DNA here is from genome assembly GCA_963734665.1 of uncultured Actinomycetota bacterium. GTDB lineage: Bacteria > Actinomycetota > Actinomycetes > Streptosporangiales > Streptosporangiaceae > Trebonia. The sequence continues at coordinate 285,147 of CAVTIR010000005.1, read as the reverse complement.
GGCTCCGGAGGGCCAGCAACCTCCATCTCTCGCACAGCACCGCACTCAGCGAGGCACCACCGCACCCACCTCCTGCGTTCGTGTTCACAACAAGACCCTCAAGTACCGGCCGGGCTTCCCCGCCCGGTTCGCCTCGATCGAGGCCGCCCGGGCACACTGCCAGGAATTCTTCCCCTGGTACAACAGCGACCATCATCACGGCGGGCTCGGCCTGCACACCGCCGCCGACATTCACCACGGCAAGGCGGCAGCCGTCCAGGCCGGGCGCGCCCAGGTCCTGAACGCCGCCTACCTCGCCCATCCCGAACGCTTCGTCAGCAAGCCACCCGCACCGCCCGAACTGCCGGGCACATCCTGGATCAACCCGCCCCAAGAGAAGGAATGCGCCACTCAGTAACACCCGCGTGATGGTGCCTCATTCAGGTTGACAGATTCCGCTCACCGATGGCTCTGACGTGACCGCGGCAAGCAGTACCGATCGTGTCATACTCGTCTCTACGACGGTGGCCGTGCTGGCCGTAGCGGGTGTGGCCGCGTATGTCTCTTACTGGCACGCGTACGCGGTCGTCCGGGCACACGGTGAGAGCGGAATCACGGCCCGGCTGGAGCCCGCCACGATTGACGGCCTCGTCTACGCCAGTTCGATGGTCGTCTTGTACGCGGCACGGCACCGGCTGCCGGTACCCTCCCTAGCACGCTGGCTCCTCGGGCTGGGGATCGCTGCCACACTGACGGCGAACATGGCCCAGGGCTGGTCACACGGGCCTGTCGGAGCGGTAGTCGCGGCCTGGCCAGCGGTCAGCCTAGTGGGATCGTATGAACTCCTGGTCTGGCTGATTCGCACTGCCGGAGCGCTAGAGCAAGAACCACCCACAGAGCCCGATAGGAACGGCGCGCCCTGCTCCACTCTCGTGCGCCCTCTCCCAACCGCCACGGCTAACGAAGGACAGCGCAGCCAGAGCGAGCGCGAGGCACTGCGCCAGGTGCGACGACCGATGAGTCACCCAGCCGCGCACCCGGGTGCCGCTGCAAACGTGCAAAATGATGATGAGGTGACCGAGGCAGATGCCGTCAACGACCAAGCGGTGGCCGCTTACCGGCTGAGCGTTCAAGCCGGCAATCCTCTCTCGGAGCGCAAGCTTGCCAGCATGTTCGGACGAACCTCCCGCCGCTGGGCGCGTACCCGGATCACGCAGGCGCGGCGTGTGCCACAAGCGGTCGCCGACGACTCGCTCCCCACGCCGATCGCTAGCGTCGCCGCGATGCCCAGGCCAAGCGTCCACCTTACTCGCGCGGGAACAGGCACCTTGCGGCGTGCTGAGTCGAGCATCACCACGGATTCTCTGGGGGTCGGGACCGGCGTAAACCGGACATCTTTACGGGGTGTCTGACCGCATCGCCGCTCCGCTTCGCCCCGAAACCCAGCCACCACGCAACGTAATCTCGCGAGAGACCAGCCACAGACTAAACAAGGCCAGATCGCCGAATAGGAATCCCTGTCAACTTGATAGGGATTTGCCGGCCGCGGCGCGCAGAATATCTGTTATTGATCACATGCGGCTGGTCACGGATGGTCATGTCGGCTTGGCTTGCCCCGTCTGGCCTGCACTGTTCAATTGCGGGTCGCTGTGTGTATCTCGGCTGACAGGCGAGCGGGGCCGACGGGTGGCGCCGTCGAGCGTGAACGGGCTCTGCCTGGATGCCGACCTGAGCCGGGATCGTGTTTCCAACGGCGCACGCACACGGCGCGGTCGCGAGCGCAAGCAGTTCGCCCGAATCCGCGTCCAGCAGCACAGGCAGTCGGCTTACCGCCTCGGGGCCGCGGTCGGCGTCGTCGCACCGCATGCCCGCGGTCATGCCGTCGCTGATTGCTCTGATGCTTTCCGCCGGGTCAATTGGTGCACGGTGACCTTTGAGCAGAAAGCTGCCGCGCTCGGCCGGGATCCCGGCCGACTGCGGCCGTGCCCGGCGGGCTGCGAGCCAGATCCGTGCGGGACCGTGCGGGACCGGAATCTCGGGGACCTCGAATAGCTCGGGCAGATGGCCGATCTCGAGGACAACCAGCCATACGCGCTGTGGCCGCGCAGCGACGCGGGCCTGCGGTCCAGCTGCCTGCGTTCGGTCGCGGCCGTCGGGTCGCGAGCTCGATTCTGAGAAGTCTTCGCAGGTCAGGCAGGTATTTCGCTGCATCGCCGGGTCAGCCGAACGCCTTAACCGGGGTGACAACGGGAGACTAGCAGTAACCGGGCTGCCATGACCAGGCCTGACGGACAGGGTGACGGGGTGACAACCGGGTGACAGGGAGCTTATTCACGCTGCCTTGCTGCTGGACGCCTCCGATGGGTTATGGATGCCCGTGTAGCTGACGCGCCCGTTCTTCTCCGCGTTCAGGAGCCAGTTCTCCCACTGGGTCTCGTCGTAGTCGTCCTCGAAGGCAAGAGGCCAGTAGTCCAGTTCGAAGGCGCACTCAGGGTGTGCTGCGGTGAGACCACCGGGACGGAAGCACCCCATCGACCGGATGAACCCGCTGGGGCTGAGAACAGGGAAATCAGCGAAGTCCCAGTCCCGGCTGAAGCCTTTCGGCGTCGCCGAGTAGAAGGTACCGCGAGGCACCTCGGTCTCGTCCCGCCGCCAGAGCACGGTACGGATCATCTTCAGCTCGCCTGCGAAGATGTGGCCACCGTCGAAGTGATAGCTACCGGCTGCCTCCCCGGCTTCGAAGATCAGCTCCACCGTGGCCTTGGCCTCTGTCTCGGCTCGCCAGCCCAGGTTCTCCTTGTTGTAGTACGCGCCCCAGTAGCAGATCAGGTCTTGCTCTGCCGCCCTGAGGTCGCCCGTGATCTCTTCGTAGTCCCAGTCAGCGACCTCGTGCCACCAGGGCTTGTCCTTGTGCCGGGCGACCCGGGTACCGGGGTGGATGCCCGTGTGCTGCCCGACGTACAGGACGTTCGCCCGGTCGTCCACCAGGCGGTAGATGAACTTCTTCTTCTCGATCAGGTGCTCCCCCGGGTGCCCGGACGCCTGCGGTCGTCACGCGACCATCATGCGAACGTACCAAGCGTTAGCGACATTTACGGGACGAGTCGCCGGGCGTGTCGCCGGAATCCGTGCCGTAGAAGCCGCTCGTGCCGTAGACGCTGCCGTTCCACCCGACGCCGCCGACGAGTATCACGTGACCGGCGCGAGGTCTACGCGCAGTTCTTCGCCGCTCGTCGGTCGCGGTGAAGTCGTTGCCGAACGGCTACTAGCTAAGCCCGCGCCCGTACGTGCCGTATGACCAGCGCGGGCGGTCGAATCGGATAAACAGGGCATTTCATTAAATAATGGATCATGACACATAGTGTTTTTATACCTACCGAGAGTAAAAGTTCAGAGTCTCGTATCAGTCACAAGCCCGTGACCTGGTGTAATGCATTTACCCCTGCGGAATCTTTGGCGACACGTACCCCCTTTGCGGGACCTATTGTCGGTGCGCCGCCAGTAAGCTTGTCGGCAAGCGGAGATCGATAGCTGCCCTCCGACCCCAGGTCCGATCCGCGTCTAGATCGGATCGGGACAAGGGTCCTGACCGATCGCTGCCGGGAACACGCCCGGCGCGGAAAGTTAGGGGGTTGCTATTAATTCCCGCCACTACAACCGGGCTAAGCGGCGCAAGGCCAAGCCCACGGCGAAGCTCCACCGCAACTCGGTGGTGGCCAAGCCGAGCAGGACGGCGATCCGCCCCGGCAACGGGACGACGCCGAGCACGACGGCAGCGAAGCCCCATAAGGCAACAAAGCCAAACACGGTAAGACAGGGCATGTCACCCGGAGCCTTTAGGGAGACGGTCATCAAGACGCTGCCTGGAATTATCAGGGCAGTCGGCTTCCTGATCGAAGTCCTCAAGTCTCGTTGACATGCAAACGGTCTCCAGTCGGAGTGTTTCCACGCACCTGATGACTGGAGACCGTTTGCATGTCTGGGTCTGCATGCAGACCACTTGACTTGAGCATAGCTTTCCGGCATGAGTTGCTGCCACCGCTACGCCCCAACATCCGATGCTAGCCCATGCCTCCTGGGCAGTGTTTCCCCAGGCCAGAAGCCCAGTCGCCAGACTGAAACAAGTTACTCCTAGACCCCTCCAAGAGCCCGTTTTGCAGGACTTTACAGCCTCTCTGAGAGTGACACTCTGCTGGGAACGACATGCTGGTTCGGGATGGCTCTTGCCGGGACTGACATGCCTAGCTGACACGTCAGGGCTGCGCCCTTCCAGCCCAGTCAGACGCCGGGCTGGGACTGGCCAGGAGTCGCGGCAGCTCGCCCCCAGGCCTGTGGACCTAGCACCCCTAGCGGGTTCGACCCTACTGCGTCTCCCAAGGCCTGCGCCACTGTCTCGACCTGGGCTGACCGCGGATTCGCGAGACCAGGCACTCGAACACCCGTGCGATAACAAGTTGATGCAGGAGGGGGGGTTAATTTCCGGTAAAGGCATAGATAAATATCGTTAGAACACTTTCGAATCTATGCTAGAAATTGTCTCAGCATTTCATCTGAACAGATAATCGTGCTCCAGATTACGGCTCACGCTGTTCCAGTCTTTGCCGCCCTGGCGACGATGGAAGGCGCGCTCATTTTGCGCCGCGCCGAGCGCAGCGGCCAGCCACTGGAGACGACAGCTCAAGAGCTGATGAACCTGCGGCCCGCCCAGGCATTGGCTATGACGGTTCCATTGGCCCCACCATGACGGCTCCATCTGGCCCCACCTGGCGGCATCGTGACGGTTCGATGTGGCCCCACTTCAGGCGGCACCGAGAAGAAAGAGCCAGGTCAGGGGTGGGGCCAAGTCAAGCCGACATACCGTTCCCGATGATCGGGGTGGGGCCACTTCAAGGCGTCATGGTGGGGCCAACTCAAGCCGTCCTAACCACAGGCATGACCTGCGGCCCGGGCCTGTACGCGAATAGCGGAGCAGGAATCGTCAGGAGGGCCTATGGAACGTGGGCAGCCAGGCGCGAGGTGACTATGCCTGGCTTCCTGGGGCTGACTGGGCTGGCGGCCCGCTGCGGAACCAGGACATGAGCAGGTGAGCCTCGTCTTTCAGGGAGACGAGGTTGGGTCCCTCGGTCATTAGTGCCCAGAACTCGTCCTCGGCGCTTGCGGCCAGCACGACCTCGGGTGCTTCTTCCTCAAGGCGGGCGCGGCGCGCAACCGAGTCGTTGGCACGACACTCTGCCCTCGTTTCGACCCGCCGCGAATCGCACCGCTGCTATCCCCTCCCAGCTGGCTGGGCCGGCGTTCTCTGGCCCGAACAGGAATTCCGGAACAGACGGTATGCCCTAACGTGCCTTAGTGCACGATGCCTGCCGCAACGCCAATTCGCGGTAATTACGACGCTGGTCGTCGCCGGTCGCTCCTCAAGGAGCTTGACCTGAAGGCCGGGCCGGTCATCGTGCCGCCTGTCTTCCACGAGGACATCCGCGCCGTGGCCGACGCCCATGCCCGCGTTTGGTGGGTGATTCTCACGGTCAGCAGCGGGGTGGGGGTGCAATCCTGTCGGCGCGCACTGCCGGGCCCGGACCGACTCCGGTTTCTCCTACGGATACACTGCGGATCGGTGGTTGCCGCAGCTGTTTAGGTAGCCGATCACTGGATTCCAGCGAACGCTGGGGGGTTCAATCATTAACTGAATTGATTTTCCGCAGGACAGTGATTGCGGCCTGGTCGGCGACTGTGGCCTCATCGGGCCGGTCCGCTTCCAGCAATGAGTCCGCGAGGTTGCTCAGGCTCATGCTCTCCGCAGGCCGGTGATCGATCTCCCTGAAGATAACCACGGCGCGCTGGTAGGCGGCGATCGCCGCGTCAAAGCGCCGTGCCTTGTGCAGTGCGAGACCTAGGTTGTTCTGGCTCATGCCCTCTTTGAACCGATCACCCGTCTCGCGGAAGATGGATACCGCGTCCTGATCCGCGGTGATCGCCTCTTCCAGCTGTCCTTTGCCCAGCAGACTCCCGGCGAGGTTGGTGAGCGCGCTCCCCTCTCCGTGCCGGTCGCCGAGTTCCCGGAAGATGGCGGCAGCCTGCTCACAGGCGACAATTCCGTCGTCAAACCGTTGGGCACGGTAGAAGGTCCCGCCGAGGGTTGTCAGCGACATAGCCTCGTTGAACTGGTCACCTGCCTCGCGGAAGATGGCAAGCGCCTCCTGGTCGGCAGGGATCGCCTCTTCCAGCCGGCCGAGCGCGCTCAGAACTCCGCTCTGGTTGTTCAGCGCCATCGCCTCGCCCTGCCGATCATCGATCTCCCTGGCGATTGCTGCCGCATCCTGGCAGGCGATGAGCGCTTCGTCCAGTCTGCCCACCTCCCGCAAGCAGGTGCTCATGCTGTTCAACGTCGTCTCCGCGCCGTGCCAGTCGCCGGATTCCCGGCAGATTGACAGATCCTGCTGATAAGCCGCGATGGCGTCGTCAAAGAGCCGCTGACCTTCCAGCGCCAAGCCGAGGTTGTGCAGTGCTCTGCCCTCGCCGTGCCGGTCGCCGAGCTTCCGGTAAAGCGCAGCGGCGGCACGGTGAGCTGCGACGGCCTCATTGAGCTGCCGGGCCGCCCGCAGCGCGAGGCCCAGGTTGGTGAGCGCTTCTGCCTCGCTGTGCTGGTCACTTAGGTCCCGGGCGGCATGGAGGCCAACTGCGGCGGTTGCGACCCACTCGCTGACGTACCGGCGCCAGGAAAGATACTCAACCAGCGCGGTGGACAGCTTGAGAGCCTCCTGATTCTTTCCGAGTTCGGCAGCCAGGCTGACGGAAGGCACCAGGCTGGGCTTCTCCGCGTCGAGCCAGGTCACCGCGGCGGCGCGGGTAGCGAAGGAATCTGGCGCCGTTACGCCGGGCAACGCCAGCAGGTGCCAGACCGCAGCGTGCGTCGTACTTATGTAGTAGCCAAACAGCCGATCACGTGCCTGGTCGGCGGCATCCGCTTCAGAGCTGGTCCCTGAGAGCCGCCGGGCGTACAGGCGCAGCAGGTCGTGCGTCCGCCATCGGCCCACCAATGGGGAAGTTGACTCAATCAGGTGCGCCTTGGCCAGAGCGCCGAGGACGTTCCGGGCGCTGCTAACGGGAAGGCCGGCCAAGACCGCCGCGGTTGCCGTGGATATGTCAGGGCCAGGATGCAACGGCAGGAGGCGGAACATCCGCGCGGAAGCCTCATCGAGGAGCCGGTAAGACATCTCGAATGCCGCCGCGACCGACGGCTCACGGACTCCGCTGCCATCGTCATAACGCAGGCGCTCCAGCCGGTCGTGCTCGACCGCGAGCTCTGCCGCCAGCTCGGCGACCTGCCGCGCCGGGTCAGATTTCAACAGCGCCGCAACAATCTGGAGTGCCAGCGGCAGCCCTGCGCAGATGCTGGCCAGCAGGGCGGCAGCCTCGGCATCATCGGCGATCCGGCCATCGTCGGGGCGTGCCATCCGCAACGCCTTATCGAGGAGCGCCACGCCCGCGGTAGCGTCCAGGACCGTCACGTCGACTAGCCGGGCATCTAGACCGCCGAGGGTATGCCGGGAGGTCGCGATCAGCCGGTGCGGTCCTTCGCCTGGCAGCAGCGGCAGCACCTGGGTCTCAGACGAGGCATTATCGGTGACAATCAGCATCGGTTCTCTGGCCTGTGCCAGCACCGACCTGTACAGGGCAGCACGTGTCTCCGCGTCAGGCGGGATTCGCTCGCTGGGCACTCCCAGCGCGCGCAGCATGGCATCCAGGGCCTGCGTCGGCTGGATCGGCACGTCGTCATAACCATGCAGGTCGATAAAGAGCACTCCGCCGGGGAACCAGCCACGTCCACGGGCAGCGTGTGCGGCACGGACTGCGAGCGCAGTTTTCCCGACTCCTGCTAGCCCGGTTACCGCAGAGACCATTACCGCTACTGCGGCCTGCCCTTCGCTGGATGGATCTAGCAGCTCAGCCAGTACCCGGAGCTCGTCATTCCGACCGGTAAACACTGGTGCAACCGGGGGCAATTGAGCCTGGACTACTGGCATCGTCGCCCCAACCTGAATCGCCGAGGCACTATCGCCGTAGCGATTGATGATTGTCAGATCACGACCGGCAGTATAGGCGTCCCGCCCTGCCTTGACACGCTGCCGGTTCCTGATCCGGCGAGCTCGCTTGCTGCTAGACACGCTGCTCCTGAATGCTTCGCTCTGGAGCGCCGATCATTGATGATCAATCCGAATTGATCCGATCGTGCGAGGCGTCAGTCCCGCGACGCCGAACCTCAGGACTTGAGTATCCTCCGCAGCTAGCCTAGACCGAGCGGTGTGACCCGAACCAAGGTAATGCTGGCCTGGCTGGACACTTCAGCGCCAGCCGACGGAGGGCATATGGACGGAGAAGTGGCATTGCTGGCGGCAGAGGTGACGCCGTACGCATCAGTGGCGGTGGCCGCTTACGGTTGGGCGGTGCTGACGAAAGTGCGAGACGATGCGGCGGATGCGACGGTCGGCCTGGGCCGGTCCTTGCTCCAGCGGATCTTCGGTTCTCGTCGCGAGGGTGAGCCGCTTCCGGATCCTCTGGGGGCTCTGGCTACCGACCCGGATGACAGTGACGCGCTAGCTGCGGTACGGCTGGCAATTCGCCAGGCGCTGGCCAGTGATCCGGCCCTGCGGGCAGAGGTTCAGTCGATGCTGCCCAGCGCCCCTGGTACAACCCAGCAGGTCCATGCTGGGCGGGACGCCTACACCGCAGGCCGTGACCAGACAATCGTTAACTACCTTCATCCCGAGAAATAAGCCGGACGGCTTTCCATGTCCAGCGATCAAGCCGACCGCGGCGCTCCGATAAGCCAGGAGATAAAAGCCAGGCAGGACGCCTATGTGTCAGGGCGTGACCAGACAATCATTAACATCGCGATCGACGCGGACGATCCGTCGCCGCGCAAATTGCAGCGGCGGCCAAACCAGAGCGGCCCGGTGGTGGTAGGTGACATCCCACAGCGGCCGCCGGCTTTCCAGCCGCGGGTGGAGCTGCTGGGGGAGCTAGACCGGCCGGAGCCAGGGGTGTCGGTGGTGCACGCCGTGACCGGGATGCGGGGTGTGGGCAAGACACAACTCGCCGCGGCGTATGCGCGGGCGAAGCTTGCAGACGGGTGGCGGCTGATTGCGTGGGTCAACGCCGAGGATACCGGCACACTGATGGCGGGCCTGGCCGCAGTCGCCGAGGCTGTGGGCCTGGCCGGTGAAGGCACCGGCCACAGCATCGGCGATCCGGGCCTTGTGGTGCGGCACTGGCTGGAGGCCGACGGGGATCGGTGTCTGGTCGTTTTCGATAATGCCACCGACGCAGATGCGCTGCGGCGGTATGTTCCGGCCGGCGGCCGGGCTCGGGTGTTGATCACCAGCAACCGGCAGTCGGTTGCGAACCTGGGAGCGAGGGTGGGTGTGGAGGTGTTCACCTCCGACGAGGCGCTGGTTTTCCTTGCGAATCGGACTGGTCTTGCCGATAGCGCGGGCGCTGAGGCGGTGGCATGGGAGTTGGGGTTCCTGCCGCTGGCGCTAGCGCAGGCCGCGGCCGTAATCGCAGGGCAGCGTCTGGGTTATAGGACGTACCTGGAGCGCCTCCGGGCACTGCCAGTGCACGAATATCTGACTAGGGAGCCGGGACAGCCGTACCCGCGCGGTGTCCCGGAGGCCACGCTCCTGGCCCTGGATGCGGTCGGAGCAGGTGATCAGTCGGGCGTGGGTGTCGGGGCACTGGAGGTCATGAGCGTGCTGTCGGCAGCCGGGGTCCGCCGGGACCTTCTGCATGCTGCCGCGGAGGAGGGCCTGCCGACAGGCGAGGGCGCAGCGACCAGAGCGGTTGCGGCCGCTGCAGACGCGGCCCTGGGACGGCTGACGGAATCGTCACTGCTGAGCTTCAGCCTGGATGGCCAGACTGTCATCGCGCACCGCCTGGTGCTGCGGGTGATCAGGGACCAGTTGGCCAAGCAAGGGCGACTGGCGGCGGTCTGCAGGGTGACGGCCCTAGTACTGACACTCCGCGCGAGGGCGCTCGCTGGCTCGCGGGACCGTACGGCCCTCCGGGACGTTCCCGAGCAGATAACGGCCCTGCGGGACACCATGGCCGGAATGTCCGGTGAGCCCGACGCCAAGCTGGCAAGAACGCTGCTGGAACTCCGGTTTTGGGCCCTGCGCCACCTAAATACACTGGGCGACAACGCGCAGCAGGCGATCGCGCTCGGGGAACTCCTGCTCGCGGACTGTGAGCGAGTGCTGGGACCCGACCACCCCAACACCCACGCGACGCGGGACGGCCTCGCGACCGCCTACATGAACGGAGGTCGGATCGCAGAGGCGATTTCGCTATACAGTCGGGCCCTGACGGCTTACGAGCCGATATTGGGCCCTGATCATCCTGACACCCTGACCATGCGGAACAACCTCGCCACCGCCTACCACGCGGCGGGCATGGTCACGGAGGCAATCTCTCTACTTGAACAGACACAGGCCAACCGGGAGCAACTGCTAGGCCTCGATCATCCGGATACTCTGACCTCCCAGAGCAACCTCGCAAACGCTTACCATGCAGCGGGCATGGTCACGGAGGCGATTCCCCTGCTTGAGGGAAGCCTGGCCAGCCGGGAGCAACTGCTGGGCCCCGATCACCCTGACACGCTGACCTCACGGAACAACCTCGCCAACGCGTATAAAGAAGCAGGCCGGGTCGAGGAAGCAATCCCCTTGTTTGAACAGACGCAGGCCAACCGAGAGCGGTTGCTAGGCCCCAACCACCCCGACACCCTGACTTCACGGGACAACCTCGCCTCTGCATATAGGGACGCGGGCCGGGTCGCTGAAGCAATCTCCCTGCTTGAGCAGACCCTGGCCGACTCCGAGCAGATAATGGGCCCCGACCATCCAAATACCCTGATGTTGCGAGGCAATCTTGCCACCGCCTACGGGGACGCGGGGCGGGTCGCTGAAGCGCAAGCACTGCTGGAGCGGACCTTGGCCAACTCCAAGCAGGTACTAGGCCCCGACCATCCAGAGACCCTGATGTTGCAGGTCAAAATCGCCACCGCCTACGCTGAGGCCGGCCAGTTCATGGAGGCCATTCCCGCGCTTGAGGTGACCCTCGCCAACCTCGACCGGGTGCTCGGCCCCGACCACCCAGACACCTTGGTATCCAGGGGCAACCTCGCGACCGCCTACGCGCAGGCAGGTCGGGTCGCAGAGGCGATCCCCCTGCTTGAGCGAACCTTGACCGATCGCGAACGGCTTCTCGGCCCCAACCACCCCCACACCTTGATATCGCGGAATAACCTTGCCGCAGTCCGCTTGAACGAGTCCAAGAAAACGGCTCAGCGAAAGACTAACTAGGACTACGGCAGGTCCTGCGGAAGATCAACGAACAACTACAATAAACTGGCCGCCATCGCTCGCGAGTGTGAACAGACAAGCGGAACGATGGTTCGCGCCGTCAACCGCAGGCTGCGTCGACTGCGCTTCTAAGCTTGCGTTTGAGCCGATGCCCGTCTGGCGATGTGTGCCTCGCTGGCGAGTACGACGTGATCATCGGCAGATATTACTCGCTTACGCATCTGCGCCTTCACGAGCGTCAGTAGGTTCGGATCGGGAAGCAGCCTGTGGTGGCGGGTCATCGCCAACTGAACCGCACCGATGCGCCGCTATTTGAATGGCAGCAGTTGTCGTAAAGTGGAATCCGACGACCACTCCTGTCAACGCTGTGAAGTTTGTTATGAAGGTCGACGTCAACGGGTTGAGCGTGCCACTCGAGGAGCCGATTCGCGGAAAGAAAGCCGACATGCGTGCCCGACGGGACGGTGGACCAGGGTGATTCACGGTCACCCGCAGACAAGCGGGCAAGCTATCCACCTACATCAACGCAGGCTAGCGCACTTCTATCCCGAGCCTTCCAAGCTGGGGTGGTGCGACCCTAGAACCCAAGCAGCGACTAGCCGGCCGTTCGGCCTTGCCCGAACCTGTCAGCCCCTCGCTGATGGAAGCGCGATGAAGGTCGCCCGGCTTGTTGGTCGCTTTCAGCGCGGGCGCTCAGCCACCCGTCTCCTCCTGGGGAGGTGTCTGAATCGACGGGTGCAGGAGCGGGCGGTAGCCCGCCCGGATCGCCGCCACGGTGGCGCGGGGCGTCAGCACCGCGGCCGGGCCATCGATCCGGTCAATCCGGTCGGTGTACCCGGCCGGGGTCCAACGGCGCAGACCGCCGCCGTGGACCAGCCAGGACTCGCCGTCACGGGCGATGAAGACGCCGTTGGGCAGCTTGCTCAGCGGCGCGGGGTAGGTAACGCGGGCCTCGCCCGCCAGGCGGCGCTCCCAGTGCAGTACCCGGTCGATATCGTCCGCCGCAGGTTTCGCGCGCAGGGCGAGGGCGGCAGCCCAGGCCGTCCGGAACGACTGGTAGGCCGCGTGGCGGCATTCCGCGCAGGGCCGGTGCCCGGCGGCCAGCGCGACCGCCTCGTCGAGGAAGAACAGCCCGGTGTAGCGGCGAGGCCGCATGACAGGCCGGCGGCGGCCGCGGAACTCCAGCACGCACACCAGCCAGCGGCGGACCTGGTAACGCCGGACCAGCGCCAGGTCGTCGTTGTGGAGCACGCCGCGGTTGCCGTACATGGTCCCGCGGTGGGCCGTGGCGATCAGCTCGCCCGACGGCGTCACCCGGTTGCGCAGCGGATGGTCCAGGCCCGCGAGCCGGTCGCGGTGAGGCGCCTGCGGGTGTCGGTCGGTCATGGCTTCAGTGCACCACCGTGCGGCCGGGCCGTCTGGCGGTTTCCCGACCCGACCGTCGCATGGTGGCCAGCGATCGGCGGATAGCGGGATCCTCGTTCGCATCGAGGAGGTTGGCTCGGGCGAACTCATCCGGCGGCTGACGGCGTTGCCGCGAGGTGCTCCACGAACTTGTCCACGACTGTCAACGGTGCGCGAATTTTGGCTCCGGCACACTTTCCGTGGCCCTTGGTCAGGACAGTGGGTTGTCGTAGGGTCGATCGGTGGCTGGTGATGTGCAGGCGCCGAGCGGGACGGGCTTCGACCCGAGCCCGCAGTTCTGGGTTGATCGCCTTGAGCCGGTCAGCGCGCCGGTGGCGGTGATCGGCCGGTGTTTCTTCGGGCCGGTCGGCACGGGCCTGGTTTTCGATGGCGTTGTGCCGCAGCAGGATGCCGGCTGGCCGTCGTCGGGTCTCGTCGCGTGCTGCCTGCGCGTCGCGGAAGTCTACGTTGTCGGCAGGCTGACGAGTGAGGTCGATCAGGTGATGTCGGCGCGGCTGGTCCTCAGCGGGGACTGGCCTGCCTGCCTTGCGGCCGGGTCAGTCCTGGTAGCACGCGGGCAGCCGGGTGACGGCTGCCGGTTCCGCGACGGCCTGTGAAGACGCTGAGGCATGCAGGCCTGGGTCTGGGCTCTGCTCTTGCTGGGTGCTGGTCGGCGAGGAGGACGCGGCGGCGGAGCAGGTCGGGGCCGGCGCGCCCGTGCGCCTTCCTGGCTATGACGGCTCCGAATGAAACCGTCCTAACCAGGGTCCGGCTCCTCATGGCCGCGCACGCCCAGCTCCTGCTCGCCAGCCCCCTGGCAGGCGGCCTCCGGCGGCCCTGAGAGAAACAGCCCGATCCCGCCCGGCCGCTGACGCCGGGCCGGGTCCGGCGGGGGTTTCGCAACATCCGCCGCGAGCTGGGGACACCCGCCCGTGTCGCGAAACCCTCCCGCCAAGGCCCCGGCAGGCCCAAAGGCAGCAGCAAAGGTCCCGCTCCCCGCTATATTCTCCCCGGCGAAGCCGACATGCCGCGCACGGAAAACCCCGCCCTGACCAGGGAAAGGTTAAAACTTGAGCTAAGCAGCCGCACGGTGCCCGGTTGCGGGCGGTACTCGGAACGGGCCCGGGTAGCCCGCCCCGCAGCCGGTGCAGTACGCCTGGTAAAGGAAGGCCAGGCCGCCGGGCGTAGCGGATGGCACCACAGCGACGACGCCGTCCCCCGTGTACACGACGAGCGACGGCCACGGAGGACGGCACACGCAGCCGGGTGCCGGGCCGCCGGTCATGGCGCTTCGGAGGGCCGGCGGGGCCTGGTCCCGGTGAGCTTCGCCACCTCGGCGATCTCGTCTTCGTCGTAGGCGGTGCGGATCCCGGAGATCGACATGCCAGCGGCGCGTGCCAGGTCCTCGAGCCGGTACGGGCGGGGCCTGGTGAATTCGCGGCCGTAGGCGATCAGCAGCCGCATCCGCGCCTCCGCCTGCAGCATCGCGTAGCGCGCCCCGGCGATTTCGCCCAGCAGCGGATCGTAGCCGTCGTCGTGCTCCCAGTTCAGCCGCAGTCTCTGCTCGTATTCCTCCCGGTTCTCGGCTACCTCGTCAGCCATCGCCCGCCAGCCGGTGGCCTCGTCCTCGTCAGAGAACTCTTCCGGTTCCTCCGGCAGCGGGTGGGTCAGGTCCGTCAGGCCAGTGATCATGTCTCGTGTCGTCATAAAATGCAGACTACGCTATGAATTGCGATGATCGCAATATTTTGCGATCTGTCACCAGCAAGCTAGCCAGGCGGGGCTCTTACTCAGGTCCCCGACAGTTCGTGCCGGGCTCTTCGGGTTTGGCCGGGCGGGCAGTAATGCCGATGTCGGCCCGCCAGAGCTGGCCGTCGGCTATCCGCCGCAGGTACACCGGGCCGGCGCCCGGCTCCCAGTCCAGTTCACGGGCCAGCGCCACGTCGCCGAACCCGGCGACGTGGAAGACGCCCTACTGCTCCAGCCACCGCTCGATCCTCGCCAGCAGGATGCCGGCGAGCAGTACCTCGTCACTGGCCCTCTTGGGCACAGGGGTCTCCTTCTTGCAGGCTCCAGTGGGGCCGCACGCGCCGTCACCCGCGCGGCGATGAACAACTATGTCCTCTCGTGGTGGCGCGAAGAGGCCTGTTTTCGTGTCCTGCGCTGATTACTGGGGACCGCCTGCCGCCTTAGCGCGCTTCCAGGGCGCTCCGCCGCTCGTAGAAGGAATACCGACTCGCACTTCAGGCATAACCCTTTCTCCGGAGACTCCTGTGATTCATGTGACGTCGCAGAACACACCGTTTGCCATACTTGGGGCGCAATTGAACCCGACGCCGACGATCATCGTGTCCTTTAGTACATGATTGACCGATAGTTACCACCGAGTTCAGGCGAGCAACCAAGGGAACGGGAAGCACGCCATGGCAGTGGACACCCCGGTC
This sequence comes from uncultured Actinomycetota bacterium, assembly GCA_963734665.1. Lineage (GTDB taxonomy): Bacteria > Actinomycetota > Actinomycetes > Streptosporangiales > Streptosporangiaceae > Trebonia. Next base: position 269,960 of record CAVTIR010000005.1, on the reverse strand, counting down.
ATCCGGGAGGCAGTGAAGCGCGTCTTCACGCGCAAGGACGTGCTTGACGCATGCAAGCGCCGCGATCTGGGCGCAGTAATCACGGCTCTTGGCACGCAAGGCATTACACAAGGCCAGCTCTCTGTACTTACGGGCATCCCGCAGGGACGGCTGAGCGAGTACAAGAACCACAAGCGGACGCCAACCGCCACCTCGACACTCGAGGCATTCGCTGATGGCCTGGTGATGCCTCCGGAAGCACGTCGCGCGCTAGGCCTCGATCCAGACACTGCAGCGATTGGTGCGCCGAGCACCGACGGAAAGCGTTCGGCTGATCTCGCTGTCGTCCGCCAGGACGATATCCGACCTGTGCTGAGCAACTTGTCAACGGGTAGCGCAATGCCCGTGCTGCTGGCACTGCGCGTTATCCATCAGGGCTACGTCGAGGCGGACCGGCTGATGGGGTCGATGTGCATGACTGGCCCGATCCAACTCCAGAAGCCTGTCGTTGAACGCGCATGCGAGGTAACCAGGGGTGCGGACCGCGCCGAGATGCTGCGGTTCGCCTGCCGCTTCATGGAGTTCGGCGGGTGGCTCTACCAGGATGCCGGCGACCTGGTGTGCGCGGTGCACTGGACGGACAGAGCTCTCGATTACGCCCTTGAGCTCGGAGACCAGCGCAACATCGCATACACGCTCACGCGCAAGGCGATGATCGCGACGGAATCAGGTAATTCAGCACAAGGAGTGGGGATAGCCAATTCCGCTCTCGAATATGGAGATGCACTGACTCCGCGGCTTCGTGCTGCCATCTTGCGCCAGCGCTCTTTTTCTAATGCGACGCTGGGGGAAGTAATCGCCTCGGCCAGGGACTCCGATCAGGCCATTATCGAGGCCGTCGCTGGTGAACGCCAAGACGAGGCGGACAGGGCACCGTACTGCACGCCTTCTTATGTGGCTATGGAGGCTGGAGCGTCCTGGGCTGTCCTGGGGCACGCTAGGGCAGCGCTTCCGATCCCGGAGAAGAGCCGGTCTGAGTGGCTCGATCATGCCCAGGTTCGCGATTACGCGCTTGTGCGTTTCGCGCCTGGCAGGAGCCTATACCGCTGTCGGTGACCTCGAACAGGCGTGCGCGACCGCCGAGGAGGTCATGGCAGTTACCAGGGGGCTTGGCTCGCGGCGCGTGGCTGGCCAGGTCGACTTGCTCTACCGTAGGCTGGGCAAGTGGCGGCAAGATCCTGCCGTGGCTAGCCTTCGAGGCCACCTGAAGGTTCTTGTCGATTCGTTTTGGCCGGAACGAGAGGCGAGCTGATGAACCACCTGCTGCCCACGGCGACGACCTCGGACGAGAAAGCAAGGAACGCGAACTGCGCAGTCCTTCCCGTCGGCAGCTTCGAGCAGCACGGCGATTATCTGCCGCTGATTACCGATACCGCTGTCGCGTCGGCAATAGCACGGGAACTGGCCAGCACTTATTCCCTTCTTCAGCTTCCGCCGGTCACGATCTCATGTTCCCATGAGCACAGCACTTGGGCCGGACGGCAAGTATCTCTGCCAGCACGCTTTATGCAATAGTCAACGACGTTTACGCCTCCATCGTAAATTCGGGCCTCGCCTCGCTGGTCGTCCTGAACGGCCACGGAGGTAATTACATCCTGTCCAATGTCGTTCAGGAGGGAAGCGCCCAGGGGAAGAAAATGGCACTCTTCCCAACCGGTGAGGACTGGGCGGATGCCAGAGCGTCGGCGGGCCTCGTTTCGTCAAGTCATGAAGATATGCATGCCGGCGAGGTCGAGACGTCGATCCTCCTGCACGCGCACCCCGAGCTAGTGCGGGACGGCTACGAGGCGGCGGACTGGGTCGCTAACGACAGGCGCCACCTGCTGACCACCGGGATGCAGGAGTACACCCGAAGCGGGGTGATAGGACGGCCATCCCTGGGGACCGCCGAAAAGGGAAAGGCGGTGCTCGCCGCTCTCGCCGAGAGCTTCGCACCCGTGCTGGAGATCTTGCAGAGGGAGTAGCCCGACGGCTGGCGTCACCCGCCAAGACCTCGCCACCTGGACAGGACGGTCAGGCGATCCAACCGGGGCACGCGACCAGTACGCCGCCTTACTGCCCGCCTATGAGCGGGTCCTAGGCCCCGACACCCCGACACGCTGCCCGCCCGCAGCCACTACGCCTACTGGGCAGGACAAGCAGATCGGGAACGAGGCGCCTTCCTGCCTCGCCCTGTCAGCGGGCACGGCAGGAAGAAGGCTTGTGACGATGTTGGGCCAGCTTTGTCATGACCGTAATCGACGCCCACTTGGCTCCCGGAATGGCTCCCGAGGCTTTTCGAGGTGTTCGAATTATTTCCCTGAGCTGGAGCCCCTTTACGGAATCGAACCGTAGACCTTCTCCTTACCATGGAGACGCTCTGCCGACTGAGCTAAAGGGGCACTCTTCTGTTGTCGGAGCGCTGACCGCGCGTCGCGTAGAGATCATATCGCACGCGCCGCCGTGGTGTTGCCGGTCCACGTTGACGCCTGGCCGGGTGCCGCCGACGCAGGGCGGCACCCGGCCAAGGCCGTCATACTGACCCGCGAACTGGTCTCCGCTAGTTCTCGAAGTTCGGGTTCGCGGTTGTGATGTCGTAGCTGTTGCCCCAGTACCACTGGGTGGCGCTGGCGCCGGGGACCATGTGCGGGACGCCCGTCGGGTCGGCGATCCAGTACCGGCGTTGGACTGCATCGAGGCCGGGAGGGCGGCCACGTTGTCCTTGACCTGCTGCCAGTCAGACATCATGGTGTAGACGATCGCCACCGCGTGGGGCTGTGCGCTCAGCCGCTGCTGTACCCACTGCGCGGCGCCGACCGGAGTGGCATCGCCTGGCTCAACATCCAGCACGTTCGCCGCCGGGTCACTGCCGTTGTTGTCGATCCACAGCACCGACTGGTGCCCCGCTCGGCAGGCGCTCTACTTTCACCCTCAACGCTGCCGGCCGGTGCGACGCACCGTAGCGACGGCAGGGGCGTGGACGTTGACGCGGGTCAGGGCGACTTGTTGCGGGGGCAACCATCGCACGCCTGGGTGCCTAACAGACACAGTAAATATCAGATAACGGCGGACCATGCCCCGAACGCACGAGAACACTCCGTGACTTACATCACGCAGAGTAACCGCTATACCTCTCGCCCTCTTGGGCACCTATCCCGCGTCTACGCATGATCAGGCCTGGTCACGGCCACACAGCAGTGATCGCCGCGGTCAACCGGACAGGGGGCGGGGTAGCGCTGAGAGGGTCGCTTGATGTCCAATGGGTGACATATCGCGGCCAGAAGGCCAGCTACGCCTCATGAAGCCACACTCCATACCGAATGACTCGGTTCCGCAGCAGTAACGAGCAGCACTGGTAGGGCGTCTCATGCGTTTGGCGCACGCGCGACCCGCGACGGTCACACTGATGGCAGGAACTGTCCTGCTAACGGCAGCTTCCGCAAGCAGCCTTGCCTTCGCTGGGAGTACGGCGGCGGATGCGGCCACCACAGCGAGCGAGTCATGCGAGCCGCTTCAGCCGCCAACGCCCCCGGCAAGTCCGTCGCCAACCCCCACCGCTCCCACGAAGAAACCAGCCACGGCGACACCGACCCCAACGCCGACCACGACCAGCCCGTCGCCGAGCGCTACCGCCAGCCCCACGCCGAGCCCATCCCCCTCCAAAAAGACCCCGAAGCCGACCAGCATCACCCCGACGCCCAAACCCTCCCCCGCCAAGAAGACCCCGAAGCCAGTCAGCACCACCCCGACGCCCAAACCCTCCCCCGCCAAGAAGACCCCGAAGCCAGTCAGCACCACCCCGACGCCCAAACCCTCCCCCGCCAAGAAGACCCCGAAGTCGGCCAGTACCACGCCGACGGCCAAACCCTCTCCCTCCAAGAAGCCCCCGAAGCCAGTCAGCACGGCGACAGCCAAACCATCCCCCTCCAAAAAGACCCCGAAGCCGCCCAGCACCACCCCGACGGCCAAGCCATCCCCGTCAGCGACTCTGACCAGGGCCATTGTTAAGGCCTCGCCATCGGCTACGCCCACGACTTCGTCACCCACGCGCACCCCGACTCCGAAGTCCACCCCCACACCCACACCCACCGCGACGGGAACCGCGACCAGCACCAGCACCAGCACCAGCACCAGCACGACGGTGTCGGACGTCACGCCGGCGAGCCTCTGCCTCGAGGTCACAAGCTCACAGGCGAGCAGCGAGCGCGGTCACACAGCCCAGTGGGCCGTGACCGCCTGGACGACGGGAGGGAACGTCCCCGACGCCACCATCCGACTGGAGGCGACGCCAGCGACTGGCGGGGCACCGAAGTTCGGCTTCGGCTGCGGTAGCGATGACGGGACGTCCTCGTGTGACCTGGGGGCGGTAGACGCGCAGTCCGCGCAACGGCAACTCCAGGCACAGCTCACCGTCACCGCCTCAACCGTCACGTCTGTCAGCCTGACGGCCATCGGCAGCGCGACTAACCTGCCGGCGGACCCCGTGGCATCCACGACAGTCGCCATTACGGCACCACCGACCCCGAAAAAAACCTCGAAGACCTCGCCGACCTCGACAGCACCGCCGACCTCGACAGCACCGCCGACCTCGAAGGCCCCGCCGACCTCGACAGCACCGCCGACCTCGAAGGCCCCGCCGACCTCGAAGGCCCCGCCGACCTCGACAGCACCGCCGACAACGCCGACTCCCCAAGCGCCGGTATCGGTCACCTCGCGCCTGCCGGTCGCCAACCTGCCGGGCATCCCGGCGGTGCGCTCCACCTTGAGCCCGGGCGGCAATGCCGCTGACTTGTTTCCCACCCTCGACCCGAAGTCGACCTCGAACTCCGCACAGAAGACACACACCCGCCCGATCGCGAACACGACCGCGCTTCCCGAAGGCGCCCCCATCGCCGGCGCCCAGCTAGCCGGCCTGGCGGCCCTGGCTCTTGCCTTCGTCCTGGCGGTCACCCGCCTATCCATCCGGCGCCGCCCCGCCGCCGCCAAGCCGAGCCCAGAGACCCCAGCACCCGCGGATTCGCCAGCCAAGTCTCCAGAGCACCCGGAGGGGCAACCGGAAGATCATCCGGACGGCACCAACGCAGCCCAGGACACCCCGCCCGCAGACGGGGAGTAGTACGGGAAGCCCTCCCGCTAACCAGGCCAGCGGCTACTTCGCGAGGAGCTCCAGGCTGGGCCGCACCGCATCCATGGTGGAGGCGAGCTTCGCGGTCGTCATCGTCGGCGACGTCACGGTCCCGAAGGTGTCGTTGTCGAACCACACGCACATCGACGCGCTCTGCCCGTTGAGGTGCGTCTCGGTACACGCCGCCTCGCCGCCGAGCGACCCCGGCGACACGGTCGTCGTCCCTGGATAGGTCTGCTCGAAGTTGGCTATCGAGGCAGCAGGATTGGCGTTGGCTAGCTTGCCGCCTACGAACATGAACATCTGCGTGTTCGCGGCGTCCGTACCGGGAGTAAGGCCGCCCATCTGGTAAACGCCGTACACCACGTCGCTGGCCTGCCCGGAGCTAGCCTTCTTGACCTTCTGCGCTTCAGCAGCCACATCGAGCTGCTTCTCAAGGTTGGCCGAACGGGTGTAGCCGTCCACCGCCTGCGGAGCAACAACCTGGTGCGCCGGGCCGCTCGGGCCGGCGAACACGTACTTCATCAGCACGCCGCCGATCGCGCCGGCCGCCACGACCGCGATGGCACCGAGCGCCATCCACTGCCGCCGGTCGCCGCTACGGCCGCGGCGCTTGCCGATCGCGCGCCTGGCGGCGGTGTCGTCGTCCTGCTCCGGCGGCAGCTCAAGGGGCCTGTCGGTAGGCCGCTCAAGCGTACGGGTGAACGCCGCGGGCAACGGCTCGTCAGTCAGGTCAAGGTCGGCGAACTGGTCGAGGGACGTTTCCTCGGCCCAGCTACGCGGCTTAGCGGGCGCGAGCATGGTCGCGCCCGACGTCCGAAGCCTCCTGGCCGGGGTGAGGGCGCGCAGGTTGTCGAGCCGAGTCTCGTCGAACACCGGGACGTCGAACCTGGTGTTGTCGCCCGGCTCGACCAGTGCCTTCATGTCGTAACGCGTCTCTGCTGACCGGGCGCCGCGTCCACGATCAAGAGCAGAAGATGATCCCGAACGAGCCCGGCTTTCTCCGAACCAGTCATTCCCGTACCCGGCCGGGCCGCCCTCGCGCCGGGCGTCCTCCCCGGCCTGCCACAGGTTGTCGAGCCGGGTCTCGTCGAACCTCTGCATGTCGAAGCGAGTCTCGTCGAAGCGCTGCCCGGACTGCGGGTGACGCGACCCGTCGTCGAAGCGGGGGTCGTCGTAGGAAAGGCGCCCGTAGCTCGGCTCGTCGTAGCCGACCGACTCGAAGTCGCTGGTGCCGATGATGCCTGACAGGTCGTAGCCGGGACCGTCGATACCTGGCATGGAGTAGTCAGAGCCGTTGTAGGCAGCGGGGTTGAAAGCGGGGGGCTGGTAGCGCTCAGCCCCGTCGTCTCGCTGGCTGCCATAGGCGCCGGCGCTGCCGTGGTCACCCGTCGTCTGGTAGCTGTCCAGGGCCGGGTAGGTCTCCTCTTCGCCTTCGCCGTCGTAACGGAGCGGCTGGTCGTAGTCCCACGGCTGCTTGTAGAGGTCGGCGCCGTGGGGAGCCGCCGCGGCCGACGGGTAGGCCATCTCGATTTCGCCCGCGCCGTAGCTTGATCCCGCGTACCCCGACTGGTTATAGGTAGTCCCGGGTGCCGGGGGCAAATAGCTTGACTGGGCGTAGCCAGTACCCGGGTAACCCGACTGGCCCTGGCCGGACTCGACGAATCCGCGTACCGTCCTGGTGCCCGCTATTCCCGCGTCCTGCGCGGACGGCCCCTGGTAACCGGGGTCACGGTAACCGTCATCGCCATAACCTGACCCGTCGAAAGCGGTGTACGGGTGCGCGCCCTGGCTGGCCGCCGGCAGCGCTTCTGCCCGCGTCGCCGGATAACGGCGGTCGCCACTCGCGTACTCAAGGTCCGAGTACCCAGTCGGCCACGAGACCTCCGGGCCGAACGGCACGTGCCCCTGGTTGGCCGGCGTCATGCCCCGGCCATCCTCGGTAGGCGGCCATCCGCTCCTCATATAGCGGTCACCTCGTGTTGTCTGTGGTACCTGCGGTTCAGGCAAGGTCACAACATCATCTCGGCAAAAGCCCATCTTCGCTACCTGATCGGGCATATCGGCGTGTCGCCCCGGCAAATATCTTGGCAAAACATCCCAATACCGGACATTTCACAGCCGCCTAAGGGCCCGTTCACCACCCAACGTAGCGCTCCCGACACCTCGATGTAGGGAACTCCGGACCAGTGCACCGCCCACAGGGGCCGCCAAAGCCGCATACAGCGCGCACTGGCGCGCCTTGCCCTGAGACCGTGAGCAGTACGGGAACAACCGACTACCCGCCGCTGTCGTCCGCCCGATTCGGTGACGGATTCGCGCCGGGTGGCGGAGCGCACTGCACCGGGTCGGTCGGCGCGAAGCACCATCCGATACCGTGCTCGCGCAGTACCGACCGGAACCACAGGACCGAGGCGCCGACTCCGGCGCCGATGAGCACGATGGTGGTGACGGCCCAGATCGCAACGTATATCCCGGTCGGAATGGTCACCAGCAATACCCCCAGGCCGACGGCCAGCAGCAGGAAGATGCCGGCCCAAAGGACGGTTACCTGCTGGAAGAAGCGGTCCAGGGGCGGCTGACGAATTGCCGGGGAGTTCAGCCCGATCACCTCGGCGGCCAGCCGGGCGGCGAGCGGGCTGTGCCCGCGCGCCGTGCGGGCGAACACGATGCACAGTGCGAGGTTGGCGAGCGGGAAGTGTATTAGGAAGATCAACAGGTTCCCGGTCGCAATCGCGAGCACGGCCTGGATGGTGAGCACGACCAGTGAGATGATGACCAGGCTGGGAAGGGACCTGGTGACGAGCCAGCGGATGCCGGCCGTGACCCAGATGGCGGTGAGCATGGCAAACAGGCCGGCGTCGCGACCCCAGAGCCATGTGAAGAGGACGTAGCCGCCGAGCGGGAACCCGAAGGATTCAGCCAGGTTCCAGCCAGTGGTAAGCAGGAGCCGCCCCAGCCGGGGCAGTTCCAGAGTCTCGGGCGTGGCTGTCACTAAGCCGGGCCTACCGCCTGGGGAAAGCAACGCATCGGTCCAGGTAAGGAACTCCGGCGCGTGGCCCATTCGACCGTGACCGCGAGCAGGCAAGCGGCCGCAGCGAGCAGCAGCGCTACTCGTGCTTCTTTTCCCATGACGCCTCCCCTTCACTGGCACCACGGCGTGACAGGCTGCTACCGAGGTGAACCCCCCACACCGTCATGTTCATCCAGGCTGACACTCGACCGCATGAGCCGACATCACCCAATCCAGGTGACCTGCGTCCGGCCGTGGGTTTCGCGGCAGAGCTGTCCGGTGGCCAGCAGCAGCGCGTCGCGATCGCCCGCGCGCTCGCCAGCCGTCCGGCGCTCCTGCTCGCCGACGAGCCCACCGGCCAGGTATACCGACTTTTGGTCATGAACCCGTCCGACTCGCCTGGTTTGTCCCACCCAAAATCGGTACATGTCTGTGTGCCCCTGCGGCCAGGCGCCGGTTCGGTCACGCGACCGTGGTGCCCGTGGTGGCCGTGAGGTTCGCGTAGAGCTCTGTGAGGTGCTTGGTTACCGGGCCGATCGAGCCGTCGCCGATGGCACGCCCGTCCACGGACACCACCGGGGCAAGGCCGCCCATCGTGCCGGTGACGAAGACCTCGGAGGCGTTGTAAAGCTGCGGGAGCGTGTAGTCCCCCTCGGCCGACGGGATCCCCGCGGACGAGGCGAGCCGCAGCACGGTCGCCCGCGTGACCCCTTCCGGGCAAGCGACTGTCGTCGGCGTCGCGAGCGTAACGTCGGCGAACGGCAACCGACCCGTCGAGCCCGGCAGACTAGTTCCGTCAACCGCGCCGTGCTCGCCGACCGCGCCGTGCTCACCAACCGCGCCGTGCTCGCCGGCGGCGCCGCTGCCCCCGGCCGCGCTTGCCCCGCCGACCGCGCCATGCTCATTGACTGCACCAAGCCCGCCTGTGGCGCCGGGCGTGCCCGAAGGATCATGGACGTCGCGCGGGAACACCATGAAGAGGTGCGTCGCGTTCGTTTCCGCGATGAAGCCCCTGTTGTCGAGCATGACCGCGTCGTCGGCGCCCGCCACGTTCGCCTCGATCTTGGCCATAATCGAGGTCAGCAGGTTGTTGTGGTGGATCTTGGGGTCCAGAGAGTCCGGAGCCGACCGCCGGACGCTTGAGGTGATCAGGCGGATCCCGGACAGGTCGTAGACCGGGTCCTTGAACTCGGCCAAGACGATCAGTGTCGGCCCCGAGACGTTCAGCCGGGGATCCATGCCCGAGGTGACCTTGACGCCGCGGGTCAGCGTCAGGCGGATATGCACGCCGCTACGCATCGAGTTGGCGGCCAGAGTCCGGTGTATCTCGGCAACGAGAGACTCGTCTGTCGGCACGGAGCCGAAGCCCAGCGCGTGCGCCGACCGGCGCAGCCGCGCCAGGTGCTCCTCCAGAGCGAAGATCCGGCCGTTGGTCAGCCGCAGGCCCTCCCACACCGCGTCCCCACCCTGCACGACTGAGTCGAAGGGGGACACCCCTGCTTCGTCCCGGTGTGACAGACGGCCTCCGACATTGATGATCAGGTCGCGGTTGCGTTCGTCAAACTTCTGCAGCAATGGAGGTCCCCCGGAGTCAGCCGCACTCGTTCGGAATATCGATCTTGATCTTATTTTCTCGCATTTTTTCGTAGTAAGGCAGGCAGTCCGCGAGCAGCGGCTCGAGCGCCTGGTCCAGCGTCGGCGGCGGGCCGGGCCTGGCCGGCGTGAACCCCGTTGACCGCCAGACGCTGTCATACCAGTACGGCGCCCAGACGCCATCCGAGGACCGCGGCCCGGCCGGCCAGGAGAGCATCGACGCGGAAAACGGCACCCCGAGCGCTGAGCACAAGGCACGCAGCGCGGCCTCAGGCGCGGCCAGCAGGTCCGACGAGTCGATGACCGGCCCGCCGAACTCCTGAAGCAGCCGCGCCTGCTGGCGCAGCCCCAGGTCGGCCAGCGTGGGCGCGGCGCGGACGCGCGCGTAGGAGGCGAGCAGCGACCGCGGATCCCTGATCAGGAACGCGTGCCTGAACGGCGCGAACGCGGAAAGGTCGACCGACGGAAGCACGTGGTGCGTCATGTGCTTGGCGTAGGAGATCGTCACCCCGTCGGGCAACGGAGCAGACGCCAGCGACGACACCACGGCACCCCACGAAACCGGCTGGCTGGCGATCACCTCATCACGCGCGGGATGCTCAAGCCCGGTCGACGACAAGTAGAACGCGTACAGCGGCTCGTCGACGACCACGGTATCCGGCCGGTTCTCCCAGGCACGCATCATCGCCGTGGAGACGGTCCGCGGTCCGGACCACATCGCGATCCGGACCGCGTCCGTGCCCGTGTTCAGATGATCATCGTTCAGAGGATCACCACGCTGCGCAGCACGTCGCCGTGCTCCATCTTGGTGAACGCCGCCTCGACGTCGCCGAGGCCGATCGTCTCCGAGACGAACTTCTCGAGCGGCAGCCGCCCGTCTAGGTGCAGGTCGACGAGCATCGGGAAGTCACGAGAGGGCAGGCAGTCCCCGTACCAGGAAGACTTGAGCGCGCCACCCCGCCCGAAGACCTCAAGCAGCGGCAGTTCCAGCTCCATCTCCGGCGTCGGTACGCCGACGAGCACGACGACGCCGGCCAGGTCGCGGGCGAAGAACGCCTGCTTGTAGGTGTCCGGCCGCCCGAGCGCCTCCACCACGACGTCCGCGCCGAAGCCCCCGGTCAGTTCCCGGATCCCCTCCACCGCGTCCGTGGCCCGCGAGTTGATCGTGTGCGTGGCGCCGAACTCGCGCGCCCACTCGAGCTTCCTGTCGTCGATGTCCACCGCGATGATCGTCTTCGCCCCGGCCAGCCAGGCGCCGAGTATTGCCGCGTCGCCCACGCCGCCGCAGCCGATCACCGCGACCGTGTCGCCGCGCGTGACGCCCCCGGTGTTGATCGCCGCGCCGAGGCCGGCCATCACCCCACAGCCGATGAGCCCCGCGGTCGCGGGGGCGATGGCCGGGTTGACCTTCGTGCACTGACCGGCCGCTACCAGGGTCTTCTCCGCGAACGCGCCGATGCCGAGCGCGGGCGACAGCGGGGTCCCGTCGGCGAGGGTCATCTTCTGGGTCGCGTTGTGGGTGTTGAAGCAGTACCAGGGGCGGCCCCGCTTGCAGGCGCGGCACTGGCCGCAGACCGCGCGCCAGTTGAGGATGACGAAGTCCCCAGGCGCCACGTCGGTCACGTCGGCACCGACCGCCTCGACGATCCCCGCCGCCTCGTGCCCGAGCAGGTACGGGAAGTCGTCCCCGATGCCGCCCATCTTGTAATGCAGGTCGGTGTGGCAGACGCCGCACGCCTGAACCCGGACGAGCGCCTCTCCCGGCCCCGGCTCCGGCACGAGCACCTCGGTGACCTGGACCGGCTCGCCCTTCCCCCGCGACACCACGCCTTGCACGCTAATCGTCATCCCCGTACCTCCTTGTTGTCCTTCTACCTCAAATCCATCATCCCGAACGGGTTCGTGCTTCGACTCACCGCCTACGGCATTCTCTGCCCGACGGGACCGGCCCGTACAGCACCGTTCCTGGACACACGCGCTGCGTCCGCGGCTGCGCAGGGTTAGCGAGGCGAGGCTTCACCTGCTAGACGCGGGCGGCGGTGCGGCCGCGCCAGGAGACGGCATGGCCGGAGTAGTGGCGGCGGGCGGAGTCGGCGGTCATCGCGGCGTAGAGCGCGGCGATCAGCGGGAGCGTCGGGGCGCGGAACACGGACAGCCGGTAGAAACGGAGCATGGGAACGTAGCTGGCGGTCATCAGCGCCCACCCGGCCAGCCCGGCGAGCCCCGCGATCGCTTCTGGCGGGCCGGCCACCCCGGCGGCCGCTGCGACGAGGGCGGCTATCGCCCCGGCCGGCGGTGCGACGTAGAGGACGAGCAGGCCGATGACCGTGCCGGCCAGCAGCAGCGGGTTGTACCTGAGCTGCACGTACGCCGACCTGGCGATCATGTGCCAGAGGCTGGCCAGGCTCGGGTACGGGCGCGCGCTTGCGATGTCCGTGGTCAGGCCGAGCCAGATACGGTTGCCGTGTCTCTTGAGCAGGGTGCCAAGCGCCACGTCGTCGATCAGCGCGCCCTTGATCTGCTCGAGGCCGCCGGCTTGGTCGAGGGCGGCCCGCCTGACGAGCATGCAGCCGCCCGCCGCTGCGGCGGTCCCGCCCCGGCGATCATTGACTTTGCGGAACGGGTAGAGCTGCGCGAAGAAGTAGACGAAGGCGGGCACGATCACCCGCTCCCACCTCGTTTCCGCCCGCAGCAGTGCCATCTGCGAAACGAGGGCCCGGTCGTCGGCTTCGGCACTCGCGACCAGGCCGAGCAGCGCGTGCGGCGCCCAGCTGATGTCGGCGTCGGTAAACAGCACGTACTCCGGAGCGCCGGCGGCCGGCGTCGCGTCGGCGCCCGCCGTTCTTGTCGCGGCCGCGAAGCCCTGTGCCATTGCCCAGACCTTGCCGGCCCAGCCGTCGGGTCTCGGCTGGCCCCTGACGACGGTCAGCGGCGCGCCGCCGTCGCGTGCCGACTTCTCGCCGATCTCGGCCGCGATCGCGCCGGTGCCGTCGTCGCTGTTGTCATCGACGAGGAAGACGCGGAAGTCGCCGGGGTAATCCTGAGCGAGAAGCGCGGGCAACGTGACCGGCAGGGATTCCGCCTCGTTCCGCGCCGGGACCACGGCGGCAACGCCCGGCCAAGCCGTCAGGTCCGCAGCAGCGGCTAGGTCACCATTCTCTCCAGGATTCCCGGCTAGTCCACTGTTCTCTCCAGGATTCCCGGCGAGTTCACCGTTTCCTCCAGGATTCCCGGCGAGGGCGGGTGAGCTCTTCGCGGCCAGCCTCCGGCTTGCGGCGGATTCCCGCAGGCGCCCCGGACTCGCGCCCGGCTCGCCGACGGGTGGCAGGCGCTGACTGGTCAGCCAGAAGCCGCCGTGGGCTGCCACGAGATAGAGCCACGCGGCGGCACTGATCACACAGACGATCCCGAGTCCAAGCACAAACCGAAGTTTTCCACAGGCTCGGGCGCCACCGCAGACCCGCGTCTCGCCGAACGACACGGAGCGCTGGCGCCGTCACACATTCAGCTGAGGATGCCATCCCGACCACGGCAGGACGGCGTGGGCGCTCAGTGCCACCCGCACCCGTTCAGAGCATGCCTCGCCTGTCCCTCAGCGGCCGACGCCAGCACCCGATATTTCACTAGATAAACGAAAACCGCCCCGCCATGAGCACGAAGATTTGTTCCTGAGGAAGGATTTGCATCGTATATAAGTGCATAAAATCTTCCTGGAAAATAAAGTCTTCGCGGTCACGGGGCACGGCACGCGCGGCTGCGCGTTAGCTGGCTGGGATTAGCCGTTCGAAGCGGTCACCGGACTCGGGGCGAGACGGCCGTAGTAGCCGGCGGGCTGCGGAACGCGGGCCCTCGCGGGCCGGACCGGGGTAGCGCGAGGTGCCATGTAAGCCGGGACGGTGCGGGCTTCTGGCTTACCGCGCCAGTCTGAGCGCCGTGCCACTAGCCAGAGCGGGATGCCAACCCAGAGCGCGAAGGCGAGCGCCATCAGCGGAATGTTCGCCGACAGGACATAGGACATGATTTCCTCCTTTGGCCCGCTTTCCTCCGCAGACCTTTCCTTGTCACGCGACATCGGCTCAACCAAGACCTATTCAGACCGTAAGGTGACCGGGAGCGCGTGCTTCTTTCAGGGTGCAGCCAGATTTGGTGAGTCGGCATCACAAGGTATGGGTGATTTGGGCCCTCAGGTACGAGCCTCGAGCACGGTTCGCGCTGATGAAACAGTTGGCTGGCTACCTCCAGGTCTGCCGCGAAACCCACGTCCCGACACAGGTCACCCGAACATCGGTGATGTCGGCAGATCCGGTCGAGTGTCAGCCATGACGAACATCGGTGATGTCGGCAGGTCCGGTCGAGTGTCAGCCATGACGAACATCACAGTGTGGGGGTTCGCAGGTAGTGGCCTACCCATCCCGATCACGGCGAGGATGGCGCGGGCGACCCGTGTCACCCGGCTCAGCGGCCGACGGCCGACGGCCGACGGCCACGCCGATATTTCCCGAGATAAACGAAAACCGCGCCACCATGAGCGCGAAGCCTTTTTTCCGAGGAAGGAATTGCGTCGTATAGGCGCATAACATCTTCCTGGAAGATAAGGTCTCCGCGGTCACGGGGCGCGGCACGCGCGGTTGCGCGTTAGGAGGCCGGGATTAGCTGTTCGCGCCGCCGCGCATCGTACGCAAGGCGAGACGGCCGTCGTAGCCGGCGGGGCGGGGAAGGCGGAGCCTCGCGGCCCGAACCGGGGTAACGCGGCGTTCCATATAGGCCGGGACGGTGCGGGCTTCTGGCTTGCCGCGCCAGTCTGAGCGGCGCACCACCAGCCAGAGCGGGATGCCCACCCAGAGCGCGAATGCGAGCACCATGAGCGGAATGTTCATCAAAAGGACATCGGACATGATTGCCTCCTTTGGCCCCTTTCCTTCGTGGACCTCTCCTTGTCACGCTCCCTATAGTGCCCCATGGAATTCTGCTTACGCAAAAATAAGCCTGTGATAAAGCTCTGTGTCTCGATGCCTCCCTCTGAACTGTCTCTGCATACGACGATAGAGGAATAGCGCGAAATAGGGTGTCTTGTCGAGGCGTATGCTAGGGCCTGCGCTAGGCACTCAGAAGGGTCGCGGAACCCGTGCTGACCTGCGAATTCTCCGTCGAAGCCGGATCACTGGCCGGGCCGCAGGTGGCCGGCGAGGTGGTCGATCACCTCGCGCGCGTCGTCCTCAATCCCGTAGATGAACGTGGACTTGCGCCGCCGCAGCACTGGCAGGCCAAGCGCGTACAGTCCCGGGCTGCCGACCACGCCGCCCTCGTGGCGCAGGCGGCCCTTCTGGTCGACCACGGGGACGTGGAGCCAGTCGTAGTCGGGCCGGAAGCCCGTCGCCCAGACGATCGAGCGGATCTCACCGCTCCGCAGGTCAAGCTGGAGCCGTGCCGACTCGGGCGCGCGCGTCGGCGCGGGGCGCTCAGCAGAACCGAGTCCAGCGTCACGCCCGCTCGTCAGCGCCCAGTTGTCGAACGTGTCGAGCAGGCGGTTCATCTTGAGGTCTGCCAGCGAGAACACGTTGCGCAGGCCGCCGGAGAACAGCGCGCGGCCGTCGCGGACCATCGCCAGCCGGCCCACAAGCTCAACGCCAAGCGCGGTGAGTGCGTTGAGGTCGAGGGTCGCCCGCTCCGGGGTCCCGACGAGCTGGGGCGAGGGCAGCCGCCGGGCGCGCGTGAGGTCGTCGACCTCGTCGTACCGCTGGTCCCACACGCCTGCGGCGTCCATCCACCACAGCACGTCGCGGCCGCGGTACAGGCGCGGCAGCCGCACGTGCTCCCCCACGGAAAGGGTCACCGGCCTGCCCGACCGCCGAATCTCGGCCGCCAGCTGCACCCCGGTCGCCGACGCGCCCACGACGAGCACACCGCCGTCGGGGAGCTGATCGGGAACGCGGTAGTCGAACGGCGTCAGCTGCCGCACCGACTCCGGGACCGCGGCGCTGACGGGGGGCACCGTCGGTCGGTTGCAGGCACCGCTTGCGATGACGACCGCCTGGCTGCGGATCTCGCCATCGCTCGTCGTCACCTGGTAGCCGTCGCTGACGGTCCGGACCGACGTGACGTTCACGCCGGTCCGGACCGGGGCGCGGGAAGCCTTGGCGAAGCGCTCAATGAACTCTGTCACTTCGCCCATGGTCATGTAGCCGTCAGGGTCCGGTCCCTCGTAGCGAAGTCCCGGCAGGCAGCTCTGCCAGTTAGGCGTGAGCAGCCGCATGGAATCCCAGCGTTCGCGCCGCCAGGAGTTCGCTACCTCCCCGCGCTCAAGCACGACGTGATCGATCGACCGGTCGCTCAGGAAGTGGCTCGCGGCGAGTCCCGCGTGCCCCGCGCCGACGACGACCGTAGTGGTGCGCTCGATAGCCAGGCTCCTCAGGCGACTTCGACGGTGACGTCCGTCGGGTTCGTCAGCGCGTCGAACACGGCGGACCGCTTCTGGGACTGGGCCACCAGCGCCTCGATGTCCTCCTTCGACGCGTCCGCGTCGACGTGGAACGTCACCTTGATGTTGTTGTACCCGTTGCGGACGTCGCTGTCGGCACCGAGGATGCCGCGGATGTCATGCGCGCCCTCGACAACCGCCTCCACCGAGCGCAGCTGGATGCCGCGGTTCTGCGCGACGGATGCCACGCCCGCACTGAGGCAGCTCGCTAGGCCGACAAGGAGGTACTCGATCGGCGTGATGCCGTTGTCCTCCGCCGCGAAGACCTCGGGATGGTCGGCCTCGAAGACCGACTCCCGCACGTGACTCTGCTCCTCGCCGAGGCCGAAGAAGTCCTTGACCGTGATGCTGGTGTGGACGCCGCCCTGCCACTTGGAAGATGCCCGCCAGGTGAACTGGGCGGCCTCGGGCGCGCCCTTCAGTACTTCGCGCGCGTCGAGCAGCGCCTGCACGTTGACTCCGTTGTCGGCAACCGTGGTCATGTCGCCCTGTCCCCTCTCTCCTAGGTATTTCCCCATTTTCTTTATGGGGATACTTGACAATACCCCCGGAAATGGAGAGTTAACATAGCCCGTATGGCGAAGCCAGCCTCGACGCTCGCGGCCGGCTCGGTCGGTGTCGTCGAAACCCAGTACCTTGACCTGCCGACGCCAGTGCGGCTTGATTGCGGGCGAGAACTACACCCGATTCGCGTAGCGTACGAAACATATGGCGCCCTGTCACCCCGGCGGGACAACGTCATCCTGGTCTGCCACGCGCTCAGCGGCGATGCTCATGCGGCGGGCATCGCGAAGACGCCACCCGCCGAGAGCACGCGCGACGGGTTCGGCGCCACCGATCGAGACGGGACTGCCGGCAAGGGGCTCGGCTGGTGGGACGGGATGGTCGGCCCGGGCAAGGCGTTCGACACCGACCGGTTCTACGTCGTCGCCACCAACCTGCTCGGTGGCTGCCGGGGCACGACCGGCCCGGCGTCGACCGACCCGGCGACAGGCAGGCCGTACGGGGCGGACTTCCCCGTAGTCACCGTCGCGGACATGGTGCGGACCGAGCGCGCGTTCCTCGACGAACTGGGCATCGAGCGGCTCGCGGCGGTGGCCGGAGGCTCGCTCGGCGGGATGCAGGCGCTTGAGTGGGCGATCCTCTTCCCCGATCAGGTCGATGCCATCGTGCCAATCGCCAGCACGCACGCCCTCCACCCGCAGGGCGTCGCCTGGAACGCGATCGCACGCGACGCGATCATGCGCGACCCGGCCTGGCAAGGCGGCCAGTACTACGGCACAGGCGCCGCGCCCGAGGCCGGCATGGGCGTCGCGCGCATGGTCGGCCACGTCACGTACCTGTCCGCGCAGGCGCTTGACGACAAGTTCGGCCGGCGACTGCAGTCATCCCCCGGGCAAGCCGGCGACGACATCCGCTACACGATCACCGACGCGGAGTTCCAGGTCGAGAGCTACCTGCGCCACCAGGCCGACTCGTTCGTCAAGCGCTTCGACGCCAACACCTATCTCTACACGTCACGCGCGCTGACCTATTTCGACCTCGCCCGGCAGCACGGCGGCGGCTCGCTCACCCGCGCGCTCGAAGGCGTTTCCGCGCGGACGCTGCTGATAGCGTTCAGCTCCGACTGGCTGTACCCGCCGTCGGCATCGGCGGAGGTCGCCGACGCGCTCCGTGCCCTCGGCAAGCCGGTCGAGTTCGAGGTGATCGAGGCACCGTACGGTCACGACTGCTTCCTGCTTGAGGAAGCACGGCAGACGCCCATCATCCGCCAGTTCCTTGGCGAACACAGCCTCTCTGAGCAGCTTTAGTGGTCCCCAGTTAGGAAGATAACGGTATGACGGACAAAATTTCCCGTGTCGAAGAAGACCGGGCGTTCGGATTCGAGACGCGGCAGCTGCATGCCGGGCAGCGGCCCGACCCGAACACGGGCGCACGCGCGGTGCCGATCTTCCAGACGACCAGCTACGTGTTCGAGGACCCGGAATCAGCGGCGGCGTACTTCAACCTGCAGGAGTACGGGAACACTTACTCGCGCATCATGAACCCGACCGTCGCGGTGTTCGAGGAACGCGTGGCGAACCTCGAGGGCGGCGCCGGCGCTGTCGCGTTCGCCAGCGGTATTGCCGCGCAGGCGGCCGCGCTGTTCACGCTGCTGCAGCCGGGCGACCACGTCGTCTCGTCCTCGGCGCTATACGGCGGGACGGTGAACCAGCTGAAGCACCTGCTCCGCAAGATGAACGTGGAGCTGACATGGGTCGACCCCGACGATCCCGACGCGTGGCGGCAGGCGGTCCGCCCGAACACGAAGGCGTTCTTCGGCGAGACCATCGGTAACCCCGCGGGGAACGTGCTTGACCTTGAGACATTGGCGTCCATCGCGCACGACCACGAGCTGCCGCTGATCGTGGACAACACGTTCGCGACGCCGTACCTGTGCCGCCCGATCGAGTGGGGTGCCGACATCGTCATCCACTCGGCGACCAAGTTCATCGGCGGCCACGGCACCTCCATCGGCGGTGTCGTCGTCGAGGCCGGCACGTTCAACTGGTCCAACGGGCGGTTCCCCGTGGTCGCGGACCCGTCGCCCGCCTACCACGGCCTGCAGTTCCACGAGACGTTCGGGACGTACGGCTACCTGATGAAGCTCCGGGCCGAGACCCTGCGCGACCTCGGCGCGGCGCTCTCACCGTTCAACGCCTTCCTGTTCCTGCAAGGGCTTGAGACGCTGTCGCTGCGGATGGAACGCCACGTCGAGAACGCGCTGGCGGTCGCGGCGTTCCTCCAGGCGCACGAGCTGGCCTCGAACGTGACCTATCCCGGCCTGCCGTCGAGCAAGTACCGGCCGCTCGTGGAGAAGTACCTGCCGCTCGGGGCCGGCGCCGTGTTCTCGTTCGACTGCGCCGGCGGACGGGCCGGCGGGCAGGACCTCATCAGGGGCGTGTCGCTCTGGTCCCACCTGGCGAACGTCGGCGACGCGAAGAGCCTGATCATCCACCCCGCGAGCACGACGCACCGCCAGTTGAGCGACGATGAGCTGACGGCAGCCGGCGTCGGGCCGGGGACGGTGCGGCTGTCGGTCGGCACCGAGTCCGTCGCGGACCTGATCTGGGACCTGCAGCAGGGCTTCGCGCTCGTCGCCGCCGCCCGCGAGCCAGAGGGCGCGCCGGTGTTTTTGGACCGAGGAGCGACGGAGTGAGGAACCAGCGACCGAGCGACGAGGGAAAAAACACCGGCTTCGGGCGCCCGGAGGCGAGCGGGACAAGCACAGCGGGAAAGAAGGTAGTTCAGCGAACGGGAGGCACAGCCCCATGACCGAGCTTGACCTGAGCAAGTACCAGGACGCGCTGACGATCCAGCGCGTGCTCCACACCGCGAGGACGATCGCGGTCGTGGGCCTGTCCAGCAACCAGCTCCGGGCCAGCAACTTCGTCGGCTACTACCTCAAGCGGCACGGCTACCAGGTGATCCCGGTGAATCCCCGTGAGACGGAGATCCTCGGCGAGAAGTCCTACCCGAGCCTGCTCGACGTGCCCGTGCCGGTGGACGTGGTGAACGTCTTCCGCGCGCCGGACGCGCTGCCGGGAATCGCGCGGGAAGCCGTGACGATCGGCGCCGGCACCCTCTGGTGCCAGTTCGGCGTGATTAACGCCGAGGGCGCGAAGATCGCCGAAGACGGCGGCCTGACGGTGATCATGGATCGCTGCATCAAGGTCGAGCACGCGCGCTACATAGGCAGGATGCACTGGCTCGGCTTCAACACGCAGCGCATCACGGCCGTCCGGGCCGGGCTCCAGTAGCAACGCGCCGCTAATCACCGGCAGCCGCAGGCCAACGTTCCCCGGAGTGACGCCAAATCTTCGGTATGCCGATTACACAACGTCAGGGCTAGCTGAGGCGTCTTCATAAGCAGATGATTCAGCTATGAAGGACGTGACTGACATGGCGCGGACGCACACCAGGAAACTCGTAACGATGGGAGCGACCGCGCTGGCAGCGGCCGCGATCGCGGTGGCCGGGTGCACGGCCGAAGCTGCCTCGGCCGCTCCGGTGGCGTTCGCCAAGACCACGGTAGCGGTGGTCCCCGTCGCGAAGACGGCGACCACCCGCGTCGCGGCGCCCGCCTACGCTGCGCCCACGAGGACCCTGGCGCCTGGCATGAGTGGGGCGGACGTCAAGGCGCTCCAGGAGCGGCTCTCCTCGCTCAAGTACTACCCAGGCGCGATCGACGGCCAGTTCGGCGCCGACACGCAGGCGGCTCTCTGGGCTTTCCAGGAGATCAACGGCGTCAAGGTGACCGGCGTGGTCGACGCGGCCACCAAGAACGCCCTGGTGCACCCCAGGACCTACACGTCGCCTTCGTACGCGGGCAAGCGGGCCACGCGCATCGAGGTGGACCAGGCACTCGAAGTGCTCGTCCTGTTCGACAACAACCAGATCAAGCTGATCAGCCACGTCTCCAGCGGCGGCGGCTATTACTACGACTGCGGCAGCGACGGCTGCGCGCAGGCGGTCACCCCCAACGGCACGTACAACACGACCGTCTTCATGCCCGGCTGGGTGACGGTGCCGCTCGGCGAGATGTACAACCCGGTGTTCTTCATCACCACGGCTTACGCCATCCACGGTGACACGTACGTGCCGGTGGGCCCGGCCTCGCATGGCTGCGTCCGGGTCCCGATGGACGTCGCGGACTTCTTCCACACCCTGGTCAAGGCGCCTGGCACGCAAGTCCACGTCTACGGTAAGGCGCAGTGGGAGAAGTAGCTCACGTCAGCCAGCGCTGGACGCCTCGTCGCTGGCCGGGTGATAGTGGAGACGGCGCCTACCGCGCCCCCTTTGCCCGGCCAGCGACTGATGGGTGGTCTTAATGCTCCAGGCCTTCGTCTTCGAGAAAGTCGGCGTTGTCGTCGGCGACCTGTACTTCCTCGACCCGCAACCGCACCCAGGGCAGGAGGGGCCCGAGCACGGCGTCCGGCTTGAGCTGCGGGTCATCGACCGCGGCGAGCTCAAGAGCTCGATCTACTCGGCAGTCCCGATCGCGGTGGGCAAGCCGATCTGGCGGGTGGACCTGCTCGAGTCGGTAGACGGGAAGCCCGGCAGCTTCAACCGCACCCACCACCATGCGAAGTTCACCTCGGACTGGGACCCGACCTCCCGCGTCTTCCTCCGGGAACTGTCGCAGGACCCGCTCGGCTGGCTGGCGGGCCAACTCGCCGACCTGCCGGGGATCCTCGACCGGGCGGAAGTCCCGCAGGACATCGCCGACCCGTCCGACGCGGCCAGCCTCAAGGACATGGCCCCAACGATCGTGGGCGTAGCCAGCATGCTGCTGGACAAGGTCCGCGCCGGCGAACTCGGCACCGCCCCCGCCGAAGGCGCGGCAGACAGCATCAGGAACGGTTGGTTGTAAGCGTGTTATTCGTCCGCGCGGCCGGGCCTGATACGATCGCGCCTTTTGCGATCAGGCCCGACCGCGCGGACATCGGGGGGTACGGGGGGTCGTCCCCCCGGGGGACGACCGCAGCATCAGGAACGGTTGGTTGTAAACGCGTTATTCGTCCGCGCGGCCGGGCCTGATACGATCGCGCCTTTTGCGATCAGGCCCGACCGCGCGGACATCGGGGGGTACGGGGGTCGTCCCCCCGGGGGACGACCGCAGCATCAGGAACGGTTGGTTGTAAACGCGTTATTCGTCCGCGCGGGCGGACCCGATACGATCGCGGTTCGCGCGGCCGGGCCTGATAGAGCCGCCACGCAGGGCGGACAGGATCGCGGCGAGCACCATGAAGGACACCGACTCGTAGAACGCCGCGTGCAGCCCGGTCGTGAACGCCGACGCCAGCGACCCGTGCAGCGATGTCGTGCCCACGAAGATCGCGAACGCGAGCTGCCGGGAGATGGACCGCGACGCAACCAGGATGGCCACAGAGAACGAGAACACCATCCCGACGTTCGAGAAAGTCCGCATCATCCCCGACGCGATGCCGAACATGTCCGGCGGTGCCGCCTTCATGATCGCCGAGCTGTTGGCGGGAAAGAAGAGCGACGCCCCGACCGCGTTCACCACGCCGATGCACACGATGCACCACAGCGGCGTCCCGTTGGTGAGCTGTGCGTACAAGATCAGCGCGACGCCCTGCATGGCGAGGCCCACCGTCGCAGGCAGCACGGGACCGCGCCTGTCAGCGAGCCGACCCGCGTACAGGGCGGCGGCGGAGGAGATCAGGTAGCCGGGCAGCAACAGCAGTGAGGCGTTGATCGGCGACAGACCGCGCGGCCCCTGCAGGTACATCAGCAGCAGGAAGAGCACGGCGAAGCTGGCTAGTCCCTGGAACAGCGAGGCGCAAAGCGAGGCGGCCATCGTCGGGATCTTGAAGATCCGCAGCGGCACCATGGGCGCGGGCACGCGCGACTCGATGGCCACGAACGCGCCGATGAACACCACGCCGCCGATCAGGAAGCCGGCCGTCGAAGCGTCGAACGGCCCGTTCGCGAGCTTGGTGATCGCCCAAAGCACGCCGAAGAGGCCGAGGCCAAGCGCCACCATGCCAAGCGGGTCGAGTCGCTGGCGGACCCGCTCGCCCTTGTCGTGCAGGACCCTGAGCGCGACGGCGATCGCGGCCACCCCGGTCGGCACGTTGATCCAGAAGATCCAGCGCCACGAGATGTAGGTGACGATCAGCCCGCCGAGCACGACGCCGAGGACCGCCCCGATGGTCCAGCCGAGCGACGTGAACCCGTAGGCGCGGCCACGCTGCTCGCGCGGGTACAGGTCGGCGATGACCGCGCCGCTGTTCGCCATGATCAGCGCGCCGCCAATCCCCTGGATGACCCGGAAGACGATGATCGACATCTCGTCCCACGCCAGCGCGCACAGCAGCGAGCCGAGGACGAAGACCCCGAACCCGGTCTCATACATGCGGACGCGGCCGAACATGTCGCCGAGCCTGCCGACCTGGGTGGCGAGCAACGTGATCACCAGCAGGAAGCTGATGATCACCCAGACCACGTCGGACAGCGCCACATGCAGGCTGCGCTGGATCTCCGGCAGCGCGAGCACCACGATGGTCGTGTCGACGGCCGTCATCAGGACGCCCGCCATGATCACGATCATGGCGAGACCGGTCCGCCGCGACTGCCCGCCGCCAGCGTCAGCGTGAGCGCCCGACTGCGCAGGAGTATTACGCTGGATGTGAGGGAAAGTCACTTACTTAGCCTAACGAACGGTGGCTTTTACGCCAGCCGAGACTAGGCTGTCTTTCCGGCATTCCCACACAGGGGGTGACTCCATTTGGCACGCGATGAAGCCGCGATCGGCACGGTCGGTGTGCTCAACGTTGCCTCACGCGGCCCGGCTGGCCCTGGAGAGGTGCTGATCAGGATCCGCGGCGGATCCGAGAGCTATCTGGCGTGGTCTAAGACACCCCTCCCGAAGGGGACCACGGTCCTCATTATCGATTACCTCGGTCCGCGGACGGTCGACGTCATGGCATGGGACGATCCGCTCGGCGAGGCCCCCGCTTCCCCAAGTTCTACCGAAGTTCCTCGCTCAGGAGAGTGAAACCATGTTCGGTTACCGAGTTCCCGCCCCCGATGAGGCAATGCTCATCTCCGGTGGCCGCCGCGGGATGAATGATGCGCCGTTCCGGGTAGTCACCGGGCACGGCGCGTTCGTCACGCCGTTGTTCCGTAAGGTCAGGTACCTGACGCTTTCTATGCAGGAGGCGGAGGTCGCTGAGACCTGCGTGACCAAGCAGGGCATCTCGCTGAACGTCCGGGCGGTGATCGCGTTCAAGGTGGGCTACGACCCGGAGTCGATCGTGAACGCCGGGCAGCGGTTCCTTTCCGACCAGGACCAGATGTCCGTGCTGACCGGCCGGGTCTTCGCCGGCCACCTGCGGTCGATCATCGGCTCGATGACCGTCGAGGAGATCGTCACCGAGCGGCAGAAGCTGGCCTCCGAGGTGCTCGACGGGTCCAAGGCGGAGATGGCCACCATCGGCCTGACCGTCGACTCGCTGCAGATCCAGTCCATCGACGACATGGGGGCCGGCTACATCGCGGCGATGGCCGCGCCGAACAACGCGGCGATCCAGCGGCAGGCGAAGATCGCCCAGGCGGCGGCCGACCAGGCGTCGGCCGAGGCGCAGCAGGCGTCGGTCCGCAAGCAGGCCGAGTTCGCCAGGCAGACCGCGGTCGTCCAGGCCCAGTACAAGGCCGAGATCGACAAGGCGCAGGCCGAGGCGGCGCAGGCCGGCCCCCTCGCTCAGGCCTCGGCGCAGCGCGCGGTCATCTCCGCCCAGGCGGAGCTAGCGCAGCACCAGGCCGAGCTCCGCCAGCAGCAGCTCGTCTCCGAGGTGATCAGGCCCGCCGAGGCCGAAGCGGAGAAGGTGAAGATCCTCGCCATCGCCGACGCGGAGCGGACCAGGATCGCGGCCGAGGCCGCCGCGTCCAACAACCGGGTGGCGCTCGACCAGTTGCTGATCGGCCAGCTCCCGCAGATCGTCAAGGAGGCGGCCGCCGGACTGAACGGCGCCAACGTCACCGTGCTCAACGGCGCGGACGGGCTCGGCGAGATCGCCGCCGGGCTGGTCAGTCAGGGGCTGACCATCCTGGAGGCGGTCCGCAAGGGCGTCGGCGTTACCCCAGTCGACGGCACAATCACCCCGAACACCCTCGGCAACGGCCAAAACCGCTGATCCTCACCTGAGGATCAGCGGTCAAAACCCCAAAATCAAAACTTTTGGGCGTGCGGCGCGAGCCACCGGGGGATTACCCGCGACCTTCTTCGGAAGGTCACGGGCTAATCCCCCGGCGTCCCTCGCATCTCAAACGTATGCCTGAACAGGCAAAGTCAAATTCAAGATCAAAGTCAAAGTGCGGCTCGTTCCTAGTGACGCGACAAGACGCCCGATAGGACAGCGGCGGGGGAACGCTTCCGGGTGACGTCAGCTCTTGCCGCGGCCAAGCGGAGCAAGGCTAGCTTCCTCGTAAGAACGGACCCCGCCGCCGCGCCGACACGTGTTACCTACGCGGGGTCGCGGAGGAGGATGAAGTTGATCGCGGTCAGCTTCATCACGAGGTCGCCTTCCTGGTTGGTCACTTCGGCGAGGGACTTGACGATGCCCCGGTCGGGCTTGCTGCCTGAGCGGCGGGCTTCGAGGACCGTGGCGCGGACGTGCAGCGTGTCGCCGGGACGGACCGGCTTCGGCCAGCGGATCTCGTCAATGCCCGCGGCGCCGAGACTGCTCTCCGGGCTGACGAAGTACTCCACCAGCTGACGCATCATCACGCTCGTCGTGTGCCAGCCGCTCGCGATCAAGCCGCCGAACGGCCCGCCCTTGGCCGCCACGGGGTCGACGTGGAATGGCTGCGGGTCGTACTCCTTCGCGAAGGCGATGATGTCCGCCTCGTGCATCGCGAAGCTGCCGCAGTCCACCGTGAACCCGGGGACGTAATCCTCGAAATAGCGAGCCACGCGCTCAGCATGATCAGTCACGCCTGAAATTATCGCAGTCATCCCTCAACGGGCCGACTCCCCCGTACTCCCCGATGTCCGGGCGCGACACCGGTCATCAGCACGAGTCTCCTCTGTCAGCCATGCTGCCCTTCTATCCGTATTTGATCACAGCATGATCACGGAAAAAACTCGGTTTACCTGCGGACGCCCAGCGGTCCCTGCAATAGTTCCATCCGATGGTTCGGTACGGACTAAAGGTTTCATACGCCTACTAAAGGTCTCATACGCCTACAGACCGTTCGAAACCACAATATAGCGGGCGCACAGGACGGCCCGTCACCATTATCAGGCCCCGCCGAGAGGTCTAGTAGCCACGTAGGCAGGGCGAAGCATCCATTATGGGGAGAGCATGACCGCTGGGCGTAGTGACCGCCGGCCTGTGAGGATCAGGCGCAGGGGACGCCACACGAGCCCCTCGCAGGTAGAGAAGGTCGCACAGCAGGCAGGCAAGGCGGCTCCGGCTGTCGCCATCGCCGGCGCGCTCGTGGCGGCGCCGCAGGCATCGCACGCGCTCGCTGACTCCGCTAAGCCGGTCACCGTGACGGCGCAGAGCCACACGAGGGCAGCCGCAAGCACAGACGCTGCTACCTCGGCCCGCGCGACGGCCGCGACGCTCGACTCGTTCGCGACGCGGACCGTCGCCATCACCGCCGCCAAGCCTGCGCGGCACACCACGGTGGCCAAGAACTCGTACTACCAGGTGCGTAGCGGCGACTCGCTGTCCAAGATCGCCGATCAGTACTACCAAAACGCCGACGACTGGCAGTACCTCTACCACGAGAACGACACGACGCTCTCGGATCCGAACCTGATCTACCCGGGCCAGCGCCTCCTCATCCCGGCGACCGTCCCCGCGCAGTACTCGCTCTCCGACTACGTGCCGAGGCACGCCAAGCCGGTTCAGCCGGTGACGCAGAACAGTGTCCTCGACGTCCAACAACAGCAGTTTGGCGGAAAGCAGCGAGGACAACAGCCAGAGCAACGGCGGGTCGTCCGCCAGCATCGGTGGTGCCGCCGACGGCGGCACCGTGGTCGTCCAGTCGGCCCCGGGGGGCATGTACAGCTGCTCAGGCCTTGAGCAACTCTGGGAGCAGGCAGGCGGCAGCCCGTCCGCCGCGTTCATGGCCGCCGAGATCGCCATGGCCGAGTCCGGCGGCAACCCGGGCGCGATCAGCCCGACCGCCGACTACGGCCTCTGGCAGATCAACGCCTCGAACGGCTCACTCGCCACGCTCAACCCGACCCAGAACGCCCAGTCGGCGGTCGACCTGTCCCAGGACGGCACCAACTGGGGCCCGTGGACCACGTACCACAGCGGCGCGTACTACGGAAAGTGCTGAGCTGAGTTAGCTCGCGGGGGGACGACCCCCCTGCACCCCCCGATCATGGGGGGCTGCGCACCCCCGATACCCCCCGCGGTGGAGACGGCGCAAAAACCGCGCCGCCCCCACACGGTGGCTGAGGTTAAGGCCTTGTGGTTGCTGTTCGTAGGCAGCGCAAAACCCGCGCTGCCTCGCGCTGTGGCTGGGGTTGAGGCCTTGTGGTTGCAGCAGGAGGCGGCCCGAAGACCGGGCCGCCTCCTGTTGTGGTTGCTGTTAGAGCCTTGTGGAAGCTCCCCGCCGGGTTTCTTCGATGCCCAGACGGGCCAGTTCGTCGGCTCGCTCGTTGCCCGGGTCTCCGTTGTGGCCCTTCACCCAGTGCCAGCTGACCTCGTGCGGGGCCATCGCCGCGACCAGGCGCTGCCACAGGTCCACGTTCTTCACCGGCTGCTTCGACGAGGTCTTCCAGCCGTTGCGCTGCCAGCCGGGCAGCCACTTAGTGATCCCGTCGAGCACGTACTTGCTGTCCGTGTAAAGCTGCACCGGTGCAGGCCTGGTGAGCGCCTCAAGCGCCGAGATGGCCGCGAGGAGCTCCATCCGGTTGTTGGTTGTCGAGTGCTCCCCGCCGTGCAGTTCCTTGACCACGTCGCCGTGCCTGAGCACCGCGCCCCAGCCGCCCGGGCCCGGGTTACCGCTGCACGCCCCGTCGGTGTAGATCACTGTTTCCGGAGGGGACAGGGGGTCGTCCCCCCGGGGGATTACAGTGCTCATGCCGCACAGGTTATCGCGGCGACCGCAGGCACGTGCGAGCCGGGACTGAGACCACGGCTGCGTTCGGGCTTGAGGGCCGGAAACCGGGCACCGACGCGCGCGTGAACACCGCGCCCCCACTCGTGACCCGATCTCTCTTATGTGTTGTATTTATAACGTGTTCAACTCGCTGCCTTCGCCTGGGTCGAAGGACCCCGCAGACCTCGCCGTTCTCGCCGGGCTCCGGGTGGTGGACGACGATGACGACGATCCCGTCTTGCTGTGGCCGGACGGGACGCCGGTGGACACCTGGCGGGAAGACTATCCGTACAACGAGCGGATGACCCGCGACTACTACGACCGCTACAAGCGGTTGCTGCAGATTGAGCTCGTCAAGCTGCAGAACTGGGTGAAAGACACCGGCCAGCGGATCATCATCGTCTTCGAGGGCCGGGACGCGGCCGGCAAGGGCGGCACGATCAAGCGGTTCACCGAGCACCTGAACCCACGGGGCGCGCGCGTCGTCGCGCTGGTGAAGCCAACCGAGACCGAGCGCACCCAGTGGTACTTCCAGCGGTACGTGACGCACCTGCCGTCGGCTGGGGAGATCGTGATGTTCGACCGTTCCTGGTACAACCGGGCCGGCGTCGAGCGCGTGATGGGCTTCTGCACGCCTGAGGAGTACATGGAGTTCATGCGGGAGGCGCCGGAGTTCGAGCGGATGCTGGTCCACTCCGGGCTGGACCTGACGAAGTTCTGGTTTTCCGTGACCCGGTCCGAGCAGCGGACGCGGTTCGTGATCCGGCAGGTCGACCCGGTACGGCAGTGGAAACTGTCGCCGATGGACATCCAGTCATTGGACAAATGGGACGATTACACCGAGGCTAAAGAGGCAATGTTCTTCTACACCGACACGGCCGACGCGCCGTGGACGGTGGTGAAGTCCAACGACAAGAAGCGCGCCCGGCTTGAGGCCATCCGGCACATCCTTGAGAAGTTCGACTACGACGGCAAGGACAAGGAGGTCGTCGGCAAGCCGGACCCGAAGATCATCGGACCGTCGGCGCTGCTGTCAGAGCAGACGACGCTCCAGTCGTTCACGAGACTGTGAGGCCCATGTCAGTCCCCGAAGTCACCGAGATCAACGAGATCACCGAGATCACCACCGAGGCCGAACTGCGCGAGGTCCTCGGCGGGCACGCCACCGGACGGGCGGCGACCAAGGACCGGTCGTCGCTGCACCCGCTGCAGATCGAATGGCTGCAGTCGTCGCCGTTCTGCGTGCTCGCGACCTCGGATGCGGACGGTAACTGCGACGCGTCCCCCAAGGGCGACCCCGCGGGCCGCCTCATCCACGTGCTCGACCCGCACACGGTCGTGATCGCCGAGCGGCCAGGCAACAGGCGGGCCGACGGGTACATGAACGTGCTGGCCAACCCGCACGTCGGGCTGATCGCGCTGATCCCAGGACGGAACGACACGCTGCGGGTCAACGGGCGGGCGCGGCTCGTCAGGGACGCGCCGTGGTTCGACGACCTGGCGGTAAAGGGCAAGCGGCCGGTGCTCGCGCTGGTGATCGACGTCGAGCAGGTCTTCTCGCACTGCCCGAAGGCGTTCATGCGGTCTGGCCTCTGGTCGCCTGAGCAGTGGCCGTCGGTCGACGAGATGCCGTCGGTCGCGGCGCTGTGCAAGTTGGTGCAGGACCCGCCCGAGACGCTTGAGGAGCTAGAGGCGCACTACGCCGAGCCGCACTACGCGGGCCTGCTGTACTGAACTTACCTACGCCCGGCCCACAGCTCCGGGATCGTGACGCCCAGGTCGAGGAAGAGGCGGCGCAGCAGCGGGATCGAGATGCCGATCACGTTGTTGTGGTCGCCCTCGATCGAGTCGACGAACCAGGCGCCGAGGCCTTCGATGGTGAAGGCACCGGCCATGTTGCGCGGCTCACCCGTGGCGACATAAGCCGAAATTTCGGCATCTGTGGGAGTGCCGAAATGCACCGTTGTCGCGCCCACCGCCGCCACGCACTTCCCGCTGGCCACGTCGATCACGCAGTGCCCGGTGAAGAGCGTGCCAGATTTACCCGACATTTCATGCCAGCGCGCCTCCGCCTCCTGCGCCGAGGAAGGCTTGCCGTACGCCCGCCCGTCCAGGTCGAGCATGGAGTCGCAGCCGATCACCAGGCCGTCATCCAGCGAAGAAGCGACCGCCGACGCCTTAGCCGACGCCAGCACCTGCGTCAGCTCGCCGGTAGTCGGCGCGGAGTACGCCTCCTCGTCGACGCCGCTGACGATGACCTCGGGTTCGATCCCGGCCGCGCGCAGTACGGCGAGCCGGGCGGGGGACGCTGAAGCGAGAACGACACGCACGGCCACCAACCTTACGCGAACCGGCCTCAAGTAACCGGCCGGGCGTACGATCGGAGCCATGCGTTTCGGCCTCGTTGGTACCGGCTACTGGGCGAAGATCACCCACGCGCCCGCTCTCGCCAGCACTCCCGGCGCGGAACTCACCGCCGTCTGGGGCCGCGCCCCGGCGGCCGCCGCGGCGCTCGCGGCCGACCACGGCGCCTGCGCGTTTGAGGACTTCGGCGCGTTCCTCGATGGCGTGGACGCGGTCGCGTTCTCGGTGCCGCCGCACATCCAGGCGCCGCTGGCGATCCGTGCCGCGGAGGCGGGCAAGCACCTGCTGCTTGAAAAGCCGGTCGCACTATGGCCCGCCCAAGCGGACAAGCTGGTCGCCGCCGTTGAGGAAGCCCAGGTCGCCTCGGTTGTCTTCTTCACCTGGCGGTTCAACACCGAGATCCGCGCCTGGCTCACCGACGAGCAGGCCCGCGGCGGCTGGGCGGGCGAGGGCTGGGCCGGCGGCGCGGCGATCTGGCTCGGCACGTCCCTGGACGCGGACAACCCGTTCAACACGCCGTGGCGGCGGGAGAAGGGCGCCCTCTGGGACCTCGGCCCCCACCTCGTCGGGATGCTCTGGGCCTGCCTCGGCCCGGTCACTGAGGTGACCGCCGTCGCAGGCGAGGCGGACGTGGTGCACCTGGTCCTGCGGCACGAGTCCGGTGCGACGTCCACGGTGACCACGACCCTGAGCGCCCCCGAGGCCGCCGCCGGGGTCACGGTCTTCGTCTGGGGCGAGGCGGGGCGCTCCCTCATGCCCGCCGATCTCGTCGACCCGGTCGCGGCGCTGCGCACGGCCGCCGCCGAGCTCATCGCCGAAGCCGCGGCGGGCCGCGTCACCCACCCGTGCGACGTCCGATTCGGCCGGGACATCACGAAGGTGCTGGCTGAGGCGGAAGCGCAGCTCGCGGGTCCGCGCCGCTGAGGCAATTAGCGTGATCCCGAACGAGTTCGGCTTCCTCGTCCGCCGTCCCATTCCACATTCTCGCCTAGCCGACGGGCGGTCGCTGCCCGGCGCGTTCCCTGCGGGTCTCGACAATAAATTCCGGTAACTCCCAGTGGGCTGACTGTACCTACGCGCGTGTGTACGCCTACGCTTGGCTGATATGAGCAGCTCGCCCGCCGTCCCAGAGCCACGGAATATGCGCGCCTCGGATGCCGACCGTGAACGCGTCGCCAATGTCCTGCGCGAAGCCGCAGGCGACGGGCGGCTTTCAATGGACGAACTGGATGAGCGCCTCGACGCCGTGTACGCGGCAAAGACCTACGCCGAGCTTGAGCCGATCACCCACGACCTGCCCGGCGCGGGGACTACCTACGTGCCGTCGGCCTCGCCGGCCGTCGCGGCGGACCCGGCCCGGTTCGGCAGCGAGGCGACCTCGCACGGCGCAGTAGCCATCCTTGGCGGCTTCTCCCGCCGAGGCGACTGGGTCGTGCCGAAGGAATTCACCGCGTTCATGCTCCTGGGCGGCGGCGAAATCGACCTGCGCGAGGCCCGTTTCGCCGAACGGGAGGTCTCCATTCACGTCGTGGCGATCTTGGGCGGCTGCGAGATCACCGTGCCAGAGGACGCCACGGTCCGGGTCACCGGCATCGGCATCATGGGCGCTTTCGACCACACGGGCAGTGGCAACGGAAGCCCCGACGGCCCGGTGATTACCGTCAACGGGCTGGCCATCATGGGCGGCGTCGAGGTCAAGCGCACGCCGACCACGGAAGCCGCCAGGGACGCGAGACGGCAGCGCCTGGACGCCAGGCAGGAGCGCCTAGAGACCAGGCACGAGCGGATGCACGCCAGGCACCAGTACCACCAGGAAAGGCGCGACGCCCGGCGCGACGGCGAACTGGACTAACGTCCCCGGACAGGCGGAAATTAACGGAAAGTCGCCGCCGAGCTGTCTTCGCACACCCGGCGACCATGATCACGACCGTTATGTCGTGATATGCGGCGCGCCCGGTTGTGTAAAGACGCGCGCCACGCCGGTTTAGGCAATTTTGGGGTCGACAGTAAGCCGAACCCGTTCGGGATGACCTTGTTTTTTTGAGCTTTTGATCTGTTACCGCCAGCCCAGGGCTGGGGCTACGTGGGTCAGGATGGACTCGATGGCGTGGGCGTTGTACTCGACGCCTAGCTGGTTCGGGACCGTGAGCAGGAGGGTGTCGGCGGCGGCGATGGCCTCGTCTCCCTTGAGCTGCTCGATGAGCTTGTCCGGCTCGGCAGCGTAGGTACGGCCGAAGATCGCCTGAGTCTCGGCATCGATGAAACCGATGTGGTCCTCGTCCTGATTGCGGGCGCCGAAGTACATCCAGTCCCGCTTGTCGGTCAGCGCGAAGATGGAGCGGCTGACCGAGACGCGGGGCTCGCGCTCGTGGCCGGCTTCCTTCCAGGCGTCGCGGTAGGCCTGGATCTGCTTGGCCTGCTGGACGTGGAATGGGTCTTCTGACTCGTGGCTGATGAGGGTCGAGCTCTGCAGGTTCATCCCCTGGGCGGCGGCCCATGTGGCCGTGGCCTGCGAGGCGGCACCCCACCAGATGCGGTCGCGTAGGCCTGGAGAGTGCGGTTCCACGCGCAGGAGGCCGGGCGGGTTGTGGAACATCGGCCGCGGGTTCGGCTGCGCGAAGCCATCGCCCTTCAGCACCTCAAGGAACACCGCGGCGTGGTCGCGCGCCATGTCCGCGTCGGTCTGCTCCTCGGCGGGCTGGTAGCCGAAGTACCGCCAGCCGTCGATCACCTGCTCGGGGGAGCCACGGCTGATGCCGAGCTGGAGCCTTCCTCCGGCGATAAGGTCGGCGGCACCGGCGTCCTCGGCCATGTACAGGGGGTTCTCGTACCGCATGTCGATCACCGCCGTGCCGATCTCGATGCGCTTCGTGCGCGCACCCGCGGCCGCGAGCAGCGGGAATGGGGAGCCGAGCTGCTGCGCGAAGTGGTGGACGCGGAAGTAGGCGCCATCGGCACCGATCTCTTCGGCCGCGACGGCCAGCTCAATCGACTGCAGCAGCGAGTCAGACGCTGATCGCACCTGCGACCCAGGCGCGTCTGACCAGTGCCCGAAAGAGAGAAATCCTATCTTCTTCACAGGTAGTTGAACAATCAACCCCGGGTCGGCATTCCGGATCGCGGGGTGATCGAGGGGTATGAGAGGCTGCTGGAGGCCACTCCCGCCCGGTTCAAGCCAAGGAGGCCCGCGATGGCGCGGCGCGTGAACAGTGAACTGCTGCTTGTCGGAAGCCTGCCCGCCGATTCTCCGGAAGCCGCACTGCGATCCGCCGCGGGTTTCTTCGGGGATCTCGTGTTCGCACTGCCGGATGGTGAAACAGGTCCGCGTGCGGGCTGGGTCAGTTACGAGAGGGAAAAGCTGGTACGCCCGAACGAGAGCATGGTGACTCTTGCGGAGACTTCGTCTCCGACTGGCTTGCCGCGCCACGCGTACGAGACTCCGGTCTTCGGCGTCAAGCCAGGAGTGACCGAGGTGCACTGGGATTCGTGGCCGCGCATCGACGACGCTCTCGCGTCGTATGCCGTGTTCAGTTCGCTGCGTTCATCAGGCGTCATCCCTGCCGGGGTTCGCTTTCAGGTCTGCCTGCCGTTCCCGGCTAGCGCGCTGAACGCGTTCAAGGCCGATTTCGCGCATGACTACCCAATCGCTTCCCGCGGGTTCGAGGAACTGGTCGGTCGTGAGCTTGCGCGGCTTTTCTCGGTGATTCCGCCCGCTGACGTCGCCATTCAGTGGGACCTGGCGTATGAGACGCAGGACCTGGAGCGGGTGCTCGCGTGGACGCCGGAGGGCGCGTGGGACCGGTTTGCCGGGCCGGTGACGCGGCTGACCCGGCTGATTCCCGCCGAAGCGCTGGTCGGCTATCACCTGTGCTACGGGACGTTCCCCGAATGGCCGATGTACGAGGCTCGGGACATGGACCTGCTGGTCCGGATGGCGAACTTCGCGGTGGCCAACTCCGGGCGTACCGTCGACTGGCTGCACCTGGCGGGTCCCCGGTACCTGCGGAGCGAGGACCGCTCGTTCTTC
This sequence comes from uncultured Actinomycetota bacterium, assembly GCA_963734665.1. GTDB lineage: Bacteria > Actinomycetota > Actinomycetes > Streptosporangiales > Streptosporangiaceae > Trebonia. Next base: position 235,711 of record CAVTIR010000005.1, on the reverse strand, counting down.
CGCCCACTGGTGGACCTGGAGCCCTTGGACGCCAGGGTGTTCCTTGGGATCGTCCTGCCTATTGACGGCGTGGCGGGCCTGCGCCGCCGGGTGGACACGGCCTCCCGGTACATCTCCGACTTCGGCGTGGCGATGTACTGCGGCTTCGGGCGGCAACCAGGCAAGGACGGGACGGAGACGATGCGGGAGCACGCCGAGGTCGTGCGCACTGCCCGGGTATCCGGATGAAAGGGCCGGGGTCCCCGCGCCTACGACTTCGACCTGGAACAGCCGGTGGACAGTCATTTCATGCAGGCGGTCCCGGGAGGTCTCACCCATGGTTTTCGCTGACTCTCGAGGCCGCGAGACTGAGGAACGCTTCTTCGAGGCTGGCCTCCGCCACGGTGATGTCGGCGATGGCATGGCGCTGGGGGTAGAGTGCCCAGACGGTGGCGTCCGCGTCCGCGGTGCGCAGGATCACCCGGTCCCTCTCGACGGACAGCGCGGTGACCCCGGCGGTGGTAGTGAATCGTTCCGGGTCGCCCTCAAGGAGTCGGAAACGCACGACGCGACCCGCGCCGGCGGCGGCTTTCACCTGGTCGGGAGATCCGTCGGCGGTGACCTGGCCGGCGCCCACGAGCACGATCCGCGCCGCGCGCTGGTCAGCCTCTTCGAGGTAGTGGGTGGAGAACAGCACCGTGATCTGATATCGGCGAACGTGGTCTTCTAGGGTGCTCCAGAGATCGCGCCGGGCCTGGACGTCGAGGGCGGCGGTGGGCTCGTCGAGCACGAGCAAGGCCGGGTTGCCCGCCAGGGCGAGGGCGAAGCGGACCCGCTGTGCCTGGCCTCCCGACAGCCGGTCCGTTCGACGGTTGAGGAGGTCGCCAAGGTCAAGGGCATCGACCAGGGCCGCAAGGTCTGACGGTTGGGTGTACAGCCCGCGCACGAAACGGAGCAGCCGTCCGACGCCAACGCCGGCCATGAGCTCGGTGTCTTGAAGCATGGCACCGACGTGGCCCGTCGCCGCGGCGTGACGGGGGGTAAGTCCGAACAGGGTGGCGTAACCGCGGTCGGGTTGGCGCAGCCCGAGGAGAATGGACATGGTCGTGGTCTTCCCCGAGCCGTTCGGCCCGAGGAGCGCGACCGTCTCTCCCGCTGGGATCTGCAGATGGAGCCCGTCGACCGCGGTAACCGTGCCGTAGTGCTTGACCACGTCGACGAGCTCGACGGCCCCGCCGCCACCCACAGGCGCGGATCGGGGGTTGGAGCGCTTACGTCGCCACGACCCGGAGCGGATGGTGAGGGGAAGAAAGGCGAGCCCGACGGTCCAGGCGGCCAGCACCACGAAGTTGGTCACGGTGGGGGCAGTGCCGCTTGTGACGTGCCAGCCGAGCGCGGCCTGGTTATACGACGGCAGCGCGGTGGCGAAGTGGCGAAGCCCTGACGAAAGGACCCCGGGGGGAACCCACAGCCCGCCGAGTGCGGCGAACGCGAACCAGAGCCCGGTGCTCAGCGCGAAGGCCACGGTGCTGCCGGCGAGCGACCCGATGGCGATCCCGAGGGCCACGAAGGGCAGGGTCCCGATCCACAGCAGGCCGAGGTCGGCCGCCCACTGCCACGCCGCAAGTGCCACCCCGTGGGCGGCGACAGCCGCGATCCCGACAGCCACCACGGCAGGGAGGGCGACGATCAGTCCGGCAGCGATCCGGCCGACCAGGACCTGGCCGGCCCGCAACGGCGTCGTGCCGAGGTAGTCAGACCATCCCCCTTCACGGTCTCGGGCCAGGCGCGGCGCGGTAGCCGTCAGCGCCGCCCACATGGCCCCGAAGGTCGCCATGGCCACCATGATCTCCGTCGACGCCGGCAGCCCGAAGGTCGTGTTCGGTCCCGACGAACTGCCACCGAAGACGGCCGAGAACAACAGGTAGAAACCGACCGGCGCGATCACCGCAAGGAGCACGTAGCGTCCGTCGCGCAAGGTCCGGGAAAGCTCCAGGCGCAGGTAGCCCACCGTCGCATTCGCCTTCTTCACCGGCCGAGCCGTCTCGCGTGTTCGCTGGGGACCGCCCGCTCCAGTGCCGCCCGAGATCAACGGCGCGCTCATGGCGCTGCTCCTCGCACATAGAGATCGACAAGCGCGGCTAGGTAGTTCTCGGCTTCGACGGGGTGCACGCGATCCATCCCCAGCGTGCGTTGCAGGATCACGAAGGAGACCAGCGAACCCATGAACGAGCGGGCGAACAGGTAGCCGTCAAGGTCGTCTCGCACCTCGCCGGCCCGAGCGCGCGCCGCAAGCTCTGCTCCGAGCCCGGACGCGGCCAGGTCAATGAAGCCGACCAATCGGGCATCGTCGGCCAGCAGCTGGTGCTCGGAGGCGAATAGCACCAGCAGGTCCGCCTGTGCGTCCAACGTGGCAAGGAAGGCCCGGCCGAGGATGGTCAGCCGCTCGGCGAGCGGCCGGTCCCGCCCCACCTCTGCGGCCTCCCGCATGGCAGCGAATCCGGCCAGACCCTGGTCCACGACCGCGCGGAGCACGGCGTCCTTGCTCTCGAAGTAGCGGTACATCAACGCGTCGCTCACCCCGGCCTCCCGGGCCAGCTGACGCGTTGTAGTCACCCGGTAACCAGTCTCAGCGAACAACCGGCGGGCGATTCCGACGATCTGGGCACGGCGGGTATCGCCTTCCAACCGGACTTCGGACATGGGCAACATGATAAGCAAGCGCACGCTTACAAAGCAAGCTGTGCGTCGCTCGTGAACGACGAATCACCATCCAGGATGGGGTCGTCGGATTCGGTTTCCTCCTGATGACGCTGCGACGTCACGCAACAAGTCTTCGGCATATCCGCTTCGGCTGACCCGGACGTCTCGCTGGTCCGGGGCTTGTGCGTAGGCCGGCTGCTGAACCCTAGGCGGCGCGAGTCCGGTGTCGCCACAGCCAACCGACCAGGGCGATTAGCAAGCCTCCCCGTAGCCACGCTTACCTCAGCACCCACGCCTAGCACTAGACCACGGCTTGCAGGTCCACCAGGCGAGCCTTGAATGGGCTGCGGATGCCATCGCGACACTCCGCGCTACCCGATAGACGAGGCCTTGCTCGGCTCGTCGAGGAATGGCGTGATCAACGCGAAGACTTCGCCAGGCCGCCGCATCACGCCGACGTGCGTGGTCCCAGGGAGCACGGCTAGTTGCGCGTTCGGCAGGAGTCCGAACATCTCAAGCACGTCAGGCAGGGGCGAGAAGTCGCGGTCGCCGAAGATCAGCAGAGTCGGCGTCTTCAGCGATCTAAGTTCGTCGGTCCACCCTGCGAACTCGTGCACCATTGTCGATGCCTTGGCCGCGAACTCGTCGAAGTGCGCGGGGTCAGGAGCGACCGCGGCGTAGGCATCGCGCATCGCCTGGAAGTCGTCCTGTGTCGGCATACGGTCATCGTCGAGCGGCGCGCTCTCCCGGCCCGGCGGGCGGTGGGCGTCCGCTGAGGCGACGATGAGCTTGCCGACCCGGGTGGGCGCGCCGAGCGCGACCGCGTAAGCGACGAGACCGCCGAGGCTGAAGCCGAAGAGATCGGCCTCGGCGATCCCCAAGTGGTCGAGCAGCGCGATGACGTCAGCGGCTAGCGCCTCGATCGTCATCTCGCGGTCGGTGTCGGCAGTGTGCCCGTGGCCCTGAAGCTCCACCGCGATCACCTGCCTGCTCGCCGCAAGGGGCTCGAGCAGCGGCTTGAAATTGAGGTCGATGGTCAACAGGCCACCGTGGAGCAACACGAGCGGTCTCCCGCTGCCGTGGATCTCGTAGTAGAGCTGCAAGCCGTTCACCGGTGCGTACGTCATGTCACGTATGACGATCCGCGGCCCGGATACTCATCGCGCCAAGCGTCGCGGATGCCACGGATCCTGCCGCATGCTCGTGGCTGTTTGTCCCGGTAACCACAGGTGCTGGCCATTTCCTATGGCTCGATGACGCCGACTGGCTTGTATCCGCCGTCATGGCATTCCTGGATGACAAATCCTGGACGGGTGTCGCTGTTGACCTCAACCACACTTGAGGTTTTAGCGTTACTTTTATGACCTTCACCGACGCCGAACAGCGCTTCCTGGCCCGCCAGACTCGCGGGCACCTGGCAACCATCGGCCCAGACGGCATACCCCAGGTCAAGCCGCTGGGATTCACTTACAACGCGGCCCTTGGCACGATCGACATTTCCGGCTACAACATGGCAAACAGCGCGAAGTATCGCAACGTTCGGTCTAACCCTCACGTGGCCTTCGTGGTCGATGAGGTGACCGCGCCGACCATGGAGGGGGCGCATTTCCTTGAGATCCGAGGTGACGCGGAGACCGCCGTCGGCCCCCGTGACGCGACAGGCCACCTCGCACCGGAGATCATCCGGATCCAACCCCGCCGGGTTCTTTCGTTCAACGTCGACCCGGCCCATCCCGGCTTCGCGGCACGCGACATCAGGCCCGTCGGCAGCACCGAAGGGGCCTGACCGCCGTGCGTGCCATCGAAGTGCGCGGCTTCGGCCCGCCGGACGTGCTCCAGATAGCCAACCTTCCCGATCCGGTGCCGGGGCCAGGACAGGTCCTGGTCGCCGCTTCGGCCTGCGACGTCCTGTTCGTCGACACGATGATCCGCTCGGGTGCCGCGGCCAACTACTTCCCCACCCAACCGCCCTACGTGCCGGGCAACGGAGTGGGCGGGGAGATCGTAGCGGTCGGAGAGTCGGTGAATCCGAATTGGCTCGGCCAACCAGTGGCAGCCCACACGGGCGGCCGAGGAGGAACGGGCGGCTACGCCCAGCTTGCCGTGGCCGACCTCGAACACACAGTCGTTGTTCCCGACGATATTGACCTGCTCAGCGCCACCGCTGTCCTCCACGACGGGACCACCGCGCTACGGATCCTTGAGATCTGCGACATCCAGCCCAGTGAGTGGGTCCTGATACTGGGAGCAGCCGGAGGCATGGGGATCCTCCTCGTCCAGTTGCTCGCAACCCAGGGTGCGCACGTCATCGGGGCCGTCCGGGGACAGGCCAAACAAGAGGTCGTCGCTCGTGCGGGAGCACTCGCCACCGTCGACTACGGGCTACCAGGCTGGACCGACGCCGTACTCGAAGCTACCGGTGGCGCGCGCCCAGTTGTCGTTCTCGACGGCGTGGGCGGCCCGACCGGTGAGGCCGCTTTCGCCCTGGTGGCAGACGGCGGACATTTCTCTGCTCATGGGTCGCCAAGTGGGTCTTTCGCGAGCATCGACAAGGAGGCAGCACGGCACCGACGGGTCCAAGTGACCACCATCGGCGACCTGCAGTACGACAGGGGCGACCGCTCCAGACTCATGAAGGACATCGTCAAGCAACTGGCTGAGCAGCGGATCACTCCTCTCATCGGCCAGACCTTCCCCCTTACTGAAGCAGCAAAGGCCCACGAGGCCATAGAAGCACGTCGCACCGTGGCCAAGACGCTCCTGCTCACGGAATAACCGCGTGCCGCGCTGACCGAGTGGGTGAATGGCAGGCTGGTCGCGGCTCTGCCTCAATTCATGGGAACGGCCAGAGTCGCGAACACGCTGGGCGACCTGATCATGGGCGGTCCACCGGAGACGTAGGCGGACGGCTGTTCCGCGCAGCCATCTTTCTGATCATGGCGAGAGCTTGTCCGGTACCCCATTGAAGAGAGCGGACCCGAGGTCCCGCCCACTGGGAGTTCCCTTTATCGCTAGTGAATGTTCAACACGGCATAAATCGGAATATATCCGGTTTGCGGGGCAGGAAAGAGTATCCCGCAGGTCAGTGTCTGGCCCGGTAGACGATCATTAATTGGAGTAGTATTCGATTATAAGAATTAATCGTGATCATTATCGAACGGAGAGCGTGATGGGGTGGCAGCCGGGTTCGGGCAGCGGGGCGGGCGCGAGCCCTGACCGCGATCCCGGGGTGCCCGGTGGCGCGCCGCCCGTTCGGGACCCCCGGCTGGCCGGGTTCGCGTCGGACGGCGGGCGGGACGCGCTGGTGCCCTCGGGGGCGCTGGCGCTGGCCGCCGATGAGGTGTCAGGCCCGGAACGGCGCTGCCCGGGCGCGACCGGAGACGAGCTGGTCGGGCTGCTACGGGCGTGGGCGGCGATCGAGTCGTGGGCCGCGGGGGCGAAACTCGCGGTGATCGCGGAGATGATCCGGCGCGACGACGCGCCGCGCCGCGGCGGCTGCCACGGGGACCTGCCCGATGAGTGGTCGCCGTCGCTGCGCCATGAGCTGGCCGCCCGGCTGGCCTGCTCCGTCCAGTCCGCAGAGACGACCGCGTGGCTGGCCTGGGAGCAGCAGGCCCGCCTGCCCGGCGTCCGCGCCCTGCTCAATGACGGGACGCTGACGCTCCCGAAGGCCCGGGCGGTCACCGAGACGTTCAAGTACCTGAGCGACGCCGACGCGGCCAGCGCCGAGGCGCTGATCGTTGGCCAGCTCGCCGGCAAGACCCACACCCAGGTGCTACGGCTGGCCGAGCAGGCCGCCCTCACCGTCGACCCCGGGCTCGCCGCACGGCGGCGGGAGCAGGCGCAGAAAAACGACGCCCGGGTCACCTTCTTCCGCGAGCTGTCCGGAACCGCGGGACTGTCGGGCCGCGACCTGCCGCCGGACGAGGCCCTGGCCGCGATGGCCAGCGTCAACGCCCGTGCCCAGCAGTACGAGGACTCGGGAGCGTTCGGCGGCACCCGGATGGACGTCCTGCGCGCCTACGCTTACCTCGACCTCATCAAGGGCACCCCGGCCGAGACCAGGATCGCCTCCGCCGAGGCCCAGGACGAGGCCGCCGAAGCCGCCGAGGCCATGGCCTGGGCCGAGGCACGCGCAGCCAGGACCACCGCCAGGGCGGGAGCCGAACCCGGGTCCGAGACCGAACGCGGGTCCGAACCCGAGTCCGAGTCCGAGACCGAACCCGAGACCGAGACCGAGACCGAGACCGGACCCGAGTCCGAGACCGAGACCGGACCCGAGTCCGAGACCATGTCCGAGCCTGGGTCCAACGCCGGGACGGGCAGCGGCACCGAAGCCGGGGACAAGGCAGGATCCGGCAGCGAACCCGGCGACCGCGATACTCGGGACGGCCCATGTAACTGCCCGCGCGGCGAGTGCGACGGCGGCTGCCTGCCCTCAGGCGGCTGCGATGGCTGCTCCGGGGACGGCGCCAGCGGGAACGCCGATGACCGTGATGACGACACTGGCAACCTCGGCCGCCGCAGGCACGACGACGATAACGAGCCCGACGATCCCGACGACGACGACGGCAGCGGCAGCGGCAGCGGCCCTGGACCGGGCGGCCCCGGTTCCGGAGGCCCTGCCCCCGGAGGCCCTGCCCCCAGGCCGGCCGCGCCCCCGGCGGGCCGGGCACTCCAGCCGCGGCCGCCGGACCTGGTCATCCCCCTGCTCACGCTGCTCGGGCTTGCCGAGCGGCCCGGCGAGATCCAGGGCTTCGGCCTGCTCGACCCCGCGCTCGCCCGGGACATGGCCGCCGCCGCGGCCGCCAGCCCGCGAACCGAGGTCTGCGTCACCGTTACCAGCCCCGAGGGCTACGCCATCGGCCACGGCTGCGCCCGCCCGGACCGCTCCTCACGCTCATCACAGATAGCCGCTTCGCCCGCGGCCCCGCCCCCCGGCCTTCCCGCCCGGCTGAACCTGACCGTCCCGGCCACGGCCCTCGCCGACCTCCCCGGCAGCCCCGCCGGCTGGGCCCTCGTCCCACACGGCAGCACCGGCCCGCCGGGCGCGACAGACCCCCCGGACGGCTACGGCACCTGGACGCTCATTCTTCCGGACGGCCGACGATTCACCGCGCGCCTCGACGTGGTGCCCACGCTCGAATGCGACCACCGGTACGAAACGCACGGCTACCAGCCAAGCGCCAAGCTCCGCCACCTCGTTCAGGTCCGCGACGGCACCTGCACCTTCCCGCCCTGCAATCGCCATGCCCGCGAAAGCGATTTCGAGCATGCCACCCCGTACGACCAGGGCGGAAAAACCTGTACGTGCAACGCCGGCGCCCGCAGCCGCGCCTGCCACCGCGTCAAACAATCACCCGGCTGGAAGGTCACCCAGCCAAAACCAGGCTGGCACCAATGGCAAACCCCGGCCGGCCGCGTCTACGTGCAAGAACCCAAGCGATACCCGGCCTGACTCATTCCCATGGCTTGTCGTACTCCTGGAGCCTAAGGTCCCCCTGCCTGGTCCCCGCCGGAGGCATAGGCTCGTGCTATGAGTATGTTCACGGATGCCGAGATTGAGTTTCTGAACAGTCAGCGGCTTGGCAGGCTTGCCACGGTCGGGGCTGATGACATGCCGCATATCACGCCCGTCGCGGTCTTCTACGACCCGGGGGCCGATGCTTTGGTCATTGGCGCAAATGCGGAGTTCGGCGAGGAGGGCATGGCCAAGTCAAAGAAGTTCCGCGACGCTCAGCGTCGGCCGAAGGTAGCCGTCGTATTCGATGCCCCGTCACCGCGCATCCTTGAAATCCGCGGACACGCGGAAACCCACCTCGACGGTGGCGCGGACGCAGGCAGGCGACTTGGTGCCCCGTTCCGCTTCGGCCACGCATGGATACGCGTCCGCCCGCGCCGCATCGTGGCCGTGGGCATTAACGGCGGACAGTTTGAGACGTCCGCGCGGGACGTTGCGTGAAAACCAGACCGTTATCGGCGGCGAGCGCCCAGTGTGTCGCATGGCTAAGGCCTGGTTCCTTGTTCGGAACCGGGCTCTGACCTTGGTAGCAGGACCTGCGACCGCTGGGTTATGAGCCATACGACATGCGTCTTGGGCGTCTCTGACGTCTCAGCACGTCTCGCTGACCTGCTGCTGCGCCTACCTGTCGTCCTCGGCGTCCCGGGCCGTCTCCGCCGTCCCGGCGAGTCTCGTTAGTAATACGGTTAGCAATACAGGCACTGACCTGCGTACGCACCGGGCCCTACGCGTCACCGTCGGCAGCGAACCCCCTGACCCCTTCCGCCGTAAGCGCACCAACGATTTTGGGCGAGAGGCGCGCGACGCGGCAACCGAATATTAGTGAGTACCTGCGATCGCTGGGAACAGGTCAGCCTCTATGGCGCGCCGGACGAACGGGGTGATCTTAAGTCCTGGCAAGTCTTCGACGCGGTGGATGCCGACTCCGGCACCCTCGTGCAAGTCGATGTCTTCTGGCTGGAAATCGCCGACGACGTAGAACAGTGAGACCAGCCTTCCGTCTCCTTCGTGGTCAACGGCGTCGGTAAGGAACACCGGGTTAGTGATCGCGAGGCCGGTTTCTTCCCTTACTTCCCGGTGCAACGTTTCCTCGATTGTTTCGCCGTCCTCGGCAGCTCCCCCGAATCCTGCCCAGCAGCCCGGATGGGCGATTCCGGGTTTGTCGTCACGGTGATGCATGAGCAATCCGTCGTCCGTCACGATCAACAACATTGCTGCCCTGCGCCGTGGTTGGGCTTCTGCTTCTGATGGGCTCGGCACGTCGATCAACTCCAGGTGAGCTCGTCGGCACGCTGGGCGCGCCGCAGCCTTGATAGAAGTACTAGCTGGAACGCGACCATGTCATGCTGATGGACTTCGATCCCGACATCACCAGGATCGCTTCACAGCCGTTCTGCGGTGGTTAGGCGGCCTGCAGGACGAAGAACAGGAAGCCCAGGAATCGCGGCCTGGCCGCGATTTCGTCGGGAAACCGCTCGCGGGCAGCCGGCGCGGGCGCTGGCTCGCTGACCACCGCTATCCGAAAGCCGGCCGCGGTGAAGGCGTCGGTCATCGCGTGCAGCGGCCGGTCCCAGAAGCTCATCAGGGCGGTCTGGCCGCCCATGGTCCACTCCTCGGTCCGGTTAGAGGTCGCGAAATAGTCGGCTTTGCGGCCGGCCTTGCGGCCGCCTTCGCGGTACATGAGGTTAATGGCAAAAGGATGGTCGACGGACACGATCAGCCGGCCGCCGGGCTTGAGCACGCGTCGCAGCTCGGCTAGCGGCGGCCCCCAGTCCTCCAGGTAGTGCAGCACCAGGGACGCGGTGACGTCGTCGAAGGTGCTATCGGCGAAGAGAAGCGGGCTGCCCAGGTCGGCTACCTGCAGGTCCGCGTCGTCACCGAGCCGCCGCCGGGCGAGCTCGAGCATTCCGGCACTTTTGTCGAAGCCGGTCACGATGGCGCCCCTGTCGCGCAGCGCCGCGAACAGGGGCCGGCGCCGCAGCCGGCGTCGAGGATCCGCAGGCCGGCCACGTCCCCGGCTAGGCCCAGCATCGCGGGCCGCTCGTAATAGGCATTGACGAGGTTGGCCTCGTTTTCGGCCGAGTACGCCTCAGCGATGCCGTCATAGTCGTTGACCCTCGGCGGATCTGCAGAAACACCGGACGGCGAGGTAAGCCTGGTGGAGATTCCCCCGGGATGATTGTGGTCGCTAGGCATACGGTTCATCCTGGCATGCCCGCCGTGTCCCGCATCGGGTGTGGGGCCGAGGCTGTACTGGCGTCTCGAACCGCCCGGCAGCGCACTCCGCCAGCGGCTCCTGGCGCAGGCACCCGTCATCCCGCACATACTCCAGGGAGAGCCGCGGGTCAGGACTACAGTCAAGGTCCAGCGCAGCGACATCCACCAACCCGCCCACCATCCCGGATCCCGCTTCCGGGCCAACAATAGGAGACTCAGACCGTAATGGGCCGGAATCAGTGAGACCGGGCCGACTTACGGTCGACGGGACAAGTGCACAGGTCCGTTAGGCCGCCCACCCGCTCACCGGGGGGCTGCCCCAAGGCCCCCATCGGGCGACAAAATGGTCTGCCGTGGCCTCATCCTGCGGGGATCCGCGCTGCTCTGAGCGATCGCGCGATTCAAGGTTGCTGGCCGAAATGTGAGTTTCTGAAGTTGGGGGTTTTGCATGTTCGACGTGATCATCAGCGGGGGCGGTCCGACCGGGATGATGCTGGCGAGCGAGATCCGACTCCACGACGTGGACGTGCTGGTGCTGGAGAAGGATGCGGAGCCGAGCCAGTTGGTCCGCTCGCTCGGCCTGCACGCACGCAGCATCGAGATCATGGACCAGCGCGGCCTGCTGGAGCGGTTCCTCGCGCTCGGCAAGCAGTACCCGGTCCGCGGTTCCTTCGCTGGCATCAGCAAGCCGGCGCCGGACCGGCTGGACACCGCACATCCGTACATCCTCGGCATCCCGCAGCCGGTCACCGACCGCCTGCTGGCCGAGCGCGCCGTCGAGCTCGGCGCTCAGATCCGCCGCGGCCACGAGGTGACAGGCGTCGAGCAGGACGACGACGGAGTCACGGTCGAACTGGCCGACGGCACACGGCTGCGCTCGCGCTGGCTGGTCGGCTGCGACGGCGGCCGTAGCCTGGTACGCCGGCTGCTGGGCGTCGGGTTTCCCGGCGAGCCCGCCCAGACGGAATGGCTTCTCGCAGAGTTGGAGGTGACGACTCCGCCCGACGAGTTGGCTGCAGTGGCGGACCAGGTTCGCAAGACTCACAAGGGTTTCGGTATCGGCCCCGCCGGGAGCGGGTTGCACCGTGCCGTCGTGCCCGCCGCGACCGTGGCCGAGGACCGCACCACGCCGCCGACCCTGGAGGAGTTCCAGACGCAGCTGCGGGCCTACGCGGGCACGGACTTCGGCGTCCACTCACCGCGCTGGCTGTCCCGGTTCACCGACGCGACCCGGCTGGCCGAGCGATACCGCACCGGCCGGGTGTTCCTCGCCGGCGACGCTGCGCACGTCCACCCGCCCTTGGGGGGACAAGGGCTCAACCTCGGCATCCAGGACGCGTTCAACCTCGGCTGGAAGCTCGCCGCCGAGGTGAACGGCTGGGCACCGGAAGGGCTGCTGGACAGCTACCACACCGAGCGCCGCCCGGTCGCCGCGGACGTGCTGAACACCACCCGCGCCCAGTCGGAACTGATCTCACCCGAACCCGGTCCCCAGGCGATACACCGGCTGCTGACCGAGCTGATGGACTTCGAGGACGTGAGCCGGTTCCTGATCGAGAAGGTCACCGCGATCGGAGTCCGCTACGGCGTCGGCGAAGGACACGAGCTGCTCGGACGCAGGCTGCGCGACATCCGCCTGTCGCGAGGCCGACTCTACGAGCTGACACGCGAAGGCCGCGGGCTCCTGATCGACCAGGCCGGCGAGCTCTCCGTGACGGGCTGGGAGGACCGTGTCGACCACGTCATCGATACCAGCGACGAACTGGACATGCCCGCCGTGCTTCTGCGGCCCGACGGCCACGTGGTCTGGGCCGGCGAAAACCAAGCGAACCTGCTCCGCCGCCTGCCGACCTGGTTCGGCGCCGCCGCCATGTCCTGACCCGCATGAAGGCCGTGTCCGCGCCGCTCGCGGTTGGATGACGGTGATGCCGGCGCGGGTTCACGACGAGGTTATGACCGTCGGTAGCCCGTTGAGGTGAAACCGGAAGCGGTCAACGAACCGCCATGGGCCTGCAGGATTCTTGTGCGCAAATGACGTGCACAAACTACAAGCAAGAGGCCGGACCCTTATTCGGATCCGGCCTCTGACCTTGGTAGCGGGGGTAGGATTTGAACCTACGACCTCTGGGTTATGAGTTCTCCGGGCTACGTCTCACCGTTCGCTCACCGTCTCGAAAAGTCCTACGCGAGCGGGCCGCTGGAGCGCTGGCCGTCTCACCGTGTCTCATGCGTTCGGCACCGTCCAACCGTGTCTCAGTTACAGTTCTGGTTACAGTCGGGCCGCCCCATTGGTGGTATTTTGCTTGGCTGCGCGGCAACTGGACCGCACGAGCGGCCGCCTTACGTTACGTTCTTCGCGTGACTGACGAGACCGCAGACCTGGTGAGCCGCTTCCGTGCCGAAACGGCATCCCGGAGCCTACCGTCCATCGAGGTGGAGTACTGGATACGCGCCGCCCGGCCAGCTGTGTACGCGGCACCGGACGGTGAAGGGCCGCTCGTGGCCCAGCTGGGCGGCGACCCGATGCTGCCGAGCGACGCCCCCGAGCCGAACGGGCAGTTCGTCGGTGCCGTCGACTGCGCGCTCCTTCCCCTGAACGCGACCGACCTGCCCCTTCCGTCCGACGGCCAGTTGCTGTTCTTCGCCGACCCTGATGTGGAAAACAGCGGCGTGCAGCCCGGCCGGGTTATTTACGTCCCCGCCGGTACGCCGGTGACCAGGCGGCCCGTCGAAACGACATGGCACGACGCGTACGAACCGCAGCAGCTGCGCACGCTCTGGCACCAGTTGTCGTGGCCCAAAGGCCCGTCCGGCTACGAAGACCAGGGAGACGGACACCTGGAGGGCAACTACACGCTGCTCGACCAGCTGGCCGCCGCGTGGTCACATGTGGTGGGCTGGCGGCCGTCCTGGACGCTGCAGATCGGTGGCCACCCGAACTCCGCCAACTGGGATCCTGTCCAAGTGGCCCGCGACAAAGATCCGGACTACGGCGATTGGGTCCTCCTCGCCACCTGGCAGTGCGGTCCGGACGTCGAGGACCTTGACCACGGCCTGGTTCACTGGGTGATCCGCCGTCAGGACCTCGCGGACCTGCGCTTCAACCGGGTATACGGCTACGTCGACATGATCTGACCCGCTCGGATTCGCACCTCCGCCGACCCAGCAGAACCGAAAGGCTCGCCATGGGGCCGGTAAGAGTGCTGCAACACTAGCCGGGATTCGCGCCGCCTAGTGTTGCAGCAGATCTTCTCCCGCCACCCCTACACCGGGACAGAGAGTTAGAGAGGGACGGGACAGCCGGGACACTTCCCATGCCTGACTGTCCCGGCCAGCGCGAGACGTTTTCGCAGATCAGACTAGGTTCCGGGACAGCCGGGACACTTTCTAGCCACCTGGCGACGCGTCGACACGGGTCTATCCGCCGTCGACGAGCGCCAGGACCTCGACGAGCCGCGTGGCCTCGAAAATGAGCCGCGTAGCGGCCTTATCGTCCCTTGCTCTCCGCTTGTCGTTTGTCGACGACCCCCGGCCGGTCGAGGCGGTGCAGCTCGCCGACGACGGGTGTTCCACCCGCGTCGACTCGGCTACTTCCGCTGGTCTGTAATGCGCTGGTATGCCGCGGCTGCGGGAACCTCCGGCGCGGCCGTCCCCGCCTGAAAACCGGGCCGCTGGTTACCGTTCTGGTTACCACAGGCATGAAAACGGCTCCCGGAGCGATGCTCCGGGAGCCGTTTTGCCTGGTAGCGGGGGTAGTGGGGGGCAGATTTGAACCTACGACCTCTGGGTTATGAGGCATCAGACATCCGTCTCCCCCGTCTCGGCCGGTCCCCGATGTGCGGGCTGACCTGGCAAACAACCCGGTCTCGGCCGCCCTCGTTCCTACCCGTCTCCTCCGCCTCACCCTGTCTCGCCGCATCTCGTTTACAGACTGGTTTACAAATACGGCGGCTAAGCCTGGATCCTTCCGCCCCACTACAACAACCCGTGCGAGACCGTCATGCTAACTATCATGCTAACTATCATGTAGTTGGCATGACGAGACGAGCCGAGGAGCTGTGGTGCTTGACTCCGAGCTAGCCGAGATCGTTGCGAACCTGCGCGCCCTCGGCGCGGACATCGCCGACGTCGAGGTGAAGAACAGCAGCGGAGGACTGCCCAAGTCTCTTCGAGACACGCTGTCCGCGTTCTCTAACACCGGCGGAGGTGTAGTCGTCCTGGGGCTCGATGAAGGCCAGGGATTCGCGGCCGTCGGCCTCCGGAACCCGGCGAAGCTCGCTGCTGACTTCGGTTCGATGTGCTCGTCGGAGATGGAGCCCGCGATACGGCCGCTCATCCAGATTCACCAGTTCGAGGGCGAGCAGGTTGTGGTCGCTGAGGTCCCCGAGCTTGATCCGGGCCAGAGGCCATGCTTTTACATCGGGGCGGGCATGACCAAGGGCAGCTTCGTCCGGGTCAGCGACGGAGACCGGCGCCTGTCGGCTTACGAAGTCCAGGTCATGCTGTCCTCGCGAGGCCAGCCGCGAGATGACGAGCAGGCAGTACCGGGCAGCGGAATTGGCGACCTGGCCCAGGCGAGCACTGATGCACTGATCGCGCGGCTACGCACCAGCAGGCCGTACGCGTTCCAGGACCTCGACCGCCTCGCCGTCCTGCGCCGCGCCAAGGTACTGGTGCCGGCACAAGACGGCAAAGACGCAGTCTCGCTCGCCGGCCTGCTGGCCCTCGGCTCCTACCCTCAAGAGCAGTTCCCGCAGCTGATGCTCACCTTCGTCCACTACCCGACCGTCACAGGGGCGCAGTCCGCCGCCGGCGAGCGCTTCCTGGATAACGTTGCCCTCGAAGGGCCGATCCCCGTGATGGCCCGCGACGCGCTGGCCGCCATCCGCAGAAACATGTCGCGCCGCGCGGTTGTAGTCGGCGCAGGCCGGCAGGACATCTGGGAGTATCCCGAGACCGCACTGCGCGAAGCGGTCGTCAACGCACTGGTGCACCGGGATTTGTCAGGCAGCGCAAGGGGCACGCAGATCCAGGTCGAGATGTACCCCGACCGGCTGGTCATCAAGAACCCGGGCGGCCTGTTCGGCCCGGTCACGGTCGACAATCTCGGCGAGGAAGGTATCTCCTCGGCCCGAAACGCCACGCTCATCAAGCTGCTTGAAGACGTCCCTCTGCCTGGCGAAACGCGGACCGTTTGCGAGAACCGCGGCTCCGGCATCCGCTCGATGCTCGACGCGCTTCTGAGCGCAGGGATGAGCCCGCCCCGGTTCGAGGACCGCATTTCGTCCTTCGTGGTCACCTTCCCGAACCACACCCTGCTGTCCGAAGAAACCCTTCGGTGGATCACCGGCCTCGGCGAGAAGGGTCTCACCGACAGCCAGTTCGTGGCACTGGCGATCCTCCGCGAGGAAGATGTGCTGGACAACCGCGCCTACCGGGCCGCGACCGGCGTTGACTCACGCGTGGCAACCGCCGAGCTCCAGGATCTCGTCGCCCGCGAACTCGTCGCCCAGACCGGAACCAGACGCTGGGCACAGTACAGGCTTTCACCGCGCCCGGCCTCCCGCACAAGCGCAATAGCACCGCGCGCAGACCGCCGTCCGGCGCTGCTTGCCGCTCTGGCCGACGACACGCTCTCACGAGCCGAACTAGCGATACAGACCGGCCTTAGCGAACAGACAGTGCGACGTTGGCTGACCATCATGCGGGAAGAGGGCACCGTCAACCTCGTCGGGAACGGGCCCCGCAGCAAGAGCGCGCGATACCGACGTGCGCGCCAGGAAGCACTGTTCCCGAAGGATAAGCCCGACAGGAAGTAACGCAAAGGATGCCATCGTGATCGGACGAATGCACCACGTCGTCCTGGACTGCCCGGCCCCTGAAGCCCTAGCCGCGTTCTACTCGGCGCTGCTGGGACTGCCGGTGACGTACCGCGATAGCGACTGGGTTGTCGTCGCCGAAAGCGAGCGGTCATCAGGACTTGCATTCCAGCGGTCACCGGATCATCAGCCCCCGACCTGGCCCGACCCCGCGGTACCGCAGCAGGCCCACCTAGATGTCATGGTCGAAGACCCGCCCGCCGCAGGCGCCCGGGTACTGGAACTGGGCGCGGTAAGGCTCGACGGCCAAGACGTGTACGCCGACCCCGCAGGTCACCCGTTCTGCCTGATCAGGCGACCACCATGGGCACCGCCTATTACCGAAGAGCCTTGAGTCCGGCCGCCCGTGACCCCGGAGCCGCAGAGCACGATCAGCTGCCGTCCCGCTGAAGGCGCCACGCTGCTTCAAGAGCTTCTTCAATGGCGCCTGCGTCCCCCGCAAGGAAGTCCGCGACGATCATCATGTGCTTGGCGTAGCGACCCGGCACGCTGAATGTGCCCGGGAACTGCCTCCGCATCAGGTCACGGATATCGAAGCTGGCCCGGATCACCAGGTGCGCGTCGCCGAGCTGCCGGGCGACCAGCCTGCCGTGGTACCGCCACTGCGCCAGCCCTCCCGCGTAATGCGGCGCGCGCCGTCCAGTCCTCCGATCAGGCGCTCGACGTCCTCGATCTCCACACCTGCGAAATGCCCGCGCCGCCGTAAACGCAATCGCCATGGCCCTTCACCCGCTCCACGGGGTGTCGCCCCGGGAGCCAAGTGCCGCTACCTGGTCACCATTGAACTTTCACTGCCAAAGGCAACCGGACATCGCTGGGCGCATGGAACAAGCAAGAGGCCGGATCCTCGTTCGGATCCGGCCTCTGACCTTGGTAGCGGGGGTAGGATTTGAACCTACGACCTCTGGGTTATGAGCCCAGCGAGCTACCGAACTGCTCCACCCCGCGGTGATGTCTTTACTATATGAACTCGCGGCATCGGAAAGCAAATCGGCGACGGAAGCGGCTGACGGGACCCACGTCTGTTAGAGGTGGACAGCCGCTAGGACCCGGTGCCGGCAGGCACGGCCAGCCATAGCGAGTACGTGACCGGCCAGGTGCCGGCCGGGGGGCCGGTGAGGACCTCGGCGTCTCCGGATGTCTGGAGCGAGACCACCTGCCTGGATGTGGCCCCCAACAGTGACACCGACAACTGTGTCGGGCCCAGCAGTACCGGGCGCCGGTCGACCTGCTCGATCGATTGCACGGCCTGCTCAAGCACCGCCGCAGAAGACGACGACGGCCCGAGGACCACCAGCGCGGCCGGCTGGTCGCAGAGCACCCGGACGACCGGCGCGAACGACGCCGCCGTCGCCGCGTCCACGAACAGGACGCTCGCCGACGGCCCGATCGAGGCACATAGTGCCGAAGCAGCGGAGACCGAGCCGCCGTACGTGGCAGAAGCACCCACGCCCCGCAGCCGCACCCGGCTCACCAGCTTCGACACTTGCGCCGAGTACCGTCCCACCGATGGCTTAGCGGCCAACCCCGGATTCAGCGTCGTCACCAGCGCCGGTATCGCGAGAGCCAGCACGCAGCAGATCCCGACCAGGGCGACGACCGTGCGGGGGGCACCGAGCACCGAGGCCCAGGACGTCAGCCGCGACGACACCCACACCGCGAGCAGCAGAAGCCCCGGCAGTACCACCGGCACCAGCCGATGCGACCCAAGAGGCTGCCACGGCACCGCGGACGGGTCCCACAGGACCGTCACCACCGACCACGCGACAAGGAGGAACGGCAGCCCCCACAGCCGCAAAGCAGCCACGAAAGAAACGGAAGCATCGGAAGAGAGCACGGTCCGCACCAACCGCCGCCCAAGCACCGCCGCCCCCGCGCAGGCCAGCAGCACCGCAGGTACTCCGAGGTACCAGAACACCCAGTAGAGGCTCGACTCGTTGTACTGGCGCAACCCGTCGACCGGCAGCCGCTCCAGGCGCTGCAGCGCCGCGACCGCCCTGATCATCGACGGGTCGGTCTGTCCCCGAACAGTCTGCAAGTACGGTCGGGCGGCCAGCCCGGCAAACACGACTACCGGCAGCACAAGGGCCAGCCCGGCAAGCAAGAACCCAAGCGACGGCAGGACGCCCGTCTGTCCCTTGAACCACTTGAGGTGAATCCGAAAAGCACACACCCGCCGGACCCACGACCGCGAGCCGGGGAACGCCAGCGGCGCCAACAGCGCCGTCAGCACGCCGAAGCCGACCACGCTCAGCCCGATCAGGTGCAGCTGCGTCGACAGGGTCGACAGGTAGGACCGGGCGAGTACCAGCCCAGCTGCCAACCCGATCCCGATGCCGCAGAAAAGCCCAAGCCCAAACGGCGCTGCCTGCGGCCGCCGCGCCACGAACAGCATCGCGAGCAGGGGAAACGCGGGCAGCAGTATGCCGAGTGACCCGATAGAGGCCAGCACGGTCAGCCCGAGCGCGAGCCCGCCCAACCCGGCTAGCGCCAGCCCGCGCCCACCGGCAATACGCGGCGGCACCAGCGAGTCAGTGCACATGCACAGTCCGCCGAACAGCAGCACCTGCACTAGCGGCTCACTGAAGGGTGCCCGCGCCACGTACACCTCGGGCAGGCACACCGCGAGCACCAGTTCCGCGACCACCGCCCACCACGCTCCGCACAGCCGTCCCACGAGCCCCGCGAACGACAGCACGGCGCACCCGCCTAGGACCGCGGGCATCAGCAGCGCGCCACCGAGCCCCCCGAGCCACGTCCCGCCGGCCAGCATGAGCGGCAATCCCGGCAGAAACGCCGGCGTGATCGACGCACCCGACACGCTGAACCCCGTAGCCGCGTAGTCCAGCCCGACAGAACCGCCGAACGCTGTGCTGCCGAACGCTGTGGCCGACTCCGGGATCCGCGCCGTCCCGTGCCCCGCGATCCAGTACCCGTACTGCAGGTAGACGCCGGGATCGCTGACCACGAAGACTTGCTCAGAGCGGAAGTACGCCTGCCACAGCCCGAACCCGGCCGCAATCGCGACCATCAGGAGCAGCGCGACAACCGGCACCCCTCGAGTATCACCAAACCGCGGCCAGCCCGCCGGCAACCGCCGCGTCGCGAAGTAACACAGTGCGACCGCGAGCGGCACGAAGATGATCACCATTGGCACCGGCAACAGCCGCCCCGGGAGCAGCATCCCGATCCCCGGCACCAGCCACGCCACCGCGAGCAGCGCCGGCGCCAGCGTCACCGCCGCGAAGACCCACCCAGGCAGCCACGACCACCGCCGCGCCAGCCGAAGGGCGCGCCCCTGTCCTGGGCTGAGGAGCGAGGGAGCGAGGGACGAGCGACTGATTGACGAGGGAAGGACAGGGGTCCCGAGCGCCCGGAGGCGAGCGCGGGAAGCACTGCGCGCCAGCCGCCCACCCCGCGCGGCAACCCCGGAGTCAACAGCAACGACTCCCCCGGCGCCGGTCCGCGCGCGGCCGAATCGTCCCGTCTGCTCAGGTTTTTGATCATCCCGAACGAGTTCGTGTTTCTCGTTGTCGGTCTCAGTTTCCCCGGCTGCCTCGCGAAGCGCGCTGGCCAAGGTCTCACGCGAGGACGTCCCCTGCTGCGGGTCGCCTCCTCGCGCGAGCACGGCCGGTAGTCGTAGGCGCACGCAGCTAGCCTATCTATCGAAGTGGTAACCGCCCCGACGCCCCGCTGGGCACTTAATGACAGAACTGATTCACTGGCAGTGTGGAACTCTTCACCGACTGGCACACCTGGCAGCGGACGGAACCCGAACTGCGTCGCCTGCTGCCCGCTGACACCTGCGACAAGGTGGCCGAGGCCGTGACGTTCGCGCTCCGCTTCCACGGTGACCAGAAGCGCCCGACCGGAGCTCCCTACGCCGAGCATCTCCTCGAGGCCCTTGAGGTCCTCGTGCGCGGGGCCGAGGTCATCGACCCGGAGGTGCTGTGCGCCGCCGTGCTCCATGACGTCGTGGAGGACACCCCGTGCACCATCGCCGGCGTCCGGGAGGCCTTCGGCGACCGGGTCGCGGAGCTGGTCGGCTGGGTAACCAAACCCGAAGTGATGGACGGTGCCGACAAGAAGGCGGCCAAGGAGGCCTACCTGGCGCGCCTGTCGGACGCGCCGGACGACGCGATCGTCGTCAAGCTCGCCGACCGGGCGTCCAACGTGCAGACGCTGCGCAACCTGCCCCTGCCGAAGCAACGGGAGTACTTCGGGCAGACCCGCGTCTACATCATGCCGCTCGCGGCGTCACGCGGGTGGTGGGCCCTCTGGTACGCGAGCTGGGAGGAAGTCCACCGCGATCTCGCCTAGCTCCTCCCCGTCGGCTTTCCTGCCGACCCATACCGCGAGCAGCCAGATCGCCAGCCCGGCCGGGTAGATGAAGTAGCCGAACCTGGTCGAAGGGGCGAGCACGAACATCAGCGTCATCGCCCCGGCGAGCAGTACGACCGCCCGCGGCACCGAGCGAGGTGGCTTGAAGACGAGTGAGGCCGCGACAGCGAGGCCGGCGAGCACGAGCAGGATCACGACGATCATGTGCCCGGTATGCGGCCAGATTGTCGAGATGATATGCCCAGGAAGCGGACTCGACGCCGCGGACTTAACGCTGGCCAGGCCGAGCGGGAACATGATCGTGTTCTCCACGAGGGCCTTCGGGTGGCTGGCGACGAACGGGCCTACGCACACGGCGACTACGCCAAGGGCGGTCAGCGTGAATTTGGTGACCGCCCGCTTGCCGTCGCGGACCGCGAGCAACGCGACGGCAACCAGGAGCGCGGGCCACGCGGTCGCCTTCATCGAGGCGCCGATGCCTAGCGCGAGGCCGGCGAGCACCGGTTTGCGTTCCCACAGGAAGGCGAACCCGAGGCAGAGGAACGCGACCATCGGCACGTCGGTGCCGCCGACGGCAAGCTCGAAGGCGATTATCGGGGTCGCGGCGACCAGGACCGTCCAGCGTCCTGGATCACGCGCGCCGGCGTGGCGCAGGGCGAGCCAGAAAATCACCAGAAAAACAACGCCGAACCAGATCCGCGGATCGGTGAGCAGTCCGAGGTCAAAGAATGCGCGCGGCAGCCCGAACAGCGCCATCACCGGGAGGTAGGGGTTGTAGGCGTTGGGGTTCTGGGTGGCCGCGAGCACCGCCGCATCGGTGTATGGCGTGCCGTGATGGATCAGCGACATGCCCGACTGGGCGACGACCGTGACCTCTGGCTGCAGAAGCCCCGTGCCCGCGGCGGCGTCGCTGTGCGCCGCCAGCCAGCCGAGCGGCACGAGCAGGGCGCCGATGAACGACAGCCCGAGCGCGATGTCCGCCGTCCGCGCGTTCCTGAGCACGAGCACGGCGGCGAGCGCCACCCCGTAGCCGACCGCCGCCATCTCGCCCCAGAGCTGGTGCACGTGGTCGGTGCTGATGACCGCGACCAGGATCGCCCAGACCGCGGAAATGGCAAAGATGCCGGCCAGCCAGCGGCGTCCCATGGCAGCCGGTGACTCGAAACCGGCGCCAGGCCGTACGCCACCCATATACCGCGATAGTACCGGCTGGTATCTGCCCACCGGGGTACTCCCCGCTGTAACATCCGCGACATGTGCCGACTTATGGGCAAGACCGCGATCATCACCGGCGGCGAGGGTTCGATCGGGATGGCGACTGCCAGGGCGTTCGTCGCCGAGGGCGCGAGCGTTTTCCTGGCCGGCATTTCCGAACCTGATCTCATGGCGGGTGCGGCCGAACTCGGCGAGCGGGCCGCCTGGCAGGTGACCGATGTCACTGACTCCGCGCAGGTGAAGGCGGCCGTCGACGCGGCGGTCGAGCGGTTTGGCCGCCTTGACGTGGTGATCGCCAACGCCGGGATCAAGGGGGCGACCGGGCCGATCGCGCAGTACCCGGAGGACTCCTTCGACCAGACCCTCGCGGTGCATGTCCGGGGCGCCTTCCTGCTGGCCAAGCACGCCGTTCCGCACCTGTCGCGCGGGGCGTCCATCATCTTCACTTCCAGCGTCGTGGGTCTTACGGCTGCCCCGCATATCGCGGGCTATGCCACGGCCAAGCACGCCCAGGTCGGCCTGATGCGGACGATCGCCGCGGAGCTCGCGCCGCAGGGCATCCGGGTCAACACCATTCACCCGGGCCCGGTGGACAATGAGTTCCAGCACATCGTCGAGGAGGCCGCCACCGGCACCGACCGGGCCACTGCGGCGACGATCTTCGACGGCATGATCCCGCTTCGCCGGCACGCCGCCCCGGAGGAGATCGCGCGGACCATGCTCTTCCTCGCCAGCGACGACAGCTCGTTCATGACGGGCGCGACGCTAGCGGTCGACGGCGGCATGTCGAGCTGACCAGCCGATCGCCCAGTCCCTGGCGACCCGCCACCACAGGTAGAGCGCCAGCGCGGAGTAGACGAGCGGCGTGATGCCGATGACCGCGGCGATGCCGGCGATGATCATGCGCCCTTCCCAGCCGAGGCCGCGCCGGTCAATGCCGTTCGCCAGGCTGCCGCGCACCCGGTAGGCCAGGTCAAGGTGGCGGAGCCCGACGGCGGCGAGCACCGCGAAGGTCAGCGGCGGCCAGACACGGCCGGCGTACCCGATCTCGGCGAGGAACACGTACTCGGCGGCCTGGAGCAGCGGCGGCACGAGCCAGTCGCTGCGCCCGTCGTGCGGGTGCCAGGAGGCGAACGCGGCGAGCAGCATCGCCTCGACCGGGGTGAGGAGCAGGATGCCCGGCAGGTTCCGCAGGCCGAGCGCGGCCAGCACGCCGGTGACGAGCAGGCCGACGACCAGGGGCGGCAGGGGCGGCACCTTGCCGTCGACCCACTTCCCGATCCAGACCGCGATCCGGCCGTCACCGCGGTAGCCGCGGAGCTCGCCCCTGTCGCGGACCTGATGTGTGCCATCGATGATCGTCGCGCCGAGCGCGGCCACGCCGAGGACGAATATGACGAGGAAGGCCGCGCGGGCGCCGAACGCCAGGACGGCGGCGCAGGCCAGCGGCAGCCGGATGTCCCCCGGCGGCCCGAATAGGCGCAGCCGGGCTCCTGGCAGCGCGGGGCCGTGCACGCACACGTCCACCATCGCCGTCACCGCGGTGAGGATGACCGCCATGATCGCCAGCCGCCACACCCCGGCGGTGCCCGTGCCGCCGAGCCCGGCGACGAAGGTCCCGTGCAGTGCGTTCCCCGCCAGCCCCAGCTGGCCCGTGGTGTGGAAGCCGACCGCGGCGGCGATCCCGGCGTAAACCACGAACTCGGCCAGCATGCCGCAGCCGACGAGGCCCCACTCGACGGCGGTCGCGGACCGCTGTCCGGCGAGCACCCGGCCGGCGTGGCCGGAGACGACGACGGCGAGCGCCGCGACGAGCGCGATCAACTCGGCATGGACCGATGCCGCGGTAAGCCAAAGCGCCGCGATCGCCGCGAAAGCCACAGAGATTTGGGCCAGCGTCAGCGGTGTGAGCCGTGAGAGCGCGGACGGGCGCGCGCTCAGATGGCTCATCCCCGCCTCGCATTCCTATTGATACGGAGCCGTGACCTCAGCGTAGTCCGCTACCCCTGATCCGTTCGAGGAACCACGCCTCTAACACCGGGTAAAGTCCCCAGGTGTGACGGTGAAGCGCATGGTGGCAGTGGTGCTCGGCGGCGGCACAGGCACCCGGTTCGGGGCTGCTCTGCCCAAGCAGTTGCTAACCCTTAACGGCAAAACCCTCGTCGAGCACTGCGTCTCAGCATTCGCCAGTGCTCCCGGAATCGACGAGATCCTGCTCGTCATGCCCCCCGCCTATCACGAAGAGGCGAAACGCCTGGTTGGCGATCAGGTCAGCGCGATCATCGGGGGCGGCGCAACCCGCTCAGACTCGGTAAGAAACGCCCTCGCCTACATCGGAATTCGGCACGACCCGGCGGAAACCGGCGTCCTCATCCATGACGCCGCGCGCCCCTTGGTAACCCAGCAGATCATCGCCGACTGCGTGAAAGCGCTGAACGACCACGACGCGATAGGCACGGCGGTCCCAACCTCGGACACCATCCTGGTGGTCGAGAACGGCGTCATAGCCCACGTCCCCCCGCGCGAGACCCAGTACCGCGCACAGACCCCTCAGTGCTTCCGCCTAGCCACAATCATGAAGGCTCACGCCCTAGCCGCAGCCGACCCGGCGTTCACCCCAACCGACGACTGCGGAGTAGTCCTCCGCTACCTCCCAGACACCCCGGTCCACGTAACCCCAGGCAGCGAAAGCAACCTCAAGGTCACCTACCCCACCGACCTAGCGATAGCGGAAGCCCTCCTAAAGGCAACGCACCCCTAGACTCCGGAAACCTACGCCCGCACGGCCTGCTTGATGAGCGTGCGCCCGAAGTCCCACATGAGGCCGCTGCCCTTGGAGGCGTCGTCCAGGACGTCGGCGAGGCCGTCCAGGAAGAGCTTGACCTCCGCGTCGCCGATCATCAGGGGTGGGATTAGCTTGATGACCTCCAAGTGGTCGCCGGAGACCTGGGTCAGGATCCGGTGGCGCTGGAAGAGCGCGACGACCACCATCTGGGCAAAGAGACCGACGCGGGCCTTTTGCAGCATCGCCCAGCCTGCCTTGGCCTTGAGGCCAGACGGCTTGCCGAACTCGATGCCGATGATCAGCCCCTTGCCGCGAACGTCGGCGATCAGGTCATACTTCGCCTTGAGGCCCTCCAGGCCGCGCATGAGCTCCGCGCCCCGGCGCTCTGCGTTCTCGACCAGGCCCTCCTCGTCGATGACCGCCAGGGAGGCCAGGCCCGCCGCCATCGCCAGGGGGCCGCCCTTGAACGTGGTCGAGTGGACCATGACCTTGTCCATGGAGGAGTAGACCGAGCTGAAGATCTTGTCCGTTGTCAGCATCGCGCCGACGGGGACGTAGCCGCCGGACAGGGCCTTCGCCACCGTGACGATGTCGGGCACGACGTCGTCGTACTGGTAGGAGAAGAACCGGCCCGTGCGGCCAAGGCCGACCTGGACCTCGTCGCTGATCAGCAGGGCGCCGCGGGAGTGGAGCAGTTTCTTGGCCTCGGGCAGGAAGCCGGGCGGTGTCATCATGACGCCGTGGCCCTGGACCGGCTCGACGATCAGGGCGGCGACATCGCCCTTGCTAAGCTCCGCCTCGAGTGCCGCGATGTCCCCCAGGGGGATCTGCGTGCCGGGCAGCAGCGGGCCGAAGCCGGCCTTGAACTCCTCGGCGCCGTTGACCGAGAGCGACCCTGCGGTCAGGCCGTGGAAGCCGTGGTGGGCGTAGACGATGCGGCTCTTGCCAGTCGCGTGGCGGGCGAACTTGAGCGCGGACTCGACGGCCTCGGTGCCGCTGTTGCAGAAGAACACGCGCTCAAGGCCAGGAGCCTTGGCCAGCAGCCTCTGCCCGAGGAGACCCATGATGGGCTGGCAGTCAAACTGCGTCCACGCAGCGAAGTCCATGTCGAGCGCGTCCTGCAGCGCCTTCTTGATGACCGGATGCGACCGCCCGGCGGCGAACACCCCGAACCCCGCCAGGAAGTCCGCGTAGGCGTTCCCGTCCGCGTCGTAGAGGTAGGCCCCTTCGCCGCGCACGTAGTCCTTGTCGAACCCAATAGTGTGCAGCGTGCGAGGCATCTGCGGGTTCAAGTACTTGCTGTGCAGGTCGTATCCCTGACCGCGCACGGCCGCGAGTTCACCGCCAAGATCGAAGCCCATGCCCGAATTGTAGGGTCGCCAGGCCTAATCCCGCACAGACCCTCCACCTCAACCCCAGGCCTTCACCTTCGCCCAGCCAAACGAGCCGGGCTGGTGAGGTAGCCGGCGCCCCAGCAGGTGTGCATCGCCGCGAGTACCAAGGGGATGCGGGCGCGCACACCCAGGGGCTGGGTGGCGGCGAATCTTGCTGCTACCGCCGTGACGCCGGCCAGGTAGAAGGCTGGGATGATGAAGCCGAGATTCAGGTACGGGACCGGGCCCGATGCGCCAGCCAGCGTTCCGATGAGCCCGGCCGCGCCGACGACCAGCCCGGCGGTGTTGAGCGCGGTCGCGACCGGAGGCGCCAGGTAGCGGGGGTTGACCGTCTCCGGGTAGCGGCGGGCGACGACCCGGCGCCAGCGGCCGTAGCGGAACTGCTGCTTCGCCAGAGTGCCCAGGGTGGCCCTCGGGCGGTAGGTGACCTTGAGGTCCGGGGTGAACCAGATCAGGCCGCCAGCGGCGCGGATCCGGTAGTTGAGTTCCCAGTCCTCCGCGATGAGCATGCCCTCGTCGTAGCCGCCGACCTTCTCGATCGCCTCGCGGCGGTAGACGCCGAGGTAGACAGTGTCGGCGGGGCCGGCGTCGCCGCCGGTGTGGTTGGCTGCCGCGCCCATGCCGAAGGGCGAGGTCATGGCCCAGGCCACCGCCTGCTGGAATGGGTTGATGCCCTCGGCGGCCATCCAGCCGCCAACGTCGGCGGCGCCGGTCTCCATGAGCGCGCGTACGGCGGTCTGCAGGTAACCGTCTGGCAGCATCGAGTGCGCGTCGATGCGGGTGATGATGTCGTGCCTTGCCGTCTTCACGGCCGCGTTCATCGCCGTGGCGATCTGGCCGGACGGGTTCCGGACCACGGTGATCCGGTTGTCGGCGGCGGCGAGGTCGCGGGCGATGGCTTCGGTGCGGTCCCTGGAGGGGCCGATGGCCAGGACCAGCTCGAACCCGCCCGGGTACTCCTGGCCGAGGACGGCGGCGACCGACTCGGCCAGGTGCCTCTCCTCGTTGAGTACCGGCATGACCACGGAGACGGCGGGCAGCGTGGCTGACTCCCCCGGGGAGTAAAGGTCCGCCTGGGGAGTCAGCCGCATCCGTTCGGGATAACGATCTTGATGTGAATCGTTGTGCATGACGCCGGTCACGCGAAGAAGTTTAGGGCCCGGTGGCCGGCGCTCGCTGGCCTACAGCTGGGTGTCTTCTAGGAGATCGGTTACTAGGGCGGCGATCGCGGATCGCTCGCTGCGGGTTAGGGTCACGTGAGCGAACAGCGGATGGCCCTTGAGCTTCTCGATCACCGCGACCACGCCGTCGTGGCGGCCGACGCGCAGGTTGTCGCGCTGCGCGATGTCGTGGGTGAGCACCACCCGCGAGCCGGTGCCGATCCGGGACAGCACGGTGAGCAGCACGCCGCGCTCCAGCGACTGCGCCTCGTCAACGATCACGAAGGCATCGTGCAGGCTCCGGCCCCGGATGTGGGTCAGCGGCAGCACCTCGAACATGTCGCGGGCGACGAGCTCGTCGATCACTTCCTGCGTGGTCACCGCCGAGAGCGTGTCGTAAACGGCCTGCGCCCACGGGCCCATCTTCTCGGACTCGGAACCCGGCAGGTAGCCGAGGTCCTGGCCGCCCACCGGGTACAGCGGGCGGAAGACGATGACCTTGCGGTGCTGACGGCGCTCCATGACCGCCTCAAGGCCGGCGCACAGCGCGAGCGCCGACTTGCCGGTGCCCGCGCGGCCGCCCATGCTGACGATGCCAATGTCAGGGTCGAGCAGCAGGTCGAGGGCGATCCGCTGCTCAGCGGACCGGCCGTGCAGGCCGAAGACCTCGCGGTCGCCCCGCACGAGCTGGATCTGCTTGTCAGGCAGGACGCGGGCCAAGGCGCTGCCGCTACCGGTATGCAGCACGAGCCCGGTGTGGCAGGGCAGGTCGCGGGCCGCCTCGCAGTCGAGCGTGCCTCGTTCGTACAGCTCCTCTACGTCCGCCTTCGTCACGTCAAGCTCGGCCATCCCGGTCCAGCCAGAATCGACAGGGAGCTCGGCACGGTACTCCTGTGCCTCAAGCCCAATCGACGACGCCTTGATCCGCAGTGGCAGGTCCTTGCTGACGAGGACCACGTCGTGCCCCTCGTTGGCGAGGGACCGGGCCACGGAAAGGATCCGCGTGTCGTTGTCCCCCAGCCGGAAGCCGGCCGGGAGAACCTGTGCGTCGATGTGGTTGAGCTCCACCCGGGCCGTGCCGCCGACGTCCCCAACCGGGATCTCGGCGTCTAGGCGACCGTGGGAAATCCGGAGGTCGTCGAGGTAACGAAGGGCCTGACGGGCGAAATAGCCCAGCTCAGGGTGGTGACGCTTGGCTTCGAGCTCGGTGATGACCACGACCGGGACGACGACGTGGTGCTCGTCGAACCGGGTCAAGGCCGCCGGGTCAGCGAGCAGGACGCTGGTGTCGAGGACGTAGGTACGACGCTGCACAGAGTTGGCCACGCAAAACTCCCCTGGGCGCCGGGCTCGAGACCCGGCACCGCGGACAGGACACGCCGCGCCCCGGTCCTCCGGGGACAAACGTGTCGAACGGACCGGGGCTGCCCACCCTAGAGGGCCGCGCCGGCCCTCTCGTCGCACGTAGCGAACTCAGGGGGCCTCCCGCGTGGGCACCCTGGGGAGGTGCCCGCCATCTCTGAAGGTACCCATGCTTGGGCGCAGGGAAAAGCCCTAAATTCGAGCAGGGAAGCAGTAACGTTATGCGCCAAACCTACGGTTGCGCTCGGAATAAGAGCGCAATGCCCGCAGGAAGTCCACTTTGCGGAAGGCCG
The DNA here is from genome assembly GCA_963734665.1 of uncultured Actinomycetota bacterium. GTDB lineage: Bacteria > Actinomycetota > Actinomycetes > Streptosporangiales > Streptosporangiaceae > Trebonia. Next base: position 206,862 of record CAVTIR010000005.1, on the reverse strand, counting down.
GCCAGTACGCGTCGCAGAAGTAGAACTCGGAATGTGTCGATTGCCACAGTAGGAACCCGCCGAGGCGCTGCTCGCCGCTGGTCCTGATCACCAGGTCCGGGTCGGGCTGGCCGGCCGTGTAAAGGTGCTCGGCGATGTGCTCGACGTCGATGCTCTCGGCGAGCTGCTCGATCGTGATGCCCTTGTTCGCCTGCTCGATCAGGAGGCTGCGGACCGCGTCCGCGATCTCGCGCCGCCCGCCATAGCCGACGGCCACGTTGACCAGCAGGCCTGGATTGTTGACGGTCGCCTCGGCAGCGTACTTCAGGACGCGCGCGGTGTGGTCGGGCAGCAGGTCGAGCGCGCCCACGGGGTTCACGTGCCAGCCCTCGTCAACCAGGCCGTTCACCGTGTCCTCGATGATCGTGAGCAACGGGCCGAGCTCCTCTTCCTGGCGGCTGAGGTTGTCGGTGGACAGCAGCCAGAGGGTCACGACCTCGACGCCGGTCTCCTTGCACCACTGGAGCAGCTCGAAGATCTTGTCAGCGCCCTTGAGGTGCCCCTTGCTGACGTCGGTGTGCCCGGCGGACCTGGCCCAGCGCCGGTTGCCGTCGCACATCACCCCGACATGCCGGGGAACCTGCTTCCCCGCCAGGTACGCCTCCAGCCTCCGCTCGTACAGCCGGTAGCCCAGGTCGCGGTATCCCATGAACCGACCTTCCTCGCCGCAGAGCGCGCACAAGAGCCTTCTTACGAATCTTTTTCGTCCTGACAGCACCGGCCTGTCAGACCTCCAGGAGGAAGACAGGATGAAAAGATTCGGTCCTAAGCCACGGTATCCGACCGAGGGCTCACGACATGCCGCTTTACCCGAGAGGCTGGTGAGATGTGCGGTTATTGGGCTGGCGGTCCCTGCGGACCCTGGGCGCGCACCTCCTCGACACGGCGCAGCGCGTCGCGGAGCTCGGCCAGCCAGGCATCGGTGTGCTCGCCGGTCAGCCGGACGCACCAGGCGAGCGCGTCTGACCTGGAACGGGCAACGCCCGCGTCGACCAGGGTGTCGAGCACCCGCCGCTCCGACTGTCGGAGCCTGGTCATGACCGGGACGGACAGTGCGGTGAAAATCTCAGTCACGCTGCCGCAGCGCGCACCCCAGGCGACCTTCTTGCCGAACTTACGCTCGGCTTCGCTCGCGATGTCGATCCGCCGCGCGCGGGTCTCCTCGCGGAACCGCTTGATCCGCCCCTCGGCGGCCGCGTCCACGTCGTCGGACTCGGGCTCAGGTAGCGTACCGGTGATCGTGATCTCCTCGCGGTCCACGGTGACATCCGCCGGACCGGAGAACCACTCATCAGGAAGCCGCCCGACGAGCCAGGCCTGTATTTCCGTACTCATGTAATTATGCTTACACTGCAAGGCGACCCGGTCAACACGCTGCCCAGGGGCGCAGCGGCACCATCCGGGTACCGCGCCGTAGGCGAGCGAAACTAGGCTCGGCGGAGCGTCTCGCGGAGCGTCGCCGGGGTCGTGGCCGGCGCCTGGCAGGTGAAATTGCGGCACACGTAGGCCGCGGGGCCGCCCGAGACCAGGGGCCGGTCGGCAAGCAGCGGGATTTCGCTGTCGCCTGAGCCCTGGCCGAGGGCGAGCACCGCACCGGGCGGTGCCACGTGCAGGGCCGCGCGGAGCAGGTCGGCGGTGCGCGGGTCGTCGTCGGGGCCGACGATCGCGATCTCCGCGGGGCCGGACAGCAGCGCCTCCGCCACCGCCAGGCCCATCCCGCCGGCCCTCGGGTACTTGGACGCGATCGGCGGCAGTACGGCCAGCGCGGCGCCCGCCGCGTCCCTGTACCGGTCGTCGCCGGTCAGTGCGGCGCAGCTGAGCAGCGCGTCCGCCGCCGCGAACGCACCGGATGGCGTCGCGTTGTCCGTCGGGTCGGCAGGCCGGAAGATCAGCCGCTCGCCGTCCTCGGCTGTGTCGTAGAACCCGCCGTTGCCGTCGCCGAACGCGGTGAGGACCGCCTCAAGCAGCTCTCCCGCCACGCTCGCCCAGCGGGCCTCGCCGGTCACCCCCGACAGCTTCAGCAGGCCGGCCGCCACGTTGGCGTAGTCCTCGAGGAGCCCGGCGCTCGGCCCCGCCACGCCGTCCTTGGAGGTGCGCAGGAGCCGCGCCGTGCCTGCCACCGGGGTGTTCTTCTTGGGCTCGCGCAGGTGGACGGAGACTAGGAGCCCGGCTGCTTCCTTCGCGGCGGCCAGGAAGTCGGGGCGGTCGAACAGCACCCCGGCCTCGGCCAGTACCCCGATTGCCATGCCGTTCCAGGCGGCGACCACCTTGTCGTCGCGGGCCGGGCGGGTGCGCCCCTCGCGCGCCGTCAGCAGGATGCCGCGAATCCGGTCGAACCGCTCGCGCTCGTCCGGCTCGGTCAGCCGCTGCAGGACCGACGCGCCATGCTCGAACGTCCCGGTTTCCGTGACACCGAACACGCCGGCCGCGAAGTCGCCGTCCTCCTCGCCGAGGACCTCGCGCAGCTGCCCCGGCGTCCAGACATAGAACACGCCCTCGCTGCCGTCGCTGTCGGCGTCGAGCGAGGCGGCCAGGCCGCCCTCTTGCGTGCGCAGCTCCCTGAGCATGAAATCGCAGGTCTCTTCGGCCACCCGGCGGGCGAGCGCGGCCCCGTCGCGGCCCCGGAGCTGTCCCGTCCGCCGCCACAGGTGCGTGTAGACCCCGGCGAGCAGCGCGTTGTCATACAGCATCTTCTCGAAGTGCGGCACGGTCCAGCTCGCGTCCACGCTGTACCGGGCGAAGCCGCCGCCTAGCTGGTCGTACATGCCGCCGCGGGCCATCGCCTGGCAGGTCGCGTCGGCCATCGCCAGGGCGGGCCACTGCCCGGTCCGCTCGTCGTAGCGGAGCAGGAACTCAAGGACCATCGACGGCGGGAACTTCGGCGCGTGGCCGAATCCGGCGTGCGCCCGGTCGAAGCTTCCCTCCAGGCCGGCCACCGCGCTGGCGGTCACCTCTTCCAGGTTGAGCTCGCCTGCCTTGCCGCCAAGCGCGGACATGGCAGCGGCGTTCTCCGCCAGGGACTCCCGAATCCGCTGCGACTCGCTCTGGATCTGGCTCTTGTTCTTCTTCCAGGCGTCCGCGACCGCGGTCACCAGCTGGACGAAGCGGGAGCGCGGGTAGTACGTCCCGCACAGGAAGGGATCGCCGTCGGGGGTCATGAACACGGTCATCGGCCAGCCGCCCTGGCCGGTCATCGCCTGGGTGGCGGACATGTAGACGGCGTCGATGTCCGGCCGCTCCTCGCGGTCCACCTTGATCGCGACCACGCTGCCGTTCACGAGCGCGGCGGTCGCCTCGTCCTCGAAGGACTCGTGCGCCATCACGTGGCACCAGTGGCAGGCCGCGTAGCCGACCGACAGCAGCACGGGGACGTCCCGGCGCCGCGCCTCCGCGAACGCCTCATCCGACCAGGGCCACCAGTCCACGGGGTTGTCGGCGTGCTGGAGCAGGTACGGGCTGGTAGCGTTTTCGAGCCGGTTCATACTCCCAATTCTTACCAGTACAGCTCGTTAGCCGACACGAGGCACCTCGCCGCTACGGCGTCCACACCTTGACCGACGAGATCTCCATCGTTCCGTTGCAGGCACCGGTGGCGGTGCTGTCATCGGCCACGTTGGCGATGAAGTACATCGACTGCTGCGGCACGTAGGAGGTCGTGGTATAAACCTGCGTCCCGTCGACGTACCAGGTGACCCGGTCCTTGGTCCAGAGCAGCGAGAACGTGTTGAAGCCAGCCGAGAGGTTGCCCGGGGTGGCGACCGGGCCGCCGAGGTACTCCTTGCCGACCGTGTGGTCGTAAACCTTGTACTGCGCCTCGCTGTACCAGTGCTCCATGATGTCCAGCTCCGGCGGCCACTGGTTGTTGGAGGCGGCGAGCCAGAGGGCCGGCCACAGGCCAGGCCCGTACGGGAGCTTGGCCGTGATCGAGATAAGCCCGTACGTGAAGTTGAAGCTGGGCAGTGAGGTGACCATCCCGGAACGGCAGGTGAAGGTCTCCGGCGCCCCGCTGGTCGAAAGGCCCGGGGTCGATTCCTGCTTCGCTACCAGGTTGAGGGTGCCGCCGCTCACCTGCGCCTGGGAGGGGATGTACCACTCTTTTTCGTCGGTGGGATTGTCGTCGCAGCCGACGCTCGGGTTCGTCGCCCAGTCGTAGCAGGTGGCCCACGTGCTGGTGTCAAGGGTCGACCCGGAGAAGCTCGGGTCGAAGGCCAGCGTCCAGCCTGCCGGCACCGTAAGCACCGACGGCGGTGTGCTGGCCGTCGGCTTCGACGGTGGCGGGCTTGGCGTCGCGGACTTGCTGGCCTTCGGTGACGGGGTGGCCTTCGCGGTCTTCTTGGCCTTCGGCGACAGGGCGGGTTTCGCGGGCGCCGTGGCCTTCCGGGTCGCGATCGCCTTCGTGAGCGCGACGGCCTTAGGCCCGGACGGAGAGCCCTTCAGCGCCACCAGCGCCACCAGGCCAACCGCGAGCACGAACACGACGCCGAGGACGCCGGTCATCATGAAGGCCGTGCGCATCGAACGGCCCTTGGGTTTCGCGGTGCTTCGCCTTGGGCCGCCGTGCCTGGGGCCTGAAGGTGGTGCAGGGTTCGAATGCTCGGGATCGCTGGGCCTTCGACTCTCAGGCCTGAAGTAGTCCAGCGTGTGCTCGGCCCTTGTCTCGCGTACCCAGGAACGGGGGCTGCCAGGCCTCGGGTCGTTGTTCTGGGGCCGCACAGGTCGGTCGGGCCTGTGGTCGAGATGCATCGCACGTCCAATCACATGGCGGCAAGACAGCTAGGCAGGCCCCGTTTGCGCTGTTGAAAATTACCACAGGGAGCCTGTGATGATTGTGATCTTCTCAAATCCGCCAGAATTCAGCTGGCAACGGCCCGGTGCCACCGCGCGGGCGCATCCCGCCCGGGCACATTTCCGCCCGGTCCAGCGTTGATGATAATCGTTCCCATTATCACTAGGTAACCGGAACGCGGAACACGGGCACGACCAGAGTGGCGCGGATCCCGCGTCCATGGCCATAGGCAGGAAGGCCGGCTAACTTTGCAAGATGTGACACCGGATCAACCGCGCGGCACCCGCGTGCGGGGCACGAAGCAAGCGTCGGCCGTGGCCGCCGCCATGGCTAGCCTGCCCGGCTTCCGCAGCGCCCAGGAGATCCACGCCGAATTGCGCCGCCTGGGCGAGACGGTCGGCCTCACCACCGTGTACCGCCACCTGCAGGTGCTCAGCGAGCAGGGCGTGATCGACACGATCCGCGACCCGTCGGGCGAGTCCCTCTACCGGCAGTGCGGCTCCACCGCGCACCACCACCACCTGACGTGCCGCGAGTGCGGCCGCAGCGTCGAGGTCGAGGGGCGCGTGGTCGAGCAGTGGGCGGAGAAGGTCGCCGCCGAGGCCGGGTTCACCTCCGTCAATCACACGGTCGAGTTGTTCGGCCTGTGCCCCGATCACCAGTAATTTCCCGGGGGGAAGACCCCCCGTAGCCCCGCGACCAAGGCCGGCACGTGACTCGGGTCCGTGGCGGTGAAACACTGCGAGTTCTTTCATCCTGACGGTCCTGGCCGACAGACTTCGGGGCGAGGGGCAGGATGAAAGAACTCGACCGTTCGGTCTCCTTAAAAGAGGTAGCGGCGGCCGGCCCGAACGCGGGCCGGCCGCCGCTACTACTGACTAGCCGAACTACGCGGCGGCGGTAGCCACCGTCTCCACCGACACCGACGCCGGCTCGAGCGCCAGCGCGAGGACCTCGCGCACGTCGCTCACCGGGTGGACGTCCAGCTTCGCGAGCACCTCGGCCGGCACGTCGTCCAGGTCAGGCTCGTTCCGCTGCGGGATCAGCACGGTGGTGATCCCGGCGCGGTGCGCGGCGAGGAGCTTCTGCTTCACGCCGCCGATCGGCAGGACCCGGCCGGTGAGCGAGACCTCGCCGGTCATCGCCACGTCGGCGCGGACCGGCCGCCCGGACAGCAGCGACGCGAGCGCCGTCGTCATGGTGACGCCGGCCGACGGGCCGTCCTTCGGCACCGCGCCCGCGGGAACGTGGACGTGGACGCCGCGGTCCTTCATGCCGGTGACCGGCAGCTCAAGCTCCGCCCCGTGCGAGCGCAGGTAGGAGAGCGCGATCTGCGCGGACTCCTTCATCACGTCGCCGAGCTGGCCGGTGAGCGTGACGCCAGACGCGCCTGTCTCCGCGTCCGCCAGGGACGCCTCGATGTAGAGCACATCGCCCCCCGCACCTGTCACCGCGAGTCCGGTCGCGACGCCGGCGACTGCCGTGCGGCGGTCGCTTGACGTCAGCTTCGTCTCCGGGGTGAACCGGGGCCGTCCCAGGTAGTCGCGCAGGTTGGCGGTGCCGACGACAACCGGCATCGTGCCAGGCTCGAGCGACTCCTTCGCCGTGACCTTCCGCAGCACCCTGGCGATCGCCCGCTCAAGGGAGCGGACGCCCGCCTCGCGGGTGTACTCGCCCGCGATGAGGCGCAGCGCGTCGTCGCCGATCGTCACCTCGTCTGCCGTCAGGCCAGCCGTCGAGAGCTGGCGCGGCAGCAGGTGGTCCCGGCCGATGGCGACCTTCTCGTCCTCGGTGTAGCCGTCGAGCTGCACGAGCTCCATCCGGTCGAGCAGCGGCCCGGGGATGGTGTCGAGCACGTTCGCCGTGGCGAGGAAGACCACGTTCGACAGGTCGAGGTCGACCTCCAGGTAGTGATCGCGGAAGGTGTGGTTCTGCGCCGGGTCGAGCACTTCGAGCAGTGCGGCCGCCGGGTCACCCCGGTAGTCCGAACCGATCTTGTCGACCTCGTCGAGCAGCACGACCGGGTTCATCGTGCCCGCCTCGCGGATGGCCCGGACGACGCGGCCCGGCAGTGCGCCGACGTAGGTGCGCCGGTGACCGCGGATCTCCGCCTCGTCCCTGATGCCGCCGAGCGCGACGCGCACGAACTTGCGGTCCATGGCCCGCGCGACCGACTCGCCGAGCGAGGTCTTGCCAACGCCGGGCGGGCCGACGAGCGCGAGCACGGCACCGGAACGCCGACCACCGATGACCCCGAGGCCACGGTCGCTGCGCCGCTTGCGCACCGCCAGGTACTCGATGATCCGGTCCTTCACATCGTCGAGCCCGGTGTGGTCCTCATCGAGGATCTGCCGCGCGCCCGCGATGTCGTAGGCGTCCTCGGTCCGCTCGTTCCACGGGATGTCGAGGATCGTGTCGAGCCAGGTGCGGATCCAGCCGACTTCCGGCGACTGCTCCGAGGTCCGCTCCAGCTTGTCGACCTCCCGCATCGCGGCCTCGTGGACCTTCTCCGGCAGGTTGGCGGCCTCGACACGAGCCCGGTAGTCGTCTTCCTCGGTGCCCTTGCCGCCGCCGGTCAGCTCGTTCAGCTCCTTGCGGACCGCAGCGAGCTGCTGACGCAGCAGGAACTCCTTCTGCTGCTTCTCCATGCCCTCGGTCACGTCCTTGCGGATCGACTCCGCGACGTCGAGCTCGGCCAGGTGGTCCTTGACCCAGCGGATCGCCGTCTCAAGCCGCTCGGCGACGTCGGCGGTCTCAAGCAGCTGCAGCTTCTGCTCGGTGGTCAGGTAACTCGCGTACCCGGCCCGGTCGGCGATGGTCGACGGGTCGTCAAGCTGCTGCATCATATCCACGACCTGCCACGCGCCGCGGTTTTGCAGCGTGGCGATGACCAGGGACTTGTACTCCTTGGCCAGCTCTGTTGCCTTGGCCCCGTGGCCGGTCTCCTCGATGACCGTGCCCTCGACCCACAGCGCAGCGCCGGATCCGGTGGTCCCGTGGCCGATGCGGATCCGCGACACACCGCGGAGCACCGCGCCGGGCTCCCCACCGGGCAGCCGGCCGACCTGCTCGATGACGGCAAGCGTGCCAGTGCCCGCGAGCCCCCGGTCCCCGATCCTGGGGACGACGAGCACCTGGGCCTTCTCTTCCGAACGGATGCCAGGTCCCCGCCCAAGACCATTGCTATTGCGTGCCGCGTCGATGGCGCCGCGGACCTCGTTGTCTGTGAGCTCGATGGGGACGACCATGCCCGGCAGCACCACGTCATCGTTTAGCGGCAGCACCGGGAGTGTGAGCGTTTCGCTCATTAGGCCCCTCCTAAAGTTGAGTCAACAACACTCAAGAACCTGGAGCCTTGGATTGTTCCCCGGCCGCTGTCCGCCCACAGCGATCGGGTCCGCGACGGTTAGCGTGCTCAGTCATCCATAACGGTTCCGCGCTCCGCCTGTTCCCCTCGCTCGGCTCAGCGCAGCCCGGTGGACCTGCACCCCTGCTACGAAACGACCTCAATCGCTACCTCCTACCTCGTCGAGGTAGGAGGTAGCGATTGGGACGAGGCGGGATGCGCCGTTCCGCTAGAGCAGCCTGGCCGGGTGGGTCCCGCGCTCGATGGTGATCGCGGCCCTGTAGCCCTCGGTCGGGATCGGCTTAACCACCTCGACGCGGACCCAGGTAAGGCCGTAGTCGGCGATGAGGCGCTGCGCGACGTGCTCGGCGGCAGTCTCGATGAGCTGGAACTTGCCCTCGATGACGACGCACTTGATCGTGTGCGCGACCGCCGAGTAGTCGAGCGCGTCCTTGAGGTCGTCGAGGGCGGCAGCCTTGGCGACATCTGCGCCCATGTCCACGGAGAAAGTGAGCGCCTGCTCGATCTCGCGCTCCCAGCCGTACACCCCGATGACCGTGGAGACCCGCAGGTCCCTGATCGACACGATGTCAGTCACACCGTCGATGCTAGGCGGTCGCCTGCACCTGGCTACCCTGGGCACGGCATGCGGTTCATGGTCACAACCGTCCCTGATGACCCCATGACACATTTAGTGACGCTCGGTAACTAGATGTATGATAATCGCTACGCAGAGCATCCATTCTTGATAGCACTGGAACTATGACGGACGACCAGGAACTCCGCTCCGCGGCCGAGGCGCACCTGCGTGCGCTCGCCGGCGAGCACGCGCGACTGCGGGACGACCAGTGGACGGCGATCCGCGCCCTAGTCGCGGGGCGGCGCCGGGCGCTCGTGGTGCAGCGGACCGGGTGGGGCAAGTCGGCGGTGTACTTCGTCGCGACCGCGTTGCTGCGCGCTCAGGGCACCGGGCCGACGGTCATCGTCTCGCCGCTGCTCGCGCTGATGCGCAACCAGGTCGACGCCGCGGCGCGGGCGGGCATCCACGCGCGGACGATCAACTCGGCGAACCTTGAGGAGTGGGAGCGGGTGCACGCCGAGATCCGCGAGGGCGCGGTCGACGTCCTGCTCGTCAGCCCGGAGCGGCTGAACAACCCGGGGTTCCGCGACAACGTCCTGCCGCAGCTCACGGCGACGGCCGGGCTGATCGTGATCGACGAGGCACACTGCATCTCCGACTGGGGCCACGACTTCCGGCCGGATTACCGCCGGATCAGGACGCTCCTGTCGACCCTGCCAGCCCATATCCCGGTGCTTGCCACCACCGCTACCGCCAACGCCCGGGTGACTGCGGATGTCGCGGAGCAGCTCGGCGTCGGCGCCGGTTCCACCGCCTCCGGCGAAGAAGTAGCGGAAGAAGGTGCCGTGCTTGTGCTTCGCGGCTCTCTCGACCGAGAGTCGCTGCGCCTGGCGGTCGTCAGCCTGCCGACCGCGTCCATGCGGCTGGCCTGGCTTGCCGCAAACCTCGCCAGCGGCGCGCTGCCGAACTCGGGAATCATCTACACGCTGACGGTCGCCGCAGCGTACGAGGCCGCGGCGTTCCTGCGCGAGCAGGGCATCAAAGTCACCGCCTACAGCGGCAAGGACGACCAGGCGCAGCGGCTCGCGGCCGAGGAGGACCTGCTCGCCAACCGGGTCAAGGCCCTGGTCGCGACGAGCGCGCTCGGCATGGGGTTCGACAAGCCCGACCTCGGATTCGTCGTCCACCTGGGCGCGCCGCAGTCGCCTGTCGCCTACTACCAGCAGATCGGCCGCGCCGGGCGCGGCGTCGAGCGGGCCGACGTGGTGCTGTTGCCGGACCGGCAGGACCGCGACATCTGGGCATACTTCGCCTCGCTCGCCTTCCCGCCGGAGGGCCAGGTCCGCGCGACGCTTGAGACGCTCTCCGCGGCTGGCCGGCCGTTGTCCACGGCCGCGATCGAGACTCACGTCGACCTCTCGCGCGGGCGGCTGGAGATGATGCTGAAGGTGCTTGACGTGGACGGCGCGGTGACCCGCACCGTCGGCGGCTGGGCCGCCACTGGCCGGCCTTGGTCCTACGACCGGGAGCGCTACGAGCGGGTGGCCAGGGAGCGGAAGCGCGAGCAGCAGGCGATGCTCACCTACGAGGCGACTGACGGGTGCCGCATGGAGTTCCTGCGCGGCGAGCTCGACGACCCCGAGGCGGTCGCCTGCGGGCGGTGCGATAACTGCACCGGCCAGCCCTGGCCCGCCGACGTGTCGCAGGCCAGCGCGTCAGCGGCACGCGAACGACTGGCCCGTCCCGGCGTCGAGGTAGAGCCGCGCAAGATGTGGCCGACCGGGATGAAGGAGCTCGGGATCGACGCGTCCGGCAAGATCCCCGCTGCCCGCACCGCCGAGCCGGGCCGTTCGCTTGGCCGCCTTACTGACATTGGCTGGGGTACCACGCTGCGCGCCCTGCTCGCGGAGGGCGCAGCAGATGAGCCGGTCACCGCGCAGCTCACGGACGCGCTGGTTAAGGTGCTTGCCGCCTGGGACTGGGCACAGCGGCCGGTATCCGTCGTGACGATGCCGTCCCGCACCCGGCCGCTGCTGATCGGCAGCCTGGGGACGAGGATCGCCGCCATCGGCCGGCTGACCTACCTCGGCGCGCTCGGCTACGCCACGCCCGACGGCCCAGGACCGCGCCGGCACAACAGCGCCCAACGCCTGGCCTCGCTCTGGCGCGCCGTTGTCGTACCGGACGATCTCCGCAACGCGCTCAAGGCGTCAGACGGCCCGGTCCTGCTCATCGACGACCAGATCGACACCGGCTGGACAATGACGGTCGCGGCGGCGCTGCTGCGCGACGCCGGCGCCCCGGCCGTCCTCCCGCTGGCCCTGGCGACGGCCACCGGGTAAGGGGACAAATCCCGTCCTCCCGCTGGCCCTGGCGACGGCCACCGGGTAAGGGGACAAATCCCGTCCTCCCGCTGGCCCTGGCGACGGCCACCGGCTAGGGGGCAAATCCCGATTCCGCCTAGAGAGCCGAGCCGAGCGGGGGGTTTACAGCGCTGAACACGCTGGAACACCTCGGCGACCGCGGAGAACTCGCTGGGCAACAGCGTCTGGTAGCGGAGGCATCCCGTGCAGCTCCAAGTTGAGCGTGACCCACTCGCAGAGGCCATCGCATGGACGGCGCGCCCGACATTTCACGAAATCGCCGATTAGAGTTCGTGGCTAGAAAAAGATCTTGGATCGATGGTGTCGCCATAGCGTGCCTAAGTATCCAAGATCTTCGAAATCAGCGGCGTAGCTCGCCGTTCCGGTCCGCCGGATCCGACACGTCGGGCGCTGGCGCGCACGACATGCCGGATATTTCATGAAATTTTCGACGGACGCGGTGCCGATCAGGCGACGTAGGGCTCCGCGCCCGTTTCGCTCACCATGGGGCGGCCCGCGACGGCCCAGCCGGTCATGCCGTCGGACACGTTGACCGTCTTCCACCCGGCGCCCGCCAGGGCCTGGGCGGCGTAGGCGGAGCGCGCGCCGGACCGGCAGATCACGTACACCTCGCGGTCCTGCGGGATCTCCCCGGCGCGCTCGGCCAGCGTCCCGACGGGGATGTGCACGGCGTCCGGAGCGTGCCCGGCGGCCCACTCGTCATCCTCGCGCACGTCAAGAAGGAACACCTCGGCCGGCAGGTCCGTCGACATGACCGAGGGATTGGCATCGTCGGAATGGAACACGTTCGTTCTCCTCGCGGCACAGGAAGCATAAGTCTCGGGGATGGAACCTCGGTAGCAGCGGCAACACACACGCTGTGCGCGATAGCGTACCGGGTCCACGGCGAGACGCCTGCCCCCTGGGTGGCTGGCAGTCTTTGGATCTTGTTAGACCTGTACCGAGGGGGACTGGTCAGGTTCGGACTCGGATATGCCGTAACGGGCGTAGAGGCGGCGGAGCGGGGCGGGGGACCACCAGTTCGCGCGGCCGAGCAGGCGCATCGTGGCCGGGACTAGCAGGATGCGGACAATGCTCGCGTCCACGATCAGGGCGACGATCATGCCGACGCCGAGGAGCTTGAGGAACGTGACGCTGGAGGCGGAGAACAGGGCGACGACGATGATGAGCAGCAGCGCCAGGCTGGTGATCAGCCCGCCGGTACGCTGCAGGCCGGCGGCTACGGCGACGGTGTTGTCGCCCGTCTCGTCGTAGCGCTCGCGGATCCTCGACAGCAGGAATACCTCGTAGTCCATCGACAGGCCGAAGATGATCGCGAGTAGCAGGATCGGCATCGTCGGGTCGATCGTGCCGGTGGCGCTGAAGCCGAGCGGGCCGGACAAGTGCCCCCACTGGAACACCCACACGATCACGCCGAACGTCGCCGACAACGACAGGATGTTCATCACGATCGCCTTGACGGGCAGCACGACGGAGCCGAAGGCCAGGAAGAGCAGCACCAGCGTGGCCAGGACGGTAAGCAGCGCCATCCACGGGAGGGTGCCGCCAAGGCTGGACAACTCGTCGACGAGCATGGCGGTCGTACCGCCGACGAGGACGCTGGCGTGCGGCGGGGGCGCGAGGGCCCGGATGCTGGTGACGATCTGCCTGGCCTGCGGGGAGTCGGGTTGCGGCGTGTACCCGACGTCGAGGCGGACGCTTGTCCCATGCTGCGCGGTGGTCCGCACGCCCGTGACGCCGGGGATCGCGCCGATCCTGGCCGTGTACGCGGCCAGCTGCGGCGGGTTCGTGACACCGGTGACCACAGCTTCGATCGGGTTGGTGGAGTTAGCCGGGAAATCGTTCGTCAGCGCGTCCTGGACCTCCCGGACGGTGGAGCTTGCCGGCAGCACGCGCGCGTCAGTGCCGCCCCAGGAGATGCGCAGGAACGGCGTACCCAGGGCGAGCAGCACGATCACGATGACTGAGACGAACGCGACGGGGCGGCGCATGACGAAGCGCGCGAGGCGGTACCAGCCGCCTTCAGCCTCACTTTTCACGGTGCCGGCGCGGACGGTCTTCCTGACGGCGAGGGCATTGACCCGGTGGCCGAGTACGGCCAGCAGCGCGGGCAGGACGGTAAGGGCGGCGATCACGTCCACCGCGACCGTGGCGACGCCGCCGTAACCCATGGAGCGGAGGAAAACCGGCTGGAACAGCATCAGGCCGCACAGCGTGACCGCAACCGTGACGCCGGAGACGAGGACCGTCCGGCCCGCGGTGGCCACGGTCCTGGCGACCGCGGCTTCCACCTCCTCCTTTCCGGGGGGTCGCAGGGGGGTCGCCCCCCCTGGAGCAAGCAGAGCCTGGCGGCGGAGTTCCTCACGGAACCTGGTGACGATGAACAAGCCGTAGTCGATGCCCAGGCCGAGGCCCAGGATCGTGGTGATGTTCACCGAGTAGACGGAGACCGTGGTGCCAAGCGTGAGCAGCCGGAGCACGGTGAACGAGCCGAGGATCGCCAGGCCGCCGATCACGAGCGGCGCGAAGGCGGCCACCACGCTGCCGAAGATGATCACCAGGAGGATGAGCAGCACGGGGAACGAGATTGACTCGGCCCTGGCGATGTTGGCACTGACCGCGCTGTTGATGGCGACCTCCGTTGGCGTGCCGCCGCCAACCTGGGCCGTGATGCCGTCGCCCGGCGTCCCGGCCACGGCGGAGAAGTCCGCCGCTATCGCCTTGTAGGTGTCTTCGCGCCCCTGATCGGAACCGCCGGCGAGCTGGAGGACCGCGTAGGTCGAGTGCCGGTCGGCGGAGACCAGGTCCGGCTGGCCGCTCGTCCAGAAGGTGGCGGCCGTGGTCACCTCGTTCGCCGGAAGGCTGGCGAGGTAGCCCGTCACGGCCTGCCGGTAGACCGGGTCGGCGACCGTGTGCGCAGTGCTGTGGAAAAGCACGACGACATCGGCGCTGTCGCGGCCGAACAAGCTGGCCGCGAGCGTCGATTCGACGTTGCTCTGGCTGCTGCGCGGGGTGAACGTGTTACCCGAGTCGAGCTTGCCGAAGACGCCGGTCCCCCATGCTCCGGCGGCCGCAGCGAACAGCAGGGCGATAACGAGCGTCAGCCGTCGCGCCCGGTAGAGCCAGCGTCCCCATGCCTCAAACATCACGCCTCCACGCCATGATGGTCCCGCTTGCCGCGGATCTATGAGTGAACACCGTAAACTGCTTACATAAGTAACTTTGCGTACGGCGTTTACTCAAGTCAAGAGTGTTTGCGGAAGTTCTTCCGCGCGGTGGCGCTGACCTGTAAAACGGAGTCAGGAGGTACGTGTGACGCAGGCACCATCCCCATCACCGGCAACGCCGGTTGGACCGGTTCCGCCGACGCCACCGACCCGGCGGGACCGGCTGCGCGCGGCGACGATGGAGGAGATCACCGCGACGGCCCGCAGGCTGCTCGTCGAGCAGGGGCCGGATGCGATGTCGCTACGCGCCATCGCCCGCGAGATGGGGATGACCGCGCCCGGCCTCTACCGCTACTACAGCAGCCGCGAGGAACTGTTCAGGCACGTGATCGCGACGATCTTCAGGGAGCTGTCGGGCGACGTCCACCGGGCGATCGACGATGTCGCGCTGGGCGGCGCAGGCGCGACCGTTTCCCGCGAGGACGCCTCCCCTGAGCTTGTCCGGCGGCATCTCACCATGAAGCTGGTGGCGGCCTGCCGCGAGTTCCGCCGCTGGGGGCTGAGCCACAAGGACGAGTTTGCGATGCTGTTCGGCGTCCCGCTGCCGGGGCTCGATGATGGCAGGTTCGATATCGCCCAGGAGTGCGCGCTGGAGTTCGCGGGGACGTTCTACGCTCTCTTCATCGAGCTGTGGAACTTTGAGCACTTTCCGGTACCCGGCCCCGCAGACATCGATGAGGGGCTGCGGGCGCAGCTCGGCCGGTTCCGCGCGGCCCTGGGCCCGGACGTGCCGGAGGGCACGATCCTGGTTTTCCTGCGCTGCTGGGTGCTGCTCTACGGCGCCGTGACGCTGGAGGTCTTCGGCCACCTAGGGTTCGCGCTCGACGACGCGGCCCCGATGTTCGAGTTCACGCTCGCCGACCTAGCCCGCCTGGTGGGGCTTGAGTACCCGCTGCCGGCAGCCTGACGGACCACTGACTCATGACGATGGGTAAGTGGATCGTCATGCCATCAGCGCCAGGTCACGCGAACGATCACGAATAAACACTATTTACTGAAAAATAGCTTATGACATCATCCAGAGCTGATTAGGATCGCGTGGCCTACTTACCGTGATTGATGCTGACTGAACGGAGATCACCGTGACTGCGCACTCTCCCTATCAGGCTTATCCCGGCCCGACGCCGGTCACCATGTCCCCGCAGCCCATCCTGGTCGCGGTGGCGGATCCCGTGCCGCAGCCACGGTTCGGCGTAGTGTTCCGTCTCCTTCTGGTCATACCGCACGTGATCGTGCTTGGCATCCTGAGCTTCGTTGCGGCGGTCGTCGCCTTTATCGGCTGGTGGGGCGCGCTGTTCACCGGGCAACTGCCGGAGTTCGCCGTCACTTTCCTAAGCGGCTTCCTGCGCTGGTCGTCGCGGGTCAGCGCGTACGAGTTCATGCTCACCGACGCCTACCCGCCGTTCACGCTTGACGACGATCCCTCCTACCCGGTACGGATCGCGATCCCGGAGCCCCAGCGGCTGAACCGTGCCGCCGTCTTCTTCCGGTACTTCCTCGCCATCCCGGCCGGCATCATTCGCTTCATCGTCGCGGTAGGGGCCGGCACGCTGATGGCTTTCATCGCGTGGCTGGTCACGCTCTTCGCGGGCCGGATGCCCGCCTCGCTCCACCTCGCGTACGTCGCAGTCCTCCGGTTTCTGACCCGGTACACCGGCTACTGGTACATGCTGACCCCCGCCTACCCAGGCGGGCTCTACGGCGACACGCCCGGTGCGGTGGCGTGGGCGGGCGGGCTGCCGGAAGCACAGGCGCCCGGCTCCGGCACGCAGACGCCGGACTTCGGAACCCCGGGGCCGGCTTACGGGACTCAGGGACCGGTCTGGGGGAACCCGGTCGACAGCGCCCCGCAGGGGTATGGCGCTCCTTCGGGGTATGACCCAACCGCAGGCTACGGCGCTTCCGGTGGCGACGGCGCTTCAGGCCGCCGGAACCGACTACGGCACGCCCGCAGGCTACGGCGCGCCCGCGGCCGGGTACGGCGCGCCAGCAGGCTACGGGGCTCCCCCAACCGACTACGGCACGCCCGCAGGCTACGGCGCGCCCGCGGCCGGGTACGGCGCGCCAGCAGGCTACGGGGCTCCCGCAGCCGGGTACGGCGCGCCAGCAGGCTACGGGGCTCCCGCAGCCGGCTACGGCGCGCCAGCAGGCTACGGGGCTCCTGGAGCTGGGTACGGCACGCCCTTCGGGTACGGCGGTCAGGCCGGGTACAGCCTGCAGCCTTTCTTCCAGCCCGCCACGTGGCTGCTCCCGTTGACTTCCGCGGCCAGGAAGCTGGTGACCACGTTCATCGTGCTCGGCTCGCTGTTGGTGGTTGCCTACATAGCGCTTTATGTCACGCTTATCGGCTCGGCGGTCGGCGCGGCCAACGGCAACATCACGGCGGCCATCGCGATCTCCCAGCTCAACAGCTCCTACGCCACGCTGACGAACAGCCTGACCACCTTGGACCAGGCGTCGACGAGCTGCGACCAGAACCTGACCTGCTTGACCAAGAACGACAGCAAGGCCGCCAGCGCCTTCAACACGTTTTCCAGCCAGCTGTCGGTCACGTCCGTGCCGTCCGGCGCGGACCCGGTCAAGGCAAGGCTCGCCGCGGACTCGGCCGCGGCGGCCAAGGACTACACCCAGCTGAGCCAGGCCACCAGTGGCGCCCAGTACCAGTCCGCGGTCACCAGCACCGGCCTGCCGCAGACGCTGAACACGTTCGACAGCGACTACACGGCGCTCGTTAATAACCTGCAGACCAACCTGGCCAATTAAGCGGTGGCGGAGCTAACCCCGCCGAGGACCGCGCAGCAGCACGACCGCGGCGGCGAAGAACACCGCCGCCGCGGCCACCTCGTACTTGAGTCGGTGGGGTGCCTCATGCTGGATCCGCATGTGGATCCGGTCCCACGTCCGGGGGAATGGCGAGCGCCCGAAGAAGACCATCGACGGCTTGTCAAGGTCGGGCAGCGCCGCGCCCGCCATCCCCGCGAGCACCGCAAGGCGTGCTTCTCGCGGCGCGAGCGCCGTCATAGTGCCCATGACGGCGAGCCCGGTCAGCCCGTCGGGTACCGCTACTTCCATGAACGACGGACGTCCCTTCCACTTACCCCAGTGCGGCGCGGCGTCCAGGGCGAAGTGGGAGAGCACGCCGAGGATGAAGGCTGAGGCCGGGCGGCGAGGCGTCGCGGCACCGATCACGGCACCAGAAAGCACGTGATTGGTCACCAGCATGTCCTCTAACGTACCGGGCGTCCTGCCGTCTTCAGCACGCGACGCGCCATGCCTGGTAGCGTTTCCACCATGCTGGGCAGACGATTCATCTGGGATAACCCAGAAGCCGTAAAGGCGGCTGTCCGCGCCAAGGGCAGCGACCTAGGCGCGGGCGAACTGCCCTGCCTGGAGCAGTCCAGCCGCAAACCCCGGCTGCTCGCCGCGGTTGCCGAGAACTACCAGACCGAGGACCAGAAGGTCCGGGTGCCGCAGGAACGCCAGCCGTGCCTCGGCGGTCGGACCGAGCTGTAGTCCGCGACTAGAGAGACCGGAGGGCCGTGCGCCGTGGGACGCGAGCGTCGTACGCTGCGAGGCGTGGAACTCCAAGCTGATCGCGTGGCCGAGATCGCCCATCGTCCCGTCGCCGAGTTGCGACGGCGTGATGTGGCGATCGCGCTGCTCAGCGTTCCGGCCGAGGACGCGCTCACCTCGCTGCCGGTGATCAGGCGCGGTCTCCTGGCTGCGGGGAATCCGCTGTCCGCGCCGTTCTGGCAGTCAGCGGAAGTGATCCTGCAAAAGATCAGCTCCCGCGACGCGACGTTCGGTGACGTGCACGGCTGGCTTGAGGCCACCGGCACCGAGCCGACCGGGATCATCGGCCTGCACGTGTGGGAAGAGCCGTCCGCGCGCAGCCCGCTGCAGGAGGAAATGCACGCCAGGCTGGTCAGTTACCTAGAGGAGCGGCTTGCCGCCGGGGAGATCGACCCGGACAGGCTCGCCACCGGGGACAAGGTCTCCAGGCAGGACTACCTCACGCTGCAGGAGCGGTGGATGACCACGCCGCTGCCGGACGGCCGGATTCCGATGACGGTACTGCTTGACGAGCAGGACGAGGCCTTCCTTGCGGACTGGGCCACAGCTGACGCCGAGGCGCGCACCGCGCTCCAGTCCATGCTCGACCGGGTTGGGTCCCGCCCGCTGCCGCCCGAGGAGCTGAGGTCCGCGGCCGACAGGTTGCGCGCGGACATCGCCCGGCCGGGATGGCCGGGCCAGATGCTCGTCTCGTTCAGCGGCCGCACCGCGGAAGCCCTGCCGACGGATGACGCGGAACTGTGGCTCACGCTGGCCACGTCGGTGGCCTCGCCGCAGGGCGACCCGCTGTCCCCGGAGGACAGGGAGTTCGCCCGCGCCATGGAATGGGCCGAGGACGAGGATCTCACGTTCGGCGACGACGCCGACGAGACCGGCCCTGACGGCGAGCCAGACGAACTGTCGGCGGCGATCGCCGCCGTGTGCGCTCTCGACCACTTCGACTGGCTCGCGGTCATGTCCGCCCTGGTCACTGGCGGCCCTGGGACGCCGGCTTCGGCGGCCGACCTAGCCAGGTACGTCAGGGACTTCGACCCCGATGAGGTCATCGGCCTAGAAGTGGCGGGCAACGGCAACGGCAACGCCGCGCGGCAAGGCGGCGAAGACGGCGAAGACGTGGAGTACGACGACCCGGATTTCGATGGCCGCGAGTTCGACGACTACGACGACTACGACGAGCTGAGCATCGAAGGGCTCTTCCTGCACGTCACCGCGATGTGGTCCGTCCTCGGCGCCATCGACGAGGACGACCGCCTCACCGCCCTCGGCTGGTGGGGCCTCCCCGAGGCCATGCGCCGCGCCTGGGCGGAATAGCGCCCGGGCGGAAAAACGAGCCTCCCCGCGTCCGGGGCTCGTCCCCCGGAAAACACTGCGGGGCCACCGGGAAGCTGACCGCAGGTCAGCTCACAGGGTGGCCCACCTCGGGGGTCCGGGGGTCGCCCCCCGGGAAAACACTACGGGCCACCGGGAAGCTGACCGCAGGTCAGCGAACAGGGTGGCCCACCCGACCCACCTCGGCTTGCCTAGTCGCGCTCGGCGTCTTTCGCCTCGGCATCCGCCTCCGCGGCGAGCGCCGCCATCGCGGCCCGGTGCGCCGCCAAGCCCCGCAGCGGCCGCTGGTTCGCCGCTTCGCTAGCCCCCTCCGCATGGGTACCCGCGGCGAAGTCCTCGGGGCTCCCGGGCTTCGGGCCGATCTTCTTGAACTGCTTGTTCATCGAGCGAAGCAGGAAAACGAGTGCGAGCGCCATCGCGGCCACGACGAGGAAGCCAAGCAGTCCAGGCTCCACGTCGTTAATCGTGGAGGTGCTGTTGGTGCCGCTGGCAAGCACCGTGGCGAGGACAGTCACAAGGTCACACTCTCCCGGATACCCGCGAAAAGGTCATCTTCCGGCAGCTCGGTATCAACGAGCGACCTAGCAAGATGATAGTCCTCGGTCGGCCAGGCGGCGCGCTCGACGTCGCGCGGGCAGGCGAACCACGAGCCGTTCGGGTCGATCTGGGTCGCATGGGCGCGTAGCGCGTCATCGCGGATCTCGAAGTAGTCGGCCGCCGCCACCTTGGTCGTGATCTCCAGCGGCCGGCTGCCACGCTCCAGGCGCTTGCGGGCGCGCTCCTCCCATTCCTCGAAGATCTTCGAGTACGGCGAGTCAAGGCCGCGCCGGATGAGCTCCTCGTGGAGGGCGGCGTACTTCGCCTGATGGAAGGTGACAAAGTAGTACATCTTCCGCGGCTGCCAGGGCTCGCCCCCCGCCTCCGGGTACCGGTCGGGGTCCGCCGCCGCCTCGAACGCCTCCACTGCGACCTGGTGGGTCTTGATGTGGTCGGGATGCGGGTAGCCGCCGCCCTCGTCATAGGTCAGGATCACGTGCGGGCGGAAGTCACGCACCAGGCGGACCAGCGGCGCCGCTGCCTCGTGCAGCGGGACGAGGCCGAAGCTGCCCTCGGGCAGCGGGGGCTTCGGGTCGCCTTCCGGCAGACCCGAGTCGACGAAGCCGAGAAAGCGCTGCTCGACGCCGAGGATCTCGCGGGCCCGCGCCATCTCCTCGCGCCTGATCTCCGCCAAGTTGGCAAGCACCTCGGGGCGGTCCATCGCCGGGTTCAGGATGCTGCCGCGCTCACCGCCGGTCATGGTGGCTACGAGGACCTCGACGCCCTCGCGCGCGTACCTGGCCATCGTGGCTGCGCCCTTGCTGGACTCGTCGTCCGGGTGCGCGTGCACGGCCATGAGGCGCAGCCCGGTGTCCCTAGCGTCCTCGCCGGTGACCCGCGCGTCCGACTCAGTGGCACCCTTTGCCATCGGCCGCGCGGCCGGGGAGTACGGGGGCTCGTCCCCGCTGGAGACTACTGACAACTCGTCGCCCTCCGTCTATTCTGTGTACTTTTACCGGAACAACGGCTCGGTTTAGCGGCATTCCCTGGTGGGAAACCTGGCCCGGAGGCCTTGTGAAACGCCACGCCGCCTACTGGCCGCACTTGACTAGTTCGCTGCAGTGGCCGACTCTTGTTAGCCTCAGAAGATTACCCCCGGAGACCGACTGGCTCCTCGGCGGAGGGCAAGAAGCTCTGCGCCCGGAGAAAGCCAGCACGCAGCGGCCTGAAGAGTCCTGCGGAGTAATTGAGGAGTGCCCGTGACCGAGACGCGCGATGAAAGCGTCACCTGGCTCACCCAGGAGGCGTACGACCGGCTAAAGACCGAGTTCGACTACCTCTCCGGACCTGGTCGCAGGGAGATCGCCACAAAGATCGAGGCGGCCCGCGAAGAGGGGGACCTGCGCGAGAACGGCGGTTATCACGCGGCCAAGGAAGAGCAGGGCAAGCGGGAGGGCCGGATCCTCCAGCTCCAGCAGATCCTGGAGAACGCGCGGGTCGGCGAGCCGCCGCGCACCGACGGCATCGTCGGCCCTGGCATGACGGTGACCGTCCGGTTCGTCCGCGACGACGAGGAGGTCACGTTCCTGCTCGCATCGCGGGAGGAGAGCGGCGCGCCGATCGACGTCTACTCGCCGAAGTCCCCGCTCGGCGCTGCGATCACCGGCAAGAAGGTCGGCGAGAAGGCGGCCTTCTCGCTGCCAAACGGCCGGTCGACGACCGTGGAGATCCTCGAGGCCGTGCCTTACGCCGGCGCTTAAGACTCGTGCGGGCGCCCTGCGGCATGCGTGCCGCGGGGCGCCCGCCTCGTTTGGCCCCGTTACCCGATTGGCCTGTTACCCGGTCGGCGCTGCTACCCGATCGGCGCTGCTACCCGATCGGCGCTGCTACCCGATCAGGGCCTCCGCCTCGGGGGCGGGGACTTCGTCGCCCGGTTCTCCCCGGCCGCGCAGCGGCACTTCCTTGATGAGCAGGGCAAGCAGGAAGACCAGCACCGACGCCGGGGTCACCCACAGGAAGACGCTCTGCACCGCATGCGCGATGCCGGTGTATACGATCTCCCGCACCGCAGGCGGGAGATCGGTCACCGTCGCCGGGTCGAGTGACGCGCTGCTGACCTGCGCGCCGGCGGCCGAGGCGACGCCGCTCATCGACTCGGTCAGCTTGTGCGCGAAGACCGCGCCGAACGCGGCGACGCCGAGCGAGCCGCCCATCTGCTGGAAGAACATCCGGGCGCTTGACGCCACGCCCTGGTCCTTCAGCTCGACACTGTTCTGCGCGATCAGCGACATCATCTGCATCAGGCAGCCCATGCCGAGGCCGAGCACCACGTAGTCGATCCCGGTGGTCCAGCGCGAGGTGGTCACACCGATCCTGCTCAGTAGGTACATGCCGATCGCCATGACCAGGCCGCCGACGATCGGGAACAGCCGGTACTTGCCGGTCTTGCTGGTCAGCACGCCGGCCAGGATCGAGGTGAGCGCCGAGCCCACCATCAGGGGCGTCATCAGCAGCCCGCTCACCGTGGGCGAGGCGCCCTGCACGGTCTGCTGGTAGAACGGCAGGAAGGTCATCGCGCCGAACAGCCCGAGGCCGACCAGGAAGGTCAGCACCATCGTGACCGAGAAATTCCTGTTCTTGAACACGTGCAGTGGGAGCATCGGCTCCGCGGCCCGCTGCTCGACCGCGAGGAACCCGACCAGGGCGGCGATGGCGATCAGGAGCAGCCCAAGGATCTCCCACGAAGCCCACGAGTACTCGGTGCCGCCCCAGGTGGCGAGCAGGATGACCGCGGTGGCGACCACGCCGAGCAGGACGCCGCCCGTGTAGTCGATCCGGTGCTCGACCCGGCGGGCCGGCAGCTTCATGACCGCGATCAGGTAGACGAGCGCGGCACCGCCGAGCGGCAGGTTGATGTAGAAAATCCAGCGCCAGGAGAACTCGGTGGTGATCCAACCGCCGACCAGCGGCCCGCCTACCGTGGCGAGCATCATCACGACCATGAAGTAGCTCATGTACTTGCCGCGCTCGCGCGGCGGCACGATCTCACCGAGCGTCGCCAACGCGCCGACCATCAGGCCGCCCGCGCCGAGACCCTGGAGCGCGCGGAAGGTGATCAGCTCGGCCATCGAGGAGGACAGGCCCGACAGCGCCGACCCAACCAGGAAGATGATGATGGCGGCGATGAAGAACTTCTTCCTGCCGTACATGTCGCCGAGCTTGCCGTAGAACGGCGTGGTGATCGTGGACGTGAGGATGTAGGCGGTGACCACCCACGACAGGTGCGTCGCGCCGCCCAGGTCGCCCACGATCCTCGGCAGCGCGGTACCCACGACGAGCTGGTCGAGCATGGCGAGCAGCATCGCCATCAGCAGCCCGGGCAGGATGATCATGATCTGTTTATGGGTCAGGAAGCCCATCTCTGCGGACGCGTCGCTGGCGCTGACGCCCGTTGCCTCACTCACTTCTTCTCCTCAGAAGACCCGCTGTGTTTTCCCCGGTGTGTTCCCCGTGCTCGGTGTCGCCGCGCTCGCGCGACCATTCGGCCCCGACCCCTCGTCCGCCGACCCCGCTCGGCGGAACTTACTTGCCGCCCGGCTAGTCTAAATGCCATAAAGACGGTATATTCTTTACTAACCGGCCGTCAAGTAGATTTCCGTTAACACGGGAAGACGTCCGGTCGGAGGCGATCGGCCGGCAGGCGGCCGACGATCCCGCAGGCAGGTGGAGGCACGGCACGAGGATGGACGCGGTACAGACCGAGCACGCGCACGCCGGCCGGCGCGGCGACACCCGCACGCGCATCCAGCAGGTCGCCCTTGAGCTTTTCGCCGAGCAGGGCTACGAGCGGACCTCCCTGCGGGAGATCGCCGAGCGCCTCGGCGTCACGAAGGCCGCGCTCTACTACCACTTCAAGTCCAAGGAAGACATCGTCCGCAGCTTCACCGAGGACTACTTCGGGCGCCTCGACGCGCTCATCGCGTGGGGCAGGGAGCAGCCACCAGGCGCACGGACCGCCCAGGAGCTGCTTGACCGCTACGTCACGATCGTCATGGAGAGCGGCGAGGTCTTCCGGTTCCTTGAGCGCAACCAGGCGACCATCCACGGGACGGAGGACGGCAAGCACCGCTTCACGCAGTTCCGCCCTCGCCTTGCGGCACTCATGGAGATCATCACCGGTCCCGACGCGCCGCCGCGCTCGCGGATCAGGGCGGCCGCCGCGATCTTCGCCGTCAGCACGTCGTGCATGTTCTTCATGAAGGACGCGCCGGAGGCGGAGCTAGACGCGGTGCTCCCCGCTCCCCCCAGCCAGGCGGAGCTCCGTGAGATCGTCCTTGAGCTCGCCACCGACCTGACCAGCGACGTAGTCGGAGCAAATTAGCGGAAGGCCAGGTCGTAGCCCGCCGCGCGCAATTCTTCCGTCACAAGCGCGCAGTGCTCGGGACCGCGCGTTTCGACCTGCAGAACGACTTCGACCTCGTCCACCCGCAGGCTCGGCGCGAGCCGCTCATGGCTGACTTCAAGCACGTTCGCACCGAGGCCGGCAAGCAGCGTGAGCAGCGCCGCGAGCGAACCCGGATAGTCGGGGACACGGCAGCGGAAGCCGAGGTACCGCCCAGCGGCGGACAGCCCGTGCCGCAGCAGCTTGGACAGCAGCAGCGGGTCGATGTTGCCGCCTGAGAGCAGGACCACGACGGGCGGCTCGAATGAATCAAGCCCCTCAAGCAAAGCCGCCACCCCGGCCGCCCCAGACGGCTCGACCACCTGCTTGGCGCGCTCAAGGCACAGCAGCAGCGCCCGCGCGAGCGCAGTCTCGGATACGGCCACGATCCGGTCGATGGACCCGGCGAGGATCCCGAACGGGATGTCCCCGGGCCGCTGCACCGCGATGCCGTCGGCCATCGTGGGCGCGCCGACAACCTGCACCGGCGATCCCGCCGCCACGGAGGCGATCAGCCCAGGCACCGCCGACGCCTGGACGCCGACCACCCGCACGGCCGGGTCGAGCGCCTGCACCGCCACGGTGATCCCCGCCGCGAGCCCGCCCCCGCCGACAGGGACGAGGATCGTCCGCACCCCTGGGCACTGCTCAATGATCTCGAAGCCAAGCGTGCCTTGGCCCGCCACAATGTCCTGGTGATCGAACGGGTGGATGAACACCGCCCCGGTCGCCTCGGCGAACCGGAGTGCCTCGGCGAGCGCGTCCTCCACCGACGACCCGTGCAGGATCACCGATGCGCCGTAGGCGCGGGTGGCCTCCACCTTCGGCAGCGGGGCCCGCTCCGGCATGACCACCGTGGCCGAGGCACCGAGCAGCCCGGCGGCGAACGCGACGCCCTGCGCGTGGTTGCCCGCGCTTGCCGCAACCACGCCGCGCGCGCGTTCCGCATCCGACAGCCGGGCGATCCGCGTGTACGCGCCGCGCACCTTGAACGACCCGGTGCGCTGCAGGTTCTCGCACTTCAGGTACACCGGCCCGCCCACCTGTTCGGAGAGCACACGCGAGTAGAGCATCGGGGTCGGCGAGATGACGTCAATAAGCAGCTCACGGGCCGCGACGATGTCATCAGCCTGCACTATCGGGGAAATCGTTGCCACACCACGGAACACTAGCCCCACCACAGCGCGCCCCAGCCGCAGTCACTGCGGGTGCTGTAGCGCCTGCCCCAGCCACAGCGAGAGGCGTTGCGGGTTATGCAACGCCTGCCAACGGCCACCACAAGGCTCTAACCCCAGCCACAGCGCAAGGCAGCGCGGGTTCTGCGCTGCCTGCAAACAGCAACCACAAGGCCCTAACAGCACCGCAGCGCGGGGGGCGCCGCGCTTTTTGCGGCGTCCTCCCGTGGGGGGGCAATGGGGGGGCGAAGCCCCCGCCATACGCGGGGGGCGCAGGGGGGTCGCCCCCCGCAAGGAGCACTGCAGGGGGGTCGGCCCCCCGCAGGCAGAGGATGACATACGTTGGGAAGAGTGCAGCACAGTAGTGAGGAACTCAGCGCAAGCGCTCCGAACGGCAGGCCAGCCACCCTGGGCGACCTGAAAGCGAGCGGCCACCTCTATCGCACCGTCAAGCAAGAGATCAGAGAGAACCTGCTCGCGCGGATGCGCGCGGGGCAGGAACGGTTCCCTGGCATCGTCGGCTTCGACCAGACTGTGCTTCCCCACGTCGAGCGCTCGCTGCTCGCGGGACACGACATCATCCTGCTCGGGGAGCGTGGCCAGGGGAAGACGCGGCTGATCCGCACCCTCGGCGAACTGCTCGACGAGTGGACGCCGGTCGTCACCGGCTGCGAGATCAATGACCACCCTTACGCCCCGGTTTGCGCCCGCTGCCGTCGCCTCGCGGCGGAGCTCGGCGACGACCTTCCCGTCTCATGGCGGCACAAGTCCGAGCGCTACGGCGAGAAGCTCGCCACGCCCGACACCAGCGTCGGCGACCTGATCGGCGACATCGACCCGGTCAAGGTGGCCGAAGGCCGCACGCTCGGCGACCCGGAGACCATCCACTTCGGCCTGGTGCCGCGCACCAACCGCGGCGTCTTCTGCCTGAACGAGCTGCCCGACCTGGCCGAGCGCATCCAGGTCGCCCTGCTCAACGTGCTTGAGGAGCGCGACATCGGCGTCCGCGGCTACTCGCTGCGCCTCCCGCTCGACATCGTGCTCGTGGCCAGCGCGAACCCCGAGGACTACACCAACAGGGGCCGGATCATCACGCCGCTGAAGGACCGGTTCGGCGCGGAGATCCGCACCCACTACCCGCTGTCCCTGTCCGACGAGCTCGCACTGATCGGCCAGGAGGCCGCGGTTGTCTGGGACGGCCAGGACCAGGGCGCGGACCTGCCCGAGCACCTGATCGAGGTCATCGCGCGGTTCACCCGCCTGGTCCGCGAGTCCCCCGCTGTCGACGGCCGCTCCGGGGTTTCCGCCCGGTTCGCCATCGCGGCCGCCGAGTCCGCCGCCGCGGCCGCGGTGCGCCGCACCGCGCTTGTGGCTGAGGCGCGTGACGAGATGCCCGTGGCCCGGGTGGCCGACCTTCCCGGCATCGTCCCCACGTTGCGCGGCAAGGTGGAGTTCGAGGTCAGCGAGGAGGGCCGCGAGGAGGAGATCCTCAACCACCTGCTGCGCCGCGCGATCGCGGAGACGTTCCGCGCCCGGCTCGGCGGCGCCGACCTGACCGGGCTGCTCGCCAAGTTCGAGGAGGGCGGCTCGATCGAGTCGGGTGAGCTGGTCTCCGCGACGGAGCTGCTCCGCCGCACCGGCGAGGTCCCCGGCCTGGCCAAGATCATGGCCAGGCTCGGCATGGAGGGCAGGGAGTCCTTCGGCGAGGCCGCGGCGGCCATCGAGTTCGTCCTCGAGGGCCTGTACCTGATCCGCCGCCTTTCCAAGGACACCAGCGATGGAACGGCCACATACCGGACGTAGGCTCGTCATTAACGTCAAGGTCCAACCTTCAAAGTCAAAACCTGCGGGTGTGCGGCGCGGGACGCCGGGGGGATTACTCGGAACCTCCTCCGGAAGGTTCCGAGCTAATCCCTCCCGGCGTCCCACCCTTCAAAGTCAAGACACAGTCGCTCACAGGCGGCCCGCGGCCGGCTCTTAAGGGCTAGCGCATGACATAGCAGGCAAGGCGGCCTGCGGCCGACCTCTTGGGGCTGACGCTTACGTCTTACGTTTGCGTCCTGAATTAACCTCGAAGTAAGAACCCCACGATCATCCCGAACGGGTTGTTGGTTCCAGTAACCCGCAACGCGTTGCCGGGGCGGCGGCGGACGGAGTAGGGAAGATGGCCAACTCTTATCGGTACGGGGCGTACGACGATGGTCCCGACCCGCTGGCGGCACCGTATGACGTCAGGGAAGCGCTCGACGAGATGGGCGAGCGGATCCTCGGCGGTGACAACCCACGCGATGCGCTCCGTGACCTGCTGCGGCGTGGCTGGCAGGACCGGCGCGGCCTCGATGACCTGATGCGCCGGGTCCGCGAGCGGCAGCGCGAGCTGCGCAACGCTGGCCGGCTCGACGGGATGCTCGACCAGGCCAGGGAACTGCTCGATGAGGCCCTGGAGGCCGAGCGCGGCGCGCTGTTCCCCGACCCGAGCGACGACGCGCGGCTCCGTGAGGCGGAACTCGACACGCTGCCGAACGACACCTCGCGGGCCATCCGCCAGCTTTCCGAGTACGACTGGCGCTCCCCGCAGGCGCGGCAGAAGTTCGAGGAGCTGCGTGACCTGCTGCGCAAGGAGGTCCTTGACAGCCAGTTCAAGGGCATGAAGCAGGCCCTGGAAAACCCGGACCCGGCCGCCATGCAGCGGGTCAAGGACATGCTCGCGGACATGCGGCAGATGCTCGACGCGGACACGCGCGGTGAGCACACGCAGCAGGACTTCGACGACTTCATGGGCAAGTACGGGGACATGTTCCCCGACAACCCGGCCAACCTGGAAGAGCTCGTCGACTCCCTTGTCCGGCGCATGATGGCGGCAGAGCGGCTGCTGAACTCGCTGTCCGACGAGCAGCGCGAGGAACTCGCGAACCTGATGTCCCAGGCGATGGAGGACGCAGGCCTGGCCGCGGAGCTGTCCGCCCTCGGCGACGCGCTGCGCGCCCGGCGGCCTGAGCTCGGCCAGCCGCAGCGCGGGGTCCGGATGCCGGGCGGTGAGCCGCTCGGCCTCGGCGACGCGACGAGCGCGGTCGCCGACATGGCGGACCTCGCCGACCTGGAGTCGGCGCTCAGCCAGGAGTACGCGGGCGCCAGCCTGGAGGACGTTGACGAGGAAGCGGTCCGCCGCGCCCTCGGCAGGCAGGCGGTCGACGACATGCAGGCGCTGCGCCGGCTTGAGCGGGAACTGCAGCAGCAGGGCTACCTGACCAGCGACAACGGCAACCTTGAGCTCACGCCGAAGGCGGTACGCCGACTTGGCGACACCGCGCTGCGCCAGGTGTTCGCCGGCCTGGAGAACAGCATGCGCAGCGGGGACCACGACCGGCGCGACGCCGGGCAGGCCGGCGACCTGACGGGGTCCACGCGGGAGTGGGAGTTCGGTGACGAGCAGCCGATCGACGTGCCCGCCACCGTCCGCTCCGCCCTGCTCCGCCCCTCGGGGGGGCGACCCCCCGTAGCCCTCGACGGCGGGCCCGATCACAAAAACCGCCATCGTTTGGGGCGCGCGGATGAGCATGGTGCCTCCAACCGACCACGGATACGACTCACCCCTCAAGATTTTCAGGTGGCGGAAACAGAGCAGCGGTCCGCGGCGGCCGTCTGCCTGCTTGTCGACCTTTCGTACTCGATGGCGCTGCGCGGCACGTGGGCGGTCGCGAAGCAGACCGCGCTGGCGCTGCACGCGCTGCTGCGCACCAAGTACCCGCAGGACGCGATCCAGGTCGTCGGGTTCTCCAACTACGCGCGCGAGTTGCACGAGACGGAGCTGGCCGGCCTCGGCTGGGACATGGTCCAGGGCACCAACCTGCACCATGCGCTGATGATCGCGGGTCGTCACCTGGACAAGCACCCCGAGCACGAGCCGGTGGTGCTGATCGTCACCGACGGCGAGCCGACCGCGCACCTGATGCGGGACGGCAGGCCGTGGTTCGACTGGCCGCCGGCGCCGGAGACCATCGAGCTGACGCTGGCCGAGGTGGACAAGATGACCAGGCGGCACGCGGCGCTGAATATCTTCATGCTGGCCGACGACGACCGGCTTACCGCCTTCGTCGATAACGTGGCCAAGCGCAATGGCGGCCGGGTCCTGCGAGCCACGCCGGAACGGCTCGGAGAATACGTGGTAAGCGACTTTCTTCGCACCCGCGGTGCCCGCCGCCGGCGGTAGGTCTCACCCTTGCGCCAGCACCCGGCAGCTAGGCGTGGACATCCGCTACCGAGTACGAACGGGCCGGCCGGGCGGCTACCAGCGAGGCGACCTCCCAGCCTGCGTCTCGCCAGAACTGCCCGTCGATGCCCTGGCAGGCGTCGATGACGATAGGCCGGCCTATATGGGCCGCCGCCTCGGACGGGGAGACCGCACCGAACTCGGGCCAGGCCGTGGCGACCACGAGGGCGTCCGCGCCTGCGCAGGCAGCGAGCGCCGAGTCGGCGTACTTGACCTCGGGGACCACGGCCAGGGCGGTGCCTGCCGCCATCGGGTCGTAGACGGTCACCCCGGCGCCGAGCAGGCGCAGGCGGTCCGCAACCCGTAGCGCGGTGGAATCGCGGACGTCGTCGGTTCCCGGCTTGAACGCGGCACCCCAGACGCCGATGCGCGTGCCCGCCAGCGTGCCGAGCATGTGCCGGATAACGCCGATGACCTGGCCGGGGCGCGCCTCGTTGATCGCGTCGACCGCGGCGAGCAGGTCGGCCGCGCCGCTGACGCCGATCCGCCTGGCGAACGTCCCGAGCCCGCGCACGTCCGTAGGCAGGCAGGCGCCGCCGTAGCCGACCCCCGGCTTGAGGAACGCAGGGCCGATGCGCGAGTCGGTGCCGAGCCCCGCCGCCAGGGCCCGCACGTCGCCGCCCGTGGCAGCGCAGATGTCCGCCATGGCGTTGATGAACGAGATCTTGGCGGCGAGGAACGCGTTGGCGGCCCCCTGGACAAGCTCCGCGGTCGCCAGGTCGGTGACGAGGAGCGGGACACCTGCGTCCGCGATCGGCTGGTAGATCTCCCGGATGAGCTCGGCCGCACGCGAGCTCGCGGTGCCGGCCACGATGCGGTCCGGGCGCAGGGTGTCTCGCACCGCGCAGCACTCGCGCAGGAACTCCGGGTTCCACGCGACCTCGATGCTGGCTTCCGCGCCGGGATGGCAGAGGTCATCGGCCAGCGCCTGCAGCCCCGCCGCGGTGCCTGGCGGCACGGTCGACTTCCCGATGATCAGGGCCTCGCCGCGCACGTGCGGCACCAGCGCCGACACGGCGCCGCGCAGTTGCGAAAGGTCGTAGGCGCCATCAGGCTGCCCCGGGGTGGCCACGCTGATGAAGTGCACCCGCGCGAACGCCGCGGCCGCGGCGGAGCACGTCGTGAAGCGGAGCCGCCCGGCCTTGATGTTGTCCTTGAGCATCGGGTCGAGGCCGGGCTCATGGAACCATGCCCGGCCGGAGTTCAGCAGTTCCACCTTCCTGCTGTCGTTGTCCACGCCCACGACCTCATGGCCGATGGACGCCATGCACGCAGCGTGCGTTGCCCCCAGGTGACCGCACCCGATTACGCTAATCTGCACTACTTTTCCCCTCTCGTATGAGTAGTGCGCCGGAACGGTCACGCAACGCGCAGGGCATTGATCGCACTGGCTCTTCATGACGCACTCGATGCCCGCGCGCCGCGACCCAGGCGTACAGCTCCCGTGTCTGGGCCGCGGCTTCGCGCCAAGAAGGCGGCCACGCCCGGCCCGCCCCGGTGGTGGACGTGGCCGAGGCCTCGCCGCTGGCCAGCGCCGCCGGGGTACAGAGGTCGGTACCGTCACGGATCACCCGGATCTTCCGCGCGACCGTGAGAAAGTCGCCGACCAGGAGGTCGCGCTCGTCCTGCGAGGTGCAGATGACGGCGTTGGCGTTGGCGAGCATCCATACCCCGGCCGGGCGGTAGAGGCGGTGCACGAGTGCGGCCCCGATCGCGCGCCCGGTCCCGTGGTAGTGCGGCGTGAAGACGAACGGCAGGCCGCTGCGGGCGGCCGCGTGGCCGGCCAGGGTGTAGTAGCCGTGCGCGTGCACCACGTCGAAGTCACCCGGGTGCGTGACCAGGTAGCGCAAGAATGGCAGCGACAGCGGGTAGCGCGCTGAGCGCACGGTCCGGGGGAACCTGAGCACCCGGACGCCACCGACCTCCGCCGCGGGCGGCGCGGTCCCCGTGGCGTGTGTCAGCACCGTCACCTGGTCACCGGCGACGGCACAGGCCTCCGCGATCCGCCTGACGTGCGTCTCGACCCCGCCGAGTTGCGGGTAGTACGACGTAACAACGTGCGCGACCCGCATCAGGCGCCTACCGCGGGAACTGAGAATACAAGCGCGCCGCGCATCCTGCCCACTATCAGCAACAGACGAAGACCCCCTCATGGTTGGCACCGCGGTGCCATCAAACAGGCCAAGCGCAATCCGGATCCGCGCGGGACAAAGGCAGCACGCGAATACTAAAAGCGCGCCAGTTGCGTAAACGGATCTCACGAAAAAGAACGCCATGCCGCTATCACGCGCCCGGAAAATCCGACCCGGCGTCAGGCGCGGCCGAACGTACCTTCGCTACGTGATTCCGTGGAACGTTCTCCGATTGCAGCCCCGGCGGCCAGCCCCCCAACGGCCGACCGCATCACTGTTCATAACTCTACGCTAGCGGAGCACCACTTTCTGCGATTTGGATGCGTGTCGCAACTCACGGTGCCTCCGTGCGCGACTTTCGGATTGTTCGATGAAAATAAATATCGATGCTCAAGGATTCAAGGAACGTATGATCGAAACAAGATCTACCTGGCACGTGGGCGCCCGCTGACGCGTGGTAGTCGGCCAGCCGGTTAGCCGATCCTTTAGGATCGCACCATGTCATTTGCCGACCACGCAATCTTGTGGCTGCATGTCACTGCCGCGGTCTTCACGATTGGACCGGGCACGGCGGCGATCATGTCTACGCCCCGTTATATCCGGAAGCGGAACACCGTGCTGGTTGGGTATCTTTTCCGAACCACACGGGTTTACTCCTGTGCCGCTCTTCTCACTCTTATCTTTGGTCTCATCCTTACCGGTATGACCAATAGATTCAGTCAGTGGTGGATCTCCGTATCACTGACGTTGTTCGTCGTCGCCTTCGTGCTGCTCGTGATGATCATGCGCGATCAGCGCAAGGCACTGACCGCGCTTGAGGCGGCCAAGACAGCAGTGACGACGCGTGCAGACGAAGCCACGGCCCGTTCGGAAGTTACGGAGGTGGTACTGGCGGAGACCGCCGCCGCGCCGGTCACTGCTCAGCCACTGGCGATCGCCGGCCGTGACCTCCGGGTGGCCGCCGTCGAGCGCGGCCGTATCGCGTCCTTTGGCGGCGTGACCGCGGTGATCTGGCTGGTGATCCTGCTGCTCATGGCGTGGCATTAGCCAAGTGCTCGCGCCAGGTCCGCGATCAGGTCCGCCGGGTCCTCGATACCGACGGACAGCCGGACCAGGTCCGGCGGCACTTCGAGCGGGGATCCGGCGGCGGAGGCATGCGTCATCCGCGCCGGGTGCTCGATCAGCGACTCGACGCCGCCGAGCGACTCACCGAGCGTGAACAGCGAGGCGCGGGCGCAGACCTCGACGGCCTTTTCCTCACCCGCCGCGAGGCGGAAGGAGACCATGCCGCCGAAGTCCCGCATCTGCGACTTCGCGATGTCGTGACCCGGATGGCCAGGCAGCCCCGGATACAGGACGGACGCGACGGCCGGGTGCTCCCCCAGGGCCCGCGCCACGCGGGCGGCGTTCGCGCAGTGCCGGTCCATCCGCGCGGCGAGGGTCTTGACGCCGCGCAGCGTGAGCCAGGCGTCGAAGGGCCCGGCCACCGCCCCGGTGGCGTTCTGGAGAAAGGCGAGGTCCCCGGCATACCTGGGGTCCTTAATCACGAGGGCACCGCCGACCACGTCGGAGTGACCGCCGAGGTACTTGGTGGTGGAGTGGACAACGATGTCCGCGCCCAGGCTGAGCGGACGCTGCAGGTAGGGCGAGGCGAACGTGTTATCCACGACGAGCAGCGCGCCGTGGTCGTGGGCGAGCGCGGCGAGCGCGCGGATGTCGACAACAGAAAGCAGCGGGTTCGTCGGAGATTCCGCCCAGATCAGCCGCGGTCGCTGCTCAGCAGCGGCTTTAGCGACGGCAGCAAGGTCAGTCTGCGGAACGGGTTCGTATTGCACTCCCCAGGCAGTCATTACCTTGTCAAAGAGGCGGAACGTCCCGCCGTAGGCGTCACGCGGGATCAGGACGCGGTCGCCTGGGCGGCAGAGCGCGCGGATCAGGCAGTCCTCGGCGGCCATGCCTGAGGCGAACGCGAACGCCTGCGCGCCGTTCTCCAGGGCGGCCAGGCAGGTTTCTAGCGCGGTGCGGGTGGGGTTCGCGGTGCGCGAGTACTCGTAGCCGCCCCGGGTGCCGCCGATGCCGTCCTGCTTATAGGTCGAGGTCTGGTAGATCGGCGTGACGACCGCGCCGGTGAGCGGGTCAGCCTCCTGCCCCGCGTGAATAGCGAGGGTCTCGAAGCCCAGTTCCTGGGGGTTCACTGGTTGTTTCCTCCGGCGTAGTAGGCGAGCAGGTCGGCGCGGGTGAGGACGGCCGCGGGCTTGCCGTCGACGTGCACTAGGGCCGCGCCTGACTTCTCAAGGGCCGCGGCGGCGCGGCTGACCGGCTCGCCCTGACCCAGCACCGGAAGCGGAGGCGACATGTGGCGGCTGACCGGGTCCTGCGGGCTGGCCCGGCCGCTGACCAGGGCATCGAGCAGGTCACGCTCGGCGACGGACCCGGCGACTTCCGCGGCCATCAGCGGGGGCTCCTGCTGCACCACGGGGAGCTGGGAGACGTCGTACTCGCGCAGCAGCGCGATCGCCTGCGCCACGGTCTCGTCCGGGTGGACGTGGACGAGGGCGGGGAGCTTGGACTCCCTGGCGGCGAGGAGATCGGCGACGGTGGGACCCGTGACCTGGTCGCGGAGGAACCCGTAGTCGGCCATCCATGCGTCGTTGAAGATCTTCGAGAGGTAGCCGCGGCCGCCGTCGGGGAGGATGACAACGATGACGTCGTCCGCCTCGGCCGTGGCCGCCACCTTGAGTGCGGCCGCGACGGCGAGGCCGGACGAGCCGCCAACAAGGAGGCCTTCTTCCTTGGCGAGTCTCCTCGTCATGCCGAACGAGTCGGCGTCGCTGATCGCGATCACCTCATCGGCGATGTTCCGGTCGAAGGTGGCCGGCCAGATATCCTCGCCCACACCCTCCACCAGGTACGGGCGGCCGGTCCCGCCGGAGTAGACGCTCCCCTCTGGGTCCGCGCCGATGACCTTCACCTTGCCGTGGGACGCTTCCTTGAGGAAGCGGCCGGTGCCGGAGATCGTCCCCCCGGTGCCGATGCCCGCGACGAAGTGGGTGACCTTCCCGTCGGTCTGCCGCCAGATCTCCGGGCCGGTCCAGTGATAATGCGCGGCCGGGTTGTCGGGGTTCGCGTACTGGTCGGGATGCCAGGCGTTCTCGGTCTCGATGGCGAGGCGGCGGGCGACGCTGTAGTAGGAGTCCGGGTGGTCGGGCGGCACGCTCGTGGGGCATACGACGACCTGGGCGCCGTAGGCCCGCAGGACGGCGATCTTGTCGGCGGCTACCTTGTCCGGACAGGTGAACACGCACCGGTAGCCGCGCTCCTGGGCGACGATCGCCAGGCCGACGCCCGTGTTGCCAGAAGTCGGCTCGACGATCACGCCGCCTTCGCGGAGTCTGCCCTGCTGCTCCGCCGTCTCTACCATCCGCAGGGCGATGCGGTCCTTCACCGAGCCACCTGGATTCAGGTACTCGATCTTCGCGAGCACGCTGCTCGTCCTCGCCACGCCCTTCGTCACTGACTTCAGCCGCAGCAGGGGCGTGTTGCCCATGGCCTCGGTCAGCGAGTCGTACACCTCCACTGTTACCTCCCGGGGGGGCGACCCCCCGTACCCCCCGATGTCCGCTCTGGCGGGCCTGATCGCAAAAACCGCGATCGTGTCAGGCCCGCCAGAGCGGACAAAACCTGCTGGGTATCTTGATACTGAGGCTGTCGATGTCTGTCACCATAGACGCTATCGGTTGCCGCCCTTTCACTTGACCCTCTTATCTGGTGTCTTCTCGGGGCTTCCCCAGGTGGGTATCGGCCAGATGAAGAAGGCGCCTGTCCCTGTTAACGTGGAGCCGACACATGCAAATGCCAGGGAGGCGTCGGTATGCCAGAAGCCGTCATCGTCGCGACCGCCCGCTCGCCGATCGGCCGGGCTTTCAAGGGATCGCTGACCTCCATCAGGCCCGATGACCTGCTCACGCAGATCGTGTCGGCAGCGCTGGCCAAGGTACCGCAACTGAACCCGGCCCACGTGGAAGACCTCATCGTCGGCTGCGGGCTGCCGGGCGGCGAGCAGGGCTTCAACATTGCCCGCGTGGTCGCGGTCATGCTCGGCCTTGACACCGTGCCAGGCACCACGGTCAACCGCTACTGCTCGTCGTCGCTGCAGTCCACCAGGATGGCCTACCACGCCATCAAGGCCGGCGAGGGCGACGTGTTCATCGCGGCCGGCGTCGAGTGCGTGTCCCGCTTCGTGAAGGGGTCGAGTGACAGCCTGCCCGACACGAAGAACCCACTCTTCTCCGGCGCCGAGGCGCGGACCGTGGCGACGGCGGCGGCCGAGGCACCCTGGCACGACCCGCGCGCGGACGGCGCGGTGCCCGACATCTATATCGCGATGGGCCAGACCGCGGAGAACCTGGCGTCGGTACGCGGCATCACGCGGGCCGAGCAGGACGAGTTCGGGGTCCGTTCGCAGAACCTGGCGGAAAAGGCCCTGGCTAACGGGTTCTGGCAGCGGGAGATCACGCCCGTGACCCTGCCCGACGGCTCGGTCGTGTCGGCGGACGACGGTCCCCGTCCGGGAACCACCCTGGAGAAGATCGCCGGGCTCAAGCCCGCGTTCCGCGAGCACGGGACGGTGACGGCGGGGAACTGCTGCCCGCTCAACGACGGCGCGGCCGCCCTGGTCGTGATGAGCGACGTGAAGGCGGCGTCGCTCGGGCTGACCCCGCTGGCGCGGATCGTCTCAAGCGGGGTCGGTGCGCTATCGCCGGAGATCATGGGCCTGGGGCCGGTGGAAGCCTCACGCCAGGCACTGGGGCGAGCCGGGATGGCGATCAGCGACATCGACCTCGTGGAGATCAACGAGGCGTTCGCGGCGCAGGTCATCCCCTCCTACCGTGACCTGGGCATCGACCCGGCGCAGCTGAACGTGAACGGCGGGGCGATCGCCGTCGGCCACCCGTTCGGCATGACCGGGGCGCGGATTGCCACCACCCTGCTGAACAGCCTGCAATTTCACGACAAGACGACCGGCCTCGAGACCATGTGCGTCGGCGGCGGCCAGGGCATGGCGATGATCTTCGAGCGGCTCTCGTGAGCCTGCCCTAGGTCTCAAGATCATCTCGAAGTGACAAACAGGACATTGCGGGAAGGTTGCGAACTGGGTCTTGTCAGCAGCCCCCGGGTGAGGCAGTCTCGTCTGAAAGCGGCTTCCCCACTCGGAGGTGCCAATGTCGCTGACGCACTCCCCCGCTACCCACAAAAGCCTCATAGCTCGCATCCCGTTCGTAACGGGACGTGAGATGTCTGAGTGGTTCAACCACCTGGAATCCGGGCCCGCCTTCCTCCGCCGCGACGAGCGTGCTAACTGGCTCGCCGACGAGCACGGCATCTGCGACCGCTACGCCGCGGCCATCGTCCGCGAGTACGAAATTCGCCGCTGGCTCAGGCTCTTCGGCGCTTAGCCTTTTTTCGATCTTGGTAAACGTGCCCGCGATTGTTCATTTGCAACTGCACTTGCAAGCGCAGATGCACAGGCGCTAGGCCACTTAGCCCCCATCATAATTATGGTGCCCCCGGTCGGGTTCGAACCGACACTAGGGCCCTTTTAGGGGGCCAGCCTCTGCCCTTGGGCTACGGGGGCGGACTAATAATACCCCGAAATCACTATCTGCCCGCTTAGCAATCTACCGACAAAATCTTTCAGTTCTGCCCTTAATTTCGGCGATATTCGAAATTGGGGCACGCGTGGCTCGTGGGTCGAATTCGGTCACGCGAGGCTAGCCGCTACGCGTGCGCGACGGAAGATCGTGTCGAACATGCCGGGGGTGACCCGGCCGGTGAACGTGTTCTGCTGGCTCGGGTGATAGCAGCCGAGCAGCAGCAGTCGCGCGCCGTCGGGCCCGGCCACGTGCGCCTCCGCGCCGTGCCCGAACGCGGGACGGGGCCGTGGCACCTGGTAGCCGCAGTCGGCGAGGACGGGCCACAGCGCCTGCCAGGCAAACCCGCCGAGGCAGACGACCACCCGCAGCGTCGCGGCGACCAGGCGAAACTCGGCGGCGAGCCAAGGCGCGCACGTATCGCGCTCGACCGGGGTCGGCTTGTTCTCCGGCGGCGCGCAGCGGACCGCGGCGACCATGCGGGCGCCAATCAGCCGCTGGCCGTCCCCCAGGGCCACGCTCGCCGGCTTGCTGGCCAGTCCGACGCGGTACAGCGAGGCGAACAGGAAGTCGCCGCTCCGGTCGCCGGTGAAGATCCGGCCGGTCCGGTTCCCGCCGTGCGCGGCGGGAGCGAGACCGAGAATGAGGATCGCGGGCTCGGGATCACCCCAGCCGGGAATGGGACGCCCCCAGTAAGTCTCGTTGATGAAGGCCTTGCGGCGGACGACCGCGACCTCCTCGCGCCACGCCACCAGCCGCGGACAAGCCCGGCACACCGACTGCCGCGCGGTCAGTTCCTTGAGGTCACGCGCGCCGACGGCGAGCGCCACAACGTCTGTGGCACCAAACGCCACAGGTGTCCCCTCGTTCGCCGGATCATCCGGCCAGCCCGTGCCCGGGGCGACAGGTCCACCGGGCACCATCTTGTCCACGAAGATCAAATTACCGTGCGAAACCCACTTCATGGCCGTCCACTCCAGAACCAGCCACGTCGCCCGAGAATAGCGGACCCTGAAGATCGATCTCGTAGTGATCGTAGGTCACGCCGCCGGCTCCGAACGAAACCTTGAACTGGTACAGATCCTCATCTAGGACCTGTCCGTCACTGTGCGTGGAAATCCCGAAGTCGAAGTACCGGTAGCCGCCGCCGCGCGCCAGTTCGATGCCGCGTTCCATCATCAAGTCGGTCGTGCAGGCGGCCCGGCCCTGGCTCGTTGTCGCCGTGTACTGCATATGGAGCACGGGGCCGGCGGCGAACAGCACCGTGCCGCCCGCTAGCACCTGGCCAACACGAGTGGTGATCAGGATGATGTCGTCGGGAAACAGGCTGTGCAGCAGTTGGATGTCGCCGACCGAGTGCACTGGCGACGTGCCATGCCGCTGAGCCAGGTTGGCCTCCAGGATGCCCCAGAACTCTTCGATGTCATCCCAGTTGTCGCTAGTTGACACGGCGGCTGCCCCCGCGACCTTGCGCGACCGGATCCGCCGCTGGCTGACCCGCCCTCTGCGGGAGAGGTCTATCGTCGCGGACAGATCGCTTCGATCGCAACGGGCTCCCAGGTGGAACAGAGCGTACCGGTCGTCATCCGCCGGTACCGAGTGATAAATGGCCGGGACGGCCTTGTACCGTAGCCGACGGTAGGCGAGCCGATGGTAATGCCCGGCGGTCTCCCGCAGTGCCGCGATCATCGACGCACCGCGAACCGAGCCATCATGAATAAGCCCGCCGTAGGTGAGACCCGGGTGGCTGACGATCGTTTCCGGATCCGCAGGACTGACTGCCGCCGGCAGCACACCGACGATCCGGCCTCGCCGGTCGTACAGCAGCAGCGATCGGTCGGCGAAGCGGTCACGGTGATAGGACAGGAACCGCCTGGTGTGCAGGAATGTGCCATTGCACGATCGGCGGACAAGGTCATCCCAGTCATCCGCTTGGCTAGCGGTGAAATCCCAGACGGTCAGCGCCGCCGGATCCGCCGGAACACCGCTGCCGCCGACTAGCGGCTCGGCACGGACGTCATGGTCATCTCTGTTACCCGTGCGTCCGTTCACCGAGACCCGCACATTCTTTGTATCTACGGGAAGCCCGCTAAAAATCGATTCTGTCATTCCTTCCGACATTTCATTAATCGGCATCCCGAGTCACTTCGAATCAGGATGGCACCGCCCCAAGTTACTTTATCTCGCCCTACATGCTCCGCTCTGACCTGCAGCAATGGCAACCCCAACGCAGCCTATGCGGACTACGGCAGATAGGGGATGCACTTATTAGCAGCGCGAACTAGCCTGGCATATAGCCGAGTGTGTGACGCATGAGAACACGCTGGATGCTCAGTGGGAAAGCTGAGAATACATAAGAGCGGTCGACGGGGGTTGTCGCAATTGTGCAATGGAGCGGAGCGGGCGGCTAGCGAATGGCGGACCGTATGCTGAGCGAGCGCATCCCGTTTACAGACCTGGCTGCGATAACACGCGACGTCCGCGCCGCTGTCGAGAAGGCATGGGCAAGCCTGCTCGACTCGAGCAGGTTCGTGGGAGGCGAAGAAGTCGACAAGTTCGAGCGGAACTGGGCCGCCTACTGCGGGGTGCCGCATGCCATCGGCGTGGGCAACGGGACCGATGCCCTCCTGCTCACCCTCATGGCGCTGAACATCGGGAGCGGCGACGAGGTGATCGTGCCCGCCAACACGTTCGTCGCGTCTGCCGAAGCGGTGGTCCTCGCCGGGGCGACGCCGGTGTTCGCGGATGTAAGCCCCGATACTCTGCTCCTCACCTCAGCGCAGCTTGAAGCGGCCATCACTCCGCGCACTGCGGCGGTGATAGTGGTTCATCTTTACGGCCAGCTCCCGGATATGGGCGCCTTGACACGCAGTGCGGACCGGGCGGGCATTGTCGTGATCGAAGACGCTGCGCAGGCGCATGGCGCGCGATGGCGCGGCAGGGCAGCCGGTTCCATGGGACGGGCAGGCTGCTTCAGCTTCTACCCGGCAAAGAACCTCGGCGCGTTCGGCGATGGCGGCGCCGTGGTGACCGCAGACACCGAGTTGGCTGACCGGATCG
Source organism: uncultured Actinomycetota bacterium (assembly GCA_963734665.1). Taxonomy (GTDB): domain Bacteria; phylum Actinomycetota; class Actinomycetes; order Streptosporangiales; family Streptosporangiaceae; genus Trebonia. The sequence goes on along the minus strand of CAVTIR010000005.1, from coordinate 166,332 downwards.
CGAGCTTGCGCGAGCACGGCCGAAGCCGGGGCTCCCACCACGATCACAAGCTTGTCGGCATCAATAGCCGCCTCGACTGCGTGCAGGCGGCGGTGCTGAACGCCAAGCTTCCCTGGCTCGATGCCTGGACCGAGGCGCGCCGGTCAATCGCGGCTCGCTACCGGGCGGGTCTCGACGGGAGCGGCTGCCGCCTAGTCGCCGAGGAGCCTGGCTCGCTGGGCGCCTACCACCTCGCCGTCGTCCGGATACCGGACCGTACCCGCGTGCAGCGGGAACTCGCGGAGGCGGGCATCGAGACCCAGATCCACTACCCGGTCCCGTGTCACCGGCAAGCTCCGTACCAGCACTTCGCGAGGACCTCGCTTCCAGTAGCTGAGGAAAACGCCGGGGAGATCCTTTCACTGCCGATGTTTCCGCACATGAGTGATCACCTGGTCACTCGTGTATGCGACGCGATAAGCACCTCACTAGACGCGAAGGAGCCTTCCTTGTACTGACTACTCCGGCCGCCGCCCTAGACAACGTAGCTGGCCCTCGCCAAAGCGGGGTTATTCCTGTGAACGGCATGGTGTCACACTCTAGCCGTGACGCGCGACCCCAGGACAACGGTCTCACGGAACGAAAGGAGTTCCTAGAAGTCATGACGAGTCCGAAAATCCGCGCCAGAGTACCGCTGCGGATCTCTTTTGCCGGCTACGTCAGCGACTTCGTGTTCTGCCCGCCGGGGACCAGCCCGCCACCTTGGGCACTAGGCGACGGCACACGGGATATCAGCGGCAGGGGACGCAGATGACCGCCCTCTCGCGTGCCGTCAAGAAGCTGGCAGGTGCACGTGCGCGCATCGGCAGCCTCGGAATGACGGTCATCTTGCTGATCGGCGCGGTGGGTGTCGGCGCGATCGTGTACTACTCGGTGCCGCGGTCTCCGAGCTACGCGGCGGCAAGCAAACCCGTTTACTTCAGTACTCTCCCGCCTGGCGCCAAACTGCCCTCCGGGGCAGAGTGCGCCCGTCTGGTGCAAGCATCGCCGAGCCCTGAGAACCGGCCAGCGAATAAGCAATTCAATGCCACCGTCGGGTCCCCCGTGGGTCCGGGGTTCTTTCCTGCGGGTGACAGCCCGCAGGTCAAGACGCTCGTACCCCTGGTCAACGGCGACTTCACCGGCACCACCGAGGACATCCTTCGCTGGGTCGCCTGCAAGTGGGGTATCGACCAGGACATCGTTTTCGCCCAAGCCGCAGTGGAGAGCTGGTGGGATCAAAACGAGCTCGGCGATTGGCAATACGACGCCAAGAACTGCGCCCCTGGCGCTGGGCTGGGGGCCGACGGCAAGCCCGGGCAGTGTCCCGAGAGCTTCGGCATCGTTCAGAACAAGTACATACTCGAGGAGCCAGCCTGGCCCGCCTTCGGCACTTCAACGGCGATGAACCTGGATGCCGCCTACGCCATCTGGCGGTCATGCTATGACGGTTATGAGGTGTGGCTGAACAATGAGCCCCGCGGGGGGCAGTACAAGGCCGGCGACGTATGGGGCTGCGTAGGCCGCTGGTATGCGGGCAGCTGGTATACCCCCGAAGCTGACTACTATATTGCCGAGGTCATGCAGGATCTCCGCGACCAGATCTGGGAACAGCCATCCTTCCGCAATCAGCTTCAGCCTTCAGCCACGGCAGGCTGATCGGCGGTTTGCCTCGTACCATCGGCCAGGACGGCGGCGAAGGCGCCGAGGTAGGCAGCGCGCTGAGTACTCCACCCGTTTCTTTGCAGCGCGAGCTTTCCATTGCTGGCCAGCTCCGCACGCCGACGCGGAGCAGAGCGCAGCCGCTGGATGGCGGCGGCCAGCTCAGCCGCATCACCTGGCTCGAAGTACTCGATGACATCATCGCCGTAGGTCTCCGCGGTGGCTCGGAGCCGGCTGGCGATCACGGGCAGGCCGAACATCCAGTAGTCGACCATCTTGTTGGTGTGCACGAGGTTCGAGTAAGGCGATGACTTCTGGGCGACGATGCCGACATCGGCCGAGTGCAGTATGTCGTTAAGGCGGTCCGGGCTCACCCATCCTTCGAATCGCACGATCTCGGCCAGGCCGTTGTCGGCGATCATCTTCGCCACCTCGGCACTGCGCGACCCGCGGCCGGTGATGAAGACGCGCAGGTCCGGTATCTCGCCGCGCAGCAGACGTGCGGCCTCGATGATCGTGTCCTGCCCGTAACGGTCCTCGATCGTGCCATGGCAGACGGCGGTGAACCCGGGATTCCCGGCTCCAGGAGTGGGCGACCAGCCTGCGAGCATTGTTCCCGGATCCGATCCGTTCAGCACGACGGTTATACGGTCACCCCGGGCGCCGCGCTCCACGTATCGCTGCTTCAGCTGCTCGGTCACGGTAATTGAATGATCGGCAAACCGGAGCGTCCACTGCTCAATGCGCGCCAGGATGCCAGGTATCAAGCCCGGCCCGAACAAGGTCTCCGCCAGTTCAGGCGTCGGCTCGTTCATATAAGCGATGACCCGGCTGCCAAGCAGCTTGGGGATCAGTGCGGCGAATGCGAGGAAGTCCGGCATTGAGTATGCCTGAATGACGTGATACGGCCGGCGAACGTGCCGTATTGTCAGTGTCGCAGCCGCCAGCATGAAAAAACGGCCGTAGTCGAAGGCGTAACGGGCCTTGCTGCCGCCCCTGCGTCGGCTCGCCGGAAGGCCGATTATCGTCACGCCGTTGACGACTGAGTGGCGCTGACGCCGGTCTCCCCGCATGAGGATTACCTCGACATCAAAACCCGCGTCGGAAAGCGCCTCGGCTTCGCGCACTACGTGCTCGTAGATGTCACTCTGGCGCACGATGCACACCCGGCGCCGCTCGTCAGGACGTGACGAAAGCGGCCGTCTCAAACCGCGCCATGGCATCACTGACCGCTTCACGAGGCCGCCTTTCCTTGTTTCATCGTTCTGCGCTCGCTGTCACGCGGCACCACCGTCGAACAGGGCCGGCACGGTGCGGACCAGGATCAGCAGGTCCAGGCCGAGGCTACGGCGCCGCACGTATTCGGCGTCGAGTTCGATCCACTGTTCGACCGCCAGTCTCCCGCGCCCGCTGACCTGCCACAGCCCGGTCATGCCGGGCTTGACCTCAAACCGGTGACGGTAAGCGGGATAGGTCAGCGGCCATAGCTTTGCCTCCCACGCCAGCACGGGCCTAGGGCCCACCAATGACATCGTGCCGGCGAGAACGTTGAACAGTTGCGGCAGTTCATCAAGGCTCGTCCGGCGGAGCCACGCCCCGGCGGGCGTGACCCGGGGATCTGTCTCCAGTTTGGACAGCCCGCCTGGCCCCGTGCTCGGCACCTGGCCGCCCGAGGCCAGGCCCGCGACGTACTCACGGTGGATTTCGTCGCTGGCGTCGCAGAGCATCGTGCGTAGCTTCAGCATGGTGAAGGATCGCCCGCCCCGTCCTAGGCGCTCCTGACGGAAGAGCGCGGGGCCGGGTGAGGTCCACCGCACCAGCAGGCACAGCGCCGCAAGCAGGGGCGCCAGGATGACGATAGCGGCCAGCGAACCGATGACGTCAAGCGTGCGCTTCGCCGCTTCGTATCCAAGCTTCTGCGTTGACCATCCATGAAGGCGACGCGGCAAGCGACGGCTCCAAGAAAGTCCCGTCATGCTCAGTCCTCAGTTACACACGAATATCAGAATGGCCATTTTCGGCTTTGTAAAGGGCTCCACTGTAATTGAATATAGAACAGCCACTGTGCCCCGCGCAGCCCTCATCTGGCGTAGCGGCAATCGGCAGGCTGGGGGAAGCGCCCAATGCAGCTCACCAAAAGGCGGTAATGCCTGGAATGAACCTTTTTCGTCCTGTTCCCATGAGCCGAGAGTCGCGATCATGAGCGCCTTGATGGTGTGCATCCTGTTTTCCGCTTGGTCGAACACCACGGACGCCGGGGATTCAAAGACCTCTTCGGTCACTTCGAGGGCTGCCACGCCGAATCTCTCGTAGACCTCACGGCTGATACTGGTCTGGGTATCGTGCAAGGATGGCAGCGGATGCATGAACCTGACGCTCGGGTTCCCGGTGGCTTCCATTACATGCGCATCCACCTGATAGGGAAGCAGCTGGCCAATCCGGTATTCCCATACCTTCGGCGGGGCGGTCGTTCTCAGCCAGATGTCGGTGTAGAGGAAGTCGGCACCGGCCACGCCGGCGGCGACCTCGGAGGTCACGGTTAGCCTGGCCCCGGATTTAGCCGCGAGAGCGTGCGCCATGGACTGGACTTCCTGCGGCGGCGGTAGCGTTTCCGGAGCGCAGATGCGCAGGTCAAGCCCGATCAATGCCGCTGTCACGAGCAGTGAGCCGGCGGCGGAGCCGTCTCCGAGGTAACAGCAGGACACCGCGGTTAGCGGCTTGCGGCAGTGATCGCGCATGGTCAGGACATCAGCGAGCATCTGCGTGGGGTGCCAGGCGTCGGTAAGGCCGTTCCATACCGGCACCCCCGCATAAGCACCCAGGAGTTCCACGGCGTCCTGGGAGGATCCGCGGTACTCGATCCCATCGAACATGCGGCCAAGGACCCGCGCCGTGTCCTTGACCGATTCCTTACGGCCGAGATGGGCGTCGCCAGGCCCCAGATAGGTGATGTGTGCGCCCTCGTCATGGGCGGCGACCTCAAAGGCCGAGCGGGTGCGAGTAGATGACTTCTCGAATACAAGGGCGATGTTTTTCCCCGCAAGCCGATTGTGCCGCAGGCCAGACCGCTTCTGCTGGCGAAGGCAACCGGCCATATCCACCAGGTACATGAATTCATCGCTGGTGAGATCGGTTTCTTTGAGTAGATTGCGCCCGCAGAGGTCCATCGCATGCTCCTCGCTCACTCCGGCAGCTGGCCGCGCAGCGGGTCGGCCTGGCAGCGCGCGGATATTACGGTCTCAAGGTCAAGTGATCAGCCGCTCTGCGCGGCCGGATCCGCCGGTCACGTCCCCTGTGGTGCGCGGCCGCAGGTGCCGGGCCCGGCCCACGTTGTCCAGCACGGACCCGGCGAGCTTGTCGCGCACGTGCTCCACTTCGAGCATCGCGAGGCGCAGCTGCGTCCGGGTCGACCGGCGCGCGTTGGCCACGATGATGATCATGTCGGCGACCTCCGTGTAAGGGCTGAACTCCGGCGCCGCCAGCATGGGGGGCGCCTCGATGACCACGAAGTCAGCGTCATCCTTGAGCGCGCTTTGCGCGGCGCGCCACCCCGGGTCCTGCGGCTGCCCGTCCGGGTCAACCGAGATCACGCCCGGCGGAAGTAGCCGGAGGCCGGGGACCGCGGTCGGCTGGAGCGCCTGGGGCAGGCTCGCGAGTCCCGCCGGCGCCGCGTCTGGACCGGAACCGCTGTTGTCCGGGGCGAGCAGCTCACGCAGATTGCTCCAGCGCCTGGCGCCGCACTCCAGCACCACAGCGCTGCCGCGCTGCGCGAGTGCGGCTGACAGGTTGGCCGCGACCGTGCTCCTGTCCTCCCAGGCGGGGCTGGTCACGAGCAGCGTCTTGGCGTCCCGTGCGGCCGCCGCCTGTACCACCCGCGTCCGCAAGCCGCGGTAGGCCTCCGCCGCGACCGAGTCCGGGCGCGTCACCATGACCAGACGGCCGCTGCGACCCCGTCGCCCGAGCCGGAAGGCGGGGATCACCGCGAGGACGGGCGCGTCGGTCTGCGCCTCGACGTCCAGCGGGCCGCGCACGCGGTCATCGAGGTAATCGCGGAGCGCTGCGCTGCCGATGCCCAGGGCAAGTCCCACGATCAGTGCCGCGCCAAGGTTGATCGCATAGTCCGGACTGGACGGGAGAGGCAGCGTGGCGGGCGTGACGAGCGAGGCAGTCGGCGCCGTTGTTGTGCTGCGCGCCGCGGTCGTTGGGGTCCGGTAGGAGACGTAAGCCTTCGCTATCGCCTGCGCTCGCTCCTGCGCGCCGCCCGGGTGCGGACCGGAAAACGTGATGTGCAGTAGCGAAGTGGTCCCGGGCGCACTCACCGACACTCCCTGCTGAAGGGAAGGGACGGTCACGTCCAGAACGCGCGCGGCCTTCGACAGAACAGCATAGGAGGTTACGACGGCCTCTTCGGTGGCCATGTTGGGCCCGACGCTGTTGTCGGCCGCCGTGGCCGCGGGTTCGACCACCACCACTGCCGTTGACCGGTACACGGGCGCCTGTGCTAGCGTCAGCGCGGCCGCCGCGGCGACCGCCACGAGCGTCACCGCTAGGATCCAGCGCGCACGTGCGGCCAGGAACCGTGACCACCGAGCCGGGGCACCGGGCGCCTTGCGGGCTTCCCGTGTCGTCAGCTTCGCCAGCTGCGCTGCCTGGTCGTCGTCGTCATACCACCTCAGGGACCACTGCGCTGGCCGCCAAGCGGAAAGGGACTGCGGGAGCCTAGCGCTGTGCCCATTTCTGGTACGGCTGGTGTTATCGGTTGACATGTGACCTCCGTCGTAGCCCGCTCAGTGGCCAGATGCTGACGCGCGCGCGGCTGGTCATCAGCCCGGCCGCGAGTTGTCATCAGCGCGATCATGAAGAAGAATTCGTCCGCGGAACCGCGGTATGTCAGGTGCGGGTCAAAGATCATGAGAACGGTAATGACGATGACCGCCACGAAGACCGTTGCGCCCGCCACGCTTCGTGCGTCAGGCTCCCGGTGCGCTGTCTGCCAGGCCGCTTTCGCCGTCACGTAGGCGAAGTAGAGGAAGCTCACGAGCAGCGGGATGCCGCCCGCCCAGAGCAGCCATGTGTAGCCGCTCTCGATCCAGACGTAGCCTCCCGGCACGACCACGCGAGCCGCCGGGCGGACGCCCAGGATGAAATTCCAGTCAGAGAACAGCCTGGGCCAGAAGTAAGTCTGCAGGTTCTGCAGGCGGACAACCCAGCTCTGCGGCAGGCCTGAGGTCGAACTGAAGCCGCTAAGCCGCTTTTCGATGATCGGCGTCACGACGAGCGCCCCGATCACGGCGGCCGAGGCAAAGTAGGCGATCAGTCTCGGTGAGCCGGTCACGACGGCGATGCAGATGACGCCGACGACCAGACCGATGGCCCCGGAGAACTCGCCCGCGGCCAGCGCCCCGGAGATCATCAAGGCCGCGGCGGCCAGTAGCGCCAGGCGGTGCCGCCGGTAACGCATCCACAGCCCCGTCACGGCCGCCAGGCCGAAGACCATGAGGTCTGCGGTCGCTCCCGCCAGCCCCAGCGTTGAGCTGCCCCGGCCGCCTCCCGGCCCTGATTGCGACACGGCTTCGAAGTTCTTCGCCAGGAACGCCGGCACGCCAAACAGTCCCAGTGACTGCACGATGGCCACCAGCGCCACGACGGAGACGACGCCCACAAAGAGCCACAGGCAGTTGCGCACTTGCCGGTCGGTCCGCACCGCGGCGCGGACGATGATGTAGATGCCCAGGAGCTTCCACAGCACGAGGGCGTAGAGGATGTCGTCCTGCGATATCGCTTCCCGACGGACCGCCATCCAGAGCAGCGGTATGACAGAGTTGCAGACCGCCATCAGGACCATGCCCAGTTCGATCCGGTTCATCCGGATTCTCGGCAGCAGGCCGGTGCGTGCCCTGACGATGCCGCGGAGCGCGAGCGTAGCGCCCGCCAACAGGTCGATCGCCTCGTTCGGCCTGATGAGCGGCAGGGCGTGGCCGAGGCTGAGACCCGTGGTAAGGGGCGTCAGCCCAATAACGAGATATGCCGCCAGGACCGGCCAGCGCCAGATGCAGGCCATGACGATCAGCAGCAGCAGGGCGCCGAGCGCCTTCAGCGGGCCGAACGTGGTCAGCGCTCCCGCGGCCGCGGCGGCGAAGAGCGCCGGTCCGATCAGCCGCCAGCCCGCCGAGCCGCGCGGCGCGTGTGCCGTCCAGGCTTGACCACGGGACCGTTCGGTGACAGTCGGTTTGGTGATCGCGGGCAGCGTCACGCGGACCATACGACGCTCGGCTGGCGTGCGCCGGGCCCCGGCCAGCACCTGACGCAGGCCTCCGCTGAGCCACTCCACCTCAGGAGTCCGCAAGAGCTTCTCGACGGCTACGTACACCGTCACCCCGACCAGGGCCGCCGCCAGCATCCCAACCTTGGGCCCGGCCCAGCGGGACACCGCACCGGCGCAAAGCCACGCCGGCACGGCCATGATGACGGCACCGGCGATGAACCTGAGCAGCGACGGCGTAAGCCGCTGCGTGCCGCGACGACCAAGGGTTCGCCACATCCGGACCATCAGATGACAGGCGGCCGCGGTCGCCGCCCCGGACACCGATAGCCCGAGCACGATGAGAATGGCCGTTCCGTGGACCAGCAGGCTCAAGCTCACCAAGACCAGGCACGTGATGGTCTGGACCACCATCGAACGCAGTGGTGCACGAGTATCTTTCCGCGCGTAAGACGCGTAAGTCGCGATCATGAAGGCGGTCTGGGCGACAACCGCCACCGACAGCGCCGCCAAGGTTCCGGCCACCATGGTGACACCCGCGCTGGTATCCAGCTGGCCGAACGAAACGGCCTTGGCCAAGGGCACGGCCAGGACAAGGTAGGCAGTCCCGGCGGGGATCGTGACGAAGAACCCTAGGGCCAGGCCTCGTACCAGGGTGTCATGGAAAGCGGTCGCGTCACCGTCCAGGTGCATGCGCGACAGCCGTGGCAGCAGGGACAGCGCGACCGGCGCTATGCCAAGAGCGTTGGAGATGAAGTAGAAGCTAAGGGCGATCTGAAAGACGACGATCCCGCCGGGCACGCGGTTCGCCGCGATCAGCAGGACCAGCAACTGGAAGGCATCGAGCCCGGTCTGGGTCAGTGCGGGGACCGCGCGTCGCGCCACGGCCAGGACCTCGGTGTCGCGCCAGCCAAAGGCTGGCAGGAGAGTAACCCCAGCCCGCCGCGCTCCCCACCATTGAATGGCGGCATGCAGGATGACCGCGCCGGTGGAGCCGAGCCCGAGCAGCAGGATCTCGCCCAGCGGCAGGTTGGTGATGCTCCGGCCTGTACCGTAGACCGCGCCCGTCGCCAGGAGAACGGCGATCGTGCCGAGATTCTCCACCGCCGGCGCGGTGGCGGCGAGCGCGAAGCGGCGATGAGCGTTCATTACGGCGGTCGAGGTGCCGATAACGCCGTAGAGAAAAACCTGCGGGATGAGCATCAAGATCAGCAGGCGTCCGACGCGGACCTCCGCGGCGCCTACCGCGTGCGGCCCGCCGAGGACCGCGGTCTTGAGCGCGAGCGGTCCCAGGATGAGGGCCAGCGGGATGATGGCCACCATGGCGGTAAGTGTCACCCCGAGGAATCCGCCTGCTATCCGTTCCATTGCCCGCCGGTCGCCGGCATCGAGGTGACGTACCAGGGATGGGATAAGCAGTGAGGAAAACAGCGCCCCACCGAGAAAGCCGTAATAGACCAGGTTGGGCATCGAGTTCGTGAACTGGTACGTGCTCCCCGTGAAGGTGGGGCCAAGCACCGCGCCGACCACGGCGAACCTGGCCAGGCCGGTGATACGGCTCACCATGGTGCCCGCTGCCACGGTCAGGGAGTCACCGGCGGCTGACGCCGCTGCGGTCGCGTCTCGCGACCTGCGGCTCTGGAGGGGGACTTCCGCAGCTTCCGCGCCTATTACCGCTTCCTCCGGGATGAATCCGGTGGCAGTCGGCAGCACGTCGACCGTGTCGTCGGCGACACCGGGCGACGCGTCGTAGCGACCTTGACCGCCTGGTGTGCTCATGCCGCACCGTGAGCAGTGAGCTCAGCCGATGTCGCGACAGCGAGAACTGGCGGGCTAACTGCGGAACGCTTCCTCCGCGGGCACTCGACGCCCGCTATCAGTGACCGGCACGCACGGCTCATCCCGCCTCCGAGTCAACGATTGGTCAGCAGAGGCAGAGGCCCGGAGCCGTCCCGGCGCCTCCGCGGCTTCGGCGCGAACCGGGGAACGGGCACGCGACCGCTGTCCCATAGCGCCGCTCCGTCGGGGCGCTCGCCGGACCTAATCTCCGCAAGCAGCACCGGACGGCCGAGCTTTCGCGAGTATTCCGCCGCTTCCAGCGCTTCTACCACCGACACCCCGTCTTCGCCGTCACTCAGCGGACGGGCACCGGTCGTCACGCAGTCGATGAAGTGCCGGTCCTGCAAGGCGAGCGGTTCATCAGGCGAGATGAAGGGGACGACGATGTCGCCGTACCGGTATGACATTGGCGGTTGCGTGAGGTCGTCGCTTTCCAGCGGAAGACTGACGCCCTTGTCCAGCACGCGGATTCGTTCTTCGGCGGCAAGGTCGTCGTAGACAGCCATCTTCTTGCTCCCGACGGCGGTCACTCTGCGCACCTTGCACGGATCGAGCCAGCTGACGTGGATATTCGCGGTCAGCCCGGCGTCATCGAGGCAGTCGTCGTAAAACAAGCGCAGGTAGGCTACGTCTTCCAGCCGACGGTGAGCATGCCGGGACGCCCATGCCTGCACCGCGACCGGCTTACGGCCTAGCACGAAGTTGGCGATGGAGACGTCATGCGGCGCAAGATCGAAGATCACGTTGATGTCGTTCTGGTACAGCCCGAGATTGAGCCGGGCACTGTCCAGGTAATACAGCTCCCCGAGTTCCTCGGTGCGCACTAGCTGAGCTAGCTTCCGTACCGCCGGGTTGTACTCGAAGGTGTGCCCTACCAAGAGGGTTACCCCGGCCTCGGCCGCGGCGGTTACCAGTGTCCGCGCGTCTTTAGCGGTGAGGGCCAGGGGTTTCTCCACCTGGACGTGCTTGCCAGCCTCGATCGCGGCCAGCGCAAGCGGCACGTGCGTGATGGGAGGGGTAGCTACCACAACTGCATCGACATGTTCGAGCGCCGTCCCTAGCGCTGAATGGCAGCTGGCAATCTTGTAGCTGCGGGTAAGCGACTGCAGCCGGTCTTCCCGGCTGTCAACGAGCACTAGCTCATCCACGCCCTCCGTGGCATGCAACACCCTGACGTGCTTCGCACCCCAGTAGCCGCATCCGACTAGCGCAATTCGCATCCAATGAATCCCTCCGCACGGACGACCCCGAGCCGTCATTGGCTGACACAAGTTCCGGCAGATCCCCGTACGAATATAGGCAGCCCGCTGAATCCCGCACAGTCCTTAGCTGACGTAGCGAGGCTCACCACAGTTGGGATGGCATGGTGGCACGGGCGGTTGGCTCGCGCTACTCAGGCACGGGCATGGTGCACGCGGGTGCGACGCGCCGCGCCGGATTGCCGATGTAGGCCTGACCTGGCTCCGTATTCCTGAGAATCACCATGCCAGGATTAATCAAGCAGTCCGTCGCGACCCGGATGGTGTCCGCGAGGCAGCTATTGGCGCCCAGAAATGACCCGCGCCCGATATGGCAGAACCCCGAGATGGCGACGTGGCGGACCGACGAAACAGTCATCACCCGTTCGACGATCTCGCGGCTGCGTACCCGGTGACCATTAATCGTATTTTCATCGCGGTTTCCGTTACTCAGCTCAACCAATCCCGCCGGCGCTTGTACCATGCCGCGCGTACAAGACCACCCGGCCCCTACGCGGCGTGGGGATGGCGCCGACGGCCTGGGCCCGGGCAGGCTTAAAGGGACGCGTGGCTGGGCGCGGGGCTCAGCTGGCGAGCAGGGAGACGGGATGGAGTTCTCGCTGAGTGCTGAGCAGCGTGAGCTGAAGGCGGCGGCGGTCGCCTTCGCCCGCGCAAAGCTCAACTACGACCTGGCCAAATGTGAGGAGTCAGGCGAGTTCCCTGTGGAAGCGTGGCGGGCTTGTGCCCGATTCGGGATCCAGGGCCTGCCGGTCCCCGCCGAGCTGGGCGGCGGAGGCAGCGACATCCTGACAACGGCCTTGGTCCTGGAGGCTCTGGGGTACGGCTGTCACGATAACGGGCTGATCTTCTCGCTTAATGCGCAGATGTGGAGCATCGAGCTGCCGCTGGTGAAGTTCGGCAAGCCGGCACAGCAGCGGGCCTACCTGCCCGGACTGGTGTCAGGGGAGCTCATCGGGGTGCATGCGATGACCGAGGCGGAATCCGGCTCCGACGCGTTCAGCATGCGGACCCGCGCTGAGCGCGTGGGGGATCATTACCTCCTCAACGGGACCAAGCTGTACATCACCAACGCCCCGCTCGCAGACGTGGTGCTGGTCTTCGCCTCGCAGTCAGACCGGCCTGGGCTGGGCGGCATCTCCGCGTTCCTGGTCGACAAAGGGACGCCCGGGTTTACCGTCAGCCGCGGCCTGGAGAAGATGGGCTTGCGGACCTCGCCCATGGGCGAGGTCGTGCTGACCGACTGCCTGGTGCCTGCCGGGAACCGGCTGGGTCCGGAGGGAGCTGGGACGGCCATCTTCCACTCCTCGATGGGATGGGAACGCAGCTGCATCCTGGCCAGCGCCCTGGGGGCCATGCAGCGCCAACTGGAGGCGTGCGTGGGGTACGCGCGGGCACGGAAGCAGTTCGGCCAGCCCATCGGAAAATTCCAGGGCGTGGCCGGCAAGGTGGCCGACATGTACCTGCGGCTGGAGGCGGCCCGGCTGCTGGTCTACCAGGCCGCGTGGCTGGCCCAGCAGGGCAAGCCGACCGTGGCCGAGGCGGCTGCCGCCAAGCTCTTCACCAGCGAGGCGTGGGTCGCCTCCAGCCTGGACGCGATCCAGATTCACGGGGCCTACGGCTACATGAAGGAGGCCGGGATCGAGCGTGACCTGCGGGACGCGGTCGCCGGCACCATCTATTCGGGAACCTCGGAGATCCAGCGGGTCATCTTGTCCCGGATGCTGGGCCTGTGAGCCAGCGCCGGAGCCGGTGGCCGGTCAGGGGGGAAGACATGGCATATCTGCTGCAGCACCTGTTGATCGACAGCGCAGCGCGGCGGCCGGACCGGCCGGCAGTGGCGGCGGGAGGCCGGTCCTTGACCTACGCCGAACTGGACAGGCTGAGTAACCAGGTGGCCCGCGCACTGCTCGCGCAGGGCGTGGCGCAAGGTGATCGCGTGGGGGTCCTGGCCCCCAAGTCGGCCGCCTCGGTGGTGGGTCTATTCGGGGCGCTGAAGGCCGGGGCCGTCTATGTCCCGCTCGACCCGGGCTCACCCGCCGGGCGGCTGTCGGGCATCATGCGCGACAGCGGCATCGCGGTGGTCCTGGCCGACCCCGCCCGGGCGCCGGCCGCGGCCGCCCTGGCCGACAGCGTTCCCCAGCTTCGCAGCGTGATCGTGGCGGGCCCACCGTGGGGGCAGGAGGGCGGCAGGGCTGCGCCCGCGGGCCTGGCCGTGCTGCCGTGGGAGGCGGTGCTGGCCGAACCGGGCGCACCGGTGGCCGGGGACCCGGCGATCGAGACCGACCTGGCCTACATCTTGTACACCTCAGGGTCGACCGGCACCCCGAAGGGGGTCATGATCTCGCACCGCAACTCGCTCACCTTCGTCGCCTGGGCGGCAGAATGCGCCGGGCTCAGCGAACACGACCGCGTCTGCAGCCCGGCGCCCCTGCATTTCGACCTGTCCGTTTTTGACATCTTCGCCAGCTGCCAGGCCGCCGCCTGCATGGTCCTGTCCCCGGAGAAGGCGACCATGTTCCCTGTGCGGCTGGCGCAGTGGATGGAGAAGGAGCAGATCTCGGTCTGGTATTCGGTGCCCTCGGTGCTTATCAGGCTGGTGGCCTACAGCAACCTTGCCGGGTTTGACCTGTCCCGACTGCGGACGGTCATCTTTGCCGGGGAGGTGTTCCCGACCAAGCACCTCAGGGCGCTGATGGCCGCGCTGCCACACGCGCGCTACCTGAACTGGTACGGGCCAACCGAGACCAACGTGTGCACGGCGTTCGAGGTCCCCGCAGGCAGCGCCGGGCCCCCTGATCCGGTCCCGATCGGGAAGGCCTGCGCCGACACCGAGGTGTTCGCGGTGGCCAGCGACGGACGCCGGGTATCGCGGCCCGGGGAGGTAGGCGAGCTGTACGTGCGGGGCCCCTCGCTGATGCAAGGCTATTGGGGCCAGCCTGGCAAAACCCAGCAGGTGCTGGTCCCCAACCCATTCCAGCAGGCGTACCGCGAAACGGCCTACCGGACCGGCGACCTGGTGACCCAGGACCAGGACGGCAACTACGTCTACCTTGGCCGCCAGGACGGCATGGTGAAGACCCGCGGCTACCGTGTCGAGCTGGGGGAAGTAGAAGCCGCGCTTTACGCCCACCCGGCCATCCACGAGGCGGTGGTGCTGCCCATACCAGATGAGCTGCTCGGCAGCCGCCTGCGGGCGGTTATTACCGCCGATGGCTCCGGCCTCACCCGCGAAAAGGTGCTCGAGCACTGCCGCCGGCAGCTGCCGGCCTACATGGTGCCAGACGTGGTGGAGTTCTGCCAGGCACTGCCCAGGACCTCTACCGGCAAGGTCGACCGGGCCCGGCTCGCCCGGGCACGGTAGGCGATAAGCATGAAGGAGCCGCAGGGTACGCCGGAAGACCGCCACTTGGAAGCGGTCATCAACGACTACATCAGCCAGGAACTCGTCCAGGACGCGACCCTACTGCCGCTTGCAGACGCGACGCCGCTGCTGGACACAGGCGTCCTGGACTCGCTGAGCCTGCTCAGGCTCGTGCTTTTCGTTCAGGAGCGGTTCGGGATCGTGGTGGACGATATGGACTTCGTCCCCGAACATTTCGCCAGCGTGGACGCCATCGCCGCCTACCTCCGCCCCAGGGCCGGGGGAACAGCGGACCAGGCAGGCGGCCATGGCTGAGGCGGCGGCCAAGGCGGCAAGCCCGCCGCGCGGACGGCCGCTGGGCAAGGCTGGCCAGCCGGGGACGGTCGCCGTGGGGCGACTGCTGCGCAAAGCGGAGGACGTTGCCTACTGGCTGGCAGTGGCGCCGCTGGCAGCGAGGCTGCCCACCAGTCTCGCCTACCGTGTAGCCTGCTTGCGAGGCGACTGGAGTTACCGGTACCAGGCCGGGAAGCGCTCGGAGATTGTGCGTAACCTGGGCTGGCTGCTCGGTGACCAGCTCGGCCCGGACGAGGCTGAGCGCCTAGCCCGGGACTTCTTCCGGTTCCGCTCTTGCCACGTCATCGACGTGATGCGGCTGCGGGGCCGGGCCCGTTCCCTAGGGAAACTGGTCGAGATCCGCGGCCGCGAACACCTGGACGCCGCGCTGGCCGAGGGCAACGGCGTCATACTCTGCAGCGCCCACTTGGGTTCCCACGACAGTGCCTTCTCGCTGCTCCATGCCAGCGGGTTCCCGGTCACCAGCATCGGCCGCTGGCACTGGGATTACTGGCCTGGCCTGTCTTCCGTCGAGCGGCGGTTCTGTGACCTCGTCTGGGCCAGGCGGGTGCTGCGCCACCGGCAGCGGCCTAACATCGAGCCGCACCCGGGCCGGGTTCAGGTCGCGTTGCAGGCCGCAACCGCGCTCCGCGCCAATGAGGTGGTGACGATCTGTAGCGACGCCGCGCCGCTAGACGCTGACCGAGCCCGCACTTTCGAAGTGCCCTTGCTTGGGCGGCAGGCCAGGCTCTTGCCGGGGGTGGTGACCCTCGCCCGGCTGACTGGTGCCCCGATTCTCATGACTTTTGTGTACCGCTCGGCCGACTACCGGCACCAGGTGCTGGAAATCTCGCCACCGGTGCCGCTGCACGGCGAGACGGCGACCGCGTTCGGGCGCTGCGTGGCCGCGATGGATGCCGCCATTAGGACAAGCCCGGCCCAGTGGATCTTCTGGCACGACACGGATGCCCTTGTCCGCCTCGGGCTCCTCCCGGCTGCTGCGCCCCCCCTACACGCCCGGCCAGATGACCTATGACCTGCGGACGTCATCAGCCAGCACGTCGATGGCTACATCAGCCGCGCCCGCCTCGGGAAGGCCGCGTGAAAACTTGACACAAACGCCCAGAAGCTAGCGACCAAGGATCTCTACGCTCCGTCCGGGACCCCGAATTCCATCGTGCCTACCTCTCGGCCACCGTCAGCGGTAGCGGGCTCGCTAGCGACGGGACTGCCCTCGCCTATGCCGGCCACGCGACGCTAACCAGCGGCTGGCCAGAGGCTGATCACTCACCTGCGAGCGCGTCAGCGCTACCGCCTCGAGTGCCGAATGAACGCCCAGCTTGCCCATCAGATTCTGCAGGTGCGTCCGGACCGTGTTGGGTGACATTCGCAGGTGGGCGGCCGTATCGCGGCGACCGGTACCTTCTGCGAGGCACATCAGGACCTCCCGTTCCCGTGGGGTGAGCGCGTCGAGCGCACAGTCGCTGTCGCCCTCGTCCGGGTCAGCGCCGCGCAGGAGCAGTCGCAGCACCTCCCCCGTCTGCCCTGGGGGCAGACACGTCTCACCGTTGGCCACCGCGTAGATGACATCGCGCAGGCGCTCAAGCGATTCGTCCTTACGCACCCAGCCGGCAGCGCCCGACCTCATCAACCGCACGATACGGCGCGGCTCCGACGACTGGCTTAGCATGATGACCTTGGGGCCGCCGCGCGCGGAACACTCCTCGCATACCCGCAAGGCCCAGTCCTCGGAGAGGTCCGCATCGAGTAGCACAACGTCGGCCTGGCTCGCCGCAAGCACGGACGGCGACAGCACCCGGTCATGCAATGCCGCCACCACCCGCATGTCGCTTTCATCGTCGAGCCAGGTCGCCAGGGCATCGGTGAAGATACGGTCCTGGACGAGGATTAGGACCTTAACCACCATGTAACAACTCTCTTGCCGCGAATCACCATGTAACAACTACTCTCTTGCCGCGGTCGTCACCGCAGAATCCCAGCTTGCCGTGGCGCGGCTACGTCGAATGGAGGAGTCCCCTGTTCGCTCGGCTGCGGCGACCTCTGAGCGGGACACGCGACATCGGGCAAGTTTCCCCGGCTGGCCAGGGCGACCGCCTCAAGCCGGCTGTGTGCCCCGAGTTTGGTGAGGACGTTTTTGACGTAAGTCCGCAGCGTGCTCACCGTCACATGCATCTCGCTCGCCATCCGCCGCGTGTCCTGCCCGGCGATCATCCGGTGCAGCACCTCCCCCTCCCGCGGCGTGAGGCCGGCAGCCACCGTGGTGCTTAGTGGTTTCGTCCATGGCTGCCCCTGGTCCAGCACCACTTTGCCGTCCATGACCGCGTCGAGTGCGGCGACGACCTGAGAGACGCTCCGGTCCTTGGTCACCAGCCCGGCAATCTCCAGGTTGCCGGGCTGCGACCAGGTTTGCCGGTCACTGAGATCCGACAACACGACCACTGCGGTTGCCGGGCTCTGGCCGCGAATCTCCCGGATAGCCCGCAGGCCATCTTCGAGGCAGGGGATGCGGACTTCCAAAAGGCAGACGTCAGGCTTGCACGCGATGACTGCGGCGACGCAATCGTCTGCGGTGGAGACCACTGCGACCACCTCATGCTCGCGGTCCTGCAGTACCGCGCCCAGCGCATCGCCCAGAATCCGGTTGTTGTCCCCTATGACGAGACGCATCAGTCCCCCTCGTGACGTCGGCCCGCACCCGGTTCACGTCCGCCCAGAGTATGTCCCTTTTACGCCCGCATGCCACCAGCGTCCCTATCGTGTCGCCGTCCGCTTTACTGAGAGATTTGCCGCCTGGGTTCGCAGCTGCGCAGCGCAATAGTTAGCGAATCTATGGTGTGACGTGCTGAAATGCGCCAGGCACCAGCTGGCGGGCGTGTGTCTAGGCCCTGTATATGCACTGGTCAGCGAGCCGACGCCGCGCCGACAAGATCCGCCGATCTAGCCGTCACCAAAAGTCGCTCCTTGACGATTATCGGCCAGTCGAATACCAATTCTCCCGAATGTCTGTCACAACTCGTGCCATACTTATATATCAATTCCCATATCGGACGAATGACCCGAGTTGCCGCAGATTAGCGCAGGTTAGTTGGCGCGGTTGATGGCGTCGAAGGCTTGGCAGAGGTCGTCGGGGATGGGGTCTGCGGCACGCCTGCGACTAGGGGATCAGGGACCAGGCGATGCCGTCGAGGATGTCGTGCTCGCTGACGAGGACTTCGGTGAAGCCGAAGCGGGTCATGATCCTGTCGAGGATGAGAGCTCCCGCGCCGATCACGTCGACACGGCCCGGGTGCATGACCGGGATGGCCGTCCGTTCGGCTCGCGTCATCGCGAGCAGGTCACCAGCTATCTGATGGACCCGCGCGGCGGAAATCCGCGAATGGTGGATGCGGGCGGAGTCGTACTCGGCAAGGCCTAGCGCGATCGCCGCGACCGTGGTGACCGACCCGGCGAGGCCGACGAGTGTCCTTGCCTTCTGCGCGGGCACGGCGGCGGCGGCCTGGTCGAGCGCCGCGTCGATGTCCTTGACGGTGGCCTCGGTCTGCGCCGCGAGCGGGGGGTCGCTGTGCAGGTGCCGCTCGGTCAGCCGGACACAGCCGATGTTCACCGACCGGCCCTGTACCTGCCCGCGGGCACCTACCTCATCGAGTCCGCCGAGGACGAACTCGGTGGAGCCGCCGCCGATGTCGGTGACCAGGTACGGCGGCATGCAGTCGGCGGCGAGCGGTGTGCCGCCCAGTTCCCTTGTCGCCCCGGTGAACGACAGCCAGGCCTCCTCGTCGCCCGAGATGACCTCGGGCGCGACGCCGAGGATCTGGGTGACCCGGTCGGTGAACTCCTCGGCGTTGGCCGCGTCCCTGGTGGCGCTCGTCGCGACCATCCTGACGGCCTCGGGCTTCGCCACGGCGATCAGGTCCGCGTAATCGCGCAGCGCGGTCATGGTCCGGTCGAGGGCCGCCTCCGACAGCCGGCCGGTCCGGTCGACGCCCTCGCCGAGCCGGACGATGCGCATTTGACGCGTGACGTCCGCTAGGGGAGACGGCTGGGCGGGACCGATGGCACCACGAACCCGTTCGGAATTCTGAGGTTCTAGGTTCAGGTCGGCGATCAGCAGCCGGATGGAATTGGTGCCGCAGTCAATTGCCGCCACGCGGTGGGTCACTCCGCCTCCTTAGACATCGGGGGGTACGTCGGGTCGTCCCCCCGGGGGGCAACAGCGACGCAGGGGCCGCGCGACCACCACTGGCCGACCGCGTCGAGGGCCTCGCGGCCGAACGGATTGGTGCCTGGCGCCGCGAGTTCATGCGCGGCGAGGGCGTGCAGGCACTTAACCCGTTCCGGCATGCCGCCCGCTGACTGGGTACCGCCCGGCAGCGGGACAAGTCCCTCAGCCGCGGCCCCGGCGTCCCGGCGGGCGAGGTAGTCGCGGTGCGCCTGCTGGTAAGAGGACCGCAACTGCTCGTCTTCCGCGAGCCTGGCGGTCATCTCGCGCATCAGGCCGGCCGCCTCAAGGCCGCTGATCGCCGCGGCGGCCCGGGGGCAGGTCAGGTAGTACAGGGTCGGGAACGGGGTGCCGTCGGGCAGCCGCGGCGCCGTCTCGACCACGTCGGGCTGCCCGCACGGGCAGCGGTGCGCGACCGCGCGCAAGCCACGCGGGTCGCGGCCGAGCTGCGCGGCGACGGCCGTCTCATCGGAGGGCGTGATCATGAAGCATCATCAGGGTAAGGGGTCACTTGGGCGATGGTGCGGCGGCCTTCTGCACTGAGTCCCAGAGCTTGGCGTACCAGGAATCGCCCGCGCCTTGCGGCGTGGTGACGGACGTCTTCGCCTGCTGGCCGGAGACGACCTCGTAGCACTGCTCCTGCGGGAAGCACATGTGCAGCTCGGCCTGTGCCGCCTGCTCGATATACCAGTTCTGCGACAGCTTGCCATCCTCCGCCTGCAGTGCCTTCACCTGGGCGGACATGGTCTGCTGCTGTGCGAGCAGCTGGTCGATCTGCTGCCGCTGCGCGATGTACTCGCGGACCGGGTAGGCAAGGCTCAGCGCGATCGCGCAGATCACCACCGCGAGCAGTGCGGCGCGCCCGGTCAGCTTGGTGGACCGCGCGACCGCCGCCAAGGCGGCGGCCTGCGCGGGTGAGGGCTGTGCCGGTGACGGCTGGGCCTGTGTCGGCACGATCAGGCGGCGGTGAACCTCGGGAACGCGGACGCCCCCGCGTAGCTGGCCGCGTCGGCGAGGTGCTCCTCGATCCGCAGCAACTGGTTGTACTTGGCGACCCGCTCGCCGCGCGCCGGGGCGCCGGTCTTCAGCTGGCCGGCGTTGGTGGCGACGGCGAGGTCCGCGATGAACGTGTCATCGGTCTCGCCTGAGCGGTGGCTGATCATGCAGCTGAACCCGGCGCGGTGCGCGAGGCTGACCGCCTCGAAGGTCTCGGTCACGGTCCCGATCTGGTTCACCTTGACGAGCAGGGAGTTGGCCGACTTCTCGGCGATGCCGCGGCGCAGCCGCTCGGGGTTGGTGACGAACAGGTCGTCGCCGACCACCTGGACCCGGTCGCCGACGAGGCCCGTGAACTCCTGCCAGCCGGCCCAGTCCTCCTCGGCCAGCGGGTCCTCGACGCTCACGATCGGGTAGCCGGCCAGCCAGTCGGTGTAGATGGCGGCCATCTCGGCCGACGTCTGCGGCTTGCCCTCGAAGTGGTACGCGCCGTCGGTGTAGAACTCGGTCGCCGCCGCGTCGATGGCGAGCGCGATGTCCCTTCCAGGGACGTAGCCGGCCTTGCCGATGGCCTCGACGATCAGGTCAAGGGCAGCCCTGTTGTGCTCCAGGTTCGGGGCGAAGCCGCCCTCGTCGCCCACGCCCGTGGACAGTCCGTGCTGCTTGAGTACCGACTTGAGCGCGTGGTACGTCTCGGCGCCCCAGCGCACCGCCTCGGTGAAGGTCGGCGCGCCGATCGGGGCGATCATGAACTCCTGGATGTCCACGTTCGAGTCCGCGTGCGCGCCGCCGTTGAGGATGTTCATCATCGGCACCGGCAGGACGTGGGCGTTCGGGCCGCCCAGGTACCTGAAGAGCTGCAAGCCCGCGGAGTCCGCCGCGGCGCGGGCCACGGCCATCGACACGCCGATGATCGCGTTCGCGCCTAGCCGCGACTTGACTGGCGTGCGGTCCAGGTCAATCAGCGCCTGGTCCACGAGCCGCTGGTCGTCGGCCTCGTGGCCGAGCAGCTCGTCCTGAATCTCCTCGGTCACGGCGTCGATGGCCTTGGTGACCCCCTTGCCGCCGTACTCGGCCCCGCCGTCACGGAGCTCAACGGCCTCGAACGCGCCCGTGGACGCGCCGCTCGGCACGCCGGCCCGGCCGACGGAGCCGTCGTCGAGCACTACCTCGACTTCCAGCGTTGGGTTGCCCCTTGAGTCCAGGATCTGCCTGGCATGTACCGCTTCAATGGACGCCACCGTCGGCTCCTTGCTTGTCTAAGTGCCGTTAGTTCCGGTATGGAGCCTAACGGAGTGCTGCCAGGCCGGCCTACCTGGCACGCCGACATGATGACAACCGCGTCCGCGTATCAACGTCGGCCGCGCCGAGATCCTCTGCGCAGGACGTGGAACCTCTGGTGGAAGGGCAGACCATGAAAGTAATGCCTGTATCCCGTATTTCTGGGGCACTGCTGTTCCAGCCCGCGCCGCATATTGACGAGCGCGGGTTCTTCTCCCGCACCTTCGATGCCGATGTAGTCAGGGAGGCTGGCATCGACCCGTGCGGCTTCGCCCAGGACAGCCAGTCCCGCTCGGCACGCGGCGTGGTGCGCGGCATGCACGTCCGCAGCGGCGCCGGCGAGGCCAAGCTCGTCCGGTGCTCTTACGGTGCCGTCTTCGACGTGATCGTCGACCTGCGCCCCGGCTCTCCCACGTACCGCAACTGGGAGAGCTTCGAGCTGCGGGACACCGAGCAGGTCTCTCTTTACGTCCCTGCAGGGTGTGCCCACGGCTTCCAGGCGCTCACCGAGCCCGCGGACGTCTGCTACCGGATCGACCGGCCGCATAACCCGTCGCAGGACGTGTCGATTGCCTTCGACGATCCAGAACTGGGCATCCCGTGGCCGCTCCCCGTCCAGGCAATGTCACACCGCGACCGCCAGGCACCGCCGCTTTCAGCGGTTCTTGAGCGCCTGTCCTGAGCGCGGTGTTCCGGTTACTCCGGAACACCACGCTCGGGCGTGCCTGGTTGACTCCCGCCGCCGAATTACTCCGGAACACCTTCGCGCTCAGGCGTGCCTGGCTGACTTCCGCCGCCGAATGGATGTGCCCGGTCCATGACGCCGAGGCTGGCGTCACTTCTGTCCGCCCCGAGCAAGACGGCGGAATCAAGCCGCGTTCCCGCGAGACGTATCATCTCTCCCACGCTGTGCACTCTCTCGGCACGGGAACGCCCGGCGGTTACGACCACAACCGCTTCGGAGGCCCATGTCGCCAGGTGGTCGCCGCCCAGGGCAGGGTCGAGCGTGGCCAGGGTGAGCAGGAGGTCGGCGGAGGAGTAGGCGGTGACCACCGCCTCGTCCGGGTGCGCCCACACCGCCGGGGAACTGCCATCGCGCACCGGGCCGACAGGCGCGACGTCATCACGCTCGGGCACCGCCACCGTAATCCGCGCGCCGCCGTAGCTCACCTCGTGGACTCCAGGACCCTTGGCGCCTAGCAGGCGAGCCAGCGGAGTACCACTGGACAGATCTGCCACGACGACCTGCCGGCCCTCCCTTGCGCGGGAGCTGGCCAGTGACGCGACGGCCGACGCAATGGCCTGGGGGTCATCCACTGCGACGATCGCCAGGCTGGCCGGACCTCGGGAACTTCCCGGCATCGCACCCTGCAGGTACGCGGTGACCCGCTTCATGTCACGGTTCCGTCTGGCCGCCCGCCGGGGTGACACTGCCAGCCGACCGGGCGCCCGCAGGTTCCCGACGCTTAGCCTGACGGGGGCGCCGAGCGCGACAGCGACATCGTCACGCCGGCGCAGCCGGTCGGACAGCAGCGCGGCGACGATGACGATCACCATGCCCACGGCGAGGCCGGCGAACAGGCCGCCTGCGACGTAGAGCGCCGCGCCCTTCACTGGCGAGTGCGCGACCGGGGCAGGGGGGTTGAGTACGAAGCTGCCGGACACCATCGCGTCAGTGGAGGCCCTAGTGGCCGCTATGGTGCCGGTCACGTACTGCATGATCTGCTTCTGGTCGCCCGCCTGGGTTTGCAGGTTGTCTAGCTGGATCTTCTGGGCGGACGTGAGCTGCGTGGTTGGCAGCAGGTTGATCTGCGCGTCGAGCGCCTGGAGCTTCTGCTCGGCCGCGCTGTACTGGAGGCCGAGCTGGGCTGCCTGCTGCTGTCCCTGTGTCTGCTCGTACTTGGCGCGGTACTGGAGAAAGGCGGTGGCCAGAGCCGATGCCCGCTGGATCGCCGCGGCGCTTGACGGTGCGCCGACGTCGAATTGAAGCACTGTGTTGGTAGTGGGGGTGACCGAGTACGCCGCCTGGAAGTTGGCGACGCTTTCCTGCAAGCCCAGTTCCTGCACCACGCGCGCGGCCACGGGCACGCTTTGCGCCAGGCTCTGGTCGGTCAGCACCTCAGCCGTAGGATCCTGATTGGGGCCGTCGACCAGCAGGACCGTGGTCTGGGCGTGATAGGCGGGCGGGTAGCTCACGTACAGCCCGGTCCCGATCACCAATCCCAGCACGGCGGTGATGCACCAGACCCATTTCGCGCGTCTCAGGGCCTCCCCGATGAACGCCAGGCTTACCAGGCCACCAGCCAGGCTGGTGCCAACAGGTTCCTCATCTGCGGTGAGCCCGCCCGGAGCCCATAGGTACTCTGGCAGTTCACCATCTATCCCGGCGGGCCAGGTAGCTGAGCGGTCTGGATCGTTCACTGTCTGATCTCCGTTACTAGGCCCTTCAAGCGACTCGGCAGCCTGCGTCGCGGCGGTCGGGTCAAATGTGGAACGCGGCCGGTGGTCTTGTCTGTCAGTTCCGGATCGGCGACGAGAATGCCGGTGACTTCGCGGCCGTCAGCCCCTGCGGCCACAGCGGCCCGGGCCAGTTGCTCAGCGGTCACCCGGCCCGCAGAAACTCCGATAACCGTCACGGCGGTGTGTACTGTGGCAGGCATTTTCGGCGCATGGCCGTCGACAACGGCGACGGCCACGGTCAGCGCGACATCTTTCTGCTCGTCGACGTACTGGTCGTCGGAGACGATGATGCGGAGACTGCCCGGCAGTGGCGGTGACGACAGCGGCACGTCGCACGCCGTACGAAGCGCGGCAGTGGCGTCCGCATCCTGTTGCGGGCCGATCACCAGGGCCGTGTGAATCCCCTGGGACGCAGCGAAGACGGCCAACTGCGGGCCCAAGGCGAGTGCTCCGGGATCGGAGGACAGCGACATCACTGCGACCGACACAGCGTCGCCATCACCAGTGGGCATGGCGCGGACGGCCCCGTCGTCCGACGGCTGGACGAATGTTTGATTGACTATTCCGAGGTACCGCAGGACTGTGCGCAACTGCCAGGCATGCACCGCTTGCGGCTGGTAGTTCTCAAGGAAATTCGCCCAGCCCGCGGGGTCGGAAGGATGGCCGACAGCTATCGATGCGAGGACAGGAACCCCGAGCGAATTCGCTATTTGGTCACGTTCCCGCAGGCGCCGGTCCTTCCGGCCAATAGCCAGCGATACGACAGATCCGACCAGTGCGCCGAACACTGCGCCGATCAATCCAGCCATCAGCATCGATTCGAGACGCGACGGGGTTCCGGCAGCGATCGCAGGCTGGAACAATTCAGCGACCACATGCTGGACGGGGCTGCTCCTATCACCAACATAGGCGATATAGCTCTCGGCGACGGCGTTGGCGGCCGCCTCAACCTCGGCGGCGGTGCCGCCTGTCGCCGTGATCGAAATAAGATAGGTAGTCAGGCTCTTGGCCTGCACTTCGCTCTGCAGCTTGCCGACCGACACCGGTGGACTGAGCTTGGCCGAGGCGGCTGAGAGCACCGGATAGCTGTCCGCGATCACGACCTCGGTCGACGTGCTCAGGACCGATGCCGGAAAGGAGACGACTGCCGTGCTGCTGAGCTGCGGCGGATTAAGCGCCGCATAAGCAGCACCAGCGAGGAGCCCCGCGGCTGCAAAGACGCCCACGACGGCCTTGAGACGTTTGATGATCGAGAAAGATTTCCGCAGATCCAATGACTGGCTCATCGGGCCTCCGCACGGGTCTCGTGCTTATTGCTTTGGCAACTGCCGTACGCCGACCATGATACGGCCTGAAAAGAGGGAACCTTCGGCAACATTTTTGTATCGTTGAACTCTAGCCGTGTCGCGAGAGGTGCGCCCGCTGCGCATCGTCCTCGACCCAGAAGCATGAGCCTCCCCATTTCACCCGGGATGGCGTCAATCTCAGCGCCCTGCAGGCTCCAACTGAGCCCGAGGGGCAATTCCAGTCGCGCCGCGCCAGGGACAGCCGAGCTGGGCCAGCTCAGGAAGGCAAAGAGTTCACCGAGTTCAACCTGGATTTCCGGGCCGAAGTAAAAAGCGGAATAGATATCGCGACTACCGCCATCGATCTGGTCGACAATGTCGACGATGCGGGATGCCCGGTCGAGCAGGACGGAGCGGCGATGCCGCACCGGCGAGTCGGGCCCGAGGAAACCGTCGTGCTCAGCGGCCCAGCTAACGACGTCGCCGTGGTCGTTGAACTCGGTCTCCTGGGCGTGCGCTCGACGGGACCCCGGGATTGCCGACTGGGACGACCGCGGCGAAGCCTCACCGTGATGGCAGTACGTCCCCGGGTCAGCGAGGATGTCCACTCCGCCGTAACAGACCTCTACGGAAAGCGCCTGGGCGTAGGCGTGCGTCGCGATCCTGAGAAATCCATGCGGTCCGCCCTTGCAGCGGCACCAGATCTCGGGGAGATGATCATAGCCAGTGGTGCTGAGCAGCGTCAGCGGACAGCCCTCAGCCGATGCTTCTTGTCCAGGTGGCGGCACTACACACGCTCCGGTCGGCCGGCCAGGAGGCTCGCGCCAACGGCAACTGTGGCGCTCGTGGTAGCCACCAGTGAATCGATGCCGATTGGCATCGGGCCGCCGGCCGCGACGGCCTCGACGAACCGTTCAATTTCGGACCGCTGACCCTTGTCCTGGCCGCCTCGCGCTTTCACTGTGCTCCGCCGGCGCCCGGCCCAGACCTCCGTGCTCCGGAAGTTGTCCAGTCTCGCGTTCCGGCCGCCGCCAGTGGCATCAAGCGTCTCCTTCGGATAACGGGAGTTCCCGTCGGTCAGGTAGGCGATGCTGCCGCAGGACCCGTTGGCGAACCGCACGGTGGCATGGACGTCGTTCTTTGCGCGGGCCGCGGACCGCGTAGACCTCCTCAGGCAGGCTTTCCGCCCACCAGCTCAGCGTGTCGATGAAGTGGCCGCCTTCACCAGCGAACCGTGACCCTTGAGCCTCCTCGTTGGAGTACCAGCTACTGGCGTCAAGCCGGCCGGCATTAACGAGGTACCGGGCTACCGAGGTGCTGCTGCCCGTACCGAAGCTCTTCTTCATCTGGACGAGAAGCGGCGCGAATCGCCTGTTGAACCCCACCATGAGCCGGTCATTGCCGGTCTTCTCGATGGTTGCCGCGATCCGGTCGATCTCCTCGTGAGTCAGCGCCAGCGGCTTCTCCACGAAGACGGCCTTCCCAGTCTCCAGGGCGCGGCAGACGAGCTCAGCGTGCGTCTGGTGCCTGGTGACGATGAAGATGGCGTCAAGCGACGTATCCTCAAGCACCGCGTCGGCACTCGTCGATGCGGTCGTGAAGCCGAACTTCCGCTGGGCGTTGACCGCGGAAAGCGACCTGGTGGTCGCTACGTGCGCCAGCCGAACGGTGCCGAGCTGTGCCAGGTTTGGCAGCAGCATCGACGACGCGTAGTTGCCCGCGCCGATGAATCCGACTTCGACCTGCTTTCCTGGCGCTGACGTCTGACGCGAAGCGGACGTCTTGGCACCGGAGAGCACGCGGCTCGTCGCGGGAGCCGGGGCGTCCACGGCGGGCACCGGGTACTCAAGCAGAACGCCGACGGCTTTCAGCTCGCCCGACTTCAGGTCCGCGTAGACCTTGGCCGCGTCCGTCATCGGGAAGACACCGTTGATGAGCGTCGCTACCTCGACCTCATTGCGCGCGACCAGGTCCAGGAAGGACTCCAGGTTGCGCTTCTCGGTCCAGCGGACGTAGCCGGCCGGGTAGTCGATGCCCTCAAGCTCGTAGCGGTCGTCATAGCGCCCTGGCCCGTAGGACCTGGAGAACCGGACGTCCAGTTCTTTGTCGTAGTAGGCGGTCCAGGGCAGGTCCAGTTTCATCTTGCCGATATCGACGATCCGGGCGCGGTCCCTGGCGAGCTTCACCGCTGCTTCGACGGGCCCGTTGGTCGATCCGCCCGCGGTCAGGAAAACGTGGTCGGCACCGCGCCCCTTGGTGATGGCGGCGAGTTCCGCAAGGACAGCGTCCATACCGTCGTCGGGTGATCCGCACCGCGCGGCACCCGCCTTCTCCGCCAGGCGGCAGCGGTCCGCGACGGGGTCGAGTCCGACCACCTGTGCGCCAGCGGCGATGAGCAGCCTTACCACGAGCTGGCCGACAAGGCCGAGGCCGATGACGGCCGCTGTCTCGCCGAGCTGGACCTCGGCGCGCCGTACGCCGTGCATGGCGATCGACGCCACCGTTGAGAAAGCGGCATGCTCAGGCAGGACGCCCTCTGGCACCGCAGCGCACAGGTTGACAGGGACCCAGTTGTACTCGGCATGCAGCGCGTGCTCGTTCCCAGCCGCGGCGACGAGCTGGCCCACCTTGAATTCCTCGGCGCCACGGCCCACTTCGGTTACCACGCCGCACAGTGAGTAGCCGAGCGGGGTATAGGAGTCGAGCCGGTTCATGACCTTCTTGTAGGTGGTGAGCACGCCCTGCTGCTGTACCGCGTCGAGGACCTTGCGCACCTGGTCCGGGCGAGCCCGTGCCATGCCCACCATCGACATGCTCGCCTCGGATACCTTCATCATCTCCGTGCCGGTCGAGATGAGGGAGAACAGCGACCGGACGAGGACGCCACCTGGACGGCATGCCGGTGCCGGCACGTCGAGGACGGCCAGCTCCCCGGATTTGTAATTCTGGGCTATCTGCTTCATCGGTCCTCTGCTGGGTCTGTTCAGTTCGTCATGTCCTTCGCCGGTCATGCCGCCACGCCCATGGACCGCACGTTGCGGTACCACAGCTCCATCGACAGCAGTTGCCAGATCTGCTTGGCGTTGTCCTGGCGGCCCGCCTGATCGTCCGCGATGAGGCGCTGCAGCTCCCGCCTGCGGAGCATCCCCGTCGCCACGAGTTCCCCGCCAACAAGCACGTCGCTGATGAACTCGCTCAGGTCATTGCGCACCCATGCGCGGAGCGGAGCGCCGAAGGAAGCCTTCGGCCGGTGCACGATCTCAGCGGGCAGCCACTTCTCCGCCGCGTCCTTGAGGGCAGCTTTCTGTTTCCGGCCGCGAACCTTCTCCGAGCCAGGAACGGAAAATGCCGCCTGCGCCACGATCCGGTCCACGAACGGGACGCGCACTTCAACGGACGCCGCCATCGATGCCCGGTCCGTGTAGGTGAGGTTGAGCCCGACCATGAACAGCCGCGCGTCAGCCAGGCACATCCGGTTGACCTCGTCGTCCAGCTCGTTGTCGTCGTAGATGGCCCCGTGCTGCTCGATGACGTCCGCGACCTCGCTCTCCAAGCCGGGGTCGACGAGGGCCGCCAGGTCTTCCGGGTCGTACAGCGTGTAACTGCGCCGGAACCGCGCCTCCTCGGGCAGGTCAGCGAAGGTCATGAAGCGCTTGGCCCAGCGCGGATAACGCAGGCCGCGGCCCCCGATGCTCACGGGGACGCGATCGACGGTGAAGCGGGCGCCGGCCCGTACCGCCGGGGGCAGCCTGCTGTACCGGCTGGCCATCACGCAGGCCAGGTGCTTGCGATAGCCGCCAAACAGTTCGTCGGCTCCCATGCCGGACAGGATCACCTTGACCCCCCGGGCCTGCGCGGCTTCACACATGAGCAGCGTGTTGATCGCGGCCGGGTCTCCGATCGGCTCGTCGAGGATGTCGACCATGCGCGGGAGCAGGCTCACGATGTCCGGCGAGATCTCGATCTCGTGCAGCTTGACGCCGAACTGCGCTGCGACCTTCCGCGCGTAGCGGGCGTCGTCCGGCATCGCCTCAAGCTTCTGGTCCTCGGGCCTGAAGGTGATCGTGTAGGCGTCGACCCCGTTCGCGGCCTGGTGCGCCAGGACCGTGATGATGCTTGAGTCGAGGCCGCCGGATAGGAAGCTAGATACAGGAACGTCGGCTACCAGATGCGCGGCAACTGACTCTTCGATCACGGACCGCAGGTCAGCGGCCGGGCCTGCCGCGGCCTCGAGCGCGACGTCCTGGACGCGCCAGTAGGAGCGCATCTCACGTGTGCCGTCCGGGCGGAAACGAGCCCACGACCCAGCGGGAAGCTTCTCCACGCCGCGGATCGCGCAGCGCTGCTCGGGGACCCAGTAGTACAGCATGGACGCCACCAGCGCGCCGGGCTCAATGCTGAGCTCGGAGCCGATCGCTGCAAGCAGCGCCTTCAGCTCCGAGGCGAAGATGACGCCGGCCCCGCGCGGCAGGTAGTACAGCGGCTTGATGCCCAGCGGGTCACGGGCCAGCACCAGTTCGCCCGTCGCGGTGTCTGCCAGCGCGAACGCGAACATGCCGCGGAACTTGCGCAGCGAATCCGGACCCCACGCCCGCCAGGCCTCAAGCACTACCTCGGTGTCGGACTTGGTCGCGAACCGGACCCCGCGAGCGGCCAACTCAGTCCGCAGCTCCTTGTAGTTGTAAAGCTCGCCGTTGTAGATCAGCGTTAGGCCATGCTTGGAAAGTGGCTGGTCAGCCGCTGCCGTCAGGTCGATGATCGACAGTCGCCGGTGGCCGAACTGCACCGAGACCCGGTCGTCTTCGTGACTCCACACGCCTTTGGCGTCGGGCCCGCGGTGAGCGATCCTGTCGCTCATCACGTCGACCAGCGCCTGACCGCCCACCTGCTGGTAACACCCTGCGATCCCGCACACGTTAGCTCCTAGCCCAGTCGAGCGGATCGGCCCCAGCGCTGCGGTATCACCGGGATGTCCCAGACGATGATCAATATCTGACGTTTCACGCTTACTTGAGCGCCTGGTGGGTGACCGTGATACGACTCGCGCCTTTCTGCTTCCTCTTGATCGCAATGTCATGGCGGACACGAAGTATCAGGACCCAGCCGTGGTGAATCCAGTTGACGGGTAGTCCTCGCCGCACCACATCTGGGAGAAGCAAGTGAGAGTCCTCGTCGCGGGTGACCGTGGTTACATCGGTACAGTCCTCGTGCCGTTCCTGCGAGCTGCCGGGCACGCGGTCGACGGTCTTGACCTGGATCTGTACGCAGGGTGCGACCTAGGCCCGCCCGCGGCAGAAGCCGTCCAGCCCGTGCTTGACATGCGCGACGTCACGGTCGGCCAGCTGACCGGTTACGACGCGGTGCTGTGCCTCGCCGCGCTGTCAAATGACCCACTCGGCGACCTCAATCCCGCGGCGACGTACTCGGTAAACCTTGACGGGACGCTGCACTTGGCCAGGACCGCCAAGCAGGCAGGCGTCGAGCGCTTCCTGTTCTCGTCGTCGTGCAGCTTGTACGGCGCGGCAGGTTCACGCGCGGTGACCGAGGACGCTGACCTTTACCCCGTCACCCCGTATGGCGAGAGCAAGGTCGAGGCCGAGCGCGCGCTCTCCCAGCTCGCCGATGACAGCTTCAGCCCGACCTATCTGCGCAACGCCACCGCCTATGGCGCCTCCACGCGGCTCCGGCTGGACATCGTGGTTAACAACCTCACCGCCATCGCGATCACCACCGGGCAGGTTCGCCTGGAGAGCGACGGGACCCCGTGGCGGCCGCTGGTGCATATCGAGGACATAAGCCGCGCCTTCCTGGCCATGCTTGAGGCGCCGCGGGAACTCGTGCACGACGAGGCGTTCAACGTGGGGCGCCCGGAAGACAACGTGCAGGTACGCGACATCGCGGAGATGGTCCGCGACGCGGTGCCTGGATCGGAAGTGTCGCTGGCCGACGGTGCCGGACCCGACCTGCGCAACTATCGCGTCGACTTCTCCAAGCTCGCCGAGACCTTCCCCGGTCTCAGCCTGCGCTGGACCGTCAAGGACGGGATCGACGAGCTCGCTGGCGCCTATACCAAGTACGGCTTGACCTACGACGACTTCCTGTCGTCGCGGTTTGTGCGGCTGCGCCGGATCCGAGAACTGCTATCCGCCGGGCTCGTTGACGACATGCTCCGCAGGACCTCGGACAGTCTCCCTTCTGACGGCGCGCATCCTGTGCATGAGAGCCGCTAATGGCTTATGGCTCGACCACTCGCAAGCTCCGCGTGACCGTCACCGCTCCGGGCGGTTCGGGTGGCGTCTGAAGCAGACGCTCCTGTACGAGTGAGGCTTGGGCGGTCACGCACGGCGGCCCTTCGCCGGCTTTTTGGCAAGAGAGCTCATCGCCTGGGCTGGGGAATGATGGATCAGGGCGTGTCCAGCCTGACCAACTTCGCCGTGGTCCTCTTGGCGATCCGGACGGTGGG
Source organism: uncultured Actinomycetota bacterium (assembly GCA_963734665.1). GTDB lineage: Bacteria > Actinomycetota > Actinomycetes > Streptosporangiales > Streptosporangiaceae > Trebonia. Next base: position 134,872 of record CAVTIR010000005.1, on the reverse strand, counting down.
CTCTGAGCAGTTTGGTGCCTTCAGCCTCGCCTACGTGACCTACGGGTTCGTCCTCAGCGCGTCACGCGGTCTCGTCACCGGCCCCTTGCAGGTGAGGTTTAGCGGCACCGATCTCCCAACCTGGCGGCGCGCCGTTGCAGAGTGCACAGGAACCGCCGCGGTCGCGGGACTCGTCTCCGGCATTGGCGTGCTCGCCACGGCCTTGCTGCTGGACGGCACGGCCAAGGTGGCCTTTGTCGCACTTGGCCTAACGCTGCCGGGACTCTTGCTGCAGGACAGCTGGCGATACGCGTTCTTCGCGCTCGGGCGCGGCAGCCAGGCATGCCTCAACGACACGATCTGGGCCCTCGCGCTCATTCCCGCGCTTGGAATCCTGCGGCTGACTGGTCACCAGGAGGTCTTCTGGTTCATTCTCGCCTGGGGTGCGGCAGCGGCTGTCGCCGCCGCCGCCGGGGCTTGGCAGGCGGGTGTCGTCCCGAAGCTTTCGTACGCGTGGGTGTGGGTGAGGACGCACCGTGACCTTGGGTTTCGCTACATGGTGGAGAGCATGTCCATCAACGGAGCCACTCAGTTGCGCACTTACGTCGTCGCCATAGTAGTGGGCCTGACCGCCATCGGTTACCTGCAGGCAGCGAATACGGTCATGGGTCCTTTCATGGTTCTCTACCTTGGAATGACCCTGGTCACAGTGCCAGAGGCGGTCCGGGCCATGCGTCGCTCGCTGCGGCACCTTCGGCTGTTCTGCCTATTGGCGGGCGTCGGACTCGCCGTGTTGTGCCTGGCGTGGGGTGTCATGCTGCTTGTAGTGCTGCCGCGAGGGCTCGGGGAATGGCTGCTTGGCCCGATCTGGCGGCCGGCCTACCCGCTGGTGCTACCGCTGACTCTTTCCATCATGGGCGGGTGCCTCGACTCGGGGGCCACCTCGGGCCTGCACGCCCTGGGAGCCGCACGGCGGAGCCTGCGTGCCGGGCTCATAGGGTCAGCCATCTATCTAACTTTCGCTGTCGCGGGGACTTTCGTCGACGGAGTACAGGGGACGGTGTGGGGCCTCGCACTCGGAACATGGATTGGCGCGCTGGTGTGGTGGGGGCAGTTGCGCGCCGCGCTATGGGAGTCCTGATATTGCGTTTCGCCGTATCACCGCCGCCTGATGGGCGCTCGTATGACTGCGGCTGCCTCACGCCGTGCGGACTGTCCGGCGAACTAACCTCAGGGGACGTTATGACGATTCCACCGGCCAGGGCGGTTATGAGCTGATGAGTTCGACGCTGATGAGTTCAACAGCGACGATACTGCGCCCACGGCGCGGCATACTGCTGGGCGCACCGCCACTGACGAACGGCCGGCTTATCCGGCGCAGGGTCTATCTGACATGGTTCCTGCTTTACTTCAACACCCTGACCTTCTTCCCAGGAGTCTCATTCCTGCCCATCCCTTCGAGCATCGGCAAGGGGATCGCTCAGGCAGTCTTGCCTGTCGCGCTGCTGTGCGCGCTGTCGGTGAACCGCAAGGTCCTCATCCGGCCGAACGTCTTTCTCTGCCTGGTGACCTTGATCGTGCTCGGGACTGTCATGACAACCTTGCAGCCAGAGCACTTCGGAACCATTTTCCGTACCGTCAGGCTCGGCGGGTTCGTGACCACTCTGTGGCTACTGACGCCGTGGTGGGGCAGGCGTGACCTGCTGCTCGTCCGCTGCCACCTCACGGCGCTCTCGATAGTCCTCGGCTCGGTGTTCGTCGGCCTGTTGTTGTCGCCAGGGCATGCGCTCAGTGAGGGCAGGCTGGGCGGCGCGCTCTGGCCCATGCAGCCCACGCAGGTTGCACACTATGCGGCCGTAATGATCGGACTAGTGGTCGTGCTCTGGTTCTGCGGGAACCTAGGCGGCCGGATTGCGGCGTTCGTAGCCGTCATGGCGGGATGCATCCTGATTCTCAGTCACACAAGGACGGCCCTGATCGCACTGGTCGTCGGCGTCCTGGTCGCGGGAATGAGCCTGATCGTGGCCAAGCCCCGCGTCCGCAAGCTCCTGGCCGCCGCGGGCGCGGTCGTCGCGGTCGCGGCCCTCACGCTGTCGGCTTACATCACGACCTGGCTGGAGCGGGGCCAAACCTCCCAGGGCCTGGACAACCTCACCGGCCGTACCAAGGTCTGGGGTCCGCTGCTCGCCGCACCTCGTGACAAGTTCCAGGAGATCTTCGGCTTCGGCTTGTCGAACGGTTCCTTCAACGGCCTCCCTATTGACAGCAACTGGCTTGCCTCCTACGAGGAGCAGGGGCTGTTCGGGGTGATCATCTGCGCCACGATCCTGGTCTTCCTGATGGTGACCACGTACTTCCAGCCGCGGGGATTGCAGCGGGCACTGGCGCTCTTCCTGGTGTCCTATTGCTTGGTGGCATCGTTCACCGAGGTCGGCTTCACCGACGTCTCGCCGTACCTGCTCGACCTCACCGTTGCCGCGTCCCTGCTAGTGCCATCCTCGCTAATCAACAGCTGACAACCACCTGCCCAGCAAGGCCTTAACCGCAACCACCGCGCGGGAGGCAGGCGATCCGGTTTATGGATCGCCTTCCAACGGCAACCACAGGGCCTTAGCCGCACCACAGCGCGGGGGGCGCCGCGCTTTTTGCGGCGTCCTCCCGTGGGGGGGATATGGGGGGGCGAAGCCCTCCCATACGCGGGGGGTGCAGGGGGGTCGTCCCCCCGCAGGCTAAAACAGCACCGCGGAAAGCGTGTTGAACTGCTCCCCGAGACCCCGTACGTTGGCCGCGTTACGGTCGGCCATCTTCTGCTGGAGCTGGGACTGACGGCTTTCAAGCTCCTTGAACTGCTCGACCAGCCGGTCAATATCCACGGCGTCAGCGAACTGATTGAATTCGCTCAGCCCCATGTCCGACATCAGGGAGACGAATTTCCGTGAGTAACCGAGCGAGATGGTCGGCTTGCAGAGCTTGAGCGCGCACATCACGTTGTGGTAGCGCGTTGCCACCACCATGCCGACGGGTGCCATCTCCCTGATGAGTTCTGGGTACGTCGAGGCAGACCTGATGGTGACCCGCGACGGCTCGAGGTCCGGCCGGTACTGCCGCAGGTCCGCCTGGATCTGCTCGGCGACCTCGCCGTCGAACTTGCTGTCCCCCCCGAATAGCCGGACCCCGTAGCCGTTATCGACCAGCCACCGGGTGAAACGCGTCATCGTCTCGACGTAATGGGAATGGATCTGGGCCGCCTGCTTGCGGTCATCGTTCCCCCCGTAGTAGGCCATCACGCCTACGCCGACGAGCTGCGGGTCACCAGGGTCGTACGGCGGCGTCGGTACGCCGAAGACGAGGTCCGGGTACACCGGGTCAGACGACGTGTCGATGCCCCGCCGGCGCATCGCATCGCGCGAGTAGTCGTCCCGGTAAGAGCGGTAGGTAGCAAGGCGTGCGGTCGCGTTCGACAGCCACCGGGTCGCCCGCTTGTTGATGAGGTCGGCCCCCACGCTGACCAGCGCCACTTTCGTCCCGAGGAGCCGCCCAGACGCAGCGAGCACGAACAGCGAGTACGGAAACCCCCACGCCCGCAGGGGCAGGGTGAGCTCAAGCGCGCCGGCGCCTGGCACGATCACAGCGTCGTGCCGTCGCACCCACGACGCGATGCGCACGGTGTCGACGCCCTTGCCGAGCACCTTGAGGAATACCGCCGTGCCACCTGTTTTCCGCTGATCGAATTGCTGGTACCAGAACAGCGGTGCGGCCTCGATGCCGTACCTTGCCCGCACCCGTTCGGGCCCGCCGCACAGGGCGTCAACGACGGCATCGGGATGAGCTTCACGCAGGTAAGCGAGCACCGTCTCCATTGATGCGTCGTTACCAGAATTACCGGAGCCGAGCAGGCCAAGCAACCCCACCCTGGGCGCGGCAGCACTCGGGCTACCCCCGCCGACCAGACCTCTCATTGCCAGCCTCTCAGATCCCCGCGCGGGTTCGACTGCGGCCGTGGCCGTTCAATGCAGCAACAAGACCCGCGTGGGGCAGAGCTTGATACATCTGCGGGAAATCGCTCCCGCCGGGTTCGGCGTATCACAGGCATCGGCTGAACGCTCTCATGCACTGGGGACGCCACCCCGGTACGAGGGAACCAGATGAGGTGACGGAGCAGGTTGATGTACGCCCAACAAGACACACATTTGCGGCCCGGCATCCTCCTTGATCGCGACGGCACGATGATCGTTGACCACGGCTACGTCGGGTCTGTCGAGCGAGTCGAGTTCATCGAAGGGGCGCCGGAGGCGATTGCCAGCTTCAATCGTGCCGGCCTCCCGGTTGCCGTGGTGACCAACCAGGCCGGGGTCGCCCGCGGCTTTTACGGTATCGACGACGTTGCCCGCGTCCACCGGCACATCAAGGCGCATCTAGCAAAATACGACGCGAGCATTGACCTGTTCCTGTTCTGCCCCTACCACCCAGAAGGAATCGTAGAGGCTTTCGCTCGCACCAGCGAGGACCGCAAACCGGGGCCCGGCATGGCCAAGGCGGCGGCTAGCGCGCTTCACCTCGACCTGACCGCGTCATGGGTCATCGGCGACCGGCCTGAGGACATCGGCCTCGCGACGGCGGTCGGGGCATCGGCGGTCTACCTGGGAACTGATGATTATCAGTGCCCGGGGGTCTGGTCGTTCCCGAGCTTGGCCGCCGCAGCCTCGTTCATCTTGGAGCGTGTCGCCGTATGAATTCTGCCTACGACCTGCGGGCGTTCGAGTCGAGTGCAAGCAGCGCTGTCAAGTTCCCGATCGGACCGTACGCGAGCGCGGCTTCGTACTTCGACGCCTACGCCGAGGAAATGGCCAGGGCCGTCAAGTCCATCGAGCCCGCCATGCTCGAGCGCGCGGCGGCGACCCTGGCCGAGGCCTACCTGCGCAGTGCCCGGATCTTCTCCTGCGGTAACGGCGGGTCGGCGTCGATCGCCAATCACATGCAGTGCGACCACGTGAAGGGCATCAGAACGGGCACCGATCTTAGCCCGCACGTGCTCAGCCTCAGCGCCAACGTGGAGGTTCTCACCGCGATAGCGAACGACACGGGCTACGACAACGTCTTCGTTTACCAACTCGAAGCCCAGTCGGAGCCAGGTGACGTCGTCCTCGCGGTCTCTTCGTCAGGTCGTTCGGCCAACATCGTGCGCGTGCTCACCTGGGCTCGGGAACAAGGCCGCAGAACCATCGCCGTCACGGGCTTCGACGGAGGCCCTGCCAGAACCATCGCCGAGGTCAGCGTCCATGTTGACTGCACGAACTACGGCATCGTCGAGGACTTGCACCAGGCCATCATGCATGCCCTGGCTCAGTACATCCGCCAGTCGCGAATGAGCGCAGACGCGATCTCGATGACTGTGTTCTGAACCGTGGCAGTCGCCGAACGCAGGGAGCATTAAAGGAAATGAAGATCCTCGTGACAGGTGGCGCCGGGTTCATCGGCTCTCATACCTGCGATAGGTTGCTGTCGCTTGGCCACGAAGTCATGGTGCTCGACGCCCTGACACCGCCGGTGCACCGGGATGGGGTGCCGGCGTACCTGAGCCCCGGCGTCGACTTCTACCAAGGCGACGTTCGTAACCGAGACCTTGTCGCCAACCTTCTGCGCCGGGTCGAGGCGGTGTACCACTTCGCGGCGTACCAGGACTATCTCACTGATTTCTCGAGATTCTCCGACGTGAACGTCGTGTCGACGGCCATGCTCTACGAGATCATCGTGGCCGAGCACCTCGACCTTGCCCGGGTTGTCGTGGCCTCGTCGCAATCAGCGATGGGCGAGGGACTTTACTGGTGTCCGGCCGACGGCGAGCAGACGCCGGGCATGCGCCAGGAAAGCGCCCTCGCCGCGAGACAATGGGACATCCCGTGCCCGCAGTGCGGCGGGAAGCTCGAAATGCGGACGACGCCCGAGCGGTTCTCCAACCCGCAGAACGCCTACGGCATGTCGAAGCTGGGCGAGGAAATGGTCGCCATCAACCTGGGACGGCGGTACGGCATCCCCACGGCCGCGCTCAGGTACAGCATCGTCCAAGGCCCGCGTCAATCGGTTTACAACGCTTACTCTGGCGCGTGTCGCATCTTCTGCCTGAGCTACTTGCTGGGAAGGGCGCCCACTCTCTACGAGGATGGCGCCGCGATCCGCGATTACGTCAACGTCAACGACGTCGTTGACGCGAACCTACTCGTGCTGTCGGACCCCCGGGCCGTGGGGCGAGTCTTCAACGTGGGAGGCGGCCAGGCGGTCACCACGCGGGAATTCGCGGACATCGTGATGCGCCAGTACGGGTCGACGCGCGCAGGATCGGTAACGGGCGAGTACCGCTTCGGCGATACGCGCCACATCCAGTCCGACATCAGCGCACTGCGGGCGCTCGGCTGGGAACCCCGGCGCACGCCGGCCCAGTCCGTGGCGGCCTACGCCGCGTGGCTAGAGGGCATGGACGGTCTCGACGGAGTGCTGACCGAGGCCGATACGAGAATGCGCGCCCTCGGCGTGGTCAGGAAGGCGGGAAAATGAAGGCCTTCCTGCTGGCCGCGGGGGTAGGGAGCCGGCTGAGGCCGATTACCGACACGATCCCGAAATGCATGGTGCCCATCGACGGCCGACCCATGCTTGACATCTGGCTCGACGCGTTGGACCGTGCGGGTGTCCACGAGGTCCTCATCAACCTCCACCACTTGCCGCATGTGGTTCGCCGTCACCTTGACGACCGCACCGGACCGCCGACCGTCCGCACGTTCTTCGAACGGCAGCTGCTCGGCAGCGCCGGCACGCTCAAGGCCAACCGCGCCTGGGTCGACACAGAGGACATGTTCCTGGCCTGCTATGCCGACAACCTCACCGATTTCGACCTACGGTCTCTCGTCCAGGCGCACAAGGAGCACGGCGCGCTCGCGACGCTGGCCGTCTTCCATTCCGAGCATCCCTCCACCGGCGGCGTCGTGGAACTCGACAAGTCCGGTACGGTGACCGGTTTCGCTGAGAAGCCAAGCAATCCGGTTTCCGACCTGGTCAATGCCGGCATGTACGCCTTCCATCCGGGCGTGCTTGACGAGATCGGCGGCCCCCCACCGCGTGACATCGGCTATGACCTGCTTCCACGGCTAGTAGGCCGGGCCAAAGTTATTCCAATCGACGGCTATTTGCGCGATATCGGAACGGTGGAGGCTTACCAACGGGCCCAGCGTGAATGGCCCGTGCGAGCCCAGAGGTCCACGACATGATCATCACCCAGACCCCGCTGCGAATCGGCCTGCTTGGCGGCGGTACTGACCTGCCTGATTACTACCGCGAGCATGGTGGCAGGGTCCTGAACTGCGCGATCGACAAATACATCTACGTAATCGTCAAGCAGCGGTTCGACGACGAGATCTACGTCAACTACTCCAAGAAGGAGATCGTCTCCCGCGTTGAGGACCTTGAGCACGAACTGGTCCGCGAGGCGATGTGGATGACCGGCGTGACGAGCGGCGTGGAGATCACCACGCTGGCCGACATCCCGTCAGCGGGAGGTTCTGGCCTCGGTTCTTCGTCCGCGGTGACGGTCGGTCTGCTGCAAGCGCTGTTCGCGTACCGCGGCCGGCAGGTGACGGCGGAGGAACTGGCCGACCGGGCTTGCGCGATCGAGATCGACCGCTGCGGGAAGCCCATCGGCAAGCAGGATCAGTACATTGCCGCCTACGGCGGCATCCGGGACATCCGGTTCGGGCCAGGCGATCAGGTAGTTGCCGAGGAGCTGGACCTGCCGCCGGCCGAACGCCGTGACCTGCAGCGGCACATCATGCTCTTCTACACCGGGGTCACCAGAAGCGCGAACTCGATCCTGTCCGAACAGACTGCCAACATCAAAACTAGCCACGATCAGCTTGACGTCTTGTGCGACCTCGCGGGTCTGGCCGCCGATCGCCTGCGCTCCGGTGATGTGGAAGCGGTGGGCGAGGCAATGCGCAAGGGCTGGGAGGCCAAGCGGCAGCTGGCCACCGGCATTTCGAACGCCCAGGTGGACAACGCGGTCGACCTCGCACTCGGGGCTGGGGCAACAGGCGCGAAGCTGACCGGCGCGGGCGGCGGCGGCTTCCTCCTGGTCATGTGCCCGATGGAGCGGCAGCGCGCCGTGCGGGAGAGCCTGGCCGACATGAAGGAACTGCCGGTGAAACTGGACCGGCTCGGGTCGCGGATTGTGCTCAACGTGTTGCGAGACATCTGGGGGTAGGGCGTATATGACGGTGCGCAAAGCCGCGGCCACGAGAAGCCATCTTCGGCTCCCGGTTTCTGCTGCCACCGGATGCTCCCTCAACCGCTGGCCACGACCGGCGATGAACAAGCGACTTGTTCGCAGCGGATGGCTCTTGGCGGCTGCAGTGGTACTGTCCGCGGGTCTTGTCGCGTGTACGCACTCTGCCGCGCCTTCGGCCGTCGGCACCCAGGTCCCCGGCCAGAACTACCAGGTCTGCGACGAGCAGGCACAATACCTGACGAGTCCATGGACCTACCATGCGCTAGCGTCCGGAAGCCGCAGTTATACGGTTTCGCAGTACAAGGCGCTGCCCGGTTACGGAAAAGCCCTGCCCCCGCTGCCTTCCTACATCGCAAACGAGAGCCCCGCGACGGAAGCCGCCGTGATTTACGCGCCGGGCAGCAGTGCCGCCCAGCCACCATATGACTTCCCCGAGACGCCCCTGCTCTACTTCTTCGAGGCGGGAGCGTACGGAGAGATCGCCTTCCAGTCGGTACCCGGGGACCAGTTCATTGGCGGGTCATCCCCCGGCAACCGCGAGCCGACCTTCAACGACGGCGGTTCGGCGGGGGGAATCAGCGGCCAGAACGGCACGTACGATTTCTCTGGCGGTGCCGGCACCCTAGCGTCTTCGGCGTCCGCCAGTGCTACGACGATCACCACTCGTTCGCCTATCGGCGGCTACATTACATCGTTGACCTTTGCCGATGGCACGACGTACGCCATCTCGAAGGCTTCTGGCACCACGATCACGCTTGAGTCCGGGCTGAAGACGGCGGAGAGCGCCGGCACGGCGGCCTACGGCGACAGGAATCCCCCGATCGCCTACGTGTCGACGGCGGCCGGACAGGGTGCGACATCGGTGAAGCTCAGCGCGGCCGCCACTCCGCTTCTCCGCTACACCAGCGTGGTGATCGGGGCAGATTCATACACCATCGGGGACGTTGCCGGCAATTCCAGTGGCTATTCCCTTACCGTAAGCGGGGGCCTAGACCTCCCCGTCACCGCTGGTACCCCAGTCTACTACGGCGGTCCCGCGGCTGACGTCAGCGTCGAGTACCTCGATATCTCCCACGATCTCCACAACACCACCGGCACCATCTACACGGGCGCGGGGTGGACCATCACTCATAATGACATCCACGATGGCTACTCGACTCCCGGCTTCGGCGTCGCTATCTACGGTGGCGACGAGGGCACCATCGAGTACAACTGCCTTTCCAAGATAGGCGACTACGGCGTCAATCTCTTCGGCTCCAACAGCCACTTTGACTACAACGAGATTTACGAGTCGAACTACGAGCCCGACCCTGGTTGCGGCTGCTCCGGCGGGGGAAAATGGTGGGGTACGCTCAATGCCGACATCGTCGACAACGCTTTCGTCAACGACAGCCCTGGTGCGGGAATCCCCGTCTGGCTCGACAACGGCAACTCGGGCACGCTCATCTCAGGCAATTACTTCTCCATGAGCTACGGTTCGGCAATCACCAGCGAGACGGGCTTCGATCTGGATGTCACAGGCAACCTCTTCTTGGATGGCGGCTGGGGAAGCGGCAAAGGCGGGTGCCCGAATAACTGCGACGGCGCGCTGAACCTGAATAGCACAGGAGGCTTCACCGTTCCAGGCAGCCGCTACGAGAACCAGGTTCGCATTTCAAGCAACCAGTTCGTGAACAACTGGGAGGGCATCGACGTCTGGCAGGCAGGCTCCCGTTCCTGCGAGAACTCGGGCGAGGGCTGGCCAGACGACACGTCGTACTGTTCGGGCGGTTTCCCGAACACCTCTTCAGCAGCATCGGGCGGGCAATACTACTTCTCCCATGAAGGCGACGCAGCCCATGGCGGGGCTACCTCCCTGGCGCAGCAGGCCAGTGCGGGCAGTTCGACGATCCTCGTTGCCGGGGCCAGCGCGATCGACGACCAAATCGGCTTCGGCGACCCCGCATCGACAAAGACAACAGCCCAAGCCAATGTTGCTACCTTCACCGGCTCGGGGACGATTAGCGCCAGCAGCGCCGGCTTCCCGTCCTCTGGTGAACTTCGCGTAGGGACATCGGCGGCCTGGTCAGAGGGCGGCGGCAGCTACACAGGCGCCATTCTTTCTTATACGGGAACCACTCCCACGACCTTCACCGGCGTGTCGCTGGTCCGAGGGTCCGGGACGCTGGCAGGCCCGGTCCAGGAAGTCCAGCCCTACAAAGTCACTGCCGAGAAGTGCTACGCCAATGACTGCGCCCTCACGGTCTCTCCGCGTCTGGGCAGCCCGGAGGCGGCCGGAACCGATGTCAGCAACGCCGGTACCTGCCAGCTCTACGCCACTAGTTCGGCTCTCCCCTCGGGGCCTGTCGCTCCTGACGGCATCTCCTACTGGGACGGGTGCCAGTGGGAAGCGAAGGACATCTCCGTGACGGGCAACGACTTCCAGTTCAATCCCTCGGTCATCGCGTCAAGCGCTCCCCTGACCGGCGGCGGGAAAACGACGGCGTGCACGGCGGCGAACGCGGACTCTTGCGGGACCAACTTCATGGCGTACCAGGTGGCCGGGGAACCTCCGTTCGATACCCGGACAGGCGCGAACGAGATGATGAGCAGCTCATCCGTCACCGCGTGCCCGTCATGGGACCAAGGCTGCAAGACGGACCCGATTTCCAACCTGAACGCCTTCTCCACTTTGCGTGGGCTGCCGCAAGACGAAAGCGAAGCGCCAGGTAACAATCTCTGGTCGAATAATGTCTACAGCGGCCCTTGGGGCTGGTACGCGTACATGTTCGGCGTGTGCCGCCCAATGCCGAGTGACCCGGTGACAGACAAAAGCCTGCCGTCCGGCGCCTGCGGGGTCCTCGACTTCTCTACCTGGCAATCCGACTGGCAGCAGGATGTTTCCTCTGCCTATGGCGCTGGACCAGGAACTCGGGGGGGTTAATTCATGAGGCAGCTGAAGCACCGCGTTAAAGGGCTCCGTCGACCGCGGCGCAGCCAGAACAGACGCGGGGGCTTCAGTTCTGTCGCGGTCAAGGTAGCTGCCACCGGTCTTGGGCTGTATTTTCTGTCCAGTTGCCATGCCGCGCCGCTCTACTCGAGTTCTACTGGTCACCTCGCGACGCCATCCGGCAACACCTGCACCAAACCGACGGTTATCCCGCTGGATCTTAAGAACGCGCAGAGCGGCATCACTAAAGGCAATTATTACGTTACTAACGACACCTGGAACGCCACTAAATATAGTGGCTTGTCGCAGGCACTCTACGTCTGCGACTACAATAACTGGTACACAATTGCCAATATGAACAATGATACGTCCGACGGCGCCGTTAAAACTTCGCCGAACGTCCAGAAAACCTGGTACCCTACCCCAACCAGGCTGAGCAACTGGAAATCCGTCACCAGCCGGTACTCTGACGTACCGCCGGGCACGGGCCCGAGTTACGGCACCTGGGAGTTCGAGTACGATATCTGGCTAAACGGTCTCGCTGACAGCAATTCGACCGAGATCATGATCTGGACCTTCGATAACGGCCAGCCTCCGCATGGCTCACTAAGCGGATCATTTACCGACTCGGGCCACACCTATGACGTGTACCGTTCGTCACCGCCGTACCAGTACATTTCATTTGTCGACCGGAACGGCAAATTGTCAGGAAATGTCAACCTGCTTCATTTCTTCAGGTACGCGATTTCGAAAGGCTGGATACCGAGCTCGTCGACGCTGTTCCAGATATGTAATGGTGTCGAGCTCGTGTCAACGAACAATAGACCCGAGAAGTTCGCCATCAACAACTTCTCCATTAACATGCGGCCTAATTCGTAAAGACGAGCCGCGTCCGCAGCGGCGAGCCTGCGGTCGCGAACCCCGCGCCGATCACGTCGGCGGCCGGGACCTTCTGCCCGAACGCCGGAGAGTACCAGCCAAGCACCGGGTCCTCCGCGCCCCGGACGAGCGACCAGTCGAGCGACGACGGCAGGGTCATCGTCGCCTCCGCAGTGCCGCGATCCCGGTCTTTCCACCGCAGGGCGAGGACGCAGCCGTCCAGGTCGGCCTCGACGGCTGGCCCCAAGTGAAACGCCAACCGGACAGCGGGCTGGCTGGTGGCGTCGATTTCGTCGGTGACCTCGATGAGGCGTTGTTCGCCGTGGAACTCCACCGTCCTGCGGTGGGTCACCTTCGGGTGGAGCGTCCGGTAGCCGTAGTGTTCTGCCACCCACAGCGCTTCGTCCCCGTCCGGGGACGCCTCAAGGTTCGTTAGCCGCGACTTGGCATGGCGTATCCACATGGTGGGGCCACCGGAGGTCGACTGATCCCGGCCGAGCACTTCGAGCGTGTTGTGGCCGATCGTTGATCGAAAATAGTGGCGAAACGGCGGATCACTGCTGTAGCAGTACGTGCCGGGATCGGTCAGGATATCGGTTCCGTCGTGGCGGACCTCGATTGACAGAGCGTCGGCGTGAGCGTGCGCGGCAATAGAAAGGAACCCGTGGGGTCCGCTGTCGCAGCGGCACCAGATCTCGGACTCGGCGGCCGACCGGGACCGCAAGATCGTGATCCCGGCGTCGCCGAAGTGCCATGGTCGCCTAGCCGGCCGGTGGAGCAGCTGATGAGGCCCGGCGAGCGCCGACAGGGCCGCGCTTGCGACGCCAGGTTTAACTGGAGGCCACCACTCCGGGGCGCCGAAGATCGCCTGTCCAATTGCGAGCAGCGACTCCCAGCGGTTGTCCTCAGGGGAGGCGATCACGAGGGCGCGGCCTTCGTCGCTGTCGCCTTGCCTGGGTGCGCGGAGGCTGCGGTCCAGGCAGGCGGCGGCCGCATCGAGCATGCGGCCCAGTGACTGCCAGGTCGCATCCGGGAGGGGGCGTCCGGCCCGGTCGGCTTCGGCCGCCGCGATGAGGCTTAGCTCCGCGACCAGTCCGTGATAGTCGAATGCCAGCTCGCGGTTCACCCCACTGGGGAACGTATTGCTGGCGAGCTCCTGCTGCAGCAGGCGGGCTGACTCGTCCGCCCAGGCGGTGCTCTCATCGAACCAGGGAAACGCCAGTGCGGCGACCAGTTGTCCGGCTGCCTCGGCGATGACGTGATTGTTGGCAGACGAGCCGCGGCTACGGAACCCCGACAGGTAGGTCTGGTGCCACCAGATTTGCCTGTGGGCAAGCTCGCTGCGCTCGAACAGGCCCTGGACACCCTCCCAGCCGTCGAGCAGTCGGCGGACCCAGACCCAGGAGATCAGCCGGATTCCGAGCTCGATCCCGCTTGTCCAGTGAATCCCTGACAAGAACGGGTTTTCCTCCCACCATGACTGGAGGTGGTATGCGGCTCGCTCGGCGTAGCGGCGATCGCCCGTCAACGCGTACGCGCTGGCCAGGAGGGTCAGGTGATGGTGACGGGAGAGCTCCCAGACCTGTTTCACGTTGCCCGTGACGGCCTGGTTGCGATGGTTGATGCTAAAGCAGTACATGGCCTGCGGCACTCGCCGGCCACTGAGTGGATCTAGGAACCAGTCGGGAGCCACCATGTCCTGTCGGGTGACCCCTAGCACGTCCCACCGGCCGGCCAGGATCTCGTCAGCGACGCGGAGAAGGCGTTGTGCATCGTCCGCCGGGACGGCGTCGAGAGCTCCGGCGGGGAGAGGCGACTGGAAGCGAGGGGCCCCGGCCAGTTTCGGCAGGTATCGCGGCACCGCCGCGGCGGGAGTGACCTGCTTTCGCCGCCAGGCCCGCTTCCTGAGGGCGTCAGCGAACCGCCACGAGACCTCCTGCGGTGACATGCAGCGCAAGCGATGCATGTACCACGCGACGCGCGCCCTGCTGCCCGACCGTGCTTGCACCGGTGCCGGGTTAGGTGCCGCCGCTCCCGCTGCGGACTCCGACGACCGGTCGGCCGCCTCAAGCCGCATGGCCGGCGCCCGCGCGCGCGGTGTCGGGCTCGCGGCCTACCAGGCGGTCATAGACGGACAGGTAATGCGGCTCCTGATGGCTCCACGCCAGTTTTTGCTCGATCCTGCGTCGTCCCGCGGAGCCCATGCTTCGCCGCCGAGGCTCGTCGTCGATCAGGTCCACGAGCATGCGGGACATCTCTTCGACGTCGTTCGGAGTGGCGTAGTCCCCTGCCTCTTCCGCCGAGGCACGCGTCTCGCGGAGGTCGAAGGCGAGGACGGGGAGTCCGAAGGCCATGTACTCCATGGTCTTGTTCATGGTGGACACGTCATTGAGCGGATTACGCGGATCCGGCGACAAGCCGACGTCCGCGGTGGAAAGGACTGCCCGTACGGTCTCGTCGGGCACCCGCCCGGTGAACTCGACGTAATCCCCCAGCTCAAGCTCGTCGCGCAACGCGACCAGCTCGTCGAAGCAGTCTCCCGATCCCATCAACGTGAACGAGATGTCGGTGCGGTTCAGCTTGTTGACCACGAAGTGGGCCGTCTTGATGACGATGTTGACCCCGTCCTGCGGACCCATCACCCCGATGTAGGCGGCAAGGTGCGCCCGGCCTCTCCGCATCGCGGGAACGGCTTCGACCGCCTTCATCTTGTCTGGGTCGGGTCCCGTTCGTACCACGGTCACCCGGTCGGGCCTGACACCGTCACGGTCCATCACCAGTCGCCGGTACGACTCGTTGGTGGATATCACATGATCGGCGAGCCGGGTCGTACAGCGCTCAAGGAAGCGGAGGCCCCGGTACAGCAGCGGGGGACCTTCAGGGAAGCGCGACTCGAACGTCTCCGGGCAGAGGTCATGGTGGTCGAACACGAACGGAGCGCCATGCCAGAGCCTGAAGAGGACGCCTATGGGCCAGAAGATGTCCGGTGGGTTGCAACTCTGGACCGCGGCGAAGCGCCCGCCGCGGGCAGCCTTGAGCGACAGGATCAAGGTGGCGGCGAACGAGTAGGCATATTCGGCCACGTATGTAGCGGCGCCGCCCCCCGGGCTGTACGGCCGGTACTTGTAGATCTGGACTCCGTCGATGACCTGGTAGGGAGGGTCTCCAGGCCCCTTGGGGCAGACCACCGCTACCTGGTAGCCGGCCCGGGTCAGGGTGCGGCACTCCAACCAGACCCGGCGGTCGAATGGCACCGGCAGGTTCTGGACGATGATCAGAATGCGATTGGAATCGTTCCGCTTCATCCTTGCCTTCAAAGCTTCGCTCCCGGCGTCTCGACCATCGAAGGGGCGGCCGCGCTGCGGGCAAGTCCTGCCTTGCGGCGAGCGGGCCCGAGCACGGCCTTCACCGCCCGCACGCTCACGGCATGCGCCGTGTTGGCGAGTATGGCCAGGTCCAGCCCGAGGGACCAGTTGTCGATGTAGAGCAGGTCAAGCCGTCGGTACGCGCTGAAGGAGGGGTTGTCCCTGGCTTCGGTTTGCCACAAGCCGGTTATCCCTGGCCGCATGGCGGTCCGCCGCTGCAGCTCCTCGTCGAACTGGGCGGCTTCCTTGGGAACCGCGAATCGCGGCCCTACAAGGCTCATCCGGCCGGTCAGCACATCCCAGAGCTGAGGGAGCTCATCGATGCTCGTCGCTCGAAGGAAGTGGCCGATCCGAGTCACCCGCGGGTCGTTGGAGGCCTTGAAGAGCGGCCCGCCCTTCCGCTCGTTCAGCTCCTCGATGCGCTCGAGCATCTGGGCTGCGTTCGGCACCATCGTGCGGAGCTTGAGCACTTCGGTGTGTACCCCGTACCTGCCGATCACGGCGTGCCGGTAGATAACATGGCCACGGTCTTCCAGGCGGATGCAGATCGCGGCAAGCAGCAGCACCGGCGCGGACAGCGGAATCAGGACGGCGGCGGCCGCGATGTCGATGCCGCGCTTCACCCACGTGTGCCATATCGGCGGCCTGTGCGCCTCGACGTAGAGCATCGGCAGGCCGGACACCGGAGCGGTGCGGATCCGGCTGCTCAGCACTCCGGCCAGCCCGGGCCAGAACTGAACGTGCAGCCCGAGGGCCAGGCTGGTCCGTACCGCGACCGCGCTCTCAGCACCGGTCACCGCGCTGCCGACGAGGATCACGCCTTCGGCACCGACCTCCTCGGAGAGCTGCGGAAGGTCGTCCAGGGCGGACCGGCGCGGAATGTCTCGCCAGGGTGCCGTATCGGCCTGCTTGCCCACGACGCCCCCGACTCTGTAGCCGAGTTCCGGCTCGTCGGAGAACATAAGCCACATGGCGGCGGCGTCCTCGTTGGTACCTACCAGAACTACCGTTTGCAGGAAGTGCCCCTCGGCCCGCTGGTTTTTCAACCATCTTCGAAAGCGCCAGCGCAGCACGATCATCAGTGCAGCGGCACCTAGCGCACCCTCGACGGCGGGAGCGGCCGGCAGGGCCCTGATAGAGCCGGCGAGCCAGCCGGAGGCCACAAGCACGACCCCGCCTACTGCTGTCGCCGCGATGATCCGGGCGGCCTGGCGGGCGAACTCAGAGCACACCCAGGATTGGTACAGGCCGAGCATTTTAATTACTACGAGCGTCGAAACGATAGCCGCTAGCGACACGACCACCGACTTGTCGGGACGCAGTTGGCTCTGAAAGAGCATCGCTAGGCCCCAGGCGACCGCCACCGCGGCGAGATCGCCAGCGAAAAGCTGCCGCCGAAGAGACCTTTCCGATCGGTTCCGCCAGGCACTGAGCCCTGGGCTCGGGTCGGCGACGGTTGCCAGGCTGCCGTCCTTCGGACCCGAGGATGTTGTATCTTTTGTCGAAGTCACGCGTGTTCCCCCCCAATGCGGTCCACTGCTCGTCAGATCCTGCGGATCGGATCAGCGGCGTTCGTCTGGGCCAACATGACGTTCATCAGGATCACCGGGGGGCCCGAATTGATACTCACAACGGGCTTGAACCTGACCTGAGCAGGTTCCGGCTTGCCCATGGTCGCGGTGCCGCCCCCCAGTGGGGGATCGGCGCCGGAGAAACATCGTCAGCGGCTATTTAGAGCAGATGAAGAAGTACTCGACGGCCAGCCTGGTGCCGACCAGGGGAACGTTTACCTTCACGTGCATGTTCGCGGACTTCAGCAAAGCGCGGACCGGCTGACCGCCGCGCCAGTTGTACGAGGTGGGGAAGCACTTGTCGATGGTGAAGTGGCTGGCCAGACTCCGCCGGAAATCGTCGAATGGCTGAACGTTGCTGAAGGCCTCGAATATACGCTTGTCACGGTGCCCGAAGTTCGTGTAGGTCAACACGAATCTTCCGTGCTCGCTTAGGAGCTGCGCTATCTCGCTGAACTTCTCGTCCTGGCGGGCCCCTACATACTCGAACAGGCCCAGCGCGGCAACTATGTCAAATCGCCTGCCGTCAAATCTGATGGACTTCTTAAGGATGTCGGTCTCGATCAGGTTGGGCGCCGGATCGTGGATGGCGATGTCGATTCCGAAGTAATGAATGTTCGGTCGCAGCAGGCGCATCAACGTCGCCGGCCCGCAGCCGACGTCGAGCAGTTCGCGGTCTTCCCGCCCAGCGATCGCGTTTATGATGCGTGCGGATTTCTGCAGCCGGTAGTGCGCCGGCACGTGCTTGCGATTTTCCCTGATCCAGAAATCGCGCTTGTGGAGCTCTGCGACACTCTCGCGGGCGGGGCCGCCCACGTCGGCTGAGCCGCTCATAGCTGTCTCCCCTTGTTCCGCTGGCCGCGAGTTCACGAAAGCTTGCCCTGCCGGCCAGCGACGATGGAGTCGACCGAGATGTCCGGATACGCCACGGAAGCTGGATCGTTCTGCCCCGCAGCACCCGGGCGCTTGGCCAGCCACTCGGCTAGGTGGCGGTAGCACTCTCGCCGCTCCGCGGCCGGCAGCGGCGACCGGTGGATCGCGGTGACGTAAGCCCAGAGGTATTCGCCATACAGCCGGACCGCCGGATGCCGCAGCCTGTCGGCACGGCGCGGGTCCATGTTCGCGCACCGGCTGCGCATGGTCGGGCAGGCGCGCTCGGCCCGATCGGCATGGTCGCGCCGGAAGTACAGCCAGTCGGGAACCTGATAGAACCGCCCGTACAGCGACAGCTCCGCGATAATGGTGCGGTCCGCGTGATGGTAGCTCTCCTGCATCGCCGTCCGGCGGAGGACCTCGGTCCGCATGACGCCGTAGTCGTCGTCGCCGCCGCTGACGAACAGCAGGCTACGGAAGCGCTCAGGCGCCCACGCTGATGACGTGTTGAGTGGGTACTCGAACGCCTTGGTAACGGTGCCAGAGGCGTCGACCCTTGCCGTCCAGGAGTGGGCGAGCACGACGTCCGGATGCTTGTCGAGCGCGTCAACACAGCGTTCAAGCAGGTCGCGGGCATACAGGTCATCGTTCGACGCCCACTTGAACAGCTCACCCCGTGCTTGCTCGGCGACGAAGTTGTGGTTGGGGGAAAGTCCGATGTTCTGCGGCTGGCGGAAGTAGCGTACCCGGGAATCCTCCTTCTCGTAGCGACGGGAGATCTCACCGGTACCGTCGGTCGAGGCGTTGTCAGAAATGATCAGTTCGAAATCCGTGAAGCTCTGGCCAAGCAAGGCCTCAATCGACTCAGCGACGTATTTCTCGCCGTTGTACACAGGAAGGCCTATGGTGAGCCGGGGTGTCGTGGTCAATTTGGGCATACCTTTTTCTCTTCCGGAACCTGAAGGCAAGCTCGGCGAGGCGGTCCGAGAACCGTCCCGGATCAGGGGATCTGCCACAGCGAGCCTGTGATACCTGTGCGGCGGATATTGACGTGCTCCGACGTATGCTGGCGGGCGCAGAAGAGTCCCCTGGCCTAGACATCGGTATCAAGGGCGCTCTGCAGGCTCTCTCATAGACGAGGTGCCGTGTGCCCGCGATGTGAGGACAGGGTCGTCATGAGGATCTTGCTTGTGCACAACCGCTACCGCTCGGCTGCTCCCAGCGGAGAGAACCGTGTCGTCGACCAGGAGGGCGAGGCGCTCGCAGCCCTAGGACATGAGGTCATGCGGTTTGGCCGGAGCAGCGACGAGATCGGGCAATGGCCGCTGGCGAAGAAAGCGTCGCTTCCTGTCCGGACGATCTGGAGTCACGAAACCCACCGCGATCTGAAAGCGCTGCTCCGCAAGCACAGGCCCGAGGTCGTCCACGTCCACAACACCTTTCCCCTGCTCAGCGCGGCTGTGCTCTATGCTTGCCGTGATGCGGAAATTCCTGTCGTAGCCACCTTGCACAACTACCGGCTGGTGTGCGCGAGCGGTACCTTTTTCCGTGACGGAGCTATTTGCCACGACTGTGCGGGTGGCCTGCCCGTCCCAGGCGTCGTGCATGGGTGCTACCGGGGGTCACGTGCGGCCACCGCGCCCCTGGCACTGGCGATCGGTCTGCACCGGCAGGCATGGCGATCGCTGATCTCCGCGTACATATTCATCTCAGCGTCACAGCGTGACCTGCTCCAGGGATTCGAGTTCCCTTGCGACCGCGTCTTCGTCAGGCATAACCTCGTCCCCCAGCGCGGCAGGCCACCCATAGCCAGGACGCCGACCGTGCTCTACGCGGGACGGCTAGACGAGGCCAAGGGAGTGCGCCTGCTGATGGCTGGCTGGGACTCTTACCTCCAGAAATCCGGTGAGCCTGGGCTGAATCTGGGCATTGCGGGAGGGGGTCCTCTCGGGGACGAGGTGGCGGCTTGGGCGGCGGCCAGGCCCTCGGTTGAAATGCACGGGACAGTCAGCAGCGACCGGTGCGCCGAGCTAATCTCGCAGGCGCGCGCGGTCCTGGTCCCGTCCGCCTGGGAGGAAACGTTCGGCCTCGTTGCCGTCGAGGCGATGGCCGCTGGCGTGCCTCCTATCGCGTCGGGCCACGGCTCGTTCCCAGAGCTCATCACTCCAGGCGTCGACGGCGTACTGTTCAGCCCCGGCGATCCGGCCGCGCTGGCGCTCGCCATCGCTGATGTCGAGGCGAGTCCTGAGCGATACGAGGCTTACGGTGAACAGGCACGCAAGACCTACGAGCAGCGGTTCGACCCGCAACGCAGCGTTGAGGATCTGCTCGGGATCTACCAGTTCGCGATGACGCACCCAGTAGTCTGACCGCCGCCGCCCGTCCTCACGGGAAGAACAAGAGGAAGGCGGCGGAATTAACGACGGGCGACGCTGCCGTACTCGTGGACGTGTCGAATCCATTCACGAACGCGGTGAACAGCCATGTTCCCTTGGCCGCGTTGTAGACGAAGCCGAGCAGGTCGGTCTGCCCGGCGGTGGTGCTGAGGGTGGGCTGCGGCATGGCAGTAGAGAACTCATAACCGCTCGCCCAGTTCAGCGTGAACGACCCGCTGGAACCCTGCGTCACCTGAAAGATGATCTGCTGCCCGTTCGACGGGTTGGCCGGGGTGCCCATAGTCCGGTTCCCGGCGATTGTCACCCGGAAGTCGTTGCCGAGGGACGCGTCCACCGCGACCGTGGTCGCGTCGGTCAGGTTCACCACGGCGGGCGCGACGGCGCCCGACTCGACGGTTGTGGCCATTGCCGCGGCGGCGGCCGGACGGGCGCCGACCGTTGCCAGGACGCCTGCTCCCACGCTAGCCGCCGCCACCGCGACGCTACCCTTGAAGATCTTCCTCCGGCTCAGTGCCTGGCCCGAATCCGGCCCGCGCTGGCGAGTTGAACATTGCCAGCCCATGGTGTGCCTCCCTTAGGACGCGAGCCGACTCAGCTCGTCGGCGTGACCTCAACGTCGATCCAGTAGTTCTCGCCGTTCCCGGCAGAAGCGAAGGACTGCGGGTACGCCCACGAGCCACTGTTGTAGGTGCCCTGGCCAGGACTCGCGGCGGCCGACGCGCTAGGAGCGGTAAGCGGTCCGTCGGTGATGCCATTGGCGCCGGTACCACCAGTGGCCCAGTAGCCGGTTGTGACGTGGTACCACTCCGACCCGCCACCGTAAAACACAGCTATCTTGTAGTCTCCGGCTGGAAGCGTGACGCCGCTGTAGGGGCACGCCACCCAGCCCGATCCTGCCGCTCCCGACCACGAGGGTGACGTGTTGTCGGTTCCGGAGATCTCGCTCTGCGAGCTGACACTCCAGATGGCGCATCTGGTTGGCAGCACGCTCACGCCGGATCCGGAGTAGAACCAGATGTTATCCAGCGTGCAGGACGCCGATAGCTCGAACTCCGTGGCCAGCGTATAGCCCGATGTGTCCGATGCAGCGGCGCCCGGGATCGTTGGGTAGCCCGGCCACAGCCGGTACGAGGTGCCCGCTGGCGGGTTCGTGTCCACTTGGACGTCCATCCAGAAGTTGGAGGCACTGGAACCGTAGATCGGCATGAGCGTCGTCGGGTCGTCGCTTGCGACGCTGAACACGGTCTGAGCCGTGTCGAACGGTGAAGGATTCGACCCGGACGAGTCGGAATAGGCAGTCAGCGGACCGCTCACGATCCCGCTGCCGTAGGGATCACCGCTACCGAACTGGTTGGTGGTGTCAGGGAAGCTACCGGTGAACCCGGTTGCGGCGACATACGTCGCGCCGATCGCCAGCGGGACCGGTGCGGGCAACGGCACGTAATTCCACTGCCCGGCGGTCAGCGCGCCAGAGGTCACGGTGCTGTTGGGGACAAGCGAGCCGTTGTCGGGTGCGGAGTGCATGCACCACAGCGCGAACTCCTGCGCTGCCGTCGACTGCCCGGAAGGGCATACCCACCACCAGTAGCCGTCCAGCCAGCAGCCGCCGCCAGTGACGGCGAAAACGACACCGCTCACGAACGGTCCTGAATAGGGGACTGGCGTGGACGGCCCGTTCACGCTCGCGAACAGCCGGTGGGTACCCGATGGCTCGCTGGGGGAAGACGCCGAGGTGAAGCCGCTCACGAACGCGGCAAACAGCCAGGTGCCCTTGACCGCGTTGTAGATGAAGCCAAGCAGGTCGGTGTCCCCGGCTGTCGCAGCGAGGGTTGGCTGCGGCAGGCCGGCCGAGAACTGGTAGCCGCTGCTCCAAGAGAGCGTGAACGGCCCGTTCGCATCCTGCGTCACCTGGAAGGTGATCTTCTGCCCGTCGGTCGGATTGGCCGGAGTACCCATGGTGCGGTCCCCGGCGATAGTCACCCGGAAATCGTTACCAAGAGAGGCGTCCACCGCGATCGTCGCGGCGTCGGTAAGGACAACGACGGCGGGAGCAACGGCTCCCGCCTCCACGGTGGTGTCTTGCGCCGCGGCCGACGCTGGAGAGACGGTTTCTGCCAGCATGACTCCGCCGGCACCGACGGCAGCCGCCCCGGCTAGGCCTTTGAAGATCCTTCTTCGGCTCAGCAACTGGTCTGAACCCGCCAAAAATCGCCCCATTGACTCCACCCCTAACACTGGGCGACAGACAACAACGGTCTTCGAGATGACCTGATGTGCTCCGCCGCCTTACTGGTGAATCCAGCCGACAGCGTTATGAGCTCGTCCATGCCAGGAGTTTCACACAAAAGGGTCTATCGGGTGACCCCGATACTAGAATTCAGCTGAATCCAATCAGCCCGCTGTCCATTTTACCAAGATTCGTCCCTTTTTCGACATTACGGCCGATATCTCCTTTACGAAGATCTGTCCATTTACTGGGACAGATCCCCGAGCGTGATCACTGATTTCGTGCATCGGAAGGCTTCTGCGTAGGGAGCCCGGCACTCCATGCCGCGCAACCGGGCCAGGCCGAGGAAGACCTCGTCATCCCACCAGTCGCGATGGGTTTGCGAGGGGAAGCACTTGTGCAGCAGCTCGACCTTCCGGCGCGCGATGCTGGCCGACAGCGGCACATAGACCCAGGGACGACTGATGTCGCCATCCCACTTAGGGACCTCGTAAGCCAGGCACAGCTGATCGCGGAAGACCGTGGGCACTAGCTCGCCGATGACCCGGTGATCCTGATGCGCGTCGTCAGGTGACGGCGCGATGATCAGGTCAGGTGAGCACGTTCGCGCGACACCCTCGAGTATCTCTTTGACGCTGTTCCACTCCGCGGGGAACCGGCCCTCTGGCAGGTCGTAGAGCTCGACCGTGACGTCCGCGCCCGGCATGAAGGCGTGTGCCGCGCTGCGTGCCTCCTGCTTGCGCTCCGTGGTGCCGGTCAGGATCACGTACCGGGTCTGCAGGGCGCTCCGCGCGAGTTCCAGCAGCAGCCCGCCGGCTCCGATCTCGATGTCATCGGGATGTGCGCCGAGCGCGAGCACGGACAGCGGCGTGTCCGCCGGCCGGTCGGGGCGCAGTGCTAGCATTCCGGCGCCGCGGCATTAGGGGCGACCGGCTGGATGTCCGGGGCGATCTCCCCGGCCGGAGTCTCCACGACGCCCACGCGCTCTGGATCCCACACCATCCACGGGCAGTTGCCCCGGTAGTACATCTCCTCGAGCTTGGCCCGCTCCTTCACGGTGTCGGCCGGCGTCCAGTAGCCCTTGTACGGGTACGCCAGCACCTTCCGTCGCTGGACGAGTCGCGGGATCGCGTCGCCGAGCAGGTCCTCTCCCTCATGCAGGTAATTGAAGACCTCCGGCCGGAGCACGAAGTATCCGCCGTTCTCCCACTGGCGCAGCTCTCGTACCGGCACGACATGCGTGATAACCCCGCTGTCATCGATGTCCACCACGTGATGCGACGACTGGGGCGGCACAGCGAGCAGGCTCACCGTGGCGTCGCTAGCAGCGAATCGCGAGATCATGTCCGGCAGTGACGCGTTGGTGAACACGTCCGCGTAGTTGGCCAGGAACATTTCCTCGTCTTCCACGAACCGGCGTACCCGTCGCAGTCGCTCGCCGATCTCCGAGTGCAGCCCCGTGTCAACGAACGTGATCCGCCAGTCGGAGATGTCGGTCTTGAACAGCTCCACCTGCCCGGCACCGTCGAGCACGAAGTCGTTGGACCCGGTCTCGTTGTAGTTCAGGAAGAAGTCCTTGACGTACGAGGCACCGTAACCGAGGCAGAGCACGAAATCCCGATGCCCGAAGTGCGCGTAGTAGCGCATCACATGCCACATCAAGGGACGGTCACCGATCATGGCCATCGGCTTGGGCGCGTTCGTGATCCCGTCGCGCATCCGCATCCCGAGGCCACCGCAGAAAAGTACGACCTTCATGATTCACTTCCCACTGTTACGACTTCGAGCTCAGGAATGGGGAAGACGAGCTTTCCTCCCCAGGAGCCGACATAGCGAAGCTGGCGGCTTATCTCTTCGCGCAAATTCCACGGCAGGACGAGTACGTAGTCAGGCTTGGTCTCGGCCAGGCGCTCAGGCGCGTAAATCGGGATATGCGTTCCCGGCAGGAATTTTCCTTGCTTGAACGGACTGCGGTCGACGGTATAGGAGAGAAGATCCGACCGGATGCCGCAGTGGTTGAGTAGCGTGTTGCCCTTGCCTGGAGCACCGTAGCCGGCCACGGACTTGCCTTCCCGCGCTGCGGTAAGGAGGAATTCGAGGAGGTCGCTCTTGATTTTCAGGACCGCTGGCGCGAAACCCTCGTGGCCGGCGACAGCGTGCAGCCCTGCCGCCTCCTCGGCGGCAAGCACGGCCTTGACCCGTTCGGCCGGTTCACCGGCGCTCTCGTCCGGGCAGGCGTAAACGCGCAGCGAGCCGCCGTGCGTGTCGAGTTCCTCCACGTCGACCACGCGCAGTCCAGCCCCCGCTAGTGCCCGGGAGGAGGTAAGCAGGGACAGGTACGAGAAGTGCTCGTGGTAGATCGTGTCGTACTGCCGACGGTCGATCAGGCGCATCAGGTGCGGGAACTCGAGCGTCACCGTACCGTCGTCTTTGACCAGCGCGCGCAGCCCGGCCGCGAAGCCACGGATATCGGGGACGTGAGCGAAGACGTTGTTCGCGGCCACGAGGTCCGCGCGGCCACGCCGCCCCGCGATCTCGCGGCCCGTGTCCGCGCCCAGGAACTGCACCTCCGTCTGAATGCCACGGGCGCGGGCGACCTCGGCCACGTTCGCGGCCGGCTCGACACCGAGCACGGGGATACCTGCCGCCGCAAAGTGCTGGAGGAGATACCCGTCGTTGCTGGCGACCTCGGTGACCAGGCTGCTTGAGGTCAGCCGCAACCGCTCGACCATCGCCTCCGCGTACTTCTTCGCATGCGCTACCCACGAGTCGGAATACGAAGAAAAGTAGGCGTAGTCGGAAAAGATTTGCTCGCCCGGCACGTAAGCGGCAAGCTGCACGAGCAGGCAAGTATCACATAGGCGAACGTTGAGTGGATAGAACGTCTCGGCTTCGTCGAGCTTTTCCGCGGGAACATAGCTCTCGCATAGCGGAGACATCCCGAGATCGACGAACGTACGGGTAAGTGGTGCATCGCATAGGCGGCACACAGGCGACATGGCCACGGGCTTAAGACCCCCCTCTTCCCTGCTGGCCAAAGACCAGGCTAATGTCGGCGATGACGATAATCGAGTTCGCTTCAGTGGGACAGGACGCAAATGGACAAGTACACGTGCCGTGCGTGCGGCGAATCTGTTGGTGCACTCGTGCTAGACCTCGGGGAACAGCCGGCCTGCGACTATTTTCCGCGGCAAGACGCCTACGGGCCTGACCCCGTTTACCCGCTCCAGATGTGGCTTTGCTCATCGTGCGGCCTCGCCCAGTTGCTCGAGGACCCTACGATCGCCGAAGAGCCAAGGGCGACGGAGCCTGCCGCACTCGTGGCGCAGTCGGCCGACGCGGTGGAACGGGTTGCCGCGGCCGGCCTGCTGCCCGCAGGAGACGTGGTAGCCGAGTACGGCAGCCCGCACGGCGGCTCCTGGCTGGGTCTCCTCGCCGCGCGCGGACTGGTGCTGGCCGGCCCCGGCCAGAGCGCCGATGTGATCGTCGACTGCTTCGGCATGATGCACGCGGCGGATCAGTACGCCGCGCTCGCGGAACGCACGGCGCGGTTGCGGCCCGGCGGCGTGCTGCTCCTGCAGTACCACTCGCTGGACACGATCATCCGCCAGGGGCAATGGAACGCGCTGCGGCACGGGCACTACGCGTACTACTCGACCTCGGCACTGACCGCGATGCTTGCCAGGCACGGCTTCAGCCCGCGGCGAGCCTGGCAGTTCGACCTGTATGGCGGCACGGTCCTGCTGGCGGCGGGCCGGGACTCCGACTCGCGCGGTCCGGCGGACAGTTCCGTCCAGGCGATTGCGGCCGAGGAGGCCCGCACCGCGGTACGCGATCCGGAGACGATCCGCGGTCTCCAGCGTGACGTGCAGGTCCAGGCCAAGAGGCTGCACGACTGGCTCGTCCACCAGCAATCCGCCGGAAGCGCCGTGATCGGGTATGGTGCCGCGTCCCGCGCGGTTGCGCTGCTGCTCCAAGCTCAGGTGGACCGGACACTGCTGCCCGCGATCGTGGACGCGTCGCCTGCCAAGCAGGGCCTGCGGATGCCGGGCACCGACATCCCGATCGTCGGCCCGGCCGAACTGGCCGCCCGGCGCCCCGATTCCGTGCTGCTCTTCGTTTCCGACCTGCTGACGGAGGTCCGCGCGGCCTTCCCAGAAGTCGAGGCCGGTGGCGGCCGGTGGGTAGATGTCGAGTCTCATGGCTCAGCTGGCCTGCAGTAGTACGCGCAGCCTGGCCAGGCACCGCCCGCGCGTCGGGCCAATGCTGCCTACGGGAAGACCGAGCTGATCGGATATCTCCGTGTACGGGACCGGCGGATCGGCCATCAGCATCTCGAGCAGCCGCTGCCACCGCGTGGGCAGCCGGGACATCGCGTCCCGTACGGTCTGATCCCGCTCGGCGGCCAGCAGGCGCTCGTCCACGTCGGCGCCAGGCGCGTGCGCCTCTTCGATCTCATTGGTGTCGTGACCGAGTACCACCCTCTTGCGCGCTGCCAGGCTGCGGAGGCACTCGTTGCGCGCGGTCGCGGCCAGCCACGAGCCCACCCGGTCTGGGTACTGGATTCTGTCGATGTGCTCAAGCAACCGCAGCCAGGTCGTCTGGGCGACGTCAGCTGCATCGCTCTCCAGGAGCCTGTACTCGGCCGTGATTGACCAGATCAGCTTGGCGTACTGATCCACGAGACGCTCCCACGCCTGCTTGTCACCGCTGGCCGCAAGTCGCACGAGCAGCGCGATGCTCACCGGCTCAGGGTTTACTTCCACTGAGTTCTCCCGCCCTAAGTAAGCCCCTGCCCCCCGGAGGAGCGCAGAGACGGATTCCACAGGATCTACAGGTCCAGTTCGAAGATCAGTTCTGCACCGGGACTCAAGCCGCGCGAACTCTTGTCCTGGAACAGGCAGACCTGATCGCCCGCTAACCTGCAACAGGCTGCTGGCTAGCCATGTCTGGCCAGCTGCATGCGCTGATCGTGCTCTGCGTATCTGGCCGCCTCATCGGAAGCGACGTGCATGGTCAGGGCATGTGCCCGAGGACCATGTTGAAGTTCTGCGGCAGCTCGTCGACCGGCCGTCGACGAACGCAAACGCCCACCGTGGTGACACGCAGGACGTGACCACCGCAGCGGCGAAATCGGCAGTTATCAGGGGCCTGGCATAGGCCCGGTTCCATGCTCCCGCCCGACCAGATCCCCAGTCGGCTTGGACGTTTTTATCAAGAATGGAATCAGACACACCTAACCTCACCCCTCGGTATGTCACGCGGCAGCGAAGGGCTGCCGCCGAAACATCGCTCCCCTTTGGTCCGATTGCCTGGTTGCCTAGCTCTCTCTTACGTGACGCGCAGCCGGCCCGACCGGTTTACCCCCACACGCCCCCGCGTCCGGAGATGCCACCATAAGTCACCTGAGCTGGGAAAACAAGTATTTTGCGCAGTTATGGTGGCAGCTCGCCCGAGTTCGGGCCATGACAACGTTTACCTTGGCGGACCACATACCTGGCGAACGACAAAATCCATATGAATAGCACAAGAACCGATATTCAGCGGGCCACTCGCCGATTCACCTCGAGCATCCCGGGGCCAGGACAAAACATACCGCCGCCTACGCCGACAGGCTAGGCAGTTTTCCGCAATTACAGGACAAGTAACCGTCCTATGTTTCAATATGACGCAATATGCGCGGTAGTCTTAAGAGACGAAAGACGCAAGGTGAAATGTTAATACGATGGAAATTAGATTCGAAATATTCTGCCGGTAGGGAACACTACGATTTATCGGGATATCAGCCTTCCGCCGCGCCCGCTGACCGCTCGCGCTCGCGCACCGAGTCGGCGAAGCGACGCGCCGCGGCGCGCAGTTCCAGCTCCGGGTCAAGGCCGGCTTCGCGTGCCCGGGAAACCAGGGCCATGAGCGCATCGCCGACAGAACCCGCACCGTCGACAGAACCCGCACCGTCGACAGCGCCCGCACCGCCGGCAGCATCGGCGAAATCGGCAGCGACATCGATTCCCGCCCGCTGCGCCCGCCGCTGAAGCTGCGCCGCCAGGGAGAGCGCGGGCTGGCCGAACGGAACGCCGTCGAGGACCGACGGCGCCGAGCCTGCCGCCTTGGCGGCCCGCTCGGCCTTCTTGATCTCTTCCCAGTTCGCGTTCACGTCCGCCGCCGACGTCGCGGTTACGGACCCAAAGACATGCGGGTGCCGCCGAACGAGCTTGGCGGCAAGCGTGTCAGCCACGTCGTCGATCGTGAAGCCCCCGTCGGCGGCAGGCCGCTCGGCGGCGATCCTGGCGTGGAAGAACGCCTGGAACATGACGTCGCCGATCTCCTCGCGCAACGCTGCCAGGTCGCCAGCCTCGATCGTCTCGGCCGCCTCGTACGCCTCTTCAAGCAGGTAGCGCAGCAGCGACGAGTGCGTCTGCTCCCGGTCCCACGGGCAGGAGACCCGCAGCGTGTCCATGATCGACACCAGGTCGAGCAGGTGCGCGCCCGGCAGGTCATGCGACCCGTTCAGCACCCGGTACGGCACGGAAAGCGAGCTCAGCAGCAAAGGGTCCAGCGCCTCGCCCTGCGGCGCGAGCCACACCACAGGACCTTCGGCGGACAGGACGGCAGCGGACAGCACCCCGGCAAGCGACACGGCATCGGCGGACGGCGCGTCGACGACAGCAGGCGCCGCGTCGGCGGCGGTCAGCGCCGGAATGAGCGGGTGCTCGCCGGAGCCCACGAGCACGCGCGAAGCCGCGCGCAGCGCGGACCAGGCCTGCCAGGTCAGCAGCCCGGGAGCGACCCGCGGGCTGCTCAGCAGGATCGTCAGCACGCGGCTGGGGTGAGACCCTCGGTGGACGCGGGCGTGGGCGTGCCCTCGGGGCGGGACAGCGTGTCCGCCGCCGGCACGACACTGAACGCCGTCGTCGCATAGTCAAACCGGCCGAACTGCGGGCTGACCGAGATGTTAAGCGACGCAGCCGCCGTGCACTCGGCCTTGTTGATCGCGTTGCTGAAGGCGGTCTGCTCCGCAGAGGTGGTCGGCTCCTTGCCGCCGTTCATCTTCACCCCGTAGGCCGTCTCCTGGGCATCCCAGCGGCCAACCTGCGAGAACAGCTGCGGGGGTACGCCGTTCGCGATGAGCAGCTCGGCCGTGCTGCTGAACCCGTTCTCCTCGGCCACGTCGCCCAGGGAGGACAGCCCCGCCTGCGACTGCGCGTCGGTAACCGAGATGCCGTTGGTGGCGGCCACCTGGTTCATGACGGCGAACCTGATCAGCCAGGACAGCGTCGCGGACGGCATCTGCGCGGTGGTCAGCGGGATGCTGCTGCCATAGGGCGCAGCGGCCGTCTTCAGGTTGGATACCTGGGAGTCCAGCGACGACACGGTGATCCGCTGGTTGCCGACGATCGCCGCGGCGCCCACTTGCACCGGAGAGCATGCGGCGAGCACCGCGCACGCGCCAAGGCCGACAGCGCCGAGCGCGGCCACGCGGCGGCCCCTCTTACCGAAGCGAGACACAGACGATCCCTTCCAGCCAGTTATCTCCCGGGGGGACGACCCCCCGTACCCTCCGATGTCCGCCCCGTGCCGGCCTGATCGCAAAAACCGCGATCGTATCAGGCCCGCCCGTAGCGGACGACGAGAGAAATCCTACGACTCGGACAGTACCGAACGGACGACCTACGCCGGGGGACGACCCCCTACCCCCGATGTCCGCCCAGTGCGGGCCCGATCGCCAAAAACCGCGATCGCATCAGGCCCGCCCGTAGCGGACGAAGAGCAGAAATCTACGACTCGGACAGTACCGAACGGACGACCTCCGCACACCACGCAAGCAACTCGGTGTCGCGCAGCGGCTCCCCGCCGAAGCCTCCGCTCGAGGCGCCGGACTTCGGGACTGGTACCAGCATGGTACGCACCGCCGGCTTGAGCAGTGTCTTGGGGTATAGCCGCTGAACTCGCACCGTACGCGAATCAGGCAGGACAACCGGGGCGAACCGCACGTGCGACCCCTGCAGCGTGATGTCCGTCAGCCCGGCCTGCCGCGCCGCGAACCGCAGCCGCGCCACCTCGAGCAGCGTCACCACCGGCACCGGCAGCTCGCCATAGCGGTCGCGTAGCTCATCAAGCACGGCGGTCACGTCGGACTCGGAGTCGATCGACGCGATCGACGTGTACGCCGCGAGACGTAGCCGCTCGCCAGGGATGTAGTCGTGCGGGATGTGCGCGTTGACCGGCAGCTCCACCCGGACCTCGGGCCGCTCGGCGGGCGCGTCGTCCTTCAGTTCGCGCACCGCCTCGCCGATCATCCGCACGTACAAGTCGAATCCGACACCGGCGATATGCCCGGACTGCTCGCCCCCCAGCAGGTTCCCTGCCCCGCGGATCTCAAGGTCCTTCAGCGCGACGTACATCCCGGCGCCGATCTCCGTGTGCTGCGCCACCGTCGCCAGCCGCTCGTGCGCCGTCTCGGTCAGCGGCTTCTCCGCCGGGTAGAGGAAGTACGCGTACGCCCGCTCCCGGCTCCGCCCGACCCGCCCGCGCAGCTGGTGCAGCTGGGAGAGGCCCTGCGCGTCCGCCCGGTCCACGATGAGCGTGTTCGCGTTCGGGATGTCGAGCCCGGATTCCACGATCGTGGTCGCGACAAGGATGTCGAACGACCGGTCCCAGAAGCCGATCATGATCCGCTCGAGCTCATGCTCGTTCATCTGCCCGTGCGCGATCGCGATCCGCGCCTCGGGCACGAGCTCGCCGAGCTGGGCGGCCACCTTCTTAATCGACTGCACCCGGTTGTGCACGAAGAAGATCTGCCCGTCGCGCAGCAGCTCGCGCCTGATCGCCGCCCCGATCTGCTTCTCGTCGTACGCTCCGACGAACGTCAGCACCGGGTGCCGCTCCTCAGGCGGCGTCAGGATCGTGGACATCTCGCGAATCCCCGCGACGCCCATCTCCAGCGTGCGCGGGATCGGCGTGGCGGACATCGCGAGCACGTCGACCTCGGTGCGCAGCCGCTTGAGGTACTCCTTGTGCTCAACGCCGAACCGCTGCTCCTCGTCGATGATCACGAGGCCGAGTTTCTTGAACCGGGTCTCCGGCGACAGCAGCCGGTGCGTCCCGATGACCACGTCGACAGTGCCATCAAAGAGCCCGCGCTGCGTCTCTGCCACCTCGCCAGCCGTCTGGAACCGCGACATCGGCTTCACGACCACGGGGAACGGCGCGTACCGCTCGGAGAACGTGTTGAAGTGCTGCTGCGCCAGGATCGTCGTCGGCACGAGCACGGCGACCTGCTTGCCGTCTTGCACGGCCTTGAACGCGGCCCGTACCGCGATCTCGGTCTTGCCGTAGCCGACGTCGCCGCAGATCAGCCGGTCCATCGGCACCGGCTTCTCCATGTCGCGCTTGACCTCGTCGATCGCCGAGAGCTGATCCGGGGTCTCCACGTACGGGAAAGCGTCCTCAAGCTCGCGCTGCCACGGCGTGTCGGGCCCGAACGCGTGCCCGGGCGAGGCCATCCGCGCCGAGTACAGGCGGATCAGCTCGGCGGCGATCTCCCGCACGGCCTTGCGCGCCCGGCCCTTGGTCTTTGCCCAGTCCGCGCCGCCGAGCCGGTGCAGCGCCGGCGCCTCGCCGCCGACGTACCTGGTGACCTCATCCAGCTGGTCGGTTGGCACGTACAGCCGGTCCGGCGGGTGCCCGCGCTTGGCGGGCGCGTACTCGACCACCAGGTAGTCACGGGTCGCGCCCGCCGCCGTCCGCGAGGTCATCTCGACGAAGCGGCCCACGCCGTGCTGCTCGTGCACCACGTAATCGCCCGCCTTGAGCTGCAGCGGGTCGACCCCGCCGCGCCGCCGCGCGGACGGCATCCGCCGCTCGTCCCGCGAGCTCGGCCGCGACGCCCCGCGCGCCGCGAAGTCCGCCTCGGTAAGCACCGCGAGCCGCACGGCCGGCCAGGAGAACCCCTGGCGCAGCTCCCCGGTCGCCACATAGGGCACGCCGCCCTCAGGGGCCGCGTCGACATCGCCGACCCGCGCGCCGAACCCCTCACCGCGCAGCACCTCGGCGAGCCGCTTGGCGGGACCGTGGCCCTCAGTGACGAGCACGACCCGCCAGCCCTCGGCAAGCCAGTGGCGAACGTCCGCGATCATCCGGCTGGTGTCGCCGCGGTAAGCGGTCGCGGGCGAGGCATTAATAGTGATCCCGAACGTAAGCGGCTTACTCTCCTCGGCAAATTCCTCCGCTTGCCTGCCCGGGCCTCGGGGGGTACGGGGGGTCGCCCCCCGGGAAGATGCTTGCCTGCCCGATACGCTTGCTCCTTCATCGGGCAGGCCTCGGGGGGTACGGGGGGTCGCCCCCCCGGGAGATGCTTGCCTGCCCGATACACTCGCTTCTTCATCGGGCAGGCCTCGGGGGGTACGGGGGGTCGCCCCCCCGGGAGATGACAGTCCGGTCCCGGTGTCCTCGGTGTCGTCCGTGACACCGAACGGCGCGAGGGTCCACCAGGCGATGCCGAGCTCCGCCGCGGTCTCGCGGATCTTCTCGATCGGCTGGAAGGCCGAGCCGCCGAGATCGACCGGCGCCTCGCCGCCGGAGGCAGCGCTCGCCCAGGACGCCTCGAGGAACTCCTGGCTGGTCGCGACCAGCTCGATCGCCCGCGTCCTGATCCGCTCGGGATCGCACGCAAGCACGACGCCGCCGAGCGGCAGGTAGTCGAGCAGCAGTTCCATCCGGTCGGCGAGGACCGAGGAGAACGCCTCCATGCCCTCGACGGTGATCCCGTCGGCGATCTTGCCGAGGATCTCAGAAACGCCGGGGTGCCTGTCGGCCAGGTCCTTGGCACGGGCGCGGACCGACGGGGTGAGCAGCAGTTCCCTGCAGGGCGGTGCCCACAGGCCGT
Organism: uncultured Actinomycetota bacterium; assembly: GCA_963734665.1. Classification (GTDB taxonomy): domain Bacteria; phylum Actinomycetota; class Actinomycetes; order Streptosporangiales; family Streptosporangiaceae; genus Trebonia. The sequence continues at coordinate 101,496 of CAVTIR010000005.1, read as the reverse complement.
GCTCCGCCTGTCCGGCCGAGCGCTGATCGGCGACCTTGAAGACGCGGATCTCCTCCACCGTGTCGCCGAAGAACTCGATCCGGAGCGGGTGCTCCTCGGTCGGCGGGAACACGTCGAGCAGCCCGCCGCGCACCGCGAGCTCGCCGCGCTTGGCGACCATCTCGACGCGCGCGTAGCCGATGTCGACCAGCCGCGCGATCACGTCCTCGGGGTCGGCGTCATCCCCCACGGCTAGCCGGACGGGCACCAGGTCGCCGAGCCCGGCCACGATCGGCTGGAGCACGGCGCGGATCGGCGCCACGACGACCTTGAGCGGCCCGCCGAGCGGGGTTGTATCTTCCCCGGGGGCAGTACCACTCCCGGGGGCAGTATCTCCCCCGGGGGCTGCCCCCCCGGTGACTCTCCGCCCGGGGCGCTCCCGCTCCCCATCCCCCTTGGGGGATCCAGCCGCAAAACCCGCGGCCGAACCCCGTGCACCATCCTCTGGATGCGCAAGTGGCACATGCTCTGGGTGCGCGAGGCGGCGCAGCACGGCGATCCGCTGCCCAACGGTGTCCGAGCGGGGCGAGAGCCGCTCATGCGGCAGGGTCTCCCAGCCGGGGAACGTGGCGACCGAAGGCGGCGGCAGGAACGCGCGCAGCGCCTCGGTCAGGTCTTCGGCTTCCCGCGCTGTGGCGGTCACCGCGAGCACGAACCGGCCAGGATTATCCCCGACGCCGGCCGCAAGGGCGGCCGACACCAGAGGGCGCAGCGCGGGCGGCGCGACGAGGTCGCGCTCGCTACTCCCGGGCGTGCCAGACTGACTTTCTAGTGCGGTACGGAGCTGGGGATCTTCGGCTACGGCGGCCAGTAGTCCGGCGAGGCTCATGCTGTCCCAATGTCGGTGGTGGTCAGGCGTTACGGGCGCCCCGCGAGACATCCGCGCCCACGCGCGGGCAGGCCCAGACGATAGGAATCCCCCGTACGAACCCAAGTCGATGCTGAGAAGTTCGACTTCGCATACAAGTTTACGCCAGCCCGGCGCCCGCGGGTCGCCTGACCATCCCATCGCCCGTCCCGCAAGTCACCCTTAACCACCAACTTCCGCAGATGACACCTTTTGATGGACGCGGTACACGTTCATGAGTAAAGCTGGGGCCGGAGTGTACGAGCACGGAGCCGAGTGGTGGGGAGGCATACCGTGAGCATCGGCACGGGGCACGCTGCCGTCAGGGCCGGTCCGCAGCCGGGGGGACCAGGGCCGGGGAAGAAGTGGAAGCTCGCTCTTGTCGGCATCGCCGGTGTGTTCGTCGTGCTCGCCTGCTATGACCTCGTCTCGATCACCGGCCAGTACGGGTCGCACGGCCCCTTCCCAGCGTCAAGCACGGCCAGGCCGACCGTCAGCCAGGCGAAGGCCTCGCCGCCCGTTGCGGCGCCGGCCGCCTCGCTCCCAGTGACGAGTCCGGCCGGCACCCCCGCGCCGCACGCGCTTGGCGTGGCATCGATCGCCGCGTTCGGCCCGGAGGGGATAGCGGACGGCGACAATCCCGGCCTCGTCTCCGGGGTCCTTGACGTGGGCACGGATCAGCCGTGGTACAGCCATTGGTACGCGACGCCCGAGTTCGGCGACCTGCAGTCGGGCACCGGCCTCCTGCTCGACATGGGCGAGACCGTGACCGTGACAGACGTCCGACTAGTGCTCGGCAGCGCACCGGGAGCGGACGTCCAGCTGCTGGTGGGAAACAGCCCCTCGCTGGACATGCCGCCCGTGGCCAGTGCGTCGGGCGCGGACGGCAGCGTCCGGCTGGCGGCGACGGCGCCGGCGAAGGGCCGGTACGTGCTGATCTGGTTCACCCGGCTGCCCCCAGACGAACTGGGTCACTACCAGGTCAGCGTCTACAGCGTCGTGGTGGACGGGTAGGCCATCAGCGCACCCGGCTCGCGGGAACGCCGACATAGACGGCGCCCGGCTTGCAGTCCTTGGTCACCACTGCGCCCGCGCCGATAATGGTTCCTTCGCCGATGGTCACGCCCGGCATGATGATGGCACGCGCCCCGAGCCAGCATCGGTCGCCGATAAAGACCCGGCTTGCGACCGGCATCCGCGCCACTTGGCCATCCTCGTCAATCGGGTGGATCGACGTAATGATCATGACCTGCGGGCCCAGGAAGACATCCCGGCCAATGTCGATGCGCCCGGCGCCTTCAAACCAGCACCCGACGTTGACGAAGGAGCCGTCCCCGATGCTTACCTGCTTCGTCTCGAATCCGCACTGCTTAAGGCCGGTGACCTGCGCGCCGATTCGGAGGCCCGCCAGCCGGAGGAGGCCGCGCCGCACGGAAACCGGCAGGAGGAACGACGTCGCCGGGGATACCCTGATCATCCATCTCAGGACGTCGCCAGCCTGATACGCGGAGGCCCTGAGCCCGCCCGGGCCCCGCTGCAGTAGTTCTGTTTCCGTCAATGGCCGCATTCCGAGCGTTGCCATACTTTTCCCTCCAGGCCAGGAGTAAAAATGTGGGCCGCCCACACTCAGACGAAAACCTTAGCGCTCCTGCTACGCCGATGTTGCAACACGTAACATTATCTTTCTTTTTGTGCGAAATACGCTGATCCATGCGATCCAGGTGGCGGCGCGACGAAGAATCAGCAGGCAAATCCAATACCCTGAGTACTTATTCAACTACTATTTGTTTCATGACGACTGCCGAACGAGGCTCGCCAGGCAGCCAGCGGACGGCGAGCCGTTTCTTCGCCGAGCCGGTGCGCGACTACGTGTTGCAGTGCCTGGGACGGCCGATCAGCGTGCTCCAGGCCGGCTGTCTTGCCCCGCTCCGCGAGCTCGGCCTCGGCGAGCTCGCGGCGGGCGGGTTCGAGGCCTCGGTCACCGCCGTCGACACCGACCAGCCCCTGGCCAGGCGCGTGCTGCGCGACACGCAGAGCGCCTACGACGACGTGATCACCGGTGACCTGCGCACGGTCCCCATCCCGCCGCGCGCCTACGACGTGGTCTACTGCGCCCTGCTGCTCGAGCGGGTTCATCACGTTGAACTCGTGCTCGACCGGCTGACGAGCGCGCTCAAGCCGGGCGGGCTGCTGCTGGTCAGAACCGGGGACCGGTACTGCGCGGCGGCCCTGCTTGACCGGATGCTGCCCGCCGCGATCCGCAGGGCCATCTGGTCCCGCTTCCGCCCCGGCATCCCCGGCCCGTTCGCCCCGGTCTACGAGAAGGCGGTCACCGGCGAGGGCATCGCCTCCTATGCCCAGATGCATGGCCTCGTCATCGCCGCGCATACTAGGGAGCTGACCCGCCCCGACCGCCCGGCCGGGCTATCATCGTCGGTGCGAATCACCTGCGCGGCTCTTTCACGGCTGAGCAGAGGCCGCTTCGACGACAGCCACGACGAACTGCTTTATGTGATCCGCAAGCCGCTGGACCGCTTCGCCCGAATTGTGTAAGCGCGGTCCCGGGATAAGGGAGGCGCACGTGACGGCTGAGCAGTTGCCCGCAGAGCTGGCCGCCTGGCCGACGTGGGCTCCTGACGAGGAGCAACTGGGCGAGCTTGAGCTGATCACCTCCGGCGCGTATGCACCGCTCAAGGGGTATCTCGGCACTGCCGACCTCGCGGCGGTCGCCGAGCGCGGCGAGCTGGCTGACGGCACCCCGTGGCCGGTCCCCGTCACGCTGACCGTCCCGGTCACAGCGGTACCAGAAGGCGCGAGCCGACTCGTTCTCCAGGATCCGGAGGGGTCACCGCTCGCCTTCATCGAGATCACCGAACAGGTGCCCACGGCCGACAGGTCGGCGCTCCGCCTGGCCGGGCCGGTCACCGCGTTGCGCCCGCCTGAGCACGGGCCGTTCCGCGCGCTGCGCCAGGCACCTGTCGACGTGCGCACCAGTCTTGGCTCGGGTTCCGTACTCGCGCTCGCCACCAGGCGGCCGCTCGGTCAGCGGCAGATCGGCCAGCTCAGGCACCACGCCGACCAGCTTCGGGCGCGCATCCTGCTGCTGCCCCTCGTCGCGGGGCCGGCCGACCTGGTCACCCGCCCGGATTCCCTGGTTCGCGCCGTTCTCGCCGCCGCCAGGCAGCTCCCGGCGAGCACAGCCGTCGTTCCCGTCTCGCTGCCGACTCGTAGCGACCCGACCGAGGAACTGCTTGCCGGCGCCGTGGTCGCGGCCTCCTACGGGGCTACCCACCTCCTGGTGGATGCGGGTGGCGTGGGGCGAGACAGCAGAACCCGTTCGGATGAATCCGACTTTGATGTTTCTAAGTTCGGCATCGAGATCCTGGCGGAAGGCGAGTGGGCCTACGACCCGGCCGCCGAGGTCTGGCGGCCGCTCGGCCTGATCGAGTCGGGCGTGGAGCGGGGCGAGCTGTCCGACGGGGAGCTCGGCGAGTTGCTCGACTCTGGCGGCGCGGTGCCCGCCTGGCTGATGCCCGCTGCTGTGACCGAGGAACTGCGGCGCGCCCGGCCGCCGCGCGTGAGGCGCGGGGTGGTCGTGTTCTTCACCGGGCTGTCCGGATCGGGGAAGTCAACGCTCGCCAAGGACCTGCGTGACGCGCTGCTTGAGCGTGGCGACCGGACGGTGTCGCTGCTCGACGGCGACCTGGTGCGGCGGCTGCTTTCCGCCGGGCTTACGTTCTCGCGGGAGGACAGAGACCTGAACATCTCCCGCATCGGGTACGTGGCCACCGAGGTCGCGCGGCACGGCGGGATCGCGATCTGCGCGCCGATCGCCCCCTACGCGGCGGCCCGGGCCGGGGTGCGGCGGATGGTCTCCGAGGTGGGAAACTTCGTGCTCGTGCACGTGTCGACGCCGCTGGAGGTGTGCGAGGCGCGTGACCGCAAGGGACTGTACGCGCAGGCGCGGGCCGGGATCATCGGCTCGTTCACCGGGATCTCCGACCCGTACGAAGTGCCGGACGACGCGGACCTGGTGATCGACACGTCGGTCGTCTCCCGGCACGATGCGGTCGCCGCGGTGCTCACGCACCTCACGCGGCGCGGCTGGCTGGCGCCTTAGTTGGCCTGGATGGCCCCTTCTTCGTCTTCCTCTTTTTCGTCTTCCTCGTCCTCGGCCTTCGTGCCGTCTTCGAGGCGGTCACGGAACTCGCTGACCTTCCCGCCGGCCTTGGACAGGCGGCCGTTCAGCTTGTCGGCGATCATGGTGCGCTGCTTGTTCAGCAGGATGTAGCTGGCAAGGGCACTGATGACCAGGCCGAGGGCAAGCAGCAGGACGCCACGCGCCCCGGCCACGTACAGCAGGATGACCGCGCACCCGAACATCAGGATGCGAGCGGACGTATAGGCAACGATGCTTGTCCAGGTTCTGCTCTTCATAGCACTACCCAGTGTAGGACTTCGTCTGGAGGATGTCCGCCAGTAGGGTCGGGTCGATGTTGCCGCCAGAGAGCACCGCGACGATCGGGGCCTGAGTGTCTGAAGTGATGCCAAGCTCCGCTGCGTCGCGGTTCAATGCGGCAGCTACGGCGACCGCGCCGCCCGGCTCCGCGATCAGCCGGGACTGCCGGGCGAGCCGACGGATGGCGTCGAGCATCTCATCTTCTGTGACCGTGACGATGTCGTCGACATACGCCTGGATGTGCGGGAAGGTCAACTCGCCGACCTGCTCGACGCGGAGCGCGTCGGCCTTCGTGCGCGAGGTCTGCGCGGACGTCCAGGCCACGCGGGTGCCCGCGCGCAGCGAGTCGCGGGCGTCGGCGGCGAGTTCAGGCTCGACCCCGATGACCCTCGTCCCTGGCAGCAGGGCCTTGATCGCGACCGCGATGCCGGAGATGAGGCCGCCGCCGCTGATCGGGACGAGAACGGCGGCTGGCTGCGTCCGCTGCCCCGGCGCGCCAGTGTAGTCCTCGGTGTAGTCCTCGGCGATCTCCAAGCCGATCGTGCCCTGCCCGGCGATCACGTCCCGGTCGTCGAACGGCGCGATCGGGTGGTAGTGCCTTACCCTCGCGATCTCGTCGGTGGCCGCGGTCCTTGCGGCGAACGTGGGCTCGACGCGGACCAACTCGGCCCCGGTTGCCTCGATCGCGTCGGTCTTGACCGTGGGTGCGTTCGTGGGGACGACGATCGCGGCGCTGATGCCGAGCAGTCGCGCCGCGTACGCGACGGCGAATCCGTGATTGCCGCTTGAGTGCGCGACTACCCCCTCGGGCGCGGCGCACGAGTCCAGGTCACGCGTGACCGCGTAGACGGCGTTGTAGGCGCCGCGCAGCTTGAACGCGCCGGTCGGCTGCAGGGACTCGGGCTTGATCACCAGGCCGCCCGCTGCCCTGACGTCCCCAGTGAACGGGATCAGCGGGGTGCGGAGCGCGACACCGCGCAGCCTTTCCGCAGCGGTACCTATCTCATCAAGCGATACAAGCTCAGCCACCCCGCTACCCTAGCTGAAACCGGGTGTCCGTCTAACGGCACGCCATACCGGACCTACTCGTGGGTCACCTAGAGCGACCAGCGAATCGCTGAGCTAATTTTCCGAAATCTAGGCAGAAAGTACCCGTTTGTCGCCAAACTAGGGTCATACTCCCACCGACTACGAGGAGATGGAACGTGGACGGCAACACTGAGCGGCTGCTCACCCCTGGGGAGGTAGCCGCCCTGTTCCGGGTGGATCCGAAGACCGTGACGCGCTGGGCCGCGTCCGGACGGATCACCAGCATCCGCACGCCCGGCGGGCACCGACGGTTCCGTGAATCGGAAGTGCGCGCCCTGTTGCGCGGCGACAGTGAGGCTTCACCCGAGGGTCATCCCGCGGCATCCTAGTTGGGGGCCTTCTTCTGCCGGGCGGGCCGCCATCCGCGGCACGCCCGGCCACTCAGCCCGTTAACCCGTTTACTCGGGCTCTGGGTCCTGGCCGGGCCAGTACTCGTCACCGACGAGCCTGGCGAACTCCTGGAACTCCCGGAGAAGCGCGGCGTCGCCGGCGCGCCAACGCTCCTTGCGCTCCTCGACCTGGTCGAGGGTGAGCGCCTGCTGGGACAGCCTGGCGTACTCAGTGTCCTCTGGCCCGATCTCCACGTATACATCGCCGATGAGCCGTCCGTCCCCGGTGTGGACGGCAGTCGCCGGAACCTGCAAGTTCCCGTTCGGTAGTCGTATGACGAACATCGCAGCTCACCTAGATGCCATAACGCTTGTTGAAGTAGAGCATCACCCGGAGCGCGATCCGGGTGTTACCGCTCAGCATGTCGACCAGCGCGGGCCGCTGCGCCGAGGCGATCGCGGCGAACGAGTCCGCGAAGAACTCCTTGCGGCCGAGACCGCCGCGCTGGCGGTGAAAGTCGCTCGCGATATATGGCTGACACTGATCATAGATGAGCCTGAACTCAGCCGAGTCAGATTGCCATTTTCCCGGCGGGCTGTCTAGGTCGTCCAGCGCGTGGCCGACCTCGTGGCAGATGACGTCGGGCGTGGGGGACGGCCGGGTGCCCACCACGATCTTGCGGTCGCCGTACGCGCCCGCGCAGGCGTCCCAGGTCGCCTTGCCCGACGGCAGCGGCACGTCATGCAGCGCGGCCATGTGGTCCAGGTCGGGCACCCCGCCGACGCCCACGTAGATGCCGTCGAGCCCGGCGGCCAGCTTCTCCTGCAGCTGCCTTGGGAACTCAGCGAGCCGGTCGATCGCGGCGATTACCTGGGGTGGCGGCGCGGTCGTCGCGGCATCCCACTGCCGCCACAGGATCGCCTCAAGCGGTCCGCAGCTCCGCCGGCCGTCTGCCGTCAGCGGATGGCTGGGCGAGTGTGGCTGGGCGAAGGGCAGCAGCGCGCGCGTGGCTGACTCAGGCGCGGCGGGCGCCCTGGCCGACGCCGCCTGGGCGGACACGCCATTACGGGCCGCGGCTAGCCCGGCACGTCCCGTCAGGGCTGCCTGGTCTGCCTGCTTGGTCAGGCGCCTGGCCGCCGGGGGACCGCCGATAACCTGGTACCAGGGCTGCCGCGGCGCCTGGGCGGCGGGCGGTCCTGCCGCGGCACCGTCCGCACCGGGTTGCGGGCGCGTGGCCGTGTCGAGCGGGGCGGCGCCGAAGGGCGCCTCCCTGATCCGCGCCCGCCCGATGCCTCCGCCCCCGCCGGGCGCGTAATTCCGTGGCAGCGGTGGCATGGCCTGCCCGCCGGTCCGGGCACCCGCGGTGCGCGGTGCGAGTCCGGCCGACCGGGGATCCCGTCGCGGCAGCCCCGTCGGCGGCAGCCCGGCTGGCGGCTGCAAGGGAGGCGCGGTCGCAGACCGTGCCCCGGTACCCGCGCCAGCACGGTCACGCTGCTGGCCACCGCCGGCGTTCCTGCGGTGCCTGCCGGCGACTTCCGGTCCGGCGGTGCGCGTGTCCCGCGACCTGCCATCTCCCTGCGAACCGAAACGCCAGCCGACGAGGCGGCCAAGCCGCTCGAATAGGCGTAGCCGCATACTGGGACTCCCTGTTTTCGCGTGCAAGCCCAGAGTATTCCGGATCTGCCCGCGCGTCACCCCGGGTGACACACCGCTACCAAACATACGGGTGGGGAAATCCACGTCCCTAGTTACAGGTGCCCGTAGCGGTCCGCTCTCTCGACCATCTCCAGGTAACTCTCGAGCCAGGCGGAGCCTCCGGGGCCACGGCCGGGCTCGCCGGGTACCGTCGCTCTCGGCTGGACCAACTGAGCGATCGCGTGCCGCGTCTCGCCGGCGAACTCGCCTGCCGTCGCCGACAGCCCGTCCCGCAGCGAACGTGTGAGGCCGTTCTTCACCGATCGCCCTCCTGGCATGCGGCCAGCCGGGACCCACTCACTGAGCTGGCGGACCACCAGGCGATGCGACCTGCCTCCGGCGAGTTCCTCCACTACTTCTTCTGGTATGGCTGCCCCGAGGGTTCGGCGCGCCCGGTTGAGCATGACGCTCACCGGCAACCCCACCCGCCAGGCACGGCAGCGTTGCACCAGCACCTCCCAGTCGGGTGCCCTGCTGGCGACGGTGCGCTCGATGTCGAGCAGACGACGGAGCTGCTGAGCCGCCCCGAACGACGCATGCAGCGCAAGGTGAGCAAGGAAGTCGCTGGGGTCGAGGGACCAGGCGTCCACGTCCTTCAGCCGCACCCGCTGGCGCCGCTCCAAAAGGTCTTCGGTCGGGATCGCCCACCGCTCGCGGGCGCTGCGGAGGTACACGAGGTGCCAGTGCAAATCGACTATCGGCAACCCGTGGACGGCCATGGTCAGCTCGCCCTTGGCACCCTTAACCACGCGCGGCCAGTCCGGCTCGGCGACGACCGCGCCCGCGCCCGCCAGGGCGCTGAGTGCTTCGCGCAGCTGCCAGGGGGCGACCATCAGGTCGAGGTCAGCGTAGCTGCGGGACATGTTCAGGTAGCTGAGCTCGGCCAGCACCGGGCCCTTCAGCGCCACCCATGTCACCTTGGCCTCATCGAGCGCGGCGGCAAACTTCCCGAGCACGCCGAGGTAGGCGAGGTGACGGACGGCGTCCCGGCACGCCTCGGTAGCCAGTCGAGAGCCCAGCTCAGCCGGGATCAGCACCCGCAGCCTCGCATTGGCTGGCCCGGCGAGCCCCTCTGATATGGCGAGGTCCGTCAATTTCCCCTGGTCACAAGCGATCACGAGCGATTCCAGCGGGGGCCAAGCCGGGGTAGACGGCCCGGCTCGGAGCGAGGCGACGAGCGCTCGCCTGCACTCCGGCGGCGAGGGAGACATGGCAGCGCTCAACCAAGGATCTCTTGCAGGCAGCGGCCGGCGAACGAGAGGTCTGTCCCAGTGTCCAGCGAGTAGCAGGGAACCTCTTGCACCAGTTCCGCGAGCACGTCGAGGTGCGCCTGCGTTGCGGCAGCCTGGGTGAGCAGGACGTTCGGAACTAGTTCCCGCAGGGCATACGACGCGGATACCGCCCGCAAGACGCTCCTGCGCTCGCCCGAGATCCTCGGCAGCACCACGGCGTGCGGGCGGCACTCCGGGACGGGGAGCACGCCGAAGGCCTCTTCGACGTTGACCGGATGCTTGTCGCGCCCGGCCAGCGTCGGCTCTCCCACCAGGTGGCGCAGTTCCGCGAGCATTCCCGCCGTATCGTCGCTGCAGTCAATCTCGTCGGAGAAGCCCCAGGCCGAGAGCGCCCCGGCCTGACGCGTAAGAAACACCGTGTCGTCGCTCAAGAAGTCCCACCCGTCTGCGACCAGGGCCGCGGTCAGCGTCGACTTCCCCGAGCCGCTCGTGCCGGCCAGCAGCAAGCCGCGACCTGCCCTGGCCGCACAGCCGGCGTGGAGGGGAAAGCGCCCTCGGCGCTTCATCATCTCCATCAAGGGGATCGTGAAAAAGGGGTACGCGGCGAGGACGCTCGCCGGGCCGTCACTGAGCACCGCAGCCTGCACCAGTCCGGTGGCAGGGCCGCACAGCATACGGAGGTAACCGGGGTAGTCGATGAATAGCTGGTCCGGTCCATCGAAGTACATGAGCTGGCCGCGGGGCGTATCGTAAACGGGCCGCCCCGCCCCGTCCGGGGACACGGCGAATTTGTCATCCCCTGCCGCCTGGATATCCCGGATATCCCGGATATCGAAGGCCAATGAAACTGGCTTGGCGGCGGGGCTGCGCAGGAACCGCAGTCGCGGTCCGATAAGGGCCGCCACTTCTTCGGTTGCGCGTACTTCGATCGCTACGCCGCCCAGTGAGTAGGTGTCCGCCAGGCATGCGGCCGGGCCAAAGTTGTCGCGGCGATCGTTCATAACGCGGAGTTCGCGCTCGTGAGCCCGCGAGACGACAGGCGCACCAACTCGGTAAAGACCGACCTTGGATCCGCTGTCTCAAGCACGGGCTCCCCGTCGAGCACAAGCCAGCAGTGCCCCGCCACTTCGGTGCCGGGCACCAGCCCGACACCGAAGCACAGGGCGACGTCGAGGCCGGCCCGCCGCAGGATGTAATAGCCGGTGATACCCCTGGTGAGGCACCCTGGGCGAACCAGCGGCCTGCCCCAGCGGATCATCCGGTCCACCTGGCGGCCAGCGACCTCAACTACCTGACCTGGGTCGGCCGATGGCAACCGGCAAGAGCGCGGTGACGGCTCTAGGCACCGTCGCAGCCGCTGCAGGTCCAACCGGGCCAGCAGCGGAGCAGCCACGGCCACCCCGGCCCCGGTCAGGCTAAGCCTCGACGACGAGCTTCGCGTTCGCAAGCTCGCCGAGGATCTCATCGGTGTCGGCCGTGACCACGTCCTGCGCGACGTCGTATTCGTCGCACATGACGGAGACGATCTCGGCGGTAGACCTAGTACCATCACAGAGCTCCCAGATGCGGCCACCCACGGGATTGAGTGAGAAGTACTCGCCGCTCTCGATGTCGAGGAGCACGGCCTCGCCGGTGACAACCTGGGCGGCGACACCCTCTCGCCGCTTCGGCAGCCCCAAGCTCACAACGCAAAGGGGCGGTGCGGCCGGTCGTTGGAGAACTTCGTAAGCTCCCGGAGCAGACCCAGACGCCGGAGCACTGGCCTTTCATAAGCGCGCTTGGTCATATCTTTCTAACCACCTCTCGAATAACCGGAATAAATCGAGTTATGCGAGAGATCGGCGGCAGGACCCGTTTGATACATCAGCCACCAAGGATCACGGAAAAATCTTCCGTCACAGCAGGCACAGCGCCACGCTGCGGCACTGCCCGGCCGCCTGCCGCCGCCGCCGCCGGCGTCGGCAGCGGCAGCGCGAGAAGCGTCCGGGATGTCCGGCTAGCCCGTGATGCCGGCATAGGAGTGCATGCCGGGGATGAAGATCTGGATCACGAAGATGTTGATCATCAGGGTGGCGAAGGCAAGCAGCTGGATGTAGTGCGCGCGGGAGCCGCGCCAGCCGGCCGTGGCCCTGGCGTGCAGGTAGGCCGCGTAGATCACCCAGGTGACGAACGCCCACGTCTCGACCGGGTCCCAGCCCCAGTAGCGGCCCCAGGCCTGATCCGCCCAGATGGCGCCGGCGATCACGCCGAAGGTCCAGACCGGGAACCCGAAGACGACCGTCCGGTAGGTCATCTTGTCGAGCTGCGCGGGCGAGGGGATTCGCGCGATCAGCCCGTTGCCAGGCTCGGCCTTGCCGGCCGCAACCCGCATCCGGTACCGCTCAGCGACCAGGTACATGATCCCGAGCACCGCCGCGACGAAGAAGATGCCGGTGGCGAGCGTCATCGCGGTGACGTGGATGGACAGCCAGTAGGACTGCAAGGCGGGCACCAGCGGGGCGGCCGGCGTGTTGATGAGCGTCTCGGCGAGCCCCAGCGAGACGACGATCGCGCCCATCACGAACACGCCAAGCGACCAGGCCCGGTAGCGCACCACGATGTAGCCGAAGAAGATCGCGGCCACGCAGGTCAGCGCCGTGATGAACTCGTACATGTTGCCCCACGGGGCGCGGTGCACCGCAAGCCCGCGGCAGACCACCGCTGTGACGTGCGCGAGGATGCCGAGCGCGCTGAACGTCACGGCGACACGGATCCAGGGGCCCGCTTCCCACATGGACCTGAAGGCGCTCACCCGGGGAGCAGGCGCTGCCGGTCCGGAAGGCCCTGCAGGCCTGGATGCCTCGGCCGACTCGGCGACCAGGCCGGCACCGGCCGAACTCGCGCCGACGGTCGCCAGCTGAGCCACGGCCGGCGCCGCGGCCTTCGCCGCCGCCGCCCGGCGCGGCCGCCCGAAGGCGTAGTCGCCCGCGAAGGCGAGCACCGCCAGCGAATAAATCAACAGGCAGGCGATCAGGAAGTCACTGCTGACTTCCGCAAAGCCTTGGTTGACGGACACGAGCCTCACGCTCCCGTTTCGGTAGTCTCCCGGGGGGAGGACCCCCCGTACCACCCGCTGTCGGCGGGCATGGAATTCATGGCTTTACCTCTGGCTCCGCAGCGGCGATCTCGGCGGCTAGTTCCGTGAACTCTTCCTCGAACCCGCCGCTGGCGTCGGACCTGGTGAGCCCGCCGACCGTGACGACGGACCCGGTACCGGACGCCGCGGGCTCGGCCCGGACGAACACCCGGCGCCGCCGCACGAAGAACGACACCAGCAGCCCGGCGAGGGCCAGCATGCCGCAGACGAGGGCGGGTATCTGGCCGGGGTCGTAGGTGATCGTCAGCGACACCCACTGCTTGACGCCGACGAATGTGATCGATCCCTTGCCGCCTGGCAGCTTCCACGTCTGGCCGGGCAGCAGCAGTTGCGGTGACCCGGAGAGCTTTGCCATCCCGGTCGTATCAAGCTGGTAGACCGACTGCGGCACCCCGGAGTCCATCCCGAGGTTCCCGTAGTAGCCGTTCAGCGACACCGCCGGGGCGTCAGCGGCCGGGAAGATCGACTCAAGCGTCCCGCCGACCGAGATCGCGGTTGGCACGAAGACGCCCATGAAGCCGAGCGAGGCGTTCGGGGCCTTGACCACTCCGTCGGACACGTAGGTGCTCGTGTTAGACGGGATGAACGGGGTCGCCTCCGAGTACACCACCTGGCCGTTGGCCCCGGTCACCTTGAACTCCGGCGCGTACCCGTGCCCGATCAGGTAGACCTTCACCGAGTCGACGGCGAGCGGGTCGTTGACCCGGATGTTGTAGTTCCCCGGCTTCGCACCCGGCGATGACGTGTACGTGACGTCCGCGTCGAAGTTCGACGGCTGCCCGCGCGACGCACCCGACTCGATGTACGAAGCGGTGAAGTTGTTCAGCGTCAGCGAGAACGGCGCGAGGTCAGATCCGGAAACGAGCCGTCCCGGATAAAACTCGTCGAGCGCGGAGCGCGTGTCGGAGAACGACTGCCCTTCGACGAGCAGCTTGTCCGCCTTGTAGCCGAAGAGGCCGCCGACCGCGACCGAGATCAGCACGCCGAGCAGCGACAGGTGGAACAGCAGGTTGCCGACCTCGCGCAGGTACCCCTTCTCCGCCGACACCCAGTGGCCCGTACGGTCATGCTCTGGCGCGTCCGCGGCCGACCGCCGCAGCCGGAACCGCTTCCCGCCGAGCACTGCGGCGGCACCGTCGACCGCCGCCGCCGGCGACAGCGCGGAGGAGTAGGACGACGTGTGCGGCAGGCGTGCGAGATTCCGCGGTGCGCGCGGCGGTGGCGTCCTAGCCGCACCGACAAGCCGGAAGGTACGGGGCACGACGCACCCGACAAGCGACGCGAAGAGCAGCAGGTAGATCGCCGCGAACCACGGCGCGGCGAACACGTTGAAGAGATCGAGCCGGTTCAGCCAGGGTGCCAGCTCCGGATGCGCGGTGTAGTACTGCTGCACCTGGGCGGGGTCGGTCCCCTCCTGCGGCAGGATCGAGCCAGGTACTGAGCCGAGCGCAAGCAGGAACAGCAGGATCAGCGCGGTCCGCATGGAGGTGAGCTGCCGCCACCCCCAGCGCACCCAGCCGGCACTCGGTGTTGTCTCCCGTTTCGTTGTCTCCTGTTTGCTGGCACCGAACGAGTTCTTGGCTTCGCCCTCTCCCGCCACGGACTCTGGCTGGGACTGGGAGGTATGAACATCCGTCACTGTGTCACCGCCGCGTCGCGCAGGAGCGTGGTCATCTCGCCGTAGGTGATCCCACCGAGGATCATGCCGACGACATGTCCGGTCTTGTCGATCACGACGGTGGTCGGAGTGTCGCTCACCGGCGCGACCTGGGAGAACTGCTGGACGACCTCGTAACCAGGGTCGTTGATGCTCGGGTAGGTGATGCCGACGCTGCGGGTGAACGCCAGTGCGTTGGCCGGGGTGTCGCCCACGTCGTCGCCGAGGAAGGCGACCCCCTTCGAGCTGTACTGCTCGTCGAGCACGGCGAGCGTCGGCGCCTCGGCGCGGCAGGGCGGGCACCAGGAGCCCCAGAAATTGAGCACGACGATCTTGCCACGGTAGCTGGACATCTTGATCGTGGCCCCGGTCAGCGACGTGGCGGTGAACTCAGGGGCAAGCGGCCGGTGGCCGGCCGGGTACTCGACCATGTTGGTGGCGTTGGCGACGTTGCCCTTCCCCTGGGTGAGGAAGGTCACCGCGAGGGCGGCTGCCAGCAGCACGGCTAGCACGGCCGTCACAGTGACGATCGTCCGGCGCTTGGCTCTGAACACCAGCGCTCCTTACGGCAGTTGTCTTCCGGGGAGCGACCCCCCGTATCCTCGCCAAAAGCTACGAGGCCACTCCGCCCCCCGCACTCCTACAGGGGGTAGTACGCGGTCTATTGTGCCCTATCCGAATCGGTGACGGTTCGGCGGGGCGGCACGGCGTAGGAAACGCCGGTGAGCTCGTCTCCGTCGAAGGTAAAGCTGGTCACCGACCCAAGCGCGCACTGGCGCGAGTTCGGGTTGTGCCACAGTCGCCTGTGCTCAGCGGCGAGACGGCTGACCCAGATCGGCAGCTGGTGGCTGACGCAGACCGCCTCCTTACCGCGCGCCGTGTCCCGTGCCCGGTCAATGACCTGCCGAACCCGCGCGGCCACCTGCTTGTACGGCTCGCCCCAGGACGGCGTGACCGGGTTCCACAGGTACTTCCAGTTCAGCGGGTTCACCGCGAGGCTTGCCAGGCTGACGGACTTGCCCTCAAGCACGTTCGCCGACTCGATGAGCCTGTCGTCTGTGGTGATCGGCAGGCCGAGCCGGTCGGCCACGGGCTGCGCGGTCTCCTGCGCCCGCTCAAGCGGAGACGCGAAGACAGCGGTGACCGGGCGGCCGTCGAAGTAGTCGGCGGCGGCGGCGGCCATCATCCGGCCGTTCGCCGACAGGTGGTACCCGGGCAGGCGCCCGTACAGCACGTGGTCCGGGTTATGCACTTCACCGTGCCGGAGCAGGTGGACAACTGTGATCTCAGCCATGGCGCAGCCAGCCTACCGGCACCGTTGTCTCCCAGGGGGGCGGCCCCAGGTTCCATGGCCAAGCCAGAGGAAAAACATCTAAATCAAACTCAAAGCATCAAAGTCAAATACAAAGCCTCAAAGTCAAGACATCAAAAGTCAAAATCACCAAAAGTCAAACCTGTGTCCGTGCGGCGCGGGGCACCGGGGGGATTTCCCGCGAGCTCCTTCGGAAGCTCGCGGGCCAATCCCCCCGGCGTCCCTCGCTCGTCGAACCTGTGCTTGAACACTCAAAGTCAAACACAAGTCAACACCCACGGGCCGCGGGCAAACCGAAAGCGTGTTTGGGCCGGCAAGAACGAGACCAAGAGCGCATTCGGCGTGTGCAGCGTTCTCCCTAGAGCAGGCTCAGGTGGTCTTGCTTGCCGGCCCGGGCACCTTGCCGGCCCGGGCAGTGGGCGAAAGGGACATTTACCCTGCCCCGCCGGACGTCGGCCCGGCGCCCTCGGGCGCGCACGAAGATAGTGGATCGCTGTGCACGCTATGGCGTGCACAGCGATCCACGGTCCCTGTCTCGCCTTGCGGGCCGCCCGGTATGCCCGGTTCGCGCCACGGCCCGGTCGGGCCAACCTGTCACCCTGGAGCTTCGATTCCCCTGTAAGCGTTTACAGGCTCAGCTGGTCCTGCTTGCCGTCGGGCCAGACGATCGTCGCTACCACCTCGCCGGCTTCGGCGGGCTCGATTGTCAGCTGGGGCGGTTCGGCTGGGCTTAGGGCGGCCGGGTCGGCCGACAGTGACACGGCTGCGGCGTAGGTATCGCCTGGTTGTACCGGGACAGCCGAGGTCAGGTAGGGGACCGCTGCGTGGGCGCCGAAGGCGTGCGGGCCTGATGGCCGGTGCACCCCTGGAAGCATGGTGCCGTGTAGCGCGATGACGCGGCTCGTTAGGCGGCTGGTTAGGGCCTCATTGCCCTCATTGGCTTGGACCGACGCAGTGCCCGGGCCTTCATGCTGGGTCGGCGGGTCGTCTGACGCCACCGGCCAGCCGCCGATTCTTAGGGTCCATTGGTCCGCTGCGGCGTCGGGGGCTACGCGGACCAGGCGCACCTCCCAGCAGCCGCGCATGACGCTGGCCGTGGTTAGCCATGGGCCGGGTGCTGGCGGCTGGGCATCGGATGGCAGCTGGGCGGCGGATGGCAGCTGGGCGGCGGATGGCAGCTGGGCGGCGGATGGCAGCTGGGCGGCGGATGGCGGCTGGGCGGCGGGTGGCGGCCAGTGGGCTTGGTGGCGGGAGATGGCGGTCCTGCCCTCGGCGCGCACCGGGTGCAGCGGGCGACGGTGGGACGGGCGGCCGTCCGCGTCGATCAGGGAGATTCCGGAGTCCACGTCACCGCTGAGGTCCGGGCCGGTCCGGGTCGCGTATGACCACCGGCAGTACAAAGGGGCGTCGGGCTCATCGGGATCGCCTGACGCGTGGTCTGTGCCGTGGTTGGCGACCCGAACGATGCCGTCGGCCGTCGTGCCGGAAATCACCCAGCCCGGTGCCTTGGCGATCCGCGTGAAGTCGCCGCGCTCGACGGGCAGCGGTTCCTCGGCGGACTGCCACACTGGGTGGTCTGGCGGTAGCAGCAGCCCGGCGAAGCCCTTCGACGCCCAGTACGGCGAGCCAGGTCCCGAATACAGCTGCCGGACCGGCCGGAACTCGCCGTGCCAGCCTATTGACAGCGTGCCGTCCGCGCGCAGGCATCCGGCGGACAGGAAGTACCGCAGCATCCCGCTGGCGATCCGCCGAGTGAGGCCTGGTGCCAGCGGGGTGGCGTCAAACAGCGCGCCCGCCCAGAACGGGGCGAGCGCGGCGAAGCGGTAGGTCAGCGACCGGCCCTGGAACAGCGGTGCCCCGTCACCGCCGACCAGGTGCGCCGCATCCGACAGGTACCGCCGCAGCCGGGCCCGGTACCGCTGCTCAAGCTCGGGCTCGGCGAGGTCGCCCGCGATGCGGCAGTACCACAACGGGTACAGGTGCATCGCCCAGCCGTTGTAGTAGTCGAAGTTCCGCGTGCCGCCGTCGGTGTACCAGCCGTCGCCCGCGTACCAGTCCTCGGTGCGGGTGATCGCGTGCTCGATGTCCTCCTGATTCCACGTTCCGCCCACCGACCGCGAGAACGCCGCGACCACGGCACGGAACCAGACCCAGTTGTTGTCCGGAACCCATGCGCTCGTGAAGGCGGCGAGCCAGTCGAGTACCCGTGCCCGCACCGCGTCGTCCAGCCGGTCCCAGATCCACGGCCGGGTCTCATGCAGCGCTATCACGACCGACGCCGCCTCGACTTTCGCCTGGTCGATCTCGTCAAGCCGAGGCCACCGCTGCGGCGCGGCCGGGTCGGTGCCCGTCGCGAGGCCGGCCGCGTACCAGTCGGCCAGGCCGTGCGGGTCGCGGCCGCCCGCGCCCGCCAGCCGGAAGGCCGCGAGCAGGAAGGTGCGGGCGAATCCCTCGAGGCCGTCGCTCCACGCTCCGGAGCGACTGGCCGGTCCCTGCAGGTCAATGAGCGCGTTGCCTGGCCCCGCGTACGGCCGCACGGCAAGTAGCAACTGGTCGGCCGTCGCCTCCCAGTGGGCCCGCGTCCATCCGGTATACGGCGACAGCCGCAAGTCCGCGGGATGCTGGCTAAGTCCGGTCACCACGACGATCACGCCTCCTTCAGGCCTGCAGTTCCAGTGATTCCGCCGTTTTCTGGCCCATCACGCATCGTCTCCGGCCGCCGGGTCGTGTGGGTGCGAGGGGGACACCGTGCTGCACTGTGACATGATCCCTAGCCAATCCGCACATATGGGATAACGTCAACAATTAGGAGACCAAGTGTTCAGGAGTGATCGGATGATGCTGGCCGCGCAGCGCCATGCGGTTACCCTCGCCTGGATCGCCTGATGCCTCGGCTGCTTGTGTACTCGCGCACCACGGGCTACCGGCACGATTCCATCCCGGCCGGCGTTCGCGCGCTGCGCCTGCTGGGCGCTCGCGTCGGCTGCGCCGTCGACGCGACCGAGGACCCGGCGGTGTTCACGCCTGGCGGGCTGTCCAGGTACGCGGTCCTCGTCTTCTTGTCCACCAGCGGCGATGTCCTCGGGGACGCGGGCAGGGACGCGCTGGAACAGTACATGGCGGCGGGCGGCGCGTGGCTCGGCATCCACGGCGCGAGTACCACCGAATACGGGTGGCCCTACTTCGGTGGGCTCGCCGGGGCGCGGTTCGACCAGCACCCGCCGGAGCAGACAGCCACGATGACCGTCGAAGACCCAGGTCATCCGGCGACCAGCCACCTGCCCGCCACCTGGACCTGGCACGATGAGTGGTACGCATTCCGTGCCAATCCCCGGCCGCAGGTCCGCGTGCTGCTTACCGTCGACGAGGCAACCTACGACGGCGGGACGATGGGAGCGGACCACCCGGTCGCATGGTGTCACGAGTACGGCGGCGGTCGCTGTTTCTATACCGCACTCGGTCATGCCGCGCGGTCCTTCGAAGAGCCAGCGTTCCTGCGTCACCTCGGCGGCGCCGTGGAGTGGCTGACCGCGTTAACGGGCTAATCCCGATTCGTAAGGCTACGACCTCGGCGTAGCGGCGACGGTCGGCGATTACCTCCGTCAGGCGGCGCATGCGCTGCTGGATGGCGGCCTGGTCGATCGCGGCCAGGTCAGGAGCGGAGGCCAGCAGGGCGGCCAGCTCGTCGGCCTCGCCGACCAGTGCCCAGTCGAACTGCATGAGCTCGTCGAGGCCGCCGCGCCGCACCCGCTCCCACACCTTGTCCGCTGGCAGCAGCGGCAGTCCGCGGACCGCCGTCGCCGCGCTCTCGATGTCCCTGCCCAGCCTGTCCGCTTGCCGGAGCGGGCCCATCACCTCGGCAGGCGGAAACGGGTTCTCCCTGGTCGACGGCGGTACCTGGTCGGCGCGCCACTGGCAGGCCAGGTCCCGCAGCCTGGCGGTCGCTTCCGCCAGGCTGCGGGACACGCGTTCCCTGACAAGTAGGTCGTCAGCGCGCAGCCTGCCCTTGGCCGTGTAGACATCGGACGCGAGCAGGCCGCGCAGCTTGTCGGCGACGGAGTCGGTCACCGCGTCACTGGCCCGTCCGGGGCGCGGTGCTGTTCGCGACGCCGTGCAGCCCGGAGAGGTCAGCCGGCGGCATGCTGGTGAGCCCGATGTTGAACGGCAGGCCGACGGCCATGTTCGGCGCGGAGACGAGGCCACGCTCGGCCATCTTCATCGCGACGTAGTAGCGGACCGCGTCGATTTCCGACAGGCCGAACGCGCGCAGCGAGATCAGCTCGCGCATCCGCTCGTCCTTCGGCCGGATGAGCACTTTCACGTCGTTGAGCATGACCCCGTAGACACTCAGGAAGTCCTGCAGGTGACCGCGGACCAGCTCGGTGATCTCGTGGATCCGTTCGTTGACCTGCTCAAGCGGCGTCAGCTGGACGAGCTGGTTGACCGACTGCTCGACGACGGGGCCCGCGTAGGCGTTCAGCGCGTCCACGCTCAGGATGTGCCCGGAGTACGGCATGTGCGTGACCAACTTGACCGCGTCTTGCGGGGTGTCCACGTGCACGTAGTAGTCCACGTCGTACACCATCTCGGCGAGTTCCCGCGACAGGGCGAGGCCCTGGGCCTTGACCACGCTCTTGGCGCGGGAGATGAACAGCGCCTCGTACTGCCAGGGCGACTGCCCGCCGTAGAACGCCTGCTGCATGCTGCCGATGAGCGGACGCTGCGGCGTCTCGACCGGGTACTGCCCGGTCTCGTACACGTTCAGGATCGCGCCGCGCGACTTGAGCACGCAGAAGTGGTTGCTTTCAACGGTCAGCAGGCTGCCGTTCATGATGTCGTTCCCGGGATGGTGGTACATGAGGACGCCAGGCCCCATGATCTCCGTCCCGTCCGAGCTCAGCGTGCTAATCACGTTCCGCATCGCCATTAGTCCGACTCCTCCCGTCCCGCGCGGGCCGCCGCGCCCGCGGTGCAGAGCCAATCCTGGCATTCCGGACCAATGAGTTGAACCCTGTTTGCTTAGCCGGTGACCATGATTGTCATCTTCGCTTACCAGGCGACCATGATCGTGTCCGCTTTGCGGCAAATGTCGCGCCGACTGGTAAGCGAAGGCGTTAGATCGTGGTCGCCGACTGGGTAAAAAAGTGGTCGACCGGTGTGCGCAGGTTAGACGCCGAGGGCCTGGGCGGCGGCGCGGGCGGCCGCCGGGACCGCGTCGGCGACACGGGAGAGGGCCTCCTCGTCGTGCGCGGCGGAGACGAACCAGGCCTCGAAGGCGGACGGCGGCAGGTAGACGCCACCGTCGAGCATGGCGTGGAAGAACGCGGCGTACGCGGCGGTGGACTGGTCCTTGGCGTCGGCGAAGTTCCGTACCGGCTCTGTGCGGCCGAGGAAGATGGTGAACAGGCTTCCCGCCGTCGACAGGTAGTGCGGGACGCCTTCCTTCTCAAGAACCGCCGACACGTGCATGCGCAGCGCGTGCGCGAAAGAGTCAACCGCGCCGTAGACGTCCGGGGTGCACGCGCGCAGCGTGGCAAGGCCGGCGGCCGTCGCGAGGGGATTCCCTGACAGCGTGCCCGCCTGGTAGACCGGGCCGACCGGGGCGAGCCTCGCCATGATCTCCGCCCGGCCGCCGAACGCCGCACACGGCAGGCCGCCACCCATCACCTTGCCGAACGTCACCAGGTCGCCGCGCACGTTGTCGATTCCGTACCAGCCTTCGCCGGTGACGCGGAAGCCGGTCAGCACCTCGTCCATGATCAGCAAGGCACCGGAGGCGTCACACAGCGACCGCAGTAGCTCGTTGAACCCGGCCGTCGGCGGCACGACGCCCATGTTCGCGGGGCAGGCCTCAGTGATCACGCAGGCGATCTCCTCGCCGCGCGCCGCGAACAGCGCTTTAACGGCGTCGGCGTCGTTATACGGGAGCACGACGGTATCGGCGGCGGACGCGCCGGTCACTCCCGGCGTGTCCGGCAGGCCGAGCGTGGCCACCCCAGAGCCGGCCGCGACGAGCAGTGCGTCGACATGCCCGTGGTAGCACCCGGAGAACTTCACGACGACCGACCGGCCGGTGTAGCCGCGGGCCAGCCGGAGCGCGGACATCGTCGCCTCGGTCCCCGAGTTGACGAGCCGCACTTGCTCGACGGGCGCCCGCGCGATGATCTCCGCCGCCAGTTCGACCTCACCGGGGGTCGCCGCGCCGAACGACGTCCCGCGCGCGAGCGCGGCAGAGACCGCCGCCACCACGGCGGGATGGGAGTGCCCGAGGATCATCGGTCCCCAGGAGCAGATGAGGTCCACGTACTGGCGCCCGTCCACGTCGAACAGGTAGGGCCCTGCCCCCCTGTCGATGAACCGGGGCACCCCGCCGACTGGCCCGAACGCGCGGACCGGCGAGTTCACGCCTCCAGGGGTCACCTCGACGGCGCGGGCGAACAACTCGGCGGAGCGATCCTGAGTCACGGGCTAGTCTTCTTCCTCACAGGCGTCAACCAGGTATTCGAGCAGGCGCAGCCCGTCCGGGAGCTGCGTGGCCGACACACTCGCAATTCCATCGGACACGCCCCGGGTGGTGCGGGAGGTCGCCCCCCCAGGAGTTGACAGTCCGGCCGGCTCGCGCACCCAGCGTACGTCCTGGCCCGTGCCGTACCTTGAGGGCGGGGCGAGCACGTAGCTGTCCCTGCAGTGCCAGCGGACCACTTCGTTCTGCATCGACGGGTCCGGTGAGGCGTCCAGGCCGCAGGACCACCATTCGTCCTCGTCGTCAGGCGCGCCCCTGGTCATGACGAAGAACAGCATCCGCTCGGTGCCCTGCACCGCGACCGGGCCCGTCTCGACGCCCGCGTCGGCCATCCGTGCCAGCGCCGTCGCCCCGGCGACCGCGGGCACGTCAAGAACATCAAAAACCCGCCCGGTGGCGAGAATCACGTTCGCCTCCGGACGGGTTTCCCACCACTGCCCGATAACCGCGCTGTCGACGGTCGCCTGCATTTGCCAGGTTGGTGACACCGGGTGCGCGCCCGGCGCCGGACAGCCGACCCGGTCACACGAGCAGGCTCGGCCCGGGTCGGGCATCCCGAAGTTGTCGAGTCCCCTGCTTGGGTGGACACCTGGGCATACTGGCCAGCCCATGGCCGCATACTCCATGGCCGCCGCGGCTAGCGTCGGCGGCCGCTGTGCCGCCGCGCGGCGGCCTCGTCGCCGCATCATCGTTACCATATAGGGCCCCCCACAAGCCTGTTGTCCACCACTTCCCACCATGGGAGGGAATGCCAAAGCATCCGCCGACCTGTTAGTGGGATTGCGGAAATCGTACCGCTCCGAACAACACCAGCAGGAACGAACGACGGTGATCCGCGCCACTAGGCAGCGCGGCTTGTGCGCTGCCTAGCCCACAGCACCACAGCCAGTGCCCAAACCGCAATGCCTGGGTAACCCCAACCAGCGCGAGGCACTGCGGCTAAAGACCCCTTGCTACTTCGGTGGCCCAGTAGGTGAGGATCACGCTCGCGCCCGCGCGGCGGATCGAGGTGAGGGTCTCCATGATCGCCTTGTCGCGGTCCACCCAGCCGTTGGCCGCAGCCGCCTCGACCATCGCGAACTCACCGCTGACCTGGTAGGCGGCGACCGGGACCTGGACCGTATCCGCGACCCGGCGGATGACGTCCAGGTAGCTGAGCGCGGGCTTGATCATGACCATGTCCGCGCCCTCGGCGAGGTCGAGCTCGACTTCCTTCAGCGACTCAAGCGCGTTTGCCGGGTCCTGCTGGTGGGTGGCCCGGTCGCCGAACTTCGGCGCGCCCTCGGCGGCCTCGCGGAACGGGCCGTAGAACGCGGAGGCGTACTTGGCCGAGTACGCGCAGATCGGGATGTCATGGAAGCCGGCCCCGTCAAGCGCCTTCCTGATCACGCCGACTTGGCCGTCCATCATGCCGCTCGGCGCGACCATGTGGGCACCCGCCCGCGCCTGCGCGATGGCCGTGGACGCGTAGCGGTCGAGCGTCGAGTCGTTGTCCACCGTCCCGGCGGGGGTGACGATGCCGCAGTGCCCGTGGTCGGTGTACTCACAGAGGCACAGGTCAGCCATCACCACCAGGTTATCGCCCACTTCGGCCCTGATGTCGGAGATGGCGACCTGGGAGATGCCGTCCGGGTCGTCGGCGCCGCTGCCCATGCTGTCCTTGTCAGCGGGCACGCCGAATACGATGACGCCGCCCACGCCGGCCTCGACCGCTCCGGCGGCCGCCTTGCGGACGCTCTCCCGCGTGTGCTGCAGGACACCGGGCATCGAGCTGATCGGCTGCGGGTCAGCGATGCCTTCCTTGACGAATACCGGCAGGACGAGCTCGGCGGGGCGCAGTGCCGTCTCCGCCACCATGGCCCGCAGCGCCTTGGTCCCGCGCAGCCGCCGCGCCCTAACCTCAGGAAACCCAGCACTCACAGTTACACCCTCCTTCTCCGCATCCATCCGGTATCCATCCGCTCGAGAGCGCTAACGGATGCGGCGCCGGCCGCCGCGGCGGCGCTCGCTCGGGCGGCGCAGCGGCTCGCCGGCCGCGAGGGCCGCGTCACGCTGTGCCGCGCCGAACTCGGCGAGCGCGTCGACGAGGGCGGTCACCGACGGCTTGGCCGCCGACACGTCAACCCGCAGGCCGAATTCGGTCGCGGTCTTGGCGGTCTGCGGGCCGATCACCCCGATGACGGTCACCGCGTGCGGCTTGCCTGCGATGCCGACCAGGTTCCGCACGGTGGAGGAGGAGGTGAACAGCACCGCGTCGAACCCGCCGCCCTTGATCGCTTCCCTGATGGGCGCGGGCGGCGGCGCGGCGCGAACCGTCCGGTACGCGGTCACGTCCTCCGCCTCCCAGCCCAGGTCGGTAAGCCTGGCGAGTAGCGTCTCCGTCGCGATGTCGGCCCGCGGCAGCAGGACCCGGTTGATCGGGTCGAGCACGTCGTCGTAGGGCGGCCACGCGTCGGCCAGGCCTTCCGCTGACTGCTGGCCCTCGGGCACCAGGTCGGGCCGGATGCCGAAGTCGAGCAGGGCAGCCGTGGTCTGCTCGCCCACCGCCGCCACCTTCACGCCCGCGAAGGCACGCGCGTCGAGGCCATATTCCTCAAGCTTCTCCCGCACCGCCTTGACCGCGTTGGTCGAGGTGAACGCCACCCACTGATACCGCCCGGTGACCAGGCCCTTAACGGCGCGCTCCATCTGCTGCGGAGTGCGCGGCGGCTCAACCGCGATGGTCGGCACCTCTTCGGGCACGGCACCGTACTCGCGCAGCCGCTCGGAGATGGCGGACGCCTGCTCCCTGGTCCGCGGCACGAGCACCCGCCAGCCGAACAGCGGCTTGGTCTCGTACCAGGACATCCTGCTCTTCGCCGCCGCCGCGTCGCCGACCACGGCGAGCGCGTCGCCGCGGGTCGTGGCGACGGTGATGCCCGCCGCCTTCAGGTCCGGCCCGATCCGGCCGAGCGTGGTGGCGACCGTCTGCTGGTCGGTAGTCGTCCCGTCCCAGGTGATCGCGAACGGCGTGGTGTCGGGCCAGCCAGCGGCGATCAGCATCTTGCCGAGATCGGCGGGCGCGGTCTCCGCCCCCAGGATCACCAGGGTGCCGGCGGTGTAGCCGACCCGGCTCACCTCGTTGGCGTGGATGACCCGGAGTTCGCCGCCGCTGTTGGTGGGCAGCGCGATCCCCGCGTACGCGGGGACTCCGGTCGCGGCGGGCACGCCGGGGACGATCTCGTACCGCACCTGTGCCTTGGCGTACGCCTGCACCTCCGCCGCCCCGCCGGATAGCAGCGGGTCGCCGGGGAACAGCCGGACGGCGAACTGCCCGTCCTTCGCCGCCCGCACCAGCGCGCTGGCTGTGCTCTCAGCGTCCGTAGGCTCGGCCACGACGGCGTCCGTCGCGAACAATTGCCCGACCCGGTCCGCGACCTCAGCCTCGGCGATGACCAAGCTCGCCGCGCCGAGCAGCCGGGCCCCGCGCATGGTCATCATCCCGTCGTCGCCGGGTCCCGCGCCTACGAACGCGACCCAGCCGCCTCGCGCGTCCGGTACAGCGGAGGCTTTTGCCATCGGACGCGCCTCGGAGGGTACGGGGGGTCGTCCCCCCGAGAGGTAACTGTCAGTCATGCGTATCATTCCCGTCGGTGTTATCCCCGCCCATCAGGCCCGCCGCACCGCGCGACAGCATCCGCGCCGCCAGCTCGCGCCCGAGGAGTGCCGCGTCCGCCGCGTCCATCTCGCCGCGTTCCCGTATCACCATTCTCCCGCCGGCCGCCGCCGAATCCAGTACGGCTGGCTGGAAAGTTGCCGCAGGTAGACCGAGTACGACGCCGTCTAGGTGGAGCAGGTTCGTGCTGGCCTGGGTGGCGAAGGCCCCGACGGGAGCGCTGCACCCGGCCTCAAGGGCGGCGAGCAGGCTGCGCTCCGCGGTCACCGCCGCGCGGGTTGGGGCGTGGTCGACCATGGCGAGTAGTTGGACAAGCTCGGTATTACCGGTGGGGCACTCGACGGCCAGCGCGCCCTGGCCGGGCGCGGGCACCATGGCGTCGGGCTCGAAGATCTCGCTGACCAGGTCGGTCTGGCCGATCCTGGCGAGGCCCGCGTAGGCGAGCACTACCGCGTCGAACGAGCCGTCGCGCACCTTGGCAAGACGGGTGTTCGCGTTTCCCCTGATAGGCACGCAGGTGACGTCGGAGCGCAGCACCGTGAGCTGCGCCGCGCGGCGCGGCGAGCCGGTGCCGATCCGCGCGCCGGGCGGCAGATCGGCGAGCTTGGCGCCGTCCCGCGCCACAAGCGCGTCGCGCGGGTCGTCGCGCGCCGGGATGGCGGCGAGCGTGATCCCCTGGGCAGCGCCGGTCGGCAGGTCCTTGAGCGAGTGCACGGCGAAGTCCACCTCGCCGCGCAGCAGGGATTCCCGCAGCGCGCTCACGAAGACTCCCGTGCCGCCGATCTGGGTCAGGTGCTCCCTGCTGACGTCCCCGAGGGTGGTCACACCGACGATCTCTACCCGGCGGCCGGTGCGCTCGGTGATCAACCTGGCCACGTCGCCCGATTGCGAGACGGCCATCGGGCTCTTGCGGCTGCCGAGGCGCAAGGGTTCCGAGTTCACTGGTTCGCCTCCAATTGGGTTACGTTGGGGGATTCAAGTTCGGCACGCGTCACCGCGTCGACCGTGCGCGGGTCTAGATCGAAGAGAACCCGCAGCGCGGCGGCATATTCCTCGCCGTCAGGTGACGACGCGAGTTCTTTTACCCGGACCGTGGGTGCGTGCAACAGCTTGTCTACCACTCGGCGGACGGTCTGGGCTATTTCTTCCAGCGCGCGCCCGCTTACGCCTTCGTCGGACAGCCGACCCGCCAGCCTGCCGAGTTCCGCGTCCACGACCGTCGCGGCCTTCGCCCGGAGGGCCACGACCGTCGGTGTCACCCGCGCCGCACGGACCGCGGAGCCGTAAGCGGCGAACTCTTCCTCGACGATCGCGCGGACCGCCGCCACGTCTTCGGCGCCAACTCCCCCGCCGGTGCCGCTCAGCTGATCCATGCCGATCACGCGCACGCCGGGCAGGTTCCCGACCTCGGGATCGACGTCCCTGGGCATCGCCAGGTCGAGAAAGACCAGAGGGCGGTCGGCGCTCCGCCCGCCGAGCGTAAGGCGAACGTCCGGTGCGGTGATTACGAGCCCGGCGGCGCCGGTGCACGAGATCACCAGGTCAGCGGCAGCGATCGCGGCCGGCAGGTCTGTGAAGTCAGCTACGGCGCCACCTACCCCGGCGGCCAGTCGCTCCGCCTTCGGCCGTGTGCGATTCGCCACGGTGACCTTGGCCGCGCCGGCCCGCGCGGCGGTGGCCACGGCGAGCCCGCTCATCGCGCCCGCCCCGACGACGAGAACGTCGCGGCCCGAGAGGTCGCCGCTGCCGACGGCCTGCTCGATACCAACCCCGACGAGGCTGAGGCCGAGCCGGTCGATGCCCGTCTCGGCGCGGGCTCGCTTGCCGGTGCGCAGTGCGAGCCGTCCCAGGTCGCGCAGCGACCGGCCGAGCGTCCCCTGATCGTCCGCCAGCTTCAGCGCCGAGCGCACCTGGCCGATGATCTGGTCCTCGCCCACCACCACCGACTCAAGGCCGCTCGACACCGCCAGCAGGTGCTGGACCGCGCGGTTCTCATAGTGCACGTACATGTGGCCGGTCAGCTCGTGCGCGGGGATGCCGGAATGCCTGGACAGCAGGTCGCACACGCCGGCGACCCCGCCGTGAAACCTGTCTACCTCCGCGTACACCTCCACCCGGTTGCAGGTGGAGATCACGAACGTCTCCGCGATATCCGGCAGGTGCGCGACATCGTGCAGGAGCTTGCCGAGCGTGTCACCGCCGACCGCCGCGCGCTCAAGGACAGACACCGACGCGCTCTTGTGGCTCAGCCCGACGACGAGGACGCTCACTCTTGCACCGCCTACGCTTCCGCTGCTGCCTGATCCGTTGCCTGCACGAAGCGCTGGGCACTGCGGCGCTGTGCGTGGAAGGCGAGAATTTGCAGCTCAATCGATAGGTCGACCTTACGCACATCCACGCCATCAGGCACATTGAGCACCAATGGCGCGAAGTTCAGGATGCTCGTCACCCCGGCGGCGACCAGTCGGTCGCACATCGCCTGGGCCGCCGCCGCGGGCACCGCAATCACGCCGATCGCGATGCTGTGCTCGGCGACGATTGTCTCAAGCTCGCTGACGTGCCCGACGATCACGCTGCCCAGCTCGCGTCCGACGAGCGACGGATCGCTGTCGAGTACCGCCTCGATGCGGAACCCCCTGGTGACGAAGCCTCCGTAATTCGCAAGGGCGCGGCCGAGGTTACCGGCGCCGATGATGACCACGGGCCAGCGCTGCGTCAGCCCCAGGGCCCTGGAGACCTGGTACACCAGGTACTCCACGTCGTAGCCGACGCCCCTGATGCCGTAGGAACCCAGGTGGCTCAGGTCCTTACGGAGCTTGGCCGAGTTGACGCCAGCCGACCGCGCGAGCTCATCGCTCGCGACGGTAGTCACACCGCGCTCGGCAAGCGCGTAGAGAGCGCGCAGGTAGACGGGCAGCCTGGCGACCGTGGCCTCGGGGATACCGCCGGGATACGCCCGATCGGCGGTATGGCCGGGCTCGGCTTCTGAGCCTGATAGCTCGGCGGCACTGGACATGCGACGCTCCCGGGGACGGTTCGGCGCTGTAGCGGGCCAGGCCAGGACACGGCCCGCGTTGATCAGGGACGCGCATGGTTAGGGCGCGACCCATCTACCATACGTCGTTTGTGAACAAATGCACAAAGTCCGCTTCATGCCCGTTAGTGGGATCGCCCCGCAGCTTTGGTCCGCGCGGGGAGGGCCTGATACGATCGCGGTTTCTGCGATCAGGCCCGACCGCGTGGACATCGGGGGGTACGGGGGGTCGCTCCCCCGGGGGGAGACAGTGCCCGGCGAAGACGCTCCTCGGAGACCCGCCAGAAGTCGTGCTGCACGCCGTCCACGAACGTGACCGGGATCCTCTCCCAGTACTCACGCAGATCCGCCTCTGACTGCGTGATGTCGCGTTCCGCCCAGGCGACTCCGAGGTCATCAGCCACCTTGCTGATGACCTCCCGTGCCTCGTCGCACAGGTGACACCCTGGGCGGGCGAGGAGCGTGATCCGCGGCACGGTCATGGAGTTCGTCTTACCGGTAGCCCTGCGTCCGGGGGTCCCACTCGGCCGGCTGCGGCCTGGCGGACTGCCTGCCGTCATCCTGGTAGTGGTTCCCGTTGTCCTGGTAGCCGCCCGCGCCGGCTTCGGACTGCGGCCCGCTGGTGAGCTCGCGGTAGCGCGGCGGCGCGTACTGCGCACTGGCCGACGCGCCGTACGATCCGGCCCCGTTCTCGGCGTATCCGCCGGCGGCCCCGTAACCGCTGCCGCCGCCATTCGGGTAACCGCTGGCGTTCGGGTAACCATTGGCGCCCGTGTAGCCGCTGCCGTTCGAGTAGCCGGCCCCGTTCGAGTAACCATTGGCACCTGAGTAGCCGTCGGCGCTCTGGTATCCGTTGGCACCGGAGTAGCCATTGTCGCCTGAGTAACCGTTGGCACCTTGGTAGCCATTAGAGCTCGGATAGCCGTTGCTGGAGTAACTGCCACCATTCGCATACCCGGCGGCACCCGAGTAACCGTTGCTGTTAGCGGCGCTATACTGGCTGTTACCCGCCCCGTACGCTCCATTACCGGAGTTTCCGTACTGTGAGGTCGGCGAGTACGCTTCGCGCCCGACCGTCGGGTACTGGTTGTTGTCCGTGCCGTACTGGTCCTTCGCCGGCGTGAAGCTCGCCGCCGTCGCTGAGCCCTGTGGCTGCGCCGATGAGTACTGGGCCGGTGAGTGCGGCTGTGCCGACGAGTACTGGGCCGGTGACTGCGGCTGTGCTGATGAGTACTGGCCCGGCGCGTACTGGGCCGATGAGCACTGGGCTGGCGCGTACTGAGGCGCCGCCGAGTACCGGTCGCTGCCTTGGGCGGCTTCAGCGGCGCGCGGGTTCCAGCTCGCCTGATGCTGCGCGTGCCCCGGCACCGAGGGCTCGGGCGGTGAGCCGAGCGACGCCACCTTCGCGTATTTCAACCGCAAGTCGATGATATTCGTGGCAAGGACGCACGAGGCGCGGTCCGCCGCGAACTGCCGAATATGCGGCTGCCGCTCGTGGCTCAAGAAGGCAGCGCGATCCCGATAAATTTCATAGATGATCCGCTGCATCGGCGCCTTAGGCACTACGTGGATGACGTAGACAAGAGTGTCAGGCTCAGCCGTCCGAACGCCTTCCGCAGCGCGTTCCGCCAGCCGGTCGAATTCCCTCGTTTTATCGTCATGCAACGTGTAAATCGAAAGCCGCCCGTACGGCCGGGGCGTCCCAACCGGGCCGTCGTCTTCCGCGTCATCATTATCGACAGAGGTGAATTCGGGGGCATAGCCAGCGCTGCCGGACCGGCCATTGGCGCTCCCGTACCCGGGGCCGCCACCATAACCGGAGTCGTTTCCGCGGCCACCTGAGCCGTTACTAGACCTGCTGTACCCGCTGGCGGCACTGTCCCCACTGCCATAGGCGCCGTCATAACCGGCGGCGTCACGCCGGCTCCCGCCATTGCCGCTGCTGCCGTCGCGGCCGTAGCCGGCGCCCTGGTAACCGTCGCGCCCGGTGCCATACCCGGCGTCCCGGTACCCGTCGTACCCTGCCGAGGCATGGCCGTTCGACGCGCCGCGCTGGCCACCCTGACCGCTTGTTGCCTGGAACGACGGAAAGTCCGGTGCCGCGTACGCCTTACCGCTGGGCGGTGCGTTGCGCACGTAAGCACCTGCCGCGCCGCCGGAGGACTTGGCTGGGGCACCGGCGTCGTCGCCGGGATCTGCCTCTCGGCCACCCCACTCGCCGATACCGTCGTCCGCCCAGGGGTCGCGCCTGTCGTCCTGCGCGTCTAGGCGACCGTCGTCCCACCCATCGTCGCGTCGCCGTCTGCCGCTCATATCCGCTCCGATCTCGGTATAAGGCTCCCGCGTCTACCATTGTCAGCCAGGTCGGCCGCTAGGACCAACGTGTTGCCTACATCCGAATCAACGAACCGTGATCCGCCGGTACGCACGCCAACTTGAGCGGGAGCCCGCGCACCGGCAAGCCGTCTCGCGGGGGAGACGGAGACCGCGGGCACGCCCCTGGCGCACCCGCGAGACCCGCAGCGCCCGCGATCGGCTACTTCTTGTTCCTGCGCTGGATCCGCGTCTTCTTCAGCAGCTTGCGGTGCTTCTTCTTCGCCATGCGCTTGCGGCGCTTCTTGATGACTGAGCCCATCAGGCCACCATCCCTTCGGCACAACGACAGACGGGCACGCCATCACTCACCGTCGGCCGGGAGGCTGGGCACACGCCCGAAATACAGAGGAAGCGTGAACGCCAACCGCTCACGCAGTCCTCCACACTACCTGCTACCGCACCGCGGTGAGACGCACCTGGCATCCTTCGGCGTCCGAGCGCCCCCACCGGCGCCCGGCCGCCATCGCCAGGAACAGCCGACAGCCCTGTTTCGCGGGTGCCGGACACCGACCCTCAAGTGCCCGGCACCCGCGAAAACGACGGGCAAGGCTCAAGCACGGCTCCTGGATGCTGCGGGCGGTTCCGGTCTCCCGCGCTCAGCTACCAGTGCGCGCGCTCAGGCTGTGCCGACGAAGGCTGCCCGCAGGTACTGGTTAACGGCCTGCTCTGGGACCCGGAAAGAACGCCCGACTCGTATGGCTTCCAGCTCGCCGGAGTGGACCAGCCGATAGACGGTCATCTTTGATACCCGCATGATCGTGGCCACTTCGGCGACAGTAAGGAATCTAACGTCGCTTAGGGGAGTTTCGCTTGCCATCATTGCCCTCTTCCGCGCGAAGCCGAGCACGCCTGACCGGATTCAGCGCACCAGTCACGTACGTATCCCAGGGTAAGTCTCGTACGGAAAAGAGCAAGGCCCCGAATAGCCTCATTGTTCTTACTCTTCGGCCTGCAGCAGACGCGTGCACCTTCCGACCCCGCAGGCGATTCTATGAAAGGGACGGAAAGGAGCACGTCAAGCGGCCCTGAAGGCAACCGAAGATGTCCCCTGTCACCGGGACTACGACTGGCCGTCCACGCGGAAATTTAACAGTGCGAGCAGGCCATGCGAGGGAAACACCGCACTCCGGGTGCGCATGATCGCGCGATCCACCGGATCGCCCGGATCCATGCCTGACGCGAATGAAACATAGCGGGGCGGCACGCCGTCCGTCATCGTCCCCGGCGCTGTTTCGCCGGTCATGGACCGCGCGAGTTCCCGCCACTGAGCCGGAGTCGCCATTTCCGGATCGATCGGCATCCCGGCCGCGACGGCGAGCAGGTGCGTCCAGGTCCTCGGCACCACCTGGACAAGGGCGTAGCCACCGCCACCCGTCGCGATCCAGCGTCCATCGCACAATTCGTGCGCCAGTTCGTGCATCATCACCTGGGCCTGCCGCTGCCCGTCGACGCTCAGCGACAGGTGCGCGAGCGGGTCAAGCCTGTGACTGTCGCAGCCGTGCTGGGTGACGAGCACCGTCGGCCGGAAAGCGCGCAGCAGCGGTAGCACCACGGCGTCGACGGCCCGCAGCCACCCGGCGTCCTCGGTGCCCGCGGGCAGCGCGACGTTGACCGCGTACCCCTCACCGTCGCCGGTCCCGGTCTCGTCGGGCAGCCCGGTGCCGGGAAACAGCGTGGCGGGGTGCTCGTGCAGGCTGATGGTCAGCACCCGGGGGTCGTCATAGAACGCCGCCTGCACGCCATCCCCGTGGTGCACGTCGAAGTCCACGTACGCCACCCGCTCCGCCCCCGCGGACAGTAGCCACTTGATCGCGACGGCGAGGTCGTTGTACACGCAGAATCCGCTGGCGTTCGCCCGCATCGCGTGATGGTGGCCGCCGCCGATGCTCACCGCGTGCGTCGTAGCGCCCGACCAGACCGACCGCGCCGCCGCCAGCGTCGCGCCGACGACCAGGGCAGCCGCCTCGTGCATGCCCTCAAAGACCGGATCGTCGTCGGTGCCGAGCCCGAACCGGACCGCCGGCACCAGGGCACGCCCCACATGCCGCACCATCGCGACGTACTCCGGGTCGTGCACCGTCTCGAGCTCAAAATCGGTAGCGAGCGACGGCGAGATCATCGTCACGGAGGGTGCGGAAAGCACCCCGAGCGCGCCCGCGAGCTCCATCGTGAGCCGGATCCTGACCGGATCGAAGGGATGTCCCGCCCCGAAGTCGTACCGCGTGAGCGCGTCGTCCCACACCACCGCCGCCGATCCGCTCATGCTCTGCCTCCCCCGCTCGCTTCCGGGCGCTCGCGGGGATCCGCGCTCATGCTTCCCCCAACTCGCGGCCCCGGTCGCGCGCCGCCTCGATCGCGGCGAGGAACGCGGCGCGCACCCCGTGCTTCTCAAGCTCTCTGACGGCCGCGATCGTCGTGCCCGCCGGTGACGTCACCGCGTCGCGCAGGATCACGGGGTGCTCTTCGGAGTCACGCAGCATCGTCGCCGCGCCGTAGACGGTCTGGGTCACCATCTCAAGCGCCGTCCGGCGCGGCATGCCGAGCAGGACGGCGGCGTCCACCATGGCCTCGACCAGGTAGAACACGTAAGCGGGCCCGGATCCGGCGAGCGCGGTCGCCGCGTCCTGCTGGTACTCGGGGATGCGGATCACCTTGCCGAGCGGCGTGAGCAGTTCCTCCGTGTGCCGCAGGTGCTCCTCGCCGGCGAACGACCCGGCCGAGATCACCGACATCGCCTCGTCCACAAGCGCCGGCGTGTTGGACATCACCCGCACCACGGGCACCTCAGCGGAGAAGCGCCGCTCGATGAACGACGTGGTAATCCCCGCCGCTATCGAGATCACAAGCTGCGACGGCGTGACTTGCCCGACGATCTCGTCAAGCATCCGCCCCATGTCCTGCGGCTTGACGGCGATCACGAGCGTGTCGGCCTTCGCCGCGGCCTCCGCGACGCTCAGCACCGGAACGCCGTAGGCGGCGCGCAGCTCATCGGCCCGCGCGGTCCGCCGCGCCACGGCGGCCACCTCCGAAGGCGAGCGCCCCGCCCGGAGCAACCCGGAAAGCAGCGCCTCGCCCATCTTGCCCGTGCCAAGTATCGCGATCATGGTCAAGACACTAGCGGGATATCAGGGGTGCAGGAGTTCCCGCAGCACTGGTCCGCCCGCGCGGCCTGATATGATCGCGGATTTTGCGATCAGGCCCGCGCGGGCGGCCACCGGGGGTACGGGGCTCGTCCCCCGGATGACTACAGCATCTTCCGGCCGGACGGCGGCTGCGGCACGCTGTCCCGCCGGAGCGTGACCTGCACGTTGGCGCCGACCTCCGGCGGGACGACCACCTCCTGCGCGGCGGCCACTCCGTCGGCAAGCAGCGTGGCGTTCACGTCCACGGACCGCTTGACCAGTCCGAGCCCGATCGGCCCGAGCTCGAAGTGCCGGGCAGCGGACCCGACAAACCCGACCTGGGCGCCGTCTTCAAGGGTCAGCGGCGAGCCGTGCGCGGGCAGCCGGTCGACAGAGCCGTCCAGGTGCAGGAAGACGAGCCGCCGCGGCGGGCGGCCCACATTGTGGATCCGGGCGACTGTCTCCTGGCCCCGGTAGCAGCCCTTGTTCAGGTGCACGGCGGACTCGATGAGCCCGATCTCGTGCGGCAGGGTCTTGTGGTCGGTGTCGAGCCCCGGCCGCGCGACGTGCGCGGCGATCCGCGCCGCTTCGAAGGCCCACAAGCCGGCGACCGGGAAGGTCTCCGCCAGCTTTCCGGCGGCGTCGGCGGGGACAATCAAGTCGAGCCCGAACGGGTTCTGCGTTACTGCCGCCACGACACCCTCGTCGAGAAGGGTGGCGGGCGCGGAGGACGAATCCGTTCGGGACACGACTCCGCCGTCAGCCGGGAGCGGGCCCGCCAGCGTCTGCACCACCAGCACCCCGGACAGGTCCTCAACGTCGACCCGCAGCATGAAGCGCATCGAGTTGAGGTAGTCGACGAGCGCCTCGGCGGTGTGTGGTTCCACGTGAATCCACGTGGCCGTGCCGTCGTCGGTGAGCGTCAGGTGGTGCTCAAGATGCCCCTGGGGGGACAGGATGAGCGCTTCCGTGGTGCTGCCGGGAGTGAGGCGCTCGACGTGCTGGCTGGTGAGGCTGTGCAGCCAGCTGAGCCGGTCCGGGCCGGTGATCTTGACGACGCCCCGGTTGGACCGGTCGACGAGTACCTGGCCTTCCGCCATCGCGCGCTGCTCGCGCGCGGGGTCGCCGTAATGCGCGGCGACTCCCTCGTCTGGCCACTCCGCCTCGACGGCACCGTTGATGTCAAGCACGGTCATTTGCTCCTACAGTCGTTACACAGTCCGAAGACGGTCAGGTGCGAAACGTTAGTCTCGAACCCGTGTTTGTCAGCGAGCTTCCTGGTGAGCGGCGCGACCTCTTCCTGGCTCGCCTCGTCGATCTTCCCGCAGTGCTGGCAGACCAGGTGCACGTGGTCGGCGTCGCTGGCCAGGTGGTACGTGGGCGCACCGTGGTTCAGGTGGGTGTGGGCGACGAGGCCGAGGCTGTCGAGCAGCTCGAGCGTCCGGTAGATCGTCGAGATGTTGACGCCCTTGGCGGTCTGCTGAACGCTGGCCGCGATCTCTTCTGGGGTCGCGTGGTTGAGCCTGGAAACCGCCTCGAGGACGAGCTGGCGCTGCGGTGTCACCCGGTAGCCGCGGGATCTCAGCTCCTCGTCCCAGCTGCGGTGTCGCTGCGGCCCTTGCTCCATGGTTCCGAGTCTAGTTCGGTCCCGTGGATGTGCCGCTGTTTGCTGTCACCGCAGGGGGGACGACCCCCCTGCACCCCCGCGTATGGGGGCTGCGCGCCCCCCATACCCCCCGCGGTGGGGACGGCGCCAAAACCGCGCCGCCCCCACACTGCGGCTGGGGTTAGAGCCCGGTGGCTGCGGATGACAGGCAGCGCACAACCCGCGCTACCTCACACTGCGGCTGGGGTTAGAACCCGGTGGCTCGGCGCCTCCCGCGCTGCGGCTGGGCATCCATGCCGGTCGATGGGTGGCGTAAATCTCTTGCGTTGGTCCGGAGAAATCGCGTAGCGTCTGAGGTACGCGGAGAGGAGGTGGTCCTAGGTAATGCATAGTTATAGGACTTGCGAGGTGGCTGCCAGCTAGGCCGCCGCTCCCGCCGAGTGGGTCCGCGTAGCGGATCCCGGCCCTTGTGGGCGGCGGTGGGCTAATCTAGGGCATTCACCGGACCTCCGAGCTGACCGACCTTGTCCAGTCGGTCCCGCGTTCTACTGAGCGCGTGAGTCGCTCGGGGGTTCTTTTATTTTCTCGAGCTTGCGGCATGCCGCATGCCAGGCACCGCTGGGTGGGCGGGGAGCAGGTCAGTCGATCCAGTCCCACTGCAGGACGGCCCACAAGTGCGGGGTCAGTGGTAGGCCCATGGCGGCCATATCGAAGGCGTAGGCCAGGTCCTTCTCGCCCTCGCGGGTCTGGCTGGGGACCAGGCCGTAAAGCCGCTTGCCTGCCGTGTACGGCTTGGCAGTCGCGGTGCGGGCCACCGCGTCGGTGACCATCTCGATGCTCGTCAGGCTGCGGAACTCGCCCGCGTAGATCTCGGTGATCCCGGTGGGGTGGGTGAGCAGCACTTCTACCTTGCCCTCTGGCTGCGGACGCCAGAAGCCCGTTTCCACAGCCAGCGGCTCAAGCCTGATCAAGTGGCCGTTCTCATCCTTCTTCGGCTCGCCGTTTTCGTCGTCGGCCAGCCGCCAGGTGCGGCTGGTGTAGATGAGGTACGGCTTGCCGATGTGGGAGAACGCGACTTCCTGGAAGTAGTTGAAGGGCTTGATCGTGGGGTAGTCTCCCTTGCCGGTGCCCTTCCAGCGGCCGAGCAGGAAGCTGAGCGGCGCGATCGCGGGATGCTCAGGCGGGAGTTCGATCGCGGCCACATCGGACTCCGTCGAACGCTCCCTGGGCGTGCCATTATCCGTCATGCGGGCCTCCCCTGATCACCTTGATGGCCGTGTAGCCGGCGGCGATGGCCACCGCGACGTACGCAAGGATAATGACCATCGCGCTTAGCATCCCGTGCATGACACTCGAGCCTAGTGCGGAGAGTCCGGTTTTGCGCCGAGCGGCGCGCCATGTTTCCCCGCTCGCGAGGGGGCTACAGTTCTGGTTGTGGCGCGGAAGCTAGTGGTTAAGGTTACCGCGGGCAAGGATGAGCCCGAGCGGTGCAATCAGGCCTTCACGGTGGCGTCGACCGCGGTTGCCAGCGGCGTCTCCGTCTCCCTGTGGCTGACCGGCGAGGCGGCGTGGTTCGCGCTGCCCGGCCGGGCGGACGACTTCTCGCTGCCGCACGCCGCGCCACTCGCCGACCTGCTCGCCTCGGTGCTCGCCCTGGGCACGGTGACGATCTGCACCCAGTGTGCCGCCCGCCGGGACATCACACCGCAGGACGTGATCCCAGGCGTCAGGATCGCCGGCTCGGCCACGTTCGTCGCCGAGGTGGTCGCGGACGACGTCCAGGCGCTGGTCTACTAGTTGGTCGTGACCGCGCCGAGGCGTTCCGCGCGGAGGCGGTTGACCAGTTCCTCAGCCTGCGGCTGCAGCGGCGGCAGCGGGCCAGTAGCCCAGTAGAGCAGCAGGTCGGCGAGACCGGGGTTACGGACGAGCGCCGGACCGTGCAGGTAAGTGCCGAGCACCCGGCCTGCGTAGGCGCCTTCGGTCCCGTCTCCGTTACCGGTGCCGAGCGTGGTGCGGGCGAGTGGCCGGACCCCCGGGCCGAGCCGGGTGACGCCCTGGTGGTTCTCGAACCCGGTCAGCTTGCCCACGTTCAGGCCGGGGTCGACGTCGGCGACGATCTCGCCGACGGCACGGCGCTCTCCCCGGACGCTGCTGATGTCAAGCAGGCCGAGTCCTTGGACGGACGCGTCATCGGCACCGCCGAACTCCGTGCCGAGCATCTGGTAGCCCGCGCAGACCGCGAACACGACCGCTCCGTTGTCGGCCGCGGCGTGCAGGCCGCCGTCGGCGAGCAGCCGCCTGGCCGCCAGGGTCTGCGGCAGGTCCTCACCGCCGCCCATCAGGTAGATGTCGCCGTCACGCGGGACCGGCTGGTCGGAGTTGACCTCGACAAGCTCGACGCCCAGGCCGCGCAGCTTCGCGCGCCGCTCAAGGACGAGCACGTTGCCGCGGTCGCCGTAAGTGCTAAGCAGGTCCGGGTAAACCCAGACCAGGCGTACACGTGAGTTCATCAGTGCACCCTCCCGAGGGCCACCCGGTACTGCTGGAAGGCGGTGTAGTTCGCGAGCACCTCAAGGTTGGGCGCCACGGTCAGGGCCGCGCCGATCGCCTCATCGATGTCGTTCACGAGCCTGAAGGCCACCTCGTCGGCCTCAAGGCGGACGGCGAGGTCCAGCTTGCGCTCGCCGCCGACGAGGACGTGCCTGCCGCGCAGCCGGCGGAAGTCCACGTCCCACAGCCACGAGGTGTCCCTGCCGTCGGGTCCCTGCGCGTTGACCGAGAGCAGGATCGGCGTGGGCGCCGGCGCCATGACGTCGAGCGCCTCAAGCCAGCCGGCCGGGTTCTTGGCGAGCAGCAGCCGGACGTCGCAGCCACGCCTGTTCACCTGCGTGTACCGGCCCGCCACGGAGGTGACCTGGCGCAGTTCGCGGAGCGCCTGCGTGAGGTGCACGCCGAACGCCTCGGCCACCGCGAGCGCGATGACCGCGTTGGACCGATTCGCCCGGCCGGGCAGCGCGAGGTCGATTTGGGTGGCTCGCCCCGAGGGGCCGATCACCTCGTTGTCGTAGAGCAGCCAACTCACCGGCGGCCGCCGGTGGCCGCACTCCCGGCAGGACCAGTCGTCCCCGTCGCGCTGAAGGTGGGCGC
Source organism: uncultured Actinomycetota bacterium (assembly GCA_963734665.1). Lineage (GTDB taxonomy): Bacteria > Actinomycetota > Actinomycetes > Streptosporangiales > Streptosporangiaceae > Trebonia. The sequence goes on along the minus strand of CAVTIR010000005.1, from coordinate 62,237 downwards.
CACAGTGCGGGCAGCACCAGGAGTCCTCGCGCCACCGCTGGCCGGCGGCTACCCAGGTGACGTTCTGCGCCGAACTCGCCGCCCAGGCCACCAGCGGATCGTCGGCGTTGGCCACCACCAGGCAGTCCGGTGCGTTCCCGATCGCCTCCCGCCAGCGGCGGGCGAGCAGCCAGATCTCCGCCGCGCGGTCCATCTGGTCGCGGCTGAGGTTCAGCAGCACGACCACCCTGGGCTGGGTCGCCTTGACCATCGCCGGGATGTACTTCTCGTCCGTCTCAAGGACCGCGACCCGCGCGTCGGGCGCGCGGCTGAGCGCCGACGTGAGCCCGGCCTCCATGTTCGCCCCGTACATGTTCGAGGCGATCTCGCCGCCCAGCGGTGCGAGCGCGGCGGTGATGAGCTTCGTGGTCGTGGTCTTGCCGTTGGTGCCGGTGACAAGGATGACCTGGCGTCCCGCGGCCAGCAGGGACAACAGGTCGGGTGCCAGGCGCAGGCCGACGATGCCGCCGATGACCGAACCGTCGCCCTTGCCGGCGAGTCGGGAGACGGTGGCTGCCGCGCCGCCGACCGTACTCGCGACCCTGGCCCGCATCGGCAGCCTGAAGCGCTGCTGGGTTTTGTCATCCATTGTGGCCCGATGCTATCGGCTCACCAGCCTCCCGCGTGGGCCGTCGCGCAGCCGAGCCGTGACGTGCCGGTTAACTGTTGCAGATAAGGTCTTCTGGCTGGCTGGCGCCCGAACCGATCAGTGCCCGGGCAGGAAGATTTCCCGTACTTCCCGCGCGGCGTAATAGACCAGCACGTACCCGGCGGCGGGGTCGGCCCACCACCAGCCGACCGCCGCGTTCAGCACCAGGCCCGTCAGCACGGCAGCGGCCAGGATGCCGTCGATCATGGTCACCCGGCCCTCGGTGCACAGCACCGGGTTGCCCAGCGCCCGCCCGGTCCGGGCCTTCCCGGCGGCCAGCGCGAACATTACCGCCGCGGTCACCGCCGTCCATACGATCCCCGCGAGGGAGTGACGGGAGTGGTACCCGGCCGCCAGCACGACGGTCGACTGGACGAGCAGGTAGACGGCCAGGCCGGTGAACGCGTACCCGATCAGTCGCAGGCCCCGGCGCTGCCGGTCCTCGCCAGCGCCGGACAGCTCCCAGATAACCACGGTCGACGCGCCGATCTCGATCAGCGAGTCCAAGCCGAACCCGGCCAGCGCCACCGACCGGGCCGTGACGGCCGCGACCGCCAGCACGATGATCCCGGCCACGTTCCAGCCCAGCGTCGCGTACTCCAAGGTGAACCCTCGGCGCAGCAGCCGGGCGCGCACCGGATCATCAGCAACCGTCACGCTAAGATCATCACCGCCCTGGTCCCCGCATGCCCAGCCCTGCCGCCCGCTGTTCACCAACAATCCGCCGCGCGGAAACCGGGGATTACCGGGCCGGCAGTTCGCGCGGATGCGTGGCCGCAGTGGGACGCGGCGCCCTGCGGGCCGGATCCGGCGGACGGGAAGACCCAGCGGCCCCGATACTCATCAGCTGTCGTACTCCGTCCATGACCCGCAGGCAGTCTCATCGGAAGGCAGGAAGGTAATGCCCCGAAGCTGTAGCATACCCGGCCAGATATCTCTGTGACAGAATGACCTCGTGACTGTGCGCCGGGTACCGGGCCTCAGCGCCCGCGGCCGGCGCTGGCCGGCCGGGCGGGCGTTCCCCGCTTGATACGGGGCGCGGTCGCGACGGAGATAGTTGGCGTGTGACTTCCGGTGCCGGCGGCAGGCGGGATGATCACGGCGGCGGCCCTGGGCCGCCGCGGAAGATCACCGAGGTGGAGCCCTATGGATGTCACGACCTGGGCGTGGGCGGTGCCGGCTGCGGCGCTGATCGCGGTGACCGCCGCGGAGGCCGGGCTGGCCGGCCGGCGGGGGCAGGCAGCGCCCACCATTCGCACGACGGCCGCATGGGCCCTGACGTACGCGTCGCTAGCGGTGCTCTTCGGCACCGGGATCGCGGTCGCGGCCGGCTGGGCGGCGGCGGGCCAGTTCTACGCCGGCTATCTCACCGAGTACAGCCTGAGCCTGGACAACCTGTTCGTCTTCTGGGTGATCATGCGCTGGTTCGCGGTGCCGCCGGCGCGCCAGCAGCGGGTCCTGATCGCGGGCATCGTCCTCGCCCTAGTGCTGCGGTCTGCCCTCATCGTGGCCGGGTCAGCGGCCATCAGCCGTTTCGGCTGGCTGTTCTACCCGCTGGGCGCCATCCTGATGTGGACCGCAGCCGGCCTGCTTAAGAGCCCGCCAGACGGCGCACCGCGAGAGCCGCGCAGCCAGCTGATGTCGTGGCTGCGGCAGCGCGCGCACCAGGCCGGCGAGGATTACGGCGGCCCGCTGATCACATGGCGGTCCGGGCGGCCAGCGGCCGGCCCGCTGCTGCTGCTGGCCCTGGCGATCGGGCTGGCCGACCTGCTGTTCGCCTTCGACTCCATCCCGGCCCTGTTCGGCATCACCACCAGCGCCTGGCTGATCGTGGCCTGCAACGCGTTCGCGCTGTCGGGGCTGCGGCAGGTGTACGTGCTGCTTACCCGGGTGCTGAACCGGATCATCTACCTGAACAGGGGCCTGGCCATGATCTGCGCGTTCATCGGCGCCAAGCTCCTGCTGCAGGCACTGCGCGGCTCCGGGGCGGCATGGGCGCCCGCCATCCCGGCCTGGCTGTCCCTCACGGTCATCGGCGCCGTGCTGCTGATCACCGTGACCGCCGGGGCGGTGAGCGGCAGGCGGACGGCAGGGCACCGCGCGGGGAACGCGCCGGGCGCGGCACCCCCGGCCGGCCTGGCCCCGGCTGGCGGCGAGCGGGACGTGCTGCTGCAGCGCTTCGCCGTCTTCGACATCGACGGGAACGGCGTATGGCAGCGAGCCGATTACGAGCGACTGACCCGACGGCTGTGCTACACCTTCGGCCACAGTCACGGCTCCGAGTCGGCGCAGGCGGTCGCGGCCGGGCAGCGCGCCCTGTTCGACGCCCTGCTCGCGCACATGGACGCCGACGGCGACCAGCAGATCACCCCGGACGAGTTCACCGCCTCCCTGGAACGCGGGATAGACGACCAGCCCGGCTTCGACGCCGCCGTCCGCGTCGCCGCGCGGACGCTCATTCAGGTCGCCGACGAAGACGGCAACGGAGTACTCGACAGCGGGGAGTACACCCGGCTCGCCGGCGCGTACGGGGCCAGCCCCGGGGAAGCGGCCCGGGCCTTCGCCCAGCTCGACCTCGACCGCAACGGATTCCTTGACACCGCGGAACTCGCCGCGGCGATCAGCCAGTTCTTCGCCAGCCCGGACACCGCCGCCCCCGGCAACCTCGCCTTCGGCTGCCTGTGAACGACAGGCACCGCGGAACCTGGCGGCCACAGGACGGCCGGACGTCGGCCTGGCCAAGCCCCCGCGGGGTGTGGCTCAGCCCCTGCTTTGTCTCCCCGATGCGCGACGCCGGTTACGACGTCGCCGACTACTTCGCCGTCGACCCGCGCTACGGAGACAACGACGACCTGGCCAAACTGGCCGATCAGAATCAGGGCTTTGCCGAAACCGCCCGGCTGTAGCGTAAGGTGCGCCGCACCCGCCGACTACCACCCCTGCGGCCACCGCGCCAGTCGGCCGCCGCAGCCCGCTAACGCATGCCCGGCCGCGGCGTGCGTCGTCAGGCGCGGTCCCGGGCGTCCCGCGCCAGCGGTTCTCGCTTTTACTCACCACGGCGGCCTGAGGCCTTGCGCCAGTCGAGGCGGGGTGGCGGCGGCCCGGGGTTGGAGCGGGCGCGGGGAACCGGCTCGGCGACCGGCCTGGCTGCCACCCTGCCCTGCGCGGGGAGCACGATGTCCGGCCCGGCGGGCTCACCGGGCGGCTCGGCGAGGGAGGCCAGGGTGGCGACGGGGAGGGAGCCGATCGCCGGATTGGCGTCAGCGAGCAGCACACGGCGGTCCGCGCCGACGCCGTGGCTGACGATCATGGCGGTGACCGGCAGCCGCTGCAGTTCGGACGGCTCGACGACGAGCTCGCGCGAGCGCTGCAGTGACCGGGCGAGCGATTCGCTGTCCCCCGTCGCCCGTGAGGTCGACACGCCCCAGGCGGTGCTCGTGCTGATTCCCGTGGTGAGCGACGTCGACTCGGTCGTCCCCCACGAGGTCCCTGACTGAGACGAGCGCGACCCGCCGCCCCGAAGTGGCAAGACGCCGCCCCCGGACGGGCTGCTCCGCCCGGTACCCGTTGACCGTGACTCATTGCTCGACGTGGAGGTCGCGTTCGAGGCGGAGTCCCCGACCGTGCTGGTGTACGACCCGCCGAGCGTGTCGGTGACCGACGTGCCGATGGTCTCGGTGAGCTGGGAGAGGACGAAACGATGGGCCATGCCGATCTGCTCGCTCGCCGCCTTCGCGTCCTCTGCGTTTCCGAGGCGCATGAACGCGACCGCCGCGTTCCCCCGGCCGACCCGCTGCCGCACGTGCGCCGGCATCGACCGGTAGGCGAGCACAAGCCCGGAGCGGCTGGCCTCGCAGGCGTCGGTGAAGCGGTCTAGCACGTCGGCGCGCAGCCGCTCCGCCCCGAGCAGGAAGAGCGTGTGCCGCCACGAGGTAGGCCCCTGGGCAGCGGGCACCTGGCCCATCAGGTGGGTGAGCGCGGTCACCACGAAGCTGCCGAGGGTCGTCGCCGACTGCGGGCTCGCCCGCCTGTCGACCGCGAGCACGCGGAGCCGCCCGCGAGGCAGCCGCGCTGGGTCGGTGCCCACGCTGGCGAGCCTGCGCAGCTGCGCCTCCATCCCGAGTGCCCGTTCAAGGACCACGCGGTCCGTGGCGCCCTGGCCGAACAGCGCGGCGAGCACCCCGGCCTCGCGCTCGGTGAGCAGCCCCGCCGCCAGGTCCGCGCGCGGGTCACCGACCTGGGCGAGTGCCCGCAGCCCGGCCGCGACCCGGCGCACCTGGACGTGGCTCGTGCCGTCGCCGTCGAGCACCTCGATGACGCGGTCGAGTATGGCCGTGTCGACGGCGAGGTCTCGCGCGGAGCTGTGCTCCTCCGCCACGTTGACCGAGAGCGCGAGGACGTCCGCGAGCTCCCCCGGCGAGAGCGACGCGGCGAGGTCGAGCCGCGGCAGGTCGTGCGGCAGCACCCAGACGGCCGGCGGTGCGCCGCCTGCCGCTGTGCAGAGGGTTGCCAGGTCGGCCGCGACGGCCCCGCCGGACAGGTCGACGACGGTCACCTCCCCGCCCGTGGCGAGCCGGTAGGCGGCGGCCATGGTCAGCATCGCCGACCAGCCGGCCAGCGTGCCGCCCGCGACGTCCACCCGGTCGATGCCGTCGGGAACGGGGACGGCGTACCACCGCTTCTGGCTCGCGAAGGCGGCCCGCTGTTCCTGCCACTGGCCGGCCCGCTGCGCGTGCTCGGCCTGCGCCTGGTGCAGCCGGGTCTCCTGGTCCGCGTGGAACCGCTCGACCCGCACCCGCTCGGCATCGATCCGCCGCCGCAGTACCCGTTGCCCCTGCCAGATCGCGTAGCCGCTCAGCCCTGCGGTCAGCAGGCAGGCGGCGATGGCCGGCGCGGCGATGATGGCGGGCACCCGCCCGGCGGCGACGCAGGCCGCGAGCGCGAGCGCGATCACGGTCGTCGCGCCGGCCGCGACCCGCAGTGGCCGCCCGATGAGGCTTTCTTCCCGGCGCTGCGCCGCCAGCCAGTCGCCGGACAGCGGCTGCCGCTCGGGCGGAACGGGCCGGCGCGGCGGCGGCCCCGGATCGGCGGTCGGGGTGGCGTACTGCCACCCCAGGTACAGCGGGGTCAATTCCGGCTCCTTGGGCGGGCTGCCGCGCGCGGCAGCCGGGCCGGCACTATCCGGCCAGATGCGACGAGCCGCTGTCGCGGCCAGCCCACCGCGAGGATGAACTGCGCCTGGCCGAGCGTCAGCAAGGTCCGCACCGAGATCACCGGGCTGGGGACAAGATCCGCCGCGGGGGGCACGGGACCGGGCACGGGACCTGTCGGGAACACGGCAGCGCCGGGAGGCACGCTGCGGTCAGGGGACACGGGAGTGCCTGGCGCTGGCGCCACCGGCCACGGGTCGGTATCCGTACGCTGGCCGGACACCGCGGCGGCGACCGGCAGCGGGAGCAGCCGAGTGCCGGTCCGCGTGGCGAGACTGGCAGCCAGGCCCCGGTCGGCGACGCGGTACATGAGCATGGCCCCGACCAGACCGCTCAGCTCCGCAGCGGCCGCCGGCGATGTCGTCCCGATCAGGACGGACAGGCCGGCCTCAGGGCCGTCGCGGAGCAGCGCCGCGAGCGCTTGCGCGGGCACCTGCTCGCCATGCGGTACCCACACAAGCGCGTCGCCGTCAACGCCGATCCGGCGCAGGTCCGCGGCGAGTGCCGCGAGGTCGCCGCAGGCACGGGCGGCTAGTTCCGCTGAATCCGCCGGGAGCAGCACGGCCGAGCGCTCCCGCACCACGCGCCCCAGGTCGACGGTTGGCCCGTCCGCCGGCTCAGAGGAGACCTCTGACGGCAGCGAAATCGACCACCGGTCAGACGTCCCCAGGTCAACTGGCTCACGTTCCTGTGACGTGCTACGTCCCCAGAGCTGACTCGCGCCGGCCGAGCCCCCGCCCGCCGTAACCGGCCGCGGCCGAGCCCCCGCCCGCCGTGACCGGCCCCGGTCTCCCCCCGCCCGCCGTGCCCGCGCCGACTCCCGCGCCCGCTGTGCCCGTGACGTGGACGGCGGACCCGACTCCCGCCAAGCCGTCATTCGCCCGCAGCGGCGTGCCGGTCGCCAGGCAGGCGGTCTGCAGGGCGCGGGCGATCGCGGTGCCGCCTGGGTGCAGGACGATCACCGGTTTGCGGCGGCGGAGCGCGGCGTGCACCACCTGCAGCCCGGCGAGCGTCACGTCCTGCGTCGCCGCACCGGTGACGAGCGTGCCATGGGAGAGCTCTGCCCAGCGGAGCTCGGCGATGGCGCCGGTGGCCGGCACGACGCCGAGGGCGCAGCCATCCCTGGTGACTACCGCCCCCGCACGGATCGCGCGCACGGCGAGAGCGCGGCGGACCACCGCGACCAGGCCGGGGCGCGGCGGCGGGACCGCCCACTCGTCGGTGTGCAGCCAGTCAAGCCAGCCGATCAGCGCGGCCTCGGCGGCACCGCAGATCAGCGCGACAGGGGACTGCCTCGGCAGCCAGCTCTGGACGCTGCTGAACCCGGCGAGCGGGTGCCCGATCTCCCCGGCCAGGTGCCCGCCGCCCAGGTGCCAGAGGATGCTTGATGGCCCGGCGCCGAAGCCCGCCAGGGCCTTATCAGGCCCTATCGCCAGCGTCCAGGCAAGCCCGGCAACCGCCGGCGCGAGCAGCCACCAGAGCCGCCACCTGCTGATCTTGCTGACTACGGCGAAGACGACCGCGAGCACGAGGGTGAGCTGTGCGAGCAGCAGGTGCGCGACCAGGATCGCCACGGCGCACGCTGCCACCACCTCACCCCGGCGCGGCAGTCCCGTCGGAATCAGGTGGCGGGCACGCCGCGGCGTCGATCCCGTCCAGGGCACCATCCCAGCCGCCGCCACATACTCTAGGTTGCCAACAATGTACCCTCCGTGTCGATACCTGGCTAAAAGTCACCCCCGGAGCGTGCGCAACGGAGGGTCGACAGAAGATCTTGGTAACTCCGCCCCTCGGGAGAAAACCGCTAGTCCGCCGGGTGCGGGGCGGTCGGCAGCGGGTCGCCCGCCTGGATGACCACGCGAAAGTGGTGCGGCTTCAGGGTGACGGTGGTCAGGCCGACGGGGGTACCCGCGGCGCGGTCATCGAACCTGATGGTCACCGAGATGGCCGACTGGCCAGGGAGCAGCCGCAGGCTGCGCGCGACCGACGGCTGCGGCGGCGCCAGTTCAAGGTCCACCGCCCGGGCGAGCACGGCCCCGGTCCCGTCGGACGGGCCCGGCGGCGCGTTCAGGACCGCCTCGAACGTGTCCGGCTCGTCCGCTGCCTCATCCGCGGCCAGGCTCCCGGGCACGTAGGCGGTCGAGACGGCGACGGGCTCGGCGCCGACCACCCAGGCACACCGGACGATGCGGACCGGTTGATCCCCCGCGACGCCAAGCGACCAGGCCACGTCCTGTGGCGCGGCGCGCAGCGACACGTGCCTGGCGCTGCAGCTGATCTCGCCGCCCATGGGGTCGAGCCTGGTGCTGAGCCCGCCAATCCCCTCAAGCGGGATCAGGTACTCGGCGGGGCTCGTCCGGTAGAGCTGCCCATCGGGCAGCCTACGGATCAGCGACCTGCGGGTGAGCTCAACGATGGCGACGTCGATCTCCGCCATGCTGACGTTGTACCTGCGGGCGAGCGCGCTGCGCCGCGGCAGCTGCCAGCCGGGTTCCCTGTGGACGAGGGCGGCGGCCATCCGGTCCGCGAGTACACCGCTGGCCGCCCGCTGTGCCGGCACCGCCGCCTCGACGTCCATTCCCTCCTGCGCCCGGCCGCGCGAGTCGCCCGGGTCAACGCTCCCCCCGGAGCCGGCCGTCATTCGCTGTGCGGGGTGCTCGCTAGCCGGTAGCCGTGCGCCCCGTCGCTGGCCGCCGCACGGACGCGCCTGGCTGGCTCTCTTCCCCACATGACTGACCGTGCCTCCAGACTGCCCGCTATGACCCGCGTCTCTTACCGAGGCGGGCGCTTGGCTAACTGCCCGGACCGCCAAGACGCGCTCGCACTCGCCTAAACGACCTCTAAGCCCGCCCTACTCAGCCTAATAGATATGCAGTCGAGGTAAACGGGAGTTGAATCAAAGAATAACGAAATTAATCTGCTGAATGTCATGTAAGTAAATCATCACGCGTTCACCCCCCGTAACGGGCCGTGACCGGCCAGTCGCGGGCCCGCGAGCAGCGCCGATGGCTCCCGGGAGCAACCCGCCAGCATCCCCGCCGGCCGACGCCGGACCGGTCGGCCGCTAGGTAACAGACAGATCAAGTCACCAGAAGTTTACCTAGAAGACGCCTCAAATACATATTTCGTTCAGGGGTTGCTACTTCCACAGCCTATCACTGAACACGTTGACATCCTTTTGCGGCTACGCAGACCGATCAGACCGTAATCCCGTGCGGATGCGCTTCAATTACAAGGAGAATCAATGCAGCTCCGAGGCAGCAAGCAGGCTGCGGTGGCCGGGGGGGCCGTCATTGCGGCGCTCGCCCTAGCCGCCTGCTCTTCGTCAAGCTCGTCGTCAAGCTCGTCGACCCCGGCGTCGTCGGGGTCGTCGTCCCCCGCCGCAAGCTCAAGCGCAGCGGCGGCGAGCGGCACGATCAACGCGGCCGGCTCGTCGTTCCAGAACACCTTCCAGCAGGCCGCCATCGCGGCCTACAAGTCGGTCAACTCCGGCATCACCGTCAACTACGACAGCGTTGGTTCGGGCACCGGTCGCAGCGACCTGTACTCGAACACGGTGCTGTTGGCGGGCTCCGACTCACCCATCCCTGCCAGCGAGCAGTCCAAGATTCCCGCCGGCAAGACGGTGCTGTACTTCCCGGTGGTCATCGGCCCGATCAGCCTGGCCTACAACCTGCCGGGCGTGAGCAACCTGAAGCTGAACGCGTCCGTCATCGCGCAGATCTTCCAGGGCGAGATCAAGACCTGGAATAGCTCGGCGATCGCGGCACTCAACCCGGGGGTCACCCTGCCGTCCACCGCGATCACCACCGCGGTCCGCTCGGACTCCTCGGGTACTACGCAGAACTTCACGCTGTACCTGCAGGACGCCGCGCCTAGCGTCTGGAAGCTCGGCAGCGCCTCCACCATCAAGTGGCCGTCGACCGCCCGGGCCGGCGCCCAGAACGGTGGCGTGGCCTCGATCATCAAGTCGACCCCCGGCGCCATCGGCTACGTCGACTACACCGACGCCATCGCCTCTGGCCTGAAGAGCGCGGAGGTGCTAAACAAGGCCGGCGACTACGTAGCCCCGACCCCCACGGCGGCCTCCACGGACGCGGCAGACGCCACGATCGCGTCGAACCTCACGTTCGCCGCGGCCAACGCGAGCAGCGCGCCCACCGCCTACCCGGTCACCTACCAGTCCTGGGACCTGGTGTACGCGCAGCAGCCCAACGCCAACGACGCGGCGCTACTCAAGGACTACCTCGGCTACCTGCTCGGGGCCGGCCAGCAGCTGCTGCCCTCGCTGTACTACGCGCCGTTGCCGTCCAGCCTGGACGCGAAGGCCGTGGCACAGCTGAGCCAGATCACCGGGTAAGGATGACCTTCATGACGCAGGCATCTCTATCACTGACAGGCCTGTCCTCATGAGCGCGACCGTGCAGGCGGACCCGGCCATCCCGGCCGGGTCCGCCTCCGGGCTGTCGCCCCGCAGGCCGCTCGGAGACCGCGCCTTCCAGATCCTCGCGCTCGCGTCCGGACTCCTGGTGCTGGTGATCCTGGTCCTGATCGCGGTCACCATGACCCAGCAGTCCACCTCCTGGTTCACCTCGGAGGGCTGGGCAGGCATCTTCTCCGTCGACTGGGATCCGGCGCATGGCAAGTTCGGCGCGATGGCGTTCGTGTACGGCACGGTCATCACGTCGCTGATCGGGGTCATCATCGCGTTCCCGCTCAGCATGGGCGTCGCCCTGCTGCTCACCGAGGTGGTGCCGCGACGCTGGTCGCAGCCCATCGTGTACGTGATCGACCTGCTCGCGGTGGTGCCATCGGTCGTCTGGGGACTGTGGGGCTTCCTGATACTCGTCCCATGGCTAGGGGAGACGATCTATCCGCACGTCGCCTCGGCGGTCAACGGCATCTGGATCCTCGGCAACCTGTTCGGCTTTCTGAACGGCAACTACGTAAGCGGTGCTTCGTTCTTCACCGCGGGCCTCATCCTGGCCATCATGATCACCCCGATCGTGACCTCGCTGTCGCGGGAGGTGATGGCGACCGTGCCGACTACCGACAAGGAGGGCGCGTACTCGCTCGGCGCGACCCGGTGGGAGATGATCCGCGGCGCCGTCTGGCCGCACAGCCAGACCGGGATCGTGGGTGCCACGCTGCTCGGGCTCGGCCGCGCCATGGGCGAGACGATCGCCGTGGCGCTGGTGATCGGCTCCTCGCCGACAATCGCGTCGCACCTGTTCACCCCCGGCTACTCCATGCCCTCGGTCATCGCAAACCAGTTCGGTGAGGCCACCGCCGGTGTTAACCGCGCGGCGCTCATCGGCATGGGCGTGCTGCTGTTCCTGCTCACGATCATCGTCAACCTGACCGCCCGCGCGGTCGTCGAGCGGAACGCGCGGCGGATGAGGGGGACTGCCTGATGGCCGTCACAACCGGACAGCAACAGGTCGACCTGCGGGAGCAGAGCGGCTGGCGGCGCGCGAAGAACCAGATCGCGACCATCGCCATGTGGTTGGCGTTCCTTTGCCTGCTCATCCCGCTCGGCTTCGTCCTGGTGACGGTGATCGCCAAGGGCGCGTCGTCGATCAGCTGGCAATTCCTCACCAACAGCACGATCCCGCCGAACATCCTGCCTGCGAACATCGACGGCATGGGCGCGGCGGTCGTCGGCACGCTTGAGATCACCGGCTTCGCCGCGGTCATGGCGATCCCCCTCGGTATTCTCGGCGCGATCTACATCAACGAGTACGGCGGCAACCGCCCGCTGGCCAAGCTGCTCTCGTTCCTGGCCGACGTGATGACCGGCGTCCCGTCCATCGTGATGGGCCTGTTCATCTTCACCATCTGGGTGCTGCACTTCGGCTACTCGGGGCTAGCCGGCTCGTTCGCGCTGGCCTGCCTGATGCTGCCGATCGTGATCAGGTCCAGCTACGAGATGCTCCGTCTAGTGCCGAACGAGCTGCGCGAGGCCAGCTACGCGCTCGGTGCCACCAAGTCCCGGGTAACGCTGACCGTGGTGCTGCCGACGGCGGTCAGCGGCATCGTCAGCGGCGCCCTGCTCGCCATCGCCCGCGCGGCGGGCGAGACGGCGCCGCTGCTCTTCACCATCCTCACGGTGGAGGCCACCAACTCGAACCTCTTCTCTGGTGCCGACACCGCGCTGTCCACGCAGATCTTCGTAAACGCGACGCAGCCCTACACCGGCGCGGTGGACCGCGCCTGGGGTTCGGCGCTCACGCTCATCGCGATCGCGTTCATCTTGATGATCGTCGCCCGCCTCGTCACCGCCCGTTTCAATAGGTATTCTCGGTAGGGGTGCAACATGGAACAGCCTGAGCAGGACGTCGTCGAACAGACGGTCTCCACGAGCCTGCCGCGACTTGAGACCAAGATCAAGGCACCGTCGACGGCTCCAGGGACGACGATCTTCGAAGTGAAGAACGTGTCAATCTGGTACGGGTCCTTCAAGGCCGTCACCGACGTCTCGCTGCCGGTCTATGAGCACGAGGTCACCGCGTTCATCGGCTCTTCTGGAAGCGGCAAGTCGACCGTGCTGCGCGCGTTGAACCGGATGAACGACCTGGTGCCGGGCGCGCGTGTCGACGGCGAGATGACCTACCGCGGCGCTGACCTGTACGCCAGGGGGGTCTCTGCGACGGCGGTCCGCCGCCGCATCGGGATGGTCTTCCAGAAGCCGAACCCGTTCCCCAAGTCGATCTACGACAACGTGGCCTACGGCCCACGGATCAACGGCATACGGAACAAGGGTCGCCTCGACGAGATCGTGGAGAAGTCGCTGCGCAGCGCGGCGCTGTGGGACGAGGTGAAGAACCGGCTCAAGCAGTCCGGCCTCGCCCTGTCCGGCGGCCAGGCGCAGCGGCTGTGCATCGCCCGCACGATCGCGGTCGAGCCGGACGTGGTGCTGATGGACGAGCCCGCCTCGGCGCTCGACCCGATCGCCACGCTCGCGGTCGAGGACCTGATCCGCGAGCTCAAGAAGAACTACACGATCGTCATCGTGACCCACAACATGCAGCAGGCCACCCGGGTGAGCGACCGCACCGCGTTCTTCTCGGTTCTCACCGACTCCAAGAACGACACCCGCACCGGCATCCTCGTCGAGCACGGCCCGACCCAGCAGATCTTCGAAGACCCGCAGGACAGCCGTACTCAGGCCTACGTCACGGGCCGCATGGGCTAAAAGAGACATCAAAAACCAAACAAATCGATCACTAGAAACGGGCGAAGCTGACTGTCAGCGGCGCCCGTTTTCTTTTATGCCTGGCGGCAGTGACGGCATGCCACTCACCTGAGGCCCGGCATGGGATCGACTACCGGTGGATCCAGGCTTGCCTGAACCTCGCGGAGCTTAGCGGCGATATCGCAATTGCGCGAAAGAACGGGGGCGTCTTACCGCAGTTGAATGGGCAGCCTTCCTGGCTGACCTCCGGCCCCGGCCACTGGGCGAAAGAGACATTTGCCCCGCCCCGCCGCACGCCGGCGCGGCTCCCCCGGGCGGGCACCAAGATGGTGGATCGCTGTGCACGCTATAGCGTGCACAGCGATCCACCATCCCTGTCTCGCATCGCGGGCTGCCCGGTATGCCCGGTTTCCACCAGGCCACCAGCCCACACCGGTCACCCCGGAACTTCAAGTCCTCTACTGTGGCCGCACCCGTTTCTGTCTACTCGTCTGCGGGCTTGGTCGGCTTACTCGCCTGAGGGCTTCTGGGGGGCGGAGCCTGCCAGGTAAACGACGCGGCGGGCGATGTTGACCGCGTGGGCGCCCAGGCGCTCGTAATCGCGCGCTACCAGGGCCATCTCCATCGCGACGGGGACCGCCGTCGGGCCGGAGGCGAGCTCGGCGATTAGGCTGGCGTGCAGTTCGTCCATGCCCTCGTCGCGCTCTGCCAGGGTCTGCGCGGCGCTCCTGTCGCGCTGGTACCACGAGTCTGCCGCCTGGCGCCACATCTCGGAGGCGAGGTCGCCCATCCGCTCCACGAGGCCCTTGGCGCGCGGCGTGAGGTCGGCGTCGAGGAGGTGGCCGGCGGACGCGGCAATGTGCACCACCAGGTCGTGGGAGCGCTCAAGCTCGGGCACGATGCGCTGCACCGACAGCAGGAAGCGCAGGTCGGAGGCCACCGGCGCCTGAAGCACTATCTCCCGGTTGGCCAGGGCCTCAACCTCGAGGTAGAGGGCGTCAATCGTGCGGTCGCGCTCGGCTAGCGTCACGAATGCGCCGTCGTCACCGTTCAGCAGCGCCAGGGTCGCCACCGGCACGCCCTCGGCGACCATCGCGAACAGCTCGATGACCTTGCTTTCGATGGCCTCAAGCGCGTTATCGAACTCTTGCCGGTGCTCGCTCATACCCCAGACCTTAAGGCCACCAAGCGAACCGAGCCCCACCCGACGAGGACAAAAAGGTAAAGTCCCTCGAAATCGCCGCGCGGTACAGCCTGCCCCTCTCCGCACACCCAGCGAGCCGAGTGCGGGCACGCTCTTGCCAGCCCAAACGCGCACATGGCACGTAAGCCAGGCCGACTGCCTCGGCTCGAAAGCGCGTGTGACCACGATAGAACCGCTCAAATGCGCACACGAGCCGGTAGGGGCCTAGACACAGAACAGCCCCCGTGATGCTCAGACGCGTCACGGGGGCCGTTGTGATTATCGGCGCTAGGCCAGGAACTCGACCTTGGTGATCTGGCCGATGTCCGCGCTAACCTTCTGCTCAAGGCGGAGGTCCCCGGGGGCTAGGACGCGCAGCGTCCACTCGCCCGGCGCGGCGAAGAAGCGGAAGCCGCCGCCGTCGCCGAGTGGCACCTCGGCGACGAACTCGTCGCCGCTGCCCAGGAGCCGGGCGTAACCCGTGGACACCGGGGCGCCACCGCGGAGCACCTGCCCCTCGATGATCGCCTCCTTGCCCGCCTTGTCCTTCGTGATGGTCACGCCGCCGGCCGGTGCGCCGCAGCTGTCAATGGTCACTTGCCCTCACCCAGTTCGATCGGCACGCCCACCAGCGAGCCGTATTCGGTCCACGATCCGTCGTAGTTCTTCACGTTCGGCTGGCCCAGGATCTCGTGCAGCACGAACCAGGTGTGCGCGGAGCGCTCGCCGATCCTGCAGTACGCGATCGTGTCCTTCCCGAAGTCCACGCCGGCCTCCTCCTTGTAGAGGGTGGTGAGGTCGTTGTCGGACTTGAACGTGCCGTCCTCGTTCGCGGCCTTGGACCACGGGACGTTCTTCGCGGTCGGGATGTGACCGCCGCGTTGCGCCTGCTCCTGCGGCAGGTGCGCCGGGGCGAGCAGCCGCCCGGCGAACTCGTCGGGGGAGCGGACGTCTACCAGGTTCTGCTTCCCGATCGAGTCGATGACCTCATCGCGCTTGGCACGCAGCGTGGCGTCCTGCTCGGAGGCGGTGTAGCTGGTCTTCGCGCGGCTCGGCACGTCGGTGGTCAGCTCACGCGAGTCGAGCTCCCACTTCTTGCGGCCGCCGTCGAGGAGCAGCACGTTCTGGTGGCCGTACAGCTTGAAGTACCAGTACGCGTAGGCAGCGAACCAGTTGTTGTTGCCCCCGTAGAGGACGACGGTGTCGTCATTGGAGATGCCGCGCTCGGAGAGCAGCGTCTCGAAGCCGACCCTGTCCACGAAGTCGCGGCGGACCGGGTCCTGCAGGTCCTTCTTCCAGTCGATCTTGATCGCGCTCGGGATATGACCCTTGTCGTAGGCGCTCGTGTCCTCATCTACCTCGACGATGACGGTGCCAGGCGCACCAATGCGGGCCTCGACGTAGTCGGCGTCGACCAGGACGTCGGAACGGCTCATGATTGAGATTCCTCCTTGTGCGGCCCGCCCCCTAGGAGGCCGGCCGGATTCTTTGAATGAGTAGGTACATCTGGCAACCGAGGCAGTAGTCGAAGGCCGCGTTCAGGAACGCGGCTGCCAGGGCGAACGCTGCGAAGACGATCCCGAGCACCGGTATCCCGGCCGCGAAGCCGATCGCACCGATGCCGGCGAACACCATGCCCACGCCCTGAGAAAAGCGTGGCGGGGCTTCCGGCTCGGTCTTGGACGGTGGCCCGAGCCTTGGCCGGACCAGGTGACGGAAGATGAGGCCGTAGGGCGCGTATCGCAGGCCGGCCAGCGCTCCCACGGCGAAAACCAGCGTCTGGGCGAAGAGAATCCAGCCGGCGGCGAGATGCGAGACGCCGGAGATAACCAGGACGACCGCGAGGACCACGGTCGTGATCACCGCGCCGAAGCGCGGGCCACGCGAGTCTATGGTCATGATCATGCTCCAGATCGCAGGTTGAGCCTTTAGGTTCTCCGCCTGCCCGCGGCTAGGCCGCGCTGACTCAGGCAGCGAAAGACACGGGGCGTCCGGTACACATGGCGGTCGCGACCCGGCAGAAGTCAACAGCTCGCCGCTTGGTGAGCATCTCGGCTGTTCTGGAAGGCACGTACCCGATGCTATTCGCAGGCTGGGCCGCTGTCACCACTAGGCCTACCGACACAGAGCCCATTGTCGCCTGACTTAGTGGGAAATTCAAGGCGCACTTCCGGCGTCTAGGACGGCGCCGACCGCCGTCAGGAGCTCGCGCTTGCGGAGGGGGCCGGACGCTCTGCTCGTGATCCTGCCGAGGGCGTCGAGCACCAAGACGGTCGGGGTAGACAGCACGTGCAGCCGCCTGGTCAGGTCCATCCGCTCCGCGGCGTCGATCTCGACGAACGCGACGCCGTCCCGGTCCCGTGCCACCTCGGTGAGCAGCTCCCTGGCTGGGCCGCAGTAGGCGCAGACCTCAGTCGAGAACTGGACCAGGGTCGCCTGCGCGCCAAGGGCCGCGCCAAGGTCCGCGGCGCTAAGCACGCCCTCCGAAGATGCGGACTGCCGCGAGCCGGCCGATTCTGTCCTGCCGACCCGGGCTGAGCGGAACAGGCCCTGGCGGCGGCGCATGGCGAAGCCCGCGGCGGATGCCGCGACTAGGACGACCACGAGCGCTATCAGGCCACCGACCACAATTAGTCCAAGCACCGTTAACACCGACGGCTATTCCCTCGCCAGCACACTTCTCTCCGGATCAGGCCGCGATCTGGATCGCTTTCCCCTGACCGACGGTGACCTCGAAGCCGGCGACGTCCTTGCTAGACACTGCCGCGGATCCGGGGTACCAGACGGTGCCCTCGGCATTGTCGGTCATCCAGTTCCCGGCGAGAACGCGATTTCCGTTCGAGTCGATCACCCAGAGCTGGCAATCCGTGCCGACGGGAATGCCAGTGACCTTCGTGTCGAGTTCGCTGCCCCAGCCCATCTGGCTGTAGGCCACCGTGGCAGTCATGTCTCCCGACTTCCCTGTCACGGTCGCCATCGGGCCGTTCTGGGCGCCGAGATACAGGTTCTGCTGGCTACCAGCCACCGTCGACGGCTGCGCCGGGCCCGAGCCCAACCGCAGGCCGGCGAACACGCCTACCGCGACGACCGCCGCCGCCGCGACCGCGAGGCTGGCGTCCCGCCAGCGGCGCCGGCGACGGCGGGCTGCCGTCAGGTCGAGCACGGTGGCGAGCAGCTCACGAGGCGGCTCGGGCGTTTCGCCGAAGTCAGCGGGGAACGGGTCGTCGGTGGCGGCAAGCGCGATGGCTTCTTCCGTCGAGACGCGGGCGAGCAAGGCCGGCAAGCCGGCAAGCCCGGCGAGTTCGTCCCGGCAGTCGCGGCACGTCGCCAGGTGGGCGTCCACGAGCGCACGCTCGGCGGGATCGATGGCGCCGAGCACGTACACGCCGAGCGAGATCCGGGCCTCGGGGCAGTCCATGGTTTTTTGCATCATGGTGCCAGCCCCCGTTCCTGGAGAGCCAGCTTCAGTGCCTTGAGCGCGTAGTAGGTGCGCGACTTCACGGTTCCTGCCGGGATGCCGAGGGTAGCCGCTGCCTCGGCTACCGAGCAGCCCCGGTAGTAGGTCTCGACGATGACCGAGCGGTGGTCGGGCCGCAGCGACGCCAGGGCCTCGGCCACGGCCCACGACTCAAGCGTGCGGTCCGCGTCATCCTGCGCGGGCAGCGTGTCGAAGGCTTCCTGCCCGGTCTCCGGGGGCCGGGACTGACGCGCCCTGTACGCGTCTACCGCCAGGTTGCGGGCCACGGCGAATAGCCAGGGACGCGCCGGACGGTCCGCAAGGGCCTCCGGATGTCGCCAAGCCCGCACGATGGTCTCCTGCACTAGGTCCTCCGCCTTCTGCCTGTCTCCGCCAGTCAGGTGCAAGGCGTACCGAAGCAGGGCGCCGCCGTGTTCGGCGTACAGCGCCCTCACAAAAGCATCGTCGGCCATGCGCTCTCCGGCGGCCGAAGCTGTGCTCGGCACATTAGGGAGAACGTTAGCTTCGGCCGGCAGGTTCAACGGCGGCGGAGAATTTCGCTGCCCAGGCGGACCGGGGTCGGTGCTCACAGTTATCGGTATACCGACCGAAGTAGCCGAATGCAACCAAATCACAGCGACTAGTGACCGTTTGTAATCAATGCGTCCCGTGGTTACTGGGGATTACTGGGTGAAGCTAATCACGTTTACTGCCGGGATGACCGCTTCCAGCGTTACGATCTCGGGCCCTCCAGCAATCAGCCGATCGCCTGGAGCAGTGTCGCGGCGACCTCAGCCGCCTGCGAAGGGCGGGAGAACCTCGATCACCGCACCCTCGTCGAGCACTATCGACTCTCTGGCCGCCCGTCCCACTGGATCCGCGTTTACCAGGAACGACGACCTCGCGATGACGGTCGCCAGTCGCGTGTCCGGCCTCCGGCTGGCGACAGCCGCGTCGAGCGCATCACGAAGAGTCACCGCATCCACGGACTCCTCCGGCAGGCCCGCGGCCTCCTTCGCAGCGGCCCAATACCTGATCGTGACCTTGGCCATGTCGGATATCCTCACCTCAACGGGACCTCGGGCGGTGTTGCCCCCGGGTCCCATTTGTGTTTATACAGATAAGACGGCGTTCACGCGCCCGCAAGCCTGGAGGTGGCGTTACGTGAGCGAGTTGCTTTTGGTGACCGGGGTCCTTGAGCCTTCCTCGGAGGTTCTGCCAGCCCTCGGCCTGCTGCTGCACTCTGTGCGCGTGCTGCCCGCCGACGCCTCCGCGCTGGTCGAGGCTCCGCCGGCCGACATTATCCTGGTCGACGCGCGCCGCGACCTCGCGCACGCCAAGAGTATCTGCCGCCTGCTGCACACGACGGGCCTTGACTGCCCCATGCTTGCCATCGTCACCGAGGGTGGGCTTGCAGCAATCAGCGCGGAGTGGAACGCTGACGATGTGATCTTGAACACAGCTGGTCCCGCCGAGGTGGAGGCCCGCCTTCGGCTTGCCACTGGACGCCGCGCCATGCGCGCCGCAACGGACGCCCCCGACGAGATCAGGTCCGGTGACCTGGCGATCGACGAGGCGACCTACGCGGCGCGGCTGCGCAGCCGCGTGCTCGACCTCACGTTCAAAGAGTTCGAGCTGCTCAAGTTCCTCGCGCAGCACCCGGGTCGGGTATTCACCAGGGCGCATCTCCTGCAGGAGGTCTGGGGGTACGACTACTTCGGCGGCACCAGGACCGTGGACGTCCACGTGCGGCGGCTGCGCGCCAAGCTCGGCCCCGAGCACGAGGCGCTCATCGGCACGGTACGGAACGTCGGCTACCGGTTCGTGCCTGTGAAGGGTTCCCCCGAGGACAGGGGCGCGGACCTGATCCCGCGGGACAGCGCGATCCCGGCGGACCTGTGACCCAGGTCCCTATCGCGGTCACCGAGGGCTCTCTCCCCCAGGCGACAGCCGACGGTGTGCTTTCGCTCGTCGCCGCAGTCCAGACGGCCGACGCGATCGCCCCGCTGTCCGAAGACGCCCTCTACACCGTGGAGTACGGAGGCGAGGGCGTCCAGCATCTCTGCCTTACCCATCCCGATGGCACGGTGATCGGGTACGCGCACCTGGTACCGCCTGAGCCCGGCGCGCCCGACGACGACCGGAGCGGTGAGCTCCTGATCCATCCGGCCCACCGCAGGCAGGGGCTCGGGTCCGGCCTGGCCGCCGCGCTGACCAGCCGCGCTGCCGGACATGGCGTCCTGGTCTGGGCGCACGGCGACCTGCCCGCAGCGGCCGCGCTCGCCAGGTCCGCGGGCTTCACGCGGGTTCGCTCGCTCTGGCAGATGCGGATGAGCCTGAAGGACGCGGCTATCCCCGGGCCGGCCTACCCCGCAGGCGTGACAGTCCGCACCTTCCGCCCAGCCAAGGATGAGCAGGCCTGGCTGGCGGTCAACCGCCGCGCGTTCGCCCATCACCCGGAGCAGGGCTCGTGGACGCTCGACGACCTGCGGCTGCGGGAGGAAGAGACGTGGTTCGACCCGGCCGGCTTCTTCCTGGCCGAGCGCGACGGCCAGCTGGCCGGGTTCCACTGGACGAAGGTGCACGCAGACGGCGGCGAGAACGGCGCGCCGATCGGCGAGGTCTACGTGGTTGGCGTTGACCCTGGTCAGCAGGGCAGCGGCCTCGGCCGCGCCCTGACACTCGCAGGCCTCGCTCACTTGCGGGACCGCGGGCTCGCCGAGGTCATGCTCTACGTGGACGAGGACAACACGGCGGCCGTCCGGTTGTATACCGCACTCGGCTTCAGCCGCTGGTCAGCCGATGTCATGTACAGGCATGCGGGAACTTAGCGCGAGCCAGCGCGCGCCCCTCTCCTGGACTGAGGAGCGACGACCGAGGAACGAGGGACCTCCTGCGAGCCAAAGGAGCGCCCGGGAGGCGAGCAGGACAAGCAGAGTGGGTCGATGCAAGGACAGGGGTCCCGAGCGCGCGCCGCGAGCGCGGGAAATCAGCGCCTAAGCCCCAGTGCCTCGTCCAGCTGGCTCTTCGTGAGCGGACCGTCGCTTGCCGCGACGGTCGCCAGGACCTCGGCGTAGAGTTCTATCTCACCAAGCGCCACGTCGTCGCGAACACGAAGGTCAACCTGCATGGGAATCGTGCTCACCTCCAATGACCGGGCACTCCCTGCTCCGCCCTTCAGGTTACGTCGCAAAACCATTCCTCCGCATGACCCATCGGGGTCATTCGCAGACCACCCTTGCGTACGTTTTACCCGGCTGCCCGATAACGATTCCGCGACCGGGCAGCGGAAATTTTCCGGTTCCGGTATGGGGGCATCTGTGCACTTCCGGAACGGCACTCACCCTGTCAGCACCAGTCCCTGTGACACCATATGTCCGTTTTTATTGCAGAAGATGATCTAATGTCCGTATATCATAGGGTAACCAACTGACTACAGCTTACGTCATGAGTTGCCCCGGCGCCATGGGTCTGAGCAGGACTTCTACCGACTTCTAAGCTTTATTGCTCAATCCCACGAATGCCCTCATAACCCACAGGGCAACATTCGCAACTCTCGCAACAGGCCAAGTTGGGATATAACGGGACACTCGGTCGTTTCGGTTGCGGACGGTGGTCTCGCGAGAGAAGAGTCGGGTCCGTAACTGCTACCAGGGCGAGCCCACCACCAGCTACGAGGGCGGGTGAGCCACCTACCAGGCCCTGCCACCGTTAGACTCCGGACATCGTCCCCGCAGACCTCTCAGGACCCAAGATTCTCGTGATGCTATGAATGAAAACAGTGACCTCCTGCCGCACCTGATGCACGAAGAGTTCGAGATGCAGATGCGCGGCTACAGCCGCCGCCAGGTTGAGGACTACGTTGCGCGCCGGAACAACGAGGTCCGGGAACTAGAGCAGCGGCTCGCCCGGACCCTCGACGAGTCGGAGCACCTGCGCCGCGAACTTTCCACCGTGCGCCAGCAGGCCCTCTCCGGCAAGCCCGCGCACCAGGAGGTCAGCGAGCGGATCGCGCAGATCCTCAAGCTGGCGGACGACGAGGCGAAGGCCCAGCAGAGCAAGGCCGACGACGATATCGCCAACCAGCGGGCTGAGGCGCAGCAGGAGTCCGACCGGGTGCGCGCCGAGGCGCGGGAGCAGGCCGAGCGGATGCTGACGGCCGCCCAGGAGCAGGCGGAGCGGACCATTTCCGCCGCCCGCAACGAGGCGGACAAGACGCGTACCGCCGCGCGCACCGAGGCCGATCGGCTGACCAGCGAAACGCGCAAGAAGGCGGACCAGGCCCTCGCCCAGGCCAAGGCCCAGGCCAAGAAGGTGCTTGACGAGGCCACGGCCCGCGCGACGGCCATCCACGACGGCGCGGAGCGCAGGCTCAACCTGCTCAGCACCAGGCACACGGAGACCGTCAGGCGCCTGACCGACATCCTCGACGGCGTGCAGGGCCTCGTCGCCGCCGAAGCCGCCCGGATGTCGCTTGAGGAAGAGGTCAACCAGTCGGTCAGCAGGGCGGTCAGCCTCGCGGAGGCCGCCGATGCCGCTGCTGCCGCCGGGGCCGAGGACGATGGCCCAGACGCCGGCGACGACCGCGACCTCTCGCTGCTGGCCCCGCCGGCGCCGGAAACGGTCGCCTCCGGAGCCGTCGCCCCGCCTCGGGGCGAGGACCTCCGTCCTATGGTGCCCGGCCGCCCCGGTCTGACCGGGCGACTCAACTCGCCCCTGACAGACCCGGACCTTGACCCGCTCGCCGGGCCGGCCGCCGCTAGCGGCAGCCTGCCGTCGCCGGTCGACGCGTCGCGTGGGCCGTTCGGGCGGCCTGGCCCGACCCCGCCGCCGCCTCCCATGGGGGCAGGGCCCGGGTGGCACGGCGGCGCGCAGGATGGCATGCAGCGCCCACCGGGCACGATGCCCGGCGCCGCGCCACTGATCCCCGGTTTCGGTGATCCGCTCGGGGACCGCGAGGTCCGCCCCGGCAGCGGGCTGATCGACCCTGACGAACCTACCGAGGGCATCCGCCTCATGCAGTAGTCACCCGGGGGGGCGACCCCCCGTACCCCCGGTGGGTGACTCTTGTCACCTCAGCGGGCTTCGCCCACTGTTGAGTCGGGTTTTCGAGGTACGTGGAACACGCAATCGTTCGGGATAAAGATTTTGATTTTATCCGAACGGGGGCGTGTTTTACGGCTAAGTGCCCGTGCCCAGCGCCTTGGTGGCGGGGTCCGCGAGGGTGTCGAGGCGCTTGAGGATGACGCCCTCGCGCAGCGCCCAGGGGCAGATCTCCATCTGCGTGACGCCCATCAGGTCCATCACCGCGTCCGCGACGATGGCGCCGGCCGGCATCTGGGCCGCCCGGCCTTCGGAAACTCCGGGGAGCCTGACGCGCTCGGCCCGGTCCATCGCGGCGAGCCGCTCTGCCCACAGGCCGACGTCGCTGTGCTTGAGAAACCGCCTGACGTAGAAGCCCTCGCTCGACGGCTCGGCCCCGGCGATCCTGGATAGCTGCCTGAAGGTCTTTGACGTGCCGACCGCGTGATCGACGGTGCCGCCGCGGCGCAGGCCACCCGCCATCCGGGCGATCTGCGCCCGCACGTGCCGGCGCAGCGCGCGCACCTCGCCGGACGGCGGCGGGTCCGCGGTGAACCAGTCCCTGGTCAACCGCCCGGCACCAAGCGGCAGCGACATCACGGCCTCGGGCTCCTCGTCAAGCCCCGCGCCGATCTCAAGCGAGCCGCCTCCGATGTCGACGACGAGCAGCCGCCCCGAGGACCAGCCGAACCAGCGGCGAGCGGCCAGAAAGGTCAGCCTCGCCTCGTTTTCACCGGACAGCACCCGGATGCGCGCGCCTGTCCGCTCCTCAATGCGGGCGAGCACGTCGTCGCCGTTCACCGCGTCGCGGACGGCGGACGTGGCGAAGGCGAGGAAGTCCTCGACGCCCTTATCCTCCGCGATCCGCAGCGACTCTTCGACCACTTCGGTCAGCCGTTCCTCGCAGACCTCGGACAGCGTGTTGTCACGCCCCAGGTGGGCGGCGAGCGAAAGCTCAGCCTTGTGCGAGAACGCCGGAAGCGGGCGCGCTCCCGGGTAAGCGTCGACAACCAGCATGTGAACCGTGTTTGAGCCGACGTCAAGTACCCCCAAGCGCATTCCTCAGACCGTACCTTCCGTCGCCTATTACCCCGTGCCATACCAGACCACCTGTAAATTTACCCGGTTGGCGCACCACGACTACCTGATTCCTCCTGGTCGGACCCCCATGGTGGGGTACCGAGGGTCCGGCCCGGCGAGGCCATTGCCCACGTCGGGGACGTGATCTCGGGTATTCCGCACTGAACTCTCCCCTAGTCACTCCGCCGTACTCTGGGTGCTGTGGCTGGTAAAAGCGAGAACGACGGGGCGGCGGCGCCCGAGGTCATTGACGGGATCCAGTCGCTGCACGACCGGATCGACGAGCTTCACCGCCTTGTCGCGCAGCGGCTTGAGTCGGAGGGCGTGCACGCGGGTGAGTGGCTGCACGGTCATGCCGGGATGGTGCATGAGCGTCCCGGGGTGCCCGCGTGGCGCCGTAGGACCAAGGGCGAGCCGCGCTGGCCGGTCGCGATAACGACCGCGATAGCCATCGCGCTCGAGGTAGCGGTGCCCGGCAAGCTGGACCTCGTCAGCCCGTCCTGGATCCTTCCCGCGGCGCAGGGCGCGCTGCTGATCGGGCTCGTTACTGTCAACCCGCACCGGATCGACCGCGAGTCCAAGATCATGCGGTCGCTGAGCCTGGTGCTCGCCGCCATGCTCAGCCTGGCCAACGGGTGGTCGGTGGCCAGGCTCGCCATCGGCATCACCCAGGGCACCATGGGGCAGAAGGCAGGTCAGCTGCTGATCACCGGCGGCGTCATCTGGCTGACGAATGTAGCCGCCTTCGCGCTGTGGTACTGGGAGTTCGATCGCGGGGGGCCGGTGGCCAGGGCGCTCAACCTCAAGAACCGGTACCCCGATTTCCAGTTCGTGCAGATGATCAGCCCGAAAGACATGTTTCCGCCGGACTGGGAGCCGGCCTTCCTCGACTACCTCTACCTGGCGTTCACGAACGCCGCGGCGTTCAGCCCGACGGACGTCATGCCCCTGTCACGCTGGGCGAAGGTAGCGATGGCCGTACAGTCGATCATCTCCGTCGTGACCGTCGCCCTCGTGGTGTCCCGCGCGGTCAACATCCTGCCGACAGGCTGATAAGCGGACTGCTTTCGCATGGGAATCATCCGGCGTAACCTGCATGTCATGTTGCTGCCCACGTCACTTGTTGGAAGCTATCCACAACCGGATTGGCTCATCGACCGGGCCAAGCTGGCCGGCCGGTTTCCGCCGCGGGTCCGCGCCCGCGAGCTATGGCGCGTCGCTCCCGAGTTCCTTGACCAGGCCCAGGCTGACGCCACGCTGCTGGCGATCCGCGCGCAAGAGGACGCCGGCCTTGACATCATCACCGATGGTGAGATCCGCCGGGAGAGCTACTCGAACCGGTTCGCGACCGCGCTTGACAACGTGGACATCGACAACCCGGGCACGGCGCTCGACCGCAGCGGGCACCCGAATCCGGTGCCGCGCGTGGTTGGCCCGATCCGCCGGAAGCACCCGGTCGAGGTCGGCGACCTTTCTTTCCTGCGGGATCACACGTCGCGGACGGTCAAGATCACCGTGCCGGGCCCGTTCACGATGGCGCAGCAGGCGCAGGACGACTACTACGGGTCCCGTGAGGCGCTCGCCCTTGGCTACGCCGAGGCGGTGAACGAGGAGATCAAGGACCTGTTCGCGGCCGGGGCCGACATCGTGCAGCTCGACGAGCCGTACCTGCAGGCCCGCTCCGCCGAGGCCGCGCAGTACGGGGTCAAGGTGATCAACCGGGCACTCGACGGCGTGGCCGGGCTCGGGACGACGGCGCTGCACCTCTGCTTCGGCTACGCGGCGATTATCCACGAGCGGCCCGCGGGCTACTCGTTCCTGCCCGAACTTGCGGCGTGCGACGTGGACCAGGTCTCGATCGAGACCGCACAGTCAAACCTGGACTGCTCGGTGCTGAGCACGCTCGAGGGCAAGACGATCATCCTTGGCGTGATCGACCTGTCGGATCCGTCGGTTGAGACGCCGGAGGTGGTCGCCGGGCGGGTGCGCCGGGCGCTGCCGTACGTCCCGGCGTCGCGGATCGTGCTCGCACCGGACTGCGGGATGAAGTACATCCCGCGCGAGACCGCGGACGGGAAGATGGCCGCGATGGCGGCCGCGGCCGCCCAGCTGCGCTCGGAACTGGGCTAGCGCTAGTCGTAAGAGTGGGTGGTTGTGCACACACCTGGGTGTGCACAACCACCCACTCTTGTTCTCCGCAGTGTTTCGCGCTGTGGCTATTCGTACGGTCGTTCGCGCGGGCCCCTGTCCGGTGCGGCGTGCCGCGGGATCGAGCCGGTGGCACGCGACATCGACCCGGCCGCGCGCGGCTGCGTGCCGGTAGCGATGCGGAAAGAGCCGGTGTTGCGCAGCGCCCGTGAGGCGCCGGTAACGCGGGTGGTGTCAACGGGCCTGGCGCCGGCCATGTGGGATAGCACGGTGCCGACAAGCGGCTGCTCGTCCCACTGCCGCTCTTGCCGCTCCTGCGGCCCGGGGTCCGCCTTCACGGCCGTCAGGTAATCGTCCACGTCGCTGGCAAAGGCTTCTGCTTCAACCCTCCGCGCCTCGCGCCAGCGGGACGGGATGAACATCGGGAAGATCATGACCGCGCCGGCGGCGCCGAGGATCCCGTTGAAGAGCAGGCCCTCCCAGCCGGCGCCGAACGACTGGGAGCGCAGCGGGATGAACTCCACCGCGCTCCGTACGCTCACGAGGTAGAGCGCGGTCCAGGCGAGGAGCAGCAGGCCGGGCAGCCCGGTCGCGAGCGGTGATATCCACGGAACGATGGCGAGCAGCCCAGCCAGGACGGCAGTGACTACCAGGGCCGCCAGCGCGAGCAGCGCGGTGCTGTTCGAGAGCAGCGAGCCGCCGCCGCCCGGCAGCGCAGCCGCCTGGCCTGGCGGTACCGGAAGCTTGAGTAGCTCGAGGTAACCCCAACCGCCAGCGAAGAACATGACCACTGTCATGATGACGGCTAGGGCAGTCCCGTAGAGATGTCGCACACTCTCACCTTCGTAGTCAGCCCCCGCCCCATGTCACGGATTTATAACCGCGATGTCCGATACGTTACATGCGGCGGCTGGTGTGGTGTGCGTGGTTTTGACAATGGCGTCAACGGTGGTGCCGCGTGCGGCGGTAAGCCGGGACCCGGCCGGGACCCGGCTTCTGCCTTCAGCCGAAGCCGGGTAGATCCGGATTTGTGATCTTGCGCGGGTGCGGCATCAGGCGTTGACTGGCCGTGCGGCCTGGTTGGTCCGGACCTTGTGCTCACCCGCCGCTCGTCCCCACGAAGGTGGGAGAGCCTATGAGTGAGCAGGTCAAAGGCCGGTACAGGGACGGCCAGGTATTTCCGCCCTGGGAGGGTTACCTGCCCTGCATCGCGCTCGCCGCAGCCGCCGGCGCGGCGATCGCGAACGCGCGGCGGTTCACAGAATCCGAGCAGCGCCGCCGCTGGCTCGACGCCTCCGCCGAGCTGACACCGCTGCTCCTGGCTGAAAGCCAGGGACGGCCGCACGCCCTGATTACCAGGCATGCCGCGGACGCCGCAGACGCGGACTTCGCCGTCCTGGCCGTGTCCGGTGACCCGGACCAGGTGATCGTGACAGGTGTCACCGGCACGCTGGCCGCGGGACTGATGAACCGCACTGTGCCGCTTGCCGGCTCGCTGGCCGGGCAGGCAATCCGCAGCGCCAAGCCAAGCCTGATCACCGGCGACCGCCTTGAGACGGCAGCCGCGGTACTCGGGGCCCGGATAGGCCCGCTGATCGCCGTCCCGCTGGCGGCAGGCGAGCGGGTCCTCGGCGCGCTGCTGCTGGGGCGACTGGCCGCACGCCCGGGGTTCACCGAGTCGGACCTGAGCATGGCCGCCTCGTTCGCCGGCCATGCCGCCGTCACCATGGAACTCGCTGAGGCCCGCGCCGACCAGATCCTGCTGGCCCAGGCGGAAGACCACGACCGCATCGCGGGCGACCTGCACGACCAGGTCATCCAGGAACTGTTCGCCCTCGGCATGAGACTCCAGGGGCAGGCCGCCCGCAGCGACCCGGCTACCGCCGAGCGGATCAACGGCTACGCCGACACCCTCGATGAGGTCATCAGGAACATCCGCACCAGCATCTTCGGGCTCCGGCAGCCCTGCCGCGCCCCCGCCGGTCTGCAAGCCCGCGTCATGGAGATCATCGAGGAGCACGCCCCGCAACTTGGCTTCACTGCCAGCGTCAGCTTCACCGTCCCGCCCGGCCCCGGCCCGGACGAGACCCTGGCGCACGACATCCTGGTCGTCACCCGCGAGGCGCTGTCCAACTGCGCCCGCCACGCCAGCGCCACCGCCGTCAGCATCGCCCTGGCACTGCAAGACGGGCTGATCACCCTCGAAATCACCGACAACGGCCGCGGCCTCGGCACGCCCGCCAGGTCCAGCGGCCTGGCCAGCATGCGCCGCCGCGCAGAAAATAACGGCGGGACCCTCCGGATCACCGCCCCCGCCGGCGGAGGCACCCGCCTGACCTGGACCGCCCGCCCACGGCACGGCGCAGGTGAAGCCCGCATGCCGGCCTCGTCGTAAATGACCAGTGCCATGCGGCGGACTTCCACTTGGCGGAGAACGTCGGCGCGGCCAGCGTCCAGCTCACCCCGGAGGACATCGCCAGCCTCGCCGGGTAACGCCAGTGCTACTGGCGGGCCATGGCCATCTGCATCTCGCTCTCGGTGTCGGTGATGAGGTCGCCGGACAGGTCGACGGTGACTGTGTGGAGGGTGCCGGTGAAGCGGAAGGGGGCCCGGTAGTCCCCGACGATCGCGGAGCCGGGGTTGGCGCCGCAGGTGAGGCCGCCTGGGTTAAAGGCCACAGGCGTGGTAACCGGGAACTCGGCGCCCGCGATGAGCTGGCCGTCGACGTACAGCTGGGCCAGACCGGGGGTGCCCTTGCCCTGTGCGAAGTCAGGTTTCCCGGTGGGCGCGAACTCGAAGCGGAGCTGACGCCGGCCGGCCGGGAGCGGGTCAGGGCCTGAGACGCGGTAGATCTCGCGGCTGACGTAGTTGTGGGCGTAATGCAGTCGGCTGTCCTTGACGTAGAAGGTCCAGCCGCCGGCGTTGCTCCCCTGGCAGATCAGGACGCCCTCGGCTCCGCTGTCCGGGATCTCCGCGTCGGCGGTGATGCTGTGCGGACGGTTGAGCACGCGCGGGCTGACCCAGAAGGGCAGTGTCTGAGTGTGCGGGCGGTAGACGTACTTGGCCCGCGGCTCGGCGATCTGGGGGCGCTCGACCATAATCCGCGCACCGGCGCTGCCGTCGATCGGGAAGACGTCGTATTTGCCGGCTTCGGCGTACCACATCGCGATCAGCTCGATGAGCTTGGCGCCGTGCTGGTCGGCCAGGTCGTGGTTCTCTGCCGGGTCCTCGGCGACATGGTAGAGCTCCCAGTGGCCGGCGTCCAGGGTGGTCAGCGTGTCCGCGGTGATCAGCGCGCCGAACGGCTTCCCTGCCTCGGCGAACGAGGGCCCTGGCCACGGGCATACCGCCCGCCACCCGTCATGGTCGATCGCGCGATGGCCGAACATCTCGAAGTACTGGACGCGGTGCCGGGTCGGGGCGTCCGCCTCGTCGAAGGAATGGGCGAAGCTGACGCCGTGCAGCGGGGACTGGGTCACGCCCCGGACCTGGGCGGGCGGCTGAAGGCCGAGAGCGTCCAGGACGCTGGGGACCATGTCGATAATGTGCGCATACTGGGTGCGCACTTCACCGCGCGACCCGATGCCCTGCGGCCAGTGCACCAGAAACGGGTCGGTGGTCCCGCCCCGGTACGTCTCCCGCTTCCACCGGCGGAACGGCGTGTTGCCGGCCCAGGTCCACCCCCACGGGTAGTGGTTGAACGTGCTGGGTCCACCGAGTTCGTCGATCTTGGCCAGGCTGTCTTCCAGCGGCTCAGCGGCGTTGTTGAAGAACTGCAGCTCGTTTGTGGTGCCAGTCGGGCCGCCCTCGGCGCTGGCCCCGTTGTCCGACACGACCATGATCAGCGTGTTGTCGAACTCGCTGGTCTTCTTGAGGAAGTCGAGCAGGCGGCCGATGTGGTGGTCGGTGTGCGACAGGAACCCGGCGTACACCTCCATCATCCGCGCCGCGAGCTTCCGCGCGTCCGGGGTCAGCGAGTCCCAGTCCGGGACGTCCGGATCGTGCCGGGACAGCTCCGCGTCGGCTGGCACCACGCCGAGTGCCTTCTGCCGGGCGAACGTGCGCTCCCGGTAGGCGTCCCAGCCGTCGTCGAACTGGCCGGCGTACCGGTCGGCCCACTCCTTGGCCACATGATGCGGGGCATGGCCGGCACCGGTGCAGAAGTGCAGGTAGAACGGCTTGTGCGGAGCAACCTGCTTGGCGTCGGCGATGAACTCGATGGCCTTGTCGGCCAGGTCCTCCGTCAAGTGATAGCCCTGTTCCGGCGTGCGCGGCGGCTCGATCCGGTGATTGTCGTAGACCAGCTCCGGGTGCCACTGGCTGGTATCGCCGCCCAGGAAGCCGTAGAAGCGCTCGAAGCCGCGCCCGAGCGGCCAGCGGTCGAACGGCCCGGCCCCCGATTCGAACTCCGACGGCATCAGGTGGTACTTGCCGACCAGGTAAGTGCTGTAGCCGTGCTGCTGCAGCATTTCCGACAGGAACCCGTTCTCGAACGGGATGCTGCCGTTGTAGCCGGGATATCCGGTCGCGAGCTCGTTGATCGACGCGGTGGCGTTCGCGTGGTGATTGCGCCCGGTAATAATGCATGACCGCGACGGGGAGCACAGCGCCGTGGTGTGCATATTGGAATACAGCAGGCCGCCCGCGGCCAGCGCATCCAGGTTCGGCGTGGCGATCGGGCTGCCGTAGCAGCCCAGCTGCCCGTACCCGACGTCATCCAGCACGATGAACAGCACGTTCGGGGATCCGGCGTC
This sequence comes from uncultured Actinomycetota bacterium, assembly GCA_963734665.1. Taxonomy (GTDB): domain Bacteria; phylum Actinomycetota; class Actinomycetes; order Streptosporangiales; family Streptosporangiaceae; genus Trebonia. Next base: position 31,440 of record CAVTIR010000005.1, on the reverse strand, counting down.
CGCCCGTAGCGGCCGGGGCCAGGCCGGGCTGGACTCATCCGTGGTCCGCCCGATCACGCCAGGAAACGCCGTGCCCGGCTCGTACTCGTTCAGCGGCATGATCGAGATCTCCCATCGGGTGGAACGGTCGCGGGCCTGTGCGGGACCGGAGTCCGGCGTCCAGGACGACGGGTCTGCGGTGTCGGGTAGGACACCATTGTCACCCTCTGTTAACCAGAGATGATCACTCGTCACGGGTGAGTTGTCGTTCCGTTGTCGTGGAACCACGCCTACGTTCGGACCGGTGCGGCTGGCCGACTGGCTTGAAAGTCGTATGACGCGCTAGGCCCCAGGCACTCGGGACCATTGAGACCCTCGGGAGAGGCCGGTCTTGAGTACCTCGATTCCGTGATGTGCGCAATGGATCTGGCCGTCGCTCGTGGCGGCGATGATTGCGCGCGCGCCATGGCCCGCGCGAGGAGCCGTCGGCACAGGGAATAGCCCGGACCCGTGTTGTGCTGTCGCGATGGCTGGCTTGTTGCCAGATTGAGGCCGCAAGGCACCATCTATCGGGTCCTTACGGCGCTGTCTGCTCCTGATCCGGGGCAGGCATCAGGTCGAACCGCGCCTCCTTCTGACAGCCCGAGCTTCTGACAGCCCGAGTCGATGTGGCCCTGGAGGCGCCATGACCCTGCTTGCGCGTCCAGACTTCGCGCGCAGCCGATCACGACGAGATCGCGTATGCCCTGGCCCTGCTCCGGCCACCACTAAACCATTGCCAGCCAATCGCTCAGGGCTCCTGCGGGCTGGCCGGCCAGTCCCTGGCTGGGCGGTAGGCACAGCCTTGCTGGCACCTATTGTCCTGGTCGGGGGCTGGCTGATTGCCGGCGCGCTTCAGCCTGCCTCTTACAGCCCGATGCGCCAGACGATAAGCGCACTGGCTGGTCACTCGGGAGCCGACCGGTGGGTAATGACCATGGCCCTGCTGCTGGTGGGCAGCTCTCAGATCGCGACCGGCGCGGGGCTCACTGCAGTCCGCATGCCTGCGCGCGTCCTGCTGATCCTGACCGGCCTTTCTACTCTCGGCGTCGCCGCCAGTCCGGAACCGGCCACGGGCCCGACGACGCGCCACCTCGCCTTCGCGGTGAGCTGCGTCGTCACGACAGCGGTCTGGCCCGTACTTGTCGCCAGGCGCGCGCCGGCGCAATCGTGGATCCTCAGTGTCTACGGCTGCGCGACGGTGACCGTGCTCTTCGCCGTGTTGTCGTGCTGGCTCCTGATCGCAGCACGAGACGGCGACGGTGACCTGGGCATGGTCGAGCGGCTGACGTCGGGGGTTCAGAGTTTGTTTCCGCTTGTCATCGCGCTCGTCTGGCGGCAGACCGTAACCCTGGCGGATCGTGGCAGCTACCCTGGCGGCCCGCCGGGGTTACGCTCAGAAGGTGGCTGCGGCGATGAGCGGGCCTGCGCTTCACATCATTGGTCGTGAGCACGAGCTTGAGGTCCTGCTCGCGGCCGTCGATGCTGCGGCTGAGGCCGCTAGTGCCCTCGTGGTATGCGGCGAGCCTGGCATCGGCAAGTCGGTTCTGATCGAAGCGGCGGCCCGTCGTGGGCAGGTCACCGACGGCCGGCTTGCGTGCGCGCCGCCCCGGCTCGCCCGTGATTTTCTCGTCGGCTAGCCAGCCCGCCGTCGTGTCACCCGATCGGGCGTCATGACAGTGTCGCCCTCGATCAGGGATCCTGACTGTGCGCCAGCCTGCGGCCGATTCGCCTGGGGGGGCTGCTCCTGGGGGGTGGGGTGCCCCGGGCCATTCACTGGTCCGGGGGATCCAGGCTGGGGCGGTCGGCCGTGGCGCGGGCGAATGACTCGTACGGCATGATCTCGCCCGGCTTGATCACGCCGTCCTCGATCGCGCGGGCGAGCAGCGCGTCCTTGCTCGGCGCGGTCCGCCCGGTGGCCGCGTACTTGGCGCGCGCGCGGCTGATGTACTGCCGGACCGTGTTCTCGCTGATCGACATGCGCCGCCCGACCGATGCTTTCGACATGCCCTGGAACCACAGCAACAGCGCCTGCCGCTCCTGCTCCGACAGCGCCGGCCGGGCCGGGCGCTGGTCGGCGAGCATCGCCCTGGCCTGCGACCGAGTCACGTACGGCCGGTCGGCGGCAGCCGCCAGCACGGCCTCGACCAGATGGTCGCGGCCCTCCTCCTTGGACACGTAGGCGTGCGCGCCGTTGTCCAGCGTCTCCATCACGATCACCGGATCGCTGTGCCCGGAGAAGGCCACCACCCGGTATCCGGCCGCCACCAGCCCGGGGATCTGCGCGGTGACCAGCTCGCCGGACAGCTCCAGGTCCAAGATGACCACGTCGGCCGACGGCTGCGGCACAGCACGAAACTCGGTCAGGTCGCGCGACGTCTGCACCACGCGCACCCGCCGGCCGGGATCGGACCTGATCCAGGACGCCACCCCCTCGGTGACGACCGGATGGTCTTCGATGATCGCGACCGTCACCTGCTGTTCCATCGCGCCTCCGCCCAGAGCATGCCGTCGTCTTGCTGCTGTTCGATGGCGACCCCCTCGCCGGCTGCGGGCAGCCGCACGATCCGCGCCGGTATCGGCGACGAAGCTGACGGCGATTCCGGCAGCCACCGTCGCCAGGGTAATCCGCGCATGGCTGCGCGCGGCGGTCAGGATCGCGATGGCAGCATCGGTGATCACCCGCCGGGCCGGGCCGGGCACCTGTGGCAGCGGCCCGGCCGTCTCGATCTCGATGGCAACCCCGCGCCGCTCGGCCACATCGGCACTCGCGTGCAGTTCGTGCACCAGCGATCCAGGTACCTCATCGCCCTCGGCCAGCAGTCGGCGCAGCCGGGCCGCCTGGACCGCGCACCTGATGCGCACCTGCGCGTCGCCCGGGTCAGCCGTCCCCGCCGCCAGCTCGGCGACCAGCGGGACGGCGCTTTCCTGCAGCGCCAGCCAGCGGGCGTGCCGGGCGGCCCGGATGATCTCCGCCGTGGCGGCCCGCTCACGCGCGGCGTGCTCACTCCGCGCCGCCGCGGCGGCCTGGTCGGCGGCGACATCCAGCGCCCTGACCCCAGCGGCGACGGCCACCTGGGCGCCGGTCGACCAGGCCAGCACGGCGAGAAACCCGGCCAGGTCGGTGCGGTGCAGCCCGTCCCACACCTGCACGCCCAGGATGGCCAGGGCCTCGGCGGCGAGGAACCACGCAAGCTCGCTGAACCGGCGGCGGAGCAGCACGAGCACGCCCGTCCAGCCGGCACTCCCCCACGACCAGTTGACCGCCAGCATCTGGCCGGCCGGGCTGGCCGCCGCCGCTGCCGTGCTGGCGGCCAGCGCGATCACGGCGACCGCCCAGGCCGCGCGCCAGCCGGGCGCTCCGCGCAGCACCAGGACCGACCCGGCGGTGATCGCCAGCGCCATGACCAGCCACATGGCGCCCTGGAAGGCGAACGAGCTGTAGGCCGACCGGTAATCCAGCAGCTGGCCGCCCGCTCCGGCGAGATGCCAGCCCGCGACCAGGACGACCACCGCGATGGTGAAGGCCCGCTGATAGCGGCCGGACATCATCGTCGTCGGCTGTACGGCGGTCATGCCGGCCAGCTCACGGTGACGGTCGTGCCCGCGCCGGGACGGCTGGCGATCGCGGCCCGGCCGCCGGCCGCCAGCATCCGCCCGGTGATCGACTCGCGGATGCCCCGGCGGGATGGCGGGGTGGCGGCCGGGTCGAACCCGCGGCCGCGGTCAGTGATCTTGACGACCGCCCAGCCCGCGCCGCCGGTGACGGTCACTTCCGCCTCGCCGGTTCCGGCGTGCTGCTCGACGTTGCGCAGCGCCTCGCCGACGCAGGCGACAAGCTGATCCGCGACCGGCGACGGCAGCGTGACCGGGACCAGCTTCAGCCGCACGGCCAGGTCATCGGTGCTGGCCGCGGCCCGCTCCAGCTTCGGTCTCAGGTCAGTCAGCGGCGCCAGCCCGCCCGGGACGACCGGGGCGCCCTCGATCCCTTGCAGCACCCGCAGGTCCCCGGCCGCCTGCGCGGTCAGTGCCGGGGACCGTTCGGCAAAGGCGCCGGCCGCGACCATGGTCAGGGTCGACAGGACGGTGTCGTGCAGCTGGCGGTGCTGCTCTCGCTCGTCAGCGCGCCGCGCCTCCTCGGCCCGGATCTGCCGCTCGGTCTCCAGGCTGGCGGCGACGACCGCGTCCGCTTGCCGGGCGCCGCCGCGGATCACCGCCACCAGCCCGGCGACGACGATCGTCTCGGCCACCAGCAGGAAGGCATCGGCCAGGTGGCCGGCGCCGAGCCCGTAGGCGATGACCACGACCGCGGCCCCGGGCAGCGCGAGCCGCGGCCGCAGCGCGATCTGCAGGATGTACACCGACGTGCAGGCCAGCGGGAGCATCCAGGTCGTGTTGTCCTTGATCAGCACGGCCGGGACCAGGTGCTGCTGCGCCAGCGCCAGCGCCGAGATAACCGCGGCGTCGGCCAGTACCACGGTCGGCGTCAACCCGGACCGCCGGACCCGCCAGGCGAAGAAGGCTGACCACAGGCACAGCGCGGTCAGCGGCGCGCCCAGCCACCAGCCGGAGATCTGCTTCGTTGCGGCCAGCACGGCTATCGCGGTGAACAAGACCGCGCCGCCGAGGCGCAGGGCGATCGCATACCAGCCGGCCAGCCAGTGCAGGGCCTGGTCGGATGGCCCTGCTACCCGCGGGCGGCGTGCCCGCCCGCGGCGGCCCGCGGGGGGCTGGATCTGCCTCCCGACGGAGTCAGCTGCCGGTTCCACTGGACCAGTATGCGGCAGGACCGCGGCACAGGAACGGTAACGTTTCAACATCTGGGCCAAGCTGAACGACCTGCGCTGTGCCGTTGCAGTATTAAGTGCCGGCCGGGTAGACGGTGAAGTTGTAGGTGCCGCCTTCTTTTGACGATGCAGCGGCCACCGGGAACTCAGCCGCTCTTGTGGCGCGGCTCGGACGTCGCGATGGTGATGTTGGCGGCGTCCTGGAACAGCGTGCTGACGTAGGAGTAGTCGCGATCGGCTCCCGGACCCTCAATGCAGAACGCATAGAGTTCGTGCGCCAGGTTCGCCAGCGGCATCGGCGCGCCGGCCTGGCGCGCCAGGTCCCTTCCGAGGCCAGCGTCCTTGTACATCAGTTTGAGCGCGAACCCCGGCTCGTAGACGTCCTTCAGCAGGTTACGCGGCACCCAAGTGTCCAGTACGGTGCTGCCGCCAGAGGAGGCGAGCACGATCTCCCGCACCTGCGCGGGGTCAAGGCCGGCCTTCGCCGCCAGGGTGAGAACTTCGGCGTTGGCGACCATGATCGTCGCGGTGAGGAGGTTGTTGCAGAGTTTGGCGGTTTGCCCGGTGCCGAGCGGCCCGGTCTGGAAGACCTTTTCGCCCAGGGTGTCGAGGACGTCGCGGACTCGGTTGAGGTCGGCGTCCGCCCCGCTGGCCATGATCGTCAGCGTGCCGTCAGCCGCCCGCGCCGGTCCTCCGCTGACCGGTGCATCGACCACGCGGATCCCGTGGCCGGCGAGCGCCTGGCCAGGTCTGTGATGCCCACCGGCCCGACGGTGCTCATGTTCAGCAGCGTGAGGCCGTCGTGCGCGCCAGCCACCAGCCCCTGGCTGCCTTCGGCGACCTCGACCAGGTCGGGCAGGGCGGGGACGAGGGCGATGACGATCTCGCTGGCGGCGGCCGCATCTGCCACTGTCTCGGCGATCTCCGCGCCCTCGGCGGCGAGTTCCTCGGCGGCCGCGCGGCTGCGGTGCGGGACTACGGTGACTAGATAGCCCGCACGCAGCAGGACGCGGGCCATGGGCAAGCCCATGGCACCGAGCCCGACGACGGAGACACGTTGGTGGTGCTGCGGCATGGTAGTCCTCATCTTCCCGGATTCATTCGACAGGCGTCGCCGGCAAGCGGCCGGCCAGCAGATCCGACAGTCGGGGCGGTGTGATCGGCAAGTCCGACACCACCACGCCGAAGGGGGCGATCGCGTCGTTCACGGCGGCGGTGACGGCGGCGATCGAACCCATCACCCCGCCCTCGCTCATACCCTTGATCCCGCCCGGGGTCCGGGAGTTCGGGGTCCCGCAGTGCAGAATCTCGACGGTGGGCGCCTCGCGTGCGGACGGCAACATGTAGTCCCGGAAGGACGCCGTGAGGTTGCGGCCGGCCGAGTCGTAGGCGATCCCCTCGTACAGCACACCGCCGGCGCCCAGCATGACCGCCCCGTGGAGCTGCCCCTCAACGATCTTCGGGTTGATCACGGTCCCGGCGTCCTCGGCTACCAGGTAGCGCTCGAAACTGACCTGCCCGGTTACAGGATCGACGACTACCTCGCACAGGTGCACGGCATTGGAGTAGGTCATCGGCGGCGGGTCGTAGGCCATCTGGACCGCCAAACCTGGCTCCATACCCTCGGGCAGGGACAGCGGGTCCAGGTACGCGGTGCGCGCGACATCCTGGACGGACAAGCCGGTGCCGACCCAGCCGTCCTCCTTGGCCTGCACGATCTCGCCGTCGCGGATGTCCAGTTCGGCCTCCTCGCCGACTGCGCCGAGCAGTTCCCGCGCGATAGCAACTACCTTGGCCTTCAGCCGCTGCGCGGCGAGCAGAGCCGTGCCGGCGCCCGCGGTGCCGCTGCGGGCGCCCCGTGTGCCCATGCCGTAGGGGGCCACCTCGGTGTCGCCAAGCCGGACAGCCACATCCTCGGCCTTCACACCCAGACCGGAGGCAACGGCCTGGGCGATCGTGGTCTCGTGACCCTGACCCGCGGGCGCGATGCCGGCCGAGGCGACCACGGCACCGCTGGGATCGATGCGCACCCATGCCGATTCGTGGCCCGACCCCGGAATCCCGGCCGACCGGTAGAAAGCCGAACCGTATGTGGTCGGCTCCACCAGGCAGGCGATGCCGAGACCGCGGTACCTGCCCGCGGCCCGGTCGGAGTGCTGACGTCGCCGGAACCCGTTGTAGTCGTAGACGTCCAACAGGGCCCGGAAGGACTGGTAGGGCGTGATGTCCTCGTAGGTCTGACCCGTCGCCGTCACGTAGGGCAACTCCGACTCGCGGAGCATGTTGCGTTCCCGTACCTCGATTGGGTCCATGCCGAGCTCGCGAGCGATCGCGTCGACAGTGCTCTCGGTGACCCACGTGCAGATCGCCATCGGCGCACGCATTGGGGCCGCGGGGATCTTTGTGGACAGCACGACGGCCATCTCGTACTCAAAGTCAGCGATCCGGTAGACGTTGGGCAGCATCATGGCCACGACCCGCAGCATGTAGTTCGCCGGGAAGAAGCTGTAGGCACCGAAGTCGCTGAGCAGCCGTGCCCGCAACGCGAGGATGCGCCCGTCCTCAGTCACCGCGGCCTCAACCTCGGCGCTGTCCTCGCGGGCGGACGTCGCAGCGGTGAGATTCTCAATGCGGTCCTCGCGCCAGCACACCGGCCGGTTCAGCTGCATCGCGAGCGCGGCAACGGTGAGGTCTTCCCTGTGCACGACGAGTTTCTGCCCGAACGCGCCGCCCACGTCCGGGACGATTACCCGGACCTGATCCTCGCCAAGCCGTAGCCGCGCGGCCAACTGTGTCCGGTACGGGTGGGGCACCTGGGTTCCGGTGTGCATGACCAGCTCGCCGCGGCCGGCGTCCCACCGGGCTACACAGCCTCGCGTCTCCATCGGGGCATGGGTCATGCGCTGGTGCGAGAACCGGGTACGGACCACGCGGTGCGCTCTGAGGAACGCTGCCGCGACGTCCCCTGCCGAATACTGCTCGCGGAACACCACGTTGGACTCCAGCGAGTCATCGACCAGGGCAGCCCGGCAGGCGAGGCTTTCTGCTGCATCGAGGACAGGCTCGAGCGGTTCGTACTCCACGCGGATCAGGGCGGCTGCGTCCTCTGCCCGGTACCGGTCGGTTGCCACTACCACGGCGACCGGATCGCCCTCGAACCGCACCTTCGCCGTGGGCAGCGTCTCGACGACCTGAGGCGCCAGGCCGTCAATGGGCGGCGCAATGCGCGCGGGGAGCGTCCACTGGGCAAGGTCGAACCCGGTGAACACGCCGAGCACCCCGTCGGCGGCACGTGCCGCGTCGGCGTCAATGGCGATGATCCGGGCGTGCGCGTGCGGGCTACGCAGGAAATACGCGTGTACCGCCCCGGTAACGGCGAGGTCGTCGGTGAACGTCGCGGTGCCGGTGAGCAGCCGCAGGTCCTCCCGCCGGGGAATCGCCGCGCCCAGGGGATTTTTCGGCTCGAGGCTGGGCGCGGGCTCTTCCCTAGGCCGCCCGGCCGCGCGCAGCGCCGCTGTGACGATGTTCTGGTAACCGGTGCACCGGCACAGGTTGCCGGAGAGCGCGCCGCGCAGTTCCGGCTCGGTCGCCTCTGGGTGCCTTTTGATGTACTCCTCAAGCGTGAGCAGAATGCCCGGCGTGCAGAACCCGCACTGGAGGCTGTGTTCCGCGCGAAAGGTTTCCTGGAGCGCGCTGAGCCGGCCGGGCGTGCCGAGTCCTTCCACGGTCGTGAACTCGCGGCCGTCGGCTTGCACGGCGAGCATGAGGCACGAGCGGACCGGTTCCCCGTCGGCCAGCACCGTGCAGGCTCCGCACACGCCGTGCTCGCAGCCGACGTGGGTCCCGGTTAGGCTGCAATGCTGCCGGAGCGCGTCCGACAGCAGTGTCCGCGGCTCTACCGTGATGCGGAAGGGGCGGCCGTTGACGGTAAAGGACACCTCGGTCACGCGGACACTCCCTGCGCGGCCCGTTCGCGGGCGTCGGCCACGGCCTGACGGGCCAGGTGCCGGACGATCCGGCGGCGATAGGCCGAGCTGGCGTAGTGGTCGGTAACCGGGTTGGCCTCAGCCGCCAGCTGGTCGGCGACCGCGACCGCCCAGGCGTCGGTGGGCCGGACGCCGAGCAGCCCGGCTACCGCATCCTCCGGCAACCTATACGGCGCCGCTTCCGCGCCGGTGACCGCGGCACGCAGCCCGGCGACTGCGCCGTCCGAGTCGAGCAGGAGCGTCGTGCCCACCGTCACCAGGGGGAAGGCGTAGGCGCCGGGCCGGCTCAGCTCTCGGAAGCCCCAGCCCTCTCCAGGCTGCAGCGCGGTCATCTCGACCGCGGTGATCACCTCACGCTCCGCCAGCCCACCGGGGCGCATCAAATTCGCGACCGCGGTCGTGCGCTCTCCGGCCGCCGACCGCAGCCGTGCGGCCGCGTCCAGCAGCACGCACACACCCGGCAGCTCAGCGGCAGGGTCGGCGTTGGCGATGCTGCCGCCCAGCGTTCCGCGGGTGCGGACCGCAGCGTGCCCGACGTACCGCGCTGCCCGGGACAACACCGGCACGGCGGCGCGCACATCACTTCGCTCAGCCAGGTCCCGGTGCCTGGTCAGCGCACCGATGACGACGCGGCCCTGGCCAGCTTCGCACTGCTCAAGTTCGGCCACCGCGTTCAGGTCGACTAGGCGCCGTGGACGGCGTCGGCGTTCGTTGAGCTCCGGCAGGAGGCTTTGGCCACCTGCGAGCAGCACGTCACCGTCGGTCAGCGTGCCGAGCAATTCATCCAGCCCGAGCGGGCGTATGTAGTCGAATGCCGCCGGCTTCATGCCAAGGCGTGGAAAGCGGTGCCGACCCCGGTGATCCCATCGAAGCCCTCCCCGCCTTCCGCGACGGCGACGATCTCGAATTCCTCAACCAGTTCCAGGTCGCGTCCGATGATCTGCGTGACTTTGGACGGCGCCGAGTCCAGTGCCGCCACGAACTCAGCGCGAGCCTGCTCGGTGGCCCACATGTAGTTGCCCGCGAAGAACACTCCCGGTCGCATGGTCCAGATCTTCTCGATCAGCCCGGGCCGGCCGGTGAACCTCGGGTGAGACTGCGTACGCACGTACTCCCGGAGTTGGCGCTCAACCTCCGCCGACGTGCCAGCCAGCGACCAGCGAGTGATAAGCCCGTACATCGTCCACCTCCATGCCCACACCGCCCGCACCGCAGCGGGCGTGTCCATCTAGCAAGACAAGCCACGGACGTCAGTGGCCGTGTGATCCACTCTTCAAAGCTATCGCACCAGGCTGTTAGCACGTGCCAGGCTCATAGCTGGGCAAGATGTCGGCGCGCCGCCGAAACGGTTCACTGGCGGCCGCGGCCCGGCCACCGATGAAGACGAAGAAAATGACACCACGGCCGGCACGTTCGACTACCGTGCGGTCACTCTCGACCTGACCGGCTACACCATGTGCGGCTACTCCCCGCCACGATCGCTGCGGGTCACGAGCTAGCCTGGGCTCCCGCTCCAAGATCTGAACAAGATGGCCATACACACCCGTTGAGGGTGAGGTGCGTTGCCGCGAGCCGAGGGACGCTCTTATGTGATCCGCATCCGCGAATGAGCGTAGGAGCGTGCCATGACTACCAAGGCCGCGTTTTCACCCAGCGAATGGCAGCTAGTGCTCGAGGGGCCGCCGACCGCGGGCTTGCTCGTCATCACAGCGTCGCACGGAGGGATGTTCCGGGAGACGATGGCGATGTCGAAGGCCTACGGCGAGGCGCGTGCCCAGCATGGCGAGAGCGAGCTCCTCGACGAGATCGTGTCGGAGAAGCCGCGCATGGAGCATGGCAAAATTCACAATCCCGAGGAGCTCAGGGACCAGGGGATCGACTGTCTGCGCGACGTGACGACGCTGCTGGAACACAAGGCGACTATCGAGGAGCGCGATGACTACCGGCGCTTCGTGCTCACCGTGGCTAACAAGGTCGCTGCGGCCCACCGGGAGGGAGGGAAGCAGGTAAGCCCGGCGGAGGAACAGGCGATCCAGGACATCACGACGGCGCTGGGCATGGGTAGTTCCTGAACCGAACATGTTGCCCACACGCCGGAGACACGTCACGCAATTACGCGCCCCGCGTTTCCGCGGAAACGCGGGGCGCGTCTGCCTGGTCTTAGCCCGCGGAAACCGCACGGCGGGGGCGAACCCAAACGTGAAAATGGAACCGGCTGAAACGTGAAGACCTCGAGACAACCTCTCAGGGGATCCGAACCCCTGAGTGCCCGTAGTGCCGGGCGCGGCCAGCGCGCACTCCCTGCAATCCTCGGTTCCGTTGGCACCCTACCCGCGCCCACGGCAGTCAGGGAGTCAGAGTTAAGTCAGGTTCGGTGCCTGATGACACTTGTTGAAACCGGACATTGCCGGCAGGGCAGCTGGTCGAACATCTGCGATGAAAAAGGCTATCTGACGTGCTGCTTCATCCGTCTATGACCGGTCTCGACTGACCCCATCGAATCGGGTAGACAAGGCTTGCGGTGTAGCCCGTTCGGCCAATCCCCTGGCTCTGCCCTGCGGGGCGGCTCATCCTGGCGGCGCTGCTGGGCGGCGATAGCGCCGCGATGCCGTTCTTTGCGCTACCTGCCCGAGCGCCTCAGCCCACTCGGCGTACGAGTCGAGACGGCCCTCCGTGAGCGGCTAGCCGAAGCGCCCTCCTTCGTCACGTTCGAGGGCTACGACATGGTCGCGGTCCTCGCCGACATGCTGTGTTCTCACGGCCCAAATCCTCCACGCCACCTGAGAGAGCCAGCTGAGACCACAGGGCGCTCCGCCAAGAGTGCGGACATCAGGTATATAGAGAAAAAAACGGGGCTCAGGGTACTAAAGTAAGCGCTGTCCTGACGACCTACATAACGTCATAGATGCGAACTAGCAGAGCAAAGCTGACAACGCACAGTCGCGATACTGCTGATCATTTGCTACTGCATAGATAGCTGTAGAATGGCGCGCCAAGGAGGAAGGTAGTGGGAAATGACTCAAGGCGGGCATTCCCGTCGGAGTCCTCTTCGGCCATTACTCAAGCGCCCTCCCCTCTGTCCAACTCTCAGCTTCTCGGCTACAGGGCTGCGGTTGCCGACCTTGCACAGGAAGCGAGCAGATGCCTTGGCCCTTCCAATCTGGCCGCGGTCGAGAAAGTTGTCGCTGGGCGCCTTGGACAGCAGGAGTTTGCGCGCGTGCTCTCGCACCTTGACGGAGGTGTGGGCGCTACCGCTGAGCGAGTGATGCGTGAGATTCGCCTATACCGGCCCAGTACGCGCAGCTCGGCAAGTGACTTGCCAACTTTCGTCCGGATTCTCCTGCTTGCCCAGATCGACTTGGTGTGGTGGAGCGGGGCGCCGACTTTCGCCTCGGACGCCGACGTGATGCACTCGGACGAACTCGTCGATCTGATTTCGCTCAGGTCGGCAAAGATGCTGCAGTTCCAGTACCGCGCTCAGCCGGCTGGGCTGCCCGGCCGGGTTCGGGATTGGGCACAGCGGCAGGTGCTACCGAACAGCCGTCCCCGTACCGCAGGATTGAGCTTCACACGTTCACGGCCAGCGGTGATCGCCGTGGTCAACCAGATCGCCCGGGAACTCGCCGCTGCGCTTCCGCCGCGCGCCCCACGTCTCTGGGTGACCAGCACGGTTCGTAGCGTGCAGCACCAGCACAGACTCCGGGCCCTGGGCTACGCCGCCGTACTGCCCAGCTCCCATTGCGTGGGATATGCCTGCGACCTGGAGATGCGGTGGTTCCGCCAGTTTGATCACGACAACGTGCTTGCCAGGCTGCTCCTGGAGCGGCAAGAAGCAGGCCAGCTCAACGTCATCGACGAAGGCCAGGCGTGGCATCTGTGCGTCAACCCGCTCGCGCGCGACGAGCTGAATGCCGCTTACCGCGCTCAGTCGGTCGGCCGGTAGCCGGGGAGGGAGGCTTAAACATGTGTGGTATCGCCTTGGCCGTGGGGCCGAACCCGAGCGTGACAGTGTTCGACCAGATGCTGGACGCGATCGCACCGCGGGGGGATGTGCGCGAGACGGTGAGAGATGACCGGCATTACCTCGGTACCCAGCGGCTGAAGATAGTGGATCGCGAGCGGGCCATCCAGCCGTGGCGTTCGGCCGACGGCCGGTGGGCGGTCTGCTACAACGGCGAGGTTTACAACTTCCGCTCGCTGCAGTCAGAACTGGCTGCCCTCGGCCACCAGCTGCAAAGCGACAGTGACACCGAGGTCGTCTTGGAAGCCTTCACCGAGTGGGGGGAGCAGGCGGTTCACCGGCTGCGGGGTGAGTTCGCGTTCGCGGTCGCTGACCGGGACACGGACCGCGTCTACCTGGCTCGTGACCCGCTCGGGGTCAAGCCGCTCTATTGGTCACGCTGCGGCGGCCACTTGTACGTGGCCTCGGAACTGAAGGCGCTTATCCCCGCAGGCGGCCCGGTCAGCGAGATCCCGCCCGGCCACCACGGATGGGCGAGCCCGGCCCACGACCCGGCTGTCACCCCTTACGTGGACCTGCTCACTATGGGGGACGGCGACGAGATCATCACCGACGTCGCCGAGGCCGCGCGGCTGGTGCGGGCCACATTGGAGGACAGCATTCGGGTCCGGCTCGATACGGACCTGACCGTCGGCGTAATCCTCTCCGGCGGCCTTGACAGCACCCTGACCCTGCTGCATGTGCGGGAAATGCACCCTGATTGCGTGGCGTTCACCATCGGGGCCCCCGGTAGCGATGACATCTCTTATGCCCGCCGCGTGGCCCGCGATCTCGGCGTCGCGCACGAGGTCATCGAGGTTGCCCCAGGCGACATCCGCCTCCCGGAGATCCGCGAAGCCATCCGGGTGTCCGAACTCACCGAATACGGCGATGTCATCAACGCGGTTATCTCTAGGCTGCTGTTCGCCCGGGTCCGCGACCGCGGCGTCAAGGTGGTCCTGTGCGGGGACGGCTCCGATGAGCTGTTTGGCGGTTACGAGATGTACCGGCAGCCCGAGGCCGCGCTGCGGCAGCGCCTCTTCCAGCACAAGCTGCACAACCTTGGACGGACGGAGCTGCAGCGCGTCGACCGCACCAGCATGGGACAGGGTGTGGAAACGCGCGTGCCGTTCCTAGATTTGGCGCTTGTCCGGCTGGCGATGCGCCTGCCGATTGAGCTGAAACTCCGTGACGGCCAGGACAAGTGGATACTGCGCCACGCCTTCGCCGATCTCTTGCCAGATTACGTCCGCCAGCGCCCGAAGAACCCCCTGTCTCACTCCTCCGGGCTGCACGAGCGTGTCCGCCTGTACCGGTCCTTGTTTCCTCGCATCTACCGTTCGTTCGGATACGACGCACTGGGTCCGATGCGACGGGATTTCTCGATCGTGCTCGAGCAGCACGGCCTGGACCTGGACCGGGCATTGCGGGACGTTGGCGTCCAGCCCGACTACTCGATAACCGACCACGCGCGTGACCTGGCCGGGGCCCTGCGCTGGAACGCCGCCGGCGCATTGCGACGCCGGGGATGACAGATGCCGAAGGGCGAAATGCGGGCCAGATCCAGATCCAGTATTCACCCGCCGTCGACACAGAGAGTCATGTAAACAAGAAAAGGGACCGCCCCAAAGAGGGGCAGTCCCTTTTACAATATGTGTTCCGGCGGTGTCCTACTCTCCCGCGAGGCCTCCCTCGCAGTACCATCGGCGCTGAGGGGCTTAACTTCCGGGTTCGGAATGGGACCGGGTGTTTCCCCCTCGCTATAGCCACCGGGAACTCTATTGAGATATCAGCCTGGTGAACCCCTGTGACAGGGTCCGGTTCCCGGCCGTGTCCCGGGAACCGCACAGTGAACGCGAGCAAAAGTATGTGGTAGTAGTCAAGCCCTCGGCCTGTTAGTACCGGTCAGCTGAGCACCTCGCGGTGCTTACACTTCCGGCCTATCAACCCAGTCGTCTGGCTGGGGGCCTTACCCACTCAAGGTGGTGGGAGACCTCATCTTGAAGCGTGCTTCCCGCTTAGATGCTTTCAGCGGTTATCACTCCCCGACGTAGCAAACCAGCCGTGCTCCTGGCGGAACAACTGGCACACCAGAGGTCAGTCCGTCCCGGTCCTCTCGTACTAGGGACAGCCCTTCTCAAGTCTCCTGCGCGCGCAGCGGATAGGGACCGAACTGTCTCACGACGTTCTAAACCCAGCTCGCGTACCGCTTTAATAGGCGAACAGCCTAACCCTTGGGACCTGCTCCAGCCCCAGGATGCGACGAGCCGACATCGAGGTGCCAAACCATGCCGTCGATATGGACTCTTGGGCAAGATCAGCCTGTTATCCCCGGGGTACCTTTTAGCCGTTGAGCGACGCCGCTTCCACTTGCCGGCGCCGGATCACTAGTCCCAGCTTTCGCTCCTGCTCGACATGTCTGTCTCACAGTCAAGCACCCTTGTGCACTTGCACTCAGCACCCGGTTGCCGACCGGGCTGAGGGTACCTTTGGGCGCCTCCGTTACCTTTTAGGAGGCAACCGCCCCAGTTAAACTACCCGCCAGGCAATGTCCCTGACCCGGATCACGGGCCCAGGTTAGACACTCAAAACGACCAGAGCGGTATTTCACCAGTGACTCCACACGGACTAGCGTCCGCGCTTCCCAGTCTCCCGCCTATCCTACACAAGCCGTCCCAAGCACCAATGCCAAGCTGCAGTAAAGGTCCCGGGGTCTTTCCGTCCTGCTGCGCGTAACGAGCATCTTTACTCGTAGTGCAATTTCGCCGGGCCCGCGGTTGAGACAGCGGGGAAGTCGTTACGCCATTCGTGCAGGTCGGAACTTACCCGACAAGGAATTTCGCTACCTTAGGATGGTTATAGTTACCACCGCCGTTTACCGGCGCTTAAGTTCTGAGCTTCGCCATTACTGGCTGACCCGTCCCCTTAACGTTCCGGCACCGGGCAGGCGTCAGTCCGTATACATCGCCTTACGGCTTCGCACGGACCTGTGTTTTTAGTAAACAGTCGCTTCCCCCTGGCCTCTGCGCCCCCACCCAGCTCAAGCCGCGAAGGCTATCACCAGAAGGGGGCCCCCTTATCCCTAAGTTACGGGGGCAATTTGCCTAGTTCCTTAACCACGGTTCACCCGATCGCCTCGGTATTCTCTACCTGACCACCTGCGTCGGTTTAGGGTACGGGCCGCGCACGTCCTCGCTGCGAGGTTTTTCTCGGCAGCATGGCATCACTCACTTCGCCTTACGGCTCGGCATCAGGTCTCAGGCCCATGACCAGCGGATTTGCCTGCTGATCGCCCTACACCCTTACCCCGGGACAACCACCGCCCGGTAGAGCTAGCCTCTTGCGTCACCCCTCCAGCTTGCCTACTACCCGCTCGGTCCGTAACAAGGGTCAGCCCGAAGGCCTCCCCCTGGAACTCAGCATCGCGGATTCGGCACTGGCGGCCGTGCACGGGTACGGGAATATCAACCCGTTGTCCATCGACTACGCCTGTCGGCCTCGCCTTAGGTCCCGACTTACCCTGGGCGGATTAGCCTGCCCCAGGAACCCTTGGTCAATCGGCGGGCGAGCTTCTCACTCGCCTTTCGCTACTCATGCCTGCATTCTCACTCATGCAGCCTCCACAGCTGGGTCACCCCGCTGCTTCACA
>CAVTIR010000005.1:0-10000 GCA_963734665.1 uncultured Actinomycetota bacterium | reverse complement strand
GATCTGGGTGTCGCTAGGTCTGGCTTCTAACGGCCGGAACTTCTGTTCGCCACCGGGCCCTTGCCCTCGCCCCCCACCTGTTGGTCGGCGCAAGGCAGCACCCATGCAGGTAACGCTGGTACTCGTGCCCCGTGGGCTTTCGCGCGGTCGTTGCGGCGGGTTCCCCGTGCGGGCCGGGCGACGACGCCAAGCCGCGGCTTGATCCGGACCGCGCGGGCCGCGACCCTACTGGCCGAGCTGCTGTAGGGCCCCAGCCGTAAGCCGGTCCATGGCCGCCTTAAGCTCGCTCCGCGATCCGACGGAGAGCTTTCGGTACACGCTGCGCAGGTGGTACTCGATAGTCTTCGGGCTCAGGAACAGGGCGGCCGCGGTCTCCCTGGTGGTACGGCCGTCGGCCAGGCTCAGCGCGATCTGGAGTTCCTGCGGGGTCAGGTCATTGAGGGTGGTCACATCCCGCCGCCGCGCAGTCTCGCCGGTGGCGGCGAGCTCGGCCCGCGCCACCTCCGCCCATGGAGTGGCGCCAATGTGCTCGAACATGTCCACTGCGGCGCGAAGCTCGTCGCGGGCCCGGACCCGCTGGCGCTCCCGCCGCAAACGGGCACCGTAGGCCAGATGGGTGCGGGCAGTTTCGAAGACGTCTGCCGTCTGACCGTGCCGGGCCAGCGCGGTGTCGAAGTGAGGACCGAATTCGCCCTCGGCAGCGAGTTGCCCCCGGCACCGCGCGGCACGCGCCAGCGCCCAGGGCTGGCCCTTCATGTCAGCGTCGCGGGTGAAGTCAACGGCTATCCCGGCGGCCTCTGGTCCGCGGCCCAGGCGCAGGTAGATCTCGACCAGTTCCGGGACCGGGGACAGGTCGGCGTCCTGAATACAGCGCGAGCGCAGCACGACTCGCTGCTGCTCGAAATGGGCCAGCGCGGCTTCGGGGCGGCCCTCGGCCAGCTCAAGGTCACCCAGGGCAGCAATGGCCCATACTTCGGCCAGGCCCAGGCTCAGTTTGCGAGACAGTCGCAGCGCCTCGTCCGCATGCCTGCGGCTCTGGTCTGACCGGCCCAGCCGGGCTTCGAGCCGGGCGGAAAAGGCCAGGCTCATGCCCAGGTCGCTGTACTGACCGATTTCCCTGGACAGCCTTATCGCTTCGTGATAGCCAGCTTGAGCCTCGGCCCATCGGTCCGTGCCCGCCTGGTCAGTCGCTACCAGGAACAGCATGAAGGGCAGTGCGCCGATCACAGATTTACGGCGCGCCGCATCGAGTGCGCGGTAAAGAAGTGCCCGCCCGATGTCCGCCTCGCGCAGCCAGATCGACCCCATGGCCGCCCAGGCCAGCAGGCGCGGCTCGTCCCTGAGTTCGTCCGAGCGCTCTAGCACTTCCACCGCCGCGCGGATGGCCGGCGCGCCGGGCTCGTCCTGGCCCGCGAAGATCAGCGCCATGCCCCGCGTAATCAGCGTGAAGAAGGCGATACGGCTCCCAAGGTCGGGCGAGGCGAGCGACGTGATCCGTTCGGCGGCCGAAAGCATGGTCGCGGCATCGCCGGCGCTAAAGGACGCGTACGCCGCTTCCGCGAGCATTACCACGGCTCGTTCCGGATCCACCGGCGCGGCCCGCTCGGCGGCGGCCAGCAGGATCTGCTGTCCTTCGGTAACCGGGCCGCGGTGGACGGCGACGTGGCCGCGGAGGTGCTCGATCGCGACGGCCAGACCTGGATCGGACACATGCCGGACCGACTGGTCCAGTAGGGCCACGGCACGATCGGCGAGTCCGCCGATCCAGGCGGCATCGGCCGCGGCGTACATCAGCCGGCCCTGCCGGGCCTCGTCAGGGGCCAGCCGGGCCGCGCGTTCGAACGCGCGGGACGCGACGTCGTAGGCGCTGCGCTGGTAGGCGCGCTGCCCAGCCTGCTCGAGCGCCGAGGAAGCAGCGTCGTCGGGGCCGAAGGCGGCCAGCGCGAGGTGCCAGGCTCGGCGGTCGGCTTCGGTATCGGGCAGGACGCTGGCCACCGCGCGGTGCACCGCACGCCGCTGCTCGGCCGGGGCGTCGCCGTAGATGGCCGACCGGGCGAGCGGATGCCGGAACTCTACCTGGGAATCACGCGCCGTGATGAGAGCCGCGGCCTCGGCGGGAACCAGATCGGCGAGGTCCAGCCCCAGTAGCGGCGCGGCCCGGGCTAGCACCGGCACGTCACCGCCGTCAATCGCTGCGGCGAGAACAAGAGCGTCCCGGGTGCGGGCCGGAAGACCCCGCGAGCGCTCGAGGTACACGCGTGCGACGCTCGTCACGACCGCGAGCGGCGCGTCCAGTGGCAGGCTGGCCAGGTGCTGACGATCCTGGCCAAGCTCCAGGAGCGCCAGCGGGTTCCCGCCGGTTTCACGGTGGAGGCGGGCCGTCAGCTCGTGGCTTAGCGGCTCGCCTGACTGGTCCTTCAGCAGTTCGGCGGCCGACGCCCGGTCCAGGCCGGCCAGGTGCAGCGTCGGCAGGTCGGCGCCGTCCAGCAGTGACGGCTCGCCCTGTCGCACGGCCAGCACCACCGCGACAGGATCGGCGACGAGCCGGCGGAACGCGAACAGCATGGCATCCGCGCTCGACCCGTCCAGCCAGTGCGCGTCATCCACCAGCACGGCTACCGGGGCTTCTTCCGCATAGACGGCAAGCAGGCTGAGGGTCGCCGCACCCACGGCGAAGCGGCCCGGTGGGCTGGTGGCCGGACGGAGCGCGAGCGCGCTCCCCAGCGCCGCGGCCTGCGGGTCAGGGATCTGCTCGATCCAGGCCAGCGCTGGCCGCAGCAGCTCGAGCAAGCCGGCGAACGGGATCTGAGCCTCCGACTGCACCCCGCGCGCCCGGAGCACGTGCATGCCAGCCGCCTGCTCCTCGGCGGAGACGAGCAGCGCCGACTTGCCGATGCCGGCCTCCCCGGCGATGGCGAGCACACCGCTACGGCCCGCGCGCGCGTCGTCAAGCAGCCGGACAAGCGACTGCTCTTCCCGGTCACGGCCGAGCAACATGTCCACGATCTTACGGAGCCACCCGGTACGAGGCCATTACCGCCGAGGTGGGCGCTAGGGGCCTTCCCGGAAGCGAGAAACTCACTCGCGGCCTTAGCTTCGGGCCAGGAACCGAGCTCTACAAGGAGGACGCAGATGACCACTTTCGAGCAGCCAGCCACCATCGACATGGAAAAACTGATGGGCTTCGTATTCAAGGCGGTCGGTGAGGTCGGCGCGACGCTCAACACCGCGCTGGTCGTCATGGGCGACCGGCTCGGCCTGTACCGGGCGCTGGCGGGTGCCGGCCCGCTGACGCCCGCTGAACTGGCTCAGCGCAGCGGGACAGCCGAACGCTACGTACGCGAATGGCTCAACGCGCAGGCCGCGGGCGGCTACGTCGACTACGACCCGGACAGCAGCCGGTACAGCCTGCCGGCCGAGCACGCCGCGGCGCTGACCGACGAGTCGAGCCCCGCCTACCTGCCGGGTTTCTTCCAGGTCGCGTTCGGCTCTGTGCTGGACTCCAACAAGATCACCGAGGCGGTCAAGACCGGCGAGGGCGTCGGGTGGCACGAGCACAGCCAGGACGTCTACGACGGCGTTCGAACGGTTCTTCCGCACCATGTACAACGCCCACCTGATCACCGAGTGGCTGCCGGCCCTCGAGGGTGTCGTCGACAAGCTCCAGCGCGGCGCGGCGGTGGCCGATGTCGGCTGCGGCCATGGGGCGTCGACGATCCTGATGGCCCAGGCCTTCCCAGCCTCGACATTCACCGGATCGGACTACCACGAGGGCTCGATCGCGACGGCGCGCGAGCGAGCTGCGCAGGCAGGCGTCAGCGACCGGGTCCGGTTCGAAGTCGCCCCCGCCTCGGCCTACGCCGGCACCGGATACGACCTGGTCACCACCTTCGACTGCCTGCACGACATGGGCGATCCGGTGGGGGCGGCCCGGCACGTGCGCCAGTCCCTGGCGGCCGACGGCACCTGGATGATCGTCGAGCCGACCGCCGGCGACCGGGTGGAGGACAACTTCAACCCGATCGGGCGAACCTTCTACGGCTTCTCGACCCTGCTGTGCACTCCCGCGTCACTGTCGCAGGAGGTCGGGCTAGCGCTCGGTGCCCAGGCAGGCGAGGCCGGGATCCGCGACGTGGTCACCCGGGCGGGCCTGACCCGCTTCCGCCGGGCCAGCGAGACGCCGTTCAACCTCATCTATGAGGCCAGGCCGTAGCCAGCGCCGCTCTCCGCCGCTCAGCCACCCGGGCTGAGCGGCGGAGCACGAGGACGACAAGGGCGAGCATGACGGTGCTGCGATGAGAGACGCCTGCCTACGCTTCTGCGCGCAGAACCGGCTCATCAGAAGTCGAAGCGAGGGATCACCGCAGGGAACCCGGTTGACATGGTTACTGGCCCAAGGAGCACTTCGCGCAGTTACGGGAGGACCTGCGGCCCAAGGGACCGAGCCGCCTCAGGCGGCTGTCACGAGGGGATGGGCTTTCGCCTGCTCATAGAGGGGCTCGGGCGCTAGGTCGATACCGTCAGGCCACACGACAGTGCCTGCCTCCGGATCGACCGAAACTTCAGCGAAGTAAGCAGAGTCGTTCAGCGGCGCCAAGACTCCGGTCCACCGTTCGGCAGAGAAGTCGATGTCTCCTACCATGCCGTCGCTGAAGAGCAGACGGAGCACACGGTCACCGACCACGGCCACGCCTACGACAACCGGCAGGTAGTTCTCACTCATACCTCCATGCTACGACAGCGGCTCAATACCGTGCAGCGGCTCGTTCCGCCGGGCCCGTTCCCAGTTCGCTAGGATCTCATCCTGGCGAAGCTTGGCCCACTCCCGGACGAACTGCAGCGCTCGAGGCTCAAGACGCCCGGCTAGAACCTCGCCATCCATCGATACGGAAGCCCGCCGACCCGCGTAATAGGCGTGAAAATGCGCTACTGGATGATCCTTCTCATTCCAGTACATGTAGATCACAATCCGGAATTCCAGCCGCCCGGTCACAGACACGTGATGCCGAAACGCCCTGTCCATCAGCGAGTCAGCCCGGCCGCAATCCGGCCGTAAGTGCGTGACTTACAGGTTACCGTCCGCTGCTCCGCTATGGATTCGGCCCGGCAGGCTGGGTAACCTGGTTCGGGCAGGAGCGCCTGCCACACTCCGAGCTGCCGCGGCCCGCGCCCGCGGTGGCGGTGAGGACAAGGGCCGCCGGTTCGCGCTACCTGGGACAGATCAGTCACCGCTGAGCCAGGCGATCAGGGCGCGGGGCAGCATCGCCGCGAGGGACATGGCGTGACTGACGACAGCGCGTTCAAGAAGCAGGTCCGGGCCAGGATGGCCGAGACCGGGGAGAACTACACCACCGCCCGCCGGATGGTCATCGCCGGGCGTGACCCTGGCCAGCCGCCCGTGGCGTTGCGGGTATACCTGAATCCGCACGTGGACTTGGAGCTGACCGACGAGACAGCCCGGGCATATGCGGCCGCTGATGAGCAGGGCCAGCGGGACATGGCGAACCGGCTGCTGGCCGACCACATCGAGATGGCCGGGGCCGAGGAGGCCGGGATCGCCGCCGGGTCGGAGCTCCTGACG
Organism: uncultured Actinomycetota bacterium; assembly: GCA_963734665.1. GTDB lineage: Bacteria > Actinomycetota > Actinomycetes > Streptosporangiales > Streptosporangiaceae > Trebonia. Next base: position 4,419 of record CAVTIR010000005.1, on the reverse strand, counting down.
GTCCAGGATCTGCGCATCGACCAAATCGCTGACGCGATACACCGGCGGATAGGACGGGTGGCCGGGATACGCACGATCGCGGTCAGCGGGGACCTGGACCACATCAAGGTTGGTATCCAGGCTGACCATCCGGGCGTGGTGTTCGGCCATGGCGGTGCGGAGGCCGACCGGCTCCGCGCCGAGCTGGAGGAGCTGACCGGCAAACCGGTGCAGCTGAACATGGTGAAGTTCGATGGCCCGCCGAAGGGGCGGAAGGAAATACAAATGGGGTCCGAGCATACAGCGAGCTGAGGACAGCGAGTGTCGCGCATCAAGTGAGGCCACCGTGTCGCATATCAAGCGGAGCCTGACAACTAGTGGAGACTTTGTCTAGTCCCACCTGATTCTTGCCAGATCAGTCCCAGGACATGCTTTACAGATTGCCTAGGAAACATGGGCGACCTTGCGGAGCCGGTGGGCGACTCCCGGGCAGGTCAGTCACCGGTCAGTCGCATCCGAAAGCGCCCGCCTGCCGCCTTCAGGAGGTCAACACCGGCCAGCTGTGCGATCTGTCTGGCGAACGCATCTGCGCGGAAGCATCGGATCTTCACAGCCGATTGCGGCGTGCGTATCGCGATGACACTGCTCACGAATGCGGGTAGAACCTCGATGCTTACGATGTCGGGCAGGGGTATCTCGATGTCCAGGGATCCCGCTTGGATGGCCCGGTTGACGGCATTGGGGCGAAAACATAGTGATTGCGTGGTGAGCGTGGCCCGGCCACCGACCCATAGGCCGCCGTGGGCAGATTTGAAGCGGCCGAGCGTAGCTTCAACTTGGTGAAGGTTCGGGGCGCGCGAGGGCAGCGTAGCCTGAGCGTCCGCGATGAGCGCATTCGCCCCGCGTTTCGCGACTATGCCTGATGACATCGCTAGATGGAGGTACGCCGGGTCACGTGCTTGTGAGCACGGGGGAAGCTGATGGATGTGGCTTTGGTGCCGCAAAGAGCGGCACCAAAGCCACATCCAGGCGGGCGCTGAGCCGTGCCTGCGAGATAGCCTCGCTACTGCTCCGCGATCCCAGCGCACTGGTCAGACGCGGTTCCGCTGACGGTGTTGATGCTGCCGTTGTCGGCCGGCGCCGGGTTGTTGCCGGTGCAGTAAAGAGACCCGGTCACCGTGTTGCCGGACACCGTGATCACCGCGGGGGCGGTAGCGGTGTTGTTCTCAACGTAGGCCGGGCCGTTGAGCTGGCTGCCGTCCAGGATGACGCCGGCGGTGTCGTTCTCCAGGGTCAGGGTGCCGTGCTGGTTCAGGCCGGTGACGGTCACCGGGGCGGTGGCTCCGGTGATGCTGACCGCGCTGGGGATGGTGTCCGCGGCACAGGCGGTGCCGTCTGGGAGGGTGCCGCCCAGGATGACCGGGCCGGTCGCGCCGGTGACCGTCAATCCACCGCTTTCATTGACCCCGCAGTAGCTGATGCTGGACGGGCTGGTGGCAGCGACGGTGCCGGTGATGGTGGAGTTCGTCACCGACAGCGCCGCGCCCTGCTCGACGGTGACCTTGCCGTTCTGCGTCGCGTTGACCAGGCAGGTCAGGCCGCTGGTAACGGTGAGCTGCGAGGCGTTGGTGCCGGTGATCGTGGTGGTGCAGGGAACCTGGTAGGTGTACCTGTCAGCGGCGGAGGTCGCGGTGGTGGCGCCTAGCCAGGTCAAGGCGGTGACATCGACGGTACCCGCCGAGCCAGGGGGGACAGTCGCGGTGAGCTGCGTGGCAGAGTCCACCGTGAAGCTGGGGGCCGGGACGGAACCGAAGTCCACTTTGGTCACGCCGGGGGAGCCGTAAATGTTCTGGAAGCCGGTCCCGGTGATGGTAACCGTGTTCCCGCCGGCGGTCGGCCCGGCCGCGGGAGAAACCCCGGTCACCGTCGGCAGCGCGACATAGGTGAACCTGTCGCCGGTCACGACGGGGCTGGTGCCGTCGGGGGTGGTCACGGTGACATCGACGACGCCGGGCGAGCCAGGGGGAGTAACGACGCTGAGCGAGGTGCTGGAAAGCACCGTAACGCTCGTAGCCGGCGTCGAGCCGAACTGCACCGTGGCCCCGCTGGTAAAGCCCGTCCCCTTGATCGAGACCGTCGTCCCGCCGGCGACCAGCCCGAAAGCGTTGCTGACGCTGGTTACGGCTGGGCCCACGTAATCGTAAAAGGTGAGGGGGGAGGTCGGGTCATTGCCCAGTGGAGTGAACAGATTGATCTCTGCGTTGCCACTGACGTTGCCGGGGGCGGGCGGGACAGTGGCGGTAATCTGCGTGTCAGAGTCCACCGTGAAGCTAGCTGGCGTCGTGTAAGCGTGGAAGTTCACAAACTGCTGGAACGCGACGACAGTCGTGCCGGTGAAGCCCGTCCCGGTGATCGTGATCGTATTACCGCCGGCGATCGGCCCTGTGGCCGGGGAGATCCCGGTTATCTCTGTCCCCGGAACAAAGGTGAACTGATCGGCAGGGGTGACCGCGCTGGTGCCGTCCGGGGTGACCACGGTGACGTCGACGACCGTGCCGACCGGCTGGGCGCTCTCGACCGCGGTGATTTCGGTGTCGGAGACCACCGTGAATGCCTCGTCCGTCGAACCGAACAGCACCTCGGTCGCACCAGTGAAGCCTGAGCCAGTGATCGTAACGTGAGTGCCGCCCGTGGCAAGTCCCTCGCTAGGGCTGACGCTGGTCACCGTCGGCGCGGCCGCCGCCCAGGCGGCCTGGCCGACGACGGCCGACAGTCCCAGCGTGCACAGAACGGCCGCCGTGGCCGCAATCATGACGCGGAACAAGAGCCTTCGTCGCAGCGCACTGGGTCTCCCACTGTGTCCGACGCCGGGATTGCCCTTGTTAAGTTTTCTAGTTCCCGCCAGGCCGAGGCCCACGCTGCCCTCCATGTTCGCTTTCGTTCGCTCGCGGGCATGTTATCGGGAGAAAAGGTGATAATTAGTTATATTTGTGGATAATGATGGCGTTGGTCGACCGCTGGTTGCAGGAGACTGGTTCGACGACCATGCGTTCTAGGACCTCGGTCTTCGCTGGCTTCCGGTTCCCGCCCGAGGTGATCTCGCTCGCGGTGATGCTCAAGTCCAGCGTCGGTGCCTCGCCAGCGGATGCCACGCTGTCTGGCGGCGCCGCTTTCGCGACTGCCCTCGGTCTCGGGTTTGCCATACTTAGCGCGCTGCGGCACAAGAACTGACGGACTTCGCGACCGCGTAATTGGACATCGGCACCAGCACAAACCTCTCGGGACGTAAAGTCCAGGTAAGTGGAAGCTCCACAAGCGCTGTGCACTTCGAGCGGACGGCGCACCCGGTTCCGCAAGGCGACGTTTCCGCAGATGAGAGACGATGTGTGGTCAGGGGCGGGGTCGAACCGCCGACCTTCCGCTTTTCAGGCGGACGCTCGTACCGACTGAGCTACCTGACCATAGCGCGATGTAGCGCATGGGCTCCAACCGCTGCGGTCCTGACGGGATTTGAACCCGCGACCTCCACCTTGACAGGGTGGCGAGCACTCCAACTGCTCTACAGGACCATGATTCGCGAGGCTTGTGTTCCTCGCTCGCAAGAGCATATCACTGACGCTGCTGTGCTTGTCGCGTCTGTTGAACGCCCTGCTTGAGACTGAAACCTCGTGCCCCCAACGGGATTCGAACCCGTGCCGCCGCCTTGAAAGGGCGGTGTCCTAGGCCACTAGACGATGGGGGCTCTGACGGGGTACCGCCGTAGCTACATCAGTCCGCCGTCGGGGACTGACACAGCATAGGGCACGGACAGCCCAGACAGCAAAGCGTTCTGGCTGTCGCGCGCCCCACGGTTCCCGGCAAGACCTGGAGTCGTGCTCTGTGCGCTTAATTAAGACGATACCGCGTTCCGATGGCCTGCCTGCTCCCGGCATCCAGGTCTAGAGCCGGTTGATGAAGGACTCCAGGATCGAACTGCCCTCGCCCTCCTCCGGCAGGATCGCCCAGGCGAGCAGGTAGACCAGGATGCCCAGCCCGTAGAAGACCGAAAGGACGCCGAACCCGAGCCGAACAAGGTTCACGTCGACCCCGAAGTACACAGCAAGCCCGGCGCACACCCCGGCGACCATCCGGCCGTTCCGGAGCCGAAGCAGCCGTTTGCCCCCGCTGCCGTTGTTCTCACTCATAGCAACGATCATGCCCAGTCGCGATACGTCTTGTCATCAGGAATCCCCCTAGCGCTACCCTGATTGGCAGCCAGCACGACCGCCGTTGCCCGGTGAGTCGCTGGCTGGTATACCCGCTTGCCGCTGTCCTTCGGTACGCTTCGGTTCGGAGTGTCTACGCAACCCGACGTTTGTCGGCGTGCCGGGTGCGGTGACATCTCGGGGTGCTAGCTCAATGGCAGAGCAGCGGACTTTTAATCCGTTGGTTCAGGGTTCG
>CAVTIR010000004.1:0-1998465 GCA_963734665.1 uncultured Actinomycetota bacterium | reverse complement strand
ATGTCGTTTCCGGAGCCCGAGCCGGGCACGCAGCTCTCGGTCCTCGGTGCCGAGGGTCACGCTGCGCCCGCCGGATACGCTACCTGGCAGCGCTATCTTGGCGGGGCAGCCCCGCGCCGGATCCATTCCCCCTCACCAGGCCCGGTCCTGATCTCGCCGTCGGCGAGCACGACCTGGCCTCGCCGCAGAACGAGCCGCGGCCAGCCCTGCACCTGCCAGCCGTCGTACACCGAATACCCGGACAGCGACTCCATCCGCGCCCCGTCGATCGTGCGGCGGTGCCCGGGGTCCCACAGCGCGATGTCCGCGTCGGAGCCGACGGCGATCACGCCCTTGCGCGGGTAGAGGCCGAAGATCCGGGCGGCGTTCGTCGAGGTCAGCTCCACGAACCGGTCGAGCGAGAGGCGCCCGGCGGCCACGCCCTCGGAGTACAGCATGGGCAGCATCGTCTCGAGGTCGGCGACTCCCTGCCGGGCGGTCACCGCAGTGAGCGCGGGGTCCAGCTTGTCCTCCAGCGTCCACGCCGCGTGGTCGCTGCAGAGCGTGTCGACGTCACCGGCGGCGAGCCCGGCCCAGAGCGCCTTGCGGTCAGACTCCTCCCGCAGCGGCGGGGCCCCGACGTATTTCGCCGCGTCCGGCTCGGCGAAGCGTTCCCTGGTCAAGTGCAGGTACAGCGGCCGGGTCTCGACGTAGACCGGCAGGCCCGCAGCCCTGGCCCGCCGGCAGCGGTCAAGCGCGGCGGCGGACGAAAGGTGCACGATGTAGACGGGCGCGCCGGTGCGGCTGGCGATGCCGATTGCCTGGTCGACCGCGGCGACCTCGGCAGCGACCGGGCGGCCGTCCGGGAAGTTCGCGACCGCGCCCCGGCCCTCCGCGATCAGCTGCTCGCCCGCCTCCTTGAGCATTGCGCCGTCCTCGCAGTGCAGCAGCGTCACCGAGCCGGCCGCTTTCGCGGCGCTGGCCGCCGCGAGCAGGGCGCGCTCGTCAGCCGCGAGGTCCGGGTCGGCCAGGAACATCTTGATGCTCGCGTGCCCGCGTTCGGCGAGGTCGGCGATCTCGCCGTCTGGCAGCGCGCCTGGCCGGTAGAGGATCGGGTGGAGGAACCAGTCGACCGCGGCTTCACGGGCGGCACCGTCCATCTCCCGGGCGACCGCGGCGCTCGGCGTCTCCTCCGTGCCATCGTCGGTCGGCGCTGGATTGGTCATGTTGCCGATCGTCGTGATTCCGCCGGTGATCGCGGCCCTCGACCCGGACCAGAAGTCGTCCACCCAGACCGGGAAGCCGAACCTGTCGCGAAGCCCCTGGTGCACGAGGTGCGTGTGCGCGTCGATCCCGCCGGGAATCGCGAGGAGCCCGCCGGCGGCGATCTCTCTCGTGCCCGTCATCGTGCCGCCGATCTGGGCGATCTTGCCTTCGATGATGCCGATGTCAGCGGCTTCCTGGTGACCGGGGGTGACCACAGTCGCGCCGCGTATTACGAGATCGAAGCCCATCGCAGCATTGTGGCACGGGGGAGTGGCACCACGGCGGCATGCGAACTCCACGGGCGTTGAGGGTGCCGGGCCGGCACCGGCGACCTGATGGCTGTCAAACGACATGTTGGCTGTCACGGGACACACGCTTGTCCCGTCTCAGCCAACTCGTCGGACGAGACCTGGGAAGTGACACGTTTCTGAGACGCCGGAGTCCCCGACTGTCATGTCGATTCCGGAAGAGGGCTGCTGCCGGGTGCCCTTTCCGCCACGCTGTCGGCTACCGTGAAGACATGTGCTGCGCCGCCATGACTACCCGTACCGCCGCTTAGCGGCGGTACCGAGGCTGCCGTAACCGCGGCCTCCATGTCCGCCCCCTGCCGGGGTCAGTGCCAGGGCGTACCGCCGGATCAGTGTCCCGCCGACAGCCACTCGCGTACCCATCTCTGCGCTGCCGGATCGTCCTGCCTGATCAGGGGAGCCATGTCTCAGTCGCAGCGATCCGATTCACATTCACAGTACGAAGAACCGTCCCCGCGCCCGTCCGCCTGCCAGCCTCGCCAGTCACCGCCGCCACCCGCCGAGATGCGGTCTGGCTCCATCGCGGCGCAGGACTCGTGCGCCGCCACGATGCTCCTGATGGTCGGGCTCCCCGGAGCCGGGAAAACCACCAGGGCCGAAGAGCTCGCCGCGGTCTACCGGGCGCTGCGGCTGACCCCAGATCACTGGATGATCCCGCTGTTCGGCGAGTCGATGGCCGACCGCAAGCGCTTCGTCCTCGAAGGGCGGCTCATCTCGGTTGCCCTGCAGGCGCTGAGGCTGGGGACCAGCGTCGTTCTCGACTTCGGGCTCTGGGGCCGCGATGAACGGTCGGCACTGCGCTGGCTGGCGCGATCGGCCGGGGCAGCCTGCCAGGTGATCTACCTGCCCGTTGACAAGGACGTCCAGCTCGCCCGGATCGCGCACCGCCAGGCAACGGCACCGCATCAGACGTTCCCGATGAGCGAGGCCGACGTAGACCAATGGCGCGAACAGTTCCAGGTGCCCGACGCCGCCGAACTCGACGGCGGCGAGATCCCCAACCCGCCAGCGGGGTGGCCGAGCTGGGCCGAATGGGCGGAAGACCACTGGCCCTCATGCACCGACGGCTAACCTGACCGTCCCGTCCAGGGCCGTCCTGACGGCGTTCATACTGGCTGGCGGTATCACGCCAGCGTCGGATCGTCTGAGACTGCGTCACTTCCCGGGCACCCTATTCGTGTAGCAACGATGGCCAGGCGAGGAGCGAGCGTGCGGAGCTGGACGAATGAAGAGGCGATCCTGCGGTGGGCGGAGTTCCCCCGCGAGGTGCTGGGCGCGATGGAGCCCGAGGGGGACTTCGGCAGGCGCCACCTGCTGAACCCGGCGCTGCTGCGGATGCTGGGCGACGTCGGCGGGCGGCGGATCCTGGACGCGGGCTGTGGCCACGGGTACCTGTCCCGCATGCTCGCGGCCGCTGGCGCGCAGGTCACCGGCGTCGAGCCAGCCCAGTCGCTGTATGACTACGCGACTGAGAAAGAGGCCAGGGAGCCGCTGGGCATCCGCTACGTCCAGGCGGACCTGTGCCGGCTTCCCGGCCTCGGCGGGCCATTCGACGCGGTCGTCGCCAACATGGTCTTCCTGGACATTCCCGACTGGGCGGGCGCCATGAAGGCGTGCGTCGCTGCTCTCGCGCCGGGCGGCCTGCTCGTGTTCTCGATCATCCACCCGTGCTTCGAGCAGCTGGGCGCCTCGTGGCGCGAGCACGGGGAGTACCGGATCCGCGAGTACTTCGCCGAGTACGAGATCCCCGGGCCGTACGCGTCCAATTTCCACCGGCCGCTGTCGGCCTACCTCAACGAGCTCGCGCGCCTGGGATGCCACCTGCGCGAGATGGCCGAGCCTGCCCTCGACCCGGCGATCGCCGCCGCCGCGGGCCGCAACGCCGAGGCCTACGTCCATTTGCCGAACTTCCTCGTCGCCGCCGCCCGGCGGGTATGAAGGGCTGATGCTTGACCTGATGCCGCAGCGTCGGCCGGCTAGGGCGCGTCCCGGCGGCGTAGCACGAGGAGGTCGGCGCCTTCGGTTACGTCGACCTGGCCGGGGTTGGCTGCGACCTCGGCGTCGAGGCGGGCGAAGCCGGCAGCGGTCTGCTCGGCGGTGAGGTGCTCGAACGTCGATATCGCGCGCTGCCGCAGCCGGTTGGTCCAGTCGGTCATCGGCTCCACCTGCGCAGCGTGACCCGTTCCAGGGCGATCTCGTCGAACCCGGCGCGCGCGAACGGCGCCGTCGTGGCGGTGAGCGTGGGGAGGAGCCGCTGCTCGACGGCCCGCGCCTCGGGGAAGAAGCGGTGCCAGCCCAGGTCAGGGAGACGGTCTCCGAAGGCAGTGCGCAGGAGCACGGTCCCGCCGGGCCGGACGACGCGCGCGAGCTCCGCGGCGCCCCGTTCGCGGTCTGCGACGTGGTGCCACGACAGGAACATCAGGGCCAGGTCACAGCTACTGCCGGGAAGGGGGATCCTCTCGGCGGCGCCAGCCAGGACAGTGACCGCCGGGTGGGCGTGCCGGGCCAACGCGGCGCCGCGCATCTTCGCGGACGGCTCCACCGCGTGTACCGGGTCGGCAGGAGTCCTAGGGGATTCCGGTGCCGGCGGGCCGCACGGGCCACGTGGTCAGCGAGAGGGGCTGGCTATGCCTGGGTGGGCACGGCCGCGACCGCCATGTCCTCGGCGATCTCGGCGGGGTTGATCACGCCCTCGAAGTAGTAGGCGTGGATCCACGGGTGGTTCTTGCTCAGCTCCAGGTACTGGTCGTAGGCCTCCTTGCCGCCGCCGCCGGCCTCGCCGGAGATCGCGACCGCCCAGACCTCGTCCCACTCGCCGTGGGAGCCGAAGCCCTCGTCGCTGGGGGTCGCCTGCCCCAGGTAGGCGCGGAACGCGTCAGCGTCGTTGAGCGCGCCGTCCGTCCAGACGACGCGGGCGCGAACGGGGCGTTCGCTGCGCGGCTCGTCGCGGAACTCACCGAGGAAGTGCTTGTCGCCGGCGCGGATGGCGGTCATGATCTCAGTGCCGCCGCGGGGCTTGCCTTGCCGGTCGAAGTACTTCTTGATGAAGTCGCCGATCTTCCGGTCGAAGTTCGTCGAGTTAAGGTCGCCGTCGTCGTCGCCGTGCCCGATCGGCTGGAAGTTGTTGCTGAACGGGTAGCAGTAGACGCCGCCCTTTTCGTCGCTGCCGCCGGACTGCTCTTCGGCGGCCTGGGAGTCCAGGACCTCGAACGGCGCAATGAAGTTCCTGACCGCCTCGAGCTGGATGTCCCAGGTACTGGCGTTGGGGTTGCTGTCCCAGGCCCACCCCTCGGACTCCGAGCAGTCCAGGTACATCTCCGGCTCGGCCTCGCGGGTGCCGGTCAGGAGCGGGACGATCTCCTCGCGCCTGGTGCGGTTCCCGGTGCCGGTCGGCTGCTCCGTGCGAACGATTTGCATGTCACTTCACTCCTGGTTGTCGGTGCGGGCGGCCAGGGAGCCCGCCTCGCGGAGGCCAGAAAATCACATCGGTCACATGTGCTCGATCCTCGCAGCCGTAGTTGCGATTGTCGATGGTGAGGCCATAGTTGTTCACGGTACGGAAGACGGCAGGCACCAGCTCGACGTAGTCGTCGCCAGTGAGGGGGAGCGGGACGTAGCCGCTGATGCCAACACAGGCGGCGAACCTCTCGTTGGGGGAGAGGTCCCTGCCCTCGCCGTAGGTGTGACTCAGTCCCTCGTGCGGCCGACTCTGCCAGCAGGCGACGACCCACTCATCGAAGAACTCCTGGAGCTGTGCCACTGTCCAGACGGCGTCCTCGGCCACATCCGGCCCGCGCCGGGTGGTATCCCGCCCTGTGTAGCCGGCGACATGCTGGCAGAACAGGGTGTTGACCGATGAAAAGGTCCGTTCCACGAGGCTCTTGTCGCTGCCGGTGTACGGGCGTGCCGGCTGGACGGAGATGCCGAGAGTCGAGCAGGCTCGCAGGAACGTCTCTGACAGGTAGACCCGGCCTCGGTCGCAGTTGATGGTCTCGGGGATGATGACGGGCTTGGCGGCGGCGTTCGCGAACCGCTCGTCGATGCCCAGCAGCCGCTCGTGCGGGATCACCGAGTGCGCATGATGCAGGGACTCCCGCCAGCCCGGCCGCATCGGCTCAGGCACGAGCATCCGCGCCAGCACCGCGGCGGCGTCCACCGCTTTGGTCGTCGGGGCGATGATGCCTGCGGCAATGGTCCTAGTCGCGACATCGACGGCCATAGTCAACTAGGTAGAGCAGATATACGAGATGACGCAGGTGCTGAAGTGAACTGGCCGACTCGGCCGACCGGACTTTGGTGGGACGTCCCGTGCACGCCGAGATGCGGGGCAGATCCGGGCGGCTCGTCTCAAGTTCTTGGCGAATGAGCTCCCTCTTCGCCAAGATGAGTGAGATTCGCCAACTTCCGTGAGACGGGACAAGCGTTGTCCCGTGACAGCCAACATGTCGTCCGGTACCTGGGAAGCGACATGTTCTTGGCCCAAAGTGGCCTGAGCTCGTGCCAGCCATCATGTCGTTTCTGGAGCAGGCGTGCCGGGCGCCAGGAGCCGCTGGCAGCAGCCGAATATTGCTCCAGGTTCAGGGGGCCGAATCTGTAGGCTGCCATGATGACCGAGGACTATCGCTATCCGCCGATCGAACCCCGCGTCTCCGGCATGCTCGACGTCGGTGACGGTAACGCGATCCACTGGCTGGAGTTCGGCAACCCCGCGGGCAAACCCGCCCTCGCCGTGCACGGCGGACCGGGTTCCGGCACCGGGAACTCCTGGCGGCGTAGTTTCGATCCAGATCGCTATCGGTGGTTCGGCTTCGACCAACGCGGCTGCGGTCTCTCCACGCCCCACGCCTCGGATTCCGGCCACCGACATGTCGGTCAACACCACGCAGCACCTGATCGATGACATGGAGCGGCTTCGCGAGCATTTCGGTGTCGAGAAGTGGCTGCTCATGGGTGGATCGTGGGCGTCGACGCTGATCCTCGCGTACGCCGAGCAGCATCCCGAGCGCGTCTCCGAGATCATCCTCATGGGGGTGACGATGACGCGGCGCTCGGAGATCAACTGGCTGGACTGGGGCGTTCGGCAGTACATTCCGGCCGCGTTCGAGCGCTTCCACGCCGTCGCTCCGGAGGCGGCCAACGGCATCGAGATGGCCGCCGCCTTCAACCGACTCATGGAGGATCCCGATCCGGCGGTACGGGCCAAGGCCGCGGCCGACTGGTGTGCGTGGGAGGACGCCGTCATCGCCCACGAGATCGACGGTGCGCCCGGTTCCTACAGCGCCAGGGTCGATGACGCCCGCCTGGCCTTCGTCCGCATCTGCACGCGCTACTTCGGCAATGCCGCTTTTCTGGAAGAGGGCGTGCTGCTGCGGGAGGCCGGGAAGCTGGCCGGCATCCCCGGCGTCCTGATCCACGGACGCCTCGACCTGGGCGGTCCGCTCCAGACCGCCTGGGACCTGGCCGCTGCATGGGCGGATGCCGAGTTGGTCCTCGTTGATTCGGGCCACACCGGCAACGATCAGATGCGTATCGAGATCCGTCGCGCCTTGGACAGCTTCGCCCTGCGTTGAGGCGGCGTGTCGCAGATGGCGTCCTGCAGCTTGGTGTAATCGATCTTGGGCTGGGGTCCGGCGTGGGCGCAGCCATCGTAGAGCGGCCCTAGGCTGCACCTATCTCAGGTTCATGTCGTGCGGGCCTCTCCCGACGTGACCTCCGACAAGATGAGTGAGATTCGACATCTTCCCCGAGACGGGACAAAAGCTGTCCGGTCTCAGTCATCACGTCGGCTGGGCCCTGCGGAACGACACGTTCATGAGACGAACACGCCTCTGCTTTGTCTCACCCATCTTGTCGTTTCCGGAGATGGATGATCTCGTGGTTCATCCAGTCGGCGCCGCTCCAGTACACGGTCGGCGGCCAGTCGTACTCGTCACCTTCCCGCAGTCGGTGACGATCCGCCCACGACCTGTCCATCCTGAAGGGGCGGTCCCGTTTCAGCCATCGTGTCGGAGAGAGCTTGCAGAATGACACGTTCCTGAGACGCGCGAGCCGTGCACGACTCGACTTCCGCCACGTCTTCCGACAGTGATGAGTGCTGGGCATCCGCCATGTCCAGGCGGATCCGTGCAGGCTTCCCGGCCTCGGCGGGCCGTTCGACGTCGTTGTCGCCAGCATTGTCTTCCTGGACATTCCCGACTGCGCATGAGCCTGATGCCCGGTGCCCACGGCCACGGCCAGGAGCTGATCGACAGGGGACTGGCCGCCCCTGTACTGCGCACCTGCGGTCGGGCGGTCCGGCGCATCCATTCCGTCGCTCCGACACTGGTCTGCGTCCCTGCGGGAGATCGGCCTCCGGTGCGCTGACCAGGCAGGCCTGAGTCCGTAGCCGTCGAACAGCGCACCCAGGGCAGTTACAGCGGGCAGCTTTTCGCCCCCCTGCCCGCCGCCCCGGACGCAGCCGCCCTTGCCCTGGCGGAGTCATGGTTCACCGACAACGGGTTGGTGACGAGTATACTCGCCTGTGGTCGTCCACCCTAACGCCGGCTTGGCGGGCGCAAGAAGTCCGATGCACGGAAAACGGAGCGGCACCTGAGATGTGGCAGCATAGCGATGTGAGCATGCAGGATCCGGAGGTCCGGCTAACGGCCGACGAGTATCTGGGGGCGGCCCCGGATGCCTTCGGGGACATTGAGGTTGTCGACGGGCTTGTCGTGCATAACATGGCGCAGTCTGAACTGCACAGCCTTGTTGTCCGTCGGCTCACGGCTGCCCTTGAGAGTGCCCGCCCCGCGGACGGGCCGTGTTTCCGGGTCAGTTCGGATGTCGGCGTGCGGTTCGCCGATGCGGCGAGTTCCGTTCCTGACCACCGCCTGAACTTGCGGTACCCGGACATTTTCGTGCGGGGCTGCGAGCCCTACGACGTGAACACAGTGCGTGATCACGTGCAACTCATCGTCGAGGCCACATCTGAGTCCACGTTCGCGGCCGACACAACGGAGAAGCGCGCGCTGTACGCTGCCGCGGGAATCCCCGGTTACCTGATCGTTCACTTCGACAAGGACTGGGAGCGGATCAGCGAGATCGAGGAATACCGTCTCGACTGGTCGGGACGCCGGTACGTGGTCCGCACCGTGCACCGGCGCGCGCTCATCCTGGATGAGCCGCTGCGGCTCACTGTGACGTTCGATGACTTGCAGCGTCCGTAAGGACGCCGGTGCCGTCTGGCGGTGCAGATGTGACAGGCGGCCGCGCGGTGAATAACCGGCTCGGGAAACGGCTCGCCATGCGAGGGCCCCGTCTTGTTACGGTTCGTCTTCGCGCGGCGCGCATCAGTCGCCAGCCGGTTCGCGTAAGCCCTCGACGACACGATGACTGGCACAGCGACATGCAGGGTGACACGTTGGCTGTCAAACGACATGATGACTGGCACGGGACACACGGTGTCCGGTGACAGCCATCATGTCGTCTGGAACCTGGGAAACGACATGTTCCTGGCACGCCAAGCCTTGCGTTTGTGCCAGCGATCATGTCGTTTCGAAGACAAACCGGAAGCGGCTGAATCTCCACCAACCGTACGACGATGCGGGCGTCGAGGAAAGTCGGCTTCGAGTCCGGGGGCGCTTACCTGTTCTTGCGGCGGGCGTCCTTGGCAGCCTTGCGCTGGGTCTTGCGCGCCTGCTCTTGCTGGCGCATCTTCAGGGACGTCATTGAACTGCTGCCTGTGGCGATCAGACGCTTGGCCGCAGCCTCTGCCTTGCCCTCGTCCTCCATGAGGTAGTCCGGGCATCGTGGGGGATGCGCTGGCTGGCTCGCGATCTCCTTAGCGAGTTCACCGAGCAACTCGATTCCCTCGCCGTAAGCGATCAGTTCGACAGGCTGGCCGTAGTGGATCTCGATGCTCTGGGAAGTGAGCTCGAAGCTGTAGCTTTCGTAGCCGACTACGCCGCATTCGGCACCACGGGGATCACCTTTCGGGACGATTTCTCCGCCCGTCTGCGCGGCGTTCTTTCTACGTGAGGTTGACGAAGTGAGATGAGGGCACACCACAGCGGCGTAGAGCATGCACGAACGGTGCCCAGGTGCCTCGAATGAAGGGGCGGCGTTAATGACGGGCACCCCAGTTTCCACAGCGAGTCGCGCGAGGGCCGTGCTCTCATCGTCAACTGGACGGTAAACTGGCCCCAGAGCCATCTTCGTTCCGCAAACGCTGCAGCGGCGCTCCGCGAGGCATATGTACGTTCGCCAGGAACTCAAGTCCGCGAATCCGGGTTTCCCGTCGGCCCACGGCGTGATGGCCGGTACGGCGTAGCCCCGATCATCGCGCGGACGGGCCGCGACGCGGACGGGCATGGGAACAACTCCTGGACGTGCGACCATAACAATAAGTATTGCTCAAAACCCGCCATGCGCCTATTTCGACGGCGTTGGACCGTTCGAGTCTCCGCTTCGGTACACCGCAGAGATCGCGGGTTCAGGCTGGAGAGGCCTTCCAGCTCCTACCTAGCGTTTCGTCCCAGGTACCCAGGCGATCGAAACTGTAGGACCGGCAGCCCCGTGAACCCCATGAGGATTCGCGGCCGTGGTACCAGGCACCATCATTTCCCTTGACGATCTCGGCGCCGCAATGTCGGCAAACAGAGCGCTCTATCCGAGCTTGTTCTTCGTCGAGCAGCTTTTCGGCAGCGCTCTGTCGCGCGGAAGCATACTGACGCACGTCGGCCACGGTCGCGTCGGGGTTACGTGCGAGAACCTCGTCGATCACTTCGACCGCGTTGCTGTACTTCAGTGCCTGGAGCGCGTCGGAGATCCCCTTTATCTCCATATTCGGCCAATGTAGCAGCGCGACGAGTCCGACGAGTAACCGAAGAGCAACTAATCGCGAGGAGATCGTGTCGTGCCGGCATACGACATCTATCGTGGCACGGGACACACGGGGCATAACCCCTTCCCCGGCCCTGCTCCCCCATGCGCCGATAATGTACATTATGTAAAGTTGACTGTTTTCGGCCATACATGACGCTGCACGCCTCGCTGCCCCGTCTCAGTTGACCTGACGCATTCGCTAGTTGTCTCAACGGACCTGACGCAGATCGCTCTGCCGGGTCTCAGCGGCTGTGACC
Organism: uncultured Actinomycetota bacterium; assembly: GCA_963734665.1. Lineage (GTDB taxonomy): Bacteria > Actinomycetota > Actinomycetes > Streptosporangiales > Streptosporangiaceae > Trebonia. The sequence continues at coordinate 1,987,793 of CAVTIR010000004.1, read as the reverse complement.
TCATCCGTACTGTGGCATGATGCCGCGCATGGGTGAACTGGTCCTGATAAGACACGGCGAGACCGAATGGAGCCGGACGGGCCAGTACGGGGGCCGCACCGATCTTCCGCTGACCGCAGCAGGCGCGGCTGCGGGCAGGGCGCTCGCTCCGGCGCTGGCCCGCCGCCATCTGGCGGCCGTGTTCTGCAGTCCGCTGAACCGTGCCAGGCGGACCGCTGAGCTGGCGGGCCTGGCCGGCGTCAATCTCGATCCTGACCTGCTGGAGTGGGACTACGGTGGCTACGAGGGCATAACCGAGGATCAGATCCGGCAGGCCAGACCGGGCTGGCGCCTGTGGCGGGACGGCGTTATCGCCGGAGACGACGGCAATCCCGGCGAGACGCTCAAGCAGGTGGCCGCGCGCGTGGACGCAGTGCTGGACCGCGCCAGGCCACTGCTGGACGACGGCGATGTCGCTTTTATCGCCCACGGTCACATTCAGCGGGTGGTCGCCGCACGCTGGCTCGGCCTGGACCCGTCAGCCGCCAGGCTGTTCGGCCACCCGCACACAGGCACCATCAGCGTTCTCGGCACCGAGCACGGCACCCCGGTCATCTCCTCCTGGAGCGCCCGATAGCGCGTGCGCCGGACGCAATCCCCGGAACGCGTTGCCGCCCCCAAGCGGGGTAACCCCGAACTCCCCAGCCAGGTCATCGAACCCGGCAAGGTGCGCCAAGACTACTGAGACAGACCCCGCCTTCAGTCTCACCCGAGCTGACGCACCGCAGGTCAGGAGGTCGAGCGTGCGCCAACTGGATTGAGACGGGCCACTCGCATGGCCGCCAACTGGCCGGCTGTCCCGCCCTGGCCTCCGGCCGCCTGCGGTGAGGCTGAGCCTTAAATGCGGCCAGCCAAATTGAGACCTGGCCAGCGAAACTGAGACGGGCCGTCAGGATCCCGTCCCGTCTCACTCGATCTGGTCCCGCGGCACCGTCTGCGGCCCAGCTTCAGCGAGACCCGGACCAGATCCGGTGAGACGGGACATCCGTGCGCGACGGGAAGCGCACAGGCACGGGCAGTCCATATAGCGGGCGTTACTGCACGGTCACAGTCGACAGGTTTCGCGCTGGTTCGTGAACATACGACGTTTTGGGGGGATATGCTAGGTTCCGGTAATGCCAATTACCGGAACCTGATCTTTAGCGGAAGGACAAGGACTGGAGTGACCGAGGTGCAACGTGCCGTGACAGCACTCGCGGCGGCCGCGGCGGCGCCGGAGAGCCGGGCGCACAACCCGTACTGGACGTACCTGGCCGGGCTTAACAGCGCCGAGTCGAAGCGCAAGGTTCAGGGCTGGCTCGACGAGCTCGCGTCCATCCTGCTGCCCGCGGACCTGGTGCCGGACGCGTGCGCCGGCGAAGCTGTCCCGTGGGGCGCGCTGCGCTACGAGCACACCGCGATGCTCCGCGCCGTCCTGGTCGCCCGGCTCGACGCCGGCGTGTGGTCGGCGTCCACCGTCAACGCTCACCTGTCGGCGCTGCGCGGCGTCGTCACCGAGGCCTGGCGGCTTGGCTGTATGAACGCCGACGAGCGCGACCGGGCTAAGGACGTCAGGAACGTCAGTGCGAGCCGCCTGCCGGCCGGCCGCGACCTCGGCGACGACGAGATCGCGGCGATGCTCGATCCCGGCGAGGACCCCGGGCCGCTCCAGGTCCGCGACACTGCCATCATCGCCTGGCTCTGGTCGACCGGCGGCCGCCGCGCCGAGGCAGCCGCCCAGCTGATCGAGAAGTACGACCGTAGGAACCGGGCGGTCAAGATCGTCGGCAAGGGCAATCGGGAACGCACCGGCTACCTGCACCCGGAGGCAGCTGTGCACGTCGGCAACTGGCTCGCGCTCCTCGGCAAGCGGTCCGGGCCGATGTTCCGCCACATCGACCGGTGGGGCAATATCGGTTCCGGTCCCCTGACCCCCCGGTCGATCGGCAAGATCGTCGATCGGCGGCGCCGCGCGGCCCACCTCGAGCCGCTGTCGACGCACGACTACCGGCGGACCTTCGTCGGGGACCTGCTCGACTCCGGTGCCGACGTCTTCGTGGTGCAGAAGCTCGCCGGGCACCAGTCCCCCGCTACCACCGCCATCTACGACCGCCGCGCAGAACTCCAGCGCCGTGACGCCATCGACAGGCGAAGCATGCCCGGCGGCAGCACCCGGACCTGACGGCGGCCGGGGACCAGATCGAATGAGACGGGACATTGTCCTGTCTCACTGTCCTCTGCCAGTCAGGCGATGATTGTCCAGGGCGTCTCGACGAGCCTGGTCAGCGTCTGGAGGAATTTCGCCGCGAGGGCGCCATCGATCACCCGGTGGTCGACGGAAAGGGTGTACCGGAGCCGGTAACGCGGGACGAGCGTCTCCCCCACTGCTACTGGCTCTCTTACCGTCGCACCGACCGCCAGGATCGCCGCCTCGGGCGGGTTGATGATGGCCGTGAAGTGCTCCACGCCGTACATGCCGAGGTTGCTGATCGTGAACGTTCCGCCGCTCGTGTGCTCAGGAGTCAGCTTGCGCTCGACGGCCAGCCTAATTAGCTTCTTCGCCTCCCCGCCGATCTGAGTGGCGGTCTTGGTGTCCGCGTCCCTGATGACCGGGACGATCAGGCCGCTTTCCGCGGCTACCGCGAAGCCGATGTTGACCCGGTCGTGGACGAGCATGACCCCGCTGTCGTCCCCTTGGTAGGAGACGTTGACGTCCGGGTGCTCGCGCAGGGCGAGCGCACAGGCCCGGATCAGCAGGTCGTTGACGCTGACCTTGGCCCTCTCCGCCTCGGTGAGCTGCGCATTAAGCGTCGCGCGCATCTCTGTGAGCGCTTCGGCGTCCGCGACCGCGGTGACGTAGAAGTGCGGGATCTCGCGGGCACTCGCGGACAGGCGGCGGGCGATCACCCGGCGGACCTGGCTCATGGGCACCGCGCGCGACCCGCGCACCTCCTCCGCCGCTGCGGCGGGTGCGCTGGCCGGCGCGGTGGCGGGTGCCCCGGGCGCGGCAGCAGCTGGCGCTACGGGGACCGGCGCTGCGGGGGCCGCCTCCGGAGCGGGCGTGGTTGTCGCGTGCGCGAGCAGGCCGCTGATGTCAGCGCGGATGACGCGGCCGCCGGGCCCGCTGCCTCTCACCTGGGACAGGTCCAGGTGATTCTCCCTGGCCAGCTTCCGCACCAGCGGGGACGCGAGCTGGCGGGTGCCGCCGTTGACGCTGTCCTTCGCGGGCGCCGGAGTCCCGGCGGCCGGTGCCGTCGCCGCGGCCTCGGAAGTGGCGTGTGGGCCCTGAGTTGCCACGGCTCGTTCCTCGGGCGGATTCTGGGCCTCCGGTTTACCCGCGGTTGCCCCGCTGCCGTCGTCGAGGAGAGCGATGGGGGCGCCGATCTCGGCATTCTGGCCTTCTGGCACCAGGATCTTCGCGAGGGTACCGGCCTGGTAGGCCTCGTACTCCATGACCGCCTTGTCCGTCTCGATCTCGACGAGGACATCGCCGACGGCGACGGTGTCGCCTGGCTTCTTGCGCCAGACGGAAACGGCGCCTTCCGCCATCGTGTCCGAGAGGCGGGGCATCTTGATCTCGATCACGGCTGTGTGACTCCTGCCGGGATGGTGCGGCGGCCGACGGCGCGTAGCGTCTGGCGGATGGCGGTGATGACGTCTTCGCGCGACGGCAGGGCCGCGGTCTCAAGCGGTTTCGAATAGGGCAGCGGCACTTCGGCCATCGCGACCCGGCGGACGGGCGCGTCGAGGTAATCGAAGGCGCCATCGGAGATGGAGGCTGCGACTTCCGCGCCGATGCCGTAGGTCAGCCAGTCGTCCTCGAGGACGACGGCAGCGTGGGTGCGCTTGACCGACTCGATGATCGTGCCCCGGTCGAGCGGCCGCAGGCTGCGCAGGTCGATCACCTCGATGTCCAGGCCGTCGGAGGTCGCGAGCTCCGCCGCGACCTCGGCCGCCACCTGCGCCATGCGCGAGTAACCGATCAGGGTCAGGTCACGGCCGGGGCGGGTGATGGCGGCGCGGCCGATCTCGGCGGGGATGTCCTCATCCGGGACATCGCCCTTGGTGTTGTAGAGCGCGAGGTTCTCAAGGAACAGGACCGGGTCGTCGTCGCGGATAGCGGCGAGCAGGAGCGCCTTGGCGTCCGCGGGGGTGCTCGGCGCCACGACCTTCATGCCGGGGACGAAGGCGTAGAACAGCTCGATGTTCTGCGAGTGCGTTGCGCCGAGCTGCTGCCCGCCGCCGCCGGGCGTGCGGATCACCAGGGGCACGCTGGCCTGTCCGCCGAACATGCCGTAGATCTTCGCGGCGTGGTTGACGATCTGGTCAAGCGCCAGCATGGAGAAGTTGATCGTCATCATCTCGACGACGGGGCGCAGGCCGAGCATCGCGGCGCCGATCGCGACGCCGGCGAACCCTTCCTCCGCGATCGGCGCGTCACGCACCCGCTTCTCGCCGAACTCCTTCAGTAGGCCGGCGGTGATCTTGTAGGAGCCTTCGAAGATCCCGATTTCCTCGCCCATCAGGAAGACGCTGTCGTCCCTGAGCATCTCCGCACGCAGCGTGTCGTGCAGCGCCTGGCGGTAGGTCATGATGGTCATGCGGATGCTCCGGTGACGGGTGCTGAGCTGACGGGAAACGGCTCGGGCTCGAACAGCGGTTGTCCGGGCAGTCGGCGTGAGTCGTTGGGGACGGGGGTCGCGTACGTGTAGTCGAACAGCGTGGAGACCTCGGGGTGCGGGCTCTTCTCGGCGTACGCGGCGGCGTCGGTGATGACCGCGGCCACCTCCGCATCGACCTTGGCGAGGCCGGCTTCGTCGTAGACGCCGTCGGCCAGCAGCTTGGCGGCGAAGTGCTGCAGCGGGTCCTCGCCCTTGAGCCGCTCGACCTCCTCAGCCGACCGGTACTTGGCCGGGTCGACGACGGAATGCCCCTTGAGCCGTTCCGTGACGACTTCGAGCAGGTAGGGCCTGCCGCCGCGGGCCACGGCGATAGCCTTCTCCGCCGATTCGTGTACGGCGACTGGGTCGAAGCCATCGACCCTTGCCGACTCCATCCGGTATGCGGTGCCGCGCTTGTAGAGGTCCGGCTCGGCCGAGGACTGGGCGACGGTGGTGCCCATGCCGAGTCCGTTGTTGATGATGACGTACACGATGGGCAGGTTCCACAGGGCGGCGATGTTGAGTGACTCGTGGAAGGCGCCGATGGCCGTGGTCCCGTCGCCAAGCGTGCACATCACGATCTCGTCGCCGCCGCGGTAGTCGATGGCCATGGCCGCGCCGGTCGCGATGGGAATCTGGCCGCCGACGATGCCGTAGCCGCCTAGCAGCCGGTGGGTGATGTCGAACATGTGCATCGACCCGCCCCAGCCCTTCGAGAACGCCGTCGACGCGGCCATACAGTTCGGCCATCACCCTGCTCGGGTCGATCCCGCGCATGATCGCGTAGCCGTGCTCGCGGTAATTCGTGAAGAGGTAGTCGGTCGGCCGCAGCGCGGACATCAGTCCTACGACCGCTGCTTCCTCTCCCAGATTGAGGTGGCAGTAGCCGCCGATGAGCGCCTCGGTGTACGCGCGGGCGGCGCGCTCTTCGAACCGGCGTACGAGCACCATGTCCCGGTAAAACTCCCGCAGCCGCTGACGTGCCTGACTTGCCATGGCATGCCTTCCCCGGCCTTGTAGGCCGCACCGGAAAGTAATGAAACCATTCAGTATCATTGTAGTCGCCGCCTATGTTAAGCCCGCAAGAGAACTAGTGCTCAGAAGGGTGCCCTTATGAGCGACCAGCCCCAGGTCCCCTCGGTCCGCAAGCGTGGTCGGCCGACACCTGACGAGCGCCGCGCGCGCGAAGCCGAGATTCTGTCCGCGGCCCTCGGCGTGTTCCTTCATTCCGGCTACGGCGGGAGCACACTCGACGAGCTGGCGGCGGCCGCCAGGGTGACCAAGCGGACCGTCTACTCGTATTTCGGCGACAAGGCGGAGTTGTTCGCCGCGATGGTGCGGCACCTCGCCGCCGCCGTGAGCCTGGACGCCGCCTACGACACCGACACCCTGGAGACCCTCGCCGCCCGCATCGTCAGCCGCGTCCACTCTGACGAACTCGTTGGCCTGCACCGCCTCGTGATCGCCGAGTCCGGCCGGTTCCCCGACCTCGCTCTGATCCTGCACAGCCAGGGCGACGCCCGGCACATCGCCCGGCTCGCTGAGCACATCCGCGCCGAGCGCGTCGCGGCCTGCGAGCCGCTAGCCGAGCCGCTGTTCTCCCTGCTGCTCGGCGAGCAGCACCGGCGGCGGCTGCTCGGGCTGGCACCCGCGCCGACCCCCGGGCAAGCCGCCGCCCACGCGGACGCCGCGCTTGCCCTCCTCGGGCTGCAGCGACCCTCCGGGGTTCTCGCCCCGACGGAGACCGGTAGCTCGTAAGCGGCTGGTGTTCACGGCATGCGCCCGCTCCTGCGCGCATTCAGCTGTGGTCGGCTAGTTCGCTTGCCTGCTCATACGGCGTGGACCATTGTCGTGATCATGACCGACACAGCACCGGCGTTGTTCGACCGTCTCGCTGACCGCTACGACCAGGTCATTCCCTTCTTCGCCGAGTTCGCGGGGCAACTGCTCGAGGTGCTCGACCCGGATCCGGGCACCCGGCTGCTGGACATAGGCAGCGGCCGGGGCGCGATCGCCGTGGCAGCTGCGGCCCGCGGATGCGCCGTCACCGCGCCTGACGTCCGTTCGCCGGCACTGAACTCGGATCTGATATATCCGCCCGTTATCGCAGTGAACCAGGACCCGCAGGTGGCTGAAGCGGGAGCGGCTGCCTTCACGTAACTAGCCGCCGCACCCGCCCTTAACGGGATAATGAGGACGTGGCGATGGGCCCTGATCCGTACTCGGTGCTTGGCGTGTCCCGTGATGCCACCGACGAGCAGATCGCGCGGGCACGGCATCGGCTAGTCCTCCGGTACCACCCGGACGTGAACCCCGCTCTCGACGCCGCGGCGCGCTTCGATGGAGTCCAGGAGGCATTTCACCTGCTGTCCGACCCGGCGGCACGGGCGGAGTACGACCGGACCCATGACGAGCAGAACAGGGCACGCCTGGCGCAGCGCCCCGGTGCCGCTACGGGCATGGCAGCCGGCATCTTCGTCCAGCCAGCCATGGTGAACTTCGGACGCCTCGTTCCCGGGCAGCCCGGGGCCGACTGCAAGGTCGCCGTCACCTGGACCGGAGCGCCGCCCAGCCACATCACGAGCAAGCCGGGGGGCGAGTGGTGGACAAACCTGCGCACGACGAGGCTGGCTTCTTCGGGCGTCGTGTTCTACTTGTACGCTCAGGCACCAGCCGGGGCACCGAGCGGGCCCTGGCATGCTGAGTTTACGGTGACCCTTGACAGCAGCGTGGTGACAGTCCCGCTAACGGCCGATATCGGGCAGGGGTTCCCGCCTGGCCCGCCGCCCGGCTTCGAGACAACCAGGCTCGCCCGGCCCGATTTGGCATGGGTGCCATGGATAGTGGGGGGATACCTGCTTTTGTACCTGCTCATGTCGCTGCTCGGCCACGTACATTAGGCCAGCCGGCCGAGGGCCTGGGTAATCGGGCGAGGGCCAAAGCACTGCTGTCTGCTGTCCTGGATCGATCCCCGCCAGCCTGGTCTACTCTGTCAGTTCCTCGAAGGGCACGATGACCTTGAATGGGTACGCGAGCGCGACGCCGTGCTCGAGTGTCGCGTCCGCCCGGTACTGCCGGGTCGCGGCGTCCAGGTGGAATTCCTTCGCGTCGATAATGTCGCCGCCCTCCGACATCCGGATGACGAGGTAAGCGGGAATTCCGGAGGCCGCATACTGGGCCATCTTGTCCACGAGATCCTCCCGTTCGATGGACGGGGAAGACACCTCGATCACTAGGACAACGTCGGACGTCTCAGGCTTCGCGTTGCGGTCTTCCGTACAGCGGTACACCACCACGTCCGGGCGTCTGAAGGTGAACTTCGGAACTCGCCACAGGACGACGTCGGTCTCCATCTGCACACGGGTGCAAGGTTCTTTGGGTCGGGCGCTCTCGAACGCGTTCGCCAGGCGCCGCGCCACCTGCTGGTGCTGCGGCGTCGGCGACTCGCAGACGATCACGTAGCCGTGGACCACCTCGATCTGGCTGGCAAGGCTCTCCGGGAGCGCCACGTACTCAGCCTCGCTCATGGTGTTCGGCAGTCCCACGCCCGGCAGGATACTCAGCCCAGGTCGCTCCATCACTACTCCATCCCTGCTAGTTGCACGGTCCTCGCGGAACCGAAGTGCTGCGACGGTAGTTCTGACCGCTAACGCCTCGCCTTTGCCTAGTCGTCATGCAACGACCAGGCAAGGGCCTTCAGGAGTATAATCGACCATGTGCGACGGAGGACTAAGGTTGACGTCTGCCGTGGACGACGGACCAGGCCGGACGGCCCGCCAGTGGGGCGTCCGAGTCAAGATCGTCCCCTCGTCCCGTTCGCCGACGGGGCGCAGTCAGACGAATGCGATCACCCGGGCGGGCTGATCGCGCAAGGCGGCGATGTCGGCAAGCAGGAGACCCGGGTCGTCCGGGTGCGGCCCGGCGACCGCGGGGCGGCGCCCGTGGATGACGGCGAGGTCCACTGCGAGCAGGACAAAGACCGCCTCACGGTAAGCTGGGAACCCGTGACATCTACATCGAAGCCCGTCCGCGTGGGCGTGCAACTGCAGCCACAGCACGCTGATTACAAGGCGATCCGCCGCGCCGCCTCCGAAGCGGAAGAACTCGGCGCCGACGTCATCTTCAACTGGGATCATTTCTTTCCCCTGTACGGCGAGCCTGAAGGCAAGCACTTCGAGTGCTGGACGATGCTGGGCGCCTGGGCGGAGTCGACTTCGCGCGCTCAGATCGGCGCGCTCGTCACGTGCAACAGCTACCGAAATCCGGAACTCCTCGCCGACATGGCGCGGACCGTCGACCACATCAGCGACGGCCGGCTCATCCTCGGCATCGGCTCGGGCTGGTGCGAGAAGGACTACGACGAGTACGGCTACGAATTCGGGACCGCAGGCGGCCGGCTCGATGACCTGGCCGAGGCGCTGCCGCGGATTGAGTCGCGGTTTGCCAAGCTGAACCCGGCGCCGACGCGTAAGATCCCGGTGCTCATCGGCGGCGGGGGCGAGAAGAAAACACTCCGCCTGGTCGCCAGGCACGCTGACATCTGGCACAGCTTCAGCGACCCGGAAACGGTCGAGCGCAAGCTCGCCATCCTGCGCCAGCACTGTGCTGACATCGGCCGTGACCCTGCGGACATCGAGATCTCCGTAGGCGTGCAGGGCAGCCCGGATGAGCTAGGCCCGAAGCTGCGCTCGCTTGGAGCCTCGCTGTTCACTGTCGGCGTCGGCGGCCCCGACTACGACCTCTCCGAGCTCCGTGACTGGATTGCCTGGCGCGACAGGAACTCCTGACCGTCCCGCAGGCACCCCGCGGGACTCACGGCTGTGCCGGCCGCCGTGCTGGCGGCCGGCCGGCCGGAGAGCATCCACATGACGTCACACCTGGTCAGGAGGGCAACTACCGGCCGGAGCCCCGCTCCCCCACTGCCTGCACGCCCAGCTGAGCTGCCAGCCAGGGCCCGGTGACGCTGCCCGGATGACGCGCGACGTCCCATGGTGTGCCCTGGGCGACGATACGGCCCCCGTCGGGCCCTCCCCCGGGTCCCATGTCGATGAGGTAGCCGGCCGTGGCGAGCAGGTCGAGATCATGGTCGACGACGATGATGGTGGCATCAGCATCGAGCCGCCGGGTGACCCCGCCGAACCCACGAAAAATCCGATGGCGATTGCACAACCGGCAGCCTATGGTGTCGAAGGTGACGGACGCGATACAGCCGGAGCCCCTCGACGAAGACTCCTACTACCAAGACCCGCTGGGGTTCTTCGCGCGGCTGCGCGAGTCCCGGCCAGTCGCCCCGGTGCGGATGCCGGACTACGGGCGGGCGTGGATCGTCACCCGCTACGCGGACGTGCGGACGGCCCTGACCGACCCCCGGCTGGCGAAGGACGTCCACCGGTGGCCGGGCGGCGGCCGGTCCCGGCCGAGCGAGGCGACGGGCGTCTACGCGCACATGCTCCACTTCGACCCGCCTGACCACACGCGGCTGCGCCGCCTGGTGCAGAAGGCGTTCACGCAGCGCCGCGCGGCGCTGCGACCGCGGGCGGAGGAGATCGCCGCGGGCCTGCTGGACGAGATGGCGGCGGCACGCGGCGACGCCATCGACCTGCTCGACGCATACGCCCGCCCCCTCCCGATCGCGGTGCTCTGCGAGCTGCTCGGCATCCCGGTGGCGGACCGCCCCTGGATCGCGGTCGCTGTGGCCGCCTACGACGAGCACGCGGAGCACCAGCGCGTGGAGCGGGAGCTCGCCGCCTACTTCACGGAGCTGATCGCCGCCAAGCGCGCCGAGCCCGGCGACGACCTGGTGTCGGCGCTCGTCGTCGCCTGCGACAACGCCGCAGCGGACGGCGCCGCGGACGAGCTGAGCGGCAACGAGCTCCTTGCCACGGTCTTCCTGCTGGTCATGGCGGGCTTCGACACCACCGTCAACCTGATCGCCTCCGGCACCCTGGCGCTGCTGACGCACCCCGGGGAGAAGACCAGGCTGCGGCAGGACCCGTCGCTGTTCCCGGCGGCCGTCGAGGAGCTGCTCCGGTTCACGAACCCGGTGAACCACGCGAACGACCGGTTCACCACCGAGGACGTGCCCGTCGGCGACGTGGTGATCCCGGCCGGCGAGTGGGTCCTCCCGGCGATCAGCTCCGCCAACCGGGATCCCGCCCAGTTCCCCGACCCGGAGCGCCTCGACCTCGGACGCGACACCGGCGGCCACGTCGCCTTCGGCCACGGCATCCACCACTGCCTGGGCGCTCCCCTGGCCCGCATGGAGGCCGAGGTCGCCCTCGGCGCCCTGCTCGCCCGCTTCCCAGGAATATCGCTCGCGGTCCCCCCGGAGGAACTCCGCTGGCGTCCCGTCAGCCTGATGAACGGCCTGGAGTCCCTCCCCGTCCGCCTCACCTGACCGGATCTGTGGTCCGACGCTGCTACATTGCCTATTTCGTGGACAACCTCATGCCCTCTCTGGTCCAGGAGGCCGTTGCCCGGGCTCGGGACGCGGGCTTCCGCTACTCGTGTGATCCGGATGTCGGGCGGTTGCTGGCCGTACTCGCCGCCCACCTTCCCATGCGGGCCCGGGTGCTCGAGCTTGGCACCGGTACCGGCGTCGGCACCGCCTGGATCACTTCCGGCCTGCTGCCCAGGACGGACGTCACCGTCATCACCGCCGAGAAGGACCCGGCGACCGCGGAACTGGCGGCACAGGGCGGCTGGCCAGAGTTCGTGGACCTGCGCTGCGCCGACGCGCTGACGGTCCTCGGCGAAGCTGGCGAGTTCAACCTCATCTTCGCCGACGCCCCGGGCGGCAAGTGGGAAGGCCTCGACCGCACGATCGCCGCACTCGCCCCGCACGGCATGCTCATCGTGGACGACATGACTACCACGCCGCAGTGGGACGCCGAGCACCGGGCCCGGCAGCAAGAGGTACGGCAGACGCTGCTCGCGAGCCCGCTGCTCACCTCCGTCGAGCTCGACCACGGGTCCGGGGTCATCCTGAGCAGCCGCCACGCGGGATCCCGCTAGTCCGGGCGAGGGCCCCTCGCGAGTAATGCTGACGGACGCGGAGACCCATAGGCCATGATGAATGCGATGGTGCGACTGCGTGACGGCGCCGAACTCTGGACGGCCGTCAGCGGGTCCGGGCCGCCCGTCGCGTTCCTGCAGGCGGCCCCGGCCTGTGGGACTACCTCGCTCCGCTGGCGGCGCTGCTCGACCTCGCCGGGTCCCGACGCGCCCATCTGAACGCCGCTGTGGCTCTGCCTTCAGAAAGCGCAGTGCCGCTCGGGCACTTGGGCAGGACCTGCTTTATCGGATTTCGCGGGTACGAACTGGCAACATGTTGCGATATGTGACTGAGTGGGCACTTATGGTGTCCATGGCGGTATGCTTCGTTTCGCCGACAAGCCCGGATCGTGACAGGGCAGGGACCCGGTCCCAGGCCCGCTCGCTCAGTCCGCCGGGACGAACGGCCCCGAGAAAAGCAGGACCCCGGCGGCATGCTCAGCAGAGGCGACCGGGGTTTTCCCCTACATCGTAAAGGATCGGCAGTGGTGACAGCAACCACAGTCGTTGACCCCGCCCTCTTGGAGCGCAGGATCTCGGTCAACCGGCTTGCGCCTTACCGGCTCGCGGCCGGAGGCGACCTCGCGAGCGCTCTCAACCTGTACGAGTGGAACGCGGAAGTGTCCGCCGCGTTCTGGGTCGTCCTGGGACACCTCGAGATCCTGGTCAGGAACGCGATGCACGAGCAGCTGACCGCGCTCTCAGTCAGCCGCCCCACCGGGCCTGACTGGTACCTGGCCTTGGCGAGTGACCTCAGTTCCGAGGCGTGTGCCACCATCGCGGACGCCAGGAGGCACGCGACGGCGAACGGGCGCGCGGAGACCGCAGGCCGCGTGGTCGCGGAACTCCCCTTCGGGTTCTGGCGGTACCTCCTGGCCAGCCGTTACGAGCGGACCCTCTGGCGGACCCGCCTTTACCGCGGCTTTCCCGGCCAAGGCCGGCGCCAGGCGGTCTATGCCAAGCTCGCGGGCATCCACCAGCTGCGCAACCGGATCGCCCATCACGAGCCAATTCACAACCGCCCCCTGGCAAGGCTCCACGATGACGCCCTGCTCGTCGCCGAGTGGGCCTGCCCGGGCACACGGACGTGGATTTCCGGCCGCTCTTCGGTGCCCCGACTCCTAGCCGGCAGACCGCAGCCGACGCCCCTGGCCGTGCCGTGAGCCGAATGTGCAAGCGAAACCACCCGCCTGCAGTGCGCCGTCCGGCCGTCCGCCACTTCAGATGAGAATCGAGCTGTCGCGGCGCGAACCGGGCTACCGCGCGCAGTTGCTGGACGGGTGCCTGCGCCGGATCCTGCTCGGCGGTACCGCCCCCGCCTTGCATCCCTTCGCGGCCTTGTGGTCGGAGCTGGCACCAGACGACGGCGAGGTGGCGGCCCGTGTCCCTGCCTACACGGCGGTGGCCGCGTCGGCGCCGCCTGGGCTGGCCGAGCAGGCGCTCAAGGCGCTGCACGCGCTGGCCGAAAACGGCGAGCTCGGCGTGGATGACCTGCTCGACCTGTCCGCGGTGGTGCTGGCGCGCCCGCAGAAGGCGCTGGTGAGCGCCCAGCTGCAGGAACTTGACCGGGCCGCCGGGCGGCAACCCGGCCGCCTCGCCGACATTCTCGCGGCCGTGGAGCCCGCCACCGAGCACGGCACGCCCGCCATCCGCAGTGCCGCGGCCCGGATCCTGCGCAAGCACGCCGCCGGCGTGACCGCCGGCCTCGGCAAGGAGCTGACCGGGATCGCGGACGCCACCGACGCGGGCGTGCGAGCGGAAGCCGCCGAGGACCGCGCCGCCGTTGCCGTCGCGTTCGGCTCCGCCGCCGGGGAGACCGCGCCCCTCCCGGTACTGCCCCGGCCATTGGAGGTCCGGCCGCTGCCCCAGGAGCCCGTCGACACCGCCGGACTGCTCGAGGAACGACTCCGCAGCCTGGACGCGCTTAGTCGGGGTGGCCCGGGCGACCCCTGGGAGATCGGCGTGGAGGCGGTGCTTGACGGGCTGGCGCGGCTGCGTGTCACGGGCGCGGACCTGGACCAGATCCTGCCCCGTATCACTACCCGTCTTACCGGACGGTTCGGGCAGGCGCTGCTGGTGCTGGCCGAAGACCTGGCTGCCGGCCGGTGCGGGGACCCGACGCTGCTGGTGGAGTGCGGCATTGCCAGGGTGCGGATCGCTGAGCTTGCCGGGCGGCTGGCGGCCAGCCCGGTGCCCCGCCTGGTCGCCGTCCCGACCGATACCAGCGGCGCGATCGACCCGCTGGTGCTGCTTGGACGGCTGGCCGAAGCCGAGGTAGAAGGCTGGGAACCCTGGCCGCTCGACCTGGACCAGGCGCTGCTGCGCAACACCCGCAGCGTGCCGCCCGAACTGGTCGGCCGGGCCGGCATGCTGACCTTCGCGGCGGGACGGCGGCTGGCCCGCTGGTGGTCACCGGCGGGGGAGGATGCGGCGGCCTGGGACGGGCCGATCGGAGTCCTGCTTTCCCGTAGCAGCGATCCCGGCGCCGTCGCCGTGCCGGACTGGCCCGCGGCCCCGGTGCCGCACTGGCTGGCCGCACTGCCCCACCATCACGAGTCCATCGCCAGGTGGCTGTCCCCGCTGACGACCTCCGAAGATAACAACCGGAAATGGTCGGCGCGGTGGCTCATGCCCGAGGACGCCGAGGCGCGGCTGCTGCTTGGCGCCGATGCCCTGGGGCCCGGCCTGCACGCGGTGCTGGCGCACTGCCTTGGCCCGCTCAATGACGCGCACGGAGACCGCCACCGCCATCCTGGCCGAGCTCCTGTCCCGGCCCGCCACCGACGCCGTAGCCCTCGGCACCGATCTCGGGGCCGCGTTCGTCTGCGGGCGCGCGTCCCTTGAGCGGGCCGTGCCCGGGCTGGCCACGGTGGCCGCGGTCCAGCCAGAACGGATGTGGCTGGTGGTCTCCGCGGCGCTGCCGGCCGTGCTTGCCTCCCGCCAGAACCAGGGGTTCCGGCTGGTGCAGATCGCCAGCGACCTGGCCGCCCACCTCGGCCAGGCCGGTGACGTGCCGGGCCTGGTGCAGGCCGCCCGCAGCCGCAGCAAGCTGGGCGCGGCCGCGCGGGAGCTGGCATCGGTCCTCGCCGGCGCACGACAGGGATCGTGATTGAGCACCGTCACCTACCAGTACCTCGCACGCTCGACCGCCCGAGAAGAAGGGGATCCAGCTTCGTACCAGCGGCGGGCGCAGCGATCACCCGCTGTTCTTCACCGGCTTTGCTACCGAGCGCGTCCACGCGGACGTGCGGTGAAGTCGTCGAGGGCGGCACCAAGCCTAAGGCGGCGAGTCACGCCGCGCGCATTAGCTTTCGACGACGCTAGCATCGACCGGATTCAGTGAGCCTGGGCCCGCTCCAGGGCCGCACGGAACGCGTTGGCCGGGTCAGCTCCAGGCAGCGCACGCTCCATCGCGGCGATGGCCTCCCCAGGGCTGACGCCGGTGCGGCGCATGGCGTACATGGCGCCGATCGTAGGGGTCCTGCTAAACGCCGCGACGCAGTGCACCAGTACTACGTGCCCGCCGGCGCGCAGTTCTTCAATGGCGGTAACTGTGTCATGCAGGACGAAGTTCAGGTTCTGGTTCTCCGCGGGATCGTCGTCGTCGGCCAGTCGGACTTCCAGCCAGTGCGGTGTCTGAGCCAAGATCGCCGCCTTGTCCTGCTCGCCGACGGGGCACAGGGAGACGACCGCAGTCACCGTAGCGGGCAGGTTACGCAGGGCGGCGATGTCGGCGAGCAGGAGGCTCGGGTCGTCCGGGTGCGGCACGGTGACCGCGGGGCGGGGCGCGCCATCGTAGGCTGGGCGCGCCATCGTCCGGTTGGTCGCGGTCGCGGCCGCGAGGTCGACGAGGTCCCGCGACCTCAGGCCCGGCCAGCCGTGCAACTCAAGCCGCCAGCGCGCGGGGATGGCCGATGCGCCGTAGGCTGCGCCCAGCAGGCCGCCCGCGATGGCGGCTACCGTGTCGGCGTCCCGGCCGCCGCGCACCGCTTCCTCCAGCGCCAGCCGCAGGTGATCGGCGCGGAACGAGCCGGCGGCCGGCTCGTCCTCTGGAACCGGAGTCGTGGCGATGGCGCACCACGCTGACTGGAGGGCCTCTACCACCCAGCCGTTGCGGGTGAAGTCCCGCGTCCGGGCGTGCTCTGCCTCCTGCAGCCGCGCGGCCCACCGGACGCGGCTGGGCTCGGGCAGCCGCTCAAGACCGGCGCGGGCGTCGAGCGTGCCAGTGAGCACGGCGTGCCGTATGGCGTGGCACCACAGGACGCAGGCCTCGCCGGCCTCCGGGTCGTAATGGGTGATGGCGCTGACTGCCGCCGCGGCCTCCGTGAGGCCGTCGGGATCGTCGAGGAACGCGAGCGCGACCGGGGCGGTGCGCATGAGCGAGCCGTTGCCGGCCGTGCGTCCGGTCCGCTCGTGCAGCTCGCGCGAGGCGGCCAAGGCCTCCGCGGCAGTGCCGCCGCGTACGCCGGCGAGCACGCTGGCGGTCTGCGTGCCGATGTCGCGCGCCTCCAGCGCCCACGCGCACCAGCGGGCGGTGACCGCGTCCTGCGCGGCTGCGGTGCGCAGGCCTGCGCCTGAAGCGGCCGTCTCGGCGATGGCCACCGCCATGGAGGTGTCGTCGGTCCACTCGCCCGGCGCCCAGCCGAAGCTCCCGCCGCCCTTCATCTCGACTGGGGCGTCCGCGGCCAGCGGCGGACCAAACTCGTATCCGGCGCCGAGCGCGTCCCCGGCGGCGGTGGCAAGCAGGACGCCGCAGGCGCGGTCCAACTGGGCAGTGGTGAGGGTCACAGCGTCCCATTATGTCGGTGAGGGGCGAGCACTGGGCGGCGTGTTCGGCCTTAAACCGCTGACTCCTGACGGCCGACCGAACAAACGCCGTCCGGCGCACACTGTGGCCGACGGCCAGGTGCAGGTCACTCGCCCGGGACTGCCGCGGACCCGCGGGCAGAGGTAGCGTGCTCTCATGGATGTGACATCACGCGGCACGGTGCGCGTAGAGCCGAGCGCGAAGCGGGTCCGCGCCTACCTGGCCGGCCGGCTCGTCGCGGACACCCGTCACCCGTCCCTGGTCTGGGAGGTCCCGTACTACCCGGCGTACTACGTGCCGCTGCGCGACGTGACCGCTGAGCTGGTGCCAGCGGGAAAGACCGAGCACTCCCCCAGCCGCGGCGACGCCGTGCTCTACGACGTGCGCGTGGACGTCGCCGTCGCCGAGGGCGCGGCGAGGCGGTACCCGGACTCGCCGCTGCCGGCGATCCGCGACCTGGTCCGGTTCGAGTGGACGGCGATGGACGAGTGGCTCGAGGAAGACGAGCCCGTCTACACCCACCCCCGCGACCCGTACCACCGGGTCGACATCCTCACGAGCTCCCGGCACGTCCGGGTGGAAGTCGACGGCGTGACGGTCGCGGACTCGGCGCGCCCGGTCATCTTGTTCGAGACCGGCCTGCCGCCGCGCTACTACCTGCCGCTCAGCGACATCCGCACCGACCTGCTCGCGCCGTCGGCCACCGAGTCGCACTGCCCGTACAAGGGGACGGCCACGTACTGGTCGGTGGACACCGGGCACGGCACGCGCCCCGACCTGGTGTGGGCGTACCGCGCTCCGCTGGCGGAAAGCCAGAAGGTCGCCGGCCTCGCCTGCTTCTACGACGAGAAGGTCGACGTCTACCTCGACGGGGAACAGCAGGAGCGTCCCCGCACGCACTTCGCCTGACGCCCGCGGGGTGCCCCGGGTGCCTTGCGCCGCGGCTCACGAACGATCCGCGCCCTCCGGCGAGCCCCTCAGGGCTCCCGGCCGCCGAGTATGTCGGTGAGGGGCAGGGACGACAGCGCCTGGGCGGCGCGCAGGAACGCGCTGCGCTCGGCCGCCGGGAGCCCGGCGAGCAGGCGCTCCTCGTTGCGCTGTATCTCGCGCTGCGCGCCGTCCCTGGCGCGGCGGCCGGCCGGGGTGATCGACAGGATCCGGGCGCGGCGGTCCGCCGGGTCCGGATCGCGGGTGATCAGGCCGGCGGCCTGCAGGGCGTCCAGCGTGGCGATGATGCGGGTCTTGTCCGCGCCGATCCGCTCCGCCAGGGCGGCCTGGGTGCTCTGCGGCGCGTCCTGCAGGGCGTTGAGGACGACATAGCCCCACATCGTGAGGCCGTGCCCGGCCAGCACGGGTAGCTCCGCCTCGATGAGGGCCCGCACGACGGGCTGCAGCATGGCGGCCAGGTCCCGGCGCCGCTCGTGATCCTCCATGGCAGCCGAAGCATATACCTCGACAGATTATAAGCGAGCGCATATTATATGTGCATGCTTACTGATCTGGATGTGGTCGCCCTCGACGCGGAGGCGGTCCGCGCGAGCGTCGCGCTGGTGGCGCGCGCCACGGCGGCCGACCTGGCGCTCCCGACGCCCTGCGCGGACTGGACGCTGCACGGGCTCATCACCCACATGGCCGCCCAGCACTACGGGTTCGCCGCCGCGTCCGCCGGCGACGGCGACCCGGCACATTGGCGCCCGCGCCGCCTCGGCAGCGACCCCGTGGCGGCCTACCGCGCCTCGGCGGAGGCGGTGCTGGCCGCGTTCCGCGCGGAGGGGGCCCTGGACCGCGAGTTCCCCCTGCCTGAGTTCGCCGCGGGGCCCGCCTTCCCGGCACGCCAGGCGATCGGCTTCCACCTCGTGGATTACGTCGCCCACTCGTGGGACGCCGCCAGGACCCTCGGCCTCGACGTGCGCTTCTCGCCGGAACTACTGGAGGCGGCGCTCGGCGTGGCGCTGGCCGTGCCGGACGGCGACGCCCGCCTCGCGCCCGGTGCGGCGTTCGCCCCCGCCGTCACCCGCCACGGCGGCCCGGGGCTCGACCAGGTCGTCGCCGCCCTCGGCCGGGACCCCGGCTGGTCAAGTCCCGCCCGCGCGGCATCCGCCCCGTGATCAGGAGGACCAGCCTGCCGTCAGGAGAAGCCAGAAGTCCAACAGATGATTCTTCTCGGAACTAGAATCGGTCAGCCCGGCACCGCCCGCCCCCGGAGAGGACTCCCCGTGACGACCCGGCATACCGCGATCGTGACCGGCGCCAACCACGGGATCGGGGCCGCGGCCGCGCGGGCCCTGGCCCGGCACGGCTGCGCGGTGGTGTGCACGTACCTGCGCCTGGCGGACCCCGAGGACCCCGGGATCCCCCAGGCCTACCGGGACCACCGCGCCCGCGACGCCGCCGGGGTGATCGCGCGCATCACGGCCGAGGGCGGCAGCGCCGTGGCGGTGGAGGCGGACTTGTCCGACCCGGCCGCGCCGGCCCGGCTGTTCGACGCCGCCGAGGAGCGCCTCGGCCCGGTCGACATCCTGGTCAACAACGCCACCGGCTGGGTCGCCGACACCTTCGCCGCCGCCGGCAAGGACAGGGCCGGCCGCAACCTCCAGCCAGTGACCGCGCACAGCTGGACAAGGCAGTTCACGGTCGACGCGATGGGCGCGGCCCTGATGATCGCCGAGTTCGCCCGCCGCCACATCGCCCGCCAGGCCACGTGGGGCCGGGTCATCGGGCTGACCTCAGGCGGCGGCCTCGGCTTCCCCGAGGAGGTCTCGTACGGCGCCGCCAAGGCCGCCCAGGTGAACTACACGATGTCCGCCGCGGCTGAGCTGGCCCCGTTCGGGGTCACGGCCAACATGGTCCACCCGCCGGTCACCGACACCGGCTGGGTCACCGGCGCCGTCCGCGAGGAAGTCGCGGCGAGCGCGGAGCTCTTCCACGTCGCGGCCCCGGAGGAAGTCGCCGGGGTGATCGCCTGGCTCGCCTCCGACGCGGCCGCCCTGGTCACGGGCAACGTGATCACCCTCCGCTAGGCAGGGCCAGGATCAAAGTCAACGTCAGGCAGGTCCGAACGAGTGGCTGATGACACCGCGCGCCCCACGCTGATCGTGATCAGCGGCCCGCCGGGATCGGGCAAGACGACCCTCGCGCACGAGATCGCGCGCGCGGCCGGCTGCCCGGCCGTCTGCCGGGACGAGATCAAGGAAGGGATGGCGCACTCCGCGCCCGGCTTCACGCCGGGCGAGGGCGACGAGCTGACCGCGCGGACGCTGCCGGTGTTCTTCGCCCTGCTGCGGCTGCTCCTGGAAGCCGGCGTGACGACGGTGGCAGAGGCCGCCTTCCAGGACCGGGTATGGCGCCCGCGGCTGGAGCCGCTGCTCCCCGTGGCGCGGCTCCGGGTCGTGCACTGCACGGCAGACCCCGAGGTGGCGTTCGAGCGGATCGTCGCCCGCCGCGGGCAAGACAGCGCCCGCCGCGCGCACCCCGACCCCGGCCCGGCCGACCGGGAAGCGTACGTGCGGAGCCTGCGCGCGTTCGACCGGCTCCGCCTCCGCGTCCCGTCCATCGAGGCCGACACGACGTCGGGCTACCGCCCGCCTCTGGCGGAGATCACCGCGTTCGCCGTCGGCCAGGTGACGGGCTTAGCGCCGCCCGCGGTTCCGCCGTGATGCCGGCCAGGATGAAGTCGATGCCGGCGAGGAACTGCTCGCGGTCGTCGTGCTCGCGCAGCTGCGTCGCCACCTGATGCACGAACGGGTACTGCGCGGGGTCGAGCTGCGCCCACCGTGCGGCGACGGCCGCGAGGAAGGCCGAACGACCCATCTCACGCGCGTGGAGCAGGCGGGCGTTCGCGGCATTCTGCCCGGCGACGCCGAGGACGTAGTTCACGAGCGCAGACGCGGCGTCGAACTGCGCCCGTTCAGGGACGCCGAGCGCCTGGAGCTGCCCGCCGACGCTTTCGAAGATCTGCAGCATCGCGGACTGCCACGGCTCACGGGAAAGCTGGGCACCCACCCAGGGGTGGACGTCGATCGCGTCGAACACCCCAAGGGCAATGGCACGGATAGCCTCCCGCGGCTCCGCGCCACTGACCACATCGGTCATGACACGGGCGATGACTTCGTTGGTGGTCGCCGTGAGCAGGTCGTTCTTGTTGGCGACGTGCCAGTAGATCGCGCCGCTCCCTGTTGCCAGCCGCGCCGTGAGCGCGCGGAAAGTCAGGGCGCTCTCGCCGTCGGCGTCGAGGATCTCGATCGCGGCCTCGACGATCCGCTCCTTCGAGAGCGCGTCCGCGCGCCGTTCGGTCCGCTGAGTCCTGGTCGCCATGAGCATCATCTTGACACGACTGGAACGTTGTTCCAAGATGTGTTCTTGGAACAACGTTCCAGTCAGCTTTTGAAGGGAACATGATGACGACACCGGTCACGATCGTCGGTGCGGGCCTCGGCGGCCTTACCCTCGCACGCGTCCTGCACGTCCACGGCATTCCCGCCACCATCTACGAGGCGGAGCCCTCGGCTGAGACCCGCGCGCAGGGCGGCCAGCTCGACATCCACGAGCACAACGGGCAGCCCGCGCTCGAAGCGGCCGGCCTCACCGGCGAGTTCCGCGCGATCATCCACGAGGGCGGCGAGGCTTCGCGCGCGCTCGACCAGCACGCCGCCATGCTGCTCGACGAGCCCGACGACGGCACGGGCGGGCGTCCCGAGGTGCTCCGCGGCGACCTGCGGCGGATCCTGCTCGGCTCCCTGCCCGACGAGATGATCCAGTGGGGACGCAAGGTCACCGATGTCAAGCCCCTCGGCGACGGCCGGCACGAGCTGGCCTTCACCGGACGGGCCCGCCGTGACCACCAGCCTCCTCGTCGGTGCCGACGGTGCCTGGTCGAAGATCAGGCCGCTGCTCTCCGACGCCCAGCCGGAGTACGTCGGCACGTCGTTCATCGAGACCTACCTGTACGACGCCGACGAGCGGCACCCCGCGGCCGCCGAAGTGGTCGGCGGCGGCGCGATGTTCGCGCTCTCCCCGGGAAAGGGGATCGTCGCGCACCGTGAGGCCGGCGGCGTCCTTCACGTGTACGTCGAGCTGAACCGCCCCGCCGAGTGGATCGCCGGCATCGACTTCACCGACGCCGCCGCCGCGACCACCCGGGTCGCAGCCGAGTTCGACGGGTGGGCGCCGGAACTCACCGCGCTGATCACCGACGGCGAGACCGCACCGGTCCCGCGCCCGATCCACGCACTCCCGAACGGCCACCGGTGGGGCCGCGTGCCCGGGGTGACGCTCCTCGGTGATGCCGCGCACCTCATGCCGCCGTCCGGCGAGGGCGCGAACCTGGCGATGTTCGACGGCGCCGAGCTCGGGAAGGCGATCGCCGCGCACCCCGGCGACATCGAAGCGGCACTCACCGCCTACGAAGAGGCGCTGTTCCCGCGCAGCGAGTCGGCTGCCGCGGAGGCGCACCTGATCCTAGGGCTCTGCCTCGGCGACCGCGCACCGTTCGGACTCATCGAGTTCTTCACCGGCGCCTCCGAGGAGGAGGGGTCGTAGTCATATCCGGCCAGGATTTCTCGGTAAGCCCTTGCTCGTGATCATGGACTAGCCTGCCGTGCTGAAAGATTGCACGGCATGTCAGTCCCCGATCATCTGGCGCATCCGATCCCAGTTATTAGCTACCGGACTCCAGGTACGAAGTGCAGCAGCCGCTTTGTAAGCCACCCTAGGGCGGAACTGGAAGACCCGAACGGCGGTCTCGACGTCAGCGCCCAGGGAAGTCTTCAGCTCGCGAATGCCTTCATTTGGCGCTCCGCCCAAGTCGAGTGCCAAACCTCGGGCAAGTGACCATTTGATCAAGTCCCAGTAGCAGAGCATCTGGACACTAACCCCGTTGGCAGGGGTGCCGCTTATCAACCAGCCCCACAGGCGATCATCACCGATGACACACCCGGCCACCCCCACTACGTTGCCATCCTGCTCCTTAACGGTTCGCCATAGCATGCGCGGATGGGAGGCTAGCCGTTCGGTCAGGGAGCGAACCACGGCGGAACTATAGAGAGGCGATCGTCGCTGACGCTCATAAACAGCGGCTATCTGCTCTGGAAGACATCGCATAATTTCCTCAGCGGAAGCCTCCCCCACGCTCACACCGCGATCCTCGCCGCGCCTGATGTGTCGATTGATTGATTGGCGCCGCGAGCGCGACATCGACTTAAGGAGATCGTCAACCGACTTAGTCCCTGGGATTACGTAATTTTCCCACTCGTATACCTCAAATCCCGAGTTAGCCAACTCCTCGGCACTCACCTTAAGCCCCGGCGAGAACCCCCACCGGGCAGCGACCGTCCGATGACGCCGCAGCACAGGCTCCACGCCGTGGAGCAGTTCGCCAACGAGTCCCGCGCGCAGCGCCTCCCCGCGGATCACCGGACCAATGGAACCGACCGGAATGAAGTTCGCAGTCGATACGGGGCCGCGGCGCCGGAGAAACAGGGGTACGACGCCGAGGCGCCCGTCAGCGGAATCGACGGCAAATGCCCGGAACTCGTAATTGAGTGCATCGGCCAGCGCATTCAGGAAGAACCAGTGATGATAACCGGTCACCCCGACGCACTGACTGATCTCGGCTTCGTATGCCTGCTCACCGTGTAGCTCGTATACCGTTGTCACTGCCCTTCAGCCATTCCGGGAGACGACCAACCCTCACAGCCTGGGGTCGAGAGCCGTCATGAACCGACGTCGTCCAGGCCACGACGTTACGGAGCTCGCTCTCGTGCGAGCAGCCCCTAGAGGTTAGCAGTCAGCTCCTACGGGCGCGCGGTCTAAGGAAAAACCTTAGGGCGACGCCAGGTAAGCGGACCGAAACGGAAGGTAAATCCATCACGTTCGGGAATTAGCGAGCTCTTTTCGTGCCCCGCATCGCCTCTATTGAACCGCGCCGCGCTCGTCACGGCCCGCGCCGGCCATGCCCGGGCGCGCTAGGGCGCCAACCGGGCCGCGGTGACCGCGAGCGTGGTGTAGCCCATGGTGAAGGAGCCGCCGGCCGCGTCGACGGCCGCGCCGAGGCCGGCGAGGATCTCCCGCTGGACGGACGCAGGCATCCGGCCGAAGCCGCCGGTGGTCGGCACGAGGTCCAGCCACTCGTCGCGGGTGTAGGGCCGCCGCCAGTGCGACAGCCACTCCTCCGGCTCGCCGAACGCGCCCGCCTCCCGCATCCCGTCAGCCGCCCTGGCGCCCATGAGCTCGCGGTACAGGTCGAGCGCGGGCCTGGACCAGAAGCCGCCGGCCGGCGAGCCGGGCAGCGCCTGCCGGTAGACCCCGGCGAACGCCTCGCGCAGCTCTGCCGGCGGTTCGAAGACGTTCCAGAAGACAGCGAGCCTGCCGCCCGGCCGGAGCACCGCGGCGGCCTTGGCGGCCCCGGCGGCCGGGTCCACCCAGTGCCAGGCCTGGGCGGCGGTGACCGCGTCGAACGAGCGGCCCGCCGGGTCCCAGTCCTCGAGCTTCGCGACCTCGGCCTCGGTCCCGCCCTGCCTGGCCTGCTCGGCCATCCGCGGGTCGGGGTCAACGCCGAGCACCCGGCAGCCGGCCGCCTGGAAGAGCCGGGACGAGATGCCCGTGCCGCAGCCGGCGTCAAGGAAGTCGCGTCCCGGGCTGGCGGCGATGATGCGGCCGATCAGGTCGGCGGGGTAGGTGGGCCGGGCCCGGTCGTAGCGGCCGGCGTCCGCGCCGAATCCCTCGGCGACCGCCCGCTGCAGGTGCGACCGCCCGCTGGAGGAAGGCGCGGCCGCAGGGGCCTCGTCAGGTTCTGACGGTAGAGTGGTCATGCGCCCACTCTAAATGGGCACCCGCCCACTTAGCTAGCGCGTTCGCGGACAGCGTGCGGGCGGGGAAAGGGAAGGACGGATGACGAAGTGCCGACCGGAGTGGCCATCCGCGACCCGCGCGGGCAGCTGTTCGACGCCGCCGAGCGGGTCCTGCTGCGCGACGGCCCGCCCGCGCTGACCAGCCGCGCGGTCACCGCCGAGGCCGGGTTCGCCAAGGGGGTCCTGCACCGGCACTTCGCCGACTTCGACGCGTTCCTCGCCGAGCTCGCGCTCGACCGTATCGCCCGGATCGGCGACCAGGCGCAGGCCCTGCTCGCCGCCGCCGGCACCGGCACCGTCGCCGGCAACCTGGCCGCCGCGCTCCCTGAGCTGTTCAGCCCGGCGGTCCTCGCGCTGGTCCGCCTGGTCATCGCGCGTGACGAGCTGCGCGCCCGGCTGCGCGCCGCCACCGGCTCCCGCATCCCCCTGGTCTCCGAGTCCGTGGCCATGGCCGCCCGCTACCTCGAAGCCGAGCGTGACCTGGGCAGGATCGCGCCCGGCGCCGACATCGCCACGCTCGCCCCGATGCTGGTCAGCACGGCGCACCTGCTGTTCACCGACACCGACGGCCCCCCGCCGGACCCTCCCGCCATCGCGCGGGTCGTGTCCGCGGTCCTCGCCAGCGCCGGCGAGTGACTGGCCGCCGCTTAGCTGTCCGTCGTACCGCGCCGGGTCCGAACCGGTCACGTTGGCTTCGCCCGCGTCAGCTCGTGAGAATGACGAGTTGCTGGGTCGCCCGGGTCATCGCGACGTAGCGGTCGACCGCTCCTTCGATGCCCGTGCCGAACGCCTCCGGGTCGATCAGCACGACCAGGTCGAACTCGAGTCCCTTCGCCAGTTCCGGGGCCAGCGACTGGACCCGGGACGTCGCCAGGAACGCGGGATCGCCGATGACGCAGGCGATCCCGTCGGCATGCGCGTCGAGCCAGGTGCCGAGGATCGAGTCCAGGTCCGAAGCGGATCCGTGTACGACGGGGACGCCGGTGCTGCGGATGGAGGCGGGCACGTTGGCGTCCGGGAGCACCGCCCGGATGACCGGCTCGGCTTCCGCCATGACCTCTTCCGGCGTCCGGTAGTTGATGCTCAGCGAGGCCAGGCTGACCTGCTCCAGCCCGACGCGCTCCAGCCGTTCCCGCCACGACTCCGTGAACCCGTGCCTGGCCTGGGCGCGGTCCCCGACGACCGTGAAGCTCCGGGACGGGCAGCGGAGCAGCAGCATCTGCCACTCCGCGTCGGTCAGTTCCTGAGCCTCGTCCACGACGATGTGCGCGAACGGGCCGGCGAGCCGGTCCGGATCGGTACCGGGCAGTGCGGCCTCATTGACCAGGGCGTCCTGGAAGTCCTCGCCGCGCAGCATCGTCACCAGGCCGAAGCCGTACTCGTCGTCCGCGGCCTCGATCAGGTTGTCGACAACCCGGGCCATCTGCTCGCGTTCCGCGGCGACCGCGGCGTCATGCCGGTGCTTACGCAGTGACGCCTCCGGGTCACCCAGCCGCTGCCGTGCCGCGTCCAGGAGCGGCAGGTCGGACACCGTCCAGGCCTGGGCGTCCCGGCGCTGCAGCCGCCGAACCTCATCGGGGCTGAGCCAGGGAGCGCACCTGCGCAGGTAGGCGGGCACCGACCACAGGTCCCCGACGAGCTCACCCGCCTCGAGCAGCGGCCACGCCCTGCTGAAGGTCGTGCGCAGCTCCTCGTTCCGCAGCAGCGACCTGCGGAACAGGTCAGCCGGGACGTCACCGTCGCGAGAGTCCGCCAGGATGGTGAGCAGCTCCTCCCAGACCTGAAGGCGCGCATTGTTGTGCGGGGTACCGGGCTCCGGCGCGTCGAACGCCTCAGCCCAGTCGCCGGCACTCAGCCAGACGTCGGACCAGTCGGTCTTCACCGTCATCCCCTTGGCGGGCGGCTGCTCGTAGAACCTGACCGCCGGCTCGATCGCCTTCACCAGGTCCGCGGACGACTTCAGGCGGGCCACGTCCGGGTCGGCCTCGGTCGCCGCCGCGGCTCCCTGCGGGACGAGGTCCCGCAGGGTGCAGGTCTGCACGCCTTCCTCGCCGAGGCTGGGGAGCACGTCGGCGACGTAGGCCAGGTAGGGCTGGTGCGGGCCGACGAACAGCACGCCGCCCCGGCGGTGAACGAGCCGGGGATCGGAGTACAGCAGGTAGGCGGCGCGGTGCAGCGCGACGACGGTCTTCCCCGTACCGGGACCGCCGTCGACGACGAGAGCGCCCCGGGATCCCGCGCGGATGACGGCGTCCTGGTCGGCCGCGATGGTGCCGAGCACGTCCCGCATCCGGGCCGACCGGCTGCCCCCCAGGCTCGCGATGAAAGCAGACTGGTCGTCGAGCGCGGCGGCGTGCCCTTCAAGCCCGTCCGGGGTGAACACCTCGTCCCAGTAGTCGCTGACCCGGCCGCGCGCCCAGCGGTACCTGCGCCGGCTTGCCAGGCCCATCGGGTTGGCGTGCGTCGCACCGAAGAACGGCTCAGCCGCGGGGGAACGCCAGTCGACAAGCAGCCGGCGGCCCTCGCTGTCCGTGAGGCCAAGCCGCCCGATGTACACGGGCTCGGGATTGTCAGCGCCGACGATGTGTCCGAGGCACAGGTCCAGCCCGAAGCGGCGCAGGGCGCGAAGGCGGGCCGCCAGCCGGTGGACCTCCATGTCCCGGTCCATCGCCTCCTGGCCGATACCGCCGGGGGACCTGAGCTCGGCATCGAGGCGGCGGGACAGGTCGGCGATCGTCTGCTGGAGGCTCACCGCGATGGCCGCGAAGTGCTGCTCGTCACCGGCGATCAGCGCCGGGTCGGCCTTCGCGGCAAGGCGGTCCGGAAGGTCAAACGCGCTGGCAGTCATGGGGTTCACGTCATCAGCTCCGATCTGAGTTCGCTTCCGGCCGTTGCGCGGGGAACGCGTCCGGGCCGGCGTGAGGAACCTGGTGGGTGTTGAGCGCCGCCCGAGCACGCACTTCGCGACTCCGATTTCGGCAGGTTCTCGCCTCGGCCAGCGATTCTGCCCCATGACCCGGGTCTTGCCGCAAGCCCCCCTGTGCGCTATAAGTTGAAAATGGAGGGGAGTGCGCACCCGCCTTTCCCCTGACCGTCCGTTGCGGACGGATAGCCCCCCGCGAAGCGGCGGCGCGCCGAGTACGACGGTACCGCCTGCCCGGGAAGACCTTCCACGGAGCCCGGGGCGCCGGTAAGACTAGTGTGTCACCAGCCCAGACACCCGCGCCCGGCCGAGACGGGCAATCCCGCCGCATCGCGGCACGCCGTTACGCGGCGGCCGGGCCGCAGGGCTCAGGCGGGGCGGAAGCGCAGGGCCGACCAGGTCTCGTCGATGGCGACCTGGCGGACCGGCTGTATCCCCTCGGCGGTGAGCAGCCCGGCGAGGATGTCCCTGTTCAAGTCCGTGCCGAGCTTGCCGGCCTTCGGATAGGCGATCCAGGCCAGCCTGTCTTGCCGGGCGGCTTCGACGGCGGGCGCCGCGACGGCGGCGAGCTCCGCCCGGTTCCTGGCGAACGCGATGACCGCGTTGGCGTCGCCGGGGTCGGCAGGCGGGTTGGCGTCCGGCGTCACGACGGAGGGCACGTCACCGGTCCCCCCGAGCGCGGCGACCCGCTGGCCGGGCTTGATCTGGAGCTTGGCGGTCACGTCCATGGGGGCCATTATCGTGCGTCGTCCTGGGTATCCGTTCCCTGTTCCGGCGTTGCGCCCACGGGAACCGCGCACTCGTTCGGGATGATGGGCTTCTCTCGCACGGGGCGATGAGATAGGGCGGCGCCGCGCGTCCTACCTGATGACACGCGAAGTCGCTGAAGGCTGAAGGGGGAACGGACATGGCACAGGTGACGAAGATCGGCCGGGTGCTCGTCCCGGTCGCGGACCAGGATGTGGCGATCGCGTTCTACACACGGGTACTCGGGTTCGCGCTGACGGCCGACGTGCCGTTCGCCGGGGACAGCCGCTGGGTGGAGGTCACCCCGCCGGGCGGCGGCGCGGCCATCGCGCTGGTCCCGCCGCAGGGCGAGTTCCAGCCGGGGCGGATGACCGGGATCTCGCTGGGCTCCCCGGACCCGCGCGCCGACCACGCCGAGCTCGCGGGCAAGGGCGTTGACGTGGACGCGGAGTTCATGGGCGGCGGCGGGAACGTGCCGGTGCTGTTCTTCTTCAGGGATCACGACAAGAACCAGCTCATGATCGTGCAGGAGTAGCCGCCCGGCGGGCCGGGCTATGGGTCCTCGGCCAAGGCTGCCCTGACCGGGCTTAGTGGCCGAGGTTGACCTGTGCCCTGTGGTGGTCGCCTTTCTCGATCAGGTCGACGAGCCCGAGGGCGTAGTCCGCAGCGGAGATCGCGCCGCCGTCCTCGGGCTGAACCGCGACGTCGTCGCCGAGCCGGTAACGGCCGAGTCGTTCGCCGGGCATGCGTACGCCGAACCTGAGCGCCGGGCTCACGAAGACCCAGTCGAGTGTCGCGGGCGTGGCCGGGAGGTCCTCAATGATGAGCGCCGCCCCGGCGCGGATCTCGCCGTGGAGCTCTGCGGGGATGTGGCTGAGGTCGGTGACGAAGCGATCCGCCCCGGGCGCAGGGCGCAGCGACGAGTAGCCGCCGACGACGAACAGGGGTACGCCTGCGGCATCGGCCAGGCGCGCGATGGTGCTGTAGACGTCGCGGAAGGTGCCGGCCAGCGGGCCGCGCGGGGCGAGTGCGCCCACTACGACGTCCGCGCCCTCAACGGGTGCCGAGAGCGTCGCCTCGTCGGTGGCGTCGCCTTGGACATAGGTCACGTCCGGGATTGGCGTGTTGGGGAGCGAGCGGCTCAGTGCGGTGACCTGGTGACCGCGGGCAGCGGCCTCCGCGACGATGGCCGAGCCGGCATAGCCGGTGCCGCCGATGACGGTAATGCGAGACACGAGGTGCCTTTCTGCGGGACGGGTTGGCGTCGGACGACGCGCTCCGATTACCGTATGAGCGCAGCTCTCCAATGGGAAGAAGGCACTTTGTGGTAACCACTCAGGCCGAGTCGGTGCTCCGCGCCAGCCCCTACCGCGCGGACTG
The DNA here is from genome assembly GCA_963734665.1 of uncultured Actinomycetota bacterium. Taxonomy (GTDB): domain Bacteria; phylum Actinomycetota; class Actinomycetes; order Streptosporangiales; family Streptosporangiaceae; genus Trebonia. The sequence goes on along the minus strand of CAVTIR010000004.1, from coordinate 1,958,357 downwards.
CCCGACTCGCCGCATCCTGGATCGCATTGGCGACCGCTGGACGGTGCTCATAGTGGGCGCCCTCTGGGACGGCAGCGCCCGCTTCTCGGAGTTGCGCCGGCGCATCGAGGGCGTCTCGCAGAAGATGCTCACCCAGACTCTCCGCGGGCTCGAACGGGACGGGCTCGTGCGCCGCACCGTCTACCCGGAAGTTCCGGTCCGCGTCGAGTACGCGCTCACCGAGGCGGGCCGCACCCTGCGCGAGCCGCTGCGCGCGCTGGAGGAATGGTCGATCGCGCACCTCGGCGACGTGTCAGCCTCGCAGGAAGCCTACGACCGCGCGGACCGACATCCTCCTGACTCCACGGATCGCGACAAGTAACGCTGCGATACCGGCGCTACTTAGCGGAGGATCCCGTACCGCTCTTCCTCAGGCCCCCTGCCTCGGATAAACAGTTGCCGGTCGCCCGCGACCGTGCGAGGTTAGCCAGTCGGGCTAGGGGCGGTGGGGTTCGTCGAACATGGCGCTGAGCCTGAGTGCCAGGCGCTCTGTCACGGGCCACGATATGCCGCCTACGGGCTGTGGCTTTCGATCTCTGTGGGCGCGCGGCGCAGGGTCCAGGCCTCCGCGTGTGGCGTGTCCCCGGTGCTCGATAGCATGCCGGCCAATGTGCCCTACGGAACCCGGGAGACCCGCCGTGAGCCCTCGCCCGCCCTACCACCCGCTCAGCGGCCCGGCCAGCTATGCGGCCGGGTCGCTGATGCTCGTCGGCCAGACCTTGCGGCGCCAGTCGCTGACCTCGCCGTCCGGCTCGTGCACGCTGGTCTACCAGGACGACGGGAACCTCGTCCTGTACCGCTACGACCAGGACCGTGCGGTGTGGGCGAGCAAAACGCGCGGCACGTCAGTCGGCGAGCTGGTGCTGCAGGCCGACGGCAACCTGGTCCTGTACAACCGCGACGGGCGCGCGGTGTGGGCGACGAACACAAACGGCCGGCCGGCCGCGCGGCTGTCGGTGCGGGACGATGGGACCGTGGTGCTCGAGGCGGTGGACGGCTCCAGGCTCTGGTCGGTGGGAACCATGGCTACCCGCGCCGGCGACGCCGGGCATCTCCTGTCGCCCGGCACCGAAATGGTCGAGCCGTACGGGGGCGGGACGGGGTTCAGGTTCAAGGTCCGCAACGTGAAGATTGACGGCCGGGGCGACACGGTACACGTCCGCGGGGGCGGGTCACACGAGCTCAGCTTCGATGTCCTGCATGACTGCTCGGAGTGCGGCAACGCTGTCAACCAGGTGATCGTCGGCCTGGCGGGCGAGGACCGCGCCCAGGCGTCGGTATGGAACGGCAAGCAGCGCAGCGGTGGAGGCCCGAAGGTGGTCAATCCGGGCACGGGCGTCGAGGCGCTGGCGGAAGATAACCCGGGCCCGGCTGAGTGGGTACGTGTGTCGTGCGACATCGTCGTTCCCGACAAGCCCGGCACTTACTCGGTCCGGGCGCGTTATGCCCAGGCATATCAGGGGCGGCTGATGACTGGCAAAGGGCGTAAGGTTCCCCAGCCGGAATACCAGGACGTGCTGGGCTGGTGGAAAGTCGACCGTCCGGACGGGCCCGGCCCGGAATCGGCCATAGGCACCATCACGGTCCGGCAACCGGTGCGGCCGGTCCTGGACGCCGCGATGCCCGTCCTGGACCGGCGCGAGGCCTATCGTGACCTCGCTCGCGAGCAAGGCACACCCGAGCACGTCATCGACAGGGTGCTGCGGCTGGCCCGGCCCCGGATAGAGCTGCGCCCGGCGGGACACAGCGAGGGGCCCGTCGTCGGACGCTACGGGGGCCGCCCTCCGCTTCCCGCGGGTTTCGTGCGGCCCGTCCCGGACTTCATCGCCTCGGTCGACTGCGCGGCCCTGCCTGCCGGCGTTCTGGATATCCCGCTGCCGGAAGATGGTCACCTGCTGTTCTTCGCCAGCAGGAGCCAGTATGAGGGGAACGACGAGGACCGGAGCGGCCGGGTGGTGTACGTCCCGGCCGGGACGGCGCCTCCAGAAGACGATGACCACGACGCGAGCGAGTCGTTCCCCCTCCACGGTCACGTCGACTGGAACATGCCGGGCGACAGCAGCTTCGACGCCGTCGAAGCAGACGAGGAATGCGAAAGCCTCTTTGAACAGTACGATCTGGATGATCTGGACGAATCCGACGCCGGCGAGCTCACCCTGGGCGGCTACGCCTGCCCCGAGCTGGACGATCCGTGCCTCAGGCGCTGGCCGGACGACGATGACGAGGCGTGGCTGATGCTGGCTCAGGCGTGCATCACGCTCACCGACGCTCGTACTGACCCTCAAGCCCTCGGGATCTGGATGATCCGCCGGCAGGATCTGGCCGAGAAGAACTTCGAGAGCGTGAAGTACGTGATGGACTGGAACCCGTGATGCGTGCGGTGGAAGCCTTGTGCGCGGCCATCACCACACCATGACCACACAAGCCCGAAGCCCTTAACTACACGGCCTTGGCCTTTAGGCGAGTGGCTCCGTGGCATCTGGCCACGGAGCCTCCGCAAAAACCCGTTGGCGGGCCACGGCGACCACTGCTATTCTTCCGGAGGCCGTGCGAGAGAACGAGGAGGTGGTATCCGTGAACGCAGTATCGACATGGGTGCTCCCCTCCGGGGTCGCGGTCGGGCGATAGGTCGTCCGGGAGCGCCGTTCAAGAGCACTCCCGAAAGGCACGACCATGCGACTCACCTCTGAACAGCGCCTCGACGACGGCGTCCTCGAACGCGAATTCACCCTCGGCGAGGTCCCCGGCGTCCTGTGGACGCCTGGATCCGCGCCGGCCCCGCTGATCCTGAGCGGCCACAACGGCGGCTTGCACAAGCGGCACCCCCGGCTGGTGGCCCGGGCCCGGCACTACGCGTCGGAGTACGGCTTCGCGGTGGCGGCCATCGACGCCCCCGGGCACGGTGACCGGCCCCGTTCCGCCGTCGATGAGCAGGCCCGCGCCGACCTCCGCCGGGCGTTGCAGGCCGGCGAGCCGGTCGATGAGATCGTCGACGCCTTCATCCTCCCGCTGGTCGAAAAGGCGGTCCCGGAATGGCGGACCACCCTGGACGCCCTCCTTTCGCTGCCCGGGATCGGCGGCCCGGTCGGGTACGAGGGGATGACCGCCATCGGCATTCGGCTGGCGGTGTCCGAGCCGCGCACCTCGGCCGCCGTTTTCTTCGCCGGGGGTTTCGTGCCCGGCACCCTGCGCGAGGAGGCCCGGCAGGTCACCATTCCGCTGCAGTTCCTGCTGCAGTGGGACGACGAAGGGATGGAACGGCAGCCGGCCCTGGACCTGTTCGACGCCTTCGGCACCAAGGAGAAGACGCTGCACGCCAATCTGGGCGGGCACGCCGGCGTCCCGTGGTTCGAGGTCGACGACGCGGCCCGGTTCTTCACCCGGCACCTGAGGTGAGGCCGGGCCGTCAGGCCAGCAGCAGACGGTAGGCGGTGCCGGCCAGGATGCCGTTCATCGAGGACAGGTCCCGGCCCTCCTCGATGGCGGTGGCCAGCAGATGCACAACCGCCCCGATCGCGGCGGTACCGGCCGGTCGGGGCGGTGGTGGTGACGGGACCTTTCCGGTATTGATGCGCGGGAGCTGTGGTCAGGCTGCGGCGCGTTCGGCCGGGGGGCGGCGGCGCAGGCTCGGGAGCTCCAGGGCTGGGGGCTGGTAGGCCTGGTCGAGGGTGCCGACGTCGGTGCCGGGCGGGACGATCTCGTCGATGCGGTCGAGGACGTCGCCGGTGAGGGTGACGTCCAGGCCGGCGAGCAGGTCGTCGAGGTGGTCCATGGTGCGGGCGCCCAGGAGGGCGCTGGTGACGCCGGGGTGAGCGACGGTGAACGCCATCGCGAGGTGGGTCATCGGCAGCCCGGCCTCCGCGGCGAGCGGGACGAGCTGTTCGACGACGTCGAGGCGGCGCTCGTCGGTGAGGTGCCGGACCATGCCGGCGCGGCGCAGGTCGTTGTGCTGGTTCTTGCGCACGCGGCCGGTGAGCAGTCCCTGGCCGAGCGGGCCCCAGACTATGGCGCCCATGCCGAAGCGCTGGGTGGCGGGCAGGATCTCGCGTTCGATGCCGCGGTTGAGGATGGAGTAGGCCGGCTGCTCGGTGTGGAATCGCGCGAGGCCGCGCCGCTCGGCGACCCACTGGGCCTCGACGATGCCGGAGGCGGGGGTCTGCGACGCGCCGATCGCGCGGACCTTGCCGCTGCGGATCAGGTCGGTCAGCGCCGAGAGAGTTTCCTCGATGTCGGTGCGGGGATCGGGGCGGTGAAGTTGGTAGAGGTCGATGTAGTCGGTCCGCAGGCGACGCAGTGAGTTCTCCACGGCGGTGACGATCCAGCGCCGTGAGGCACCCTGGTGGTTGGGGTCCTGCCCGGTCGGGCGGCTGAACTTGGTGGCTAGCACGACCGCCTCGCGGCGCCCTTCCAGGGCCTTGCCGACGATCTCCTCGGAGTCGCCGTAGGCGTCGGCGGTGTCGACGAAGTTGATGCCGGCGTCCAGTGCCTTGCCGATGACGCGGGCGGAGTCCTCGGGGGCATTGCCCATGACGGTCGCGAACATCAGGGTGCCCAGGGCGTAGGGGCTGACCTGGATGCCGGTCCGGCCGAGGGTGCGGTACTGCATGGAATCTCCTCCTGTGGCGGTCGGCACCGGATGGATGCCCTAGTCTGCGATAAGCGGAAAGTCTTTCCGGAGTATACGGAAAGACTTTCCGGTTACGCAAGCGGAGGTGATGTGGTCTCTCAGGACAGGACACAGACCGCGGTCTCGTCGCCCGGCGCCGCAAAGCTGGGCAGCGGCGAGCCGGCACCGCGGCGGCGCGCCGACGCGCGACGCAACGTCGATGCGTTGATCGAGGCCGCGAGGACCGTCTTCGCCACCTCCGGCGTGGACGCACCGGCGAAGGAGATCACCGACCTGGCCGGCGTAGGAGTCGGCACGCTGTACCGGCACTTCCCGCAGCGCTCTGACCTGGTCAAAGCCGTGGTGGAGAGCGGAATCGACGCCGTCGCCGACGCGGGCCCGGCCCTGATTGCGGGGCATGAGCCGGCGGAAGCGCTCATCACGTGGATCCACCGGTTCGCCGAACTGCTAGCGACCAAACGCGGACTCGCCTCAGCGCTGCACTCAGGCGATCCGGCGTTCGAGGGGCTGCCCGGCTATTTCCTGCAGCGCCTCGGCCCCGCCCTCGCGGCACTGCTCGACGCCGCAGTGGCCGACGGGGCGGTTCGCGCTGACATCAGCGCCGAGGATCTCCTGCACGCCATCACTCAGCTGTCCCAGCCCGTCCCCGGGCGAGGACCCGAACACAACCGGCGCATCCTCGCCGTCTTTCTCGACGGCCTACGCTGCGGCGCCACGCAACGGCCCCCAGCACGCTGACTTCGGCAACGCTGCGCTTCAGCGAAGCGCGAATCCAATCCACACGCTGTGCCAGCAGCACGCCGGCGGGCCGGACAGCGACGGCTGGCCGGACACCCTGACCATGATCACCGCGCCGGACAGCACCTGTACTTCCGCGCCGGCGGCCATCCGATCCACATACCGGCCGTCAGCCCTTCGCCTGCTCTGGGGAGGCGGCGGCCACGTGGGCCTCGGCAGCGGCGCGCAGGGCGCCGGGGCGCAGCGGGGTGCCAAGCAGCTGGCTGACCAGGGCGCGGTGCGAGGCGTGCAGGGTGCGGACGGCCGCAGGGCTGATGCCGGGCTTGGCCGAGGGAACGCCGCCGCGGGCGCGTCCGGGCTTGGTCGGGATCCACAGGTGGCCGGGATCGCTGCCCTCGAGCTCGGCGACGATCGAGGCGCGCGCGGCGAGCCAGCGCGTGAGGATGTGCACGGTCGACTGGGTCAGCGGGACGGTCTCGCCGCCGACGTCGGCGCGCGGCTCGCCGCTGCCCAGGTGCAGGGCGCTGACGTTGAGCTCCGCCAGTTCCGGGACGCCACGTCCGGTGTCGGCCACCAGCGCGGCTACAGCGGCGGTGCGCAGCGCAGTCATCGCGTTGGCGTGGATGGGCCTCTTAACGGTCAGATCGTGCAGCAGCGCCTCGGTGTCACCGGGTGTGAGCTGGTAGCCGCGCGCGGGCGGCTGGCGGTCAAGGCGGGCGGGCTCGCCGAGGAACTCGGCGAAGGCGTTGACCGAGTCGATCCGCACCCGCATCGAGTTCGGGTACGCGGCCGCCTCGGGGCCGCGGCTCGTGTTGCGGGTGCGGGTCCTGCCCGCCGCCGCGTCGGCCAGCCACGCAGCCGCGCGCTCGCCGTCCATCAGCTCGCCTGCGGTCAGCGGCCGCGCCACAGCTCCCTCGGCCCCGTCCTCGCTCCCGGCGTCGTCTTCACCTTCTTGCCCTTCGGCAGCGGCCGCGGCCTGCTGGGCGTGCCGCAGGTACTCGTTGAGGTACGTCTTCCGGATCCGGCGGGTCGTCGCGGACAGGTCGCGGTCGCCGAGATGCCGGAGGAAGGCGTCGATGGCGTCGCGCGCCGGAGTGCTCACGTCTGGGGCTGGCATGCGGGCGAGCCTACTCCTCCAGCGGGATAACAGCAAGAAAGACACCCGGAAACAGACTGTCTCCTAGCTGAGTGATTTTAGCGGTTTGTTCTTATGCGCTCAGCGCTTCTTGCTGTTATCATCTATATCCAATCGCGGTGACCGGGTAGAAATATGCCCGCATCTTGCTGTTATCGCCCGTGGGGTGATCCAGGGGCTGGCCTGCCGGAAAGCAGCAGGTAAGTTCTGCGGCCGCCGCTGCGCAAACCGGAGGACTCGCCTTCCGCCATGCGGGTTCCCCCGGGTGTTACCGCTCCCCCGCCGAGACGGCTCACGCGGAAGCACGCCGTGTCACGAAGGCTGGCACCGTGAAAAACAGGCGATGTGCTTCTTGCTGTTATCTCCACTGTCACCTCGTTGAACTGGCAGGGCGACGTTTGCGCCGGACGCCGGCTTCAACCCACTTCGCTACGCACTGGAGATGGCCGGGCACGCCGCTTGCTCGTGGCGGTGCCGCAAAGGGCCCAACTGGTCGAAAGCACCCGGATCGGTCATTGGACCTACTACCGGCGCAACGACTGCCGGATCGCCGCCCTACCTGAACTGCTCAAGGGGAGCGTGGGAAACCTTCGGCCGCGCAGGCTTCACCCGCGTCCGCGCCACTCCGATGGCTCCGGGAACCGCTCGCCCAAGCCCGCGGCCAGTCCCCCGCCGAGATCCTCAGCGCCAGGACTTCGAGGCGTACTGGGCATTCCACGTGCGCTGCGAGCACCACCACCGCGTCCACCAGGCCCGCAAAGGACAGATACGACCTCATCGCTTGATCGAACGGGTCACTGCAGAAGAGCTACACCCCACCCTTAATGCTGAGCAAGGCTGCCAGTTGTGACCTTGTCTAGGGGAAGCGCGACCAGTCCAGGTGGGCCACAGAGGTACCGAAGTCCCACAGTTCGACCTCGATCGTCGATGCGCGGTCCGCGGGCCCGGGACTCACTTCTCCGTGCGCCGACTGGCTGAAGCGCACCCGCCGGACGCGGCGTTCATCGATCCAGACGGCCAGCGCCGCTGTCGTGGGTGCTTCAGGACCGGGGCGGAAGGAAGCAGGCCATCCTTCCCCGCCCGCCTCTAGCGCACGGGCCAGGTCGACTTCCACGATCAGCTGCTGGCAGGCAATGCCGCGTACCGCCTCGGTGCCGACGGGGCGGGCGGCCGCTGTGCCGGTCAGCGCCCACAGCGGCCAAAGCCAGTGCATGAGGATGACGATCTCCTGGTCAGACTGCTGACGCACGGGTGGCACCCGCCACCCGTGCCGGACTTGGTCCACCGCGCCCTCACGACACACGAAGCCACCGAGACGACGCCCGCAATCAATCATGTACCTGCGGGCCGCTGGCTCGGCGAAGCCTTCCCCTGCGACGTGAGTGCCGTCGTGAAGGAGAGTCCCGAGCAGCCTGCGGGCCAGGCCCTGTGCGCCACCGCGGCGCTGTTCGCGAGGGGTCTCCGCCGTTTCCACCCAGGGCACCCAGATCGCCTGGTGAATCCCCATCCGGACACCGGGCTCATCCAGCGTCGCGCCGGCGCAGGCAGCCACCTTCGCTGCCATCGCGCCTCCCGCAGCCTCGAAGCCGGCGAGATGATGTGCAGCGACGCTGTAAGGCTCGCCGGTGGCGGCCATGCGAGCCCGGATGGACTGCTTGCGGGCACGGTCCTGGGTCACGGTATGTCTTTCCGGCCGGGTCCCACGCACCTCGGCCAGGCATGACGACACCATCGACCAAGAGATCACGCGAGTTGAAAACCCTTGTCCTCGTCACCGGACTCAGCGTGGGCGAGACCCGGCTCAGAGCAGGCAGGCGCGACTGCCGCTGCATCGACAGTACTCCGCTGACCCGCCAGAATGCTCCGGAACAGCTACCACCGCTAAATTTGCGCACTAATCCGGGCCGGAGAGTGGCCGCGCACTGACGTGCGGTTCTGAGTGACGACCAGTCATGGAGCCATTCCGGGAACGCGCGGAACGGCTGCCTGCTGGCCGGCTCAGAGGCCGTCGATGAGGACCTTGGCCTCCTGCAGGCCCGTGCCAGTCAGTTCCCGGTAACGCTTGATAGCATGGATCTCCTTGCCAGCCGCAACCAGGCCGATGACGTCCGCGGGAATGTCGTCGCGGGACGCGGTGGCAAGCCCAGCGACAGCGGGCGGTATATCCGCTCGCCTTGGCTGGGCCTGGCTCCCGGTTAGGAGCGGCCAGGTGCCCGCGTCGCTTCGGCTCCGAAGCAATCAGGCCAGGGATTCTGCAAGGGTCACCCTATTGAGCGCGAGTACTGCCGGCAGCGCGTGAAAAATGATCCCTGCCGGCGGCAGTGTCCGGGCTGGCGCGCCGTGACACTGGGAGGTGCTGGTGGAGGTGCGGCCGGAATACGGCAGAAACGGGCCACGGGTTAGGGGCGCGGCCCTTGACAACGGAACGGTGGTCGGCGTTAAGGTGCCGCGCAGGTCCGCCCCGCGCAGTCGGCGGGAGTCTTGGGTTTCGGCGGCTGACTCACGTGGTTCATGCGGTTAGCGGAAGTCGGCTGCGTGGTCGCGGGCCCACGCGGCGAACGTCAGCGCGGGGCGGCCCAGGATCTCGGGCACCGCGTCGGTGGCCAGCTCGGCGGGCAGCGGGGGCACGCTCCCGCGGTCCTGGAGGACGCGCTCGACGATCGGCCCGGGAAGCTGCGTGAGCAGCTCGGCGCGGTAGGCGTCCACGTCCACCTGCTCCAGCCGCACTGGCTCACCGAGCGCCGCGGCAATCGCGGCGACCTGCTCGCGCACGGTCACCGGGCCTGCCCCGAGCACGGGGCAGGCAGCGCCGCGGTGCGTGTCGTCCAGCAGTGCCCGGACCGCCACCTGGGCGATGTCGCGTTCGTGGACCGGAGAGGTGACCGCTTCGGGAAACGCGGTGCGCAGCACGCGCCCGGTGCGGATCGACTGCCACCAGCGCAGCGCGTTCGTGGCATAGTAGCCCGGCCGCACGAAGGTCCGGTCAAGCCCGGACCCGTCGAGCGCCCGCTCCGCCGCGATGTGCCGCAGTGCGATCGGGCTGGCCTCCGCGTCCGGGGACAGTACCGTGCTGGAGGACAGCAGCACCACATGCTCCACGCCCGCCTCCCGCGCCGCCGCCGCGAACTCCGCCGCGCCTTCGGGATGCGCGTAGAGGAACACCTTGCGCACGCCGGCCAGGGCGGCCGGCCAGGACGCCGGGTCGGCCAGGTCAGCGCGCGCCACCTCGACACCGGCGGGGAACTCGCCGGGCCGGGGGGCGCGGCTCGACGCGCGCACCGGTTCCCCGGCCGCCAGCAGCCCCGCCAGCACGGCCCCGCCGACGTCCCCCCGGGCACCGGTCACCAGAACGGTCATGGCGCATCCTCCTCAGCTTCAGAGTTCATCTTTTGAAACCTGACCTCGGCACAGGCCTGGCGCCTGCGGACGCCAGGACAGCACTGGCTGGCAGCCCGCCCGGTTCCGCGGCGCGTCGCGGCGGTGGCGCGGTTTCACGGCGCTGGCGGCGCTGGGCGGATCTGGAATACCGCGACGTGGCCGGCGGCGGCGGCGAAGGCGTCGGGGTCGGGGCTGCTGGCGATGCCAGCCCGGACGAACATCGGGGCGCCTCTCGGGACCTCGCGCGGATACGCGCGCATGACCTGCTCTTTCAATGCGCTGTCAGTGACCTCGGTGAGCGTGACGGGCTCGCGGCGGCGCCCGCAGGAGAGCTGGGCGTGCCCGGCGGCCCGGACGTTGCGGGCCCAGTCGGAATCCGGCAGCGCGGACACTACGTACCGGCCGCCGCTGACCGTCAGCGGCGAGACCGGAGCCGAGCGCGGCTTGCCCGTGCGCCGGCCCGGCACCGTAAGCACGCAGACGGGCCCCATCGTGAGCCCGACGCGCGACATGGCGAGCGCCGCGCGGTTGGCGGCCCGGAGCCAGCAGGGCACGGGCTTAACGTCTGGCACGGCAGATCCTTTCGGTCAGCGGAGTACGCAGCATGGCGCCGCTGGCGGGACAGGCGCCTTCAGCCGGGGGCGATCTCGTCGACCGGCATGGTCAGGGCTCCGCTCGGCTGCTCGGGGTCAGGGGGCGACGGTCAGCGGTTCACCGGGGCTGATGACCTTGACCGGGACGTCGGGGGCCAGGCGGCGGGCCGCCTCGACGAAGTGGGCGGGGGTCTTGTCGCTCTTGAGGAAGAGCATGTCGCCCACGGTGCCGCTGGTGAAGGCGTAGTGCTGTGGCACTGCCAGCCCAGGGCGCAGGGCGGCGGTGAGCTCGGCGGCCTCTTCGGCGTTCATGACGACCTGCTTGTTGCCCGCCATCCGGATCTGCAGGCCGTTGACGGGGAGGAGGGCCACGTCGAGCGGGCCGTAGCGGTCGGTCAGGGTGCGCAGCTCCGGGATGAGCAGCGTGTCCCCGGCAAAGTAGACGCTGCGGCCGCCGCCGCTGATCACGTAGGTGACCTCGTAGACGCCGTGCTTGCCGGGGGCCGCGCTGATGGTCAGGTCGCCGACCTGAGCGGACTGCCATGGCTCGAGCGCGCGGACGTTACTGAAGCCGGCCTTGCGGGCCTTCTCGACGACCGGCCCGGCGACCAGGAGGGGCACGTCCTTGTCGGGGTAGCGGCGGAAGGCATCAAGGTCGCAGTGGTCGTAGTGCTCGTGGCTGATCACGACGGCGTCCAGGTGCGGCAGCTGTTCCGGCTGGAAGGCGATCGGCTCGCCCGGGTGGTACAGGGCGCGCTGGGAGAACCAGGGGTCGGTGAGCACGGTCAGGCCGCCGACCTGGATCAGGTGGCAGCTGTGGGTGACCCGGGTGATGACGAGCGGCTCGGTCATGACTGTCCCCCACGTGGCAGATAACGGACATCGGAAAGCAGATAGCGGGCATCGAAAAGGGGCGAGCTCACCGGTCGCCCGCGCCGGCGAGGTGGGCTCCGCCCAGGGGAGTGCGCTGCGGGGTGATGACCCGGCGGCTGATACGCCAGCCGCCGTCGTGACGCCGCAGGGTGTCAAGGTGCGTCACGCTGGCGAGCGTCCCGTCCGCCCGCAGTATGAGGCCCTTGGACAGCGCGGTTACCGGGCCGTCCCCCTCGCCGCTGATGACGACGTTCGTCACGTGATGAGCGACGGGGTTCCCCGGGCCAAGCTGCAGGGCGGCGCTCCTGATCGCCTCGATCCCCGCGAAGGTTCCCATTCCCATGGCGCTCATGTCGTAGACGACGTCGGGGGTGAAGATCTCCCCGAGCCGGTCCAGGTGGCCTCCGTCGAACAGGTGCCCGTGCAAAGACAAGATCTCGCCGATCGCCTGGCGGTCTTCCGCGTGCAGCTCGTGCGCCACTGTGTCCTCCGTTCGTTTTGGTACTCAGTACCGTAACATACCGCGTACCTCTTGGAACGGCAAACCGGAACCGGTATGCTGGCTGTTATGACCCCGCACCTCCCGCTCGTGGAGCGCAAGCAACGCCAGGCCCGCCAGCGCATCATCGAGGCCGCCCGAGAGCTGTTCCGCGAGCGGGGCTTCGACGGCGTCTCGGTCGGCGACATCGCCGAGCGCGCCGAAGTCGGCCGCACCACGTTCTTCCGCCACTTCGGCGACAAGCAGGAGGTCGTCTTCGCCAACGAGCAGGAACTGCTCGACACGATCACCGCAGCCGGCCAGGCCGACGGCGCCCCCGCCCCGCGAAACGCGACCGGGGCCGTCGAACAGCTCCGCCCGGTCCTCCTCGCCCTCTGTGCCCAGGCAACCGCCGACCCCGAGGCCTACACCCGCCACTTCCAGCTCATCGAGCAGCACCCGGAGCTGCGCGCCCGCGACGCGATGAAGATGCAGCAGATCGCCGACAAGCTGAGCGACCTCCTCATCCACCGCGGATCCGACGAGGCCACCGCCCGCTTCGCCGCGCAAATCGCCCTCGCCTGCTACCAGACCGCCAAAAGCCTCGGCAACAACCCCCGCACCCTGGCCGACCAGACCCAGGCCGCCCTCAAGCGAGCACTCACGCTCGGGGCCGGCAGCGCCGAGACCCAGGCGGAACCGCCTGGGTCAGGATGACCTAGCTTGCGTGCCGACAGGCAAGTCCTAGAGATCAAGCCCTGCGTGCTGACGCGACCGCAACACCCGCCAGAATCCGCCACCCCCGGCGGCGTGGCCTGCCTCTACCAGGCATTCTGCACAGGCTGCTTGGAACGGCCAGTGTCGCTAACGGCACTCCGCGAGGGGCCTTAACGACAACCACCGTTCCGTTGTCGCTCAACCCCCGGCGCTCACTTAGGGTGGTGGTCGTCGTGTTGGCGGCGTCTGCGGGGGTTGGTGTGACATCGGTCGAGAGGACCACGTACCCGCGGTTCGGCCGGGTGGTGGCGGGCCGGGAGCTGGCTGAGTCGTTCACCCCGTCTGGTGACGAGGTTGAGTGGGCGCGGTGCAGGACAGCGCAGCATGATGAGCGGCGCCTGCTGGCGCTGGTGGTGTGGCTGAAGTCCTACCAGCGGCTGGGCTACTTCCCGAAGGTTGACGACGTCCCCGCCGTGGTGGCCCGGCACGTGCGGGACGCCCTAGGGCTGGCCGGGGACGTGGAGCTTGAGCAGCCGGTGGAGCGGACGGCCAAGCGGTACCGGGAGCTGGTCCGGGCCCGGATGAAGGTCACCTACGACGCAGCCGGGGTGCGGCAGGTCGCCGAGCAGGCGATCCGCAAGGCGGTCCAGGCGAAGGACAACCCAGCGGACCTGATCAACGTGGCGCTCGAGGAGCTGGTCCGGGCGCGGTGCGAGCTGCCGGGGTACACGACGCTGGACGCGATGGCCACCACGATCCGGACCGAGGCGAACACCGCCTTCTACGGGCTGGTCGCCGCCAGGGTCAACATGGCCGCCCGTGCCCGGCTGGGGCGGCTGCTGCTGGCGGACCCGGTGACGCGGCGCAGCGAGTTCGACCGGCTGAAGGACGTGGCGAAGGCCGCGTCGCTCGGCAAGTTCCGCCAGCGGCTGGAGCTGCTGGCCGTGATCGACGCGATCGGCCCGACCGGGACGTGGCTGGAAGGGGTCCCGCCGGGGAAGGTCGCGCACTTCGCCGGCGAGGCCCGCGTCACCGACATCGCCGACATGCGCAAGGTGGGCGAGGAGAAGCGGCTGACGGTCCTGGCACCTCATGAAGCAGCGGGCGGAAACCCAGGGCGGCGGCTGGCAGCGGATGTGGGACGAGGGCGTGGGCGACGTGATCAAGCGCCGTGAAGCCTGGCTGGACCGGCACGCCGCAACGCTGACCGCAGCCCTCACCGCGCCTTAACCGCTATGCCCCCGGCCGGACCGGGTTCAGGCCGGAGAGCACGGCGGCGCTGAGTACGCGATCGGCCAAGTGCCTTATGACTTCCTCCCGGAACGACAGCCGGGCACCCACCGTGTCTGGCTCTATCAGAGCGGCCTGGGCGCGTTGACGCTCTCGGTTCCCAGTACGTTCAGAAGAGCCAGAGTCCCGGCGTCATCGAGCGCATCAACGCTGCGACCCCGCTCCGCCGCATGGCCGAGCCCCGCGAGGTCGCCGAGGTGGCCGCGTGGCTGCTCAGCGACCGGGCGTCGATGGTGACCGGCGCGATCGTGCCCGTCGACGGCGGCGCGGGCGCCTGAAAAGACAGCCCGGGCAAGTCCTCGTCGTCATCCCCTCGTCCGTCGAGAGGGCCGGCAAGGCCAGCATGTCTGGGTGTCGAGCGACGCGATGACCTCCGCATGTGACCTAGTGGAGGGGATTGGGGCAGAATCTATGCTCTCACCCGGCTGGCGCGGGACTCCAGGTAGCGTTGCTCGGCGATGCTGGCGGTGGACTTCGCGGCGCGCCGGTAGTACTCGTACGCCCCGGCCGTATCGCCGGTCTTCTCCAGCAGATGCGCCCGTACGGACAGCATCCGGTGATGCCCGGCCATCCGCTCGTCACTGTCCAGTGTGGACAGCAGGGCCAGCCCGGCCAGCGGGCCCTCGGTCTCAGCGAGCGCGATCGCCCGGTTGAGGGTGACCATCGGGTTGGGTGCGATCCGTTCCAGGATCAGGTAAAGGGCGTGCACCTGCGGCCAGTTGGTCTCCCCGGCCGTGGCCGCGTCGGCGTGCGTGGCGGCGATTGCGGCCTGAAGCTGGTAAGGCCCCAGCACCGGGCCGGCCAGCGACGCCTTGACCAGCTCGATGCCCTCGTCGGTCAGCTCTCGGTCCCACTTCGTACGGTCCTGCTCGTCAAGCGGCACCAGGTCGCCGGCCGCCGTCGTGCGTGCCTCCCGGCGGGCGTGGGTCAGCAGCATGAGTGCGAGCAGCCCGGTCACGTCGCCGTCCTCGGGCAGCTGGGCGTGCACCATCCTGGCCAGCCGGATCGCCTCGCGCGCGAGGTCGGCGCGGTGCAGCTCGCTGCCCGAGGACGCGGTGTAGCCCTCGTTGAAGATCAGGTAGAGCACGTGCAGGACGACCCGCAGCCGCTCCTCGCGCTCCGCGCCGTCCGGCAGGGTGAACGAGCTGCCGGCGGCCTTGATGCGCTGCTTGGCCCGGCTGATCCTGGCCGCCACCGTGGCTTCCGGCACCAGGAACGCGCGGGCGATCTCGGCAGTGGTCAGGCCGCCGACCGCCCGCAGCGTCAGGGCGGTCTGGGAGGCCGCGGTCAGCGCCGGATGGCAGCACAGGAACAGCAGGACGAGCGTGTCGTCGGTGCCTGGTACGTCCTCCGGCATCACCTCGGTGGCCGTCGCCGACTCCCGCTCGCGGCGCGCGTGGTCGCTGCGCACCTGGTCGATGAGCCGCCGGGACGCGACAGTCACCAGCCAGCCGCGCGCGTTGTCCGGCACTCCCTGGGCCGGCCACTGCACGGTGGCGGCCAGGACGGCTTCCTGAACGGCGTCCTCACATCCTTCGAACTGGCCGTGCCGGCGTACCAGCGCACCGAGGACCTGCGGCGTGAGCTCGCGCAGCAGGTCCTCGAGGGCTGGTGCTGTCATGCCTCCAATTGTCCGTCAGCGAACATCACCTGCCGGACTTCGACCCCCAGACCCTGGATCGAGGCGTCCGGGATCTGGGCTGCCAGCTCGATCGCCCGCTCCTTGTTCTCGCAGTCGATCAGGTAGAAGCCGCCCAGATACTCCTTGGACTCCAGGAAAGGTCCGTCGGTCACCACCGGCTGGCCGTTGCGCACGGACACCACAGCGGCCTGCGCCGGGTCGACCAGCGCCTGCGTGGTGACCAGCTCGCCGGACCTCTTCAGCGCCTCGATGAACTTGCCATGGCCGCCGCCAATCGCCGCTTTCTCCTCGTCGGTCAGTGCGTCCAGCACTGCCGGGTTGATATGCAGGCTGATCAGGAACTGCATCTCGTACTCCTCGTGGTTCGCGAGCCCCGGTCGGGCCCTTCAGCCAGTTGGTCGGAGCCGCCGTCGTCGTCTTGACATCCCCTGCCAGAACCTTCGCATGAGTTTTTCGCCGTCGCATCGCCCGGAGTCCTCATGCTGCCGACACTGCTCGTCGCGATGGACATGACGGCGTTGCTCCTCGCGCTTTCAGGATCGGCCCATGGCCCCTTTCTCACGACGGGCGGCCAATGGGGCGGCGGCGCGCGGAGCCGCCCCCCCGTTCGGGATAATCCTGTTCGTGCGCACCTACCGGCAGCCGGGTACCGTCCTCACCGACCATCACTTCAGCGTTCCGCTAGACCACGGGAAGCCCGACGGGGAGCAGATCACCCTGTTCGGGCGGGAGGTCGCCGCCGCCGGCGCGGCCGGCGGCCGCCGGCTGCCGTGGCTGTTGTTCCTGCAGGGCGGGCCTGGGTTCGCCGCCCAGCGGCCCGTCGGGCGATCCACGTGGCTCGACCGGGCCCTGGACGACTACCGGGTGCTGCTGCTTGACCAGCGCGGCACCGGGCGGTCGACGCCGGCCACGGCGCGGTCCCTGGCGCGGCTCGGGACGCCGGCGGCGCAGGCGGAGTACCTCGCCAGGTTCCGCGCGGACTCCATCGTCCTCGACTGCGAGGTGGTCCGCCGGGAGCTATGCGGGCCGGATGAGCCGTGGACGGTGCTCGGGCAGTCGTTCGGCGGCTTCTGCACGGTCACCTACCTGTCGTTCGCGCCGCACGGTATCCGTGACGCGCTGATCACCGGGGGGCTGCCCGGCCTCGATGCCCGCGCCGAGGACGTCTACCGGCTCACCTACGCCACGGCCGCTGCGCGGAACACCGCCCACTACGACCGCTACCCCGATGACGCCGCGGCCGCCAGGGAGGTCGCCAGGCACCTCGCCACCCGCGACGTGCGGCTGCCCGACGGGTCGCCGCTCACCGTCGAGCGGTTCCAGTCGATCGGCGGGATGCTCGGCACGTCCGCGGGCAGCCACGAGCTGCACTACCTGCTTGAGGACCCGTGGGACGGCGACGGCGGGCTGTCGGACGCGTTCCTGTCCGAGGTCGCCGAGCGGACCGGGTTCGCGCGGGCCCCGCTCTACGCGGTGCTGCACGAGGCCTGCTACGCGCAGGGGCCGGCGACCCGGTGGGCGGCGCAGCGGGTCCGCGCCGAGTTCCCCGCGTTCGACCCGGCCGGCGCGGTCGACGGGGACGCGCCGCTGCTGTTCACCGGGGAGATGATCTACCCGTGGATGACGGAACTCGACCCGGCGCTGATCCGGCTGCGGGCGGCGGCGGAACTGCTCGCGGAGCGGGACGGGTGGCCGCCGCTGTACGACCCGGCGCGGCTCGCCGCCAATGAGGTGCCCGCCGCGGCGGCCGTCTACCACGACGACCTGTACGTGCCTGCGCCGCTGTCGCTGCGCACCGCGGCCGCCGTCCGGGGGCTGCGCGCCTGGGTGACCAACGAGTGGGAGCACGAGGGACTGCGCGTCAGCGGCGGCAAGGTACTGGGCCGGCTGATCGCGATGAACCGGGGCGAGGCCTGAGCGGGCCCAAAGCCGCGCTCGCCCGCGAATCGCCGGCTGTCCCGCACTTCAAAGTCACTTACTGGAGATCCTTTGGCGTTATGGCCCTCCTGTCGGCGAGCGTTGCGGCGCGGTCGTGGCCCAGGACGTAGCCCCGTCCCAGTTCGGGCGGGGAGCAAGGTCAGCTGCCAGATACCGGCTGCGGTCTCGATCACGGCGGAAAACGGTCACGAAGACCAGTTCTGCAATTCACCAATTCGGGTGCTGCACCGGTACCTGGCCGACCCGGAGCCCGCCGGCACGTCGACCGGAAACTGACGGCAAGGATTCACGACTTCACGGTGTGGTGCGCGCGGCGTGTGGCGTTGGGGTGTACCCCAACGCCACACTTCGGAGTCCAGGACGAGGCGGCGAGTAAGAACGCCACGATGCGCCGGGCAGCCCGGTACCGGTCCGAAGGATGCTGCGGGCATGATGGAATTGTTCGTCCGAGAGCAGGCGGTGATGTCTGAGGTGAGGTGCCTCATCCTTGGAGAACGCTGGTGGGTCTGCGGGCTGAGCGCCAGCGTGCCGGCCCGTATGCGCAGCGTCGAGGGCGGCGCCGATGTCATCGCGCCGGGGAGGCGCGATGAGGGCCGGTGAGGTGATCGGGGGCCGCTAGGAGCCGGTCGTGCTACAACGCGTTTAAGCCCGCGACGCCGAACGAGCCGAGCCCGCATAGGCGCCGAACGGCGCGTTCACATCTTCAAGATCGGGTCACGGCCCGTTTCTCACGTATTCAGGTCCCACCCGCTTTAGTCAGGACGGTGGCAGTGAATCTTTCCGAGAGATTGGCGGGGCGCGACGCGGAGCTGGCCGTCCTCGCCGGCGCGGTCGGGGATCTCGCGGCGGGTCGTGGACGGTCGATGCTGATCGAGGGGGAGCCGGGCATTGGTAAGTCGGCCTTGGCGGTGGCGGGCCTGGCGGGCGTGCAGGACGTCGGCGGTTCGGTCTTGTGGGGGGTGTGTGACGAGCTGGGGCGGCGGTTTCCGCTGGCCGTGATGCTGGAGACGCTCGGCGTCCACGCTCTGTCGGCTGATCCCTGGCGTGCCGAGGTCGCGGCGGCGCTGTCGGGATCCGGTGGTGCTCCCGTGCTGGTCGGCGACCCGGTGATGGCGGGGGTCGAGCGCTTGTTGATGCTGGTGGACCGGTTGTGCGCGGACGGTCCGGTCGTGCTCGCGGTCGACGACCTCCAGTGGTGCGATGACGAGAGCCTGCTGGTGTGGCGGTTGCTCAGCCGTGCCACGGCTCAGTTGCCGTTGTTGCTGGTGGGGGTGTGCCGGGGCGTGCCTCGGCGGAAGGAGCTGGACCGCTTGCGCCGTGATCTCAAGTCGCGCGACGGAGTGGTGATCTCCTTGGAGCCCCTGACGGGCGAGAGCGTGTCGCAGATGGTCCGGGGCCTGGTCGGGGGCGCGCCGGGGCCGCGGTTGGCTGCGCGCTTGGAGTCGGCGGCGGGCAATCCCTTGTATGTGCGGGAGATGCTGGGGGTGTTCTCACGGGCGGGGATGTTGGCGACGGACGGTGGTGTCGCGGAGCTCGTCGCCGACCCGGAGGGGCGGGGCGGCGCGGAGCATGCGGCGTCAGTTTCCTTGGCGGGTGCGATCGCGGACCGTCTTGACTTCCTGTCAGATGACGCCCGGGGGGTGTTGGGCGCGGCGGCCTTGTTGGGCAAGGACTTTCTGGTGAGTGACCTGGCCGGGGTGCTGGGCCGTCCGGTGGGCGGCTTGGCAGGGGTGGTGCGGGAATCGTTGGCAGCCGGAGTGATGGAGCCGGTGGAGGCACGGCTGCGGTTCCGGCACGGCCTGCTCAGGCAGGCGATGTACGAGTCGGTGCCGGTGGCGCTTCGGGCGGGCTTGCATCGGGACGCGGCACGGCGGCTGATGGCGGCGGGCGCGCCGATGGAGCGGGTGGCGGAGTTGGTGTTGGCGGCAGGGGACGTGGCGGACGGCTGGGAGGTGGACTGGCTGGTGGACAATGCCGCCGGACTGACCCGGCGGTCGCCTGCGGTCGCCGCCGATCTGTTCGAACGCGCGCTGCGGCACGCCGGCGACGACGATCCGCGTCGCGCACAGCTGCAGGAGAATCTCGCCATGGTCGCGTTCCTGCTGGGCCGCCACGAGCAGGCGGAGCGGGTCGCCCGCCGGATCCTGGCCGAAACGGGGGACGCGGAGCGGCGCGGCCAGGCCCTGTGGATCCTGGGCTACAGCTTGACACGTTCAGGTCGCCACGAGGAGGCACTGGCGTTGATCGCCGAGACGCGGGCGGAGGGGGTATGGAAGGCGAGACTGACCGCGTTGAGTGCGATATCGCTGCTCAACCTGCGGCGCTACGGTGACGCCGCGGCGGCAACAGCCCGGGTCCTGTCCGACGACGAGTGGTCATCCGATCCGATGGCCCTGGGCTACGCGCTGCACGCCGGGTCCATGGTGCACGCCTCGGAGAACAGGAGATCCGTGGCCCAGGGCATGATCGATCAGGCGCTGGCCGTGATCAACGGTCGGCCGCAGCTGGCCGATCTGCGGCTGCTGCTGCTCAACAATCAGGCGGGCGGGCTCAGAGATCTGGAACGCTTCGGGGAGGCGGGCGAGATGCTGCGCACGGCCCGTGAGCTGGCCGAGCGGACCGGTACCCCGCGGCTGGGCCTGGTCCAGTTGCAGGCCTGCGAACTGGCCGTCCAGCAGGGCAGGTGGGACGACGCGCTGACCGAGCTCGACATGATCGCCGATCCCGCCTACCGCGCCTTTCCGACACAGTTGCCGGTGGTGGCCGACGGGCTGGCCGCCTTGATCGCCGGGCACCGGGACGACGAGCGGGGACTCGCCCGACGACTGAGCGCGCTGCGCGATACGGACATCCCGGCCGCCGCGAAACGCTACGGCGTCAGCTATCTCCTCCTGATCCGATCGCTGACGGCCGAGCGGGCGGGACGCACCGCCGAGGCGGCCGAGGCGCTCACGATCCTGCTCACCCCCGAATACGAAGCGCTGGGACACCACTGGGGCCTGCTACCCACGCTGGTCAGGCTGGCTCTGGCCGCCGAGGACGCGCGGACCGCCTGGCAGGCCGGGGCCCTCGCCGCGCGTGAGGCACGGGACGAGCCCTCGCCCCGCGCGACCGCAGCCGCCGAGTGGTGCCGCGGCCTGCTGGAGAACGATCCGGAGCCGGTGCTCGCCGCGACCACCCACTACCGCGCCGTCGGCCGTCGGTTCGAGTTGGGGCACGCCCTGGAGGACGCAGCGTACGTACTCGCGCGCCGCGGCGATCTCGGCGCGGCGCGCAGTACGCTGACACAAGCCTTCTGCGTCTACGAGACCTTTGGTGCGGGCTGGGATGCCCGCCGTGCGGCCGCCCGGCTGCGCCCGCACGGCATCCGGCCCGGAGTCCGAGGAGCACGCAGGCGCCCCCGGACCGGCTGGCAGGCGTTGACCGAGACCGAGTTGCGCGTCGCCGGGCTGGTCGCTCAGGGGCGGTCCAACTCCGACATAGCCGGCCTTCTGCTGTTGTCGCGGCGTACGGTGGAAACCCACGTCTCCCACATCCTCGCCAAACTTGGGGCCCGCTCCCGCCGCGAGATAGC
Source organism: uncultured Actinomycetota bacterium (assembly GCA_963734665.1). Lineage (GTDB taxonomy): Bacteria > Actinomycetota > Actinomycetes > Streptosporangiales > Streptosporangiaceae > Trebonia. The sequence continues at coordinate 1,937,335 of CAVTIR010000004.1, read as the reverse complement.
CGACCTGGCCGAAAGCTCCTCGCAGACCGACTCGAGCAAGACCGACGAACTTCCCGACATGGTCCGGCGATAGCGCCCGCGCGCGTGTCGGCTCGGCCGGAGCGTCGATTGACTACCCGGCGGCCAGTTCGTCGATCGTCCGCGCGATCGCGGCCAGCGCGTCGAACCCGGCGTACTCCTTCGAGAGCCGCTCGGCGTTCTGTCGGTAGTCGGCGGTCGTCAGGACGTTTTCGACCGCCTTGCGGATGTCCTCGGGGGCCGGGGTGTCGGTGGCGAGGTTGATCGCCGCGCCCGTCGCCGCCAGGCGGACGTTGCCCTCGAGCTTGTCCTCGGTCTGTCCGGCGACGACCATGGGCGTGCCGTGGCGCAGCGACTGCTGCACGGCGCCGAAGCCGCCGTTGGTGACCAGGACGTCGGCATGCGGCAGCAGGTCCTCGAACGGGATGAACTGCGCGACACGGGCGTTGGCGGGCGTGTCGCGCACGGCGCCCTTGCGCCCGGTCGCGGCCACCACGAGCGCGGGCAGGTCGGCCAGCGCCTCCAGGGTCGGCTCGATCAGAGCACTGAGGTCTTTGTTCGCGATCGTGCCCTGGGTGACCACGACCACCTTCTCCGCAGCCAGGACCTCGTCCCACCATTCGGGGAGCACCGTCCCGGCAGGCTTGACGGAGGGAACCGCTCCCACGAACCGAACATGCTCCGGCGTGTCGCTGCGCCGGTAGCTGAGTTCTTCGACCGACAACTGAAGGAAGCGATCCGTCTTCAGCACCAGGGCGTCGAGGAAGTAGGGAATGGGCTCGGTGACGCCGAACTCGGCGAGGACGTCTTCATAAAGTCGCTGCGCGGCGCCGAAGACCTGCTCGCGCATGAATGCGTGGGCCGCACGGTTGCGCGCCCTGCCCTCCTCGGAACTGTCCGGGGGCAGGCCCATGCCGAACGGAGCGGTGTCCGCGCTCGTGAGTCCGAAGGGCATCACCCCGATGCCCACGAAGGCCGTCGGCTGCGGGCCGGGAGCGCCGAGCATGAGCGGAGTGGCTCCCAGGAACATGATCTCCGAGACCACGATCACGGATTCCGAGCCGACTTCGGCGAGCAGACGCTGCAAGGCCAGGTGCTGCTCGGCGAGCGAGCCGATGAAGACCTCGCGCATGTCCCATTCGATTTGGACAGGGCCGGGCTCAAGCGAATCGCGCTCGGACGAATCGATGGTCGCGAGATCGTAGTCGGCACGTCCGCTCAGCGGCGCGAAGACCGCTCCGGTCTGCTCCACCGACTCCCTAAAGGCCGTGCCCGTCAGGAAAGTGACCTGATGGCCGCGTTGAACCAGATCGGCGGCGACCGTCCGCATCGGGGCGACGTGCCCGTAGATCGGTGATGCGCAAATGATTACCCTGGCCATGACCCATATCCCTTGATTGACGGTGCTCTGTGCCCGTGACACCCCGCGGCCCCCGCGGGCCGCTCGACGCGGACCTTCCGGGCACCTTCACGGCAGTGAACTGCGCATGAGGGACACTCAGACGACAGGGTGCTCGGGCCTGCCTGCTTGGCAATCCTGCCGACTACGGGCACGTCAAGACATCCGTAGAAACCACTGACATCCTGACCTGCATTAGCGATGTCCCGAGCGTGTTCCACCCGGTTCCCAGGATTCCTGGCCACCGCAGTTTTCCCTCCCCTGCCGCCCTTCTCTCCGCAGAGAAATCACTTGCCCCCTGATGCCTCCGGGCGAGGGCCGGTCCCGGGTCTCGCTACCTGCGCAGGCGGTGATGCGGCTGCCCCGGGTTTGGGGCGGTCTAAATGCCACAGATCCTTCCGGAATGATCTAGTCCGGCGGCGGGGCGGTGCCCGCCCGGCCAGGCCGTGGCCCGACCATAGGGAGATGAACACTGTCATCGTGGGTACCGGGCCCGTCAGCTTCGCGGACGTCATCGCCGTCGCCAGGGACGGCGCCGCCGTGGCGCTGTCCCCGGAGGCCGAGGCCGAGATCACCGCCACCCGCAAGGTCATCGACGCGCTCGCGCTCGACGCCGCGCCGCACTACGGGGTCTCCACCGGCTTCGGGGCTCTGGCGACCAGGCACATCCCGGCGGAGCTGCGGATCCAGCTGCAGCGGTCCCTGATCCGGTCGCACGCTGCCGGGTCCGGGCCGGAAGTCGAGGCTGAGGTCGTCCGGGCGATGATGCTGCTGCGCCTGTCGACCCTCGCCACCGGGCGGACCGGCGTGCGGCCTGAGGTGGCGCGCGCCTACGCCGCGATGCTCAGCGCCGGGATCACCCCCGTCGTGCGGGAGTACGGGTCCCTCGGCTGCTCCGGCGACCTCGCGCCGCTCGCCCACTGCGCCCTGGCCGCCATGGGCGAGGGCACGGTGCGGGTGGCCGGCGGCCCCGAGGTGCCGTCGGGCGAGGCCCTCGCGGCGGCCGGCATCACGCCGCTGGTCCTTGCGGAGAAGGAAGGACTCGCGCTGATCAACGGCACTGACGGGATGCTCGGCATGCTCGTGCTTGCCGCCGCTGACCTGCGCAGGCTGCTGAAGACGGCCGACATCACCGCGGCGATGAGCGTCGAGGCGCTGCTCGGCACCGACGCCGCGTTCGCCGCCGGGCTGCAGGCGCTGCGGCCGCACCCCGGCCAGGCCGCCTCCGCCGCCAACCTGCGCGCCCTCCTCGACGGCTCGCCGGTCGTCGCCAGCCACCGGGGGCCGCAGGACACGCGGGTCCAGGACGCCTACTCGCTGCGCTGCTCGCCGCAGGTGCACGGGGCCGCGCGGGACACCCTGGCGCACGCGGAGTCCGTGGCCGCCGTCGAACTGGCCAGCGCCATCGACAACCCGGTCGTTACCCCGGACGGGCGGGTTGTGTCCAACGGCAACTTCCACGGCGCGCCGGTCGGGTACGTGCTGGACTTCCTCGCGATCGTCACCGCCGACCTCGCCTCGATCGCCGAGCGGCGCACCGACCGGATGCTCGACGTGTCCCGCTCGCACGGGCTGCCGCCGTTCCTGGCCAGCGACCCCGGCGTCGACTCCGGGCACATGATCGCCCAGTACACCCAGGCCGCGATCGTGTCCGAGCTCAAGCGGCTCGCCGTCCCCGCGAGCATCGACTCGATCCCCTCGTCGGCCATGCAGGAGGACCACGTGTCGATGGGCTGGTCGGCGGCCCGCAAGCTCCGCCGTGCCCTCGACGGGCTCACCAGGGTCCTGGCCATCGAGCTCCTCACCGCCGCCCGCGCCCTGGACCTGCGCGCCCCGCTCAGCCCCGCCGCCGCGACCGGCGCCGTCGCCGCCGGGCTGCGGGCCGGCGGCGACGGCGCCGGCGCGCCCGGCCCCGACCGGTTCCTCGCCCCGGAGATCGAGGCCACCGTCGTCTACGTCGCCTCCGGCGCGGCGGTCGCCGCCGCCGAGGCGGTCACGGGCGCGCTCGCGTGAAACACGCTCCCGCCGGCCCGTGCCGCGTTTAGGCGCGGGCGGTCCGGGGGGACACGGCAAGCATGGAAGGTGCCCGAACCGTCCGCGCCCCGCGCGGCACCACGCTCACCGCCCGGTCCTGGCAGACCGAGGCGCCCCTGCGCATGCTGATGAACAACCTCGACCCGGAGGTCGCTGAGCGGCCCGATGACCTCGTGGTCTACGGCGGCACCGGGCGCGCCGCGCGGTCCTGGGCCGCGTTCGACGCCATGGTGGCGACCCTCACCGAACTGCGCGAGGACGAGACCATGCTGGTCCAGTCCGGCAAGCCCGTCGGGGTGATCCGCACCCACGAGTGGGCGCCCCGGGTGCTGATCGCCAACTCGAACCTGGTGGGCAACTGGGCGAACTGGCCGGAGTTCCGCCGCCTGGAAGCGGCCGGGCTGACCATGTACGGGCAGATGACCGCCGGGTCGTGGATCTACATCGGCACCCAGGGCATCCTGCAGGGCACCTACGAGACGTTCGCCGCCGTCGCGGCCAGGCGCTTCGGCGGCACCCTCGCGGGAACGCTGACCGTTACTGGCGGCTGCGGCGGGATGGGCGGCGCGCAGCCCCTCGCGGTCACGCTGAACGACGGCGTCTGCCTGGTCATCGACGTCGACCCGGCACGACTCGCGAGGAGAGTCGAGACCAGGTACCTGGACGTGGTCGCCGACGGGCTCGGCGACGCGCTGCGGCTGTGCCTGGCCGCGAAGTCTGACCGGAAGGCACTGTCCGTCGGGCTCGCCGGGAACTGCGCGACCGTGCTGCCCGAGCTGCTGCGCCGCGGCGTCCCTGTCGACATCGTCACCGACCAGACCTCGGCGCACGACCCCCTGTCCTACCTCCCCGAGGACGTGTCGCTCGACGACTGGCACGGCTACGCCGACAAGAAGCCCGCCGAGTTCACCGAGCGGGCGCGGCAGTCCATGGCCGCGCACGTGGCGGCCATGGTCGGGTTCCTCGACGCCGGGGCCGAGGTGTTCGACTACGGGAACTCGATCAGGGACGAGGCGCGGCTTGGCGGCTTCGCGCGGGCGTTCGCGTTCCCCGGCTTCGTCCCGGCGTACATCCGGCCGCTGTTCGCCGAGGGAAAGGGGCCGTTCCGCTGGGCGGCTCTGTCGGGCGACCCGGCCGACATCCGGGCGACCGACGACGCGGTGCTGTCGCTGTTCCCGGCCAACGACCACCTGCACCGGTGGATCCGCGCGGCCCAGGAGCGCGTCGCGTTCCAGGGCTTGCCCGCCCGGATCTGCTGGCTCGGCTACGGCGAGCGGGACAGGGCCGGGCTGGCGTTCAACGACCTTGTCGCGTCGGGCGCGGTGTCCGCGCCCATCGTGATCGGCCGCGACCACCTGGACGCCGGGTCGGTCGCCTCCCCGTACCGAGAGACCGAGTCCATGGCCGACGGCTCGGACGCCATCGCCGACTGGCCGATCCTGAACGCGCTCACGTCAACCGCGTCCGGGGCGACGTGGGTGTCGTTCCACCACGGCGGCGGGGTCGGCATCGGCCGTTCCCTGCATGCCGGCCAGGTGTGCGTGGCCGACGGCTCTCCGCTGGCGGCGGCGAAGATCGGGCGGGTGCTGTCCAACGACCCCGGCCTCGGCGTGCTGCGGCACATTGACTCTGGCGACGCCCCGTACGGCGAGGCCACCCTGAACGAATACCCGGAAGGAGGCGTCAGGCTTCCCTCGTAGGCGGCCCCGGCGGGTCCCGGACCACACGCTTATTGCTGTTATCAGCAGGCTCCTGCGCGCGGAGCCAACGGATCTGCTTCTCGGGGTCATTTTTCACCCGCCGCCGAGATAGGTGTTACCCGTCGCGTAACCGATGCTATTTTTTGTTGTTCGAACATCGGCGAGGCTAACCAAACCTGGGAGCCAAACCGGGAGCCAACAGCTTCTTTGCGAACCGCATTCAACTCCACACACGGCATTCTCCTGAGAAGCGTGAAAGCGTACCATCGGGAACAGGCAGCGCGGAGCCCTGGTTCAGGAGGCTGACATGAGGCTGCGACCACGTCGGCGGAACCTGGTGATATGGAGCTCATCTGTCCATCCAGCCGGCAGGTACGGTGCCCCGCAGTACAAGCGGCTTGCTCTCACATGCCGCATCCGCAGGTGGCTCCGTATCGGCGCGCTGGTCACGGTCATCGCCGTCCGGCCCCGCTGGCAGCCCCTCCTGGCCGGGACGGTACTCACGGTTTTCGGCGTCATCGACCGCTCCGGCGCGGGCTTCGTGACTCTCATTCCCGGATTCCTGCTGCTCTGGCTCGCCGTGCTGATCCCTGGTGACTCTGACGCAGACCACAATCGGCGCTCTCAGCTAATGCGTGAGCTGGCAGCGTACTCAACCCCGGCGCAGAGGCGCGATCTGGAAGCGACTCTTGACCGGTACCCGGACGGCATCACGGACGAGATACGTGAGATCCTCGCCGGTAAAGACATGGCTGTGCATAACAGCGGGATTCCGGGCGCCGGACCGTACTAAGAGCAGGTACTTTCCCGCTTACGGCAGCAGTGAGGTTTTCCCAGCAGCGGTGAACCCGGCGAACGGGGGCGTAGCGGTCATGAGGGCAGACACGCGGACATAGGCGGCATGACCGGGAAGACGCGGAGCCCCCGGTAGAAGAAATCTCGCCAAAGAAAACCGTCCGCCGAGAGGCTCCGCGTGCCCTCCTATCGTGTCATGCTCGACGTCCCGACGGACCTCATCTGGTTCGTCGCCAGCCTGCTCGCCGCCCGCCGCCGTTCGATCGGAACCCGGAAAAACACCCGCAAGCTGGGCTGCTACCGGCAGGCGAAGTTCGGGCTCGCCTGGTTCCGCGACAAGGCCGACGTCCGCCGGCTCGGCGCCGGGTTCGGCCTTCCCCAGTCCACCGCCTACCGCTACCTCGCCGAGGTCATCGACGTCCTGGCCGGGCAGGCCCCGGAACTGCGCGACGCGCTCGCCCGCGCCCTGGCCGAGGGCGCCCCGTACGTCATCCTCGACGGCAAGATCGTCGACGCCGACCGCTGCCACGAGAAAACCGCCAGCCGCAAAGGCGCCGAGATCGACCTGTGGTACTCGGGAAAGAAGAAGGACTTCGGCGGCAACATCCAGGCGCTTTTCTACCCCGACGGCCGGCCGATGTGGGTCTCCGACGTCCTGCCGGGAAACGTGAACGACCTTTCCGCAGCCCGGGAAGCTGGTCCTCGCGGCGCTCGGCCCGTTCACGGCCCAAATGCCCGTGCTGGCCGACGGCGGGTACGAAGGCGCAGGTCACGGCCTCCTCACCCCCGTGAAGAAGCCCGCGGGAAACAAGGAACTCGACATTGACAACCGGACCCGCAACGCGCTGATCCGATCGGTCCGCTGCCTGGGAGAAAGAGGATTCGCCCTTCTCACCCAGCGCTGGCAAACCCTGCAGCACGTCACCATGAGCCCCGGCAGGATCGGCCAGATCGCCCGGGCGGCACTCGTCCTTGTCCTATTCGAGCACAAGATGATCAGCTGAAAGTCGCTGGGAACACTTCAGTGCTGCGCGCGGGTCGCCTTCCTCGGCTCCCCATTGTCCAGCTCGCGGGCGCCTTCTCGCCCGGTCAGGCTGTATGGCCGCCCGGTCCACTTAGATTCCCAGGCTTCTTGCTGGTTGCCGATTGGGCTCTCGCCGGAGGCAAGGCGGTTTCCTAGCGCTCGTTTCCCGCGCGCAGCCAGCCGATGTAGTCGGCGACTGCGCGCTCGGCGTCGTAAGCGGGTCGCCCTCCGGCTCACCAGTACTGCCCCCCTGCGCGCCCCCGCCGGCGAAGATGACGGCAACAAGCGTGATCCTGGGAGCGACACCGCATGACCACCACGCCAGCCACCTGGACCACGGCCCGCTGGCACGCCTGCCCGGACGGGCACGCCGATCCCCGAACCGGTGACCCGGCCCGGATGATCGTCCCCGACCGCTCCGGCCTCGGGCCGCGCTGCACCGCCTGCCGCCAGCCGATGACCCCGGCCGCCGGTCCGCTGGCCGGGAAGTGGCGGCTGGACGAGTGCTGCTTCCCCGCCGGGCCGGACAGCACGTGGGCGGGCCCGCCGCGCGACCCCGCCGCCTGCAGCTCCTGCTACGGCACCCGCGCCAGGGCGGTCTGCCTCGCCTGCTACGCCGCGAACTGCGACGGCGACCACCACGGCCTGTGCGCGATGTGCGACGGCACCAAGACCCAGGACTGCGGGGCCTGCGACGGCGAGGGCCGGGTCTACGACAAGTTCGGCGAGCCCGTCCGCGACTGCGGCCAGTGCGACGCCGGCCTTGTGCCCTGCGAGGCCTGCGGCGGCACCGGCCACGAATAGCGCCCCCTGGCCTGCGGAAATCCTCCCATCGTGCATCGGCCGGGCAACGTTCGGCCGACGGCGTAGTAGATGGCATGAGCGATCACGATGATCACCAGGCCGATGGCGCGGCGCGGAACGCGATGCTAGCGGCGACGGCGGCAGAGCCGTGCTTACAGCGCCACTAGCCGGCCGCCGGCACCGCGCAGGCGCACCGACGCGATCGAGCCGCAGGTCACCGCGACGCCGGCCAGTACCAGGCAGCCGAGCAGGACACCGCGGGCATCACCGGCGAAGGCGGACCGCATGCTGCCGGCTACCCAGTAGCCCGGCGACGCGGGTGCGACCGAGCGCACCCAGCGGGGGAGGACGGTGAGCGGCACCAGGGCGCCGCCCGTGCTGCTCAGCAGCATGCCGCCGATGTCGTAGCTGGCGGACAGCGCGCCCACGCTGCGGGCGAGCACGCCGAGCAGGGCGCCGAGGCAGAGCAGCGTGCAGGTCCAGGTGAGCAGCACGGCGAGCAGCAGCAGCGGGTGCGTGACCTGCAGCCCGAAGCACGTCATGGCGAAGCCCGTGATGAGGGCCTGTTGTGCCAGCAGCACCGCGTACGCCGGGATGGCCTTCCCGGCCAGGATCGACAGCGGGGACAGCGAGGTAGCGCGCAGCCGGTCCCAGGTGCGGCCGAGCCGCTCGGTGAGGATCGCGCTGCCGGAGATGCTGAGGGCGAGCAGCGAGAACGTGACCAGCGTGGCGATCACGGCCTGCTGGTTGCCGGCGGCGCCGCCATGCCAGGCGGCGAGGTACAGCGGGCGGAGCAGGGTGAGGAACGCGACCGGCAGGATCATCCGGCTCAGCAGCGGACCGGGCTCGCGCCTCATCAGCAGCACGTTGTGCCGGACCAGCACGGCGAGCGGGTGGCCGGCCGGCCGGGGGTTACGCCGGGGCATTGCCATCCTCCTTCGTGACCGGAGCGGCCAGGGACCGGTACAGGTCATCGAGGGTGCGCCGGTGCCCGGTGAGTTCCCCCTGAGTGCCCCGCGCGATCACGGCCCCTCCCCGCACCAGCGCCAGGGTCGCGTCAAGTTCGGCGAGCTCGGGCAGGTAGTGCGTGGTGTACAGCACTGCGGTGCCCGCGGCCGCGCGCGCCCGGACCGCCGCGAGCAGCGCCGAGCGCGTCTCCGGGTCCGCCCCGGCCGTCGGCTCGTCCAGCAGCAGCAGCGGCGGCGAGCCCACCATCGCGGTAGCCGCCTGCACCCGCCGGCGCTGCCCGCCGGACAGCGCGCCGGCCCGCCGCCCGGCCACCGGCCCGAGCGCGAGCTCGTCGAGCACCCGTGAGATGGCCGCGTCCAGCCCCCGGCCGCGCAGCCCGGCCAGCCCGCCGAACAGCCGCAGGTTCTCCCGCACGGTAACGGCCTGGTACAGCGCGAGCTCCTGCGGCGCCACCCCGATCAGCCGCCGCACGGCGCGGCCGGACCGCAGCGCGTTCCGGCCGCCGACCATGACCTGCCCGGCATCGGGCCGTACCAGCCCGGTGACGATCTCAACGAACGTCGTCTTGCCGGCCCCGTTAGGCCCGATCAGGCCCGCGATCTCGCCAGGCGCGACCGTCAGGTCGAACCCGGCCAGCGCCAGCCGTTTCCCGTACCGCTTCACCAGCCCCGCTGCGGTGAGCATGAGGCACCCTCCCAGGTCTACACCGTATACGTTTACACTGTAGACTTGTGAGCGGAAGACGGCAAGAGATCCTGGACGCGGCGCTGGCGATCGCCGACAAGGGCGGCCTCGACGGGGTGTCGATGCGCACGGTGGCCGAGCGTGTCGGCGTCACGCCGATGGCGCTGTACCGCCACTTCAACAGCAAGCGCGCGCTGCTCGACGGCATGGTCGAGCGCCTCGTCACGTCGCTGCCGCTGGAGCGGGCGACCGGGACCTGGGACGAGCGGCTGACCGCCCTTGCGCACGCCTACCGGGGCCTTGCCCAGCGCCATCCGTGGTCGGCGCAACTGCTGTTCTCCCGCCCGGCGGTCACCCCCGACGCCGTCCGGGTAACCGAGTTCATCTACGCGGCGCTACGGGAAGCCGGCGTACCCGAGCCGCAGGTAGGGCGCCTGGAGCGGCTGGTCACCACGTTCGTCATCGGTTACGCCGCGTCAGAGGTGCTCGGCCGGTTTACGCACCGGACGGTCGACTTCAGTGCCGAGTTCGAGGCCGACCTGGCCGACCTCAGGCACCTGATCCAGGAGGCCGGCGACTCAGAGACCTGAGCCGCATAGAGCGACGCGGTCATCGAAACGGCCAGTGGCGTTAAGACGGCTCTGGGCGGCTCCTCAACGACAACCACCGTTCGGTTATCACGGGCCTATCCCCGGTCTGGCTTGCTTCTAGTAGCCGATACCGTATAGTCGGTTCCGGCTATTAGAGGTCGGTGACATGGATGGCCAAGCGGAAGATCTCCAACACACTGGCGCTGGCCGTGCTGGGCCTGCTGCAAGAGCAGCCGATGCACCCGTACGAGATGGCGTCCACCCTGCGGGAGCGGCACAAGGACAGCAGCTTCAAGGTCAACTCCGGGTCGCTGTACGACACGGTCGAGGCACTGGTTCGGCATGGCTGGATCGAGCTGGTGGAGACAGCGCGCGATGGCAGGCGGCCGGAGCGAACCGTGTACGCGACAACCGGGCTGGGCCAAAGCGAATTCGTTCGCTGGATTGACGAACTCCTCCGCACGCCCGTCGCGGAATACCCGAAGTTCATGGCCGCGGTGTCCTACCTCGGCGCGCTCGGTCCGGACGGGGCGGCGGAGGCACTGGTCGAACGGGCGGGGCATCTGGCCCAGCGGATCGAGGAGACGAACGCGGTACTGGCCGGCACGGTCGGCTCCGGCGAGGTCCCCCGGTTGTTCATGATCGAAGTCGAGTGCGCGTTGCACGCCTGGGAGGCCGAGTTGGCCTGGACGCGGCGGACCATCGCCGAGATCCGCGACGGCAGCCTGTCCTGGCCCGAGGTCGAGCGAACGGAACAGGGACGGACCTGGTCCGGCCCCGCAGACCGGAAGGGAACCACCCGATGACCGAGGTGCTGATCGTCGGAGCCGGCCCGGCCGGGCTGTTGCTCGCCAGCGAGCTCCGGCTCGCCGACGTCGACACGGTCGTTGTCGAACGCCACCCCCAGCGGCCAGGCTTCTGCCGCGGCTTCAACCTCAACGCCCGCGCCCTGGACCTGCTGGCACGGCGCGGCCTCGCTGAGAGGCTCCTCGACGAGGGCTGGCAAGTCCCGCACGCCGCGTTCTCTGGCCTGCCGGTGACGCTCACCCTCGCGGGCACGCATACCGGCCACCCGTACTCGCTGGGCATCCCGCAAACCCGGGTCGAGGAAATCCTCGAGGCGCACGCTCTCGACCTGGGAGCCGACATCCGGCGCGGACACGAACTGCGTGCCCTGGAACAGGATTCCGAGTCTGTCACCGCCACTGTCACCACCGGCGACGGTGAGTATCGCGTCCGGGCAGCGTACCTGGTCGGTTGCGACGGCGGCCGCAGCACCGTCCGTAAACAGGCCGGCATCGACTTCCCCGGTACCGAGGCGACCCGCTTCTCCCTGCTCGGCGACGTCGAGCTCGCCCGCCCCGAGGCGTTGCCGTTCGGCGCGACCACCGGCCCCCGCGGGACCGTGTTCGTCATCCCCCGCCCTGGCTGCGTCAGGATCATCACCTCCGACCGGCAGCCCCCCGCAGACAAGGACACCCCGGTCACCCTGGACCTGCTCCAAAACGCTGTGGACGACGCGCTCGGCCGTCACGTCGAGCTGCGCGCCGCGCGCTGGACGACCCGGTTCGGCAACGCCGCCCGGCAGGCGGCCGAGTACGTCCGGGGCAGGGTCATCCTGGCCGGGGACGCCGCGCACATCCAACCGCCAGCCGGGGCGATCGGCGTCAATGTCGCCCTGGACGACGCGTTCAACCTCGGCTGGAAACTCGCCGCCACCGTGCGCGGCACCCCGCCGGCGCGCTTGCTCGACAGTTACCACGCCGAACGCCACACCGCTGGTGCGCATGTGCTGGCCAACACCCAGGCCCAGGTGCTGCTCGGCGACGCCCACGATCGGCTCGGGCCGCTCACCGACCTGCTCACCCGCGTCGCCGGCCATCCTGCGGGCAACCGCGCCTTCGCCGAGACCGTCACCGGACTGGACACCCGTTACCAGATGCGCCCCGACACCGACCACCCCTGGCTGGGCCGCCTGGCGCCCGACCTCGCCCTGACCACGGGCGACGGCCGTACGCGCGTGGCCGAGTTGCTCGCCTCGGGACGCGGGCTGCTGCTCGACCTGACCGGAGGAAGCGCCATCCGCGAGTCGGCCGCAGGATGGGCAGACCGAGTGGATATCGTCACCGCGACATGCCCCGACCATCCCGGACTCCGCGCCATCCTCCTGCGGCCGGACGGTCACACCGCCTGGCTGCGCACCGCCGATCACGACCACGCCGACGGGCTCCACCAGGCGCTGCAACACTGGCACGGCCCAGCAGAACCATGACCTGCGATCGACTCTGGTTCGCGCACTGTGCGCAGGTATCCGCCGCTTAACACCGGGCACAGGAAACTAGAGAAGCCACCGGGCGCACCCGCAACGGTGCCGCCGGCTGGCGGCCAGTGCCGTCCCACACCGGGTGAGTGCGTGCTACCGGTCTTCTGGGTCGTCGGCCCAGAGACCGGTCAGGCGGCCGAAGCGTTCGATGACCGCCGCTGCTGTGAGCGCGGCATCTTGGACACCCGCCGACGCCCTCACCGGGGCTCGCGCCGCCACAGCCAGCGGGGACGACGGGACCGCGGCTCGGGGGACGGTTCCGCCGGCGCGGCGCTGGCCGCGCGGTCGGCCGTCTCACGGGCCTGACGGGACGCGCGCGATGCGCGCGCCGCGCGCCAGCGGGCGACGAGGTTGTCGGCGTTCACCAGCCGGACGTGAATGGGCGGGCCGAGGGGGATGCGCCGCCACTCGACGATGCGCCGGTTGAGGTCGGCCGCCGCCTCGCGGATCTCCGCCTCCGAGCGGAACTCCCCCGCGGTTTCCGCCAGCCGCTCCATCTCCCGCCGCAGCCGCAGCGGGGTGGGCAGCATCTCCTCAGGAGCGACGCCCTCGCGGCGCGCGTAGTCCTGCAGCCACGCCTGCCCGTAGTCGCCGTCGGCTGCCCCGGGGCGCAGGTTCAGCGGCTTGCCCGCCCCCGGCAGGTCGTCGAACACGCCGCGACGCTCGGCGTCGGCTATCTGCTGGTCGATCCAGGAGGTGAACCCCATCTGCGGCGGCTTGCGCTCAGTCATCACTTCCAGCGTAATCCGCGGCCCGCGGTGCTGCCGGGCGGCGCCGTCGTCAGGGCATCAGCTTGACCGCGCTCGCCCAGTCCAGCCCGAGGGGGCCCTGCAGGGTCATGTGCAGGAGCTGGAACGCCTCGAGCTCCCTGGCCCTGCGCAGCGGCCCGGTGTCGACCGGGCGCATCCCGCCGTCGCGGACCAGCGCGGCCACCTGGGCCTTGGCGCGGGCGTCGTCGCCGGCCAGGAACACGTCGAGCGGCAGGCCGCCGGCCCAGCCGACGATGAGCGCGGCCGCGAACGTCGTGTTGAACGCCTTCACGATCCGGGCCGCCGGGTTGGCGGCCGCGATCTCCTCGGCCGCCGACATCCCCGGGCTGGTCAGCAGCGAGTCGAAGGTGGAGAAGTCGACCGGGTTGCACGTGTCGACGACCGTTACCCCCGACAGCGCCGCCCCCTGATCGCGGGCCACGCCGCGCCCCTCCGGGTACGGCAGCGCCAGGACGACCATGTCCGCGCCCGCGATCGCCTCCCCCACGGTTGCCACGCTCAGCGACGGAGGCGCGCCCGCTGATGGCCCGCTCCGCACGGCCAGGCTCTCGGTCAGCGCGTCCGCCTTGCCCGGCGCGCTGTCCGTGATCCGCAGCCGGTGGCCGCCCGCCAGAGCTCGCACAGCCACGCCTTCCGCGAGCCGGCCCGCCCCCACGATGGTCACGATCATCTATCCCCCCAGTAAGGAGCACCTTACCCAGGGGACCTCAAGTCAAGATCGATGTAGTCACGCTGCACCGCCGGTCCAGCAAACCCCGGAAAAATGCGGGTAACGGATGGCGACGACAACGATACGATTCGCGCCATGTTGCCCTCGGCGCGGCTTTTCCTCAACCGCGACGCCATCCATAAGAGCCCCCTCGCGCGGCAGCGAGCCCAGTGGCTCTACGACAACGTCTGCGACGAGGTGCTCACGGGCGTTGAGCCAGTTGACAGGCCGGCCCGGTATCACCGAATCCGGCTGACGCGCTGCCCGCTGCCCCCTTCCCGGAGAGGAACCCTCCCGCCTTCACGACGCCGTGGAGACGGAAGCCGAAGCCGGAGCCGAGCGAGGAGGAGCGGAAGGAGAGGGACGAGCGCGAGAAGGCGCTGGACAAGCGCTGGGGCACGGTCGCCGAGGTCGCGGAAGATTATCCACGGCTGTTCGCCTGGCTGGCAGAAGGCCAGGTGAGCCCCCTCTGGAACGTCTTCGGCGTCGTGGTCGGCATGGCGCGGCTGCTGCCTTTCGCGCGGCGGCTCCTGTGGCACCGCATGTTCGAGCGGGTGGCCAGGCACGCGCCGTGGCGGGCCGCGCTGCGTGCGGCCATCCTGCAGGAGCTGCGGAACGCGAAGAACAAGAAGGTGATCAGGGACGGCAGCACGCTCACCATCCACGGCACTGCCGTCCCTGGGCTTAGCGCGGTGACCGACGTGTCGGTGATCGCGCCGACCCGCGCACGCGCCGACATCCGGCGGAAGATCGCCGCCATGTCCTCGGGAGTCATCGGGGTGAGCGGACTGCGCGGCGCGGGGAAGACGACGCTGATCAGCGAATTCTGCGCGCACCGTTACGGCACCCCGGAATATCCGAACCCGCCCTTGGACGAAGACGACCCGTGGCTTCCCGGCCTGCGGGTCATGGTTCAGGCGCCGCTGCGGTTCGACGCCAGGGAGTACCTGATCCACCAGTACACCTGCCTGTGCCGCGCGGTCCTCGCCGACGTCCGGTTCAACCCGACCACGCTCCCGGATCACCTGCTCTCCCCGATCCTCTTCCCCCGGCCGCTGCGCCCCGCCCGACTGCTCCGCGCACTCGGCAGCGCCGCGATGGTCGCGGCGTGCTGCGTGCTCGTCTACCTGATAGCAACCGGCGGGCGGGCACCGCACTGGAGCGTGTTCGCCTGGGAGGTGACAGGGGCTGTCATCACAGGGCTCGGCGCGCTCGTGCTCGCCGGCTGGCGGACACGCTGGTCCTTCATCGAGGTCGAGCAGATCGTCAACCTGGCCGAGGACGCCGAGCGGCGGCTGCGGCGGCTGCACTTCCTGCGTACCGACACGCGCAGCGGCGGCGGAACGCTCGCCGGCCCGATGGGGCTCGGCTTGAGCGCCGGGACTTCCCATGAGTTCGCCGAGCAGGCGATAACCTTGCCGGAGCTCATCGACGACTACCGGGACTTCGTGGAGCGGATCGTCACGGGCCTGCAGCGGACGCAGCGGCAGGACAAGAGCCACCCGGAACGGGCCGACGACGTCCGCCTCGTCATCGGCATCGACGAGATCGACCAGATCGACGATCCCAAGGCGGCCTGCCGGTTCCTCGACGAGCTCAGCTCGGTGTTCGGAACCCCGCTCTGCGTCTACCTCGTGGCGATCTCTCCCGGCACCCAGGCCGCCGTCGACCAGCGAACCGTCCCGCTGAAGACCTCGTTGAGCGGTATGTTCGACGAGATGGTCTGGCTGGAGCCGTTGGGCCTCAACGAAGCAGCCCGGCTCCTCGACCACCGGGTTGTCGGCCTCCCCGCCGCCTTCATCGCCCTGTGCTACGCACTGTCGGGTGGCCTTCCCAGGGAACTGCTCCGCTTCGCACGCGCCGTCTACACGACCCCTGGCCCTCCCGCCCCCTGGCTGGGCGAACCCGGCCCGAACGGCCGGGACACGCGATCGTGGCGCACGGTGTCCCTCAAGGCCGCCGCCCGCCACGTCATCGCGCAGGAGATCGACGCCCTCAAGCACCGGGCGCTGGCCAGTGCTGTCACCTCGGCGGAGGTTAGCGCCGCTCCTGAGCTGCTCGCACGGCTCGCCAGCCCCGAATGGCCGCCTGTCAGCGAGGACGGCCACCTCAAAGCCGCCGCCATCGGGGAGACCCTGGCAGACGTAAGCGCCCTCTGGGCCGGTGACAGGCGCCAGCGGTTCATCGGCCCCGACCAGAAGGACGTCACCCCGTACACAGCAGAGGTGTGCGACAGCCTCCTCGCTGGCCTGTACTTCCTGCTGACCGTCCGCCAGGTCTGCACCGCGGAACCCGGCCTCATGTCCCGCCTCGCCTGGCCCCGCGACTCCCCGCACCGCCCGTTCCGTCCCGCGGCGGACGCCGTGACATGGCTCGACGACGACGAGGTGACCCTCCGGTACCTCGCCCGGGCCCGGATAGCGCTGAGCACCAGCCCGTACCTGGCCACGGCCTTCGTCACCCGGGCGCGGGAACGGCTCGCCGACCTGCTGCCCGAAGACTTCAAGGAGGACATCGCGCCGAGGTTCCTTGGCACCATGCCCGCCGGCCAGGGCTAGTCGCAGTAGCGCCTGGAGCCGGGCCGCGTCGATGGCACGCAGCGATACCGTCGGTCCGCCGGCCGGTCCGCAGCACGGGCACGTCCGCCTTGCCGCGAAATGAAGGCTTGGCTTCTTGCTGTTATAGCGTTCTCGGCGGGGCGCAAAGATCTTGGATCGCCAGTGTCGCTATCGCGTACCCATCCATCCAAGATCTTTCAGGTACGGACGAGCACTCCCGCTTGTTGCTGTTATCAGCACGGTCGCGGCGATCGCGGGTAAACAATGTCCGGCGATACGAGACATCAGGCTAAAAACAATGAGCCCGCCACAAATTGTGCACTAGGTTCGTCTGGTTATCGGGACGACGACCCTTGTCCCGGCCCCCGGACGACACCTGACGACGAGAGCGGAAGCGCCATGACAGCGACAGACACCGACGCCGCGGCAGCCGCCGCGGACGGCGGCCCCGTGACCCTGCCCTTCACCGGCGAGGAGTACCTGGAGAGCCTGCGCGACGGGCGTGAGGTCTGGATCTACGGCGAGCGGGTCCGGGACATCACCGCGCACCCGGCCTTCCGCAACAGCGCCCGCTCGATCGCCCGGCTGTACGACGCCCTGCACGACCCGGGCCAGCAGGCCGTCATGACCTCGCCGACCGACACCGGCAACGGCGGCTTCACCCACCCGTTCTTTAAGGCGCCCCGCAGCACAGATGACCTGCGGGCGTCCCGCGACGCCATCGTCGGCTGGCAGCGCCTGGTCTACGGCTTCATGGGCCGGACCCCTGACTACAAGGCGGCGTTCCTCGCCACCCTCGGCGCCAACGCGGACTTCTACGCGCCCTACCAGGACAACGCCCGCCGCTGGTACGCCCGCGCCCAGGAGCGCGTGCTGTTCATGAACCACGCCCTGGTACACCCGCCGATCGACCGCAGCCGCCCCGCCGACGAGGTCGCCGACGTCTGCGTGCACGTCGAGGAGGAGACCGACAACGGCCTCATCGTCAGCGGCGCCAAGGTCGTGGCGACCGCCTCGGCGCTCACCCACCAGACGTTCATCGCGCACGCCGGACTGCCGCTCAAGGACAAGAGGTTCGCGCCGATCTTCATCACCGACATGGGCACCCCGGGCGTCCGGCTGCTGGCCCGCGCGTCCTACGAGCTGGTGGCCGCGGCGACGGGCAGCCCGTTCGACTACCCGCTGTCGTCACGGCTCGACGAGAACGACTCCATCCTCATCTTCGACCGGGCGCTGATCCCGTGGGAAAACGTCCTCGCCTACGACGTGGACGCGGCGAACGGGTTCATGGCGCGGTCCGGGTTCACGAACCGGGCGATGTTCCAGGGGCTGCTGCGGCTCGGGGTCAAGCTCGACTTCATCGCCGGGCTGCTCATCAAGGCCACCGAGGCGGCCGGCAACAAGAAGACACCCCGCGTGCAGGCGAACGTCGGGGAGGTCATCGCCTGGCGTAACGTCATCTGGGGGCTCACCGACGGCATGATCGAGGGCTGCGAGCCGTGGAGCGACGGCAGCGTCCAGCCGAACTGCGCCTACACTCTCGCCGTGCCGATGCTCGGGCCGGTGATCTACGGCCGGGTCAAGGAGATCATCGAGCACACGGTCGGCTCCAGCCTGATCTACCTCAACTCCAACGCCGCCGACTTCAAGAACCCCGAGATGCGCGGCTTCCTCGACCAGTACCTGCGCGGCTCCGACGGCTACACCTCGGTTGACCGGGCGAAGGTGATGAAGCTGCTGTGGGACGCCCTCGGCAGCGAGTTCGGCGGCCGGCACGAGCTGTACGAGCGGAACTACGCGGGCAACGCCGAGGACACCCGGCGGATGGTCCTGTCCAGCGCCCTCGCCAGCGGCGACGCCAAGCGGTTCACCGGCCTGGCCGAGCAGTGCATGGCCGAGTACGACCTCGACGGCTGGACGATCCCCGGGTTCATCGACTCTGGCGACATCAACCTCTGGGCCAAGCACTAGGTTCCCGCGCCGCCCGCCGTTGCCGTCCCGCCTGTCCCGTTTCCGGTTCCGTGTCACTGATCCGGCCCTTTACGGCTCAGGTCTCACTTTTGTTGGCCCGAGGTCAGGACCCCTGATGACGGGCGGGGCGGTTGTCGGGTCTCAATGAACCGACCCCTGGCCAATTTCGAGCGATGATGCCGTGAAGGTGGCCGGATCAGTACCGGAGGTCCAACCCGTTCGATAAGAAGCCGCCCTGTGTGCCCCTGCCGTATCGCAGCACCTGGAAGCCCACGCGGGCCAGCATCCCCGGAATGCGCCGCACGGCCTGCATGTTCCTCGTCCGCGCCTCGTCCGACAGCCGTTCCCAGGGCACCAGGTCCGGGCGTGTGCGGTCACCCCTTACCGGCCCGAACTCAAACCCGTGAGCCGTCCGCTCGCCCACCCAGCGCTCATGCTCCAGCCGGGCCAGCAACTGCACCTCGCCGTCGTCGAAGGCAAAGTCGAGCGCCGGGTCAAAGGCCGGCACCATGAGGCAGCCGATCACGGCCAGCTTCTCGCCGATCTCCCGCGCCTGGGCAAGGTTGGACTCCTTGAACTCTTCGGGCAACTCGTCCCAGGGACCAAGGGAAGTAGTGCCGCCCGGGACCAGACCCCGGGCGACGGCGGCCTGCTCGCCGGCTTCGTGGACAGCACCGTAGGTGTCGTGGATAGCCTGCGCCAGGCGCTCGGTGACCTGAACGTGGATGTAACCAGTGAGGCTGGCGATGATACGGTCCTGCGCCGTGAGCCGCGCCTTCATCCGTCGGCACTCGTGGAGTATGGCCTCGGCGTCCAGGAAGGTCTGCTCGGAGCGGCCGTCGGCGGCCCGGCCCAGCACGTCCTGACCGACCATGATCACGATCATGAAGATGAGCTGGGCCAGGGTGGACAGGCACGACATGAAGGCGAACGGGTAGGGATCGAACCGCTGAATGCCCACCTCAGCCAAGGCAATCCAGGCCACCTGGGTCCCGGAGGCCAGGTAGAAGGCCCACATGGTGCCCAGCCGCTGCGTCAGCCAGGCGGCGATCCGGTCATTGACCGTCACCGCCTGGTCGAGCGCCTGGGGCGGTGTCTGCACCCGGTGCCGCTCGATCCAGGGATGCGGGCTCCACTCGAGCAGGCTGATCCCGCGGCTAAGCGCCTTATCGTGCCGGTCGAGGTGTCTCTGCAGGTCCGCCACCTGCTCGAAGATCGCCTCTGCGTGCTCGTAGGTTTGCACCGCCCTACGGTCGGCGGCCGCGCCGAGCACACGCTGGCCAACCAAGATCACCAGGCACAATACGAGCTGCACCACGTTGTTCAGGAAGAGCAGGAAAGGAAACGGATAAGGATCGACCCGATGCAGCGGGCCCCAGGTCGCCAGCGCCATCCACCCGCCGATCATGACAAGCGCAGCGTAAAGCGCGGGCATCGAGCCGACCGACCGGGTCAGCACGACGGCGACGGCACCGTTCACGCCGATCTGCTCGTCAGAAACCGTTGCCGGGGTTTGCGGAATATCACTCGCGCGGCTGGCCCTGATCATAAGCACTCCTCGGGTAGCTCCGCGCCGTAGCCGAACGCAGCAGCCGAGGACGGATAGACCTGGCAAGAAGCCCCGCCTCGTTGTCAGCGAGGCTTCCTAGTTTCGGTGTCAGCGACGTCTCATATTCTGCCAGCGGCCAGGCCCTCGGGCGAGAATCCGTGCGGAGCTACTACGTAAGTCCCTGCCACCGGTAACTGGTTTCAACTGAGCTTTCTTATCGATCTGTCCTTGTACTTGCGTCCCCGCGTGGTGCTCGATGGCGGGGTCATCTCAGTAGCGCCTCCCGGATGTCTCTGCCTAGGGCGAATTCGCCATCCCCGTTAAAGGCAAGGTGAGTGGCTTCGTCGCAAAGGCGCGGAACTGCCCGCGGCCTGAGTGGTAGGCCGCGACGCGATGAACAGGCCGAAGCTGGTGGCAGAACCCAGGCCGGCCGTAGCTAGCCGCCGCCTCGCGGTACAGGTAGCCGCAGGTGCGCTTGGCGGCTGGCGGCCATGACTGCATCGTTCCGGGAGGCGATCCTGAAGGCACGGGACGAGGAGCA
This sequence comes from uncultured Actinomycetota bacterium, assembly GCA_963734665.1. Lineage (GTDB taxonomy): Bacteria > Actinomycetota > Actinomycetes > Streptosporangiales > Streptosporangiaceae > Trebonia. The sequence goes on along the minus strand of CAVTIR010000004.1, from coordinate 1,916,897 downwards.
AAGAGCAATGAGGAGCAAGCAGAAATTGAGTACAGACGAAATTGAGGTTCAGCCGCGTGGCCAGAGTGCGGCTGAGCTGCCCTCGCACCACCCTCCGTTCGGCTTGCTGAAGGAACTGGAGCGGCCGGGCGACATTGTCCGCGAACTCGGCCCGAACTGGTACGCGTCAGTCATGGGTACCGGCATCGTGGCCATCGCGGGCGCGGATTTTCCGTTCCGGGTGCCCGGGCTGCACACGTTCGCGACGGTCGTGTGGGCGCTGGCCGCCGCGGCCCTGGTCGCCCTGGCCACCGCCTGGACGGTGCGCTGGACCCGGTACCCGGACCGGGCTCGGGCCGATGCCGGCAACCCCGTCATGGCACAGTTCTGGGGTGCCCCGGCGATGGCGCTGATGACGGTCGGCACCGGGACGCTGATCCTCGGTCCGAGCCTGATCGGGCAGACCGCGGCGGTCGACGCCGACTGGGCACTGTGGGCGGCCGGGACCGCACTGGGACTGGTGACCGCCGCGTGGATTCCGTACCTGATGTTTACGCGGCACGAGATCGGCCCGGACGCGGCATTCGGCGGCTGGCTGATGCCGGTCGTCCCCCCGATGGTCTCCGCAGCCAACGGGGCGCTGCTGATCCCGTACGCCGGATCGGGCCAGGGCCGGCTGACCCTGCTGCTGGGCTGCTACGCGATGTTCGGCATCAGCCTTTTCGCCTCGGTGATCATCATCACCCAGATCTGGTCACGGCTGGTCCAGTACAAGATCGGTCCCGCGGTCATGGTGCCGACCCTGTGGATCGTGCTCGGCCCGCTCGGCCAGTCCGTCACCGCGACAGGCAACCTGGGTAACCAGGCCGCGACAGTCATGCGCGAACCATACGCCGCGGGAACCGCTGTCTTCGGCCTGCTGTACGGCGTGCCGACCTGGGGGTTCGCCATGCTCTGGCTCGTGCTGGCCGCAGCGATCACCGTCCGGACCATCCGGCAGCGGCTGTCCTTCACCCTGACCTGGTGGAGCTTCACGTTCCCCGTGGGGACGTGCGTCACCGGCACCATCGCGCTGGCCGCCCGGACTGATGCCGTGGCACTGCGGTGGGCCACCGTGCCGCTCTACCTGCTGCTCCTGGGCGCATGGGCAGTGGTCGCCGTGAACACCGCGCGCGGCGCCGCCACCGGCCGCCTGCTCCGGCCGGCGTCACCCGCACCGAACCCCGAGCCTGTGCCTGGACCGCGGCCAGCCATTGCCGGGTAGTTGCGGGGGGCTATACCAGGCAAACACGTTATGCACCCGGCGGAATCACCCTCTTAGGGTGAAGCAGCGCCGCGACCCCGGAGCGAGGGTGAGAGCAACGGCGCTCCGCCAGCGGGCGATTGTCCGGCGAAGTGCCCGTTGACCGGATCTTTCCGCTGTCGTCCTGCCGGTTAAGGGCAAGCTCATTGCCCGAACACCCGCCCGCCTTTCAAAGGAGAACGGCGCTGAAACCTACGAGCTGCCCATGTTGCGCGCCACGCCGCAGCGTCTGGTGTCTCGAATGCCTAGGGCCATCTGGCCACAGCCCGCCCGATGGCGGCACCGATCGCCGAACCGACGATGACGTCGCCGGGAAAATGAACGCCCGTGTGAACCCGGGAGTAGGCCACGGCGGCGGCGAGAACCAGCAGGGGCGAGGCGGCATGCGGCAGGCTGCGGCCCACGCAGGACGCGAATGCGAACCCGGCAGCAGAATGCCCGGACGGAAACGATCCCGAGGATGGCATGGCTACCAGCCGGGAGGCCGGAACGTGCGCGGCCGCCCGGTCTGGTCGCTGTCGCGGGCGCATGAGTTTGATCCCGATGTTGACGGTCGCCGAGGTGGCGCCCACGGCCACGACTCCCCGCAGGGCCGCCCGCCGGCCGTCCGGCCCGCCGAGAACCGCGATTCCGGCCGCGATCGCGAGCCAGATGCGAGAGAAATTAGCGGCCTGGGAGAGCCGCCGCGCTGGTTCGTCGAGCCACGGGGCCGGGAATGCGGCGACCGCCGCGTAGAGCGCCTGGTCGGCGGCGCCAAGCCGGCGGGCGCCGGCACCGGGCAGGCGGCGCCATGGCGCGGTGCCGGCGGCCGGCATGCTGGCCCGCGCAAGCGCCGAAGGCTCGGCGCGAGCCTCGCCTGTGCTCATGACCAGATGCTAGCAACCGCCCGTGCGGGTCCTGGGCGTCCGGGCTCGGCGGCGAGAGGTGGACATGGCTGAGGAACTGCCGGGCAGGCCGAGCGCTGTGGAGCGACTGGCGGCGCTTGCGGCGCTGCTGAGCGTTGCGGCCGCGGCGGTGCTGGTGCTGGCTGGAGTGGCACGTAACGTCCTGGCCGTGCTGGTCGCGGCCCTCAGCCTGGTGCTGTGCGTGTCCGCGGGCTGGTACGTGGCGTCGCGCCGGGGGGCTGCCCGGCTGGCCGCGGGCGCGATCACGGCAGGGGCGCTGGCCCTGCTTATCGTGAGCCTGATATTCGCGGACATCAGCATCCTGAGGTTGGCCCTGGCCGTCGCATTGTCCGTGTTGTCGGTGGCATCGGCCCGGTACGCGCTCCGGCGCACCCCCGGTGCGCTGAACTCTGCCGCTAGGCGGCTGCCGGCCGCCGCTGCGGCCCGCCATCCGGTCCTGATCATGAACCTGAAGTCCGGAGGCGGGAAGGCGGAGCGGTTCCGCCTGGCCGAGGAGTGCCACAGCCGGGGCATCGAGCCGGTGGTGCTAGGCCCTGGGGATGACCTGCTGCGACTCGCCGAGGACGCGGTAGCGCATGGGGCAGATGTCATCGGCATGGCCGGCGGCGACGGATCGCAGGCCCTGGTCGCCGCCGTCGCCGCACGGTCTGGCATCCCCTATGTCTGCGTGCCGGCCGGGACCCGCAATCACTTCGCGCTCGACCTCGGCCTGGACCGCGACGATGTGGTTGGCGCGCTTGACGCATTCGCGGCCGGGACGGAACGCCGGGTCGACCTGGCCAGCGTCAATGGCAGGACATTCGTCAACAACGCGTCGCTCGGCCTGTACGCGAGCATTACCGAGTCAGCCCAGTACCGGGACGCCAAGCTCAGGACCGCCGCAGCGGTGCTGCCAGACCTCCTTGGCCCCGATGCCGTCCCCCTCGACCTGTCCTTCACCGGGCCCGACGGAACCAGCTACCCGGCCGCGCAGATGATCCTCGTGTCGAACAACCCCTACCAACTCACTCGCCCCGGCGGTCGGGGCACGCGCAAGCGCCTCGACGGCGGTGTCCTCGGGATCGTCACGGCACAGATCACCAGCGCTGCCGAGGCCACGCGATTCGCTGCCCTGCAGGCGGCAGGTCAGGCGCGGCGCTTCCCTGGCTTTCTCGAATGGAGCACGCCCAGGTTCGAGGTCCGCTCCGCGGGTCCGGTGCAGATCGGCGTGGACGGCGAGACCCTTTCAATGGACGCGCCGCTGATGTTCCAGTCCCAGCCGGGCGCGCTGCGAGTGCGACTGCCGCCCCACGCAGTGGGCATCTCCCCCGCGGCGAGGGCGGTACGCATCCTGGACCGCTCCACCGCCGCAGATCTCGCCCTTGTCTCTGCCGGCAGGCCCGCCACCGCCGCGTTCAGCGACTACGCAAACCGCGCAATCCGGCCACCCGGCGACGGCGCGGGTGACAGCATGGGCGAGTGCGGATCCTAGTTCTGGGCGGCACCCGTTTCGTGGGCCGCGCCATCGTCGAGGGCGCGCTCGGCCGCGGCGACACGGTCACCATGTTCAACCGGGGCATCACCAACCACGGGCTGTTTCCCGGCGTGGAGACGGTGATCGGCGACCGGACCGAGGACCTCTACCCCCTCAGCCGGCGGGAGTTCGACGCGGTCATCGACGTCGCCTGCAACGACCCGGCGACGGCCCGCATGTCCGCCGAGGCCCTCAAGGGCCGGGTCGGGCGGTACGTGTTCGTCTCGACCGTGTCGGTGTACGCCGACCAGTCCACGACCGACGCCCAGCTGGAGGACGCGCCCCTGGCTGAGCTCAAGCCGGACGCCGGCGACCCCCTGGAGAACTACGGGGCGAACAAGGCGCTGTGCGAGGCGGCCATTCGCGAGGCCTACGGCGAGCGGGCTCTGATCGGCCGGCCGGGCTGATCTCCGGGCCGCACGATCCCACCGACCGGTTCCCCTACTGGCCGCGGCGGATCGCGCGCGGCGGCCGGGTCCTGGCGCCCGGCGATCCCGGCGACCTGACCCAGGTGATCGACGTGCGTGACCTGGCGGCGTTCCTGCTGGACGGCGTTCACCTGGCACCGGGGCGGCGTGTTCAACTTGACGGGAACCCCGCGGCCGTTCGGGATCCTCCTTGACCTGTGCCGGACGGCAACCTACAGCGACGCCGAGCTGACCTGGATCCCCGCCGACCGCCTGGTGGCGGCCGGCGTCGACCTGGGGGCGGGCATCCCGCTGTGGGTCGGCGAGCCCGGCTACGAGGCGTTTAGCGACGTCGACTCCTCTCGCGCAGTCGCCGTCGGCCTGAACTGCCGGGCCATCACGGAGACGATCCGCGACACCCTCGCCTGGGACGTGGGCCGCGGCGGCCCGGAGAAGGAAGGCCTTGACCCGGCCGAGGAGCAGCGGCTGCTCGCCGAGCTGGCGGGCTAGACGTGGCGCCCTAGCTGCGCCGCGCGCTCAGCCGACGCTCCGGCGGGTAAGACCAGGCGGGTCGCGGCGTTGACCCGTCCGCTTGGTGTGGCAGCAGGCCAGCGAAAGTGCGATAATGGCACTATGGCAGATGAGCAAGCATGGATCGAGGTCGGAGCCCGCATCGCAGCGAGCCGGCGAGCCCGTGGCCTCAGCCAGGAGGAGCTGGCGGGCAAGGTCGGGCTGGATCGTACTGCCATTACGAAGATCGAAGTCGGCCGGAGGCATATCAACTCTTTGGAGCTGGTTCGGCTGGGCGAGGTGCTCGACCGTCCGTTGCAGTCGTTTGTTTCCGAGCCGCCGGCATCAATCGTGAGCCGCCGGGCGGCGGTTGCGGGTGGTCGTAACGATCAGGCCAGCGATTTCGCAATCGAGGACGTCGCACGTGACCTGCAAGTCCTCGTCGATGTCCGTGCACTCTCGCCCAATCAGGCCAAGGGGTCGCTGCGCGCGATCGTGCCGGGAGAAGAGGGATGGGGGCCTGAAGATGCCGCCGCGAGGGCTAGGTCGCTCATTGGCGTAGACGCGAAATCGCCGATTCACAACTTGGCGTCGAAGGTCGAACGTGTCGGTCTCTTTGCCTATTCGCTGGCATTGGGAGATGCGTCATCTGACGGTTCATATGCTGAGATCGACGGCCTCGGCGTCGCGGTCGTGAACGGCGAGATTGATTCCGGTCGGAGGCGGTCAACGCTGGCGCACGAACTCGGCCATCATCTCTTCGGTGACGCATACTCGATCGACTGGGGGACGGACACCAGCGCAACAGAGCAGGCTCTAGACGCGTTCGCAGGCTTCCTGCTCTTGCCACGTGCCGGGCTGGGTGACCGCTGGCAGGCGCTGCGGGCTGAATACACGGCCAGGCAGTCGGCTATCATCGTCAGTGCGGAATTCCGCGTGAGCTGGAGTTCCGCGCTACAGCATCTCAGGCACTATGACCTGATCACGCGCGATGAGAAAATCGTGCTTGAGTCAAGATCGCCGACCAGGGCGGATTACCTTGAGCGCGGGGTACGCGTGTCCGAGGAGCTGCAGCCGCCTTACATTCCGACGGGTGTGGCGGCTGCTGCTATCCGGGCATATCGCGGCCACCGGATCTCGGGCGAGCGGGTGATCGATATGCTTCGCGGGCAAATTCATCTCGACGAACTCCCCGCGCGCGATGAGATCCCGCTCGAATCACTGCGTGGCGACTTGCGGTGAGCAGCAGCCGTCTGGCATTCGACAGCTCGCCGTTGAACTACATCGCGCGAGCCAACCAGCTTCCCTTTTTGGAAAAGCTGGTGGCCGACAACGACTGCGTGATCACACGTGCGGTTGAAGATGAATTGCTCCGCGGCGCACCGAAACATACGCAGCTTACCAAGTCTCGGCTCAACAATGGATCCGGGTCGTTGACGACTCATCGATAGCGTTCTTGCAGCTTTTCTCTGAGTACCACACTCGTCTTGGAGGGGGCGACCGCAACGTCGGGGAATCGGCCGGTTGCTTACGCTGAACTGCACGGTCTGACTGCCTGCATCGATGATCGCGCCGCCCGGCGTCACGCACAAGACCGCGGAGTCCCGCTCACTGGGACGCTCAAACTCGATCTTCTCCGCGACCACGAGGCATTCCTCCCGTGTGACGGCTCTACCTTCGTCGACTGGGCACGGGCCGAAGGATTGCTCTCCTGACAGTTTGGACGGCCCACGACTCCGTCCTGCTGAGCGCCACTCGATGCGACCACCCTATAAAGGCGCGGCTCGGCCCCAGCGGGACGCTTCGCGCTCCGGACTGTGGGCTATCCCCGCTCGGAGGAGGCCGGGGCGGGCGAGGCGGCAGGGGCGGCCGCGATGGCCGCCGCGCTCGCGTGCGCGCGGGCGGTGGTCGTGAGGTAGCCGGTCAGCGCGATGGCGAGGCCGCAGCCGAGGGCCAGGGCCCACGCGCCGTGCGTGGCGCCTGACAGGGCGACCGCGTGCGACTGGCCGCTGGCCATGCCGCTGCTGACACCGGTGGTGACCAGGTCGCCCATGACGGCGACGCCGAGGACCGAGCCGAACTGGCGCGTCGCGGAGATGACCGCGGACGCGACCCCCGCCTGCGCGGGCGGCATGGCTGACACGCCGGCGTTGGTGATCGGCGGGTTGACCAGGCCGAGGCCCGCGCCGATCACCGCCAGGGCGACCGCGACCTGGGTGAAGGACGTGCCAGGGCCGAGGCCGAGCAGCAGCGCCATGCCCGCCGCGATGCACAGCCCGCTGGCGACGAGCGGGATGCGCGGGCCGCGGCGGCCGGTGAGCTGGCCGGCGACCGGGGCGGCAGCCGCCATCACGATCGTCGCGGGCAGCAGCGACAGCCCGGCGCGCAGCGGCGAGTCGCCGCGCACCTGCTGCAGGTACAGGGTGATCACGAACAGGAACCCGCCGAGCACGACGAACGCGAGCACGGCGATCACGCTGGCGCCGGTGAACGGGTGCGAGCGGAAGAACCGCAACTCGAGCAGCGGCTCTTGACGGCGCAGTTCGACGGCCACGAACGCAGCCGCGCTCGCGACCGCGACCGCGAGCAGCGTGAGGATCGGCGCCGCCGTCCACCCGGAGACCGGCCCCTGGATGACCGCGTAAGTCAGCGAGGCGAGGAACGCGATCATAAGCAACTGGCCGGGGAGGTCGACGCGCCGCGGGTGCGGCGCCCGCGACTCGGGAACGTAGCGGATGGCCGCGGCGATCATGGCGGCGCCGATCGGCACGTTCACCCAGAAGATGCTCCGCCACCCGACGCTCGACACCAGGATGCCGCCGACAACGGGCCCGCACGCGGAGGCCACGCCGAAGATCGCCGACCAGATCCCCAGGGCCTGCGCGCGCTCCTTCGGGTCGTGGAACGTGTTGCGGACGATGGACAGGGAGATCGGGCTGAGCATCGACCCGCCGAGGCCCTGGAGCATGCGCAGCGCGATGAGCGAGCCGGTGTTCGGCGCGAGGGAGCACAGCAGCGAGCCCAGGCTGAACCCGGTCAGGCCGATGAGGAACAGCCGCTTCCTGCCGAGCCGGTCGGCGGTGGACCCGGTCAGCATCAGCAGGGACGCGACCACGAGGAGGTAGGCGTCGGACACCCACTGCAGGCCCGCGATGGAGGCGTGCAGGTCCTTCTGCAGCGTCGGCAGCGCGACGTTCAAAATTGTTGAATCGAGATATGTGAGAAACAAAGAAGAGCTGCAGATCAACAAAACCACAAGACGTCGCCGACGGCCTGCCGGCCCGTCGGGGATGGCTATGTCCTCGGCGGGGATCATCTTGATCTCACTATCTCCTTGTGCTCGACGAAACGCTCTGGCCCGGTGCGCCAGCGGAGTTTCCTCCGCCCGCCCCGGGCCAGCTCAATCACATTCGGTCAGCGCTAACTATCCTGAAGTCACGGTGCGGCCCTGGCTAGGCTCTTCCGGCCGATTACCGCCGGCCCCATTGAAGGAAGGAAGGCGGACAGGCAGGCTCGCAGGAGTCGGGTGACGAACTGCCTGATCACCTCCACGCCCGGCCGCACGGCCGTCATGCCGCACTGGCAGCCCGCGCCGGCACCGCGTCGTCGGCGCGGTCGACCAGGGTGGCCGCGCGCTCGGCGCTGGCCCGGCCGGCGCGGCCGTTGGTGGACAGGGCAAGGACGAGGACGCACCCGCCCATCGCGGCCACGAGCCACCAGGCCGGCCTGGTCGCCGCGGTGAATCCGGTGGCGATGGCGCCGCCGTGCAGGCCAGCGGCGAGCATGGACCCCACGATGGCGACGCCGAGGGAGTTGCCGACCTGCCGCCCGGTCGAGGCGATCCCCGCGGCGGTCCCCGCGCGGGCGCGCGGCATGCCGGCGACGGCGTTGTTCGTGATCGGCGCGTTGAGCCAGCCCATGCCCGCGCCGAGCACCGCGCAGCACAGCAGGATGTACCAGGCCGGCGACGTGGCGGTGAGGAACACGAGCAAGACGCCGCCCGCCGTGATGCCGGTCCCCGCGATCACCAGCGGGACGCGCGTGCCGTGCGCGGCGATGACCCGGCCGCACAGCGGCGCGAAACAGGCCATGAGCACAGCCATCGGGACCAGGTACAGGCCGGCGGCCAGGGCGCTGTAGCCGCGCACTTCCTGCAGGTAGAGGGTGATGAGGAAGAGGAACCCGGCGAACGCGGTCATGCCGGTGACCGCGGTCACCGCCGCGCCAGAGAACGGCAGCGAGCGGAAGAACCGCAGGTCGAGCAGCGGCTCCGCGACCCGCCGCGACCAGGCGAGGAGCACTGCGATCGCGGCCACGGCCACGGCGAAGCAGGCGACGATCGGGGCCGAGGCCCAGCCGAGGTCCGGGCCCTCGATGATCCCGTAGCTGACGGTCCCAAGCGCGAGAAGAACAAGGACTTGCCCGAACGGGTCGAGGCTTCGCCTGGTGGCGGCCCGTGACTCCGGGACGTACCTGGCGGTCAGGGCGATGGCCGCGATCCCGATCGGGATGTTGACCCAGAAAACGCCCCGCCAGCCGACGGAGTCGACGAGCACGCCGCCGATGACCGGGCCGAGCGCGACGGACAGGCCGAAGACGGAGCCCCAGAAGCCGATCGCCTTCGCCCGCTCGCGGGGGTCGGTGAACGTGTTGGTGACGATCGCCATCGCGACGGGGTTGAGCATGGACCCGCCGACCGCCTGCAGGGCGCGGAACGCGATCAGCCAGCCGAGGCTCGGGGCGAGGGAGCAGGCCAGGGAGCCGAGCGTGAAGAGGGCGAGGCCGATCTGGAAAATCCTGCGACGGCCCACCCGGTCGGCGACCGACCCGGACAGCATCAGCAGGCTGGCGATGACGAGGAGGTAGGCGTCAATGGTCCACTGCAGTCCGGAGACGGGCGCGTGGAAGCTACGGCCGATCGACGGCAGCGCCACGTTGACGATCGTGGCGTCCATGCCGACGATGAACAGGCTTAGGCAGCAGATGGCCAGCACCAGGTAGCGGTGCTGGCGGCTCAGCTCGGACACAGCGGGCACCCCCAGGCAAGCGCAGGCGAGGATATAGCGGAAAAGGTTGCTTAGTAGAACTAACCACATCGCCGGGATATGCCCCGCGCCGAGGTGGTGAACGTCACCGCACTGGCCAGCAGGGCTGGCGAGTCGATGCCGTGTCACGGAGACTAATCGGTGACCTGTGTCGCGAGACCGCCTGCCTGCTGGAGGATTCATGACCGTCGTTGACATAGCGCACGGGAAGATTCGCGGGACCGAGATCGCCGACGGCGTCCTGGCCTGGCGGGGCGTGCCGTACGCCGCGCCGCCGGTCGGCGCGCTGCGGCTGCGCCCGCCGCAACCGCCCGAGCCGTGGGCCGGGGTCAGGGACGCCCTGGATTACGGGAACCGCTCGCCGCAGCCGGACCAGGTCCCCGCGCCGCAGGTGCCGCTGCCCCCGATGGATGAGGACTGCCTCTATCTGAATGTGACAGCCCCGGCTGGGGCCGAGCGCCGGCCGGTGCTGCTGTGGATCCACGGCGGCGGGTTCGAGACGGGCCACGGCCCCGGGCAGGCGGGCGACGGCGCGGCGTTCGCGAAAAGCCACGGCCTCGTGGTCGTGACGTTCAACTACCGGCTCGGGGCGCTCGGCTTCCTCGACGTCCTCGGTGAGCGGCCGACCGGGGCGTTCGGCCTGCACGACCAGATCGCGGCGCTGCGCTGGACCAGGGAGAACATAGCGGCGTTCGGCGGGGACCCGGAGCGGATCACCGTCTACGGGCTGTCAGCCGGAGGCAAGTCGGTCACGAACCTCCTCGCGTCCCCGCTCACGAGGGGCCTGATCAGCCGGGCGGCGGAGTCAAGCGGCGGGGACCACGTTAAGAGCCCGGAGCAGGCCCGCGACCTCGCCGGGCGGTTCCTTCGCGTCCTCGGCACCACGTCACAGCGGATCAGGGCCGTGCCCACCGCCGACATCCTCGCCGCGCAGCTCGCCGTCGCGGCATCGCCGGAGTCCACCTGGATCTGGCGGGCGTCCGTCGATGGGACCGCGCTCACCGCCGACCCGCTGACGGCGATCGCGGGCGGCGCGGCGGCCGGGATCCCGCTGCTGCTGCAGACGTGCGCCCGCGAGACCGCCCTGTACCAGCTCACGGATCCCAGGGCCGCCGCGCAGGCGGACCGTGTTCTAGCCGGGTACTTCGGCCAGGAACGGGCGGCAGCCATGCTGGCGGATTACGCGGCCGCCTACCCCGGGCTCGATGAGACCATGCTGCGCGGCGTGGTGGTCATGACCGACGAGCGGTACGTCGTCCGCACCGAGCGGCTCGCCGCCGCCCACGCCGCGCACGCCCAGGTCTGGCGCTCTAGGTACGACGGCCCCTACACCGGCACGGCAGACGACCCGGAGTTCGCCCAGTACGCCGACCTGCTACACGGCGCGCACGGCAGCGACGGCGCGGGCATCTGGCAGGGCGGCTACGGCCTGTCCGCGGCCCTGCACGAGGCCTGGGGCGCGTACGCCGCGACGGGCGACCCGGGCTGGCCCCGGTACACGGCGGACAGCCGCAGCGCGATGATCTTCGCGGCTGAGGGCCCGCGCCTGGAAGGGGACCCGTTCGCCCACGCCCGCGAGACGTGGGCGGGCCTAAACTGGCAACCCGGCATCTGGTGGCCGGTCGAGGGCATCAGCTAAGCCGACGGCATCAGTCAACCGGGAGCGGGACATGCAGCACCCGCCGGTGACCGGGTCCCGGGCACGGGACCCGGTCACCGGGGGCGGGCATCAGCTCTCGCGCGGGGCGACGAGGACCGGCGTGCCGGGTAGGCCCACCTGGACGGCGGTGCCCGGAGTCATCTCCAGGGCGACCGTCGAGGAGATGTCCACCGCGACCTCCGTGTCCCCCGACAGCCGGACCGCGACGCGGCTCACGGCACCGAGGAAGGTGCGGTGAGTAACGATGCCGTTCCCGCCCTCGGCCGCCGCGATCGTCAGGTTCTCCGGGCGGATGAGAGCGTCCACCGGGCCGGAGTCCGGGGCGCCTTCCTGGGCGGGCACCGTGACGCCGAGGACGGTCACGGTCGTGCCCCCGCCGCCGAGCTCGGCGGGCAGGCGGTTCATCGTGCCGATGAACTCGGCGACGAACGCGGTCGCCGGCCGGGCGTAGAGCTCGGCGGGCTCGGCGAGCTGCTCGAGCTTCCCGGCGCGCATGACGCCGACCCGGTCGGACATGGACAGCGCTTCCTCCTGGTCGTGGGTGACGAACAGGGTGGTGGTGCCAAGGCGCTGCTGCAGGGTGCGGATCTGCTCGCGGAGCTGGAGCCTGACCTTCGCGTCGAGGGCGGACAGCGGCTCGTCGAGCAGCAGCACCCGCGGCTCGACCGCCAGCGCGCGGGCGAGGGCCACGCGCTGCTGCTGGCCGCCGGACAGCTGGTGCGGGAACTGCCCCGCCTGGGGGGCCAGGCCCACCATCTCAAGCAACTCGCCGGCGCGCTTGCGGCGGTCTCCGCCGCCCACCTTGCGCATCCGCAGGCCGAAGGCCACGTTGTCGATGGCGTTCATGTTCGGGAACAGGGAGTAGGACTGGAAGACCATGCCCATGTCCCGCTTGGAGGCCGGGACGCCGGACACGTCGCGGCCGTCGATCAGCACCTCGCCGGAGTCAGCGAACTCGAACCCGGCGACGATCCGCAGCGCGGTCGTCTTGCCGCAGCCGGACGGGCCTAGCAGCGCGACAAGCTCGCCGGGCGCGATCTCGAGCGACATGTCATCCAGTGCCCTGGTCGAGCCGAAGATGCGGGTGAGGTTGCGCAGCGACACGCTGGTCCCCCCGCGGGTGCTGGCCGTCGCGGTGGTGCCCGCGACGCCTGCGGCGGCCTTCGCCGCCGCTGTCTCGTTGGCGGTCATCAGTTTCCTATCGTCTCGCGTGGGGCCGCGGTGAACAGCGTCACCTCGCCGCCGCCGGTGCGGCGGGACTGGCGGGTGGCGACGACCGTGATCAGCATCAGGAAGAGCCAGGTCACGACCAGGGCGAAGATCGAGGCGGCGACCGAGATCTGCGCGTTCTCCTGGTCGAACAGCACGATCCACACCGGGAACGTGGTCTGCAGGTCCAGGCTGGCCATGGTGAACTCGCCCAGGACCAGCGCGACGATCAGGATGGTGGCCGAGAGCAGCGCCGTCCGCAGGTTCGGCAGCAGGACCCGCCACAGCGTGCTGAACCACCCGGCGCCGAGCGAGCCTGACGCCTCGGTGAGCGTCTTGACGTCGATCGACCGCACGCCCGCGTCAAGGGCACGGTAGGCGAACGGCATCGCGAGGACCACGTACTCGATGGCCAGCAGCCACACGCTGGACCGCAGCGACAGCGGCATCACCTGCAGGACGCCGACGATGAGCACGACCGGCGGGATGACGATCGGCAGGATCGTGACGGTCTCAAGGAGCCGGCGCAGCCCCGGCAACCGGAGATGCACGTAGACCGTGGTCGGGATCATCAGCAGCATAGTGATGGCCCAGGTCACCACCGCGAGCCGCACCGACAGCCACAGCGATGAGCCGAACCCGGGCTGGGTGACCACGGACCCGAACGCGTGCAGGCCAGCGAACCGTATCGCCGCGTACAGCGGGAGCAGGAAGTAGACGGCGGCGATGAGCGCGATCACCCACCGCCACACCGGGAAGGAGCCGCGCCGTCGCCGGGGCACGGCTGCCGGGGCCGGCGCCGGGGCACGCTCTGCCGTTACCGCAGCCATTTCGCCGACCTCCGCTGGAACAGAACGTAAGCGATCATCAGGACCGCGATGATGACCACCATGCCGAGGGCCAGCGCGTCGCCGACGTTCTCCTGCCCGGCGATCACGTTCCCGTTGAGGAACGACCCGATCTGGATCGCGGTCAGCGGGATCGTCCCGCTGGTCAGCGCCTGCGCGGTCGCGTAGGCCGCGAGCGCCGCGCCGAACAGCAGCATCAGGCAGGCCAGGAACGACGGCAGCAGCACCGGGCCGCCGACATACCGCCAGTACTGCCAGGTCCGCGCGCCCAGGTTCTCCGCCGCCTCCCGCCACGCCGGGCGGAGCCCCTCGAGCGCGGGCAGGATCATCAGCACCATCAGCGGGATCTGGAAGTACATGTAGACCAGCACGACGCCGGACAGCGTGTAGAGGCTGAAGCCCATGTTGTAGATGTTCAGCCCGATATCGCTCAGCCAGCCGGTGACCAGCGCGGACGACCCGAACGAGGCGATGAACACGAACGCCAGCGGCACGCCGCCGAAGTTCGCGAACACGCCGGACGCGGTGATCACCACCTGACGCAGCCACGCGGCACCGCGGCCCCGCGCGGTGAAGATCGCATAGGCGAGCAGCAGGCCGAAAACGCCAGGGATGACGGAGGCGATCAGCGACAGGAGCAGGGACTGCTCGAACCCGTGCAGGTAGGAGCCGTGCACCGCGATGTTGATGTTGGACCACGTGAACGCGTTGGTGTTCGGGTTCAGGAACGCGTCTTTCACGATCCAGACCAACGGGAGAAGCAGGAAGATCACGATGTACGCGAAGAACGGGACGACGCGCGCGTAGCGGGCCGCGATGCGCACCGGCTTGGGCGCCGTGCGCAGCAGGGACGGGAACCGGCGTGCCCCGGGGTCCGTGGCGGACCCCGGGGCCGAGACCGTATCGGTCGTGTCAGTCATGTCAGCCGGAGACGGACGGCCACTGCTGGGCGACGACGTTCTCCGCGGCGGTGTTCTCCGCGGTGGTGGGCAGCAGGAGCGTGCCGCTGCCCGGCACCGCAGGCAGGGCCGCCTCCGCGGTCTTGTTGATCGTGCCCGCTGAGATCATCGACTGCATCTCGATCGGCCGGGCGGCACCGTCAAGCCAGAGGTTCTGGCCGGTGGTGGAGTACAGGTACTCCTCCCACAGCCGGGCGGCCGCGGGGTCCGCGGCGTACTTGCTGACCGCCTGGTAGTAGTAGCCGGCGAACTGGGCATCGCTCGGGATGACGATCTTGAAGTTCTTGTCGACCGGCGAGACCTCGGAGGCCAGCAGGTAGTCCCACCAGATCAGGATCGGGGTCTGGCCCGACTGCACGGTCGCCGGGGTGCCCTCGACCGGCACGAAGTTGCCGGCCTGCTTCAGCTGCTTGAAGTAGGAGACGCCGGGGGCGATGTTGGACAGCGAGCCGCCGTTGGCCAGGGCCGCCGCGTAGACCGCGTCGAATGCGGACCCGGTCTCGGCCGGGTTGCCGTCGATCGCGACCTGGTTCTTGTAGATCGGGTTGAGCAGCGACTTGAACGAGGTCGGCGCCACCTTCACCTTGGTGGTGTCGTAGCCGATGGCCACGTAGCCGCCGTAGTCGGCGTAGTAGTCGCCGTTCGCGGCCTTCGCCGCGGCCGGGATGTCACTCCAGCTGGCGACCTCGTACGGCGCCCAGTCCCCGTCCTGCTCGCCGGTCACGGCGAACGAGCTCCCGACGTCAACGACGTCGGGAGCGGTGCTCTGCCCCTTGAGCTGCTTGACCGCGTTCAGCTCGTCCTGGCTTGAGCCTTCCGGGTTCTCGTCGTTGATCTTGATCCCGTACTTCTTAGTGAAGTCGGCCATGATCGTCCCGTAGTTGGCCCAGTTGGAAGGCAGCGTGATGACGTTGAGGTGCCCTTCCTTCTCGGCCGCCGCGACCAGGGCGCTCTGTCCGCCACACGCGGCGGCGGAGCTGCATGTGGCCCAGTCCGTCGAGCTGGCGGCGGAGCCGCTGCCGCTCGCCGCGCTGCTCGAGGAGCTCGAGCTGCTGCAGCCGGCAGCAAGAAGAACCGACCCGACCGCGGCGACAGACGCCACGATCGCCTTTGATGCGCGCAAAGTAAAAATCCTCCCCATGCCGCCCCCAGGAGTACAGGGGGCAGCGTTTAGCATCTTGGCTAGACAAGTCGTCATCTTGGCCAAGCGGGTTGAACGGACGGTTACCGGCTGGTAGATGCCAGCCGTCCGTCTCGTCGCGATTTATGCAGATGCTCCGGGAATGTGCCGCACCGCCGGATGGCGCGCGGCCTGGGAAGTCCCTGGGCCGCGGGTGCTGGGCCTGAACGGGGCCGGGCATGCCACGGGCTGCCGACGGTAGTCCCCCAACTCCCGCCGGCAGCCCGCGCTGCCACCGCCGCTAGCTCCTGATGCTTCTGATGCTCGCGGTTCTCCTGATACGGGTGGCCGACCGCCACCAGTCGCGCCGTTCCTTCCCTAGCGCGGCACGCTGGGCTGGCACCTAGGTAACAAGCGTGCGCAGACCCCGAATCACTCCTATCCCAGTGTCCCTGGTGACTCCCTGTCGCACATCGGTAACAGTACCTACTCCGAACACCTACATGGTGAGCCCACCCTGTCCATCGCGGCGAAGGGCATGGTGCCAGCGGGCTGGCCGCTCCGGGCGGAGCGGGCGCACGCCCGGGACTGCCGGTCAGCGGGCGAAGAGACTGGCGGCGTTGTCGTGGCAGACGGCGCGTAGCCAGGCGGTGCCCAGGCCGGCCCGCTCCAGGGACTCGAGGGCGTCCGGGTAGGAGTGCGGGATGTTGGGGAAGTCGGTGCCGAGGAGCACGCGGTCGCCGAGGTCTCGCAGCCGGGGCAACTCGGCCGGCGGAAACGGGGCGAAGGCATCGTCGATAAACGGCGTGAACGCTAGCGTCGTGTCCAGCAGGACGCTGTGGTGGCGGTCGGCGATAGCGAGGAACTCCGCGTACTCCGGCATGCCCAGGTGCGCGACCACCAGGCGGAGCCGGGGGTGGCGGGCGAGAAGCCTGGCCACCGGCCCGGGCCCCGTGTACCGGCCGGGCACCGGGCCGGAGCCGCAGTGCGTCACGACCGGGACACCCGCCTCCGCCAGCCGGCCCCAGGCCTCGTCGAGCAGCGGGTCGTTGGGGTCGAAGTCGCCCACCTGAAGATGGCACTTGAAGACGCGGGCGCCCTGCTCGAGGGCGCGGCCCACGTCCGCGGCAGCGGACGGCTCGGCGAAGAACGTCGCGGAGTGCAGGCAGTCAGGCGTACGGGCCGCGAAGTCCGCCGCCCAGTCGTTGAGCGAGCGGGCCATCCCCGGCTTGTGCGGGTACAGCATGGCCGTGAACGCGCTGACCCCGAACGCGCGCAGCGCTGCCACCCGCGCCTCTTCGTCCTCCCGGTAGACGATCGGCCACGGCCGGCCGATGAGGGGCCCGGCCGCGTCGAAGTACTCCCGCACGGCGGCGAGCAGTCGCTCCGGCATGAAGTGGGTGTGCACGTCGATCAGCCTGGTCAGGCCGACCCGTTCCCTGAAGGCCGCGGCCCGTTCGACGTCACCGCGGTCGGCGCCGTTCCCGTCGTTCCCAGCTGGGCTGGGGTCGCTGTTATCTTCCAGGAAAAGCTGGGCGCACAGAGAGCCGCGCGCCGCCGCCTCGGCCAGGGTTCCCAGGTCGGCGGTGTACCGGCAGGCGGTGTACTGGGTCATCGACTCATCCGGCTGCGGGACGGCGGGGACCCCGTCGAGGATCGTGGCCTCATAGTCGGCCAGGCGCAGCACGTAGCCGCCCCGGTCGGCCGTCTTCTCACCGATCCGCGCGCCGGCCGCGAGCTCGACCCCGAGCTTGACCCGCCCGGCCCTGACGACCGCGGCCCGCTCATCCTCGCCATCACGCAGGGTGACCGCCGGCAGACCCCAGACGCCGGCGAGGGGATCACCGGGATCATCCGGCCGCCGGACGATGAGGAACTCCCCGTCCGCCAGGGTTCCGCCGTCCGCCGGATCCTGGGACCGCCGGACGACGACGGCGACCGAGCGCTTCACAGGTTTCATCGTCACCATCATCCCACCGATGGCCGCACCGCCAGGCCGATGTTGCACTGGACATGATCAGCAGCCGTACTTTCGACGGCAGCATCCAGCTGCTCGAATACGTTCCGACGATCCTGGCCGGGCCCCCGGGCACCGGCAGGGCCAACGCCTGACGGGCACCGCTGGCGCACGGCCCGGCGGGAGGGGGACGTGGCGCGGTATGGTCGAGTCATGGGGATTGTCCCGGAAGGCGCCGCCGCGCGGTCGTCCGTCAGCGTGCGGTGGGTAATGGGGGCAGTCGCGCTTGTCGTGCTCGCCGTCGACCAGGTGAGCAAGTCCCTGGTACTTGCCTCCTACCATGCGGGTGCCGCAGAGGCCGGCTGGGTCTCCGTCCGCCTGGTCCGCAACACCGGGGCGAGCGGCGGCATCGCGTCGGGGTACCCGGTGCTCGTCACGCTGGCGGCAATCGCGGTCACCGGCGTCGCCGCCGTGTTCGCACTGCGCGTCCGTAGCCGGGCCGCCGCCCTGTGCCTCGCCGCGGTGCTCGGCGGCGCGGCGGGCAACCTGTCCGACCGGATCTTCCGCGCCCCGGGCTTCGGCCGCGGCGGCGTCGTCGACTGGATTCACTTCGGCTGGAGCGGCGGATCGCTTGACGTCGCGGACCTCGCGATCCAGTTCGGCGTGCTCGGCGCGGTCATCGCGATCATCGTCGGCGAGCGCGCGCGCAAGCCGCGCAAGGTGCCCGAGGCGCGCCAGGCACGCGAGGGCCACTAGGGTCCCAAGCGGCCAACCCCGCAGCACCGTCCTCACTCGCGCTCGTGGCAGCGGCTGGCCAATGATCTCTCGTCAGGCCGCAGCCGCGCCAAGTGGCGCGTGCCCGTCATGGTCAGCTGTGCTTCGGGCAGTCGCATGGGACGGCAGCCTCCCGTCGGGCCTGGTGACACTGACCGTCTGCATGCGCGGCGGCTTGGCCGACAGGGCCATCTGGGGCAGCACATTCTTGCGCCAGACCATAATCGTGAAGGGGCCGTAGCGGTAGCTCCGCGCCGGCTTGCCGAACGTCGCGAGGACGGACGAGCGCCGTACCTTCTCGGCCGGCGACAGGATCACGAAGCTCGCGGTCCGGTTAGGCGCCGGCGCACCCAGCTGGACGTCGGTCTCCCAGTCCTGCGGCGTCACCTGACCGTGCCAGCCGCCGTCGTTGACGGACACCACCGTGATCGCGCCCTCGGAGTCCACCGTGATGCTTGACGCCTCCCAGTACGGGGCAAGCCCACTGGTCAGGTGATGCTGGAGCAGCCACGCGGTGAGGCCCACGTTCCGCGGCGGGGTATTGCGGTGCGCGGTGGCGATGCCGAGCGTCACGGCATAGCAGGCCAGCACGACGGCGAAGGCGGGGAGCAAGACCCGTCGCGCCCCGGACCCAGCCGGCCCGGCGCCCGCCAGTCAGTCAGCAGCGCCGCCGCGACGACAGGGACCCACCAGCGCTGTCGTCCTTGACGACCAGGAGCCCAGTCGAGCAACAGCAGGAGGAGCAGCACGGGGACCCCGGTGCCGACGTGGTCCGGGTTCCCGAGGATCACCAGCGTGGGCCCGGTCGGCTGCGGCGCGAGGATCAGCCCGGCCGCGAGCAGCGCCCGCACCAGGGCTTCCGCGCCGCGGGCACGGCCGCGGGCGACGAAGGCAGCGAGCAGCACCAGCATCGTGTAGGTCAGCGCGGAGCAGATGTGCACCACTTCCGGGCGGAGCCCGGCGACGGCCGTCACGGCCACGTACTCGGGCAGCTCGGTCGTGTAGAACGACACGTCCGTGGCCCACCAGCCGTGCAACAGGACGTTGCCGTGCAGCATGGCCCAGGCCTGCCACACCAGGCCCGCGCCGTCGGAGTTCACCTGGGTGTCGCCTGCGATGCGCAGGTAGCAGAACATCAAGACGGCCGCGCCTAGCAGCGTGCCCCCAACCCACCGCGCACGCTCCCTGCTGCGCCCCGCCGCCGCTGTCGCCACCCGTTCCGGTTTTATGCCACTTGTCGCGCCCACGCCGCGAAGCTACACGAAACCGGACAAGCCTCCTGGCTTTCTAAGTAAAACCTTAGGAAATGACTTCTATTTCCTGAAGGAATACTTAGGCGCAGCTGACCCTGTTTCCTCCTGCACCCCGCCGCGCCACGACTTTCCCGCGCGGTGTCATAACGTGAATCATGCTTCCCGCCGCCCAGGTCCCCGTGCGCGCGCGCCCGCGCGCACTCCTGGCCCTGATCGGCGCAGGAGCGGTCGCGACGACCTGGCTGTGGTGGCACGGCACGCCCTCGGTCAGCGGCTACGGGAACTGGCTGACCAACGCGGGCCGGATCACGGGACTCGAAGCCGGCTACGGGCTGGCCGTCCTCATCGGGCTCATGGCGCGGATCCCGCCGGTCGAGCGCGGCGTCGGCGCGGACCGCCTCGCCCGGTGGCACTCCGCGGGCGGCCGCTATGTCATCGGCCTGGTCGTCGCGCACGCCCTGCTGATCACCTGGGGGTACGCGGTCACCGCGCACACCACGGTCACGCACCAGGCGTGGACGCTGCTCGACAGCTATCCCGACGTACTCCTGGCGACCGCCGCCGGCCTGCTCCTCGTCATGATCGCAGTCGTCTCCGCCCGCGCCGTGCGGCCGAAGCTGCGCTACGAAACGTGGTACTACCTGCACTTCTACACCTACCTCGCGGCCGCGCTCGCGTTCAGCCACCAGTTCGCCGACGGCGCGGAGTTCATGACGGACACCGCCGCGCGGGTCGCCTGGTCCGCCCTCTACATCGGCGTCGGGACGGCCATCACCTGGTACCGGTTCGTCACCCCGGTCCGGCAGGCCATCAGGCACCGGCTCCGGGTCCTCGCGGTCACGCCGGAGACGCCCGGCGTCGTGTCCCTCGTGATCGGCGGCCGGCACCTGGACGAGCTGCGCGCGGAATCCGGGCAGTTTTTCCGCTGGCGCTTCCTCACCCGCGACCTGTGGTGGACGTCGGCGCCGTACTCGCTGTCCGCGCCGCCCCGCGACGACCGGCTGCGCATCACGGTCAAGGCGGCCGGGGACCACAGCCGCGCCATGCTCGCCCTGCGGCCGGGCACCCGGGTCGTCACCGAGGGCCCCTACGGAGCGCTCACCGGGGCGGTGCGCCGCCACCGCAAGATCCTGCTGATCGCCGGCGGGGCCGGCATCACGCCGCTGCGCGCACTGCTCGAGTCGCTGCCGGCCGCCCCCGGCGACCTCACGCTCCTCTACCGGGTCAGCAGCTTGCGCGACGCGGTGTTCCGCCGCGAGCTTGAGCAGCTCGCCGCGGAGCGCCAGGCGAAGGTCTGGTTCATCGCCGGCACCCGCGCCGAGCTCGACGGGAACCCCCTGTCCGGCGGGGAGCTCGCGCGGCGCGTCCCCGATCTCATCCACCACGACGTCTACCTGGTCGGGCCGCCGGAGCTGACCACCGCCGTCACCCGCGAGCTGCGCGACGCCGGCGTCCGCAAGCGGCAGATCCACAACGAGTCATTCGAGCTCTGACCCGATCACCAGACCCCAGGGAAAGGCACCCGATGCGCCGCGTCATCCTCGCCATCGTCGCCACGGCGGCGGCGCTGGTGATCCTGCTGTCCTTCAAGACGCGCCCGATGTCCACAGGCAGCGCGCCCGCTTCGGCCACGGTCAGTCCGGCCCCAGGCGGCGACACGAGCACCAGCGGCGCCAGCGCGGGCACCCCGAGCGCGGCGGGCACGGGAACCGCGAGCACCCCGGCGGGCGGCGGCCCCGGTAAAACCGTGACAGGCGCGGCCTGGCCGACGATCTACGGCCCGGTCCAGGTCAGGATCACGGTCGCCGGCGGCCGGATCACCGCCGCCACCGCCGTGGAGTACCCGTCGGGCACCCCCCGTGACGAGCAGATCAACGCCTACGCGATCCCCCAGCTCAACCAGGAGGCCGTGGCCGCGGGCAGCGCGCACATCGACACGGTCTCAGGCGCCACGTACACCTCGGGAGGCTACATCGGCTCCCTGCAGAACGCCCTGGACAAGACCGGCACCTAATGATCACGAGACCGCCTGCCTACAGCAACCGCAAGGCTTTAACCCCAGCCACAGCGCGGGGGCGCCGCGTTTTTTGCGACGTCCCCGCGGGGGGCGAAGCCCCCCGACATGCGCGGGGGGTGCAGGGGGGTCGTCCCCCCGCGGGCAAATCAGTACTTGCTTGCGATGGGCAGGTCGATGGCCGGGAACCTGGTGAGGATCTCGGTGCCGTAGTCGGTGACGACGACCTCTTCCTCGATGCGGGCGGCGGAGATGCCGTCCGCGGCCGGGCAGTACGTCTCCATCGCGAAGACCATGCCCGCCTTGAGCTCGAGGGGGTGCTCCAGCGAGTTCAGGCGCGAGATGATGGGCCGCTCGTGCAGGCCGAGGCCGAGGCCGTGCGCGAACTGCAGGCCGAACGCCGCGAGCTCGCTGTCGAAGCCGAAGTCCTGCGCGCGCGGCAGGGTCAGCGCCACCGTGTCCGACGACACCCCGGGCTTGATCGCGTCAAGGGCCGCGTCCATCCACTCGCGGGCCTGCTTGTACGCGTCCTGCTGCGCTGGTGTGGCCCAGCCCACGCCGAAGGTGCGGTAATAGCAGGTCCGGTACCCGTTGAACGAGTGAATGATGTCGAAGAATGCCTGGTCGCCGGGGCGGATGATGCGGTCGGTGAAGTTGTGCGGGTGAGGGTTGCAGCGCTCGCCGGAGATCGAGTTGACGGCCTCGACCTGGTCCGAGCCCATCTCGTACAGCCGCTTGTTCGCGAGGGCCACGATCTCATTCTCGCGACGGCCGGGGCGCAGGAACTCGGCGATTTCCTGGTAAACGCCGTCCACCATCGCCGCGGCCTGGTTGAGCAGCATGATCTCGTCCTGGGACTTGATCACGCGGGCGTCGAGCATCGGCTGCTGCGCGTCCCTGACCGTGATGCCCTGCCGTTCAAGCTCGAACAGGAACGGCGGCTCGACGATATCGATGCCAAGCGGCGCCCCGGCAACGCCCGCCTCCTGTAGCAGCGCCTTGATCTCCGTGACCGCGTCCCGCATGAGGCCGGCCTCGGGGGCGACGGCACCCCGGAAGCCAAGGAAGCCGGGCCGCCAGTTCTCGTCAGGCAGCCACTGCGAGTACAGCTTGTGGTGCTTCACGGCAGAGCCGAAGTCCCACTCGACCGGCGGCCGGTCACGGAAGACCAGCGCGTAGCGGATCATCTTGTCGCCGAGCGCGCCGCCGATCCACGTCTGCGTGGTGTACCGGATGTTGTAGAAGTCGAACAGCAGGAACGCGCCGCAATCGCTCGCACGCAGCGCGTCGGTGGCGCGGGCGAGCCGGTACTTGCGGAGCCGGTCGAAGTCGACCCGCTCCTCGTAGTCGACCCCCATGTGACCGGGCGCGCCAATCGGCCGCACCCCCGCGGGCCGCTGCGACGGCCGCTCGAAGCGGCCCGGTGCCTGCTGGTCTTCGGGCTCCTGCATGCGGTGCTACGCCTCCTCGGGAGCGAGCCCGTCGTCGACCGGGGTGTTCTCCGCCTCGATCGCGTAGCCGGACCGGCGGGCCTGCTCTAGGACAAGCGTAGCGAAGTCGTCAGCGGTGTAGCCGGCGCCTATGGCCTGCGCGATCAGCATGTCGGTCGCCGCCGCCAGGGGCATCGGCACGCCGAGCTCCTTGCCGGCCGAGAGGCCGAGCTGCAGGTCCTTGCGGAGCAGCACGCTGGTGAACGTCGGGTGGAAGTCCAGGTTGACCAGCGCCGGCGACTTGTAGCGTGAGAACGCGGAGCCCATCACCGAGTCGTTGAGGAACTGCAGGAACGCCCCCCGGGACACGCCGCCGCGCTCCGCGAGGACGGTGATCTCGGCGAGGGACTGGATCACGACGCCGAGGAAGACGTTGTGCGCGATCTTCACCAGGCGGGCGACCTCGCCCTCGCCGACGTAGGTGACGCCACGGCCCCAGGTCGCGAGCAGCGGCTCGACCTCGTCAAAGGCGGACCGGGGTCCCGAGACGGCGACGGTGAGCTTGCCTGCCGCGATCACCTTGGGGTTGCCGCTGACCGGGGCGGCGACGAACTGCGCGCCCGCGTCCTCGACGACCGCGCGGATGCTCGCGGACGCCTCGGTGGAGACCGTGGAGGAGTCGACGACGATCTTCGGCCTGTCCGCACCGGTGAGCAGGCCGCCTGGGCCGCTGATAACCGTTTCGAGGTCCTTGTCCGCCGAGACCATGATGAACACGATGTCCCGGTCGGCGAGGTCGGCAGGGGTGTCGACTATCTTGGCGCCAAACTCCGTGAGGGGCTCGCATTTCGCCCTGGTGCGGTTGTACGCGGCCAGGGAGTAGCCGGCGTTCAGCAGGCGCAGGGCGAGCTGATAGCCCATCCGTCCGGTACCGATCCACCCGACGGTGGGCGTGGCGGCGGCCATGCTTCCTCCTCCTTTGGGGCTATTGAGGTGCAATCGTTTGCAACCTTGCCGATAAGTTGGCTGAATGTCAAGTCATTCTTCTGAGCGCCCCGCGGGGCTCAGCCGAAAATCTCAGGGTGCCTGCTCAGCTCAAGACGGGTGCGCCGGATGTGTATGACAAGCACGCGCTCGGCGTCGTCAGCGTCCTCACGGCGAAGGCAGTCAAGCAGCAGGCGGTGCTCGAGGTGTGTCACGTCTAGGCCCGCCCGGCGAGACGCGATCTTAGTGAACTCGCGCCGGTAGTGCTGGGTTGTATTCCACATTTTACCGATGATCTGCGACGTCTGTCCCGTCGGGGTCGCCGCGTAGGAGGCGAGGTGGAATTCACGGTCGGCGCGCAGGAACGCGTCGACGTCGCTGCCGGACCGCTCCATGACACAAGCCAGGTCCGCCATGCGATCGAGCGCCGCGCCGTCGAGGCCGGGCAGGGACGCGCGCAGCAGCAGCGGCTCAAGGCGCTCCCTGATCTGGTAAAGCTCGGCGCATTCCGCCAGGGTCAGCCGCGCGACCCAGGCGCCGGAGTTCGCGACGAGGGTCACCAGGCCCTCGGCCTGCAGCATCCGCAGCGCCTCGCGCACCGGGATGCGGCTCGCCCCGGAGCGCGCGGCGATGTCGTCCTGCCTGATCCGCTCCCCTGGCTGGTAGCTGCCGTCGAGGATCGCGGTGCGCAGCGCGTCCGCGATCCGGTAGCTCGCGATGTCAGGGCTGCCGTCGGTCACAGCTCCGGGTGCCCGGGGTGCCACAGCTTCACCGTCGCGTCCTTTTCGTACGCCTTGCCGCCGGGGTAGCTGACCAGCTCGAACTGCATGCCCCACGGCGCGAGGAAGTACAGCCAGCGCTGCCCCGCCGACGCGTTCCTGCTGGCCACGGGGCCCGCGAGCAGCCTGACGCCCTTCCCGCGCAGGTACTCGGCGGCGGCGTCCATGTCGTCGACGTAGAAGGCCACGTGGTGCCCGCCGAGGTCGCTGTTGCGCGGTACATCCCGCTGCCCGTCGTGCCGCTCGTACTCGAAGACCTCGAAGTTCACCCCGAACCCGCACCGGTAGAACCGGATCTCGGTGACGACCCGCTCCGGGTCGACGTTGAGGTGGGTCAGCATCCAGTCGTCGTCGTGCCGCATCTCGGGCAGCGCGTAGACGAACTCGCAGCCGAGCACGCCGACGAGGAACTCGTGCGCCTGCGCCATGTCGGGCACGGTGATCCCGATGTGGTCGCCGCCGCGCAGCCCTGGTATGCCCATGTGTCCTCCCTCACGGTTGATGTATCCAATCTAACGGCCATACGGGCAATAATCCCCCGAACGAGGGGTGCCAGCTGTTGAAATGTATTCATTGCCCCGGTAGCGTGTCGGACATCCCCGACTTCGGGCCCGCAGAGGGAGACATCGAGCACGAGCCAGAGGGCGGTTACGGGCGCCCCGGCGGCAAAGTGCGGGAGGTATGTACATGCCACGCGTTAAGCGCCTCACGCCGGCGGCGGAGTGGAGCGAGCTGTCTACCACGTCGGCGGACTGGAAGGCGGCCGACCCGGCGCTGCTCGCCGCGATGCTCGGCGAGCTGCACCTCATCCGGGCCTTCGAGGAGACGGTACTCGAACTGGCCGGCGAGGGCCTCGTACACGGGCCCGCGCACTCCTCGATCGGCCAGGAGGGCGGCGCGGTCGGCTCCATCGTCAGCCTGCGCTCCTCCAACGCCGTCAACGGCTCGCACCGGGGGCACCACCAGTTCCTCGCCAAGGCGCTCACCCACGTGACCAAGGGCGCGCTCTCCCTGGACGCGCTGGTCACTCCCGAGGTCGCCGAGGTGCTGCAGCGCACCCTCGCGGAGATCCTCGGCCTCGCCCAGGGGTACTGCGCCGGGCGCGGCGGGTCCATGCACCTGCAGTGGTTCGAGGCCGGCGCCCTCGGCACGAACGCGATCGTCGGCGGCGGCGTGCCCATGGCCGCCGGGAACGCCTGGGCGCAGAGACACTCCCCCGCGGGCCCGGACGGCAGCGACCTGACCGTCACCTACTTCGGCGACGGCGCGGTCAACATCGGGTCCGTGCTTGAGTCGCTGAACCTCGCGTCGGCTTGGAAGCTGCCGGTCTGTTTCTTCATGGAGAACAACGGCTACGCGGTGTCCACCACCGTCGAGGAAGCCACCGGCGAGCCCCGGCTGTCGGCGCGGGCGCTCGGCTTCGGGATCACGTCCTGGCGGGTCGACGGCATGGACCCGCTCGCGGTCCACCTGGTCATGGAGAAGGCGGCGGCGAGGCTCCGGGCCGGCGAGGGACCGGTCGTCGTCGAGGCCCTCGTCTACCGGTTCTTCCACCAGAACGGCCCGTACCCCGGCTCCGCGTTCGGCTACCGGACCAAGGAGGAGGAGGCCGAGTGGCGTGCCCGTGACCCGCTGGACCGGGTCGCGCGGGAGATGATCAAGCTCGGCCTGATCGACGAGGCCGGGGTCGCCGCGGTCCGTGAGCAGGCCGTCTCCGCCATGCGTGCCGCCGCGGGCGCGCTCGTCGAGCCCGACCCGGCGCCCGGCGCCAAGGTGGGCGCGCGGCGCATCCGGCCCGAGCTTTGGCCGGACCCTGCGTTCGTCAACGTCGGGGTGCGCGGTGACCTGTCGGAGCTGGCGGGCGCGCGCACGGCCGAGCACTCGTCGTTCACGGGGGAACTGCGGCGCGGGAAGTTCATCGACGCGGTGTCGGCGGTGATGGACCGCCGGATGGGCGAGGACCCGCGGATCGTCGTGCTCGGCGAGGACGTGCACAAGCTGGCCGGCGGCACCAACGGCGCGACCAAGGGCCTGCCGAAGAAGTACCCCGGCCGGATCCTCGGCACCCCGATCAGCGAGAACGCTTTCGCCGGCCTGGGCGGCGGGCTGGCGCTCGACGGGCGGTTCCGGCCGGTCGTGGAGTTCATGTACCCGGACTTCCTGTGGGTGGCCGCCGATCAGGTGTTCAACCAGATCGGCAAGGCGAGGCACATGTTCGGCGGCAGGAACCCGGTGCCCCTGGTGCTGCGGACGAAGGTCGCGATGGGGTCCGGGTACGGGTCGCAGCACCTCATGGACCCGGCGGGGATCTTCGCCACCTCGCCAGGCTGGCGGATCATGGCCGCGTCCACCCCGTTCGACTACGTCGGGCTGATGAACGCGGCGCTGGCGGTCGACGACCCGGTGCTGATGCTTGAGCACGTCGACCTGTACGGCTCAGAGGGCGAGATCCCGGTCGGTGACCTGGACTACCAGATCCCCTTCGGTCGTGCGGCGGTCAGGCGGGCCGGGTCCGAGGTCACCGTGCTCACGTACCTGTCGATGGTGGCGCACGCGGCGGAGGCGATCGAGCGGACCGGCATCGACGCGGAGCTCATCGACCTGCGGTTCCTCGACCGGGCGTCCCTGGACTGGGAGACCGTCGGCGAGTCCATCAGGAAGACCAACGCGGTGCTGATCGTCGAGCAGGGCGCTCTCGGCACCTCCTACGGCGGGTGGCTGGCGGACGAGGTGCAGCGCCGGTTCTTCGACTGGCTCGACCAGCCGGTCCAGCGGGTGCACGGCACCGAGTCGTCGCCCTCGATCTCCCGCGTGCTTGAGCGGGCCGCGATCGCGAAGACCGAGGAAGTCGCGGCAGGCCTGGAACGGGTGCGTGACGGGTTCGGAAAGGTGACCGGCTGATGGCAACCGTCGTGCGAATGCCGTCTGTGCTCGCCGGCGCTACCGAGGCCGCCATCGCGCACTGGCTCGTCTCCCCCGGCGACACCGTCGCCGTGGGCACGCCCATCGCGGAGATCGAGACCGAGAAGGCCCTGGTCGAGTATGCCGCCGAAGAGGCCGGCCTCGTCGGGCGGCTCGTCCTCGGCGAAGGTGACACTGGCGAGATAGGCGACCCGATCGCTGTCCTCGTCGCCTCCGGCGAGACCGACGCGGACATCGACGCGGTCCTCGGTGTCGCGCCGGCGTCGCCGGCCCCGGCGTCACCCACCGGGCCCGTCGAGGCCGCGGCACCAGCGCCTGCCGCTGCGACCGAACCTGAGGACGCCCCGGGCACACCCGCGCCTTCCGCTGCGCCGGCAGCGGCGGCTCCGGCCGCTGCGACCGCGGGCGGTGCCGCGCTCGGGACCAACGGGCACCACACGCGCAGCGGCGGGCGGGTCTTCGCGAGCCCGCTCGTGCGCAAGCTCGCCGGGGAACGGGGCATTGACCTCGCGGGCCTGACCGGGACCGGGCCCAGCGGGCGGATCGTCCGGCGCGACCTGGAGCGCTTCCTCGCGTCTTGGCCGGCCGTGCCCGGCCAGTCCGCGGCCAGCCAGGCCGCGGCACAAGCCGCGTTGACGCCTCCCGCTGTCCCCGTGTCAGCGGCCGCACCGGCCGTCCCGGTCGCGGGTGCAATGACGGGCAGGGAGGCGGAGCACTGCGAACTCTTTTCATCCCAACGATCCCGGTCGGCAGACTTTCAGGGTGACGGACAGGGAGAAAAGAGCTCGTCCGTTCGGGATCAGGCGTCTTCTGCGTCGCCGTCCGTCAGCGGCGGGACTACCTCAGCCGACGGGACCCTCATCCCGCATACGCCGATGCGGCGCGCGATCGCGCGGCGGCTGACGGAGTCGAAGGCGACGGTCCCGCACTTCTACCTGACCGCCGAGCCCGTCGTGGACGACCTGCTCGCGCTGCGCAAGCGGGTCAACGAGACGTCGTCCGCGAAGGTGTCGGTCAATGACTTCGTGATCGCGGCGGTCGCCGCGGCGTTCGGCGACGTGCCCGAGGCCAACGTGACCTGGAGCGACGAGGGGCTGATCGCGTATCGATCTGTCGACATATCGATAGCGGTCGCGACCGGCACCGGGCTCGTGACGCCGGTGCTACGCGGGGTCGAGGGCAAGAAGCTGTCCGCGATCGCCCGGGAGTCGGCGGCGCTCGCGCAGCGGGCCAGGGACCGGAAGCTACTGCAGCACGAGCTCGAGGGCGGGACCTTCGCGATCTCGAACCTGGGCATGTACGGGACGGTGGAGTTCTCCGCGATCATCAACCCGCCGCAGTCCGGGATCCTCGCGGTCGGCGCGGCCCGCCAGCAGCCGGTCGTGGTGGACGGCGCGGTCGTCCCCGCCACCGTGATGCGCTGCACCCTGTCGGTCGACCACCGCGCGATCGACGGCGCCCTCGCCGCCCGCTGGCTCGCCGCGTTCACCGCCCGCCTGGAGAACCCTCTCGGCACGCTGGTCTAGTCGCCGTCTCCCGGCCCGGCGCGACGGCCAGGCGGCTCAGGATTTTCCTGTACGGCGGCGGCCCAGCGGGCCGCCGCCGGAAACCTCGGCCGTGGTGGGAATCCGCGAGACTCCTGGCCACCTCCCGGCCGCTTCGGCACTACCGTGAACGTGATCGTCCGGCCCTCGTCTGTGACCGGGCAAGCCTCTTTAGATCTCGCCGAAGAGGAGGCGGCGGATGGCCGCGTTGCGGTCCGCGAGCATCCTGGCCCCGATCACGGTGCCGGGAAACACGTGCGCCACATGGAAGGCGCCGCTGTACTGATGCACCTCGGTCGGCACGCCCGCCTCCGTCAGCCGGCGGGCGTAGTCCAGCCCCTCGTCGCGGTTGCCGTCCACCTGGTAGCAGGTCACCCAGGCGGGCGGAAGCCCGGCCAGGTCATCGCACCGCGCGCGGCCCGGGACGGCGTAGGCGGGCAGGTCGGGGGTGTCCGCCAGCGCGCCGAGGTAGTGACGCCAGGTGAAGTGGCTGTTTCGTGCTTGCCAGCCAGGGGTGTCGGGCAGGTTCCGCATCGAATCGGTGCCGAGGCTGTTGTCCAGCACGGGGCTGTCCAGGAATTGGGCAGCCAGCCGCGCTCCGCCCCTGTCGCGGTCAAGCATGGTCAGGGCCGCTGCGAGCGTGCCACCGGTGCTCTCGCCCATGACCCCGACGCGCGCGGCATCGATGCCGAACTCAGCCGCGGCGCCGCCCGTGATCCACTCCAGCGTCGCGTAGCAGTCGTCGAGGGATGCTGGATAGGGGTGCTCAGGGGCCACCCGGTAGTCCGGCGCGACGACGACGGCGCCCACCTGGTCGGCAATGATCCGTGCCGTTGAATCCCCTCCCCGCAGGCCGCTCAGCACGAAGCCGCCACCGTGCAGGAAGATCAAACCGGGGACCGGGGCGCTGACCACGGCAGGCTTGTAGACCCGCGCGGGGATACCCGGTGCGCCATCACTGCCCGGAATCACCGCGTCGGCGACGGTCAACAGCTGGCCAGGCTGGTACGGCCCGATATGGGCGGACATCTGCTCGGTTATGGCCCGGACTGATGCCACGTCAGCGAAGTCCATCTGCGGGATCATCGGCGCTATCGCGGCGAGTTCGGGTACCAGGTAGTAATCCATTTCGGCCTCTTTCATGCGTTTGACGTGGTGTCTACCGTGTCAACCGCCGGACGGCCGCCGAGGATGAGGCGATTCCTGCTGGGTGATGCGGACTTTCCGGCACGGCGTCCCGCACGGCCACCTTGCCGCCCGCGGTCCCCGGACCAGCTTCGCCGCTAGCCGGCCGTCGCCCGCGCCGCGGCGCGGTGCTCACGACGCCACCGTCCCGGGGTCATCCCGTACTGCCGCCGGAACGCGCGCTCGAATGTCGTGGGCTCGGCGAATCCAGCGGCTGCCGCAATGCCCGCGACCGAGCGCGAGTCGTTAGCCGGGTTCGCGAGCATCGACCGGGCCGCCAGCAGGCGCTGCTCCCGGATGAACCCGCCAGGTGTCGCACCGATCTGGGCGAACAGCGCGTGCAGATGGCGCTCAGAGACGTGGTGCCGCCGGGCCAGCTCCGCCACCGACAGCCGCCGGTCGCCCAGATGGTCACGGATATGCCGGCACATCATTCCCAAAAGCACCTCACCCCCGGCGTCCCCGCCGGGCACCACCACGTCCATGTCGCGCATGGTCATCTCGAGCAGTTCGATCGCGGCTCCGACGGCATCGCGGCGCTGTGCGGCAGTCAGGTCCCGGGCTAGCTCGCCGAGCTGACCGAGATATCCCGCCAGCAACCGCATGGCTGGAGCGCGGGCGTTCATGGCCCGGACGGAGAACTCGGTGATCCCGCTGGAACGCACCGGCAGCAGCTCCCGCGGGAACGTCAGGGTGACGCTGGTCATCCTCTCCGGGTACACGATCTCGAAAGGGCTGCGCGTTTCGTACAGAACGCCAGCTCCGCGGGTAAGAACCGCGGCTCGATCATGCTGCAGAACCCTTCCGGGCCCGTCGACATGAACGCAGAAGAGCAGCACGTCCGGACCCGTCCCGATAGCCCGGTTCCGGGTCCGCACCCGCAACGGCGCCGACCGGACCTCGTGGATGCCGATGCCGTCGCCTAGTTCCAGCCCGCCCGTCTGCATCTGGAAACCGGGGCCGGGCGACGTGACTGTGACCGGCACGATCGGCTCGAAGGCCTCTTCGGCCTCGAGGGCGGATCCGAGAGCACGCAGCGTCATATCCCCAGGTTAGGCAGCTACGATAAATCGCCCCAAATCGCCTGCCGCCGAAACAGGGACCTAACGGCCGTCATGGCGACCGTCGTTATGTACGTAACTGGCCCCTCGGACCACCGAGTTAGTCGGGGGGGCGGTTGATGGTCATGTCCCGGCCGGCGACGTAAGCGTCCCGGCCCGCGCGGACGTTCTGCGTGACGGTCACACCGGGAGCGGTGGCCAGCATCGACCGCACCTCCGCGAGCATTGCCGCGTCGGCCTGCAGCGCCTGGCGGATCGCCAGCCGTACCGCGCCAAGCGCGTCGGCGTCGTCCGGATCCTCAACCAGGAACTCGAGCGCCGCTGGCAGCGGCTCGCCCTCATCCCTGTGGCCGAACACCCGCTGCAGCAGTCGCAGCCCCAGCCCCACCGTCGCGTCCGCGGCGTCGTCCCGTACCTTCGCGAGCACCGCCCCGCCGTAGGCGCTCACCGCGGCCGTCACATACGGCACCGTCTGCGCGACCACCGTCGCCACTTCCGCAGCCATCCCCGCCTCCCGCCCGCCCAGCCCGATACCCCAGTATCGCCGTCCCCAGCCGAAGGTGCAGGCCGTACCCGTGTACTTCGCCGTGGGCACTAGTAGTCGTAGAGGGCAGGGCCGAAGCGGGCCAGCGGCTCAAGCAACTCGTGTTCCTCATACGACAGGTGAGACAGCAGGGCATCGGTGAGCAGGTCAACGGCGGTCCGCACCGAGGGCATCCCGCGCACCGGATCGGTCACCAGGGACACGAGCGCCGCGTCGACCCGGTTGAGCACGCCAGCGATGGCCTTGTGCTCGGCGTCCAGCCGGTCGGTCACCGGTGCTAGCCGCGAGTCCAGCCGGGCCAAGCCGGGGAAGAGCGCCGTGCTCTCCACCGTGTGGTGCAGCCCGACAAGCCGGCAGTAGCTCTCGCAGTAGGCCCCGACCGTCCACTGGTTCTGCCGCATGGTCAGCTTGTTGATCTCCGTCCGTGCCGTGGCGACATCCAGGCTGCCGTCGGCCACCTGCGCGATCATGTCCCGCAACTGCCCAAGCTCGGAACGAAGGTGGTCGTGCACCGCGACCAGGTCACGCGCGTGTGACCGCCCGGCCGCGGAGTACTCGGCCCCCGGGTCGGGCTCCGGGCTGACGGGACGTGTGGCGTTGTCCCAGACGGTCTCAGCACTCAGCCGTAGACCCGGATCCGGCGTGGGCTCGACGCCAAGCCGGTCCCGCAACTGCCGCCACGCTGCCTTGCCCACGACGACCCGCGAAACCACCGCCCCGCCGCGCCCTGTCGGCGTGTCCACCACAGCTCCGGCAGAATCGTCCGCGGAAGCCGCTGCATCCCCTGAAGCCGTCGGCGCCCCAGAAGCCGCTACCCCAGAAGGCGCCATCCCAGAAGGCACTGCGCCGGAACGCCCGCCCGACGCGCGTTCGATTGCTACCAGTTCGCGCACCGCCGGCGCCACCTCGCCTGCGAACCGCTCCATCGTGTCCGTGTCGTCCGCCGCGAGCACGAACCCGCTGATGCCCTCGTCCAGGGCCAGCCCGGCGAGTTGCTCGGCCCATAGCTTCGGCGGCCCCTGCAGGAACCCTGAGCCGCTCCCGCCGAACGACCCGGCGATGTTGTAAAGCCGCCGTACCGCCGCAGGCGACCGGCCGCCTGCCTCGGCCGCCGAGTCAATGACGGCGTTCATCCCGGCGAGCCGCTCCGGCGGCGCGTACGACGCGCTAGGCAGCCACCCGTCGCCGACCTCCCCGGTGAGCCGGAGCATCCGCTCCTTGTAAGCGCCCACCCAGATCCCCACGTCGTGCGCGGGAAACGGCCCCGGCTTCGCCCCGGAAAGCGAGTAATGCTCGCCCGCGAGCCGAACCCCCCGCCCCGGTGTCCACAGTGCCCGGATCACCGCGATCGCCTCGCGCAGCGCCACCACCGACGCACCGGGCGACCGCCGCGGCCCGCCCATCGCCTCGATCGCGTCCCAGAACGCCCCGGTGCCGATCCCCAGCTCAACCCGCCCGCCGGACAGGACGTCCAGGCTGGCCACAGAGCGTGCCAGCACCGCGGGCGGCCGCAGCGGCAGGTTCGCGACGTTCGGGAACACGCCTATCCGCGTGGTCGTCGCCGCGATCGCGGTAAGCAGCGTCCACGCGTCAAGAAACGCAGGCTGGTACGGGTGATCCTGCACGCTCACCCAGTCAAGACCAGCCGCATCCGCCCGCCGCGCGAGTTCGAGGACGCTCGCCCCTGCGTCCGCCGCCGGAGTAACGAATATCCCGAACGAGAGGTCGTGCCCGTAGTCACCCATCCGTCTTCTCTCACCAGTGATATGTCAGACAGATAATCTGACTCACAGATTATCTCAGCGACAGACTGGTCGTACCATAAGAAGATGACGGTGACTCCCGACAGCCTGACGTGCGACCTGGGCTGGGGCCTCGCGGTGGTGTTCCGCGCCTACATCAAGGCAGCCGACGCCACGACAGCCGACATCCCCGGCACCCACCGCGGCTACCAGGTCCTCCGCGCCGCCGCCCACGACACCCCAGGCAGCCAGGCCGCCTTGGCCCAGCGTCTGAACATCGACCGCACGGTCATGACCTACCTGCTGGACGATCTGGAATCCGCCGGCCTGGTCTCCCGGCAACCCGACCCGGCCGACCGCCGCAGCCGCCGGGTAGTAGCCACCCCCCACGGCCGCACGGTCCTAGCCGACCTAGACACCCGCTTCCGCCACGCCGAACAGCACCTTCTGGCTGGCCTTTCCCCCGACGCCCAGGCCGCGTTCCGCACCCTGCTCCGCGACCTGGCAGCCCACGTAAACGACCTAGACCCGGTCCCCACGGCCTGCGACGCCATGGCCGACATCACCGCCCGCGACGCGGGCTGAGGTCCTGCGTTTCCCCGAACGGTCCTGGCCGGCTCGTCGCCGACGATCCACCTCAGCGAGGAAGTGGTCATTCCCCTGGCTCATCACCCCGGTTCCG
The DNA here is from genome assembly GCA_963734665.1 of uncultured Actinomycetota bacterium. Classification (GTDB taxonomy): domain Bacteria; phylum Actinomycetota; class Actinomycetes; order Streptosporangiales; family Streptosporangiaceae; genus Trebonia. The sequence continues at coordinate 1,882,568 of CAVTIR010000004.1, read as the reverse complement.
CACTGCCTGGGCCGGTCAGTACGGGGAGGGCTGGTTGAAGATCACGGCCAGGCTGACGATCTTGCCGTCCCGGATGCCGAAGTAGCTGGTCATGACCAGTTCGCCGGGCAGGTTCGTCTTGTCGTAGGTGCCGTCGTAGCGGGCGCGGACGAGGATGTCACCGTAGTGGTCGATGACCTCGCGGACCTCCATCGTGACGTGGTCGCCAACGAACTCCTTGGCCATGAAGGCCCGGATGGCCTCGGTTCCCCAGATTTCGCGGCGGTTGTCGTTGACGTAGGCGTCGGAGGCGAAGGTGGCGACGATCCGGTCGGTGTCGAAATCGTTGACGGCGGCGATGTGCTCGGCGACGATGGCGGGCAGTCCGGTGGTCATGGTCATGTTCCTCTCCTCAGGGTCGGCCGGCCACGGTGGCCGGCGAGATCCACTCTCACCGCTGCCCCTAGGGGAGGGTCAACACCCCTGGCCCGCGTTGACCCTCCCCTAGGGGGAGGGCGCACACTGGGCAAGTGCCTGCCTCGCTGAGCATCGGGGACTTCTCCCGCGCCACGCATCTGAGCGTCAAGACGCTGCGCCACTATCACCGCCTCGGCCTCCTAGAGCCGTCGGACGTGGACCCAGACACCGGGTACCGGCGCTATCTGACGCACCAGATTCCGTCAGCACAGGTCATCCGCCGCTTCCGGGACCTCGACATGCCGCTTGAGCAGATCCGCGCCGTCCTCGCGGCCCCGGACCTGAGCACTCGCAACCAGCTCATCGCCGCGCACCTCACGCGCCTGGAGCAAGACCTAGCCAGGACTCAAGGCGCCGTCACGTCACTGCGGGACCTGCTCGCCGACCCGGCGAACGTCGCCCCGGTCAGCCACCGCCGGGTTGACGCGGTGAAGGCTGCGGCCATCACCGAGGTCGTTGGCACCGGTGACCTGCTGGCGTGGTACCTGGGCGCGCTCGGCGAGCTCCATGCCACGCTGGAGGCCCGTGGCGTGCACCCGTCTGGTCCGGCCGGCGCCGTCTACGCCACCGAGCTCTTCTCAGAGGAAAAGGGGGAGGCAACCGTCTTCATGCCCACCGCGACCGACGTCCAGCTCGTAGGCCGGGTCTCCCCTCGCGTCATCCCGGCCGCCGAGCTGGCGGTCATTGTTCATGCCGGCTCCCACGCCGACGTGGACCGCTCCTACGGAGCGCTGGCCACCTACGTCGCCGACCACGCCCTGCAGGTAGACGGCCCCATCCGGGAGTACTACCTCGTGGGCCGGGGCGACACCGGGGACAAGAGCGCCTGGCGTACCGAGATCTGCTGGCCCATCTTCAGTACCGGATCGTTCGGCTAGCCCCCGCCTCCGCACGCTCGCCGACCCGGCGAGCCGGATCACACCTCGGCGCCACCAGGACACCCGGCGGCTCCACACCATAGGTGCTATCCCTGCCGTCTCCCGGTGTCGCGCCCGCTCTCCCCGGTTATTTTCCTGACCCGTCCGGAGCCGACGTCCGGGTCAGTGAAATTCGGGGCGGCGGGCCCGAGGTCAGCGGCGCCGAGGTCGTCGTCGCCGATCAGCTCGAACTCGTCCTCGTCCGGCTCGTCCGGACTCACGCCGTCATCGCCGGCCGGCTGACCGAGGGGCTGGCGTGGCCGCACGCCTTGCTTGCGTTCCGGCTGTCGCGCCTGCGCGTCGGCGACGTCTTCATCCCCGGACTTCACGTGCGGGTCATGCCTTACGGTGTTCTGGCTCATGACTTCCCTCCGCCGCCGGCTTTCTGCAGAGCCGACTCCAATTACCTGCCCAGCCCGACAGCGCGATAAAGGTAGGGATGGGAGAGGACTTGGCCCCGCGATTTTCACGACGCAAAACCAGAGCTGCCCATGCACCCGGCTGCTCCGCGCCCGCACGCGGTCAGCCCGGCCGTCAACTCTGCAAGTCAGCCAGTCCCCGGACGAGCCGCACCCATCAGGGTTAGTACATGTAGACGCCGTTGTCATCGACGTCTTCGAGGTACTCCCAGAAAGAAAGCCGCCCTGATGAGAGCATCATGTTGATGCGCACGACCGACTCCGGCTTCAGCCGGAACGTCCACGGGAGATCGGGATCGTGGTCAGGCGAGGTCACGGCGAGAAGTGTCTGATCCGCGGTGCTCATCGTTGTGCCGTCGGCGAGGAAGACGGCCTCATGCCAGACGTCGTTGGCCTCTTCGACCAGGCTGCTTGCCTGCTCCGGGGCCAGTCCCGCGTACGCGCTGTCGTCGACGTACAGCAGCTGCTGCTCGTCGATCGCGATGGCGTTGTGTTCCTGCGAGTGGCCGGCATCCAGGCGTGCCCGCACGGCCTCCCAAGCCGCCTTGTCCGAGAAGTCGGTGCGGATGACCAGGCCCAGCTTGGTAGCGGGCAAGCTCATGGGAACTCCTTACGGGCGATCGGAAAGCTCTTAACGCTGCTGCACCGTCCCCGCCCGGGCATCAGGTGCCGGGCCACGGGAAGGAACCCCTCACCGGCTACTACGTCCCCCGGGCCACTAGGTCTTCATATGTCATAGGTCGAAGGGCGCAGCCCTTCTGCGAGAAACTCGCGCATACCTGTCCGCCGGTCTGCCCGGCGCTGAGTGGTGGGTCGCCGGCAGGCCGTAGACCAGGCCGAGGACGCCGATGTCGAGCTGCACGAGGTCGAGCGCCTCTACACAACGCACAGGATGTGGGACTCCGTCCTCGGCCTGTAACACCAGCCTCAAGCTAGCCGTGCGCGCTGCTGATGGGCGCCCGGGTGATCCCCGGCCGTTAGGTATCTGAGGCGTCTGGGCACGCCGGGGTCAGGTCGGGTGGACGGTGATCTCGGCGCGGTCCGGGTAGAAGGCCACGTGGCCGGCGATCTCCGCGACCGACGGGTACGGGTGATCGTAGGTCCAGATGACGTCCGTCTCGGTGCCGCCGTCGGGGGCCTTCACGGTGTAGTAGCTCGCGTCGCCCTTGTAGGGGCAGTAGGTCTGGCTGGTGGTGCGCTCTAGGAGCGACTGCTCGACGTCGGCGATCGGGATGTACTGGACGACCGGGTAGGACGCCTCAGCCAGGGACAGCGCGTTGTCGGTCTCGGCGACGACCGTGCCGCCGACGCGCACGGTTACCCGTGCACTGGTGGGACGGATGGTGATCGGGTGGGTGGCATCAGGAATCTTCAAAGTCCGGTTCATGGGAACCCCCTACGCTAGGCCACTCTCAGTACCGTAACCCACTGGGCGGTCGCGGCCTTCCGTCGCCCTGCTCGACGCTGACCGTATTCGTGGATTCGTTGAAGGGAAGCACCACCCGTGTTCGTGCTCGTGTGCGGAAATGATGGCAAAATCCGGGCTTCGGTCGAAGATCCGGGGGACCTGAAGCAGTTGCACGCCGAGTTCCGGGGCATCGGCGATGATGCGGCTGCCGCGGCCCTTGCCGCTGCGGGCCTCGGCACCGTGGACGGCGACCACGCCTGGCTCGACGCCGGTGCGCTGCGCGCCGCGGGCGACGGCTCGCAGGCGTGGACTGCCGGGTTCGACGGGATGCTGGCGTACGCGGCGAGTAAGGGCTGGACCAGCGCCGACGGCGCACGGGTCCGGGCGCACATCGTTCGGTCCTGAGCCCGCCGTCACGCGAGCTTGCTACGACGAGGCGACAACGATGATCGACGTGCCCTACCCGGGCGGGGAGAGCTGGCGGCAGGCGACTGACCGGGTAGGGCGGTTCCTCACAGACCTGCCGACACGCTGGGCGGGACAGCGGGTCGTCGTGATCGGGCACATCGCGACCCGGTGGGGGCTGGACCGCTTCACTGACGGCCCAGGCTCGCGGACCTGGACGCGGCGGACTTCGGCTGGCGGCCCGGCTGGGAGTACGTGCTTACCGGACCTCACTGAGGAAGGCGCCGCTCGCGGCGACCTGCGGGTGGGCCGTGGCCAGCGAAGTGCCTGGCATAGTGTCGTCGTGTGACACCTGAGAAGGACCGGATGTTCCGTGCCCGGCAGCTGGCGGCCGCGTTCGTCGCGGACGGAGATGTGACCGGATGGTTCGAGCGGCTATATGCCGAAGGGGAGGCCGGGACCGCCGTCGTGCCCTGGGTGCTCGGCGAGCCGAACGAGAGCCTCGTCGAGTGGGCCGCAGGGCTGGACGGCACCGGGCGTCGCGCGCTCGTCGTCGGCTGCGGGACAGGAGAGGACGCGGAGTACCTCGCCGGGCTGGGCTTCGCGGTCACCGGATTCGACATCGCGCCGACCGCGATCGCCGCCGCGCGGGAGCGGCACCCGGACTCGGCGGTGGACTATCGGGTCGCCGACCTGCTTAACCTGCCCGCCGCATGGTCCGGGGCCTTCGACCTTGTCGTCGAGATCTACACGGTGCAGCCCCTGTTCGGCGAAGTCCGCGCGCGGGCCCTCGCCGCGCTGCACGGCCCGGTCGCACCCGGCGGGACGCTGCTGCTGGTCTCCTGGGCGACCGATGCGGACAACCCCGAGCGCGACCCGGCGATGATGCCGTGGCCGCTCACCCGTGCCGAGCTCGACGCGGCCGCTGGGCCCCTGCGGGCGCGCCGGATCGAGCAGTTCATGGGGCAGGTGCCGCCGCTTCCCCGCTGGCGAGCCGAGTTCACCCGCGACCTCCCGGCCTGACATGGCGGCCCGCAGACCGCAATGAGGCGCGAATCACGTGGTCCGCGGGCCGGGCGGCCCTGGACGGTCGCTTAGGATAGGCGCTTGTCCCCTTGTGATGCCGACGTGATTTGGCAGGTAGCGGCCGCCCTTATGGATGTGCAAACGTTCGCAGCCCCATCAGTGCTTGAGCTTCGGGACGTGACCTACCGCCGGGACGGCAGCGAGATCATCCACGGGGTCAGCTTCACGGTACGCGCCGGCGAGCACTGGGCCATGCTCGGCCCGAACGGGGCTGGCAAGAGCACGCTCCTCGGCTTCTGCGGCGCGGTCACCCACCCCACCTCCGGTACGGTGCGCGTGCTCGGGGAGCAGCTCGGCCGGGTCGAGCTGCAGGCGCTACGGCGGGCGATCGGCCACGTGAACCCCCGGCATCCGCTCCGCTCGCCGCTGACGGTCCGCGACATCGTGCTCACCGGCCTGACCGGCACCATCGAGATGGCACCGCACTGGCAGCCGACGGCGGAAGAGGCCGGCCGGGCCGATGACCTGATCACGTCGCTCGGTCTCGGCGGCAAGGCCCGGTTCCGGTGGAATGTCTTGTCCCAGGGCGAGCGGGGCCGGGTGCTCATCGCGAGGGCGCTGATCTGCGAGCCCCGGCTGCTCCTGCTCGACGAGCCGTCGACGGGCCTGGATATCGCGGCGCGCGAGCAGCTCCTTGAGACCATCGACCTGCTCACCGAGACGCACCCAGAGGTCGCGTCCGTGCTGGTGACGCACCACCTGGAGGAGCTCCCGTCCTCCACCACGCATGCCCTGCTGCTCGCCGACGGGCAGGTCGTGGCGTCCGGGCCCGCGGCGGACGCGCTCACGTCCGAGCATGTGTCCGCCGCCTTCAGCCACCCGATCGATGTCCAGTTCGACGACGGCAGGTGGCGCGCCCGCGCCGCGAGCCGCCAGCGCGCGAGCGCCTGACACCCGCCGCACCCGCAGGGATCTCAGCGCGGGCCGCCGGTAACAGCAGGTTCTTGGTCGGGTTGGCGTCGCCGAAGCCGGTCGCCTCCTCGACGTAGCCGGCAAAGGCGCGCGAGCCGTCGGCCCAGCGGCCGTGCCGACTGACGTTCAGCGGCTGGGCGCCGGCCTTCAGCATCGAGGTCGCGCCGCCGCGCCGCAGGCTGTGGCCGCTGTAGCGGCGGCGCTGTCTTGCCGACGGCGTCCCCTGTGATGCTTCCTGCTGCGACGCTGGCGCTGCCGGATCTGCCCGCGTGCCCGGCGCGGCCAGGCCAGCGGCCTCGCACGCCGCCGCGACGATGTCCCCGACCGCCTGCGGGCGGAGCCGCCCGTCCCGGCCGGCCGCCGGCCGCGGCCCGCGCGGCCGGCGGTCCCCGTCTCGCGCGGAGGCTGCGGCCTCGGCTAGGCCGCCACGTTGCCGGGCGCGCACGGGAGCGGCGGCTTCCGGCAGGCCGCCGAGCGCGCCGGCCGTCTCGTAGCGGCCGCCGGCGGCGGGGCCGAGGTTGCCCCAGCGGTCGATCCTGGTGAACAGCGGGCCCGTCGTGATGGCGTGCGCGGCCAGGTACTCCAGCCAGGCGAGGACCGCGCGGACCGGGCAGACCGCCTCGGCCGACGCATAGTGGATTCGCCGGATGACGCCCCGCGCGGACTGGTCGGTCTTCGACGCCCTGATTGTCACCGCGAGGCCCTCGCCGTGGACGTGCTCGATGTCGCTGATGCTGAGGGCGGCGAGCTCCGCGCGGCGGGCGAGCAGGGCGAACCCGAGCAGGATGACGGCGCGGTCGCGCAGCCCGGCGGTCGTCTCCGGGTCGCAGGCCGCGATGATCGCGGGCAGGTCGGCCGCCATGACGGGGACGGCCTTGCGCGGCCCGTACCGGCCGTCGCGGGCGGCCTCGCGCTTCGCGGCGGCGACGACGACCTTGCGGGCGGCGAGGCCGTCCGCCGGCTCCGCCCCGGCACCGCGGTGCACGGCGCGGATCGCGGTCAGGTGCGCGTCGGCCGTGGTCGCCTTCAGGCCCCGGTCAACCGCCAGGTAGGTCAGGTAGGCGGCCACGGTCTGCGCGGTCGCCGGCAGCGCGACCCGGCCCGCGTCACGGCACCAGGCCTCGAACGACCGCCACCGCGACCGGTACGCCAGGAACGTGTTTGCCGGCACCGCCTCCCTGATCAGCGCCGCGGTCTCGTCCGGCACCTGAAAGTCGATGCGTTCGTAACCAGCCACGCCGGCCGACGTCACGTCGCCGGAGCGTCCGGCATGCAGGGGGCCCGCCTGCTCGGCTGTCATGCTGCCCGTCTCCTTCGCGCCACCCTTACGGCTTCTTGCTGTTATTTGAACAGATAGCGGTCGCGGTCCATTATCGAAAAGATCTTGGATACTTGGGGACGCTATGGCGACACCATCGATCCAAGATCTCTCCCGTTCCGCCCGTCCGATCACCTGCCGCGCCCACTTCTTGCTGTTATCCGCACAGCATGGTCCTCGCCGTCGTCGGCCTCACGGCGGCAGGCACCCGCATACCGTTCACCCTGTTCGCCTACGGGCAGCAATCACTGAGCCGTTGACACGGACTGCCACCCGCGCCAGCCCGCGCCAGCCCGCGCCAGCCCGCGCCAGCCCGCGCCAGCCCGCGCCAGCCCGCGCCAGCCCGCGCGTGCCGGTCGCGGAGGGACAGCCGCTCCAGGGGGCTTCGGCGCGTTCTTCTCAGTCACGATATTGACAGCGTATCAGGAGTGAGGTTGCCAGAACGGGAGTACTTTCTTTTCTTTCACTCTATTTATCTATCTCGTCATCATTCGTAGAGTGATAGAATCACGGACCGTGAGTGAAATCGGAAGTCCGCATGTCGGTGACGCGGGCGCGGCTCTGGCCGGCACAGGAGGCACGCGGACGGGCGCGGAAGCAGGGCACGGTGCCGCAGGCGGCACTGTGTCGGGTGACTCGCGGGACGCTGGCCCGGCTGCGGGCACCGTCCCGGCTGCAGACCTGTGCATCTGGCCGGGGTGCACGCGACCCCGCGCGCCGGGACGGACGGCCGGGTCTGGGCGGCAGAAGGAGTACTGCCTGCAGGCCGACCCGCCTGAGGAGGGCGGTGGCCCGGTGCACAACGCGCGCAACCGCTGGGCCGCGCTCCGCAGCGGCACCGCGCGGCTCGCCGGCCACGGACAGGCCGTCTCCGGCCGCCACGACGGTGCCGGGCAGGACGGGCAGGGCCTGGCCAGCGGCCCGTATCCGCCGCACGACGGGGACGACGACGCACTCGGCGGCGATGGCATCGGCCTGGGACCAGGGCCGGCGCGCCCGGCAGCCGACGGGCGACGGGGAGGCGGTCACGGTCGCTTCGGTCCGGGCGACCAGGGAAACGGCGGCGGTGGGCAGTCGGCCGCTTCCGTTCTGGATCCGGGTCCTTTTACGAACGCGAAGAGGCGCGCCAGCGAGCTGCTCGAGCAGGCAAGGCGGCAGCACGCGGCCGTGCTCGCCGGGCTGCGGGCGGAGCGTGAGCTCTACCAGCGCGTCGGCGAGGAACTCGCCGCTCTCTCCGACCCGGCGGCGCTTGACCTGGAGATCGCGACGATCGCGGCGCGGGCCGGGCGGCAGGTGGCGCAGGCCGAGCAGGACGCCGCCGACGCCCGGCGCGCCCAGCTCACCGCGGAACGGGAGCGCGACGAGGCGGTCCGGCTGCGGGCAGCGGCCGACGACGCGGCCGAGCAGCTCACCGAGGACACGGCGGAAGCCGAGCGGCTCCTCGCCGAGCGGACTGCCGGGTTCGAGCGCGACCTTGCGGACCTGATCGGCCGGGCCAGGTCGGCGGAAGCCGCGGAGCGGGCAGCGCGGGACGAGGCTGCGGCGGTCAAGGCCGCGGCGGAGGCGGAGTCCGCCGCCGCACGGGACGGTGCCGAGCAGGCCGCAGCCGCCCTTGCCGACGCGCTACGTGGTGCCGAGGAGGCCAGGGAGCGGGCCGGGCAGGAGGTCGCCCGTGCACGGGATCAGGCATCGGCCGCCGTGGCCTCGGCCGGGGAGCGGGCACGGCAGCAGGTCGCGGCCGCGCAGGCCCGGGCCGACGGCCTGGTCGGCCAGGTGCGGGCCGACGCCGAGCGTGAGCGCGAGGCGGCCCGCCAGGCCCGTGACGAGACGGCACGGGTCCGCGCGGAGGCCGACGCGGCGCGCGAGGCCGGCCGTGCCGCACAGGCCGACGCCATGGCCGCGGGGGCGCGTGCCGCCGCCGCAGGCGACGAGCTCTCGCGGCTGCGGGCCGAGCTTGCCCGGCGTGACGCGACGCACGACGCCGAGCTCGCCCGGCTGGAGTCCGCGCACCAGGCCGCGCTCAGCGCGGAGCGGGCGCTGCTGAGCGCCGAGCGGGCGAGAGCCGGGCGCGCCGAGGCGGAGCTTGACGCCGCACGCCGAGGGGCGAAGTAACGCCCGCCGGCACCCAGCGTGGCAAGGGGTGAACGCGGTCGCGGCTAGAAGGAATGCCGCGCGCGGCCGGAGTGCCCCGCCCTGGAGAGGATTGCGCGGGCGCTGCCGTCGCGCCCGCTACGCTCGTAAGCATGACTGCCGACTCCCTGTACCGGAAGGTTGCCGATGACATCAAGGCGGCCATCGCAGCCGGCGCCTACCCGCCGGGCGCGCTGCTGCCGTCGGAGGCCGACCTCGCCGAGCGTTACTCGGTGTCGCGCGGCACGGTGCGCCAGGCGTTCGCCGCGCTGCGCGCCGACGGGGTGATCGCGTCGCGGCGGGGCGCGCGGCGGGTCGTCATCGCCGGGCCCCGGGTGCAGTCGTTCGGCGAGCTGCTGTCGTTCTCGCGCTGGGCGCGGGCGATCGGCGAGGTCCCAACGGGGCGCATGGTATCCCTGGAGCGACGGCCCGCCACGGACCCCGAGGCGGAACGGCTCAGTCTGCCCGACGGCAGCCTGGTGTACTTCCTTGTGCGGGTGCGGCTGCTGTCCGGGCGGCCGGTCATGGTTGAGCGCGCCGTCTACCCGGAGAAGGTCGGGGTCCTTGTGGCGGGTTTGGACCTGGGCGCCGACTCGATCGCTGAGCGCCTTGAGGAGCTCGGCATCGTGTTCACCGACGCCGAGCACGTCATCGACGCGGTGCCCGCGTCGGCGGAGGACGCCCGCTGGCTCGGGGTGCGGGCGGGCGTGCCGCTGCTGCGGGAGCGGCGGTTCACCACGGACCGTTCCGGGCAGCCGGTCGAGTGGTCAGACGACCGCTACCTGGGCACGGAGACGGCGTTCAGCGTGCGCAACTCCGTATCGGTCAACGCCCTGTCCCGCACGCCCCCGTCCTAGCACGATCGATCAGTAAGCTTCCGAACGAGAGCGTGCGTCGCCTCGACGTCCCGTTACCCCCCAGCCGTTTGTACTGCGTCTTCGGCATGCATTGCGTCTTCGGCGCTTCTTGCTGTTATCGCACCGGCTCGCTGGCCCCAGAAGGGTGGATGCGCCATGGGTGCCGCTATAAGCGACGGTAACGGGACGTCCACGCGCCGGGCCGGCCGCCCGATGCCGGGCGGGGCGCCTCTTGCTGTTATCTCTCCCCCTGCCCTTGCGGACAGGACTGATCATGGCTTAGGGCCAGTACTGGCGAGTAGCTGGGCGACTTTGCGGCATTTGCGGAACGCGAAGTGGCCCTAACCTCAGGGCGCCTCTCGTGCGATGTCCGCCGAACTCTACCGTCAACCAAACTTGTGTATACAAGTTTGAGGATGGCTATACTCGTTTCCTGTGATGGGTGAGTCTGGACGGGTTGTCATTGTCGGCGGCGGGATCCTCGGCACGATGCACGCGGTCATGGCGCGGCGGCGCGGACTGGCGGTCACGCACCTGGAGCGGGAACCGGAAGGGCGTGGCGCGAGCGTCAGGAACTTCGGCCTTGTCTGGGTGAGCGGGCGGCGGGCCGGACCGGAGCTCGCCCTAGCGCTGCGCGCCCGCGAGCTATGGGAGTCGATCGCGGCCGACGCGCCGGGGACCGGGTTCCGGCCGCACGGGTCGCTGACCATCGCGTCGAATGAGGCGGAGCTCGCCGTAATGCGCGAGGCCGCGGAACTGCCCGACGCCAAGCAGCGCGAGTTCGAGGTCCTCTCCGCCGACGGCGTGCGGGAAGTCAACCCGGCTCTGCAAGGCGAGTTCCTCGGCGGCCTGTGGTGCCGCGCCGACGCGATCGTGGAGCCGCGGGTGGCGCTCCCCGCGCTGCGCTCCTGGCTGTCCTCCACCGGTCCGGGCTATGAGTGGCTGCCTGGCCACGAGGCCGTCGAGGTGGCGGCGAACGGGGTGCGCGACCAACTCGGCCAATGGCACCGCGGCGACCTCGTGGTGCTGTGCACCGGCGCGAATTTCACCGGCATCGCCGGGCCGCACCTGGCCGCGTCCGGGGCCCTGGCGAGCGCGCCTGGCGCTGGGGGACGCGGGCTGCGCCGGGTGCGGCTGCAGATGCTGCAGACGCTGCCGTTCCCTGGCCGGCTGACCACCTCCGTCGCCGACGGCGACTCGCTGCGGTACTACCCCGCCTTCGAGGTGCCGTCGCTGCCGTCGCTGCCGCCCCAGGCGGCGGTGGCCGCCGCGAACCGGGCGCAGCTGCTCCTGGTGCAGCGCCTCGACGGCTCGCTGACTATCGGGGACACCCACGAGTATGACGAGCCGTTCGGGTTCGACGTGGACGAGGACGCCTACGAGCACCTCCTCGACCGCGCCTTCGCGCTCCTGGGGACGGCGCTGCCGAGGGTGCAGCGGCGCTGGGCCGGCGTTTACAGTGAGGTGACCGGCACGTCGGCGCTGTACCACCGTTCGGCCGTCAAGCCCGGCGTGGTCCTCGTGACCGGCCCGGGCGGGCGCGGCATGACCTGCTCCCCCGCGATCGCCGAGGAGACTTTCCTGTGACTCGTTTCTCCGTCCTCTGCCTCGACATGGCCGGCACGACCGTCCGCGACGACAGCACGGTCATGGAGGCCTTCGCCGCCGCGATCGCCACCCGCAGCCTGCCGGTCGGCGAGTTCAACAGCGCGATGAAGTACGCGCGCGCGACGATGGGCCAGTCGAAGATCGAGGTCTTCCGGCACATCCTCGGCGACGAGGACGCCGCGCAGGCCGCCAACGCCGCGTTCGAGAAGCACTACGCCGGAGCGGTCGCCGCCGGCGATATCGCCCCGGTGCCCGGCGCGGAGGAACTGTTCGCCGCCTGCCGGTCTGACGGCATCAAGGTCTGTCTGTCCACCGGCTTCGCCCCAGTCACCCGCGACGCGATCGTGGCCGCCCTCGGCTGGCGTTCCCTGGTGGACCTGTTCCTGTCCCCGGCCGACGCCGGCCGTGGCCGCCCCTGGCCGGACATGCCGCTGACCGCCCTGCTCCGCCTTGGCGGCGACTCGGTGACGTCCCTCGCGGTCGTCGGCGACACCCCGTCTGACGTCGAGTCGGGCCTGCGGGCCGGCGCCGGCCTGGTCGTCGGGGTGCTGTCGGGTGACTCGGCCCGCGCCGACCTCGAGGCCGTCCCGGCGGCGACCGGCCTGCCCGGCACCCCGCTGATCCTCGACTCGGTCGCCGACCTGCTCCCCCACCTCGTCGGCTGAGGCTACGCAGGTGCTGACGCCAGGCGGCCTGCCCGCGAGCCGGGCCGGCCGTCGCCGCTAGCTCGCCGTGGCGAGGCGCGGGCGCCCGCCGCGGGCGCGCAGGGCCGGGAGGCTGCTCATGAAGATGCCCCCGAGGATGGCCACGCCGCCGAGGAGCAACCGCGGCCCGGCCGGGTCACCGAACGCCACAACGCCGACCATGGCTCCCACCAGCGGCTCCAGGTTGAGGAAGGCGCCGGCCACCTCGGTCGACACCTTGTGCTGCCCGTAGGCGAACAAGGTGAACGGCGCGAGGGTACCCACCACCGTGAGGGCGATGACGGCGAGGACCGCCAGCACGCCCGCGCCACCGGCGGGCGGGACGGGCGGCGCTCCGGCCGTGCAGACCGCGACCGGGAGCGCCGCAAGGGCCGCGCCGAGGAACTGCACGGCGGTGATCGCCACCGGGTCCTGGCCCTCGAGGAGGCGCCCCTGCGCCACGGTCATGGCGGCAACGATCAGCACCGACACCAGGACCAGGGCGTCACCCGCACCGGTCGCGCCGCCGCCACGGCCGCTGGCGACCACCGCGACGCCGCCGAGCGAGATCGCGAACCCGGCCCAGGCCACCGGCCTCGCCACCTTGTGGTGCCAGGCGGCAGCGATGACGGCGATCAGGACCGGCCCGGTGCCGATCAGCAGCGCCGCGTGCGTGACGCTTGTCTTGGTGAGCCCCGCGTTCTGCACGAGGACCGAGCCGCCGAACCCGGCCGCTCCCCAGGCGAGCACCTGCCACCGCAGCGCCGCGCGCAGCGCACCCCGGTCCACGGTGGCCAGCAGCACGGCGGCGGCCAGGCCGAACCGGGCGACGACCAGCCAGCCGGGAGGCAGCCATGACAACGCGGCCTTGGACAGGGGAACGCTCGTCCCCCAGGCCACGCCCGCCGCGGCGAGCGCGGCGACGGCACGGGTCTGGCTGGTGGCGGCAACGACGGGGAGGCGGCTGGTCTTCATGTTTCTCAGTGTGCCGTCGTACTATGCCATCGTTTGCTGTCTAGCGACTCTGACGAAATATAATTTCGTGATGTGGCCGCCAAACTAGACGAAGTTGACATTCAGCTGCTCGCCGCGCTGCAGGCCGACGCGGACCGCACCAACGTGGAACTCGCCCGGCTAGCCGGGCTGTCCCCCGCCGCGACGTTGCATCGGGTCCGGGCGCTCAAGGAGTCCGGCGTCATCAGGATCATCCGCGCCCACGTCGACCCGGCCCTCGCGGGCTTCCCGCTGCAGGTCTGGATAGCGGCCACGCTGTCACACCACGACCCGCGCTCGAGCGCCATCTTCGAGGACCATGTCCGGTCGCTGCCGCAGGTCATCGCGGCGGACAACCTCGCGGGCGAGACCGACTACCTGCTGTCCGTGGTGGCCCGCGACGTCGACGAGCTCGCGCAGGTCCTGGCCAGCCTCTCCGGCCGCGGCGGCCAGCGCCTCGTCACCTACCTGCGGCTGGCCGAGGTCAAGCCGCCGTCCCCGCTTCCCCTCGGCCCGGCGGCGGCTCCGCAGCCGTCACGGACACCGCGCTCCGGCCGCCAGCGCCGCTGAAAATCAAGAACATAAGCTCAAAATCGATTCGCCCGAACGGCAGCGGCTTACTCCCCCGGCCCACCATGATCCACTCATTGCACGCGCGGCTAAGTACCCGGAGCGGGTCGCAGCGCTCGTGACCCTGGTCATCATCCCGCGCTCAGCGCGCCGGCGGCGATCTCCGCGATCTCCTCACTCGCCGCGAGCCGGTTCCGCAGCCGTGCCAGGCGCGCGTCCATGCCGGGACCCGCGTGGCCTTCCAGCAGCCCCTGTCGGAAGTGGACGGCCCCCACGAAGGCGATGCCGAACCTGATGGCGTGCGGGAGCAGGCGCAGCTCGGCGGGTGCCACCGGGCGGGCATCGCGGTAGCCCTCGGCCAGGGATGTGATCTTGTGCTCGTCGGGCGTGATCAGCCAGGCGTCCGGCTGGCCAGGCGGCAGGCCGCCCAGGCTCCCATGCTAGTTTTCCCGCACGCGGCGAACTACTCGGGCACCAGGACGTCCGCCAGGGCGCCGCGCAGCTCAACCGGGGTCCCGCCGGGCGGCGAGAGCCTGGCCGCGACCCAGTCACGCCCGCCCCGCAGGCCCGTGAGGTGGTCCCTGCCGGCGAACCGCTCAAGCCCGCACTCGGCGAGCAGCCGCCGTAGCGGCGGCCTGCCGCCAGCGCCGTCGGCCGGGCTTTGCGTCCGGTCAGTCACCGGTGATTACGCCGTGGAACAGGACCGCCAGGTCCGTCGGCCGCAGTGAGTCCGTGCGCCGCCACAGGTGAGCGGGGATGGTGTCACGCTGCCGGACGGAGCGCGCCGTGCCAAGGCCGGATTTCCGTGCCAGGTCCGCGATCTCTGCCGGCGTGAAGCACGAGCGCCACGGCTCACCCCGCTCCGCGGACGCCTGGGCGACGAGGCTGCCGTAGAGCGCCCCCGCCTCATCCCGCGCGTCCTGCGGGAGCATGTAGTCCGCGATCAGCTCGCTGCCAGGCGCGCATTCGGCGATCGCGGTCATCGTCTCGGCGATCGCGTCCGCCGTCAGGTACATGGTGACGCCAAGCCACCCGAACACCGCCGGGGCCAGGGCGTCAAACCCCGCGCTGGCCAGGCACCGCTTGAGGGAGTCCGCTGCCAGGTCAGCGGGGACGAAGGTGACGTCGCCAGGGACCGGGATCCCCGCGGCCGCCAGGGCCGCCCGCTTGACCTCCTGGCTGGCCGGGTGATCCACCTCGAACACGCGCACCCGCGCGGCCAGGCCGCCCCGGTAGGCGAACGAGTCAAGGCCCGCGCCGAGGATCACGTACTGGGAGACGCCCGTGCCGGCCGCCCGGGCAAGGGAGTCCTGTGCGTACCGGCTCCGGCAGGCCACCTGGACCCGGGCGCCCGATAGGACCGGGTGCGTGCCGTGCAGCGTGTGGTAGCTGATCAGCTCGTCCGCCCGGTCGCCGAGCAGCCTGGCCGCCAGCGGGTCTGCGAAGATCCTCGGCTCGTCGTCCACGATCAGGTGCGCGGCTCGCGCCGCCGCGGCGGTCAGCGCCGTATTGCTCGGCTGCCCCGGGCCAGGCTGTCGATTCTCCATGACGCGGAGCCTATAGCAGCATTAGAACATCATAACATATCGATAATTTTTATACAAGCCGATTCGTATTACAGTTCTATATGAAAAGCGGTTGAGCTGGATGGTGAGCGGTAAGCGCACGTCGCCCCGTCCGCGGCGGGGACCTCTTGGCGCGCCCGCCGCCAACTCGGCCTCGGCGCGGTGTCAAAAACCATCATCTGTCGGAGTCCGAAGCGGATCAAAGGGCGTCAGGTCGATGGGAGACGGCAGCCCCATCGCCACTCGCGCGGCGACCTTGCCAACGTAGGGCCCCATTGTCAGTCCGGAGGCGCCCAGACCCGTGGCGACGACCAGGCCCTCCAGTCCGGGTACTGGTCCCAGCAGGGGCCGGATGTCCGGACCCACCGGGCGGAAGCCGACTCGCGTTTCTAGATA
The DNA here is from genome assembly GCA_963734665.1 of uncultured Actinomycetota bacterium. Lineage (GTDB taxonomy): Bacteria > Actinomycetota > Actinomycetes > Streptosporangiales > Streptosporangiaceae > Trebonia. Next base: position 1,866,845 of record CAVTIR010000004.1, on the reverse strand, counting down.
GGTGCCAGAGGCAAGGCCGGGAGCCACGGTGAGGGCCTGTTCGAGGATCTCGGCCAGGCCGCCCGGGGTAACCCGGTAGTCGAAGCCGGATCCGGCCTCGCGGGTCGCGCCGCACACGATCCTGGAGTCACCGAAAGCAAGCATGTAGTGACCGCTGGCGCCGGGCAGCACGACCGGCCAGCGGCTGGTATCGACCGAGCCCAGGGAGATGTGCATGATCTGACCGCGCTGAGCCTCCACCCGGACCACCACGCCCGCCGCGTGCAGGAAAGACCTAGTCCACGCCCCCGTGGCCGCGATGACTGCGTCGCCCTCGATGAGGTCGCCGTCGATGCTGACCCCGACGGCCCGGCCAGAGCGGCAGACAAGCCGGGCTTCGCCGTCCCTGAGGGCAGCCCCCTTCCTGACCGCGGCCCTGGTCAGCGCACCTGCCAGCAGTCTGCCGTCAACCCGAGCAGCGCCGCCGATGTACACACCAGTGGTATCCGCCCGCAGTGGCGGGAACATACGCTGCGCCTCCACGCCCGACACGTCGTGCACGTCACCGATCTCCGGCGCCTGCCGCCGCCGGGCCAGCAGCATCTGCCGGACCTGTTCCCGGTGTACCTCGCTGCTAGCCAGGGCGAGCGCTCCTACCCGCGCGTAGCCGACGTCCGTTTCGCCGAGTTCGGCAAGACGATCGGTCAATTCTGGGTATTCCCTGGCGGCTGCGAACGCGAGCGAATTCCACGCCTGGTCTTCGACCCGGGAGGACCAAGGGCAGATGATCCCCGCTCCCGCTGCGGTCGCCCTGCCGGGCATCGCCGCGTCCACCAGCACCACCTCGGCGCCGAGGGAACTGGCTTCCTCTGCGCAGGAGGCCCCGACGACGCCCGAGCCGACAACAATCAGTCGCACTAGCCCTCACTCACATATCCGCTGATTTGGCGCGGAACCGCCTGGGAGAGGTGCGGCGGCATCCTGCGGCCTCGTGGCCGTCCCGCGCTACACGCGTCTCCGTGGCCACTCCCGCCCCGCTACGCTGCGACTCGCTGACCGCCGACTGGCCAGCGACACCGTTGCTCGAGGATTACCGTGGAAACTCTGCACTGCATGGTACTTCCGTACGCGTGGGACGTGGGCTCGAGACCGCTACGCCGAACGAAGGTGCCTGGCTCTCCCTGCGCACCGTGACTAGGCTGGGCCGGGTGAGCGGGACGTGGGACGCGGGCGCGCCGGGTGTGCTCAGACTGCCGTCCGGGCGGCTGATCCGGGGGCGGGGCCTGCGCGGGCCTGACCCTGGCGGCCCTGACCCGGAGTTCGGCCTCTACGTGGTGGGCAGCGCGATGCAGGGCGTGCCCTGGGAGTACCGGTGGGTCGCCTGGCCCGACTTCGGGCTGCCCGCTGACCCGGCCGCCGCCCGGGAAGCGTTCACCGAGGCGCGGGAGCGATCCGCGGCGGAGCGCGTCGAGGTCGCGTGCAAAGGCGGCCTCGGCAGGACCGGGACCACCCTCGCCTGCATCGCCGTTCTTGACGGCGTACCCGCACGCGAGGCCGTGGGCTACGTCAGGGCGCACTACCGCGCTCACGCCGTGGAGACCTTGGGGCAGCGCCGCTTCGTCGCCGACTTCGCCTGACACTCTGCCCGGTCCAGCCTGGCCCGGCTGAAGCGCGGACCGCCTCTTGTTGTTATCAGCGGAGCGCCTCTTGTTGTTATCAGAAGCGCAACAATTTTCCACAGGCGCTGTGGACAAGGCTGTGCGCAACGCCGGCGCGGACTGTGGCCAGGGCCGGGATAACAGTGGATAACCTGTGCATAACTAAGCGTTGTGACATCGTTGACCTGCGCAAACCGTTGCACCGGAGAGTGCGTCCCTGTGGATGATCCACACCGTGAGGCGAAAACCCCGAGTGCGGGAAACACCACTATGCAAGGGCCGAACCCGGCAGCGGAGCACAGCCGGGAGAGGGGCGTGAAACTCCCGCGGAAGCTATCGCAGGGACTGCACCATCCGGGCCAGCTCCGGAAGTCCTGGTACTTCTTCTTCTTCTTCTTTGATCTCCCGGATGTCCCCGAAAGCGTCGTACACGCCAACCACTGGCATTTCTTCCGGCACTTCCTGCACGACGCCCGCCCGGCTTACACGCCAGAGGAGATCGATCGCTACGTCGAGGCGTGGTCGCAGCCAGGCGCAGCAACCGGGATGATCAACTACTACCGGTCCTCGGTACGTCAGTCGCCGAAGCGCGCCGAGGCCCAGCTTCGCCCAGTCTCGGCGCCCACGCTGGTCATCTGGGGGGAACGCGACCGCTACCTCGGCCCAGAACTGGCCGAGCCCGACCACGATGACGTACCCAACCTCGACCGGGTGGAGCGCCTGCCCGACGCCTCGCACTGGGTCCATCACGACGAGCACGAGCGCGTCACTCAACTGCTCAGCGACTTTTTCGCCCCCGCCCTAACAACCGAGAGCCGCTGAAAGCCGGCGCGGTAGCCACTCGACCGGGGTAGTCGGTCCGGGATAGACGAAACAGACGACCCTGGCCTGTCGCAGTCCAAGGTCAGCAGCGGGAAGTCGGCTAGCCCAGGCCGAGCACCTTCACCGCGTTCGACTTGAGTATCTTGGCCTTGGCGTCCGGTTTGAAGTCAAGCGCCTCGAAGTCCCTCAGCCAGCGCTCCGGTGTGAGCAGCGGGTAGTCGGTGCCGAACAGCACCTTGTCTTGCAAGTACGAGTTGGCGGCGCGGACCAGGTCGGCGGGGAAGTACTTGGGCGACCAGCCGGACAGGTCGATGTACACGTTCGCCTTGTGCGTCGCGATGGAGATCGACGACGATGCCCACGGCACCGAGGGGTGCGCGAGGATCACGGTCAGGCTGGGGAAGTCCGCCGCGACGTCGTCCACGAGCATCGGGTCCGACAGGCGCAGCTTGAGGCCGCGGCCGCCGGGCAGGCCTGCGCCGATGCCGGTCTGGCCGGTGTGGAACAGCGCCGGCACGCCGAGGGACTCGATCTCCGCCCACAGCGGGTAGAAGGCCTGGTCGTTTGGCGCGAACCCCTGCAGGGTCGGGTGGAACTTGAAGCCCTTCACCCCGTGGTCGCGCACCAGCGAGCGCGCCTGCGCGACCGCGTCCGCGCCGCGCAGCGGGTCGACGGAGCCGAACGGGATCAGCACGTCAGAATGCTCCGCCGCCTGTGCCGCGATCTCCTCGCTTGAGATAGTCGCGTGCCCGGTCGCCGTCGACGCGTCCACCGTGAAGACGACGGCCGCCATGTTGAGCGACCGGTACAGGTCGGCGATCTGCTCAAGCGTCGGCGTGCGGTTGTGGTCGGCGCGGAAGTACTTCGCGGACGCCGCTAGCAGTTCGTCGTCCATGGAGTGGTGGCCGTGACCGTCAACCTCGATGTGTACGTGCACATCGATGGCGGCCAGCGATTCAGTCCGCATTTTCAAGTCCTACCCGTCGAACACCGGACCAACTACGTAAGGCGCCACGGAATGGCGGCGTGGCCCCAGGGCCCGTGACCCCGGACGCAGAATATCAGGAAACCTGATCATCAATAGGCGTCCGGGTCGATGTGCACAAGCTCGAACTTCGCCCCTACCTGATGATGCAGCACATGATGACGCTCGCCACCAGGGGACACCAGTCAGGCACCGCAGCATCGCGGGTTCCTCCTCGGCGTCACCGACGGCGAGGGCCTGTTCACCCCGGATGAGCCGTAATCACCACGCAGCCGGGAGGGTCGGCACTGGGGAGCCTCGCCGACATCATCGGAATGCCCCATCCGTGAGCACCGGGACGGTTGTGCTCGCATTCAGCCGGGCTGCGTAACCAACGTCCGCCGCCCAGGCCCGGCCGGGTCCCGCCCGTCGGCCAGCACGGCCTGGACTGAATCCGCGAAGGCCGCGGCCGTGGCGTCACGCCACCGGTACGGGTACACGGTCACGCCCCGGCTCACCGCAGCCTCAACCGCCGTCGTGAAGCGAAGCACGTCAACCACGACGCAAGCACCCTCGCTGACCGCCGGTGCCACCACCGGGCCCCACTGGAACCGGACGCCATACTTCCCCTGCCCGGCCCAGGGCGGCATCCCCGCTTCCCCTGCCTCCACGGACCCCAACCCCCGCATCCCTGTCAACCGCTGGGCCACCAGCAAGCTCTCGCCAGCGACGCCGCAAATCATCAGGAGATCCGACCAAGAACTTATCAGGGAGTCTGATCAATCGAGACCCAGCTTCCCTCGTTACTGTAGATCCGCGCCGCCGACCGGGCACTGTGGGGGGCGTTGCCAGCCGAAAGCTGTGCCGAGCCCCTAAGATCACTACTGGTTAACTAGTCGGCGTTCCCATTGCCGGCCTGCCATTCCTTATGCAAGCCTCTGGCTGTGAGCCAAGCCGATTCTCCTCTTAACGTCCCCATGGACCTATCCGCTGCTGACCCGGTGACCGGGCCGGTGAAGCCGGGCGACCTTCTGTGGTCGCCGACCCCTGAGCGGGTCGCCAGCGCCAACATCACCGCGTTCATGGGCTGGCTGAAAGAGACACGCGGCCTGGAGTTCACGAGCTACCCGGACCTGTGGCAGTGGTCGGTCACCGAGACCGACGCGTTCTGGCAGGCCATCTGGGATTACAGCGACATCATCGCCGTCGAGCAGCCGACCGCGGTCCTGGGCAGGCGCGAGATGCCCGGCGCGGAGTGGTTCCCCGGCGCCCGGCTCAACTACGCTGAGAACGTCATGCGCAAAGAGGCGCCCGGCGAGGTCGCGCTCTACTACCACTCGGAGACCGTCCCGGTCACGCCGATGTACTGGGACGAGTTCGGCCCCGCCGTCCGGACCCTCGCGACCCGGCTGCGGGAACTCGGCGTCAAGCCGGGCGACCGGGTCGCCTCGACGCTGCCGAACATCCCCCAGGCCATCATCGCGATGCTCGCGACCACGTCGATCGGGGCGATCTGGACGAGCGTCTCCCCCGACTTCGGCTGGCGGGGCGTGCTTGACCGGTTCCGGCAGCTTCAGCCCACCGTGCTGATCTGCACCGGCGGTTATAACTACAACGGCAAGGCCTACGACCGCTCCGGCGAGCTCAAGCAGATCGTCGACGACCTCACGTGCCTGGAGCACGTGATCTACCTGCCGTTCGGTGACGTCCCTGCACCAGCGGACGGCGCGAAGTCCTGGCCAGAGCTTCTCGGCGGCGAACCGGTGGCACGGGAGGATTTCACTTATCACCACGGACCGTTCGGGATGCCGCTTTGGATCTTGTTTTCAAGCGGCACCACCGGACTGCCGAAGGCCATCACCCACAGCCACGGCGGCATCCTGCTCGAGCAACTGAAGCTCCAGCAGCTGAACATGAACCTGTCCGACGGCGACGTGCTGTTCTTCTACACCACCACCGGGTGGATGATGTGGAACTTCATGGTCAGCTCGCTGGTCCTCGGGGTGAAGCCGCTGCTGTACGACGGGAACCCCGGCTACCCGGAGCCGGACGCGCTGTGGCGGATGGCCGCCGAGGCGAGGGTGACGCTGTTCGGCGGGTCGCCCGCCTACGCGGACATGCTGGCCAAGCGGGGCGTCGTCCCGAAGGACAAGTACGACTTGTCGGCCCTTGAGTGCGTGATGCTGGCCGGCTTCCCCGTCAGCCCCGAGGTGTACGCCTGGTTCTACCGGAACGTGAAGCGGGACCTGTGGCTGCACGTCGGCTCCGGCGGCACGGACGTGTGCGCCGGGTTCACCGGCGGGTCGCCGACGCTGCCCGAGTACGCCGGCGAGCACCAGCACCGCAACCTCGGCGTCGCCGCGTACGCGTTCAACGACGCGGGCGAGCCGGTCGTGGACGAGGTCGGCGAGATGGTGATCACCAAGCCGCTGCCGTCGATGCCGGTGAAGTTCTGGGGCGACGATGCCGAGATGTCCCGTTACAGGGGGACCTATTTCGACGAGTGGCCGGGCGTCTGGCGGCAGGGCGACTTCTTCAAGGTCACCCCGCGCGGCGGCACCTTCGTCCTCGGCCGGTCCGACGCGACCCTGAACCGCTTCGGTGTGCGGATCGGCACCGCCGAGATCTACAACGTCCTGGAAGGCATCCGCGAGGTCGACGACGCGATCGTGGTCAACCTGGACCTGCCGGGCGGGCAGTTCTTCATGCCGATGTTCGTCAAGCTGGCCGACGGGCTGACCCTGAACGACGACATCATCGGCGAGATCAAGGTGCGGCTGCGGCGCGAGTACACGCCGCGGCACGTGCCCGACAAGTTCATCCAGGTGCCCGCCATCCCCACGACGCTGACCGGGAAGAAACTTGAGGTCCCAGTGCGCAAGCTGCTCATGGGCGTGCCGCTGGAGAAAGCCGCCAACACGAGCGCGATGGCCGACCCGTCCTCCCTGGACGCGTTCATCGACTACGCGCACACTCAGGATGATTACAAAATGTAGCGCTTTAGCAAACCAGGGGATTCCAATGACGGAACAAGCAGCATTCCCGCTCCCCTCGCAGATCGCGGACGTGCCCGGCGCGGAGAACTGGCGCTCCATGTACCAGTACTTCACCCGCTTCCAGCCGGAGGACGACAAGCGCTTCTGGTTTTACAACTCCATGCACTTCCCCGAGCCGATGCCGGCGTTCGACACGATCACGGGGGAAATCCCCTATCAGGCGATCGGCGCCAACACGGCGCGGTTGTTCGTGTTTCCCACGACTTTGGGGATCGAGCACCGGATCGTCAACGGGCGCATCTACATCACGGCGAACCCGGTGCTCGACCCGGCCGAAATCGAGCGGCGGGCGGCGGAGTTCGGGCCGCGCGCCGGGTACTACTTCGAGAACTGGGACTCCCTGTACGAGGGGTGGAAGGACCGGCTGCGGGCGCTGATCGCGGAGATCGAGTCCATCGAGGTGCCGTCGCTGCCCGAGTGGGAGCCCGCCGACGTGGTCTTCGGCGCGGTCGGCGTCGCGCAGAACCACTACTTGCAGGAGAACTTCCACCGGGTGCTCGCCCTGTACTCGAAGATGTGGCACCACCACACCGAGATGCTGATGCTCGGGTACGGCGCGTACGTGGTGTTCTTCCAGTTCTGCCAGCAGGCGTTCCCTGAGATCAGCGACCAGACCGTCGCCCGCATGGTGGCCGGCATCGACGTGATCATGTACCGGCCCGACGACGAGCTGAAGGGCCTCGCCCGGCTCGCCGTCGAGGTCGGCGTCGACGACCTGTTCACCGAGGGCTGCGTGGCGGCCGACGTGCTCGCCGCGCTTGAGGGTCGCGGTGCGGCCGGGGCGAAGTGGCTCGACGCGTTCAGCAAGGCCCGCGACCCGTGGTTCCATGTCTCCTCCGGCGACGGCTTCTACCACCACCACCTGTCGTGGAACGACGACCTGACCCTGCCGTTCGCCGCGCTGCCCGGCTACGTCGCCGCCGTGCGCGCCGGGGGCATCGTCCCGCGGCCGACCGCGCAGCTGATCGCCGAGCGGGAGCGGATCGCCAACGGCTACCGCGACCTGCTGAACACCGACGACGAGAGGGCCGCCTTCGACCAGATGCTCGGCCTGTGCCGGCTGGTCTTCCCGTTCGTCGAGGATCACAAGTTCTACTGCGAGCACTGGTTCACGACGCGGTTCTTCCAGAAGGTGAAGGCGTTCGGGTCCTTGCTGGCCGCACAGGGGGTCCTCGCCGAAGCCGACGACGTGTTCCACCTGCACCACACCGAGATTGACCAGGCGCTCTCCGACGTCTCCCTCGCCTGGGCGGCCGGCTCGCCACCGCTCGGCGCCGGTCACTTCCAGCCGATCATCGCCGAGCGCAAGCGGATGCTCAAGGTGCTCAAGGACTGGTCCCCGCCGGCGGCGCTCGGCCCCGTGCCCGAGGCGCTGAACGACCCGGCGGTCCGGATGCTCTGGGGCATCACCGCCGAGCGGATCCAGTCCTGGCTGAACCCGGACCCCGACGAGGTCGTCGGCGTCGCGGCCTCAGCCGGCGTGGTCGAGGGGATCGCCCGGGTACTGCACGACGTCGCCGAGATGAGCGAGCTGCGCGCGGGCGAGATCCTCGTCGTCCCGGTCACCGCGCCGTCCTGGGCACCGGTGTTCGCGAAGATCAAGGCGGCCGTCTCCGACATCGGCGGCTCCATGTCGCACGCGGCGATCGTCGCACGCGAGTACGGGATGCCGGCTGTCGTCGGCACCGGCGACGCGACCAAGCGGATCAGGACCGGGGACAGGATCCGGGTCGACGGCGACCGCGGCACCGTCCGGGTCCTGCAGGACTGATGTGGTAATGACTAGGGCGCAGTGCCCGGCGGCGAGCCGCGACGGCGGGCGCGTCCGCCGTGCCAAGGCAGGAGGTGGCGCGTGTCCCTTGTCATAACGTTCGCGGCGGCAGGTGCCGCCGGGGCTGATGCCGGCGTCGTCGGGGGCAAGGGCGCGTGCCTCGGCCAACTGGCTCGCGCAGGCGTCGCGGTGCCGCCCGGGTTCGTGATTACCGTCGAGGCGTTCACGGCGGCGATGTCGGTCATCGACCCCGACGGCGCGCTACGCGCCGGCATCGAGGCGCTGAACGCCGCCGACATGGCGGGGATCGCGCGGGTCGCGTTGCGCTTCCGTGAAATCGTCACGGCCGCGCCGCTGCCTGCCGAGGTCTCGGCGGCGGTCGCGGCCAGCTACGGCGCCCTCGCCAGTCCTGGTGAGGGCGGCACGCCTGATCGCCGGCACGCCCGGTGCCAGTGCGCCGCATGCCGGTGCGCCGCATGCCAGTGGGCCCGACGTCGCCGTGCGGTCGTCGGCGACGGTCGAGGACAGCGCGGAGGCGTCGTTCGCCGGCCTGCAAGATACCTACCTCGGTGTGTCCGGCGCGGCCTCGGTCCTCGATCACGTCCGCCGCTGCTGGGCGTCCCTCTACAACGACGAGTCCGTCGCCTACCGCCGCCGCCTCGGTCTGCCCGAGGCCGGGGTCGCGATGGCGGTCGTCGTGCAGTGCATGGCCGCGCCCCGCGCCGCCGGGGTGATGTTCACCAGGTCCCCGGTCACCGGCGACCGTTCGGTCGTGGCGATCGAGGGCACCTGGGGTCTGGGGTCCGCGCTCGTCTCCGGTGACGTGACGCCGGACGCGTGGGTCATCAGCAAGATCACTGGCGAGATCACCGGCCGCCGCATCTCTCCGAAAGTCAAAATCCACAGCTATACCCCGAACGAGATCCTGGCTTCGCCCTCCCCGTCCGCTGGCTCCACCGCCGGGCAGGCAGTCACGGGGTCAGCCGGAACCACCCCGGCGCACGAATCTCCAGAGCCGGCAGAAGCGGAGGTCGGGCAGAGCGGCCGCGCTGACCCGAAGGGCGAGCAGGGCGAAGCCGCCCCGATCGACGTGGCCAACCAGGTCGGCGTCACGGGCCGGGTGACGGTGAGCGACACCCCGCCGGACCTGCGGGACGCGCCGTGCCTGACCGACGACGAGATCCGCGCCCTCGCCGCCGTCGCCCGCCGCGTGGAGGCGCTCTACGGCGCGCCGCAGGACATCGAATGGGCGGTCCTCGACGCCCCGTTCGCTCACGCCCCTGCGGACTCATCTGCCCCAGACGTCACCGCTGAGTCGCGAATCGTCCTGCTGCAGTCCCGTCCCGAGACCGTGTGGGCGTCGCGGGAGACCGCGCCCGCCGGTGCCCCGAAGCCCCGTGCCGCCGACCACGTCCTCGCCCTCTTCGGGAAGCCTCTATGAGCAGACGCCATGCGGCCACCCGCCCTTCACGATTTATGGGCAGAAATCAGGCGATAGCCGACTTGGGAACAGCCAGTTATCAGGAAGGGCTTATTCCTGGCGTAGGTCACGCAGCCTATGGCTGCATAAAGTCTTCCGCAAAAATGAAACTTTCCTGATCATGGAAGGCGAACACACGGGACGAGCATCATGGACCTGACGAATGAGGATGTAGCGGACATTCTGGCGCTGCTCGACTCTCTGCCCTATGACTCGCTCGACGTGGAGACTCCCCGGTTCCGGCTGACGCTGCGCCGCGCCGGCAGCGGGGGATGGACCGAGGAGTCTCAGGTGCTCGCCGAGCCAGCCCTGGTCACGCCAGCCCCGAACGGCTCAGTGGCTCCTCCGCCGGCCAGTGCTGACGGGGCCGCCGGAGGGGCCGCCGGGACTGGCACTCCCCGGCCGACCGCCGGTGCCGCGGCCGGGACGGAGGGACTCGCGGTCGTGGCGGCGCCGCTGCCCGGGACGTTCTACCGGGCGCCGCGGCCAGGGGCCGACCCGTTCGTGGGGGTCGGAGACGCGGTTGGCGCAGACACGGTCGTCGCGATCGTCGAGACGATGAAGCTGATGAACTCGGTGCACGCGGGGACGGCGGGCCGGGTCGCCCGGATCTGCGTCGACAATGGCGAATTCGCCCCCCTGGGGGCCACGCTGATGCTGATCGAGCCCGGCGCGTGAACGAGCAGAGCGCCAGGCCAGGCGCCGACGCAGGCGCCATTTGCTGTTATCCGGGCAGCGCGGCGGCCTCTGCAGCCCGAGACCGCAGCGCAAGCGCTTCTTGCTGTTATCCGCTCGCCGTTGCCAACCGGGCCACAGCGGCGACAGGGCTCAAGAAGATAGTGGATAGGTGTGCGCGCTATAGCGCGCACACCTATCCACTATCTCCGCCTGCCCGGCTTAGCGCCGGCGCTTCTTGCTGTTATCCCCATTGGGAGTGGCGGCGTGGGCGGTTACCGCATGCTGCGGCGCGTGCTTGTCGCCAACCGGGGGGAGATCGCCGTCCGGGTCATTCGCACCTGCCGGCGGCTGGGCATCGAGACCGTGCTTGCCGTCTCCGACGCCGACGCAGGGTCGCTGCCGGCCCGGCTCGCGGACCAGGTCATCCGGATCGGGCCTGCGCCCGCGCCGGCCAGCTACCTCAGCGTCGACGCGGTCGTCGGCGCGGCCGCCGCAGCGGGAGCGGACGCGGTCCATCCGGGTTACGGGTTCCTGTCGGAGAACGCGCGGCTGGCGCGGGCCTGCGCGGCGGCGGGCGTCGTGTTCATCGGGCCCACGCCAGAGACGCTTGAGGCGACCGGGGACAAGCTGGCGGCGCGCGAGCACGCGGTCGCCGCCGGGCTCCCCGTCCTCCCTGGCGGCCACGTGACTCCCGACGACGACATCACGAAATTCCGTGAAATGTCGGGCGCCCTGGCGCCCGACATTTCACGGAATGGCTCCCCGCTAACCACGGCAACTCCTAAGGCCGGTCCATCGGGCTCTGCGGGCCACACGGGCGAGGAAGGTTCCGTCCAGGGTGCCCAGACGCCGCCGAGCGGGGACGCGGCCGCGGAGGTCGCGGGACGGATCGGGTATCCCGTGCTCGTCAAGGCGGCCGGCGGCGGCGGGGGGCGAGGGCTGCGGGTCGTGCGTGACCCGGCCGAGCTTGCGGACGCGGTGAGCCTGGCCAGTGCGGAGGCCGGGGCCGCGTTCGGGGACCCCCGGGTGTACCTGGAGCGGTACGTCGAGCGGGGGCGCCACGTCGAGGTGCAACTCCTCGGGGACGGCGAGCACGTCATCCACCTGGGCGACAGGGACTGCTCGGTGCAGCGGCGCTACCAGAAGCTCATCGAGGAAGCACCCGCGCCCGGACTGGACACCGACCTGCGGGAACGGCTCGCCGCGGCGGCGGTCACGCTCGGCGAGCGGCTCCGCTACCGGGGGGCGGGCACGGTCGAGTTCCTCGTCGACGCCGAACGCGGCGGGTTCTACTTCCTTGAGGTCAACGCGCGCATCCAGGTCGAGCACCCGGTCACCGAGGCGGTCACCGGCATCAACATCGTCGCCGAGCAGCTCGCCATCGCCGAGGGCCGCCCGCTGCGCCTGAAGCAGGCGGACGTCACCCTCAAGGGCCACGCCATCGAGGTGCGCGTGAACGCCGAGGACCCGGCCGCGGACTTCCGTCCGAGCCCCGGCACGATCACCCGTGCCATCTTCCCCGCGGGCGACGGCGTGCGCGTCGACACTCACATGCAGTCCGGGGCAACCGTGCCTCCCTACTACGACTCCCTGCTCGCCAAGGTCATCGCGCGCGGCGGCGACCGGCACCTAGCCCTCGCGGTACTGCGCGACGCCCTGGACCGGTGCGCTATCAACGGGGTCAGCACGAACCTCGACCTGCACCGCGCCCTGCTCGCCGGCCCCGAGTTCGCGGCCGGCGGCGTCGACACCGGATACCTGGCGCGCTGGCTGGCGGCCCCCTGCCCCGGTTGGAAGTCGCCAAAGGCCTCGATCGAACCGGCCGGAGGCGCCGGCGAGCAGGAAAGAGACGCCGTGGCGGAACCGGGGGAAGCCGATTCCATTCGGAATCATCCCGGTGCCGATCGTGATCCTGGGGACGGCGATGGCTGAGATCCGGCTGGTTGACGTGTCGCTGCGAGACGGGAACCAGTCGCTGTGGGGGGCGACCGGGCTGCGCACCGCGCACATCGCCACGATCGCGCCCGTGCTCGGGCGGGTCGGGTTCCGGGCCCTTGACTACTCGTCGTCGACCGCGATGGGCGTTTCCGTGCGGACGCACCGGGAAGACCCGTGGGCGCTGCTGCGGATCACCCGCAAAGCGATGCCTGACACACCGCTGCAGTTCATCGGGACCGGGTTCCGGTTCATCTCCTGGGAGCGGGCGCACCCCGAGGTGATCGAGCTCGTCTACCGGTGCCTGGTGCGCAACGGCATGGACCGGTTCGTCGTGCTCGACCCGTCGCATGACATGGACGCCGCGCGGGCCACCGCGCGGGTCGCGAAGAAGGCGGGCGGCTCCGAGGTCATCGGGGCGCTGACCTACACGATCTCCGCGGTACACGACGACGCGTTCTACGCGGGCATCGCGGCCCAGTACGCAGCCTGCGACGACATCGACCGCGCCTACATCAAGGACCCGGCGGGCATCCTCACCCCGGACCGGGCGCGGACGCTGATCCCCGCCGTCCAGTCGGCCCTCGGCGGCAAGCCCCTCGAGCTGCACTCGCATGCGACCCTCGGGCTGTCGCAGCTCACCTGCCTCGTCGCCGCGTCCCTCGGCGTCCAGGTGCTCCAGGTCGGCAGCGGCGCCCTCGGCAACGGCACCTCGCTGCCAGACGCCGAGCAGCTGGTCGCGAACCTGCGCGCCAGCGGGCACACCGTCGACATCGACGACCGGCTGCTGAGCGCCGTGGCCCGGTACTTCGACCGGCTCGCCGCCGCGGAAGGGCTCCCGCCGGGCCGGCCGGGATCGTTCGACGCGGCGTTCATGGACCACCAGCTCGCCGGCGGGGTCATGTCCACGACCAGGCGGCAGCTGTCCGAGCTCGGCCTCGCCGACCGGTTCGACGCGCTGATGGCCGAGATCGGCCAGGTACGGGCCGAACTCGGCTACCCGATCATGGTGACGCCCTACCCGCAGATGGTCATCGGGCAGGCCCTCGCCAACCTCCTGGCCTCCCAGGCCGGGAACGCGCGGTACGACAACGTGCCCGACCAGGTGATCAGGTACGCGCTCGGCACCTTCGGCAAGCCGACCGCGCCGATCGAGCCGTGGGTCCTCGACAGGGTGCTCGGGCGGCCCCGTGCGGCGGAACTGGCCGACGAGCGTCCGCCGCTTGACGTCGCGGAGCTGCGGCAGCGGTTCGGGACGCGGACCAGCGACGAGGAACTGGTGCTGCGCTTCGGGATGCCGGCCGCGGAAGTCGACGCGATGGTCGCCGCCGGGCCCGCGGTCACCCACTACAACCCGGACACGGTGCCGGTGCTGAAGCTGCTGCGATCCCTGAAAGACCGGCCGGCGGCGCGGGAGCTGACGGTGGAAAAACCGGGCTTCCGGCTCTCCCTGAAGAGTAACGGGCGTTGAAAGGCGGACCTCAGTGACCTCCGATGACGTGCTGCGCCGGCTGCGAGACGCGCGCGGGTTCATCTTCGACATGGACGGCACGCTCGCGCTCGGCGACCGGGTCAACCACGGGCTCACCCCGCTGCCCGGCGCCGTCGAGATGCTCAGCTGGGTCCGCGAGCGCGGACTGCCGTACCTCGTGTTCACCAACGGGACCAACCGCTCCCCCGCCCACTTCGCGAAAGTGCTGCGCGACGGCGGCCTCGACGTGCCCGATGACCAGATGATGACCCCGGCGTCAAGCGCCGTCGTGATGTTCAGCAAGCGCGGCTACAAGCGGGTCATGGTCCTCGGCGGCGACGGCCTGACCGGGCCGCTGCGCGAGGCCGGGATCGAGGTCGTCCCGCCCGTCGAGGCCGCTGAAGATACCCGGCCGTCTCAGGAGCCCGCCGGGGTGGACGCGGTGTTCGTCGGCTGGTTCCGCGAGTTCACCATGTCCCACCTGGAGGCCGCCTGCCAGGCGGTCTGGTCCGGTGCCGCCCTGTACAGCGCGTCGGAGACCCCCTTCTTCGCCGCCTCCGGCGGCCGCGCCCTGGGCACCTCGCGGGCGATCTCCGCGATGATCCGGTCAATCACCGGCTGCCGCCTGACGGTCACCGGCAAGCCGTCGGCCGACGCGCTGCGCGCCGCCGCCGCCCGTCTCCGCGTGCCAGCCAGGGACCTCGTGGTCGTCGGCGACGACCCGCTCCTCGAGGTCCCCATGGCGCACCGCGGCCACGCCCTCGCCGTCGCCGTCCAGACCGGCCTGGCAGGCCCGGACGCCTACGACCGCCTGCCGCCGGCGAAGCAGCCGCACCTGCACCTGCGCGGCATCGACGAGCTGCTGACTGTCTGCCAAGAACAAGACCAACACCATTAGCCCGAACGACTTCGTGCTTCGCCCCCACCGTCAACCATGAGCCTTATTCTTTTTGATGTTAGCGACCAAGTGAAACGTGAGCGGATGGGCAAAAAGAATAAGGCTCATCTCTGGAGGGATTTCAATGACCGAAATGCGGGCCGTTGGCTTCACGGAATTCGGTGACCCGTCGGTCCTGGGCATCGTGATGGTCCCGAAGCCGTCGCCCGGGCCCGGCGAGGTCCTGGTGAAGGTCGCGGCGGCGACCGTGAACCCGACCGACCTGGGGTTCAGGCTCGGCGGGCGGGCGCTGCCGCCCGGCGTCGAGCCGCCGTACATCCCCGGCATGGACCTGGCCGGGGTCGTCGACGCGGCCGGCCCCTCGGTGGCGGCCTGGCAGGCCGGTGACCAGGTGATGGCCGCGGTCTCCCAGTGGGAGCCAGGCGGCGGGGCGCAGGCCGAGTACCGGGTGGTCGCCGAGGACCAGCTCGCGAAGGTCCCCGCCGACTGGCCGCTCACAGACGCGGCGACCCTGCCGATGAACGGGCTGACGGTGCGGGCCGCCCTCGACATGCTCGCCCTGCCGGCCGGCTCGACCCTGGCCGTCACCGGGTCGAGCGGGATCGTCGGGCAGTACGCGATCCAGCTAGGCAGGCACGAAGGCCTGACCGTGATCGGGGACGCCAAGCCAGAGGACGTCGCGCTGATCGAGTCGTTCGGCGCGCAGCACGTCGTTCCGCGGGGTGACGCGATGGCCGCCGCCGTCCGCGACCTGTACCCGGACGGGGTCGACGCCGTCATCGACGCCGCGCTGCTCGGGCCGTCGATCCTGCCGGCCGTGCGCGACGGCGGGCAGCTCCTCGCCGTCCGCCCCTTCCAGGGTTCGCCTGAGCGGGACATCACGATTCACCTCGTCCTTGTCGGCCAGCACCTGCACGAGGGCCACCGGATCGCCGAGCTCGCCAACCTGGTCACCAAGGGTGTGCTGACCCTGCGCGTCGCCGACGTGCTGCCCGCTTCCGAGGCGGCGCAGGCGCACCGGCGGCTTGAGGCCGGCGGGGTCCGCGGCCGCCAGGTCCTGACCTTCTGACGACAGGCGGTCGTGTGGTTAGCTCAGTTCCTGACGGGACCGCTGCCAGAGTGACCGGCGGGGCGGCTTCGGGAGACGCACCCTGAATTAATCCTAGACCGCGATATGCGGCAGGCACCGGCATTGATCAGGGGCGTGCGGTTACCACTCCGGGCGGGACCGGGGACGCGTAAAGCAGCTCCACGAGGCTGGCGCGCTCGGTGAGGACCCAGCGCTGGTTGACGTAGCCCTTATCGGTGATCTCGCCCGCGTCAAGGCTCGCCGGGCGGGCCAGGATCAGGAGGCGGGCGATGCTGGCCGCCGAGCCGTGGCTCGCGTTGTGCCCGGCCAGCGCGTCCGCCACCAGGCGCAGCAGCGCCTCGTCGGTGATCAGGTCGCCGTCGGGCGCGCCAGTGTCGGGCACAACAGCGTCGCGGCCGAGGAGCTTGCGGGCCTCGGCCGGGTTGAGCCAGGCGAGCGCGGCGGCGTAGTCGCGGTTCTCGCCGGCGATCACCGCGTCGGCCAGCACGGGGACCGACGAGAGCAGGCCGGTGCGGACCGCGCCGACCCGGACGAACGTGCCCGTCGCCAGCTTGAAGTCCTCGGCGATCCGGCCGCGGAAGACCAGGCCCGCGTCCGGGTCGCCGGGAACGGCGAACGCAACGGCGTCGCCCGTGCGGTAGAAGCCGTCGGCGTCGAACGCCTCGTTGGTGAGGTCGGGGCGAGCGTAGTAGCCGGGCGTGACGTTCGGGCCCTGGACGCGGATCTCGTAGGCGTCCTCCACCGGGACCAGCTTGACCAGGGCACCGGGCAGCGGGGCGCCGATGCAGCCGGCGTCGGTGAACGGGAAGTTCGCGCTCGTGACGGCGGGAGCGGTCTCGGTTGCGCCCCACGCGCCGGTGACCGCGATGTCCCGGTCCGGCGCATGCCGCGCCGCGAGGGCCTCAAGGCGTGCGCGGAGCCCCGCCGGGAGCGCCGCCGCCGCGTTGAACAGCAGCCGCAGCCGGGAGAAGAAGCGGTCCGCGAACTCCGGGTCGCCCTCAAGCGCCGGAACCAGCTGGGCGTACCCGGCGGGGACGTTGAAGTAGACGGTAGGCGGCACGTCGGTCAGGTTCGCGACGGTCTGGGGGAAGAGGCCGGGGACGGGCCGGCCGCCGTCCACGTAGATGGTCCCGCCGTTGGTGAGCATCATGTTCACGTTGTGGTTGCCGCCGAACGTGTGCGACCACGGCAGCCAGTCAACGATCACCGGGCGATCCCCGGCGAGGAATGGCCAGGCCTGCCGGATCATCAGCTGGTTCGACGAGAGCATCCGGTGCGTGTTCAGCACACCCTTGGGAGTGCCGGTCGACCCGGAGGTGAACAGGACCTTCGCGATCACGTCCGGGGTGAGTGTCCCGAACGCGCCCCGCACCGCCGCACCGGGAACGGTGGCCCGCAACTCATCGAGGGTGTCGCCGCCAGGCCGCCGGGCGCCCGCGCTCGTGATGGCCGGGACGTCGCCGATCGCATCGAGGGCCGGGCCGAAGGCTCCCGCGTCGTCGGCGTAGACCGCGCCCGGCGCGATCAGCTCGCTGACCGCCCTGATCCTGGCGTGATCCGCGGACTGCAGGGAGTACGCCACGCTCACCGGGGCGACAGGCACGCCGGCCGCCATCGCGCCCAGCGTCATCAGCAGGTGACCGGCGCTGTTGCCCGACAGGATGAGCAGCGGCCGGGCCGGGCCGAGGCCCCGCTCCATCAGCGCCTGCCCGATCGCGTCCGCCGCCGCCACCGCCTCACCGTAGCTCGTCGTCCGCCAGGCACCGTCCGGGCCGCGCTCGGCGACCAGGGGGTAACCGGGGTCCGCCCCGGCCCAGGCACGGACGCTGTGCAGGACCGTGGCCGGGTAGTCGCCCAGCTCGTCCGCCGAGCGCAGCAGCAGCGCGCCGTCGCCAGCCTCGTCAACGGTAATCCGCACCTTCGCGAACATGCGCGCCCTCCGGATTCGTTCCACTAAGCCGTGCACTGCTGCCAGATATTTGTAGCAATTATGTGACACAGACCACAAGCCCGTAACGGAATACTGCCGCACCGGCCACGTGCTCGTATACGATTGCCCCCTCACCACCGCTGGAGTCGTGACCATATGTGCGCAGCCTGCGGCGTGCCCACGCACGTCCTCGCCCTGGACCCAGCGGAGCCACCGGGATCCCCCCAGTCCCCGGGGACAGCGCAGCCCGCCAAGTTCGCGGCGCTGCGCAACCCGAACTGCCGGCTCTACCTCGGCGGCGCGACCCTCGCCATGATGGCCGACAACATCGAGCACGTCATCACTTACTGGGTCATCTGGGAGCGGTTCCACTCCCCCGCCCTCACCGGCTTCGAGGTCATCAGCCACTGGCTGCCCTTCCTCGTCCTCTCCCCCTACTTCGGCGGCCTCGCGGACCGCTACGACTGCCGCAAGCTCATCCAGGCATCCCAGGCACTTTTTATGGCCGTGTCCCTCTCATGGGGCATCCTCTTCGCCACTGGAACCCTCACCGTCTGGGACGCCTGCATCCTGCTGATCCTGCACGGCATGGCAGGATCACTCTGGGCACCCCCCGAACAGCTCCTCCTCGAAGACTTCGTCGGCCTCCCCGACCTGCCAAGCGCCATCCGGCTCAACTCGACCGCACGGTCCCTCGGCATCCTCTGCGGCCCCGTCGTCGGCTCGGCGCTCCTCCTCGGCCTCGGTCCCGTCCACGGCATCTGGGTCAACATCGGCTTCTACGTCCCGCTGACCATCCTCATGGCCCGCACCAAGTTCACCGGCCACACCCGCGGCGGGATCACCGCCAAGACACGCGTCAGCGTCCTCGCCGCCGCCCGCGTGTTCCGCGACGTGTCACGCGACCGAGTCCTCGCCGCGATGATCATCCTCGCCGGGCTCGGCTCGTTCTTCGTCGGCTCTGCCATGCAGACCTCCATGCCCTCCATCGCCAGCACCACCACCGGAATATCCAGCGGCACCGCCTACGGCCTCCTGCTCTTCGCCAACGGCCTCGGAGGCGTCCTCGGCGGACTCCTCCTCGAAGGCACCGGCTGGATCAGGCTCTCCGTCCGCACCGCCCTCTGGTCCACCGCCGTCTACGGCGCGTCAACCGTCTTCTTCGCCGTCAGCCACGACTACCTCATCGCCGCCCCGCTCCTCGTCATCGGCGGCATCGCGAACCTCGCCGCACTGTCCATCACCCAGACGGTCGTGCAACTCCGCGCACCACGCGAGAAGAAAGGCCAGGTCATCGGCGTTTACGGCGTCGGCGCCAACGGCATGCGGATCGGCAGCGGGCTCACCGTCGGACTGTTCGGCGCCGCAGTCGGCCTCCGCCCCGCGCTCGGCTGGTCCTCTGCCGCCCTCTGCGCCTGCGTGGCCGTCCTCGCCATCTACCTCGCTGTCGCTGCCCGGCGGAACAACGGCGCCGTTACCGCTCTTGACGCGGTACCTGCCCATGGCACAGAAGGGGCCGCGGGCTAGCCGCGTCCGGCCTAGGCGGGCCCGCCCGCCGGCCGCAGCAGGCTCCGTTCGAGCACGGCGGGCACGAACAGCTCGCGGTACCCGTGCTCGTCGAACAGCACGGTGACCTGGTCGCCGTCGTAACGCTGCACCGTGCCCTCGCCCCAGCGCTCGCTGACCACCCGGGTCCCCACGGCGAAAGGCGCATCGCCCTGGACGGACTTCGCCAGGTCATCCCGCGCGAGGTCATTGTCGCAGTTGCCGCAGGCGCCCGGGTAATCCTGCCCGAAGTACGTAAGCAGGAACGAACGCCGGCAACCCGGATGATCCGCGTAATTCCGCATCATCGTCAGCCGCGAACGCTCCACCTCGCCCTCACGTTCGGTCTTCTCCTCCGATGCCTTCAGGGCCGCCGCGAGTGTCATCGTCCCGTTCCAGCGAGCCCCGCCGTCCGCCTGCCACGTCACGGCGCCGAGGTCGGCCAGGTGAGCCAGCGCGGTCGTCTGCTGGCGGGTAGCGGCCTCCGCCTCTCGGCCGGCCGCGAGCTCGGCCGCGGCCTCTGCCACTGCCGCACCGGAGACGCCGCGCGCGGTCAGGTGGCGTGCGGTCTCGAAATCCTCGTACCGGTAAAGCAGCCGCGCCTGCGACGGCGCCCCGTCCCTGCCCGCCCGCCCGAACTCCTGGTAGTACGTGTCAGGCGAGGGGGGCGGGTCATAGTGCAACACCCAGCGCACGTCCGGCTTGTCGATCCCCATTCCGAACGCGACCGTGGCCGTGATGACGCGGGCCGTACCGTCCAGGAATGCCGTCATCGCGTCCTGCCGGGCGCGCGCCGACAGCCCCGCGTGGTATAGCGTCACCCTCTCTCCTGCCGACGCGAGCAGGTCGTGGGCCCGCTGCGCGCTGGCGTGCGTGGCCGCGTAGACGATCCCCGGACCCTCGAACTCGGTCACCGCACCTGCGAGGTACTGCTCCTTTTCCCGGACGGTGAGCGCCCGGCGAACCGACAGGCGAATGTTCGGCCGGTCGAAGTCCCCGATGACGACCCGCGGGTCACGCAAGCCGAGCCGAGCCGCGATCTCCCTGCGCACCGGCGGCGCCGCGGTGGCGGTCAGCGCGAGGCGAACCGGAGCACCGACCGCCACGGCCTGCACTCCCAGCATCATGTAATCGGGCCGGAAGTCGTGACCCCACTGGCTGATCAGATGGGCTTCGTCCACGACGAAAAGTCCCGGCGCGGCACGCTGAAGCGTCTGCCGGGTCTCGGAGTTGGCCAGTTGCTCCGGTGACAGGAAGATGAACGTATCGGGCCGGCAGGAAGCGAGCAGCGCCGCCGCGCGCGTGCCGGCCGACTGGCGCGAGTTGAGGACAATCGCATGCAGGCCAGCGGAACGCAGGTGCGCCAGCTGATCGTCCTCCAGCGCGATGAGCGGCGAGACAATGACCGTCGGCCCCGTCCGCAGCAGCCCCGCAAGCTCGTAGATCGCCGACTTCCCCGCGCCGGTCGGCAGCACGGCCAGCACGTCGCGGCCGGCGACCAGGGCCTCAACGGCGGGCAACTGGCCGGGACGGAGCCGCTCAAAGCCCAGGCGCTCCCGCGCGAGCCTCTCAACGGCGTCTCGTCCCACGCGTTCATCATCCGCCCCCGTGGCCGGGGCCTGTCAACGGGGCCTAACAGTGTGCACCAGCACCACCGGGCGGATAGTCGTTCAGACCGCCTTCTGGTCGGCGGCCAGCTGGTCGAGGATGCCCAGGATCTGGTCGCGGCCGTGCTCGAGGGTCTCCATGGTGGCGTGCTCGGTCTCCGCCACGAACCCCGCCCGGATGGCCTGGTGCAGATGCTTGTTACGGGCCAGGGATTCTGCCGGGTAGTTAGCAGAACCGCGGATCAGCAGCTCCCAGTACCGCAGGGAGCCGCGCCAGGTATTCTGCGCGTGCCCGGACAGGACGCGGTTCGGGCAGGCGGCCAGGAGAGTCTCGTTGTAATGCTTGAGCGCCTCGATGTACTCGGCCACCTCATGGTCCGCCACCGCCTGCTCCATCTGCTGGAATGTCTTCTCCAGCTCCCGCGCGGTCGCGTCGGTGAGCGCGGCGGCGGCCTGCGCGGCGCAAGGCGGTTCGAGCAGTAGCCGGCACGCGTAGAGATCGCGCACGTCCCGGGCGTTAAGCTCCAAGACGTGCGCGCCGCGGCGCGGTTCCAGGATGATCAGTCCCTCCCGGGACAGTGCCTGCAAGGCTTCGCGAACCGGCGAACGGCTGACCCCCATCCGCTCGGCCAGCCCGCTCTCCGTCAGCTTCTCGCCCGGCTTGATCTCGCCGGAGATGATGTGCTCGGCTATCCAGCCAGCCGCGGTGCGCGCGAGCGAATCATGCCGCAGCAGCTCGCTGCGGCCGCCGCCCAGACCGCCCAAATCGGACATCCCGTTGCCCCAACTATCTCGTTGCCCACGCCCGCGTCCGTGCCGTTACCCTGGCCATCTCGTTGCCGACGATCATCAGGCCCTCGTCGGCACCCATTCCCGGCTTCGCCAGCACCTGGTCGGCGCCGCAGGCCATGGCGACGTGGGTGCTGACGCGGGCTGACACGCCGGTCTCATTGCAGGTGCCCCCGCAGTAGACCACCAGGTTCTTGCTCCGAACGTAGCGTAGTGGGTCGATCGTGTTGTTGATCCCCCTAGGTCCGGTGTTTTGACATAGATCATGTCCGCCCGCCACAGGTGCGACCATGCGCGCATTCCCTCGCCAGGCGCCGCACGCGGATGTACTCGTTCGGCGCGTGCAGCATCTCATCGGCCGTGGAGAACGTGCGCCGTACCGGTGACAAGGGCTGTCTTCCCGGCCAGACCGGCTTGATCGCTTACTTGACAGCCCAGCCGTTCTCGACGAGGTCCCGGACTTCTTCCACGCCGGCCCGCCAGATCTCCAGCATTTCCTCTTAATCCTTTCCGGGGAAGTGGCACGCGGCCCAGTGGTCCGGCCGCACCTCCCGCAGCTGGGGGACTTCGCTGGCGCAGCGGTCCTGCGCCCGCCAGCACCGCGTGCGGAACGGGCACCCGGAAGGCGGGTTAATCGGGCTCGGCACGTCTCCGGTCAGCACAATCCGCTGCCGACCGCTTTCGGCATGGTCCGGGATAGCCGACAGCAGCGCCTGCGTATACGGCATCTGCGGATCGGCGGACAGTGCGGTAGTTGGCGCGAGCTCGACGATCCGCCCGAGGTACATCACGCCGACGCGGTCGCTGATGTACTCGACCACCGACAGGTCGTGGGAGATGAACAGGTACGTCAGCCCGAAGTCTCGCTGAAGGTCCGCGAGCAGGTTCAGCACCTGCGCGCGGACCGAGACGTCGAGCGCGGACACCGCCTCGTCAGCGATGACCAGCTTGGGGCGGAGCATCAGCGCCCGTGCGATGCCGATCCGCTGCCGCTGGCCGCCGCTGAACTCGTGCGGGTACCGGTGCAGGTGGTCCTCGCGCAGGCCGACGACGGCGAGGAGCTCGGCGACCTTCTCCTCGCGTTCCCGGCGTGACACGCCGCCCTGGACCGCCAGGCCCTCGCCCACCAGGTCCACGACCTTCATCCGCGGGTCGAGCGACGAGTGCGGGTCCTGGAAGATCATCTGGATGTCGCGCCGGACGGCTTTCAGCGCCCGCCCGGACAGAGTCCGGATGTCGGTGCCCTGGAAGAGGATGCGCCCGTCGTGGCCGCGCTGCTCACCGACCCCCGCACCGACAGCGACACATTTGGAAACTTGCTACTTGTCTCTCTAGCGGCACCAATGGCACATCCCCCCGCGGGATGTCACGCTAAGTAGCGAACATCACGCTGCGCTCATTGGTCACTAATTGTAGTTATTATGAGACTTATAGTTACCATGCGTGTCAGACTGGCAGCATGACTCACTCCCCAGTCGGCCAGACCGCCCCCGAGCTGCTGGCCGTTCCCGTCATCACCGATGGCGATGTCCTCGACCGCGTCACTGCCATCATTGAGCCCGCCGCCAGGCGACACCGCACCCTGTGGTTGTTCTTCGTTCAGCAGGACGGCACCCAGGCCAACCTCGTCGTGCCGATCGACGACATCCCCGAGCGGCCGGACGCGGGGGTCATCGCCAACGTCTGCTATGTCGCCTCTGAGTCGATCGCGCGTGCTCCCCACCTGCTTAGCGTGGTCATCACGCTCAGTAGGCCGGGAACGACGCGGCGCACAGAGTCCGACCGGCACCTCCTGCGCGCGCTGCAGCACGGGGCGGCCAGGCATGCGACCGCGGTCCGGATGCTCGTCCTGGCCACCCCGGAGGGCGTCCGGGAACTCGGGCCCGTCAAGCCAACGCGCTAAGGCTGACGAAGTGGTCAGCTGGTCTCCGGGGCCACCCAGCCCTACTGGAGGCCGGAGCCAAGACCGTCATCGCAGCGTACGCCGGCCGGCAGGGCCCGCACGGGCTAGCACTCGATGACGTTGACGGCGAGCCCGCCGCGCGCCGTTTCCTTGTATTTGGCCTTCATGTCGGCGCCGGTCTCGCGCATTGTCTTGATTGCCTTGTCCAGGCTGACGATGTGTTCGCCGGAGCCGCGTAGCGCGATGCGAGCCGCGTTGATCGCCTTCACCGCGGCCATCGCGTTCCGCTCGATGCATGGGATCTGTACCAGCCCGCCAACGGGGTCGCAGGTCAGGCCGAGGTTGTGTTCGATGCCGATCTCGGCAGCGTTTTCGGCCTGTTCCGGCGTGCCCCCCAGGGCCTCGCACAGCGCTCCGGCGGCCATCGAGCAGGCCGACCCGACCTCGCCCTGGCACCCTACTTCGGCACCGGAGATTGACGCGTTTTGCTTGTAGAGCAGGCCGATCGCGCCAGCGGTCAGCAGGAAACGCACCACGCCGTCGTCCGATGAGCCGGGGCAGAACCGGGCGTAGTAGTGGAGCACCGCAGGCATCACGCCCGCGGCGCCGTTCGTTGGCGCGGTTACCACGCGCCCTCCCGCGGCGTTCTCCTCGTTGACGGCGAGCGCGAAGAGATTTACCCAGTCCATCACGCGCAACGGGTCGGTGGAGTAAGGCTCGGCGCACAGCCGCCGGTATAGCTCTGGGGCGCGCCGCTGTACCTTCAGTCCGCCTGGAAGGATGCCTTCGCTGGTCCAGCCGCTGGCGACGCACTGCTGCATTATCGCCCAGATGTTCAGGAGCCCCGCCCGCACCTGCTCAGCTGGGCGCCATGCCGTCTCGTTGGCCAGCATCACTGCGCTGATCGGCAGTCCGGTCTCCGCGCACCGGGCGAGCAGGCCTGCCGCTGTGGTGAAGGGATACGGCACGATGGTGTCGTCGGCCTTGATCCGGTCAGTGCCGGTGGCGTTCTCGTCCACCACGAACCCGCCGCCTACCGAGTAGAACGTCCGCGTCCGCACCAGCCCGCCGGACTGGTCATAGGCGGAGAACCGCATCCCGTTCGGGTGGTAGGGCAGTGATTGGCGGCGGTGCAGGACCAGGTCGTCCTCGGCCAGCCCCGCCACGTGCGTGCCGAGCAGCCGCACCCGCCCGGATGCGCGTACCGCAGCGACTCGTCCCGCCACGCTCGCGGGGTCGACCGTCTCGGGTGCCTCGCCCTCGAGCCCCATGATGGTGGCGCGGTCGCTTCCGTGGCCGTACCCCGTGGCGCCCAGGGAACCGAATAGCTCGGCCCGCACCCGCGCGACAGTGCCGGTCAGCGCGTCGTCGGCTAGCCCCTGCGCGAACATCCGCGCGGCCCGCATAGGGCCCACCGTGTGGGAGCTCGACGGGCCTATGCCAATCGAGAACAGGTCGAAAACGCTGATTGCCATCGTTGCCCTCGTCCGCGGGTCAGGCCAGGCCTGCGGGGACGCGGAGAGCCGGATAGACCGTCATAGGAGGTTCCCTTCTCGCGGATCACCTGATGGATCCGTTGCCGGTTGCCTCCCCGCTCTGTCGTGGTGCCTGAGAGTTTCGCCATCCGCGGATGGCTTGCACCGTGGGCGCGCGGCCAGGCCGCGACTTTCCAGAGTTGCCTCGCCGCCACGGTACTTGCGCCTGAGAGTTTCCCGGGGAGAGTTGCTCCGTCGGCGCCCCGCGAATTCGCGGGGTCTCTTCCGTGGTGGTTCTGACGGCGATATTCAGCTGTGGTACACCACGCCAACGCTTCCCGGCCCTGCGGATCCAGACCCTGCCTGCCACATTGGCGCACGGTCTCCCGGTGACGTTTGCGGCTTAATAGTACCCTTCACATCGATTGGCTAATGTACGCACGCTCCGTGAGCCGGGGCACCCTCTGGCCGCTTAGCCGCCACGACGGGGTGGGGCTGCCAAGCTCAGGAGCAGCAGCTGGCCTCCGGGGCTGGCCAGCCCCACTGGAGGCCGGAGCCGAAGTGCTGGCGCGGGCCGGTGAACGACGCCGTCGCCTCGCCGGTGTGGCTGACGCTGACGCGCTCGGTTTCGGGCGGGACGTCGCCGTAGGTGTCGTAGAAGCGGACGTCCTCGTCCTCGACGCGGCGGACCCAGGCGGGCGGCCGGCGCCGGTCGAACCTGACGCGGAGGTCAAAGCGGTCGCAGCGGCGTTCAGGCCGGAGCACGTAGTAGTCGCGGACCGGCCCGCCTGGCAGGACCTGGACCCTTGTCGCGTACTCGTGCCTGTCTCCGGCCTGCAGGGGCTGCGGGAGCCTGATCACGTACTGTGTCCTCGTTCGCGCCTTCTCCTCGATTAGGTCCAGCTCGCCGCCGCTGAGTACCTCTAGCTGGAGCGGCAGCCGGGGCTGGCCAGCGTCGACGGGCACGTCAAGCGCAATCGTCAGCTCGGCGAGACCGTCCACGTTGGACCTGATCACCCGGTGCTCGATCGCCTCCGGGTGATCGCCGTCGAGCATGTAGTCCGCCGTGAAGTGCTCGATGTACCACCTGTCGGCGTCGGCCACGAGGACGGGCCTGCTGCGCTGTGCCGTCAACTCTGCGGCGATCTCCTCGGCGAGCAGGCCCTGTGCTTCCTTGATGCGCCGCTCGGCGGTTCGCGGGACGCGGTCGAGCTGCTGGGCGATCCATTCCCTGCGCTCCTCGTAGATCCGCATGTCCCTGGTCTCCTGGCGCATGGCGAGGGCGGCGAGGATCGCCATCGGCAGCTCGCCGGGCAGTTTCGCGGCGAGTGATTCCAACTTGCTCGCGAGGCGCCTGCGGACCTCGGCAGTGTCGCTTCCCTCCGTGGGCGCGGTGCTCGCGGTCTCGGCGGCGGGGCGGGTGCCGGTGGCCAGCTCGCGCAGCAGCGGGCCGATCCGCCTGGCAAGGTCCCCGCGCAGTCCGCGTCCCCTGCGCAATGCGCCGATCTCTCTGGCGATCGCCGCGGTGTCGAGCGGCTTGGCGTCGACGTGGATGGCGTCGACGTGGATGGCGTGGGCCGGCGCGCTGTCGGTCGCCGTGGGGGCCACCGGGCCGACCGGGGCGGAGGGCTGCGCCGGGGCGGTGGCTGCGCTGCGCTCCGGTTCGGGGAGCGCGCGGGCCTCTGCCGAGGGTGTCACGCTTATGTCACCTTTCACGACTCTTTGTCCCGATTATGGGCTAGCCGTAGGCCCGCCGAACGGTCAGGATTGATCTTGGCTCGCTACGAGCCAGGCTGCGGCCCGCTTGGGGAGGGCCGCAGCCTAAGCATGACCTCAGCTCTCAGAGTGTCGTCTGCCATGCTCGCAGCGGCCGGGAGCGCATTACAGCGTGGCAATGGGTACGTTGCCTGTTTCTCAGGCAATGCCAAGGTAATCGGTGCGGGGCGGGCGAGGCCCCGGTACGGCGCGGGGTCATACGGGGGTGGTGACGGGCGGGTGCGGCCGTCACAGAGCCGGCTGCGGGTGGCTGCCGGCGCGCCGCTATCGCCCGGTGCCGGGGAAGGTCACGGGGCGGTGAGGATTACGGGACCGTCGGGGGTGATCGCGATGGTGTGCTCGGCGTGTGCGGCGCGGCTGCCGTCTGCGGTGCGGATCGTCCAGCCGTCCTCGTCGAGGTAGATGTCGTCCTTGCCGCTGGCGATGAACCAGGGCTCGATCGCGAGGACTAGGCCGGGGACGAGGCGCAGGCCACGTCCTGCCTTCCCGCGGTTGGGGATGTGCGGGTCCTCGTGCATGGTCCGGCCGACGCCGTGGCCGCCGAGGTCGGTGGAGATGCCATACCCGGCGGCCCGGCCGGCCTTCCCGATCGCGGCCGAGATGTCGCCAAGCCTGCCGCCTGGCTGCGCTGCCGCGATTCCCGCGGCGAGGGCTTTCTCCGTCGCCGCGATGAGCTCCGCGTCTCCGTTGGCGGGCGTCCCGATGCTGAAGGAGATCGCGGCGTCGCCCACCCAGCCGTCCAGGGTCGCGCCGGCGTCCACGCTGAGCAGGTCGCCGTCTTGCAGCCGGTAGTCACCGGGGATGCCGTGCAGCGCGGCGTCGTTCACCGACGTGCAGATCACCGCCGGGTACGGCACGGGGGCGAACTTCGGGTGGTAGTGCAGGAAAGGCGAGGTCGCCCCCGCCTTAGCGAGAACCTCCCTGGCGGCCGCGTCGAGCTCCTTGAGGGTGACGCCCGGCGCGGCGACGGCATGGGCCGCCGCCAGGATGTCCGCGACGACCCGCCCGGCGGCTCCGATCGCGTCGATCTCCCGCACCGTCTTGATCTCGACCACCAGCTGCCCTCCTTTGCCCAGTACCTGGCTCAGGATACGAACTCCTGCCCAGTACCTGGGTCAGGATATGAACTCGCGCATCCCACTGGGGCTCGCCGGCTAACGGCAATCCGGCCGGCGAACTGGGACCTGGGACCGTTCGGGATGACTGTCCTGTCGCTGATAAATCGGCCCTGTCTCACTGAATCCGGCCCGTTATTGCCTCGGTCTCAATTAAAGTGGCCCGCCGGTGCGACCGGTGTCCGTTCTCAGTTTGGGATGGCGTTGTCTCAGTCCTCTGCGGGTAGGGGTGGCTGGGTCTCGGTGGCCTGTCGTCGCCGGGGCGGGCGCCCAGGTCTGTTATGTCCCGTTTTTGGCGATCTGGTTCTCATCGGAGGTGGCTCGTCTCACTAGATCCGCGATGGCTGCGGGGCGGACAAGCTCAGCGAGGCTGGTCGGCCCCCTGGGAAGCTCCTCACCCCAGCCACGCCACCGACATACCGCCATCTTCTCTGAGACACCCCGCCGAGAAGTCTCGGCCATCTTGTCAGTGCGCAGGCCGCAGCCGTGCCCCGGACATGAGCATGGAGATGCGCAGAAAGAAGCAGGCAAGAGGCACCACCGGCCCCACCCCGCGGGGCCACCGTCAGAGTCCGCCAGTCTCAGCGGAAATATCAGTCCCCTGCGCCTGGCACCAGCCAATGCCATGATCGATAAGAACGGACAACCGGGTCGCCCTGACGATGCCGTCCGAGTTGCCCTGCGAGACGACGGCTCCGGACGTAGTCCCTGATTCGCCGCGCAGGAGGCGTCGGAGTCGTGCTCGTCGGTCACGATTGCCACTGGCTCCAGTGACCTAGGCGGCGTCGATGCCGTCGACGAAGCCGAGGACGGCCTTTGCCAGTTCCTCGGGGGCCTCCATCGCGGCGTAGTGGCCGACGCCGCTGAGCTGGACGGAACTGACCCCCGCTGACGCGGCCTGGGACATGGTGCTGGCCGTGAATGGGCCGCCGCCGGCCCCGACCGCGAGCACGGGCACGGTCAGCCCGGGGGACTCGGCGAGGGCCCTGATCTCCGGCCCTTCCCGCAGCAGCGACCGGTAGAGGCCGGCCGCGCCGCGCCAGCCGTCCGGGCGTGCGTAGGTGCGGGCGAAGTCGTCGATGTCGGCATCGGTGACCGCGCCCGCGACGGCGGTCATGGACGGGAACGCGTACTGCCTGAGGAACTCGCGCTCGCGGCCGGCCAGGAGCATCTCGGGAATGCCGGGCGCGGCGAGGACCCCGATGTGCCAGGCGCCGCCGCGGGCGACGTCGGCCAGCATTTCCCAGCCGAAGCCGGGCAGGCCCGTCTCGATGGCGGTGAGGCTGAGCACGTCCTCCGGGTGGGTGGCGGCCAGCCGGAAGACCGTCGCCCCG
This sequence comes from uncultured Actinomycetota bacterium, assembly GCA_963734665.1. Taxonomy (GTDB): domain Bacteria; phylum Actinomycetota; class Actinomycetes; order Streptosporangiales; family Streptosporangiaceae; genus Trebonia. The sequence goes on along the minus strand of CAVTIR010000004.1, from coordinate 1,837,569 downwards.
CTGATGTCCTGCCCTGTCAGGTGGACCGGGCCGAGGCCGAGGTGCGCGATCAGCTGGTGCAGGTCCTCGGCCGAGGCCTTGCTGTCGTAGTCGCCCGGCGCGGTGTCCGAGTCACCGAAGCCGCGCAGGTCCACGGCGAAGACCCGGTGGCTGGCGGCGAGCAGGGGGATGAGCTTGCGGAAGGCCCGCCAGGTCTCGGGGAACCCGTGGACCAGCAGGACCGGGGAACCGCTGGTCCCGGCGGCAGCGTAATGCAGGGTCGTTCCGTTGACGTGGGCGCGGTGGTGGGTGATCTCGGGGACGGTGAGGCTCGCTGGTGCGGTAGTCATATCTCTCCTTATTTCGACAGCCTGGCTGTCTAATAATAGACAGCCAGGCTGTCTTTTGTCTAGGGGCCGTATCCTTCTCGCATGTCTCGCTCTGGCGCCGATCTCGCGCTGCTGCTGCTCGGGGGCTTCCGCACGCTCGTGGACGCCGCGACCGCCGAGCTGGCCGATCGTGGCTACGAGGACGTGCGCCCTGTTCATGACTTCGCTATGCGGGCCATCGCCGCCGGAGCCGACAGCGCCTCAGAGCTAGGCCGCCGCCTGTCGATCACCAAGCAGTCGGCCGCGAAGACCATCGAGGTCCTGCAGGAGCGCGGGTACGTCACCCGCGACCCGGACCCGCGCGACGCCCGCCGCAAGCGCCTTCGCGTGACCGAGCTCGGCTTCGACGTGCTCCGCCAAGGCGAGGCGATCTTCGACGAGCTCCGCGATCAGTGGGCGGAGCGAATCGGCGCCGCCGAGCTGGAGGGCATCGAGGATCACCTCACAGCGCTAGCGGGCGCGCAGCCGGTGCGCTTCGACACGCCTGGGTGGATTGCCCGCGACGTCGGCGAGCCGGCCTGAGCAAGGCGGCGGACAGGCGGACCCGACAGCAACAGCGTTGCCCGGCGAACGCGCGTGCAACGGCCGCGGGTCAGGCTTACGGCCTCGCGGGTCCCGGCCCGCAAGCCGGCTACGCGCCGGAAGCTGTGTCAGCGGCGGCCCTGGCCGCCTCCGCAGCAGCCGCGCCGCCGCCGGCCACAACCCGGGCAGCTTCCGTGCCGGTGCCATCGTGGTCCCCGCGCGAAGAGCGTCGAGAGCCTCGAGGGCGAGCTAACTCGACCAGGCGACATCGCCCGCCGCCGCTTGCACTCAACAGCACGGTGCCCGCCCTCCGCAGCGGCGATCACCCCCGGCGGCCCGTTTAATTGAGACCGAGGCAATAACGGGCCGGATTCAGTGAGACAGGGCCGATTTATCAGCGACAGGACAATCACTTTGCCATCGGCCCGCGCGAGCCGCGTCGCTTTAGCTACGAGTTATGAGACTACGGCGATGACCGAGGAGTTGATGAGGTCCCAGTCGACGCCCGCGCCTAGGCCGGGGCCGGTGGGGGCGTGTACGTCGCCGTCGGGGTCTACCTCGAATGGCTCCGTCAGGCCGTAGCTGAAGTGGGCGAGGCTGTGGTCGCCTGAGCGGTTGAAGGCGAGGACTTCGAGCCAGTCGCAGTTGTCGATGGCCATCATGACGTGACGGGCGGCGACGTTGTTGAGCGCGTTGTAGGAGTCGTGGACCTCGCAGTTCATGCCGAACGCCTCGGCCAGGTGCGCGATCTTCATGAGGCCGGTGATGCCGCCCTTGATGACGACGTCGCCGCGCAGGAAGTCGGTCGCGCCGCTGGTGATCCACGGCGGGAGCGCGGCGAGGCCGCCGGGGTTGATCTCGGTGGCGAGCAGCGGGATGCTCAGGTGCTTGCTGAGCCGGGCGTAGTTGTACATGTCGTGGGTGGGGAATGGGTCCTCGTACCAGTGGTAGCCGAGGTCCTGGATCGCCTGGCCGACCCTGAGGCCGTCGGTGTAGGAGTAGGACCACGAGGAGTCGAGCATCAGCGTCATAGCGTCCCCGGCCGCGTCCCGGACGGCCGTGCAGGCCTCAATGTCGAAATCGACCGGCGGCGAGGCGTCCTTCGGCAGCCAGGGGCCGCGCGGCGGGTGGAGCTTATAACCTTTCCAGCCCTGCTCCTGCCAGTAGACGGCTTCCTCCGCGTACTCGGCCGCGGTCTTGTGGTGGGCGGTGGAGAAGTAGGCGGGGATGCGGTCCCGGCACGTGCCGAGGAGGCGGTGGACGGGCATCTGGGCGGCCTTGCCCGCGATATCCCACAGGGCGATGTCGACCGTTCCTACGACGTGCGGTGACAGGTAGTGGACGAGGTTCTCCATCCGCCGCCAGTGCTTGCCGATGTCGAGGGGGTCCGCGCCGGTCAGCCACGGCTTGACGATGGTGACGATCTGGTCGGCGATCTGCGCCGGGCCCGGGCCTGGTGAGCTCAGGAAGGCGTTGCCCTCGATGCCCTCGTCGGTCTGGATGCGCAGCACCCCGAGGGGGACGGGCCTTGCGGGGCCGAAGCTGGCGGAGGTGGTGGGCTTGCGTTCGTGGAGAACGACGGTGATGTCCGTGATGCGCACGTCCGCTGACGCTACTCCTCCCAGGGAGAAACGCCAGGGACCTGTGGGGCGGCGAGGCTAGCCGAAGTCAACGGCCTAGAGGTAGCCCTTGCCTGGTGTCTGAGTTCGGTCTCAGGAGCCCGGGCAAGGCTGTGCGAGCAGCACTGGACAGCTGCAGCGACCGTGCGGCCGGACCGGCCCGGTCTGCACGTTCCGCAGGCGTATGACCTTCAGCCTACGGGTACATATGTCAGAGATATTTCGACATATTCATACCGCTTGACACTCCACCAAACCGGATGTAGTAGCGGCGCTCTGCGAGGAAAGGGAAAGGCTTGGCAGCCCTGGACCCCCCCGAGGATCCGCCGCCGGCCTGGGCCTGGCGGCCGTCCGCCCGGCGGCGCGTCACCGTTTCGGCGGTCACGCTGGTGGCTGTCGGCCTGGCCATCGCCGTCGTCGCCACGGGCCCCCCGGAACCGGTCACCTACGTCATGCGGCTGCCCTTGCTGGTGCTCGCGGGCGGCGCGCTGGTGAACGCCGCCCAGTGGCGCCGCAGGGTGTGCATCACCCCGGATGAAGTAGTCCTGCGGACCCCGGTCCGCATCCGCAGGATCCCGCTCGCCGCCGTCACCAGAGTCGAAACGGGCGGCAGCCGCGTCACGATCCGCATGCTAAGCGGCCGGAAGGCCGTCGTCCGCGCCGTAACCGGTCCTACAGCGGCCGACGACCTCGCGAACGCCGTTGTGACCGCCGCGGGACCAGCTGCCTGCCTCGCCGCCGGCACGCCCTCCGCGCCCGTGATGATAGCGACCCCCTGGCTGCTCATGCTGTCGACGGTCGGCGCCGCGCTCCTGGCCGCCGAGGGATTCGCCGCTGACCCCGCGCTGGTCACAGCAGCTCTGGGCGCCGGAACCGTCGTGGGCTGCGCGGCGCTGGGCAGCAGCTGGCTCCCGCAGCGCCGGGAGCGTGGCAGCGAACCCGGGAGCTGACCGGGCTCAGCGCCAGGCCCCGCCCGCTCTTCGGCAACGCAACGTTTTGAGAGACGAGCCCCTCACGCGGTCAGCGAGGCCGGAATGTCACGGGCTCGTAATGGGAGGTCTGTTCCCGATAGTCCGGTTCCCGTTGACGGACCGGGCTAGCCTCCGCACAGGACCAGGTCACCTTGGCCGACATCGACGCGCTGGCAAAGGCGTTCGCCGCACCCGGCATCGGCGAGGTCATCGAACGCTGGCAGTCCCGGTACCCGTACAAGGCCGGCTGGGCGAACCACGAGCCGCTGGCATGAGCGCCGCTCCCCGCAAGGCGGGACTGGTCACCGGCGCCGGCCACCGCACGGCCAAGCGCGTCTTCGGTATCGCTTAGGCCGGGTCCGCACCGAGACCGCCTCGCCGGCGATCTCGGTGCGGCCCTTCGCCTCTCCGCGACTTTTCAGTGGGTTCTTGCTAGCCCATGCCGATGGACGTCAGGAAGCCCTGGGCGGCGGTGGTGTAGTTGACCTTGTTGGTGATGACCTCGTTGTCCAGTTGGAGCAGGGCGGCCGTGGTCAGCTTGGCGGAGACCGCGTTAAGAGTGGCGCTGATCGTCGGGGTCAGGGCGGGCTTGTAGACGAGCGGGATGACGTTCTGTGCGGCGAAGTTGAACTTCGGGTCCGCCAGGGAGACGAGCTTGTCGGTGATGATCTGCGGCGTGGTGGTGAACACGTCAGCGGCCTGCACCTTGCCGCTTGTCAGTGCCGCCAGGGTGATCGGGCCTGACTCGTCCAGCGGGTCGAAACCCTTGAACGTGAGGCCGTAGTTGGCCTTCAGGCCGGACAGGCCGTCGCTGCGGGTCTTGAACTCCGGCGGGCCGCCGAACACCATGCTGCTCGCGTACGGTTTGAGGTCAGCGATGGTCGTGAGGTGGTACTTGGCGGCGGTCGCGGCGGTGACCGTGACCGAGTCGCTGTCCTGGGCCGGGGCCGGGTTGAGCACTTCCAGGCTGGACGGCAGCGTAGTGGCGAGGGCGGCGTCGACCGCCGCGGTGGTCTTCGCGGTGGACGTCGGGTCGGTCTCGACGGTGAGCAGGGTGCCGTTGTACTCCGGGATGATCGAGATGGCCCCCTTCTCGATCTGCGGGTAGTAGACCTCGCGGGCGCCGATGTTGAGCTTGGTGGTGGCCTTGACGCCCTTTGCCTGCAGGGCGAGGGCGTAGACCTCGGCGAGCACCTCGTTCTCGGGGAAGTTGGCGGAGCCGACGATCACGGAGCCGGAGGCGGCGCTGCCCCCGAGAGGGTTGCTGCTCGCGCTGCTGCTGCTCGTGCTCGCGCTGGCGCTGCTGGACGCCGGTGCGGACGAGCTTGAGGAGCTGCTGCTCGAGCACGCGGTCACGGCGGCGACGCCGATGACCGCGAGCGCGGCGATCCCGCTCCTCACGGTGATCCTGAGGGTCATATGGGTTTTCCTTTCGGACGGGTTGGTTTATTCGGACTTGGCCTGCTTGCGCAGGCCGGCCGGGACGACCAGCCGGGAAAGGCCCGCGAACAGCGCGAGCACGAGCACTGCGAGGATGACGACGAGCAGCGCGCCGCCTGCCACCGGGCCGTACTGGTCGGTGGCCAGGCCGTCGATGATGAAGCGGCCGAGGCCGCCGAGGCCGATGTAGGCGGCGATCGTCGCGGTGGCCACCACGAAGATCGCGGCGGTGCGCAGGCCGACGAGTATCAGCGGTAGCGCGTTCGGTACCTCGACGCGGGTCACCTGCTGCCAGGGGGTCATGCCCATGCCCCGGGCGGCGTCCTTGACGCTCGGGTCGACGGCGGCGACGCCCTCGTAGGCGTTGACGAGGATCGGCGGGATCGCGAGGACCACCAGCGGGAGCAGCCAGGTGAGCGGGGAGAAGCCGAGGAAGACGGCCAGCAGGATGAGCAGCCCGAGGGTGGGGATCGCGCGCCAGGCGTTGGCCACGTTGACGACCGTGACGGCGCCGCGCCCCGTGTGCCCGATCGCGACGCCTGCCGGGACCCCGATCAGCGCGGCGATCAGCAGCGGCAGGGCGCTGTAGCCGAGGTAGGCGACCAGCTCCTGCGGGATGCTGCCAGACCCGTGCCAGTTGGCATCGGTGGTCACCCAGTCCCAGGCCCAGCTGAAGAAGCTCATGCCGCGGCCTCCTTGAGCGGCTGCGGCCTCGGCCGTTCCCGCTGCGGGCGTGCCGCCCACGGGGTGAGCGCCCGCTTGACGGCGACGAGAATGAGGTCGCAGACGAGGGCGAGGGCGATGACCAGGACGAGGCCGACATAGATCTCGGTCGGGAAGGACCGCTGCAGCCCGTCGATAAACAGGTAGCCGAGACTGGACACGCCGATGAGCTGGCCGACGCTGGCCAGGCTGATGCTCGCCACAACGCCGACCCGCAGCCCCGCGATGATCACCGGCGTGGCGAGTGGCAGCTCGACGGTGACCAGGCGGCGCAGCGGGCCGTAGCCCATCGCGGTGGCCGCCTGCGTCACCTCGGGCGGGACGGCGCGCAGCCCGGAAACGACGTTCGGCAGGATGACGCACAGCGAGAACACGGTGAGCGCGATGATCACGGTCGTGTCGGTCAGCCCGAACCTGGGGATCAGCGCGATGAACAGCGCGAGCGAGGGGACCGCGTAGAGGATGTTGATCACGGTCAGCGTCGGCGGGTAGAACCAGCGCCAGCGGGCGGCGACGATGCCCAGGGGCAGCGAGATGACCAGGCCGTACAGCGCCGGAAGCACGCCAAGCTTGGCATTCTCCCAGGTCAGCTGCCAGATGAGCGACCAGTTGCTAGGAATCCAGGACCACATCATGGGCGCGACTCCTGGCGGGCTTGCCGGCCCTCCGCCGCCTGGATGGCGGTGCGGAGCTGGTCGAAGGTGGCGACGCCGACGACCCGGCCGTCGCCGTTCACGCCTATCGCCTGCCCGGCCGGTGACAGCACGGCGGCGTCAAGCGCGCTGCGCAGCGAGTCGGTGCCGACGGTGAAGGCGTGCCCGAACCCCGCGGTGTCCAGCTGCCCGAGCGGGGTGCCGTCCGGGATCGCCGCCAGCTCAGCCGTGTCGACCCAGCCGAGGGGCCTGCCGCTTCCCGCCTCGGTGACCAGGATCCACGGCTCGTTGGCCGCGATGGCCTTCCCGACGGTGGCGTCGGCGGGCAGGACGGGGCCCGTGCCGAGGGCCAGGCCTTGGGCAGAGAGGAACGAGAGCCGCCTGATACCCCGGTCGAAGCCGACGAAGCCGGCCACGTAGTCGTCGGCGGGCGCGGCGAGGAGCTGGTCCGGCGGGGCGACCTGGGCCAGCCTGCCGTGCGGCCGGTACATGGCCACCAGGTCGCCGACCTTGATGGCCTCCTCGATGTCGTGGGTGACCAGCACGATCGTCTTGCGCAGCTCGGCCTGCAGGGACAGCAGCTGGTCCTGCAGCGAGGCGCGGACTACCGGGTCGACAGCGCTGAACGGCTCGTCCATCAGCAGGACCGGCGGGTCGGCGGCGAGAGCGCGGGCCACCCCGACGCGCTGCTGCTGGCCGCCGGACAGCTGGTGCGGGTAGCGCTTCGCCAGCCCCTGGTCGAGGCCGACCAGGGTGAGCAGCTCTTTCGCGCGGTCGCGTGCCTTCCTGCGCGGCCAGCCGGTGAGCACCGGGACCGTGGCGATGTTGTCCTCGACCGTGCGGTGCGGGAACAGGCCGGCCTGCTGGATCACGTAGCCGATGCCACGGCGCAGCAGGGCCGGGTTGCGCTCTTTGACGTCGGTGCCGTCGAGCAGGATGCGGCCGCTGGTCGGTTCGACGAGGCGGTTGATCATCCGCAGGGAGGTAGTCTTGCCGCAGCCGCTCGGGCCGACGAGCACCATCGTCTTCCCTTCGGGGACCTCCAAGTCGAGCCCGTCGACGGCCACCGTCCCGTCCGGGTATCGCTTCGTCACTGCCTCGAAGGTGATCAAGCCGTCGGACCCTTCCGCATGAATCGGCCTTTTCCGATCGCATTAGTCCGAATATATAGGCGCTTCCGCCCGAGTATCACCCGGATCATCGGCCCGAGCCGCATTCACCTACCCTAACGGGCGACACCGGGATCGCCCATAACCGTCTGTTCACCTGTCGCTAACGATTTGCCCAGGCCACGTCCGAGGCTCTGCTTCCCCGCCCATCACCGGACGCTCGGGACCTTTGGCTCGTGCGGAGACCTCCTCCGCTACACGCCGCTGACCGCACCGGCGGCGGGCCGTGCACGAGGTAGCGCTAGAAGGCCAAGTTATAATCACTTATATTGGGCCCAGCAAGGCACTAAATCATCTAAATTGCACGACCCGCAGTCAGCCCATTACCCCACTTGCACCGCCCGCGAGGCCGGGTACGTGGTGAGCCGCCCGCACATGCCGTAGGCCCGCGGCCCGTCCGACGGCTCGATACGCCATAGCCCGGCCGATTCCAGGTGGCCGGCCGCCCGGGCGCCGATCTCGGCTAGGTGCTCCCCGGTCAGCTCCGCGACCGACAGGGCCCCCGCGCGCCAGCGGTCATGCCAGTCGGCCGCCCGGTCCCCGGTCAGCCGGAGCGCGGCGGCGTAGAAGTCACCGAGCGCGGCGGGACCGCGCGCCGCCACCTGGCCGCGCAGCGCGAGGTACCCCTCGACCGCTAGGCTCGCGCGCCGCCGCGCGGCCGCCGCGAGGTCCTCGTCAGAATCGGCACCGTCGCCGCCGGCGCTGGTCAGCGACGCGGCGCGGGCGTAGGCGGCAGGGTCGGCCAGGACGTCAGACGGGAAGGTGAGCACCGCGTCCCCGTGCTCGGGCAGGCCGGCGTTCTGCATCACGACGAGCAGCCGCAGTCCGCCGTCGTTGACCAGGCGGTGGATGGTGCCCGGCGTGAACCACAGGCATTCGCCGGGGCGCAGCGGCGTCTCCGCGTACCCGCGCTCGCCGAGAGTCTGCAGGCGGCCGGCGCCGGCGAGGACCACGTAGCCCTCCGTGGACGCCAGGTGGACGTGGGCGGAGCCTCCGGGCAGCCCGTCGGGCGCGGGCCAGTCGTAGACGTCAAGCACGGTGACCCCGGTTGCGCCGGGGAAGGCCGCGGCAGCGGACGGGAGGGCATCAGTGGCACCACGAACTCGTTCGGACATGTCCTATTCATTCCCTGCGACCGTGATCGGGTCATCGGCCGCGGCTCGGGCGGCGAGCGCGGCGCACTCGGCCGGGCCGAGTTCACCGTCGGCGACCGCGATGTCGTAACGGAGCGTGAGCGAATCGCCGGAAGCGAGCGTGCGGGTGGCGGCGAAGAACGGCGCCGGGCAGACCGCCGCGAACGGGGTGCTCCGCACGAACCACTGGCTCGGGTAGCTGAAGTTCCCTGGCGCGTCGCGGAAGACGAGCGTCGACGCGCCCCCGTGCTCGTCATGCCGGCCGGCGAACCCGAGCCACGCGCCGCGGCTGCCCATGAGCTCGTCGCCGCCGGTGCCGCCGGGGGTGATCACCGTGCCGCCGGTGAACGAGCGCGGGCCGCGCCAGAACAGGCCGCCGTAGCCCGCGTTCGGCCTGCCCTCGGTGGTGGGGCTGGCGAAGACGACGTCCGCGCCGCTCACGTTCGTCAGGGTGGTCTCGAACGCGAGCACCCAGGTGTCGGCCTCTGGCCAGGCCGCCGCCGCGATCCGGCGACGCTCCGTGATCGGCACCTGGCCGGTCTCAGTCACCCAGCGCAACCGCTCGTCGAGGTGCACGGCGCGGCCCTTGGCGTCAGCGGACGCTTCGAAACTTTCGTGACGCATCGCGCCGTCATTGGGCAGCTGGACGTAGCGCCCGGCGCGGAAGGTGGGGCCGCCCCAGAAGTTCTCCTCGCCGACATGCGGCAGCGACAAGGCGATGCCCTTGTGCCAGATGTGGTCATGCGGGCGGTAGATCGTGACGAGGTCGCCGCGCAGCGTCCGCACCGGGTGGAAATACGGACGAGGCGACTCAAGCTGCGGGTCGCCCGGCAGGTAGACGTAGCGGAACAGGTCACGGTCCGCCCACCGGGCGGTGACCTCGGTGTCGCCGTGCCCCAGGGACATCACCATGCCTGGTTTCCTCCGTTCATCTGGCCGTAAAACGGCGTACCGGGGGCCAGTTGCTCCGGTGTCACGGGCGATCTGGTGAAAGCCGAGGCGTAGATCCCGGCGACCAGCGCCATCGTGGCGCGGGCCTCGGCCGGGCCGACCGGCGGGCGGCGGCCGTCGGCGAGCGCGGCGAGCACGTGCCCGAACTGCGCGGCGTGCCCGCTGCGCGTCCCGTGTTCGGCGTGCTTCCAGGCATTGAGGACCTCGTCGTGCCAGCCGGGCGCTGGGGTGACCCGCCAGTCGGCGTCGCCGTACCCGTACAGGTGTGTCACCTCGACCGTGGCACGCTCGAAGTCAAAGCGCAGGTAGGACTCCTCCCGCGGGGACAGCACGCTGTTGACGACGCTCGCCACCGCCCCGTTGCGGAACGTCACGTGCGCGAGCGACAGGTCCTCGGTCGGCATGGTCCTCGCCTGCGTCCTGGCGAGCGAGGATACCTCGGTCCACTCCCCCAGGACGTCGAGCAGCATGTCCATCTGGTGGATGCCGTGCCCCATCGTGGGCCCGCCGCCCTCAGTGTCCCACCGGCCGCGCCACGGCACGTCGAAGTACGTCTGGTCACGAAACCAGGTGGTGTGGCAGATCGCGACAAGCGGGCGGCCGAGCACGCCTGAGTTCGCCAGTGCCTTGAGGCGTCGCTGCCCGGACCCGAACCGGTGCTGGAAGACGGTGGCGAACCACGGCCCGGCTGCCGCGTTCTCCGCGGCGGACAGCTCGTCGAACTCCCGCAGGCTGATCGTGGGCGGCTTCTCGACGAGCACGCTCACCCCGGCGCGCAGGCAGCCGAGCGCCAGCGGATAGTGGGTGGCCGGCGGCGTGCAGAGGTGCACGAGATCAAGCCGCCCCTGGCTGAGCAGGTCAGGAAGGTGCCGGTAGGTCTCACGGACTCCGAACTCGGTCCCGAACGAATGCAGCTGTCTGTCGTCGACATCCATGACCGCGACGAGCGCGGCGACCCGCGCGGCCGCTTCGCCGCCAGCCGCCCCGGTCCCCGTGATGAGGGCCGCGAGGGCCTTGGCGTGCACGCGGGCGATGTTTCCCGTACCCACGATCGCGATCCGTATTGGTTCGCCCATTATTCGTAATCTCACGCCTCGGAAGGCCGCACCGCGCATGCTGACCACAGTAATTTAGATGATTAGAACCGGCCAGCCCGCGCTTGAGAGCCTGCGCAGCCGGATGGGTACGGTGGCCGTGTGGACCGCGACGATGACCTAGCCACACGGCTGCGCGAAATCTGCCTGACCCTGCCGGAGGTGACCGAGCGATCGTCGCACGGCGTGCCGACGTGGAACGCGGCGACAAGAAGTCGTTCGCGCAGCTGTGGGCTGACGGGCATCACAGTGATGACTTCCCGCACCTGTGGTGCGCGGGGCTGCCCGGCGCGCAGGCCGAGCTGACGGCGTCATCGCCGGACCGCTTCTTCCGCCCGCCCTACGTCGGCAACCGGGGCTGGATCGGCGTCCGACTCGACGGGGACGTCGACTGGGCGGAGCTCACCGAACTGTGCGCGGACGCTTACCGTGCGGTCGCGCCCGCCAACCTCATCGCCCTCCTGGACGCGGGCTGACCCAGGCAAGGCGGGCAACGACCTTCCGCTTTTCAGAGGGTCTGTTGCCCCTTGGGAGGCTGCCTGGGCAGGAGGCGGAAGTCTGTAGCCGGAACCCGGGGCGGTAGCGGGACGTTGTCCGGGCGTGCGGATTGCGAGCATCGTGCGGTGGTTGCTGCAGAAGCCCGGAACAATCGAGCTGACCCCGTTCCAGAAGCTGCTGCCCCAGGTCGACGCACATGAGCAGCGACTGCGTGGGCTGACCGATGGCGAGTTGGCGGCAGCGGCCCAAGCGGCGCGTGACGACGCGGAGATCTGCGCTTGCGGCCGCGAGGCGGCGCGGCGCGCACTCGGCGAGCGGCCGTACGACGTGCAGGTGCTCGGCACGCTGGCGATGCTTTCTGGGCTGATCGCCGAGATGGCGACCGGCGAGGGCAAGACCCTGGCCGGCGCGCTCGCCGCCGCCGGCCACGCGTTGCGCGGCCGGTCGGTGCACTTGATGTCGGTGAACGATTACCTGGCCCGCCGCGACGCCGAGTGGATGCGCCCGGTCTACGACCTGCTGGGCGTAACCGTCAGCTGGATCGGCCAGGCCTCAACGGCGGCGGAACGGCGGCGCGCCTACGCGGCGCAGGTCACCTACGCCCCCGTGAGCGAGTTCGGCTTCGACGTGCTCCGCGACCGTCTGGTGACCGGCACCGCCGACCTGGTCGCGGGCGACCCGGACGTGGTCTTGATCGACGAGGCCGACTCCGTGCTGATCGACGAGGCGCGGGTGCCGCTGGTCCTTGCGGGCGCGGCGGAGACCGCGGACGCCGACCGCGAGATGGCGCGGATCGCGGCCAGGCTCCGCCCCGGGCAGCACTACGAGACCGGCGAAGACGGCCGCAACGTGTCCCTGACCAGTGCGGGAGCAAGCGCCGCGGAACAGGCAATGGGCGGCATCGACCTATACACCGCCGAGCATGCCGAGGACCTGACCCGGCTCAACGTGGCCCTGCATGCTCATGCGCTGCTCCAGCGCGATGTGGACTACATCGTGCGGGACGGCGCGGTGCACCTGATCAACGAGTCCAGGGGCAGGGTGGCCCGGCGGCAGCGCTGGCCCGACGGCCTGCACGCGGCGGTCGAGGCCAAGGAGGGCCTGGCCGCGAGCGAGAGCGGCGAGATCCTCGACACCATCACCATCCAGTCCCTGGTCCGCCGCTACCAGACCATCTGCGGGATGACGGGGACCGCCGTGGCGGCCGGCGAGCAGTTCCGGGAGTTCTACGGCCTGGAGATCGCAGTGATCCCGCCGAACCGCCCGTGCGTCCGCGCCGATGAACCCGACCGGCTATACCCCACCGTCAAGGACAAGGAGAAAGCGGTCGTCGGCCAGGTGGCCGCGGCACACGCCACCGGGCGGCCGGTCCTGATCGGCACGCTCGATATAGCCGAGTCCGAACGGCTCGCTGGCGAACTCGACCGCGCCGGACTGCGGTGCACCGTGCTCAACGCCAAGAACGATGCCCAGGAGGCCGCCATCGTGGCCGAAGCCGGGGCCTACGGCGCGGTCACGGTGTCCACCCAGATGGCCGGGCGCGGCACCGACATCCGCCTCGGCGGCACCGGCGGCGACCGGAACCTGATAGCCGGGCTGGGCGGCCTCTACGTCATCGGCACCGGCCGGCACGCGAGCAGCAGGCTCGACCACCAACTGCGCGGGCGTACCGGGCGCCAGGGGGACCCGGGCGGATCCGTCTTCTTCGCCAGCATGGAAGACGAGCTGATCCTCCAGTACGCGCCCGACGAGGCGCGAGCCGAGGTCCCTGACTCAAGGGCGCCTTGGGTCCTGGGCCACGCGCAGCGCGTTGCCGAGGGCGTCAACCTGGAGATCCACCGGAACACATGGCAGTACAACAAGCTCGTCGAGGACCAGCGGCGCATCGTCCTGGGCCATCGCGAGCGGGTGCTGCGGACCGACGACGCCCTGTCGGGGCTTGCCCGGCAATGCCCGGAGCGGCTCGCGGAGCTGAGCCCGGGCATCGACAGGACCGTCCTGGCCAACGCCGCCCGCCAGATCGTCCTGTTCCACCTGGACCGGGCCTGGGCGGAGCACCTGGCCTTCCTGGCGGACCTCCGCGAGGGCATCCACCTGCGCGCCCTGGCCCGCGGCACCGTCCCGCTGAACGAGTTCAACAAGGAAGCGATCCGCGCATTCCACACCCTGCTCGAGGAGGCAGCGGCGCAGTCCGCCGAGACCTTCCGGACCGCCGCGATCACCCCCGACGGCGTCGATCTCGAGGCCATCGGCCTGAAGCGCCCCACCTCCACCTGGACGTACGTGGTGCACGAGAACCCGTTCGGCACCGATATCGACCGGGCCCTGCGAAGCGTTGCCCGCCGCATCCGCAAGCTTGCTGTTTTATGCCGAACGGGGTGGTGCGTCGAGCGCTCTGACGCGGTATTCCGCAGGCGGAAGGCCATAGGTGGCCTTGAACAGGCGGGAGAAGTGCGCGGCGTCGACGAGGTCCCAGCGAGCGGCTACCGAACTCACCGGCAGCTCCGCGAACTGGCTTAGTCATGGAGCAGGATCGATCCTGCTTCCGGGCACGCTCCGAGGTTTGGTCATCACAGCCAGGGGCATCACGTACCTCACAAGACACTCCGGTCACGTCGCCTCGTGGGGGAGCCGTGAGGCATTTCACCAGGTCACTGGCTTCGATGGCGCTGGCCGCAGCGGCCGCGGTGTTCTACGTGCTGAGCGCCGCGTTCCTGATCGTCGCCTACGCCACGCTGGACCCGTATAGCTCCAGCCCGGCCAGCGGTTTCGCACACGCCGGGTCCTGGCTTCAGTTCGTGGCATGGATCGTAGCGCTGTGCTCGGTCACCGCGGCCTGCTGGCGTTCGACGCTCCGCGGTGACTGGCAGGGCATGACTGAACTGGCGCTCGCCGCCGTTGGCACACTGCTGATTGCGATCGGCTTCCTTATCGGGGCCGTGAACATCTCGGCAGGCTTGACCCCGTACGTGCTCCTGGCGGTGGGGACCGGGATATGGACACTGCTCGCGTTCGGCCTCGCGGCGGTGCGCTCGCTCGTCGAGGAGCAGGCCGACGCGCCGGGCCGGGCGCGGCCCCGCTATGCCGGACTGTGGCTGGTCGTCGCGGGGGGCCTGCTGCTATTCGCCATCGGATCCGGCTTCACTCTCGATCCCACCGACAGAGCAACCGGGATCGCTAAGGGTGTGCTGCAGGCCAGTGGTGCCGCGGGGGTGGGCGCGGCGATCGCCATTGCCCGCAGCAAGGGCTATCTGACCTCGCGGTCCGCTCGCGATGCGATGACCGGCATAGGCCTGCTCGCGGCCGCGAACGTCGCTGTAGCGGTCGTCGCAGGCTTGGTCTTCGGATCTGGCCTGACACTGAACGGCATCCGGATCGGGATGTCGATCGCAACGGCGATCTTGCTGGTGGCAGGCGCCACGCTCGGCGTGGCGGCGTGGGCACGGGTCCGCGAGATCGTCGCTGAACGCGGGACCGTGCCTTTTACCTAGAGCATTCCCGCGGGGAGCCATCATCGGGTAGCCGGCAGAGCGCCATGCATGGGCGCGTCAGTCTCCCGTGACGGCGTCATCGTGACGGCGTGCTCGCGCGTTGCGGGCGCTCCGGCCGTACCGCGCGAGCATCTGGGGGCTTGAACAGCCGTTGATTTCCATGACGGGCGCTCCCTCGACAGCCCCGGTAGCTGGTAACGGGCATGCCGGGCTGCCGTAAAAGGAGGGCGACTCCTGGGTACGCGGGAACAGTGCTTCGGGGCGCCGCGTTGACAGCAGCCGTGATAGACACCCGCATTGGCCCTATGCACGAGGTTACGCCGTACTACACGCTGCACGCGGAGGGGTTGTGCCCCGCTAGCTGTGCGGTAGCGCACACGTATTGCCGCAACTGTGATGAGGTAGACCCGAAGCCGACCTCGGACTGCGGGACGGGTGAGGTCGCTCGCGTGGCTTAGAGGCTGTTCTCCCCCGCCGCCGCGTGCCTGTTGGTGATGAGATACGGCGCTCCGTCCGCATCGCGGAGAACGAAACCCGTCGCGCTGGTCATTCGGCAACTCCGACACCGCGCATCGGCCCGCTAGAGTAGACGCACGTCTTGCCCCTCACTAGCGGGCGCGGCCCGAGGCAAGGAAACGATCATGTGCCCTATGCCCGGAGATGTGACACCCTCCGTTATCGCAGGGCCGCGGCCCTCCCATCATTCCGGCCCCGGCTATGTGGCGAACCCCAAGGCGCCCGACTTCGAACCAGGCGAGCCACTGAGAGGCGCCGCGGCACGGTGGCTCAACCTTGTTCCCGCCGAACACCGCCATGGCGGCCGGGAATCGGCGAAGGATGCCCTGGAGACGCTGCGGGAACACACGCGCAGCTGCCCTGATCATCCGCTCGGGGCCTTGTGGGTGGCCCATCGCCACCTGAGGGACCCGCTGCCGGCGGTCCGGATCGCGTCGCTCGTGCTCGCCTCGGAGGCGCTGTGGTGGCTTGGGCGTTTCGAGGACGCGCGCTTGGCCGCCCAGGCGGCGGCCGACGCTGATCCGGCGTCTGCCCAGGCGCTGTGGCGCCTCGCGGTCGCGTTGTACCGCCTGGGCCGGTTCGAGGAGGCGGGCGAGCGCCTCGATGGCCTTCTGATATTGGCGAGCCGGTTCGCTCCTGCGTGGGCGCTCCGCGGCCAGGTCAAGGTCTGGCTCGACGCGGGCAACCCTGAGGCGGGGCGGGCCGACTTCGCCGCCGCGGGCGCGCTGCCCTCCGATTCGGGCACCTGGGTGGTGCCCTACCGGTCGGCCGACGCTGACTTCAAGGCGACCGTTAACGCGCAGGTCAGGGTTCACGACGCCGAGACCGGCGGTTCCTCCGGCGAGCAGGTGGACGTGGTGCTGCTGCCGGACAAGTCGAGGGTCGAGCGGGGCGTAGACCCGGATAGCCGGTGGCATCTGGAAGGGCCCAGCACTGGCGGCGGCGATTCGAACAGTCAGTTTGGCGGCCTGGGCGGGGACTTCGCCGCGGGGGCACGCTCGCGCGTCTCCTTCGGGACGCGGTTCGTTCTTTACCGGCGGAACATCGAGAACCTCTGCCAGGACAGGGCGGCTCTGCGCGAGGAGATCCGCAAGTCGGTGGCCGAGCTCTTCGACGCGGCCCTCGAGTCCCGCGCGGCGATCACGATCAAGGGCGCGCCCGAGCAACACGCCGAGGGGGCAAACATCCCAGGGGATGAAGACCGCTAGCGCCAGGCCCATGGGAATCCAGGAGCCAACCGTCACCGTATTCAGGCGACACCAGGCCACAGCCAGCTCCAATCGGGGCCCGGTTGTTCAGGGGCGCGTGGTTATGAACTCCCGGATGCCTCGCCCGACCCGCTCGTAGTCCGAGGGCTGGTTGTAGACGTGGGCGGAGAGCCGGATCGTGCCGCGGTCACCGAAGCACGGCATGGCGACCATGATCTGCCTGGCGCCGAGGTGGTCCTGGAGCGCCCGGGCTTCCTTGGGCGTGTCGGCCAGGCCGTGCGGGAGGGGCACGATGGCCATGCTCGTGCCGGGGTCGTGGCGCAGCTCGTTGTCGCTCACGCCGAGGATGTCGGCCACGGCGCGCTGAGCCCACACGACGAGCGCCTCGTTGTGGGCCCGCACCCGGTCCCAGCCGAGCTGGCCCAACAGGCAGAGGGCGTGGGGCGAGGCGATCCATGCCGACAGGTCATCGGTGCCGAGCCGGTCAAACGCGGCGGGGAACCCCTCGAGGTCCGCGTGGGAGACCACGAGGGGGACGATGCGCTCTTGCCACGCCGGCGTGATCCACAGCACTGCGGTGCCGGCCGGGGCGCACGGCCACTTGTGGAGGTTGCCGACCCAGAAGTCGGCGCCGATGGCGGGGATGTCCACCGGCAGCATCCCAGCCGCGTGGGCCCCGTCGACGAAGACGGCCGCCCCGACGGCGTGGGCGGCGGCGGTGACCCGCTTGACGGGGAAGCGCCGGGCCGTCGCCGAAGTGACCTGGTCCACGATCACGAGGGCGGTTCGATCCGAGCAGCCGGAGCCAAACGCCATCACGACGTCGTCGTCGCTTGTGTCGTAGGGAATGGTCACGTCGACGCGCCGGGCGCCGGTGCGGCCGCACAGGCGTTCCACCGCGAGGCTCACGGCGCCGTAGATGTGGTCGGAGACGACGATCTCGTCGTCGGGTCCGAGGTCGAGACATTGCAGGACGGTGCTGGTTCCACTCGTGACATTACTGACAAAGGCGACGTCGTCCGGCTCGGCGTGAAAGAAACGCGCCACTTCGGCTCGGGCGTCGCGCACCGACTCGGTCATGTCGCTGTGGAACCACTGCACGGGATTGGTGACCATCCGCCGCCGCATCGCCTCTTGGACGGCGTAGACGGGCTCGGGCAAGGCCCCGAAAGACCCGTGGTTGCAGTGCACAGCGGCGGGATCGAGGGGCCACAGTCCCCGGACCTCTTCCCAGTCGTCTCCCCAGATCGGGTTGGGACTCATGGCTTTCCCGCCTCTCCTTATCGAGCTACCTCCCCCAGGGGGTGCTGGTTGCCGCGCACTGTAACCGATGCGTCCGAGTTGGCGTTTCCTTTACGCCTCTCTGAGCGTTCGCCGTCGTGCTCGTTAACAGCTAGGGGTGCGGCTTTAGCGTACCGCTCCAAATAGGGAATGAGGGAATGAGGCTAATAGCGAATGAGTCTCCCAATTCTCAGTCGTCTCTCCAGATCGGTTGGGACTCATCACTCTCCCGCGTCTCCTTATCGAGCTACCTCCCCAGGAGGTGCTGGTGACCGCGCACTGTAACCGATGCACCCGAATTAGCCTTTCCTTTACGCCTCTCTGAACATTGGCTGTCGTGCTCATTGACAGCTAGGGGGTGCGGATGTAGCGTACCGCTCCAAATAGGGAATGAGGCTAAAAGCGAATGAGTCTCCCAATTGCCCGCGGCAGCCTGAGAGTGGTGTCCCGCGAACGTCTGACCGATCAGACGGCTGCCGCGCTCCGGGAGTACATCATCAGCAACGACCTGGCACCGGGGACCCGGCTGCCAACGGAGAAGAACCTGGCCGCCGCCCTGGGCGTGAGCCGCAACGTGCTGCGGCAAGCTGTCGCCTCCCTCCAGGGGCTCGGCATGCTGCGGGTCGAGCAGGGCAGCGGCACCTATGTGGCGGCACTCGCCGACACCGATATCTTTCAACAGATTGCCGCTTGGGTAGACAAGGGCGACCTCACCGAAGCGGACTACCTCGAAGTGCGAGGCATCTGGGAACGCGGCGTCTACCGGCTCGTCATGGAGCGGGCCACGCCGGAAGATCTGGATCGTCTCGAGCGGATGGCCGTCGACATGGTCGGCGAGCATGACGTCGAGCACGACCCGCACGAAGAATTTCACGAGGCGCTTCTCGGGGTGACGGGAAACCCGTTCCTCGTGACGATCGACAAGATCCTGCGCCGCTTCTTCTGGGAGTTCGGATACCAGAACGCCATCGTGCGTAAACCGCCGGAGGAAAGACGGTTGGTGGGCCACCGTTCGATTGTGCAGCTGCTGCGGTCGGGCGACCAGGGGACCATCGAGCAGATGGTCCAGCTGCATCTAGCACCGCACCTGAGCGACGACGAGGTCTCGGAGGAATTGGAGTAATTCGAGCGTCCGCGGTCGCGCTGGCCTAAGAGGGTGAGTATTTGCTGTCGGAACCGACCGAAGGGAGACCACCAGATGGGCGGACTACCAGATAGGCGAACTAAATGGGTGGAGGGCATGATCGGTGAGAGCGCGGAGGAGCGGCTGAGTCGCATGCCGCACCTGAGTCGCCGGGGGTTCTTGGTCGCCGGAGGGGTTGGCGCGCTGAGCACGATCCTGGCTGCGTGCAGCCCGAAATCGTCGGGCGGCACGTCGTTGGGCCCGTCGGGCTCGGGTGCCAAGAATGCCGTGGGCGCCGTGCTCCCCAAGGGAGCCGCTCCCACGGATCAGCAGTATTACGTGCAGCCATTCGACTCGACCGGCGCCACCTACAAGGCCCTCGACTTCTACGAGACGGTGTATTCGAGAGCGCCGCTCGCTGACGAGTTCAATATCCCGCTCGTCCGACTCGACCCCGACTACAACATCGTCCCCGGGGCGGCCACGTCCTGGACCCAGGCCGCCAACAGGCTGTCGTGGACGTTTAAGATCCGCCCGGGCATCATGTGGTCCAACGGGGTAGAGCTGACGGCCGCCGATTACATCGCCACCCTGCGGTATTCGGCCGACCCCAAGCACGCGTGGGACTTCACGTGGTTCTGGTCCGGGGTGATCAAGAACTACACCGAAGCGGTCGCAGGCAAGGTGCCCGACACGGCCATCGGCGTGAAGCAGGGCCCGGACAAATACACCCTCGTCATCGAGACCGAGGGGCCGATCGCGTTTATCCCGTCCGCCTGCCTCTATACGACACCGCTGTCGGCGGTGGCCTTGGAGAAGTACGGCAGCGGGCTCTACAACATCGACCCGTCGACCTGTGTGTCCTGTGGCCCGTACATCCTCCACACCTTCGAGCCGACATCGACGATCGTGCTCGCCCCGAACACCAAGTACACGGGGCCGTTCAAGCCGCCCATCGATTACCTGATCGGCAGCATCTACAACGGTGGCGACATGCTGCCCCGGTTCCAGACAGGAGAGGTCGACACCTTCAACGCCACCGCCCTCGACCTCAAGGTGGTGGCCAAGACGCCGAGCCTCAAGGACCTCAAGGTCTACAAGAATCCCAACGACTTCGAGATCTGGTACACGTTCTTCAACTGCGAGACGGCGCCGTTCGACAACATGAAGGTGCGGCAGGCCTTTGCCCACGCCGTGGACCGGGGGCCGCTGATCGACAGCCTGCTCGCCCCCCTTGCCATTCCCGCCTACGGCTACCTGATGCCCGGATACCCGTTTGCCGTCAGCACTCCGCTGGAGAAGTACACCAACTACGACCCGTCCCTGGCCCAGCAGTTGCTGTCC
Source organism: uncultured Actinomycetota bacterium (assembly GCA_963734665.1). Taxonomy (GTDB): domain Bacteria; phylum Actinomycetota; class Actinomycetes; order Streptosporangiales; family Streptosporangiaceae; genus Trebonia. The sequence goes on along the minus strand of CAVTIR010000004.1, from coordinate 1,817,465 downwards.
GAGGCCGGGTACCCGGGTGGCAAGGGATTTCCCTCGGTCACCTTCAACTGGTGGGCCAACGCCGCGTCCAACACCGAGGAAGTCGTCCAGGCCCTCACGGCCAACTGGAACAAGGTGCTCGGCATCAACGTCGAGCTCCAGGAAATGGATAAGACCACCTTCTACGCGAAGATGAACCACATCCCGACCCAGCTGCAGATGGGCTTCGTTTCCTACGGGATGGACTACTTCGACGCCTCCAACATGCTGAGCGTCTACAAGAGCGGCGGGCGCCACAACTGGGACAACGCCCAGTACGACTCGCTGCTCGCCAAGGGCGCGGCCGAGAGCAACACGGCCGAGCGGCAAGCGATCTATACCCAGGCCCAAGAGCTGCTCACCGACCAGGCGCCGGGGGTGTTCATCTTCCACCTGCTGTACGGCTACCTGTACTGGCCGTACCTCGAGGGCCAGGCGCTGGCCACGAACCAGCTCGGGTACGACGGCATCCAGTGGCCCGGCTTCTTCTCGACTAGCTCCTCGCTCACCGAGCTGTATGTCGCCGACAACGTCAGCGACTACACACGTCAAAACGAGTCCGGCGTATTGTGACCGGACTGCCCGCCTGACGGGAGGCCGCCAATGCTTGCGTATCTCGGTCAGCGCTTCCTGACGCTCCTCCTGGTGATGCTCGTCCTTACGATGGTCATCTTCGGCCTGATGCACGCCGTGCCCGGAGGTCCCTTCGACATGACCCAGCAGCCGCTGCCACCGGCGGCAATGGCCAACATCATGCGGAAATACGGCCTCAGCGAGCCGCTCTGGCGCCAGTACCTCAACTGGCTCTGGGCGCTGCTTCACGGCGACCTCGGCATCCCATTCGAGGATCCGACGACGACGGTGAACGGCCTGATCGCCCACGCCTGGCCGATCACGCTGATCGTCGGGGGCATCACCATCGCGGTGTCGTACATCGGCGGCCTCGTCATCGGGTGCGTGTCCGCCCTCCGGCACAACACGTGGATCGACTGGCTACTCACCTCGGTGGTCTCAACGGCCGGGGTGGCGCTGCCCAACTACGTCATCGGGTTCCTTTTGATCACGGTCTTCGCCGTGAAACTCAACTGGCTGCCGGCCGGCGGATGGGGATCCCCCGAGGACGTGATCCTGCCCGTAATCGCCTTCGCCTTGTACCCGATGGCGCTCATGGCCCGCTACACCCGAGCGAGCACGCTGGAAGTGACGTATTCGGATTACGTCCGGATGGGGCGGGCCCGAGGCCTGTCCAACCGCCGGATCACGACCCGGTACATCCTGCGCACGTCGCTCATCCCGCTCATCACCATCATGGGTCCCAATATCCCCAACATCCTCACAGGGTCGATCTTCATCGAGGCCACATTTGCCCTCCCCGGGCTGGGGCAGTACTTCACAACCGCGAGCTTGCAGCGGGACTACCCGTTGATCATGGCGCTCGTCTTGATCGTCGCGGCGCTGTGGGGCACCTGCTACATCCTGAGCGACGTCGCCTACGCACTGGTCGACCCGAGGGTCCGCATCGAAGGACTGTCGCGATGACGGCCGTAACCGCCCCCGCCCCGGTAACGGAGAGGCGGTCGAGCTCCAGCTTCTGGCACGCCGCCTGGTACCGCTACCGGCGCAACAAGCTCGCCCTCGTCAGCGGCGTGATCGCGGTGCTGATCCTCGTCGTCGGGATCTTCGCCCCCGTCATCGCCCCCTACGGCGACTCGGCGACAAACCTCAACGCCGTCCTGGCCGGCCCGAGCGCGCAGCACCTGCTCGGGACCGACCAGCTCGGCCGGGACCTGCTGACCCGGGCGATCTACGGCGACCGGACGTCGATGACCGTCGCCATCGGCGCGCCGCTGATCGGGGCGATCATCGGCCTGCCGGTCGGCATCCTCTCGGGCTGGTTCGGGGGCAAGACCGACTTCGTCTCCCTGCGGGCCTTCGAAGTCTTCACCATGGTCCCGCAGATCCTCATGGCCCTGCTGCTCATCTCGCTGTTCGGCAGCGGGCTCGGCAAGCTGGTGCTGTTCCTCGGGATCACGGCGTGGGTCGGGTTCGCCCGACTGGCCCGAGCCCAGTACATCGCCCTGCGGGACCGGGACTTCGTGCAAGCGGCCCGGGCGCTCGGGGTGCCGACCAGACGCATCGTGTTCATCCACGTGCTGCCCAACGCCGTCGGCCCGATGATCGTCTACTTCGTGCAGCAGATCCCGGCGACGATCTTCACCGCCGCCGGGTTCAGCTTCCTCGGCCTCGGCGTCCAAGACCCCCTGGCCGACTGGGGCAAGATGATCAACGACGGCGAGCAGTACCTTCAGATCGACCTGATGGTCGCGCTGCTGCCGATCATCTGCATCGCCCTCGCCACCTTGAGCTTCAGCTTCGCCGGTGACGGGCTGCGTGATGCCCTCGACCCAACTTCGAGGTAGGCCCCCATGACATCCGGCACCGCATCCGATCTTCTGGAGATCCACGACCTTCACGTGTCGTTCCCGCTTGAACGCAGCACCGTCTACGCCGTGCAGGGCCTCGACATCACCCTGAAGGCCGGGGAGCGGCTCGGCGTGGTCGGCGAGAGCGGGTCGGGCAAGAGCGTCACGGCCCAGTCGATCCTCCGCATGGTTCCCGAGCCGGGGAAGATCACCAGCGGGCAGATCGTCTACGACGGCACCGACCTGCTCGCCCAGCCCGAGTCCCGGATGCGGCGCATCCGGGGCGGCCAGATCGGGCTCATACCCCAGAACCCGCTCACCTCGCTCAACCCGGTCATCACCATCCAATCCCACTTCGTCGAGGTGCTGACCCTGCACCTGGCCATGACCAAGCGGGAGGCCATCGCCCGAACGGTGGAGCTGCTGCGCTCGGTCGGCATCCCCGACCCCGCGATCCGCATGAAGGAGTACCCCCACCGGCTGAGCGGCGGGCAGCGCCAGCGGGTCATGATCGCCCTGTCGATGGCGTGCGAGCCCCGGGTGCTCATCGCCGACGAGCCGACCACCGCCCTCGACGTGACTATCCAGGCCCAGATCCTGGAGCTGCTGGATGACCTGGTCGTGCGCAACAACACCGGGACGGTCCTGATCACCCACAACCTCGGCATCGTGGCCGGCCACTGTGACCGGGTCGTCGTCATGTACGCGGGACGGGTCATGGAGTCGGCGACCGTCGACGAGCTGTTCGGGCAGCCCACCCACCCCTACACCCTCGGGTTGCTGCAGTGCGTGCCCCGGCTGCACGCCAGGCGGACCCGTTCGTTCCACGCCATTCCCGGTCTCCCGCCCCGGGTCACCCAGCTCACCGCCGGCTGCCCGTTCGCCCCCCGCTGCGACCGAGTGACCGAGCAGTGCCACAACGAGACGCCACCGCTGGTCGACGTGGGCGGCGGCCATGCCGCCGCGTGCTGGCACCCGGTTACGCTCACCGCCAAGGAGGTGGTCGCGTGACGACGACCCTGCCGGCCGAGCCGTCGACCAGCGCGCCGACCGACCAGCCCCTGCTCGACGTGGACGGCCTGGTCATCCACTACCACGTCCGGGGGGCGGGGAGGATCGTCCGCAGCCACGAGACCGTCCACGCCGTGGACAACGTCAGCTTCACCATCGGCCGCAACGAGACCCTCGGCCTGGTCGGCGAGAGCGGGTGCGGCAAGTCGACGACGGGGCGGGCCGTGCTCATGCTCGACCGGCCAAGCGACGGGCGGGTCCGCTTCGAGGGGCAGGACCTCGCCGGGCTTCCCGCTAACGAGCTGACGGCCCTGCGCCGGCGCATGCAGATGGTCTTCCAGGATCCGATCGGGTCGCTCAACCCCCGCCACACCGTCGGCCAGCTCGTCGCCGAGCCCCTCCTCGTGCACAAGCTGGTGCCGCGCGGCCGGCGCCGCCAGCGGGTCCAGGAGCTCCTTGAGCTGGTCGGGCTCCCACCGGACGCGGTCGGGCGCTTCCCTCACGAGTTCTCCGGCGGCCAGTGCCAGCGGATCGGCATCGCCCGGGCGCTCGCCGTCGAACCGGCCTTCCTCGTGCTCGACGAGCCGGTCTCTGCCCTCGACGTATCGATTCAGGCCCAGATCCTCCAGCTGCTCACCGACCTGCAGGATCGCCTGGGGCTCTCTTACCTCCTCATCGCCCACGACCTGGCCGTGGTCGGCGAGATGAGCGACCGTGTCGCGGTCATGTACCTCGGCAAGATCGTCGAGCTGGCTGAGCGGGACCTGCTCTACGCCAAGCCGCACCATCCCTACACCCAGGCACTCTTTTCTGCGGTGCCCGCTCCCGACCCGAAAGAGGCCAGGGAGCGGAGCCGGTTCGTCGAGGGTGAGGTTCCGAGCTCGCTGGCCCCGCCGCCGGGTTGCCGGTTCCACACCCGCTGCCCGCTGGCGCGGGACCGGTGCCGGACCGAGGAGCCGAGGCTAGAGCCGGTGAGCGAGGGGCACCAGGTCGCCTGCCACTTCGCCGAAGAAGCGGTGGAGCGCAACATTTTCGGCACGCCAGTGGCCGCGGACGCGTGACAATGGCGGGCGCGGCATCGATGAAAGAAGGGCAACGTCCCATGCTGAACCCGGTGGTGGAGCCAGGTGAGCTCACCCCGCTTGACAAGTTCATCTTCGAGTCCTGGGGGTACCTGATCATCCCGGACGTGCTGAGCCGGGAGGAGGCGGCGGAGTGCTACGAGGCGTCGGAGCGCCTCCACGCCCAGCGTGACCGCGCATTCGGGCAGTTGGGTCGCGGCTACGAGGCCGAGCCTTCCCTTGAGCGGCTGATCGACCATCCAGCCGTCCTCCCCAAGGTCCGTGGCCTCTACGGCGATCGGTTCGTACTGCAGGCCAGCTGGAACACGATGCAGCCGGCCGGAGCCGGCGTCGGCGGCTGGCACCAGGACGGCTCAAATGCCTTCGACTTCAAGCAGCTCGGCTACCCGGTGCCGCTCATCCAGCTCCGGGCCTCATTCCTGCTGACCGATCAGACCGAGCTCGGCCAGGGCAACATGGAGCTGATCCCGGGCAGCCACCGCAGCCAGGTACCGCTCCCCGACGACATCCGCCAGTCCAGGAGCGAGGTGCCGATCGGTCACGTGATCTGCGCCTCGGCCGGGTCGGTGCTGTTGTTCCACAACGGCGTGTGGCACCGCACGTTCACCCACCGCGGCGCCAAGGACCGCTATACCGCCCATTACATCTACAGCCCGCCGTGGGTCAGGAACGCCGACCGGCTCGAGAACTCCGACGATTTCCTGTCTCGGACGACGCCGCTGCGCCGGGCCCTCATGGGCGAGTTTTCGCGGCCTGACGCGCCGTTCGGCGCCAGCTACGACGTACCGCCCTTCGAGCTCCTCTAGCCATCCTTCTGATCGGGGTCCGGGTTACATGAGCTCCCGGATCCCGATCGCGGCCCAGCAGTACCCGAACACCGCCAGTCGGGTCTGGGTTTCCCCTGCCAGCGTGGAGACATCCTTTTAGAGGGAGGTTCTCCGATGACGGGAGAGACGCGCCGGAAGTTCGATAAGGACCCTAGCGCCTCCCAGGGAAAGCGGACTTGGTGCCACGGATAGGGCGGCAGGCTGCGGCGTGTGGGCGCCCCTGGCGGCCGTGACGGAGGTGCTGGCGGCCGGGGAGCGTGCGCGAGACGGCCGTACTGTCGCTGGGGCTGCCTCGCCGGAAGCCCTGCGCCGCATATCCTCGGCAACCTGACCAAGTGCCTCCCGCCGGGCAGCTTCCACATTGCTAGCGGGGGGCAAGAACGACGTCGCCAGCGACGTCATCGGGGTGACGAAGACGATGGTCACCTTGGCGTGCTGCCGCCGCGCCAGGCCTGCCACATACCATCCGGCCCGCGCCGAGGTGACTGAACCGTCAGCGCCGACGAGGATCGACGTAGGGCCGTCTCTCCCCAGCTCAAACTGAGGCCCGGAAAGCCTAGAGCGACGGTCTCAGCGAGCTCGCCGCAATCGATGCTGTATTCGCTCATTCGAACGCTGACGGGCCGGCAAAATCTGGAGCCAAACTGGGAGCCAACAGCCACAGTGTTCAGGCGACGCCAGGCCACAGCCAGCTTTCATCAGTGCAGTTAGAAGGCTCAGTGAGCGACACCAGACGACGTGCAACGACCCCTTACCGGTGCCTTCTAAGCAGAGGGTCGCGGCAGCTCAGCACTTATTCGTTACTTCTGGCGGGTTCACTTGGCTGCTCGCCGGGGACGGCGTGCGCGATCGTCCCTGGACGCAGCTTCCGGACCCGCCGGGCCCTCCTGCTTCTTAACGTGCACGTTAAGATTAGCTGCCGTCGACGTAATGGTAGAAATTCCCCGGGAGGCACGTTGTCCGAGCCCAAGCAATCGGCGCGATCAGCTGCAGGTCGCGGTTCCGGCCAGATAGTCGTGCCAGATGGGTACAAGTGGACCGCGCTGACGATCTCCACCCTGGGCATGCTCATGGCCACGATCGATGGCTCGATTACGCTGATCTCCCTGCCGGACATCTTCCGCGGGATCGGCATCGACCCGCTCCAGGCAGGCAACAGCTTCTACCTGCTGTGGATGATCCTTGGGTTCCTGGTGGTCACGAGCGTGCTGGTGACCACGCTGGGCCGGTTGGGCGACATCTACGGCCGGGTCCGCATGTACAACCTCGGCTTCGCCGTCTTCACCTTCTTCTCGCTCCTCCTCACCGTGACCTGGATGTCCGGCAGCGCCGCGGGGATCTGGCTCATCGTCTTGCGGCTCTTCCAGGGCGTCGGCGCGGCGATGCTGATGGCGAACTCCGCCGCTGTCCTGACCGATGCCTTCCCCCGCAATGAGATGGGCATGGCGATGGGGATCAACCAGGCGGCGGCGATGAGCGGCACGTTCATCGGGCTGGTGCTTGGCGGCATCCTGGCCCCGATCAACTGGCGGCTCGTCTTCCTGGTCTCAGTGCCCATCGGGCTGTTCGCCACTATTTGGGGCTACCTCAAGCTGCGAGAGCTGAGCCAGCGCCGGCCCGCGCGCATCGACTGGCCCGGCAACCTCACCTTCGCCGTCGGGCTCATCCTGATCATGGTCGGCATCACCTACGGGATCGAGCCGTACCGGGCCGACACCATGGGCTGGACCAACCCGCTGGTAATAGCCGCTATCGCCGGCGGCGTGGCACTGCTCATCGCATTCGGCATCATCGAGACCAGAGTCGCCGAGCCGATGTTCCGCATTCAGCTGTTCAGGATTCGCGCGTTCACCGCCGGAGTGCTGGCCAGCTTCCTGGCGGCGCTCAGCCGCGGCGGGCTGATGTTCATGCTGATCATCTGGTTGCAGGGGATCTGGCTCCCGCTCCACGGATACGACTTTGCCCGGACGCCGCTCTGGGCGGGGCTGGCGATGCTGCCGCTTACCGTCGGGTTCCTGATCTCTGGCCCGCTGTCGGGCATCTTGTCGGACCGCTTCGGCGCCCGCCCGTTCGCCACCGGCGGCATGATCGGCACCGCGATCGCGTTCGTGCTGCTTGAACTGCTGCCAGTCAACTTTCCCTACTGGCTCTTCGCTATCCTGCTGTTCTTCACCGGGATGGTCATGTCCTCGTTCGGCTCGCCAAACCGGGCCGCGGTCATGAACAGCATTCCCGCCGAGCACCGCGGAGCCGGATCGGGGATGAACACCACGTTCCAGAACTCCGCCCAGGTCCTGTCGATCGGGATCTTCTTCAGCCTGATGATCGTCGGGCTGTCCTCCTCCCTACCGCAGAGCCTGTACCAGGGGCTCGTCGCTCACGGTGTGTCGCCGGCTGCGGCGACCCGCGTCTCGCATCTGCCGCCAGTCTCCACACTGTTCGCCGCGTTCCTTGGCTACAACCCGGTCCAGCACCTCGTCGGCCCCAGTGTTCTGTCCCACTTGACCGCCGCCCAGCAGGCGACCCTGACCGGCCGGAGCTTCTTCCCCACGCTGATCACCGCGCCGTTCAGGGCCGGGCTGCACGTGACATTCGACTTCGCCATCGTGGCGAGCCTGGTGGCCGCGGCCGTCTCCTGGACCCGGGGTGGCAAGGTCGCCACCGTGGCGCCGACTGTGAGCCCTACCGCCGTCCGGACCGGCGACGCCGACAGCACGGACGCCGCAGACGGCGAACCGGCCGGCGCGGAGGATTCGGAGGCGATTGCCTGATGACCGGCAAAAGGGCAGCGACGCAGGCCAAACCGGTCCTGTGGCGCATCGGTGAGGTGGCCAAGCTGACCGGCGTCACCACCCGGGCGCTGCGTTACTGGGAAGAGCTCGGGCTTCTTCGGCCGGCCAACCGCACCGACGGCGGCGAGCGCCTCTATACGCCGGCCGACCTGCGCCGGGTGACCAGAATCCGCGACCTGCAAGAACTCCTGAGCTTTTCCCTGGAAGAGGTCAAAGCCGTCCTTAACACCGGGGACGTCGACGTGCTCGACCGCGTCCACTCCGAGCTCAAGGACGGCGAGGTGTCCTCGTCGCGTCGCCTCGAACTTCTAGACGAGGCCATCGCCGCCAACGACCAGCTCGTCGGCCGCCTGGACGACACCCTAACCCGCATCGGCGCACTGCGTAACGAGCGGGCCGCGATAGCGATCCGGCTACGCGAAACCCGCGACCACCTCGGCCGGGACACCAGCTCCTAATCGGGCGGCGCCCGTCGGCGAGTCATGATCCTGGCCTGACGGGAGCGGGCGCGCCTTCGCCGCAGTCGGCCCGCTGGCATTCCTCAACGACTGCTGGACCGCGGGGAAGATCGCCGGTGTTACGTCAGGGGCGGGATCTTTTCGACGGTGCCGTTCAGCCGGGCTCGTTCCGCGGCGAAGACGGTGAGGTGGCTCGCCAGTGATTCGCGTGGCCCTGACTTGATCAGCCTGGGGTCGCCGGTGGCGACGGCAGCGGTGAACGCGTCCATGAGCCCGGCGTCGCCGCCGCCGTGGCCTTCGGCGGCGGCCACCGCGTCGGACGGCGCGGGGGTGATCAGGCGCTCGGTACGGCCAAGGAAGTCGTAGACCCGGATGGTGCGGCCATCGCTGGACAACTCGGCGCGGGTGCCGAACAGCCGGGTGCTGCGGGCGGCGGCCCGGCTGAAAGCGGTCATGGTGAACGTGGCGGTGGTCGCGCCGGGGAACTCCAGCGCAACCACCTGGTGGTCGACCACGTCGTTGTCGCAGGCGTAGACGCACCTGCCGTACGGGCCTTCCCGCAGCGCCTCATCCAAGGCGGCGGGAGTGAAGTCATCGATAACGACACTCAGCGGCCAGCCGTGCTCGCTCCGCTCCAGCAGGTCCCCGTAGAACCGCGGTGCCGAGTAAGGACACTCCGCTTCGACGGAGCACGCCGCGCACCGGTCCGCGGCGCCATGAGGGCGGGCGGCGGCGGTGAAGTGGGCCAGGCTGCCGAAACTGGACACCCGCAGGGGTGCCCGGCCCAGGATGTACTGCAGCCAGTCCAGGTCATGGCAGGACTTGGCCATCAGCATGGAGGCCGCCAGGTCTGCGCGCCGCCAGTTGCCGCGGACGTAGGAGTGGGCATGGTGCCAGAATCCGACCGGCTCCAGGTGCTGGACGCTCATGATGTCCCCGAGCTGACCGGAGTCGACGACCTCCTTAACCGTGCGCGTGTAGGGCGTGTAGCGCAGCACATGGCCAACGGCGAGCATGACCCCGGCCTTCTCCACGGCCGCCACGATCCGCCTGCACGCCGCCTCGTCCGGTGCCATCGGCTTTTCCAGCAGGATGTGGTAGCCGAGCGCGGCGAATGCCTCGGCCGGCTCGGCGTGCATGCGGTCTTGCGTACAGATCAGGACCGCGTCGGCGAGCCTGCCGCGTTCGGCCAGCTGCCTCCAGTCGCCCACCGCGTTCCCGGCGGCGATGCCGTGCTCGTCGGCGAGGCGGGCACGGCGTGCCCCGCCGGGCTCGGCTACCGCGACGACGGACGCGCGCTCCGGGTGGCGCCCGGCCCACCGGGCGTACCCGGCACCACGCTGACCCGCCCCGACAACCACCACGGAAACCGGCGCCATGCCAGCAACCTTTCCTGTTCCGAGCAGCGGACCGACACGCGCCTGCCAGCCCGGCCGACATCCGCAGAGTGCAGCCAAACCCCGCCACCATGGTGCAAGCCAGCCTGTCCAGCGACCACGGCAGCCGGCAGGCAGGCGCGCAAAGGCTGAACACCGGGACCGGACCCCTTGGACCCACTTGGCCACGATAAGCCCTAAGGCCCTGGCAGGCGCGCTTTTCGCATGGCGCGCCCGATGGCAAGCGGGCTGGGCCGGCTAGCGAGTCGGCGCGTGGACCGGGGTGCCCGACGTGGCTTGGCGGGCTGCAATCGCGCTGACGGGAGGCCGCTTGATCGCACCGATGATGACGGCGGCGACAATGGTCCCGGTACCCAGTACAGCGAAGGCGACGCCGAAATTGGAGTTTGTGCTGAGCGCCGCGACGAGAGTCGGACCGACGACTCCGCCAACTCGTCCGATGCCGTTGGTGATTCCGACGCCCGTTCCTCTGAGCCGCGCTGAGAACTGCCGGGGAACCCAGGAGTAGGTCGCTATCGAAGAAAATCCGAATCCGACCGCGGACAGCCAGCCGAGCACTACGACCAGCACCGTGGAATGGGCCCAGCCGAAGAAGAAAAGTGGCACCCCGAATATGAGGTAGCTCAGAATGAGGAACCAGTTTCCGTTGAGGCGGTCGCCAATGAAGGCACCGAGAAGATAACCGACCACCAGCCCGGTAAAGACAAGCGTTGTTATCCCGTAAGTCCCGATCCGGGAGGCAACGTGGTCGCTGACAACCGTCGGAACCCACGTATTGTAGCCATAATACGCTAGCTGCAGCAGTATTCCTACTGCGCTGATGTAGATCAGCGGAAAGATGGGAAGCCGGCTGTCTTCATCATGGGAACCAGCGGATTCGACGTCCGTGCCGCGGTCCGCCGCGGGGAGTTCCGGGGATCCGTCGCGGATTACCCGCAGTACCGCCTCGGCCTCGGCGAACCGCCCTTTCTGCGCGAGGTAGACCGGTGACTCCGGCAGTGCCCTTCTTATCCAGACGATGAGGAGGGCCGGGAGCGTCAGGGCAATGAACAGGCCCCGGAAGCCAAGGGCTGGCACCACGAAGATGCTGATAAGCGAGGTCAGGACGTAGCCGTAGGCAAAAAAACTTGAGGTCAGCCCCTGCGCCCGGCTGACGTCGCGTTTAGGCGTGACCTCGTTGATGTAGATCGAAATCATCGGGTACTCCCCGCCTAGACCGACGCCCTGCAGTGCGCGCGCGGCCACCAGCCACTCGAAATTCGGTGAGAGCGCTAGCAGGATGCTGCCCAGGCAGTAGATGAGGAGGTTAACGATGATCATCTTGCGGCGGCCGAAGCGGTCACTGAGCGAACTGCTTAGCAGGGCACCGGCAATTGCACCGATGTTGGTCCCGCTAGCCGCGAGCCCGCCCTCGATCTTTGATATACCGAAGGTCGACATGATGAGCGGCAGGGTCAGTCCGAGCGCTGACTGGTCCATGGCGTCAAAGAGCCAGCCGAGTCCGCAGATTGTCCAGACGCGCCGGAAGAACGAGCCTCGCCCGCGTTCGTTCAAGACTTCTCTGACGTCCTGCACGCTGTGAACGGTGGTTGCCATGCTAACTCCCGAAAACTGTCTACTAGCTACGCCTTGTACGGGTAGCGCTGCAGCGAGATCGGATCAAGGTTTCGCGATATCTCCGCGGCTGTCGCTTTAAGGCGCGGAACGATAGATTCCTGTAGGTATTCCAGCGGTATGCGCGCGGCGTTGACCGATATATTGATCGCAGCGAGAACCTGGCCGGTCGAGGCGCGAATGGGAGCGGCAGCCGAACGCACGCCTTCTTCGCGTTCACCGTCGACAATGGCGAACCCGTTCGACTGTGTTTCCGCGATGATAGCCCGCAGCCGTTCGCGGTTCGTGACCGTGTGTGCGGTCAGCTGCTGAATCGTCGCCCGGCTGAAGTACTCCTCCAGGGCCTCGTTCGACAGGCCGGCGAGCAAGACGCGCCCCATCGACGTCGGATAGGCAGGCAAACGCGAGCCGACGGCAAGCGTTATTGTCATGCTGCGCTTCGCCGGAACGCGGGCGACGTAGACGATCTCCTCCCCGTCTAGCGTCGCGGCTGAACAGGACTCATTGAACTCTTCCGCGAGCGAGCGGAGTTCACCCTGAATGTGCTCCGCGAAAGGAAGCGATGACAGGTAGCTGTAGCCAATCCTGAGTACACGCGGGGTCAGGCGGAACAGGCCGTCATTCGACTCGACGAAGCCGAGCCGCTCGAACGTCAGCAGCAGCCGCCGGGCGGTGGCGCGGGTCAGCCCCGTAAGCTCGGCCACGCGAGTGATGCGAAGCGCGGGCTCGGTGGCGGAGAAGGCCTGGATCACCCGCATGGCCTTTTCTACCGCGTCGAGGAAGTCGGGATCTTCTCGTGTCATCAGCAGTCAGCTCCCATAGCCGTCGGGCAACGGCACACGAAAGACCTGCAGCGAAAGCGCCTGCAGATCGTAGTAACCGACCAGCGTGAGCAACTCGACCAGAAGTTCCGGCCCGAGCACGCGCTCGACCTGCTCGAAGAGCTGGTCGGGAAGGTCGCGAACGAGCACAAGTGAGCGTGCTGCCTCGCGGACGAGCGTCTCGTCTGGCGTCAGCGTCGGTGCGGCCGCGCCGGTCCGCAGCGCGCTCATTTCTGCCTCGGTCAGGCCTGCGGCCCGCCCCGGGTGCTCATGGGCGAACCACTCATAATCGGAGTTCCGCAGGCGAGCTATCTCGAGAATTGCTATCTCGCGAGTGCGGTCAGGCAGCTTACCCGAATACCGGATGGCGGCGCCCAGTTCCTGCAGGAGCTGACCGAGGTCGGGTCTGAACAACAGAGCGTTGAACGGCCCCTCAAGGCGCCCGGCGGCGTCGGTGAGCGGAATCGGCCTGGTCCCGTTGGCGTTCCGGCTGGAAGTGATCCGCTCATAGAGTCCCCGCTGCTGAGGGTCAAGGTCGGAAGGCCGGAGCCAGGGGATCCGTCCGCGCCTTGGCACTTCTCCGTTCACCTTCATGCGGCAGCGACCTGGTGCAGCATCTCGTCGACCTCAGGGAGCCCAAGGGCAGCGGCGCCGCGAGCGAACTCGTCGACGACCTCCGGCCCGGGCATAAGGTACGGCTCCCGCAAACCGCCCTCTGCTCCAGGGAGACGAAACGCGCGGAGAGCGATCTTGAGCCACCGGGGCGACGCGGAATTCCACTGGCCCACGAACGCGGTAAACCGCACGAGCCCGGCATAGATTTCTGACATCGCGGAGACGTCCTGGCGTTGGCAGGCGTCGAGGTAGTCGCGGAACGATTGCGGGATAATATTTGCCTCGGCCGCGAGCAGCCCGGTCGCTCCCATCGGCAGCGTGTGCGCCGAACCTTGATAAGGAACGTAAATATCCACCTCACGGGTCAGCGCGTCGCAGAGCTCGACGAAGTAAGCGCTTCCTTCGACGCCCGCCAGGTTGACTGCCGTTATCTCGTGATGGCTCGCCACGACTTGCGCCACGGTCCGCGGCTTCGGCAGATAGCCCATCGCAGGATGCGGCGCGAGTGCTGCCTGATGGCTGACCTCGGCAAAAATCCGGTCGAAATACGCCCGGTACTCCTCGTCGGTCGGCCGGTAGCCGTGCCGCCCTTCCGGCCCGTAGAGGTTGATCCCGTCGACGCCTGCCGCGATCGCGAGCTGAGCGTGGAAAATGGTGTCACGCGCCGTGTACTGCTCGGGCGGGTTGGCGTGTACCGGGACCTTTCCCTGGCAAACGGCCACGCCGACTTGATAGACGTCCTTGATCTCTTCAACGGTCAGAGCGTGGCCCTCACCCGACGCCCCGCTCGCCAGGTAGACGCCGTGACCGCAGTCGACCAGCCGCTGCAGGTGGGCTCCGAATGCATCTCGGTCGAACGCACCGGAGACGCTGAAGGTGGTGGCCGACCGGCACATCAGGGGTATCCGCGTCATTAGGCTTGATCCGCATCCTCTCGCGATTGGCTAGCCGCCGTGACCAGTGCCCGGCTGATCTCCGGGATGTCCAGCGCCAGCGCTTGCCGACGAAACTGCTCTGCCTCGGTCACGGATGGCGGCAGGTACGGGGGCCGTGGTCCGCCCGTGCCGCCGGGCAGGTTCATCTCTCTCATGGCCAGCTTGATCCACCTGGGCGAGCCGCCGGGGAAGGTGCCCGCGAAGCGCCGAAGACGCTCGATATACATCTGCAGCTGCGATTGCTCGCCGCTCCGGCCGGAGCGAGCCGCCTCGAGAAACTGCCGGAAGGTGCCGGGTATCAGGTTCGGCAGGGCGCTGATGATTCCGGCCGCGTAACCGTGCGCAGCAGCAGACAGCGCACCCTCGTCAACGTAGAGGAGAACGTCGTCTCGAATCGTGTCCCTAAGCCTCGCTACGTAGTGCGGTGATACCCCGTTGAGATTTACCGCCACTACTTCGTGATGGCGCGCACAGACGGTCGCGATAGTGGCTGGCTCCACTGAATAGCCGAGCCCAGGGTTGGGGCACAGAGCAACGGGAGTGCGCACCTGAGGCAGTACCGCGTCGAAGAAGGCCACATACTCCTCGGCGGTGGCCTGATACCCGTGCCAGCCTGCCGCCCCGTAGACGTTGACCAGCTCCACACCCGCGTCACGGGCCAGGCGCACGTGCGCAACCGTGGCCGCAACCGTGTGCTGCTCGGGCGGATTGGCGTATACGGGAGTCCGCCCGCGGCCGATCCGGACGGCGGCCGAATAGAGCTGACCCAGCTCCGGCAGCGTCATCGAATGCCCTTCACCCGAGCCGCCGCTTGCCACATACACGGCTACTCCGGCGGCCGCGAACCGGTCGAGCAACCGCTCCAGAGACTCGAAGTCGATGCCTTCGGCGGCGGTAAACGGCGTTACGGTCCGGCAGGCGAGGTCTGGGGGCGCCTGGGTCATGCTGCTCCGGCTTCGCTCTGGATCACTCACCTGGCTCCCCTTCCTCCTCGCTGCGGCCCGATTCTGTACGTCTGACGAACATTTGGGCGCATGACGTACAGAACAACAGCCGCAAGATACCTGGCGAGTCACGCGGTCGTCAACCAGCCAGGCTGGGCCGAGGACTGGCCGGGCGAACTTACGATCACCGGTGACCGGCTTTACCTGCGCGTATTCCGCCAGGTTTTCCTCTGCCAGCGGGCCTGCATGTTAGTTATCTATCTGTTACTGAAGTTCTTCATCCGCCCCCGCCCGAGCCAAAGTTGCCCGGCTGACCCGGCGCACGCCGGCAAGAGACGTCTACAGCCTCACCTGGATCTCCTCCACCAGCCCTCATTCAGGCGTCGACCGCGCGCTCGTGCGGCGACTGGCGGTCTTGAAGAACTGGGTTGACCAACATGGCCTGTCATCACCGCCCGCAGCATGGAGGCCCGTCACAGGCGCCATTCCGTACGATCCAGGACGCTGGCAAACGACCCGCCGCGCGGGAGACTTCGACGAGGACAGTGATCCTGCACATCGCCGGAATCCACGCGATCGGTTCCCTCGGAGTCGCGCACTACCTGACGACCCATCTAACGGCGAGGGGGTCTTCACGCTGGTTTGGGGGCTGATCTGAGCAGATGGCCTACGGCTGATGAGGTGCCCGACCGTGACCGGACTGGCTGGACCCGGCACCGAGGAAAGCAGTTCCGAAGAACAACTCGGTCCAGGCGAAATCAGCCAGCTCTTCCTGCATGGCTGCGCGAATCGCTTCCCACGGACGGCGCATGATCCACTCATCTATGGAGGCGAAAGGCCGCACCGTTGCGGTTCCGAGCTGCGCCAGCCACCCAGGTGTGCTGCTGGGAACCTTGAGATCCAGCACGGCCCAGCGTCCGCCCGCGGAGAGGGCCGCGGTGCCGTGGGCGATGACCTCTGCGCACTCGGGCACCTGGGTCAGGGCGTATGTGGACAGGATCGCATCGACCTCGGCCGGAAAGTCGAAGCCGGCTGCATCGGCTTGCACGAGGCTGACATTGCTCCAGCCGTTCGCCTTTATCCGATCCTGGGCACGGGCGAGCATCGCATCGGTCAGGTCGACGCCGACGATCCGACCACCGGGACCGACCGCCTTCTGAAGCAGCGGGAAGTTCAGACCTGTGCCGCAGGCCATGTCGATCACGGTGTCACCCGTGCGAAGGCCGAGCGATTGTACGGCCCGGAGGCGTTGTGCCCGCTGGGGGTAGCCGGGCGCGGGGTACAGCCGAGAGGTGATGTCGTAGTGCTTTGCCTTCTTGCGGTATGTCTCGATCAGGTGCTCTCGCGTACTGTCGGTCTGGCTCACGGTGTGTTCATTGAGGCCGACCGCGTGACGCTGCCTCATCTAGGACACCGCACCTTTCCGCGCAGCGGACTCGACAGCAGCTTTGATCGCCACCATTTCAATATCGCTGACGCGCTGAACCCTGCCTTTGAGCATGCCCGCGGGGACCGCCCGCATGATGCCCGTGAGGTCGACTTCGATCCACATCATGGCGTCGGTCTGCCCATCGTCCACCGGCTTGAGTTCCATTCCCCAGCGCGCCGCCGACGTGCCCATTGGCCCGGCGAACGCCATGGAGGTGGGCGGCTCGACAACGGTCACCTCCTGACTACGGCTGCGAGACAACCCGAACATCAGCTTCGCCCGCTGCTCCACCCGCGAGCCGGGCTGAAGCGGGCCTCCTGCACGGACCCGGCCTTCAAGAACCGTTGGTGCCCACTCCGGCCAGCGTCCGACGTCACAGAGATACGCCCAGACCTCATGGACGCTGCCGGCGATTGTCATGCGGCTCTCGGTTCTGAATGTCATCGGACGGACTTCTCCTTCATTGTGATCGTTGGTACCGGAACGGCTGGGCGGTCAGGGCGTCAGCTATCTTCTGCGTCGTCTGCTCCCAGCCACACAGGGTCGGCTGCCGCTGTCGTACGGCGGCCCGTAGCCGGTGCCGGTAGCCCTCATCACCCAGCCAGTCTCCGAGCGCGGCGGCGAGGGCAACCGGGTCGCCGGGCGGAATCAGCTGGCCGGGACCGGTGCCATCGGCGGAGGAGCCGAACGCTTCGGGCAGCCCGCCGACGGCGGTAGCGATGACGGGCAGGCCGTGGGCGAGCGCTTCGGTGACGGTCATGCCGTAGGTCTCCGAGCGCGACGGCGCGACGAGCAGGTCGGCGGTGGTGTACGCGTGGCTGAGCGCCGCGCCGGTCAAGACGCCGCTGAGCCGGACGCGATGGTCGTAGCCGAGACGCGTGATACGGGTCTGCAGGTGTTCGACGAAATCCGGGTCGCGGTCGAGCGATCCGGCCAGCACGCAGTGCCAGTCCCGGTCAGCGAGGTCGGCGAGCGCCTCGACGAGGAGGTCCTGTCCCTTGTGGCGACTGAGGACTCCGACGCAGATCAGGTGGCCGCGGACGGGCCGGGCCGGGGCAGCGACCCGATCGGCGCCCGGCCGGGCGACGTGCACCCGGCGGGCCGGGATCCGGTATCGGGTCAGGACCTGCCGCCGGGTCCATTCGCTGGTGACAATCACGCCTGCGGCCGCACGGAGCACGGACCGTTCAGACCGCTCTGCACCGGCATCGCGGTGTGTGTCGACGGCGGTGGCCAGTGGCATGTGCAGCAGCACCGTCATTCGTATCCGCCTGGTGTGTGGCAGCAGCTGCGCGGCGGCCGACGAGGCGATGAGCCCGTCAATCAGGACGGTCTCACCGTCGGGAATGGCGGAGATGACGCGGGCCAGGTCGGCGCGGGCGCCCGAACCGCGTACCGGCCACGCCGCGGCGACGGTCGCGACCAGCACCTCCCAGCCGGCCTCGGCCAGGCCGGCGCAGATCCGCCGGTCATAGATGTTGCCGCCGGTAGGCTGGCCGGGGTCGTCGAATCCCTCGGGGACTATGACGTGGACCCGCACGATGTCCTGGTCCTCCATAGCGCCTGCCGCACCGAGCCGGCCTCCTCTTTGCGGTCGAGCTGAATCACACCCGCTGCCAATCCGTCGCACCTGTCACTACGTACTACGTGGAAACGGGGGGCACGGATTGATCCGAGATCACCTGTGTCCGCTCGACTGGGCGCGACGCGGCCTGGCAGGTGGTTCTGCCGGACCAGGTGTCACCCGCCGTTCCGGACACCGTACGGGATGTGACGTGAGACAGGATCAACGAACACCATTGCTGACGGCGCTGGGGCGGGCGCAGGCGACCGCCTACCCCGCGGGCGAGTACGTGGGCCAGGAGAGCTTCATGCGGGCAGCCGAGATCCGGAGGCTGGCTCACCAGGCCCGGGTCGGCCCGGGCGTCCCGGTGCTCGACCTGTGCTGCGGAGTGGCCGGCCCCGGCCGGATGATCACGGCGGAGTCGGGCTGCCGCTACCTGGGTGTCGATCAATCCGCCAGCGCACTGGCCACCGCCCGGCAGCTGGCCGGGGAGCTTCCCTGTCGCTTCGAGCAGGCTCATCTCCCGCCTCTGCCCGAGGGCCGCTTCGAGGTGGTGCTCCTGCTGGAGACGATGCTGGCCTTCCCCGATAAGGAGGCCCTGGTGGGGGAGGTTGCGCGCACGCTGGAGCGGGGCGGGCGGTTCGCTTTCACGGTCGAGGAAGGCCGACCGCTCACCCGGCAGGAGCAGTCCCGGATGCCCGCCGCCGATACGGTCTGGCCCGTCGAGCTGGCGAAATTGACGGACATGCTACGCAACGCGGGGCTGGCCGTGACCTGGCAGCAGGAGTACAGCTCCGCACACCACGCGGTGGCGACCGTGCTGCTTCGGTGTTACCGGGCTGATTCAGCTCAGATCGCCGGCCAGATCGGGGAGCAGGCCACCGCCGAGCTGATCACGGCCCATCAGCTGTGGAATGACTGGCTCGGCAGTGGGCGGGTGCGCAAGTTCGCGATGGTGGCCGAGAAGCAATGACGAGCTCCGAGCAAGTCTCGATGACCTCCGGCTATGCCCGCTACCTGGCCGCGAAGACGACCGTGGATGACCGGGCGCTCAATGGGCATGTGCTGGCCGAGTTGCGCCGTCTCATGCCCGCGGGTGCGCCGCGGGTGCTGGAGGTCGGCGCCGGACTGGGGACGATGGTGGCCCGTCTGATGGACTGGGGCGTGGTCGGCACCGGCGAGTACATCCTGCTGGATACGGATCGGCAGCTGCTGGATCATTCTCGCCGGTGGCTGCGCGATTGGGCGGCCGCGCGTGGCCTGCGCAGCGACCTGCTGCCGGATGGGCTGCAGGTCGGTGATCTGCGGGTGCGCCTGGTGCACGCCGAGCTTGGCAGCTACCTGGAGACCGATCACGGGGCGCTGGCCGATGTGCTGATCGCCAACGCTGTGCTGGACCTAGTGGACGTGCCGGCCATCCTGCCCGGACTGTTGCGGTTGCTGGTCCCTGGCGGCGTCTACTGGTTCACGATCAATTACGACGGCGAGAGCATCTTCGCGCCCGGCCACCCCCACGACGACCAGGTCATGCAGGCCTACCACCGCGACATGGACGAGCGCGTCCGCTACGGCCGGCCGGCCGGTGAAAGCCGAACGGGCCGCCACCTGTTCCACCATTTGCGGGCTGCGGGGGCGCCCGCGCTGGCGGCAGGCTCGTCGGACTGGGTCGTAAGCGCCGGCCCGGATGGGAACTACCCGGGCGATGAGGCTGACTTCCTGCGCAGCATCCTGAGCACGATCCAGGACGCGTTGCGGAGCCGCCAGGACTGGGTGGACCCGGCGGACCTGGCCGACTGGCTGGCCGTGCGCGACCGGCAACTGGCTGCGGGCGAGCTGGTCTACATCGCCCACCAGCTTGATTTCGCGGGCCGGTCGCCCGGCTAGCACCCACGGTGCCGCACAATCAATCCGCGGTGCCGAGGTGCGCCGGACCGGTGTGCCGGCGCGGTTCGGCGGCGCGTTCAAGACTCCGCGACAGCAGATCATGCCCTCCGCGCCGGGCCTTGGCGGTCAGGTAGGCGGCGTTGGCCTCGTTGAGGTGCAGGGCGGTGGGGACCTGCCTGGCAATCGTGATGCCCAGGCGGGCCAGCTGCGCGCCCTTGTCCGGGTTGTTGCTCAGCAGCGCGATACGGCTGGCACCGAGCGCGTGCAGCATCTGGGCCGCGCTGGTGTAGTCGCGCTCGTCGGCCCCGTGGCCGAGCGCGAGATTCGCGTCGTACGTATCCAGGCCACCATCTTGCAGCGCATAGGCGTCGAGCTTCTCGTACAGTCCGATGCCCCGTCCCTCCTGGCGCAGGTACAGCACGTACCCGCCGCGTTTGGTGATCCGCTCGACTGCTTCGCGCAGTTGCGGCCCGCAGTCGCACCGCTGGCTGCCGAACACGTCACCGGTGAGGCATTCACTGTGCAGGCGCACCAGCGGTAGCCTGGGCGTGGCGGGTCGGCCGAGCTCGAGTGCCATGTGCTGCCGCGCGTCGGCCAGGCCGGTGAAGGTGACGACCGTGGCCGTGGTTGAGTAGCCATCGGCAAAACGCAGCGGGATGCGAATACGGCGCCGGATGGCTGCCGCCTGGACCGCCCCGGTCACGGGACGAGCCGTTCGGCCTCGCGCCAGGCTGGGTGCCTCGTCGGCGGCGCCGGATCAGGTCCGCTCCACTCGCCCGGGTGTTCCCGGCCGCGACGGCGGCGAACTGCGTCCTTCAGCAGCAGGCCCGCGCCTGGGGTGACCGCGGCCAGCATGAGCACCGCATAGAGGGTGGAGACCGTGACCCCGTTGGCCGCACCGAGCCCGGCGGCGGCGAAGGCCCAGGCGGCAGCACCCTCCCGCGGCCCCCATCCGCCGATACTCAAGGGGATCCCCGCGGCAATCTGGACGACCATCAGCAGCGCGATCAGTTCGCCCAGGGGCGCGGTGGAGCCGGCGACCCGGGCCGCGATGACGAACGTCGCCGTGTGCCCGGCGACGACCAGCACCGAGGCCAGCGCGAGCCGCGGCCACACGCCCGGGACCAGCAGGCCACGACGCAGGTCAGCGGCAATCGCCCGGGCGGCACGGGCCGGCCGCGACCGGCCGAGACGAGGGGCGACCTTCACGACCAGCGCGGCACACCCGGCGACGCCCGCGACGCCCGCCAGGACGTAGGGCAGCGCGGGCCGGACCGGCGAGGGGAGGGCCAGCAGCACGACGGCGGTCACCACGGCCTGGACGACCTGACCACACAGCCGTTCCCACCCCACCGCGCGCACCCCCTGCGCGACGTCTCCAGCGCGCCGACCCTGCGTCACCGCCCGGTGCACGTCGCCGAGAATCCCGCCGGGGAGCACGGAGTTGAGGAACAGGGAACGGTAGTAGGCACCCGTCGCATGGGGCAGGCCGATGCCGGTGCCGAGCGCGCGGGCCACGACCTGCCACCGCCAGGCCGAACACACCGTGGTCAGGACAGTGAGCGTGACGGCGGCCACGACCCCCTGCCAGGTGACCGCACGCAGCCCGTCCTCGAACGGCGCCGCGCCCAGCTCCCGCCCGACAAACCACAGCACGGTGACGCCAGCGACCAGACGCAGCAACGACGGGCCGAAACGACGGACAGCCAGACCGATCCGGGCCGGAACTGAGTACAAAGCCGTCACACCCGTTATACGGGCCGACCTAGCAAATAGATTGACCGGCCGCGGAGCAAGCCAAAAGTGACCCAGGATACGTAGTACGGGTGGGCCGTCGTCCCACAAAGGGATGACAGCAGATGGTCACGCAAACGGAGGCGCTGTGTCCACCATCCAGCTGCCGGAGGTTCGGCTCGACGACAAAGGCGCGCTGCCTGCAATCCGGCTCGCGGCGCTCCTGGGGATGCTCGCCACAGCCGCCCTGCTCGGCGTCGTGTCCGCCACCGCCGGCCTCGGCGCCGTCGGCTGGATCACTGGCCTGGTCACCGGTTCGGCGGCGGCCGCGCTGCTTGTCACCGCCCGGAAGCGCAGCGGCCAGTCGGCGATACTCCCGGCGGACTGGGTCACCCTGACCCGGACGGTGCTGATCGCCGGGGTCACGGGCCTGGTTGCCGACTCGTTCAGCCGGCCGGCGTCGATCACAGCGCTGGTCACCCTGTCCGCCGTCGCGCTGGCCCTCGACGCGGTAGACGGTAAGGTGGCGCGCCGGACCGGCACCGTCACCCCGCTGGGCGCCCGCATCGACGGCGAGGTCGACGCCTTCCTCATCCTGGTGCTCAGCATCGCCGTGTCCCGGGACTACGGCGGCTGGGTGCTGGCCATCGGCGCCGCCCGTTACGCGTTCCTGCTGGCCGGCTGGCTGATCCCGTGGCTGCGCGCACCGCTGCCGCCCCGGTTCTGGCGCAAGGTCGTGGCCGCGGTCCAGGGCGTCGTGCTCACCGTCGCCGCCTCCGGAGTGACCAGCCGCCTGGTCGGGATGATCGCGGTCGCCGCCGCGCTGCTGCTGCTGGCCGAGTCATTCGGCCGCGACGTGATCTGGCTTTACCGCGCGGGCGCCAGTCCGCGCGCCCGCCTGGCGGTGCGGTTCACCATCGCCGCGCTCGCGCTCGCGCTTCTCTGGTTCACCCTCTTGCTGCCTGACCGTATCTACCAGATCTCCCCCGGTGCTTTTGTCCGCGTTCCGATCGAATTGCTGGTCCTGGTTGCTGTGGCGCTGGTGCTGCCGACCTGGCCACGACGCATCGTGGCCAGTGTCGCCGGGGTCCTCTTCGGCGTGCTCATCTTCGCCAAGTTCCTGAACATGGGGTACTACGACTTGCTTGACCGGGCGTTTAACCCGGTGACCGACTGGGCCGAGATCGCCCAGGCTAAGGGTGTACTGCAAGACGCGATCGGCGCCCAGCTCACGAACGTCGTGGCCGTCGTGCTCGTGATCGGTCTCACCCTGATTCTCGCCGCGATCATCGCGGCAGCGATTCACATCACCGCGGTGGCCGCCCGTCACCGCCGCGGCAGCGTCCGCGGCCTAGCCGCTCTCACCGCCATATGGGGGCTGTCCGCTGGCCTGTCACTGCAGCTCATCCCAGGGTCTCCGATCGCCTCGGCCAGCGAAACCGGGCTGGCCGTCGCGCAGGTGCGCGCCACCCAGGCCGCGCTCGCCGACCCGCGTGTCTTCGGGCAGGCCATCCACAGCCCCGACCCCGAGGCCGCCATCCCTGCTTCTGACCTGCTGACCGGGCTGCGCGGCAAGGACGTCCTCATCGTCTTCGTCGAAAGCTACGGGCAGGTCGCCGTCCAGGGTACGAGCTTCTCGCCTGGTGTCGACGCCGTCCTGCGCCAGCAAGAGGGCATGCTGGCCCGCGCCGGCTGGTCCACGCAGAGCGCCTGGGAAGGCTCCCCGACCTCCGGCGGGGTGAGCTGGCTCGCCCACTCCACCGTGCAGTCAGGGCTGTGGGTTAACAGCCAGCAGCGGTACGACGAGCTCCTCGCTAGTCAGCGGTTCACTCTCAGCGACGCCTTCGACAAGGCCGGGTGGCATACGGTCGCCGACGACCCATCGGACAACACGACCTGGGTCCCCGGCACTACCTTCTACCACTACGCCCAGACCTACAACCGGCTTAACGTCGGCTACCACGGCCCAAGCTTCAGCTACTCGGCGATGCCCGACCAGTACCTCCTGGCCGAGTTCCAGCGGCTTGAGCTCACTCCCGGCCACAAGCCCGTGATGGCCGAGATCGACACGACCTCCTCGCACACCCCCTGGGTCCCGCTGCCGTCGATGGTGCCCTGGAACCAGGTCGGCAACGGCTCGCTATTCAACGCCCAGCGGGGGACGGCCGCAGACGTGGCCCGGGTATGGAGCAACACCAACACCGTGCGCCAGTTCTACGGCCAGTCGATCCAGTACTCGATGACCGCCCTCACTTCGTGGGTCACCCAGCTCAACGACCCGAACCTCGTGCTCATCCTGATGGGCGACCACCAGCCGCACAGCACCGTCAGCGGTAACGCGCCCAACAATGAGGTGCCGATCTCGATCATCACCCGCGCCCCGTCGGTACTCAAGCAGATGTCCGCATGGCACTGGCAGAACGGACTGCTGCCCACTTCCGGCGCTCCGCTCGAGCCCATGGACGCCTTCCGCAACCAGTTCCTCAACACCTTCAGCAGCCAAACCCCGGCCCGGGAAACGTCGGCGCAAAGATCCGCCGCAACCCAGGCAGCCGGGGCGAGCGGGACCTCGGGGCGGTGACAGATATGACACTGGGCTGGGATAACCCCACGGCAGATCCCACGACCACCATTCTGCTGAGGCACGGTGATACCCGGCTGTCACCCGAACACCGCTTCAGCGGACAGCGTGACCTCCCGCTCAGCACCAGCGGAACCCGGCAGGCCAAGGCCGCCGCCTGCCGCCTGGCCGCTGGCGCCCCGATCGACGCCGTGGTCAGTTCCTCACTGCAGCGTGCTGTCGACACCGCCGCCATTGCGGCTGTCGAGCTGGGCCTGACCACAGTCATCGATGATGATCTCCGTGAAACCGACTTCGGTGACTGGGACGGCTTCACCTTGGCCGAAATCCAGCAGCGCTGGCCCGCGGCGGTGGCACTCTGGCGGCGCGACCCCGAACAGCCCCCGCCGGGCGGGGAGAGCTTCGCCGACGTCGCACAGCGGGTAAACCGGGCCTGTGACCGCCTGCTGCAGGACTACAGCGGCCAGACCGTCCTGGTGGTGAGTCACATCAGCCCGATAAAGATCCTGCTGTGCCGGGCGCTGAGCGTCCCGCTCGACACCATTTACCGGCTGTATCTCGGCTCCGCCTGCATCAACAAGATCCAGTGGCACGGCCGCGAATTTGCCGCCGTCCACTGTGTCAATGACACCAGCCACCTTCCCTGACTCAACGGTGGTTCAGCCAGCCAGCCGGGCGCGGTACCCGCCAAACGCGACAGCCGTCTCCCACACCCGTACCGCCAAGGTCTCGCCGCCTGCGGCGAGGACAGTGGGCGAGAGACTGTCGTGCACCCAGCGGGCGAACACCTCGACGGTGACCGCCTCGGCCTCAGCCGGGCGTATCTCCTCCAGGTTGCGGCCATCGACCCGGCTGGTCAGCTCGGTGAGCGCCGCTTCCAGAACATCCAGGTCACAGACCATGCCCCGCTCATCGAGCTGCTCGCGGTCTACGACGATCTCGATCCGGTAGTCGTGATGATGGAGTTGCCCCTCTGGCCCAGGCATTCCCGGCATGATGTGGAAGGCACGGACGCTTCGGCTCAGCCCGACTTCACAGGTCACCGGCAGCACTCCTGTCATAGCTGAGAACGGCATGCATCAACCCGGGTTTTCCCTGATCCACAGCTCGGAACGCCTCGGCGGCGTGGCCAAAGTCGAAGACGTCGGTGCACAGCTGCGCCAACGGTAGTTCGGTGATGAGCGCAACGGTTTCCTGGCGGCGCCGGGACCGGGTCCAGGTCCCGGACAGTCGGGCCGGCACCGTGGAGACCTGCGTGCTGCGGATCGTCAGGCGCCGCCGGTGGAAGGCGCCGCCGAGCGGCAGAACCACGGGTTTGGTACCGAACCACGACGCGACCAGCAGGGTCCCCTCGTGGGCCAGCATGTCCAGCGCCATCGCCGGTGCATCCGGGTTGCCGCTGGCGTCAATGACCAGCGGAACCTCCTCGTTCACCAGTTCCGCCGGCGCTGCCGTGGTGACGCCGAGGCTGCTGGCGACGGCGCGGCGCCACTCCTGCGGCTCGGCAATCAGCGGCCGCCACCCGGCGCGCTGCAGCAGCAGGCCGGTCAGCAGCCCGAGCACGCCGGCCCCGAGCACGATGACCGGGTCGCGATAACCGGTCCCCGCATCGAGCGTCACCTGCAGCGCGGTCTCGACCAGGGGGAACAAGGTCGCGGCTGCGGGATCGATTCCAGGCAGCGGAATCAGTTCACTAGCCCGCACCGCAAATATGTCCTGGTGCGGATGGAACGCGAAAACCGTCTGGCCGGACTCCGCTACTTCGCCGACGCATGCATATCCATAGGCGAAGGGATAGGAGAAGGTGCCGCCGAGCGCGTCGATCGTGTCGTCCAGCGCAAACTCAGCAGGGACCTCGCCGCGGTACACCAGCCGTTCGGTGCCACCGCTGATGCCAGAGCACACGGTGCGGACAAGGACCTCACCGGCCGCAGGCCGCGGTGTGGGCAATTCCCTGATCTCCACACAGCGCGGCGCGGTATGAAATAGCGCGCGGGCAGGCACGCAGCTCATTTACCCGCCATTTATCTGTACAAAACGGTTGATTTTCCCTCCTGGTGCAGGAGTGTAAATACAGCGGCTCCGGCTCCCTTACGGTGGTAACAGCGTGTCAGGCTTTGCCGCGACGAGTCACGCGCGTGATGGTCGGCCGGATGTGACATAGATGATCTTACGGGAATCGCGTTCTCACGGTTGTCATCCCTGGTCACCCCTGGTGTGGCGGAGCAGGATAGGTGGTCCGGGCGGACGGCTAGCTGGTCGGGGCCGTTCCCGGAGCGCGGTGCCCTGACTGGCCAGGTGCATGCGCCGTCGATCTGACTTTGGTTCGTGAATAGTCGACCCGCACCGTCACCTCGGGCAGCGTCAGGCACAACGTGCGGATCCGCTCAACGATGTCCTCCGGGACCTCTACGGGCGCGCTCACGCGAGCACCGCCGAACGAACCTGTCGGAACCTGTGACATTGACGAGCGATAAGGCAATCCCCTTCACCAATGGAAGCCCCACGCCGACCTCGCCGGCGGGCAGCCGGGAAACGAACTGGCATTCATGCCTGCTTACGAAGCGGCCAGGTCCCGGGTCGGCACAATCGGTCCCGGTTTGACATCATGGTCAGCGAACATGACCAGGACGGTTCCCGACTGAAGAGAGAGAGCGGTGACTCGAATACGGCCAGCCGCCTGGCTCACGGCCGCGATCGCACTGTTCCTGGTGGCGGTGGCCGGTTATGCCCTGCTCGTCCACGCGTCCCCGCAGTACTATTGGGCGCAGATCGACACGGCCGTCTACCGAGATGGCGGCATCGCTGTGCGGAACCAGCCGGCGATGCTGTACGCGCTGGGGTTCGGCCCGGCGAAGCTGCCGTTCACCTACACGCCGTTCGCCGCGCTCCTGTTCGCTGCGGGGAGCGGTGCGTCGTTCGCGACCTGGCAGGTCGGGCTGGCGGTGCTCACGATCGGGCTGCTGCCGGTGGTGGCGTACCTTTCCCTGGGACTGGCCAGGCGGCCCGCCGGCCTGGCCAGGGGGGCGGCGGCGTTTGCGATCGCCGCGGTGGGCCTCTGGCTCGAACCGGTTGCGATGACACTGTTCTTCGGGCAGATCAACCTCGTGCTGCTGGCCCTTGTGGTGGGGGATCTCGTGCTGCCGGACCGCGTCAAGGGCAAGGGCATCGGAATCGGGCTGGCGGCGGGGATCAAGCTCACGCCGTTGATCTTCATTCCGTACCTGCTGTTCACGCGGCGAATAAAGGCCGCGGTGATCAGCGCGCTGACTTTCGCAGTCACGGTAGGACTTGGGTTCGCGCTGCTGCCGCGCGCCTCCGCGGTCTACTGGGGCGGGAAGTTCGCCCAGTCGGGCAGCAAATTCCATCTGCCCAACCAGTCCCTTAACGGCGTCATACTACGCCTTACCCACGCCGGGCCCGGCGCGCACGCGTACTGGCTGGTCGCGGCGGTCGTCGTGGGCATCGCCGGGCTCGCCACCTCGATATTGGCGAGCCGGCGTGGCCACGAGCTACTCGGTCTGGTTGCGTGCGCCGTGACCGGCCTGCTGGTGTCCCCGATCAGCTGGTCGCATCATTACGTTTACGTGGTACCGGCACTTGTCCTCGCCGCGTACGGGCCACGGCGCCTCGACTACCGGATCCTCGGGGCCGCGCTGGTGGTGGGCTTGTTTGGCTGGTGGCCCGTGCCTATTGGCAACCAGGGCGGCGACGACCCTAACGCCCAGCTGCTGCCGCGCGGGTTGCTGCTTCTCGCGCCGAACCGGGGCAACGACGGGACAGTCGAGTTCACCTGGCGTGGGCTGGAATTGATCGTCGGCAACTACTACGTGCTCACCCTGCTCGTGTTTATCGCGGCCACCGCATGCGCCCTGGTACTTACCCGTCGCCTCAGGCCTGAGCGCGCGCAGTCGGCCCTCCGAGCCCGACGCCGTGTGGGCGGGCACGCCCGCCCGGCGTCGGGCTGGTAGGGCGATCAGCTTCCTGAACGGAAGGCGCTGGCACTGCTGTTCAACAACCAGAGGCGCTGTAACAGCGTGATGCGGAAATCCTCGGCCCGAGAAACAGGTGCTCTATGGAGGCTGAAGGATGCCGTCAACTGGGGACGTTGCTGTGCGTTGCTGTTAAAAAGCCCCTAAGGAGCCGCCGGGGCGTTTTAGCCGTTCAGAGTGTGTGTGGTCAGGGGCGGGGCCGAACCGCCGACCTTCCGCTTTTCAGGCGGACGTTTCGTACTGGGAGGCCTGGAGGGTGTAGAGCTCGGCGTACTGGCCGGCGAGGGCCATCAGGTCGGCGTGGGTGCCGGACTCCGCGACTTTGCCGCGGGCCAGGACGTAGATACGGTCGGCGTGCCGGACAGACGCCAGGCGGTGGGTGATGATCAGCACCGTGCGGTCGCGGGCGAGCGTGCGCAGCGAGGAGAACAGGGCGAACTCGGCTCGCGCGTCCAGGGCAGCGGTCGGCTCGTCCATGATCAGCAGCGGGGCGGTGCGGTAGAAGCCGCGCGCGGCGGCGATCCGCTGCCACTGGCCGCCGGACAGCTCGGCGCCGTCCTTGAACTGACGGGCGAGCAGGGTGTCGTAGCCCCGGTCGAGCTCGGCGATCACAGTGTCGGCACCGGAGGACGCGGCCGCGGAGGCCAGCAGGGACTCGTCGAGCAGCCGGCCCATGATGATGTTGTCCCGCACCGTTAGCGGCCAGTTGCCGTGGTCTTGCGCGATGACCGCGATCCGCTCGCGGAGCGGCTCGGCGTTCATGTCCGCGATCGAGACGTCGTCCCAGCGCACGGTCCCGGCCTGCGGGCGGTACAGCCCGGCGAGGATCTTGGCGAGGGTGGTCTTTCCCGACCCGTTCTCCCCGACTAGGGCGATCACCTCGCCGCGGCCGATCTCGATCGACACTTCTTGCAGCGACGGCTCGTCCGCCCCTGGGTAGGTGAAGGTGACGCCGGACGCGACGATCCTGGCGAACTCCGGCGGCGCGCTGGCCTGGCCAGGCTGCGGGATCCTGGTCTGGGCGTCCTCGCAGAACGACATGTAGTCAGAGAAGTACAGGCCGTCCTCGTAGCACTGGTTGACGTTGTACATCAGCTGCTGCAGGGACGTGGCCGCCGACCGGAGCGCGAGTACCGCGGTGCCTGCGACCGACAGGGCGAGGATGCCCGTGGCGAGCAGCACGCCGAGCACCGCGTACACCCCGGCGGTGGCCAGGCCGCCCAGGGAACTACCGATCACCTTGGTTACCGTCTGCTGCTGCGCGGCGCGGAGCTCAGCACTCCTTGCGTAGGCGGCCAGCCGCGCCACACGGCCGATCAGGAAAGGCCGCATGGTGAACGAGCGGAGCTCGGCGGCGGTCCGGCGCTCGGCGATCAGGTTGGCCAGGATGTACTTGCGCCGGTAGGAGTCGATCAGCGCGAACCTGGTCAGGTAGTTGATCCGCGCGGAGCGCACCGCCGACCACGCGCCGGGCAGCTGTGCAAGCAGCAGCACGGCGAGCAGGATGGGCTGGAGCACGCCGACGACTACCGCCGCCGACGCCAGCCCGGAGAACGCAGTGACGAAGTTGATCACGTCGTTCACCAGTGCGGACGCCGAGTTGACGCCCCGGTCGCGGGCCCGCTGCATCCTGTCGTGGAAGTCCGGGTCGTCGAAGGCGGCCAGCTCCACCTGGGTGGTCAGGTCATACAGCTGCACTTCGACGGCCTGGTCCACCTGCGGCTCCAGCCGGCTCTGCGCCCACCCGGCCGCTGTCGCGACGCCCGAACGGATCGCCGTCGCGACCGCCACCAGGATCAGCGACGGCAGCGCGGCCCGCACCCGTTGCGGGGTAGGCCCGGCGGCGAACAGCGCCTGCAGTACCCCCGTGGTGGCGAACAGGGCATACCCGCCGAACACCCCGGAGGCCAGGTTGAGCGTGATCGTCGCCGCGGTGTCCCTCTTGCTCGCCGACCAGCCAAGGCTCAACGCCTGCCCGATCAGCGCGGGGAACCGGCGCGCGACGTCACTGAACTTCACCGTGGCCATCCGCTGGTCATAGGCCCGCCAGTAATGCGCGGTCAGCTCCGCCGTCTCATGATCGGCAGCCTCAGCGCCGACCGCCTGCTCGCCGACCGGCGTCCCGTCGGCCGACCGCCCGCGGCCCGCCTTCCCGCCGGTCTGTGTCCACCATGCCGCCCCGCGAAGGCGCGAGAGACCGCGCCACCACCGACCCATGTTCTGAGTATGTGGCGCCCAACTGACATTGGGCTAACGGATATATCCGGTTCCACGCTCACCCACTGCTCAGCGTCCCGGAAACGCGACGTCGGTCGGCCAGGGTAGCGGAGTCAGCCGATGCTCCGGGTACAAGCGTCGCTTCAGGGGCGCCCACCGGCGTCTAGCGGCCCCGTGGTGGCCGGCCAGCAGCCATCCGGAGGTTCGCACTGTTCGCGGCCTGCGTCTCGTGCTCCTGTCTTGCGGAGGGGGAAAGACTTGGTAAATGGTTCGCGCCTTGGCCGAATCGGCCACCCACCTTTGAATTTGATCAGTGTCACGGCACGCGCCGATCCGGTCATGAATCCGGGATGGGATGAGGATGTGCCGGTGGTTCAAGATCGTAAGTAGCGCGAGGGCCATTCCCTCTGCCCGGCCCAATTCCCACCATTCGTACTCGGCCTGAGTTTCCATGTCAAGCGAAAACATCGTCTATGGTCGTCGCGGTGGCCGCGCGGGAAATCCACAGCTCAAGCTGATCAGGGTCCGTGCAGGCACTGATCAGCGCCTTCACCTGCTTGCGGACGGTAAAG
Source organism: uncultured Actinomycetota bacterium (assembly GCA_963734665.1). Classification (GTDB taxonomy): domain Bacteria; phylum Actinomycetota; class Actinomycetes; order Streptosporangiales; family Streptosporangiaceae; genus Trebonia. The sequence continues at coordinate 1,786,555 of CAVTIR010000004.1, read as the reverse complement.
CCACGGGCTTTAAGCACCGCAAGTAGCGCGCGTTCCTCGCCTTGCTCGATGCCTTGCTCGATGCCCTGCTCGATGCCCTGCTCGATGCCCTGCTCGATGCCCTGCTCGATGAAGCTGTCGATAAAGGTGTTTTTAAAGTAGCTTTTCATTAGTTCCTCCAGGGCCTCACGAATTTTCTTGGTGGCGCATTGGTGGATGGTGCGAGCGTAGTCCAGACGACGCTCGGGATCTGCCGGCGCGATGCTCGACAGAGCGAACATGCGGGCCTCGTGGGTGGACAGCTTGAAGCGGCCGGTGAGGATGTTCAGCATGGTCCACTCGGGACCGAAGACCAGGCCGCCTGGGGCTGGCAGATGACAGTGACCGCCAGCGACGAACGGCCGGAAGTAGAAGCCAGGCTGACCGATGTCGATGAGGTTCGCACTGCCGTGACTTGCGGCCCGGCTCGTAGCGATTACCACCATGTATGCCTTGCAGTCATGGGCGGCGCGGGCACTAGTCACGTAACAGGGCCAGTTGAGGAGCCGCTTGTTGTCCGGCGTGCTGGTCTGGACTTCCACCACGACCGCGATCTTCTCGTACATTCCCGGAAATAGGAACACGTTGTCCGCTCTGAGCTCCTTGAGCAGGCGCGGGCCGCGATGCGAGAGATCACTGTCCGCAATGACGGGATATGAACCAGATGGCGTCTCAATCCCAATATGCCCGAGAAGCGTGGCAACGAGCTGGGGTTCATCACGCAGAATCTGGATGATCATCTGGTGCTGCAGTCCTGGTGACATGGGGCTACCATGCCTCCTCCCGCCGACATTTCCGGTACGACGACGAGCATATGCCGGCGAGCGAGATTTCGCCAAGAATTTCCCTAATGGCATCCCGTTGCGCTATTCATCTGCACTAATAGCATGTCATTGCCAATGATAACTTTGCCGCATTGGACGGCTGTTCTTGTGGATAATGTGCGTTGACACGACCCTATGAGGAGGCGATCGCGCACATCACGAGGCTCGCAGAGGGCGGGGCGGTGGATCCGGCGTGGCGGGTGACGCTGCACTTTCACCCCGACCGGCTCTCCGGCGGGGCGGAAACCAGGACGCGCGTGCTGGGGGCTCAGCACCCCAGCACGCGCGCTATGGCTCGCTGAATTTAGTAATGACGGGCGACCAGAGTTGGCAGAACCCGTTCTGCTGACTCTTGGTTTTGGTTTTTAGACTGTTTCGGATTCCTCCGTCGGGCCCGCGGCGGCCGACTCCATGCCGTCGCCCAGGTAGGCGGCGACCACCTTGGGGTTGCGGCGGACCTCCTCGGGGGTGCCCTCCGCGATTACCCTGCCGAATTCCAGGACCACCACGCGGTCGCAGATGCCAAGGACCAGGCCCATGTCGTGCTCGATGAGGAGCATGGACTGGCCCTGGTCGGCCAGGTGACGGAGGGTGACGCCAAGTTCCTCGGACTCGGCCGTGTCCAGGCCGGCGGCCGGCTCGTCAAGGCAGAGGAGCTTCGGCTTGGCGACCAGGGCGCGGGAGACGCCGACCAGCTTGCGCTGGCCGGAGGAGAGCTGGGACGGCTCGGCTTCGGCCGCCCAGTCCATGCCGACGAGGGCGAGGGTCTGCTTCGCGTCGTCCTCGGTGACGCCGCTCTCGCGGGCGGCGACGGTGAGGTTCTCGAACACGCTGAGGTCGTCGAACAACTCCGTCGACTGCCAGGTGCGGGTCAGCCCCGTGCGGGCGCGCTCGTAGGCGGGAAGGCCGCGCAGGTCGCGGTCACCGAGCTTGACCGTGCCCGTCGAGTTCACGAAGCCGGAAATGGCGTCGATGAGAGTGGTCTTGCCGGCACCGTTCGGGCCGATGAGACCGACGAGCTCGCCCTCCTTGACGTTCAGCGCCACCTCGGACAGCGCGTGGACGCCGCCGAAGCGGACGGAAAGGCCGTCGACCGCCAAGACGTCCGGCCTGCCGGAGAGGTCCGGCCGCTCGGTCCGCGGGGTGATCCGCTCCCTGCTTGCCGCGTCGACGTCGGGGGCCTGCACCTGCACCCGCTTGTGGATCCTGCGGTAGAAGTCGCCGGCCACGCCAGTCGGGTTCTGCAGCAGGGTGAAGATGAGGATGACGCCGCCGAAGAGCAGGAACCAGTTGCCGTCCAGGCCGAACCAGTCGTAAAGCGCAAACGGGATGAGCGCCTGGGCGGAGATCAGCCCGGCGAACACGGCACCGGAGATCAGCGTGATGCCGCCGGCGTAGGCGAAGGCGATCAGCGACAGGGCGGTGAACGGGTCGTAGTTGTCCACGCTGACCGAGCCGAAGTCGTAGGCGTACAGGACGCCGGCGACGCCGGCGATGAACGCGGCGATGGTGAACGCGTACAGCTTCACCGTGCGCGGGTTGATCGCGGCGGCGGACGCGGCGCGCTCGTTGGAGCGGATGGCGAGCATCTGCTGACCGAGCCTGCCGCGCCTGATGAACCCGACCCAGACGCACAGCAGGATGCAGCAGCCCAGGCAGACCCAGCCGAATACCGGCGACGGCACGTTCCCGTCGATGCCCTTGAATGCGGACTGGGAGCCGAAGTCGACGCCGAACCACTTCAGCTCGGGGACCGGCGAGCCGGTATTGCCGCCGCCCCAGGTGCTGTTGTTGAAGCCGAAGTTCTCGATCGCGACCGCGCCGGCCAGGGTGGTGACGGCGAGGGAGACGCCACGGACCCGGACCGCAGAGATGGCGGTGATGACGCCGATCACCACCGACACCGCGATGCCGGCGAGGGCGCCGAGCGGGAAGGTGATCCCGAAGTTGACGGCCATGTGGCTGACCGTGAAGCCGGCGGCGCCGGCCAGGCTGAGCTGGATCACGGAGATCTGGCCGACGTAGCCGGTGATGACCACCAGGGACAGCGCCATGATGGCGCCGATCAGCGTGTTGATGAGTGACTGGCGGAAGTCGTAGGGGAAGATGACGAGCAGCACGGCACCGACGACGGCGCAGATCAGGGCGGTCCGCCACAGGTGCTGCGGGCGCGGGGCCTCGGGGAGTCGGCGCTCGACGATCTCGCCGCGGCCTGGGATGCGCGCACCGCGCCAGAACAGCACGCCGATGATGATGAGGAACGCGAGCAGGTCGGTCGTACCGGGCAGCGCGACGCCGCCGGACTGCGGGAACCAGGTCTGGGCGGACATGTAGTCGATCAGCGAGTACAGGATGCTGATGACGAACGCGGAGGCGGTAGCGCCCCAGAACGAGGTGAACGACGCGATCAGCGCGCAAGCCAGGGCGGGCACGATCTGCAGCGGCAGCGTCTCGGGGTCAAGCTGGGTGACGGAGGCGGCGAAGATGCCGAGGACGCCGGCCAGCAGCGAGGACAGCAGGGTGTTGGCCAGGCTGATGCGGACCGGGTTCAGGCCGCCGAGCATGGCCGCGGCCTCGTTTTCCGACGCGGCGCGGGTGGCCAGGCCGAACCTGGTCCACTTGTAGACCCCCCACAGCGCGGCGGTGACCACGAGGGCGCCCGCGGCGAGGATGATGACGTCCCAGCCCACCACCGCGCCGTCGAAGGTGAAGCCGCTCACCGGCAGGATGGTCGGCTCCGGCTGCGGGGTGGTGCCGAAGGCGAGCAGCATGGCCGACTGAATGATCAGCAGCACGCCCAGGCTTGACACCATCTTGGACAGGGGCGAGGAGTTGCGCAGCGGCCGGAAGACGGCGAACTCGACTAGCGCACCGCAGGCCAGCACGAACAGCAGGGCGACTGGCACCGCTGCGCCCGTCGGCAGGCTGGCGATCTTGCCTGAGGTCAGCGCCCAGAAGGCGTAGCCGCCGAGCATCGCCATCGCGCCGACCGAGAGGTTGATGGTCCCCGAGCCCCGGTAGGTCAGCACGACGCCGAGCGAAAGGCCCGAGATGAGCGCGCCGGACCCGAGGCCCAGCACGATGAACAGCAATATTTCTTCCACTGCGCGTCATTCCTAGGGAGACCGTGTCAGGCTTTGCCCGATTTATCTGATTTATGACTATATATTTAGTTTTTAGATGAGTTTTGTTGTTCTTGCATTGCCGTACCCGTAAGACGGCGCGGCGCGCCGCGGTCACGGGAACCCGCCCGTGACCGCGGCGCGCGCTAACCGGCATAACCCGCATTCAGCGGTTATTCCGGACTCGTGCTCTCAGGTCAGGACCCGGAGTCGTTCGCCGGCGGCTTCGTCCAGCCGGCCAGCTTGGTCCACGAGTTCTTGCCGTTGTACTCGAAGAACTGGGCCTGGTCGTTGCAGACCGCCGGGGCGGCGGCGAACTGGCCGCAGTCCAGGGACGGGGCGCCGAGGGCCTGCGGGCCCTTGAACGCCTTCGCCGCGGCGAGCACGGCCGACTGGGTGATGTTCGCGTAGCCGACCTGGTTGAGGATCTTGTCGACGGTCAGGATCTCGCCGAAGTTGACGATCTCCCACGGGTCGGGTGCGTCGGCCGCAGTCGTGTACTTGGCCGTGACCGCCATGTAGGCCGGCATGCCAGGGTCGGTCGTGTCACCGTATAGCGAGCTGGCGATCGAGTACGTCCACTTGGGGAAGTCACCCAGGCCCTGGAGGACCGTGGCGGACAGGCACAGCGGCGCGGAGACGATCTTCTTCGGGTTGGTGATCCCCTGCTGCGTCAGCGCCTTCGCCAGGTTCACGCAGTCGGTGGCGTCCGCGTAGGGCACGACCATGTCCGCGGTCGACGCGTGCGCCGCCACGAGCACCGAGGTCAGGTTGGTGTCGCTGACCGGGTACGGGGCCATCGTCACGGAGACGCCGGCCGCCTTGAGGCCCGCCTCGATCGCCAGCGCGCCCGGCGTGATGCCCGCGGTCTCCGGGTAGATCACGGACGCGGTCTTGGCGTGCAGCACCTGGCTGGCGTAGGTGCCTACCGGGCCGAGGACGTGGACGGAGTCACCGAAGAGCATCACCACGTTCTTCTGTGTGGCGTCGAACGGGGTGACCGCCACGCCGTCGATCACCGGGATCTTCCCGTCGATCGTGTTGAAGAACGTCTGCGCACCGGTCGCGACACCGCCGGTCGCGACCAGCGGAAGCGACTTGTCCGCGAGGAATTGGTCGGCGCAGGTGCCGCCCTGCGCCTCGGTGGTGGTGAAGCAGGTGTCGAGCTTGAGCGGGTGGCCGTCCACGCCACCGAGCTGCGCGTTGATGTAGCTGACGGCCATCTGGGCGCCGTTGGTGGACAGCTCGCCGGGCGGGTTGGCGTCGCCCTGCTCGTTCATGTACCCGATGGTGACCGGGGGCAGCGAGTTGTTCGCCGCGCCCGCCTTGCCGCCCACGTAAGTCAGGTAGTTCGTGACCGACTGGGCACCGAGGCCGCCAGAGCCGGACGCGGTCGAGACAGGCGTGCTGCTCGACGACGCCGCGGCACCGGTGCTTGCCGGGGCCGACGACGAGCTCGAGCTTGAACTCGAGCTACAGCCGGCCGCGGCCAGCGCCACCGCGGCGAGCGCGGCGGCGGCATAGCCGGTCCTTCTATACGTACGCAACTTGAATATCCTCCTGCGTGATTATTTTATTCGAAAAAGCTCATGGAAATGCGCAAAGGCTAAACGTCCGCCTTCGCGCCCCAGAGCTCACGGGAGGCGATCCTGGCCCCCTCGACGAGGGAGGCCAGCTTCGCCCACTGGATCTCCTCGTGCACCCGGTGCGTGAACGCCCCCTGGGCGAAGCCGCAGTCGGTCCCGCCCATCACGCGCTCCCGGCCGACGACGTTCGCCAGCCGGACGAGGCGCTGGGCGACGAGTTCCGGGTGCTCGACGACGTTGGTGTGGTGGGTGACGACGCCCGGCACCAGGACCTTGCCGTCAGGCAGCGGCACGTCCTCCCAGATCTTCCACTCGTGCTCGTGCCGCGGGTTGGCCTGCTCCATCAGGTAGTACTTCGCGTTCACCGCGAGGACAAGGTCGATCGAGTCGCGCAGCGGCGGGTCGTAGGCGTGCGGCCCGTGCCAGCTCCCGAAGCAGATGTGGTACCTGATCCGGTCCTCGGGCAGCCCGCGCAGCGCGTGGTTGAGCGCCTCAACCCGCAGCCGCGCCCAGGCGCGGTAGTCCTCCCAGGACTGGCCGCGGGACAGCATCGTGTCCGCCTCGTGCATCAGCACGGCGTCGTCGACCTGCAGGAACGCGCCGGACTCGATGACCGCCTTGTACTCCTCGTGGAGCACGTCGGCGAGCGCGTAGACGAACTCCTCGTCGGTCTTGTAGTACTCGTTGGCCAGCCAGTAAGCCGACGCGGGGGCGACGACCGGCATGAACGTCTCGGCGATGTCCTTGCCGGCTCCCTCAAGGGCCACCTTGAAGTTGACCAGGTCGCGGTCGATCGCGGCCCTGTCGTAGGCCATCGGTCCTGTGCACACCCAGACCGCCGCGCCGCCGCCCGACGACGGCGCCTCCAGCTCAGGGCCGCCCGCCTCTTCCCTGATCCTGATCGTCGCGTCGTGCTCCACGAGGTCGAGCACGCGGTACGCGCCGGGGAAGTTCTGCCGGTCCCTGCTGGCCGGGAGGATCGACGAGAAGTTCCCCTTGAGCGGCCGGCTCTCCAGGCCACTGGTCCGCTCGTAGAGGTACGTGATCCACGTGGACTTGCCCATCTCGCCGTCGTCGATGATGTCGACGCCGGTGTCGACCTGCCTGCGGACGGCGTACGCGACCGCCTTGGCCAGGGCGGCCTCGTATTCCACGCTGTCCGTCGACGCACGGCCGTGATCGACCGCCGAGAGGAACGCGAGCAGTTCCTGCGGGCGGATCAGGCTTCCGGCATGCGTGACCGGGATTCGCTCCATCGACAACTCCGAATATAGGCACGAGATACCAGGGCAATTGCTGCGATCTAAGAAAAGGCCCATAGCCGGCGCTGCGTCAACATAGATCGTTAACGATCTATGTTGCAAATGCGTTAAGTGTCCGCCGGGCACACATGCCTCCCTGGCAAGTTGGCGGTGACGCCAATCTCATGCCATCTTCAGTTGGTGAAGATGACAAGAAGGGCGTTTGTGCTGTACAAGGCTGCGTGTTGAGGTCAAAAGATACGTCCGGCTAAAGACCGGTGAAGGTGGGTTCCAGAGACTATGGCGGGCTCCGACGCGGTACTCGATCTGAACAAGCTCAGCGTTGCCTATGACCGCTCCCCGGTTGTGCGCGACCTTACGCTCACTGTGCGTAGTGGCGAGGTGGTGGCGCTCCTCGGTGCCAACGGCGCGGGGAAGACGACGACGCTGCGGGCGATCTCCGGGCTCCTGAAGCATGGAGTCGGCGCGGTGAAGCTGGGCGGCGCGGACCTGGCCGGCGTCGCGCCGGCCGCGCGGGCCCGGCTCGGCATCGCGCACGTGCCGTCCGACCGGGGGCTGTTCTTCGGGCTGACGGTGGCCGAGCACTTCCGCCTTGACGGCCAGGGGAACCCGGCCGACATGGACGCCGCGTTCGACCACTTCCCCGCCCTGCGCCCGCTCAAGGACCGCAAGGCAGGCCTGATGTCAGGCGGCGAGCAGCAGATGCTCGCGATCTCCCGCGCCCTGGCCCGCAAGCCGAAGCTGCTGATGCTCGACGAGATGAGCCTCGGCCTGGCGCCGGTCATCGTCGGCCGGCTCCTGCCCGTGGTGCGCGAGTACGCAACGTCCACCGGGACCGGGGTCCTGCTCGTCGAGCAGCACGTCCACATGGCGCTGAAGATCGCCGACCGGGGCTACGTGCTGTCCCACGGCGAGCTCTCCGCCAGCGGCACCGCCGAGGCGCTGAGCAGCGACAGCGCGCTGCTCGCCGCCAGCTACCTCGGCGGCGACGAGGCGTCCTAGCGGCGGCTCACACGGCAGGCGAAACCGTGGGTATCCCGTGGGTGTTCCTGCGTGGTCATCCGCTTGTTTCGGCCCGATGCTCGATGCCATGGAACCACACGGATAGAACCGCATCCATCAAGAAGTAGCGGAGTCACTGAACCCCCAGTCCAGCATGGCCACCGCGTCGGAGGCCGCGGCGGCCAGGCTGGGCGAGTCAGCTCCCGATGAGTCGAGCACCACCCCGATCAGGGTGGTGCTCCCCTGCCTCGCCTCGAACAGCAGGCACTGCCCGGCCGCGCTCGTGTACCCGGTCTTGATGCCGACCGCGCCGGGGAACGTCCCGAGCAGCGGGTTGAGGTTTTCCCAGGTATGCGCTAGGTGGCCGTGGCCGGCCGCGACCTTGTACTCGCGCGTTCCCACGATCGCCGCGAACGTCTTGTTCTTCATCGCGTCCCGCCCCAGGGTGATCAGGTCGTGCGCCGTGGAGTAGGTAGAGTAATCCGTCGGGTCGGGCAGTCCGCTGAAGTCGGTGAAGTACGTCTTGGTCAGTCCCAGCTTGCGGGCTGTCGCGTTCATCCGCGTGATGAACTCCGTCAGCCCCGGCCCGTACGCGGCGGCGAGCGTGTAGGCGGCGTCGCAGCCCGACGGCAGCAGCATCGCGTACAACAGCTGTAGCGTGGTGTATTTCTCCCCCGGCACCAGGCCCGCGGTCGACGCGTCGTACTCCTCGTCGTAGGCGAGGATGCCGCTCGGCACCGTGATCACCCGGTTCAGGTTGAGCCCTGGCGTGGTAAGCACCACGTACGCGGTCATCACCTTGGTAATGGACCCCATCGGCCGCTCAAGCGCCGACGACCGGGACCAGAGGTTCGCGCCGGTCGCCGCGTTCGCCAGCTCAGCCCACCGCGACTGCACCCCGGCAGGCGCGGCCGGCACGGCCACGATCTTCCTGACCGGCCGAGCGGTTCTCACGGCCGCCTGGGCGGCCGGGGCGGTCGCGCCGCCCGCTACGATCATTCCCGCGACCAAGGCACCCGCGGCTAGCCGACGGGCGATCCGCATCGGGCCACCTCCAGCAACGGCCGAACGAGTACGCACGCATTCTTTCAGTGCTGCCTCCGTCTGGCCGCTGGTTGCTGTTGAATTTCTCCCGAACGGGTCCGGGCGTCGCTTAGGGCGCCCATCATGCCGTTCTGGTGGTGAGCGCCCGCTTGTTGGGCTAGCCTGCACGGGAAACCCGAAAGGGACACAATGGTTGGTATGGATAGTTGGTGCCCGTCCTGCGGTTACTCGGTAGACCCAGGTACGCGGTTCTGCGGTGGCTGCGGGGCTCAGCTCGCGGCCGAGGTCGGCGCACCCGCAGTGCAACCACCAATAGCTACCATCCAGTCACCTGCCGCGCAATCTCAGGGCACAGCCGCCTCGCCGGGCCCCGCAGCCCCCCTGCCCGCGCCGACAGCCGCTCCGCCGCCCCCGGTCGGCAACCCCCTGCCATGGCCGCCCCCGCCGACTGCGGGCCCACCTTCGCCCGGACAGCCGGCCGCGCCGCAGGCACCGCTGTCGGACACGATGGAGCGCATGCTACGGCCGCAGGGCCTGTTCCAGAACCGGCTCCCCGCGCCGGTCGAATGGCAGCAGCCCTATCCGCCCGCACCCGGCGCGTACCCGCCCGGCGGCCAGTATCCGCAGGGAAGCCCGTATCCGCAGGGAAGCCCTTACCCGCCTCAGCCGGGAGCCCCGTACCCGCCGGGGGGCCCGTACCCGCCGGGGGGCGCCTTCCAGCAGGCCGCCCCGCCGCAACCGTGGGGCTCGGCCCCGACCGGCGCCATGCCGTCCGCGGGAGCGCCGGCGCCGGCCGCCGGTCCCGGCCAGCCAGGCGCCGGCTACCCAGGCGGCGGCCAGTACCCGCAGGGCGGTGCCTACCAGGGCCCCTATGGCAACGGCCAGTACCCAGGCGGGCAGTACGGACAGGACCAGTTCCCGCCTGGCCAGTTCGGGCCCGGGGTCCAGTACGGCCCGGATGGCATGCCGCTCGGCGGCGGACCACTCGCCGGCGGTGCGTCCAGTGGCCAGGGACTCCTGGGCAAGCTCCCGTTCAAGCGCCCCCTGGTTCCCGTGGCCGTGGCGGCGGCGGTGGTCATCATCGTCGTCGTGGCGATCACCCTGTCCTCGCAGGGCGGCTCGTCCTCCAACACCGCCGGCAGCGGCACCGCGGCCGGAGCCACGCCAACCGCGTCCTCCTCCACCGGTACCACCGCCCTCACGCAGCAGCAGGCGGCGACCGCACTGTCCGGCCTGCTGCAGCAGAGCGGCGTCGACCGCGCGGACGTCAGCGCCGCCGTCGTCGACGTGGAGGGGTGCGGCAACAGCCTCGCCAAGGACGTTCAGGTCTTCAGCAAGGACGCCACCAACCGGCGTACCCTGCTGTCCAAGCTGGCGCAGTTGCCGGGCCGTTCAACGCTTTCGCCCGCTATGCTCTCCGACTTGACCACCGCCTGGCAGGCATCCGCAACAGTGGACGCGGACCTGGCGAAGTGGGCGCAGGACCAGGTCGGCCACTGCAAGAAGGGGAACACGAAGGACCCCAACTACACCGCGACCATCCCCTTTGACAGCCAGGCGACCAACTCGAAGAACGCGTTCGTCGTGCTCTGGAACCCCATGGCGAAGAAGGACGGCCTGCCCACCCGCCAGTCCGGGGACCTATAGCTAAGAGGACCGCTCTGCTCGGCAGGACCCGTCGAATCGGACGGTGCCCAGCCGGGCAATTCTGGCATATCGCCGCGCCGTGTTCCTGGAACATGTGATGATGGATCGTTGTGCGCGCTATAGCGTGCACAACGATCCATCATCTTCTAAATCCTGAGCGGGCGGCGAGGTCTCGCGCCGATGTCGGCCTGGAATGAGGTGATATGTCCTCCTACCAGGTTCGGGGCAGGGCGGAGCCGCCAAGCCGATTACTGAGCCGGGCCGGAATACCCCTCATGGTTGCCTATTACCCTCGCCTGCCGTCCGGTCGCGTTACATCACGAGGACGCCGCGGATGTTCTTGCCGTCGTGCATGTCCTGGTAGCCCTGGTTGATGTCCTCGAGGGGGTAGGTTCGCGTGACCATTCCGTCCAGGTCGAGCAGGCCGTCCTTGTAGAGGTTGAGCAGGCGCGGCACGTCGGCGCGCGAGTTCACCGAACCGAAGATGCAGCCGACGATCTGCTTCTCCCACTGGGCCAGCCCGTTAAGCGCCAGCGCCGGCCGGGTGTCGGTCACCGGGTAGATGTTCGTGACGACGATGCGGCCGCGCTTGGCGGCCAGGGCGAGGATGGCGTCCATCAGGTCCGAGCGGCCGGTGCCCATCGTCAGCACGACGACGTCGCACATCCGGCCCCAGGTCACCTCGCGGATTAGGTCGAACGCCGCCGTGACGTCGGTCGCCGTGTGCGTCGCGCCGAAGCCGAGCGCGGAGGTCCGCTTGAACTCGACCGGGTCGATGGCGAAGATGTGCCGTGCCCCGGCCAGCCGCGCCCCTTGCACGGCCGCCGAGCCGAGCCCGCCGACGCCGACCACGGCGACCGCGTTGCCGGGCCGGACGCCGCCGGCGTACACCGACGAGCCCCATCCGGTCGCGACGCCGCACCCGGTGAGGCAGGCGGCCTCGGGCCGGAAGGACGGGTCCACCGGGATGACCGACGCCTCGTTGACCACGGTGTGCCTGGCGTAGCAGCCGACCAGGCAGGTGATCGTCAGGTCCTGCCCGGCCAGGTTGCGATGCCGCGACGAGCCGTCGGAGAGCTGGACGCCGGCCATGATGCCGGCCGCCACGTCGCACAGGTTCTGCCGGCCCTGCGCGCAGGACGGGCACCGCCCGCAGTTCGGTATGGACGAAAAGACGATGTAGTCGCCTGGCTTGACCAGGGTGACCCCCGGGCCGACTTCCTCGACGAAGCCCGCGCCCTCGTGACCGCCGATCATCGGGGCCGCGAACGGCACGTCCCCGACCCGGTGGTGCTCCTCCGAGTGGCACAGGCCGGCGGCGGCTACCCGGACGAGGACCTCGCCGGCCCGCGGCGGGTCAAGCTCGATGTCCTCGACTTTCCAGTCGGTGCCCGCCTCGTAGAGCACCGCCGCTTGCGTCCGCATCGCCACTCCATTTCCCCCGCTCGCCTCCGGGCGGCGCTCAGGACCCTTGGGCTCCCGCTCAGACCTAGTGCTTGAGTTGGTTGCCCGCGTCAACCGGCAGGGTAACGCCGGTGACGTAGCGGGCGGCGTCCGAGGCGAGCCAGACGATCGCGTTGGAGATGTCCACGGGGTCCACCCACGGGATCGGCAGCAGGTTCATCTCGGCGAACCCGTCCTTGACGTCGTCCCTGCCCGGATGCTCCAGGTCGGGGCGGAAGGCGCGGTACAGGTTCTCGTTCTGGATCATCGGCGTGTCCACGGCGGTCGGGCAGATCGCGTTGACCCGGATGAAGTGCTCGGCGAGCTCGTAGGCCAGGGTGTCCTTGAGCGCCAGGACGCCGTTCTTGGCGGCCTTGTAGTCGCCGAGTCCCTTGCCGGCGGTGATCGCCGCGCCTGAGCTGGTCAGGGTGATCGAGCCGCCGTTGCCCGCCGTGATCATGATCGGGACCGCGGCCTTGACCGTGATGAACGTGCCGGTCAGCGTCACGTCGATCAGCTCGCGGAACTCGTCCACGTCGATCGCCCAGGTGTCCTGCGGCCAGGAGATGATCGCAGCGTTGGCGGCGACGATGTCCAGTCGCCCGCCGAGCTCGGCGACGCCCTCGTCGAGCACGGCGCTGATCGCGGTCAGGTCCCTGATGTCCGCCTTCCGGGCGATGATCCGCCGGTCGAGCGCCTCGACCTCCTTGACGGTCTCCGCGAGGTCGGCCTCGGTGGCGAGGGGGTAGCTCAGCCAGCCCGGCGTCGCGCAGGCGTCGACCGCGATGATGTCGGCGCCCTCCTGCGCGAGCCTGATGGCGTGTGACCTGCCCTGACCGCGCGCCGCCCCGGTGACGAAGGCGACCTTGCCTTCAAGCAATCCCATAGTCATCTCCTACGCCGAAAGGCCGGCCGGTGCCATCCGCTGTGCCGCTCTCCGGCACTCCGCTTGCTAGCGCATCTTGCTGTTATCTCGATAAGCCTGCCGGCGGCCTCTTGCTGTTATCCGCGACTGAGTCGCGCCCGCCGTCAGCACCTTGAGCTTCTTACTGTTATCCGCACCCATCAGGGGGCGGGTGAAGATAGTGGATAGATGGTTACGTCATAGCGCCACCATCTATCCACTATCTTTTTACAGACCCCGGCCTTCCGCGTCACAGGCGCCCGCTTCTTGCTGTTATCCATTTGCACCCTCGCCGGCGCTGTATGCCTCGGCTTCGCGGTCTCTGACAGGCTCGAAATACGGGAGGCTTATCCCCTCTGCGATCTCGCGGAACACAGCGTGCACCGGCTGCCCCACGCTCACCTCTTCCGGCGCGGCACCGGTGATGGCGGTGACCAGGCGCGGGCCCTCGGCCAGTTCGATGATCGCGAGAACGTACGGGATCTTGTCGGCGAACGCGAAATGCGTCGGATGCCGGACGATCGTGTACGTGTAGACCGTGCCGTCACCGGACATGGCGCGCCAGCCGGGGTCCGGGGCGTGGCAGTGCGGGCAGCGGGGCAGCGGCGGGTGCCACACCTGGTGGCATGCCTGGCACTCCTGCACGACGAGGCGTCCATCGCTGGCCGCGTCCCAGTAGGGCGCGGTCAGCTCGGTCATCCCGGGAACGATGGCCACGTCACTTCCCTTCCTGCTGGACGATTTCATGAAATGTCAGGAGATGTCGCGGCGCGCCGCGCTCGACATCTCCTGACTGCCCCGGCATGGAAGTCACCTGGCCAGGATCGTGGCGCTGCCGGCGGGGGCGCCGACCAGGGCCACCTCCGCGTTCGTGACCTGGTTGGACGCGGTGCCGCGCAGCTGACGGACGGCCTCAAGGATGCCGTTCATGCCGTGCAGGTACGCCTCGGACAGGTGGCCGCCGTGGGTGTTGACCGGCAGCGGGGAGTCCAGTCCCGTGCCCTCCTCGGTCACATACCGCCACGCCTGGCCGTCGGGCACGAACCCGTAGGACTCCAGGGAGCGCAGCGGCATGTAGGACGTGGCATCGTAGAACTCGGCCACGTCAATGTCCGCGTGTCGCACGCCGGCCTGCTCGAACAGCCGGGCGGCGGCGGCTGGCGGGAACAGCTCAAGCAGCTCGCCGGTGGGGTAGATGCCCATCGGCTCCCGGTACGGCGAGATCGTCTGGGTCGCCGACAGCACCCACACGGGATCCGGGCGCAGCGCCCGCGCCCGGTCTGCTGTGGTCACGACGAACGCGCAGGCCCCGTCGTTCTCCAGGCAGAGATCGAACAGGCGCAGCGGCTCGCTGATCATCCGCGCGTTCCGATAGTCGTCCCAGTCCATCTTGCGGTCGCGCATCATCGCGTTCGGGTTGGCGTTGGCGAACCGCCGCTGGGTGACCGCGATCGTGCCGAGCGCCCTGGTGAGGTCCTCGTCGCTCAGCCCGTGTACCGCGGCGTACCGGCGGGCCCAGAGGGCGAAGAGCTGGCCGGGCGACATGAGCCCGTACGGCCAGGCGAACGACAGGTTGTCCTGCTCGGGCACCACGATGTCGCCGTCGGAGTCACCGCCGCCGGCCCCACTCGGCCCGCCACCACCGGGGCCACGGCTGTCCGCCCGGCCAAACCGGCCACCCTTCGACTGCGACAGCGCGCGGTACACCACGACAGTGCTCGCGAGCCCGGCGCTGACCGCCGCGGCCGCGTGCATGACGACCGCGCCCAGGGCCTCGCCGCCATGCGCCGCCTGGGTGAACCAGGACAGCTCCCGGATGCCGAGGCCCCGCACGAGCTGGGCCTCGGTGACCGTCTCGAACGGCGCGGTGAACCGGCACATGCCGTCCACGTCGGCGACGTCCACGCCGGCGTCGGCGCACGCGGCGAGAACTGCCTCCATGGCGAGTTCCCAGGCGGTGCCGGGCAGCGCCTTGCCGTAGGCGGTCTGGCCGATCCCGACGATCGCCGTCTCTCGCGTGATCACTAGCGGGCCTCCGGAGTAGGCCGAACCCGTTCTGTACCTCCGTCGGCGGCACCGTCGGCGACGGACGGTTCCGCGCCCTCGCCGAGCCAGTCGCGCAGCACCTCGGCGGTGTGCTGGCCCGGCCGCGGCGGGGCCTCGACCCTGGCCGGGGAGCGTGACATCCGCACCGGGTAGCCGGGGATCGTGACCTCGCCCTTGCCGGGATCGTCGACGGTGACGAAGATGCCGCGCTCCCGCAGGTCAGCGTCCTCATATACCTCGGTGGTGGAGCGCAGCGCGCCGCCCGGCACTCCGGCGTCCCCGAGCGCGCGCATCGCGGCCATCTTGTCCAGCGTCGCGGCCCAGGCGCGGACGGCCTCGTCGACCTCGGCCTTGTGCTCGCCGCGGCTGGCCATGGTCGCGAAGCGGGGGTCGCCGAGTAGGTCCTCGCGGCCCATGAGCTTGGCCATCCGCTCCCACTGGCGGTCGCTGCCGCAGTGGATGTGCACGTAGTCGCTCGGCCCGAACGGCGGGCACGGATAGATGTCGGACGGCGCGGTGGTGACGAGGAACGGCGGCCGGTTCCCGAATCTGGGGGTGTCCATGTGCCGGTCGATCGGCCAGCCGAAGTGGATCCGCATGAACGTCGCGCACTGGTCGGTCATCGCGATCTGCACGCGCTGGCCGAGCCCGTCCTTCTCCCGCTGGTACAGCGCCGCGAGGATCGCCTGGGCGAGCATCATTCCCGTGCCGGTATCGCCCACGTCGGGGCCCGGCTTCATCGGCAGCCCGTCCGGCTCCCCGGTGATCGAGGACCCGCCGGCGAAGCCCTGGGCGATCGGGTCGAAGCACGGGAAGTCCCGGTACGGCGAGTCCTCGGCGAACCCCTTGAGCTGCGCGTAGATGAGCCTGGGGTTGCGCGCCGACAGCACGTTCCAGCCAAGGCCGAGGCGGTCGATCACGCCCGGCGAGAAGTTCTCCACGAAAATGTCGGTCTTCTCCGCCAGCCGCAGCGCGGTCGCCAGGCCGGCCTCCGACTTCAGGTCGAGCTCGATGGACTTCTTGGACGCGTTGTTCAGGTAGAACGGGATCGGGTCGTAGCTGTCCCTGCTGCCCGGCGCGATCACCTTGACGACCTCGGCGCCGAGGAACGCCAGCATGAGCGTTGACGACGGGCCCGCCACCTGGTGCGTCAGGTCGAGGACCCGCACGCCGTCGAGCGCCCGCCGGGTCGGCTGCGCGGTCTCGTCCATGAGTTCACCTTCCGTTGCGATCACCATGAGGGGATCCCGCGGCCCAGGGATACTGCCCTGGACGACCTGCGAGGAACGTATACGATCTCGCCGGCCCCGGCAAGGTTCGCACGCCACACAGATCGTCCCGCTGGCCTCATTGCCCACCGTCATCTCTCCTGTCCGCACAAGGCCTTGGCACGCGGTAGGCGCTCCCCTAACCTGTTGCAGAGGGGTGGGAGCCAATGGACGGGAATGGCCGCGCATGCCTGGTCTGCCAGGCAGAGCTAGGGCCTAATGCGCGATTCTGCCGGAGGTGCGGGCAGCCGGCCGGTATCGCCGCGCCAGACGGCCCCGTGCCCGGCGATCCGGTGCCCGGGAGTCTCGTGGCCGACGAGCCAGGGCCAGGCCCCGGTGGCGGCCCGGGGTTCACCATCGTCACGCCGCCAGCCCCGGCACCGCTCTCCCCCGGCTTCGGCACGCCTGCCGCGGCCGGCTGGGGTGAGCCGACCCTGACGCAGCCCGCCGTCCCGCCCCAGCCCTGGCAGGCCCCACATCCCCCGCAGCCCCATCCGGCGCCGTCGTACGCGCCACCCGCTTACCAGCGCACGGCCTACCAGCAAGGGACCGCGGACCCGCAGGCCTTCGAGCCCTTCCGGCCCTACCAGCCCGCGGTGCCGACGGCCGGGTCGCCACCGTCGGGGCCGCCTCGTCAGCCGCCCCGCCGGCATGACCGGGATCGCTCCGGCACGCCCCTGGCCTTGTGGATCATCGTGCTCGTGATCTTGCTCGGCGGCGGCACGGCGGCGGCGCTGCTGATCGCACACCCGTTCAGCCACCAGACCCTCCGCGAGACAGCGAGCACTGGCACGCGACCGACCGCGACGACCAGGCCGGCCACCGCGTCCGGTACCGCGTCCCCGGCGGCCTCCCCCACCGCCTCCTCGCCGGCCCAGGCGGTCACCGAGCAGCAGGCCGCGACGAGCATGGCCACGATGCTGTCGCAGAGCGTCTCCGACCGCGCGGCGATCATCAGCGCCGCGAGTGACGTCGGCTCCTGCGGGCCGAACCTGGCCGCTGACCCCAAGGTCTTCGACGACGCCGCCAGCTCACGGCAGTCACTGCTCGCCACCCTCACCGCCATGCCCGGCCGCGCCACGCTCCCGCCGGCGCTGGTCAGCGACCTCACCCAGGCCTGGCAGGCATCGATCGCCGCGGACCAGGCGTACGCCAAGTGGGCGAACGACGAAGTCACCCAGGGCTGCGTCCCCAACGACACGAGCGACCCCGGCTACCAGGCCACCATCACGCCGAACCACAACGCGACGAAGTACAAGACGGCCTTCGTCGCCCAGTGGAACCCGGTCGCCGCACAGTACCGCCTCACCCAGTACCAGCAGGGCCAGCTCTAGCCCGGGGCTCCCCGCCGCCGCAGGTCCGCGCGCTGCTGTTCATCATCATCGATGAACGACAGCGCGTTCCACCCCCTCCGCCCCGCTACTCCAAGGCCTTAGCGAGTAGCAAGAAGGTGACGCCGGTGCCCGCCCCGTAGGCGAGGTGGCCGCTCAGGTCCCAGGCCAGGGTTTGCGCGTCGTACTCCCAGATCCGCTTGTACAGCCCTCCCTCCGGGAGGATTACGTAGCCGGCGGCGCACAACGCCGTGCCGAACGGCAGGCCGTAGGCAGCGCGCGGCGTGCGCAGCGATCCGACCAGGATGCCGTACAGCGCCGCCGCACCAGATCCGTAGCCCCAGTGCATGGCGGTGCTGAGCGGAAAGGCCCAGCGGTCGGGGAGTTTCCGCTGGGTGAATCCCTCGATTACGCGCCTGGCGACCTGCCCGGGATCGGGGGCCTGCTCCCAGGTCTGGACCGGCGCGAATTCCCACGCCAGCGGACTTTCCGTGCCGCCGCCGCGGCGGTACCTCAGGTACTGGACCGTGTCCAGGCAGACGGTGCCGACTGCTCCGGCCAGAAGGCCTCCGGCCACCGCGGCGAGCGGAGTGAGGCAGTGCTTTCCGGTACGCATGTCCAGTCTCCGATCATGCGGTTGAGGTCAGGGCGCGAGCCAGGCCAGGGCGGCCGCGGCGCGAACAGCACGTGCGCAGCCCGCCGATCCCGTGCTGATAGGTAAGGGTCTGAGTCATGTGCTGCTTATGTACCGTAGGGCGGCGGCCTCTATCCCGGTTGTGCGGTCAGCGCTGATATCCATGGTCGCATGCGGAAACGGCGGTCGTACCAGGGGAACACCCTCTGGCCGGCGGATCGTCATGCACCTAGTGCATCGCGGACCAGATGAGGGACGACAGGCCGTTGATCGTGTCGATGCCGTACTGCTCGGTCGGGTTGCCCGTGCTGAGCGCGGCGACCAGGTAGTCCCGGCCGTCACCGGAGATCCAGCCGACGCTGTTGACCTGCCAGTCGGTGCTCGCGTCGTTGAGCGGGAGCCAGCCGTTCTTCAGCGCCACCGTCACCCCGGCGGGGACGCCGCCGGAGACCCCCCATGCCTGGTCGGGGGTGACGTTCTCCATTAGGGACAGGGCGTAGGACCGCTCGGTTTTCGACAGCAGCGGGCGCGGTCCCGGCACGACGAGCTGCTTGAGCAGGGTGAGCTGGTCGTACGGGACCGTGGTCGTCAGGCCCCAGCCAGGCCAGGGGAAATCGGCGCAGGTCACGCACTGCGACGGGGTTGTCCGCGTGAGCCCTGCCCTGTCGTTGTAGGCCCCGAGGCCGGCCGCGCCGCCGGCCTCGTCCCACAGGCTGGTGGCCGCGTCGTTGTCGCTGTCCTCGATCATCGACTGCGCGAGAGCCTGGTCGGCCGACGACAACCCGGTGCCGCCCCGCTGTGCGAGCAGCGCCTCAAGGACGTCCAGCTTGACGACGCTGGCCTCGTCCTGCGCCGGACCGTCGCCGAGACGCCAGGACTGGCCCGTCGTGATGTCGTAAACGGCCGCGAGCACCGTGCCTGAGCGGCTCGCCACGTACGCGGCCGCGGCCCCCGATAGCGGGTCGGCGCGCGGGGCGGTCCCGGCCGGCGCACCGATCGCGGCCGAGGAATCGGCCGGAGCCGAACCCAGAGATGAGGCCGGCGCGGCACCCCCTGCCGTACCCGCTGAAGGATCGCCCGCCACTGCTGCCCCAGGGCCTTGGCCGGCGTGCCCGCAGGCCGCGAGGAACAGCACAAGCGCCGCGGCCGCGGTGACCGCCACGCCCGTGATGGCCCGCCCGGCGCCCGCCATGATCTCCTGCCCTCCCTCGTCAGCCGTCGACTTCGGACGGCCGGCCAGGCTAGAGCTTAGTAACTTCTTCGCTCCTTGAATGAGCGGACTCCCAGGTTGCTAGCCCTCAGCGCCCCGGCCTGGCGGAAGGGAGCCGCGTGGATCGCGCAGTACGCCGGGCAGGACATCCTCATCTGCCACAACGTGGGCTTCAACATCGGCGTGCTGAGCACGTATCTGCGGGGGAAACCGGGCGGCCGCACTTGCGGGCCGACCGCGATGGACGTACCATATATGTTACGTAGACAGGGGGATGGAGGGAAGGCAATTGAAGACTGGGCGGAGCGCTTTCTGGGACGACCTGGCCAGCGACCTCCAGGATCCCGAGTTCCTGCGAGAGTACGTGGCCGAGTCAATCCGGGTCGCCACCATCGACCGGATCGTGAACGAACTGGACACGGCCCGGGCGGCTGCCGGCCTGACCAAGGCGGGTCTGGCGCGCGCGATCAGCGCCGAGCCGGCGACCGTCCGACGGCTTTTCTCATCCAGCCACGTCAACCCGACGCTCGGCACGCTCGCCGAGGTCGCGGCAGCCTTGGGCATGCGAGTCGTGCTCGAACCTCTGGGTGCCAGCGACCAGGAGCAGATCACCCGCCCGCTGCTCGAAGGCAGCACCGACGACCCCTGTGCCTTGGCCGCGCGGACGGCTGAGCTGCGCAACGGGCATACCGGGTTCCTCGCAGCGAACTGAATACCGGCCACAGGCTGCTCACGCAAGGGATCTCGGGTTCCGGCTGAGGTACTCGCGGCCGAGCGCCCGGACGCGCTCGTAGTCCGCGTCTGACAGCTGGGTGCGGAACGGCTTGCTCAGCCCGCAGACCACCACCAGCAGAGGCTTGGACAGGCCCTGCGCCTCGTAGTCGAGACGGCAGAACAGGCGGTAATGATGGCGCCGGGGACCGTCAACGCGGACCTCGAACCATCCCGTCATCTCACCCTTCATCGCCTCCCAGTAACCGCCTCCGGCAAACCGCTTAGGCGGTGCTGCATCCACCTGGACCAAGACGGCGCGCATGGTCGCCCGCACCTTAGGAGGGCAGGAATTGAGGAACTCCCGTCCCAGCACTGGCTCGTCCGCGGTGTCGTCCCGATGCCGTCGGAAGAACGCAACATCATGCGCATCATCCGATGACGGCCCGGTGCGAATCTGGGGGATCGTCGGCCTAGCGGGCTGAGACCGCCTGCGGCGCGACCGCGCATCGGGACTCATTAGCGACCTATCTTAGACGAGACCAGCGACGCACACTATCGTGTGTAGTCGACTGCTCGCACCAGTGGTCATTCAGGCCCTGGGTCGACCAGAAAACCTGGCCTCATCGATGGTTTTCCTGTGCCAGGACGAGGGACGATACATCACGGGAATCACGCTCGCCCAAGACGGCGGGCACTCGAGATCCACCGCTCCCGGAGGTGAGCTGAACTATGGCGGCAGTGGCCATCGTCGGGACCCTGGACACCAAGGGCGCGGACCTAGCGTTCCTGGCCGGCAGGCTGCGCGCGGCCGGCGCCGACGTGATCGTGGTCGACGCCGGCACGGGAGATCCGGCCGGGCTCATCCCCGACGTTGACGGCGAGGCGGTGGCGGCCGCGGCGGGCACGAGCCGGACCGTACTGCGCTCGGCCGCGGACCGCGGCAGGGCCGTGACCGAGATGGGCCGCGGCGCGGCTCTCGTGATCTCGGACCTGGCCGCGCAGGGCCGGGTCAGCGGGGTGCTCTCGGCTGGCGGATCTGGTGGCTCCTCCATCGCGGCGCAGGTATTCGCGGCGCTGCCGGTCGGCATGCCCAAGCTGCTCGTCTCCACCATGGCGTCCGGGGACGTATCGCCGTACGTGGGCGCCAAGGACGTCTGCGTCATGTACTCGGTGGTGGACGTGTCCGGCATCAACCGGATCTCCCGGATGATCCTCGGCAACGCGGCCGCCGCCATGGCGGGCATGGTCGCGGCCCGGGATGGCGTCGCGCCGGATCCCGACGAGCGGCCGCTCGTCGCGGCCAGCATGTTCGGCGTGACCACGCCAGCGGTAGAGACCGCCCGCGCGCGGCTGGCCGAACTCGGCTACGAGGTCCTGGTCTTCCACGCCACCGGCGCCGGCGGCCGCGCGCTCGAGGCACTGGCCGAGGCGCGGCTGGTCAGCGGGGTACTGGACCTGACCACCACGGAACTGGCCGACGACCTCGTCGGCGGCGTGCTCTCTGCGGGCCCGGACCGGCTCACCGCGGCCGGCGCCGCGGGGCTGCCGCAGGTGATCGCGCCCGGCGCGCTGGACATGGTGAACTTCGGGCCGCCCGCCACCGTGCCCGCGCAGTTCAGCGGACGACTGTTCTACGAGCACAACCCGACCGTGACGCTCATGCGGACAACGGCGGGGGAGATGGCCGAGCTTGGCGTCAGGGTCGGCCGCAAGGCGGCGGGTGCGAGGGGGCCGACGGAGGTGTTCTGGCCGGACCGCGGCGTCAGCGCGCTCGACGCGGACGGCCAGCCATTCTACGATCCGGCCGCGGACGAGGCTTGCCGCGAAGCGCTCGACCGCGAGCTAACCGCGGCCGGGCTGACGCTGCACCGGATGGACGCGAACGTCAACGACCCGGCATTCGCCGCGGCGATGGCGGACCGACTGCACCAGATGATCACCGAGGGGAACTGACGATGGCACGCCAGGATCTGCTAACACGGCTGCGGGCCAAGGTCAAAGACGGGAAGCCGGTCATCGGTGCGGGGGCCGGTACCGGCCTGTCCGCCAAGTGCGCCGAAGCGGGCGGCGCGGACTTGATCATCATCTACAACTCGGGCCGGTACCGGATGGCCGGGCGCGGGTCACTCGCCGGGCTCATGCCGTACGGCGACGCGAACGCGATCGTGGTCGAGATGGCCGGCGAGGTACTCCCCGTCGTGCGGGAGGTCCCGGTGCTGGCCGGCGTGTGCGGCACCGACCCGTTCCGGCTGATGCCCCGCTTCCTTGACGACCTGGCCGCGATCGGCTTCGCGGGCGTGCAGAACTTCCCCACTGTCGGGCTCATCGACGGGGTCTTCCGGCAGAACCTGGAGGAGACGGGGATGAGCTTCGCCGCCGAGGTGGAGATGATCCGGCTCGCCGCCGAGCGCGGGCTTGTCACCTGCCCGTACGTGTTCGATCCCGAGCAGGCGCAGGAAATGACCCGGGCCGGGGCCGACGTGCTGGTCCCGCACATGGGCCTGACGACCTCGGGCAGCATCGGCGCGCGGACCGCGCTGACGCTCGATGAGGCCGTGGAGCGGGTGCAGGCCATGCGCGACGCGGCGGTCGCGGTCAACCCGGACATCCTGGTGCTCTGCCACGGCGGCCCGATCGCGGAGCCGGAGGACGCCGCCTACGTGCTCGCGAATACCACCGGGGTGTGCGGCTTCTTCGGCGCATCGTCGATGGAGCGGCTGCCTGTCGAGCGCGCCCTCACCGCCCAGGTTCGCGCGTTCACCGAACTGTCTATTCGCTTATCCGAGCAGGAGAGTCCAGGCATGACAACGGCGCACATCAAGCCCGCCGACGCGGAGACGTTCAGCTTCGAC
This sequence comes from uncultured Actinomycetota bacterium, assembly GCA_963734665.1. Classification (GTDB taxonomy): domain Bacteria; phylum Actinomycetota; class Actinomycetes; order Streptosporangiales; family Streptosporangiaceae; genus Trebonia. The sequence goes on along the minus strand of CAVTIR010000004.1, from coordinate 1,763,648 downwards.
TGGGGAACCATGAAGTGGTTCGTGTCACCGGTGACGATCCCGGGAGCGGCCAACTCCCAGGGTGAGGTGATCATCAACCCAGGCCAGGGGCACGTCCGGCACCAGCATGAGCACGCCGACGAGCTCATCTACGTCATCTCGGGGACCGGGACGCAGACCGTCGCAGACGATGAGTTCCCGATCGCCGAGGGCGACGTGGTCTACATCCCGATGGCGACGATGCATTCCACGGTGAACACCGGCTGGCGGACGCTCAGGCTGATCGTCACCTATACCCCTGGCGGTGAGGAACAGGCGCTGACCGCCCTCCCCGACTTCACCCGGCACCCGGCCGGCGCCGTTGTCCAGTGGGAGCGGTCCGCCGGCTGATTACTCCGGCTTGCCCCCTTCCCCTGGCGATTGCGTTACAGAGCCGTCTAGTACCGCGCTCGCCTCGACGGCGGAGCCGCGGAGCAGGTAGGCGGAGTGGAGCAGCTCAGGCCTCGCCTTCAGCTCGGCGGCGGTGCCCGAGTAACGGAGCACGCCGCCCTCCATGACATGTGCGCCGGTGGCGAGGGAAAACGCTACGGTGGCAAACTGCTCGATGAGCAGCACGCCGGCGCCGCTGGCCGCGATCGACCGGATCACGGGGATCAACTGGTTGACGATCACCGGGGCTAGCCCGAGGGAGAGCTCGTCAATCAAGATGAACTTCGGCTGCGAGACGAGTGCCTGCGCAAGAACGACCATCTGCTGCTCGCCGCCGGACAGCAGCCGGGCCGAGACGTTGAGCCGCTCGCCGAGCCGGGGGAACAGCTCGAGCGCGCGGGCCCGTCCCTCGGCGGCGGCCTGCTTGCTCAGCGCGTAGGTGGCCACTTTGATGTTGTCGTCGACGGACAGGTCGGGCAGCAGACGGCGGCCTTCCGGCACGATCGCGACCCCGGCGGCGCGGATCTTCTCCGGCCGCCTGCCTGCTAGCTCAACGCCGTCGAGTGACACCGATCCCTGACGCGGCTTCAGCACCCCGCCGACGGCGAGGACCAGGGAGGACTTGCCCGCGCCGTTCGGCCCGAGGAGGGCAGTGACCTCCCCGGCAGGGACCGGGATCGTCACGTCCTTGACGACCGGCCGGCCGCCGCGCTGGATGGTGATGTCACGGAGCTCAAGTACGGACATCTCTCAGACCACGTCTCTTCCCGCTCGCTTCGGGGCGCTCGGAGGCGATGCCTTCCCTCGTCGCTCTGCTTTCCCCCGCTCGCCTCCGGGCGCTCGGGACCCCTGTCCTTCCCTCGTCGCTCCTCCCTCGTCCCTCGGTCGTCGCTCCTCAGTCCAGGACAGGGGCGCGCCCTTCGGCTCGCGGGGAGCCCTCGTTCCTCGGTCGTCGCTCCTCAGTCCAGGCACCGCCGCGCCCCTCCGCTCGCTCATATCTGCGCCGTCCCGAGGTAGGCGCGCATCACGTGCTCGTCGCGCAGCACCTGTGCGGTCGGACCCGACGCGATCAGCTTGCCGAAGTCGAGCACCGCGGTCGTCTCGCACACCGCGGAGACCAGTGCCATGTCGTGGTCGACGAGGATCGTGAGCGCGCCGGTGTGCGCCGGGATGTTCCTGATCACGGCGGTCAGGTGGCTGGTCTCCTCGTCGGGCAGGCCGGCCGCGGGCTCGTCGAGCAGGACCAGCCTCGGCTTGCCGGCGGCGGTGCGGGCGACCTCGACCAGGCGGCGCTGCCCGGCTGTCAGCGAGCCGACTTTCGCCCACGGCGAGATGCCGCCGCCGACGAACTCGATGGCCTCCAGGATGTCGTTCCTGCGGGCGGTGCCGCGCAACTTGGAGTGGATCATCGCCACGTTGTCGTAGACCGTCAGCGCGGAGATCGCCTGCTCGGTCTGGAACGTCCGGCGGACCCCCCACCGGGCGCGGCGGTAGTGCGTCATGCGCAGCAGGTCGTCGCCGAAGGCGGTCACGCCGCCCGACGCGGGCTTTACGAAGCCGGACAGCACGTTGAAGAACGTGGTCTTGCCGGCGCCGTTCGGGCCGATGAGGCCGCAGACGCCCTTCTCGAACAGCAGGTTCATGCCGTCAAGCGATGTCACGCCGCCGTACTTGACGGTCAGGTTCTTGACCTCGATCATGGTGTGCCGCCTCCCTTCCCTGCCGGGGCTCCCGCCGAGGCCGAGGCACCCGCCGAAGCCGCGGCGACCGTCGCGGGTCTGCGCCACAATCGGCTGATCAGCCCGTACAGGCGCTTCATGTCCTTGGGGAACTGGTCGGCGATCCCGCCTGGCGCGGTCGCGAGCACCTGCATGACGCCGAGTCCGAACAGGATGATCAGCCAGTCGTTCGGCACGCCCCAGATCTGCAGCAGCGCGGGGATGAACGCCAGGAGGAACGCGGCGATGACCGAGCCGGTCAGGGCGAACGCGCCGCCCATGAGCACGACCGCCAGGAGCTCGATCGAGTTCTGGATCGGGAAGTCGATCGAGAACAGCTCGCGGTCCGCGCCGGCCAGCAGCCCGCCGGCCACGCCCGTGACGAATGCGGCCAGGCCCATCGCCCAGACCTTGTAGAACGTGGTGTTGATGCCGGCGGCGAGAGCCGACGGCTCGCTCTGCTTGATCGCCGCCCACGCCCGGCCTGGCCTGGTCCGCAGGTGGACGAAAACGAGCAGGAACATCACGATCGCGACGATCACAGAGAACCGGTAGAACGCCGGGTCGGTGCCGGCGAACGACGGCCGCCTGATCTGCGGAATGTGCAGGAAGGCGCCGTTATAACCGGAGAAGCCGCCGCCGCCGTTCGGGAAGTTGAGCGTCGCCTCGACGACAGTGACGCCGCCCGCCAGCATCAGCGTGATCAGCGCCAGGTAAAGGCCGCGCAGCCGCAGCGCGGGCAGCGTGATCAGGGAGCCGATGATCATCGTGACCAGGCCGGCCTCGATGAGCACGAGGATGTACGGCTGGCCGGTGGCGAACAGCAGCCGCGCGCCGACCCAGGCGCCGATCGTCAGCACGGCGAGCTGGCCGAGGGAGTACAGGCCGACCCGGCCGACGAGCAGGCCGAGGCCGAGCGTCACGATCGAGTAGATGGCCACCTGGGTCATCGTGTCCGTGTAGTACGCCGACATGAGCGGAGGCAGCGCGAACAAGGCGAGCAGCAGCAGCACGGCGATGATGCTGGCGCGGATGTAGACGCCGCGGTCCACGGCGGGACCGCGGCGGGCGTGGGCGGGCGCCTTGGGACCAGCGGTATCGATCACTGTGGCCTCACCCTTCCTCGCGCGAGCGCGTCATGACCTGGCCGCGCGACATGACGAGCAACGCGATCGCGGCGAGCACGAACGGCGTCATGTCCTGGTAGTTGGTCAGCTGGGTGATCGGCGTGATCAGGTCGTGGACGAGGCCGATGACGAGCGCCGCGATGAACGTGACCGTGATCGAGCGCAGCCGCCCGATCAGGGCAGCGGCCAGCGAGGAGATCACCACCGTGAACACCAGCGTGGTGTCGTCGAGCGCGGACAGGTCGGCCAGCATGATCCCTGCGAGGCCCGACAGCAGCCCGCAGCCCAGCCAGGCGGCGGCCTCGACCCGGCGGACCGGGACGCCGAGCGTCGCGGTGATCTCCCGGTCGTTGGCCATCGCGCGCATGGCGGTGCCCAGCTTGGAGTAGCGCAGGAAGAGGCCGGTGCCGGCGGCGATGACGACGCCGAGCGCGAGCGCGATCACCTGCGTCCAGGTGACCTGGAGCTGGCTGACCGTGAACCCGCCGGAGTCGGTGGGGAACGAGATCGACGGCGACTGGCCGCCACTGGTAGGCCACGACAGGTCGATCGCCCCGAAGAGCACGAGCGCGAGCCCCAGCGTTGAGACAGACTGGACGAGCGGGCCACGCCCGGCCAGGGCTGGCCCGAAGACCAGCCCGTAGCCGAGCGTCACCACGCCGCCGAACAGGATGCACGTAATCCACCCCAGCCAGCCGGGGTTGCCCGCCTGGATGATGGAGTACGCGATGAACGCCCCCATCGCCCCTACCGCGCCGAACGCCAGGTTGAGCACGCCCGTCGCGCGGTAGAGGACGACAAGCCCGACCCCGGACAGGGCGTAGATCCCGCCCAGGGCCAGCCCAGTCACGATGTAGGGCTGGAATTCAGACCAGCTCGGCATTTGCTGCTTTCCTCAGGGGTTTCAGGAGGCCGGCGCCAGCGGGGCGGTGCCGGCAATGGCCCGGTAGGCTGCGATCTGCGGGTCGACGTTCGAGATCAGGGTGCACCCGCCGCCCGTGGGGGCTTGGACGAATTTGCCGTTGTCCGGGGTGACCGTGTAGTCCATGTTGTTCGGGATGTGCTCGGAGTAGTCGCCGTATGTGAATAGCTGGCATTCCATGCCGGTGTTGTAGGCCGAGACGCCCTTCAGCGCAGCGCTCACGGAAGCGATCGTGTACGGCCCGGTGATCGTCTCCAGCGCGTGCGTGGCGATCTCGGCGTCCACGAAGCCCATCTGGCTGAACGAGCCGACGCCGCCGGACACGTCCGAGCCGTACTGCTTGAGGATGGCATCGTACAGCAGGGCGGTCGAGCTGGTGTTCCCGTCAAGCGGGGTCAGCTCGGCGTTGACGAACAGCTTGTCGTCCCACTTAGACCCGAGCGAGGTGGCGAGGAAGTCGGTGTTGCACGGGGTAGAGCAGGCCCAGTACTTGACCCGGTCTTCCAGGTTAGCCTTCTGCGCGGCCTGCAGGATGAGCAGCGCCTCGGGCGGAGTGAAGTTGAGCACCACCGCGCCGCTTGGTCCGGCCGCGGTGACCAGCTTCTGGGCGACCGAGGCGGCGTCGGTCAGCGGGACGTTCTCGGTGTAGTCGGTGATCGGCACCTTCGCCGCCGCGGCGATGGCGTTCGGGCCGCCGGCGATGTAGGTGGTGCCGGGGACGTTCGACTGGTCGAACGCGACCTTGTTGGCACCCTGGGCGATCACGTACGAGACCGCGCCGTCACTGGAGTACCTCGGGCCCATGTTGACGGAGGCGGTGTTCGCGGTGGACCAGCACTCGGGGTCGATCCCTGCGCCGAGCACCTGCACGCCCTCGGACTTCCAGTAGGCCGCGTCGACCGAGCACTCGATGATCGAGCTCGAGCCGACGACGCCGACCACGTGGTCAGTGGTCACGAGCTGCTTGGCGAGCGAGGCGATCTGAGACGGGTTGGTCTGCTCGGTCAGCGGATAGTACTTGATCGGGTGCCCGTTGATGCCGCCGTTGGCGTTCACGCAGGCGAAGTAGGCGCCAGCCATGTTCTCGATGTCGCTGAAGTCGGTGCCCGGCTCCTTGGTGTCGATCGCACCAAGGTTGATGGGCGTGCCGGTGGCCGTGACGCCCGGCTTCGTGCCGCACGAGGACGTCGAAACGGCGCTGGCGCTCGTGGAGCTTGACGCGGAGGCTGACGAGGACGAAGTGCTCGAGGCGGCCGGAGTGCTGCTGCTCGAGCTTGAACTCGAGCTGCACGCGGCGAGGACGCCGAGCGACAGCGCGGCGACGGCGACTGCCGCCGCGCGCCTCCGCCAGTGGTCGGATCTATTCATGTCTTCTGCCTTCTCGTGGCTAACAGCGTGTCATTTTCTTCCGAACGGGTGCGTGCCCCGCCACTCGGCACAGCATCGCCCCCGGGGCTAGCCGAAAGAAGACGCCGTTCACGGGTCCCACAAGTAAACGGTGCTTCTTTGCACTGCCTTAGCAATGTGGTCTGAGTTCAAGCAGCTATCAAGTGTTCTTTGAATTATGATCATGCCGCGGGGACGGGCCGTACCCCCCGCAGAGAACGGTTTCATCACGTTTCGCCGCTTATTGACCGCCTCCTCACCTGCCCGGCCCCCCTCACGAGCCGGAACTTAACGGCGACGATCGCATGGCAGCTGACCCCGAACAATCGCGCCAGCCGCCAAACTAGCTAGTCGGAATACTGCAGCAGACCACAAGTCACTGTATCCCGTTAATCACTTCAGTCACACGAGCAACAAGCCGGGATTGGCGATGCCCGTTTGCCACGGCTCCGCCATCTTCTTATATTCATAAATATCGACTTAAAAGCGGATAATTGTGCACATGCCGGGCTATCACGGGCCCGGAACTCCGTCGGCACTCCGTGCTTCTTGCTGTTATCGGCGTGGCGCCCGCACTGGCTTTTCCTAACCGACGGCGACGGCGACGGCGCGGCATTTGCCGCGAAACGGACCTGACCTGATCATGGTCGCCGGCTACTAGACAGCCGCCAGCTGGCCCGCTGTCCGAGGGAAGTGCTCACTTGCCTCTCTTCGTTCCTGGCCGCGCGACCCCGCCTCTGGCCGTCCGCCCCGCGAACGCACCGGCACAGGGCCACCTGCGCGCTCCCCGTACCCTCCCAAAGCGGACGCGCCCGACCAGCGCTAAGAGACCTGCGGGAAGGTATACCGACTTTTGGTCATGAACCCGCCCAGCTTGTCGGCCTTGTCCCACCAGAACTCGGTATATGTCTCCTGACATCCGGCACGACTGGCGGCTGCGGTACCGGCAAAGGTGCCGGAGATACGACGCGGCCCCGGCCGGCACGTCGTGCCGGCCGGGGCCGCGAGAAAAAGGCGAGCAGGGGGACGGAAGCTACAACCCCGCCTGGGCGCGGAGCTTGTCGGCCTTGTCGGTGCGCTCCCAGGTGAAGCCGTCGCCGCTGCGGCCGAAGTGGCCGTAGGCCGCCGTCGGCTGGTAGATCGGGCGGCGCAGGTCGAGATCCCGGAGGATCGCGCCTGGGCGCAAGTCGAAGTTCTCCCCCACCAGCTCCACGATCGCGGACTTGGAGATCTTCTCCGTGCCGAACGTCTCGATGAGCAGAGACAGCGGGCGGGCGACCCCGATCGCGTAAGCGACCTGGACCTCGGCGCGGTCGGCGAGGCCGGCCGCGACGATGTTCTTGGCGACGTACCGGGCGGCGTATGCGGCCGAGCGGTCCACCTTGGACGGGTCCTTGCCGGAGAACGCGCCGCCGCCGTGCCGCGCGAAGCCGCCGTAGGTGTCGACGATGATCTTGCGCCCCGTCAGCCCCGTGTCGCCGACCGGGCCGCCGATGACAAATCGCCCGGTCGGGTTGACGTAGAACTCGTCCTTCAGCCGGTCGGGGTCGTACAGGTCGCCGGGGAGCACCTGGGTCACGACCTCCTCCCACAGCGCCTCGGGCAGCTTGGACTCAACGCCGTCCTGGTGCTGGGTAGAGATCAGCACCTTCTCGATCTCGACCGGCTTGCCGGCGTCGTCGTAGCGGACGGTCACCTGGGTCTTGCCGTCCGGGCGCAGGTAGGGCAGCAGGCCAGAGTGGCGGACCTCCGACAACTTCTTCGACAGCTTGTGCGCGAGGATGATCGGAGTCGGCATGTACTCAGGCGTCTCGTTGGTCGCGTAGCCGAACATCATGCCCTGGTCGCCGGCGCCGATCTTGTCGAGCGGGTCCTCGGAACCGGTGACCCGGCCCTCGTGGGCGGTGTCGACGCCCTGGGCGATGTCCGGCGACTGGCGGTCCATCGCGACGACCACGCCGACCGCGTTGCCGTCGAAGTAGTACTCGCCGTTGTCGTAGCCGATCTCGTTGACGACCTTGCGGGCGACGGCGGCGTAGTCGATCGTCGACGCGGTGGTGATCTCGCCGGCGACGACGATCAGGCCGGTGGTGAGCAGCGTCTCGCACGCGACCCGCGACATCGGGTCCCCGGCGAGTGCCGCGTCGAGCACCGCGTCCGAGATCTGGTCAGCCATCTTGTCCGGGTGCCCCTCCGTCACCGACTCGGAAGTGAAGAGGTATCCGCTATCCATTGCTGTCTCCTGACGTCTGGGAGTTGCGCTCTCCCGAGGCGGGCGAGGCGGGAGAGGGGCTGGTTGATGTTGTACTTAGCTCTGATCGGACAAGCGCCGCGCCAGATACCATAGCGCGCAGCTTGCTCCGCGCCACCTCCGGCGCGAGATGACGCAGCCCACAGTCGGGGTTGACCACCAGGCGGCCGGGGTCGACGTACTCCAGGGCGCGCCGGATCCTGGCGGCCACCAGGTCAGGCGATTCCACCGCCGGCGACTTGACGTCGATCACGCCGAGGCCGAGCGCGGACGGCCAGGCGTACTCCTTGATCAGCCGCAGGTCGTCCAGGCCCTTGCGGGCGAACTCGAGCACGAGCTGGTCGACCCTGGCCGCGAGCACCGCGGGGAACAGGAAGTCGTAGTGCCCCTCCCACGACGGCCGCGCATAGCGGTTGCCGTAGCAGACGTGCAGCGCCCAGGTGGCCGGCACGCCGTCCGTGACGATGTTCACCGCCTCGATGGCGAGGGCCGCCTGCTCCGGGTAGCCGGCCAGGAACGGCTCGTCGATCTGCAGGAACCGGGCCCCGGCCTCCGCCAGCGAACGCGCCTCGAGATTGAGCCGCCTGGCGAGGGCACGGACCAGGTCGGCCGGGTTCTTGTACGCACCATCGGCGACGGTAATCCGTCGGGACAGCGAGAACGGACCGGTGAAGGAGAACTTCACCGGGCGGTCGGTCAGCGCGCGGGTGAACTCGAAGTCGCCCGCGAGGCCGAGCCCTGACATGTCCGGTACACCTGCCCTCCCAACGGGCATGTCCCTGGGGGTACCGGGGGTCGTCTCCCCGGGGGACAACTGCTTGTCGTCCTCGGGCAGCGGCGCGTTGACGGCCGCGTCGTAGTAGTCGTAGTAGTCCGACTTAGCCCGCTGCGCGATGTGCACACCGGGGATCCTGGCCAGGAAGTAGTCGATGTCGTTGTCCCTGCGGAGCTCGCCGTCGGAGACGATGTCGATGCCGGCCCGCTCCTGGTCATTGATGGCGGCCTTGATCGCCACCTCGTGGATCTCGGCCAGGTGCGCCGCGCTGATCCGCCGCTGGTAGTACTCGGTCTTCAGCCGCTCCAGCCACTCGGGCACGCTGTAGGACCCCACGACGGTCGTCGGGAGGAGCTTCCCCGTGGGGCGGTCCCACAGGACGTCTCCCGGCAGCGAGCCGGACACCTCGGCCATGGTCATCGCCCCTAGTCCCTGACCTGCGCGGTCAGCGTCTTGACGTTAGACGCGGGACGCTGAGTGAACGGCGAGAACCGCACCCCGAAGCCGCGGCGGCTGGCCAGCAGCTGCAGCAGGGGCCCGTTCACCCAGTTGACGACAGACCCGTCGTACTTGCCTGGCCCGAAGAACCCGAACCGGTACTCACCAGGAGACGTGGTGAACAGGTCGTGGCAGACGAGCCGGCCGAACGGGTGCAGCAGCGGGAGCGTGTCCAGGAACGACGACAGCGCCCCGTTGGACACGTGCATCCGCACCTCCCCCTCCGCGGCCAGCAGCGGCCGGAGGATCTCCCCGGTCACCGACGGCGTGATCCGGTAGGTGTCAAGGCCCTCAAGCGGCACGTACCGCTCGGCCTGGCGCAGCGCGTCCCATACGGCTTGCCAGAACAGCACCGACTGGCCGGTGTCGGGGAACTTGTCTGGCTGCGACTCCGCGAGCAGCTCCGGGCCGATCCGCAGCAGCCGCTCGGTCAGCTGCGCGAGCTCTGCCCGCTTGAGCCCGAACCGCGAGGCGATCCCGTCCGCCGCGGCACCCGGCAGGTACAACCGGGTCTGCACCAGGTACATCCGGCCGCGGATGGTCGCGATCTCGTCGCTCGGCAGGTTGTCGTACACGTTGGAGATGTAGACGAGGAACGCCTTGCCGGCCAGGAACCCGACGGACCCCGACAGCCGGGTCGCCTCAAGCACCAGGCCGGACACGTGGTCCCCGTGGTGTGCCACCTCCTGGCGGGCCCGGTCGAGGACGTGCGCGGAGTAGTCGCCCATCAGGTAGCGCAGCCGCCGGTAGTAGTCGCGGCCGTGCCGGCGGTCAAGCTCGGCGAACTCATCCAGCCAGGTGCGCGCCTGCCCGCCGTTGCCGACGCCGAGCTCGATGACGTACAGCTCCTCGGGCAGCGCCCGCCGCGACGCCAGCTCGTCCCAGCTGGAGAACAGGTCGAGGATGACCTCGCGGGCGGCTGCGGAGTTGCGCCCGTCCGACTCCCCGCCGGGCAGCGTCTGCTCGTACTCCTTGCCGGTGGTCTTCTCCCAGGCGGCGAGGGCCTGCCAGTACATCGCGTTGAACCGCCACACGCAGCTCGCGGACCCCGGCACCCACGGCTCAAGCCACACCCGGTCCCCCGCGCCGCCGCCCTGCTCGCCACCACGGGGGCCGCCGACGCCGAACCCGGTCCCCCCGGTGACGTGCACCGCGTCGGACAGCGCCGCGGTCACCTCGCCGGCCACGTCCGTCTCGGGCCGCGCGCAGCGGCGCAGGTCCACGGCGAGCTCGTACCCCGCCACCGAGGCGGCGCCGTCGGCCGGGAGAACCGGCCGGACCATAACCGGGTCGCGGAAGTTCGCCTTGTACTGGATCCAGTCACAGACCACGCGCGTCGCGGCCAGGTCCGCGTCCGAGCGGCAGAGCGCCTCGACCATCGGCGCGATCGCGGCCCGCGCGCCCGCCGACTCCCGCAGCCGCCGGACCGCCCTGATGTCAATCTCCACCGGCAGCCCGCCCCATAAGAACCGTGCCTGGAAAGGAAATTCCAGGCGCTTTTACCGCGGGCCGATTTCCGGGTGATGCCCAGAGAAATTCCAGAACCAGCCCGCCCCGATTAAGCGCACTGGTGTTTAGCGCACCGAATTCGGGAGCGGATTTGTTGGCAGCGCACAAGCGTTGCGGCCGGTCCTGTCGATCTCTCACGTACCTCATGCTGCCTCAGCGGATGCGCCCGGAACATCCGCCTGCCGCACAACCTTTGCGGCGAGGCCACTGTGCGGGCACACAAACGACGGTAGACCGGACAACCAGTCAGGTCTACCGTTTCCCCGCAGGTCAAAAGCCCCCTGGGAGCAATTCCGCTACCCAGTCGGCCCCCTAGCGCGAGGCCTGCTCGCCGCGGGAGTGGGAGCTGATGCGCGACGGGTCAGGGGCCGGTAGCGCCGGGGGCGTCACGGCGTGCACGAGTCTGTCTGACCCGTGGGCTGGGAGCAGGAAGCTGAGCTAGGCGGGTGCCGACGATCCAGGCGATTCGAAGTCCCGCGGGAAGGAATACAGCGGCAACCCACGCTACCGCGGACAGGCGGAGCAGCCCGTCCATGGAGCCGGAGCCCTTCGGCACCGGCCCCCAGACACCTACAGGGAGCTAACTGTCATTGGAAACGGCTGACTACCTGCTCACCGAGCAGTTCGATGTGCGCGACATCGGACGGGCCGTAAACGTGGAAGTACACCGTGTCCGCGCCCTGGCTGGCCAAGTCCTCGATGACCCGGATCACGTCACCGGCGTACCCGGTGACGCCGGCGGCGAGCAGCCGCGCGCCCGGCTCGCCCAGGGACTCCTTGCGGCGCTCCAGGTCTTCCGCGTCTCGGCCTATCGCGACCGGCACCGTCGCAGACAACCGCACCTGGGCCGGGTCGCGGCCAACGACGTCCTCGCAGATCCGCTTGAAGTTGGCGTACCGCTCGCGCAAGTCGAGGCCGAGGGCACCGTTGAACTCGTCCGCGTACTTGGCCGCCAGGGTGGGGGTGCGCTTCGCGCCTGCCCCGCCGATGATGATCTTGGGGCGAGAGGCCCATCGGGGGATGGATGCGCAGTCGGTGACCTGGTAGTGCTTGCCTTCGTAGCTGAAACGTTCGCCTGGTTTCGTGTCCCAGATCCCCGTGAGGATCGCTAGCTGTTCTTCCAGCTTGTCGAACCGCTCGCCGAGGGGCGGGAACGGGATGCCAAAGTAATTGTGCTCGCGTTCGTACCAGGCGGCGCCGATGCCAAGTTCGGCGCGGCCTCCGCTCATCTGATCGACCGTCGCCACCTCCACCGCCAGTTGCCCGGGCAGCCGGAACGTCGAGGCGTTGACCAGGGTGCCGAGGCGCACCCGCTCGGTTTGCACGGCGAGCCCGGCGAGCGTGGTCCACGAGTCGGTCGGCTGGTACGTGACGTCGTCCGCGTCAATGCCCAGGTAATGGTCGGAGCGGAAGAAAGCATCGAAGCCGCCTGCCTCTGCCGCCTTCGCCAGGGCCAGGATCTGGGCGTATGTTGCCCCGTGGTGGGGTTCAAGAAGAATCCGCAGCCTCATATGATGTTCCTTTCCTTGACAGGAAGCGAAATTATCGCGTTTATGCGAGTCAGAAACTCGTGTTATTCCAAGAGCGGGCCGTTACTCGGATCATCAGTCTGAACGAGTGCGGCTGGCCCTAAAGGCGGAGCACGCACCCGTTCGGACTTCTCGTTTCGGCCTTGATCTTGACTTTGACCTTGGTTCCGACTGGCCGCTTAGCCCTGGACCTCGGCGGTGCTTGGCACGGCCTGTGACGGCACCGTGCTCGCCGACCCGGCCGGGGCCTCTACGGTCAGCGGGAAGTGGCAGGCCACGAGGTGGCCGGGGCCGAGTTCCCGCGGCTCGGGCACCTCGGTCGCGCACCGGTCGGCGGCGCGCGGGCAGCGGGTGCGGAACCGGCAGCCGGACGGCGGGTTGATCGGCGAAGGGGGCTCGCCGCTCAGCGTCGCGGTGGCCCGCTGCGCGCCTGGCTCGGTCGAGGGGATCGAGTCGAGCAGCGCCTTGGTGTAGGGATGCAGCGGCTGCTTGTATACGGATTCGCCGGGTCCTACCTCGCAGAACTTGCCCAGGTACATCACCGCAACCCGGTCGCTGACCTGCTTGACCAGGGCCAGATCGTGGGCGATGAACAGGTAGGACAGGCCCAGTTCGCGGCGTAGCCTCTCGAAGAGGTTGAGTACCTGCGCCTGGATGAGCACGTCGAGGGAGGAGACCGCTTCGTCGCAGATGAGTAGCGACGGCTCGAGGGCGACGGCGCGCGCGATGGCGACGCGCTGCGCCTGCCCGCCGGACAGCTCGCGCGGATGCCGCTTGGCGTACCTGGCGGGGTCGAGGCCGACTAGGTCGAGGAGTTCGGCAACGCGCTTGTGGCGCGTGGCCCTGGTGCCGACGTGGTGCGCGGCGAGCGGCTCCTCGACGATGGACCGGATCTGCCACTTCGGGTCGAGGGAGCCGAACGGGTCCTGCCACACGAATTGCATGTCGCGCCGCGCGGCGATCAGCGCGCTGCCGTGCAGCTTGGTGAGCTCCTTGCCACGGAAGACGACGGAACCGGACTTCGGTCTTGGTGCCTGCAGGACCGCTCGCGCGAGGGTCGACTTGCCGGATCCGGTCTCGCCGACGATGCCGAGGGTCTCGCCGGGCATGATGTCGAACGAGACGCTGGACAGCGCCTGGACGACGCCGCCCCTGGCGCCGCCGGCCTCGCGCACGACGAACTCCTGAACCAGGTCTCGTGCCGACAGCAGGGGATCGGTGCGGGTTGCTTCCGCGCTCACGCCGCGCCTCCGTTCTCACATGGATGCCAGCAGGCCCACCGGTGGCCTGGTGCGTGCTCCGTCAGGGCGGGCGCCTTCGCCGTGCAGTCGTCGGCGGCGCTCGGGCAGCGCGGCGCGAACGAGCAGCCGACGGGGAGCATGGTCGGGTCCGGCGGGCGGCCGGTAACGACGGGCAGTTCGGCGTGGGCGGGGCGCTCCAGGTGCGGGATCGCGTCGAGCAGCGCCCGGGTGTACCGCATCCTGACTGTGCCGCCGGCACCGAACAGCCGCTTCGCCGGCGCCTGCTCCACGACCTTGCCCGCGTACATGACGACCACCTCATCGGCGTAGGACGCGGCCAGGCCCAGGTCGTGGCTGATCAGGATCAGCGCCATGTCCAGTTCCTGCTGTAGCTCGAGGAGGAGCTCCATGATCTGCGCCTGCGTGGTCACGTCGAGCGCCGTGGTGGCCTCGTCGGCGATGAGCAGCTTGGGCCGGCAGGCGAGGGCCATGGCGATCACGACGCGCTGCCGCATGCCGCCGGACAGCTGGTGCGGGTACTCGTGGAACCGTCGCTCGGCCGCGGGGATGCGGACCAGGCGGAGAAGCTCGACCGCCTGGTCGTGCGCTTCCTTCGCGCTGACCTTGCGGTGCGTCCTGATCGCCTCGGTGATCTGCTTGCCGACCTTCATCGTCGGGTTGAGCGAGCGGGCCGGGTCCTGGAACACCATCGCCAACTCGCTGCCGCGGTGCTTGCGCAGCTGGCTGTCGGACAGGCCAATCAGCTCGGTGCCGCGCAGCCGCGCGGAGCCGCTGATCTCGGCGCCGACGGGCAGCAGGCCCATGATGGCGCGGCAGCCGACGGTCTTGCCCGAGCCGGACTCGCCGATGATGGCGAGCGTGCGGCCCGCGTCGACCTTGTAGGTGACGCCGTCGACGGCGCGGACCTCCCGGCCGCCGACCGCGAAGGCCACTCGCAGGTCCTCGACTTCGAGGAGTGCACTGTCTGTCGAGATCACCGGGCTCACCGGACCCCCCAGCGCTCACGCAGCGCGTCCCCGAGGAGGTTCAGCGACATGACGAATATCAGCAGGACAATGGACGGGATTAGCACGTACTGCGGCTCGGCGGTGAGGACGTTCTGCCCCTTCGCGATCATCGCGCCCCAGCTCGGCTGCGGGATCTGGATGCCGAGGCCGAGGAAGTCGACCGCCCCTTCCAGGATGACGATGATGCCGATGCCGAGCAGGCTGAACGTGACGATGCCCGGGATGACGTTCGGCAGGATGTGCCGGAAGATGATCTTCCTGTTGCTCGTGCCGGACAGGCGGGCCGCCGTGATGAACGGCAGCGTGCGGACGGTCAGGGTGGAGCCGCGGGTTACCCGCGCGAATGCGGGCACGCTGAACACCGACAGCGCCCAGATCAGGTGCGTCTCGCTCGGCTGCAGCACTTCGGCGACCGCGAGGACGAGCACCAGCGCGGGGAAGGCGATCAGCACGTCGATGACGCGGGAGAGCACCGAGTCGACCCAGCCGCCGAAGTAGCCGGCGGTCAGCCCGATGGTCCCGCCGATGATCACGCCGACCGCGGTGACGGCCAGGCTGATCTCGAACGACACCTGCCCGCCGTACACGAGCATGGAGAAGATGTCCACGCCGTTCGGGTCGGTGCCGAGCCAGTGCCCCGGCGAGAACGGCGGCAGCGAGGCGTTCAGGATGGAGCCCGTGTCGCCCGGCGGGATCGTGTAGACGTAGGGCCAGACGAAGCAGAGGAAGAGCAGGAGGATGAGGATGCCGGCCGGCACCCACAGGCGCAGCTCGCGCCCCATCTTCTGCCACTTCAGCCGCCGGCTGCTGACCAGGGAGGGAAGCGGCTGCTGCGCGCCGGGCGTCAGCGTCGCCGCCATGTCAGGAAGCTGCGCGGCCATACCGGATCCTTGGGTCGAGGACCGTGTACAACAGGTCGGCGAGTAGGTTGCCTGCCACGGTTACCAGGGCGAACACGACGACGATGCCCTCGATGAGCGGCAGGTCGTTGATCTGGATGGCGTTAATCAGCTCCGCGCCGATGCCGGGCAGCGAGAAGATCGGCTCGATGATGGCCACCGCGCCGATCAGCGTGCCCAGGTTGAGCGCGACGAGCGTGATGAGGGTGAACAGCGAGTTCCTGGTCGCGTGCACGACAAGCACCCGCCACGGCGGCACGCCCTTGGCCTTGGCCGTGACGATGTAGTCCTCGCGCTGCATCTGCTCGACGATGTCGGCTCTCAGCAGCCGGGTATAGATCGCGAACAGCGGGAACCCGACTGAGGCGGCGGGCAGGGTGAGGGCCCTGATGGCGGTCAGCGGGTTGTTGCCCAGGGAGTTGGAGATCGTCGGGAACCAGCCGAGTCTGACGGAGAAGACGTAGATGAGCACCAGCGCGAGCGCGTACGGCGCGGTCGACAGCCCGAGCATGGAGATCACCAGGCCGATCCTGTCGACGATCCCGTTGGGCCTGCGGGCGGAGAGCACCGCGACGATGACGCCGAGGGCGAGCGACGCGACCAGCGCGTAGAGCAGCAGCCAGCAGGTGGTGGGGAGGAACTGCGCGATGTCGCTGTTGACGCTCTGCTGGTTGCTGTAGGCGATGCCGAGGTTGCCGTGCAGCAGCCCGTCGAGCCAGAGCCAGTAGCGGTCCCAGAACGGGTGGTTGAGGCCCAGCTGCACGTCCAGCTTGGCGATCGCGGCCGGGGTCGCGTTAATGCCGAGGATCAGCTGGGCGGGGTTTCCGGGGATGAGGTTCATGACGACGAAAGTCAGGAAGGTGACGCCCAGCAGCACAGGGATGGCTGTGAGAAGCCGCCGACCCACCAGCTGGAGGGCTGGTGAGCCGGCCACCCGGCGCGCGATGTCAGATCGCGCGCCGGGGTCCCGCTGGAGCTGGACTTGCTGTGCCAGCGCCATGGTTGTCTTGATGTCCTTACTGTCGTTTACCGGTCCGCCTGTCAGGAGCCAGCGGGGTTGTCGTAGACGTCCTCCCAGAGGACCGCCGGCGCCACCGCCACCGCGGGCAGCGGCGTGGTGAGGCCCGGGCCCGCCACTCCCTTCACCGAGACGTTGGCCGGGGCGAAGGCGAAGTAGAACGGCCCGTAGTAGTTCTTGGCGATGTACTCAGCGGCTTGGTCGTAGTACCCGCAGCGGGTGGTCAGGTCGCTGCTCGCCTCGGCCTCGTTCAGGATGGTGTCCAGCTTGGGGTCGTGGACGCCGCTGAACGGCGAGGTGGAGTCGAAGCGGAAGCCCACGCCGACACCGCCCGCCGGGTCGTAGGCGCCGGCCGTCTGGATCATCGCCTGCCAGCTCTTGCCGCTGTTGGCGGTGAAGGCCTGGATGAGGCCGTTGAGCGGGTAGACGTGCAGGGTGGTCTTGACCCCGAACGCCGCCCACTCCTGCGACAGCGCCTCCGTGGTCTCGCTGGCGACCTCACTGGAGGAGATCGTGCCGAGGTTGATGGTCACCTTATTCAGGCCGGACTCCGCGACCAGCTGTTTCGCCAGGGTCGGATTGTAGCCCTGGTAGCCGGGGACCGTGGGCTCGTAGCAGATGCCGCCCGGTCCCGTGAAGCCCTCAACGACCGGGTACTGGTTGTCGAAGATGTTCTTCAGGATCGGCGCGAAGTTGGTCATCGCGTAGATCGCTTCACGGGCCTTGACGTTGTTGAACGGCGCGCTCGCGGTATTGAGCTGCAGGTCGTACGGCGAGGTGCCCAGCTGGTTCAGCACGTTGAAGTGCTGCGCCGACTCGGTGAGCAGCTGCGGGGTGGACATGTCGATATATACCTGGCCCTCGCCCGAGAGCATCGCCTCGTAGGCCGCCTCGTCACCGCTGACCGACTTGAAGGTCAGGTTGTCGAGGTACGGCAGCCCCTGCGGCGCCTGCCAGTACGTCGGGTTCTTCTTCATCACGATCTGGTTGCTGTAGGAGTCGCTGACCATGATGAACGGCCCGGCGCCGACGGGGAGCTGGGCGAACGCCTTCTCGCCCATCTTGTCGAAGCTGACCTCGGAGATGATCCAGTTCGGGATCGTGTCGAACATCGTGGTGATGAACGCGCCGTCCGGAATGGCCAGGTTGACCTGGATGGTTGTGGCGTTGATGACCTTGATGACACCCGGCGCCGGCGCCGAGGTCGTCACCTTCGGGTTGGTGCGGGCGATCACCCACTCCGGCGCGCAGGTGCAGCCCGACTCCAGGTCGCGCGTCCAGTTCCAGGCCACGACCGACGCGGTCAGCGGCGAGCCGTCCGAGAATTTCACGCCGGGACGGAGGTCGATCGTGACGGTCTTGTTGCCGTTGGAGTACTGGTACCCGGTGGCGAGGTCGTCGATCAGCTTGCCGTTGTCGCCGAGCTCGAAGAGCTGGCCGTACACGGCGTTGTCGTAGTCCTGGTCGGCTGAACCCGTGGTGTTGGTCGCCGGGTCGAGCCCGAGCGGCCAGTCACCGGAGAAGCCCTTGCCCTCAAGAACGGTCAGCGAGCCGCCGGCCTTGGGTGGCGCGACCGCGATGCTCGTGTTCGACTTGAGCACCGACGGCGACGACGCGGCTCCGGAGCCGCCGCTGCTGCCGCTGCTGCACGCGGCGGCAGCGGTCAGCACTAGCACGGCCGCCCCAGCGAGGCAGGCGGTCCGCATTGACATAAGCCGAAATCTCATCGGCATTCACCTACTCGTGTGATAACTCGAACGCTGGTTAGTGACAAAAACAGAGTCGATCGTCCTGAGATTTGTCTTGGATACTCTCACCCGCTCGGGGTGGCTGCAAGAAGGAATAAAAGAGGACTACCGGATCGTGAACTAGCTTGTATCCGTCCCCCTCCGGCCGCGTCTCGGGGTTGTGCCATCCCACAAAGCCAGCTATCAGGTCGTTTACCGCACGACGAGGACCGAACCGCGGCCGTGCACGGGTTCCGGTAACACGCACCGCGTTCAGGCGGGTACAGCCGAACCGGGTGCGCCGAGGGAGGAATGTGGCGGACACCAGGGACACGGGGGGTGCCAGGGACGCCAGGGACGACGCCAGGACGGCCGCGCGCCCGTCCGGGGCCGGCTGGTCCAGTCGCTGCTCGCCGGCCGCGCCTTCGGGCCGCTGCGCGGGCTCCTGCCCACGCTGACCGTTGTCACCGGCGTCGTGGACGCGGTCTCGATCCCGGGGGTAGCCCGGCCCTAGGCACCCCAGACCTCGTCCGCCACGGACACGATGAGCTCCAGCTTCGCCTTCTGGTCATCGGCGGTCAGCGCGTTGCCCTGCTCGGTGGAGGCGAAGCCGCACTGGCCGGACAGGCACAGCTGGTCGAGCGGCACGTGCTTGGCTGCCTCGTCGATGCGGCGCCTGAGGGCGTCCCTGGACTCAAGCTCGGGCCGCTTGGTGGTGACAAGGCCGAGGACGACCTGCTTGCCCTTCGGCACGAAGCGCAGCGGCTCGAACCCGCCGGAGCGCTCGTCGTCGTATTCCAGGAAGAACCCGTCCACGTCGAGCTCGTTGAACAGCGACTCGGCGACGAAGTCGTAGCCGCCAGAGGCCACCCACGAGGAGCGGAAGTTGCCTCGGCACAGGTGCGTTGTGATCGCCATGTCCGCGGGCCTGTTCGCCACGGCGGCGTTGGTCAGCGCGATGTAGCGCTCGTGGATGTGCTCGGCGTCCTCGCCGCGCCCTGCGATGTACTCGCGCTGCGCCGGGTCGTTCACGTACGCCAGGGACGTGTCATCGAGCTGCAGGTACCGGCAGCCCTGCGCGGCGAGCCGCTGGACCTCGTCGTTGTACGCGGCCCCCAGGTCTGCCCAGAACTCCTCGACGTCCGGGTAGACGGACTCGTCCACGACCGCCCTGATGCCGGACCGGTAGTGCACCATCGACGGCGCGGGAATCGTCAGCTTCGGCACGCAATCGTCGGCGACGGACTGCAGGAACGCGAAGTCCTCCCCGAAGATCGTCTTGTCCATCGACAGCCGCCTGGTCACGTGGATCGCGTCCGGCGTGTAGGTGATGTCCCCCTCCGGGTTGTGGAACGTCGACTTCAGGCTGCCTGCCACCTTGGAGACCCCGCCGATCTGGTACACGAAGTCCATGTGCCAGGTCGCCCGCCGGAACTCCCCGTCGGTCACCGATCGCAGCCCGGCCTCCTGCTGCAGCGCGACGACCTCCCTGACGGCCTCATCCTCGACGGCCTTGAGCTGATCAGCGGAGATCTTCCCCTCGGCGTGGTCCTTCCTGGCCGCGGCCAGCCTGGCCGGCCGGAGAAAGCTCCCGACATGATCGGCACGGAACGGCGGCACTGTCCTCGCTGACATGGTCAAACCCCTTGCGACGCGCGTCATATATCTTCGGGGCAGCCTGCCACGCCAGGGCGCCTCCTGTCACCCCCTGCCGACGGGCATGACAAGGCCGGGCCTGTGACAGGCGAACCCCGCCACAAACCCGGCTATGGAGAACCGCGGTACCCACGGCAGTTCATATAAGAAACGCCTTGTAAGGCCGGGCCCGCGACAGGCGAAACCCGTCACAAGCCCGGCCTTGAATGACACCTTGATCTTGATCTTCTAGATCTTGATCTAGAGTTTCGATGCCTCTGGCGGCTTCTTGGCCCACATCGAACCCGAGCCGCCGCCGTCTAGGACGAGGGTCTGCCCGGTCATGTAGCCGGCCCCTTCGGAGGCGAGGTAGGCGACCGCGGCGGCGATGTCGTCCGGGTAGCCGGAACGGCCGACGGCGAGCATCGAGCCGCGCCGCTTGATCTCGGCGTCGACGTCGATGTCCGGGTCGGGGGACAGCAGCGCCCGCGAGGTCGCCACCATGCCGGGCGAGATCGCGTTCGCGGTGATGCCCCACGGGGCGACGTCGGCGGACAGGGCGCGGGTGAACCCGAGCACGCCAGCCTTGGACGCCGAGTAAGCAGTGGACATCGCCGCCGAGACCTGGCCGGCCTGCGAGGAGATGTTGATGATCCGCCCCCACCGCTGCGCCCGCATGTGCGGCACCGCGAACCTTGACATCAGGTAGGTGCCGCGCAGGTTGACGGCGATCACGAAGTCGAAGACCTCGATCGGCACGTCTTCGATGTCCTGGCGGTCGAGGCCCTGCGGGGCGCCGGCGCCGTTGACGAGGATGTCGAGTCTGCCGCGCCAGGCGGCGGCGGCGTCGACCATGCGCTGGGCGTCCTCGGCGACGGAGATGTCGCCGAGCTGCGCCATCGCGGTCCCGCCGAGGTTAGTGATCTCCTCGACGAGGGAGTCGACACCGCCCCAGGACTCGTCGGTGACGCCGACGATCTCCTGGCGGCGATTGAGCACGCCGGTGGCCTGTTTGTCGGTGACGACGACCGCGGCCCCGGAGGCGGCGAGGGTCAGGGCGATCGCCCTGCCCATGCCGTCCCGTTTGCCGCAGCCGGTGATCAGTGCGACTCGTGTGGTCAATGTGACCCGCCTGAGTAGTCGGGGAGGTCGACCGGGTACCTGATGTCGATGAGGTCACCTTCGATGCCGAGTTGGTGCGCGGCGATGCCCCGGAAGACGTCCTTGGGGACCAGGCAGTCTTCGCAGGCGTCGGGGCCGGGAGAGACGGTCAGCCCGACGCGGTGCCCGTGCTCCTCGACCGCCAGGTTGTAACCATCTGCTGCCAGCATCGTGGCGATGTCGGCCATGCGCTCGGTGTAACTCAATTCTTCTTCTCCAGTACAGGCACTGACGTGCCGGACCACTCGCCGAAGATCCGCACGACCATGGAGATGGCGGCGTTCTTCGCGCCCGCGACGATAACGGGGATCGAGGTGGGGCCTGCCAGGTACTTGTGGAATGCCTCGTCGCCCTCGTACTCGCCGCGGAAGCCCTTGCGGGCGACCTCGGCCTTGCCCATGCTCGTGAGCTCGGCGCCTGTGCGGCCGCACCGCTCGATGAGCCAGTTCCGCACGTCGGCCTTGGACATGCCGGCGCTAGCGAACATCTGGGCGTGCTCGGGGCACAGCACGAGGGCCACGGACGACAGCGGGAAGATCTGCGAGCCGATCCGCGAGATAGTGTCCTGGAAGTCGCGGAGCACGTCCTCGTGGTTGGGTGTATGCCGGTTGTCGACGAACTCCATCGTCCTGGTGAGGGTCGCGGAGACGGCGGAGACGCCACCGGTCACCCCGCCGTCCTCGGCCAGGGGGGCCCACGGGGACTCTTCCTCGTTCTCGGCAACGCAGACCTGCCACCGGCCGGGAAGGCCCTGGGTGGCCTGCTCAAGCACGTGCGGGTGGATGCCGAACCCGTTGCGGACCAGGAGGCCGATCGCGCGGGGGATCGTGGCGTTGGGCCGGAACCCGGGGCCGAACGCGCCCCCGGCGGTGTTAAACCCGAGTTCCTTCCTGACCGGGCCGTTGACCACGATCAGCGGGGAGGGCCCGCTGGTGGACTGGAACCCGCCGCCGCGGGCGGCGCGCTCGCGCATCAGCGCCTCGAACGCGGCGAGCACCACCGGGAAGTACTCGGGCTTGCAGCCGGCCATGGCCGCGTTGATCGCCGCGAGGTAGACGTTGACGTCCCTGCCGACCTGCTCAAGCGACCCGATGATCTCTTCCGGGTCCTTGTCGGTGGTGGCGAGGAACTGGTCGAGGAGCGGCTTGGAGACTGGGACGAGGGGCAGGCCGTCGGACCAGCCCTGCTCGTAGCAGTACTCGATGGCGCGCTGTGCCTCGTCGGGGTCGGGGGCCGCCGCGACTACGTCGTCGGCGACGGCCCCTTCGGTGTTAGCTGCGGTCATGCCTCGGCTTTCCCTGGTTCTTCTACGAGCAGCGCGACGACGTCGTCGAGTACCTGCGCGGCGCGCTGCTTGACCTTGTCCTCGGTGAGCACGGCGACCGGGTGCGCGGTCGTGGCGTACTTGTAGCCCGGCGCGCCGCGCAGGGCGGCCATCGCGTCGGCAGTGGGGATGAACGACTCGGTGATGATCGCCGCGACCGGCAGGCCGGCCGCCTCGAGGACCACGCCGTCGGCGGCGGCGGCCGCTGAGCACGAGCCGCAGTCGCCCACGCCGGTGATGACGACGTCGTTTTCCGCCACCAGTTCCTTGATGACGTTCTCGGGCTCCGGTACGGCGAAGTTGACCTTGGTCCGCTTGGTGAGGGTGACGCCGTACCTGTCTTCAAGCAGGCGGCCGACCTCGTCGAGGAACGGGCGGGCGTTCGTCTTCGTGTTGATGAGCAGGCCGACCCTCTTGCCCTGAAGGCTTGCGAGACGGGGTGCCCTTGGTGCCGCCGGCTTGGCGGCGCTGGTGGTGACGGTCCCCGTGGGGTCCAGGATCGCGTTCGGCATAACTGCTCCGACCTTCCTTTGCCTTGCTAACTTCCGCGGATACTCAGTTTCTCAGTGCTGGTGCACGATGACGCCGCGGATGTTCTTACCATCGATAAGATCCTGATAGCCTTCGTTAATTTCGTCCAGGCTATATTTCTTAGTAATGAGTTCCGTGAGCTTGATGTGACCTTCATGCCACAGGCTCAGGATCATCGGGATGTCGTACAGCGGGTTCGCACCGCCGAACAGCGAGCCCTGCATGCGGCGGTGGTAGCCGATCAGGATGCCGCCGGGCAGCACCATCTCGTAGTAGCCGACGCCGGTGATGACGATCGTGCCCGCCTTGCCCGTCATGTCGACGGCGGCCTTGACCACGTCGTTGTCCATCTCGCCGACGGTGCAGATCACCTTGTCGGCGAGCTGGCCGCGGGTGAGGTCGATGAGCACTTCCTTGGCCTTGACCGGGTCGCCGAACGCGTGCGTGGCGCCGAAGTCGAGCGCCTGCTCCTGCTTCCAGGGGTTCGGGTCGATCGCGATCACGTACTTGGCGCCGGCGTACCGGGCGCCCTGGACCGCGTTCATGCCGACGCCGCCGGTGCCGAAGATGACCGCGACGTCGCCGACGCGCACGTCGCCGGCGTAGACGGCCGAGCAGAACCCGGTGGTGACGCCGCAGCTGACGAGGGCGGCCAGCTCCATCGGCACGTAGTCCTCGATCTTGACGCAGGACCACTCGGACAGGACCGAGTACTCGGCGAAGGAGCCGACGACGCACATGCCGCCGAGGTCCTCGCCGTTCTGGTGAAACCGGAAAGTCTTGTCGGGCAGGCAGCCGACGCCGGCGTACAGGCCCGCGTCGCAGAGGTTCTGCTTCCCGGTGGAGCAGTAGCGGCACTTGCCGCACACCGGGATATACGAGCAGGAGACCCGGTCCCCCACCTTGACGCGGGTGACGCCAGGGCCGACTTCGACGACGACGCCAGCCCCCTCGTGCCCGCCCACCATCGGCAGCCGTGCCCGGCCCTTCGCCCGGATGTGCTCGTCAGAGTGGCACAGGCCGGCCGCCTCCATCTGGATGAGCACCTCGTTCGCCTTGGGCGGGTCAAGCTCAAGCTCGGTGATCTCCCAGGGGGTGCCCGCTTTGCGCAACACTGCGGCACGGGTCTTCATAAAGCGCCCTCCGACGTTGGGTCTTACCTAGTTCCTGGTCAGCCGCTATTGTGGCCGCACTCATGACAACCACGTGTACGGCTGTCCGGATATTAGATTTCATATCACGCGCTTCCCGTCGCGCCAAGTGTCATATATCGTCTTCCCTGTGCCGGGAGATGCGGTTATGACCTGCGACAAATCCCCCGGTCAGGCACTGTCGCCAAGCCCAACGTCCCCTGGGCGCGGCGCGGCGCCTCTGAGGTAGCGCGACGCAGATAGGACGTGTATGGCTGACATGGTGCGCGCTGTGGTCCAGACGGGACCGCGGCAGATGGAGATGCGCGAGTACCCCCGGCCGGTGATCGGCCCCGACGACGGCGCGCTGCTGCGCGTCGAGGCCTGCGGCATCTGCGGGTCCGATGTCGAGCAGTACAAGGGGGCGATGGGCACCCGCGGGCTGCCGATGATCCCCGGCCACGAGTCCCTGGGCATCATCGAGGAGATCTCCGAGTCGACCTCCCGCCGCTGGGGCGTGTCCGCCGGCGACCGGGTCGCGCTGGAGATCCTCATCCCCTGCCGTTCCTGCGACCGGTGCCTGGCCGGACGGTACATGAACTGCCGGAACCGCGTCGGCAGCCACGGCGGCGGCAACCCGCCTGAGCGCGCCAACATGCTGACCGGCGGCTACGCCGAGTACATCCAGCTGCACCCGAACTCGATCGTGCACCCGGTGCGCGCCGACATCCCGGCCGAGATCGCCGTCATGTACAACCCGCTGGGCGCGGGGGTGCGCTGGGCGCTTGAGTACGGCGGTGTGCACCTGGGCTCGTCCGTGCTCGTCCTCGGCGCGGGCCAGCGCGGGCTCGCCGCCATCCTCGCCTCCAGGTACGTGGGCGCGGGGCTCATCATCGCCACCGGCCTGACCCGCGATGCCAAGAAGCTTGAGCTGGCCAGGGAGTTCGGCGCGGACGTCGCGATCAACGTCGAGGAAGAGGACACGGTCGAGCGGGTCAAGGAGCTGACCGGCGGCGACGGCGTCGACGTGGTGCTCGACCTGACCCCGATGGCGCAGCAGCCGATCCGCGATGCGATCAACGCGGTCCGCTGGGGCGGGACCATCGTCCTGGCCGGGCTGAAGGGTCAGAAGGAGATCCCGATCACCACAGACATGCTGATCAACAAGGCGATCACGGTGAAGGGTGCCTTCTCTGTGGACGCGAACGGGTACACCGACGCCATCAAGCTGATCGAGTCCGGCAAGTTCCCGCTCGAGAAGATGCAGACGCACAAGTACGGCCTGGACAACGTCGAGCACGCCATCAAGCTCCTCGCCGGCGAGGTGCCGGGCGAGGAAGGCATCCACGTCGCGATCATGCCGGGCCTGTGAGCTTCACGGGGAAAGGAATACGTCCAGCAAATGCCTATCATTGACTCTCACGCCCACATCTTCCCTGGCGACTTCGGCCCCGCGCCGGCCGGGTGCGACCCGGCCGCGTGGCCGTCGGTCGTAGACGGCCCGGAACCGGACATCAGGCTGCTCGTCAACGGGCCGATGCGGTTCCCCGCCAAGCGCGTCTGGTTCGACGCGGAGCAGCGCCTGGCGGCCTCCGCCGCCTCCGGCCTGGACGCGGAGCTGCTCTCCCCGTTCCCGGCGCTGCTCAACTACCGCGTTCCCGGCCCCCTCGGCCGTGACCTGTGCCGGGTCACCAACGAGTACATCGCCGGCCTGGTCGCCGCCTACCCGACGAAGTTCTACGGCCTCGGCACGATCCCGCTGCAGGACCCTGACCTGGGCACCGCCGAGCTGACCGAGATCGCCAAGCTCGGCCTGGCCGGCGTCGAGATCGCCTCGAACATCAACGGGGTGTCGCTGCACGACCCCTCGCTTGACGGCTTCTGGGCCGAGGCCGAGCGCCTGGGCACCGCGGTGTTCGTCCACGGCATGCCCGCGCCGACCGACCGGGTGCCCGGCGCGGCCGTCGCGACGTTCGGCGTCGGCGCCGAGGCGTCCCTGGGCGCCGCGGCGGTCATCTCCGGCGGGGTCGCGGAGAAGTACCCGAACCTGAAGATCTCCTTCAGCCACGCCGGAGGCGGGTTCCCGCTGATCCTGACCCGCGCCCAGTGGTTCTGGGGCCGGACCTGGAACGAGGAGCCGCCGCTGCCGGAGTCGGAGCGCCCCGAGGCCGCCCCGTGGTTCGCCGAGCACGGGCCGATCGAACTGGCCCGCCGGTTCTACTATGACTCCCTCGTGTTCGACCGGCGCGCGATCAGGTACCTGGCCGACATGCTCGGCACGGACCGGCTGCTCGTCGGCTCGGACTACCCCGCCATGACCAGGGAGCAGCCCATCGCGCGGACGCTCCGCTCGATGGGACTTTCGGACGCAGAACTGAACGACATTCTGTGGGCTAACTGCTTCCGATTCCTTGGTATTGACCCGCCAAAGTTATCCTTATCTATATGGGCACCAGCGTGAGCAGCCTTCCTACCTTCCTTGACCCGCTCGAAGACGACGGCGTCTCCCAGCCGTGGACCTCGCCGGGGTCGGTCGCGCAGCGGCCGCCCCGGCTGCTGCTCACGCTGCTCGGCGACTACTGGTGGCAGCGGACCGAGTCGCTGCCATCGGCCGCCATCGTCGCGCTGCTCGCCGAGTTCGGCGTCAGCGACTCGGCCGCCCGCGCCGCGCTGTCCCGGCTGACCCGTAACGGGCTGCTGGTGACCTC
Organism: uncultured Actinomycetota bacterium; assembly: GCA_963734665.1. Lineage (GTDB taxonomy): Bacteria > Actinomycetota > Actinomycetes > Streptosporangiales > Streptosporangiaceae > Trebonia. Next base: position 1,737,123 of record CAVTIR010000004.1, on the reverse strand, counting down.
GCGGAGCGGGCGGCGCACCTATGTCCAGCTGTCCGCCCGCGCGGCGGACATCCTGGACGACGGCGCCCGGCGCATCTTCTCCTTCGGCGGGCGCCCCACACCCTGGGACGGCATGTGGTCCCTGGTCGCGTTCTCGATCCCGGAAGAGCACCGCTCGGCACGCGACGAGCTGCGCAAGGCTTTGCGCTGGCTCGGCTTCGCCCCGCTGTACGACGGGCTGTGGGTCTCACCCCGCGACCACGCCGACGAGGTCATCGACCGCCTGGCGGACCTCGGCATCAGCACCGCCACCGCATTCCGCGCCACCGCGCTGCCGCTGCCTGGCGGCAGTCCGGTGGAGGCCGCGGCCGCCCCCGACATCCCGGCACGCGCCTGGGACCTGAGCGGGCTGGAGGAGCGGTACGAGGAGTTCAACACGTTCGCCGGAATGCTGCGCGACCAGACCGAGGCCGGGCTGATCAGCGTCGCCGACGCCCTCGTCGCGCGCACGCGGGTGATGAACGAGTGGCGGGCCTTCCCGGCCCTTGACCCTGACCTGCCCGACGAGTTGCTCCCGCCGACCTGGCCCCGCGCCACCGCACGCGAGCTGTTCGTCGCCTGCTACGACCTCCTCGGCCCGATCGCGACCCGCCGGGTTCGCCAGATCATCGCCCGTTACAGCCCCGAGCTGGCTATCCGCGCCGCGTACCACAACACCGAGCTGATCATGTCGGGCGCGGTGCCCTGAGCGGAGTTACCCGCAGGCCTTCGCGGCCTGCGCGGTGATGTCCGGGTAGTCGAACGGGTTCGACGGGGCATTGTCGCCGGAGAAGATCGCCGGGAGGCCGGCCGGCCAGGTGAAGGACACGCTCGTCCAGAACCAGGTGCCCTTGCCGGAGACGCAGACCATCACCGGCCTGCTGAGCGTCACAAGCACCGGGACCGCATGGAGCGTGCCGGCCGCGCAGTTTGGCGTGCAGTCGTCCAGCTTCTCGGTTCCCGAGCCGATCGCCACCCTGGAATTCCAGGTTGTCCAGGTCATGTCCCACAGCCACGTCGTGCTGTCGCCGGACAGGGCGCAGCCCGCCTCGCAGGCCGGGGCGTGCACTACCGTTCCGCCGACCGACCCGCCCTCGGCGAGGTACACCACCTGCCCGGCGGGTGCGCCCGGGCCCAGGCTCGAGGCGGAAATGGGGGTCGCGGTGATGAACTGCGAGGGCGAGACCCTGGCGGGCGAGGCCGACACGGACACGGACGGGGCGGACGACGGGGCCGCGCCGGGCACGGCCGAACTCCCGCTGCCGCACCCGGCCACGAGCCAGGTCACGGCAGCGGCGGGCAGCACAGCCTTACAGAGGGAACGCGTGAGCGGAGTCAAAGGGGGCACCAGCCTTTAGTGAAGCCTAAATGTCACCTCTTAGGACGCCGGCCCCATACCACCGGTTGCGGTCAGCTCGCGGGCTTGCGGGCGATCAGGAGGTCGCGGGTGATGGCCTGGTCGACGCGGTGCCGGAAGCCGCGGTACGGGGCGGAGTCGAGGACCTCAAGGCCCGCGCCGGCGAGAGCCTCGGCGGCGTCCTCGCGGCGGGCGACCAAGGTGTTCCAGGAGATCCCGAGGGCGCCGCCGGGGCGCAGCGCCTTCGCCCAGGCCGGCGCGGCGACGGTCAGCAGTTCCAGGGGGCTTCTGCTGAGGACCCTGCCGCCGTCCCCGGTCCCGTCGGTGCCCCTCGCACGGTCGCCGCCGGCGCGTCCGCTCGCGTGGCTGCCGTGCTGCACGCCGTAGGGCAGGTCCGTGACCACCAGGTCGGCGGACGCCTTCCTGAAGAACTCGCCGATCCTGGTGGTGTCGGCCTCGATGACCTCAAGGCGCTGGACGTCGCCGGCCTTGTACTCCTCCTTGGTCGCGGCGAACTCGGCGAGCAGACGCCGCGCCACCACCTGGCGGTCACGGCGCACCGGGGAAAAGTCCGCCTGGTGCTTGAGGCGCTTGTCCTTAAGCCAGCGCTGGATGAAGACCGCGTACGCCTCGACATCCCGCCGGTCGATGTCCGAGCCGTACGCATCGAATCCGTACATCAGCGCCTGGTTGAGCGTGGTGCCCCGGCCGCACAGCGGGTCGAGGAGGGCGAGCCGCCTGCCGCCCGGCTCGCCGACGAACGCCGATCCCGCGAACGCCGATGACGCCAGCGTAACGTTGAGCAGCATCTTGGTGAACTGCTCGTTGGTCTTGCCGGAGTATTTGAGGATCGTCAGCAGGTCGTCGTCGAGGCGGTCGAGGCGGCGCAGCGGCACCGGCCGCAGCAGCTCGCCGCCGGGTGCACCGGTGACCTCGAACAGCGCGTAGAGCGAGGACAGGTTGGCGAGCATCGCCGCGTCCCGTTCCGATAGCTCGTCGGCCTCAAACGTGATGTAGGGCGCGCCGCCGATTACCGTCACCGCGACGCTCTCCGCGTCGATCCGGCCATCGGGCAGCGCGGCGCTGAACACCGCCAGTTCGGCACGCGCCAGCATCGGCGCGGCATCCGCATAGACCCGGTTGTGCGAGGGCAGGACCAAGAAGGCGTATCGGCTCATGATGTCTGCGAGCCTAGCGTTCGGCGCCCGTGCTTCGTTTCCCGTGCCTGGCCGCGAGACCGCCGCAGGCCGCGCGTGCCCGCTGACGCCCGCTCACGGCCGCCTCAGCGGACGTGCACGCCGGCCTCGGCGCGCTGGCCGTCGGGTCCGAAGTACGGCGGGTCGAGCACGGTGACCGTGACCTGGTCGCCGGCCGGGGGACCTGGCAGGTGGCAGGTGAAGGCCACGTCCCCGGTGCGCAGGTCGGCCTCCCAGCCGGCACCGCTCGGCCGGGCGGCGATCACGGTCCCGGTTACGACGAGCCCGCGTGCCGGGTCAGCGCCCGCGGCGACCCGGTCCGGGTGCACGCCGACAACCAGGCCGGTCCCGCCGCCGGACGCCCTGTCCCCCGCCGGGTCGGCGGGCCGCGCGGCGGGAACGAAGCCCAGGTAGCCGACGAGCTCGGCGACGCGACGGGACGCCGGCGCGAGCACCACCTCATCCGGTGCGCCGACCTGGAGGACCTCGCCACGGTCCATCACGGCGAGCCGGTCGGCGAACGCCTGCGCGTCGGAGAGCTGGTGGGTGACGAAGAGCGCCGGCACCGAGCGCTGCGCGACGAGGTCCTTGACGAGCGCGGTGAGCGTGCGGCGCAGGGCGGCGTCGAGGGACGCGAACGGCTCATCGAGCAGCAGCGCGTCGCAGTGCGCGAGCAGCAGCCGGCCGAGGGCCACCCGGTGCTGCTGGCCGCCGGACAGCCGGGCCGGCATGGCGGTCAGCAGCCCCTCGATGCCGAGCCGCCCGGCGATCGCGGCGAGCTCGGCGGCGTCCGGTGCGGCCGACTTCGCGTAGGTGAGGTTGGCCTGCACCGACAGGTGCGGGAACAGGCCGGGATCCTGGCGCAGCAGCCCGACCCGGCGCTGCCAGGGTGGCACCGCGACCCGCCCCGCGCCGGCCGGTGTACCCGCCGCGGTCAGCACGCGCCCACTGAGCTGGACCAGGCCGCGGCGCAGCCCGACCAGGCCCGCGACCGCCTCGAGCACGGTGGTCTTCCCGGCCCCGGACGGCCCGAACAGCGCGACCCGCTCCCCGTCCGCCACGGACAGCCCGGCGCGGACGGTGAAGTCGCGGCGGTCAACCTCGACGTCGGCGTTCAGCACGCGCGCTCCAGATGTAGGCGGCGAGCGGGAGCGGCAGCGCGACCACGAGCAGGATCAGGGCGTACGGCAGCGCGGTCGCCAGCCCGGTTTCCTGCAGGGTCGTGAAGATCTGCATCGGTATCCCGAACGGGTGGTAGGCGATGATCACGACCGCGCCGAACGCGCCCATCGCCCGCGCCCACGCGACCGCGAGGGCCATCGCGAGCCCGGGCGCGGCGAGCGGCAGCGTGATCCGCCGGAAAACGCGGGACGGACGGTCACCGAGGAGCCCGGCCTGTTGCTCGAGCCGGGTGTCGACGCCGGCGAACGCGGCCTGCGCGCCGAGCACGTAGTACGGCGCGGACTCGTACACCTCGGCGATGACCAGGGCGAGGAACGTGTTGGTCGCGTCTTGGTGGAGCCAGCCGAGTACCTGCCCGATCGGCGTGTAGGGGCCGACCATGAAGACGAGCAGCAGGCCGATGACCAGCGGCGGGAGCAGCAGGGAGCAAAGCAGCCCGGCCTCCCACAGCCGCGGCAGCGGCAGCCGGCCGCGGGCGAGCATCCAGGCGAGCGGCGTGCAGATCAAGGCGAGCACGAGGAGCGTGAGGCCCCCCGCCTCTAGCGACGTGACCAGCGGGTCCAGGTCCCCGGCCCCGGTGAGCGCGCTGGCGATCTGGCCAACCGACAAGTGGGTGAGAAGGGTGATCACGGGGCCGAGCAGGGCGACCCAGATCACCGCCGCCCCGGCGACGGAAAGAACGGAAGATACCGAACGGATGCGTGGTGCCCCTGATCGCGCCCCGTTTCCCCTGTGGGAGGGCAGCCCGGGACCGGCTCTCGCGCCGTCCCGGACCACCCCTCCAGACGCGGCGGCCTGCTGGCTAGGACCCCAGCTCACTGGCGACTGGCGCGGGCACGTCGCTCTTGTCCCCGACCACGGTCGGCGTAAGCAATGTGAACCCCCCCTGCTTGTACTGCGCCAGGCCCGCCGGGGACAGCGTGTAAGCGATGAAGGCCTCGCCGGCCGGGGTCGGCGGGCCGATGGCCGTGATGTCGATGTCCTGCGGCGAGCCGGTCTTGGTCATCCCGTTTTCGAGCTTAACGGACGCGGTCGCGTAGGTGCTGGCGAGCGAGGCGCTGCCCAGGTTGATCTGGGGCGGCAGCGGGATGTAGTCCAGGTGCAGCTGGATCGCCTGGGTAATGAACGCGGACGAGGCGTCCAGCTGGCCGGACTGGAGCGTGGAGTCCAGCGAGGACTCGGCGTAGATCTGGCTCGAGTTGCTGGTACCGAAGTCCGAGGTGCCGAGGATCTTGGACACCGTGTCCGAGGGCAGGTTGTAGTACTTCTGCGCAAGCTCGAGCATGTAGATGAAGTCGCGGCCCTGCGGGTCGGTGTTCGGGTCGGTGCGGCCGAGCTTGAGGCCGGGCGTCTGCAGCAGGGTGGAGTACAGGGTAGACAGCGGCTTGGAGCCGTCCGCGTACGCCTTGAACTCGCTCGCGTACTTCGACTTCGGGTTGTACGCGATGACCATCGACGTGCTGGCGTACTGGATGTACCAGGTGGTGAACTTCGGCTGAAGCGGCGTGATGTTGTCGCCGCCGACCGACTCGAACACGTTCGGCTTGATCTCACCGGAGGCGATGTACTGCTCAAGCGTGCCAGAGGCGTTGCCCGTGCCGGAGAACCCGGCGCCGGTGGCGGCGGTGAACGCCGGCTTCACGACGTTCTCGTTCAGGTACTCAAGCGAGCTGGCGTAGGCGACGTTGGCGGTGCCGGACACCTTGGTGCTCGACGGGCTCACGGCCGCGGATGACACTGCCGGGGCTGACGCGGGCGCGGGCGAGGATGACGACGAGGACGAGGACGAGGAACTGCAGGCGGCGGCGGTGAGGCCGAGGCACGTTACGCCGAACACGGCGGCGGCCCGCCTACTGGATGACCGGAAAGTAAGCATGATGTGACGATAGCTACTGCCACTTGCGTATCGCAATAAGACTTGACACCGCTATTCCGTACTGTGACCTGCGGCGTATTTGCGTCCGCCAATGCGGGCTGGCCTGCCGCCGGTCCGCGGCCGGCCATCTCAGCGCCTTGGGCAGCAGGTCACGGCTAGCGGGGATAGAGGGCCAGGCCGACGCCGGGGATCGGCCTCTATGACCCGGAGGCGGGAGAGCGCCGCTAGATACACCGAATTTCGGTGTATCTAGCGGCCCGCGCGAACGCACCGTCAGGACGTAATCGGATTTCCCCAGAGCAAAAGGGAGTGATCTTCGATGGGTCCCAACGAAGCCGACATCATCCGGGTGTACACCAAGGCCGCGGGCAGCACGATCGCCGACGTCACCCTCGACTCCGCCGTCAACGCCGAGGTGGTAGTCGACGTCGAGGCGGGCAGTGCGGTCTTCCTCAGCGGCGCGCAGTGGCACCTCGGGATCGAGGTCGTCGACCTGGTGGCCGGCGGCGTGATCGCCGTCACCCTGACGCCAACCGCAGCCATGTCGGGCAGCCTGAATAGCGCGCCGTGGGCCGCGCAGGCCGAGACCTTCGCCTATACGATCCCCGCGGCCAACCTCGGGCCGCACAAGGGCCACCTGTGCAGGGTCTACGCCTACCTGCTGATCGGCACCACCGCTGCCAGCTACGACGCGACCTTCGTGGAGAGCCCGCTCTTCCTCATCCTGCCGTAGCACGTGGCTGATCCAGGCGCCCGGGCTGCCCCTGTCAGGAGCGGTCCGGGCGCCGTCGCGTTCCCGGCCCCCGGACCGGCCGCACGGGCCCCGGTGCCCCGCCGCCGGCGGTAATGGCGGGAGCAGGCGGAGCCACGCACCCGTTCGGAATGATGGTCTCAGCTTTTCCAGGCGCCAGCACAAGGAAGCAGGCTTGTCATTGGCGTCAGCCCACAATGACGGGTCCGGCGGTTGGGCGGATGATGACAGCCAAATTGTGTCTACTCCCCCCGGGAGGGTGTTGCATGAAGACGCGAGCAGCGGTGCTCAGGGACATCGGGAAGCCATTCGAGATCGTCGAGCTTGACCTAGACGAGCCGAAGGCCGGCGAGGTCCTGGTCAAGTTCGCCGCCTCGGGGCTGTGCCACTCCGATGACCACCTGCGCACCGGCGACATCCCGGTCCGGTTCCCGATCGTCGGCGGGCACGAAGGCGCCGGCGTCGTCGAGAAGGTGGGCGACGGCGTCAGCCGGCTCGCGGCCGGCGACCACGTCGTGGCCTCTTTCCTGCCGGTGTGCGGCAAGTGCCGGTTCTGCGCGCGCGGCCAGACGAACCTCTGCGACTACGGCCGGTTCCTGGTGGACAACTGCCTGCCTGACGGCACGTTCCGCTACCACGAGGGGACGACGGACTTCGGGCAGATGTGCCTCCTGGGGACGTTCTCGCAGTTCGCGGTGCTGTCCGAGGCCTCGGTCGTGAAGATCGAGGACGACATCCCGCTCGAGCTCGCGGCGCTGACGTCGTGCGGCGTGCCGACCGGCTTCGGGTCGGCGGTGAAGGCCGGCGAGGTCAGGCCCGGTGACACCACCATCGTGTACGGCGTCGGCGGCGTCGGGCACAACGCGCTGCAGGGCGCCTCGATCGCCGGCGCGCGGTACGTCATCGCGGTGGACCCGGTGGAGTTCAAACGCGAGTCCGCGCTCAAGTTCGGCGCGACGCACGCCGTGGCCACGACGGACGAGGCCCAGGCCCTGGCGCTCGAGCTGAGCTGGGGCGTCGGCGCGGACCAGGCGATCGTCACGGTGGGCGTGGTGACCGAGGACGTGGTGTCCGCGGCGTTCGCCGCGATCCGCAAGCGCGGCATCGTGGTGCTGACCGGGCTCGCCGGGCCTGCGCAGAAGACGGTGAACGTGTCCGGGTTCGAGCTGTCGCTGTTCGAGAAGCGGCTGCAGGGCGCGCTGTTCGGGTCGTCCAACCCGTTCGACGACATCCCGCGGATGCTCGACCTGTACCGGGCGGGCAAGCTCAAGCTGGCCGAGCTGATCACCAACCGGTACACCCTCGACCAGGTCAACCAGGGCTACGAGGACATGATGGCCGGGCGCAACGTCCGCGGCGTCATCATCCACGACTAGTGAGGTCAGTGTTACGGCATGACCCTCCGGGCGTCAGCGGCCGCCGAGGAGGTCGCTGACGCGGGCGGCGGCGTGCAGGAAGAGCGGGTCGGGAGTTTCCGCGTGCAGGCGGAGGCACGCCTCGGTGAGCTTGATCGCGTGCTCGTCGCCTGTGGCGACCGCTCGGTCGGTGAGATCCTCGGGCGTCTGCGGGGCCGTCGCCGGGAGCGGCTCGGGGGTCACCCCGCCGGCGTGCACCGCGTAGAGCGCGGCGCCAACGTGCCACAGGGCATCGTAGGTGGGGCGGGCCAGTTGACGCGGGAGCAGCGGCAGCGCCGAGTAGGCGGCGACCGGGGCGGTGACCGCGTGCAGGAACGTGATCGGCTGCGCCCGGCCGTAGCCGAGGAACACCCGCGTGAACTCGCCGGCCAAGTCTCGCAGGCCGGGCCGGGCATCAGCCGGCGGGCGGAGCGCGGCGACCGCTTCGTCGAGGCCGTGGAGCCGGGGAAGGCCGTCTTTCAGCCTTGCCGTGATCACTCCGCCGGGTTCCGGCTCGTCGAGTACCGGGAGTTCCTCGATCGCCGCGGCCGGATCCAGGGTGCCGCTCGGGCGAGCGGTCACGGGGAGCTCGATGTAGCTGGCGGCCCAGTAGGCCAGGGCGCGGGCCAGTTCGTCGCGCCGCTGGTCGTCTTCCTCGGCTGTCGCCAGGCTCCGGGCAGCGTGCGACGTGCGGATGATCCCGTGGGTCGCGGCGGCGGCGACCCCGGGGAGCAACCGGGGCCACCATCGCGCGAGGACGCCGCGCCAGGGCTCTTGCGTTAGCTGACCGCGGAGGTAGACCTCCCAGTCGGCGACGCGGTTCAGCTTGCCGAGGGTATCGCGCCAGGTCGCGTCGGTGACCTGGTCGCTGGGCCGCGGGGCGTCGTCGAGGCGCATGAGGTAGCCGTCGAGCCAGTGCTCCACGGCGTCGGCGCGGCCGAGCCGGACGAGGGCCTCGGCGGCCATCGGGCCGTGGTTGGAGAGGCCGCCCCGGTACTCAGGGCCGGTGGCCGCCAGCCTGCTCAGGCCCTCGTCGAGGACACCGTTGTCTCTTGCTGACGCGTCAGACATTTATCGTCTCCTCACTATATAGTTGTGACACTATATCGTGTCGAGGCGATATACTAGGGCCGTGACGGAGAATCCTGACGATGTCGAGCTGCTGCGGGCGCTCGCGCACCCGGTCCGGTGGGGCATCCTGCGGCGCCTCGCCGCCGAGCCGGGCATCTGCGCCTGCGACTTCACCGAGTTCTTCGACGTGTCCCAGCCGACGATCTCCGCGCACCTGAAGGTGCTGCGCGAGGCCGGCCTCGTCACCACGGCACGGAACGGGACCACGATCTGCTACAGCATCGCGCCCGGCCCGCTCGCGCGCCTCGGCGCGCTCATCACCTCAATGGCGGCCACTGCCCCTGCTGAGGAGGCCGCGCGGCCGTAGCATGATCCGGTGCGAGCCATCGACTTCCATGTGCACTTGCCCACGCCTGACTGGCTGGACGGCTCCATGGCCGGCTACCTCGAGGCGGCCGAGGCGTACTTCCGGTCCCGCGTCGAGCGGCAGTCCCTGGACTCGCTAGCCGGCAAGTACCGGGCGCTCGACGCGATGGCGGTGCTGCTCGCCTGGGACGCCGAGACCGCGACGGGACGGCCGCGGGTACCCAACTCGACGGTGGCCGCCGCCGTGCGCGACCACCCGGACGCGTTCACTGGCATCGGCTCCGTGGACCCGCACAAGGAATCGGCCGTGGACGAGGTGGCCGAGATCGCCGCGCTCGGGCTGCGCGGGGTCAAGTTTCACCCGTCGCTGCAGGCGTTCGCTCCCGACGATGAGGCGTTCTGGCCGGTGTTCGCCGCCTGCGAGTCGCTCGGGCTGCTGGCCCTGTTCCATACCGGAACCAGCGGCATCGGGGCCCGGCAGCCCGGCGGGCAGGGGATCAGGATCGACTACGCGCACCCGCTCAAGCTGGACGCGGTCGCCGCGGCGTTTCCCCGGCTGACGGTGGTGGCCGCGCACTTCGGCTGGCCGTGGCACATGGACCTGCTCGCGATGGCGCTGCACAAGACCAACGTCTACATCGACATCTCCGGCTGGTCACCCAGGCGGATACCCAGTGAGGTCACCCGCGAGCTTCAGGGGCGCCTGGCCGGCCAGTTCGTGTGGGGCAGTGACTTCCCGTTCATCGCCCCCGGGCGCTGCCTCGGGGAACTGGCCGAGCTTGGCCTCGACAGCCCGGTCCTGCTGCACGACAACGCGGCCCGCATCCTCGGGCTGCCCTGATCAGTTCGGGCTGAACTGCTCGAACGTGAAGTCGGGCGCCGGGCGGGTCGTCGTCGCGCGCACCATCGCGGTCTCCCGGGTCAGCAGGGACCGCTCCAGCTTCAGCCGGTCGAGGACGGTCGGGGCGGCGAGCAGCGACTGGCGCTCGGGCAGGTCGATGATCATCGCGGCGCCGACCACGTAGGACAGCAGGACCGCCTCGTCGGGCAGGTCGGCGACGCTGATCACGCCGCCGCCCCGGTCGGCCAGGGCGTTCAGGTAGGCGCGGAACCCGGTCTGCACCCGGTTGACGGCGAACGCTTCGGCGCCCCCGGTTTGGGTGGCCTCATCCTTAAGCGGCTCGACCTCGCCCCTGAGGTAGGGCAACTTGTCGTCCACGCGCAGCAGCCGGAACCGCTCCGTGCCCACGGTGGCCAGGTCGAACCGGCCATCGGGATGGGACGCGATCTGGCGCACCGTCGCCACGCACCCGACCTCGTGCAGCGCGGTGACGCCATCCGCGCCGACCTCGCGCCCCATGCGGATCGCGATCACTCCGAACCGCCGGGGCTCGGGCTGTGCCTTCAGGTCCGCGACTAGCAGCCGGTACCGCTCCTCGAAGATGTGCAGCGGCAAGCGCATGCCAGGAAACAGCACTGTCGACAGCGGAAACAGCGGCAGCAGCTCGCTCATATTCAAGAAATTACATCGAAGGCGGGGCCGCGCGCTTGGCGCGCGACGAGGTTGGTGGATGTCTTCGCACATCCGGGAGCATCCGGGGGGCGAAGACGTCCAACCGGATCCCCCGATTTTTGTGCACCTCGGCCCCGATCTTTGCCGTGCGCCCGGCGCGTGCGGTGCGGGGCTGCGCGGCGCTATGGGATCGTGTCATTGTGGGCGCAAATATGGTCAGTCCTGTCTTTATCGGACGTCAGGAGGAGCTGGCTTCACTCGTGGGGCAGCTGGAGCGGGCCAAGGCGAAGGATCCGGCTTTCGCGCTCGTCGGCGGTGAGGCCGGGGTCGGGAAGACCAGGCTCACCAGAGAGCTCGCGTCACTTGCCGCCGACCAGGACTGCTGCGTGCTTACCGGGCAGTGCGTCGAGCTCGGCGGCGAGGGCCTGCCGCTTGCGCCACTGGTCGACGCGCTCCGCGCCATGGCACGGACCGTGCCTCCTGACGTGCTCGCCGACGTGCTCGGCCCGGCCGCGCCCGCCCTGTCCAGGCTGCTGCCCGAGCTCGCCAGGGTCACCTCGGCGGTCAGGTCATCACCGGCCGCGCCGGCCGCCCTGGCCGGCGATGACCTGACCAAGGCACAGCTCCTTGAGCACGTGCTCAGCACGCTCGACCGGCTCAGCGGCGTCCGGCCCGTGCTGCTCGCGGTCGAGGACCTGCACTGGGCCGACAGGTCCACGCTCGACCTGATCGCGTTCCTGTTCCGGTCGCTGCGGCAGAGCCGCGTCATGATCGCGGTCACCTACCGGTCCGACGAGCTGCACCGACGGCACCCGCTGCGCCAGCTACTCACCAGCTGGGAACGGGACAGGTCGATCAACAGGGTCAACCTGTCCAGGTTCAGCAGGGACGAGGTCGCCGCGCAGCTCGGCGCGATCCTCGGCGAGCGGCCCACCCCGGCCGTGACCGACACCGTCTTCGACCGCTCCGGTGGCAACGCCTACCTCGTGGAGGAACTCGCCGGGGCTGTCTCCGGGGGAGGCGACCCGGCCGACCTGCCGCCGTCCCTCGCCGACGCGCTGCTGTCGCGTGTCGACTCGCTGACCGGCGGTGCGCAGAAGATCCTGCGCACCGCCTCGGTCGCCGGCCAGGCGGTCTCCGACGGGCTGCTCGCCGAGGTGGCGGGCCTTGATGAGGCCGAACTGTTCGGCGCGCTGCGCGAGACGGTCGACAGCCACCTGCTCGTCGTCGACCCGGACGGGCACGGTTACTCCTTCCGGCACGCGCTGACCAGGGACGCGGTCTACGAGGACATGCTTCCCGGCGAGCGCGTCCGGCTGCACGCCGCGTACGCCGCCGCGCTCGACCGCGACCCGGCCCTGGGGGGCGGCGACGCCGACGCGTCCGCGCTTGCCTACCACTCGTACGCGGCCCTTGACCTGCCCCGGGCCCTGCCAGCCTCCGTGCGCGCTGCGGCCCGCGCGGCGGCGGCAGGCGCGCCCGCCGAGGCGCTCCGGCTGCTCGAGCGCGCGCTGGAGATCTGGCCGCGCGTGGCCGACGCCAGGGAGCGCACGGGCATGGACCGGGTCGATGTCAGCCGCCTGGCCGCCAGCGCCGCCTACCGGTCCGGGGCACTTGACCGGGCCCGGTCACTGCTGGCCGACGCCCTCGCGGAGCTCGCGCAGGCTGCTACGGAAGACGGCGAGCCGTCCGGCGCCGACCGGGTCCGCCGGGCGCTGCTCCTTGAGCGGTACGCGGTCGTCCAGCGGGACTCAACCGAGCCCGCGCAAGCCGCGGCGACGCTGCAGCAGGCCCTCGGCCTGCTCCCCCCGGACCAGGTCACCCGCGCGCACGCGGTGGTCCTCGCCACGATGGCCGGAGCCCAGATGCGCGCCGACGACATGATCAGCTGCGCGGAGACCGCCAAGCGCGCGATCGAGGCGGCCCGGGCGGTCGGCGCCACGGATGCGGAGGCCGACGCGTCGGTCACGCTGGGCGGGGCACTGTCCTACCTGGGCCCGACGGACGTCGGCCTTGACTCGCTGCGCACCGGGCTGCGCCTGGCCCTGGAGATCGGCGAGGCCGGCGCACGCGGCGCCCGCACCCTCGCCGACGAGGCCGAGCTCGCGGGAGGAGAGCGCGCGACGATCGCGCTGCGCGCCTACATCAACCTGTCCGACGTGCTCGAACTGCTCGGTCGGCACGCCGAGGCCGCGCAGACCGCCGCTGAGGGGATCAAACTCGCCGCCAGGGCCGGCATGACCAGGACCCTCGGCTCTTACCTGATCGGAAACCGGGCCGAGCCGCTGCTGCGGATGGGCCAGCTCCCGGAGGCCGACGAACTGACCGCCCAGGCCCTCGTCGCACTCCCCGAAGGGGTCTTCAGCGCCACCCTCCACCAGTTCCGCGCCGAGATCGCCGTGATGCGCGGGCAGTATGACGACGCTGCCGCCAGCAACCGCGCCGCCAAGAGGCTCATCGGCGACTCCGTCGACATCCAGTTCACCCAGACACTCCGGTACGTCGCGGGGACGATCGCACTCGCCGCGGTGGACTTCGCCGCGGCCAGACAGGCGGTGACGGACGGCATGCCCGACATGACGAGCCCCTGGGGCGCGCGCTACGCCTGGCCGCTGCTCTGGCTGGGCCTGCGTACCGAGGCCGACGACGCCACCAGGCACCGCGACCGCAAGGAGCCGCTCCCCCAGGAGCTCACCGACCGGTGCGCGCGGCTCGCCGACCTCGCCGCCCAGGTGCAGGCCCCGGCCCCGTCCTGGGAGGCCTACCGAGAGCTCACCACCGCCGAGCACGCCAGGGCCAGGGGCACGGACACCCCGTCGACCTGGCTCGCCGCGGTCAGCGCGTGGCAGCGCGCCGCCGAGCCCTACCCGCTCTCCTACACGCTGCTCCGCCTGGCCGAGGCCCTGACGACGGCGGGCGACCTGGACGCTGCGGCCCGCGCCGTCCGCCAGTCCTACACACTGGCGAAGCGCCTCGGCGCGGTCCCGATCGCCGCCGAGGCCGAGGCCCTGGCCAGGCGCGCCCGCCTGAGCCTCCCGCCGGAGCAAGCGGAATCCCCGGACGCCCACGGCGTCGGCGCCCAGGGCCCGAACGGGACGGGGACCGATCACTCCGGAGCCGCGTCACCGAAGCCGGCGGATGAGCTTGCCCGCTTCGGCCTCACCGACCGTGAGCGCGAGGTCCTCATCCTCGTCGCCGCCGGCCGCTCGAACCCGGAGATCGCCAAGACCCTGTTCATCAGCGCGAAGACCGCCAGCGTGCACGTCTCCAACATCCTCGCCAAGCTCGGGGTCAGCGGCCGCGTCGAGGCCGCCGCGGTCGCCCACCGCCTCGGCATCACCGGCTAACGACGTTAATCTACGGCCGACAGCAGCACCAGCGGGTCGGTGTCGAGGCCGAGACCGGGCGGATCGGTGTCAAGGCCGAGCGGAGAGGCCGGAGGTCCTCCTTAGGGCAAGCGACGGGAGCCCGAACGGTTTCTCATCCGCTGAAGCATCGCCCCAGACGGCACCCGGGAAGGACTCGCCGCCGCCGTGCCCCGCGTGGCCGTCTTCGAGGTCGGGTCGGCGTAGCGAGCAGGCTGGATAAGGGGGGCCGGGCGGAATCTAAGGAGACGGGTAGGGCGGCAGTCCGATTTGGCGGCCAGGGCCTTAAGGCGACTGTAGGGAGTGCGTTCCAGTGCAGTCGGGCACAGAAAGGCCATCGGCGATGAATACCAAGGAAGGAACCATCCGGGCCGCGCTCGGCTACCCGGCGTTCAGGTCGCTCCTGGCCGGGCTCGCGGTCTCGCAGGTCGGCGACTGGCTCTACAACCTGGCCCTGGTCACGCTGGTCTACCAGCGGACCGGGTCCGCCATGTGGGCGGGGGTCGCCACCGCCGCCCGCGTCGTCCCGATAGTAGTGCTCGGGCCATTCGGCGGTGTGATCACGGACCGGTTCGGGCGTCGCGGTGTCATGATCGTGAGCGACCTGAGCAGGCTCGTCCTGATGCTCGGGCTCGCTGTGGTCGCGGCGGCGCACCTACCGGTGCTGATCGCTCCCGTGATCGCGGCCCTGGCCACGGCGGCGGGCGCGCCCTACCTGCCGTGCGTATCGGCGGTCACGCCCAAGTTGGTCGCCGCGGGCGACCTTCCGGGGGCGAACGCCGCGCGGTCGGCCGTCACGGCGATCGGCGTGACCGTGGGTCCGGCGCTCGGCGGCGTACTGCTCCTGATCGGCCCGCCCACGATGGCGTTCGTGGTCAACGCGGCGACCTTCGGCGCGGCGGCGGTGTTCACCGTGGCGATCAGGGACAAGCGCGCGTTCCAGGTCGCGCGCACCGCGGCCGGCGAGCCCGCCGGCCTAGTCAGCGAGATCGCGGACGGTGCGGCGGCACTGCGGGCCCATCCGGCGGCCGTCCACCTCATCGGCGCGGACCTCCTCTGCAGCCTGGTGTACGGGATGCAGACGGTGCTGCTGATCCTGGTCGCCCGGCAGGCCGGGCTCGGCCTGCACGGCTACGGTTACCTGTTCGCGGCCGTTGGCGCCGGCGGCCTGCTCGGCACGTCGGTGGCGGGCCGGGTGGCGCGACTCCCGCACCACGTCGCGCTTGCCGGTTCCCTCTCCCTGGTCGGACTGCCGATGCTGGCCCTGCCGGTCGCGCACTGGGCACCCGCGGCGATTCTCCTCGTGGGGTTCACCGGTGCCGGCGCGCTCTGCGTCGAGATCATGACGGAGACGGGGCTGCAGCGGATGCTGGACGACGAGGTGTTCGGCCGGGCCTACGGGCTCGCGCTGCCCGCTTCGATCGCCGGCATCGCGGTCGGCTCGGTCGTCGCCCCGGCGCTCGTCAGCGCGTTCGGCGCGACGCCCGCACTGCTCGGCTGCGGCGGGGTCGTCATGGCCTACTGTGCCGTCGTCTGGCGGACCCGGCCGGGCCAGACCGCGACGCTGGCAGTCGCAACGCCGGGCGCCGCCCCGGTGACAGGCGCGCCGCAGTGGCGGGAGGCACGGCCATTGGCGGCGGTCCGGCCGACGGCGCCGATGCCGGTGCTCGCACCGGGCGGCGACCCCCTCATCAGGTAACGCCGGGTGCCAGCGGACGGGAGCGGGGCTAGGCGCCAGCTGCCGTGAGGATGGTGACAGCTCGGCTGGCGGCGGCGCGAACGCGCTCGAGCTTCGGCCTTTTCCACCTGTTCGATGGCGCTCAGCGCCAGGATATTCCCGCTTCTGTGATGCGGAGCAGCTTGGCCTACGGCTCGCCAGCCACGGTTGCCGAAGGCTCGTGGCGGACAGGGAAGTTCACCGAGTTGGCGATGAAGCACTTCTCGTTCGCGTCCTTGTGCAGTGTCATGGCCTTCTCGGCCATGTCGGCGTCGGCGATCGTTACCCGCGGCCGGAGCACCACCTCAGTGAAGTGGCCGCCGCCGTCTTCGGTCTCGGCCATGAGCCCGTAGGGAGCGTCCTCGTACGCCGTCACCACGACGCCGGCGGTCGTGCACACGTGCAGGTAGGCGAGCATGTGGCACTGCGAGAGCGCGGCCACCAGCTCAAGCTCCGGATTCCACCGCGTCTTGTCGCCACGGAACGCCGGGTCGGAACTGCCCTCGATGACCGGCCTCCCGTCGGCGCCGATCTCGTGGTCCCTGCCGTAGGAGCGGTATCCGCTGGTGCCGGTCCCCTGGTTGCCTGTCCAGGACATCGTCACGTCATAGCGGTGCGTCCGCCGCACGCCCATACTTACCTCCGCTGGCTCTGCCGCCGCGCCGCCTTCGGCGTCGTGTCCCTATCCCACCATGAGCGGCCGGTAGCTGGCGCCTACGTAAGCCGTGAGTCGCCGACGGCCGGGTGACGAGGCTCAGCCGGGCTGCCGCTTGCCGCCGATCACGGGGAGCAGCGGGCGGATCGTGCGGCGGGCGAGGCAGCCCTGCCAGACCCCGAGGCTGTAGGCGGCGTCGTCAAGGAGGCGAGCGGCGACGTAGCGGGCAGGGTCGAGCGGCGGCTTCCTGTCGGCCCAGTCCAGCAGAGGCGGGGCGAGGATCAGGGCTGCGACGGGCAGGCGCAGCTTCTTGACCGCAAGCGCCACCGGAATCACGATCGGCCACCAAGTCCGGGACATGGCGCTGCCGAGGGGGCGGGCCGCGGCGACAGTTCCGCCGCCGGCCAGGCGCACAGCGAGATCCCATGCGGCGCTGTCGCCGGGCAGGGCCGAGCGCGGGCGCCACTTGCTGTTATCCGGCGGCAGTGAAGATAGTGGATGTTTGTGCACGCTATAGCGTGCACAAACATCCACCATCATGCCGACGCCCGGCCCGCGCGTTCGCTTCTTACTGTTATCCGTTCGCTTCTTACTGTTATCTGTAGGCCTAGCGGGGAGCGGCCAGCGTTCGCCAGTAACGCGGGCGAGGCGGCGCGCGAGCAAGGCGGTCGCCGCTGCGGTGAGCGCCGCCGCCGTGACCGGGCGGCCGGAAAGAGCCGCAGCCCACGCTCCGACCGTCCACCACGAGGCGTAGAGCGGGCGGACAGCCCCGGGGTGCAGTTCCTCCAGGGCGGCGGCGGAGGTGCCGTAGTCGGCGCGGCGGGAGAACCAGGCACGGAACGTGACCCGGTGATCGTGGCCCATGACCGCGCCGGGCTCGTAACGGACCCGCCAGCCGGCCGCGTCCACGCGCCAGACGAAGTCGACGTCCTCCCCCACGTACATGCCGTCCCTGAACCCGTCGCCGGCGGCGGCCTTCCTGACGACGAGCGCCGCGCCCGGCACGTAGGAGACGCGGGCGCCGGGACGGACGACCGACGGGCGCGCGCCCATGTCGAGCGTTGAGCTCGACCCCTCATAGCGGGCAAGCCAGCCGTTTCCCTTCTCGTGGGGAACGATCCGGGGCGCGACCGCGCCGACGGCCGGGTCGGCGAAGTGCGGCAGCAGCTTCTCCAGCCAGCCGGGCCGGGGCACGCAGTCGGAGTCAAGGAACGCGACGAGGTCCGTTTCCGCAGCCGCAAGGCCGCTGTTGCGCGCGGCACCAGGGCCTCCGTTGACCGGCCGGCGGATGACGGCTGCCCCGTGCCCGGCAGCGATCCGCTTGATGGCCAGGGGGTCGGCGGACGCGTCGTCGACCACCACGACGTGCGGCAGGTCCCGCAGGCCCGCCAGGCAGCGGGCGAGTTCCGCGTGCCGGTCACGGACGGGGATCACCACCGTCACGTCGGCCGCCACCGGGTGCCGGCTGTTCTCCGGGGCCGACGTCACGCGAGCGGGGTCGCCGCCGGGGCGGCCGGCGGCGGTGCCGGCCGCATCCCGCGGCCCGCCGGCGGGGGCAGCGAAGTCCGGATGCGCGATGCCCGCGTCGAGGAGTTTCCGCGCCAGCGCGCGGGCACCCGCCCCGGCCGGCACCGGCGCTCCCGCGAACCAGGACACGACCTGGCGCGACCCGGCAGGCGTCAGCCGCAGTACCCGGACCGGCGACCCGCCGACAAGGACGGATTCGGCGGCAACCAGCCGCGTACCGCAATCGGGCGTAAGCCGCATGCCGGCAGGGGCGAGATCGCGGGTCTTGGCGATCATGCTCACCCCGGGCGGCCAGGCGGCGCTGCCTGGCCGCTGCTCAGGGAACGGCTATCCGTCATAATGGATACTTCCGCAAATCTCCGGCGAGCGCTAGCAGCAGCCGCCCGTCGTATCTCCGGACTCCCCGCGGAAGCCAGCCAGCGGGCTTTCGTCGCAGTCGTGGGCCGGCGGGCGTAGGCGCCCGATTGACACCGGAACCGGGCCGCCAGCCGAACGTGGCGCGGTGCGGTGCGAGTGGTCGACCGATGGCCGCGGCGCCGGAAGACCAGGGGACGCGGCGGCCGAGGCCAGGGCCGTCTCGCCGAAACCCTGCACGCACTCCGGGTCAGGCCCGTCAAGCGGCAGCCCGGTGAAGAACTTCGCGGCCATGCAGCCGCCCCGGCAGGAGTCGTAGAAGCCGCACGACTTGCACGCCCCGCCGGTGTCCGGCTTGCGCAGGTCCGCGAACAGTGCGGACGTCTTCCATACGCTCTCGAACCCACCAGCTGAGCGCACGTTCCCCGCCAGGAAGTTCTCGTGGATCGCGAACGGGCACGCGTAGACGTCGCCTACGGGATCGATCAGGCAGACGACCCGCCCGGCGCCGCACAGGTTGAGGCCGGGCAGCGCGCCGCCGAACGCCGACAAGTGGAAGAACGAGTCGCCGGTCAGCACCTGCTCGCCGTGCCCGACCAGCCAGTCGTACAGTTCCCGCTGCTGCTCCGGCAGCGGGTGCAGCTCATCCCACACGTCCGCGCCGCGCCCGGAGGGCCGGAGCCTGGTCAGCCGCAGCTGCGCGCCGAACTCGTCGGCGATCGCCTTGAACTCGTCGATCTGCGGGATGTTCTGCCGCGTCATCACGACCGACAGCTTGAACCCGCGAAAGCCCGCGTCAGCGAGGTTCCGCATGGCGCGCATCGCCGTGTCGAACGACCCGGGCCCGCGCACCGCGTCGTTCACCTCACGCGTCGCGCCGTCCAGCGAGATTTGCACGTCCACGTAGTCCGACGCCGCCAGCCGCGCCGCCGCGGCAGCGTCAAGGCGAACCCCGTTGGTGGAGAACTTCACCCCGACGTGGTGCGCCGTCGCGTAGTCGACCAGCTCCCAGAAGTCGGGCCTGACGGTCGGCTCCCCCCCGCCGATGTTCACGTAGAAGACCTGCATGCGCTCAAGGGTGTCAATGACATCCATGCACTCTCGAGTGCTCAGCTCGCGCGGGTCGCGCCGGCCAGACGACGACAGGCAGTGCACGCACGACAGGTTGCAGGCGTAGGTGAGCTCCCACGTCAGGCAGATAGGGGCGTCGAGGCCGAGCTGGAACAGGTCCGTGAGCTTCCCCGGTGAGGGCGACGGAGCTTCAGGCGCCAGAGTCATACGACATCCGTTCGGTGATCATGTTCGATGAAGCGAGGGCGGCGAGGGCGCGCGCGTAGGCGGGGAGCTCAGCCTCCGTCACTCCCGAGGCGAGGCAGGCGGACCGGGCGCTGGGGTGGTCGGCCAGGGACCTGACCACCGCCAGCACCGTCTGGTTCTTGAGGAATGACAGCCGCCTGGTGCCGAAGTGGTACAGCAGCGCCCCGAACGGCTCGGGCCGCATCGACACCCGCGGATCGACCCGCCAGGCGCGGTCAAGGTCGAAGGTCACGGGAAAAGCGGCCTAGTAGACGCCGCACATGCCGTCGATCGAGACCTCTTCGACGAGCAGCTCGTCGCTGGTCAGTGCTTCCGTCTCCGCCTCGTGCTCAGCCATGGGAACCTCCGCGCATTAATGGCACCAAGTGCCAGGAACGACATTGACAGGAGCCTAAACGGCATCGCGTGCCAAATCAAGATACTCACGCATTGTCACCACTCATCACACGTCAGCTGGCGTAAACTCCCGGTGACCCCAAGCGAGGATGGTGATACCCGTGCCGGCATCCCCGGCGCTCAGCGGCACCGGGCACCCCGGACGCCGCCGGGCGACCTCCCGCGCGGAACTCGAGCACGCGGCATTCGCCCTCTTCGCGGCGCACGGGTTCGACGCCACCACCGTCGACGACATCGCGGCCGCCGCGGGCATCGGGCGGCGGACGTTCTTCCGCTACTTCCCGTCCAAGAACGACGTCCCCTGGGGGGCGTTCGAGGACGAGCTCGACCGGATGCGGGTACGGCTGAAGGCGTGCCCGCCGGAGGTCCCGCTCATGGACGCGATCAGGCTCGCGCTCATCGACTTCAACCGCGTCGCCCCCGACCAGGTGCCCCTGCACCGGCGGCGGATGGAACTCATCCTCCGCGTGCCGACGCTGCTCGCCCACTCCACGCTCCGGTTCACCGCCTGGCGCGCCGTCGTCGCCGAGTTCGTCGCCGAGCGGACCGGCCGCCGCCCCGACGACCTCGCCCCCCAGGTCATCGCCCACGCCGTCCTCGGCGTCTCCATCGCCGCCTACGAGCACTGGCTCGACGACAAGCACGCGGACCTCGGCACCCTCCTCGACAACGCGATGCGCGAGCTCGCCGCGGCATTCGCCGCGACCCCCGGCTGAGCTCCCCGCCCAACCGCAGGTCTGCACGGGGGAAGCGCTGGATGCGGCGCGGGGCCCTGAGTAAACTTGCATGCCGAGGGAAATTCAGAAACCGCAGCGCCAGATGCCCCGCGCCCCGGCCGTCGGGCCACCGTCCGGCGGTTTGCCCGCCAGTGGCCTGGCCGGTGCCTCCGCGCCGAGGCTGCCGGACTCTCCCCCGAAGCAGCCTGCGAACTGCTCATCAGCACTGGCTGACTGCACCTAGACGACTTCACCTGCGCCGCCACCTCACTCCCCGACCGCCCTTCGTCGCTGGCAGTCGGGTGACGGCGTTAGTTTGGCGGCTGTCTGGTTGGGGGGGAGGAATAGTCCGGGTTAAGCTCCGACACCACCGTTATTAAAACGTAATCTGATCTGCAAGTCGCAATGCAATCTACTTTGCAATGTTCGTCATCAGGCAATTTTTTTATTATCAGGCAATGCCGTGTAAGCCGCTAGGCCGGTAGCAGCACCAGCACCAAGCATTATGAGCGCTTCCACATTGCCGTGCACGAGGCCAACAAGCGCGGACAGGATTGCACCGAGTGCGGCCAGTAGGCCCACCGTGCTCCGAGGCATAGCCCCCTCCTGCGCGTACGCTCCTAGGTTCTAACGCTACGGGATCAGGCAAGGTTCGTGCAGCAGCGCAGTACAGCAACCTACCCCGATGATCGCTGACGCCGGCCGCCCTCAACATGCTGCGTACGCCGGACTTCCACCGTGCGCTGGAGTTGCGTCAATATGCCGCGTCCGGAAATGGCGGTGCTCGCTGAGGGCAGCCTGCCCACAGGCCAGCGCTGGGTTCTCAGGGGCCGCGGCACGAGGGGCGACTTGTACACGTTCCTGGAGACGATCCATCCCGACGGACATCGCGATCCGGGCGGCATGGGCGGCCCGTCGCTGTACCCCGGCTCCCTGATGAACACCTACACCGGCGCCTCCGACAGAGGGATGCGGCGCGTCCTGGTACGGGCCGACCCGCTGGTGGCACGAGTACGCGTGCTGCTCGGCAGCGGCGAACACCTCGACCTCCGGCCAGTGGCCGCCCGGCCCGACCTCGGGCTGGTGTTCTTCGCGACCCTCCTGCCGCCAACTGCCGCCCTGATCTCGGTCGAGGCGATCAACGACAACGGGCAGGTACTTGAACCGCGAGACCTGTCCAGCCAGGAGGAGGCCTGGCAGCGATTCCGTCAACGGCACGGGCAGCCCGGGCAGGGGAGTGGCCGGGCCGCGGGATCCTGAGTCAGAAGTCAGTCAGCATCTTCGGCCTGGGCCGCCACCCGGCTAGCTCCCACCCCGCACCCGCCAGCGAAAACCCCTCGCTGAGGCCAGCGCCATCCAGAAATCAGCCAGTCGGCCCAGGCTAGGTGAGCAGCCGGGGCTCGGGGCTTGCCTGGTGTTAGCTGATGGGAATCCGTCGCTGGTCAAGCTGGACCGGGTCGAGTTGCAGGCCGAGCCCCGGTCCCGTCGGGATAACGAAGTGCCCGTTTTCCGGCATGGGCGGGTTGAGGAAGGCAACACCGGCCCGCCGCCAGTTGTCGGCGAGTTCGGCTGGCTTCGTGCAGTGCAGGAGACTGGCCAGCACGTGCAGGTTCGCGGTATGCCCGATGGTGGGCTGGGTCTGGTGGGGAACTAGCTCGACCCCGTAGGCCGTGCAGAGCGCGGCGCACTCCATCAGGCCCGAGATCCCGCCCATCTTGACGATGTTCTGGCTGCACCATGCGGACGCCCGCGTCTATGAGGTCAGCGACGCCCTGCAGCGTGTAGGTCTGTTCTCCGGCCGAGACCGTGATGTCGAGCCGCTGGGCCACCTCGCCGGTTGCCTTCACGTGATAATGCTGGACAGGCTCTTCGAACCAGAGAAAGCCCAGGTCTTCCAGGGCGCGTCCGACGCGGATTGCCCCCCCTACCGAGTATCCGTTGTTGGCGTCGAACGCGAGGGGAAAGTCGTCTCCCACCATGGCGCGCACCGCCTTCGCCTTGGCGATGTCGCCGGGAATGTCGGCATCCAGCTTGGTCCGGTCGCCGTCCCAGCGGATCTTTACCAGCTGCGGGTGCTCGTCGTCCAGACGGGTCTTGACCACGTCCAGGACTCCCTCGACCGTCCGGCCGGCGTTGCCGCCGATCGATGCGTAGAAGGGCAGCCTCGAGCGCCTGGCCCCGCCGAGGATCCGGTGAATGGGCAGCCCGAGAAGTTTCCCCTTCAGGTCCCACAATGCGATATCGACCGCGGCCAGGGCGCCGGCCAGAGCACCGTCAGGGCCAAGCTTGATGAGCTGATGCCGAACCTGGTCGAGCACGGCGCCGTGGTCGAGGGGGTCGGTTCCGATCAGCACCGGGGCGATGTCGCGGGCGATGATGCCGAGAGATGCCATCCCCCCCTGCATGGGCGAGGCCTCACCGATCCCATTAACATCGCCGTCCGTCCGGATCTGCACGAAGGCGCTGCGAGAACCCGGCCGGTCCCACTGCATCTGAAACGTATCGACAGCAGTGATCTTCATGGCAATTGCTCCTGTACTGAGCTGTTGGCTCCGGCGAGGGCTGAACCTATATCTGCGCTCGAAAGCTTACCGCTGGAGGCGATATCAGCGGCAAGCGACGATGTGGCGCTTGACATAGCGGCCTCGATTGTTCCCCACGCCGCGACGAATGGCGTCGGCTCCTGCGTTTCGACAGACTGGATAAAGGGCTTTATCAGTGTCGGGTCGGCCGCCTCGACCGCTGCGCCGGCTGACGGAGTTACCGGAAGCCCTCCGGTCAGTTTGTACTGCAAGACCTGGAACTTCTTGCTCAGGTTGATCTTTGCGAACTCCAGGGCAAGCGAGAGCGGCGCGTACTGCGTGATAGCGATACCATCACCCGCCAGAAATGTTCCAGGTGCAGAACCTCCGGGCGGAAGCGAGGTCAGCCCATACGGGATAGACGGGGAGGGGGCGAACGCGAAATTCTTGCTGACAGGGCCGCTCTCGTAGAGGGGGATGTCGTCCGGCCCCTGGAGAACGACCTCGCCGACCTTCCCCTGGGCGAACGCCGCTTCCATGTTTGAACTCTGCCAGGTCAGCGAGTTCGGATTCACAATGTGATATTTCGTGTACCAGTCGAACCAAAAGGAAACGGCTTTTTGAACGTCTGGCGAGTCGATTTCCGCTGTCTTGTCATTGGCTGACACGTAGTTTCCGCCCAACTGGCGCATGAAGTACCAGATCGTCTTCCACGGATCAGTCGTATCGGCTGGGTCCATGGCAGTTCCGTAGATACCTTTCGACGGATCGTTGATCTTCTCGGCGTCGCTGATGAACTCATTCCAGGTGGTTGGTGGATGAGTGATTCCGGCCTGCTTGAAGAGTTTCGTATTGTAGGCCATGGCATGAGGCACGTTGTACAGCGGAATGCCGACATTGCTAGATTCGCTTGGCCCTGAAAGCCCAAGTTCACCCTTGTAAAACTGGCTCTCGCCTCCCGCGAGTTTCCAGTCGGCAGGCGTGAGGGTCACGAATGCCTTGGAGTAGTAGGCGGTGGGAAATACGGTCGTGCCCATGTAGATCATGTCAGGGCCTGAACCGGCGATAGCAGCGCGGTCGATCATCTGCGTCTCGACGCTCTCGCTCGTGATCGTGTATTCGATCTGCAGCGTGGCGCCCGTCTGCTGATCGAACGCGGCGGCCAGGTCCGCGTAGAACTCCCGCCATCCGGCAACGTTGCTAGTGGGCGGGGCGACAGCCAGCGTCAGGACCTTGCTCGACCCGCTCGCGTTGCTGCTCCCGCAGGCGGCAGCGCCGGCAGTCATCAGTGTAGTGACCAGTCCGACGGCTCCAAGTCTGCGCAGTCTCCTCTTCCTTGCACCCAGTGACGGCGATGTCTTGGCCATGATTCCCTCCATGGGTGTTGTCTGATACGTCCAGGGAAACGTTCACTTGATGGCTCCGGCCGCTAGGCCGCCGACCACGTAGCGCTGCAGGAGGAGGTAGGCGACGACAACGGGAATGGCGACGACCACCCCTGCGGCCATGAGCTGCCCGTAGGCCGGGAGGGCCTGGCCGCCCGCTGTCAGCGTGAAGATCTGCAGGTCGATGGCCACGGTCCGGGTGGAGTCCGAC
Source organism: uncultured Actinomycetota bacterium (assembly GCA_963734665.1). Lineage (GTDB taxonomy): Bacteria > Actinomycetota > Actinomycetes > Streptosporangiales > Streptosporangiaceae > Trebonia. The sequence goes on along the minus strand of CAVTIR010000004.1, from coordinate 1,712,234 downwards.
GTCAGGACGCTGGCGAACAGGACATCGTTCCAGCCGAGAAGGACGGAGAAGACAAAGGCCACGACCATCCCGGGGACGGCCAGGGGCATCACGATCCTGCGGAGTATGTCGAGCGGGGACGCGCCGTCGACTGAAGCCGCCTCCTCTACCTCCCTGGGAATGGTGCGGATGTAACCGAGCATCAGCCAGAGCGAGAGCGGCAAAGAGAACGCGAGATAGGCGAGGATCACCCCCCAGTACGACCCCACGATGGTGATTCCGAACAGAACCTGCAGGACGGCGAAGATGACGAACATGGGCAGCAGGACCATCGGGCCCGGGACCATCTGCAGGCCAAGGGCGCTGTACAGCAGCGTCGTCTTGCCGCGGAAGGCATAGCGCGCCAGCGGGTAGGCCGCGGCCGTGGCGACAATGGTGGCGAGCAGCGCCGAGATGCCGCAGATGATGAGGCTGTTGAGTAGTCCTCTGCCGAGATCAACGGTGGCCCACATGGCAGAGTAGTTACCGAAGTCGAGGCGGGAAGGGATGATATCGCCTGCGTCGACCGAAAGCTCAGGGCTAACCGACAGGACGAGCAGCGAGAGTACCGGAATGGCGATTACGAGGCTGGCGCCGATGCGAACGATCCACGCCATCCAGGGCGGGAGTAGCCGTCCGGCTTTCCATTTCCTGTTTCGACGTTGCCGCGCCACAAGCTGTCCTCTGATGGCTGTCATCGTGCGAGCATCCTCTCTCCCGGCTCCTGTCCGGTAGCCAGGCGTGTCTGTCGCAGGTAGATGTAGCCGGGAATGGCCAGCACGATCAGCATCAGGACTGCTGTCGCCGCGGCGACGCTGTATTGTGAGCTGGTGAAGGCCCGGTAATAGATGTCGATCGGTAGCACGTCGACATTGCTCGGGGGCGGGTCGCCGAACATCACGTACGGCAGCGTGAAGTTGCCGAGGTGGAAGATGGTCGACAGCAGAACCGATAGAAACAGTATGCCCTTGATCTCCGGCAGGACTATGTAGCGCAGCCTGGCAATGTAGCCAGCTCCGTCGAGTTCTGCTGCCTCGTAGAGATCGGGAGAAATCGAGGTAAGACCGGCCATTACCATCAGGTAGGAGAAGGGCCAAACGGCCCAGATCTCGGTGATCGTCATGGCCCAGAACGTGTTCGGACCGATGAGCCAGTACGTGTTCCCGTTGGTGATCGACAGGGCCTTGAGTATGTGGTCGATCAGGCCCGTGCCGTTGAGGAACATCGTCCGGAACATCGTGGCCGTCACGACGATCGGGATCACGTAGGGGACGAGGAACCACGACCGGAAGAAGACCCTGCCCCTGAACTTGTCGCTAACAGCCAGGGCTGCGGCGAAGCCCAGCGGCGTGGCGACGGCTGTGGTCAGCACCGAGAAGCTGACGCTGAGCCAGAGCGCGTGCAGCGCCGACCCCTCGATGGCGTTGCTATTTGTGATGGCGTCGGCGTAGTTCTGCAGGGCGTAAAAAGGAGCGGAGTACCAGTTCCGCAGCGTGGTCAGGTTGACATTGAAGAAGCTGAGATAGCCGTCAAGCAGCGCGGGGAGGGCCACCACGACGGCCAGCAGGACCAGTGCCGGCAGGAGGAGCCAGAGCGGTCGTCGCGCGCGTCGGCGCGTCCTTCCCCGAGACCCACCCGTCCCCGTCGCACCTGGCGCCTGGTGCGCGTCCGCGCGCTCTTCCGGTGCCCTCAGGGCGGACCGTCGCGCCGATCCGCTCATGGCAGCTGCTGCTGGACAGAGCTGTTGGCGCCATTAAGGGCCGACGCTACGTCCGCGCTCGACAGCTGGCCGTGGGTCGCGATATCGGCGGCAAGCGATGTGGACGCGCTGGCCATCGCGTTCTCGACCGTGCCCCACGCGGCAACGAATGAGGTGGCTTCTTGTGTCTGGAGGGACTCGATGAAAGGTCCGTTGATCTTCGGATTCATCGCCTCAACGGCCTTGCCGGCCGCAGTTGTCACTGGCAGCGAACCTGTGAGCTTGTACTGCAGTACCTGCATCTTCGTGCTTAGGTAGAGCTTGAGGAACTGCAAGGCCAACGGCATAGGCGCGGACTGGGTGATAGCCACGCCGTCAGCAGAGAGGAATGTCCCGGGAGCGGTCCCGCCCGGCGGTAGTGACTGCATCCCGTAGGGGATCGACGGCGTTGGCGCGAAAGCGTAATTGTTGCCGACCGCTCCGGCTGTGTAGAGCGGAACATCGGTGGCCTTCTGAACGATCAGCTCACCGATCTTGCCGTTGGCGAAGGCAGCCTCCATGTTGGTGGACTGCCAAGTCAGGCTGTCCGGGTTGACTATGTGGAACTTGGTATACCAGTCGAACCAGAACGACATCGCGGCCTGGACGGCTTCTGAATTCAGCGTTGCCGTCTTGTTGTCCTGCGAGACATAGTTGCCGCCCAGCTGACGGGCCATGAACCACACGGTCTTCCATGGGTCGAAGGAGTCGGCAGGGTCCATACCCGTCCCGTAGATTCCCTTGGACGGATCGTTGATCTTCTGAGCGTCGGCGATGAACTCGTTCCAGGTGGTTGGCGCACGAGTGATGCCTGCCTGCTTGAAAAGCTTGGTGTTGTAGACCATGGCATCGGGCACGTTGTAGAGGGGAACGCCAACGAGATCATTCTTGTCAGGCCCGGAAAGGCCCAGCTCACTCGGGTAGAACTGGCCTATTCCGCCGATCTCCTTCCAGTCCTCTGGAGTCAACGACGCGAACGCATTGGAGTAGTAGGCAGTGGGGAAATCGGTCGAGCCCATGTAGATCATGTCCGGGCCCGAACCGGACACCGCGGCTTGGTCGATCATCTGCGTCAGGACGTTCCCGCTCGTGATCGTACTTTCGACTTTGAGCGTCGCGCCCGTCTGCTGGTGGAAGGCGCTGGCGAGGCTGTTGTAGAACTTCGCGAAACCGGAGCCATTGTCCTCTAGCGGGTCAACGGCCATGGTGAGGGTCTGGCCCTTGAAGGATCCCGGCGAGTTGTTGTTGTTGCTGCTCGCACAGCCGGCCAGTGCACCGCCGATCAGCCCAGCGGCAAGCACCGCGCTTGTGGCACGCCGTATTTGCCCGGTGCCAGTTCTGTGACCTGTTGGACTAGTCATCCGACCTTCCTTTTCCGTGATTCAGATGGTCTGCCTTGCTTTCACATATGTGAACTCGTTTCAGGGGATTATCGCGAGCGTAGCTAGGCAGCAGAAGATTTGCAAGGCCGTCCGCAAGCACAACTTCGTCCTTCCGGAACCGAAACCTGACGTGTATAGTTCAGCCTGGAGAGCTTCTGAATGAATTTCATGGATATGAAAGACGCTGTTCAGGCGCGTCCTCGGGTGGCTGGCCATGGCGGACGAGCTCGGCTAGCCGATCACGGCGTGGAGCCGGGTCGAGTTAGAGGTCCGATCTCAGGTCATCGCCCTTGCCATCGCGTGCAACGCAAAATCGCACAGAGCTGTCGAAGCCGCTTCTTAGGCCAGCACGAAGCTAACAACCACCGAAGAAAGGTGCAGCCCGATGAAGATCAGCAAGGTCGACTCGATCGTTCTGAAAGACCACTTCCACCTCGTGCGGGTGGAGACTGACGAAGGAGTCTCCGGCGTCGGCGAGGTCAGCCCCATGAACGCTGGGGTCACACATGCAATGGTTGAGAAGGCGCTCGCGCCGCTGGTTATCGGTGAGGACCCGGCCCAGATCGAGCGGCTGTGGAGCAAGATGTATTACACGCCCTACAAGCTCGGCCCCATGGGCGCTCACCTAAACGCAATCGCAGGGATCGACATCGCGCTCTGGGACATCGCCGGCAAGGTCGCAGGCCGGCCGGTGCACGCACTGCTCGGTGGCCTGATCAGGGAGGCGCCAGAGGTCTACGCCAGCTCCATGAAGCGGGGCATGACGCCTGTCGAGGAGGCGAAGCGGGCCGCGTCGTTCCAAGAGCAGGGCTACCGCGCCTACAAGCTCCACTCGGCCACTCCATGGATGTACGACAACGGGGTCGACTACACGATTGATACTGTGCGGGAGATTCGCGCCGCCGTCGGCGACGATTTCGATATCCTTGTCGACGTCAACAATGCCTACCTCCCGCACACCGCCATACGTATCGCGAGGAAGCTAGAAGAATATCGTGTCTGGCATTTCGAGGAGCCTCTCGCGACTCACGACCACGACGGGTACGCAGCCCTCGCGGCTGCTGTCGACATTCCCATCGCAGCCGGCGAGCAGGAATACACCAAGTGGCAGTTCCGCGACCTCATCCTGCACGCGCAGCTCGACATCCTGCAGCCAGACGTCATCAAGTGCGGGGGGATAACCGAGTTCAGGAAGATCGCTGCCCTGGCCGAGACCTTCAACAAGCCGATTACGGTCCACAACACCCAGCCGACCGTCGGCACGGTCGCCCACCTCCATCTGTGGGGCACGCTGCCGAGCTGCATGTACCCGCAGGAGTACAACATCGAGCCGAATCCCCTGCGCGACGAGTTCCCCATCTGGAAGGAGCCCATCCTCCCGGTCAACGGCCGGATCCAGGTTCCTAACAAGCCGGGTCTCGGGGTGGAACTCGACGATGCGGTCATCGACAAGCTGAGGTCCTGAGACGTGCGGCAGATCTCTACAGTCCGGCACACAGCCATCCGAATGACGCAACCTCCCATGCGTTCCCGCGATGACTAACGCATCTGAGCCGACGGTCAAGTCAGCCGACCGCGTCATGCAGATCATGGAGCTGCTCGCGAATCGCCCACGCCGCGCCACGCTCAGCGAAATCAGCCAGGAGCTCGGCATCCCGGTCAGCAGCCTCCACGGGTTGCTGCAGACGATGAAGCGGCGCATGTGGCTGGAGGTTGATGAGACTAACACCCGTTTCGGTATCGGGATCCACGCTCTCCTCGTCGGCTCAACCTACACGCGAAGCGACGAGCTCGTGGCTCGGGCCGGGCCCACGCTCGACTGGCTCAATGAGACCACCGGCGAGACTGTTCACTACGGTCGGCTCGAGGACTCACACATCGTCTACCTGGCCAAGCGCGACTCCAAATACCAGCTCAGGATCTACTCCGCGGTCGGCCGACGGATCCCGGCCAACGCGGCGGGCCTCGGTAAGGCCATCCTGGCGGAGTGCAGCGACGACGCGGTACGGGAGCTGCTCGACTGGCCGCTCCCGCGCATGACCCGCAACACGCTCGTCGAACCGGCCGATCTCCTCCGGGATCTAGCGACGGTCAGGGCGCGGGGGTACGCGACTGAGATCGAGGAGAGCGACTACGGACTCGGATGCGTTGCCATCGCCGTGCCTGGCCGTGGGCGGATAAGTGACGCGATTTCCTTCGCCGTCCCAACCGCCAGGCTCGACCCCGAACGTGTCCGCAAGCTCGCCGACTTGTTGCTGCAGGCTCAGCACACGGCTGCCAGGCATATGGTCTTCGCGCCCGAAGGCCGCCCTGACGGGTACCTTCGCAATCTAGAAAATCTAGAGTGACCACTTTGGTGGAATGGGTCTTCTGGGCCTCCGGCACCGACCTGGACATCCGCCCCATCTGGCGCCGCACCGAGCACCGGGCGCACGAGCCCTTGTGGCTGCTGTCCTACCACAACCTGGTGCAGGGGAAGCATGACCTCACGCACCTGCTATTCCCCGACGACGACAAGCCCGCTCCCTCCGTGGCGGCGGGCCCCTGGCAAGCGGTGCTGGTCCGTTCTGTTACCAGCGGAAGGCTAACCCGTCTCGGCGGCCGGACTTTGCGGCCCGTAGTGAGGACCTGCCGCCGGTACCGGCCTCACGACGTTAGGAGTCCCTGTGCACATCACCTCGGCCCGTTTCCGCATCTACGACCTTGGTGCCGATCCGCATCCCTACCGCAACGCCATCCTCGTAACGGCCCGCCGTCAGATCGGTTTCGCGGAGGTGCGCACGGACGATGGGCTGATCGGCCGATCGCTGGCTACCCCGCGCGCCGCCGCGTTCGAGGAGCCGATCGCGGCCCGGCTGACCGGGCAAGATCCGCTGGACGCGGCTTGCCTCTGGCACCGGATGTTCACCGGCTGGCGCAAGCCGGTCGTCAAGGGAGACGCGATCGCGGCGATCGGCGCGATGGACAATGCCCTGTGGGACCTGCGCGGGCAGATCCTCGGCCTGCCGGTGTACCGGCTGCTCGGCGGATTCCGCTCCCGGGTTCCCGTCTACGCGGCGGGCGGCTACTACGCCGACGGCAAGGGGGCTGCGGAGCTCGCTGCGGAACTCGCCGGTTTCGTGGCCGCCGGGTATCGCGGCGTCAAGATGAAGGTCGGCGGGGCCCCGCTAGACGAGGACGTCGCCAGGGTGCGGGCCGCCAGGGAGGCGATCGGCCCCGGCGTGCGGCTCATGGTGGACGCCAACAACGCCTGGACGATGCCGGAGGCGCTCGCATTCGGCCGGTCAGTCGAAACCTACGATCTCACCTGGCTGGAGGAACCGTGCTGGCCGGACGACATGCGGGGATCGGCCGAGCTTCGGCGCCAGCTGGGCATCCCGGTCGCCTCCGGCGAGAACGAGTACACCCGGTGGGGCACCCGCGACCTGCTCGACCAGCGGTCTGTGGACATCCTGCAGGCCGACCCCCAGACCTGCGGCGGGCTGACCGAATGGGTCCGGATCGCCTCCCTCGCCTCGGCGCAGCACGTGCCGATGGCACCGCACGGCAACGTCTACCTCGGCGCGCACGCCGTGGCCGCGGTTGACAACGGCCTGACCGTAGAGAGTTACGGGCAGCTCCGCCCCTGGCAGCATGACTTCATCGAGCCGTTCGCGCTGGACGACGGCGAACTGCTGTTGCCCGACCGTCCCGGCCTGGGCCTGGTGGTCGACGAGGGGGCGCTTGAACGGGCGGCGGCCGCCTGAGCAGGGCCCCACAGGTCACTGCTCCCGCCGCTCCCCGGCGCGCGCCGGGGAGCGGCCCGAGGATCTCCTGAGCCGGTGCCCCGCCCCGGCTGGCACCATCGACGAAGCTATCGTGAGGAGCTGCTGGTGACGCTGGAGAAGACCAGCTCGGTGGTGCGCGTTCGCGCCGGCGTGATCGTCGAGGTGTGTGCCCGGGCGCTGTGCGCCCACGGCGCGACCGAGCAGGATGCGCTCACGCAGGCCCGTCACCTGGTCGAGGGCGAGCTGCTCGGGCACTCGTCCCACGGCGTCCTGCGCCTGCCCACGCTGGTGGGGCGGCTCGACGCCGGCCTCATCGTCTCGGGCTGCGAGCCGACCCTGGAATGGGGGGCACCGGGGGCACTGCGGGTGGATGGGCGCAACGGCTTCGGCCCCGTGGTCGCCGACTGCGTGCTCGCGGCGCTCCTGGCGCGCGCGCCGGACGTGGGCGTGGCAGTCGCCGCGGTCCGGCGCTCCCATCATCTCGGGATGCTCTCGCCCTATGTCGAGCGGGTCGCGCGGGAGGGCGCCGCCGGGATCATCCTGACGACGACCGAGGCCCTGGTGCATCCGTGGGGCGGGAGCGGGACGCTGGTGGGCACGAACCCCATCGCCATCGGCGTCCCCTCTCGTGACGGGCCAGTCAGCCTCGACATGTCTACGGGGGTGGTGTCCGCGGGCAAGATCCTCGACCATGCGGCGCGCGGACTGGCGATCCCCGAGGGGTGGGCCGTCGATGCCAACGGGCACCCGACGACCGACCCGCGAGCCGCCGCAGCCGGCGCGATCTCGCCGTTCGGCGGCGCCAAGGGCTACGCCCTCGGGCTGGCCCTCGAGGGCCTCGTCGGGCTGCTGACCGGGACGGCCTTCGGCCGGGACGTGACGGGCACGCTCGACACGGATCACCCGACCACCAAGGGCGACCTGATGATCGTGATCTCCGCCGAGGCCTTCGGCGCGGATCCCCGCAGCGGCGCCCTCGCGGCGTACCTGGATGAGGTCCGCGCCAGCGGAGTCGACGGCCGGCAGGTCTGGGTTCCTGGCGACCGGGCCCGCAGACACCGCGAACGCGCCCTGTCCGAGGGCGTTGACCTAGACGCCCAGATGTGGGAGACGGCGCTCGGCCTGGCGGACGGCCATGCTGCCGGCTCGTAGGGTCAGCACAGGAGGAATGGAATGAACGACATCGGCGTGCTCCGGCTCCCGGATGCGATCGACTACGGATGGGGCGCCCGGGCGGCGCTGCCGCGGACGGTGAGCCGGCTCGGCCGGCGGGCCTTTGTAATGGCCGACCCGTTCCTGGCGTCGACAGATGAGTTCCGGGTGGTGATCGAGGAGATCTCCGCCGCAGGAGTGAGCACGCAGGTGTACACCGAGGTCGAGCCAGAGCTGCCGCTCGGCTCGCTGACCACGGCAGCACGCACCGCGTCTGAGTTCCAGCCCGACGTCGTGGTGGGGTACGGCGGCGGGAGCGCGCTCGACGCCGCCAAGCTGGTCGCGCTGCTGCTGTCGCACGGCGGCCCGCTCTCCCGCTTCTACGGCGAGAACGCCGTGCCGGGCCCGGTGACTCCGGTCGTCGCTGTCCCCACCACCGCCGGGACGGGCTCGGAGGTCACTCCGGTTGCCGTCGTCGCCGACCCTGACCGGGAGATGAAGGTCGGAGTCTCCAGCCCGTACCTGATTCCCCGCGCCGCCATCGTCGACCCCGAACTGACCGTCAAGGCTCCGGCCACGGTCTCGGCGTACGCCGGCATCGACGCGCTTGTCCACGCGGTCGAGTCCTACACTGCGGTCGCCCTGCCCCACGGCTGGGCGGCTGAGCCGCCGGTCTTCGTCGGGCGCAACGCCCTCACGTCGCTGCTGTCCCTGGAGGCGGCCCGGCGGATCGGGCGGTCGCTCCAGACCGCGGTGGCCGCGCCCGCAGACGTCTCAGCCCGGTCCGACATGGCCTATGGGAGCCTCGTCGCGGGCATGGCCTTCGGCTCGACGGGGACGCACCTGTGCCACGCGCTGCAGTACCCGGTCGGCGCGCTCACCCACACGCCTCACGGCCTCGGTACGGGCCTGATGCTGCCCTACGTGCTCGAGGTATGTGCCGTCACTGTGCCGGACCGGGTCGCGGACCTCGGCTCGGCGCTTGGCGTCACCGGGGACGCCGCGACGCTGTGCGAGCGGACGATCGAACGGGTCGCGGAGATCTGCCGGGCCATCGGCGTGCCGGCCACTCTCGGCGAGATCGGGATCCGGCGAGCCGACCTGCCGCGCATCGCCGAGCTGGCGCTGCTGTCAAAGCGGCTGATCGCAGTCGCCCCGGTCCGGGCCGGCACAGAACTGCTGATGCGCATCCTTGAGGCCGCTCACAGCGGTGAGCGGGTTCTCCTGCGAGGCGCCACCGACATCCGAGAAGCAGAGAGGGTATCGTGACTTACTTTTCAGAGCTGTACATCGACGGCAAGTGGCGTCCCGGCAGCGACGCCCGCCGCTTCCCGGTCATCGACCCCGCGGACGGCACAGTCGTCGCAGAGTTCGCCGCGGCGAACGAGGCGGACTGCCTGGAGGCCATCGCAGCGGCCGAGCGGGCATTCCCGGCCTGGGCCGCGACGTCTGCGCGGGAGCGCTCGGAGATCCTCCGGCGCACCTACGAGATCCTCACCGAGGAGGCCGAGACCTTCGCCGCTGTTATGGTGCGGGAAAACGGCAAGTCGTGGGCGGACGCGATGGGGGAGGCGTCGTACGCGAAGGAGTTCTTCCGCTGGTTCGCTGAGGAGGCGGTGCGGATCCCCGGCGACTACCGGCTGTCGCCCTCGGGCGACAAGCGGATCGTGGTGACCCGGCAGCCGATCGGGGTTTCGCTGCTGATCACCCCGTGGAACTTCCCGGCCGCGATGGCGACCCGCAAGCTCGCGCCTGCGCTCGCGGCGGGCTGCACCGTGATCCTCAAGCCGGCCCGCGAGACACCGCTGACCGCAGCCTACATGGTCGACGTGCTGGAGCGCGCCGGCGTGCCGGCCGGCGTGGTCAACCTGGTGACGCCGGTGCCGACAGGCCCGCATGTCGCCGCCATGCTGGCTCACCCCAGCGTGCGCAAGCTCTCGTTCACCGGCTCAACCGAGGTCGGCCGTGAGCTGCTGCACGCCTGTGCCGACACGATTGTCAGCGCCTCGATGGAGTTGGGCGGCAACGCGCCGCTGATCGTGCTGCCCGGCGCCGACCTCGATGAGGCGGTCGACGGCGCGTTCCTGGCCAAGATGCGCAACGGCGGTTCAGCGTGTACTGCGGCGAACAGGTTCTACGTGCACGACTCCGTGCACGACGCCTTCGTGGAGCGGTTCGCCGAGCGGCTTTCCGCCATGCGAGTCGGTTCCGGTCTTGACCCGGCCAACGACCTCGGCGCGCTCGTGTCCGTGACCGAGCGGGACAAGGTCGCGGATCTCGTCGAGGGCGCCCGCGCTGACGGCGCGACGGTAGTGACCGGGGGGACGAGCTCGGCGCAGGGCGCGTTCTACGCGCCGACCCTACTCACCGGGATCGAGCACGGCACGCGGATCACTAGCACCGAGATCTTCGGCCCGGTTGCCCCTGTCATACGGTTCCATGACGTCGACGACGCGGTCCGGCAGGCCAACGACACGATCTACGGGCTGATGGCCTACGTGTTCGGCGAGGAGCGCGAGGCGATGGCGGTCGGGCTCCGGCTAGAGGCGGGCATGGTGGCGGTGAATCGTGGAGTTGTCAGCGACCCTGCGGCGCCGTTCGGCGGGATGAAGCAGAGCGGCCTCGGTCGCGAGGGAAGCGACGATGGCATCCTTGAGTTCCTGGAGGAGAAGTACCTCGCATTGCCGTGTCCCTAGATCACAACCGTGACAGGCTAGATTTCTGGGAAACGTATTGTCCGACCTATCCGCTCGCAGTGCCTTCCCCTTCCCCAGGCCAGTAGCGTGGCGACTACGACATAGCGACGCATGAGAGTGCACGGTCGACCGCTCCCCTTCGCGTTACGGATCAATTCGATCCCCCGCGCCCCGATTTGACGCTTGAGCTGCGCGACAACTTGCCCGCAAGTGCCCAAGCGCGCCCAGGCTAGGCGTGCGCGGCACCAGGCTGAAGTGCCTTCTGCTCGGCTGCACGGGCAACCGGGGCGCGCCGACGCTTACGCTCGTCCTCGCTTCGTGGTCGGCCGCTGAGCAGAGCCGCCAGCTGAGGAACGGACGACCGTCAGGCGGCCAGGCAGGCGTGCCTGCCTGGCTGCAAATCAAGCCCCAGCCGATCACCCCAGGCCAGCAGACTACGAATGCGAAAGATCGAGGCTAGTAGAAGCCTTCCCCCCATAACTGGGATGGAAGACGAGTAAAGGGACGTTGAGAGGGTGTTCCATGGATGTTCGCCGGATGAGCCTGCAGAAAACTCCTCAGGAGGATGAATGGTACAGCTGACGACCCTGCTCCAGGGCTATCGCCTGGGCACCGACCAGGGCGAACTGGCGTTCTGCGGGGTGAATCTCCTCGAGGGTCCGGACGCGTCGGGGACGCTCAAGCGCATTGTGGTCGACGTCGGCCACACGGGGCGCCGGAGGGTCCTTGAGGCCGCGCTCCGGCAACGGGGGCTGTCCCCTGCCGACATCGACATGGTGGTGTGCACCCATGCCCACTGGGACCACGTGGAGAACCTCAACATATTCTCGCGCGCGCGGATCGTGATCCACGGGAACGAGCTCAGGTACATCAGCCGGCCGCACCGGAACGACTTCGCCTGCCCCGAGTGGATTAACGCGATCTTCCGTATGTACGAAGACCGCGTCACCGAGGTGGACGAGGGAGCAACGCTGATTCCCGGCGTCGAGATCATCAATGCCCCGGGACATTCCGCGGGCACCATCGCGGTGAGCGCCAGAACCGATGCGGGGACCGCAGTAATCGCCGGCGACTCCATTCAGAACAGCCTGGTTGCCGTCAACCGGAAGAACGCGCTGGTGTTCTGGGACAATGCGCAGGCCACCCGCACGATCGAGAAACTGCTTGCCGCGGGTGACATCATCTATCCCGGACATGATCAGGCGTTCCGGCTTCTCCCCGGCAACCGGGTGGAATACGTCCAGCCTCTTCAGCTGGCACTCACAAAGGTCAGTCCCGACGAGCCGGGACTGACCTTCGCACCAGACGACGGACTCCAGCAAGTGATCATGCCGGGCATCGAGGAACAACAGCTCCCGGTGCTCCCTGGATAGCAGTAGGCGGCTCCCGTCGTCACGTCACTTCAGCTGGCGCCTGCCACGATTCACCAGTCCCAGTGTACCGTGCCCTTCTTTATATCTTGGAGAAGACAACAATGCCTATACTCGACACCTTTTCCCTGGCCGGTAAGCGCGTCCTCGTTACCGGCGGAAACCGCGGTCTTGGGTTGGCGTTCGTCCGAGGCCTGGCCGAAGCCGGGGCTGATGTTGCATTCGTCGCGCGGGACGCACAGCGGAATGCTGTAGCGGTCAGCGACCTCGCCGCAACAGGCGTGACAGCCCACGCGTTCGAAGTCGACTTGGTCGCAGAAACCGGCCCTGCGAAAGCCGTCGAGAGCACCATTGACCGCCTGGGCGGACTTGACGTGCTGGTCAACAACGCTGGAATTGCCATTCACAGGCCCGCGTTGGAAATTGGTGACGCAGAATGGGATCACGTCATTGACGTCAACCTCCGGTCGCTTTGGCGCATGTCCCAGGCAGCGGGCAAGCATATGAAAGAGGCGGGCGGCGGCAACATTATCAACGTCGGATCGATCAGCTCTATCATCGTGAACCGGCCGCAATGGCAGCCCTCCTACAATGCATCGAAAGCTGCAGTGCATCAGCTCACGAAGTCGCTAGCCGCCGAATGGGCCCCTTTCAATATCCGTGTCAACGCACTCGCTCCCGGATACGTAAAGACCGAGATGTCCCCAGTCGACGAACCGCGATTCCGGCAGAATTGGATCATGGATGCGCCAATGAGGCGCTATGCGCTTCCCGAAGAGATAGCGCCGACCGTCGTATACATGGCCGCTGATGCATCGTCGTTCATGACTGGATCAGTCATCGTAATCGACGGCGGCTATATCCTGCATTGAAAAACATTCGAGCACTGAGGTTTTCCCAGCAGCGGTGAACCCGGCGAACGGGGGCGTAGCGGTCATGAGGGCAGACACGCGGACATAGGCGGCATGACCGGGAAGACGCGGAGCCCCCGGTAGAAGAAATCTCGCCAAAGAAAACCGTCCGCCGAGAGGCTCCGCGTGCCCTCCTATCGTGTCATGCTCGACGTCCCGACGGACCTCATCTGGTTCGTCGCCAGCCTGCTCGCCGCCCGCCGCCGTTCGATCGGAACCCGGAAAAACACCCGCAAGCTGGGCTGCTACCGGCAGGCGAAGTTCGGGCTCGCCTGGTTCCGCGACAAGGCCGACGTCCGCCGGCTCGGCGCCGGGTTCGGCCTTCCCCAGTCCACCGCCTACCGCTACCTCGCCGAGGTCATCGACGTCCTGGCCGGGCAGGCCCCGGAACTGCGCGACGCGCTCGCCCGCGCCCTGGCCGAGGGCGCCCCGTACGTCATCCTCGACGGCAAGATCGTCGACGCCGACCGCTGCCACGAGAAAACCGCCAGCCGCAAAGGCGCCGAGATCGACCTGTGGTACTCGGGAAAGAAGAAGGACTTCGGCGGCAACATCCAGGCGCTTTTCTACCCCGACGGCCGGCCGATGTGGGTCTCCGACGTCCTGCCGGGAAACGTGAACGACCTTTCCGCAGCCCGGGAGCTGGTCCTCGCGGCGCTCGGCCCGTTCACGGCCCAAATGCCCGTGCTGGCCGACGGCGGGTACGAAGGCGCAGGTCACGGCCTCCTCACCCCCGTGAAGAAGCCCGCGGGAAACAAGGAACTCGACATTGACAACCGGACCCGCAACGCGCTGATCCGATCGGTCCGCTGCCTGGGAGAAAGAGGATTCGCCCTTCTCACCCAGCGCTGGCAAACCCTGCAGCACGTCACCATGAGCCCCGGCAGGATCGGCCAGATCGCCCGGGCGGCACTCGTCCTTGTCCTATTCGAGCACAAGATGATCAGCTGAAAGTCGCTGGGAACACTTCACTGGCTCGACGACAAGCACGCCGACCTCGGCACCCTCCTCGACAACGCCATGCGCGAGCTCGCCGCGGCATTCGGCACGGCCCCCGGCTGAAATCCCCGCGCAACCACAGGTCTGCACGGGGGAAGCGCTGGATGCGGCGCGGGGCCCTGAGTAAACCTGCATACCGAGGGAAATTCAGAAACCGCAGCGCCAGATGCCCCGCGCCCCGGCCGTCGAGCCACCGTCCGGCGGTTTGCCCGCCAGCGGCCTGGCCGGTGCCTCCGCGCTGCCGGCCGCCACGGCCGGCACCGCCTACAGCCAGCAGCTCACCGCCGCCGGCCTGGGCTCCTTCACCTGGAGTGCCACCGGCTTGCCTGCCGGGCTGACGCTGAACGCGAGCGGGCTGCTGTCGGGAGCGCCGGCGGCACCGGGAACCTACGACATCACCATCACCTTGTCGGGCGGACTCTCCGCGCCGCAGAGCGTGCAGCAGCAGCTGACGCTGACGGTCAGTGTGGCCTCGCTGTCGGTTACGACCTCGTCCCTGCCGGCCGCCACCGCCGGTGTCGGCTACAGCCAGCAGCTCGCGGCTGCCGGCGGCGCAGGCTCCTATACCTGGGAGGCCACTGGCCTGCCGGCGGGGCTGACGCTGGACGCGAGCGGCCTGCTGGGGGGAACGCCGACGACAGCCGGGACCTACGACTTCACCGTGCAGGCGACCGACGCGGAGAGCCCGGCGCAGACCGCGCAGCAGCAGCTGACGCTGACCGTGGACCCGGACCCGTCGCTGGTCATCACGACCACGTCGCTGCCCGCCTACACCCTCGACACCGGCTACGGCCAGCAGCTCACCGCCGCCGGCGGCACGGGCGCCTACACCTGGACGCTGGCGTCCGGCAGCACGCTGCCCCCGGCCTGGTGCTCATGAGCGGGCGGCTGGGGCTAGGGATCCGGGATACGGGATGCCGGCACCGGGGACCTACGACTTCACCGTGCAGGCGGAGAGCGGGGGGCAGACGGTGCAGCAGCAGCTGACGCTGACCGTGAACCCGCCCCTGCCGCTGGTCATCACGCCCTCGTCCCTGCCGGCCGCCACGGCCGGCACCGCCTACAGCCAGCAGCAGCTCACCGTCGCCACCGCGGCCGGCGGTGACCTCAGCGGCGACGACTTCAGATGGAGTATCACCGGCTTGCCTGCCGGGATGACGCTGAGCGCGGGCTGGCTGCTGTCGGGGACGCCGGCGGCACCGGGAACCTACGACATCACCATCACCGAGATCATCCCGGAAGAGGCGCCGCAGAGCGGGCAGCTGACCCTGACGGTCAATCCGGCCCCGCCGGTCATCACCACCACGTCCCTGCCCGCGGCCACAGCCGGCACCGCCTACAGCCAGCAGCTCAGGACCATCGGCGGCCTCGGGCCCTACACCTGGACGCTGGCGGGCGGCACGCTACCCCAGGGCCTGACGCTCAGCACGAGCGGGCTGCTATCGGGAACGCCGACGACACCGGGAACCAACAGCGTCACCGTGACGGCGGCGGACGGCGAGAGCCCGGCGCGGACCGTGCAGCAGCAGCTGACGCTGACGGTCAGTGCGGCCCCGCTGGTCATCACGACCACGTCCCTGCCGGCCGCGACGGCCGGCACCGCCTACGGCCAGCAACTGGCGACCACCGGCGGCGTAGGCCCGTACACCTGGACGCTGGCGTCGGGCAGGCTGCCGGCCGGGATCACGCTCAACCGGGAAGGCGCGCTGCGCGGGGAGCCGTGGGCGGCCGGGACGTACGCGTTCACGGTGCGGGCGACCGACTCGGCCTGGCCCGCGCAGTCCGTGACGCAGCGGCTGTCGATCACCGTGACAGGCGAGAAGGCCGACCTTGCCGTGGCGGTGACCGGCCCGTCGTCGGCGAAAGCGGGGTCGCGGGTCACCTACACGGTCACCGTCAAGGACACGGGACCCGCGTGGGCGTCCATGGTGTCGGTGTCGCTCGACATCGCCGGCCTGACCGACGTCAGCGCCAGCGACGCCGGCCGGGTCAAGCTGGCCGAGTCCCGCGACACGGCGCAGGCGTCCGCGGCCTGGTACGCCGCCGGCCTCGCACCGGGCCAGACCCTCACCTTCACCATCACGGGCACAGTTGGGGCCACGGGGCTCAAGGACATAAGCGCCACCGGGCAGGTCCAGTCCCCGACCTCGGACCCCAATCCCCGCAACAACACCAGCACGGTCACCACCAAGGTCCGCTAACCGCAAAACCGGCTAGCCGGGGCGGCGGGTTCCCCTGGAAGCGTGACGCTACTGGCAACCTCCCGCATGACACCGGGATACCGCCAGACGGCAACGACCACCAGGGCACGTAACCTCGGCCGTTAAAGTTCGCTAAAGGCACCGGACAGGTCTTGTGCCTCGCTCCAACCTGTGCCACCGGCGGTCAGCCAGCAGGAACCCGCAGTCCCGTGAAGGCCTCAGCCGCTTACCCGGGCCGGCCGCCGCCCGCAGCCGTCCTTTCGGCTTTTTGACCTAGTCAGCTTGAGCCTGACGGGTCCGGAGCGCGTTCAGCGCGGTCCTTCTCATGCCGGCAACGGGCGGCAACGTTCACTTCCCCCGACAGACCACCAGGCAAGACGCCGCTACCCAGGGCGACAGCCGGCAGCCGGGGCTCCGTCTGTGCGGCGGCCGTCCCCGATACGCGGCCCCGCGCGCACCGCGGGGAACGCGGGAAAACTCGTCCAGTCCCGTCAGTCGGGAGCGCATACCGAGACCCCGGGTGGTACGGGCCGCCATGGCGTCACCAGGAATCCCGGGTCCCCGGGGATAGTAAAAGCCGCGCGGTGTGGTAATCAGGGCGGCAGTGAACGTTGCGACCGGCTTGACGGGCTTGAGAAGGACCGCGCTAACGCGCTCCGGACACGTCAGGCTCAAGCTGACTAGGTCAAGAAACGAGAGGAGGGGATCGCGCGGGCACGTCAGCGGTGGAGCGAGCACTACCGTTAGGCGGGACGCCTGCTGTTTCCACCCTGTTGCTGTTATCCGGATAGAACTCTCGCTCCGGGTGAGCGCTCCCCACTTCTTGCTGTTATCTCAGTAGTGCGGACCTTTCATGGGCGCCACCCCGGCCCGTTTAGGACCGAACCGGATAGGCGTTCGTTCCGTTGCTCTCAGTGAGTTACTGATTACGCTACAGAGCGATGGGGAGGCGTGCCCGATGAACGCGACGCCCGATGAGTCCGGCGACCAGGCAACCCTGGCACTCACCCGTCTCACCGGCCTGCGGCAGGATGCCGCGGCCGTGTATGCCTCGATCACGGCCGTGGAGGACACGCTGCGCACTCTGGCCGGCCAACGGGTGAGCGCGGAACGGTCTCTGCGTGCCGCCTTGCACCGGCACGGGGCCGCAGTGAAGGACCTGGAGGCGCACGCGCGAGCGAAGCCGCGCCTGCGCGCGCAACTGTCGCAACTGTCGAGCCGGTTTGGCACCGTGCGGGAGTGGCGTGCCAGGCAGGACGAGCTCGAAGCCGCGCTGCGGGACCGCGCGGTGCCGGTGGACGCGGCGCAGCGGGAGCTCGCGCAGGTCCAGGCACAGTTCGCCGAGGCGGTGCACACACGGCAGGATGCGGCGGCCACGCTACGCCGCCTGACCGCCGAGTGCGCCGAGGCGCAGGAGGAGATCGCGCGGGCACGTCAGGGGTGAGGCGAGCACCACCGTTACTGGTTGGTTTAGCCGTTGTCGGCCGCCGCCGGGGTCCGCGCTGCGCAGGACGCCGGGATACAGACCAGTAATTCTTACTGGCGCGACGCTGCCGTCCGCCGCGCGATGGTTGGCGCTACCGGTTGTGAAGGGGGCCCTCATATCTCAGCTTCCACCCGCCTGCCGGTCCAGGAAGGCCGCGGCTCCGTCTAGGACGGCCGGCTCCGCATCGAACACCAAGCAAAATCTAGGAGGCTACATGTCCGCACCGACCAAAAACTCAGCAGGCACCACGTCCGTCCGGCGGTTCACGATCCCGGTCACGCCCGAGGCGGAACTTGAGGCGCTGCGCGCGCGCATCACGGCCACCCGCTGGCCCGACCGGGAACTCGTCACGGATCACTCGCAGGGCCCGCAGCTGGCGGTCATGCGAGAACTCGCCCGCTACTGGGCGACAGAGTATGACTGGCGCAGGTGCGAGGCGAAACTGAGCGCCCTGCCGCACTTCATGACCGAGATCGACGGGCTGGACATCCACTTCATCCACGTCCGCTCGCAACACGAGAACGCGCTGCCGGTCATCATCACGCACGGGTGGCCGGGCTCGGTCATCGAGCTGCTGGCGATCATCGACCCGCTCACCAATCCCACCGCCCACGGCGCGAGTGCGGAGGATGCCTTCGACGTGGTGATCCCGTCGATGCCAGGCTACGGGTACTCCGGCAAGCCGCGTGAGACCGGCTGGGGCCCGGACCGCATCGCCCGTGCCTGGACCGAGCTGATGAGGCGCCTGGGCTACACCCGGTTCGTGGCGCAAGGCGGCGACTGGGGCGCGATCATCACCGACGTGATGGCCACGCAGGAACCACCGGAACTGCTGGCCATGCACACCAACATGGCCGGCGTTGTTCCAGCCGACGTCTCAACGGCGCTAGCGCGCAACGTACTGGGGGCCGGCGGACCGCCGCCGGCCGGCCTGTCCGCCGACGAAAGCCGCACGTACGAGCAGCTGAACTTCTTCTACACGAAGGGCATCGGCTACGGGATAGAGATGATTACGCAGCCGCAGACGCTCTACGGGATCGCGGACTCACCGGTCGGCCTGGCGGCCTGGATGATCAACCACGACGCGGCCAGCTACCAGGACATCGCGGACGCCTTCGCCGGGCACCCGGTCGGCAACCTGACCCGGGACGAAGTCCTCGACAACGTGACGTTCTACTGGCTGACGAACACGGGGATTTCCTCGGGCCGGCTGTACTGGGAGAACACGTTCGACTTCTTCGGCGTGAAGAACGTGGCCATACCGGCCGCCGTCAGCGTCTTCCCGAAGGAGATCTACCGGGCCCCGCGCAGCTGGACCGACCGGGCTTACCCCAAGCTCATCTACTTCAACGAGGTCGACCGGGGCTGCCACTTCGCCGCCTGGCAGGAGCCTGCGCTGTTCACCGCTGAGCTACGCGCGGCGTTCCGGTCCCTGCGCTAGCCGGCTCGGGCGGATGGCGCGCGCACCGTGCCCGCCATCCGCCGCTGCAGGCCCGTTCGGCGTGGA
Source organism: uncultured Actinomycetota bacterium (assembly GCA_963734665.1). Classification (GTDB taxonomy): domain Bacteria; phylum Actinomycetota; class Actinomycetes; order Streptosporangiales; family Streptosporangiaceae; genus Trebonia. Next base: position 1,693,007 of record CAVTIR010000004.1, on the reverse strand, counting down.
ACTGGACCCGGGACGCGCTGTGAGCGAATTTGCGAGTTCACTGGACGCCTGGATCCGCTAGGGTCCCGGCTTAACACCTGGTTAAACGGACATCGCTGATCTTGTCGGGTACAGGTGCCCGTGTAAGACTGGTGAAGCGTTGACCTCGCCGCCTGAGGGTGTGCGCCGGCACCGTGGAGGCCTGGTCAGGCGGTGAGGCACACGCATGTCCAGGAGCGGGTTCTGGCCGGGGCTGTCCGGGCGGCAAGACGAATGCGGCACTCTGAGTCGCCTCGTTGCGTCTGTGCGGGCGGGCCGCAGCCAGGTTCTGGTCCTGCGCGGCGAGGCCGGGATTGGCAAGACAGCCTTGCTCGAGTTCCTGGCCGACAGCGCCACGGACTGCCAGGTCGGCCGGGCGGCGGGTGTCGAGTCGGAGCGGGAGCTCGCGTGCGCCGGCCTGCACCAGCTGTGCAGTCCCTACGCGGACCGCATCGGTACTCTGCCTGCCCCGCAGCGCTCGGCGCTGGGCACCGCGTTCGGACTGAAGCCGGGCCGCGCGCCAGACCGCTTTCTCCTTGGCCTGGCCGTGCTGACCCTGCTGGGCGGGGTAGCCGAGGAGCAGCCACTGATCTGCGTGGTCGACGACGCGCAGTGGCTGGACCAGACCTCGGCGCGGACGCTGGAGTTCGTTGCCCGCCGACTCGGCGCCGAATCGGTGGGCCTGGTCTTCGCGGCTCGCGACACCAACGAGGAGCCCAGGCTGGCCGGGCTTCCCGAGCTCCGGTTGCGCGGGCTTGGTATCGACGATGCGGCGGCGCTACTGGAGTCTTCGGCGCCCGGTGCCCTTGATCCCCGGGTGCGTAACCGCATCCTGGCCGAATCCGAGGGCAACCCGCTGACCCTGCTGGAGTTGCCGCGAGCGCTGACGACGACCGGGCTGGCCTTCGGCACCGCTGCGGAGGAGAGCGGCACCGCGCCTCTGACGAACCGCCGTGAGCAGGGCTTCCTGCGCCAACTGAGCCCTCTTCCCCCGCCATCCCGGCAATTCCTGCTGGTCGCGGCCGCGGAATCGGTCGGGGACGTTCCGCTGTTGTGGCGTGCCGCGCGGCGACTGGGCATCGGGGATGGCGCGGCGGCAACAGCCGAGTCGGCAGGCTTGATCGAGCTGCGTGGCCGGGTCCGGTTCCGGCATCCTCTGGTTCGTTCGGCCGTGTACCGCTCGGCGACCCCGGCGGAACGGCGCGTGGTCCACCAGGCGCTGGCCGACGCCACGAACCCGGACCTCGATCCAGACCGTCGTGCCTGGCACCGTGCTTGCGCGGCGCTGGGCCCTGATGAGGATGTCGCGGCCGAACTGGAACGTTCGGTGGACCGCGCAGTGTCGCTCGGCGGGCTCGGGGCGGCGGCCGCCTTCCTCGAGGCGGCAGCGGCACTCACGCCTGACCCGGTTCGGCGGGCCCCGCGCTCGCTTGGCGCGGCGCAGGCGAAGGCGACCGCCGGCGCGTTCGGAGTGGCGTTGTCCCTCCTATCGGACGCCCAGGCGGGACCGCTTGACGAAGCCGGGCGGGCCCGGATCGATCTGCTGCGCGCGCAGATTTCGTATAACTCAAACCATGGCAACGAGGCGCTGCCGCTGCTCCTGGCCGCTGCGCGCCGGCTTGAACCGCTGGACGGGCACCTGGCCCGGGCAACCTACCTGGACGCGATGTCCGCCGCGCTGTTCGCCGGATGCCTGGCATCCGGCCCTGGCCCTGGCATGCGACAGGTGGCGCAGGCCGTGCGGCAGGCGCCCCCGCCGCGGGCGCCGGGCAAGGCCGACTTGCTGCTCGAGGGGATGGCCGTGCTGTACACCGACGGGTACGGGGCCTCAGCACCCTTGTTGCACCGGGCCGTGCAGGCGTTCGGCCGCGAAGACCTCACCCTGGATGAAGCCTTCAGGAACGCGTGGCTCGCGGCCGTCGTGGCCGCCGACCTGTGGGACGACGTGTGCTGGGACGCACTGAGCCAGCGGCATCTGGACATCGTCCGCCAGGCGGGGGCACTCGGCTTGCTTCCTCTCGCGCTCGCCGGCCGCGGCATCTTCGACATCCACAGCGGCAACCTGGCCGCGGCCGAGTCGCTGGTCGCGGAGAGCCGGCGGGTGGCTGAGGTGACCGGCGGTGAGAATAGGCTGACGTGTCTCCCCGAGGCGTGGCTGGCGGCCATGCGCGGCCAGGAAAAGCGTGCCGAGCAGCTCATTCAGGACGCCTTGAACGACGCAATCGACCGTGGTCAGGGCCTCGCCCTGAACATGATGCATTCCGCGCGTGCAATCCTGTGCAACGGCCTTGGCCGGTACGAGGACGCCCTGGCCGCGGCTCGCGAGGCGGCCACCGAACCACTGGAGCTCGGCCCTACGAAGTGGGCGCTGGCCGAACTCGTCGAGGCGGGCGTGCGCATCGGCAACACTGATGCTGCGGCCAGCGCGTTCGAGCAGCTGTCCGCGATGACCCGCGCCAGTGGCACCGAGCTGGCCCTCGGAATCGAGGCGTCTAGGCGTGCCTTGCTGCACGACGGTGACACCGCGGAAGAGCTCTACCGGGAGGCGATCGAGCGACTGGGTTATACCAGGATCCGGGTCGAGCTCGCTCGCGCGCAGCTCCGCTACGGTGAATGGCTGCGCCGGGAAGGCCGCCGGGCCGATGCCCGGGCCCAGCTGCGAACCGCCTGCGAGGCGCTGACCGCGATGGGGGTCGGGGCGTTCGCGGATCGCGCGCGACACGAGCTCGCAGCAAGCGGGGAGACGGTACGCAAACGTGCGGTAGAGACACGGAGAGAGCTGACGGCTCAGGAAGCCCACATTGCGCGGCTCGCCGCGGAAGGGCTCACCAGCCCTGAGATCGCGGGTGCCCTGTACCTGAGCCCGCGCACCGTCGAGTGGCACCTCGGCAAGATCTTCACCAAGCTGGGAGTTAACACCCGGCGACAGTTGCGCCGACTTCCCTGTACTGACTGAAGGGCACGTCCTGGCGGGAACCTTGGCTCGAAACGCCGTCTTAGCCGCCCGCGGTCAGCGTCACTGTCTGCCCGGTCCTACCTATGGCATCTACCGGGTCTCGGGCAAACATTCGACGTGACTGTCGACGGCCGGGTGGTCGGCGTATCGACCGTGAGCGGTGCCAGTTCATACGCGCGGTCGGCTAGGTGCGCAGTGGGGCGGCTGCTTGCCGGGCGCTGGCCCGCCATTGACCTGGGGACACGGAGTGATGGCGGCGGAACGCGGTGGAGAACGCGTATTCGTTGCGGTAGCCGATCCCCGCGGCGATCCGGGCGAGCGGCGCGTCGGACCTGGCCAGTTCATCTTCGGCGCGCTGCATGCGCACCGCGGTCACGTAGCTGCCCGGTGACTGGCCGGTGACTTCGCGGAAGCGCGCCGCGAAGGAGGCACGGGACATCCCGGCGAGGTCCGCCATGACGGGCACTGTCCACGTGTCGGCCGGATCGGCATGGACGTGCTCGAGAACGCGCCGCAGCCCGGGCTCCGCCAGCGCGCGGTACCACCCCGGGGCCCCGGCCCCGGCCCTCGCCCACCAGGCCCGCAGGGCGAAGACCAGGTTGAGGTCGAGCAGTCGGTCGAGAAGCGTTTGCTGGCCGGGAGCGTCGCGGCTGATCTGCTCGGCGAGCAGCGCGACGGCGGCGGCGTGGGAGGGATCCTGGTCCGCCTCCGCCACGATGACGGCGCGCGGGAGCGTGCCGAGCAGTGACGCCGCGACGCTGCCGTCGAGGACGTAGGCACCGCACAGGATGGTGGCCGAGTCACCGGGGCCGGTATCCGGTCCTCGTCGCCGGGCGTCGGCGATGGGCACGGCCATGGTGCCGGGGTCGCTGACGATCGCGTACGGCGGGCCCGACGTCATGAGCGCTACGTCCCGTGCGCGGAGCGGGACCGGTTCGCGGCCGGGCTGCTCTAGCCATCCCCCGCCCTCGATCAGGACGTGGGCGGTAAGCGGTCGCTGCCCGCCGAACTGCAGCCCCCACGGCCGGACCCGCCGCAACACGGAGAAGACAGCGCCGCGGGCGCGCGCCCGCGCCAGCTGGTCCGCGAGGATGTCCACGGTACCGATCTTAGACGATTACGAATCAAGTTCAGCCTATCGGACATTGTTCGTCCAAAGCGCCGTGCCTAGGGTCAGTATCTATGTCAACCTTTCTCATCCTCGGCGGCACCGGTAAGGTCGGCCGCCGTCTCGGTCACTCGCTTACCCGCGCGGGCCATGTCGCGCGGGCCGCCAGCAGGCACGGGCCGACTCGCTTCGACTGGGAGGACGCCGCCACCTGGCCGCACGCGCTAGCAGGAACCGACGGCTTGTTCATCGTCGGGCCCGGCTCGGCGACGGACTGGTCTCCCCGCCTGGCCAGCCTGCTCACCACGGCCCGGTCGTCCGGCGCCACGCACGCCGTCCTGCTGTCCGCGCGCGGCGTTGAGTTCCTGCCCGGCGGCGCCGTCGCCAGGGCGGAGCAGGCCCTGCAGGAGGGGCCGCTGCCCTGGACCATCCTGCGTCCCGCGCATTTCGCCCAGAACTTCACCGAGGCGATGTTCGCGCCCGTCGACGGGCTGATCACCGCGCCGGTCGGCACGGGAGCCGAGCCGTTCATCGACGTCAGCGATATCGCGGACGTGGCGGCGGCGGTACTCCCCAGCCCCGCTTGGGACGGGGCAGCGCTTGATCTGTCCGGCCCCGAGGCGGTCACCTTCGCCGAGGCCGCGGCGATCCTCAGCGCGGAGTCCGGGACCCCGGTCGGCTTCGCGGACGAGAGCGACGCCAGCCACATCGGCCGCCTGCGCGCCTCCGGCACGCCGGAAGGCTACATCGAGTGGCGCATGGCGATGCTCGGCGGCATCAGGCGCGGTGCGGACGCCTACCTGAGCGACGGTGTCCAGACCGTCCTTGGCCGTCCGCCGGCGGGGTTCCGGGAGTGGGCGCGACGCGAAGCGCCGACCGTCGCCCGGGCCGGCGGGGACGCCTCAGCGTGACCAGCACACGGTCGCTGCCGGTCAGGTCATCCTCCGGCTAGCAGGACGGGCCCGGGTCCGGCGCGGCCTGCGAGCCGGGAGGGAATGAACGTCAGCACGTTCCGTCCAGCGACGACTCCGGGTCCGGCCGGGTGATCTGCAACCACTGCGGCATTCCGCTGGAGCGTCCCGACGGAGGTCCGGTCGCACTACCCAGTAGCGGGCCGCTCGGCCCGGACCCCGCCGGAAGGAGTCCTGATCAGCCGCCGACCCGGCCCTGGTAATCCACTTCCGCGGTCGCGGACGCCGCCCTCGCCTACACGATCATCGGGGGCTGGCGGCTACGAGCGCAGCTTGCGGATGACCTCCTCGTCGAGTTCCACACCCAGGCCGGGGCCGCTGGGCGGGACCATGCGGCCATTGCTGGGCAGGATCGGCTCCTTCAAGATCGGGAAGTCGTCCCGCAACGGGAACGACTCGATGTTGTACTCCTGCGGGTAGACGCAACTCGGGGTGCTCGCCCACAGGTGAAGGTGAGCGACGGTCCCGATCGAGGGCTGCGTGTTGTGCACCGTGATGGGCTTGGAGAACGTCTCGGCCAGGGCCGCGATTTTCTTGAATTCGGTGATGCCCCCGCACTTGGTCACGTTCGGCTGCAGGATGTCGATGTTCGCGTTCAGGATGAGGTCCCGGAACTGCCACTTGGTGTACTCCTGCTCGCCGGCCGCGATGGGAATATCGACTGCGGCGGCCAGGGCGGCATAGCCGGCGTGGTCATGGGCGGCCAGCGGCTCCTCGAAGTGCCAGACCCGGTACTCCTCGAGCCGGCGGGCGATCTTGATGGCGGTGTGGGGGAAGTAGGCGTTGTTGACGTCCACGAGGATGTCGAAGTCGTCGCCGACCGCCGCGCGCACCTCCCGGACGGTCTCGAGGGTGTAGTCCTCGCCGTCGTCGGCCATCCACGGTGTGGCCGAGTGGATCTTGTAGCCGCGGTAGCCCTGCTCCTGAAAGCTCACGGCCCGCTCGGCCTCGGCCTTCGGCGACAGGCCCCGCTGCAGCGAGCTCGCGTACACCGCGGGTGCTTCCCGCACCAGCCCGCCGAGGAGCTCGTAGAGGGGCTTGCCGGCTGCCTTCCCGGCGATGTCCCACAGGGCGATGTCCACTCCGGCGATGGCCGCAAGCTGCACGCCCATCGGGCCTAGCTTGTGAAGCTTGTGGTACATCCGCTGCCACAGGCGCTCAATGTTGGACGGATCCTCGCCTACGAGCAGCGGGGACATCGCGTGCTCGACCACCGAGTGCGTGACCTGGACGTTCACGTTCATCGTGCATACTTCGCCGATACCGGTCACGCCTTCGTCGGTCTCGATCCGGACCAGCTGGTATTTGTCGAGCAGAACGATGGACTCGACTCGAGTGATCTTCATCCTTGCACTCCCTGCTTGTCTGTGTGCGGATCTCTACTCGTCGAGCCGGGGCGACGCGGACCAGCCCGTGGACCTTGGAGATCAGCCGTCAATGCCCGTTCAGATTGATGAAGCGATGCCCTAGGGCCGCCCGGCGGCGGCCCTGGGGCATGGTGCGGAGCGGATTCAGAGCTCGCCGGCGGCCAGCGGTGAGCAGCCGGGCGCGTTCTCGGTGTTCGCCGCCTCCTCGATCAGGAAGTCCGGAAAACTGCCCTTGGCCTCGGCAACGGCCCGGCCGAACAGATCTGCGACGACACCCGGGTTTGACTCGGCGACGTTCTTGCCGAACTCAGTCGATGCGATCCGCACCCCGTCGCGGGGGTAGAGGAAAGAGCCGGTGCCGTCCACCTTCGCGTTGAGCCACCACTGCGGTGAGACCACGGTGACCGACTCCGACCAGCCGACGACCGCGAGATCCCGGATGGGTTCGCCGCCGTGGAAGGACGCGTCCAAGAACGACCTGCCGTCGATCGGCTCGGGTGCGGCCACACCGGTCGCGTCCAGGATGGTGGCCGCGACGTCGTGGAACTGCACCCAGCCGTCGTAGACGCTGCCCGCGCCGAGCCCGCCGGGGTGCCGGACGAGCAGCGGGACATCCACGACCTCTGGCTCGGACGGGTATTGCCGTTTTCCGATGTAGCCGTGCTCCCCGAGGCTGTGACCGTGGTCGGAGGCGACGACCACGAGCGTGTCGTCGAGCCAGCCGCCGACCCGCAACTGCTCCATGAGGTGACCGAACCACCGGTCCACCATCGTCACCAGGCCGGCGTAGTTCGCACGGGTGCGGCGGAGCAGGTCTGGTGGCAGGTCGACCTCCGCGTACGGCGAGATGACCTGCTCCCGGCCATTGCTGTCGTCGTAGGCACGCCGGTAGTGCTCCGGCACGAACCACGGCTCGTGCGGGTCGAAGGACTCTATGGTGAGGAACACCCGCTCGCCCGCCGCCCGGGCGTCCGCGTTCTGCTGTAGCCAGAGGGCGGCGTGCTGCATGACCTGCGCGTTGAACCAGGCCTCCTCGGACACGCGGTCGTGCATGTTGCGCAGGATGGTGCTGGAGAATGAGTGGGCGCGCCCGCTGCCTAGCCCGTTCTTGTCGAGTTCGGCCTGCCGGATCTGACGCAGCTCTTCCGGGACCCAGCGGTCGAGTTCCTCTTTGGTCGGCTTCGGACCCGACCGCGACGGGTCGGTTTCCTGCCCGCGGATGAACTGCCATTCCTCGAATCCGCGCCAGAAGTTCTTGCTCGGCTTGAACTGGTGGTAGAGGTCGGAGATGAGGGCGGTGCGGAAGCCGGCCTGATTGAAAATCTCGGCCAGCGTGTGCTGCTCCTCCGGGATCGGCCCCCATCCTGCGGCCGGGACGAAGTCGCCCTTGAGTCGGAACCGCCCGTTATGGAACGGGAAGGTCCGCTGGCCAGTGTAGAGGGCACGCCGGGCCGGCAGCGTGGGCAGCGACTCCGGATAGGCACGGGTGTACCGCACGGCCTCGGCAGCGAAGGCGTCGAGGTTGGGAGTGGCGATCGCCGGGAAGTCGTCGTCCCAGTCGGGCCGCTCCCCGTAGCTCCCAAGGACGTCCTTACGCAACGTGTCGAACACGATCAGAACGACGTTACGGACTTCCCCGCCGTCTGGGCGAGTGCTCTCTGGCATTGCGGGATTTCTCCTTGGTGGTGGGGTTGCGGGGGTCATTAGTGATGTTACTGGGGCAAAAGGGACGCCAGTGACTCAGCTGATGTCCGCCGTGGAGCTGGTGCGCACTTGCTGCAGCTCGGTGTCGTGGCTTGCCTCGTCCACCGACCGGCCGGTGGCGTCGATCCGGCGGGCGCTCAGTGCGTAGACGGACAGCACGAGCCCGATGCCGCCGAAAATCATGACGAGCGGGCGGAATCCGAGGCTCACCAGGAGCGGCGGCGTGATCCACGCGCTGACGCCGATATTCGCGCGCGAGAATCCGTGGGCGAGTCCGAGCCCGCGGCCCCGTAGCCGGGTGGGCAGCAACTCCGCGGCCAGGATCCACTCCACGGACGCCCCGAACCAGGTGAAGAAGCCCTGCACGAAGTAGAGCGGCACCAGCCAGGGGGTGTTCCACGCGACCGTGATCATGAGCAGGTAGGCCACGAACACGCCGACCAGGGCGATGATCAGGCTCGCCACCCGGCTCATCCGGTCCAGCACGAAGAACGCCACCAGCGAACCAGCGATGCCACCGGCCCAGATCACGGCCCCGGCGAGTTCGGACGCCACGATTGACAGGTGGCCGATCTGCTCGAAGACATATGGCCCGAGGACGCTGGACGCCCCTCCTACGTAGGACGACAACCCGGTGACCAGGATGGCGAAAATGGTTGCAGCCGTCCACGGCGCCCGGAACACCTCTCCGAAGGCGTACAGTGACTGACGGTAGGGAACCCGCTCCACAGGGCGGAGCTGACCTGGGATGCCCAGCGCGGTGAAGGCCGCCAGCGCCTCACGGTCACGTCCCTGCGACAGCAGCCACCGGGGAGAGTCGGGAAGCTTGCGCCGCAGCAGCAGCACGACGACGGCCGGCAGCGCACCGAGCGCGAGCATCCAACGCCACCCGTCCGGCCCGCCCCAGGCCAGCAGGGCGGTGTCGATCAAGACCGACGTCAGGGCGCCGACAGTCCACGCGATTTGCGGGAACGCCCCGGTCCAGCCGCCTCGCGATGCCCGCGGCGAAAGCTCGGCTAGGAACGACATGCTCGCCGCGATGTCTGCGCCGATGGCCACGCCGATCAGGGCCCGGATCACTAGCAGCAGCGAATAGTCCGACACGATGGCTGACAGCAGGGTAAGCCCGACGAAGGCGACGAGATTTATCACGAAGATGCGGCGGCGCCCGACCCGGTCGGTCAGGTCACCAAACACCACAGCGCCCACTGCCGAGCCGAAGAACGTGATGGCGCTAAGCAAGCCGGTCTGGCCCGTGGTCAGATGCCACGCCGGCTTGAGCGCCAGCACGGCACCGCCGACGACGACGAGGTCATAGCCGTCCACGAATTCGCCGAGGGCGATCGTGATCAGGGCCTGGCGCCGAGTGGATGTCATCAGCTCGTCGAAGTGCTTCAGAACAGCGTCAGGCGCTGTTGAGGTCATGCGGAGGCCTCCTCGTGCTACACCTTGATGTGAAGCTGACTATACCTAGCGAAATGGTCGGTTATAGCCGCAAATGCCGCGAATGGACTGACAACGGGGGGCGACCGCGGGCCGCCGTAACCACCCCACCGCGCCTAGCTACACCCGGCAGCAGCCAGTCTGAGCTGTGAGTTTGGGTCGCGCCGGGGATGACCGCCGGCCAGAGCGAGACTGAGACTCAGACCACAGACGTGAATTCGGTCTCGTGCTCGTGGGCGGGCAACCGCGCCGCCAGGGATTCTCACACGGATTCTTCCGGCCACGAGCCGGCGCTCGCGGTGGACGAGACCAGCGGAACCCGGGGCACGGCGCAGGAGGTGCCGCATCGCCCATCCCGACACGTCACATGACGGTAACCCTGGCACTGAACCGGGCGCACCCGCGGGCAGGAAGAAGCCTGGGGTTTCCGGGGGAACACCAGTTCATTCGGACCAGGGTGCTGGCCGCTGATGACTCCAGCGAGCCACTGGGCGACCACCTACCGGGACTAGTGCACGTGTCCGTAAGTTCGTCGGGGGTTGTCCCCTGGTGTCTTGCGGGCTCCTCGCGTTGCCGCGAGCGACTCCCCGTGTGCCGTCGCCGTGGGGTGGCGGGGTGCGGGGCGGGCCGGTGCCGGCCAGGTGCCCCCGGGGTGCCGGCCGTGATGAGGGCCGGCGGCGGGGGTCACGTCGTGCCGGGTGGACACCGGGGAGGTGCCGTCCGGCGCGGCGGTGCGTGATCCCCGTCCCGTGGGGGGTGGCGGGGATGGGTCCGCCGCCGGGTGCCCGGGCGGCGATGCTGGCGGCCGCGACGAGGTCGCGGTGGCCTTGCTGCCCGCAGTGCGGGCAGGTGAAGTTCCGTCCGGCGGGCCTGGGTACCCGCCGGGCGCAGGACGGGCACGTCGATGACGTGCCCCGCTCGTCGACCAGGTGCACGGTGATCCCGGCCGCCTGGGCCTTGTCGGACAGGACCCGGATCAGGTGGCCGATCCGCCACTCCCGGGTCCGCTGGTTGTGCCGGCGGCCCGCTTTCATCTGCAGGACGCCGCGCGGGTCACCGACCGCCAGGGTGCCGATCCGGTTCTCCACAGCCCAGGCGATGACGCCTTTGGCGGCCTCGTGCTGCGCCTGCCGCACCCGTCGCACATGCCGGGCCTCGGCGTTCCGCTCGGCGCGCCGGTGCTGCCGCCACCGCCGTGACCCCCGCTGCCCGGGCTTGGGGGCGCGGGCGGCAGTGGCCCGGGTGCGGCCCTTGCGGTCGCGCAGGTGCTGCCGGCACTCGGCGCGGATCGCCCGCCCGGACACCAGCAGCCCCTGCCCCTCCGGGCCCGCGACGGCGTAGGGGTGGATGATGCCCAGGTCGATCCCGCCCGTCCGGGCCGGGTCCGGGCCCTGCCCGTCGGGGTACCGCGCGACGGGGACCTCGGCGGTCACGTCGAGGTACAGGCGGCCCGCGTCGAAGCCGAGGGTCACCGCCCGGACCTGCCCGGGCGGGTAGGGGAGGTCGCGGTCCAGCCGGACCGTCAGCGGCGGGCAGCCCTTCGCGACCGGGATCCGCAGCTTGCGCCCGTCGAGGGTGAACGTGCCCGCATGCCAGCGGGCCGGGACCAGGCCCCGCTTGCGCCGCGGGTAGCGGGCGGTCGTGTCGCCGGCCTTGCGGCGCTTCGCGGTCGCGAACCAGGCATCGCTGTAGCGGCGCAGCACCGACCTGGCCCCGGTGGTGTCGAGTTCCCCGAACGTGCCCGGCCCGGACGCGGCCAGCGCGGCGCACAGCTCTGCGTATCCCGCCAGGGGCGGGTCCTGCCGGCGGCGCCGCCAGGCGTTCAGCTCCAGCACGCAGCACCACACGTCACCCGCGGACCGCAGCAGCCCGAACACCCGCTCCCGCTGACGGCGGGTGACCCGCAGCCCGGACCGCGCCGTGCGGTACACCACCCGCGACGCATCCCGGTCACGTTTTCGAGGCATGAGACTATGACAGCACAGCACACCGACAAAACTGCGAACGTCACGCCGGCACGCCGGCAAGCCCGCCGGACGTGCCCCGCACCCGGACACCGGCAGCGGCGCAGGCGCACACCGCAGCAAACCTACGGAGGCACTCGCCCGCCTCGCCGGCACCGGCCACGCCCCCGAACCCTGAAGCCCCACGCACCCCCGACGAACTAACGGGCGCGACCACTAGCTGGGAGCGCCCGTGGTCTTTCGAGGTGCGAGCCCGCGACGATAACGGCGGCTTTGGAGAAGGGCGGCCACTCGGCGACATCGCGCGCAACCATCTCCGTCTCCGTGGTCGTCCTCCAGTCAGAACTTGATCGTGACCTTGAGCGCGTTGTCGGTCCGGTCACGGGCGATGCGGAAGGCCTCGTCGATGTTCTCGATCGGCAGCGTGTGGGTGAGCAGTGGGGTCACGTCGATCGCGCCGTCCGTGATCAGCCGCACCGCATACCGGAACGATTCAAGCCCAGGCTCGCCCTGGGCGGCGAAGTTCGAGTAGGCGGTGAGCCCCCGCCGGAAGAATTCCTGGAACGAGAACGGGTAGTGCCCGGCGCCCTCCGGCAGGCCGAACCAGACGAGGGTGGCCCCGCGGGCGGCGAGTTCCAGGCTCTGCGGGAACGTCTCGCGGCTGCCGACTGCCTCCACGACCACGCCGGCCCCCTGCCCGCCGGTGGCCTCGAGCACTGCCGACCGGAAGTCGCCAGGGCCGGCGTCCATCGCGGCGACGTCCACGGCGAGGTCCGCGCCCAGTTGCCGGGAGTAGGCCAGGCGCGCGGGTGACTTGTCCGATACCAGCACGCGGGCCGCCCCGGCGCGCTTGAGGAGGAACGTGAAGAAGGCGCCCGCGGACCCTTGCCCGATGACGGCGGCGTCTTTGCCGATGAGGTCGAGCGGATGGCTGCGGAGTGCGTAGACGACCGTGCCGAGCTGCTGCGCCATGAGCAGGTGGCTGAGCGGGGCCGTGGCCGGCAGCGGGATGCAGGCGGAGCCAGGGATCGCCTGGTACTCGGCCAGGCAGCGACCGTCGATGGCGTGCGGGACGGTCAGGACGTAGTCGCCCGGCTCGAAGCCGGGGCAGCGCGACTCCACGACTTCGCCGACGCTTTCGTGCCCGGGGTAACCGCCCGCCCCGGGCTCCGGCGGCGCATTGAAGAACACGACGTGCAGGTCGGAGCCGCAGATGGACGCGTAGGCGGTCCGTACCAGGATCTCGCCCTCTGCGACCGACGGCACTGGCACGTCCTCGCACACCATACGTCCCACGTCGACCCAGCGCGCAGCCTTCACCGATGAGCACTCCCGTCACGAAACGTTCACGAAGCTAGCCAGTCCCTGCAGGAGACGGCAATGGCGTCCACCTGCCAGTTGTAACAGGCGCGGCCATGTTAGACAACGAGGGCGGTAATGCCCGCCGCGGCACAGCGTGCGCAATCAGCCAGTCGAGTCATGAAGGGATACAGGCCGGTTAACCGGAACGAAAACCCGCGCTAATCCCGGCCGAGCCGGACCAGGTGCACAAGCGTGCTGCCGAAATCGCTCCCCGTCTCCCCGGGCAGCACGAGGCCCTCCGCCATCAGCGCCGAGCCCAGCTGCTGCTGCCCCGCCGGCGTCCACCACGAAGCACTCGATGCCGAGCCGCGCGGCCGGCTCGGCCAGCCGCGCCTGCCTCGCCTCGCTCACCTGGAACGAGGTGGCCTCCCAGGAGTTGCACAGGACCGAACGCAGCGGCGGCCCGCCACGGTCGGCCCGCCGCCCCTCTCCAGGAGCGACCCTTATGGAAGCTCATCTTCCAATCACCGCAGCCGTCGACCACCTCCGCGGCAAAGGAACAAGCAGCACATAACCGCAGTCTGCACCGACACGATAGCGAACTAGTTTTTGTCATTGGTCGCTTGACTGATCCAAATTAGTTATTCTGTTCCTGATGGAACCGGCGATCAGGCATCGGGGGTGAGGTTGATGCAGGTTGTGCGGGCACACCGCCGCCCTCCGTGCCTCTCCCCTGCCGGAAAGTGCGGGCTGCGCACGCACTTGGATAGCCAGCGATGAGACGGGCCTACAAGTTCCGGCTGCGGCCCACCAGACAGCAGGAGGCCGCGCTCAGCGCGTGTCTGGAGGACACCCGCCAGCTCTACAACTCGGCGCTCGAAGAACGGCGCGAGGCCTGGCGGATGGGCCGCCACAAGGTCACCTTCTACAGCCAGGACGCGCAACTGAAGGCAATCAGGGCCGATGACCCGGAACGGCACGGGCGCTGGGCCTTCAGCTGCGAGCGCGCCGCGATCCGCCGTCTGGACGAGGCGTTCCAGGGCTTTTTCCGCCGCGTCAAAGCCGGAGAGAAACCGGGCTACCCCCGGTTCAAGGGGCGCGGCTGGTGGGACTCGATCGAATGGCCCGCAACGAAGGGCGGCGCCCGCTGGGACTCCATGCCGCATCCCAAGGTCACCCGTGTTTACCTCGCAGACGTCGGGCATGTCCGCGTTCACCAGCACCGGGCGGTCCGGGGTCAGGTCAAGACCATCACCGCCAAACGGGAAGGCGGGCGCTGGTACCTGGTGCTGTCCTGCGACAACGTTCCCGCCGAGCCGCTGGAACCGACCGGCTCGGCGGCCGGCGTCGACATGGGCGTGGCGTCGTTCCTGACCACCAGCGGCGGCGCGCACGTCCCCAACCCGCGCCGCCTCGCGGCCACCAGCGAGCGACTTGCGGCAGCCCAGCGGGACCTCGCCCGCAAGAAAAGCGGCAGCAGCCGACGTAGGAAAGCGGTTGCGAAGGTCGCCAGGCTGCACGGGAAGGTCCGCCGCCAGCGCCTGGACCACGCCCACACGACCGCCCTGACACTGGTCCGCGGCCACGACCTGATCGTCCACGAGGACCTTCAAATCAAGAACATGACCGCGCGGCCAAAGCCGCGCCCGGACGGCAGCGGCGGCCACGAGCCAAACGGCGCGGCGGCTAAAGCAGGCCTGAACAAGTCCATCAACGACGCGGGGTGGGGAATCTTCCTGCGCGTCCTGTCCGCCAAGGCTGAAAGCGCCGGACGGACAGTACTCGCAGTCAGCCCCCGTCACACCTCCCAGCGGTGCGCCGAATGCGGCCACACCGCAGCGGGGAACCGCGTCACCCAGGCACAGTTCCGATGTCTCGCCTGCGGCCACCAGGCCAACGCCGACGTCAACGCCGCCAGGAACATACTGAGGGCAGGGCTTGCCCTCCAGGAAGCTCAAAAGGCAACCTGAGAAGCCAATCCGTAAGGGGAGGCGGAGTCACGGCTCCTCCTCGTGGGTCAGCGCGAGCAGGCGCCGTCCACGCGGCCCAGCGTCAGGTAGTCGCCGGTAAAGCTAAAGGGCGCTTACCGTTTCGTAGAGCAGGTCCAGCACCCGCGCACTGTCCGCGCTCATCGCCACATCAACGTTACCTGCGGTGATACCCGCCAATTCGCGCACATCGACGACGGTCATGCCACGGGTGTAGGCGCCCGTCAGCTCGATGTCCACACGTGCGGGAGCTGACCCGAACAGGTCCGGGTGCGTGACCCGGAGAAGGGCACACGGATCGTGGATCGGCGCCAAGCCGGGCTGCCTGGACATCTTGCTGTACGCAGTCACGAACGCCGCGAGCAGATCGCCGACAAACCGTGCGGGCGCGGTGTCGAGCTGGTGAATGCGCTGCACGAACGGCCAGTCAACGAGCACCGTGTGCGTCACGTTGAGTCCGGCCATGCGCAGGCGCGCGCCCGAGTTGAACACGATCGAGGCAGCCTCGGGGTCGCTCCAGATATTGAACTCAGCGGCTGGCGTGATGTTGCCGTACGAGGTGCTGCCGCCCATCAGCGAGATGCCAGCGACCCGGGTGGCGAAGCCAGGGTCGCGGCGGATAGCGATTCCCACGTTCGTCAACGGACCCGTCGCTATGAGCCAGGTGTCGGGTCCGCATGCGTCGATGAGGAAGCTGCTCGCCTCGCCGTCGTTCGCCGGCCGGATTACGGCAGGCAGTTCCGGGCCGTCGAGCCCGCTGGCGCCGTGCACATGCTCGGCAAACTGCGCCTCGCCGAGCAGCGGCCCGGTCGCTCCGGCCACGACAGGGCCGGAGAAACCGCACATGTCAGCGGCGATGCAGGCGTTACGGGTGGTGTTGGCAACGCTGGTGTTGCCGGCAACGGTGGTGATCCCCCGCAGTTCGGCGAACCGCTGGGCCAGCAGTATCGCGAGGAAGTCGTCGTGCCCAGGGTCGCAGTCGATCACGACTGCCTGTGCCGCCATACGGGTACGCTACCATCGTGCTTTTAAGTGCGGCCAGAGCTTACACTGCCGCCGGGGAGGCGCCGGACCCGGGCTGGATACTGTCTACCTGTGCGGCTGCGGCCGCCACCCTGCTCGCCATTGTCGGGGGCTTCCTGGTGGCCCAGCTGATCGCGCTCGTATCCGATCAGCATGTGGCCGATGCCAGGCTGGCTGATGCCCGCGCAGCCGAAGACGAGGCTCAGGTCACCTTGGCGGCTGCCACCGACGCGCTGGGCGCGGCCGTGACACAGCTACTCCTATCGAATCAGGATCTCGCTGCCCTCGTCGCGGTGCGCGGCACCGTCGAGCCCGCTGAAGCCGAGCGCAGTACCGACGGCGCCGCACTGCTCGCGGAACTGCCTGCCGAGCTACGCGCGCAGAGCATGGGACGCGCAGTCAGCCAGCTCACCGAGATCCGCAAGCGAGCCGCCCACGCCCTGATCTCCATCGTGCCGGCTACTGAGCGCCAGGAAAGCTGGGAGCGGTTCAAGTGGGCGCACTTCCGAATCCACGCGACCGAGGACGCATTGTGGCGAGCGCTGTATCAGATTGTCGCGGCACAGCGGCAGACCGACGCAGCCGAACTGGCCGGGCGAACGCCACCACGTCCGGTCGCCTACACGTTCACCGACGGGACATCCGGGGATTCATCGGCAGGATCCTCCCCGGCAACGGCAACGGCAACGGCAACGGCAACGGCAACGGCAACGGCAACGGCGGCGGACGCACGCGAGGCGCTCGGAGCATGGCGGCAAGCATCCCACGCCGCAGATCAAACTTCGGCTATGGCAAAGCTGGCGCTGCAGCGGCGCAAAGAGCTCATCCCGGTGACCGAGTTCAGGAACGGCGTCGGGGTGCTGGCTTACCTCGCCGCCGCGGTGGTGTTCCCGCTCGTCGTGCTTGCCACCGGACCGAGCACGCTGTCCGTTCTCAGCGGGATCGTGGTGCCCGTCTCGCTCGCGCTCGGAGTGGCGTTGCTGATCGCCTTCTTCATCTCCTTGTCCCACAAGACGAGCTCGCCTACTGTTTCGCTGCTGAGTTCCAAGCAGGCCGCTTTGCCGGAACTGGCGGCCCTGCCGGCGAGGACAGGTGACGCGGGCCGCCAGACCGTCGGCGCTGGCTCTGCAGTCGTTGACCAATGAGACGGATGTGACGTGATGGCACCATCTCCCGACGATCAATCGGGCCTGCGCCATTTCGGGCTTGCCACCTGGACGGCGCCCCGGTCGGTCGAGTTTCGCGACAAGGCAGCGCTGCTCGGTAAGGCGACGCTCTGGCTGGTGGATCACCGCCTCCCGGACGGCACCTGGGGCGGCCTGGATCCACAGGAACGCTTCGACACCACGTTGCAGGTCGCGCAGACGCTGCTGATGACCGGCATCGCCGCAGATTCTGAAATCCTGGCGCCTGCGCTGAGTTACCTGATCGCCCAGGACGAGAAACTCCCGATCACCTTCTGGAGGGCCGGGACACTGCTGAACATACCTGCTTACACGGACACAGTGATTGGCGATCTCAGCCTCGGCTGGCAGCAGCCCAGACTAGGCATCATCGACTACCGGCCTGCGCTGTTCCTGCTCAAGTGCGTGCGGTTCATGCAGAATCCGTCGGGTTTGCCGTTCACGGTGAATGAGGCACTCAACCTAGCACTCGCGGACTGGACGGAGGACGAGTGCTGGGAAGACCGCGCCTCGCTGACGAGCATGGGCATGACGCTGGTGTACGACCTCGATTTCCCCAACCGAGTCGCGCTTCTCTCCCGCTGCCGCGAGTTCCTGCTCCACCGCGCTGCGCAGGAAGCCGCATCCGGCCGCCACGGCTTCGCCAAAAGCCTTGCTGAAGACTGCTATGTCATTGCCAACGTCTGCGAGACGCCAGCCGTGTTCGCGGCTGAGGACAAGGTCGCCGCCATCATTAGTGACCGGGTGGACGCCCTGTGGGCCGAGCAGTCTGAGGGCGGCTTCTGGTTCAGCGTGCCGCCATTCGAGGGCACTACATCAGGCGCCGGGATCATCCACCCAACCGCGCTCGCCGTCCGTGCGCTGGCCAGCTACTACGCGCTCAGCGATCCGGGCTTCGTCGCCGCCATCGCCGCCAACCTGCTGGAACGGTGCGCAATGGAGGCGTGGTGCAGGCGTCGTTTGTACCCGCTGGCCGACGAACTGGCCTCGGTGGGCGCGGACGATGAGCGGATGACGTGATCAGTGCGACCCCGGTCAGACGAACAGCGTCTCGGCCGCTGTCCGGTCGGCCAGCGCGCTCATCGCCGCGTCGTCCGCCGCCCCGGTGAACCGGCTGGCCGCGTCAAGCACTTTCGGGAGCAAGTCCACGTCGCCCGCGCTGCAGAGGAACACCCCAGGGCGGCTCATCGCCCACGATACGGCGAGATCGATGTCATCCTGCTGCTCAAGCGGCTCATACCAGGTCGCCCGGGTGCGCGGCAGGCCCGCCCAGTGGCGCACCGCGATCGACTTGATCGTCTGCACCGCGACGCGCCGCTCGCGGCAGGTCTCGTACAGGGCGTTGAAGTTGTCGGCGTAGTACTGGTTCTGCATCGTGACGAAGTTGTACGGGAGCAGCACCGAGTCGAAGTCGAACCGCTCGAGGCTGCGGCGGTGCGTCGCGGCGATCTGGCTGCCGTGGCCGGTCACCCCGATCCAGCGGATGAGGCCCTGCTCCCGGGCTTCGATGGCGGCCTCGAGCGCCCCGCCAGGACTCAGGGCGGTATCCCACTCGATCGGATCGGCCAGGGCGTGCAGCTGCCAGAGATCAACGTGGTCGACGCCCATCCGGTCCAGAGACCGGTGCAGTTCCTCGCGGGCCTTCTCCGCGGTGCGCTCGTCGCCCTTGGTGGCCAGGAAGAACCGGCCTGGTTCGCGCTGCAGCCACGGCCGGATGCGCACCTCCGCCTCGCCGTAGCCAGAAGCCACGTCCAGATGGTTCACCCCGTGGGCGAGCAGGAGATCCAGGGTCTCGTCCGCGACCCGCTGGGAGACCCGCCCGAGAGCGGCCCCGCCGAAGATCACCCGGCTGCTCTGATGGCCGGTGCGGCCGAACTCTGCCTGCTCGATGGGCACGAGACCTCCCGAAGTGTCGAAAGCTGAATCTGCGCGTACCGCGGACTGCCCCGGAAGAGCGGCGCGAGTGCCCCGAAGCATATAGTTCGAATTGTATGACTACGGTGTGACGGGCGATCGGCCAGGGTTGGGATTGGCTGCCCGGTGATCGGCAGTGGGAAATCTCATGCAATGCGCCCGACGCCGGAGGTGACCTGGATGGTTGACTATTGCACTGGACCAGGGCGGCCCGACGGCGGCAGATCACCGCGGCTCGGGCCCGGGTGACATGAGAAGGGAATGGCGTGCCTGACGAGCTTGACGTGCTGGCCGACCAACTGACCGAGGGACTGACCGGATTGGGCAGCGCGCTGATCGCTTTCTCCGGCGGCGTGGACTCCTCTCTGGTCGCTGCGCTGGCCGCCCGGGCGCTCGGGGAACAAGCCCTCGCCGTCACCGCCGTCTCGCCGGCCCTCGCGTCGGGGGAGCTGGACGGCGCCCGGTCGGTGGCCCGGGCCGTAGGCGTCCGGCATGAGCTGATCAGCACTGATGAGCTGGCGCGCGACGACTACCGGCGCAACGACCGCTTCCGGTGCTACTACTGCAAATCCGAGTTGTATGACCAGCTGGCCGCGCTGGCCCGGCGCCGCGGATTCGCCGCCGTGCTGTCCGGCGCCAACGCCGACGACACGGGTGACTGGCGGCCCGGGCTGCGCGCGGCGGCCGAGCACGGTGTCCGGCATCCCCTGCTGGAGGCGTCCGTGGGGAAGGACCAGGTGCGGGCGCTGGCGCGGCACCTGGGGGTTCCGAGTGCGGACAAGCCCGCGTCGCCCTGCCTGGCATCGCGGCTGCCATATGGCACCCCGGTCAGCGCCGATGTGCTGTCGCAGGTAGACCGGGCCGAGCTGAGCCTGAAGCAGCGCGGCTACCGCGAACTGCGGGTGCGGCATTTCGGTGATCTCGGCCGGGTGCAACTCAGCGCGGCCGAGCTGCCGCGGGCGGCGGACCCCGACGAGCATGCGGCGGTGCTGGCCTGCGTCCGGGCGGCTGGATATCAGCACGCGGAGATCGACGAGCGGCCGTTGCGGTCCGGTTCGCTGAACCTCGACATCACGCCGGTCAGCCATGCCGGCTGACGGTCCCGGTATGCCTGGGGCACCCGGCATGCCGAACAACTCAGTTGGCATGCCGAATGGAGCGCCGAGGATGCCGCACGGGGGGGCGCCCGGCGTGCCGTCGGGAATGGGGGCCTCGGCGGGCGTCCCGCTGGGCGAGTTCGCCCTGCTGGACGTAGATCGTCGGCGGCGGACCGGCGTCCCGGAAGTGGTTTTCGGCGAAGGGAAGACGTCCGAGCAGATTTTCGCGCTTCTGGCCGAGTTGCGGGCCCGCGATCCTGAGGCACCGGCCCTGGCGACGCGGTGCCCCGCAGACGTCCTAGACGGGGCGATCACCCGTTTCCCTGGCGATGCCGTACACGCCGATCACCTGGCCGGAACGGTCGCCGTCGGGACCCTGCCGCCCGCGCGCGGCAACGTGCTGGTCGTGACGGCCGGCACCACGGACCTGAAAGTGGCCAGGGAATGCGCGGCGACGCTGGCCGTGCTTGGCGTCCGCGCGGATGTCCTCGCCGACGTGGGCGTGGCCGGGCTCGGACGGCTGCTGTCCCGGCTAGACGACCTGCGCGCCGCCGAGTGCGTGGTGGTCGTGGCCGGGATGGACGGTGCCCTGCCGAGTGTGGTCGCCGGACTGGTCAGCGCCCCGGTGATCGGCGTGCCGACCAGTGTCGGCTACGGCGTCGCGGCGGGCGGCCTGGCCGCGGCGGCTAGCATGCTCTCCTCGTGCAGCCCGGGTCTGGTCGTCGTCAACATCGACAACGGGTTCGGGGCGGCCGCGCACGCCGCCAAGATCATCCGCGCGGTTCACCGATGACGGACCGGCCGGGTGCCGCCTACATCGACGCGACCGCGGGCGTGGCCGGCGACATGCTGCTTGCCGCCCTGCTCGACGCGGGCGCAGACGTGGAACGGGTGCGCGGAGCCATTGCCTCGCTTGGCGTGCCCGGCCTCGGCCTGCGGACCGAGGCCGCCCGCCGGGGCGGCCTCGCGTGCCTACGGGCCGTAATCATCATGCCGACGGCGACCGACCGCCAACGGCACCTCGCCGACGTGCTCGGGCACGTTGCCGCCAGTGAGCTCGGCCCGGCCGGGAAGGATCTCGCGACACGGGTCTTCCGGCTGCTGGCCGAGGCGGAGGGGGCGGTGCACGGCGAGCCACCCGAAGAAGTGCACTTCCATGAGGTGGGTGCGTTCGACTCAATGGCCGACGTCGTGGGATCGGCGGCCGCACTGGAGGATCTCGGACTGCTGAGGCCCGGCGCGGTTGTTGCCTGCTCGGCGCTGGCCGCGGGAAGCGGATTCGTCACCAGCCAGCATGGCCGCCTTCCGGTGCCGGCGCCCGCCGTCCTCCGTATCGCCGCCGCGGCCGGCCTGGACCTGGCCGGCGGCGACCTGACCGGCGAGCGCACCACCCCGACCGGTGCGGCCCTCCTCGCGGCGGTGGCCACACCGGGCGGCTTTCCAGCCATGACGGTACGCGCGGTGGGCACCGGCGGCGGCGGCCGTGACACCCCGGACCGGCCCAACATCACCCGGGTAGTCATTGGGGCGTCCAGCGCGGAGCGGGACCTGCGCGAGGGCGACGTGACCGTCGTCGAGAGCACAGTCGATGACCTCGACCCCCGGCTGTGGCCTTCGGTCCTTCAGGCGGTGCGGGCGGCCGGCGCCTGGGACTGCTGGTGTACCCCGACCATCGGCCGGCACGGCCGTCCGGGGCAGGTCATCACCGCCCTGTGCGCTGAACCGGTCCGTCGCGCCGTGGCCGGCGCGATTTTCGCCCACACCGGGACGCTCGGCGTCCGCTGGTCACGGATGAACCGGCTGACCGCCCCCCGGACGTCGGTGGAGGTCGAAGTGGGACCGCCGGGCAGCAGCCAGGTCGTTACGGTCAAGGTGGCCGACACCGCAGATGGCGTCGCGGGCTTCGGAACGGCCACGGCAGAGCTGGCCGAGGCGGAAGCCGCCGCCCGCGTCCTGGGCTGGCCGGTGCGGGCCGTCTGCG
Organism: uncultured Actinomycetota bacterium; assembly: GCA_963734665.1. Lineage (GTDB taxonomy): Bacteria > Actinomycetota > Actinomycetes > Streptosporangiales > Streptosporangiaceae > Trebonia. The sequence continues at coordinate 1,670,987 of CAVTIR010000004.1, read as the reverse complement.
AGGCCGCCGTCGCGCAGTACCGCGCGCAGGCAGCAGTCTCAGGGTTACCGCGCCGCTAAGGGGCTACGGCTGATGAGGGACCAGCATCCGCCGTGGTACCGAGGAAGTCGCCACCCCCCGTTCGGGATAAATCAATCAGCTACCTGGCGCGGACAGACGGCGGCGGCCGGACGGCACGCCCGCCGTCTTGCCGTTTCCCGGCGTCAGTCTCCGCTGTCAGTTGCCGACGGCCGCGGGCTGGTTCCGTGCGGCGGTGAGCAGGCGCGTTACCGGAATGACGTCGTTGACGGCTACCTCGATGCGCTCGTAGGCCTCGGCGTTGAGCACGGTGGTGCCGTCGAAGTCGCCGCTGGTCGGTCGACTACTCGACGGCCAAGACGCCCTCCGGAACGCCGCAGGCGACCGGGCGCCTGACGGGGGCTGTGTCGCCTGCGCCGGGCTGGAGCTCGTGCCGCCGGGCCTCGTCCAGGTGCACCAGGGGCGTCCGGACCCCGAAGACAACGCTGCGGACGGAGGGAACCGGACACCGGGTCCCTCTCACCGGGCCGCCGTTGTTTACTACAGAGAGTGATGGCAATAACACATAGCGTTTGCATATTCGCCGCATCGGGTCGGCCAGGTGATCAGTGAATCAGGGGAAGGGAGTTGAGAACGACCCGCGTGGCCGGACCGTGCAGGCCGTGGCCATGGAGGCCGTCGGCTACGGCTAATCCTTCCGTTTCCGCCCTCGCCGAACGAGTTGGATCCCGGGCCGGGGGACAGCCCATCTAGGACCGACCAGCGCACTGCCCATCGGCATATCGGACAATGCGGCAATTCACCGCAACACGCGACCAAACTGTTCGAGCTCGCGGCTCCCGGCGGGCAACGCCGACAGCCGCGCCTCAGCAGCATCCTCAAAAACCCTGGAGAATGACATGGTCGACAGCACAACGCTCGCCGGCTCGCCGGAACGTACCGCAGTGCACAGCCGTCCCGACGACCGGCCGATCGTCCTGGTTCAGGCCAGTGAGATCAGCCCGGACCGTCGGCGCGGCGGCGAGATCCGGACCCTGCTCAGCCCGCGGAACGCCGGCTCAGTATCGGGCTTTTCAGGCGTGGCCCTATTGCAGCCAGGGGAGCGGATTGCCGAGCACTACCACCCGTATTCCGAGGAATTCCTCTTTATCGTCGAAGGGGACGCGACGGCGGATCTTGACGGCGAGCCGTGGGAACTGGCCAGCGGCGCCGCGCTGCTCATCCCGCCGGGCACGCGGCACCGGATCCGTAATCCCGGTGCGGTCCCGGTCAGGATCGTGTTCCATCTCGGCCCGCTGGCGCCGCGGCCCGAGCTTGGGCACGTTGACACCGAGGACCGAGACCAAACGGGACAGCCCTGATGAGCCGGCGTGTAGCGGTCACTGGCATCGGTGTCGTCGCACCCGGCGGTGTCGGAGTCAAGCAGTTCTGGGACCTGCTCACCTCGGGCCGCACCGCGACCCGCGCGATCTCGCTCTTCGATGCGAGCGGGTTCCGTTCCAGGATCGCGGCCGAGTGCGACTTCGACCCGATCGCCGCGGGGCTCTGCCCGCAGGACACTTACCGGGTCGACCGGCATGTCCAGTTCGGGCTCGTCGCCGCCGCTGAGGCGGTCGATGACGCCGGTCTCGACCTTGACCGGTGCGATCCCAGGCGGCTCGGCGTGAGCATGGGGACCGCTGTCGGCTCCACTACCCGCCTGGAGAACGAATACGTCAAGGTGTCCAGCCGGGGGCGGGACTGGCTTGTCGACCCCACGGACGGGCATCCATTCCTCTACCAGGCGATGGTGCCGAGCACGTTGTCGGCGGAAGTCGCCACCCGGCACGGCGCGGGCGGCCAGGTGATGACGATATCCACCGGCTGCACATCCGGGCTCGATGCGGTGGGCCATGCCGCGCAGCTCATCGAAGACGGGGTGGCAGACGTCATGATCGCCGGCGCGGCCGATGCCCCGATTTCCCCTATCACGGTGGCCTGCTTCGACGCGATCAAGGCGACCAGCACCCGCAATGACGAGCCAGAACGCGCGTCGCGGCCATTCGACGCGACCAGGGACGGCTTCGTCCTCGGCGAGGGCTCAGCCGTGCTCGTCCTGGAAGAGCTCGGGCATGCCAGGGAGCGGAGCGCCGACATCTACTGCGAGCTCCGCGGTTTCGCGACATTCGGCAACGCGTACCACATGACGGGGCTCACCACAGAAGGCGTGGAGATGGCGCGGTCGATCACTACCGCACTGGCGCGGGCCAAGACCCGCAGCGACGAGGTGGGGTACGTCAACGCGCACGGCTCGAGCACCAAGCAGAATGACCGGCACGAGACCGCCGCGGTCAAGCGAAGCCTGGGGGAGCACGCGCGGCGTACGCCGATGAGCTCGATCAAATCGATGGTCGGCCACTCGCTCGGGGCCATCGGGAGCATCGAGCTAGCGGCGTGCGTGCTCGCCATCCGCCACGGGGTCATCCCGCCCACAGCGAACTACGAGCATCCCGACCCCGAATGCGATCTTGACTATGTGCCCAACGAGGCGCGCGAAAGGCAACTCGACGTGGTGCTCAGCATCGGCAGCGGCTTTGGCGGTTTCCAGTCGGCCGTGGTGCTCGGCGCGGCTGGCCGGAGCGCCCGGTGGTTAGCAGCACAGTGACCAGCCGTACGGTGGTCACCGGCCTGGGAGTGGTGGCTCCCACGGGAGCGGACACCAGCAGCTACTGGCGGGCTACCCTGGCCGGCCACAGCGGGATCGACCGCATCAGCCGGTTCGACGCCACCCGTTACCCTGTTCGGTTGGCGGGAGAAGTTCGCGGGGCGGATCCGGCTGGCCTGATAGATCCCCGGATTCTCGTCCAGACCGACCTGTGGACCCACCTCGCGCTGCTGGCCACTGCCGAGGCGGTGGCGGTCGCTGCCCTGGAGAGCCTCGGCAAGGGCAGTTTCGACATCGGGGTCACCACTGCCGCAGGCCCTGGCGGATGCACCTTCGGCCAGCGGGAGATCCAGGCACTGTGGTCGCAGGGGCCGGGGTACGTCGGCCCCTACCAGTCCATCGCCTGGTTCTACGCGGCATCCACCGGGCAGATCTCCATCGCGAACGGATTCCGCGGCCCCTGTGCCGTGCTCAGTTCGGAGTCCGCCGGGGGGCTGGACGCGATCGCGCTCAGCCGCAGGGCGATCCGGCGCGGCAATCCGGTCCAGGTGTGCGGGGGTACCGAGGCTCCGATCGGCCCGTACGCCCTGGTCTGCCAGATGCAGTCGGGATTGCTTTCCGACTCCCGCGATGCGGCCAGTGCCTACGTGCCGTTCGGCCATTCCGCGAGTGGCTACGTGCTTGGCGAGGGCGGTGCGGTGCTCGTTCTTGAGGAACTCGCGCACGCCAGGGAACGCGGGGCGCCGGCCCTGGCCGAGATCACCGGGCACACGGCCGCCTTCGCCGCAGGGCCGCCTCCGCACCCCGAAGACGCCGACGGCTGGGCGCGGACCTCGGAAGCCCTGGCGTTCGCCATCAGCGGCGCGCTGGCCGACGCGGGGATCGGGCCATCCGAGGTCGACGCCGTGTTCGCCGATGGCATGGGCGTGCGCAACGCCGACCACGCAGAAGTGGCCGCGCTGCAGGCCACCCTGGGCGAACATGCGCGAGCCGTCCCGATCACGGTGCCGAAAGCCGGGACCGGCCGCGCCTGCTCAGGGGCGGCACCGCTGGACGTGGCCGCCGCCGTGCTGGCGCTGCGCGACGGACTGGTGCCGCCGACGCCCGGCGCAGCCGATCTCGCGCATGACATTGACCTGGTGACCGGCACCGCCCGGCGCAAGCCGCTGCAGCACGTCCTGTGCGTGGCCCGTGGCTTTGGCGGCTTCACCTCGGCACTCGTTGTCAGCAACGCTGAGGGTTGCTTACATAACCCGGACTTTTCAATAGGGAACAGATTCCCGGAATGCGACAAAACCCAAGATCGGAGTCATCAATGGCTGAAGCAACTTCCGTGACGCTCGCCGAGTTCACCGAGCTCCTCTCTGCCGGGTCTGGCGTGCGGATAACGCCTGACCTGGTGGGCGAGGGCACCACATTCGAGGAAATCGGCGTGGATTCGCTGGCGTTGATCGGGGTTATCCCCGTCCTTGAACGGACCCGGAAGATTATCCTCCCCCCCGACGCGGAGGACATTAAGAGCGTCAGCGGTTTCCTCGACCTAGTCAACGACACCGTACGGGAAAGCTGGGTGAAATGACGGCACGAACCGAGAACAGCGTGGTCATCAAGGCGCCGTTGGACCTGGTCTGGTCCAGGACCAACGATGTGGCTGGCTGGCCTGAGCTGTTTACCGAGTATGCCAAAGCCGAGATACTGGCGGAGGAAGACGGCCGGGTCCGGTTCCGGCTGACCATGCATCCCGACGAGCACGGGAACGAGTGGTCCTGGGTGTCGGAACGAGTCGCCGACCGGACGACGCGCGTGGTCCTGGCACACCGGGTCGAGCCAGGCCCCTTCCGTTTCATGCACATCCGGTGGACCTACGATGAGGTCGACGACGGCGTGCTCATGCGCTGGGTGCAGGAATTCGAGATGCGCCCCGACGCGCCCGTCGACGATGCGGCCATGGCCGATAACATCAACGCCAATTCACCCCTGCAGCTGGCAGCGATCAAGGCAAAGCTCGAGGCCGAATAAAGCGTCTGGTCATCCAACGCCAAAAAGAATAAGGAGAACCATGGACAGAACGTTGATCGTGGCCAGGATGCGGCCCGGCAGCGAGCAGGATATCGCCAGCGTCTTCGCGGCCTCGGACGCTACCGAACTGCCGCTGCGCATCGGGGTGCAATCGCGGACGCTGTTTCGCTTCCACGATCTTTACATGCATCTCATCGAGGCGGAGCAGCCGCTGACCGACACAGTGGACGGCACACGCGAGCACCCGTTGTTCAGGCAAGTCAGCAAAAACCTCTCGCCGTTCGTCTCCGCCTACGACCCGGATACATGGCGCGTGCCGTCTGACGCGATGGCGACTGCCTTCTACCACTGGCGGAGCCCGGAGGCGAGCTCGCACTAGCCCGAGCGGCGCAGGTGCCGGGCATTGCGGCGCCCGGCACCTAGTCGTCGGCCGAGCGGGGACCTGAGCCGCGCCCGGCCCGCCGTCACCTGCGGCTGAACACGGTGTCAAGCACATCGGTCAGGGTCCGTTCCTGGTCGGCGCCAGACGTCGGGGCCCGCCATGCCACGAACCCGTCCGGGCGGACAAGGACGGCACCGTCGCAGGCCGTGCCGTGCAGTTGTGCCCAGTCGGAGCCGTCCTCAGGCGTCAGGTCGTACTCCGCCCCGCGGCCCACCCGGTAGCAGACGAGCGGGACGCCCTGCCCGGCCGCTCGCAGCCCGGCCGCATGCCATGTTCCGCCGTCGGGACCGCTGAGCAGCACCGGCGTCTGCTCATACAGGTCCAGCGTCGACAACCGGGCGCCGGACCTTTCCAGCCACATGTGCGGTGCCCGGCTGCCGGGCTCGGCCGTGGGCCGGAAATCCTGCGGGACGACCACGCCGTCGCGTGGGGCGCCCGCGACGGCGCTTGAGTAGTAGCGGTAGCCGAGGACCATCGCGAGCGTGACCGGCTGCCTGCCGGAGACAGGGGGTGCGTTGTACCCGGGATGACTGTGCTCGGCGGAACGGGCGGCGGCGCGGACGCTGGTCGCCGCTGCCACCGGCCGTCGCTCATGGTCGTAGGTCTCGAGCAGGCCGGGCCCCGCCCAGCCGTCCAGTACCGCGGCGAGCTTCCAGGCGAGGTTGTGGGCATCCTGGATCCCGGTGTTCGAGCCGTACGCCCCGGTCGGGGACATCTCGTGCGCCGAGTCGCCGGCCAGGAAGACCCGGCCGTCGCTGAAGCGCTCGGCTACCCGCTCGGCGGCGGTCCACTGCGCCTTTCCCGTGATCTGCACCCTCAGGTCGGGCACGCCGGTCGCTGTGCGGATGGCGGCGGCGCAACGCTCGTCGGTGAAGTCCTCGAGCGTTTCGCCGAGTTCGGCCTGCAAGGGCGCGTGCAGCACCCAGAGCTCCTCGTTGTCGACGGGAAGCAGCACGCCGGGGCCCTGCTCGTTCGTCAGGTAGGCGCAGAAGAAACGGCGACCGCCAACGGCCTCGGCCAGCCGCTTGGCCTCGAAGGCGATGCTCACGTTGTGGAACAGGTCGCCGGCCCCGGTGTGGCCGATGCCGAGCCGCTCCCTGACCGGGCTGCGCGGCCCGTCCGCGGCGACCAGGTAGTCCGCCCGCACGGTCCGCTCATCCCCGGTCTCCCGGCTCCTGACCAGGGCGGTCACTCCCTCCCCGTCCTGCTCGAAGGAGACGAGCTCGGTGCCGAAGCGGATGTTGCTGCCGAGGTCGCGGGCGGCGCGCAGCAGCACAGGCTCCAGGTCGTTCTGGCTGCACTGGCACCAGCTCGTCGGGCTGACCCGGGCATGTTCCCCGCCCGGGTCGATCTCCCGGATAAGCCATTCACCGTGCCCGCTGGTCAGCGTCTCGACCTGCAGGATGCCGTGGTTGCCGGCGAGCAGGGAAGCGGCCTCATGGATCGCCGGTTCCACTCCGGCCGTACGGAAAAGTTCCATGGTCCGCAAGTTGTTGCCGCGCCCGCGTGGATGGTGCGAGGTCTGCGCATGCCGTTCCACGAGCAGGTGAGCGACGCCGAGGCGGGCGAGGAACAGTGAGGCGGACAGGCCCACCAGGGAGCCGCCAGCGATCAGGACGGGCACGCGCTCGTCGGCCTTCAAGGTCATGGCTCGCTCTCTCCAGACTTTTGAGTGATGTGTTTCGGTGCGCTGCTCCACACCCGGGGAGCAGGTTGGCCGGCTCTCTCGGTATGCTACGCAGCGCGCACACTCAATCACAGTGTGTAAGGATGATTCGCGTGTGATCGACGCTGGTCCGGGGCCGGCCAGGCCCACCGCAACTGAAGGGAATACCACCAGCCATGACGACCGTGCACGACCGACCGCTCCAGCCTCCAGCCGTCGGGACATCCCGGCTGCGGGTCTTGTTCCTGATGGATGTTCTCGACGATCACCAGGAGCGCTTCCTCGAGGCCTACGAGCAGATTCGCCACCAGGTGGCCGGCGTGCCTGGCCACGTCAGCGACCAGCTCTGCCAGTCCCTCGGGAATTCCTCCCAGTGGCTCATCACCAGTGAGTGGGAGAGCTCCGAGCCCTTCCTGGCCTGGGTTGACAGCCCGGCCCACCGCGAGCTGGTGGCGCCGATGAGCGCATGCCTCAGCAGCAAGAGCTCGCTGCGCTACGTCATCACGCGGGAGACTCCCGACCCGCTGACCCGCCGGCCAGAGCCGCCGGCTGCGCGGCCAGCTCTAGGCAGCCTGCTACGGCGGCCAACGCGCCCCGCACCGACCCGCTGCCCGCGCCGCCCCTGGCCAGCGGCGGGATCGTCCGGCACGGGCTCACCTTCACGGTCAAGCCCGGCAGCGAGCCGGCCGTGGCCGAGATCCTGGCCAACTACAGTGCGCCGCAGGCGTGGGTCGACGCCACGACCAGGCTTTGCCGCACCTCGCTGTTCATGCGCGGCAACCGGGTGGTGCGGGCCGTCGAGGTGACAGGCGACCTGGGCAACGCGATGCGGCACGTGGCCGCGCAGCCTGAAGTCAGGGCCGTCGAGGAGGCCATCAACCCGTACCTGGAGGAGGCCCGTGACTTCAGTGACCCCACGTCCGTCCGTGCCTTCTTCGCCCGCGCCGCGCTCCCCGCCGTGCACCACGTCCAGGCCGTATCCGGGCCCGCGGGCGAGGTCACCCGCTGGGGCTTCCTGTACCCTGTCCGGCCGGGCTGCGGCGCGACGGCGATGCGGCTGTTCGCTGACTTGGATCAGGCGGCGGCCGGGGATCCGGACCAGCCGCTGGCAGGCAGCACGCTGTTCATGCGTGACGACCTGCTCGTGCGGGTGGTCGACCTGCGCGGGCAGGGCCGGGAGAAATCAGCCGATCCCGCGATGGGCGCCGATCCTGGCAAGCTGAGCCTGCTGCTCGACCCGGGCCGGGACTGGGACCTGACGAACAAGGACGGCGTCCGGGACCTCCTGGCAAGCTGCGCGATGGACTTGATTACCAACCGCGGGGCGCAGGACTAGTGAGTTAGCCGCTCGCGTCTGCAGGAACTGCCGCCAGGTGCGCCGGGTGCGCTGCGGTGGAGGGCATCCCGATGCCTGAGCGCCCCCACGACCGGCGGCACGGGCCTCATGCGGCGACGCTAGCATGGGCGGATGCCAGCCCAGTCCCCGTCCGGTTCAGGAAGCATCGGATTTACACTCTCTGCCGCGCACTGGCCGGAGGTGGAGGCGGGGGCGCGGCGGGTGCTTGTCGTGCCGGTCGGATCGCTTGAGCAGCACGGGGCGCACCTGCCGCTCGATACCGACACGCGGATCGCTGTCGCCGTGGCGGAGCGGGCATGTGCCGGGCGGGCCGGGGTCGGGCTCGCGCCGGCGATCGCGATCGGGGCCAGCGGTGAGCACGCGGACTTCCCGGGCACGCTGTCGATCGGGCATGTCGCTTTGTCGACTCTGCTCGTCGAACTGGGCCGCCATGCGTCCATGCACTGGCCGATGACGCTGATTGTGAACGGGCACGGCGGGAACGTAGGCGCGATCAGCGATGCCCTCGGGAAGCTGCGGGGCGAGGGCCGCGACTGCCATGTGTGGCACGCGGGCGTGCGCCTGTCCATGTTGGCGGCAGCCCGGGCCGACGGCGCGGGCTGCGCGGGGAACGAGGACCGCGAAGGGCAACCAGACGCGACACTTGTGCTTGACGCGCACGCGGGGCGGGTGGAGACATCGCTTATCCTCGCGCTCGCGCCGGGTGACGTCCGCCTCGACCACGCGGTGCCAGGTGAGACCCGGCCGCTGAGGGAAATTATGAACGACCTCCGGGCTAGCGGCGTCCGGCAGGTCAGCCCGAACGGCGTGCTGGGCGATCCGACAGGCGCGTCCGCTGCCGAGGGGGAAAGACTGCTCGCTCTCCTGGTCGCTGACCTAGTGGCGACGCTCGACCGCCTGACGGGGACGGCTGACGGTCTGGCTTAGACCGGGATGCTGGTGGCCGGTCGCTCAAGGGTTACCGGGAGCCCGTCTGAGTAGGTTCAGGCGACGGCTTCGGTGCGGGTGAAGACGTGAGATCGGCCGATCGGGGTGAAGCCGCGGCGGGCGTACCAGGTGCGTGGCCAGTCACCTGCGTCGGCGAGGAGGAAAACCAGGCCGTAGCCAGCGGCCTGGTGCAGGGCTGTGGCGAGGACGGTGTTCGCGTAGCCGCGCCGGGTGTGCCGCTCGGCGGTCATGACGTCCTCGATCTGGGCGATTCCCTGTGCTGGGTCAAGGTAAAGGTCGGCCCAGGAAACGATGGTGCCGTTCCCGTCGCGGACGGCGAGGAATCGGACCTGATCCGCGCCGCGCAGCCGGGCCGTTCGGCGATCGGCGAGCTGGTAGATCACCGCGTCGCTGGCTTGGGGCATCCAGGCGCACAGCTGGCGGATCAGCGCAGGGCGCAACTCGGGCACTGTGAGCGAGTCCGCGAACGCAATGGGCACCTCGGTGGTGCCCGAGTGGATCATCATGACTTCGGTGTCGTGAGCATAGTCGGCTGCGGTGAGCGCGGGCGCGGAGGCCGCCCCGGCGACATCATCGAGGATCGTGATGCGGCGGTAGCGCAGGTGACCAAGGGCTTTGTCGGCTAGGGCGGGGAGATCGGCGGGTGCCGTGGCGCCGTGGATGATGAGTTGGTTGTGCTCGTGGGATGCGGCGTACTCGGGGTCCAGGACCACGACGCCGCCCGGGACCTCGGCCAGCACGGCAGCCTGACGGCGGGCGAAGGAAACACGGAAGTCCGCGATGCGCTGAAGGTCAGCGGAAGGCATGCGGGCAGTCTATGAATGACTGAAGCCACACGCTACTTCTTGCTGTTATCCATTGTCGTCTGGGCCTTGGACGTCTTTTGCTTTTGGGTTTTGTTACTGCAGGTTGCCTGGGGCGATAGGGCTGCCGTCGTACTCGTGCATGGCGGCCAGGTTGTCGTTGGCCTTGTATTTCGCCGCGGCGGGGCCGTTGGCGAAGGCACGCAGGATGTTGGTCGTGACCTGCCGGACGAATGCCGGGGTGGCGCCGGTGATGCCGTGCGGCTGGTCGCCGTAGATCGCCTCGACCCAGCGCATCGTCCCGCTGTTGTAGACGCCGGCGCCGCCTGCGTGCGTGTAGTAGGCGGAGTCGCCGTAGCTGGCGACGCCCTCACAGGTCAGCGGCGAGTGGGACAGGACCTCGATGGGGCGCTCGATGGGGTACGCGGGGTTGACCCGGTCGTACTCCACGCCGACGAGATGCGGGAAGCTCGCGCCCTCAGGCACGCCGGTGCCCGCGTAGACCCAGCTGGACGGCGACGACACCACAAACGGGGCATCGACCGGGTAGCCCTCGTAGATCGTGCCGATCAGGGTGGACTCGGGGTCGGAGTTCGGCGGCTCGCGCCAGTCGCTGGTAACCTCCGTCGGGTCCTTCCCGTACACCGGGTCCTGCGGGTAGTCCGTCTTGTAGCAGACGACCTCGCGTGCGTCCCCGAGGGCGGTCGGCTGCAGGCGGGTCCTGCGGAACAGCGCGTTCGCGCCGAGAAAGGCCAAGTTGACGCCCTTGTCGCGGGCGGCGGTGACGTTCGCCCGCTCCTGCGGGGTCCAGTACTCGTCGTGGCCCATGGAGACCAGGGCGCTCGCCCCGTCAAGCAGGTGGGGATCGGCGTCAATGTCCATGCTCGTCACGTACGCGAGGTCGAGGCCGCCCTTTTCCATGGTCAGGTACTCGGCGAGCTTGACCACGTTCCGCTCGTAAGTGAGGAACATGTCGGCGCCGTTCTCGTCATAGGGACGGTCCAGGCTGACGACGAGGGAGCGGTCGGCGTACGCGCCGGTCGGGCCCTTGTAGAGGTCGTAGCCACCCCAGGTGTTGTACGCCTGCCAGGTCTGCACGCAGCTCTTGAGCACGACCTTGCCGTCGCATGACGGCGACCGGACGGTTACGGGAACGTACCGCTGCGCGCCGGTGTCGGCGTCCAGCTTCACCAGGTAGGCGCCGGGTGGCCAGTCGTCGGTGGGCACCTGGAGGACCGGGTCCCAGTCGGTCGTGACGGTGTTGGTGGCCTCCGACACCGTGGCGGCCTGCTGGGCCCCGGCGCTGACCGTCTTCGACTTCCAGACCTGGCGCGCGCCGTGCCCCTGGTACCAGCCGAGCCGGTAGGCGGTCGCGGTGAAGCCGCGCGCGGTCGTCGACACGAACAGGGGGAACGATTCCCCTTGCAGCAGGCTCGCCTTTCCGGCGTAGCCCTCGATCTCGTGCTCGCCGCCGAGATTGTGGATCACCCAGTCCGAGGTGCCCGGCAGCGCGTTCTCCGGCACCGGGTTGCGCCACCCACGGGCGGCGGTCGCGGCGACCGGCCGCCCGCCGACTGAGCGCGCGATGTTACTACAGGCCGATACAGCGCCAGCCACGCCGGCGGCGGCCAACCCCAGGAACGCCCTGCGGCTCGTCTGTTCGTCCACGCGCGTAAGCATCCCACGCATTTCGGTCGATATGCGCGAGTACCAGGCGATCCGTTATGTGCGCAAGACCGGACATTTTCCGTCGCGCCTAGGATCGCGGGTTACTTGATTCCCACGCGTGTGCTACCCGCCATTAACGGCGGTTAACCGAGGGCCTCGATGAGCGGGGCGAGGGCGGCCGGGTCGTCGCCGGGGGCGGCGAGGATCACGCCGCTGACCAGGGGGCGGGCCTTTGCGAGCAGGGTGGTGGCCAGGTCGAGGCCGACGGCGCGGCCGCCTGATCGCCCAGCCCGCTCCATCGCATCGAGCGTGGAGCCGGGAATCGTCACCCCCGGCACCTCGTGAGCGAGGTAGTCGGCCTCCTCGAACGAGGTCAGCGGTGCGACCGACAGCAGCAGCGGGACACCGGTGCCCTCGAGGGACTCCACAAGTCGGGTGAGCGCGTCGAGTTCGTAGACCGGGCGGCACACGAGGTACTGCGCGCCGGCCCGGATCTTCGCGTGCGCCCGCGCCAGCTCGGCGCCGTGGTCCCGCGCGCTGGGGTTGACCCGCGCCCCGAGGCAGAACGAGGTCCGCGAGGTCAGCGCGAGCCCGTTGGAGTCGCGCCCGGCGTTGAGCCCGGCCAGGAGCGCGGTGAGCCCGACCGAGTCGACCTCCCACGTGCCGTCGACCGCCGGGTAGTCGCCGAGCACCGGCGGGGACCCCGTGGTCGACACCACCGAGCGGATGCCCAGGGCGTGCGCTCCCAGGAGGTCGGCCTGGAGCGACATGATCGTCTTGTCCCACGTGGTGACCGTGGCGATCGTCTCCACGCCGACGCGCTCCTGTAGCGCGAGCGCCATGCTGAGGGAATCCATGTGCGTCCGGGCGTTCTCCCTCGGCTGCACGAACACGAGCCCGATGCCCCGGTCGGCCAGCTCGGCCGCCGTGCGCTCGGCGTCGCCCGCGTACCCGGTGGCGGGCGGCGTGATCGAGGCGGACACCACGAACCGGCCCGAGGCCAGGTGATCGGCGAGCGAGCCGGAGCCGAGGCCGCTCGCCGGCTCCTCGACGCGGACCGGTGCGTGCGCCGTGACGTGCGCCTGCGCCCGTGCTTCCTGTGATTGGGCTTCCGGCGACTGGGGCTGGGTGCGCAGCGCCTCGGCGACGGCCCTGATGTGCGTCGGCGTGGTGCCGCAGCAGCCGCCGACCAGGGTCACGCCGGCATCGGCGAAGCGGGTGAGGTACCGGGAGAAGTACCCGCCGTCGATGGCGAACTCGAACGAGCGCGGCCCTGTCCTGCGGGGCTGCCCGGCGTTCGGCTGGGCGCTGACCGGCACCGCGGAGTACCGGACGAGGTCCTCGGCGACGACGAGCATCCGCTGCGGCCCGATGGTGCAGTTGGTGCCGATCATGGCGACCGGCAGCGAGGACAGCACGGCCGCGACCTCGCGCGGCGTCTCGCCGCCGAGGGTGTGCGCGTCATCAGCGAACGTGGCCTGCGCGATCAGCGGCAGGCTGGTGACGGACGCCGCGACGGAGACCGCCTCGACGAGCTCGTCCAGGTAACCGAACGTCTCCAGGATCAGCAGGTCCGCGGCGTCGTCCGCGACCAGGGCGAGGATCTGCTCGCGCAGCACCTCCATCCGCTCCGCCGCGCCGACGCGGCGGCGCTGCGGCGCGGTCACCGCCGGCGACACCGACCCGGCCACGAGGACGCCCCGCCCGGACCGATCCGCGGCGGCCCTGGCGAGCCGGACGCCCGCCCGGTTGATCTCCGCGACCTTGTCGGGGAAGCCGTGGTCGGAGAGCCAGAGCCGGTTCGCGCCGAACGTGTTGGCCTGGATGATGTCCGCGCCGGCGATCAGGTAGCTGTCGTGGATGGTCGCGACCAGTCCTGGATCGGAGAGGTTGAGCTCGGGCAGCGACCGGTCCAGGGCGGCGCCCGCCGCGTGCAGCATGGTGCCCATGGCACCGTCGCAGACGAGCACGCGCTCGCCCGAGAGCAAGTGCACTGTGTTCCCCCGCTCTCCTCCGGGCGCTCGGGACCCCTGTCCTTCCCTCGTCGCTCCGCCCTCGTTCCTCGGTCGTCGCTCCTGCGTCCAGGACAGGGGCGCGCCCTTTGGCTCGCGGGGTACGCTCGTTCCCCGGTCGTCGCTCATAGTAGGTCCCTCGCCCTCGCTACGACTGTGCTTCCGGCAGCGCGTCGAGGATCTCGAGCGCCACCTGGGCGATCAGCCGGTCCCGGTAATTATCGAGCCGGAGCCCGGTGATCTCCTCGATCCGCTTGATCCGGTAGGCCACCGTGTTCGGGTGGACATGCAGGAGCCGCGAGGCGCGCTGCGGGCTGTTGTTCTCCCGGAAGTAGCAGGCGAGGGTCGAAAGGTACTCCGACTTGTGCTCGTGCTCGTGCTCCGAGAGCTTACCCAGCACCTCGGCGGCGAAGGACCGAAGCTCGCCAAGGTCGGGGACCTGAAGCAGGAGCCGGTGGATGCCGAGGTCCTCGAACGCGGCGACCGCGCCGGCCCTGCCGAGGCGCCACAGCGTCTGGGTCGTCCGGTGCGCCTGGTCGTAGGAGCGGGCGATCTCGTCCGGCGCCTTGCACGCGCCGCCGATCCCGATGACCACCTTCGCGCCGGGGAACAGCTCGGCAAGCCGCGCGAGGCACGCCTGGCCCAGCTTGCGCGGGTCGGGCGACGCGGCGGCCACCACGACGACCTCGGACTCCCGCGCGGAGACGATAGCCTCCGGTGCCCTGGTGGTCATGAAGTGCTCGATGGACTCCCTGATGCGCTGCCGGAGCGGCTCGGCGTCGGCGGCCCGCGACGGTGGCAGCTCGAAGGCGATGGCCGCCACGTTGTGCGCGCGGGTCGGGTCGTAGCCGAGGTGCCCGGCCCAGCGGGCGGCGTCGGCGGCGTCCCTGCCCCTGCCGAGGAGCAGCCCCTCGACGAGGTCGTCGCGGACCCGGCGGGCGGCGGCGGCGACCACGCGCTCACGGCCGAGGATGACACCGCAGATCGTCGCGGCGTGCTCGGTGACGAGCAGCGACATGTCCTCGCCGAACGACTCCTCGGCGGGGTCGAGCGTGATCAGGTACGAGGGCACCTCGTCGCCGACCAGGATCGGCGCGACGATGATGGCCGGCACGCCGCCCACGTTCGGCAGCCGCAGCGCGCGCTGCGACAGCCGGGAGGCGCGCAGCACCTGCCCGAGGCGGGGGTGGACGACATGGTCCCGCACGAGGGCGGCCGCCTTCTCCGGCGGCAGCCCCGGCGATGCGGCGGTCTGCACGTCCATGAGCTGGCTGACCACGGCCACGGTCGCCTGGGCCCGCTCGGAGATGAGCTGGACGACCCCGGCGAGGTCGGCGTCCTGCATGGCGAGGCCGGAGAGGTGACGGTAAACGGTCACCAGCTCCCGCAGGACAGAATTCTCTCGGTCGACGTCCCGAGGGCTCTCCCTGGGAGTCGGCGCTGCACTGAGCCGACTAGCGGCCGGCGTCATCGCTTCCGGCATGATCACTGAACTATACGACCTTGATCTATCCGTGTCGTTTGTGGAAACCCACAAGTGGATCTCTACCACGGTTCCCAGCCCGTGAAAACACCTCACAAGATTTCGCGGGCCCGGCCGCGGGTGCCGCTGTGCCGTCGCACAGCACCCTGAGCCCTCAGCTTAGGGGTAGACAACCATGCCGGGCGAGGGCCTTGATCCCGCCGCAGGCCAGGCTTTATGTTACGGAGACTTGACAGACCCGTATCAAGCGCGCAAATAATGCAGGCACTTTCATCGTGAAAGGGGCCGTGCGTTGCTTGAGTACCGCGACATCTACGCGGGTGGTCGGCTGGTTGGTTCGGCGTCGCCGGACGTGATCACCATCGTGAACCCCGCGACGGAAGAAGTCGTCGGCGCCGTCCCGTCCGCCGTCGGCGTCGACGTCGACCGTGCCGTCCGCTCCGCCAGGCGCGCGTTCGACGACGGTACCTGGTCAACGCGTCCCGCGGCTGACCGGGCCGACGCCCTCGACCGCCTGGCGGCCGCCCTCGAGGCGCGCACCGAGGAGGCGGCGCGGCTCGTCACGGCCGAGATGGGGATGCCGATCTCCTGCTCCCGGCAGCACAACGCGGCCGCGCCGTGCGCCATCCTGCGGTACTACGCGAACCTGGCGCGCGCCATGGACAGCGAGGAGACGCGCACCGCGGTCTCCTTCACCGGCCGCACCGTCGTCCGCAGGGAGCCCGCCGGCGTCGCCGCGGTGATCACGAGCTGGAATTATCCGATTATGCTGGCGTTCAGCCAGCTCGCCCCGGCCCTCGCCGCCGGCTGCACGATCGTACTCAAGCCCGCTGCGGCCACCTCACTGTCGGCGTACATCCTCGCCGAGGCATTTGAGGCCGCCGACTTCCCGCCCGGCGTGTTCAACCTGGTCACCGGCACCCACCAGGTGGCCGGCTCGCTCGCCCGCCATCCCGGCGTGGACACCGTGTCGTTCTGCGGCCCGACCAAGCAGGGCAGGTGGATCGCCTCTATCTGCGGCGCGGAACTCAAGCCCGCGCACCTGGAACTCGGCGGCCAGTCCGCGGCGATCATCCTCGACGACGCCGACCTCGCCAAGGCCGGCGAAGCCCTCGGCCGCCTCATCTTCGGCAACGCGGGCCAGACGTGCTTCGCGATGTCCCGGGTGCTCGTCCCCGAGCAGCGCTACGGCGACCTGGCCGACGCCCTCGCCGACCAGGCCGTCAAGATGCGGGTCGGCGACCCGCTGAGCGAGACCACCACCATGGGCCCGCTCGCGTCGTCGCGGCGGCGCGCCGATGTGGAGACACGGGTCCGCTCGGGCATCAACTCCGGTGCGCGGGTCGTGTCCGGCGCGCGGCGTCCCGCCTCGCCGGTCCGCGGCTACTTCTACGAGCCGACCGTGCTCACCGACGTGACCCCGCAGATGCCGATCGCCCGCGAGGAAATCTGCGGCCCTGTCGCCACGGTGATCAGCTACAAGGACGAGGCGGAGGCCGTCAGGATGGCCAACGACGGCTTCGGGCTCGCCGCGACCGTCTGGACCGGCGACCCGCAGCGCGGCCTGGGCATCGCGCGGCGGACGCGCGTCGGCACCTTCGGCATCAACCTGTACGAGCCGGATATCGGCTCGCCGTGGGGCGGGCGCGGCCCTAGCGGCGCTGGCAGCGCGTACGGGCCTGAGGGCATGGACGCCTACCTGACCTCGAAGTCCGTGTTCCTGCCGTCCTTGTTATTTGCGGGGGGACGACCCTAGGCAGGCACTGCATAGACTGCCGTGCCTCAACTTCGTTAGCCCGAGTAATAGTTGCTAGCAGGCAACTATCAGCTATTGTTGCTAGACGTGGCTACGACGACGAGCGAACACGGGGCTGGCAGGCAGGGCGGGGACGACAGACAGAGCGGGAACAGCCCGGGGGGGCGCGGTGACGCCTACAGGTGGATCGCCCTGTCGAACACGACCCTCGCGATGGTCATGGCGACGATCGATGGTTCCATCGTCATCGTCGCGATGCCCGCCATCTTCCGCGGCATCGGCCTGAACCCGCTGACCCCCGGCAACGTGACCTACCTGCTGTGGATGATGATGGGCTACCTGCTCGTGCAGTCCATCCTCGTGGTCACCCTCGGCCGCCTCGGCGACATCTTCGGCCGGGTGAAGATCTACAACCTCGGGTTCGTGGTCTTCACCCTGGCCTCGATCGGGCTGTCCTTCGACCCGTTCCAGGGCACGCACGGCGCGCTGTGGCTCATCGGCTGGCGGTTCGTCCAGGCGTTCGGCGGCTCGATGCTCATGGCCAACTCCGCGGCGATCCTCACCGACGCGTTCCCCGAGGGCAAGCGCGGCACGGCGCTCGGCATCAACCAGGTCGCCGGCATCTCCGGCCAGTTCGTCGGCCTGCTGCTCGGCGGCCTGCTGTCGGCCTGGGACTGGCGGGCGGTCTTCTGGATCAACCTGCCGTTCGGCCTGTTCGGCACCATCTGGGCTTACAAGTCGCTCAAGGAGATCGCCAGCACGCGCAAGGCGCGCATCGACTGGCTCGGGAACCTCACGTTCGCGGCCGGCGCGGGCGTGCTGCTCACCGCGATCACCTTCGGCATCCAGCCGTACCACAGCGATCCCACCAGCTGGGGCAACCCGATGGTCTTCGGCGGCCTGATCCTCGGCGCTGCCCTGCTCGCGCTCTTCTGCTTCATCGAGTCCAAGGTGAAGGATCCGATGTTCAACCTGGGGCTGTTCCGCATCCGCGAGTTCGCGGCCGGGAACATCGCCTCGCTGCTCGGCGCGATCTCCCGCGGCGGCCTGCAGTTCATGCTGGTTATCTGGCTCGCCGGGATCTGGCTGCCGCTGCACGGCTACGACTTCACCGTCACCCCGCTGTGGGCGGGCATCTACATGCTGCCGCTTACCGCCGGGTTCCTCGTCGCGGGCCCGATCTCCGGCAGCCTGTCGGACCGGTACGGCGCGCGCCCGTTCGCCACCGGGGGGCTGCTCGTCGCCGCGTGCTGTTTCGTCGGCCTGATGATGCTGCCGATCGACTTCCCGTACTGGGTGTTCGGGGTGCTCATCTTCGGCAACGGGATCGGCTCCGGCCTGTTCGCCGCGCCGAACACCGCCGCGATCATGTCTTCGGTCCCCGCCTACAACCGCGGCGCGGCGTCTGGCATGCGGTCCACCTTCCAGAACTCCGGCATGTCGCTGTCCATCGGCATCTTCTTCTCGCTGATGATCGCGGGCCTGGCCAACACGCTGCCGAAGGCGCTGCTGCCCGGCCTGACCGCCCAGGGCGTGCCACTGGCCACCGCGACATCGATCGCCCACCTGCCCCCGGTCTCCACGGTGTTCGCCGCCATGCTGGGTTACAACCCGGTGCAGAATCTCCTGGCCCCCACCGGGCTGCTGCGCACCCTGCCCGCCGCGAACGTGGCCACGCTCACTGGCAAGACGTTCTTCCCGAATCTGATCTCCGCCCCGTTCCACCACGGCCTCACGATCGTCTTCACCGCCGCGGCACTGATGGCGGTGTGCGGCGCGGCCGTCTCGTGGATGCGCGGCAAGAAGCCGGAGACGGCCTCGTCCGAACCGGAGGTCGTCGTCACCACGGACGCCGTTACCGCCACCGAGTAACCGTGCCCGTAGGCGGCCCACAACCGTTCGGCCATTCGCCGGGCAATGATCACTATGGCTCAGTGTCCAGGGACGGTACAATCCTCACGTGCCACGTTACGAGTTCCGCTGCCGCGCCTGCGGCGACACCTTCCTGCTCACCCGGCCGATGAGCCAGTCCGGCGACCCGGCAACCTGCCCGCAGGGTCACGACGACACCGTGAAGCTGCTGACCACCGTGGGCATCGGCGGGCTGTCGTCCGGCGGCGGCGCCCCCGTCGGCGGTGGCGGGGGCTGCTGCGGCGGCGCGTGCGGCTGCGGCGGCTGATCTTTCCAGTGACCCCGAACGGGTGCGGCTGACACTGGCCCGCCGCCCATTCCCCTTCCCGGCAAGCGGCACGCCAGCGAAGCTCACGAGAGGCCGCTTGTTGCTGTTATCTCGGCCGCGGCTTCCCGTCACGGGTTATGCGGGACGCTTCTTGCTGTTATCTCCACTTTGCGGCTTGCCCGGAAGATGGTGGATCGATCGGTACGCGCTGGCGTACTCATCGATCCACCATCTTCTTTCTGACTCGTTCCTGGCCTGCCAGGAGGTCGTTGGCGCGGAGCGCTTGTTGCTGTTATCCCTCGACTCCGGCCTTCGCGGCGGTCGCGCGGGCCCACTGGGTCGTGCTGAGGACGCCCAGCACCAAGACCGCGTAGCCGCAGCCGGCCATGACCCACCAGCCGGCGTGCGCGGCGGTGAGGAAGCCGGCGTGCATCGAGCCGCGCAGGCTGGCCGCGAGGACCGAGCCGACGATGGCGACGCCAAGGGACTGGCCGAGCTGGCGGCTTGAGGAGTTCATGCCGGACGCGACGCCGGCCTGGGACTTCGGCACGCCCGCCATCACCCCGTTGGAGATCG
Source organism: uncultured Actinomycetota bacterium (assembly GCA_963734665.1). Classification (GTDB taxonomy): domain Bacteria; phylum Actinomycetota; class Actinomycetes; order Streptosporangiales; family Streptosporangiaceae; genus Trebonia. The sequence continues at coordinate 1,651,416 of CAVTIR010000004.1, read as the reverse complement.
GCACGTTCACCATGCCGGCGCCGAAGCCGAACAGGCCGTAGGTGACGATCAGGAACACCGGGCCGCTCGTGGTGCTGAGCTGGGACAGCGCCGCGGTCGACAGGGTGAGCGCCGCGCCCGCGATGACGAAGGGGACGCGGGGGCCGCCGCGTGCGACGATCCTGCCGGAGATCGGCGAGGCGAGGGCCATCATGCAGGGCATCGGCAGCAGCGTCAGGCCTGCCCGCAGGGCGCTGAAGCCGCGCACGTCCTGCAGGTAGAGGGTGGTCAGGAAGAGGAACCCGGCGCTCGCAGCGATCGCGCAGACCGCCGTGGCGTTGGCGGCGCTGAACGGGACCGACTTGAAGAACCGGAAGTCAATCAGCGGCTCAGCGCGGCGCCGCTCGTAGTGCAGCAGCAGTGCGAGCGCCGTGATCGAGGCCGCGAAGAACCCGAGGATGTCCGGCGAGAACCAGCCGCCGGACGGGCCCTGGATGATCGCGTAGGCCAGCGAGGCGAGCATGACGATCACGAGGACCTGCCCGAGCGGATCGGCCTTGCGGCCCCTGGCTGCCTTCGAGTCCGGCACGAGCAGCGCGGTGAGCGAGATCGCGGCCAGGCCGACCGGGATGTTCGCCCAGAAGATGCCCCGCCAGCCGACGGAGCCGACGAGGATGCCGCCGGCCACCGGCCCGAGGGCCATGGACAGGCCGGAGACGCCGTCCCAGACGCCGATCGCCTTGGCGCGGTCCTTCGGCGCGCTGAAGACGTTGGTGATGATGCCGAGGGCCGCCGGGTTCAGCATGCTCCCGCCGACCCCCTGCAGGACGCGGAAGGCGATGAGCCAGGACAGGGACGGCGCCAGGCTGCACAGCCACGACCCGAGGGTGAACAGGCTCAGGCCGACCTGGAAGATGGTGCGCCGGCCGATCCTGTCGGCCGCGGCACCAGAGAACATCAGCAGGCTGGCCAGGACGATCGTGTAGCCGGCGACGGTCCACTGCAGGCCCGCCACGCTGGTGTGCAGCGACTTGCCGATCTCGGGGAGCCCGACGTTCACGATCGTGTTGTCCAGGCCGACCATGAACAGAGCGGAGCAGCAGACGGCAAGGACGATGGCGCGGCGGCCGGAACCGACGGCTACTCCCAGTGACTCGTGCGGATCGTGAACCGCGGGGACCACGGAGACCGTTATTGGAGTAGAGGCCGGAATTACGTCAGCATGTGATCGTACAGATACGTTCTGTAGCTGAGACTGAGCAGCAGGGACCGAACGCATTGCGCACCGCCTGGGGGGTCAGCGAGTGTTATACGGATATGACACTACATTGCTGCAGGCTGTAGTCAATAGGTAACTCCATGAAATGGCTTTCACCGGGGCTTTCTCAGCCGTCACACTAATTCCGCTGACCGCTTCCGTCACGTTCACCCAACGCGAAGCGGTGTCTCGGTCTACATTTATGCACTGTGCCGGTGTGCCAGCACGCGTGCGTGGGTGATGAGCGAGGTGGGGACGTGCCCGAGGGGGGATACGTGAGTCGCAGGCTGCTTCAGCTTGTGATGCCTGTCTTCCCCGACCGCCGCATGTTCCGGCTCCACGACCCGGAGGTGCACCCTGACGCGCCTGGCGGCCCCCTCGCTCCGATCGGCGTGCTGGTCTCGGCCAGCCGCGAGCAGCTCTGGATCGGCTCGCTCCAGCAGGACATCGACGTCCGCCTGGTCCTTGAGGAATGGGACGGCCAGCCGCTGCTGCCCGACGCCTGGGACGAGGAGGCGAAGGCACGCCTGTACCTGCGCGGGCGGCTGTCGATCGACATGGGCGCCGCCGGGCCTGCGGTGTCCGGGCTGCGGCTGTCCGGCGGCGTCGGCAACTACGAGGTCCGCGTGTACGCCCGCTACCGCGAGACGGTCGTGCAGATGTACGCGGACCTCTTCAGCCAGCACAGGGATCCGCTCTCCGACGACTTCCAGCGCGAGAAGCGCAAGCTGGAAGGCGTCGAGCGCTACCTCGTCCAGCTCTGGCGAGACTCCTAACCGTCACGCCGCCGCGGCCTGGCCGCGCCTAACCTCCGTTGCTTCCCGGGGAGCCGGCCCGTACGGGGGCGCTTGTCGAGGGCTGCGCGGAGGACAGCCGGCCGGGCGGCGTCTTAGAGGTGTGCGCGCGGAACGTCATCGCGTAGACCGTCAGGCCGATGACGGCGAGCAGGACAACGGTACAGATCGAGCCGATGATCTTGCCCCGGGTGGTCCGGAACCCGGCAGCCGGCCCGGGCCGCCGGAAAGAGGACAGCCTGGTAGCGAGACTAGGGTCCTCCGCGGCGAGTCGCCGCTCTATCTCGGCGAGCATGCGCTGCTCGTCCATTGACAGCGCCATAGCGCCATACCTCCGCGTTCCGCGCGCCGATGGGAACTTGATCTAACTATCCCCCACGAGGGGGGGTTTATCCAATCGTTCTGACTTTGTGCCTGACTCTTTTTGGAACAGGCAAGAACCGATTACCGACCGCATTCCAACGCAAGCCGGAGCGTAATCACGCTCGACGAGCATCAGCTACACCCGAACATGTGTTTGCAATCATCGAACGCCGGTTCTAGGATGTCAGTCATGCGCTGGGACAGCCTGCTACTCGATTCGGGCGACGCCCGTGACCCCGCGGTCGGGTCACCCCTGCCGCTGATCGAGCGGAACGCGGTCGCACGGACGTTCGACACGCCCGAGTTCCGCGGCATGACCTTCTACGAGGTCCACGCGAAGTCGATCGTCTCCGAGGTACCCAAGTCCTCCCGCATGATGTTCCGCTACACCATTAACCCCTACCGGGGATGTCAACATTCTTGCGTTTATTGTTTCGCGCGGAACACGCACACGTATCTCGACCTGGACGCCGGGCGGGACTTCGACACCAAAGTCGTGGTCAAGGTCAACGCGCCCGAGTTGCTGCGGGCGAAGCTGGCCTCCCCTGGCTGGGCGGGCGAGCACATCGCGATGGGCACTAACGTCGACTGCTACCAGCGGGCCGAGGGCCGGTACCGCCTTATGCGGGGCATCATCGCGGCGCTGCGGGACGCGGCCAACCCGTTCTCGATCCTCACCAAGGGGACGCTGGTGCGGCGCGACCTCGACCTGCTGCTCTCGGCGGCAGAGGTGACCGACGTCGGGCTGAACGTCTCCGCGGCATTTGTCGACAAATCGCTGTGGCGGGCCATCGAGCCCGGCACCCCCGCGCCGGAGCGCCGCCTCGAGGCGTGCGCGACGCTCAACGACGCCGGGCTGAGCTGCGGCGTGCTGATGGGCCCCATCGTGCCGTACCTGTCCGACTCCCCCGCCCAGCTGGCGGCAGCCGTCCGGCAGGCCGCCGCGGCGGGTGCCCCGCACGTGACGCCGATCGTCTTGCACCTGCGGCCGGGCGCCCGCGAGTGGTTCCTCGGCTGGCTCCGCGAGGCGCACCCAGACCTCGTCCCCCGGTACGCCGAGCTGTACGGGCGCGGCGCGTACGCGCGCAAGGACTATCAGGCGCGGATCGCCGGCCAGGTCCGCGACCTCGCTGACCGCTTCGGCGTCGGGCGGAACGCCGCCCGACCCGGCCGTGTCGCGCCGCGGGGACGGGGCACCCCAGGGAGGCCCCAGCGCCCGCCAGCCGAGCGCCACGAGCAGCTCGAGCTGCTGTAGCGGAATCGTCACACAGCGATGCGGCGAGAGTGCTACAACACCATTGACCAGCATCGATCCGAATTAAACAATCAAGTTTTACTCGCCGGTAACGCTTTACCGGTAATCCTGGTTTAGCCGATTCCAGGGCTCGCCCGGCCCCCTGTTTACGGATTCCGCGCCGCGCCGGCCGTCCGGGATAGCCGTTTCCCGCGCGGGAACCCCGAAGAAAGCTGATTCCGCGACTCCTGTAATGGCACCGGGTGCCTCGCAGCGGGTAGGCAGCGGGTAGGCGGCCGCTAGCGGGGTTCCAGCGGGGCCGGGAGAACGGCTGCAATCGGTTGCAATTCAGCCCGCCCGCATTCCCAGGCCCACACGGCACCTCCGCACACAAGGGCCCCAGGGGGCCTGGAACGCACCGGAACGAGGGCGCGCCGCCGGATCCGGCCATGCCCGCTTTGCACCCCGTGAGGGGATGCGGATTAGAAAGCGAGGGAAAGGCCTCCAGTCAGCCATGCGACCCTAGATATAGGTGATGTCACGTTATGGCCAGATCGGTGGCAGAGATCACAGATGCACGCGATGATTTCCCCCATGACGATCCCAACGGAACTCATCGGGGAGACGGCCGTTGAGTTTCCATGCCCGCCGCTTGGGGCGGCGGAACTATCGGCGCAAGACGCCGAACGCATGGCCGGCATGTTCAAAGCGCTGGCCGACCCGGTTCGCCTCCGGCTTTTCTCCCGGGTCGCCGCGCATCACAGCGGAGAAGCCTCCGTTTGCGACATCCAGAACGTGGGCGTGTCCCAGCCCACGGTCAGCCACCATCTGAAGAAGCTGAGGGAGGCAGGCCTGATCATCTCCGAGCGCCGCGGCACCTGGGTCTACTGCCGGGTCGCGCCCGGCGTGCTGCCCGCGATGGCGCAGATGCTTTCGCCGCGCGAGCCGAGCAACTGACGCGAGTGACACGCCGCGAGCCATCGGGACACCTGCTCACCGGGAGCGAGCAGACCGCCCGGCGGTACGCGGAAGGACTGCCCAGGGTGCGGACACGCCAGCTGGCGAGCGGGCCAGCCGGGCGGTCCGCGGCCCCGACTAGAATTGCTTGTTATGGCAGAGCCGTACGGAACCCGCAGCGACCACAGCGAGCGGCCGGGCGGGGACTCATACGGCGAGCGATTGATCGTGCGCAGCGTGCCAGTTCCCGACCCAGGCGAGGACTTCCTCGCCGAGGTACCCGAGCGGGCGGCCGTCGCGTGGGTGCGGCAGTCCGCTGGCCTGGCCGGGTGGGGTGAGGCCGCGCGGGTGACGCTGCCCGCTGGGGCGGACCGGTTCGCCGCCGCGGAGAAGTGGCTCCGCGAGGTCGCCGACAGCGCGGACATCGACGACGCGGTGCGCCGCCGGGGCTCGGGCCTGGTCGCGTTCGGCACCTTCACGTTCGACGACGCGTCCGACGGCTCGGTGCTCATCGTGCCGCGAGCGATCCTCGGCCGGGACGGTACGGGCAACGCCTGGCTGACCACCATCACCCCGGACGGCGAGATAGCGTGGACGCCTGGCCCGTTCGAGGCACCGATCGCTCCCGTCGACATCCGCTGGCACGACGGCTCGCTGTCGGCACCGGAGTGGGAGCAGGCGGTCGGCGAGGCCGTTCGCCGGATCAAGCACTCCCCCGACCTGCACAAGGTGGTCCTGGCACGGGACGTGTACGCGTCGGCCGACTGCCCGATCGACGCGCGGGTGCTGCTACGCCGACTCGCCGTGCGCTACCCCGGTTGCTACACGTTCGCCTGCGACGGCCTCGTGGGCGCCACCCCCGAGCTGCTCATCGGCAGGGACAGCTGGGAGGTGCGCTCCCTGGTCCTCGCCGGCACCACACCGCGCGGCGCGACGACCGCTGAGGACAGCGACCTCGCCCGCGCGCTCCTCGGGTCGGCGAAGGAGAACGAGGAGCACGAGTACGCCTCCGCCTCGCTGCGCGACGCCCTGGCGCACCTCTGCGCGGCCATGTACGTCGCGCCGCGCCCCGAGCTCATCCGGCTGCCCAACGTCCAGCACCTCGGGACCTGGGTGCGTGGCACTCTGGCGGCCGCGCGGTCCGCGCTCGCGCTCGTCGCTGCGGTCCACCCGACGGCCGCCGTGGGCGGAACGCCCACCGACGCCGCCGTCGAGGTGATCCGCGAGCTTGAGTCCATGGACCGGGAGCGGTACGCCGGCCCGGTCGGCTGGGTCGACGCTGACGGCAACGGCGAGTGGGGCATCGCGCTGCGCTGCGCGCAGCTCGACGGGCACCGGGCCCGCCTGTTCGCCGGCGGCGGCATCGTCGCCGGCTCCGACCCGGCCGCCGAACTGGCGGAGACCGAGTCTAAGCTCCGCCCGATGCGCAGCGCCCTGGAACAGGCCGGCTAGCGCCAGCGTTCCACGCTTCCTGCTGTTATCAACGTCAATGCCGCGACCGGGGCGCGGTCCCTAGGCGCGAGCATCGCGCATCACCTGGATTTCCGGGGAGCAGCCCTGAGTAATCCAGGGGCTCCGCTTTCACCGCTTGGCAGGCAAGCGGGCGGATATGCGTCCTTTGCGGCCGGATGCCCCGCGCACGGGGCCGTCCGGTTCTCCCGGGCGAAGGTCAGAGCCAAGATTGACTTCTCCGGCAGCCGGTTCATCAATCCAGGCGACGACGCGATCCGCTGCCGCAACGCCGACGCCAGGACACTTATCCTCGGTCCAAGCATGGCAACGGACGGAATCACCAACTTCCGCTTCTCGAGGTTCGTGATTATCCAAGACGACCATTTGTGCTGGCCGCGTCAGATGAGGCTGTCCGGCCTCGGCTACGACGTGATGGACCCGCTGCTGCCAGCCGACAAGCGAGTGGAGTGGCTTCACTGGGACATCGACGGATATCTGCCTCAGAACTACGAGACGCTCGCCGACATGCACCGCAGGCACGGCGATGACGTTGGGGCACGCGCAGTGCTGCTCAATAGGGAGCGCCAGCCCAGGGAACAGCTTCCTTGGTACGGCCGGGCATGGTCATGGCCGCAGGAAATCACCGTTGGCTACGTCTGCCGGCCATTGCGGGCCGGCGCACGGCTCGCCGCCTTTCTCGCCATCGGGACCCGCACTGGCTTCCTGAGCCATGTTGATCACTGTGTTCAGGCGTCGTCTTCGGGAATGAGTAGTGCCCACCGGGGCCGTCGGATGAGGCAGAACGGATGACCCGCCGGGTCGGCGTAAACGTCCTGGCCGGGTACGGGCAGGACGCTACTGGCAGCGCCTGAACTGAGGGCCCGCCGGGTCGGCTCGCTACCAGGCGGTCAGGCGGCGGGACAGGTCGGTGGTGCCCGGCAGGGTGAGCAGCTGGGTCGCGGGCGGGGTGGGGACGCCCTCGCGGAGCATCCAGTGGTCCATGAAGATGCCCGGCGGTACCCAGTAGTCCTCCGCCTGCAGGCTGCGGGCGACTACAACGCAGCCATGGCCCTGGCCGGCGCGGCAGGGGTTCTGCGACGGCACCCAGAACGCCCCCTCCGTGTCGTGGACGATGACGGGCGCGAGGTCGACGATCTCGCCCCGCTCGAAGTACTCCCAGAATCGACCGTCATCAAGGGGGTTCGCGGTGAACGGCGGCCACCGCATCGGCTCGCTACCGACCATGGCGAGCACGCGGACTTGCGGCACGCGGACCTGCGACGCCGGCCTCCCGTGGTACACGGACAGCAGGACCGTCGCCTGCCGGTCACTCACCCAGCCGAGCACGGCGCCGTCCCGCGGTACCGGCATGCCCTCGGTGATGACCCGGTGGCTGGTGACGGGCACCGGCGATCCCGGCCGGATCTCCTGGCACTCTCCGTCGGCCGGGTCCCACGGCCGGAGCGTGAAGTCCCCGGCCGGATCCTGGGTGAGGACGTAGAAGCCGGAGCCTTCGAAGGCTCGGTGGCGCAGGACGATTGAGCGGTGCCAGCCGCCGGAATAGCACAGCGAAGGCGAACTGTTTTTATCCTGGCCCTGCACCGAATGCCCAGCCAACTGGGCATCGTCCAACTGGGCATCGTCGCGATGATGGGCATCGTCAGGATGAAAGAAGTTCACCGCTAGGGGGTAGGACCTGAAGAGTCGCAGGCATGCGGCGAACGACGCGGCCCCGGACAGGGCGTGAGCGAACACGGGCTTGTCTCCTCGCGTCCCCCTGGCCGCGCCCGCCGCATTCGGCGAGGTCTGAGGTAGTAGCCGGTAATGACGTGACGTGCGCATGACACACGGTCACATACTGCTGCGAGACGCGTCAGTAGACATCGGTCATCTGACGCATATCGATGCGGCGTCAGCACTCGGGTGTTGCAACAGAGTGCCGTACGCGCCGCGCCACACCTAGCACCCCGCTGATCTGGGACTGTCTAGGCACATGCCAACGTTCTACGCAGAACGCACCACGGTACGTGTACCTCGTGAGGCACCGGCGATTCCTTGTGACGACCGCGCGGGCCGCGGCCACGGCCCGCGCGGTCGCAGCGGCCGCTTCAGAAAAGCCTGACGAACCCGGCGGGTGAGGGCGGACGCGCCACTAGGGTCAGAGACGGGCGTTGCTAGGGCGACCCTTGAGGCGTGCCGCGTCCGCTGGTACCTGCTGCGAGGTTCCGTTACTCATGCTGCCGCGCGGTGCGCGAGCAGACATCGGCCAGTTGACCGATGTCCACGCAGTTACTCCGTGCGCTGGAGGCCGCGGCCGACGGTGCGATCACGGAGAGCCATGATCCTTCACCCGATCCGGCGGATCCGCCACGCGCATGCTCCGGCCAGCAGCAAGGCAGCCGCGAGGAACACGCACAGTTCGCACCACTGCAACGGCCAGTACCGGCTCGCCGACTGGAATGTCACCACCTCGTGATAGGTGGTCGCGATACGAGCGACGCAATCGTTCATCGCGGTCGCGACGCCCTGCGGTGCCTTCATGGGACCGGAACCGCCCGTGCCAGGTGCACCGCCCGCCGCCCGGCCGCCGATGTCCGGGCACGTTCTCGCCAACTCGCTCGCCGTCAGCCCCTTGCCTCTTCCGTTGACGATCGCGATCGAGGTGACCCATGCGTTCGGCAGGTCCGGCGCGGCCGGCTGCAGACTCGGTGCCGGCATCAGGGGCAGGAACCCCGCCGACCCGTATCCGGTGGTCGTGGGGCTGAGCGCGAGCACCCTGGTCGCCGGGGGAAGCAGCCGCGGGCGGGCCAGCAAGCGGAACGCGAGGCGCGCCGCGGTGAACGCGAGGAGGGTCGCCGCCATTGCGGGCAGCGTTCTGCGTAGCAGCGTGCCAAGGAACACGCCAAGCGCGACGGCGAACGCCGCGTACCCGACCGGCACGATGTCTCGTGAGTCAAACGACCCGAACTGGTTGAGGCCCGCACGGTCGAGCGGGCCGGTCCACCAGGTGACAAGCCAGCTCGCCACCCCAGCCACCGCCATGGCCGCCAGCCCCGAGACGGCGAGCCGCATGGCCAGCCAGCGGACCCGGGAGACGTCCTGGGTCCACGCCAGCCGGAACGAGCCGGACTCCAGCTCCTCGGCCACCAACGGCGCCCCCCAGAACACTCCGAGGATGCCGGGAACCACGACGACCAGGACGGACAGCCACTGCCGGAGGGTGCTGTCGCCGCGGCCCTCGGCAACAGCGGCGACGGCGACCACGGCAGTCGCCGCGAGAGCAACCGCGATCCGCCCACGGGCCTGCCGCCAGGCGAGCCAGATCATCGGGGAACCTCCCGCAGGTAAGAGACCACCAGGTCGTCAAGGGATGCGAAGCCGGCGGAGCCGACCAGCAGCGAGTGCACCGGCCCCGCGAGCCGCACCTGTGCGGCCGCAAGGAGGATCAGGTAGCCGCAGGTGCGCTCCAGGTCGGCCACCAGGTGCGAGGAGAACACCACTGTGACGCCCTCTGCTGAGGCGGAGACTGTCTGGGTCACGGAGTCCAGGAACTCACGACGGGCCAGCGGATCCAGGTTCGCAACAGGCTCGTCGAGGATCAGCAGTTCCGGGCGCTTGGCAACGGCGAGCGTGAGCGCCAGCCGCGCCCGCTGGCCACCGGACAGCCGCCCTGCCCGCTGCCGCAGGTCCAGGCGGGCCTCGCGAACCTGGCGCCGCGCGAGGCCGGCGTCCCAGCGGTCGTTGAGCGCCTGCCCCATGCGCAGGTGGTCGGCGACCGACAGGCCCGGGTACACCGGCGCGTCCTGGGCGACGAACCCGATCCGCTCCCGGGTCCTGATCGTTCCCGTCGTCGGCCGCTGCAGCCCCACGGCCAGCTCCAGAAGTGTCGTCTTGCCCGCTCCGTTCGGCCCGACCAGCCCCACGACCTGGCCGGCCGGCACAGTCAGCGTGCATTCCGCCAGTGCCCACCGCCGCCCGTACCGCTTGCCAAGCCCATTGGCTTCGATTGCGTAGTCCACGGGCCACAGGTCTACGCCCCCGCCGGTGTCACCGCGGTGCCAGCGGTTGACACCTGGCTGACACCGTTCTCCTGGCATGCTGATACGGATGAGATTGCTGGTCGTAGAGGATCACGAAGTGCTCGCCGCGGCGATCTGCGCCGGGCTGCGCCGCGAGGGCATGGCCGTGGACCTCGCCCTGCACGGACAGGAGGCGCTCGATCGCCTCAGCGGCACTCGGTACGACGTGGTAGTGCTTGACCGTGACCTGCCTGTCGTGCACGGCGACGAGGTGTGCCGCCGGATCGTGGCCGGGGACTCGGGCAGCCGGGTGCTGATGCTGACAGCCGCCGGGGCCGTGCGTGACAAGGTGGACGGCCTTGGGCTGGGCGCTGACGATTACCTTGCCAAGCCCTTCGACTTCGCCGAACTGGTCGCCCGGATCCGGGCACTGGCCAGGCGCTCGGTGCCCGCCGTGCCGCCGGTCCTGGAGAACGGGGACATTTCCCTTGACCCGGGCAGGCGCGTCGCCTTCCGCGCCGGGCGGCGACTAGATCTCAGCCCGAAGGAGTTCGCCCTTCTGGAGTGCCTGCTGGCCGCCTCCGGGCGGGTGGTCTCGGCGGAGGAACTCCTCGACCGGGTGTGGGACGAGGCCGCCGATCCGTTCACCACGGCCGTGAAGACAACGATCCGCCGACTGCGCGGCAAGCTGGGCGAGCCGCCTGTCATCGAAACGGTCCGGGAAGCCGGCTACCGCATCGGAGTCCCGTGAACCTGAGGAGGAGCCTCCGCGCGCACCTGGCGGTGCTGTACGCGTGCCTGCTGCTTGGTTCCGGACTCGTCCTGCTGTTCGTTGCCGACTTGCCCCTGGTGACATTCGGCCGCGCGAGCCAGGCGCACGCACGCGGCGGGGCGGCCGGCACGGCCGGCCAGTCACGGCTCGTCACCAACTTTCCCGAAGTCCTCCTCTACTCCGGCATCGCGCTCGCGGTCCTCGCCGTGGTATCGGTCGCCCTGGGGTGGCTGGTCGCCAACCGGGCACTACGGCCGCTCCGGTTCATCACGGCCGCCGCCCGCGTGGCTTCCGCGAGCAGCCTGGATGAGCGGCTGCGCCTGGCCGGCTCCTACGACGAATTCCGGGAGCTCAGTGACACGTTGGACGGCCTGTTCGCCCGCCTGGAGGCCGCGTTCGAGTCCCAGCGGCGTTTCGTCGCGAACGCGTCCCACGAGTTGCGCACCCCGCTGACGGCGGAGCGGACCGTCCTCCAGGTGGCGCTCGCCGATCCGGACGCGGGCGCGGAATCGCTGCGGGCAGCTTGCCAGCAACTGCTGCGGCTCGGCGAACAGCAGGAACACCTGATCGACGCGCTGCTCACGCTGGCCAGCAGCCAGCGCGGGCTGCGAAGCCGGGAACCCTTCGACCTCGCCGAGGTGACCGCCCGGGTCGTGACCAGCCGCAGGCACGAGGCCGCCCGCCTGGGCGTACGCGTGGAGACCAGCCTCGCACCCGCCATCGTCACCGGGGACACCAGCCTGGCGGAGAGCCTCGTTGCCAACCTGCTGGACAACGCCATCCGGCACAATGTGGCCGACGGTCAGGTCCAGGTCACCACCGCGTCGCACGGCGACCTTTCCAGCTTCTCTGTCACCAACAGCGGCCCTGTGATCCCGCCGGGCGAGGTCGCCCGGCTGCTTGAGCCGTTCCAGCAACTCGATGGCGAGCGGACCCGCCGCGATGGCGGCCACGGGCTAGGGCTGGCTATCATCTCGGCCGTTGCCAGCGCCCACGGTGCCAGCCTCACCGTGCGCGCCAGGCCCGAAGGCGGCCTGGACGTCACGGTGGTGTTCCAGGGCTGACTGCCCCGGTGCCGCTACCGGTCTCGCAGCGCGGCGCGGATGAGGACGCCCGAGCGGCGCAGCCGCCTGAGCGAGGAGGACGCCCGCACGCGGCGTTCTGAGTCCGCTGTGTCGGTCAGGGACAGGATGAGAGCGCCTTCCCTCGCGACCGCGCCGCCGACGAGGGCGGGGAGCAGTGTGCGCTCGCCCGGGACGCTGGTGCGCTCGCTGGCGGCACCGGGGGTGTCCGTGCCGACGTCGGCGGGGCCGACCAGATCAGCGAGGAAACGCGCGATGTCGGTGGCCGCGCCGGGGCGGCCGACCCGGACGGACGCGTCGCGCATGGCGGCCAAGGCGCCAGGGTCGCGGCGCAGCCGGCCGATCTCGGCGGCAAGTTGGCGGGGGCGCGGCGCGTACACGCCCGCGCCGGTGCCGGTGACGAACTCGGCGTTCCCCTTCTCCTGGCCGGGGACGAAGGAGGTGAGCACGAGCGGCGCACCGCAGCACGTCGCCTCCGCGATCGTGCCGGGGCCGGCCTTGCCGACGACGACATCGGCGCAGCGCAGCCAGTCGGCCATGTTGCCGACGAACCCGTGCGCGGTCAGCCGCCCGTCGCCGGCCCGGCCGGCGAGCCGGGAGACGCGCCGCTTGAGCGAGCGGTTACGGCCGCAGATGACCGCGACGTCCACGTCGTCGGTCTTTCTGAGGATCGCGGCGGCGCGGCGGCGCAGGCCGCCCGAGCCCTCCGCGCCGCCGGTCAGCACGACGAGGAAGTCGCCGTTGACGCCGAGTTCCCGCTTGAGCTCCTGCCGCTCAGCCTCGCCGAGCGGCGGCTCGCAGAACTCGGCGGCCACCGGCAGCCCGAGGGGCACGTAGCGGTCGTCCCCCATCCCGTCCTGCGCGCAGCGGGCGGCGATCTCCGCAGACGGCACGACCACCCGGTCGACCGCGGCGTCCCGCCAGGACAGGTGGGCGGTGATCAGGTCGGTGATGACCGTGATCACGGGCGACAGGGCGCCGCCGAGGTCACGGGCGCGCACCGCCGGGTCGGCGGTCATCGGGTGGAAGGCCACGATGACCGCTGGCCGGCAGGCCTCGGCGGCCCGCGCGACGCTGCCGTACACCGGGGCCATGACCGTTTGCCGCACCGCGGACAGGACCCGCGGTGACTCGCTCGCCCGCCAGAACAGCCACCACAGCCACGGGGTCAGCCGGATGCACGGGCCGTAGAGGCCGGCGAACCAGCGCAGCAGGCGGGGCACGTCGGGGCCGCGCAGCGGGTCGCAGATGACGGGGACGAACCGGCCGGGCAGCAGGTGCTCCAGGGCCTGCGCGACGGCCGACGCGGCGCTCCGGTGCCCCCCGCCAGTGTCACCGATGAGAAAGAGCAATGGCAGGGGCGGCTGTTCATTGCTGGCCATCGCTCACCTTCGACTCGTGTGCTGTGCTGTGGTCCCCCGCGTCTGCGCCACCCGCGAGTGCCCGGTAGATGGATTCCCACCGGGCAAGCAGGCGATTCCGGTCATGGCCGGCGATGATCCGCGTTGAGGCCTTCGACATCCGCGACCGGAGGCCCGCGTCGCGGCAGAGCAGGTCAAGGCATTCCGCCACTTCCGCAGCGTGTCCCGGCCGGGCGAGGAAGCCGTTCTCCCCAGCATGCACGAGCTCCGCGAGAGCGCCCGCGTCGACCGCCACGACCGGCAGCCCGCTGGCCATCGCCGCCATGGTCACCAGTGACTGCAGCTCTGCCTGCGACGCGATGGCGAACACGTCGGCGAGCCGGTACAGGCCGGGCAGGTCGCCGTCGGGGACGAAGCCGGTGAACCGGACCCGGTCCGCGATCCCGTAGTGGCGGGCGAGGGACCGCAGCCTGCGCTCGTCGTGGCCCGCCCCGGCGAGCACGAGGAGCGGGCCGCTGTCGCCGGCCCGGTGGTTACGGGCCCCGTGGTTACCGGTACCGCCGAGCCTGGCCACCGCCGCGATGAGCACGTCCGCGCGCTTCTCCGGGCTGAGCCTGCCGACCGACAGGATGACCGGGCGGCCCGGCGGCAGCAGGTACGCCGACCGCAGCGCCTCATCCGGCGGGCCCGGCGCGAACCGGCCAAGGTCGACGCCGTTCGACACGGCCTGCGACGGTGCCCGCAGCCCGTGGCCGCGCAGCAGCCGCAGCGCGGTCACGGTCGGCGCGGTGACGAGGTCGCAGCCGTTGGCGAACCCGGTGACGAACGCGTAGAAGGCCGCGTCCCTGACGCGGGCCGCGGTCCCGGGAGCCGGGCGCGCAGCCGCCGCAGGCCAGACGTTGAGCGGCAGGTAGTGGTTGGTGTAGAGGGCGGGCACGCCGCGCCGCCGAGCAGCGGTCCTGGCCGTCACGCCCAGGGTGAGCGGCGAGTGCAGGTGCACCACGTCAGGCCCGAAGGCAGCGATCAGCTCCCCGGCCCGCGCCGGCGGAAGGAAGCCGAGGCGCTGCCCCTCGTACCAGGGCCAGGGCACGGAGCCCCGGTAGTCGACGGCCAGCCCGCCCGCCATTCGGTCCGCAGGGCCGCCGGCCTGGCTGGCGTGCCGCGTGGCGCTCGGTGCGATGACCGCGACGGCGTGCCCCCGCCCGGCAAGGCCTCCGGCGAGTTCCCTGGTCGCCGTGGGGACGCCGCCGACCATGGGCTCGTACTGGTCCGTCACGATCATGACGCGCAGCTCCCGGGCCCGCGCGCCGGTGCTCAACGCCGGTTCCCACGGGCACGGCCGGCGGCGGCCCCGGGGCCAGTGCCCATCACGATGCCATCCATAGTCATCGCACATGATGCCAGCGTTGAGATAGTCACGGTAGTTGCCATCGCCCGCAAAGGATCGTGGATCGGGTCAACACGCTGGTGAACGAGCGGCCAATGCCCGGCTGCCGTACGGTGACGTTCCGCCGCGAGGTGTCAGGGAACGCCTCACAGGAGCCGCAGCCAGCTGTCGTGCAGCGGCCAGGTGGCGCGCAGCGTACCGCCGACCGGCAGCGCGGCCCAGTCGCGGTAGAGCCGGCGCACCCCGGCGACCGCCACCCTGAGCTGCTCGTCGGTCAGCCGATCGGCGAGCCGACGTGTCTCCGGCCCGGCCTTGCGCAGCCGTGACCGGACGCCTGAGGGTGTGTCCGGCCCGTCGCCCCAGCGGTTGACAACCACGTCGACGGCGGCCTTCGCGACCGTGCCGGCGGACTGGCTCGCGGCGGCGAGATCGTCATCGGTGACGAGCCTGAGCCCGCGGAAGCGCGGTGCCGCGAGGCTGCTCCACCGCCCCTCGTCGAGGCCGAACACCGACTCGACAACCAGGTGCGGCAGGTCGTGGATGACATGGACGGCCTCGCGGCGCGCGGTCCCGTCGGGGAACGAAAGCCAGGTCCGGTCGCCGGCCGGCGTCTCCCCCTTCACGATCGCGAGGTCCGCCACCACGCTGAACGCGGGCGCCTCCCGCGCAGCTGCCTCCGTCACGAAATGACACGATAGCGTCGCGGCCGCCGCGAAGCTGGGATTTCCGCCGCGTGTCGGAATCTCCCGCGCGTGTGCCCTCCCCGCAAGGCAGGCGCGGGGGCCGAGGTAGCCGACGCGGCCGCGCCTCCGTTCGGGATGAACTTTTCCATTCATCCCGAACGGAGGCGCGGTTCCCGTCGGCGGTTATCTCCTATTCGAGGGGCTGGCGCGAGACAGCGGACGGCTGGCGGCTGCCAAGGAGCCACGCGGCGGCGCCCCCGATCAGCGGCATGCCGATGACGAGCAGTCCGACGTCGCTCCAGGGCATGTTGGCGAAGGTCGTCGTGAGGTCCGCGTGCGACCACACGAACACCGCGAGGCACCCGCCGAGCGTGCCGAGGGCCGCGCCGAGGAAGGCGATCACACAAGCGGTGACGCCGGTCAGTGCCCGCCTGGTCCGCGCGCCCGCGCCCGCCGCGGTGAGCGTGCGCAGGTCGCCGACGGTCTCGCTGCGGATCAGGCCGACGGTCATCGCCAGCACGCCGAGGGCAAGGAGCAGGCCGCCGATCGTGGCGCCGTTGCTGATCTCGCCGAGGCTAAGCTGCCCTGACCTCGTCTCGATGGTGGTGCCGAGGCCGACCGCGGTCTGGCGGGCCGCGTTGACCTGTGCCGGGGTGAGGGCGGACGGCGCCTGGATCAGCCAGCCGATGGGGACGACCGTCTCGTGCAGCGCCTTGACCGCCCCTTCGGTGATGACCGTGTTCGGCACGGAGGTGCCGGCCGGCAGCTTGCTCACCTCCTGGATGACCGGGTTCTGGATGCACACCCCCGCCGGGCAGGGGGTGTTCGGCGGCTGGGCCAGGTAGCTGCCGCTGACCAGGGCGAGGCCTCCCGTGGATGGCAGCAGAGCGCGCGCCGTAAGCACGTCGGCGGCCGGGTTGATCTCACCCTGGCTGATGCCGAACGCCTTGAGCAGCGCCGGGGTGGCCACCCACGGCAGGCCGCCCTGCCCCCGGTTGTGCAGGCTGAGGATCGTGCCGAACACGTTCTGCGTGGGCTGGCCGAGTTGCGCCACGTTCGCGCTGACCGCCAGGTCGAGCTCAAGCGGCGCGGGTGCGTGCAGCTGGGCGGCGGTGGCGTCCGCCTGCTGCCGCGTCGCGGCCAGCTTCGCGGCGGGGGTGAACTGCCCCGGCTGGTACTGGGTGGGGTCGTTGCCCGGGTTGTAGAGGACGAGCTGGTTGGCCGCCATGTTCGGCGCGATGTAGTCCAGGGCGTCGTCGTACCTGATGCTGGCGATGAGGATCGCGATCGTGGCGATGAACACTGCGAACGAGACCGCCGCGAGCGCGGCGCCTGACCTGGACCGGTACCGCGCCAGGTCGCGCAGCGCGAGCCGCGAGGCCAGCGGCGCGCGCCAGGCCAGCCGGGAGAGCTTGTCCACGATGAACGGCGCGAGCAGGGCGGCCGCGACCTCACAGGCGAGCATCCCGGCGATGACCAGGTACCCGGCCCCCTGGTCCCCGCCGTTGCCGCCGGAGAAGAACAGGATGAACAGGCCCACGGCCAGGAAGATGAGACCAGGCCGCAGCGAACGGTTAACCAGCTGCGGCGGGTCGACTCTGCCCGAGAGGGCCGCGACGATCGGGACCTTGCTGACCGCGCGACCCGGCCAGACGGCGGCGATGACGGAGGTCGCCACCGCGAGCAGCAGGCCGATGACCACGGCGGCCCAGGGGAGGTTGAAGGGGTCGGTGCGGTGCGCGGTGGCGGTCTCCAGGTGCGGGTAGTACCAGAGCCAGCCGCCGAGCGCGACCGCGGCGCCGATGACCGCGCCGGCCACGCCGCCGATCAGGCCGTCGGCGATCAGCACGAACCGGACGTCGGCCTCGGTGGCGCCGAGCGAGGAGAGCAGGCCGAGGCCGCGCTGCCTGCGCTGCGCCATGACGGTGAACGCGGCCGTGGCGACGAGGCCGATGAAGACCAGGCCGAGCACGGAGATGATGAGGACGATCGTCGCCGGGGAGAGGACGGAGTCTTCCTGCATGGGCGTGCTGACGGTCCCGCTCTTCGGGATGACGTCGCCTGCCGCGGACGCGGCGGCGGAGCTCAGTGACTCGCCGAGGAAGATCCGCACCTGGTTCGGGCTGGTGAGCTGGCCGGGGGCGACGAGGGCGAACTCGTCGAGCAGGTTGGACGGGTCCTCGACGATGCCGGTGACGGTGAAGGCACGGCCGGCCTCGGCGCCTGACCCCGCGGGGACGTGCCAGGTCGAGCCGACGTGCAGGCTGTAAAGCTGGGCGAGCCCGGACGTGACCGCCACCTGCCCCGGCCCTGACGGGTAATGACCGGAGTCGAGAGCAAGCAGCACCTGGGTATACGGCGCGGACGGGTCCTGGGCGCGCAGGTCGGCGCCGCCGGTCTGGCCGGTGGTGATCGGCTCGTCGTAGACGACGCTCGCCGCCCCGTACGCCTTCTCGATCTTCGCGATGACACCCGGCAGGCCGGGCGTGTTACCTGGCAGCCCGACCAGCGTAGAAGCGGTGCCGTAGGTGCCCGCGTTCGGCGTGCCTGGCGTCGCGGAGGCGACCGCGATGCCGAGCAGCGTCGCGGCCGAGGCCACCGCGATCAGCAGCACGATCAGGATCCGCTGCTTCCACTCGCGCAGCGCGAGGCGCACCGCCCACCGGGTCAGCGTGCGCCGGGCCATCGCGGCGCGGCGCGGCGCCCCGGCCGTAGACCTTGGATACGGATCGCAGTTCGAGGACGCTCATCGCCTTACTCCCATCTTGGGTCGGGTAGGCAGCCCGGCACTCGCCGTCGCGGCGGCAGCCTGGGCGGGGTTCCAGCCGTCGGCGAGGGCGCGGCGCAGCCGGGCCTCTGCCGCGTCAAGCCAGCGGACAACGGAGTCGATACGGAACAGCTCGGAGTCGACGACCAGCGAGAACGCTATGTCCCTGCCGTTGTCGTCTTCCTTCAGCCTGGTCCACTCCTGCATGAGCTGAATCAGGTAGCGGCGGTGCACCTGGATGACCTCAGAAATGTCGGTGCCCGGCACCCGCACCGCGATCAGCACCTTCATCACGAGGTCATCGCGCGGCGGGGTGGACAGGTCCGGCGGGACGCGCAGCCACTCGGCAAGCTCGGCGGACCCGGCCTCGGTGATCAGGTAGGCCTTCTGCGGTCCTGGGTCGCCGGACTCGGAGTCGGCCGCGATCACCAGGCCGTCGCGCTCAAGCCGCTGCAGCGTCGTATAGACCTGGCCGACGTTCAGCGGCCAGACCTGGCCAGTGTTCGCCTCGAACTCCTCACGGAGCTGGAGCCCGTACTTGGGCCCCTCGCTGAGCAGTGCCAACAGCGCGTGCCTAACACTCATGAACACCTCCGGGTGAATTATTAAACCCTGTATAGCCTCCAGTATGATACTCAGTATAAAATACGGAGCGCGACACCTCAGGCACCAGATCGGGGACATCTGAGGGATAACCCTGAGGCCGCCGCCTCACGACCAGGCTCACGGGCAATGGGCGGGAGGGGCGGAGCAGGCACCCGTTCTGGCGACTGCTCTTAACCTTGACTTCCTGGCAGAGCGCCCACGGCCGGCCGTAATGCCCGGCGGCATTAGAGTTGGTGACATGACAGCTACTTCTGCCGCAAAGCCCGTTGTCGACTTCTATTTCGACCCGCTCTGCCCGTTCGCGTGGGTCAGCTCGCGCTGGATCCTCGAGGTGGAGAAGGAGCGCGACATCGACCTGTCCTTCCGGGTCATGTCACTGTCCGTGCTCAACTCCGGCCGCGAGGAGCTCTCCGAGGGGTACAAGGCGCTCCTCGAGAAGGGCTGGGGCCCGGTCCGCGTCTGCATCGCCGCCGAGCAGAAGTACGGCACCGCCGCGCTCCGCGACCTCTACACCGCGCTCGGCACCAAGCGGCACATCGAGAAGCGCGACTTCGACCACGACCTGTACGTGGAAGCGCTGACCGAGTGCGGCCTCGACCCGGCCCTGGCAGCAGCCGCCGACTCCAAGGAGTACGACGAGGCGCTCATCGCCTCGCATCACCGCGGCATGGACCCGGTCGGCGACGAGGTCGGCACGCCGACGATCCACATCGACGGCGTGGCGTTCTTCGGCCCGGTGATCACTCGGGTGCCGCGCGGCGAGGAGGCGCTGCGGATGTTCGACGGCGCGCTGCTGCTTGCGTCGAACCCGTACTTCTTCGAGCTCAAGCGGACCCGGACGGAGCCCCCGCAGGTCGACAGCTGACGCTTCTCTTCTTTGGTTGGTTTCTTCAGCGGATAACCTCCGGCTGGCGCCTTAGGCCGGCGCCGGCCGGAGGTCTTCCGTGTTCATTTTGCGCGGTCAGGCAGTACCTCGTCAGAAGACGACGGTGGTGTTGCCGTCCCGGGCGATGCGGTCCTCGCAGTGCCAGCGCACCGCGCGCGACAGCACCGCGCGCTCGACGTCCGCGCCGAGGCGGACCAGGTCGGGGGTGGCGTGCCGGTGATCGACGCGGACCACGTCCTGCTCGATGATCGGGCCCTCGTCCAGGTCCTCGGTCACGTAGTGGGCGGTGGCGCCGATCAGCTTAACGCCGCGGTCCTTGGCCTTCTGGTAGGGGCCGGCGCCGATGAAGGCGGGCAGGAACGAGTGGTGGATGTTGATCAAGGGGCATCCCGTGTTGCTGAGGAAGCCGGGGCTGATGATCTGCATGTAGCGGGCGAGGACGATCAGGTCGACGTTGCCGTGCAGCAGTTCGAGCTGCCGTCGTTCCGCCTCGTCGCGGTTGTCGCGGCTGGCGGGGATGTGGAAGTACGGTACGCCGAAGGGGCGGATCTCGTCGGCGAGGTCTGGGTGGTTGGAGATCACCATGGCCACCTGCATGTCGAGCTCGCCGCGGCGGTTGCGCCACAGCAGGTCGAGCACGCAGTGGTCGGTCTTCGACACCATGATGGCCACGCGCTTCAGCTTGGCCGCTTCGGTGAGCGTGAATTCAATGTCGAATTTCCCGGCTACCTCGGCGGCGAAGGCGCGTTCTAGGTCGTCGCGTGCCGCGGCGAGGCCGGGCAGGTGGAACTCGGTCCGCTGGAAGAAGCTACCGCCGCTTTCGGCGGTGCTGTGCTGGGCCAGCGTCACGATGTTGGCGCCCGCGCCGGCCAGGAAGGTGCTGATCGCGGACACGACGCCGGGCCGGTCGCGGCACTGGATGAGGAGCCGGCCGTGGTCGGCGCTGTGCCCGGAAGCTGGCGTGGCAGGGTGGCGGGCTGCCGACCTGTCCTGTGTAGTGGTGGTCATGGATGGATGCTCCGGTTCGGGGTTCCTGCCGTCGGTCAGGTGGTGTCATAGTGCGGGCAGTGCGAGGTATTTTTCCTCGAGGAATTCGAGGATTCCCTCGTTGCTTCCCTCGCGGCCGAGGCCGCTCTGCTTCACCCCGCCGAAGGGGGCCGCGGGGTCGCTGACGACTCCGCGGTTGACCGCGACCATGCCGGCTTCCAGCCGGAGGGCGACGGCCATCGCCTCGCGTTCCTCGCCGAACACGTAGGCCATGAGCCCGTAGATCGTGTCGTTGGCCTGCCTGATCGCGTCGTCGATGTCGTGGAAGCGGATGACCGGGGCGACCGGGCCGAAGATCTCGGTGGTGGTGATCCGGGTGCCGTGCTCGATTCCGGTGAGCAGGGTCGGCGCGTAGAACGCGCCTTCCCCGGTGCTGGTCCCCCCGGTCACGACGGTGGCGCCGTCGGCGCGGGCGCTCTCGACGAGTTCTGCGACCTTGTCCCGCTCGGTGACGGACACGAGGGCACCCAGGTCGTTGGCGGGATCGAGCCCCGAACCGACCTTCATCGCCGAAAGCCGCTCGGCGAACCGCTGCACGAACGCGTCGTGGATGTCGTCGTGCACGTAGAACCGGTTCGCCGCGGTGCAGGCCGAGCCGCCGTTGCGCATCTTGGCCGCGAACGCGCCCTCGATGGCCTCGTCGAGGTCGGCGCCGGGCAGCACGATCAGCGGCGCGTTGCCGCCGAGTTCCATCGAGGCGCTGACGACCGAGTCGGCGCAGGCGTGGAGCAGGTCGCGACCGACCTCGGTGGAGCCGGTGAACGAGAGCTTGCGGACGGCGGGGTGCGCCAGCATCTTCGCGACGAGCGGGCCTGTCGGCACGGGCGTGACCAGGTTGACCACGCCGGCCGGGACGCCGGCCCGCTCCAGCACGTCGACCATGTAAGCCGCGGTCAGCGGCGTCTCGCGGGCGGGCTTGAGGATCACGGTGCAGCCAGCGGCGAGCGCGGGAGCGATCTTGCGGGTCGCCATCGCCGCCGGGAAGTTCCACGGGGTGATCAGCAGCGAGACGCCGATCGGCTGCCGGGTCACCACGATCCGCTTGTCGCCTGCCGGGGAGGTGCGGTAGTCGCCGGGGATGCGGACGGCCTCTTCAGCGAACCAGCGGAAGAACTCCTTGGCGTAGGACGCCTCTCCCATCGCGTCGGCCCAGGACTTGCCGTTCTCGCGGACCATGATGGCGGCGAAGGCCTCGGCTTCCTGGGTGAGGATCTCATAAGTGCGCCGCAAGATCTCCGAGCGTTGCCGCGCCGGCGTCGCGGCCCAGGCCGGGAGTGCCCGTTCGGCCGCCGCCACGGCCTCCAGGCAGTCCGCCTCGGTAGCGGCGGCGAACTCGGCGATAACCGAGCCGTCCGCCGGGTCGATGACCGGGAAACGGCGGCCGTCGCTCCCGGGACGCCACTTGCCGTCGATGTACTGATCAGAAAAGTAAGTCGTCACGATACCCTCTCCGCTTCCTCGATCTCGGTGGCGCCTCGCGGGAGACCCCGGTCCGCCGTTGCGGCCAGCGCCGACGGCGCGTTGAACGCGCCGACCGACTCCGCACCCGGCCGGCTCGCGGTGAACGTCACGACCTTGGCGTTGCGCAGGACCAGGTCGGCTACCGGGACTTCAGTCACCGGCTGTCCCGGGGTCGTCGAAGTTGTTCTTGCGGCCTTCGCGCACGTAGTCGACGGTGGAGCGGATGTGCTCGCCGCCGTGCACGGAGTGCCTGCTGGCGACGTGCCCGAACATCTGAATGCCGAAGCCGCCGTCCAGGTCCTCCATGACGCGGCGCTTCCAGGGACGGCGCACGATCTGGGTCGTCAGCCTGCGGATCGTCCGTGGCTGGGTCATGATGTGGTCGGCGATCGTGAAGCCGCGCGCGATGAGCTCCTCGCCCGGTACGACCTCGTTGACCAGGCCGTACTCCAGTGCCTTGCGGGCGTCGATCGCCTCGCCGGTCAGCAGCGCGTAAGCGGCGCGCTTGGTGCCGAGCAGTTCCTGGAAGGCGTTGTGAATCCCGTCCGCGGGGACCGAGCCGATGTCGTAGTGCAGGTCGAACAGCACGGCGCCTTCCGCGGCGACGGTGATGTCGCACATCGTCAGGATCTCGGTGTGGAAGCCCGGACCGTTCACCAGCCCGATCGTCGGGATCTCCAAGTCGTTGACGAGCGCGCTGACGTTGATCCGGCCGTCCTTGTAGGCGTACTCGTAGGCCCAGTAGTCCAGGTCCTCCTGCTCGAGCGCGAACCCTTCCGGGTCCGAGCGCATCATGAAGTCCTCGCCCGTGCCGGTGAGGATGAGGACCTCGTTCTCCGGGTCGGCGCCGACGACCTTGAGCATCTGCCCGAGGGCCCGGTGGTTCTGCACGCTGAGCTGGATCGACCCGCCGACGGTGTGCGCCTGGACGAGCAGCACGCCGTCGTCGCGGCGGCTCATCGTGAAGAAGTCCTTAAAGAACTCGCTGTACTCCTTGAACTTGGGCGTCGGGAGGAATTTCTGCAATGACATAACGGTGGCTGCCTTTCGGGCTTTCTGGCTTCAGGCTTTTCTGGGGGATGGCTTACTGAGGCCGGACGTCCATTCCGGAGGAGGCGGCCTCGACCGCGAACAGCGAGAGGAAGTCGACGTCGCGGTAGCCACGGCCGATCGCGGCCTGGAGGAGCTGGAACACGTTTCCCGCCAGCGGCATCGTCACCTCGTACTGGCGGGCCGCCGCCAGCCCGAGGTCGAAGTCCTTGCGGAGCAGCTCGGTCGTGAAGGTCGGCGTCCAGTCCAGCGCCAGCAGGTCCGGCGTGCGCTTGCGCACCCAGTCGCTGCCGAGCACGGTGCTGTTGAGAAAGTCGAGGAACGCGGCACGCGGCACGCCGCCCTTCTCCGCGAGGGCGGTGACCTCGCTCAGGGACTGCACGATGAGCCCCAGGTACAGGTTGCTGCACAGCTTGACGAGACGCGCCTGCTCCTCGTCGCCGGCGTAGACCGCTATCTTGCCGATCGCCTCGAGGTACGGCCGGACCAGGTCATAGCGTATCCCGGGGGCCGGACGTGACCAGGACCGCCCCGCCGTCGGCGACCACGTGCGGGTTGCCGCTGACCGGCGCGGCGAGGAACTGGCTGCCCGCCGCCGTCACCGCCTCGCGCACTTTCTGCGAGGACTCGGCGCTGACCGTGGAGCAGTCGACAATCACGGCAGGCCGCTTGGCGGCGCTCAGCAGGCCGGCCTCGCCGAGCACCACTTCCTCCAGGTCGCGCGGCGTCGAGACCATCACGAAGACGATGTCCCGCTCTGCCAGCTCCGCGATGGACCCGGCGACCGTCGCGCCGTGCTCGGCGAGCTCCTGCGCCTTGGCGGTGGTGCGGTTCCACACGGTGACAGGGTGCCCGGCCTTCAGCAGGCGGGCAGCCATCGCCGCGCCCATGCGGCCCGTGCCGAGCCAGCCGAGAGAGTGTGCGGTCACGTTGATTGCACTCCGATCAGTTGACGACGATGTCCGGCTGCTTACACCGGGGCGTATTCGCCCTCGGCGGCCTCGGCCGCCTGCACCAGCGGGGGCCGGCCTTCCCGGTGCAGCAGCTCCCACGCGGTGTCGACGATGTCCTGGGTGCCGAGCCGGTACTTCCTGAAGAGGTGCGAGGCCGTACGGGATCCCTCGGCGAAGGTGTCACGCAGCCCGATGCGCCGCAGCGGAACGGCAACGGCGGCCTCGGCCATCGTCTCCGCCACGGCGGACCCGAGCCCGCCGATCACGCTGTGGTTCTCGGCGGTGATCACCGCCGAGACTCCGCTCACCGCCCGGATGATCGAGTCCGCGTCCAAGGGCTTGATCACGGGCACGTTTATCACGGACGCGCTGACGCCGTTGGCTGCGAGCGTGTCGGCCGCGCTGATGGCGGACGACAGCATCATGCCGCTGGCGATGACCGCCAGGTCGGTGCCCTCGATGAGCGTCTGCGCCGTGGTCAGCGAGAACTCATGGTCATCTTCGAAAATGACGGGGATCTCGCCCCGCTTGAGCCGCAAGTAGACGGGTCCAGGGATATCCGCGATGGACGGAAGTGCCGCGCGGATCTGCGTCGCGTCTGCCAGGTCCACGACGGTCATGTTCGGGACCGCGCGCATGAGGGCGACGTCGTCGATCGCCTGGTGGCTGGGACCGCCGGGGCTGGAGACGCCGGGCATGAAGCCCACGATCCGCACCGGCAGGTTCGGGTAGGCCACGGAGTTGATGATCTGGTCGAGCGGCCGGCGCGTCGCGAACACGCCGAAGGTGTGGACGAACGGGAGGAACCCGCGCCGCGCGAGGGCCCCGGCCATGCTGATCATGTTGGCCTCGGCCATGCCGCCGTGGATGAAGCGCTCGGGGATCTGCTCCTGGAACAGGTCAATCTCCGTCTGGCGGGTCAGGTCCCCGGTCAGGCACAGGATCTCCGGGCGCTTGCGGGCAAGGTCGACGAGCGCACGCCCGTACGGCTTCATGACGGTCGGGTAGGGCAGCTTAAGCAAGGCGCGCCTCCAGCTCCTTGATGGCCGCCTCGGCGAGCGGGGCCGGCAGCTTGATGAAGTGGCCGTCGGCGCCCTCGGGCAGGACCGACAGGCCGTGCTTGGTCGACGTACGGCCGATGACCACGGCGGGCCTCGGGTCGGCGGTGGCGGCGCTCAGCGCCTCGTCGATGGCGGCGGTGTCATGCCCGTCCACGTCGAAGGCGGCCCAGCCGAAGCTCTCCCACTTCGCGGCGATGGGCTCCAGGGTGGTGATCGACGAGACCGGGCCGTCGACCTGCGAGTCGTTGGCGTCAAGGAGGACGGTGAGCGAGCCGAGCCGGTTGTGCGCGGCGAACAGCGCCGCCTCCCAGACCTGCCCCTCCTCCAGCTCGCCATCGCTGACGACCGCGAACACCCGCGCGTCGGCGCGCCCCTGCAGCCGGTCGGCCAGGGCGAGCCCGGCGGCCCCGGACAGGCCCATGCCGAGCGAGCCGCCGGTGAGGTCGACGGCTGGTGACCGCTCCGTGCCGATCGCCTCCAGCATGGAGTCGTCGAAGCCGTAGGTCGCCAGCGCCTCCACGTCGAGCAGGCCTGCCTCCGGTGCCGCTGCGAAGGCGGCGATGATGTAGTGCCCGGGCGAAACGACCAGGCTGTCGCGGCCGGGGTCGTAGTGCCGCGAGTACAAGGTGGCGAACAGCTCGGCCGACGAAAGCGCCTGGCCGAGGTACCCGAATCCATGCGGCGCGACCATCCGTACCGCGCGAAGGCGGATCACGTCCGCGTACCGCTCCGTGGTCAGCACATCGATTGCAGTCATGCGCGGGCAGCTCCTCCGGCATTGTGGCTTAGCCAATAATAGTGGCTAAGCCACAATAGATCCGACTGTGGCAGTCAGTCAATTGGCCGACGCGACCGCGCAGGCTCAGATACCTGTCTCGTGCAGAACCCTGCGCCGTGTGAGGCTGCCCGGCTGCCTCAGCTTCGATCCGCCGGCCCCCCGCGAGCCAAAGGGCGCGCCCCTGTCCTCGGACTGAGGAGTGCGGCGGTTTTGGCCGCGCGACGAGGGAGCGGGCAGGGGTCCCGAGCGCCCGGCGGCGAGCGGGGAAACTAAGCGCCGTCGTGTCAGTGACTGTCGGCGAGGTGCTGGGCCATGACCTCATGGTGACGCAGCACAGCTCGCACTCCCATGGCGGTATCGCCGGAGCGAACCGCATCGAGGATCGGTTCATGAAGCGCGTTGAGCGCCTCCGCCTCGGATTTTTGCAGCCAGGCGGGCACAGTCCCCATTTCTATCCACGCCTGATACTCGTAGTTCATGAGAGTCGCGTGCACGCTTTCGAAGATGGACGACAGATAGGGGTTCTGCGAAGCACGGACGAGGGTCGAGTGGAACAGCGTGTCCGCGCTCAGCCAGGCGGCGACGTTCCCGGCGTTGCTGCGGAGTTGCCGCAGCGCTGCCTCGCCGGCGGCTATCTCGTCAGGTGTCGCGCGCTCGATCGCTCGCTCGATTCCATTGGTTTCCAACCACAGGCGCAACTCACTGAGGTGCAGCACGGACTCCTGGTCGATGTCCAGCATGAGGCCAACGGTCGTCGCCAATCCGGCTTCAGGCCGTCGGGTGACATAAGCACCTGAGCCACGCCGGGATTCGACCAAGCCGCGCACCACGAGGATCCTGATAGCTTGACTCACTGTCGGCCGACTCGCACAGAGAATCCTGACCAGGTCACGCTCCGACGGAAGACGAGCACCCTCCGCCAGATCCTTGGCGGTGATGAGTTGCTGTATCTGTGCGGCAAGGTCTTCCGCCGCGCGCGGCCCAGCCTCGCTCCGCTGGGACGACTCCCGTTCGACGCTGCTCCACAAACGTTCGTCGGTCACGGGTTTTGAACGGGTCACACTTTCTCCTGCCTCGTTGGCCACCTCAGGATAGCGAGGCGCTGAAGATACGGCCGGACGTGTCAACCCATACAGGCGAACCGTTCGTCGATCAGGCCTCGCGGACGCCGGATCTCGGCCGCGATGTCGACGTCCTCGGAGAAACCTCCCCAGCGCTTACGGAGTTCGAGAACCACCTCCAGTTGGGCCGGCGTGATCACTGCGTCAGGTACGACGCCTGTCCGGGCGTCCGCGGCTGCGTCGACCATGCGCGCGGCAATGTCGGGATTGACCTGCCATTCGCTCACGACCAGGTCGGTGCAGTCTGCCTGACGTGTGGGATCGAGGCAGTAGTTCACCGCTTGCCGAAACCCAGAAATGAAGCGAGAGACCGGGCCAGGGGCTTGATCTAGACACTCGCCCCGGGCAGCGAGAACTGTGGAGAGATAGTCGGGGATGACATCCACGGTCGGGATGAGGAGGGAGCCTCCCTCGGCCTGCGCCCTGACGTCGAAGCCGGCGTTGAGGAGCGTGGCCTCGAAGCTCCCGGCGAGGAGTGCCTCGAATCGGCTCGGGGTTCCTCCCGCTTCCAGCACCTGGTAGTCGACGTCGGGCGCCAGGTCCACGCTCTTCAGGAGTTCGTACAGCAGGAACGCGAACCCTGAGTTCCGCGCATCGACAGCGACTGTGCCAAGGCGGATCTGGCCGGGCGCGTCGACGCCGGGTCGACCCATCAGGGAGATGCTGCCCGCCTGGTCGACCGCGGCGATAATCCGCGCGTCGACGGGTCCGTCACCGGCCTTGTTCAGGCGAAAGTTCGCGATGTTGTCCGGCGATGTCAGCGCCACATCTAGGTCCCCGTCACGCAGAGCCCGCAGCAGCCCTGCCGAAGAGGGGATGCGCTGCTGTTCGACAGTCACACCCCGCTCCTCGTAGTAGCCCTCCCGGATGGCGACGAGATGGGGCAGGCAGGGGCTGAACAGTCCGAGACGCAGCGGTGTCAGGCCGGGCATCACTAACCACCCATGACCGTCGCCGGGTCGATGCCCGCGGCTGAGAGAACCACGCGCGCCGCGTTGCGACCGGGCCACCCGGAAACCGAGCCGCCTGGATGCGCGGTGGAGCCGGTCAGGACAAGCCCCTCCAGCGAGGATGCGTGGCTCGGCCAGCCCGGGACGTACTCGCCGCTGGGGAGAAGGAATTCTCCCCCGTGGCACGAGCCCGCGATGTTGTGCGGGTTGCGACGCGCGAGGCTGGCGGGTGTCTCGGGAACCACGGCCAGCACATCGGCTTCATCGAGGCCGTCGACGTGACGCCCGGCAAGAGCCAGGAGCCGTTCCGCGTAGCGGCTTCCGAAGCTGTCCCACGACTCACCGCTGGCGAGGTTCTCCGGTGCACACGTGAGGATCTTGAAGGTGCCGCCTGGTGCGCGGTCGGGGTCGACCGCGGTGGAGGAGACCATCAGCATCCAGGGATCGTCCATCTCGGGTTCACCGGTGGAGCAGCCGGCGACTTGACGGCGGATGCCGTTCGGGCTGCCGAGTCCACCGGAGGTGGAGGTGATCCACTCGCCGCCGACTCGGTAACGGATGTCTTGTCGGAGCGCCGCATGGACGGCGAACAGGGAAATTCCCGGTCGCCACGCAGCCGCGGCCGCCGTCAGGTCCTCGGGTGCGTTGCCGCCGAGCATCTCGGGCAGGGTGGTCAGGTGCGCGGAGGACACGACCGCGATCCGTGCGTGGATGCGTCGACCGTCATGCGTCTCGACACCGTGGGCGCGCCCCTGGCTGACGAGGATGCGCGAGACAGCCGAGTCGACCATGACGTGACCACCGTGATCCTCGATGAGCGCGGCCAGAGCTGCCGGCAGTGCACCGGATCCCCCCATAGGCGTCGCCCAGCCGAACTCGAGCCGCCCGCTGGTGATGCTGATGGGGAGGGCACCGGTGCCGCTGCGGGTCGGTGGCTGGAAGGTGGCGAAGCCCATCCACATCAACACGCGGCGCGTGACCTCGTGCTCGAACTCCTTGTGAACCACGTCCCAGGCGCTCTGCCTGCGGAGCGCTTCATACGCGATCCCGCCTTCGTCGTCGCCGGTAGGCAGGCCCGCGTTCCACCTCCGGTGGGCGGACTTCAGGACCGACCACTCCCCGACCATCTCGAGGAAGCGCGAGGCATCTTGACGCGAGAACCTGGCGATCTCCTCGGCTGTGCCCTCGGCTGACCGGTGCAGGACGAACGAGTCCCCGTCTTCGAGAGGGAGCACCGCAGCAGGCTCGGTATAGGCGTAGCGCAGGCCGTACTGCGAGATCAGGCCGAGTTCATCGTCGCGGAGGACGGGATTGGACTGGATCACTGCGTGGGCGCTCGAGCACGAGTCGTGTTGCCACCCCGCCAAGGTGAGTTCTTCCGTGACTGTGTTGCCACCGATGATCGATTTGGCCTCGAGTACGGCGACTTCGAGGCCGGCCTTCGCCAGGTAGCCGGCGGTGATGAGGGCATTGTGGCCCGCGCCGATGACGACGACGTCAACGCTCAGGTCGGATTCAGGCATGTGTTCGTCTCCAGGGTCATGGAAGGAGAGGCCGACGGTCTCGTCGGGCCGGGAAGCCGGGTCGCGAGTCGTCGGTCACTGGCGTGGTGGCCAGGTAGGGATGACACCACGGCCGGAAGGGAAACGGACGTTCTTGGCCCGCACGAACTCGTGCAGGGTCTCGGGCGCGTACTCTCGTCCGAAGCCGCTGCCCTTCACGCCGCCGAAGGGCGAGCCGATGAAGGTACGCCGGGTGTAGTTGTTGACGAACACCATGCCGACCTCGAGGCGGCGGGCGAGCTTGGCGGCGCGGACCTCGTCACGCGTGCAGATCGCGGCCGTCAAGCCGTAGTCGGTCGCGTTCGCGATCCGCACGGCCTCGTCGTCGGTGTCGAACCGCATCAGGCTCGCTACTGGCCCGAAGATCTCTTCCCGCGCCACCGTCATGCCCTCCATGACACCGCCCAGCACGGCCGGGGCGACAAAGAATCCTCCGGCCAGCCGGTCATCCGTCGGGAGCGAGCCTTGGTACAGCAGCTCGGCGCCCTCGGAGAGGGCCGACTCGAGGTAGCCATTCACGCGGTCACGCTGGCGCGCGTCGACCAGCGGCCCGATGTCGGTCTCGGCGGCCAGGGGCTCGCCGACGACGAGTGACGCCGTGCGCCGGACGAACTCCGCGGCGAATTCGTCATAGCGGGACGAGTGCACGAGGAGGCGGGATGTCGACGTGCACGCCTCTCCCTGGTTGTAGAACATGCCCTCGATGGCGACGGTTAGAGCGCTGTCAAGGTCAGCGTCCTCGAGCATGATGAGCGCGTTCTTCCCGCCCAGCTCCACCGTCGTGTAGGTGAGGTTCTCCGCGGCGCTCCGGAGCACCTTGCGTCCGGTCGCCGTGGCGCCGGTGAACGTGATGCGCTCGACCTGTGGGTGAGAGGCCAGGGCGGCCCCGGCCTCGATCCCGCCGACCGCGTTGATGACACCGGGCGGGAGAACCTGATTCGCGAGTTCCACGAGGCGCAGCACCGTCAGTGGCGCCTGCTCGCCGGGCTTGACGACAACCGTGTTCCCCACGGCCAACGCGGGTGCGCACTTCTTGGCGAAGTGGATCGGCGGCCAGTTGAAGGGAAGGATCGCTGCCACCACGCCGTACGGTTCGTAGTCGACGCGGGACTCGATCGGGCCTTGGTTGAGGATCTCGCCATGGACGGTGTCGGCGATTCCGGCATAGTAGTCGAAGCCGGAGTGACAGGACACGATGTCAACTCGCCGAGCATCCCGCATGGGCTTGCCGACCTCACGGGCGACCAGCTCGGCGAGTTCGTCGGCGTGTTCACGGATGACCGCCGCGACCTTCCTCATCAGGTCTCCCCGCTCCTTCGGAGAGAGGTCGCGCCAGGTTTCCTCATAGGCACGCCGGGCGTCCTTCACCGCACGGTCCACGGTGTCCGCGTCGGCAGTCACCAGATCGGCGAGCCGAGTCCCCGTCGATGCCTCCAGCACCGGGATGGTGGCCGCGGCGGCGTCGCCGATGAAGGCTCCGCCGATGAAGGGGCCCCAGACTGGCCGGCCATGCAACAGCTTGTCCGTCACGTCGGGCGCGGCCACTGTTCGGGGTGCAGGCGAGGTCATGGGAGGACTCCTGATCGGTCTGGGATGAGGCCTGTGTAGATGGGACAGGACAGGGCCAGCCTATAGTGGCCTAGCCAGTAATTGTAGTGAAGCACCGCGTGATTGCCTTGTCAACGCACGTCGGACGCTGTCGCCCGCTGTCACGCCGGACCCGGAGCCGGTCCGCCAGGTCGGCTCAGCGGCCGGCCGCTCTTTCACGCGACTTCTTCGTCGGCATGCCGTTCCTCCTGGCGCCGCAGTTTCTGAAGGTCAGGCTAGAAACCCGCGGGCTGGCCTCCTAGCCGCATTCCGCACTGGCCACGGCCACATTCCGCAGTAGGTCCACGCGACGGTGTATATTCCGGAAAGAACTGGCTATGCCACTTTGGCGGAGGTTCGTATCGTGCAAACCCAGCCCGCCGGCACCTTTCCCGTCGCCGGAACGATGGCGTGCCTGCCCGGCCGCATGCTTCTCGACACCACTGACCGCGACGAAGTCACCGCCGTAGTCGGCGAGCTGCTCTGTGAGCACCAGCTGCTTGTCGAGGGGCCTGCCGCGCAGTTCCACGCCCAGGTGCGCGACTGCGCCGTCGGTGACCTCGGGTTGGCGCACTTCAAGTACGGCACCGCGTTCACTGTCAGGTCGCAGCCGCTGGGCCGCTACGTGGTCAACTTCACGATCAACGGCGTCTCGCGAGTCCGGCACCGCCGGGCGTCCGCGGTCGCCGGGTCCGGTCAGGCGACGGTGTTCTCCCCGGGCGCGGAGTCCGAGTTGACCTGGACACCCGAGACCGACGTGCTAACCCTGGTGGTTCCCAAGTCGGCACTCGAGGAACACTTCCGGCGCCTGAGCGGCATCGGCTCGGGTGAGATCGTCTTCGAGCCGCAGATCGGCGCTGACGCCGCGCACCTGCTCAGGTCGCTCATCGGGGCCGCGCT
The DNA here is from genome assembly GCA_963734665.1 of uncultured Actinomycetota bacterium. Lineage (GTDB taxonomy): Bacteria > Actinomycetota > Actinomycetes > Streptosporangiales > Streptosporangiaceae > Trebonia. The sequence goes on along the minus strand of CAVTIR010000004.1, from coordinate 1,619,346 downwards.
GCGCGTCTCGGGCGGTGGACTCTTCGACATGCCGGAGGCCATCTCGTGGCAGATGCGCGACGCCATCCTCACCGCGATGCTGCTCGAGCTTCGCCATGATCACTCGGAGCTGCTCACCAGCCTGCGGGGGTCGGAGGCCAAGCGCCTGTGTGACGCCGCCACCTCCGTCATGCGCCGGCACCTGGCGAGCCCCGCATCGATCCCGAGGATCGCGGCCGAGCTTGGCGTCAGCGAGCGCTCCCTGCAGGTCACCTTCCGCCACGAGCTGGATACCACGCCGAGTGCCCGGTTCAAGCAGCTGCGGCTCGAGGCGGTCCATAACGCCCTGCTCCGGCTGCGCCCGGAGGATTCGACCGTCACCCAGGTGGCTTCTGACGTCGGCGGCTTCTTCCACCTCGGCCGGTTCGCCAGGGAGTACCTGGCGATGTTCGGCGAGCACCCGTCCGCCACGCTGCACCGCCAGGCCAGCTGAGCGACCGGGTGCCGGGCCGTCCACGGCCGGACCGTCGGAAGGTCCATGGGCGGGTAGAGGTCGGGCTCGATTCGGGCACGCCCTTCATCTGAGCCAGCGCGGCCTGCCGTCCCGAGCCGACCTTTCACGGCGCAGCGTCGGCCGGTCGCGCGGGCCTGCTGCGGAATGTGGCCGTGGCCAGTGCGGAATGCGGCTAGGAGGCCAGCCCGCCGGTTCCTAGCCTGACCTTCAGAAACTGCGGCGCCAGGAGGAACGGCATGCCGACAAAGAAGTCGGGTGAAGGCCAGGTCAGCGGCCGGGCGAGCCCCGCGCGGATGCCGCGCGACTCCCCGGCGGTCCCCTGTTTGTTCCCCTGCCCGCGGGGCACGGCAACTGGCCCGACGGGCAGCAGGCCCGGAACACGACGGCATGTCGGCGGCATGAAGCAGGGCGGCCTCGGCCGCGAGTGGGACTCGGCGGGCCTCCGCGAGCTCCTTGCGGAGAAGCACATCGCCCTCACGGCATAACGCTCAGCGAGCGTCAGCAAAGAACCAGGAGAGAGTCATGCCATCCGAACCCACCAGAACCTTGCTCCGCGGCGGGACTGTCGTCTCGGTCGACCCCGCACTCGGCGACTTCCGCGGCGACGTCCTCATTGAAGGGGACGTCATCGCCGCCGTCGGCGACCTGGGGGACGTCCCCGGGGCCGAGGTGATCGACGTGCGCGACCACATTGTCTTCCCCGGCTTCGTCGACGGCCACCGCCACCTTTACCAGACCGTGCTGCGCGGCCTCGGCGCCGAGTGGTCGCTGGTCGAGTACTGCATCGGGATATTCGGCACCGTCGGCGCGCACCTGAGCGCGGAGGACGTCTACCTCGGCACTCTCCTGGGCGCCCTCGACTCGATCGACACCGGGGTCACCGGGGTCTACGATCTCGCCCACTGCCAGGTCACCCCCGAGCACACCGACCGCTCCCTTGAGGCACTGCGCGAGAGCGGCCTGCGGACGGTCTTCGCGTACGGCGGTTCCTCGGCCCAGTGGATCGAGTGCCTGGCCCCGCCGTTCCAGAGCTCGACCCCAATGAACGACGCGGAGGTGCGGCGGCTGCGCAACGGCCCGCTGTCCGACGACGGCGCGCTGGTGACGCTCGGGCTCTTCGGCCGGGGCCCTGACCTCGGGGTGATGGACGTGGTGCGCGACGAGTGGGCGCTTGCCCAGGAGCTCGACATCCCCGTCAACCTGCACGTCGGCCAGGGGATCTTCCCCGGCCGCCCCGCGCTCAAGCGGCTGAACGACGAGGGAATGCTCGGCCCCCGGGTCTCCATCGGGCACGCCAACCTCCTGACCGACGAGGAGATGGCGATGATGCGCGACACCGGCACGGCGGTGACCACGACCCCGGAGATCGAGGCGGTCATGGGGCACGGCTGGAGCCCGATCAACCGGCTGCTCGCCGCCGGCGTGCGACCCAACATCGGCATCGACACGGTGCTGGTCATCGGGGGTGACATGTTCACGGCAATGCGCTCGGCGCTGGTCGTGGCGCGCGGACTGCCCAACGCGGAACGGCTCAAGGCGGGCGAGAACCCGATGGCCCTCCACCTCCACCCCCGTGACGTGCTCGCCTTCGCCACCATCGAGGGCGCGCGGGCGCTCGGCCAGGCCGACGTCACGGGCAGCATCACCGTCGGCAAGAAGGCCGACATCGTCACCATGACCACAGATGACATCTCCGTCTTCCCTGTCGTCGACCCGGTCTCGGCCATCGTGTACGGCGGGTCCCGCCGCGCCGTGACCAACGTCTTCGTCGGCGGGCGCCGCCGCAAGGCCGACGGCGCCCTCGTCGGCGTCGACACCGCCGCGCTGCACGAGGCCGCCGACCGGGCCGCGCACGACCTGATCGAGCGGACCGGCATCGGCCCGTCCTGGCGGCCGACCTTCGCCTGATCCCGCGACTGGGCCCGTCGCCTACTGCTAAGGAAATGACTCCCCCGTGACTTGTCACGGGGGAGAACGTTTGACAAGGCAATCCCGTGGTGCTTCACTGCCTATAGTGGCTAGGCCACTATAGGCACGCGATCCTCGGCGGCCCCGGCTCCAGCCAGGACAGAAAGAACAACCTCGACGACTGACCGGCACCGGCCCGTCACCCGGCCGTTCAGAGTCAGCCACGCAAACTAGCCGCACGAAGACGGAGACCAAACCATGTCAAGCACGACGAAGGACGCGCCGAGGACCCTCGACGAGCGCATCGAGCGGGCTGGCGGCCCGGTGCAGATGCTCAGGAACGCACCGGTCGGCGCGTATCCCTTCCCGATCAAGGCGGAGTTCACCAACTGGCGCGACGAGCAGCGTGCCTGGCGCACGACCGCCTCGCTGATGGACTCCTCCTTCCACATGACCGACTTCTACTTCAAGGGCCCCGACGTCAAGCGGCTGCTGTCCGACACCGGGCTCAACAGCCTCGCCAACTTCGCCACGGACAGGGCCAAGCAGTTCGTGGCCTGCAACCACGAGGGCTACGTCATCGCCGACGCCATCCTGATGCCCTTCGCCGACGACGAGGCCGCGCTGATCGGCCGGGCCGCCACCCCGCACTGGGTCGCCTACCAGGCCGAGAAGGGCGGCTACGACGTGCAGGTCACCCGCGACTACCAGTCCTCGATGAACCCCGGCCAGCGCCGCCTCTTCCGGTACCAGGTCCAGGGGCCGCTGTCGCTGAAGGTCGTGGAGAAGGCCGCCGGCCGCCCGCTCCCCGCGATCCCGTTCTTCCGCGTCGGCTCGTTTGAGATCGCCGGCATCCCGGTGCGGGCGCTCAGCCACTCGATGTCACGCGAGTTCGGCTGGGAGCTCACCGGCCCGTTCGAGGCGGCCGCGGCGGTCAAGCAGGCGCTCATCGACGCCGGCGCCGAGTTCGGGCTGCGGGAGGTCGGGGGGCGCGCGTATCCGTCGATGGCGATCGAGTCGGGCTGGTTCCCGTCCCCCCTGCCGGCGATCTTCTCCGGCGAGGGGATGCGCGAGTACCGCGACTGGCTCGGGCCCAACGCCTGGGAGGCCGCCGCCTCCCTCGGCGGCAGCTTCTACTCCGACCGCATCGAGGACTACTACTTCACCCCCGCCAACCTCGGCCTCGACCGGGTGATGAAGTTCGACCACGACTTCATCGGCCGCGATGCCCTCCAGCGGCTCGCGGACCAGCCGCAGCGCCGCAAGGTCTGGCTGCGCTGGAACGACGACGACACCGCCCAGCTGCTGCAGCGCAGCCTCTGGGGCGGCGACCAGCGCACCAAGTACCCCGACCAGCCCGTCTCCAACTACTCCACCCTCTCCTACGACAAGGTCCTCGCCGGCGACCAGATCATCGGCATCTCCGCCAACAGCGGCTACTCGGTCAACGTCGGGGGCTGGTCCTCACTGGCCGTCATCGACGAGGACCGGATTAAGGACGGCGCCGAGGTGACGCTGGTCTGGGGCGAAGAGGGCGGCGGCTCAGCCAAGCCCACCGTCGAGCGCCACGTCCAGGCCGAGGTGCGGGCCACGATCAGCACCTCGCCGCTGGCCCGCTGACGGCCGATCCCGTCTCAGCGGCACGCCCTCCGCTTTTCCCAAGGCGCTTAGGCAGAGTGGTGTACGGGTTTGTTATCAGTGGGACAGGCCTTGTACGGAGGCCTTACCCATTCCGCAGGGTACAGGCCGGACCCCTGTTGCTGTTATCCGCATGGGTGCACTGTCCGAGAGGCCTAGTACGAAGGCGGCCCTGCCTGTTGGCTTACGGGGCGAGGCGGACGGTCACGTTCAGGACGCCGTCCCACGTGGAGCGGAGGCGGCAGGGGCCGTAGGGGCGGAGCAGGCCGGTGATCCAGGCCTGCTCCGCCAGAAGCTGCGCCTCAAGGACGCGCAGCCCGGTCCGGCGGCCGTGGGCGACAAGGTCGCGGAGCAGGCGGGCGCCGAGGCCGTGGCGCTGCCATGCGTCCTCGATGAGGAGGCCGAGTTCGGCCGCGCCCTCGTCGACCGTGCGGCAGCTCGCCAGCGCAACGATCCCGCCGGCCCGCGCATCCGGGTCAGCAACCGCGTACGAGTCCGGGACTGAGACCGGGCACAGGGGCGAGACCGGGTCCGGGACCTCTCCCGGGTCTGGCTCCGGGCAGGCGACGAGGGCGTAATGGAACGCGTTGCCGGCCAGCGCGTCCGCCAGGTACCGCTCGGGAATCGCCGTGACCGGCCCGTGAAACCGCCGGTAGCGCGTGGTGACCGCGCAGCGGTCGAACATCCTCGTCAGCGCTTCGCGGTCGCCCGTCGTTGCCCGGCGCACGCGGATCAGCTGGTCTGTCCCCGGCCGGGCCGGGCCTTTCCCGTGGAACTCCGTCGACCCCATGCAGCCGACGCCGACCGCGCCCGGGCCGACCACGGCCGGGCCGGCCTGGTTGATGGGACGCCGACCGGGCGCGGAGAGTGTGCCGGGTGCACTCATGGTCTTGGTGCGCCGATCGGGTTCGGGATCGGGATGACGCCAGCGTCCATCAGGTAACGGCTAATCGGGGTGGCCAGTTCGATGGCCCGCTCGACGCCGGTGGAGCCGACCCGCTCGACAGGGCCGGCGGCGAGCCGGTCAGTCAGGTCCTCAACCTCCCTGCGCAGCGCGCCGCCGGTCTTGGTGAGGCGACCGCCGGAGTCGAGCAGGCCGCGGGCCACCAGGCGACGGCATGACTGCTCCCAGTCCTCGTCGGTCCAGCCCCGGGTAGACCGGACCAGCGCGCGAGGGATGGCCCCGGTCGCCGCGAAGGTCACCGTCGCGTCCAGCCCGCGCAGCCCGTGGGCGACGCCGGCCAGGACGTGCCCGTCGCCCCGGTGCTCGCGCAGCACGGTGGCGGCCAGCCACAGCGCGCCGACCGGATCGTCGGGACGGGGCACGCAGGCCCACGCCGCGGCCAGGGGACGCCCGTCGAACCGGCAGCCTTTCACCGCTTCCCACAGCAGGTCCGTGAGCTCGCCGGCGGACGCGAGCAGGGCGGCGTCGACATGATGCCGCAGTGCTTCCGGCGCGCTCTGCAGACGGGCTTCGAGGACGGCTTCCGGTGCGGCGAACTTCCAGGCGTCGGGGATGGCCCTGGCGACGATGCTCGGCGCGAACCCGTACGTCATCGCCTCGACGGCCGGCGCTGGCAGCGGTCCCAGAGGTGCGACCCGACTGGCGAAGTAGCTCATCCAGAAGCCCTTGAGCCCGGTCTTCCGCGCGGCTTCCAGGGGCTCAGGCGTGAAGTAGACGATGGCGTGGATCGGCTCGATCGCCGCCCAGAAGCGACGGGCCAGTGTGACGGTCGGTTCCATGCCCACCACCCTGCCCCAGCGCGCCGCCCGCGCAACAGTGCCAATATTGAGCAATGGACCAGGATCTGACCTGGTGGGCCGAGGTCGTCTTCTCCGGCTGGCGGGACCGCCCCGGCCCTAGGTACGCCAGGCTAGCTGCCGCCCTGCTTGAGTCCATCGACCAGCAGAGGCTCGCGCGAGGCACCCGGGTGCCCGCGGAACGGACCCTGGCGGCCACGGTTGGCACCTCCCGCGGCACGGTCGTCTCCTGCTTCGATCAGCTCGTCGAGGCCGGCGTGCTGACCAGGCGCCAGGGCGCCGGCACCTACGTGGCCGGGCGCCCCTCCTGGGCCGCGAGGACGGGCACGGGCACCGTCGCCACCCGGCTGCTGCGCCGCGTCGCCGAAGACAGGGAGACCATCGACCTGTCCGTCTCCGCCCCCGGCGACCTGCGGCACCTGCCGCCGGCCGACGCGGAGGCCGCCTGGCAGTCCCTCGACGGTCACGGCCTCGACCCGGCCGGACTACCCGGACTGCGCGCCGCGGTCGCCCGCCATCTCACCGAGCACCAGGGGCTGCCCACCGAGCCGGATCAGCTCGTCGTCACGGCGGGCGCCCAGGAGGCGCTGTGGCTGCTCAGCAGGGTGCTGCCGGGCACGCGTGTCCTCGCGAGCTGCCCCACTTACCCCGGCCTGGCGGGCGCTCTCGCGGGGACAAGGGCAGAGATCGTCCCGGTGCCGGCCGACGCGGCAGGCGAGGACCCGAACGCGATCGAGCGCGCCGGGCGTGTCCCTGGCGGCATCGCCTACCTGATGCCCACCGGGCACAACCCGACCGGAGCCGTCATGCCCCTACTCAGGCGACAGGCCCTGGCCGCCATCGCCGACGCGGGCCGGGTCACCATCGTCGAGGACCTAGCCCTGGCTGACCTCCCGCTCGGCGCAGGGAGCAGCGCGCCGCTGCCGCTCGCCGCCCTGTCCACCCAGGTCATCGTGGTCGGCTCCGCTTCCAAGGTGCTCTGGGGTGGACTGCGGGTCGGCTGGATCCGCGTCAGCGAGCCCCTGCGGTCCGCCGTCATCGCCCGCAAGTCCGCCCTCAACCTGGGCACCGCAGTGATCAGCCAGGCCCTGGCCGCCCGGCTGCTCAAGGCCATCGACGCTGACTGGCTCGCCTCCCACCGCGCCGCCCTCACCGAGCGCCGCGACCTGCTCACCGCGCGCCTCGGGCAACACCTGCCCGCCTGGCGGGCCCGGCCGCCGGACGCCGGCCTGTCCCTGTGGGCTGAGCTCCCCGTACAGAGCGCCGACGCCTTCACCCTCGCGGCCGCCCGCCATGGCGTCAGCGTCATGGCGGGCAGCGCGGCCTGCGCCGACGGCCGCCATCTGCAGTTCGTCCGGCTGTCCTTCGCTGAGCAGCCCAGCACCCTGGAACTGGCCGTCGAGCGACTGGCTGCCGCCTGGGAACTGCACGCGGAAACCCTGGCCGCCAGCCCCGCCCGCAGTTGAACCGGCCTAGTCGGCTGGAGCCGCGATCGGGTTGATGCCAGCCAGGTCGTCGCGGCCCGCGCGTTACCCGCGACGGTCTCCCTGCCCCGCCAGGTCACCGTTCCCGACGTCCGCGAGGAAGCGCCGGACCATCCCCGGATCGCGGAGCACGTGAACCTGCGCACGAGGCAGTTGCGCGACGATCGCGACCCGCAGCCGAGGCAGGCTACGCCGCCGGTAGGACCAGACCCAGCGCCAGTACTCTGCCTGCTCACGACCGCGCCGGAGGGTCCGCCACGCGCACCGCACGAAGCCGAAGTCAAGGACGATGATCGTGTCCGCCGCCGCCAGCCGCGCGGAGAGCCCGGAGTCATAGGGCCCGAGGTCCCCGTCGAGAATCCAGGCTTCCCCCGCGATCAGGTCCCGTTGCCGGGCGACCCATTCCTCGGCCGGGGTGGGCGCCGACCCCTGCTGCCAGAACACCGAGTCAAGCTCGATCGCGGGAATGCCGGTCAGCTCGCTGAGCTGACCGGCAAGCACGGACTTGCCCGCACCGCCCCGCCCGAGGATCACGACTCGCCGCATCCCTTCATGGTTGCCGACGCCGCCCTATGATCGCGAGCTTATTCATGCTTAATTTCGCGAAGACGCTTTGCGACCATGACCCACGTACCAGCGCCTGCCCACGCACGGCTCTCAGCGGCAGCACGCTCCCTGGCTCAACGGCCTTGAGCGGCCGGCAATGTCGTCACCCAATGTCGCGTGCTAGGTGCCCGGCGTGAACCCGATGTCGGCTACCTCCGTTGGTACCAAGTGAGGATGGATCGCTGAATTGCGATAGGCGGAGGCCGGCGGTGGCGGTGGACTGGGTCGATGAGGGCGACGTGGTCTACCGCCACGCCGGCACTCCGTCGGAAGCGGGAGCCGACAGCCTGTCCTGCGCCTCCCCCGGCGCCGACCAGGAACGGCAAGCCATCGCGCGCCGTCTGCACCGGATCCTGGTGGACCACACCTACGGCGTGGCCCGCGAGGCGTGGGCTGAGGCGGTCCCGCAACTGCGGGCCGCCTGGGAAAATTACAAAACCCGTCATCCCGAACGACCCCGGCTTACTCCCCGCACCACACCCGACGGCTCCTGGGTGGCAGGCGATCACTGGCGGCTGACCCCGGAACAGAACGCCGAAGCCACCAAGGCCTGCGCGGACCAAGCAGACGAGGGCAGGCGCGACATCCTCCCCGCCCTCAAGCGCGTCGAGTCCGCCGAACCCGACCGTCACCTCGCAGGCCTCAAGCACATGCTAAAGGGCGAGGACCGCCTGAAAGAAAAGATCGCTGAACGACTGACAGCGAAGCCGGGACGGACGGTCCAGCAGGCACTCAGTGGCATCTCTGACCCTGTTCGATTCACATTCAGCTACAGTCCGCAGCGCTACGCTGATGGTGTCCTCGCGGATGTCGAGCGGCTCAAAGCGGAGGGCTTCGAACTGCTCAGGCTGAAAAACCTCTGGACGAACGGGCAGTACAAGGGCATCAATAGCCAGTGGCACAGGCCAGAGACCGGGCTCCGCGTCGAAGTCCAGTTCCACACGCCGGAGAGCCTGGAAGCCAAGGAACTGACACACGAAGCGTACGAGCGAATTCGCAGTTCAGCATCCACGACGGAGCGTGAAGAACTCGAAGCCTTCCAGTGCCGGGTCAACGCGTTCCTCGTTACCCCGGAGGGCACTACAGAGATCAGGGACTACCCGGAGAAAAGGGATGACAGAAAAGATCACTTATTACGCCATCGTCGATGAATTCAGCAGCCTAGAGCAGGCCGCCGGGGTACTCCGCCGCGTTAAGAACAACGAGGGGACCACCGATGAGGTCTTCTCCGGCGACCTGGAGTGGACGTTCTCTCCCCTCATGTACGAGGCGGAGCGCGGCGACCTGGAGAACGAGTTCGTCCCGATCAGCGAAGCGGAGGCAGCACGGATCGTGGACCGAATCAAAGAAATGTCCGCGTCAGCCGAGTAGACCAGCTTCACTCGTGCCCGGAGACACGGTGCAGGGCCGACAGCAGAGGACTTACCCAGGTGGCGGAGAGGCGGGGCTCAGCGAGGGCTCAGGCACTGTGGATATCTTTAAAGAGTGTTGGCGCTCGGGCTTGCCATCGTGGTGTTCGCCGTGTTCCTCGCGGGGGTGATCCGCGAGCCGCGGTCCTTTGGCAATGCGGTGCTGCTTGGGCTGGCGCTGGCGCTTGGCGCGCTCGGGCTTGTCGAGCGACTGGTGGGGGCACCGGGGCGGCCGGAGCACCTGCTGCTGCTCGCGCTGCTGGTGACCGTGGCGCTCGGGCCGTTCCTGGTGGGGTGCTTTCTGCTGGCTAACGGGGTCACGATGATCCGGCGGGAGCGCTTGCGGCCCGCGAACCTGCTGTCGCTGCTCGCGAGCGCGGTGATCTTCGTGGTGATCGGGCTCGATGTCGCCGCCGGCCAGGTCGGGGACATGAAGCTGTCGCTCTTCGCCACGGTCGCCACCCTGCTGTTCGGGTACGTGTCGTTCCTGTTCGTGTCGTATGTCTGCTACGCGTTCGTGTACGGGCTCGTCGCGCAGACTGGCGAGGCGGACTTCGTGATCGTGCTCGGTGCCGGACTGCGGCCCGACGGCGGGGTGCCGCCGCTGCTCGCCAGCCGGCTCGACCGGGGGCGCGAGGTGTGGGCGGCGCTCGACCGGCGGGCCGCGTCGTTTTCGCCCATGCTGATTGTCTCCGGAGGCAAGGGGTCCGACGAGCGGCAGTCTGAGGCGTCCGCAATGAGGTCTTACCTCGTTGATCGCGGGTTCCCCGCCGACCGGCTACTGCTTGAGGACCAGTCTCGCAGCACAGAAGAGAACCTGGTGTTCAGCAAGGCGATCATGGACAGGCTTCGGCCAGGCGCGCGGGCCACGGTCGTGACCAGCGACTTTCACGCCTTCCGCGCCGCCCTGCTCGCGCGGCGACTCGGGCTGCAGGCGCAGGTCACCGGGGCGCGCGTGGCCGCGTACTACCGGCCGAACGCGGCCCTGCGAGAGTTCGCGGCCGTGTTCCTCCGGTACCGGGCGGTCAATCTCGGGATCTGCGCGGTGCTCGTCGTCGTGCCCCTCGGCGCTGCGGCACTACGGTACGTCTAGTTTTTATTGTTTCTGTTAGTAGTAGTTGTTATGGCGTGGTCATTCGCTGGGACAAGTCACCCATCACCGCGTCTAGCACCAGTCAGGTCGCGGTATACGAGAAGGTGTCGTAGCGGTCCTTCTTGCGTGCGGTCGGAGGTTGGTGGCGTGGCGGTCGACGGATTCGAGCTGGCATATGACCTGGCGGGCAGCGGGCCGGCGGTGGTGCTGCTGCACGAATGGCCCGGTGACCGGACCGACTACCGGGACCTGGTGCCGCTGCTGTCCGGGTGCTCGGTTCTCGTTCCTGACCTGCGCGGCTTCGGGTACTCGTCGAAGCACATGGCGGACACCTCCACGCAGTACGGCAGCTCGGCGCAGGCGCGGAGCGTCGCGGACCTGATGACCTCGCTCGGTCTCTCCGCGGCGGTCATCGTCGGGTACGACATCGGGAGCCGGATCGCGCAGGCCCTGGCCCGGTCTCGTCCGGACCTGGTCAGCGCGCTGGTTATCAGCCCGCCGGTGCCGGGGGTGGGGACGCGCGTCTTCGGGCCCGGGCCGATGCGCGAGTTCTGGTATCAGGCGTTTCACCGGCTGCCGCTGTCAGAAGAACTCATCGACGGTAATCCCGCCGCGGTCCGCTCGTACCTGCGGCACTTCTGGGACCACTGGTCGGGGCCTGGCTTTACGCTCGCTGACGCGCACCTCGACCACCTGGTCTCCGTCTACGGGGCGCCGGGGGCGTTTACCGCGTCGGTGCAGTGGTACCGGGCGGGCGCGGGGACGACGACGGCGGCCGCGTCCGAGGTCACGCCGGACCCTTCGGACCGGCTGGCCACGCCGACCGTCGTGCTGTGGCCGGAGTTTGACCCGCTGTTTCCCCGCGAGTGGTCCGATCGGATCGACGCGTTCTTCGGCCAGGCGCGACTACGGTTCGTCGATGGTGTCGGGCACTACGCGCCCCTGGAGTACCCGTCCGTGATCGCCGAAGAGGTGCGCGGATTCCTGGCATGTCTTTAATCCGCTGCCTCCTGAGGACGCGGAAATGTCGCGGCACGCCAGTGCCGCGACATTTCTGGCCCTGCGGGCCGTAAGGTCAAAACGGATACGTGCCTGGAAGCCATAGGAACACCGAGGACGCTCGGGCGGTCGGCTATGAGCGCCTCGAACGTCACGTCGAAGCCGTCACTCCCGCGGGGCCGGCCGCCATGCGCCGGGCACTGCGCGCGTTCCTTGACCTGTAGCCGCCTGCGACGAGGAGGTGATCACTCGGCCCGGGAGCGGGTCGCGCCCCACTGGTTCCAGTGCACGACCTCCTCGACTGGCCGGCGCCTTGGCTGTGCCCACCGTCCCTGCGCGGGATAGCCCATCGGGATCAACGCCATGGTCAGCGCGTCCGGCGGCAGGCCGAGCAGTTCGCGTAGCTCCTCCTCGTGACCGCCGTAGAGTGTGGTCAGCGACGTGCCGATGCCGTAGGCGCGCGCGGCGAGGCAGAGTTGCTGCACCGCGCCGTAGATGGACGACCCGAGCCGCGGGCTGGTGGCGTCCGCCGCGCCGCGCAGCACCGCGAAGACCCACACCGGCGCCTCGTGGAGATGGTGCGCCAGATGCTCCGCTCCCAGGAACCCGCGCGGGGTCAGCCCGAGCGATCCTGCTGGAGCGCTGAGGATCTGCTCCCGCCGCGAGCCGTAGGCGGCTTCAAAGTTTTCCCTGTACCAGGCCGCGACGCGGTCCTTGACCTCCTGGTCGGTTACCACGACCCAGCCCCAGCTCTGGGTGTTGCCCCCGGACGGGCCGCGGATCGCGGCGTCGAGGATCGCCCAGAGCACGTCATCGGGGATCGGCTCGGGAGAAAGGTACCGGCGCGCGGGGGTCGAGTGCAGCGCCTCGAGCGCGCTCACCTCGCCGGCCGGCTGTTCCGTTGACGACATCATGGTCCTCCAGCGTAGGGTAACAGCGGCCAGGGCACCGCGACGGGTGACGAGTGATCCTGGATCGCGGGCGTAGGCATGGCCTGACGTTAGACGTCGTGACGAGGCCTGGGTTGGTGTCAGGGGAGAGTGGAACACGGAACCGTTTTGATACTGAATGACTTGCTGAACGGATCGCGATTTCACGCCCGTGGGTCCTGTTCAGCCTTATCGTCGCAAGGCCTGAACCCGTGTTAGGAGGTGGTGCGTGCCGCGCTTGCTTATCGTCCACCACACCCCGTCGCCCGGACTTCAGGCGATGCTTGAAGCGGTCGTGGCCGGGGCGCGTGATCCGGAACTCATCGCGGTCGATGTCACGGTCGTTCCCGCGCTCGCGGCCGGCGTGCCTGACGTGCTGGCCGCGGACGGCTTCGTCCTCGGGACGCCCGCGAACATCGGTTACATGTCGGGCGCGCTCAAGCACTTCTTCGACCAGATTTACTACCCGTGCCTTCAGGCCAAGGCACGGGCACCCTACGGCCTGTACGTGCACGGGGACAGCGACACCACTGGCGCGGTGCGCGCCGTCACGTCCATCGCGGCGGGACTTGGCTGGGCGGAGGTCGTCAAGCCTGTCACCGCTACCGGCCCGGTAGGCAAGGACGTGGCACGGAAGTGCTACGAACTGGGTGCGACAGTCGCAGCGAACCTCGGCGACCCGTGAGCCGCCGCCGTGCGGCCTCCCCTGCCGGGCCGGCGGCACTAGGCGGCCAGGGCCTGGGAGCCTGACCCGTCTGGCGTCTCGTCGGGCTCGCCTTCGAGGAGGGCCGGCGCGTTGGCCAGGGCGTCCGGGCGCAGCCTGCCGAGGACGTACTGGTAGATGATCCCGACGGCGATGAGGCCCAGGGTCAGCCAGGGCAGGACGTTATACGGGGACGGCTGGCCGGGGCGCAGGTCACCCCACAGGGGGATCGCGAGCACGACAATGCCGATCAGCGGGACGACAACCCAGAGCCAGAAGCTCTTGCGCTCGCCGCGGCGGCGCAGCCGCGTCCAGTTGACCACGAGGGCGATGTTCGCGCCCAGGTACATGATCACCAGGCCGAGGACACCGTACGTGGACAGGAAGCCCGACGCCGTGGCGGGACTGGTGAACGCCGTCGACGCGACGCCGATCACGATCGACGGCGCGACGAACGCGACCGCGGCGACCGCCGGGGTGCGGAACCGGGGCGAGACGACCCCCAGCATCCTCGGCCAGAGCCCGCCCCTGGCGCCCGCGAAGATCACCCGGGCCGTCTGGGTGTTCGCCGCCACGAAGGAGCTGGTTACGCTGGACAGGAACACCCAGGTGATGAGCGGGGCGACGAACGGGATGAACACCTTCGCCGCCGTGCTGAAGGGGTTGGCGGCGGCGGCGAGCGCGCCCATGTGGCTGGTGCCGAACGCGATCACGATCGCGTAGGAGCCGAGCACGTAGATCGCGCCGCTGATCAGGACCGCCCCGATCACCGCGATCGGCACGTTCCTGCGCGGGTTGTGCGTCTCCTCGGCCAGCGGTAGCGATGCCTCGAAGCCACCGAAGGCGAGCACCGCGAGGCTGAACGTGAGCAGCACGTCGCTGTTCCCGCCCGGCCACTTGAACGGGGTCGCCGACAGGCCCGCGTTGCCGCCCCGCACCAGGATCGTGATGGACATCGCGAGCAGCAGCAGGACCTCGAACGCGTACAGCACCACGGTCACCCGGACGCCGAACCGGAGGCCGACCACCACGGGCGCCACGACAAGCACGCCGTAGACGATCGTGATGATCTGAGTCAGCCCCCACACGTGCACGCTGCCGAAGACGTTCTGCGCGATGTAGCTGCCGACGTAGATGTAGATGCCGCCGAACTCGATGATGTACCCGATGATCGCGATCACGCCGACCGCGACGGCGACTCGGGTGCCGATCGAGCGAGTGATGTAAGTGAGGAATGACCCGGCGCTCGGGTAGATGCTGGCAAACTGAGCCAGGCTTGATGCCGTGGCCACCATCCCCACCATGGAGACCAGGAAGATCAGCGGTGCCGACGCGCCCGCCAGGGCGACTATGAGGCCGGTGGTGAAGAAGAGGTTGAACGCCGGCGCGATCTGCGCGACGCCAGGCATGATGACACCGAACAGGCCAAGCTGGCCGCGCTCGAGTGACGCACCATCATCCGATGCCGCAGAATCCGATCTCTCGGCGGGAGGAGATGAGTCGGAGGGGGTTGTTGGGGTGGCGGTCACTGCTAGCCCTTTCCGTGCCGTCGCACAAAGTCGAGGAAGGTCCGGTTGAATTCGGCAGGGTGCTCCCAGACGCAGGCGTGACCGCCCTTGGTCGTGGCCCATTCCGAGCCTGGGATTCCCTCGTGGATCCGCCGCGACAGTGAGACGGGGATGAGGATGTCCTCCTCGCCTGCCAGCACCAGGGCTGGCACGCTGATGTCACCGAGTCGGTCGGTGGTGTCGTGGTTCTGGATGACCGCGAGCTGCGCCAGGTAGGCGTGCACCGGCTGGTCCATGTACCGCATCGCGGTCTCGTACTCCGCAAGTTCGGCGCCGCGCTGCTCGAAGAACGGCACTGTGAACGCCCAGAGCGTCACGTCCCGCATGACGAACGGCACGCCGAGCACCGGGGCCAGGTCGGCCCACATGGCGAACATGCGGGAGCAGAACGGACCGGGCGCCGCGTACGTGCAGGCGAAGGTCACCGACCGCAGGTCATCCTGGTAGGCAAGCGCGTACTCCTGGACGATCATCCCGCCCATGGAGATGCCCATCAGGTGGAAGTCCGTGATGCCGAGGTGGTCGACCAGGGCCTTCGCGTCATCGGCGAGCATCCGGCTCGAGTAGGGCCCGGCGGGCTTGGAACTCGCGCCGATCCCCCGGTTGTCGAAGCGCAGCACCCGGAAGCCGTTGGCGATGAAGTCGTCCGCCTGGTCCGCCCAGGTCTCCAGGTCGTCGGCCAGTCCGTTGACGAGGACGATGGTCTCCTCGCCGTCGCCTTCAAGCCGGTAGTTCAGCTGTACGTCATTCACTTGCGCGATGGGCATCGGTTTCTCCGGTCCTCAGAGTCAGGCGGGCACGCACTTCGGCGAGCGCGCCCTCGGTCAGCGAGAAGTGGCTTGTGGCCTGGTTGGCGGCCCGGGAGGGGTTTCCCGCGATGACCGCGTCGGCGAGCGCCGGGTGCTGGCGCAGCGCTCGCTGCCGCATCTGCGGCGTATACGGCTCGGCGTCGAAGCCCAGCCCGACCTCCCGGCGGATGCGCGCGGACAGGTCTACAAGGCGTTCGTTGTGCGTCGCCCGGGCGATCACCTGATGCAGGGCGTGGTCGGCGATCCGCGCGTCTGCGCGGCTGCCGGCTCCGGTGTACCGCTCGACCGCGGCCCTGATTGCTGCTATGTCGCTGGGGTCGCGGCGCTCGGCGGCGGTCCGCGCGATGACTGACTCGATCAGGCGGCGGTAGTCGAGCAGTTCAGTCAGCTCCTCCCACCGGTGGTCGAGCGTGCGCTTGACCGCCTCATCCGCGCCGATGCCCGTGACCGTGGCGGACTGGATGAAGGTGCCGCCGTCGCGGCCTCGCCTGGTGACTACGTACCCGCCCGCGTGCAGCCGCTGTAGCGCCTCGCGGACCGTGGTCCGCGACACCTCGAGCGTGGCGGCGAGCTCTCGCTCGGCGGGCAGCCGCTGGCCCGGCTCAAACTCGCCAAGGGCGATGGCCGTGACCAAGCGCTCCGCGATGAGCTGCCCGGCGGTACGCAGCTCCACCGGCCGCAGCAGGGCACCGAACGGCTCCTCGCTCGGCGCGGGCTCGGCCACTTCGGCACCTCCGGACTCGTCCCAACATGGTCTAAAGGACTGTGTTTTGGACCATTTTGCAGACGACTCTGTCCGGTGTCAAGCAAGATGAGCTGCGTAAACTCCCCGAAACGTTACAACGTTCCCATATCGATGCTAACCGAAGTTGCGGACTATGTCGGACCCACGCCGGTCTGTGGTCGCGTCGAATCTCCGCCTCGGCTTGCACCTGGGGCGAGGCCTTGGCGTCGATGCCGATCGCGGACGGCAGCAGGGTGGCTGGATTCAGGGCGGGGCGGCGCCGGGCGCGCTCGGGCGGGTTAGCGGGGCGGCTGACGGGCCAACAGGTGGGTCAGGAGGACTGCTGATCGCGGGCGTAGGCGTTGAGGCGCTCAAGTTCGTCGAGGTAAATGCGGTGGAGCGCCCTGGGTGCGAACGTGCGCTCGAAGAAGCCGCCGATTCCGGCCGCGCCGTCCCAGTTCGTGGAGATACGCACCAGCGACCTGCCGCCCTGCGGCTCGACGTTGAACGTCGTGACGAGGCTCGAGTTGGTGTCGGACTCGACCAGCGTGCTGCCCGGCGCTGGCTCGGTGACACGCATGCGGTAAGTGCGGGTCCGCCCGCCCGCGGTGATCGCGAAGCGGGTGACAGTGCCCGCGCCTACGCCGCCCTCTTCTACCTGGAAGTCAGAGAACGCGGGCGGCAGGAAACGCGGATGCTGGTGCATGTCCGCGAGATAGCCGTAGACCGCGTCCGCAGGAGCGTCGATCGTGCGTTCGGCGGAAGCCTCCACTTTTGCCATGGCCCCATGTCTACCACAGCGGGCTCGTGCGTTCCGGCGGCCGCTCTTTGGCCTGCGACTGCGGAAAGAGTCACCGTGTATCGGTAACGATCGTGTCCGGTCGTCATGATCGCGGGCCAGGTCTAATGGTGGACTTAATAACGCCTGAGTCTGACCGGACGACCATCCGCAGGCTACTTACCTCCTTATCCCCTGGATCCGACTTACCCGGCGGCTGTTGTGATCCCGAGCTGGGTGAGCAGGTCGACCTGGTCGAAGAAGAGGTGGTAGCTGCTGATCTTGCCCTCCTCAAACTCGTAGACGCCGCAGAAACGCCCGTCGATCTTCCGGCCGGTCGGGGGCAGTTCCCCGGCTGGGCCGCGCAGCACGCCCGTGTGCGTGCCGGTGAAGCGGCCCTCGTGCACGCCGCCCCGGCCATCGGCGTGGATGACGGTCGTCTCAAGCCGGTTGTCCGGGACCGCGCCTTGCCACGTCGACCACAGAGACTCGGCGGCCTCGCGGCCGCTCATGTGTATGCCGCCCGGTGCCTCGATGTCGAGCCGGTGCAGGTCCTGGCAGCTCATCCAGCCATCGCGGTCACGGGCGTTCCACAGCTCCACCTCCCGCTCGATGAGGTGGCGGGTGTCGCCCTCGCGCACCGAGGAGAACATGACCTGGTACTCCTCCACGCCGCGGATCTGCACGTGCGTGACGCCTGCGGCGTCGGCGCGCAGCCGCGCGGTGGCCGCCCGGCTCGCGGCGAGGGCGTCACGGTCCTGCCACGCGGTGACCACGATGCACCGGCGGCTGGACTGGTCGGTCATCAGGTGCGCGCTGCACAGGCCGTTCATCTCCATGAGAGCCGGGATGCCGGCCGTGCGGAATTCTTCGATGAACGAGTCCATGTCAGCCGCGGCGCAGTCAACCCGGGCGAGCCGCGCCCAGGCGCCTTCCGGCGGCCTGCTGCGGCGGACGAAGACCGGCACGTCGTAGTGCTCGACCGAGACGCTCGCGCGCAGCCGCTCCACGATCTCCTTGCGCGAGACCTGGACCGCCTGCTCACTCGCGGTCATCGCGTCGAGGCTGTCCCAGTAGGACGCGATGACGCAGGTCCCGAGGTCCGCGTTGGCAAGGCAGGCCACGCCCCGGCTGCCGGGCTGCCCCTCGACGTGCGGCTGGACCGTTCCCGCCACGTACCTGGTCGTCTCGTTGAGCTGTGCCGGGTCCCCGGCCAGCATGTTAATCCGTGCATGCATGAGTTTGCCCCCCTGGCAGGACGTCGTTGTCGTACTGCGGCTTGCGCCTGGCCCGAGTCAAGCACCGGGCGCGCACACGGGGAAAGATAGATAATCATCGAACATCGGCATACATAACGGGATGTTTTTGCTGGTCACGCATTAAATCCCGATTCAAGCACCTCGGCCCACGGGCCGGCCACGCCGGCGTGAGAGTGTCAGGGCCAGCCCGCGCCCGGGATGTCGACGTCGATAGCGAGGACCTGGCCGCTGCCCGGGGTCACCATCTGGGCCTCGGTCATGCCACGCCATTCGGCGGCCGTGATGAACAGGGTCCTGCGCTCCGGGCCGCCCAGGACGCAGGCGAAGCCGCCTCGGTCCAGGGGCACCGTTTGCAGCTCCGCACCGCCTTCGGCGACGCGAACGCACCGCTTGCCTGGGACCTCGGCGTACCAGACGGCGTTCTCCGCGTCGGCGCAGATGCCGTCCGGTGCGGCGTCACCCAGGTCTGCCCAGGTCCGGCGCCCGGAGAGGCTGCCGTCACTGGCGATGTCGAAGGCGACGAGTTGGTGGCGGTAGGAGTCGGCGACGATCAGCGCCCCGTTGTCGGCGGTCACCGCCATGCCGTTCGGGAAGGCGATGTCGTCGGCCACCCGGCGGACCGTGCCGTCCGGTGCCACGTGGCACACCCCGCCCGGCCGGAACGCTTCGCCGGCTGTCGGGTTGAAGCCCGGACCGTTGACGTAAATGTTGCCCCGGCCGTCGGCCACGATGTCGTTCCAGCCGGGACGCCCGAGGTTCGCATGTGTGACCAGGGAACCGCCGGGTTCCATGCGCAACAGCAGGCCTTCTTGCGACGAGACGATGACGAGGCGGCCATCGGAGAGCCAGGCCGTGCAGAGCGGCAGCGACTTCACGCTCGCGATGATCTCGCCACGGCCGTCGGGCCCCACCGTGAGCACCTCGCCAGCGGACCAGTCGGAGAAGTACAGCCGATCCCCGTGCCAGCGCGGCGACTCCACCAGGCCCCGCCCGGTGAGCAGCGTCCGCAGTCCTTTCGTCGTCATCACGGTCCCTCCCGTCGGCAGGACGCCCATCGTCGGCTGCCTTCACCTGCTAGACGATCCGGCTGGCTCGACATCATCGGGTTCCCGCCGGCCATCGCGAAAAAGGCACCCTCGGGCCAGGTATACCGACTTTGCCCATGAACCCGCCCGGTTAATGACGGTTCGTCCCACCCAAACTCAAACTCGGTACATGTCTGCGGGGAACTGGGGCGCCGCGTGCCGTTTGCCTGGCTCGTCCGCTTGGGCGGCGTGCTGCCGGGACGGGCCGGATGGTGACGAACACGTTGCGCGGCTCGGAATTCGCGTACTAGCTGGTACAGCGGCAACGGCGCCGAGCCGGGCCGCCGTCCCCTATTGTGCTGGGGTGACCCTGAAATCTGAAGGCGAGGCGGAGCAGGACCGGCGGCGCGTGGAGAATACCCAGGTGACATCGCTGAGCTGGCCGCAGGACGTGCGCCGGGGATTCGACGCGGAACTGCGGCAGCGGCTAACCGGCCGGGCCGAGGCAGGGCTGACCCTGGAGGCGTCGGTCACGATGGCACGGGCCCTTGGGGCGGTCGCCGGTGGATGACCTGCTGGTCCGGATCTGGCGGGCTGCCGGGCCGCTGCAAGGGTGGCTGGCGTGGCGGCTGCACGCGCGGTTCGGCGTCGGGGTCACCGGGGTCGTCCGGGCCGCGGACGGGCGGGTGCTCCTGCTCCGGCACCGGCTGTGGCCCGCCGAGGGGCAGTGGGGGTTTCCCAGCGGGTTCGCGGAACGCGGCGAGACGTTCCAGGAGACGGTCGTCCGGGAGGTCCGCGAGGAGACCGGGCTGACGGTCCAGGTCGGACGGCTGCTTGAGCTGCGCAGCGGCTTCCGTTACCGGGTCGAGGTGTACTACGAGGCCGCGCTCGTCGGCGGCGTCGACGGCATCGTGCTCGACGGCCGCGAGATCCTCGAAGCCCGGCTGTTCACCCTCGACAAGCTGCCCGCGGGCATGCCGCCGCTGCACCGGCAGCTCGCGAGGCAGCGCCAGAACACGTAGCGCGTCAGGACAGGCAGGAGTCGGCGGACTTGTCGTAAGGGCGGATCTCCGCGAGCCTGCCCGTCCGCGACCTTCGCACCCCAGTAGGGATCGGCGAGAACGACCCCGCGAACCGGCGACAGTAGTCAATATAGTCCGACATTGTTCTACACAGCGGGCAACAAGTCCGACAGGAAAGTGTCACTTAACGCTAGGGCCGCATCCCTGTAGCGTTAGGGCGAGCATGCCGTGGCGCGGGTCTGGGGACGCGGCTGGTAACCAGGCTTCCGCCCCGCAGCCGGCCTGGCCGAGTGTCACCGGAGCGCGCCGTGCCTGAGCTTTCGCAGACCATCACCCCGCTGGCCAGTGCCTACTGGCCCGCAAGCACCACCGCCGGGGGTATCCGCGAGACCACCATCGGCTCGATCCTCCGCGACGCAGCCGGGCGTGCCCCGGACAAGACCGCACTGATCGACGGCGACCCGGACCGCCCGGACCGCTGCCAGTGGACCTACGCCGAACTCCTCGCGGACGCCGAGAGTGCCGCCCGGGCGCTGCTCACCAGGTTCGTGCCCGGGGAGCGGGTCGCGGTCTGGGCACAGAACAGCCCCGAGTGGGTCATCCTTGAGTTCGCCGCCGCGCTCGCCGGGCTGACCCTGGTCACGGTCAACCCGGCCTACCAGGGAGATGAGCTCGCCTATGTGCTCCGCCACTCCGAGGCGGACGGCCTGTTCCTCGCCGACCGGTTCCAGCAGCGTGACATGCACGCCGTCCTCGCCGAGGTCCGCGGCCGCCTGCCCAGGCTGCGCGACGTGGTGTCGTTCAGCGAATGGGACGCGTTCACGGCGGCGGGCACTACCCGAGCGGCGGCGGAGCAGTCGCTCCCCGACGTCGCCCCGTCTAGCCCGGCGCAGGTGATCTACACCTCCGGCACCACGGGCAGGCCTAAGGGCGCGGTGCTCACCCACCGGGGCCTGACTAACAACGCGCGGCTGACCTTTGAGACCGCCGACGTCGGACCCGACGACGTTGAGATCAACCCGATGCCGATGTTCCACGTGGGCGGCAGCGCGCTGTTCACCCTCGGCCCGGTCCAGGCCACCGCCACCCACGTGCTCATGCCCCGCTTCTCCCCCGCCCTGGAGCTGCAGCTCATCGAGACGCACCGGGTCACCGTCCTGTGCGGCGTGCCGACCATGCTCATGGCCCTCCTCGGCCATCCCGACCTGGCCAAGCGCGATGTCTCGTCGCTACGGCGCGTGCTGACCGGCGGCGCGGTCTCCCCGCCCGCCCTGGCTCGTCAGGCCGAGGCCACGCTCGGCCTGACGTATCTAATCGCCTTCGCGCAGACCGAGGCGGGCTGCGTGATCTCCATGGCGACGGCCGCCGACTCGGCCGACGACCGGGCGGAGACCCTGGGGTGCCCGCTGCCGCACACGGAAACGCGGATCGCCAGCCTGCGCACCAACGAGACCGCGCGCTGCGGGGAGATCGGCGAGATCTGCACGCGCGGCTACCTCGTGATGCGCGGCTACCTGAACGCGCCGGAGGCGACCGCCGCGGCCGTCGACGCCGACGGCTGGCTGCACACCGGCGACCTCGGCTCGATGGACGACCGTGGCTACCTGCGGATCGCCGGCCGCCTCAAGGAGATGATCATCCGCGGCGGCGAGAACATCTACCCCCGCGAGATCGAGGAAGTGCTCATCGCGCACCCGGCGGTCGCCGACGCGTCGGTCCTCGGCATCCCCGACGGCTACTACGGCGAGGTGGTCGGCGCCGCGATCCGCCCGGCCCGCGCTAGCGTGGCAGGCGATGCCCTGGCCGCCGAACTCGCGGAGTACTGCCGCGACCGTCTGGCCGCCGAGAAGGTCCCGGCCCGCTGGCTGGTCACCGATACCTTCCCGCAGACCGCCTCCGGCAAGATCCGCAAGGACACTCTCCGCGAAATGCTCAACCAGGCGTGAGGTTGCGTGGACGTGCCATTGGTGTCCGCTATAGCCGCACCGGTGGCACATCCACTCGAGTGGCTTCCCTGTCAGCGATGAGCTTCGCCAGGTGCTCCAACTGGTCGGCCAGGTCCTGGTTGGTGACCACGTCGCTGAGGGCGAGGCGGACAGCGGCCAGCTCGCGGGCCAGGTACTCGGTGTCGGCCTGAGTGCGGGCGGCGACGTCACGGTCCCGCTGGATGTTGGCCCGGTCGCGCTCGTCCTGCCGGTTCTGTGCGAGCAGGATCAGCGGGGCGGCGTACGCGGCCTGGGTGGAGAAGGCCAGGTTGAGCAAGATGAACGGGTACGGGTCCCAGTGGTGGATCCCCGCGATGACGTTGAGGATGATCCAGCCGATCACGAGCAACGTCTGGCCGACCAGGTACTTGCCGGTGCCGAGGAACCGGGCCAGGCCCTCGGAGAACCGGCCGAACGAGTCCGCGTCGTACAGCGACCCGCGCACGGGGGCGCCCTTCGGGATCGACAGGTCGTTCCTGTCGCCGACAGCGCGCAAGGGTGTGAACCGGGCCATCAGCCGCTTCCTTCCGTCCGCCGCCAGTCCGCCGGCAGCAGGTGGTCGAGCACGTCGTCGACGGTGACCGCGCCGACAAGCCGGCCGGCGCTGTCGCACACCGCGACCCCGATGAGGTTATAGGCGGCCAGCCGGGCGGCCAGCTCGGCCTGCGGCAGGTCGGGCCGGACGAAGACGCGGGCCTCGATGCACTCCCCGACGGGGATGGACGGGGCGCGGCGCAGCAGCCGCTGGAACCCGACGCTGCCGAGATAGCGGCCTGTCGGGGTCAGTGTGGGCGGCTCGCACACGTAGACCTGCGCGGCCGTCGTCGCCAGGACGTCGCTGTCCCGCACGCGGGCCAGGACCTCGGCCACGGGCGCGTCCGGGGCGAAGACGAGCGGTTGGGAGGTCATCAGGCCGCCGGCGGTGGCCTTGTCGTAACGGAGCAGGCGGCGCACGTCGTCGGCCCGCACCGCCCGCATCGCCGTGAGCAGGCGTTCTCGCTGCTCGGCGGGCAGCTCGGCGAGCAGGTCGGCGGCGTCGTCGGGTTGCATCTCCTCGACGACATCGGCGCTGCGCTCGACGCTCTCGAGGCTGTCGAGCAGCCGGACCTGGTCCTCCTCCGGCATCTCCTCGAGCAAGTCGGCCAGCTCCTGGTCGTCGAGGGCGGCGGCGAGCTGGCTGCGCCTGGCCGGCGGCAGCGCACCGAACGCGCTGGCCAGGTCGGCGGGGGCCATCTCTCGCAGGCTGGCGAGCTGCTCCGCCAGGGGGCCAGGCTCGAACAGCTCGCGACACTCCTCCCAGGGGACGATCTCCGGCCCGCGTGCGCGGAGCAGCCGTCCCTTGGTGACAGCGAGGGCGCTGACCTGCCAGCGGCCCCGCTCCAGCTCCAGGTGGAAGATGGCCACGTCGGCCACCGCTCCTGCCGCGGTGCGCCGGCCGTAGAGGCTGCTGGCCAGGATTTCCCCGGTCCGCTTGGTGAAGGGGTCGAGGTCAACGGTGCCCCCGAGCAGCTGCGCCCCTTCGGCCGACAGGTCCTTGATCCGGCCGAAGGGGACGAAGATCTGCCTTCGGCGCAGCTGGACGACGAGGCCGAGCGCGCGCGGCGGCTCGGCACCAGCGACGGGCCATATGACCACGTCGCGGACCCGGCCGATGGCGAGCCCGTCACTGTCGAGGAGCGGCCGCCCGGTGAGGCGGGCAGTGAAGACCTGCGTATCGGGCCCGGTGGCGCGTCCTGGCGATTCCGCAGTAGAGGTCACGCGACCATTATTAGCCTCATCGCCAGGACGGTTGCGCTGCCCTGAGATTTCGGCGCGGAGTGCGACCGATAGAAGGCGGCGAGCACGCCGACCAACGCGATTTATCAAGAAAACAGGGGTGAGGACGGCGCCAATCTGGCATCATTGGCACTGTTATGACAGTGCCAATTAACATCGAAGTGGACCAGGCTCTCGTCATCAGCCCGCAGGCCCTCGCCGACCTCCTCGGCCGCTGGCCGACCGCCGACGGCGCGCTGTACCGGCTGCTCGCCGGACGGATCGGCCGCCTGGCCGACACCGGGGAACTGTCCGCGGGCGTCCGACTGCCGCCGGAGCGCGCCCTCGCCGCGGCCCTGTCGGTATCGCGGAACACGGTCGCGCTCGCCTACCAGGTGCTCCGCGACGAGGGCATGGCGGCGAGCCGCCAGGGCTCGGGCACCCGGCTCGTACCGCACCGCACCACGCCCGCCGCGGTGCACCGCGCGAACGGGTTCTTCACCGGGCTGCTATCCGCCGCGCCGCCGTTCGACCTGTCCGTCGCCGCGGTCGACTGCGCCCCCCAGGTCGCGGCCATGCTGCTCTCCCCCGGCGACGTCTTGAATGAGTCCGAACGGATCCTGCTTACACGTGGCACCGGCTACCTTCCCTACGGGCAGCCTGACCTGCGCGCGGCGATCGCGTGGATGCTCACCACGTTCCACGGCATCCCCACCACGGCCGACCAGGTGCTCATCACGACGGGCGCGATGCAGGCCCTCGACCTGCTGCTGCGCTGCGAGGTAGCGCCGGGGCACGCCGTCGTGACCGAGGACCCGACCTACCCGGGGTTCATCGACGCGCTGCACCGCAGCGGCGCCCGGCCGGTCGGCGTGCCGCCCGGCGACATGGGGCGACTGGCCAGCGCGGTGGCCTTGCACCGGCCCGCCCTCGTCTACCTGATTCCCACCTACCAGAACCCGACCGGCCTTGTGCTGCCGGCCGCCGAGCGCCATGAGGTAGTTGCCCTGGCCGAGCGGCATCCGGACATCACGTTCATTGACGACATGACCACCGCCGAACTGCCGCTCAGTGCTAACGGGTCCGGGGCCGAGGGCGTGATGGACGGGCCGCCGCCGCTGGCCGCGCTCGCGCCCCGGCTGCCGAACGTGGTGACCGTCGGCTCACTCTCCAAGACGTACTGGGGCGGCCTGCGCATCGGGTGGGTGCGGGCCCCCGAGGGGATCATCGCGCGGCTGGCCGCCGCCAAGGCCGCGACCGACCTGGGCTCACCGGCGTTCGCCCAGGGTCTCGTCGCGGCGCTGATCCGCTCGTCGCACGAGCAGATCATCACCTACCGGGCCGGCTGGGCAAGGCAGCGGTACGCCGCCTTGGCGGCCGCCCTCGGCGCGCACCTGCCCGACTGGACCTGGTCGGCGCCGGCCGGCGGGCTGACCATCTGGGCCCGCCGCCCGGGCGACGCCGACTCCGGCGGGTTCACCCAGGCGGCGCTGCGGCGCGGCATCGCGGTCGTGCCCGGCCGTCTCCTCTCGGTGTCCGCCGAGCGCTCGCCGTGGCTCCGGCTGGCCTTCACCCTTCCCCCGGACGACCTCGCCACGGCGGTCAAGGTCCTCGCTAGCGTCTGATTCGCCATTTGAGCTTCCCGAGCTTGTAGCGTTGCGGTGAACGCTGGCTTACGATTTTCGCGATGGCAAGCTGGAACGCGGTTGTTGACGTCTCAAACGTCTGCTGGTCGCCCTACCTGCCGCCGATCGGGCGGCAGGCCCCAGTCTGGGACCGGCTCGACCTCGTCATGACCGCATGGCGGGAGCAGCACGGCGGCGAAGCGCGGCTTGAGCTCGTGGCCGACGACTCCCTCGTGCGCGTGCTCGGTCCGGACACGCGCCCCTTCCTCGCGCTCAAGCGCGACGGCGGCATCAGGACCGCGTCCGTCGCCGACGACGAGGTCCTGCGGCTCGCGCGTGCGGAGGACCTGCACGTCATCACCCGCGACCACTACATCGACCACCGCGCCGCGCACCCGTGGATCGAGCAGTCACCCGAGCGGTTCCACGCCTGGGACACGGTCGACGGCGTCGTCCGGCTGGCGCCGCTTGGCATCAGGATGCGCAGCGCGCAGGACGTCTCGCAGGCGCGCGAGGTGAAGGTGCTGCGCTACTCGGCCAAGCTCGATGCCAGGAACCCGGCGCACCGCAAGATCCTGCAGATCCGCTGGAGCTGCGAGAACACGTCCTGCAGGCAGGCCGCCCAGTGGCAGGGGCAGCTACTCGCCTGGCCCCGCGTGTCACCGGAGGGCGGCGCGGTCTGCCCCTCGTGCAGCCGGCCCCTGGTCGCGCTCGGCCCGCGGGCCGCGCTGCACGAGGTCGTCGTCGCCGACCCGGAGACGCAGGAGGAGATCATGCGGTTCCCCCTGGAGGTGGACTGCCCCGTGATCGTCGGCCGCGGCTCTTCGGTCAAGGGCATCGACCTGGCCATGTACGCCGAGGGCAGGTACCTCAGGGACGGGCGGTCCCCCATCGACACGGTGAGCAGGCAGCACCTGATGATGCGGCTCACGGACGCCGGGACGGCGAACTGGCGGTTGTCGGTGATCGACCTGAACTCCACGAACGGGACGACGGTGCAGCGGTGGACGGGCAGCGGCTTCGACCCGGCCAAGCCCGTCCCGGCCGACCAGGAGACCCACCTGGGCACCAGGGACCGGCTGATCGTCGGCGACAACGCCATCCTGCTGCGCCTGTCCGGCAAGCGCTACCTCGCCGAGCCGACCAGCCCGCACGCGGAGGCGCAGTGGCCCGCCAGGCCCGCGGACGCGACCGCCGTCACCCGCAAACAGCGCTGATACGCTCGGGTAATGAGTGCTGTGCCTTCCGCACGTCCCCGTCTCGACCCGCATGACCCCGCCGGCATCGACACGCTCCTGTCCGAGGAGGAGCTCGCCGTCCGGCAGACCGTGCGCGACTTCTGCGCCGACAACATCCTGCCGAACGTCGCCGCCTGGTACGAGAAGGGCGAGCTGCCGGGGGTGCGGGAGCTGGTCCGCGAGCTCGGCAAGATCGGCCTGCTCGGCATGCACCTGACCGGGTACGGGTGCGCCGGGATGTCCGCCGTCGACTACGGCCTCGCCTGCCTGGAGCTTGAGGCCGCCGACTCCGGGCTGCGGTCGCTGGTGTCCGTGCAGGGCTCCCTGGCCATGTTCGCGATCTGGAAGTTCGGGTCGCAGACGCATAAGGCCGAGTGGCTGCCCCGGATGGCAGCCGGGGAGGCCATCGGCTGCTTCGGCCTCACCGAGCCGGACGCGGGCTCCGACCCGGCGTCGATGCGGACCTCGGCGGCACGGTCCGGGTCCGACTGGATCCTGAACGGCCGCAAGATGTGGATCACCAACGGCACCGTTGCCGACGTTGCCGTGGTCTGGGCGCGGACCGACGACGGCATCCGCGGGTTCGTCGTCCCGGCGGACGCGCCGGGGTTCTCCGCCCCGGAGATCAAGCACAAAGGGTCGCTGCGCGCCTCCGTCACCGCCGAGCTCGTCCTAGACTCGGTCCGGCTGCCGGCCGACGCGGTGCTGCCCGAGGTGACGGGGCTGCGCGGGCCGCTGTCGTGCCTCACCGAGGCGCGATTCGGGATCTTCTGGGGGGCTCTCGGCGCCGCGCGGACCTGCTACGAGACGGCCCTGGAGTACGCGAAGACGCGGGAGCAGTTCGGCGCGCCGATCGCCGCCTACCAGCTCACCCAGGAGAAGCTCGCCAACATGGCGGTCGAGCTGGCCAAAGGGCAGCTCCTCGCGCTGCACTTCGGGCGGCTGAAGGACCAGGGCAAGCTCGCTCCCGAGCATGTCTCCATCGCCAAGCTGAACAGCACGCGGGAGGCCCTGGAGATCTGCCGCACCGCCCGCACCATCCTGGGCGGGAACGGCATCTCCTACGAGTTCCCGGTCATGCGGCACATGGCCAACCTAGAGTCTGTCCTCACCTACGAGGGCACCCCGGAGATGCACATCCTGACGATCGGCCAGGCTCTCACCGGCCACAGCGCCTTCCGGAGCTAGTGCGCTACGCGCTTCTTGCTGTTATCAGTCTGCAGGCGCCCAACGCGGGCCATAGCGGCCCGACGGCACACGGGGACCGGCGCACCCGGCCCGCCCCGTGCCATAGCGGAGCCATATGTCCTTGGTATGCGGTAACTGAGCGCTGTCACCGCCCGGCAGCTGAGCCGGAACCCGGAAGTGCGAGCTGCGCCGCGCCGTGCGCCGGCCGACTCTTGGAGGGAATGATGGGGCGGCCAGAGGCAGTCGCATCCGTTCGGGATGATCCTTTTTGGCCATATTCGTGACCGGCACGGGGACTTGCCGAGCCGTACTGACCGCCGCAACCGTTGTCAGGCTCTAAACTCTGGCGCGTGACACGGGACGCGGACGGGAGACTGAACTGGCGGCGGGCGCCGGGCAGGCGGGTGGCTAGTGCCGTGGCGGCGCTGGGATTCAGCGTGCCGCTCGCCGGGTGCGGGCTCTTCTCGGCGGGGGTCACGCCCACCGCGCCGGCCGTGATGACGGTGTCCGAGAGCACCTTCGTGCACGACACCATGCCTGAGCGGTTCACCTGCGCCGCGAAGCGGCCGACCACGCCGCCGGTCACCTGGGCCGGTGCCCCGGCGGGCACCAAGTCGATCGCGCTCGTGGTCGACGACTCCAACGCGCCGATCACGCCGTACGTGTACTGGGTGGTGTTCGACATCGGGCCGGGGACTTCGGCGCTGGCCGAAGGGCAGCTGCCGCCCGGTGCGAAGCAGGCGCGCGGCACGGCCGGCTACGACCACTACGACCCGCCGTGCCCTGGGCCCGGCGGGCACCAGTACCGGTTTACCGTGTACGCTCTCAACACGGTGCTGAACCTCCCGAACGGGACGTCCCTTTTGTCGGCGTGGCAGGCGATCGCCGCCGCGACCATCGGCCGCGGCCGGCTCCCCCCAGTAAACGCTACGTCATAATCCGCTAATTCTTGGCGGGGCACTTCGTCACTGAATGTCCGGTCTTGCGGTATTGAGTGGTGAACTTTCGCGATTCGCGAGACAGGTCGGCATAGCGTTGGTAACAATCTTACGAACAAGTGCCGGTTTAGGGTGCTCGCGACAACGGGGGAGGCTCGCGTACATGGCCGCGCGCGCCTCGCTAGCGCCAACGCCAGGCCGTGCTGTGCGGGTGGTGTTGTATGTCGTTTTTGAGTCGTAAGCCTGCGCGGCCTGAGGGCCGCGGTCGAGATGATGAGTACGACGACTACGACAACTACGCGCCCGACGGCTACCAGAGCGAAGACGACGGCTGGTCGCCGGGTCAGTACTTCTCCCCTGAGGGCATCAAGGGCAAATGGGCAGGGGAGCACCCCGACGGCCGGTCCGGCGGCCGGGGACGGCGCGACGGCGACCAGGGCGACGCCGGCTACGACTCCTACGGGAACGACTTCAACGGCGCCGAGTACGGCGGCAGCGCGGGATACGGGGCTGACGAGTTCGCGACCGGCATGTACGACCTGCCGGACGGGACCGACGAGGACCGCGCCGACCGCGGCCGCCGCCGGCGCAGCAGGGACCGGGAGGACCGCGGCGAGCGGACCGGCATCCTGCGCCTGCGCCGGGACCGCGGCGAGGACATCTGGCCTGACGACGGCATCTCCGACGAGGACTACTGGGCCTCGGTCGCCGCTGACCGGCCGCTCAACGGGACCGACTCACCGCTCGACAACGTGCCTCCCGCCGGCGGCGCCAACTCCCGGCTCGCTGCGGACTCCAGGCCGGGAGCGGACCCGCGGCCGGGGATGAGCGGCGCGGACTCCCGCTTCGGCGGTGACCAGCGCGGCGGCGAGCGCGGAGTAACGGGACGCCTTGGCCCCCCGCCTGGACTTGCCGCTGACTACAAGCCAGGCTCCGGCGCACCGGGCGGTCCCGGCGCCTTGGGCGGCCCCAGCCAGCCCGGCGGCAGCGGCCGGATGGGCAGCGGCCCCATGCCAGCGCGCTCGGGAACAGGCCCGCATCCCATCAGGCCAGGGACCGGCCCCACCCCCACCGTGGGGGTCACTGCCTCCAGGCCGCCCGCCGGGCAGACCGGCATGCGGCCAGGCGCGTCCCAGCCGGGACCCGGCTCAAGCTCATCAGCGCAGCCCGCCCTGCGGCCCTCATTCCAGCCGACGAACGGCTACCAGCCCGGCGCAGCGCCGGCCGGCGGCCGGCAGCAGGACCGCAGCGACTGGGGTGACCGGACCGAGCGAATCGAGCGCGTCAACGCCGCCGGCTACCCCGAGCCGCGACCCAGCAGCCGGAGCCAGGGCCCCGGCCCGGCCGGCGGCCGCAGGACATCCGGGCCGCTCGGGCTGGGAACGGGGGCTTCCGGCGCACCAGGGCGCGGCCGGAACGACGGCGGCGCCTGGCGGGCACCGGAGCGCCAGGCACCACCAGATCGGCAAGCACCAGACCGCCGGGAGCCCGGTCGCGACAGCGGCCGCGAGGCAAGCGGCGGCCCCTGGCCCGCACCCGTACCCGCGCGCGGCGGCGCGCACGCCAGGACCGGCGCCGACGATGACCCCCTGACCAGCAAGGCATACTCGCGGTCGGCCATGGCAGAGGCGGACGGCCGGTCCTACCGTGCAGCCGCCCGCCGCTCCGAGGCGCAGACCAAGCTGACCGACCAGGCCGCCGAGACGTTCATCGGCAGTCAGCACCAGCAATCCCCCCAGTACCAGCCGGGCCGCAGCGGCGAATTCTGGCAGTACCGTGACGACGAGCCGACACCGGCCGGACGATACCCTGCGCCCGGCGGCCAGGGACCCGGCGGCAGCCAGGGACCCGGCGGCAGCCAGGGCGGACATCAAGCACAGCCCGGCCGGGGCCCGGCAGGCCCTGGCCAGGGCCCAGGTCACGGCGGCCGGGCGGGTCAGCCCGGCCGCACCCCCGGCAGGCCCGGCGTGCCCGGAACCGGCGCCGGACTGCCAGGCGGTCAGTACGACGCGCAGCAGCCCCGGCCGTCACAGCAGCAGCGCCAGCAGCCACAGCAGCGCCAGTCCGGCCAGCAGCCGCCAGCCGCAGGCCTTCCCGCAGCGGGCCCGTCCTCCGGCGGCCCCGCCGGCCCTTCCGCCAACGGCACAAGCGGCGGCAGGCCCACCGGGACCGGCGGCCTGAACCCCTATGACTCCGTCAACGCGTCCTACCCGTACCCCAACCAGTCCTACCCCGCCCGCCCCGCACCTGCGGCCCCGGCACAGGACGCCACCGACGACCCGTACTACCGGCCGTCAACCCAGGACGGATACGGCGCGGGCAGCGCCAGCCAGGGCAGGACCGACCAGGGCAGGGGCGGCTACAGCGCCAGCTACGGCAACGGCTACTCCGCTCCCGCCGACAGGCGCCACTGACATCGCCTCCCGGCGGCCGCCACTGACGTCGTAACTCACCGCGCAGCCACGCACCGGACGCCTTCGGGCAGACTGGAAGCATGCCCGAAGGCGACGTTGTTCTGGAACACCGCCCAGCGGCTGCACACGGCCCTCGCCGGGCAGGTGCTGACCCGCAGCGACTTCCGGGTGCCCCGGTACGCCACCGTCAACCTCACCGGCCAGACGGTCACCGAGGCCGTCGCCCGGGGCAAGCACCTGCTGATCCGCACAGACCGCGGCCTCACCGTACATACGCACCTGAAGATGGAAGGTGCCTGGCGGATTCAGCCAGCAGGCGGACGGCCTCTCAGGGATAGCCATCGGTTGCGGTTGCTGCTCGCCAACACCGAGTGGGTAGCCGCCGGGTACCAGCTCGGCATCACGGAGGTGCTGCCGACCGCGCGGGAGGACCAGGTCACCGGGCACCTCGGCCCTGACCTGCTCGGCCCGGACTGGGACCCGGCCGCCGCCGTGGCACGCCTCGCCCGCGACCAGGACCGCCCCATCGGCGAGGCCCTCTTGGATCAGGGGAACCTGGCCGGCTTGGGGACTGTGTTCATGGCAGAGACGCTGTTCCTGCGGGGTGTTGACCCGTCGCGGCCGGTCAGCTCGGTTGAGGACCTTGATGCCCTGGTATCGCTCGGGCACCGGCTGCTTGACGCGAATAAGACGCGGCTGGAGCAGGTAACGACCGGGGACACCAGGCGCGGCCACGCGAACTGGGTGTATGGGCGCGCGGGTCGGCCATGCCGACGCTGCGGAACCGTCATTAGGCGAGGCGAGCAAGGGCCACCGGGCCAGGAACGACTCAGGTTCTGGTGCCCGAACTGCCAGAAATAGCGTCATGCGCCGTCCATCGCACGCGTCGACGTCGCTACCAGCATGGCGGCGCCACCTGAAGGGTGCCGTGGCCGACGACTGTGCCGTAAGGGAGTGAACCAAGGCGGGTGGATCGGTCCCGAACGGCCACTCCCCCCAAGGCGGCCACGGAAGCTCACCATTACCAAGGGCCTCCGCACCACGCACGAAGACCAGGTCACCGATCACCTCGGCCCTGACCTCCAAGCTCAAGACTTGGACCCTGCGGCCGCCGTGGCCCGCCTCGCCCGCGACCCAGGCCGCGCGATCGCCTCCCCGTCAACCGGAACCTGGCGGTTCACTGCCGCTATGCTGTACCAGTTCCGCGCGTCAACAGTCCTCGATTCCGGTTGACGGCGAGATAGAGGTGGAGCTGTGAGCACTGAGGTCGCACTGGCGCTTGTGCGTGGGCTGCGAGTCGTCGACGATCTGTTGGGCATCCCGTCGCGCGTGCTTGACGCGGGTGCCTCGCTCATGGCTGCGGCCTCGTGACCGGAGGCGAAGGTCCGACGTTGACCCGACTAGTCGTGATGGGGGTCTCCGGGGCCGGGAAGTCAACGATCGCATCCGCCCTAGCCGCCGAACTGGGGCTTGCGTTCTTCGACGCTGACGACCTCCATCCCGAGTCCAACATCCGGAAGATGCGCAGCGGGACGCCTCTCGAGGACGCCGACAGGTGGCCGTGGCTTGAGGATGTCGGCCGCACCTTGGCGGCGGCGCCTCGACCCGGAGCGGTTACCGCTTGCTCCGCTCTGCGACGGTCGTATCGCGATGTCGTCCGCCGGTTTGTCCCTGAGGCGTTCTTCATCCACCTCGATGCGAGCCTCGACGTTATCTCAGACCGCATCGCGGGGCGCAATAGCCACTTCATGCCGGCGAGCCTCGCGTCGTCGCAGCTTAATGCCCTCGAGCCGCTGGGCGGCGACGAAGCAGGATTCACGGTCGACGCTTCACTGGCAACGGAACGCATCGTGCACGACGTGAAGCGTGCGCTTGAGCGGTTCGAGGACTCGAACTCGATGCGTGAAACCGTCTGCGGATCCTGTTCCTGACTGAGTCACACCTACCCGTACGTGACCCCACTGGCCGCCACGAGCGGCACGTGATGGATAACCGTGGTGGGCCGATTGGGCGGTCACCGCGAACGGGACTAGTGCACGTGTCCGTAAGTTCGTTGGGGGGTGTCCCCTGGTGTCTTGCGGGCTCCTCGCGTTGCCGCGAGCGACTCCCCGTGTGCCGTCGCCGTGGGGTGGCGGGGTGGGGGGCGGGCCGGTGCCGGCCAGGTGCCCCCGGGGTGCCGGCCGTGATGAGGGGCGGCGGCGGGGGTCACGTCGTGCCGGGTGGACACCGGGGAGGTGCCGTCCGGCGCGGCGGTGCGTGATCCCCGCTCCCTGCGGAGGGGCGGGAATGGTGCCGCCGCCGGGTGCCCGGGCGGCGATGCTGGCGGCCGCGACGAGGTTGCGGTGGCCTTGCTGCCCGCAGTGCGGGCAGGTGAAGTTCCGTCCGGCGGGCCTGGGTACCCGCCGGGCGCAGGACGGGCAGGTCGAGGACGTGCCCCGCTCGTCGACCAGGTGCACGGTGATCCCGGCGGCCTGGGCCTTGTCGGACAGGACCCGGATCAGGTGCCCGATCCGCCAGTCGCGGGTCCTCTGGTTGTGCCGGCGGCCTGCGTTCAGGTGCAGGACGCCGCGCGGGTCGCCGACCGCGAGGGTGCCGATCTTGTGCCGGATCGCCCAGGTGATGACGTCTTTGGCGGCCTCGTGCTGGGCCTGCGTCACCCGGCGGGCGTGCCGGGCCTCGGCGTTCCGCTCGGCGCGCCGGTGCTTGCGCCACCGTCGTGACCCCCGCTGCCCCGGCCTGGGGGCGCGGGCGGCGGCGGCGCGGGTGCGGCCCTTGCGGTCGCGCAGGTGCTGCCGGTGCTCGGCGCGGATCGCCCGCCCGGACACCAGCAGCCCCTGCCCCTCCGGGCCGGCGACGGCATACGGGTGGATGATGCCCAGGTCGACCCCGGCCGTCCGGGCCGGGTCCGGGGCCTGCCCGTCGGGGTACTGCGCGACGGGGACCTCGGCGGTCACGTCGGCGTACAGGCGGCCCGCGTCATATCCGAGGGTCACCGACCGGATCTGGTCTGCCAGGTAGGGGAGGTCGCGGTCCAGCCGGACCGTCAGCGGCGGGCAGCCTCTCGCGACCGGGACCGTCAGCACCCGCCCGTCGAGGGCGAACGTGCCCGCATACCAGCGGGCCGGGACCAGGCCCCGCTTCCGCCGCGGGTAGCGGGCGGCCGTGTCGCCGGCCTTGCGGCGCTTCGCGGTCGCGAACCAGGCATCGCTGAAGCGGCGCAGCACCGACCTGGCCCCGGCGGAGTCGAGTTCCCCGAACGTGCCCGGCCCGGACACGGCCAGCTCCCGGCACAGCTCCCGGTACCCCGCCAGCGGCATATCCTGCCGGCGGCGCCGCCAGGCGTTCAGCTCCAGCACGCAGCACCACACGTCGCCCGCCGACCGCAGCAGGCCGAACACCCGCTCCCGCTGATGGCGGGTGACCCGCAGCCCGGACCGCGCGGTGCGGTACACCACCCGCGGCGCATCCAGGTCACGTTTTCGAGGCATGAGACTATGACAGCACAGCACACCGACAAAACCACGAATGCCACGCCGGCAAGCCGGACGTGCCCCGCACCCGGACACCGGCGGCGGCGCAGGCGCACACCGCAGCGAACCTACGGAGCCACCCGCCCGCCCCGCCGGTGCCGGCCACGCCCCCGAACCCTGAAGCCCCACGCACCTCCGACGAATAAACGGGCGCGACCACTAGCCGCGCTGCGACCTCAGCTTGTACAGGATTTCGCCCGCGTCAGGCACCACGAGTGTGCCAGGGTCCTGTTCCCATTCGGCGACCTTAATAGACCTGGGGTCCAGGTAGGACAATCCGAGTGCGCGGGTTGTCTCGGCGTCGATCCCGGTGGCGAGCGTGACCTCGATGCGGCAGTGCTCGCCGGTTTCCTCGTCGTAGCTGCCGCCGCCGCGCAGGTGCGTGGAGTGCGCCAGCACGCCCCAGGGCAGGTCTTTGAAGCGGTCCCACTGCTGGGTGAAGTAGTCCCGGCAGTGATAGCCCACCTCGGCGATCACCGCGCCGTGGGTGCGGCTGACCTCGGTCACCTGGGGCGCGTACAGCACTACCTGGCCGCCGTCGGCCACGACAGGCTCCACCTTGTACATACCCTTGGCTGCGGTCCACAGCTCGTCGTATCGCCCCGACACCATGGACAGGACACGCCGCACCGGGGCGTTGAGGTACGTCACGTGGACATCGGCTGTGATCTCGGCTGCCGCCGCCCAGGCGTCCTGCGTGCCGCCGTAGGTGATGGCATGCAGATCAGTCGTGCCTGACTCGACGACCAGGCTGAAGCAGCGCAGTTCAGCGGGCACCAGCTCGGCGGCCCGGTTGATCAGTTCTCTGACCGGCGTCATGCCCCGGGTGCCGATGATCTCGGCGCTGGTGATGAGGGCGCCCAGCCAGTGCGATACGTCGATCACCTCCTGGCCGGCAACACCGGGGAACAGGTACTTGTTTCCCCCGGAAAAACCCACAACCTCGTGCGGGAACACGGGCCCGACGACGAGGGTCACGTCGCTATCCACCACGGCCCGGTTGAGCCGCACCTGCACCGGATCGCAGATCCTGCCCTCGGACAGCTCCGCGAGTGCAGAGCCGGGGATGGTGCCGACCGGCACGAGCATTTCCGGCTGCCACCATTCGTGGTTGCGAATCTTCACGCCCGGGTACCGCTGCCCGCTGTTGCCGGGCGAGTAGCCGAACAGCGCCGCGAGCTGCTGCTCGGTCATTCGGGGATGCGTGCCAAGCGCCACCATGAAGGTCAGCTCGGCCGCCCGGCCGTGCAGCGCGGCGTGCACGCTGTCCAGCACCTGCGGCAGCGGGCAGCTGCGGGTGGCGTCGGGAACCAGCACACAGACCCGCTTGCCGGCGTAATCATCGGCGTCGAGCGCCTCGCGGACGAACGTGTCGATGTCCTGCGGCGCCAGGGTTTCCTGCGCCGAACCAAGGATGCGGGTCACGGCGATCACTGTCCTTTCCGGTACCGGGCTACTAGTTCGTCGAGGTCGGCGACGACCGCGTCGTCCTCGGCAAGGTCTGGGGCGACGAAGGCGAGCAGGTCCTTGTTTCGCTGGCTGACCAGCAGCCGGGCGGCGAGCGGATCGGCCAGACCGGAAGGCTCGGTGCGCACATAGGCGATCCAGCACGCGATCATTCGCAGCGCGGCCACACCACGACGGCCCGCGGCGAGCTCGCGGCGCAGGATAGGCACGCCGCGCATCCGAAGTTTCTGCGTTCCATCCGCCGCGACCTGGGTCAGCAGGTGCCGGATGCGCGGGTTAGCGAACCGGCTGCTGAGTTGCGCCTCGTAGCCAGCCAGCGATCCGGTGGACTGCGGCAGGTGCCTGGACGCCTCCGACCACCAGTCGTGGACCCAGCCGCGGCAGCTCTCGTCGGCGAAGGCGTCGGCGATCGTGGCGTGGCCGCGCAGCAGTCCTCCGTAGGCCAGTATGGAGTGCGCGCCGTTGAGCAGCCAGAGCTTGCGTTGCTCATACGGGGTGACATCATCGACGAACCGGGCGTCCGCCTTCTGCCACGGCGGCCGGCCGCCCGGGAAGTCCCCGGCGAGAACCCATTCACGGAATGGCTCAGTTACCACGGGAGCCCGGTCGGTCCGGCCGGTCAGCCGGGCGGCGCAGACTTCGTCCTCGGCGGTGGCGCTCGGGGTGATCCGGTCCACGGCGGTGCACACGAACGACACCGAGTCGCCGATCCAGGTGGCCAGCCGGGAATCGACCTGCTCGGCGAGATCAAGCACCACGCGGCGGAGCACGTCACCGTTGCCGGTCAGGTTGTCGCAGGGAACCACGGCAATGGGTCCAGAGTCCGCGTGCATACGCGCCCGAAGCCCGGCCACGACGCGGCCTGGCGCGGTGCGCAGCGGCAGGTCGTCGCCAGCGAGGGCCGCGAGGTCGGCGGCCACCGCCGGATCGCTGCGGTCCACGTTGCCGTTGCCGTCGCGGCAGTAGCCCGCCTCCGTGACGGTGAGGGTGAGCACCCGTACGGCTGGATCGGCGAGGTAGGTGGCGAACTTGGCGGTATCGGCGCCGTCGAACGCGTGGGAGATGGACGAGACCACCTCGGCCTGGTCCTCATTCGCGCCACGGACCAGCAGCGTGTACAACCCGCCCTGGGCGGTGAGGACCGACGCGGCGACGGCGCTGCGACCGGTGAATGCGGCGATACCCCATGGGTCGGACCCTCCGACCTTGGCGGTCCACCACGCCTGGTGCGACCGGTGAAACGCGCCGAGGCCGAGATGAGCCATGCGCACCGGAGGGGCCTCTCCGTTTCGGCGCAGCGGTGTCATTGCTCACTCCCTTGGTTCGCATGGTTGCATGGCATAGTGGAGATGGTCACAACTGTCCGGACAGGTCGGCCGCCAACTGGGTGAGGGACTCGGCGGCGCCTGGCGCGAAGGGGGCCGGCATCCCGTAGTAGCGATGCGCCTCGTCGATTTCGTAGCCACCGTAAGGGAACTCCTCTGCCGGGGGCAGGTAGCCAGGGCTGCCGTCGGCGTAGCCGATGACCAGGCACTCGCCCGGCACCAGTTCGGCGGTCCGCCGTGCTGTCACCGAGAACGGCTCGCCGGGCAGCGCGACGATCCGCAGCCCGCCCCAGCGCAGCACCGTTACCCGTGCCGTCCACGACGTCGCCGTCCGCGGTGCCACCTCGCGTGCCCAGTCCTCCCAGCTACACAGCAAGGCGCGCCGGCCCAGGTCAGCCGTCGCGATTTCGCTGGCCCAGCCTTCGGACAGCGTTGCCGCGGCCGCCGGATCAGCCGGCTGCAACGGCAGCGCGATTTCGCCTGACACGGCGGCGGCGCCAGGCGGATCAGAAAGCTGGCGGGTTGGCGCGGCCAGCGCGGCTAGACCGATCAGCCGGCCGATCCGTTCCGCGGCGGCGAACGACCTGTCCCCGGCTTCTTCCAGCGTCATCGAGGCGTGCGCGCTGTGGCCTGTGTTCAGCTCGCCGCAGCATCCGGTCAGGAACAGGCAGACCGATCCCGGGTCGGCCGCCTCGACCACGCCGCGCACGACGCCCGGGTAGTCCGCGGTCCAGAGCAGGTTGTCTGGCCCCAGAACGACCGGATGGCATGGGTAGCTGACCACGCTGGCCGCAATCCTGCCGTCCGCGCGGCGGAACCGCGCCACGGTCAGCGGCGCGAACACCAGACCGTCAGCGCGGCGGCGGTTCCGCGCGACCCCCGGATCCGCGGCGACTCCCACCTCTAGGCTGGCACTCGCCCTGACGGCGCGGGCGTGGCGTGCAGCCGCGACGCAGGCGACATGCAGCGCATCTAGATAACCGGGATCGACGGGGCCGCCGAGCCGTCCGGGCACGGTGGCCGGGCCGCCGTGCGTGTGCGTCGCGGTGAGCACCACCGTGCCGGGCACCTTCGCGCGGACTCGGGCGCAGAAGTCCTCGTGCAAGCCACACGCGTCGACCGTGACGAGAACGGTTTCGTCGACCGCCAGCGCCCGCACGGTGATCGCGTCGTGGGCACCAGCCGCCCGCTCCGTCCGCGCTGCGAAACCGGACATGGCGAGGCCGGCCGGCGGCGTGCAGTCGAGGGTCGCGACGCCCACCTGCAGGCTCACTCGCTCACCACCACGGCACCGTTGGCGACCACCGTCCGCACGTCCAGCGCGGCGTCACCTGGCTGCCAGGCGAAGGTGATCAGGTCCGCCGGGGCACCGGGGCGCAGCACGCCCCGCCCGCCTGCGAACTTGCCCGGATTGACCGTGGCGAGGCGCAGTGCCGTCGCCAGCGTCAGATTGGCCATCGTTATCGCGGTCGCCACCCCGTCGGCCAGCGAACGTGAGGCGCCTGCAAGGAACGGAGTGCCCACATAGGAAAGCCGTCCCCCCGGGGACAGTTCCACCTCGCCGCCCACTTGCGTGCGGTACCGGCCAGGCGGCATCCCGCCCAGTTCCGTGCAGTCCGACACCAGATGGGCGCGGTCCACGCCTTTTGCCCGGAGCATGGCCTTGAACGTGTCGGCCGGCAGGTGGTGGCCGTCGGCGATGAACCCGGCGGCCAGCCGGTCGTCGGCGAGCTGCGCCCACAGGTAGTTGGGATGCCGCGGTAGCGTCGCGTGGGCGCCGTTGCCGAGATGGGTGCACAGTTCGGCACCGGCGTCAACGGCCCGGGTGATCTGCCCGGGATCGGCATGCGTATGCCCGATCGCGCAACGCACGCCCGCGCGGGTCGCCGCCCGGATGAAGTCGATTGCCGCGTCGTCATGCGGCGACACCGTGACCATGCCAACCAGGTCCCCCCAGTGCCCCAGCTCCGCGATGCTGGCGGGCCGGATGTGCCGGGGGTCGTGCACGCCGCGCGGCCCCTCCTGATCGGAGAGGAACGGTCCCTCCACGTGCACGTAGGGAATCGCGTGCGCCACGGCCGGGTCAGTGTCCCTTGCCCGGGCGATATTCGCTACCGCGCGGGTGATGTGCTGCTCGTCACCGGTCACCACGGTCGGCAGCACAGTAGTCACGCCGACTCGCCACAGGGCGCGCACTAGACCGGCGACCGTGTCGGCAGACGCCTCCGCGTGGTTGACGTCGTGCCCCGCGAACCCGTTGACCTGTAGGTCGACAAGACCCGGCGAGATCCACAGGTCGCTGGCCCCGCTCACCCTCCGCACCTCGGCGATCACGCCGCCCTCGATGCAGACGCACAGGGTCTGCCCAGTGACCGGGTCACGCCCGGTGACCTTCACAGTTTCCGCACCCGGTCCCGGAACTTGGCAAGGAACCTGGCGTTCGCCTCGTCGCCGCCTGGCGCGTTGCCGCTGCGCCACACCGGCGGTTCCATGCCGGACGCGGCGAGTGACTCGACCGTGCGCAGCACTAGTGCGTTGAGTGCGTACGCATTGGTGAAGGTGGACACCGCCGCGATCGGCTCACCGACACCGTCGATCCTGATCACGGCGTCGCCGATTGGCACCTTGGTGTCTACGGCGATGTCCACGAGGTCGTGCAGGTTCGCCTTGGACGGGTGCCGCGCGGGGTGCCCGGGTGCGGTGCTGGCGGCGTGCTCCCGGGAGCTGAACCCGATGACGGTGGCACCGCGCTGCTTTGCCTCGAGTGCGGCGTCGATCAGTGCGGCGTTGATGCCGTAGGCGTTCACCAGGATGAGCAGGTCGTCGGGTCCGAGATCGGCGTCGGCTATTACCACCCGGCCGTAGCCGGGGGTGCGCTCGATCGCCATGGAGCGCAGCGCGCCGTTAGACAGCAGCGTGCCCTCGTCAAGGATCGCCGAGACGTGCATGAGCCCGCCGGCCCGGAAGAACACCTCCTGCGCGGCGAGGTTGGAGTGACCCCCTGGTCCGAAGATGTGCACGAGGCGGTCCTGGCGGATCTGGGCCGCCACAGCCTCGGCGGCCCGCCCGATCGCGTCGTATTCCTCGGCGTGGATGCGCTCGAGGAGTTCGGTGACCGTGCGCAGGTAGGTCAGGGTGATGTCGGCGCGCTCACTGGGCATCGGGTGCGGACTCCTTGTCGACGTAAATCGCGGCCTGCGGATGGGTGCGCAGAGCGCTGGCGGGCACAGATCCGTCGACCGGGCCGTACAGGGCGTCGGTGACCGCGCGCTTCTTCTGCGCGCCTGGCACCATGCAGAACAGCTCGGCGGCGGACAGCAGCGCGGGGATGGTCAACGTGACGGCTTGTGCGGGCACCTCGTCGAGGGTAGTGAAGCAGCCGTCGTCGACCTGCTGCGAGCGGCTTGCCTCGTCGAGGGTCACCACCTTGACGAGCGCCGTGTCCGCGAAGTCGGCCGGCGGGTCGTTGAACGCGAGGTGGCCGTTGACCCCGATGCCCAGGCAGACGATGTCGATCGGGGCGGCGGCCAGCAGTGCGCTGTACCGGTCGGCGGTAGCCTGCGGGTCCTCGCCCGGGTCGATCAGGTGGGCCGTGCCGACCGGAACGCGGTCGAGCAGCGCCTCACGCAGCCAGTTGCCGAATCGCTGGGGTGCGTCCGGTGCGAGACCGAGGTATTCGTCCATGTGGAACGCTGTGACCCGGCTCCAGTCGATTCCTGTCCGCTCAGCGAGGTAGCGCAGGGTCGCCTCCTGGCTGGGTGCGCTGGCGAAAATGATCCGTACGCCGGGCTGACTGTCCAGCCGCCGCTTGAGCGCGTCGCCGATGTCCGCCGCGGCGGCGGCGCCAAGCGCTTCCCGGTCAGGAAGCACACGGGGCACATGCTGGTATATGGCGATGCTGGGCATCGGTCTCCTGTTTCTCAGTTCTCTGTTTCCGCGCGCAGTTCGACGAGGAGGAGCAGGGCTCGCGCGATGTGGAATGGATCCTTCACCGGGAGGGCAACCACCTCGTCGAGCGGACGCCCGTCGCGGGCCCGGATCTGGGTCCATTCCCGCCCGGGTCCCTCGGGGAAGGTGGTGAAGGTGTACTCGTGGATCTGGTCACGCCAGGTGGCCAGTTCGGCGCTCCCGTGCAACCTGGCGAGCAGCGCCGTGGCGTACAGCGCCTCGGCGTGCGGCCACCACAGCTTGGTGTCCCAGGTGCGGGTGACCAGGCTCTCGTACCGGTCGTCAAGCAGCCTGCCGCGCGGCGCCCCGCCGTCGGTGTCGGCATAGCGCAGCAGCCCCCCCTCTGCGGTATCCCAGCCGAGGTCCAGCGCGCCGAGCGCGGCGCCGACCATCCACGCTGGGTCAGCCACCTTGGCCACGCCAGGGACCTCGGTCGCGGCGTGCTGCAGGAACCACAAGAACTCGAGCAGGTGACCGGGCGTCCGGTGCCGTGCCAGGAGCGTGTCGTCCATGTCCGCGTGCCGGGGGGCCATGTCGTGCACGTCGGTCCCGGCAACGAACAGCGCCGACCGCGCGTCCGCGGCTGCGGCCGTGGCGATTTCGGCGGCCTTCCCCGAGCCGGTTGCGGCGTACAGCTCGGCGCCGACGTGCATCACCATCATCGGCTCGGCGAAGCACCGGAACCGGGGATCGACCGGGTACGGCTCGTTCTTCGCGGTCCCGGCGAGTACCCGATCCCAGGCGGACACGAGCAGCTGCTCCGCCAGCTGTCCCCAGGGGCGGCCCTGCGTGGCCCCGGTCACGGCGAGCTCGCCGCCCAGGGCGGCGAAGCCGAGCGCCGCGAACAGGTCGGCGAACACGCTGGCATGCGGGTCACCGTCCGCGCCATAGGGCTTGACCGCCCCGTCGGCGGCCATGACGTAAGCGGTGGTGCCGTTGCCGAGGAGAGCGTGCGCCGCGATGAACTCTGCCGTGCCAGCCGCATGGCCCAACAGCGCGTCCGGGTCCATGCCGAGCAGCCCGCGGCGGGCGGCGCGGGACAGCCGGGACGTGAGCCATACCCAGCGGCCTTGGGACCAGGTGTACTTATCGGTGCTGACGAGCGTGTCGCCTGAGTTGGCAAAGCAGGTGCGGACCCCGCCGTACTCCGTGTCCGGGCCGTTGGCCAGCCACCAGGCCATGACGTCGTTTTCCAGGTGCGACCGGTAGAAGTCCTGGTCAGGCATGGGCGGTCACCTTCCCTTCCGCAGGGTTCGCCTCGGTGTTCAGCGCGTCGATGAGGGCGTCGGACGCGGGGTCGTGCCATGGCCGCAGGAAGCCGCAGCCGATGAACACGATGAGGGAGACCAGGATCGGGCCGGCGACGGTGACCGTGGTCGTCCAGTTCGGGTTGAGCTTGGCTATCTCGCCGGCGAGGGCGTACTTGGTGAGGGCGAACACGATCAGGCCGGCTGCCCAGGACAAGATGGCGGCGGACGGTCCGCTGCGCCGGAACCACGGGAGCATGCCCAGCAGCATCGGGATCGCGACCGGGCCGATCAGCGCGCCGAACCAGAGCACCAGCAGGCCGAGCACGCCGCCGAAGCTGTTCGCGGACAGGGCGACCGCCAGGGACAGTGCCACGAAGCCGAGGGTGGTGATCCGCCCGGCCGTCAGCTCCGCCCGGGAACTAAGCCGCGGTCTGCCGCGCATCACGGCCGGGATGATGTCCCGGACGACAACGGCGGAGATGGCGTTGGAATCCGAGGAGCTCATCGCCATCGTGTGCGAGAACATCCCGGCCAGGACCAGGCCGACCAGGCCTCCGGGCAGCAGGTGCGTGGCCAGTAGCGCGTAGGACTGGTCCGGCGAAGCCAGGTTCGGCAGGATCAGCGGCGCCGCCCACATCGGGAAGAACAGGACGAGTGGCCAGAAGAGGTAGAGCCCGGCGGACAGCAGGGCGGCCTTGCGCGCCTGCTTTCCGTCACCCGACGCGATGAACCGCTGCGCGAGGTTCCAGGTGCCGCCGTTGTAGGACACGGCGTCGACCAGGATGTAGACCAGGAAGAACACCACGGTGTAGCTGCCAGTGAACGGGTGCGAGTGACTGGGCGGCAGCTTCTGCCACATTGTCCAGATGGCGGAGAACCCGCCGAGTTGGGAAAGCGCGACGGCGAGCATCGTGACCCCCGCGACCAGCTGGATCACGAACTGCCCGAGGTCTGTCAGCGCGTCGGCCCACAGGCCGCCGGCGGTCGAGTACACCAGCGTAACGCCCCCGGTGAGGAGCACGCCCCACTGCAGCGACAATCCGGTGAACACGTTCAGCAGTACGGCACTCGCGCTCCACTTTGCCGCGACGTCGAACAGCTTCAGCGCGGCGCCGCTCCACGCCAGAACCTGCTGCGCGGGCAAGTTGTAACGCGTGGTCAGGTATTCCATCGGCGACACGATGCCGAGCTGCTGGCGCAGCCGCGGCCAGCGCGGCGCGAACAGGGCGGCGCCGATCAGCATCGCGGCCACCACGCCGATCGCCCACCACACGTACAGTGCGAACCCGACGGTGTAGGCAATCGCCGCGTACGCGACGAACACCGCCGCGCTATAACCCGACATGTGGTGCGAGATGCCGGCAAGCCACCACGGCATGCGGCCTCCCGCGGTGAAGTAGTCACGGGAATCGTGGACCCGCGACTTCGCCCAGAGGCCGACAACGACCATGAGGCAGAAGTAGAGCAGCAGCACTATCCAGCCCGCAGCGCCCATGATGACCCTCCTTGGGTGCGATCTTGGGAGTGCACACTCTCATACAACCGGTTGCACGGGCAAGATCTCCCGACGTGCAACTTTATGTGAGGTCTGCTAGCGTTGCGCTGTGCCGAAAGCAGACGGGGGACGCGTGCCCAGCGGGCCCACGCTCAGCGTCATCGCCAAGCAGCTCGGCGTTTCCCGCTCGACCGTCTCGCGCGCTTTCACCAGGCCGCACCTGCTGCGTCCC
This sequence comes from uncultured Actinomycetota bacterium, assembly GCA_963734665.1. Taxonomy (GTDB): domain Bacteria; phylum Actinomycetota; class Actinomycetes; order Streptosporangiales; family Streptosporangiaceae; genus Trebonia. Next base: position 1,574,748 of record CAVTIR010000004.1, on the reverse strand, counting down.
GAGACTGTGCAGCGGGTGCTCGCCACCGCCGAAGACCTGAGTTACGTGCCGAATCAGGTGGCCAGGGCACTGTCAACTGGACATAGCGGGGTCATCGCGCTGATCGTGCCTGACATCGCGAACCCGTTCTTTCCCCCGCTGATCCGGGCCGCCCAGGCGGGCGCCGACCAGCAGGACTTCTGCGTGCTGCTCGGCGACTCAGCAGAGAACCCGGATCAGGAAACCCGGCTGATCAACCGCTTTACTCCCCAGGTGGACGGCTTCGTGCTGGCCTCTTCACGGCTGCCCGACCAGGCGCTTATCGGCCATGCCAAGCGCAAGCCACTGGTCCTGGTCAACCGGGACATCCCTAAGTTGCCGCGCGTGCTCGTGGATTCCAGCACAGGAATGATGCAAGCGGTTGCACATCTCGCGGAACTCGGTCACCAGAGCATCGCCTACGTTGGCGGCCCGGTCGGCTCCTGGTCGGACCATCAGCGGCGGCGGGCGATCGCCGCGGCGCGCGCCGAGCAAGGGCTGGCCGTCACCATGCTGAGCGCGCGGCCGGCGACATACTCAGGCGGAGCCCACGCCGTCGAGGCGCTGCTGGCCAGCGGCGCGACAGCGGTGATTGCCTTCGACGACGTGGTGGCGCACGGCATCCTGGCCGGGCTGGCCGAGCGCGGGTTGCGGGTTCCCGAGGACTTCAGCGTCATCGGCTGCGACGACGTGCTTGCCGCGACTACCTATCCGCCGCTGACTACGGTGTCGCTGCACTGCGCCGACGCGGGGGACATCGCGGTCTCGGTGCTGCTGCAACTGCTCGGCGGCCGCGAACTGGGCGACGTCCGCTATGGCCTCGACTCCAGCCTCGTGGTGCGCGGGACCACCGGGCCCGTGAGCGGCGAACCACGCAGAACGGAATCATGACCGGGGCACTTGGTGAATCGAATCCCCAGCTGACCTGGCGCCTGCCGTCTAATCTCGGCGCAGGCTGCATCCGAGCAGGTAGCCGCGGCCGGTCTCGTCGATGCCCGCGCTGAACGTTTCATTGCCCGCCACCAGCCCGTCGATACGCAGTCGCCGGCCCGCGCTGCCCAGCGGCACGTCCGGCGGCTCGATCCGGACCAGGCCGGCCGGCACGTCCACCTCGAGGCCAAGCAATGCCAGGGCCAGCGCCCCGGCAGCGGCGGCCGACCAGGCCTGGGGGCGGCACGCCGCCGGGTAGGGCACCGGTCCGCGATTCTCGCCGGAGAACAGTTCGGGGAGACGCCAGTCAAACGCGGCGGCGGCCGACAGCAGCCCGTCGGCCAGCCTGGCCGCGGCGTGGCCATGGCCGCTGCGGTACAGTCCCCTGATCACGATGGCCGTATCGTGGCTCCACACGGAGCCGCAGTGATAGCTCAGCGGGTTGTAGCCGGCGTTGCTGGCGGACATGGTGCGCAGTCCGAAGCCTGTGTCCATGTCCGGGCCGGACAGCCGGGCGACGACCAGCGACTCCTCGTCTTCGGTCAGCAGCCCGGTGGCAAGCAGGTGGCCGATGTTGCTGGTCAGCGAGTCCACCGGCTGCTTGGCGGCGTCCAGGGCGAGCGCCGGGTACCCGGCTGGCAGCCAGAACGACGCGCGGAACGCCTCCGCAAGCCCAGCCGCCCAGGCCCGCCAGCGGTCGGCACCGGGCTCGCCGAACGCGGTCAGCAGCTCGGCCCCGGCCATGGCCGCCTCGTAGGCGTACCCCTGCACCTCGCACAACGCGACCGGCGGCTTGGCGATGCGGCCGTCGGCGAAGCGGATGGAGTCGCCGGAGTCCTTCCAGCCCTGGTTCGACAGCCCGTGGCCGCTGTGGTCGATGTACTCGAGCAGCCCGTCGCCGTCGGAGTCGCTGTAGCGGCTGATGCACTCGAGCGCGGCGTGCAGCGCGGGCAGCAGAGCCCGCACCTGGCTGCCCGGCATGCCCCAGCGCCACGCGTCGTGCAGCAGGCAGATCCACAGCGGGGTGGCGTCGATCGTGCCGTAATAGAGAGAACCCCCGCGCCGCAGCTCGTGCGGGATCTTGCCGGGCGCCTCCGCGGTCTCCGGGTCGAGCTTGCTCCCCTGGCAGGCCGCCAGCGTGCGGAGCGTACCGGCAGCGAGCTGCCAGCCGAATGGCAGCAGCAGGCGCGCGGCCCAGATGCTGTCCCGGCCGAAGAGCGTGAAGTACCACGGCGCGCCCGCGGCGAGGAACACGTCATCGGGACGGCCTGGCACGGCCATCCGCAGTGCGGCCACGTCGGCCAGCGAGCGCCCGACAAGCTCCGCCAGCCGAGGGTCGTCGGCGGTAACGCAGGCCGGCTGGGGCGCGCCGCCGGGCGCCGCGATGACCGACGCGGCGGGATCGGTCACCGTCAACCGCCAGCTGAACACGCTGGCCCCCCGCCCGTCCAGCCGCACCGGCCACCGGATCGTTGCGAAGCTGGCCGCGTGGTCGCCCGACAGCTCGGCGCCTGGCGCTGAGAGCGTTACCGCCAGTTCTCCGTCACCCCAGCTCAGCCCGTCGAGGCCCGTAGTCAGGGGCACAGGCTGCCCCGCCCGCGCCGCCTTGATCTCGCCCAGGCTGGCCAGGTCAGCGGCGACAGTGAGGACGAGTTCGGTGTCGACGCCGGAGTCAGCCAGGCTGACTACCCGGATCCGCTCGCTCAGCTCACCGGGTGCGACGGTCCGCTCTCGCTCGATCCTGACCGTCGGGTCGACGATGTCGTCTCCGAGCGCCCTCGGTACCGCGACGAACCAGGCCGACCGCGCGCCGTCCAGCCCGCTGCCGATTGGCGCCGGCTCCGACCCGCCCACCGTGAGCACCGCCCGGGAGAGCACCCGGACGTCGGCGTGCAGCACCCCCTCGGCGTTGCTGCCGTCGCGGATCTGCCCGCTCGGCTCACTGAGCACAACGGTCGGCGCACTCAGCACGGTGACGAGATCGTGCAGCCAGGGCTGATCAAGCGCGGACATCGATCGCTCCTTCCGGTTGTCGTGAGTTGTCGCCTTATGAGCGGCAAAGCTTGACAGCGGCGCGCCGTCAGCGTGATCCTAGCAGTGCTTTGAACGATCAAATTGATCGTTCAAATTTAACGATCAAAGAGGATCAAGGTGCCAGCACAGCGTCCGACCATGGCAGATGTCGCCAAGGCTGCCTCCGTGTCGCTGCAGACGGTCTCAAACGTGATCAACGCGCCGCACCTGGTCCGCGCCGAGACCCGCGAGCGAGTTGAGTCGGTGATCGCGGCGACTGGGTACCGCCCGCTCAAGGCGGCGCAGACGCTCCGGACCCAGCGGTCGCACCTCATCGCGGTGATCATCCCCGAGCCCGGCCAGTGGAAGGGCGAGCTGCACAACGCCTTCCTGCACGCGCTCACCCGCCGGGCGCAGAAGTCCGGCTACCGGGTCCTGCTGTTCACCGCGGTGGACGACGACGAGGAGATCCGGGCCTACGACCAGCTGCTCAGCGACTACACACTCGACGCCTTCGTGCTCACCGGCACCCATTCGGCCGACCGCCGGACATCGTGGCTGCGGCGCAAGCGCGTTCCCTTCGTGACGTTCGGCCGTCCGTGGGGCGCCGCGGGGACGCACCCGTGGGTGGACGTGGACGGCGCGCACGGCGAGCGCACGGCCACCGAGCACCTGATCGCGGCCGGTCACCGGCGGATTGCCTTCCTCGGGTGGCCCGAAGGATTCCGACGTGGGCGAGGACCGCAAGGCCGGGTGGGAGCAGGCCTGCCAAGCGGCGGGCCTGCCGACCGACGGGCTGTGCGCGCGGCTGGAAGACGACCTGGCCCGCGGCCGGGAGGCCTGCGCCCGGCTGCTGGACGCGGCCGCGCCGCCGACGGCCTTCGTCTGCGTCAGCGACACGATCGCGCTCGGCGCGTGGACCGAGATCACCGCGCGCGGCCTCGTCCCCGGCCGGGACGTGGCCGTGATCGGCTTCGACGACTCCACCGCGGCGGCCGCGCTCGGCCTGACCAGCGTGGCGCAGCCACTCGACGAGGTCGCCGACGCGTGCCTGGTGGCACTGGACCGGCTCCTCTCCCGCGCCAGCGGCACGGGCAAGCGCGGCGCCCGCCCCCGCGCGCTCCTCGAGCCGCAGCTCGTCGTACGCAGTTCCTCACAATCCCCCGAGAAGAGGACATCATGAGATCCAAGATCGCCATCGCGGCCGTAGCCGCCGCCGGGCTCGCGCTCTTCGCTACCGCCTGTTCCTCCGGCAACGGGTTCGGCTCCTCGTCGGCGAGCAGCGCGGCCAGCGCCAAGCCCAACAAGTCCACGCTGACCCTGATGTTCGGCTCCAGCGGACCCGCGGAAACGGCTGCGGTGCAGGCCGCGGCGAAGGCGTACACCAAGCAGAGCGGCATCCCGGTGCAGGTAATCCCGGCATCCGCCCTCACCCAGCAGGTGGCACAGGCCTTCTCCGGCGGCACGCCGCCGAGCGTGTTCTACCTCGACCCGCTGACTTTCCAGAGCTACGCCAAGGACGGCGTCCTCGACGCCTACCCGTCCAGCCTGCCCAACGCCAGCGGCTTCGCCTCGGCGCTGTCGGCCGCCTTCACCTACAAGAGCACGCTCACCTGCGAGCCGAAGGACGCGTCCACCCTCGCGCTTTACATCAACACCACCGACTGGCAGCAGGCGGGGCTGGGCGCGCCGCCGGCCAACTGGAGCCAGCTCGAGGCGGACGCGAAGAAACTGACCACCGGCAGCCGGGCGGGCCTGACCATCGACCAGACCCACTCCGGCATCGACGAGTTCTTCTACCAGAACGGCGGCACCGTCACCAACGCCGCCGGCACCAAGGTTGAGCTGGACAGCGCGCAGAACGTCGCCGCGCTGACCTATCTCAAGGGCATGCTGAACTCGGGCATCATGAAGTTCCCGGCGCAGATGGGCGCGGGCTTCAGCGGCCAGGCGTTCGGCGAGAACAAGGCTGCGATGGACATCATCGGCAACTGGGAGAACGGCGAACTCCAGTCGGACTACCCGAACGTCAAGTTCAAGGTCTACCCGCTGCCCGCCGGGCCCTCCGGCACTCACGCGACGCTGTCCTTCACCAACTGCTGGGGCGTGCCGAAGCAGCAGAGCAACCTGGCCGGCGCGGTCAACTTCGTGAAGTTCCTGACCACCGACCAGCAGGAGATGACGTTCTCCAAGGCGTTCGGCGTCATCCCGTCGCTCACCTCCGCCCAGGCGCAGTACGCCAAGACCTACCCGCAGTTCTCGACGTTCGTCGACGAGCTGTCCTACGCGCACCCGGACATCGCGATCGCCGGGGCGACGCAGGCGCTGTCGGCCTTTGACTCGTCCCTGGAACAGCTGGCCAGCAGCAGCCCGGCCACGATCTTGAAGACGGCCCAGCAGAACCTGCAGGCCGTGGTCAACCAGGATTCATGACCGCGCTGCTGCGGCAGGACGGCCCGCGGAATCCCCCCGCTGCCGGGGGAATCCGCGGCCGCCGGCCGTTCTTCACGACCCGGCGCCGGGAGACCGCCGCCGGGTGGCTGATGTCCGCCCCGGTGATCGTCTTGCTGGTGGTGTTCCTGGTGGTGCCGATCGTGATGGCGGCCTGGGTCAGCATCAGCGACTGGAACGGCATTGGCAGCCCGTTTGCCAGCGGCGTGCACGCGGTCGGCGCGAAGAACTACGAGGCGCTGCTCACCCAGCCCGGCCTGCCGCAGCAGCAGCTGGGCGAGAGCCTGCGCAACAACCTGTACTACGTGATCCTCGTAGTACCGGTTCAGACCGCACTCGCCCTCGGCCTGGCGCTGTTCGTCAGCCGGCGGCGGCTGACCGGGCGCGGGTTCTTCCGCGCCGCCTACTACTTCCCCTCGATCACCAGCTCGGTGGCCGTGTCGATCCTGTTCCTGTACATCTTCGGGACCACCGGCGTGGTGAACGCGATCATCGGCTACCTCGGCGGCGGCGCCGGACCGAACTGGTTCGATGACCCCAACGGGCTGCTGCAGATGATCTTGTCCGGCCTCGGGGTGGCCACCGCGCCAGGCGCGCTGGCCAATCACGGCTTCCTCGGCCTGTCCTGGTGGAACTGGCTGGCCGGGCCGAGCGTGGCGATGATCGCGATCATCGTGCTGGCCATCTGGACCACGTCGGGCACGTTCATGCTGATCTTCCTGCCGGCCATCTACGCGATCCCGTCCGACCTGACCGAGGCGGCGGTCATGGACGGCGCCAACGGCTGGCAGCAGTTCCGCAAGGTCACTCTGCCGATGCTGCGCCCCGCGCTGTTCCTGGTGCTGACCCTCGGGCTGATCAGTACCTGGCAGGTGTTCGACCAGGTCTACCTGATGAGCCAGGGCAACCCGGAAGGCACCACGCTGACCCCGGCGTTCCTGTCCTACCTGACCTCGTTCGGCAACCAGCAGTGGGGACAGGGCGCGGCGATCGCGTTCATCCTGTTCGCGCTCATCGTCGTGCTGACCATCGTGCAGCGGCTGATCATCTCCGAGCGCCGCGCGGGCGGTGTTTCATGAGGCGGCGCCGGCAGGCCGGCCGGGTGCTGCTGTACCTGGCGCTCGTGGTGTTCGCGGTGATCTACATCTACCCATTCCTGCTCGAGATCGGGACCGCGTTCAAGACCGAGACCGACGCCGTCGCCCACCCGCTCAGCCCGATTCCGCAGCATTGGGTGACATCCGCGTTCAGCGAGCTGGCGCAGCAGAACTTCGCGCGCTGGCTGGCGAACTCGTTCGTGGTGGCGCTGTTCGTCACCCTCGGCCGGATCCTGTTCGACTCAATGGCCGGGTACGCGCTGGCCCGGCTGCGGTTCCGCGGCCGGAGCGGGCTGTTCGCCGCGATCATCGCGGTCATGGCCGTGCCGAGCGTGGTGCTGCTGATCCCGACGTTCCTCGTGCTGAAGGAACTGAACCTGTTCAACACCTACCCGGGGCTGATCCTGCCGCTGGTGACCGACGCCGCCGGGGTATTCATCATGCGGCAGTTCTTCCTCACCGTCCACCCGAGCATCGAGGATGCGGCGAAGATCGACGGCGCCGGCATCTTCCGCACCTACTGGTCGGTGGTGCTGCCGATGGCACGCCCGGCGCTGATGACACTGACGATCTTGTCGTTCCAGGGGTCATGGAACAACTTCTCCCTGATCCTGGTCGCGCACTCGTCGCCGTCTCTGGACACGCTCACCACCGGCGTCGGCCGGCTGGTCAGCGGCGAGCTCGGCGCGGGCGCGCAGTACCCGCTTCAATTGGCCGCCGCGCTGGCGATGACCGTCCCGGTAGCGATCGTCTTCTTCGTGTTCCAGAAGTACATCATGCGCACCGGCGAGGGCGCGATCAAGGAGTGAGCCGATCGCGCGCTCGCCGATCAGCCAGCGACAGGCATACGGTACGGCGACCTCCTGCCCCGTCCGACGGCGCCCGCCGACCCCGGGTCCTGTTCCCGCGCCGAACCAAGGATGCGGGTCACAGCGATCACTGTCCTTTCCGGGGCCGGGGGGCAGGGACGGGTCAGGGGGTTGCCGCGTGGTTACGTCGCGGCGCGGCGCACGGAAATGGGGTTGTGGGCCGCGGCCCACAACCCCATTCCGCCGTTAGCGAGGGCGACGTCAGCCGGATACCTTCTTCGCCGCGTCGGCGTAGACACTCTGGTCCACGATGCTTGCGTAGGCTGGAGCGTTCGCGGACGTCAGGTTGCCGACCGCGACCTGCGACTGGATCATGCTGTTGACGTTGGCCTGGGGCATGCCTGAGCCGTTCTGGGTCCAGAACCCCATGGCGAAGTACTGCTGCATGGCGGATTTCATCACGTTCGCGGGGTCGCCAACGATGGTGCCGAGCTGTGCAACCTCGTCGATATTCGCCGGGTCCGCCATCCACTTCAGCGTGGCGATCTGGGCCGCGATCATGTCGACAAAGGCCGTGTGCTTTTTCGCCAGGTCGCTCTTGAGCGCCCCGTACATCTCATACATGGTGTCCGGGCTGGTCTGTGACATCTTCATGATGATGTTCACCTTGCCGGGGCCGAGCTGCTGCTGCACGTCGATGAGCTCATTGAGGTGCAGGACGGCCTCCTTCACCTGGCCGGCGATCATCGCCTGCGGCGCGTTGTTGCCCGGGAAAGGCAGCGGGTTGACGTCCTTAATCGTCAGGCCGCAGGACTTGACCATCGAGGCGAGCGCCGTGTAGCGGATGCCGCCCACGGCGTCGACGGTGATGCCCTGCCCCTTGAGCTGCGCACAGGTCTTGATGGCGGGGTCGGTGGACACGACCACCCAGTCGGGGACCTCCTGGCCTTGAATGCCGACCAGCTGGACGCCCTTCGCCGCAAGCTCCATGAGCTGGGCGGGAGGCATGATCGCCGCGTCGATCTGGCCGTCCGCGACGGCACGGGTGGCGTCCGTTCCCGTGCTGAAGTTCTTGATGACCACGTTGACGCCGTACCTCTTGTAGAAGCCCTCCTTCTGGGCGATGTAGGGAAGCAGACCGGAGATGACCGGCGGGATCCCCGGCGAGCCGAGCGTGATGGTGGGCACAGAGGCGGCCGATGACCCGCCTCCGCCGCCCGGGCTGCCGCAGGCGGCGATGCCTGCGGCGGATATTGCTGCCGCGCCTACCAGCGCGGCGGCTCTGAAGGCGAAACGTAGTCTTCTCATGTCACTCTGCCGTCCCTTCACGGTGCCTGTCGACCGAGTTGGTGTTGCCCGCCCCCGCTCGCCGCTGGTCTTGGCCCTTCATGACGACCGTCCACAGGTAGTCGCGGACGACCCGGAACCGGTCACTGTCCACGGCCTCCCGCCCTCGGGGTCGCGGTATCCCGACATCGACGACATCGTGCACGGTGCTCGGGTGGCCGGTGAGGATGACGATGCGATCGCCCATCAGCACGGCCTCGTCGATCGAATGCGTGACGAAGATGGTCGCGGTGGGCCGCAGATCGAGGATCCGCAGCATCTCAAGCTGGAGCACGTCGCGTGTCTGCGCGTCAAGCGAGGCGAACGGCTCGTCCATGAGGAGCACGCGGGGCTCGATCGCCAGGGCGCGCGCGAGGCCGGCCCGCTGCTGCATCCCGCCGGAAAGCTGGTGCGGGTACGAGTGCTCGAACCCCTCAAGTCCGACCATGCCAACGAGCTCACGGACCCGTGGCTCCGCCTGCCTGCGCGGCATCCCGCGCACGGTCAGCCCGAAGGCGACGTTGCCGAAGACCGTCATCCACGGGAAGAGGCCGAAGTGCTGGAACACCACGCCGACGCCCTCGGGCGGCTCGGTGACGACGTGACCGGCGATGCTGACCGCTCCCCCGCTCGGCGCGGTCAGGCCGGCCACGCAGCGGAGCAGCGTGGTCTTCCCGCAGCCGGACGGCCCGACGATCGACACAATCTCGCGGGACCCCACATCGAAGCTGACGCCCGACATCACGGTCCGGCCGCCGTACCACTTGGACACCTGGTCGACGTGGATCAGGGCGGCATCTGCTGGCTGAGTCACGGCATCTCCCTCATCTGGTGACCTCATCCCGCCCGGTACCACGGGAGTTTGCGACGCACGAACAGGCTGACCAGCCCGCGCACGGCGAGCGCGAATACGACAAGGAGGACAAGGGCCAGCATCGCCCTGTCCTCCTGGAACGAGCGGACGTTGAACAAGATGTAGTAGCCAAGGCCGTTCAGCGAAGCGATGAACTCGGCCACCACCGCGCCGACAAGGGCGCGGCCGATCGCCAGGTCAATGCCGCCGAGCAAGTACGGCAGCGAGGCGGGCAGCACGATCCCCGACCAGACCCGCCACCACGGCGCACGGTAGGTGCGCGCCACGTCGGTGAACTGGGCGGACAGGCTACGCCCGCCCTCGGCCACGCTGAAGATAACCGGCAGGATCGCCTCAATGACCACGACCACCAGGCGGGCCAAGGGTGTATAGCCGAACCAGACGGTCAGCAGCGGGACGAGCGCGACCAGCGGCATGGCGTAGAAGCTGTCGACATACAGCCGCAGCGCCCGGTCGACGTCCCTGATCCTGCCCATGACCAGGCCGATGACGGTTCCGATCACGACCGCGATGATCAACCCCTCGACCACGGCGAGCAGCGTCGAGCCCGCGGCCGACCAGAATGATTGATCGCCGAACACGGCCGGCACCTGTCCCAGGATCCCGAGAGGCCTGGCGATGTAGGCGGGCGCGAGCGTGGCCGCGCAGACCTGCCACACCACCAAGATGCCGAGCCCGGCGGCGCCGCGCGCCAGGAACACCTGGGTGCGCTCGCGGCGAGCTGTCTCCGCTTCGGCCCCGCTAGCCTCCCCCGGACCGTTCGGGCCGCCCGCACGGCGGCCGGGCGCCAGGCCCCTGCGGATGACAGACAGGCGCTGCTCTCTCCGGACCTGGGACGAGGCGCCCGCGGCCGCAGAGAGGTTGCGGCCCGGGGCGCTCAAGAGGTCACCCGCCAGGGTGCGAACCGGCGCTCGAACGTGCGCCCGATCGCCATGAGGATGACGCCGATCAGCGTGATGACCAAGGTCACAGCGAGCATGTCACCGGTATCGAACTGCTCGGACTGCGTGATCAGAAGGCTGCCGAGGCCGCCCGCGCTGAGGAAGAACTCGGCGGAGATCATCCCGACAAGGCCACGGGCGAGCGCCTGGCGGACGCCGGTCATCAGGTACGGCAACGTGTACGGGATCACGACGTGCCGCCAGATCTGGCGCTCGCTGGTGCGGAAGGCACGGGCTACGTCGAGCAACTCGGGAGCGATGCTCTGCGCGCCGCGCTGGGTAGCGAACTCTACGGGGAAGAACGAGAACAGAAAGACAACGATCACCTTGGGCCAGAACCCGTAGCCGATCAACGCGAGCAGGAACGGGATCAGCGCCACCATCGGAGTGGCGTACAAGGCGACGAGGTACGGCTCGAAGGCCTTGCGCAGGAGCGTTCGCCTGGCGAACAGCATCCCGATCACGGCGCCGGCCACGATCGCAAGCGACACGCCGACCGCGTACACGGAGAACGAGGACGCAAGCGCGCTTGGCAGGCTGCCGTTGGATACCAGGCTGCCGAGGCTGGATAGGGTCGTGGTCAGCGGCACGAAGACGAAGTTTGCGGAGTGCAGCCCGATCAACTGCCAGGCTACGATGCCAGCCGCGATGCCGGCCGCATAACCGAGGAGGGCCCGCCAGTGACCGAAGGCGGCACGTGCGCGCGGCCTGGTCATGCCCGTGCCTCGTCCATCAGCGCATCGAGCGCTGGCCGCGGCCGCAGCACGTACAGGCCGCCGCCGATCCGGTCGGTCACCCAGAGGTAGCCGTCGCGGTCGACGAACAGGTCGTTGATCTGCGGCACCGGCTGCCCGGGTGGCGGCTCCGGTATCCAGTGCGCAACCTCGACTGGGTGGGCGGGGTCAGCCAGGTCGTAAACGCGTACGCCCGCGCTGAAGTAGGTGGCGAAGACGAGCCGCTCGCTGCGGTAAGCGCCGGCCTGGTTCTCGTGCAGATTGTGCGCGCCGAATCGCAGCGGCTGGCCGCCGAAGCCCGCCGGCTCCGGGCACGCGGCGATCATCTTCGGCTCCGTGCCTGCGACGTCGATCACGTGGATGGCCCGCCGCGGCGCGTCAGGCCCGTCGCGTACCTGCTCGTCGGTGGCAACCACAAGGCCGCGGCCTGCCAGCGGCAGGCAGGTGTGCGTCGAGCCACCGTCCCATTCGGCTCGGGCCACGAGGCGAGGGCGGGCGATGTCGCCGACATCAAGCACGACCATGCCCGCGTCGTCGTATCCGAGGTAGGCGCGGTTGCCGGAGATCAGGGCGTGGTGCGCTGCGCAGCGTCGTCCGCCCGGCCAGTCCGGCACCTCGTCCTCGCACTGTCCCGGCCACCACCAGCGGCCCGCCTCGGCCGGGCGGGCCGGGTCGGCGAGGTCGATCACTTGCCAGATCCGGTCGCGGAACCCGTCGGGGGTGGCGGACATGTGCGCGTACCTGCCGCCCGTCCACACGATGCGGTGGACGCCCCGCCCGCCGCTGTGCCAGAACCCGGCCCGCTCCGGCCGCAGCGGGTCGGTCAGCGTGTAGACGGCAAGGCCGGCGGAGAACCCGTCGGCGTAGGCCGCGCGGTACGGGAACTTCTCGTGGTTGACGAGCAGCAGGCCGTCCGCGACCTGGACCTTGTGCGTGTGCGACCGCGGCGGCGCGGGCCACTGGGTCACGAGTTCCGGCCGCATGGGGTCGCTGGCGTCGAGGATCGACGTCCCCATGCCGCTGGTGCCGACGTGACCCACGTAAACGGCATCCGCCTGCCGGATCACCTGCATGCCGTCGCCCGCGCCGCCGAGGTCATGGTGAGCCACGAGGTCGAGGCCAGTGGAGCTAGCGGTAACTGAGTTCACCGTTTGATCTCCGTCCTCTCGCGATCCACTGCAATCGAATGCATCACACCTATGGATAGCTTCGGCTTATCACTAAGTCAAGATATGAGCGCGTAAGTGATTAAAGATTCAATTTCCAGGGGAGTGACACATGTGAGAGAACCGATCCAATGAGAAATATGAGCATAGAAGTCCGACTACTTCTGGGCTATTTTGGCTCATACGGCAGACAGGGATTAGGGTTCTTGGTTAGCCTCTCGCTGGCGTCCACCCGAGCCGACCCAAGCCGCCCCGCTAACAGGAAGAAGCGGCCGTCGGCCGTCCCGAGCTGATCTCCTGGCGGCTCAAACGGACACCAGCTCGACCGGAAGCGCCCACTTCGAGACCAGCACTGCGGGGATCGGAGTGTTCCTGGCCCGCGCATGGGCGTGGGATCTTCGGCCCGGAGAGACTGCCCACTACGACATGCGGTCAGCTAGTGACGTTAAATGACAAGCCCCGTAGGCAGTTCCTGATATGCCCGAGGTGCCGCGAGTTGCCTATGCGGGCCCGGCGGGCGGTTCGATGTCGTCGTAGACGCGGGCCGCGGACAGCAGCCCGTCGAGGCCGCGCTCGTAGACCCCGAGTCCCGCCTGGGGCGGCAGGTCATGGCTGCCCTGGCGGACACAGTTGTATTCCAGCGCGCAGCGCACCCCGTCGTCCGTCACCATGCAGAGCTGCAAGCCGATACCGCCGCCCGCGCTGAACTCCCTGGTGAAGAACGAGCGAAGCTCCGCCGTGCCGCGGTGGATGACATGCGGGCCGATGGGCTCACGGTAGTACCCGTCCGGCGTGAGGGTGCTCACGACTGCCTCGGCGTCACCGGCCTCGAGCGCGGCCTGGTAGCGGCCGACGACATCCCCAGGGCGGGCATCGCCGGGCTTGAGGATGGGCGGCCGGAGGTGGCGCCGGCCGTCGACGGGCCACTGGCTGCAGTAGGTCCGGAACACCACCGACAAGTCGTCGGGAGATTCGGCGACGACCGCCACCGGCCACGCCAATTCCGCGCCGTCGTCGGCCAGGTGCGCGAGCAGCTCCACCACGGCCCGCCCGTCCGCGTATGTGGAGGCCACGGTCTCGATACGGGCGTGGCGCTGGGCCAGCCAGGACTGGTTGTTCCTGACGAACCGGCGCAGCTGCCTGTGGCCGCGGATCTCGCCCGCGCGTGGATCGTAGACCACCACCTCGCCCGGCCACGTGATCTCCAGGTCGTGGGTGTCACCGCGGTTCAGCGCGGCGAAGTACTGGCCCACCGGATCAGCCTGACCCGCGGCACGAGTCTGCTGGCGCACAAGCTGCATCGCACTGACGAAATCCGGAAACCACGGCATCAGGATCCCCTAGCTCCCCTTGGCGGCCGGGCAGGCTGCCGATTCTGGCCCTTCGGTCACATCCTTGTCCCCAGCACCGCCCAGGGGAAGGTCAGCGCGGCCAGCACCGCGGGCGTGCCGGAGTCCGCGACCTCAGCGAGGGTGGCCACCTTCGCCGTCATGACGCCGCCAGCCCCGGGTCGCTCGGGTGAGGGGTAAGCGCTGTGGTCTCCACCGTCATCCAGGCATCCAGCGGCAGCGTCTTCAAGATGGCCTGCATCTCCGTGCTGTCCTGGGCCCGCCACAGGCCCAGGGCGCGCCCCTCGCCGGGCAGCCGCCACAGCCGCAGCAAGTGCCCCTGCCCGGCCAGTGCCTTCGCACGCGCGGCCTCGCGCGCGTCCATGTCCTCGACTGTCTCGGCAGGCGTGCTCTCAGGGAGGGCGATGGTGAAGGCGGTCAGGAACTCCGCAGCGCCCCTCTTGGCCGGCAGGCCTGGGTCGTTCGGGTGCGGAGAGAGCGGCGTCACCTCGTCGGTACGCCACACCCGCAGCGGCATCGAGGCGAGCACCTGCTCGAGCCGTGCGTCATCGGCGGCGGCGAACAGCCCGAGCGAGCGCCACTCGCCCGGCCGCAGCGGCGGGCGCCACAGCCGCAGCAGGTGCCCCTGCGCGACGAGTTCACTCGAATGTGCCGCCTCGCGGTCGCGGACGTCCGCGACCGCCTGGTCCGGCGTTCCATCGGGTACGCGGGTGGTCATGGTGACGAGGTACTCCACTGGTGGTGCCTTCCGGTTTCGGCAGAATGGACGGTGGGGTTACGGTCGGCATTAGTTAAAGGTGACATCGATGGCGACCCGGACCCGCTCCCGGACGGGAGAGCCGTCTGGGTTTGGGTGAGGTGGTCATGATGCCTCCGATGGTCGGTTCACTGGCTTTCACGGTCACACCATGGCCGCCCAGTCGCGCCCGTAAACACCCTGGCCGGCTCCCTGGCGGCAGATAGCACCGCCAGCCCGAGTGCCTCTGGCGTGAGCAGTACGGCGGCCAATCACCCTGACGGCGATTCGGGATTAAGACCCGGCGTGAAACAACCTGCGGTGCACCACCGTTGAGCGGAACGGGCCGCCTGAGTATCTCGATTCGGCGCTGACCTCAATGGCGGTGCCGGAACCCGCCCGGGTGAGATGGCCGCGGAAGAAGTACTCCGGATGTATGTCGTCGGCCGCTGCGTGGACCGTGACGTGCATCGACAGTATGTCGCCGGCACTGACGGCGAGGGGGTCCTGGAGCGTGAACGGGATGTAGACCGGCAGCCAGTTCGTGTCTTCTGCGAGGCTGTCCAGTACTGCGTCATCAGGCGCCACGGCCAGCTCGATCCAGGCCAGCAGCCCGTCGATGCGACCGCTTCTGGTGATCTGGAGCTGGAGTTCGGCGCCCTGGACGTATGACTGCTCGGTGAATCTCAGGTCCTCAAAGGCGCCCGTTGTCGACAGCAGCGCGGCCGGGCCCATGCCGCCCACGTAGAGCCGGAGGTCAAACGGCCCGCCGGCCTGCCGGAACACCGCCTCGACGTACGGCGCGAACGCCATCGGCATGGCCACGTCGCCGCCCATCAGGTCGAGCAGGCCCACCGCTCCGGCCAGCGTGCGCACTGCCCCCGGGATGACGCTGGCTGACGGTGCCAGGTGCCGTCGGCGGGCATCCGCGAGCACTGCGGCGATGCCCTCCGAGCCGCCGATACAGCCGACTATCTCCGCGATGCACACATCCGCGCGTTCCGGCAGCGCGACCTGAGTCGAGTCGCCTGCTATGACGTGGATGTTGTCGGCCGGATGGGCGTGGGCGGTCTGTTCGGCGCGCCGGGCGCTTTCCTCGATGACCTCGATCGCGTACACCCGGGACGCGCCGGCGTCAACCGCCGCGAGCGTCCAGAGCAGGTCGGGGCCGCAGCCGATCTCGAGCACGGTCGCCCCGGGGGCGACCGTGCCGATAGCGCGGCGAAACAAGCTGTTGCGGCGTTCGTCTTGGCGGAGCACCTGGTAGATGCTCTCGTCGTAAATGGGGTATTCGCCCACCGACGGGCAAAGGTAAGCGGCACGGGGGGCTGGCTCGCTGCCGTGCGTCCGTACCCTGAGCTGTCTGTCCAAGGTGTTCTCGCTACTAACCGGGAAGCTCGGTAATCAGGCTCTGCCGCTGCTGGATCAGCGCTTCGGTCTGGTCCGCGCCGGCCGGCATCGCCAGCAGGTAACCCTGCCCGTAGTCGCAGCCCATCGCGACAAGCAGCTCGCGCTGTGCATCCGTTTCGATTCCTTCGGCGGTGACTTCGAGATCGAGCTTCTTCGCGATGCCGATGATGCCCTCGACTAGGGCGAGTTGCTGCGGCGACGTGGTGATCCCGTCGACGAAGGACTTGTCTATCTTGATCGCGTCTATCGGTAGTTCCCGCAGGTAGCTGAGGGACGAATAGCCGGTGCCGAAGTCGTCGATGGCCAGCCGCACGCCGATCAGCTTCAGCTCCATGAGGGCGCTGTGAATCTGCTCGTCGCGGTTCAGCAGGCTCTCGGTAAGCTCGAGCATCAGGGCCGAGGGCGCGAGGCTCGACGCGGCGAGGGCCTGCCCGACGCTGTCCACGAAGCCGGGAGTGCGGAACTGGCGGGCCGACACGTTCACGCTGACATACGGCGGCGGCTCATTCGGGACCAGTCCCTGCCAGCGGGCCATGGCCTCGGCCGCCTGCTGCAGCACCCAGGCACCGAGCGGGACGATGTGGCCGGTCTCCTCGGCGAGCGAGATGAACTGATCGGGCAACATCATCCCCCAGCTCGGGTGCGGCCATCGCACGAGGGCTTCGAAACCGGCGATTTCGCCGCTGGTCAGCTCCACGATGGGCTGGTAGGCGAGGGTGAACTCGGACTTGTTCACCGCGTCGTCAAGGGCAGCCTGCAGCTCGCGCCGGCGGACCATGCCAGCGCCCAGCACCGGCTGGTAGCGGCGCCACTGCCGCTTGCCCGCGGCCTTCGCCGCGTAGAGCGCCAGGTCTGCGTGCCGCAGCAATTCATCCACGTCGACGCTGTCCTCCGTGGTCGCGACGCCGACGGTGGCGGTCGTGATGACCGACCCATCGAGAATCGGGAACGGCTCGCTGAACGCCTCCACGATCCGCCCGGCAAGCGCCTCTACCTCAGCAGTATCTTGGACTTGCTCGAGGAGCACGGCAAACTCGTCGCCGCCCAGCCGAGCCGCCGTGTCGGACTCGCGCACCGCCGCGGCCAGCCGCGCGCCGACAGCGGCAAGCAGTTCGTCGCCGACGCTGTGCCCCATCGTGTCGTTCACGACCTTGAAGTCGTCGAGGTCCACGAACAGCACCCCGGTCATCTTCTCGCCACGCCGCGCCTGGGCCAGCGCGTGCGCGGCGCGGTCCTGGAACAGCAACCGGTTGGGAAGGCCCGTCAGCGAGTCGTGGAAGGCCCGGTACTTTAGCTCGTCCTCAAGCTGGCGTTGCTCGGTGACGTCTCGCAGGGTGAGCACCAGGCCGCCGACCGTACTGTTCTCCCGGAGGTCGCTGCACCGGACCTGGACCTGGACGCTGCGGCCGTCCCGCCGCTTGAGGTACCAGAGCTTGTCGTAGTGGCTCTGACCGGTATGGTTCCGCATCCGGGTCAGCGCGCGGCTGATCTCGCGCCGGCCGCTGGGCGCCGGGAGGTCCGGCAGGGTGGTCCCTTCGATCTCGACGTCACCGAAGATGCTTGTGGCCGACGGGGTGGCGTAGCGGACCTTATCGTCGTCGCTGACGATGAGGATCACGTCCGACGTATCCTGCACCAGGGTCCGGAAGTAGGCCTCGCTGCGTTGCCTGAATACCTCCTGACTGAGTATGACGCGTTCCACTGCCAGGGCGACCTGGCTGGCGAGGATCTCTAGCGTCCTGGTCAGGTCGGCGAGGGTTCCCCGCTGGCCGAAGACGGCCAGCATCCCGAGGAGTGGATCCCCTGACGGGCGTTCCTTGAGCGTCAGCGGGCAGAGCAGCGCGCCCTCGCAGCCGGGGAACAGCGCGGGTACCCGCTCGCCTAGTTCGGCGGCGGGAACGAATACCGGCTCCGGTCCGGTAAGGCGCGGCAGCCAGGCCTCGGCCAGTTCTCCGAGCTGCATTGATCGCGCCGCCAGCGGGTACGGATTCGGCGGGTCGCCCGCGGCGACGACCCTGAACCGGCCGTCGGTCCGCACGGCGAGCACGGCCGCCCGCTGGGGACCCCGCCCGATGAGGGTGACGGCCGCGTTCCCGGCGGCGCTCGCGGCGTCCTCGATGGTGCCGGCTGACGCGAGCGACGCGCCCGCAAGCCGTACCGTGCGCTCACGGCTCAGCGCTCGGCGGTGCGAGGCGGCCACATCCCACAGGCGTGACAGGACGAGCAGGTAGAGCACGGCGGAGAACACTGCCACGACGCTGCCATCGCTGTAGTGGTCGTTGACCGACTGGGCGAACAGCACGACAGGGGCGATGAGCGCCGCGAGCATGAGCACGGTGAGCCGCATAGGCGAGGCTTCAGCCTGCTGCGCGGTAACCGGATAGGTCAGCTGGGTCATTGTCGGGTGCAGCGCGGCCGCGCCCCAGGCGCAGTACAGCACCGCCCAGCCAAGGTCGACGATGGTGCCGTTATGGAACGTCCCGTGCAACTGGATCAGCCCGTACGAGACGTCGGACACCAGGACACCGATGGTGCCGAGCGTTAGGAGCTGGACTGACCTGGCGCGCGCTGTTCCCGGCGCGAGCAGCCTGGCGATCATCGCGAGCACCAAGATATCCCCGAGGGGATAGGCGATCGCGACGCTCTTCTGCAGCCACGTCAGCTCGGAGCTCCGCGCGTACGGCAGGATCAGGTAGAGCCACGACAACAGTGCCAGCCCGACGGTGAGGGTCAGCGCGTCGATCAAGCTCCGCCGGTCCCGGTTCGGGCTGCGCCATCTGATGAAGAGGAACACCCCCGCGGCGTATAGCGGGTACTCCAGCAGGTACAGCGCATCGGCGAAGGAAGGAAACGGAATGTCCACCTTGAGCTTCGTCATGACAAGGAAGCTCGTCTGGCCGGCGATAAAGCTCAGGTTCGCGACGGCAAGCAGCAGCCAGGGCGCTTTCCTGGCGGGCCGGTTGATGACGACACCGGTCACGATGGCGGCCACTCCGCTGAGCCCGAGCAACCCCCACGTCTCCGCGCGCAGGCCCGGCACCCGGTAGTACGTCACGACGAGCAGCGCCATCCAGAGGACGTAACCCGCCAGTAGGCGGTTGCGCGGGGTCAAGTAAAACTCAGGCACACCTTCCGCCCCCCCTCTTTAGCGCATTCCATTCCCCGTCGCGCTAGCTATATGCAGTCGTCACACTATTTGCACGACTAAATCCCCTAAAAGTCAATTGCACAGCTAGATCCCCTATAAGTCGTTTTAGCAAAGAAGGTGCAGCCAGAGGGCATGTGTTAACTCCCGCTTCATGGGAATAGTCCGACCAGGGGGTCTTTGCGTAACCGCCTGGGTCGGGGTGGCCTGCCCAGTCGCGGTGCACGCATGCTAACTATGACATATTGCGATAAAATCGAAACTTCGCCGTTGTCCCGCGTCGAAGGCGCCAGGATATTCATTGCTGTCGCCAACGACGAGGGGCAGTACGCGATGTGGCGGGCTGATCGCAGTCTTCCGCCTAGCTGGCGGCAGCAGTCGCCACCCTTGCCCGAGGAAGATTGCCTGGCCTTCATTCGCTCCGCGTGGCGGGATATCCGCCCAGCCAGCGCGCAAGCCGACGGCTCTGCGTACTCAACCGATCCGGGCAATGATCAGCAGTACGTGCACCTCCTGTTCGACAGGCAGGCTAATGCCACGCCAGACTCGACGGCAGTGGTCTCCGCAGCCAGAAAAATGTCATATTATCAGCTGGCAGAGTCGACCAATCGGATAGCGAGTCATCTTCGCGGAATTGGAGTCGGCCCGGAGACCGTGGTGGGGGTTTACCTGGAGCGGGGTATCGACGCAATTCGCTGCCTGCTCGCGGTTCTGAAGGCCGGCGGCGCGTACCTGCCGCTCGACCCGGCGCTGCCGGAGGCGCGCCTCGCCCAGATGTGCGACGAGGCACGGCCCGCGGTCATCCTTGCCGACCGCGCGGCGCTACCGGGATTCTCTTCCGGACAGGTATTGCTCCCCGATGAGCTGGCCTCAGCTGAGCCGGCCGCGTCGGACGGAGCGGCTAGGCCGGCGGAGACCAGGCTGCGGCCGGAGAACGTGGCTTACGTCATCTACACGTCAGGCTCTACCGGCCAGCCCAAGGCGATCGCCGTCAGTCATAGGTCGCTGGCGTGTGTTATTCACGAAATATCCCGCTCCTACGGAATTACCGGCGACGACCGGGTTTTGCAGCTGGCGTCGCTTGGCTTCGACACGTCCGTCGAGCAGATACTCGTCACCCTGCTCAGCGGCGCGACCCTGATGCTGCCGGATGCGGGGACGGTGGCGCCTACCGACCTGCTCCGCTACCTGGCCGCGGAGCAGGTGACCGTCATCGACCTCACCCCGGCGTACTGGCACCAGCTGCTCGCGCTCACCCAACCCGCGGATGACCGGCTGCGAGCTGCCCGGCTGATGATCACCGGTGGCGACATGGCGGACCGGGCGGACTGCGTCGCGGCGGTGCGCGCGTCGCACGGAGCCCGGCTGCTGAACGCTTACGGGCTGACCGAAACGACGATCACCACGACCCTGTTCGATGCTTCCGCGCTCAGCGACACCGCTGGGCCTGCTGAGCGTGCCGCTGAGCCGGTGCCGGTGCCGGTGGGCAGGCCCATCCCGCACGCCCAGGTACTCGTGCTCGATGAGAACCTGGACACGGTACCCCCGGGGGCGGTGGGCGAGATCTACATCGGCGGCTGCTGCGTGGCAAGGGGCTACCTCGGCAAGCCGGCGCAGACGGCGGAACGGTTCCCGCCCAACCCGTTCAGCGAGGCTCCTGGTAGCAGGATGTACCGCACCGGAGACCTCGGACGCTGGCGCGACGACCATAATCTCGAGGTAATCGGGCGCGCGGACCGGCAGCTGAAGGTGCGCGGCTTCCGCGTCGATCCCGCCGAGATCGAGGACGTCCTCGCGAGCCACCCTGATATCAACGCCGCGGCGGTCGTCGCATGCGAGGTCGGCCCAGGCAACAAGCAGCTTGTCGCGTACTACACGTGCCGCCTGCCCGGGCCCGGCCCGGCTGATCACCCGGCGGGCCACGTCGGGGACGCGACCCTCCGGAACTTCGTCGCCGCTCGCGTGCCCGGCTTCATGGTCCCCTCCCTCTTTATCGCACTCGATCAGCTGCCGCTGACACCAGACGGGCAAACTGACCTACAGGCGCTCCCCCACCCCGCGGTCACGGTCGGCGGTCTGCACGGGGATTACACGCCAGTGCAGGCAGGCATGTCCCACCTGTGGTCTAGGGTCCTCAAGACGGGGCGGGTCGGACTCGGCGACGATTTCTTCGGGCTGGGCGGCAACTCGCTGCTCGCGGCGGAGATGCTCGCGCAAGCGCGCGCCATGTTCGGGCTCAGCGCGAAGTACATCCGCCCGCTCACCCGCAGCCTGCTCAGCAACCCGACGCTGCGGAGCTTCGCGGCCGCCACGCAGGACGCCCGCGCGGGCAGGCTCCCCGCCGACGGCACGGACCAGCGCATCGACTTCACCCGGGAGGCCTCGCTGACCTGCCCCGTGCGCCGCGACGTGGGACCGCGCCCGGACTGGCAGCGGCCGCGCGAGATACTCCTCACCGGATCGACCGGATTCCTTGGCATTCACCTGCTGCGGGAACTGCTGACGGGCAGCGGCGCGCGGGTGCGTTGCCTGGTCCGGGCGCGCGACGGCTCGGACGCGCGACGGCGCATCACGCAGGCCGCGCAGCGGTACGGGATCGAGGGCCTGGACATGGACCGCGTCGTACCGCTGCCCGGAGACCTGGCCGCGCCGAGTCTCGGGTTGCCGCCCGGCACGTTTGACGAGCTAGCGCGAACCGTCGACGTCATCCATCACGTCGGCGCCCTGGTCAATTTCACTTACCCGTACGAGGAACTGCGGGCGGCCAACGTGACCGGCACCGCCGAACTTATCCGGCTCGCCGGCCGCTACCGGGGCATCCCCGTCAACTATCAGTCCACCGCCGCCGTGCTGGCGGGCTTCGGCGCCATGGGCGTGCGCGACGTAACAGAAGATACGCCTCTCGCGTACGCTGAGCAGCTCTGCGTCGGCTACCTGGAGACCAAGTTCGTTGCCGAGGAACTCGTCAGGAATGCCGGCAAAGCGGGTCTGCCGGTTGCCATCTACCGCCCGCTGGACATCGCCGGAGATCACCGCAGCGGCGTGTGGAATACTGCCACCGAATTGTGCGCGTTGATCAGGTTTATCACCGACACGGGTGTCGCTCCGGACATCGATCTGCCGCTCGACCTCGTGCCCGCCGATATCTGCGCGGCCGCGATAAGGCATATCTCCGCCCAGGCCGCGGCGCCTGGTCGCACCTATCATCTCGCCAGCCCGAGACACACCCTCCTCGAATCCCTGGTCGATCGGCTGCGCTGTCACGGCTTCGCGATCAAGCAGATACCTTACAGCGAGTGGGTCGACGAGCTGTTGCGAACCGCCGCGGCGGACCCCGCGCACCCGATGAGCCCCTTCCTCCCGCTGTTCATCGACCGGTGTTCCGATTCCGAGCTAACGGTGGCGGAGATGTACTTCGAGCACACTTTCCCCCGCTATACCCGGTCGAATACCGAGGAGGCGCTGCGCGACAGCGGCATCGCCTTCCCGATTGTCGACGAAGAACTGCTCGATCGTAATATCGACTACCTGGTAACGACCGGCTACCTGAAGGACCCGCTGCTGACCGTCGGCCACTCGGCTCTCCAGCGTAAGTAGCGGGCTTTCTTCCGATGCCGGTCAGCCGTTACCCTGACTGGGACTCGTTTGAGATCGGATCGCGGCCAGCGGACCGCCCGGTCGCCTTCTGTGCTGATCTGAGCCCGGCCAGCGTCCTGGGCGCGTACCGGCACGGAGTTGTCCCGTTCCCGGCACCGGATGAATACGTTCGCAATTTCCATGAAATCCGGCATGAGCAGGATGTCGCTGACGGCGTGATCGCCATCGTGGGTAGGACGGAGGCGGATCCATACTGGGTGGCGTGGTGGTCGCCCGATCCCAGGCCTGTGCTTGAGATCGCGAATATCCACCTCGGCCGCAACGTCAGGAAGCAGTTGCGGCGCGGCGATGAGTGGACGACGGCGAACGCTGCCTTCCGGCGAGTGGCCGATGAATGCCGGGCTGGGCGCGAGCCGCGCTGGCTCACCGACAGTCTGCTGGAGACCATGGTTCAGCTGCACCAGCAAGGCTGGGCGCACAGCATCGAGGTGTGGCAGGACGATGAGCTGATTGGCGGCGCGTTCGGCATTGGCGTCGGGCGCGTGCTCAGCGGGGATTCGCTGTTCGGCCGACAGCCCAACGCGGCGCGAATCGCCGTCGCGGACATGGCCGCGCGTTTCGGCCAGGCGGGCGGCTTGCTGATCGACGCTCAGTGGGACACGCCGTTCCTGCGGTCAATGGGCGCCGGGCTGATCCCGCGGAGCCGGTACCTGTCAAAGCTGTCCGGTTCTGCCGGGCGCCGCGAACTGCCCCGCGAGCCGCTCCCCGCCCGGCGACTGCTCCGCGTCGGCTAGCAACTGGACTGCGGTTACGTGGCCATGCGGTACTTCTCGGACATGCTGACCGCCCACATGGCCAACCCCGGCAGGACATCACCACCATCCGCGCCGTGATGGCCAGCGCAGCGTTAGGATACGACCGGTAGCCGCTTGCTGCCGGTAGCGTAGACATCACCTTTCGCCGTCACCAAAACCGGATCCATCACGCTGGGATTCCACGGCGAACTCGTCGGCCAACTTACCCACACTCTCCGCCTCACCATGACTTCAGCTAGCCCATGACGCTTATGCGATACAGCGAGCAGGGGCCTCCGGGCCAGGAGCGGCTCAGGGGCTGGTGCCCTAACTGCCAGAAGTAGCGTGGCCGCAACTGTCCTGCACCCCTGCGGGGAGCCGCGCCGCTACCGGGAGGCGAGATCGTCGCAATAGATGAACTCGCCAATGTCACTGGAGGTGGCGGAGATGAGCAGTACCAACCGCAGCACGATCTCAGCCGAGCAGGACCTGCGCCTAGTCGGCCCAGATCACCTAATCGTGCTGCTGACGGCAGACCTGCGTTACAGCCCCGAGGATCCGTACGCGGTCAGGATGTCGCTGGATACCTTCCTGGAGGAGCCGCTGGAGTGGGCCCTCGACCGCGACCTGCTCGCGGCGGCCCTGTACGCTCCTAAGGGGATCGGGGACGTCCGGGCATGGCCTTCGGCGGCGCCTGCCCTAACGGGAAACGGCGCCTACGCCGGGGAGAAGATCCTTAACATCGAGCTGGGCCCGCCGGCCGGATGCGCCCGCTTCGAGGCCAGCGCCGCGGGGATCGGAGCGTTCCTGGCACGGACCTACGAGTTGGTCCCGGCCGGCGAGGAGTCCGCCTGCCTGAACCTTGATGCCGAGCTCGCCGACCTCCTGAGCTAGCCCCTGCCGCAGCCGGCGTCGCTTCCGGCCCGGCGGCGCTGGACGAACGCGTTGGCAGCTGGTTGGCCACAATGTCAAGGCCCGGATCCAGCCTGCCACCGCCGAGCACGAACGCAGTGGTCACGTATCTCAAGGCAGCGTCCGCCCGGAGCGTGACGGGGCCCAGGAGGGGTATTGCACCGTGCAACGTAGCGGTGTCCCTGGTACTTGGGTTAACGCGCCGGATAACCATGAAATCTCGCCGAGGAGAGCTCATGAACCATTCCCCTGGCCGTGACATCGATCCGACCTTCTACCGCAGCCCGGCGGACGCGATCAGCGCACCTCCGGAGAAGCTGGCTTATGTGGTCGCCTTCGACCGCGCCGCGCAATGGCCGGACGCGCTCGTCGTGTTTGACGTCGACCCGGCTTCGCCGCGATACGGCCAGATCGCCAGCTGGACCGACCTGCCGACTAGGGGCAACGAGTTGCACCACTTCGGCTGGAACGCGTGCAGCAGCGCGGTCGCCCACGCCGGGCACCACACCGACGGGCTGCAGCGCCGGTATCTGCTGCTGCCCGGGCTGCGGTCGTCGGACATCCATGTCTACGACACACACCCGGACCCGGCCGATCCTCGACTGGTCCGGACAGTCAGCGCGGGAGACCTGGCTGAGAAGGCGGGCTACTCCCGGCCGCATACCCTCCACTGCGGCCCGGACGGGATCTTCCTGTCTTGCCTCGGCGGCGGGCACGGGGCCGACGGCCCGGGAGGCATCGCCCTGCTCGACCACGACAGCTTCGACGTGCTGCGCGCCTGGGAAACCGACCGCGGCGGACAGTACCTGGCCTACGACGCCTGGTGGCACCTGAACCAGAACGTCCTGATCACCAGCGAGTGGGGTACCCCGTCGATGATCGAGGACGGGATCGACCCCGAACTGCTACTCAGCAACAAGTACGGGCACCAGCTGCACTTCTGGGACCTAGCCGCAGGCAAGCACCTGCAGACGGTCGACCTCGGCTCGCAGCACCAGATGGCCCTTGAGCTGCGCCCGTCCCACGACCCCGACCAGACCTGGGGCTTCGTCGGCGTGGTGATCAGCACCGAGGACCTTTCGGCCTCGGTGTGGCGGTGGAGCCACGACAATGGCAGCTGGCGCGCCGACAAGGTGATCACCATCCCGGCCGAACCCGCTTCACCGGATGACCTGCCGCCCGCGCTCAAGCCGTTCGGCGCGGTGCCGCCACTGGTCACCGACATCAACCTGTCCGTGGACGACAAGTTCCTCTACGTCTCCTGCTGGGGCACCGGCGAGCTGAAGCAGTACGACGTGAGCGACCCGCCGCACCCGCGGGAGGCTGGCTCGGTCCGGCTGGGCGGCATCACCGGCCGGGCCGCGCACCCCGCCGCACCGGGCGAACGGCTGGCCGGCGGCCCGCAGATGGTAGAGGTCAGCCGGGACGGGAAGCGGATCTACCTGACCAACTCGCTGTACGGGTCATGGGACGACCAGTTCTACCCGGACGGCGTGGGCGCCTGGTTCGCCAAGATCGACACCGACCCATCCGCAGGTGGCGGGCTGCGCATCGACGAGAAGTTCTTCCCGCACGGGGGTGACTTCCGCGGCCTGCGCGCGCACCAGGTCCGGCTGCAGGGCGGCGACTCCTCTTCCGACTCCTACTGCTACCGGTCGTAGAACCGGCGAGCGAGCTTTGCGTAGGCTGAACTGCGTGAGTTCGCCCGCGCTTCAGCAGCCGCAGTGGCCCGACCGTGATCGTCTGGAAGCGGTGGTGCGCGGCATGAAGGGCTTGCCGCCGCTGGTGCTCGCCGCGGAGTGCGACCAGTTGAAGGCGCGGCTGGCCTCGGTGGCGCGCGGTGAGGCTTTCCTGCTGCAGGGCGGTGATTGCGCGGAGACGTTCGCCGGCACCACCGCCGACAGCATCCGGGGCAAGTTCCAGACGCTACTGCAGATGGCCGTCGTGCTGACCTACGCGGCCAGCGTGCCGGTGGTGAAGGTGGGCCGGATGGCAGGCCAGTTCGGCAAGCCACGGTCAGCGGCCACCGAGGTGCGGGACGGCGTGGAACTTCCGGTCTACCGGGGTGATGCGGTTAACGGCATCGAGTTCACCACCGCCGCCAGGACGCCTGACCCTGGCCGGCTGCTCGAGGCGTATCACTGCGCGTCGGCCACGTTGAACTTGTGCCGGTCCCTCGCCAGCGGCGGCTATGCCGACCTGCGCCAGGTGCACTCCTGGAACCAGGACTTCGTGGCCGGCAGTCCGGCCGGGCAGCGCTACGAGCAGCTGGCGGACGAGATCGACCGGGCGATCGCGTTCATGCACGCGTGCGGGGCTGACGCCCGGGAGTTCCGCGCGGTGGAGTTCTACTCCAGCCACGAGGCCCTGCTGCTGGATTATGAACGGGCCATGACCCGGACCGACGCGCGGAACGGGCATCCCTACGACCTGTCGGCTCACCTGCTGTGGATCGGGGAGCGCACCCGCGATCCCCGCGGCGCGCACGTCGACTTCGCCCGCCAGATCCGCAATCCCGTCGCCGTCAAGATCGGCCCGGACGCCACCGCGCAAGACGTGCTCGAGCTGACCGAAGCCCTGGACCCGGACCAAGAGCCTGGCCGGCTCACCCTGACCACCCGGATGGGCGCGGGGCGGATCCGCCAGGCGCTGCCCCCGCTGGTCGAGAAGGTGGCCGCCAGCCGGGCCCCGGTGGTCTGGGTATGCGACCCGATGCACGGCAATACGGTGGAAGCCGCCAGCGGCCAGAAGACCAGGAACTTCGACGACGTGCTGGACGAGGTCGCCGGATTCTTCGAGGTGCACCGCGCACTCGGCACTTATCCTGGCGGCATCCACATCGAATTCACCGGCGACGACGTCACCGAGTGCATCGGCGGCGGCCACCACATCGACGAGAGTGACCTGGGCGACCGCTACGAGACGACGTGCGATCCCCGCCTCAACCGCAGCCAGTCCCTAGACCTGGCCTTCCGCGTCGCCGACTTGTACCGCTGCCACCTCGACGAGGGCGGCGAATGAGCGGCCGCTATTAACCGCACCCGTTCTGGTGCTGCATCCGTGTCGACCTGCTGGGCGACAGGAGAAGGCCGCCCAGTCCGGGCGGCGGCCTGATCGTATCCGGCGTTGCTTTATTAGGCCGCGATAAGGAACGCTTTCGGTCGGCCTGAGTCTCGCCTGGTCCCATGGATGCAAGCCACCAATCCAAGGAGGATTCGCATGCGCAACAGGACTAGGGTGATTGCCGCCGCAGCGGTCACCGCGGCGCTCGCCGCGGCCAGCACCGCCACCGCGATGGCGTCGACGACGGGCACCAAGCCCGATGCACACGCAACGACCGCGTCTGTCAGCGTGAGGTGCGCCCCCGACAGTGATCTGGCCGGCCTGCTCGGCGTGTCGCCGACCCGCCTCGACCGGGCGCTGCGCGCAGTCAAGGTCTCGCTGATCACGCGCACCGGCAATGTGACCGAGGACCAGTTCGAGGCCGCGCTCGCCCGCTACCTGGGTATCTCGCAGGCACAGGTGCGGCGGGCGTTTGCGGACGAGAAGTCATGCGGCGCCAAGCCCGCCGGCTCCAAGTCTCCCGGCTCCGGGACTGCTGCGCAGCCGGGCGACGAAGCCCTGGCGGCGGCGGTGGCAAGGGACTTGCACGTCAGCACGGCTGCGGCCAACGCGGCGCTCCGCCCGCTGTTCGCGGCCGGCAATGCCGACCCGTCGTCGCCGGCATTCGCGACGGCTGCCCATTCGCTCGGCGTCAGCCCCCAGCAGCTGGCCGCCGCGCTCGCGTACGCCAAGCAGAGCCTCGCCGGAGGCAACTGACGCAATCGAGAATTGCCGGTTAAGGAACATGCGCCATACTGGCCTGGTGCGGGTCCTCGTGGTCGACGATGACGAGGGGGTACGCCGCGCGCTGACTCATGTGCTGCACCGTGACGGCTACGACGTCGCCACGGCGGCCGATGGCGCCACCGCGCTGGCCACGCTGTTGCGGCTCCGGCATGATGCCGTCGTGCTCGACGTGCTCATGCCGGAGCCGGGCGGTCTTGATGTGTGCCGAGCGATCAGGGCGCGCGGCGACGACACGCCGATCCTGATGCTGACCGCGCGAGACCTGGTTTCTGACCGGGTCGCCGGGCTCGACGCCGGCGCCGACGACTACCTGGCCAAGCCGTTCGCGCTCGAGGAACTGCGGGCGCGGCTGCGCGCGTTGCTGCGGCGCAGCGGCGCGGCCGCAGACCTGCTCCGGTTCGCCGGTATCGAGCTCGACCTCGCGGCACACCAGGCAACTCGCCACGGGATGAGGCTGTCGCTCACCAAGACCGAATTCGCGTTGCTCGAATTGTTCCTCCGCAACCCGGGCCGGGTGCTTTCCCGGACCCAGATATTCGAATCGGTGTGGGGGTATGACTTCGGCCCGGAATCGAACGGATTGTGGGTCTATATCAGCTATTTGCGGCGAAAGATGGGTGAGCCGCGGCTGATCCAGACTGTACGCGGGCTCGGCTACGTGCTGCGGGAAGAGAAATGAGCCTGCGCGCCAGGGTCGCGATCACCGTCGGGGCGGTAGTGTTCTGCGCGCTGGCGATCGTGGCGGCGGTTGTCTATCCTGTGGTCGGCGCGGACTTGCAAAGCCAGAACGACGCATCTCTGGTGCAGGTGGCTGAAAATGCCCCGGCTATAGCGGCCAAGCTCAAGCAGTCCGGTGCCCTCGGGCAACTGGTCCCGTTCGGCAGCACGCAGCTGCAAATCCTGCCCGATGCGGCGACAGGCCCTACGAACGGGTTCGTGGCCATCACTAGTCATGACGTCCAAGTGGCGGCCGGGAGCGCCGAGCCGTATTTTCAGGACGAGGCCTATGGACGCGTCGTCTACCGCATTTACAGCATGCAGTTTCCGGGCGCTCCCGGAGTGCTGGTCCGCGTCGCCCAGCCGGCGTCGGATGCGACATCGACCCAGGCGGCGCTTGGCTGGCTGCTCGTCGTACTCGTACCGGCGAGCGCGATTGCCGCGGCGGCGGTGGCGCGGCTGGCCGCTGGCCGGGTGTTGCGCCCGGTGGGCCGGCTGACCGAAACCGTCGAGCGGATCAGGGCCACCGGCGACCTCAGCGCGCCGATCGAGACGCCAGGCCAGGACGAGATCAGCCGGCTCGGGCAGGCTTTCGCCGCGATGACGGCCGCGCTTGACGAGTCGGTTGGCGCGCAACGCCGACTGGTGGCCGACGCCTCGCACGAGCTGCGTACCCCGCTCACCAGCCTGATCACCAACCTCGAACTGCTCGCCGAACAGCCGGACGACCCTAACGCACCGGCGCTCGTCGTGGCCGCGCTGGCCGAGGCCGGCGAGCTGCGCGTACTGATCAACGACCTGGTTGAGCTCGCCCGTTACGGGCAGGCCCCGTTCCATATCGAGGACGTCCGGCTAGACGTTGTCGCGGAACGGGTCGCAGCGCGGGCCGCCGGCCGGGCGCCGGGGCTACGGTACGAGCTCGACTGCCGGCCGACGCTGGTCCGCGGCGATCCGGACGCGCTGGAACGGGCGATCGGCAACCTGGTCGACAACGCGCTGAAATGGAGCCCGCCGGATGGCCGCATCCGCATCTCGGCAGCCGGCGGGACGGTCGAGGTCAGCGACGAGGGGCCGGGAATTCCCGCGGACGACCTGCCGTACATTTTCGATCGCTTCTACCGGTCGGCAAAGGCGCGGGCCCTGCCCGGCTCGGGCCTCGGCCTCGCGATCGTGCGCAGGATCGCCGACGCGCACGACGGAACCGTCGAGGCAATTCCGCTGCAGCACGGGGCGAAATTCCGCATCAGCCTGCCGGAGATCGTGGTCGATCCGGTCACTGCGGAACGGACCCCGGTGCGCGGCTGACCTTGCCGTTCCCGCCGCGGCGGCCGCAAGGGAGAGCAGGGCGATCGCCATGGCGTCACCGAAGCTTGTGGCCACAGCCCAAATTTCCGTGCGTGAGCTGAAAAGTGCGGCGCTGGCGCACCCACCCCGGTTGCTGGATGATTGCACCAGCCGTAGGCCTGCTGCCCGTCAGTGCCGTGCGCCGTCGGCCGCCCGCAACCACCCGAGAAAGGGGTGCTGATGAGTATCACCACGCGAGCCGCGGTCTGCCGCGTGCCCGGCCAGCCGTGGGAGATTACCGAGCTTGAACTTGACGACCCGAAGGAGAACGAGGTCAGGATCAAGTTCTTCGCGGCCGGCCTGTGCCACTCCGACGACCACATCCAGAAGGGCGACGCGCCGATGCGCCTGCCGGTGGTCGGCGGGCACGAGGGCGCTGGCATCGTGGACGCGGTAGGCCCGGCCGTTACCCGGGTTGCCGTCGGCGATCACGTGACCTGCTCGTTCATCCCCGCCTGCGGCAAGTGCCGGTACTGCGCGACCGGCCGTCAGCAGCTGTGCGACGCCGGCAAGAATGCCGGCACCGGGATGTTCCCTGACGGCACGTTCCGGTTCCACCAGGGCGGCGAGGACTTCGGCGGCCTGTGCGTGCTCGGCACGTTCTCCCAGTACTCGGTGGTGCACGAGTACTCCGTGATCAAGATCCCCGAGGAGATCAGCTTCGAAGTCGCCGCGCTGGTGGCCTGCGGCGTGCCGACGGGCTGGGGCTCTGCGGTGCGCGCGGGCGGCGTGCGCGCCGGGGAGACCGTGGTGATCTACGGCGCGGGCGGCGTCGGCAGCAACGCGGTGCAGGGCGCCAGCCTCGCCGGGGCGAAGAACGTCATCGTCGTGGACCCCGTGGAGTTCAAGCGGGAGATGGCCACCACCGTGTTCGGCGCCACGCACGCGTTCGCCACCGCCAAGGAGGCGCACGACTTCGTGGTCGAGACCACCTGGGGCGAACTCGCCGACCACGCGATCATCACCGTCGGCATCCTGCACGACGAGGTGATCAAGAACGCCATCCGGGTCGTGGGCAAGACCGGCCAGGTCACGATCACCGCGGTCGGGAACGGCTGGATCGACGAGAATCCCGGCATCCTGATCGGCTACCAGCGCCGGGTCCAGGGCTCGATCTACGGCGGCTGCAGCCCCCTGGTTGACGTGCCGTACCTCATCGGTCTCTACCAGGCAGGCAAGCTCAAGCTTGACGAGCTGATTACCCGCCGCTACAAGCTCGACGAGGTCAACGAGGGCTATCAGGACATGCTCGACGGCAAGAACATCCGCGGCGTGATCGTCCACGAGCACTGAGCCAGGAAGGGAACCGCAGAACATGAGCATCACCACCCGCGCCGCCATCGCCCGTGCCCCGCACGTCGGCTGGGAGATCGTCGACCTGCAGCTCGACGAGCCGAAGGCGCACGAGGTCCGGGTCAAGCTGATGGCGGCCGGGCTCTGCCACTCCGACGACCACATCACCACCGGCGACGCCCCCATCCGGCTGCCGGTCGTGGGCGGGCACGAGGGCGCAGGCATCGTCGAGTCCGTCGGCCCCGACGTGCAGCGCGTCAAGCCGGGCGACAAGATCGTCTGCTCGTACATCCCGGCCTGCGGCGCCTGCCGGCCGTGCTCGACCGGGCACTCGAACATGTGCGTGAAGGGACTCAACGCCGGCACCGGCATGTTCGAGGACGGCACCTGGCGGTTCCACGAGGGCGAGACAGACATCGGCGGCTTCTGCACGCTCGGCACCTTCTCCCAGTACGCGGTCGTCTCAGAGTGGGCCACCGTGCCGCTGCGCGAGGACTTCCAGGACATCCCGTGGGAGATCCTGTGCCTGGTGGGCTGCGGCGTGCCGACTGGCTGGGGGTCCGCGGTGCACGCGGCCGGGGTCCAGGCGGGCGACACCGTGGTGATCTTCGGCGCCGGCGGCGTGGGCAGCAACGCGGTGCAGGGCGCCCGGTTCGCCGGGGCGAAGAACGTGGTCGTGGTGGACCCGGTGGAGTTCAAGCGCGAGATGGCCACCTCCGTGTTCGGCGCCACGCACGCCTTCGCCACCGCCAAGGAAGCGCGCGACTTCGTGGTCGAGACCACCTGGGGCCAGCTTGCCGACCACGCGATCATGACGCCCAACGCGGTCACCGAGGAGATGGTGAACGCCGCGGTGCAGATGACCGGCAAGGGCGGCAAGGTGACGATCACCGCGGTCGGCCACATCAACGAGCGCGCCGTCCACGTGCACGCGGGCGGCCTGATCGGGTACATGCGCCAGATCCGGGGCGCGCTGTTCGGCGACAGCAACCCGCTGTACGACATCCCGATGCTGCTCGGCCTGTACAAGTCGGGCCAGCTCAAACTGGACGAACTGGTCACGCGCAAGTACACGCTCGACCAGGTGAACCAGGCTTACCAGGACATGAACGACGGCAAGAACATCCGCGGCGTCATCGTCCACGAGCACTAGCCGGCGTGGCCGGGGTTTGGTGGCGCGGGGCTAGCGGTGCACGCTGAAGAAGCTGGTCAGGATTGGGGTGATGACCTCGGGCGGGGCGTTATGGTCGTATCCGTCCAGCGTCATCAGCTGCGCGCCCGGGATGGCGGCGGCCTGCTCGGCGACCGAGCGGCGGAACCAGGCGGGGCTGTTGCCGCCGCCCAGGATCAGGACGGGGGCGGTGATCTTCCGCAGCTCGGCCGCGGGCACCCCGCCCGCGGTGACGGCGAGCTCGTAGGGCAGCGTGCGGGCCAGTGGCTCCAGCGCTGTCACCCACGGGGCGTCGTCCAGTTGCGCGAGCACTTGTTCCGGCGCCCTGACTACGTCCGTCATCCAGTACGTGACGGCTTCGCCGCTGCGACCGGAGCCGACCAGCTGCCGGATGTGGTCGGCCGGGTCGGTTTCTGGCGCCGGCGTGCCGTCGCTGGCGAACGGCGCCTCATAGGCGGTGATGCCCGTGACAGGAAGGCCGGCCGCGGCGGCGCGCAGCGCGATCGCGGCGCCGGATGAGTGGCCGAACACGAACGGCGGCCCGCCCCCGGCCGCTGCGGCGACGGCGGCCAGGTCCTCGTACTCCCGCTCCGGCGCGAACGGGTCGGTGTCGCCGCTGTTGCCCCGGCCGCGGCGGTCGTAGGTGACGACGGTGAACTGCCGCGTCAGGTCGCGGGGGGCGGCGAACGTGTGGCGGGTGCAGAATGCGCCCACGCAGACAATGAGTACTGGGCCGTCGCCGGCCCGGTCATATGCGATGACCGTCCCGTCGGCGGAAGTCACGGCCTCCACGGGAGGCTCCCCTCTTTCGCAGTTCCTGGCAGGTGAGACGAGCGGGCAGTGCGGAATTCATCGGCCGCCGCCACGCGCCCGGCCTGGTCATCACCGCTGCGGGCTTCCTCATCGAGGGGAACAGAGTGAAGATATTCAGCGGGAACCCCGAGGAGGACAGCCTTGCTGAGCGAAGAGCGGAACCGCCTTCTGTGTGAGACAGGTCCGGCAACTCCGATGGGAGAGCTGCTGCGACGTTACTGGCATCCGGTCGCGGGAGCGGCGGAGTTCAGCCAGCGGGCCGTGAAGGCGGTGCGCATCCTGGGTGAGGACCTGGCCTTGTACCGTGATAAAAGCGGAAACTACGGGCTCGTGGACCAGCATTGCCCGCACCGCCGCGCGGACATGACGTACGGTTTCGTCGAGGAACGCGGCCTGCGCTGCAATTACCACGGCTGGCTATTCGACCATACCGGGCAATGCCTTCATCAGCCGTTCGAGGAGACGCTGCACGCGGAGGGCCGCTTCAAGGACAAGGTTCGCATCAAGGCCTACCAGGTACAGGAGAAAGCCGGCCTCATCTGGGTCTACCTGGGGCCTCGGCCGGCGCCGCTGCTGCCCGACTGGGACAGGTATCACTCGCGCGGCTACAAGCAGATAGCCATCTCGGAGGTCCCGTGCAACTGGTTCCAGTGCCAGGAGAACTCGATCGATCCGGTCCATTTCGAATGGCTGCATGACAACTGGTCGCGGGCGCTGCGTGGTGAGGATGGCCTCCGCGCGCCAGCCCATCAGCGGCTTGGCTTTGACGAATTCGACTACGGATTCGTCTACCGCCGCATTCGCGAGGACACCTCGGACAGCGATGAGCTGTGGACAACCGGCCGGGTGTGCCTGTGGCCCAACTGCCTGTATACCGGGCACTTCGAATGGCGAGTGCCCATCGACGACACCCGCACGCTGAGTGTCGGGTGGTTTATCGACGAACTGCCCGGTGATATGCCGTTCGAGCAGGACGTGATCCCCTGCTGGCACGCCCCTGTCAGGGACGAGCGAACGGGCCGCTGGATCGACAGCCACGTCATGAATCAGGACTTCATCGCCTGGGTGGGACAGGGCGTCATCGCGGACCGCTCAAGAGAGCACCTCGGGGAGAGTGACCGGGGGGTCATCCTCATCCGCAAGCAACTGCTCGAGGACACAGAGGCAGTGGCCGCAGGACGCGACCCGAAAGGCACGATTCGTGATCCCGGAGCGAATCAGCGCGTGCACCTGCCGATCATCGGCGGCCTCAGCCGCCCAGCGGCCAAGAACGGGCCGCATCCCTTCCCGTTCCTCTTCGGCCAGCCGGAGGAGGTCACCAAGGAGTTCGAGCAGGCATGGCGGAACTGCGCGGCCGCCACCCCGGAAGAGCTGACTGCCGGTGGCTGAGACCGCCACCGGGCACGCGCGCACCGCGGGCGAAGCCGCTGAGGCGCAGGCTTACGGCCTGACATCAGACGACCTGCGCGACTGGGCGCCCTTCTCCCCGGTCGAGATCTACTGGGCGGTCAAGCACGACGTCACTCCGGCAACCGCCAGCCGCTGGGCGCGCGAAGGGCTACGCATCTGCGACACCGTGCGCGCAGTCAGGCTCGGCATGACCCCCGAGGAGGTAAGGCCGTGGGCAGGCGCCGGATTCGCCCCCTTCGACGCGGTTGAGGGGAAAGAGACAGGCGTAACGCTTGAGACTGCGCTCGCCTGGCGTGCGGCCGGGTTCATCTTGCCGGACGCGGCGCTCCTCATCCACGACGGCTGGACCCTCAAGGAGGCGGTGAACGCCCGGTATGCCGGCATCGCCAGTGAAGACTGGCATCCCGAGGACCGGCCGAGTTGCCTTTGAGTCTCGGCCAAGAGGAGGATGTGGGCGTGAGTGGTGAATTTGACGTTGCGGCGGCCGCAGCGATCCGGAAGGTTGCCGAGGACTGGGTCGTGCTACGGGACTCGGGACGGTGGGAAGAGTTCGCACGGGTCTGGCATGACGACGGGTGGATGACCGCGACCTGGTTTCAGGGGACGTACGCCGAGTTCATCGCCGTCAGCCGGTCCGGGTTCGAGCACGGCGTGAACATCGCGCACTTCCTCGGCGGGTTCACCTGCGAGATCGCCGGGAACCGGGCCATCGCGCAGACCAAGATGAAGATCGAGCAGCGGGCCACCGTCGACGGGGTTGAGGCGGACGTGACCTGCTCCGGGCGGTTCTACGACTTCTTCGAGCTGCGCGACGGGCGCTGGGGAATCGTCCGCCGCCAGCCGATCTACGAGAAGGACCGGCTCGACGTCGTCGATCCTTCCGCGTCACTCAAACTTGACCAGGCGAAGCTTGCTTCCTTCCCGTACGGGTACCGGCACCTCGGGTACGTGCAGGAGGCGCAGGGGCAGCAGGTGCTGCGCGGCCTGCCGGGCCTGCGCGGTCCCGAGGTGGAGCTGCTCTATGCGGAGGGCGCTGACTGGCTCGCCGGTTCCGCGACGCCCGGCGTGCCGCTTGGCTCAGGGAGGTAGCGATTCCGGCTGGTTACACCACGGGCAACCCTCTGCAGGGGGTTGCTGGGACCCGATAGCCTCACCATCATGCGCGACGAGACAATTGGGAGTTTCCTCACCCGCCTCGCGGCCCGCAGTGCGGCCCCGGGTGGCGGTGCCACCGGAGCGCTGCACGCCGCGCAGGCCGCCGCCCTGCTGGCGATGGTCGCCCGGTTCAGCGACGGCCCCCGGTATGACGCGGAGACGGTCGGCCGGGTCCGGGCCGCGGCGGACGGCCTGGCCGATGAAGGGGTCGGCCTTGCCGCTGCCGACTCGGCGGCGTTCGAGAAGGTGATAGCCGCCTACGGGCTGCCCAGGGACACGCCAGAGGCCAAGGCCGCGCGTTCCGACGCGATCGCCGACGCGACGGCTGCCGCGGCCCGGCCGCCAGCCGACCTGATCGCCGCCTCGGTGCGGCTCGTCGGTCTCGCCGAGGAGCTCCTTCCCGTCGCGAACAAGAACGTGATCTCCGACATCGCTGCGGCGGCGGCCGCGATCAGCGCCGCGGCGGTTACCGCCGCGCTGAACATCGAGGCGAACCTGGCCGGGATCAAGGACCCGGCCCTGGCGGAGGAGCTGTCGGCCACAGCGGCGCTGGCCGACGGGGTAACCGACCGGGCAGGCCGGGTGATTGCCGCCATCCGCGAGGAGATCGCACAGTGACCACGGAGTCGGCGTACCGGGAGCTGAACGGCCGGGAGCTAGCCCGCCAGCTCCGCGCCGCCGTGGCCGAGCGGGCCGCCGGGCTGGCCAAGGGGGGACGCCAGCCCCGGCTGGCCGTGGTCACGGCGAACGACGACGGCGGCAGCGCCGCCTACGTCCGGTCGATCGCCAACGCGGCCGCGCGGGCGGGGATCGCCTGCGACGTGGCTCGCACGACCACCGCGGCAGGCATCACCGCGACCCTCGCGCAGCTCGCCGACGACCCGGAAGTGCACGGCATCATCCTGCAGACGCCGCTCCCCGAGGGCGCGAACCTCGCCGACCTGGCGACCGCCATCCCGCCGGACAAGGACGTGGACGGGGCGAGCCCGGTGTCAATCGGCCGCCTGGTCGCGGGGCTGCCCGCGTTCGCCCCGGCCACCGCGGAGGCGGTACTGATGCTTCTTGACCACTACGGGGTCGAGCTGCGCGGCAGGCACGCGGTCGTGGTGGGCCGTTCCGTCGTCGTAGGCAAGCCCGTCGCGCACCTGCTGCTCGACCAGCACGCCACCGTCACGATCTGCCACTCGCGTACCGCGGACCTCCCCGCGATCACCCGGCAGGCCGATGTCCTGGTCGCGGCGGTCGGCCGGGCCGGGCTGATCGGCCCCGGTCACGTCTCCCCCGGCACCACGGTCATCGACGTGGGCACGAACGCCACGCCCGGCGGCGGCCTGGCAGGTGACGTCGACCCCGCGGTGGCCGACGTCGCGGCCGCGCTCACGCCCGTTCCCGGTGGCGTCGGCCCAGTCACGACAGCCCTCCTGCTCAGTCATGTGGTCGAGGCCGCGCGGATTTAACAGGCCGTGCTGCGGCACCGGGCCGACGCAACGAACACCGCCCTCGACAACCCGGTCCCATGGGGTGGCCCGGTCAGCGACGAACGGTACGTGCTGGTCAGCCGCCGCTAGCGATCGCGGCCCGGGTGGCCATGATGCAAAGGTGGTCACGAGTGACGCGGGAAAGTTGGTGCATTCCCCAGCCCCGGTGACGCGACTTCTGTCCCGTGAACCGATTGCGGAGCCCCGCGCAGCCACACATAATCAGCAACGGTCCGGTATTCGCTGACATCGTCCGCATGGGGCGGCCCGGTGCGATGGCGGTTTTTGCCCGTCGGGCCCGCCCTAGGCGGACAGTCGGAGAGTACGGGGGTCGTGCCCCGGGAGATAACTGCGAGAGGTGGAATTACCATTGGACGTCTCACTCGAAGGCAAGGTGGCCCTGGTCACCGGCTGCGGACCGAACATCGGCAGCGGCGTCGCCCTTGCCCTGTCCAGGTACGGCGCGAAGGTCGCCGTCAACGACGTGTCGAAGGAGTCGATCGACGCTTGCATCGCCCGGATCGAGCGCAACGGCGGTACGGCGATGGCCGCGCCGGGCGACGTCACGGACGAGGAAACCGTCAAGGGTTACATCAACGACGTCCTCGCCGCGTGGGGCAAGATCGACATCCTCGTCAACAACGCGGCGCTGCTCGGCGGCAAGGGCGTGCTCGATGAGTCCGCCGAGGCCTTCCACCGGGCGGTGACGGTCTCGTCGATGGGCACGTTCCTGAACACCAAGTACGTGGGACGGTCGATGGCCGAGCGTGGCGTCAAGGGCGCGATCGTCTGCATCTCCTCGTCCAACGGCTGGAACGGCAGTGCCGGCGTCTGCGCCTACGCGTTCCACAAGGGCGGCGTGAACAACTTCGTCCGGGCCGCCGCGATGGACCTCGCCCCGTACGGCATCCGGGTCAACAGCTTCACTCCTACCGCACCGAATCCCGACAACCCCGAGCTGCTCGCCCAGTGGAAGCGGGAGGGCCGGACCCCGTTCGGCCTGCGGCCCGGCTCGACCGGC
Organism: uncultured Actinomycetota bacterium; assembly: GCA_963734665.1. GTDB lineage: Bacteria > Actinomycetota > Actinomycetes > Streptosporangiales > Streptosporangiaceae > Trebonia. The sequence goes on along the minus strand of CAVTIR010000004.1, from coordinate 1,536,195 downwards.
GGCCTCGGCGCCCCCGAAGGCACCGACGAATGGCGCAAGCCGGCCCGGTTCGACGGTCCGCGCAACCCGATGGTCCCGATGGGCACCACCGGCACGCCGACCGACATCGGGCACGCCGTCGCGTGGCTCTGCTCCGACTACGCGCGGCTGATCACCGGCATCGACCTGGTCGTCGACGGCGGCGCCCGGGCGAAGAACTTCGCCTACACCCCGGCCGCCCCCTCCGACCTGGCCGGCCCGCTGCCGCTGATCACGCTCGACAACACCCCGATGCCAGAAGGCTTCGGCCCCTTCTAGCCAACGGTTCCGCGAGCGCGCCCCGCTCTCGTCACCGCTGGCACCGCGACACTGATCCCGAACGGACGAGTTCTTTCATCCTGCCCTTCGCCCTGAAGTCTGTCGGCCAGGACCGTCAGGATGAAAGAGCTCGCAGTGTTTCACCCCTCCGTCCACGATTCCCGGAGCGGTCAGGCCCGCCCGGCGATTCGGAAGCGCCGGGCGGGAACGCTCGTTGTGCCCAGCTTGACCTTGCCAGGCACCCCGCGCGCCAGGCCGACTGGAAGCCCGGCTGAGCACGGCGACGTTCTGTCATGACTCCAAGCTGAACCAGGTAGCCGCCCAGCGACCTAGCGCCGATGGCGCTTCTTGCTGTTATCAGGCGGCCCGTGGTCAACGGGAAAGATCTTGGATCGAAAGGTAGGCCATCACGACCCCATCGATCCACGATCTTCTTCCTGGGGAGGCCGCCATCGTGACTTCTTGCTGTTATCTCGCTCGACGGGTTCACGGAGCGGCAGCATGGGGTGAACGCCGGAGATGTCACCCGGGTGATATTGACTCACCACGCTCGCCGTCCCCTAGGCAGGCCAGGACCTACATCTCGGCACGCTTAGGTGGGGATCATGAAGCAGGTAGCAAGGCGCACACGGCCCGCCGTCCAGGCTGCGCCTTAGCGGCCGTGGCGCCAGTGCGGCTTGCGCTTTTCAAGGAATGCGCGGATCCCCTCCTGCGCGTCGGGGAGCTGGCTGGTCGCGGCCATGACCTCGACGGCGTAGGCGTACGCCTTCGGCTGGTCAAGGTCGATCTGGGCGTAGAGCGCCTGCTTGCCGATCCCTTTGCTCTCGGCGGAGCCGCGCGTGACGCGCTCAAGGAGGTCACGGACCGCGTCATCGAGCTGGCCGGCCGGCACGACCCGGTTGACCAGGCCCCAGTCGAGCGCCGTGCGCGCGTCGATGACGTCCCCGGACAGGGCCAGCTCCATGGCCCGCTTGCGGCCCACGTTCCTGGCGACCGCCACCATCGGGGTGTGGCAGAACCAGCCGCCCTTGCCGCCGGGCGCCGCGAAGCCGGCGTCTTCGCTCGCCACCGCCAGGTCAGCGGTCGCGACCAGCTGGCAGCCGGCCGCGGTGGCCAGCCCGTGCACCCGCGCCACCACCGGCTGCGGCACCTGCTGCATCAGCGTCATCAGCTCGGTACAGGTAAGCAGCAGCGAGCGGACCTCCGGCAGGTCAGCCCCGGCGACATCGGCGAAGTCATGCCCGGCGCTGAACACCGGGCCGTTGCCGGCCAGGACGATGCCCAGAGCGTCGCTGTCGCCGAGGTCATGGAAGGCCGTGATCAGCTCGCGCATGTGCTCCAGTGACAGGGCGTTACGGCGCTGCGGCCGGTTCATCGTGACGGTGGCGAAGTCGCCGGAACGCTCCACGAGGATGTGCTCGAACTCCATGCTTCTAGCATCGTCCCTGTACACGGCCCCTGCATAGTCCTGCCAAGCGCTTCGGGAAAGCAGGCCAGAACCGCGGTGGGAACCGGGCAGTCAGTCCTCAAGGAAAGTATTAACGTCGTGGTGCCAGGCGGATCCGCGCTGGGAGCCGGGAGGTCAGTCCTCGGGGAAAGCATTGCTCCGGGAACGCAGGCCAGAACCGTAGTGGGAGCCGGGAGGTCAATCCTCGGGGAAGGCATTAGCGTCGTGGAGCCAGGCGGATCCGGGGCGGGAGCGTGAAGGGGGCCCCCGGCAGCCGTCGGAGCGCCACGCCGGCCCCAGGGAAATGCGCCAGCCCGACGCCGCCAAGGGAAATAATCCGGGGTCGTAGGAATCTGGCAGCTCATCAGGGGCATAGCTGCCAGCCGTGCGCAAGATTTCTGGGGGGGAAACGTGCGCTTTCGTAAGGCTGTTCTCGCTACCACGCTCGCTGGGGCGTGCGCGCTTGGCTTGACCGCCGTCTACGCAGGCGGCGGGAGGGGGACGACCGTCGCGTCGCGCTCCGGCGGCGCCGAGGACAAGACCGGCACCGCGCTGGCGGCCCTCCAGCGGCCGCTGGCCGCCGCGGCAGGCGACCCGCTCTTCATGAACGTCACCGGGATTCCTGGCGGCTCGACCGACCCGCTCCACCCGAATTGGATTGACGTCACCGGTTACAGCGACAGCTTCTCGAATCCCGAGCTGACCCTGGGCCAAGGCGGCCCACCCAAATTCGGCTCCCTCGTGGTGACAATGCCGGACTCGGTTGCGGTGCCGTCACTGCTGCGCGCTCTGGACATGGCGAGTAACTTGCCTACCGTCGAGCTCCAGGGGACCTCCACCCCGCCCGCTAGCAGCGAGCGGAACTACCTGACTATCCAGCTGACGAACGCGCGGGTGACCGCGCTTGGCGAGACATCGACCGGCGACCAGCCGGCTGAGACGCTGACCGTGACGGCGCAGAAGGTTTCGGTGAATTACACGAACCTCGCTAACGGGAGCCAGGCGACGTCCTGTTGGGACTACACGCTGAACCAAGCCTGCTAAGTGGACAGCCCCGTAAGTTCGCCGGGGGTGCGTCGGGGGCTTCAGGGCTCGGGGTCGTGGTCGGTGCCGGCGAGGTGGATGGATGCCCCGGTGGTTCGTGGAGGTGACCGCGGCCGCGCCGCTGCCACTAAGGCAGGTCAGCCGGGCCGACGGACAGGTGCTCAGTGATGCGGGCGTGGAAGCTCTTGCGGGACAACGCCGTCCTGATGTCCCCGGCCACCCGGCTGAGGGAATACGGCAGCTCTGCTTCCAGTTCGGTGAGCGCGGCCTCGGTGGCGCGCCACTCGGCGGCTAGCAGGGCGACCACGCTCTCGGCCTTGGGGGTCAGGGTGACCTGCTTGCTGCGGGCGTCAGGGCCGGGGGTGGTTTGCAGCCAGCCGGCGGCGCGCATGGCCGCGACCTTCTGGCTCAGGGCCGAGTGGGTGCGGCCGACCGAGCGGGCCAGCTCGGCGATCGTCATCGGGCCGCGGGCGTGCAGTCGGACGATCTCAAGGACCCAGGTCGGCTTGAGGTCCTCGATGCCGTTGTCGGCGTAGACGCGGGCGATCTCGTCGTCCATGTCCGACAGCAGCCGGAAGACCGGGCGCCACCGGCTCACCTCGGTCGGGTCGTCAACACCCGCGGTGCCGGGCTCCGCTGCGGGCTCGTCGCTCATAAGGGCCATCCTCAATAATAAAATGACAGCACTTATATAAGCACTGTTACACTCACGTGAGTGCGTCTGCTTACCGATATCACGCCGCTGCGCGAGCATCCCGCCTTCCGGCGGCTCTGGCTCGGGACGATGCTGTCGCAGACCGGGTCGGCGATGACGACCTTCGCCGTCACGCTGCAGGTCTACGACCTGACGCGGTCGCCAGCCGCTGTCGGCGGGATCGGCCTCGCGACGTTCATTCCGCTGCTGCTGATCACCGTGCCGGGCGGCACCCTCGCCGACCGGGTGGACCGGCGGCGGCTGGTGCTGGTAGTGACGGTCGGGCAGATCGCGCTGTCGGCGGCGCTGTTCGCGCTCGCGAACTTCGGAGGCGCGTCCCTGTGGGCGCTGTACGCGCTGGTCGCGGCGGGATCCGCGCTCGGCGCGATCAACGCTCCCGCCAGGCAGACGTTCATCCCCCGGCTCGTGCCGAAGGAGCAGATGGCCGCCGCGATGGCGGTGAACAGGATCATCTTCCAGGTCGTGATGATCGTCGGCCCTTCGCTTGCCGGCGTCATCGCCGGCTGGACCGGGCTGCGCGGCTGCTACCTGGCGGACATCGCGTCCTTCGCGGGGGCGCTGTGGGGCGTGGGCCGCCTGCCCGCGATGCCGCCAGAGACCCCGGGGGCAGGCGAGGGCAGTGCCGGCGGCGAGGAGGGCGGCAAGGCCCGGTCCGGGGTCGAGCTGACGCTCGAGGGACTGGCGTTCATCCGGCGCACTCCGGTGCTCTGCGGGGCGTTCCTCGCTGACGTGAACGCGACGTTCTTCGCGCTGCCGGTGTCGCTGTTCCCCGCGATCAACGCCGAGCGTTTCGGCGGGAACCCGCGGACCCTCGGCCTGTTCATGACAGCGATCGGCGTCGGCGGCCTGATCAGCGCCGTGTTCGCCGGGCCGTTGAGGCACGCGACCCGGCACGGCCTGGTCATGCTGACGTGCGTGGCCGTGTGGGGCGGCGCCTTCGCTGTGTTCGCGGTCGCCCCGTCCCTGTGGCTCACGCTGCTCGCCCTCGCCCTCGCCGGCCTCGCGGATACGTTCACCGTCGTCGTCCGCGGGATCATCGTCCAGGAGACGACCCCAAGCGAGTTCCGCGGCCGGGTGAACGCCGCGGACTTCCTGGTCGGCGCCGGGGGCGGCCAGCTCGGCTCGCTGGAGGCGGGCCTGGTCGGATCCTGGACGACCCCGGTGATCAGCGCGCTGAGCGGCGGGCTGCTGACGGTCTTCGGCGTACTGGCCATCGGCGCGGCCCTGCCAGGCTTCCTCAGGTACCGGTCGGCCACGCCAGCCCCAGAGCCCGCAATGGTCACAACGACCACATAACTGGCAGTCCGTTGCGGAGCGTCCGGCCGCGATCCCGGTGAGCGGCATGGCGCTACCGGGGAACCACGCTCTCGTTCGGGATAATCGAAAGGCGGGACCGGGGCAGAGCCGCGCGCTTCCGCTGACGGAACAAACCGCATGGTGATTCTCCTGAATTTGGCCATTTCACAGTAGGATTTGCAGATATGTCGACGCATTTTCGCGTAACCTACGCCACCCTGTCGGCCGGTAACGAGGCGCTGCACGACGCTTACGAGGCTGGGCTGCGGCTGGCTGCCAGCTGGCTCGGGGCCGTCGTCCCTGGGTATGTGAGCGGCGAGCCCCGCGACAGCGGCGAGCTGTTCACCGTGACCAGTCCCGGCGACCTGTCGCTCACGCTGTGCCGGGTGCATTCGGCGACGGCCGGTGACATCGACGACGCCGTGCGCGCGGCCTCGGGCGCGGCGGCGCGGTGGGCGCGGACGCCCTGGCCGGAGCGGGTCGCGGTGCTCCGGGCCGCGGCCAACCTGATCAGCGAGCGGTCGAACGAGCTCGCCGCGCTGATGAGCCTGGAGGTCGGCAAGAACCGGCTTGAGGCGCTCGGCGACGTCGAGGAGGCCGCCGACCTCATCCGCTACTACTGCCAGCAGGTCGAAGACAGTGACGGGTTCACCGCGCCGATGGGGTCGCTGTCGGACCGTGAGCGGAACGTCAGCGTGCTGCGCCCCTACGGCGTGTGGGCGGTGATCAGCCCGTTCAACTTCCCGATGGCCCTCGCCGCCGGGCCGGCCGGGGCGGCTCTGGTCGCCGGGAACACGGTCATACTGAAGCCGTCGCCGCAGGGGTCGTTCACCGCCGCGAAGCTGTATGAGTGCTTCCGCGACGCCGGCCTCGACCCGGACGTGCTCCACCTGCTGCCCGGCGGCGATGACGCCGGGGCGGCGCTCGTGGCGCACCCCGGCGTGAGCGGGCTGACGTTCACCGGGTCCTACGCGGTCGGCATGTCGATTTACCGGCAGTTCGCCGGCTTCAGCTATCCCAAGCCCGTCATCTGCGAGATGGGCGGCAAGAACCCGGCGATCGTCTCCGACCGCGCCGACCTCGACGTGGCGGCGGCCGGGGTCGCGCGGTCCGCGTTCGGGCTGTCCGGGCAGAAATGCTCGGCCTGCTCGCGGGTCTACGTGCAGCGGGACGTGCTTGAGGACTTCGCCGCGAAGCTCGCCGAGCAGGCCGGGTCCCTCGTCGTCGGCGACCCGACGTCACGGGACGCGTTCGTCGGGCCGGTGATCAACGCCGAGTCCGTCGCCCGGTTCGAGCGGGCGGTCTCGCACGCACGGGCCGACGGCGAGGTCGTGACCGGCGGCCGCGTGCTGCGCGGCGCGGGCGCGCTCCCCGACGGGTACTACCTCGCGCCCACCGTGGTGACCGGGCTGCCCACGGACGACTGGATCTTCCGCGACGAGCTGTTCGTGCCGCTCGTCGCCGTCGCGCCCTACGACGCCCTGGACGAGGCCCTGGTGCTGGCCAACGACACCGACCTCGGGCTGACCGCCGGGTTCTTCTCCGCCGACCCCGGCGAGGTCGACGCGTTTCTCAACGGGATCGAGGCCGGGGTCGTGTACGTGAACCGTGCGGCCGGGGCCACGACCGGGGCATGGCCGGGAGTGCAGCCGTTCGGCGGCTGGAAAGGCTCGGGCAGCGGCGGGAAGGCCGGCGGCGGGCTCTACTACGTGCAGCAGTACCTGCGAGAACAGTCGAGGACGGTGGTCTCTTGAGCGAGTGGCTTGACGCTGCGCGGCCAGTGCCTGACGTGCGGACGGCGCTGCCGGGGCCGGTCGGGCGGGCGATCATCGACCGGGACCTCGCGGTCACCAGCGGGTCGCTGCCGCGTGCTTACCCCCTCGTGCCGCGCCGCGCGCTTGGCTCGGTCGTCGAGGACGCCGACGGGAACCTGTTCCTCGACTGCAATGCCGGCATCGCCGTCACGTCCACCGGGCACTGCCATCCCCGTGTCGTGTCGGCGGTGACCGCCCAGGCCGCTGAGCTGCTGCACTACTCGGCCAGCGACTTCTACCTGCCGATCTACTCGCGGATGTGCTCGGCGCTCGCCGCGACCGCCCCGATTCCCGGTCCGGTCCGGGTGTTCCTGACCAACTCCGGGGCCGAGGCCGTCGAAGGAGCGCTCAAGCTGGCCAGGTACGCGACCGGGCGGCCGTACGTGATCAGCTTCTTCGGCGCGTTCCACGGGCGGTCCTACGGTGCGATGACGCTGACCGCGTCCAAGGCCAAGTATCACCAGGGGTTCGGGCCGCTCGTGCCCGGCGTGCTGCACGCCCCGTACGCGTTCAACCAGGTCGACCCGGTCTCCGGTGCGCGGTCGCACGACCCAGGCGAGACGTTCGACTACCTGGAGAACACGCTGTTCCGGTACCAGGTGGCGCCGTCGGAGGTGGCGGCGATCTTCGTCGAGCCGGTGCAGGGCGAGGGCGGGTACATCGCGGCGCCCGCCGCCTGGCTGACGCGGCTGCGCGCGCTGTGCGACCGTCACGGGATCCTCCTGGTGGCCGACGAGGTGCAGTCCGGCATGGGGCGCACCGGGCGGATGTGGGCCATCGAGCACTCCGGCGTCCACCCCGACGTGCTGATCAGCGCGAAGGGACTCGCCTCCGGGCTGCCGCTGGGCGCGTTCATGGCGCGGGCGCCGCTGATGGAGAAGTGGGGCGCCGGGGCGCACGGCTCCACCTACGGCGGCTCCCCTGTGCCCTGTGCCGCCGGGCTTGCCACCCTGGAGGTCATCGAGTCCGAGCAGCTCATGGCGAACGCGGCCGCGCAGGGGGCGTTCCTGCTCGACGGGCTCCGAGAGCTGTGGCGCGCGCACCCGGAGACGATCACCGACGTGCGCGGCGTAGGCCTGATGATCGGCGTAGAGCTACGGACCGCCGAACTGGCGGAACTCGTGCAGCGGCGGGCGTTCGAGCGCGGGCTGCTCGTGCTCGAATGCGGGGAGAGCACGGTCCGCGTCTCCCCGCCGCTGGTGATCACCCGCGACCAGGCCGCCGCCGCGCTGAAGATCCTCGCGGAGGTCTTCGGCGCGATCAGCGGCTAGCGCCGGCGGGCCCGGCTTCAGCTCACGCGCGTCCGGGAGAGCGGGGTGCTCCCCGGCACGGGCTTGGAGACGTCCTCCGGAGGCTCAGGGACGCCGTCGCTGGCGTCGACGGCCGTGAGATCGGCGAGCTCGACACGGTTTCTGCCTTGCCGTTTCGCGAGGTAGAGTGCCGCGTCGGCGAGGCGTTCAAGCCGGTCTGGCGTGCTTGCGTGGTCAGGAAAGCCGGCCACACCGATCGATGTCGTGACCGCCACGTCGGTGCCCGCAAGGGATATCTCGGCGACCGCCGCACGGACTCGCTCGGCGATGTGCAGCGCCGCGGTGATCTCGGTGTCAGGGAGGAGAATCGCGAACTCCTCCCCTCCGTTGCGGCCCGCGAAATCCCGGGCCCGCAGGGCGCCCCGCAGCACCGCGCCGACGTTGGCGAGGACCTGGTCCCCCACGACATGACCCCGCTCGTCGTTGATTTGCTTGAAATGGTCAAGGTCGAGGAGAAGGAGCGCGAGTTCCGACCTCGTGGTCGAGGCCTGCGCGAACATCCGCTTCAGCGCGTCCGTGACCGCTCGCTTATTGGGCAGGCCGGTGAGTCCGTCGGTCGCCGCGCGGAACTCCGCGATCGCCAGGTTGCGGAGGTTGGCGAGAACGGGCGCCGCCTGGCTGACGGAGTCGCGGATCCGCTGCTCGTCGGCCTCGCCGTAGGGGGTCGGGCGGATGAGCAGGACCGAGCCGATCACCTCACCGCCCACCACGAGCGGAACGCACGACGACGCACCGGGGCACGGCGCGCACACCGGGCACGAGAGCAATGGAGGCCGGCCGCCGCCTTCGGCGTGCGTCCGGCCGGACCGCGCGGCGAGACATGAGCGAGGCTGCGCACCGCGCAAGGTTTCCGCGAGCGGCGAGCCGCCCGGCAGCGGCGTCACCGCTTCCAGCCGGTCCGCGCTGTTGTTCCTGTTGAGCACCACGGCGGTGGTCGCAGCGAGTATCCGCTCGAGATAGTGCTTGAGAAGGTGATGTGCCTCGTCCTCGCTGGTCGCGATCTGCAAAGTGTCAGCGAATTCCGCCTGGTCCTGGGCGGGCTCCAAACTCCGCCTGACGCCCCGGACACGACGAAGCAGGAGAAGAGCCCCGAGCATGGTGCCAGCCACGGCGACACCGACCAGGAGCCAGATGATCCGCTCCGCGTTCGCGGCGGTTGTCACCTGGTCACGGTTCCCGTCGACCTGCTCGCGCAGGATAAGGCGGTCGAGATGGGCGCCTACCGGCAGATAGGCGGCCGTCAGCCGGGAGGCAAGCGTCGCGGCCGGGAGGTCCACCACGTTCGCCGGGCTGAGGACATTCCGGACGACGGTCCACTGCCCGACGAACATCTCGATGTCGGCGCGCTCGGCCGGAGGATCCCCTGCGTGGAGCCGCTCAAGAGACGACAGCTGCGCGTCGGTCGCGGGAAGAAGGCTGGTGTAGAGCAAGACCAGGAGCCGCGACCGTTGTGCGGGCTCGGCCGCGAGGAAAGCCTCCTCGCCGGTGGCGTATGCCGTGTCCATGTCCCGGGCCAGCTCGCCCGTCGCGGTCGAGGTAGCCAGTTCGTCGCCCGAGACCTCCTTTCCCAGTCCCGTTGACGAGAGAGTTCCCAGTACGCCTATCGCGGCGACGGCGGCAACAACGAGCGTGAGCCCGACGCAGAGAGCTACAAGTGAGCTGATCGCAACTCTAGCGAGTGTCCGCACTTATCTTTATCTACCCGGCAAGTTCGATATGAAGCGTTTCCGTGTTCATCAAACCGGGAAGCGCGACATCGACGAAAATCCGCAAGTGGCTCGCATAGCACAGCCGAATTGCCCGATATCAGCAACGGCGCAGCTATATTCACCAGGTAGCGGCGTCCCGAACCTTACTATCTCACCGACCTGGGCGAACGTAGCTTTCGTCGCCGATCCCGTGATTTCCTTAGATTGTGGAAATATGGGGCAGACGATGGCCTGAGTCACGACTTCGCCCCGGCTTAGAGCACGAACGGGATGAGCATCTTGCTGTGGCTCATGTAATCCGGGTAGGCGTCAGGGAAGAGTTCCGTCATCACCGCCACCCGGACGCCGATGAACCGGTTCCACCGGTTCTGCCCGGATTTGATGTTCCGGGCCGAGATCAGCCAGTAGGCCCAGACAAGCGAGAGGCAAGAGTTCTGCGTCGCACCCATCCCCACCAGCAACCGGTGAGGAAGGATGGCCCGGCCTGCCGAGGCGATCGACCTGGCGCGCCGCCCAGGCTGCCGCGACACGGCACGGCTCGGCGACCCTGCTAACGGCGTACCCGGCAGGCACTCCGCGTCAAGCACGGTGCCGCCACTCGTGGGCAGCCCCGGACACGTGCACTAGTCGGCCGCGGCGCAGGCCTGGTCTAGGAGCTTCGCGCTGGGGATGCCCGCCGACTCCCCGGTCGTGGCCAGGCCGAAGGCAGTGCTTATGTCGCTGTAGCCGGGGTCGACCCGCAGCGGGCTGTTGGCCGCGAACGCGGGTCGCCACGCGGCGCTCGAGAACCACTGCTCCAGCTGGTAAGGGGTGTCTGTCAGCACGCGGGCGACGTACTGTGCGCGCAGCCCCGCCCAGTCCTCGCAGAGGGTGAGCGCGTTCGTGCCGTCCGACGTCGCGGGGAAGGTGCCGAACGAGAGCTTGCCGAGCACCGGCACGGCCGACGGCGTCACGGTCGGCGTGGCCGGTCCCGGGGTCTGCCCGAGGGCCAGCGCCTCAGGCGACGACGCGTGGCCGCAGCCGACGGCCAGGGCCGCCACCCCGACGGCGACCATGCCGAGAACCCGCCGCTTCCCTGCCCCCATGGAACCGCTCGCTTTCTCTCCCCGCCGGCTCCCCCGAGCCCGCGCCAGTGGCCAGCACGACTTCCCTAATCAATAAGTGACCGAATGGTGACTCTGAGTATGCCAGCTTCCGGGTCCTGGGACATGCGAAACGGCGCACGCCCGCGCCGCACTCACCGGAGAGGCTGGGCGGGCCACGTGAAACACAAACCCGTTCCGGATAATCGAATGTGCTACCGGCGCGGGCGGAAGTTCCGCGCCTGCCACGGCGGCACCAAAGATTAGCCCTTCGTTAACTTGAATCCTTCGCCTTTAGCGGAGTAAGTTGAGCCGCGTGACTGCATCCCAGCACCCTCCGACCACCGCCGAGGAACTCCGCGGCGTCGGCCTGCGGGTGACGGCCGTGCGCGTCGCGCTCCTTGAGACCGTCCGCCACGGCGACCACCTGGGCGTTGACGCGGTCGCCGCCGGGGTGCGCGACCGCGTGGGCCACGTGTCCCTGCAGGCGGTGTACGAGGCGCTGCACGCGCTTACCGCGGCGGGGCTCGTGCGCCGCCTCGAGCCGGCCGGCGGCGCGGCCCGGTTCGAGGGACGGGTCGGGGACAACCACCACCACCTGGTGTGCCGGTCGTGCGGCGTCGTCGCGGACGTCGACTGCGCGGTCGGCGAGGCACCATGCCTGACCCCGTCCGACGACCGCGGTTTCACCTTCAGTGAGGCCGAGGTCATCTACTGGGGCCTGTGCGCTGATTGTTCCGCTCGCAGTTCCTGAAGTACCTGAAGTTCCTGAGCAGCATAATCCGACTAGTCCGGAAGGATTCCCAATGGCTGAGAATCACGATCCAGTAGTCATCGAAGGCGAGACCCCGGAGGCCGGGACGCAGACCACGGGGGGGTGCCCGGTCGTGCACGGCCGTGTAGACCCCACTCAGGGCGACCCCAACCGCGAGTGGTGGCCCAACCGCCTCAACCTGAAGATCCTGGCGAAGAACTCGCCGGCCACCGACCCGTACCACGGCGAGCTGGACTACCGCGAAGAGTTCCAGACCCTCGACCTGGCGGCGGTCAAGGCCGACATCGCGGCGGTGCTGACCGACTCCAAGGACTGGTGGCCGGCCGACTTCGGCAGCTACGCGGGGCTGTTCATCCGGATGGCCTGGCACGCTGCGGGCACCTACCGCCTGGGTGACGGCCGGGGCGGGGCAGGCGCCGGACAGCAGCGCTTCGCGCCGCTGAACAGCTGGCCCGACAACGTGAGCCTGGACAAGTCCCGGCGGCTGCTGTGGCCGGTCAAGAAGAAGTACGGCAAGAAGATCTCCTGGGCCGACCTGATCGTCCTGGCGGGCAACGTGGCCCTGGAGTCGGGCGACTTCCAGACCTTCGGCTTCGCCGGCGGCCGGGTGGACGTCTACGAGCCGGACGCGGACGTGTACTGGGGTTCCGAGACCGAGTGGCTCGGCACCGAGCGCTGGAGCTCCGACGACAAGTTCGAGGAGCCGCTCGGCGCCGACACGATGGGCCTCATCTACGTCAACCCCGAGGGCCCGAACGGCAGCGGCGACTTCCTCGCCGCGGCCCGCCACATCCGCGAGACGTTCGGCCGGATGGCGATGAACGACGAGGAGACGGTCGCGCTGATCGCCGGCGGGCACACCTTCGGCAAGACCCACGGCGCGGGCCCGGCGGAGAGCGTAGGCCCCGACCCGGAGGCCGCGCCGATCGAGCTGCAGGGCCTCGGCTGGAAGTCGACCTACGGCACCGGCGTCGGCAAGGACGCCATCACGAGCGGCCTCGAGGTCACCTGGACCTACCACCCGACCCGGTGGGACAACGAGTTCTTCCACATCCTGTTCGGCTACGAGTGGGAGCAGTTCACGTCGCCGGCCGGGGCCAAGCAGTGGCGGCCCAAGGACGGCGGCGGCGCCGGCCTGGTGCCGGACTCGTTCGGCGACGGCAAGCGCGAGCCGCGGATGCTGACCACCGACCTGTCGCTGCGCTTCGACCCGATCTACGAGCCGATCTCCCGGCGGTTCAAGGACGACCAGGCGGCCTTCTCCGACGCGTTCGCCCGCGCCTGGTTCAAGCTGACCCACCGCGACATGGGCCCGAAGGTCCGCTACCTCGGCCCGGAGGTCCCGGCGGAGGAGCTGATCTGGCAGGACCCGGTGCCCACGGTCGACCACGAACTGGTGACCGCCGACGACATCGCCGGGCTCAAGCGGGAGGTCCTCGCCTCCGGCCTGACTGTCTCGCAGCTGGTCTCCACCGCGTGGGCGTCGGCCTCGACGTTCCGCGGCAGCGACAAGCGCGGCGGCGCCAACGGCGCGCGGATCCGCCTCGAGCCGCAGAGCGGCTGGGAGGTCAACAACCCGGACCAGCTCGCCTCGGTGCTGCGCACCCTGGAGGGCATCCAGGAGTCGTTCAACAGCACCGCGGCCGGCGGGAAGAAGATCTCCCTGGCCGACCTGATCGTCCTCGCGGGCAACGCGGGCGTGGAGAAGGCCGCCGAGGACGCGGGCTTCCCCGTTCAGGTGCCGTTCACCCCGGGTCGCACCGACGCCTCGGTCGAGCAGACCGACGTGGAGTCCTTCAGCTACCTGGAGCCGAAGGCGGACGGGTTCCGCAACTACATCGGCAAGGGCACCAGGCTCCCGGCCGAGTACCAGCTGATCGACAAGGCGAACCTGCTCAGGCTGTCCGCGCCGGAGCTGACGGTCCTCGTCGGCGGGCTGCGGGTGCTCGGCGCGAACTACGACGGGTCGAAGCTCGGCGTCTTCACCGAGACGCCCGGCGTGCTGACCAACGACTTCTTCGTCAACCTGCTCGACTACGACACGACGTGGACGCCGACGTCGGAGGACGCCACCACGTTCGAGGGGCGGACCGCTGACGGCGAGGTCAAGTGGACCGGCAGCCGGGTGGACCTGGTCTTCGGGTCCAACTCCGAACTCCGGGCCGTGGCCGAGGTCTACGCGGGCGATGACGCGAAGGAGAAGTTCGCCAACGACTTCGTCGCGGCGTGGGTCAAGGTCGCGAATGCGGACCGGTTCGACCTGGCCTGATCCGCTTCGCCCTCGATGGCGGCCAGGCCAGCCCGCGCGGGCTGGCCTGGCCGCCATCGGTCATTCCTGAGCATTAACATCCAAGAGTGCCGACGGTACGGGGGGGGTCGTCCTCCCGGGAGATAACGAGGAGAGCCCGTACATGGATGAGGTCGCGTCAGTCGGGCTCAGCGGCGAGGAAGCCGCTATCGTCGCGCTCGTGCGCGAGTTCGTCGACCGCGAGGTCAGGCCGGTCGTGCGGGAGCTTGAGCACGCCAACGCCTACCCGGAGAAGCTGATCGGGCAGATGAAGGAGCTTGGCATCTTCGGCCTGGCGATCCCCGAGCCGTGGGGCGAGGCGCACGTCTCCGCGCAGTGCTACGCCGCGGTGACCGAGGAGCTGGCCCGCGGCTGGATGAGTCTGGCCGGCGCGATGGGCGGCCACACGGTCGTGTCCAAGCTGCTTGTCACCTTCGGCACGAAGGAGCAGCAGGACCGTTACCTGCCGAAGATGGCGACCGGTGAGATCCGCGCCACGATGGCGCTGACCGAGCCGGGCGGCGGGTCGGACCTGCAGGCGATGCGGACCGTGGCGCGGCGCGGCACCGAGGGCTACGTTGTCAACGGCTCGAAGACCTGGATTACCAACGCGCGCCGCTCCCAGCTCATCGCGCTGCTCTGCAAGACCGATCCGAACGCGCGACCGCCGCACAAGGGCATGTCAATCCTGCTCGTCACCCACGGCCCTGGCTTCACGGTCAGCCGCGACCTGCCGAAGCTCGGCTACAAGGGCGTCGAGAGCTGCGAGCTGGTCTTCGATGACTTCCGCGTACCGGAGACGGCGCTGCTCGGCGGGGTCGAGGGCGAGGGGTTCGCGCAGATGATGCGCGGCCTGGAGATCGGCCGCATCCAGGTCGCCTGCCGCGCCCTCGGCGTGGGCCGGGCCGCGTTCGAGGACGCGCTGCGCTACGCGCAGGAACGCGAGGCGTTCGGCAAGCCGATCTGGCAGCACCAGTCGGTCGGCAACTACCTCGCCGACATGGCCACCAAGCTGGAGGCCGCCCGCCAGCTCGTCCTGTACGCGGCGCGCCGCTACGACTCCGGTGCGCGCAGCGACCTGGAAGCCGGCATGGCGAAGCTGTTCGCCTCAGAGACCGCCATGGAGATCGCCCTCAACGCCGTCCGCGTGCACGGCGGGTACGGTTACTCGACGGAGTTCGACGTCGAGCGGTACTTCCGCGACGCGCCGCTGATGATCGTCGGCGAGGGCACCAACGAGATCCAGCGCTCGCTCATCACCAGGCAGCTCATCGCGCGGAACCCGATCTGACGCGCCGGCGGAGGGATCTCAGCAGTATGACCGACGTCATCGAGCGGACAGAAGTCCCGCAGCCGGAGCCCGCGTACGCGCTCGGCGACCTGCTCGGGGTGCCCGTGCCCGACCTGGGCAAGGGCGAGGGCCTGCCGCCGCTGTGGCACTGGGTCTACCTGCTTGACCGGCCGGCGCAGGCCGACCTGGGCCCCGACGGGCATCCCGTCCGCGGCACGTTGCCGGCTCCCCCCGGCCCCGGCCGCCGCCGGATGTGGGCGGGCGGCCGCGTCCGGACCAGCGGTCCGCTGCGCTGCGGCGCGTCGGCGACGAAGCGCACCCGCATCCTCGCGGTCACCGAGAAGGACGGCCGCAGCGGCCACCTGACCTTCGTGACGGTCGGCGCGCAGGTCCTGCAGGACGGCGTGGTCGTGGTGGACGAGGAGCAGGACATCGTCTACCGTGCCGCGTCCGGCGCGCCAGCCCCGTCGCGGCCACAGGCGGCGCCGCTCCCCGAGGTCCCCGCCAGCGAGGGCGAACGGGAGATCGAGGTCTCCCCCACGCTCCTGTTCCGCTTGTCTGCTCTGACCTACAACGCGCACCGCGTTCACTACGACCGGGACTACTGCCGCGACGTCGAGGGCTACCCCGGCCTGCTCACCCACGGCCCGCTGCAGGCCCTCGCCATGGCGGAGGCCGCCCGCGCCGCCGGCCGCACCGGGGACGTGTCCTTCGAGTACCGCCTGGTCTCGCCGCTGTTCGACGACCAGGGCCTGATCGTCAGCGCGGCCCCAGGCCCGGACGGCTCCATCGTCACCACCGCCCGCGACCGCCACGGCCGCGAGACCGCGACCGGAACATTTACTTACAGAAGTTGAAAGCCTGGGGTCTGCGGCGGTTCGGTCCGGCGGACAGGTACATCCCGGCCTCGTCGTCATCACCGGGCCCATCCGACGCAGACGCCACACCCCGCTGCGAGCCGCGAGCAAACCGAAAGCGCATTTGGGCGGGCAAGAACGAGACCAAGAGCGCATTCGGCGTAGTCAGCGTTCCCGGCCGGCCCAACCTGATTCCGGTAGCCGGGGTGAGATCATCAGCGCGCGGCCTGCCTCGTTCGCGAGGCGGACGGCATTGTCCGCCTCGGCGGCCATGGCGCGCAGCTCGCCAGCGGGGCGGCCGGCGGAAGTGAACGTGTCCTCCTGGTCGCCCAGGCGCACGAGCAGGTCCTCGTAGTCCGCGTTGAGCTCGGTGAGCTCCTCGATGGCCCGCCGCCGTCGCTGCGCGGCGTCCGCCTTGGACGCGAGGGCGGCGAACTCCTCAAGGCGGCCGATGCGCCGCTCAATGTCCGCGACCGTGAGCTCGTGCGCCCGTCGCTGCGGACCGAGGACGACCTGCACGTCGGGGTCGCTGGTGTCGAGGTGGCGCAGGATCGCGGACTGGCGCCGCTGCGGGCCCGACAGCAGCGCCAGCCGTTCGGCGATGTCCCACAGGTGATACGGCAGGACGGCGGCCACCTCGACCGAGTTGATAAGGCCAAGGCGCACCGCTTCCGACACCCGGATCGCCCTGGCCGCCTGGCTCGCGCGCTGCCACCTGGCCAGTTCGTCACCGTGCAGGTCAAGCTCGGGGACGACATACCGGCGGCGGTAGGCAAGCGCCGCGCTCGGCCTCGCCCACGGCCGGACCGGCAACTCAGGCACCGACCCCTTGGCCTTGTACACCAGGTGCAACCCGCCAGCGACGGCGCAGGGGAGGCCGACGAGCATCGCAAGGAACACCAGGTCGGCGGAGAACGGGCCGGGGACGGACAAGCCGGCGGTGAGCAGGACGGCCATCACCATCACGATGGCGGCGGCCGCGGGCCGTGCATTCGGCGGGCGTGCCGGACTGGGACCGCTCGCGCTGTCCCGGTCGCCCGGTGGGTCCCGCCCGGGCAAGGGGTCGCTGAACCCGATCAGGGCACTCAACGAGGCCTGCTCAAGCTCTCGCCGCGCCGCCTCGGGCACCTCCGGGTCGATCACTATCTCCGCCACGCCTGCCCCTATCAAGCGATACGCGACCGGGCTTCTCGCGCACGCGCGCAGTTCCCGATAAGGGCATTGTGCCCTTATCGCCGCCCGCCGTGAAGGGGGCAGGCCCCTTAACCGTCTGGCGGCAGCCCGCTTGCGCCAGGTCAGGCGGGGGCGAGGCGAGGGCCGCGTTGCCGAGGCCGCCGGGGCCCCTGGGCGGCCACGAACCTGGGCCGGTGCCCATGAGGTCGGTGAGGACCTCGCCGCCTTTGTCGAGGACCACCGCGATGCGGGCCGGCCGGCCTCCTGGGCCCAGTGATGAGCAGCCAGAGTAAGCCGGGCTCGTTCGGGATAATCGGCGGCGGGGACCGGGGCAGACGGTCACGCTGGCTGCCGCGGCGGGCGCTCCCGGCCGTCCTCGTACCGGCGGATGACTTTCATGCCAGTGCCCGACATGACCAGGACGACCTGAGGCGGCCCGGCGAAGCTCCGCAACCGCGCCTCGTCGAGCGCGTCAGTCAGGCCCTTGAGTGTGTACGGAAACAGCATGTCGACGCTTCCCGGCGCCGCGCCCGCAGCGTCGTCCCTGACGACGTACGCGCTCCTGGCCCGTGCCATGGCGAACCCCCCCGCGGTTGCCGTCCCAAGGTCAACTTAGCAAGTGGGCAGGTCACAGCCCTGTCCGCAGGATGTGGTTCACGCATGGGCCCGTCGGCGGACATGATGGCCTCCGACGCTCGAGAAAGGGAACGGGTTGAATCACCTGCCGCTTGAGGGGATTACCGTGGTGGCGCTTGAGCAGGCGGTGGCCGCGCCGTTCGCCACCCGGCAGCTCGCCGACTTGGGGGCGCGGGTCGTCAAGATCGAGCGGCCCGGCGGCGACTTCGCGCGCGGTTACGACCGGACCGTGCACGGGCATTCGTTGCCTGATCTCACGTTCCGGCCGGCTGGGGCGTCTACCCGGTGCAGGCAGATCGCAAGGAGATGATCATGGCGACGACGAGCGAGGCCCCTGTGTCCGCCGGGGCGGCGACGCACACGACAATCCGGTCGAGCCTGGGCGACCTGACGGTCGTGACCAGGGGCGGGGCGGTGACCGGGCTCTACTTCCCGCATCACTGGCACATGCCCGACCGGTCGGGCTTCGGCGAGTACCGTGACGCCGGCTTCGACGACGTGCGGCGGCAGTTCGATGAGTACCTGGCCGGAGAGCGCCGCGAGTTCGACGTGCCGGTCGACGCGGCAGGCAGCCCGTTCCAGGAGCGGGTCTGGCGGCTGATCAGCCAGATCCCGTACGGGACGACCGTGAGCTACGGCGAGCTTGCCAGGGAGCTCGGCGGCAGGAACACGGCGCAGGAGGTCGGGGCCGCGGTGGGCCGCAACCCGGTGAGCATCCTCATACCCTGCCATCGGGTGGTAGGCGCCGGCGGCGGGCTGACCGGCTACGCCGGCGGGCTGCGCCGCAAGCGGATCCTGCTCGATCTGGAGCAGGACGTGACCGGCCGTTCAGCCCGGCTCTTCTAACCCTGCTCTCCTAACATAGGCCGAACATGAAGCAGCCGTTCGAGAAGGTCGTGGCGCAGCAAGGGGACACGGTGCTGCGCGTGTGCCGGGTGCTCCTCGGCGCCCACGACGCCGAGGACGCGTGGTCGGAGACCTTCCTCGCCGCGTTGCGCGCCTACCCGGATCTGCCGGATACCGCCAACGCCGAGGCGTGGCTCGTCACGATCGCGCACCGCAAGGCCATCGACGTGCTCCGGGCCCGCAAGCGGCAGCCCACCCCGGTCGAGCAAGTCCCCGAGGCGCCAACCGCGCTGGGCGCGCCCGGCGCCCGGGAAACCGACCTGTGGCAGGCGGTCGCCGCGCTGCCGGACAAACAGCGCCAGGCAGTCGCGTACCACTACGTCGCTGGCCTGCCGTACGCCGAGATCGCGCGGATCCTCGGCGGCACCACCGACGCGGCGCGCAGGGCCGCCGCCGACGGCATCAAGACCCTGCGGAAGAACTACCAAGGCGCAACGAAGGAAGGAGCGCCGTCATGAACGTGACCCCTGATTATTTCGCGTCCCCTTCCGACGCCGGCACGCTGGCGAGGCTGCGGCTGCGGCTTGAGCAGGCCGCCGAGGCCGAGGGCCTGCTCGACGTCGCCTTCACCACGGTCGACTCCCCTGTCGGCACGCTCCTGCTCGCGGCGACGCCAAAAGGCCTGGTGCGCGTGGCCTATGACATCGAAGGCCACGACCGTGTCCTTGACGCCTTGTCGCAGCGGCTCAGCCCGCGCGTGCTGCGGGCACCGAAGCGGCTGGACGCGGCCGCACGGGAACTCGAGGAGTACTTCCGCGGGCGGCGCCAGGTGTTCGACCTGCCGCTTGACCTGTCCCTGTCCAAGGGGTTCCGGCAGCTGGTGCAGCAGCACCTGCCCGAGATCGGGTACGGGCAGACCCGCACGTACGGGCAGGTCGCGGAGCTCGTAGGGAACCCGAAGGCGGTCAGGGCCGTCGGCACCGCCTGCGCCACCAATCCGCTGCCCGTCGTCGTGCCCTGTCACCGGGTACTGCGGGCGGACGGGACACCCGGCGGCTACGTCGGCGGGCCCGCGGCGAAAGTGACCCTTCTCAGCCTGGAGGCGGCATGAGTGCATCGGTGAAGACGCTAGTGACGGACCCGTGGAAGCGGCGGGTGGCATCCGGGGACTGGGCCACCGTCAGGGCTGAGCTTGATCAGTACGGCGGCGCGCTCCTGCCCCCGCTCCTTACCCCTGCGGAAGCCGAGGAGATTCGCGGCCTTTACGAGCAACCCGGCCGCTTCCGCAGCACGGTCAACATGGGCAGGCTCCGCTTCGGTGAAGGCGAGTACCGCTACTTCGCCACCCCGTATCCGGAGCCGGTCGAGCGGCTCAAGCAGGCGCTGTACCCTCGGCTGCTGCCGATCGCCCGCGACTGGTGGGCCAGGCTCGGCCGCCCCGCCCCGTGGCCGGACACGCTGGATGAGTGGCTGCGGATGTGCCACGACGCCGGCCAAGTGAAGCCGACCGCGATCCTGCTCCGCTACCAGGCCGGGGACTGGAATGCCCTGCACCGCGACCTCTACGGCAACCTGGTGTTCCCGCTCCAGGTCGTCATCAACCTGAACGAACCGGGCGTCGACCACACCGGCGGGGAGTTCCTCCTGATGGAGCAGCGGCCCCGCGCCCAGTCTCGCGGCACCGCCACCCTGCTCCCGCACTGCCACGGCTACCTGTTCACCACCCGCGACCGGCCGGTCCGCTCCGCGCGCGGCTGGTCCGCCGCCCCGGTCCGGCACGGTGTCTCCGTGATCCGGTCAGGCGAGCGGCACACGCTCGGGCTCGTCTTCCACGACGCGCCATGACCTACACCTTGCTCGGTGCCGATGGCAGGCCGTACGAGTCGGACAAGGAAGGACAGTGGGGCGGCCACAGGGGCACCAAGATCTACGGCCGCCTCGACTGTCCTTCCGCGCTGCGCGCGATCGCCTCCGGCGAATACACGCGGCACCGTGTCTTCTTCGCGGACGAGGCCACCGCCGTTGCCGCCGGCTACCGCCCGTGCGGCACCTGCTGCAAAGACCGGTACGACGCGTGGAAGGCCGCCCGCCGGCCAGCCGAAAACGGCTGGTAAGGGTTATTCCAGGTCCTCGCCGCTAACCACTAGACGGCTCCGCCTGTTCTTGACCGGGAGGTTAGGATCGGGGCGTGATCACCGGGCTGCATGCGATCGTGTTCTCCCCCGAGGCGGAAAAAGTCCGCGCGTTCTTCGCGGACGTCCTGGGCTTGCCTGCGGTGGACGCAGGCGGCGGGTGGCCTATCTTCGCGATGCCGCCGGCAGAGCTCGCCGTCCACCCGGCAGCCGGGGACGGCCGTCACGAGCTCTACCTGATGTGCGATGACATCGAGGCCACGCTTGCCGAGCTGCGGGGCAGGGGGGCCGAGATAGCACGGGAGCCCTCCGACCAGGGCTGGGGGCTGCTGGCCGCCATCCGCCTGCCGGACGGCGGAGAACTACCGGTCTACGAGCCCAGGCACCCTTCACCGCACCAAGCCTGACCGGGGAACCCAGCACCGCTCCGCCCGCTCCCGCACGCCGCCCGGCATCCGCGCATCGGCGTCGTCGGCCCGTGGCGGGGTGGAACGTCGTTGTGGGAGTCCGCCGGACGGACGCGTTCCCCGACCGCCCGGAGACGCCGCTGCTCCAGATGACCGCGCTGACTCCGAGAGCGCGCTCAAGCTCGCTGTCCTGCTTGTGGCCGGCCACTTCTGCCGGTGCGCGGGTCTTGGCTATCGTTGGCTGGTGGACGGCGTTGTACCTGCCCGGGTGGTTCACCGGAAGGCTGTGGCTGCGCTGGGTCCGGGCTTTGCCGCTGAGGGCTTTGAGCGCCGCGAGGCGTCGGCCGCTGCCGTCTGGCAGCGGCCGGCAGGCCAGGAGTTCGTCGTCGCCTGGGTTCAGCCGACGCGCAGTCCTGATGCATCTGGCTGGTACGGCTCCAGGTTCATCATCGAGTTCCGGCGCGGCGCCCAGCCCAGGGCCGGCGTGCTCGGCCCTGGTTTCCGGTTCTGCCAGCTCCTGGACGACGAGGACCGGGAGCGGGTACGAGCCGTCCAGAACGCCGTCATCAGGAGGCTGCCGCCCGCGCCCGCGCGGGAGCTCCGCATGCGCGACGATCGCGCGCGCGACTGGTACCTGGCGCAGGGAAGGCAAGTAGCGGCGGCCTACCGCCCTGATCACGACATCTGGTTCCGCCACCGCGATGAGCACGACCTCGATGCCTGGTTCCGGTTGCTTCCCGTCCTGCTGCCCGGTGTCCTGGGCGAAGTCCGGCTGAGACTCGGGTGAGTATCACGGGCCTGCCTCCTGATCCGCCGCGGCGGCGGCCCTGCCAGGGCCATCTGAGCGTGGGGCAGCCCGCCTGCTTCACCCTGTAAGCCTAAGGGCGGCGAGGCGGCGTAAGCCTAGAGGCGGCGAGGCGGCGGGGACCGATCGCCTGCTCGAACGCGTCGGCAATCACCTGGTAGCCGGCCGCGTTCGCGTGGATGTTGGGGCCGACGGGGGCGCCGGCGCACATCCAGGTCCACTCGCAGATCCGCGCGACGTTCAGCGGGACGGTGCCTACGCCAGGCAGGGTGGTCGTGGCGGTGAAGTCGGCGGTGCTGAACGCGTCCTGCACGTCGGCCGTCCTGGCGCCGATGGCCTGGTCTCCGGCGGCGAGCAGCTGGTTGAGCTCCTCGGCCAGGGTGACGCTCTCGGTCGCCGCAGCCTGCCCGGCCGCGCCAGTCAGGTAGTCGGCCAGGAACGGGTCGTAGAGGTTCATCCCGGCGATGACCGCGTGCTTCCCCGCCGCCTGGCGGAGCGCGCCGAGGATCAGCGGCAGGTCATGCTCAGCGGCGGCGAACCCGGCCTCGACGCAGGACTCGCTGATCGTGCTCCCCGTCACGCAGCCATCGACGTTGTTCGCGCCGATGTCGATCGTGATCAGCTTGACCTCGCCGTGGTGCGCCTTGATAAAGGCGAGCGCGGCGGCGAGCTGCGACCCCTGCGGGTACGTGCAGGGAGAGCCGGTCCCGGTCAGCATCGAGGTCGTCGTCTCGCCTGGGCAGCCGAGCTTGACCACGTGCAGCGTGCCGTGGAAGGCGGCCTCGTAGTGCGCGAGCAGGTCGTCGGCGTACCCCTGGCCGGTCTCGATGGATTCCCCGAGCGTGACCCCGGACGGCAGCGGCGGCGTCGCGGGCTGCACGCCCTGCGACAGCGAGTCGCCGAGCGCGACGTAGTAGGAGGCGGTCCGCGGTTGGGGCCCGCGGTACGCGGAGCTGGCCGCGGCGGGAGCGGCGCTTGCCGGGGTGAGGCCGGCGACGAGGGCGCCGACCGCGAGCAGGGTGGCGAGGACACCCCCAAGGGCCAGCGTCCGGGCTGATTTGGACCTGCGTCGCGGCATTTTTGCCCCCCTTAGTCCCCAAATAGCGAGACAAGTATGTTCTGTCCGGTCTGTTCCGGCAAGGGGAGCCAATTCCGGTTGTCCCGCGTGCGCGCTCGCCGTTGGCTTACCCGCCCGGCGACGATCATCAGGTCAGCCTGCCGCGGCGTGGCCCCTGTCTTCTCCATGCCAAACCTGGCCAGGTCGTGCCGGGGGCCGCCGGTCTGCAGCACCTCGATCGCGCAGCAGGCCAAGCCGAAGAAGGCGGGGAACATGGACCGGGAACGCGCGCGTTCCGTGAGGGCAGCCAGGTGGAACATTCGGGTGCGGGGCTGGGTCAGCTGGCCTTCCATTCGGTTGCCAGCAGGCCGAGGATGACCTCGTCGGTGAAGTCTCCGTTGACCCACGCCGAGCGCCGGAGGGTGCCCTCGCGCGCGAACCCGGCCCGGCTAGCAGTCTGGATCATCGCGTTGTTGTCAGCGAGGGTCTCGGCCTGCAGCCGGTGCAGGCCGCGGATCGCGAACCCGTAGCGGCACAGCACCCGGACAACGTCGGTGCCCAGCCCGCGGCCGCGGAACGCCGGGAGCAGCGAGATGCCGATGTGGGCGGTGCGGTTGTGCAGGTCGATGTTCCACAGCAGCGCCTCGCCCGCCAGCTCGCCGCTGGCCAGTTCGACGACCGAGAAGCAGGCCGCGTGCTCGTCCGGGCCGGTCACCACGTAGGGAGAACCGGACCCGGGCGGGATCGGGTGCCAAGGCCGGGAGTCGGCCCTGACCCGGGTCGCGACGTCGTCATAGAGCTCAGCGTGCAGGATGGGGATATCGCTGTCGTGCCGGGCGCGCAGCCCGGTCATCTCACCGCGTAGCATGCGGGCGTTCTTACACGGCCGGACCGTCGGGCCGCAACTCGATTACCCGCCCGGCTGGTCAGCGGAACTTGCGACGGGCATTACATGGCTCGGTGAACCAGCCCGACGCACCCTTTGGGGGCGATGCAATCAGGACGACGGCACACCAGATGCAGCGCCAGAACCGGCCGCTCTGAGCCGCGGTGTTAGCCCGGAGGCGTGGAGTGTTAAGAGGAAAATGGTTAGCCTTCAGAGGGGACGTTTCGGCATCGGCGCCGGACAACGGAGGCAGCGCATGGGCACCATCACGACGACTGATGGCACGGAGATCTTCTACAAGGACTGGGGCTCGGGCCAGCCGATTGTCTTCAGTCACGGCTGGCCGCTCTCGGCTGACGACTGGGACACCCAGATGCTGTTCTTCCTGCAGAACGGCTACCGCGTCATCGCCCATGACCGGCGTGGGCACGGACGCTCCACTCAGACCAGCGACGGTCACGACATGGACCACTACGCCGATGACCTGGCTGCGGTGATCGCGCACCTCGACCTCCACGACGCCGTTCACGTCGGCCACTCGACCGGCGGCGGCGAGGTCGTGCGCTACATCGCCCGGCACGGTGAGAGCCGCGTGGCGAAGGCGGTCCTGATCAGCTCGGTGCCGCCGCTCATGGTGCAGACCGAAGCCAACCCCGGCGGCCTGCCGAAGAGCGCCTTCGACGACCTCCAGGCCCAGCTGGCCGCCAACAGGTCCGAGTTTTACCGGGCTCTGCCGTCGGGTCCCTTCTACGGTTTCAACCGGCCCGGCGTGAAACCCTCCGAAGCGATCATCGAGAACTGGTGGCGCCAGGGGATGATGGGTGGGGCGAAGGCGCACTACGACGGCATCGTCGCGTTCTCCCAGACCGATTTCACCCAGGACCTCAAAAAGATCACGGTGCCGGTCCTGGTGATGCACGGCGACGACGACCAGATCGTTCCCTACGCCGATTCCGGTCCGCTGTCCGCAAAGCTCGTGCAGAACGGGACGCTGAAGACATACCACGGATTCCCGCACGGCATGCCGACCACCGAGGCCAAGACGATCAACGCTGACCTGCTGGCCTTCCTCCAGTCCTGACCGGCCCGGCGGCCGTCAGGGTGCTGCCGGCGCCGGTCAGGCCGCCGCCGCGCCTGGCGTTCGCGGTGCGGTTGTGTCGCGCGCGGGAGGGCCCGGCTCGCCCCTTGCCGCCTGCGCGAAGCGGACCGGCTGGCTGGCTGGCGGCTGGGTAAAGAGGCGATGAGGTTCCAGAGCAGGGCAAGATGGGGTCATGGGTTCCGTGAAGGGCCGCCCGGGAGCGGACAGGCCGCATGAGTGGCTTGCGCTGCCAGGCGGCCGGATCCGGCCCGTCGTCTCGGTTCCGGGCGATGATGGCGTTACCGAGTTGCTGGCGCATGCCGCCTGGCTGGCCCGGCTGCAGCCCGCCTGCCGGTGCGGCAGGCCTCGCCTGGGCTCCGGCCGGACCTGCGGAAGCGTGGAGTGCGTTGCCGGGCTGCGCGAGCAGGATGCGGGCAGGCAGCCCGATGAGCCGGCGGGAGACCGAGGGCCGCGTGGTCAGGCTGGTCCTTCACAGCATCGGGCATGAGGCCGAACTGGATGTCCGGCGCGGCTGGTAGGTCGGCGACATGACGGCGACTGCGCTCGCTCTCTGCGCCTACCGCGGCTTAGACCTCCGGTACCGCATGCAGCAATGGAATCTCTACCAGCTGGGCAGCCTCCCGCGTCCGCGTTGGCCCTTCCGGAGACTGCTCTAGGTGACGCCTGGGGTACGGCATGGGCCGCTGGGCGGGCCGCCGGTACGGTAGTGGCCATGGTCAGCGACTACGGGAGCCGGATTCGCATGCCGACGGCGGCGCTCGGGGCAGGGGGACCGGTGGTCTCCCGGATCGGCCTGGGGCTAGCCGCTTTGGGCCGGCCGGCGTACATCACCAGCGGCCGTGAGGAGGACCTGCCCGACCGCAGCGTGGCCGGCATGCGGAGCCGGGCCTTGTCGATGCTGGACGCTGCCTACGCGGCCGGGGTCAGGTACGTGGACGCGGCCCGTTCCTACGGCCTGGCGGAGGAGTTCCTGGCCGGCTGGCTGGCCGAGCGCGGCCATGCGGACGTGATCGTCGGTTCGAAGTGGGGGTACCGCTATACCGGCGGCTGGCGGCTCGACGCTCCTGCGCAGGAGGTCAAGGAGCACTCGCTGGCCATGTTCACGACCCAGCTGGCGCAAAGCCGGGCCCTGCTCGGTGACCGGTTCACCCTGTACCAGGTGCATTCGCTGACCCTTGATTCCGGATTGTTTACCGACGCTGCGCTGCTGGCCGCGCTGTCCCGGCTGCGTGCCGGGGGCGTGATCATCGGGCTGAGCGCGAGCGGCCCGCACCAGGCGGAAACGATCCGTCGGGCGCTGTCCCTGACGGTTGACGGGCAGCAGCTGTTCACGGCGGCGCAGGTGACATGGAACCTCCTCGAGCCGTCCGCGGGCCCCGCTGCGGCCGAAGCCGCCGCGGCCGGGTGGGCGGTCCTGGTCAAGGAGGCGGTCGCGAACGGGCGGCTGACTGCGGCGGGCGGGCCGCCGGCGCCGCTGACCGCGCTGGCCGCGGCGCACGGTGTCACCGAAGACGCGATCGCGCTGGCCGCCGCGCTGGCCCAGCCGTGGGCATCGGTTGTGCTGTCCGGCGCCGTCACCCGCGCGCAACTGGATGAGAACCTGGCCACGCTCACCATCGGCCACCTTCCGGCGCTCAGCCTCGCCGAAGCGCCCGACGCCTACTGGGCGGAACGCGCAGCCAGGCCATGGCACTGAGCTGTTCCAGGCTGAGTCACCCGCCGATGTCACGGGCCGCGCTGATCAGGAGCCGCCACACCCCCGACTTCGCGCTGCGCATAGCCGGCTTCGTCTCGGGCCGGCCATCGCCGGCCCGCCGGGCGCAGCAAGGACCCAATGACCCGAACCCGTGAGCCAGCCACGGTTCAGCCGCGATCGGAGCTCCCGGCTTGCCCGGGACTAGCGGACAGCGCCCTGTGCGCGCGGGTCGCTCATGCCTGTGGTCTGCTTGACTCTAGGCACGGCAGGCAGAGGCGGGCGGAGGTAGGGAAGCGATGGATCTGCAAGAGGTACTGGCCAAGGTCGTCGAGCTAAGCAGGGAAGAGCTGCGCATCGTGCGCAAGCGGGCGGAAGAGAAAACCGCGGCGCGCGATCACGGCCATGACTTTGATGAGTTGCTGCGTACCGCGGACCGGCTGGATCATCACGCGCATCTGCTGCGCCGACTTCATGATGGCGAATTTGGCCAGCACTGGCGCCACGAGAGCACGCAGGATGCAGCTAGCGGCTCTTGATCAGTGGGGCAGGCGCGGCCAGACCCGGTGTTATGCCGACCTTGTAGGGCGGCTCCTACGGTCGGCATAAGCCGGAATCGCCTTGACGGCCGGCGGTCTGGTCCGTCATGATCGGCGGCGTTCATCCAGAGGATCCGAGGGACCTGGCCCGGTGACGGTCCGGCAACCTGCCACGCAAGGTGCCAATGCCAGGAGCGATGAGGAGACGCGCATGCGACCGGAGATTGGCGTACCCGTCCTTGAGGGCTCCCTTGTCCGGCTCGAGCCGCTGGCTGCCCGCCACGCGGGCGACCTGGCCGTGGCGGCGGAGGAGGACCGGAGCAGTTACGGCTTCACCCTGGTGCCCCGCGGCAGCGAGGTCGCCGGCTACCTGGAAGCGCAGTTCGCCCGTGTCGCGCAGGGGCTCATCCCGTTCGCGCAGGTCCGGCGGGCAGACGACCGCGCCGTTGGGTGCACGGCGTACTGGGATCCTCGCACCTGGCCCGGCCGGGATGACCTTCGCGCCATCATGATCGGCTTCACCTGGCTGTCGGCGTCGGCACAGGGCTCGGGGATCAACGCCGAGGCCAAGCTCCTGCTGATGAGTCATGCCTTCACCAGCCTCCGGGTCGAGCGCGTCGAGTTCGTGACCGACGCCCGCAACGCGCGGTCACGGCGGGCCCTGGAGGCGCTCGGCGCCACCTTCGAGGGAGTGCTGCGCAGCTGGTCGGTGTCGTGGGCGCCTGGCGAGGACGGACTGCTGCGGGACTCGGCGATGTACTCGGTGGTCGCCCCGGAGTGGGGCGCGGTCAAGAGCGGGCTGGCCGCCCGGCTCGCGGGCTCGGCATAATCACAGGCTGTCGAGATCCGTCGTCCGAGCGCGTCGCCGGTCTTGGACGTGCCTGCGGGTGGGGAATAGCAGGTCGGCCGCCAGTGCCTCAGCCGCCCGGGTGCAGGCGCGACTCCAGCCAGTCTTCGAGGGTGCGCGCGGACCGCCGTGCGACCGACGTGCCGGGCATCATGCTGTCGAAGGCATGCGCCCCGTCGGCGAAGACATGCAGGTCGGTCGGAACGCCGGCCATGATAAGCCGCCGGGCGTAGTCGACGTCCTCGTCCATGAGGCCGTCGAGGTTGCCGACCGTGATGAACGCCGGCGGCAGGCCCGCCAGGTCTTCGGCCCGCGCCGGGACCGCGTAGCCGGGGATGTCATCCCCCGGACCGAGCCCGCTGAGGTAGGAGTGCCAGCCGAACTGGTTACTCGCGGCCACCCACAGGGGCGCGCCTGCCTGCCCTGACGGCGTGCTCAGCCGGTCGTCGAGCATCGGGTAGCTCAGCGCCTGGAAGGCGACCCGGATCTCGGCGCGGTCGCCGGCAAGCAGGGCGAGTCCTGCGGCAAGGCCGCCGCCGGCGCTCCCGCCGATGATCCCGATCCTGCCGCGATCGATGCCGAGATCGTCGGCGTTGTCGTGGGCCCAGCGCAGCGCCGCATAGCAGTCCTCCAGGGGGCCGGGGAACGGCGTCTCGGGGGCCAGACGGTAGCCGACGGAGACCCCGACGCACCGCAGCGCCGGCGCCCACCGGTCGAAGCGGCCGTCATCCCCGAGGTGCGACCCGATCACGTATCCCCCGCCGTGGATCGAGATCAGGCAGGGCCGCGGCTGCGTGACGTCACGCTCCCGGTGCAGCCGCACCGGGACGTCCGGGTCGCCCGGCGCTCCGGGCGCCAGGAGGTCGATGTGATCGACGGCGCCCGAGGGCGTGCCCGGGTCGCGGAGCTGCCGGCCCCGCATCGCGCTCAGGTTCTCCTCGCTGAGCACGAAGTCGCCGATCTCCGCGAGCCGCGTCCTCACGTCACCCGGGGCTGACGCAAGGAGCGAGGTGATGTACGAGGCGGGAAGCGGGAGTTGCTCGGACATTGGAACCTCCTAGTGAATTACTTATATTTGTAACACTATCACTATTTTGCCGGAGGCCAAGGCCAGCAGGCGCCGCCCACGGCCACGTAAGCTTCAGGAGCAGAATGCAGATGCACACGCCAGGACAGCCTTCACCGGGCCGACCGCCGACGCCGCCAATCGGCGGGCCAGCCCAGCCGCACGGCGACGGCGCCGCCATCGCTTCGGCGGATCCCGATCTCGCCAGGTCGGTATGGGAGATCATGTCGGCCTTCGTTCGCGGCAATGACCCGGCCGATGAGCTGCGCCGTGCGCTTGGCCTAGGCCGCGGCACAGGCCGGGTCAAGGCGCTCGTCAGCCTCGCCGCCGGCCCCTGAGCCTCGCCGAGCTCGCACGGCGGATCGGCGTCGACCCGCCGTACGCGACGATCATCGTGAACGAACTGCTAGCCCTCGGGCTTCTCTCGCGCTCCCCAGACGGCCGTGATCGCCGGCGGAAGTCAGTCGAACTGACGCAGGGGGGCCGAGACGCCGTCCGGAAGGCGCAGGACATTATCGCCCGCCCGCCGTCCGCGTTGCGCGACATGCCCGCGGGCGACCTCGCCTCGCTCAGGGAGCTTGTCCGGCACCTGACCCCGCAGCCGGAAGACACGCGCAACGCCTAGCCGGCAGCCAGGGACCGCGGCGGCGGCGAGCAGCCAGCGGGCCCGCTCGTCGCGGCACTGCAGTCCCGCCAATCTCGCAGCCTGCGCGGAAGGTCGGCTTACGTGGCGGGCCAGAGATCCTCAGGTTCCTGTCCGCGGGTTTCCGGCAGCAGCCAGAACAGCACCATGACCAGCGCTGCCGGCAAGAAGGTGACCAGCCCGGCCACCGCGAACCGGTGCCCGGCGCCGGCCACCGCACCGAAGACGACCAAGCCGGCGACGGCTCCGAGCACGCCTGCCGCCAGCGACCACCCCGCCGCTGAGGCGCGGACCGACGTGGGAAACAGCTCGTTGATCAGTGCCCCGGCCGCCGGGGCGAAGACCGAAGCGGCGAACACGCCGAGGATATAGCCAGCCACCAGCGCCAGAGCGGAACCGGAGTAGGTCCAGATGGCGAGCAGGGCAACGGCCGTCATAGCCATCGCACCGGTCAGGCGCCGGCCCGCCCGGTCCGCCAGCCACCGTCCGGCCAGCAGCCCGGCCAGCCCGGCGACGCCGGCACCTGCCACCATGCCCGCCGTCACGATGCCCGGCTGGCGGAGGTAGTCCTGTGCGAAGAGGAAGACGAAGCTGTTGGCCGGCCCGGTAATGACCGACACGGCGAACCCGAGCGCCACGATCACCGCCAGGCGGCGGCGGAACGGCCTGGCCACGGCATCAAACACCGGGACCGGGTGCTCCGGCCCGGCCGCGGCCGCAGTGAACCGGTCAGGCTCCTCGATCCAGCGCCGCAGCAGCGGCAGCAGGGCCAGGGGGACCAGCGCCAGAGCGAACACGCCGCGGAACCCGAGCGTGCTCGCGGCCAGGCTGTACACGATGGCGATGGCACCGGCGCCGGCGCCGTACCCCGCGGCGATGAGCGCCACCGCCTTGGCCCTGTCAGCCGATGCGGTCTGCTCCGCCGCGGTGACCTGTGCCAGCCCGTTCGTGGCCGCCAGCACGGGACGGCCGCAGGCGAAGATAGCCACGAACCACCAGTAGGTGGGGCTTGCCGCGGCAAGCGCTGTCAGGGCCAGCCCCACGCTAACCGTGGCGAGCAGCATCCTGCGGCGGCCGAAGCGGTCGGCAAGGCCGATAACGGGAAGCGCCCCCAGGGACGCCAGGCGCATGACGGCCAGTCCGATGCCCAGGTCGGTGCCCGACATCCCCGCCTGGGCGACGAGGGACGTGCCAGTTTCCGTCGCCTGGCCGAACCCCTTGGCCACGTCGCCGAGCGCGGCCACAACACCGAACTGCCCGAACCCCGCGGCGAAGGCGGCGACAGCCGCACCGACGACGGACCGGTCGTTCCACCGGTGCAACCGCAGCCCACTCGGCCGCAGTATAAGAGCCTTGCCCGGATCAGCGCCCAATGCCGACCGCCCCGTCCATGATGTGCATCCACTGAGCACGGCAAGATCCCGCCGGAATCCGCCCCGCACCCTTCTACCCAGATCCTCCACGGCAACATCGCACCGCGGCAACGGGCCCGCCACGCAGATCCCGGCGGACCGGCAGCGCGACTTCGCCGCTGTGCCCACTCAACACCCAGGCCCGTCCCACGCAGCGCCAGTCTAGGCTGGCTGCGGGCCGTGCTATGTGCAGCGTGCTTCCTCGTAGTGCCAGCCGGAGGGAACCGGGTTCGTCCAAGGCTGGTCAACCGGCAGCCGGTCACGCCGTCGCGCGCGTAGGCGCAATGGATCCCGTCGAAGCGATCCTCAGGGTGCGCCACAACGAGCCATTACCGCTGCCTGCGCCCTCTATCCTGGCTCCGTGTTGCAGCAAAGTCTCCCTGGCGGGAGCATGACGCCAGGTCTCGAGAACGACTATCCCGAACACCTGCTCGCCAGGGAAGCAGCGCCAGCGTACGCGGGTGAGGGGCCGTTCGCGCTATGGCACTTCAGCGAAGAACCTGCCCTCGGCCTCTTTGAGCCCCGCCCCCTAGCCGCCGACCCCGCGAGTCCGCCGCTGGTGTGGGCTGTCGACACGCGTCACGCGCCCATGTTCTGGTTCCCGCGGGACTGCCCGCGCGGCTGCATCTGGCCGGTGTCGACCACCACCGCCGCCGACCGGGAACTGTTCTTCGGGCAGAGCGGCGCTGCCCGCGTCCACGTCATCGAGAGCGCCTGGCTGGACCGGATGCGAGACTGCCGTCTCTACGCTTACCGCCTTCCTGGCGACGCGTTCTCCCCTCATGAGGTCGGCGGTTACTGGATCGCGCGGCAGCCGGTGGAAGCGATCGAACGACTGGCGGTCGACGACCTGCTCGCCCGGCACGCCGCGGCAGGCATCGAACTCCGCATCACCCCGTCAATCTGGCCGTTCTGGCGGCGAGTGACCGCCTCAACCGTCGAGTTCAGCGGGTCCCGGCTCCGCAACGCCGCCGGCCACGCCGAACGAACCGTGTGACGCGGCCTGAGCGGGTCAGCTCGACACGGCGACTGGCGGCATCACGCGGACCGTCGCCGACCTGCGCGGCGGACAGGTGGCGGGCAGCTCCTTCACGACGCCGGGCTGGGTGCCGGGCGCGGCCGGGTTCGACATCGACGCGACCGCCGGCGCGGCGCGCGGCGCCGTG
The DNA here is from genome assembly GCA_963734665.1 of uncultured Actinomycetota bacterium. GTDB lineage: Bacteria > Actinomycetota > Actinomycetes > Streptosporangiales > Streptosporangiaceae > Trebonia. The sequence goes on along the minus strand of CAVTIR010000004.1, from coordinate 1,503,864 downwards.
GCGGCGCGCCAGTTAGAACGCTTGCGGGAAGCTCGCGCGGAGCTTTTTGGCGGTTTCGTCGGGGGACGCGGACCAGACGGTCTCGTTGAAGATTTCCACCTCGATGTACCCCTGGTAGCCGGCGGCCGCGACCGCTGCGGTGATCGGGGGGAAGTTGATGTGGCCGTCGCCTACGTGGCCTCGGCCCAGCAGAGGGTCGGCGGGGAGCGGGAGGATCCAGTCGCAGACCTGGTAGCTGACGATCCGGTCCCCCGCCCGGGCGATGTCCGCGAGCAGGGACGCGTCCCACCACACGTGGTAGGTGTCCACGACGACGCCGACGGCGTTCGCTGGGAACTGCAGGGCCAGGTCCAGGGCCTCGCCCAGGCGGGTGATCACGCACCGGTCGGCGGCGAACATCGGGTGCAGTGCCTCGATGGCCAGGCGCACGCCGTGCGACTGGGCGACCGGGACGAGCTCGCCGATAGCGTCCGCGATCATCCGCCTGGCCAGGGCGATGTCGCGGCTGCCTGGGACCAGGCCGCCGGAGACAAGGACGAGCGTGTCTGTGCCCAGCGCGGCCGCCTCGGCGATCGCCGCCTTGTTGTCTTCGATCGCCGCCTTCCGCCCGGCGGGGTCGGCGTGGGTGAAGAACCCGCCTCTGCACAGGCTGGAAACGCGAAGCCCGGCCGCCCGCACGGTCTCGGCGGCGGCAGCGAGTCCGATCTCCGCGACCGGCTCGCGCCAGAGGCCGATCGCCTGGATGCCGTGCCGGACGCACAGGTCGACCGCCTCGGGCACGCCCAGCCTCTTGACCGTCGCCTGGTTGAGTGAAAGCCGGTCAAGGACGGTCACGGGTTCTCCTTGAGGAACGCGGTCATCCGGCTGACCGCCAGGTCCGGGTCGGTGAGGGCACCGGCGGCCGCCGCCAGCTCGAAGACCCTGATCAGGTGACTGGCCGGGCGCCTGCGCTCGAGGCCGTCGAGCATCGAAAAGTGCGGCTGGAGGCCGTTCAGCCAGGCGAGGAAGGCGACGCCGGCTTTGTAGTAGTACGTCGGCTCCTCGAAGAGGAGGCGGCTAAGCGGGACCGTCGGGCCGATCGCGGCCTCATACCCGCCGAGGTCGCCCGCGTCGAGGGCATGCAGCGCGGCGGCGGCCGGGGCGGTGACCGCAGCGAACGCGCCGAGCAGTGCGTCGCTGTATCCGGCGTCGTCGCCCCTGATGAGGTCGGCGTAGCCGAAGTCGTCGCCGGTGTAGAGCCGGATCCCGGCCGGGAGCCTGCGACGGAGCGCAACCTCTTTGGACGCGTCGAGCACCGACAGCTTGATGCCGTCGACCTTGCCGGCTGCCTGGTCGATCAGGTCAAGGACAGTCGCCGCCGCGGACTCGAAGTCGCCGCCGCCCCAGTAGCCGCGCAGCGCCGGGTCGAACGCCTCCCCGAGCCAGTGCAGGATGACCGGCTGGCTCGCCTGCTTCAGCAGGGTCCCGTAGACCTCCAAGTAGTCCTTGGGGCCGCGGGCCGCCGCAGCGAGGGCACGGCTGGCCATCAGGATCACCCCGGAGCCGGCCGACTGGACGAACGCCAGCTGCGTGCTGTAGGCGTCGATGATCGCCGAGAGGGAGTGGGCCTCGTCCGCGGCGAGGTGGTCGGTGCCCGCGCCGCAGGCGAGGCCCGCGAAGCGGCCCGCGGCACGGCGTGCGGTCGCGCGTTCCGCCGTGCTGGAGATCAGCTCCCGCGCCTGCCACCAGGACAGGCCCATGCCGCGCTGCGCGGTGTCCATCGCCTCGGCGACCGCGAAGCCGTGCGCCCACAGGTGGTCGCGGAACCGGAGGGTAGCCTCCCAGTCGATGAGCTCCCCCCCGTCTACGGAGGCGACGTGGGCGGCGGCGTAGACGCGGCGCGACGCGGGCGGCGGATAGCCGGGCGCCCAGCCGGGCGGGGGGATCTCGAGGGGCTCCGCCCGGCCGGGCAGCATGATGCGGGCGGCCATGTCAGGCTCCTGGCTCGGTGTTTTCTGGCAGCGTGTTTTCTGGCGCTGGGACCTCGATCCGGCGGCCCTCGTCGGAGGAACGCATCGCGAGCTCAGCGAGCTGGACGCCCCTGGCGCCGGCGAACAGGTCCCAGCCGAACGGCTCGCCGCGGGCAGCGGCCCGCAAGAATAGTTCCCACTGCGCCTTGAAGCCGTTATCGATGACCGTGGTGTCCGGCACGTCGGTCCACATCGACAGGTAGTCGAGCGGGTCGGGCAGGTCGGGGTTCCACACCGGCATCGGGGTGGACACCTTGTGCTGGATGGCGCAGTTCCGCAGGCCCGCCACCGCGCTGCCGTGCGTGCCGTCTACCTGCACCTCAAGCAGTTCGCGGCGGTTGACGCGGACCGCCCACGAGGAGTTCACCGACGCGACGGTCCCGCCGGCGAACTCAAGCACCGCGTAGGCGGCGTCGTCGGCGGTCACGTCGTAGGGCTCGGCCGCCTCGTCCCAGCGCCTGGGCAGGTGCTTTACCCGCCGCGCGTAGACCGCGGTGACCGGGCCGAACAGGTCCTCAAGCAGGTAATGCCAGTGCGGGAACATGTCGAGCACGATGCCGCCACCGTCTTCGGCGCGGTAGTTCCACGAGGGCCGCTGCGCCGGGATCCCGTCCCCCTCGAACACCCAGTAGCCGAATTCGAGCCGGACGGATAGGACCCGGCCGAAGAACCCCTCACGGACCAGCCGGCGCAGCTTGATCATGCCGGGCAGGAACAGCTTGTCCTGGACGACGCCGTGCGTGATGCCCGCCGCCCGCGCCGCCTCGGCGAGGGCGAAGGCGGCATCGGCCGTGGCGGCCATGGGCTTTTCCGTGTAGACGTGCTTGCCGGCCGCGATCGCGCGCTTCAGTGCGGTCTCGCGGGCGCTGGTGACCTGGGTGTCGAAGTAGACGTCGACGGACGGGTCGCCGAGCACCTCATCCAGGCTCGTGGTCCAGCGGGACAGGCCGTGCCGCTCGGCGATCGCGCGCAGCCGCTCCTCGCTGCGGCCAACGAGGATTGGCTCGGGGTAAAGCAGCGTGCCGTCGTCGAGCAGCAGACCGCCCTGCTCGCGGATGGCGAGCAGCGACCGCACGAGGTGCTGCCGGTATCCCATGCGGCCGCTCACCCCGTTCAGGGCGACGTGAATGACCTTGCGCGCCATCGACCAGCCTTTCGCGTTGAGTCATGGTGTTGGGAAAGGGCTTTCCCGAGAATAAGCTTGGTGGTGGGGCTGGTCAAGCAGCACGGTAAGGCGACTAGGCAACGGAGGAGGGGGTCCGGTGGCGGACGCACGTCCCGATGGCGGGCAGCGGGTGACGCTGCAGGATGTCGCAGACCGGGCCGGGGTGTCGCTGACCACCGCGTCCCGTGTCGTGAACGACGGCTCGCGCCGGGTCGGCAAGGCCCTCGCCGACCGCGTGCACCAGGCAGTCGCTGACCTCGCCTACACGGCCAACCTCCAGGCAAGGGCGGTGGCGACCGGCCAGAGCACGATGATCGGCGTGGCACTGCGCGACATCTCCGACCCGTACTTCTCCTCGATCGCCGCCGGGCTCATCGAGGTCGCAGACGGAGGCCGGCTCCTGGTGTGCATGACGAGCACGGCCGCGCACGAGGAGGCCGAGCGCGAGTACGTCGCGCTGATGCGCTCCCAGCGGGCACGCGCCGTCGTCCTGGTGGGCAGCAGGTCGGACAGCACCGCCGCCATTGACGCGCTGCGCGCCGAGCTCGCCGCGTTCACCCGGTCTGGCGGGCGTGCGGCCTGCATCGGGCAGGACCTGCTCGGCGTGGACACGGTGCTGCCGGAGAACAGGGCGGGCGCGGAGGCCCTGGCCAGGGCCCTCGCCGCCCTCGGGCACCGGCGGTTCGCCGTCCTGGCCGGGCCGCGCTCGCTGCTGACCGGGCAGGACAGGACCAATGGCTTCAGTGACGGGCTTAACGCCTGGTCGGTGCCTCTGGAGGCGGCGCGGGTCGTGCACGGTGAGCTGTCCAGGGACGGCGGCTACCAGGCCATGAGCGAGATCCTCGCGGCGGGCGAGCCGCTGCCCGACTGCGTGTTCGCGGTCAGTGACATCATGGCGGTCGGCGCCCTCGCACGGCTGCGGGCCGCGGGCATTGACGTCCCCGGTGACATCGCCGTCGCGGGGTTCGACGACATCTCGACCCTGCGCGACGTCTACCCGCCGCTCACGACGGTGCGGCTGCCGCTCAAGCGGCTCGGCGAGATGGCCGCCCGGCTAGTGCTCAGCGACGACACGCCGCTGCGGCCGCGCGTCGTCCCGGTCCCCGGCGAGGTCGTGCTGCGGGACAGCACGCGGCCACGGCCGCCGACAACACGACCACCGGTCCCCCGCTGAACGACCACCGGTCCCCCGCTGACCACGGGCCGCCGACCTGGCTCCCGGCCACCCGAGTCTTGCGCGGCCCTCCCACGATTGGGTAAGTTCACCGCAACCGGAAAGCGCTTGCCCAGGGTGACGAGCGTACCGGGAGTGAGGACTCTCCGGGAGTGACACTATGAGCGAAGCGGCACCTGTTCCGTTCTCGGAAACCAAGACACCTGAATCGCCGGAGCGGCTGCACCGCGGCGCGCTGCGACTGATTGACATCTCCGCCTCGACGATGGCGAACATCGGCCCCGCGTACAGCTTCTACTTCAGCTTCGGCTTCATCGTGGTCACGGCGGGCATCGCCGCGCCGCTGACGATCATCGCGGCTGGCGTCGCCATCGCGCTGCTTGGCAACACCCTGTCGCAGTTCTCCCGGGCCCAGCCGTCGACCGGCGGGTTCATCACCTTCGTCGGCAAGACGTTCGGCGGCACCAGCGCGGTGGTCACCGCGCTGCTGTGCGGGGCCGGCTACATCATCGCGATCTCGTCGGTGCTGGTCATCTGCGGCGGGTTCCTGTCGATCATGCTGAACTTCTACCTGGGCTGGAATGTCCCGTGGATTGTCTTCTCGATCGTGATGACCGCGGGCGCGGTCGTCATGATGATCCGCGGCGTGGCCGTGTCCACCAGGCTGGCCGGCTTCTTCTTTGGCTTTGAGATGCTGGTGCTGCTTATCGTGTCGGTCGCCGCTCTGATCAAGAACGGCGGCCACCTGTCCGGCGCGCCGTTCGTCCCGCACAACATCACGAACGGCTTCAGCGGCCTAGCGGCCGGCTTCCCGCTTGCCGTGTACCTGTTCATTGGCTGGGAGAACTCGGCGGCGCTGGCCGAGGAGACGCGCAACCCGCGGCGCAACGTGCCCCGGGCGGTGTTCATGTCCATCGCGCTGATGGTCGTCACGTACCTCCTGCTCGCCTACGCCACGGTCACCGGGTTCCACTACAACGGCACGGCGCTCGCTGCCCCGCTCATCCCGTTCATCACCGTCGCCCATGGCATCGCGCCCTCCCTGGCCTTCATTGCCTATCTGGCGGGCCTGACCTCCACCCTGGGCGTGCTCATCTCCGCGGTGAACTCGCAGTGTCGGCTGATCTTCAACGCCGGCCGCGAGGGACTGCTGCCGCGCTGGATCGGCCGGGTGCACCCGACCAGGCGGACGCCGGTCAACGCCATCTTCACCTTCATCGCGGTCGGCAGCGCGATCGTCGCGATCTGGGCGCTCGGCCACCTGATCGGCGGCACCACCAACAGCCTGTCCCCGCTGAACTACTTCGACGACTCGGGCACGATGGGCACGATCTTGGTCCTGATCGTGTACTTCCTGGCTAACCTGGCGCTGCCGTTCTACTACCGGAAGTACCGGCCGACCGAGTTCAGCCCGGTCAAGCACCTCGTGTTGCCGGTGCTCGGCATGGCCGCCGTCGCCGTCCCGGTCTACTACCTGTGCAAGCCCGGCCAGCCCCAGCCGTTGAACTGGTTCCCGTATGCCGCGCTCGGCGTCGTCGTGGTGTCCGTCATCTACGCCATCTGGCTGACCAGGCGCGACACTGGGCTGGGAGAGCGGGTCGGCTCGATTGTCGCCGACGAGTAAGTGTCGTGGTGCTCGAAGCCACGTTTCGTCTGTATGAATCTTGGAGGCTCCTATGGCCGAAATCCCGCACCCCCTCGACCCGGCGACCGCCGCCGAGTACCTCGCCGGGCGGGAGATCATGGCGGCCGCCGGGCTGCTCGCGGACCCGGTCCGGTTCGCCTACTACGGGCTTGAGGAGCCACCCAAGGCGGAGGTGCTTGACGGCGGGCCTGCCGACCGGCGGCTGCGTGCCTTCCTGCTCAACCTGAAGAACGGCGAGTCCACCGACGTCGTGGTGTCGCTGACGCGGGGCAGCATGGTCAGCGCCCGCACGATCGACACCGCGGCCGAGGGGCAGCTGCCGATCATCGACTCCGAGTACCACCTGGTCGAGGAGATCGTGCACGCCGACCCGGACTGGCAGGCGGCCCTCGCGCGGCGCGGGTTCACCGACCTGAGCAAGGTCAGGGTCTCCCCGATCACGGCCGGCGCGTACCAGGCGCCGGCCGAGGACGACCAGCGGCGGATGGTGCGCGCGCTGGCCTTCGTGCAAGCCGGGGAGCATGACCTGGTCTGGGGGCATCCCATTGACGGCGTCACCGCGCACGTGGACCTGATCGAGAAGAAGGTGCTGCGGGTCGTCGACGAGTTCGTCTTGCCGGTGCCAACGGAATCCGGGGACTACGACGACCCGGTCGTGCGCGGGCCGTTGCGCACGGGCCTGCGGCCGATCGAGATCACTCAGCCCGAGGGGCCGAGCTTCACGGTCGAGGGCAGCCTGCTGCGCTGGCAGGACTGGTCGCTGCGGGTCGGCTTCGACCTGCGTGAAGGGCTCACCCTGCACCAGATCTCGCTGGCGGGGCGGCCGGTGATCTACCGGGCTTCGGTGCCGGAGATGGTGGTGCCGTACGGGGACCCGCAGTTCCGGTTCTGGCAGGCCTACTTCGACACCGGGGAGTACCTGGTCGGCAAGTGGGTCAACTCGCTTGAGCTCGGCTGTGACTGCCTCGGCGAGATCACCTACCTGGACGCGGTCGTCACCGACGACGCCGGCGAGCCGCGCGAGGTGCGCAACGCGATCTGCGTCCACGAGGAGGACGCCGGCATCCTCTGGAAGCACACGGACATCTACAACGGCTCGGCGGGCTCCCGGCGGCAGCGGCGGCTCGTCGTGTCGTACTTCACCACGGTCGGCAACTACGACTACGGCTTCTACTGGTACTTCTACCTGGACGGCACGATCGAGTGCGAGGTCAAGCTGACCGGGGTGGTGTTCACCGCGGCCCATCCGGGCGGCGACCACCCGTACTCGACCGAGGTGGCACCCGGACTGGGCGCCCCGGTTCACCAGCACCTGTTCTGCGCGCGGCTCGACATGTCCGTGGACGGGCCGGCGAACGCGGTCGACGAGGTCGACGTGCACGGGTTGCCGATCGGGCCGGACAACCCGTACGGCAACGCGATCGCGCAGACGGTGACGCGGTTGTCGTCGGAGGCCTCCGCTTCCCGACCTGGCGACGCCTCTCGCGGGCGGGTATGGCGGGTGGTCAGCACGTCGTCATCGAACCGCTTCGGCAAGCCGGTCGCGTTCACGCTGCACCCGGAGCCGTCACCGCCGTTGCTCGCCGACCCGGCCTCGTCCCTGGCCGCGCGGGCGGCGTTCGCCACCCGGGCCCTGTGGGTCACCAGGTACGACCCGGCGCAGCGTTACCCGGCCGGGGACTTCGTGAACCAGAGCCCCGGTGGGGGCGGGCTGCCCGCGTACATCGCGGCCGACCGGGACATCGACGGGCAGGACATCGTCGTGTGGCACACGTTCGGGCCGACGCACGTCGTGCGGACCGAGGACTGGCCGGTGATGCCGGCCACCAGGACCGGGTTCATGCTGCGCCCGACCGGCTTCTTCGACCGCAACCCGACGCTCGACGTGCCCGCGTCCGGCGGGCACCACTGCCATCCAGACTGATTGCGCGTTCGACTTCCAGGAGCTGCCGGTAGCCCAGGGCGATGTCGGCGGCGGAGAGCCTGGGGTCGGAGGCGCGGAGCAGGTACTTGCCGTCCAGGTTCTCCTCGGCCCTGGCCGCCGCGGCGTCGATCCGCAGCAGCCCGCCGGGGGTTACGCGGAGATAGCGGTTCAGGCCGGGCCTGGTGGAGATGACGCCGCGCAGCTCGGCTCGTTTCGTGGCGCTGAGCTTGTCGGTGCCGTCGATCTTCTCCTTGAGCTGGATCAGGAGACGGGCGCGGATCGCGGCGTCGCGCTCGGCGCCGTCGGGGTTGTGGCAGATCACGAACCGCTCGTCGTCGCTGATCCTGACTTCCTTGACCCGCAGGTTCCCGGTGATTTCCTGGTAGCGGCCCTGCCGGGACAGCGCGGCTGCCGCCTCGGCGGAGCCGGAGCGGAGCTTCTCCCCGATGATGTAGTGATGGTCGCCGCGGCGCAGGTAGCGGCGGTTGGCCCTGGAGGTGAAGCCCCGGTCGGCGACCCACACGATCTTCGATAGGGTCCAGTCCCGCATGTCGTCCTTGACCTGGCGGATCAGGGCGGAGTCGGCGGTGTTCCCGGGCCAGCACCAGACCCGGACGGGGATCCCGTTCCGGGTGACGGCCATCCCGATCACGATCTGGGGCAGGTCGTCGCGGTGGTCCTTGGACTTGCCGAACACGCGGAACCCGGCCATCTCCTGGCCGTTCCCGCCGGCCGTGCCCTCGTCCCCGGCGGGGGCGCCTGCCGCGGGGGCGGGGCTGCCGTCCTTGTCCCGCAGGACCGGCTCGTCCTCGTCCCCTACCTCGAAGTAGGTGCTGGTGGTGTCGAAGAACAGCAGGTCCACCTCAAGGTCCAGGGCGGTCGCGACCTGGCTGAACACCTGCTTCTCCAGGGGCCCGCGGACCTGGTGCAGCCAGTCCATCGCCCGGTAGCAGGCATCGTCGGTAGTGGCCGGCAGCCGGTCGATATAGGCCTTGCGGCCGGCCCAGTGCGCCGCCGCGAGCTTGGAGGACGGGTCCAGCGCCCGGTTGGCCACCAGCGCGAACAGCACCCGCTCGGTGGCGGCGTCCCGCCGGGTCCGGCCCAGCATCGCGGTCATGGCCTGGCCGATCCCCAGCCGCTGCCACAGCTGGTCCAGCAGGTAAGTCCCGCCGAAGGCGACGGAGCCGGCGTAGGCCAGCTCCGGGGCCGCCCCGGCCGGCTCCTGGCCCAGCAGCCGGCCCAGCGACCCGGCCAGCCGCTCGACCGCGGCCCGGTCCAGCTGGTCCTCCCGGCCGAAGCTGTGCACCACCCGCATCCGCGACAACCTGGTCACCGGGTCCCACTCGTTATGGACCAGCTGCACGTAGCGGACGGCGCTGCCGTCCTTGTTCCGCCGCGTCGCAGTGCGCACGAACATGTCACCAGGCTATACCGCAACGTCACAGTCAGAAAGGCTCTTAATACGCAAATCGTGTCACTATGGCATCTGGTTCCCCGTCACCATCCCCGCCACACTGACCTGCAGACTCATCCCTGACCGTGTCACTAAACCGATCCGGACCTGCGGAACGCAGGAGTCCCGGTGCCTGTTCCGCCAGGACGTCGATGACCTCGTCGAGGTACCGGTAGGCCGTGGCCTGCGACAAGCCGAAGCCGGCGCCGAGCCGGGGGATGCTGCCCTTGTCCCGGAACCAGGCCAGCCCGAACACGGCCTGACGGTAGCAGCCGAGCTTACGGGTCTTTTTCCTGGTTCCTATCGAACGGCGGCGGGCGGCGAGCAGGCCGGAAACGAACCAGATCAGGTCCTTCGGGACGTCGAGCATGACACGATATGAGGGCACGCGGGGCCTTCCGGGCGGATGGGACTTTGGCGAGACCTCTTGTACCGGGGGCTCCGCGTCCCTCCCGGTCATGTCTGCCTATGTCCGCGTGTCTTCCCAGATGCCCTGTTACTGCCTGCCTGTCGTGTTCCGGGTTACCGAGAAAACCTCATTGCCTTATCCCGTTGCCGTTCGACGACAGGCTCGGCGATGACGCCTTCCTGGTCGTTCCATTCCCCATTCCCCTTGGTATGGGTTCACTTTCAGCAGCAAGCTAGTAAAGTTTGGCCCGGGCGACCGGGTATCGGTGATGGCGCCAAGGACGCCGGAAATAGCCGCCAGTCATTAGCGGCAACACCTGCCGGCCTGTGATTGAGCCGTCACGAAACGCTGATACAGCGGGCGTTCGCTGTCGCCGTCGATAACAGGAGGCATGTCAGTTGTTACGGAATAAAAACCGGCATATCGAAGTATGCGCATTCGTCCGTCCAGCCCCGCACTTTCCGTTACTATGCGGAATCGTTACCCGTCGGCAGGTCTGTGGGGAGTCCAGCTTGGAACGCATGCCCAGCGGCCCGGAGGCGCCTACCAGGCCGCAGCCAGTCCACCGCCCGTCCCACCGTCAGCCAAGCCCGAACCGCGGCCGCCTGGCCGTGGGCGCGGGGGTCGCCGTGGCCCTGACGGGCCTGGGGGTCGCGGTCGCCGTGGGCGCGGTGCCGTCGCCGCTGACCTCCAACTCGGCGGCGCCGCTTGACGCCGCGACCCTGGCCGCGGTCCCGTCGTCGGCGAGCGACTCGCTGCTCCAGGCAAGCGCAAGCCCGCTCGGCTTCGCCACCGCGAAAATGCCAGCCAGCATGCTCCCGAGCCACAAGCCGTCGCCAACGCCGTCCAAGACGGCCACGCCCACGCCTACGCAGCAGCCCGCCACGCAGGCGCCGACGATGGCCCCGTCGAGCCAGTCGCCGGCTACGCAAAGCGGAGGGCTGACGCCGCAGGCCACGCAGGAGTACCAGACGCCGACCGGCCAGAACCAGCTCGCCTGGTCCGAGGCCATCCTCACCGCCCTCGGCGACCCGCTAACCAGCGCCAACATCGTGTCCATCGGCTACTGGATGCAGAACGAGGCCGGGACTCCGCCGTACGGCATCGTGGGCGCCAACAACCCGATCAACGTGAGCGAGCCGGGCCACGGCGGGACGCAGATCCAGTACGAGGCCCCCGGCTACTACCTGATGTCGTACCCGACCGTGCAGGATGGCGTCGAGGCGATCGCGGCCTACCTGAACAGCGGGAGCTACCCGGGCATCCTCAACGACCTCAAGGAAGGCGCCGGGCTTAGCGACTCGTCGCTCGCCTCGGAACTCCAGGAGTACAGCGGCAACGGCTACAGCACCATCCCCGACTCGTGGGGCCAGTCCCAGGGCACGCCGGAGAGCTAGCCCGGGCGAGACAGACCTTTCTCCCTGACAGACCTGCCCGTGCGCCGTTTCCGCGGCGCCCGGCGACCACCCCACTGCCTTCGGCGCACCGGAGTTCACGGCGGCCGTCCTTCATTCCCTCGCGTAGCGGCGCTTCTGCCGGCGACGTCCGGCGCTCCCTGCGCCGGATTTCCCGCGCCTGCCCCTTGCGTTCACTCTTGCGCCGGTGAAGCCGCCGTGGCTGCCGGGGACGATGGCGACCTCCGCGTGCGGCATGAAGCTTCCTCGAGCGTGGGCCTCCGCCGGGGTGAGTCGTGTTGCGTCTGCTCGCGACACGACATATCTTGAGAGGTGGCTGGACTGGTGAAGGGTGGACGATATGACGGTCTGGTACACGGCGGCCCGGAAGATGAGCTGGCCGGCGAAGGCAGTCCTCGCCGCGGCACTGCTCGCCGCGCTGCTGGTAGCGGCCGTGCCGGTGGCGCTGTTCGCAGGCGTGATCCTGATGCTCTTTGGGCACGTGGTTGGCGGGCTGGCGCTGTTCGGCGCCTCGATCCTGGTGGCGGCCGCGGCTGTCGTGATCGCGGTCCTGGGTGGTGCACGGCAGCTGCGCAAGCTGGTTCGCCAGCAGCGTGACCTGATTGGCCAGCAGCGCGACGGGGGTAGCCAGCAGCGCGACCGGGTCGTGCACCTTGGCCGGGGCGAGTACCGCTACGAGTGACGGCGCGATTCCCCGCTGGACCAGGGCGCGGGTGATGGGCCAGTTAGCCGACGTCGAGCCAGGCAGCTAACTGCGGCTCCGTTTCGATCACGTGACTGATGGCGGGGAGTACGGTCTCCAGGGGCTGGCTGGTGCGGAAGACGACGACGGTGGTGCCGTCGGTGTCGGGACCGGGGGCGGGCGGCGTGAAGAGACTGATGACCTGGCGCATGGCCGCGTCTACTTCGCGGACCGGGTCGGTGCTGTCGCCGCGGAGCCAGCGGCGCAGGACGTGGTTGTGGGCGGAGGCGACGGCAGCGGCCATGAGCTCGGCCTTGAGGGTGTCGGACTCGCCTCGGTCGGCCATCCGCCCGCCGATGTACTCGCGGAACAGTCGCTGATAGCGGGCCACGCTGACGATCTCGCGGTCGCGGAGGGCGGGCACCGTGCTGGTGAGCGCGTAGCGGCGCCGGGCCAGTTCGCCCTCGTCGAGATAGTGGAGCAGCACGAGGCGGACCGCGTCGGAGACCGCGGCGAGGGCGGTGTCGTGGCTGGTGGACCGCAGCCGTTCGCGGACCTGGTCCAGGAGCCGGTCATGATCGGGAAAGATGACGTCTTCCTTTGACCGGTAGTGCCGGAAGAATGTCGCACGGCCGAGACCTGCGCGCTCGGCGATGTCATCAACGGTTGTCTGCTCGTAGCCCCGCTCGTTGAACAAGTCGAACGCGGCCTCCGCGAGCCGGTCACCCGCCGTTGGCTTCTCCATGACTGACCATCATGGCTGGCCCGTGGAACCGCCGCTACTTGCGCTGCCCCGCCACTTGCGGGCCTGGGTGAGACTCAGTATCGTCCTTTCGAGATTCCGTTTCACACAGGGTGGTAACAGTGACCGCATCGATTGCACTGCCCGTTCGCCGTCCCGTGCTGGCCGAAGTGCTGCCGGCCGGCCTGACGAGGACCGGTGTCACGATCGTCCTCGGCGCGGCGCTGACCGCACTGGCGGCGCAGGTAGCTATTCCGGTCCCCGGGTCCCCGGTCCCGGTCACCGGGCAGACCTTCGCGGTCCTGCTCACGGCGGCGGCGCTCGGCCCGGCGCGGGGCCTGGCGGCCCAGGGCCTCTACCTGGTGCTTGGCGCCGTCGGACTGCCCGTCTTCGCCGGGGAGGCTCACGGGCCCGGGGTGATCTTCGGGGCGACCGGCGGCTATCTCGTCGGGTTCCTCGTGGCCGCGCTGATCACCGGCTACGGTGCGCGGCACGGCGCGGACCGCTCCCCCGTGCGGACGCTCCTGCTCTTCGCCCTTGCCTCGGCATCCATCTACCTGATCGGGACGGCCTGGCTCTGCCTGGACACCGGGATGCCGGTCAGCGCGGGGATCGCCGCCGGGGTGACGCCGTTCATTCCGGGAGACGTGGTCAAGGCGCTGCTGGCCGCCGGGCTGCTGCCCGGCGCGTGGTGGCTGGCCGGACGCGGCCCGCGGTGAGCACCGGCTTTCGTTATGGCGCCGATCGCGGTCGGTTGACGAGGTAATCCCGTCGAGACTGGACGAGCCATTCTGTGTCGCTCCGCCTCTGCGGCCTAGTGTCGTTGCCATGGCCCAGTCCTGCCTCGACCTTGATCCCAGCCGACGGTGGCGTACTTCGCAAGGTCATTGCCGGCAGTCTCTTGGCCCGCGCTAGCGGGAGGTGGCGCTGTTATTCGTGGGGGTGAGGGGGAGTTCCGCGCGCAGGCTGGTGCCAGCCCCCCGGGGGCTGTGCAGGACGATCCGGCCGCCGAGGGCCTCGACGCGGTCCTTCAGGCCGGCCAGGCCGCTGCCGCCGGCCAGGCAGGCGCCGCCAACGCCGTCGTCGCGGACCGTGACGCGCAGGAGGTCACCGGCGACCTCTGCCTCGACGGCGACGGCCGAGGCGCGGGCGTGCTTGGCCGCGTTGGTCAGTGCCTCGGCGACGATGTAGTAGGCGCTGACCTCGACCGGCTCGGGGAGCCGTCCGTCGGCGCGTACCTCAAGGTCGACCGGGACTGGGGAGCGGCGGGCGAGCGCGTTGAGCGCGAAGCGGAGGCCGCCTTTGGCCAGGATCGCCGGGTGGATGCCGCGCGCGATCTCGCGCAGCTCGCCCAGCGCGCCGGTCGCCACGGCGACGGCGCGGTCGAGTTCCGCGCCGAGCTCACCGAGCTCGGGCGGCACCGCCGCCCGAGCGGCGCGCAGCAGCACCGCCAGCGTAACCAGCGGCTGCTGGGCGCCATCGTGCACGTCCTGCTCGATCCGCCGGCGCGCGTGGTCGGCGGCGGCCACGATCCGCGCCCGCGAGGCGGCCACCTCGGCCTGAGCCCCGGCGTTCGCGATGGCGGTCGCCACCAGCTCGGTGAACCCGGCCAGCCGTGCCTCGGTACCGGCCGGCAGCGGTTCCCCCTCGGATGCCACGAGCATGACGCCCCACAGGCGGCCCTCGACGCTGATCGGCGCGCCGACCGACGCCCGGATGCTGACCGCGCGGGCGTGGGTCCCAACCGGGCCCGAGACGTCCGCGAAGTCGTCGATCCGCGCCGGCTGGCCCGCCTGGAACACCAGCGTGGACGCATTCCGCCCGCCGAGGACAGTCCGGGTGCCGACCACCACGGGCAGGGTGGACGTGGCGCTCCACACACCGACGGTCGTCTCTGTGCCGTCCGGGTCATACCGGGCCAGGATCGCGAAGTCGGCCGCAAGCAGCCGCCCGGCCTCCTCGGTAACCGCGGAGAACACCTCCTGCGGCGCCGCCGCCCGGGCCACCAGCGTTGCCACCCGCCTCAGCGCCGCCTGCTCGTCGGCGATCTGGCGGTACTTGGCGTATAGCTGAGCGTTGTCGAGGGAGACGGCGAGCTGGCCGGCGATGAGGTTGACCGCGTCGAGCCGCCCGATGATGAACGCGGCACGGATCAGGCGGTTTTCCAGCAGCAGCACCGCCCGCAACGCGCCGCGGCTGAGGATGGGCACGGCCAGCAGCGAGCAGCAGTCAACACCGACGTAGTACGGGTCGCGGGCGAACCGGTCGTCACGGGCGGCGTCAGCCACGACCAGCGACTCGCGCGTCCGCCGGACATAGCGCAGCGCCGACATCGGCACCGCCCGTTCATGGCCGGTGCCGCTGACCGGGACGGTGCCGCCGTCGCCGTCCGGTGCGGGCAGCAGCCAGCTCTGGCGGTCCTCGTCCCACAGCAGCAGATGGACGCCGGTAGCGCCGGTCATCGCGCTCAGCACCTCCACCACGCGGGCGTGCAGCCGGTCGATGCTGGTCTCCGAGCTCAGCGCCTGCGACGCCGACACGATTCCGAGCAGGTCGATCGTGCCGGCGGTGACCGCCTCGCCAACGGTCGCCTCGGGGGCTGGCCGCAGGGTCGGATAGGCCCAGTCCAGCTGGTCAGCCTTCGCGGTCGCGCCCCAGGCGAGGTACTGCTGGCGGGCCTGGGTGAGAAGCTCGTAGCCGGCATGTCCCAGACCGTGAGCGAGGCAGAAGCGGGCCGCGTGTTCGGTGATCAGGGCCTGGTGCCATGGCCGCTGGCGCTGGGCGGCCTCGCGGCGTGCGGCGTCATAGGCCAGGCCGGCGGCGCGGAAATCGCCGGCCGCCCAGGCCCGCTCGGCCTCGACCAGCCGCAGCAGGTGCAGGAAGTTGTCCGGCGCGTCCGCGGCGCGGGCGGCCAGCCACCGGGTCACTTCGTCCAGTTCGGCCAGCAGGGCGCCGCGCTCGCCGCCATCGGCGGCGCGGGCCTGGCCGGCCAGGGCCAGTCCGCGCAACAGGCGGGCCAGGGCGCTGGTGTATTGGCGGCCCACGGCCACCGAAAGCAGCGGCATCGCCGCCTCGGTGTGCTGCACCAGGCCAGCCGAATCGCCGAAGATGGCAGCCGCGATGGCTGCGGTAACGTGCCCGTGAAACAGCGCCATCGGGTTGCCCTCGTAACTGCCCACAGGAGCCGCCTCCGCTGCGGCCGGTCCTTCGCCGCGCAGCACGCGAGTCAGCCACCGGCAGCAGTCGAGCCACCCGCTGGCCTCTTGATTGCCGGTGCGGCGCGCGAAGGCAAGCCCCTCCTCCGCCTCGGCGGCGCAGGCACCCAGCGACGCTGCCGAGTCCAGCTGGTAGTAAACCGTGCGGAAGTAGGTGCGGCTGGCGTAGGCCAGGTCCCCCCCTGCGAGTAGCCCTTCCCGGGCCCGCCGGGCTGCCTCGACCCCGTTTTCAAGCGGCCCGGACCAGCAGGCCAAGGAGGCATGCAGGAAGCGCGCCTGTGAGGTGCCTGGCTCATAACCGCGGGCCTCCCCGAAGGCCAGTATCCGCCGTATGGCCCGGTTCCCTGCGGCGTAGTCGCCGCGCAGCGCCACCACGACGAATGCGGTGTGGCTCACCGGGCCGACCAGGGCTGGGCCTGGGCCGTGCTCGAGCCAGATCCGCAATCCCTCCAGGCTCAGCCAGGCGAGCGTGGCGTGGTCGGCCACGTAGCTTGCCGGCAGGAGAGCATTGATCAGACGGGCGACGGCGGTCAACGCGGGGTCGCTGACGCCGGGCCGGGCCAGTTCGCCGACTTCGTCGGTGTCGTCAAGCCACCGGTACAGATAGCCGAACTGGCGGTCGAGGTCGGCGAGAAGCCGGTCCGTGGGCGGGACAACGATGCCGAGCTCGCGCAGCGACCCGATGCCCAGGCCGATCGCGTCGGCGAAACGGGTCCGGTGGGTCAGGCTGAGCACCTGCACCGCCGTCGCATCGGCACGCTGCGCGGCGGTGGCGCACAGCTCCTCGATCGCCTGGTACTCCCCGTCCGCCTCCTCCAGGCGTCCCAGGCCGTAGAGGGCGGCGTGCCGGGCGGTGTGCACCTCGGTCAGCGTGGTCTCCTCACGGGGGCCGATCAACGGCAGTGCGGCCGCCAGCAGCGAGTTCACCAGCGCGTAATCACCGGTCAACGCCGCCTGGCCGGCTGCCCGCCGCAGCAGCCCCGCCACCTGGCGCCGCTCCGCGGCGTCATCGACCGCGCCGGCCACCGGCAGGTACTGCTCCGCCGCGGCCGCGAACAACTCCGGGACCGCCGCCAGCCGCCGCGCCATCGCCAGCCGCAGGGCCCGCTTCCGCTGCTGGTCGAGCCCGCCCAGGACCGCCTCGCGGGTCCGGTCGTGGGGGAAGCGCACTGCCGGATGCGCCCCAGGCTCCATCACCAGCAGGCCCTCGAGGGCGGGCGCCAGCCTCTGCTCCAACACATCCGCCGGCACGCCGGCGGCGACCTGCAGCACGCTGACGTCGGCACGCCCGCCCAGGCAGGCCATCGACTCCATCATTGCCCGGGACTGCTCCGGCAGGGCGGCGACACGCGCCGCCAGCAGCCCTGCCACCTCGGAACGGCCCAGGTGAGCCCGCACCGTCGCGTCGTCCCACCGCCATCCCGCCGCTGAACCGGTCAGCAGGCGATCGCGGCGCAGCGCGTCGAGCAGTTCCACCGTCTCATACGGATTGCCGCGCGTGTGAGGCTCGATCACCCCGGCCAGGCCCGCCGCCGCGGACCGGTCAACATGCAGCATTTCAGCGACCATGGTGACCAGGCCCGGGGCCGGCAGGTTGACCAGCCGCAGATGAAGCACCGTTGCCTGATCGAGCCAGCGGGATAGCGACGCCGCCAGCGGATGCGCGCCGTCCACGTCGTCTTCCCGGTAGGCGCCCACCAGCAGCAGGCCTTCGACCGGCTCCTCGCTCAGCACGAGGTCGACGAAGCCGAGCGGGGCGCGTCCCGCCCACTGCAGGTCATCGAGGAACACCACCACCGGGCGTTTCGGCGAGGCGACCGCCCGCAACACGGCCGCCGCCGCTCGCTGAGCCCGGGCCTGCGCGGTCAGCGGATCCCCCGGATCAGGCGATACCGCCAGCAGCGTCGCGAACTCCGGCACCACCGCGGTCAGCAGGCCCGCATTCGGCCCCACCGCCGCCACGATCCTCATCCGCAGTGTCGCCAGCTCACCCTCCGGCTCGGCCAGCAGCAGCCGGCCCAGCGCGCGAAGCGCCTGATTGACCGCGTCGAACTCCAGGTCCCGGCGGTACTGGTCGAATTTGCCTGCCAGGAACCAGCCGTCACCCCCGGTCACCACCGGCCGCAGCTGGTCGATCAGCGCCGTCTTGCCCACCCCGGGCGCCCCGGCCACCAGCACCCCGCGGCACTCGCCCGCCAGCGCTTCGGAAAACGCCGCCTCCAGCGCCGCCACCTCGTCATCGCGCCCGGCCAGCCGCGACGGCGGCAGCAGCCGCACCGGGAAATCACGCTCGCCGACCCGGAACACAGCCGCCGACGGGTGTGCCTGCGCGTCCTGCAACCGCTCCAGGTCATAGACCAGGCCGTCCGCGGTCTGGTACCGGTTGTCCGGTTCCTTCTCCAGCAGGTGCATGATGACCTCGGACAACGGCGCCGGCAGGGCCTGGTTCACCTCGGCGGGCGGCACCGGGACCCGGGCCAGGTGATCGTGGATCAGCCGCAGCGGGTCCCCGGTGCGGAAGGGGGGCTGACCCGTGGCCAGCTCGTAGAGCGTCGCGCCCAGCGCGTACAGGTCGGCCCGCTGGTCCACCGGCCGGCCGGTCCGCCCGGTCTGCTCCGGCGCCAGGTACGCCAGCGTCCCCGTGATCTCGGCATGGTGCGTGAACTCGGGGCGGATCTCGGCGAACGACGAAGCCAGGGCGAAGTCCACCAGGCACGGAGCACCGTCACCGGAAACCACGATGTTCGCCGGGGTGATGTCACCGTGGATCACCCCCCGCCGGTGCATCCCCGCCACCGCCCGGGCCAGCCCCAGCTCGAGACCGGCCAGGTTACCGGCCGGCAGCGGCCCGGTCATCCCCGCCAGGCTCGCCGCGCCGGCGTCCTCCAGCACGACCGACCCGGGGAAGCGCGGCGTCTCCGCCAGTTGCGCCACCCCCGCGACGCCGCGCAGGCGCTCGAGCATCGCGACCTCGTGCCGCACCCGGCGTTCCGCGTCCGGTCCCAGTGGCTCCTTGCGGAGCACGTTGCGCCCAGGCAGGAACAGCCTGGTGATGCGAGTGCGCTCGCTGGAGTGCACGATGTCGGCCCGCAGGAACGGATCCGGGCCGGGCCGCACTCCGCTTGCTTCCATCGGGCACCTCCACAAACGGCCGGTGCCGCAGAGGACCGCCGCGCGATCGCGGACCCCGCCGGTGGCTCACCGTGCGCGGTGATTCAAGCCTGCCCCCCGCGCTGGCAGCATCCCAATGCGGCGAGCGTGAGTCTTCGCCTGGGGGGTCGCCAGAGTCGCGCCTGGGGGTTAACCGTAATCTGCGGCCGCCGGAGGCCGGGATCGGGCAAAAATCCCCGGCCGGGTTGCGGACTGAGCGGTCGCCGGACGGGTCTGCCAGCTGTGCGCCAGCCCCGCATCTGCGCGCCGGTTCTCCCGGAAAAGTGCGGACACGGGTGGCTACCGGGCGTCGAGGAAGGCGATGACGGCGAGGACGCGCTGGTGGGTGTCGAGGGTGGCGGGGACTCCGAGCTTGCTGAAGATGCGGTTGATGTTCTTTTCTACCGCACTCTGAGTTATCCAGAGGGTCTTGGCGATCCCGGCGTTGGATTGACCCGCGGCCATCAGCGCGAGCACCTCTCGTTCTCGTGACGTGAGCGCGTCGATGGGGTCGGCTCGCCGTGTGCGGCCGAGCAGTTCGAGGACGAGCTTGGGGTCGAAGACGGTGCCGCCCTCGCTGATCCTGGTGAGCGCGCCGGTGAGTTCACCGAGGTCGGATACCGAGTCCTTGAGCAGGTAGCCGACGCGGCGGGGTGCGGCCGTAAATAGCTCGACCGCTTCGTCGATCTCGGTGTGGGTAGACAGCAGCAGGATGCCGACGGCCGGGAACTGATCGCGGATCTGGCGTGCGGCGCGGATGCCCTCCGTGGTGTGGGTGGGCGGCATGCGGATGTCGATGATCGCCACGTCGGGCTGGTACTCCTCGACGGCGCGCAGGAGCAACGGCGCGTTGCCGGCTTGTGCGAGGACTTCTATGCCGGCCCGCCCGAGGAGATCGGCGAGCGCCTGACGGATCAGGGCCGCGTCGTCGGCCAGGACCACGCGCAGCGGCACGGCGCGGCTACCTCCTAGTGGCTTGGCAGCCGTCATGGCAGCTCTGGTCCGGCGGTCACGTCTCTATTGTCGCCCGCCGTCGCCCCGGCGTCACCGCCGGATAGACCCGCTGGCCCAACCCTCCTCGGCCGCACCGGCCGCCGCCGAGAGTTCACCGGCCCTGCCGCCGATGCCTGCCACGCGGCGCTCGGCAAGGTCGGACAGTGGCTCGACGGCCTGAACCCATTTGCAATACCCGCTAACCCCCAGGCCCCGCTGTGGCGACCCTCATGCCAAGACTCACCCACGCCCCATAGGAAAGGCGCCAGGCAGGCAGCAGGCTTTTCATGTAGGCAAAATTTCCGGACCGCTGAACGGCAGAAGGCCCACGGCGGTGTCATTTCTGGAGGTAACTGTGAATAGGGAAACGTCGTCCGTGCCGCAGGACAGGGCGGATAGCGGGGGCTGTCCGGCGGGCGGCTTCGGTAGGCGATCGGTTCTGCAGGGAGTAGCCGCTACGGGTCTGG
Source organism: uncultured Actinomycetota bacterium (assembly GCA_963734665.1). Lineage (GTDB taxonomy): Bacteria > Actinomycetota > Actinomycetes > Streptosporangiales > Streptosporangiaceae > Trebonia. The sequence continues at coordinate 1,483,421 of CAVTIR010000004.1, read as the reverse complement.
CCGCAGTCGGCGGAAACCTACTGGGAAGCGGAAAACGACCGGGAAGAAATACACGTCCTAATGACGTGGCGGTCGAGACGGCGGCGACGGGGAACACGTATCCCTTCTACGGTGAGTTTCAGTCGGGCATCATTACCCCTCCGCCTTATACTCGGCAGCCGTTTGCGACCTACGCCGCTTTCAACGTGACCGCGGCCAACCGCAGCGAGCTCACGGACTTGTTCCACACGCTGACCTCGCGGGCGGCGTCCCTCACCGCCGGCGGGACGGCGCCGTCGGCGCCCGCGAGTTCTCCGTCCCCGGACAACGGCATCGTGGGTCCGCAGATCCAGGCGGACGGGCTCACCGTCACCGTCAGTGTCGGCGCGAGCCTGTTCGACGGGCGGTACGGGCTGGCTTCGCTTAAGCCGGTTCAGCTGGTCACTATGGAGCCGTTCGCCCACGACGACCTCGATCCCTCGATATCCAATGGCGACCTGCTGGTACAGCTGTGCGCCGACCACAGCGACACCGCGGTCCACGCGCTGGTGGATATCTGCAGCAACACCAGCGGCGCCATGCAGACCAGCTGGACCGTCAGCGGTTTCGTGAACCCGCCGCGCCCGGTCGGTGTCGCGCGAGACTGGTTCGGCTTCAAAGACGGCATCGCCCAGCCCGACACCACGAGCACCGCGTCGAACGACATGTATATCTGGGCGCAGCCGAACTCCGGGGAGCCCGCCTGGGCGGCGAATGGCTCGTACCACGTCGTGCGCATCGTCGAGTTCGACGTTCAAAAGTGGCAGGGGGTGCCGGTCGCAGAGCAGGAGCGGATCTTCGGCCGTCAGAAGACCAGCGGCGCCCCGACGTATGCCCCGGATCCGAACGCCAACGACCTGTTCGACCCCATCTACACCAACGACCCGCAAGGCCTGCTCACCGCGCTGAACTCGCACATCCGGCTCGCCAACCCGCAGACCCCGCAAACCTTCGCGACCAGCACCATCCTGCGTCGCAGCTACGAGATTGACCAGATCCCCCTGAGCGGCAGCGGCGCCGCTCCTCTTGGCCACGCGTTCACCTGCTTCCAGCGCGAGCTCAACACCTACACCGCCATGCAGACCCGGCTGGAAGACGAACTGCTGGTGCCCTACATCAGCCCGCGAGGCGGCGGCTACTTCTTCGCCCTGCCAGGCGTAACCAACAGCCAGGACTACTACGCCAGCGGGCTGCTGGCCTGACCGCTCCTTCGGGCCGGGCTGCTCCCGCCGGGAGCACCCAGCCACGGATCCGACCCTGCTAAAGCACAGGAATAACAGTAACGATGCGCAATCAGCACAGCACGGCCGCGGCCCCAGCGTCCGTCACGGCGGCCCCTGCCGCGGCCGCCGGACACCTCTACGTCACCAACCAGCTCGACGACACATTGTCGGTCATCAATGCCCAGACGAACCAGGTCACCGCCACCGTGCCGGCCGGCGTGGGGCCCGAAGGCGTCGCGGTCACCCCGGACGGCAGGTACGTCTACGTCGCCGACTCCCAGTCGGCGCAGGTATCGGTGCTTGACACCGCGAACAACAAGATCGTCGCCACCGTGCCGGTCGGGCACTGCCCGACCGGTGTGGCGATCACCCCGAACGGCCAGTTCCTCTACGTGGCTAACGGGAGTTCCAACAACGTCTCCGTGATCGCCACCCGGACCAATCAGGTAACCGCGACCGTCCCTGTGGGCACCTCGCCGGTGAACCTGACCGTCAGCCACGACGGCAGCACCGTCTACGTCGCCAACATGGGATCGGCAAGCGTGTCGGTCATCGACACCAGCACCAACAAGGTCGTCCGCGACCTGCCCGCGGGCCAGTACCCGGTGGCCGTCGCGGTCACCCCGGACGGCGGCTCGGTTTACGCCGCCAACCAGGCGAGCGCGACCGTCTCGGTCATATCGGCCAGCACCGGGAAGGTGGCCGCCACCATACCGACCGGCGACGGCCCGTTCGACGTGGCGGCCGCGCCGGACGGCCAGCACGCCTATGTCGCCGTGCTCGGCCCGGGCAACGTGTCCGCGATCGACACCCAGACCAACCGCATCACCGGCAGCGTCAACATCGGCCCCCCGGGAACAGACCCGTTTGCCATCGCGGTCACGCCCACCGTGCTCTACGTCGTCAGCCAAGCGGCCGGCACCGTCTCGGTCATCGACCCGAGCTCCCTGAAAATTACCGCCACCATCACCGTCGGCGACAGCCCGTACGGTATCGCGGTGGCCGACTGATCCCTGAATGGCCGCCGGGGCAGGGGGCGCCCGCGGGAGCGCCCGGGAGACCGGGACCTCACCGCGTCACGAGGCAAGGGCCGGCGCCGTCCTCGACGCCCCCCGGGCACCGCACGACGGCGGGGATAGGCACGAAGTACCCACAGCACCACGCGACGTGCCCGGCTTGCGGGTCACTCCACCGGGCACCCGCAGGCCACCGCCGGGCTGGCGTCGTGTGCCTAGGGAGATGAAGGTCATGGCGTACGGCCATGCAGAGCGCGCTCTCGCCGCGATACGGCTGCTTGAGGCCGAGACGAGGGACCTGCTCAACAGCCAGCACCAGCTGGACGCGGAAGAGACGCAATGGCTCCGCGACACAACCAGATCCGCTTCCCGACGATTGCATGGCGTTAGCACCACTGCCAGGTCTCGTACGGGAAGGGGACTACCCACTGAGGAGAACTCACATGATAGGTGAACTGTTCGATAGCCCGTGGAAGATCCTGATCGTCGCCCTGGTGATCATCGTGCTGTTCGGGTCGCGCAAGCTTCCCCAGGCGGCTCGCTCGCTCGGCCAGTCGATGCGAATCCTGAAGACCGAAGTGCAGGGCCTGCACGAGGACGAGCCCGTCTCTCCGGCCACCAAGGCCGCTCAGGCGGCTCCGGCCGAACTGCAGCAGGTGCCCGTGCCGGTGCCGGATGCCCGGGCGCAGATCCAGGCGCTCCAGGCGCAGATCAGCAACCTGCAGCAGCGGGCTGTGACTGCCAACGGGCAGGGCCAAGCGGACTCGCTGACTCGCGGTCCCCATGAGATGGGCTAACCGGTCATGGCGAATGTGACCGGCGCTGTCCAAGGCGCCCGGATCGTCGGGGAGCGCTTCGTGCAAACGCGGCGGCAGAACCCAGAGGGGCGGATGCCCCTCATGGATCACCTCCGGGAGCTTCGTAACCGGCTGGTGAAGTCGATCCTCGTGATCATCCTGGGCATGATCGTCGCGCTGGTTTTCTCGGACCAGACACTGAACATCGTCGCGCGCCCGTTCTGCAGCGCGGTAATCAACGGGCACACCGGCTGTCACGTGGTGGGCGACCAGCTCGTCATCAACGGGGTGTTCGACTCGTTCTTCCTGCGCATCAAGATCGCCTTCTTCTTCGCGCTGATCGGCACCTGCCCGGTCTGGCTGTACCAGCTCTGGTCGTTCATCGCGCCCGGGCTATACGGGCGCGAGAAGAAGTGGGCCTTCCTGTTCACGGTCACGGCCGTGCCGTTGTTCGCCGGCGGCGCGTTGCTGGCGTACGTGGTAATGGACCGCGGGCTGCACTACCTGCTCAACCTGGCGCCGCAGAACTCGCTGGTCCTGCCCAGCTGGGACACCTATCTCAGCTACTTCACCGGGATGCTGCTCGGGTTCGGGATCGTCTTCGAACTGCCGCTCGTGATCGTCATGCTGAACATGGTCGGCATCCTCACCCACGAGCGGTTCCGCGAGTGGCGCCGGATGATGATCTTCGCCATCTTCCTGATCTCGGGCATCGTCAACCCGAGCCCGGACCCGTGGACGATGGTCATCCTCGGCGGGCTCGCGGTCGCGCTGGTCGAGGTCGCCGAGATCTTCGTCTACTTCAACGACAAGCGCCGGGCGCGGCTGCACCCGGATCCCTACACGGACCTAGCCGACGACGAGCTGTCCCCGCTGCTCCTCGACGGCCGAGGAAAGGGCTGAGCGGTGTTCGACCTGTCCATCCCCAAGCTGCTGGTTCTCGCGGTGATCGCGCTTATCATCTTCGGGCCGAACGAGCTGCCCAAGATCGCCTCCCAGGCCGGCCGTGCCCTCCGCGACCTCCGCAGGATCGCCGAGGGCGCAAAGAACGACCTGCGGGAAGGAGCGGGCCCGGAGTTCGCCGACTTCGAGATCGAGGACCTGAATCCCAAGCGGTTCGCGCGCAAGCACCTCTTCGACCACCCGAACGCGGACCAGGGAGCCCAGCAGCAGCCCGCGCGCCAGGCCGCAGCGAACGGCACGCCTCTCACGCCGGGCGAGCGCCCGCCGTTCGACCCGAACGCAACGTGAGCCGAGAGTTTCCATAGTCGAGGTTCTCGCCGTCAACGGTGAGCCACCGCTGGTTTGGAGGAAGACCTTGAATCTGGCTGGATCGCGACAGGCAGCGCAGCCCGCTGCCGGCCCCGGCGGGCCCCCGGACCAGGTAAGCCGGCTGCGCGCAGTAGGCGGCACCTACCGGTCCATCGCGGCCGTCGCCGGCCTGGCCCTCGCCACCGTCCACGACCTCGCCACCGGCCGCCGCAGCCCCACCCCCACAACCGCGGCACTGCAGAAGGCCAGCAGTGGCACGCTGTACCGCGCCCGCGTCTACGCGGGCGGCACCCGGCTGCGGCTGCGGGCCCTGCACGTCATGGGCCACGGCTCGGCCCGCATCGCGCGCGCCCTCGGCGTGCGCGAGATGACCATCTACCACCTCGTCCGCGGCGACACCCTATCCATCAGTGTCACTCTCCGCGACGCCGTTACCGACCTGTACGAGGCCTGGTGGGACAAGCGTGCCCCCGAACGCACCCGCTCCGAACGCGACGCCGCCGCCGACGCCCGCCTCCGGGCCATCGCCGGCAACTGGTGCGCCGGCGCCGGACTCGACGACGAAGAACTCGACACCCCCGGCTACAAGCCCACAAGCAACTGGAAACCCGCCACCGGCACCGGTATCGCCCCCGACATCCACCCGCCCGCCCGGGGACGGAAGAACAAGCGCCCCAGCACCAGCAGCAAGAAGACCCAAAGGCGCGCCGGAGGTGAGCAGCCATGGCGCTGACCATCCTGGATGACACCATCAGCAGCGACCGCACCGCGCACACGGCGCGCATCGTGCCCGGCGAGGAGCACCAGTGGGCCGACGGGGCCGGGGTCGGTGCCCGCGACTTGGGTCATAGGCGGAAAGAGGCGAAGCACGGACTCGTTCGGGCTACTCGAGTTCTTGATCTTGGACTTCGCGGAGCCTGACCGACCGGATCAGTAGCTGTGCGGCGTCGACGACCGCAAGGGGCCTGCGGTGGCCGCCTGAGTCCCCGGCTGCCGTGCTGGACAGCGAGGCGGCCGCCGTCGACGGGAGAACGTCGGCGTGGATCATGCCGGCCTAGTCGGAGCCGAGGAACACGATGCCGTTGCCGATTTCCTCGGGGGTGGCGGCATCGCTGACGGTGGCGGCGGAGGCGTCCCACTTCTGCTCGAGCTTGCCGAAGTGCCAGACGGACAGGGCGACGGCCCAGGTGAGAACGAAGACGCCGACGATGACGAACCCGGCGGTGTTGATATTGAAGTTCTCAAGGAACGACCACGCGGAGCCCTTGAGGTTGCCGTCCTGGCCGAGCAGGCCGAGGAGCTCGACCGCGCCGATGAAGACGGCGACGAACACCGACAGGCCGGTGATCGTCATGTTGTAGTAGACCTTGCGGACCGGCTTGGCGAACGCCCAGTCGTAGGCGAAGTTCATGAAGCAGCCGTCGGCGGTGTCGAACAGGGACATGCCGGCGGCGAACAGGATCGGCAGCGAGAGGATCGCGTAGAACGGCAGTCCGCCAACGACGGCGGTGCCCGCGAGCACGAGGAGGGCGACCTCGGTGGCGGTGTCGAAGCCGAGGCCGAACAAGAACCCGATCGGGTACATCTTCCACGGCGTGTCCACCCGGCGGGCCAGGGGACCGAGGAAGCGGTTCATCAGGCCGCGGCTGTTCAGCTGCTCTTCAAGGGCCGCGTCGTCGTAGGTGCCCTGCCGCATCTGCCGGAAGACCTTGATGATCCCGGTCAGGATGACGATGTTAAACGCGGCGATCAGGAACAGGAAGAACCCGGACACGCAGGTCCCGACGATGTTGGTGGTGTGCTGCAGCTGGGAGCTTGAGTCCTTCACCTGCTCGTCCAGGCCGCGGATGCCGAAGTTCAGCAGCACCGCAAGCACGAACACCACACTGGAGTGGCCGAGGGAAAAGAAGAAACCCGTCGACAGCGGCCGCTTGCCCTCGTTGACCAGCTTGCGGGTGGTGTTGTCGATCGCGGCGATGTGGTCGGCGTCGAACGCGTGCCGCATGCCCAGGGTGTAGGCCAGGGCACCGGTGCCGAAGCCGAAGACCTCCGTGCTGCTGATGCGGTAATGCCCGCCGACCGCGGCGGCCAGCAGCACCCAGCCGGCGACGTTCAGGCCGACGACCGTCGCGACCATGGCGCCCGTGCCCGCCCACTCGCGCGGCGTCAGGCCGTCCCGGACCCGTGCGAGCCGCGCGCTCACGTTCGCCATTAACCGCCGCCTTCCCCTAGAATCGCCTGGTCACCAGGCCTCAGTCTAGAGATAATTGCAAAAGACTTGCAACAGCGACTGGTAGGCAGGTGTGCTGTGGCCTCACCGATGCGGGCGACCGTCGGCTGGCCGACGGCCGCCGCCGGTTACGGCTCGGGCGCGGCTACCGGCGGCTGGGCGCCGCCAGCGGGCGCGGTTGCCATGCCGGCCGTCCACTTTTCCTCGACGTTGCCGGCGCGCCAGTAGATCAGGGCGGCCGCCCAGACGGCGATGAACAGCCCGGCGATGCAGAACCCGGCGAGGTTGATGTTGAAGTTGGCCATCACGTTCCAGAACGCGCCGCGCAGGTGGATCTCGCTGGTGAGCACGCCGAGGATCTCGATCGTGCCGATGATGAACGCGGCCCCGATGGACAGCGCCGTGATGACGAGGTTGTAGTAGACCTTCCGCACCGGGCGGGCGAACGCCCAGCCGTAGGCGAAGTTCATGAAGACCCCGTCCAGGGTGTCGAACAGCATCATGCCGCCGGAGAACATGAACGGCAGCGCCAGGACGGCGAAGTAGGGCAGGCCCGCCAGGGCCGCGTAGGTCGTCGCGGCCAGCAGCAGCACCTCGGTGGCCGTGTCGAAGCCGATGCCGAACACCAGGCCAACGAAGTACAGCTGCCAGGTGTGGTTGATGGACTTCATGAACCGGCCGAAGAACCGGTACATCAGGCCGCGGGCCTGCAGCTGCGCCTCGAGCTGCACCTCGTTGTAGGTGCCGGAGCGCATCTCCCGGAAGACCTTGAAGATACCGGCCAGCACGATCAGGTTGAGCAGCGCGATCAGGTACAGGAACCCGGCCGACAGCACCGTGCCGATGGCCCCGCCGGCGGTCTCGTACGCCGAGTTCGGGTCGACCATCGCGCCGAATACCGCGCGGGCCGCGAAGGTGATCCCGACGCCGACCGCGACGATGACCGTGGAGTGCCCGAAGGAGAAGAAGAACCCGGTGCCAAGCGGCCGCTTGCCGTCGGCCATCAGCTTGCGGGTCGTGTTGTCGATGCAGGAGATGTGGTCGGCGTCGAACGCGTGCCGGAAGCCGAGGAACCACGCGGTGATCGCGACGCCGGCGCCGACGCCAAGGCCGGCGCTGCCGCCCTCGCCCTTGTAGTCGAAGTGGTGCGGCAGCACGTAGAGCACGAAGATGCCCCAGCCGACCACGTTGATGGCCGCGATGAAGGCGAACATCGCGATGAGCCGGGTCCACTCGGCCGACGACATCGACGAGCGGACGGCACGCAGCCGGGAGCCGGCAGCGGTGAGTGACATGAATCATCCTCCAGATGAAGCGGAGGACGAAGAGAGCCCCTGCGGGCCCGGGAAAAGACCGGTCCCGCAGCGAACCGCCCTTCCTCCGAGGACTCGCGTTCGCGTGACAGGCCAGGTCAGGCGACCGGACTCGTCCCCCGAGGGGGCTTCACCGTTGCGGGACAGTGCCGGGTTCGCACCGGACTTCGCTGACTGGCTGCCGCCCCGGGCCGTTCCCGGGGTCATGGATAACGTACAAAATGACTGCGAATACCGTCAAGGCTGAGCAGATGATCAGATATTGAACTACTGGCTGAGCGCCGCCCCCAGGGCCGCCGCGAAGCGGTCGGAGGTCCTGGCGTCCCGGACGGCGACGCGGATCCAGCCGGGGCCAAGCCCGGGGAACGTCTCGCCGCGCCGGACCGCGAACCCCCGGCGCAGCAGCCGGGCGCGCACGTCCGCGACGCGCGTGTCGAGCAGCACGAACGATGCCGCGGCGTCCGGCACGACCCGGATCCCGCCGAAGCCGTCGCTGTCCAGACGGCGCAGCAGGTGCGCCCGCTCGGCGGCGAGTTCCAGGGCCCACTCCCCTGCCTCGCGCAGCGCGGCGGGTGACGCGGTGGCGGTGCAGGCAGCCAGGGCCGGCGTGGACACCGCCCACAGCGGCTGCGCGGCCGCGAGCCGGCGGATGATGCCGGGGGCGGCGAGCAGGTAGCCAACCCGGAGCCCGGCGAGCCCCCAGGTCTTGGTGAGGCTGCGGATCACGACGAGCCCGTCGAGGTCGCGGTGGCCGGCCACCGACTCGCGCTCCCCCGGCAGGCAGTCGGCGAACGCCTCGTCGACGACGACGAGCCGGCCCGGCCTGATCAGCCTGAGCAGCGCGTCACGCGGATGCGCCACGGAGGTCGGGTTGGTCGGGTTGCCGACGAAGACCAGGTCCGCGTCGTCCGGCACCAGCGCCGGGTCAAGGGTGAACGGGTACGGGAGGATCACCTGGTCGACCTGGTGCCCGGCCGCGCGCAGCGCGGCCTCCGGCTCGGTGAACTGCGGGTGCACGACGACCGCGTGCCTGGGCCGCAGCGCCCGCGCCAGCAGCACGAAGGCCTCGGCCGCCCCCGCGGTGAGCAGCACCTCGCCGTCAGCGCGCCCGTGGCGGGCCGCGACCGCCGCGACCGCCTCCCGCTGGTCCGGGTACGCGGCCAGGTCGGTGTTCCTGATGCGCTCCGCGAGCCAGCCGGGCGTCCCGCCTGACCGCACGTTGACCGCGAGGTCGACGAGGCCGGGGACGAGGTCCGCGTCACCGTGATGGGAGAGGTCGACGCTCAACGTCGTCACGGGGCGAGCAGGGCGGCGACCGGGCCGTCCGCGAGCTCATAGCGGATCACCCGGCCGTCCCGCTTGGCGATGACGACCTCGGCGGCGCGCAGGTAGCGCAGCGTCTGCGACACCGTGGTGTCCTGGACCCCCGTCGCCGCGGCCAGGTCCGAGACGCTGATCGGCCCCGCGGCCCTGATGCAGGTCAGCAGGGTGAGCCTGGTCGGGTCGCCGAGGAGGGCGAAGACCTTCGCGCGGGCCTGGATGTCCGCCGCCGGGCTGAGGGCGGCGATCGCCTGGCATACGCGCTCACTGTCGATGACCCGGTGGCCGGACCGCTCAGCGGGAAGCAGGTGCACGTGCCAACTATGCCACCTCCTACTGTGGCGTGTGTGACAGCTCCCTCCCGCGCCCGCGCCACCGCGATCGGCCTGCTCGCCGGGGTCGTGCTCGACCAGGTCGCGGGAGATCCGCGCCGCGCCCACCCGGTCGCCCTGTTCGGCGCCGCGGCCGGGCGGCTGGAAGCCCGGCTGTGGCAGGACGACCGCGCCGCCGGCGCCCGCTACGCCGCGCTGCTCATCGCCGGCCCGGCAGCCATCGGCCTGCTCCCCCGCCGCCTGCCCGCCCCGTGGCTGGCGGCGGCCACGGCCCTCGGCACCTGGACGGTCCTCGGCTCCCGCTCCCTGTCCGCCGAGGCCGACGCCGTCGCCGCCCACCTGCGGCGCGGCGACCTGCCCGCCGCCCGTCAGCAGCTCACCCACCTCGTCGGCCGCCGCACCGACACCCTCGACGAGGCCGAGATCGCCAGGGCCACCGTCGAGTCCCTCGCCGAGAACACCTCCGACGCCGTGGTCGCCCCGCTGCTGTGGGGCGCCGTCGCCGGCCTGCCCGGCCTCCTGGCCTACCGTGCGGTCAACACCCTCGACGCGATGGTCGGCCACCACAGCCCGCGGTACGAGAACTTCGGCTGGGCGTCCGCCCGCGCCGACGACGCCGCCAACTACCTGCCCGCCCGGCTGACCGCCGCCCTCACGGCCGCCGTCGCGCCCGCCGCGGGCGGCAGCTGGCGCGAAGCCCTGGCCGTGGCCCGCGCGGACGGCCGCCGCCACCCGAGCCCCAACGCCGGGGTGGCGGAGGCGGCGTTCGCCGGCGCGCTCGGCGTGCGCCTCGGCGGCCGCAACGACTACGGCTCCCACGTCGAGGACCGCCCCGTCCTCGGCGGCGCCGGCCGCCCCCCGCAGGTCGCCGACATCGGGCGCGCCGCGCGACTCAGCCGCGCGGTCACCGTCGCGGCGGCGGTAGCGTGCGCGGCCATCGCCCTGGCGCGGGAAAGAAAACATTAAATGTGATCCCGAACGGTTCCGGCTTACTCCGTCCCGCCAGCCGCGCCACATCGCCGGGTGGCGGCCGGTCCAGCGGGCTCGAGCGGTCGCGGCTACTCTTGGCCCGGTGAAAGGCGCTCTTCTCGTAGCGGGAACCTCGTCAGACGCCGGCAAGACCGTCCTAGTCGCCGGCCTGTGCCGGTGGCTTTTCCGGCAGGGCGTGCGGGTAGCGCCGTTCAAGGCGCAGAACATGGCGCTGAACTCCGCCGTCACCGCCGACGGCGCCGAGATTGGCCGTGCCCAGGCGATGCAGGCCGCCGCCGCGGGCGCCGAGCCTGAGGCGGCGATGAACCCGGTGCTGCTGAAGCCGGGCAGTGAAACCCGCAGCCAGGTCGTGCTGCTCGGCAAGCCGGTCGCGGAGGCGGGCGCCCTGGACTACCAGGAACTGAAGCCCATGCTCCAATCCGCCGTCGCGGCGAGCCTCGCGGACCTGCGCCGCCGGTACGACGTGGTGATCTGCGAGGGCGCGGGCAGCCCGGCGGAGATTAACCTGCGGCACCGCGACATCGCCAACATGGGCCTCGCCCGCGCGGCGGACCTGCCCGTGATCGTCATCGGTGACATCGACCGGGGCGGGCTGCTCGCCGCCTTGTACGGGACCCTCGCGGTACTTGACGCGGCTGACCAGCGGCACATCGCCGGCTACGTCGTCAACAAGTTCCGCGGTGACCTCCGGCTGCTCGCCCCCGGCCTCGACATGCTGAAGACGATGACCGGCAGGCCCACGCTGGGCGTGCTCCCCTGGCGCAAGGACCTGTGGCTGGACGCCGAGGACTCCCTCGACCTGGACTCCCGGCCCCGCGCCGCCCTGCCGCCGCACGGCACCGACAGCCTGCGGGTCGCGGTCGTCCGGCTGCCCCGGATGTCCAACGTGACCGACGTCGACCCCCTCGCGGCCGAGCCCGGCGTCATCGTCGACCTCGCCACGACCCCGGCCCAGCTGGACGGCGCTGACCTGGTGATCCTCCCAGGGACCCGGGCCACCGTCAGCGACCTGGGCTGGCTGCGCGACAGCGGCCTCGCCGCGGCGATCGTCGGCCGGGCCGCACGCGGCCTCCCGGTGCTCGGCATCTGCGGCGGCTACCAGATGCTCGCCCGGTCGATCCATGATGACGTCGAGAGCCGGGCCGGGACGGTGCCCGGGCTCGGCCTGCTGCCCGCGACCGTCACGTTCACCGCCGCGAAGACCCTCACCAGGCCGTCGGGGACCGCGCTCGGCGAGCCGGTCACCGGCTACGAGATCCACCACGGGACCGTCGCCCCGGACGGCGGCGAGCCGTTTCTCGACGGCTGTGCGACGGGTTCCGTCCGGGGCACCACCTGGCACGGCATCTTCGAGAACGACGGGTTCCGCCGCGCGTTCCTGCGCGACCTGGCCACCCGCGCCGGCCGCGACTTCACCCCCGCGCCGGACGTGAACTTCGCCGCGGTCAGGGAACGCCGCTACGACGTGCTCGCCGACATGGTCGCCGCGCACCTCGACACCGACGCCCTGGGCGCCCTCATCGACGGCGGCGTGCCCGCGGGCCTGCCCAACGTGGTCAGCGGCCTCGCCGGCTGACGAACCGGTTACTGTCTGATCGCGGCGACGAGCTCCACCTCGACCGGAGCGCCTGACGGCAGGCTCGCCACCCCGATCGCCGCGCGGGCAGCGGCACCCCGATCGCCGAGCCATTCGGCCAGTGCCTCCGAGGCGCCGTCGGCGACCGCGGAATGCTGGGTGAACGCGGCGGTACAGGCGATGTAGACGGTGAGCTTCAGGCACCGGTCGACATTGCCAAGCCCGCCGGCGGCGTGCGCCACCGCCGACAGCGCGTTCGCCGCCGCCAGATGCGCGGCTGACCGAGCTTCCTCAGCCGAAAAGTCCACCCCGACGATCCCTCGCGCGGTCAGCTCACCGTCGATCCGAGGAGTCATTCCCGCGCTGAACGCCAGACCCCCGTAGGCGACCGCCGGCACATAGCGTCCTTGCGGATCGGGCAGGCGAGGCAGCGCGCGCTCAGCCACCGAGGACCACGCCGTTCTGCCGGGGATCCGCACCGCCCGCCAGCAGCCCGCGCTCGCCGTCCGCGGAGATCACCAGGGCGCCGCCGCCAGCGTCCCACCGGCCGACTTGCCTGACTGCACGGCCGGGCGCGCGTAGCGTAGCCATAGTGGCCGCGCCGAGCCGGGATTCGCACCCCAGTTCATCCGGCGAGCGGATGACGTCGGCGTCGCTGCCGTGGGACACGGTGAACCGTCCTAGTCCGTGGCCGATAGGTGGGAAAGCAAATGTGGGTTCCACTCTACGTGGCCGTCGCCCTCGGGGTGTTCCCGACGAACAGGACACCAGACCATCGAGCGCGCTAAAACGCTTCATACGCCATCACCTCAGCACAGCCGCGCCCATTAAGCTTCGTGGATGGTCGATTTTCATCGGAAACTCCGGTGGAAACCCCGGCCTTCAGGCCGGGGAGGAAACCGGTGCCCTGCGGAGCAGGGCAGAAATCGTGTCACGGCAGGACCTCCGCTGTTGTTATCGATATGAAGTTCGCGTGTCCCGGTATAGGATCTACCCTACTAACGAACAGGAGAGCGTGCTCCTGTGGCACTGCGGGCACTCCCGGTACGTGTGGAACCTTGCGGTCGAGCAGCACTCCTGGTGGCACCTGGGACGCGGATCCGCGCCCGGGTACCCGGAGCAGTCCCGGCAGCTGACCGCCGCCCGCGCCGCCAGCCCGTGGCTCGCCGCCGGGTCGCAGACGGTCCAGCAGCAGGCCCTGCGCGACTTCGCCCACGCCATGGACAGCTATTTCAACGGCACTCACGGCCGCCCGACCTGGCGCAAGCGGGGAGTGAACGAAGGGTTCCGGGTCACCGGCGAGCGGGGGAAGCACTGGGACGTGCGGGTGCTGTCCCGAAAGTGGGCAGAGGTGCGGGTCCCCAAGGCCGGGTGGGTCCGGTTCCGCCTGTCCCGCCCCGTCCCGGCGGAGGTGAAGTCCTACCGGGTGACGCGTGACCGGGCGGGCCGCTGGCACGTCGCGTTCGCCCACATTCCCGACCCGGTGCCGGGACCCGGCGACGGGAAAGTGGTCGGCGTCGACCGGGGCGTGACGGTGTCCGCCGCCTTGTCGACCGGGGAAAAGCTGCACTGCCCCGGCCTCACCGCACGGGAGAAGGCCCGCAAGCTCAAACTCGAGCGCAGGCTCGCGAAGGCGAGCCGCGGGTCGAACCGCCGTGCGAGGGTGAAGGCGAAGCTCTCCCGGCTGCAGGCACAGGAGGCCGACCGGCGCAGGGACTGGGCCGAGCAGACCAGCACCAGGCTCGTCCGCGATTTCGACCTGATCCGTGTCGAGGACCTGAAGATCAGGAACATGACCCGCTCCGCTAGGGGGACCAGGGACAAGCCCGGGACGAACGTCGAGGCTAAGGCAGGGCTGAACAAGGCCATCCACGCCAGCGGCTGGGGACTCCTCGTGAAGCGCCTTGAGGAGAAGGCCCCCGGACGGGTCGAGAAGGTACGAGCCGCGTACACGAGCCAGCAGTGCAGCGCGTGCGGGCACGTGGACGCGAAGTCGCGCGAGAGCCAAGCGCACTTCACGTGCACCGTCTGCGGGTACGCCTGCAACGCTGATGTGAACGCGGCCAGGAACATCGCGGCCGGACGGGTCGTGAAAGCGCGGGGAGGCGACCCGGCAGCGGGGCCCGTGAACCGCGAAAACCAACCCTTGCTCCTTTAGCACGGGAAGGGAATCCCCGGCCCGGCCGGGGAGAATGTCAACACAACTACCCCGGAAACCTGACGGGTTTGCCGGTGCTGAGCCTTCCCTGTGGCTTCGCGGAGGGACTGCCAGTGGGCCTTCAGATCATGGGAAGGCCGCTCGCCGAGCGGCAGATCATGCAGATCGGACTCGCGTTCCAACAATCGACGGACTGGCACACGCGTCGGCCCCAGATCAAGCACGAGAAGGAACCTGTGGACTGATCGACAGCGTGCCTGCGCGCATGACGGTCGCGTTTCAACCATCACTAGCCAGGAAGGTCAAGGACTGCGGAATGAGGCCGATACCGCAACGGCTCACTGAGATCCACGTCGGTTCCTCGCCGGGACAGAAGAACTTCTCAGTGAAGCCACCTCACTTGCCAGCCGACGTCGTCGCCGTAGATTTCTCCCATGGGGACGTCGACGCCTTTCCGCCCCATCCTGCCGCCGAAGCGGCATTCGCAGCGGCCCTCACTGAAGGCGGCCAGGCGGCTTACACGCGGTACAGGGGAAACCCCGGGGTGCGCCAAAGGCTGTCAGAGCGATTGGCGGCGCTCACCGGCGCGCCGGTCGATCCAGAGCGCGAACTCATCATCACCCCCGGAACCCAGGCCGGCCTCTTCCTTTCACTCGCTTCGCTCGTCGAGCAAGGCGATCGCGTGGGGATCATCGAACCGGACTACTTCGCTAACCGGCGCATAGTTCGCTTCCTCGGGGCGGAACCGGTACCCATTCGCCTGGACCTCTTCGGGGACCCGTCGAAACCCGTGCTTAACGTCCGGGAACTGAAGGCCTCACTGCGGGCAGCTGGTGCTCACCTGCTCTGTCTCTCGAACCCGAACAATCCCACGGGTGCCGTGCTGCCGCAGGAGACGGTCGTCGAGCTGGCTGAAATGTGCGCCGAGGACGACGTATTCGTCGTCATGGACCAGTTGTACTGCCGGCAGATCTTTACCGGCACGGCGTTCACGCACTTGAGAGCTCTCCCGGAAATGCGCACGCGATGTGTGACATTGGCCGGCCCGTCCAAGACCGAGTCCCTCAGCGGATATCGCCTCGGAGCGGCGATCGGGCCGTCCTGGCTCATCGACCGGATGGAGACAGTGTTGTCGATCGCCTGCCTGCGTGCTCCTGGTTACGGTCAGCGGGTTCTCGACACCTGGCTCGCGGAGGACCCTGACTGGCTGGCAGAACGAGTGCTGGCGCACCGGGCGATCCGGGACCGGATCCTGGAGATACTGACGAAGCTCGAGGGTTCCAGGGTTAGGGTGCCCGCTGCTGGAAGCTATCTCTTTGTCCAGCTACCCCAACTCAAGATCACCGCTGCGGAATTCATACGGGAACTCGCGGACAATGAAGCTGTCATCGTCACGCCTGGAAGTGAGTTCGGTGACGGTTTCGATGACTTCTTCCGTATTAACTTCTCCCAGGATGCCGAGGCGGCTGTCGCAGCCATCGAGCGTCTCGTGAGGCTCGCCAGTTTGCGACAGGCGGGTACCCCAGATGCGGGTTCACATGCGGCGGGTGGGGTGCGGTAACGCAGGGCCCCGGTGTGGCCGGATCTATGATGGCTGCGGGTGATAGGAGAGAGACGGGCATGACCAGGACTCTGCTGAGCGGTGGCCAGGTGTTCGACGGAACCGGGGCCGAGATCGCGGACGGCGATATCGTCGTCGAGGACGGCCGGATTCTCGACGTCGGCACCGGCCTGGACGGCGACGAGCGGCTCGACGTCTCCGGGCTCACCGTCCTGCCCGGCTTCATCGACTGCCACGTTCATGTGACGAGCTCCGGGGCGATCGGCGACCGGGTCCAACATCTGCCCTTCTCCTACCCCTACTTCGAAGCGGTGCGCAACCTCTCCGCCACGCTGGACTGCGGAGTCACCACCGTGCGGGACGCGGGCGGTGCCGACCTCGGCGTACGCCAGGCCGTGGAGAACGGGCTGATCGAGGGCCCCCGGCTGCGCATCGCGATCTCCATCCTCAGCCAGACCGGCGGGCACAACGACGGCTGGCTGCCGTCCGGGACCTGCGCCCCGCTGTTCCCCGCGCACGCGGGCCGGCCGGACGGCGTGGTGGACGGCCCGGAGGAGATGCGCAAGCGCGCCCGCGAGATCATCCGCGCGGGTGCCGACGTGCTCAAGGTCTGCACCTCCGGCGGGGTACTCTCGCCGCGCGGCAACCCACGCCATGCGCACTTCCGCCCTGATGAACTGGACGTCCTGGTCGCCGAGGCGACCGCGGCCGGACTGCCGGTGATGGCCCACGCCCAGGCCACCGACGGCATCAAGAACGCGGTCCGGGCCGGGATCCGCTCCGTCGAGCACGGCATCTTCCTCGACGACGAGGCGATCGCGATGATGCTGGAGGCCGGGACCTGGCTGGTCCCCACCCTGGCCGCCCCGGCCGCGGTGCTGGAGGCGGCAGAGGCAGGCGCCAGACTGCCGGACAGCGTGGTCGCCAAGGCACGCGAGGTGATCGGCGTCCACCGGCAGTCCTTCGCCAGGGCGGTGGACGCCGGCGTGCGGATCGCCATGGGAACGGACTCGGGTGTCGGCCCGCACGGCCGGAACCTGGAAGAGCTGGCGCTGATGGCGGCAGGCGGGATGAAGCCCGCCGCGGTGCTCGCGGCCACCACCTCCGCCGCGGCGCAACTGCTCGGCCTCGCCGACACCACGGGAACCATCGCCCCCGGCAAGCTGGCCGACCTGGTGGTCGTGGACGGCGACCCGTACGACTTCGCCGGGCTGAAGGAGCGTGTGCGGGCGGTCTTCCAGGGCGGACGGCGCGTCCGCGGCGCCATCTGACAGGTCCTCCTCGCGACAGGACCATCGAGGCCGCCTACGTGGCACGAGCGGACGGCGAGGCCCGTGCCCTGCGATCGCAGGACTGGATGCGACGTTTCATCGCCGATGCCAGTCATGAACTGCGCACGCCGCTGACCTCGGTGCGCGGGTTGGCCGAGTACGGCCTGCTGCAGCGGGGAGCTCACGGTCGACTCCCAGTCCGACCACAGAGCCGCGTTCAACCTGTGCCTCCCGCTGGCAGAACCCTTCCAGGTGACCGCAACCTAATCGCAAGGCCAGTTTCCTTAACTGTTTTACCGTGGCGGCATGGTGTTATACGGAACGAGACCTCATAGTGACAGGCACTCTAAGTAACTCCGCGGCCAAATGGACAGGTTGCGCACCTAAGGCTGGTAGCGGGTAAATCGAAGTCATGCACCTTAAGCGAATGAGACCTCAATGAGCCTGGTCGCTTTCCGCGGATTTACGGTCACCGGACCTTGGCGTTCCCTTGCGGAACGTTTGCCCAAAGCTTGGGGGTAAATCCGCTCTGTGCAAACTATCGGTGCGCTTCCCGTTCTCTTCCACCGAACATCCAGCGTGGGCTGGCATAACTTAGATTAACAGCCCAGGTGACAGGGAGTAAAGAAATGTTTTCCAGCAAGCGTGGCAGGATCATAACAACCGGAATGACGGCAATCGTAATCGGCGGCGGTTCCTTGGGGATCGTCGCTTGCTCTTCCAGCTCTTCCAGCAGTAGCTCGACCGCGGCCAGCAGCAGCTCGACCGCGGCCAGCAGCAGCGCCAGCGGCCACGCCTTCCCTGCCGCCAGCGGTGCCGCCAAAGGCGGCGCATCCAACGCCCGGTCCGGGCCGGCCGCGGGCGGCTCGGTCGGCACGGTCAGCAGCGTGTCCGCGTCCGGCTTCACGCTGACGACCGTAGGCGCCCAGAAGATGACCATCAAGGAGGCGTCCTCCACCACCTACGAGCAGGGGACCAGCTCGGCCGCAGCCAGTGCCGTCACCACCGGCGCACCGGTTCTCGTGCTCGGGACAGTTGACAGCACCACCATCACGGCCGCCCAGGTCATCGTGAACCCCCCGGCCACCAGCGAGTCATCCCCCGGGGGGAAGGTAATCACCTTCTCCAAGGGGACGAAGGGCTCGACTCAGAAGGTCGGCACCATCCCGTCGGACTACTCCCAGGGGTCGGGGACGCTCGCCAGCGGCACGACCGCGGACAAGGCGACCGAAGCCGCGCTGGGCGACTACCCCGGTGGCGTTATCGACCGCGTCGTGGAACTCAGCAACGGCGACTTCGAGGTCCACAACATCGGCGTCAACTGGCCCCACCACATCTTCGTCAACGCGGACTTCCAGGTCATCGGCGCCGCCGACTAGCCGCCACGGCCCTACCGCCTGACCACCACCGCCCCAACCACCAGCGCGGGGCAGCGGCCTTGGCCGCTGCCCCGCGCCGCGCTTCGCGACGGGCTGCGACCAGGTCCGTCCGCCTAGAGCGGGGAGCTGCCGCAGCGATCTGGACCGCCTAGGCACGCCCGCCGACAGCGCGGATGCGCAGGTTGTTATCACGCATGGAGCATCCTTAAGGGTCAGGACTGTCCGTCGGATGAGCGATCTCAGGCGGTCAGCAACCGCTGCGCGGCGGCGGCGAGCTCAAGCAGGGCAAGGTCACCGTCGCGCCGCCCGGCGAGTTGCAGCCCTACCGGGAGGCCAGGGGCGGGCACGGGGATCGATACGGCTGGATGGCCGGTCAGGTTGTACGGGCCAGTGAAGCGGCCCTCGGCATTGTCTTCGCCGACACCGAACGACGGGTCCTGCTCGGGCGCGCAGTAGCCGACGGTTGGCCCGGCGAGTGCATCGACGCCGGTGAGCGTCTCCTCCACCGCTGCTGACAGCTCGGCTTGGGCCGCTCGGGCGCTCGCGTACTGCTCTGGCGTGACCGCAGCGCCGAGTGCCAGCAGAGCGCGCGTTCCCTCGGCGTACTGGCTCGTGTCGCGGCCCGCGTGGGACGTGGCAGCCTCACTGGCGACGATGACGGTCAGAGCCTCCTCCCAGCGCAGCGGCTCCTCCAACCACGGGAGCTTGACCTCGCGCAGCTGCCAGCCGGCCGCTGCGAGCCGGTCGAGCGCGGCACGCAGGGCCTCACGCACCCCCGGCGTCACGGACGGGTCGGCGAGCTGGGCCGACAGCACGCCAATCACGGGAACGCCGACGGCGGGCGGGGCGGGCAGGGGGCCTGCGATCGCCTGCAGGAGGGCAATGCTGTCGGCGGCCGTCGCGGTGAGCGTCCCTGCGTGGTCCAGGCTTGGGGACAGCGGGAACACCCCGTCCGTCGGCACGAGGCCGTAGGTCGGCTTGAGGCCCACGACGCCGCAGTAGGCGGCGGGGATGCGGATCGAGCCGCCGGTGTCGGTGCCGATCGCCAGGTCACAGACGCCTGCAGCGACCAGTGCGGCCGACCCGCCAGAGGAGCCGCCGGACGTCCGTGCTGGATCGCGCGGGTTGCGGGTGTCGCCGACCCGGGGGTTGGCGAAGCCGGCGGCGAACTCCAGGCACTGCGCGGTGGCGAACACGTCCGCGCCCGCCGCGCGGAGCAGGCCGACCAGCGCCGCGTCGGCGGTGGCCGGCGCGTGACTGCTCGACGGGCTGCCACACCTGGTCGGCAGCCCGTCGACCGCGATGATGTCCTTGACCGCGACGGGCCGCCCGGACAGGAGACCCGCCGCGGACCGGCGCGGCGCGCCCGCCACCGACGCCACGGCGTTGAGCGGCCGTCCAAGCCGGTCGAGCCGCTCGTAGGCGGCGAGCAGGTCCAGGTTCTCCCGGCAGCAGGTCCTCGTCCCTGCCTCGATCGCGGCAATTAGCTCGGCGGTCCGCCTGATCAGGAATCCCTCGAGCGGGCCGAGGATCGCCTCGGTTTCCGTCTTGCGGCGCCGGATCATCAGGTCGCGGTAGATCCCCGAGTGCGACTTGGCCGACCGCCGGTTGAAGTCCGCGAGCCGGGACAGCGATCCCGGCAGGTCGTCCGGGTCGAACCCGTCCAGCGGCAACGGTCGCGCCGGTGCCTGCCCGAGCACTTCCCTGGCGACTGCGAGGAGCAGCGACTGGTAGGCGGGGTCGTCGAACACCTCGTGGATGGCCAGGTCGCTGACGGCGGTCGCGAACAGCATCGCACCGTAGGCTTCCTTTCCCCAGACGAACCCCATGACCTGCGTCGTCGCCTCCGCGTCTGCGATATCTGCGGCCAATGCTTCGATCCGCGCGGACGGGGTCCCGTCAATCTCCCCGATCTTGAAGGTGCCCCGGTTACCGCGCATCACCACGCCCGGTGCCACCACGTCGGCACCGAAGTTGACGCATGCCTGGACCACCCGGCCTGGTCCCGCCGCGGCTGCCAACGTGGGGGAAGGCAGCCCATTCTGCAGCGAGGCGACGAACGCCTCGCCCGCGAGCCGACCTGCAAGCAGCGCGGCGGCAGCGGCCGTGTGGTGCTGCTTGCACGCCACGAGGACCGGGAAGTCGATCCTGTCGGGCAGTTCGCCCGGGCCGATCGCGGCAGGGCGGGCGGTGAACTGCTCGACCGGTCCTTCGACGCGCAGCCCGTCGGTGTTGATCGCCGCGACGACTGCCGGGTCAGCGTCGCAGACCAGGACATCGTGGCCGTCCCTAACGAGTCCGGCCGCGACAGTCCCGCCGATTGCCCCGCAGCCAAGCACCAGGTACCTCATGGGCGAACATTAGCGGGCTGAAGCGAGCCGTCATCGTCAATTCCTGGCGATTTGCGCCAAACGGACCGTGGTGCTTGCTCGCCGATCGGATGCCGCGAGCTCGCGGACATCGCAAAATCACCAAGCCCGCGTGATGCCCGTTCACCATGCCGTGAACGAGGCTTAGAGCGCCCAGTGGACAGGACCCGACCAGCCCGGCTGATCGTCTGATCTGCCGTGAGGCAGCGACCGAGGGAGACTGGGTGGAGACCGCATGCTAGGAGATCGGCGTCCGCAGGCGGCTACGCAAGAAGCTGCCCGGAGCCTGCCGGATGCTGGCGTGAGGACGGCGGCCCGAGCGCGCCGACCGCCGCGGGTCCCAGAGTGGCTCACTGAGGTCGCTCAGTCCAATGGCGGCCCGGTGCCGTGGGCCCAGATGATCCACGCCGTGCTGGCGATCGCCGGGCCGGTGGCCGTCGGCCTGGCCGCCGGGCACCTGGTCGCCGGGGTGGTCGCCGGGGTGGGTCTGCTGATCGCCACGATGGCCGACCGGGCCAGTCCCTACCTGATGAGAGTGCGGCGTGTTGCCATCGCCGCGGTCCTCGGCGGCGCGCCCGGCCTGCTCATCGGCACGGCCATCAACGGCCGCGGCTGGGTCGCTGTCCCGGTCATGATTGTGGTAGCGGGCGTGTCGGCGCTGCTCAGCTCGGTCGGCGTCGTCTGGTCCTCGGCCAGCCTCTTCCTTCTCATCTTCGCCGCGCTGGGCACCGGGCCGTTTGGTGCGCTCCGGCCGTGGTGGCTAACCGTGCTGTGGTTCCTGGCCGGGGTCGGCTGGTGGCTGGTGCTGCTGGTTCCCGGCTGGCTGGCCTTCCCCCGGGCGACGGAGCAGCGCCGGGTCGCCGCCGTGTACCGGGCGCTGGCCGCCAACCTGCGCGCGCTGGGGACCGAGGATCTCGGCGCGGTCCGCCGCCGCGCCAATGCCGCCCTCAACCTGGCCTTCGAGGAACTACTGCTCGGCCACCGGGCGGCCGCGAGCGGCCGGGACCGGGAGCTGGCCCTGCTGATGAGCCTGATCCGCCAGGCCCGGCTGGCCGCCGAGGCGGCCGCCGCACTGGACCACCTCGGCGAGCGACCGCCGCCGCACGCCGCAGCGCACGCAGAGGCGCTCGCCAGCGCCGTGTTGCACGGCGCGGCCGTGCCGGCCATCGAGGCGCCGCCCATGCCGAGCCGCGCCACGCTGGCCCTGTACCGCGCGCTCAACCAGGCCGCCGACGACGTCTCCGGCAGGACAGCGCCCCTTCCGGGGGCGATCGGCGGAGCCGACTGGCCGCGGGAACCCGCCCGGCCGCTGCTCGTCCTGGCCAGGCAGGTCCGCCAGGGCTCGGTCGGCATGTTCGCGATCCGCCTGATGCTGTGCATCGGGGTGGCCACGGTGCTCAGCCAGGCACTACCGCTGCAGCGCTCGTACTGGGTGCCGCTGACGGTCGCGGTCGTGCTGAAACCCGACCTCGGCTCGGTGTTCGCCCGCGCGCTGCAAAGCGCGGCCGGCACCGTGATCGGCGCGAGCGCCGGGGCCCTGATCCTGGCCTCCCGGCCGCCGGACCAGCTTGTTCTGATATGGGTGGCGGTCCTCGCACTGGCGCTGCCCTACGGGCAGAGTCGCAACTACGGCCTGTTCACCGTCTTCTTCGCCCCGCTGGTCGTGCTGCTCATCAATTTGATCAGCAACGACGGCTGGCGGCTGGCCCAGGCCAGGCTCATCGACGCGCTGCTCGGCTGCGGCGTCGCGCTGCTCATCGGCTACGCGCCGTGGCCATCGAGCTGGCATGGCAGCTGGCGCCCCGCCTTCGCCAACACGGTCGCCGCGATCGCCGACTATCTGGACCAGGCGGTCGGCCAGGGCGCCAACGGCGCGGCAGCGCAAGGACGCGCCCGCATCCAGCTCGCGACCCTGGAGACCGAGTTCAAGCGGGCCATGGCCGAGCCGCAATGGACCAGGCAGCGGGTCATGGCCTGGCAGCCGGCGGTGGCCGCGCTTGAGCGGCTGCTCGAGATCGTCACCGCCACCGCGGTGACCACCGCGTGGCAACCCTCGTCAGGTACCGGCGTCAGCGAGGTGAGCGCGGCCCTGCGGCGGATCGCGGGCGCGGTACGTTCCGGCACTCCGGCACGCCCGGAAGCCCTGTCCTCCGAGCCATCCCTCAGGCCGGTAACTGACGCCGTGCGCTCCCTCGCCGATGCTCTCGACGGAATACCGCGGCAGCCCGGGCGGTCGCTCTTCCTGGAACACACGGGCGCAGGACGAACACGCCATGGCCACGGCGCCACAGCGAGCAATATCACCAGGTCTGTGCGACGACATCTCACCAAGTCCCGCGCGACCCTCTGATCAGCGGCAAAGCCCGCGGCGCGTTCGGGTAGTGACGCCGCTCCCTGATCTGTACGACCGCCAAGGAGCCGAGGCCAGTGGCTGACACCGAAGACCACCACACGAGCTCGCTCGCCGAGAGGACACGATCGGTTCTGTCGAGCATAGGGCAGGACGATCGCCTCAAGCAGGCTGCCGAGGTGACCAAGAACGCGGCTGCGCGGGCCGAGGAGGCGTCGAAGACCGTCTCCCGGAGGGTCACCCAGGAGGACGCCTGGAACGAGCTGCGCGACGACGTGAAGCTGCTGACCGAGATCTCCCGCGCCCACCAGGCGCTGATCGTCGACCTGCTCGACCGTATCGCGGAGCTGGAGGCACGAGCCGGGAACCACGATGGCGGCTGAGGACCAGCTCGCCGGGCTGCACGCGGACGCTTTTCGCCGTGCCCTGGACCCGCCCGGGCTCGACGAGGTGATCGAGGAGGTCGGACGCCAGCGGCTCGCCGCCTACTACCTGTACTGCGCGCTGCTGGCCGGGGTGATCAGCGACGACGGCCTGGCTCCCGCGCGCTGGACGGCGGAGCTGGCCGAGCCAATGCAGCGGCTGGGCCTGACCCGGTTCGCGGCCAGGACGGGGCGGGGCCTGGATGCTCAGCTGACCCCGGCTGAGCAGGCCTCGCGGCGAAGCCCCGGCAGGCAGCTGGAATTCGCGCAGCTCCTGGTCGATCTGATCAACCAGGGCGCGTTCGGCCCGCTGTGCAAGGGCGCCGAACATGTGCGCCTGGCCCGCTCGGACGGACGGCGCGGCCCGGACCTGGAGCTGATCAAAGGCGGGCGCGTCGTCGGCACCTGCTCAGTCAAGGACCATTGGGAACTGGTCGCGCAGTACCTGGCTGGCGTGCCGCTTGGCGGCATGCTGGCCGAGACGGGAAGCGCGCGAGGGCCGGAACGGACGCTTGGGCGACTGCTGAAAGAGAGCGGCGTCTCTCACGCGGTCAGCCTGGGCGTCACCCTCGCCGTCGGCTTGTATCCACTCGGCACCATCGCCGGCATGGGGACCCACCTGATCCGGGCACGGATTCAGGCCGGGCGGTACCAGGCCGACGATCTGCGTCGCCTCGGCCAGGAACTGCGTACCCTTCGCGCCCGGGCTGACGGCGAGCTCGGTGACCTGGCGGCCAGGAGGAGCACATGACCGAGACGATTCCCCCCCAGGGCCCGAGGCTCGCTTCCGCGGAGATCTCCGATCTTCGCCGCGTCGGGATCAACCCCGGTTACTGGTACCCGGTCGCGCTATCCGCCAGCGTGCGGAAGGAGAAGACGTTCGCGGCCAGGTTCGCCGGCCAGCGGATCGCGCTGTACCGGGGCGCTGGCGGCGCGGTCTACGCGCTGGAGGACCGGTGCGCCCATCGCCAGGTCCCGCTGAGCATGGGCGTGGTGGAAGGGGACACGCTGCGCTGCTGCTACCACGCCTGGACGTACCGCGGCAACGGCCGCATCTCGCAGATCCCGTACCTGCCCAAGGGTGCCGCGCCGCCGCCGCGCGGGGTGCGCGCCTACCCGGTCCGCGAAGCCTACGGCCTGGTGTTCGTCTTCCCCGGCGACCCGGACCAGGCGGCTGCCACGCCGCTGCCCGAGTTGCCGGAGTTCGATTCGGCGCGGCATAAGACCATGACGTTCTCCCGGACCGTGTCCTGCCACTACTCGTTCCTGCACGAGAACCTGCTGGACATGAACCACCAGTTCCTGCACCGCGGCGTCGTCGGCCGTATCCATCCGCAGCTGCTGGGATACCAGGCCGGGCCGCACTCGGTGGAGGCCCGGTACCTGTTCAGCCACACCGGCGGCAAGAAATCCCGCGGCGCCGAACTGCTCGCCGCCGGCGCCGGCCGGGCATCACCGCACGTCGTCACCATCCGCACCGGCTACCCCTACCAGACGCTGCAGCTGGCCGCCGAGGGAAGCGGACCTCCGGCGTTTTCCCTGTTGGCGGCCTACGTGCCCGAGGATGCCTGGCAGCGCACCAGCCACGCCTACGGGCTGCTCATGATCGCCAAGCCGCCGGTCCCCGGGGCCTTGCAGCTGGCCTGGCCATTCATCCGCCGCTTTACCGAGCGGGTGTTCGCCGAGGACCGGATGGCCGTCGAAGCCGAGCAGCGGGCCTGGGACGAGCAAGGCCAGGACCTCAACCACGAGGTCTTCCCCCTGATCCTCGACCTCCGCGACATGCTGCGGTCCAACGGCGTCCCCATCCGCCCGGATCCGCCCTGCACGGTGGCCCCGCAGCCCGGGCCGGTGCCATGACCGCGCCCGCCCTGGAGGGCGGCACCTCCGGACGTTAGAGGCCGGCGTGGTCCTGTTTCGCCTGGGGTGCGGCAGTGCCGGCCGGAGGGTCAGGCGAGGAAGCCGCCGTCGACGGCGAGGTGCGCGCCGGTGATGTAGGAGGCGTCGTCGGAGAGCAGGAACGCGATGGCGGTGGCCACTTCCCGTGCCGTCCCGACGCGCCTCAGCGGGATACCACGGTCGGCGACGGCCTGGGTGCCCCCGGGGTTGGCCTGGGTCATCTCGGTGTCGATGACGCCTGGCTGGAGTTCGTTGACCCGGATGCCGCGGGCGGCGTAGTCCCTGGCGGTGGTGCGGGTGAGCCCGCGGACGGCGTGCTTGGCGCTGGAGTAGTCGGCGCTGGGCCCGCCGCGGTCAGCGAAGACGCTCGAGACGTTGACGATCGCGCCGCCGCCGGCGGCGAGCATCGGGGGGATCTCGTACTTCATCGAGTAGAACAGGCCGGACAGGTTCACGTTGACCACTTCGGTCCATTTCTCGAGGCTCAGGTCCGCGACCGTCTCGAAGTAGCCGCTCATGCCGGCGTTGTTGACGCCGTAGTGGAGCGCGCCGAACTCCGCGACGGCCGCCGCGACGGCCCGCTCGACGTCTGACGGCACGCCGACGTCGCCGGGGACGGCCAGACCGCTGCCGCCGGCTTCCCTGATCCTGGCGACGACATCGTCGAGCTTGTCCTTGCGGCGGCCGAACACCGCGACTGCGGCGCCTCGCTGGGCGAGGAGGATGGCGGTGGCGGCGCCGATGCCGCTGCTGGCCCCCGTGACGAGGGCGACCTTGCCGCTGAATTCCGTGCTGTTCATGACGTTTCCCCTCAAGGTCAAAAGCGGGCTCAGTCGAAGTCCACCGAGCGGCCGACCTGCGACCACCGCTCGTCCTCGGCTGCGGTGTCCCGCATCACGCTGGCCATGTGGTCGACCGCGTCGCTGCCCAGCACGAGGTGCAGGGGCGGCTGCGGGTTGTCGGCGAGGTCAAGGAAGGCTCGCGCGACCTTGGCCGGGTCGATCGGCTCGGTGCCGGAGGTCTCGCGCAGGTGCCTGCCTATCGCGCCCACGGTGGCCTCGTAGCCGGGGCCGAAGGCCGGGATGTCCATGGAGGAACCGGCCCAGTCGGTCCGCATCGCGCCGGGCTCGGCGAGCGTGACGCGGATGCCGAGGGGGGCCACTTCCTGGGCGAGGACGCTGGAGAAGCCCTCGACGGCGAACTTGGCTGACTGGTAGGCGGACAGGCCGGGGGCGGTCAGGCGGCCGCCGACCGAGGTGACCTGGATGAAGTAGCCGCTGCCCTGGCGCCGGAACACCGGCAGCGCCGCCTTGGTGACGTGCACCGTGCCGAAGAAGACGGCCTCGACCTGGGCGCGGAACGCCTTCAGCGAGCCTTCCTCGACGGGGGCGAGGTCCGCGTAGCCGGCGTTGTTGACCACCACGTCGATGCGGCCGAAGCGCTCGACGGCCTGGGCGACAGCGTCGGCCGCCTGCGCCGGGTCGGTGACGTCGAGCGGCACGGCGAGCAGCTGGTCGCCGTAGCGCTCCGCGAGGTCATTCAGTGCGTTCGTCTTGCGCGCGGTCGCGACGACCTTGTGGCCGGCGGCCAGCGCCTCTTCGGCGACGGACCGGCCGAGACCCCGTGAGCTTCCGGTGATGAACCAGACCTGTGCGGTCATGACATGCTCCTTATCTTCTTGACTGAGCCGTAGCGGGCCCGGGCCGGCCGGGAGGGACGCTGACGCGGCCGCCCGGCCGGCCATTGCGGGCCTGGCTATTGCTGGTCGGCGACTTTGGCGGAGGGGACGAGGGTGCGCCAGAGCGGGCTGGGGTTGCCGGAGACGAGGGCGCGGAACTCCTGCCAGTACCAGTCCTGGCCGAGGAGCTGCTTGACGCGGGGGATGGCGGTGCCGTCGGGGCCGGTGTAGTAGCGGACCTTGGTGGTGTCGCCGTCGGTGACGGCCTGGTAGATGACGTCGGCGGTGACGCGGGGGTGGGAGCGGGTGCTGAACAGGTCGAGGGAGTAGAAGGCCTTGATGGAGGCCTCATAGGCGTCCGGGGTGTTTTCCGACAGGTCCATCTTGTTGAAGATCTGGGTGTCCATGCTGCCGGGGAGGATGGTCTTGACGATGATGCCGAATTCGGCGAGCTCGGCGTTGAGGCCCTCGGACAGGGAGACGACGGCGGCCTTGGAGGCCTCGTAGACCGAGGTGTAGGGGTAGCCCTGGTCGGCGCTGATCGAGCCGATGTTGATGATCACGCCGGAGCCCTGCTCGCGCATGTGCGGGATGAACGCCTTGTTCAGCGCGATCAGGCCGAAGACGTTGGTCTGGAACTGGCGGTGGACCTGGTCCATGGTGGCGCCCTCCAGCGGGCCGGCCTGGTAGTAGCCGGCGTTGTTGACCAGCGCGTCGACACGGCCGAACTGCGCGATGGCGCGGTCGGCGAGCGCGAGGTCGGCCTCCTCGTCGTCCACGCCCAGCAGCAGGGTGCGCACGCTCGGCAGCCCGTCATGGACGTGCAGGTCAGCTTCCTTGCGGACGGTCGCGACGACGTTCCAGCCCTCAGCGGCGAAGCGTTCGACGGACAGCTTGCCGAAGCCGCTGGCGGTGCCGGTGATGACGATGGTGCGTGCCATGGTTGCCTCCTATGTAGGTAACTTCTTACCTACAAGAGTGCGAGACGCCGGCGCAGTTGTCAAGTAGGAAGTTACTTACATAGACTGGGGGCATGGCACGCAGCGCAGAAGAGACCAGGCGCAAGCTCCTTGACGCCTCCGCCGCCGAGTTCGCGACCTACGGCATCTCAGGCGCGCGGGTGGAGCGGATCACCGCCTCGGCAGGAGTGAACAACGCTTTGCTTTACCGTTACTTCGGCAGCAAGAGCGAGCTGTTCAACACCGTCTTCGGCGCCCTCACCACCGAACTCGTCGAAACGGTCGCCTTCACCCCCGACGACCTGCCCGCATACGCGGGCGCCCTGGTCGACTACTGCGCTGAGCACCCCGAGGCGGTCCGGCTCGCCGCCTGGCACCGGCTCGAACCCGGCGACCGTCCGCTGCCCGAAGTGGTCCGCAAATCACTGCAGGACAGGATCACCAGCATCGAGGAGGCCCAGGCCGGCGGAAGACTCACCACCACCTATCCGGCTGCCGAGCTCCTCAACCTGATCCACGGCCTCAGCCTCACCCAAACCGCCTCCGACGTCACTGCCCTTTGGCCCGAGCACCGCGACGGGACTCCGCTGACCGAGCACAAGCGCATGGTCACCGCCGCCGTGGCCGCCATCCTGGCCGGGTGACTGTCACCGCTCACCAGCGCAGTGTCCGCGCCCCCGCGCCTTCCGCTCCGCGGGTTGTCGAGGCGGGATTGGGGGCTGGCCGGGAGAGTGCGAAGATGCACAAGATATGTTCCCGGCGTTTGCCGGTGACGTACGCGGGAGGTGCGCATGCGGGCGGAAGATCCCGAAGGCGTTGAGCGCGGCGCTGTCGCGATCGAGTGGGGCAGCGATGCGATGGCGGAGCTCCTGCGCCGTCTCGGCCTTCGCTATGTCGCGCTCGTCCCCGGTTCGAGCTACCGCGGACTTCACGACAGCCTGGTGAACTACAACGGCAATCGTGATCCGCAGATGCTCGTCTGCCTGCATGAGGAGCACGCGGTCGCAGTCGCCCACGGCTACGCGAAGGTGACCGGGGACCCGATGGCCGTCGCAGTGCACAGCAATGTGGGCCTGATGCACGCGAGCATGGCCATGTACAACGCCTACTGCGACCGCGTTCCGATGCTGATAATCGGGGCCACCGGTCCCGTAGACGCGGCCAGGCGGCGCCCATGGGTCGACTGGATCCACACCTCTGCCGACCAGGGCGCGCTGATCCGGCCCTACTCCAAGTGGGATGATCAGCCTGCCTCTGTCGAGGCAGCCCTGGACTCGCTCGCCCGGGCGTACTCGATCACCCGAACGGCGCCGTCCGCGCCGACCTACGTCTGCCTCGACGTGAGCCTGCAGGAACAGCCGCTGGCCACGCCGCCGGCGATCCCTGATACCCGCCGGGACAGGTCGCCGCGGTCGCACGGGCCTGATGCGGCCGCGGTCAAGGCCACGCTGGAGCTCCTGGGCGAGGCGCGCCGTCCCTTGTTCCTGCTCGGCCGTCTCGGCCGCGATAAGCGGGACTGGGACCGCCGTGTCGCCCTTGCGGAACGGTACGGAGCGCTGGTGATCTCCGACCTCAAGAACGGCGCGGTCTTCCCGACCAGGCACCGGTTGCACCCGAATCCGCCTGGCATCTTCCTGCCCGTTACGTCCGCCAGGCTGATCGGTGCCGCGGACCTGATCCTGAGCCTCGACTGGGTCGACCTGGCCGGGACGCTCTCTGCGGCGGTCGGCCACGGTCATCCGACATCGGCACGGATCATCTCCTGCACGATGGACTCCGCGCTGCACAACGGCTGGTCCAAGGATTCTTTCGGACGCGAGCCCGTTGACCTGTCCGTGCCCGCCGACCCTGACCTGCTGGTACGCGCGCTGCTCGAATCGGAGGTGCCGGCGCGGCCGGCGGCATGGCCGCCCTCAGGCGGCGCGCCGGCGCCGCCTGAGGGCATCGGCTCCGACATTTTCATGCACGACCTGGCGGGTGCGCTACGGACCGCCCTCGCGGGCTCGCCCGCCTGCCTGGTAAGGGTCCCGCTCGGCTGGGACGGCGCTGATCTCGAAGCTGACCATCCGCTCGACTATCTGGGCCAGGACGGCGGTGCGGGCATCGGCTCGGGGCCGGGAATGGCCGTGGGTGCAGCGCTCGCGCTTGAGGGCAGCAGCCGCCTGCCGGTCGCGGTCCTGGGCGACGGGGACTTCCTGATGGGCGGGACCGCGCTCTGGACCGCAGCGCACTACCGGCTGCCGCTGCTGATCGTGGTCGCGAACAACTCCTCCTTCCACAACGACGTGGTCCATCAGGAACGCATGGCGGGCCAACGCCGGCGTCCGATCAAGAACTCCTGGATCGGGCAGGCCATTGCCGACCCCGATCCGGACCTGCCTGCGTTCGCCCGGTCGCTCGGCTTCCGCGCAGCTGACCAGGTGGCCGACCGGTCTGCGCTGCCCGCCGCGCTCGCCGAGGCAGTCGCGGCGGTCCGCGACGGGCACTGCGCGCTTGTGGACGTGCGGACCCGTTCGGACGGGTACCCGGCACTCGGCGGCTGACAGCCGGTGCAGCAGCCCGGCGGTCATCGGAAACTCCGGCGGAAACCCCGGCCGGGGAGAATGTCAAGTGAGGAAGATTCCCGGCTCGTGTTCCGGCCGGTTCCCGCGATGTGCGTTCCCGGTTTTGGGATAATCCGGTCATGAGGGAGATAACGGTCGGCGTCGTTGCCCCGGCCTATGTCAATGTCCCGCTGTGGGTCGCGCAGCAGTGCGGGTTCCTTGAGCGCCGTGGGCTGCGCGCCACCGAACGGATCCTCGGCACCACCCACGGGGTGACGAATGCTTTGCGGGCCGGCGAGGTGGACATCGCCCTGACCGCGCCGGAAGGCAGCGTCGCGGACGCGGTAGCCGGCGGCCCGCTCCGCGTGGTGGCGGGCCTGATCGATCGCCCGCCGCTGTCAATGATCGCGATACCCGCGCACCGCGCGTTCAGCGACCTGCGCGGCGGCCGGATCGGGACATCATCCCTGACCGAGGGAACCCGTCACGTCGCGGAACGGATGCTGGCAGCGCATGGGCTGGTCTACCCGGACGACTACGACTTCGCACTGGAAGGCTCCCACATCGAACGGTGGAAGGCGCTCCAGGCCGGGACAATCGACGCGGCGCTGCAGATGATTCCGTATGACGAGATAGCCACCGATGCGGGCTACACCAACCTCGGACCGGTGACCGAGGATTTTGCCCTGAACGCCGCGTGCATCAACAATCATTCGGCCGAACGGGCCGTGGTTTCTCCCTTCCTGCAGGCTCTCGCTGAAGCGGCGGAATGGTTCCGCGGCAACATCGAGGAGTCGGCGGCCATCGCCGCGGCGCGCACCTCGGTCGAGCCGCGCTACGCGCTGCGCGCATGCCAGGCGCTGGCAGCCGACGGCGTCATCCCGCAGGATCTGCGGCCCGGGCACGCGGCTTTCGCCGCGGCGGTCGAAGCGCTCCGGCGCGGTGGCCTGATCCCGGCAGAAGCCCCGGACCCGGCGGCC
This sequence comes from uncultured Actinomycetota bacterium, assembly GCA_963734665.1. Lineage (GTDB taxonomy): Bacteria > Actinomycetota > Actinomycetes > Streptosporangiales > Streptosporangiaceae > Trebonia. Next base: position 1,451,765 of record CAVTIR010000004.1, on the reverse strand, counting down.
GCCGCCCTCGACTGCTCGTACCTCGGATGAGCGCTTACGATGTCGCCGTCGTCGGCGGTGGCCCGGTGGGCATGTGGCTCGCGGCCGAACTGCACCGTGGCGGGGTGCGGCCGGTCGTCCTGGAACGGCGCGCGGCGCGCGCGCCGTACTCGAAGGCGCTCACGATCTACCCGCGCACCCTGGAGCAGTTCGCGATGCGCGGGATCGCGGACCGTTTGCTGGCCGAAGGCACCCCGATACCCTCCTCGCATTTCGCGCTGCTGAAAAGCCGGCTGGATTTCTCGTTCCTCGAGACCCGGTACCCCTACACGCTGTTCCTGCCGCAACGGCGCACCGAGGAACTGCTTGAGGACCACCTGGCCGAACTGGGCGTGCCCTACCTGAGGGAGCACACGGTCACCGGTCTCCGGCAGGACGAGACCGGCGTTGATCTCGACGTGAGCACTCCCGCAGGTCCGGCAGCCTTCCGAGCCGCCTACGCGGTGGGCTGTGACGGTGGAGGGAGCGTGGTCCGTGCCGAAGCCGGGATCGACTTCGAGGGGAGCCCGGACACGTGGCGGACAATCCTGGGCGACGTCGAACTGACCGACCCGCCGCAGGTCCCGGCGCTCACTCTCAACCAGCCGGGCGGATCGATCTACGTGCTGGCGATCGGTGGGGGGCGGCACCGGGTGGCCACCATCGACCACGCCACCCTGTACGACCCGGCCGACAAGCCGGTGACGCTCGAGGATTTGCGGGCGAGCGCGCTGCGCTTGGCGGGAACCGACTTCGGCATGCGAGAGACCCCGGACGCGTGGCTAAGCCGGGTGGGCAATGCGACCAGGCAGGCGGCCTCCTACCAGGCGGGCCGCGTGCTGCTGGCCGGCGACGCGGCGCACGTCCACTTCCCGGCCGGGGGACAGGGCCTGAACCTCGGGCTGCAGGACGCCACCAACCTGGGGTGGAAGCTAGCCGCCGAGATCCGCGGCTGGGCGCCGCCCGGCCTGCTGAACAGCTACCACACCGAGCGGTATCTCGTCGGCCTCGAGGTGATCGATGACTCTCTCGCGCAGTGCGGGCTGATCGCCAGCCCGAGCCGCGAGGGCATCGCGCTGCGGGATCGGTTCGACGCGATCCTCGCCGCGCACCCGTCCCTGTGCCGGGAGTTGGCCGTCCGGCTCTCCGGCCTGGCTATCCGTTACCCGGCGGCCGGGCAGGCAGCCGGCTCGCGGGTTCCCGACCTCGACTTGCGCGGCGCCCCTGCCGCAACGGTCTTCGGGCTGCTGCACCCGGCGAAGTTCGTCCTGCTCAACCTCGGGTGTGCGGGGGCCGCCCCGGCCAGCTTCGCCGACCATCCGGGCGCTGGCTGGTTGGACATCGTGACTGCGGAACTCGCCGGAGATCACCCGGAATGGACCAGCGTCCGCTCCATGCTTATCCGCCCCGATGGCCATATAGCCTGGACGTCCGGTGCCGATGACGCGCCGCCGACCAACTGGCTCGGCTCATGGTGACCCAAGATCCTCCTTCTGATCGCATAACCACAGCCGCGCGGCCGCTGACCTGCGATTTAGTGGAACTCACGATGCGAAGTCGGGGGTGGCAGACCTGGCAGACTCGCTGCGGCCGGTGGGCTCCTCCCACTCCTCTTGCCGTCCGAGGGCGGTGAGGTCGAGGAAGTAGTAGGAGCCCCCGGTGGACTCCAGGCCGCGGGCGTACTGGGAGTACGTGTGGAACACGCGGCCGTCCGCCTGAAGGAAGCAGCTCAGGCCGTGCATGTCATATGGCTGGTCGGCCGTCTTCATGCTCTCCTGGCCTGCGGCCGCGTACTCGTCGAGGGAGCGGTAGTTGTACTCGTCGAAGCCGCGAGAGGCGTCGATCGTGACACCGAAGTCGAAGTTGAAATCGGACCCGAAGGACGAGTACCAGGGCAGATCCCATCCCTTCCTGGCTTTCCAGCGCTCGAGCTTGGCCAGTGGCGCCCGGGACACCATCGCGTAGCTGGTGTCCCGGACGTGGAGATGCTCCATGAAGCCGCGCGACAGCTCGTCGGTGCCGGCGGTGCAGCTGGGGCAGCCGTCCTCCCACTCCGGGTGGAACATGAAGTGGTAGATGATGAGCTGGGATCGGTCCTCGAAGATGTCGATGAGGCGCACCCTGCCGTCTGGGCCGTCGAACTGGTAGTCCTTCACGATCTCGACCATGGGCAGGTTTCGGCGTTCGGTGCTGAGCGCGTCGTGCTGCCTGGTCAGGTTCTTCTCCTTCGCCAGCAGCTCCTTGCGAGCGGCAAGCCATTCCTCACGCGTGCCGATCCTGGGAAGGCTCATCGCGGCCTCCTTGCCTGCGATAGCGGTTGCTTGGCCCTGTCTGCCCATAGGACGTCCCGGCGAACCCGAACTCATCGGGGATACAGAGAATGCGCTCTTGGACACGTGCGTCCTGGTCCCGAGCAGGGCGCGCGACGTTCTGCTCGAGATCGCCAGTGCCGGCGTCTACCGGCCGCCATGGTGCTCGGAGATCCTCGCCGAGCTCGACCGCGCCAGAAGGCCATGCGGGAACTGCCGACCCGCACGCTCGGCGGCATGACGCCCACGGCGGCTTCCGGTGGTCGAGCACGGCGAGCATAGCTTCCACCCGCCGCACGGTCGGCACCACCATGGGCAGACCGTCCGTCTGGCGGGTATCCAGTTGTGCAGCCCTCTGGGTGCCTGGGTGGCGAAGAGCAGGCCAAGTCGTACTTGCGGGCCTGCGCGACGAGGCGGAGCGTACTTACGGTGCACGCCGTGGTTCCGGTCTACGGCGCCAGGTCTTGCGCCTCATCCATGATGAACAGGCCACCCAGCGGCCGGTCGCGGGCCGGGTTCCGCTTGATCCAGGAGAGCAGGGCCATCTGGAGCTGGTTGACGAAGCTCTGCACGCTGCTCCATCTCCGGAAGGCCGATCAGACGACGGGCTGACGGACTCGAATCCGCCAGCTGCGAGACACAGACCGGCGCCGGTTCCGCCCTCACCCGGGTAATGACCAGAGGGAGCTGAGCGGCATTATCGCGATCCTGTCTTCCTTGCGGTAGGCGAGCTCGCCGAGGTTGAGGACGAATCCGCCTACGAACCTGTCGCCGAGGCGGTCGCGCAGCAGGCGGAGCCCGTTCAGGTCGGGATCCTTGATCCTGGTGCCGGCCTTGATCTCGAAGCCGGCGACTCTTCCGTCCCAGGTCTCTAGGACGAGGTCGACCTCGTCGCCGCTCTCGGTGCGGAAGTGCGATGCCGTGATCACCTCATCTGACCAGCTGACCTGCTTGAGGATCTCTTCGACGGCGAATGTCTCGACCAGATGACCGAACTCGGTCAGGGCTGCGGGGTTCCGGCTGCTGATCTTCGCCGCGCTGAGCCCGAGCAGCCAGCCTGCCAGCCCTGAGTCGATGACGTGCACCTTGGGGTGAGCGGTCAGCCGCTTGCCCAGGGTCTCGGCCCAGGCCGGCAGCCGCTGGATCATGAACGCTGCTTCAAGCAGGGTGGCGTACCTGTTCGCCGTGCTGCTTTCCAGCCCCGCGGCCTGTCCGGCCTTCGTGATGTTAAGCAACTGCCCGGTCTGCGCCGCGAGTTGGCGCAGCAGTCTGGGCAGCGCTTCCCGCTGCCGGACGCGCGCGATGTCGAGGACGTCGCGCATGACCACGAGGTCTACGTAATCGGCGAACCAGGACGTGCGTGCCCGTGTGGTCTGCCGCTGGAGGATCATCGGGAAGCCGCCAGCCAGGATGCGGTTCACGTACTCGTCCCTAGTGGGGGTGCGGACTGCCGCCGATGGCGTTCGTTCCGGATCTTGCCAGAGCAGGTCGATGAAGTCCTCGCGGTGCCCATGAAGCTCTCCCTGGGACAGCGGTAGCACGTTGATGACGTGCGCCCGCCCGGTGAGTGACTGCGCGGCCTGTGGCAACACTGTGTACCTCGTCGAGCCGGTCAGCACAAAGCGCCCGGGTCTGGTGTCCATGTTCAGCTCGGCCTTGATCGCGTCGAGGATCTCCGGGGCGTGCTGAAACTCATCGATGAGTACCGGTTCCGGGCCAGAGACGAGAAAGCCCGGGTCGGCGACTGCGGCCGCCCGCGCTTCCGGACGGTCCAGGTCAAACACGGGCCGGCCGAACTCCCTGCCAAGCTCGGCGAGCAACGTACTCTTCCCGACGGTGCGCGGTCCGGTGAGGATCACGACGGGTTCTTCAGCCATGCGCCGCTGGACGACTCCGAGGAGCCGCCTAGGACGCAGGCCGCTGGTCGAGTTCACGACTACAGGCTGCCATGGAAGTCGTCTCCCCGGCAGCCTTCTGGGAAGATTTACATGATTCTAATGGGAAGATCTACAGACCAGATGTGGGAAAACTTCCAAGAAGTTACTGGGAAGATTTACATGCTGCCCGCGTCGGTGACCCGACCGGAGCGTACCCGGGAGCCAGCCCGGCGCGAACTTCCAGCCGCACCCTGACCGTAAGGACCAGGCAGCCATGGCCAACAAGCACCGTCCTCATGGCTCAAAGAGGGCGGGGTTGGTGCGGAGGTAGGCGGTGAGCAGGTCCCGGGCCACGGTCACCGAGTCGACCAGCGGGTGCAGGGCGAGCGCCTGGACGGCGAGGTCCGGGTTATGGTCCACGGCCGCGCGGATGGTGAGCTGCTCGACCGCCTTGACCTGCTGCAGCAGGCCCAGTTCCGCACCGCCGGGCTGGGTCGGTGCGAGCGGGCGCGGGCCGGTGTCGTCCAGTTGGCAGGGCACCTCCACGACCGCATCCGGCGGCAGGCCGGGCAGCGTGTCCTGGTTGCGCACGTTGAGGATCATCGTGCGCGGCTCGCCGGTGGCGATCGCGTCCATCACGCCAAGCGCGACGTACTCGTAACCGCCGCCGGAGGCAGGCCGGGCCGCGCCGGGCGGGCGGGCCTCGGCCATGTACGATGCCTCCCGCTCCGACCGCGTCCGCTGCCAGGCCGCCAGCGCCTGGTCCGGCCGCGCGGTCGCGGCAGCGTAGAACTCGTCCTGCTGGCGGCGCAGGAACTCGCCGCGGGTTCCGTCGCGTACCGCTCGGCGCGCTTCACGGTTGCAGTAGTAGTAGTACAGGTATTCGTTTGGCAGCATGCCGAGGATGCGCAGCCAGTCCGGCCCCATGATCTGGGCCTCCTCTAGGCCGCCGAGCAGGGCCGCGTTCGATGGCGCCAGCACCTCCTGGACCAGGTCCCGGTCCCGGTAGTGTGCAGCCCGCAGCCAGCCGAGATGGTTCAGGCCGGCGTAGTCCAGGCGCACCTCGTCCCCGGGCACGCCGAACAACTCGGCCAGCCTGGTGCCGAGGCCGCTCGGTGTGTCGCAGATGCCGATCACCCGGTCGCCGAGCAGTTCCTGCATCGCTTCGGTGATGATGCCGGCCGGGTTGGTGAAGTTGATCAAGTAGGCGTCGGGCGCCAGCGCCAGCACTCGCTGGGCGATGTGCCGGGCCACCGGGATCGTGCGCAGCGCGTAGGCCAGGCCGCCGGGTCCGGTGGTCTCCTGGCCGATCAGGCCGACCTCGATGGCGGCCCGCTCGTCGGCGACCCGGCCCGCCAGGCCGCCGACCCGGATCGCGGAGAACAAGAAGTCAGCGCCGTAAAGCGCATCGTCAAGGACGGTGGTCGCGTGCAGCGTGATCCGGCCAGGCAACTGGCGCAGCACGTTCTCGATGACGACCAGCCGACCCGGATCGGTGTCGTACAGGCACAGCTCGTCGATGAGTTTGCCTGATTCAGTCTGGCCCGTGGTGAGGGCCTGGCAGACCAGCGGGACGCGGAAGCCGCCGCCGCCGAGGATTGCCAGCTTCATGCCCGGATCACATTCGTTCCGGCGGCCCTGGTGACTGTCACCTGTCCTCGAGGTCGCCCTCGGTTTCCAGGTAGACCCGGCGGAGCGCGGCGAGGGTCTCCGGGTCCGGGGTGTCCCACAGCTTGCGGTCGGCGGCCTCCAGGAGCCGTTCCGCGATCCCGTGCAGTGCCCATGGGTTGGACTGGGCGAAGAACTCCCGCATCGACTCGTCCAGGACGTACGCCTGGGTGAGCCTTTCGTACATCCAGTCCTCGACCACGCCGGCCGTGGCGTCGTAGCCGAACAGGTAGTCCACCGTGGCGGCCAGCTCGAACGCGCCCTTGTAGCCGTGCCGTTTCATCGCGTCCACCCAGCGGGGGTTGACGACCCGGGCGCGGAACACCCGCGCCGTCTCCTCGGCAAGCGACCGGGTGCGGACCGCGTCCGGGCGGGTGGAGTCGCCGATGTAGGCGCGGGGCGCGTGGCCGGTGAGCGCCCGGACAGTCGCGATCATGCCGCCGTGGTACTGGAAGTAATCGTCGGAGTCGGCGATGTCGTGCTCAAGCGTGTCGGTGTTGTGCGCCGCGACCGCGATCCGCTGGTATGACGTCTCCATGTCCGCGCGGGCTTCCCGGCCGTCCAGGTCCCGGCCGTAGGCGAAGCCGCCCCAGGCCGCGTAGACCTCGGCCAGGTCGGCGTCGTCGCGCCAGTTCCCCGCGTCGATCAGCGGAAGCAGCCCCGCCCCGTAGGCGCCGGGCTTGGAACCGAAGATCCGGGTGGTGGCCCGGCGCTCGTCGCCGTGGACGGCGAGGTCGGCCCGCGCGTGAGCCCGGACGTAATTCGCCTCGTCCGGCTCGTCGAGCCCGGCGACGAGACGGACGGCGTCGTCCAGCATGGTGACGACGTGCGGGAACGCGTCGCGGAAGAAGCCGCTGATCCGGACGGTGACGTCGATGCGCGGCCGGCCGAGCTCGGCGAGCGGGACCGGGTCGAGGCCGCTGACCCGGCGGGACGCCTCGTCCCATGAGGGCCGGACGCCGAGCAGGGCGAGCACCTCAGACACGTCGTCGCCCGAGGTCCGCATCGCTGCGGTGCCCCACACCGACAGGCCCACCGACTCCGGGTAAGTCCCGGTGTCGGCCTGGTAGCGCTGGAGCAGGGAGTCTGCCATCGCCTGGCCGGTCTCCCACGCGAGGCGGGACGGGACGGCGCGCGGGTCGACGGAGTAGAAGTTCCGCCCGGTCGGCAGCACGTTCACCAGGCCACGCAGCGGCGAGCCGCTCGGCCCGGCCGGGACGAACCCGCCGTCGAGCGCGTGCAGCGTCCGGGTGATCTCATCAGTCGTCGCGGCGAGCCGGGGCACCACCTCGGTCGCGGCGAAGGTGAGCACGTCCGCTACCAGCCGCGCGTCCACGCCGTCTAGGGCCGCACCGAGCGTGTCCGCGACGATGCCAGGGACCGCGGCCGCGTTCCAGCCGGCCTCTTCCATGGCCTCGACGAGCGCCCGCGCGCGGGCTTCCGCTGCGTCGGCGGTCTCACGGTCATCGGAGCGCTCGGCGTAGCCGAGTGCCTCGCGCAGGCCGGGCAGCGCCTGCGCCCGGCCGCCCCACATCTGCCTGGCGCGCAGGATGGCGAGCACGAGGTTCACCCGGTCCGTGCCTTCCGGCGCGCGGCCGAGGACGTGCAGCCCGTCGCGGATCTGGGCGTCCTTGATCTGGCACAGCCAGCCGTCGACGTGTAGCAGGAAGTCGTCGAACTCAGCGTCGTGCGGCCGCTCGTCGAGGCCCAGGTCGTGGTCGAGCCTGGCGGCCTGGATCAGCGTCCAGATCTGGGCGCGGATCGCGGGCAGCTTGGCCGGGTCGAGCGCGGCGATCTGCGCGTGCTCGTCCATCAGCTGTTCGAGCCGGGCGATGTCGCCGTAGGTTTCTGCGCGGGCCATGGGCGGCACCAGGTGGCCGATCAGGGTGGCGTGCGCGCGGCGCTTGGCCTGGGTGCCCTCGCCCGGGTCGTTGACGAGGAACGGGTAGATGAGCGGGATGTCGCCGATCGCCGCGTCCGCGCCGCAGGCGGCGGACATCCCCGAGGTCTTGCCTGGCAGCCACTCCAGGTTGCCGTGCTTGCCGACGTGCACGACGGCGTGCGCGCCGAAGTCCTCGCGCAGCCAGTGGTAGGCGGCCAGGTAGTGGTGGCTGGGCGGCAGGTCGGGGTCGTGGTAGATCGCGACCGGGTTCGCGCCGAACCCCCGGGGCGGCTGGACGAGGACCACGACGTTGCCGGCGCGCAGCGCCGCCAGGACGATCTCCCCGTCCGGATCGCGGCTGCGGTCGGTGAACAGTTCACCGGGCGGCTCGCCCCAGTGCCTGGTCACCGCGTCCCGCAGGCCGGGGTCGAGGGTGGCGAACCACGCCAGGTAGTCCGCCGCGCTGATCCGGACCGGGTTGCCCTCGAGTTGCTCCTGCGTCAGCCAGTCCTCGTCCTGTCCCCCGGCGGCGATGATCGCGTGGATGAGCGCGTCACCGTCTCCGTCGGCCACGCCGGGCAGCTGACTGCCGTCGATGTCAGCGCCGCCGATGTCGTAGCCCGCGTCGCGCATCGCGGCGAGCAGCGCGATGACCGAGGCGGGGGTGTCGAGGCCGACCGCGTTGCCGATGCGGGCGTGCTTGGTCGGGTACGCGGACAGCATGAGCGCGACGCGTCGCTCCCCCGCCGGGATGTGCCGCAGGAGCGCGTGCTTCACGGCAATGCCGGCGACCCGTGCGGTCCGCTCGGGGTCGGGGACGTAACTGGTGAGGCCGTCCGGGCCGGTCTCCTTGAAGGAGAACGGGACGGTGATGAGGCGGCCGTCGAATTCGGGGATCGCGATCTGCGTGGCGGCGTCCAGCGGGGTCAGCCCCTCGTCGCTGCCGGCCCACTGGGCGCGGGAGGTGGTCAGGCACAGGCCCTGCAGGATCGGCACGTCCAGGCTGGCGAGCGCACCCACCTCCCATTCCCCGTCGGAGCCGCCGGCGCCGGCCGCCGCGGGGACGAGGCCGCCGGCCGCCAGGACGGTCACGACGATCGCGTCGGCGGCGCGCAGCGTGTCGATCAGCGCGGGCTCGGCGGTGCGCAGCGATGAGCAGAACACCGGAAGCGGCTGCCCGCCCGCCGCCGCCACCGCGTCGGCGAGCGCGTGCACGAAGCCGGTGTTCCCCGCGAGGTGATGGGCGCGGTAGTACAGGATGGCGACGACCGGGCGGGGCCCCGGCGTACCGGCGAGTGCCTGGCCGTCCGGCCGGTCGAGGACTCCCCAGACGGGTGTCGGGGCCGGCGGGTCGAAGCCCTCGCCGGTAAGCGTGATCGCATCGGACAGGAACCGGCCGAGCTGCCGCAGGTTCTCCGGGCCGCCGTGCGCCAGGTAGGCATGCGCCTCGGCGACGATCCCCGTCGCGACCGTCGACAGCTCCATGAGCTCGGCGTCCGGCGTCTGCTCCCCGCCAAGTACGACGGCGGGAACCCCGGAGGCCAGTACGGCGTCGAGGCCGTTTTCCCAGGCCCTGCGCCCGCCGAGGATGCGGACAACGACGACGTCCGCGCCCTCGATGAAGGCGGGAACGTCGTCTGCCGCGAGGCGGGACGGGTTGCCGAGCCGGTAGCCGGCACCGCTCGCGCGGGCCGACAGCAGGTCGGTGTCCGAGGTAGACAGCAGAGCGATCACGGTGCCGTGAGCCTCCTTCAGGATCGTGCGTCCCTACTGAACGGGCGTTCGCGACGGCACGGAACCTGACTTCGCCGTCCCACTGCCGGTCCGGCTCACAGTGGCGCGACCGTGCTGGACTCCCACCAGCTTCCCTGCGCCGTCACGCAGTGGCGACGGTATCCGCGCACATCGATGCCCGTCAACCCGGTCACGGGCGTGCAGCGGTTGCGACGCTACTTCTTGTCGAGCCGGCCAGATAATCAGCGGCAATCGCTCAAAATCTACCGATGCCGAACATTTCGGATGGCGGGTGCCGCGACCTGCCAGGAGGTGGTGGCTGGAGGGCGTTGGCGTACAATCCGGGCGTGCCCGAGAACAGCTCCTTTACCAGCCGCCCCGGGGCCGATCGCTGCCCTGGGGTGCTGCGGCTCATCGAGGCCGCCGACGGGCTGCTCGCGCGGGTCCGGCTGCCGGGAGGGCTGATCGACGCCGCGCAGTTGCGGGTGCTCGCCGGGCTGGCGGACGAGCTTGGCGATGGGCGGCTCGAACTCACCTCGCGCGGCAACGTGCAGCTGCGCGGGCTTGACCCGAACGCCGCCGGGCTGCTGACCGACGCCCTGGCACGGGCCGGGCTGCTGCCGTCGCTCAGCCATGACCAGGTGCGGAACGTGCTCGCCTCGCCGCTCGCCGGCCTGGACGGGGCCCGCGGCCTGACCGGGATCGTCCGCGCCTTCGACGCCGCGCTCTGCGCGCGGCCACGGTTCGCGGAGTTGTCCGGGCGGTTCCTGTTCGCGATCGACGACGGGCGCGGCGACGTGGCCAGCCTCGGTGCCGACGTCGTCGCGGCGGTCCGAACGGACGGCGCCGTCGTCAACGGCCTTACCGCCCGCCGCGTGAGCTGTCGGGAGGAGCGTGCCGTGGGCGGGATCACTGCCGACTCGCAAGACGGCGTTGTGGCCGCAATGCTCGCGTGCGCTGAAGCGTTCCTCGACCTGCGAGCAGGACTTGACAGCGGTGCCTGGCGAATCTCCGACCTGCCTGACGGTCCTGAGCGCGTGCGTGCCTTGGTGGCAGCGCGTCTCGGGCTGGCTGCTGCCCAGGAGGAGACTGTCGCGGCGAAGGCCACCAGACCCGTCGGCCTCGTCACGGGCCGAGAGGGAAGCGAGGTTTCCGTCGTCCTGATCGCGCCGCTCGGGCGGCTGACCTCAGCGCAGGTGAGCTGGGTCGCGAATCGCATTGCTGACCAGGGTGCTCGGATCACGCCGTGGCGCAGTGTCGTGCTGCCTGGCCTCGACGACGCGGCCCGGGTCCTCGATGAGGCGGCCGGGCACGGGTTCGGGACGGACGACGGGTCGCCGTGGCTGCGGGTGACCGCGTGTGCCGGGCGACCGGGGTGTGCGAGCGCACTGGCCGACGTGCAGGCTGATGCGGCCGGCTTCGCGGCGCGCTGGCCGGGACGGCTCGTGCATGTCAGCGGCTGCTCGCGGCACTGCGGGCGGCCCGCCGCCACCGAGATTGACGTGACCGCCACCAACGAGGGGTATCAGGTTGCCGGAATTTGACTATGTCCGCGACGGCGCGGAGATCTATCGCCGCTCGTTCGCCACGATCAGGGCTGAGGCCGACCTCGCGCGGTTTCCCGCTGACGTGGCGCGGGTCGTCGTGCGGATGATCCACTCCTGCGGGATGACCGACCTGCCTGCGGACATCGGCTACAGCGCCGGCGTGGTCAAGGCCGCGCGTGCCGCGCTGCTCGACGGGGCGCCCGTGCTATGCGACGCGCAGATGGTCGCCTCGGGCATCACCCGGCGGCGGCTCCCCGCAGGCAACGAGGTCATCTGCACCCTCGACGACCCGACGGTCCCGGCGCTCGCCGAGCGACTCGGCACCACCAGGTCGGCGGCGGCGCTCGACCGGTGGGGGTCGCGGCTCGCTGGTGCCGTCGTGGCGATCGGCAACGCGCCGACCGCGCTGTTCCGGCTGCTTGAGCTCCTCGAGGTCGGCGCGGCACGGCCCGCCGCCGTGCTCGGCATCCCGGTCGGGTTCGTCGGCGCGGCGGAGTCAAAGCTCGCCCTTGCCGAGTCCGGGCTTGAGTACCTGGTGGTGCACGGGCGGCGCGGAGGCAGCGCCATGACCGTCGCCGCCGTGAACGCCATCGCGAGCGAGGACGAGTAATGAGCGGCGGAACCCTCTACGGCGTGGGGCTCGGGCCTGGCGACCCGGAGCTTGTCACGGTGAAGGCCGCGCGGCTGATTGGTGCCGCTGACGTCGTGGCGTACCACTGCGCGCGGCATGGGCGGTCGGTCGCGCGGTCCATCGCCGAGCCCTACCTGCGCGACGCCCAGGTCGAGGAGCGGCTCGTCTACCCGGTCACCACCGAGGCCACCGGCCACCCAGCCGGCTACGCGGGCGCGATGGAGGAGTTCTACGCCTCGGCGGCCGGCAGGCTCATGGCGCACCTTGCCGAGGGGCGTGACGTCGTGCTGCTCGCCGAGGGCGACCCGCTCTTCTACAGCAGCTACATGCACATGCATAAGCGGATCAGCGGACGGTTCCGTACCGAGATCGTGCCCGGTGTCACTTCGGTGAGCGCCGCGTCCGCCGCGCTCGCCATGCCGCTAGTCGAAGGCGACGACGTGCTCACCGTGCTACCCGGCACGCTCGGCCCCGACGAGCTCACGGCCCGGCTGCGCGGGACCGGGGCGGCGGCGGTCATGAAGATCGGCCGTAGCTACCCCGGTGTGCGGGCGGCGCTGAAGGACGCGGGGCGGCTTGCGGATGCTTACTACGTCGAGCGCGCCTCCGCGGGCCCCCGGCAGGTCATCGAGCGGGCAGCGGACGTCGACCCGTCGACGGTGCCGTACATGTCGCTGGTCATCATCCCCGGCGCCGAGGCGGCCGGGCAGCCGGTATCCGAGCAGCCTGCGCCTGACACCGAGGCCGGCCCCGTGGCCGGCCAGGTCGACGTGGTCGGGCTCGGCCCCGGCGGGCGTGACTGGCTGACCCCGCAGGCGGCGGCGGTACTCGCCGCCGCCGACGACATCGTCGGCTACGCCCCCTACGTCGACCGCGTGCCGCCGAACCCCAGGCAGCGGCGGCACGGCAGCGACAACCGGGTCGAGGCGCAGCGGGCGGAGTTCGCCCTCGACCTCGCGCTGCGCGGCCGACGGGTCGCCGTCGTCTCCTCGGGCGACCCCGGCGTGTTCGCGATGGCGTCGGTGGTGCTTGAGGCGGCCTCAGCCGATGCGCGGTTCGCCGGGGTACCGGTCACCATCGTGCCGGGGGTCACCGCCGCGCAGGCCGTCGCCAGCTTGGCGGGGGCGCCGCTCGGCCATGACTACGTGATGCTGTCGCTGTCGGACCGGCTCAAGCCGTGGGACGTCATCGCCAGACGACTGGAAGCGGCGGCTGCCGGCGACTTCGCGATCGCGATCTACAACCCCGCGTCGCAGTCCAGGCGGCAGCAACTGGTAGACGCGCGCGCCCTGCTGCTCGCGCACCGGGACGCCGCGACGCCGGTCGTCGTCGGCCGGGCCGTCGGTACCAACGACCAGGAGATTACGGTGACCACCCTGGGCGAGTTCGACCCTTCGCTGATCGACATGCGCTGCCTGGTCATCGTCGGCTCCAGTCAGTCTCGCGTGGTGCGCGACGGCTCCGGGGCCGCGCGGGTGATCACGCCGCGCCGCTATCCCGGCCAATAGCGGCGGCCGCCCGTCAGAGCCAGGAGGAATCTCGCGTAACGCCTTTCCCCCGGCTGTTCCCCACTCGGGGGAGCCGCTGGCCCGAACCTGCGCCTGAAGGCTGCGTTTCAAGGCTCCGCCACTGAGACCACAAAGGCGACTCACACTCCGCTGCGATGCCTTGCCTCATGCAACGCGCACTCCCGCCGTTTGGCGCGCCGCATGAAGACTCGACGCCCCTTAGTTGGCGCGTACAGAACGATCCGTTATGAAACATGAGCATTTGCCCCAGATGGTAGTGGTCCGTGCAATAAGGCGCGAAATGTCTCCCAACGCACCTCATACGAGATGGGCGCGCCTGAGACAAGATTCCGGACACGCACAGCGTCACACTCACGCCGAAGTCACTGGTCCCGTTTTCCGCCGCCAAAGGCTTTGCGTAATCACGTCAACATTCGACCCGGAATTGATATCAGCTATAAGCAGAGGCCCCGGTGCGCAGCCGAGCTGCGGCTTTTCAATCTGCTTCGTCGTCACGGGAAATGACGCTACTGTCAGTAGCGCAGGAGTCGCGGAAGGTGCGTGATACATCTTTTCGAGAGTGTGAGATAAAACACATTTACCGAAACGGAACCTCGCTGATCAGCCCGCACGAGCGCAGGATCGACAGTGTGCTTGCCCTTGGGCCCGAGCACCCAGCGCCGGCGAACATGGTCACTCTCCGAGTTCTTGTGTAGTGTCTGCATTTCTGGCTGGCGCGGATCTCGCGTCGATAGCCCAAACAGACATTCGCGCCGGTCATTCTGTTGCCGAAAACCGAAAGGGAGTGATGCCGGGAAGCCCAGCCCGCAGACCCAAGGCGGTAGTCACACGGACCCGCCGTAAGCCGAAAGGCCAGAAGAAAATGTTTGCAGCAGTTGCACTCGTCGCCTATCTCGTTCAGCCGGGCGACACCCTCGCAGGAATCGCCGCCAGCCATGGCGTCAGCCTCGCAGCCGTTGAGGCCGTGAACCCACAGCTCTCCGACTCCACCCTGGTCTATGCCGGGCAGACCATCGAGATCCCCGAGGGATCGTCTGCATCCCTGATGTCTGTCGAGATGCCCGCGGGATCGCCTGCATCGCAGGGATGGTCCACCCCGCAGGGATGGTCCACCCCGCAGGGCTTCACGGCCCCGGAAAGCGGAGGCCAGAGCGCGTCATCCGCCAGCTCGCCCGTCGAGCATCGCAGGCGCGTCATCCGCCAGCTCCCCGTCGAGCATCGCAGGCGCCGTGACCCAGACTAGCTCCAGCGGATCCTCGGGCACCTCGTCTAGCGATCTCTCGGACGTCCCAGGCGTGCCCCAGTCACTGGCCGCGTGCGTGGCCTTCCGGGAATCAACGGACCTGCAAAACCCCGCGGCAGACGGCAACGCCTACGGCATCATTCCTGCCAGCGGGTACAACGTGGCCGGGACGTCGCTGGCTTACCAGAAGCAGGTCTTCGCGGAGCTGTACAAGCAGGACGGCGGCACGCCATGGGCTGCCGACGGGTGCCCGGGTACTTAGCGCTCAGCGCTGGTTACCAAGCCCTCTGACAGGCCCGGTCGATCTCGGGTCAATCCGAATCCGTGCGCCGCTTCATGGCGCGATCGGCCGGGCCTCCTCATGCCATGAACACCCATCAGCGGCCAGCCAGCGCAGCGCCTCGGCCACCGTTGCCGCGACAGCGCTGTCCGGGGGCAGCGAGGGACGGCGCACCATCACGACCTGAACGCCAAGGTCCCGTGCCGCCCGCAGTTTCGCGGCCGTCATCGGGCCGCCGCTGTTCTTCGTCACGAGCAGGCCGATCCCGTGCTCTCGCATGAGCGCGGACTCGCTCTCCACCGAGTACGGGCCACGGTCGAGAAGCAGTGTCATGCGGGACGGCACCGGGCCGTCCGGCGGGTCGACCGTCCGGACGAGGAACCGGTGGCCGTCGTCCGCAGCGAAAGCATCTAGGTCACGGCGGCCTGTTGTGAGGAAGACGCCCTCGCCTGGCCAAGCCCGCACCGCCGCTGCCGCAGCCTGAACGTCCGGGACCGTGTCCCAGGACGGGACGGCTTCCCATTCCGGACGGCGCAGCACAAGCAGCGGCACGCTCGCCTCCCTGACGGCCCGCGCCGCGTTCGCAGTGATAGTGCCGGCGAACGGGTGCGTCGCGTCGATCACGTGGGTGATGCCCTCCTCGCGCAGGAAGGAGGCCAGGCCGTCGGCGCCGCCGAACCCGCCGACGCGCACCGGGCCGTCGGGAAGCCGCGGCTCGCGCACCCGGCCTGCCAGCGAGGAGATCACGTCGCTGCCCGCCGCTACCAGCTCGGCCGCCAGTTCCCTGGCCTCGCCCGTTCCGCCCAGGATGAGGATCCGCACCGGCCCAGGCTAACGCGGGAGCCGAGCTCCGCGTCCGCCTGCGGCGACGGGCCAGATGGTTTGACGGTCACCACTGACGGTTAGCCGCCGCGGACCGTGCACTCCGTGACCGCGCACGCCACCCCCGACCTCAGCCAGGCGCCTGCACCAGCTGCGGAGCGCCTGACCACGGCAGCCCCGTCCACCACAGGCCCGCCACCGCACCGTCGCAAGCCCCGCGACCACCCCGGCCGGCCTCCCGGCCGGGCGAGCCGAGCATGACGGCCTTTGCGAGCTGAGGCGGCCCCGTGCGGGCAGCAACCCGTGACCACAGCACCGGGGCCGCCTCAGGTCGATCTGCCCCAGCCACCGGAAACCCCAGCCACGCAGCGCAGATCGCAAGTCCGGCACCACCAGGCCAGGCAGCACCCCGCACCCGGCCGCAACCGCCGCAGAAACGTCAACCAGATGGTTGACGAACGATGCCCGCCCCGGCTATTGTCAACCGTGTGGTTGATGATCCTGTGGCGATGGACGCGGTGTTCCACGCGCTTGCCAGCCAGGCACGGCGGGATATGGTCGCCCGGCTGTCGGCAGGGCCGCTGACCGTTGGGGAGCTCGCGGCGCCACTGGCCATGTCGCTGGCGGCGGCCGCCAAGCACGTTCAGGTGCTGGAGCGGGCGGGCCTGATTCACCGGAGGATCGACGGCCGCAGGCACATCTGCCGGCTTGAACCGGGCCCTCTCGCCTCGGCGCAGGCCTGGCTCGCCTTCTACGAGCGTCACTGGAACGAGAGCCTCGACGCCCTTGAGGGCCTCTTCCAGTCCGAGACCGCCCACGAGAAAAGGAGCAGTGACGAACGTGACCGGTGAACGCACCGTTATCCGGCTGGAGCGCACCATCCCGGCCCCGCCCGACCGGGTCTACCGGGCCTGGCTCGATCCCGCCCTGCTGGCCCGGTGGATGGCCCCGGGAGCCCTGACCGTTACTCGGGCCGAGGTCGACGAGCGCGTCGGCGGCCACTACCGGATCTGGCAAGCCGAGTCGGGAGCGGCAGCGGGCGGGTTCGACTGCGAGCTGGCCGAGCTCGTCCCGCATCAGCGCATCGTATTCCGCTGGGGCTTCGTCGGGCCGGAGCGCAGGGACGGACCCGCCTTCGACTCACTGCTCACGATCACCCTGCGGGAGGCTCCTGGAGAGGCCACCCGGCTGACCCTGGTGCACGAGCGGCTCGATGACCTGGCCGCCGCCATGCCGCATGTCGCGGCCAGCGTCGGCCCGGGATGGGAGGCCGTCCTGGACAAGCTGGCCGGCATGCTCGCCACCGGGCAGTCGGCGCTCCGGGCCTAGGCCCATCGCGACCACCAGAGACGGAGGTCCCGATGCGGAAGATCATCGCACACGAATGGATGAGCTTGGACGGGGTGGTCCAGGCGCCGAGCTACGCCGGCGAGGACCCGGCCGGCGGCTTCGCGCACGGCGGCTGGCACGCACCTATCTCGACGATCTCTCCCAGAAGTGGATCGTGTCCAGCATCTCAGCGGCCAAGGCCTTCCTGTTCGGGCGCCAGACCTACGAGATCTTCGCGGCGCACTGGCCGCACGCGGCCGATGCGGAACGACCGCTCGCCGAACCGCTCAACACCCGGCCGAAGTACGTCGCATCCACGACGCTCACCGAGCCACTGGGGTGGACGAACTCGATCCTGCTGCGCGGTGACGTGCCTGGTGCATTGCGAGTGCTCAAGCACGGACAGGGCCCAGACCTGCACCTGATCGGCAGCGCCCAGCTAGCCCGGACCCTGCTCGCCCACGACCTGATCGACGAGATGCGCCTGATGATCGATCCCCTGACGCTCGGCGCGGGCAAGCGCTTCTTCCCCGGCAGCGGCACACTCAAGCAGCTGCGCCTCAGCGACAGCCAGGTCACCACGACCGGCGCCATCCTGGCTACCTACACCCGCACACCGTGATACATGCACCAACCCGTCTGCGTGCATGCGGCCGCCGCGCACTCAGCCGCTCCTACGGTCACTGCGGAGGCCCAGACAACTTGTGCTTGTTGCTGTTATCGGTGTCCTGGAGGCGCGCCAGGAGCGTCCTGCATCCGCGCTAGGAAGATGTTGGATCGCTGATTACGCCATGGCGTAATCAGCGATCCAACATCTTTCCCGAACGCTAGTGCACCTCTGGACCGTTCACACTTCTTGCTGTTATCCGTCTAGTTGCGGCGCCAACGCGGAGCCGCGAGCGAGCGCTCCGCGCTTCATGCTGTTATCTAGCTCATGGCGACACCGGCCCAGGGCTGCGAGTGAGCGCTTCGCGCTTGCTGCTGTGTCCGGCTCCGTCGGCCGGCTTGCCGAGGCCTTGGCCAGTCGCCGGAGTGCGGGACACTGGGAGCGTGCGTGAACTGCTTATTGTCGGCATGGGGCCCGGACATCCCGACCAAGTCACTATTCAGGCCGTGCAGGCCCTTAACCGTGCGGACGTGTTCTTCCGTATCGACAAGGGCGACGACAAGTCCGGCCTGAACGCCGCGCGGGACGAGATCCTGCGCCGGCACGTCACCCGGAGCGGCTACCGGGTGGTGAACATTCCCGAGCCCGCGCGCGACCGGTCCGAGTCGCTGACCGCCGACGGCTACCAGGGGGCCGTCGGCGACTGGCATGCCGCGCGGGCTCAGCTCATCGCGACGGCCATCGAGGACGAACTCGGGGCCAACGGGGTGGGGGCGTTCCTGGTGTGGGGCGACCCTTCGGTCTACGACTCGATGCTGCGGATCGTCGACCGGGTCCGCGCGCTCGGCACCGTCGACTTCACCTGGACCGTGATCCCCGGCGTGACCAGCGTGCAGGCCCTGGCGGCGGCGCACCGGATCCCGCTGAACCGGGTCGGCGAGCCGATTCACATCACCCCGGCGCGGCGGCTCGACGGGGGGCTGCCCGACGGGCTCGACAGTGCCGTGGTCATGCTGGACCGCGGGTTTACCGCAGCCGGGTTCGCCGAGCCGGGGCTGTCCGTGTACTGGGGGGCCTACCTCAGCACGGAAGATGAGGTGCTGATTTCCGGCCCCCTAGAAGAAGTCGCCGAGGAGATCACCGCAACGCGGGCCCAGTTGCGGGAGCGGCACGGCTGGATCATGGACACCTACCTGGTCCGCCGGGAGCAGGACAGCCGCCGGGAGCAGGAATAGGCAGGGGCCAGGGGAACCAAGACCTCGTTCGGGATCATCGCTTTTAGCGGGCGCGGGCCGCCGAGTACAGGTGGCTGTCGCGGAAGCCCTCGGCGGCCAGGACCCTGCCCACGATGATGACCGCGGTGCGCTTCACGCCGGCCGCCAGCACCTGCGGGGCGATGTCGGAGAGGGTGCCGCGCAGGATGACCTCCCGGTCCTGGCTGGCGTAGGCGACGACGGCGGCGGGGCAGTCGGGGCCGTAGTGCGGGAACAGCTCCGCGACGACTTGCTCGATCCGCTGCACGGCCAGGTGCAGCACCAGGGTCGCGCCGGTCGCGGCCAGGCTCGGCAGGTCTTCGCCCGGCGGCATCGGGGTGGCCCGGTGCGCGATCCTGGTGAGGATGACCGTCTGGCCGACTTCCGGCACGGTCAGCTCGCGGCGCAGGGCCGCCGCGGCGGCGGCGAACGCGGGGACGCCGGGGGTGATGTCGTAGCCGATCCCGGCCCGGTCCAGGCGCCGTGCCTGCTCGGCGATCGCGCTGAAGACGGCCGGGTCTCCGGAGCACAGCCTCACGACGTCCAGGCCCTGGGCGTCGGCTTCCGTCATGGCGGCGACGATCTCGTCGAGGGTGAGGTCGGCGGTGTCGACGAGGGTGGCGGCTGGGGGGCAGTGGGCGAGGACTTCGGCGGGAACGAGGCTGCCTGCGTACAGGCAGACCGAGCACTCCTCGAGGAGGCGCTGGGCGCGGACGGTGATCAGGTCCGGGGCGCCTGGGCCGGCACCGACGAAGTGGACGGTCACGGGCTCTCCTTCGCTTTACGGATTCGCTTTGCGGATGGACCACTGGACGACCGGGAGCGCCGGGCGCCAGGTCGTGAGGGTGCCGAGCCCGTCGGCCCGCTCCACGCCGATCCTGGTGAGCGTACCGCCGAGCCGCTGCCGCCAGTCCGCCAGGACGGCCTGCCCCTCGATGGTGACGGCGTTCGCGACCAGCCGGCCGCCCGGCCCGAGCGCGTCCAGGCAGGCGGCCACGACGCCGGCCACCGTGACGCCGCCGCCGATGAAGACCGCGTCCGGGTCGTCAAGACCGGTCAGGGCCTGCGGCGCGGAGCCGGCCACGATCTTCAGCCCCGGCACGCCGAGCGCTGCCGCGTTGCGGGCGATCCTCATCCGGCGGTCGGCGCGCGGCTCGATCGCGATCGCCCGGCTGGCCGGGTGGACGCGCATCCACTCGATGCCGATACTGCCAGAACCGGCGCCCACGTCCCACAGGAGCTGGCCGGGGACGGGGGCGAGGGCGGCGAGCGCCAAGGCGCGGAGTTCCCGCTTGGTGAGCTGGCCGTCGTGCTCGAACGCGTCGTCCGGCAGGCCCGGAGTGCGGGGCAGGAGCGCGGCGGCGGGGTCGGGGCGGCACTCGATCGCGATGATCGCCAGGCGGCTGTGCGCCTGCGTGGCCGTTTCGCTGATGTGCTCGTCCGGGCCGCCGAGGTCGGCGAGGACCGTCACCGGGCTGGCGCCGAAGCCGCGCGCGTCGAGCAACACGCGGATGTCCGCGGCGGCCGTCTCGTGCGCGGTGAGGGCGAGCACCCGGCGGCCGGGCTGCAGCAGCGGGTGCAGCAGCTCGCGGGGGCGGCCGACCAGGCTCACCACGTCCACGTCATCGAGAGGCCAGCCGAGTCGCGCGGCGGCGAGCGACACCGACGACGAGTGCGGGAGCACGCGCAGCCGCGCCGGGCCGAGGAGCCGGGCGAGGGTTGAGCCGATGCCGTAGAACATCGGGTCTCCGCTGGCCAGCACGACAAGGGCCTCGCTCGCGTGGCCCGCGATCAGCTCCGGCAGGCCGGGCAGCAGCGGGCTCGGCAGCGTGACCCGGCGTCCGCTGACGGTATCCGGGAGCATGGCGAGGTGGCGGGGGGCACCGATGATTGTCTCGGCCTCCCCGACCGCGTCCTTAGCCGGCGGGGACAGGCCCTGCCATCCGTCGGCACCGATGCCGGCCACGGTTACGAGCTTGGCGCACACGCCCTACAGTTTGCCGCACGGTGAGCCCTCTTTATTTTGATGTTCCGGGCGGACTCGATCACCGGGGGCTAGGGGCAAAATAAAGAGGGCTCATATGAGAGGATGGCTGGCGAACGGCTGCCGAGGAACTCCGGTGCGAATCCGGGGCGGTCCCGCCACTGTTACCTGCCGACGTGTACGCGTGCGGCGGGGAGCCAGGCCATCGGTTGCCGTGCCGTCGGGTGATCACCCGGTGGTCGTCGCTGCCGGCGGGCGCGGATACCCGCTGGGTAAAGGTGTGGGCTGTTGACCCAGTTTCCGTTCAGCGCTGTCGTCGCTATGGACGACATGCGGCTGGCGCTGCTCCTGAATGCCATTTCGCCGGCGATCGGCGGCGTGCTCGTCCGGGGAGAGAAGGGAACCGCCAAGTCGACGGCGGTGCGCGCGCTGACCGCCGTGCTGCCGCCCGTAGACGTCGTGGCCGGCTGCCGGTTCTCCTGCTCGCCTCAGGCTGCTAATCCCGAATGTCCCGACGGGCCGCACTCCCCCGGTACCGCCTCACAGCTGCGGCCGGCCCGGCTGGTGGAACTGCCTGTCGGCGCGACCGAGGACAGGCTCACCGGCTCCCTTGATCTCGGGCGCGCCCTCACCGAGGGCGTCACGTCCTTCCAGCCAGGGCTGCTCGCCGGCGCGCACCGGGGCGTCCTGTACGTGGACGAGGTCAACCTGCTGCACGACCACCTGGTTGACCTGCTGCTCGACGCGGCGGCGCTCGGCACGAACTACGTGGAGCGCGACGGCGTGTCGGTGCGGCACGAGGCGCGGTTCCTGCTCGTCGGGACGATGAACCCGGAGGAGGGCGAACTGCGGCCGCAACTGCTCGACCGCTTCGGCCTCACCGTCGAGGCGGCCGCGCCACGCGACCCGGCGAGCAGGGCGGAAGTCGTGCGCCGCCGGATCGCCTTCGACGCTAATCCCGCGGCGTTCGCGGCGCGGTTCGCTTCCGCCGAGGCGGAGCTGGCCGCGGCCATTGCCGCCGCCCAGGCGCGGCTGCCCTCCGTGGTGCTTGACGACGCGGTGCTTGAGCGGATCGCGGAGGTGTGCGCCAGCTTCGACGTGGACGGGCTGCGGGCCGACATCGTGATCGCGCGGACCGCCGCCGCGCACGCGGCGTGGCGGGGCGCGCTCGCCGTCAGCCGCGAGGACATCCGCGTCGCGTCCCGGCTGGCTCTGCCGCACCGGCGGCGGCGCAACCCGTTCGACGCACCCGGTCTTGACGAGAAGCAACTGGACGACGCGCTCGGCGAGCCGGACGACGAGCCCGAGCCCGATCCTGATCCTGATCCACCGGGGGGCGGCACCCCTGGCTCCGGAGACGCCCAGGACTCCGCCGGCCGCGGCGATGGCGGCCGGGATGTCCCGTCGGCGGGTGACGACGGGCAGCAGGCCCCGGCCGGGCAGGCGGCGGGCCGGGAGTCGGTCGTGCCCAGCGGCGTGACCTTCCGGGCACGGCGGCTTGAGGTGCCGGGCAAGGGACAGGGCGCGGCAGGGCGCCGGTCCCGTGCCGCGACAGACGTCGGCCGGAGCGTTGGCGCCCGCCAGCCGCTGCCATCGGCGCGGACCCTGGACGTGCACCTGACCGCGACCCTCACGGCCAGTGCACCGCACCAGCGGCGCCGCGGGCGTTCCGGGCCCGGCCTGGTCCTCGAGGGCGCCGACCTGCGCGAGCACCGCCGGGAGGGGCGCGAGTCCAACCTGGTCCTGTTCGTGGTGGACGCCAGCGGCTCGATGGCCGCCCGGCGCAGGATGGAGGCCGTCAAGGGCGCGGTGGTCTCCCTGCTGCTCGACGCCTACCAGCGGCGGGACAAGGTGGGCCTCGTCTGCTTCCGCGGCGCGGGTGCCGAGCTGCTGCTGCCGCCCACCTCGTCCGTCGACGCGGCCGCGCGCCGTCTTGAGACCATGCCCGCGGGCGGGCGGACGCCCCTGGCCGCCGGGCTCGCCGAGGCGCACGCGACGCTGCGCAGGGAACGGCTGCGCGACCCGCTGCGCCGCCCGCTGCTCGTCGTCGTGACCGACGGACGCCACACGGCAGGCGGCGAGCCAGCGCTTGCTGCCGGGAACCTGCGCAGGGACGGCATCGCCTCGGTCGTCGTCGACTGCGAGTCCGGGCCTGTCCGGCTGGGCCTGGCCGCCGGCCTGGCGCAGGCCCTCGGCGCCGAGTACCTGAACCTCGGCAGCCTGTCCGCGGGCGGGCCGGGCTTGTCCGCGGAAAAGCTCGCCGACTCGGTCCGCGACCGGCGCGCCATAAGGGCCGACAAGGTCGACAGGAAGGTGGCCTGACCAATGCCGCAGGGAGTGCCGGAAACCGTCCCTGACGACGGGCTGACCACCAGGCAGCGCCGGAACCGGCCGCTGCTCATCGTGCACACCGGCGCGATGAAGGGGAAGTCCACCGCCGCGTTCGGCATGGCGCTGCGCGGCTGGAACCAGGGCTGGAGCATCGGGGTCTACCAGTTCGTCAAGAGCGCGAAGTGGCGGGTCGGCGAGGAAGCAGCGTTCCGCGCGCTCGGCCGGGTGCACGAGCAGACCGGCGAGGGCGGCGAGGTCGCCTGGCACAAGATGGGCGAGGGCTGGTCCTGGATCCAGCGCGGCGACCCCGAGGACCACGCGGCGAACGCCCGCGAGGGCTGGGCGCAGATCAAGCGCGACCTGGCCGCGGCGCGGTTCGGCATGTACGTACTCGACGAGTTCACCTACCCGATGAAGTGGGGCTGGATCGACGTCGCCGACGTCGTGACGACCCTGACGCAGCGCCCCGGCCAGCAGCACGTGGTGATCACCGGCCGTGACGCGCACCCCGACCTCGTCGACGCCGCGGACCTGGTCGTGGAGATGACGAAGATCAAGCACCCGATGGACGCCGGCCAGAAGGGGCAGCGCGGCATCGAATGGTGACAATCCCGCGCGTCGTCATCGCGGCGCCCGGCAGCGGGCACGGCAAGACGTCGGTCGCCACCGGCCTGCTGGGCGCGCTGCGCGCGCGGGGCCTGAAGGTCTCGCCGCACAAGGTCGGCCCGGACTACATCGACCCCGGCTACCACGCCCTGGCCGCGGGCCGCCCCGGGCGCAACCTCGACCCGTGGCTGGTCGGCGAGGACCAGATCGCGCCGATGTTCGCCCGGGGGGCCGCTTCGCCGGAGCCCGCCGACATCGCGGTCATCGAGGGCGTGATGGGGCTGTTCGACGGTGCCGCCAAACACGGGACGGCAGGCCATGGGGACTTCGCCTCGACGGCGCACGTCGCGCGGCTGCTGAACGCGCCGGTCATCCTCGTCGTCGACGCCCGCGGCGTCAGCGCGTCGGCGGCCGCGCTGCTGCACGGCTTCGCGACCTGGGACCCGGGGACACGCATCGGCGGGGTGATCTTCAACAAGGCCGGCTCGCCGCGTCACGAGGAACTGCTCCGCGAGGCGGCCGCCGCCGCGGGCGTGCCGGTGCTCGGCGTGCTGCGCCGCCAGGAGCAGGTCACCGTCCCCTCCCGCCACCTCGGGCTCATCCCCGCCGCGGAACTCGGCGGCCCGGCCGCCGAGGTGGTCGGCGCACTCGCCGCGCTTGTCGCCGCCAGCGTGGATCTCGAGGCGGTGACGCGGCTCGCCCAGACAGCGGGCCCGCTCCGGATGAGTCAGAGTCAAAACAGTGATTCGCCCGAACGGAATCGGCCTCCTGTCGCCCGTCCGCGCATCGCCATCGCGGCCGGGCCAGCGTTCACCTTCGGCTACGCCGAGCACCCGGAACTGCTCGCTGCTTCCGGCGCCGAAGTGGTGCCCTTCGACCCGCTGTGCGACGAGCACCTCCCCGGTGACGTGGACGGCCTGGTCATCGGCGGCGGCTTCCCCGAGGAGCACGCCACGGCCCTGTCCGCCAACGAGTGCCTGCGGGCGCAGGTCGCGGCGCTGGCCAGGGCGGGCGCCCCCGTCGTCGCCGAGTGCGCGGGCCTGCTCTACCTGGCCCGGTCGCTCGACGGGCACCCGATGTGCGGCGTGCTCGACGCCGACGCCGTGATGACCGGCAGGCTCACGCTCGGCTACCGCGACGCCGTCGCCGCAGCGACGTCACCGCTCGCGCCGGCCGGGACCCGCGTCCATGGCCACGAGTTCCACCGGACCGCCGTCCAGGCCTCTGGCTCCTCGGCGTCTCCCGCGTGGCACTGGAGGCAGTCGGGCACCTCCGTCACCGAGGGCTTCGTCCAGGGCCAGGTGTACGCGTCCTACCTGCACACGCACTGGGCAGGCATCCCCGGCGCGGCCGACCGCCTCACAGCCGCTGCCCGCGAGTACCGGGCGGCGCGCGCCGGGCGGCTTTCGCGGTGAGCTACTGGCGGTAGCGGGGGGCCACGAGGGGCGGTAGCAGCAATGACCAGGCGCTTCCCCGCCGATTAAGTTTTTCCTGTGGCAGTGCCCCCAAGTTCCCAGACTCTGATCCGGAGTGCCATGACGCGTGCATCTCGTCGCGCCGCGCTCCTGCGGACCTCCGCATCGCCGGGGAATTATGCCGGACACCTGCCCGTTAACGAAACTGAGAGTTCAGTTTCCATCAGCGAACTAAACGGGGTCACGGGGGATTCCCGCAGCGGAGGGATTATGCAGCAGACGGAGCTCAACACCACTGAGTTCAGCGAAACCGGGAGCAACTCCGGGCAAACAATGGTGCTGGAGCGCCCAGCTACTGCCGCGGTCGGCGGCAAGCCGGGGTTCCTGCCCCAGCTACGCGGCAAGTTCTCAGCGCGTTGGGTGGCAATCATCAGCGTCGCCGTGCTGGTGGTCACCGGGCTGCTCCTGTGGGGCGCAGGGGTGTTCTCCTCTACGACGCCGCGAGTCTCGCTCGCCGTCGTCGGGCCCGCTTCGCTATCGAAGCAGGTGGCCGCCACGCTCGACGCAAACAAGACTGCGCCGGTGCAGGCCGCTGTCAGCCACAGCGAAAAGGCCGCCACCCGGCAAGTGCGCAACGACTCCGCCAGCGCCATCCTGGTGGTCGACCCGCCCGGTACGACCGACACGCTGCAGGTTCCTTCCAACGTGAGCAAGGCGCAGGCCACCCAGCTTGAAAGTCTCGTCCGCTCGGCTGAGGCCAGCCTGCACCGCACGGTGACCGTCACCACCGTCGCCGCCACGGCAACCCACTGACAGCCGTGGCCTGACCGCCTTCCATTGCAGGAATCACCAGGTTAAAACTGGCAAAGCGCGCTTTCCGTCACGGAAAGCGCGCTTTCCGTTGCGCCGACTCCGCGGGCGGGGGCGGCTCCTACGATGGCGGGGTGACTGAGGAGAGTAACGGGGGGCGGGCCACGCGCCGGTCGTACCCGAAGGGGGTGCGGCGCCGGCAGCAGATCCTGGACAGCGCGATCGCCCTGCTCGCGCAGCGCGGCGTGGACAGGGCGTCCCTGCGGACGGTCGGCGAGGCGATCGGCGTGTCTCACACCGCGCTGCGCCACTACTTCTCCTCGCGTGACGAGCTGCTGGTTGAGGCGTACCGAATGCACGAGGCCCGTGCGGCCGAGAACGCGCCCGCGACGGAGGACTCCGCTGTCGGCCTGATCATGGAGGCCGCTGAGCGGAACCGCTCGATCCCCGGTCTCGTGGAGCTCTACGCGACGCTCACCACCGACGCGCTGCAAGAGCAGCATGCCGTCACCCGGGAGTTCGTGAGCGGCCGGTTCCGGTCGCTGCGGGAGGAACTCGCCGCCCGGATCGAATCCGGGCAGCGGGCGGGCCGCATCGCGGCGGGCATCGACCCGCTAGACGCGGCCGCGCTGGTGATCGCCGCCTCCGATGGCCTGCAGATCCAGTGGCTTCTTGATCCCGACGCGGTTGACGTGGGCCGCTCGCTGTCGCTCCTCGAGCGGCTGCTTCCGCGTGATCCCGGCCCGTGATACTTTCCACTGGAAGGTTTTCCGAGCGAAGGCGAGCCGAACCGTGCCGTCATCACCTGCCCGGCCAGGGCTGGGCCGCTGGCGGTGGACGGTTACCACCGCTTTCGGGCTTGGCGGGATCACTATCTCGGCGTGGGGGCCGCGGCTGCCGGCCATCAAGGCGGACCTCGGCGTCGGCACGGCCACGATTGGGCTCCTCCTGGCCGGGGTGACCATCGGGGCCCTGCTCGGGCTGGTCGCCTCGACGCCGCTCCTGCACTGGCTGGGCAACCGCCGGGCCATGACGGGAGCGGTCCTGCTCATCGCCGTCGCACTGGCCGTCATGGGTCTCGCGCTCGCACTGGCCTCGGTCCCGCTTGTCGCAGTCGCCTTCGTGATCACCGGGATAGGAATCGGCGCCTTCGACGTGCTGATGAACGTCGAAGGCGCCGCCGTCGAGCGGGCCGCGGGGCGCACCCTCATGCCGAGCATGCACGCCGCCTGGTCAATCGGGGCCGCGGTCGGATCGGGGATCGGCGCGGCCTGCGCGGCCCTCGGCGTCACCCCCGCCGCGCAGCTCATCGGCTTGGCCGTCTTCCTCGTGGTGGCCGCCTTCGTGACGGCGTCGGGCATACCGGACGGGCAGCACGCGCCAGACGGGCAGCCGCCGCAGGACCGGGTTGCGCGGCTCCGCCAGTGGCTGCGGGGCTGGCTGGACGGGCGGTTGCTGCTCATCGGCGTCGTCATGTTCGGCGTCGAGCTCGGCGAGGGCTCGGCGAACAGCTGGCTCACCCTGGCGGTACGGAATAACCACGGTCAGACCGCCGCCGTCGCCGCGCTGTTCTTCACCGTGTTCGCCACCTGCGAGGGGCTCAGCCGGATGTTCGCGGGCCCCGTCGTCGACCGCCTCGGTCGCGTCCGCGCCATCCGCATCACCACAGCACTTGGCGTCATCGGCATCGCCGCCTTTATCCTGGCAGGCAACCGCTGGATCGTCCTCCTCGGCGTGGTGCTGTGGGCGGTCGGCGTCTCCCTGGGCTTCCCCCTCGGCATATCCGCGGCAGCGGAAAGCGGACCCGACCCGGCCGCGCGGATCAATGTCGTCGCCTCCGTCGGCTACTTCGCCAACCTCGCCGGGCCGCCCGCCGTGGGAACGCTCGCCCAGTCCGCCGGCCTGCTCGACGCCCTGTGGATGATCGCCGCCCTGTTCCTCGCCGCCTTCGCCGTCGCCGGCTCGCTCGGCCAGCGCCGGGCCGACGAATGAGAGTCAAGGTCTTCAGATGGACATCGCGGGTGGCGGGGTGATGCGGACCCGCGGCGGACGGTAGGCATGCCATGCCTGAGCGAGCCGACTGACGGCCTCCGTCAGCTGCTCCGGCGGGGCGATGAAGTGCAGGCGCAGGTATTCCTCGCTGCGCCCGGAGGCGTCGAGGCCGGTTCCCGGCAGGACTGCGACGCCGTGGCGGAGCGCGGTCTGCGCGAATGAGGCCCCGTCGCCGTGCGGCAGGCGTACCCACAAGGTCTGCCCGCCGGGCACTGGCGGTACGTGCCAGCCGGGCAGGTGGCGGGCCAGTTCGCCGCGCAGGTGGTCGTGGCGTGCCTGACGGATCGGGGCCTGGCGCGCGCACAGCGCTTCCAGGTGCGGGACCAGTTCGGCGGCGGCGAGCTGGGCAGGGACGTTCCCCCCGAGGTGATGCACTGCGAGCAGCCGGGCAAGCCGCGCGATCAGCGGCCCTGGGGCGCGTACCCATCCGATGCGCAGGCCGCCCCAGACGCTCTTGCTGAGCGAGCCGACCGAGATCAGCGTGTCGGCGTAGGCGGCCAGTGGCGGCGGCGCCTGGGTTCCGGGGAAGCCGAGGTCAGCGAGTACCTCGTCCTCGATCAGCGGGATGCCGGCGGCGGTGACGGCGCTGACAAGCGCCCGGCGGGCGGATGAGGGCAGGACCGAGCCGGTCGGGTTGTGGAAGGTCGGGATCACATAGGCCAGGGCAGCGCGGCGCTGGCGTGCCGCTGCGGCCAGGCCGTCCAGCCCGGCCGGCAGCGCCTGCGGCACGGCCACGAACTCGCGGAACGCCGCCAGCGCGCCGGGGTAGGTGGGTCCCTCCACCAGGACCCGGTCACCTGGTGCCAGCAGCGCCCGGGCCAGCAGCGACAGGGCCTGCTGGGCTCCGCCGGTGATCAGGACGCGTTCGGGCCCGGTGCGGATACCGCGCCGGGTATAGCGTTCAGCGATGGCGCGGCGCAGCGCCGGGTGGCCTGCCAGGTAGTAGCCGATGTCGCCCGAGGTCCCGGCCAGTACGGGCACGATGCGGGCGTACGCCTCGGCTAGCTCCGGCGGCGGGGCGTCCGGGGCGGCGCAGGCGAGCGGGATTACGCCGTCAGGCGGCTCCAGCAGGTGCAAGAAGATCGGCTCGCTGGTCGTCGTCTGCGGTGGCCCGGCCGGGCTTGTTCCGGCGACGCGTGTGCCGCTGCCCTGGCGCCGGACGATCCGCCCCTCCTGCCGCAGCAGGTCATAGGCGGCGACCACGGTGCTACGCCCCACGGCCAGCGCGAGTGCGAGCGCCCGGTCGGGCGGCAGCGGCTCGCCCGGCGGCAGTTCCCCCTCGTCCATCAGCGCGCGCAGCCGCGCCGCCAGGAGCACCGGCAGCGGCCCGCGGCCTGCTGGCCAGCGGCCCAGGCGCTCAGCGAGCTCGATTGGCTTCATTTGCAAACCAATTCTGCGGCATTGGCCCTGGGATCGCCACCCCGACCCGGCAAGCATGGCCCAGGTAAGCCGACCGCGAGAAAGGCGTGACCAAAATGGCCTCCAAGGTCAACCTCACCCAAGCGCTCACCAGCTTCACCGACATCTACAGCCCCCGGATCGTCGGCCGGGTCAACGACTACGACCTCAAAGTCGCGCACGCCAAGGGCGAGCACGTCTGGCACGTCCACGAGCACACCGACGAGTTCTTCCTGGTGATCGACGGCCAGTTCGACATCACGCTGCGCGAGCCCGACGGCCGGGAGCGCACCGTGGAACTCCGCGCGGGCGACGTCTTCGTGGTCCCCAAGGGCATCGAGCACAAGCCCACCTCGCCGGGCGGCGCCATCCTCATGTTCGAGCCATCAGGAACGTCGACGACAGGAGACCGCCACACTGGGCCGATCCCGGAATATGTCGATAGCACCACCGGCCACGAGCTGGGCTGACCTCGGCGCCGAGGGCCACCGCGCGTCTGGCTACTGGTCGACTACGGCTGACGGGTTCCCGTAGACCGTGTAGGCGAGCCACGTCGGGTCGCCGCCGTCCGCCGCGATCGCCTGCCTGGCCCGCAGGGACGCGGTGCCCAGGGGCTGTTTCCGCGTGACCAGTTCGCGGTAGAACTCCTCGGCGAACACCTTGGCCGAGCTCGACCTGACCGCCCACAGCGAGCCGATGAACGCGCCAGCGCCCGCTCCCATGAACTTCTCGGCCCAGCCGTTCATCTGCGAGAAGCCGGCGATCTCCCCCGCCGTGCGGCAGCCGTTGAGGAACACGAGCGGGCTGACCGCGGCGAAGGCGCGCTTCTGCCTGGCATAGGCCAGGTCGTCCGGGCGCAGCGGACCGCCTTCCAGGCTGATCACCGACCCGGCCTCTTCCGTGAACGCGTTGTGGCCCGCGAAGTGCAGCACGCTCGGCATGGCGTCGAGCAGGCCGCGGACCTGGGACAGGCCCGCTTCGACCCCCCGGTCGGCCACGTTCGCCGGGAGGATGCCGCGCACGGCCGTCACCTCGTCGAGCGCGTTGGCCGGCGCCCTGGGCGGGACGATGAACCCGGCGCCGCTGTCGAGCCGCAGGGTAGGCGCCCGGCCCTGGCCGTAGACGCGGCGGACGACGGGGAACTGCTCCACAAGGAAGCCGTCCTCGTTCTCGAGGTCGACCGGGTAGACGAGTTCCCATGGCACCGTGTCCATGTCAGTGGCGATCGTGAACAGCGTGATCCGGTCCCGCTGGGCCCAGAACTGCCTGCGGATCGCCTCGGGCACCACGTCGGCCCACAGTTCGGTGCCGAGCGCCCTGAGCCGGTTGCGTGCGTGGGCCGCGGTGGCGTACGGTGACTGGCCGCCGGCCATCCGGAGCTCGGCGACGATCTTCGCGACCACGCTGGCCGGGTCGCCGGCCAGCCGGTCGATGAGCACCACCGGGTACAGCGCCTCGCTCAGCAGCTGGAAGCTGTAGCCCCCGCTGGCGGTACGGCTGACCTGCAGGGTGACTTCCCCCGGCTCGGCAGCGAGCCCGGTCAATGGCGCGGCCTGCGGGCGGCCCTCCTCCAGGATCGCCCCGGTCTCCACGGAGATCTGCAGCGACAACTCGCCGAGGCACGTCCCGCCGGCGAACGCCCGGACCGCCACCGTATGCAGCCCCGCCTGCCCGGCCAGCAACCCGAACCTGACCGGCTCGGAGTCCGCGGCGAACGGCACTGTCAGGTCCTGGTCAAGGTCCCCGAGGGAGACAAGGCCGGGGGCGGACACCGTGATGGTCACGGTGGTCCCCTCCGGGCTAACGGGAAATTTCATCGCGGCCGAGGCACCAGGAATGGCACCAAGCGTAACTAGCACGAGCAGGCTGATCCTGGCACCCGACGGGGCACGCTCCGGCAGGACGCCGGTCAGGAACCGGCCGGCCGACGGCTCCGCCGCCGGTTCTCCGCCCAGTGCTCTCGTGCCGCCTGACCCATCGTGGCCAGACTCACTGTAGACAGGCTGACCGGCGACAGGCTGACCGTAGCCGGAAGGCTCGCCGTAGCCGGAAGGCTCGCCGTAGCCCGACGAGTCCTGGCGGCCTTCGTCCATCCGTTCTGCGGCAGCGGGCGCTGGCTGGGTCTGGCTCGGCGGGAGCTCACTCCAGCCGTAGCTGCGGGCAGCGCCATGTTCGGGGTCAGGGGCATCACCAGGTTCGGGGGGAGAAAAGTAGTCGTAGCCGCGGGTGTCATCGGCCGATTGGTAGTGATCGCCGTCGTCGTCAGCCGCGTACTGGAGAGGCTGGTCATCGGCCCAGGGCACCGCCGTCTCCGGCGAGCTGCTCTGATACTGGGCGACGTCGGGTGCCGCTGCGGCAGGTGGGGCAGGTGGGGCATAGCCTGCGACGTGGTCGGTGGTATCGCCCGGCCAGTGACGCGACGGCCCCGTGCCGTCCTCGCCCAGTTCGCGCGCGCCGAGAGCGCGGAAGGCCTCGACCAGCGCGGCGGCCGTGGGTCGTCGCGCCGGATCCTTCGCCAGGCAGGAGGTGACGAGCGGCGCGATGATGTCCGGTACCCCGTGCAGGTCCGGCTCGCCCGTGCGAACTCCGTAGAGCTGCGCGCCGGGCGAGTCAGCGGGGAACGGCTCGTGCCCCGTGGCGGCGAACGTCAGCACCCCGCCCAGGCTGAAGATGTCGCTTGCCGGGCCGACCAGCGCGCCGTCCACCTGCTCGGGGGACGCGTAGGCCGGCGTCCCGAGGAACATGCCGGGCCTGGTGAACTCCGGCGCGTCGGTCAGCCGGGCGATACCGAAGTCGATGATCCTCGGCCCGTCGGACGCGAGGATCACGTTCGACGGCTTCAGGTCCCGGTGCACCACCCCAGCCGCGTGGATCGCCGCTAGTCCTTCCGCCAGTCCTGCCCCGAGGGCGGCCAGCGGCGACGCCGGCAGCGGTCCCCGCTCCCCCACGCCCACACGCAGGGTTGGCCCCGGAATGTACTGGGTGGCCAGCCAAGGCTCTGGCCCGTCCGGGTCGGCGTCGAGGATGGCCGCGGTATACAGCCCGCTCACCCGTCGTGCCGCGGCGACCTCGCGGGCGAACCGCCCGCTCCGCTCGGGATCGTCTGCCAGCTCCGCTGACAGCACCTTGAGCACGACGAGATGGCCACCCGCCGTCTCACCGAGATGGCTGGACCCCAAGCCGGTCTGGCCAATAGGTCTCACCACGCGGTATGGACCCAGGCGCTTGAGACCACCAGGACCTGCATGAATATCGAGGTTCGCCATGTTGCCCCCAAGCCATGAGCGAAGAAATCGACCCCGGCGCTGATCCTACGCGCAATGTCTCACGTTTATTCGGCGAATTTCATCTCTCATGAGGGCGTGTCCGACGAGACCTGGGCCCAGGTACGCAAGCACTACGACGACGACCAGATCGCCGCGCTGGTCTCCTTGGTCGCCCTGGTCAACGCAGCCAACCGGCTCGCCGTGATCGTGCACCAGCAGGGAGGTTCCTACGAGCCCGGCATACTCGACAGCTGGGTGAGCTGACCGGCAGCCGAATCCCTGCCCGGCCCAGGACCATTCGATCCTGGGCCGGGCCTGAGAGCCGCGCACTCCGCTTGATGAGCAAACATCGCATGTTCTTGTCATCCGCGTTGACGAGCAAACATCGCATGTTCTTGTGATCCGCGCTCACAAGGCCAGACGTAAGACTTACGGACACGGGCGAGCGAACGCCGCGGCGATGACGCCAGCCGCTGGCCTAGGTGCTCAAGGGCTATTTAGCAGCGATCGAGACGCGCTACCTCTCAGCCGTCGGAAGGAGACCCGCGATGATCCGTTGTGTGCGCATGTGGACCGGCGAGGATGGTAACTCGCTGTTCGAAGAAGGCTGGATCGATCTTTCCGAGGGGGCGCGCGGCGACTTCGTTGGCGGTGCCATGCCCGTCGTCGAGCTGTCCTTCCGGGAAACGGGGTCTGGCGGATCGTGGGCGTGGCACCAGGACCCGGCCCCGCGTTTCGTCATCACCCTGTCTGGCACGGCGGAGTTCGAGGTGAAGTCCGGTGCGACGTTCTCATCCGTCCGGGCGACGTCCTGCTCGCGCAGGACAACAGCGGCACAGGCCACAAGTGGAAGCTCATCGGCGACGACCCGTGGCGCAGGGCCTACGTCGTCTACGAAAACGAGGCCGGCCTTAATTTCAAGCCAGCGAAGGAGGAGCAGGCATGAGCACCGCCGCACCGGACAGCCCGGACGTCGTCCTGATCGGCGCAGGCATCATGAGCGCCACGCTGGGCACCGTTCTCAAGGAGCTGGAGCCGTCGCTCGACGTCGTGATGTTCGAGACGCTTCACGACTGCGCACTGGAAAGTTCTGAGGCGTGGAACAACGCGGGCACGGGCCACGCAGCCAACTGCGAGCTTAACTACACGCCGCGGCGTGCCGACGGCAGCATCGACATTTCCAGGGCCCTTCAGGTCAACACCGAGTTCGACTTGTCGCGCCAGCTCTGGTCGCACCTCGTCACCAAGGGCGCCATCCCGGACCCGCACGCCTTCATTGAATCCTGCCCGCTATGAGCTTCGTCTGGGGCGACGAGAACATCGCCTTCCTGCGCGACCGGTACAAGGCGATGTCGGTGCACCACTGTTACCACGGCATGGAATACAGCGAAGACCACAGTGAGATCGCCCAGTGGGCGCCGCTGGTGATGGAGGGGCGCGACAAGGAGCAGCCCATCGCCGCGACCAGGATGGTCACCGGCACGGACATCGACTACGGCGCGCTCACCCACCTGCTGGTCAGCCAGTTGCAGGCGCAACCGGGCTTTTCTGTCCACTACAAGCACAAGGTCACCGACCTCAACCGCCTTAATGACGGCCGCTGGAGCATCACGGTGAAGGATCTCGATGCCGGCGGCAAGCAGACCGTCTCGGCGAAGTTCGTGTTCATCGGCGCCGGCGGCGGCGGGCTGGAACTCCTGGAGAAATCCAAGATCCCCGAAGGGCACGGCTATGCCGGGTTCCCGGTGAGCGGCATCTGGCTGCGCTGCGACGCCGACGAGGTGAGCGCGCGTCATCACGCCAAGGTCTACGGAAAGGCCGCCCAGGGCTCACCGCCGATGTCCGTGCCCCATCTCGACACGCGGATGATCGCGGGCAAGCGGTCGCTGCTCTTCGGCCCCTACGCGGGCTTTTCCAGCAAGTTCCTCAAGCACGGCTCCCATGCGGACCTGTTCCGCTCGATCGAGCCCGGCAACGTCCTGCCGACGCTGGCGGTAGCGCGCGACGACTGGCGACTGGCCGAGTACCTGATCGGCCAGGTGCTGCAAACCGGGTCGCACCAGTTCAAGGTCCTCGAGCAGTACTTCCCCCAGGCGCAGCGCCAGGACTGGCGCGAGGCGGTGGCCGGCCAGCGCGTGCAGATCATCAAACCCGACCCAGACCGTACCGGCGTGCTCGAATTCGGCACCGAGCAGATCGGCAGCGCCGACAACTCGATCGTCGCCCTGCTCGGCGCCTCCCCCGGCGCGTCAACCGCCGCCTTCATCGCGTTCCAGGTGCTGGAGAAGTGCTTCAAGAACGAACTGGCGGGCGGCTGGCGGGACAAGCTGAAGACCATGATCCCGACCTACGGCATCGACCTGACAAAGGACGCGGCCGCTACGCGCGACATCCGCGCCAAGACAGCCGCCGTGCTCGGGCTGACGAACATCTGATACCGCGACGGCACGGTGCGTACGAAAATGAAAAATACGAGCACTCCGAACGGGAGCGTGGCTTCGCCCGGTCCCGCACCACCCATCCTCGACATCCCGGTCGGCCTGACGGCCACCGGCTGCCGGACCGAGACCGACTCGATGGGTGCCATCGAGGTTCCCGCCGGCAAGTACTGGGGCGCGCAGACGCAGCGTTCCCTGATCCACTTCTCGATCGGCGACGACCGGATGCCGAAGGCCGTCTACCACGCCTACGGGCACGTAAAGAAGGCCGCCGCGGTCATCAACGGCCGCGCCGGACGCCTCCCCGCGTGGAAGGCCGGCCTGATCGAGAAGGTCGCCGACGAGGTGATCGCCGGGGAACTCGATGCGCACTTCCCGCTGTATGTCTGGCAGACCGGGTCCGGCACCCAGTCCAACATGAACGTCAACGAGGTGATCAGCAACCGGGCCATCCAGCTGAGCGGGGGCCAGCTGGGCAGCAAGACCCCGGTGCATCCCAACGACGACGTCAACATGGGCCAGTCGTCCAACGACACGTTCCCGACCGCGATGCACATCGCCGCCGTGCAGGCCATCCAGGAGCGCCTGGTGCCGTCGGTCCAGGCACTAGAGCAGGTCATCGCGGGCAAGGCGGCCCAGTGGTCCGACGTGGTCAAGATCGGCCGCACCCACCTGCAGGACGCGGTGCCGCTGACGGTCGGGCAGGAGTGGTCCGGCTACGCCTGCCAGCTCAGCCAGGCCGCCGACCGGGCAAAAGCATCCGCTGCGGGGCTTTACGAGCTGGCCGCCGGCGGCACGGCAGTCGGCACTGGGCTCAACGCCCCGCCCGGTTTCGGCAAGCAGATCGCCGAGCAGGTCGCCGCCCAGACCGGCTACCCGTTCGTCACGGCGGCGAACAAGTTCGCCGCGCAGGGCGGCCTGGACGCCATGGTGGGCGCCTCGGCCGGGCTGCGCGGCCTCGCGGTGCCGTTGATGAAGATCGCCAACGACATCCGCTGGCTGGCCTCCGGGCCCCGGTGCGGCCTGTCGGAGCTGATCCTGCCCGCCAACGAGCCCGGCTCGTCGATCATGCCCGGCAAGGTCAACCCCACCCAGTGCGAGGCCATGGTCATGGTCTGCGTCCAGGTACTGGCCGACGACTCGGCCATCGCGTTCGCCGGATCACAGGGCAACTTCGAGCTCAACGCGATGCGCCCGGTCATCATCAGCAACTTCCTCCACTCGGCCACTATCCTGGCCGACGCCTGCACCAAGCTCCGCCTGTACTGCATCGAAGGCACCGAGCTCCACCGCGACCAGATCAGTGACTACGTGAACCGCTCGCTGATGCTGGTCACCGCCCTGTCCCCAGTCATCGGCTACGACAAGGCCTCCGCCATCGCCCACAAGGCCAACGACGAGGGCACCACCCTGCGCGAAGCCGCCCTCGCCACCGGTTACATCGACGCCGCCGACTTCGACCGCATCGTCAACCCGGCGACCATGGTGGGCACGCCGTGAAACGCCGAAGAGCGGGGCCGCGGACCCACGTCTGTCGCGGGTGCGGATCACAAGAACATGTGATGCCGGTTCGGCAACCCGGGTGCGACATTGACGGCAGGCGCTGCCCTGGCTCGGTCAGCCGACCCACACAGAAGGGACTTCAGCGACACGTGTGGGACTGATGGTCCCGTTAGCGTAACTGTCCGCCCGGCCCAGGGCGTCACCACGATGACCGTCACCTGTGGCCTCGCGCAGAAGGAGCGAAATTATGGCTACCACGGTGGCTGAGGTCATGGTGACGACCCTGAAGGCATCAGGCGTGCGCCGAGTG
This sequence comes from uncultured Actinomycetota bacterium, assembly GCA_963734665.1. Taxonomy (GTDB): domain Bacteria; phylum Actinomycetota; class Actinomycetes; order Streptosporangiales; family Streptosporangiaceae; genus Trebonia. The sequence continues at coordinate 1,414,923 of CAVTIR010000004.1, read as the reverse complement.
TACGGGCTCCCGGGGGATTCACTGAACGGGTTCACCGACGCGCTGCGCCGCGACGGCGAGCTCACCTGGGAGCACGTCCGGCACGAGGAGGCCGCTGGTTTCGCGGCGGCTGCCGAGGCCGCGCTGACCGGGGAACTGGCGGTGTGCGCGGGCAGCTGCGGACCGGGCAACCTGCACCTGATCAACGGGCTGTTCGACGCCAACCGCAGCCGAGTCCCGGTGCTGGCCATCGCGGCGCACATCCCGCGGGAGGAGATCGGCGACGGTTACTTCCAGGAAACCCATCCCGAGCGGCTGTTCGGCGAGTGCAGCGTGTACTGCGAGTTGGTCAGCATTCCCGAGCAGCTTCCCCGCGTGCTGGAGATGGCCATGCGCGCGGCGCTGGCCCGCGGCGGGGTCGCGGTGGTCGTGATCCCCGGCGAGGTGTTCCTCGCCGACGCTCCGGCCGGTCCTAGTCCTTATCCGGTCCGGGCCGCCTCGCCGGTCGTCCGCCCGGACGAGCAGTCGCTGGCGGCCGGCGCGCAGGTGCTCAACAATGCCAGCCGGGTCACCATTCTGGCCGGAGCTGGCTGCGCCGGGGCGCATGACCAGCTGATCGAGCTGGCCGACGCGCTGAAGGCACCGGTGGTCCACGCGTTCCGCGGCAAGGACTTCGTCGAGTACGACAACCCCTACGATGTGGGGATGACCGGGCTGATCGGGTTCAGCTCCGGATACCGGGCCATGGAGCACTGCGACGCGCTGCTCATGCTCGGCACCGACTTCCCCTACCGGCCGTTCTTCCCCGAGGGCGTCCCGGTGGTCCAGGTCGACGTGCGGGGCGAGCAGATCGGCAAGCGGGTCCCGGTGCAAGTCCCGCTGGTCGGCACGGTCAAGGACACGGCCGACGCGCTGCTGCCGCTGCTCCAGGTCAAGACCGACTCCGCGCACCTGGACCGGATGACCAAGCACTACGGGCGCACCCGCGCCCGGCTTGACCGCCTGGCCAGGCCCGGCGGCGACGGGGTGCCGCTGCACCCGCAGCACGTCGCCGCCACGGTCGACAAGCTGGCCGCCGCGGATGCGATCTTCACCGTCGACGTCGGCACCCCGTGCATCTGGGCCGCCCGCTACCTGCACATGAACGGCACCCGCCGGCTGATCGGCTCGTTCAGCCACGGCAGCATGGCCAACGCGCTGCCGCACGCCATCGGCGCCCAGGCCGCGCGCCCCGGCCGCCAGGTCATCGCCCTGGCCGGCGACGGCGGGCTGGCCATGCTGCTCGGCGAGCTGCTCACCCTGCGCCAGATGCGGCTCCCGGTCAAAATCGTCGTGTTCAACAACGGCGCGCTGTCCTTCGTCGAACTGGAGATGAAAGCGGCCGGCATCCCGACATTCGGCACCGATCTCGTCGATCAGGACTTCACCGGGATCGCGCGCTCGGCCGGGCTGTTCGGCGTCCAGGTCGAGAAGGCCAGCGAACTGGAAGAGGCGCTGCGCACGGCGTTCTCACACGACGGCCCGGCCCTAGTCAACGTGCGCACCGCCCGGCAGGAACTCTCGCTGCCGCCCAAGCTCACCTACGAGCAGATCAAGGGCTTCACCCTGTACGCGACCAGGACCATCCTGTCCGGCGAAGGATCAGAACTCATCGAGCTCACCCGGACCAACCTGCGGCAGCTGGAGGCCGAGTGATCGAGTCCGGATCCCGTGGCGTAGCCCCACGCTGGAGCGGCCTATGCGCAGAGCGGTCGCCCTAGCTGGCCGCACGCCCGTATAGCCGTCGCGGAGTGCGTCGTCCTCCGCGACGGCGTGCCTGATCACTGCTGGCTGGTCACAGGCCTAGCTAGCGCGGCGGACCAGGCGGACCTGGGCGTTCGGGTGTCCACGCCACGTAGACGCACCGGCGACCGCGGCGGCCTTGGCCTGCTCCCACTTGAGCCTGGCTAGCTGGTCGGGCGGTGTCTCCAGGTCCTCGATCCAGGCCCGGGTGGCCGCCACCACGTGCGTTCCGGCGACAGCCGCGCCAGCCAGCGCCACCACAGCGCCGATCCCGATCAGGATGCCGCCGACCATGAGCGGGCCGGACCTCACCTGGGGCCAGTTGGCCGGCCGGCGGGCTGTCTCGTCGTCATTAACCATGGTGCCCTTCCCGATAGCCATCGTGCCCTTCCCGATGCCCATGTGCTGCACGGGAACATCTTCCTGACGGTGATATCCCCTCCTCGGCATCAGATATGTGGCGAGAACGACGTGGACTGCGGGCCGTCGGGCGGGTCAGTGAGACCTGAGCCGGCGGGCGAGCGCGCTGATCGCGGCCAGGCCGAGCACCGCGCCCTCGACGGCACGGACGACATGCTTATTCGGGGGTGGCTGCCCAGCGTGCGCTGTCGGCGGCAGCCCGGTGTACCGGTGCCGGGCGGCGGCCGGCAGTGCTCCGTGCCCGTCGCCGGGCACTCCTTCGTGCTCGGCGCCAAGCATACGGCGGTGCTGCAAGACGTACAGCAGGCCGAACGAGGGGACGACGAGGACGACGGCGAGGATGGTCACGACGATCAGTGCCACGAATGTGGCGTCCGTGGCGCCCGAGGTGGTCAGCGTCAACCCGGTGCCGGGCAGCACCACCGGGTACTGGGCCACGCCCCAGCCCCAGACGACCACGGCGACGCCGAGCGCGGCGATGACCCGCGTGCCTTTCGGCCGGCCGGCAGTGAGCAGGGTGATAACCGCCAGGCCGCAGACACCTGCCACGACCACAAACGGCAGCGCCCGGCCAGACGTCAGGCGGGCATACACCGTCGGATCCGAGTTCTGCAGTTCGAACAGGGACGCCAGCGACAGAGCCCCGGCCACGACGGCGGCGGCCTGAGCGCGGAGGGTGAAGTAGGCCTGCATGGCGCGGTCGCCGCGCCGTTCGGCCTCGGAGATCAGGTAGACGGCGGCGAGGTAGCCGCAGGCGGCGACGAACAAGAACCCGGCGAGCAGCGCGGTCGGGCTGGTCCAGGCGGCCAGGCTGGCGCTGGTGGCGTTGGCGGGGACGTCGCCGGCGGCGATGGCGCCGACCACCGTGCCCATGAAGAACGGGGTCAGCAGCGAGGAGAAGGCGAACGTCGCGCCGGCCAGCCGCTGTTGGCTGACCCGGGTCAGCTCCTTGCGGAACGCGAACCCCGCGCCGCGCAGCACTACCCCGCCGAGCGCCAGGTACAGCGGCAGCGCGAGCGTGTTCATCACCGCGGCGAACGCGTACGGGAACGCGGTCCAGAAGATGACCAGGTTGAAGACCAGCCAGACGTGGTTGCCTTCCCAGACGGGGGTGATCGACTCGTCGATCAGGGCGCGTGGCCTGCGGCCGCTGATGGTGGTGCCGGCCATAAGGTCCCACAGGCCGCCGCCGAAGTCGGCCCCGCCGAAGATGGCGTACAGGCTCACGGAGGCAAGCAGGATCGCCCCTACCGCAGCGGCCATTTATGACTCCGCCTGACTCGTCGAGGGCCGGTCTGCGAGAACGCCCGGCGGCCCGTAGGGGACGGGAGTCTCGTCGAAGTAGTCCTCGCGCCCCCACCGGCGGGACAACATCAGCAAGATCGCGATGGTGGCGACGCCGAGCACCCCGTACACCACGACGATGACGCTCAGGCTGGCGGCGACGTCGTTGGTGGTGGCAGCCTGAGCGGTGGTCATGTACCCGTACACCACCCAGGGCTGCCGGCCCACCTCGGTGACCACCCAGCCGCACTCCATGGCCGCGATAGCGCAGAGCCCGCTTACCGCCCCCAGCCACCAGAACAGCTGCGGCCGGGGCCAGCGGCGCTGCCGCCAATAGGTCCAGGCCGCCCACAGCCCCGCAATCAGCAGCAGGAACCCCAGCCCGATCATGACGTCGAAGCAACTGTGTATCAGCCACACCACCGGCGGCCGGTCCGCGGGCGGCACGGTGTCCCACCCCTTCACCTGCGTGCCCGGCCCGAACCCGACCAGCAGCGAGTCCACGTACGGGAGCTCGATCCCGGCCCAGATGTGCCCGTTCACGTAGACTCCGCCGAGCCATTCGGGCACTTGCCGGCTCGTCTGCGCCACATATTCCATGGCCGCGAACTTGACCGGCTGGTCGTACTCGAGGGCCCGGGCGGCGGTGTCGCCGACGAAGATCTGGAACGGGGTCAAGATCGCGGCCGGGATGAACCCGAGGGCGAAGCCCGTGTAGTTGTAGCGGTCGCGGCGGCCGCGCAGGATGCCGACCGCGTATACCGACGCGACGCCGAACCCGGAGACCATGTAGGCGGCCAGGATCATGTGCGGCATCTCGTAGATCGTCGCGCGGCTGAAGTACACCTGCCACAGGTCCACCGAGGTGATCTGCCCGTTGCTCTGGGTGAACCCGCCGGGGGTGTTCATCCACGAGTTGACCGCGACCACCGACATCGCCCCGAAGATGCCGCTGATCGCGATCGGCACCCCGGACCACCAGTGCGCCCAGCCCGGCAGCCGCCGCCAGCCCCACAGGTAGATCCCGGCGAAGATCGCCTCAAGGAAGAAGAACAGGCCCTCCACGCCGAACGGCACCCCGAGCACCGACCCGTACTGGTGCATCAGCCCCGGCCACAACAGGCCCATCTCGAACGACAGCACCGTGCCGGTGACCGCGCCGACCGCGACCAGCACCCCCATCACCTGCGACCAGCGCCGGGCCAGCAGCATCGCCGTCTCGTTTCCGCGCCGGAGCCCGATGAACTCAGCCAGCAGCACGAACGTCGGGAAGGCGATGCCGAAGCAGGCAAGGATGATGTGGAACCCCAGCGTGGCCGCCATCTGCCCGCGGGCCGGGACGGGGTTCCCTGATACCTGCGCGGCGGCCAACAGGACCGTTTCGCTAGCGCGCATGCCGTTCCCCTCTGGGCACAAGCGGGCAACGCCCCGCCGCCCACGTCTCGATCGCTCCGCACCAAGCGTCGCGCACGTCCTTGTGACCCGGCATCACGTGTTTATGTGATTCACGTCGGTTGACTCGCCTCACCCATCCCGCGAGCACCTTCGTCCAGACACAAGAGCACCCGCGCGCCTGACCTCACGCGCTTCACGATCCGTCTCCCCCGAAGCGGCAGGTTCCCCCGCCGGGATCTTCTAATTACTCTACGTAATTCATTTATACCAAGAGTGATCGCCCTCGGCTGCCCGCCGCACCCGAGGGCGGCCAGGACGAGTTCGTGAAGTTCCGTCGCGCCAAGTCAGCCGCTCCCAGCCCGAAGACTTACAACGAGCGGCTGTCCCGCGGCGGCGGGTGGGCTGGGCCGCGCGGCCTTCGGGTCACGGCGCCGGCTGGGGGCTCCTGCGGGGCGGTGCCGCCCCCGGATTCCAGCCGGCTGGCGGCCGAGTCGGCACGGGTCCGCAGCTGGGAGCGGTAGATGCTGTCGTCGAAGCGGTAGACGATGAAGCTGGAGATGGCCACTGCCACCATGGCGGGCCCGATGATGCTGATGTTTCCGGTCATCTGGGCGACCATGATCATGTTCGCCACCGGCGCGCGGGAGATCCCGCCGAACAGCGCCATCATCCCGACCACCACGAACGGCGCCGGGCTGTGCCCGACGGCAGGCATGACCGGGCCCAGCAGCCGCCAGACCGCCAGGCCGGTGAACGCCCCGATCACCATGCCGGGACCGAACACTCCCCCGGATCCCCCGGTCCCGATCGACAGCGAGGTGGCCAGGATCCGCGCGAACGGCAGCGCCAGCACGATGACCAGGGAGAGATCGGACAGCTGCCCCGACATGGCCTGCTGGATCCAGCCGTAGCCGGTGCCGAGCACCTGCGGCAGGGCGAGCGCGATCAGCCCGACGCAGAGGCCGCCGACCGCGGGCCGCAGCTTGCGGCTGAACGGTAGCCGCTTGCTCAGCGCGGTGAGGCCGTAGAACGACTTCGAGTACAGCAGCCCGAGGAACCCCGTCACCACCCCGAGCACCGCGAACCACACGAGCTGCAGCGGGTCCGTGAAATGATACGACGGCATAGCGAACAGCGGCTGGTAGCCGAACACCGCCCCGAAGATCGTCCAGGCGACAACGGAGGAGAACAGGCCGGGCAGCAGTGCCTCGTACTCGAAGTCGTCCCGGTAGACGATCTCGGCGGCCAGCACGGCGCCGCCAAGCGGCGCGCCGAAGATCGCCCCGATGCCCGACCCGATTCCGATGGAGACCGCGATCCGCCCGTCCTCGCGCGACAGGTCAAGGACCCGGGCGAGCAGCGAGCCGAACCCGGCGCTGATCTGGGCCGTGGGCCCCTCCCGGCCGCCGGACCCGCCCGACCCGATCGTCAGCGCCGACGCGATGAGCTTGATCACCACCGCGCGCAGCCGGATCTTCCGCGGGTTCTTGTGCACGGCGTCGATCGCCGCGTCCGTGCCGTGCCCTTCGGCCTCGGGCGCCCACGTGAACACCAGGAACCCCGCCGCGAGCGCGCCCAGGACCACCACCAGCGGGATCGCCCACGGCCTTGCGTACGTCGCAGAGCCAGCCGCGCCGCCCTCGCCGGCCGGGCCGGCGGCTGGTAGCCGGCGAGGATGCCGAGAAACACGTGGGTGGAGAAGGACAGGGCCTCGTAGAACACCACCGCGCCCAGGCCGGCGATCACCCCGATCACCGACCCGAGCACCAGCCACTTCGTCAGGTAGGGCTGGCTCTTGACCCAGGCGCCCGCGCGCCCCGCCAGCCGCCGCCGCACGCCCGCCCTGGCCGGCCCTGTCATCGTCACAGCTGTCCCGCCGTTTCCACCGGCCCTTGCGGCCATTTCTCGTCGGGCACCTCGCCCGCCGCGGCGGCAAACGCGCGCAGCGCCGCCGCCACCTCGCAGCGCTGCGCCGCCGGGAGAGCCGCGAGTATCTCGGAGAGGAACACCCGGCGCTGCCGCGTCGCGTCATCCACGATCCGCCTGCCCGCCGCCGTGAGTGAGATCCGGACGACCCGCCGGTCGGCCTGTGCCCGGTGCCTGGTCACCAGCCCCCGCAGCACCAGCCGGTCGCACATCCGCCCCGCCGTCGGCGGCGTGACGGCGAGCTGCTCGGCCAGGTCCGCGAGCTTCTGCGGCCCCCGCGACGCCAGCACGACCAGCGTCCGGTACTGGGCGATCGTGATGTCCTCCGCCACCGCGCTGAGCGACCGGACAGCCACCGCGATCATCGCCCTGCTCCCGGCCAGCACCGCGTCGACAACATCGTCCTCGATCTCATCTCCCGCTGTCATCCTGCCCGCCCTCCCGCCGGGGCCAGCACCTTCGCCGGCAGCTCCACATCCTTGCCTAGTGCAACTAATACTAGTGGCATCTATAAGCATGTGCAGCTTTTCGGCCGACCCGCCGGGATGCGTCCTGGCCTCGCTCGTGGTGCCACCTGTTGTCGGGCGGCGGGCGGCGATGTCTAATAGAGCCGCACGATTCTAGAATTGCCTGTTCCCGTCTGCGGTCGGCGCCCTTGCGGCCGAGGTAAGGAGAGCGCGATGGCTGACCCGGTAGCGGGCGGCAAGGTCCAGGAGACGGAGATCGGCCGCTACCGGTCGACGCGCGGGCTTGACTACGCGTCGGTGCCGTGGCGGCTGTGGGAGAAGTCCAAGAAGCTCTTCTGGGATCCCGCCGACATCGACTTCGGGCAGGATGCCATCGACTGGCAGGCGATGTCCGACGAGGAGCGCACGCTGGTCGCCCTGCACGCCCGCGGGTTCATGGTCGGCGAGGAAGCCGTAACGCTCGACATCGTCCCGTTGCTCCGCTGCATGTCCGACCTGGGGCGCCTCGAGGACACGATGTACCTGTCCATGTTCGCGATGGAAGAAGCCAAGCACACGGAGATGTTCCGCCGGTGGTTCGACGCCGTCGGCCTCGACCCGGCCTCGCTCGACGACCTGGTCCTGGCGCAGCAGGCCGCCCTCGGGGAGCGCCGCACCGGCATCTTCGACGGGGCACTGACGAGGGTGATGCGCCGGCTCGACACCGACCATTCACCGCAGGCCATCCTGGACGCGTCCATCCTCTACAACCACTTCGTCGAGGGAGTGATGGCGATCGCCGGGTACCTGCGCTGGGAGCGGACCTTCCGCAGGCTCGGCAAGCTCCCCGGCCTTGAGGCGGGACTGAAACTTACCCAGCGCGACGAGCGGCGCCACATCGCCTACGGCACGTACCTCGCACGGCGGATCCTCGCGGAGAACCCTGAGCTATGGGAGTGGCTTGAGCAGCGCTGGGCGAAGCTCACGGCGGGCTTGAGCGGCGGCTACAGTGCGGCTGGGCCGCAAGACGCGCTGCAGCGCGATGCCGCCGAGTTGGCGGAGCTGTACCAGCAGCTGAGTAAGCGCCGGTTTGAGGCGCTCGCCGTGGCCCGCACCATGAACACCGGCGAGGTGGACGCGAGCGCGATCGAGGCGTTCGAGCCCGAGGAACTGCAGGACGTGAACTGAGGATCTCCGCATTCGCCGGATCGTCAGGCCTCCGGGTCGCTCACCGATTTCACCGCCCGGCGGGATGGGGCGGCTACGGCGGCCGGCGGCTTCCAGGGGCCGTCGGTCATGAGCCGGCGGACATACTCGATCGTGGCGTCGATGATCTTGTTCGCCTGCCGCCGGTTACCGGCAGCGGCGACCTCCCTGGCGCCCTCGCCGATGATCGAGGTCAGGGCGGTTACGTACAGCCGGTCGAAGGAGGTCTCCCCTAGCCGCAGCAGTGTGTCGTTCTGCACCAGCCACTCGTGACTGCGGCGCCGCACCATCACCTCGAAGCCGGGCGGGCTGTCGCCGCTGAGGAACAGCATCGCCAGGTCCCTGCGCTGCCAGCTGCCTTCCAGGTAGGCCCGCGCGCCAACGGAGTACAGCTCGAACGGGTCCGTTACCCCGGCCCGCTTCGCCTCCGCGACCGCGCCGCTCGCCGCTTCCTCGTGCGCCGCCTGGTGCTCCTGCCACAGGGCGATGAACAGCTCGCTCTTGCCGCCGAAGTGGTGGTAAAGGCTGCCGACGCTTGAGCCGGCCCGCCGGACCACCTCGGCGATGCTCGCGTCGGCGAAGCCCTGCTCGACGAACACCGCGCGGGCCGCGTCCAGCAGCGCGCGCTGCGTCCCCGCGGTGCGGGCCCACTGCCAGGAGCCCGCCGCCTTGTCGCGCGGCTGCCGCGGTGCTGGTTCCACGCAATTCCCCTCCGCCCAACGTGCCGTCTCAGGCCGGGCGGCTCCGGCCGTTTCAGAACTGGATTCTAAGAGTGTACGCGGCGGGCGGGTACCGGGGCCGTGCCGGGCTTAGGCCTGCCGCCAGGTGAGGAGCGCGTCGAGGGCTTCGACGTGCGAGCCGCGGACCAGCAGCGGGTTGATCTCCAGGGCCTCGAGCCGATCGCCGAGCCGGCCCGCCAGCGCGGCGACCGCCACGATGGTGTCGGCGACCGCGTCCAGGTCGGCCTTCTCGGTGCCGCGCGGGCCGTCGAACAAGCGCGCGCCGCGCAGGCCCATCAGCGACTGGCGGACCTCGTCGCGGCCGACGGGGAGCACCGCGACGGCGGTGTCGCGCAGGATCTCCACAAAGATGCCGCCGAGGGCCACGGCGAGGACCTGGCCCCAGGCCGGGTCGGTGACGATGCCGACGAGCAGTTCTATCCCGCCGGCCCGCATGGGCTGGACCAGCGCGCCGCGCACGTCAGCGCCTGCCTCAAGCCCGGCACGGACGACGTCGCCGTAGGCGGCCTGGACCTCCTGCGCGCATCGGAGCCCCACCTTCACTCCCCCGATGTCGCTCTTGTGCTCGATCCCGTCCGCGGCGAGCTTGAGCACGACCGGGTAGCCGATCGTGCCGGCGGCGTCCGCGGCCGCCTGCGGGTCCGTGACCAGGACATTCGGCACGACGGGTATGCCGTGCTCGGCGAGGAAGGCCGAGGCACGGTACTCCGACCAGGAGGATCCCGGCTGGTACGGGACCGCCAGGTCCGGTTCCATGCGCGGCCGGGGCACGGCGGGACCCGCCGACGACGCGGCATGCGCTGCGGCCTGGTGCCGGGCGGCACTGTTTAGCGCGGCACTGTGCAGGGCGGCACGGTGCAGCGCGGACCACCGGACGGCGCGGCCGAGCGCGGTCAGGCCGTGGTGGATGCCGCCGAGGACGCCCGGATGGCCGGTCTGGCCCGCGACGTCCCTGCCGAACGCGGTGACGTCGGTCAGGGTGTTGCCCATCACGATGACCGGCTTGGGGCTGTCCCGCAGCACCGCGGTGGTCTCCCGGTACATCTCGACGACGAGCGCGGGGTCGGGCGGCTCGGCCCGCGGCAGGTCGGAGACCAGGACGAGCGCGTCCAGGCTCGGGTCATCCTGCACGGCTTGCAGGGCGTTGCGCAGCAGGTCCCTGTTGATAAGGATGTACCCGGTGACGTCCACCGGGTTCTGGATGGCGGCGAACGGCGGGACGACCTGCCGCAGCCGCTCCACCGTCTCCGGCGCGAACTCGGGGATCTCGATGCCCTCGTCCTCGGCCCGGTCGGCGATGATCTCGCTGGCACCGCCCGACGCCGTGATGAAACCGAAGCGGGCGCCGGGCAGCGGGCCGGTCACGGCGAGCAGCCCCGCCGTGATGATGAGGTCTTCCAGGCTGTCGACCCGGATGACGCCGTTCTGCCGGAATACCGCGTCGACCACGGCGTCGTCCCCGACGAGCGAGCCGGTGTGGGCCCGCGCGACCCGGGCACCGGCCTGGCTGCGGCCGACCTTCATCGCGACGACTGGCTTGCCCTTCGCGAGGGCCTCGCGCGCGAGGGCGAGGAACTCATCGGGGCGGCGGACCGCCTCGATGAACAGGGCGATGACGCGGGTCTGCTCGTCGTCGATGAGGTACCGCATGACGTCGGTCATCGACACCATCGACTCGTTGCCCATGGACACCAGGAGGCTGACGCCGATGTTGCGGGACTGGGCGAAGGCCAGGACCGAGCTGGCGAGCGCCCCGCTCTGCAAGACGACGCCGACCGGGCCGCGCAGCAGCGGGGGGTCGATGGGCAGGCCGTACGGGGTGATGCCGGCCGCGGCGTTGATGAACCCGTTCCCGTTGGGCCCGAGGATGGTGAGGCCACGGCGCCGCGCGAGGTCCGCCACCTGCCGCTCAAGCTCCGCCCCCTCGTCACCTGTCTCGGCGAAGCCCGAGGTCAGCAGGACCACCGACCGGATGCCGTGGTCGGCCGCCTCATTGAGGACGGGCAAGACGGCCGACGTCGGGACCATCACGAAGGCGAGGTCGACGTCCGCCGGGAGGTCGGCGATGCGGGCGTAGCTGTCCTGCCCGTGCACCGGGATGCCGCGCGGGTTCACCAGGTACACGGGGCCAGGGAACCGGTGGAGCTGAAGGTTGCCGAAGATGCTCCAGGACCAGCGCGACTTGTCCGTGGCGCCGATCAGGGCGATCGACCGGGGGTTGAACAGCTGCCTGACCTGCTCGGGGGTGCTGCTTGCAGTGATTGCGGTGCTTGTCATCGCGGGCTCTGTCTCCGTCACCGCTCCCCCTGGCGGACCTGGGCCCGGCCCCGGTCGATCACCACGGTTCCGTCCTCGCGCGTGGTCTGGAACAGCGCGGTCGAGCCGTCGCCGGTCAGCCACATGGAGACCGTCAGCGGCTCGCCAGGCAGCACCGGGCGGCTGAACCGGCCGGACATGGAGCGGAACCTGGCCACGTTGCTGTCGCAGAGCGCGTAGAGCAAGGCACGGCCGGTGACCCCGTAGGTGCACAAGCCGTGCAAGATCGGCTGGCTGAAGCCGCCGCGGGCGGCGAACTTCGGGTCCACGTGCAGCGGGTTGCGGTCACCGGACAGCCGGTAGATCAGGGCCTGCTCCGGCCTGGTCTCCCGGATGACCTGGAAATCGGGCACCCGGTCCGGCAGCGCCCACGGCTGGTCGGTGCCGCGCGAGCCGCCGAAGCCGCCCTCGCCACGGATGAAGATGCCGCTCCTGCTGGTGACGAGCGGCTCCCCGGTAGCGGCGTCGACGGCAGCGTTCTCGGTGACGACGAGCGCACCGGAGCCCTTGTCGTAGATGCCGGTCACGGTCGCGGTAGTGCGGACGGTGCCCGCCACGGGCAGCGGGCGGTGCAATTCGAAGGCTTGCTCGGCGTGCACCAGCAGCGCCGGGTCGAAGTCGCCGAGGCGGCGGGCGGGCCGCGCCTGGGCCAGCAGCACGGCGAAGGTCGGCAGCACCCGCTGCTCGATACCCGCGCAGTTCTCCGTGGTGAACTCAAGTTCCTGCAACGGGTCGCCCAGGCCCGCCCCGACGCCGACCGAGTAAAGCAGGGCGTCCTTGCTGTCCCAGGATTTCAGCTGCGGCTCGCCCGGTACGCCTACCAGGCTGTGGTCGAGTGCCATGGCTGCCTCCGCCGCGCTTGCCGCCGATAGAATAGTGTTCTAGAAAGGATTCTGAGTATCACCGTGTGGCGTGTCAACCCTGCCTGGCGCGGCTTGACACGACCCTTCCCCGGCCGGACGATCTTAGAACAACCTTCTAGTTTTTATGGCCTGGGGAGCGCGCAGATGGGTGTCCTGGATGGCAGGGTCGCGATCGTGACGGGCGCGAGCCGCGGCATCGGGGCGGAGATCGCCCGCCGCTTCGGCCAGGCCGGCGCCGCCGTCGCGGTGGCGGCGCGGACGGCCGACGCCGGCGTCTCGCCGTTCCCAGGGACGATCGGGGAGACCGCGCGGCAGATCCGCGACGCGGGCGGGACGGCGGTGGCGATCCCCGCCGACCTGTCTAGGCCGGAGGACAGGGAGCGGCTGGTGGCCGAGGCCACGGCGCAGCTCGGCATGCCCGACATCCTGGTCAGCAACGCGGCCGTCACCTACTTCACGCCGGTCGGCGACTTCACGCTGCGCCGGTACCGGCTGATGTTCGACGTCCAGGTCGAGGCGCCGTTCCACCTGGCGCAGCTCGTGGTGCCGGGCATGCGGCTGGCCGGCCGGGGCTGGATCCTGAACATCTCATCCGTCGCGGCGCGGCACCCCGCCATGCCGCCAGGTCCCCGCGCCGGACGCGGCAGCACCGTCTACGGGATGTGCAAGGCGGCCCTTGAGCGGTTCTCCACCGGCCTCGCGGCCGAGCTGTACGCCGACAACATCGCGGTAAACGCGCTGTCGCCGAGCCGCGTGGTCCCGACGCCCGGCACTCTCTTCCACCACCTGACCACAGCGGACAACCCGGACGCTGAGCCGCCGGCCGTGATGGCGGAGGCCGCCCTGCTGCTGTGCAGCGCCGAGCCGAGGACGCTGACCGGGCGGGTCACCTACTCCCAGGAGCTCCTCGCCGAGTTGCACGCCGCATCATGATGCCGGCCGGCTGGGTGCGGGTCGACTGTCACCTGCACACGGTCGCGTCCGGGGATTCCGTGCTCACGGTGGAGGAACTCGCCGACCGGGCGCGGCAGGCGGCCCTCGGCGTGGTGTGCGTCACCGACCATAACGTCACGCACGCCGCGGTCGCGGCGGCGGAGCGTGACCTCGGCGTGCGGGTCATCGTCGGGGAGGAGGTCAGGACCCCCGACGGCGACGTGATCGGGCTGTTCCTCACCGAGCGGATCCCCTACGTGCTGCCGCTGGCGGAGGTCATCGGCCTGATCAGGGGCCAGGGCGGCCTGGTGTACGTGCCGCACCCGTTCGACCAGGGCCGGTCCAGCGTGGGCCGCGTGCTGCCCGGGCTGTGCGCGGCGGGTTCCGTGGACGTGATCGAGGTTTTCAACGCCAAGATCGCGGACCAGGCACTGAACGAGAAGGCGGCCCGGCTGGCGGAGCGGTTCGGGCTCCCCGGCGGCGCTGGCTCCGACGCGCATGACGCGCCCGGCGTGGGAGCGGCCTACCTGGAGATGCCCGACTTCGACGGGCCGGCCAGCTTCCGCGCCGCGCTGGCGGCGGCCAGGGTGACCGGCGAGTTCCGCGACCACGCGCCTCGTTACCCGCGGCGACAGCGTTAGCGGCCGTCGCGGGTGGCGGGTGCCGCCTTGTAAGCACGCCCGGCGCGCAGGTTAACGTCCGAAGAGGCCCCCGAGCATCCGGTCCCCGACCGAACCGAACGGGTTGTCCCGCACCAGGTAGGTCCAGGTGGCGGTGGGGCGCCTCAGGCCCGCGGCGGCAAGGTCCGCGCCGTCAGTGGTGATGGTGACCGTCCGGAAGGTCTCCGCTGATTGCTCCTCCACCTGGCTGAGCAGCCGATGGTAGCGCGGGACTGCCTCGGCGTGAAATTCGGCCAGCGGGTCAAGGCTCATGACGAACGGGTTGGGGCCCTGGCCGAGCGCGCGCAGGTGAATGCCCTCGCGAACTTCGGCCAGCGTGGCGAGATGGTCAGCCCAGGCACGGTCCAGGTGGTGGAGCACGATCTCGCGGACAGCCAGGACGAGCACCGACTCGTCGACGGTGCCGCTAAGCTCCCGGTACCGGCCGGGGCAGCGCGCTGCGAGCGACCTCAGCGCGGCGTCGGTGCGCAGCACGCGGTCACGGTGCTGCAGCAGGAGCTGCCGCTGGTGCTCGATCAGCTTGTTGTAGCGCCAGGTGTTGCGGTGGATCTCGAGCTGGGCGCCTTCGGCTACCCGCTGGGCGTGCTGGGCCGCCCGGAGCGCGCCGGCGTCCGTTACCCGGCCGTCGGCCTCTGCCCAACGCGGCGGCCTGCTGCCAGGCGCGTGGCTGGTGATCAGCTCGTCTTCCATGCTGACGAAGAACACCGACCCGCCGGGGTCGCCCTGCCGTCCCGATCGCCCGCGCAGCTGGTGGTCAAGCCGGCTGCTGGCATGCCGTCCGCTGCCGATCACGTACAGGCCGCCGAGGCTGGCGATCCGTTCGCTGTCGCCCGCGGTGCCGCCGAGCCTGATGTCCGTTCCGCGTCCTGCCATCTGCGTGCTGACCGTGATCGCCCCGTAGCTGCCGGCCTCTGCGATGACCGCGGCCTCCGCTGCCTCGTTCTTGGCGTTCAGCACGGCACAGCTAAGCCCGGCGCCGTGCAGAAGGTCCGCGAGCCGTTCAGACTCCGCGACATCAAGGGTCCCGGCGAGAACGGGCCGCCCGCTGCGGTGCGCGGAGGCGATCTCCGCCGTGATCGCCCGCTCTTTTTCCGGAACGGACGCGTACACGCGGTCGGGCTGATCGTCCCGTATGCAGGGGCGGTTGGGCTCGATCACCGCCACCTCCAGCCCGTAGAACTCACGCAGTTCCCCGCCGACCGCGACGGCGGTGCCTGTCATCCCGCAGGCGAGGGGATATCGCGAGACCAGGGATTCGATGGTGATGCTGTCCAGGATCTCGCCGCTATCAGTGGCAGTCAGCCCCTCCTTTGCCTCGATCGCGGCCTGCAGGCCATCGGGCCAGCGCTGTAGGGCCGCCACCCGGCCGCGGGATTCGCTGATCAGGTGCACCCCGCCATCCCGAACGATGTAGTGCACGTCCCTGTGCACCAGCGCGTGCGCGTGCAGCGCTACGTTGAGCCTGGTCAGGACCGCGAGGCCAGCGGCGTCGTACAAATCGATGCCGCCGAGGAGCTGCTCGGCAGCGCGCCCACCCGCCTCGGTGAGGTGAACGTTGCGGCCGTCATCGTCGACCTGGTAATCCTCGCCCGGGCGCAGGCACCGGGCGAGCATGGCCATCTCGTGGTCCGCGCCGCCTTCGGCCGTCGCGCCCGCCAGGACCAGCGGAACCAGCGCCTCGTCGATGAGCACGAAGTCAGCCTCGTCGATGAGGACCACGTTCTGGGCCGGCGCGAGGAGCTCGGCCACGTCCTCGCGCAGACGATCCCGGAGCACGTCAAAGCCCAGCTCGCTAACCGGCGCGTAGGTCACCTGCGCGGCGTAGGCGTCCTCCCGTTGCCGACGGTCGGAGTCCTGGCCGATGCAGCCGGACGACACGCCAAGCATCTGGTAGACGGGCCGCATCCAGTCGGCGTCACGGCGGGCAAGGTAGTCGTTGACCGACATGACATGCACCCGGTGACCACCGAGCGCATGCCCCGCGGCGGCGAGCGCCCCGGATAGGGTCTTGCCCTCCCCGGTGGCCATCTCCACGACGTATCCGGACAGCATGGCCAGCATGCCCAGGAGCTGCACATCGTGCGGTCGCTCACCAAGCGCCCGCCGGGCGGCCTCCCGGGCCACCGCGGCGAACTCCGCCGTGTCCTCGTCGGCGCTGGCCTTCGCCGCCCGCGACGCCAGGTCACCGTCCGGGACCCGCCGGAGCGCGTCCTCGCGTGCCGCAATGACCGGCAGAAGCCGTCTGAACCGGGTGAGATCCGCGGTCCCGGGCTTCTGCAGGAATCGCCGGGCCCTGTCGCGAAGTGGCATACCCGGTCAACGGCCGTGAGCCAGGTACTCGTTCCAGCGGGTCCTCAGTCCAGCGAGCGACGCGCCATCAGTCCCCGGGCCAGGGACACATGCGCCCACAACGCGACCAACGTCGGGAGATTGGATGCGGGCCGGTTTTCAGATCCGGTCGAACGGGGCCCACTGCTTGATGGCGAACTTCGTGCCGTCGCGGGTCAACTCGACTCCGCCAGTGCCTGCGACATGGGCGGGCATCACCAGCGCGCCGTTGTCGGCGGCCCAGCCGAGGATCTGCAGGCGGGTGGCTGTTGCGGTCGCCGGGTCCTCGCAGAGGCAGCTGCTGTAGTCCGGCTCGAGGAACTGCATTGGAACGTGGACCGTGTCGCCGGCGAATACCGCGCGGTCGGAGCCACTGTGCAGCTTGAGCACGGAGGAGCCCGGCGAGTGCCCGGGAGCGAGCTCTAGGCGCAGGATGGAGTCGATGGTGTGGCTGTCCTCCCACAGCACCGTCTGCCCGACCTGGTGTACGGGTTCAACACTGTCGATGAACGACCCGTCATTGCCCTGCCCCAGTACCGCGGACACATGGCCATTGGCCGGATTCCAGAAGTCGAAGTCGATCTTCGGCATCAGGTACGTGGCGTTCGGGAAGGTCGGAATCCACTGTCCGTCTTCGAGGCGGGACCTGGTCGCGGAGAGCGCCGGCAGCGTCCACGGCCTGGCTTGGCGGAGCCGTCTTCGAGCGCGTACTGCGGCCCGGTGACAGTGGGAACATGTCTGTTGGCGAAGTGCTGCAGCAAGCGCATGTTAGCCGGAACGAAGGAGTGCCGCATGCCGGAAGTACACGTTTTCCTGGCCGAGGGCCGGACGGATGAGCAGAAGAAGAACATGATGCTGGACATCACCAGGGCGCTGGTGGACCACCTCGGCGTCTCAGCCGAGGTAGTCACTGTGCAGGTCATCGAATCCAGGTTGAGCGACAAGATGAAGGGCGGCAAGACGTTCGAAGAACGTTACGCCGCAAACACCTAGTCGGGATACCAGGCTCGCCGGGGCGCTCAAGGCCAGTAAGGGAGGCCCCGGGCCCCGCCAAGATGAGCTAAGTTACCCTCGGCGGGGAGGGCGCCTAACAGAAGCCCGCGCCCGGTACAGGTGTGCCGTCCAGTGCGGTAAGCCAGCGCGTGACAGGGGTCTCGACGATGCCTAACGTTGTCCTTAAGCGTCAGGCCCCGGGGAGGCTTCTCATGAGCGAGCAGGCAGCACCCAGCCCTGGCGCGGAAGGCGAACTGCCGCCTTCGGTTCAGATGTTTGACCTCCTGTACGGTTTTGAGGTCTCGCAGGCCCTGTTCGTCGCGGTCAAGCTCGACCTGGCGACGCTGCTGGAAGCGGGTCCCCGCTCAGTAGAAGATCTTGCCACCGCTTCCGGCACGCAGGCCGAACCGCTGCGGCGGCTGCTCCGCGTCCTGGCAAGCCTCGGCGTCTTCACCACCGTTGAACCAGGCACGTTCGCGCTGACACCGCTTGGCAGCACGCTCGCCTCCGGCACGCCGGGGTCGATGCGCGAGGTCGCGCTGATGTGCATGGATTTGAACTACGGCTCGTTCGGCAAGCTCCTTGACACGCTCACCACTGGCACGGCGGGCTCGGAGATCTACCTCGGCAAGCAGCTCTTCGAGTGGCTGGCGGACCACCCTCTCGAACAGGAGCACTTCACCGGCGCCATGCAGAATCTCGCCGAGAACCTCGCGCTGCGCGCACTGTCGGCCTACAAGCTCCCGGCGGGCGACGTCGTGGCGGACATCGGCGGTGCCGACGGCACGATCCTGTCCGCCCTGCTGGCAGCCGATCCTGCGCGCCGGGGGATCTTGCTCGACCGCCCGCAGGTCGTCCCGGCGGCATCGCGGCTGCTGGCCGAGCGAGGCCTGGCAGACCGGGTCGACATCGTGGCCGGCGACTTCTTCGAGGCTGTCCCGCCCGCCGACATATATGTCATGTCGAAGATCCTGCATGACTGGGACGACGAGTCATGCAGGAGGCTGCTGGCCAGCATCGCCAAGACGGCCCGGCCCGGCGCGCGCCTGGTCGTGCTCGAGCAGGTGGTGCCCGATGGGGATCAGCCGCACATGAGCAAGATGCTCGACCTCACCATGCTGGTGATGACCGCAGGGAAAGAACGCACCGCGGCAGAGTTCGACGCGCTCTTCGCTTCCGCGGGCTTCCGCCTGGACCAGATCGTCCAAACACCCACGCCGCTACCCATCCTGGAAGCCACGTTTACAGAAACGTTGCCGGCACACGGGTAACCACTGGGTCACCGGCGGCCGGTCACGACGCCGAGATCAGCCACTACAGGGCAAGCCTCAAGGCAGGGGCAGATCCCGCCGTGATCGGTCCGTGGATCGCCGAACGCAAGCTAAGAAGGTGGCCGCCCAAGCCGAGATCCGCACGGCCAGCGGCCAGCGGCAGATGAGCCATGAGGACATCGCCGCTGTCGTTACCGCGTTCGGCGACCCCGCGCGGATCGTCCAAAACGCCGACCACGCCGACAAAGCAGAGATATACGCCAAGGTCAAGCTAACGCTGACCTATCAGCCAGGAGAGAGCCTCGTGGAAGCCAGCATTAAGCCCGGCCTGAACATGCCCAAAGGGTTTGTGCCCGAGGGGAGACTTGAACACGCATTCGAGGGAAATCTCCCCAGATCAGGGTATCCACACCAATGAGCGCATACTCGGCAGGCCCGCTCCGCCGGCATTTGGTTAGGACGGCTTGAGTCGCGTGCCGTTGACACGTGGTAACAGGTCAGCGTTCTACCATGCGGCTTTCATTCTTGCGGGCCGTCCGCCGGGATACGGCGGTGACCGCGGAGTCGGCCTTGAACAGCGCCGAAGCCGGGAAAAGCGGCGTCACGAAGCCCGCGGTGCCCGGTTATCCTGGGGCTGGGTGTGGAGCGGGCTTGTCTGGCCGGACCGAGAATCCTTGCCTTAGGCGAGGTCGAGCTGGATGGGCATGGAGGGGTTGTCCACAGCGCGCCGGGCGTGGGCGAAGGCCTCCGCTTCGATGCGGTGATGCAGGGCCTGCAGGTCGGCTGCTGGGGCCGTGATGACGGTGAGAACTACTTCGGGGTCCCGGCCGTCGCCGATGACGCGGCCCTTTGCCGAATCAACGCCGTGGTAGGCGCTGACTTCGCTGGTCAGGGCATCGACGAGGGCCGTGGGCCGGAGGATGGTGGTGCCCTCGTGGGTGCTGTGGCCGATGATGATGTCGCCGGCCCGGTCGGTGGAAGCCAGCAGGGCGAGCATCCAGCGCAGGCACGCAAGGGCAATGAGCACGCAGCCGCCTGCGATGGCGGGCCACAGCCAGCCGCCGTGGTTGCCGAAGTATGCGCTGACTCGGTTGACCAAAAGGGCCTGCCGGGAGAACGCTGCGCCGAATACGCCGGTGGACGCGGCCATCGCGGCGGCGCCAGCGGCGAGGACGAGCAGCCCGAAGAGGGTCAGCATGACGCGGTTAATACGGTCGGCATGCATGTCAGCGGCTCCGTGGGACGACGCGCACGGTCAGCCGCGGTGCGTGCCGCATGTCCAGGCCGTCGAGACGAGCGCGTAGCGCCTGGGTGACGGGCTCGGTCAGGGCACTGGCCGCGGCACGGCCGCGGGCGCCAGAGGCCGCCGTTACGCGGGCGCGCCGGCGGCGGACCCGGACGGTAGCCCCGGTGATCCCGTCGACTCCGGTCGCTTCGGCCCGCAGCATCCTGGCGAGGCCCCGCCGGGTCACGGTAGCGCCGGTCGCCTGGCCGGCGGCCCTCAGCGGCAGCCGGGTAACGCGGCGGAGCTTGAACTCCAGGCCCACCAGCACCAGCCCGACGACCATCAGGACCGTAGCCCAGACCCGGACCACGAAAGCGTCCCAGCGGGTTGACCGGGCCCAGGTGTACCAGGTAGTCCAGTGCACCAGTAGCGGGCTGTGGTGCGCGGCGAAGCCGATGACCTCAGCGATGATCACGACGCTGCAGGCGAGCAAGGCCGCGGCCAGGATGAGGGCCAGCGGCCGGTTGGCGACGCGCATATGCGTTCCTCTCTTACCTGACACGGGGCGGCGGGGTGATGTCGGTGGCCAGGCCGGCCACGACAATGTGGACCTCGTCGACCTCCAGGCCAGCCAGTTCCCTGACCCGGTCCCGGACGTGGCAGCGAACCCGCCCAGTGACTTCAGCGACTGAGGCGGTCCAGCGGACGGCGATCTCCAGGCTTACGTACGCTTTGGAGCCGTCCACTTGCACCGTAGTTTTGGGCAGCGCGTCAAGGTCCGTGTCGCGTACGCCCAGGTGACCGGCGCCGGGGACGGCGCGGCCCAGCACCCGGGAGGCAGCGGCCCCGGCGTCGGGGTTCTCGGCCGCGGCCTGCGCGGCGATCTTGGTGACCACGCTGTCGGCTACTGTGATCCGGCCCAGTTCGGTGCGGCCGGCCAGCATTGCGAGCCGGGTCTCGGCTACGGCGGTCATCTGCTGCTGCGGCGGCTGCGGGACAGCCACCACCCCTGCGCGTCGATATCGCCGGCGAGGACCCTGGCGGCGCCGTAGCCGATCGCGCCGAACAAGGCCACGATCAGCATGTCCCCGAAGTTGCCGAACACTAGGGCCACGCCGAGAACCAGCCCGGTAATGGTGGCGAGCGCGGTACGGTTCATCTTTCACATCCAGGTAACGGAACGGACGGTGCTGCGGCCCTCAGGCCAGCGGCAGCACCGGATCGGGCCATGACGAGACGATCACGGCACCCACCCCGGCGGGCTGAGCCGCCGGGGGGTCATCGATGTCGGCGATTGCCACGTCGACGGGCCGGGTCCCGGCCAGCGGCGCCAGCGCCGCGGTGATCAGCGCGGCCACGTCGGTCGCGCGGACTCCCCACTTGGAACGGACCTGCACCCGGATCCGGTTGCCGTCGACAGCCACGCCGGGGACGGTACGGCCCGGTAGGTAGGACGCGACCTCGCCAAACGGGCCGCCGTCCAGCGCGGACACCCCGGTGCAGCACAGGACTATGGCGGCGACGGCGTCGATGTCGATGCCGTCGACCAGCGCAGCCCGCGGCATGTTCAGCGGGGAAGCGGTCATGACACCCGCGAGGAGGAGGCTGTGTCCTGGTCGCCGTCGGAGGGCAGGTATACGTCGTCGACGGCGATATTGACCTCGACCACGCGCAGGCCGGTCATCCGCTCGACGGACTGCCTGACGTTGCGCTGGATGCTGCGGCCCAGCTCGGCGATGGCCACGCCGTATTCGACCACGATGTCCAGGTCGATGGCTGCTTCCTTCTCTCCGACTTCCACTCCGACGCCCTGGGCGACGTTGGGGCCGGTGCTGCCGGGGATGCGCTCGCGGACCGCGCCGAACGCGCGGGTGCCGCCGGTGCCCATGGCATGCACGCCGTCGACTTCCCGGCAGGCCTTGCCAGCGATCTTCTGCACCACGTTTTCGGCGACGGTTATCTGGCCTTCGCCGGTGGCGAGCCGGTCACGGGCCGGGCTAGCGGCTGGGCGGCCGTTGGCCGGGCTCTCGGTGACCTCAGATGTAGCGAACTGGCTCATCAGGCATGCTCCTTCGGATACGGACGCTCCCGGTACCAGGTCGGCCACGCGGGACGTTATCTGTTTAGACACCGCCCGCCGGAAATCCTCGCAGCCTTCTCGCCGCATTTTTCCTGGTGGCATACCTGCGCCCGGCCCGGGTACCTGAGTGCGGCCCGGGTAGCCGGGCCGCACTCAGGGGGTCTGACAGTGAAGGCAGCAGCGCAGGCGGACACGCCTGTCGTGGGGGATGCCTACCTGGTGGCCCGTGCCCGGGAAGGCTACGTGGACGCTTACGAGCTCCTGGTCGAGCGGCACTCGGCCATGGCCTACCGGGTCGCCCTGCGCCTGACCGGCAATCATCACGACGCGCAGGACGCCGCGCAGGAAGCGCTGATCGCCGCGTGGGAGGGTCTGGACCGGTTCCAGGGCGGGTCGTCGTTTTCCACCTGGCTGTATCAGATCGTGACCCGCCGGGCGCTGAACAAGATCAGCCGGGGAAGGGATGATCGCTCCCTCGACCTGCTGCCCGACCAAGCCGACCCGGCCATGGAACCCGCCGACAAGGCCGAGCGCAATCTCACGGTCGACGCGGTCACCGACGCACTGCTCGCCCTGCCGTTTCCGCAGCGGACGGTGATTGTCCTTCATCATTTCGAGAGACTGTCATACGCTGAGATAGCAAGCGTGACTGGCGCCACCGAGCCGGCCGTCCGCAGCCACCTCTTCCGGGCGCGCCGGGCGCTGGCGAAGACGCTGCAGGAATGGAAGTGACCGCCCCCATGCCAGCCAAGCCCCCGCTGGACGATGCCTCCTTGCCGTGCGACGCTGACGTCGATCTCCTGCTGGAACAGGCCGCCCAGGGCCGCGGCGCCGACTGGGACGCGCATCAGCAGCACTGCGTGCACTGCCAGGCTGCGCTCGGCGAGTTCACCGCCTTGTGGGGGCCGGTCGCTGAGCTCGCGGCAGCGCCCGTATCCGCACCGCCCGGCCTGGTTGCGGCGGTGATGAGCCAGGTACGCCACCTGGTTCACGACACCTGGTACACCCTGGAGAGCACCGAGACCGGCGCGGTCCGGATCGCCGCCCGCATCGTGGCGGCCCTGGCACGCGACAGCGCCAGGATGATCCCCGGTGTCCGGGTCGCCCTTGGCCGCAGCACTCACGGCGAGGTTCCCGCGCTCGCCGAGAAGGCCACCTTCGGGCACCAGCACCCGTACGCCGCCGTCGGGGTGCTTGGCCGCACCGCGGTCGTCGACCTAGCCGTTGCGATCGGCTACGGCGACCCGGCTCACCAGATCGCCCGCGAAATCCAGCGCCAGGTAACAGCGACCCTCCACGACCAAGTGGGACTGCGGGATGTCACGGTCAACGTGACCATCAACGACGTCCTCGACAGTGACGACGGCCGCTGACCGCACGGTACGCATATCAGCCGCGGTCGCGCAGGTAAGCAGATGAAAGAGAACCAGTCTCACGAAGCTCGCCGCCGGGCGTTCATTCGGAAGCACCACCCGGACCGCGGCGGCGACGCAGGCGAATTCATCGCGGGCTTGCGTGCCCTCGACGCAGAGCGCGAGCAAGGCAGTGGGCCACTGCCAGAGGTGGTCGTCGTCCGGCGGCGGCCCTGGCTCGTCCGCAAGGCGACCGCGGTAGGGCGGCGCCTCCGTTATGGGCCCAGGCCCTCACGCGTGCGTTTACCCGTCACGGCGTGTCCTCTTCTAGTCGTCCTGCGCCGTTGCGAGAAGAACCTTTTTGTCACCTGGCTAGGACATCGGCCGTTTGGTGGGGAATCGAGAGGCCTGGCGGATGGCGATGTCCGTCAGCCTGTCCGCTTCGTCGCGCTGGTGGAGCGCTTGATCAAGTGTCAATCGAGCCGACTGTTCGTCTGCGCGAGCAACTGCCCGGCGGTCTGAATACGACGTTGCGCGTCCTCAAGCAAAGACCTGGTGCGGAGCAACTCGCCCGAAGAATCCAAGCGTCCTGCCAGCTCGCGTCGCAGAGCATCGCGTTCTTCAGTGAGCGAATGCGCTGTAGAAGATAATTTCGCCACCATGAACGTTAGGCCCTCAACTAGGCCAAGGTTCCGACCGGCCGACAGTTGCAGCCGTGGTAACGCATGCTGAGTGAGGGTTGCCATCAGTGCACGCTTCCAGGAACGCTACGACGAACTCCCAGCCTGGCCGGTGCTCGCCCCTCAGGTTTTTCGAAATCGTAGTGCGCATCCGACATCCGCCGCTCGATATGGCGAAGTGCAAGGCCATGGCTGTCCGCGATGTCTCGAAGCGCACTAGCCAGTAGGCGGACCTTGGCATACTCACCGCGTAGCTTTCCGTGCTTCCTGCCAGGATTTCCACGCAAATTTGTTTCCCCACCCTCTCGGTTGTCCGCCTATTGTCCGTCCACGACCTCGCCGGATGACCCTACAGGGCAGCGGACAAACTCATTGCATTTATCACTCATACGACAAGTCGTCACCCGCGCTCAGCCTCCGGCCGCGAAGATCAGGAGTTGCATGGCCCCGGTGGCTAATCCCGCCCTCGGCCTCCACTTACCGAATAAAGATGGACTGCGTAGTGCGCTGCATGACTTTGAGCTGATGGCTTGCCCGCCCAGGGACTCGCGAGGAATATGGCGGACGGGGAAGCAAGCCGGGTTCGTTCGGGATAAGGGTTTGAGGTGCTCGGCGAAGAAGCCGGCGATGCGGCGGCGGGCGTCGTTAGCGGATTCCTCGTGGTAGCCCATGCCGGAGAGCTTGGCCATGACGGCGAACACGGGCGGGATCTTGCCATCGGTCCCATGGTCGTTGAGGAAGCCGTGCGACGCCTGCGGGTACTCCTTCACGTCGTGCGGCACGCCCGCCGCCGTCAGCGCCCCGTCGAGGCGGGCCGCGGCGCCGCGCAACCCCTTGTCCTTGCCGCCGAAGCTGCCGACCACCGGGCAGGCCCCGCGCAGGACTTCCGGCGAGTAGAACCACTTCCCTGTCGAGCCGTAGTTGACGCTGGACGCGTCGAACCCGCCGTCCGGCGCCATGAGCAGGGCCAGGCCGCCGCCCATGCAGAACCCGATGACACCCGTCCTGCCGGTGCAGTCGGC
Organism: uncultured Actinomycetota bacterium; assembly: GCA_963734665.1. Lineage (GTDB taxonomy): Bacteria > Actinomycetota > Actinomycetes > Streptosporangiales > Streptosporangiaceae > Trebonia. Next base: position 1,390,002 of record CAVTIR010000004.1, on the reverse strand, counting down.
CCGGTCCGTCAGCCAGGTCCGGGCGGCGTCCACGTCGGCGAATACCCCGCCGCGCCGCTCACGCGCGCCGCGCACGATCGAGATCATGCACCGCGCGGTGCCGCGGTCATGGAAGAAGTCGGGCGCGACAGCGAGGAAACCCGCGGACGCCAGCCAGTCAGCCTGGTTGCGCAGGTCCTGGGTCACGCCGAGGATGTCGTGGATGACCACCACGCCGGGCCACGGGCCATCACCCTCGGGCACGGCGAGGTACGCGGGCACGCCGCCACGCACCGGAATTGCCACATCCGCCACTGTTTCCTCCGTCACGCGCCTGTCCCTGGTCCTCAGTCAAGGTCGAAGCTACAGGCATCCAATCGTTTCGGCTCGCGGCGCTGCCCTGAGGACGGTGCCATGCTCCGGGCATGACGAAAAAGCCGTCACGAGCGAATGGGCATGAACCCTTCGCTCCGGCCCGCTGGAGGCCGGCCGCCGCTGCGCTCGGCGTGCCTGCGGCCCGCCCGCATGACCGCAGGGAACGCACGGCGATGTTCAACTGCCCGGAACCGTAGCGCTTGGTCATGACGAGTGTGAGAGCGGTCTGCGGGACCGCCCACTGGTCCGATCTCAGACCACGGCGACCAGTGCATTGACGCGGACGGAGGTGTTGGGCTGACGCGGCGGCCAGTGCCGCGGAAGATGGGACTGATGGTGGACCGGTAGTGGGAGCCGGGACCGGTAAGCTCGCGGTTGGCGCGGCGATGTCGCGTCATGACGTATAGAGGACGTGGACTGATGGCAACAGGAACAGTGAAGTGGTTCAACGCCGATAAGGGCTTCGGTTTCATCGCCCCCGATGACGGGACGGCGGACGTGTTCGTGCACTTCTCCGCGATCACGAGCTCCGGCTATCGGTCGCTGGATGAGAACCAGAAGGTCGAGTTTGACACGACCCAGGGGCAGAAGGGACCGCAGGCGGAGAACGTCCGTCCCGTCTGAGGTATAACGCGCCGTGTCGCCACTGCGGCGCACTGGCCGGGCCAGCCGACGTTCGGCGCGGCACAGATGAGACCTCGTGCCGACAGACTATTGGCTTAGGCGGCTCGGTGCGCCGGGGTGCGTTGCCGGATGACCGTTAGGGCAACGGTAAGGGCTGGCAGATGCCGCATCGGGCGATGGCTGACCCGGCGTGTGCCTGGGCCCATGCGTTCAGCTGCGGCAGTGAGAGCGACCAGGCCTTGATGTAAGGTCCGGTCCATATCCTGCCGCGGCGGCGTCCCGGTGATCGTCCGGCGGTCGGCATGGTGCATCCGGGCGTCGGACGGGTTCACGGTGCGCCGGATGTTGAGTACGTACGACTTCCTCGGGCGCTGACGGCACGGGAACCGGGCGGGCCAGCGGCAGTCGCCGCGCCGCAGCGGCCTTGGCGCGCTGCCGGAACGCCGGAGGAAGGGATGACGGGAGCCAGGGGCTGCGCGGTCACGGCTGCCTCCCCGGGGAGGGCAAGGCTGACCGCGACGCGGACAGCGGGGCCGCCGACGAAGGCAGTGATGCAGTGCTAGTGCGGGGGATTTCCCGCCCAGCCTGGCGCTTGAAGCGCTGCTTGACTACGCAGGCCGTGTGATTTCTCCCCGGAGGGGGAGATCACACGGCCGCGTGTTCAAGGAGGTGCTGAACCGGGGAAAATGCGCGAGTTTCTGTGTCCGAGGCCCGACACTCACTTTACGTACATGATCAACATCGCCCTGACCACGGAGTTCGTGCTGCCTCCGCGCGGTGCGTGGTGACAACTGCAGACGGGGTGATGTGGACGATGACCATGGGCGGGGTCCGCAGGCGACGGCTAGGCGCGTTTCAGATGCGAGGCGGAACCCAAACGGCCTTGTCGGCGCTCTTGGCAGTGACGAATGTTCCGGTGATCCTGGCTCGCCTGATCGCGCGCAGCGTCGAGGCGTTCGGCGGCAGCTTCACGGTTTCCCGAAGAGGAGCCAGCGTAGGGATATGCGCGCCGACCAGCGCCTGCCCGTTGGAGACCGTCATCGACTGCAGTCCGCGAGCCCTGGCCGGCCCTGGCGCGCCGGCCCGCTAGTCAGAAGTCGCAACGCGGATCACTTATAGCGGTAAATGATGCGTCCCTGCGACCAGTCCGCCGGGCTGATCTCCAGCAGCACGCGATCGTCCTGGATTACCCGGATGTGGTTTTTCGTCATCCGCCCCGACATCCTCGCTAGCACCTCGTGCCCGTTGGCGAGTACCACGGTGTAGAAGCCGTGCCCGCGCATCCGCATGACCGTGCCCTCGGTCTCGATGAAGTCACTCTTCGGCATTTAGCAATCCTCCTCATTGCTCTGGCTGCGGCGTCGCACATGTTGCAGCGCGAGCGTGCCCGTCACGGGCGGTTCGGTCAGTGCCGAACTCCTTCACCAGCAGCTTGATCTCGTTACAGGCATAGCGGCGCTTCTTGCTATCGATATGCGCGAGCGTGCACCGTTCGCCCGTGCCCTTTGGAGTCCTTGCAGGACAGGCACAAGATCTGGAATCCCTCGGGGAGACCATCGCCCCGAAGCCAGCGGTACATGCCACACGTTCCGGCATCTCGGCCGAACAGCTTCTCGCGGTGTGCTGAGCCACCGCCATGTCCCCCGAACCGCAGCAGGCGCATCGCCAGCCGTAGGTCGAAGTCCTGCGCTACTAGGTCAGCGCGCCGGCGGCGTCCGATGTTCCCGCCTGCCGTCGGGCGGTTGCTCGCGCACGCCCCAACTGCTGTCAGGGTGGGGAGTGGCTGCTTCTCGACGTCCAGCAGGTGATCCCCTCGCCGGAAGCTAGCGAGCTGACCATCCAGCTTCAGCGGAAGGCGGCACAAGAACGCGCGGTACGGAGCACCGATGGCCGCGACTGGACCCGGTACGTGATCACGGCCCCGTCCGGTGAGAGCGAGCCACTCCGCAAAAGGCAAGCCATCTTGACCATGGTCGCCACGCTGCGAGCCGCTGGCATGCCAGCGCCTCACCAAGCTTGCGCCAGAGCAGTCCGGCATCGGGTACGAAGCGGTCTCCTCATGACTTCACTGCGAAGGACATGTATAGAGGCGCGTGTCCGAGAGGGACTCGAACCCATATGCCGGTGAAGTGCAATTCTTCAGACATGGCTGAAGCTATGAGTACATAAGGCCAGGTCAGAGGGCTTTATATGTGTCCGAGGGGGGACTTGAACCCCCATGGGCGCATTTTCCCCGATTCCGCGCTTGAATACGCAGGTGGAGAGTGTTAGTAAATTCGCCAGTCAGCGTGCTGCCACAGTGTCCCGAACGCCGATTTTGTACGCATGAAGATCGGTCAGTTGCCGCAGATTCGACTCTACAGATCACCCGGTTCGGCGCGCCTTGTTGGCTAGAAAGGGAGCGGTCCGTGGAACCGTCTCCTGTGAACGTGAGGGAATACCAGCGTGACCACCCAGTGCTTGGCAGGGAATGAGCGAGGGACGCTTCGCGCACGTCGGAGGTATTGGCTAAGTCACGGTCAGTGCTGACTGGCAACCAAGCACTTTGGCGCCTTCGCATCATCCGGCTGCCGGCGAGCGCAACGTCGCTGCTCGACGTCGGCGGCAGGCACGGCTGGTACCCGGCGGCGATCTGTCAGCGTCACCCGAAGCTCACCGCCGCGTGCTCGACCTGCCGGGCAGCGCGGCGGGCGGCCGGGAGATCATCGCCGCGGCCGGAATGTCCGACCGGGTCCGGACGCGGGGCGGCGATGCGACCACGGGCGACCCTGGCAGCGGCTACGACGCGGTGCGGTGCTTCAACCTCGTGGATCATCACCGCAGGCCACATCGTGTCGCTCTTCGGGCGGGTCAGGGAGTCCCTCTCGCAGGCGGGACCCTGGCCGTGACGGACGCGTTCGCCGAACCCGCCGGCGGGGCGTCGGCGGCGGGGAACTTCCTCGCGATGTTCGCCTGTCTCAGCTCCGGCGCCCGTGGGTATACCCCGGCGGAGCTGTGCACCTGGCTGTGGAAGGCGGGCTTGACCAGGGCGCCGCGCCGGATCCGGATTCCGCGAACCCCAGGCCAGGCGGTAGAGCGGTATACCTGGTGCGGGAGTCACCTCATCGACCGTCGGCGGAATGCGGAAGCGCGGCATAGGCCAGCCGGGACCGGGAAGTGAACGAGTTCGTGACTGAGGCTGATATCTGGGACGTGGCGGTGATCGGCGCCGGGCCCGCCGGGGCGACGGCCGCGCGAGAGGCCGCCCTGGCGGGCAGCCGGGTCGTCCTGCTGGAGCGCGCGACGCTCCCCCGGTACAAGACCTGCGGCGGCGGCCTGGTCAACGCGTCGGTGCAGGCGCTCCCCGACGGACTGGCGCTGAATCCGAGAGCGCAGGCGCGCTCGTTCTCATTCAGCTTCGACGGGAAGAGACAGAAGACCCGAACCTGGCCCGGGCCGCTGCTCACGCTCGTGATGCGGGACGAGTTCGACGCCGCACTCGCGGACCGCGCGACGGCGGCCGGCGCGACGCTCAGCGAGGCGACCACCGTGCTGAAGATCACCGAGGACGGTGACCTGGTACGGCTGTCCACCCGGGAGCACGGCGACATCCTCGCCCGGATCGTGGTCGGCGCCGACGGCTCCGCAGGCCGCTCATCAGCCCACGCCGGCGTGACGTTCCGCCAGGTCGACCTCGGCCTGGAAGCCGAGATCCCGACCCCGCCGGACCAGACGGCCTCGTGGGACGACCGCATCCTCATCGACTTCGGGCACGCCCCCGGCTCCTACGGATGGGTTTTCGCCAAGGGCGACGTGCTGTCCGTCGGCGTGATCGCCGCCCGCGGTAACGCCGACGCTACCCGCGCCTACCTCACGGAGTTCACCGGGCGCCTCGGCCTGGCCGGGACCGAGCCGCGGACCAGCACCGGCCACCTCACCAGGTGCCGGGACCAGCGCTCACCGCTCGCCAGGGGCCGGGTCCTGGTCGCCGGGGACGCAGCCGGGCTCCTGGACCCGTGGACCCGGGAAGGGATCTCGTTCGCGCTCCGCTCCGGCCGGCACGCCGGCCAGGCCGCGGCCGCCGCAGCGACCACCACCGGGACCAGCACCCCGATCACCCGCTACACCAACGCCATCAAGGCCGAACTCGAACCCGAAATGCTAGCCGGGCAGTCGTTCCTCGACGCGTTCACCCGCCACCCCGCACCGTTCCACCGCGCCGTTACCCACGTACCAGCCGCCTGGCAGCTAGTCGCCCGGATGATCGCCGGGCAGACGACCACCGCCGATGCCTACCACAACGCGATCATCCGGCGGATACTCACCGGCCTGAGCCAGTGGTAGCCCAGGAGTCGCTCGCGGTCACCGCGAGGAACACGCAAGCCCGCGACACCCCGTCAAGGACTTGTGAGTCGGTACACACTAGTGGACGGCTGGGGGCGGGGGGCGCCACGCTTGCCAGCCGGGGTGGATGGCGAAGAAGCGAGAGGGGCCTGGCGGCCTGGCGGCCAGCTCCGCCCTGGGGCGCAGGTCGAGGCCGGCCGGGACCGGCTCCCACCATGGCTCGTTATGGAACAGCCTGCTGAACACTTCCCAGTCGTGGCCTGCCGGGCCGAGGACGAGTTCGGACGGGACCGGGTGACCGGGCACCTGCCAGCGGAAATCGCCCGAGATCCGCAGGGTCGAGCCCGTGTTCGGCAGTGCCGCGTGCGGGGTGAGGCAGTGGAAGATGAGCACGTCACCGGGCTGGTAGCTGGTCGTGGCCCAGCCTGGTTCAGAGCCGCGGAGCGGGCGGGGCGGCTGAGGCGGCCAGTGGTGGCCGCCCGGCTGCACGGCCAGCCCGCCCAGCCGGACCGGTATCTCCATCAGCGGCAGCCAGCTGGTCAGCATGTCCTGGCCGCCGCCGACCGCGTAGTCGTAGTGGATGAAGCGGCCGCGGGCGCGAGGGCCGGGCCGCTCGGGGTAGACAGCGCGGAGCACCTTCACCGGGTAGGAGAACGCCGCCGCCCCGAGTATCCGCCGTACCGTCGCGCGCAGCGGCGCAAGATAGGGAACCTGATTGAACTCCGCGCATGTCAGTGCCGCCCGGAAGGCGGGATCTGACAGGCCGTCGGCCGAGTTGAGCGCGCGCGGCTGCGCGGACGGCGTGCCGTCCGCGGCGGTCCAGCCGCCGTCGCGCAGCCGTGCGAGCACCGCCGCGCCCGCAGCCCGTACCGTGCCGGCAGGCAGCAGGCCGCGGAAGAACAGGTAGCCGGCCTCCGCTAGCCGTTTGCGCAGGACAGCCGAATCGTGCAGCGTGCCGCTGGAGTCTGCCAGTTCGTCCACGTGCTCACGGTAACTCCCATTCCTGGGACTACGGACTACGGTGTGAGCTGCTGGCGACCTGGACTCCCCCGCTGCTCGGGCCTCGGTCGCCAAGGCCGTTCTCACCACAGGCAACTGACCCACGGATCGCAGGTTCCAGTTAGTGGGTTGGCGGATTCAGGCCGTAACGGGCCACCACGTCGTCGAGCCACAGCGGGTTCCCGTAGGTCAGGTGGAATTTCTCCGCCAGCTCGGCGAACGCATCGGATTCGTGCAGGCGCATGTGGGCGCCGGGTACTGCTGGCACGTCGGTCTGACTGGCGGCTAGCAGCTCGCCGAGCTCACGGAAGTAGATTTCGAAGCCCCCCGGAGTTATGACCTCGACGATCCGGCCGGGAACCTTCCCGGCGTTCCACATGGCATGCGTTTGCCCGCGTGGCTTGGTGATGAAGCCGCCAGGTCCGAGCACCACTTCGGCGTCGTCGGAACGGAAGCCGATCTGGCCCTCGAGCACGATCGAGGTCTCGTCCTCCCGGGTGTGCAGGTGCGGTGCGGTGATGAAGCCGACAGCGAACGGGTGTTCGATCATGGCAATTTCCCCGCCGTTGTCACGGCTGTAGATCTTGTATACGGCCCCGAATCCGGGGATGCTGACGCTGTCTCCGCTTCCGGGCTGTGCCACGTTGACTTTCGTGGCGTAGGTGGCTTCCATCGGGCGTCCTTTCTGTCAGGCTTTCGATGAAATCCGGCCGCGATCACGAAGTGAGCTCATTCGCTATCCAGGTCGACGCGAATTGTCAGCGGGTTCGTGTTCTGCGCTTTCGACGTGGCCATGCACAGACGGCGGGCGAGGTTGGCCTGGCTCAGGATCCGCTGGCGTTCCCGCGGATCGTCGTCATCGAGGATGTGTGCGGTCCCGGACCGCCAGCCGGTGCGTACTCCGCTGACCTTGACACGGACGCGGGGATTGGCCTCGATGTTCCGCACCCAGTCGGCGTCACGCCCGCGCTGGGCGATCAGCCAGAATGTCTCACCCTCCAGGCCGTCACACACGGGCGTGCGCCGCGGAAGGTGGGTACGTCGGCCGGTCGTCTCCAGGAGGGCGTCGCCTGGAATCGGGATTCCCAGGTCCCACGCCAGCCTGACGACCGGATTGATCACCGACTGCTGGAGGCGGCCGAGAACGCTTTGCGCAGCAGTTGGGCCGGACACATCAGCACCTGGCCTTACCTGTCCCGGGAAGACGCGCGCCTGCCTGGATAGAGATATCCATGATCGAAGGGCCCACGTCGTTAGCGGTGCCCGACACCCTTCGCCTCAAACCGGTGCCCGGGCGTCAGGCCGTCGTGGGTTGCCAGGTCGTCACCGAGATCTCGGCGTCGCGCAGGTGCTTGAGGGCATGGTTCTCCCGCCCGTACCCAAGAGGGCTGAAAAAGAATGTGTCGAGCGGGTACCAGATTCCTACCCACACCAGCACCCAGCCCGTGGTGTCGAGGACGATGTTGCCGGTGTGGCCGGCCAGCGTGTCTTGGAATATCACCAGGAGGTATCCGATCACCACGATGGGAACGCCGACCCACAGCGACCAGAGGCCACCCAGCCGGACCGCGCGCCGCTCGCGTTCGTTGTAGCTGATGCGCTGGTCGCAGTAGCGGCGCAGCGCCACGCTAAGCCGGTCGCCCAGGGCACCGTCCAACTCCGCGGGCGGCAACGAGAGCTGAAGCCGGACCGGTCGTCGGATGCGCTGCGAGCGGAGCAAGCTGAGGCAGTGCTCGACTCCGGTGAGGTAGTTGCGGTACTCGGAGAACAGGTCGGTCTGGGCCAAGACGAACATCTCCTCGACCTGGTTGAGCCGCAGCTCGATTACCTGACCCCTCCCCCGGTTCATTGCACTACTCTAAGTCACCAGAGCGACGGGGGCGCGGGCGGCTGACATGCAACCGTCTCTGCAGCAGCTCCAAACGTGGGCGGCTTCCTTAAAAGGCAGTTATCTCTGCGTGCTGGGGCCCTGCGCGATGGCGGAAGAGCGCTCGCTGAGCGGGATTCGGCCAGCGGCGATAGCGGCATCGCGGGCGAACTGAAGCAGCGACCCGGCGGTCACTGGGCGTCGACCACCTTGGCTTCGGTGATGGCGACGCCGGCCGCGGCGATGTCCAGCACCGTCTGGTGGTCCGCTGGAGCGTCGGTGACCAGTACGTCGACCGAGGACAGCGGCGCGACCGTGCTGAAGGCGACTCGCCCGAGCTTGCTGCTGTCGGCCAGGACGATGGTCCGGCGGGCGGCGCTCATGGCGGCGCGCTTGACTCGCGCGTCATCGGGGTTGTACTCGGTCAGGCCAGGCGCGGGGCAGATGCCCGCCACCCCGATGAAGGCTAGGTCGCAGTTCATGGCGGTGAAAGCATCTTCGGCCATCCCGCCGGTCAGGCTGAGCTCACCGGTGCGAACCTGGCCTCCTGTCATCAAGACGCGGATATCCGGGTCGGTGCCGAGTTCTGCCGCTATCGGCAGGCTCGCCGTGACAACAGTGAGGCCGCGCCGTCCGTGCAGCGACTTGGCCAGTTCCAGGGTGGTCGTTCCCACGTCGATGATGATCGTGTCGCCGTCGTTGACCAGGCTGGCAGCTGCGGAGCCAATCGCCGTCTTCGCGGCGGAAGCCGTGGTCGCACGCACCGCGAGCGGTGGTTCGTAGGACCTGCTGACCACGGAGATCGCGCCGCCGCGCACGCGCCGGGCGAGACCGTCCGCCTCAATAGACTCCAGGTCGCGCCTGATCGTCATCTCGGACACGCCGAACTCTTCGGCGAGTTCGGTGAAGCTGACTTCACCATGTGTCGTCAGCCGGCGTAGCACGGCATGCCGCCGCTGTGAGGGAAGCACCGGATCAGTGTAACCATCTGTGATTACTTAACGCAAGGATGTTGAACATCTGGACCTAGATGTGAGAATGCATGAGAAAAGTGTTTACAAATCACATGCACGCCTATAGCCTCGCCGCAACTGGTACCGACAGCCCCAGGGGTGAGAGTGTCCCGCTTCCACAAGATCTTTCCCGACCGCAAGCCGCCGATCGCCATGGCACACGTGCCGGCATTGCCCGGCACGCCGTTGTACGACACGTCCGCCGGGCTGAGCGGTGCTGTGTCGAGTGTCCGCCGAGACGCGGAAGTGATCTTGGTCTCCGGGAAGATGGCGGGGGCCCGGTTACACCTGGAACCCGGTGGACCCAGACCGCGCGAAGCGGTTCGTCGACGCAGCCCGCTCGGCCTGACATGGCTTCCCTCGTCCCCAGGCTCGAGTGAACGCAACTTCGACGCGGCTCACGTCTCCGCAGAGAAGTCCGGGCGGAAGCCCGGCCACGGCGGCGCCTACCCGGACTTACGCAATTCTGCTCCCCAACCCCTCGCCGTAAGGAGTCCAGCATGGACATCGCGGAAGCCGGCAGAGCATCCCACAGCGCGGATGCCGACCTGGCGCAGTTTGGCTACAAACAGCAGTTGCACCGGTCGATCGGCGGTTTCACCTCGTTCGCCCTCGCGTTCTCGATGATTTCCATCACGACTACGGTGTTCACGGCTTTCGCGGACCCGTTCGAGGCTCTCGGCGGCGTCTCCATCTGGCTATGGCTTCCCGTGGGGGCCGGGGTAGTGCTGATCGCGCTCGTCTACGGTCATCTCGCGGCCCGCCTCCCGGTGACCGGATACGCGTACCAGTGGGCCAGCCGCATCGTGTCGCCGCACTACGGCTGGTTCACCGGCTGGAATGCCCTGGTCGCCAACCTGATGGGTTCCGCGGGCATCTCAGTCTCGCTGGCGTCAGTGTTCGCTCCGGATATCTGGGCTAAGCCCACGCACTGGGACGTCGCGCTGCTCGCGGTCATCGCCATCGTCGTGGCGGTGACCATCAACCTGCTGTCGATTAAGGCCGCTGGCATGGTCAACAACGCCGGCGCCACGATGGAGCTTTTGGGGACCATTGGCGCCACCATCGCACTCGCTATCGGCCTTTTCTTCTTCCATCACATCCAGGGTCCGCATGTCCTGACCCAGGTGGGATCGAGCAGTGGCAGCGGCATCGGCTTCGGCACCATAGGACTGGCGCTGCTGCTGCCCGTCTGGACGCTGGCGGGCTGGGAGGGCTCGGCAGACCTGGCCGAGGAAACCACCGACCCGCGGCGGATCGCGCCCCGCGCGATGCTGCGAGCGGTGGTCATCGCTGGCGTCGCGGCATTCGTCGTCTACGCGGTGTTCGCGATGGCGATCCCCGGCTCGATCGGCGCCACCGTCGGTGGGACGAGCAACCCCATGGTCGCGATCTTCTCCAGCCACTTCGGCGGGGTCCCCGCTGACCTGCTCCAAGTCGTTGCGTTCATCGCCATGTTGTCCTGCCTGCTGGCGAACATCACCTGCGCCACCCGGACCAGCTTCTCACTCGCCCGAGACCGCATGCTGCCCTTCTCGCGGACCTGGAGCACGGTCAACGAGAAGACCGGGACCCCGGTGTACGCGATCATCGGGGTCGGGGTCTTCTCGATCATCATCAACCTGCTGTCCGGTGGCTTCGTCAACGACGTGCTCAGCGTCCTTAACGTGTCCCTGTACCTCACCTATGGTTCGACCTGCGTGGCCGTGCTGATCGCGTACTTCCGGGGCTCCATCCCGGAGGCGGCGCCCGGGTACTTCAGCCTGGGCCGCTGGCTGTTCCCTGTCACGGCGACCTGCGTGGCGTTCAGCATCACCGTCATCGTCTTCATGATCGGTCCGTCATCCAGCCATGTCGTGCTGCTCTACACGGTCTGCTTCGAGGTGATTGGGGCGATCTGGTACCTGGCCGCGGTTCGCAGGCGGCTGCGCCGGGGCGAGGCAGGCCCAAGCGTCGGTCTCAAGGAGGAGGCGGCGGAGGGAGCAGCAGCCGCTAGCGCATAAGGCGATCCCATCCCGTGCGGGTGGCTCAGTGAACGTGCCGGAACCAGCGTCACAGCGCCGGTTCCGGCATACGTTTGTTCGAGATCGAGGCTGGGCGTCCCGCTCTCAGCGCGATGACCGCAGGCCGGCTGCGCGTATGGACCCGGATGGCAGGGGCGATGCCGTGGCGCCGGGCACTATGTTTCGGTGGCGAGGCGGCAGTACACGCACTTGCCGCCGCCTGGTACCGGGAACCATCCCCATTCCCGGCTGAGTGCCTCGATGAGCAGGAGGCCCCGCCCGTGCTCGGATCCGCGGTCGGGGCTGGACGGCACGGGCGGTTCGGGTGAACGGTCGATGACCTCGATGAGCAGTTCGCCGGGAAAGCAGCGCATGGACAGCCGGACAGCGGGCTGGCTGCAGGTCCCGGGGGGGCCGGGGACGGTGGAGCATGCTGCCTCGTACGCGTTCGTGACCAGTTCCGAGACGAGCAGTTCCCCAGTCTCTGCCGTCTGCGCGCTGAACTGGTCGCACTCGCGCGCGAATGCCCGGGCGTGCGCGCGGCCGGCCGAGGGGGCGGTGGCCCCGGGCGGGAGCACCGCGTCGAAGGCGCGGAGCGGGAGTTCCGGCGTCAGCGGCTGGCGGCATTGCGTCGCCGGGTCCAGTGCGCAACTCACCGCGCTCACCTGGTGGCGCTTGGTCGCCGCAGCCGGCGCTGCAGCCGCTTGGCACGGACGATGTCTGGGTCGCGTGCATCCAGTTCGAGCAGCTGATCCGGCTCGTCGCGTCGGCGTGCGCTGGCTTTCCGCGGCTTGGTGATCCGTTTCTGTGTCATCCCACGCCCTCCTGTGGCTGGGCGGTGTCGGTCCTCACTGTCAAGGGTCGCCTGGGAGCCGCCCGGTGTCGCCCTGGCCAGCACCCCGGCAGGCCCCCGGCGGGCCGCCATCTTCAGATACCGGATAGCCGGAATACTCACCCGTCCTCACTGTGTAGAGACCGAGGGCACAGCGGCCGAGGCGGACCTGGCAAGGCGTGGCGAGACCGTAATCTGCTCACCGAGGCGGCAGCGGCGGGTGACCGGATCGTCTGGTCAGCTTCCGGCGGAGCTGAGATAGGCCAGCAGCCGATGCCGCCTTGACCGAGACTGCCGAAGATGAACGCGAAAGGCCAGGTATCCGCACCGCTCTGGCGGCGCTGCGGCTCGCCCAGGACAACCCGCGCGCGGCGACCGCCGCGCTGGCGCCCGTCCTCGACAGCCCGGCCCCGGGATCCCATCAGGTGTGGCTCATCGCGGCTTTCCTGCTGGAGGCGAGCGCTCGGGACGCGCTCGGTGAGCGAGAGGCTGCCGGACGCGCCCTTAAGCGAAGCCTCGATCTCGCCGAGTCTGATGGCCTGCTCTTCCCGTTCCTGCTGCACCCGGTGCTGGAGCTGCTTGAACGCCATGCCCGGCAACGCAGCGCGCACCCCGCGCTGGTCAGGAAGATCATCAGCGTGCTAGGCGGGAGGACGCCAGCGGCGCCACCCGCGGGCCCACCAGAGCACCTGCCCGAGCACCTCAGCCAGGCCGAGGCCCGCGTCCTGCGCCTCCTGCCGACCAGCCTTTCCGCGCCGGAGATCGCCCGCGAGCTTTACGTCTCGGTGAACACGGTCCGGACGCACATGCGACACCTGTACGACAAGCTCGGCGCCCACCGCCGCCTAGAGGCCATCGACCGGGCCCGCGCTCTCGGCCTGCTCGCGCCCGCCCCGCAAAGGGCCTAAACCTCTCATATCTAAGGTCACGCTGATTTAAGGGAGTCCTTGGACCAGCTAACCACGGGCGAAAACGCTACAGTCCGATGCGGGCGGCGAGGCGCTCGCGGTGGTAGCTGGCGTCGCCGAGGAAAAGCTCGCTTGACTTCGCCCGCTTGAAGTACAGGTGGGCGTCGTGCTCCCAGGTGAAGCCGATGCCGCCGTGCATCTGGATGGTCTCGGCGGCCACGTGGAAGTAGGTGTCGGACGCGTACGCCTTGACCAGCGGGGCGAGGACCGGGACCTCGGGCGAGTCATCCGCCACGGCCGAGGCGGCGTAGGCGACGGCGGACCGCAGCGACTCGACCTCGAGCAGCAGGTCGGCGAGCCGGTGCTTCAGGCCCTGGAAGCTGCCGATCGGCCGCCCGAACTGGTGCCGGACCTTCGCGTACTCCACCGTCATGTCCAGGGCCCGCTGCGCGCCGCCGAGTTGCTCGGCGGCCAGCGCGATCGCGGCGACGTTCAGGACGCGGTCCATGACGGCCGCCGCGTCGCCCGGGGATCCGATCAGCCGCGCGGGCACGGCGTCGAACTCCAGCCGGGCCAGCTTGCGGGTCTGGTCGAGCGTCGGCAGCGTGGTCCTCGTGAGTCCTGCCGCGCCGCTGTCCACCGCGAACAGGGACAGCCGGCCGTCGGCGATGGCCAGCACGAGGACAAGGCCGGCCGCGCCGCCGTCGAGCACGAAGCTCTTGTGGCCGTCAAGCCGCCAGCTGTCGCCGGCCTTGACGGCGGCCAGCCGGGCCGCGGCCGGGTCCCAGGAGCCGTCGTCCTCGGTGAAGGCCACCGTGGCGATGACCGCGCCGGAGGCGATCGCGGGGAGCAGGTCGCGCCGCGCGCCCTCGTCTGGGCTCGCGAGCAGCGCCGTGGCGGCGAGCACGCCGCTGGCCAGGTAGGGGCCGCTGTACAGCGCGGCACCGAGCTCCTCAAGCACGATCGCCTGCTCGGCGAAGGTGAAGCCGGCGCCGCCGTACTCCTCGGGGACCGCGAGGCCGAGCAGGCCGAGCTGCCCGCCCGCCTGTTCCCAGACGGCCCGGTCGATGCCGTCCTCGGTCTCCATCAGCTCACGGACCCGGGAGATCGGCGCCCGGTCCGCCAGGAAGCGCCGCACCGAGTCGCGCAGCTCCTGGAGTTCCTCGGTCACACCCAGTGTCATGGTGCCTCCCACCGCTTCCGTCAGCCGACGATTCGTGGTTCCTTGGGCAGGCCGAGGGCCCGCTCGCCGATGATGTTCCGCTGGATCTCACTGGTGCCCGAGTAGATGGTGCCGGCCCGGCTGCTCAGGAACACGCCCTGCCAGGGGGTGACCGGGTAGCCGTCGCCGTCCGGGCGCAGCAGCCCGTCCGCGCCCTCGATCGCCATCGCGAGCTCGCCGAGCTTCTTGTGGTACTCGCTCCAGAAGAGCTTGGCGACCGATGCCTCCGGGCCCGGCGGGCGGCCCGCCGCGACCTGGGCGAGGGTGCGCAGGCCGGAAAAGCGCATCAGCTCCACCTGCGTGTAGGCCCAGGCGAGCCGCTGGCGGATCAGCGGGTCGGCGGTCTTGCCCCGCTTGCGCGCCGTCTCGACCAGCTCCCAGAACTCCCGCTCGTAGCCGAGGTGCGCGACGGTGGCACGGCCGCCGCGCTCGTGGCCGAGCGTCGTCATCGCGACACGCCAGCCGTTGTTGAGGCCGCCGATGACGTTGAACAGCGGCGCGTGCACGCCGTCGATGAAGTCCTCGGCGAACTCCTGGGCGCCGGACAGCTGCTTGATCGGCCGGTAGGTGACGCCCGGGTCCGTGAAGTCGATCAGCACGTAGGAGAGCCCCGCGTGCTTCTCCGCGCGCAGGTCGGTCCGGCACAGCAGGAACATCCGGTTGGCGCTGGCCGCGCCAGACGTCCAGACCTTCTGGCCGGTGATGATGATCTCGTCGCCGCTGACGACGCCCTTGGTCTCCACGGCGGCCAGGTCGGAGCCGTGGTTGGGCTCGGAGAAGCCCTGGCAGTACACGTCCGCGCCGGAGATGATCCTGGGCAGGAAGTACGCCCGCTGCGCGGGGGTGCCGTGCACGATGATGGACGGGCCGACCAGGGCCTCGCCCATGCCGCGGCTCACCCGCGGCGCGCAAGCCCGGTGGAACTCCTCGTTGAGCACAGCGAGTCGTACCGCGTCCAGGCCCTGCCCGCCGAACTCGGCCGGCCACTGCGGGCAGATCAGCCGCTTGGCCTGCAGCTTGGCCGTCCACTCCGCGTAGGCGGGGTGGACCATGGCCCTGGCGAGTTGCCCGCCGCGCCGGCCGCCGGCCGTCATCACCATGTTCCAGTCGAAGAGGCCGGCGAGCCCGGGCGGCGCCTCGGCCGCGATCCAGTCCCGCAGCTCCGCGCGGAACTGCGCGATCTCCGGGCCAAGGTCAAGTTCCATGGCGCCCCTCCTGGCGTTGTCCGTCTCGTGCGTGGGACCGCGTCCCGGGGTGCCCAGGCCGGCCGCCTCCTGAAGTCAAATCTAGAATCTGATACTAGGATGTCTCCAGATTCACCGATGTCAAGCGACCGGCCGGCGATCAGGACCGCCGACTCCGGCCGCAGGCCAGGCCTTGACACGGGAAGGGCGGTACCGGAGGCTAATTCCAGAACAGGATTCTATTCACGCTCTGCTGCCTCGCGGCGGAAGGATCGGTGTGCGGGATGGGACGACTGGACGGGCGGGTAGCGATCGTCACCGGCGCCGGGCGCGGGATCGGCAGGTCAGTGGCCCTGCTGCTGGCCAGCGAGGGCGCCTCGGTCGTGGTCAACGACCTGGGCGTGGCGATGGACGGCTCCGGGCAGGACACCGGGCCCGCCCACGACGTGGTGGCCGAGATCGCCCAGGCCGGCGGGAAGGCGGTCGCCAGCGGCGCGGACATCGCCGACTTCACCGCGGCGGAGGGCCTCATCGGCACCGCGCTCGGGGAGTTCGGCCGGCTCGACGTGCTCGTCAACGTGGCCGGCATCTTGCGCGACCGGATGGTCTTCAACATGACCGAGCAGGAGTGGGACGACGTCATCCGGGTCCACCTGAAGGGCACGTTCAACACCACGCGGTTCGCCTCGGCGCACTGGCGGTCGGTGCGCGACGAGACCGCGCAGAACCGCATCATCAACTTCACCTCGGTCTCCGGGCTGCACGGCGCGCCGGGGCAGCCGAACTACGCGGCGGCCAAGATGGGCATCGTCGGGCTGACCTACTCCGCGGCGCACTCCCTGGCGAAGTACGGGGTGACCGTGAACGCGATCTCGCCGGGCGCCGCCACCCGGATGACCGCCTCGATCCCGACGGGCCGGCGCCGCGCCGGGGCACCGTCCGGCGACGACGAGCGGTCACCGGACAACGTGGCGCCGGTCGTCGCCTACCTCGCCTCCGAGCGGTCCGGGTGGATCACCGGGCGAATCATCCACTCAGCCGGCTACGAGGTCTCCCTCTACAGCAACCCCGAGCCGGTCAGCCGGATCATCGGCACCGGCCCGTGGGACCCCGACGAGCTCACCGACCAGGTGGAGCGCGCGTTCGGCCCGCTGCTCGGCCGGCCGGGCTGAGCCGCCGATGCCAGCCAAAGCCGTGCCGGTCCCCACGCCGGAGACCCAGCCCTACTGGGACGGATGCGCAGCGGGCGAACTGCGGATCCAACGCTGCCTGGACTGCCGTAAGCCGTACTTCTACCCGCGCCCGCTCTGCCCGTCCTGCGGCTCAGGCAGCGTCGAGTGGTTCACCGCGAGCGGCCAGGCCACCCTGTACTCCTACGTCATCAACCACCGGCCCGCGCCCGGCTTCGAGGCCGACGCGCCCTACGCCATCGCCGTCGTCGAACTCGCCGAGGGCCCCCGGATGATGACCAGCATCCGGGGCGTGCCTGCCACCCCCGAGGCCCTGGTGCTCGACATGCCGCTGCGCGTCGCCTTCGAGCAGCGCGGCGACATCTGGCTGCCCGTCTTCACCCCCGACCAGGAGGCTCAGTGAGCAGCGCGGGCGTCATCATCGCGGGCGCCGCGGAGACCGACGAGATCGGCAGGCTGCCCGGGCACTCCACCCTGGGGCTGCACATCGAGGCGGCGCGCAACGCCGTGGCCGACGCGGGCCTGACCATGAAGGACATCGACGGGATCGCGACCGTCTCCGCGCCCGGCCCGGTCCAGGTCGCGCACGCACTCGGCATCTACCCCGACTGGCTGGACGGCACGGGCATCGGCGGCACGTCCTTCCTGCTGCATGTCAGGCACGCCGCCGCGGCCATCAGGGCCGGCTACGCGACAACGATCCTGATCACCCACGGCGAGTCCGGCAGGTCGCGGGTCGGCGCGCCGCCCTACCGCATGGACTTCTCCTCCCCGCCCGGCCAGTTCGAGGCCCCGTACGGCACCCTGGGCCCGACCACCACGTTCACCATTCCCCTTCTCCGCTACATGAAGGACTACGGCCTCACTCACGAGCAGCTCGCCGCCGTGGCGGTCGCGCAGCGGCAGTGGGCGGCGAAGAACCCGCGCGCGATGTTCCGCGACGTCATCACCGTCGAGGACGTGCTGGCATCGCGCATGGTCGCGTACCCGTTCCACCTGCTCGAATGCTGCCTGGTCACCGACGGCGGCGGCGCGCTCGTGATCACGTCGGCGGACCGCGCGGCCGACTTCCCCAAGCCGCCCGTGCACGTGCTGGGCACCGGGGAGGCGGCAGAGACCCCGATGATCTCCCAGATGATCGACTTCACCGAGTCGCAGATGTTCCGCCAGGCCGGGCAGAAGGCGTTCGCCGAGGCGGGCATCACCACTGCCGACGTCAGCCACCTGATGATCTACGACGCGTTCGCGCACGTCCCCATCTACGGCCTCGAGGCGCTCGGCTTCGTCGGCAAGGGCGAGGCAGGCCCGTTCATCGCCGACGGCAACACCGAGCCAGGCGGTTCCCTCCCGCTTAACACCAACGGCGGCGGCCTGTCCTACACGCACACCGGCATGTACGGGATGTTCGCCATCCAGGAGGGTGTCCGCCAGGTCCGCGGCGAGGCGGCCGCCCAGGTCGACAGCCCGGACATCAGCGTCATCCTCGGCAACGGCGGCATGTTCGCCTCCTGCGGCGTGCTAGTCCTCGGGAAGCACCCCCGGTCCTGAGCGGGATAGCCGCACCCAGCGGTTCCCCTGCGGAAAGTCAAATTCAAGTGATCCCGAACGGGTGCGGCTTACTGCACCGCCCCGACTCCAGCAAATGGCTGGCAGGCGAGTCGGAGCACGGACCCGTTCGGAATCACGAAAGCGCCGTGTACCAGAACGACGTTTCCGGTGCTGAGCCCGTACGCATCATGACCTCCCCCGGTGGGGAGGTGCTCAGGTTCTGCCTCAGGAACTGCGGTTCTCGGCGCTGATCATCCAGGCCTCCTTCTCCAGCTCGTCGATGACCTGGTGCAGCAAGTCAGCCGTGGACGGGTCCTCGGCATCGACCTGGTCGTGAATGGTGCGCGCTGTGCCCGCCACCGCGTACAGCCGCGCGGTTATCAGGTCGACAACGGTAGCCACGTCCTTCTCGCCGGGCGGGAACTCCGGCACCGTGGTCGTCTTGGCGACCGTCGCGGCGCGTCCGTCGGGCGTAGCGCCGAGGGCGCGCATCCGCTCAGCGATGACGTCGCTCGACTCGCGGGCCGCGTCGACGATCTCGTCGAGCTGCAGGTGCAGGTCGCGGAAGTTATGGCCGATGACGTTCCAGTGCGCCTGCTTACCCTGCAGGTGCAGGGCGATCAGGTCGGCAAGCAGCTGCTGCAGGTTTCCGGCCAGCTTGGTGGACGCGTGGAATCCCCTGGCGTCTGCGGATGTGGTGGTCATGATTGTCTCCTTAGCTATGTCGTGGCGCTATTGGGGCCAGGCGCTCGACTCGATCGCCCCTGCGGAGTCCGCCCGGCGGAAACCACGAAATGTTCGACGACATCAGCGTTGACCGTGCCGACAGTGGCGTCCGGCCGGTCTTTGAACCCCGTCCGTGAAGGCGGCGAGAACCTGCCGCAGGGGCGGCACGTCCGCCTGACCAGCGGTCACATCGGCGACCTGGCGCGTTCCCGGGAGCCGAACGCCGGCAACGCATGAGGTCACGGTGATGCACTCCCACGGTATCTCGGACCTTCTGACACCTCCTTCCTGCTAGCCACCACATTCACGCTGCCGTGTCCGTTATTCACGCTGCCATGTCCGTTCGGACAGCTTTCCCTCGTTTTGGGACATGCCCGTGTCGCAGAAAGTGCCCTGATGTGGTGGCGGCGCTCGCCGTGGCCGCCTACGGCTGACCCTGGGGCCTCAGTCCCGGATGGCACTGTGAAAACGCTGCTGGTAGGCGCGCGGCGAGACGCCGAGATGCTGGATGAACGCGCGGCGGAGGGTCTCCGTGCTGCCGAATCCGCTGCGCAGCGCGGTGTCGGTCACCGAGTGGCCCGCGTCTAGCAAGTCCCTGGCGGTATCGAACCTGATGAGCTCGACGTACCTAGCGGGCGTGGTCTTGAGCTCGTCACGGAACAGGTGGTGCGAGCGCGATTGCGCTACGACTCTACGGCAGGCTGCGGCGCCTTGCGGTGGACCCGCAGGCCGCTGTGCAGGCCGAGGAAGGCGGCGACGACGATCGCCAGGTACGCGACGTACACCATGAGCTGCAGCGGGGTGGGCGAATCGCTGTAGCCGAAGAAGCTGTGCAGCACGTCGCCGAATGAGCTGTCCTCCGACAGGATCTGCCCCGAGTGCCACATCGGCACGTCAAGCACGCGCACCCAGCCGAGCTGCTGGAGGTTCTCCACGGTGTCAGCGAGCAGGCCCGCGGCGAAAATCATCAGCAGGCAGCCGATGACCGTGAAGAACTTCGACAGGTTCAGCTTGTGACCCAGCCGGTAGATGAAGAACGCGATCGCGAGGGCGCCCGCCAGGCCGATGATCGCACCGGTCAGCGCGCCGGTCGTGGACGTGGAGAAGATGATCGCGAGCGTGAACACCACGGTCTCAAGACCCTCGCGGCCGACTGCCTGGAAGGCCAGCAGGGCGAGGCCCCACCGTGCCTTGCCGTCCATGGCCGCGTCCGCCTTCGACCGCAGTTCCCTTGAGATCGACCGTGCGTGGTTGCGCATCCAGAATGTCATGTAGGTGAGGACGGCCGCGGCGACGATGAACGTGCCCGTCTCGAAGATCGTCTGCACCCGTGAGCCGTCGTAGGACCGTATGGTGAGGTACGCGGCCACGCCGCCCGCAGTCGCGAGCACCAGCGCCAGGCCCACGCCGAGAAACACGTCCTTGAAGTACTCACGGCGGCCGAGCCGGTTAAGGTACGCGAGCAGGATGGCGACGATCATGCTCGCCTCGATGCCCTCGCGAAGGAAGATGACAAGCGTGGCGAGCACGCAACCTCCAGCAGATGCCCGGCGGACGATAATTAGGTAAGGCAAACCTAACCTAATATCCTGCCCCCTGGTCTTGTCAACGGTGGCGGGGGTCACATCCAGGCGGGACGATCTGCTTTTGATCTTTCAGCGGCGCAGGGATGCGGCGCTCGCCAGGGCGACCGCGAGCAGTGCCGCGGCGAACGCCGCGGTGGGCGCCCAGCCGCCGTGGGCGTAGAAGATGCCGCCGGCTGACCCGGCGACGCTGCTGCCGATGTAGTAAAGGCACAGGTACAAGCCTGAGGCCTGCGCGGGCGCGACCGGGGCCCGGCCGCCGACCCACCCGCTGGCCACCGAGTGCGCCGCGAAGAACCCCGCGGTCAGCAATATGAGGCCGACCACGATGCAGGCCAGGGACGCCGGCAGGGTCAGGGCCACGCCCGCGATGGCCACGACCACCCCGGCGGCCAGGACGGTGCGGCGGCCGAGTCGGCCCGCGAGCCGGCCCGCCATCGTGGACGACCACGTCCCCGCGAGGTACACCGTGAACAGGGCGCCGATGACGCTGGTCGACAGGTCGAAGGGGGCACCGCTCAGCCGGAACGTGAGGTAGTTGTAGACCGTGACGAACGCGCCCATCAGCGCGAACCCGATCAGGTACAGGCGCAGCAGCCCGGTGTCGGCGAGGTTGCGGGCGAGCGTGGCGAGCAGGACGCGGAGCCTCGGCGGCGACGGGGTGAAGAACCTTGACTTCGGTAGCAGCAGGACGAGCGCGACCGCGCACCCGAGCGCGAGCGCCGAAACCCCGGCGGTCGCGACCCGCCAGCCGCCGTGCTCGGCGAGTACGCCGGCGATGACCCGCCCGCCGAGCCCGCCGATGGCGTTGCCCGCGATGTACAGGCCCATGGCGCGGCCGAGGTCGGCCGCCTCGACTTCTTCGGCGAGGTAGGCCATAGCCGTGGCGGGCATCCCGGCGAGGGCGAACCCCTCGAGCACGCGGACCCCGATGAGCACGGGCAGGCTCGGCGACAGCGGCGCTATCAGGCCGAGCACCGCGGCGACGACCACGGAGAACGTCATGACCTCGCGGCGCCCGAGCACCTCCGACAGCGAGCTCATCGGGATGACCGCGACGGCGAGCGCGAACGTGCCCGCGGACATCGCCAGGCTCGACGCGGCTGGGCTCGCGTGGAACGCGCTGGACAACAGCGGGAGCAGCGGTTGCGGCGTGTACAGCAGTGCGAAGGTGGCGAGACCCGCCGCGAACAGCCCCAGCCGCACGCGCCGCATCCCTGGATCGCCGTACCGGAGTCTTTCCGTCTTCTCCAGCGAGAGTGTCACGCGCTCGACGCTAGGCCGGCCGACATTGATACGTCCAATACATGATTGTTCGTGTAACAATTCAAATATGAATGACCCCGTGCCTGGTGACCCCGTGCCTGGTGACCTTGTGTTTGGTGACCTCCTGTTTGGTGACACTGCGGACGCCGGACTCGACGCCCTGGTGCCGTTGCTCCGCCAGTTCGTCGCCGTGGCTCGCGAGGAGCACATCACGCGCGCCG
The DNA here is from genome assembly GCA_963734665.1 of uncultured Actinomycetota bacterium. Classification (GTDB taxonomy): domain Bacteria; phylum Actinomycetota; class Actinomycetes; order Streptosporangiales; family Streptosporangiaceae; genus Trebonia. The sequence continues at coordinate 1,368,139 of CAVTIR010000004.1, read as the reverse complement.
CCGAGCTACTGGGCGTCCCGCAGCCGACCCTCTCCCGGTCGATCGCCCGGCTGGAAGCCGAGCTTGGCATGCCCCTGTTCACGCGTCCCGGCCGTTCGGTCAAGCTGACCCGGCACGGCCGGTACCTCCTGGACGCCTCCGAACGCGCGCTCGCAACCTTGTCGGCCGCCCTTGAGCACATGACGGGCGAGGCGGACCCCTTGCGCGGCCGGGTCGCGCTCGGCTTCCTGCACACCCTCGGCGGCGAGATCGTGCCGCAACTGCTGAAGGGCTTCCGCACGTCGTATCCGGCGGTGCGCTTCGCGCTCGTCCAGGACGGCGGGCACGGGCTGCTCGCGCGGCTGCGGGCCGGCGAACTCGACCTCTGCCTGACCGCGCCGCTGCCGGCGGGGCCGGACGTGCTCGCACGCGGACTCGCCGAGCAGCGGATCGACCTGTTCGTCCCGGCCGGGCACCGGCTCGCGGCATATGTCAACGACGGGATGCCGCTATCAGCGGCGGCGGCCGAGGACTTCATCGTCATGGAGCCCGGCTACGGGCTGCGGGCGATCACCGACGCCCTGTGCCGCGAGGCGGGCTTCGAGCCGAGCATCGCGTTCGAGGGCGAGGAGGCCGACACGGCGCGCGGCCTGGTCGGCGCGGGCCTCGGCGTGTCACTGCTGCCGGCCACCGCGTCGTCGCTGGCGGACCCGTCCGTCGTCCCGATCCGGATCACTACGCCGAAGGCGGCCAGGACAATCGGCATCGCCTGGCCTGCCGACCGTCCCCTCACCGCCCCCGCGGCCACGTTCCGCGACTTCGCCCTGACCTACGCCGGCCGCCTCCCGGAAACGGAAGGTGGCTGACCAGCGGGTGATGCCGGCACCTGCATTCCCAGGGCAGCCTCGATCTCGGCTATGGACTCCCGCGACTCGCGCCCGTACAGGTCCTCTGGAGCGAGAACGTCCCTTCCGATGGCATCCGCGAGCCACGCCGTGTCTCGATGGGCAGCGCCGCGGCCGGCGTCCATGCTGCCATCCGCGGTGAGGTTCGACGCGAAGATCCCCGCGGCGGACTGCGGCAGGAAGTCCTCGTACACAACCGGCCGTGCCTCGGCCCACCCGGTGTCCAGCAGGTCGCGCAGGGTGCGCGGCGGGATGCCCGACGGCGGATCGGCCACCAGGTGATAGGTGAACCACCCGAGGCCTTCCCTCTCCAGCTCTGCTTCGGTGCGTGGCATGCGTTGCGCCCACACGTCCCGCGCGACCGCAGCGTGATCGCTGCCGGGATCGCCGGCCACCCGCTCGTCGACGAGGCGGGCAATCACGTCATAAAGGTCACGCCCGGCCGGTGTCAGGGCGATCCCCCGCGCTTCGACCTCCCCGAACCGCACCCGGAGGCTGCCCTCGGCCACCGTGCCGTCTGGGTCGCGGAAGACCCGCGGCTCGGCGAGCGCGCGGAACGATGTCTGCCGCAGCAGGACGTCGGGCCCGTCCCAGCGCGGCGGCCCCTGGATCCGGTCGATCATCTCGATGCCGCGGGACTGCATGGCGCGGTAGAGGTCGTCGATGTCCAGGACGCGCGGGGTGAGGTGGTTGATATGCGTAGACGTGACTCCGCCGATGTCGGATGCGACGCTGGAGACCCGTTCGAGCTCGTCGTACCAGGCCCGGTCGACCGGGTCGCGGGAAAGCGCGAATGACGCGACGGCGAGCTCGAGGAAACGGCTGGCTGCGGCCTGATCGAGCCCCGCATCACGCTCAGCGGCATCCGCCAGCGACAGCAGTTCCTCCGGGAACAGGCGGCGCGCGTCGATGAAGGCACGCAGCCGGCTCTCCAGGTCGGCGTCAAAGAACCGCCTGTCCTGCGGGACGAGCAGCGACGTGAACACCCGGAACGGGTTGACGGCCAGCTCGTCGCGCGACACGGGGCGGAACGCCGTGGAGACGACCGGTATCGGGCGCGGCGCCGCGTCGCGGAGATCATAGAAACCGACTGGTGCCATTCCCAGGGCGCCGAAGATCCGCGCGACCTGGGCAAGCTCGCGCGGACTGCCGACCCGGATGGCGCCGTGCCGCTCAGCGGTCACGCGCTCAAGTGTCCCAAGCCGCTCGGCGGACTGCCCGTGCTTGGCCATGAACCGGGCGTTCACTTCCTGGCAGACCTCGACCAGCGTCCCGTAGGCGGGGACCTCGCTGGCGTAGAGGGCGGACAGGGCGGTGGCGAAGCGCCGGCGCAGCTCCGTCGTACTCACATGACTCACGTGTTGCCTCCTCATGCCCGGTAATGCGCGGGGTAGAACTGTTCGGCGGACACTGCTTTCTCGTACACGATAGCGCGCTCTAGTGATAACATGAAGTAGCACGCAGAAGGCATGCGGGCGTGATGATGGAGGTGTGACACGAGCCCGACCAGAGGATCGGGCCGTGAGAGCTACCCCAGAGCGCCCCGTGCCGGAAGCGTGAAAGGGAAGGCGGATCCCGTCAGGACTCACGGCGACCACATCCGTGGCGGAAGACCGTGCGCGCCTCACGGGCCATCCCGCCGGACCAGGTGACCCAGGGACCGTTCGGGGCCACCCGCTAGGCAATGCTCAGTATTGCCCAGTGTGGAGGAACGGTTGGCTTGCCGTGCACGAGCGCCTGGTCGAAGCGCGCCTCATTCCCGGCGCCCGTGAACGGGCCCGCGCCGAGGCGCGCGCTTAGCTCCTGCTGCGCGGCGGCGCAGTCGCGCACGACCCAGCCGATGTGGAACAGCTCAGGAAGCTTCGGCGGCGGTATGACCGTCATTCAGCCACGCCCTGCAGGCTTGCGGGGGACGACCCCCACACCCCCGGTATGTCGTGGGCCTCGACGACGCACACCAGCTCGCCGACCCTGACGTCGCTACCCTCGGGCACGGCGTGCTCGACCATGACGCCGTCGCTGGTGGCCTCGACCTCCTGGCTGATCTTCTCCGTCTCGATCTCGTAGAGGGGATCGCCCTTGCGGAACACCTCGCCCGGCTGCCTGCAGAACCGGACGATCGTCGCCTCCTCCATAGTCATCCCGATCTTGGGCAGCTTGACCCGTACGCGCACCGTCACGCGGGCACCTTCTCGCTCTGGCCGAGCGCCTGGCGGACGGCGGCGGCGATGCGGGCCTCCCCCGGAATCACGTGCGCCTCGGCGTTGGGGGCGTAGGGAATGGCCACGTTCGGCGTGGTGACGCGGCGGATCGGGCCCTTCAGCAGGGATGAGTCGAGGTGGCGTAGTCGCGAGCGCTGAGGTGCGCGCACACCCCGGCGGCGACGGCCTCCTCGCCGATGTAGAGGTGGACGGCTCCGGGCAGCTTGCCGACGGCGCTGTCGTCCCGCAGGCGCTCCTCCACGCGCCGGATCAGCACCATCGACTCATACAGCCGGAGCGCTTCCGAAGGCGCCGGCCCAGCCCCAGGATGACTTCCCGCGTGTGTCTCGCCGAGCCCTGTCGTCGTCATCCGGCATCCTCCTCATCCCGCGGTCGCCCGCGACAAGGTCAGCATCGCACCCAATTTCGGGATCCGTAAGGCTCACAAGTGCGACTGCGCGGCGCGGACAACTGACGTCGGCTGATCAGCCGACGTCAAGGTCGAGCTGATACCAGGTGCCTGGCCGGCCGCTGAGAAGGTTGGGAAGGGCAACGACCGCGCTAACCGGGCTTCCGGGATCAGCTGAGCTTCCAGGGATCGATGAGTTCGATTCCCGTTTCCTCGAAGTCGGCGGTGTTGCGGGTGGCCAGCGTGGCGACTAGGTCGCGGCAGACGGCTGCGATCTGAGCATCGGCGACGCCGATGGGCCTGCCGATTCGCTCGCGGCCGGCGACGATGTCCGCGTAGCGTACGGAGGCGCGCTCATCGAAGGGAAGGACCCGGCCGTAGAAGTCTTCGGTCAGGATGCCGCGGATGACCACTGTCAACTCCCGCTTACGGTGACCGTCGGGAAGCCTCGCGACGCCATACCGCAACTCGGCGGCGGTGACCGCGGTCGTGGCCACGTCGGAGGCTTCAAGGGAGTCAAGCCAGGAGAGCACTCCGGGGTTGGGAGCCTGGCGGGCTAGTTCGGAGATGACGTTGGTATCGAGGACGATCACAGGTCGAACTCCGCCGCGCGCGGCAGTTCGCCGCTGCGATCGGGAAGCTCCAAGTCACCTTCAAGACCCTGGAAGCGGGCCCGGATGCGGCTTCCGAGGCCATGTTCCCCGACACTGGGCGTCAGCCGCTCCTGAAGAATGGCCCGGACCTCGGCTTCCATGGACCGGCCATGCCGCGCAGCCTCGACACGCAGCCGCGCATGCGTCACCGGATCAAGCCCCCGGATCGTAAGCGTCGCCATCGCACCCCTCTCAGAACTCCTATTGACTGCAATGCTAGCAATGCCGCTAATGACAGCGCAATACTGAAGGCCATTGGGCTACGGTTGTCGAGCTCGCACCATGAGTTCAGGCCAGGGCGCCCGGCTCGGTTTACCCGCCTGCGTTCCCGGTGTCCTGTTGCCGGGGGTCGGCATTGCGGGACTTGTACTGCTGCACCGTGCCGCCTACGTACGCCAGGAGTCATGACGTCAACTCCTGTCCCAGCCGGCCTGTGAGCACAGCTCGCCTGATTTTTCCCTAGTCACTTCATCCGTCATGCCCTGAGCCCCGCTTCTCCCGATTCTTTTACCGTCCATGGCGCAACCTCGCTTTTTCACTGTGTTGTCTCGGTTATCACGTCCATCACGCCAGATGCCGGGTCAGCGATCCATCAGACGATGGCAGGGACAACAGCCTCGATCAGGTGGGGTCCGGGCTCGGTCAACGCTCGTGTCAGATGCTCGGCGAGTTCTTCGCACGTGTCGGCGTGCGCTGCGGGGACGCCCATGGATTGGGCCAGTCCGGTGAAGTCGAGCGGTGCTCCGCCGAGGTTGATCAGAGGGCTGTCGTGCAGCTCGTTCTGGCCTGGTTCCCGTAGGTGTTCCCATTCCTCGCGGAGGATGCCGTAGGAACTGTTCTTGAGGATGATCGTGGTGATGTTCAGGTGCTCGCGGGCGTGTGTCCACAGGGCGGAGATCGTGTACATCGCGGATCCGTCGCCGTCGAGGAGGATGACCGGCCGGTCTGGCGCGGCGATCGCGGCGCCGGCCGCCAGGGGCAGCCCCATTCCCATCGCGGTTCCGGTCAGACTGAGCAGGTCGTGGCGTGAGGCGCCCGCAGTCGCGGCGGGGACCGCCTGGCCGGAGCTGATCGACTCATCGACGATAATCGCGTCCTTCGGCAGGAGCGCTCCCAGTACCTGTGGCCACGACTGCAGGGTGAGCGGCCCGGATGGCATCGCGGGACGCGCAGCGGCCGCCACCTTCGCGGCCGTGCCGGGCGCTACGATCGCGGCCAGGTCGCCGAGCGCGCGGGCGGTGTCTTCGTCCGGGGCCGCGAGCGTGACCACGGCGGCGTCAGCGGGCACCGGTGAGCTCGGCTGGCCCAGATAGGCGAAGCCCGTCACCACCGGCTCGTGCACCCCGGCCAGCAGGACGTGGCTGGCGCCCTTGAGCTGTGCCGCGGCCTGCTCGGGATAGAAACCCAGCCGCGGGAAGTCGGGCAGGCCAGCGCCGTGCTCGAGCCGGGCCGGGGACGTCTCGGTGAAAACCGGGATTCCCGTTGCCGCAGCGATGCGGCTCGCCGCCCGCAGGCCCTCCTCACGGCAGGCGGCCCCGCCGAGCAGCAGCACTGTCTGCGCGCCCCGGCCGGCCAGGGCGGCGATCCGCTCAATGCGCTCCACGGGCACGATACTGGCTGGTGACGGCGGCACCGGGGCCGCCATCGTCTCGGTCGGCGACCAGGACACGTCCGCGGGCATGATGACGGTGGAGATGCGTCCGGGCGCCGACGCCGCGTCGGCCACCGCCGACGCGACGCAGGAACTGACCTGCTCGGCGATCCGCGGCGTACGGACTGCACTGTCGAGTGCGCGCGCCACGGCGGCGATGTCGGACTCCAGCGGCGGATCGAAGCGCTTGTGGAAGGTGGCGTGGTCACCGATCAGGCTGACGATCGGCGTGCGCGCACGGCGGGCGTTGTGAAAGTTGGCCCAGGCATTGCCCTGACCGGGTCCCAGATGCACCAGCGTGGCGGCGGGCCGCCCGGCGATGCGGCCGTAGCCGTCGGCGGCCCCGCTGACGACTCCTTCGAACAGCCCCAGGACTGATCTCAGGCCGGGAGTCGCCTCCGCTGCCTCTACCAGGTGCAGCTCGGTCGTTCCCGGGTTGGTGAACAAGGTGGTGACCCCCGATTCAACTAGCGTGCGCATCAGAGCGTCTGCACCATCCATGGGCATTGGTCCTTTCAGGAGTTCCGCGCGGTCGCTGCCACCCCGCATGTCGGTCCAACTGTCCGTTCTTTGCCAGGCACGCGGTATCGGTCTGATGACTGCATCCCTCACGGCCTCGGGCTGGCCGAGGGCGCCGGCCCTCTCTGCCGAGATCTGGGCCACGCTTGCCAATGCCTGGATCCACGAACAAGCGGCACCGCCGGAATGATTTGGCTAGTCACGCAGGGGAGCGCTATCGCCCGCCGTCACTTCAGCCGGATCTTCTTGCTGGCCAGCAGCCAGGATTCACCGGACTTGATCAAAATATCGGCGTACGTTCCGACGGCGAGGATCTTGTTGTCTTCGACTCCGAGGAAGTCGGAGTCCGCACGGGCGGTGCCGCCGTCGACCGTAATGACGATGTTCGAGGTGAACAACGTGCCGTGATAGTCCTCCCCCAGCGCGCCCTTGAGGTCCCGGATCACCTCCGCCCGGCCCTTAACCGTGCCTCTGCGGGATGTCACCGTCGCGTCCTCGGTGAAGATCTTCCCCAGTTCGTACCACTGCTTCGAGTCGAACAATCGGCAGTAGCTCGCGATAGTCCTGCGAATGCCGTCTTCGTCGCTCATATGGCAATGCTGCCGTTCATGCTTGCCTTGAGGTATCCGCACGTTGACTGCACTCGCGCCCGCGACCGCACTGGGCAGCGAACGCTTCGCCGCGTTGCGGCCGGGCCAGCGCGCCTGGCTCGCGGTCGGCGAGCGGTGCGTGGAGGTGCTGAGCCTGGTGCAGAGCTGCACGTACGCGCGCGTGGGCGTGGGTTGGTGCAGTCAAGTTGCGCATACCCCCGGCGCAGCCCAAGGCAGCACGATGGTCGTGACGGCTCGCCGCCCGCAGCCCGGTCTCGATCGCCATCAACGTCACGGATGCCACCCTTAAGCTTCACCTGGAAGGAACCACGAAAATGACTACCCGACCGAACATCGTCCTCGTCCACGGCGCCTGGGCCGACGGCTCAAGCTGGAGCGGTGTCATCGAGCGCCTGCAAGCCCACGGGTACCGGGTCACCGCGCCGCAGTTCCCGATGACCGCCCTGGCCGACGACGTCGCGCGGCTCCGCCAGGTCCTGGACGTCCAGGACGGCCCGACAATCGTCGCCGGGCACTCATACGGCGGTCAGATCATGACGGCTCTCGGCACTGACGCGCCGAACGTCGTCGGCCTCGTCTACATCGCGGCGTTCGGGATTGACGAGGGCGAGTCATTGGGCGCGCTGCTTTCCCAGGGGCCGGTGACCCCCGCGCTTGAGCACCTGTTCACCGACAAGCAGGGCTTTACCTGGCTGTCAGAGGACGACTTCGTGCACCACTTCGCCGCCGACCTCGACCCGGTCAAGGCCACGGTGATGTACGCCGTGCAGCAGGCCCTAGCCGCGTCCGCCTTCGGGGACGTGATGGGCGTGCCGGCCTGGAAATCGCAGCCGTCCTGGTACCTCGTCGCCGCGGACGATCAGGCGATCCCGCCGGACGCCGAGCGCCAGTTCGCCAGCCGCATGGGCGCGACCACGGTCGAGATCCCGTCGAGTCACGTGGCAATGGTCTCCCATCCGGATGATGTCGCGCAGCTCATCGAGACGGCCGCCGGAGCAGTGTCGACCGCAGGCTAACCTAAGCAGTTTGCTTAGTGATCGTGAATGATCTGGTAGTTATGGTCATGCTTCGGCAATAGCACGATCCCGCAAACACGGGATAACTGAGGATCACTAAGCAGATCAGAGACGCTAGACCGAATCGCCGCGCATCACTGTTGAGCAGGCCCGCAGGCGACCCTGACCTGCGGGCCTGCTTGCTCTACGATCACAGGCGGGCAGGGGCCGCACGCCGCGACCTGGCAGGCATCCGCATGCTGACTGCATGTCCTCAGCCGGTCGTGCGCGGCACAAGTTCAGCCAGCACTTCTGGGACTGGATGAAGTGCTGGAACTTCAGCGGGTCACGGAGAAAGAAGACCGGGGTGTTGTTCCGCACCGGGTCGTAGTTCCCCTCGGCGGTGTAGAACTTCAGCGCGAACCCGCGAGGGTCACGCCAGGTGTCGGGGCTGCCTCGCTCGCCGGCCACGGTGGAGAACCGGATCAGCGTGTCCGTCCGAGTCCCCGGCTGGTATGCCTGGCCGGTTGAGACGGCGGGGTGGCAGACTTGACAGTCATGACGGGAGCGAACGGCGGTGCTCGCGGCGGCCTGCTGGTCGGCCGGGACGCTGAGCAGGCCCTGATCGCCGCCCGCTTGGCCGACCGGGAGGCGGGTACGGCCATCCTGGTGCGCGGACCGGCCGGCATCGGCAAGACAGCGCTCATCGACGAGGCCGTGCGGCGGGCCGGCTCGTCCAGGCGGATCTTGCGGATCGCTGGCAATCCGCCGGAGACAGACCTGGCCATGGCCGGGCTCTATCAGCTCCTCCAGCCGTTGCTGCCGCTGGCGCACCTTATCCCGGAGCCCAGGCAGGCGGCGCTGCGGGTTGCCTTCGGTATCATCGCGGGTGCGCCACCAGAGCCCTTCGCGTTGGCCGCAGCGACTCTGGACCTACTGGCCGACGCAGCTGCCGAGCAGCCGCTGCTGGTGGTGGCCGAGGACCTGCAATGGCTGGATCCGGCGACGGTCGGCGTGCTCCGCTTCATCGGACAGCGCCTTGAGCACGACCCGGTTGTGCTGCTGGCCACGACCCGGGACGACGAACCCGACCCCCTGCACGGCGCCGCCGGCTGCGTGCTGGACTTGGAGCCGCTCGGCGCCGGGGACTCGCGCCGGCTCCTCGCCTCCGTCGCGCCGGACCTCAGCAGCGCGACCCAGGCGAGGGTGCTCCGGATCGCCGAGGGCAACCCGCTCGCCTTGGTGGAGCTGCCGAAAACTGCCAGCTTGACGTCGCACGGGTCGGGAGGTCCCGAGTGGCTGCCGCTCACCCAGCGCCTCCAGGCCGCCTTCGCGGCCCGGGTCGAGCAACTCCCGCCCGCCGCCCGGACCGCTCTCATCCTGCTGGCACTGCACGACTCAGAGTCACTACCGGAGCTACTCGACGCACTGGGCACAGCGGGGACACCAGCGTCGCTCGAGGTACTCGAGCCGGCCATTGTCGCGGGCCTCCTCCAGCTCTCGGATAGTGAACTGCGCTTCCGCCACGGGCTGATGCGATCCGCCGTCTATCACCTAGCGTCGCCCAGCAGCCGGGCGGACGGGCATCTGGCGCTGGCGCGAGCCGTCGGCCCCGGCACCGACCGCGGAATCCTGCACCGGGCCCGGGCGGCGACCGGGTACGACGAGGCTCTCGCCGCCGAGCTCAGGCTGGTCGCCGACCGAGCCGTCGGGCGCGGCGCTGTCTCGGCCGCCGTGACGACGCTGGCCCGCGCGGCCGAGCTCACGACCTCGGCCCCGGACAAGCGCCGTTACCTGTTCCGCGCGGCGGTCCTGGCCTACGAGCTCGGCCAGGCCGATGTAGGCGACGCGCACCGAGCCGTCCTGGCCCTCCTGGCCGACGACGAGCACACCCGTCTGCTGCTCGAAGAGCTCAGCGAGATCGCCGATCCGGGCGCCGGCGGCGTCACCCGCATCCAGGCGCTCATCGGCCTAGCCGAGCGATCACGCCGGCTCGGCGACGAGCGGCTGGCGGAATCATTCCTCCGCTCGGCGGCGTATCGCTGCTGGATGCGGGAACCAGGAAACGCCGTGGCCCGCACCATAGCGGCACTCGTCATCGATCCGGCCGACTCGCTGAGCGACCCGCAGCGCGCCATCATGCTGGCATACGCCGACCCGGTCGGCAGCTCATCGAGCGTTACGAAAATCATGCACGCCGTGGTCACCACCGATCTGGACTCGGTCACCGTCTATACCCTCGGTCATGCCGCATCCTGCATCGGGGACTTCGAGCTGGCTGACCTGTTCCTCGCCGACGCTGCGGCGCGGCTCCGCGCTGAGGGGCGGCTTAAGGTCCTGGCCCAAGCGGTCGTGATGCAGGCGTGGGCTCGTCTGCGACGGGGCCAGTGGTCGACGGCTATGCCCTTGGCTGAGGAAGGCTGCCGCCTGGCCGAAGAGTCCGGTCAGCCGGAGTGGCTGGCGGCCGGTTTCGCCGGCCGGGCCATGGTCGCGGCCCTGCGCGGAGAGGTAGCCGAGGCAGCGTCCGCCGCCGACCAGGCCGAGCGGATAGCTATCCCCAACCAATTGACCAACGTGGCCGCGGTAACGCTTCTGGCGCGGGCCACCGCGGCGGCGGCAAAAGGGGACTTCTCCGTCGCCTGGGACTACCTGAGCCGACTGCACCGCGAAGCCGACCCGGGTTCGAGTCCGTTCCAGGCCCTGTGGTCACTGTCGCACCTGGCGTACGCCGCGGTCCAGTGCAACCGGGTCGATCGCACGCGCGAGTTGACCGAGCAGCTGACTTCACGGCTGCCGCCAGGGCCGACCGGGGCGACCCTGAGCATGAACGTGATCTACGCCGATGCCCTGCTGGCGCCCGATGAACTCATCGAGCAGCGGATCCGCTGCGCGCTTGACCGCGACGTCGGCAGCTGGCCGTTCGAGCGCAGCCGCATGCAGCTAATGCTGGGGTCGCGGCTGAGACGCCGCAAGCAGATCCTAGAAGCACGTGAGCCGCTGCGGGCGGCCCGGGATGGCTTTGACAGCATGGGAGCCGGGCCGTGGGCGGAGCGGGCCCGAGAAGAGCTTCGCGCGGCCGGGGAGCTGAGCCGCGCGGCGGCGCCGACGGTGTGGAACTCCCTGTCGGCGCAGGAGCTGCAAGTCGCGCGGATGGCGGCGGAGGGTCTCTCGAACCGCCAGATCGGGGAGCGCCTCTACCTCTCACATCGCACCGTGGCCAGCCATCTTTACCGCATCTTCCCTAAGCTCGGCATCACCGGCCGGGCGCAGCTGACCGCTATGAGCCTTGACCTGCCGGCCCTACCGCCTTCGGGGCCTGCCGACTAGCTGTTCGCCGGGATGACGGCCGCACGTACTCAAACGCCCGCATCGCTGGCTGGCCCTGAAGACACTACGCCCCCTGAAGCCACTTCGCGGATGGCCGCGACAATGCTCGCGTAAGCACCGCAACGGCAGATGCTGCCGCTCATGAATTCCCGGATGTCCTCCTCCGAGCCCGCGCGGCCCTCGCCTAGCAGGGCGATCGCTGACATGATCTGGCCTGGCGTGCAATAACCGCAATGCAGCGCGTCGTGCCGGATGAACGCGTCTTGAAGGGGATGGCGCCCGGCTTCCGTCGCAACACCCTCGATCGTGTGGACGTCGCAGCCGTCGCACTGAGCAGCGAGCGTCAGGCACGACAGGACCCGCCTGCCGTCAACGATCACCGTGCACGCCCCGCAGGCGCCCTGGTCGCAGCCCTTCTTCGTCCCGGTCAGTCCGAGTCGGTCCCGCAACGCGTCGAGCAGGGTCACCCGGCAGTCCTGCCGGAGCGCCACCGGCCGACCGTTCACGCGCATGGCGACGTCGACTTCCGGGATTTAATCTGACATTTCGGTCCCTTCCCACAGCCGAGGGATGGTGCCCGCGCCGCACGACTTGGGTGATTTTCACGGAGATCTCCCTTTGCTGAAATCGGCCGCTCAGATGCGCAGCCCTCGCGCGGTTCACGTAAACCCCGCACGACCTGACTGTGGGCCTAGGCCCTGGCAGCGGGGTATAGGAATGCTGACTGCACTTCCGCTCGGAACGCGAACCGCAGAACACGCCATGCTGATGACATTCCGGAGATGCCGTGACCGACCTGACCACCCCGAGCCGCATCCCGGCCGGCGCGACACCCGAAGGCGACGGGGTCATCACCGGGGACGGCCCGGTCCGCGTCGACGCGTTCATCGACTTCCTGTGCCCCTTCTGCCGACGATTTGAGCTCTCGGCCGGGCCAGCGCTGGCGGATCTGCGTGCCGACCGGCTGATAGGCCTCGTGTATCACCCCATGAACTTCCTTGATCAGGCATCGACAACGAACTACTCCACCCGGGCGGCCGCCGCATCGGGCTGCGCCGCCGACCAGGGACGGTTCCTGGACTACGCGCTCGCGCTCTTCCAGGGCCAGCCGCCGGAGGGCGGACCGGGGCTGACCGACGCCGAGCTAGCCGACATCGGGCGGGAGGCGGGGCTGCCCGCCGCGGCGTTCGCTTCCTGCGTAGCCGAAGCGCCTTACCTGGACTGGCCGCCTTTCGTGACTGCCCGCGCCACCGCTGCCGGGGTTCAGGCGACGCCGACTGTCCTGGTCGCGGGCACGGCTGTCCAGCCAGATGCGCGGGCGATCACGGCTGCGGTCAGAGAGGCCGCTCAGGTGCTCTGATCAGCCTGGACCAGCAGACCGTGCAGCTGATGCCGACCCGCTACCCCGAGCTTGGGGAAGGACCGGTACAGGTGGGAGGACACTGTTCTGGGAGATAGGAACAGACGCTGCGCGATCTCGCGGTTGGACAGGCCCGTAGCGGCGAGCCTGATGATCTGCCGCTGCTGAGGAGTGAGCTCGCGCAGGCCGACCGCGTCGACCAGGCTCTCCGGGACCGCGATCCCGCAGGCGCGCAGCTCGGCCTCCGCGCGACGTTCCCACGGCCGGGCCCGCAGCGCGCGGAAGGCCTCGAAGGCCGCGCTCAGGACCGGCTTGGCTTCGTTGATGCGGCGACGCCGGCGCAGCCATTCGCCGAGCTCCAGCCGGAGCTGCGCCCGTTCAAATGGCCACTGGTCCCCCGCCTCGTCGCCGAGAGCGTCAGCCGGGTAGGCGCCGGGGCTGCACGGGTCGGCGAGGATGCCGTCGGCGCGGGCGAGCGACTGGCGCACGCGGGCCGACGGAGCAGCGAGACCGGCTTCGATGCGCTTGAGCATTTCGCGTCCCTCTTGGTGATGGCCGGAACGGGCGGCGGCGAGCGCGAGATCCCCGATCCCGCGATAAGACCCGTGATAGTGGTACGGGGCTCCATCGGAGTCGAAGCGCGTGCCGGGTAGCGGCGGGAAGCGCCCCGATCTGCTCGGCGAACACCGCACGGAGCCGGCCGGTCAGCGGCAGCGGCAGCCCGATCCAGCCGCGTCCCGCGGCAGGATCGGCCGTGATCGCGCACGCGCTGCCACTTGCACGGACGCTGCCGGGCCAGCTGGTGGAGGCGCGCTGCGCAGTTCCGCTCGATCTGGCCCAGGCTCGGTACCGGTCACGCGCCGCGCGCCGTCACGCAGGCCACCTCGATGACGCCCGCAGCGAGCAGGAACTGTGGAGCAACCCATCCGAGCCCCTCGGGCTCGGACCGGTAATAGAGGTCGATACCTCCGGCCCGGTCGATGTCTCACGGCTGGTCGACGATATTGCCAGTATCCTCGCGAAAACCTGACACTTGTCCTTGGGAGCCACACGGACGAACGACCTTCCGGTAGGAGGTTGAAGCCGGCCGAGCGGAATCGGGTGGAACGCGGCTCTTGAGTCAGGGTTTCCTTGCGACGCCTGCGTAGCAGTTCACCTCGGACGGCTGCGGACGCGGGCCGGTCTCCGTCGGCCGCCAGTCGGACACGAGCACCACTCCTGGCGGCACCAGCTCAAGCCCGGAGAACGCGAGGCCGGCGAAGACGTCGGAGTCCCGCTTCTGCATGGCCATCCCCGCCTCGCGCATCGTCTGCTCCCCGGCGGAGGTGGCGACCGGGTTGTGTTCCGTCGTAAGGTGCGAGGCCACGAGGTAGCTGCCCGACGGCAGGGCGTCGACCAGAGTCGCGATGATCTCCGCCGGCTTGAACTCATCCAGGGTGAAGTGCAGGATCGCGACCAGCATCAGCGCGATCGGCTGGCCGAAGTCGAGCACGGCGCGGGTATCCGGGTGGGACAGGATCGCGGCGGGGTCGCGCAGGTCGCCGTGGATATAGGCGGTGCGGCCCTCAGGCGCGGAGGTCAGCAGAGCGCGCGCGTGGGTGAGGACGAGAGGGTCATTGTCCACGTACACGACACGGGCCGACGGGGCGATTTCCTGCGCCACCTCGTGAACGTTGCTCGTGGTGGGCAGGCCGGTGCCAATGTCGAGGAACTGCCTGATACCCGCTTCGGCCGTCAGGTGCCTGACGGCCCGGCCGAGGAACGCCCGGTTCTCGCGCGCCGCGATGTGCGCGGCCGGGGAGCGCCGCAGGACCTCCGCCGCCGTCTCGCGGTCCGCCGCGAAGTGGTTCTTCCCGCCGATGAAATAGTCGTATATCCGCGCGGGATGGGGCTCGGAGGTGTTGATCTCCGTTGGCATTTCCGGCATCTCCACTTTCCCGGCCTCCCTGCCTGGACTCGCACGGCGCAGGACAACCGGTCCTTGCCGCTCCTGGTGGAACAGGTCCACCAGCGGTGACGATAGCAGCAGGTTCGACCGTGGTTTCCCGCCGGTCATTCAAGATCGTCGGTGGGGGCCGGGTCGCTCGAAATCCTAGCTGATTCCGGAGGTGTCGATGCGCGACATTATCCGGTCCGCGTCGCGGCCGAGGCGGCGCAGCTGCTCTGGGGACAGGACGTCGATGACCAGCGATCGCACGTGGGCCACGTGTCCGGGTGCCGCTTCGGCGAGCACCTCGAAGCCCTTCTCGGTCAGGATGGCATTGGTGAACCGTCCGTCATCGGGATCGGGCTCCCGGCGCGCCAAGCCGCGCTGCTCGAGGCGCTTGAACAGGTGCGACAGGCGGGACAGCGACGCGTTGGTGACCTCGGCGAGCGAGCTCATCCGCATGGTTCGCCGTGGGTTCTCGGCGAGCATGGCCAGGACCTGGTACTCCACCATCCCGAGGTTCGAGTCGCGTCGCAGTTGCTGATCGATCGACCAGGGAAGCCAGGTCATCAACCGCACCAGGGAGAGCCAGGAGCTCACTTCCGCGTCGGTTAGCCATTTCACCGGCAGATCTCTGGCATCGCGCTGGGCTGCTTCGGTCATTGGACCAGGATAGCAATCACTCGATGATTCAAGTGAATAGTCAGGGCTTCTAGGCCGGTCTGGCCGGGTATGAGCAGGCTCCCGTGGTGTCAGGCAAGTGCATCATGACTTGACGATTCAAGTCATAATAGCTAGGTTTGGCTTGAACGAACAAGGTAATGCCAGACCCTGACCAGCCAGCTCATCGAGGCCGATGCGCTGCCGTGGCGACCAAGACAGGAGCGTGTCCCGCTATGAAAGTGGCACTCACCGGCGCAACCGGGTTTATCGGATCTCACATACTGACAGAACTGTTCGAGCACGGTCATGAGGTGACCGCGCTCGTACGCAACGACACACAGGCGGATATCGCCGCGGATCGCGCCACGCCCGTCGTAGTCGACCTGTACGACCGAGCCGCGGTCGCTAGCCTGTTCAGCGGTGCCGATGGGGCTATCCACACCGCCAGTCCTGGTGACGCCACCAGCGCGGATCTGGACTCCGCAGTGGTCGATGCGGCGATCGGCGCGTTCTCCGGTACCGGCAAGCCCTACCTCCACATCAGCGGCGCGTGGGTCTACGGGGACAACACCTCCATCACCGAGCAGTCCCCCTTCCATGCGCCTGCGATGGTGGCGTGGAAGGAGCCGATCGAGCGCCGGGTGCTCGGCGATAGCGGCATGCGCGGAGCCGTGATCGTCTCGGGCACCGCCTACGGGGACGGCGGCGGCGGGATTCCCGGGGTGCTTCTCGGCTCACCCCGGGACGACGACGGCAACCTGATCATGCTCGGCACCGGGCAGGAGCACTGGGTGACAGTGCATGTCGCGGACCTTGCGGATTTCTTCCGGCGCGTCCTGGAACAAGACTCGGCTCGTGGCTACTACGTCGTCGGCGACGGAGCGAACCCGACCGTTGCCGAACTGACCGAGGCGGCCGCCGTCGCGGATAGCGCTGCGGGAGCGGTCCCCGGTTCCGACGCCGAGGCCCGGGCACGCCTCGGAGACTACTTGGCCGAAGTCCTGCTGCTCGACCAGGGCACCGACGCGGCCAAGGCCCGCGCCGAGCTCGACTGGCACCCGTCCCACCCGTCACTCACCGACGAGTTCTGCAACGGGAGTTACAGCAAGTAACGAGCACTTCGGGAAGCAGCAGGCCGCCGCAATCTGACACCTGACTGGCCTACGAAGCTGCCGCTGCACCAACGGTGTCAGCGCTCTCAGTGGGACTGGCCACAGTGACGGGCGCATCCGGTGAGACGTTTCTCGCATGCAGGGAAGCGCGGTCTTCGTCGTGGTCAACGATGATCATCGTGCCACCCGGCCCGGCGATGACTGACCACGTGATACCCGACTTCTTGTTGTGTGCTCGGGTCCACCGGGACATGTCCTGCTTGGTGTTGATCTGGGTGATCTCGGTGATCACGGCGTCTTTCCTTCCCGCAGAGCGCGGGTACGCGCTCTATAGCCATGGGGACTGGTAATCCCCCGCAGACGACCCATGGGTAGGGCAGCGACTCCTGCCGACTTGCACTGGGTCACTGCGGCGTGCCGCAGGAGACCATGCGTTACCTTTGGGGGGTTATCGCATGGTCTGTCGCCTAGTAGTGGTCGGCACCGAGCTTGCGCCCCGTGGACTTCACCCACTCCGGGTACTTAGGGACCAGCCACATGCCGAACCCGCCGTTCGGGCGATACGTTTCTGGACCCGTCTCTAGCCTGCCGCTCATCAGCCCATCCGGCATCACGGCCAACGGCCGTCCCGTTTGGCTGCTACCCCGGACCGCGAGTACCGGCTAGTAGTAATGGCGTCATGAAAAGCAACGAGGACACCGTGCGCGCGGCGTACCGAACGGCCGAAGGCAACGTCTAGGACCTGGAGAGCTGGCGCAACGCCTTCACCGAGGACGGGGTCTTCAACGACATCACCCTGCCGTGAAGCAGGAGGCCGCCGCTACCTGACACCTAGGCGCTGCCCGGACGGTATCGGTCCGGTCCCGCCCGATCCGGTCTTGAAGGCATGTCGCCGGAAGTCGGCCGCGTGGCCTGCGCGTGCAGGTTCACCACGGCAATGGTGCCGCCCGTGGTGGCTGGTTCCCGGTCGCCGGCTTCGGTGCGGCTCATGACGCCGGGTGTTCCGCTGATACCAACGGCAGCGCGAACGGCGGTGTCAGCTGCGGCGGCTCCGGGTTCGGGCTTGCCAGGTAGGGGAAGCTGCGGGTGGCCGGCCGGGTCGCCTGGTCGACGCCGTCGCTGATGCGCGGCCCGTCGACCCCGCCCACCATCAGCGTGAAGAGCTTGTCCACGATGTCGTCATTGAGCGGCCGGCCGCCGCAGGTCGCGTGCGCCCGGCCGGCGAGCACTGCCCGGTCGATCTCGAGGTAGCTGTCCTCGGAGAACGGCTTGGAGATGTGGATGACGAGGAAGTCTGCGAGCAGGAACCCGGTCAGTGGGTGCTCGCCCTGATCACTCCTCAGGCCGCGTGTTGCACTTCCGGGCGCGACTCGACGTGCCCGCCGAACTGGCGGAGCTGGATGCCGGCGGTGATCTGCGAGAACCCGTAGATCAGGGCGTACAGGCCGAACAGCAGCGCCAGGGTGAGCACGCCGACACCGGGCCGGGCGAACAGCAGCACGCCGAACGCGACCGACACCAGCCCGGACACGATGAACAGCGCGCGGGTGCCCGCGGTCTCCCCGGTTTGGAAACCGGCGAAGAGCTCGGCGACGCCGCCGGCAAGCGCCCACGCTGCCACCACGAGGACCAGCACGAACGCGGTAGGCGCGGGCCACGCCAGGGCGAACACGCCTGCCGCCAGGTCGATCAGTGCGAGCAGCAGGTGACCGAGGACCGGGCCCGCGCTCCGGCTGCTGAAGGCCCTCATCGTCTGCAGCCCGGCGGCCATGAACGCGTAGACCGCGAACAGGATGACCAGCGCGAGAATCGTGGCGCCCGGCCAAGCGATGGCAAAGATCCCGACGACGACGGCCACGATGCCGATCAGAATCAATGAGGTGGATGTGTGGCCCTTCAGCATGGTTTTCCTCCAACAGTCATGAGGGCACGGGTCGCGGGTATCGGGTCAGCTTGCGAGGAACGGCAGCAGGTCGGCCGGGATGACGATGTCCCGCTTCTGGATCTTGCCGGTCGGGCCTTTGGGCAGGGTGTCGACGATCCACACGTGCCGCGGGTACTTGTACGCCGCGACCTGGCCCTTGACGTAGTCCCGCAGTTCCTCTGGGCTGATGGCGGCACCCGGCTTGAGGGCCACCGCGGCGGCGACCTCCTCGCCCAGGGCCGGGTGCGGCAGGCCGATCACGGCGGCCTCGGCGACCGCAGGGTGCTCGTAGAGCACTTCCTCGATCTCCCGGGGGTAGACGTTGTAGCCGCCGCGGATGATCAGGTCTTTCTTCCTGTCGACGATGTAGAAGTAGCCGTCCTCGTCGACGCGGGCCAGGTCACCGCTGTGGAACCAGCCGCCGCTGATCGCCTCGGCGGTGGCCTCGGGGCGCTGCCAGTAGCCCTTCATCACGTTCGGCCCGCTGATGACGATCTCGCCGACCTCACCCTGCGGGACCTCGTGGCCCTCGCTGTCCACGAGACGCATCTGCACGTCCCTGATGGGCGTGCCGATCGAGCCGGGCTTGTGAGCCCGGTCGGGGTGGTTGAACGAGGCGACGGGCGAGGTTTCCGAAAGGCCGTATCCCTCGAGCACCGGGATGCCGAACGCCTGCTCGAACGCGCGCAGCACCTCGACCGGCAAGGCCGCGCCGCCGGAGATGCACATCCGCAGCGCGGAGGTGTCGTAGCCCGCGCGGTCAGGCTGGTGCAGCAGGGCCACGTACATGGTCGGCACGCCTTCGAAGACGGTGACCCGGTGGCCGGCGACGATCCGCAGGGCGTGCTCGGCGTCGAACCGCGGCAGCAGGGTCAGGCACGCCCCGGACGCCACCGCGACGTTGAGCGCGACGGTCTGCCCGAACACGTGGAACAGCGGAAGACCGCCGAATATGACGTCATCCGGGCGCGAGCGGACGATGTCGGTACGCGCTACCTCGGTATTACTGATGAGGTTCCCGTGGGTAAGCTCGGCGCCCTTCGGCTGGCCCGTCGTGCCCGAGGTGTAGAGGATCACCGCGGTGTCCTCGTCGCCGGTGTCCGCGACCTGGAAGTCCGGGGTGACGGAGGCCAGCAGACCGGGGAAACTGACCCCGTCCACGACGATGGATTCCGCCCTGACCTGGTCGGCGCCGCCGCATGCCTGGTCCGCGAATGAATGCCAGGCGAAGAGCAGCCCGGCCCCGGAGTCGCCGAGGTAGTAGGCGACCTCCCGCGCCTTGAGCAGGGGGTTCATCGGAACGACGACGCCGCCGGCGCGGAGCACGCCGTAGTACACCACGGGGACCTCGGCGACGTTTGGCATCATGATGCCGATCCGGTCGCCGGGCTTGAAGCCCCGCTCGTGCAGCAGCCCGGCCACCTGGGCGCTCGCCTCGTCCAGGGCCCGGTAGGTCATTGCCGCGTTGTCCACCCGGACGGCCACCCGTCCGGCGTGGACGCGGGTGGTGTCCGTCAGGTTCTTGGCCAGGTTCGTCACGCTGCCCATTCTCCGGCCGGTCACCCGAGTGGTCGTCGGTCCCCCGTATCAAGGCTCTCCCCGGGCGTTGGTACGGCGGCACAACCGTTGTACCGGAGGCCCGACAAAACGCCCCATCCTCGTGTTGGCAGCACGTTATCCGCGGGTTCACCCAGGCTTGGCGTCGCGGAGCACACCGCGAAAGGGGGCTGCTCAGCACGCCGCCAGGCTGAGCACCATGGAATTCGACGGGCGCGGCAGCGGTGCCGGCTTACCTCGCGTTCGCCAAGGCGGAGCTAGGCGAGCAGGCTGCGATCTACCTGCGTCCGCAGCGATGGCTGTCGGCGGATCTCGGGCCAAGCTGAGTTGCACATCTACGTGAAGGCCGCGATGCCGGTGATGGAGCGGCCGACGATGAGCGTCTGCATGGTCTCGGTGCCCTCGAAGGTGTGGATCGCCTCCAGGTCCACCATGTGCCGCATTACCTGGTAGTCAAGCAGGATGCCGTTGCCGCCCAGCATGTCGCGCGCGTCGGCGGCTATCGCGCGGGCCTTGCGAGTGTTGTGCATCTTGGCCAGCCCGGCCACGGTGGGGGTCAGGCGGCCGGCTTCGGCCAGGCGGCCGATCTGCAGGCAGTACAACTGCATCGCGGTGAGGTCCGCCAGCATCGATACCAGCCGCTGCTGGATGATCTGGAAGCTGGCCAGCGGCTCGCCGAACTGGCGCCGCTCCTTCGCGTACCGCAAGGCGGTCTCGTAAGCGGAGGTGGCGTGGCCCAGCGCCGCCCAGGCGCAGGTGCTCCGGGTGGTGGCCAGGACCCGGCTGGTGTCCTTGAATGAGCGGGCCCAGGGCAGCCGGTTCTCGGCCGGCACCCGCACGTTCTCCAGCGTGATCTCGGCCTGCCACACCGAGCGCAGCGACACCTTCCCCTCGATGACCTGGGCCTGGTAGCCCGGCGATCCCTTCTCCACGACGAACGCGTTGACCTGGCCGTCGTCGGTATTCCTGGCCCACACGACGACCAGGTCGGCGACGCTGCCCAGGCCGATCCACCGTTTGCGGCCGTTCAGCACCCAGCCGTCGCCGTCTGGGCGGGCCGAGGTCTCCAGGGCTACGGAGTCTGAGCCGTGCTCCGGTTCGGTCAGCGCGAAGGCCCCCAGTTTGTTCATCTGGGCCATGTCGGGCAGCCAGCGCGCCTTCTGCTCCTCCGAGCCGCACATGGCGATCGACTCCATGGCCAGGCCCGCGTGCACGCCGAGGAACACGCCGAGGCTGCCGTCGCCGCGGTGCAGTTCCATCGTGACCAGCCCGCACGCCATCGGGCTCATCCCGGCGCACCCGTAGCCCTTGATGTCCTCGCCGACGATGCCGAGCTCGGGCAGCCGCTTGACCAGCGGCCAGCAGATCTCGGCCCGTTCCCAGTACGGGCCCACGACCGGCACGACCTCCTCGTCGACGAACCGCCGGACCGTAATGAAGTGCGACCATTGCTCGTCGGTGAACTGCTCACGGACGGAGAAGAAGTCCGTCCCGAGGGATTCCCCGAGGTGCTCGCTCGACACCTGCGTCATTGCTCGCTCCCCTCCGGAGTGAGATCGGCATTGAGGAACGCCTCCACGACGGAGGCCAGGCGGGCGGAGTCGGCGGCCAGCTCAAGGTGGCCGCCGCGGTAGACGTGCAGCTTGCTCCGCCGTATCAGGCGGTGCATGATCCGCGCGTTGACCAGCGGGATGATCGGGTCGTCGTCACCGGCCAGAATCAGGGTGGGCGGCCGCAGCTTCGGCAGCCACGGGAGGCTGGTCCAGCCGACCCCGGCCATCAGCTGGTAGTAGTAGCCCCGGGCCGGGCCAAGCCGCGTCATGCCGTGCAGCAGGTCACGGGCCACGATCGGGTCTTTCCGCGCGCTGCCTCCGTACAGCTCGCCGGCGACGCGGGCCGCGTATCCCGGATCCCGGTGGCGTCGCGGCGTGAGCATGCGCAGCAGGACACGTGGATGCGCGGGGACCATGAGCGCTCCCGGCGCGGTCGCGACCAGCACCAGGCGGCGCACCCGCCCCGGCCGGCTCAGCGCGAACTGCTGCGCGAGCCCGCCGCCCCAGGAGATGCCCAAGACGTCGGCCTGCTTGTAGCCCAGCTGGTCGAGCAAGCCGGCCAGCAGTGACGGCAGCGTGGCCACGTGGTAAGGAACGACGGGGGCCGGCGAGCCGCCGATGCCGGGCATATCGAACCGGATGACCGGCCGCCGCGGATCGAGGACGTCGACGAACGGCTGGAGCAGTTCCAGGCTCACGCCGATGCCGTTGCACAGCAGCAGCGGCGGCCAGCCCGGGTTCCCTTCGCGCACCGAGACGCGGAGGGTACGGCCGCCGACGGCCAGCATCCTCATCCGCTCCGGCCCCCCGGCCTTCCGTCGCCGGCTCAGGACCCGGTCCAGGCCAGATCCCGGGCGGTCTTCCCCGGCCGGCCCGGGACGGGACCGGTCAATGGTCATAGACATACGTTCCGGGCGCGTCGCAGATCGGTACCAGACCGCCGCCGCCCAGTTCAACTGGCGCGGCCTGCTCCTCCCCGCAGCGCTCGGCCAGCCAGCCCGCGTAGTCCGGCCACCAGGACCCGTGGCAGGTCTCCGCCTGGCGCAGCCACTCCTGGGGGTCTTCCGGGCACTTCTTAGCCACCTGGTACCTGGCCTTGGGGTTGTCCGGCGGATTGACCATCGCGGCGACGTGCCCGCTGGTCGACAGCAGGAACCGGGGGCTGCCGCCTAGCAGCTGGGTGGACTGGTAGCAGCTCTGCCAGGGACAGATGTGGTCGGTGATCCCGGCAACGATGTAGCTGTCCCGGTCGACCGCTTTGAGGTCGACCGGTGAGCCGAGCATGGTCGCGGCGCCGGGGCTGACCAGCTCGTTGGCCGCGCCTAGCTGGAGGAAGTCCCGGTGCAGGCCGGCGGTCATCCGGGTGGTGTCCGCGTTCCAGAACAGGATGTCGAACGGCGGCGGCTTCTTGCCGAGCAGGTAGTTGTTGACCCAGTAGTTCCAGATCAGGTCGTTCGGCCGCAGCCAGGCGAACACCTCGGCCAGCGACCGGCCGTCCAGGTAGCCGCGAGCCTGGGACGCGGCCTCGGCTATCCGCGCGGTCCGCTCATCGATGACGGCGCTGGCCAGGCCCGCGTGCGCCTGGTCAAGCACGGTGACCATGAGGGTAAGCGCGGCGATCCGGTCCTGCTGGCCTGCGTGCGCCAGGTGCGCGGCCACCATCGCGGCGATGATGCCCCCGGAGCAGGTCCCGGCGAGCACAGTACGCCCGCTGCCGGTGACCCGCTCGGCCGCGTCCATGGCGTCCAGGATGGCCTGACCGTACGTGTCGAGGTTCCATTTGGCGTGCCGGGCGTCCGGGTTGCGCCAGGAGATCATGAACACCTGCAGGCCGCTCCCGACCAGGTACTCCACCATGCTCCGGCCGGGGGCCAGGTCCATCACGTAGAACTTGTTGATCACCGGCGGGACGATCAGCAGCGGGACCTGCCGGACCGCGGGCGTGACCGGACGGTACTGGATCAGCTCGAATACCGGGGTGCGCAGCACCACCGACCCCGGCGCGACGGCCAGGTCCACGCCCACTTTGAACGCATCCGGCTCGACCATGGACGGTACCCGCGGCGGAACCGCCATGTCGGCGAGGAAATTCCGCAGGCCCGCCAGGGCGCTTCCGCCGCCGGTGTCGACGGCGGCCTTCACGGCCGCCGGGTTCAGCAGCGGGTTATTGCTCGGGGCCAGCGCGTCGATCAGGTTGGTCAGCATGAAGCCGACGCGCTCGGAGTCGGCTTCGTCCAGGCCGGCCTCGGCCACGACGCCCTCCGCGGTCTGCGCCGCGGCCAGGTAGGCCTGCACCGCACGGCGCAGCAGCGGGTTGCCTGTCCATCCCGGGTCGGCGAACCGGCGGTCCCGGCGGGACGGCTCCACCTGCGAGCGCCCCACTGCGATGCGGCCCAGCTCACCAAGCAGGTGGCGCCCGCGCCCGGCGACCAGCCGGGGCCTGGCCGCCAGCGCCGCGGCCAGGCGCAAGCCGGAGCCGCCCGGATTCACCCGGCGCAGCATGCCCGTGGCCGCGTCGGTAAGCAGCAGGTCCAGAGGCGCAGCCGCATCGGGCTCGGATGGCCTGGTCGAGTCGGTGTTCATTATCAGCCGAGCGTAAGCCGCAGGGCGCGTTCTTCCATTGGTCGCTGGTCACGAACCGGGGGCCGGGCGTCGTTTCGCGAGCACAGGGATTGGTTGCTCAGACCCGCGGCAGGTATCGGCACGCTCCGAGGATCACCGACGTCGCCGACGCTGCCAAAACTCGCGGGAATGTGTAAGAATCCGCAGGTGGACATGGATGGTCCCGCGGTCGCCGAGCTGATGGCGCGCGTCGCGGCGACAGTGAGTCGCCGGGCCGCCGCAGTGTCCGAGAATGTCTATGAGGTGATCCTGCGGGAGATCCCGGAGCTGCACGACGACCAGGCGGTACTCACCCTGCTCGCCTCGAGCGTCCAGAGCAACGTCGGCACCTGCCTGCAGATCATGCAGCACCAGATCGACCTGGCCAGCGTGGCCGCGCCGGCCGCGGCGGTGGAGTACGCGCGCCGGCTGGCGCAACGCAGTACGCCGCTGACCGCGCTGCTGCGCGCCTACCGGCTCGGGCACACCTGCTTGTCCGACTGGCTTCTCAAGGAGCTGGCCCGGCAGACGAACGACGCCCAGATGCTGACCGCCGCCACGCTGGGCATGTCCAAGATCGTGGCCGGATACATCGACCAGACCTCCGAGGAGATCGTCGCGGCCTATACGCGCGAACGGGAGAACTGGCTGCGCAACCGGAGCGCCGCGCGCGCCGCTCGGATCCGCGACCTGCTGTCGGGCCAGCGGGTCAACGTGAGCGCGACGGAGGCCACCTTGGGCTACCGGCTGTGCCAGTACCACGTGGGCCTGGTGTGCTGGGCGGGCGACGCGACGGCCGCGGTAGACAACATCACCCGGCTTGAGCACGCGATCGGCCACGTCGCGGGGAAGGCGGCCTGCTCCGGCGAGCCTGTCTTCCTGCCCCATGACGAATCCAGCGCGTGGGCCTGGCTGCCGCTGGGGATCCGGGATACGTTCGACGCCGCAGGGGACAGCACGGCCGGCGTGGACGGCGACATCCATTTCGCCTTCGGCAACGCGGCCAAGGACACCGCCGGGTTCCGCATCACCCACCAGCAGGCCGTCGCCGCCCAGGCCGTCGCCCTCGCCGCGGGATCTCCCGCGCCGCGTTCGGTGGCGTTCAGCGAGGTCGCACCCGTGGCAATGATGCTCAAATCCACGGACCTGCTGCGGGCCTGGGTACTCGCCACGCTGGCGGGACTGGCCACCGACGACGAGCACCACGCTCGCCTGCGCGACACCCTGCTGGTCTTCCTGCAAACAGGAGGCAGCTACAAGACGACCGCCGAACTGCTGACGCTCCACAAGAACACGGTCCAGTACCGGATCCATAAGGCCGAGGAGAGCCTCGGCCGCCCGGTGGGCGAGAACCAGCATGACGTGGAACTCGCGCTGCGAGCCAGCCACTGGCTGGGCTCGTCCGTGCTGCGCCCAGTCCCGGGCACGACCGGGCAGCCCCCGCTGGTACCGCAGGCCAGATCGCGAGGTTTAGTGGGCGTTGGGGCGCCGGTACTCAGCTGATTGCAGGCGGAGGGAGTGGAGCGATGGACCGCGACGAGAGCCCTGGAGCTTCGCCAGGGGCGCGGCTGCGGCGGCTGCTTGACGGCGGCGAGCTGATCGTCGCGCCGGGGATCTTCGACGGCCTCAGCGCTCATCTGGTGCGCCGGATGGGATTCCGTGCCGGTTACCTGACCGGCGCCGGGGTGGCCGCGTCCGGGTTCGGCCTGCCCGACATCGGGCTGGCCGGAATGTCGGAGATGGCCGATCGCGTGACCATGGCCGCCGGGGTGCTTGGCACGGTCCCGCTGATCGCAGACGGCGACACCGGCTACGGCCCTCCGCCGTCGGTGGCGCGAACCGTGCGAGCCTACGAGCGGGCCGGCGCGGCCGCCATCCAGCTGGAGGACCAGGCCTTCCCCAAGCGCTGCGGGCACCTGCCTGGTAAAGAACTGGTCAGCACTGACGCCTATCTCGCCACGCTCGGCGCCGCGCTCGAGGCCAGGACCGACGCCCTGATCATCGCCCGCACGGACGCCAGGTCCGTGCTCGGGCTATCCGCGGCGATCGAGCGAGGCATCGCCTACGCAGAGGCCGGCGCGGACATCATCTTCGTCGAGGCACCGCGCACCGCGGAGGAGATCACCCGCATCGGACACGAGATCACCGCGCCGAAGCTGATCAACATCGTCGCGGGCGGACTGACGCCGGAACTCGACGCGCCCGTTCTCAGCGAGCTCGGCTACTCCATCGCGATCTACCCCACGACGGCACTCCTCGCCGCGGCCAACGCCACGATCGATGCCCTGCGCGGCCTCGGCGGCTCGGTCACCGTCCCGCCGCGAATCACCACGATGGAGGACTTCTTCCGGGTCGTCGGGCTGGACGAGTGGTCCGCCGTCAGCGAGCGGTGGCACACGAGCGACGGTCGCGCCAGCGCCTTACGTTCGGCAAATGGGCGTAGGCCTCTGGACCGTCCGGGAACGCGACGGTCGGTGACCACCAATGGGCGCTCGGCTCCCCGAGCCTGGAACTCAGGGCATGAAGGCCGGGAACGAGTTCAGTCCGGTACCGACGAGTCGGGCCGCGCGGCGGACGTCAGCGGTGACCGCCTGGTGGACCTGGACGGGAGTTCGGGTGCCGTCGAGGCACTTCTGCAGGGCCTGGTACTGGATGCGCCACAGGCCGAGCAGGGCAGCGGCCGCGATCTGAGGCTCGGGGTCCTCCGGGCTCAGCCCGGCCCGGCTGGCCAAGACGCCCGCGGCTACGGCGGTGAACTGGTCCATCATGTCGCTCTGGTGCGCGCGCAGCGCGGGGGTCTGCTGTAGCAGGCTGCCGAAGCGCCGCATCGTCGCGCTGGCCTGCGCCGGGTCCTGCTGACTGGCAAGCCAGGACGTCATGGCGCCAAGCTCGCCGTCGAGGATCCTCAGCGCCGCCTCGACCGGGGAGATCGCCGGGTCGGCCAGCCCGGCCTCCAGCGAGGCCACCGTGGATTCCAGGCGATCCAGGATCAGTGACTCCTTGGTCGGAAAGTAGTTGAAGACCGTCTTCTCCGATACTCCGCACGCCTCGGCGATCTCTGTCACGCGGACGGCATCGAAGCCCCGCTCCATAAACATCCGCGTCGCGACGTCCGACAGTTGCTGGCGCATCAGGCGCTTCTTACGTTCCCGCAGTCCCTCGGCCTCCGCTCCCCCGCTGCCGGGGGCGGGCGGCACCGGCCATTCCACCGTCTGCGCGTCCATGTAATCAGGATACTCCAGTACCAGTATTTTTTCTGTTACTATAAATTTCTAGCGACTGAACGAACGATCGCGGCTTGTCCCTGGCTACCCGAGGAGTTCTCGTGAGCGAGATCCGTATCGTGCGTGACTATCCCCATTCCACGGCCAAGGTCTGGCGTGCACTGACCGACCCGGCCCTGATCCCGCTGTGGACCTCTACCGGTGCGGGCGGCCGACCGGAAGGCTTCGCTCCCGTCGCGGGCACGAAGTTCCGGCTGATCGCCAAGCCCAAGCCGGGCTGGAACGGCATCGTCGACTGTGAGGTGCTCGAGGCGGATGAGCCGCGGCTGCTGCGGTACTCGTGGGTCGACGGCAACGGCGGCGAGGTGACACTGGTCACCTACCGGCTCGAACCCTGCGCCGACGGCACCCGCTTCACCTACGAGCACACCGGCTTCACCGGCGTCGGCGGAATCTTCATGGCGCAACTGCTCGGGCACGTCCGCAGGAAGATGCTTCGCGTAGGCCTGCCCGCCGTACTCGACGATCTCGGCGAGGACGGCGCTCTCCGCGTCGGCAGCACCCTCAAGCCCAGGTCCCTGGGCTGATGATCCTCGCGCCGCCGTGACCACGCGCAGCGGCACGTCGCTGACGAGCTCGGCCTGCCCGTCGGCCGGCCGCTCGGCCCGCGTTCAGCCGGCCGCGCAGGCGCCTTTGACGCGACCACGATTCACCGCTGATTGCGGTCTGATCGGACACGGCTGGAAGGCCGTTTATGATCTTGGCGAGTTCCGCGGTGGAGCGCTTGCCCCCGGGACTCACCGGGCGTAGCGTTCAGTGTGGAATGGTAGCGAGTGCGGCTACTGCGCCGAGATTATCAATCCGGCTGCTCCAGACCCCGGTGGCGTCATGCGCCTACGTGCCGAGGTGCCCAGTGCCAGGATCTGTGTGTCAGTCTTTCCCGTCCCGGCGATCAACATGAATCAGCCGGCCACCTTCGTGCACTGGTCGATCTTTGACGTCACGGTCGCCAACCTGGTCCTCGTCGCCGTCATGGTCGCTATCTTCGGAGCCGCACTGTTGCTCCCGTTCCCCAAGGGGCGTCTCGTGGAGGCCGCCACCGTTACCAATCCGGCCGCGGACGGTGACGCGGATGCCGAAGTAGCCGGGGCGGCCGGGCTGCCCGGTGACGGCACGGCCGGCTTGTGGACGGCCCGGCTTCGGCGCCGCGCGCTTCGGACGCTGCCGCCCGCCAAGCTGCTGCCCGACAGCCAGCCCGCTTATGTCGCATCCTGGATCTACGTGTTCGGCGTGGGCGCCCTGGCCGCGCTCGGTGTGGCGATCGCGAGTGGGTTCGCCCTGGCGCTCGGCGGTCCTGACTGGTGGCATTACAACCCGGCCGGGCATTTTTTCAACAGCCTGCACCTGTGGAGCGTCGAGCTGTTCATGGCGCTGCTGGTCATCCACCTGTGGGGCAAGTTCTGGATGGCGGCCTGGCGCGGCCGCCGGACGTGGACCTGGATTACCGGTGTGGTCGCGTTCGTGGCCTCGGTGGTGGAGTGCTTCACCGGCTACCTGTCGCAGCAGAACTTCGACGCCCAGTGGATCGCCGCTAGCGGCAAGGACGCGTTCAACTCGGTCGGGGTCGGCGCGTTCTTCAACGTGATGAACTTCGGCCAGATGCTGATGTGGCACATCGTGCTCATCCCGATCGCGCTGATCGCCATCGTGGGCGCGCACGTGCTGCTGGTGCGGGTGCACGGGGTCTCGCACCCGATCAACGCGCATAACGGCGAGGTCACGGCGACCGGGCGGCTACGGCGGCAGGCTATCGCCGCGGCCGACGCCGCCCCGTGGCGCGGCCCCAACCGCCGCTACGACATCCTCAAGGAAGGGACCGTCGCCGCGGTGATCGTGCTGGTGCTCACCGTGGGCCTGGCCTCCCTCCTGTCCTCCCCGGACGTGCCGCCGGTCACGATCGCGACCTGGGCCAGGATCGCCCCGGCCGACTTCCTGGCCACGGCGGCGAGCGAGCTGAACGGGACCAGCGAGACCGCCACTTACGGCCCGCCGTACAACAACCAGAACGGCAGCGTCCAGAAGCTGCTGTTTTCCCCGCAGACCATCCCCGGCGTAACCCAGCCGGTCAACGCCGCACAGGACTTCGTCCTCGGACCGCTAACCACGCTCGCCGCCACCGACCCGGGCGTCGCCGCCCCGCTCCATACCTACCAGGCCGCGTCGGCCGCTCAGCAGCTGAAGTGGGCCAACGCGTACGGCAACGCGGTGACCAGCGTGAAGTTCGTCAACGGCGGCCCGGTCGTCCCGGCCGCTAACGACGGGCCGGTCCCGGCCCTGATGGCCGGCGAGCTGACCCTGGCTCGCAGCGGCGCACTGGACACCGACCTGCTGTCCCAGCAGCCGTTCTACGGGACGAATTTCACCAAGCCGCTGCTGTTCATCGAGGACGGCGCCTACTTCGCCAATCAGGCCCAGGCGCTGGGCCTGACCGGCAGCCAGTGGGGCGTCATGAACGAGACCGGCAGCTACCCCGGCCAGCCCTGGCTGTGGCTCTACACGCTGTGGTACCAGGTACCGGGCTGGACCAACTCAGCCAACATCGACATGATCGCCATCTACATGACCGGCGTGGGAACCATCCTGCTGCTCTGCGTCCCGTTCATTCCCGGGCTGCGTGACATCCCCCGCCTCATCCCCGTGCACAAGCTCATCTGGCGGAACTGGGACGGCTCACCCCCCGAATCCCGCGAAGTAACCGGGCAGGCCAGCCCCCAGAGCCCAGACCACGCAAGGTCCTGACGGACAGTCACTACTGCCGGCCCATCCACCTCCGCCACAACGGGGGCGTGACCCGCTCAGTCACGGGCATTGCCTCGTGGCCGGTCAGCCAGGTAAAGATGGCGAACAGCGGTCCGAGACTAGGATGATCCCCGGCCAGCGTTTTCTCGATCTGGTTAAGTGCGCGCTGCTGGCTCGCCGGCAAGCTCATCACGCTATCCCGCCGGGCGGGACCGGCCGCCCCGCGGCGTGCCCGGCGCGCGTCGCGCTTTCCCGGGTCATCGCCGCGCTTACCGTGCCGCGGGGCTGCGCACTGGCCTGGCGGCGGAATGGTCGTCTCCGCGCTGCGCGGCGCTCATCCGGGGTGGTGCCGCCCCAGATGCCCTCCGGCATGGCCTCAAGGGCGTAGGACAGGCAGTTCGCGCGGACAGCGCAAGGACCGCAGACCGCCTTCGCCGCTTCGACCTGCCGCGCCGCCTGGCCTCTTACCGCCCCGATGGGAAAGAACAGCTCGGGGTCCGCCTGCCGGCAGGCGCCGCGCGACATCCAGCCCAGGGAGCGCGCTCCAGACCTTACCGGCAGCATCGCGAGCCGCCTGTCTGCCCGCGCGGGCGCCAGCTTCGACGGGGAGAGGATCCGGGCGCCGGCACATGACCTGGGCCGCGGCTGAATTCCTGCAACACTTGGGACATGTCCGCGCCTCCGGCAGTACACCTGAATTGGCCACCGGGGTCTGGAGCAGTTCGATAATGCGATCATAAAGCCGACCCGGACAACCCGGGCGATTCTGCGATTGCCTTTTCCGGTAGCGATACGTCGTCCGCGGGCCACAGCTCAGTGGAGGATAATCGGCTCCAGTGATGAGCCCTTCCCTGATTGGCTGTTTCCCGCAGGGCACGGGGGCGCTTGACTCAGAGGTGAAACGCGCACCAAGCCCTGTGTCAGCGATCGCTGCCCGCGGGCCAGCTGCTTTGATGGGGAGTGCGTAATGATCATCATTCTGGGGCTTGTCGTCCTGATCGCCGCTGTCGTCATCGGCGTGGCGGGCGTTCTCGTCAACCGCGGCGCCGACCACGCGCTGGTGCACCCGTTCGCGGTGTTCAGCTACCACGTGACCGGCTCTAACGGCAGGGTGTTCCTCTATGGCATCGTGCTCGGGGCGATTGGCGTGGCCGGGCTGAGCCTGCTCCTGAGCGGCGCTCGGCGCACCTCCCGCCGCGGCAGCGCCGCCCGCCGCGGCCTGCGGCAGTCCCGTCAGGAGACGGCCGCGGTTAGGCGGGATCGCGACGATCTCATCGACCAGCGCGAGACCGCCCGCGCCTACACGGCAAGCGCTCCGGGCAACGCCACAGCCCGCAGCGATTCCCCTGCAGGTCCGGATGACAGCCGCCGGGGCAGGCTGCGCCTGTTCGGACGCCGGCCCGTTCCTCCGCAGCCCGCCGCTGGACCCGAGGAACCGGTCAATGGCCCGGTCGTCCCCGATGCCCCCGCCGAGACGCTGGCCCCGTAGATCAATTCACGACCGGCGGCAACCCATCAGTGTGGCCAGGAACATCGCACACAAAACCCAAGTGCTTAAAGGTGCCACCATGCTAACCATCGGCGGCGCCGCCGGCAGCCAACGCTTGCGGGCCAGAGGCCCGATCACCCGGAGGATGACGGCTTCACGCATCAGGATCCCGGCCTTTCGATCTGGTCCTGGTTCGACGGCCTGGCGGAGTGCTCGGGTCACGGCATGGATGCGGCGCAACGGAATCCTGTGTGGCCTGTCGTGCTGTCCGGGGTGTTCGATGTGCGCGCAGCCACCCGGTACCGGTTGCAGTAGGAGGCGTGGCAGAGATAGGAGCCGCCGCGGATCACGCGGGCCTCGCCCTCGGGCGGCCCCTGCGGGCTGGTTCGCGTCTCCGGACGGGCCGGGACGTGCCACGTGGCGCTCCACCAGTCGGCGCACCACTCCCAGACGTTGCCTGCCGTGTTGTAGAGGCCGTAGCCGTTCGGGCGGAAGGCCTTGACCGGGGCGGTCCCGAGGTACCCGTCGTCAGCGGTGTTGAGGTCGGGGAACCTTCCCTGCCAGATGTTGCACCGGTGAGCGCCCCGCGGTGTCAGTTCGTCGCCCCAGGGGAACCGGCAGCCGTCCAGCCCGCCGCGGGCGGCCTTCTCCCACTCCGCTTCGGTGGGCAGGCGCTTGCCTGCCCACGCGGCATAGGCCGCGGCGTCATGCCAGGAGACGTGCACAACCGGGTGGCTGGGCCGCGCGGCGATATCTGACCCCGGCCCCTCCGGGGACTGCCAGGTCGCGCCGTCTACCGCGGACCACCACGGCGCGGCCGGCACCGTGGCGTCTCGTACCGCCTCCCTCGCCGTCGGCGCGACCAGGGCGTAGAAGACGTAGGACCAGCCGAAGCGCTCAGCGTCGGTGACGTACCCGGTGCCCTTCACGAAGGCGGCGAACTGCCGGTTGGTGACCGCGGTGACGTCGATCCAGAACGGCGCCACCTCCACCGCCCGGACGGGCCCCTCGCCGTCGCCGGGAAAGGCATCCGGGTCCGCACCGCCCATCCAGAACTCCCCACCAGGGACGCGGGCCATGCCCCGCCGGACCTGAGCGGGATCACGCCGCGGAACCTCGAACGGCAATGGCCGGCCGCCGATCGGCGGCGGCGCCGACAGATGCGGCGCGCAGCAGGCGCCCGTGGTGGAGGCGAGCAGCCGGGCATGGAGGCGGTCCCGGGCCGCCGCGTGCGCTGGGGAGGTTGTGAGGTTATCCATGCATCTCGCCAGCGCGGTTCGACGGCTCCGGTTCCACGACGATCTCGTCACTGGGGTCGAAGCCGATCCGCCAAGCACGTACGTACACCGGCACATCGGGACTGGTGATCGGGCCGGTGTACACGCTCCAGCCGCGATCGTTCGGGTCGACGCCGGTCAACTGCATGTGGGGAAGAAAGGGATCGCCGCGTGTCGGTACCGGCTCTTGAGCCGTCCATCCGATCGAGGCCCCGGCAGTCGCGCAGCTCAAGCCGATGAGGCCTGCCTCGGACACTGCCGAGGGAGTCTCGGTCTTCTGCGGGCGGCCGCCGGGACGCCAATCCTCGATGAGCGCCGACTCATCGCCAAGACCGAGGTCATTTGCTCGAGTCAGCCACTCATCGAGGACGTCGGACAGCCGTTCGAGCGTCTCGCGGTGCGCGGGATCGTCGGCGAGGTTTCGTACTTCGTGCGGATCATTATCCAGGTCGTACAACTCCTCACGAGGCTTCGTCGCAGCGACGAGGCTGCGCTGCAGCGGAGTGAGGAGGGAGCGATTCTCGCCCCGCGCCAGTTGCTCCGACTCCCCGAAGTACAGGTTCCGGAATTCCTGCCAGGTAGCAAGGCGATCGGGGTACTCGCAGTGCTGCATCGGGGACCGATCCGGATGGAAGTGCCGAATGTAACGGTAGCGCCGATCACGAACGCTCCGCGATGTATCCTCCTGTTCGTCCATCCGGTCACGCGTGGAATAGACGTACTCGTTCGGGGACGGCACCGCGTCACCGTCCCCGTTCAGCAACCGCACGCCTTGCATATGGGGTGGAACGGGAAGGCCGCAGGCGGCCAGGAGTGTAGGAGCAAGATCCATCAGGCTCACCAGGTCAGTGCGAACGGACTGCGGCGCGATCCTGCCGGGCCACCTCATGATGAGCGGCTCGTGCAATCCGCTCTCGTTCAGCCAGCGCTTGCCGCGCGGCATGCCGACACCGTGATCGCTCCAGAACACGACGATCGTCGAATCTGCGAGCCCGTCCTCATCGAGCTGACGCAGGAGCTCTCCGACCCAGTGATCCATCTCCGAGATGAGATCCAGGTACCGCGCCCATGACTTCCGGAATTCCGCAGTGTCAGGGTGGTAGGGCGGCAGCACGACCTGGGCAGGATCGTGGCGTTGCTCATCGGTCACGTGGCTCGTGGCGGCAAGGAACTCATCGTCGTCGAGGTAGATCTGCGACTCGTGGGTGATTGACCCATTGAAAGAGGCGAAGAACGGCATATCCGGCCTGGGGCGGCTACGCCAATGAGCCGTCTGGCTGACATCGTCAAACGTCGTCGGCGGGGCCATTACCTGCGCGTCCAGCAGGGCGTTGACAGTCGTGTAGTAGCCAGCGGCGCGAAAGTACTCAGGAAGCAGGTGCACCTCTGGCGGAGGCACCGCTTTGGTCCGGTGGTGCATCGTCCCGATCGTCGTTGGGAAACATCCGGTCATTATTGACGACCGAGAGGGCGAGCACACCGGAGCCACGGCGAACGCGTTAGTGAAGATCACTCCTTCATTCGCAAGCTCATCAAGCACGGGAGTGAACGCCTGTTCCGCACCTGGCCAGCGATCGCGATAGCAGCCGAGGTGCGGATTGATGTCGTGCGTCGAAATCGACAGAACGTTCGGTTGCGGCACGCAAACTCCTTCAGTAGTTCTACTGCCTGGCCGGGTCTACGGAAGTTGCCGCCAGCCTTGCGGCCGGGGCTGATCACACCCGAGACCGGCCAGTGGGTGGCCCCGGCGATCGCCCGCTCCCCCGCCGGGCCGGCCTGCATGGCGGCCCGCTGTCGTCAGCCGCCGGACTCAACCCGGCGCCCTGCCGGAGCTGCTGCGAACAATCAGCTCAGTGGGGACGAGGGTCTTGTCGTCCGGGGTGTCGGCGTTGGCCACCTTGTCCAGCAGCTTCCTGATGCTGAGCCGGCCGACGGCCGGGAAGTCCTGGCGGACGGTGGTCAGTGGCGGCCAGAACGAGCGGGCTTCCTCCATGTCATCGAAGCCAACCACGCTGACGCCACCGGGAATGTCCCGGCCAAGCTCGTGCAGGGCCCGCATGGCCCCGAGGGCCATCTGGTCGTTGGCGGCGAAAATCGCGGTAACCTCTGGCCTGCGCCCGAGCGCCAGGCCGTGCTGGTATCCCGACTCGGGCGTCCAGTCACCGTAGAGAATCCCGGGCGGCGTGATGCCGGCGTCAGCGAGGGTCCGCTGCCAGGACTCGGCGCGGTGGGTCGCGGAAAAGGAGTTGCCCGGCCCGGCAATGTGCCAGACCTGCTGGTGCCCCAGCCCGAGCAGGTGCTCGGTGGCCTGGCGGGCACCCTGGGCCTGATCCGTGTCCACGACCGTGTACCCGGGACCGGCGTTGGAGTCGACGACGACCACGGGGACGCCGGGCGGAAGGGTGAATTTGGCGTCATCGAGAAGGTGCGCCTCGAAAATGATCACGGCGCCGTCGACGGCCTGCTCGCTCAGCCGGTCGTAAGCGCCGGACACCCGTCCCAGGGTGGGGTCGGAGATCGGAATCAGGGTGACGGCGTAGTCGGCGCTCGCGGCCTCCTTGGCGATCGCGTCGAGCGTCCGCATATTGCCGAACGTGCTGAGGGTGAACATGATCACGCCGATGGTGCGGAAACGCCCGCGCTGCAGCGCGCGCGCCGCGCCGTTGGGCCGGTATCCGAGCTCCTGCATAGCGGCGATGACACGGCGGCGGGTCCGCTCGTCCACGTTCGCCTGGCCGTTCGACACCCGGGACACCGTCTGGGACGAAACCCCGGCGAGGCGCGCTACGTCGGCCATGGACGGCCGCGCCGCACCGGGCCCGCGGCCCCTGGTTCTGGTCATGCGCTCTCACCTGCCCGGCGGAAAAGTTGATATTTCCGATTGGTCATGTAGTGTATTCGTAGATCACCACCGCTACTGCGGTGCGGGAGCCTGTTTGTGGTTGCGCAAACATCTTAGCGCACGTTATGTTTACGCAAACATCACCGGATAACGGACCAATCGCCGGATAGAGGTCTAGATGACAGCGCAGACCGTAGGAACGATGCCGGGTCTGGGCTCGCGACCGCGCCGTCGAAAGCGGAGCTGGACCGGCTGGGGCTTCGTCGGTCCCTTCCTGCTGGTATTCGCCTTCGCCCTGGTCGCGCCGATCGGGTACGCCATCTATCTCAGCCTGTTCCGGGACCAGCTGATCGGCGGGAACTCCTTCGTCGGCCTGGCCAACTACCACCTGGCCATCACCGACCCGGAGTTCTGGGACTCGTTCCGGCGCGTGGCGATCTTCCTGTGCGTACAGGTACCGGTCATGCTGGTGCTGGCGCTGATCGCAGCTCTCGCGCTGGACAGCGCGCGGCTGCGGTGGGCCCCCCTGTACCGGCTGTCGATCTTCCTTCCCTACGCCGTCCCTGCTGTCGTCGCCTCGCTGATGTGGGGCTTCATGTACGGTTCCCAGTTCGGGCTGGTCGGGGACCTCAGTCGTTTCCTGAGGGTAGGCCTGCCGAACCCGTTCGCGGCCAGCTGGGTGCTGGCCTCGATCGGCAACATCGTCACCTGGCAGTTCCTCGGGTACAACATGCTCATCTTCTTCTCGGCCCTGCGGACCGTCCCCGGGCAGCTCTATGAGGCTGCAGAGATAGACGGCGCCGGCGCATTCCGGATCATCCGCAGCATCAAGTTGCCCGCGTTGCGCCCGGCGATGGTGATCGCGGCCGTCTTCTCGGTCATCGGCAGCCTTCAGCTGTTCAGCGAGCCGGACATCCTCCAGCCGCTCGCGCCGAACACGATCACCACGTACTTCACGCCGAACATGTACGCCTACAACCTGTCGTTCTCGGGCCAGCAGTACAACTACTCGGCGGCCATCGCGATCATCATGGGCATCATCACCATAGTGATCGCCTACGCCGTGCAGGTCCTGGGCCGCAGGAGGCAGGGATGAGCGCGGCCACCCGCAGCGAGACGCCGACCGTCATACCGTCCCCGGAATCGCCGCGGCGGCCTGCGCGGCTCGCCCGGTCCGGCGGCCCGCGGCGTAAGCGGCGGTCGGTCACGCTCAGCGTGGTCATGACGGTGATGGCTGCCTACGCCCTGCTCCCGCTGTTCTGGCTGGTGGTTAACTCCACCAAGACGCAGCGCGCTCTGTTCACCACGTTCGGGCTGTGGTTTGGCGGCCCGTTCGCCCTGTGGGACAACATCGAGCAGACGTTCACCTATGACAACGGCATTTTCGTCCGCTGGCTGCTGAACACGCTGCTCTACGTCGTGGCCGGAGCTGGCGGCGCCACGTTCCTGGCGGTGCTGGCGGGATACGGGCTCGCCAAGTACGACTTCCCGGGCAAGCGGGCCGTGTTCGCCGTGGTCCTCGGCGCGGTCGCCATTCCCGGGACCGCGCTGGCAGTCCCGGCGTTCCTCCTCTTCAGCAAGCTGGACCTGACCAACACACCCTGGTCGATCATCATCCCCTCCCTGGTCAGCCCATTCGGGCTCTACCTCATCTGGGTCTACGCGCAAGACGCTATTCCCACCGAGCTTCTGGAGGCGGCCCGCATCGACGGTGCCGGCGAGCTCCGCACCTTCTTCACCATTTCCCTGCGCCTGCTGTCCCCCGGCGTGGCGACAGTGCTGCTGTTCACCGTCGTGGCGACGTGGAACAACTACTTCCTGCCGCTGATCATGCTCAGCGAGCCCAAGTGGTATCCGCTCACCGTGGGCCTGAACGACTGGAACGCCCAGTCCACCACCGCCGGCGGCCAGGCGATCTACAACCTCGTCATCACCGGCTCCCTGCTGACGGTGATCCCGATCATGGTGGCGTTCCTCTTCCTGCAGCGCTACTGGCGGTCCGGCCTCGCCGCCGGGAGCGTGAAGCAGTGACGGGCCGCGGACGCCCGCACCCGCCGCCCAGCTGACCCCGGCGGCTCGCGCCCGGCGCCGCACCGGGCACGCACGCGCACTGGAGGGGCGGCAAAGCCCCCTGGAAGCAAGCCGGAGACACCGCATGGGGCCGTCCGGCCAACCCCGACAACAACGAAGTGGAGCGCGCACATATGAGAACGGCGCACTGGTCCGGACGCAAAACATGGAAAATTGCCGCCTTGGCGGCCGCCAGCCTGGCCCTGGCGGCGTGCTCCAGCAGTTCCGGGACGAGCGCGGGGAGCCCGGCCGCCTCGGGCGGCTCCGCGGACAGCGCGGCGGCCATCGCCGCTGCCCTGCAGAAGCCGGCCACCTTGACCGTCTGGGCATGGGCGCCCCAGGACAAAGACATCGTGACCGCGTTCGAAAAGAAGTACCCGAAGGTCAAGGTCAACCTCGTCAACGCCGGCACCTCCAACACCGAGTACACCAAGCTGGAGAACGCGATCAAGGCGGGTTCCGGTGCTCCGGACATCGTTCAGATCGGGTACTACGTCCTTCCCCAGTTCTCCCTGGCCGGGGATCTGGCCAACTTGGACACCTTCGGCTTCAGCAGCCTGCGAAGCGACTACAGCACGTCCGTATGGGACCAGGTGGACATCAACGGGAGCCTTGCCGAACTGCCCCAGGACAACGGCCCCATGGTTCTCTTCTACAACAAGAACGTCTTCGATAAATACAAGCTCCCGGTGCCGACCACCTGGGCCGAATACCTCTCGGACGCGAAGAAGTTGCACGCGGCCAACCCCAGCGAGTACATGACCAACGACACCGGCGACCCCAACTTCACGGACGGCATGATCTGGTCGGCAGGTGGTCAGCCGTACCAGGTGAGCGGCACGAAGAACGTCACGATCAACCTGCAGGACGCCGGGGCGAAGGAGTTCGCGAACCTGTGGACTCCGATGATCAAGGATGACCTGGTCGACCCGGTGACGTCCTGGTCCAGTCAGTGGTACCAGGGCCTGGCCAACGGATCCATCGCCAGCATGGTGACTGGCGCCTGGATGCCGGCCGACCTCGAGAGTGGCCTTCCTTCAGGCAAGGGCGACTGGCGGGTGGCCCCGATGCCCGAGTGGACCGCCGGCCAGCCCACGTCCGCGGTGGACGGCGCAAGCGGCGAAGCCATCCTCAAATCCAGCAAGAACCAGCTTGCGGCCGCCGGCTTCCTGGAGTTCATGAACTCAGGCCCCGGGGCGCAGATCTCCACCACCGACGGGGACTTCCCCGTCATGAATACGATCCTTGACTCGTCCTCCTGGCTGAACGCCGCCCCAGCCTATTTCGGCGGGCAGCAGATCAACCGCGTGTTCGCCCAGGCCGCCAAGGATGTCCCGTCTGGCTGGAGCTACCTGCCGTTCCAGCTCTACTCCGACAGCATCTTCCCCGACACAGTGGGCCAGGTATACACCGGGAAATCCAGCCTCGACGCCGGCCTGCAGGCATGGCAGCAGCAAACGGCATCCTACGGAACGCAGGAAGGATTCAGCGTGACGAGCAAATAGCGGCGGCACGCGGGTAATCCGCACCTGATCCGGTGGCTGGCCGAGGCTTCTCGGCCAGCCACTTGCATGCTACGGAAGGAAAAATAAGCATGACGATAGCCCGGATCCCGGCGACCGACGACCCGGCACTATCGCCGACGGGTGACGCACCCGTCCCGGAGCACCGCCGCAACGGGCGGGAGTTCGCCATCGGCGACCACGACTTCCTACTCGACGGCAAGCCGTTCCGTATTCTTTCCGGTGCGCTGCACTATTTCCGGGTCCATCCCGATCACTGGGCCGACCGGATCCGTAAAGCCCGTCAAATGGGACTGAATACCATCGAGACCTACGTCGCCTGGAACGCGCATGCGCCGCACGAGGCCGACTTCAGTCTCGCCGGGAGCCTGGACCTGGGGCGGTTCCTCGACCTGATCGCCGCGGAGGGAATGTTCGCGATCGTCCGCCCCGGGCCGTACATCTGCGCTGAGTGGACCAACGGCGGCCTGCCAACCTGGCTGACCCGCGATGGCATGACCAGGATCCGCAGCGACGACCCCGTCTACATGGCCGCCGTGCGCCGCTACCTGGAGCAACTCGCCCCTGCCATCGTCCCCCGGCAGGTCGACCGCGGGGGTCCCGTCATCCTGGTGCAGGTCGAGAACGAGTACGGCGCCTACGGCGCGGACAAGAGCTACCTGCGCGGCCTCGCCGCGCTGTTGCGCGGCGCCGGCATCAGCGTGCCGCTGACGACCGTGGACCAGCCCACCGACGAGATGCTCGGTAACGGCAGCCTGCCCGAGATACTCGCGACGGGATCCTTCGGCGCCAACGTCGCCGAACGGCTGGCCACTCTCCGGAGGCACCAGCCGACCGGCCCGCTGATGTGCTCAGAATTCTGGGACGGCTGGTTCGATGACTGGGGCGGCCACCACCACGTCACCCCAGCGGACCACGCAGCCCAGCAGCTGGAAGAAATGCTCAGCCTGGGGGCATCCGTCAACATCTACATGTTCCACGGCGGCACGAACTTCGGCCTCACCAGCGGCGCTAACGACAAAGGCACCTATCAGCCCATCACCACGAGCTACGACTACAACGCCCCGCTAGACGAAGCCGGGAACCCCACCGCCAAGTACTGGGCATTCCGTGACGTCCTAGCCAGGTACGCCCCGGTCGGCGACGAGCGGCCGGGCGCCGCCGCGCCTTCGCCGGAGTTCACCGCGCGGTTCAGCCAGGCGCTGCCGCTCTGGGAACTCCTGGAGCTGCTGGGAGAGCGGAGCAGCGGCGATGAGCTCATCACCGCCGACGAGATCGGCCAGTACCAGGGCCTTACCCTGTACCAGACCACCGTCGACCTCACCGGGCCAGGCGTGCTTACGGTCGGCGAGGTCCGCGACCGGGCCCAGGTGTTCCTGAACCGGCAGGCCATCGGCGTGCTTGCCCGCGATCACCACGACCGTTCCCTCCCGCTCCCGGACAGCGCGCGCGGCCGGCTCGAGCTCCTGGTTGAGGACCAGGGACGAGTCAACTACGGTCCGCGCATCGGCGAGCCGAAGGGCCTCATCGGCCCCGTGGCCGTCAACGGCGAGCACTTGCGCGGCTGGCAGGTACTGCCGCTGACTCTCGATGACGTCGCGTCCGTCGCCGAAGCGCTCCGCTCGCAGCCAGCGGTCACGGTCACGGCGCTGGCCGGCCCTGCCTTCGCCCGTGCCGTCTTCGACCTTCCTGAGGCATCTGACCTTTACCTGAGCACAGCTGGCCTGGGCAAGGGCATCGCTTGGATCAACGGGTTCTGTATCGGCCGGTACTGGTCACGTGGCCCGCAGCGGACACTGTACGTGCCGGGGCCGGTCACCCGCCAGGCCGGAAACGAGCTGATCATCCTGGAACTCCAGTCGACAGCCAGCGACGCGGCGGTTTTCCTATCCG
This sequence comes from uncultured Actinomycetota bacterium, assembly GCA_963734665.1. Classification (GTDB taxonomy): domain Bacteria; phylum Actinomycetota; class Actinomycetes; order Streptosporangiales; family Streptosporangiaceae; genus Trebonia. The sequence continues at coordinate 1,327,075 of CAVTIR010000004.1, read as the reverse complement.
TTTCCGACCTCGGGCACACTGAGCACTGAACCGGGACTGAAGGAGTTCGTGGGGCTGGACAGTAGTCCGCCGTCAGCGAGCGGTGGCATCCGGAGGATCTTTAACCCCGCCACGGGGCAGTTCTCAGCCACCGCCGCGCTGGTTGTCCGCGCAAGTAACCCGCTGTAGAAAGGCGGGGTGCAGCGCCTTCGTCAGATCGCCCCGGGGGTTCTCGTCGCGACGGCCGAGCGGGGTACGACCACCAGCACAGTCGTGGTCGCCGACGACGGCGGATGCCTTGTCATCGACCCCGCGATGACTTCGGACGACGTCGCCGGGCTGGCGGCCGATCTCGCCGAGGGCGGCCTGCGGCCGCGTCTCGGCTTCGCGACCCACCCGCACTGGGATCACGTGCTGTGGAGCCGCGACCTTGGCGACGTGCCGAGGTACGCCGCGCCGGCCGCGGTGCGGATCGTCGAGCAGGACCGCGATGAGATCATCAGCTATGTCCGTGGCTCGGTGCCCGGACACGACCTGGAGGTGCTCGGCCGCCTAGTGCCCCTGTCCCCGGGCTCGGACCGCATCCCCTGGAACGGCCCGGCCGCGCAGGTTATCCGGAATGCCGCCGGTATTTGCTGTGCTGCGATGACTGGACCCTACGCAGGGCTAACGGGGTTACGCCCATCCGTTCTCCCGATTAAGGAGACGACACTATGGCCGAACGCGGCAGCATCAGGCGCCCGAATATGGCGCGACTCCTGGAGATCCTGCTGGACGATGAGTTGTTGTCGTGGGACGCTCCCGCCGGCGGGCCGCCGCGCTATGCGGACTTCCCCGATTACCGTCGCGCGCTCGACAAAGCCCGCGCGCGCAGCGGCAGCGACGAGGCGGTCATCACCGGCCAGGGACGCCTGGCCGGCCTGCGGATCGCAGTCATCGCCAATAACTACGCCTTCCTCACCGGGTCGATCGGCGCCGCCGCTGGGGACCGGATCATCGGCGCGGTCGAGCGGGCGACCGCCGAGCGGCTGCCGATCCTGGGGATCACCGCCTCTAGCGGGACCCGCATGGAGGAGGGCACGCCGGCGTTCCTGCGGATGGCAGGGATCGCCAGCGCCATCGCCGAGCACCGTCGGGCTGGCCTGGCCTACGTCACCTACCTGCGTCACCCCACGCTCGGCGGGGTACTCGCGTCGTGGGGCTCGCTCGGACACGTCACGCTCGCTGAGCCGGGGGCGCTGATCGGCTTCCTCGGGCCCAAGGTCTACTTGGCCCTGCACGGTGAGGAGTTTCCACCAGGGATCCAGACGGCGGAGCACCTGTTCGAGCACGGCCTCGTGGACGCGGTCCTGCCACCTGATCGGCTCCGCTCGGCTCTCGCTCGCGTTTTCGACCTCATCCTGGACTCGCCCACTCCCCCGGTACAGGAGTCGCCGATCGCGGCGAGCCAGATTCTGGACTCCCCCATGCCAGCTTCAAGAGCGTGGGAGTCCGTCATCGCCACGCGCGACCCTGACCGTCCGGGGCTCCGCGAGCTTCTCGCGTGCGCGAGCGACGCGTTTACGCTCGCCGATGCCGGAACCGCTTCCCAGGCCAGCGGCAGCCTGCTCGCCCTCGCCCGCTTCGGCGGCTCACGCTGCGTAATGATTGGCCACGACCGGGATGCGCCCGCCGATCATCCCGGCGGGCCCTCCGCCTTCCGACTGGCTCAGCGCGCATGCCAGCTCGCCGCGAGCCTTCGGCTGCCGCTCGTTACCGTAATCGATAGTGCTGGATCGGAACTGTCGGTCCGTGCCGAGGAAGACGGCACTTCACGGGAGATAGCCGCCTGCCTCGCGGCGATGGCCACGCTCGAGGTCCCGACTCTCTCGGTCCTGCTCGGCAGGGGCGCGGGCGGTGCCGCAATCGCTCTCCTGCCGGCCAACCGCGTCGTCGCGGCCTCGCACTCTTGGCTGACACCCCTGCCGCCAGAAGGCGCCAGCGTCATCCTCCACTCCACCGTTACCCGCGCACCCGAAGTAAGCGACCTGCAGCGGATCCGCGCGGACGACCTCGTGCGACTCGGGGTGGTCGATGTCCTGATCGAAGAGAAGCCCGATCCTGGCAAATTCCTGAGCAGCGTCGCCGAGGCTGTCGAAGAGCAGCTACGGGGGATGTCCGCCGAATCGCCTGAGCATCGTCATGCACGACGGCGACAGCGCTGGCGGGCACTCCGCGACGACCTGGAACCACTCGAGCAGGCCACGTCCTGAGCCGGGGAGCCGCGCGGCGGGAGACCGAGCGGGACAGCCCTCTGGTGCCCGGCTGCTGCGTCACGCGTGGCCTGGGAGGCGGAGCACGCACACGTTTGTCACTGGTTTCGGTCCGAGACCGCCAGGCCATGTCCCTCATCGGCTCTCCGTAGAAGCCCCACCGGTCGTCCCGCTGGCGGCCCGGCTCCTTCCCCCGGCTCTGCCGCCGTCCGTCCGGCGGCCCGGCGAACGCCAGCAGGCCGCCGGGGCGGAGTACCCGGTAGGCCTCGGCGATGGCCTGCCGGTGATCGTCGAGGAAGTGGAACGTGAAGCCGCAGGTGACGGTGTTGAAGCACCGGTGGTCAGGTGTGGTGGCGGATGGGGGCTGGTTGGCCGGGGTTGTGTAGCCAGGCGTTGATGGCGTCTTGCCAGGACTGGAGGTAGGCGGGGTATCCGTCGGCGAAGTCTTGGAGCTTGCGGCTGGCGGGGCCGGTGAGTGCGGTCAGCTGGTAAGTGACCTCGACCTCACTGTGGTGGCCGGCGGCGCTGATAGTGACGGTCACGGTGCCGGCCAGGTCGCCGGGGGTCACGCGGGCGTAGGAGATATGCGTGCCCGGTTGCCGGGCTATCACGAGCCAGATGGTGTGCTGACCGTGGGCGCTGGTTTCGAAGACGGTTCCCGGCTCGGTGTCGTCGGAGGCCGGGGCCGGGAAGTGGGGGTGCCATCCGTGCGCCCAGTCCTGTTCGCCGCGCGGGGTGAACAGGCGGAACGCTTCGCCGGGCGGGAGGGCAACCTGGATGCGGCCGGTGAGCCGCCGCTGCGCGCCGGTCATGGCTGCTCGTCCAGCTTGTGCGCGTCGGCGGCGGTCAGGGTCAGGCCGTAGACCGCCTTGAGCTGGTCGATCTTGGCGAGGACAGGCGGCGCAAAGGGCGCCTTGCCCTCGAACGCGTGCAAGACGATGCCCTCGACGAGGTCGCCGAGCGACAGGTCGAGGTATTCGGCCAGGCCCTTGAGGACTTTCAGCGTGTTGCGCTCGATGCGCAGGCCGGTCTGCGCCCGCTCAACTGTTACCATGGTAACAAGATAACACGCCTCGCCACCCTCGATGATCACCGCGCAACATGCTGGCGGCGACACTCAGGTTTCGAACGGGCTAGATGAGGTCGCTGCCCGGCAGCTGACCGTGGGCGATCGCCTGCACCAGAGCCTGGTGGTCGCTGATCGTGCAGGCGGCGTACCGCTCGGCGAAAGCTGCGATCGCCCGGTCGAATACGTCGGATTTCCCGAGGTACCCGCTGATCATGGCCGAATCACCGGACCGCGCATGGGCTCTGGCGAGCGCCCAAGCGCACAGGGTTGCGTGCTCGGTCAGCCCGCGACGGTGCATCGTGGTGAGTTCGGATCGGCCCTTGCGGTCCCAGAGTTGCCGGACGTAGTACTGCAGGCCGCTGCCTGGCGCCTGGCACCAGCCCAGGAACGTGTCGGTCGGCCCCTGGGTCAGGCGCTGGCCCATGACGACCCGCCGCCCGGCGGAGTCGGCCGGCGAGGGCCGCAGGTATGGCTCGAGCACCGAGGCCTGCGCCTGCTTGACCTGCAGCACAAGCCGGTCATCGTCGCGCCGGGACGCCGCTTGCAGCAGGTATATCCAGACCTGCATGCCGACGCTGCCCACGCCCACGACCCGGCGGGCAACGTCCACGACGTGGTAGCGGTCGAGCAGCACCCGCTTGTCGTCGGGCACGCTGGCCCGGTACGACTCGAATGTGGCCAGGGCCTCCGTCATCTCCACCCCGACGGATTCGATGTGCACCTGGATCGGGGGGTCTTCACGGAACCGCAGGGCCCCGTCGCGTCGCACCAGGGCCGCGCCGGATACGGGTTCGGTCGTAGTCGTGAGCTTGGCGACCGCGCGGGAGTGCTCGCGCCGCTCGGCCCTGGCGATGTCCCGGCGCACCTGGCTGTGGGCGTCGGCGGTGTAGTGCCCGAGGAGGTCGTCAACGCCCTTCAGGTCATGCCATACCTGCAGCGCCGACATCCTCGCGTACCAGGCCATCCGCTCCCGGTAGCTGCGCACCGCCGCGACGACCAGCGCACGGCAGGCAGGCGCGTCGAACCCGTGCTGCAGCGCGACCACGTACAAGCTCGCCGCGAGCCGCTTGACGTCCCACTCCCACGGCCCGGGCAGGGTCTCGTCGAAGTCGTTGATCGAGAATGTCAGGTTTCGCTCCGGGGTCGCGAACGTGCCGAAGTTGCGGATGTGCGCATCGCCGCAGAGCTGGACCTGCGGGCCGGTCACCGGGGTCGATGCCAGGTCGGCAGCCATCACTGCAGCCGCGCCACGCAGGAACGCGAACGGCGACACGGCCATCCGGCTATGCCGGATGCCGATCAGGCTGGCCACCCGGGTAACGGCCTGGGCCTGCAAGATCCCGAGCGGATCCCGGCCCTCCGGCACGCCGCCGTCGGCGTGCGCCGACCGTGGGACCAATGCGCGCAAGGCGCGGCCCGCCAGCCGGCGCTCACGCCAGCTTGCGCCCAGCTCCCGTGACGGAAGGTCAGGTCCTGTCGCAACGCCCGCCGTCCTGCTCGCTGCTCTGCCCCCTTCCTGACAACACCCCGGGGCAGGCTGCCCGCCTGGGCACGCATCCGCTGGCGTGGACCGTCCAACTGGGCGCCTGTACGCCGCCTACCAGCCCCTACGCGTGCCGCTTCCCGGTCCCCGTGCGGCAACCGGAACTTACCCTGGCCGGGCGGACGCAATCCGGCCAGCGGTCCCGGCGCTTTGCCGCGAGGCAGCAGTATTGCGTCTAGGGTTGTGTCCAGACGGTGGTGGCGATGCGGGTTCGCCATCGGCCGGCGCGCTGCACGGGTCGTGTCTTTCGCTTGGAACTTCGCTAGAGTCAGAGCCGGGCGAGTCATGAGGCCTTGAATGGCGGTGCCGATGAAGCTGCCTTACGTCGAGTACGAGGCGCCAGCGACTGTTGCTGAAGCAGTCGACTTGCTGGGCGAGCACCAAGACGAGGCGAGCGTGCTCGCCGGAGGCCAGAGCCTGATCCCGTTGATGGCGCTTCGGCTGGCCCGTCCCGCGGTGCTCATCGATATCAACGGCCTGGGTGAGCTGTCCGGGGTGTCGGTGACAGATGGCTGGGTGGCTATCGGCGCGATGACGCGCGAGTACGTGGCCGAGGAATCCGCGGCGGTCGCCGATAGCGTGCCGTTGCTGGCTGCCGCTTTGCCGTTGATCGGTCATGAGGCGATTCGCAACCGCGGCACGATCGGAGGCAGCCTGGCGCACGCCGATCCGGCGGCCGAGTTGCCGGCGGTCGCCCGGGCCCTCGATGCTGAGTTCGTGCTGCGGAGCCGCTCGGGCGACCGTATCGTCCCGGCGGCGGAGTGGTTCGAGGGTTACCTGGCGACTGCACGCCGTCCCGAGGAGATCCTCATCGAGGTCCGCTTCCCGACAGCGGGGCCGGGCACCGGTGTCGCCTTCCAGGAGGTCACCAGGCGCCACGGCGACTTCGCCATCGTCGGCCTGGCGGCGTCACTGACGCTTGCCGATGGCGTGATCAGCCACGCCCGGCTGGCGTTTTCCGGCGTCGCTGATGTACCGGTCCGTGCAACGGACGCGGAGGATCTCCTAATCGGCGAGCGGCCCTCGCCTGAGCTGTTCGAGGAGGCGGCCCGGCGGGCGGTCGCCGACATCGATCCGCCCGCCGACCTGCACGGGTCGTCGGAGTACCGGAAGAAGATCGCGGCCACCCTGGTCCGTCGCGGGCTGCAGGCGGCCGCGGACAACGCCCACGAGAGGCAGTGACCGATGGTGGATATCACCGTGAAGGTGAACGGTGCCACGCACACCGGCTCGGTGGAGGCGCGCACGACGCTGTCGGACTTCCTGCGGGACGACCTCGATCTCACCGGAACCCACGTCGGCTGCGAGCACGGGGTCTGCGGCGCGTGCACGGTCATCGTCGACGGCAGGGCGGTGCGCTCGTGCCTGATGCTGGCCGTTCAGGCCGTGGGCAGCGAGGTAACCACGGTCGAGGGGCTGGCGCCGGACGGGGCTCTCGGCGGACTGCAGCAGGCGATGTGGGACTCGCACAGTTTCCAGTGCGGATTCTGCACGCCAGGGTTCGTCATGCAGGCCACCGCGTTCCTCGGCGCCCACCCGGACGCCGGCGAGCAGGAGATCCGCGAAGCGCTGTCCGGCAACATCTGCCGTTGCACCGGGTACCAGAGCATCATCGATGGTGTCCTGCTGGCCGCGCAGCGCAGCAGGGAAGGCTGATCAAGGGAGCGACGATGACTCAGATCGCGGCGGAGCGCTACACGGGCGCCAGCGTCAGGCGCTCGGAGGACCCGCGCATCCTGACGGGCCGAGGGCGCTACGTCGGCGACATCAAGCTGCCGGGGATGCTGCACGCGGCGTTCGTGCGCTCGCCACTGGCCCACGGGCGGGTGCTCGCGGTGGATGCCTCGGCCGCCCGGGACCTTCCCGGAGTCGTCGCGGTGTTCACCGGGGCCGACCTGGAAGCGGTAACGGTCGCCGGGCCTGATCCGCTGCTGGCGATGATGGGCGGCGGCGGGCCGATGCCCGAGTACACCCTGCTGGCAACGGACAAGGTGCGTTTCGTGGGTGACCCGGTGGCGGTCGTGGTCGCCGAGAGCCGTTACCTCGCTGAGGACGGTTGCGAACTGGTCGACGTCGACTACGCAGACCTGCCCCCGGTCGCGAACGCGGCTTTCGCCCTCGACGCGAGCAGCCCGCCGGTGTTCGCCAACCTGGGCGACAACATCATCGGCCCGCACAAGCGGAGCGAGTTCGGTGATGTCGCCGGCACGTTCGCGGGCGCAGACCGGGTCGCCGAGTTCCACATCGACGTGCACCGCCACCAGAACGTGCCCATGGAGGGACGCGGCTGCGTGGCGAGTCACGATGCCGACTCAGGCGTCATGACGATGTATGCGGCGACGCAAAGCGTCCACGTCACCAGGATGGGTGCCGCCGCGCGCCTCGGCATGGAGGCGGACAAGGTGCACGTGCTGGCGGGCGATATCGGCGGCTCGTTCGGCTTGAAGATCGGCGCGTCCCGAGAGGAGCTCGCCGTCGCTGCCGCGTCGCACGTCCTTGGCCGGCCGGTCAAGTGGATCGAGGACCGAGGCGAGAATCTCACCGCATCCGGGCAGGCACGCGAGGAGAGCTTCGACGTCCGGGCCGCTGTCGGCGACGACGGCGTGCTGCACGGACTCGACGTGAAGATGGTGATCGACACCGGCGCGTATCCGGTTATGGGCACGATGGTGCCCTCGATCATCGAGATGATGCTGCCCGGCCCGTACAAGCTCGCGGCCCTGGGTTTCGAGTCAACCGCCGTCACCACCAACAAGGCGTCGTACGTGGCCTACCGCGGCCCGTGGGCGTCCGAGACGTTCGTGCGGGAACGCGTCCTCGACCTTCTCGCGAAGGACCTCGGCCTTGACCCGCTTGAGATCCGGCTGCGTAACGTCGCCCCGCGCACCAGCCCGCCCTTCACCATGATCACCGGGCGCCCGCTGGCCGGAGTCACCTCGAAGGAGTCACTGGAGCGTGTCGCCCAGCTCGTGGACATCCCGGCCTTCCGGCGCCGGCAGGCCGAAGAGCGCGCCCGGGGTCGTTACCTGGGCATCGGCCTGGCGACCTTCATCGAGGCCGCTCCTGGCCCGCGTTCACCCGGGGAGCCAAGCGGCCCGATGGGACTCGAGCACATGCGCCTGCGGCTCGCGGAAGATGGCGTCCTGACGTTGTTCACCGGTCAGATGCCGCACGGGCAGAGCCACCAGACCACCCTCGCCCAGATCGCCGCTGACGAATTCGGCGTGCCATTCGAGCAGGTCCGCGTCGTCGTCGGCGACAGCGACGCTGTGCCGTTCGGAATGACGGGCGGCAGCCGGTCGGCCACCATGACCGGCGGCGCGGCGCTGCACGGCGCCCGGCAACTCAAGGCCAAGGTGCTTGATTTCGCGTCGCTCCTCATCGAAGCCAGCGCCCGGGACCTCGAGATCACCGATGGCCAGGTCCTGGTGCGCGGCGACCCAGACAGCGCGATCCCGGTAGCAGAGGTCGCCAGGCAGGCTACGTCGGGGCAGTTCGGTGCCGATGTCGACACTAATCTCGAAGTCGAGACCTCGTTCGACGGCGGCGAAGGCGGATGGTCTGGCGGCAGCCATTGCGCCATCGTCGAGGTCGACGTCGAGACTGGCATTGTGAAGATCGAGCGGTACGTCGCGACTGAGGACTGCGGCGCGCTCATCAACCCCGCAGTCGTCGAGGGCCAGATCCGAGGCGGTATCGCGCAGGGCATTGGCGCTGTGCTGCTCGAGCGATCAGCCTACGACCAAGACGGCAACTTCCAGTCAGCCACGTTCATGGACTACTTGCTGCCAACCGCCTGCGACATTCCCCGAATCGAGATAGAGCACCTTGAGACCGTGCCGCTCGACGCTGACGTGAACTTCCGTGGCGTGGGCGAGGGTGGCATGATCGTCGCGCCGCCAACGGTGGTGAACGCGATCGAGGACGCGCTCACGCCGTTCGGCGTGCGGATCTACGAGCAGCACCTGCCCCCGGCCCGCATCCTGGAACTCATAGCCGCGACGGACGCTGGTTAACTTCACCGGTCGGCGGTTCTGCACGTTCCGCTTCACCGTCGAGCGACAGCCCGCAGTCCAGGAGCACGCTGCCAGGTGGCGCGTGCCGGCGGCAGTCCCCGGGAGAGGCTGCCGCCGGCACGGCTGGCGATGGCGGCGTGGCGGGAGGACGCCCGCCTGCGGTCAGCAGCAGGCTGCAGCAGCGGGCCGCGCGGTGACGTCCGCCTCTGCGGCCGGGGCACAGCAGACGGAGTCGGCGGCCTTGTCGAGGACGTCGGCGTCGCCCTTGACGACGTAGACCTCCCAGGGCTCGCTGCCGGGACCGGTGACCCAGACCTTGTCCTGGACGGCGTAGCAGCAGGCGGTGTCTTCCTCGGTGGCGGTGACGAGGCCCTCGGCGGCCAGGCGGGCCGTGGCGGCGGTGACCTCGTCGGTGGTCTCGACTTCGACGCCGAGGTGGTCCATGCGGGTGGGCTCGCCGGGCTCTCCTTCGATGAGGACGAGCTTGAGCGGGGGCTCGGCGATGGCGAAGTTGGCATAGCCGGGGCGGCGCTTGGCGGGCTCGGCGCCGAACAGCTTGGAGTAGAAGGCGACGGAGCCTTCCAGGTCGGCGACACGGAGCGCGAGCTGGACTCGGGACATGACGTTCCTCCATCGTTGGGACGGGCACGGGACGCTGGTTAGAGAGATCTTTAATCAGCGTGCAGGGCCAGTTTGCGCTGCTGCTTAAAGATGTGTCAAATTAAAGAGGTGACTAACCAGAACCTGCTGCCCGTGCTCGGCGTCTCCGACGGCGGCGTGTGCTGCCCGCCGCTGGCGTGCGAGCCGCTGTCCCCGGCCGGGGCGGAGGAGATGGCGGTGCTGTTCAAGGCGGTGGCGGACCCGGTGCGTCTGCGGCTGCTGTCGATGATCGCCTGCCATCCGGGCGGGGAGTCGTGCGTGTGCGACCTCACGCCGGCGTTCGACATGACGGCCCCGTCTGTCAGCTACCACCTGAAGATCCTGCGCGAGGCCGGGCTGATCACCTCCGAGCGGCGCGGCACCTGGGTGTACTACCGGGTCGAGCCAGGGGTGATGGCGCGGATGTCGGCCGTGCTGGCACCGCCCCTCGGCTAGTCACGCCAGGTTGGCGCTGGATGGCCGGGGCCTCAGGCCGTCCATCAGGAGGTTCAGGAGCCGGTTAGCCTGCGGGCGCTGTTCGGGTTTGCCGGCCACGCCGAAGGTGCCCAGCAGGCTGGCGGCGATGTCCTCGGCACTGATGTCGGCGCGGAGGTCGCCGGCGGCGCTGCCGGCGTCGAGGATCGTGGTGATGGCGTCGAGGAGCTCGGTGCGGGTCTGGGCGTCGGCGATCTCGCCGGACTCGATCATCGCGAGCAGGGTGTCGAGCATGCCGTGCTTGGTCGCCAGCCAGTCGCCGAACAGGTCCATCCAGCGGCGCATCGCCTCGGCGGGCGGGAGCTGTTCGAGCAGTTCGCGGGCCCCGAGAGTCAGGCGCTTGACCTGGTCTTGGTAGACGGCGTCGACGAGCGACTCGCGGGTCGGGAAGTGGCGGTAGAGCGTGGCGATACCGACGCCGGCCTCGCGGGCGATGGCGCGCATCGACGGCTCGGCTTCCGACGACGCGAAGACGCGGGTGGCCACCGCGAGCAGCACGTCGCGGTTGCGGGCGGCATCCGCACGAAGGGCACGGGCATCGGCATCAGTCAAAACGGATCACGCTCCACTTGTGCTATCGTAACTCACATAAACGGAACACGATCCGTTTATCGGGCTTTCCTCTTCTCGCAAGGAGACGAGCATGCACGTCTTTGGTCACCGGCGGCTCTGGACTGACCGGTCCTTTGCTGTCGTCGCTGAGCTTATTGCCGCGAGCCAAATGGTCGTCGGCTTGGCGCGGTCTGACGACGGATCCTTAAGATCCCCGGCGCCACCCTGACCCCGCCTTACCGCAGCCAGACCTCACGCACACACCCCGAACACCGACCTACGGAGACAGAGTTGACTGAGCACGTTCACGCCGCCATGGAGATCAGCCTCGCCGGCCACGCCCACGGCAAGCTCCTGCTGCTGCCCTGAAGCCCAGCGGTCGACGGGCTTGCGGCTAACCTTCGCATGGGCATCAGTCAAGTCTGGGCAGGACGAAATGTCCATGCGATCATGACGCCATGGTCAGCACTGGGGAAGCCGTTTCCGGTCCCGCACCAGCCGCCCCGGGTCTGCGCCGCGATGCGGTCGGCCTGCGCGAGGTACTGTTCCAGTCGATCACGGACATGGCACCCGGCGCAGCCATCGCGGCCTCGATCCCGGCGGGCGCAGCGTACGCCGGCGGCGCGCTGCCGTTGTCCGTCCTAGTCGCGCTCGTCGCGTGCCTGCTCTCGGCATCGTGCATCGGCCTGCTGGCCCGTGAGCTGCCCTCGGCCGGGTCGCTGGCCACTTACGCGGCCCGGGGACTGCACCCCGCTGTTGGTTTCCTCACCGCTTGGGGCTATGTGCTGGTCGGGGTGCTCATCGCACCCCTCGTTCTACTGCAGCTCGGATTCACCACTGCGAGCACTATCAACTCTGACTTCCACGGATACCCAGCGACCCTATGGTGGCCGTGGTCGCTGGCCGGCGCGGTGATCATCCTGGCTGCGGGCTTCTACGGCATCAGGACTTCGGCGCGGCTGGGCACCATACTCGGCATCACCGAGATCGCTGTGTTCCTGGTGCTCGGGGTGTTCTTCGTGGTACACGCCGGGCACGGCAACACGGCCGCAGTGTTCACCGCCAAATACACGCCGAAGGGATTCCACGGCATCTCCGGGGTGATCGCGGGCTCGGTGTACTCGGTGCTGGCGTTCGGCGGATTCGAGGGCGCGGCGCCGCTGGCCGAAGAGGCGCGGAACCCGCGGCGCACCATCCCGCGAGCGGTGCTGCTGGCCACGCTCGGCATCGGCCTGCTTTACGTCTTCACCACGTACGCGGTGGATGTGGCCTTCGGGCCGGCCGGGTTCGCCGGGTTCGGCAGTTCCGGGCCGGCGTCGTGGGAGGGCATGGCTCGATCGCTGTACGGGCTGTTCTGGTTCTTCGTGTTCCTCGCGATCGTCAACTCGACGATCGCGAACGCCAACGCCGGGGTGAACGTGGCCAGCAGGACCGGCTACGCCATGGGCCGGATCGGGGCCTTCCCTCATCTGCTGGCCCGGGTGCACTCCCGGCACCGTTCGCCGGTAGTGGCCATTTTCGGCGCGTTCGGCCTGACAGTGGCGATCACGCTCGGCCTGGGCCTGGCCTACAACCCCACCAATGCGTTCGCCATGGTCGGTACCGGGATCGTGATCGTCCTGGTTGCCGTGTACATCGTGGTCAACGCTGCCTGCATCGGGTATTTCGCCTCGCCGTCACGGCGGGGGCCAGGCCGGCGGTGGAACCCGCTGCTGCATCTGGTCATCCCGCTGGCGGGGATCGCCGCGTTTGTTCCGGCCTGGCTGACCTCGGCGGGGATACGCGTGTTCTCCTTCGTCGCGCCGCTCGCTGCCCCGTCGTCGTACATGGGGCCGGGAGTCGCCGGGTTCATGGTCGTCGGCGTCATCTACCTGGCGTACCTGTACGCCAGGGACCCGCGGCGGGTCACCGCGGTGGGCCTCGTGCACCTCGACGCACCCGAATTGGAGGCTGCAGCCGAGGTGGGCGGCGAGCGACCTTGAGGTGATCGGCTGGTGTCGAAGGCTGTCACTGTGGCGCGGGATACTGGGGCTATGTCGTGGGACATTGAGACGCCGGCGGTCGTGGTGGACACGACTCGGCTGGAGCGGAACCTTGACCGGATGCAGGCCGGGGCGGCAGCTTCCGGGGCAGTGCTGCGGCCGCACGCCAAGACGCACAAGTGCCTGGAGGTCGGGCGGCGGCAACTGGCGCACGGCGCCGCCGGGCTGACGGTGGCGACGCTCGCGGAGGCGGAGGCGTTCGTCGCGGACGGCTGCCCGAGCGTGTTCATCGCCTACCCACTGTGGGCAGCCTCCGGAACCCGGCCCGCGCGGCTCGCCGCGCTCCGCGAGCGGGCGGAGCTGCGGGTGGGCGTGGACAGCGCCGCAGCAGCCGGGGCGCTCGCGGCGGCGGTCCCGGGGGCGCAGGTGCTCATCGAGGTCGATTCCGGGCAGCACCGGTCCGGGGTGCCGGTTTCCCAGGTGACTGCGCTCGCGGCCGAGTGCCGGGCGCTCGGCCTTGACGTGATCGGCGCGTTCACGCATCCCGGGCACGCGTACGGGAAACCGGACCCCGCGGCCGTCGCCGCGGCCGCCGCAGATGAACGGGCCGCGCTCGCCGCGGCAGGCGTCGCGCTGGAGGGACTGACGGACAAGGCCCCGGTGCTCAGCGGCGGGTCCACGCCCACGGCGGAGGCCGGGGTGGCCGCGCCGCTGACCGAGGTGCGGCCGGGGACATACGTGTTCGGCGACCGGCAGCAGATGGCGCTGGCCGGCCTGGCCGAACACGACGTCGCCCTCGTCGTCGCGGCCCGCGTCGTGTCGGCTCCGCGCCCGGGCGAGGTGGTCCTGGACTGCGGCTCGAAGGCGCTGTCCAGCGACCGGCCAGGCTGGCTGGACGGATACGGCCTGATCCTGGAAGCACCCGAGGCGACGATCGTCACGCTCAGCGAGGAACACGCCGTCGTCCGCGGCCACACCGCGCCGCTGCGCGTCGGTGACCTCGTCCGCGTCATCCCCAACCACGTCTGCACAGTGGTCAACCTGGCGAGTGAGTTGCTCACCGCAGACGGAGACAGGCTAACCGGCCGGTGGCTGGTGACGGCCCGCCGCTGAGGCAAGGCAGGACTCGAACCTCTTGTCACGGCTGGTTATCACCGTCGACGGCCATATCGTGGGCCGCTCCCCCGTTCGCGCCACCGGATCCGGGCAACGGAAGAAGACTCCAAAAGCCCGGACGCGGTAAGCTGCGCGATGTGCACCGGCTCTTTCCCATAACGCCGCCGCCGCGCTCCTGAGCGGGGCGTTAGGCCACTTTCTTCCCATCGGGCAGCCAAGCCGGCGCCCCGCTTCCGCGACCCTTCCCACCTCGTCGCAGGAGCGATTCTTCATGTCTGTTTCTACCCTTTGCCTGGTGCTGTCCGGGCTGCTCTGGGGCACCGGCGGCCTTATCGGCACCCTCTTCGGCCAGGCCGCAGGCGTTTCCCCGATTTCGGTGGCCGCCTACCGGCTGCTGGCCGGCGGCGGGCTGCTCGTCGCCTTCCTTACGCTGACCGGCAGGCGCTGGCCCACGGGACGGGCCGCCTGGAGCCGGATCGCCATCAACGGCCTGCTGTCGGCGCTTTTCCAGGGCTGCTACTTCGCGGCCATAGCGCTGACCTCCGTCAGCCTGGCCACCTTCATCACGATCGGCGGCACTCCTGTCATCGTCGCCGTTGTCGAACAGGCCCGCGGGCGTCGCGCCCTTGGCAGGACGGGCGTGATCACCCTGGCCATGGCACTGGCGGGGCTCGGCTTGCTGGCCGGCTTGCCCGGGGGCGGGTTTAGTGAGGCCGCAGTGCTCGCCGGCACGGGCATGGCGCTGCTTTCCGCCGCCGGCTTCGCCGCTGTCACGCTGATCGGGACATCGCCGGTGCCGGGCCTGGACGAACTGACCCTGAACGGCTTCGGGTTCAGCCTCGGCGGCATAGCGCTGCTCCCGCTAGCCGCCCTGCTCGGCGGAGGCCTCGGTTTCCGGCCGGGCGTGGCCTCGGCCGGACTGCTGGCCGCGCTCGGGGCCGGCCCGACCGCCGTGGCCTACACGCTGTACTTCCGCGGCCTGCGGAAAGCACCGGCGAGTACCGCGGCCCTGCTGTCGCTCATTGAACCGCTCGCCGCGGCCGTGCTCGCGGCGGTCGTGCTCGGGGACAGGCTCAGCGCGACCGGGATCGCGGGCGCGGTCCTGCTACTGGCCGCCGTGATCCGCACCGTGCGGGCCGACTCCGCCTGACGCCCAGTTCCGCGCAGCGTCAACGGCGCTCGCGGGCACGCTGCCGATACCGGACCAGGCAGGGCGGCGGCCGGACAAACAGCCCGACCGCCGCCCATAGCGGCATGACTCCCGAGCAGTGGCGCCTGCGCGCCCAGATCGCGGCCCCTTCGGGTCAGACTGCCCTCCGGGTGCCGCGATGCTGACGCCCGACCGGGAGTCCGCGCCGGCGGTCAAGCGTCCGGGAGAACGAATTTGTGGCTGAGCACAGAAATTGCGCCTGTCGATTGGTTGATGTCCCAGTTTCCGGTCGTTAGACTGCCGGTGTGGGTGGTTCTCACTTCGGCCGGGGCCGGGGTGAGCTGTAAGAGGGAACCCGGAGAAAGTCCTGTCCTGTCTTTCCCGTGGGACACGGTGATGGCTGTTCGAGGGAGATAAGGCCATGGAAACGACCGTGCTCGGGTACCCGCGGATCGGCGCGCGGCGCGAGTTGAAGAAGGCGACAGAGGCGTTCTGGGCGGGCCGGGAGACGAGAGTCGGCCTGACGGATACCGCCGCCGCGCTGCGCCGGCAGACCTGGGAGACGCTGCGAGATGCCGGTGTGTCCGGCATCCCGTCGAATACGTTCTCACTGTATGACCACGTGCTCGACACCGCCGTGATGGTCAATGCCATCCCGGAGCGGTTCGCTGGCCTTGAGGGCCTGAACGCCTACTTCGCGATGGCGCGCGGCGCCGAGGGAATCGCGCCGCTTGAGCTGACCAAGTGGTTCGACACGAACTATCACTACCTGGTTCCCGAGCTCGGGCCGGGCACGGACTTGCGGCTGGCCGGGTGCAAACCGGTCCTGGAATACCTGGAAGCCCGGTCACACGGAATCGAGACGCGACCGGTCTTGCTGGGACCGCTGTCGTTCCTCCTGCTGTCCAAGCCCGCCGAGCCGGGATTCCGGCCGCTGGTCCTGCTTGACCCGCTGCTGGACGCCTACGAACAGCTCCTGGAGAAGCTGCACGCGACCGGGGCCGAGTGGGTTCAACTGGACGAGCCCGTGCTTGCCGCGGACCGGACGGAGGAGGAGCTTGAGGCGCTGCGACACGCCTACAAGCGGCTAGGGTCACGCTTCCGGCGGCCGCTCATGCTGGTGAGCACCTACTTCGGGGAGATCGGCGAGGCGCTGCCGGTGCTGGCGGAGAGCCCGGTCGAGGCGATCGGCCTGGATTTCGTTGCCGGCCCGGGGAACCGGGAGGCCCTTGCCGCGGTCGGCGGGATCGGCGTCAAGACCCTGGTCGCCGGGGTGGTCGACGGCAGGAACGTGTGGCGCGCGGACCTGCCTCGCGCGCTGTCGCTGTGCGCGTCGCTGCTCGGCCTTGCCGGGAACTTGGTCGTGAGCACGTCCTGCTCGCTGCTGCACGTGCCGCTTGACCTGCGCGCGGAGACGTCGCTGTCGCCGGAGCTGACTGGCCGGCTGGCCTTCGCGCGGCAGAAGGTCGACGAGGTCGTGGCACTCGGCCGCGCGCTGACCGAGAACGACGCGGTCCCATCGCCGCCCGCCGCGGCTGCTCCGGCAGTGAACGCGGAGGTCAGGGTGCGGCTGGACGCGCTCGGCGACGGCCCGGCCCGCACCCCCTACGCCATCCGCCGGGCAGCACAGGCAGACGGCCTGCCGCTGCTGCCCACCACCACGATCGGGTCGTTCCCGCAGACCGGCGAGGTCCGCGCGGCCCGCGCCGGCTACCAGGCCGGGCGCATCACAGCGGACGCGTACGACGCCATCATGCACGCCGAGATCGACCGGGTCATCGCGCTTCAGGAAGACATCGGCCTGGACGTACTGGTGCACGGCGAGCCCGAGCGCAACGACATGGTGCAGTACTTCGCCGAGCACCTGGACGGGTTCGCCACCACGGACAACGGGTGGGTTCAGTCGTACGGGAGCCGGTACGTCCGCCCGCCGATCCTGCACGGCGACGTCAGCCGGCCGGAGCCGATCACGGTCGGCTGGGCCCGCTACGCGCAGTCCCGGACGACCAGGCCCGTCAAGGGCATGCTGACCGGGCCGGTCACCATGCTCGCCTGGTCGTTCGTCCGCGATGACCAGCCGCTCAGCGACACCGCGCGCCAGGTCGCGCTCGCGGTGCGGGACGAGATCGCCGACCTCGAGGCGGCCGGGATCAGCATCATCCAGGTCGACGAGCCGGCCCTGCGGGAGCTGCTGCCGCTGCGGCAGGCCAGCCGCGAGGCGTACCTCGACTGGGCCGTGCGGGCGTTCTGGCTCGCGACATCCGGGGCAGCCGACGCGACCCAGGTCCACACGCACATGTGCTACAGCGAGTTCGGCGAGATCCTCGCCGCCATCGGGGCGCTCGACGCGGATGTCACCACCGTCGAGGCGGCCCGCTCCCGGATGGAGTTCATCGCCGACCTCACCGCAGCCGGCTTCGCGCACGGCATCGGCCCGGGCGTCTGGGACATCCATTCTCCCCGCGTGCCGGACGTCGCCGAGATCGCTGAGGCGCTGTCGCTGGCCATGAGCGTCGTCGGCCCGGCGCGGCTGTGGGTCAATCCTGACTGCGGGCTGAAAACCCGCGGCTATGCCGAGACCGAGCCCGCCTTGCGGAACCTAGTCGCGGCCGCCCGCCAGGTACGGGCCGGAGTCACCGGGTAACAGCGACGGCCTGTGCCGCTGGGGCAGGTCAGGCCGCGCGGGACGGCCGGCGGGCACCGCGACCGTCTCGCTTGGCGTGTCAATGACGGGTAGCTGCTTGGCGGCCTGGCCCGCAGTCGCTCGCCTGATCGTCCATCTGATCATGCGTCGTCTTGCTGCTTCTTGTCACGGTGCTTACATCCCGGACGGGTTCATCAGCTGGTGGTGGCTGCGGCCGGCCCGCCGGTGTGAGCCCGGCATCCCTGAGCCCGGCATCGCCGGCTCTGTCACGGTGTTATTCGCCGTTTGCTGCGTGGTGTTGAAGGTCGCCGCGATCGCCACGCCCGCGTCGTTCATGCTGACCGTGACGGGGTTCGTCAGGCCGAAGTTCTGGCAGGCGAGGTCGGTGAAGGACATGTTGAGCCGGTTCGCCAGGAAAGTAAACAGGTTGTCACCCACCCCCGTCACCGGCGACTGGCCAGTGGCGAGCAGGTCCTGGTTGGCCGCGAGGAACGGCGTCTGGATATCGACCATGTTCTGGCAGTACATCGCCGGGCTGCTCGTCTCGTTGGTCTGCGCGTCGACCGGCGCCTGGCCGAGTTCCGACCGGTACAGGTCAGTCTTCGCCGCGTCGAACTGGTCGTCGCCGTTCAGGACCATCTCGTCGTTCTCCGGGACCAGCGCTTCGATCTTCGGCTGGTGCGCGGCCGACAGCAGCTCGTCCAGCGCCTGGGAGCTGGTCGGCATGCCGTTGTTGGCCAGGTCCGCCGCCTGGAAGGGCGTGCAGCCGAGGACCGGATCCATGAACAGGTCAAGCAGGGTGTTGTCACTGCCGTTAAGCAGCAACGTGGAACCCGCGATGTTCTCCGAGTTGGACGTGGTGTCCTGCGCGGTCTGGCCGGTCGCCGGATCCAGCAGGTACTCAGTGGTCACGTTGTCACTCGGGTCCTGGTCCACCATGTCGAAGTTGCGCGTCTCCGGGCAATTCTGGCCCGACCCCAGCGCACCTCCGGACCGGATGATCTTGTCAGAGGTGCCCTCCGACGGCACGACCAGCTTCCCCTCCCGCTCGTCCTGGAACGCCGCGTTGAAAAAGCTGGTGCCGTCGCAGAACGACACCTGCCCGAAGACCGATCCTTGCGTGCCGTTGACGCAGTTCGCGTCCCGCAGCGTACTGGGCGTCGCGCCCACCTGGGTCAGGTCGGTGCCGTTGAACCCGAAGTCGATCGTGACGATCGCGGGCTTCGGCAGCACCGGCACCACGGGTGCCACGGCCGGGGTGGTGCCCTTCGTGACGACCAGCGGGTCGTAGACGTAAAGCTTGCCCGTATCCGGGTCCAGGATCGTGGCCTGCACGAAGGCCCCCAGGTTGACCGCGTTGGTCATCGTGCACCCGGACGCCGCGGGGCTCTGACCGTCCGTACCGGTGAGCTGATACGGGGTGGCAAGGCCCTGCGCGGACAACGGGTGCGCCGGGATGATGATGTCGCAGCTGACGTTGGTCGTCGTAGTCGTCGTGGCCGAACTCGTCGCGGACGGTGCCTCGGACGGCGAAGCGCCGGCCGAGGCACTCGCCCCGGCGCCAAGCGCCGTGGCGTTGAGGTTCGCGGTGTTCGAGCCTCCGGTAACCGCGATCAAGACCCCGATCACTACGCCCAACACCACAACGGGTATAGCGACGGGGACCGCAATACGCGCCATACGACTTCTCCGCGCGCGATGTCGCCATGCGGATAGAAGCCAGTTGACCATCGTATACACCTCCAAGTCGAGGTGACGCTCCCAAGGGGACACGTTAGACCTTGTAACCAGCTATGCGGAGAGAAATTCGTAAGATCGTTGTCATGTCCGATTAATGACTATCTCCACCGGTAGTCCGGGAGGGCTAGTTCCAGGCCCCGGCGCCCCGGATAAAGCCCGTGATTGGAGCGTGATCATGCCGTTAGGGTGGCGGGATAAGCGCAATCGTTGGCGTTGAGCCTCCGTGTGCTGTCCGAGTGTGCTAGCTTCTGGGATGTGGGGCCCCCGGACGCCCCAAGCTGCATGGTGAACACTTCCGTGTCCGCTGTATGGGGCCTCGCCTTTCACCCAGTCGCGAATCAGCTTTCCCGCTCTGTTGGCGGTCGGCAGATGCACATTGACACGCTATTCCGCCCCTTCTCCAGGCGTTGCTTTTCTGGTTAAGAATTCTCGTGATTTCTGAACCATGCCTGCCGGCGCGGCCGCCCGGTGCGGCCACGCCGTGATCAGGCGATGCGGCGGGTGCGGCCGGCGGGTGCGGCGACGGCCGGGTCCGGGTGCAGGATGGCCGCGAGGGCCTCGACGCCGTCGACCAGGCGCGGGCCCGGGCGCACGACGAGCCCGTCGGCGTCGATCGCCCATACCGGGATGCCGGGCAGCTGCCGGGCGGCCAGTTCGGCCTGGGCGGCAGCGCCCTCCAGGTGGAACCCGCACGGTGCCACCACGACCGCCTCCGGCCCCGCCGCCGTGATCTGTTCCCAGGTGGTCTCCACCGAGCGATCGCCGGGGCAAGCGGCGACCGGCCGGCCTCCGGCGGCGGTTACCAGGTCCGGGACCCAGTGCCCGGCAGTGAAGGGAGGGTCGACCCACTCGATGACAGCCACGGCAGGCGGGCGCCGTCCCGCGACCCGCCCGGCGACCGCCGCGAGTCGTTCCCGCAGCCCGGCGACCAGCCGTTCGGCCTGCGGCCGGGCGCCGGCCCGGCGGCCGACGGTGAGGATCGTCGCGAGCACGTCGTCCAGGCTGCGCGGATCGAGGGAGATGACCTCGGCGGTGCAGCCGAGATAGCCAAGCGCCTCTTCGACGTGGCTGGTGGGCAGGGCGCAGACCCGGCACAGGTCCTGGGTGAGGATCAGCTCAGGGGCCAGCGCGGCGAGGGCGCCGGCGTGCAGCGTGTACAGGTCCTCGCCTGCGGCGAGCTGGGCGCGGACGTAGGCGTCGATCGCGCCCGGGCTCATCCCCGAGGTGTCGCGGCCGCCGACGACTACCGTCTTGTCCCGGCGGGCCGAAGCGGGCTCGTCGCACTCGAACGTCACCCCCACCAGCTGGTCGCCGAGGCCGAGGGCGTAGACGATCTCGGTCGCCGACGGCAACAGGGACACGACCCGCACACACCCAGTGTAGAAGCCGCCGGCTTGTGAGTCCCGACCCGTACCACGATCGCTTGGCGCGCCGGCAACGTCGAGGCCAAGTGGACCGCCAACGTAGCCACGATCACGGCTGGCGAAGGACCAGCCCAGCAGCCCGAGGGTATGTAAATGCCGGTGGCCCACCGGGCCAGGCCGGCCTAGCCGGCACTGGCCCGGTGGGCCGCACGGTTCTCGCTAGGAGTGGTTCGCCCGGGCGTCTATCTGCGCGGCGTCGGCGAGTGCCGTGTTGATGGGCATGGCGTAGCCGGTGACGGCGAGGCCGCTGCCTCCCCCGGCGACGTTGATGCCGATCACCTGGCCGTTCAGGTTTACCAGTGGGCCGCCGATCTCCGTCGCGGGCGGGGACTGCAAGACCGACGCCATCAGCCCGGTCCTGCTGACACCGCCGGCGGTGGCGGTCGCGTTCATGGTGGCGAGGGTGCCGACGTCGATGGTCAGGGCATCTTGCGTGCCGCTGGTGCCGACCGCGGTGTCGACGACTTCGCCTGGCACGTGATACGAGAACTGCTTGGAGGCGTCCGTGGTGCTGACGATGGTGGCCGAGTTCCCGACCTGGACGGTCGAGAACGCCCTGCCGTCGCCGCCTTCCAGCTGGAGCAGCGCGAGGCCGTCGGCGGCGTCCGTGCCGATGACCGTGGCCTTGAAGGTCATGCCGGAAACGATGTACTGCGCCGTCAGGCTCGCTGTGCCCCGGGCGGGCTGGTAGGTGGTCAGCACCTTCCCTGACGGCGTGAGCACCATGCCGATCCCGGCCGCGGCCCCGTGCGCGATGATGTGCACGAGACCGGGCGCCGTCGACTGGAGGATGTTGCTCTGGTTGTCCTGGGCGGTGAGGTTGTCGTCCTCGACGAACGCGTTGCTTCCCTGGGCCGGCGAAGGAATGGCCGAGGCAACCGGTGCGGGACCTGACGAGCCGACAACCTTCGCGAGGCCGAATCCGAGCCCCACCGCAAGGGCGCCCGCTGCCGCGTACGCGCCGATCCGCACGCCCCTGCGCCGCGCGCTGCCACGCGCCGCCTGATCACGCACCGCCTGGTCGCCCGCCGCCTGATCACCCTCAGCCTGGTCGCCCGCCGACTGATCACCCTCAGCCTGCTCGCCCGCCGACTGGTCGCCCGCCGGCTGATCGTGCGTCGTGTTGTTCTTTGTCACGGTGCTCACATCCCGGACGGGTTCATCAGCTGGTGGTGGCTGCGGCCCATCCGCTGCGACGAGCCCGGCATCCCTGAGCCCGGCATCGCCGGCTCTGTCACGGTGCTGGTGGCCGTCTGCTTCGTGGTGTTGAAGGTCGCCGCGATCGCCGCGCCCCCGCCGTTCATGGTGACCGTGACGGGGTTCGTCAGGCCGTAGTTCTGGCAGGCGAGGTTCGTAAAGGACATGTTGAGCCGGTTCGCCAGGAAGGTGAACAGGTTGTCACCCACCCCTGTCACCGGCGACTGGCCGGTGGCGAGCAGGTCCTGGTTGGCCGCGAGGAACGGCGTCTGGATGTCGACGATGTTCTGGCAGTACATCGCCGGGCTGCTCGTCTCGTTGGTCTGCGCGTCGACCGGCGCCTGGCCGAGTTCCGACCGGTACAGGTCAGTCTTCGCCGCGTCGAACTGGTCGTCGCCGTTCAGGACCATCTCGTCGTTCTCCGGGACCAGCGCCGCGATCTTCGGCTGGTGCGCGGCCGACAGCAGCTCGTCCAGCGCCTGGGAGCTGGTCGGCATGTCGTTGTTGGCCAGGTCGGGTGCCTGGAAGGGGGTGCAGCCGAGGACCGGGTCCATGAACAGGTCAAGCAGGGTGTTGTCACTGCCGTTGACGAGCAGCGTGGAACCCGCGATGTTCTCCGAGTTGGACGTGGTGTCCTGCGCGGTCTGGCCGGTCGCCGGATCCAGCAGGTACTCAGTGGTCACGTTGTCACTCGGGTCCTGGTCCACCATGTCGAAGTTACGCGTCTCCGGGCAGTCCTGGCCCGACCCCAGCGCGCCCCCCGACGCGACGATCTTGTCAGAGGTGCCCTCCGACGGCACCACCAGCTTCCCCTCCCGCTCATCCTGGAACGCCGCGTTGAAGAAGTTCGTGCCGTTGCAGAACGACACCTCGCCGAAGACCGACCCTTGCGTGCCGTTGACGCAGTTGCCGTCCCGCAGCGTACTGGGCGTCGCGCCCACCTGGGTCAGGTCCGTGCCGTTGAACCCGAAGTCGATCGTGACGACCGAGTCCTTCGGCAGCACCGGCACCACGGGCGCCACGGCCGGGGTGGTGCCCTCCGTGACGACCAGCGGGTCGTAGACGCTGAGCTTGCCCGTGCTCGGGTCCAGGATCGTGGCCTGCACGAAGGCCCCGAGATTGACCGCGTTGGTCATCGTGCACCCGGACGCCGCGGGGCTCTGCCCGTCCGTACCGGTGAGCTGATACGGGGTGGCAAGGCCCTGCGCGGACAACGGGTCTGCCGGGATGACGATGTCGCAGTTGACGTTGGTCGTCGTGGTCGTCGTGGTCGTCGAGGTCGAGCCCGTCGCCGACGGCGAGGCGCTGGGCGAGGCACTGGCCGCGGCGCCAAGCGCTGTGGCGCTGAGGTTCGCGGTGTTCGAGCCTCCGGTAACCGCGATCACAGCCCCGATTACTACGCCCAGCACCACAACGGGTATGGCGACGGGGACCGCGATACGCGCCAGAGGATTTCTCCGCGTGCCTCGTCGCCATGCGGACAGAAGCCTATCGAGCATTGAATCCACTCACCACCCATGTTTGACGTGACGCTCCCGATGCGACACGTTAGCCCTGGTAGGAGGCCATGGGCAGAGAAGTTAGTAAGTTCTTAGTTTTACCTGGTTCGTGACCATATTCACCGGTAGCCCGGGAGGCTAGTTCCAGGCCCCATCGCTCTATAAAAGGTGCGTGATTGTAGCGTGATCATGCCGTGATAGGGGCGGGATACACGGTAACGTGCGCCTATGATCCTGACTGTCCCCGCCGCGGCGGAACGCCAGCGGGCGCCCGGCGGCCGCCGGATCCTGTGGCTGGCGGGGCTTTACTACCTGGCCGGCGCGGTCGCGCTGACCATGTGGCTGTGGCGTGACCCGGCGTCGCGGATCGTGGCCGGCAACCCGTACGAC
The DNA here is from genome assembly GCA_963734665.1 of uncultured Actinomycetota bacterium. GTDB lineage: Bacteria > Actinomycetota > Actinomycetes > Streptosporangiales > Streptosporangiaceae > Trebonia. The sequence goes on along the minus strand of CAVTIR010000004.1, from coordinate 1,303,388 downwards.
GCCGACCAGTTCGCCTGGTTCTTCCGGTACGACGCCACAGCCGTCGCGCACCTGAGGCTGCCCGCGCTGGTCAGCACCGGGATGAACGCCCCGCAGGGAATCAGCATCATGTGGAACACGGCCATGCCGCTGCCCGGCGTGCTGCTGGCACCGCTGACGCTGCTGGCCGGCCCGCAGGCCAGCCTGACGGTGCTCATGACGCTGGGGTTCGCGGGATCGGCGGCCGGCATCTTCGCCGTGCTGCGCCGCTGGGGCGCCAGCGTCACCGCGGCCGGCCTCGGCGGGCTTGTCTACGGGTTCTCCCCGGCGCTGGTCCAGTCATCGATGGGCCACTACGACCTCCAGTTCGCGGTCCTCCCGCCGCTGATCATCGACGCGGCGCTGCGGCTGGTTACCGGGCGCTGCGGCACCGGCCGACGGGCCGCGGCGGGCTGCGGGGCCTGGCTGGGCCTGCTGGCGGCCGCCCAGCTGTTCATCAACGAGGAGTTGCTGTTCGACACGGCCGTGGCAGCGGTGGTCCTCACCGCCGTGCTTGCCGTGTCCCGGCCGCGCGCGGCGGCCAGCCGGATCCGTGACATCGCCGCCGGCGCCGTCACCGGGATCGCGGTGACCGCCCCGATCGCTGGTTACCCGCTGTGGGTACAGTTCCTCGGTCCGCTTCGCCAGCATGGCGGCCCGTTCGCCCTGGATTTCTACAAGAACGACCTCGCCGGGTTCGTGCAGCCGTCCTCCGCCATGCTGCTGCACACGGCCGGCAGCGCCGCGTTCGCGGCCCGGTTCCAGGGTGGGCTCCCCGAGTACCTCGGCTACCTCGGCTGGCCGATGCTGGCCGTCCTCGCGATCATCGCGGCGCGGTTCTGGTGCCGCCTGGCGGTGCGCGCCACCGCGGTGGCGTTCGCGGCGCTGTCGGCGTTCTCCCTGGGCGGGACCCTGCTGGCCAACGGCCAGGAGCACGAGGGCATCCAGTTGCCCTGGCACTGGCTGCAGAACCTCCCGGTCGCGGCAGCGGTAATCCCCGACCGGTTCTCCATCGTCGCCGACGGCGCCGCCGCCGCGCTGCTCGCCTTCGGCCTTGACGCCGCGCGCAGCCGCTGGCCCGGGCTGAAAAGGCTCATCGCCGCCGCCGCGGTGATCGCGGTACTGCCGCTGGTACCCCGCCCCCTGCCCGCCGCCCAGGCGTCCCCCGTGCCGGCCGGGTGGACCACGGCGTTCGCCGCGCTGCGGCTGCCGGCCGGCGCCAGCGTCCTCGTGGTGCCCATCCCGGTGGTCTCCTACACCGCCCCGCTCCGCTGGCAGGCCGACACCGGCGCGCCGTCCTCGATGTACGGTGGCTACTTCATGGGGCCGACCTGGAACGGGCAGCCCGCCACCGACGGCAACGGGCTGTCGTCCGAGGCCCAGTACCTGAACCAGCTCTGGGCGCAGTCATCAGGCGTCAGCGTCGCGACGGTTGCCACCCTCCCGGCTAACGGACTCTACCCAGACGTCGTGCAGATGCGGGCACAGATCGCGGCCTGGAAGCCGGCCGCCGTCGTCGCCGTCACCAGCCTTCACTCGGCACTCGGCCAGTACCTGACCGGCCTGCTCGGCCGGCCGGCCGTCATCGCGGGTGGGGTCCTCGGCTGGCGCCTCAGCGGGCACCCCGGGAATCAGTAACGCATCGGCGCGAGGCTCATGCGGGGCGGATGAGCGCGAAGCAACGACCCGTTCGGGAAAAGGATCTTGAATCATCCCGAACGGGGGCGGGGTGGCTTAGGGACGCGCGGTACCGCTCGTTGACGGCTGACTGACGTGAGTCGTGGGCGTGCCGGAGGAAACGGTGAGCCGCACTGTGACGGTTCCTTCTAGGAGTTGTCGTTGTCTATCTGCGTGGCGACGGCGAGCACCGTGTTGATCGGGATCGCGTAGCCGACGATGTTCAGGCCGCTCCCCGAACCCCCGACAATGATGCCGATCACCTGGCCGTTCAGGTTCACCAGCGGGCCGCCGATCGCCGACGGCACCGCGGACTGCAGCACCGACGCCATCAGCCCGCTCCGGGTCGTGTCGCCGACGCTGACTGTCGTGTCCAGGGTGGCCAGGGTGCCGACGTCGATGGTCACCCCATTCTGCCTGCCCGTGGTGCCGACCGCGGTGACGTAGACCTCGCCGGGCACGTGAAACGATTGCTCCCTGGAGAGTTTCGAGCTGCGGACCAGAGTGGCCGAGTTCCCGACCTGGACGTTAGAGAACGGCCTGCCATTACCGCCCTCCAGTTGGAGCAGCGCCAGGCCCGCCGCCGCGTCGGTGCCGATCACCTTGGCCTTGAAGGTCGCCTTGGAGAGGACGTACTCCGCCGCCAGGTTCGCCGCACCCGAGGAGGGCTGGTAAGTGGTCAGTACCTTCCCCGACTCCGTGAGCACCAGGCCGATCCCGACCGAGGTCCCGCTCGACAGGACGTGCACCATGCCAGGAGCCGTCGACTCAAGGATGTTCGCTTGGTTGTCCTGAGCGGTGAGGTCGTCGTCCTCGTGGAACGCGTCGTTCCCCGTCGCCGGCTCAGGGATTGCCGTGAGAACCACCGTGTTGCCAAGTCCGATAACCCTGCCGACGCCGAAACCGAGCCCCGCCGCGAGGATGACCGCCGCCGCGATCGCAGAGAGCCTGAAGCGCTTGTTCCGCCAGGCTTCCGGGACGGCCTGGCCGGACTTCGCGGCATCACTCGTGCCCACGTCGTTTTCCGCACGCGCGCGCCGTCCGCTTTCGTCTACTTCCTGAACATGCATCGTCTGGCTCCTTGTCACGATGCTCACATCCCGGACGGGTTCATCAGCTCGTGGTTACCACGGCCCCCGCGCTATCCCGCGCCCGGCATCTACGGCGCCGCCAGGGTGGCGGTCGCCGTCTGCAGGGAGGTGTTGAAGGTCGCCGCGACCGCCGCGCCCGCGCTGTTCCTGATGACCCTGACGGGATTCGTCAGGCCGAAGTTCTGGCAGGCAAGGTTGGTGAAGGACATGTTCAGTCCGCTCGCCATGAAGGTGAGCAGGTTGTCACCCACTGCCGTCACCGGCGACTGGCCGGTGGCGAGCAGCGTCTGGTTGGCCGCCAGGAACGGCGTCTGGATATCGACGATGTTCTGGCAGTACATCTCCGGGTCGCTGGTCTCGTTGTTCTGGTTGCTGATCGGCGCCTGGCCCAGTTCCTCCCGGTACAGGTCGGTCTTCGCCGGGTCGAACTCGTCGTCGCCACTGCGCACCATCACGTCGCTCTCCGGCACCAGCGCCGCGCTCTTCGGCTGGTACGCGCCCGACAGTATCTCGTCCAGCGCCGGGGAACTGGTCGGCACGTTGTTGTTGGCCAGGTCAGGCGCCTGGAACGGGGTGCATCCGAGGACCGGGTCGAGGAACAGGTCAAGCAGGGTGTTGTCACCGCGGCTGAACACCTGCGTCGCCCCCGCGATGTTGCCCGCGTTCGACGTGGTGTCCTCCGCAGTCTGGCCGGTGATCGGGTTGAGCAGGTACTCGGCGGTCACGTTGTCGCCCGGGCCCTGGTCGGCCACCTCGAAGTTGCGCGTGACCGGGCATTCCTGGCCCGTGCCCATGCCGCCGCCCGACGGGATGATCTTGTCTGAGGTACCCGGGGACGGCACCTTGAGCAGCCCCTCCCGCTCGTCCTTCTTCACCGCGTTGAAGAAGTTGATCCCGTTGCAGAACGACACCTGCCCGAAGATCGACCCCGCCTGGCCGTTGACGCAGTTGGCATCCGCCAGCGTGGTCGGCGTCGCCCCCACCTGGAACAGGTCCCTGCCGTTGAACCCGAAGTCGATCGTCACGACCGCGTTCGCCGGGATCGTCGGCACCGAGGGCACCACGGCCGGCCTAGTGCCCTGCGTGACCACCAGCGGGTCATAGACCGACAGCGCCCCGGTAGCCGGGTCCAGGATCGTGGCCTGGACGAAGGCCCCCAGCTTTACCGCGTTACTCATCCGGCACCCGGACTCCGCCGGCGTCATCCCCTCAGCGCCGGTGAGCCGATAAGGAGTAGCCAGCCCCTGCGCGCTCAGCGGGTTAGCCGGAACGATGATGTCACAGTTGACATTGGTCGCCAGAGTCGTCGCTGGCGTAGTCGTCATCGACGGCAAAGCGCTAGCCGAGGCACTTGGGCTCACCGGAGCGCCCAGAGGCACCTGGACAAGACCCGAGTTGCTCGAGCCCGCCTGGAACGCGAGCACCCCGCCGATCACCAGGCCCAGCGCCACAGGCACGGAGAGGTGGACCGCAATACGCGCCACACCGCTTCTTTGCCTCAATCCACCTCCATGTCCGCTATTCCGTTCTCGGAGGCATAGGCTAGACCAGCTAGGCGGGCATGAGGCGAGGATCTTAGAAGATCTACTATTTGTCCGGTTCATGCCTATTGATCACTATCAAGCTGATTAAATGGTTGCGGACTCCTAACATCGCAGATAGAGCGCGTGATCGCAGTGTGATAACGGCGTGATAGCCGCGATGATGCGAGCTGTGTTGAACCGGGGGTCGCTGACACCCGTTTCACGTACTGGGGACCGTGAAGCTGGCGGGGAGGCAACCTGCCGGGCCGATCCGCCGTTCAATGGGTCCTACCCTCTCGTGATGCGTGGTCAACCCGCCACAGGCGCGGCTGTCACTCCAGGTGGTGAAGGGTCGAAACATTGCTTAAACTGCTGGCCTTTACCTTGCCCTTGTGTCTTGACACCTTTGCTGTCTCATTTGCCGTCCTGGGAGAAATGCACCTGACTCGTTCGCAGCGGATACGCGTCATCGTGCTGTTCATCGCATTCGAGACCGGAATGCCGCTGGTCGGGCTGGCGCTGGGGTCGCCGCTGACTCACCTGACCGGCAGCCCCGCCCACGTGCTCGTCGACCCTTACCAGGTCGGCAGCCCTGCCGAGGCCTACCAACTCCAAATGGCCGACCACACTCACCTGGCCGACACCGTCGACCTGACTTTCGTCGGCCGGTATATCCTCCCGATTATCGTCCCGGTGGTCGTCGGCGGCCTTGGCCTCATGATGCTGGACGAGGGCCTCTTCGACGACGACGATGACGATGACGATGACGAGGTAGGCAAGGCGAGGGCACTGGTGGCAGCCCGCGGCCTTTCCGTCATCGGGCTCGGCTTTGGCATCAGCCTGGATGAACTGGTAGTGGGCTTCACGCTCGGCTTCACCAACCTGCCGGTGCATGACGTCATCACCGCCATTGTCATCCAGGCGTTCCTGGCCATCATGGCCGGCCAGTTTCTCGGCCAGAAAGCACGCAACGGAAGCCTCCGGCTCAGCTCAGAACGCATCACCACCGGCACCAAGCTGGCAGCGGGCGGCGTGCTTGTCGCGCTATCGGCCACCCTCCTGGTCGGCCCCCCGCTCGCCTCCCACCTGCTCCCTCACCTCATCCACCATCAGGTCGCCCACTATGTGGCACCTCCGGCAGTCAGCACCGGCCAGTCGTGAGCACCCCGGCTGGACATAATCCTGCTGGCCGTATAACAGGCCCCGGCCCCCACCGCAGAACGGCGAGGGCCGGGACTCGGATATGTCGCGTCAGCCGACAACTAGCAGGACGCCGGCCGCGGCGATCAGGGCGCCTCCGGCGATTCCGTTGGCCAGCGCCATGTGGCGCCGCACCACCGGGAACAGGTACGCGAGTCCCATGCCGATCGCGAGCCCCGATTAGGGAGATGCAGGCGCCTGGATCCGCCTGGCGGCCCGCCCGCTCCGGCTTTACGCGAGGTCAGAGACGGCCCAGCCCCGGGGGTTCGGGCCAGCATCAGAGTGGCCCCCGCGACTACTGGTCCGCCTGTGAGCATGTTCGCTTGCCGTCCGGGTAGTGCTGACTGGATGAAACTGCCTCCCTCTCGCGGCTGCCTGAGCGCCTGGCTGGTGACGACGCTGACCAGCGCGGACCCGGCCGTGCAGTGCCACGGGCCGGTGCCTCCGGTGCCCGTGCTCGTCCCGGGCAGGCCGGCATGGCACGACGATGACCTGCAGCTCGCGCTATGGTGCTGCTACGAACTGCACTACCGCGGGTTCGACGATGTCGACGAGCGCTGGGAGTGGAATCCGGCCGTCGTCGGGTTCCGCGGGACGCTGGAGCAGCGGTGGCTGGCCAGCCTGCGCGGTTTCGCCAGCCACGGCGCCGTGCCGTCGGCCGCGGTGCCGGACATGCTGACCGATCTGGCACGCCGCACTGGAGGCCCCGATCTCCCGGGGTACCTCGCCCGGGAGGCCGATAGCGGCCAGTTCACCGAGTACGTCGCGCACCGGTCGGTGTATCAGCTGAAGGAGGCCGACCCGCACAGTTTCGGTATCCCCCGGCTGACCGGGCCAGCCAAGGCCGCCCTGGTGGAAATCCAGGCTGACGAATACGGCGGCGGCCTACCAGAGCGGATGCACTCGGAATTGTTCCGGTCCACGATGCGGTGGGCCGGGCTCGAGGACGAATACGGGCACTATGTCCCCGCCGTGCCGGCCGTGACGCTGGCGGTCAGCAACCTGATGTCGGTGTTCGCGCTGAACCGCCGCTGGCTTGGCGCCCTGCTCGGGCACCTGGCCGCACTGGAAATGACCTCCACCGGCCCTAACAGGCGGTATTCGGCAGGCGCGCGCCGCCTCGGCGCGGGCGAAGCGGCGCGCCGGTACTTCGATGAGCATGTCGAGGCTGATGCCGTCCACGAGCAGATCGCCGCCCATGACCTGTGTGGCAGCTATGCCGCGCAGCGCCCGGGCGCTTCCGCTGACATCATGTTCGGTGCGTCGTGCTGCCTGGCACTCGATGACGAGCTTGCCCGCTACCTGCTGTCATGCTGGCGTGCCGGGCGGTCTTCGCTGCTCCTGCCTTCCGCCGCGCGAGCACCAGGAGGAGAGCCACCCAGGGCATGACCGCGGGCACGGAACCCGGTCCGCGCGTGAGAACCGTCACAGAACGGCTTACTGGCTGACAGGCCGCACCGGCACAGCGCGACCGTTCGCCGGCCTGCCGGGACGGACTGCCCGTCCTGGGCGGTAATGACGAATCGGCCGCGCAGGATCAGCGGGCCGTCCGGGTACGGGGTTATCACCGCACCGCGCTCCACGTCGTACTGTTCAGCCGCGGTCTCGCGTTCCGCCCGATCAGCCCCTTCTGCCCCCGTTTTCTTCATGGCCACCCGCTACCCGGCAGGCGCCGGCGTACACGTCAGCCACGCAGGACAGGCTGCTCACAGGATCGGCCGGAGCGGGAACCGCGCAGTTCGAACGCCTGCCCCATATCCAGGCCCAGGCGCTCCGTCCCCTGGGCCGTGATCTTGTCCTGTTCTGTTACTTGGCCAAACCTGATACCAGGTTGATTGACGTCGCGATGATCACGGCGACCAGCGGGAACGACAGCCATGCGTGCCGCAGCACCGTCCGCCGGATCTGCCTGGACTGAATGTTGGTATCGGAGACCTGGAATGTCATCCCGATCGTGAAGGCCAGGTAGGCGAAGTCGGGGTAGTCGGGTGCACCGGTGTCGTTGAAGTCGATTCCCCCGGCAGTGCCGGAGTAGTAAAGCCGCGCGTACTTCAGGGTGAACACCGTGTGCACGAGCGCCCAGGATACGAACACGGAGATAAGAGCGAAGCCTGCCAGCAGGTACTTGACGTTTCCGCTGGCGCCGCTGGCTCCGAATAGCACCACCCCCACGGCGATCAGGCTGGCGATCGCCGCGCCGAGCAGCACCAAGTCAGCCTGGTCACGGCTGGGATCCTCCCGTTTGGCGTCGGCCTTGGCCGACTCCCCGTCGAGCCTCCATACGGTGAACCAGACCCACCCGCCGTAGACGAGCGCCAGGATGTCCCACCCGATCAGCGGCGCTGCGCGGCCCGCGCCTGCCACCGCGGCAGCCGTCCCCACGGCAATGGCCGCGCCGAGGGACACAAGGAGTTTCGTCCGGGCCGACGTGGCTGGCGGCGAGGCGGCCTGGCGGTCAACGGATTCAGGTGACATGGTACCAGGAATAGCCGGCTTCGCATGGGAAGCAGAGGGTGATGACTACGAAAACCACAGCGCACACAGAACAAGACCTTCTCGGCGTCTACCTCAACGACCATCTGGCCGGCGCCACGGTCGGCCTGGAGCTGGTGCGGCGGATGGCTGCGTCCGCTGAGCCGGGATCCGAGTCGGCCACGGTCCGGAAAAGGCTGGTCAGCGAGATTGCGGCGGACCGGTCCACACTCATCAAGATCATGACCACCCTGGGAATCAAGATCCGCGGCTACAAGATGTTCGCGGCCTGGGCCGGCGAGAAGGCCGGGCGCCTTAAGTTCAACGGACACCTGCTCACGCGGTCTCCGCTCAGCGATCTCGAAGAGACGGAGATGCTCCGGCTCGGCGTGGAAGGCAAGTCCGCCGGATGGCGGACCCTCCGTACCGTCGCCGAGCGCGACAGCCGGCTCGACACCGCGCAACTGGACGAGCTCCTCGCGCGGGCTGCCCGGCAGTCGGACGAGCTGGAAAGCCTCCGGGTCCGCATCGCGGCTCAGGTTCTCGCCGGGATCCCGGCTGACGCCCCGGCTAGCTCGCCGCCCCGCTCATAACCCCGCTGCACCACCGCCAGCCACCCGGCCAGGCCGCCGGCGGGTGTCTGCCAGCCTCCGGCGATCGCTCCGGAACCGCGCGCCAGATATCGCCGTGCGTGAGCGGGCGATCGGGCTTCCCCTGCTCCAGCTGCTCCATGCTGGCCGCCAAAGGAGCTGGGACTCGACGAAGCAGGCAGTCCACTCCCCCGCTGCTCCGCTTGCGTCACAGACACCCCCCTTGTAGTCGATTAAGTCTAGCGAAATAATGGGCAATATCATTCGTTGTACCGGTTACGCCTGTTCGGAACGCGCGCATGGGGCGCCGACCGGCCCGGACGGCATGCTGCCGTGGCGGGCGGGCCGGCCCTCAAGACCGGCCGTGTATCTGGCTGCCCGACCCGAAACGGAGTTAATGGTGCCCACCTCAACCCCCTTGCACCTGGCTGTCGCCCTCGACGGCGCCGGCTGGCATCCAGCCGCGTGGCGCGAGCCTGACGCGCAACCGCAGCGATTGTTCACCGCCGGCTACTGGAGCGAGCTGGCTCAGCAGGCCGAGCGCGGACTGCTGGACTTCCTCACCATTGAGGACGAGCTGAGCCTGCAGTCCGACGATCGCTTCCAGGCCGACTCTCGCACCGACCGGGTCAGGGGCCGCCTGGACGCGGTGCTGATCGCGGCCCGGGCCGCGCCCGCAACCCGGCACATCGGATTCGTGCCGACCGCGATCACCACCCACACCGAGCCGTTCCACCTGTCCAAGGCGATCGCCACCCTGGACTACGTGAGCACCGGACGGGCCGGGGTCCGGGTTCAGATCGCCCCCCGCGCTGACACCGCGGCCCACTTCGGCCGCCGGGAGAGCTCCCCGTTGCAGGCGGACCGCCTCGATGACCCGGCCCTGCAGCGCCTGATCGGCGACTACTTCGACGAGGCGGCCGATTACGTGGAGGTGCTGCGCCGGCTCTGGGATAGCTGGGAAGACGACGCAGAGATCCGCGACGTGGCAACCGGCCGCTTCATAGACAGGAACAAGCTTCACTACATCGACTTCGAAGGCCGCTGGTTCTCCGTGAAGGGGCCGTCGATCACCCCGCGGCCGCCGCAGGGCCAGCCGGTCGTCGCCGCCCTCGGTCACGCCAGCGTGCCGTATCGGCTGATCGCCCGCTCGGCCGACATCGGCTTCGTCACTCCGCGCGACACGGCCCACGCCGCCTCGATCGTGGCGCAGATCCGAACCGAGCAGGCCGACGCCGGCCGCGGCGCGCAGACCGTGCACGTCTTCGGTGACCTGGTGGTCTTCCTCGACGACACCGAGACCGCCGCCGTCGCGCGCAAACAGCGCCTCGACGAGCGCGCCGGGACTGAGTACAGCAGCGACGCCCACGTCTACGCCGGAACCGCCGCCGGCCTGGCCGACCTGCTGCAGGACTGGCAGACCGCCGGGCTGACCGGCTTCCGGCTGCGCCCAGCCGCATTGCCACACGACCTGACGTACCTCACCGAACAGCTGGTTCCCGAGTTGCAACGCCGCGGCCTGTTTCGCGCCAGTTACGAGGCGGGTACGCTCCGCGGGCTGCTCGGCCTGCGCCGCCCCGCCAATCGCTATGCCGCTGCCTGAATGACCCCCCAGACGCGACCCGTCGCCACTTCCAAGGACACGGACCATGACTAAGCAGATTCACCTGGCCGCGCACTTCCCTGGCGTGAACAACACGACTGTGTGGAGCGATCCCGCCGGGGGCAGCCACATCGAGTTTGACTCGTTCCGCCACTTCGCCCAGACCGCCGAGCGCGGCAAGTTCGACTTCATGTTCCTGGCCGAGGGGCTGCGGCTGCGCGAGCAGAACGGCCAGATTTACGACCTGGACGTCGTCGGCCGCCCGGACACGTTTACCGTCCTGGCCGCGCTTGCCGCGGTGACCGAGCACCTCGGCCTGACCGGGACCATCAACTCCACGTTCAACGAGCCCTACGAGGTGGCCCGCCAGTTCGCGTCACTGGATCACCTGTCCGGCGGGCGCGCGGCCTGGAATGTCGTCACCAGCTGGGATGCGTTCACCGGGGAGAACTTCCGGCGCGGCGGCTACCTCGCCCAGGACGACCGTTACGAGCGGGCCAGGACGTTCCTGCGCACCGCGGGCGAGCTGTGGGACTCCTGGCACGGCGGCGAGGTCATCGCGGACAAGGTCAGCGGCCAGTTCCTGAGCACCCAGGTACCCGGCGCCTTCGAGCACCATGACCAGTTCTTCGACATCGCCGGCCAGTTCAACGTCCCGCGCTCGCCGCAGGGACGCCCGGTGATCTTCCAGGCCGGCGACTCCGACGAGGGACGCGACTTCGCCGCGGCGTCGGCCGACGCGATCTTCTCCCGGCACTCCACCCTCAAGGACGGGCAGGCCTTCTACGCCGATGTCAAGGGCCGGCTGGCCAAGTTCGGCCGCACCCGCGGCGAGCTGCTCATCCTGCCCGCCGCCACCTTCGTGCTCGGCGATACCGACGCCGAGGCCGACATCATCGCCCGCGAGGTGCGCCGTGCCCAGGTGTCACCGCAGACCGCGCTCCGCTTCATCGAGCAGCTGTGGAATCGCGAGTTGCCCGACTTCGACGTCGACGGGCCCCTCCCCGCCTTCGACCCGGTGGTCAGCGACGCGCTCATCTCCAAGGGCCGCGCCAGCGTGCGGCAGTTCGCCAAGGACCCGGTGGCGCTCGCCAACGAGTGGCGCGCCAGGGCCGAGGCCGGCCACCTCTCGGCCCGCGAGGTCGTCATCGAGGTGACCGGCCGCCAGTCGTTCATCGGCTCACCGGAAACCATCGCGCGGACAATCAACGACTTCGTCCAGGCGGACGCCTCCGACGGCTTCATCCTGGTCCCGCACATCACTCCGGCGGGGCTGGATCCCTTCGTAGACAAGGTGGTGCCGTTGCTGCAGGAGCTTGGCACGTTCCGCGCCGACTACACCGGGACGACACTGCGCGACAACCTGGGGCTCGCCCCGCTGGGACGCCCGGGCGAGGCGACCGGCGCGAAGGTCGCCTCATGAGGTTCATCACAATAACGCTGATCGTGCACGCCCCGGATCCTGTTACCGGAGCGCAGGTCTCGACCGCGGACCGGTTCCGGGAGGTCACCGACGGCGCCCTGCTGGCCGAGGAACTCGGCTTCGACGGCTTCGGGGTGGGAGAGCGGCACGAGCGGCCGTTCATCTCGTCCGCACCGACCGTGGTACTCAGCCACATCGCCGCGCTCACCCGCGAGATCCGCCTGTTCACCGCGGTGACGACGCTGTCGCTGCTCGACCCGGTGCGGGCGTTCGAGGACTACGCGACGCTCGACCACCTCTCCGGCGGCCGGCTAGAGCTGATCATCGGTAAGGGCAACGGCGCCGCCCAGCGCGACCTGTTCAACGTCACCCCGGAGGATCAGTGGGACCGCAACGCCGAGTCCTACGAGGTGTTCCGGCGGCTATGGCGGGATAACAAGATCAGCTACAACACCAGGTTCCGGCCGCCGCTGGCCGAGGCCGAGGTATGGCCGCGGCCGTTGCAGCGGCCGATCCGGATCTGGCACGGCAGCGCCACGAGCAAGGAATCAGTGGACCTCGCGGCCCGCTACGGCGATCCGCTGTTCTCCGCGAACGTGACCAACCCGATCGGGCCCTACGCCGAGCTGATCGGCTACTACCGCGAGCGCTGGGCCCACTATGGCCATGACACCGCGGGAATCGCGGTCGGCGCGGGTACCGCCGGCTACTACGCCGAGCGCAACTCCCAGGACGCCGTCAGCGCCTACCGCCCAGTGTTCGCGCACTACCTGACTTTCCAGAAGAAGCTTGGCGTGCAGCCTGTTTTCCCCACGCTTGAGGACTTCGTCGAGCGGTCCTCGGCGCTGATCGGCAGCCCGGCCCAGGTGATCGAGAAGGTGCACCGCTACCACGAGCAGTTCGGGCACAGCGTGCTGCACCTGCACGCCGACGCGGGCGGTCTATCAGGACCGCAGCACCGGGCCAGCTTGGAGCTGTTTCAGTCCGACATCGCGCCGGCGCTGCGCCGCGAGATCCCTGACCCGCCGTGGGGATGGGGCGGCGGACCGATCGGTGACGATGCCGTCCCAGCCCCGGCAGCCCCAGGAACGACTGAGGACACGGCGAGTGACCATGCGGCTGCCTCGCCAGTCGCCACTACTGGTTGAGAACAGGAAGCCCCGCATGACTACCACCCCGTTGACCGTCTTGGACCTCGTCCCGATCTCCTCCGGGTCGACCGCGGCTCAGGCGCTGCGCAACAGCATCGACCTCGCGCAGCAGGCCGAGTCTCTCGGCTACACCCGTTACTGGTTCGCCGAGCACCACCTCAACCCTGGCGTCGCCGGCACCTCGCCGGCGGTGGTGCTTGCCCTCATGGCGGGCGCCACCTCCACCATCCGGCTCGGATCCGGCGCGGTGCAGATGGGGCACCGCACCGCGTTGTCGACCGTCGAGGAGTTCGGTCTGCTCGACACGGTCTATCCCGGCCGCTTCGACCTCGGCCTTGGACGCTCCGGCGGGCGCCCCCGCGAGCCGAAGGCTCCAGCGCTCGCGGGCGGCGCGACCGCGAGTGCCGTGGTGGACGGCCGCACTCCGAACGGGCTGCTGATCCCGCCGCGGTTCTCCTACGCGGGCCTGCTGGGCTCGCCCCGGTTCGCGTTGCAGAAGACCCTGCTGCAGCTGCCGCACGCGGAGCCGCAGAACTACACCGAGCAAGTCGGCGACGTGCTCGCGCTGATCGCCGGCACCTACCGCTCCGCGGACGGGGAAGAAGCGCACGTGGTACCCGGTGAGGGCGCGGCGCTGCAGATCTGGATACTTGGCAGCAGCGGCGGGGAAAGCGCCGAGGTCGCCGGCCAGCGGGCCCTGCGATTCGCCGCGAACTACCACGTCAGCCCGGCCACCGTGCTCGAAGCGGTCGACGGCTACCGTGCCGCTTTCAGGGCCTCCTGCGAGCTCGACCGTCCGTACGTCAGCGTCTCGGCCGACGTAGTTGTCGCTGGCACTGAGGCCCAGGCGCGCGAGCTGGCCACCGGCTACGGACCATGGGTGCGCAGCATCCGGACCGCCGAAGGCGCCATCCAGTTCCCCACCCCCGAGCAGGCCCGCAGCCACCAGTGGACCGACGCCGACCGCGCCCTGGTTGCCGACCGCATCGACACCCAGTTCGTCGGCACCCCGCGACAGGTGGCCGACCAGCTCGAACGGCTGCGCGATGCCACCGAAGCCGACGAGCTGATCATCACCACCATCACCCACGACCACCCCGACCGCGTCCTCTCCTACCAACTGCTCGCCGAGGAATGGGCGAAACGCTGACAAGACAACAGTGGATAGGTCCCTGCATCCGGACAAGGCTGACGCGACATCGGCATCCGCGGAGTTACATGAGCCCGCCTTGCCGCCGCAGCGGCAAGGCGGGGTTCTGACCGGCTGCTTCTATGGCTGGCTCCCACTGTCACCGCTGCGTGCAGCCGTGACGGCGGGAGGGTCATGGTCACCGGGCGGCGGCCGGTGGCCGGGATATTGTCAGCTCCCGTTGGCCATCGCGCCGGGCGTGACCGCGGCCGCTGGCTGGCCGGCCCGCACCGGGATGCGCTTGGCCTGTACGTCCGGCGCCTTGGGCACCAGGACCGTGAGCATGCCGTCCTGTGCCGTGGCCTCGATCTTCCCCGCCTGGACGTGGCCGGGCAGGGTGATCGAGCGGCGGAACGCCCCGTAGTAGCGCTCAGACCGGTGCACCCTCTCCCCGGCGGCGTCGCGGGCGGCGTGCCGCTCGCCCTGGATCGTCAGCAGGCCGTCCCCGAAGGTGATTTCCACCTCGCCGGCGCTGACGCCGGGAAGTTCCGCGGACACCATATAGGCGTCCTTGCGCTCGGATATCTCGATCGCCGGGGCCCATGCCATCGCGCCGGCGTCGGCGTCGTACGGATGGCCGTGCCGCCTGGCCCGGCCCCTGGCTGTACGCATTGCCTCGTCCTGCCCGGCAAGCAGGTCCTCGAACAGGTCCCAGCCTGTGGTTACTGTCATCTCGTTCTCCCTTGCATCTGGCCAGGCCAGCGGCCTGGCGACCCGGAAGAACACCGCCCAGGTGAACACCGTTCATTTCCGAGCTACATAGTTCACAGTACAGTGAACAGTGTTCACTGTCAAACGTTGTCATGCAGCCACTCGTCAGGTTCGTCGGTGGTCGTGCCCAGTGCCCGACTACCAGCGGCTCGACGAGCTCGAGCGGGACGAGTCGGCCGAGGTCTCGCCGGTGCTCCGGTTCGACCACCAGGTGGGTAACTTTCTCAGCGAGGGGATCAACGATCACGCGGCTTACCTTGCCGACTGCCCCGTCGGTGCAGCTGGCCTCGGTCCCGATCGTGAACTGCGAAGTGTCTGCGCTCGGCCGCCCGCGGACCTGGCGACTGGCACGGCCGCGGCCTGTGCGTCGCCGAGGACCCGGACGCCTTCTCCGCTCCCACGGCCACCCGGCACGAAGGCCACAGAGGTCTGCACCGCGTGCGCCGTCCGCGAGCAGTGCCTTGACTACGCATCCGAGGCCGACGAGTTCGGCATCTGGGGCGGCCTGGATCAGCGGGAGCGCCGGAACCTGAGGAAGAAAAGACAGCGCCGCCAGAAGGCAGCCCGAGCCAGCGCAGGCAAGATCCCCCAGACCGCAGAGACAGCATGACTCCCGAGCAACGGCGGCCTGCGCGCCCAGATCGCGGCCAACACCCGGTGGTCCCGTCCGATGGCCCGCGAACACGCAGCCGACGCGGCCCGGTCCGCCTTTTACGCCCGCCTCGAGCGTGCGGTCGACCCGCACGGCAAACTCTCGCCGGCGGAACTCGACCGATGGGTGCGGGGCGCAGCCCGCGCATTCTCCGCACGACTCAACCTCCGCGCGTCACCCGCTACATCCGCGCATGAGGCGCAACAGCCGCTATCGAACCCCATGGGTAGATGAGGTTAGAACGCAAGAGGCTAGGCATGTTTTAGAAGTCTGGGCCGCCATAGTCCGGTCTGGTAGATGATTCCCGGCTTGTCCGGTGATCATCGGGCCTGTCCGGTCGCGCCCAGCGCAGCGGACCCGCGACGGCGGTTACCCGCCGCGCCTCAAGCTCGTCGATATGCCGCTGAGCCGCAGCGTCGGCTGCGATCTCATCGTCGGTCGGCGCCATCGAGACCGCCAGCGCGATCACGAAGGTAACGACGGCAAGGCCTACCACCAGCGGGATAATGAAGGAGAACGCGGTCAAGCCGGACATCGCTGACATAGAACCGGGGCTGACCCTCATCGCTGCCATGCCAACGTAGTGCATGCCGCTCACCGCGACGCCCATGATCAGCGAGGCCCCGATCGTGGAGAGGACGCCGCGCACGCGGGTCCCGGCCCATAGCGCCGCCGTCCCCGCGACGAGCGCGATCACCACGGACAGGACAACCAGCGGCGCGTTGTAGTGGACGGCGTCCGGCATTTCCATGGCAGCCATGCCCATGTAGTGCATGCTGGCCACGCCGAGGCCGATGATCACCCCGCCCAAGACCAGGCGCGCCCAACCGCCGTGCCCGTAGCCGACAATGAACAGGCCGATCCCGACGACGAGAACTGCCAGCAGCATGCTCGCAATCGTGAGCGGCACGTTGTACAGGATCTGCTGGCCCGGGATCGTGAACCCGAGCATTGCGACGAAGTGCATGGCCCAGATCCCAGTGGCGCCGATCGATACGGCCGCGAGCGCGAGCCACCACGCGCGCTTCGCGCCATGGGCACGCGCGCGGGTCACACAGCGCAGGCCCAGGAACGCGCCGAGACAGGACACGGCATAGGCGAGCGCCGGGTTCAGCGGCCCATAGGAAAAGTTATGCACGGTAACCAAGCCATACCCCAAACTGAATCAAATCTTACCATAAGATGTCGTAATCTATCAGTTCATGTCATAAACTATCATGATAAATCATTGAGCAGCGGCAAAGCAGTGACCTGTGCCGCGCCCGCATCGCCGCATCCGGGCACCTCAACCCCGCAGCCAGGCGCACCCGGCCCCGGCAGCTGATTGGGGTGTGCGACGCCATCCGGGCCACGGGCCAGAGCACAACCTGACGCGGACGGCGGAGGGGCGGACGCGGGCACGGCACCTGAGGCCGGGGCTGGAGCTGAAACCAGTGCGAGCCGCTTCACTTAGCCCACTCCAGGCTTACGGCTGCCCGTGCGGAGGTATGATTTGTGCTAGTTCATGGCGTTATGCGACATATGTCACGAATCGTACGTGCTGCGACATAGCGTAGTATTTGTCATGTCATGCAACGGATGCGGAAACTGAAACCTTCCCAACGCATGCGAGCACGGCGGTAACCAGTTCCCCGACGTGCGCACCAGGGCTTGCCGTCCCGAGCAGGTCCCTGGAACACACACCCTCGCCCAGTCGGAGCCGTCACGTCGGTGCCCCGATCAGGGCGAGTCGACAGACCGGTTCACAGTTGACCGGAACTCATAACGAGGTGAGTTACATGGATGTGACGTTCGCCGCTTCGGCGTTCCCGCCACTGGCTCTTGGCTTCTTCGGCCTGGGCACGGGCTACCTGATCTACGGGCCGCAGGAACTGGCCGGATGGCCGAAGACCGACGAGCGCGTGGATCGCGGCATGGGCACGTGGGGCATCTGGATGCCCGGGTTCTGCCAGTTCCTCACAGGCATCATCTTGTTCGTCGGGCTGACCTGGTTCCAGGTCTTCACGGCGAACCCGGCGTTGTACATGGCGGCGCTCGCGTTCACCGCATACGGCATCCACTGGTTCGCGCTCGGCTGGAACCGCTACCGCGGCGGCACCGACCGGCGGACCAACTCCGGCATGTGTGTGGCGTTCATGGTGCTCTCGGCGCTGGGCGCCACCGTGTTCTTCCACGTCGGAGACTGGCCAGTCGGGGTACTGTTCGTCCTGCTGTTCGTGATCTACTTCTGCCACTTCTTCGCCTCGGTCGGCAGCGACCTAGGCGAGCGGGCGCTCGGCCTCTTCCACACGATGGCCGGCGTCTGGCTGATGTACCTTACCTTCGCGGTCGCGGTGGACTTCGCTCTCGGATTCCACTGGGCGACCTAGTCCAGGCCCACCAGGCAACAACCTTGCCCCCGTAGCCATCCGCTGGTGGCTACGGGGGCAAGGTTGGTTAGCACGGCAAGCTTGCCGCAAAACGCCCGGAGGATCTGCCGGCTGAGCTCTGGCAGATCCTCCGGGCGCCGGCTCTGGGTCAGCGGAACCCGGCAGTCGTGTGCGGCGCGTAGGGCTCTTCCAGGTAAGCCACCTCGGCGTCGTCCAGCTCCGCATCCACCGCGGACAGTGCCTGCGAAAGCTGGTCCGGCTTAGTGACGCCGACGATCGGCGAGGTCACCGCGGGGTTGCGGAGCAGCCAGGCCAGGGCGACCTGGGCAGGAGTCAGGCCGCGCTTCGCCGCGAGGTCGGTCACCCGCTCGACGATCTGGCGGTCCTCGTCACGGTAGAGGGACTTGCCGAACTCGTCCGTCTCGGTCCGGGCGGTCGTGGTGTCCCACGGCCGGGTCAGCCGTCCGCGGGCCAGCGGGCTCCACGGAATCACGCCGATTCCCTGGTCCGCGCAGAGCGGCAGCATCTCCCGCTCTTCTTCGCGGTAGATCAGGTTGTAGTGATTCTGCATCGACACGAACTTCGTCCACCCGTTGAGCTCGGCGATGTAGAGCGCCTTGGCGAACTGCCACGCGTACATGGATGAGGCACCGATGTAGCGGACCTTCCCCGCCCGGACCGCGTCGTGCAGCGCCTCGAGAGTCTCCTCGACGGGCGTGTCGTAGTCCCAGCGGTGGATCTGGTAGAGGTCGATGTAGTCGGTCTGCAGGCGCCGCAGGCTCGCGTCGAGCTCGGCGAAGATCGCCTTGCGGGAAAGCCCGGCCCCGTTCGGCCCCGGCCGCATCCGGTTGAAGACCTTGGTCGCGATCACGACTTCCTCGCGCGGAACGAAGTCTTTCACCGCCTTGCCGACGATCTCCTCGCTGCTGCCAGCCGAGTACACGTTCGCCGTGTCGAGGAAGTTGACGCCACCCTCCAGCGCCTGCTTGATGATGTCGCGGCTAGCCCTCTCATTCAGCGACCATGGGTGACCGCCGCGGTCGGGCGCGCCGAAGCTCATGCAGCCCAGGGTGATGACAGACACTTCCAGGCCGGTCTTGCCGAGCTTCCGGTAACGCATGCGAACGCTCCTCTTCGGGATTGACGAGATTCCATCATATCCGAAACGTCCAGTTTCGAAAGTGCCGGCCCCGTGTTCGGTGCCACCTACGACGCGGAAGGATCGTGGTCTTCCCTGTCAGCCATGAGTGCCGCTGACCCAAGCAGCCGTCCCGCGTGCACACCCCGCAGGACGACTCGATCGTCGTGGCGGCGGGCCGCGGCGCCGCCTTCCCCGCCCGCTAGCTCGCCGACGGTGACAGGGCCTCGGCCGGCAGGCCGAGGCTGTCCCGCAGCGTCGTCCCCCGGTAGCCGTCGTTCACGATGCCGCGCCTGCGTAGTTCGCAAAGGAGGCCGTCGACGACGAACTCATGCTGGCGGTCGTCGGCGATGCCGCCGAGCGAGACCACGTTGAGGACCCCGGCGGTGAACCGCTCCTCGATCGCGTCGGCGACCTGCTCGGGCGTCCCTGCGACGCTCCAGTGCCCGGTGTCCTGCGCGGCGATGATGAGCTCGCGGAGCGTGTAGCCCTGGGCAGCGTAACGACTGAAGATATCGACCCGGCCCCGCCTCCCGTTCACGGTCTTCACGTCCGGGATCAGGCTGGCCGGGACGGTCTCGTCGAGCTTCACCGACGACAGGTCGATCCCGCCGCCGAACATCTCCTCCACCTGCGCCCGGCCCCGCTCGAAGTCGATGGCCGCCACGCGTTCGCTGACCTTGCGGCGGGCTTCCTGCTCGGTCGCGCCGAAGGTCGCGTGCAGGGAACTGAAGATCCACGGCAGTCCCGGCCGGCGCCCGTAACCCGTCGCGAGGCGGCGGATCCTCTTCGTGTATTCCTTCGCGACGTCCAGCGTCGGAAGCGAGGTGAAGACGATCTCGGCGTAGCGCGCCCCGAGGGCGATCCCCGCCTCGGACTGCCCAGACTGGATCTGGACCGGCCGTCCCTGCGGGAGCGGCGGGATGTTGAGCGGGCCCTTGACCGAGAAAAACCGTCCCTCATGATCGATCGGGAGGACTCTGGAAGGATCGAGAACCGCCTGACCCCGCTCGCTCGTGGTCAGCGCCCCGGCCTTCCAGCTGTCCCAGAGCGCGTAGATCACGTCTAGCGATTCCGCGGCCCGGGCGTACCGGTCCTCGGGTGCCGGGAGCGGCATCCCGTAGTTCTCCTCGCCAACGGAGGACGTGACCAGGTTCCACGCGGCGCGCCCGTTGCTCACGTGGTCGAGCGTGCCGAAGAAGCGAGCCAGGTTGAACGGGTCGTGGAAGGTAGTGGAGACCTTGGCGATCAGTCCGATGCGGGAGGTGACGCCGCTCAGTGCGGATACGAACATCAGCGGCTCCTGCGAGCCGATCGCCCCCTGGGCACCGGACCGCAGCAGGTCGGCGGTGAACAGGAAGTCGATCTGCGCTTCCTCGGCCCGTTCGGCGATGAGGCGCGCGATGTCGAGCGTGGAGCGGGACGGGTCGATCGCCTGGTCGTAGATGTCGGGACCCTGGCCGCCCGCTCCGGTCACGGTCTTGAGCGTCCTGGGTGCTTCGGCGGCCATGGGTATCCTCCAGCCTGCGGCTTTACCAATTAAATTGGTCGACATTATAGATAATAGGAAACCGGGCGCGAAGGAGCAGATGCGGGGTGCGCATACAGAGCCGGTAACGATCGCGGCGCTTGCGTCGACAGCGCGCCTTCGAGGACGACCGCCAGGTTCTACGCGAACGTGCCCTCCTACCAGGCGATGCTCGACCGGGAAGCCGTCACCTCACCGGCTGACATTGCCGTCATCGGCGATGAACGGCACCTGGCCGCCCATCTCCGACGCCTCGCCGACGCGGGAGCCACCCACTTCATCGCTAACACCAGCAGGGTCACCACTCCAGCGGAACACCGTCGCACCCTCGAAGCCCTCTGCGCCCTGGCCGGCTGAATGAGGACGGAATCTGGCCTCAATGACGGGGATGCTGGGGGCATGAGCAGACCACAGTCGTTTCACATTGACATTCCGCAGGCCGATCTTGATGATCTGGCCGCTCGGCTGGCGCTGACCCGCTGGCCCGATGAGCTGCCCGGGGCGGGGTGGGACTACGGCGTGGCCCGGGACCGGGTGCGCCAGGTGGCGGCGTACTGGCACCAGGGATATGACTGGCATGCCTGGGCGGCACGGCTGAATGCGGTCCCGCAGTTCACCACGGTCATTGACGGGCAGAAGATCCACTTCCTGCACACCCGCGGCGGTGCCGGGCTGCCGCTGCTGCTGTGCCATGGCTGGCCGTCCACGCCCGCGGACTTCCTGGCGCTGATCGGCCCGCTGGCCGGCGCGGGCTTCGACCTGGTGATCCCGTCCATGCCCGGGTACGGGTTCTCCGGGCCGACCACCAGCCCGGGCTGGGATGTGGCCCGCATCGCCCGGGCGTACGCGCAGCTGATGGCACGGCTCGGCTATGACCGCTACGGCGCGCACGGCGGCGACTGGGGCGCGCGGGTCGTCTCGGAGCTGGCCCGCCTCGACCAGCAGCACGTGGCCGGGATCCACATGCACGGTCTCGTCGCGTTCCCGGCCGGGGATCCCAGTCAGCTGACCGCCGCCGAACAGCAGCGGCTGGAACGGCTGCGCAGCTGGCAGGCCGAGCGCGGCGGCTACGCGGCGATCCAGGGCAGCCGGCCGCAGACCCTCGCGTACGCGATGGCCGACTCCCCGGCCGGGCTGCTGGGCTGGTACCTGGAATGGTTCGACGACTACGGCAAGCACGCCGGCGCGATCGGCAACGACCAGATCCTCACCAACGTCACGACCTACTGGCTGACAGGCACCGCCGGGTCAGCCGCCCGCCTGTATAAGGAAGCCGCCGCGCACTGGGCCGCCCAGCCCGGCTACAGCGAGGTACCCACCGCCCTCGCCGTCTTCCCCGGCGACTCAACCATCCGCAAGTTCGCCCAGACCCAGCACAACGTGACCCGCTGGACCGAATTCGAGCGCGGCGGCCATTTCGCCGCGCTGCTCGCCCCGGACCTCCTGGAGCGCGACCTGCGGGAATTTTTCACCGGCCTGCGCTGACAGAGGCATACCCAGGCTCCCGCCGCCGGCCGTCAGGATGGCCCGCTTTGGCCCGGATGCCCTCGGCCGCACGCCCACGCCATAACCTAGGTCAGGACGGCCAGCGTGAGGCATCGCGATGATGAGCACTTTGCTGATTGCTCACGGAGTTAGGGCGGAGGAGTTTGCCCGATGGATGAATTGTCGCCCACCAGCGTCCGGGCCATGCCGTCGAACATGAACTCGCGGCGCGCCGCCGACGGACCTGCTGAGCCGAGTGGACCGCTCTTCCCGACCAAGACCGCTTCGCCGCAGCTAGGCGATGAGCTGTTCGCCCGCCTCGTGGCCTACGGTACGCAGCAGGAGACCCGCCCGGGTGACGTGCTGTTCAAGCCGGGTGACATGGACGTCGACCTGATCGTGGTTGCTCGGGGCTCGGTTGACGTTATACGGACGGAGACCGCTGACGTACCCGCCGAGACTGTGGCCAAGGTCCGTGCCGGCGGTTTCGTCGGCGAGCTGAATCTGCTGACCGGGCAGAACGTCTACCTCCTGTGCAGAGTCCGGGACGCAGGCACGGTCTACCGGGTCACACCGGAGCGGCTACGCCAGCTCATGGCGAACGACGGCGAGCTCTCGGACATCATCTTCAGGGCGCTGGTAGCGCGCCGGGAGCTGCTGCAGCACAGCACCAGCGCCCGGGCCGTGGAGATCGTCGGCAACCCACGGTCGGCCTCCGGCCTGGCGCTGCGGACCTACGCCGCCCGCCAGCGTCTGATCCACGTGTGGTTCGATGCCGACGCACCGGCGGGCGAGGCTCTGATGGAGTCCTCCGGACTCACCGAGCACGACTTGCCCGCCGTCGTTATGCCCGACGCGACGCTGAAGCGGGCGACCCCAGGCACGCTGGCCCAGAAGCTGAACCTCAGCTACCACCGCTCCTCCAAGAAGCCCGTCGACGTGACCATCGTCGGCGCCGGCCCGGCCGGGCTCGCGGCCGCCGTCTACGGCGCGTCGGAGGGCCTTGACACGGTCGTGCTAGACGCAACCGGCACGGGTGGGCAGGCCGCCGCAAGCTCCCGGATCGAGAACTACTTCGGTTTCCCGTTCGGCCTCTCCGGCGCCGACCTGACCGGCCGCGCCGTTCTTCAGGCGCTGAAGTTCGGCGCCCAGCTGGCCAGCCCCTGCCAGGCGGTCAAACTCGACACTGACCGGAACGGCGGCCGGCTGCGACTGCACATGCCCGAGGGTGAATTCATTGACAGCAAGGCCGTCGTCATCGCGGCCGGCGCACGCTACCGTGCGCTGCCGCTGGAGCGCTGGCCCGACTTCGAGGGCGCGGGGATCTACTACGCGGCTACCGAGTTGGAGGCCCGCGGGTGCGCAGGCAGCCCCGTCACGGTTGTCGGCGGAGCGAACTCCGCCGGTCAGGCTGCGCTTTACCTGGCCGGCCGGGGCTGCGACGTATCGCTCGTTGTCCGCGGCCCGGACATCGCGGCCGAGATGTCCGCCTACCTCGTCGACCGCCTGCTCGTGCATCCGCGAGTAACGGTGCAATGCCGCAGCGAGGTCACCCGGCTGGACGGCACCGACTTCCTCGATGAGGTCAGCATCACCGACCGCACGACCGACGCCACGCACCCCCAGCCGTGCTCGGGCCTGTTCTGCTTTATCGGCGCCGAGCCGGCCACAAGCTGGCTGACCGGAATCGCCACCGAGGATGACGGCTTTATCCGGACCGATGTCCAGCTGAACGACACTGACCTCGGACCGGCCTGGGCTGACCTGGGGCGGACGCCGCTTCCGTTCGAGACCAACGTTCCCGGTGTGTTCGCCGTCGGCGACGTCCGCTCCGGCTCGATGAAGCGGGTCGCTGCGGCTACCGGCGAGGGCGCCAGCGCAATCGCCTCGGTGCACAAGGCCATCGGCGGGCTCGTCTAGAGGCTCCCAAGAACAAGCAGTCCGCCGCAGACGGCGGGGACGGCAGACGGTCTCGGTGGCGCGGGTGCGGGCTCGCCCGGTGGCCGTCTAGGCAGGAGTCCGGATTGCGGCAGCTGATACGTACCCGATCGCACAATCATGCACGTCTCGACTGTCACCCTGCGCACGCCACCCGCGGAGAGCATCCTTCTTCCCGGGGCATGGTCCCGGTACTTCCAGGTTTCCAAGAACTGGATGTATAATAATGTATGAATCGGATATCCAGAATGGGGGTGAAGGGATGCCTAAGACTAGCGTCGACATCGACATGGAGAAGCTCAACAAGGTACGGGGGATACTCGGGACCGAGTCCATCCGGGAGACCATCAGCGCAGCATTCCGCGAGGTGATCCGCATGGCAGCCGTTCGCGACCTGGTAGCCCTCGGTGAGTCGGGCGCGTTCGACTTCCTCCTTGAGCCAGGCGCCGAGGAGCAGATGTGGGGGTGATCCGCTTCCTTGCCGACAAGAGCGCGCTGGCACGACTCCACCTGCCCGCCGTCCGCGAGGAACTGGAACCCCTTATGATGCGGGCACTGGTCAGCATCTGCGGCGTCACCGAACTGGAGATGCTGTACTCCGCCAGGAACATCCAGGAACGAGCCCGGATGAAGGAGCAACTCGAAGCGTCACTCGACCGAGTTGACACCCCGGAAGACATCT
Source organism: uncultured Actinomycetota bacterium (assembly GCA_963734665.1). Lineage (GTDB taxonomy): Bacteria > Actinomycetota > Actinomycetes > Streptosporangiales > Streptosporangiaceae > Trebonia. The sequence goes on along the minus strand of CAVTIR010000004.1, from coordinate 1,278,948 downwards.
GGGAACAAGCCGCCGAGATCCAAGAAGCACTGACCGAACAGGCACAGCACCGATCGGCCTCGATCCCCGACCTCATCGTCGCGGCGACCGCCCGCGCCCGGAACCTAGAGATCTTGCACTACGACCGGGACTTCGACACTATCGCCCGATTCACCGAGCAGCCAGCACGCTGGATCGTCCCACCCGGCACAGTCTGATCCGCTAGCCAGAGACCAAAACACAGTTGAGCTGGAGCGCGCTAGTTAGCACAGGTAAGGGACCGTGACATGGCTGTCCGGGCGAGTCGGCTCACGCTTGTTGGCACCAGCGGAAAGTTCTCAGGCATTCTGTCACAGCAATGCCCGATGGCGATGGGTGGCGGTGACCGCCTCCGCCAACTAGGACTCCAATTCCGTCAACTAGCGGTCATGGTCACAGTTACCTGCGACTCCAGGTGCTGTGCAGCCACTGGCCGAGGATAATGTATCGGGCCAACTACAGTTCACAGGGGCCAAATACGGATCACGGTTACACCAGCAGAGATCTAGACCATTGGACCCTCCAAGGTGTTGCCCCTACTGGTCAGCTATCAGTTTGGTGACCCCGGACGCGCTGGTGACAGCCGACTGGTTGGCCGGGAGGCGCAGCACGGACTGCATGGCGGTCACCGCGGCGTCGAGCGCGACCCGTGCGGTCAGTGCGCTGGTGTGCGCACGGTCGATCTCACCCAGACCGATGCAGTCGAACGCCACCCGTGCGTCGTGAATGGCCGCCTCGAGTTCCGTCGCGGCTTCCTGAAGCACCGAGTCGTTGCCTGCGTCATCCCAAGACATCATCGGGTTCCCTTCCGTGGCTACCAGGTCACAGGCCGGGACTCTACCCGCCGACATCACAATCATGTACAAGCCGAGTGGCCACGGGACACAGGACAGGGCAACGGTACGAGTTTGACTCCACCGAGGCTTGCCAAGAGGATTCTGTGCGAGCCTCGTTAACTGAAGTCGATCGTCGGGGATGGTTCGGTGTCCGCAGCCTGGGCGCAGGCCAGGACCTCACTTACCTGCGGAGTCAGCTCGTGAAGATCACCAAGCTCACCACTTACCCGGTCCCGCCGCGCTGGCTGTTTCTCAAGATCGAGACCGACGAGGGCATTACCGGCTGGGGCGAGCCCGAGCTCGAAGGCCGGGCCGCCACGGTCGCCGCGGCCGTCGGGGAACTGTCGGACTACCTGGTCGGCAAAGACCCGCTCCGGATCGAAGACCACTGGCAGGTCCTGTACCGGGGCGGCTTCTACCGGGGCGGCCCCGTGCTGATGAGCGCTATCGCCGGCATCGACCAGGCGCTGTGGGACATCAAGGGGAAATGGCACGGCACCTCGGTCGCGGACCTCATGGGCGGCCCGGTGCGCGACCGCATCCGCGTCTACACCTGGATAGGCGGTGACCGGCCCGCGGACATCGCCGCCGCCGCCGCGAGCGCCGTCGAGCGCGGCTTCACCGCCATGAAGATGAACGGGATGGCCGAACTGCAGATCGTCGACACGCCGGCGAAGGTCTCGGCCATCGTGGACAACGTCGCGGCCGCGCGATCCGCTGTCGGCCCGGGCATTGACATCGCGGTGGACTTTCACGGCCGGGTGCACCGGCCGATGGCGAAGGTTCTCCTCAGGGAGCTAGAGCCGCTCAAGCTCATGTTCATCGAGGAGCCAGTCCGAACGGAGGAGCTCGATGCGTTCCTGCCACAACTGGCCGCCGCGTCGACTCCGATCGCCCTCGGCGAGCGGCTCTACTCCCGCTGGGACTTCAAGGCCATCCTCGCCTCCGGGGCGGTCGACATCATCCAGCCCGACCCGTCGCACGCCGGCGGCATCAGCGAGACACGTCGCATCGCCGCCATGGCGGAGGCCTACGACACCGCCGTCGCGCTGCACTGCCCGCTCGGGCCCATTGCGCTCGCCGCCTGCCTGCAGCTCGACGCCTGCGCCTACAACGCCTTCATCCAGGAGCAAAGCCTCGGCATTCACTACAACGTCGCCAACGACCTTCTCGACTACATCAAGGAACCTGGCACGTTCGCCTACTCCGCCGGGTACGTCACCATCCCTACAGGGCCTGGGCTCGGCATCGACGTCAACGAGGACTACGTGAGCGAGCGGGCCCTTGAGGGGCATCGGTGGCGCAATCCCGTCTGGCGGCATGCCGACGGCTCCGTCGCCGAATGGTGACGCCGGCACCGCACCCGCCCGACCGCCGGCCGGGAAGCCGGCGGAACAGCACCACCCACCGAACAGGATGACTCGCATGCCCGCTGGCCTGAACGCGCGCTCGGGACGCTGACCGAGCCGCACGGAACGGCCACGTGAGGCGAGCCCGTGCAACCCGCACCCGTTCTGCTGACTTGATGACTTTCGAACTCCCGCCTAGCTGAAAGGTTCTCTCATGGCCGACACCCTGGCGACGCCCGATGTGCTGGCGCGCGCGGACGCGGAAACTGGAGAAGGGCCAGTCATCGACGCCCGCTCCGGGCTGCTCGCGTGGGTCGACATCCCGCGCGGAACGCTCTACCAGACGGACAGATCGACCGGAGAGACGACGATGCGGCGCTACCCCACGATGCTCGGGGCCGTGGCGCCGCGAATGAGAAACGGATGGGCTGCCGCGGTCAAGGAAGGGTTCGCGTACCTCGACGACACCGACGGGGGTGTCTCGGGCCTGGACATCGCCGACCCGGTGCTGCCCGAACCGGATCGCCGGATGAACGATGCCAAGTGCGACGCGCGCGGCCGGATGTGGGCGGGCAGCACCACGATGACGTTCGTGCCTGGCTCCGGGCAGCTCCACTGCTGGGACGGCGCCGGGCCGAGCCGGGTGGTGCGGACCGGCATGCGGCTGCCTAACGGTATCGGCTGGAGCCCGGACGGGCGGTATATGTACGTCGTCGACACGTTCCAGAGCATCATTCACCGGACGGCGTTCGACCTGGACGACGGAGAGGTCGGGGAGTTCGAGCCGTTCTATTCGACCCCCGAGGGAGAGATCCCCGACGGGCTGTGCGTGGACAGCGACGGGTGCCTGTGGCTGGCCATGTGGGGCGGCTTCGAGGTGCGCCGCCTCTCCCCCGCCGGCGAGCTCATCCAGACCCTGCCCATGCCGGTGCCGCAGCCGTCGAGCTGCGCGCTTGACGACGCGGGAACCCTGTACGTGACCTCGGCGCGGGAAGGGCTTAACGAGGCCACCCTGGCCGCTCATCCCGAGTCGGGCAGCGTTTTCGCCGTGACGGTCGGCGCGACGCCGGTGCCAGTCGCGCCGTTCGCGCACTGAGTGAAGGCAGGTCCCCCGATGAACAACATCACCCTGGAAAGCGACGAACTCGCGGTCACGCTTGACCCGGACCGCGGCGCCGAGTTCACCAGCCTCCACGTTCGGCGCAGCGGAACGGAACTGCTGGGACGGACCCCATGGCTGCCACGCGCGCTGCGCCTGCGGACCCGGCCGAGCCAGCTGTTCCATCCGGACAGCGAAAGTGCCTGGCTGGAGGGTTACCGTGGCGGCTGGCAGTCGCTGTTCCCCAACGCGGGCCCGGCTTCCGCGGTCGCCGGTGCCCAGCAGGGCTTTCACGGCGAGGCGTCGGTAGCCAGCTGGCAGCTGGAGCACGTCGCCCGGACCAAGGCACGGCTGGCGATCGAACTGTTCACCGCGCCGCTGCGGCTGGACCGGCACGTTCGCCTCGACGGCGGCGTGCTCCGGGTCAACGACACGGTGCGGAACCTCGCCGGTGTCGAGACGTCGTATGACTACGTTCATCATCCCGCCTTCGGGGCGCCGCTCATCTCGCCCGGGACTCAGGTTGACACCGGCGCGCGAACTTTCGTCGCGCAGGACCGGGCCGCGCCGCTTCCCGCCGGGCGTTACGCGTGGCCCGTCGCCTCGGCGGCCGGGATCACGGTCGATCTCAGCGTCGTCCCGGAGCAGCCACTGGCCCGGTACGGCTGGCTCGCTGACTTCGACGCGCCGTGGTACGCGATCCGCAACGTGGACCTGGACCTGGGGGTGGCGGTCGCCTGGGCTGGCCAGGGGATGGATTATGCCTGGCTGTGGCAGGAACTGCACGGCACGCCCGGCTTTCCCTGGTTCGGCCGCGCCTACCTGATGGCGGTGGAACCGGCGACCACAGGCGGGAGCGGCCCGGATCTGCAACGGCAGACGCTGCCGCCGCATGGCCAGGCCGACTACGCGCTGACGCTGGCAGTCATCCCCGGTCGTCAGCGTGTCCAGTCGATGTCAGTGGACGGGACGCTACACACCGTCAGCTGACGTGCGCCGTTCCCGGGACCGGCGTGATCGGCTGGCTGTCCTTGGAGCTCCACGGGGTGGCACTGGACCAGGAGGTACAGTGCCACCCCGTGGATCGTGAAAATAGCCGTGCAGGCAGCGAGCGGTTACTGACCGCGCTTAGCCTCTGATTGCGCCGGCGAATATGGAGTCGCCGCCGTTTCGTTTCGACAGGATGACGTAGAAGATCACTGGCACAGCCGTGAACACGATCGAGAACGCGGCTAGTCCGCTGTAGTTGGCCGTGTGCAGCCCGAAGAACTGGTAGACCGTTACTGCGGCGGGCACTTTAGGCGTCTGCAGGAGAATGAACGGGACGAAAAAGTTCCCCCATGCCTGGATGAAGGTGTAGAAGGCGATGACGACGGCGCCCGGGGTCACGAGCGGGACCGTGACATGGCGCAGTGTGCTGAAGATGTTCGCCCCCTCGGTCGAGGCTGCCTCCTCGAGTTCCAGGGGGACCGTGTTCGATGAAGTTCTTGGCCATCCAGACCGCGAACGGCAATGACGTGGCCGTGAGGAACAAGATGGTCCACAACATCGAATTGACGAGGTTGTACGTGACGAAGATGTCGTAGGTTGGGATGACGACGGCCAGGATAGGAAGGCCCGTCACGAAGACAATCGCGTAGATGATGACGTTCCGGCCCGGGATGTTGAAGCGCGACAGCGGGTAGCCGGCGATCAGCGCGACAACTGTCGTGATGATCATGGTTCCCGCCGAGAGGTACACCGAGTTCAGCAGGGCCTGCCCGACGCCCTCCCCAACGGACTGGGCCGCGGCCGTGTTGCCGAACAGGCCGGTGAAGTTCTGGAGGGTGAATCCGCCGCCCCCGCTGAGGTTGAGGCCTCCGTAGCGCTCGAAGGCGGTCAGGAAAAGCCAGACGAACGGGGTCAGGAACAGCAGCCCAATGAGAAGGGCTAGCACATTCCATTTCCATGGAGTGGCCTTTTTCCCTACAGCTTCGGGGCGGCGGCGGCCGCTGCGGCGGAGCGTGATGGCGTGAGCCATGGTTACGACCTCCTCAGGGCTCGCACGTAGAAGATGGAGAGGATGACGCCGACCAGCAGCATGATGACCGAGACGGCGGTTCCGTAGGCGATCTGGTAGTTGACGAAGCCGGTCTGGTACATGTACGTCGACAGGACCTGGCTGGCGGTTCCCGGCCCGCCGCCGGTGAGAGTGAAGATGAGAGTGAAGTCATTGAGGGTCAGGAGGGTAACGAGGACGATATCGACGAGGAGCGTCCCCTTGATGAGCGGAACGAAGATGCGGATAACCCGGCGCCATACCGACGCGCCGTCGATCATTGCCGCCTCGTCGATTTCCTTGGGGACCGCTGCCAGCGCCGCGGTGAACATCATCATGGAGAACGCCACGCCACGCCAGGAGTTGGCCAGGTTGAGTGACAGAACCGGGTGGCTGACCAGGATCGTGGAGTAGTTGATCCCCACGGCGTGGAGTACCTCCTGGAGGACGCCGCCCTGCCCCAGCAGGGCAAACCACATGAACGCGGCGATGACCTCGGGGACGATCCAGCTCATGATCACGATTGCGCCGACCAGGGCCTGCACTCGCCGGCTGCAGCTCCGCAGGAGGAAGGCCAGCGCGAACCCGAGAACGACCTGCCCGATGTAGGCAGAGCCGACCAGGTACTCGAGGCTGTGAAGTAGAGAACTGAGGAAAGTGGGATCGGCCAGGAGGGTGTGGAAATTGGCCAGGCCGATGTACTGATGATGAAGTGCCGTGGGCCCGGTGAGCTGCTCGTTGGTCAACGAGAGCAGGAAGGTCCAGACGATAGGCCAGCCGAGCAGCGCCCCGAACAAAACAGCGAAGGGTGCGAGCATCACCAGCCCGGCGATGAGCTGCCGGCGCCTGCGCGTCCTGCCTGCCTTATTTTGGCCGCCGATCGGACGCGGCGTTGGTGCGCCGGTCCGGGATCCAGGCTCTAGAGTCATACTGTCGGTGGTGGGCACGGCGGATCAGCCCTGGGTGTTGCCCGGGCCGGCAGCCTGAGTGACGTCGGACGCGTACTGCGCTTCGGCTTGCGCGGCCGTCAACTGGCCGAGCGAGATCTCACCGGTGATCTGGGCGATGTCGGTGCTGATCGTGTTGTACGGGCCGAACGCGGGCCGGTAGTTGGTGTGCGCGGCATAAGTCACTGCCTGCTGGAACAACGGGTCCGACTTGATGGCGCTCGTGAAGGTCGGATTGCTCGCCACATTGCCTTCAACTGGGATCTGGCCGGTGGTGCCGTCGTAGGTCGCCAGCAGGCTCGGGCTGTTCGCCGTCTCGAGGAACTGGTAAGCCAGACTCTGGTTGCTGCTCTTGGCCGGGATGGCGAGACTCCAGCCACCGGAAAGGTTGGTGACACCGGGAGCCTGGCCGCTGGCGGTCGGTATGTCGGCGACGGAGTACGTCGTGTCCCCGGCACTCCACGGCTTCGCGCCGCCCGGCTGCCACTCCGAACTTACCCAGCTTCCGTCGATGACCATCGCGACCTGCTGCGCCGGCATGAGCTGCGTGTTGACGATCGTGCCCCCGGTGGGGGTGGACCAGTCGCTTGTGGGCTCTTCGAGACCCTTGCTGTGCAACTCCTGCAGGAAGTTAAAGACCTGGTCGAAACCGGGTCCCCCGGTCTCCCATTTGCCGGTCGCCGTGTCGTACAACTGGCTCGACGTGCCGTCGAGCTCCAACTCGAATCCGCGGAATGAGGTCGCCTCGCCGAGCGGGGTGCCGGTGTAGATCCACAGCGGGATGACTCCGGGGTCCTTGGCCTTGATTGCCTCTGCCGCGGTGAGGATCGAGTTGAGGCTGGTCGGCTTCCAGTTCGCGGGAAGCCCGGCCTTGGCCAGGAGCGCCTTGTCGAAGTAGACCTGCTCGGCGTCGGTCTCGGTCATCATCGCGTACGGGACGCCGTTGTACTCGGTCATGCTCTTGAAGGTCGGGTACTGGCCCTGCCATTCCGCAAAGTTCTTGAGCTGCGGCAGTGGCGCCAGGTAGCCGGCCGCGGCATCGGAATCCACCAGGAAGGAGTCCTCATAGACGAGGTTCGGGCTGGTCGACGAGCTCCGCTCCATCAGGTCCAGCTTGGAGTAATACGTGGACTCACTCGAGGTCACGATGTTGTCGATTTTGACGGTGACGTTCGGGTGTGTCTTCTTGAAAGCGGCAGCCGCCGCATTCCACCAGGCGTCCATCTGCGTGGATGTGTTATTGCCGTACCAGCCGGTGACCGTCAGGGTCACGGGCCCGTTCCCGTTGCTCGACGGCGAGCCAGACGATCCACAGGCTGCCGCGGTCATAGCGACGGCGAGGGCGACGCCGGTAAGGCCTATCGTGGCCCGTCGGCGATTTGCTGTACGGAAGGTTTTCATCGGTGAACCCCTTACCTTGCCTGGTGTTTTCTGTTGTGTAAATTGGCTGCGGTCGCGGATGAGAAAAAGGAAACCTCGAGCATCTCGCACAAGGCGTGATAAATCGAAATGTGCAATTCCTGCACGTGCGGGGTTGCTTTGGCCGGGACGAGCACGGCGACGTCGGCCAGCTCGCTCAGGGGCGACGGGGAGCAGCCGGTGAAGGTGAGGACGGAGAGCCCTCGCGCTCTGGCCGTCGCCGCGGCCAGGTTGACGTTCCTCGACCGCCCGGATGTCGACAGTCCCCACAGCACGTCGCCTGGCTGACCGTAGCCAACGACCTGCTGGGCGAACCCCATGTCGCCGGCGGTGTCGTTGCCGATCGCTGACAGGAGCGCCTGATGGCTGCCGAGGTCAATGGAGGGAAGGGCCTGCTCAAGATGGGCGACGAGGTAGTCCCGCTGCTCACCGGAAGCGAGGACGTTGAAGGCGGCGGCCTCATCGCTTGGCAGTGGCCGGCGCTGTGACATCCCTTTCATCAGCTCGCCGACGATGTGCGCGGCGTCGGCCGCGCTGCCTCCGTTGCCGCACGCGAGCAGCTTGTTGCCTGCTGCGAACGCTGTGCGGAGCAGACGAAAGGCGGCCTCCACCTGACCTGTAATGGGCTGGATCTCCGGCCTGCGCTCGATCAGCGCGGCGAGGATGTCAGCAGTGCCATGGGCGGGGCTATCAGTCACGAGGCGCTCCTAGGCTGGTGTCGGCGGCCACCTCGTATGGCCGCTGGCTGGCCGGCCGTTCGGGGACTGGCCGGCGCTGTGCGTCGGACCGCAGCAGTGTCTGGAAGACGAGTGCGGCGGCGCCCACGGCGTTGGCGGCTTCGTGGGTGCTGACCGTGACCTTGGTGGCAGAGATCCGCCGGCGGAATGCCCTGGTCGCGAGGGCATCGCGGATGACCGGAAGGAAGATGTGCTCGACGGCGCGGAAATGCTCGCCGCCGATGATGATCTCGTCGACGTCGACCAGGTTGACGGCGTTGAGGAGCCCGGCCGCCATCTTCTCGGCCGCCTGGGTGAGAATGGCCGCAAGCGACTCAGACTGCGCGGCCGCGGCGACGACCGCGTCAACGGTGGAAAATTCGCCGTGCCTGGCCGCGTCTTTCAGTATTGCGGCCACGGACGCTTCCGCTTCGAGACACCCGATTCCGCCGCAGTCGCAGTGCCGCCCGCCCGGAGTGACGACGACATGGCCGATCTCCATCGCGTTGCCCGTCATGCCGCGGTAGGCCTCGTCGTCGACGACGAGGCCGCCGCCGATCCCGACGCCCCAGTAGCAGTACAAAAAAGGCGTCCGTCCCCGGCGCAGCTGCCATTTGGTGCCGATGGCGGCCGCGGTCGCGGCATTGTCGATCACGACGGGCAGGTCGAGAGAGCGGCCAAGCTCCTTCGCTACGTCGACGTGCTGCCAGGTCGGGAAGTTGGGCGGCCCGACGATGGTGCCGGTGGTGCAGTCGAGAGGGCCCGGGACGGCGATCCCGAGGCCGCGCAGCCGGGACCTGCATCCGGCGAACTCGGGCTTGCCGAGCACCGAGCGCACGTCCTCCTCAATGCGCTTCAGTACCTGAATGGCGGGCTGGCCGGGCGGCGTAGTCCTCGACATTTGCCAGCGCACGTTGATTCCCACGTCGAGCATCACCCCGGTGAGACGGTCCCGTTCGAGGCCGAACCCGAGCGCGTAGGCTCCGTCGGGCCGCAGACGCAGGCCGATCCGCGGCGCGCCTGGTCCCGCGAGGCGGTCGATGCTGACTTCCTCAATCAGCCCGGCATCGAGCAGGTCCCGGACGATGCGGCCGACGGACTGCGCTGACAGATCGTGATCGGCGGCGAGCTGGGTCCGCGACACCGTCTCGCCGGTGGCGATGGCCCTGAGGATGACTCGCTCGTGCTCCCGGCGCAGCCTGGCCTGCGGGGACGATTCCACCGGTTCAGATCGGAGGGGCACTTCGGCCTCCTCCCGCAGGAACCGCAGATGCGGCCAGATCGAGCAAGGCCACACTGCAACTGGCGTAGCTGCCGACCTCCCGGCCCAGACGGCTGGGGACGACTTTCGTTCCTTTCACCAGCCGCGGATGACCTTCTGCCGCCAAGCCCCGCCACATCCCGGACTCAAGGAGGTCGGTGGCATAGCCGTAGATCCCGCCAACGATCACCAATTCGGGTGCCAGCGCGTCCACCAGGATCGCGATGCCATTGCCGAGCTGGCGGGCAGCCTGGTCGAAGACCCGCATGGCCAGCTCCTCGCCTTCGCGGGCCCGGCGGCTGATCACCTCCGCCGACAACGCCACGTCATCGGTCGTGTTCCCGGCGAAGTACTGGTACCACCCGACGATGCCGCTGCCGCTGCAATAGCCCTCGAAGCTTCCCCGCTTGCCATAGTGCACCGGTCCGGCATCGGGGCCGATCCGCCAGTGGCCCACCTCGCCGGCCAGGCCGCCGGCGCCCCGGTACAGTGCGCCGTCGAGGATCATCCCGGCCCCGAGGCCGGTGCCGAAGGTCAGGTAGATGAGGTTGGCGGCACCTCGGCCCGCCCCGTACGCCCACTCGGCGACGGCCGAGGCGTTGGCGTCGTTCTCCAGCACGCAGCGTACGCCGAGTGCTTCCCGCAGCCGTGCCGTGACGGGAACATCGTCCCATCCGGGAAGGTTGGGGGGCGATTGGATGATCCCGTTGGCGGCATCCATCGGCCCGCCGCAGCTGATCCCGATGACCTCGATATCGGGCCGGCGCAGCAGCGCCGCACGGAGCCCGTCTTCGATCTCGGCGAGGATCTGGTCGTGCCCGCGGCGTGAGTGCGTCGGGAACTGGCTGCGGGAGATGAGCTCGAAATGCCCATCGCCGTAGGCCCCGACGTTGACGGAGCACTGGGTGCCACCGATGTCGACACCGGCAACGGCCCCGTGGCTGAGATCCCACGCCGGGGGAAGCATGAGCTTCACGAGGCCCCCGGCGCGTCGATGTCGAGCTCGGTGAGCGCGATCTCCCGGATGGGCAGGCCGGCCTGGTCGGGGACAAAGAGGGTGACCACGTCATACGGCCGCAACTGGCCGGTCCAGCTCCGGTCGATGAAGGGCAGCTCGATCGCTGCCGCGGCGGGCCTGCCCGCGTGCTCGCACACCCTGAGCACCCATCCCCCGCCCGCCTCAGCCCGCTTCACGACCGGGACGCTCACATGGCCGGGAGTCACGGCGATGGTGCTCGACTCGCCGCCCAGGGCACCGGAGTGCCAGGTCTCCGTTACGTAGGGGAACAACGCGGTGTGCACATCGGCCTGGACGGCGCCGGCCCCGGCCGGGATCGGCTCGTCGAAGAAACGGAGCCGGTACGACACCTCGTGCCAGCCCTGGTCGGTAGCTGGCTGAGTGATCGGGTCATCGGTTACCCAGGGCTGCCCGTGGTCTGAGTAGGCGGGGCTGCGGAGCACGGTCAGCCTGACCTGGCCGCCCTCGGCGTCGTAGCCGTACCCCGCGTCGGAACTGCACAGCACGCCATGGCCCGATGGCTCCCTGATCCCGATCCAGTGGCTGAGGACCTCCTCACGCCCGTCGGCGGCGCGCTCGACTGTCCCGTACGGCACGCCGGCGTCGATCACAGGGCTGCTGACGGTGAGCGGGACGATCAGCTTGAGGAGCTGGTGACGCTGGTGCCAGTCGACACGCAGCTTGACCTCCATCTCGGCCAGGCCGGCGTACACGATCAGGTCCTGCCAGATCACCGACTTGTCCCAGGCGTACTGGAGCCGGACGACGGTCCGGACCGGGCCAGCCTCGACACAGCGGACATCGACAAGCGTGCAGTTCTGCTCGGGCCCTTCGTAACGGACGACGAAATGGGACCAGGTATCACTGGGATCATCAAGGACCACCGGCCTGAGGCCGCCAGGGGCGAGCCACTGGCGGCCCGTGCGCTTCGAGGTGATCCCCGCGACCACACCAGCAGCCCGGTCAATGTCAACCACGAGGTCGCCGCTCTCGAGGCGCTCCGCCGAGCCGGTGGCGGGCTCACCCGGGCTGACGCCGGACCCCTCGTCCCTGCGGAGCCAGTACACGCGGTGGCCAAGCGCGGGGAGGTCGGCCACAACCAGGCTGTGGCTCGCGTACCGGGTTCCTTCGCGCGAGGCTATCTGCTGGACGGGCACGGCCCCCTCGTGACCGGCTGTGACGGAAGTGGCGGGATGAGGCAGTTCGAGTGGCACCCGAACCGGCCGGGACAGCGGGTTGAACACGACGAGTGGCACCGGGAAGTGGGCGATGAACGGGTTGAGCGACTGGCTGCGCTCGGCCGTCTGGCTGCCCTCCACCGACGTGTCGGCCCGCATCGCGAGCAGCTGGGTGGCCTTCGTCAGCACCGAGCCGGCCTGCGTCCTGGCGTACCCGTAGAACTGGCGGAGGTCCTCGCAGACCTCCTCGGTGCACGTACCGCCCAGGCTGTCGTGGAACTGGTTGAACAGGACCCTGGTCCATGCCGAGCGCAACGTGTCCTGCGCGTTGAGGCGCACGCCGGTTGCCATTTCGCAAGCTGCGGCGAGGTTCTCGGCCGCGGCAAGGACCGCTTCGCAGGCCGCGTTCTCCCGCTTCATCCACGCGACCACCGTGTAACAGCCGACGGCATGCATGTGCAGGTCGCCCCGGACACGGGGCAGCGAACCGCCATCGGCCAGTTCCTGACCGATCCGGTCGAAGTAGCCGGACGTCGAGCCGAATGCGACCTCACCCTGCGTCCGCGCACTGATCTTCTGCACGGCATCGATGGCGATCTTGGTTGGCCCGCCCCCGTGGTCGCCGACGCCGACAAAGAACATGGCCGGGGCGCTCTCGCTGACGGCGTCGGACAGAAGGCGGGCCGCCCTGGTTTCGATGAGATCGCGCTCAGCGTCCGCGGTCGGCGAGACGTCACGGGGCAGCCCGGTCTGGTAGGCCTCCTTGATCCGGTACGTCGGCAGTCCCGTTCCGTCAACTCCCTCCCACAGGAACAGCGCGGCGGGAAGCGCCTTCTCATGCGCGCCGGGCCGCATCATGATGTAAGCGCGGAGGCCGGCCTTGCGGAACAACTGCGGGAGCGACGCGGCATGGCCGAAGGAGTCGATGTTGTAGCCAACCGTGGCCGTGGCCCCAAAGGCCCGTTGGAAATACCGCTGACTGTAGATGAGCTGGCGGCAAACCGACTCGCCCGCCGGCAGGTTGCAATCGGGTTCGATCCACTCACCGCCGACAAGTTCCCAGCGGCCACTGGCCACGTGACCACGGATGCGCTCGAACAGGACCGGGTCCATCTCCTCGACCCACTGGTAATAGCAGGCGGAGCTGGCCGCGAAATACAGGCCGGGGTGCTGATCCAGACGATCAGCAGCGGCGGTAAAGGTCGCGATCACCTCACGCATGCCCTCCCGCCAGTCCCAGATCCATACCGGATCGATGTGGGCGTTAGGTATGGCAAGTACACGCGGGCGAGCCACGGACCTCACGGCTCCTGCGCTTCCACCCTGGGTCACCGTCGACCTCCTATTAAATCCTGACATTTAGGAAATAATCCGGAACGCTACAAGCACTCACACAACTGGTCAAGACCCAAATTCACCCTAGAGCTTTTGGTGCGCCGTGATCCGGCCCGAATGACCTCAGCCTGCCGGAAGGGGCAATATTCCACAGCTGCGTGATGCGGGAAAGCCGAAGTGGTATTCGGCGTTCTCCGCGAGCGCGCCAGGAAGGGCATGGATTTACCGTGATGGTGCCAGAGCATGAACTGACATTGCCGAGAGTGACCCGGCTACCGCCAGTAAGGGTGTCGAGGATAGGCAGGTCTTCCTCGCCATTGACGACGGTGACCCAGGCAAGGCGTGGGGGCACCGTAACCGCTGAGCAGGGCGGGAATGATGCCCCCGGGCCTTGAACCGCTGTAGCTGCCTGGTCAGGGCGGCCGGAAGTCCGGGAGTGGTCAGGTCATTGCTCCCCTTCCCTTTCCTCGGCTATATGACGCTAGGCAATCAGTCGAATGCGAACTGGCACCGCGCGGGTCACGCCTGCCCAACGCCGGCCCGGTCGGAGCACTGATCGTCGATGACGCGATACGGGTAGTCGGGCGTGGGCGGGGCGCTCACCTCGTCAAGGCGGGCGCGCTGCGCCTCGTCGAGCCGGAGGCTGGCCGCGCCGATGCTGTCGTCAAGCTGCCGTACGGTCCGCGCCCCGACGATCGGGGCCACCACGGCCGGGCGGTCGGCGACCCAGCGCAGCGCCACCTGCGCCGGGGTAGCACCCAGTTCCCCGGCGACCTGGCGCACCACCTCGACGATGCGCCATGTCCGGTCGGTGTTGCGCCGGTCATAGGCCTCGACGCCGCGGTTCGGGTCCTCGCCGAGGCGGGTCGCACCGGACGGGCGTTCCTCAGGGGAGTATTTGCCGGTCAGCCAGCCTTGGCCGAGCGGGCTCCACGGCAGGATCGCGACCCCCTCGTCCACGCACAGCGGCACCAGTTCCCACTCGATCTCCCGGACCAGCAGGCTGTATTGCGGCTGGAGGGAGACGACCGGGCTGAGGCCGGCGTGCCGGGCGAGCAGGAGCGCGCGCTGAAGCTGCCAGCCGGTGAAGTTCGAGACGCCGACCGACCGCACCTTCCCGGCGCGCACGAGGTCGTCGAAGGCGGCCAGGGACTCCTCGACCGGCGTGAGCGGGTCCCAGCAGTGGGCCTGGTACAGGTCGATGTGGTCGGTGTGCAGCCGTCGCAGGCTGTCCTCGCAGGCACGCACGATCCACCGGCGGGTGAGGCCCCCCTGGTTAGGGTCGGGCCCCATAGCGAAGCGGCACTTGGTCGCCAGGATGAGCCTGTCTCTCGCGCCGGGCCTGCCGTCGAGCCAGCGGCCGATGATCTCCTCGGCCGCGCCCGCCTGGTAGACATCAGCGGCATCGATGAAGTTGCCGCCCGCGTCGGCGTACCGGTCGAGCAGCGTGTGGGCTGTTTGCTCGTCGGCTTCCTTGCCGAACGTCATGGCGCCGAGGGCGAATTCCGAGACGATGAGCCCTGACCGGCCGAGTGATCGGGTACGCATGATGGCTGTGGCCTCCTTCGTATTCCGTGACGGTGACGTGGTGGGGTAGGCAGGGGCTGTCACTCGGAGCCCGCGTCGCTTGCCGCGACGGTGAGCGGGATCGATTCTGAGTAGTGGGCCCGGCCGAAGGCCATGACCTTGACCAGGGCCCATGCGGTGATGGGACGGGTACCGGCCGGCGCCTGGACGTCGTAGCTGAGCACCGTTTCCCCGCCGGCGGGGACGGTGAAGGCCTGGGTCCACGGGCGGGCGAGTTCCCAGGTGCCGAACGGGCTGATCAGCTGGGCCTCGCCGTGTACCTCGTCCTGGCTGCCGCTGGCCAGGCGGATGCGCAGTTGCGCCCCACCGCCCGGCGTCACTGTCACGGCCGGGGTGTCTACCTGGACCTTCAGCTCGGCCGGCACCTCGCCGGTCTCCCCCACCTGCAGGGTGGCCACGTCCTCGAGGGTCTGGCCCAGTTCGTCTGTGATGCGTGCGCAGAGGTGGTAGACGCCGGGGGCAGCCCCGTCGCGCGGGCGTACGAGCACGTCGAACTGTTCGTAGCCGCCGGCCTGGAGGTTGTAGCGAAGCCCGCCCGGCGCGGCCGCGTCCAGGCCCGGAGGCGTTACGAGCTCGACCTGCCCGGCGGCATCGCGGACCGCAGAGACGGTCACCCGGATGGAGACGGGGCCGGTGACATGCGCTGATTGCGGTTGCACGTGCACACTGACCGGCTGGTAGCCAAACGGGGCCGGGCCCTTGTTGTGCATCCAGTAGCGGGTATACACCGGCTGCACCGGCTCACGCACCGGTCCCAGCACCGGCCCGTCAGGCCGGGGGCTGCTGTCCCCGGGAACCGCGGTGGCCGTCATCGTCTGCACCGGGCCCAGCTCGAGTGCGAGCGTCCCGTCCGGTGTCTGCAGTGCCCCCTGCTCTTCCTCCAGTATGTTGACCTGGGCCGCGTCGCGTAGCGGTACAAAGCAGCGGACGCGGGCGCGAGTGGCCTCGCCGCGGGTCTCCTGGCAGCGAACCGTGATGCCGTTGTCGGCTCCGGCCGGGAGCCCCGCCGCGATCGGGTTGCCGCGCGGCTTGAGCGCGGTGAGCACCACGCTGGCGGGCTCCACCTCCAGCAGGCTCGCCGCCGCTGGCAGCTCACCGTCGTGGGTATCGGCCAGGTGGCTGGGAAACTGGTGGTTGTAGCCGCGCCCGGCAAGGGCGAAACCCGCCTCCCGCCAGTCACCGGCACCGCAGGCCAGCGCGTACTCGAAGGTGTGGCTCCAGTGCTGCCAGGAGAAGCTGGAGCCATCGGGTACGGTGCGCTGCGGCGGCTCGGTCCATACTCCCGACGGCCACCCGCTGCACGAACGCATGAGGGAAAGGTGCAGCGTGCCGTCTGGCTCGATAACGGTGCTTGGAATGCCGCGGTTCAGCAGGGCCGCCGAATAGTCCTCGAGCGGTTCACTGGCGCCGTCCAGCCCGGCTGGCTGGCTGACCTCGATGGTGGCGTCGGCAAGGTCAGCGGCCAGGTCCGCGACCGCCGCCGCCGTAGCCGCCGGGTCATGGCCAGCCACGATGAGGACGGGCAGGTCACGCTCGCCACGCAAATCGGCGCTTGGTACCCAGGTAGCGGACCGGGACCGGGCCGCCGGGACCCACAGGCACCCACGGCCCTCCCCGGCCAGCCGGGCCGCGTACCCTGCGCCCGCCGCATCGAGCACCCGCGCGGTGAACGCGTTCTGACCGGGCCCCCCGATGCTGATACGCACATCGGGCAGGTTGGAATCCACGTCGAGCGCGCCGTACCGGGGGCCATTCGGGCGGGACACCGTCGCGGTGACCCCCTGCCGGGCGAAAGCAGCGACAAGATCGCGCACGCCGGCCGTGTCGTCATCGGCGATGATCTCGGCGACACCGATCGCGTGCCGGACGCGGACCCCGTCCTCATCACGCAGCGCCACCCGCGCGGCCGAGGACAGGCCCGCCCACGTGTACGCGGGGTTGTCCTGTGTCCACGGATGCTCAGCCGCGTCGACATCAGGGAACCCGAACGTGCGGCCGATCGCCGCGCCTGCCGTCTCATACACCGGCCGCGCCCCGCCGACCGCCAGCGGGAAACGCGCCCGCAGCAGCCGGTCATGGCCAATCGAGCCGTCAACGTGGGTGCGGAACTCCAGCCGGTCCAGGCCGTTCCAGGCGGTGACCTCCTGGGTGATCTCCAGCTCGCCGAGCCGGGCATACCGATATCAGCCGCTGGCCCGCCGGCGAGACCTCCGCACGCACCGTCGCCGGCACCGATGAGGTGCCCTGCCGGATCCCCCGCGGCGTGAGATGCCAGGGACCCTCGCCGAACTCAGGGTGCTGGGGGTATTCCTCATGGCAGACAAGCTCGCCGCCCACCTCCCCGGGCCGCAGCAGCTCCTTGCCAGCCCGCTTGTCCAGGATGCGGCTCAGCGCGCCGCCCCGCCCCGGGTCGGCCTCGGCGATAAACGTGTCGCTCTCCACGCGGTTACCCGCTAGCGGCTGCCAGCCGCCGGCCTGCGGCTGTGCTGCCGTGATCAGCCGGTAGGTGCGGTAACCGGTCGCGGGCACGTCCGCCGCCACGAACGACAGCCGCACCTCGGCCACGGTACCGTCACCATGCCGGACCTCCGCCTCCACGACCGCGGGGACGACAGCGCCAGCATCATCACGGACCTCCACCCCCGCTGGGCCTGGCGCCGGGAAACGCGCGGTCACAGTAGCCACATCCGTACGCGGCCATGACAGCGTGTTGACAACCAGCAGCGGCTGGCCCTCTCCCCTGGTGCCAACATGCCCAGCCAGGAAGGCGATCGCCTCCTCGCGCACCTGGGCTCCGAGCTCGTAGGCCTCCCGCCAGCCGCCGGTCAGATCGAGATAAACCTGATCGGACTCGCTACCTGTGACGGCATCGTGATGAGCGCCGAAGAACAGCTGGCGCCAGGCCTTGTCAATAGCCTCGGCAGGGAAGCGGGCCCCCAGCACGGTCATCAAGGTAGCGAGCTTCTCCGCGTCGCCGACCACGACCTCCGCCGCCCGATGGGCCTGCTTGGTATCGGCGTAGGAAACATCCTTGCCGGTGTAGACCGGATTCATGTCACGGGACTGCGGGCGCAGCGCGATGCTCCGCCGCGATGCATCCCCGCGCACACTGGAGAAAAACTCCTCCGGCAAACCCACGGTAAACCGCGGCCACACATACTGCTTATTCCAGTCCCGCTGGATCTCCGTCGCCCACCGGGACGGGATCACATGGTCAGCCCCGACAGGAAGCAGGACGTTCCTGGTCGCCGCGACGGGCTTCATGCCCTCAAACAGGGCATACGCCTCCGCTTCGGCCTCCGCCAGCGTCGGCAGATCGTTGAACTGCCAGCCGGCCGAGTAATGGTTGGGCATATAGCTGGTCAGCAGGCCGCGGCCGTCCGGGGCCACCCACTCGAACTCACTGGGGAACTGCATCACGGTGTTGGTCCCGTTGTGCCGCCACGGCCCCCACTGATGAAACGGGCCGCGCGCCCACGAACTGGAAGTCATCCCGGCATCAGCCATCACCGCCGGATACGACGGATCATGGCCGAACACATCGAGCATCCAGCCGGTTCGCGGATCACCGCCAACTACATCCCGCTGGTACCCGACACCGTAAATGGTGTTACGGATCGAGCTCTCCAGGCTGGTCAGATTGGTCTGCGGCTCGTTATACATGCCGCCCACCAGCTCCACCCGCCCGTCCGCGATCAACTGCCGTAGCTCGGCGCGGTCCTCAGGATGGGCGTCCCAGTACGGCTTGAGATAGTCCAGCTCAGCGAGCACAAATTTGTAGTCAGGATCCACGCGGGCCACATCGAGATGGGCCCGGACGAGCTGGAAG
Organism: uncultured Actinomycetota bacterium; assembly: GCA_963734665.1. Taxonomy (GTDB): domain Bacteria; phylum Actinomycetota; class Actinomycetes; order Streptosporangiales; family Streptosporangiaceae; genus Trebonia. The sequence goes on along the minus strand of CAVTIR010000004.1, from coordinate 1,260,318 downwards.
ACGACGCCCTGCCCCGACTGCCGGTGCTCCTGTGCGACCGCCGGCAGATCGTCCCAGGTCACGGCATAGCCTGCCTGGCTGTTCCACCACACCGGGTCATAGTGGAAGTGCGGCACCATGAACATCGTCCACCCAGGCGCGGCCACCACCATCTCCCCGACCGCCCGCACCGGGCGGCGCGCGCCCTCCGCGATCACCGTCACCCGGCGCGTCGAGCCCTCGGCAAAGCCGGGATCGACGGCCACCGGCACCTCCACCGCACGCATTTCACCGGGACGCAGGCCGTCCACCGTAACCGGCTCGGGCGTGGTCACCCCAGGCCCCTCAGCCCGCACGGTAACGGACGACGGCTCGCGTTCCATCCACGGTCCCCGGTTCACCAGCGTCGCGCAGAGCACCTGGCGTGGCCGCTGCACGGTACCGATAAAGAGGTCAGTCGAGCGGATGTCGCGGATTTCCACGAAGGTCACCTATCCCTTGGGTCGCGCCAGCCTGAATGAAAGCTCCCCAGGGTGCGCCGAACGAGGCTGCAGAGCACCGCCACGGGGATCGTGAAGATGATCGAGAAGGCAGCCAGGGCCCGTAGGCCAGGTTTTAGCCTCTGATCGCACCAGCGAATAGCGAGTCGCCGCGGCCCCGAGACAGCTGGCGAGTTCCTGCCGCCTGTTGTCCGAACAGGTGGTACGGGGGAGCAACTCCCCGCCTCCCGCCAATCGGTATCTTCTAGCTGGCATACAAGGATGGAAGCATACGGACCATACTCGGTCAATGCCTCCCGGAAGGGACATTCGCGAAGGGCGGGAGCATTGCGGGGTCACGCCAGCCCCACGGTGTCTTGAACAAGACATCTGCGCGTGTCTCGTGGCCTGCGACGGAATAGATGTCCGTGCCCTTGGCCTGGCAGCAACGTGATCCCGAGCTCCTCGCCGCGGATGACGAGCCGGTGCGATTCAGGTGACCCTGACCTCAAGCAAGCCTGCACCGTGGCCACTTTGTGCGAAGTTGCGTGCGAGATGAAGGTATGCAAGTATGTCAAGGTGCCTACGGAGAGCATGCCACCCCGAACGGGCGAACACGCCGCGAGCAACCGCGACGCCAGCGCCCGCGGAGTTGACACGCCGACGCACGGCGAGGCCGCTGTCAGCCTTACCCCCATCAACCGTCTCGGCGATCACCGGCGTACGTCTGACCGTGTACTTGATGAGCTGACGAATGAGATCCGGACATTGCGCCTGCGCCCTGGGCAAGTCCTGTCAGAAAACGAGCTTGCCCGGCAGCTCGGGGTGAGCCGTACCCCGGTTCGCGAGGCACTGGCCAGGCTCGTAGACATGGGCCTGGTGATGGTCGTCCCGCAAGTCGGGACCCGGGTGGAACTCATTCGCCTCAGCGAGGTGGAGCAGGCCAGGTTCATGCGCGAGCACCTTGAGGTGGCGGCGTTCGAGTCGGCGGCACAGCTTCCCGAGGTAAACACGTCGCTGGCCCGGCGCTTCCTGGATGAGCAGCGTGCGGCCGCCGCGTCCGGGGACCTCGACCGGTTTTTCGCGGCGGACGAGATGATGCACGAGCAGATCTTCGCCATGTGCGGCTACGGCGGAGTATGGCAGGAGGTGCGGCGCGTGAAGCTTCAACTCGACCGGTTGCGCATGCTCAGCGAAACCGATCCCGCGACCTTGGTGGAGCTGCTGAGCGACCATGAACATGTCCTCGCCGCCCTGGAGGCGCGTGACCTGACCGCGGGGCGCTGGCACGTCCGCACCCACGCGCGGCGTGCAATCGAAAAGACACCGGTGCTCCGCGAGAAGTACCCGCACTATTTCGCTAATTGACTACCGCCGGTATCGAGAGGTTACGAAGGCAGCACCGGGATTCCTGCAGGCGGCGTATCCGGTTACGGCTCAGCCCCGGCAGCAGGAGCAGTGCCCGGGCACTGCTCCTGCTGCCGGGGCATGTGGGACGGCCCGGCCGTATTGACCGGATTGAGAGGCGAGCAATGAACGAGCATGCGGGCAGAACGGCGTTCATCACCGGCGGGTCGAGCGGCATCGGCCGCGCGGTCGCCCTGCTGCTGGCAAGGGAGGGCGCATCCGTCGCGGTGAGCGCGCCCGGCCACGGCGAAGCGCAAGCCGTTGCCGATAGTCTCGCTGCCGACGGGGCGAAGGCGATTGCCGTAGCAGCCGACGTCCGCGACGGTCCAGCCGTTGCCGCGGCTATCGATGAGACAGTGCGCGCGTTCGGCGGCCTGGACATCCTGGTGACGTCGGCAGGTGTCCAGCGATATGGCACCGTGGCTGATACCAGCGAAAAGACCTGGGATGAAGTCTTCGCCATCAACGTAAAGGGCGTCTACCTGACCGCTCAGGCGGCGCTGCCGTATCTCCGGCGCAGTGGCGCGGGAGCGATCGTGGTGGTGTCATCAGTCCAGGCGCATGTCACCCAGCCAGGAGTCGCGGCGTATGCCGCCAGCAAGGGAGCGCTCAACGCCTTGACCCGCTCGATGGCTATCGACGAGGCCAGCCATGGCGTGCGGGTCAACGCCGTTTGCCCCGGCTCGGTGGACACGCCCATGTTGCGCTGGTCGGCAGCACTCTTCAGCGACGGAAGTCCCAGGGCCGTCCAGGAAACCGTCAATGAGTGGGGCCGGAGTCACCCCGTCGGCCGGGTGGCGCGTCCTGAGGAAGTCGCCGAGGTCGTCAGCTTCCTGGCGAGCACGCGCGCCAGTTTCGTAACCGGGGAAGATGTCCGTGTCGACGGCGGGCTGCTCGCGTCGCTCGCCGTCCGGATACCAGGGAGTGAGTCCTGACAGTGCGAATTGCGCTTGGGCATATCGATGAGTACGACGACGCCGTAGCAACGTTCGCGCATCAGCTCGGGCTGCGCGGCGTCCAGTTGCACACGCCTGCCAACCTTCCCGGCGTGCAGGGATACTGGAGCCTGCAGGAGCTACGCGAGCTGCAAGATCGCTGCCAGGATGCCGGGCTGGTCATCGAGGGACTGGAAAATGTCCCTGCCGCGCATTTCTGGAAGATCCAGCGAGGACTGCCCGGCCGCGATGAGCAGATAGAGAACTACATACGAACGATCCGCAACATGGCCAATGCCGGCATCACCCTGCTGGGATACAACTTCCTGACCACCTACGTGTGGCGCACCGAGATGGGCGATCATGGCCGCGGCGGGGCAAGAGTGACGTCGTTCGACCTGGCCGCCGCGCACCGCGGTAATGGGCTGAGCTCCTACAAGCTCACTCCCACGGAACCGCTTGACCGGCCAATCACCGCCGGGCAGATGTGGGACAACTACCAGTACTTCCTAGACGCCGTCCTGCCGATCGCCGAGCAGGAGGGAGTGCGACTGGCACTGCACCCGGACGACCCTCCTGTGGAGGAACCACTGGGCGGCGCGGCCCGCATCTTCACCTCGCCGGCAGCGCTCGCCGAAGCGTGCCGGCGGGCGAACGGAAGCCCAGCCTGGGGGCTGAACTTCTGCCTGGGAACAGTGTCAGAAATGGCAGGCGAGCAGAGCATTAACGAGGTCATCGACACCCTCGGCCGCGCGGGACGGATTTTCTACGTGCACTTCCGTGACGTGCGCGGGACGGTGCCGCAATTCGCGGAATGCTTCCTCGGCGAAGGCAACTTCAACCCAGCCCGGGTAATCAGCCGACTGCAGGACGCAGGCTTCGATGGATTCCTCATCGACGACCACGTGCCCGCAATGATCGGCGACCGCGACACCTGGCGCGACACCTCACCGGAGGCCTACTGCAGCCGCGGTCGCGCCCACGCCATCGGCTACCTGCAGGGCATCTTCAATGCACTCGGCCTCGAGTGATATCTCGCCACTAGCCGAGGTCCAAGGCCAGGCGGTAGCCGTCCCAGTCCACTGCGAATCCGCTGCACGCGCGCCCCGGCTCCGGGAACGCGCCACAGCTACGACGTGTCCATGAAGGTGGGCAGCGACCGCCTTTTCCCGGCGATCGCGGCGGAACCCGAGAGCACCGTCCTCGTGGCCACGGGCGTCTCCTGCCGCCAGCAGATCTTCCACGGCACCGAACGCGACGCCTGGCATCCCGTGCAACTGGTGCGCGAGGCGCTCGCGCCGGCCTCTTCGCGGCAGGGCTGAGGATGCTTGGCATGAGCACCGTCAGCGGGTCTCATCAGACCCGTCATCCCGAACGGTCCCGTGCTCCGCGCGAGGGCCGGCAGCTTCAAGAACGCAGGCCACCGCGGCATCCGAGGGCGCGCGGCCCGTACCGCGCGCCCGCCGCGTCGGCTGTGAAAATCGCTTGTCCGGTTGCCGGGGCACGCTGATATACAGCCGGTGTGGAAAAGACTCTGGAGTTCCCCGTTCTGCTGCGGCTGATCGACGAACGGTCGATCGCCTTCCGCGCCGCGGTCATGACCGCGCCCGGCCTCGAGCTGCAGGTGCCGACCTGCCCCGAGTGGACGCTGCTGGATCTGGTGCAGCACCTGGGTGAGGTGCACCGCTTCTGGGCCACCGCCGTCAACGCAGGCCCGGCTGACGCTCCCCCGGCCGAGTCCGCGCCGCAGGGCGCCGAGGCTGCTCCCCGGGAGCGCGACGCCCTGCTGGCCTGGTCGGCCGCATCGACGCGGCAGCTACTGGACGCGCTGCGCGAGGCCGGCCCGGATCGCGGCTGCTGGACGTGGTGGGGTACGTCGGAGTCGCCGCAGACCTCCGGTGCCGTCGCCCGGCACCAGCTCCAGGAGGCTGCGGTGCACGCCTACGACGCCCAGATCACCCTGGGTGCCCCGCAGCCGCTGCCGGACGAGGCGGCACTCGACGGTGTCGAGGAGTTCCTGTCCACCTGCTGCGCATGGGCGGCCCCCTGGCCGCACGAGGCCGCTGCCGTCGACTTCCACGCCACCGAGGGCCGCTCCTGGCGCCTCTCGCTCTCCGCCGACGGCGCACGGGCCACCCGTCTGCCCGCGCCCGGCACGGTGCCGGCCACCGCGGCCGGCGAGGGCCCGGGCGTGGCCGCCGCCTCCGTCCGGGGCACGGCCAGTGAGGTGGCCCTCGTCCTGTACGACCGTATCCCGATCGACTCCCTGCAGCTCGCTGGCGACCGGCGCCTGTTCGACCTGCTCCGCGCCTGGAACCCGGATGAGTAGGACGTGACGATGCGCCAATTCATGACAGGTTAACTTCCTCGCGACTTCGCCCGACCCGGAACGGTTATCGCGGTGCCATGAAAAAATCCAGGAACTACGACAACGCTACCGTAGCGACCGGAGAAAATCTGATGGAACTTTACGTACTCCCGCTGGGCGACTGCTGCTGCAACTATGAGGTGATCGCGCCTGGCGTGCAGGACGGCCGGCGGATACATATCCCGGTTCCGGGCTACCTCATCCGGTTGGATGACGACCGCCTGGTGCTGGTCGACACCGGCATGCACCGCGCCCACGTCCAGGACCCGGAGCTCACCTGGCGCGGGCAACCGCTCGCCGAGCTCCTGACCCCGGCCATGCGCCCAGAGGACAGTCTGCTGTTCCGGCTGGCCCAGCTAGACATCGCCCCGCAGGACATCGACTACGTGGTGAACACCCACCTGCACTTCGACCACGCGGGCAACAACGACCTGCTCACCAAGGCCACGTTCTTCGTCCAGCGGGAGCACTACGCGGCTGCGCGGACCAACAATGCCTCGTTCCCACACCAGTACTGGAACCTGCCGCACCTGCGCTACGAGCTGCTCGACGGCGAGAGCACCCTGTTCCCCGGGCTGGAAATCCTGCTGACCCCCGGGCACGCCCCGGCCCACCAGTCAGTGCTGCTCCGGCTTCCGGAGACGGGGCCGGCAATCATCTGCGGGGACGCGGTGTACTGCCAGGAGAACTTCGACCACGACAGCTGGAACAGCCAGGCCGACCCGGAAACCGCGCGCAAGAGCGCGTTCAAGCTGCGGGAAACCGCCAAGCGCGAAGGCGCGCGGCTGTTCTACGGACACGACCGCAACCAGGCCCGCGATATCCGCTACGCCCCGCAGTCCTACCGCTAGGCCAGGGGGAGACAGGACACGCCAGGCCAGCACCCGGTGGCCTGCGCGGTGCTCCGGGGCTGGCCTGGCGCGGGGCTAGGCGTCGAGGACGGCGGCGTCAGCGCCGTAGGATACTGCTACGTTTCCAGCCCCGCCTGATCCGTCTGACCGTAGCCATCAGGACGATGTGCCGCTGTCTTCGTAAAGCCAGCCTGCGTTGTCCCTGGTGAGGGCAACCGCTTCCAGCATGGAGTGGACGCCCAGCTTGGCCATGAGATTCTGCGTGTGGGTGCGGACGGTATGCACGGAGAGATGCAGCTGTGCCGCCACAGCGTCACGGTGGGCGGCGCCCTCGGCTAGGCAAGCCAGCACGGCACGCTCGCGTGCCGTGAGCTTGTTGAGCAGGAGCTGGTTTTTCTGATTCTTGTCTTGGCTCCAGATGAGCAGTTGGATGACATTAGCCGTTTCGCTCGGAGGCAGCCAGCCCTCACCCCGGGCAACACCGCGGATCACGCGCAGCAGATGTTCCAGGGATTCGTCCTTGCGTACCCAGGCGGCTGCTCGGGCCCGCAAAGCCTTAACGATCCGCTCGGGTTCGGACGAAAAGCTGAGCATGATTACCCGGGTGGGCTTGTCGCCGCCGGAGAGTTGCTCGCACAGGCGGTTCCCCGCATCGTCCGGCAGATCGCCATCGAGCAGTATGACTTCAGGGGGCTTTTCCACCAGGAGCGACGAGCCTGATGCTTGTACCTGGACGGCACCCATTACTTCTATATCATCTTCCTCGTCGAGCCGGGCCGCCAGGACGTCAGCGAAAGCGCGTTCCTGGTCTGCGACGAGGACATTGATTGCCATGGTTCTTTACCTTCCTGCAGCGACACGGCGGGCAGCCAGGCATTCGCTGAGTTGGCGAAACCTCCATGCGACAAACGACAACGTGAAGGCCATCAGCCATAGGTCCCGACACCAGCTTGAAATATTTCCTGAGCCTAAGGCCGCGGTAGTCGCCGCGCCCCTCCCAGCTGGCGCCTTTGTCCTACGTCATCTGAGGGACGCCGTCCACACCGGGCTCGTCGCACCGGAGAGGAGGATCACCGGCCGCCGGTGGACCGCTCAGCGGACCAAGCGGCGCAGGCACCCCTCTCGTCTTGCCCTGGACGCCCCGGCGGGACGTTGTTGCCTGCGGTCGAGCGGAGGACCCGGAAAAGCGGACGGCATCGTGGCCCGCAGGCCGCATCGCGTGGAATGAAAGCGGACTGTCCGGCGTCAGCCACCCGGCTCGGCGGCCGTGCCATCTTCTCCGGACCGCACGCGGTCGGCCAGCCGGGGAGAGCTGTGCGCGGCAGCCGTCGGGAGGCCCCGAGCTAGGTCCTGAAGACATCATCGACGGACCCGCGGCTGGCGATGGCAGCGGCTTGGACCTGGCTGTGCGCGTCGAGCTTGTTCAGGATGCGCCCTATGTGGCTGCGCAGGGTGCTCATCGCGACGTTCATTTCGCGGGCCATTTGCCCGGTGCTCTGGCCCGCCACGATCCGTTGCAGGACCTGCCTTTCACGCGGCGTGAGCTTCCGGAGCATCTCCTCCGCCGGTGACCACATCGTGCGTCGGCTTGGCTGGCGCGAGGACCCTGGGTCGAGGGCCGTCCTTCCGGCGCTGATCACCCCGAGGGCGGCCGTGATCGTCCCTGGCTTCTGGTCCTTGCGGAGGAATCCCGCGATGCCGATCTTCTTCGCTTCCGACACCTCTGCAGGATCAGTGATGCGGGAAAAGAACACGATCTTCGTCTCCGGAACGGAGCGTCGTATCGCCCGGGCGACGTCGAGACCGCTGCCGTCCGGGAAGCGCAGATCGAGCAGGCAGGCATCGGGACGGTTCGCAGCTACGGCCGCGATGCTATCGTCGGCAGTCGTCGCGATGGCCAGTACCGGATGACCGCGTGCTTGAAGCATCGACGCGAGAGCCTCGCACAGAATGCGGTTGTTGTCACACAGCACAATTCGCATCTGCGGCCCTCCCTCCCGTCCGGGACGTCGTGGGAGGCAACTGCAGGTTCACCCGCCTTCCGGCCAGGTTGCTGCGGCCGCAGTCAAGTTCCCGGTGGCGTCCGCAAGCCTCACGTGCCGCCACGGGATCGACTAGGGCTAGCATTTCCGCCATGGGCTGCCGGATATCGTGGCACACCCGCGGTAGCCCTTCCGTGCAGCCGTACTTATCGCTCATTGCGCGCTCCCCGCCAACATTGCGCACTCCCCGCCAAGCCTAGTATTACAACGCTGGCAGCGGCCGCACGGTACTCAGCAAGAACATCTGTGAGCCTAGATCTCCCGAACTGCAGCGGCACAGATTGCTCCGGCAGAGTGGTCTTCCCGGCAGCCCCGCCGCGAAACACGGTTGTATGCTCAAGGGCCTTCACCGCACCAAGACGCGAGGGCATGGTACCGAATGCCTGAATTTATACTAGTTTGTAACTGCGTGATTCCCTGTGATCTCGGGCGAAACTGTGGAAGATCGATCTCCCCGGATCTTCGGACGAGAGCGTCCCGATTTCGCCATGATATGAGCTTATTGTCTAGATGCGTTGACCGAGCCTAGCAGCCGTTCGCAGTTCACGCTAGTAGGCCGCACGAATTCAGAGATGATGCATACGCTAGCTTTGAGGGCGTTCGTTAGACTAAATTTGACCAGATAAGTCCGCCATGGCCAGAACGTACGAGGTCGATGTACGACAAGTCGTACACGTGCAGATATTTCGTAAATTTCCTGCCCTAGGCGCGTAATTCCTTATAAGGAAACTAATTGCCTCGCCGCAGGACTGACCACCAAAAATCGGGCAATCCATATCTTCTGGTTTTGGTCTTTCGTGATCCGGCCAGGTTGCTTGAGCATTCCCGATGGCTCTTCTCGGTGCCCGGTCGTGCCTGGCTGCCGCGATTCTGCGGGCTAGCGCCACGTTCCTTTTTGTGGAATTAATTTAACGGTATGGGTGGCGGGATCGCCGGACGGGTATGGGGAGGCAAGTTCCATGCCGAAGTTCCTCAGGGCACCCGCTGGCTGAACCTGCAGGAAGGCTGGTGGCGGATCTTCCGGCGCCAGGCACTGGCCGGGCAGGACTTCGCCGATCCCGACGAGATCGCCTGCGCCACCCGGGTTGCCACCGCCCAACTCAACGTCCGCGCCCGGCCCTGGATCTGGAGACGACCTCAGCCCAAGTACCGCTCCTACCGCCGCCGCTTTGTGTACCTCCTTTAAGCAACGTGGCACTAGCGATCAGGCGGCAGGCCCACGGCGCCCACGCGCCGGCCCGAGCCACGTCAGCGGCCACTGACGTGGCTCAAACGGCGTGGAACATATACGCCAGTCTGCCGAGGCAGGATCCCAATAACCCAGCGTAGATTCGAGCGTGCGAAAGCGATAACGAGAGTGACCTGCCACGGGGACAGGCGATGTACGAAGAATCGTTCGGCAATACAGGCGCCAGTGGCATTCGGAATGCATGCCATGCCTGGCATTCTCGACTTCCAGGTCCGCAAGGAATATAATTCACCGTATTTGCGGACGCAGGAAACAGTGCCTCTTGCCGAGAAAGGGTCGACTACACACGCAGACTACACATGCAGATTGTGGGATAGGGTCTCAGCACTGGTTTCGGAGGTTGGGCGCGTATTGACAGATGCCTGCCGATGACACCGCTGGCCACATCGCGATTCAGGTCCACCGTGACCCTTGGCCAGGAATATCATGACTGCGCTCTATCAGCAGTCCTGTCACCAGTCGTGACGAGTCGTGAGAGGTGCGGCTGATTTCCGCGTCTATACATAGAATACATAGAAAGGGGTGGATGGCAAGGATGCGCGAGCACAACATTGATATCCCAGAAATTGCACGGCTCATACACACGTGCCGAAGCGCTTCATGTCTCGCCAAGCGCGTACTGAGGCAGGGATGTCCGTGATGCGGGACGCCTTGATCAATTTGCTCGCCTGTCACCGTCCGAACGATACGGCTGTCGAGACAGGCGAGCGACAAACGTCTTATAAGCAGCTTCTCGACCTCACTCGCGCAATAAAGGAACAGATTACACAAAGCCCTGTAGGGGCGGGACCCATCGTCATCGCCGACGATCCGGGTGCTGGGGCATGTGCGACCATTGCGGCCGCTCAAGCCCTAGGCCGAGCGTACATTCCGTTGTCAGCCAGTCATCCTGCGGCACGAATTCAGCAGATACTCGCTGCGGTCGAGCCGGCGCTTATTGTGCAGTCAGATCGGACAGCCAGCAGCATGGCTAACGCCCTGTCAGGTCGCTGCCCTCTTTTGACAATATCACCCCAACTGGACAACCTGTCCTGGGCCAGGTCATCGGAGCCGGTGATAAACTCCGCCTCCCCGATTGGCGGCGACATCGCCTATGTCATGTTCACATCAGGGACCACTGGCCGACCCAAGGGTGTTCCAGTTAAGACAGAATCCCTAACGGCATACCTCGATGTGGCGACGAAGCGCTTCGGCGTGCGACCAGGGGATCGCGCCTCGCACTTCTTTGAGCTTACGTTCGATCTCAGCGTGCACGACATCTTTGTGACGCTTCTCGGCGGGGGAACGCTCGTGGTCATCCCAGCTGAGCAACAAATGCTTCCCGCGCGCTTTATTCGCGAGAACGAGATCTCTCACTGGTTCTCCGTCCCTTCGGCGGCCGAGTCGCTTTACCGTGTCGGTGCGCTGAGGCCCGGAATCTTCCCGCAGCTCCGGCAGACGCTGTTCTGCGGCGAGCCGCTCCGTTGGCCGGTTGCCGAAGCCTGGCAATCCGCCGCACCGAATTCCCGCGTCATCAACCTTTATGGGCCGACGGAAGCTACGATTGCGATCTCTTACTACGTCGTACCTGGACTTAGATCACGGTCGAACGACCTCTACGGGATCGTACCGATCGGCCAGGTCTTCGAAGGTCAGCACGGCAGGGTCTTCAGCAGGTCTGAGCCGGGCGAGCACCCCAATCGCGGTGAATTGTGGTTGAGTGGCTCGCAGGTGATCTCCGGCTACCTTGGCTCGGAAGATGGCCATGACGCCTTTGCATCAGACCCAGACGGTGTCGCTTGGTATCGCACAGGCGACGCAGTGGAGCGAGGCGGCGACGGGCTGCTCCATTTCGTGGGGCGCATCGACCACCAGCTCAAGATCTCCGGGTACCGCGTCGAGCCTGTCGAAATTGAGGATGCCATTCACCGCGCTTTCCCTGCCTGCCGCAGCATCGTCGTCCGATGTGACCAGGGCAAGCACCGCGGTCTGGTAGCTGGGATCGTCTGCGAAGAAGGGGATCGGCCTACCGCGTCGGCCGTGCGGGAAGCGTGCGCCAGCAGCCTGCCTCCGTACATGATTCCGGCCCATATCGTCGAACTTGTCTCGTGGCCGGTAAACGCCAACGGGAAGATAGATCGGGCTGCGGTGCGGCGCCAACTCGAAGAACACATCCGCCCTGATGAGTCGCGCAAGACGGAGCAGAGTCATGGAAAAGCAATCAGAGCATGAGATCCGGGGTGCGGTCCGCCGCCTTGTCGCCGAGCGGGTTGACGAGGCATTGCTTGATGATTCAGCGAGCCTTCTTGAATGGACCCATCTCGATAGCCTGGGCGTTGTCGAGCTCCTGGTTGCGATTGAGGAAGAGTTCAGAGTCAATATCGACTTCGTTATGATCGATCCAGAGTCACTTCTCTCGATCAGCGGTTTGACACGTCAGCTATCGCTGCTCATGGACAACGATAATGGCGGCTAGCGACATCTGGTTGGTGGGCGATGAGCTCGCCTGCCGGACAGCGCAGGAGTGGGCACAAGAGCGCTCTTCTGCTGTCTCCATTAACTTGCTCGCCGCGTCGGACCTCGCCCGCTGTGTGGCCGACCATTCTGCTGGACCTCCCGGGCCAGAACCGTGGCTGATATCCGTGAACTCCACCGCAATTATAGGCCGGGCTGTCTTGGAACGCTTCGGTGGACGGGCTGTCAATATACACCCGGGCCGTCTGCCCGACTTTGGAGGCCTTTACGCTGTGCAGTGGGCAATTCGCCTCGGCGAGAGTGCCACAGCCGCTACTGCGCACTTTATGACTGAGGCTCTGGATGCCGGAGACGTGATCTATACGGCTCCTGTCCCCATCAGATCGCACGACACCGGGCTTTCAGCGTGGCTACGATGCCTCAGAGCCCAAGCGGAGGTCCTTAAGTGGCTTCTTACTGAAATCGCCGTAGGTCGCGAACTTCCTCGGATCTGTCAGGATCTTTCCCGGCGACGCTGTTTCAAAGCGGCAGACGCGCTCGGAGACCAGCTTCCCAGTCATCTTCATGCCATAGAGGCCGAGCGGTGGGTCCGGGCAGGAAACTACCAACCCTTGTCCTCTCCCACATACCATCCGGCACTGGTAATCCCCAGCCCGGGGCTCACGCTGCGACTCGACGAAGTTGCGGTATCCGACTGTGGAGCAGTCATAGATCTGGCGCCTGGAGAAGCCAGGGCAGTAGACGGGAAGCTGATCGTTGGATGCGCGGCAGGCTCCGCGCTCTTGCTGGAAAGAGCGCGCGTCATCGCAAGTGCCGAGCTCCCCTCCGAGTGGTCGCGCGCAGTCGACAGCCTAGTCCCGAAAGGATACGCGAAATACCATGGAACTCACTCCGATCACTGACGCGGACGTGCCTGCGGTAGCGGACTTCCTGCACGCCAACCGAAACGAGCGCATTCCCTGGGCTCGCGCATGCTCGGCGGTGCCATGGAAGGTTGAGGCGCCTAATCACGGATTCGTGCTCCGGGACGGGCAGCGCATCGTCGGGGTGCTCCTGGCTTTTTACTCGGAGCGCCTAGTGGCCGGAAGAGTGGAACACTTCTGCAACCTGGGTTTGTGGTACGTGCTGTTCGACTACAGATCCCACAGCATCCGGCTGCTCATGGCGTTGCTGGCGCAGGACGGCTACCACTTTACCGCCCTGTCGCCTAACGACGCTACGGTGCCGATCTACACCCGGTTGAAGTTCCGTTCCCTTGACACGTCTGCCGCCCTCATTCCCAATCTGCCGTGGCCGAGCCTGCCGGGCCGAACGAGGATCAGCACCGACCCGCGCATTATCGAAAGCACGCTTGTCGCGAGGGAGCTGGAACTCTACCACGACCACGCACAAGCACTCGCAGCGCGTCACGTAGTGCTGATCCGGGGCCAGGATTCCTGTTACGTGATTTACCGAGAAATTTGGCACAGGGGCATATCGCTGGCCCAAATCCTCCATGTCAGCAATCCCGAGTTGTTCCATCATGCCATCGTCCCTCTGACTCGTTATCTGCTAATCCGCCACCAGATACTGGTGACCATAGCCGAGCTGCGCTTCATTGGACACAGGCCCCCGCTCTCGTTCAAGGTGACTTTCTTGCCCAAGATGTACCGTAGCGACAGCCTGGAAGCTGATCAGATAGACGACCTATACAGTGAGCTCGTATGCGTGCCCTGGTAGCGAGTGCCCGCCTGCATCTGGGTGCGCATGGCCTCCTCCTCCTTGGTGGAAACACCCGGTGGAAGAGGTGGGCGACATGCGCGGAGCGATCATCGCGGCTGCACTGGCGCACCAGCCTGACCATGAGCCAGCACGCCCGGGAAATTACCGTAACCCGGTCGTACGCGGCTGGATCCAATCCAGCGGGCTTTCGGCCTCGAGGAACTGTATTCCCTCCCTCAGCACATCAACTACTACGCGGTGCACTGGCTTCGGAAGAAATACCGGCGGCTGCGCCCACGGGAGAAGCTCGTTCCATGCTGAGAGAGGATAATTCGCTAGTATCCGGCTATGTCCGTACATTGACGCCAGGTGAAATGGTATTGACGGACAGAATGACAAGAGCAGGATAATGACAGTTCAGCTTACTCCGATCACGGACACGGATCTGGCAGCCGTGGCGGATTTCTTGCATGCCAACCACAATGCCCGGGTTCCTTGGACTCGCGTGATGTCGGAGCCGTGGAAGGTAGAGGCACCGAACCACGGGTTCATGCTGCGGAACGGGCAACGCGTCGTGGGGACCTACCTTGCCTTCTACTCCGAGCGCACGGTCGCCGGGCGGATGGAACGGTTCTGCAACCTGCACTCTTGGTGCGTGCTGCCCGACTTCCGGTCCCACAGCATCCGGCTGCTCATGGCATTGCTGGCGCAGGACGGCTATCACTTCACCGACCTGTCGCCCAACGCGGACGTCGTGCATCTCAACGGTCTATTCAAGTTCCGCACTCTCGACACCTCCACGGTGTTCGTCCCCAACGTGCCGTGGCCCAACTTGCCACACCGAACGAGGATCAGCGCCGACCCGGACATCATCGCGAGCACGCTCGCCGGAGCGGAGTTGGAGCTCTACCGCGACCACGCGCAGGCGGCCGCCGCGCGTCATCTCGTGCTGATCCGTGGCCGGGATTCCTGCTACGTAATCTTCCGGGAGCAACGGTGCAAGCACGTGCCGTGCGCCCTGATCCTGCACGTCGGCAATCCCGAGCTGTTCCGTCGCGTCATCGGCCCGCTGACTCGTCACCTGTTGGTGCGGTACCGGCTCCTGGTGACCCTGGCCGACCTGCCGATCTTCGAGCACCGGCCACGCCTGTCGCTCATGTGGCCCGGATTGTGGCCCAAGATGTACCGCAGCGCCAGCCTGGAGCCCGGGCACATTGACTGTCTCTACAGCGAGCTCGTGTGTGTGCCCTGGTAGGTGTGGCCGGCCCGTTTCAATAGGGAGCACCGTGATGACTATGCGCACTCAGATTCACCACCTCGTGGCAGAGGCGGCCAACGATCATGGGAATGCCCCCGCTCTGACGTTCAAGGACGTCACCGTCACCTACGCGCAGCTCTGGCGCGAGGTGGAAGGCTTCGGTGCCGCGTTGCATGGCCTGCGGCTTCGCCGCGGCGATCGGGTTGCCATCTACCTCGACAAGCAGGTCGAGACCGTCACCGCGCTGTTTGGGGCGTCGGCGGGGGGCGGGGTCTTCGTCCCGGTTAACCCGTTGCTGCGGCCTAAGCAGGTCGGCTACATCATGCGGAACTGCGACGTCCGGGTCCTAGTGACCTCGCCGCAGCGGCTCACCCTTCTTGGCGAGGAGCTCGATGAGTGCAAGTCTGTCGAGCACGTGGTGCTCGTGGGGCATGCCACTGCCTCCGCTGCCGTCGAGCCGAGCGGGCGATACACGGTCAGCTGCTGGCCGGTTGCCATTGAGAGCGGACCTCTACCCGCTGCCGACGCCATCGACGCGGACATGGCCGCCATCCTGTACACGTCCGGCAGCACCGGCCAACCCAAGGGAGTCGTGCTCAGCCACCGCAACCTCATCGCCGGAGCCGACAGCGTCAGCCACTATCTCGGCAACAGTCCCGACGACGTGATCCTTTCCGCGCTGCCGCTCAGCTTCGATGCTGGATTCAGCCAGCTCACCACCGCCTTCAGCGTGGGCGCTCACGTTGTACTCCTGAACTACCTCCTGCCCGCAGACGTCGTAAGGCTGTGTGCTAGGCACCGCGTAACCGGGCTGACCTGCGTCCCGCCGCTGTGGGTCCAAATTGCCGGCCAAGACTGGCCGGCGGAGGCGGCCGAACACATGCGGTACTTCGCTAACACCGGGGGAAGGATGCCCAAAGCGACGCTGGAGAGGCTGCGGTCACTGTTCTGGAGGGCGAAGCCTTTCCTCATGTACGGGCTGACTGAGGCGTTCCGCTCTACTTACCTCGACCCGGCGGAGGTGGACCGGCGGCCGGACTCGATCGGCAAGGCCATCCCGAACGCCGAGGTCCTCGTCGTCCGTCCGGACGGCTCACTGTGCGGCTCCGGCGAGCAGGGCGAGCTGGTGCACCGCGGCGCGCTAGTGGCCATGGGGTACTGGAACGATCCGGAACGAACCGCCGAGCGCTTTCGTCCCGTTCCGGCGCGTGAACCCGGTCTGTGCATGGAGGAAATGGCCGTTTGGTCAGGTGACGAGGTGGTCCGTGACGAGGAGGGGTTCCTGTACTTCGTCGGCCGTAGAGACGAGATGATCAAGACCTCCGGGTACCGGGTGAGCCCAACCGAGATCGAGGAGGTGGCCTATGACACCGGGCTGGCGCGCGATGCGGTCGCCCTCGGAGTTGAGGATGCTAACTTGGGGCAGCATGTGGTGCTCGTGGTTAGCCCCACGAGCGGTAATACGGTCGACGTGGATACCCTGCTGGCTCAGATGAGGAAGGCACTTCCCCTCTACATGCTGCCGAGGAGGGTGGATGTCAGGCTCGAGATCCCCCGCTCGCCCAACGGCAAGTTCGACCGCAGCCTGTTGCGCAAGGAGCTGACGGCGTGACGCCTCACAGCACGGTTGCCTCGTTCGCCACCCGGTCCGGCTCCCTTTGCGTGGGAGGGGTCCCGGTGGACGTGCTCGCGGAGAGAGTCGGTGGAACGCCATTCTTCGCCTACGACCGTGGGCTGCTGACGCGCCGGGTGGCCGAACTGCGGGCTGCGCTGCCGTCGGGCATCGACTTGAGCTACGCGGTGAAGGCCAACCCGATGCCGGCAGTGGTACACCATCTGGGTGGGTTGGTCGACTCTTTCGACGTCGCCTCCGCCCTTGAGCTCCGGACCGCCTTGAACACCACGATGCCACCGAGCCGGGTCAGCTTCGCCGGCCCGGGTAAGACGCCTGCCGAGTTGTCTCAGGCGGTGGCTGCAGAGGTGACGGTGGAAATGGAGTCGGCCACCGAGGCTCGGCGGCTGATCGAGATTGGGCAGCGGCTGGGGATCCGCCCCAGGGTGGCGGTCCGCGTCAACCCCGATTTCGAGATCAAGGGCTCGGGGATGCGCATGGGCGGTGGCTCTCAGCAGTTCGGGCTCGACGCCGAGCAGGTCCCGGCGCTGCTAAAGGAACTCGTGGGTGCCGAAGTGGACATCCTCGGATTCCATGTGTTCGCAGGTTCGCAGAACCTGCGGGCCGAGATCCTCGTCGAGGCGCAGCGGAATACCGTCGACCTCGTGCTCCGCCTGGCCGAGGCCACATCCTCGCCGGTCCGGTACCTCAACCTTGGGGGAGGGTTCGGCATCCCCTATTTCGAGAAGGATGCGCCGCTCGATCTGACTGCGATCGGAGCCAACCTCGCCGAGCTGCTGGAAACGAAGATCCGGGTACAGTTCCCCGAGGCTCGCGTGGTCGTCGAGCTCGGCCGGTACATCGTCGGCGAATGCGGTATCTATGTCACCCGGATCGTCGACCGCAAGGAATCGCGAGGGCGAACCTTCCTAGTGGTCGATGGTGGCCTGCACCACCAGCTCGCCGCATCTGGCAATTTCGGGCAGGTGATCCGGCGCAACTACCCGGTAGCGATCGGCAACCGAATGGAGGAGGAGGCATCCGAGACGGTCACCGTCGTCGGCAGGCTCTGCACCCCGCTGGATGTTCTTGGTGACCGTGTCACGCTACCACCCGCCGATGTCGGGGACTTGGTCGTGGTTTTCCAGGCCGGGGCCTATGGGTTCACCGCGAGCCCGACCGCCTTCCTGAGCCATCCGGAACCTGCCGAGGTGCTTCTGTAGAGCGAGCGATTATGACCTGAACCGATATGCTGATCACCATCCACCGAACCATCGACTGTCAGAGGACTTTGCAAATGGACATGACCACATCGACACGCGACGAGGTTAAGGCTCTCGTTGCTGAAATACTCGGGATCGTAGACCGGCTCGACTCGATGGACGCCTCGACCGGCCTGTTCGGCAGCCTGCCGGAGCTGGACTCAATGGCCGTCATAGAGCTGATCGCCGCTATCCAGGAAAAGTTCGGTTTCGAGGTCGACCACGCCAACATCACGATGGACACGTTCGAGACGATTGGCACGCTTGCCGCCTTCGTTGATGCGAATCGGCCGCTGGGTAAGCCGTAAAGTCCATTACCCAGGTCAGTCAAATTTCTAGGGGCCCCGGGCGCATCGCAACGGTTGTGCTCAGCGCAGCGGCTATCACCCAGCACCCTAGCGGTCGCGGATTAGTGGCGCCTGTTCCGCTGGACCACCGACCGGGCCGTCCACCCGCACGAGGCGCAGGCCGACGTGCTGGCCTTCAACGGACAGCGGTGTCGGAGTGATCGCAGATTTTGCCGAGCGCCATCCGAGTATTGACGGACTTCTCATTCAAAACGCGATGCGAGCGGTGTCGCTTGTCCGCTCGCGCCGAGCTGACGTATCTCCGATCTGCCCCGTAGTTCCGGACTCATCGTTCAGACGGGAGATCGGCGTCGGCAGGCCATGGCAGCCACCCTGGCATCGGAGGCAGCACCAACCTTTAAGGCCGTGCTACCCCCGCCGGGGCTTCTCAGACTCCCTCTAGTGGGTGCCATCAAACACTATGGCTATATGACGCAGCTCTTCACGGTTCGGCGGCACATCAAGAATAAACGTTTGAAAGCCTTCTTGGATGTATTTTGAGACCTCGTTACGCACCTCGTCGTAACTGCCAATCAAATATGGACAGAAAGTCTTGTAGTTCTTAAATGGTACAAGCCAGTAAGGAGTACTGCGCTCAACCGGCAGCTCGTCAATCTCTGATAGCTGGTTGTACCATGAAGAGTCTGATACCCTACGGGCCATGGCATGAGCAAGCTGCCCCTTCCGATCTACCGGATACCGCTCATGGGCAATTCGCCATGCTTCCCCTGACTCCTCGCGCGCGATAATGCCAATTCGTATTCCAGCCGGCACGCCCCTGCTTATTTTCTCTCCGCCGGGAGTCCCGGGATAGCTGATGGATGTGGCGCCTATTTTCCGCGCCGCTGCAATGCCGGCCGTGGAGGTTCCAGACACAAATACTTCCGGCACCAGCCCAGGTGGGATTCTCGGCTTTATCGTGAGATTCTTGACCGTGAAATAGGTTCCGGTAAAGCTAAGCGGACCGGGTCCGTCAAACAAGTATTGCATGATCGACGTATACTCGACTATGCGATCATAGCGGTCATCATGTTCGGTGCAGTCGCCCAGAGTAATGAGATCATTTACAAATCCCCCTGCGACCATGTTCAAGTATATACGACGATTGTAGAGATAACTGAAGGTAGTCACCATTTTTGCCGCCGTGTATGGATGCATATATACCGGCTGGAGCGCAACAAGGGGTGCCAGAGTTGATGTGTTGGACAAAATCACTTGAGAAACCTGCCACGGATCCACTAGAGAGTTGTCGGTATAGACGAGTATTCCCTCGATGCCGGCATCATCGCACCACTCCGCCACCTCTTTGACCTTGCGCATATAGTCGCCACCAAATTGATATTGCACCGAAGGCGGACACGTTGAAAATAGCCTGATGCCCTGCGTTTGCACCTTGATCATTCCCTCTAATCCATATAACCCACGAGCCTGGATGGTATGGCTTCCGCATGAGGGTGACTGTCCAATCTAGGAGTGCAGCCTTGGCAGATATGGACCGGTATTGCAAGCTTTCCTCGCGCGACCATACCGTTCAAGTCGAAGTCTATTTTGTAGTTCAACAGATCGGCAGCAAATATCAGCCTGGCCTATCTGGTCTCGCCAAATCCTGCCGGGCCCGCCTGTGGTTCAGTGCTTGCGCGTCTGAGTACATACGCGCTCCAATTCGGCGTCGGCTCCTTTCTCAGGAATAGCCACTGTCTTCGCATTGCAAAACATGGCAAAACAGACTGCTTACGTGTTCTCCATGGCGGTCGCGCTCGTCACCCACTTCGCAGGTACGAATCTACGCTGGGTATTGAGACCCCTGCCTCAGCAAACTGGCGTATATGTCGCACGTCATTTGGTCTGTGAACGGGTCCGCGACGGGTGTCTGCCAACATCGCGGTGACCCATTAATCCTGCGCCATGTCCGGGCCTGACCGGCCCACCGCCGCCGGTCCAGCACAAGGTCTGAGATCAGGCAAGGTGCTCAGCAGTGGCTCACCAGCTACGCGAAAGAGACATGCCGAAAGCGTCACAGGAGCGCCGACCCGAGGCGTGCGTCACTAGCCCGCTGACGTGGCTCAAACGACGTGGGACATATACGCCAGTCTGCTGAGGCAAGGGTCCCAATACCCAGCGTAGATTCGAGCGAACAGGATAACGAGAATGAGAATGACCTGGCACGAGGGCGCACATTTACTGCCAAGGACATCGCCGTCTTCGGTTTGGTCGACATTAGAAGGGCCAGGTTAGGCCCATTTCTAATTAGCCAAGGGGGGAGCATGACAGCTCCAAGCTACTCGCTGGCGCTATGGCCGCGTGTGTCCGTCGTAATTCCAACTCTGAATGAGGGACGTAACCTGCCTTATGTATTGGGTGCATTGCCTGCCGATATATATGAAGTCATAGTTGTTGATGGTCACTCCGTGGACGATACCTTGGCGATCACACGTAAGCTAAGACCAGATGCCCGTATCGTGATGCAAACGCGCTCGGGCAAGGGAAACGCCCTGGCTTGCGGATGTGGGGCGGCCACTGGCGATATTATCGTTATGCTTGACGCCGACGGCTCCACTGACGCCAGTGAGATCGCGAGCTTCGTGTCGGCTCTTCTCGACGGAGCTGATTTCGCCAAGGGAACGCGATTCGCAAAGGGTGGAGGCAGTGAAGACATCACTCGCCTGCGCGCCTTCGGCAATCGAATACTGACCAGCACGGTCAATCTGCTCTACGGCACCAAATACACGGATTTGTGCTATGGCTTCAACGTCTTCTGGCGAAAACACCTTTCGGCTTTGGGATTCAATCCCACGGCTATCTCGTCGGTAGATAGAAGCGGACGCCTCTGGGGCGATGGCTTTGAGATTGAGACGCTTGTCAACATCCGTATCGCGGCAGCAGGCCTTGCCGTCGCTGAGGTTCCTAGTTTCGAACGCTCCAGGATTTATGGCGTCAGTAACCTGAGCGCATTCAGTGATGGGATCCGTGTGCTCCGTACCATCCTGTACGAGCGGTTCAGGCAGTCCCATCAGGGGCAGAGGGTCTGGGGTCGGCGCGTCTTGACACGAGTGGGCGGCGCGCCGAGCCATCGCCAAGTGGACGTTGTCGGCCGATCCGGGGCGGACTCGGATTGCTCCGTCGGCCTGAACGGGGACGGGTCGGGCAGCGCAGTTAGACAGCCCCAGCCAGAGGACCTGGCGTCGACTCCGCGCCACAAGCCTCAGACCGGAAAGGCCATCCGGTGATTCGTCATGCAGAGCCACTTCGTGCGGTGGTGATCCCGGTCGCGCCGAGATACTTGGCGGCCGCCGCGATCAGTTTCCGTCAACCGGTACGGATCAACGGTGCCGAAGCGAAAGGCGATGCGGAAGTGAAATCGCTATGACCAGAACCGAGCAGAGCGGGCTCAGTGTCTCGGTAGTCATATGCGCGCACCTAGAGGAACGGCTGGCTGACACGATAGCGGCGGTGGATTCCGCGCGGCGTCAGAGCCTGGCCCCGGCCGAGATCATTGTCGTGGTCGACCACAATCCGGTTCTTCATCATCGGCTGGTGTCGGCGTTGCCCGACTTGGTGGTAGTGGAGAACCAGGAGGCGCAAGGGCTCTCCGGCGGTAAGAACACCGGGATCGCGGTGGCGCGCGGTGACATCGTGGCTTTCCTCGACGACGACGCGGTCGCGGAGGCCAACTGGCTGAAGTTCTTCGTGGACCCCTACTCGGATCCCGCCGTCGCCGGAGTCGGCGGGCTGACCTTGCCGTCATGGGTCACGCGTCAGCCTTCGTGGTTCCCGGCCGAGTTCTATTGGGTGGTCGGCTGCAGTTACGTCGGCTTGCCGACATCGCCTGCGCCAGTCAGAAACCTGTTCGGTGGGAACGCCTCGTTTCGCCGTGGGATCTTCGATACGGTCGGCGGATTCCGCAGCGGCATCGGCAGGTCGGCGAGCAAGCGTCCGCTCGGCTGTGAGGAAACCGAGTTGTGCATTAGGTTGCGGCAACAGTCGCCAGGCTCGGTGCTGCTATTCGACAACCGGGCCGTCATCTGGCACAAGGTTCCTGCCACGAGGAGCCGGTTCTCCTACTTCCTTTCCCGCTGTTACGCGGAGGGCCTGTCCAAAGCGATGGTCGCCCGCAGGGTCGGCATGCGCGACGGGCTCTCTACCGAACGCAGCTACAGTTCCAAGACGCTTCCTGCCGGCGTCGCACGCGGAGTTGCCGCGGCGGTGCGGGGCGATCCGGCGGGGCTTAGCCGCTCGGCCGCCATTGTCGCCGGGCTAGGTGCGGCCGGCGCTGGCTACTGCACGGGTTCGCTACGGGAAAGGTAGCTGACAATGGTCCCGATTCTGATGTACCACGAAATCTCTGCCCCACCAGACACGGCATTCGCTAGGCTGGCGGTGGCACCGCAGGTATTCGAAACACAACTCCAATGCCTCATTAAGGACGGCTTCACCACCTTCACGGCATCTGCGATCGCGGCAGCACTGGCGACCGGCGCCGCGCTGCCCGAACAGGCGGTGGTTCTGACCTTCGACGACGGGTTCGCCAACTTTCATGAGTATGCGCTGCCGCTGTTGCGCCAGCACGGCTGTACCGCCACGTTGTTCGTGACCACTGGCTGGGTAGCCGACATTGGTCGGCGCGCGGCCGGACGCAGGCCAGGAAGGATGCTGACCTGGAGCCAGATCGCCGAGGCGGCGGCGGCCGGGATCGAGATCGGCGCCCACAGCCATACTCATCCCGAGCTCGACCAGCTCGGCAGGAAAGAACTCCGCGCTGAGCTGACAGTCAGTAAGAGGTTGCTTGAGGACGCGCTAGGGACGTCCGTAACAGGCCTGGCATACCCGTTCGGCTACTCGAACGTGGCGGTCCGCCGCGCGGCGCTTGAAGCTGGCTATTCATACGCGTGTGTCGTCGCCGATACGATTGCGTCCCCCCAGCACAACCCTCTTGCGCTGCCCAGGCTGACGATCAAGGCTGCTACCAGCGAAGACGCATTCGTTAATGCTGTCTACGGGCAGAGCCTGTCGAAGATCTACCGCACTGACCGCATGCTCACAAAGGGCTGGGCAATGGTACGGCGGACTAGGGCCATCGCAACCGGCGTTCCTATCCGTGCGTGAGACTATCCGTAGCAGCGATGGGCCCGGCGAGTCACGCCGCCGGGGCGAAGCTTATGCGCTGTCGGGGCACCACAAGGGCATGCGAGCGAGGGTGGGAAGCTCGTTCCGGGGTCGCGGTTTCCATTGCCGGTCTATCTCTAATCGCATGAGTAGAGATCAGCGGGATAAGGCCATCACGCCTCTTGATCGGTCGCCGCTCCCCGGCTCCGGGGCGCCGACAGCCACCTCGACTCTAGCCAGCCGCATGCCTTTCCTGAGTGCTCTTTCTCACGTGTATCCAGCCATCCGCGGTCATCTCTCCGATCCGTTGTTCCGGAACGGCTATGCGCTGATGGTCAATACCGGTGTTACCGGATTGTTCGGTGTGTTGTACTGGCTGGTTGCTGCCCGTCACTACACGGCTGCAGATGTCGGCCGTGCGTCAGCCGCCTACTCGGCCATGAACCTGCTGTCCGGGTTCACCGCATTCAACCTGGTCGGTATGCTCACTCGGTTCATCCCGCAGTCAGGGCGCCGGACGACAGGCCTGGTACTGCGTGCCTACATATTCAGTTCACTGGCTTCGCTGCTGGTGGCGGTTTTGTTCTTGCTCATCGTCGGCCACTTGGGTTCCTCATATGCCGAACTCGGCAGCGTTCCCGCCGGGCTGATCTTCACCGCGTCCATTGTCTGTTGGGGCATTTTTACGCTGCAGGATGGCGTCCTAGTGGGTCTGCGCAGCGCCGTTTGGGTCCCGGTTGAGAACGGCACGTTCAGCATCGTCAAGATCGTCCTCTTGCTTGCCCTCGCGACGAGCTTGCCGCACGTGGGCATCTACATTTCCTGGATGCTTCCGGTTGCGATTTCACTGCCTCTAGTGAACGCCTTTGTTTTTGCCAGGCTCATGCAACCGCATGCCCGACTGACCGCTAGCAAGATCCCGCCTTCGGCAAGGCAGATCGGCCGATTCGTAGCCGGCGACTATACCGGTGCGCTGTGGGTCCTGGCCGTCACCTTCATGGTGCCGGTCGCCGTGGCGGCGAGGGTCGGGCCGATCGCGAACGCTTACTTCTATGCGGCCTGGATGGTGGGCGCGACGCTGGAACTGCTGTCGGTCAATATGGCGACATCGCTGACGGTGGAGGGCGCGTTTGACGAGGAAACGATCGCCGCGAACTGCCTTGCCGCGCTGCGCAGGACGATGCTAATCGTGGTGCCGTCCGCAGTCGTCGTCATATGCGCCGCTCCGGTGGCCCTCAGGCTGTTCGGGCCACTGTACGCGGCGCACGGCACTCGCATACTCCGACTCCTTGCCTTGGCGACGCTGCCCAAGGCACTGACCGAGATGTACCTCGGCGCCCTGCGAGCGCAGAGCCGGACATCGCTGATCGCGTTCATCCAGGGCATTCGCGGCATTCTGATTCTTGGACTGGCGTTCGCGCTGACCGGGGTCATGGGAACGACTGGTGCGGGCATCGCTGTTCTTGTCAGCCAGGTTGTCGTGGCCGCTGCAGTGGCACCCAGCATGCTGTCGTTGCTGCGGCGAAAGCCGCCGCTCTCTGCCCGGCCGATACCGCCAACCTCCATATACACCCCGAAGGGCAACGGGAAATGATAAGAAAGTATTCACACGAGCCTGGTCGAATGATTATGAGCTTTAAGAACCTTGCGACACGGCTCGTGGCTATGGTGGTGCTTTGGTTTCCGGATGGTTACAGTCTCGCAACTTCCCAATGGCGTTATACCTTCCTGTACTGGATGCGCCGCCCGCATGAACGCGACTTTTGCGCTCTTGCGTTGCTGAACTTCAGTAGTTCGCCGCTGATGGTTGATGTCGGCGGAAATGTAGGACAATCGGTACTGTCCCTTTATACTATATTTCCGAACGCCAGGATCGTAAGCTTCGAGCCTAATCCTACCGTATTCTGCAAGCTTCAACGGTTGACGAAGAAATTTCCCCAACTGACTGTTATTCCGAATGGGCTCTCTAACGAAACCGGCGAGGCGGAATTGTTCATCCCCTCGTATAATAGGAACGCGCTAAGTGGGCTGGCATCCTTCGACTACGACAGCTCCAAGGACTGGCTCAGTAAAGAACGTATAGCAAGGTTCGATCCAAATAAGCTGACGGTGGCGTCTAAGCGAGTAACTCTGACGCGCTTGGACGACCGGGGATTGGAGCCGGATTTCATCAAGATCGATGTTCAAGGACTTGAATACCAGGTTCTTGCGGGAGGTCTAGGGACGATTCGGAAATATAGGCCGGTTATCCTGGCCGAGACTATCCGATACGGAAGCGACGCTCATAGGATCGTACAACCACTTGGCTACTGTCTAATGGAATTTGATGGCCACAGCTTCATGGAAGTACGGGGAGAGATTCGGCAGACGAACCAATTTCTCATCCCTGCTGAACGCCTGCCGCATGGCTTTGGTCATTCTCATGCGCTGAACACCGCCTGAATTAATCAAGATGTGAGTAACAATGATGCGGAGCGCTGCCAAGCCCGGTTCATGATGCAATTGCTACAGCGCCGCAACGTCGTTCGACCGCGATCTGCACAAGGTGCGGAACTCGTGGCAGTTCGCTCGTGGCCGCCAGGCATACCGGCATGGCCGCGTCGAGCAGCCTGCCAAACGAGGGCGTGTTGCCGTCCGGGATGACCTGCTCGGTCACTAGGACGCGCCCGTCGGCCGTCAGGGCCTGGCGGCAGTTGGCAACCCGGTGTAGCTCAGGTGATACCAGGACAGATCCTTCCTAGGGCTCTGGACATCACATGCCAGTGCTGAGGGTTACGGCATGTCCTAGGGTCCTGGGGGTGCCGGGACCGGAGACCTGGTTGGCTGCGGACGCCACGACCAGGGCGTTCGGGGCGCCGTTGAAGTAGAAGGCTTTGTCGGCGCGGGCCAAGGTCGCGATCACGTTCCCGAAGACCGACAGGTACCCGGTGCCGTAGTTGGTCGCCGTGATGGCGATGTAGACATATCCGGCGCCAGGCTGTTTGCCGGTGTCGTTGAAGACCTTGTTTGCTGCGATGGCCGATCCCGGGCCGCCCTGCGCCGAGCCGACGATCCCGTACCAGGTGCCTGACCGTCGGGGGGCGCCGAAGTCCTCGATGTAGTTGTTTGAGATCGTCGCCGCGTACAGGCGCTCCGCGTCGATACCGTCCTCTCCGTTGCCGTAGAGATGGTTACCTGAGATCACCCAGCCCCCGGAGTTCTGCAGGTAGATGCCGTCCGCCCCGGAGTTGGCGATCTGGTTATCGGTGAGGTATCCGTCTGTCACGGCATTGGCTGGATCAAGGACTTCGATTCCGTAGTTGCCGCTGTCGCTGATGAAGTTATTTTTGAACGTGCTGTCGGCGCTCGTGTTGGTGATGGTCTTGCCGTTCTGGGCCACCGAGGTGTCCACGATGCCTGAACCGCCGCAGCCGCCAACGTTGACCTGCTGCACGTCCGTCTGCCAGTTCATGATGATGATCCCGTCCGTGCTGCCTGACCCGTCGCAGGCTACCGTCAGGTTGCTGATCTGGATGGGATCACCGGTGGTAGCTGAATTGTCGACATACGCGCTAGAGGCGAGGACAAACTTCATCGGGCCATGCTGCTTGAGCACCGTGCCCGTGGTGGGTCCGCCGACGTACTCTCTGCCCCCTGCCAGCACAATGCCTCTAGTCAGCAGGCAGGTGCCGCTGATCCGGAACACTGTTCCGGAGGTGCTCGCGTTGATTGCCGCCTGGATCCTGGCAGCGTCGCCTGGGTTGTCCTGACACGCAACGCCTGACAGGCCTGGCATGGCCATGGTGGCTTCTATGACCACGGTGGAACTGGTGGTAGAACACGCCGCGAGTGCTAGGCATGCAATGGCGATCCATGGCCAGCGGATGTTCATGACAAGACGATAAACCGCAGGATCACAATGGCGACAAACACCGCGAGCATGGGGAAGGAGACGAGGGTGAGCAGTCGGGTCAGACGTGGCGCATTCAGGCATATTCGGATGAACTCGCGTGCGGTGAGGACGAGCAGCAGTAGGCACAAGATGATCAGCCCGGTCGGCGTCAACAGCGTTGACTGGGCCACTGAACCTGTGGTAACGACATTGATCGGGTGCGCCCGGGTTCCGGGCGGCCATTGGGCCGTGTAGATCGCGGCGTCGGCGTTAGCCAGGACCGTACGAACGCCCGGCGTCGCGGCCATCTGAGCGCGGAACTCACTTCCCCAGTTGACCGGATAACTTGACTCCTGATTCAGGAACGTCGCCTGAGTGCTGGTGGTGATCAGGTAAGTGTTGACACCGGCCGTCCGCAGCGTAGTGACCAGGGCGGTCACCTCTCTGGGATCACTGGGAGCAAGCGCGGCAATGAATTGGATCTTCTCCATGTCTCGGTATTGCCACGGCATCTCAGGCGTGTTATCTGTCGGCGGGAAATTGCTCAGCCACAGTACCCGCTCGCCATTCTGGTCGTGCGCATACAGGTAATCAAGCGCGGTCACCTCGCCTGTGGGAACCTGCTCGAACGCCTCGTTACCGTACCGGGCGACGAAAAACCCGAAAAGCAGCGTGACTGCGCACACCGTCACCGGTAGGAAAGCGCGCCACCGGTGGTTGACGCCCTCCTCCCGCGTCGGCGGGAAAAACAAATAGGAGGCGAGGATGGCCGCCGCCGGCAGGGCGAACAGATACACGCGGAGCGCGATCTCGCCACCATAGCTCTGCGCCCCGAAATCCAGGAAAGGCGCGCACATCAATGTGAGAAGAACCCGGTCATCGACGACCCGGTGCCTGCGACGCAGCAGGCCGGCCGCCCCCAGCAACAGCAATGCCGCCGCGCCAGCCGAGCGCTCAGTAGTCACGAGCCGGTGCTGCGCCGTGCCCGATATCCGGTTCGCGACACTGCTGGTCAGGTTACCGCCGAGGTGGCCCAGGCCGCCGAACAGGTCTGACAGATGGCCTGACCAGAACCCGACCGCGGCGAAGCTGACCCACCCCATCACGATCACGGCCAGCAGCAGAGGCAGCCCGGTGATCCTGCACCGGCGCACCACGACCAGTCCTATGCAGGCAAGTATCATGTTGATCGGCGTGAGCTGATGGCTGATGGTCGAGAAAACGAAAATGCCGAGCAGGGTGGCGAGCAGCACTGCCCGCTGGGCGGGCGGAACCAGCCTGGACTCAGTCTCGCCCGGCACCAGCCTGCTGAACGACGAGCGCCACCGGGATCTGGTGGCGTGGGCGGGTTCAGGTGTCGCCTGCGGGCGCCAGTTGAACCAGGTCAGCACGAACGCGATGAAGGCCAGGTAGAGCAGATAGTTAAAGGACTGCGGTGAGAAGTAGTCCTGGCCGACCCAGTTTCCCACCTCGAACAGGAAAGCGGCGAGCCATTTGGCGCGCCAGGTGGCTCTCAAGTTGCGCATGATGAGATAGAGCGGGACCAGGTACGCCAGATCGATAATGACCGGCCACAAGCGCATGACTGGGATCAGGTTGTGATGACCGGTAACCCCCTCTAGGAACGCCACAGCGCTGAAAAAGCCTGGCCAGCTGAAGTACGCGGCAAGACTGGGCGCCGTGTGGCCAGTCCGGCCCACGTACTCGACGAAACCGGCGATCTGGTACGCGCTGGGGAAGCGCGGCTCCGGCTCGGCGACGGCCGTGACCGCGTCCAGGCAGACTACGATCCCGGTGAGCGTCACGCCCAGCACCGCTGGATACGCCCTGCGCAGGCAAAGGCCTGCGGAGAACGCGATGACCGCCGCTGCAACCCCAAGTAGCGACATCCTGGGCAGCACGGAGATCAGCCCGAGGCCGTTCATCCGTGATAGGTCGATCCCGCCAAGTGGTACGAAGAAGGCGACTAGGCCCCCGAACGCGACCAGAGCGATAACGGCGGCAGGCCACCACGGATCAGGCCACCATAGCCGACGCCACCCTACGTGCGCGGGAGCCTGTTCCTGGAGGGCATCGGTCGTTGCCGCCATTACAGGCGCTCCAGGCGCCGGACGATGGCGCGCCACGCTGGTGCGTACCGGCTCGCCCAACTGCGCACCGGCGGCAGCTGGACCGCCCCGATAAGGGCCGTTATCACCACGACCGCGATGAGGCCGCCATTCGGCGACCAGATTCCTGCCTCGAGCATAATCGCGGCGACTAGGGAGTCAATGATAACCGTTGCGGTGAAGGCGGCGAAGATCCTGCCGAACGTGTCCAGGCCGCGCAGCAACCCGGCAACAGCCATGGTTGAGACGGCTGCGAGGAACAGCAACACCAACAGCGTGCGCAATGGCGTGTCGGCGTCGGCGAGCGTCAGCCCGACCCCAGTCATCCCGGCTGCGATCACGGCGCATGCTAGCCATCGCTGTGCGGTCATGGACCCTGGTCTCATCCGCTCTCCCCCGGCGAACTTCGCTAGCGTCCTATCAAGAAATGATAGGTGATTATCCTTCCCCCGGGTGAGGGGGCCCTGTGCGGGCGGCGTCCATCAGATGACGTAGGACAAAAACGCCAGATGACGGAGTCTATCCCGATTACCGTGGTCTTAAGCTGGTAAATCATATAACCCCCAACGGGCATACCATAATGCGCAATAACGAGCGACTGGTCGAAGCGCTCCGAACAAACCGCGTTTCGTGGCGGGCGGCACAAGGTTGAAAATTCCTAACGCGTGCTGAGTTCCCGCATGGTATCCGTGGCCAAGTGACTTTCGCGATCGTGTGCGCCATTCTCGATCCATCGGTAAACTGCTCGCACTCCCTCCGCAAGAGTCGTGGCCGGGCACCAACCTAGGGCCCGCCTAGCTAGTTCCACTGATACTGCGCTGCGCTCAAGTTCTCCTGCCCGAAAAGGTGCGAACTCCGGATCAAAAGGCCTCCCTGAAATCTCGCTGATGATGGCGGCAAGGTCGAGAACACTGACTTCGACCCCAGTTCCGATGTTCCACGTGCCCGGCATCCCACAGTCCGCTGCGGCCAGGAATGCGTCGACGACGTCACTGATATGGACAAAATCGCGGGTCTGCCTGCCATCGCCGTAGATGACAAGCCGCTCTCCGCGCAGTGCCCGGGAACAGAATCTCGGGATTACGGCAGCCTCACCTGACGGACGCTGCCGCTGACCGTATACGTTTGCGAGCCGCAGCACCGCGTGGCAAGTACCGTGCAGTCGGTTGTCCATGCAAACGTATTGCTCAGCACAGTATTTCGCGGTTCCATACGGGGACTCAGGCATCGGGGGCACGCTCTCCGGAGACGGGATAGGTGCATCCTCCCCGTACAGGGCACCGCCGCTTGAGCAGAACAGCACGCGCGCGTCGGCCCTGCGGGCTGCCTCTAGCACATTGATTGTCCCGATTACATTCACGCGCGCGTCGTCGGCTGGGAATTCCACCGAAGCCCGGACGTCGACCTGTGCCGCGAGATGGCAGATCAGCTCGGGCCGCACATCTTCCACTAGTGCAGCAAGCGCTTCGGTGTGCACGATGTTTTGTGCGACTAGCACTGCCTTTTCATGCAAGCGGCTCGCCCGACCTGCGGAGAGATCATCCACGACCCATACTTCGTCACCCCTTTCCAGCAGTGTGTCGCTAAGGTGCGAGCCGATAAAACCGGCACCGCCAGTCACAATTATGCGCATGACATTACTTCCTGTTTAGGCTCCTTGGGAAGTTTTCTCCTGTCCAACTGGATTGATGTTCCTTCATCGATAGTTGGAGTTGCGGCGGATCGCTCCTCAGCAGCGCTCACGCGGGATCTTGCCGACGGAATAGCGATGATGACAAGAAGCGCCAGCACGTACCGCCAGTACGGTACAGTACAGTACAGTAGCTTTGGTGACTGGCCACCGCGGCGATATTGGAGCGGTGGCCACATCCCTGAGAAAGTATGCCGATACTCCCCGGGCTACCCCGGCGAGTATGTACACCGTGGTCGAAGATGCGGGTGTCTTAGCACGCTGCGACCAGTAGCGTGCAACAACCATGGCAACAATAAGTGCCGCCATTATCCGGAGCGCATGGAAATATAGCCTAGCGGTACCGGCGGTCAATACTGAGGGGCCGAACTCCAGGGGCAGGCTGAGTTGATTAAATTTCCATACAACAAACGACACCGTGACGACCTTCGGCTATAGGGCCGAACAACTTACTCGGAATATTTCCGAGCTTAAGGCCACGGTAATCACCGATGCCTCCATCATGCGGCGTCTTTGTTATACGTCATCTGGAGGACGCCGCTCACGTCGGCAACCGTCACTGCGGGGATCAGCCCGGTGATCGGGGACCGTCCAGTGCCAGGCAGGGGCGAGTGCACGACGGCCGCGTGGCTCCTCCCTGGCGTAAATGGTCATGATGCTTGGGGAGGCAGCCGCTTACGTTCGGAATGATCGGTTCCGATCTTTCCACCAGAGTTCGCGGCATCGCGAGCTCGCGGTTTCTGCGCGGAACCACGTGGCCGGCCAGGCCGATCCGGAAACCGTGCGCAAGAGCGCGTTCAAGCTGCGGGAACCGCTAGGCGCGAAGGCGCGCTGCTGTTTTACGGACACGACCGCAACCAGGCCCGGGATATCCGCTACGCCCGCAGTCCTACCGCTAGGCCAGGGGGAGCCGGTGCACGCTAGGAAAATCCAGCGTGCCCCGGTGTCCTGCGCGGTGATGCGGAGCTGGTCTAGCGCGGGTTAGTCGTCGAGGACGGCGGCGTCGGCACCGCCCTCCTCGCCCAGGATCGAGCCGATCTGCGCGACCGCTTCCGGGCGTCGCGCCCGCAGCCACAGCAGGATCGCCACGCCGGCGGCCAGCCAGACCAGTGACAGCCATGGTGTCCAGGCGAGTATGCCTGTCGGGGTCGGGTGCACCGACCCGTAAAGGGCCGCGCCGAACACGACCGCGCCGATCAGCGGCACCAGGACGTGGACCAGCGGATTCCACCGCCGCGAGTCGCGGGTGCGGTAAAAGAACACGATGCCGCCGATGCACAGCATCATGTAGACGACGATGATCACCAGCGTGCCGGTCGTGGCCCAGAAGTAGTAGTTGCTGAACGGCTGGCCGAACGCGCTGTCGGCGAACGGGTACCCGATCAGCAGGGCCATCACCGTGGCGAGCGCAGTCACGCAGATCGTCGCGTTCAC
This sequence comes from uncultured Actinomycetota bacterium, assembly GCA_963734665.1. Lineage (GTDB taxonomy): Bacteria > Actinomycetota > Actinomycetes > Streptosporangiales > Streptosporangiaceae > Trebonia. The sequence goes on along the minus strand of CAVTIR010000004.1, from coordinate 1,228,168 downwards.
CGGCGTCTTGAACCGGGGCGACGTACGTCCCAGCGCCTTCGGCAGCACGCCCTCGCGGCCCATCGCGAACAGCGTCCGCGACGCGGCAGTCGCACAGGCGACGCAAACGATGAAGGCCGACAGCATGCCGCCGATCTCAACCAGGGTGCCGAGCCAGGAGCCGACGAACGTGATGGCGGTGGTCTTCAGGGCCACAGGGTCCGCGGCGAACTTCGCCCCGTTGTTGACGCCGTAGCCGATCGTGATCGAGTAGGTAGTCCACAGGTAGAAGATGACGGCGAAGGCCGTGGCCGCGATCACTGCGATCGGGATAAAGCGCCGCGGGTTGGAGGTCTCCTCACCGAAGTCGGCTGCCGTCTCGAAGCCGATGTAGGAGGTGACGCCCAGGATGATCCCGTAGAAGACGCCGCTGAAGCCGCCGCGCAGGGAGTGCCCGAAGGTGAACGCCGACAGCGCCTGCCCGTGGCTGCCGCCCTTCGCGGTCGTCACCGCGTCGACGATCAGGATGACCACGACGGTAGCGATGCCGATGTACAGCTGCACCCGGGTCGTGACCTTGATCCTGATGACCGACAGGAACAGGAACAGCGCCATCCCGATGAAGAAAAACGCGATCCACCAGCCAGGGCTGAGGCCGAGCAGGTCGGCCGCCAGGTAGCCGACCCCGGACATGGTCATCGGGACGAAACAGATCATGCCGAAGAAGTAGAGCCATCCGGCCATGAAGCCGGCGCCTTTGCCAAGGCTGCGGCTGGCGTAGGTGTAGGCGTAGCCGGCCGATGCCATCCGCCGGGTGAATCCGATGACCACGAAGGCGAGCGCGAGACACGCGACGCCGCCGAGCAGGAACGCCAGTGGCGTGGAGCCCCCGCTGGTGGCGGCCACGCCGGAGACGTTGAGCAGCATGGCCATGCCGGGGGCCAGCACGGATACGGAGATCGCGATGGCGTCAGGGAGCCGCAGCGTGCCGCGGGCGAGCTCGCTGCCGGTTGCGACGCTCGGGTCGGAACTGGTCTTGGCCATGGGGTATTCCTCTCACTGCGGCCGGGGGGTCAGCCGACCGTGCGGCCAGTTCTGGATCGGGGCCAGTTCTGGATCGGGGCGCGGTCACCTGCCGTCAGGCGGTCGGCCGGCACCGGAGGGTGCTACTCGGGCATGCGGCCCTCAGTAGAACTCGAAGTACTCGCGCATTTCCCAGTCGCTGACGTCCTGCCCGTCCGGCGGCGGGTTCTGCGCGATGGCGGACTCGTACCGGGCGAGCTCGGCACGCTTCATCTGGATCAGGTAGTCGACCATGACGTCGCCGAACGCCTTGCGGTAGAAGGTGTCCTCCACGAGCGCGCCGACCGAGTCGCGCAGCGACGTCGGCAGCATCGGGGCCTGCGCCGCGTACGGGTCGGCTTCAACCGCCGGCGGCGGCTCCAGCCGCCTGCGGATGCCGTCGAGACCTGCGGCGATGTTGGCCGCCATGTAGAGGTAGGGGTTGGCCGCTGGTTCGCCTATGCGGTTCTCCACGTGGCTGTTTTCGTCACCTGCCGCGCCCTGGACCCGCACGAGCGCGCCGCGGTTCTCCACCGCCCAGCAGACCCGGTCGGGGGCGAAGGAATACGGCCGGTAGCGCTTATAGCCGTTGACCGTGGGCGCGGCGAACAGCGTCATCGGTATCGCGTGTTCGATGAGGCCGGCGACGAACTGGCGCCCCACGAGTGACAGCGGCTGGTCCGGGCTGGCGAACGCGTTGCGCCCGTCGGCACGTGAGATCAGCGACTCGTGCAGGTGCCAGCCTGAGGAGAAGAAGTTCGGCAGCGCGGGGCGGCACATGAACGTCGCCAGCAGCCCGCGGCGCTGGCACATCTGCTTGACCGCGGAACGGAACAGCACCACGGCGTCGGCCGCGGCCAGGCCGCCGATCGGGCTGAAGCTGAACTCCATCTGGCCCGGACCCCACTCGTCCTCCATGGACCTTGGCGGCAGCCCGACCGCGTCCAGGCCGTCGCGGATCGCCTCCAGGGTGGCGGCGACGCCGTCCAGCCGCACCTCGGACAGGTACTGGTAGCCGCGCTCGAAGACGCTGACCGCCGGCGGAGCCGGGGTGAACCCGGCGTTCTCCGGAACGATCCGTTCGGAATCAAGCTTGACGATGTAGTACTCGACCTCGATGCCAGCCAGGAAGTCATAGCCGACGTCGGCGAGCTCGGACAGTGCCCGGCGCATCAGGCCGCGGCCGTCCAGCGGCATCGGCGCGCCGCTGGAGAAGTAGACGTCGCAGAGCATCCAGCCGGTCCTGTCGGCCCACGGAAGAACCCGGAACGTGCGGGGGTCCGGTACCAGCACCACGTCAGGAAATCCGGTCAGCTCGTCGATCCCGAAGCCGCCGCCTGCCGCGAAAGCAGGAACGAACACCTGGTTGCCGGTGTCGAGGCTGTAGATCGCGCCAGAGAAGTCCAGGCCATTCGACATGGCGGCGATCGCCACCTCAGGGGAGAGCGACTTGCTGCGCGGTACGCCGTGCTGGTCAACGACGACCAGCCGAACGGTGCGCAGGCCGAGCTCGCGGATCCGCGCGGCGACCTCGTCCGCCGCGGCCGCCTGCTCGCCGCTGTACAGGCCGTGCCGTGCGATGAAGCCGTGCTGGCCAACGCCGTCGATCCCGTGCGGGGGGGTAGTGGTGCCCACTGAATTCAGCCTCCGGTCAGGTGCGGAACGAGGTGCCGCGTTGCTGGATCATGTCCTCAAGCAACGTGGCGGTGAAGTTGTCTGGCTCGACGTCGGTGAGCGACAGGAATGTCTCGGTGCGCTGCACGCCGGTGATCTGGAAGATCTTGGCGAGCAGCAGTTGGCGCAGATGCGTGTGGTCGCGGACGCGCAGCCGGACGAGCAGGTCGAGACTGCCGGTAACGACGCTCATGGTCTCGGTCTCCGGCAGCTCCCGGATCTCGCGGATGATGTTGCTCAGATCCATCCCGGCGCCGGCGGTCACCGCGAGGTACACCACGACGGGCAGGCCGAGCGCCGCCCAGTCAATGTCCGCTCGGTACCCGCGGATCACCCCGCTGCGCTCGAGCCGAGCGAGCCTGTCAGCCACCGCTGGCGGCGACATCTCGATTTGCCTGGCGAGGGCTCGCTGCGACTGCCTGGCGTCGGCGGCCAGTGCGCGCAGCAGGGCCAGGTCGAGGTCGTCCACCTCTACTTCGGGCCTGGGCGGCGGGGATACCTCCGCGAGCTTGGCCAGCGGCGCTGGGTCTATTGTCATTTGGAAGGTTGCCTGTCGTCGGATCGAACTGTATAAGCTATGATTAAGCGATGATGCATTTTGAATGTAAGATGCACTATCGAGGATTCTTACAATTGCAAGATCCTGGTGTCAAGGGTCAGTTTCCACTGCGCCGGCCCGGCCGGCGGACCGAGGCGGATATCTGTCCCCGAGACCGGCCGTTAGGAGAGGGAGCCAAGCCGATGACCGCAGTCATGGGTCAGCAGGGCCTTGATCGAGGCGACCCGAATCGCGGCGCTGGGCAACGCGACTGGAACGAGCGGCTCGCGCGCCGCACGCATGCGCTGGGCGGCTCGGAGATCACGGCGATCCTCTCCCTCGCGGGGGCCACCGACGTCATCACGTTCTCCGGCGGGTTCCCCGAGCCGGCGACGTTCCCGACCAGCGTCCTCGCCGACATCGCCGCCCGGCTGATCGCCGAGGAGCCGGGGGTGGCGCTGCAGTACTCGGCCACCGAGGGCCTGGCCGGCATCCGCGAGTACGTCTCCGGGCGGCTGGCGGCCCAGGAGGGCCGGGCGCCGGGCGCGGGCGAGCTGATGATCACCAGCGGCGGGATCGACTGCATGGAGCTGCTCGCCAAGAGCTACGTCGACCCCGGCGATGTCGTCGTCGTGGAGGCGCCGACATACCTGGGCGCAATCATGGCGTTCCGCGGCTACGAGGCCGACGTTCGGGGCATTCCTCTCGACGACGCCGGGATGCGGGTGGACGTGCTCGCTGACCTGCTGGCCGGCGGGCTGCGGCCGAAGATCGTCTACACGATCCCCGACTACCAGAACCCGACCGGCCTGTCGATGAGCGCGGAGCGCAGGCGGGAGCTGGCCGACCTCGCCCGCCGCTACGACTTCCTGATCCTGGAGGACGTGGCTTACCGCGAGCTCGGGTTCGGCCTCCTAGAGAACGGCACAGCCCCGCCGCCGAGCCTGTGGTCGCTGGCGCCTGACGTCGTGCTGCAGGCGGGCACGTTCTCCAAGATCTTCTCGCCCGGATTCCGGATGGGCTGGGCTGCTGGCCCGGCGGACATCATCAGCCGGCTCGTCATCGCCAAGCAGAACTCTGACCAGTGCGCCGGCGCGCTTGGCCAGCGGATGCTCGAGGAGTACGGCCGCGGCGGTCACCTGGACCGTCAGGTCGCCGCGTCCCGGGTGCTGTACGAGCGGCGAGCCGGCCTGACGACGGATGCGCTGGCCGCCCACATGCCCGATGGCGCTACTTGGACGACGCCGGCCGGGGGATTTTACGTCTGGCTCACCTGCCCCGACGGCATTGACACCGTGGCGCTGTCGGCCGCCGCCCGCGCCAAGAAGGTCGCCTACGTGCCCGGACGGCCGTTCTACCTTGAAGACACGGGAGCTGGAGCGAACCAGATCCGGCTCGCCTACAGCCGGGTCGCCGACGACCTCATCGACGAGGGCATCCGCCGGATCGCTGACGTCGTGAAGAGCGCACTGTAATTCCACAACACGGTAACTTCGGGCAGCACGGGAGGACACATGAGCGACGCCGCGTACCAGCCGCCGGCCGACGAGGGCAGTTCGCTGGGCGATGCCGCCAGCCACTTCAGCACGGAGCCTGGCGGCACCCCGGCCGGCCCCGGCCGGTACGTCAACGTGGACGCGCTTACCCCGGTGGAGTTCCTGCCGGGTCTCGGGTTCCGGCCAGTGCTCGGCCAGAAGGCCATGACCAACTTCGTTAGCTTCGAGCCCGGCGCGACGGCACCCCGCCATGTCCACGAGGAGGAGCAGATCGTCATCGTCCTCGACGGGGAGTTCACCTTCGACCTGGACGGGGACGTCCGCACCATGCGCAAGGGCGACGTCGCCGTCGTTCCGTCCTGGGTTCCGCACGGCGCGTGGACCACTGACAGTCACTGCCTGGAGGTCGACGTGTTCGCGCCGCCGCGGAGCAGCCTGCTCAAGCTGGCCGAGGCTCATCGAGCCGAGAGCGCGGGCGCCGAAGGCGCCAAGGCCGAGGGCAACGCGGCGGGTGAGGAATAGGTGGAGCTGGGACTGACCGGCCGCCGGGCCATCGTCACCGGCGGGTCCAAGGGGCTGGGCAAGGCCATCGCCGCTGAGCTGCTGGCCGAGGGCGCCGCCGTGGCCATCTGCTCCCGGCATGCCGACGAACTGGAGGAGGCCGCCGCCGAGCTGCGCAAGGCCGCGACTGCCGGGCAGCAACTGCTGGCGTTGCCCTGCGACGTGACCGACCCCGCTCAGGTGACCGACTTCGTCGCGGCCGCGACCACGGCACTGGGCGGGCTCGACATCCTGGTCAACAATGCCGGCGGGGCGCGGCCTGGCCGGTTCGCCACGCTGACCGACGAGGACTGGCACGACGACATCGAGGTGAAGCTGTTCTCCCAGATCCGCTGCATCCGCGCCGCCCTGCCGCAGCTGCGGGCCAGCGCCGCGCCGCGGGTCATCAACATCAACGCCCTGTACGCTCGCTACCCGGACCCGGCCTTCCTCGCCTCGTCGGTCAACCGCGCGTCCTGCCTCAGCCTGTCCAAGGCCCTGTCCATCGAGCTGGGCGCCGAGGGAATCCTCGTCAACAGCGTGAACATCGGCTTCGTCGCGACGCCGCAATGGGAGAACATCCACACCAGGCGCGCCCCCGACACGCCTGCCGAGGAGTTCTTCGGCCAACTCGCCCAGGCCGAGGTGCCGCTGGGCCGGTTCGGGCGGGCCGATGAGGTCGCCGGGCTTGTCGCGTTCCTGGCCAGCGACCGGGCCAGCTACATCGCCGGCGCGTCCATCGACGTCGGCGGCGGTATGGGCAAGTACCTCTAGGAGAACCATCCTTCATGTGCCGTCTGCTTGGCTATTGCTCGCGCGATGCCGCGTCCGTCGCTGAACTCCTGGGCGAGGAGGGCCTGCGCGCCTTCACTGGCCTGTCCGACCTGCACGGTGACGGCTGGGGAATGGGTTGGTACGCCGGGTCCAGGCCTGCGGCCTGGAAGTCCGCCGCCCAGGCCGGCACCGAGCCGGAGTACGACAAGCTCGCCTGGCAGCCACTCGGCGACCTCGGCCTGGTGCACCTGCGGTGGGCCACGCCCGGCCTGGCCGTCAGCGACGCCAACACCCATCCGTTCTGCTACGAGGCCTACACGTTCGCCCACAACGGCGCCATCTACCCGCAGGACCGGCTCGGCGAGATGCTCCCGCCCGAATGGGAGCGGCAGCTGGTCGGCAGCACCGACAGCGAGCGGTACTTCCTGCACCTGATGTCGCGGCTAGCGGCACGGGACGGCAACATGGTCGCGGCGATCGCGGACACGACGGCCGACATATCCCAGCGGTACACGGCCAGCAGTCTGAATGCGATCCTGCTGGCGCCCGATGCGCTGTACGCGATCTCGTTCTATGACCGGTCCATGGTCCCTGCGGAAATGTTGCGGCAGGTCGGGCACGGCGACCGGCCCGAGGAGGTCGCCGCCTACTTCGACCTGGCCTACCGGGCTACCAGCGACTCCGTCATCGTGGCGAGCTCGGGCTGGCCGATGCCAGGCTGGACGCCGCTGCCCTCGGGTCACGTCCTGGTCACCGACCGGCGGACACTAGCCACGTCCGTCCTGCCGATCACGGCCTCGTTACCGGCGTGCCGCTGCCCGCCGAACGCGGCACGGCAACTCCGGACTTGCCAGTCACCAACAGTGACACTTTGCCGAGCATCCCGAGGTGGGTGTGCTGGAAACCCCTATTGGCGGGCGCGCACGGCGGACACTGCCAGCCGCATCACGCGAGGCAGGTCCGGGTCGGCGGGGCGCTCGTCGCCCGCTTCCAACTCCTCGGGCAGCAGCCAGCCGTGTTTGTCGATCGTCGCCCGCTCCAAGGCCTCTTGCCCGGCGAAACTCACGTCCACGTCGTCCATGGGGAAGGCGAAGAACGTCTGGTCCTGGTCGAAGACCATTCCCGCCCAGGTGAATACGATCGCGGCCACCGCGATCGGTACCCCAAGCAGGGCCAGGTCGATGGCGATGCCCACTTCCTCACGCAGTTCGCGGACTGCCGTCTCGGGCAGGGTCTCGCCGGGGTCAGACGCGCCACCAATCGTGAACCAGAATGGATCGTCAGGATGGTGTGGGTCCCAGCCGTGCAGAAGAAGCACGCGCCCCTCCCTGTCAACGGGAAGGACGCGTGCCGTAATACGCCTTTTCTTCACTCTACGATCCTAGAGATCAAGGCCCCCAGGGTCTCCGCCGCACCCGCCGCCCTCAGGGCCAGGCATCGAACCGCCGTCGGCCAGACAGGACAGAGCCCCGAGATGCTATAAGGACCATGACGCGCAGCACAGACCGGCCTTCACGCCGCACCAAGGCGTCGCCTCGGTCCAGGGTGGGGGTGAGCCGGCCTGTAGGCCGGGTTCTGTGTCCTCGCGTTGCCGCGAGGCAGCGGTCATCCATCTAGGGCCGCCGTTGCCGACGGTCTCGTGCGGTCTACCCGCGGGCATCGGGCGGGCAGCCCTCAAACGCTCGCGCAGGCCCCGAAGGGCCCTCTTGACCTTGCTCCGGGTGGGGTTTACCTAGCCGTCTCAGTCACCTGTGACGCTGGTGGTCTCTTACACCACCGTTTCACCCTTACCCTCCAGCCAAAGCTGAGGGGCGGTTTGCTTTCTGTGGCACTGTCCCGCGGGTCACCCCGGGTCGGCGTTACCGACCACCCTGCCGTGTGGAGCCCGGACCTTCCTCACCGGACCCGAAAGCCCGGCGCGACCGCCCGGCCGACTCACCCGCCAGACAGCATACTCCCGGTCGGGACTCCCGCCGAACTTCGCGACGCGGGAAGACGCCCGCCATCACTTTCGGTGGGGAAAAGCAGGTTATGCCGAACGGGTGCGTAGCTTCGCCCGGCGACGCCGGGCGCGGCGTCGCCGCGGCAGCTGACCTGGTCAGCGCTAACCGGATGTACGCACTGGCCGCCCACCGGCACATGGAGCGGTCCGGCACCACCAGCGGCGAGCCGGGCGCATGACCCTTGCGCAGCGGAACCCTTGCGCAGCACAACTGGGCCGCGCGCAACCCGCTCGCGAAACTGTGCGAGCCAGTCAGCCAAGCTGGTTCATTCCAAGTTTATAGCTTCATTTTTTTAAATTTCAGGGGAGGCGAATTGAAATGTCAGGGCACCTGCTCCATTCCCCGCTGAAACCTCGCACTTTAAGATGACTCAACATGTCCCCCGAGCATTCCGGCCCAGCCGCCACGCCCGCTCCAACGCTTGCGGTGGCGGCCCCTGACCTTCCGGTACAGGCCGAGCACCCGGCCCCCGAGGAGAGTCCCGCAACGGTAATGCCGATGCCCGACGGAAACTTGCGGATCGGCCGTGCACCGGACAATGACCTGGTAGTGGACGACCTTATCGCCTCCCGCTACCACGCTGAATTGCGCAGGGCACTGGACGGCCGGTACGAGATCACCGACTTGAGCAGCAATAACGGCACCTATGTCAACGGCCGCCGAATCTCCGCGGAGCCCCTGACGGACGGCGATACCGTCGGCATCGGGCACTCGACGTTCAGGCTCGAGGACGGCAGGCTGCAGCAATTCGCTGATGACGGCGAGGTCACGGTCACTGCCCAGGATCTCGTGGTGACGGTGTCGAACGGCAAGGTGCTGCTGGACCGGGTGTCATTCGCGATGCCGGAGAAATGCCTGGTGGGTGTCATTGGCCCGAGCGGCGCCGGGAAGTCGACGCTGCTCAGCGCGATGACCGGGATGCGCCCTGCGGACACCGGCACCGTGCTGTACGACAACCGGGACCTGTACCAGGACTACGCCGAACTCCGGCACCGCATCGGCCTGGTCCCGCAGGAGAACATCCTCCACACCCAACTGACCGCGCGTCGTGCGCTGCAGTACTCCGCCGAGCTGCGCTTTCCCACCGACACCACGGCCGCCGAGCGCAGCGCGCGGGTAGCCGAGGTGATGGAAGAGCTCGGCCTGTCCAAGCATGCGGAGACACGGGCTGACCGGCTTTCTGGCGGGCAGCTCAAGCGGATGAACGTCGCGCAGGAACTGCTGACCCGGCCGTCGCTGCTGTTCCTCGACGAGCCCACTTCCGGTCTCGACCCCGGTTTGGACAAGTCGGTCATGCTCCAGCTGCGCGACCTCGCCCATGACGGCCGGACGGTCGTCGTGGTCACGCACAGCGTGCTGAACCTCCTGGCCTGCGACCGGCTGCTTATCCTCGCCCCCGGCGGGAGAATGGCCTTCTACGGGCCACCGGGCGAGGCGCTCGGTTACTTTGAGCTGCCCGACTGGGCGGAGTTGTTCCAGGCGTTCGACAACGACCCGGACCGCGACTGGGCCGGCGAGTTCGCCGCGTCCCTCGCCTACGCACGGTACGTGGCGGGACAGCGCCGCCCCGAAGCAGCACAGCCGGAGGGGCAGCAGCTCGCGCTGGCGCCGACGGCCCAGCGCCGCCGCGGGCTGCGGCAATACGCGACGCTGACCCGGCGGTACGCGCGGGTGATCGCCGCGGACCGGGGCTACGTGCTGTTCATGGGGCTGCTCCCGCTCGTGCTCGGCCTGCTGATCAGGTTCGTGCCCGCTATGCAGGGGCTGGCCGGGCCGAATGGCAACATGTCCGCCCAGGAACTGCTCCAGATCCTGGTCACCTGCACCTGCCTCGCCGGGACCGCGAGCTCGGTCCGTGAGCTGGTCAAGGAACGCCCGATTTACATCAGGGAGCTGGCGGCGGGCCTGTCACCCGGCGCCTACCTGCTGTCCAAACTGACCCTGCTCGGCGTGATCAGCATCGTGCAGTCGTGCGTGATCGTGCTGCTTGGCGTGGTGGGCCGCGAGCTCCCCGCGCACGGCGCGCTCCTGAAGAGCTTCCCGCTCCTTGAGCTGTTGATCGCGGTCGCCGTGCTCGCGGTGGCGTCGATGTGCCTGGGACTTATGGTGTCGGCCTTCGTCAGCACATCGGAAAAGGCGATGCCGTTCCTGGTGATGCTCACCATGTTCCAGGTCATCTTGTCGGGTGGCGTGCTGCCGTTCAACGGGATGAACGGCCTGTCCCAGCTGTCCTGGATCGCGCCGGCCCGCTGGGGATTCGCCTCCCTGGCGTCCACCGTGAACCTCAACGGGATCGGCCTGCTGCCGGGCACGGACGCGGATCCGCTCTGGACAACCTCGTCCGTCGACTGGGTGCGGGACGTCGGCATCACGGCCGGCTGGGCGGTCGTCTACCTACTGGTCACCTTGGTCCAGCTGCACCGCCTAGGCCCGCGCCGCCGCCGCTGAGGCGTCACGGTCAGGCCGGGTCATGCTCCGTGGCTCGCGTCCAATCGGCGTTATGTCTGCAGCCGAAGCATTTTAAGCAGCAGCCTATTGAGCTCGGCCCGTTCCGTCTCGGACAACTCGGCCAGGGCGGCACGGTGCACGTCGCGCTGCTGGGCTGCGGCCTCCGCAAGCCGTTGTTGTCCGGCTTCGGTAATCCGGACGATCTTGCGCCGCCTGTTGTCCGGGTCGGCCTCTGCCTCGACCAGGCCGCGGCGGGAGGCACGGGCTGCGCGACGACGTCGACTTCGACGGCGCTGCGCAGGCGCAGGGGGCCAAGGGCTGGGACTACGCTCGCGGATGGGCGGTCTCCAGCAACGTTTAGCCCGCCGCGCCGGTCACTCGTGCGTCTCCCGCGCGAGACGCCGGAGGGCGGGCAGCAGCGTGTCGATGTCTTCCCCGGTGCGGAAGACGGCGAAGGCGGAGAACACGCGCAACATCAAGCTGTCCAGCGCGAAGCGGTGCTCAGCTCCGACGACCCGGTCCGGGTCTTCCAGCAGTTCGCCACCCTTGACCTGATCTCCGGCGGCCGCGCCGAGATCATCGCCGGACGCGGGTCCTACATCGAATCGTTCCCCGCGGCGGGAAGCATCATGCCGGGACCTTGACGGCCCGGGCCCGGCGGCGTCCGTAGGTATGCGGATCGACGCGGTCGGAGGTCGCGGTCAGCGTCCGGCCATTGGTCTCCGGCGCCCACAAGAACGACGTCACCCCGCCGACGAGCGACACCGCGCCCATGATGATCAGAACGGCGGGCGTCCCCAGCGTGGACTGGATGGTCGGCAGCAGGAACGTGCCGAGCGCGGCGGCCGCCCGGCTGGCCGCCGTGGATACGCCGACGCCGGACCCCCGCACCGAGCTGGGGAAGATCTCCTCCGGATAGATCCCGGGCAGGATCGACATGACGCCGTAGGAGAACAGGTAGCCGAAGAAACAGAGGGCGCCGATCTCCGCGGGCAGCGCGTTGTGTGCGGCGGCGAGCAGCAGGAACGCGGCGCAGAAGAACATCGGCGGGATCAGGATCTTGCGGCGGCCCACCTTGTCCACGATGTACCAGCCCACCGTGGCCCCGGCCAGCGCGATGATCGTGCCGAGCAGTGCCCCGAGCAGGACGTTGCCGCCCAGCCCGAGCGAGCCCAAGATCGTCGGCTGGAAGAACGTGAGCGCGAAGTACGGCAAGACGATCGCGCTCCAGAACGTGCAGGCGAAGATCGTCCGGCGCAGGTAATCCGGCGAGAACAGCAGCTTCCACCGGGTCTCGATCACCTCTTCATCGACCATGTCGCCCGGGTCAGCGGCCTCCATGTTGTCGCGCATGATCGCCAGGGCCTCGTCACGGCGCCCCTTGGTAATCAGCCAGCGCGGCGATTCCGGCAGCCCGTGCCGCATGAACAGGCAGATCACCGCGGGGACGGCGCTCGCGGCCAGGATGACACGCCACCCGCCGGGCTCGTACGTGTTGATCACGTAGCCGATCAGGTAGGCGACGACGTACCCGACGTTCCAGCTGATCTCCAGCAGGCCAAGGTAGTTGCCCCGCTTCTTCGCCCCCACGAACTCGCCGAGCAGCGGCGAGCCGATCGAGTAGTCGGCGCCTACCGCCAGCCCCATCACCACGCCGAGCGTGAAGACCTCCCACGGGGACTGGACGAAGAACATGACGACCGCGCAGGCGAGGAAGACGGACAGGTCGATGACGAACATCGGCCTGCGACCGATGCGATCAGTGACGTAGCCCAGTACGATGCCGCCGAAGAACGTGCCGATCAGCACCGACGCCGAGATCCACTGCTCCCACAGCGAGGTGACATGCAGTGCGTCATATGCGCGGCCCGCGAACGCGGCTGCGAACGTCGCGAAGACGAAGCCGTCGATGAACATGCCGCCCCCGGTGGCGGCAGTCAGCCGTCGCAAGAAGGAACGCGCCTTCGGTGTCAGATTTTCCTCTATGGCGCGGCCTTCTACGGTGATGACTCAGCCCTCTTTCTGACTAGGTGAGTTACCAACGTACAGCTGTGGGCACACATAATGACACTGTGACACATTTAACACCAGAAGTCGTGATTGTTTGCGGGGACAACTGGGACCCGCACGCCCTCGACAATCTCGACGTGGACCAGTGCGATGGTCAGCCGACGGCTTTCGTTGCCTGGTGTCCGGTTGTGGTGCCGGGTGTGGTGGGTTCGGGGTTTTCGGGGTGGTAGAAGTCCTTGCGGCGGATCAGCAGGACGGCGCTGACGGCGCCGGCGATGGCGAGGCCGGCGGTGACGTAGAGGAGGTCGTTCATGGCGGCGGCGAAGCTTGACCGCAGTGCGGTGGCGACGGCCGGCCGGTCGGCGGCCGGGACGGAGGCGAGTAGTTGCGCGACTGAGCCCTGGCGGACGGCGTTGACGATTGCCGGGGCTGAGCTGGCGAGTGAGGGGGGCAGGGCGCCGGTGAGGTGGCCCTGGATGGCTGAGGTGAAGATGGAGCCGAGGGCGGCGATGCCGGTGGCGATGCCGACTTGCCGGAAGGTGGTGTTGATGCCGGAGGCCATTCCGGCGCGGCTTGGGGGGACGACGCCGATGGCGGTGGAGGCGAGCGGCGGGTTGACCAGTCCGCTGCCGAGCCCGGAGATGATGAACCCGGGGATCAGGTGGGTCCAGGTCGAGTCGCCGGTCAGGCCCGCGGTGGCGATCAGGCCGATGCCGACGAGGAGCAGGCCGGGGCCGATCAGCCAGCGGGCCGGGACGTGCTCGCTGAACCGGCCGGCGAGGACCGAGGTGGCCAGTTGCGCGAGGCTGATGACGGCCAGCCGCAGGCCGGCGCCGAGCGCGGAGTAGCCGAGGATGTCCTGGAGGTAGATCACGTAGTACAGCAGCAGCGCGTACAGCGACCCGTTCATCGCGAACGCGGCGATCGAGCCGCCGGTGAACGTGGGCACGCGCAGCAGGGACAGGTCGAACATCGGGTGGGCGACGCGGCCCTCGACGACCAGGAACGCGGCGAGCAGGACCGCGCCGGCGGCCAGGCTGGTGATCACCCCGGGGTCGGACCAGGAGTTCTCGCCGGCCCGGATCAGCCCGTAGACCAGCCCGGTCAGCGCGGCAGTGAACAGGACGAAGCCCGCCCAGTCCGGCGGCGCGGGGTGCGGGGACCGCGACTCCGTGACCCGCCAGAGGGTCACGGCCAGCGCGAACACGCCGACCGGCACGTTGACCAGGAAGATGCCGCGCCAGTTCCAGTCCGTGGTGATCACGCCGCCGAGGACCGGGCCGAGCGCGGTGGAGACGCCGACGACCGCGCCCCACACGCCGAACGCGACGCCCCGCTCACGGCCGCGGAAGCTGTTCCCGAGCAGCGCCAGCGACGTCGCGAACATCATCGCGCCGCCGACCCCCTGCCCGCTCCGCGACAAGATCAGCATCAGCGGGCTGGCCGCCAGGCCGCACAGCAGCGAGCCGAGGGTGAAGACGGCAAGCCCGACGGAGAACAGCAGCCTGCGCCCGTACCGGTCGGCGAGCGACCCCGAGGTCAGCAGCAGCGCGGCCAGGGTCAGCGCGTAGGCGTCCAGCGTCCACTGCACGTCGCTGAAGCTCGCGTGCAGCCCGGCCTGGATCGACGGCTGCGCCACGATCACGATCGTCACGTCCAGCAGCAGCATGAAGATCCCCGCGCACACCGCGATAAGGGTCCACCACTTCTTATCCATCAGCTAGCCCATTCCTCCGAGTAACCCCTCAACCACCGTGCCCGAGACCACGGAACGAACCCAAATGAGGCAGCACGTCAGCCGGATCTCGACATTGCTACCCTCGAATGCGTGAAAACCAGTCAGCTCGATGACGTCGACCGCCAGCTTCTCCACGCGCTGACCGTGGCGCCGCGGGCGTCATTCCGCCTGCTCGGCGACGTTGTGGGGGTCTCCGACCAGACCATCGCGAGACGGTACCGGCGGCTGGTCGCCAACGTTGGCCTGCGCGTGCCCGGCCTCATTGACGGCCAGCGCGCCGGCTGGGTGAACTGGCTCGTCCGGCTGCAAGCTGCCCCGGGCAGCGCGCAGCGCATCGCGGACACGCTCGCCCGGCGGCCCGACACCCAGTGGGTACGGCTGTACTCGGGTGGCGCCGAGATCGTATGCGTCGTCCAGGCCCGCACCCCGGAACAGCGCAACGCGCTATTCCTGCGCGGACTGCCCGGCAGCCGCCACGTCACGGCGATCACGGCACACTCGATACTGCACGTGTTCACCCCGGTCGCGTATCCCGCGTATACCGGCGCGCTGACCGCCGCCCAGTTCGCCTCGCTCCGCGAAGCCGTGCCCGAAATGCCGTCCCCGCCGCAAGAGGTGGCACCACCGCCTGGCACCGCGCACGAGTGGACGCCAGCCGGCGCGACCGTACTCCGCGATGACGATGACCCGCTGATCGCCGAGCTTGCCAGGGACGGCCGGGCACCTATCGCCGAGCTTGCCACTGCCACTCACTGGCACGAGTCAACCGTGCGGCGCCGGATCGAGGAGCTACAGCGAGCCGGATTGCTGTATTTCGATGTCGACGTCGACGATTCCGCCATTGGCGTCAATGCGACCGTGATGCTGTGGCTCAAGGTTGAGCCCGCACACCTTGAGGCCGCCGGGCGCGTGATCGCCGCACACCCCGAGGTCCCGTTCGCCGCCGCGACGACCGGCCCCACCAACCTCGCCGTCAGCGCGGTATTCCGCGACACCCACCAGCTTTACGCCTACCTGACTGCCAGGCTCGCCGATATACCCGGCCTGCAATCCGTGGACTCCGCGCCGATCATCGGGACGGTGAAGAAGGCGGGCGCGTGGGAGTCGCTACCGTCCGTTCCGCTAGAAATTTGAAGAGATCGGCGTGTTCCGCGCTGACCTGGTGCGCAGCATGCGCTCCGGGTTCTGATAGGGCGGCGCCGGGTCCGCTACGCCTCCCTGCCCTTCGCCTCGTAGGGGATCTGCTCGCCGGCCTCGACGGCCACCGGGAGGCGGTTCCCGGCCGGCGGAAGCGGGCACGTCGCGAACTCGGTGTACGCGCACGGCAGGTTGGTCGCCCGATTGAAGTCCAGGATGACCGTGCCATCGGAGTCCGGTGCCGGGACCTGCAGCGACCGGTTGGCAGGGTACGTCGTCACGCCGCTGGTCGCGTCGGTAAACAGGATATGCAGGCTGCCAGGGGTGCGGCCGTTGAAGGCGGTCAGCGCGAGGGGCTGCCCGCCGACCTCGAACTCGACCACGCCGGGCGCCTCGTACACGTGCTGCAGTCCCTCCACGACCGAGCCGACCGTGACGTTCCTGGGCTCGTCGAAGGGGCGGTAGCGGCCGCTGATGACCCAGAGTGGATCAGGCGCATAGGCGGGAGTGCCCCGGAAGCCCGCGCGCAGCGGGGCGTCGGGGCGGCGCGGCCGCAGGATGTCATTCCCGCCGCGTTTGGCCACCTCGTACACGCCAGCGGCATCCCTCGGGAAAAGCCCGCCGCGCTCGGGGATCTGTCCGAAGTGATGCGGACCAGTGATGCGGGTCCCGTCCAGTGTGAGCTCCTCGCCGGGCGCGAGGTCCACGGTGACGCCGGAGTCGTCGGCGGCCCACTCCCCCGGTGCGTCCGGGAACCGGGTCGGGGTCTCGGTGAGCCAGTTGATACTGGTGATCGCCAGGAAGCCGTCTGCCGCGGCGAGCCGCTCCTCGTGCTGCCTGTGCCACGCATCCCAGTCGGCGGCGAAATCCTTGCTTACCTGGAAGTCCAGAACGCTCATACTGGCGCAAGCACCTGGGCAAGCCGCCGTATTCCCGGTTAATTCCCCTGGCGACTCGTGCCGCCACCGTCAGTTACCTCGCCCAGCGGAAGCGCGCACCGAGCAGGCAGGTCCTGCAGCACCTGGCCACGAAGGTCAGCGCCGCGGAGGCACTGCTCGCCCGGGCCGCCGACGTCCAGCAGGCGGTCGGCCGGGTACCCGCCGACGCGCAAGCGGCGGCACGGGGCACGCTGGCGGTCGCGCAGGCGAAGGCGTTCGCCAGCGAGGTCGCGGCCGAGGTGACTACGGAGATCTTCTCGCTCAGCGGCGCGAGCGCCGCCGACGAGCGGTACGACCTGTCCCGGCACTGGCGCAACGCGCGCACCCACGCGAGCCACGACCCCGTCTCCTGGAAGTACCACCATGTAGGGAACTACCTGCTGAATGACGCACTGCCGCCCAACCACGGGCAGCTCTGAACTGACTGCCGCCACCGACGTCTCGGTAAGCCGGCCCGCGGCGAATCCAGTCACCGCATCAGGCTGTTAGCAGGCAGGATGCCACACAGGCGGTCACCGTCCCGCCGCATTGCCCCGCTGGCTGGCCGGCAGTCGTTTCCGGACCGCCTCCGCGTGCAGCGGGTTCATCGCGCCGAGCGCCGGAACCACCTGCGGCGCCAGTTCCCGCTCCGTTGTCAGCGTCCGGAAGACCATGGACGCGCTCACCGAATGCCCCGGCAGTGCTCAGCGGGACTGGAACAACTCCGTGATGATTCCTAGAATGGCAATTTGGGGGCCGTCCGGCGCGGGGTAGGAGGCACCGAAGGTGACAGGCCGGCCACTCCGGCGCAGGGAAGCGTTCACCGTGCTCGGGGCCGCAGCGATCCTCGCAGGGAGCTCCGCCTGCCTGGGCGTGGCCGACACCCGTTCCGCGAGCCCTCGCCCCGGTGCCCCCGACGCCTACACTCCTGGCGCGGCCTACGCCCCCGACGGCACCGCGGGTAAGACGGCGGCGGTGTCGCGAGCCGACGTCCGCCTCCTCGGCGGCCCGTTCCAGGGCAACCAGCAGCGCAACCTCGCCTACTTGCTCTTCCTCGACCCGGACCGGATGCTGCGCAGCTTCCGGATCAACTACGGGCTCCCGGCGCGGGCCATGCCCATCGGCGGCTGGGAAAGCCCTACCTCGAAAATTCGCGGCCACGTGACGGGCCATCTGATGTCGGCCCTCGCGTGGGCATACGCGGACACCGGCACGACTGCTGATGACTACGACCGGCAGGCGGTCAAGGCCAAGGGCGACTACTTCGTCGCCCAGCTAGCGAGCCTGCAAGCCAGGGCACCGAAGGCCGGCTACAACCACGGGTACCTCTCGGCATTTCCCGAGCAGTACTTCGCTTGGCTGGAGGACGGTCAGTGGAGCCGGATCTGGTCCCCGTACTACATGATCCACAAGTACCTGGCCGGCCTGATCGACCAGTACCAGCTGGCCGGGAACACCCTGGCGCTTGACGTGGCGTCCCGGCTTGCCGATTGGGTCGACCGCCGCACCAGGAACCTGTCCTACCAGCACATGCAGGTGATCCTCAATGTCGAGTTCGGCGGCCTGCCAGAGGCCCTCGCCAACCTGTACGCGATCACCGGGGACCCGGCGACCCTGAAGACGGCGGAGCGCTTCTACGATGCGAGGTTCCTCGACCCCCTGTCCGACAACACCGACCAGCTCAACGGCTCGCAGTGCAATGTCTCGACGCCGAAGGTCATCGCGGCCCTGCGCCTGGCGGAGGAGACCGGGAACGAGAAGTACTGGAACGCGGCGGTCAACTTCTGGCGCATCGCGACTGCGCACCACTCCTTTGCGATCGGCGGCCAGGGCAACCACGAGTACTGGGGACCGCCGGACACGGTCGCCAGCGCGCTGTCGAACTTCAACTGCGAGGGCTGCGTCAGCTACAACATGCTGAAGCTCACCAGGCTCCTGCACTTCCACGAGCCTGGCAACGCGGCGTACATGGACTACCACGAGCGCACCCTCGTCAACCACCTGCTTGGCACCCAGGACCCGGGCTCCCCGCACGGCTTCGTCGCCTACTACACGGGCCTGTCGCCAGGCGCGCACAAGCAGGTCCCGGCGAACTACTTTCCCGGCGTCAACGAGAACGTCTTCGCGACCGACTACGACACGTTCACTTGCGATACCGCGACCGGTCTTGAGACACCGACCCGCTTCACCGACACGATCTACACCAGAGACCCCGACGGCGCCCTCCGTGTCAACCTCTTCATCCCCTCGCGGGTCCGCGCTGATGGCCTGACGTTCCGCCAGGCGACAAGGATCCCCGAGGTCCCGGTGACAACGCTCGCGGTCGAAGCGGGCACTGGCCGGATGACCCTCAGAGTCCGGGTCCCCGCCTGGGCCACGTCTGTGCGGGCGACACTGAACGGAAGACCGCGATCCCTGCCGTCCAGCACCAGCCGGGCTGACTCGCCAGCGGCCATCGAGGTGACGCGTGCGTGGCGGCCCGGCGACGAACTCCTGATCTCCTTCGGAATGGGCCTGGTCCTGCGGCAGGCACCCGACAACCCGCGGGTCGCGGCGCTCACCTACGGCCCTGTCGTCCTGGCGGCCCTGACAGGCGACGCCTTGCGCATGCCGACCATCGACGTGTCTTCCATCCGGCAGGTGAGCGCGTCGCCCCTGGCCTTCGAAGCACTGGGGTCCTTCGGAACCCCCGGCGACGCCCGCCCCATGTCCCTCATTCCGGTCTGCGACGTAGTCCACCAGCGCTACACGACCTACTGGCAGGTCCAGTAGGCAGGGCCGGGATGGCTGACCGCCAACCGCTCTGGACGACGTCCGCTCATCCGCCGCGGTCCCAAGGCGGTGCTGAGTTCGGCTCGTCAGGCGCGTCCCGCGGCCGTTCGGGATAAGGCGGCCGTTCAAGATAACGCGGCCGCTCTGGGTAACGAGGCTGTTCGGGATACTGCGGCTGTTCGGCATACCAGGGCTGTTCGGGATACGGGGGCTGTTCCGGATACCGGGGCTGTTCCGGATACCGGGGCTGTTCGGCATACCGGGGCTGTTCCGGATACCGGGGCTGTTCGGCATACCGGGGCTGTTCCGGATACCGGGGCTGTTCCGGATACCGGGGCTGTTCGGGATACCACGGCTGTTCGGCATAACCAGGAGCCACGCCCGGAGGGAAGTCGGCGACTTCCCCGCCGTGCCTAGGCGCCTTCCGCCCGCTGCGGCCCGTGCCCAGCCGGAACGCGAGCGCGGTGGCGGACAGCAGGAACAGTACTCCGGTCACGGCGAGCCAGTGCCCGAGGTAGGGATCAAGCGACAGGTCCGTTGTGCGCGGGAAATGCGAGGGAATCCGGAAGATCAGCGGGAACCAAATCAGCAGCAGGATGCCGGAAAGCACCACGGGGACGCGCAGGTAGTTGATCCAGGGCACGGTCGGCAGTTTGGGCGGGCGATGCCTGAAGACCGCCATGACCGACGTGTCGGCGAGCGCGTACAGCGGCATCAGGATCAGGTCGTGGCCGATGACCGCGCCGACGAACCAGACGATGACGCCGACGGTCTCGCCGTGCAGCAACCCGGCCCCGGCGTACCAGGCCAGCGCGAAGCAGCCGAGCAGGGTGAGCAGGTGCAGCGGGTTGGCACCGTACCAGCGCTTGAACCAGCTCATATCAACTCCGGAAGGTCATGCTGGAGACCCACTTGGTGTTGTGCACGCCCGGGTTGCCTGGCACGATCACCCGGGCCGGGTAGCCGTGGTCGGGCGAGAGGTCCGCGCCGTTGACTCGCAGGGCCAGCAGCGAGTCCTGGTCCATGATCTGCTCCGCGGAGAGGGCCGCGCGGTTGAATCCCCCGCCGCGCTGCAGTGACTGCACCACGACGCTCGACGGGTTGGTGATGCCTGCCAGCGCGGCGAGGTCGCGCAGCCTGACGCCGGCCCAGGCCTGGTTATCGGTGGACCAGCCTTCCACGCACATGATCGGCAGGCTGGCGGTGTGCTGTTGCATGCGCAGGAGGTCGGTCCGGGTCAGCACCACGGGGCGGGTCGCCTGGCCGAGGATCGCGACGGTGAGCCGCCAGGTCTCCCCTGTCTCAGAGGCGATGATCCCGGCGTTGCGCGCGGTGTTGTTGACCTGGAAATCGCCGGCGGTGCCGCCACTGACCGCCTGGTCGTGCGGCGCGAGCAGCGCGGTCCGCGCCAGGGACCCGCCCAGGGACTGGCCCACGGACAGCAGCGCGACGAGCGCTGAGCCCCCGCCGGCGAAGGCAAGCACGCCGCGCCGGGAGATCGTTGGAACGGCGGGCGCCACGGGGGCCAGGTATCCCGCGTCCGGTGGCTCCGGGCGCGTGTGGGCGAGGTTCGTGCGCAGCTCCCCCCAAAAGCTTCGGCTGCGCAGCGCCCTGATCATGGTGGGCAGCTTGAGCGGCACGTGGACGACGAAGCCGGCGATGAACACCCACGCGCCGTAGAAGTGCAGCGTGTAGAAGGAGCCGGGGAACGGGTACCACGTCTGGATGTTCAAGATCCCCGTCACGAACTCGAACACCGCCCCGCCGACGAGCAGGAACAGCGACAGCCGTTCCAGCATGTGCGCGGGCGAGCGCAGCGGCGGCCACTCGAACAGCTTCGGCAGCACCGACCACAGCTTGAACAGCAGGATCGGCACCAGCGTCAACCCCAGCGTGACGTGGACGCCCTGGGTGACCCGGTAGAGCCAGTAGGGGTTCGTGGGCCAGGAGAACAGGTAGAAGCCGAGCAGGCCCTTGCCTGGTGTCGTGTCATTGATCGGGTTGAGGTCCGGGTTGTAGGCAGCGTAGGACAGCAGGCCGGTCACGAACATCACGGGGATGGACACCAGCAGCATCAGTCCGAGTACCGAGGTCAGCCAGGGGCCGCGGATCGGGCTGCGCCAGAACGACCGCCGGAACGGCCCGGGGGGGCCGGAGGGATCTGTCATGAGCGAGGGATCTGTCGTGCGCGTCCTCACGAGCCGACAGCCTTACCGCCGTCCAGAATGCTGAAGGCGTCCTGGCAGGAACCACTCCCGCGCGGGATCCAGACTACGGCGGGGCGGGGGCGGGTCCCTGCGACCGGGATGAGCAGCGTGGCCGGGCCGACGGGCAGCGGCTGCAGGCACTCCTGGTAGTCCTGGATGAGATCGGGCGGGTTGTATAGCGGATGCCCACCGCCGTCGGTGATGATCGCGCTGAACTGACGAGTCTTGACCGCCGCGTACGCACTGTTTCGGTAGCTCTCGATCCCGGCCTTGTCGGTGGCCCGCAGGACGTCGTACACCCCGCCAGGAACCGCGGCCGGCGCCATTCCCGCCAGCAGGCTCAGGCTGGGGTCGGCGGGGACGGCGACGTCGCCGCCGAACGCCCGCATGCCCGCGACCAGCCGCTCACCGGCGGCGCGGTCGGCGCTGGTGGGAATCGCCTGGGAAGGATGGGAGCTGGCCAGGAGGAAAACGGCCTGGGCGAGTACGAGCACGCCCGTCGCGGTCGTGACCCACCGGGCCGAGCCGCCGCCGAGCGCGAGGCCCGCGAGCAACGCCACGGCGAGGTACGCGGGCAGCATGTCGTTGATGGCGCCGCCGCTTTGCACCAAGGTGACGTAGCCCTCGACCGCCAGGGCGGCGCAGCCGACGAGCAGCTCGCGGGGCACCCGGCGCGCGCCGATGATGGCGGCGCACGCGGCCAGGCCCGTCGCGGTCAGCAGGGCAGTCCAGAACCAGCCGAAGTTGCCGTAGTTCAGCGCGTGCTCGCTCATCTGCTTGTAGATGTAGTAGATGTACCAGCCGCCGCTGGTGAGCCGGATCACGAGCGTGCTGCCGCCGAGCACGGCAACCTCGGTGAGCGCGGCGACGCAGGCGAGCCTGCGGCGCGGCCCGGTGAGCAGCGCGGCGGTCACCGCGACCACCTCGGCGAGCCCGGTCTGCTTGGTGAGGGCCGCGGCCGCGAGCAGCGCGCCGGCGGCGATGGCGCCGCGCGTCCCGCGCATGTGCCTGGCGGCGTACAGTCCGCCGATGCTGAGCGCGAGGAACAGCGAGTCGACCCGGGCAATGTCGAACCAGGTGCCCGCCACGAAGTAGGTCGCGGCGAACACGCCCGCGGCGCCGGTCCCGGCCGCGATGCTCCCCGTTTCGCGCTGGACCAGGCGGGCGAGCAGCGCGAAGCAGGCGAGCGAGGACACCAGGGATACCAGCCGCAGCGACAGGTACGAGGCACCGAGCACGCGGGCGACGGCGGCCGACACGTAGAAGTAGAGCGGCGGGTACCCGTCAGGGACGTACTGCGCGGTCGGCGCCGGGTACAGCGGCTGCCCCGCCAGGATGCGGTGTACCTCGGCGAGCGAGTTGCCCTCCAGCGATTCGAGCGCAAACGGGTAATCCAGCCGGCTCAGGGAGACGAACAGGTAGGCGCCGATCGCGACGAGGCCGACCAGCGCCGCGGCCAGCTGGGCGGCACGTGGCGCCCACTGCGGCCGGGGCGGCCCGTCAAGGGCCGGCCTGGCGGCGTCCCGTGGGCGCGGCAGGATGCCCAGACTGTTGCTGAGGGTCATGCCAGGTATTACATGGCATCCTCGCCCGTGGCGAGGCAGGAATTCATATTACAAATTAAGAATCAATCAAAACCTTACGAATTGATGAACACTCACGGCGTTGCGGACCACCCAGCCGGGAATATTCATAATCTCGGGCCATGCGCGTCCTGGTCACCGGCGGTGCCGGCTTTATCGGATCCCACGTTGTCGCGGCGCTGGCGAGCGCGGGTCATGAGGTGCGGGTGCTTGACGCGCTGCTGCCGTTCGTCCACCCCGGCGGCATTCCCCCGTTCTCCGCTGATCCCGGCTTCGAGTTCACCCGCGGCGACGTCCGCGACGCGCAAGTCGTCGACGACGCGCTGCGCGGCGTCAGCGTGGTCTGCCACCTGGCCGCGATGGTCGGGCTCGGCGTCGACTTCGACGACGCGCCGCTGTACGCCGGCTGCAACGACCTGGGCACCGCGGTCCTGCTCGCCGCCATGGCCCGCGCCGGAGCCGGCCGGCTCGTGCTCGCCTCGTCCATGGTCGTCTACGGCGAGGGCGCCTACACGTGCGCCCGGCACGGGCTCGCCGCGGCGCCGCCGCCCCGGCAGGCCGCCGACCTCGACGCAGGCAAGTTCGAGCCGCGCTGCGAGCACTGCGCCGAACCGCTGTCACCGCAACTGGTCCCCGAGGAAGCACCGCCCGAGCCGCGCAACGTCTACGCCGCCACCAAGGTCGCGCAGGAGCACCTCGCCGGCTCCTGGGCCAGGGCAACCGAAGGCCAGGCGATAGCGCTGCGCTACCACAACGTGTACGGCCCCGGGATGCCCCGCGACACCCCGTACGCCGGGGTCGCCTCGTTCTTCCGCTCCGCCCTGGAGGCCGGCCGCGCGCCGCGGGTCTTCGAGGACGGCGCCCAGCGACGCAACTTCGTCCACGTCCGCGACGTCGCCGCCGCCACCGTCACCGCCATCGAGGCAGCCGCCGGAACGGGCGTCCCGGGCGGGCCGGGCGCCCTGCGCGCCTACAACGTCGGCAGCGGCACCCCGCGCACCGTGGGCCAGCTGGCGTCCGCGCTGGCCAGCGCCTACGGCGGCCCCAGCCCCGTCGTCACCGGCGAGTACCGGCTCGGCGACGTCCGGCATATCACCGCCTCCAGCGACCGCATCAGCCGGGAACTGGGCTGGCGGGCAACCGTGCCGTTCACCAACGGGGTCGCGGAGTTCGCCGCGGCGCCCGCAGGCCGGGTGCCGGCCTGACGGTGCCGCCCCGACCTGTGCTGGCCTGACGGCAGGCGCACTCACGCGCACGCTGCCCCGGCACACCTCCAGGCCGCTTACTCCTGGCAGCATCAGGTCAAGCACCGCCAGGTCGGGCCGCCACGTCGCGGCGATCTCCAGCGCGGCCTGCCCGTCCGCACAGGCCGGGACTCCAGGCCGACACGGCGCGGGTAGTCCACGACGACCTCCGTCACGGTCAGGTCGTCTTCGACGACGAGAGTGCGAGCGCCCAAGTCCTGAGTCTAAGAACGCCCGGCAGCCGCTAAGAGCGGCCGGGTGCTCATTCGGGCATCATTGCGAGATATTTTTTCAGATTGTCATAAGTGCTTACCTGGCAGATGACGAAATCGCCTGCGCGAGCACCCAGAGCTTTTGTTCTCCGTTTCGTAAGACGCTAACGCCAATGTCGGCACGGCATTGGCAATATTCTCGCATCCGTGATCGTTGACGTAATCTTGCCGTGCCTGAACGAGGCGTCGGCATTGCCTTGGATGCTCGACAGGATGCCGGCCGGCTTCCGGCCGATCGTCGTCGACAACTGCTCCACAGACGGGTCGGCGGAGATCGCGCGGTCGCTCGGCGCGACGGTGGTGACGGAGCCGACCAGGGGCTTCGGGGCAGCCGCCCACGCCGGCCTGCTGGCGGCGACCAACGACCTCGTTTGCTTCTGTGACTGTGACGGCAGCCTCAACCCGCAGCAGTTTCCCCTGCTGACCGCGCCTCTGCTGGCTGGCCAGGCCAACCTGGTCCTCGGCCGCCGAGCCGCGGTGCGCAGGGACGCCTGGCCGCTGCCGGCGCGGCTGGCCAACTGGGAGCTGGCACGGCGAGTCCGCCGACGCACCGGACTGGGCATCCGTGACCTGGGACCGATGCGAGCGGCAGGCCGGGAGGCGCTGCTCAGCCTGAACCTCACCGACCGGCGGTTCGGGTACCCGCTGGAGATGGTCATGAACGCGGCAGACGCCGGCTGGCGCGTGTCCGAGGTCGAGGTGACCTACCTGCCCCGCATCGGAAAGTCCAAGGTGACGGGCACCGTAGGGGGCTGCGTGCGCACCGTGCGGGACATGAGCCAGGTGCTCGCCCGGTGACGAAACCGGCCATCACCTTGCTCGTCATCGCGAAGCAGCCAGTACCCGGGCGGGTCAAGACGCGCCTGGTGCCGCCGTGCACGCCCGAGCAGGCCGCCTCGCTCGCCGAGGCCGCGCTCGCCGACACGCTGCACACTGTCCTTACCGTGCCGGCGTCGCGGCGGGTCCTGGTCCTCGACGGCGAGCCGGGGCCGTGGCTGCCCCCGGGGTTCGACGTCGTGCCGCAGTGCGGCGGCCCGCTCGACGAACGCCTCGCCGCCGCCTTCGCCGCTGTTCGCGGCCCGGCGCTGCTGATCGGCATGGACACGCCGCAGGTCACCCCCGGCCTGCTCACCGTGGACTGGCAGGCTGCCGGCGCCGTGTTCGGCCCGGCCGCCGACGGCGGATTCTGGGCGCTCGGCCTGCGCGTGCCCGATCCCGCCCTGCTGCGCGGCGTCCCCATGTCGACCGCGGGCACCGGTTCCATCCAGCGGGCCCGGCTGCTCGCGGCCGGGCTGCGCGTCGCCGACCTGCCGGAACTGCGCGACGTTGACACGGCAGCGGATGCCGTGGCCGTGGCCCGCCAGGCACCGCAGAGCCGTTTCGCCGCGCGGGCGCGGGAGCTCGCCACGGTCCTGAGCCCGGCTGGCACCGGCGAACGGGCCGACACCAGGGAAGACGTCATCGCGAAAAACGCCCCCGTCGCACGCGCCCTCGGGGCAACAACATGAGGGCGGGAGCGATCGCCCTGTACGAAGAGGCGATGAGCGAGCAGGCCGGGGCGCTGGCGCTGCGGACGGCTGACGGCCGCGCGCTGCCGCTTCAGATGTCCCGGTTCTGCGGGCCACCCGATGCCGCCGACGAGGAGCTGCTCCGGCACTGCCGCGGCCCGGTCCTCGACGTGGGCTGCGGCCCTGGGCGGCTGACCGTAGCGCTGACCGAGCGGGGGATCCCGGCGCTTGGCGTCGACATCTCCCAGGCCGCTGTGTCCCGAACGCGCCAGGCCGGGGCGGCCGCCCTGCACCGCTCGGTGTTCGATCCGCTGCCCGGGGAAGGCCGCTGGGCTACAGTGCTCCTTGCGGACGGCAACATCGGCATCGGCGGCCTGCCCGGCCGGCTGCTGTACCGCTGCGCCCAGTTGCTGGCACCGGACGGCCGGCTCCTGATCGAAGCGGAGCCCGGCAACGTCGACGAGCAGATGACCGCATGCCTCGAGCACCCCGACGGCCGGCGCGGCCCGGTCTTCCCCTGGGCCCGCATGGGCACGGCTGCCGTGCTGCGCGCCGCCGCGGACGCCGGCCTGCACGTCATGGGGCAATGGCACCACGCGGACCGTGCGTTCGTGCTGGCCACGCGAGCGTCCGCGCGACGTGAAGGAAGGGAGCTAACGAACCGAGCCAGCCTCGTCCGTTCGGGATAAATGGGTTACTTCCCGGCGGTCCAGGTGATGGGGAGGCGCTTGATGCCGCGCTGGAAATTCGAGCGCAGGTAGGACGGAGCGCCGGCGTAGCTCAGGGAAGAGGTATGGGCGAGCAGCTCCTCGAACAGGGCGCGCATCTGAGTTCGGGCTAGGTGGGCGCCCAGGCAGAAGTGCGGGCCGTGGCCGAAGACAAGGTGGGGGTTGGGCTGGCGCCGGATGTCGAAGCGGTCGGGACTGGCGAAGACGGCTTCGTCGCGGTTGGCCGAGGTGAAGGAGACGACTACTTTCTCCCCGGCGCGGATCGCCTGACCACCGAGCTCGCAGTCCACGGCCGCGGTCCGGCGGAACGTCATGACCGGGGTCCACCAGCGCAGCATCTCGTCGACCGCGGTTGGCATCAGCGCCGGATCCGCGCGCAGCTCGGCGGCAGCCTGCGGATGATCGAGCAGCGCGACGCACGCTCCTGGCAGACCGTTGCGCAGCGTTTCGTTCCCGGCCACGGCGAATAGCCAGAACATGTTCTCGAACTCTGCCACGGAGACTTGTCCGCCATCCTCGTCCGTCTGCGCCAGCAGGATCGACATCACGTCGTCGCCCGGATGACGCCGTTTGTGCTCCGCCAGCAGGTGGGCGTAGGCATACAGGTCGGGCATTCCTTCGCGGGTCCGGGGGTCAGGCATGCCAGCGTCCCCATCAGGCACCGGGCGCAGCGCGAGCGCCTCGGCGGCCATGGGCGTTCCCCCGGCCGGGTCGAACTCAGCCGAGGCGGCGTAGTCCGGGTCCTGGTACCCGATGACCCGGTTGGACCAGTCGAACAACAGCCAGCGGTCTTGCGCCGGCATGCCGAGCACGTCGGCGAGGGTGAGCAACGGCAGCTCCGCGGCCAGGTCCTTGGCGAAGTCGCACTCACCGCGCGGGCCGGCCAGGACGCGATCACAGATGGCTCTCGCGTGGCCGCGAATCATGTCCTCAAGCTTGGAGACTGCCCGCGGCGTGAACGACCGCTGTAGCAGCCGCCGCAGTCTGGCGTGCTCTGGCGGGTCCATGTTGAGCATCATCCGCTGGACGTAGCGGAGCGCCTCGGGCGTGGCGGGGTCGCGGATCTGTGTCGCGCCGAGCGCGGAGGAGAAAAACTCTGGCCGGGTCAGTACTGATTCAACGTCCCTGTAACGCAGCACGAGCCAGAATCCGGGACCTTCCGGCCAACCCAGCAGGGGGATCTCCGGCACCCACACGACCGGCTGGTCACGACGCAGCCGGGCCAGCGCGTCGAAGGGCACTCCGGACACGTAGCTGGCCGGATCGAACACCACCTCGGTGTCGGGCCTGGCCGACGGGGCAGCCTGCGTCATTCGCGACCCAGCAGGTGATGGGCGCCCAGGCCAAGAGTCACTGGAGAAGTGGTCACGGTAGCCTCCCGCGCGAGCAGTGTCGCTCCTGCGCAGGAATCCTAGCCTGATGTCAATGAAATTGGATCGGAAGAGGGCGCCCGGGCGAGCACCGGTCCAGGGGCCCCAGCCAGGCGCCCACCTCACCGAAGCGGGCGTCACTTGGGGAGCGGAAGTGCCGATGTGTCGAGCGTGAGGTCGAACGGGGCGGGTATCCGGAGCTTGTCGCCCGCGGTGACCGTGTTGACCTTGGCGTATCCGTTCGGACCAGGCCCGCTGTGCAACGAGATCGTCACCGGCTTAGTGAACCGGTCCACCAGCAGGTAGAACGGGATGCCCGCCAGCGCGCACGCCCTCGGCTTTACCTTGCGGTCTGTCTGGACGCTTGACGCGGAGATGACCTCCGCCGCGAGCAGCACCTGGTCGAACGGGCGCAGCGACTCAAGGTCCGGAACGGTGCTCGCGTCGCGCAGGATCATGAGATCCGGCTCGATCAGGTCCCCGGTAGCCGGAAGCTGGATTTCGCCAGCGCGGTCCGGGAACCAGTCGTGGGCGGTGCAAGCTTCGAGAAAGCTGAGCGAGAGCCACTGGCACACCTTCTCGTGCCAGAACACCGGCATCGGGCTCACGACGAGCCGCCCTTCGATGATCTCGGCCCTGTGGTGGCCGGTATCGATCCGGTCGCGCAGGTCGAGCAGGTCCTGGACCGGGTCGGGCTCCGGTGGAAGTTCCTCCCACACGGACTGCCGCTTGCGCCGTGCTGCCATGACTGCCATGGTCCCATCTCCCATCGCTCCTATCACCAGTATGCCACTGTCGGCCTGTCGCGCACTTGGGACTACTGACGTTTGCAAGCGTGCATTGTCGACCATATCCGACGGGAATACCCAGTGCGTTTGTAACCAATGAGTTGATAGCACTCGAAATCAAGTCGTAATATCGCAACTAATTGCCGGTTTACAGTCCAGCGGAGCAGTGCGCGAGAGCAGGCTCCCCGGCGGACGGGAAGGGGGCCCCGGCTGTGCGAGTATGGCGGTATGGCAGATCCGCGTGCCGGGCAGCCCGCCGCCCCCGGCGACCTCGTGAACGTCGCCAAGCTGGTCACCGCCTATTACACGGTGCACCCCGATCCTGGTGAGGTCGCTCAGCGCGTGTCGTTCG
Organism: uncultured Actinomycetota bacterium; assembly: GCA_963734665.1. GTDB lineage: Bacteria > Actinomycetota > Actinomycetes > Streptosporangiales > Streptosporangiaceae > Trebonia. The sequence goes on along the minus strand of CAVTIR010000004.1, from coordinate 1,199,028 downwards.
GGACGTCCGGGCACCGCGGGTCCGCGTTCACCGCGACGTTCAATGAGGACCACATCCTCGCCACCACGCAAGCGATCTGCGACTACCGCGCGGGTCACGGCATCGACGGGCCGCTGTACCTGGGGGCCGACACGCACGCGCTTTCCGAGCCCGCCCAGGCCAGCGCGCTTGAGGTGCTCGCCGCCAACGGTGTGCGGGTGCTGGTGGACTCCCGTGGCGGGTACACGCCCACCCCGGCGGTGTCCCGGGCGATCCTGGTGCATAACTCGGCCGGCCGCGGGGGGCAGGCCGACGGGATCGTGGTCACGCCCTCGCATAACCCCCCGGCCGACGGCGGCTTCAAGTACAACCCGCCCGACGGCGGACCGGCCGGGACCGACGTCACGAAGGAGATTCAGGACCGGGCGAACGAACTGCTCAGCGACGGCCTTAAGGCCGTGCGGCGAATGCCGTACGCGCGGGCCACGGCGGCGGACACGACCGGGACGTTCGATTTCCTCGGCAGCTACGTGACGGCCCTGGACCGCGTGGTTGACCTGGCCGTCATCCGGGACGCCGGGATCCGCATCGGCGCCGATCCCCTCGGCGGGGCGAGCGTCGCGTACTGGGGCGAGATCGGCGGGCACTACGGCCTCGACCTCACAGTGGTTAACCCGGAGGTGGACCCGACGTTCCGGTTCATGACCCTGGACTGGGACGGCAAGATCCGGATGGACTGCTCATCGCCGTTCGCGATGGCCAGCCTGATCCGCCGCCAGCACGAGTTCACGATCGCGACCGGGAACGACACCGATTCCGACCGGCACGGCATCGTCACGCCGGACGCGGGGCTGCTCAACCCCAATCATTACCTCGCGGCCGCTATTGACTACCTGTACCAGCGCCGGGACGGCTGGCCCGCGGCCGCGGCCGTCGGCAAGACGCTGGTCAGCTCGTCGATGATCGACCGGGTGGCGGCAGGCCTGGGCCGGACGCTGCTTGAGGTGCCGGTCGGGTTCAAGTGGTTCGTGCCCGGCCTGCTCGACGGCTCGGTGGGCTTCGGCGGGGAGGAGAGCGCCGGGGCGTCGTTCCTGCAGCGGGACGGGTCGCCGTGGACGACCGACAAGGACGGGATCATCCTCGCGCTGCTCGCCTCTGAGATCACCGCGGTTACCGGGCAGACCCCGTCGCAGCTGTATGCCCGGCTGACCGAGCGCTACGGGGCGCCCGTGTACGCACGCGTCGACACGCCCGCCAGCCGGGAGCAGAAGGCGGCCCTGGCCAGGCTCTCCCCCGAGCAGGTGCCCGCCAGCGAGCTCGCCGGCGAGAAGATCCTGGCGGCGCTGACCACCGCGCCCGGCAACGGCGCCCCGATCGGCGGGCTCAAGGTGGTCACCGAGTCCGGCTGGTTCGCCGCCCGCCCTTCCGGCACCGAGGACGTCTACAAGCTGTACGCCGAGTCCTTCCTCGGCCCGGACCACCTCGCCGCCATCCAGGAAGAGGCACGCGCCATCATCGCCAGGGCCATCGGCGGCTAGCCGCCTTCGGGATGTCAGCCGGTGCAGGGGAAGGTCTGAGTTGGCACTCCGCTCCGTCAGTAAGCCGTCGTAGAGCCGATCATCCCGAACGGTGCGTGGCTTCGCTTAGTGGGAACCACGCTTCCGCTCGGGATGATCGCCTTTGATCTTGTGATCTTTTTTCGGGAGCTACGCCTCGACGGGAGCCGAAACGGACTCGGGCTCGGGCGTGGCCGCGTGCGCCCCGGCAGCGGGGGTCGCGGCGGCCTGGGGCCTGCGGCGGACGAGGGCGAACACCGCGACGGCCGCGATGAGGCCGAAGCCCGCGGCGACGGCGTAAGCGAGGTCGAGGCCGTCCGCGAATGCCCGGTGCACTACGGGTGCGAGCGCCGGGGTGCGGGCAAGCACCGCCTGGGCCTGGCCGCCGCTCAGCGCCGCCGACAGGCCAGCGCCCGCGCTGTGCGTCAGCCCGTGGTCGAAGACCTCGCCGAGCACCGCGATGCCGAGCGCGTAGCCGAGCTGGCGGAACGCGCTCAGCGCGCCGCCCGCCATGCCCGCCTGCTCCCATGGGACGGCGGACATCGCCGTCGAGGTCAGCGACGCCATGGCAAGCCCCGCGCCGATCCCCACGAGTACCAGGCCGGGGATGACCACGGGCCAGCTGGAGTTCTCCCTGATCACCGTCTGGGCCGCCGCGCCGACGGCGATGACGAAGAGCCCGCTGCCGACCATCCAGCGGGGTGACGTCTTGTGCAGGAACCGGCCGACTTGCCCGGACACGAGGAACGCCGCGGCCGCGCACGGGAGGATGACCAGGCCCGCCTTGATGGCGCTCAGGCCGAGGACCGACTGGAGCCAGAGCGACTGGTAGGTCATGCCCGCCCAGGCGGCCGCGGACAGCAGGGCACCGGCGAGGAGCATCGCGGTGAACGTCCGGTTGCGCAGCAGCCGCAGGTCGAGCATCGGGGCGGAGTTGCGGCGCTCGGCGACGACGAACGCCACGACCGCGACGACCGTCACGGCGATCAGGGCGATCGTCTCGGTGGACGCCCACGCGCCCCTGATGAGCGCGTAGGTGAGCGCGCCGGCCGCGATGGTGAAGGACGCCATGCCCGGCAGGTCGATGCGCTTGGGGTGCGGGTCCTTGGACTCGGTGATGACCCGCAGGGTCAGCGCGACGGCGACGACGCTGACCGGCAGGTTGACCAGGAAGATCCACCGCCAGCCGAAGTTGGCGGTGAGCAGCCCGCCGATGATCGGCCCTATCGCGGAAGCGGCGCCGTTGACCGCTCCCCAGATGCCGAAGGCCATCCCGCGCTCGCGCCCGGTGTAGGTGTTGCTGATCAGCGCCATCGTGGTGGCGAACATCGCCGCCGCGCCCAGCCCCTGGACGCCGCGCGCGGCGATCAGCAGGGCGACGTTCGGTGCCAGGCCGCAGGCGAGCGAGGCCGCGGCGAAAAGCACCAGCCCGCTGATATACAGCCTGCGCCGCCCGAACCGGTCCGCCACCGACCCGACGGTCAGCACAAGCGCGCCGAGCACGAGGGCATACAGGTCGATGACCCACTGCAGGTCACTAAAGGTTGTGTGCAGCTGCCGTGCCATGTCGGGCAGCGCCACGTTCACGATCGTCACGTCGACGAGCAGCATGCAAGCCCCGGCGCAGATCGCCACCAGGGGCCACCACTTGCGCATGGTTGATTCCTTCCACTGATTCATGTGCCGTCCCCTCGTCTTCGCTTTGCTTTCGAAGAGCAGACGAGCGGCCGGCCGCCACCGGGACAGGTCTCGTGATCAGGCCCCGTGGAGGCTCCCCTGCCTCCTCGACATACGATCGCGTACTTGTGGCCCCTTCTGAAGCCATACGGCCTAGATGCGCCTGTTCTCGACATTTGCTAGCGTCTGTTTGATGGAAAGCATCACAGTCGACGATCTCGACCGGCAGCTGGCGCAGTGCCTCGGCGTCGACGGGCGGGCGTCGTTCAGCGCGATCGCCGAGGTCCTCGGCGTGTCCGACCAGACCGTCGCCCGCCGCTACCGGCGGCTGCGCTCCGCGGGGGTGCTGCGCGTCGTCGGCCTTAAATACCCCAAGTCATCCGGGTCTGCGACCTGGTTCCTCCGGCTGCGCTGCGTGCCAGGCTCCGGCGAGGCGATCGCCGCCACGCTCGCCAAGCGCCCGGATACCGCGTGGGTGCAGCTGCTGTCCGGGGACACCGAAGTCCTCTGCTCGCTGCGCGGTGACGGCTCCGACGGCACCGAGTCGCTGCTCGCCCGGATGCCCAGGTCCGGGCGGATCGTCGCGGTGACCGCCTACTCCCGGCTGCACATGTTCACCGGCGGTCCTGACGCCCTCGGCTTCATGGACGTCCTGCCCGCCTCGCGGGTCGCGCCGCTGCGGGTCCCGGTCCGCACCCGGCCGCTGCCGACGGACCCGGACGAGGCGATGAGCGACCTGGACGCCGCCCTGTTCGCGGCCCTCGCCCTCGACGGCCGCACCCCGTACGCGGAACTCGCCGCGACGACCACATACTCGGAGACGACCGTGCGGCGGCGGATGGACCAGCTCCGCGACCTCGGGCTGCTGTACTTCGACCTGGAGATGGACATGCCATCCTTCGGCTTCCGCTCATCGGCGTGGCTGTGGCTGTCGGTGCCGCCCTCGCACCTCGCGGACGTCGGCACCGCCCTGGCGAAGTTCACCGAGATCGCCTACGTCACCGCCACGACCGGTCCGGCCAACCTCGCCGCCTGCGCCGTCTGCACTGACGAGGAGGCGCTGTACGAGTTCCTGACCGCCAAGGTCGGCGCCCTCCCCGGCGTTGAGCGCGTGGAAACCTCGCCGATCATCCGCACTGTCAAGCAGGCCTCCCCCGTCATGATGCCCCGCTCCTAAAGTCAGAAGATGAGTCGTCCGAACGGGTACGTGCTCCGCCTGGCCGCGTCCAGCTGACTCCCAACGGTGAAGGTTGCACTAGCGCGCTTGTTGCTGTTATCTCGCGGCGAAGAAGGTCAGCGCGAGAGGGGCGGCGGCCAGCAGGGTGAAAGCCAGGGTCAGCGTCGCGGTGCACGCGGCCGACCTCGCGGGAGTCGACGGGCTGAGCAGGCGCTCGACCCGGGCCGGGACCGCGTAGGCGGCGGCTGCCAGGGCGCCGGCTGGGACCGCCGTGCTTCGGACGCCCGTGCTCTGGACGCCCGTGCTCTGGACGCCCGTGCCTGGGGTGCCCGTGCCTGGGATGCCCGCGCTTGGGATGGCCGTGCCGGTGGCGATCGCCAGGAGGGCGGCGACGAGGGCCGGGCGGCCGCTGGCCCGCACGGCGGTGTCGTCGGCGGACATCTCGGCAAGCCTGGCGACTTCGGCGGCACCCTTAGTGAACAGCGGGACGCCGGGGAACGCGGCGGCCAGGCCCTGGGTGAGCGTCGCCAGGAAGTGATCGCCGTGGGCCAGGTGGGCGCGCTCGTGGGCGAGCACGGCGCCGAGCTGTGGGGGGTCGAGAACCTCGAGAGCGCCGCTGGTGAGCACGATCGCGGCGGGACGGCCTGCCACGCAGTAGGCGGCCGGGCGGGGGTCGTCGAGGACGACTGCTTCGGCGTGCCTGCGCGCTCCGGTTCCGCCGGCGCCCTTGGCGAGTGCGCGGCCGACCAGGCGCGCCGCTTCCGCGTGGGCCCTGGTCTGCCGCCGTGAGCGCTGAACGCGCCGGCCGTAGCGCCACAGCGCGACCACAGACATAAGCGTGGCCACGGCAGCCAGCGCCGTCACGCCGCTCTCGTAAAGCGCGCTGCGGTAGACCTCGGGGGTGCACGCCCCGCCCGCTACGGAACGGCACAGAGCCTGGGTGAGCTGGGGCCAGTCAGCCGCGACCGTTCGGAAAGACAATTGGATGGCGACCGCGGCGGATACAAGGACGCTCGCCATGGCGGCGAGCCAGGCCGCCAGGCCGACGCGGACGCTCACGCCGTGGCGGGTGAGGGGGGTGAGCAATGCGGGCACGCACCACGCGGCGCAGACCGCGTAGCCGAGCAGGGCCAGGGCGGTGATCATGGCCGACCGCCGGCGAGCTTCGCGAGGACTGCGCGGAGTGCCGCGGACTCGGTGCCGTCCATCTGCGCGACGAAGTGGCTGAGCACCGCCTCGGCGTCGCCCGACTCCGCCATGGCCTCGCGCATCAGGCGGGCGCTGTACTCCTCACGGCTGGCGACCGCCGTGTAACGGTAGGCCTTGCCGTCGCGCTCCCTGGCCAGCCAGCCCTTGCGGTGCAGGTTGTCCATGGTCGACATGACGGTGGTGTAGGCGATGTTGCGCTCCTCGCTCAGCTCCTCGAAGAGGTCGCGGACGGTCACCGGTGACTCATGCGCCCACACCCGGTCCATGATGACCGCTTCCAGGTCGCCGAACCCGCGCACCGACCGCCTCCTTCTGCCCTCGCCCGCACTGAGCCTACATACACGGCCATCTTAGTTGCTACTACCTCCGTACGTAAACAGTACGTAGTTAGTGCGTAGCAACGGAATAGCCTAACGTGAAAGATCTTGGATCGTTGAGTACGCCCCAGCGTCACTAACGATCCACGGTCTTTCCCGGCTTCCGCGCCGACCGGCACTTGTTGCTGTTATCCGCGATTAGTGTTGTGACACTGCCGAGCGCTTCGCGCTTCTTGCTGTTATCTTGCCAACGTGCGTCCTCGAGTGCGGCCCGCCGCGGCCGGAGGAAGACTTAGGGCCAGGTAGTGCAATCCCGCAGGCCGGTTTGGGAGGGTATGCGGGCGCGAAGTGGCCCTAGGTCGCGGCGGAGGGCCTGATGGCCAGGGTTCGGCGGACTGTACGGGGTGCCGTGGGTGGCGGTGGTGGCTGTCAGGCCACCTGGTCGGGGACGGTGGACTCGATGCTCGCCGGGGCCGTCGGCTCCGCCGGGGCGGTGCGGCGGGGGGCGAACGCCAGGCCCGCCGCGATGCACGCGAACGGGATGACCGGGATCAGGTAGCGGTAATCGAAGTCCGCGATCGCGATCGGGGTCACAAGCAGCGCGACGGCGGTGATCCACGGCAGCATCGTCGTGCCGCGCGGCCGCCAGTGCAGGCGCAGCGACAGGAGCGTCCGCGCCGACGCGGCGGTCCGGACGCCCTTGCCCTGACGGCGGGCCGTCACCGAGAACAGGCCGCCGAGGCCGACCAGGAAGATGACCGCGAGCAGCGGGCCGTAGGTGTACACCACGCGCTGGTAGAGCGCGATCGGCGCCGCGAAGATCTCGTTCACCACGCCGGGTGCCTGGTGGCCGTAGTTCAGCCAGTCGTCGTAGGCGGAGTCCTTGGGGACGACGAGGGGCGACACCCAGGCCGCGGTCTTCGGCGGAAGCAGCGATATGGGCTTGCCGGTGGCCGTGTCCGTGCCGGTGAAGTGCAGGTGGAAGTTGTAGTAGTAGGTCGTGCCTGACCCCGGGTACCCGATCCGCGGGAAACCGAACGACAGCATGACGTCCTTGACGACCGTCTTCACGTAGTCAAGGGGCTGTGCCAAGACCGCCTTGATCGCGAAGTCGGTCAGCACCTTGTTGCCCGCAGGACTGACCGGGCCGCAGTCCTTGCTGGTCTTGCCGTCCTCCTTGGTGACCGTGCAGATCGCGTCCATGTCCTGGTGCACGTAAGGCGCGTGCCAGATGTAGTTGCCTGGCGGGTCCCGGTCGACGATCGGCTGGGTGGGGCAGACCACGGCTTCGTCCCCGGTCGGCTTGATGACCGCGCAGTTCGCGAACGAGGACACCCGGCCCCAGAGGAAGAAGCCCATCGACTCTGTCGTGCTGTAGATCGGCGTGTTGTACTGGGGGTTCCGCTCGTGGAACCAGCTCGTGTACGCGAGGAACGGGATCAGCATCCCTACCGTGAAGACGATCGCGATGCCCCAGCCACGCAGTGTCTTCCACGACCAGCCGCGCAGCAACAGGAACAGCGGCAGCACCGCGAGCATGGCCTCGCCCTCGGTCCGCACAATTGTGGCGGCGCCGACGAGCAGCCCAGCCACCACGGCCGTCCACCACCGGGGGCGGGGGTTCCACAGGAGCAGCAGCAGCGCGATCATGAGCAAGAACGTGAAGAGCGTCTCCGTCATGATCAGGTGCTCGTCCTCGATGATGTACCCGTCGAGGAGTTGCGGCAGCGTCGCGATGGCCGACCAGGTCTTCGACACTCCGTTGCGCCGCAGCAGTACGTAGATCATCACCGCGATAAGCAGGCCCATCACGTGCTGCAGGCCGGTCACGAGGGTGAAGGAGTGGAACGGCAGCAGCAGGCGCAGGAAGAACGAGTACCCGGTCACCTTGGACAGGTCCGGCTCCGGGCGGAGCGCGGCGCCGACGTAGACGTAGGAATCCCCGGCGAACCACAGGGCGCCCGGGTAGCCGATACTCGTAATGAGCCGCAGCAGGGCGCCGACCGCGAGTGCCGCGGTGAACAGCTTGTGCTCACCGGCAAGACGGCGCAGGCGTGGCAAAACCAGTCGCGGATTCACGCCCATGATCCTATCGGGGCGAATCTCTCTCCGTTGCCATCCTGCCGCAGCAAGCCCGGCCGCCTGCCGTCGCCACAGGTAGTATCTGGTCGGGAAGGGAGTGGCATGCCGCCGCACGGTTACGAGCGCCCGACCCAGGCTGGGTCACGGCCACGCGCCGGCTTCGCCGTGCGCCAAGCGGCCGCTCCCGATCCCGGCGGCGACGCGCCTAACGAGCAGGGACCGAATGGCGGCCCCCGTAGCGAGAGCACTCCGAACGGCGGCGGTTCAGGCCGTCCGCGACCCGGCGTGCCGGACCCTCATACGGCAGATCCCGGCTCGGCGGCTTCCGGTCGGCCCCGCCCTGCTCCCATGGGGCCCGGTCAGGCGGGTCCGGGGTTGCGCCCCGGTCCCGGTCCCGGTCAGCTGTCCGACTTCGATCACCGCCCAGGGCCCGGCCAGCGCCCCGATCCCGGCTTCGGCAGCAGGCACGGGCGCCAGGCGGGCCCCGGCCCGCGTCCCGGTCCTGGCCAGCGCCTAGACGCCGACGAACGTCCCGGTGGTGGTTTCGCGGACGGCCGGCGCGCTTCTGGTCGTGGCCCGCGTCCCGGCCAGGCGGACGGCGACCCGCGCCCGGGTTCCGGTCCGTGGTCTGAGCCAAGGCCGCGCCCTGATTCCCGGCCAGGGGCCGATCCCGGTCCGCGTGACAGGGCCGACCCGCGTTCCGGGCAGGCGGGGCCTGGTCCACGCACCGCTCCCCCCGCAAACGTGCGCGTCGAGCAACTCCTTGTCGCCGCGCAGCGGCAGATCGCCGAGCACGCCAAGGCCGCCGCGGAGGAGGCCGGGCGCGAGGCGGCGAAGATCAGGGCCGCTGCCGAGTCCTACGCGGCCGGGCTGCGCACCTCGGCGGAGTTCGAGAAGGCCAGCGTCCGCGCCGAGGCCGACCGCGAGGCCGCCAAGATCAAGGCCGCCGCCGAACGGGAGCGTGACGATATCGTCCGGGCCGCCCGCCGGGAGGCCGACGAGATCCGCCGCCGCGAGCAGTTCCTGCTTGAGCAGTCCGAGGCGCTCCGCTCCCAGGCCGACGCCGACTTCGAGGTCGAGCTCGCTGACCGCCGCGCGGAGGCGGAGCGGCTTGAGGTGGAGCGGCTGGCCGACGCCCAGGAGGCAACGCACAAACTCGTCGAGGAAGCCGAACGGAGGGCAGCCGACGCCGAGAAGCGCGCCATCGACGCGACCGCGCAGGCGGAGCAGGCCAGGCGTGACGCCGAGGCCGACGCCAAGAAGGAGATCGCCGACGCGCACCGGAAGGCCGAGTTGGTCATCGCCCAGGCTAAGGACGAAGGCAAGCAGATCCTCGCCGACCTCGAGGCCGACGCCGACAAGCGCCGCACCGCCCTCCATAAGGAACTCGACGAGCTGACCAGGCAGAAGAACGACGTTGACGCGAAACTGGCCCAGATGCGCCAGCTCTTCGCGGTCGGCTCCTTCCTCGACGCCTCTTCCAGTTAGGGCGGCTAGGGCGTGCGGGCCACAATGCCGTGGACGGGGACGGCGTCCTCAAAGCGGGGGTCCGCGGGGTCAGGGCGCCACTCGGTGACGGGGACCAGTCCGGGCGGCACCGGGTCGAGGCCGACCGTGAGGCCGGCGACCTCAGAACGGGAACGGAGCGTGATGGGCTGCTCGGGCAGCATCTTGTTCCACAGAATGGCCGCCTCTTCCAGTTCCGGGTCCACGTCGATTGCGAGGTGGTAGATCGCGACGTAGCTGCCGGACGGCGCGGCCGTCATCAGCGATGACACCACCGCAGCCGCCTCCTCGGCATCTTGCACGTAGGCGAGCGTGAACAGCAGCATGACCGCGACCGGCTGGCTGAAGTCCAGGGTCTCCCGCGCGATGGTGGCTATCACGGGTGCCGTCGCGGCCAGTGCTCGAGCGGCTCTGCGGTCGGCCTCGAAGTTATTGTGACCGCCGTACAGGTAGTCAGCGACACGCGCCGCGTTCGGCACCGTGGTGCTGATGAGCGCGGCCTTCGCCCGGCGCGTCGCGTCCTCCTCCCAGTCGTCTGCCATGCCAACAAGTATGCGCCGGCCCAGGCGCTCCGGGGCTGCAAGCGTCGTTTCAACTACTGACTGCTATTCTTTGATTACTAGCAGTAGCATTCATCGACTCACGAGGAGCACCATGCGCACCAGCATCGCCCGCGCTGCTGCCGCGGCCATCGCCCTCGCGGCGGTCGGCGGCGCTAGCCTGGCCGCCGCCACGCACGCCGCCGCGGCGACAAAGAACCACCACACCTGCACGCTCATGGTATTTGTCCCCCCTGTGAATGGCCCGACCGGCATCAGGATCCCGCAGACACTGCTCGGAACCGGATGCGACAACAAGGGAACAGGGGCCGGGGTCCGACCAGGTACCGTGACCGGGCAGGTCGTCGGCTGGGCCAACCCTCGCACGTTCTCCTACTCGAGTTCCCTCTGCGAGAAAGGCCTGGAGACCTGCACGTTCTATAACCCCACGCTGCTTCCGAATAGCTAGCGCGCGTTAGCCCTGCGCTCCCTCGGCCCGCCGTACTACACGGCGGGCCGACCGTGGCTAGGCCTGCCCGCCCAGGCTTCGAGCTGGGCGACGAACGCGGCCGCGTGGGGGGGCCAGGCCAAGTTGTTCAGGGCGTATTCGTGGGCGCGGAGGCCCATTTTGACGCGGAGGTCGGGGTCGGCGTCTAGTTTCAAGATCGCGTCTGCCGCCGCCTGAGGGTCATTGAAGGGGACGACGAACCCGCCGTCCGCCGCCTCTACGAGTTCTACCGCCAGCGGCAGCGGGGTTGACACCGCCGGGACGCCACGGGCCATGTACTCGGCGATCTTGGTAGGCATCGAGTGGCGGAAGTTCTCCTCGTCCTGCAGGAGGGACAGGCCCGCCAGGGAACCCTCGACCAGGCGCAATGCCTCGGCGTTCGGGACGAAGCCGTGCCAGTGGACGAGGTCGCCTGCCGCCTCGATGTGCGCGCGGGCCGCCGGGTCCGCCTGGCCGATCAGCTCTACCGCGATACCGTGCGGCTTCAGGAGGCGGCCAAGTTCGACCATCTCGGCGGAGCCCCGGTCCGGGGATAGCCAGCCGACGTAGACGACGCGGCGCGGGCCAGACGGCGGGGCGGCTGTCGCGGGGACGTAGGTCGTGTTGGGGACGACCGGGTGCGTGCCGGCGAAGCGGTCGTTGTAGCCGTGCTCGGCCAGGATGAGATGCAGGCGGCGTTCGGCCAGGCGCTCGGCGGAGATCACTCCCCCGGCGGCTACCGGGCGGAGCCAGGTCGGGAGCCAGGCCTTTGTCGTCAGGGCCGCCGCCGTGTCCTCGTGGACGTCCCAGACCGTCGGCGGCCGGTTCCGCTTCGGCGGCAGCACCAGGAGCAGTTCTGGGTCGTGCACGAGCAGCAGGTCAGCGCCGACCGTGTGCTCGGTCATGGCTGCCTTCGCGGCCCGGAGGGCGCCCAGGCGGCGCCTGCCAACGGCGCGGGGGATCGTGACGGTGGTCAGCGACCCTGAGGCCTTTTGCGCAATCGACCCCACCGAGGTGCGGGCCAGCGCTGGGGTGGCTGACTCGTTATGCGGAGCGATGTACGTGACGTCGTGGCCGGCGTCCAGGAGGGCCTGGATCTCGCGGTAGAAGATGCGGGCGTCGGCCGGGTGGTGCACGACCGTGCAGACGACAACGTGCATCCATGACCTCCCGCTAGGGCTCGACCGGCTCCGGAGGAAATCTTGCCACGGGCGCCGGAGAGCCGCCGGACGCCTTAGAGGTTACGACGCGGACGGAGCGCTGTCCTCCGGCGCTGGCCTACAGGGGGTAGACCGAGTCTCCGGAAATCTTGCCACGGGTGTCGAACAGCAGGTGGGCGTTCGCGGCGATGCTGTCCAGGTCGTAGTCGCTGTGGGCCTGGAGGAGGATCGTCAGGTCGGCCTGCTCGGTCGGGGACGCCGCCCTGCGGATCTCCTTGCCGTCGACCTGCCAGCTATCCACGTACGGATCGTGGTAGCTCAGCACGGCGCCGCGCTGGAGCAGCTTGCGGGCGATCGGGCGGGCCGGGGACTCGCGCTGGTCGGCGATGTCGTTCTTGTAGGTGACGCCGAGCAGGAGGACTTTCGCGCCGTTCATGGGCTTTGCGACGGTGTTGAGCAGCTCGGCGCCGCGGTCGACGACGTAGCCGGGCATCCGGGAGTTGATCTCCTGGGCCAGCTCGACGAAGCGGAACGGGTGCTTCAGCTCCGCGCGGACCTTGTACGAGAGGTAGTTCGGGTCAATCGGGATGCAGTGGCCGCCGACGCCGGGGCCCGGGTAGAACGCCTGGAAGCCGAACGGCTTCGTCGCGGCGCAGCGGATCGAGTCCCACAGGTCGACGCCAAGCTCGTGGCAGAAGATCGCCATCTCGTTGACGAGCGCGATGTTGACGTGCCTGTAGGTGTTCTCGAGGAGCTTGGCCATCTCGGCTTCACGGGCGGACTTCGCCTTGACTACCGTGTCACAGACCTGGCCGTAGAACGCCGCGCCAGCGTCCGTGCAGGCGGGGGTGATACCCCCGACGACCTTCGGGGTGTTGCGGATGCCGTACTGCTCGTTGCCCGGGTCGATGCGCTCCGGGGAGAACGCCAGGTGGAAGTCGATGCCGACCATCAGGCCGCCCGCCTTCTCCAGGATCGGGCGGACGATCTCGTCGGTGGTGCCGGGGTAGGTCGTCGACTCCAGGACGACGAGCGCGCCCGGCTTAAGGAGCCTCGCGGCGGTCTCGGTGGCTGCCTTGACGGCGGTCAGGTCGGGGCCGTCGGACTCGCTCAGCGGGGTGGGGACGCAGATGACGGTGACGTCCGGCAAGGACGATATCTCGGCAATGTCCGACGTCGCCCGGAAGCCGCCCGCCACCATCGCGGCGATGTCGGCGTCGGACAGGTCATCGACGTGGGACCGGCCGGCGTTGAGGCCGTCGACCGTCGCCTGGTTGATGTCGAGGCCGGTGACGTCCAAGCCAACGCGAACAGCCTCCTGGGCCAACGGCAGGCCAACATAGCCAAGGCCTATGATCACCACGTTCACTCAAAAGCCTCCTCGCCTATGATGACCCCCCATGGTAGCCGGGGCACAGCCTGGCCGCTGCCTATCGCGCGCGACGCGGGCGTGTGACAACACCACCCTTAGGCGTTGCGGGTTATGCAACGCCCACCAACAGCAACCACAAGGCCTTAACCCCAGCCACAGCGCGGGGCGTTGCGGGTTATGCAACGCCTGCCAACAGCAACCACAAGGCCCTAACCTCAGCCACAGCGCGGGGGGCGCCGCGCTTTTTTGCGGCGTCCCCCCGTGGGGGGGCGATGGGGGGGCGAAGCCCCCGCCATACGCGGGGGGTGCAGGGGGGTCGCCCCCCCCGCAGATAACAGAGCGTTATATATCTCGCGGTAGCGGGCCGCGTTGTGGGCCCAGGTGCGGTCGCGGGCTACCCAGTCGCGGGCGTTCGCGCCGAGCTTGGCGCGCAGGTCGGGGCTGGCGAGGAGCTGCTGGAGGCGGTCGGCTAGCTCGCCCGCGTCGAGGGGCGGGGACAGGAAGCCGGTCTCCCGGTCGTGCACGATCTCGGCCAGCGCCCGGACCGAGCTGACCACGACGGGCAGGCCGCTGGCCATTGCCTCGACCGGCTTGAGCGGCGTGACGAGCTGGCAGACCCGGTCCGGGGTGCGGGGCACGACGAACACGTCGAGGGCCGCGTGATAATCACGAACCTTGGATGACGGGACCCGGCCGGTGAAGATCGCGTCAAGGCCCAGGTCGGCGGCCTGCCGCTGGAGCGCGGTCCGTTCCGGGCCGTCCCCGACGATCAGCGCCCGCGTCCGCACGCCGCGGTCGTTGAGGATCTTCACGGCCTCAAGGAGCGTACCGATGCCCTCGTGCGCGACCAGGCTGGAGACCAGGCCGACGACGTGCTCGTCCGGCTTGATGCCGAGGCTGGCCCGCAGCGCTGCGCCGTCGGGCAGCGGGCGGAGGAACTCCTCGCTGACCCCGTTAGGGACGATGATGATGTTCTTCTCCGGCACGCCCCGCGCCACGATCTCCTCGCGCATCGCCTCGCCGAGGGTCACGACCAGATCGGCCTCGGCCATGCAGTGCGTTTCCAGGGCGCGGGTGCGGATGTAGCGGTCGGAGAGCCTCAGGTCGGCGTTGGCGGCGTGCCGGGACAGCCAGGTGTCTTCCCAGAAGCCGCGTACCTCGTAGACGACGGGGAGTCCCATGGCGTCGCGGAGCGCCAGGGCGATGACCGCGTTGGCGTAGTTGGAGGCGGCGTGCAGGACGGCGGGCTGAAGCCGCTGCGTCAGCCGGGCGGCGTGCCGCAGGTGCGTCTGGTAAAGCCGGTCCATCCGGCCGGGCATGATCCACGGGAGCAGCCGGTGGTAGGGGACGCCGTCCACAGTGACGGTCGCGCGGCCGTCGATGGCGCCGGCGGTGGCCGGGAAGCCGATCCTGGTGGAGACGTGCGGGTCCATGCCCGCGAACCGCTGCGCGAGGGCGATCTCCTGGGTGCGGATCGTGTACCCGGCGCTGGTCGACGGCAGCGCGTCGGTAACGATGTGGAGTACTCGGTACTGCCTGCGGGGGGACGACCCCCCTGCGCCCCCCGGCATGGGGGGGCGTTGCCCCCCCATCGCCCCCCCACGGGAGGACGCCGCAAAAACCGCGACGCCCCCCGCGCTGTGGCTGGGGTTAGAGCCCGGTGGTTGCTCGGGTGAAGGCGGTCCAGAAACCGGACCGCCTGGTAGTTGCCGCGCGGCATCTCGCTGGGGCAGGTGAAGGCTGCCCGGCTCCAGCATGGCGAGTTCCGCCAGCAAGGACTTGCGGAGGCGGGCGGCGCGCCAGCCGTGGGCGCCGTCGAGTTCTTTCACCGCGTCGGTCAGGCGGCCCTCCCGGTACGCGAGCCGGGCGGCCAGCCGGGGACGCGCGCCGTTGTGCTCGGAGAGTCGCGCGAGGGCCGACCGTGCGACAGTAGGCTGGTCCACGGCGAGGCTGAACGCGGCGAGCCTGGCCGGCGACGCTTCCAGTTCGGTAAGTGCGCCACGGCGGTCTCCCGCGCCCCACAGCGCGGCGGCCCTGCCGTAGGGGCCCGCGAGGGCGACCAGGCCGCGCAGCGGTGGAGGCAGCGCCCGCCAGGCGAGCGTCACCGCGCGCACCGGGTCGTCGGTCACGTGCCGCAGCATTACGGATGCGGCGAGCACGACCACTCGCGGCGTCGGCGTTACAGTCACGCGGGCAGATATTACGGCAATTAGCGGCGAGACACGGCGGGCCATAATCTCAACCGCGTAAACCTAACCGGGGAGACACCGTCAAGTCCCGCCCCGGCGGGTACGGGGTCCCCCCGGATGACAGCAAAGCTTGACCACAGCACGAGCAGTACGACAACGACACAGGAGACTCGGTAGGCGAATGAGCGCGACGATCACTCATGTACTCGGGGCCAGGCCGAACTTCGTCAAGGCCGCGCCGGTGATCCGCGCGCTCGCCGCGCTCGGCCACACCCAGCGCGTCGTGCACACCGGACAGCACTACGACGAGCGAATGTCGGACGTATTCTTCGTCCAGCTCGGCCTGCCGAGGCCGGACGTTAACCTCGGGGTCGGGTCGGGGACGCAGGCCAGCATGACGGCGGGCGTGCTCGTCGGCATGGAACGTGAGTTCCTGGAGAACTCTCCGTCCCTTGCGGTCCTGTACGGGGACGTGAACTCGACGGTCGGGGCCGCGCTCGCCGGGGCGAAGCTCGGCGTGCCGCTGGCCCATGTCGAGGCCGGGCTGCGCTCGTTCGACAACACCATGCCCGAGGAGATCAACAGGCGGCTCACCGACCAGCTGTGCGACCTGCTCTTCTGCACCTCCCCCGAGGCGCTCGGGCACCTGGCGCGCGAAGGCAGGCCCGACAGCGCCATGCACCTGGTCGGCAACCCGATGATCGACACCCTGATCGCGAACCTGGACAAGTTCGACGCCGGCGCCGCCCGTGCCGCTTACGGCCTCGGGGACCGCCGGTACGTCGTCGCCACCCTGCACCGGCCCGCCAACGTCGACTCGCCCGAGCGGGCCACCGAACTGGTCCGCGCGCTGCACGAGGTCGCCACCGAGCTCGACGTGATCATCCCGCTGCACCCGCGCGGCCGGGCGACCCTCACCGCCGCCGGGCTGTTGTCGCCCGGGGGGGCACCCCCCCGGGGCACGTCCGACGGAAGATCAACGATATCGGACGCGCATTCACCCCGGATTCACGTGATAGAGCCGCTCGGTTACATCGAGTTCATGTCGCTGGTGCGCGGGGCGGCCGCGATCGTGACCGATTCGGGCGGCGTGCAAGAGGAGACTACGCTGCTGCGCGTGCCCTGCCTTACACTGCGGCCGAACACCGAGCGGCCCATCACCATCACGAGCGGCTCCAACCGGCTCGTCACCCGCGACGAGCTGGCGGCCGCGGTGCTGAAGGCCTGCGACGACGGCCCCTACGCCGGCGAGCTGCCCCCGCTGTGGGACGGCCAGGCCGGGCCGCGCATCGCCCGGATCGTCACCTCCTGGCTGGCCCAGCGATGAGCGACACGCCGACTCCGCGAGACGGGGAAATGTCCGCTGTCGATGGGACCACGCCGCCGTTCGGGATACCTGGAATTTCCGCCGCCGACGACGCGAGCGGGGGCGGTGACCTCACCGAGGACGCGGGGCTCGCGGCGGAGCGCGAGCGGCTGTCGCGCCAGCTGCGCGACACCCGCGTGCAGCTGGCCATGACCCAGACGCGCCTGTCGGCGCTTGAGCAGTCGTCGACGATGAAGTTCGGCCGGACGATCGCGAATGCCGCCAAGAAGCCGTGGCCACGGGGCGCGCTGCTGCCCAGGGACCTCTACAAGCTGTGGCGGGACCGGGGCGCGCCCAAGAGCGGCGCGCAGAACGCCGCCAACGCCCTCGCTCAGGCACAGCTCGCCGACCTGAAGGGCAACGGCGGGCGGTTCCTGTCGCAGCTGACCGCGCCCGGCGTGCTGTCGCTCGCCGACCCGGCCCTGGCGCTGACCGGCATCGCTGGCGCCAGCGCCGCCAGGCTCGTCATCACCGGCGCGATCAGCGCGCTCGGCTGCGCCACCCTCGCGCCAGACGCCGTTGTCCACCCGCTGCTCCCGCATGACGCGGACATCCTCGTGGAGGCCACCGGTGCGGACCTCGTCGTGGTCCAGGCGTCGGCGCTGCTCCCCGGCGAGCCGTGGGCGTATGCCACCGACCCGGCGGCCGCCGACCGGGGCCGGCGGCTGGCCCGGATGATCGTCATGGCCCGCGCGCTCGGCAAGCCCGTGGTCCTCGTGCGGGACGTCCCGCACTCTGTGATGCCCGGCATCGGCTGGCTGGCCACGAGCTGCGACGCGGTCCTCGACGGCGGCCTCGGCGTGCAGCTCGCCCGGTTCAACCCCCTGGGCGTGAGCCAGGCCCGGCCGACGGCGCCGGTTTACGCCGGGGCGCGCGACCCGCGGGAGGCGCCGGCGGTGCGCGCGCTGCTCGACTCGCTGACAGGCGAGGGCGGCCCGGTGCGGCTGGCCGGCGCCCGGTCCTGGCGGTCGCTGCCGGCGCTCTACCGGGACAACGCGGTATTCGTCACGGCGTCCGCTGCGGCGGGGCTTGAGCAGGCGGCGAGCGGCGCCCGCGTCATCGGGCCCCTCGGGTCCGGGGTCGACGCCGGAGGCGTGCGCGCCGAGCTTGAGGCGGCGCGGGCCGCGCAGCCGCTGGCACTCCACGAGATCAGGGCGGGGCTGCGTGACATCTTCCTGGCGTCCGCGACACCCGCCCGGCTCGGCGCGCTCGTGAAGGCCGCAGAGCTGCCGGGCACGCTCGTTGGCGGGCGGCAGGTCGGGGTCCTGGTGTCCCTCGCCGACGGGGCGCAGGCGGGCCGTCTGGCCGCCACGCTGCTCGGCCAGCGGCTGCGGCCCGCCGAGGTGATCGCCTCCTGCGCTCCCGACGCGTCGGTGGCCGTGCGGGCCGCGCTCGGCGCGCTCACCAGTCAGGGGATCCGGGTCGTGGTGACCGACACCGCGCCGCCTAAGGCCGGCGTGGACTGGGCGCGGCCCCTGGCCCGGCTCGCTAAGGTCCCGTGGCTGGCGCCGTGGGCCGCCGACCAGGGGCAGACGGCGGATTACCTGCTCGACCTGGCCTGCGCGCGGGAGTGCGCGCAGGCGGACGCGGTTGGCCTGGATGTCGGGAAGCACAGTGCCCCCGTGGAGTACGAGTTCACGCGCTGGCTGGATGAACCCGCCCTCGTTCGGGCCCCCCTGCTCCACCCAGGCGGACCCACGGCGGGAGACTGGGGCAGCCACGGACTGCGGCTGTTCACCATCACCGCCGAACGGGCGGCCCGCTAGGGCCGCACTGGCAGGGACAGGACCGCCTTTTTATGACGAAAAATCAGGACAAGGAGCGACAGGCATTGGCCGGATCCAGACCAAGCGCGCTGGTCTACGGTGACGTCGACATGAACCTGCTCGACGGCTCGGCCATCTGGCTGCAGTCGGTCACGCAGGCCCTGGTCGCCGCCGGGTGCGCGGTCACGCTGGTGCTCAAGGCGCCGGTCCGCACGGACCGGCTCGTCGCGCCGCTGCAGGGCCTCCCCGAGGTGACCATCAGGTCGCCGCATGCGGAGGGGCTGCTGCCAGGGCTGACCGAAGCCTCGCTGACCGTTCCCCAGGCGGTCGCCGTGCTCGCCTCCGCCGACAAGGCTGGGGTTGACGGGGCTGGCCAGCACGACCTCGTCGTACTGCGCGGCCGCGCCCTCGTGTCGGCCGCGGCGCGGGACGGCGCCTTCGACGGGCGGCTCTGGTCCTACCTGACCGACGTCCCTCAGGCGGTCCCCGCGGTGACCCCCAAGGCCGCCGAGGATCTCACGATTATCGCGAAGGCCTCCAGGTACCTGCTGTGCCAGACCGAGGAGCTGCGCTGCTTCCTGGAGGGCTCGGTCGCCGCCGCCTGCGGCAAGTCGGTGCTGTTCCCGCCGGTCCTGCCCGCCCTCGACATTCACCGTGATCCCGAACGTAAGGTCGCTCCGCCCGGCACCCCACTCAAGCTCGTTTACACCGGGAAGTTCGCCCCCCGGTGGAACACGCTTGAGATGACGCAGCTTCCGGCCCTGCTGGCCGCGCGCGGGGTCTCCGCCGAGGTGCACATGGTCGGCGATAAGGTGCACGACGACCCGCGCGACCCCACCTACAAGAAGCGGATGCAGGGCGCGCTCGGCGAGGTCGGCAAGGCGGGCGGTGAAAGCGGGGCGCCCGGCGTGATCTGGCACGGCGGGCAGCCGCGTGCCGAGGCGATGCGGCTGGCGGCCGAGGGAGACATCGGGCTGTCGTGGCGGCACCCCGAGCTTGACGCGTCCCTCGAGCTGTCGACGAAGGTCCTGGAGTTCGGCCAGCTCGGCCTGCCGGTGATCCTGAACAGGACGCCGATGCACGAGGCGCTGCTCGGCGCGGACTACCCGCTGTTCGCCGCCTCCCTCGACGACGTGGCCGACGTGGCGGCCACCGCGCTCGACCCTGAAGTGTTCGCGCTGGCGGCGTCGCGGACGTCGGCGGCGGCCGCGTCGTTCGCGCTGGACCGCGCCGCCGCGCGGCTGCGGGCGTACCTGGCGCGGGCGGTGTCGCCTGCTGTCCCGGCCGGCTCTGCTGCTGGCGCTCCGTTGCGCGTGGTCATCGCCGGGCACGACCTGAAGTTCTTCACCCAACTCAGCCAGTACTTCCGGCTGCAGCCGGACCTGGAGGTCCGGATCGACCAGTGGGCGGCGCTCGGCGACCATGATGAGGCCAAGTCCCGTGAGCTGGCAGAGTGGGCCGACGTCATCATCTGCGAGTGGTGCGGCCCGAACGCCGTCTGGTACTCACGCCATAAGCGCCGCTCCGCGCGGCTCCTGGTGCACCTGCACCGGTTCGAGCTGTACGCGCCGTACCCGGATCAGGTCAAGATCGGCAACGTCGACCAGGTGATCTGCGTGTCCGACCACTACGCGCGGCTCACCAGGGAAATGACCGGGTGGCCCGCGGCCAAGGTCGTCACGGTGCCCAATCCGCTTGACGTGCTGCAGCTCGACCGGCCGAAGCTGGAAGGTGCGCGGTTCCACCTCGGCATGATCAGCATCGGGGAGTCCCGCAAGCGCTTCGACCTTGGCCTGGACGTGCTTGAGGAACTGCGCCGCGATGACGACCGTTACCTGCTGTTCGTGAAGTCGGGCATGCCCTGGGAGCACTGGTGGGTGTGGCAGCACCAGGAGCAGCGGTCGCACTTCTCCGAGGCGTTCCGCCGGGTGCAGCGGTCTCCGCTGCTGCGTGACGCCGTGGTATTCGACGACGCTGGGCCGGACGTGGCCGCCTGGCTGCGCAGGATCGGGTTCGTCCTGTCGACCAGCGATGACGAGTCGTTCCACGTCGCCCCCGCCGAGGGCATGGCGTCGCGTGCGGTGCCGGTGATCAGGCACTGGCCGGGCGCGGAGACGATCTATGACAGGCGCTGGATCGGGGAGACCCCGGCCGAGATGGCCGCGTCAATCTCCGCCCTGTCGTCCCCTGAGGCGTGGGAGGCCGCACGGCAGACCGCGCACGAGCACGTGCAGCCATTCGAGCTCGGCACCGTCGCCGAGACCTGGCTCCGCCTGATCCGCGGCGGTTCCCCGGACGGCAGCGGAGTCGGCCCGGCGTACCAACTGCAAGGCTCCGCCGGCCGATGAACCCCAGCCGAGTCGGCTAACGCTGATGTTCTTTACGCTCGCGGTCAGCGCCGCCACGCCGGAAGGCTGCGGGGCGCTGACCGAGCGTGCGCTAGCCGTGGGCCCTTCGGTCATGCCCATTCCCGGGCCCGCCGAGGTCGCGTGGCGCTCCCCCGATGGGCGTGCGGCCCTGCTCAACTGGGGCGCTGCCGGGGGCGGCGCGGCAGGCACATCGCACGCGGGAACGATCTGGACCGGGACGCCTGGCAGCGAAGGCGTGCCGGTCTGCGCGCGGACCTCGGTCACCCGCGTGGACCCGGTCTACCTGGCCGAAGTCCCCGGTGCCGTCATCGTCGCCGACAGGGCGATCTGGGCCGCGTGGACCTCGTCGCGGCTTGACGACTATGACCCGCTGCAGCTGTGCGCGCTCCTGAACCCAGGGTTTCCCCTCGGCTCAGTGACTCCGTTCACCGGCGTGACCGCCGCGGGGCCGTCGACGACACTGCAGCTGCTCAGCGGGTCGCTGACGCGCCTCAAGGCCTCGCTCGCTTCGGGCGGTGCCGCAGCGGGCAATGCTGGCTCGGCGGGCTTCGGCCTGGCCCCGGCCGGTTCCGACGGTCAGGCCGTGCCTGGCCCTAACGGCGGCCCGGTCCGAGGGCTGGCGCCGGGCCTGCGGGGTGCGCGAGAGGTCGCCGAGGCACTTGTCGCCGCGGTCGCGCCGCTGCGGGACACGGGGAGCCCGGTCGAGCTCAGCCTGACCGGCGGCAAGGACAGCCGTCTCATCGCCGCCGCGCTCGTGAAGGCCGGCGTGCCGGTCGTCGCGAAGACCCACGGGTTCGACGACCACCCGGACGTCGTAGTGGCCGCCGAGATCGCCCGCCTGCTTGGCATCGAGCACGTCGTGCGGACGCCGGCCGCGCCCGGGCAGCGGGTCGACGTGCTCGGCAGGATTCGCGCCACCGTGCTCGTCGCCGACGGGATGCTGTCCGCGTTCGAGAACGTCGGCCGCCCCGATCCCGCCTCCTCCCCCGCGCTCACGGCAGGCGGTCACGGCGGCGAGCTGCTGCGCGGCGGCTACGCCGAGACAGCGGGCAAACGGGCCGCACCTGGCGGTCTGCGCGGCGTCATCGCACCGGCCCGCCGCGCCGCCCGCTCCGCCGAGCTGCTGCGCCGCCTCACCACGAAGCACCTCGGCCTCATCCGCCGGGGGCCCGCCGCCGCCTACGTCGCCTCGCTCGCCCCGTGGACGGCACCGCTCGCCCGGCACCCGATGCAGGCCCTCGACGACTTCTACCTGGTCAACCGCGCGGGCCGGTGGTCGGCGGCCGCCCGGCAGGCCTATCTCCTGCGCGAGCGCCTAGTCCAGCCGCTCTTCGACGACCGCGTGGTGCTCGCCGCTCGCGCCGTCCCCTTGTCCGAGCGGGTGAGCGGCGCGCTCTCGGCCGCCGTCCTCGCCGAGCTGTCCCCGGCCCTGACGCATGTCCCGCTCGCCGGCAAGCCGGACCCGGCGCGCGCTCCCTTCGACTGGCGCCGCCAGTACGGCGAGCCGGTCGCGACGTTCTTGCGCGGCTACATCCTCGACCTGGGCCTCACCGGCGGCCTGTTCGACGTCGTGAGCCAGCCGGCCGCAGAGAAGCTGCTCACCCCGCCGCACGCCGACCGCGCCACGGTCTGGGCGCTTGCGACGGCCGCCTGCCTAGTCTCCGGCGACTACCGCAAGGCCCGCGAAACCGCCGCTCAGCTAGCCGTCACCTGATTCTCCGACGACCTGCGGGCGGTCGAATAACTCCAGCCACGTTACGCTGACCACAACCACCCGGCGCTGCTACTCCAGGATGACGTAGGTGGCCATCCCCGCAGAGCCCTTCCCGAACGGCATGGTCCTCATGTTGCCATCCGGCTTGTCGGCCCGGTATGGGGCACCCGCCCAAGGAGTTAGCTCCAGAAATGCCATCAGCTCGGCGAATGCCGGGAGAGCTGCTACAGGTAGTCCGTCAATTTGCGCCTCAGCGTGAGGAACGGCATCGTACGAGTACACGTCACAGGCCGAGTCTCTCGTTGATCCGGGCCTTGAGGACATGCCCTGGCACCGTAGGAACGTCTTCCCCGCGCTGGAGCCGGGCGACTTGGTCCAGCATCCGTAGATGAGCGGCTGCACCATGACGCTGGGTGATCTCAGCTATCTTGCGGAACGTGCTCAGTACCTGGAGCACACCCGTCAGATCCATCGTCTGGGCCGCGCTTGCCATCTCTTCGGCGAAACGCTGCTCGAACTCCGCCCGTTCTTCACCAACGAGCGCGTCGCGGATGCTGCGCGCGGTGCCAGGCGAAAGCAGCGCCGGAGTTGGCGTCCCATCCCGGGGCATCGCAGGAGAACTCATACCCGTACCTTAGACGAAACCAGGAGCCGAGGGTTTGCGCCACGAGCAGGTCAGGCGGCGCGGTGGTTAGCCGCGGCCGTACAGGTGCTCGGCGCGCCAGAAGAAGACGATGCCGACGGCGAAGGCGACCACGCCCCAGGCGGCGGCGGCGATCCACAGGTCGTTGTTGGTGACGATCGCGTGGCAGTACGCCTGCAACGGCTGGTTCGAGATCTGGGAGAGCGGGCCGCTCTTGGGGATCACGATGCTCGACAGCTTGCTCGTCGGATCGACCAGGGTGGTCGGCACCGTGGTGCTCGGGAGGATGTAATGGCCGGGACTTGAGAGGAACTGGGAGCAGAGCGCCCCGTTGTACGGCTGGTTGCCCGCCGAGTCCGCCCGGTAGGAACTCATGAACCCGACGCGGACCAGGGAGATGAAGACCGCAAACGGGTTGAGCGACAGGACCTGCTGCACCCAGGTGGGAAAGCGGTAGGTCACTGTGATGATCAGGTACATCACGCCGCAGAAGTACCGGGAGATCCGCAGGATGAACGGGATCAGCTCGGACACGTCGGCGACGGCGCCGCCCATCCGCGCGACGATCAGCGCCGCTCCGGTGTTGAACAGCGACTGCAGGAGGATGGCGGGGATCAGCAGCAGCCAGTACCAGCTGGGCCACTGCTGGCTCGCCAGCATGACGATGACGACCACCACCATGCCGATCAGCATCTGCTGCAGTTCGACGATCACGTAGGCGAGCGGCAGCGACGCGCGCGGGAAGTACAGCGCGCGGATCAGCTGCAGGTTGGCGCGCATCACGTTCGAGCCGGTCACGATCGACCGCTCGGTGAACGCGAAGACGAACACGCCGGCCACCAGGAACGCGGGGAAGTGATCCACTGCCCGGGCCGTCTCGAACAGCAGGCCGAAGATCAGGTAGTAGACGCAGGCGTTCAGTATCGGGGTGAGGACCTGCCAGATCTGGCCGAGCTTCGCCTCGGTGTACATCGAGATGTTGCGCGCGGTGGCGTAGCCGATGATGAAGTGCCTGCGCTGCCAGAGCATCACCACGTACGCCCGCAGCGACGGGCGCGCCCCGGAGAGCTTCAGCCCGTACTGGCGGGCGAGTTGCCCTAGGTCCTGGTCGGGTACCCGGGGCGCGTCGGGCGCGATGACGGCGCCTGCCTCCAGGCTGCCCGGCGCGCTGAGCTGACCGGCCGCGCTGATCTGACCGCTGTTGTCCACGACGGGGAAGTCTATTGGACGCGGTCCGGAAATCGGGCATTGACGTCGGTGTTGCGACCGTTCCGAAATCTGGTGCCCCACCTGCTTGCGAACTGATAACGATATCGTTAACGGTTCGCAAGACGATGGCACTGGTCGCGGACCACGCAGCAGGTTCAGCGGGGCGGGGACGAGGGGACCAAGCACCCGTTCGGCATGCTGCTGCTTCTGACGTTGACCTTAAAGGCCGGACTCGGCGGTCCTGACGAGGATCCTGCGGCACTCCTCGCAGCGGATCACCTCGTCGGGGGCGGCGGCGCGGATCGCGTTGAGGTCGACGGTGGACAGCATGACGCGGCAGCCGCCGCACTGGCCGCGGCGCAGCGGGGCCGCGCCGATGCCGCCGGAGGATGCGCGGATCTTGTCATAGAGGGCGACGAGGTCGGCGGGCACGTCCCCGGCCGCCGTGGCGCGAGCGGCGGTGGCTTTGGCGGCCTGCTCGTTGATCTCGGCGGCGGCCGCGTCGCGGCGCGCGGTCACGACCGCCTCGTCGGCGCCGACGGTCTCCCCTTCGGCCGCCGCACCGTCGCGCAGCGCCTGGGCGCTCTCGCGGCGCTCCATCAGCTCGAGCACGACCTCTTCGAGGTCGTCCTGGCGCTTGCGGAGGGAGACGACCTCGTTCTGCAGCGACTCGAGCTCGCGGGCGTTCGAGACCTGGCCCGCGTCGAGCCGCTGGTTGTCCCTGTCTATGCGGACCCGCACCTGGTCGACGTCCCTCTCCGCGCGGGACAGGTCGCGGTCCAGGTCGGCGAGATTGGTATCCGCGATCGTGATCGCGTCCCTGACCTTGGCCGCGCGCTCGCTCAACTGGGCGAGCTCGGCGGTTTCCGGCAGGGTGCGCCGCCGGTGATCGAGCCTGCCAAGCTCGGTGTCCAGGTCGGCCAGTTCGAGCAGCCGCAGCTGCGCCTCGGGAGATGCCTTCACGAAGGCCAACGTTAGTCGCCCGCGCGGTCGTTGTCGCATGGTAGACACTTCGGCATGGGGATCCCTCGGGTAAGCAGGCCCTATATGCCCGGATATGGCGTCGCGGGCCCGGAGCACGGGAGCGGGCTCCTGCACTGGTCCTGGGCCGCGGAGCGCCTCACCGCCGCGCGGAATTACTGGGTGGTGTCGACCTGGCCGGACGGGCGGCCGCACACCATGCCCGTGTGGGGCATGTGGGACGACAGCACGCTGTGGTTCACTTCGGCGGCGGAGTCGCGGAAGGTGAAGAACCTGCGGGCCGATCCGCGCTGCTGCGTCACCACCGAGGACGCGTCGGACCCGGTGATCATCGAGGGGGCGGCGCGGTTCGCGACCGACCCTTCGGTGCTGCAGCGCGTCGTCGACCTGATGAACGCCAAATATCACAGCGGCGTTGACCTGGACTTCCTCGATCCTGCGAAGAACGCGACGATCGGGGTACGGCCGCAGCGCGTGTTCTCCATGCTGCACAGTGACTTCGCCGGGTCGCCGACGCGCTGGGTGTTCGACGAGGGCGGCTGACCGGGGCGAGCGGTCCGGTGACGCCCCAGACCCTCTGTCCGATTTTTCGTACTAGGTCCGACTTGGTCGGCTTTCAGCGGTTTGTAATCAGCGCGAACGGGAGCGCCGTTGAACCAAGCAGGTAGCGTGACCGTGTAATTCAGTGAGGTCCGCGACCGTGGCCTCGCGTAACGCCGGCGGATTGCGACGGACCATACCCGCATGACTTCTAGGACTGGGCTTTCTCGGACTGGGTTCGCTCGATGGTGGGGGGCCGCGTGCGGGCTGCTCGCCGCCGTGGCGGCGATAGGGATCGGGCAGCTCTTCGCAGGGTTCACCATTCCTGCTGCGTCGCCTGTCGTCGCCGTCGGGGAAGCGGCGATCGACCACACGCCGCTACCCGTCAAGGACTGGGCGACCTCGACGTTTGGCACGAACGACAAGACGGTGCTGATTGCCGGGGTAGTCGTCGTGGTGTTCCTGTACTCCATGCTGGTCGGCGTGCTCGCGATGCGGCGGCTGGCCCTGGGGTTCGCGGGACTGACGATCTTCGCGGGCATCGGACTCGCGGCGGCGCTGACCAGGCACGACGCGTCGGGGTCTTACGCGGTGCCGACTATCTTCGGCGCTATCGCGGGAGCGATCGCGCTGAGCTGGCTGGTCGTCACCGCACGGGCAGCGGCGCTCGCGGGCCAGGAGCGGCGGGCCGCGCGGGCGGCGCGCGCCGAGGACCGGCTGCCGCCGATCGCCTTCGAGCCTGACAGGCGTGACGCTGGCTATAGCGGAGCGGGCCGTTCCCCTGAGGTGGCCGGGCCGGAGGCGGATGACACCGACGACGACAGCATTGGCTGGGTAGCCGCGCGCGGGCCGTCTGCCGCGCCTGGGGCCGAGGGCGGCGCCCCTGGCAGTGCCGCGCCCGGAGCCGGGGCCGGCGCGCCTGGCAGGGGGGCTGCCGAGACCGGGCCCTTCAGGGCAGGGCCGCCGCTAGCCCGGCCCACCGGGGACCTGGCTGGCGGGTCGACGGCTCGGCGGCAGTTCCTCGTCGCGGCCGGCGTCAGCGTCGCGGCCGCCGCGATCGGCGAGGTCGGCGGGCGGTCACTGGCGACGCGCAAGAACGTGTCCCTGGCGCAGCAGTCGGTGCGGTTCCCCAAGGCCGCCGAGCCCGTGCCGCCGCTGCCTCCCGGGGTGAACCTTCCCGTGCCGGGCATTTCGCCTTTTATCACGCCAAACAGCCAGTTCTACCGGGTCGACACCGCCATCCTTGTCCCGCAGGTGGACCCGTCGAACTGGCAGCTGCGCATCCACGGCATGGTGGCCCGCGAGATCACGATCACCTTCGACGAGCTGCTGCACCGGCCGCTGATCGAGGACTACCTCACGCTGTGCTGCGTGTCCAACCCGGTCGACGGCCCGTACATCGGCAACGCGAAGTGGCTCGGCGCGTCCCTCGCCGCGCTGCTGCGGGAGGCGAGGCCGCAGCGCGGCGCTGACCAGCTCCTAGCGACGTCCGTCGACGGCTTCACCTCGGGCACGCCGCTTTCCGTGGTGCTCGACGGGCGGGACGCGCTAGTCGCGGTGGCGATGAACGGCACCGCGCTGCCAACCGAGCACGGGTTCCCCGCCCGGCTTGTCGTGCCAGGCCTGTACGGGTACGTGTCGGCGTGCAAGTGGGTGGTCGACCTCGAGGTGACGACGTTCGCCGCGGCTCAGGGCTACTGGGTGCCGCTCGGCTGGTCGGCGATGGGGCCGATCAAGACCGAGTCCCGGATCGACGTGCCTACCAACGGGTCGTCGGTGAAGGCGGGGAAGGTGCCCGTCGCCGGGGTGGCATGGGCGCAGCACAAGGGCATCGAGGCGGTCGAGGCCCGGGTCGACAGCGGGCCATGGCAGGAGGCGACCCTGGCGGCAGTGCCGGGGATCGATACCTGGCGGCAGTGGGTCTATGAGTGGGATGCCACCCCCGGCACGCACCTGATCGAGGCGCGGGCTACCGACAAGACGGGCTACACCCAGACGTCGCTGATCGCGGACGTCGCGCCCAACGGCGCGAGCGGCTATCCGTCCACCCAGGTCACTGTCTCCTAAACGCGCGGGCTAGGCCAGGGCGACGGAGATCGGGGCGAAGAGGCGCTCGGGGGCGCCGCGCGGCCTGAGGCTGCCGTGGGCCATGACGACGTTGCGGCCGACTGGCTCCAGGCCGTGGGCGTGCGCCCAGCCGGGAAGTTCCGGCCGGTCCGGGTCCAGGTCGAGGCGGACCGGCGTGGGCGCGTGGGCCGCCAGTTCCGCGATGAGGCGCCTAGCCGCCGCGCCGTGCGGCGCCACCACGGGACCGATCACCGTGGAATCGGGTTCGTTCCGCCACGCGGTGGCGTAGGCGACGATGCCCAAGCCCGCGGCATCTCCGGGCTGTCCAGCCTCTCCAGCATCTCCGCCGGCCTCCAGGACGGCGATCCGGTCCGCGAACGCCGGCAGGCGGCTGAGGATCCGTCCCCGGTCAGCGCCGAACGCGCCCCGGTCGAGGGCGAGGATCGCCGGGAGGTCCGCTTCGGTGGCGAGGCGCACGCCCCCTCCGGCAGGCGGAGCGGGCGCTCCGCGCTTCTTGCTGTTATCGGCGTTCGAACCGGCGCGGAACTGGCCGCGAAACGCGACGTTACGTCGGACCGCCTCGAAGCCGAGCTTCTCATAAAGCGGCCTGCCCATTTCGGTGGCGAACAGCGTGACGGTCGCGTCGTCCCCGGCCGCGCGCAGCAGGTGCTCCATGAGCGCCCTGCCGAGTCCGCGCCGCTCGTAGCGGGCCGCGACCAGCATCATGCCGACGCAGGCATAGTCGGCTCCCCACCTGGTCAGCACCACTGCCCCGGCCAGGCCACGGCCGTCGGGCGCGTCGACGCCGAACACCTCGGACGCGGCGAGCAGCAGCGCCCACTTGGCCCGCTCCGGCGACCAGCCCCGGTCCACCGACAGCGCGACGCACTTCCGCGCGTCATCGGGACCGAGCCGTCGGATGGGCGGGAAGGAGTCGCCCCGGTGATCTGTAGCCACGATCTTCGAGGCTACGGGCGGCCCGGGTCAGGTGCCGGCATTTTGCGCCGCCGACTCCTCGCACCCCGGCGATAGGGGAGACAAGGAGGCTTAGGGCCACTTCATGGTCTACATACCCAGATATAACGGCTACGTTGGGTGCACGGAGTGGCCCTGAGACCGGATGCCCGCAGTGCAGGAGAGAGATGGCGGATCGCTGCGCACGCTATGACACGCTCAGCGATCCACTGTCTTCGCTGCCCGCCCCGGGGAGCGGCGCACACCCGGGGGCAGGCGGGAAGAATGGCCCTTGGGGGTTAGCGGGTCAGGTCGGTGATGCCCTCGATCAGGCGGTCGACGTCCGAGGCGTCGTTGTAGTGCACCAGGCCTGCCCGGACGGCGCCGTCGGGTTCGAGGCCGAGGGCGGTGCACAGCTCGTAGGCGTAGTTGTCGCCGTCCCAGACGTTGACGCCGCGGGCCGCCAGGTGCTCGGCTGCCGCGCGCGGTGTCACGCCCGCGACGTTGAAGAACGCGGTCGGCGCCCGCCGCGCGGCCTTCCCGTACAGGGTCACGCGGTCGAGCTCCGCCAGGCCGCCGAGCAGCCGGGCGAACAGCGCCGACTCATGCGCCTCGACCGTCGCCATCGACGTCAGGACCCGCTCCCGGCGCGACGCCGGCGACGTCCCCGGCCTCTCCGCACCTGAGGCGGCGCACGGGGCAAGGGCGGCCAAATGGTCCACCGCGGCGATCACGCCTGCGAGGTCGGCGAACGGCAGCGTGCCGCGCTCGAATCGCCACGGCACCGCGTTCGAGGACGGCGCGAGCTTGTCCGGCCATACCGTCTCAAGGAGCTCCGGGTCGGCGGCCAGCGCGGCCAGGTGCGGTCCCGACCACTTGTAGGCGCTCGTGGCGTAGAAGTCGGCGCCGAGCGCCGCCACGTCCACGGGCACGTGCGGGGTGGCGTGCACGCCGTCCACGTAGCACAGCGCGCCCACCGCGTGCGCGAACTGGGCGATCGCCGCCACTTCCGGCCTGGTCCCGATCACGTTGCTCGCGGCGGTGACCGCGACCACGCGGGTCCGGGGGCCGACCAGCTCCGCGTACTGCGCGGCGGGCAGTTCCCCGGTCACCAGGTCGACCTCAGCCCACTTGACCGTGACCCCGGCCCGGCCGGCCGCCTGGATCCACGGCCGCACGTTGGCGTCATGGTCAAGCCTGGACACCACGATGTCGTCGCCCGCCGTCCACGCCCGCGAGAGCGCTTCCGATATCCGGTAGGCGAGGGCGGTGGCGCTCGGCCCGAAGACCACGCCCTCGGGCGCGGCGCCCACCAGGTCCGCGACCGCCGCGCGGGCCCCGGCCACGATCTGGCCGGAGCGGCCGCTCGCCGCGAACGCGCCGTCGAGGTTCCCGATCCCCGCCCGGTAAGCGGCCGCGATGGCCTCGATCACCGAGGCGGGAACCTGGGTCCCCGCCGCGCCGTCCAGGTACGCGTGCCCGTCCGCGAGGGCCGGGTAGAGGGCGCGCACCGCGCCCACGTCGAATGATCCCAATCCCAGCGCGTCATCGCTGGTGCCAGCAGTCAACTCGGGGTGTTCCTCCTGTCGGCCCCCAGTTCCCCGGGACGGCCAGCGCAGCGGCAGATCGGGCATCAGCATACAACTCACCCCGCGCCCGGCGATGACGGCAAAGACCGGGCACCGGGTCATGAGCACCCCTCCGGGGCGCGAGATGACCGAGCGACTCAATCTAACATCGCGCCACATTAGGTAGCAGGAGAAACACATTAAG
Source organism: uncultured Actinomycetota bacterium (assembly GCA_963734665.1). Lineage (GTDB taxonomy): Bacteria > Actinomycetota > Actinomycetes > Streptosporangiales > Streptosporangiaceae > Trebonia. The sequence continues at coordinate 1,168,396 of CAVTIR010000004.1, read as the reverse complement.
CGATATCAAACAAAATTCAACGGAAAAAACCAGGTGACACCGGGGAACCCGCGAATTAGGCTCCGCACAGTGTCCCAAAGCCCAGTCGCCGCCCTTTGGCGGCTGCGCCGCTACCTCCGGCCGCACCGCCGCCAGCTCGCCGGCATGATCGCCGCGGCGCTCGTCGCGGAAGCCGCCGACATCACCATCCCGCTCCTCGCCAAGGCTGTCATCGACGATGCCGTCGCGCACCACGAGCGCGGCCTCCTGCTGCCCATCGGCCTCCTGGCGATTGGCCTCGGTGCGGCGTCCGCCGTGCTCAGCCTGATCCGCCGCTGGGTCCAGGGCAACGCCGTCGCCGACATGGAGAAGACGATCAGGAACGACATGTACGAGCACCTGCAGCGGCTCGACCCGGCGTTCCACGACGAGTGGCAGTCGGGGCAACTGCTGTCCCGCGCGACCACGGACCTCGGCTCGATCAGGCGGTTCGCGGGCTTCGGCGTGGTGTTCCTGATCATCTCCATCATGACGTTCACCGCCGTGACCTGCCTGCTCATCACGCTGAACTGGTGGCTCGGGCTGATCACCGGCGCCATGTTCGTCCCTGTGCTCCTCTTCTGCACCAAGTTCGAGCGGCGTTACAAGGTCCTCGCCAGGCGCGCCCAGGACCAGGACGGCGACCTCACGACGCTGGTCGAGGAGGCCGCGACCGGCGTGCGGGTGCTCAAGGCCCTGGGCCGCGGCCCCGAGGCCGCGCGGACCCACCTGGCCCAGGCGGCGAAGCTCGGCGACACGCGGGTCGCGATGACGAGCGTCCTCGGCGGATTCTGGTCGATCCTCGACCTGGTGCCGAACGCCGTCATAGCCCTGGCCGTCGTCCTCGGCGCGGTCGCGGTCAGCCACCACGCCATGACCATCGGCGGGCTCGTCGCCTTCATCACCCTCGCCCTGCAGCTGGTGTGGCCGATCGAGGCACTCGGCTACATCCTCGCGTCCGGTGAGGAGGCGGCCACCGCCGCCCAGCGGGTCCTGCAAGTCTTCGACGCCCAGCCCGCGATCACCAGCAATTCAAGGGAAGAAGAGCAAGAGTCTTCCGAACGGGTCCTTGGCTCCGTCTCCCCCGCCTCGTGGCATCGCATGGCCGGGGAGGCGGAGCAGGCACACGTTCGGATTGATCATGTTGCTTTTTCCTATCCGGGGAGCAGTCGGGCTGTGCTGCGGGATGTGTGCCTTGACGTGGCTCGCGGGGAGACGCTGGTGATCGCCGGGGCCACCGGGTCGGGGAAGACGACGCTGCTGCACCTGGTGCCGCGACTCGCGGACGTGACCGGGGGGCGGGTGCTGCTCGGCGGCACGGACGTGCGGGACATACCGCTTCCCGAACTGCGCGCCTCGGTCGCGTGCGCGTTCGAGGAGGCGACGCTTTTCTCCGCGAGCGTGCGGGAGAACGTGACGTTCGGCGCGGCGGCCGCGACCGAGGAGGACATCGAGGCGGCGCTGACCGCGGCGCAGGCCCGGTTCGCGTACGACCTGCCCTGGGGGCTTGACACGCGGATCGGCGAGCAGGGCATGGCGCTGTCCGGCGGGCAGCGGCAGCGGGTCGCGCTCGCCCGCGCCATCCTGTCGCGGCCCGAGGTGCTGATTCTCGACGACCCGCTGTCCGCGCTCGACGTGGCGACCGAGGAGCGGGTGACCGAAGCACTGCACGCGATCCTCGGCGGGGTCACCGCGCTCGTGGTCGCCCACCGGCCGTCCACCGTCGCGCTCGCCGACCGGGTGGCGCTGCTCGACGACGGGGTGATCACCGCCGTCGGCGGCCATCGCGAGCTGATGGCCAGCGAGCCGGCCTACGCGAACCTCATGTCGATAAAGGAGGTGGCCCGTTGACGGCGGATACGGGGACCGCGCCGGCTGATCAATCGGCTTCTGGAAGCGCGGACGACCGGGGACGGGAGGCCCGCGGGCGGGAGGGGCGGGCAGCTCAGTCCTGGCGCGGTGTCGCGGCCGAGACCCTGGATGAGGTCTCCGCCCCGCTCGAGGCGCTGCTGCGAAAACGGAGCCGGCGGCTGCTCGCCAGCCTGCTGCGGCCGCACCGGCGGGCCGTCGCGCTGACCGCCGCCGCGATCATCGTCGCCTCGCTCGCCTCCCTGGCCGGGCCGTGGCTGATCGGCCTCGCGATCGACAACGGCATCCCGCCGCTGGTGAAGGCCGGCAACCCGGTGCCGCTGCTGCGGATCGCCGCGGTCTTCGCCGCGACGGTCCTGATGCAGGCGGCCGCCACCAGGACGTTCGTCGTCATGACCGGGCGCTTCGGGCAGGCGGTGGTGCTTGAGCTGCGCCGTCGGCTGTTCGCGCACGTGCTGCGGCTGCCCGTGTCCTTCCACGAGTCCTACACCTCGGGCCGGGTGATCTCACGGCAGACCTCGGACATCGAGGCGATCTCCGACCTGTTCGACGAGGGCCTGGACGGGCTGATCACCGCGGTGCTCTCCTGCGTCCTCGTCGGGACGGGCATGCTGCTGCTCGACTGGCCGCTCGCCCTTGTCGTGCTGTCCGGGTTCCTCCCGCTGATCTGGCTCTCGGCCTGGTTCCGGCGGCGGTCTGTGGTCACCTACCGGTGGATCAGGGAGGCGAACGCCCTGGTCATCGTGCACTTCGTCGAGACGTTCGGTGGGCTGCGGGCGGTGCAGGCGTTCCGCAGGGAGAAGCGGAATGAGGAGATCTTCGACGCGCTGAGCGACGACTACGCCCGGGCGAGCAAGCGGTCCGCCCAGATCAACGCGATCTTCGCGCCGGGAATCGCGATGATCGGGAACGTCATCACCGGCGTCGTGCTCTGCTACGGCGGGCTGCGGGTGCTCGACGGCGACATCAGGATCGGCGTCCTGGCGTCGTTCCTGCTGTACCTGCAGCGGTTCTTCGACCCGCTGCAGGACGTCTCGCAGTTCTACAACACCTTCCAGAGCTCCGCCTCGGCGCTGGAGAAGATATCCGGCGTACTTGAGGAAGAGCCCTCGGTGGGGGAGCCGTTGTCGCCGGCGACGCTGCCGCAGGCGGCGAGCGGGCGGCGGGTCCAGTTCTCCTGCGTGCGGTTCGGCTACCGCAAGGCGGTCGTGCTCCCCGAGCTTGAGCTGGACATTCCCGCCGGGCAGACCGTGGCCCTCGTCGGCGAGACGGGGGCCGGGCAAGACCACGGTCGCCCGGCTGCTCGCGCGGTTCTACGACCCCGACGCGGGACAGGTCTTGCTCGATGGCGTCGACCTGCGGTCGCTGTCCGACGCTGCGCTGCGGCGCGAGGTGGTGCTGATCACCCAGGAATCGTTCCTCTTCGAGGGGACGGTCGCGGAGAACATCAGGCTGGGACGGCCCTCGGCGTCCGACGCCGAGGTAGAGGCGGCCGCGCGGGCGGTCGGGGCGCACGCGTTCATCTCGGCTCTGCCTGACGGGTACGCGACCAAGGTCGGCAAGCGGGGCGGGAAGCTGTCAGCGGGCCAGCGGCAACTGCTTTCCTTCTGCCGTGCGTTCATCGCGGCGCCGTCCGTGCTGGTTCTCGACGAGGCGACCGCGCTGCTCGACATCCCGTCCGAGCGGCTCGTCCAGTCCGCGCTGCGCACGGTCCTTGCCGGCCGCACGGCGCTGATCATCGCCCACCGGCTGTCGACCGTGGCGATCGCCGACCGGGTCCTTGTACTGCGCTCCGGGCTCATCATCGAGGACGGTACCCCTGCCGAGCTGATGGGCGGCACCGGCGAGTACGCCGACCTGCACGCCCGCTGGGCCGCCAGCCTGGCCTGAGCGCTTCCCCCGGCCGGCCCGCCATCATCTGGCGCATCACCACCGCGGGTCGCTGTGTCCTTCGACAGGGATCTCGATCGAAAGCGAGGTTCCGCTTCTCGCGTGGCTGACGATCTCGAGTCGTCCACCCAGCGCTTCGATGCGATCGGCCAGCCCCGCCAGTCCTGTCCCCTGGCTGGGATCGGCACCCCCAACTCCGTCGTCGCGGATCGTCAGCTTCAAGCTCGCGTCCTGCTCGGCCACATCGATCTTCACCGCCGACGCATGCGCGTGCTTGGCCGCGTTGGTGAGCGCCTCCGAAACCACGTAGTACGCCGCGACCTCGACGTGCTCGGGCAATCGCCGCTTGTAACGCAGTTCGAGTTCGACCGGAAGTACGGAACGACACGCCAGCGTCCTGAGCGCCGACCCTAGGCCCGCCTCGGTAAGGATGGCGGGATGAATCCCGCGCGAAATCTCCCGCAGCTCGGTGAGCACGGAGTCCAGTCTTCGCTCTATCCGTGCTTGGTACGCCCGCAACTCCTCCATTATTGTTTCTGAGGGCACAGTGGCCTGCGCTGACCGCAGCTCCAGGAGCAAGGACACGAGCTGCTGCTGAGCCCCGTCGTGAAGATCGCGCTCGATTCGCCGCCGTGTCTCGTCGGCAGCGGTGATGATCCGGGCCCTCGAGGCTTTCAGCTCTGCGCGGCTTTCGGCATTCGCGATCGCCATCGCCACAAGCTCGGTGAAGGAAGCCAGGCGTGCCTCGGAGTCCCACGGGAGGGTCTGCCCGGTGCTCGAGCCGGCTCCCACCATTCCCCAGAGCCGGCCCTCGACCATGATCGGGCTCCCAACCGCAGAACGGATGCCCGCGTCTTGGGCGATCACGCTGAGCCGACCGGAAGCATCGGCGTAATTGTCGATCCGTACGGAACGGCCCGTCTCGAAGACGAGTGTGGCGAGGTTCTGTCCCCCAAGTGGCCACCGGCTGCCAAGGCGGAAACCCTCGTCGCCCTTGGCCCAGGTGGCGACGAACGTCATCGTGTTGTCGGGCTCGTAGCGGCACATGTTCGTCATGTCGACAGAAAGCAGCCGCCCGACCTCCTCGGTGACTGCTGCGAACACCTGCTCTGACGGAGTTCCACGCGCCACCAGGATCGCGACGCGCTTCAACGCCGCCTGTTCCTCGGCCAGCCGGGCGAGAGCGGAGCGGCTCTCGGCGTTCGCATCCGTCCGCGTGCCTGGCTGGAACACGTCGGCCTTAGCGGAGGTGTCGTCCGTGACCTCGCAGTAGCCGAAGGCACCACTGCCCTTGGCGTGCGGCTGACGCTCAGTTACCCGTCCGCGATTCCGTTGGGTTATCTGCTCAATGGGGTGGTGATCCTGCGGGAAAATCGGGGGGTCAGGGCCTACCGCGAGAGAGTGCTTGTCGCTTTCGACCGGAATGCCGGAGTCTGTCCACGTCGGCTTACTTGGCCAAGCGGTCATTGCGCGAGTCCTTCTTTGCTGAATGGATAATCAACGTCGCCATGCCTCGTCACATCCCCTCGGGCGATGGGCCGGCCACCGGTACGGCGTCGACCATGAGGGCGTCGATCCGACGCATCACCTCATCGTCGAAGTCGGTCGCGGACGCCGCCAGAGCCTCGTCGACGTGGCCGCGAGCACGGGTGCCCACGATGGCAACGTGGACGGCCGGATTGGCCAATGTCCAGCCGATCGCCAGCTGGGGCAGCGTGAACCCGAGTTCGGCCGCCAGCGCACCCAGTTCAGCCACCACCCGCAGATTGCGCGCGTAGCTCTCGCCCTGGAACATCGGGCTCCTGGATCGCCAGTCATCCCGCGCGAATCGCGTGCCGGGGCCCAGGCGCCCGCCCAGCAACCCGTGGGCGAGGGGTCCATAGACCAGGACCCCGATGTCGTGCGCCTCGGTGTAGGGGAGGACCTCGGCTTCGATATCGCGGCGGAACAGGTCGTACGGGGCCTGCAGCGTTTCGACCGGCAAGGTGACCCCGAAGGTCTCCATCTGATCGACGTCGAAGTTCGACACGCCGGCGTGCCGGATCTTGCCCTCGGCGATCAGCTTGGCGAGCGCCTCCGCGGTCTCATCGAAGGGCGTAGCGAGATCGGGCCAGTGCACCTGGTACAGGTCAACGTAGTCGGTGCCGAGCGCCCGCAGGCTGGCGTCCACGCCGTCGCGGATCCAGCGGGCGCTGGCGTCACGAACCAGGCCGCCGTCAGTGGGCCGCAGTCCGCCCTTGGTGGCGATGACGACCTGCTCACGGCGAACTCCACGCAGCGCAGCGGAGAGGAGTTGCTCCGACTGCCCGAAGCCGTAAGCCTGAGCCGTGTCGAAGAAGGTGACACCCTCGTCGACAGCCCGCCGGATGGCACCCATCGCCTCGGCGGTGTCCGTTGGCCCCCAGTCTCCACCGAGCTGCCAGGTGCCGAGGGCCAGCTGTGAGACCACCGGCCCGCTGCGTCCCAATCTCACCTGCTGCATGGTTTTCTTCCTCCAGCGGCGAGGGCTTCAGTCGGCGTCTCACCTGCCATTCCTGACACGTACGTCTCTCGTCGCCCGTCGTGATCGGATCGGTCGGGAGAGGATTCGCCGCGTCGGCAGCGAAACCCAGGCTGGGTCACCTTGTTCACAGGTCGAGCGGACCACAACGGAACGCACCGGGTCCTGAGTAGTCGCTACCTATTCCAGCGTCGGGCTACTGGCCCGTTCCGTCGGTGACGTGTGAACCAGGGATGGGAGACGGGATGAGCGGCTGTCCGCAACAGCCGGTATGCAGGCACAGAAGTGCAGGTCGCGGGCCCGGACCAGTGACCGGTCGCTTGATGTAACGGCCTGGCCCAGGTTAACCTTGCACGTGACCGGGTGGCGGATGGTCGGCCGGAGCAAGGAGTTTTCCCAGCTGACCGCGGCCGTCGCGGCCAAGCGGGGGGCGGTGATCACCGGGCCGGCCGGAGTGGGCAAGACCACGCTCGCCCTGTGCGCCGTGGAGTGGGCTGAGCAGCGCGGGATGGCCTACAGGCACGCCATTGCCACGAGGGCGGCGCAAGGGCTGCCCTTCGGGGCGTTCGCCTCATTGCTACTCCCCGAACGCAGCGATGCGGACACGTCGCCAGAGGACCTCGGGGTCCTGCTCGGGCGCTACGCCCGGGCGCTGGTCAAAGAGACCCAGGGGCGTCCGCTGCTGGTCTTCGTCGACGATGCACATCTCCTCGACAAGGGATCGGCCATTCTCGTGCACCAGATGGCCCTGACCCAGGCGGCCACCGTGCTCGCCACGGTGCGCGCCGGAGAGGTGCTACCGGACCCCGTGCTCTCGCTGTGGAAGGACGGTCCGGCCGAACGCATCGAGATCGGGGTCCTCGATGACGAAGCGATCGAGGAGCTGCTGGCCTCGGCGCTTGGGGGATCGGTGGATGCGGCGACGGTGCGAGAGCTCGCCGAGCGCAGCCGGGGAAACCCGATGTTCTTGCGCGAGCTGGTCAACGGTGCGCTCGAGACCGGGGTCCTCGTCGACGCGGGGGGCTTGTGGCGTCTTGAGGGCCCGCTGTTCCCCACGGTCCGGTTGGTCGAGTTGGTGGCGCTGCGCCTGGGCGACCTGAGCCAGTCCGAGCGATCGGTGCTCGAGCTGCTCGCCCTGAGCGAACCGCTCGGACCAGCCGAGCTGACCCAGTTGGCCGATACCCACGCGGTCGATGCCCTCGAAGAAAGGGGTCTGATCACCAGCGGCACAGAAGGCGGCCGGATCGAGATCCGCCTGGCCCACCCGGTGTACGGGGACGTGGTGCGCGCCGGCATCAGCGCCCGTCGGGAGCAGACCATTTCCCGCTCACTGGCCGATGTGCTCGAAGCCGTCGGTGCCTGCCACCAGGGGGACCCGGTGAAAGTGGCGACGTTGCGCCTGGTGGGCGGCGGCGGCAGCGCCGAGCTGCTGGTCTCGGGGGCGATGGTGGCCCGGGCCCGCCACGAGTACTCCCTCACCGAACGCCTGGCCCGGGCCGCCATCGAGGCCGGCGCCGGGTTCGAGGCCCGTTTCACGGCGGCCGAGTCCGCTCATTTCCAGCGTCGCTCCGACCAGGCCGAGCAGGAGCTGGCCGTGCTCGCCGCACAAACAACGAGTGACGCCGAGAAGGCCCGCGTAGCGTTGCTGCGATTCGACAACGCCTTCTTGAACGGCAACGCCGACTTTCAGATCATCGATGACACACTCGCTCTGATCACCGATCCGTTCTGGCGCGATCGGCTAGCCAATCGACGCTTCTTCGTCACCGCCATGGTCAGCGGGCCCAGGGAGACAATGGAAGTGGCAACTACCTGGGTTCAGCGCCCCGATTCTGCATTGCGCGTGGCGGTGCTCCACGCCTTGGTCCGGATAGGCCGCCTCGACGAGGCCATCGAGGAGTTGACCCCACCTCCGGATGCTCGAGCGGTTCCTGCGCCCGACGAGCCGTGGCACCAGTGGCTGCTGTTCGGCCAGCGCGCTGCCGCGCTCGTCTCCTCCGGTCGTCTCGGCGAGGCGGACGAGCTCCTCACTATGGCGTACCGCGAAGTCATGGATCATCCGGCGGCCGAAGCGAGAGCTTTCGTCGCCGACTGGCTCGCCGTCCTTCACCTTGAGCAGGGCCGGCCGGTGAGCGCGTTCCGCCGGGCCAGCGAGGCCTACACCCTCTACCAGCAGCTCGGGCGCTCGATCCTTGCTCAACGGTCGTATGTGGCCGCTGCCCATGCGCTGGCCATGACAGGTCGGGCGGAGCAAGCGGCCGAGACGCTGGCCGCGCTCGACGACCTCTGCCCTCCGGTATTTAAAGCCTTCAGGACCGCAGTTCTCCAGGCCCGGGCCTGGGCGGCTGCCGCCGCGGCCGACCTTCCCACCGCCCGGGTCAGGCTCGAAGAGGCGGCCGACGCCGGCGAAGAGGTCGGCCACCTCATCGGCGCCGCCAGCGCGCTCCACGGCCTGGCCCGCCTGGGCCAAGCCCGCCAGGTGGCCGGCCGCTTGGAGGACCTCGCGGCCCAGGTGGACGGCGAGTTCGTAATTGCCCGCGCCGCCTATGCCAGCGCGGTAGCGGCCGGAGACGGCGAGGCTCTCCATGAGGTCTCCAAAGCCTTCGAGGCGCTGGGCGCCAATCTCTACGCGGCCGAGGCGAGCGTCGAAGCCGCCGCTACGCTGCGACGTGGCGGACGTCCCCGGGAAGCGGCGGCCGACGAGCACAGAGCGGGGCAGCTCCTAAGCCGTTGCGAAGGAGCTGCCACGCCGGTGGTCAGGACCATCACGGCCCGGTCCCGCCTCACCCCCGGCGAGCTCGACGCCGCGGTGCAGGCCGGCGGCGGTCGTTCGAACAAGCAAATTGCCGCTGATAGTCACATCTCGGTGCGGACGGTCGAGAACCATCTGCAGCGCGTCTACGAGAAGCTCGGCATCTCGAGCCGTCGCGAGCTAGCCGATGCACTGCGTGACCAGCCGGGCAGCTGATCTGCCGCTAACCGCAGAGTTCACCCGACAGGACACAAATTTCGCATCCGATTCAGGGTGACGACCGCGGGCGCGCTGGCCCGTGCCCGCCAAGTGGACCTGGACACTCGGGTCCCTCACCGTCCAGCTCTATGTGGCCGATTCGTCTTAGCGGAGCGCGGGAGACCGTCGGGTCCAGTTGGAGTTCTGCGGTTGTTTGGCGATGATGCCGTCGCCGCTGAGCCGGTCTCCGAGCACTGAGGCATTTGTCACCACATCCCCTTGCCAAACGCTCATTTCCACGTATGGTGACAATCGGACGAGGACAAAAGCTGTCAGATTAGCAGGGGACCCTTCATTGACCTAGAAAGGGTCCTTCATTCGGCGATCGCTAAACCGGTAAATATCTTAACGAAAACTTTCGAGAAGACCGTCGCGCTCACTGAAGGGGAAAACATGAGCGACTTGCGTCTGCAGAACGCCCTTTCCATGCCCGCCGAGTTCAGGTTCGATGAGGTCTCGAGCCTGGCCGAGCCGAAGGCGGCCGCTACGCCGGCTCCCAGCCTGGGGGCGCTGGCCGCGTTCACCGGCACGTTCCGCGGTGTCGGCTTCAACACGATCTTCCGGCCCGACAGCCCCAACACGCCGACCAAGCTGCCCGTGGCGGTGTCCGGGAGCGATAACGTCCTCGAACTGAACCTGACCGAGGAGACGCTGTCGTTCTCCCCCAGCCTCGGCGCGGTGCCCAACCGGGGCGAGGTGCAGGCCGACATCAACCTCAACGGCATTCCCTACCTCCAGGTCATCAATGACGTCACGATCGCCGGGCAAAGCACCGGCATTCACGTCGAGCCCGGCCTGTGGATGGCCGTCCCGGCCACCACCGACCCCGGCGAAGGCGCCACCTTCGCGCGGATGGCGTCGATCCCGCACGGCACCACCCTGCTCGCCCAGGGCAAGTCCTCTACTATCGCCGGCAAGCCCACCTTCCCGGTCATCGCCATCACCCCGTTCATTACGGGCTCGCCGGACGCGCTGCAGCAGTTCCCCAGCCAGATCGCCGCTACCGGCGGCACCGCGCGGATCCCGCAGGACCTGACCTCCTACATCAAGGCCGGGACCATCACCCAGGCGATGCTTGACAATCCCACCAGCGTGCTGAGCAGCCACATCGCTGCCCTCGACGTCACCGCCACCACCTCGATCACCGTCTCTACCGCCCCGCCCTCCCCGCTATTCGGGGGCGGCCTCAGCAACATCGCCTTCTTGCTCGGCAACGCGTCCGCCAGCGCGCAAAACGCCCAGACCGTGTCGATGGAATCCACCTTCTACATCGAGACCGTCGAGTACACCATCCAGGTCCCGGTCTTCGAACCCGGCCAGGCGCCGCTCACCATCGCCGCCGAGGGCGGCTCCGCCAGCCACCCCGTCCCGGATTTCCTGATCAACCCGCCCGTCGCGATCAAGGCACCGCGGACCATCAAGGTCAGCGCGACCCAGATCCAGTACGCCCAGACGGTCCTACTCAACTTCAACGGACTCACCTGGCCGCACGTGTCGGTGGCCACCCTCGTCCCGGCTGCCCCCGTCGCGGTACCAGCGTCCGCCTTTGCCTGACCAGCCACGACAGGACTGCCATCTCCAGGTGCCTTAGAACGCCCAAATGAGAGCGGCGACTGGCGGCCGACGAGCGCACCTGGAGTGCCGCGCACGCCAGCCAACCGCAGCGTGCAGATCCCGTTCAGGCGGCAAGCGCATGACGGCGCGTGGTCAACGTGGCGCCCCTCTGCTACTGTAGAACATATGAGCGGTAACACGACGGCTATGGCGACCGGGCAGGCGCCTCCGTCCGTCGTGCCCGGCCAGGTGATCCTGTCCCGGCATCTGTCGCGCCCTGGTCGGCGGGCCCTCGTGGCCGCCGACCTGGCCGGCCTGCGCGGGCCAGCCGGCGGCGTGGTCGAGTTGCCGCTCCGGCTGTTCTGGAGCCTGCCAGGTCACCGGTTCGACCTCGATGATCCCGACACCCGCCGCTGGTACTACGAGACGGTCCTGCGGGAAGCAAGCCGCCCGGATGATCTCACCGCTTACCTTGATGGTGCCACGCTCGTCCGCCTGTGGGGTGACCTGTTCCTGCCGAAGGGGGTCCGGCGTGCCTGGGAGGAACAGCATCCGGCGCTGCGGGTGACCGCGGCAGCGGCCTGATGCCTCTCGACGAACTGCACCGCCGGGTGGCCACCGTCGCGCTTCGCGTCGCGAACAGGTACGGGTTCGCGCTCGGCGGCGGTAACGCCCTGATAGCACACGGTCTCATTACCAGGCTGACCCAGGATGTAGACCTGTTCACGAACGAGGAGACCGGGGTGGAGGCGGCCGCCGACTCCGTCGAGGCCGCGCTCCAGGAAGCCGGGTTCAACGCCGAACGGGAGGACAAGACCGCCGGACTGTCCGACATCTTCGAAGGTATGGGCGAGGGCCTGGCCGAGTGGACGGTCACCGCGCCCGACGGCCAGCAGATGATGCTGCAGATGGCCTACTTCGACCGGGCGGCCCAGCCGGTGACCATGGAGGTCGGTCCCGTCCTGAACCTAGAAGACGTCGTGGGCGGCAAGGTGTGCGCGCTGGCGAGCCGGGCCGAGCCCCGCGACTACATCGACACGGCCGCCGCTCTCAGGCTCTACAGCATCGACCTGGTGATCGGCCTGGCTCGCAGGCTCGATCCCGGCCTGGAGGACCGCGACTTCGCCGACGCCGGCCGCCGGCTCGACCGGTGGGGCGACGCGATCTTCACCCCCTTCGGCCTCAGCGCCGCGGACATCGCCGCGCTGCGGGCCGCATTCCGCGACTGGCCCCGCTGACACGAAGCCCGGCCCGTCCGCTAACAAGCGGGAGAACCCTTTCCTCCTGATGGTCCTGGTCCGTATTGGATATCGGGGAAGGGCAGGAAAAAGGGTTCGCCGGGGAGCCGGCGGGCGGGCAGGGGCTCGGGTGGCGTAATCTACGTCCGGACCGACACTGAGGACGGAGACTCAAACGGGATGTACAAGCCGAGCCAGGAGGCACTGAACCTGCACGCGGCGGACGTGGCCGAGGCGGCGGAGCGGGCCAAGCTGCTCGACGCCGCGCGCACCGCGGACACGGCGCTGCGCGAGGCCGAGGCCGCGCATGCCCCGGTGACCGAGGTGCACCGGCTGGCGATGCAACTCGACGCGGCGCTGACCGTCGCCATGCGGGCCGCCTATGCCGCGCAGCGCGCCGAGATCGGCCCGCGCGGCTACGAGGACCGGATCTACCACCGCAAGGCGATGGCCAAGCCCCGCGTCCACGCGCTCACCGCCGAGGCCGAGCGCCTCCTCACGCTCCGTGAGAACCACCGGCTGAACCGCATCCCAGAAGTACCGCGCGTTCCTGTCGTCTGAAACGTTTCCGAATCTCCACCTAGCGCCAGGCTGCGCCGCCGCGAGCGGCCCAGCCTGGCGCTTGCTTCATCGTCCCAGGTAACGGCCCGCTGCGGCGTTGGTTAGCGTTCGGTTGCAGATAGTTGTCCTGGGGGTATCGACGGCATTCGTTCGGTATGCTCCTAGGCAACCCCCACGGTAGTGTCAGCTTGCGGAAGGTCTGAACCAATGAGCAAGCATGACCGTGTCAACAATAGGGAAATCTCTGTTTAACGCGCCGGCAAGTTACTTGCACTCGCCGACGCGGCGGGGCAAAGTTATGTTAAGTGGTCTAGGCCATTTGGTAGGGGTTTGCGGGGCGCAACACGTTGCCCAGGCTTGTTCCGGGCAACAGGGCGTGACCGCTGGGCCAGGTGGCGTGAGGCCGTGGGACTGCTGAGAAAGCCAGGAGGCACTGAACATGTGCCCGCACCTACCGCCCTGTCCGGACGCGTCGGCACCCGACCGCGAGGCTGCGCACACGATTGCGAGCCACCCGGAGCAGGGCTGGTCACTGCTCTGTAACGGAGTCGTGATCTTTGAAGACACTGGTGAGCTGCTGCCGAACGGGGCCTCGATCGCCCCGCACCGGCCCACCGACCATCAGGCGCCGGCCGCCTAGGACCGGCCAGGAACGAGACCGGGGACCGCGCCCAGCCACGCGGCGACGGCGTCACCGACCGCCGCCGGACGCTTGGAGAGGGCGTGCGTTTCCCCGGGGAGGATGACGACGTCTGTTGTTTCATCCGGTTCGGGGATGCCGAAGGGGTCGCGATCCCCGTTGATGACAAGCACGCCAGTTCCGGTCCCGCGCAATTCAGCGTCTCGGGACTTTTCAGGCTGCCCCGGCGGGTGCAGCGGGAACGCGAGCGCTATCACGCCAGCCGCGCCGACCTGCGACGCGGTGCGGCAGGCGACCCGCGCCCCGTTCGAACGGCCGCACTGGACAAGCGGCACGGGAACGCCGTCTCGCGCGGTCTCCCTGCGCAGCACGCCGACGAGCTCCGCCCAGGCGGCGTCCTGCCTCGCCGCGGATCCCGGCGCGCGGGCCCCCTTGACCCGGTAGGGCTGGGTGACCAGGGCGGTCGCCGCGCCAAGCTTCCGTGCCGCATCCCGCACTGCCAGCACATCGGCGGTTTCCGGTGAACCCCCCGCGCCGTGCGTCAGCACGACGAGAAACGTCGGCCGTTCCGGCTGCTCAAGCACCACGCGGCCCGGCCCGGCCGAGGTCATGATCTCTTCCACGTCCCGCACCGTACCGGCCCGAGCCACGAACATCCAAGGCACCTAACCGCACGACAGCGCGGGGGCGTACGGTTTCTGGACGCCTGCCCCGCAAGTTGTGAGAGATGTTCTGCGATGATCGGGGGATGGAGCTGGCTCCTGATCAGGCCGCGGACGCGGTGGAGCGGCACGACTGCCCGAAGTGCGCCTCGCCGGCGAGCAGCCCCTACCGCACCCAGGGCGGCAAGACCGCGGTCGAGTACCACACCGCGCGGTTCATCCTGGCCCCGGCGCTGAGGGCCCGACCTTGAGCGCCTCACTGGCGGAGGCACTGTCCGCCGTTCTGCTGCTGGCGGTGCTGGCCTGCGCGGTGGTACGCCCGTGGGGCTGGCCGGAGGCGGTCGTCGCCGTCCCGGCCGCCGTCGTGGTCATAGGCGCCGGGGCGATCTCACTGGGCCATGCCCGCGCCGAGGCCGAGCGGCTGGGGCCGGTGATCGGTTTCCTGGCGGCCGTGCTGGTCCTGGCCCAGCTGTGCGACGACGAGGGGCTGTTCACCGCCTGCGGGGCCTGGATGGCCCGCGGCGCGGCGGGCCAGCCCCGCAGACTGCTGGCGTCCGTGTTCGCCGCCGCGTCGGTGATCACCGCGGTGCTCAGCCTGGACGCCACGATCGTGCTGCTCACTCCGGTAGTGTTCGCCACCGCCGCCCGGCTCGGGGCCCGTCCCCGGCCGCACGTGTACGCCTGCACCCACCTGTCCAACACCGCCTCGCTGCTGCTTCCGGTCTCCAACCTGACCAACCTGCTGGCGTTCGCCGCCAGCGGGTTGAGCTTCCCCCGCTTCGCCGCGCTGATGGGGCTGCCGTGGCTGGTGGCGATCGGCACCGAATACGTGGTCTTCCGGCGGTTCTTCGCCACCGACCTGGACGCCGGCGCCCAGGCCCCGCCTGCCGCCGGCCCAGCCCGAGGTGCCGGTGTTCGCGCTGGCCACGGTGGCGTGCACGCTGGCGGGCTTCGTTGCTGCTTCCGCACTCGGGATCAGCCCCGCGTGGGCGGCCTTCGCCGGCGCGCTCGTGCTCGCGGCCCGGGCCCTGGCCCAGCGCCGGACCACCCCCGCGGCCATCGTGCGCGCGGCGTCGGTACCGTTCCTCGCGTTCGTCCTGGGACTGGGCATCGTGGTCAGCGCGGTGACCGGCAACGGGCTCGCCGCAGCCCTGGGCCATCTGATCCCGGGCGGTACCGGGCTGCCGGACCTGCTCGCCATCGCGGCGCTGGCCGCCGTGCTGGCCAACGTCGTCAACAACCTGCCCGCCGTGCTGGTGCTGCTGCCTCTGACCGCCCCGGCCGGGCCCGGCGCAGTGCTCGCGGTGCTGCTGGGGGTGAACATCGGCCCCAATCTCACCTACGCCGGGTCCCTGGCCACGCTACTGTGGCGGCGGATCGTGCGCGAGCACGACACAGACGTGGACCTGGGCGAGTTCACCCGCCTCGGCCTGCTCGCCGTGCCTGCCGCCCTGCTGCTCGCGGTCCTGGCACTATGGGCCTCGCTAGCCGCCATCGGAGGCTGATCACCGTGACCGTCATCGCCTGGATCGTCGAGGGCACCTGGCCCGCTTGCACGGATGCCACCCGCACCTGGGCACCTGAGGGCACAGGCATCGTGCTGCTGCACGTCACCCCCGACGTCCCTGGCACCGCCCACGGCGCCTACGCCGGGCTGCTCGGCCGCGGCCACCCTGAGCGCGACCCCGGCACCCGGCTGGAACACCTCGCCGCCGCCTCCGCCGACCAACTCCTCGCTGCCGCAGCCGAACGCCTGGGGCGCCCATGCACCCGGGTCGAGCGCGCCGGCCACGCCGAGCGGGAAGTCGTGGCCGCCGCCCAGGGCGCCGACCTGCTCATCCTCGCCCGCGATGGCGACCGCACCCACCTCGGCCCCCGCAGCCTCGGCCACGCCAGCCGCTTCATCGTCGACCACGCCCCCTGCCCCGTCCTGCTGGTCTGGCCCGAACTCCCGCCCAGCGTGGCCACCATCCCGCCATCGCCGCCTCGCCCGCCACACCGCCGGTAGCACCCGGCCGCACGCCCTGCACCTTGCAGAGAAAAATGATTTACGTTCTGTCATCTAGTAATTACTTTTCGTACGACTACGATATGGGGTGGGCCGACCACATCAGGTGACATACGTTGATACGGGAAGGATGTGCGGCAATGACCGTGCATGAGCGTACGCAGGTCGGCATTGTCGGCGCCGGGCCGGCGGGCCTGCTCCTTTCGCACTTGCTGGCCCTGGGCGGGGTCGACTCGGTGTGCGTCGAGAACCGGAGCCGGGCCTACTGCGAGGCGCGGCAGCGCGCCGGGATGCTGGAATCGACCACGGTCGAGCTGCTGCGCGCGGTCGGTCTTGGGGACCGGTTGGATGCCGAGGGGCTTGAGCACGACGGCATCTACGTGCAGTTCGACGGGGAGCGGCACCACCTGAACTTCCGCGAGCTGACCGGCGGGCGGTGGATCACGATCTACGCGCAGACCGAGATCGTCAAGGACCTGATCGCCGCGCGCACGGCGGCGGGCGCGGCCCTCGAATTCGAGGTCAGCGACACCGCGGTGAGCGGGCTCGACTCCGCCGGACCGGTGCTGTCCTACACCGACGCGCGCGGCGAGCGGCACGTCGTGACCTGCGACGTCATCGCCGGCTGCGACGGGTTCCACGGCATCACCCGCCGCTCGATCCCGGCGGGCGGACTCACGATGCTCGCGGAGCGCTCCTACCCGTACGCCTGGCTCGGGATCCTGGCCGCCGCCCCGCCATCCACCGATGAGGTCATCTACTGCCGGCACGACAACGGGTTCGCGCTGCACAGCATGCGCACCCCAGAGATAGGGCGACTCTACCTGCAGGTCCCGTCCGACGAGGACATCGCCCGGTGGCCCGATGACCGAATCTGGACGGAGCTCGCCACGCGGTTCGCGCTGCCAGGGTGGACGCTGACCAGCGGCCCTGTGCTGCAGAAGTCCATCACGCCGATGCGGTCTTTCGTCGCCGCGCCGATGCGTTACAGCAACCTCTTCCTGGCCGGCGACGCGGCGCACATCGTGCCGCCCACCGGCGCGAAGGGACTGAACCTCGCGGTCGCTGACGTGGCCGCGCTCGCCACCGCGCTCATCAGGCTCAGCCGCGACGGCGACCCCGAACTCGCCGCAGCGTACTCCGACTACTGCCTTGAGCGGGTCTGGCGGTCTACTCACCTGTCCTGGTGGATGACGTCGATGCTGCATATCACCCCAGGCCAGGACCAGTTCGAGTCCGAGCTGCAGCTCGCCCAGCTGCGCCACCTGGTGACGTCGCGGGCCGCCGCCACCACCTTGGCCGAGACCTACACGGGCTACGCCCCGCTCCGCTATGACCCGTCCACCCGCCTCGACGCGACCCAACTCTGGCCCTCAGTCGCTTAACAATCGACCCGGATGCCACGCAGCAGCGAATCAACGCTCGCGGCAGCACCCCTGAAAGTAATTTCAAGGCCTCAAGGATGGCGGCAGCCCGGACCATGCCATATGACCAACCAACGTCCGCGGCGATTTTGACTTGCGGGTTCAGGCCTTTACTTGGCTAGTAGCGGGGCGAGGAACTGGCCTGTGTAGCTCTTCTCGTTCGCCGCCACGTCCTCGGGGGAGCCGGTGGCGATGATCGTGCCGCCGCCGGTGCCCCCCTCCGGGCCCATGTCGATGATCCAGTCGGCGGTCTTGATGACGTCGAGGTTGTGCTCGATAACCAGGACCGTGTTACCCGTCTCTACCAGCTTGGTGAGGACGCCAAGGAGCTTGCGGATGTCCTCGAAGTGCAGGCCCGTCGTCGGCTCGTCAAGCACGTAGATCGTGCGGCCCGTCGAGCGGCGCTGCAGCTCCGAGGCGAGCTTGACGCGCTGCGCCTCGCCACCGGACAGCGTAGTGGCGGGCTGGCCCAGGCGGACGTAACCGAGGCCGACGTCGACGAGGGTCTTCAGGTGCCGGTGGATCGCCGGGACCGCCTCGAAGAACGTCGCGGCCTCCTCGATCGGCATGTCGAGGACCTCGGCGATCGACTTGCCCTTGTAGTGCACCTGAAGGGTGTCGGTGTTGTACCGGGCGCCATGGCACACCTCGCACGGCACGTACACGTCCGGCAGGAACTGCATCTCGATCTTGATCGTGCCGTCGCCCGCGCAGGCCTCGCAACGGCCGCCCTTGACGTTGAAGGAGAAGCGGCCCGGCAGGTAACCCCGGACCTTCGCCTCCGTGGTGGCGGCGAACAGCTTCCTGACGTGGTCGAACACGCCGGTGTAGGTCGCCGGGTTGGACCTCGGGGTACGGCCGATTGGGCCCTGGTCGACGTGCACGACCTTGTCGAGGTGCTCCACGCCGGTGACGCGGACGTGCTTGCCCGGGACGGTGCGCGCGCCGTGCAGCTCCTTCGCGAGCGCCCGGTAGAGGATGTCGTTGACCAGCGTGGACTTGCCAGAACCGCTGACGCCGGTGACCGCGGTCAAGAGGCCTAGTGGAAAAGAGACGTCGACGTTCTTGAGGTTGTTCGCCTGGGCGCCCTTGATCGTCAGCACGCGCCCCTTGGTTGGCTTGCGCCGCTGGTGCGGTACCTCGATCGCCTTGCGGCCGGACAGGTAGGCACCGGTCATGCTCGTTTCGCTCTTGACGAGATCGTCGACGGTGCCGCTGACGACGACGTGACCGCCGTGCTCCCCGGCGCCGGGACCGATGTCGACCACCCAGTCGGCGGACCTGATCGTGTCCTCGTCGTGCTCGACGACGATGAGCGTGTTGCCAAGGTCACGCAGCCGGAGCAGCGTCTCCAGGAGCCTCTGGTTGTCGCGCTGGTGCAGGCCGATCGACGGCTCGTCGAGCACGTACAGGACGCCGACTAGGCCGGAGCCGATCTGGGTGGCGAGCCTGATCCGCTGGGCCTCGCCGCCGGCGAGGGTCGCGGAGCCGCGGTCGAGGGTCAGGTAGTCGAGGCCCACGTCCAGGAGGAAGCCGAGGCGGGCGTTGACCTCCTTGAGAATCAGCCGCGCGATCGCCATGTCGCGCTCGGACAGCTCCAGGTTGAGCAGGTTCTTGGCCAGCTCGCCGATCGGCTGGGCGCAGTAGGCGGCGATCGACTTGTCGTCGATCGTGACGGCGAGGGAGACCGGCTTGAGGCGCGCGCCCTTGCATGACGGGCAGGGGACCTCGCGCATGAAGCCCGCGAACTTCTCCCTGCTTGAGTCGGACTCGGCCTCGGCGTGGCGGCGCTCCACGTAGGTGATCGCGCCCTCGAAGTTCGTGTAGTAGGAACGCTCGCGGCCGTAGCGGTTCTTGTACCGGACGTGGACCTGCTGGTCCAGCCCCTGCAGCAGCGCGTTCTTCGCCTTGGCGGGGAGCCGTTCCCACGGGGTGTCGGTGCGGAACCCGACAGTCTCGGCGAGGGCCTCGATGAGGCGGTCGAAGTAGTCGCTCACGTGCCCGCCTGCCCACGGCGCGATCGCGCCCTCATCCAGGGACTTGGACGAGTCGGGGACGATGAGCTCTGGGTCGACCTCCATCCGGGTGCCGAGTCCTGTGCAGTCCGGGCAGGCCCCCCACGGGGAGTTAAAGGAGAACGATCTTGGCTCGAGCTCGTCGAAGGAAAGGTCGTCGTACAGGCAGGCCAGGTGCTCGGAGTACATCCGCTCGCGGTGCTGGTCGGTCTCCGGAAGGTCGACGAAGTCGAGGATGACCACACCGCCCGCCAGGCCGAGCGCGGTCTCGACGGAGTCGGTGAGCCGCCGCCGCGCCGTGTCCTTGACGGCGAGCCGGTCGATGATGACCTCGATGTCGTGCTTCTCGTACTTCTTCAGGACAGGGAGAGTGATCGCGTCGTTCGCGACCTCGTCCAGGCGGATGACCGTGCCGTCCACGCGGGCGCGCGAGTAGCCTTTGGTCTGCAGTTCCTTGAGCAGCTCGGTGAACTCGCCCTTGCGGCTTCTCACTACGGGCGCCAGCACCTGGAACCTGGTGCCCTCCTCAAGCTCGAGGACCCGGTCCACGATCTGCTGGGGGGTCTGCCTGGCGATCGGGCGGCCGCAGACCGGGCAGTGCGGCTTGCCGACGCGGGCGAACAGCAGCCGCAGGTAGTCGTACACCTCAGTGACGGTGCCGACGGTGGACCTCGGGTTGCGGCTCGCGGACTTCTGGTCGATCGACACCGCCGGGGACAGGCCGTCGATGAAGTCGACGTCCGGCTTGTCCATCTGGCCGAGGAACTGCCTCGCGTACGCCGACAGGGACTCGACGTACCGCCGCTGGCCTTCGGCGAAGATCGTGTCGAACGCCAGGCTTGACTTGCCGGAACCGGACAGGCCGGTGAACACGATCATGGCGTCGCGCGGGAGGTCGAGCGAGACATCCTTGAGGTTGTGCTCGCGTGCGCCGCGAACGACGAGCCGGTCAGCCACTGCGCGCTCTTCTCTTCCGTCAGTCGTACGTCCTGCGGTTCATCGGACGGGCCCGGCGCCGACACTGGGCCACGGGCATCGTAACGAGGGGGTCTGACATTCCATCCCCGTCGGCGGAACCGCCCAGTCAATAGCGCGATTAAAGCGCCGATTATGCCCGGCCCCCGGCTGCTCTCGCCATCGGGCCAGCCGTGCTCTCAGGGTACGGCACCGCCGTGACGCCGGCTAAGCGGACCTGAAAATATCTTCGAAGGAAGAGTTGCCGCTTCCGTTCGGGATACTTCTTGTTCTTATCCCCCGGACCGGGCGGACGGCTGCTCGCCGACGCCGGCCACGGCGGCCGACCGTTACCTGCCGAGCTCGACCCGACCGAAGCTATCATCGGGGCGGTGAGGCGCAATCCGTCTACTGTCGTCGTGCTGGCCGGGCGGACGACCGAGCAGGTGCTCGCCGCCGTCGGCCGGTCGCTGAACGTCGTGCTCGTCCAGCCTGAGGAATCAAGCGCGGGCACCGGGACCACGGGCACCGGGATCGAGGCGGCTGCCGGGGCGCTGCGCAGGGCCGCTGGCATCGCCGCGCCATACGTGCTCGTTGCCGCCGACCCGCTGAGCCCGGTCGCTGCGGCGTGGCAGGCGATGTGGGAGGTCACAGCGGAGCCGCGCGGGAGCGACGAGTTCGAACTCCGGGCGGCGGAGGCCCTGGCGGCCTGGCGGGCGAAGCGGTTCGAGCTGCCCGACTACTACCTGGTGCTTGCCGATGAAACTGCCCCAGGCGGCGACGCTCCTGGCGCGTCCGGCGCTTCCGGGCCGCCCCAGCCGAGGGCCGACTTCTACCTGGGGCCGCTTCGCGCCGTCCGGCCGAACCGGGTGTCCGTGGCGGCCGGGACCTCGCCCGCCGCGCAGGCGAATGCCCTGCTAAGCGAGCTCGGCTCGCTGCGGCACGGCCCTTGGTGGCCGTCACTCGATGAGGTATTCCGGACGGCACGGGGCTTCTACCCTGGCACCCTCGCCGAGTCCTCCCCGGCAGGGCGGGCCACCCTTCTCTCGTGACCGGCCTCGTGACCGGCCAGGGCCTGATCATGGGTCATAGCCCGCAAATAGCGCCAGTCATGACTCCGCGGCCATGACTGACCATCACGCGCCAGCGAGTCCTGGCTTATTGCGGGCCGGGTGCCATGGGGGCGGGGCGGCGGAGACAGCCACTCGTTCGGGGGATAGATTTTTTCTGTGACTTACACGGGAGACGTGCGTGTCGGCGGGCCGTCAGACACGCGGGACATCAACGGCGTGACGCTGACCAAGATCGCCGTGGGCGAGATGCACAACAACGCCTACCTGCTGGTTGACGAGACCGGGCAGGGGCTGCTGATCGATGCCGCCGCCGAGCCGCGGCGGCTGCTCGAGATGATCGGCGACACGCCCGTGGTGAAGATCGTCACCACGCACCAGCACCCCGATCACTGGCAGGCCCTGGCTGAGGTGAAGGCCGCGACGGGGGCCGTCACCGTCGCGCATCCCTTGGACGCGCCCGGCATCCCGGTGCCGACCGACGAGCTTGTCGAGGAGGGCGACACGATCGAGTTCGGTGACACGGTGCTGCACGTGACTCACCTTGCCGGGCACACGCCTGGGTCGATCACACTGACCCTCAACGCCGCCGGGCCCCAGCCGCAGCTGTTCACCGGGGACTGCCTGTTCCCCGGCGGCGTCGGGAACACGCAGCAGGACCAGGCGCGGTTCGACTCGCTGTACGCAGGGGTCGCCGCCAAGATCTTCGGGCGGCTACCCGACGCGACCTGGGTCTACCCCGGCCACGGCGCGGACACCACCCTGGGCGCCGAGCGGCCGCACCTGGAGGAGTGGCGCGAGCGCGGCTACTAGACGCGCTAGCCGAGGAGCGTGTCGCGGCCAGCCAGGGCCAGGGTTAGCAGGGCCGCGGCCGCCGCCTGGAGGGGCGTGTCCCTCAGGAGCCCGGCGACCGACTGGTCGTCGAAGGGGCGGGGCCTGATCACGCGGCCCTCGGCGTTGGTCTCGACCAGGGCGCCGAAGAGGTCGTCGTAGAGCGGCGCGTCGATCACCACGACAGCGAGCAGGTCCAGCGCGAAGGTAAGCGGGTCGGCGCCCAGGCCGAGGCACCAGGCGCGGACGCGGCCGTCGGCGAGTCCGTCGGTCATGGCCTTCGCCAGCGGCCAGGCGGCGTAGTCGATCGGCGCTTGCTCGCTGCCGTATTCTTCGTCCTCGCCGAGGAGTTCCTCGGCGTACTCGCGGAGCAAGCCGCGCCACAGGCTGAAGTCGTTGGCCTGTCGCCTGGCCGCTCCCGCTCCGCAGGGGCATGCCGATCGACCAGTGCGTCCATGACGCCGCCGAGGCGATCCGAGAACATCGTCCAGCGTCTCACTAAACTGCGCCTTGAGAGGGTAGCCGTCGCCACGAACGCCGAGGACAATCTCCCTGATGGGGACGCGGCGCCCGACGGTGCCTGAGCTGTCATCAGCCGCCTGCCCGACTCGACGTGGATTTACCCCGGGCACGGCAACGACACCCAATATAGGAGCGGAACGCCCACACCTCCAGGAGTGGCGTGAGCGCGGCTGGTAGATGAGAGCTCCTGGCCTGACGGGACCGGGCGGCTGAGAACACCTGCGCGCTAAGCTAGTGCCATGGCCGGTCGCACCTACGCAGAGAACCGCCCGTACCTCCTGCCCGACACGCTGGGCGAGTTGGACGGGCCGGTGACTGGTGTCATTCGGCTGCCGCTGCGACTCGACTGGTCGGATCGTATGGTGTTCCACCTTGAGGAGCCGGCAGAGCGGAACCTGATGTACGAGCGAGTGATCAGGGAGGCCACGCGGGCCGACGACCTGCGCACGTACCTGAACGAGTCCGCGCTTCGCCAGGTATGGAGCCTGCTCTTCCTGCCGCGAGGCGTTCGGCAGAGCTGGGAGCAGCGGTTCCCCGACCTGCGGCTGGCGGCGTAGGCACGAGAGCAGATCCCCGGAATGGATCCGTTTCACGAACGCCTCGCTCGCGTCGCGCTGGAGGTGGCGGCGACGTACGGCTTCGCGCTGGCGGGTGGGTATGCGATTCAGGCCCATGGGTTCCTTGACCGGCCATCCGCCGACGTGGACCTTTTCGCCGAGGCTACACGTCCGCTCGGTTGCCATCGTGCGCACCTTACTTACGAGCGCCGGATCGACTATATGGACGAGGCACACCGCTCCCTCAGTGTCGGGGAAATCGCCAGCGTCGAACTTTCCGCAGCTCATGGCACGAATCTAACCGGCTTCTGGCAGGGATCGAACGATCACCCTATGCAGAGGAGCGCGTCAGCCTGATCCGCGCGGCGTTGTCAGCGCACTGAGCCCGCGCTGTGCAGCGCAGGCTAGACCTCGGGGGCTTAGCGGGTGCCTCGGGCGGCGACTGGTTGCGCTCGGCCGCGGGCGAGGCGGTCGGCCCTTGCCAGTGCGGAGGGCACGCGGTGCGGCCCAGCCATCCCAGCGACGATGTGGGCGGCCTCGTCGATCCCGATACCACCGGCGGCTGTGCCGTAAGGGGCCGCGTGGCGGTGCCGCGGATGACCTTGATTGCGTGTGTCGAGGCACGGAAGGGCGTCTTCCCGACGCCGATGACCGGAAGGTTGAATGCGTCCGCGGCATAGGCGCCGAGGCCTGGTCGGCCGCCGGGGTCGAGGGTTGCGTAGCCATCGACGACGAGGAGGTCGAGGGGGCCGTTAAGGGCCAGGACTGCCCCGATGCACGGAAGTTCCCGCTTGAACAGCGCGCCGGGTTCGTACGGCGCTACGCGAGGGATGTTGGCCACGTGCTCGTCCAGCACCATCGCAAGGGCGAGTTCGCCGCAGACGACGAGCGCAGCGGTCCCCCCGCCCGCGTCGCTGTAGTGGACGTCTACGGCACCTGACCGCCAGTATGTGCCCAGGTCGCGGACCGCTGCCACGGACGGCCCGGGGCTATTTCTTCTGGGCCTGGCTGATGATGGCTGCCAGGTCTTCGGACAGGCTCTGGCCGCGGTTGAAGCCGCGTTCCTCGATCAGCGCGGCGGCTGCCGTGGCCTCGTCCAGGTCGGCGCCGGTCGCGGCGGCGATCAGGTAGCCGAGGTCGGTGAGGTCCTGGTGGCGGCCGGCCAGGGCCTTGAGCGCGATCAGGTGCCCGATCGACGCGACCGGCATGAAGACGTCCGGGAGGACTTCCAGCCGGTCGGCCCGTTGGACGACCTCGTCCTCGATGCCGGAGTTCGCGAACAG
Organism: uncultured Actinomycetota bacterium; assembly: GCA_963734665.1. GTDB lineage: Bacteria > Actinomycetota > Actinomycetes > Streptosporangiales > Streptosporangiaceae > Trebonia. Next base: position 1,143,790 of record CAVTIR010000004.1, on the reverse strand, counting down.
CAGGTCGATGAACGCGCTCGACGCGCCCGCCAGCGGCCTGACCAGCCGGGCAGTCGCGAGCCGGCTCACGTAGTCCTGCTCGACCAGCGAGGCGAGCGCGTACCCGCGGACCTGCAGTCGGTTGACGATCCCCTCGGCCTCCCGGTCGTCCGCGACGGCGACCGCGAGGTCGACGTCCTTGGTGAACCGGGGCTCCGCACGGAACGCCACCGCCAGGCCCCCGATGACGGCCCACCTGGCCCCGATCGCCTCAAGGTCCGCAGCCGCCTGGCGGAGGACCTCATCGACGGACTGCACCCGCGCCTACCCGCGCGCCGGGAAGCGGAGCCGGTTGCCCGCCTCGCCACTCGGCCTGCGCAGCCACGCCTGGACCCAGGCCTCGACTTCCTCATCCGAGGCAAGCGGGTTCTCCCGGCGCATCCGCTGGCGGTACATCCGCACCCCGGCGTCGCACAGGTCGAAGACCACCCGGAACTTCTCAACGTCAGCAGCGGCCATAACGCCCATTGTAGGCAGCAGCAGGCCAACCGGCCCCCAGGACACACGGCCAGGCACGGCGGGGTGCTCTGCCGTGCCCAGACAGGACCAGAAGGCAGGTTCCTGAGCGCCACCCCAAGTTACCGGTGAACACTGCCCCCGGGCACCGCCCAGGCCGTTTGCGCAGGTCAGCGAGGACACCACAGATGCCAGCAACGCGACAGCACGCCATTGACGGCCAGCAAACGCACAGGTAGCGGCCTGTTCCCCGGCGGTCCTGGGCGGACAACACAGCCCGTGGACTTCAACAGCCTCATCACAGGCCTGGAGGCCAAGATCTTCGAACGGCTGCCGGACGCGACCTGGTCTAGCCCGGGCACGGAGCAGATACTACGCTCGCCGCCGAGCGGCCGCACCTGGAGGAATGGCGCGAACGCGGCTGGTAGACCTCGTTACGCGCTCAGTGACTGCAGTGCAGCCGATACCCGGGGTCCGACTGGCGGCATAAGCCGGACAAGTTGCCGGGGTGAAGGCGGACGGGCTCCGTCGACGAGGCGGGTATGTAGTCGCTGCGCGATTCGACGGCTGCCCGCCGCTCATCGAGGAGTCCCCCGAGTTCCGCGACACCAGGCGCTCCAGTCGGGCCAGTCGGGCCAGTCGCTCCTCCAGGCACGCAACCTGCTCGGACAACTCCGAGTTCCGCATCTCCAGAACCTCGATCAGCACGCCCTGGACCTCAGCCAGGACGGCGAGGTCAGCATCGGGCGGCACGGCCACAGCCAGGGATTCTCCCCAGAACCACGACAGCCCCCCGCGGAACGCGGCACAACCGTGACCTCAACCCCCGGCACACACCATCAGAAATGAAAGGCCTGAATGCTTACCTGTCAGCCTGCTTGCCTATTCACCAAGATAAGTGTTACTGTTTCGATAGCGGCGGACGTGAAGGGGCCTTGAGGGAACTTCGAAATGAGTCAGCAAAGTCGGAAATGTTTCGCATTTATCAGCTACAGCAGCCACGATGACACGGGCGGGCGCGTGGCGCAGGGCATAGCCGAGGGGCTAAAAAATCTCGGCTCTTTCGATTTTCAGGTAAACGGCACAAGGCGCAACTTTGATGGTGGCACCAAAATCGCGCTACGTCGCGATATGACAGAAACGTATGAGTTCATCATCCTTGTCCTGTCGCAAAGCTACTTCAACTCCTCGGCCTGTGCCTTCGAATATGCCACTGCACTTACGCTTAGGGACGTCAAAAATGTAATAGCGGTCATAGTGGACGGGTTCCCAGTGCCCGATGAAAGGCAGAGGTCGTATCGGGATTCACATCTAAGGGATCTGCAGAATTTGCATATAAGGACCATAAGCGTTTCTAGCCAAGACATCCATGGGGCCGTGCGATCTCTCGTACGCACTGCGGGGCTGGCGGGGCGGTAACTAATGTTTCTTAATTGATGGATCCTCCGGACTCTCAGATCCTCCATACGCACGCCGGGGCGGATAGCGACCGTCGCCGCTGTTGCATGCCCTGACTGGCCGGCACCCCTCATGCCTCTGAGCCGCAGGGGGCGGTGTTAGTATGCGAGGCGCGCGTCGCGCCACCTGATCTGGACTGACGTGGGATCGAATCCCAAGCCACGTCTAGAGAGCTTGACGATCACGCGCCGGCTAGCGTCTCGACCACCCGCCCACTGCTGGGCCACGGCCATGGCGTCCCAGCGGACGGCGCACTCGGGGCCGGCGAGGGGCAGCAGTGCGTCCCCTTCGAGCTTCGCGCTGGCCCTGCGCAGCGCGGTCGCCGTGGCCATGTCGGACTGGTAGTTACCACAGAGCCGCAGGAACACGGGCCTGCTGATCCGCTTGGCGGCGTAGTCGTCGGCTGCCTCGTCAAGAAACCTAGACAGCTCCGCGACACGGGCCGTGAGGCGCTTGGCCCCCGCGTCGTCGCCCATCAGCCAATCCAGGGCGTTCGGCCGGGACAGACGACCAGAACAAGCGGGCGTCGCAGGCGGAAACCCGGAGCGCCACACCGAGTTGCCCGGTAACACTGTCTCCTGTGCGCCGCCCGGGCGGCGGCCAGGTAATCGCTGGGCCGGTGCGGGCGCCGCAGGCCGAACCTTGGAGCGTCACCCCGAGTTACCCGGTAACACCGTCTCCCGTGAGCTCCCCGGCCCGTTTGCACTGGTCAGTCAGCGAGGAAACCACGGATGGCGGCGACGGGACAGCACGCCATCGACGGGCAGCAAGCGCCCGGTTATGGCCTGTTCCCCGGCGGTCCCGGGCGGACAACACGTCCCGGAGACCTTCAACAGCCTCATGAGCGGCCTCGAAGAGCGCGTCTTCGGGCGGCTGCCCGATACGACGTGGATCTACCCCGGGCACGGCAACTACTCCACCCTAGGCGCGGAGCGCCCGCACCCAGCGGAATGGCGCGCCCGGGGCTGGTAAGTGTGACCATGACCGGCGATCCCTGGCGTGGCACCTGAGACACCAACTGCGTGGATGACAGCGTTGCCTGCGCACGGTAATAGCATCCCGTTGTCTCACGAGCCACGCCGCTAGGGTCTTCCACCTGCGCGGTCACCAGCCTGCCCGCTCGCCTTCGTCACCTGACAGTCGGCGATGGCGCGCTGGCTAACCTAGTGAGTTGACGCTTAACAGGATCGGGCAGTCCGGCCAGTCGGCGACAAGCACCAAGTCGACGCCATCGTCGATGGCATCTGCCACCGCGCGACCGCTAAACCCGCTCAACGTGCGTTCCGGCAGATCCACCCCCGGGACTCCGAACCGGGCGACCAGTGCTACGGTCGAGGGAAAGGATGACAGGTCGGGTAACTCCATGGCGCAAACGTTCCCCGACTCCCGCCGAAGCGGGCGGATGAACTCCGCAATCCAAGTAATTGGAGGGGATCATGCCCCTGACCCGTGAACTGATCGAGAGCCTTGCGGGGCACGCCGCTCTTGATACCGAGATCCTCGCGTCCGTCGTGGACGCTCTTTCCGACTGCGAGGAGGCCGTCACCGCGTGCGCGGCAGGCATGCTGGGCGAACAAGACATCGACCGGATGCGCTTGAACGTGCTGCACGACCTAGACTGCGGCGACGTTGTCGTGGCCACCCGTCGGCTGCTCACCCGAGCGACCGGCGATGACAGCGCCCTGATCGCCGCCCAGCTCGAAGTGTGCCTGATGGCGTGCCGGCGTAGCCACGAGACGTGCAGCCGGACCGCAGCAGCCCATGAGCATTGCCGTCTGTGCATAGCCGCCACAGATCGCGCGGCCGACGCCTGCCGCCAAGCATTGAAAGCCCTGCGCGGCTGACGGTTCCAGTCCCCAGCGACGCTTGGCAGGCAGTGCGGCGTGGTCGGCTGCAAAGGGTGAGATTGTCGCAGTTCTGGCTCCTCGCACACCCGGCGCGAAAATCCAGGTCACAACATCAGCAAGCCACTATCACGTCCAGCAGGCCATCACCGCTGAATAGCGGAGGCTAGTACGAGCTAGGTCAAACTAGCAAGGTAGGCGTGGCCAGGATTATTGGGGCCGCAGGGTCCAGCAGGCCTGAGCGTCAATGGCGATTCGAATAAGACTTCGGACTCATTCCCCGGCGGCGTCGGGAACACGCAGCAGGACCAGGCGCGGTTCAACTCGCTGTACGCAGGGGTCGCCGCCAAGACCTTCGGGCGGCTACCCGACGCGACCTGGGTCTACCCCGGCCACGGCGCGGACACCACCCTGGGCGCCGAGCGGCCGCACCTGGAGGAGTGGCGCGAGCGCGGCTACTAGACGCGCTAGCCGAGGAGCGTGTCGCGGCCAGCCAGGGCCAGGGTTAGCAGGGCCGCGGCCGCCGCCTGGAGGGGCGTGTCCCTCAGGAGCCCGGCGACCGACTGGTCGTCGAAGGGGCGGGGCCTGATCACGCGGCCCTCGGCGTTGGTCTCGACCAGGGCGCCGAAGAGGTCGTCGTAGAGCGGCGCGTCGATCACCACGACAGCGAGCAGGTCCAGCGCGAAGGTAAGCGGGTCGGCGCCCAGGCCGAGGCACCAGGCGCGGACGCGGCCGTCGGCGAGTCCGTCGGTCATGGCCTTCGCCAGCGGCCAGGCGGCGTAGTCGATCGGCGCTTGCTCGCTGCCGTATTCTTCGTCCGCGCCGAGGAGTTCCTCGGCGTACTCGCGGAGCAAGCCCCGCCACAGGCTGAAGTCGTTGGCCTCGTTCCACGGTGCCTCGCCGGACGGCTGGAAGACGCCGACGGGGATCACCTGGTACAGGCCGCCCGCGTGGCTGACCCGGCCCGGCTGCCGGTAGTGCAGCGGGAACGTCGCGGTGCCTGCCGACCGGTCATAGCGCAGGGTCAGCGCGCTCGTCGCCATCGGCGCGGCCCGCCTGGCGAGGCTGGCCGGGCCGCCGAGCGCGGCCCGGTAGGGGCAGCGGACGGCGGCGCTCGGGTCCGCGACGGCGCTAGCGCCTGTGCCGGTGATCTCGCCCATGACCTTGCCGAACTGGGCGGCGGCGTACTCGTGGCCCGCCGCGCCGCCGGTGTCGGCGCCGTCGAAGAACCGGCCGCGGCCGAAGACGAGCCTCGGGCCGGCCTCGCCGCTTGCGCCCGCCAGGTCGGCCTCGATCAGCCGGTAGGTCGGCCTGTTCTCGAAGACGGCCGGCCGGGCGAGTTCGGCGATCACGTCGCTGTAGCGCTCGTACCTGGTGCCGTCCGCGCGTTCCGGCAGCGTGCACGGGGCCAGGGCCGCCAGGTCGGGGACGTCGGGGCGCGGCTCCCGCGGCAGGAACTCCAGCCGGAGGCCGTCAAGCGGGACCGGCGCGGGCAGCCGCCAGGCCCGCGGGGCGAGCAGCGGGGTGCCGGCCACCCGGAGCCCAGCGGGGTAGCCGGCCGCGGCGCGGACCGCCAGCTCGTAACGGTCCCGGCTCAGCAAGGCGCTGACCCGCAGCCACTCCTCCTCCGACGGCGTGCGGGCGGCGCCAGCGGCCCCGGCGTCACCCGCGCGGGCGCTGCCGCAACGGGCGGATGGCGGGTGCGGCTCGCGGTCAGGGTGCAACTCGCGGTCAGGGTGCTCGCGGTCAGTCATCGACATCCGCCCTCCAGCCAGTGCCACGCAGCGGGCAGGTAACATACTGCACTGCTGACAAGACCCTACTGAAACGGCTATGGTGCCAGCGTTCTGCGCTGCATGATGCCGAGGAGGTACCCCGTATGTCCAGTGATGCCCAGCTCCGGTTCCCCGAAGGGTTCCTGTGGGGAGCGGCCACGGCCGCTTACCAGATCGAAGGGGCGGCGGACGCCGACGGGAGGGGTCCGTCGATCTGGGACACGTTCAGCCACACTCCGGGGAAGACCTACCACGGGGACACCGGCGACGTCGCGTGCGACAGCTACCACCGGTTTCCCGAGGACATCGCGCTGCTCAAGCGCCTGGGGGTCGGCGCCTACCGGCTGAGCCTGTCCTGGCCGCGGATACAGCCGTCCGGGCGCGGTGCCGCCAACGTCAAGGGACTTGACTACTACAGCCAGGTGATCGACGCGCTGCTTGAGGCGGGCATCCAGCCCGCGGTGACGCTCTACCACTGGGACCTGCCGCAGGCGCTGCAGGACGAGGGCGGGTGGGCGAACCGCGACATAGCGGACTGGTTCGCGGAGTTCGCCGGGATCGCGGGCGAGGCGTTCGGCGACCGGGTAACCAAGTGGATCACGCTGAACGAGCCGTGGGTCGCCGCGCACGTCGGCTACCGGGACGGCCGGCACGCGCCCGGCATCCGCGACGCCGCGCAGGCGGTCGCCGCTAACCACCACCTGCTGCTCGCGCACGGCCGGGCGGTCGCCGCGCTACGCGCCAGCTCGGCGCCTGGCGACATCGGCATCACGCTCAACCTGGCAGTGGTACGGCCGGTCACGCCGGAGGCCGCCAGCCACGCGGCCCTGCTCGAGGCGCGGCAGAACGGTGTCTACCTGGACCCGATCTTCCGCGGCCGTTACCCGGGACTGCTTGACGGCGAGGCGGCCTACTCCCCCGCCGCCGTGCCTGGTCTCGTCCAGGACGGCGACTTCGGCGTGATCGGTGCCCCGCTTGACTTCCTCGGCGTCAACTTCTACTCGCCGCACTACGTGGGCCTGCTCCGGCCGGACGGCGAGCCCCGGCGCGGCGAGACGGTGACCGGGCCGGGCACGGTGTCCGTCCAGCCTGAGGGGCTGCCGGTCACCGCGATGAACTGGCTGGTCGAGCCCGGTTCCATCCGCGAGCTGCTGACCAGGGTCGTCGCGCCCGTGACCGGGGAACTGCCCGTCTACATCACGGAGAACGGGTCAGCCTGGCACGACTACGTCACCGCGGACGGTCAGGTGCACGACCACGAGCGGATCGCCTACCTGCGCGGCCACCTGGCCGCCCTGCACGCGGCGATCGCGGACGGCGTGCCGCTGAAGGGGTACTTCGCCTGGTCGCTGCTTGACAACTTCGAGTGGGCCGAAGGGTACGCGAAGCGGTTCGGACTCGCCTTCGTCGACTTCGAGACGCAGCGCCGGATCCTGAAGGACAGCGGCGAGTTCTACGCGTCCGTGATCGCGGCGAACGCGGTACCCGCCAGCTGATCAAAGGCTAGCCGCCACCACCTGGGAGGTTCCGTGACCCTGGCCTCGTTCAACGCGGCGCCCGGGAACCAGGCGGTGGCGGCGATGCTGGCGTGCTGCGCGTCGCGCCGGTTCGCCGCAGCCGTCGCGGCCGGGCGGCCGTACGCGTCGCAGGCCGCGGCGCTGGCCGCGGTCGAGACCGTCTTCGAGTCGCTCACCTGGGCCGACGTGCTTGAGTCCATGGACGCCCACCCGCGGATCGGCGACCGCGCGTCCGGGCAGTCAGCCGCCGAGCAGTCCGGCGTGGCCGACGAGTCCCGCGCGGCCCTTCAGGCAGGTAACGCCGCGTACGAGGAACGCTTCGGTCACGTGTTCCTCATCTGCGCCACGGGGCTCAGCGGCGCCCAGATGCTGACCTCTCTCAATCAACGGCTGAAAAACGATGAGGTATCCGAACGAGTGGTGGCTGCCGCCGAGCTCCGCAAGATTACCGTGCTGCGCGCCAGGAAGGCCCTCGCCGAATGACCATCTCCACCCACGTCCTCGACGCAAGCCTCGGCACGCCGGCCGCGCGTGTCTCCGTCACGCTGTCCCGGCTGGCGGGCAGCTGGCTGGACGTCGAGTCCGGTGTCACCGACGCGGACGGCAGGCACCGGTTCGTCGCGGACACTCCCGCCGGGACCTACTGCCTGTCATTCGGGACCGGCGCCTACTTCACGGCCCGCGCGGTCGCGACGTTTTACCCAGAGGTCGCCATCACCTTCACGGTCCCGGAACCCGCGGACGGGACAATGGGGCACTGCCATGTCCCGCTGATCTTGTCCCCGTTCGCGTACTCCACCTACCGGGGCAGCTAGGCCCCTCACTATTCCCGGTTACCCCTATAGCAGCTCTCAGCGGCGACCCAATAGCGTGTAAGATGACGCCGCGCGTCACGATACGAGGAGCGGGCGTGCATCATTCGACGATTATCCCAGATAAGAACAGAGTGCTCCGGGATTAGTATCGCAATTTTGCATTCCCTGAAGAATGCCTCCGCCTGTTTCGCCAGAGATCTTCCGAAACTGCGGAGCGGGAGCCGTTCTGGGTCGCCATATGTATTAATTGATGGCTCATACTGCCCGGTAGTCAGCAGGTTGAAACTGAATCGAAAGATTTCTCGTCCAGTATTGTTGATTTCGACGACTGGGCATCGCGCACCCTGGCTCCCGGAACCACCGATGCCGTATCCGGGCCAATCGATCTGGCATTCGCGCAGGATCGCGCGGTCGCCTTCGGTTAGCGATCTCATGAACTTTCGCGTGTCGGCAAGCTCGGTGTGACCGCTTCCGCACGCTGCCTGGACGTGACAGTGCAGGGCAAGGTACGTCGGCGGCGGGTTCCACCCTGGCGCCTCAGTATGTACGGAGATGGTGTTGGTGCTCTTGGAATAGCTTCGGTCTTCGAAGCCTGGCGTCGCCTTAACCTGATAGCGCAGTGAACCATCATACTGAGGAACGATCTGGCCGAAGCCGGACAACGCCTCTGTTGCATCTTCGTCAGTCTCGATTCCTTCCAGCAGCGTGTAGCCCCGTTGGGCAAGCTCTGTCACGTGAACATCATGTATGACAGACATTCCAGACCCCTTAGCGAGCTGGCCAGATTTCCGACCAGCATATAGCCGCAGGCAGCCAACTGTGACCTTGTCGGAAGTCACGGGACCGGCAAAGTCGGATAGCCGCTGGCCTACAGCGGGTATTACGGCTAGTGCGACAGCAGCACTTCGTGATCTCTGTTTTCTGTGTGGTCCGGCTTGTGCTGATCAATGATGATCTCGCGGCGTGGCTACTGCCGTGCAGGGAGGGAAGTCGGTTGACTGAGATCCAGCAGGTCGTACCAGCGCTCGGGGATGCCACTGGGAGATTTCGCGCATTCGGCGTGCGGAACCTCGACGTACTTACCCTCCGGGCTGGACTCGGGGAGCGCGACAGGCTCACGGTCCGCGCGGTGGCTACGGTGCTTCCATTCCGTACGAACTCCTATGTGGTCAACGAGCTTATCGACTGGGCAGCGGGTCAGAACGATCCGATTTACCGGCTGGTTTTCCCGCAGGCAGACATGCTGCCGTCCGCGGACGTGGACCGGATCTGCGCTCTGCTCGAGAACGGTGCGCCAGAAGCCGAGGTGCGGGCGGTGGCGCATGAGGTCCGCATGCGGCTCAACCCGCACCCCGCGGGCCAGCTTGCGCTCAACTCGCCGAGCGTGGATGGCGTCAAGTTGCCGGGGCTGCAGCATAAGTACCCGGAGACCGTGCTGTTCTTCCCTAAACAGGGACAGACCTGCCACACGTACTGCTCGTACTGCTTCCGATGGGCGCAGTTCGTCGACGAGCCTCAACTCAAGATAGCAACCGACCACATCGACGTACTCGTGGCTTACCTGCGCAAACACACTGAGGTCACCAGTGTGCTGATCACCGGCGGGGACCCGATGACCATGAACTCCAGTGTCCTGCGCCGCTATATCGAGCCGCTGCTAGATCCCTCGCTCGAGCACATCGAGTCGATCAGGATCGGCACCAAGTCGCTTGCGTACTGGCCACAGCGCTACGTGACAGATAGCGATGCCGATGACACGCTCCGTCTGTTCAGTCAGGTGTCGGAGTCTGGGCGCACGCTTGCGCTGATGGCGCACTACTCGCATCCCCGCGAACTCGCACCCGCGCTTGCCGCCGAGGCGATCCGGCGCGTCAGGGCCAGTGGGGCGGTCATTCGCACTCAGGCGCCGCTCATCCGTTCCGTCAACGACGACGCAGGCACGTGGCAAGAGATGTGGCGAGCTCAGGTCCGTGCAGGAATGGTGCCGTACTACATGTTCGTGGAGCGGGATACGGGACCGCAAGACTACTTCGCCGTGCCGTTGGCCCGCGCTCACGCGATTTTCCGCGACGCTTACGCCGCTGTGTCCGGGCTGTGCCGCTCTGTCCGCGGTCCCTCCATGTCGGCCACGCCGGGCAAGGTATGCGTGGACGGAATCGCTGAGGTGGCGGGCGAGCACGTCTTCGTGCTGCGGATGCTCCAGGCGCGAAATCCGAGCCTGGTCGGCAGGCCGTTCTTCGCCCGGTTCGACCCGAAGGCGGTCTGGCTTACCGACCTGACGCCCGCATTCGCCGACCGCTTTCCGTTTGACCCGGTGGATTCCGCGGTTGATGAAACGGCCTAGTACTGAGGAGCCAGCCAGGCGCTGAGCGGCGGATTTCTCGGCTACGGAAGCCCGCTCGCAGCCGATGGCGAGCTCCTTGTGCTACACCCGGCTGAACAGGGGGGCCAGGGTGACGAGGGTGGCTTGGAGGCGGGTGAGGAGCTCTTCCAGTTCCTCGTCCGTGGATGTCAGGGGCGGGCCGATGAGGATGGCGTCTCCGCAGGTGCCGTCGACGCAGAAGCGCGCGGGGTAGACGATCAGCCGACTTGCCGCCGCGGCGGCGACCGCCTTGGCGGTGACGTTGAGCGCGGGGTCGGGCGGCCGCGCTGTCGCGGGGTCGGCGACGAACTCCAGGCCCCACAGGTAGCCGACGCCGCGTGCGTCGCCGACGAAGGGGAATTTCGCCTGGAGCTCCCGCAGTCGCTCGCCGAGCCAGGCGCCCCGACCGGCCACGCGGGGCAGGATGCCCTCTTCGTCAAGCGCCTCGATCGTCGCGATGCCGGCCGCGCAGGCGAGCGGCGCGTTGGAGAACGTGTGCCCGGCGGTCATGGCCGGGTAGACGCCGCTGATCCGCGCCCAGAGCCTGCCGGACAGGGCGGCGCCGCCGAGTGGCACGGTGCCGCCGCCCGCGCCCTTGGCGAACGTGACGATGTCCGGTACCGCGCCGGAGTGCTGGAAGGCGAACCACTTCCCGGTGCGGCCGAAGCCGGACATGACCTCGTCGCTGATCCACAGCACGTCGTTCGCGTCGCAGAGGCGGCGGAGCTCTTCCAGGAAGCCGGGCGGCGGGACGAGCACGCCGCTGCCTGAGCCGCCGACTCCCTCAAAGAGGATCGCCGCGGTCCGCCGCAGGTCAAGCCGGGCGAACTCGGCCCGGAGCCGGGCGACGCACTCGGCGGCGGCGGTGCTGCCCTCGGGCACGGGCAGCCGGTAGACCTGCGGTGCGGTGATCGTCTCCCCCGGGTGGACGAGCGGCCGGTAGGGCGCGGCGTACCGGGGCTGCCCTGACGCGCTGAGCGCGCCGACGGTGTTGCCGTGGTAGCTGACAGAGCTGGACACGAACCGGTGCTTGTCTACACGGCCCTGGGCGGCCCAGTACAGGTGGGCGAACTTCATCGCGATCTCGTTCGCCTCGGACCCGCTGCTCACGAACATCACGTGGTCGAGTCCGCCGCCGAGCCGCTCCGTCACCAGGCCGGCGAGCCTTTCGGCGGCCGAGTTCCTGAACTGGGCGCGGTGCACGTAGTCGACGGCGCTGAACTGGTCGGCGATGGCCGCCAGAACGCGCGGGTGCCCGTGCCCGAGCGTGACGGCAAGGGGTCCTGAGGAGGCGTCGATATAGTCGAGGCCATCCTCGTCGTAGATCCTGGCGCCCTTGGCGGCCACGGCCAGCGGCAGGGACCGCACGGACGACGGGATCAGGGCAGAAGGCGCGCCTCTTTCCATGCAGCTCAGCGTATCCCCGCGTAGAGCGCCAGCCCGTCGGCCGATGTAGAACGGAATGTCGGAGTCGCCGGGTAGGTTGCCTGCATGCCAGCCCGATGGAGTGCCGACAGCGTTCTCGCGCTCGCCCCGGACGACTCGTCCCGCCGGGCCGCCGCTACCCTGGCCCGCCCGGCGCCCTGGGACGGTGCGGGCGCGGCGGGCGACCTGGTGTGGGGGCTGTGCGCGGGCTCGGGCAAGAACCCGTACCAGGTGATCGTCGACCTGGCCAGCCCGGCGTTCAAGTGCTCCTGCCCCTCGCGGAAGTTTCCCTGCAAGCACGCCCTGGCCCTGCTCATGCTGTGGTCAGGGGGGACCGTCCCTGACGCGACCGAGCCCGCCGACTACGCCCGCACCTGGCAGCAGGCCCGGCAGGAAAAGGCGGACAGGCCAAGATCATCAGCCGGAACGGGTGCGGCTGACTTTCCCGCCGTCGATGGCTCCCCGGCCGCGCCGGGCGAAACGGCGGGACCCGCCAGTGCCGGCCGAGATGACAGTGCCGGCCGGGGGGACACTGCCGGCCGGAAGGATGAGGCCGCCGCCGCCCGCCGCGCCGCTGAGCGGGCCCGGCGGGTCACCGACGGCCTCGCCGACCTGCGGGAGTGGCTCCGCGACCAGGTCCGGGCCGGCCTGGCGGCCGCCGGGCCGCCGGGCGCGGGAACGGGGCAGGCCGAGCTGATGGCGGCGCGCATGGTGGACGCGCAGGCCCCCGGCGTCGCCGCCGCGCTGCGCGGGCTGTCCGGGGCAGCGTCCGGCGGTCCCGGCCGGCTGCTCGCGGAGTACGCGCTGCTGCACTTGCTCATCCGGGCGCACGAACGCCTTGACCAGCTGCCCGACGGCCTCGCCGCGATGGTCCGGTCCCGCGTCGGGTACCCGGTGAGCAGGGACGAGGTCCTGGACCAGCCCGCCGTCATCGATCACTGGCTTGTCGTCGCCGTCCGTGAGCTGACCGACGCGGCGGTTCCTGGCCGCCGTATCTGGCTGCGCGGCCGTCAGACGAAGCGGCACGCGATGCTGCTGACCTTCGCCGCCCCGAACGGCGCCTGGCAGGACCCCGGCACTGCCCGGCTGCGCCCCGGCACTGAGGTGCACGCCAGCCTGCACTACTACCCCGGCCAGCCGCCGCTGCGCGCGCTCATCGGCACCCGGCACGCCGACCCGGCGCCCGGCGCGCCGCCCGGCCCGGCGGAGGGCGTCGACGCCCAGCTCACCCAGTGGTCGGCTGCCCTCGAACAGGACCCGTGGCTCACGACGTGGCCAGCGCTGCTCGCCGGCACCCCGGCCCCGCCCGACCCGGGCAAGCAGTGGTACCTGGTCGACGGCACCGGCGCCGCGCTGCCGCTGGCGGACCGCGAGTCGCGGTGGACGCTCCTCGCCGTCTCCGGCGGGCAGCCGGTCACCGTGGCCGGCGAATGGCACCCGGACGGCCTGGTCGCGCTGACGACCTGGCACGGCGACCAGGCGGTGACGCTTTGAGCGGCCTTTCCTTCGATGACCTCGTTGCGGTGGCTGCACTCGGGGTGTCACGCAAAGGGTTCGTCGCCGCGGAACTGGACGGGCCGGCCGCCGGGTACGCGGGGGTGCTCGACTCCGGCGATCCGGCGGCGGCGCTGCTTGACGCGGCAGCGCTACTGACCGTGGCCGGGCGGGCCGGCGTCCAGCCCCAGCGCGAGACCGGGGCACCGCCTGCCGCCGTGGCGGTCACCGCGGTCGGGGAACGGGAGCTGTCCGTACGGGGGGCGCGGCTGCTCGCGCGGATGGGCGGGCTTGACCGGGAGCGGGGCCTGGCGCGGGGCGGTGCGGAACTGCTCGAGGACCTGCTCATCGCGATGCGGGACGCGGGGTATGTGCTGTCCGCGCCGCTACTGCCTGGCCTGCTCGATGTCGCGTCGCGCGCGCCGGCGCTCCGCCCGGCCGTGGCGTCCGTGCTGGGCACGCGCGGCCGGTGGCTGGCCCGGCACCGCGCCGACTGGCAGCAGGTCGCCGACGCGGCCCCGGCCACCGGGACGAGCGCGCACGGGGCCGGCGGACCGGGAACGAGTGCGGCCCACTGGGCAACTCCGGCCGCAGCAGGCGCAGAGACAGGACCGGGCACATTCAGCGGATCGGCCACAGGCAGCGTTCCTGCCAGCGTCGCGGCCGCGGGTACGGAAGACGGCGTTGGCGTTGATCCCGATGGCGCGGGCGGGCCTGAGGTGTGGCGGGTCGGGAGGTTGGCCGAGCGGCGGGCGTTCCTGGTCTCGCTGCGGGGGCGCGATCCCCGGGGCGGGCGGAGGCTGCTTGCCGCCGGGTGGTCGCGAGAGTCAAAGGAGGAACGTGCGGGGCTGCTCGCCGTGCTCGCCTCCGGGCTGTCGGCCGATGATGAGGAGTTTCTTGAAAGCGCGCTTGGCGACCGGGCCGGGGACGTGCGCGAGGTGGCCAGGCGGCTCCTGGCCCGGCTGCCGGGGTCGGCGTTCAGCCGGCGCGCGGCCGACCGGGCGGCCGGGGTCCTGCGACTGGAAGGCGACGGGCCGGACGCCCGGCTTGTCGCGTACGTACCGGACGACGTGGACCAGGCGGCAATCAGGGACGGGATCGAGCCCCGGTCACCGGTCGGCTGGGTCGACGCTGCGGCGTGGCGGTTCTCGCAGCTGATCGCCGGGGCACCCCTGTCCGGCTGGACCGCCCGGCTGCGGATGACGCCCGCCCAGATCGTGGCACTGCCGGTCGAGGGCGTTGCCGCCATCGACGTGCGGGCCGGCTGGCGGCTAGCCGCCAGCCGGCCGACCGCGGCCCGTGCCGCCGACCCGGAGCTCACCGACTGGGCGCTCGCGCTGCTCGCCGCTGACCTGGGGGCCGTGAACCGGCCGGCGTCCGTGTGGCCTCCCGACCCGGCACTCGCCAGCTTGCTTCCTGCCCGGCCGCGGGCAGCACGCGCCGCCGCGTTGGTCGCTGAGGCGAGCACTGACGCCAATCACCCGCGGGCCTACCCGGCCCGGGTTGAACTCGATGGCCACCCGGTACCGTGGCCGCCCGTACTGGCGGACGCGGTGCTCGACGCCCTGGCCCGCGAGGTGCTCCGGCCGAAGCTGACCGTGCTCAGCCAGACCATCGTCAATACCGCCGGGCGCGGCATGCCCGCGACCGGGGCGAAGGACTACGCCGCCGAACTGACCCAGCTGGCCACCCGCGTGCCGGAGTCGTGGATACCAGAAGTGCACGCCGCCGCCGAGACGATCGCGCTGCGTCGCGCCTTCCTTGAGGAGCTTCGATGAACGCTGGGGCTCTTGCAAGTCCAGGGACTCGTGTGGCTACGGCTGGCCCGTCTCGCCCGCGCTTCCGGGTCCACGCCCGGGCCTGGCCGCCGCCTGACCGTGAGAATCGGCGTCCCGAAGATCCAGACCGAGTGGTGTCATCGTGAGGAGAGAGACATTGTCTGTTACCGCTGAGTCGCCGGTTACCGCTGAGGCCGGGCTGCTGCGGCCGCATGCCGAGCAGGTCTATGCCGAGGAGCTTGCCGCGCTCGCCAAGGCCGATGACCGGGCGAGGCCGCCGTCGTGGAAGCTGTCGCCACAGGCCGTCGTCACTTATCTCCTCGGCGGGGATCTCCCGGACGGGACCGTGATCACGCCCAAGTACGTCGGGCCGCGGCGGCTCGTCGAAGTCGCCGTCGCGACCCTCGCCACTGACCGGGCGCTGCTACTGCTCGGCGTGCCTGGCACCGCCAAGACATGGATGTCCGAGCACCTGGCGGCCGCCGTGTCCGGGGACTCGACGCTGCTTGTACAGGGCACCTCGGGGACCGCCGAGGAGGCGATCAGGTATGGCTGGAACTACGCCCGGCTCCTTGCCGAAGGACCGTCGCGCGCGGCGCTCGTTGCCTCCCCTGTCATGACAGCCATGGCGGAAGGGCGGATCGCCCGCGTCGAGGAGCTGACCCGCATCCCTTCTGACGTGCAGGACGCGCTCATCACGATCCTCTCGGAGAAGTCGCTGCCCGTGCCCGAGCTCGGCATCGAGGTCCAGGCCGTCAAGGGGTTCTCGGTGATCGCCACTGCCAACGACAGAGACCGGGGCGTCAACGACCTGTCATCGGCGCTGCGCCGCCGGTTCAATACCGTCATCCTGCCGCTGCCCGCCAGCGAAGACGAGGAAGTGGACATCATCACCCGCCGGGTCGCGCAGCTGGGGCAGGCCCTGGAACTGCCCGCGGTGCCTTCGGCCGCCGAAGAGATCCGGCGGGTCGTGACCGTGTTCCGCGAGTTGCGCTCCGGGGTGACCGCCGACCAGCGGACCCGGCTGAAGTCGCCGACGGGCACGCTGTCGCCCGCCGAGGCGATCTCCGTAGTAACCAGCGGGATCGTCCTGGCCACGCACTTCGGCGACGGTGTACTACGCGCCGCTGACATCGCGGCCGGGATCACCGGCGCGGTCGTCAAGGACCCGGTATCCGACGCGGGTGTCTGGTCCGAGTACCTCGAAGCCGTCGTCCGCGAACGGCCGGGCTGGTCGGACTTCTACCGCGCCTGCCGCGAAGTCGCCCCGTGACCGAGGCTAGCCATCCCCGCGAGCCGAGAGGTCCCGGGCGTCCGGAGGCGAGCGGGGCTAGCGATCCTCGTGCTCGGGGTGCGGCATCATGGGCCGGGGTCGGCGCGGTCCGTGGTCGCCGAGCTTGAGCGGGTGCGGCCCTCGGTCGTGCTTATCGAGGGTCCCGCCGACGCCGATCCGCTGCTCGGGCTCGCCGCCGCGCCGGGCATGGCGCCGCCAGTGGCGCTGCTCGGGTACGCGCCGGACGAGCCTCGGGTGTCCGCGTTCTGGCCCTACGCCGTGTTCTCCCCGGAGTGGCAGGCGCTGCTGTGGGCGGCGCGCAACGGGGTGCCAGTGCGGTTCTGCGACCTGCCCTCCGGGGTCGTCCTGGTCCGTGACGTGGACCCTGACGGGGGCCGGGACCACAGCGTCGACCAGAGTCCCGGCAGGGGCCGCGATGACAGGCCTGCTGAGGGCCCCGACGGGAGCCTGGATGAGGAGCCCGGCGGTGGGTCAGGCAGCGAGGGCAGGTCATCTGGGGAGGGAGCGGAGGAACGAACTCGTTCGGGAGCTTCTTCCTTTTCTGATTTTGACTTCACGGTGGACCCGGTTGGGGCACTCGCCCACGCCGCCGGGTATGACGACCCGGAGCGCTGGTGGGAGGACCTCATCGAGGCGCGGACCGACGGGTCGTCGCCGTTCGCCGCGCTCACCGAGGCGATGGGGGAACTGCGGGCCGAGGTCCCTGAGGCGCCGCTGCGTGAGCGGCAGCGCGAGGCGCACATGCGACAGGTGCTGCGGGCCGCGCTGAAGAAGACCGACGGCGTGGTCGCCGTCGTCTGCGGGGCGTGGCACGCGCCCGCGCTCACCGGGCCGCTGCCGCCGGCCTCCTCGGACGCGGCGCTGCTGCGCGGGCTGCCGAAGCGGAAGGCCGCGCTGGCGTGGGTGCCGTGGACGCACTCGCGGCTGGCGACTGCTTCGGGGTACGGGGCCGGGATCACGTCGCCCGGCTGGTACCACCACCTGTTCGCGACCCCCTCGCTGACGGTGGAGCGGTGGCTGACGCGGGTCGCCGCCGTGCTGCGGGAGCGGGACCTGCCGGTGTCGTCCGCGCATGTCATCGAGGCCGTGCGGCTCGCGTCCTCCCTGGCGGTGCTACGCGGGCGGCCCGCCGCGGGGCTAGCGGAGGTGAGCGAGGCGACCCTCGCCGTGCTGTGCGAGGGCGACCCGGTCGTAGCCGGGTTCGTGACGCGCGACCTCGTCGTCGGGGAACTCCTGGGAACCGTGCCAGACGATGCGCCGCCCGTGCCGCTCGACGCGGACCTGCGGGCCCGCGCGCGGGCGCTGAAGCTCAAGATCTCACCCCTCGCCGTCACGCTCGACCTGGACATGCGGCGGGAACTCGACCGGGGACGCTCGGAGTTCCTGCACCAGCTCGCCGTGCTTGAGATCGGCTTCGGGAAGGTCACGGCGTCGGCTGTACGGTCGACCGGGACTTTTCGTGAAACGTGGGCGGTGGAATGGCAGCCGACGTTGTCCGTCGCCGTCATCGATGCCGCTGTGTGGGGCACGACGGTGGCCGGAGCGTGCGCCGCGCGGCTGATCGACACGGCTTCTTCGGCTTCGTCACTGCCGCCGGTGACCGAGGCGGTCTCCGCCGTGCTGCTCGCCGGGCTGTCGGAGGCGGCGCTCGCGCCGGTGCTGCGGGCGCTTGACGCGGTCGCAGCCATCGATGAGGACGTGACGTCACTGATGACGGCGGTGCCGTCGCTGGTGCGGGCCATCAGGTACGGGACCGTGCGAGGGACGCCTGCCGGGTCGCTGTCGGCCGTCGTGGACGCCCTCGTCATCAGGGTTTGCGCAGGGCTGCCTGGCGCCGTGGGCGGGCTCGCGGACGACGCGGCGGCCGTGCTGCGGGCGGCGATGGACGAGATGCACGGAGCCCTTGCCGTATACCGGTCGGGTGCGCCGGTCGCCGGCCTCGGCGCCGGGACAGACGCCGGCCTGGATGCCGGGCCTGATGGCGTGGCCGGGCCTGATGGCGTGGCCGGGCCTGGGCCGGGTGCCTGGGAGCGGTGGATTCACGCGCTTGGCGGGCTCGCCGGGCGGCGGGACGTGCACGGGCTCGTCGCCGGGCGGGTAACGCGGATGCTGGCCGACGCCGGGGCGGTGACCTGGGCGGAGGCGGCGACGCGGTTCCGGGCGGCGCTGTCGGTCGGCGTGGCGCCAGCGGCGAAGGCGGCCTGGGCAGAGGGATTCCTCGGTGGCGGGGCCCCGGGGGGCGGGCTGCTGCTTGTGCATGACACTGACCTGCTCGCGGTCCTTGATGAGTGGGTGGCGTCGCTCGGATTCGAGGAGTTCGTGGAGGTGCTCCCGCTGCTGCGCCGGACGTTCGGGGGGTTCACCCAGCCGGAGCGAGCGGCGGTCGGGCGGGCCGCGCGGGCGCTCAGCACACGGACCGGGAGCGGCGCGGGCGGAAGCCGACCGGGCGGGGTGGCCGACGAAGACGTCGACGCCGCGCGGGCGGCGGGGGCCTTGCGCACCGTCGCGCTCATCCTGGGCGGCACGTCTAGCGTCCCCGACGCGGCCGGGATTGGTAGCGGGACTCGGGTCGGCATCGTGGAAAGGGCTGGGTTGTGACGGAGGGCGTGTTGGACGTTGCCGACGAGGGCGGGGGGCGGGTCACTGAGGAGGAGCGGCTGCGGCGGTGGCGGCTGCTGCTCGGGGCTCCCGCCGCGGCCTCGCTCGGGTGCGGGGCGCTGACCGGCGACGACGCGGCGATCGACGGGGCGCTCGGGGCACTCTACGACGATGGCGGCGGCGCCCCTGGGCGGGACGGGGCGGCGGGCGGCGGCTCCGGAGGCCCTGGCGGGCGGGCGGCGTCGCGTGCCGGGGGGCTTGGCGGGTCGTCGCCCCGCGTCGCGCGGTGGCTCGGCGACATCCGGCAGTACTTCCCGTCCACGGTGGTGCAGGTCATGCAGCGGGACGCCATCGACCGGCTTGACCTGCGGCAGCTGCTGCTTGAGAAGGAGATGCTCGAGACCGTCGAGCCCGACGTGCACCTCGTCGGCACGCTGCTGTCGCTCAGCCGGATCATGCCGCAGACCACGAAGGCGACCGCGCGGGTCGTCGTGGCGAAGGTCGTCGCCGAGATCGAGCGGCGGATCGCCGACCGGACGCGGTCCGCCGTGACCGGGGCGCTCAACCGGGCGGCGCGGACCCGGCGGCCCAAGCCCAGGGACATCGACTGGAACCGGACGATCGCGGCGAACCTGGCCAGGTACGTGCCGTCGCACCGCACCGTGATCCCGGAGCGGCTCGTCGGGTACGGCCGCCGGCAGCAGGTCGCGGCCCGCGACATCGTGCTGGCCATCGACCAGTCCGGGTCGATGGCGCCCTCGGTGGTGTACGCGTCGGTGTTCGGTGCCGTGCTCGCGTCGCTGCGGTCGCTGCGGACGTCGGTGGTGGCATTCGACACGGCCGTCGCGGACCTGTCGCCGCTGCTCGCCGACCCGGTCGACGTGCTGTTCGGCACCCAGCTCGGCGGCGGCACGGACATCAACCGGGCGGTCGCCTACTGCGAGACGCTGATCACCCGGCCGCGGGACACGATCTTCGTCCTCATCTCCGACCTGTTCGAGGGCGGCGACGAGACCGCGATGCGGGCGCGGCTTCGGGCGCTACGCGAGGCGGGGGTCACCGTCGTGGCGCTGCTCGCCCTGTCGGACGGAGGCGCCCCGGCGTATAACCCGGCCAATGCCGCCTACCTGGAGTCCGCGGGGATCCCGGCGTTCGCCTGCACGCCGGACGCCTTCCCCGACCTGCTCGCGGTCGCGATCGAGGGCGGGGACGTGGCGGCGTGGGCGCACCGGGAGGAGCTGGCAGGCCAGTGACGGTCGGCCCGCGGAGCCGGCTGGAGTAGCTGGAGTGTTGGTTATTGAGCGCTGATGTCGATCTTCGGGCTGTCGGCGGGCTTCAGCCAGCGAAGGACCTTAAGGAGTTCGGTCACCGGCAGGGAGACGCAGCCGGCGGTCGCGGTGCCGGTGCCGACGTGGAGGAAGATGGCGCTGCCCAGGCCCGGCGTACGAGCGGTGTTGTAGGCGATCACAGCCGCGTAGCCGTACGCGGGGGCGTTGTGCATCGGCTCCGGGTTCCGTCCCGGACTGGCCGTCCGTGCGTCGACCCACTCGTTGTACCGGGGGCTGGCCGGGTCGTCGTCCCAGTAGTCGTAGGTGTAGGCGTGCCGGTACGGGAAGGCGACGCCGGGGCTTGGGTCGACACCGAAGAAGAACGAGAACCCGTACGTGCCGGACGGGGTCCGGCCGTCGCCCTCGCGCTTGCGGCCCGGCGCGGCGATGCCGTTGTAGCCGACGCGCGCGGTCCACGGGCCGAAGACTTCGGTCCGCCTGGCGCCTGTCACCTGGTAGGCACGGAACGTCGCGTACGTGCTGGTGCTGGAGGTGGCCGTGACCGTGATGAGCTGGCTGATCGCGGACTTGTTAACCAGCCTGCGGACCGCGGGATTGCTCGCCGCGGGTCTGGTCGCGTCGGCGGGCCGGGCGGCCTGGGTGGCCGCGCTTACCGGACCGGCCGGCAGAAAGGCGGCCAGGACGGTGAGCACTGCCGCCGCTCGCGTCGTTGTCCGGGCGATCGCCACCTCGCGCATCACGTGACACAGAGTAACAACCGCGATACGGTCGCCTCGTCTGCCACCCCGCCGAAGTATTTCGCCAGCACCGCGCGAAAGACGTTCCTGTCGGCTTCGCCGACTGCCGGATTCCGGCCAGTGGATGCGGTGGCCTCCGCTGCCTCAGCGGCGGCCGAGAACAGGGTCATCGATGAGCGGAGCTTCATGACGTCGACTGGTCCGAAGATCCGCTCGGCGGACCTGCCCTCGGTGCCGGCGACGATACGGGCGCACTCGCGCAGGCGCGGGCCGAGCACCGGGTGGGCAAGGTAAGCGCGGGCCTCGTCTGCCGAGGAGATCGCGAACTCCTGAGAGATCGCGCTCATGCCGAGCCCTGCGATCTGCGGGAAGACGAACCACATCCAGTGGCTAACCTTGGCGCCCGCCCGCAACTCGGCGACTGCCCGCTGGTAGGTACCACCCCCGTCCTGCGCCGCTACGAACCGCTCAAGCCGATACGGACCACTGCTCGTGTCGTTCACCCGGTCATTGTGTCCCACCTCGGACACTTGATCCAATGAAGGCGAGCGGCACCACGGGGATCAACGGCCGGGGCTCTCTCACACCGTGGCGCGGCGGATCGTGGCGTGGCCGCCGACCAGGATCACCACCGTCAGGGCGGCGATGACGCCGGTCAGGCCGAGGGCGCCCAGGCTGGGGTGGGGCCCGCCGACGCCGGACCAGGTACGCGCGAACGCGACGGCGATCCCGGCCGGTACCTGGACGGCGACGAACGCGAGCAGGCCCAGCATGCCCCACCGGTGATTCACGATCCCGTACCACATGCCGTACACGAACAACGCGGACAGCCCCACGAACGAGGTCAGCCAGGTGGCGTACCAGGGCCCGTTCAGGAGATACGGCACCCGGAAGAACGTGATGGACAGTCCCCAGCCGCCGGTCGCCCGCTCGATGGCCTGCAGCCCGGCTATCACCAGGCCGTAGACGAAAGACATCGACACCCCGAGCAGCGCGGTACCAGCGTAGAAGGAGCGGCGGGTCGCGCCGAGCGCGAGACCGAACGGCAGCCACCGGCCGCCGACACGCTGCACGCCCATGATGAAGAAGTAGAGGAAGATGACGGCCAGTCCGTCGCGCCAGGTGTCGCCTCCCCGTGCCGCGTTCACGGCAAAGAGAAACGCCAGCATCGCCAACGGGAGCGTAACGAATAGCACCGGCTGCACCAGGTGGTAGCGGGCCACGTTGATCATGGCGTTCACGCCCAGGTCCTTTCGGTCAGGGAATCGGCGCCGGCCGACTGGCCAGACGCGCGGACCACCAGCTGCTGCAGGGACAGCGGGGTCAGGTCCAGGCCCAGCGACCGGGCCCGCTCGCGGTCTTCACCAGACACCTGCCCCACCATGACGACCGACGCCTGGGAACCGAGTCCGCGCCGTTCCCAGACCGGACGCCCCGCGGTGAAAGAGTCCACCGCGAGGACCGGGCCGCTCACCGTGGTGGCCATGCCCCGCAGCCCGTCGGCCGCCGCGTCCAGCGCGACCCGGCCGTGGTCGATCACGACCACGTTCTCGAACAGGGCGGCAGCCTCGTCGATCAGGTGAGTGGACAGCAGCACCGTGCGGGGGAACGCGGCGAAGTCCGCCAGCAGCCGGTCATAGAACACCTGCCGCGCCACCGCGTCCAGGCCCGCGTACGGCTCGTCGAACAGCGTTATCTCGGCGCGGGCGGCGAGCCCGATCGTGATCCCGAGGGCCGACCGCTGCCCGCGCGACAGTCCCTTGATCGCCTTGCCCGCACGCACCCCGTAGCCCTTCAGCAGCGAGGACGCCAGGCCCGCGTCCCAGTTCGGATAGCAGAAGGACGCGGCACGAAGCGCGTGGCACACCTTGAAGTCCGGGTACACCTGGTCCTCGCGGACGAGCACCAGGCGGCGCAGCACGTCCTCGTTCTCGGTCGGTGCCGCACCGAAGACCCGCACCGAACCAGATGACGGAAACTCCTGGCCCGCCAGGATGCGCAGCAAGGTCGTCTTGCCGGCGCCGTTGCGGCCGAGCAGCCCGGTGATGGTCCCGGCGCCGACCGTCAGGCTCACATCGTCGAGGGCGACCTCGTGGAAGTACCTCCGCGTCAGCCCGGTTACCGAGATCGCCGGTGTCATACCGCGACACCTCCCCGTTCACTACTGGATTCCCTGATCAGCGCGATCAGCTCGTCGGGGTCGATGCCGAGCCGGGTCGCCTCGGTAAGCAGCGGCTGGACGTACCGCTCGGTGAACTCGGCGCGCCTGCGGGCCAGCAGCGTCGCGCGCGCCCCGGTCGCGACGAACATCCCGATCCCGCGGCGCTTCTCCAGCAGCCCCTCGTCAGCGAGGACATTGATTCCCTTCGCCGCGGTTGCCGGGTTGATGCGGTAGAAGGCGGCCAGCTCGTTGGTGGACGGCACCCGCTCCCCCTCGGCTAGGCCGCCAGCCGCGATCTCCCCCGCTAGTCTCTCGGCGACCTGCGCGAACAGCGGGCCGCCCTCGTCCAGACCAGCCATCTCTGGCACAGCTACGAACCTCCCTGCATCATCACTTCAGTGGTTCATTACTTGAGTAATGTACCGCTCAACCCGAAGTCCGGTCAACCGCCGACAGCCTGGACGGCGGCCGACGCCGGACCCGGGAACGGCGGCGCGCGCCTATCCCCGCGCGCTGAAGCCTCGACGCCCCGCGTCCCGCCTGGGTCGGGTCGCTACACAGACAACGACCCGATGGTCCTGGCACACAGCCGCGCCCTGCTGGTCGGCAATCACACCAACGCCGTCATTACCGGCGACATCCGACGACCAGTACAGCCCTTGGGCGATGTGGCCGCCACGGCGGCACCTATCACTACAACCTGGGCCTGATGATGCGTACCTCATCCGCTTCCAGGGCGGGCCTGGCGGATGCCTCAGGGTATTGCCGTTTCGGAAGCTGACGCGGTGCTCACCCACCCGCGTCACCATGTGCGACTGGAGTACCAGGCGGCTCGAGACGTGGTTAGCCCGGGACAAGACGGGTAGCGCAGGGGACCTCGCGGGGACGACGAAGGGACCCTAAGCATGTGGGCATTTTTCTCCAGGCGCCTACGGATGTGGCTGCTGCTGGCCATCGCCCTGCCGCTGACCCGGACACTCGTCCATCGCCTGGCGCTGGCCGCCGAGCGCCGTGATCCGTCCACCCGAACAGCGAAGACGCTGCTCCAGGCCGACTCCGTGGTCACCGCAGTATCCCGGCGGGCGGCCCGTAAGCAAGGACGCCGCAAGGCAGAACGCTGACCCATTACCACGGACTTACCGTAGAACGGACTTACATTAGACAGAAGGCGATCTGGTGGTGTGCATGGCACGAATTCCGGCACCCACAAGGTCCCTCTATCTGCCCTGACGTGGAATCGCTAGGCCCGGCCCCTGTTTCGCGCCGGCCTGCCGCTCGAAGACGCTAACGGCTTCCTCCACCGACAGTCCCTTAGTCTCGGGCAGCCACCGGTAGACGAACCCGATGGCCAGTACCGCGATCACAGCGAAGCACACCATTACCCAGCCCAGCCCAATCGCGTTATGCCAGGCGGGGAACACCTCGATGAGCGCGAAGTTGGCGATCCAGTCGACGCTCGCGCCGATGGCGGCCGCCCGGCCTCGCACGGCGGTGGGGAAGACTTCGCCCTGGATCAGCCAACCGGTGCCGCCGACGCCGATCGCGAACGAGGTGATGAAGAACGAGAAGCCGACCATCACCAGCACGGTCTTCGGCACGCCGGTCAGGAATCCCACTCCGGCCGCCGCGACGAGTATGAACACTGCCATGCCCGCGTAGCCCAACATGGCCAGCGGGCGGCGGCCGACCTTGTCGATCCAGCGGAAGGCGAAGTAGGTCGCGATCACGTTGACGGCGCCCAGGATCGCGGTCACCTCAACGCCGGCCGTGGCCGTGCTGACAGCAGTCGACGTCCCGCCGCTGAAATAGCTGCCCAGTAGCGTCGGGCCGTAGTAGAACGGCACGTTGATCCCGGAGATCTGCTGAAAGATGAAAAAGACGCACACGACGATCAGCGCTCGCCTGACGCCGGCGGTCCATGCGGTTTTCCGCCGCCGCGCCTGCTCCACCTGGGCGAGCTCGCCTGCGGCCTGCTTGGCTTCCTCTTCACTCACCTCCATGCCCAGCAGGCCGAATGCCTTCGCCGTGTCGGCGTAGCGCCCGTTGAGCATCAGCCACCGGGGCGACTCCGGCATCCGGGCCCGCAGCGCGACGGCTACCAGCGCGGGGATCGCCCCAATGCCGAGAATGAGCCGCCAGTCCAGGCCGCCCGCCGAACCCGGCGCGACTTTGAGTATGAGCAGGGCGACCAGGTAGGAGACGAGGATGCCCACGGTGATCATCCACTGCTGGATGATGCTGAGCTGGCCACGCCGACTGCGGGGCGCGAACTCGGCGATATAGGAGGTGGCGATCGCGGAGTCCGCCCCGATCGCCAGCCCGATGAGCGTCCGGGACCCGAGCAGCATGACGGCATTGACGGTGACCGCTGACAGGATCGCGCCTATCGCATAGATCGCAGCGTCAGTGATCAGCAGTGACTTACGTCCGAACCGGTCTGTCAGGGGACCGGCTATCAGGGCACCCGCCGCGGCGCCGAGCGACGCGCCGGCTACCAGGTAACCAGTCGCGAAGCTGGACAAATGGTAGGGAATAAAGCCCAGGGCCGACCCGATGTTGGAGGTGTCGTACCCGAACAGGAATCCGCCGATGCAGGCAAGGACCGCCAGGTACCAGTAAAAGCCCGTGGGGATACGCGAGTCCAGCTCTTCGAGGACGCTCCGTCCGGACGGTTGCGCTGGCTTAGCTTCCAATACCACCTGGCACCTCCTCGCGGCCGGCTCAACACCGCTGCAGGTGAGCCGGGGATGGGCGCCGCCGCCAGTAAGTGACGGGAGAATCCTGGCGCGTAGCCCTCCTCGTGCCGCCATACGTTGAGCCTGCCGCCGCGCTACCCCAGACGCTCGATGCCAAACAGGGGAACCGGCGTCGCGCCCCTGATGGCCCGTCACGGAAGATGATGGTGCTGTCGGGCTGCGTCCGAGGCGGCCGGGCAGCGTCAAGCGCCACTGGGAGGCGAACCCATGGACACCCTGGCCGAATACGTCGATGGCCTGCCCAACCTGTGCGGGCAAGAGCAGCTGATCAGCGAGGCCATCGAGGCGGGCCGGCGGCGCCCGGTGTTCCCGGGAGGTACGGACACCGAACGCGCGGCCAGCACGTTCGCGGTGGCACTGCATATGCATCAGCCGCTCATCCCCGCCGATGGCGACGATCTGCGCTCCGCGCGGATCATCAGCAACCTGGCGTGGATGATGGCGCATCCGGACCTCGGTGACAGCCACAACGGCCCCGTGTTCGTGTGGTGCTACAAGCGCATGGGTGAGTTCATCGCCCAGCTTCTGAGTGCAGGCTGCCAGCCCCGGGTGATGCTCGACTATTCGGGCACTTTGCTGCACGGCATGCGGCAGATAGGCCTGGACGACGTGTTCGACGCGCTCGGCTACCTCACTCACGACGGCTGGGCCCGCCAGACTACCGAGTGGCTCGGTTCCACCTGGGGCCACGCGGTGGCCCCCTCGACGCCGGTCCAGGACTACCGGCTGCACGTGCGTGCCTGGCAGCACCACTTCGCTGCCATCTTCGGCCTGGAGGCGCTCGGGCGGATCCGGGGATTCTCCCCGGCCGAGATGGCGCTGCCCAACCAGCCCGACGTCGCCTACCAGTTTGTCCGCACGCTGCTTGACTGCGGCTATGAGTGGGTGCTGGTCCAGGAACACACCGTGGAACAACCCGGCGGCGGCGGCGTTGAGCGGCCGCATCTGCCTCACCGGCTCGTCTGCACAGACTCCCACGGCAACACGGCCAGCATCATCGCGGTCATGAAGACCCAGGGCAGCGACACCAAGCTCGTGGGCCAGATGCAGCCTTACTACGAAGCCAAGGGTCTCGGGCCCGTTGAGCTGGCCGGCCGGCGGGTCTCGCCGCTGGTCACCCAGATCGCCGACGGCGAGAACGGCGGCGTCATGATGAACGAGTTCCCCCCCAAGTACCTGGAGGTCATGAGGGAATGCTCTGGGTCGCCCACCCCCGCCGTGAACGTCACCGAGTATCTCGAAGCGCTGGCCGGGCGGGGGATCAGCCGCGAGGACCTGCCACCTTTGCAGCCGCTGCTCCAGCATCGGGTGTGGGAGCGTTTCGAGCCCGGCGAGGGACCAGAACGACTCGCCGCGGTCATCGGCCGGCTCAGCGCCGAAGACGACAGGTTCAGCATGGAGGGCTCCAGCTGGACCAGCGACATCTCATGGATGCGCGGGTACGACAACGTGCTAGCGCCTATGGAGCGCGCGAGTTCGCTCTTCGGCAAGCATTTGCTGGCCCCGGGCGTGCCGACCAGCGACCCTCGCTACCGGCGCGCGCTTTTCTACCTGCTGGCCTGTGAAACCAGCTGCTACCGCTACTGGGGCCAGGGCATCTGGACGGACTACGGCGCTGAGCTCGCCCGCCGCGCCTGCGAGGCCGCCAGCCCGGCGTCCTGACCGCCGAACGGACTAGCCGTCAGGACGGCGGCGGCGCTGATCAGGGCACCCGACCCGGGCACGGCACGCACCATTCTGACACCCGACCAGTACGCCGACATCGAGGTGCACAACTGGCAGTTCGGCGGACGGCGCTAGTACGCCCGTCCCGGCGAGCACGGCTCCGGTCTCATCGACACGGGTCCGTCACCAATCGAGCTGGCTCTGAGCTGAGACTCGCCGATACGCGGCTCCCATTTCCACCAGCAAAGCCATCCGTCACACGATTTCCGAATACTTACGATCATCTTCCCGCTAGTTTGTCAAGCAGGTGTAAAAGGATGTGCGCAGCGTCGCCTCGGCGCGGATCAGTCCCAAGTGGACGGCATTCACGTTGCGCCCGACCACCTTATTAGCGGCTCCGCTTCAGCCGAACTAAAGCGCTTAACTACTCTGCTCCATCCCGGCTAAAGTCTGTCGCTCTAGCGTTACTCCTGGAGCAGGGAAACCCTTCGGGAGGACGCATATGTTCAAGGGAATCAGGCTTTTTGGCCTCCGCCGCGCTGCCGTCGCGACCGCCTCAATGATCACGCTCGGCGTCGGCGCGGCCGTCTGGGGGACCCCGGCGGCGTCGGCCGCGCCCGCGGCTACGCCGACCTGTACCGCAGCGGACCTGGCGGTCTGGGTGAATGCCAGCGAGCCCAACGGCGCGGCCGGGACCATCTACTACCCGCTTGAGTTCACCAACATCAGCAACAGGGCCTGCTTCGTTGAGGGCTACCCGGGCGTGTCCGCGCTCGGCGCGAGGGGACAGCAGCTCGGCAGCGCGGCAGACCGTAACCCAGCGTTCAAGCCGGCCAGGGTGACCATCCCGGCCGGCGGTACCGCGCACGCCGACCTAGGCTGGACCGACGTGACGAACTTCCCCGCATCGAATTGCAAGCCGGCGGCCGCCAGCCTGATCAAGGTCTACCCGCCCAACCAGAAGGGCTCCGACCTCGGATTCGTGTCCCTGGAGGCGTGCGGCGCCAAGGGCGACGCGTACCTGCACACCACCGTCATCCGGCCAGGGCCGAACGGAGATTAAGCTGCAGGATGCTCTGTACCAGCCCCCGAACCCAGCACGTGCCTCCGGCGACCTGCCGGTGGCGGAGCCAGCTCCGCCACCGGCAGGTCGCCGGCGCTGCGACATGAGGGCGAACATAGCCCGGCCCGATACGACCCGACACGCGACGCGAGCCGACCAGAGGCGCTCAGGCGGGCCCGGTGCTCTGCTGGGCTTGGGTGATGGCCCAGGCGGCATTGATCAGGCCTATGTGACTGAACGCCTGCGGGAAGTTGCCGATCATCTCGCCGTTGCGGCGGTCGACCTCCTCGGCGAGCAGGCCGACATCGTTGATGGCGGCCACGGCACGCTCGAAGGTGACGGTGGCTGCTTCGACGTCTCCGGCCAGTGCCTGCGCCTGCGCTAGCCAGAACGTGCACAGCACGAACGTGCCCTCCTCCTCCGCCAGGCCGTCGCGGGTCAGATACCGGTACACCAGCCCGCTCTCGTCTGTCAGCCGCCGCGCGATGGCGTCGATGGTTGCCTTCATCCGCGGGTCGTCCCCCGCCAGGAACCCGGTGATGGTCAGCATCAAGCTCGACGCGTCGAGGTCCTCGCTGCCGAACGCCTGCGTAAAGGCACCGGCCCGCTCATTCCAGCCGCGGGTCAGGATGGCCGCCCGAATCTCGTCACGGGCGGTCTCCCAGTCAGCCACCCGGTCTTCGGCCCCGAGATGGCTGGCCAAGCCAATCGCGCGGTCCACCGCCACCCAGCACATCAGCTTCGAGTACAGGAAGTCCTGCGGCTCGCCGCGGATCTCCCAGATCCCCTGGTCCTTCTCCTGCCAGCGGGCAGCGGCGGTATCTGCGGCCGCGGTCAGGAACCGCCTGGTCACCGGGTCCAGCTCGCCGAGCTGGTCGACCAGCCGCTGCGCGGCGCCGAGCAGCTCCCCGTACACGTCGAGCTGCCGCTGGAGCCACGCGCCGTTGCCGACCCGGACCGGGCGGCTGCCCCGCCAGCCTGCCAGATGCGGCAGCTCCCGTTCGGACAGGTCCCGCTCGCCGCCGATGCCGAACATGATCTGCAGGTCCGCGTCGCGCTGCAGCCCGGAGCCGGCCGCATCGGCAAGGAAGGCGAAGAACTTGTTCGCCTCGTCTGGGCAAG
Source organism: uncultured Actinomycetota bacterium (assembly GCA_963734665.1). Classification (GTDB taxonomy): domain Bacteria; phylum Actinomycetota; class Actinomycetes; order Streptosporangiales; family Streptosporangiaceae; genus Trebonia. Next base: position 1,114,142 of record CAVTIR010000004.1, on the reverse strand, counting down.
CTGCCACCCACAGGGCGTCCATAGTCAGGCTGGCGTCGCGCACCCAGGTGTAGCGGTAGTCCCAGTTCCGCTCGCCGCCGACAGTCTCCGGCAGAGAGGTGGTGGGCGCAGCCACCATTGCGCCCGTCGGCGCGAACGTCATGGCCTGCAGCACGCGCCCGGAATGGCGCACCAGCTCGCGCCACGGCCCCTCATAGTTCTGGTGAATCGCTGACCAGGACCGCCAGCTCTCCAGTGTGTCGTCCAGTCGGCCGGTGATCTCCTCCGCGGTCCACGGCGCCAGTGGCGGGCCGGCCATATCCCCGTGCCCGAGCGCGAACAGGGCGGCCTGCCCGGCGGCCAGCGGGACCCTGCCGGTCGCGGTGGCGTCATCCACACCGAAGCTGACCGACGTCGACAAGAGCAGCCGGCTGGCGCCGCCCCGGGCGGCGAGCCCGCCGCGGACGGGAACCAAGACGGGATGGATGAGCCCGTACTCCGGCCTGGGCGCATAGCTGACCTCCGCCTGGATCTCACCGCGCGTGCAGGTCAGCGAGCGCAGCAGCGTACCGGGGGAATGCGCACCCAGGTGATGGCCGCGCTCGTTGCGGCCGAACGCGAGGGCGTCGGTGAGTACCGCGGTGCCGCGCGCGGTGGTGAACGTGGTCTCCAGCACCAGCGTCTGGTCCACGTATCGGCGGCTGACTTGGAACTCGCCTGCGGGCCGGATCGAGAAATGCCCGGCGGCCGGGTCAAGGAGGCGGCAGAACACTGACGGCCCGTCGAAGCGGGGGAAGCAGAGCCAGTCCACCGAGCCGTCCCGGCTGACAAGCGCCGCGGAGCGGCAGTCCGAGAGCAGCGCATACTCGCCGATCGGCAAGCTGTCCATCACGTTTCCTCTCGTGATCCGTCAGATGCTGTACGCCTGGAGCAGATGCGGCAGACCTCACCACCGCGGGAAAGGACGGCATCCGCGCAGAGCAGTCCGGCGACACGTAAACAGGTCACCCGCGCGGGACGGTCCGCCGACGCCCTCTCTGCCAACCTACGCTCACCGGCTAATCAGCCGGAGCGGGTGAGGCGCGCTCCCCGCGCCGGCGCTGAGAATTGGCTCATGACCTCGGCTTGGCCACCAGTTTCTTATGACCAGTGGGGCGTAACGTGTGACACGTTGCACGCCCATACGCAGGTGCTCGGCAAGCTGGCTGTGGAACTCGCCCCGCTCCAGCCCGAACTGCACCACGGGGCGCTGCGAGTGACCGCGCGCGGCTGGGAGACCGCGCCGCTGCCAGCGCGCGACGGATCCGGCTCACTGGTGGTGGCGCTGGACCTGCACTCGCATCACGCGGTGGTGGAGCACAGCAACGGGCACGCGGAACGGGTGCCGCTGACCCCGGACCGGCCGGTCGCCGACGTGACCAAGGAGGTGCTGGCCGCGGTGACCCGGCTGGGCGGCCATGTCCGGATCAACCCGGTGCCGCAGGAGGTCCCGTGGGACGTGCCACTTGACGAGGACTACGAGCACGCCCGCTACGACCCTGCCCAGGTTCGCGACTACTTCGCCGCGGTCACCCAGGCCGCGCTCGCGCTGGCGGAGTTCAGCGCCCCCTACCGTGGCCGCTCCACACCGGTCAACGCCTGGTGGGGCTCGTTCGACCTCGCCGTGACGCTGTATTCCGGAGCGCCGGCCGAGCCGCCAGCGGACGGCTTCATCACCCGCAACTCCTCGGACGCCGAACAGATCGTTGTCGGCTGGTGGCCAGGCGATGCCAGCCACCCGAACGCGGCGTTCTACGCCTTCGCGTTCCCGCCGCCCGCGGAGTTCGCCGACGCCACCCTCTCCCCGGCCACCGCCCGCTGGGACAAGAACATGGGCGAGTTCATCCTGGACTGGCACGACGCGCGCACCGCCAAGAACCCGCGGGCGGCCGCCGTCGAGTTCGCCCACTCGGCGTTCCGGCACGCCTGCCTGGCGCTGAAGTGGGGCACCGACCTCCTTGGCAGCACCGAGGGCAACCCGCCGCCCGTCCGGTGAAGGTGATAACCACCGCCGAGTAGGTGTTGAGCGCCGGGGAGCAGCCACCAGCGGTGGCTTCAGTTTTGCGTCGATCTGAGCCTGGGTGAGCCTCGGGATCGCATGAGCGACCGCACGGCTGCGAGGCCGGACGCGGCCTCCCCAATCGTGAACGGCCGGGGGCGGCATAGGCCGCAGGCGCTCTAGCAGATCATACATTGGAGCCTAAATCTAGAGAAATACGTCACAAAGCGGTCAAACCGGGAAAAAATCTCAGGCTTGCAGCGATTTCTACTACCAGACAGCTACTGCGAACGCAGTGGCCTGTGAGATTGTACGCATGGTAATGGAAAGGTAACAGCTTGCAATGAACGCGTCGCTCGCGCGCCTGGGGCAAGAGATCACCGGTGGAGGTGTGCGGTGACATCTCCGCGCGTGCTGCCGAAAGGATCCCCCGCCTACAGAACATCGGTCCGCGCTCGGTACCCAGCCCTTGAGGCGCTGCGGGGGATGGTCCAAGAAGAGCCGTCTGCAGCCCCGCGTTCCGGGCTGCCGCGGATCACGGTACTGATCCCGGCGCATAACGAGGCGGCCAGCATCGGGCAGACAATCCGGTCCTTGCGCCGGCAGACTATCCCGGTCTCGTCGATCACGGTCGTGTGCGATAACTGCACTGACAACACGGCCCAGATCGCCGAGGCACTGGGGGTGAACGTGATGGTGACGACGCTCAACACAGCCCGGAAGGCTGGTGCGCTCAACCAGGCGCTGGCACGCGTCTTGCCGACGCTGAGCGCGGATGAGCTGCTGCTGACTATGGATGCCGACTCCTCTTTGTCGCCAGGCTGGCTTGAGCTGGCGTCCCGGACGTTGCGGCTTGACCCGCAGGTAGGTGCCGTGTGCGGGGCCTTCCTGGGCGAGCCGGGCGCCGGGATCATCGGGCAGCTCCAGAGGAACGAGTATTTCCGCTACGCGCGGATTATTCAGCGACGCTGGCAGGCCCTCGTGCTGTCGGGAACCGGCACCCTGTTCCGGGTCGGCGTGCTGCGGCAAGTTGCCCGCGAGCGCGGCCTGAGCCTGCCGGGAATCCCGGGCCAGTGCTACAGTCACGCGTCGATCACCGAGGACGACGAGATGACGCTCGCGGTGAAGGCTCTGGGCTGGAAGTGCCTGTCCATGGCGCGGTGCGAAACGACCACAGAGGTCATGCCGACCGTTAAGGCACTGTGGACGCAGCGGATGCGGTGGCAGAAAGGCACTCTCGGGGATCTGCACACGTACGGGGTGACCAAGATGACGTTCTCGTACTGGCTGCGGCAGGCTGGCCTGTATGGCGGGTTCGCGGTCTCGTACGCGTGCCTGTTCATTCTGATCGGAGCGCTTCTCATCTTGCCGGAATTTAACCTGGCGTGGACTGCGGGCGTCCTGTCGGTGACCCTCATTGAGCGGACGTGGACGGTGCGCCGGGCTGGCTGGCGCGGGATACTCCTCGCCGCCGTGATCGTGCCCGAGGGCCTCTATGCGCTGTGGCAGGGCTGGCTATTCTTCGCCGCGGCGGTGGCGAGCCTGCAGCGCCGGGAGATCGCCTGGGGACATCTCGCTCGCGAGGTGACGGCATGATCCAGACACTCCTGCTTTCCGGCGGTGCTCTATGGATCTTCGTCAGGCTCGCGACCCTCGCGTTCGTCGTTATCGCTGTGCTCCGGCTGCTGCCCGGCCCTAACCGGCAGGTGCCTGGCTATCGTGCCCGGCCCGTCCGTGCCGCCATGCGGTATGGAAGCGGGTGGACAGCGGCGGGGGTGCTTGTGGTCGCGTGCGCAACCGTAGTAAGCCACGTCACAGCCCCCCCAGGCATCATGCCGAAGGCGGGAACCTTGGACATCGGCATGTACGCGGCGGGCGTGAACACGTCGTACACCCCGGAGACCGAGTTCACCGCCGCGACGGGGGCCAAGGTGTCGTATGTGCTGTCGTACAGCGCGTTTCCGGGGCCATTCAATACCGGGTTCGCGGACCTGGTCGACAGCCATGGGTCCGTGCCTGTCATCCAGATACTTCCCTATGACACGAGCATGGAGCAGGTCGCGGACGGCGCCGACGACAGCAGCCTGAAAACCTATGCTGACGAGGCGAAAGCATTCGGAAAGCCGGTGATCCTCAGCTTCGCGCCCGAGGCCAACGGCGACTGGTACACATGGGGGTACGGGAACACGCCAGCGAGCACCTGGGTCGCCGCGTGGCAGCACGTCGTGACCGTGTTCAAGCAGCAGGGCGCCACGAATGTGACGTGGATGTGGACGATGAACTCCGCGTACGGGGGTTCCGGGCCGGTGTCTGACTACTGGCCTGGCTCGGCCTACGTCGGCATCGTCGGCATCGACGGATACTACGAGACCGAGTCAGAGAACTTCCAGAACCTGTTCGGGGACACCATCGACCAGATCCGCGAGTTCGCGTCCAAGCCAATCCTGATCTCCGAGACCGCGGTCGGCCCTGATGCCGGGGCGTCGGAGGTGGCTCCCTTGTTCGCGGGCGCGAAAGCTGATGGCCTCATGGGGTTCATCTGGTTTGATCAGACCCAGGATGACGGCATCGACCACCAGGACTGGCGAATTCAGGACAATCCGTCCATCCTCGCCGCGTTCCAGAATGCGGTGAAGGCGTATCCCTGATCCCCTGCCACCTGCCGGGCAAGGCCTTTACCTGTGCGGTTGCTGATCGGCGCCAGGAAACGCAGGGGGCAGCCAGGACAGCTGTGAACTGCCAAGTGGGCCGGGGCTGGCCATCATCGGGCCTGCCCCGGCCCACTCGGCATCCAGGCCATCCGCCGGCGTCGTGTAATCATCGGCAAGCTGGCTGCCCGCAGCCGATGAGCGCCGCGGGCGCTCATCGGCTGCGGGCCCCAGCTGCTGGCCAGCACCGCCAGCACCATCCTGCACGATGGGGATCCGCGATGATTTCACGGACAGTACCGTCGGCCGAACGACGTTGACGCGGTACCCGCCGATAGGCGCGTCGCCAGCGCACTCGGAGTTCCTCAGTTGGCGCGTACAGATCAGGAGGGTGTGCCGCTCGCGCGGGCCGCGTGGGCGCTGGTGTGCGCGCCGATCATCTGGACCAGCGTCCGGCGGTCGGGCCACACGCGCGCGGCGATGGCCTGGTTCCTGGCTCCGACGACGTAGGTAGGGCCGTTGCCGATGTTGGCGATGATCTCGTCGGCTGCGTCCCCCGCGAGCATGTCGGTCTCGGGGTCGTAGGTCATTCCCTGGCGCTCCAGGGCCGGGGTCCAGGTCTGACCGAGGACCGCCGTGCATACGTCGACGCCGCGGGAGGACATCTCGGCCCACAGGCCCTCGCCGAAATTGACCTGGAACGCCTTGACCGCGGAATAGACCGCGATCTGCGCTGCCCCGGCCAGGGCGGCCAGCGATGCCACCATGACGATGCCGCCGCGTCCCCGGTCCAGCATGGCCGGGCCGAGCGCGCGGGCCAGGCCCATGGGGCCGATGCAGTTGAGTTCCACCTGGCGCAGCGATGCCTCGTAGGGATCATCGGTGAAGTCGAGGGTGCGGTTCACGCTCCCCGCTGCGTATACCGCCAGGCCAACCTCCAGGTCCTGGCAGGATTCCGCGACGGCCCGGTGCATGCCGGGGTCGGTGAGGTCAAGAGGCAGCACTCGGACGTCGCGCCCGTGACGGGCCTCGACGTCAGCGGCTACCGCGCGCAGCCGTGCCTCGCTGCGGGCGATCAGGACCAGGTCGATGCCGGCCCCGGCGAGCCGGTGGGCGAGGGCCTCGCCGAGACCCTCCGATGCCCCGGCGATCACCGCCCGCGGTCCGTACCTGTCGGCTAGGCGCATCGCAGCATCATGGGTCACGAAATCGGCTCCTGATTCCTGTCAGTGGAGGCTTCCCCCGGATCCCTGGTCACCGGGCGGACGCTTATGCGAACATCGTTAGCATAAGCTATGCGAAGGACGTTCGCATACCGACTAGCCTGTTCCCGTGCCCGCACCCACGACAACCGCGCCAAGTGCGCCGCCGCCCCCCGGCCCGGGGACCGATCCACGGCCGGGGACGGCAGCATGGTGGCTCGCGCGGGAGAAGCAATCCGCGCGTAAGCGGCGACGCAGATCACTGACGCTCGAGGCCATCCTCGACGCGTCGCTGGACCTGCTCGATGCCCACGGGACGGCTGCGCTGACGATGCGCAGCGTGGCCAGCGCCCTCGGCTGCGGGCAGGCGTCGCTCTATCGCCACGTCCGCGACCGGGAGGAACTGGTGACTCTGCTCGCCGACCGGGCGATCGACGTAGCCACCTCGCCTCCGCCGCACGGCCTGGACTGGGCCGGGCAGGCAGCATGGTCGGCGCGCTTGTTCCGGGCGCATCTGCTCAGGCATCCTGCCCTGGTCTCGCTGCTGCGGGGGACGGAGCGGCTCGGCCCGAACTCGCTGGCCGGGCAGGAGTACGCACTCGGCCTGTTCATCAACGCCGGCCTGAGTCCCGCGCTGGCATCCGCTGCCGCGTCCTCGCTAGCCACCTTCATTGTCGGGTCAGTGCAGTTCAACCTCGGGCTGGACGCCGCCGATCCCGGCGAGCGCGATGACCGGCGACTGCTATACCGCTCGCGCGACCCGGCCGTCACCCCGCTCCTGGTGCAACATGCCGATGCCCTCGCCGGAGTCGGGAGAGACGACGAGTTCGAGGTGGGCCTGGGCGCCCTCATCGCGGGGTTCCGTCACCTGATCGACTCAAGCGCCCGTCCCGCTGACGGTCCTCCACGATCCTGCTCCTAGAACCGCAAGAGCGGGCTGTGATCTCGTCTGGCGCGGCTCCGCAGCCCGCCTGCGGTCGCCCGCGCGAAAAGCCGACGGCTTTACAGCCCGTCCCTCCTTTACGAGGCTTATGCCGCTGACTAGCGTGGACGGGCTTCGAGGCACGATTGTGGGGCTCAGCCGTCCGCTATGCGTCCGTGGCTTCGGGATTTCGGGGCCGGTCAGGCCACGGACGGGGGCGGAAAAGGCCACGGACGGGACGCGTGGGAGCGGTTACGCTGACCGATGCGGGGTTCTGCCCCGGACCGCTGCCATGGCAACGGGCATCCCGCTATGGATGGTTCAAAGAGAATATTCACCGGCGGGGGATGTTGCCCACCTCCCGGCGCGGGAATGCCCTGCTCCCTGCATCATTCGCATATGGCCCCTGTTACGACACAGCATTTGGCAAGGGGCACCCGAGCAGATCGAGGTCGCGCACGCAGAAACCGTGGTGCGCCCACTCCTCGTCCAGCACCACGTGCACGCACTCGAGCACCGACTTCCCCCTGGCGTACGGCGGCCAACCCCGGCCCGCCGGCACTGGCGCGGGCGCCGACAGCTCGTCGGGCGTCACGGTCGACAGCCAACGCTCCAGCTCGGCGCCCTGCACGTCGCGCACGGCGAGCACCTCGTCGAGGCTCGGGGTCGCCGCTCGATCCAGGCCCTGCTCCTCCTGGTCAGGGACGAGCTCGGAAGCCAGCCCGATCGCTGTGAACGGCTTGCTCGATCCCATGCAGCAGCGACGGAACCACGAGTCGTGCACGAACACAAGATGGCGCAGGGTCTCCACTGCCGACCACTCGCCGCCGACGCGCTGGTGCTCCGAACCCTTGGGCATCCCTTGGAGCCGCCCGAGCGTCGCCGCCCAGTCTGCCCGCAGCTGTCGAGAGGCTTCCTGCAGATCGGCCGGATCGGGCGAGCGGATCAGCTGCCGCACTGGATGGCGACGGTCGAGCTCGGCCTCGACGTATGACGTCACCTCGACTCCGTTAACCACCAGGTTACTGACCAGCCCGTCGATGACAGCGTCCTGCATCACCACCCCGATCAGACGGGCGCGAGTCAAGTCGCACTCCCGGAATTCGGCATCAGTCAGGTCCTGGTCCTCGAATCTCGCCATACCTGGCAGTATCCGCCTGCGTACTGATACCCCACGCCAGGACGCAGGATTGAGAGTCCATGTCGCCGATCGGCTAGCGGCACCGGGGATCCGGATGGCCGCCGACACTCGCGGGCGGCCACGGCCTCGTCGAATCGCCGCAGTCGTTGCAGCGCGGCACCGATGTGATCCACGCGCTGGCGTCATGCTCTTGGCGGTGCTTCGTGATCGCGCCGTGCTGACGACTCAGCCCTCATTACGATGCACGAGTGGGCGGCGGAAAGCGAGCCGGCCCGCCTCGGCGGCACCGGATGCGCAAGGCGGCCCGGCGGGAATCGGCTACAGCGTGGCTGGCGTCCGGCGCGCAGGTCACGGTCAAGACATACGCGAAACGGTACGGAGTCGACCGCTATACCGCGCGCGAGGACCTGGAGGCGATCGGGTTCGTGTTCGCGCCCGGCGACACGCGATGGTCCGTGCGCCCGGAACCGGTCCCACGCGCGGTCAGGGCTGACATGGACACCGGGCAGGACCCCCAGGTGTGCTGGGCAGGCGACCGGCTCATGTTCGTTGTGGGGTACACGCCCGGCGGCGCACCGTACGGGTGCTACGCGGACGAGATGGAAGACCCCTTCTGACCTGGCCGGGGAGGCCGGGTTCCTTACTGGTACTAACTCACCGGCTCCCGGGCTGGCCAGGTGGTAGATCACGTGCGGCTTGAGGGAGCTGCCGCCGGGGACGCGGGGATGGGAGAAGCGTGCGGCCTCAGTCATGCCGATGCGGCGCATCACCGCCTGGGACGGCGTGTTGGGCACGGCGGTCATGAACCACAGCTCCGCTGGGCCCGCCCCGGTGAAGGCCACGTCGCGGGCGGCGAGCGCCGCCTCGGTCGCGTAACCGCGGCGCCAGCCTTCCTCGCGGCGGCCCGGCGGGCCGCCACCGAGTACTGGCACTTCCGCAGCAAGCAGGCACTCCTTGAGGCCATGGCCGACACCCTGCTCGCCGGCCTGACGGCCGGGCTGGATACGGAGTCGCCCTGGACCGAGCGGATTACCGAGCTGGCACGCCGGCTGCGCCGGGCGCTGCTGTCCCGCCGGGACGGCGCACGCCTGTTCTCCGCCGCCTTCTTCCCCCTGCCCAACGCGCTGGCCTACGGCGAGGCCGTGATCGCGGCCCTCGGCGAGAGCGGCCTGTCCAGCCGCGACGCCGCATGGGCGGCCGACACCCTGACCTACTACGTCGTCGGCCACACCATCGAGGAGCAACTCGCCGTCGCACTGCCCGGCAGCGGCCACGACGCCACCGCGCGGCTTACCGACGCGGTGGACCCGCAGCGCCACCCCCACATGTACGCGGCACTCGCCCACATCCCCGCGCCGCACCATCAAGAACACTTCGACTACGGTCTCCACCTCATTGTCAACGGCATCCGGGCCGACACCGAGAGACCGTGACTGAACGCAACCGGAGATCCCAGCTCCGCTCCCAGGCCGGGCACGATCTTCTCGGCGGCCTCGCGGCCGTGACCGAACTCGCGGCACTGCGATTCGTGGTGGCGTCAGTATCATGCGGCAGCCGGCAGACACCCTCGACTAGAGACCCGTCGACATCGTCGCGATCACACTGTTCTCACCGGATTCTTGGCGGGGTGCGGTGACGATGTCGTGTCCGGAGCAGGACGATCCGCGGCTCCGCTCGAGTGCTGCGGGTCAGGGCTGGTCGCCCACGAGAGCGATTGCGCGCGTCTCGGGAACTCCCAGCATCAGCAGGCTCGTGATCGTCGCTGCTCGGGCGCCGAGGGTCCCGTTCGACAGGTCGCTGTCCGCGATGGCGAACACGACGCCGTAGGCAACCTGGCTCAGAATGCCCGCCGGCAGGTGCTGTGCGAACACGTCGCTGTCCTGGCCCCGTTTCACGAGGTCGGCGAGGAGCTCATCGACTGGCCCGAGCAGGCCGTGGATCGCCTCGCCGTACTCGCCACGGCGCAGCGCCAACAGCACTCGGTACCGGTGCGCCACCGGCCAGACGCGGGCGATGAATTCGACCCACGTCGCGTCCGCTTCTGCGTCGGAGGCGTTGACTTCGGTGAGCACGGCTGTCATCTCGGTGACGGCCCGTTCCGTGAGTGTCCGAACCAGGTCGAGGCGCGAGGGGAAATGGCCATAGACCGTGCGACGGACGACGCCGGCGGCGGAGGCGATGTCGCCCATTCCGGCGTCGGGGTTCTCTCCCAGCACATCGAGGGCGACGTCGAGGATGCGATCGCGTGTCTCGTTCATCGAGCGCACACGGGAGGACTCGGTGGGCACGACACCATTGTTGCACACCAGCGTGCAATGAATTAGACTGCACACCAGTGTGCAACGGAGAGTTGCGCTGTGCTTCGAAGCTCAGGAGAAGGCAATGACCGCACCGACGCCGCCGACCTCGCCCCTCGTCCGCCCGTTCACCGTCTCGATCTCGGATTCGGAGATCGACGACGTGAAGCAGCGACTGGCCAGAACTCGATGGCCGGATCCGGAAACGGTGGGCGACTGGTCGCAAGGGGTTCGCGTAGAGAACGCCAGATCTCTGGTCGACTACTGGGAGCGCGGCTACGACTGGCGGCGCTTCGAGTCCGGGCTCAATCGCTTCCCCCAGTTCCTGACCGGGATTGATGGGCTGGACATCCACTTCATCCACGTCAGGTCCAAGAATCCCAACGCGATGCCGCTGATACTCACGCACGGATGGCCGGGCTCGATCGTCGAGTTCCTGAAGCTGATCGGCCCGCTGACCGATCCGGTTTCGTTCGGAGGAGACGCCGCCGATTCATTCGACGTCGTCGTCCCGTCGCTCCCCGGGTTCGGGTTCTCCCAGAAGCCCACGGAGACCGGGTGGACTGTATCGCGCATCGCAAGCGCGTGGGTGGAGCTGATGAAGCGTCTCGGCTACACGAGATGGGCCGCGCAAGGCGGCGATTGGGGTGCCGTCGTCACCACCGCCCTCGGGGCCATGCAACCTGAGGGACTTCTCGGAATTCATCTGAACACCCAGTACGCCTTTCCCGCACAGATACCCGACACCTTGTCGCCCGGACAGCGCAACGCCGTGGAGACCCTCGCCCTCTACACCGGCGATCTCGGCGGGTCGAACCACCTTCAGGGCACGAAGCCGGAGACTGTCGGATTCGCCCTGGCGGACTCTCCCGCTGGTCAGGCAGCCTGGATCTACGACAAGTTCCAGTCCAAGACCGACAACCACGGGCTCGCCGAGGACGCCCTCAGCATGGACGACATGCTCGACGCGATATCCCTCTACTGGTTCACCAACAGCGCAGCGTCGTCCGGCCGCATCTACTGGGAGAACAAATCGGGCACCTTCGCCGGCCCGAAGCTGACGCTTCCGGTCGCGGTGACCGTCTTCCCGAAGGACATCCCACGCCTGCCACGAAGCTGGATCGAAGACACCTACAGCAATCTGATCCACTACGGCGAGGCCCACAAGGGCGGGCACTTCGCGGCCTTGGAACAGCCCGAGATCCTGGTCAGCGAAATCCGCACCGGCCTGCGCACCCTTCGTTCCTGACGCCAACGCGCGAGCTCAGGAGCGCACGCGTATCACTCGGGCTTCACTGACGCTGTCACCGGCAGGCACCTGGGGATCGTAGGAGAGTAGTCTGCGGCCGTGGAAACGGGACCGCGTACGGACAACTGGCTGCAAGACACGCGAGCGTCTTACGACGCCGTCGCTGGTAGTTATGCAGAGCTGACCCGTCACCTGCTGGATGAAACGCCCGAGGAGCGCGCGTTCCTCGCGTCGTTCGCGGGCGCAGTGCGCTTGCAGGGCGGGGGGACAGTTGCGGACGTGGGATGCGGGCCGGGAAGGATAACCGCCTACCTGCATCAAATGGGCGTGGACGCGTTCGGCATCGACCTGTCACCCGGGATGATCGAAGTAGCCCGAAAAGAGCACCCTGGCCTGCAATTCGAGGTCGGCTCCATGACGGACCTCTCCCTTGCCGACGCTTCGGTCTCTGGCCTGGTCGCCTGGTACTCGCTGATCCACGTCCCCGACGAAGACATGCCCTCCGTCTTCGCGCACTTTCACCGGGTCGTCCGGCCCAGCGGGCCGCTGCTACTCGGCTTTCACGTCGGTGAAGAGTCGCGGCAGATAACCCAGGGCTATGGAGGGCACCCGATGAACGTCACCGTCCACCGACGGCAGCATGGCCAAATGGCCGTGTGGCTCGACGATGCCGGCTTTGCGGTGGAGACACACAGGACTCTTACCTCGGCCGAGAGCAAGCTGGGGGGAATCATTCTCGCGCGCCGCAAGACTACCGACGCAGCCATCCGCAGCGCCATCGCCGATGCCGCAGCCACCGTCCCGGGCACCGACCCCGACCGGGCCAGCTTCACCATCGCCCTGAACACCGCCCGCGACCAGGTAATCCTGGCGGCCGGCGTCACCGCCGGCCCCGTCACCGACCTGGCCGGCGACATCGGCCGCGCTGTCCTGGCCAGCCTGATGCCCGGCCGCAGGCCCCGCGTCAGCCCCCGCGTCGTCAAACGCGCCCTGTCCAAGTACCGCGCCCTCGGCAAGGTCGACCGGGCCACCTGCAAGGCCACCATCGACATCGCCGTCATCGCCGCCCCCTTGACAGACGACAACAAGACTTAACTAACCGGCCTTGCCACTATGCGTCCGCGCCCCGGGTCCCGGGGCCGCCGAATCCGCGGACGGGGCCGGTGCCTGGCCCGCCACTACTCCCGCGTTGCCCGGACCGGCCGAGGCGGCCTCAGCTCGCCCGCGCTTACGGGCGTCCGGTTCGCGAGAACGGCTGGACATGGCACATCCTGGCGGATCCGGACGGCAACGAGTTCTGCGTTGTGGCCCCGCCCGACGCCTACCGGACGAGGCCATAACACGGCCGGACCATACCGCGGCCCGCGCCAACTTGCGGTTACCGCGTTGCGGTGGCCAGTGCCGCGCGGATGGCGTCCTCACCGACTGGCTGGCCCTTCTCGTTCGAGAACGGCCCGTACGGGGTCCCCCACACCGGCGTGTACGTCGCCTGCCGCCAGCTATCGGCCAGCGGTCCTGCGTCTACCACGCTGTACCCGATGGAGTCGATGAATTCGGTCACCGCCGCCTTCGCCCGCGCGGAGTCCCCGGCGATCGGCAGGTAGGAGCGGTCGGCCGCCCCCGCCGGGCGGGCGAGTGACAGCAGGTGCTTGAAGAAGATGTTGTTGAACGCTGTCACGAGCATGGCGTCCGGGATGTACCGCGGCAGCAGCTCGCTCGAGGTGATCCATCAGCCATTGTCAGGGCGCACGGCGCCCCCGTTCGCCGACGGCTTGGACCGGGGAGCGGTGCGGCTCAGCCGTGAAATTCGGTGACGCCGAGGGCGAGGTCCCAGTTCCCCACCCCGTGGCGGGCGAGGCCCATCTCGACCAGGCCCGCTCCTTCCAGCCAGTGCGCCATTTTCAGGCCGCCGACGTCCAGCGGGCGCAGCCCGAGGCTCTCGATGAACGCCTCCACGCCCGCCTTGGCCTGCGCATTGTCGCCAGCGATGAAGACGTCGAGCGGCCGGCCCTTCTCCAGGACATGACGGAAGATGGTGTTGAATGCCTTAAACACGCTGGCGCTGGCCGGGGCCGCCTTGGCGACTTCCTGCGCGATCGAGGTGTCCTCGCTGGTGGCCAGCCCATCGGCCTCGGAATTGAAGGGGTTGCTGATGTCGATGATGGCCTTGCCCGCGAGGGCGTCTCCGTACTCGGCGACGATCGGAACTACACTGTCGTACAACACGGCCACGATGACGATGTCCCCGGCAGGGACGGCGCCCCACTCTCCCGTCGTGGCGCCGCCGCCGAGAGCCTTGGCCAGGTCAGCGGCCTTGGACTGATCGCGGCCCATGACCTCGACGGTGTTGCCGCCCGCTACCGCCAGCGTGCCGATGGTGCGGGCCATGTTCCCGGTGCCGATGATGCTGATGCTGCTCATGATGCGTGCTCTCTTCCTTGTTCTCGAGCTTTCGCTTGTCTCGTTGTGCCGGGTCAGGCCCAGAGCGTCGGCTGCGACGTGCTGGGACAGCTGCTGCTTGTCAGGTACCCTGGCATCCCGGCTTATCGCCTCTGACCTGCCGCTTCAGGCTGCCGACTCGCAGTCGCCGTCTCCCGGAGCGTCAAGATCCGGTCCAGCAGACGCCCATCTGGGTAAGCCGCAGAGCTCGGCGCTGGCGGAGGTGCAGGGAAAGATGCTGGCATCCGGTCGGAACAGGCTCATATTCGATCGATCACGAATTCCCTCCAGAGCCCTGCTTCACGAGCGATACCACTCCACCAGTAGATAACGCGTTCTTGTCGGCATACCTGCACATGCCAGTGCCTCCCGCTCAGATCGCCGTGGTGCCGCCGTCGACAACCAGCTCCATGCCATTCACGTAGCTCGAGTCGTCCGAGGCGAGGAACAGCGCGACCGTCGCGATCTCCTCAGGGCGGCCCATCTTTCCCCGCGGGATCAGGGATTCGAACTGCCGCCTCGTCTCCTCGTCGAACAACTCCTCCTGCTTCGCCGTGGCGACCTGGCCGGGGGTCAGCACGTTCACCCGGATCCGCCTGTCCTTCAGCTCGGCCAGCCACACGCGGGCGTAGGCCTGCTGCACGGCCTTGCTCGCCGCATACACACTCCACCCGGGGTAGCCCCCTTGCGAGGCGTTCGACCCGGTCATGAAGATCGAGCCGCCGTCGTTGAGCAGCGGCAGCGCCCTCTGCACCGTGAACAGCGTGCCGCGCGCGTTCAGCCCGAAGGCGGCATCGAAGTGCTCCTCCGTGATCTCGCCGAGCCTGCGCTGCTCGCCCGTCCCGGCACTTGCCCACAACACGTCGACCGCGCCCTTTTCCCGCCTGACCGTGTTGAACAAGCGGTCCAGATCATCCAGGTTGGCCGAATCGCCCTGCACGCCGGTCACGTTCCGGCCGATCAACTTGACGGCCTCGTCCAGCGCTTCCTGCCGCCGGCCCGAGATGAAGACATGCGCTCCTTCGTCTACGAACAGCTTGGCGCCGGCCAGCGCCATGCCGGTTGATCCGCCCGTAATCACCGCTACCTTGCCATCGAGCTTTCCCACGATCACTCCATTGAATTGATGGGTTATTCGAAACAGCTATGCATGCCGGTCTGTGTACTTAAACTAGCGATTGACACCCCCTGTGAAGGCGGCCAGCGCGAGCGCCGGGCCCTGCTATCAAGTTCCGATGTCGAACTCTTATGCCGAATTCGCTCTGGCCCCATCGGGTACCTATTAAGGATGCCATTGGCCTGAATGGGTGTCCAAGACCTCTTTCAGCCGTTGCGATACCCTGGAGGCATCGCCGGACCGGGAGGCTCCCATGGATCTGGACCTGCGCAAGTTGCGCTACTTCGTCGCCGTCGCCGACACGCTGCACTTCGGCCGCGCCGCCGATGAGCTGCACATCGCGCAGCCGGTGCTCAGCCGGCAGATCCGCGCGCTGGAACACGATCTCGGCACCCCGCTGCTCACAAGGGACAGCCACGGCGTGGCGCTGACCGACGCCGGCAGGCAGCTGCTGACCGACGCCGGCCCGCTGCTGGCCTCCGCGCACGCGGTCCGCCGCCGGGTGACCATGGCCGCGCGCGGCAGCCAGCGGCTCATGGTCGGCTACCGGGCAGGCATCCCGGTCACCCCGGCGGTACGGCAGTTCGCCACCCGGCACCCGGACGTGATCGTGGACGTGCAGCGGATCGAATGGGACGACCAGGCCCCGATGCTCCTCGACGGCCGCATCGACGTCGGCTACGTGCGGCTGCCCATCGACGAGGCCGGCCTGCGCGTCACCCCGCTGTACACCGAACCGCGGGTGGCGGTGCTGCCCGCCGGCCACCGGCTGGCCGGCAAGGAGCAGGTCACCGAGGCCGACCTGGCCGGCGAGCCGCTGGTCTGGCATGCCGACACGAGCACGCAGCCCACCAGGCGCCCGCACCCTAACGCCGGGTACCTGGTGCGCGGGGTGGACGAGACGCTCGAGCATGTCGCGGCCGGCCGGGGCATCTCGTTCCTGGCCCGCTCGGCGACCGTGTTCTACTCACATCCGGACATCAGCTACGTGCCCGTCCCGGATCTGGCGCCCGACCAGGTGTGCCTCGCGGTGGCGGCATCGCGCACCTCGCCGCTGGTCGACGACTTCCTCACCGCGGCTCAGGCGACGGCCGAGATCACGGCAGAATGCGGAAACTACGAAATGTGGCAGCTTGGAAGCGGTGCCGTTTCAAAGCACGGTTGAGCAGTTCGACTGACAACAGGAGCGCCAACAGAGGGCACGCGGCCACAGCAATGGCGAAGGCATTGAGCTCGGGGGCGGACGCGATGTTGGCGCACAGTGAGAATCGACATCGTCGCGCGGCCGCCTCTAATATAATGAAAATCATGATCTCGCTGAAGTCGTCGAAGGCATTGTCGATCAATTCCGCGAGAAACTTCCACTCCTCAATCTCAATCTCAATCTCAATCTCACCGAGCATGCGGAGAATCCGCGCGGATGGTGCGATCTGCCCCTAGGCCGACTCCCTCGAACGTGACGGTTACGGCATAACTCCGATCCGCCACCTGCTCGTAGCGACCAGGCCCGAAAACTGCGGCCACAGCTCCGAGGCGGCTGGCGTGCCGTCGCCGGGATCGCGGTGACTCACGAGAACAAGGCGAGGCGTTTTGTCAGCTTCGTGACTGGTCATTCGTCGAGGATTCCGGCGAAGGCCCGGAACGATATTCGCGGGCCGTGGGGGCTGCGGTTCGCCCGCTCCTCCGGCGTGAGGGCACCGGGGCGGTGAGGACCGGCGCCGGAAGCGATTCACGGCGCTGTGGTGTAGCTCCCATCCGGTTTGCTGCGGCGTTGGAAGTTACCTCGGGTCCGACGAGCAGGAACCGGGCTTCCTCACGGGCGACGGGGCCGGCTCCGCCCGCCGGCCAGGTACACGTCGGTCAGCAGCTCCGCACCGTCCGGCGCGCCGACTGGCACGTCACGTTGTACGGTCACGTCGCCTGTCACCGGCGGACCGATCTTGAGCATGGCCACGAACGCGCGGCTGGAAACACTCATGTCCGCTACCCCTTGTCTGCCTGCGGCTGTGCCGGCCGAGCCGCCTGCTTGCCAGCGGCCTGGGCTTTGATGAAGGCGGTCATCCGGTCATTCAGCTCGTCGATCCGGTTGAAGCCGCCGTGGCTGCCTGGGACGACGGCGACCTCCGCGTGCGGCATGAGGCCTCCCCGGGTGCGGGCCTGCGCCGGGGTGAGCATGGCGCTGCGGGCGCCGGTGACCAGCAGGGTCGGGACGCTGATCGCGCGGAGTTCGTCGTCGGTGAGGATGCCGATTCTCTTCGGTTCACTCCGGTAGCCGCGGATGCCTGCCCACATGAGCGTCATCATCTCCTGCTGCAGCATGCCCGGGGTGTCCAACCACCGGGCGAGGTGACGGCGCAGCGGCATCGGGGCCAGGGTGGCCAGGCCGGTGATGGTGAGCCACCGGTAGAACCGGGCGTCGAGCTTGGCGAGCCCCGCGGGATCGAGCAGTGTGATGGAGGCGACCCGGCCAGGCCCGCGGATCGCCTGGTTCATGGCGACCCAGCCGCCGAGGGAAAAGCCGACCAGGTGCGCCGGGCCGTCACTGAGCTTGCCCAGGAGCTCGTCCAGCCAGGCGGCGCAGTTCTCCGGGGGAGTAATCAGGCCGCGCGCGACGCTGGGGTTCGGGTCGCCGGGCATATCGATCCCGTACACCGGACCAAGCTCCGCAAGCGCGGCCACGTGCGGGTACCAGCCGGACGCGTTGCCCCCCGCGCCGGTGAGCAGCACGACCGGCGCACCGCCGGGATACGGCCGGTAGGCGTGCACCCGCGTGGTCGAGGTCGCCGTCTCGACGTCGAACTCCTCCAGCGGCTGCGGCCACAGCGCGAAGACCCGCTCGTACGCGGCCATGAACTTCTCCCGCGCCGCGCCGCTCACCCACGACCCCGGCTCGCCCTCGGATGCCGGGCCCGCTGCGCGGGTGATGCGCTTGAGCCAGGGCATGTCCCGCCTCCTTTTATCGGCGCCCGCCGCTCAGCGAGCCGTCTCCCACCTTCTTTACGGTACGACCGTATCATCAACGAGCCCGACAAGTAAAGGGCGAGTAAAAGCAGAGCAAAAGAATGCGGTGAAGTGGTGCCGAGGCGGGTCGATCACGAGGAGCGGCGGCGGCAGATCGCCGACGCGCTGCTGCGGACCACCGCCGAGCGCGGGCTGCACACCACCGGGATGCGCGAGGTCGCGGCCGAGGCGGGCGTGTCCCTGCGGCTGGTGCAGTACTACTTCGGCACCAAGGAAGAGCTCCTGCTGGCCTGGATGCAGCACCTGGCAATCCAGTTCGGCGAGCGGGCGATGACGGGCTAGTCTGCCTGCTTCAGCGGGCGAAGGCGTGGGGTCGGGGCAGTCAGCCGCACCCGTTCGGTATCAGCTCTGGAACGAATCTGAGAGTCGCGTCAATACCTAGGCATGGAAGAGAAACCGACCGACGGGAGACAGGACGCCGTTGCCATCGTGGTCGCGGCGGATTTCGAGAACGCCTTCCGCGCGCACTTCGCGCCCGTGTACCGCTTCATCGCCCGGCGGGTGGGCGCTGACCTGGCCGAGGACCTGGCGGCCGAGGTCTTCGCCACCGCGTACCGGCGGCGCGGCAGCTACGAGCCGTCGCGCGGCTCGCTGCGGTCCTGGCTCTACGGGATCGCGGCGAACGTGGTGCGCGGGCACTGGCGCGACGAGCAGCAGCTGCTCGAGCTGGACGCGCGGATGGGGCACCGGGGCCGGAGGCGGCGTTCGCGGACGCGGCCGACGACCGGGTGATCGCCGCCGCGCTGGCGCCGCGGATCGCGGGGGCGCTCGCAGAGCTGAAACCGGACCAGCGGGACGTGCTGCTGCTGTACGCCTGGGCCGAGCTCAGTCACGAGGAGATCGCGGCGGCCCTGGGGATCCCCCAGGGGACGGCCCGGTCGCGGCTGTCTCGGGCGACGGCGGGCAGACGTGGGGCGTGCTGCCGGTGCCGGCCGGGGTCACGTTCACCTCGAAGCTCGGCTGCGCGACGGAGAGCGACTGCGGGGCGGGCGGGCTGTACTACGGCCACCAGGGGGTCTACCTGTCCACCACGAGCGGCGGCCACTCGTGGACGGTGACCCCGCTGCGGGCAGGCGCGGACCAGATCATCAATCTCAGCTGCACGTCCGCGACGATGTGCAGGGGCCTGCTTGAGACCTCCACGGCCGGGCCGTGGGGCCCGGACACGGCGCTGCGGGTTAAGCTCATCTCCACCGTCGACGGCGGCCGGCACTTCACGGTCTCGTCGTTCCCGGCCGGGACGTCGATGCAGGGCCTCAGCTGCCCGACGGTCGCGCACTGCGTCGCGTTCGGCATTCCCCTCCCCCGCCCGGGCGCCCCCGATGGGCTGGATGACGCGGCCACGGGCGTGGTGCTCGTCACCGACGACGGCGGCGGGTCCTGGCAGCGGGCGCCCCTGCCCCGGTACGTCGGCGTCACCTTCCCCCAGGTCGCCTGTTCTGATGCGGCGCACTGCACGTTGCTCGGGTACGTGATCGGGCCGGGCTCGCAGAGCGGGAGCATGCCATTCTCGGGGAGCGGCAAGTACACGTACCCGGACCAGTACAGCGTGGTCGGGTTCTCGGCCGACGGCGGCCGCTCCTGGACGATACGGAAGCTGCCGAAGAATATCCCAGGCCCGTTCCTGAACGCCCTGGCCTGCCCGACCGCGAAGGTGTGCTACGCGGTCGGCCAGGATGACATCCCGCAAAAGGTCGGCACCCTCCAGGACGCGGGCTCAGCGGTTATCGCCATCACCCGGGACGGGGGCCAGACCTGGCAGCCGGTCCGGTTCGCCGTCCCGGCGAACATACCGAGCGGCATGGAGACAACGTTCGACGACATCGGCGAGATCCAGTGCCCGCAGACGAACGTGTGCGTCGCCACGGGCGTGTACGAACAGGGGTCAATGTCCTCCGTGCCGATCTACACGCTCCGCGGCTGATCGGCTTGGGTTCGCTCCCGCCACTCCCTGGACTACGTGTCCGCGGGATGGCGGGAGCGTTCCAGCTGGCTGTCGTCGATCAGGTTGCGGCGAGCCCGACGCACAGTGCGGCGAGTGCGAAGGCCTGTAGCGCAACGCGCCCGTCGATGACTGAGTCCCAGCGGGCCTGGAGCTGACGAGCGTTGCCCGGCACCCGGCCGGCGAGTGCCGCCGCGGTCAGCGCTGTGTTCACGGGCTTGCTGACCCGGGTGTAGACCCCCGCGAAGATGATCAGGGCGAGTGCGGCGAGCGCCCCGGCCGCGGTGCTCGCCCAGTGCCCGGTCGCGGCGGCGAGCGCGGCCATCGCTATGGCGGCGATCAGGCCGCCGATGCTGATCGCCGCGAAGCGGCGGTCGGCGATGCGGTGGACGTGGCCGAGCAGTTGGGTGAGGGTGCGATCATCGACTGCGGCGATGGCGGGGCGCAGGACGATCGCGCCGAAGACGTCGGTGCCGTAGATGACGGCGTTGGCGAGGATCGCGAGGCCGGCGAGGATTTCGATGAGGGTGCGCATCAGTGGGTCTCCTGTTGGGTGAGCATGCGGTGGGCGAGGTCGAGCCGGGCCTGGGCCTGGGCCGCGCGTAGGCGCCCGGTGGCCCGAAGGGTGGCCAGGCCGTGCAGCGTCGACCAGGCGACTTCCGCCCGGGTGCCGTCGGCATCAGGGAATGCGTCGCGGATGCCCGAGAACGCACGTTGGAGCGGTCCGGGGGTGTCGTCGGCCGCGAAGGCCAACCCCGAGGGCAACGAGAACATCGCCTCATAGACCCGGGGGTGCGCGGCGGCGAAATCGAGGTAGGCGCGCATCCGCGCCATGGGCGAGGCGTCCACCGCCTCAAGCGCCGCAGCGAGGTCACTGAAGCCGTTGAGCGCCACCGCGTCGATGAGCGCCTGGCGGCTGGCGAAGGCCGAGTAGAGCACCGGCTGGGTGACGCCGAGTTCCCCGGCGAGGCGGCGCATCGTGACGGCAGGCCAGCCGTCGGCCTCGGCGAGGTCGCGGGCGGCGCGGATGACCTGATCGCGTCTCAGGTCGAGATCTGGAGCCGGTCTAGGGGACATGACCATAGACTAGCATGGTTATATAACGTTGCTACCCAACGAACCCGAAAGGAGTCTCTCACCATGCATCTCGCCGCCCTCTTGGTCGCGCTGATGGTTTGCCTCGCCGCCATCGCGGTCGGCAGCCGCTTCCTCCTGGCACCTCGGCAGGCGACGCTCGCCTTCGGTGTCGCCGCCGACAATCTCCGCGCCCTGACCGAGATCAAGGGCGTCCGCGACATCACCTCCGGGGCGGTGCTGCTCGTGGTCTGGGCCGCCGCCGGTCGCACGACGCTCGGCTGGGCGCTGATCGCCACGGCCCTCACGCCGGCGGCTGACGCCACGATCGTGCTCACCAACGGCGGGAAGCTCTCTACCGCGCTGGGCATCCACGGGCTCACGGCCGGACTGCTCGTCGCGGCAGGCCTCGTTCTGGCGATGGGGTGAGCGACGCGACCGATGACCGCACCCTGCTGCTCACCGCCGGATGACCTATGGATAGCACCACAACGCTCTGGCCAGTGACGCTGGCCCTGCGGCATTGCCAACGTCGGCCGCCCTGGCGTCATGATCGCGACGCTTGTCCTCCTGGTGTGGTCGAAGAGAAACGCTGGTCGAAGGTGAATGGCTGCCGCGATCAGGTCGCGGGGGCGGCGCCGAGGTAGCGGAGGACGGCCAGGACGCGGCGGTGGCCGGTGTCGCCCTGGTGCAGGCCGAGCTTGGCGAAGATCGAGTTGATGTGCTTGGAGACCGCGCTCTCCGTGATGACCAGGGTGGCGGCAATCTCCGGATTCGACCGGCCCTCCGCCATGAGGGCGAGCACGTCACGCTCCCGCTGGGTCAGCGCCGCCAGGGGGTCCGCGCCGCGGCGCAGCAGGAGCTGGGCCACGACCTCAGGGTCGAGCGCGGTCCCGCCGGCCGCGACCCGGCGCAGCGCGTCGAGGAACTCCGTGACGTCGGCTACCCGGTCTTTCAGCAGGTAGCCGACGCTGCTCGTGTTCGTGGACAGCAGGTCGGCGGCGTACCGCTCCTCCACGTACTGGGACAGCACGAGGATGGCGATGCCCGGCCACCGGCCCCGGATCGCCAGCGCCGCACGGATGCCCTCGTCCGTGTGGGTCGGGGGCATCCGGACGTCGGCGATCACCAGGTCCGGCTGCTCGCGCTCGACGACGGCGACGAGGGCGTCACCGTCGCCGGCCGTCGCGACGACCGCGAACCCGGCGCTTTCCAGGAGCTTGACCAGGCCGGCGAGCAGCAGCACCGAGTCTTCGCCGATCACTACCCGGAGTGACTCCTCAGCCCCTTTAACGAGCGGCTTCTCAGGCGGCACTTCGCGCCTCCTGAAGGACAGGCCCTGCCCTGTGAGACACGAGCTCACCCGCAGGTCCTGCATGACTCACATCGCTATCATGTCCCACTGTCCGGAGCCTACTCCGCCCGCAGGGCCGTGGCGGGGCGAGCGCGGGCGGCCCAGGTCGCTGGCAGCAGCGCGCCGAGGACCGCGATCGCCAGCGCGGCCAGCGCCAGCAGCGCAAGCTTTGGCACCGGGAACACGTTGGTGAAGCCGGCCGGGATGCCGGTGTGCGCGGTGGCCGCCATCGCGTGCAGGGTCGCCGTGTTGAGCACGACGGCGGCGGGTGCCGCGATGGCGCCGGCGATCACCGCGGGGCCGACGACCCAGCAGATCACCATGACGACGACCTGGCCGGGGCGCATGCCGAGTGACTTGAAGATCCCGATGTCGTGCACCCGGTCCCTGGTCGTCATCAGCACCGTGTTGAGCACGCCGAGCCCGGCGGCGATCGCGACCATCAGCGACAGCAGGCCGATCAGGCTGCTGGCGATGACGTAGAACTGGCCGCCGCTCGGCGGGCCCGCCAGGAAGGGGCTGCTGCTGCCGAGCCTGGCGTTCACGCCGTGGCTGTAGGAGGTGGCGGTGGTACCCGGCTTGAGGCCGACGTTCCACTGCCAGAAGTTGTCGGCGACCGCGGTGCCCGGCAGGGTCTGCGCCGCCACGAAGATGTGCGGGTCGCTCGACGGGTAGAAGATCTCCCCCGCGATGCGCACGGTGACCGGCTTCGCCCCGGCGGTGACCGTCCCGGTGTAGACGGTGGCCGTGTCACCGACGGCGAGGCCGCTGTCGGTGAGGAACGTGGTGTTGACGTCCACCTCGCCGGGCGCGTCGTACCAGTGGCCGGAAATAAGCGCGTATCCCATCCAGGAGCTGGGCCCGCCGAACACCATCGCGTTGATGTCCTGCGAGATGCCGACCACCTTGACCTGCGCGTTGTATTCGGCGTTGTCGTGCGCGATGCCCGGCTGGGCGTTCATCGCCGAGGCCGCGGCGGCGAACTGGGCGGCGGTTGGCTCCTGGTTCGGGCCGGCTCCCGTCCCCGGGCCGTTCTCCTGGACCCGGACGGGGACCGTGGCGGCCAGGGTCTGACTGGCCCGCGCGTTGTTCAGCGAAGAGTGCAGCCCGATCGCGAAGATCACCGCGGTGGCGCCGAACGCGACCGCCGCGAGCGTCACCAGGGTCCGCACGGGCCTGGCGAACGGCGCGGCGAGGCCCAGGCCCACCGGGCGCGGCAGGTTGAGCCGTGCGGTCAGCCGGTGGACGGCGTAGCCACGGCCGGTGCCCGGCGCGCGCCCGTCGGCGATCGCCTCAACGGCGGACAGCCGACCGGCGCGCAGCGCCGGGCCGAGCGCGGCGAGCAGGGTGATGGCGAGCATGCCGACGGGCGCGAGCGCCAGTGCCCACAGGGGCACCTGCTGGCTGCCGACGCCGTAGGCGCCCGCCGAGTCGTGCAGGACGGGGATGGTGAGCGCGTAGCCGCCGACGACCCCGACGAGGCAGCCTGCCAGGGCAGGCCAGCCGACCCGGCCCAGGTAGACGGCCACCACCTGGGCCGGGGTGAGGCCGAGGGACTTGAGCACGCCGATCCGCTGGTACTGCGCGATCACCGCGCCGCTGATGACGTTGCCGACGATGAGCACCGCCATCGCCAGGCCGATGATCGCGAATGCCAGCACGAACGGCTCCATGATCGCGGCGTTGTTGCCCTCGGATTGCTGGGCGGTAAGCCAGGAGCCCCAGTCGATGACCGCGCCTGCGGGCAGCGCCTTCGTCACGGCCGCCACGTCGGTCTTCAACTGCGACTCCGTCGCCGAGCTCGTGAACCGGTAGAGCAACTGGGCCGTCGGCTGGCTGCCTGGCGCGAGCAGGCTGGACAGCTCGCCCGGGGTCACCCAGCCGCCGTCGCCGGCGGTGTTGGTGATCGAGTTGGCGAAGCCGACGACGGTGAGCGCTGGCTTGCCGGGCAGGCTAGTCGCCGTGAAGGTGCTGCCGAGCACCGGGCCGCCGTTCCCGGGGCCTCCGCCTGCCGGGTACCCGCCCAGGACGAGCTGGCCGGGGCCGTCGGCCCAGTGCCCGGCGTTCAGCACCACGTCATCGACGGGGCCGCCGGGGGCGGAGCGCCCGACGAGGGGTGTCTGCCCCCAGGGCGAGCCCTGGAACTCAAGCGGGAGCGTCGTCGTGTCGAACGGCCCGGCCATGGCGGTGACCCCGGCGACGTGCGCGGTGGCGGCGAGCTGCGCGGCGGTCGCCAGGCCCGGGTTCGCGGTGACCGTCACGTCCGCGCCGTTCTGCGCGCCGAACGCCTTGGTGAAGGGCGAATTGTTGGCGTTGAGCAGCGCCAGGCCCAAGGTGGCCGAGGCAGTCGCGATGAACAGCACCGCCACGATCACGACGGCCTGCACCCTGTGCCTGAGTACCCCGCCAGACGCGGTGCGCACCACGCTCAGCCAGTTGCCGGCGCCGGGACGGTTCTCCGCCTGGCCGGTGCGGCCAGTGCGGGCCGGCTTGATCGTGGTCGCTCCCGTGCTCATATCCCCACTCCCGCTCCGGCCGTGGCGGCCTGACCGTCGACGACCCGGCCGTCCACGATCCTGATGACGCGGGCCGCGTACCGGGCAGCGAGCGCCGCATCGTGGGTGACCAGGACCAGGGTCTGGCCTGCCGCGTTCAGCTCGGTGAGCAGGCGGCCGATCTCCTGGCCGGTCGCGGTGTCCAGCGCGCCGGTCGGCTCGTCGGCGAGTAGCAGCTCCGGGGAGTTCACCAGGGCCCGCGCGATCGCGACCCGCTGCCGCTGGCCGCCGGACAGCCGCGCCGGGTAGTGGTCGCGGTGCCTCTCGATGCCAAGACGGGCCAGGAGCTCGCCCGCGCGGGCCCGCGCCCGCCGCCGCGAGGCGCCGGCGAGCTGGGCGGGTAGCAGCACGTTGTCCTCGACGGTGAGGTCGTCGAGGAGGTTGAAGAACTGGAAGATGATGCCCACGTGGCGGGCACGGAACCGGGCGAGGGCGCTCTCGCCGAGGGCGTCGATCCGCTGCCCGGCCACCGTCACCGTGCCGCTCGTGGGCCGGTCGAGGCCGGCGATCAGGTTGAGCAGCGTGGACTTCCCGCTGCCCGACGGCCCCATGATCGCGGCCACCTCCCCGTTCGCCACGCTCATCGTGACATCGGCGAGTGCTGGCACCGGGCCCGCCTGGTAGGCCTTCGTCACGCCGTCGAGCCTGATCACGCCGCCCGGCATGCCCGGTACGTCCTGCTGTCGTCTCATCGGGGGAGTCCTCTCAAGGGACGAATCGTCAGGGGACGA
Organism: uncultured Actinomycetota bacterium; assembly: GCA_963734665.1. Classification (GTDB taxonomy): domain Bacteria; phylum Actinomycetota; class Actinomycetes; order Streptosporangiales; family Streptosporangiaceae; genus Trebonia. The sequence continues at coordinate 1,088,433 of CAVTIR010000004.1, read as the reverse complement.
GCTCGTAGCAGCCGGCGGACCTGGCTGTCATGGCCGTCGCCCGTACGCGGACGAGAAGCGCGGGCACGTCGGTTACTCCCGCGTCGCGGCGGCCATAGTCGCCGACTATGCCGGTAACGATGGCAGTCTCGTCCCGTGGCGCGCAGTAGCGATGAGTTCCGAATCGGGGGTGTAGCTAGGTACACCCGGAAAGGGGACCTCGCTGTATGGGCAGGCCATGTGCACCGCGAATAGCGTGGCAGCCATGGACATCACGGTCGACAAACAGCACCCGGTGCCCGCCACGCGGCACCGCCGCGTGCCGTGGTCGCCACACGCATGGGGCCAGGCGCTCTACCTGGCCGGCGGCATCCCGGCGCAGCTCATCATTGCGGCCCTCCTGTTCCTCGTGATCCTGGCGAGCCATAACCCCAAGCTGGTGCTCTTGTGGCCCGCGGTTATAGTGGCGATCTTCCTGCTGGCCCCCGTGCTCACCCGCGTGCACCGCCACCGCCTGCGGGCCACGGCCGGCGTCGAGATCCCACCGCAGCCGAAGCGGCGGGACCTGTTCACCATGCGGGGCTTCACGGCGGCGGCCCGCTCGCAGGCGACGTGGCGGCAACTCTGCTACCACGTGCTCGTCGCCCCCGTGCTCGCCGCGGCTGCGGCGGTCGCCGTCGGCCTATGGCCGGCCAGCATCGTGTGCACGCTCTCCTTTGCCATCGCGTTGGCTCATCATCCGCTGAACAGCGCCTACTCGCCGGGCCAGCCGCAGGTCACGCACCATCCGCTGGATTTCATCCTGATGTTCGTCGGCGTCGTCGGCCTGTTCGCTGCCCCCTGGATCACCAACGGGGTCCGAGCGCTAGACATCAGGACCGCGCGGGCGCTGCTCGGGCCGAGCCGCGCGGAGGAGCTTGAGCACCGGGTGGAGCAACTGACCGAGACCAGGGCCGGCGTCGTCGACGCGGCCGACGCCGAGCGGCGCCGCCTTGAGCGGGACCTGCACGACGGCACCCAGCAGCGCCTTGTGTCCCTCGCCATCAACCTGGGCATGGCACGGGCGCAGGCCGGCACCGCCGCGGAGGCGAAGCAGGCGATCGCCGAGGCACACGAGGAGGCCAAGGCCGCGCTCGCCGAGCTCCGCGACCTCATCCGCGGCCTGCACCCGGCGGTCCTTGAGGACCGCGGCCTGGACGCGGCCCTGTCCGGGATCGCGGCCCGGATGCCCATTCCCGTCCGGCTGACCGTCGACCTGCCGCGCCGTCCGGCGCCGGTCATCGAAGCGGTCGCCTACTTCGTCGTGTCCGAGGGGCTGGCTAACATCGTCAAACACTCCCAGGCCACCGAGGCCGCGGTGTTCGTCCAGCGGTCCGGCGACCGGCTGCACGTCATCGTCACCGACGACGGGCCGGCGGCGCCGACCCGGCCCGGGGCACCGGCGGGGTGACCGTGACGGGGGCCGGGGCAACGGAGGTCGACTCCGGCGGCGGGCCGGTCACCGCGAGCACGATCCGCGGCCCGCTCAGCGTGAGGGCCGAGGGTGGCGGGGTCCAGGTGGATGGCGTCACCGGGACGCTGAACGCCGACACCGGCGGCGGGCCGCTGTCCGCCACCAGCCTCACCTCGCCGTCCGCGATGGTCAACGGTGAGGGCGGCAGCGTCACGCTCGGGTTCACCACCGCGCCGGCAACGGTGCGCGTCGACACCGGGGGCGGCGACGCGTCACTGTCCGTGCCTGGCGGCCCGTACGCGGTCACCGCCGACAGCGGCGGGTCAACCGAATCGGTGCTGATCGCCACCAGCCCCAGTGCGGCGCGCTGGATCAGCGTCAGTACCGAGGGTGGCAACCTGCAGATCGGCCCGGTCTGACGGCCGGCCTGCGGCTCAACGGCCAATGCCGTTGAGCCGCAGGCCGACATAATCCCAGCCACAGCCCCAGGCGTTGCGGGTTCTGCAACGCCTCCCATCAGCAACCACAGGGCTCTAACCCCAGCCACAGCGCGGGGGGCACGCGGGTTTTGCGTGTCCCCCGTGGGGGGGCGATGGGGGGCGAAGCCCCCGCCACTTAGGTTCTAGCGCGGGGGGTGCAGGGGGGTCGTCCCCCCTGCGGTGACAGCCGTGCCTTGCGGTCAGGCGGTCGGCCGTCAAAGGCCACGGGGCGGAATGCGTGAAACACGAGCCCGTTCGGAATGATCGGTTGTGCCATGGCCGGGATATAGCGGCACCGGAAGATCCGGGCCCGCGTCCGCCGCGCTGCCGGTTAGGCGCGCCGGACGGGGGCCGCCGGGGCAGTGACCGCTACCGGGGAATGAAGATCATGCCCTCGGTGCGCAGGACGGGGCCGGTGAGCGGCACGGGGGTGAGCGCGCCGGTCTGCATGTTGGTGCTGGCCAGGTAGTTGGGCAGGAAGCCGGGGGCCGGGCAGGTGGCGGGGGCCTTGTTGGAGTCGCACGGCGTCACCGACGAGTACATGCTCCCGACCGTGAAGGTGCCGGACACCGTGTCCACCGTGTCGTCGGTGTTGTCCGTGGCGTAGAGCGCGCCGTGCCGGGTGGTCGCCCAGGCGCTGTCATCGACCGACGCGGGCAGGTGCAGCGCGGTCAGCTGCTGGTGCCAGCCCGTGAAGTGGTCGAAGATCAGCTCCTGGTCGCCCTGGGAGTCGAGCATGAAGTCGCCGGCGTACTCGGGGGCGACCCACGGGACGACCTCGTTGGAGTCGGGGTCGGTCAGCGCGAGGTTGATGCTCTTCCCCGCGTCGGTGCCGTTGGCCTGATAGGCCGACGCCTCGTCGTAGTACAGCGGGCTGACGTGGGCGATCTTGGTTGAGGGGTTGAGCGCTACCACGTAGACAGCGGGGTACTTCGCATTGGGTGCGGCGGCCCCGACCGTGCCAGGTGCTGACGCGGAGATGAGGATCTGGCCGTGGTAGATCGCGATGGCGTCGGTGCCGCCGTTGTGCGGCAGCGGCTCGCTGTAGGCGTAGTGGGTGGCCGTGCCGGTGCTCGGCCTGATCGTGTAGAGGCTGGAGTGCGCGTCCTCGTTGATGGTCGCGATGACCTCGCCGGCCAGCGGGTCGGCGCTGAGCCCGTCGCACTTGCCGTGCAGGTCCCACTGCGCGACTTCCCGGCCGGACAGCGTGAACTCGACGATCGTGGAGTCGAGGTCACCGTCCGGTGAGGCCTGGCCCTGCGGGCCGACGCCGTTCTGGAAGGTGACGAAGATGTCCCCGCCCAGCTCGGCGATGTCGTCGGGGCTGCTGAGGGACTCGGTGCGCGCGGTGCCCTTGCCGTTGGGCAGGTACGTGTGGTGCAGCTTGTCGCCGTAGGCGATCCGGGTCACGTGGAGTGGGTAGGCGGCCGCGACGGTGGCCGGCCGGACGGGTGCCGCTTGCGCGCTGGCGGGGGCGGCGAGCGCACCGGCCACCGCCAGCACGCCCGCGCCCGCCGTGGCGGCGGCAGCGGTGAGCGTCCTGGCGCCGCGCTTGCTTTCTGGAGTTTTCACAAGTGCACTTACTACGCCGTACCCGTAACAACCGACGTCGCGCGGGCCGACGGCGAGATGAACGGCCGACATCCAGTAACGGTCCATTCACTATGTGTTTGTTATGCCTTTCCGCTCAGCCGACGCTGCCAAGGATCAGGTCGGCGGCGCGCCCGGCGACGGCGGTGACCGCCACCTGGGGAGTTGCCAGCGGGGATGTGCGCTACAGGCGCGGATCGATATGGATCTTGGTCCCCGCGCCGGGGTCAAGCTCGGCGCCGAGGGCCTCCGCCGCGCGGTCGAGGCCGACGACGACCTGGGCGAGCGGGCCAGGCTCCACGCTGCCGTCCGCGTAATGCTCGATGGCGGGGGCGAGGCCGGCCGATGCGCCGAGGATCCCCACCACCGTGAGGTCGTTGAGCGCGAGCTGGCGGCTGTCGATGAGGCTGGTCTTCCTGGAGATGCCGATGCACACGATCCGGCCGGCCGGCTCGACGAACCGAAGGGCCAGCGCGGGGACCGTGTCGTCGCCGGTGCAGTCGATCACCGCGTCATAGGTTCCCGACGGAGGGTTTGCCGTCGTCCAGTAGCGGCCCGCCCCGAAGCTCTTCGCCAGTTCCTCGCAGCGCGCGTCGAGGCCCACCACGTGCACGTCGGCGCCCATCGCGCGCGCGAAGGCCGCCGCGAGCAGCCCGATGCTGCCAGGTCCCCAGATGAGCAGCCGCCTGCCTGGTCCCGCGTGCGCGGCCGTCACGGCGCGCCACGCGTTGCCGCCCGGCTCCACGAGGGCGCCGGCGCGGTCGTCCACGACGGCAGGGAGCCGGTACAAGCTGCCGACGGGAACGAGAAGCTTCTCCGCCAGGGCGCCCGCCCACCCCGTGATGCCGATCTCGCTGCGGTCGGCACACACGTGATGACGCCCGGACGCGCACCGCTGGCAGCGGCCGCAGCCGAGCATGGTGTCCCCCGTGACCCGCTCGCCTATCCAGCGCGGGTCGACCTCCGCCCCGATGGCGGACACCGTGCCGCACCACTCGTGACCGGGGCACAGCGGGAACCTCGACTTTCCCTGCTCGAAGTAGGGCAGTTCCCTGGTGAACAGCTCGACATCGGTGCCGCAGATGCCCGCCCGGTGAACATCGACCACCACCTGCCGCGGCCCAGGGACCGGCACGGCGACGCGCTGCACGCTGGCCGACTTGGTGCCGTCGATGATCAGGGCGCGCATCAGGCTGGCCATCGCGGCGCCTCCGTCATCATCAGGCTGGTCATACTCGTCGCGTTCAGGATAGCCTCCTGGCGCTCGGCGCCAGGGGAGGCACGGGCGGCGGCGCCGTGCCTGCGAAAGTTACGCGGAAGGACGGAGGCGGGCGCCCGCTTCGCGGATCCGGGCGGACAGAGCGCGCTTGCCGGAGTCGTCGAGCCAGGTGGCTTCCACGCCGTCCAGGGCGATGTCAACCATCTGGTCCCAGGACCAGTCCCAGGCTTTCGCGCAGGTAGCGTACTCGCGGGCCAGGTCCAGGTCCGTGAGCGCCGGGTCGTCGGTGTTGATCGTCGCCAGGACGCCCGCCTCGCGGAGCGCGGGGAGCGGGTGGCGGCCGACCGAGCTGAAGGCGTTGGCGATGACCACGTTCGAGGTCGGGCACATCGTCAGCGGGATGCGGCGGTCGGCGAAGAAGCTGATCAGGTCCGGGTCCTCGATCAGGGACAGGCCATGATCGATCCGTTCCGCGCCGAGGCCTACGGCCACCACGCCCACCGCGGCCGACGGGGAATTCTCGCCCTGGTGGCCGGTGCGGCGCAGGCCCGCCGCGGCTGCCTCACGGTAAGCCGGCGCGAACGACAGGGGGTCCACGTTCAGCTCCGTGGAGTCCATGCCGATGCCGATGACCCGGTCGGTGCCCGGCGCTCCCGCCCGGCGCAGCTCGATCAACTCGGTCATCAGCTGCTGTCCCGCCTCGCCGCCGTAAGCGCGGTCCATGTCGACGATCACCCGGGTCTGGCTGCCCGTCTCGGCGTCGCCGGCCGCCAGGCCGGCGGACAGGCCCTCAAGCACCGCGCCGAGCTTCTGCCCAGCGGCCAGGTGCCTGGCGGGGGTGACGAAAACCTCCGCGTAGACCCGGCCGGCGGCGGCGCCCTCGAGTACCGACTCGTAGCCGAGGCGCTCCCAGTCGGACCGGTCGTGCAGGACCGACTGGACGAGCCAGAAGACGTTGAGGAACTCATCGAGCGAGCCGTAGCGGTACAGGTCGCGGACGTCGCCAGCAGGAAGCGGCACGCCGTTCTTGCGGGCCAGGTCGACGACCGTCTCCGGCCGCATGGTGCCCTCGACATGGCAGTGCAGCTCCACCTTGGGCAGCGCCCGCAGCGCTTCAGCCAGCTCAGTCACGGCAGTCATCGTAGCTGGGCCGCGCAGCGCGGTGGTGACGCAGCCCCTTATCAAGAAAATGACGGCTGATATTTTGGACATAATCCCTGAGACACTCGCGCTATTACCGAACAGCCCGCCTCGCCCGGAATCCACAGGTAAGCCCCAGCCGCCAGGATTAACGGAATTAGGGAATCTCAGACATACGGTAAAGACGCGTGGGGGATATCGCGGCCCCACATAAAGCTGCGCTAGACTCTGCGGCGTCTTCATTCCGCCATGGCCAGCCGGGGGTGCAAGAGGCCGTGGGCGAGCACCGACAAATGAAGGCCGCCGCTAAGTAGCCGCGCATTTCGCGAGTCCGGGAACGAACGTACCCGGGCGCGCGCGGATCTTATAGCGGGCCGCCCCGGCTAGTTCTCGGTTCGAGGCGGCATTCTGCCGCACAGCGCGAAGGCATACGGCAAAGGCATATGAAAACACCTGTCAACACGCAAGGTAACCGCCAGCAACCGCACTGCACCGTGACGGAAAGGGCGCCTGCCACCACGGCGCTCCGCGAGCCTGGCGGACCCGCGCCGTCTGGCCCTGCCGGGGCCAGGCACGTCCGCCCGGCCACGAGACAGCGCAGGCAGTGGGGCAGCGACCGGCGCAGTCGGGTGCTGCTCACCGTCCCGAAGCCGGCCAGCGACAGCCGGATCGCGGCAGGACGGCTCGCCATCGTCGTGACGGTGGCCGCATGGCTGGCTTACCTGGCCGCCTGGCTCTTCGACGACTTCTTCCGCCCGGGGTACGAAGGTGCGGGCGCGCGCGCCGAGGAGATCGTGTACCTGCTCATCGTCACGATGCTGACGGTTTCCGCGCTGGCGTACCTGATGAGCCGCCTCGGCTTCTTTTACCGCACGCGCACACACCACCGGGCGACGCGCGCCACCCTGGACCAGTTCTTCGACTCGCGGCAGCCGACACTCACGACGATCATCCCCTCCTACCAGGAAGAGGAGGGGATGATCCGGATAGCGCTGCTTTCTGCCGCGCTCCAGGAGTACCCGGGCAAGCGCGTGGTCCTCCTCATCGATGACCCCGCCACGCCGAGCACGCGCGCGGCCCGCGACCTGCTCGAGTCGGCACGGGCGCTGCCCGGCATCATCCAGGAGCTGCTCGCCGGGCCCGCTGGGCGCTCCGCGGTTGCGATGCGGGCGTTCGAGGCCGCCATGGAGCGTGGCGAGCAGCCGGGGCCTGGCTCGATGATCACGCTGGCCGACGCCTACGCCGAGGCCGTCGAATGGCTTGAGGGCCTAGCGGCGGAGCAGGAAATCATCGACCACTCGGACAGCTTCTTCGTCAACGAGAACGTCCTGCGGCTGGCGGCATCGCTGCGTGAGGTCAAGGCCGCGCTGCTGGAGTCGGCCGGCGAAGGCGTCGTGCTGGACCCGCAGATGTTCCGCCGGCTGTACCGCCGGCTGACGTGGACGTTCAGCGCCGAGCTCTCGAGCTTCGAGCGCAAGCGCTATGTCTCGCTGTCGCACGAGCCGAACAAGGCCATGAACCTCAACAGCTACATAGGGCTGATGGGCGGCACCTACCGGGAGGCACAGACCGCAGGCGGGACGGCGCTCGTTCCCGTAGAACGAGGCTCCGGCCGCCACATCCACGACTCGGACTACGTGGTGACCCTCGACGCCGACAGCGTGCTCCTGCCTGAGTACTGCCTCCGCCTCGTGCACCTGCTCGAGCAGCACGAGTACCAGGACATGGCGGTCGCGCAGACGCCCTACAGCGCGTTTCCCGGCGCAGCCACCCGCCTGGAGCGGATCGCGGGCGCGACCACGGACCTCCAGCACATCGTGCACCTTGGCCTGACCTACTACGACGCCACCTTCTGGGTCGGCGCGAACGCCGTGATCCGCAAGAAGGCACTGGACGACATAGCTGAGACGTCCTACATCGGCGACTGGGAGATCAGGCACTACATCAAGGACCGGACGGTCATCGAGGACACCGAGTCCACCGTCGACATGGGACTCCACGGCTGGCGGCTGTTCAACTACCCGGAGCGGCTCAGCTACAGCGCCACCCCGCCGGACTTCGGGTCGCTGTGCATCCAGCGGCGCCGTTGGGCCAACGGCGGCCTGCTCATCCTGCCCAAGCTGCTGCGCCAGCCCCGCGCCCGCCGCGCCCGGGGCAAGCGGACCCAGTTCGGCGAGCTGTTCCTGCGCTGGAACTACATGGCTTCGATCTCGTGGAGCTCGGCCAGCCTGCTGATCCTGCTCGCCTTCCCGTTCAGCGCGGCCCTGGTCAGCCCGCTGCTCGGCTTGATCGCCCTGCCCTACTTCGCCGCCATGGCAAGCGACCTGCGCTACTGCGGCTACAAGCGACTCGACGTGCTCCGCATCTACGGCCTCAACCTCGTCTTGCTCGGGGTCAACCTGGCCGGGACGTTCTCCTCCGTGGTCCAGGGGATCACCGCGTCCAAGGCCCCGTTCGCGCGGACCCCCAAGGTCCGCGACCGTACCGTCGTGCCGCCGTTTCCGCTGAGCGCGCCGTACCTCGTCATCGTCCTGGGGTGCCTCACGTTCTACTACGCCTACCTGGAGCACCACACGGAGAACATCTGCTATGCCGGGCTGAACGTCATCCTGGCCTGCTACGCGGTCGTGGCGTACATCGGCCTGCGCAACTCGATCGTGGACCTGTCGATCCACTGCGTCTCGCTGCTGCTGGCGCCCGCGCAGCGGCGACCGCGGCGGCTGCCGTGGAAGCGGCCGGCGGAGCAGCCCAAGCCGACCGACTGGCGGACGGTGCTGCAGGCCGGCTATGACCACCCAGAGCACCAGGCAGCGGGCGGTCCTCCGCCGGGGCAGCTGCCGCCGGCGGACACCCTGCCCGGGAAGCCGCTACCGGAGGGCCCGCCTAGGCGCAGGCTGTCCCTGATGCGCGTGGTCGTCGCCCTCGTCGTGCTCGCAGGGACCGGCTGCGGGGGATACATCGGCGTAACGACGCGGCTGCTTGCCCCCGTCACCGTAGTACGGCAGACCTGGTTCGCCCCCTACGTTGACGTCACGCTCACGCCGACGTACCAGTGGCAGAGCACCGCCAAGGACCCGGCGCGCCAGACCGCCCTCGGCTTCGTGGTCGCCCCGTCCAAGTCGGACTGCGCCCCGAGCTGGGGCGGCGCCTACTCGCTCGCAGCGGCTGACCAGCAGCTCGCGGTCGGACCGCGCATCGCGCAGCTGCAGCAGGAGGGAGAGCAGGCCATTGTGTCGTTCGGCGGCGGGGCCCACACAAGCATCGATGTCGCCTGCCCCACCGCCGCCGCATTGACCGCTGCCTACCAGTCGGTGATCAGCCGCTACCACCTCACCGCCATCGACCTGGACATCGAAGGACGGGCACTGGCCAACGTGGCGGCGGGCGGGCGGCGTGCCCGTGCGATCGCCAGCCTGGAGCGGGCCAACCCGAGGCTCAAGGTGTGGCTAACGCTGCCCGTTGAAACGTCCGGGCTCCGGGACAACGCACTTTCGGTAATCACCTCGCTGCTCCGCGCTCACGCCACCTTCTCCGGCGTCAACATCATGACGATGGACTTCTCCGTGCCGCCTGGCCGGGGAAGCACGATGGCCCAGGACGCCCAGGACGCGCTGCAGGCCACCGAAGGGCAACTCGCGGCGCTGTTCCCGCGATACGGCATCCACCTGCTCCCACAGCAGATATGGCAGCGGCTCGGCGCGACGGTGATGATTGGCCAGAACGACGTCACGGGCGAGAACTTCACCGTGAGCGACGCCCGCGCCCTGGCCGCCTTCGCCGTCAAGAGCCATCTAGGCCGGGTCTCCATGTGGTCGATCAACAGGGACAGCCAGTGCGGCTCGTCCTTCCCCGAGATCGGCGTGCACTCCAACACCTGCAGCGGCAGCGCGCAGTCCAGCCTGGAGTTCGCCCATATCTTCGCTTCCCTGCAGGGCAGCGTCACGGCCTCACCGGACGCGGACGGCATCCAACTCGCCGTGGCCGACACCAACCCGGCGGACGCGCCCTTCCCGCAATGGGCGCCGAACGCCAGTTACCCGCTCGGCTACAAGGTCACCGAGGCCGGGGAGATCTACCAGGCTCTGTGGTACAACAACGGCCAAGACCCGGCCGCGCAGCAGGGCATGTCGCAGGGGCCGTGGGAGCTACTCGGCCCGGTGCTTCCTGGCGATCACGGCCCGCATATCGCCAGGCTGCGCTCGGGCACCTACCCCGCATGGTCGCTCAGTGCCCAGTACCAGGCCAGCGACAAGGTGCTTTACGGGGGACTGCCCTACCGGGCCAAGTGGTCCAACCAGGGAATTTCCCCGGCGAGTGAGTCAACCGACCCCTCCGGGTCGCCGTGGGAGGCGATGTTCGGTATTCCCGGCGAGCCGGCGGGCGCACCGGCCCTCGGCCAGATCCCCGCAAGCTGATGCCGTTGCGGCCTTCGTTACGCCTCTCGCTGCAACCACAAGGCCTAACCCCAGCCACAGGACGGAGCGGCGTGCGGCGGCGCGCCAGCGAGCCTTGTGCGCATTTGGTCTCACTCTTACCAGCCCGATTGCGCACCTGGCTCGTTGAGGGTCGGGTGGAGGGGTCGTCCCCCCGCAGGCGGCACTGCACGACACGCTGCCATATCCGTAGCGACACTGTCACTTACTGTTACCGTCATGGAAAGCCCTGCAGTCCCGGTGGCGTCAGCCGGTGCTTCATCATGCGCTGACCCCGGGGACGTGGAAAGGAAATCCCGCCCCGGAAAGAACGAAGGACCATGTCAAGCACGCTTGAAGAGCTTGAGCCGCCCGTCGGCACGGCGCGTCAGCGGGGCGCGCACGGCACGGCACGCGGCAGGCTCGCCACCGCCGTCCTCACCACCGGCCTGCTCCTTATCAGTCTGAACCTTCGCATCGGCGTAGCGTCGGTCGGCCCGGTCCTCACGAACATCCGCGACGATCTCGGCCTGACGGCGACCGCGGTGAGCCTGCTCACGACGATCCCGGTAGTCGCCTTCGGCGCGTTCGCATTCCTGACGCCCTGGCTGACCCGGCGCCTGGGCATGCACCTGCTCCTCGGCATGACCATGGCCGCTCTCGCCGCCGGCATCGCGCTGCGCCTGCAGCCGAGCCTGGGCAGCCTGTTCGCGGGGACGATCATCGCCGGCGCCGCGGTCGCGATCGCCAATGTCGTGATGCCCGCCGTCATCAAGCACGATCTCCCCCATCGCGCCGGCTTGATGATGGGCCTCTACTCGACCTCGCTTTTCCTGGGCGCCGCCCTCGGCGACGGACTCACCGTGCCGCTGCTGCCGGTCGCCGGCGGGCACTGGCGCCCCGCCCTCGCGCTCTGGTCAATCCCGGCTGTCGCCGCGTTCCTGATCTGGATTCCCCAGCTCTTCCGCTCCCGGGGCCACGCCGGCCGGGCACGGGCCGCCGATGCTCCCTCAGCAGAAGGAGAACCGTCATTCCTGGCCATCCTCACCGACCCCGTCGCCATCGCCGTGACCGCGCTGATGGGCATTCAGAGCATGGGCTACTACGCGACCCTGACGTGGCTCCCTACCCTCCTGCAAGACCACGGCATGGCCCCCCACAGCGCCGGCTGGATGCTCTCCTACTCGGCCTTCCCCGGCATCGCGGCCGCCCTGGTGAGCCCGGCGCTCGCCAGGCGAACTCGCCCGACCTGGGTTCCGATCGCGCTCTCCGCTGCTGCCGATGGCGTCGCCTATGCCGGCCTGGCCATCGCGCCGGTCCACGCGGCCTACCTGTGGATGACCCTTCTCGGACTCGGCCAGGGTGCGTCGATCAGCCTCTCGCTTAGCTACATCGCCTGGCGCTCGCCCGACACAAGCCACACGGCGCACGTCTCGACCATGGCGCAGGGCTTCGGCTACCTCCTGGCCAGCCTCGGCCCTATCGGGATCGGCGCGATCCACACCGCCAGCGGAAACTGGATTGTCCCGCTCATCGTGCTCGCGGTCCTGCTCGTGCTGCAGGTAATCGCCGGTACTCGCGCCAGCCGCGAACGTCACGTCCTCGCGCGGCCTAAGCACAACACCGCGTCCCCCGGATGTGCAGGTCCTGGACCAGGAGCAGGACGCGGGTTCCGGCGTGGGGCCGGCCGATGCCGATGACCGACGGGCAGCAGCCTTCGGACGCCGGCCAGCCGGTCGTCACGCGCAGCGCACCGCCAGGTTAATGCCGCGACACGCCGGGGGTGTCGAGGAGAAACTGCGGGGGCACGCCGCGGCGGCGGCACGGATGCAGGGGTTGAGCGCGTCAGGCCCTGCCACGTTACGCTCGGGTCATTCAGCGCAAGCGCTTCTTGCTGTTATCAGAGGTGATCGATGATCAAGGTTGGAAAGCTCGCGGCGTCGGACCGGGCGGCGTGGGAAGAGCTGTTCCGCGGGTACAACGCCTTCTACCAGAAGGGACACCCGCAGTCGATGTACGACAGGGCGTGGGACGAGTTCCAGGCCGATGAGCGGATGCACGCCTTCGGCGCGTGGCTGGATGGGTCGCTTGTCGGGATCGTGCACTTCTTCAGCCACGTGCGGACTACCGGGAAAGACGCCTGCTACCTGGAAGACCTGTTCACCGCCGCCCCGTCGCGCGGGCACGGCGTCGGGCGCGCGCTGATCGGCGCGGTGCGCGACTGGGCGGCCGAGCAGGGCTGCGGCCGCGTGTACTGGCACACGCACGAGACCAACGCGACCGCCCGCGCGCTGTATGACAAGGTCGCCGCCCTGCCGGGATTCATCATGTACACGATCGAGCTCAACGACCCGGCTAGGTAGGCGCCACCCTGGCGCGGGGGCCCGGCTTGGGCCTTCCCCGGCTCGGAGTGTCTAGTTACGCTAGACAGCATGGCCGTGGATGAGGAACTGCTCGCGGCGGCGCGTGCGGCTCAGGCGCGCGTGGTTGAGTTCGAGCAGGCCGTCGACCTCGCACGGGCGGAGTTCCGGTACTCGGTGCGCAGGCTGCACCTGGCGGGCGCGTCGCTGCGCGAGATCGGCGACGCGCTGAACCTCAGCCACCAGCGGGTGCACCAGCTCGTTGAGGAGGCGGAAGGCGGCGGGCGGGGCTGGCGCTCCTTCAGCCCGCGGGCCGACCGGCCCCGGCGGGGTGAGCTGGCGTGCTCGTTCTGCGGCAAGTCCCAGAAAGAGGCGCGCAAGCTCATCGCCGGGCCCGGCCTCGTCGCCATCTGCGACGCCTGCGCCACCAAGGCCGGGCTGGTGCTCACGACCGGCCAGGTCGCCGCGACACCGCTGTCCGCGATCAAGCCGGTCCCGCTGCCCGCCAAGGCCGACGTGCCGGGCGACCCGGCGGCCGTGACCAAGTGCTCCTTCTGCGGCAAGGGCCGTTATCAGGTAGACGGCATCGCCATGGCCGCCGGGACGACGACCGCCAGCGTGTGCATCTGCACCGAGTGCGTAGCCTTGTGCCACGAGATCATCAACGACGACTAACGATCCAGACCGGACAGCAGCTGCCCGCTGGTGACGAGCAGCAGGCAGTCGGGGGTCGCGGACAGCAGCGGCTCCACCTCGGCCAGGCGCGCCACGTCGGCCACGATGATCAGCGGTCGCGCTGCCACGCGGCGGCTCGCCTCTGCCAGCCCGGCCGAAGCGAGGACCGCCAGCTCCGCTGCCACCTCCGCGGCCGGCCGTCCAGCGGCGCGGGCGGCCGCCTTGAACTCCGCGAGGTCCTCCCCCGTCAGGCAAAGCGCGGCCGCGAGCAGCCGAAGGGTTTCCGCGCGCGGCCGCCGTGCCACCCCGCGCTCCAGGTCGCTGATCGTCCGCGCGGCGACGCCACCGCGCGTCGCGTCGGCGAGATCCTCCTGCGACAGTTCCAGGTGGCGGCGGTGCCGCCGCAGCGCGGCACCGAACGCGCCCACGCCGGCTGGACGCCCGGACTCCTGGCCGTTATCCCTCATGGCAGTCACTCCCGCTCTCAGTCAAATGCTTGCCGAGAGCACAAGTTACGGCCGGGACCGCGCGCCGTTCCCCGTGGAAATCGGGGGTGCCGCGTGCGACCCCGTGCGGATGTGGGGTCCGGGTCGGGACCTGTCAGTCGAACGAGGGCGTGCGGTCCCTGGACCGCTTGAGTTCGAAGAACCCGTCCGCCTTCGACACGAGCACCAGGCCGTCCCACAGTTCGCCGGCCGCCTCGCCCTTGGGGGCGGGCGTGATGACCGGCCCGAACAGGGCCTTGCCGCGGATCCTGACCACCGGCGTCCCCACGTCGAGGCCCACCTCGTCGAACGCCTCGTGGTGCGATTTCCTGATCGCATCGTCGAAGTCGGTCGACTCGGCGGCGTCGGCGAGGGACGCGGGCAGCCCCGCCTCGGCGAGGGCCTCGGGGAGCACCGCCGGGTCGTCGCGCCGCCCCTCGTTGTGGAACCTGGTCCCGATCGCCGTGTAGAGCGGGCCGAGCACGCCGGGCCCGGCCTCGGCGGCGGCCGCGGCGCAGACGCGGACCGGACCCCAGGCCCTGGCCATCCTTTCCACGTACTCCTCGCTCAGGTCCTTGCCCTGGTGCTGCACGAGGTTCAGGTAAGCCAGCGACATGATCCGCCAGTCCACCGTGACCGGCCGGACCTTCTCCACTTCGAGCATCCACCGCGAGGCGATCCACGCCCACGGGCACAGAGGATCAAACCAGAACTGCGCCCTCTCAAGGTCCTGCGTGTCAGCTGTCATGTTTCCCTCCAGTGAGGTAGGAAAAGTCCCTCCATCCCGAACCTACGCGCGATGCCTTCCATTCCGCCACACCTCACCACGCGGGCGGCCTCAAGGGCTCTCCAGGTTCCTACGTCGCGATCACTTGGGCACCCGGAGCGTTGCTGCCGCGCCCTCAGCCATCACCAGATTCCCCTCACAGCAGTCATTTCCGTTCACCAATAACGCGTACCGAGAACGCGAGCGACTGCCGGGGAAACACGGGCGCGAGTTGACCGGGCGCGGGCGTGTGGGGCTCGGGACACTGTTTGTCCGGGAGGCCACGTGACAAACTGGGGTGTGCGGACATACGGGCATCGGTTTGACGTTAACTGCTCGATTCTCTTTACCGAGCTGCCGGTTGTGCGGCGCGCCAGCGCCGCTAAGGCCGCCGGGTTCCAGGGGGTTGAATTCTGGTGGCCGTGGGAGGTTATGGTGCCGTCCGATGCTGAGGCGGACGCCTTCATCGCGTCGATCGCGGATGCCGGGGTTGACCTGGTCTCGCTTAACTTCCACGCTGGGGACATGGCGGCCGGGGAACGCGGGATCGTGTCGCATCCAGCCCGGATGCGGGAGTTCAGGGAGAATGTTCACGCGGCCGTAGAGATCGCTCGGCGGACCGGGTGCACGCGGCTGAACGCGCCGTACGGGCTGCGGGTGCCGGGAGTTGACGTCGCGGAGCAGGATGCCGTGGCGATCGAGAACCTGGCGTTCGCGGCCGGGGCGGCCGGGAAAGCCGGGGCATCGGTGCTCGTCGAACCCATCAATTCCGTCGACATTCCCGGTTTTCCCGTCGACACCAGCGGTAAGGCCCTTGCGCTGATCGCGGAGGTGGGGGCACCGAATATCGGGCTTCTCGCGGACCTGTATCACCTGGCGAAGATGGAGGAAGACGTGGCCGACCTGCTGAGCAGGCACCGGGACTCGATCCTGCACGTGCAGGTCGCCGACCCGCCGGGACGGGGGGCGCCGGGGACGGGAACGCTGGACTTCGAGCCGCTCTTCCGGCAGCTCGCCGCTCGCGGGTACGACGGGTGGGTGGGGCTCGAGTACGTGCCCACCGATCCCGCCGATTCCGCTTCCAGCTTCGCGTGGCTGCTCCCCGCGAGCCAAAGCGCGCGCCCCGGTCCTGGACGCAGGAGCGACGACCGAGGAACGAGGGAGGAGTGACGAGGGAAGGACAGGGGTCCCGAGCGCGCGGAGGCGAGCAGGGGATGCACAGCACGCTGCTGATTCGCTCACGGCGCATGGTGGTGCCGGGTGGGGTATCGGAGGGTGCCGCATTCGTTCGGGATGGTCGCATTGAATTTGTCGGGGGGTACGACCTGCAGCGGGAGGCTGACCGCACCGTCGACCTCGGGGACCTTCCGCTGCTGCCTGGGCTCGTGGACTCGCATGTGCACGTGAACGAGCCGGGGCGGACCGAGTGGGAGGGATTCGCGACCGCCACGCGGGCGGCCCTCGCGGGTGGCGTCACCACGATCTGCGACATGCCGCTGAACTCCTCGCCGGTTACCACGACCGTGGCGGCGCTGCGGGCCAAGGTCGCGGCGGCGGCCGGGCAGTGCGCGGTCGACGTCGCGTTCTGGGGCGGGGCGGTGCCGGGGAACGCTTCCGAGTTCGCGGGGCTGCTTGACGCCGGCGTGCTCGGGTTCAAGTGCTTCCTCATCGACTCGGGGAACCCGGAGTTCCCGCCGTTGTCGCGGGAGGCGCTCCGCTCCGCGATGGCCGCGCTCGCGGAGTCGGGGGCCCCGATGATCGTGCACGCGGAGGACCCGTCCCAGGTGACCGTGCCGTCCGGCGCCTCGTATGACGCGTTCGTCGCGTCCCGGCCGCCGGTCGCGGAGCGGCGGGCGATCGAGACCGTGATCTCGGCGGCGGCGTTCTCCGGGGCGCGGGCGCACATCGTGCACCTGGCGGCCGCGGAGTGCGCGGCGCTGATCGCCTCGGCCCGGGCGGCGGGGATCGCGCTGACGGCGGAGACGTGCCCGCACTACCTGTTCTTCGCCGCCGAGGAGGTGCAACCCGGGCATACCGAGTTCAAGGCCTGCCCGCCCGTCCGGTACGCGGCCAACAGGGAGGCGCTGTGGCGGGCCCTCGGGGACGGGGCCATCGACGGGATCGTGTCCGACCACTCGCCGTGCGCGCCCGCCCTGAGGGAGCCGGATTTCCGTACCGCGTGGGGCGGGATCTCGTCGCTGCAGCTCGGGCTGCCCGTCGTGTGGTCGGTGGCGCGGCGGCGCGGGTTCTCGCTTGCCGATGTCGCGCGGTGGATGGCCGCGTTCCCGGCGGCGCTCGCCGGGCTGCCGGCTGAAGGGGCGGATCGCCGCCGGGTGCGACGCGGACTTCGTGGCGTTCGACCCCGACGCGTCCTGGGAGGTGCGGGGCGCTTCGCTGCTGCACAAGCACCCGGTGACGCCGTATGAGGGACGGACACTCACCGGGCGGGTCGCGCGCGTGTGGCTTGGCGGGGTTGAGGTGACGCCCGCTGACCCGCCTAGGGGACGGCTGCTCGCCCGGGGCGGCGGTGCGCTTGGGGGGTGATCCGCGCGACGATCCCCTGGGCCTTCCCGATCTCGCGTCGCGTGCCCTGCGGGGGTCGGTCGTGGCCGCGTCCGATGAGTTCTTCGCAGACAAGGAGAACCTGATCAAGCCGGGGGCGGCCGTCTTCACGCCGTCGACCTTCGGGCACAAGGGGCAGGTTTAC
The DNA here is from genome assembly GCA_963734665.1 of uncultured Actinomycetota bacterium. GTDB lineage: Bacteria > Actinomycetota > Actinomycetes > Streptosporangiales > Streptosporangiaceae > Trebonia. Next base: position 1,071,168 of record CAVTIR010000004.1, on the reverse strand, counting down.
GACGGGTGGGAGACACGGCGGCGGCGCGGGCCCTCGGGCGGACTGCCTTCGGCTGATTCCTCGGACTGGGTCATCGTGCGACTCGGCGCGCCGGGGGTGGTGCACGCGGTCGTCGTCGACACCGCGCACTTCACGGGGAACTTTCCCCAGGCATGCGCGGTCGAGGCGTGCGCCGTCTGCGGGTATCCGGATCTGGCCGCGCTCTTGTCGGCGCGCTGGGTGGAGATCGTGCCCCGGTCGGCGCTGAAGGGGGACACGCAGCACGTGTTCCCGGTGCCGCCCCGGTCCCGGTACTCCCACGTGCGGCTGCGGATCTACCCCGACGGCGGGGTCGCCAGGCTGCGGGTCCACGGCCAGGTAGTGGCCGATCCTTCGCTGCTCGAAGGGCTGACCTTCGACCTGGCCGCCCTGGAAAACGGCGGGGACGTCCGGGCATGCAGCGACCGGTTCTACTCCGCGCCGCGCAACGCGATCTCGCCGGGACTCTCCAGGGTCATGGGCGAGGGATGGGAGACCAGGCGGCGGCGTTCGGCGGGAAACGAGTGGCTGGTGGTGGGGTTCGCGGCACCGTCCGTCGTGTCCCTGGTCGAGATCGACACCTCCGGGTATACCGGGAACTCGCCCGGTATGGCAGCGGTGCGCGGGCACGTCGGCGGGGACCTGGCGGCGGACTCCTCGTGGGCGCCGCTGCTCCCCCGGACGCCCCTGCTGCCGGACACGCCGCACCGGTTCCGGGTGCTGCCGTCAGCGGCCTATGACCTGGTGCGGCTCGACATCTTCCCCGACGGCGGCGTAGCCCGGCTGCGGCTGCACGGGTCGCTCACGCCGGAAGGGCTGGCGGAGGTACGCCGCCGCTGGGCGGAAACGGCACCCTGACCGGCCGATCCTCGGGCCTCCGGTTCTCTCGGTCGGGGGGCCGTTCTTAATTCTTGCGGAGGGCGAGGGCGGACAGGAGCTCGTAGCCGACATGGGCGGCGGCGATGCCGGTGACCTGGGCGTGGTCGTAGGCGGGTGCCACCTCCACGATGTCCGCGCCGATTAGGTTCCGCTCTGCGAACGAGCGGAGCACCGCGAGAAGCTCCCTGCTGGTCAGGCCGCCCGCCTCGGGAGTGCCCGTGCCGGGGGCGAACGCGGGGTCCAGGACGTCGATGTCGACGCTCACGTAGACCGGGCGGTCGCCGACGCGGTCCGCGACCGCCTCGATGATGCCCCGGGTGCCCAGGTACTCGACCTCGGCAGCCGGGATGATCTGGAACCCGACCGCCGCGTCGCCGGTCAGGTCCCCGGCGTCGTAGAGCGGGCCCCGGATGCCGACGTGCAGGCAGCCTTCCGGGTCAAGGAGGCCCTCCTCGAAAGCCCGGCGGAACGGGGTGCCGTGCGTGTAGGCGGCGCCGAAGTAGGTGTCCCAGGTGTCCAGGTGGGCGTCGAAGTGGACGACGGCGACCGGGCCGTGCACCGCGCTGACGGCGCGCAGCAGCGGGAGGGCGATCGTGTGGTCGCCGCCGAGGGTGAGCAGCCGGGGCACCCGCTCAAGCAGTCCGCGCGCGCCGCGCTCGACCTCGCTGATGGCCTCGGCGATGCTGAACGGGTTGACGCCGAGGTCGCCCGCGTCAGCGACCTGCTGCACGGCGAACGGCGAGACCCCGGCCGCCGGGTTGTACGGGCGGAGCAGCCGTGATGACTCCCTGATGTGGCCGGGGCCGAAGCGGGCGCCGGGCCGGTAGGAGACCCCGCTGTCGAACGGCACGCCGAGGATCGCGACATCAGCGCGCGTCACGTCGGCCAGGCGGGGCAGGCGGGCGAACGTCGGCTCACCGCCGTAGCGAGGCACCTGGGTCGCATCGACCTGGCCGACAATCCCGTTGCCGGTGACACGAGGCTCGGACTGGCCATCAGGCATTCCGCGACAGTACCAGGTCCGCCGCGGGTGTGCCCGACCTGGGACGCGGGTCTTTGTGCTGCGCACCTTTGGCGTTCGGTGACCCCGGGACGGGCGCGGCGTGCTTGAATCTGAGGCATGGGCGAGCGCATCGTCGTGGCACCGGACAAGTTCAAGGGCACCCTGGCCGCGGCCGAGGTGGCCGACCGGGTGGCGGCCGGGCTCGCCGGCGCGGGGTTCGCCGGCGAGGTCGTGTCCCTGCCCGTGGCCGACGGCGGCGACGGGACCGTGGCTGCCGCGGTGTCCGCCGGGTTCCGCCGGATCGAACTGGGGGTACGCGGCCCCGTCGGGAAGAACGTCACGGCCTCCTACGCGCTGCGCGACGATACGGCGGTCATCGAGGCCGCGCAGGCGTGCGGGCTGACCCTGCTGCCTGCCGGGTCGCTCGCGCCGCTGACCGCGACCAGCCGGGGCGTGGGCGAGCTGATTCTCACCGCCCGCCGGATGGGCGCCAAGCGGATCGTGCTCGGCGTGGGCGGCGTGGCCACCACTGACGGCGGCGCAGGTCTTGTCCAAGCACTCGGCGCGCGGCTCACCGATGTCAAAGGCCGTGAGCTGCCGCCCGGCGGTGCCGCGCTCGCCCGGCTTGACACCCTCGACCTGGCCAGGCTGCGTGACCTGTCCGGGGTGGAGTTCCTGCTGGCGTCCGACGTGGACAACCCGCTGCTCGGGCCATCGGGGGCGGCTGCGGTGTACGCGCCGCAGAAGGGGGCGTCCCCTTCCGAGGTGGAGCTGCTCGAAGCCGGGCTGCGGCAGTGGGCGGACGTCGCGGAAGCCGCCGTCGGCGGATCTCTCCCGGTGCGGGACGCACCCGGCGCCGGCGCGGCCGGCGGGATCGGGTTCGCCGCGCTACTCTTCCTCGGCGCCCGGATGAGGCCAGGGATCGAGCTGCTGCTAGAGCTGGCGTCGTTCGGCTCACGGTTGGACGGGGCACGCCTGGTGATCACAGGCGAGGGGTCACTCGACGCGCAGACCCTGCACGGCAAGGCACCCGTCGGGGTGGCCCGCGCGGCCGCGGCGCACGACCCGGCCATCCCGGTGGTCGCGGTGGCCGGGCGCTGCACCCTGAGCGCCGACCAGCTCCGCGCGGCCGGAATCGACCGCGCCTACGCGCTCACCGACATCGAGCCTGACCTTGAGCGGTGCATCGCGGACGCCGGCCCGCTGGTTGAACGACTGGCCGAGCGGATCGCGGCCGACTGGCTCGCCTGACCCGCGCCGCCCTGGAGCGTTCGCGTATCACTTCTTGCTGTTATCAAGTGGCCCGGCTGACGGCAAGAAGATCTTGGATCAATAGGGTCGCTACAGCGACACCGATGATCCAAGATCTTTAGGCGTCGGCCCGGCATGGAGCGCTTCTTGCTGTTATCCGCAATGCTTGCGGGCTAGGGCAGCGGGGTGAGGGTTGCCGAGGCGATGGCTTCGTTGTCATCCGCGTACGTGAAGGTGGCCGTCAGGCGCTCGCCGGACAGGACGCGGGGAAGCCAGTGAGGCGCGTCCTGCCACATGTGGTCGAACGGGAGGGCAGCGACCGGGAACCACTGGGGCGTGATCTCTTCGGACTCGGCCGCCTCGCCGGTCCAGTCCGCCGCGGTGAAGACCACGGCGTCCATGTCCCACGACGGGTGCGCGGGGAAGAGGAACGTAATGTGCGCGGCCTTGAGCAGCACGCCCGGCGTGACGCAGATGCCTGATTCTTCCTTGACCTCGCGGGCCGCCGCTTCAGCCGGAGACTCGCCGGGCTCGATGTGGCCGCCGAGCCCGACGACCTTGCCAGTGCCGAGCCCGGTTTTCTTGTGCCCGAGCAGCACCTGGCGCACGCCGTCGCCGCCGGTCCTGGTGAGCAGGCACAGGCACGTTGATGTCAGTGGCACGAGTCAAGTATCCCAGAGCGAGGAGGCCGCAACCACAGCGCGGGGGGCGCCGCGCTTTTTGCGGCGTCCTCCCGTGGGGGGCGATGGGGGGGCGAAGCCCCCGCCACATAATCAGGGGGTGCAGGGGGGTCGTCCCCCCGCGGGGGGAACAGCGTAGGACGCCAGCACGGCGGTGACCGCGTCCCCCGCCCCGGGAAGCGCGGCGGCCCGCACCCGTGCCGCCGCGCGCAGCCGCGCCGCAAGCGCCTGGTCGGTGAGCACCGAGCGGACGGCGCCTGCCAGGGCCTGCGGGTCCCCCGGCGGGACGAGCAGCGCCGCGTCCTCGCCGGTATGGCGGGGAATCCCGCCGACCCGCGTCGCCACGATGGGCACACCCGCGCGCAGCGCCTCCTGGAGCACGAGCGACTGCCCCTCCCAGTAGCTCGGCAGCACGAACACCGCCGCCTGCGCGAGCCGCGCTGGAACGTCATCGGTCTGCCCGAGGAATACGGCGGCGGCACGGAGTACGGCGGCCCGCGCCCGCAGTTCCCTTTTCAGTGGCCCGTCCCCCGCGATCACCACGAGCGGCATCGGCTCCAGGTCCCGCCAGGAGGCGGCCGCCTCAAGCAGCACCCCGAACCCCTTCTGCGCGGCGAGCCGCCCGGCCGCGAGCACAACCGGCCGCCCCGCTGCCGCCTCGCCAGCCGACGCGCCTGAAGCTGGCATATCAGAGACGAGCGGGGCGACAGCGGGTTCTTGGGCCGCCCCTGGTGCCGCGATAACCGCCCGCTCCACCCGCCGTGCCCCGGCGGCCCGCATCCGAACCTCCAGGTCAGGCGAGACGCAGAGCACCAGGTCAGCCCACCGGGCCACCACCCGCTCAAGCAGGCGATAGACCAGCGCGCCCACCCCCCGCCCAGGTGGCGGAGCGTTATGCACCGTCACCACGACCCGAGGCCGACCCCGGCGAACGAGCATGAGCGCAACCACAGTAAACGCCCCTGCCCGCATCCCATGCGCGTGCACGGCATGCCCACCGCCAGAAGAACCGCGGAGTAGCAATTTTCGCAGCCGCAGGACCCTCGCCAAATCGGCGACTCGCGGCCGGTCGGAAATCTCGACGTCAGAGAAAGACACCGAGGGCAGCGCCGAGAACGAGAACCGGGTATCGGCCGACAACGGCCCAGCCACCGACACCGCGACCCCACGCTGGGAGAGTCCAGCCGCGACCATCCGGACATGCGCCCCCGTCCCGCCGGCCGACGTCCCGAGAACAAGCGTGACGCCCCGCAGAGACTCCGCCCCGGAGTTCATCCCCATGCCTCCAGCGAGCGAGGGCGGCCGGGGGGATTCGCCGCCGGCCTTCCGAAGGAGCGCCGGCGGTAATCCCCCCGGCAGCCCGCGGCCCCAGGCATTGGGTGAACCGCGACCACCGACGACCCGCGGCGGAGGAACTGCGGGGTAACCGCAACCACCGACGAACTGCAGCCGACAGACAGAGTTTTAACCGCAACCACCGACAACCCGCAGGGACAGGACAGGGTTTCAACCGCAACCACAGACAATCAATAGCCGGCGGGCGGGGTCTCAAACCGCAACCACAGGCAACCCGCAGACAACAGCAGGGAAACCGCAACCACGCCCGACCCACGGCGACCGGACCGGGGATCAGCCAAAGCCGACGCCAGCCCGCCCCTGACCGAGGACCCTGATGCACGGAGGGCCGGCCGAGTCACGCCGAGGGCCGGGTGTGGAGGTGGGACAGCGCGGTGCGGACGTCACCGCCGTCAAGCCGGAGCACGACCGCGGCGAAGATGCCCGTGACCACCACCGCCACCAGCAAGGACAGTCCGGCGTTGGGCAGGAACGCCCCGGCCCGCAAGGCCGGCACGGCCGAGGAGACGACCCACGAAACCGCGTCAGCCGGCCCCGCGCCGGCCGCGCACCCGGCGAGCCCGGCGAGGAACGCCCGCGACACCCCGCGCAGCGCGGCCGGCCCGCACTCGCGGCGGACCAAGATCAGCAGCGCGATCCCGGACACCGTAAGCCCGAACGTGGTGCCGAGCCCGAGCACCGGCACCACGCGGTAAGCGGGCACGAACGGCACGATCGCCGCGTCCGCGACGATCACGAGCAGCCAGCCGCCGGCGATCGCCAGGGCCGGGGCGCGGTTGCGGTGCCGCGCGTACAGGACGCGGGACAGGTTGGCCGACAGCCCGTAGCCGACGAGCCCGAGCGCGAAGGTGGCGAGGGCCAGGGCGAGGACCGCTGCCGCCTCGGGAGACCGCGACTCGAAGACGCGGGCGATCGGCTCGCGCGCGCCGATGAGGATCGCCGCACCCAGCCAGGAGGCGACCATGACAGCCCGCGTCGACGCGGCGGCGGTCACGTCGAACCCCCCGGCAGCGACGTCATGCGTAGACAGCTCGGGGAAGGCGCTGGTCGCGATCGGCACCGCCAGCACCGCGAACGGCACCACGAACACGGCCCACGCGAACCCGTAGATCACCAGCGCGCCGCTGTTGCCGAAGTGGTTGGCGAGCACGATGACCACGGCGGTCGAGGCGTCCTGCGCGATCAGGGTGGTCACCCCGGCGATGGCGAGCCGGCGGACCCGAGGGGCGATCCCGGGCGGGAACCGCAGCGTCGGGCGCGAGCCGAGTCCAAGACGCCACGCCGGAACGACGGCGGTGAGCACGAGCGCGAGCACGCCGAGCGTCGTTCCGCCGGACAGCAGGTACTCGGCCAGCGGCGGCAGCTCGCCGAGCCGGTTGACGTAGGCGCCGCCGACCGAGCCGAACGCGGCGTACGCGCCGATCACTACCAGCGACGACAGCAGCGGCGCCAGGGCCGGCGCGCCGAAGCGCCGGTGCGACTGCAGGATCCCGTACAGCACGACCGCCAGGCCGTACAGCAGCACCTGCGGCGCGAAGACGATCAGCATCCGCGTGCCGACCGCGGCGAGGGGGCCGCAGCCGGTCGCGCCGGACAGCAGGGCGGAGACGATCGGGTGCGCCGCCAGGGCGAGGGCCGCGCTGACCGGAACGAGCAGCACCACCGTCCAGGTCAGCAGCGCCGACGCGATCCGCCGCGCCTCCGCGCCCGCCGCCGGCGCCGCGCCCCCGGCGGGGCCGGCGAGCACCGGCACCACGACCGACGAGAGCGCGCCGCCGAGAACGATGTCGTAGATGATGTTCGGCACCATGTTGGCGGTCGTGTACGCCGTGCCGAGGCAGGTGGTGCCGACGGTGTGTGCGAACACGACCTGCCGCCCGAACCCGACAAGCCGCGCGAGCACGGTGATGACCCCGATCATCACCGCGGCCCGCCCGATGCCCTGCCGTCGCCGCCGCCGAGCGGCGTCCGGCTCGGCCAAGTCCCGGGTCACGGCTCCCGTCGTACCCCTGGGCGCGCGCCGAAACGCGCGCCCCTGTCCTGGGCTGAGGAGTGAGCGACAGAAAGAGGGGGCGCGCCGCGCCGGTGCCGACCGGGCCGGCGCCGGGGCTGCGCGGGGACCAAGTCGGCGGAGGCCGTCTCACCGGGGACTGGGGCGGCAAGGGGCGCGGGGCGCCGGCCGAGCATGTCGAGCCAGTTCAGCGGCGGCGCGGCCGCGATCACCTTGGTGAAGCTGACCTTCTCGCTCGCCACGGTCAGCGCGACGATCCCGGCGAGCAGGCAGGCCCGCGCGGCCCTCGGCAGCGTCCGGGCGGCCGCCGCGCCGAGCATCGCGCCGAGCGCGTTGGCCCCCGCGTCGCCGAGCATTGCCCGCTCGCCAAGATCCTCGGGCAGCAGCGCAACCGCGGCCCCGACGGGCGCGGCAACGGCCTGCAGCCCTCGCGCTCTGCTGGGACCGGGAGCAGGGGGAAAGAGGGTGCCGCCGGCCGCGATCAGGGCCGCGCTGAGCGTCGCGACCTTGATGGCGCGGCCGGGGCGGAGGTCGAAGAGGTTGAGCAGGTTCGCGCCGCCCGCGATCAGCCCGGCGTTGATGACGACGTCGGCCGGGTCGCCGCCTTCGAGCAGGGCCGCCCCGAGACCAGTCACCGCCAGGCCGGCCAGCTTGACCGTGCCCGTGGTGACCTCGCCGTGCGCGAGGGCGCCCAGGTGGCCACGCAGGCCGCGGCGCTTGGCCGAGCCGCGCAGGTCGTCGAGCACGCCGAACGCCACCCCGCCGAGGCCGGCGATGGCGAGAGGATGGATGAGAACACGGACTCGTTCGGGATAATGCCCGCCTGTCACCGCCGGGCCAGCGGTCAGCCGGGCGGCGACCGCGGCGGTGATGACCTGCCCGGTGACCGCCCCGGCGGTCACCGCGGGGCCTTCGAGGAGCGTGACGGGCTCACCGCGGTGATTGGTCCTGGCCCAGGTCTTCTCCCCGGCCGGCGGGTACCGCCGGAGCGCGGTGTAGGCGGCCCGCGCGGCGACGGCCGCGACGACCCCGGTGCCCGCTATCACGGGCAGGCTGAGGCGAGCGGCGCCCTTCACTTCGTGTTCACGGTCTTCGTGACCTTTCCCGTCGCCTTCGTTGTCGGCGTGGCGGGTGCTGTCGGCGTCACGCTCGGCACAGCCGGGCTGACCTCAGAGGCACCCGAAACACCATAGCTGTTCGGCTTTCCGCCTTGCAGCTGGTCGGCGAGGGCCCAGATCGTGGAAATCTGGCCGAGCGTCGTGTTCGCGTTGTCCACTGTGGACACCTGGCTGGAGACGCTGCTGCCGCGCAGCACCGAGATCGCGCTCGACGACGCGGGCGGGCTCATGACCGGGCCGGCGACGAGGGTCGCGGCGCCCGCTGGCGCGAACTGCGCGGCGATGGCGAGCAGGATCTCGTCCGCCGGGTCATTAGGACCGTCAGCGGACGTGGCCTGCGGGGTGACGATGACCGCGAGGCTGGCGCCGTCGGTGGGGGTGCCGCTGCTGACCGACAGGTAGCCGCCGTCTTCGTACTCCTTGAGCAGGGTCTGCGCATCGAGGCCGGACAGCTCGGGCTGGCCGCCCGTCTTTTCCAGGATCGCGGCGGCGATCAGCTGGGCGGCGTCCTGCTGGTAGACGGTCTGCGTGTCGGTGGCGGGCGCGGGCGTGATGTCGTCCGCCAACGCGAGGGTGCCGTTGAGCTGGGACAGGCTGGCGCGATTGGTGCCCGACAGGTCGTTGAACTTCGGCTGGAGCGCGATCGTGCCGGTGATGGTAGCCCCGGCGTCCTTGGCCGCGGTCTGGATCCCGCTGATGACAGACGACGGCGCGCCCGGCTCGGTGACGAGGACGATGCGCTCGCCGGTGAGCATGTCGGCCAGGAGCTTCGGCTCCGCGGTCTGCACGAAGGTGTCGCCGGCGTTCGCCTCCTGCTCGTAGCTGTCGCGTGCCGCGCTGGCGGCGTTGAGCTGGTTTTGCAGCGAGTCGCTGGTGGATCTCAGCACGTCGAGGGTGCCGCCCTGCAGCTCGGTGGAGCCAAGGACGATGCCGATCGCGAGCGCCAGGAACACGGCGACAATCGAGACCAGGTGGTAGCGGAAATCGATCACTTGAACAGCCCCGTGAACCAGTAAGCGAAGGTGTGCCAGGTCGCGCTGAGATAATTGCCGAGGATCGGGCCGATGGGCGAGTACGCGATACCCACGACGATCGTCACCGCTGCGGCGACCACGAGCGCTATCAGGGCCCAGCCGGAGATGCGGCTCTGGTAGAGCTGGTGCACGCCCCGGGCGTTGACCAGCTTACTGCCGACCCGCAGGTGCGTGAGGAACGTGGACGCCATGCCAGGCCGGCCCTTGTCGAGGAACTCCTCCAGCGTCCAGTGCGTCCCGACCACCGCGATCAGGCTGGCACCGCACGCATCGGCGACAAGGAGCGCCACGTCTTCGCTCGTGCCTGGCGCGGGAAGCGTGACCGCGTCAAGGCCGAGGTCGTTCAGCCTCGCCATGCCCGGAGCACGCCCGTCCGGGTACGCGTGCACCACCAGCTCGGCTCCCGCCTGGAGCGCCTCGTCAGAAACCGAGTCCATGTCGCCGATGATCACGTGCGGCCGGTAGCCGGCATCGAGCAGGGCATCGGCGCCGCCGTCCACCGCGAGCAGCACCGGCCGGTACTCGCGGATGTACGGCCGCAGCGCCCTGAGATCCTCGCGGTAGCGGTAACCGCGAACGATCACCAGGACATGCCTGTCCCGCATGCTCGTGGCGAGCGTCGGCAGGTCGACGCCGTTAGTAAGCAAGTCGCGCTCGCGCCGCAGGAACTCAAGGGTATTGGCGGCGAACGCGTCGATCTGGCCCGGCACGCCGGCGGTCGCGTCGTCCATCGCCCTGGACAGGGCGGCCTCGGTGAGCAGCACGCCCTTCGCGACGACCTGGTCGCTGGCGTTGTAGAGGACGTCCTTGTCCAGGCGGACCGTCATGCCATCGGCGACCCGCGACAAGGCCTCCCTGCCCACGTCTTCGATCAGCGGGATGCCGGCCTCAAGGAGCAGCCCGGGACCGAGGTTCGGGTACCTGCCCGTCACCGACTTCGACGCGTTCACGACGGCGGCGACCCGGCAGGCGATCAGCTCGTCGGCGGAGACGCGGTCCAGGTCGGGGTGATCGATGATCGCGATGTCACCGGGCTCCAGGCGGCGCACCAGGACCTTGGTCCTGAGGTCGACCCTGGCCACGCCGACAATGCCGGGAAGCGCCTCGGCCTTACCTCGACCGACGTGCGCAAACCTTATGGACGGTACTCTCATCACTTTTCATCCTGGCATACCGGCGCGACTGAGCGCCGTCTCGGGCATCACGCCGGGTTATGGCGCCTCATCACCTAGTCGTCACCTAGGTCCTCGCCCGGTTTCCCTGGCCGCCACTGGGCCTGGGTGACATGGCGGCCTCTGGGGCCCGGGCTTACGGTGGGGGGATGACTGCACAGCCCGACACCGCTTCCATCCGGCTTACCTCTCTGTCGCACGGCGCCGGCTGTGCGTGCAAGCTACCACTCTCCGCTCTGGATGAGCTGATGGTTTCCCTGGGGCCCGGTGTGCTCGCCGGTGCTTCCCAAGCCGGTGCCTCCTCGTCTCCTGACCTGCTCGTTGGCGCAGCCGAAGGTGACGACGCCGCCGTGCTGCGACTCGATGACGAGCGCGCGCTCGTGCTCACCACCGACTTCTTCACGCCGATCGTCGATGATCCTGTTGACTGGGGGCGGATCGCGGCGGCGAACGCGCTGTCGGACGTCTACGCGATGGGCGGGCGGCCCGTGCTCGCGCTGAACCTGACCGCCTGGCCGGGCGGGACGCTGCCGCTGTCCATTCTCGCGGACGTGCTGCGCGGCGGTGCCTCGGTTGCCGCATCGGCCGGCTGCCTGGTCGTCGGGGGGCACACCATCGACGACCCGGAGCCGAAGTACGGCATGGCGGTCGTCGGCTTCGCCTCGCCGTCGCGGCTGTTCACGATCGATGCCGCGCGGCCCGGTGACACGCTCGTGCTCACCAAGGCGATCGGGACCGGCGTGGTAGCGACCGCGCACAAGCGCGGCGCGGCTTCTCCTGACGTGCTCGCGGCGGCCGTCGCGTCGATGACCACGCTGAACGCGTCGGCATGCGAGGCGGCGCTGGCCGCCGGGGTGGTCGCGGCCACTGACGTCACCGGTTTCTCGCTCCTCGGCCACCTGCACCGGATGCTGCGCGCGAGCGGCGCGGCGGCCGTGGTGTCCGCCGCGGATGTGCCGCTGCTGCCGGGTGCGCTCGAGCTGACCGCCGCCGGCTACGTCTCAGGCGGCACGCGGAACAACATGGCCTACCTGGAGCCGTGGGTGTCGATCTCGGACGGCGTGCCATCGGACGTGGCCGTGCTGCTGCGGGACGCGCAGACGTCCGGGGGACTGCTGCTGGCCACCGCGTCGCCGCAGGCGCTGGTGACGGAGCTATCGCGGCGCGGCACCCTCGCGGCGGTGGTCGGCCAGGTCGTTTCGGGTGATTCTGGGCACATCGAGGTCCGCTCGTAAGGAACCACCCCCCCACTGCTCATGATCGCACAGCATCCGCATCGAACAAAGTGCGAATTTTGCGCGATCATGGTCGCGCAGGTAACTCGCCGGATGGCGGTGTAACGGTGGCGAGCCACACTGGACTAAGCGGGCATGAGGGATGATCTGGGGCCGGATTGTCAGACCTGGTGGTCCGGAATGTCGGACCCTCGGGTTACGGTGGGGCTATGACGGTCATCGATACCGGCGGTCTCGATGAGGACAGTGCCACCGGGCACGTCCACGGGATCTGCCTGAAGACCGGTCCGCCGCGGCGGCTCGGCGTCGAACTTGAGTGGCTGGTGCGCGATGCGCGCGACCCGGCCCTGCCGGTGCAGGCGGGGCGGATCGGAGCGGCCGTCACAGCCTTTGATGCCACCCGGGGCGACCCGGGACTGCAGAAACGGGACAGGGGAAAGCGCGACAGGCCGGAGCTTCCCACAAGCGAACGTCCCGGCGTGCTCCCATCGGGGGCACTGCTCACTACCGAGCCAGGTGGGCAGCTTGAGCTCAGCTCGCAGCCCGCGGATTCACTAGCAAGCCTCGTCCGCGCGACCAGCGCGGACCTCGCCGTGCTGCGAAAGGCCCTCGCTGAGGCCGGCCTTGAGCTCGCAGGAATCGGCCTTGACCCGGTGCGGCCGCCGCGACGCGTGCTGACCCTCCCGCGGTACGCGGCGATGGAGGCGTTCTTCGACGCCGACGGCCCGTGGGGGCGGCAGATGATGTGCGGCACGGCATCGGTCCAGGTCTGCCTGGATGCGGGCGACGACTCCGACGGGCCCGCCGGCTACCGGCGGCGCTGGCGGCTGGTGCACGCGATCGGGCCAGTGCTCGTGGCCGCGTTCGCGAACTCGCCGCTTCGCGACGGGAAGCCGACCGGGTGGGTTTCCTCCCGCCAGCAGGTGTGGGCGGGGATGGACCCGGGCCGCACCCGGTCGCCAGATATGAACGGGGACCCGCGCGCGGCCTGGGCCGCGTACGCACTCGACGCCCAGGTGATGTGCGTCCGCGACCCGGATTCCGCAGACTGGTCCGCCCCGCCGGGGCTGAGGTTCAGGGACTGGGTGCGGGCCAGCCCCGCGACGGCGGATGACGGGGAGCCCGACGGCGAGGGCGGGCGACTGCGGCCGCCCACCGCCGACGACCTCGAATACCACCTGTCCACACTGTTCCCACCGGTCCGGCCGCGCGGGCACTTCGAGCTGCGCATGATCGACGCGCAGCCGGGCGACGGCTGGATCGTGCCCCTCGCGGTGTCGAGCGCGCTCCTGTCCGACGCCCAAGCAGAGGACGCCGCGCTCGCCGCTGTCGCGCCGATCTGGAACGGGCAGCCTCCGGGCTGGCCGACGTCCGCGACGGCGAGCGACTCATCCGACGCCCCCGACGACGAGGCGCCGTGGATCCGCGCCGCCCGCTGCGGGCCGGCCGACCCGGCGATCAGCCGGGCCAGCAGGGAATGCTTCGTGGCCGCCAGGGAAGCCCTGGACCGCATGGCCGTCCCTGCCGGGATCACGGCGGCCGTTGACGCCTTCACCGAGGAGTACGTGAGCGAGGGCCGATGTCCGGCAGACGACCTACTGGAGGAAGCGAAATGACGCAGCACACCGACCGGCCCCCGGCCACGCCAGCCTCGCATACCGTTCGATCGGCTCACGAGGCGGGCAGCGAGGCGCTGCGCGACCTGGCCGCCGCCGAACTCGTGGCCGCGCGGCAGCGCACCACACTGCTCACCACCGCGGTAGACGACGCGGACCTGGTGAAGCAGCACTCCCCGCTCATGTCGCCGCTCGTCTGGGACCTGGCGCACGTCGCCAACCAGGAGGAGCTCTGGCTGCTCCGCGCGGTCGGCGGCCGTGATCCGATGCACCCGCAGATCGACCCGCTGTACGACGCGTTCGAGCACCCGCGCGCGCAGCGGCCGACGCTGCCGCTGCTCACGCCGGCCGAGGCGCGGCGCTACGGCCACGAGGTGCGCGGCCGCGTGCTCGACCTCATCGAGAAGGTCAAGCTCCCGCCGGGCGGTTTCGGCGGCGAGCTCGCCGGGTCGGGGTCCGGGTTCGCGTTCGGGATGGTCGCACAGCACGAGGTGCAGCACGACGAGACGATGCTCGCCACCCACCAGCTGCGGTCCGGCCCGGCGGTGCTGTCCGCTCCCGCGCCGCCGCCCGCGCCCGCCGACGCGGCGGCGCTGCCCGCCGAGGTACACGTGCCCGGCGGGCCGTTCACCATGGGCACGTCCGCCGAGCCGTGGGCCCTGGACAACGAGCGGCCGGCGCACGCCGTGGACGTCCCCGGCTTCTGGCTGGACACCACCCCGGTCACGAACGCGGCCTACGCGGACTTCATCGCCGCTGGCGGCTACGACGACCCCCGGCTGTGGACGGACGACGGCTGGGCGCACCGGCAGCGCGCCGGGCTCACCGCCCCGCTGTTCTGGGCCTGGGAGGGTGCGTGGGTGCGGCTCTCGTTCGGGATTAAGGAACCCGTCATCCCGAACGAGCCCGTGTTGCACGTCTGCTGGTACGAAGCGGACGCTTACGCACGGTGGGCGGGCCGGCGGCTGCCTACCGAGGCGGAGTGGGAGAAGGCGGCGCGGTGGGACCCCGCGAGCGGGCGGTCCCGCCGGTATCCGTGGGGCGACCACGACTGGACACCGGAACGGGCCAACCTCGGGCAGCGGCACCTGCGCCCCGCGCCCGCCGGGTCCTACCCAGACGGCGCGGCCCCCTGCGGGGCGCGGCAGCTGATCGGCGACGTGTGGGAGTGGACGAGCTCCGACTTCCTGCCGTATCCGGGGTTCACCGCCTGGCCGTACAAGGAGTACTCGGAGGTCTTCTTCGGGCCCGAGTACAAGGTGCTGCGGGGCGGCGCGTTCGGCGTGTCCCCCGTGGCCTGCCGTAGCACGTTCAGGAACTGGGACTACCCGATCAGGCGGCAGATCTTCGCCGGCTTCCGTACGGCACGCTCAGACACACGGGCAGACACAGGGCGGGCGGACACGGGCCGATCAGCAATGGAGCCCGCCTGATGTGCCGACATCTCGCCTACCTCGGGCCGCCGACGTCGCTGCGGTCGCTGCTGACCGACCCGCCGCACTCGCTTTACCGGCAGGCGTGGGCGCCGCGGCTGCAGCGGCACGGGACGGTGAACGCGGACGGCTTCGGGATCGGCTGGTACGCCGCCGCCGACCCGGTTCCGGCGCGGTACCGGCGGTCGGCGCCGATCTGGGGTGACCTGTCGCTTCCCGACATCGCGCGGGTGACGCGGTCCGGGGCGGTCCTCGCAGCCGTTCGCTCCGCCACGGAGGGCACGGCGCTCGGCGAGGCGGCCGCCGCCCCCTTCGGCGACGGCCCCTGGCTGTTCAGCCACAACGGGCGGCTCGACGGCTGGCCCGGTTCGGCAGCGGTCATCGCCGAGCGCGCACCTGCGGCGGATGGCCGTGGCAACGGGCCGCCTATGGCCGGCACGTTGCCGCAATCATCCGGTGCCGCTGCCCTGCTGTCGCTTGAGGCGATGGTCGACTCGGCGTTCCTGTGGGCGCTCGTGCTTGAGCGACTGCGAGCGGGGTGTCCGATGGGCGCCGCGCTGGCGCAGACGATCGCGGTCGTCGAGGCGGCCGGCGGGACGGGGCGGTTCAACTTCCTGATGACGGACGGGCACTCGATCGCGGCGACCGCGTGCGGTGACACGCTCTGGTACCGCCAGGCGAACGAGGATACGGCGGAGCGGGCCGCGGGCACGGCGGGGGCTCCCGCTGGCGCGAGGACCGATCGGGCACCAGCGGACGGGCTCGCGCCCGCCACGCCTGTCACGGTCGCGTCCGAACCGTCTGACGACGAGCCTGGCTGGATTGAGGTTCCCGACCGGCACCTACTCACCGCCACGCCGCGCGAGGTAAGCCTCCAGCCGCTTTCCGCCGGCGCCAGCACCCCAGTTCATCAGCGCCCGCCGACCGTCGCGGCAGGATGAGCGTTCCGCCCTTGCCGTCGGCGTTCGCACGACTCCCGCCGACGATGCCGCGGGCGGCGGTCTTCCCACCGAGAACGCCGACGACCCGATGACCATCCTTACCGACAGTGACGTGAGCACCGAAGGGACCTTCACCTGATGACCACGATCGAGAACCGGCTGCCGGCCGATTACCGGGCCGCGTCCCTGCGAGCCGACGCCCTGGCTGGGCTGACCGCCACGCCGAAGACGCTGCCGCCGAAGTGGTTCTACGACGCGCAGGGCAGCGAGCTGTTCGAGAAGATCACCGAGCTGCCCGAGTACTACCCGACCCGGGCCGAGCGGTCCATCTTGCGGGCGGTCGCCCCGGAGATCGCGGCGCTCACCGGGGCGACCGCCCTCGTCGAGCTCGGCTCCGGCTCGTCGGAGAAGACACGGCTGCTGCTGTCCGCGCTACGCGACGCGGGCACGCTGCGCGGGTACGTGCCGGTCGACGTAAGCGAATCGGCCCTCGTCGCCGCCGGGGACGCCCTCGCCGCCGAGTACCCGGACCTCGCGGTCCACGCGGTCGTGGCCGACTTCGAGCAGTACCTGGGCGTGCCGTCGGATGCCGGCGCCCGCGAGCTGGCCAGCAGCGCCAGGGCCAATGGCGACGGGGGGGACGGGCCGCGGCTCGTCGCGTTCCTCGGTTCGACGATCGGCAACATGGTCCCGGCGGAGCGCGCCGCCTTCCTGCGGCGCGTGCGCGCCCAGTTGCGCCAGGGCGACGCGTTCCTGCTCGGCACGGACCTGGTCAAGGACCCGGCCGTGCTTGTCGCCGCCTACGACGACTCCGCCGGGGTGACTGCCGCGTTCAACAAGAACGTCCTCGCCGTGCTCAACGCCGAACTCGGTGCGGACTTCGACCTGGACGCGTTCGAGCACGTCGCCGTCTGGGACGCCGGACGCGAGTGGATCGAGATGCGGCTGCGGGCGGCGTCCGCGCAGTCTGTAGTGGTCAGCGACCTCGGCCTGACGGTCGAGTTCGCGGCCGGGGAGGAGATGCGCACTGAGGTGTCCGCCAAGTTCCGCGAGACCGGGGTCCGCGCCGAGCTGGCCGCCGCCGGACTCGCGATACGTTCCTGGTGGACGGACGAAGGCGGCCAGTTCGCCCTCTCACTGTCATCCCCTGCCTGAGTCCTGCTGCGTGGATGTGGCGGGGCGGCGCGGGCGACAAAGCGATCAATATCACCAGTAGTGATCACACGATTACTTGTCGTGGGCTAACTTTGTCGGGTGGTCGTTAAGTTCGCGGGATCTCGCCGCCAGCGTGCGCGAGATTCCACGGCGCCAGCGCGCCATTTCCCGGTGCCAGTGCCGGTGCCGGGGCCTCGCGGCCGGCGGCTGCTTGTCCTGGTCGCCATCGGCGCGGCGTGCGTCGCGCTCTACGGCTGCTACGCGCGGCTGTCCGCGACGTTCCCCGGCGGGTCAGACGGCGCGTCGAACGCGCTTGAGGCCTGGGACCTGCTGCACGGCAACTGGCTGCTCCGCGGCTGGACCCTCACCGACGTGTCGTTCTACACGACTGAGCTGCCCGAGTACGCCGTCGCCGAGCTGGCGCGCGGGCTGACACCCGGCGTGCTGCACGTCGTGCCCGCGCTCACCTACACGCTGCTCGTCCTCGCCGCTGGTCTCCTGGCGCGGGGCAGGGCGCACGGCGCGGAAGGATGGGCCCGCGCGCTGATCGCGGCCGGGGTCATGGTCGCGCCGCAGCTGGGCAACGGCGTCCACGTGCTGCTCGCGCAGCCGGACCACGTCGGCACGCAGGTGCTGATCCTGGGGGCCTTCCTCCTGCTTGAGCGCGCGCCCCGCCGCTGGTACACGCCAGTGGCGCTGTGGGCGCTGCTCACCGTGGCCATCGTCGCCGACAAGATCGTGATCGTGGACGCGGTCGTGCCGCTGGGCTTCACCGGGCTGCTGCACGCGGTCTGGACGCGGCGGCCGTCCGCGCACCGCTTCGAGCTGTCGCTCGCCATCGCGGCGGGCGCCTCGGTCGGCACCGCCCAGGCGCTGCTCACGCTGATCGGTCGCCTGGGCGGGTTCGCCCTGCTGCCGGTGCAGACCGGGCTGGCTCCGCCTAGCGGCGTGCCCGGACACCTGTCGCTGGCCTGGCAGGGGGTGCTGAACCTGTTCGGCGCCGACGTGGCGGCGGCGACACCAGGCACGCAGACCGCCCTGGCCTGGCTGCACGCCCCGGGGATCGCCCTCGCCGTGGCCGCGTTCGCCGTCGTGGCGTGGCACGTGCCGAACCAGCGCGACCTGACGGGCGACGTGCTCGCGGTAGGGATCGTCGTCAACTTGGCCGGATTCGTGGCCAGCGTCATCCCCGCCACGCCGTTCGACACGCGCGAGATGGCGGCGCTGCTCCCCTTCGGCGCGGTCCTGGCGGGCCGGGTTTTCGGGTCGCGGCTGGCCGCCCCGGGGCCGACCGCCCCGGGGCCGGCCCGTGTCCGCCCGGCGGTCGCGGGACTGGCGGTCGCGGGCGCCTGCCAGCTCGCCGCGCTCGGCTACGGGGCGGCACAGCCGGCCGCGGCCGATCCCGAGCAGGCCCTCGCCGGCTGGCTCACGGCCCACGGGCTGACCAGCGGGCTCGGCACGTTCAACGAGGACAACCTCACCACCATCGACAGCGGCGGCGCCGTCCGGCTCCGCACCGTCTCCTGGTTGCCCCCGTCACGGTCCTCGCCTGGCGGCGCGGTGCCCCGGCTGTACCAGTCGTCGGCGTCCTGGTACGACCCGCGCACCCAGTACGCGAACTTCGTCGTCAGCGGCACCGCCGACGGGACCGCCGACCTCATCCCGCGCGCCGACATCCTCGCCCTGGCAGGACCGCCGCGCAGGACCTACCAGTTCCGGTCCTTCACGATCATGGCCTGGAACACCAACCTGCTCCCGCTGCTCGGCACCCAGCCGTCCCGCCTTCCGGGCGACATCGGCCACCGCTGAGCGGCGCGCGGCGCGCCTGTTGCTGTTATCCGGAGGGTGATGCGTGGCGGGGAATGAGGAAGCCGCCCTCGTTCGGGATGATCGAGAGGGAGCCGGGGGCGCATCCGCCAGTTACGCACGGTGCGGTAGCGGCGGATCGCCTTATCCCTTGCTCCCGAGGTCAGGCGAGGGCCGGTGACACAAGCACAGAGGCGGGGAATTGTCAGGTCGACACATTTTCTTAATGAGCGCGTGACAGGTGTTGACAGGTTAATGGCCGGTTTCTAGCGTGAACGCTACCGGAGTAGACAGGCCTGCCCACTCTGCTTTACCCGAACACAGCTGACCCGCCGTAATTCAAAAAGAGGTGCCGGGACATGGCAGATATTGTTATTGGCATTGCCTCGTCGCATACGCCCCAGCTCAGTTCCGGGGTTGACATGTGGCCGGATCACGCCCTGCGGGACCAGCGGTACCCGCTGCTTGGCAAGGACGCCGAGTACCACACGTACGAGGAAACCCTGGCCGGGGCGGACCCGGAGATTTCGCGGGAACTCCAGCCCGACGTGTGGGAGGGCAAGTACCAGCGGGTGCAGACGGCGATCGAGTCACTGTCCGCCGCCCTCGCGGCCGCCGACGCCGACCTGGCGCTGGTGATCGGCGACGACCAGCGAGAGCTGTTCATCGACGACGGCATCCCTGCTTTCGCCTGCTTCACCGGAACCGAACTGCTCGACATGGCGCCCGACGCCGAGGCCTTCGCCAAGCTTCCGAAGGGCATCCAGGCGGCCTACTGGGCAGTGCACGGCGAGGAGAAGGCCATCCACCCGGTCGCCCAGGAGCTGAGCGCGCATATCGCGGGGCGGCTGTCCCTGGCGGACTTCGACCTGACCGTGTTCACTCGCCAGCCGGCCGGGCGCACCCTGGGGCACGCGTTCACCTTCCCCCGGTACCGGCTCGGGCTGCCCGCGACCACGCCGATCGTGCCGGTCTTCGTCAACACCTATTACCCGCCGAACGTGCCGTCCGCCGCGCGCTGCTACGCCCTGGGCAGGGAACTGCGCCGGGCGGTCGAGACGTGGGAGCCAGGGGCGCGGGTCGCCGTCATCGCCTCCGGCGGGCTGACCCACTTCGTCATCGACGAGGCCCTCGACCGGGGAGTGCTCGACGCGATCGCCACCAAGGACGCGGCCGCCCTCGCGGGCATTCCCCGCAGCAAGCTCCGCTCGGGGAACTCGGAGATCCTCAACTGGGTCACCGCCGCCGCGGTTCTCGAGGGGCTCACGCCGACCATACTCGACTACGTTCCCGGCTACCGCACCCCGGCGGGCACCGGAACCGGGATGGCCTTCGCCCGCTGGGAGTAAACCCCCATATCCCGGCGCCGGTCCCTTCCCCCGGCTGCGATCCCATCCCGGTCCCTTCCCGAGCTGCTATCCCCCGGTCCCTTCCCCCAGCTGCGAGGTCGCTCAACGATGAGCACGCCAACCATGACCATCCCCCAGGGAATCCGCATGTCGGGCGGACGGATGACGGTCGTCACCGCCGCCCTGCTGTTCGCGCTGCTCGGCTACTCGATCCCGTCAAACATGCTCGTGCCGCTGGTGACCTCGCTGGAGGCGGCGTACCACATCAGCGCCGTCGCGGCGATCTGGATCAGCCTGATCGCGCTGCTGTCCGGTGCGGCGTTCGTGCCGACGCTGTGCCGCCTCGGCGACACGATGGGCTGGAAGAAGTCCCTCGTGATCGTCGGGCTCGCCTGCCTCGCGGTCGGCGCGCTCATCGCAGCCGTCAGCTCCAACCTGCCGCTGCTGCTCGTCGGCCGCGCGATCACCGGCGTCGGGCTCGTGCTGTTCCCGATGCTCGCCGGGATCGTCAACGACGAGTTCCCGGTGATCAGGCGCAAGGTCGCGATCTCGCTGATGAGCGCGTTCCTCTTCCTCGGCCTCGGGGTCGGCGGCGTGATCGCCGGGCTCATCGTCGAGCACCACGCGTCGTTCCGGATCGTGTTCTGGGGCTCGTGCGTGCTGGCGGTGCTTGGCATACTGGGGATGGTCTTCCTCGTGCCCAACCGCCGCGGCCAGCCGCCGGCGCACCGGACCACTGGTGGCAGTCCGTCGACCCGTTCGGCGCGGTCGGGTTCGCCATCCCCGCGATCGCGCTCGACATCGCGTTCAGCGAGGAGGCGACCTGGGGCTGG
Source organism: uncultured Actinomycetota bacterium (assembly GCA_963734665.1). GTDB lineage: Bacteria > Actinomycetota > Actinomycetes > Streptosporangiales > Streptosporangiaceae > Trebonia. Next base: position 1,050,278 of record CAVTIR010000004.1, on the reverse strand, counting down.
GGCTCGTGGGAGGTCATCTTCCTGATCGTGATCGCGGTCGTGGTGGCGATCGCCTGGGTGATCGTCGAGCGGCGGGTGAAGAACCCGCTGGTGGACCAGACCGTGTTCTGGTCGCGGCCCATGTGGGTCAACAACGCGGTGTCCGTCCTCGCCGGGTTCGGGCTGTTCGGCGCGCTCGTCGCCACGTCCACGTTCGCGCAGATGCCGCGCGTGCCGGGGCTAAACGGGCTCGGCGCGGACCCGGTCGTGGGCGCGTTGGTGATCGTCCCCGTCGAGTGGCTCATGATCCTCATGGGACCGATAACCGGGTACCTCTCCCGGTTCAGCGGCAAGGGGCCGTTCCTCTTCTGCGGCTGCGTGGTCGAGGGTCTCGGGCTGCTGCTGGTGATCGCGTTCCACGGCTCGCTCGCCGAGCTCGTCATCTGCATGGCGCTGGTCGGCATCGGCAACGGCATGGTCTGCTCGTCGTTCGGCCTCATCTACGTCGAGGACATCCCGCCCGAGCACGTCGGCCGCATGTTCGGCATCTCGCCGATCCTGGCGACCGGGGTCGGCGGGTCTATCGCGGGCGCGGTGTTCGGCGCGTTCCTCACCTCCAACACGCTCCCCGCCGTGCCCGGCGCCCCGGCCGGCCCTCCGCTGCCGTCCATCCAGGGCTTCGAGGGATTCTGGGCACTCACCGCCGGCCTGACCCTGCTCGCCGCCGTGTTCGCAGCCGTCTACCTGGTCACCTTCTGGTCCGGGTTCCGCGGCGGCGACCGGGCCATGGTCGCCCGGCCGCACATCGAGGGTGACCTTCCCCTGGGGGTCTCCGGGATTCCCGGCGCCGGTACCGGGGCAGAGGCAAGCTAGCCCGCTATTCCAGACCACGCTACGCGTTACGTTACGGAAGGGATCACTTCGTGTATCACAACCTCCCCGTGCTTGACGTCCATGGTCACGTGTCGGTGCCGGCCAGCGCCAACTCGTTCCTGATGCTGATGATGGGGTCGAACACCCCGATGGCGTCGCCGATCGGGCAGGAGAAGGCCGGGCCCGCCGGGGTTACCGTGGAGGACTTCCACCAGGCGGCCCTGGCGCACGCCCGCTACATGGACGAGCGGAACATTGACGTGCAGGTCATCGGCCCGCGCCCGTTCCTCACCATGGGCTGGATGGAACCCCACCTGATCCCGGCCTGGACCCGGTACGTGAACGACATGATCCACCAGCAGTGCTTGATGTTTCCTGACCGGTTCCTCGGCGCGGCGATGCTGCCCCAGGACTCGGCAGCGCCTGACCTGTCCGGCTGCGTCGCCGAGCTTGACCGGTGCGTGAAGGACCTCGGGTTCGTCGCCGCCTACGTCTCCCCCGACCCGGCGGGCCGCCGCACCACCCCGGGCATGCACGAGCCGTACTGGTTCCCGGTCTACGCGCGGGCCCAGGAGCTCGGCATCCCGCTGATCGTGCACGGCACGAACTCACTCGACCCCCGGTTCCGGGTGGTCCCGCACAACTACCAGCTCGGCTTCCTGACCGAGCAGTACCTGGCCGGCCAGTTCCTGTCGCACGGGGACGTCTTCTCGCTGTTCCCCGAGCTGAAGGTGATCATCTGCCACTGCGGCGGCGCGCTCGACCGGTTCGTCCCGACCGACCACCACATCGCGCAGAAGGACCTGTCGCAGAATCTCTTCTACGACACGTGCGGCTACGACCTGAACTTCCTCGAGGCGGCCATCAAGCAGCGCGGCGTGCCCAGGTTGCTGTTCGGCACCGAGGCCCCGGGGTCGGGGCGTGCCGTCCGGCCGGAGACGGGTCGCACGAGCGACGATCTGGTCCCGGTGATCGGGGCTTTCGATTTCCTCACCGAAGAGGACAAAATAAAGATCTTTAACGAGAACCCAGCGCGGGTGATCCCCGCGCTAGGCAAGATCCGCTGACGAACCATGCCGGAGGACCAGGTGGACGTAGAGAGCGCCGTAACAGGCGAGACAGTGCCGTCAGGAGAGACAGGGCGGCCAGGAGGGTCGGCGCGGGCGTTCCCCCGGGCCGAGACCGTGGGCAGCCTGCTGCGGGACGACGCGGTGGTCCGCGCGGCCCGCCGGTCCGCCCCGGCAGACAACGCCATCCTCGGCGACGCGGTGCGCGACGCCATCAGGCTGCAGGAAGAACTCGGCCTCGACGTCATCACCGACGGCGAGGCCCGCCGCGTCGCCTGGGCGCAGACCCCGCGCTTCGTCGACGCCTTCGCGGTCGCCGGCGGCCAGGCGGCGATGAACTGGCGGGGCGCGACCGAGGGCCGTTTCGGCGCGCCGGCCAGCGGCGCCGAGGGCCGCAGCGGCGGTTATCCCTCGGTGGTCCGGCGGGTCGCGACCGCGCCGCGCACCGGCGACATGGCCGCCGAGTACAGCCTCCTCATCCGGTACGCGCGGAGCAGGACAAAGTTCACCATGCCGGCGCCGAGCTACCACCGGCGCTACTGGTCACCGACTGCCTCGCCCGGCGCTGGATACTCCTCGCCGGAGGAGTTCCTCACCGAGATCCGCGACTACCTCCGCTCGGTGGCGCACACGCTGATCGACCTCGGCTGCGACTACATCCAGCTCGACGCGCCCAACTACGGCTCACTCTGCGACCCAGACACCATCGCCGCCATGCAGGCCGCCGGCCGGGACCCGGAGGCGGAGCTCGAGTTCGACGCCGCCCTCGACAGCTCCCTGTTCGACGGGCTTACCGGGGTGACCTCGGCGCTGCACGTCTGCCGCGGCAACGGGCCGTCCGGCGCCTGGCACTCGGCGGGCGGGTACGGGGCGATCTCGGCGCGCCTGTTCCCGCGGCTGACGGTGGACCGGCTGCTGCTTGAGTACGACTCCGACCGCGCGGGCGGCTTCGAGCCCCTGGCCGATGCCCGTCCGGGATCCGTCGTGGTGCTCGGGCTGCTCACCACCAAGTCACCGCGCCTTGAGTACGACGCGGACGTGCTCAGCCGCATCGACGAGGCGGCGCGCTACAAGCCCCTTACGGAACTGGCGCTGTCCACTCAGTGCGGCTTCGCGTCGGTCCCGGTCGCCAACCCGGTCACCCCGGCAGACCAGCGCGCCAAGCTGGAACTCGTGGTCCGCCTGGCCCGCGAGGTCTGGCCGGAGTAAGCCCCCGGGTCTGCCCGGCCACAGACCCGCGGCTGGAAGCGACGTCTCCTCCGTTGGGAGCACTGCACGCTTCTTGCTGTTATCACGAGGCCTCGATGATGGTGGATCGTAAGGAGTGCCAGGGCACTCCTTACGATCCACCATCATGCTCCGACCCGGACGGATCACGCTTTCCTTGCTGTTATCCGTCAGATAAGGCTTCTGTGCGGCGGCCGGACGAGGATGGTGGATACGAGGCACGCCATAGGGGCATTCCTATCCACCATCCCGCTGAAGCGGTTCGCTTCTTGCTGTTATCTTCCATAGTAGGTGCTGGACAGAACCTCGCGGCGCCGGGCGGGCGAAGCGGTGGACTTTCGAGGGCACCACGGACACGTACTGGATGACTGGTCTTGCGGGTTTGACCCTGCTCTTACGAGCCGGGGGTTGGGGTTGTCGTCAGGGCGATGCCGGTTGGCTCGTAGCCGTCGCCGGACTGGGCCTTGGAGCCGCCGAGGTTGAGGGTGATATCCCCGGACATTTCGGGATACGTGAGCTACCAGGTGGACTGGTGGAAGGACCACGCGTCAGCGATGATGTCGTGCAGGGCGGGGCGGGCCGGTTGCCAGCCCAGGTCGCGGCGGGCCTTGTCGCTCGCGGCGACCGTGGCGGCCGGGTCGCCGGGGCGGCGGGGGGCCAACTTGACCGGGATCGGGTGGCCGGTGATCTCGCGGGCGGCGTCGATGACCTGCCTGACGCTGTAGCCGTCGCCGTTGCCCAGGTTGTAGACCTCGTGCCGACTGGGCTTGATCGCGGCCAGGGCGAGGAGGTGCGCCTCAGCCAGGTCCGCGACGTGGATGTAGTCGCGGACGCAGGTGCCGTCCGGGGTCGGGTAGTCGTCGCCGTACATCATCAGCTGGTCGCGCTTGCCGCCGGCGACCTGGAGCACAATCGGGATCAGGTGGGACTCCGGGGAGTGCCGCTCGCCCAGGCGGCCCACCGCGCCGGCGGCATTGAAGTAGCGCAGCGACGCGGCCCCGAGGCCGAATGCCTCGCACTCCCCGGCGAGCATCAGGTCGACCGCGAGCTTGGTCGCCGCGTACGGGTTCTTTGGCCGGATAACGGCGTCCTCGTCGAGCTTGCTGAACCCGCCGCCCGGCAGGGGCACGACGGTCGCCGGGTCGTACATCGACCCGGTCGAGGAGAAGAGCATCCGCTGCACGCCAGCCACGCGGACCGCGTTGAGCACGGCCATCGTGCCGCCGACGTTCACGTCCCAGTACAGGTCCGGGCGGGCCACCGACTCGGCGACCTCGATCTTCGCCGCGAAGTGCAGCACGCCCTCGAAGCCGGCGCCAGGGGTCAGCACCTGGCCGACCTGATGCACGGGAAGCTGGTGGAACTCCACCCCGGCCGGGATGGTCTCCGCGAAACCGGTCGACAGGTCATCGAGCACCACGACCTGGTGCCCTGCCTCGACGAGTGCGTGCGTGACGACGCCGCCGATGTACCCGGCCCCGCCTGTGACCAGTAGCTTCAACCCGTTCTCCTCCTCGGGATGCGACCGGCGATTCAGGTCGCTCCCCCGACCATATCGAAGGAACGAGGCGGGATTCCTCGTAACGGCGCATGCCCGCGCGGCGGGTGCGCCGCGCGGGGAGAACATGAAGGTGGCGCCTGCCGTCCATGACAGGCGCCACGCCTCGCCGGCAAGAACCTTCTCGTCCTAACGCCGGCGGGCCGGTTATCTCCCCGGCGCGGCAGCGCGGGATAAGAAGGGTTTAGCGGCTACTTCTTGCGGGACTTGCCCGCCGGGACGTCCTTGCCGCCCTGCTTCGGGACCAGCCCGTCGGGCTTGCCGCCCTGCTTCGGGACCTGCCCGTCGGGCGTCGCCTGGTCAACGAGCTGCGGCAGGGCCCGGGCGATGTGGCCGCAGAGTTCGTCCTGCGATATGTCCTCCTGCTGGGCCATCCGCGCGAGCGCCGCCGGGTTCGCCATCTTCTTGACGTCGGCGCTGGAGACCGGCATGTTCTGCCCGGTACCGGTCCAGGACTTCGCCTGCTGCGCCAGCCCGTTGGAGTACATCGCCGACAGGATGGCCTGCAGGCCCTTGCCTCCGAAGAGCTCCGCGATGGCCTCGATGCCCTGCTGGCCGCTCTTCTTGGTGAGGATATCGGTAAGAGTCACGTTTCCCCCGTTTGTTGACTCTCTGTTGTTCAGCCGCGACTATCGATATTCACGGCCGTATCCTGTCTTCCCCTGTCGATCCGATGCGTAACCATGTGACTACTCTCACATACGGTTACTCTCTGTCATATCAGCCGGGTGCCGGCCGGGACTGTCCAGATGACGGCATGCCATATACGATCTTTCCGATGACAGAGCAGCAGGTGGCCCACCCACTCACCGGCCGCGCACCCTCGAAGATCGTCGCCGTGCATGTGAGCTACCGCAGCCGGGCGATGGAGCGCGGCCGGCTGCCACTGTGGCCGTCGTACTTCCTCAAGCCGCCGAACACCCTGGCCGCCGACGGCGACCCGGTGCTCCGCCCGCCGTGGTGCGAGCTCCTGGCGTTCGAGGGCGAAGTCGCCCTCGTCATCGGCACCAGGGCGACCCGTGTCTCCCCTGCCGACGCCTGGGAGCACGTGCGCTGGGTGACCGCGTCCAACGACTTCGGCGTCTACGACCTGCGGTACGCCGACAGCGGGTCCAACGTGAGGTCCAAGGGCATCGACGGGTTCACCCCCCTAGGACCGGGGCTGCTCGACGCCCGAGAGATCGACCCGGAGCGGATTCGCTTGCGGACCTGGGTCAACGGCGAGCTCGCCCAGGAGGCGGTCAGCGGCGACGACCTGCTGTTCTCCTTCGCCGACATCGTCGCAGACATCTCCCGGCTGACCACGCTCGAGCCCGGCGACGTGATCCTCACCGGCACCCCCACAGGATCCACCGTGGTCCGCCCCGGTGACCTCGTCGAGGTCGAGGTCACCGCGGCCCCGCTTGACGGCCCGTTCGGCGGCACCGGGGAGGACGGCGGCTGGCTTTCCACCGGCCGGCTGCACTCGCCGGTCGAGGCAGCCGACTACGACCTGTCCCCGCCGGGCGCGATGCCGAACCCGGACGACGCACAGCGCGAGGCCGCCTACGGTGCCAACGGCGCCCCGGGCCCGTCCGACTCCCCTGCCGACCTGCTGCGTGCCGTCGCCAGGGTGAGCACCGCCACTCTCTCGGCCCAGTTGCGCAAGCGCGGCTTCAACTCCGTCACCCTCGACCGGCTGCACGCCACCCAGCCAGGCAAGAAGATGGTCGGGTTCGCCAGGACGCTCCGCTACGTGCCGTTCCGCGAGGACCTGTTTGCCGAGTACGGCGGGACGTTGCGCGGCGGCGGGCTCAACGCGCAGAAGCGCGCCGTCGAGCAGGTGCGGCCCGGCGAGATCCTCGTGATCGAGGCGCGGGGCGACCCCACCGCGGGCACGGTCGGCGACATCCTCGCGCTGCGCGCCCAGGTCCGCGGCGCGGCGGGCATCGTCACCGACGGCGCTATCAGGGACAGCCAGGCGCTGCACGCCATGGACCTGCCTGTCTACTACGGCGGCAACGCACCCGGCCGTGCTCGGGCGGCGGCACGTGCCGTGGGAGGTCAACGCCACGATCGCGTGCGCCGGCGTCACGGTCACGCCGGGCGACATCATCGCCGGCGACGGCGACGGGGTCATCGTCATCCCCGCCCACCTGGCCATGGAGGTGGCGCAGGACGCCGCCGAGCAGGAACTGCAAGAGGATTTCGCCGCCGAGCTGGTCGCCAAGGGCGAGTCCGTCGACGGCCTCTACCCCCTCGGGAAACGCTGGCAGGTTGCCTACGAAGCCTGGCGGGCCGAGCGCGGAAAGTGACAGGTACTTAACCTGATGCGGCATCTCTGCGCGTCAGGGGTGAACGGGTGGCTCCCCGCACAGGTAGTCCTGCAACTCCGCATGGCGGAACTGGTAGACAGCACCGGCCTGTCTGAGAACCTGACGTTTATGAGCATCTTCCAATAGGGTTATGATTTTCACCAGGCGCCGCCGCGTTACAAGCAAGTAGATATTGCTGAAGAGAATGGCCAAGGTGTTCCCATTTCCAAACACCATAGCGAAAAATACTCCAACAAACAACCCGAAGGCTACTCCATATATCGGCCCAAAGTTTACCCCTACCGCCAATCCGGTGAGACTTCCGAATACGAGGCCACCACTTATTCCGCAGATCAGCGACGTGCGGCGGTCGTCTCGATAGCTGGAGAACGGCGTAGCGGATGGCTGCCCTTCAACTGGCGTTAGCCAGATATCTATGAGGCCAAATAGCAGCCCACCCGAGACCCCAAAAGCCAATTCAAGCAGGAACCCTGGACCCGCGACCAACTGAGCTACAAAGTGGCCGATCCAGCTGCACGCGTATCCACACACCACGCCGGATCCTAGACCATTCGTAATCTCGTTGGCGTGCGGCAGCCGAATGACCAAACTACGCGGCCCGGTCGGACTGCCGAAAATTGGCCCTTCACGGAATCGTTCGCGAGAATCCCCCATCATCCCGCTGCCGAATACGCTCATTAGCCAGGCCACTTGGATTGCCATCATGACAACGAAAATTGAGCCCAAAGCATCGAGGAACAGCAGCAAGGGAATTACTATCAGGGAAGTATCTATCTTTTCACCGAAAAGAGAGAAAAACACCAGGGCGCCACCCACCATGCTCATGATCGCCGCACCAGCCCAATGCTGGCCAGCATCTATCCAGGTAGGAATCTGCCACCAGGCAAGGTCCCGTGAATCCTTCATCTCCTTTGCAATCCAAGTCAGCCACCGACGGGCATGGGCACGTTCTCTGGCATTTGGATAGGCGGCGACCAGGTATTGAGCAAAGAGATGGCTGCGCAGTCTCTCTTCCGTGGCAAACTTTGTCGGGTCGACCAACTCGGAGGGATCCCTGCCTTGGTAGGCAGCGCGAGCCAAGTACAGCATCAAGGGCGTCTGCAATGCCCGGGCGGCTATGCTCGATTGGTTACCCTCCAAATCGTCAACGATCTTCTTCCACGCCCCCAGATGCGAGTTCTGATCATGAGTCAGATACTCACTAACGCTTCGCTGAGTTAGCGGAAGTAGCTCTATTACCGCAGCATTGTGAAACGGTGCCGCATTACGGGCATCACGATATTCATCACGGCCGCTGCTCATGACAATTATCAGATTCGCCGGCACACCGTCCAGTTGCTTCATAGCCATGGCTTGCATTGACTTCGGTATTTCATCGAAGCCGTCAAGGAAAAGTGCTACAATTCCTTCGGTAAGGAGTTTTTTCGCTAGGCTGAGCACGGATCCGTTAGCGCGAAGAAAACGGTGGTCTCGAACCATCACTGTCGCAGCCCAATCGAGCAGCGGCACAGTATAAGGATCCCAACCGCTTAGTGTCAGCCAAACAGGTACCGGCGCTTTTGCTCCGTCCCCGTCCGGGCTGCGGTGCGCCAGAGCCGCCAGCATTAGCAGCATCATCGCCGCGGTTTTTCCTGATCCCTTAGACCCCAAGATCACCAGCCGTCCACGCTTGAGACGAGTATATACAGTGTCATACAAGGTGGCAATAGTTCCAGTTCGTGGAATCGCGGGTGCGGTCGAGGGAATTATTTTAGGCCCGATCCCGTCCGGCAAGGAAGTGTTGATCTCTGCCCTTGGAGCGGCAACATCCGCCTTTCCCCACATCCAGCGGACATTGATTGGCGCGGGTCGAGTAATTCCCCAATTGCTCGCTTCAGTGCGCCACTGCTCGACCATCTGCTTGGCGAGGTCGTCGGCCGCGTCAGCACGCTGCTTGATTGTCGCCTGCCGTGCCTCCTGATAGCTTTTTACCCGTTCTCTTCTGGACAGCCAGAAGGGCAGCAGAGCGAGGAAGACACCTATAGGTGCGAGGACTCCCTGGACGATCGAGGCGACCATTCCGCGGTCACCGCTCCAGTAGATCCAGCCAACCAGGGCCAAGCATCCAGCCCAAGCAAGCGCGATCAAGATGTTCCGCAGTAGGAACTTCACGACAGACAGTCTGGGGCAATCACACCCAACGGATCAGCATTATAACAATAATAGTCATCACAATCATGTAACTCGACTTTGGTGCTTATAGGGGTGGCGGGCTGACGCCGGACGGTGCTGGGATTACCGCCGGTGCAGGCATTCTTCGGCCGGCTGCCGGGCTGACGCGGACGTCCGCCGGTGCGCGCGTTCGGTCTTGGCACGCGAAAGATATTGGCCGCCGCGCGGCTGACTGACGTACCCTGAATCGCGCGGGTCAGGCACGGAACCGGACGGCGGGACGGCGGTCCATGGCGACCGCCCAAATCGCCGCCCAGTGCGCTTGCCTGCCACTGGCCCTAGCGGTCGCCGCGGCCCGCGCTGCCGACCGGCCTCGCTTGCCGCTGTCAGCGCTAGCCGCCGAGCTCCGTGACACGGCCAGCCGCCTGGACGCCCTCGACGCGGCCGACCCGGCCGCCAGCGTCCGCGCCGTCTTCTCCTGGTCCTACGATCAGCTCCCGGCCGACGCGGCACTGCTGTTCCGGCTGCTCGGGCTTCACCCAGGACCTGACCTCAGCGTCCCCGCCGCCGCCAGCCTGGCCGCCGCCGACCAGCCCGCCACCCGCCGGCTCCTGCACGCGCTCGCGCGCGCCCACCTGGTCACCGAGCACGCCCCAAACCGGTACACCCTGCATGACCTGCTCCGCGCCTACTCCATCGACCTGGCCCGCGGCGACGCGGGGGAACCACCGACCGGCTCCTTGACCACTACCTGCACACCGCGCACGCGGGCGCGCTGGTGATCGAGCCGACCGAGGTGCCGCTTTCCCTTGACCCGCCCGTGCCCGGGGTCGCCGCGGAGCAGATCAGCGGCTACTGGGAGGCGATGGCCTGGTTCGAGGCCGAGTTCCAGGTGCTGCTCGCAGCGATTGCCCTCGCCGCCGGCCTGCCTGACCGCCGTGGCTGGCAGATCCCCTGGACCATGACGCACTTCCTCTCCCGCAGCGCCAGCATTAGGGACTGGGTTGGCCTGACCGGCAGCCGCGGCAGGGCACGCACCCTCTGCTTGCAGGCGCTGTCCCTGATCGAAGAGACCAGCCACCCGTCCATGGAAGGCATGACCTGGGGCAACCTCGGCTATCTCGCGGACAAGCAGCGGGACTTCGCCGAGGCCGCCCGCTGCTACGAGCGGGCGGCCAGCACCTTCCGGGCACTCGGGTTCGTAGGCCCGGAGGTGATGTCCTTGTGCGCTCTCGCCGAAGCCCGCCACGCGGCCGGGGACGAGCCACGGGCACGCGAAGCGTGGCAGCGTGCGCTCGTCTTCCTTGACCTGCACGATCACAAGACCGCGGCCGAGATCCGCGCCAAGCTGACCCGCCCCTTATCGTGAGCGAGATGAGCCAGGACCGCGAGGCGGACCGGCCGGAGGTCGGCATGGGCAAGATCCGGGCTAACCCCGGCCGTCTCAATCGCGGTCCCTCATGACATCCGCACGACGAGAGCGGCCGGCGAGGCGGCGCACGGCCCATGGCCTGGCGCAGGAGGCGGCACGGTCGCGCTGGTTAGTCCTTGAGGCACTCGCGGGGGACCTGCCAGCCGTCGGCAGGTGGTCGTTACAGGTCGAGTGTCGGCGTCTCCGGGGAGATAGCGGAACGGGCCGTGAACTTCGCCTTGTTCCGTACCAGGACTTCGCGGGGCGCGCGGGAGACCTGCCGGGCCAGTCCCAGGGCCCGGTCCGTTAGCTCGCCGGGGTCGGTGAGCTCGGTGACGAGGTGCAGCCGCAGGGCTTCCCGTGCGTCGATCTCGCGGCCGGTCAGGACCAGTTCGCGGGCGATGGCGCCGCCCACCAGGTCGTGCAGCGGCCCGTAGACCACCGGCCCGAGCGCGGCCTCGGGATGGGCGAAGGCCGCGCGGTGCGTCGCGATGCGCAGGTCGCACAGGACGGCGAGGTCGAACCCGCCGCCGTAGGCGATCCCGTCAACGGCCGCGATGACCGGCACAGGGAAGCGGAGCACCGCGTGATGGAACAGGTCCGAGGATCGCCAGAGGCGTTCGGTGTGGTCCGGGTCGGTCAGGGTGAATTCCCGCAGGTCGAAGCCTGCGCTGAAGCAGCCGCCGCTCCCGGTGACGACCAGGGTCTTGACGGCCGGATCGTCCGCGAGCCGGCCGAGGATGGCGACGGCTTCCTCGCGCAGTGCGATGGACAGCGCGTTCTTCTTCCCTGGCCGGTTGAGCGTGACGACGGCGACGCCGCTGTCGTCGGGCCCGCTGGCCAGCACCAGCGGCGAGCCGGGACGGAAGTCAGTCATGGCCACTTGTCTACCACCTGCTCGTAGACACTGTCTACTCGCTGTGGTAGACATGTGCCTGTGAACGGGCTGGAAGCCGGGCTCCGCGACCGGCTGATCGACGCCGGCGTGGAGCTGGTGACCAGCGGGGGCACCGCTGCGGTGTCGCTGCGGGAGATCGCGCGGCGGGCCGGGGTATCCCACGGGGCACCCCGGCGGTACTTCCCGACGCACCTTGAGCTGCTGTCCGCTGTCGCGCGGCGGGGCTTCGCCGGCCTGGCCGCGAAGCTCGGCGAGGCCGCCGCGGGCAGCACGGAAGACCCCCGCTCCCGGCTGGCGGCGCTGGGCCGGGCCTACCTGGACTTCGCGGCGTCCAACCGCGGCATGTACGAGCTGATGTTCCGCCACGACCTGCTGGAAAGCAGTCGGCTGGGGCTGCGGGAGGTCAGCTTGCCGCTGTTCCGCATGGTCACCACGCTGGTCGCCGACGCGCAGCCGCCGGCGGGCGCCGCTCCCGAGGTCGTCGCCGGCGCACTGTGGGCGAACCTGCACGGCATCGCCCAGCTGTGGGGCTGGGGCAGCCTCCAGCTCGCGACCGGGCTCACGGACCCCGGTCCCCTGCTTCAGGCCGCGCTCGACGCGCACCTCGGCCCCGGGTGCTAACAGAGCTACTGACATCGGAAGGGACGGACCGTGCTTGTCACCATCGCGTTGTTTGACGGTTCACGGCGCTGGACGCCGTGGTCCCTTTATGCCCTTCCTCGCCGAATAGTGAAAGGCGCACCTGTTGCCGTACCAGCTTTCCCGGCTCGTTGCCGGGCCGCTCCTGCGGGCCTGCGGCCGGCCCCGTCTCCTGGGCGGAGCCGGCGTACCGGCGTCGGGGCCGGCGATCCTCGCCTCCAACCACCTGTCCGTCATCGACTCGGTCTACCTGCCGCTGCTGCTCGACCGGCCGGTGACCTTCCCCGCCAAGGCCGAGTACTTCACCGCGCGCGGGCCAGCCGGGCGGGCATGGGCTGCGTACCTGCGCTCGACCAGCCAGCTGACGATCGACCGTGCCGATCCCCGCGCCGCGCAGGCGACGCTGGACGCGGCGCTGGAACTCCTGCGCGACGGCCAGCTCCTCGGCTTCTACCCGGAAGGCACGCGGTCCCCGGACGGGCGCCTCTACCGCGGGCGCTCGGGAATCGGCTACCTGGTCCTCCGGTCCGGCGCCCCGGTCGTCCCGGTTGCTATGACCGGCACCCGCCAGATGCTGCCGCCAGGCAGCCGGATCCCGCGTCCGCACCGCATCGAGGTGCGCATAGGGGAGCCGATGACCTTCGATGACGTCACAGGCATGCCGTCGGCGCGGGCACGCGGCGCGATCGCCGACCAGGTAATGGCGGCGATCGCCCGGTTGTCCGGCCAGGAGTACGTGCACACGTACGCTTCCGCCCGCAAGGCCCAGCTCGCAGAGGCCGTTGGCCTGGCGGCCAGTACACAGTAACTCGCGGCCGCATCAGGAACTCGTCGACGGCACTTCGTGCGTCGCCTCGCGCTGCACCTGTTGATCACTAAAGCCCTGCTCAGTGCCTGTGAGTTGCGCCGGCTCGCTGACAGCGGCTACTGCGACGGCCTAGACCCCGAGAGAAGCAGGGATCTTCGGGCGGCCGGACAGGTCGAGACGCTCGGCATCCTCGATTCCCTGGGGCATCCCGACGCGGACAAGGTCCGCGCCAAGCTCGAGGCCGCCACCAAGTGACAGCCTTGGAACCCGGCTGGTCCCCGGCGGCTACCTACCCGCTGTTCCTCGTGCCCGGGAGCTCGCCGACGCCGGCGCACATCCCCGGCGCGCTGAGGTCGTCGCGCGGACGCGGCGAGACGGGGTGCTTGAGCTGCCGGGGGCGATGGAAGGCTGGTAACGCCGCCCCTGTCGCGGCATGGCAAAGTCATATACGATTTTCATCACCGTGGCAGGGCCCGCGGCCCGCGGGGCTGTACCTGGTTGCGCACCGCATGACAGGGTGGCTGTGAGACCAGCCGAGGATGAGAGGGGCCGTCCAGTGAGGTTCCGGAGTGACCCCACGCGGATTCGCGGGTCTATCGCGCCCGTTGTGTCGCCGTTTGCCGCTGACGGGGCGGCCGACCTCGACGGGCTGCGGAACCTGATCCGATGGCAGCTGGAATCCGGGAGCCACGGGATCTCCCTTGGCGGGTCCACCGGGGAGCCGTCTGCGCAGTCGACCACCGAGCGCGCGGCCGCGATCCGGGCTGCCGCCGATGAGATCGGCGACCGGGTGCCGTTCGTACCCGGGACCGGGTCGGCCAAGCTGGACGAGACCCTTGAGCTGACCGCGATCGCGCGGGACGCGGGCGCGGACGCGGTGCTGATCATCACCCCGTACTACGCGCGGCCCACCCAGGAGGGCCTGTTCCACTGGTACGACACGGTCGCGCGGGAGTTCCCGGACCTGCCGATGATCGCCTACAACGTGCCGTCGCGGACCGCGGTCGACATCGCGCCAGAGACGGTGGCCCGCCTGCGGCGAGCGCACGCCAACATCGTGGGAGTCAAGGAGACCACGAAGGACTTCGAGCATTTCTCGCGCGTGCTGCACGTCGCCGGCCGGGACACGCTGATGTGGTCGGGGATCGAGCTGCTGTGCCTGCCGCTGCTGTCCCTCGGCGGGGTCGGGTTCGTCTCCGCGACCGCCAACCTGGCGCCGCGCGCCGTCGCTCGCATGTACGAGCACTGGGAGAACGGGGAGTACGACAAGGCGCGCGACCTGCACTTCGCGCTGCACCCGGTGACCGACGTGATCTTCACGGAGACCAACCCGGCGGCCGCCAAGTGGGTCCTGGCGCAGGCCGGGCTCATCGGCTCCGGGTTCGTCCGGCCGCCGCTGGTGCCGCTCACCGAGGCCGGCCAGGCGACCGCGCTGCGGCTGCTGAAAGAAGGCGCACCCGTGCTTGACGGGCCGGTTGCCAAGGTAGCGGTGTAGCCGGAGCGCGAAGCAAGAACACGTTCGGGATGAGGATGGGAGAACCCGTGACCGAGCCGCAGCCTCTTGAGCTTCCGGAAAAGATCGAGCACTTCATCGGCGGGCGGCACGTGCCGAGCATCAGCGGCGCCACGTTCGGCGTCGCCGACCCGGTGACCAACCGGGTGTACGCGCAGGCGGCGGCCGGCGGCGTGGACGACATCGAGGCGGCCGTGGAGGCGGCGGCCGAGGCGTTCTCCGGCGGGCCGTGGCCGGGGATGGCCGCGCGGGCGCGGGCGAAGATCCTGGGCCGTGTCGCCGACGGGATCGAGGCGCGCGCTGAGCGCATCGCCGCCATGGAGACGTTCGACACCGGGCTGCCCATCACGCAGGCGAAGGGGCAGGCGGCGCGGGCGGCGGAGAACTTCCGGTACTTCGCGGACGTGATCGTCGCGCAGCACGAGGAGGCATTCTCCGCACCGGGGCAGCTGGGGTACGTGCTGCGGCGCCCGGCAGGCGTGGCCGGGCTGATCACGCCGTGGAACACGCCGTTCATGCTGGAGTCGTGGAAGCTCGCCCCGGCCCTCGCCTCGGGCGCTGCGGTCGTCCTGAAGCCCGCGGAGTGGACGCCGCTGTCGGCGTCGCTGCTGCCGGAGATCATGACCGAGGCGGGCGTGCCCGCCGGGGTGTTCAACATCGTGCACGGCATCGGCGAGCAGGCCGGCGCGGCGCTCGTCGCCCACCCCGGCGTGCCAAGGATCTCGTTCACCGGCGAGACCACCACCGGGCAGGTCATCATGCGGTCGGCGGCCGACAACCTCAAGGGACTGTCGATGGAGCTCGGCGGGAAGTCGCCGTGCGTCATCTTCGCTGACGCGGACCTCGACGCGGCGATTGACTCCGCCTTGTTCGGGGTGATGTCGCTGAACGGCGAGCGGTGCACCGCTGGTTCCCGCATTCTGGCCGAGCGCTCGGTGTACGACGCGCTCGTCGCGCGGCTCTCCGAGCGCGCGGCCCGCGTCAGGGTCGGGGACCCGTCGGATCCCGCTACCGAGATCGGGGCGCTTGTCCACCAGGAGCACTACGACCGGGTCATGTCCTACGTGCGCCTCGGCGTGCGGGAAGGGGCACGGCTGGCGGCCGGCGGGCAGCGGCCGGCCGCGCTCCCGTCAGGGAACTACCTGGCGGCGACCGTGTTCGCCGACGTGAAGCCGTCGATGCGGATCTTCCAGGAGGAGATCTTCGGGCCGGTCGTCTGCGTGACGCCGTTCGAGTCCGAGGAGGAGGCCATCCACCTCGCCAACGCGACGCGGTACGGGCTCGCCGCCTACATCTGGACGTCGGACCTGCGCCGGGCACACCGGGTCGCCGCGCTCGTCGAATCCGGCATGACCTGGGTGAACTCGCATAACGTGCGAGACCTGCGGACCCCATTCGGCGGGGTGAAGAACAGCGGGGTCGGCCGGGAAGGCGGGCAGCACTCGATCGACTTCTACACCGAGTCCCGCATCGTGCACATCGCCCTCGGCGTCGCGCTCGTACCGCGCTTTGGAGCCTGAGCCATGTCATCTTCCCTGCCCCCGGTTCCCGACATCGTCCGGTCGGCGTATGCGACGCTGGTCGTGACCGACCTGGCGGAGGCGCGGCGCTTCTGGGTCGACCTGCTCGGCTTTGTCGTGACCTATGAGGACTCATCCGCGCTGTACCTGCGCGGGTACGACGAGCTCACCCATCACAACCTGATCGTGCGGTCCGGGCCAGAGGCGGCCGCCGGGGCGCTCGGGTACCGGGTGCGGTCCGCTGAGGACCTGGTGCGGGCGGAGGCCTACTACGCGGCCCTCGGGTGCCGGACCGAACGGGTGCCCGCCGGGACCGTGCGCGGGCTCGGCGAGGTCGTCCGGGTCGAGGACCCGCTCGGCTTCCCCGTCGACTTCTTCGCCTCCGCCGCGCACCCCGAGCGGCTGCAGCAACGCTACGACCTGCGGCGCGGCGCGGAGGTCGCGCGGCTCGACCACTTCAACATCTGCGTGCCCGACGTGCCCCTGGCACAGGAGTACTACACCGGGCTCGGGTTCGGCCTGTCGGAGACGATCGAGGACGACCAGACCGTCTACGCGGCCTGGATGTTCCGCAAGCAGACCGTGCACGACGTCGCGTTCACCGGCGGCGCGGGGCCGCGCCTGCATCACCTCGGGTTCTTCGCCCACGAGCCGCACTCGGTGCTGCGGATCTGCGACATCATCGGGTCGCTGCACCTCGAGGAGTGCATCGAGCGCGGGCCCGGGCGGCACGGGGTGTCCAACGCTTTTTACGTGTACCTGCGCGACCCAGACGGGCACCGGCTGGAGATCTACACGTCCGATTACTACACCGGAGACCCGGACCACCCGGTGCTGCGCTGGTCGGTGCACGATCCCAGGCGACGCGATTTCTGGGGGAACGCGGTCATCCCCTCCTGGTACTCCGACGCGTCGCTGGTGCTCGACCTGGACGGCAAGGTCCGGCCGGTCGTCGAGCTCGCCCAGACCGCCGAGGTCACGGTCGGCGCGGACGGCTTCACCGCCCCAGCGGAGTGAAGGCACCGCTCCCAAGCGCGCCGGCGGCGAGCGCGGGCAACGTGAGCGCGAGCCGAAGGCGCGCGCCGCCGTTTTCGGACTGAGGAGGGACGGAGCGAGGAACGAGGGACCGAGCGGCGAGGGAGAAAACGGCGGGTACAGCGCGCCGGCGGCGAGCGCGGGCAATACGGAAATTCTCTCTAAACAGCGATCCCGGTTGCCAGTAGTCTCAAAACGGAGAGTCGCGCTATGCCGGCGCCGCTGGGCGCGAGCGGCCGCCTCAGGGAGAGGGGTAGCGGGAATGACCGACGGCGGGGCCGCGTTCCGGACGGGCCAGGGGGAAGTGAACCCGCCGCACAGGCCGAGGGGCGCCTTTGTCGCGCATGAGGTGTTCGGGCACGGTCCGGGGGCTGTGCTCGTGGAGCCGGAGGTCGCGCGTGACCTGCGGTCCGCCGCGGAGTTCGCGAGCCAGGAGCGGCGGATCGCCGGCGGGTTGCTCTACGGGCTCGGCTGGGCCGATGACGAGGGGCCGTACCTGGTCGTCGACGGGTTCCTTGAGGCCGGGCCCGGCGAGAACCGCGGCGACCGGATCTCACTGGACGGGCGTGACTCCTTCACGCTGTCGGCGGAGGACCTGCGGCTGCTGCGGGAGGATGCCCGCCGGATGTACTCGGCCGCCCTCGAGGTGGGCTGGTGGCGGACGCTTGAGGGGCCGGGAACGTTCGGCCCGCGGGACTTCGAGTCGCAGCGCGAGCTTGTCGGGCCGGGCGGCGTAGGCCTGCTCGTCTTCGGGGCCGGCCTGGACTGGGGAACCGCCTACCTGGGTCCTGACGGCCAGGTCCCCGGCTCGGCCCGGTCGTTCATCCCGGTGTCACGGCCCGTTCCCGAGCAGCCGCGACTGCCGACGCCCAGCCTGGGCCCTGCACCTGAGCCTGAGCCTGAGCCGGACGCTGCGCCGATCCCGGACGATGACCTCGCGATCGAACCTGAGCCGGAGCCTGAGCCCGTGGCAGCCGCCGCGCCTGGGGCGTCGCCGGTGACCCGGCGGCAGCCGGTGCTGACGCCGGCCCCGCAGCCGACCGGGCCCCGCGCGGTGTCGCCCGTCCCCGTCCCGTCACGGGAGTGGGGGGTCAAGCCGGCCAACCCCGGCTACGTGGGGCCGGAGATGCCAACCGACGTGAAGATCGTCGTCGGGGCGCTGATCCTCACCGCCATCATCGCGGCGATCATCGTCGCGATGCTCGTGTCGAACGCGTTCATCGGCGTGATCGTCGCCGTGGTCCTCCTCCTCGCGCTCTCCGGCTTTCTCTGGATCTCCCGGCTTTAGCCAGGCCGGGCACTGCCTCACGAATCTCGACGGGGGCCGCCCTTACCGGGGAGACAACAGTCGTCAGTCGTCGGCGTGGCGGTCGAGGAACTCGTAGATGTCCACGTCGTCCACACCGGGGAACGCGCCGGCCGGGAGGACCGACAGGACGTGGGAGTGCGCGCGGGCGCTTGGCCAGGCCTTGCCCTCCCAGCGCTCGGCGAGGGCGGCGGGGGCGCGCTGGCAGCAGTCGCCGTCGGGGCAGCGCGACCGGGTGCGGGTCGTGGACTCGCGGCCCCGGAACCAGCGGGAGTGGTCGAACGGCACGCCCAGGGTGATGGCGTACCCGGCGTCGCCGGCGTTGGGGTCAACCTGGGCGACGCAGAAGTAGGTGCCCGACGGCGTGTCCGAGTACTGGTAGAGCGGCGAGTAGCGGTCGGCCGCGGCGAACACCTTCCTGCCGGACCACTGGCGGCACATCCGCTGTCCCTCGATCGCGCCGGTCGCGTCGGCGGGGAACACGACCCCGTCGTTCTCGTACGCCTTGTAGATCACACCGCTCGCGTTGTTCTTCACGAAGTGGCAGGGCACGTCCAGGTGATGGGTGATGAGGTTCGTGACCCGGTGGGCGGCCATCTCGTAGGAGACGGAGAACACGTCGACCAGGTCCTCGACGGCAAGGTCGCGGCGGTCTTTCGCGGCGTGCAGGAACGGGACGGCGGCCCGCTCGGGGATCATCATCGCGGCGGCGAAGTAGTTCGCCTCCACCCGCTGGCGGAGGAAGTCGGCGAAGTCCTTGGGGGTGCCGTGCCCCAGGAGGAAGTGGCCGAGGGACTGCAGGATGACCGCGCGCGGTGAGTGGCCGCCGACCGGCTCCTGCTTTAGATAGATCCGGCCCGCGTTCAGGTCGGTCAGCGACCGTACCGAGCGCGGCAGGTCGCTCGCGAACCGTACCGCGAAGCCGTGCCTGGCGACGACCGTCAGCAGCATGCCCTGCGACAGGGCGCCACCCGCGTACTCGGCCCGCATCAGCGCGTCGGCGGCCGCCTGCTCGATCGCGGCGAAGTAGTTGTCGCGCTCGCGCATCGAGCCGCGCAGCGCGGCGTTCGCGGCCCGCGCCTCCTCGGGGGTCGCGGTCGGCTTGGCGCGCTGCGCGCGCAACTCGCTGGCCAGGGCGACCAGGTGCTCGAGCACGTCGGTCGGCACGCGGGTGCCGACGCGCAGCTCGGGCAGGCCGAGTGCGGTGTACGACGGGTCGCGCTGTGCCTGCTGCACGGCGATCTCCAGCTGGGCACGGCGGCTGGGAGGCTGCTTCTTCAGCAGCTCGGCCACGGGAATGCCGAGGGCGGCGGCCAGCTGCTCCACGAGCGACAGCCGCGGCTCGCGCTTGCCGTTCTCGATCAGGGAGAGCACCGACGGGGTCCTGCCGACCTTCTCGCCGAGCTCGGCCAGGGTCAGTCCCTTGGCTCGCCGGGCGTGCTTGAGCCGCTGGCCGAACATTGCGAGGTCTAGACCTTCGGTCTCTACCAATTTCTGTTGTTCTTTCATCGGTCAAAAAGTGTAACACGGACTCGTTCTGATAAATCTTTAAGTTTTTTACAGGCGAAAGTCCTGGGCTGCCCAGTGCCGTGTACCGCACCGTGGGAGTACATGCCGGGGCGGTCGGGGACCTCGGCGCGCAGCACTTGAGCGAAAGGCATGAGCATGGAAACGATCAGCCAGCAGGCGGCCAATCTGCGCGAGTCGTGGGAGACCGACCAGCGCTGGGCGGGGATCAGGCGGGACTACAGCGCGGAGGACGTGATCCGGCTGCGCGGCTCCTTCGTCGAGGAGCACACCCTCGCCAGGCGCGGCGCGAAGCGGCTCTGGGAGCTGCTGCACACGGAAGACGCGGTGCGCGCGCTCGGGGCCATCACCGGCAACCAGGCAGTGCAGATGGTGAAGGCGGGACTCCAGGCCATCTACATGTCGGGCTGGCAGGTGGCCGCGGACGGGAACCTGGCCGGGCAGACCTACCCGGACCAGTCGCTGTACCCGGCGAACTCGGTGCCGCAGATGGTGCGCCGGATCAACAACGCGCTGCTGCGCGCAGACCAGATCGCCTGGTCGGAGCGGTCTCTTGACTCGTGCGCGCCCCGCCAGCAGTGGGTGGCGCCGATCGTGGCGGACGCGGAGGCGGGCTTC
Source organism: uncultured Actinomycetota bacterium (assembly GCA_963734665.1). Taxonomy (GTDB): domain Bacteria; phylum Actinomycetota; class Actinomycetes; order Streptosporangiales; family Streptosporangiaceae; genus Trebonia. The sequence goes on along the minus strand of CAVTIR010000004.1, from coordinate 1,029,833 downwards.
GGCGGGGCGCTGAACGCGTTCGAGCTGATGAAGGCGATGATCGAGGCGGGCGCGGCCGGCGTGCACTTCGAGGACCAGCTGTCGTCGGAGAAGAAGTGCGGTCACCTCGGCGGGAAGGTCCTCATCCCGACCGGGCAGCACATCAAGATGCTGACCGCGGCACGGCTCGCCGCAGACGTGCTCGACGTGCCGTCGCTGGTGATCGCACGGACCGACGCCCAGGCCGCGACGCTGCTCACCTCGGACGTGGACGAGCGGGACCTTCCGTTCGTCACCGGGGAGCGGACTGCCGAGGGGTTCTACCGGGTACGCAACGGGATCGAGCCGTGCATCGCACGGGGACTCGCGTACGCGCCTCACTCCGACCTGCTGTGGATGGAGACCTCGAAACCTGACCTGGGGGTGGCACGGGAATTCGCCGAGGCGGTCAAGGCGGAGTACCCGGACCAGCTGCTGGCGTACAACTGCTCGCCGTCGTTCAACTGGCGGGCGCACCTGGACGAGGACACCATCGCCAAGTTCCAGAAGGAGCTCGCGGCGATGGGATACCGGTTCCAGTTCATCACCCTGGCCGGATTCCACGCGCTGAACGAGTCGATGTTCTCGCTCGCGTACCGGTACGCGCACGATGACATGTCGGCTTATGTCCGGCTGCAGGAGGCCGAGTTCGGCCTTGAGCCGCTCGGCTACACCGCCACCAGGCACCAGCGCGAGGCAGGGACTGGGTACTTCGACCTGGTCACGCAGGCCATCTCCCCCGACGCCGAGACGGTGGCACTCGCCGGGTCAACGGAAAAGGCGCAGTTCGCGGCGTAACCCGCCGACTTCACTCCCGAGGCGTTCCGTCCCAGGGGTCGCTCCCAGGGTAGGCCCCGGATTCGGACCAGTCGTCGGTGAGCAGTGTGATCGTCGGCGACTCCCCGACTAGGGCCCCGGCCGCGGCGCCCCCGGGGCTCGCCTGCGGCGCCGCGCCCGCGGCGGCCAAGCGCGCCGGGGAACGCCACCGGGACGGGATGAACAGCGGTACGACGAGCGCCAGGCCGGCCGCTGCCAGCACCCCGCTGAAGAGCATCGCCTCGAAGCCGGTGCCGTACGTGTGGCCGCGCAGCGGAATGTAGTGCACCGCCCGGCGGACGCTGAACCCGTACACGACCGTCCACGCGATCAGCACGAGGCCCGGGAGCCCGGCGGCCAGGGGGGAGACCTGGCGGACGGCGACGAAGATCCCGGCGAGCAGCGCGGTGCCCGCCACGGCCGCGAAGGCGTACAGGACGTTGGTGTCATGGAGCAGCGAACCGCCCTGGGCGGGCAGGGTTGACGCGCCGCCATTGACAACGGGAATTTGCAGTAGTCGCAGGTAACCCCAGCTGGCGGCGAAGAACACCGCGGCCGCTAGCGCGATGGCGCCAACGACACCGAAAAGATGCCGCATGAGACGTCCCTTCTGTCCGGCATTCCGGCATAGTAAACATTCGTCCGCCCCGCCCTATAATGCCCGCCCTATCCCGTTAGCGCAGCGGATTACCGCCCCCGGGCAGCCTCGGGCAGCCCAGGCGACGGTGCCCGCCGGACGTGACCGCGCCGGCCGCATCCGCTGTGCGAAACGATAAAAATCGATGTCAAGAGGAACGGGCGCGGCTGCTCGCGAGCGGTCACCGCTGCCACCTGAGAACGGGCTGAGAAGGCGATAGTGCTCGATGCCGCTGCCGCTATGCTGGGCCCGTGCACGTTGATGACATTTTCCGAGCGATCGGCAAGTTCGCCGTCAAATTCCGGTGGGTAGTCCTTATTGTTTGGATTGCGGCCGCCGCAGTGATACCGAAGGCCTTGCCGTCGCTTGCCAGCGTGACGCAGGGCAACAACAGCGCGTTCCTGCCAGCCAGCGCGCCGAGTGAGCACGCGACGACCCTGGCCGCGCCGCTTGGCGTCTCGCTCGCAGAGACGCCGGTGCCTGTTGTCGCCGCGGTGTCCACCGGATCGTTCAGCACCACTGACCAGACCTGGCTTGGCACCTTGGCGACCGACCTGGGCAAGGTCAAAACGGTGACGAGCGTCCGTGAGCTCGGCCAGTCCGCCGTGCCTGGCCCGAACGGGGTCGCCGGGCAGGCGGCACAGATTCAGGTGCTGTCCAACGTGTCGCAGAGTGACCAGGCTGCGCAGACCACCCTCGTTGACGACCTGCGGTCTACCATCGCGTCCGCCTCGCCGCCCGCCGGCATGCAGGTCCACCTCGCCGGCCAGCTCGCCATCAACGTCGACCAGCAGAAACAGTCGGGCAATACAGGTAGCGAGGTACAGGGTGCCGCGTTCCTCTTCATCCTCATCCTGCTGTTCCTGATCTTCCGCTCGGTACTCGCGCCGTTCATCACCGTGATCCCCGCGCTACTTTCAGTCACCATCGCCGGGCCGATCGTCGGCGAGCTCGGTAACCACGGGCTCAAGGTCTCCTCGCTCTCGCAACTGCTGCTCATCGTGCTCGTCCTCGGCGCAGGCACCGACTACGGCCTTTTCCTGGTGTTCAGAGTCAGGGAAAACATGCGGAACGGCCAGGCCAACCACGACGCCGTGGTCAACGCGCTGACAAAGGTCGGGGAGTCGATCACGTTCTCGGCCCTCACGGTCGTCGCCGCCCTGCTGTCCCTGCTCGCCGCGACCTTCCAGATCTACTCCCAGCTCGGCATCCCGCTCGCCATCGGCATCGGCGTGATGCTGCTCGCCGGCCTCACCCTGCTGCCCGCCCTGCTCTCGATCTTCGGCAAGGCCGCGTTCTGGCCGTCCAAGCCCAAGGCCGGCGCCTCCTCAACCGGCCTCTGGGGCAAGATAGCGACCCGTGTCGTGCGCCGCCCCGCGGCCGCGCTCCTCACCGGCGTGATCGTCTTCGGTGCGCTGTCCGCCGCGGTTACCGCCTACCAGAGCGCAGGGTTCGGCGGGACGATCTCCGCGCCGGCCGGCACGGACTCGGCCGCGGGCACCGACCTGCTGAACAAGTACTTCCCTTCCACGGCGGCCAATCCGACCAACCTCGTCTACAAGCTGTCGACGCCAGCCTGGGATGACGCCTCGGCGATCGCGGCGGCGACCACGCAACTGCAGGCGTCCAAGCTGTTCACCGGGGTGACCGGACCGCTCACCCCGATCGGCGGCACCGGGTTGACGGCGACCGAGTACACGGAGCTGCACTCACTGCTCGGCTCCGGGACGCTGCCGACCACGACGCCGCCTTTGCCGGCCGCGGCCGCCGGCAAGATCACGGCCGCGCAGTGGACTGAGGCGTACCAGATGTACCGGGCGACCACGCAGTTCGTGTCTGCGGACGGCAAGACGATCCAGTTCGAAACCTCGCTGGCGGCGGGTGACCCGTCCACCACGGCGGCCTTGAACGCGGTGCCGGCCATCCGCACCGAGGCGCAGTCCGTCGTGCCGACGCTGCACGCCACCGACTACGGCGTTACGGGCGAGGCGCCAGCGCTCTATGATGTCAGCTCGATCTCCAATAGCGACCTGGCGCACGTCATCCCGATCGCGATCATCGTCATCGGTGTGCTGCTCGCGCTGGTGATGCGATCGCTAGTCGCGCCGCTTTACCTGATCGCGTCGGTGGCGTTGTCGTACTTCGCGGCGCTGGGTCTCTCGGTCCTGGTGTTCATCAAGATCGGCGGGGCCGGCGGCATAACCTTCATCCTGCCGTTCCTGTTGTTCATCTTCCTGCTGGCGCTGGGCGAGGATTACAACATCCTCGTGATGACGCGCATCAGGGAGGAGGCGCACCACCTCCCGCTGCGGGAGGCGGTGTCGCGCGCGATCGGGGTGACCGGCACCACGGTCACCTCGGCCGGCCTCGTGCTCGCCGGGACGTTCGCGGTGTTCGCCGTGGTGGGCGGACGCGGCGCTGGCGGCTCGCAGATCGTCGACGTCGGCGCCGGCCTCGCGATCGGCGTCATCATGGACACATTCGTCGTCCGCACCGTCCTCGTGCCCTGCACGGTGGTCCTGCTTGGCCGGTGGAACTGGTGGCCGTCGAAGCTGCACGTGACGCCCGCCTCGCCGGATACTGTCGGGTCTAGCGCGGACACCCTCGGGCTTTCCGGTCCGGCGGCGTCAACGGACTCTACCGACAGTGAGTCACGAAGAAACTCCTAAAGGTCGCGATTGAGGTACCCCGCCCGCAGTCCCGGACATGGTAATTGCCACCATGATCTGGCGGACATGCCGGGCGGGGTACTTTTCTTCTGGCACTCTGACCGGGAGACTCTTGACCTAAGTGTTTACACCTGAGGGCAGGGCTTGCCCTCCAGGAAGCCCAGAAGGCGACCTGAGAAGCCGCTCCCCCTTCAAGGAGTGGCGGAGTCACAGGGAAGGGACCCCGATGCAGGAACTGCGCTTCGTCGCGGTCAGCGAGGACGGCAGTTACGCTGTCCTCGCGGTCCCGGGGCGAAGCGGACGGTACATCCTGCCGATCGACGAGCGACTGCGGGCGGTCGCTCAGGGCCAGACCTCCCGGCTCGCCCAGTACGAGATCGAAGTGGAGAGTCCGTTGCGTCCCAAGGAGATCCAGGCACGAATCCGCGCCGGCGAGACAGCGGAAGAGATCGCCGACGCCGCCGGCATCCCGGTCGAGCGCGTGCGCTGGTTCGAAGGCCCCGTTCTCGCTGAGCGCGCCTACATCGCGGACCAGGCGCAGTCGGGCTCGGTGCGCCGCGCGGGCGATTCTTCGGGACCCGGCCCCCGGCTTGGCGACATCGTCACCGAGCGGCTGTCCGCCGCCGGCAGCGATCCGGCGGACGGGCAGTGGGACTCGCGCAAGCGCGGCGACGGCAACTGGCAGGTCTCGCTGACGTTCCCGTCCGGCGGACGGCTGCACGTCGCCGAGTGGGTCTTCGACCCCCGCCGCCGGCACGTCATGCCCGATGACGACAACGCCGCCCGCCTGTCGCTGCCCGAGTCCGAACTGCCCGCCGAGCCGGTGCCGATGCCCGGCGAGGCCACCGTCACGCCGATCGCGTCGCGGCTCGGGGCGGCCGCCGGGATGGGCAGCGGTCCTGTCGGCGGCCCGTCGCGCTTCCGCCCGGACCGGTCCGTCATTCCCGACCGGTCCCTCGGCGTTGACCGCTCGCTCGTGGATCGGCCCCAGCCTGAGCGCGCTGCCATGCCCGACCGGGCCCCTATCGCTGACCTCGGCGGACTGTCCGACCGGGCCGCAGCGCCTGAGCGGCCGACCATGCCGCATTCGCCGGTACAGCCGCGCCCGGCGCAGCAGGACGGTCCCGGCTACCAGAACCGTCCCGCGAACCAGGGCTACGCGGAGTTTCCCGAGTCAGCCCCGTACCGTGCCCCGGAGCCAGCGCCCGAGCCGCCCGCCCAGCGCGAAGCGGAATCCGGGCACCGCGGCTACGGCGACCCCGCTTCGGTGTCGTCCGCCTACCGCGCGCAGGTCGTTGAACCGCCGTCCTACCGCGAGGCCGCGCCCGAGGCGCGCACCTACCGTGAGCCGATGCCGGAACCGTCTGGTTACCGCGAGCCGATGCCGGAGCCGTCTGCTTACCGCGCTCCGGCTGCCGAACCGGCGGCGTACCGCGACCGGGAACCCGAGCGGCCAGACTACCGCGAGGCTGCCCCGGAGCCGCGCACCTACCGCGACCCTTTCCCTGAGCCGACTGCCCGCCGCGCCCCGGCCACGCCGCAGCCGGCCTTCCGCGACCAGGAGCCCGCGCCTGCCCCCCGCCGCGTGCCGGAACAGGACCAAACGTTCATGCCTGCTGCGCAAGCACCCGCGACAGTGGCGCCGGATGCGTCGGCCACGGTCCAGTCTGCCGCTCCCTACTCCACCGGTCCCGCTTCTGATGATCCCGAACGACCGCGGCTTACTCCCCCGCGCCCCGTCATCTTCGAAGACCCCGAGCCGGCGTTCCTGGGCGATCAACTCGAACTGACCCAGGACCCTGCCCCCGCGCGGCCAGCGCCGGGGGTGCCTGCACCCGAGCGCGCGCTCGCCCCGGAGCCTTTCGCGACCGCTCCGGCCGCCAGGCCGGAGCCCCCGGTGGCGTCTCCCGCTGTAGCTCCGCCTGCCCCAATGGCGCCTGTCCGCGAGGTGCCCGCTCCGGAAGCCGAGCAGGCTCCTGCCGCCACGGCCGCGGCCGCAACCGTCGTGGCGCCCACCGCACCTTCGTCGACTCAGGACGCGCGGCACTCGATACCCGCGCCCGGCGCCGCTGTGTCCCCTGAGCCCGTCACGCGTGAGCCCGTCACGCGTGAGCCCGAAGCCGTCCGGACAGCGTCTGCGCCGACCGAGCCCGCCGCGATCGCCACGCCGGAACCCGAGGCCGCGACCACCGAACCCGAGGCCGCGATCACGGGACGCCAGGCCCCACCGGTCTCGGCTCCGCTGACCGCAGTCGCTCCCGCGCCGACCGCCGCAGCGCAAACGCCCGTGGCACCTGAGCCGACGATCGCCGCGCAGCCCCACATCCGAGAGCCTGAACCAACCGCCGCGCAGGCCGAACCGGTGGTCGCGGCACCACCAGCGGTCACGGAAACCGAGGCTATGGAACCCAAGGCCACGCCCGCGACAACGGCCGAGTCGGCTACGGTCGCCTCGGCCGATCCCGTCACCACGGCGGACCCGGCGGCCCCCGCAGCGGCTGAAACGACCCCGCCGACTGAGCCGACCCCATCGGCGCCCGAGCCGGCACCACCCGCGACGCCCGAGCCCAAGACCGAGGTTCCCGCACCTGCGGAGCCTGCACCCGCGGAGCCCGCATCCGCCGGGGAGCAGCAGCCCCGCCCGCGCGCGGGAGCGAAGAAGAACGCCAAGGCGCGCCGCTCCTCCGTCCCCTCCTGGGACGAGATCATGCTGGGCAGCTCCCGCCAGCGCGACTAATCCGCCATCTCCCGCGATTTCCGCCAGCCCGAGTTGCGCTAACCCCAGGTAACCGTCACGCGGCGCAGGGAGAGCAAGGCCCGTCCGGGCAGATCATCTTCGAGAGCGACCCGCTGCGCGCCTTCGGTGACATGCGCCGGGTTCAGCGCGCCGACCGATGACCAGCCGCTGCCTGACGACAGACCGCTATGACCTTGGGCTGACCCACCCCAGGCGACATAGGGCCACTTCCGCATCGCAAATGGGGCAAATCACTACAGCTACTCGTCAGTACTGGCCCTAAGCGGAAATCAGGGTCGCCAGCGTCCACCCATCAATGGCGAAACATGACACTTCTTGCTGTTATCGGCAGTTAGGCTTGTGGACAAAAGATCTTGGATCGCTGATCGCGCTATCGCGTAGTCAGCGTGCGGGCGGCCAGGCGCTCGCGGGAGCTGGTGCCGCCGGTTAGGGGCAAGGCCGCTAAGTTAGCTGGCTTGCGTTGCTGTCAAGGCGTTCCGGTGCGCGCCAAGACGGGCACCTGCAAGGGGATACAGGCGGAGTCACGGTGCCCCTTTCCCGGTGCGGCCCGCACCACCGGCGGGCCACCAGCCGCGATGCCGCGCCGGCGGCAGGGCTCAGCCGCTTCCGCGAGCCCGACGCGGGTCTCAGCCGTACTGTCCGGTTTTCCTCTACCGCCCGCGCCACCGAACGGGGTGCGTCCGTGTCCGTGACCAGCGGCACGTTCACCCCCGTGGATGCGGTAGACCTGGCTACCCGCACCGTGGCGCACCCGCTCGGAACTCCGCGCGCGGAGCCTGACCGGTCCTTACCGCAGGCCCGCCCGCAAGCCCTGTTCTCCCGGCCCCGGCCGCCGTAATCCGGACCCCGGCCCTGCACGCGTGCGGTTTTGCAAGGCGCACCCGGGCGGGGTCTGCGCCCGGAAGGCGCCGGGGCTGGCGAGACGGTGCGGGTAGCCGGGTCGGCCGCATCCGTCCGCGGCCGGCTGCGGGTGGTCACGGACACGGACGCGCCCCGTGCGGTGGCTGCCGTTGCGGACAAAGACCGAAGAAGGACCGCTGAGGTGACCGTCTGGCTCGAGGAAACGGCTGAGGCCTGCCCGCCGGCGCGGCATCGCGGCCGGAGGCCCGCCCGTGGTGCGGGCCGCGCCCGGCACGCGCGGGCAGGCCGGCGGTACCCGCCGCCGTGCCGGTGCGGGCAGCCGGCCCGCAGGCCCGCTCGTGACGCAGACCGCGCCCCCCAACCAGACGAACCCCCCGCAAGCAAGGGCCCCCGGTCAACCGGGAGAGCCACCCAGCCCGGGACAACGCCAAGGGCAAGGACTAGCCGCACCACCAGCAAGGTCACCGCCGGCGGCGCAGGAGGCCGGGCTGCGGCGGGAGCCCAGGACGTCACCGATCAGAGTCGCTGGGTACCTTGAGCGGAGGTCACGGGGAGGATGGGTCGAGTTCGGCGGCTAGTTCCTCTGCAGTGGGCTCGCGGCCCAGGGCCTGGAGCATCCGCTGCTCCGTCTGGGTGAGCCGGTCGGTGTCCGTGGCCCAGGAACCAGGCTCTGGGGTCTGGCTGGCACGGGGCGGGCCGGCCAGGGCCCGGGTGATCGCCTGGCGGATCCACCAGGTCGCGAAAGCGGTGAACGGGTAGCCCTTAGTGTGGTCGTACCGCTGTATGGCGCGGGTGAGGCCGCGGTTGCCTGCCTGGAGCAGGTCCGGGAACGGCACGCCGCGGCCGCTGTAGCGCTCGGCTATCGAGACGACCAGCCAGACGTTGGCCTCGCGAAGACGGCTACCGGCCTGGTCACCGTCGACTGCCATCTGTTCCAGGTCGGCTCGCGCCTCGGCGGTCAGCGCGTCGCCGCCTTCGGCGAGCTTCTCCTCGGCGCGGCGCCCGGCCCGGGTCCGCGTCGCCAGTTCGGTCTCATCCTCGGCGGTGAGCCGCGGGATCCGGATGGCCCTCGCCAGGTAGTCGGTCAACGCGCCCTCGTCAGGGTGGGTGGCGAGCCAGAGCAGGAAGCGAGCGCGCCCGGCCACCGCGTCGTAGCCGTTCGCGTGCTGCCGGGCGAGGTAGGCGCCGAGCCTGGGGTAGAAATCCGCGATGAACAAGTCCTCGCGGCGGTCATCCGGCTGCTCCGGCGTAGTCATGACACGTCCCCCTCTCCGGACGGGTAGTACCGTTCCAGGCCCACGATGAGCTTGCGCCGCGCGTTATGCAGCGATGCGTGCACGGTGCCCTCCGCCACGCCGAGCCGCGCGGCGATCTCGGCGATCCGCAGGTGGTCCTGCCAGCGCAGCAGCGCGATCTCCCGCTGCCGCGGCGGCATGTCCTCAATGATCTCGCGCGCCCTGGCCAGCGCGATGGCGTTCAGCGCCTCGGCCTCCGTATCGGCCGCGATGGGCTGGTACCTCGCGTGAATCTCGGGCTGCCTGCGGCGGAACGCCTCCCGGTGCCGGAAATCGCTGATGTCCTTGTGGGCCAGCGTGCTGAGCAGCCAGGCCCGCTGCCGGCGGCTGGCGTGCTCGCGCAGCATGCCCCATGCCCGCGCCGCCGCCTCGAACGTGTCCTGGACCAGGTCCGCGGCCAGCTCCCGGTCGCCGCGGGTGCGAACGCACGCATGCCCGAACAGCCACCGGTCATGAGCCGCGAAGAAATCGGTCAGCTCGGCGACCTGGCATCGCGGGATCCTGGCCGCACCGCCGTCATCCATGCCTGCCTTCACAGCTAATTAAGTCGCACGGCAACGGCAAAACCTTTAGATGACATGCATCGGGCCGGACTGAGCTGAGGTCGGCGGCCGGGTGCCGGGAGACCTCCCCAGCGGTTCTCAACCGATGCAGGTTAGGCGGATTGTTTGAGGGAGAAGCCCCAATTGAGGAGCTTGGCCGCGTCCTGGGCACCGGAGGCTGGACCGCTCGGCGGGGAGCCCAGGACGTCACCGATCAGGGTCCGGCCGTTGCGGACCGCCTCGAAGAGGAGAGTATGGCCGGCCGCGTTCGTGAAGCCGTCCTTGATGCCGATGGCGCCTGGGTACGTGCCGATGAGCGCATCCGAGGTCGTGATGGAGAGGGCACTGTGGCCGTCTCCCTCGGGCAGGTTGTAGTAGCGCTGGTCCACGATCGAGCGGAACTCCGGGTAGCTCATCGCGGCCTCGCCCAGCCTCACGAGGTCGGCCGGCGAGGAGTAAGTTGAGGTCTCCGTCGGGTACGGGAGGCCGTCGGGCGAGGTGAAGTGCGTGTTGGTCAAGCCAAGCTTGGCCGCTTCCGCGTTCATCTTCGCGATGAACGCGGGCAGGCCCGGGCCGTAGGCGTTGGCGAGGGTGTAGGCGGCGTCCGCGGCCGACACGATGAGCATCGTGTGCAGAAGCTCGTCGACGGTGAACTCCTGGCCGGGGATCAGCCCGGCGGCGTTCGCGTCGTACTTGGCCACGTAGCCGGTCACGGCACCGGGCACGGTGATCTCCCGGTTGAGGCCACCCGCTTGGAGGACGACAAGCGCGGTCATCACTTTGGTGATGGAAGCGATCGGCCGCGGCGTGTTCTCGCCCTCCGACCACAGCACCTGGCCGGTGGTGGCGTCGACCAGGATGCCCTCCTTGGCCTTGACCCCCTTCGGGGCCCCGACGACCGCGAGGAATGGTCCGGCCGAGGTCTTCGCTCGCGCCGACGCCGGGACCATTGCGGTGACGGCCGCGGGTGACGAGGTCGCCGGGCGGGCTGCATCCTGGGCATAGGCGAGGCCGGGCGCGGCGGAGCAGCCCGCCGCCGTTCCTCCCACGGCCAGGGCTATTCCCACGATCACCAACCGTGCGGCCAGGCGGCGCATAGAACTCCATCGAGGTAGGGGCCGGAAAATCAGACCCGATCGTACGGTCTCATGTCGATAAATATCCTGCCAATCCAACAAACCGCCCCACCACCCCAGTTGAGCTACACGAGACTAGAGTGTCACTCTCCGTATTCTGACAGTGCCGGAATCGCTATACCCGGTCGCTGTCTCCGCTATCTCAAGCGCGTCGACGGCGCTTTCTGTCACACCCGGAAAGCGCCAACGAGCCTGAAAAGCGGTCTACGGAGAGAGAGCCGGGGCGATCGGCTGATGGCGGTCCTGTCGTTAGGCGGAGGCGCGGGACAGGACGCCTGCCAGAGAGTCGTGGGCGGAGCGGGTTATCTCCTGCGGGTCGACAGCGGTGAGCTGGCCGTCGCGCTTGAGGATGCGGCCGTCTACGACCACTAGGTCCACGTCGCGGGGGGTGGCGGCGGTGACGAGGAGGCGGGCGGGGTCGGTGAGGACGCCCAGACTCGGAGAGTCGGGCGAGACGACGATGACGTCGGCGCGCTTGCCTGCCCTCAGCGAGCCGGTGAATGCGTCCAGGCCCAGGGTGCGGGCGCCGTCGATCGTGGCCAGGCGGAGTGCGTCCCGCGCGGTCAGCGCGAACTCGTGGCGCGCCTGGCCGTTGGCGCAGGCCTGGGTCACCTTCATGACCACGAACAAGTCGGCGTTCCCCGACATATACCCAAGGCGGTGTAAGTTGGGCCTATGGCAGACAGCACCGGCACCGACATCTCCGCCCGCTACCTGCGCATATCGAGCGATCGGGCGGGCGACATGCACGGCATCGCCAACCAGCGCAAGGCCACCGGCGAGCACACCGCCAAGCACGGCTACGCCCCCGCCGCCGGGCACGGCCCCGCGTTCACCGGGGAGAACGGCGAGCCGGTCCAGTGCGAGCCTGGTGAGTTCGCCGACAACGACCTAAGCGCCACCAAGGGCAAGCCGCGCGCCGGCTACAACGCGCTCATGGACGCCGCCGGGCGCGGGGAGTTCACCGTCCTGGTCTGCTACCAGACCTCACGGCTATGGCGCAACCGGGCCGAGCGGGTCAAGGGCATCGAGCTGCTGTCCAAGGCGGGCATACGGATTGAGGCGACTAAGGGCCAGTCCCTCGACCTGAGCACCGCGCAGGGCCGGGCCATGGCCATGATCATCATGGAGTTCGACACCCTGGAGGTGGAGGAGAAGGGCGAGCGTACCGTCCTCGCGCAGGCCGAGGCCGCGAGGAACGGGCTGCACATCGGCGGCCCCCGCCCGTTCGGCTGGACCCTGGTCCCCGACCCCGGCCGCGCGGGCAGCGCCGTCGTCCACCACCGCGAGGCGCTGGTCCGGCCCGTGGTTGATGCCGCCGAGGCAAGGGCAGTGATTACCGCCGCCGAGGCGCTGGTGGCCGGGCGCACCCTGCACGGCCTGGCCCGCGAGCTGAACGAGGCGGGGCTGCTGGTCCCGCGAGGCGCTAAGAAGAACGACGGCCAGGGCGGGCAGTGGCGTCCCTCGACGCTGCGCGGCGTGCTGCTGCGGACGCGCAACTACGGCACCGTCATGTTCAACGGCGCGGTGCACGACGGCGTGTGGCCGGTCCTGGCCTACACCAACGAGCACGGGCACCACGAGTTCACCGAGCGGCTGCACCGCCAGGTGGCCGCGCTGCTGGACGACCCTGCCCGGCACGTTAACCGCGACTGGGTGGCGGCGGGCAGGCCCACTAAGTCGCTGCTGTCCGGCATCGGCTACTGCGGCCGGTGCGGCGAGCGGATCGTGAAGGGCCTAGGAAACAGCTACAAGTGCCCGGCGTCGCACGTGAGCCGCGCCATGGGCGCGGTTGACCACGTGGTGACCGAGTGGCTGCTGACCCGGCTGGAGCTGATGCCCGCCGCCGACCGGGTGCGGCTGCTGCTGGGCGAGGAGCTGCCGTCCGGGCCGGACGCCGAGGAGGCCGCGAAGCTGCGCAGGCAGATTGAGGCGGTGCAGAACGGCGCGCTGGAGGGCGTGTTCACCCCGGCCGAGGCCAAGGCCAAGGTCGCGGAGCTGAGAGGCCGCCTGCGGGCGGCGGAGAACCGCATGGGCACCGTCACCCGCCGTCCCGTCCTGGCCGCCGTGGTGGCCGCTGACAGCCCGCGCAGGGCATGGGAGGGGCTGCCGCTGGACCGGCAGCGGTCGGTGCTGCGCGAGCTGGCGGTGGTGACCGTGGTGCCCGGCGTCCGGGGCGCCGGCGTGACACGGGGCGGCCCCGCGACGTGGGACCGCCCGGAGGCGGTCGGGGTGACCGTGGAGTGGAACGCGTGGGCTAGGGCCCCGCTGTTCGCATCAGGCGACACGGGCGAGGTGTCCGTGGTGAACCTCACCGGCGAGGCCCTGCCCCCGGCCTGAGGGATTAGCCGGGGGACGGCTCCCGATAGCCCCGGCGTGGTGAGCTACTACGAGGCCGACGCGAGCAGGACGCGCGAGGAGATCCTCGCCAGCGTGATCACGTTCTGCCACTCGCTCGCCTCCAAGCACGCCCAGCGGTGCCAGTTCCTGGTCGAGGCCATCGCCGACTGGGCCACCCTGCCCGTGGGCGACGTGCCGGGCATCGACCCGTTCAGCCGAGGGGGAGAGTCATGAGCCTGTACATCCGGCTGCTGCCGGGGGTGAAGATCCGGGTATCCAAGCGGGGCGTCCGCGCCGGGGTCGGGCCGCGCTGGCTGCGGGGGTGGTTCGGTGTCGGCGGCGAGGGCGTCTCGACGGGAGCCGGGCCGGTGTCCTACTACAAGCCGCTGGGCAAGCGGAAGCGCAGGCGGTAAACACGTCCTGCCCGCATGAGCAAACCCACCAGTTCCGCGCAGCCACCCGGACGACGAGCCGTCCGGCGCGGTGCTCCGCCGGGCAGCTTCCGCGCGACGGCTGAGGCGCTAGGCCTTTAGACTTACACCATCTAAACAGTAAGTCGGCGCCTGCGCCGCGAGGGCGACTTCCGCCGGCGACGCGTTGTTCAGGTGCACCAGCTGCAGGTCCGGGCCGAGGAGGCCCTCTTCCGCGTAGGCGAGGATCTGGCCGGTGGCAGCGGCCGGGCCGCACGCGTGCACCGAGACCGGCAGCCCTAGCTTGCGCGCGGCCGCGATCTCCGTCCGGTACAGCTCCGGCGCGACCCGCATCGCCGGGTTGGAGCCGCCGGTTCCCCGCCAGGCCACGCCCAGGTGAATGCGGTCATCCGCGTGATAGGACGGCCACGCCGCCCTGATGGCGCCCAAGTCTTCGAGAGCCATCAGCTGGTCGTTCGCGTGGCCCGTCTCGTAGCCGTAGGAGAAGCGGGCACGCAGCCGGATTCGCCCAGGGCCCGCAGGCCTGCCTCGGCCCAGTCCAGGCCCCTGATGTTGTGCGCCCAGTCGTGCACCGTCGTGATGCCCGCGTCAATCGCCTCGGCCGCCGCCAAACGGGTCTCCGCGTAGGTGTCACCGGGCAGGAAGTGCTTGCCAATCCCGACGCAGGTAGCGAAGTAGCCGCTGCGGTCGGGGCCGTCCGGGGTCGGCCGCCCGTCCGACATCCCGCGCAGCAGCGTGTTCCACATGTGCCAGTGGGTGTCCACCAGGCCAGGGGCCACGATCTTCCCGGCGGCATCTATCACTTCGGCTTCAGGAACGTCTAGGTCTCTGCCGACTTGCTGGATAACGCCGTCCCGGATGTGAACGTCCGCACCGGGGAGGTCGCCGACGGAATCCATCGTCAGGACGTGACCGCCACGAATCAGGATGTTAACGGTCGACACGGACGCTCTCGATGTCATGGTCGGCCATCCTAGCGGCCTGCGCTGATATAGCTGTTGCTCGATTTGCCAGCGGTGCCACCGCTGGCAAACACCACGCGTGATCTAGGTGATGGAGCGGATGGCGATGGGAATGCGAACGCTCTCGGCCGTGCTCGCCGCGGGCATCATGCTAATCGGCGCTGGCGTGACAGCCGCTTCCATGACCAGGCCAGCAGGCCGCGCCGGCCGGACCTCGGCCCGGAGCGCCGCCACGACGAAGGCAAGGACAGCGTCGGCCGCATCGGTCACGTCGCCTGGGGCCCGGGTCAGCGAGGGGATCTGCAGCGCTCCGCTGGCGTATAAGACGCTGGCCGCGCAGCTGTCCGCCGACATACAGGGCGCCCTGCGCGGCAGGTCGGGGCGGTACGCGGTCACCGTGTACGACACGGTGACCGAGGTCTCCTGCCACACCGACAGCGAGCGGCACTTCGACTCCGCGAGCATCGTGAAGGCGATCATCCTGGCCGCCCTGCTGCGCTGGCACCAGGAGACCGGCGCGCCGCTGTCGACCTGGGAGCGGGACGAGGCGACGCTGATGATCACCCAGTCAGATAACGACGCCGCGACGGCGCTGTGGGACGAGGTTGGCATGAGCAGGCTGCAGCACTTCCTCAACCTCGCGAAGATGAACGAGACGCAGCTTGGCCAAGACGGGTACTGGGGTCTTACGCAGGTCACCGCGCATGACGAGATGCTGCTGCTCGAGTTGCTCACCGTTTCGAACTCCGTACTGTCGGCTTCCTCGCGCGCCTATCAGCTCGGGCTGATGGCGCAGGTGATCCCTTCCCAGCGGTGGGGCACGCCGGCCGGTGCGCCGAGCGACGTGACGGTTGACGTGAAGAACGGGTGGCTGCCGGACGACGACACCGGCTGGGACATCAACAGCATCGGCGCGTTCACCGGGAAGGACAAGGACTACCTGATCGCGGTCCTGACCGACTACAACCCGTCGGAACAGTACGGGATCGACACGATCGAGGGCGTCGCGCGACTGGTGCACCGGGACCTGAACGAGGCCAAGCCCGGCCCCGGGCCACGGCTGGCGGCTAACGTGGCTCCGTCGCCGCCGGGGTCGGGGACGGAGACAGCCCCGTCTGCGTATGCGGCGGTACCGGCGCTCCCGACTCCGCCTGCGCCGCTGAGGTAGCGTCCACGTCTGAGGTAGCGTCCGCGTCCTCGGTGTCCCTGAAAACCACCCAGCGCAGCATGCTGTACAGGTAGACGGCCTCGCAGCAGGCCGCGATGACACGGGAGAGCTCGTAGTACACCCCGAGGGTGGACAGCAGGTCGGTGAGGCCGAGGACGAAGATCAGGTAGTTGCTTGCGCTGACCGCTACGTATACCGGGAACTGCCTGCCGACGTTCTGGTGGCTGCGGAAGTTCAGCACCCGGTTGAGTACGTAGCTGATGGCCGAGGCCGTTCCGTAGGACAGCGTCACGGCGGCGGGGATCGGCCACCGGAAATCGCCGTGGAAGAGGCCGAGCAGTCCCAGGTCGACGAAGAACGTGCACAGGTTGATCAGCAGGTAGCCGACGAGGCTCGGCGCGACCTTCTCGGAAAGCCCGAACGGGAGCCGCCTAGTGATCGCCGTCGTCACGGCCGCGAATCGCGCTCGGTGTGCCATACCTCTATTGTGCCTGCTTGTCGCGATCATCCTGGTCGCTGGACAGGTATCCTCTAGGATCTCAGAAGATTTTCTCAGGCACGTCTCAGCAGGTGCCGAGGAGATCTGATGTAGCGTGAGTACCTGCTTGGGGAGCTTGTGAATGCGATCACATATAGGTGACGACATGGTCTCGCGGGCAGCCGGCGACCACGGGCTTGTGGTTGGCTGCCTTAGTAGCAAATGGGATTAGCCGGACGGCCACCGGGAAGGTTCCCGCAAGATCACCGGGTACGATCTGCTGAGAACAGCGGTTTCTTGCGTGTGCGGGGCAGGAGGTACGTGTTCGCCGGCTTGGCGGCCGTTTTACCGGGAGGAATCGATGGCCCTGTTGGTGGACCCGCCATCGCGCGACAGTGCTGGCGAGCGGCGTCCCGCCAAGGCGCCCTCCGCCGCCCCTGACCAGGCCATGACCGTCACCGGGTCCGCCTCGCCCCCCGCCATGGAGCCAGAGTCCCTGACGCCCGAGGCCACCGCGCCCCGGCTCGCCGAGCCGCCGCTCACCGGCGGCCGCGTCGAGGCACTCATGGGCGAGCTCATCCGGGTGCTGTCGCACAGCCGCCTGGCCCGTCCGCTGCCCGCCGTGATGCTGAGCGCGCTCGGCCTGGGCGGCGTCGCGTTCGTCGGCCTGTGCGCCACCGCCCCCCGGCCGAGCGTGGCCACGCCGCCTGTGCTCCTGCCGCTGACCTCGCTGGCGCGGGACCTCGGCGCGCCGCACCTGCCCGACCTGGTCGCCAACCTGATCATGTACGCCTCGATCACGCTGTGCTGCCTCGGCCTTGCCATGATGCTGTGGGCCAACAGCCGGGGCTGGTCGCCTAGCCCCCGGAAGGTCTTCTGGACGGCGGCAGGCGCGGTCGCCGTCCTGGTTAACATCACCCCCGTCGGCTCGTCCGACATCGCCTCCTACGCGGCCTACGGGCGGCTCGCGGCGCTCGGCTACAACCCCTACATATATGCGCCGAACGCGCTGCCCGGCGGCGCGAAAACAAACCCGTACACCATGCTGGTCAGCACCCAGTGGCAGGGCACGGTCTCGGCCTACGGCCCGGTGGCGACCTGGATGCACCTGTTTGCCGCGTGGATCGGCGGCCCGAAGCCGTGGCTAACGATCTGGGTGCTCATGATTATCATGGGCGCCTCGTTCCTGGCCGCCGGGTACATCCTGCTGCGGACGGCGGAGAACCCAGTGCGCGCCGTCCTGCTGTGGGTGGCCAACCCGCTGCTGATCGTGGAACTGGTCATGGGCGGCCACCTGGATGGGTTCCTCGCACTGTTCGCCATCGCGGCGATCGTCATGTCGCGGCGGCGCACGAAGCTATGGCATGACCTCGCCGTCGGTCTGCTCGTCGGCATCGCGGGCGGCATCAAGGTGAACGCCGCCCTCGTCGCGCTCGCCATCGCCATCCCGCTCATTCACGACCGTGACTGGGGTCGCCTCATCCGGATTGGCGTCGTCGCCTGCGTTACCACGTTCGGGCTCTACTACTTCAGCTACGGGCTTGTCGCGCTCAAGCCCCTCGTCTCCGAGGGGCAGATGGTCATCTCACCCACCGTCTGGCGGGCGGTGCAGGTGATCTTCGGCGACGGCCCGCTGGTGAGTCACATCATCGGCTTCAGCTGGCCGCCGCTCATGCTCCTGCTGGCCTGGTACCTCTACAAGCGGCTGTCACCCGACGTGCCGACGGTCGTGGCCGCCAGTTGCGCGCTCACGTTCGCGTGGATCGTCGTCGCGCCGTGGTCGCTGCCCTGGTACTCCTCGATCGCCTGGGTCGCCGTCGCGCTGCTGCCGCGCAACTCGCTGACCCGCTGGCTGACCCTTGCGACTGGGACACTAGCGCTGCTGCACTTCAATGGTGGTCATCCCACTAATGTCCCGATTGGCCCGACACCGTAGGTTTTCCGGCCATTTCAGGCGGCTAGACACTCGCCATGAGTGTCAACGACGTCATAAGTAACGGTTCTCAGGATTCCATCTCCCGCAGTCCAATCGAACCGGGGCGGGTCGCGGTCGTCACCGGGGCGGCCAGCGGGATCGGTCAAGGGCTCTCCGAGCGGTTTGCCGCCGAGGGTATGCACGTCGTCATGGCCGACGTGGAGGAGTCCGCGCTGTCGAAGGCGGCCGCCGAGCTCGCCGGCACCGGCGCGTCCGTCCTCCCCGTCGTCACCGACGTGTCGGACCGCGCAGCGGTCGAGGCCCTGCGGGATAAGGCCCTCTCGGCGTTCGGCGCGGTGCACGTGGTGTGCAACAACGCCGGCGTCGGCGGGCCACACGGGCCGCTGTGGGAGTGCCCGCCCGGCGAGTGGGACTGGGTGCTCGGGGTGAACCTGGAGGGCGTGATGAACGGCGTCCGTACGTTCATGCCGGTGCTCCTTGAGCAGGACGCCGGGCACCTGCTGAACACGTCGTCGATCTTCGGCGTCTTCGCGGGGACCCTCGGGCCGTACGGGGTGTCCAAGCACGCGGTCACCGCGCTGACGGAGACGCTTCACTTCAACCTGAAGTCCCTCGGGGTCACGCACGTCGGCGTCTCCGTGCTCTGCCCGAGCGCGGTGCGGACGAACTTCGGCACCTCGTCGCGGAACCGGCCCGCCTCCGCTGGCCCCGCGGCCATCAAGGACGAGGCCGAGCAGGCCTCGGCCGAGCGGTTCGACCAGCTCTCCCTGCTCGGCGCCTCCCCCGCCGAGGTCGCCGGCATGGTTGTGGACGGCATCAGGTCGCGCCGTTTCTACATCCTGACGTCGGACAACAGGCACGAGCCAGTCCTCCGCCGGGGCCAGGAGATCGTGGCGGGCGGGCCGCCCGAGCCGCCGGTGTCCTTCGTCTGACGGAGTCACCCCGCAGCTTGGGTTCGTGCGGTGCGGGCCTGATATGGTCGCGGTTTTTGCGATCAGGCCCGCACCGCACGAACATCGGGGGGTACGGGGGGTCGCACCCCCGGGGGACAAGAGTGATCGTGGCAGGCGGGCCGCCCGAGCCGCCGGTGTCCTTCGGCTGAAGGAGTCACCCCGCGTATTGATGTTGTTCTTCCGGTCTAGACTTTGGCGACATGAGCACCGTGCCGGCATCCGAGTCCTCGACCGTGCCCACTCCCCCGATCGCTAAGCAGGTTCCGACCGAGCGCACACACCACGGCGACACGGTCATCGACCCGTACGCCTGGCTGACCGATCCCAAGGACCCCGAGGTCATCGCCTACCTGGAGGCGGAGAACGCCTACACGGAGGCGCTGACCTCGGGGCTTGGCGAGCTGCGTGCGGCCGTGTTCGACGAGATCAAGGCGCGCACCCAGGAGACCGACCTGTCGGTGCCGGTACGCAAGGGAAACTGGTGGCGGTACTCGCGCACCGTGGAGGGGCAGCAGTACGCCATCCACTGCCGCCGCCTCGTCCGCGACGGCGAGGTCACGCCGCCGGTGCCCGAGGACGGCAAGCCATTGGACGGCGAAGAGGTGCTGCTCGACGGGAACGAACTCGCCGAAGGCAAGGCGTTCTTCTCGCTCGGCGCGTTCTCCGTGTCCCCGGACGGGAAGCTGCTCGCCTACTCCACCGACTTCTCCGGCGACGAGCGGTACACGCTGCGGATCAAGGACCTGGTCTCCGGGGGCACCCTCCCGGACGAGGTGCCGGACACCCATTACGGCGCCGCGTGGTCGCTCGACGGATCGGCCCTGTTCTACGTCACCGTGGACGACACGTGGCGGCCGTACCGGGTGTGGCGGCACATCGTCGGGACGCCGACCTCCGACGACGTGGTGGTGTTCGAGGAGAGCGACGAGAAGTTCTGGCTCGGGGTCGGGACGTCCCGCGATGAGAAGTGGCTGATGATCCACACCTCGTCCAAGCTGACCAGCGAGGTGTGGCTGCTTGACGCGGACTCGCCCGCCGGCGAGTTCTCCGTGGTCGCGCCGCGCCGCCACGGCGTGGAGTACGAGGTGGAGGTCGCCGGGGACCGGCTGCTCATCCTGCACAACGGCGGCGGCGCGGAGAACTTCGAGCTGGCTTCGGCACCGCTGCCCAGCGCCGACAACAGCGCCGGTGACATGTCGGCCTGGACGCCGGTCATCGCGCACCGCGCCGACACGCGGCTGCTGTCGGTGGACGCGTTCGAGTCGCACCTGCTGCTGTACTATCGGCGCGACGGGCTGACCGGGCTATCGGTGCTACCCGCCTCCGGCGTCGGCGAGGAGCGGCCGATCACGTTCCCCGAGCCGCTCTACACCGTGGGGCCCGGGGCGAATCCCGAGTACTCGCAAGACCACTTCCGGCTCGGGTACAACTCGATGGTCACGCCGTCGACCGTGTACGACTACGACGTGGCGACCGGGACGCTGACGGTGCTGAAGCAGCAGCCGGTGCTGCCGTCGCCGTCCGGGATCCCGTTCTCGTCCGGTGACTACGAGCAGTACCGGGAGTGGGCGGTCGCGGCGGACGGGACGCGGGTGCCGATCTCGCTCGTCTGCCGGAAGGGCATGCCGCGCGACGGGTCCGCGCCCTGCGTGCTCTACGGGTACGGCAGCTATGAGCTATCGACCGACCCTGGCTTCTCGATCACCCGGCTATCGCTGCTCGACCGCGGGTTCGTGTTCGCGATCGCGCACGTCCGGGGCGGCGGCGAGATGGGGCGGCCATGGTACGACCACGGCAAGATGCTGGAGAAGAAGAACACGTTCAGCGACTTCGTGGCCTGCGCCGAGCACCTCGTCGCGACGGGCTGGACGTCCCCCTCGCGCCTGGTCGCGCGCGGCGGGTCGGCCGGCGGCCTGCTGGTGGGCGCGGTGGCCAACCTGGCGCCGTCCGCCTTCGCGGGGATCGTCGCACAGGTGCCGTTCGTGGACGCGCTGAACTCGATCCTCGACCCGTCACTGCCGCTGACCGTCACCGAATGGGAGGAGTGGGGCGACCCGCTGCACGACCCCGCGGTATACGCGTACATGAAGTCGTACACGCCGTACGAGAACGTTTCCACGACGGCGTACCCGGCGATCTTCGCGCTGACGTCGCTGAACGACACGCGGGTGCTGTACCACGAGCCAGCCAAGTGGACGGCGCGGCTGCGGGCTGTGGCGTCTGGCGGGCCGTTCCTGCTGAAGACGGAGATGGAAGCGGGGCACGGCGGGCGGAGCGGGCGGTACGACCACTGGCAGGAAGAGGCACTCGTGCTGGCGTGGATCATCACGACCGCTACCGGTTCGGCTAGCTGAGGCACGCCGGCCGGCGATGACAGACGGTCCGGGGACGACGCTCAGTCCTGGCACCCGTCCGCATAACCGTGAAAGCCTCGATACCGGCTCAGGGGAAGCTTATTCAAGGATCTCTACCGGGTCGCCGGGGCGGATAGGTGCGTCGGGGGCTGGGCTGTCAGGGATGAGGTTGACGCCGAACCAGATTTTTCCGTCCCAGTGGCGGTGGCGGGCCAGGACGAAGAGGGGCTCGTGGCCCTTCGCCGCCGTGTCGGGGTCGATCGTCGTGAACACGCAGCGGTCGCAGCACTTGGCGACGCGGAAGGTCACCGGGCCGATGCGCAGCCGCCGCCAGCCGTCTTCCGCCCAGGCCGGAGCGCCTGACACCACGACGCTCGGGCGGAACCGGCGCATGGGGATGGGGCCCTCGGCCGCCCTGAGGCCTTCGGCGATCCAGCCGTTCACCGCGTCGAGGGACTCCTCAGTCGTCAGCAGCAGCGGGTACCCGTCGGCGAACGACACCCGGTCGCTGTCCAGGCTGTACTCGGGGTTGGTGGGCCGGCGCGTCGGGTCGTCCAGGTATACCAAGCGGACCGGCTCGCCGATGATGCCGGTCAGCCAGACGGACGCCTCGTCGTCAGCCGGGCTAGCGACCAGATCGCTCCCCCACACGTTCACCGGAACGAGGTCTGTGCCGGACGGCACCGGGACGGTCACCTCAGGGAGCCCGGGACTGGCGAGGGTGATCTTGCCGCTCTCCACCCGGGGCGTGACGAGGACCAGGAGCGGGTATTCGCGCGCCGTCACCTGGTCCCCAGCACCGTCCACGATCATCCACCGGCGGTCCCCGGCCAGCCCCCAGGGTTCGACAACGGCCTCGGTGAGCTGCTCGCCACGACATGATTTGACCGGGTAACGCCAGATTTCGGTGAGCCGAAATGACATGCACCAATACTGACATCCCTCGGGCCACGCGGCCTAACGGGTTACCGTTCGCTCTAAGTTCCTACAACACCCGGCACGGCCGGGTCGCCGCACTGGCTCGCCATGGAGTCGCCAATCAGGCTGACGGCCCTGGCGGCTCCGACGGCCAGAGGCTCTCGAGGTTGACCACGATGGCCTCCTGGCTGCTGCGCGCGATCACCACGACAGCCTCATCCTTGCCGGGGTTCTCCTCGCGGTGCGGGACGTACGGGGGGACGAAGATGTAGTCGCCCGGCTCGGTTTCCAGGCGGACCTCCTTGTCACCGTCGGCGAAGACAAACGCCGGGGTTCCGGACACCACGTAGATAGCGGTCTCGGCTTCGCCGTGGTGGTGGTCGCCCGACTTGGCGCCCGCGGCGACGTGAGTCTGGCCCATCCACAGCTTCTCCGCGCCCACGCTCTTGCCAGAGATCGCCTCCCGGCGGGTCATGCCGGACGTCTGGCTCGTGTCGCCGGTCAGCTCTCCCGTCCGGATCTGGAACAGCGGCCGGTGCCAGTGATCGTCGCTCATCGGAACCCCCTTAACTCCTCGCTGTCCCTTCCCTGAACCTTATCCGGACCAACGAATCCAGATAAGGCTGCCCGGGTCGCCGACGGGCCCGCCGTCCGGGGGAATGGACGGCGGGGAGTCAGCCGCATCCGTTCTGGATGAATCCTGAATTACTGCGCGAACAGGACGCTGACCGACTCGCCGTCGTGGGTGCGGCGGATGGCCTCGGCCAGGGCGGGGGCTACGGAGAGGACCGTGAGCTTGGGGTGCCTAAAGAGAACGGGGACCGAGTTCGTGGAGACGATCTCGGTCACGTCCTCGGCGGCGGCGAGCTTCTCGAGGGCGCCGTCAGCGAAGAGGCCATGCGTGCAGGCGATGCTGATCGACCGCGGCTCCTGGCGGCGCAGCACGGAAAGGAGCTCGATGACCGTCGTGCCGCGCGCGATCTCGTCGTCGAGGATGATCACGTCCCGGTCGGCCACGTCGCCGATGATCGCGGAGATGGACACCTTCGAGTCACTGAACCGCTCCTTCGCGCCGGCGGCGACAGGCACCCCGAGGCGCCTGGCGAACGCGGCGGCCGACTTGGCGTAGCCGAGGTCGGGTGACAGCACGACGGTCCGCGACAGGTCACGCTGCCTGAAGTGCGCGGCGAGCTCGCGCAGCGCGTGCAGGTGGTCCACAGGGACCGAGAAGAAGCCGTGCACCTCCTGCGAGTGCAGGGTGAGCGTCAGCACCCGGTTCACGCCCGCGGTGACGAGCAGGTCGGCGACGAGGCGGCCGCCGATCGAGATGCGCGGCGCGTCCTTCTTATCCGAGCGCGCGTAGGCGTAGTGCGACATGACCGCGGTGACCCGCGCGGCGGAGGCCCCGCGCGCGGCGTCGGCCATCAGCAGCAGCTCGACCAGGTTCTCCTGCACCGGCGGCACCAGGGGCTGGATCAGGTACACATCGCGCTCCCGGCAGTTCGCCTGGAGCTGCACCTGAAGGCAGTCGTTGGCGAAACGGGTCGTGACCACCGGGCTGCGCGGCACTCTCAGATGCGAGCAGATCTCGTCGGCCAGCTCCGGGTGGGCGTTCCCGCCGAAGATGACAATCTCCGCGTTCAACCGTTCTTCCCGTTCTCCTCAGCGAACCTTTTCATCCTGCCCTTGCCTGGTGGATCATACGTGCCGTCAGCACCAGGATAAAAAAGGCTCGGTCCGGATGAGACCACGATGACACATCCCTAGACGCGGCGATCAGCCCCCTCGCCGGGCGCGATACCCTCGATGGCATGGAAATCCCCGATTCCACGCCCTCCGCTGAGGTCGAGGACGTGCCTTACGTAACGGGTCAGGTCGTGCCCAAGGCATCGGGGTCTGACCTGTCCGAGCTGGACACGTCCGAAACGGACGACGCCCCCCAGGGACCCTCAGGCCCGGTATGGCGGTTCCTCTTCGAGCCGCACTGGCTGGGCTGGCACCTCTTTGTCGCCTTGGCGTTCTGGGGATGCCTGTGGCTCGGCGACTGGCAGTTCCACCGGGCGCTGGGCGGCAACGGGCTCAGCTGGGCGTACACGTTCGAGTGGCCGCTGTTCGCCGTGTTCGGGCTCGTGTTCTGGGCCAGAACTATCAGGGACGAGTTCCACCTGCGACGCGGAGGTGTCACCGAGGCCGACCTGGTCGCCGCCGCGGCGCTGGCCAAGTCGATGGGGACGCTGCCCAAGGGCGCGATGCTGCCTGCGGGCTCGCTACCCGAGGGCGTCGACATCCGGCGGCTAGAGCATCCGGGCAACGTGGAGGAGGACCCCGAGCTCGCCAGCTACAACGCCTACCTCGCGAAACTGAACGCCGAGGTCAAGGGCCACAACAAGTGGCTGCGGGCCATTAACTCCTAAGAGCAGACAGGAAGGTTACCCTACGATGCGCACGGCCGCTCTGCGTTACCGAGTGATGGCCTACATCACCGGCGTCCTGATCATCGTGGTGTGTTTCGCCGGTATCCCGCTGCAGGTCGTCGCGCACAACACCTTCGTCGTCAACGACATCGGCACGGTGCACGGCGTGCTGTACATCATCTACGTCATCTTCGCGTACATGCTCGCGCAGAAGCTGAAGATGAAGATGGGGCCGACGATCCTGCTGCTGCTAGCGGGCACGGTCCCGATCATGACGTTCTTCGTCGAGCGGTGGATGATGCGGACCTACATCGCTCCCGCGCTCGCGGCCGAGTCCGCTCCGTCGAAACAGCAGCCCGTGGCCCGGTGACCAGCTCCCACCATTACTTCACCGCGCAGCCGTCGGCCGCGCACCGTCCGGGCCTGATCCGGGTGGTGCTGCCTGACCTGTACCTGGAGCTCGCGACCGACTCAGGGGTCTTCTCCCCCGGGCGCCTCGACCCTGGGACCCGGTTGCTGCTTGAGTCCGCGCCTTTCCCGCCCGCCTCGGGGGACATCCTCGACCTGGGCTGTGGCTATGGCCCGATCGCGTGCGTGCTTGCGGCGCGCGCACCTGGCGCTACGGTCTGGGCGGTCGACGTCAACGAGCGGGCCCTCGCCCTGTGCGCGGCGAACGCAGCGAGTGCGGGGCTGTCCAACGTCCGCTGCGTGACGCCGGATGCGGTCGAGCTCCCGTCCCGGCTCGCCGGCATCTGGTCCAACCCGCCCGTCCGCATCGGCAAGGCACCGCTGCACGCCCTGCTGCGCGACTGGCTCGCCCGCCTGGCCCCGGAGGCCGCCGCCACCCTGGTGATGGGCCGCAACCTCGGCGCGGACTCGCTGCACGCCTGGCTGGAAAACGAGGAAGGATGGTCGGTGACGCGACTGGCCGCGCGTAGCGGTTACCGCCTGCTGCGGGTGACCGCCCCCGGTGATCCCGAACGAATGGGGGAGACTCCCGATGGTCAATGACACCGATAGCGGGGCTGGCCCGGTTGGCGGCACGCCCCGGCAGCTGCGACCGACCGATGTGAAGCGGCTCAACCGGGAGTGGCGACGGCGCACCGAGGGGCGGCTCGCGCTGCTGCTCGACTCGGTCAGCCAGCCGTTCAACGTGGGCTCGATCGTGCGGACTGCCGCCGCGTTCGGTGTGGAGTCCGTCTGGCTGTGCGGCAACACGCCTGACCTAGACCTGCCCGCGGTGGGCAAGACCGCCCTGGGAACCGACCGGTTCCTGGCGGCGTACCGCGAGCCGTCCCCGGCCGCGGCGGCCAAGGCCGCAGCGGAGGACGGATTCCGTGTGGTGGCGGTCGAGCTCGCGTCGGGCGCGGTGCCGCTGTTCGACGCGCCTCTTGACGGCGACGTCTGCCTGGCGATCGGCAATGAGGACCACGGCTGCTCCCCCGCCCTGCTCGCCGCGGTCTCGTCGGCGGCCTACATCCCCCAGGTCGGCCGGGTTGGCTCGCTGAACGTCGCGGTCGCCACCGCGATCGCCCTCGCCGAGGCCCGCCGCCGCGAATGGACCTCGCCGGCCGGCTAGGCGCTCCGCGCTTCTTGCTGTTATCTAACGATCGTCCTGCGTCGCAAGGATGGTGGATAGAAATGCACGCTCCAGGGTGTGCAGGTATCCACTATCTTCACAGGCGTCCGCAGCGGTCGCCGCTTCTTGCTGTTATAAGCTGCAGATCCGCCGAACGGCATCGACGATCTTCTCTTTTTCTCCGCGTCAGGTGGCCGATCACCGGCGTTTACCGGAAGTGCCTGGTCAGCGGGGAGAATCGGTGGCGTGGCAGTTGACTACCTGGACCACCCCAGGCCGCTCGCCTTTGCCCACCGCGGTGGGGCCGGGCACCAGCCGGAGAACTCCTGGCGCGCCTTCGAATATGCCGTGCAACTCGGCTACGCCTACCTGGAGACCGACACGCGCTCAACCTCCGACGGGAAGCTGATCGCCTTTCACGACGCGGAACTCGACCGGGTCACCGACCGGACCGGGCAGGTGAGCAAGCTCACCTGGAAGGAAGTCTCGGCCGCGCGGGTCCATGGCACGGAGGAGATTCCGCTGCTTGAGGACCTGATCGGCACGTTCCCCGACCTGCGGTTCAACATCGACCTGAAGGACGAGGGCACGATCGGGCCCCTCGCGAGCGCGCTCAAGCGCACGGCCGCCTGGGACCGGGTCTGCGTGACGTCGTTCTCCGGCGCCCGCTTGCTTGCCGCGCAGCGCTCCCTGGACCGGCCGATCTGCCTCGCGGTGACCCCAGCGGCCATCGCGGCCATGCGGTTCCTGGGGCCGCCCGGCAAGGCAATGGCCCGCCGCCTGGCCGCGTCCGGCGCACAGTGCGCCCAAGTGCCCCGGCAGATCGCGACGCGGGAGTTCATCAGGCGCGCCCATGAGGTCGGCCTCGACGTCCACGTGTGGACGCTGAATACTCGGACGGAGATCGAGTGGGCCCTCGACCTGGGGGCCGACGGCGTGATGACCGACGATGTCGTGCTGCTAAGGGACATCCTCGCCGAGCGCGGCCAGTGGCACCCGAGGGTCGCCGCCTAGCGCACCTTCTAACGGGAACCACCTGCCCCCGCTAACCGCAGCCACAGCACAGAGGGCGTCCGCCCTTCGGACGCCCTCTTCCTACAAGGACAACAAGGCCTTAACCCCAGCCACAGCACAAGGCGTCGCGGGTTCTGCGACGCCTTCCTACGGCCATCACAGAGCCTTAACCCCAGCCACAGCGCGAGGCAGCACAGGTTCTACGCAGCCTGCCAACACCAGCGGGAGTTCTGCACTGCCCGTCAACGGCAACCACAGGCTCTAACAGCACCACAGCGCAGGCGTCGCGGGTTCTGCGACGCCTTCCTACGGCAACCACAAGGCTCTAACCGCAGCCACAGCGCGGGGGGGCGCGCGGTTTTTGCGCGTCCTCCCGTGGGGGGGGCGATGGGGGGCGAAGCCCCCGCCACACATACGCGGGGGGCGCAGAGGGGTCGTCCCCCCGCGAGGAGCAGAGCGCAGGGGGGTCGTCCCCCCGCAGGAAGCGGAGCCCCCCCCCGGCGGGGAGCAGAGTGAACACTGAAATAATGCTGCAACGTGGTTGGAGTTACCGCGTGACGGGAATCTTGTCCGGGTATCCAGTGTTGCCGATAGAGATCGCCAACCGCCTGGGAGGCAGCAAGTAATGGCCGAACGCGCACTTCGCGGAACCCGGCTCGGCGCCACGAGCTATGAAAACGACCGGAACACCGACCTGGCCCCACGGCATGATGTCCCGTTTGACTGCCCCAACGGTCACCACTTTAGCGTGCCTTTCGCCGCTGAGGCGGAACTCCCCCCCTTGTGGGAGTGCCGTGTCTGCGGCGCGATGGCGACGGCAAGCACGGGCGAGTCGCCGTCCCCGAAGAAGGTCAAGCCGCCGCGCAGTCACTGGGACATGCTGATGGAGCGGCGGACCGTCGAGGACCTTGAGGCAGTGCTCGCGGAGCGGCTTGAGGTCGTAAAGCAGCGCCGGGCCATGGAGGCCCGCGCGATTGCCGACGTCACCAACCGCCGCAGCGCCTAGCACCGTAGGCAGCAGCCGGCAGGAATCACCCCAGCGGCCTTTTGTGCTGCGTCCTGGCGGCACCACAAGGCCTTAGCGGCAACCACAAGGCCTTGGCCCGCGCCACAGCGCAAGGCAGCACGGTCGTCCACTGCTGACGCAACCACAAGGCCTTAACTCAGCCACAGCGCGAGTGCGGCGCGTTCTTAACGCTCCCCGCCAACAGCAACCACAGAGGGCTTCAGCCCCAGCCACAACGCCGGGGCGACGCGGTCTTCCCACTGCCCGCCAACAGCAACCACAAGGCTCGAACCTAGCCCCATCGACGCAGCGCCGTTCTTGCGCTGCCTCCTACAGCAACCCCAAGGCTCTAACCTCAGCCACAGCGCTGGGCAGCGCGGGTTCTGCGCTGCCTACCAACAACAACCCCAAGGCTCTAACATCAGCCACAGCGCAGGCGTTGCGGGTTCTGCGACGCCTTCCTACGGCAACCACAAGGCCCTAACCGCAGCCACAGCGCGGGGGGCGCGCGGTTTTTGCGCGTCCTCCCGTGGGGGGCAATGGGGGGGCGAAGCCCCCGCCATACGCGGGGGTGCAGGGGGGTCGTCCCCCCGCAGGAAGCGGAGTCCCCCTGCGGGCAATGCTGAACTTATTTTCTGACGCTCGCGGCTGAGTGGCCGTGGAGCCAGGAGTTGAGGCCCCACCTGGCTACCCGGGTGAACGCCTCAATGATCACCGAGTTTGACATCTTCGAGGCACCCCGCTCGCGCTCCACGAACGTGATCGGCACCTCCCTGATCTGCATGCCTCCCTGGAGCACGCGGAGGGTCATGTCGATTTGGAAGCAGTAGCCCGCCGACTCGATGCCGTTGAGGTCGATCTTCCGGAGCGTCGCCGCGCGGTAGACGCGGAAGCCGCCTGTCGCATCCTTGACCCGGACGCCGAGCATGATGCGGTTGTAGATGTTGGCGCCCTTGGACAGGAACTCGCGGGACTTCGGCCAGTTCACCACGGTGCCGCCCGGCACGTATCGCGAGCCGATGACCGCGTCCGCCTGACCGGAGGTGGCGAGTAGCCTCGGCAGGTCCTCCGGGCGGTGAGAGCCGTCGGCGTCCATCTCGACGATCAGGTCGTAGCCGCTCTCAAGCGCCCAGGTAAAGCCGGCGACGTAAGCCCGGCCGAGGCCCGCCTTCTCCAGGCGGTGCATGACCCGCACGCGCGGATCCTTCTCGGCCAGCTTGTCCGCCAGGTCCCCGGTACCATCGGGGCTGTTATCGTCGACGACGAGCAGGTCAGCGTCCGGGACCGCCTCGCGGATCCGGCCCGCTATGATCTCCAGGTTCTGCCGCTCGTTGTACGTGGGCATAACAATGACAACGCGGCCGGTGGCCGCGTCTCGCTCACCCATCGTCTGTCTTCACCTTCTTCGTCGGCCTATGTCCGGCTTTGTCAAAGTGGAAGAGGCTCGGGCGGCACCTTCGGTCCGCAGACGGCCCGTAGGGCACGAGCACGGTCTCCGTTGTCTACTGAGCCGCCCGGGCCTCTTCCAGGCCCAACCCCCTGACAGCCGGACACGCACCGGCGCTGCCACCGCGAACGAGACCCGCAGACTGGCTGTCTCCGTCCCGGCCGTGGCTCAACAATCCTACGCCAGCCGCCCTCGCCGCTGAGCCCGCTGCTGAACTGCAGGTGAAACGTTACCGTCTCCGGGGCATCCCCAGCTGTCGCCCCAGTCGCGCGACCTCGCCTTTCTCACACGCCCGGCGGGCAATGCTCAGCAGCCTCTCAGCCAACTGATAGCAGGCCCTCAGCCAGCGCGTGCCCGGACCGCTCAGGCATAATCCGCAACTACTGCGGGAATACGCTCATTACGCCGAGTAATCAGCGCAGGCAAAGAGCGGCACACGCCAACATGGCACAGCGCAATTATGGGGGCACTGTGAGTAGTATATCGCGGAAGACCGTGGCATTGGCAGCAGGCGCGGCGCTCGCCGTCGGCGGCTGCACCGCAGGTATCGTGATCGCGACGCAGGGAAGCGGACAGGCCGGCGGCACCGCCCCGGCGCGCGCGGCCGCTGCCCAGGCGCCGCTGCGCCTCGTCTCGATCAGCCCCGCTACGGGCGGCCAGGCCGTTAACGGCGCGGGGGACATCACCGTCACCTACAACGAGCCACTGCCCGCCACCGCGCCGCTGCCGACGCTGTCCCCGGCGATCGCCGGGTCCTGGCAGCGGGCGGGCGACGCCGTGGTCTTCAGGCCGGCGGCCGGCTATCCAGCAGGCACGCACGTCACGGTCACGGTGGCGGGGACCAAAACCCGAACTCCTTCAGCTTCGTCCTTTAAGACGGGCGACTACAGTACGCTGCGGCTGCAAGAGATCCTCACGGAGCTTAGCTACCTGCCGCTGACCTGGACCCCTGTGCCGGGTGCGACGGTGCCCGGCGAAAGCGCGGCGGCACAGCTGTCGGCGGCGTACGCGCCACCCGCCGGAACCTTCCAGTGGGAGCCGGGCTACCCGGCGCAGCTGCAGTCGTTCTGGGCGCAGGGCACGTCGAACACCCTCGACCAGGGGGCCATCACCGGGTTCGAGTCCGACCACGGGCTGCCGATCAACGGGGTGGCCGGGCCCGCCGTATGGAAGGCGCTGCTGACCGCCGCGGCGAATGATCAGCGGAACACCCACGGGTACAGCTACGCGCTCGTCAGCCAGCAGGACCCGGAGACGCTGACCATCTGGCATAACGGCAAGAAGGTGTTCTCCTCGGTCGCTAACACCGGGATCTCCGTCTCGCCGACCGGGCCCGGCACCTTCCCCGTATACCTGAAGCTGCCGTTCCAGGTCATGTCGGGCACCAACCCGGACGGGTCGCACTACGCGGACCCGGTCGAATGGGTGTCGTACTTCGAGGGCGGGGACGCCGTGCACTACTTCCCCCGCGGCTCCTACGGCTTCCCGCAGTCGCTCGGGTGCGTAGAACTGCCCTACGACGCCGCGAAGGATGCCTACCCGTACCTCCCCTACGGCACCCTGGTGACCGTCAAGCCGGAGTAGCGTGGCCGACAGCACGCTTCTTGCCGTTATCAGTGCTGGGTCTCGTCAGGTCTGTCACCTCGATCTCGCTGGTCGCGCCTGTCGGGTTGTACCCGCCGAAGCGGGTGCGGACCAGCGGGTCGTGGCCGGCGACCAGGACCGTGCGAGGCTCGGTCGCCAGCTGCGCCAGGGTGTCGTACGCGCGATACATGGCGGGAAGGTCGGCGAGGATGGCGAAGGGGCGGTCCCGTTCGACCTCCTCATAGAAGTGCAGGGCGTCGGAGGCGAGGACGGCGGTGCCGCCGCCCGGTATTGCCACGGAGGCGATGAGCTGTCCGGGGGTGTGGCCGCCGACCTCGGTCAGCTCGATGCCGGGTGCCAGCGTGTGATCGGCGCTGAAGAGCGTGACGCGGTCCTCCTTGCGGGCCCGCGCGAGGAGGGCAATCTCGTCGGGCTCGCAGTGCGCCGCGAAGTGCCCGCGCTCCGCGACCGGTGAGGTCCAGAAGGCGTACTCGGCCTCGGTCATGACCAACTGCGCGCGCGGGAACTGGCGGACGTTGCCCGTGTGGTCCCAGTGCGCGTGGGTGATAACGATAGCGGTGACGTCTTCCGGGGCGATGCCAAGCGACGGCAGCGCCTCCGCCGGGGTGGTGTAGCTCTCCCGGCGGCGGCGGTCGCCGACCTCGGGGGCGAAGCCAGTGTCGACGAGGACGACGTTGCCGCCGTCCCTGATCACCCAGAAGAAGTAGTCGATGTCCAGGTCGGCGTCCGGCTCGCCGTACAGGTGGTAGTTGAGGTAGCTCTCCGCCCGCGTACTGACACGATGTCCGTACTTCACCGCGAGAACCTCACGGCCCTGGGGGACTACGGGGATCATTCGCCTTCGAAGGCTTTCCTGTAGTCCTCTTCGTTCACTTCCTCTTCCCAGCTGGTGAGGCCAAGGGAGACGGCGGTGTGGCCGAGGAACGCGTCCGGTGCCGCACCATGCCAGTGGACCTCGCCCGGCGGCGCCCAGACCACGTCGCCGGCACCGACCACGCGCTTGTCGCCGTCCCTGGTCTGCACCATGCCCTGGCCACTGTTGACCAGCAGCGTCTGCCCCGCGGCGTGCGAGTGCCAGTAGGTGCGCGCTCCTGGCTCGAAGATCACGCTGTAGACCCGGATCTCGCCCTTTTTCCCGTCGTCGAGCAGCGCGTCCTGCATCGCGTGTCCCGTGAATGTGGGCTTCGGCCCGACGTTGGACGGAATGCCTTCCTTACGGCCCCGCTCATACT
The DNA here is from genome assembly GCA_963734665.1 of uncultured Actinomycetota bacterium. Classification (GTDB taxonomy): domain Bacteria; phylum Actinomycetota; class Actinomycetes; order Streptosporangiales; family Streptosporangiaceae; genus Trebonia. Next base: position 997,264 of record CAVTIR010000004.1, on the reverse strand, counting down.
CCATCGTGCTCCGTCCTTCCCCTGCGTGTCTCGGCGCGCTGTCCGCTGTCCGGCGAACCCCTGCCTGGGCACGGCCCGCCTGGCACGCCTGTAACGCTAGACGCGGGTCAATGACAGCGCCATAGGCGATGACACCAAATTGAGCATCGTTCCCCGGCAGTGCCGCTCACGCCACGTTCCCGCGGGTCCCCGCTTCACCGGCTGCCGCCGCCCTTGGCGATGGTCTTCCGCTGCCTGGTGGGCGGCGCGAACCCGGTCAGGACAGGCGGTAGATCGTCACCGTCTTGACGGGGGTGTCCTCCAGGACCGTGAGGACGGGGATCTGGTAAGCCTGCAGGGCGGTGAGGTCGGCTCTCGGGACGAAAGCGCGGGCGGGGTCGGCGGCAAGGACGGTGGCGCCGGCGCGTCTCGCGGCCTTGAGGAAGGCGAGGGCCATGGCGGCCAGGTCGCGCTGGTAGAAGACGTCGGCGGCCAGGACGACGTCCGGGGCGGTCCTGGCTCCGCTCCCGAGGTCGCTCGCGTCCTGGTGGCCCGCGCCCAGGCTGGCTGTCTCCAGGTCGACGCTGCGCGGGGCGACCTGGGGAGTACTGTTCGCGGCCGCGTTGAGGGCGATCACGGCCAGGGCGTTCTCGTCGATGTCGCCGGCTGTCACCGTGCGGGCGCCCGCCTTCGCGGCGGCGATCGCCACCAGGCCGGAACCGGAGGCCACGTCGAGGACGCTGCGCCCTGCGACCGTCTCCGGGTGGTCGAGGATGTAGCGGGCCAGCCCCTGGCCGCCCGCCCAGGGGAACGCCCAGAACGGGGGCGCGTCCCGCTCCGTGCGGTCCCACAGGCCGAACGGCTCGGCGGCGGTAAGCAGCGTTACTTCTGGGACGAAGGGGACGGCCGCCCATGCGGTCGCGGACCGGACGAGAGCCTCCACCTCGGGCGTCATCGCTCCATTATCTCCGGTGGACCGACCCCCCTGCGCTCTACCTCCTGCGGGGGGACGCCCCCCTGCACCCCCCGATCACGGAAGGGCTTCGCCCCTCCGTAGCCTCCCCACGGGGAGACGCCGCAAAAAACGCGGCGCCCCCCGCGCTGTGGCTGGCGTTAGATCTCTTTGGTTGCAGTAGGAAGGCGTCGCACAACCCGCAACGCCTGGGGCGGACACGCCCGGTTGTTCGGGAGAATTTTTGTTGTTCTTGCTATTCCCTTGTATTTTTTTCTGGCTCTCGGGGGTATGACGCAAAGACTGTTGGTCTTCTGTGTGGGGGGCGGGATGGTGGAGCAGCCGTATCAGTACCGGCGACGGGAGCTTGCCGAGCCCGACTGGCGGCGGTTGCCCGGGTGGGCCGGTGTGACGCGCGCGGAGTGGGAGTCCGCGCAGTGGCAGCGGGCCCACTCGGTGAAGAACGCGCGGCAGTTGCGGGACGTCACGGGCGGGGGGCTGTCCGAGGCGTTCCTCGCGGACCTGGAGCGGGACCAGCGGGAACGAGCCACGATGTCCATGCTCCTCCCGCCGCAGATGCTGAACACGATCGCGCCGTCGGTGGCGGGCACGGCACCGGACTACACCGACGCATGGTACGCCGACCCGGTGCGCCGCTACATGCTGCCGGTGTTCAGCGACCGGCAGCCGGAGTGGCCCTCGCACCCCTACGCGACGAGGGACTCCCTGCACGAGGCGGAGATGTGGGCGGTCGAGGGGCTGACCCATCGCTACCCGACGAAGGTCCTTGCTGAGCTGGTGCCGACCTGCCCGCAGTACTGCGGGCACTGCACGCGGATGGACCTCGTGGGGAACCCCACGCCGTCGTTCGACAAACACCGGTTCACGATGGCGCGCGACGACCGGCTTTCGGCGATGCTCTCCTACCTGAGGTCCGCGCCATCCGTCCGGGATGTGGTCGTGTCCGGCGGTGACGTGGCGAACCTGCCGTGGCCGCGGGTAGAGGCGTTCGTTTCGGCGCTGCTCGAGATCGAGTCGATCCGCGACATCCGGCTGGCGACCAAGGCGCTCATGGGGCTGCCGCAGCACTGGCTGTCACCCGACGTGCTCTCCGGGGTCGCGCGGCTGGCGGCCGTGGCGCGGGCGCGGGGCGTGTCCCTCGCCGTGCACACGCACGTGAACGCGGCGCAGTCCCTCACGCCGCTCGTCGCGCGGGCCGCGCGGGCGCTGCTCGACGCCGGGGTGCGGGACGTGCGCAACCAGGGCGTGCTGCTGCGCGGGGTGAACGACTCCCCCGGCGCCCTGCTCGACCTGTGCTTCCGCCTACTGGACGGGGCCGGCGTGACGCCTTATTACTTCTACCTGTGCGACATGATCCCCGGTGCCGAGCACTGGCGGCTGACGGTCCGCGAGGCCCAGGCGCTGCAGTCGGCCATCATGGGCTACCTGCCCGGCTTCGCGACGCCGCGCATGGTGTGCGACGTGCCCTACGTGGGCAAGCGCTGGGTGCACCAGGTGGCCAGGTACGACGCGGAGCTTGGCATCTCGTACTGGACGAAGGGGTACCTGACGGCGCTCGAGGCCGACGACCCCGTGGCGCTCGAGCGGGAGTACCCCTACTACGACCCGGTGCACCTGCTGCCGGAGGCAGGCCAGGCCTGGTGGCGCGCGCAGGCGCGGCGCCAGTCAGGCCTTGTCCCTGCCTAATACCTTGCGGGTGCTGGGCGCTGCTGCTGGTTACCACCGCGGAGCGCTGGGGAGAGGACCTCGCCGGCGGCCTCGACCAAGAGCGACATCTCGTAGGCGACGAGTTCGGTGTCGCTGTCGGGCGAGGCAAGCACGCAGAGGCTCGACCCGTCGCTGATCGCCTTGACGATCATCAGGCCGCCCTCCATCTCGACGAGCGCCTGGGTCGACAGGCCCGCCTCGAAGATCCTGGCAGCACCCTGCATGAGGCTGGCCAGCCCGGACGTGATGGCCGCGAGTTGCTCGGCGAAGTACGGGGGGATGTCGTCTGACAAGGACAGCGGCACGCCGTCGGCGGAGACGACGGCCGCGTGCGCCACGTCGGGTACGCGGGCCGTGAAATCGCTGACAAGCCAGTTCAGGTCCTGTCTGTATGCGTAACTCAACGTTCTGTCCCCTCTCCTGCATGCGGCGCCTGGCCACCGCTGCCGCCCTGCCCTTCCGCCCGGCGCGTTCCGCGCTGGAACCCGGCGAGACGGCTCCGTACCTGCTCAGGCGACCGCTGCGGCAACGTGCTGCCGCCGTTCGCCGTGGCGTTGCCGCTGCCTGCCGCCCGGCCGGTTCCAGGTGTCCGGACGGGAAGTCCGCCCTGGGTGTCGGGGGCGCTGGCGCCTGTTCCCGACGGCATGTTGGCCCGTGGAACACGTACTGGCAGCCCGGCGACCGTCTCGTCGCCGATGGAAGGCTCGCCGAAAGACAAGCCGTCCTGGCCGCCGATGGCGCCCGCGGTCAGGGACCGGCCAGCGCCATCCTGGCCGCCGCGGAACCAGCCGGAGGCCGTCCGGCCCTCCGCTGATCCGTTCCCGTTCCCGTAGTCGCCGGCGTAGTCGTCGACGAGGCCCACCGCCCCGCCTCCGCCAGAGGTGAGGGCGGCGGTCCCCCCCGCCCCTGCCCGCGCCCGCGCGCCGACCGGCTGCGCGGACCAGCTGGCCGTGCCGCCGCCGAGCCTGCCGCTCCGCTCGATGACGCTGTCCGGCAGCCAGATCAGGGCCGAGAGTCCCTGCGGCGGCGCCGACCGCAGCCGGACCCGCACCCGGTGCCGCTCGGCCAGCCGCGAGACGGCGAACAGGCCCATGTGCCGGGAGACGGACACGTCGATCGTCGGCGGGTTGTCGAGCCGCCAGTTCATTTCGGTTAGCCGGGCCTCGGAGACGCCGATGCCCTTGTCGACGACCTCAATGAGCACGCCGCCACTGTTCAGCTCCTGCATGCTGACGTGGACCTGGGTGTCCTTCGGCGAGAAGATCGTGGCGTTCTCGACCAGCTCCGCGAGAAGGTGCACGACGTCGGAGACCGCCTGGCCGGTGACGGAGATGCCTGGCGGGATGTTCAGCGTGACCCGGTTGTACTGCTCGATCTCCGAGGTCGCGGCGCGGGCGATGTCGGCGACCGGGACGGACTCCGACCACTTGCGCGGGTTCTCGTGCCCGGCGAGCAGCAGCAGGTTCTCCGAGTTGCGGCGCATGCGGGTGACCAGGTGGTCCATGGAGAAGAGGCTGCCGAGGCGGTCCGGGTCGTCCTCGTTCTGCTCCAGGTTGTCGATCATGCGCGCCAGGCGCTCGATGAGCGTCTGGGAGCGGCGCGACAGGTTGACGAACATCGCGTTGAAGCTGGAGCGCAGCAGCGCCTGCTCGCCCGCGAGGCGCACCGCCTCGGAGTGCACCTGGTCGAACGCGCGGGCCACCTGGCCGATCTCGTCCAGCGAGGTCACGTTGATCGGCGCGACCTCCATGGACGCGGCGGACTCCGGGTTGTCCGACAGCAGCCGGACCCGCTCGGGGAGCTGGACCGAGGCGATGTCAAGCGCGCCCGCGCGCAGCCGGCGCAGCGGGAGCACCAGCGACCTGGCAACGAGGAGGGCAGCGAGCAGGACGATGAGCAGCACGATCACGGTGATGATGATGTAGGTCAGCGCGGACTGCTGTGCGGCCTGCTGGAGCTGGGTGGCCCGGGTGACGATGTTGCCGGCGACGAACTGCTCAGTGTCCTGCATCGCGCCGACCTTGGCGTCGATGCCCTTGTCCCACGCCGCCTGCAGCTTGGCGCTGGTGGTGATGCCGTCCTGCTGAGCCGTGGTCGGGTTGTTGGCCTGGGGATTCAGCTGCTCGTATTTGATGAACAGCGGGTACGAGATACCGTTGGTGCCAACGATCGGCACTGGGTTGGCCTGGGCTTCGTCCGGCTGGCCGCTGGCGACGGTGAAGAAGGCCTGCTCGATGTTGTCCGACTGGGTCTCGCCGTCCAGTTTCGCGGCCTGCGGGCCGAGCAGGTCGTCGTACATGGCGTTCTCCGCCTGGGTGGCCGAGGCCTGGAACGAGGCCTCGTCGTTGAACTCCTCGCTGTAGTCGACCTGGAGGCTCGTGTCCGTCGGAATGCTGAGAGACCCGGCGCCGACGACCGCGGAGACCGGGGGGCCGGGGTTGGACATCGACTGGTCAAGCAGGGCCAGCTGCTGCGAAGTCAGGTCCTTGGCCTGGGAGAGCGCGTCGAGCGCCTGCACGTCACTGGTCAGGGACTGGTCGGTGATGCCGAGTTCGACCTGGTCCTGCAGGGTGATGATGTCGCTGATGACGGATTCATAGTCCGGCGACACGACGTCGCCGTCCGGGAGCGCGGTGTTGATCAGCCCGTGCAGCAGCAGGAGGTTGCTCGTTGAGAGGGCGTTGTTCACCGCGCCGGCGTCCGCCGCGATTGTCGCGGGGAAGCCGCCGTTCACGATCTGCTGCAGCTCGGCCCTGACCGGGCCGACGTCGCTGCTCGTCTTGGCCTGCAGCTGGGCGAGCCCATCCCCGGTGTCAGTTTGGTCGGTAATCAGGTCGGCGAGCGTCGCGTCCCGCTCGTTCTGCAGGTCGTTCACGACGGGAATGAGCTGCGCGCCCAGCTTGGCCAGCTGCTCAGTCCTGCTGAACTGGCTGGCGCTGTTCTCCGCGTCCGCCACCCGCAGTCCGCCGAATACGAGGCCCATAAGGAGGGCCGCGACGATCACGGTAAAAAGCCGGCGGGCCACTGGCCAGTCGGCCAGGTTCATGTTCAGCCGCCGCTTTCGATTAACATCAACATTTGTCGATTTACCCGCCCGGCGGGCAGGCGGCAGCGCGCGGGGTCGCATGCTCGCACCATGGGTTCCCATTATCAGTCCTCGCTGGAAGAGCGATCTTCTCGCACGCCGCCGCGCTACCAACAGGGAACGGGCGCCATAAAAGCTTGGCGATCAGCCCGTGCTCCTGAAGTGTCCGCAATCACTGTGCTTTGCACACCTTAGTGCGTTTTGTGCGCCGTATACGCCAAGCTATGGTTACTGGTCATTGTGTTGTTATACGGGGCTTGGTCTCTCAGCTACTTCTGAGGAACCTCAGGTCTTCTTCACGGCGCCGCCGAGGTAGAGCTCGCCGATCTCCGGGTGCTCAAGCACCTCGCGGCCCGTGCCGGATAGCCGGACGGTGCCGTTCTCCATGACGACGCCGTGGTTGCTGAGCTTGAGGCCCGCGCGGGCGTTCTGCTCCACGAGCAGCACGGTCGCGCCGCCCGAGTTCATCTGCTTGGCAGCGGCGAACACGGACTTCAGCACCAGGGGCGACAGGCCCATCGACGGCTCGTCGAGCAGGATGAGCACCGGGTCGAGCATCAGCGCGCGGGCGAACTCCACGAGGCGCTGCTGGCCGCCGGAGAGCGCGCCCGCCTTCATCTGTGCCCAGCCCCGCACCTGGGGGAACAGGTCGTACACCGCGTCGATCCGCTTGGCGGCCTGCGACCTGTCCTTGATCGTGTAGCCGCCGAGGTCGATGTTCTCGTGGACGGTCATGTCCTTGAACAGGCTGTGGTTCTGCGGCACCTGGACCACGCCCAGGTCGAGGATCTGCCGCGGCGACTTGCCGTTCAGCTTCTCCCCGCGCAGCGTCACCGTGCCGAGCCGCGGCCGTAGCAGGCCGCTGATCACCCGCATGACGGTGGACTTGCCGGCGCCGTTCGGCCCCACCACGCACGTGATGGCGCCCTCGGGTACCCCGAAGGTGACGCCGCGCAGCACGTCGCCGCCACCGTAGCCCGCCACGACCCCGTCCATGGCCAGCAGCGGCTCGCTCATCGGGCCTCCTCCTCTTCGAGCTCTTCCAGGTCCACGCCCAGGTACGCGTCGAGCACGCGCTTGTCCGTCCGCACGATGTCCGGCGGGCCGCTCACCACAGCCGCGCCCGACTCGAGCACCGTGATCGTGGAGCACAGCCCCATCACGAACTCCATGTTGTGCTCCACGAGCAGGAACGTCTTGCCCTGCTCGGTGTTGAGCAGCCGGATACGGTCACGGATGAGGTTGATCAGCGTCGGGTTCACCCCGCCGGCCGGCTCGTCGAGCAGGATGACCGCCGGGTCGGCGACGAGCACGTAGGCGAGCTCGAGGAGCTTGCGCTGGCCATAGGACAGCGAGCCCGCCAGGATGTCCGCGTGCCGCTCGATGCCGACGAACTCAAGGAGTTCCATGGCGCGCTTGCGGTGATGGCTCCAGGCGTCCCTGTCGAGCCAGGCGAGGAGGTTCCTCGGCCGGTCCTTGGCCTGCGCCGCGATCAGCATGTTCTCGATGACCGTGAGCCGGGGGAAGATCCGGGTGAGCTGGAAGGTCCGGCCGATGCCCGCGGCGAACACCTTGTCGGGCGCGAGGCGGGTGATCGCCCGGTCGCCGAACCAGACCTCCCCCGCGTCGGGCCGCTCGTAGCCGGTGATGACGTTGAACAGCGTGGTCTTGCCTGAGCCGTTCGGCCCGATCAGGCCCGCGACGGTGCCTTCCTCGACGGAGATCGTCGCGCCGTTCAGCGCCTGGACGCCGCCGTAGGCCTTCATGATCCCCTCGGTGCGCAGCAGCGCGGTCACCGGGCACCTCCTGAGCTGACGGGCGGGCCTGAACTGAACGGGGTGGACGGCGTGGATGACGCGGGGCCGATCGTGGTCGCCGGGATGACCGCGGGGCGGCCTCGCGTCCGGATCTTCGTGATGTACTCGCTGCCGGTCGGGATGAGGCCCCGCGGCATGAAGAGCACGACGAGGAGGAAGATCGCCCCGAGCATGATCTCGCTGATCGAGCCGCTGAACGCCGGCTGGGTGTTCAGCCACAGCGTGAGCGGCTCGATGATCAGCGCGCCGAGCACCGGGCCGCTGATCGAGCCGTACCCGCCGAGGAACACCATCAGCACCAGGGCGAGGTCGAACAGCGGGTCGAAGCCGGTCTGCGGCTCGACCTGGTTGATGTAGTAGAACCAGACGGCGCCGATCGTCGCGGTGATCGCGCCGGAGATCGTGAACGCCGCCAGCTTGACCTGCATGGCCTTGACGCCGAGACCACGGGCCCGGTCCTCGTCGTCCCTGATCGCCCGCAGTTGGAGGCCGAACCGGGAGCGCCTGACCAGCCAGGCGATAGCGACCGCCCCGGCGGCGCAGGCGAACGCGATGTAGTAGAAGGGCGTGTTGTAGGTGGCCGTCGGCCAGCTGAGGAAGGGGGAGTTCAGCCCGCTCGACCCGCCGGTGAACGAGAAGTTGAACGCCATCAGCTGGAAGATGAAGAACACGGCGATGGTGATGACGATGAACGTGTGCCGCCGGACCCGCAGTGCGATCAGCCCGAACGGGACCGCGATGATCGCCCCCACCGCCGCGCTGAGCGGGAGCAGCCAGAAGACCGAGTTGCCCTCCATGTGCCAGTCGCGCGCCGCGATGCCCATCGCGTAGGCGCCGCTGCCGTAGAACACGGCCTGGCCGAGGGAGATGTAGCCGGTGTTGCCGGAGAAGATGTTCCACGCGGTTGCGCAGGTGACAAAGATCAGCGCGAACACGCCGTAGTTGGTGACCGCCGGGTTGGTGAACACCTGCGGGAACGCCACGGCGATCAGGATCAGCAGCAGCAGGCCGCCGCCCTTGCCCGCGACGCCGAGCCTCTTACCCGTCACTGTGCCCGCACCGCCTTCCGGCCGAAGAGCCCTGTCGGGCGGTAGATCAGGACGATGACGAGCGCCGCGTAGTACACGACGACGGCCCAGTTCGGCTGCCAGACGGTCACGACCGATTCCAGGGTGAGCATGAAGATGGACGCACCGAGCGCGCCGCCGACGCTGCCCATGCCGCCGAGGATGATGATGGACAGCAGCCGGGAGATCAGGTCGTAGCCGCTGTTGGCGTTGAACGCGTTGGTCATGCCGAACACCTCGCCGCCCACCGCGGTCACCGCCACGCCGATGCCGAAGGTGAGGGCCGCGACCTTGTTCACGTTGATGCCGACGAGGCGGGCCGCCGTCTCGTCCTGCATGACCGCCCGGACGCTGCGGCCGAACCTGGTCCGGTAGAGCAGCGCGTAGACGACCGCGACGAGCACCAGCGCGAGGATGAATCCCCAGATGTAGACCCAGCCCACGTAGAAGCCGAGGATGTGCACGCTGCTGTTGACGTACGAGGGACTGATCTGGACGTTGTCGGCGCCGTAGATCTTGAAGAGGATGCCCTCGATGATCAGCCCTACCGCGTAGGTGACGAGCAGCGTCATCGACGTCCGCTCGGTGCCGCGCAGCCGGCTGATGAACGCCCAGTGGATGACCACGCCGATCACGAACATCGCGGGGATCGTGATGAGGAGCCCGATGAACGGGTCGATGTGTGCCTTCGTGAACAGCGAGTACGAGAGGTAGGCACCCAGGATGACCAGGACACCCTGGGCGATGTTGATGATGTCGAGCACGCCGAAGATCAGCGTCAGGCCTACAGCCATGAGGGCGTAGACGCCCCCGATAAGAATGCCGTCGACGATGGCCTCGGTTATCTCCCGTGCCATTAACCACTCCGTCCTGGTCGGATCAAGCGGTCCCGGAGGACCGTGAACTGGGATTTCTTGCTAAGCGGGCTGGTGTTCAGCTCGCCCAGGCGGGCTTGGTCGCGATGATCGGCACGGAGCCGGTCACGCCCGCGGGCAGCACCTGGTTGAAGTCCGTGCCGTTGTTCTGCCACTGGAAGACGAACGCGGCAGAGCTGGAGTTCTCGCCGAGCGAGTCGAACTTCACCGGGCCCTGCACGCTCTGCAGCGTGACGCCGCTGTGCAGGTAGGAGATGATCTTGGCGTTGTCGACGCTGCCGACCGCGGTGACCGCCTGGTCCATGACCTGGCCGACCGAGTAGGCCTCGGCGATGTCCGCGTTGACGCCGGCCGCGGTGCCGCCGTACTGCGCGACGTACTCGCTGACCATCTTCTTGCTCGTCGCGTTGTCGTAACCGGGGTACCAGCCGTCAGGCACCATCATGCCGGTGGCGTTGTCCTTGTTGCCGATCGCGGAGATGAACGAGGCACCCTGGTCGGGGCCTGCCGCCGCGATGAACATCTTCGGCGTGAAGTGGTCTTGCGCGAACTCCTGCATGAACGACGAGACGGTCGGCACGTCGGTGGAGCCGAGCACCACGATGTCCGGGTTCTTGGCGGCCACCTGGTCAGCGGCCGGCTTATAGGACGAGGGCTCCTCGGGGAAGATGTTGGAGTACACCGTCTGCACGCCAAGCGCGTGAAGCTTCGCCTCGGCCAGCTGCACCGGCGGGATGGCGAACGGGTCGTTCGCCGACGGGTACGCGGCGGTCAGGGTCTTGTCCTTGGCCGGGCCAAGCGACGCGATGTAGTTCACGAACGGCATGAGCTCGTCCGCGACCGGCAGTGACACGTCGAAGACGTTGTGGTCGGCCTCGTTCGACTGGGTGTCGAAGACCGTCGGCGCGCCGCCCGCGCCCTCGACGAACGCGTACCCGCTGCGGGCCGCCACGTCCGAGGCGGGCGCGGTCAGCAGCGAGGAGAACGGCCCGAAGGTCAGGTCCACGTGGTCGGTGTTGATCAGGGTCTGGTAGTTGGTGACGACCTGGTTGGGGTTGCTTTGGTCGTCGAGGATCGTCAGCTTGACCGGGCGGCCGAGGATGCCGCCCGCCGCGTTGACGTCCTTGACCCACAGCTTGTAGCCCTGGTCGTAGGCCGTTACCGTCGGCGGAGAAGTCGCCGGTCAGGGAGAGGGAGGCGCCGATGGTGATCGGCGCCTTGGACGACGACGAACTGGCCGAGCCGGTCGCGGCCGTGCTGCCGGTCGAACTGCTACTGCTACTGCTGCATGCGGCAAGAGCGCCAACGGCGAGCGCGACAGCGCCCAGCGCGACAGCGTTCTTGGAGAACCAGGGGAGGTTTGCGCTCACGCCCGGTTCCTCCTTCCTCATCGCTCATGATTCTTCGGAGTCGAGCACCCGGATGGCTCCGGGAGCCTACTTTCGAGGGTTATACCGGCGGGTTCTGTGTGCCGCGCGATAAACGCGGCGAAATGTACGTCACCGTGACCTGCGCAGTGCGCGCGGAGCACGGTCAACAATCGTTTGCATGAGAGACTGTCCCGTATCGCGCGGGTTTGTCAATCCCGAATGTCCAATTTGTTACCAAGAAGCCCTGGGCGACTGTTTGCCGCTACGGCAGGTAAGTGACTGCAAACGAATGCACGGCGCCGCGACCGGACTTTCGTCACCGAGAGTAGCCTTTAGCCCGGAAGGGCGGCCCGCCTTTTATGGTCAGGCAACCATTTTTATATTCATCAATAATTGCTGGTTAAGCCCTGCCTCGGCCCGCACGGCGCAGCGGGACCGCGCTAACCCCCCCGGACGCGCTGGCCGGCGGCACGGTCGAGCCGCGGGCGACGAGCTCGGGCGCGAGGAAGAGGATCTTCACCGGGCTGTCGGCGGCCTCGATCCGCTCGATGAGCAGCGTGGCCGCCTCGGTGCCGAGCTGGTAGTGCGGGAACCGGACGGAGGACAACGGCGGGCGGAGCCGGTCGATGAACGGCATGTCGTTGAACCCGATGATCGAGACGTCTTCCGGGCAGCGCAGGTCGAGCTCGTCGAAGGCGCCGTAGCAGCCGACCGCGAGCATGTCGTTGCCCGCGACGACCGCGGTGAGGTCGTCGCGCGCCCCGAGCAGCTCGCTGCCGCAGCGCACGCCTTCCTCCAGGGAGTAGGCGGAGGCGTAGACGATCTGGCCGTCGGCCACGGGGAGCTTGTGCGCGGCCATGCCCGCGTGGAAGCCGCGGAGCCGGGCGGCGCCGGTGGAGGCGTCCTGCGGGCCTGCGATGTGCCCGATCCTGGTGTGCCCGAGCGAGACCAGGTGAGCGACCGCGGCCCGCACGCCCTGCTCGTTGTCCACCGTGACTGACGAGAACGGGTAGTCCTGGGAGGTACGGTTCATCAGCACGACGGGGACGTCGCCCTCGGCCGCCTCGGCGAGGATCGGGCTGCCCGTGATCGCGGTCGCGAGGACGAACCCGTCCACGTGCCTGGCCCGCATCTGGTCGAAGACCAGGCGCTCCTTGGCCATGTCGGCGTCGGTGTTGCCGATGAGCGCCACGTAGCCGTGCTCGGCGAGCCGGTCCTCGATGCCGCGCACGATCGGCGGGAACAGCGGGTTGTTGAGGTCGGGGATCAGCACGCCGATCGTGTGCGAGCGGCGGGTCCGCAGGCTTCGCGCCACGGGGTTGGGCCGGTAGCCGAGCCGGTCGGCCGCCTCGATGACCCGGCGCGCGGTCTCCTCGCTGACCAGGAGCCTGGTCCCGGGGTTCAGCGCGCGCGACGCGGTGGCTGGGTGCACGCCCGCGGCCGTGGCCACGTCCCGGAGGGTGGCAGGCCTGTCATGGTGGGCCATCGCGTTCCCTATCTCTCGCCTGATCGTCGGCTGCGGCCTTAGGCAAACGTTGTCTAGTACCGGTAGCTCACAGTACTAACTGGACGCACCCTCCGCCAGCAGACCCGCCCAGCGCTCACACGCTCACTGCTTGGCGTGATCGGTTGCAGAGCTCTCAGCTGGTGCGAGTCGCCGAGATGACGATGACTAGGGAACTGCCGCGCCGGCTGCCGGCGACGGCGGCCAGGGTCGTGCGCTTCCAGGAGACGCGGAACCTCGGGAGGGTCAAGGGGTGAGCGCGCCGGCTCGCGCGGGCGGCCGCCGCGTGGCGGGCGGTCGTGACGGCCTCCAGGTCACGACGGTGCTCGGCAGCCAGGGACGCGAGCAGTTGGGGGTTCATGGCAGGCTCCTTCGGCGGTCTCGCACGCCGGCGGGAAGACCGATCGCGCGGCTTTTAAGATATATCGCGTTTGTCTGAAATATTCAAGATATATCGCGTTACTGAGGGTCGGTGTCCGCGCCGTCCGGGCCGTCGGCGACGTCCGGGGCATCCGGGGCGTCGGCGCTGTCCGGGGCATCCGGTCGGGTCGCGGGACCCGGATCGGACAGCTCGGACGGGACGGGCGCCGCGAAGATCGCCCACTCCACAGGAAGCGCGCCGTCCGGCCGCAGCGCCGGGTCGGTCAGGCGGGGTTTGTAGCGGTTCAGCATCCAGCGCATCTCGACCATGAGCCTGGAGGCTTCGTCAGGGGTCAGGAACACGTGGCTGTTCGACCAGCCCGACGCTTCGTCCCAGCCGGGCACCTGATTGGGCGAGCCGAAGACTCGCCTGGCCCGGTCGATCCACCGCTCAAGCCAGAGCCTACCGAGCTCGCCGGCGGCCAGTGCGGCCCGCGGGTCCGGCTGATTCGTCGTGAGCGCCACGTTGCGGTTGACGAGGGTCCAGGGCCGTTCCCTGCCCTTGCCGCCGCCGGCCTCACCCACGAACCCGTACTTGGCGAGGGTCCGCAGGTGGAAGGCGCAGTTGGCCGGCGACTCCCCGAGAGCCTCACTGGCCTGGGTCGCGGTCAGTGTCTCGCGGAAGCTGAGGAGCTCAAGCAGCGCCATCCGGACCGGGTGCGCCAGGGCGCGCATCACCTTGGCGTCGGTCAGCGTGACCGGCTCGTCGGCCCACGCGTCCATCGTGGCGCTGCCCGCAGCGGAAGCGGCGGGGACCTCCAGCGCGTTTCCCGGCCAGGTCGCCGGGTCGTCCGGGTCGTAGCCGAGGGTGCGGGCGAGCTCGGCCGCGCCGGCCTCGCCGTCACGGACCGGGCCCGGCCGACGCGTGCTGGGGTCACCGGCCCCGCCGAGCCTGCGCTCCGGCTGCGGTGACGGCTGCGGCTTTGGTTCGGAACTCATGTTTCGAAATACTACGCTCGAAATAGTCATTCCGACAGACTCGGAAGACTCCTTTCGGAAGTTTTCTTCCGAAGACTCCAGTCGGCGCTGTTAGTGAACTGATTCACTACAACGGCTTGGTGCCAACGCGGTGTGCAGGCGCGGGCGCGTGGCACGATGAAGTCATGCGGATCACTGCGGTCGAGTCAACCGATTTGTTCACTCGAAGCGCCGGGAACTCAGGGCTGGCGCTGCAGGTGGTGCGGGTCACCGTTGAGGCCACCGAGGCGGCCGAGGAGGGCGCTACCGCGCTTCTCCGAGTCATGGGAGCTCGGGCGAGGACCCCGGAACCGTTCGGGATGATCCTCGGGAAAACGGGAGAAAGCCGTACCGGCGAGGTGAGCGTCGCCGTGAGCGGGTCGCCTGGTGTCGAACTTCCGGTCACCGTGATCGCGGAGGCAGGCGGCAGGCGGGCCGAGCTCGCGGCTTCCGTTACCGGCGCCGAGGCCGGCTGGACGATGTGGATGGTCTCGCACTTCCACTACGACCCGGTCTGGTGGAACACCCAGGGACAGTTCACCGAGGCCCGGCTCGTGCTGCCTGATGAGGACGGGTCGCTGCCCGACACGCGGACCGCGTTCGACCTCGTGCGGCTGCACCTGGAGAAGGCGAGGCGCGATCCCGACTACAAGTTCGTCCTCGCCGAGGTCGACTACCTCAAGCCCCACTTCGACGCGTTCCCGCACGACCGGGCGTTCCTGCGGTCGCTGCTCGCCGACGGGCGGGCGGAACTGGTCGGGGGCACCTACAACGAGCCGAACACGAACCTGACCGGGGCGGAGACGACCATCCGCAACGCGGTGTACGGGATGGGGTTCCAGCGGGGGGTGCTCGGCGCCTCGCCGGAGTCCGCCTGGATGCTCGACGCGTTCGGGTTCGACCCCGGGTTCCCCGGGCTGATGGCTGGCGCGGGGCTCACCTCGTCGTCGTGGGCGCGCGGGCCGTTCCACCAGTGGGGGCCCGACGTTAACACCGAGATGCAGTTCCCCGCCGAGTTCGAGTGGCTGTCCCCCGACGGGGCCGGGCTGCTCACCGCCTACATGGCCAACCACTACGGTGCGGGGTGGACGCTGCACACCGCCACGGACCTCGAGGCGGCGCTGCGGGCGGCCCACGAGCAGTTCCGTGCCCTCGCGCCGGTCGCCGCGACGCGCAACGTGATGCTGCCGGTCGGGTCCGACCACGTGATCCCGGCCCGGTGGGTGACCGACGTCGGCCGCGAGTGGTCGAGCCGGTACCTGTGGCCCCGGTTCGTGCCGGCGATCCCCCGTGAGTTCTTCGCGGCGGTGCGCGCTGAGGCGGAGGCGTCGCCCGTGCGGTACTGGATCATGCCGCAGACACGGGACATGAACCCCGTCTACACCGGCAAGGACGTCTCCTACGCCGACACCAAGCTCGCCACGAGGGCCGGGGAGGTCGCCGTCCTTGAGGGCGAGCGGCTCGCCACCCTCGCCTGGCTGCGGGGGGCCGCGTACCCGGCGGAGTCGCTGGACAAGGCGTGGCGGCAGCTCGCCTACGGGGCGCACCATGACGCGATCACCGGGACGGAGTCCGACCAGGTATACCTCGACCTCCTCGCCGGCTGGCGGGAGGCGTGGCAGCGGGGGGACGCGGCGCGGCGGGACGCGGCCGCGTTCCTGACCGGTGCTTCCGCGGGCTCCGCGGGCTCCGCGGTTGACGGAGGCGGGCTCGCCGTTACCGTCGTGAACGGGCTCGCGCGGGAACGCGACGGGATGGCGACGGCGACCGTCCGGCTCGACTCGCCGGGCACCTCGTGGCTGACGGTGACCGACCCGGTAACCGGCGACCCGGTTCCGGCGCTCGCCGAAGGGGTGCGCCGGCACGCTGACGGGTCGCTCGCCTCGGTCACGCTAACGTTCCGCGCCCGCGGAGTGCCCGCGCTCGGGTCCCTGCGGTACCCCCTCGCTGCTGCCCCGGCCGAATCCGGCGGGTCCGGCGGGTGGGCGGACATCGACGGGCTCGCCATCTCGAACGACGCGTTCGCGGTGACGGGCGAGGCGGGGCACGGCGCGCTCGCCTCGGTCGTCGACAAGTCAGCAGGGCGCGAGCTGCTGACCAGGCCGGGCAACGACCTCATCCTGCAGGAGGAGTACCAGCAGCATCCCCGGTGGAACGAGGGACCGTGGCACCTGTCCCCCAAAGGGCCGGGGCTCGCGTCGTCCTCCGTCACCGCGACAACCGTGCGGGCGCAGCGGTCGCCCGTCGGGTCGCGGCTTGTCGCGACGTACTCCCTCGGCGACCTGTCGGTGACGGCCGAGACCCTCTTGTGGGACGGCGCGGACCGGGTCGAGTTCCGCACGCTCGTGTCCGGGTCGATCGGCAAGGATCACCTGCTGCGGGTGCGGTTCCCCGCCGCCCTGCCCGGCGGGCTGCCGGTGTACCAGACCGCGACGGCGGTCGTCGGGCGGCCGTACGGGGCGCCGGAAGCAGACGTCGCCGAGCACTGGTGGACCCTCGACAATCCGGCGAACCACTGGTTCGGTATCGGGTCGGTAGCGCGCATGCAGCTCGCTGCCGGCGGCGACGCCGTTCCTGTGGCGATCGGGGTGGCTGAGGTCGTCACCCCTGACATGACGCCCCCGGAGCTCAGGCCCGCTGTTAAGGACCTGCTCACCGGGCTGGCGCGGGCCGGCGTCACGGCGACGTCGTCGCGTTCGTCGGGAACGCGTTACGGGTCGCTCGACCTGGACTCGAACCTGCCCGACTTCCGCATCGCGCTCGGCGGCCCGTCTTTGAACGCGTTCACGTCCGAGGTCCTCGCGGCATGCGACCCCGTCGTCGCCAAGCGGCTCGCCCAGCTTGTCGCCGAGGGCGGCGCGGCGCGGCTGTGGATCCCTGCGGCGAAATCGAGGGCGGCGGTGTTCGCGCCGGGAGCGGACGTGCGCGGGCCTCGTGACCTGCCCGTCCTCATCGTGGCCACCGCCGACCCGGCCTCGCTGCCCGCGGTGGTCTCCGAGTTGGTGACGTCCCTGGAGGCGCGGCAGATTGCCGCCGACGTCTGCGACGGGGACGTGCTCGCTCCCGAAGACGTGCCCCTGGCCCGCGGGGCGGTCGCCCTGTTCAACCGGGGCACGCCGAGCGGCGTGGTGACGCCGGACGGGACGCTGTGGATGTCGCTCTTCCGCTCCTGCTCGGCCTGGCCAAGCGGGGTCTGGATCGACGGTGACCGGCGGACCGCGCCCGACGGGTCGTCGTTCGAGTGGCAGCACTGGTCGCACACCTTCACCTACGCCCTGGCCTCGGCGCGCCACGCTCCCGACTGGCGCGGGGCCGGGTTCAACGCGGCGGCCGAGGACTACAACCACGACTTCCTGACCGCCGTCGGCCACGATCCTGGCGTTTTGTCGTCGGCGGCCGGTGCGCTCGACATCCTTGACGTCCCGGCCATGACTGGGGTGTCGCTCGTCGACGGCACCTCCTTCGTCAAGGACGCCTCGCCTGAATGGGCGTACCCCTTGAGCCACATGAACCACGTCACGCTGTCCGCGCTGAAGCCGCGCGGCAATCCGCTCGCGGCCGGCCTCACCGGGACGCCGCCTTCTGCGAGGCGGGAGGTGACCGTGCGGCTGCGGGAGACCGACGGGCTGGCGGGGATCGCGGGACTCCGCATGGCGGGCGGTATCGAGGCCGCCTGGCGGACGGACCTGCTCGAGGAGTCGGACGGTGAGCCGCTGACCGTGCAGGAGGGCACCGCGCTCGTCCCGGTGCTCCCGTTCGGGACGGTAACGCTGCGGGTGCGGCTTTCCGAGGCTCCCGCTACCGGGTCGACTGCGCAAACGAGCGCTTCTCTCGGGGCCGAAAGCGCAAACGAGCCGGGGGGAGGGACGGCTGCAGGGGCTGGCGGTATGGCTGAGCCGGCGCAGCCGGTCTTCACGCGGTACTGGCTGCACGGGAAGGGGCCAGCGCCGGCGGGGAACATGCCGGTCGCGGTGCACTTCTCGCCGACGCGGGTCACGCTCGGCGACGTTGCCCCCGATACGGACCGGGCGAGCGGTGCGAATGGTGAAATATCCGGCGCGGAGGCTGGCTCGGGCGCGGAAACAGTGAGCGACGGGACGCGGGTAACGCTGACGGTCGCCTGCGGGCCAGCGGGGGCCCGCGGGGCGGTTGAGCTCGTCGTGCCTGACGGGCTCGCGATCTCGCTCGCGGGCGCGGTCCCGGGCGCGGTCCCGGGCGAGCCGCTCCCCTATGACCTGGACCCGAACGGGTTCGCGGCCTGGGACGTGGCGGTGAGCGCGCTGCCCGGCACTGCCGGCGGCCGGTACTTCCTCACCGCGCGGATCACCGACGACCTCGGGCAGGTGCTCGAGGACGCCGTGCTCGTCACGATCGGCGAGGCAGGCGGGCCCGACCCTGACCTTCCGCCGGAGGAGCTGTTCTTCCGGCTCCAGTCCGATGTCACGGCCCTCGCGGGCGAGGCCGACCTCGAGGTGCTCACCCCGGCGGTACGGCTCGCGCCCGGCGAGCGCGGGTCGCTCGATGTGCGGGTCGCCAGCCACCTGGCCTCGCAGCTTCGCGGCGAGGCCCAGCTCATCTCCCCCGTCGGCACCTGGCAGGCCACCGGGCCGTGGACCCAGCCGGTCACGCTCCCGGCTGGCGGTTCGGCCATCGTCCGCTTCGACGTGACGGTCCCGGCGACAGCCGAGCCGGGCTGGGAGTCGTGGCTCCTGGTGAAGCTGATGTACTTCGGCCGCGTGCACTACTCGGAGGCGGTCCCGCTCACCGTGATCTAGTAGCACCGGACGGCCAGTCACCGCCCCCAGCCCCAGGTAAAGAAGATCCTGGATGAATGGGGCCGCTATGACGGCACCCTTCATCCAGGATCTGTTGCGGCCGGGGTAAGCACCGGCCTTTCTTGCTGTTATCTTAGGTGAACCTGGTTGATCTTTGCGGCGTGCAGCGCTTTTCGCTGTTAGCTAGTCGACGGCACTCGTGGCCGCGATCTCGTCGTCGGCGAGGGCCGCCGGGGTGTCGGGCACCGCCGACCTGCGGGTGCGCAGCAGGAGCGCGATGACCACGAAGGCGGCCACGTCGAAGATCGCGGCGAGGGTGAACGCCGTGGCCATGCCGTGGGCGAGGACGCGGCTGTGGAACGCCGCCGCCGACAGGCCCGCGACCGGGTGGGCGAGGGAGTTGCGCGTCGCGGTGCCGTAGACCGCGACGAGCACCGCCAGGCCCACGGAGCCGCCGAGCTGCTGCATGACGTTGACCATGCTGGAGGCCGCGCCGGACTCTTGCGGCCTGACCCCGGCGAGCGACGCCGTGGTGAGCGGCACGAACACCGCGCCCATGCCGGCGCCGAGCAGCGCCATCGGGCCGAAGACCCCGGACCAGTACCCGGTAGACGGCGACACCCGCGACAGCCAGGCCATCCCGATAATCACCGGGACCATGCCGATCAGCATGAGTCGCCGGCCGCCGACGCGTGGGATCAGCCGCGGCATGAGCCGGGAGACCCCGAACAGCAGCAGGGTCATCGGCAGGAACGCGATCCCGGTCGTCAGCGCACCGAAGCCGAGCACGTCCTGCAGGAACTGGGTGAGGAAGAAGAACATGCCCATCATGCCGGCCACGAGCAGCAGCCGCGCGAGGAACGAGCCGGAGCGGCCCAGGTCCGCGAACAGCCGAAGCGGCGTGATCGGCTGCGGGGCGCGGGTCTCGTTGAACACGAAGGCGACGAGCAGCACGGCGCCCACCGCGAACGAGGCGATGCCGATGCGGTCGCCCCAGCCGTTGGACGCGGCCCGGATGAAGGCGTAGACGAGCGCGGCGACGCCGACCGTGGAGGTGACGGCGCCTGGCAGGTCGAACCGGCCGGGCTGCCGGGGCGTCTCGGTCACGAACAGCGGGGTGAGCGCGAGGACCGCGATGCCGATCGGCACGTTGATGAACAGCACCCAGCGCCAGGACGCCCACTGGGTGATCATGCCGCCGAGGACGAGGCCGAGCGAACTGCCCCCGGTCACCACGGCCGAGTAGATGGCGAGGGCCCTGATCCGCTCCTTGCCCTCGGGGAAGGCGCTGACCACCAGCGCGAGGACGGCCGGCGAGGCGAGCGCGCCGCCAACGCCCTGGATGGCGCGGGCGGCGAGCAGCATGCCCGCCGAGGTCGCGAGGCCGCCGGCGAACGAGGCGAGGGTGAAGATGACGATGCCGGCCATGAACATCCGGCGGCGGCCGAGGATGTCGCCGGCGCGGCCGCCGAGCAGGAGGAGGCCGCCGAAGGTCAGCATGTAGCCGTTCATCACCCAGGACAGGCTCGTCGCGGAGAAGCGCAGCCCGGTCTCGATGTGCGGTAGTGCGATGTTCACGACGGTCGCGTCGAGGATGATCATGAGCTGGGCGCCGAGCATGATGGTGAGCGCGACACCGGGGCGGGCGCCCGGGCGGCGGTCACGGCTGCCCCTGACATCAGCTCCCTGATCCTTCAGGCGCGGGGTACTATAAGAAAAGATACGGAGGTTCACTCCGGTTACTATACGGAGGAAGCCTCCGTTTTGCAAACCGGGTAGTGTGCATTAACCGATGGACATGATCGAAAAGCCCCGCAGCGAAGCGGGCGACGAACCGCGGATGCGGGCCGACGCGCGCCGCAGCCGAGCTAAGCTCCTGGAAGCCGCGACCGCGGCATTCGCGGAGAACGGCGCCGACGCGCCACTTGAGGACATCGCCCGGCGGGCCGGGGTCGGGATCGGCACGCTCTACCGGCACTTCCCGACGCGAACCGATCTGCAGGCGGGAGTCTTCCGCAGCCAGGTGGACGCGGTCTGCTCGACAGCCGACAACCTGATCGGCGCCGTATCGCCCGAGCAGGCGTTCGCCGGGTCGGTGCGGGCGATAGCAGCCTACCTGATCACTAAGCACGGCCTGGCCAAGGCGCTAATCGACTCCCTCGGCCGGGATTCCGAGCTCATCTCCGTCTGCTCACTGCGGATGCGCGACACCCTGGACCGGCTGCTCGACCACGCGCAGCAGGCCGGCGCCGCTGCGCGCCGATGTTACCGCCCAGGACGTGCTGCGCCTCGTGCACGGCATCGTCATGGCGACCGAGCAGGCTCCCCAGGACACCGACCGGCTGCTCGGCATGATGCTCGACGGCCTCCGCGCGCGGGAAGACGCCCAAGATCATCCCGAACGCAAGCCTGCTTCGCCTCCCACCCCACGGTGACTCGCGGGCGGGAACGGGCGGAGCGAGAACCCGTTCGGTGGTCCCTGGTTTGGAGCCTTCGACCTTCGTCAGATGCCCGGGGGGCGGTTCTCGTAGGCGGTGGAGAGGACCACCGTGGTGCGCGTGGACACGTTCGCGAGCGTGCGGATCTGCTGCAGCAGGTCCTCAAGGGCGACCGGGGAGGCGACGCGTACCTTGAGGATGTAGTTCTCATCGCCTGCGACGCTGTGGCAGGCCTCGATCGCGGAGAGGCCTGACAGGCGATCCGGCGCGTCATCAGGGGCCGACGGGTCGAAGGGCTTGATCGACACGAAGGCCGTCAGCGGCAGCCCGATCACTTCCGGATCACAGAGCGCTACATAACCAGTGATGACGCCATCGGTCTCAAGTCGGCGCACCCTCTGGTGTATGGCGGACACCGAAAGGCCGGCCTGCCTGGCAAGTTCCGTGAAGCTCATACGCCCGTTGCGAGACAGCAGGGACACGATCCGGCGGTCGATCTCTTCCACTACGACAACTTAACGTGAAATTACCTGGACCGTGACCGCATGGGGTAACGGCTTAGTCTCAGGAGCTACTCCCGCGTAGCGGAACAGCGGCTTGGGTCGCCCGCTGAAAGTAAAGTAACACGCATAACTCCGCGGCTTCTGCCCGCCTGGGGCGGGCCTGATACGATCGCGTTTCTTGCGATCAGGCCCGCTCCAGGCGGGCATCGGGGGGTAAGGGGGGTCGCTCCCCCGGGCGAAACAGTCGTACACGGTGAGAGACTGGAAGCATGCAGCCGGAAGAACTCTACGAACTGGACATCGACGAGACGCCGGAAGCCGGCGGCGCTAACGCTGACGGCGCCGACTCCGACGGGATGACCCTGCTCGTGTACCTGGAAGGGTTCATGGACGCGGGGGCGGCGGGACGCCTGCTCACGGAGCACCTGCTCGACGCCTTCGAGCACACCACCGTGGCGCGGTTCAACACCGACCGGCTGCTCGACTACCGCTCCCGGCGGCCCCTTATGACATTCGACGGCGGCAAGTGGGAGACCTACGACGCGCCCGACCTGTCGGTCTTCAAGCTCACCGACGCCGAGGGCAAGCCGTTCCTGCTGCTCACCGGGCCGGAGCCGGACCACGAGTGGGAAGCGTTCGTGGCCGCCGCGCAGACCCTCGCCGAGCGCCTCGGCGCCGGGCCGATGATCACCTACTTCGGTGTGCCCATGGGCATCCCGCACACCCGGCCCCTGGGCGTCATCACGCACGCCACCCGGCCGGGACTCGTGACCTCCAAGGTGCCGCTGCCGTCGAAGCTGCAGGTGCCCGCGTCGGCGTCGTCGCTCATGGAGTTCCGGTTCGGCGAGGCCGGAAGGGACGCGGTCGGCTTGGTCGTGCAGGTGCCGCACTACCTGTCCCAGGCCGCCTACCCGACCGCGGCGCTCACGCTGATCGACGCGCTCACCGAGGTGACCGGGCTCGACCTGCCCGCGCTTGAGCTGCGCGAGGCGGCCGACCGGACCAACACGCTCATTGACCGGCAGGTCGCGGAATCGGCGGAGGTCGCCGAGCTGGTCCAGGGCCTTGAGTCGCAGTATGACGCGGCGATCGCGCACGACGGCGAGAACCTCCTCGCTGAGGGCGAGGAAATGCCGACCGCGGACGAGCTCGCCGCGCAGTTCGAGCAGTTCCTCGCCGAACAGCAGAACGGCTCAGAGGACTAGGCTCGTTACACGATCACCAGGTCGCGCGGGGCGTTGTTCATTCGCTGGTAGCCGTCTTCCGTGCAGATCACGATGTCCTCGATGCGGGCGCCGTGCGGGCCTGGGTAGATGCCCGGCTCGATGGAGAAGGCCATGCCCGGCTCCAGTGGGGTCGCGTTGCCCGCCACGATGTAGGGGTCCTCGTGGCTCTCAAGGCCGATGCCGTGGCCGGTGCGGTGGATGAACCACTGGCCGTAGCCGGCGTCGGTGATGATCGTGCGTGCCGTCTTGTCGACGCTCTCGGCGGTGACGCCGGGCCGGACGCTGACCGTGGCCGCTTCCTGGGCGTTGTAGAGCACTTCGTAATATCTCGTGAAATCGTCCGGGGCATGGCCCATCGCGTAGGTGCGGGTGCAGTCAGAGCAGTAGCCCGACGGCATCGTGCCACCGATATCGACCACGACGACGTCGCCGTCCTGGATGACCCGGTCGGAGACCTCGTGGTGCGGGGACGCGGCGTTCGGTCCCGAGCCGACGATCACGAAGTCCACCTGGACATGGCCCTCGGCGAGGATGGCCTCGGCGATCTTCGCGCCAACCTGTCGCTCGGTCAGGCCCGGCTTAAGCCAGCCGGGGACGTTGGCGTGCACGCGGTCGATCGCCTCGCCCGCCGCCTTCAGTGCCGCAATCTCCGCTGCTGACTTGCGCACCCGCAGCGGGGACAAGACGGTGCTCGCGAGGTGCTGCTCCGCTCCTGGGAAGACGTCTTTGAACTGCAGCACGTGCAGCGCCCACATCCGGTCGGACAGGGCGACCGAGTGCGGGTCGCCGACGGCGCTGGAGATCATCCCGAACGGGTGCTCGGTCTCTCCCCAAGTGACGATTTCCAGGTCGAGGGCGCCGGCCGGGGACGCCTGCGCCGCCTTGAGCTCAAGCTGCGGGACCAGCAGGAACGGGTCCTTGTCCGCCGGCACCGCCAGGCACGTCAGCCGCTCAAGCTGCTTGGCGTCATAGCCGGTCACGTACCGCAGGTCGGGTCCCGGGGTGAGCAGCAGGACGTCCAGGCCCCTGGCACGGACCGCTTGGGCGACTTGAGCCAGGCGCTCGCTCGGGTACAAGGCGGGATCGGTGCTCACGTGTCTCCTTAGGGTCGCGCTACGCGCTTGTTGCTGTTATCAGATGGGCGAGGTCTGCCGTGACGATGAAGCTTCTCATGATCCGGTGACCGCGGCGCGGAAGCGGGCGAGGGAGGAGCCGAGGCCTAGCTCGGTGCCGATCTCCGTGAGGAGACCGGAGTCCGGCGGGGCGGCCGGGAGCGTGCCGTCGATGTCGTCCGTCAGGGGGACGTCGGTGGCCGTTCTTACTACCGGCGGGGCGACGTCAAGGTAGCTTCTGGCGGCTTCAAGCTTCTTGCGCGTGCCCGGCGGGAAGCCGCCATGGCCCTTGTCGAGCGCGTTCTTCAGGCTGTCCAGGTCACCAAAGGCCCTGATCAGGGCGGCTGCGGTCTTCTCGCCGATGCCGGGGACGCCGGGCAGTCCGTCGCTCGGGTCCCCGCGCAGGACGGCGAAGTCGGCGTACTTGTCTCCGGGAATGTCATACTTTTTCGCGACTTCAGTCTCGGTGATCTCTGCCAGCCTGCCGAGACCCTTGATGGTGTAGAGGACTCGGACCTGGCGCTTGTCGTCAACGAGCTGGAAGAGGTCACGGTCGCCGGTGACGACGTCGACCGGCTGGGTTGCCCTTGCGGCGAGCGTGGCGATGACGTCATCGGCCTCGTAGCCTTCGTGCTCGGCGATCGTGATCCCGGCGGCGATGAGAACCTGGGTGATCAGCGGGATCTGCAGGGCGAGGCCGGGCGGGGTCTGCTCGGAGCCGTCCGGCTCGGCGCGGTGCTGCTTGTACTCCGGAATGGCGTCCGTGCGGAAAGCCGGGCGCCAGTCGGCGTCCAGGCAGGCGACGAGCCTTTGCGGCTGGTGGTCCCTGACTAGCCGTCCCATGGCATCCAGGAGCCCGCGGATCGCGTTCACCGGCGTCCCGTCCGGCGCCGTCACCGTCTCCGGCATCCCGTAGAACGCCCGGTAGTACAGAGACGCGGTGTCAAGCAGCATCAACGAGCCCACCCCGGTAATATTGCCACGCTCTTGCCTTCCGGGGGGACGCCACCCGGGCCCGATCGTGAAAGCCGCGACTGTATCAGGGCGGCAGCACGGACAGGAGCTGCTTGGTGGCTCCTCCCTCCTGGTAAGCGCAGGTAGCTGGCATGCGGCATAATCGGTGGGTGCCGACGCAGCGATCTCCCGAGACCCTCCAGGGCATGCCAGAAGAGAATGCGGCCGTACCGGACGTAGAGCGGTGGCGGTGCCCGGTCGTCCTGCGGGTCAAGGCATTCGTCGGCGCGGCGACCGGGATAGTCATTGCGGTCGTGTTCTTGCCGCCGTGGTTCGGAATACCGGTGGCCGTCGTGCTTGGCGTGTGGGGCCTGGGCATGGCTTTGCTCGGTGCGGCCGTGGTGGTTGACTCGGCCGCGGGCGTGCTGGTGCTGCGGATGGGACTGATCGCCCGGCGGATCCGTCTCGCTGACGTGACCGCTGTGCTCGTGGACGAGACCAAGGTATCCATCGGGCGGGCGGGCGGCGGCGAGGTCTCGGTGTACGCCTGGCGCAAGAGCCCCCTGGACGCGCTGCTCCGGGTGCCGGCGGCAGCCGGTGCTATCGGGCACGCGATCTCGAAGGCGGCGGCCTTGGCTCAGGTTTCCGAGGACTCTTCCGCGGCTCCGGCCGGGCAGCCGGCCAGTCCAGCTCGCACACCCGCCCGCATGCGGTCCCTGCTCGCCACCGCAGCGCTCGGCGGCTCGGGGGTACTGGCGATCGCGGGCGCACTGCTTGTCCGCGTCCACTGGCACAACCCGGCCCTGACCGTGCTCGGCGTCATCATCGCGCTGGTCCTGGGTGTGTCCGGCTTGCTCTACCTGCTGGTCGCCCTCTGGATCCTGCTGACGGGCCGCGCCCCGCACACCACGGCCCTCCGGTAGGCCAGGCCGCGCTGTCGGTACCTGCTACTGCAGGAGAACCTTGCCGTCGGTGACGGTGACCGGCGCGGGAGGCAGGGGAGCAGGGGCCGGGCCCGCGACCACCGAGCCGTCAGTGATCTTGAACTTACTGCCATGGCACGGGCAGTCGATCGTGCCGTCCGCGACCTGGTTGCAAAGGCACCCGACGTGGGTGCAGACCGCGCTGAAGGCCTTGAACTCGCCCTTGGTCGGCTGGGTGACCACCACCTTGGCGGCCGTATAGATCGTCCCTCCGCCCACGGGGACGGCGGAAGCCATGCCGAGCAAGGTACCCGTCTGCCCGCCGCTCGCGGCGCTGCTGTTCATGGCGCCTGCGGTGCTTGACGGCTGAGCTGCCATGCCGCTTCCGGAGCCAGACGGCGTGGCGTCTGGCGCCTGGCCCTCATCGTTCGCGTCGTATGGCACAGCGGCGGTGCTGCACGCGGTCAGCACTCCCGCCATACCGAGGACTCCCGCTCCGAGCAGCACGCAGCGCCGGGTGGCGCGATGATCCTGCTGGGACTCGTCGGTCATCGATCATCCTTCGCTTGTGGTTACCTTGCCGTTATCATCCTGTCTACGGCAATCTGGACAAGCCCGTACGGATGTTCGTAAATTTCGTAAGGACCCGGTAACCTGCGACCGCGGACCTGTCGGCTCTTATCTGGCCAGCGGCTGGGTAAATATGCTTGGGGCATGCACGAGCGGCGGCTTGGGGAAACGGATCGGTGACGGTGACGGGACGCCAGCACGAGGCGCACGGCCACACGCACGGCGCGTCTCGTGATGCGGACTGGCGATGGCTCGCGGCGGCAACCGCGCTCATCGTGGTGTTCATGGCCGGCGAGGTTACGGCTGGCCTGATAGCCCACTCACTCGCGCTGCTGTCGGACGCGGCGCACATGCTCACCGACGCGGCGGCGATCGGCCTTGCCCTCGTCACCGTCCGCGTGGCAGGACGCCCGGCCCGCGGCGGCTACACCTACGGGCTGCGCCGCCTGGAGATCCTGTCGGCGCAGGCGAACGGGATCACGCTGGTCCTGCTCGCGGTCTTGCTCGCCTACGAGGCCGTGCGCAGGCTCATCACGCCTGAGCACGTCGCCGGCGGCGTAATGCTCGGCGTCGCCATCGCCGGGGTGCTCGTCAACCTGACGGCGAGCTGGCTGCTCGCCCGGGCGAACTCACGCGGCGGGCGGCGCAGCCTCAACATGGAGGGCGCGGTCGCGCACGTGCTCACCGACCTCTACGCGTTCGTAGCCACCGCGGTGGCCGCCATTGTCGTCCTGGTAAGCGGGTTCAACCGGGCCGACCCGATCGCCACGCTGGTCGTGGTCGCTCTCATGCTGCGCGCAGGCTCAGGGCTGATCCGCGATTCCGGGCGGATCTTCCTTGAGGCGGCGCCGGCCGGGCTCAACCTAGCGGCCCTAGGCGCGGCGATGGCGGACCGCCCGCACGTCGCGGAGGTCCATGACCTGCACATCTGGGAGATCACGACCGGGATGCCCGCCGCGTCGGCGCACGTGCTCGTCGAGCCGCGCGAGGACTGCCACGCGGTCCGCGCCGACCTGGAGGAACTTCTGTCCCGCGACTACGGCATCACCCACCTGACGCTGCAGGTCGACCACCTGCCCGACGCCGCCGCACAGGCCGCAGTCCCCCGCTTCCCTGACGGCCCTAGCCAGGAGTCACCAGAGCCGTTCGAGTCCGATGGCCACCATCGGGCAGACGAGCCCCACGACCTCCACTGCGAAGACTCCCACGGCCCGGCGTACCGGCCCACGCACGACCGCTGACCCAGTCGGCCCTTGGCATCCAGGCCACTTCGCACACCCGGTGACCACTCTTCGTGGTCACCAGCTGCAACGATGCCCGAGGCGTCGAGGCGCGCGCACGCCGGCCAAGTCAGACGGCGCGGAACTCCGGTGAGCGGCGCAGGGCGTCGGCGACGATCCGGGCCGTGCCGAAGCTGACGACCGGCACGCCGATGCCGCGGACCCGGAAGACCGTGGCGCCGGGGACACTGCCGATCCGCACGCCGGCCGCGCTCAGCCGCGACCTGCGGGCGATGACGATCCCGTGCCCGTTGGCTGCCACCTTGAATTGCGCGCCGAGCCGCCGGCTGAGCACCGTGGTGAGCTCCGCCTGCGTGACGCCCTTGCGCGGCACCCGAATCTTGGCCACCCGTACCTCCCGTTACGAATAGCAATATTTCCGGCATGTCGCGCCGAGCCACGAGAGCCGACGTGAAGATCTTGGCTGGCTATGTCCACCCAGCGGTCCAAGGTCTTTTTCGAATCATGCCTCTCTACACAAGCCTGTTCACGGAACGGGCATTCCCCAAAGCGAGCAGGTATCAACTACCCCGCAGTCGCCCGGCCGTCACCGCACGCCCGGCCGTCACCGCACGCCCGGCCGGCGCCGCGCCGGGGGGTTAGCTCATGACCCGGACGTTACCGCAGGCAGGCATGCTCGAACTGCCGGCCTCTCCCTATGCGGGGAGGATGTCAAGTGCTTACAGTTGGAAGATCCCGAAGGAGAACGGGCCTGCGGTGATCGTTGCCTGGTCCAGCTTGACGCCGGTGTGCTTTACTGCGGTCGCGTCGGCCAGTTCGGGGCGGTCGTGCGGCAGGACGCGAGCGCGGTCGCTGGGGTTGATGACCACCAGGAACCGGCCGCCGCGCAGGTAGACGAGGGGATACGCGTCGCACAGGACCTCCAGGCTGCCACCGGGCCCGAGTTCGGGGTGAGCGCGCCGCAGCGCGATCAGGTCCCTGACGGTGTGCAGCAGCGAGTCCTGGTCGGCACGCTGCCCGGCGACGGTGGGGCGTTGCGAGTCCGGATCGACCGGCAGGTACAGGCTCGCAGCCGGGGCGGCGGAAAATCCGGCGTTGGGGCTTGAGTCCCATTGCATGGGGGTGCGTGACCCGGCCCGGTTGTAGCCGAAATGATTGATGCTGCCTTCGGTGTCCGGGAGGCCGCGAACATGGCGCATGCCGATCTCGTCGCCGTAGTAGATGGCCGGCAGGGTCGGGAAGGTCAGGTGGAACGCGAAGGCGGGCGGCAACTGCTCGGGTGCGCGCGGTCCGGCGTTCAGCCGGGCGAAGTCGTGGTTGGCGGTGGGCAGCGCGATGTGACCGGGCTCGCCGATCGCGGCGAGCGCGTCGTGGTACGCGGCCAGGAACGTGCCGGCGTTACCCCGGCCGTCGGCGCCGAAGTAGCACGGGTCGTCGGGGCCCCACTCGGGGCGGTTGCTGGCAGTGCCGTTGCTCCATAGCGAGCGCAGCGGCCTGCCGTGGGCCGGGCCGCCGAAGTGGAGGAAGAAGTCAGCGTGGAACCCCGCGGGCACGGCCACTGCCGGGTCGCCCCATTCGGACAGCAGGGCCGCCTCGGGGTGGGTCCGGTCGAGCCAGGCGCGCACGTCGCGCCACAGGCGGGCGGTTTCGGCGAAGCCCGGGTCGTCTTTCACCAGTGAGGAGGCCATGTCGACCCGGAATCCGGACACGCCAAGCCTGAGCCAGTGGTCCATGATGGTGCGCAACGCCGCGCGGTTAGCGCGCGGGCCCTCGGCCTCCACGCTCTGCCGCCAGGGCTCACCCGCCTTCTGGCGGGCGTAGCCGAAGTTCAGCGCGGGCTGGAAGTCGAAGTAGTTCGGCAGGTAACCACCCGGACGGCTGCCGGGAGAGGGGACGAATCTCTCCGGGAGCCGGCCGTCATCGGGGTCGGCCCAGATGTAGCGGTGGTCGTCGGGATCGTGCGCGGAGGTCACGAACCAGGGGTGGGTATCGGCGGTATGTCCGGGCACGAGGTCGAGCAGGACCCTGATGCCGCGTGCGCGGGCCTCGCCGACGAGTGCGACCAGGCCGTCGTTGTCTCCGTAACGCGGGTCAACGGTGAAGTAGTCGGCAACGTCGTACCCGGCGTCGCGCATCGGGGAGACGAAGCAGGGGTTGAGCCATACCGCCGTGACGCCGAGCCAGGCGAGGTAGTCCAGGTGCTCCGGGATGCCGCGCAGGTCGCCGATGCCGTCGCCGTCGGAGTCTGCGAAGCTTTGCGGATAGATCTGGTAGAGGACGGCTTCGCCTAGCCAGGTCGGTGCGGGCATGTGCGGATCACCTTTCTCCAGGAGCGCGTCACGCTCGGTCTTGAGCTTGGAAGATCCCGAAGGAGAACGGGCCTGCGGTGATCGTTGCCTGGTCCAGCTTGACGCCGGTGTGCTTTACTGCGGTCGCGTCGGCCAGTTCGGGGCGGTCGTGCGGCAGGACGCGAGCGCGGTCGCTGGGGTTGATGACCACCAGGAACCGGCCGCCGCGCAGGTAGACGAGGGGATACGCGTCGCACAGGACCTCCAGGCTGCCACCGGGCCCGAGTTCGGGGTGAGCGCGCCGCAGCGCGATCAGGTCCCTGACGGTGTGCAGCAGCGAGTCCTGGTCGGCACGCTGCCCGGCGACGGTCGGGCGTTGCGAGTCCGGATCGACCGGCAGGTAGAGGCTCGCGGCCGGGGCGGCGGAAAATCCGGCGTTGGGGCTTGAGTCCCATTGCATGGGGGTGCGTGCCCCGGCCCGGTTGTAGCCGGAGCGCATGACGCTGCCTTCGGTGTCCGGGAGGCCGGGCAGATGGCGCATGCCGATCTCGTCGCCGTAGTAGATGGCCGGCAGGGTCGGGAAGGTAAGCAGGAACGCGAAGGCGGGCGGCAGTTGCTCGGGGGTGCGCGGCCCGGCGTTCAGCCGGGCGAAGTCGTGGTTGGCGGTGGGCAGCGCGATGTGACCGGGCTCGCCGATCGCGGCGAGCGCGTCGTGGTACGCGGCCAGGAACGTGCCGGCGTTACCGTGGCCGTCGGCGTCGAAGTAGCACGGCTCCGTGACCCATTCCGGGCGTTCGGTCGAGGTGCCGTTGCTCCACAGCGAGCGCAGCGGCCTGCCGTCGCTCGGGCCGCCGAAGTGGAGGAAGAAGTCAGCGTGGAACCCCGCGGGCACGGCCACTGCCGGGTCACCCCATTCGGACAGCAGGGCCGCCTCGGGGTGGGTCCGGTCGAGCCAGGCGCGCAGGTCGCGCCAGAGCCGGGCGGTTTCGGCCAAGCCGGGATCGTCTTTCACGAGGGAGTAGGCCATGTCGACCCGGAACCCGGACACGCCAAGCCGCAGCCAGTGATCCATGACGTTGCGGAGCGCCGCGCGGTTGGCTCGTGGCCCGTCGGCTGCCACGTCCTGCCGCCAGGGCTCACCCGCCTTCTGGCGGGCGTAGCCGAAATTCAGCGCGGGCTGGAAGTCGAAGAAGTTCGGCAGGTAACCACCCGGGCGGCTGCCGGGAGAGCGGACGAACCTTTCCGGCAGCCGGCCGTCAGGGCCGGGGTCGGCCCAGATGTAGCGGTGATCGTCCTCGTCGTGCGCGGACGTGACGAACCAGGGGTGGGTATCGGAGGTGTGCCCCGGCACTAGGTCAAGCAGGAGCCTGATGCCGCGTGCGCGGGCCTGACCGGCCAGTGCGGTCAGGTCGTGGTTGTCTCCGTAGCGCGGGTCGACCGTGAGGTAGTCGGCGATGTCGTAGCCGGCGTCGCGCATGGGTGAGGCGAAGCAGGGGTTGAGCCATACCGCCGTGACGCCGAGCCAGGCCAGGTAGTCAAGGTGCTCTGCGATGCCGCGCAAGTCGCCGATCCCGTCACCGTCGGAGTCGGCGAAGCTCTGGGGGTAGACCTGGTACAGGACGATGTTGGTCAGCCAGGTCGGTGCGGCCATGCGCGGGCCAGTCCTTTCGCGATCGGAACTCCGGTGGTCAGCGGCATGCTCAGGCCGGGCCGCGCCCAGCACGAGAACTGTACAGAGCCGGAGCATCTGCGTCCAGGTTGCGTTCCTGTGGAGCCCGGGCACCAGCACCAGGGATTGTCGTTTCCGCTCACGCGCTGCCCCTTTCACTCTGACCCGATTATTCACAGTCAGGCTGAACATCAGTAGAGTCATGCGCGGAGGCGTCTGGATTCCTGGTGGTTCCCCTGGTCTTCAAAACCAGAGAGCGGCGTGCCGCGTCGCTGGCGGGTTCGATTCCCGTCCGCCTCCGCCACTGGCGTACCTCATCTCACAGGGCTCCCGCAACCACCGGGAGCACTGCGCAACCAACGTTTGCATCATTTCTTTTCATCACATCCGGAACGTAGGCTGGGCCCATGCTCACTGATTCCTACGGGCGGGTAGCAACGGACTTGCGGGTCTCCCTTACCGACCGCTGTAACCTGCGCTGCGCGTACTGCATGCCGCCCGAGGGGCTTGACTGGCTGCCGGCGCCCGAGGTGCTCACCGGCGACGAGGTCGTCAGGCTCGTGAGGATCGGTGTTGAGACGCTCGGCATCCGTGAGGTCCGGTTCACCGGCGGTGAGCCACTGCTCCGCCGCGACCTCGTATCGATCATCGCGGCGACGGCCGCGCTCTCGCCGCGCCCCGAGATCTCGCTGACCACCAACGGGATCGGGCTCGACCGGCGCGCCGTTTCCCTGCAAGAGGCCGGCCTTGACCGGATCAACGTGTCACTCGACACGCTCCGCCCCGAGGTCTTCAGGAAGCTGTCCCGCCGCGACCGGCTCTCCGACGTCCTGTCCGGCCTCGCCGCTGCCGCGTCGGCAGGGCTCACGCCCGTCAAGGTCAATACGGTGCTGATGCGCGACCTGAACGACGATGAGGCCCCCGACCTGCTGCGCTACTGCCTAGAGCACGGGTACGAGCTTCGGTTCATCGAGCAGATGCCGCTCGACGCCCAGCACGGCTGGAAGCGCACCGAGATGATCACCGCGGGGGAGATCTTTGACTCCCTGTCCCGTGCGTTCTCGCTTTCCGAAGATTCCGAACGGGAGCGCGGCGCTGCCCCCGCCGAGACCTTCCTCGTCGACGGCGGGCCGGCCCGCGTCGGGGTCATCGCGTCCGTCACCCGGCCCTTCTGCGGAGCGTGCGACCGGGTGCGGCTCACAGCCGACGGCCAGATCCGCAACTGCCTGTTCGCCCGGTCGGAAAACGACCTGCGCACCCTGCTCCGGTCGGGCGCGTCGGATGCCGACATCGCGTCGGCGTGGCGGGCAGCGGTCGCGTCGAAGCTGCCGGGGCACGGGATCAACGACCCGACCTTCCTGCAGCCGGACCGCCCGATGTCCGCGATCGGCGGCTGACCGGCGGCACGCCGCTTGTTGCTGTTATCCCGTTGACCATTGGCCTGATCTGTTTATCGTGCGCAGTTAGAGGCCCATTTCCGGCTCCGCCGCGCATCTCATGATGATCTTGACGATCTTTTCGCGCGGGGCGTCGGTCTCGGTTAAGAGCGGATGCGGCGGAGGTCGCCCGGGAGGCGCTCGGTCACCCGGGCGCGGTCCAGGTACTCAAGGAGCGGGATGGCTACCCGCCGGGAGGTGTGCAGCGCCTGGCGGGCCTGTGAGGTCGTGAAGGGCTGCTCAAGCCCGGCGAGGGTCCGGGCCGCTGCCTTGTCGGCACCGGGTGCGAGGACGATCAGGTCGGCGATCCGCAGCAGCAGGCCGACGCGGGCGGCGGCGGCCAGTGCGCGGGCGTCAAGGCCGAGGGCGCGGAGCAGTTCGGCGTCGGGGGCCGCGAAGGGGTCGTCCGCGAGGCCGTCGAGGACCGACTGGACCGCGTCCGCGATCCGCGGCGGGAGCTGTCCGGCGGGTCTGGCGGCGCTCGCGGCCGGTCCGGTTACTTCCGCCGACCCGGCACCTGCTACCTCGGGAGCGTTCCCCGGCCCGGTGGCGTGCCTGGTGAAGATCCGCAGGTACGCGCCGTCGAGGACGACGTCCCCCGAAGCGAGGGCCGGCACGAGGTCGCGGCTCGGCAGGCTAAGCGCGGCGCGCGCTGCCTCGGCGGGCATGCCAGGGGCGAGGGGGTCCTTCGCGCAGAAGGCGGCGACGGCCCTGGGCAACTCGGCACGCAACCACGCCCAGTGCTCCGGGTCGGCGAGCCAGTCCCCCGCGACTGGTTCTGGCAGGTCCGTCAGGCCGGCTGCGGCCAGCTGCGGTGCGCGTAGCAGCTTGTGCCTGCGGAGCAGGTCGGCCGCTCTTGGGGTGTCCGGCCATGCGCTCAGTTCGCGGACGGCGGCAGCGCCAGCGCCCCGGCGGGCGAGCGGCGTCGGGAACGGGTCGAGGACGCGTGCGCCGTAGATCGCCAGGTCCGTGGCACCGGGGTCGCGGACGATCACCCTGTCGCCGGCGTGCAGCGGCAGGGGGTCCTTCAGCCGGAGGCGCGCGTAGATCGCGGCCGACGCACGGCCCTCGCCTGCATTGTCATCAGCGGTGGCTCCTGCGGCAGAGTCAGCGCCCAGAATGCGCACCCGCGCCTGGGTCCTGGCCGAGCCGATGTGGATGATCAGGTCCGGGGGGAACTTCGGGTTCGGGTCGGCCGCCGGCGGGGTCACGCGGACGTCGACCTCACTCGTGAGGGTCCAGCGTCCCGGCTCGATGAGGGCCATGCCGCGCTCGGGAAGGTCGGCGGGGATGCCGCGCAGGTTGAGCGCGACCCGGGCGACGCCGGTGACCACCTCGGCAGGCTCACCGAGTGCCTCAAGGCCGCGCACCCGGACGGCCCTGCCCGAGGGGGCGAGCAGCAGTTCCTGGCCGTTCCTGACCGTGCCGGCGGGCAGCGTGCCGGTGACGACCGTCCCGGCCCCCCGGATCGTGAACGACCGGTCAATCCATAGCCGGACCGGCGCACCCTCAGCCCGATATGTTGACATATCCGGAATATCCGGCGCGCCAGCGCCGGATATTCCGGTTCGGCTGGCTTCGGTTCGGCTGGCTTCGGCGCGCCCGACTTCGGTGCGCCCGGCTTCGGTGCGCCCGGCTTCGGTGCGCCCGGGCGCTGGACGGACAGGCTCAGATCTTCCGGGACCCGGACGGGCGCCGAGGGAGACGACCAGGCGGGCGAGGGCGGACCTCAGGTCGTCCATGCCCAGACCCGTCACCGCGCTGACGGGGATCGCCTCCACGGCGCCAAGGCTGGTTCTCGCGATCTCGGCGAGGGCCTGACGGGTCGCCGGGCCCGGGTCGGCCAGGTCCGAGCGGGTGATGACGAGGAGGCCGTGGCGGACCCCGAGGGCGTCCACGGCGGCCAGGTGCTCGGCGGACTGCGGCATCCAGCCGCCGTCGGCCGCCACGACGAACATGACCGCGGGGACCGGGCCGAGGCCGGCGAGCATGTTCGGGACGAAGCGCTCGTGGCCGGGGACGTCGACGAACGCCAGCTTCTCCCCCGCCGGGGCGTCGTCCCGCGCCGGGAGGGTCATCCAGGCGTAGCCGAGGTCAATGGTCATGCCCCGGCGGCGCTCCTCCGCCCACCGGTCGGGCTCCATCCCGGTGAGGGCACGGACCAGCGTGGACTTCCCGTGGTCCACGTGCCCCGCGGTCGCGACGACGTACATCACTCACCCCTCGGCTCACACCAGTACGATGCCCCGGCGGCTTCCCAGCATGCCAAGTGCGCGTTTGGGCCGACAAGAGCCGGCCCAAACGCGCATTCGGCGCGTTGGGCGGCGATCATCGGGGGCTCGCGGCTGCGAGGACCGCCGCGACCAGGCGATCGTCGTCGACGGGGTCAACCGAGCGGAGATCGAGGAGCAGGCGGCCCTTCTCTACCCGGCCCGCGACGGCGGGGACCCGGCCACGGCGGACCGCGTCCCCCTGGCGCAGCGGCAGGGCGAGATCCTCGGGGAGCGCGACTGCGGCGCTTGGCAGGGTGACGCCGGGGGCGCCGCCGCCGCCGACCGCCGCCTCAGTGGTCACCACGCCCGAGGAGATGTGGTGGGCAGCGAGAGATGCCACCATCCGTTCGGCTCGATGCTTGAGAGACACGGGATCGGCGGTTAGCGAGCGGGGGACGGGCGGGAGGGGGCCGGTGATCGTCGCCTCGAGGGCCGCGAGGGTCAGCTTGTCCACCCGCAGCGCGCGGGCCAGGGGGTGGCGCAAGAGCCTGCGGACCAGGGGTTCGTCGCCGAGCAGTATGCCGGCCTGAGGGCCGCCGAGGAGCTTGTCGCCGCTGGCGGTGACCAGGTTCGCGCCGGCTGCGAGAGAGGTGGCGGCGTCCGGCTCGCCGGGGAGCAGCGGGTGCGGTGCGAGGAGGCCGGAGCCGATGTCGTGCACGAGCGTGACGCTGAGCGCGGCGAGCTCGGGGACCGACGCTTGCCTGGTAAAGCCCTCGACCCGGTAGTTGGAAGGATGGACCTTGAGGATGAAGCCGGTATCTTCACTGATCGCCTGCTCGTAGTCCTCGACGCTCGTCCTGTTGGTGGTGCCTACCTCCCGAAGCCGCGCGCCGGTACTGATGAGGAGGTCAGGGAGGCGGAAGCGGTCGCCAATCTCGATGAGCTCGCCGCGGCTGATGAGGATTTCCTTGCCGGCGGCGAGGGCAGTGGCCGCCAGGACGAGCGCGGCGGCATTGTTGTTGACGACGCCAGCGGCCTGAGCGTTCGGCACGGCCCGCTTGAGCGCTTCGATGACGCCCCGGCCGCGCTGCTTCGCCCGCGTGCCCGATCCCAGGTCGAACTCGACGTCGCAGGTCCCGGACGCGGTCAGCAGGGCGTCCTTCGCGGCCTGGCTCAGCGGGGCGCGGCCCAGGTTGGTGTGGACGAGGACGCCGGTGGCGTTGACGACAGGGGTCAGCGAGGCGGCGGTCACGGGGAGCTCGGCCGCCGCGGCATCCGCGACCTCGTCGGGGGTGATCTCGGCGTTGCGTGCCTTTTCCTGAGCGCGGGTGATCGCGGCCTTGACCAGGTCCCGGCCGACGCGGCGCTCCGCCGCCCGCATTCGCGGGTCGTCGAGCAGTTGGTCGGTGCGCGGGATCTTCCGGAGCAGGGCGCGGTCGGGTGCGCTTTGGGCGAGATCATCCACGGTGGTGACCATACTCTGCAATGCGGCCGCCGCCCACTGCCGCCCTGGTCAGGACCGGCCTCTTCCGCTGGTCCCCTGGGCCGATGTCGGGGAAATGTCTTTTATGCCGTCTTTTTCGCCTTCACCAGACATCGGGCGAGCGGCGACTATTTCTCACCAATTCCACTTACCTATGACATATCGGACTCGATGGCCTTCGAATAGCCAGCGAACGCGGCCTTAATTGATTACAATGCGGCAGTATCGGAAGTGGAGGGTGTTCATGATCTTGCCTGAAGCCGGCGAACTTCTGGCGCCTGTCGCGGCGATCGAGGGTTTCCGGCTCGGCTGCCTCGTCGATGCGTCCACCGGCATGGTCCTCGCGTCAGTGCAGAGCCAGGACGCCCCCGCCCCGCAGACCGCAGCGGCTGGGGCAGCGGACCTCGTTCACTTGCTCACCTTGCTGAACGGAAAACTCGCGACAGGGGAGATTCTTGAGGACGTGATGATTACCTTTAGCGATAGCTTCTTCATGGTCCGCCCGGTTGACCGGGATACGGAGCCGCGGATTCTGCTGCTCGTCGTGGCGGACCGGCACCAGACAAACATGGCGATGGCGCACCGCTCGATTCGGGATCTCTGCTCGAGCTTTTCCGCATGAGCCAGATCTCCAAGCGCGCCCGGGTGCGCCAGCTAGCCGACTCGGTTCGGCCAGGGAGGACAGTGAACGGATACGCGAACCTAATCGCGGCACGGCTGCGCAAGCTCGCCAACGAGGGAAGCACCGGGATGCTGCCGGTGTCCGGACCCGGTGACGGCGCCATCTTCTTCCGCGGTGGCCAGGTCGTCTACGCCGAATCGAGCCGCACGTCACTGCCAGGCCCGCGCGCTACGGGCCTTGACGTGCTTGGATTAGTGGCCGGTGAAGTCGCCGATTCCGCTGGCGAGGGCTACACGGGCGAGGCGGGGATCGTCGCCACGCGGCCGGTGACCAGGCTCGGTGGGTTGCTTGAGCTCACCGAGCTGATGATCGACGCGCTTACCGAGTTGCTGTCGAGCGAGTCGCGCTACGCGAAGTTCAGGCCTGCCGGGGTCCTCCCCCTCGGCCCGGGGCGCCCCATTGCCGTGGAGACACTGCTGGCGGAGGTCCGGCGCCGCCATGAGATGCTGCGGCAGCTAGCGTCGGTCGTCACCCCGGACACGGTGGTTGCCTGCGCGTCGTCGCTCGAACTGCCGTCGGTACAGGTTTCGCCGACGCAGTGGGCGCTGCTCGTGCGAGCCGGTGACGGGACCACGCCGCGCGGGCTCGCCGTGCACCTAGGCCGGAGCGTCTTCGGCACCACGATCGAGGTGTACAGGCTGGTCGAGCTCGGCCTGCTGGCCGTGCCCGGGCGCCCGCCAGCGCAAGCTGGCGGGCAGGCCGCGGCTATGTCCTTCATACGCGCCGTATCCGGCGGGAAAGGCAGCGATGGGCGAGGAACCGTCGGTGACCGACCCGATCGCCGGCGGCCGCGCTAGTCGAGCTTCCTGAGCCCGTCGAGTACCTGGCGCAAGATGTCAGCCGTCGGCGCCTGGCTGGTGCTGCCGAGTCCCTCCGACAGCAGGTGGTCTTGGGCCTCGTGACCCACTGGCAGGCGCTCCCTGCGCGGCTTGGCCGGGCGGGCACGGCCGGGTACCCGTGACCCGCTGACGCGGACCGGGGCGCACAAGCCGGCCTGGACGAGGCTGCCCAGGCACTCGAGCGTGTCGGCGACGGCCGCGCCCCGTCGCGCGGCGAGGTCGAGCGCCGACGCGTGCTCGCCGACCTGGCAGGCGACCGCCCACTGGTCTCGCGTCAGGACCGCGGCCGGCGCCTGGAGGTCGCACCGTGCCACCGCCGTGCTCGGGGCCAGGCCGTGCTCCGCCATCCGCTCCGCGATCCTGCGGGCTTCCCCGCGGACCAGATCGATGCCGAGTCGCGGGAAAATCTCCGTCCAGTACGTGCGAGTGGAGTTGAAGCGAATGCCGGCGACGGGAGAATCCATCGCCGGTGGGATCGTCAGGACCAGGAAGACGTCAACGACGATCGACCTGATGAGCTCGTGCAGCCTGGCTTCGGTCAAGTAGCCGTGCTGCACGGCGAACCCCGCGATGGCGGCGTCGTCGGTGTCCCGGCCGGACGGCAGTTCCCCGAGGCCGACCGGGCGAATGGCACGCAGCCGGGCGGCGAGGCCGGGAACCCATGAGCCCCTGGCGAAGGCGATACGGCCGCCGTCCAGATAGAAGGCGCCGGCCGGGCTTCCGGTGACCTCAAGCACCCCCGACGCCTGCTGGGCCATCAGGTCCTCGACGGCGGTCATGACCCGCGGGCTGACCAGTTCCTCGTACGCCACAGCCACCAATTGCCCCTATCCCCATGACCGAGCTGATGCGGGAATTCAGAAATTACCGTAGCGCGAAAGGCCTGTATCCCCACGTTCTCTGCATATTGCTCAAATCGGACATTGGCCCTATTAGCCGAAGCCGAATGCATCACGCTAAGCGTACCCGTTCACCTGGTTTCCCAATAGCTTGTCGCAAGGTTACTGTTATGTCACGTACGGCAGGTATTCATCGATATTCACTGATCATCCCAGCTCAATCAAGTCAGATTACTATAAGTAATCGTCATAATTCCCTAAGTAATCGACTTTCTTCGCATATTCCCGACATACCAGACGGCCCTTCGCCAACGTTGCAGCACACACCAGGCAAGCGTTAGCAGAAGGGGGCAATACATGAATGTTGAAGCGGCCCTGAAGGAAGCCGTGAACATTGACGGCGCCATTGGCGTGTCACTCGTCGACTGGGAGAGCGGCATGTCGCTCGGCGCGAGCGGCGGCGGGAAGTAGCCGCCGACATTTCAGTAGCTGCGCGTGCTATCTTTGCGACGCTTAGTAGGCGGCGGCGAACTGGCGCGGAGCGTCTGGAGTTTCAGTGGAGCACGGCCGGTGACCCGACACGTGAGTACCGAGAGAGCCATCTCCGAGCCGCGAGCGGGGTCAGGAGACTCGATCCTGCGGCGGGTCAGCCGACGGCAGGCCCAGCTCCTGGGCACGACGGCTGGCCCGTCGGAAGATCGCGGTGAAGCTCTGCGCGCCTACTGGCTCTCTCCGCAGGGACTCATCATGCTGGGCATGACCGGGCTCGCGCTCGCCATCAGGCTCTACCTGCTGACGCGGCTCCGCTACCTCACCGGGCTCACCGAGTACGACGACGGGGTGTACCTCGGCGGGGCCGTCTCGCTGGTCTCGGGCATCGTTCCGTACCACGGCTTCGCGTTCGTGCAGCCGCCCGGCATCCTGCTGCTCATGGCGCCCGTAGCGCTGCTCGCGAAGGTGCTCGCGCCCGCGTTCACGATGGCGGCGGCGCGGCTGCTCACAGTCCTCGCGTCCAGCGCGTGCGTGGCACTGGCCGGGGCGCTTGTCCGGCACCGGGGCACCCTCGTGACGCTGGTGACCTGCGGGACGCTCGCGGTCTACCCTGACGACATCATCACCGCGCACACGCTGCTCCTCGAACCGTGGATGAACGTCCTCGTGCTGGGCGGCGCGTTCCTGTCCTTCCGGGAGGGACGGCTGGCGTCGCCGCGGCGACTGTTGTGGGCGGGGATCGCGTTCGGGCTCGCGGGGGCGGTCAAGTACTGGGCGGCGCTCCCGGCGCTTGTCCTGCTCGTCGTATGCCTAGCGGCGGACCGGAGGACCGAGCCGGATGAAACACCGGGGTCCGCGTCTGGCCGCAGACCGGGCCGCAAGCCGGGCATCGGGCCGGCGACCAGGCAGCGAGCCGGGTCGCCGCTGCGGAAGGGACGGGCGGTCCGCTTCGCATGCGGCGTGGTGGCCGGGTTCGCGGTGCCCGTGCTGCCGTTCGCCGCGCCGTGGCCGGGGCTGTTCTTGCGGTCCACCCTGCTTGACCAAGTTCTCAAGATCCGGCTCAGCGGTCCCGGAGTCGCTGCGGCTCGCGCACCTCACCGGGCTCGCCGACTTGCTGAACGACGCGGGCCAGCTGACGGTGTCGGGCAACGAGGGCACCCTGTTCGCGCGCGGCGACGTGACAGCGACCGCGACATGGGCCACCGGTTGGCTGCCCGTTGCTGTCGCCCTCGTCCTCGCCGCCTTCCTCGGTCTCGCCTTCGCCGTCGGCCTACTTCAGGCCAAGTCCGGTGTGCCAGCCGGTGCGGCGGGCGAGCCGGGGACCGGAGCCGGTGCCGGGGCGAGGTCCGGGAGCGGAGACTGGGCGGGAGCGGGTAATGGGGCTGCAGCCAAAGTCGAAGCCGGAGCGGAGGTCAGGGGCGGAGCCGAAGCGGGGCCGGGACCGCTTGAGTGGTACGCACTAATCACGCTCGCCGCCGCGCTCGCCTCGGTACTCGGCTACTCGGCGTTCTTCTACCACTACGCTGACTTTCCGGCCCCGTGGCTGGCGATCACGGCTGGCTACGTTGCCGGGGTCCTGAACGGCAAGTTCGCGAACCGGCCCCTAGCATGCCCCGCCGCCCGCATGCCCCAGGCGGTCGCGTTCCGCACGCCCCAGGCTCTCGCGTTCCAGACAGGTGCCACGCACCGGGCGGATCAACGGCCGCGGACGATTCACGGACTGGTGGCCTGGGTGGCCGCGGCGTTCATCGTGGTAGCCAGCTTCCAGGCATGGGAACTGTCGGGGTCGCACGCCTCCGATGTGCAAGCGGACGCGGCCCTGATCCCGCCGGGCACCTGCGTAGTCAGCGACGAGATCTCCCTGACCATCGCGGCCAACCGGTTCACCGCCGGCTCCAGCGGCTGCCCCGATGTCCTCGACTCCCTCGCGACGACACTGGTAGCCGGAAACGGCGTCAGCGTCCAGGGCGGCGCCAAGGCCCTCCCCGCTGTCGTAGCCACCTGGAAGTCGATCTTCTCCCGCGCTCAGTACGTGTGGCTCTCCGGCACCAGCAACCGCCGCATCCCGTGGACGCCCGAACTCGAAGCGTGGTTCGCACGAACCTTCCGCCCCCTGCATCCCCCGCCCGGCGAGTTCAGCGAGGGCCAGGTCTATGTCCGGCGCCAGTAGACGGTCATTCGCGTGATGGGTTACGCGGTCAGCCCATGAGGGCAGGCCGAAGGCCGCCGGCGGCTAGGTTTTTCTTGAGGTCTGGAGCAGGAGACTGGTTGACTTTAGGTCTTGGCTGGGCTGCAGTGGTTTACTCCTCGCGGCGCCGGCGCTGGACGAATTCGAAGCCGAAGCGGCCCTTGACGCATAGGTGGCCGTGGGTGACCTCGCTGTCCAGCGGGGACGTGACCTTGACGATCGTATTGTCCTGGACGTGCAGGTCCACGTTGCAGCCCACGCCGCAGTACGGGCAGATCGTTGACGTGACGGTCTGCGCGGACTCGTCCCAGGTGCCCGCCTGGCGCATGTTGTACTCCGAGGCCGGCATCAAAGCCCCCGTGGGGCAGACGCCGATGCAGTTGCCGCAGTACACGCAGGCGGAGTCGGGGAGGGTCACGTCGAACTCCGTCGAGATGCGCGCGTCGAAGCCGCGGCCCGCGACCGCGATCGCGAACGTGTTCTGCGCGTCCTCGCCGCAGGCCTCCACGCACTTGTAGCAGAGGATGCAGCGGGAGTAGTCGCGGACATAGGCCTCGTTGTCGACCTTGACCGGCTGGCCGACGGTCGCGGCCTCGCCTGACCCAGCCGGCGCGTGGTGCTCGCCGGGCCTGGTGGCGTCCCGTTCCCCCGCCTCGTGATCAGCCGCCCGCGAGCCGTAGCGGGACGGGTCGACGCCGTACTCGGCCATCCAGCGCTGCACGTCACCCGAGGCGAGGGACACGTCGACGGAGGAGGCGAGGAACTCAAGCACCATCTTCCGTGACGTGTTCACCCGCTCGGAGTCCGTGTGCACCTTCATGCCGGCCTCGGCCTTGCGGGAGCACGACGGCACCAGGGTGCGCGACCCCTCGACCTCGACCACGCACACCCGGCAGACGTTCACCGGGGTGAGGTTCTCCAGGTAGCAGAGCGTCGGGGTGTCGATGCCCTGCGACCGGCACGCGTCGAGGAGCGTGCCACCCTCAGGGACACGCACTGTGGCCCCGTCGATCTCCATGTCGACGAGGCGCTTCGGGGTCTCGAGAAATACTGATGTCATCGCCGGCAACCCCTGTTCGTAGCGTCGGATAGGTGCAGGTGCATGGTCAGCGGGCCCCTAGGAGTCGGCACCGATGAGGCCCAGCTTGACGGCGGACTCCACCGCCGACAGCGCCGTCTGGCCGAGGCCGCAGATCGACGCGTCGCGGGTGACGTAGCCGATGTCGGACAGCAGCGACAGCTCCGTGGCGACCGACCCGAACGGCGCCCCGCCGGCCAGCCGCGCGACCAGCTCTTCCTGGCGGACCGTGCCGACCCGGCACGGCACGCACTGGCCGCAGGACTCGTCGCGGAAGAACTGGGTGATCCGGCGCAGCAGCGCGGGCACGGACACCGTGTCGTCAAGAACGAGCACGACGCCGGAGCCGAGGGTCGCCCCCGCTGCGCGCACTCCCTCGAACGTCAGCGGCATGTCGAGCGCGCCGGGGCCGACGAACACGCCGGCCGCGCCGCCGAGGAGCACCGCCTGGAGCGGCCGGCCGCCGGCCATCCCGCCGGCACCGGAAATCACGTCGCGGAGCGTCACGCCGAAGTCGTACTCATAAAGGCCGGGTACCTCGACGCAGCCGGACAGGCAGAACAGCCTGGTGCCCGTGGACGCCGGGGTGCCCACCGCGGCGAAGGCAGGCCCGCCGACCCGGAGGATCTCCAGGACCGACAGCAGCGTCTCGACGTTGTTGACCGCGGTCGGCTTGCCGAAGAGGCCGGACTGGGCGGGGAACGGCGGCTTGTTCCTCGGCTCGGCGCGCTTGCCCTCCAGGGAGTTGATCAGCGCGGTCTCCTCGCCGGCG
The DNA here is from genome assembly GCA_963734665.1 of uncultured Actinomycetota bacterium. Lineage (GTDB taxonomy): Bacteria > Actinomycetota > Actinomycetes > Streptosporangiales > Streptosporangiaceae > Trebonia. The sequence continues at coordinate 953,789 of CAVTIR010000004.1, read as the reverse complement.
ATGTAGGCGCCGGCGCCGCGCCTGATCTCGATGTCGAAGGTGAAGCCCTCACCCGTCACGTCCGCGCCGAGGAACCCGTGGGCGCGGGCCTGCTTGACCGCGTGCGCGAGCCGGGCCTCCGCCGTCGGGTACTCCCCCCGGATGTAGATGAAGCCCTGCTCCGCGCCGCAGGCGTAGCCCATGATGGTCAGCGCCTCGACGAGCGCGTACGGGTCGGCCTCCATGAGGACGCGGTCCTTGAACGTGCCCGGCTCGGACTCGTCCGCGTTGGTGACCACGTACTTGGGCCGGACCGGGTTGGCAGCGACCGCGTCCCACTTGATGTGCGTGGGGAACGCCGCTCCGCCGCGGCCCATCAGCTTGGCGTCGCGGACCTCGCGGATGACCCCCTGGGGGCCGAGCGCGATGGCGCGGCGGAGCATCTCGTAGCCGCCTGCCGCCCGGTAGGACCCGAGAGACGACGGGTCGACGTGGCCGAGGCGGCGCAGCAGCGAGACCCGCCCGCCGCCGGCCGGGGAAGCAGCGGCACCGGCGAACGAGGAACCCGGATCCGTTCGGGATGATCGTGACAGGGAAAGCTGCGGGACCAGCACCCCAACCGGGACCTCAGCCGGTGACGAGCCGGTCGTGAGCGCCTCCCAGACCGCATCGGGCGTAACGGGCGCGAAGTCCCGCCTCGGCACCGCCGCGCCCGCCTGCTGGATCAGCGCCGCCGAGCCCCGGTCGCACTTGCCCAGGCACGGCGAGCGCTGCCAGGTGACGCCGGTGCCGCCCCGCCCATTGCCGCTAAGCACCGCGTCGGTGCCCTCCGGGCCGAACCGGCGGGTCATCTCCGCGCACAGCGCCTCCGCGCCGGCGACCTTGCAGGCCACGTCGTCGCAGATGTGGACGACCGCGCCTGGCGCCTGTGCTGTCCCTGGCGGCTGGGTGGTCCGGAACATGGCGTAGAACGAGGCGACGCCGTACGCATCGGCCGGCGGGACCGTCAGCCGCTCAGACACGTAGTCCAGGGCGCCTGGGCTGATCCAGCCGGCGCGCTCCTGCACCGCGTGCAGCACGGTGATCAGGTGATGGCGCCGACCGCGCGCAGCGTGCCCGCCTACTGCCATGTGCGCGTCTTCCACACGGCGCCCGCCGCCCTCCCACTGGGAGGGCGGCGGGCCCAGGACCTCATCGACGGCAGCCCGTTCCTCGTCGGTCGCGGCTGCCTTCGCCGTCAGGCGCAGGTCCACTAACTAACCACCCCTGTTCTCTCCCGGGGGGACGACCCCCCGTACCCCCCGGTGTCCCGCCAGTGCGGACCCGATGGCAAAAACCGCCAGCGTATCGGGTCCGCCCCGTCGGGACGTGATATCCGGGGTGCACGCTTCCTCATTGACTGTGTGCTTTCACGCGCTCGATCGCCGCGGCGGCCTCCTCGGGTGAGGCCTGCTCCACCCGGATGGCGGTCGCCTTGAACTCGGCGGTGCCCGACTTCGGGTCCCACGTGTCGAGCGTCAGGATGTTGGTCTCTACCTGGTCAGGGAAGTGCAGCGTCATAAACGCGAGCCCTTCCCGCAGCGTCCCGTCCACGTGCACGGGAGCGGTGATCGAGCCGCGCCGGGAGGTGATCTTGGCGATCTCGTCCTCGGCGAGGCCCAGGCTGGCGGCGTCCTCCGGCGACAGGTTCAGCGTCTCCTTGTGCCGCAGCGGCGTGGTGAACAGGTTGCTTGCCGCGCCGGTGTTGTAGGAGTCGAGCCGGCGGCCGGTGGTGAGCCGGATCGGGTACTCATCGGTGAGCGTGTCGAGCGGGTCGTCCTGCTCCACCGGGTGGAACGGGGCGGGCGCGCCGCGCTTGGCCGGGTCCTCCTCCCACAGCCGGGCGTGCAGGAACAAGGTGCCTTCCGACTCCTCGTCCGGGCACGGCCACTGGACGCCGCCGAGCCGCTCGAGCTTGGAGTAGCTCATGCCCCGGTGCATCGGCGAGAGCTCCCGCAGCTCTTCCCAGAGGTCCTCGGCACTTGGGTTGCCCCAGTCGAAGCCGAGGCGCCTGGCGAGCTCGCCGATGATCCAGATGTCGTCGCGGGCGCCGTCGGGCGGGTCGATCGCCTTGCGGACCCGCTGGACGCGGCGCTCGCTGTTGGTGACCGTGCCCTCGGACTCGCACCAGGACGCGGTGCCTGGCAGCACCACGTCGGCCACCTTGGCGGTCTCGGTCATCACGATGTCCTGGACCACCAGGCACTCTAGGCCCTCAAGCATCTTGCGGGTGTGGTGCGTGTCGGCCTCTGAGCTCATCGGGTTCTCACCGATGACGTAGGCGCAGGTCAGCTCGCCGCGCGCCATGGCGTCGAACATCTGCGACAGGTGCATGCCCTTCTTCGGGTGGATCGGGACGCCGTACCTGGCGCCGAACCGCTCCCGCGCGTCGTGGTTGAGCTCGATGTCCTGGAAGCCGGCGAGCTTGTTGGGGATCGCGCCCATGTCGCCGCCGCCCTGGACGTTGTTCTGGCCGCGCAGCGGGACCAGCCCCGAGCCGTACTTGCCGACGTGCCCGGTGAGCAGGGCCAGGTTGATCAGCGCGAGGACGTTGTCCGCCGCGTTGTGGTGCTCGGTGATGCCCAGGGTCCAGCAGATCTGTGCCCTGTCCGCCTTGGCGTAGTCGTGCGCGAGCTGACGGATCAGCGCGGCCGGGACTCCGGAGTCGCGCTCGGCCCGCTCGAGCGGGTACTTGGCGACGGTCTCCTTGTACGCCTCGAATTCGACCGTGGCGCGCCTGATGAACTCCTCGTCGACCAGGCCGGCCTGGATGATCTCGTTGGCGATCGCGTTGGCCAGGCTGATGTCCGAGCCCACGTGGATGCCGAGCCAGGCGTCCGCCCACTTCGCGGTGGATGACCGGCGCGGGTCAACGGCGTACAGCTTGGTGCCGTTACGCATGCCCTTCAGGACGTGATGGAAGAAGATCGGATGCGCATCGCGCGCGTTCGAACCCCACATGATGATGAGGTCCGCGTCTTCCGCCTCCCGGTAGGAGCAGGTGCCGCCACCCGCTCCGAAAACTGCCGCCAGACCGACGACACTGGGGGCGTGTCAAGTACGGTTACACGAGTCGATGTTGTTCGTTCTCATGGCGCCGCGGGTGAACTTCGCCGCGGCGTAGTTCATCTCGTTCGACGCCTTGGAGCAGCTGAACACACCGAACGAGCGCAGCGGGTCGTTCGCCCTGGCCTTGGCGAAGCCAGCGGCGGCTCGGTCGAGCGCCTCCTCCCAGGTCGCGGGGCGCAATTCCCCGTTCTCCCGGACTAGCGGCTCGGTTAGCCGCACTTGCTTCCCCAGGTCCCTGGTCTTCTGCTTGCCCAACGCGCACCTCCGTTCCAAATGGCGCGGACTGTCTACAGTATGTGGTTGTCGACTGTATACAAATATCTTAATATCGAGCGACTTAGCTAGTCCATCTCTCGACGTCGAGCGGACGGGCCGCTGGGGATCACCCCGAGAGGACCCGCACCCGCGTTGTCGCCTGCCACAACGCCTGCAGCGCCGTGACCGCCCGGCGCGGGCTTGCGCCGGTCTCGCCGCCGCTGTCACAGCCAAAAGGCAAGACCGTCAGTCCGAACGGAAGCGGCTTACTCTCCCAGGCACGGCCGCTACGCCCGCGAGGCCGGGTCAGCGAAGGCGCCGGCCCATCTCCCGCGCCGAGTAGCCGCCGAGGGCCTCGACCGACGCCTGGAAGCCGGGGTCGGCAAGCAGCGACCACAGCGGCGCGAGCTGGGGCCCGTCGAGCGCCCCCGGTGCGACCACCAGGTCGTACGGCTCGCGGGCGACTGGCACGAAGTCCAGGCCGAACGGCGCGGCGGCGGCCATGATGCCCAGGCCCGCGTCGGCCCGCCCGGCGGCGATCGCGGCGGCGACCGCTAGGTGCGTGGGCTCCTCACGGGCGTAGCCGGTGACCGAGTCCGGCGCGAGGCCGATTTCGCCCAGGAGGTGGTCGAGCAGGACCCGCGTGCCGGCGCCGCGCTGCCGGTTGACGTAGCGGACGCCGGGCCGGGCGAGGTCCGCGATCCCGCCGAGGCCGAGGGGGTTGCCTGGCGCGACGAGCAGCCCCTGCTCCCGGTGCACGAGGCGGACCACGGCGACGTCGCGGGCCTCCGTGCCAGTCCCGCCAGGCCCGAATACCCGGTCCAGGTAGGGAAGCGTGTACTCGCCGGTCGGCGGGTCTAGCAGGTGCGACCCGGCGAGGTGGCACAGCCCGTCCCGCACCGCCACCAGGCCGCCGAGGGACCCGACGTTGGACGAGGCGAGCGTGATGAGCGGGTCGACAGCGCGCAGCGCGGACGCGGCGAGGTCGAGGACAAGGTCGTGCGACCCGATCACGACGATGGTCCGTGCGATCTCATCGAGCGACCGGAGCAGTTCCACCGTGACGGAGGCCCCCGCATGGTGCCCTTCCACCCCGGCTGGCACGACGAGCAGCCCGTCTGCGCGGACCAGCGAGGTCAGCACCCCGGCGCCGCGCGGCAGCGGGCTCGCGACGGTGTCGCCGCCCACCACACCGAGCCTGACCCGGACCCAGTCGTCCATGCCGAGGGGCGAGGCAAGCTTGCGAGCGAGACGGGCGCTGGTGACAGGCCGCTTGCGCGGCGGCGCGCCGGACAGCTCGGCGAGCAGCGGCACGGCGAAGATGTCGAAGGTGAGCGCCGCCGATACCGGGTAGCCAGGCGCGCCGAGCACCGGCGTCTGCCCGACGACGCCGAGGACGACCGGGTGCCCGGGCCGCACCGCGACCCCGTGCACGGCGAGGGTCCCGGCCGACGCGACGACCCGCGCGGTGTAATCGTCCCGCCCCGCGGACGAGCCGGCGATGACGATCAGCAGGTCGCACTCGTCGGCGGCTGCCTTGACGACCCCCATGATCCGGTCCGGGTCATCCGGCTCGATCGGCAGCACGCGGGCGTCGCAGCCGGCCTCCCGCGCCTGCTCGGCGAGCATGAGCGAGTTGGTGTCGAGGATCTCGCCTGGACCGGTTTCCGTCCCGATCGGCCGCACTTCGTCCCCGGTCGGAAGGATAAGAACAAGAGCCCTCTTCCGAACGACCGCCGCAGTCTGTCCCGCCGCCGCCATCGCCGCCAGGTCCGCGGCACGCAGCCGGTGGCCTTCCGGGAGGAGCAACTCGCCCGCCGCGACGTCCTCGCCAATCGACCGGACGTGCTGGTACGGGGGGACGGCGGCGCGCAGTTCGGCCCGGCCTGCGTCGTCGTAGTGCACGTGCTCGCGCATCACTACGGCGTCCCGACCGTCGGGCATGGGATCGCCGGTGTCAACCACGTCGTAATCGCCCGCGTCGAGCCAGGCCGGGGTGGTCTCGCTCGCGCGCACCGTGCCGGCGGCGGTGACCGCGATCCCGTCCATGCCGGCCGCGTCGAACGGCGGGGAGGACCGGACGGCCCAGACGGGCGCAGCGGTGACGAGCCCGGCCGCCTCGGTGACCGGCACGGTGACGGCCGGCATCCGCTCCGGGCAGCCGGCGGCGCGCATCGCGTCCCGCCAGGCGTCGAGTGCCTGCGCCGCCGGCACGTCCCTGATGAACGGGCTATTGCTCATGATGGGCTAAACGCTACTCGCCCGCCGCGCCGTCCTCGCACAGACCCGATATGGCCTGCTCAGGAAACGCAGGGTCAGTGATGCCGGGGTGGCTGTTGCCGTGTGCCGTACCGAGTGGGTTCCTCTTTTGAACCAGTTCGCGTAGTGGTCCGTATCGTGATGAAGAGGCGCAAATACGTCACGGACGGACGGTGCATGGGCGATCTGCGCGACCGGGCTGACCAGGACCGCATTGAGGGCGCGGACCGGATCAAAACCTCGCCTGAGCGTGCCGCGTCGCCTGGTGCCCGGGACTCTCCGGGGCGTCCGCTGCCAGGCCCGTTAAACGACCCGGAAGCGCGGCAGCGGGCATGGATGGAGCTCCTGCGGCGCGACATCGCGGAGCAGGGCACGGACAACGCCCGGCTCCGCCAGGAGAACTCCGGCCTGCGGGCGGAGAACCAGGAGCTCCGCGCGGAGCTGGCGGAACTGCGCGCCCAGGTTGCCGCACTGGCCGCCAAAGACACCGCGCGGGACCGCGCCGACGCTCGGCGCGACAGCGAGATCGCGACGCTGAAGTGGAACGACATCCTGCAAGACGAGCAGATCGAGAAGGTCACCGGCTGGGCCGAGGGAGCCGACTCCCGGCTGCTGCCAGCCTCCGGGCAGGCGGTCGACCGGGCCGCGCGGGAGCGTTCCCGCCGGAGCCCGTCGGACCAGGCGCTTGGATTCGTGGCGCAGGCCGGGACGAGCGCCGTCGCGCTCGGCGCGGAGTACCTGCGTTTCATGCCTTCGCACCTGGTGAACTCATCCGCGGCGGCCTTCGGACTGACCACGACCGGAATAGCCTGGCTACGCGCGCACAGGGAGGAAAGGCATGGGGATCGACCCGCAGATCGAGAAGCCGGCGAGGAAGATGCTCGGCCACGCCATGCGCGGCGAGCTTGATGACCTCGCGATCCTGGCCTACGCCGCCGGTGACTCCGTGTTCCGGCAGGTAATCGCGATGTGTCTGCTGGCGTCGGGGTACGTCGCCGTCGACGTGTGCGGCCGCTGGCCCACCGATCCCGACATCGAGCGGATAGGCGCGAACCTCGCGGCGGCCGAGCCCGTCCTGAACCTCGCCGAAGACGACGTGCGCGCTTACCTATCCCGCACCGTCCTCGGCGGCGAGCCGCTGGAGGACGTGTTCCCCGCCGAGACAGCCAGCGTCCTGCCGCTGCTGATCACCGCCAGCCTTCTCGCCTCCTACCGGCCAGCGGACAGGCACTGGTGGGAGTACCTGGACCAGATCTGGGACGCCGCCGAGGCCGCCGAGCGCACCGATAAGGCGATCCTGCCCGCCCTGATCCTCCGCGTCGGCAGGGAAGCCAGGCTAGCCGCACCGCCGGAAACCCGGGCCTGAGACAACAAGTCGACGGGCGATCGAGTACCGCGACAGCGGCCACCAGAACATCAGCAGCTGGATCGAGAGCAGCCGCACCAGGATCAGCCGCGAGTTCGTCTTCAGCCACGCGGACGGTGAAGCAAGTGAGTTCTTCCTGATCGTTATGGCGTGGGGTTTCGGGAAAACTAACGTGCACTGGCCCCGGCAAGCGGCAATGCTCACTCGCAATGCGCTGTTCAAGCGTGGCAAGGCGCGAGACAACCCGGAACAGCCGCCTTCTGCTGCTCTACGATTCGAGACAGGCAGTGGTCGCCAGGGCACGCGTGCCGCTGAGGCACATGGACCCTGATGTACTGGCGAGACTTGCCTACCAGCTAGAAGATGTATTCGGAGAGGGGTGGATGAATTGACCGACAGTGCGCACCGGCTGAAGGTTCGGGCCTTGAAGAAGGACGGATACTGGGTCGGCCTGTCCGACGACCTGGCAGGCGGCTCGACCGGAGACACGCTTCCGGAACTCTTCGCCGAGATCGAGTCCTTTAGGCGCTCCCGCACCGGTCTTCCCGAGGACGTCCCGGCCTGCGTGGAGTACGTCGCCGGACAGCCCGAGATCGCCCCGGAGCTCAGCGCCGTTTACGCCGCCTACCTGACGCTGCCGCCACACCTACGGCCGATCGCGGTGCCCTGGGACCTCGACAACGACCGGCCCGCAGACCCCGTTCACACCGGCCCGTACACCAACCCCGACCAACTCCGGCACCTCGAGCAGTTGCACGCCCACTTCGGACTCACCGGACATCAGGGATAGACGCAGGTCCGCAGCTGGCTAATCGACCTCGCTGGCCGCATCAGGGTCAGGTGATGCATACGGACTGGCCACAGGCAGCCGCCGGCACAGATCACGCCAATCCGAGTGCCTCAATGAAGCACTGCCAAACGCCTCACCACAGCGATAACGGCGACCAGGCGCTCGGATTCGTGGCGCAGGCCGGGACGAGCGCCGTCGCGCTCGGTGCCAAGCACCCAGCAGCGAGCCAGCGAATTCACCGCTGGCCTGCATCAGAGGTCCACGATAATGTCTATCGTGAGCTTTCGGGTCGAGCGTTTGTTTGGAAACGTGCCAGTTGCCGCAATGACGAAAGCGATGGCACATCCATGCGGGTTAGGCGTAGAGCGTCACCGAGACGTCGGTGCCAGCGTCTAGGCCGGTGGCTTCCTCGGGGATCACGATGTAGCCGTCGGCCTCGGTGAGCACGGACAGCAGCGCCGAGGCGCCGAACAGCGGGGTAGCGACGCCGCCGGAGAGGGTTACCTGGACGACGTCGAGGCGGCCGGTGGCGGACGCTAGGTCGCGGGACAGCGTCGCGCGGGTGGACGGCTCGGGCGGCGGGGCGGCGCAGCCGCCGACCAGGCGGATGAGCGGCATGCCGATCAGCCGGAAGACGACGAGGGCGGAGCGGGGGTTGCCCGGCAGGCCGATCACGGGGATCCCCGGCGCGCCGTCTGATCCCGTGCCGCACTCGGCGAGGAGAGTGGGCTTGCCTGGCTTGATCGCCAGGCCGTGGCACCAGATGCCGGGCGGGCCGAGCGCGGCGACCGCGTCCGCGGTCTCGTCGCGGGTGCCAACCGAGGAGCCCGCGGAGATGACGACGACGTCGCTGGCGGGCAGCGCCGCGCGGAGCACCTGCTCAAGCGCGCCTGGGTCGTCGCTGACGATGCCGCCGAGGACCGGCTCGCCGCCCGCATCCGCGACGAGGGCTGCCAGGGCCGACGCCGTGGCGTCGCGTACCTGGCCCGGCTTGAGTACCTGAGTATCGGGGGGCACCACTTCGTCGCCAGTGGAGAAGATGGTGACGACGGGTCTGGCGTGGGCCCGCACGGACGTCACGCCCGCCGCCGCGAGCATGGCGAGGTCCTGGGGGCGGAGCACGCTGCCGTTCGGGATGATCTCTTTTCCCTCGGCAGCGTCCTCGTCCGCGCGCACGATCCCCTCGCCGGGGGCGACGGGGCGCACCACCTCGATCGTGCCCGGCATGGCCTCGGCGGTGTACTCGATCATCACTACCGCGTCCGCGCCGGGCGGTATCGCTCCGCCGGTCGGCATCGACACCGCATTGCCTTGCGTGACCGTGACGTCGGGCGCGACGCCCATCCGGACCACGCCGGTGACGGTGAGGTAGCCCGGCAGGCCCTCGGAGGCGCCGTAAGTGTCGGCGGCGCGGACCGCGTAACCGTCAACGGTGGAGCGGGCGAAGCCAGGCAGCGGGTGCGGCGCGCGCACCGGCTCGGCGGTGACCCGGCGCAGCGCTTTGCTGAGCGGTACTTGCTCGGCCTGTGTGCGACGCGCCGGGCGGAACCCGGCCAGGGCGTCGGCGACGGTCCTCGTGGTGAAGAACTCGCGGCCGACGGGCTCAGCCTTCGTGGCTGCTCCCGTTGGCTCCGTTGTTTCCGCTGGCGCTGTTGTTTCTGTTGGCGCTCAGCGTGAGGACGCTGGACACCGGGCCGAGGGCGACCTGGCCGAGGCCGCAGATGGAGGTGCGGCGCATGACGTCGACCAGCTCGCGGACGTCGGCGTTGACGTCGGCAGGACCGCCGCCGCCGGCGAGGAGGTCGGTGAGCATGAGGTGCGACTTCGTGGAGCCGACCCGGCACGGGACGCACTTGCCGCAGGACTCGTCGCGGAAGAAGCGCAGCACGTTGACAGCGGCGGCCAGGAGGTCGGTGCCCTTGGCCATGACGACCATCGCGCCGGAGCCGAGCATGGACCCGGCGTCCCGCAGGGTGCCGAAGTCGAGTTCGACGTCAAGCTGACCGGGCCCGATGAAGTTCGAGGACGCGCCGCCAGGCTGGATCGCGCCGAGTTCCTGGCCGTTTTCGACGCCGCCGGCAAGGTTGAGGAGTTCCCTGGCGGTGGCGCCCATCGGGACGCAGTAGACGCCGGGGCGCTCGACGTGGCCGGAGACGGCGAAGAACTTCAGGCCGGTGTGGGTAGCTCCGGTTCTCGATGGGGCGCCCTGGGCGTTCCACCAGTCCGCGCCGCGCAGCGCGATGACCGAGACGTGCGCGAACGTCTCGACCGAGTTCATCAGCGTCGGCTTGCCGTGCAGGCCGTAGGCGGCGGGGAACGGCGGCTTGTTACGCGGCTCACCGCGGTGGCCCTCCATGCACTCGAGGAGCGCGGACTCCTCGCCAAGGATGTAGCCGCCGGGCGAGGTGAACACCTCGATGTTCAGCCGCCTGCCGGTGCCGGCAACGTCCGGGCCGATTAGGCCGGTTTCCCTGAGATGCTCGATCTCGGCGCGGATGACCTGTTCCTCCGGGCCGTACTCGTGCCTGATGAAGACCCAGGCCTCTTCCGCGCCGACGGCGAGCATGCCAAGCAGCATGCCCTCCAGGACCAGGTGCGGCTGGGTGGCGAGGATCTGCCGGTCCTTGAACGTGCCGGGCTCGGACTCGTCGGCGTTGCAGATGACGTACTTCGGCGTGGCCTCCTGGGCGGCGACCATGTCCCACTTGCGGCCGGCCGGGAAGCCCGCGCCGCCCATGCCGCGCAGCCCGGAGTCCTTGAGGGCGGCGATGATCCCTGCCGTGTCGCGGCGGCCGGCCAGGACCTCCCTGACCAGGGCGTAGCGGTCGGCCGCCGCCGGGTAGGGGTCATTGGGCCAGACGGCGCCGGGCGGCGCGGACGCCGCGCTCCCGGCCCCGCCGACGAAGCCGTGGTGGTCCCTGACGTCGCCGCCCCGGCTGACGTGGCCGTTGGCGGCGGCCTGGCTGGCCGCCGCGCGGGCCGCCTCGACAGCGTCACCGGCAGCGTCCATGGCGGCCGGTGCCTCGTTGACCGTGCAGGCGGGCGCGAGGTCGCAGCGGCCGAGGCAGGAGCCTTCGACGAGCGCGACATCGGGGTCCGCGCCGTAGCGGTCGCGGAGCGCGGCGATCTTCTCGTCGCCGCCGCGCAGCCAGCAGGACAGGTCGTGGCAGGCGCGCAGCTCGACCGGCTTCGGCGGCTCAGTGCGGAAGTGCGGGTAGAACGAGATGAGCCCCTCGATCTCGTACAGCGGCCGGTGCACGTCGTGCGACAGCGCGACAAGCTCCGCGCGGGGCAGCCAGCCGGCCCGCTCCTGGATCGCGTTGAGCGCCGGGATCAGCGACGGGCCCGGGAACTTCCCGGCCCGTGCCTCGACGCCGGAGACTCTGACGCGCGGCTCAGCCATCGGCGCGCTCGACACTGACGGCGCAGAACTTGAACTCGGGGATCTTCCCGATGGGGTCGATCTCGTCGGTCGTCAGCAGGTTCGCCGCCGCCTCTCTGAAGTGGAAGGGGATGAAGACGTTGCCGCGTGCCTCCCGGTGGGAGACCCGCGCCTCAAGCTCGATCGTGCCGCGCCGGGAGGAGACCCGCGCCAGGTCCCCGTCCTCGATGCCGAGCTCAGTGGCGTCGGCGGGGTGGATGAACACCAGGGCGCTCGGCGCGATCGCGTCCAGGGCGTAGGACCGTCGGGTCATCGACCCGGTGTGCCAGTGCTCAAGCATCCGGCCGGTGTTCAGCACGAACGGGTACCGCTCGTCGGGCAGTTCCTTGGCGGGCAACCACTCGGCGGGCACCAGGTGGGCGAGGCCGTCGTTGGTGTTGAACTTCTCGGTGAACATGACCACGGTGCCGTCGCTGCGGGCCGGGTCCGGGTTCGGGTACAGCTTGCCGCTCGCGCCGAGGTTGTCGTAGGTCAGGTTCTTGTAGCTGGGGATGACCGTGACCATTTCCTCGAAGATGTCCCGCGGCGAGGTGTAGTGCCAGCCGAGGCCGATCCTGTTGGCGATGTCCTGCACGACCTCCCAGTCGACGCGGGCCTCGCCGGGCGTGTCGAGGACCTTGTGGCCGAGCTGGACCCGGCGGTCCGTGTTGGTATAGGTGCCGTCCTTCTCCAGGTAGGCGGAGGCGGGCAGGATCACGTCGGCGAACTCGGCGGTCTCGGTGAGGAAGATGTCCTGGACGACGAGGAACTCAAGGGCGGACAGCGCCTTGCGGACCTTGTTGATGTTCGGGTCGGACAGGAACGGGTTCTCCCCCAGCATGTACATGCCGCGCACCCCGCCCTTGAGCGCGGAGCCGATGATCTCGGTGACGGTGAGGCCGCGCTTGGGGTCGAGGTCGGCGGTGCCCCAGGCCTGCTCGAACCTCGCCTTCACGCCGGGGTCGTCGGCCTTGGCGTAGTCCGGGTAGTACATCGGGATCAGGCCCATGTCGGAGGCGCCCTGGACGTTGTTCTGGCCGCGCAGCGGGTGCAGCCCGGCGCCGGGCTTGCCGACGTTCCCGGTGATGCCGCACATGGCGATCAGGCAGCGGGCGTTGTCGGTGCCCGTGGTGTGCTGGGAGATGCCCATGCCCCAGAAGATGACGCCGGACCTGGCGCTGCCCCAGACCCGGGCGACGTGCCTGATGAGGTCGGCGGGCACGCCGGTGATCTGCTCGGCGCGCTCCGGCGGGTAGTCGGCGACGGTCGCCTTCAGCGCCGGGTAGTTGGAGGTGCGGCTGGCGATGAACGCCTCGTCGGTCAGCCCGAGCCTGATCACCTCGTGCATGACGCCGTTGTAGAAGGCGACGTCGGTGCCGGGCTTGAGCTGGCAGTAGATGTCGGCGTGGTCGGCCATCTTGTCGGCGCGCGGGTCCACGTAGATGACCGTCGTGCCGTTCCGGCGGGCCTGCTTGAAGAAGCTGGAGGCCACCGGGTGGTTGGCGGTGGAGTTGGACCCGGTGACGATCGCGACCTCGGCGTTGATGACGTCGCCGTAGGTGGTGGAGACCGCGCCCGAGCCGATGCCCTCGAACAGTGCGGCGACGCTTGAGGCGTGGCAGAGCCGGGTGCAGTGGTCCACGTTGTTGGTGTGGAACCCGGTGCGGATGAGCTTCTGGAAGAGGTAAGCCTCCTCGTTAGAGCACTTCGCGCTGCCGAAGCCCGCGATCGCCGCTGGGCCGCCTTTGACGTAGATCTCGCTGAGCCGGCGCGCGACCAGGTCGAGGGCCTCTTCCCAGGTGGCCTCGCGGAAGTGCGGCAGCACCTCGGCGTAGTCGATGAGGCCGCCGGGCTTGCGGCCGCGCTTGCCGCCCCGCCGCTTGTCCTTCGGGTCCTTGGGCGTGTCGGCGTCGTCGAGGCCGTGCTGGTTGTCCTCGCCGCCTGCGGTCATGTCGCGGCGCACGTCGGCGGACAGCGCGCCCTTCGGGTAGGACTCCTCGCGGCGGATCAGCGGCATGGTCAGCCGCTGCGGCGATGCGGCGTAGTCCCAGCCGTAGCGGCCCTTCACGCACAGCCGGCCCTGGCTCCCCGGTTGCTCGCGGCCCTCGGCATAGGCGATCGCGCCCCGGTCGCGGTCCACGTAGTAGGTGAGCGCGCAGCCGACCCCGCAGTAGGGGCAGACGGTGTCTACCGCGTCAAGCTCGGTCTTGGGCCTGATCGGGATGTCGTGGATCGGCTTGTTGGTCAGCGCGCCGGTCGGGCAGGCGGCGACGCACTCGCCGCAGGAGACGCAGGACGAGGCGCCCATCGGGTCGCTGAGGTCGAACGCGATGTGCGTGGCGAACCCCTTGCCGCTGCGCCCGATCACGTCGTTGCCCTGGATGTCGTCGCAGGCGCGGACGCAGCGGTCGCACAGGATGCAGGCGTCGTGGTCGACGGCGATGACCGGGCTCGACAGGTCGACGCCGCGGCCTTCGCCGCAGGGCAGGCCCGGTGACCCGTCCGGTCCCAGGTCGCCGGCGGTCACGCCGTAGCGGTCGGCGAGCGCCAGGAGCTCGTTATCCGCGGTCGTGGCCTGCTTGGGGTCGCGCTCGCGCGGCGGCTGGTCGGACAGCAGCAGCCGGGTGAGCATGGTGCGGCTGCGCTCCACCTCGGGGGTGTCGGTCTTGACCGTCATGCCGTTCTCACACGCGCGCACGCAGGCGGCGGCGAACGCCGGGGCGCCGGTGTCGACGACGCACATCCGGCAGACGCCGACCGGGTCGTACCGCTCGTCGTGGCAGAGCACGGGGATGTCGATGCCGGCCGCCTTGGCGGCCTGCCAGATCGTGCTGCCCTCCGGGGCAGTCACCTCACGCCCGTCGATCGTCAGCGTCACGGTCGCGGTGGATTCTGGGGCAGTAATCGCCATACTCGCAGTATCCGCCTGCCCGCGCGACTACGCCAAGTAGAACTGGTCGTTAATCTCGGCGGTTGGGCGGCCTTCCGAATCCAGGCCGCGTTCCTTGTAGTAACCGTCAATCATGGCGCGCAGCCGGGCCGGGGTAAGCCGGGCCTCGCGGCCGGACGCGAGCGTGAGCGGCTCCTCAAGCAGCCGGGCGGGCAGCCAGTCATCCTCGGGCCGCCAGCCCTCGCGGAGGTTGTAGGCGCGCTTGGCGAGCACGATCCGCCTGGCGGTGGCCCGCAGCTCATCGCCGGTCAGGTCCCAGCCGGTGACGGTGGACAGGAGGCCCGCCCACTCGGTGAACGGGTCAGTGAAGACGCCGCGCAGGAACTTGCACAGGATCATCGAGTCCATCACGGCCGCGCGGTCCTCGGTCTCGATCGCGGCGCGGACGTGCGCGGCGCCGCCGTCGGTGCGGTCCAGGTCGCCGGACAGGTCGGCCTCGTAGGCGCCGGACCTGTTGTGGTCCGCGCCCCGGGAGTTGACCGCGAGGCCCAGGGCCATGGCATGCAGGGTGCGCGGCTCGTATCCCGGCATCTCCAGGCCCTTGACGTGCGGGGCGAACGCGCCGGAGTCGGCTCCCACCGTTCGGGCTGCGGCTCTTGATCCCTGGGCGAGCAGTTCCCCGAGCGGGCTGGACATTTCGCCGATCTCGTCGAGGGCGCGGAGCAGCGCTTGCGCGTCACCGAAGCGGAGCCAGGGGGCGTCGATGAGGCCGCGCTCGGCGCACTCCATCGCCCAGGCGATCGTGCCGCCGGCCGAGATCGTGTCGAGGCCGAGGTCGTCGCAGCGGGCGCTGGCGGCGAGAACGGCGCCCGGGTCGGCGACGCCGCACATCGGGCCGAGGGCGAAGACGTTCTCGTACTCGACGCGGGCCTTCCTGCCGCCGCCGACGCGGTAGATGTGCTCGCAGCCGATCGTGCAGGACGCGCAGCCGGAACGGGCGACGCGGCGCATCTCGGCGAGGTTCGCCGGTGCCGCGCCGTCGTCAGGGCTGGTGTTCGCTTGGGCACTGTCACCGTGGTCGGCACCGAGGCGGCCCGCGCCGTCGAACGTCGCGGCCTGGAAGTTGCGGGTCGGCAGCGCGGAGATCGCGTTGAAGGCCAGGAGGTTCGCCAGGGTGCCGAGCTCGCGGTACTTGGCGGTGGCCGGGCCGAAGGACCGCTGCCGCAGGTCGCGAGCCGCGGCGAGCACCGCGGCCGGGTCGGCGGACGCCACCTTGGTGGCGGCGCGGACGGCGATCGCCTTGAGGTTCTTGGCGCCCATGACGGCACCGAGCCCGCCCCGGCCGGCGTGCCTGCCGTCGTGGGAGATCGTCGCGTACCGGACGCCGCGCTCGCCTGCCGGGCCGATGGCGGCGACCCGCCAGCCCCGGCCGAGTTGGTCGCGCAGCTTCTTGTCCGCGTCCGCCGCGGTCAGGCCCGCCAGGCCCGCGGCGTCGTGCAGGCGTACTCCGTCGCCGTCGATGAGCAGCACCGACGGCGTGGCGGCCCGGCCGGTGACGACGATCGCGTCGTGTCCGGTGAGCTTGCCCGCGATCGCGAACTGACTGGAGGCGAGCGCGTCCGTGAGCAGCCCGGTAAGCGGTGACTTGGCCACCACGGCAAACTTGGCGCTCGTCGTGAGCGGCGTGCCGACGAGCGGGGAGAACACGAACGCGAGCGGCGCCTGCGGGCTGAGCGGGTCCGCGCCGGGCGGGCCGAGGCGGTGCAGCAGCCAGGTGCCGAGGCCCGCGCCGCCGAGGTAGGCGCGCAGCACGCTGCCGGGCAGCGGCAGCGTGGCGGCCGAGCCGTCGGTGGCGTCGACGACGAGCGCCTTGCCGAAGTAACCGCCCGCTGGCATCGCGGTCAGCCGCCCGCGTCGGCGGACATGAAGAAGACGGTGTCGCCGGTGGCCAAGGGAACTAGGGGGTCGCGGGTGATCTGGTCGCCGTTGAGCGCGGCGGTCACGTGCCGGTCGAACGGCAGGGCGACCGAGTCCGCCGCCGCCTGGACCGTCGCCGCCAGGACCTGCCGCGGGCCGCCTGGCCGGCCGGCCTTGACGAGGGCACCGAACAGCTGAACGGTCACCTCGGGCGCGGGCCGCCGGCGGGCCGCCTGGTAGTCGTCGGGCGTGTTGACGTTCAGCACGGAGTCGAGGTCGGGGTCGAACTTGGCGAGTGCCGGGTCGGCGAGCAGGGCCGCGTCGTCGAGTCGCTCGACTTGGCACTCGGCGAAGAGGAACGCGGGGCGCAGCCGGTCCTCCTTGACCAGGCGCTCGGCGAGCCCGGCGAGGCCGGTGCGGTACGCGGCGGCCAGGGGCTGCTGGTAGCCGCGGGCGACCGGCAGGGCGACGTCCGGGCCGTCCGGCGCGCCGAGGACGCCCAGTACCCGCCCGATGAAGGCCGGGTGCAGGAACGGCAGGTCGGTGGAGGTGATGAACACGGCCTCCGCCTCGCCGGCGAGCGCGGCGAGGCCGGCCGCGATGCCCTGGACCGGGCCTTTGCCCTCGCGCGGATCGTCGACCACGATCACGGATTTAGGAAGGTCGGGGAGATCCTGGCCGCTCGCCCGGACGACGACTACGGGTCCGCCGGTCGCGCGGGCGACGATGCCGGCCGTCCGGCGCAGCAGCGTCGAGCCATGCCATTCCAGGGCCGCCTTGGGCGTGCCCATCCGCGAGGACCGCCCGCCCGCTAGAACCACTGCGCCCGAAGTCACACTCCCATCGTACGTTCGGCCACAAACAGGCGGTCTACGCCGCTGCGGGTGCCTTGGCCGGCACCGGGCGCCGCGGGACGGAGGGCGGCCGTCAGCAGGACGGCGAACAGGGCAAGGCCGGCGAGGAGCTCCAGGTTCCCCGCGATGAGCTGCATGCCGCGCCAGTGGTACTCGACGTAGGCCGGGTTGTCGCCATACGCCCAGGCGGTGGCGGGGGCGTAGCTGATCAGCCCGCCCTGCAGCAGGCCGGCCTTGGCCGACCAGAAGTCGGGCCAGGCGGCGAAGATCAGCCACGTCCCGGCGGCGAGCGCGTACCAGGCGGCGGCAGCCGCCGGGCGGCCATTCGAAAGCCGGGCTCGCGGGAGCTGGGCCGCCGGGATCTGGGCCGCCGGGATCTGGGCCGCCGGGAGCTGGGCCGCCGGGATCTGGGGCTTCGGCCGGCGGGCGGCGCGGTGGCCGGCGTCGATCATCAGGGCGAGGCCGGGGGCGATCCAGACCCAGTGGTGGTCCCAGCTGATTGGCGAGACGAGCAGCGCGGTGAGCGCGCAGGCCATGAGCCCCGCGAACGGCCGGCCGCGCCGGTGCAGGAGGACCGCGGCGGCAAGGCCGGCGAGCGCCACGAGGACCGCGAGCACGAGCCAGGGCGCCTGCGAGCCGTGCACTGAGCCGGTCAGCCGGGCCAGCAGGCCGCGCAGCGACTGGTTCTGCTGGCCGCCGACGAAGCCGGTGCGCCCCGCCTGGGCGAAGTCGCCGTCGAGCCACCAGGTAACGGACGCCGACGGAAACGCGATGAAGCCGATGGCGACCGTCGCGGCGAACGTACCCCCTGCCACCGCCGCGTGCCGGAACCGCCTGGTCAGCAGCAGGTAGAGGATGAAAAGCAGCGGTACGAGCTTGATCCCGGCCGCGAGGCCCGTCGCCGCGCCCTTCAGACGGCGACGGTCGGGCTGGCACAGGTCCCAGGTCACGAGCGCCATCAGCACGAGCTCGACCTGGCCGAGGAAGAGCGCGCGCTGCACCGGCTCGGTCCACAGCGCCAGGCCGGCAACCAGCAGGGTCGCGCCGAGGCGCGGCGCGCCCCGCCAGCCGAGCTCGCGGAACGCGATCGCGACGGTAGCGCACAGTGCGAGGACGGACACCGCGGTGACCAGGCTCATCAGCGCGGTAGCCGGGAACGCGAGGCCAGCCGTGAAAACTAGCGCCGCGAACGGGGTGTAGGTGAACTCGATGCCCGGGTGGCCGTCGTAGGTCCAGGTATAGAGCTCACGCGGGCCGTGCAGCGCCTGGCGCGCGCCCCCGAGGTACACCTGCAGGTCGAAGCCCTTGAGCGTGGCAGCCATCGGGTGCGCCGCGATCGCGACGAGGTAGGCGATGGCAGCGGTCGCGGCCACGCCCGTGCCGACCACCAGCAGCACTCGCCCGCTGCCTCGGCGATGGCGGCTGTCGCGGTGCTGCCGCGCGCCGTCGCCTCGGCTCACGCAACCGGCCGGGACCACCCGTGCGCGCATAGCTGCCGTCTCCTTGAAGGTCGCGGCTGGCAAGCAGGCCGCCTGATCGCTCCGCGCAGCATACCGCGACTCTCCGTAGCGCCGCCGGCGCAGGCCGCGACCACCATGGACATTCTCTGTTCCTTATTTATTAAACTTCTCGTAACCCTAGGAGAGGCGGAGACGGCGGCCGTGACGGAGTTCATGGAAATCGAGCAGAAGTTCGACGTGGATACGGCGTTTGAGCGGCCCTCCTTCGGCGGGCTGCCGGGGGTCACCGCCGCCGAGCCGGTGCTTTACCACCTGTCCGCCACGTACTTTGACACCTCCGACGGGCGGCTCGCCGCGAGCAAGATCACGCTGCGGCGGCGCACCGGCGGCACGGACGAGGGGTGGCACCTCAAGCTGCCGGCGGGCTCCGGCGCGCGCCGGGAGGTGCACGCTCCGCTCGGCACGGCCGAGCGGGAGGTGCCCGAGGTGCTCGCCGCGCGGGTGGCCGAGGTCACCGGCCGCGCCGCGCTCGCGCCTATCGTCACCCTCGACACGCAGCGAACGGTTGTTACTCTCACCGGTTCGGGTGGCCGTGTCGTCGCCGAGATCGCCGACGACGCTGTGACCGCGCGGCGACTGCCGGCCGGCAAGCACCTGCGGTGGCGGGAGATCGAGGTCGAGGTGCCGACCGCCGACCCCGCGCTCCAGCGGGCGGCCGCCGACGTGCTCTTCGCGGCCGGCGCCCGGCCGGCCGGGCACGGGTCCAAGCTCGCGCGCGTGCTGGATGAATCCTCTTCATCCTGATGATCCTGGCCCGCCAGCCCTGCATCACGAAGGGCAGCGCGAAGGGAGGAAAGCCCTCGTGGCGGCCGCTAAGCGCGGGCAGCGCAGATTCTCAGAGGAAATCCATATGTGATTCTTGGGGTCCAAGCCCCGGGTGCTTGCCATCCTTGATGAAAAGCACATTTCCCAGCGTCGACGAATGAGCGATCATGCCTGATACCCCGAGGGACGAAGCGCCGAACGGCTCCGCCTACCCGCAGACAGGTGCGGCCACCGCCACTGCGACACTCGGACGTGGCGCGGGCACGCAGCACGCGGACGGCACCCCGGTCCGGGTGCTCGTGGTGGATGACGAGCCGAGCCTCGCGGAGCTGCTGTCCAGCGTGCTGCGCTATGAGGGCTGGTCGGTGCAGACCGCGGGCACGGGGGCCGAGGCGGTCAAGTCGGGGCGGGAGTTCCGCCCGGACGCGGTCGTGCTCGACATCATGCTTCCCGACTTCGACGGCGTGGAGGTCATGCGGCAGCTGCGCGCCGATCATCCGGGTATTTGCGTGCTCTTCCTGACCGCCAGGGACGCGGTCGAGGACCGGGTGGCGGGGCTGACGGCCGGCGGCGACGACTACGTGACGAAGCCGTTCAGCCTTGAGGAGGTCCTGGCCCGGCTGCGGGGGCTGCTGCGCCGGGCGAACCTGGCACGGACCGGCAGCGGTGAGGCAGCGCTCACCGTCGCGGACCTGACCATGGACGAGGACGCCCGCGAGGTGCGCCGCGGCGGCGAGCTCATCGACCTCACCGCGACCGAGTTCGAGCTGCTGCGGTTCCTGATGCGCAACCCGCGCCGGGTGCTGTCCAAGGCGCAGATCCTCGACCGGGTCTGGAACTACGACTTCGGCGGCCAGGCGCACGTGGTCGAGCTCTACATCAGTTACCTGCGCAAGAAGATCGACGCGGGCAGGGAGCCGCTCATCCACACGGTCCGCGGCGTCGGGTACGTGCTGAAGCCGGCAAGTTAACTCCCCTCGCAAGGCTAAGCTCCAGGTCAATGGCTGTTAAGACGCTCTACTCCCGTTCCCGGCTGCCCCGCACCCTGAGCGGCCGGCTGATCGCGGGGCTCGTGGCGCTGTTTGCCATCGGCTGCGCCACCGTTGGCATCGTCACTTACTTCGCGGTGCAGGGCGCGCTGTTCAGCGGGCTCGACAGCGACCTGCAGACCGCGACGGGCCTGGCGTACAAGTGCTGGGAGCAGCAGCTCAGCGCGAGCGGTCACGGCGGCCCCGCCATGGGGAAAGGAGACGACGACTCCGGGCAAGGGGACCAGGACTCCGGGCAAGGGGACGCCGCCCACCAGCCGGGTGGGAGCGGACAGGACGATGCGACGGTGTCGACGGCATCCGCATCGTCGCTTTCCCTGGAAGGCAGCGGCACCCCGTCCTTCCCTGACGTCATCTCCAATTCGTGCCCTGGACTCGCGGAGCACACCTTCGTCGCGCTCCGCTTGAACAACCAGTGGCAGAGCGCGCTCGTGGGCGACTCTTCGTTCACGCTGTCGGCTTCGGACAAGCAGAGCCTGAGTAGCATCACGCCGTGGCAGGCTCCGCAGGGGAGCGCGTGCACCAGCAACGGCCCGCCCAGCTCGAACTTCCCGACCCAGACGCGGTACCTGGGCGTGGCGGACGGCACGTTCCTGCTCACCGCGATCCTCGACCCCGACTGCGACTCGTCCATTTACTACACGGGCCTGCCGCTATCCGACCTACACGACCAGCTCCGCGACGTCGCGCTTGCCGGGACCGCGGTTTTCGCCGTGGTCCTCGTGCTCGCCGGGGTGCTCGGCACCCTCTGGATCCGGTTCTCACTCCGCCCGCTGCGCCGGGTGGCGGCCACCGCCTCGCAGGTGGCCGAGCTGCCCCTGGAATCCGGCGAGGTGTCGCTGCCCGCCGGCGTGCCCGACACCGACCCCGGGACCGAGACAGGCCAGGTCGGGCTGGCGTTCAACCGGATGCTCGGTCACGTGGAGACCGCGCTGCAGCGCCGCGCCGCGAGCGAGGCCCGGCTCCGCCGCTTCGCGGCCGACGCCAGCCACGAGCTGCGTACTCCCCTGGCGGCCATCCGCGGCTACGCGGAGCTGGCCATGCTGCACCCCGGCGACGCCCCCGAGGCCGTGACGCACGCCCTCGGCAGGGTGCTTTCTGAGTCCACCCGGATGAGCGTCCTCGTCGATGACCTGCTGCTGCTCGCCCGGCTCGACGCCGGCCGGCCGCTGAGCCGCGAGCCTGTCGACATGACCCGGCTGGCCATCGACGCCACGAGTGACGCCCAGGTGGCCAGGCGCAGCCATCGGTGGGTGCTCGAGCTGCCCGACGACCCGGAGCTTGTCCTCGGCGACGAGCACCGGCTGCGGCAGGTGCTCGGCAACCTGCTGGCGAACGCCGGGCGGCACACCCCTGACGGCACCACGGTCACCGTGCGGGTCAGTGACGCCCTGCCGGACGGCGAGCCCGGCAGCGGAGCCGGGACCGTCGCGCAGGGGGTGCTGCCGCCCGCGCCCCGGATCGTCATCTCGGTGACAGACGACGGCCCCGGCATCCCCGCCGACCTGCTGCCCGACCTCTTCGAGCGGTTCACCAGGGCCGACACGTCCCGCTCGCACGCCACCAATGCGTCCTCCACGGGGCTGGGGCTCGCGATCGTCGACGCGGTGGTCGCCGCTCATCAGGGCGCGGTGCTGGTGACCAGCAGGCCCGGCATGACCCGCTTCACGATCGTGCTCGGCCGGCTAGCCGAGCCCGCCGAGGCGGCGAAGCCGACGCGGACGGGACGGCGGTAAGTCTCTGTTTCCCCCGCTCGCCGCCGCGCGCTCGGGACCCCTGTCCTTCCCTCGTCACTCCTCCCTCGTTCCTCGGTCGTCGCTCCTCAGCCCAGGACAGGGGCGCGCGCTTTGGCTCGCGGGGAGGTCCCGCTCGGCGTTACTCCGGAGTGGTGACCGGGGCGGCCGGCTCGGCATCGGCCTCTTCCGCGACCACGGGCTCGGTCGCGGTCGCGGGTGCCGCGGCGGAGGCGGCGGGGGCGCCGTGCGCGATGGCTTGCAGCGGGCCGCGGCGCATCAGGGCGCCGACGATGACCGCCCCGCCAAGGAAGATGCCAAAGCACCACCAGAACACCGTCGTGTAGCCGTGGACCAGGCCCTGGGCCTGGGCCTGACCAGGCTGGCTGGCTGGCCGTGGGACACCAGGTGGGCGGCGATGTAGCTGGCCGAGGCGCTCGCCGCGATCGTATTGAACAGGGAGGTGCCGATCGAGCCGCCGAGCTGCTGGCCGGTGTTGACCGTGGCCGAGGCGACGCCGGCGTCACGCGGGGACACCCCGTAGGTGCCCGTGTTCATCGCGGTGGAGAACAGGAAGCCCATGCCGACGCCGGTGATCATGAGCGGGCCGAGGATGACGCCGACATAGTCCGAGCGCAGGCCGATGCGGGTCAGCCAGACCTGGCCGGCCGCGAGCAGCAGGAAGCCGCCCACGACCAGCGGCTTGGGGCCGATCCTCGGCAGCAGCACGATGTTGGACACGTTAGCCGCGCCGGCGATGCAGAACACCATCGGCAGGAACGCCAGGCCGCTGACCACCGGCGAGTACCCGAGGGACTCCTGCATGTAGTAAGTAAGGAACAGGAAGATGCCGAACATGCCCGCGCCCACGATCAGGATCGCCAGGTAGGCGCCGCCGCGGTTGCGGTCGAGCACGACGCGGGGCGGCAGCAGCGGATGCTCGGCCAGGCCCTGCCAGACGGCGAAGCCCACCAGGAGCACCGCGCCAGCGATGAGGAAGCCATACGTGGACGTCGCGCCCCAGCCGTGCAGCGCCGCGTTCGAGAAGCCGTAGACGAGGCAGAACACGCCGCCGGATACGGCGATCACACCAGGCACGTCGAGCCGCGCGCCGCTCTGCCGCGGCTGCCGCTTCAGCAGCACGGAGCCGCCGGCCACGGCGAGCCCGGCGAAGAACAGGTTGATGTAAAGGCACCACCGCCACGACAGGTACTCCGTCAGCGCCCCGCCGAGGAGCAGGCCGACCGCGCCGCCCGCGCCGGCGATCGCACCGTAGACGCCGAACGCCTTGCCCCGCTCCTTCGGGTCGCTGAACGTCGTGGTCAGCAGCGCGAGCGCGGCCGGCGCCAGCATCGCGCCGAACACGCCCTGACAGGCGCGGGCGGTGACCAGCATCGCGAAGCTCACCGACGCGCCGCCGACGGCCGAGGCGACCGCGAACCCGATCAGGCCGGTGATGAAGATGACCTTGCGGCCGATGAGGTCGGCCACCCGGCCGCTGAACAGCAGCAGGCTGCCGAACGACAGCGAGTACGCGGTCACGATCCACTGGCGGTCCACGTCGCTGAACCCCAGCGCCTTCTGCGCCGACGGCAGTGCCAGGTTCATCACGGTCATGTCCAGCACGACCATGAGCTGCGCGATGCCGATGACGACCAGGATCAGCCAGCGCCGCGCATCCGGCTGGGCGGCCGTCGCGCTCCAGCCGGGCTGCGTCCCGCCGTTCTCCCCCGCTGACACGGGGACGCTTGCCTCTGACATTCCATCACCAATCTGGAGGGTGTGGTTCCGCTTAAGAGCAGAGCATAACACGAAACGGAGGAATCACCTCCGTTCGGGGTACTCTGTATGACATGACGCTTCGAGCGGAGGAAACGTCTCACGACGGGACGAACGAGCGCCCGCTGCGCCGGGACGCGGAACGGAACCGGCAGCGCATTCTCGCCGCCGCTGCCGAGGTGTTCACCGAGCGCGGGCTCGACGCGACCCTGGACGAGGTCGCGCGGGCCGCCGGGGTCGGGGTCGGCACCGTCTACCGGCGGTTCCCCGACAAGGAGTCGCTCGTCTCCGAACTGTTCAGGGACCGGATCGACGCGCTCGTCACCGTCGCGGAAGAGGCCTGCGCGGCGGCCGACCCGTGGCAAGGCCTGGTCGCCTACCTGGAGTTCGTCGCCTCCGCCCTGGCCGGGGACCTCGGCCTGCGCCAGCTGATGATGTTCGCCACCTACGACCGGGACCAGGTCTGCTACGCCCGCGACCGGATGCGCCCGGTGATCACCCGGCTGGTCGAGCGGGCACAGGCCTCCGGCGACCTGCGCCCGGACTTCGTTGCGACCGACGTGAAGATGATCGCCTTCATGCTCGCCTCCATCGCCGAGTACGCCGCCTCCGCCAGCCCCGAGGTATGGCGGAGGTACCTGGCCATGCTCGTCGACGGCCTGCGCCCGTCGCGGGACGGAATCTCCGCGCTCCCAGTGCCCGCCCCGACCGCACTGGACCTCGCGGACCTGATGAGCGCGCACTCCCAGCGCCTCTCCCAGCGGCACTGAAGGCGCCTCTCGCGCCTTTCGGCCCACGCCCGGACCGGCTCCACGCACGTGCATCCGCACGAGAATTTCATGCGTGCATTTTCAGGCGCATTGCTCGCGTGCACAATTAGCGTGCACGATCGTCAATTCGTAACCCCGGGCGACGCCGGTGCACGTGCAAACGCACAACGGTCGCCCGCCCGTGCATCCGTCAATGCGCATTTGGCGTAGAAAGGGACATTATGCATCCTTCTTGAACCCATCGCACCCCATCTGACCTGCTGTTTCAACACTTTAGGAAGCTTTCGGATCATCCTGGCCGCATAGCGAACCGCGCACGCTATAGGCTTAGCGGGCACGGACAGGACCCACCAAAAGCTTTCCCCGATGAGGCAGATATCACCACCACTGGTGGGCGACAGGTCCGACAAATCACGGTAAGATATCACTAGGTAGACACCAAGGGCGTATGCCTACCCGTCGAGTCCCCCCATCTCGACCCTGGAGTTCCGGTCCATGACATATGGCAACGGCGTGCGAGACGACACCCAGCAGCTACGCGACATCCAAGACCTGATCGCCAAGCTAGAGGACGTCAACAAGAAACTCGCGCTCCCGATCCGGGCCATGACGATGGCCCGGACAGCCGACGCCGGCCCAGCCGACGCCCCCAGCGCCTAGCGGTCGTACGACCTCGCGATCGCGCGGATCAAGTGCGCCGAACGCGACGTACTAAGCGACGCCGAGCGGAGCTGAGCGAACGTCCGAAGGTAGCGCGCGACCTCCGCCCGGCCCTCAAAGCTCACCCCGCCTGACAGCGCGGCCAAGTGGATAACACCGATCTCCTGGGTCTCCGCGAAGCGCAGCAGCGTCATCGAGCCGCACCCCGCCGCCGCGTGGGCACCCGCCGCGAACGGCAGCACCCGCAGCGAGACACTGGAGCGGTCCCCCTCAGGTCGGCCGGTATCGGGCAGGCCATCGGCGAACCCTGTCTCAGCCAGAGCGGCTAGCCGGCCGAGCTGCTCCCGCATCACCCGCGGCGGGCCAACCGTCTGCCGCAGGGCTCCCTCGGTGACCACGACATCGAGGCTCGGCGCCCGGCCGGCGATCACGACCCGCTGCCTGTTGACCTTCACCTCCATTGCATGCGCCCGCTGCTCGTCCGAGGTGTAACGAGCATCTGCGGCAGCTACGGAACGCATGTAGCCGGTGGTCTGCAGCAAGTCGGGAACCTGATTCACCTCGTAGGCGAGGATCTCGGTCGCGGCCATCTCCATGATCACGAAGTCCTGCTCCTCAGGCGGCAGCACGTCGCGGTACTCGAGCCACCAACCGCTCTCCCGGCCGCGGTGTGCGACGGCGAGCAGCGCCTCCTGCTCGGCGGCAGGCACGCCGTACTCGGTAAGGAGCTCCTGTAGCTCCTTGGTGCGGAT
The DNA here is from genome assembly GCA_963734665.1 of uncultured Actinomycetota bacterium. Classification (GTDB taxonomy): domain Bacteria; phylum Actinomycetota; class Actinomycetes; order Streptosporangiales; family Streptosporangiaceae; genus Trebonia. The sequence goes on along the minus strand of CAVTIR010000004.1, from coordinate 927,922 downwards.
GCCGCGCTCGCCGGTCTCGATGCGCGAGATTTTAGACCGATCGCAGTCGAGGATCCTGGCGGCCTCGTCGAGGTTGTAACCCAGACTCTCGCGGTACTCGCGGAGCGCTGAGCCGAGCAGACGGCGCCTCACAGGGGGTGTTCCGGTCACGGTGCCTCCTCAGTCAGGGGAACCCAGGGGGTTTTCCGGGGAGCACGCTCGCCGACCGCCAAGCGCTGGCATGCTAGGACTGAGCGTGCTATGTGAGGGGAACCCTAGCACCTAGGGTAGTCCCAGATCGAACGACACGACGGCCGAGAGGAAAATCAGTCAGTTCAGTCATCCGTACGTTCGATTAGCATCGCGAACTTGCGGCCCAGGATTGACCAGGCAGGCGAGGCGTTAGTCGCCGCGCCGGCGGGGCTTTCCTCCGCGGCGCAGGGTGTGCGGTCACCATTGATGGGCGATGGCCATAACTTCATGTTATGGGTTCGGGTGCGGTCCGCGGCTACCTGGGCTGCGGCTTCCTTGCGCTGCTGTAACCACGGCATTGGGCGCGGATGGCTAAAGTGGCTGTGATGAGACAGGAACTATGGTTCAGCAAGCTGACTCGGGGGTGGCGGCTGGACGGTAACCCGCTCCGGCGCACGTCGGACCGCCTTGAGACGTGCCTACTTGGCGGCCTGTTCGCCGCGAGCGTCGCAGCGGCGCCGTTCGCCGCACAGGCGGCTTTCCACTGGGCCGATGCCGGGGCACTGCAGGCCGAGCACGCCCAGGAAGCGGCCAGGCACCAGGTCAAGGCCGAGCTGATGCAGCCGGCCGGCGGGAGCACCATCACGGACAGCTATGGCACCCAGGTAGCGGCACAGGCCCGCTGGACCTCCGTGACCGGCGTGGTGCGTACCGGCGAGGTCATGGCACCTGCGGGGAGCGCGAAGGGAACCACGCTCACCATCTGGACGGATGCCTCCGGCGCCCTGACGAGCCCGCCCCCGCAGCCCGGCCAGGCCTCCGCCCAGGCTGACGAGACGGCCGTCGGAGCGGTCGCCGGAATCGGCGTCCTGTACCTGGGTGAGGCAGCCGTCGTTCGCGTGGTGCTGCACCGTCGGCGGATGGCGGCCTGGGACGCCGACTGGAGGCTGACCGAGCCGGCGTGGAGCCGTCAGATCCAGTGACGCCCTTTCTCGTGCTGTCCGTGGCCGACAGCCTGACACAATAGACGCGTAATACCACCGAACGAAGGGAGCTGTGGAGCGTGGGCGGGCGAGTACTGGTGCCGTGGAAGCGTGTCAGCGACGACCTGGGCGACCTTGGCAGCGCCGGGCTGACGGTGGAGGTATTCGACGGCGACAGCCCTGGGCCGGAAGACCTTGGCGACGTGGTGTTTTTCACTGTGCCCTACGATCGCCCGTTCGGCACCGAGCCGATCCCGCGCCTGTCCGGAGTCCAGGTGATCCAGGCGCTCACCGCCGGGTACGACCATTTGATCTCCCTGCTGCCGGGCGACGTGACCCTGTGCAACGCGCGCGGCTTGCATGACGCCAGCACGGCCGAGCATGCACTCGGTCTTATCCTCGCCGCGCAGCGGGAGCTGCCTCGCTGGATCCGGGCGCAGCAGCAAGGCCGCTGGGAGCACGCGCACACCCGGTCTCTCGCCGGCTGTCGCGTGCTGATCGTCGGCTACGGCTCGATCGGGTCCGCGCTCGACGCCCGGCTCCGCGCGTGCGAGGCCGAAACCGTGCGGGTGGCACGGCGCTCGCGGCCAGAGGAGGAGGTGCACGCCGTGGCCGATCTCGACGGCCTGCTGCCCTCCGCCGACATCGTCGTGCTGCTGACGCCGCTCACGGCGGAGACACTCGGCCTGCTGGATGCCCGGCGCCTTGCCCTGCTGCCCGACGGGGCCCTTGTGGTCAACGTCGGCCGCGGCCAGGTGCTCGACACCGGCGCGATGGTCGCCGAGGCGGCGTCCGGCAGGCTCCGTGCGGCACTCGACGTCACCGATCCCGAGCCGCTGCCTGTCGGCCATCCGCTGTGGGAGTGTCCGGGCGTGATCATCACCCCGCACGTCGCGGGCGGAGCGGACGCGTTCTACCCGAGAGCCGCGGACTTCGTCGTGCGCCAGGTGCGCAGGTTCGCCGCTGGCGAGCCCCTCCGCAACGTCGTCCGCTCACGAACTCAGGAATGATCCGCGACGGCGCTATCACGGACGAGCAGATGAGCGACCGCCTGGTGAGTAGAGGCAGGCTACTCAGGTCATTAAACGAGGACAGGGGTATGGCAGAAGATCACGAGCGCTGGCTTGCAGTGGCTATCGAGGAAGCGAAGTCCGGCCTTGCCGAGGGCGGCGTCCCGATCGGCGCAGCCCTCGTCGTGGACGGGAAATTGAAAGCCAGGGGACGTAACCAGAGGGTCCAGTTGGGCAGCGCCATCCGACACGGGGAAACGGACTGCCTTGAGCGGGCCGGACGACTTCCGGCGGCCACCTATCGGCGAGCCACCATGTACACGACGCTGTCGCCCTGCGACATGTGCACTGGCGCCATCCTCCTGTACGGAATCCCGCGGGTCGTTATGGGAGAAAACGCGACATTCGTCGGCGCAGAGGAAACGCTCCGGGCACGAGGCGTTGAACTCATTAACCTGAAGTCCAAGGTCTGCATGGATCTCATGGACGAGTTCATTAGCGCGCACCCGGACATCTGGAACGAGGACATCGGAGAATAGGCGCAACAAACCGGGAAAATCGGGCTGCTGCGGTCACCAGGGCGGTACAGGCGAGCCCGGCGACGAGGACGTGGCCGGGCGGGCCAGCCGCGCGACCGCGAAGTCGCCTCGCGTGGCGCGCATCGGCGCGTTGCCTTAGGGTTTGGGCATGGCGGACCCACAATCCAGCAGAGGCGGCCAGAGCGATCTGCCTGCCGCCGTCGCGGGCGAGGAACTCCGCGCATCGCACGCGGACCGGGATCAGGTGGTGGAACTGCTGCGGGTAGCCGCCGGGGACGGCCGGCTCTCCGCGGAAGAACTGGACGACCGCCTGGAACGCGCGCTGACCGCCAGGACCTACGCCGAGCTCGCGGCGCTGACCGCCGACCTGCCGGCCACGCCGGGTGCCGCTGTCGTGCCGCCCGGCGCGGGCGCGGTGAGCGCCACGCCGAAGGATCTGATACGGATCCACGTCCGCGGCAGCAGCGCCCGCCGCGATGGCGGCTGGGTAGTGCCGAAGGAACTGGACGTCAAGGTGAGAGGCGGCGGCGTGACGCTGGACTTCACCGAGGCGGTGATCACGCAGCCGCTGCTGCGCATCACCGCCGAGGTGAGCGGCGGGGGGCTCGCGCTGATCACCAGGCCGGGCATCGTGGTGGAGGCCGGTGACATCTCACTGCACGGCGGGGGCGTGACGCTGCCCGAGCCGCCCGGCCCTGGCGTCCCCGTCCTGCTGCGCGTCGAGGTCTCGGGCTCGGTTCACGGCGGAGGCATCACCGCGGGGCCGCCCCCTCCGCCCCGCCGGCCGCGACGCACGTTCTGGCAATGGCTGCGCCGCGCCCCGCGTCCCCCCGCCATCGCCGCCTAGCGCGATGCGGTGTGCCCGGTGGGAGCCGCGGGGGCGGTGGCGGCGTGTTTCTGCGTTTGTCTATTTGCCGGGTGGCCTGCTCGTCACATGACGACGGCCGGGTCGCAGGACTCGTGCCCTGCCACCCGGCCGTATTTCCCGCGCTGGGGTCAGTCGCCCAGGTCGCTTAGTTCGCGTCCTGCGATGAAGTCCTCGTCGCTGAGGCCGACGGCGCGCCGGAGGGCGCCGGTCTCGATGAGCTCGGTGACGGCGGCGACGTCGCGGTCGAGGCGCCGGTCGCGGTCGACGAACGGGGAGACCTCGCGGATGAGGGCGTGCGCGGCGCGGACGGCGGGGGACGCGAGGTGCTGGCCGCGGAGGTCGATGGCCTGGGCGAGGGCGAGGAGGTGGATGGCGGCGACCTCGCGGACGAGGCCGTTAACGGTGCGGGCGTCGCGGGCGGCGATGGTGCCCATGCTGACCTTGTCCTGGTTGTGTGCCTCGGTGGAGCGGGAGAAGACGGAGGACGGCATGGTCTGCTTGAGTGCCTCGGCGGTGATCGCGGACGCGGCAATCTGCATGCCCTTGAAGCCGTGGTGGAGCCCGGCCTGAGGGTCGTCGGGGTCGCGGGCGACGATGAGGTTCGGCGGGAGGCCCTCGTTGAACTTCTCGTCGACGACGAGCTCGAGCTGCCGGTCGAGGAGGTCGGCGATGTTCGCGGTGGCGGTCTTGAGGCTGTCCATGGACTGGCCGACGTGCCCGGCGTAGAAGTTGCCGCCGAGGTGAAGGCCGCCGTTGGCGGCGTCGAAGAGGGGGTTGTCGGTGGAGGAGTTGATCTCGGTCTCAACCCAGCGGTCGGCCCAGTCGATGGTGTCGCGGAGGATGCCGATAATTTGCGGGGCGCAGCGCACGGAGTACTTGTCCTGGATGCGGTTGGCCTCGGCGAGCTGGACGTAGCCGTTGTCGCCGATGCGCTCGCGGCGGATAAGGATGTCCTCGAATGAGGTTGCGAGCTCAGAGCCGGCGAGCAGGGTGCGGATCGCGGCGGCGCTGCCGACCTGGCCGGGGTGCGGCTTGTTCTGGTGGATGAAGGGGTGGAACGCGGAGGCGTTGCCCAGGAGCGCCTCGACGGTCATGGCAGTGGCCAGCTCGGCGGCGACGGCGATCTCGCGGGAGTCCCACAGGGCAAGCACCGCCCAGCCGGCGGTGTAGGAGGTCCCGTTGATCAGCGCGAGGCCTTCCTTGGGCTCAAGCAGTACGGGGTCAAGGCCCTCGTCCATCAGCGCGTCGAGGACCGGCCTGACCACGCCGCGGTGGCTGACGTCCCCCTCGCCAATGAGCGCGGCGGCCACGTAGCACAGCGGGACCAGGTCGCCGCTCGCGCCGAGTGAGCCGCGCTCGGGGATCAGCGGCAGGATGTCGCGGCGCATGTGCTCAAGCAGCATCCCGGCGACCTCCGGGCGGATCGCCGAGGTGCCGCGGCTCACCGAGTTCGCCCGGATCATCATGGTCGCACGCGCGACCTCGGGCGACGCAGCAGGGCCAGTCCCGTTCAGGTGGTAAAGCACAAGGTTCCGCTGCAGCTCGTGCGCCTTCTCCGCACTGATCTGCCGGATGCAGCTGTCCCCGAAGCCGGTCGTCACCCCGTAGATGGGGATCCCCTGCTCAATCAGCGACCACTTGAGGGGAAGCGCCGCCCGCATCCGGTCCTCGGCAGCTTCGCTCAGGCGCACGTCGGCACCCCCCTGACGAGCCACCGCCGCCACCGCGCGCGGCGAGAGGGACACGCCATCCAGGGTCAGGCCACGAACCGTTAGTGCTTCCGTCACGATCAGTTCCTTGTCTCGTTGTTATTTCTCACATGTCCTTCGAGTGAGTTACGTTATCTGCCAAAGCGCGGCAACGGAGGCGAAATGACATTAAAGCCAGGGATTAGTTCACTCCGTGGTTTGCCTCCGAGAGTGCGCGTGAATGACACAGCCGCACATATTTACGATTGTCGATGACGGCAGTGGCGCAGGTCACATGTGCGCGGCGGGCGGTGCGTTGCCGCCTGCCAGCATGGTGACCTGCGAAGATGATGGTCAGCTGCGGGAGACAGGCCTCCAGCGTTCTTTTATGTTTGAGCCGGGCGCCGCAATGCCGGTTTCCCGGCGGGCCATGTATTCCGGGCGCCTATCAGGTTTCCTGTTAATCAAACCACCTGGCTCCGGATTCCTTATCAGGCTTCCTGTCAATTGCCCTATCCGGCTCTGGACGCCCTGTCAGGTTTCCTGTTAATCAGGTCACCTGATATCGGTCCAGTGATATTTCATTTCGTACCGGTTTCCCGATCGCGGCACCGGGCGGCATCCCTGCTCTAGCCAAGGTTTTCGATTGAAGCCATTATCCTGCGTTCGGAAACCGGTGACGGCGTGCCCATCGTCTGCGCGAACAGGCTGACCCGCAGTTCCTCGATCTGCCAGCGGATCTCCCTGGCGGCGGCCGCTGACCTGGCTTCGGCCGGGAGCATCGCCAGGGCGCCCTTGTAGGCGTCCTGAACCCGGTGCACCACGGCCATCTGCTGCGCGTCCCGGCCCGCGTTCTCCGCCAGCTTGTCCAGGCGGCGGCCGATGGCCTTCATGTAGCGGGCGAGCGCCGGCAGCCGGGCGCTGCCGGCCGCCGTGAGGAATCCGGGAGTGATCAGGCCGTCGAGCTGCGCGCGGATGTCGACGGCGGCCGGCTCGAGGGCGGGGCTGCGCAGCCCGTCAAGCCGCAGCCGCGCCTCGTGCGCGCCGCGCATGATCTCTTCCGCCCAGGTCACGACCTCGTAGGAAGACGCGTGCAGCCGCGGCCTGACGTGCGCGACGATCCGGTCGAACCCGTCGGCGTCCCAGGCCGGCCCGCCTGCCTCGCCGATCAGCCCGTCGACGGCGCATGCCACGCAGTCGGCGAACAGGGCGGCGACGGAGCCGTGCGGGTTGTCGCTGAGCACGAGCTTCTGCGTGGTGGTGAGCCGTTTCGCCACCTCGTTGGCCGGGGACTTCACCGCGAGCAGGACCAGCCGCCTGGTGCCCGCCCGCATCGCGCGCGCGGCCGCGGCGGCGGTCTCGAACAGCCGGATATCCACGGCCGCGCCCGCGTCGACGAGCGCGGGGTACGCCTTGACCTCCCCGTCGGTGAAGACCTGCGGCAGCGGCCCGAAGTCCCACGACGTCACCCCGGTCCTGGTCAGTGCGGTGGCCCGGGCGGAGAGGGTGGCGCGTACCCTCGGCCGCAGCTGGCGCTGAAGGGCCGCGAGGTCCTTGCCGACCGCGATGGCCTTCCCGCCGTCCATGATCCGGAACGTGATCCGCAAGTGCGCGGGGAGTTTGTCCAGGTCGAAATCGTCTGGGGAGACCCGCACGCCGCGCAGCCGCAGCAGCTCACGGGAGACGACATCGCGGACGTCCCCCCGCATAACCGATATATCCGAGTCCGCTAGCACCTCCCGTGCCACGTTCGGGGCGGGGACGAGCTCGCGCCGCAGGTTCTTGGGGAGCGAGCGGACCAGCTCGGTGACCAGTTCCAGGCGCAGGCCGGGAATCTGCCAGGAGAACTCCTCGGGGCGCGCCTGGTTCAGCGTCTTCAGCGGGATGTCGATCGTGACGCCGTTGGACTCGCTGCCCGGCTCGAACGCGTAGGACAGGGACAGGCCGGTCCCCTGCCCGTCAAGGGCGGGCGACGCGGAGGTCCACACCTCGGGGTACGCGCCGACGTCCAGCTCGTCCGCCGCGTCCGACAGCAGGTCGTCCAGCGAGAGGGTGAGCAGGTCGGGCGTATCGTGGCGGGCCGTCTTCCACCAGGTGTCGAAGTGGCGCGCGGACACCGCGTCGGCCGGAACGCGGGCGTCGTAGAACGCGAAGAGCGCGTCCTCCCCCGCGACGAGGCCGCGCCGGCGGGCCCGCTGCTCAAGCGCGGCCGCCTCCTCGATCAGCTTCGCGTTGTCGCGGAAGAAGTGGTGCCTGGTCTGCCAGTCGCCTTCCACCAGGGCGTGCCTGATGAACAGCTCCCGTGCCAGGACCGGGTCGATGCGGTGCAGGAGCACGGTCCTGTCGGCCACGATCGGGATGCCGTACAGCGTGACCTTCTCGGTGGCGACCGCGCTTCCCTGCGACCGCGACCAGCGGGGCTCGCTGTAGGAGCGCTTGACGAGGTGCGCGGCGACGGGCTCGACCCATTCCGGCTCGATCGCCGCGATGGTCCGCGCCCACAGCCGCGACGTCTCGACGAGCTCGGCGGCGACAATCCAGTCCGGTGGCTTGCGTGCCAGCCCCGAGCCGGGGAAGACCGCGAACTTAGTGCCGCGCGCGCCCAGGTACTCGGGCAGCGGGCGCCTGCCGCGCTCAGTCGGCGCCGGGCGGCCATTACCCGGCTTCGGGGGCGCGAGCACCACCTTCATGCCTACCTGGGAGAGCAGACCGGCGAGCAGGGCGGTGTGAACACGCACTCGTTCGGACGACGAGGTCTTGGTATTGATGCCAAGTTCGCGGCTGAGGGAGGAGAGCTGGCCGTGCAGGTCCTGCCACTCGCGGACGCGCAGGTAGTTGAGGAACTCGGCGCGGCACAGGCGGCGGAACGCCGAACCGGATAGCTCGCGCTGCCGCTCGGCGAGGTAGTCCCAGAGCGCCACGAAAGCCAGGAAATCGGACTCCGGCTGGGTGAACCGGCGGTGCGCGGTGTCGGCGGCCTGCTGGTTGTCGGACGGGCGCTCGCGCGGGTCCTGGATGGACAGCGCGGCCGCGATGACGAGGATCTCGCGGGCGCAGCCCTGGTTGCCCGACTCGATGATCATCCGGGCGATGCGCGGGTCGACGGGGAGACGGGCCATCTGGCGGCCGGTCTCGGTGAGCCGCTCGTTCTTGATCGCGTTGAGCTCTTCGAGGAGCCGCACGCCGTCGGTGATCGCGCGCGGGTCCGGCGGGTCGACGAACGGGAACTTGCGGACGTCGCCGAGGCGGGCGGCGGCCATCTGCAGGATGACGCTGGCGAGGTTCGTGCGCTGGACCTCGGGGTCGGTGAACTCGGGCCGGCTTCCGAAGTCCTCTTCCGAGTACAGCCTGATGCAGATGCCGTCGGCGACGCGGCCGCAGCGGCCCTTGCGCTGGTTGGCGCTCGCCTGCGAGATCGCCTCGATCGGGAGGCGCTGCACCTTGGTGCGCAGGCTATAACGGCTGATGCGGGCGGTGCCCGGATCGATCACGTAGCGGATGCCAGGGACGGTGAGCGAGGTCTCGGCGACGTTGGTGGCGAGGACGACGCGGCGACTCGTGATGCTCCGGCCGGCGGGGACCTCGAACACCCGGTGCTGCTCGGCGGAGGACAGCCGGGAGTACAGCGGAAGGACGTCCAGGTTCGCGCGGCCCTTGAGTGCGTCGGCGGTGTCGCGGATCTCCTGCTCGCCGGAGAGGAAGACGAGGATGTCGCCGGGACCCTCGCGCTCGAGCTCGCCGATCGCGTCGGTGATGGCCGTGACCTGGTCGCGGTCCTCGTCCTTGTCCTTGTCCTCGGGATCGTTGATCGGCCGGTACCGGACCTCGACCGGGTAAGTACGGCCGGAGACCTCGATGATCGGGGCGGGCTTGCCGGTGCGCGGGTCCTTGAAGTGCTCGGCGAAGCGCTCGGGGTCGATCGTCGCGGAGGTGATGATCACTTTGAGGTCGGGGCGGCGGGGCAGCAGTTGCCTGAGGTAGCCGAGGATGAAGTCGATATTCAGGCTGCGCTCGTGCGCCTCGTCGATGATGAGGGTGTCGTAGCGGTGCAGGTTCCTGTCGGTGCCGATCTCGGCGAGCAGGATGCCGTCGGTCATGAGCTTGACGGCGGTGGCGTCGCCGGATTTATCAGTAAATCTGACCTTGTATCCGACTATCTCACCGAGGTGCGTGCCCAGCTCCTCCGCGATGCGCTCCGCGACCGTGCGGGCGGCGATGCGCCGGGGCTGCGTGTGGCCGATCTGGCCGGTGATCCCCCGGCCGAGCTCCAGGCAGATCTTGGGCAGCTGCGTGGTCTTCCCCGACCCGGTCTCGCCTGCCACGATCACTACCTGGTGATCACGAATAGCCGCCGCGATGTCTTCCCTGCGCTGGCTGACCGGCAGCTCTTCGGGATAGCTGATGGTCGCGCTCGCGACGGCGGCCTGACGCGCGGCCGCGCGCGTCGCGGCGCGCGTCACCAGTACCCTCGCCTTTTCATCGGACATGCCAGGTTCACCGGACATACCGCGCGGGGTACGGGGGGTCGTCCCCTCAGGGGATGACTGCTTGATTTTCGTTGAAGGTTCGTTCACCAGCGGAACAGACTAGACGATGGGTACCGGACAGTGCCAACGCTTTAGGCCGCCGCTGGCTTCCCGGCAAGAGCGATCATCCCGAACGGGCCGTGGTGCCCGCCTTCCGCCCGCTGTCAACCTGGCGGCCGGGCCGAGGGGTGTGAGTAAACAGAGTCGTCACTCGTCACTCGTCAGTCGTTGGCGGCGGCGACCAGCTTGGCGACCGTCTCGGCCGTCAGCGGGCCGCCGGGGAACTCCGTCATCCGCCCGAGCGGGATGCTTTTCAGGAACATGAACATCGTCGGGTCGGCGAACAACGCGGCCATCGGACCGGATTCCTCGCCTGTCAGCCCGGCGAAGACCTGTCCGACGGCTTGCGCGCCACGCGGGTCCGCGAGCCACTCGCCGAGCGTTGAGTCGGAGGTCAGCGGCACCCGCGCGTCGTCGCCCTGGACCTCGACGGTCGCGGCGGTCCGCAGGTCGCGCGAGGAGGCGCCGACAGCGCAGTGGTACTCGCCGCCCTCGACCACCCAGCGGTTCAGCCGGGTGTCCCAGTAGGCCAGGTCGTCCCGGTCGATGGTGAGGACGACGTTTTCTGTCGCGCCGGCTGCGACCGGGACGCTAGCGAACGCCTTGAGCTCGCGGTTTGCGCGCTTTACCGCCGAGCCGGAGAGGCTGACGTACACCTGGACGACCTCGCGGCCGTCCCGCTCGCCGGTGTTGGTCACCGGAACGCGCACTTCGATGCCCTGGTCCGTGGCCGTCGCGGTCGCCTGCCCGTAGGCGAAGGTCGTGTACGACAGCCCGAAGCCGAACGGGTACGCCACCTCCTGCTCGCGCGCGTCGAAGCCCCGGTAGCCGACGTACAGGCCCTCGCCGTAGCGGACGTGCCCGTGCTCGCCGGGGAAGTCCAGGTAGGAGGGATGGTCCTGGAGGCGGAGCGGGATCGTCTCGGCCAGCCGCCCCGACGGGTTGACCTGCCCGAAGAGCACGTCGGCGACCGCGCCGCCGCCGGCCTGGCCAAGGAGCCAGCCCTCGACGATCGCGGGCACCGCGGCGTCCCACGGGGCGGTGCGGAGCACGGCCCCGTTGGACAGGATCACGACGGTGCGCGGGTTAGCCTTCGCGACCTGCTCGATCAGCGTCCGGTGCGCGTCGGCCAGGTCGATGCCGTCCCGGTCGGCGCCCTCGGTCTCGTGCACGCTGCCGACGAAGACCAGCGCCACGTCGCTCGCCTTCGCGAGCGCCACCGCTTCGGCGAGCAGGTCCCGGTCCTGGGCCGCCTCGCCCCCCACGCCATCGGTTCGCGCGACGCTTTCCTCCGCCGTACTCTCGCCGATCAGGTAGCCGGGTGCGAAGCGGACCTCCGCCTCCGTCGCGGCGGTGATCCCGGTGAGGGCGTCGTCGAGCCGGGTCGGGGTGATCTCCGAGCTGCCGCCGCCCTGGTAGCGCGCGGAGCGGGCGAACTCGCCGAGGACCGCGACCGACGGGCCGCCGGCGTCCGCCCGCAGGGGCAGCAGGCCGCCCTCGTTCTTGAGCAGCACGATCGCACGGCCGGCGATCTCGCGGGCGAGGGCGTGATGCTCCGCCTGGTCGTAGTCGCCGGGCGTGCGGGCGGCCGCCTTCTCGATGAGCGCGCGGACCCGGCTGGCGGCCTGCGTGAGCAGTGCCGGGTCTAGGCGGCCGGTCGCGACGGCCTCGGCCAGCGCCGCATCGCCCGCGTCGTCTGGTCCCGGCATGGTCAGGTCCAGGCCGGCGGCGACGGCAGCGACGCGGTCGGCGACCGCGCCCCAGTCGGAGACGACGACACCGTCATAGCCCCACTCGTCCCGCAGCACCTGGGTGAGCAGCCAGTGGTGCTGGCTGGCGTACACGCCGTTGACCTTGTTGTAGGCGCACATCACGGTCCACGGCCGCGCCTTGGTGACGACCCGCCTGAAGGCGCTGAGGTACATTTCCCGCAGCGTCCGCTCGTCGACGTCGGCGCTGATCCGCATCCGGTCGGTCTCCTGGCTGTTGACCGCGAAGTGCTTGAGCGACGCGCCGACGTTCCTGCTCTGCAGGCCGTTGACCCACGCGGTCGCGAGGACGCCGGCCAGCAGCGGGTCCTCGGAGAAGTACTCGAAGTTCCGGCCGCCGAGCGGGCTGCGCGTGAGGTTGATGCCCGGTCCGAGCAGGACCGCGACGTCCATCGCACGGCACTCGTCGCCCAGGGCCTCGCCCATCCGCCGCAGCAGGTCAGGGTCCCAGGTCGAGGCGGTGGCTACGGCAGGGGGGAAGCACGTGGCGGGCTGGCCCTTGAGCATCTGGGCGGGGTCCGCCTGCAGCCGCACGCCGTGTGGCCCGTCGGTGACGGTGATGGCGGGAAGGCCGGCGGACTCGACGGGCGTGGTCTGCCAGGCATCGCGGCCGCTGGTGAGGGCCGCCTGCTCGGCGACGGTGAGCTCGGGCGTCATTGCCTCGTTCCCTTCGGCGGTGACTTTTTTTACGACGTGAACTTTACGACGAATTATCCCGAACGAGGGCGGCAGACTCTAGTCCCCATCCCGTTGCCAACCTGGAGCGCGGGGCAACGGGTGGGAGTTGCGATCCCGGGAGACGAGCACGTCGTCTACGGCGGAGCCTGCTGAGCGAAGGCCGACCCTCAGCGGCCGGCTGCCTGGAGGCCCCGGGCCAGGTGGCCGGCCGCGTCGCGGATCCAGTCCTCGAGCGCTTCCCGTCGCTGCCCGTCTGTGTCGGCCGCCTTGGCGATGAGCTCCGCGACCTCGGCGCTGGTAACCGTGCGGACGAGGACCATGATCTGGGCGGCGGTCAGCCGTCGGGCGGCCAGCTCGCGGGGGCCGTCCTTGCCCGTGGCCAGGGCCTCGGTGAGGGCGTCCTCGGTTTCGTCCCAGAGGGCGCGCAGCCGGGACCTGGCGGCGGGTCCGCCGTTCACCATGCGCAGGAACGCGTCGAGGTTCTTGTCCGGGTCCTTGTCGTCGACCGCCGTCAGCAGCGCCTGCCCCGCGGCGACGAGGGGCGTCTGGGCGAGCTTCCGGTTCCTGACGGCCTCGACGACGGCGTCGAGAACGGTTGGCCGGCCGCTGAACAGGAGCTCTTCCTTCGCCCCGATGTAAGTGAAGAGCGTCTTCACTGAGATGTTCGCCGCGTCCGCGATCTCCGCGACGGTGACCCGATCGAAGCCGCGCTCGTTGAACAGCGTCTGGGCGGCGGCGAAAATCGCCTCGCGGGTCATCCGCTTCTTCCGTTCCCGCAGCGACTCAGGTGCCTGCCGGGGCGGTTGAGAACGAGCGGGCGGCTTCATGCCGAGTAGTGTATTAGGTACGCTAATTACCTTTTACACCCGCTTACGGTAGTTCGCGGTTCCCAGCCCGCCTGGCGGGCCAGGCACCTTGCCGCATGAGGCGCACGAGGTCACGGTCGCGGGCCCTGAACTCGACGGCGTCGATGCGCGCGCGGCCGATGCCGCGCCGTTGACGCGGGCAATCCGGGCATATCGCGGCGCCGCGTTCCGTGGGCACGTGATGGTGGATCGGTGTGCACGCCATAGCGCGCACACCGATCCACCATCTTCGAGCGCGGAGCGCTTCTTGCTGTTATCCTCGCTGGCGCACGGAAGGCCCGCCGGCCGGGTCACGGCTGGCGGGCCTTCGGCGTTCTGGGGTCGCGGTGCGTCCCGCTTTGCGTCGCGCGGGGTCGCGACCCCGGCCCGGTAGGTGGTGGTAACCGGGAGTCTCGGGCGCCCCTGCCTGACGGCGGGGCCTCGGCTAGTTAACTAGATGAGGCGGCAGGCAACCGCACCGGGGACATGGTAGTTGATCTATTTGGTGTGTTCTTGGGGGCAATGCCCCGTATGTGCCAGTGCCCAGGAACGGTAGGACGGGGCAGGAACACGTCCGCACTCGCCTTCGGGCGCGCCCGGCCCATGACCGGTAGGTACCTTCGGGCGCGCCCGGTAAGTAGTGGTACCGGCGGTCCTGCTTACTTGTCCTTGAAGGTGCGCATGGCGGGCCCGGGGGAACCAACCCTTCGTTCGGCTGACTCCCGGATTTCTTCCGCGATCGCGATCCGCGGCGCAGCTGTGACCTCAGTCTCCGCGGCGCTCGCCTGGGCGAGCTCAGCCTCGGCGGCGACATCGGTCGCGGACTCGGCATCGGCCGCTGCCCCGGCCGCGGGCCCACTGTCCCGCTCGTAGATGTACTGCTTGCCGCGCAGCAGGGAGGCGACGGCCGCGATCAGGCAGGCGGCGATCGCGAAGTCGAACGCGATGTGGAGGCCGGCCTGGAACGGCGCGCTGATTAGGCTCGGGAAGAAGGAGTGGCCGGTCAGGTAGGCGGCGTGGCTGGCCGGGAGCTTGGTGAGCGCCGAGCCGAGCAGCATCTGGATCGGGTTGTAGCCGAGCAGCGCCGCGAACATGACCGCGGTCGGGGGCAGGTGCGCCAGGGAGCTGGCCGCGGCTGAGGGGACGCCCTGGGCGGTGAGGCCCGCGTACAGGTGGGCCGGCAGCGACGAGGACAGGCCGAGGATGATCAGGCTGAAGAAGATGCCGATCGACAGGACCATGGCCGAGTTCTGGAAGGTCGCGGACATGCCGGCACCGACGCCGCGGCGGTCGGCGGGCAGGGAGTTCATGATGCCCGCGCGGTTCGGGGAGGCGAACAGGCCCATCCCGATGCCGTTGAGCAGCAGGACCCCGGCGAACTGCCAGTAGGTGAAGTCGACGGGCAGCACCTCGAGCAGGACGAAGGACAGGGCCGCCAGGACCATGCCGCCGGTGGCGAACGGGCGGGCGCCGAACCGGTCCGACAGGTACCCGGACACCGGCCCCGCGATGAGAAAGCCGACGGTGAGCGGGATCATCGCGATGCCGGCCCACAGCGGGGTGTTCTCGAAGCTGTAGCCGTGCAGCGGCAGGTAGATGCCCTGCAGCCAGATGATCAGGATGAACATCAGGCCGCCGCGGCCCAGGCCGGAGAGCAGGGACGCGAGGTTGCCCGCAGTGAACGGGCGGATCCGGAAGAGGCTCAGCCGGAACATGGGATCGGCGACCCTCGTCTCGATGTAGCAGAAGATCGCAAGGACGACGACGCCGCCGCCGATCAGGCTGAGCACGAGCGGACTGGTCCAGCCCATGACGTGGCCGCCGTAAGGCTGGATGCCGTAGGTGATGCCGACGAGGACGGCGATCAGGCCCGCGGCAAAGCTGAGGTTGCCCCACCAGTCAAGCTTGGCGGGCTTGCGGACGCCGAGTTCCTTGAGCTTGAGGTAGGACCAGACGGTGCCCATGATGCCGAACGGCACGGAGACGAGGAACACGAGGCGCCAGTCGACCGGGCCGAGCAGGCCGCCAAGGACCAGGCCCATGAAGCTGCCCGCGATGGCCGCCACCTGGTTGAGGCCCAGGGCCATGCCGCGCTGGTTCGCCGGGAACGCGTCGGTGAGGATCGCGCTCGAGTTGGCGAACAGCATCGCGCCGCCGATGCCCTGGAGGATCCGCATGATGATCAGGTACCAGCCGGCGGCCTCGCCCTGCAGCCAGCTGACCGACAGCAGGATCGAGAACAGCGAGAAGATGGCGAACCCCATGTTGAACATGCGGACGCGGCCGAACATGTCGCCGAGGCGGCCGAAGCTCACCACGAGGACGGCCGTGACCACCATGAAGCCCATCATCATCCACAGCAGGATGGTCGTGTTGCCCGACTGCAGCGGGTTGATCCCGATGCCGCGGAAGATGTTCGGCAGGGCGATCAGCACGATCGACGAGTTGATGGTGACCATCAGCACGCCGAGCGTGGTGTTGGACAGGGCGATCCACTTGTAGCGGGGGGCGACGGCCGGGTGACCCGTGTTCATAGGTACGGCGGCCGGCGCTGCGTCGGGCTCCGGGGTTGACGCGGTCGATGGGGCGGGCAATGCGGTTCCTCCGTAACGAGGCAGGTCGTTGGGCATAGCGCAGCAGGCGGGATGATTAGTTGCTTGATGCAAACTAAGCTTACGCGTGTTTTGTTCCGGGCGCCGGGCGGTCCGGTGGCGCGGGTCGCGCGTCGCGGTGTCGGCCTGGCGGTGGCGCGCGTTACCATGGGGACCGAACGTAAGCGTGCTGCGCGTGATGGCACCCCGGGTTTGACGGTTCGGTTTGACATTCGGGAATCAAAGCGGGCATCCTTAGGTTCGTCAGGTTAGACACCTCGTTCGGTGAGGCGTCTTCACGGACACAGGCCACTGATCCCAACCGTCGAGAGACGCTCCGGATCAGGACACCTCTCCCCGGCCTAAGGGGTGAGGCCAAGTGGCTGCGCAGCATCGCTACGCCGTGGAGTGCCAAAGCTCTTACGAGAGAGGTGGCTCATCGTCTGCGGCTATGCCGCGTCGGTTCAGTGCCCCTTGCACGGTGTCTTTGTGAAGGCGCACACGAGCGCCGCAGACGAAGGGAGGCGCGCCATGGACTCTGATAGTCCGGGCCGAAGTCGGCCCTTGCCGCCGCTGTCCCTGCCAGTCCCTGGCACACGCTAACGCCGCCTCACCTTATGCATTGACTTAGCTGTCTGTCGCACTTCCTCTCGGTGGACAAATCCCGATTTTCCGTGGTTTGCGGATACGGACACCGCTGGGGAGCGGCAGCCTGCGGCTGCGTGTGCCTCAATCCCGCTTTAGTGCGAAGCGTGAGAGGGGTGAACCTCCATGACTGCTGTAGAGGTAGAAGTAACCGGAGCCCGTTCCGCGGTGCTCGATGACATGCATGTCGGTGACATTCGCGGTGCGCTCGGCACGATCAAGCGCGGCGACGTCGCCGCGCGCACCACCATGTCGGGCAAGCTGAAGACGCTGCTCGCCATCGTGGGGCCCGGCCTGATCGTGATGATCGGCGACAACGACGCCGGCGCGTTCTCGACCTACGGGCAGGCAGGCCAGAACTACGGCACGCGCCTGCTGTGGACACTGATTCTGTTGATCCCCGTGCTGTACGTGAATCAGGAGATGGTGCTGCGCCTCGGCGTGGTCAGTGGCGTCGGGCACGCCCGGCTGATCCTGGCGCGGTTCGGGAAGTTCTGGGGCGCGTTCTCTGTCATCGACCTGTTCATCCTCAATGCGCTGACGATCGTCACCGAGTTCATCGGCATCACCCTGGCCGCCGGCTACCTGGGCGTCCCGAAGGTTGTCGCGGTCTGCGCCGCCGCCGCCGTGATCATCGCCTCGGCGTTCACCGGGAGCTTCCGCCGGTTCGAGCGGATCGCGATAACTTTCTGCCTCGGCTCGCTGCTGCTCATCCCGCTCTACTTCATGACTCACCCGTCGGTCGCCTCGATGGCGAGCGGCTTCGTCCTGCCGACGCTGCCCGGCGGCGGCGGGCAGCTGGCGACCGTGATGCTGCTTGTCATCGGGATCGTCGGCACCACCGTGGCCCCGTGGCAGCTGTTCTTCCAGCAGTCCTACGTGATCGACAAGCGGATCACGCCACGGTTCATGAAGTACGAGAAGGTCGACCTGTGGATCGGCATCGTGATCGTCGTGGTCGGCGCCGCCGCGCTGATGGGCGCGACCGCCGCGGCGTTCGCGGGCACCAAGGCCGCGGGCAACTTCACCGACGCGGGCGGCCTGGCCCACGGCATCGCCCTGTACGGCGGCCACCTCGCCGGCGTGATCTTCGCCATCGCGCTGCTCGACGCGTCCATCATCGGCGCGTTCGCGGTCTCGCTCTCGTCCGCCTACGCGATCGGCGACGTGCTCGGCCTGAAGCACTCGCTGCACCGGGGTTTCGGCCAGGCGAAGGGGTTCTACGCTGTGTACGCCGCGCTGGTCGGCTGCGCCGCCGCCATCGTGCTCATCCCTGGCTCGCCGCTCGGGCTGATCGTCGAGGGCGTGCAGGTACTCGCCGGCGTGCTGCTGCCAAGCGCGACCGTGTTCCTGCTGCTGCTGTGCAACGACCGCGACGTGCTCGGCCCGTGGGTGAACGGCCGACGGACCAACGTGTTCACCTCGGCGGTCATCGCGGTGCTCATCACGCTGTCGGTGGTGCTCCTCGCGTCGGTGATGTTCCCCGCGTTGACGGCGGGCCAGCTGATCGCGATCTTCGCGGCGTGCGCGGCGGTCTCGGTGCTCGCCGGCGCGGGGATGGTAGTCCGCGGCCGGCTCCGCGCGAGCACCGGCGACGTGAACACCTTCGCCGCCGCAGACCGCGACACCTGGCGGATGCCGCCACTCGCGGAACTCGGCACCCCGGTCTTGAGCACCGGCCGCAAGGTGGGGCTCACGTTGCTGCGCGGGTACCTCTTCATCGCCATGATCCTGGTCATCGTGAAGATCGTCCTGCTGGCCGCACACTAGCCCGGTTCGGTTAAGCAGTTCGGTTCGGGCACCGCGCGTTACAATCGCGCGGTGCCCGACTTTGACATCAATACTCCGCATATCGCCCGTATTTATGACTACTGGCTAGGCGGCAAGGACAACTTCGAGGCCGACCGGCAGGCCGCCGAGTTGGCCCTCGCCGCGACGCCGACAATCCTTCCCGGGGTGACGGCGAACCGGCGGTTCCTTGGCCGCGCGGTCCGGTTCATGTCCGACGAGGGCGGGATCAGGCAGTTCCTCGACATCGGCACGGGCATCCCGAGCGCGAACAACACGCACGAGGTCGCGCAGGCGATCGACCCGGACGCCCGCGTCGTCTACGTGGACAATGACCCGATCGTGCTGGCGCACGCCCGCGCGCTGCTCACCGGCAAGCCGGGCACCACCGCCTACATCGACGCCGACGCCAGGGATACCGGCCGGATCCTGGCCGAGGCCGCGGCGACACTCGACTTCACCCAGCCCGTTGGCGTCATGCTGATCGCCGTCCTGCACTGCGTCCCCGACGGGGATGATCCCCAGCGGATCGTGGCCGACCTGCTCGCCGCCTGCCCGCCCGGCAGCTACCTGGCGATTACGCATCCCGCGCGGGACCAGCTCGACGTAGCGGTGAAGGCCGAGGAGTCGCTGAGCAAGTCCATGGGCATGAAAGTGACGTTCCGGACGCGCGAGGCCGTCGAAAAATTCTTCGATGGCACCCGCCTTGCCGATCCGGGCGTCGTTCCCGTCCAGGAGTGGCGGCCGACCTCAGAGCTCGACTTCAACAGCCTGCCGACCGCGATGTGGGGCGGAGTCGGCCGCAAGAGCTAGCGAGCGGCCGCTAGCCGGGGACGACATCCGCGCGGACGCGGCGGCGGAGGTCGCCGTCGGCACTATGCGAACACGCGCCTCTGAACCCGGCCAACTCGCGGCGGTTCCGCCGAACACTCCGGGGCGAATCGGACGGCATGGTCCAGGGCCTCGTCATAGTGGATGTTTAGGCGCGCTATAGCGTGCCCAAACATCCACTATCTTCAAAATCCCGTTCGGAGGAACGGGCGGGATGGACGATATTCCGCTTTTGCCGGGTTCGGGGCGGGCTGCTGCCCTGGGTTACCGGGCCCGGTGGTGGTGGTCGGCGCCGCCTCCCGGTTGGCACGTCACTGCGTCAGGCCGGCGGAACAACAACCACGGTCAGGGGAAACGGAAACGACGGAACGTCAGCACAGGAACCCGGACGGACTGCCAACGCGTAGGGGTCGGAGAGGAGCGCCACTACTTTGATGCCCGTGCAAACCTGCTTGGCCGCGGGCATGCGATTGGTGGAGGGCAGGTATTCCCGCGTGCCAATGTTCTGGCATATGGAGTTGCCGTTGCCCAACGTCACGGTGGCCTGGGTCGGGGAGCATGTGACGGCCTGGGCGGTGGCGGCCGGGGTGGCTGCGGTCATCGCGGCGAGGGGCAGAGCGAGCGCTGCGAGGCCCGCCAGGGATCTGAGCCGGAGTGTCATGGTGTGTTTCCCCCGTTGTAGGTGCGAGGGCCGGCGGCGGGCGCATGGCCGTCCGGCCTGCCGGAGCGGGCCAGGGCGTGCCGGGCGGCCGTCCCGGGGCCCGATGCCCCGTCCGCCGACCTCAACCGTGATTACCCTGAGTAGTTTAACGATTACTATCGTGTGCGGAAGGGGCGGGAGGAGGAAAGGGGCAGCGGGTGGCCGCCTGTCCTGGCCCGGAGCCTGGTTGCTTGCCGTGGTGGTCTCGGGGCTGGACGTCAGCTAACGCGGGCGCGGCCGGCTGAACGGTATCCCGCCGTAACCGGCGACAAGGGCGCAGGGCAGACGCGCCGCTCACCTGTCTAGAGTTGCCCTGGGACGAATCTAGGAGGTAGGAGTGGCGGAAACCGCTGGGCCGCTTGCCGGGGTGCGGGTTGTTGAGCTGGCCGGCCTCGGGCCGGGGCCGTTTTGCGGGATGCTGCTCGCTGACCTTGGCGCGGAAGTGATCCAGGTGGACCGGCCCGGCGGCCCGGTCACGCCGTTTCCGCACAAGAGCGACATCACCAGCCGGGGGAAGCGGCGCGTCGTCGTGGACCTCAAGAACCCGCGCGGGGCGGAGGTCGTGCTCCGGATGGCGGCGGCGTCGGACGCGCTGATCGAGGGGTACCGGCCCGGCGTGGCCGAGCGCCTCGGCGTCGGCCCCGCCGACTGCCTGGCGGGCAACCCCGCCCTGGTCTACGGGCGGATGACCGGCTGGGGCCAGGACGGTCCCCTGGCGCCGAGCGCCGGGCACGACATCGGCTATATCGCGGTGACCGGGGCGCTGCACGCGATCGGCCGGGCAGGCGGGCCGCCTCAGGTGCCGGTCAACTACCTGGGCGACTTCGGCGGCGGGTCGATGTTCCTCGCGCTCGGCCTGGTCGCCGGGGTGCTGGCGGCCCGCGCGACCGGGCGGGGCCGGGTGGTCGACGCGGCGATCGTCGACGGGGCCGCGGTGCTGCAGGCGATGACCTACGGCCTCCTGGCCGACGGGACATGGACCGACGAGCGCGGGGTGAATCCCCTCGATTCCGGGGCTCCGTTCTACGACGTCTACGAGACGGCGGACGGCAGGCACATGGCAGTCGGCGCCCTCGAGCCCCAGTTTTACGCGGCGTTCCTCGACATCCTGTTCGCCCCCGAGGGGCTCCCAGGCGACCTGCCCGACCGGCAGGACAGGTCCCGGTGGCCGGAGCTTCGGGCACGGTTCGCCGCCCGGTTCGCGGAGCGCTCCCAGGAAGAATGGTCAAAGGCATTCAGCGGAACGGATGCGTGCGTCGCCCCCGTCCGCGCCATGGCCGAGGCCCCGGACGACCCGCACCTGGCCGCGCGCGGCACGTACGTGACCGCGGGCGGCGTGGTGCAGCCCGCCCCCGCGCCCCGCTTCGGCGACGGCACGCAAGGCGTCCCGATCGGCGCGCTGCCCCCGGGGCGGATCACGCACGCGGGCGCGCACACCCGCGAGGCCCTCACCGCCCTCGGCTTCGCGGACGTTGAGGAACTGCTGTCCGCCGGGGCCGCCTGGCAAGCGTAACCGCTTCTTGCTGTTATCCGTCGACTGGCGGTGTTCGGTGCGATTCGTTTGCGCAAACAGCCCCACTCCAACTGGCTCGTTTGCGCAAAAGGCCCCGATAGAAGCAGGCGGAAGCGCAAACGAGCCGGTGGGGTGGGCTACCGGTGAGGTGGGCTAGAGGAGTTCCAGGATGGTGGCGTTGGCCTGGCCGCCGCCCTCGCACATGGTCTGCAGGCCGTAGCGGATGCCGTTGTCGCGCATGTGGTGGACCAGCGTGGTCATCACGCGGGCGCCGCTGCCGCCCAGGGGGTGGCCGAGGGCGATCGCGCCGCCGTTAGGGTTGAGCTTCGCTGGGTCGGCGCCGATCTCGGCCAGCCAGGCGAGGGGGACCGGCGCGAACGCCTCGTTGACCTCGAAGACGCCGATGTCGGTCAGGCTCAGGCCGCTCTTCTTCAGGGCCTTCCTTGTGGCCGGGATCGGGGCGGTCAGCATGATGACCGGGTCGTCGGCAGCGAGGACAGCGGTGTGCACGCGGGCGACCGGGGTGAGGCCGAGCTCGGCCGCCTTCTCGCTCGTCGTCATGAGCAGCGCGGCGGCGCCGTCGCTGATCTGCGAGCTGTTGCCCGCGTGGATCACGCCGTCCGGCCGGAAGGCCGGCTTGAGCTTGGCGAGGCCCTCGACCGTGCCGCCGCGGCGGATGCCCTCGTCGGTGTCGACGACGGTGCCGTCATCCAGCTTCACCGGGGTAATCTGCCCGGCGAACCTGCCCGCGTCGATCGCGGCGGCGGCCTTCTCGTGGGAGGCGACCGAGTACTCGTCGAGCTGGGTGCGGGTCTGGCCCCAGCGCTCGGCGATCATCTCCGCGCTGATCCCCTGGTTCGGCGCGATGCCGTGGAAGACGGTCTCCAGGCCGGAGCCGGACGGGTTGGCCAGGCTCGGGCCGACCGACGAGCCCATCGGGACCCGGCTCATCGACTCGACGCCGCCGGCCACCACCATGTCGTACTGGCCGCTGACCAGGCCGGCGGCGGCGAAGTGGACGGACTGCTGGCTCGAACCGCACTGGCGGTCCACGGTGACGCCGGGCACCGAGTGCGGCCATCCGGCGGCGAGGACCGCGTTGCGGGCGATGTCAAAGGTCTGCTCGCCGACCTGGCTGACACAGCCCCAGATCACGTCGTCGACCTCGGCCGGGTCCGCCAGGCCCGCACGCTCGGCCAGGGCATTGAGCACATGCGCAGAAAGGTCCACCGGGTGCACGCCCGCCAGGGCACCGTTCCGCCTGCCTACTGGCGTCCGAACCGCCGCCACGATCACCGCGTCGCGCATCGCGCCACCTCCTCAACTTCGCCGCTCCCCTCTTGCCTACCACGTCAAAGCGGGTTTGCCCATTTCTGGGCAGGCCCGCAGGACCCGCCGTTTCGGTATGAGCCTGGATGCGTGTGCACGGATGGGCGGGCCGGTGTTATGGTGACGACATCCTTATACCCCGTGAGGTAGCCATGGCCCATGTCGTCAGCCGAGGCCAGGTCTCCGGCCGGCGACGGCTTGGCCTGCTGCCCGCGGAAGCCACCAGCTTCGTCGGCCGTGCGGCCGAACTGGCCGGGATCACCGCACTCCTCGAAACCGCCCGCATGGTGACGGTCGTTGGCCCGGGAGGGGTGGGCAAGACGCGGGTCAGCCTGCGCGCTGCGGCGCTCGCGGCCGACCAGTTCCCTGATGGCGTCTGGCTCGCCGACCTAGGGGGGATCAGCGATGCCTCGCTGCTCGCCAGCACTGTCGCCGAGGTGCTCGGGCTGCCGGGCGGGGACGTCCTCGGGTACCTGCGTGGCAAGAGGCTGCTGCTCATCCTCGACACGTGCGAGCACCAAGTCGATGCCTGCGCGGCCCTCGCCGACACCGTGCTGCGCGGCGCTCCCGGAGTGACCCTGCTCGCCACCAGCCGGCAGCCGCTCGACGCCCAGGGAGAGCATGCCTTCCCGCTCCTCCCCCTGTCCGCGTCCGCCTGGGGTGACGCGGTAGAGCTGTTCGCCCACCGCGCGGCGGCGGTCGCCCCCGGATTCACCGTCACGCCGCAGAACCAGGCGGACGTGGTGCGGCTGTGCCAGCTGCTTGACGGCATCCCGCTCGCGATCGAACTGGCCGCCGTCCGGCTGCGCGCCCTGCCGCTCGCTGGGCTGGCCAGTCAGCTGGAGTCAGGGATCCGGCTGCTGACGGTCAGCCGCCGCGGCACCAGCCCGCGGCACCAGACACTGCGGGCAGCCGTGGAGTGGAGCTACCAGCTGTGCACCCCGGCGGAGCAGCTGCTGTGGGAGCGGCTGTCGGTGTTCGCGGGGACCTTCGACCTGAGCGGGGCCGAAGAAGTGTGCGCGGACGGCGCCCTGCCGCGCGAGCAGGTCATCCACGCACTGGTCGGGCTTGTCGACAAGTCCGTGGTACTGCGGGACAGCGCGGACCGGTCGCGATACCGGCTGCTCGGCGCGCTGCGCGAGTACGGGGCGGACCGGCTCGCGGATCCTGAGCGGTGCCTTGACCGGCTCACCGTCCGCTGCGTCGCCATGGCCAGAAACTTCGACGAGCGGTTCCGCTCCAGTACTGCTCCGTCTGCCCGGGGGGCCGACGGAGATGAGGCACCCGCCGACCAGGCCGCCGTCTTCCGCGGTCTTGACCGGGAGTACGAGAATATCCGCGCGGTGCTCGGCTACACGCTCGGCCCTGCCTACGACGCGGCCAGCCTGCCCGCTTCCGCCGCTCTTATGGCGCGATGGCGGCTCGGCGCGGACCTCGCCGTGCGGTTGTCCACCTATTGGCAGGTCTCCGGGCTGCTCGACGAAGGCCGGCAGTGGCTGGGACGGGTCGCAGACTTGTTCCCTGAGCCGGCCAGGGAACTCGCCTGGGTGCTCGGGGAACGCGGTCGCCTGGCCACTCTGCAGGGCGACCTGGGCGGCGCGCTCGCCGATATCAGCGAGTCCATCCGGCTAGCCGTGACCGCCGGACGGGGCGCGGAACTCGGCGCTGCCCGCGGGTACCTGTACCTGAACCTCGCGCTCACCTTCGCGGGCCGGCACACGGAGGCCCTGGCCGCCGGGGAAACGGCGCGGCACCTGCTGCGGGCTTGCGGCCACCGGACCGGGCTCATCGGCCTTGAGGCACAGCTCGCGCACCTGCACCAGCTTGCCGGGAACGTCGATGATGCCCTCGAGTGCTGTGACCGGGGCTTTGCCTTGCTCGGGGCAACGGGAGGTCCCTCAGCCGCCAGCCGCGAGCGGTGGGTCAGCGGGTACCTGTACCTGGTTTCCGGGCTCGCCCTTGGCCAGCGCCCCAGCCAGGAGCACGCGTCCGCCATCGCGCTGTGCCGCGCTCTCGCCGCCAAGCACGAACTGGGCGACCTCGTCGGGATGGCCTACTCGGTCGAGGCGCTCGCCTGGCTCGCCGCACGGCGTGAGCAGTACGAGCGCACCGCGTGGCTGCTCGGCGTGGCGGACCAGCTATGGAACCGCACCGGGCGCAGGCTGAGCGGCGTCGCCCTCATGGAAGAGTCCCGGCAGCGCACGGTCAAGGCGGCCCGCAAGGCCCTCGGTGAGCGGCGGTTCACCGCCGCCTACGCGCACGGCACCGCGCTCGGCCTAGACGCCGTGGCCAGGGACGCCGCCGACGAGATCAGCGAGGAGGCGGCCCAGCGGGTCGGCGACGCGGGTGACTCCGGCGGCGGCGCCGATCATCCGGTAGCGGCCATGGCCATCCCCGCCGCGGCTGCCCTGCTGACCAGGCGGGAGCAGGAGATCGCGGAGCTCGTGGCCAGCGGGCTCTCTAACCGCGAGATCGCCGTGCGGCTGTTCATCTCGAAGCGGACCGTTGACGCGCACGTCGAGCACATCTTCAGCAAGCTGGAGATCTCCTCCCGCGTCCAGCTCACCGTCCTGCTGCAGGATCAGGCCCCGCGAGCACGCGCCGCCTTGGGCTCACGCGTCGCCTTGGGCTAGTGCCGCATTGGGCTCGGGGTGAGGGTCGCGACCAGGTAGGCCACGCCCAGCGGAGCGTCCGAGTAGAGGATCTCCGTTTGCAGACGGTCAGCGGATGAGTGGCCGGTGAGCAGGGCGCCGGCTAGGGCCTGCCAGGCGGGGCGGCCGACGGCCATCAGATCGGTGGCCAGTGCCGGGTCCAGGGCGGCGAGGGCGGGCAGGTCTGCGTCGCGGACCGCGCGCGCTACCGACTCGTCGAACGGTGCGGCGCGCTCGTCCAGGTAGCCGGGGGCGGACGGCGAGCGCCTGGCGGTGCCGTCGCCCACCGCTAGCAAGGCGACGCGCGGGGCGGACGCGGCGAGCTTCCGGCCGAGGGCCAGGCAGTCGGCGGCGGGCTCGGATCCGGCGATCCCCTGGATGATGCGCGGGCCTGCGTGGCCGGCTTTGTCGAGGAGCAGCGCGCCAATGCCGAGCGCCAGCGGCAGGGGCGGCGCGGCGACCGGAAAATCCGCGCTGTCATCTGGGGCTAGCGGGCCGCCGGGGCTCAGGACCGGGGCGTAGGACGCCAGGCTAAGCTCGCCGGCGGGATCCCAGGTTCCGGTCGTCTCCGCCGGGCCGACTACGGCCACCACGTCGGGGGCGGCTGCCAGCAGGCATGCCAGCGCCGCCGCGCAGGCGTCGCGGAGCTCAGGGAGGATGTCGGCCTGTCCGGTCAGTTCCGCCGCGAGCAGCGGCGGGCACGGGCAGAGCGCCGCGGCGACGATCACGCCAGGGCCCGCACGGCGCGGGCGGGCGGGCGGTCACCCCTGATCGAGGCGACCATGTCCAGTGCCTGCCGTGTCTCCCTGACGTCGTGCGCCCGGAAGATCCTGGCGCCGAGCCACGCGCCCACCGTGGTCACGGCGAGAGTGCCGGCGAGGCGGTCGCCGAGGCCCGCGCCCAGGGTCTCCCCCACGAAGTCCTTGTGCGACGCGGACACGAGCACCGGCCAGCCGGTCGCGGTCAGCTCGGATAGCCGCCTGGTTATCTCCAGGGAGTGCCAGGTGTTCTTGCCGAAGTCGTGCGTCGGATCGATGACGATCCGGTCAGCGTCAACGCCCGCCTTCAGCGCCCGCTCCGCGAGCAGCAGCACCCGGTCAAGGACGTCCGCCATTACGTCGGCGTAGGCCGGCCGGTGCGGGCGGGTGCGCGGGGTCAGCGTGCCGACGTGCGAGCACACCAGGCCGGCGCTGGATTCCGCGGCGACCTCCGCGAGGGCCGGGTCCCACGCGGACCACGTGTCGTTGATCAGGTCCGCGCCTGCCGCGCACATCGCCCTGGCCGACTCGTGCCGCCAGGTGTCCGCGCTGATCACGAGGTCCGGGTAGGCGGAGCGGACCCGCTCGATGAACGGGACCACGCGGCGGATCTCCTCGGCCACCGTCACCTCGGGGCCCGGCTTGGCTGGCACGCCGCCGACGTCGAGGATGTCTGCCCCCTCGGCCACCACGGTGTGGACGCGGTTGAGCGCGGCGCCGGAGTCCCAGGTCAGGCCCGGTCGGTAGAACGAGTCAGGCGTCCGGTTGACGATCGCCATCACCAGCGGCCGCCCAAGCGGGAACTCGCGCCCGCCAAGCCGGAGCGGCCCCGGCGTCCGCGTTGAGTTTTCTTCTTTCCGCCCTTCCCGGCGAGTTGATCGGTCCGCTTGATCAGAAAGAAGAACGCTCAACGGCTGAGCCCGCTGATCAGCCGCGGCGACGTCGTCCATGATTGCCGATTCTAGCGTCAGAACGGTGGCGTGCTCCGCAGGCCAGGCCGTCCTTGCTCCTGTCGGGCGGCGGACACGCCGGAGGGCGGAAGACCGTGACGGCCAGCCGGGACATCCCGCCGGACCAGGCGACCCAGGGCCGTTTAGGGCCACCCACCATGCACTGCTCACCATTGCCCAGTGCCGGGGAACGGTTGCCGAGATCTTAAGGAGTTCATGGCGAATTCAGAGGCAGACCGCAGCCCCGTCGGAGCCGACTGAGTGCCGCCTGTGGCACCCTTACGGCTATGGCAGGACGGCACCACAGTCAAGGGACTGACTCTGACTCTCAGGTTTCTGGGCGCCCCGGTTATGGCGGCCCCGGGTATGGCGACCCAGGGTACGGCGGCCAAGGGCACGGCGGCCAAGGCTATGGCGGCGCTGTGAAGGTCCCGGCGGTGAAGCCGTATTTCTGGGCGCTGAAGCTGCTGACCACAGCGATGGGCGAGGCGATGTCGGACTTCGTGGTGCTTGATGTCAACAAGTACCTCGGGGTGGTCCTGGGCTTCCTGGTGTTCGTGGTCGCGATCGTGTGGCAGTTCCGGACGCCGCAGTACCGGACCTGGCCGTACTGGACCGCGGTGTCGATGGTGGCGGTGTTCGGCACGATGGCCGCCGATGTCATGCACGTCGCACTCGGCGTGCCCTACATGGTGTCGGCCGCGTTCTACGCGATCTGCCTGATCGTGACGTTTGTCGTCTGGTACCGGGTCGAGGGAACGCTGAACATCCACTCGATCGTGACGCGGCGGCGCGAGGTGTTTTACTGGCTGGCCGTGATCTTCACGTTCGCCATGGGCACGGCGCTCGGCGACCTGTTCGCGACCACCTTCAACCTGGGGTACCTCACTTCGGCGTTCGTGTTCATCGGACTGATCCTGCTTCCGCTCATCGCGTGGCGGCTCGGCGCCAACCCCGTGCTGACCTTCTGGGTCGCGTACATCATCACCCGGCCGATCGGGGCGTCGTTCGCGGACTTCTTCGGCCAGCCGAAGGACCTCAGCGGCATGGGGTACGGGCACGCGATCGTGGCGATCGTGATGCTGGTCGTGGTCGTCGCGTTCATCATCTACCTGTCGCGGTCCGGGATCGACCAGCCGGAGGCGGCACCGTCCGCCAGCCTCGCCGCCCCGGTCGGCTACGGCCAACTCCAGTACGGCCAGCCCCAGGCCACACAGCAGCCGCAGTACGGAAACCCGCAGTACGGCGATCCCACACGGGGCTACCCGCAGGCCGTACCGCCACCCCAGTACGGCCAGCCACAGTACGGGCAGGCGCAGGCCACGCAGCAACCGCAATACGGCCAGCCGCAGTACGGCGATCCCACACAGGGCTACCCGCAGGCCGCACCGCCACCCCAGTACGGCCAGCCCCAGTACGGCCAGCCCCAGTACGGCCAGTCGCAGTTCGGGCAGCCCCAGGCAACGCCGCAGCCGCAATACGGCGATCCCACACGGGGCTACCCGCAGGCCGCACCGCAGCCCCAGTACGGCCAGCCCCAGAACGGGCAACCCCAGGCAACGCCGCAGCCGCAATACGGCCAGCCGCAATACGGCGATCCCACACAGGGCTACCCGCAGGCCGCACCGCAGCCCCAGTACGGCCAGCCCCAGAACGGGCAACCCCAGGCCACGCAGCAACCCCAGTACGGCCAGCCCCAGTACGGCCAGTCGCAGTTCGGGCAGCCCCAGGCCACGCCGCAGCCGCAATACGGCCAGCCGCAATACGGCGATCCCACACGGGGCTACCCCCAGGCCGCACCGCCACCCCAGTACGGCCAGCCCCAGAACGGGCAACCCCAGGCAACGCCGCAACCGCAAGACGGGCAGCCGCAGTACGGCGCTCCCACACAGGGGTACCCGCAGGGGGCACCGCAGCCACAGTTCGGCCGGCCCCAGCAGCAGTACGGGGGTCCCGGCTACGCGGACCCTGGGCCGGGCGACCCGCGCTATGTCGCCGAGCAGGGGGACGGGAACACGCAGGACGGCGACCAGCGGGAACGCTAGCCGCCCGCCGAGCGCGCCGCCTTCTGGCGCAGGGCGCTCACGGAGGGGTGCTCCACGCGGCGCAGTACCTGCACGCTGCGGCCGGCGACGGCGACCTTCGCGCTCGGCGGCTTCGGCTTCCGGACGCTCGGGTCGCTGACGGTGGTCAGTTCGGTCACCCATCGGCGGCCCCACTCCTTGCCAGGGAGCACGAAGGTGACGTCCTCGTGGTGCGCGTTGAACAGCAGCAGGAAGCTGTCATCGCGGAACCGACGGCCGCGCGGGTCCGGGTCGGGCAGCGCGTCGCCGTTGAGGAAGACGCTCAGTGACTTGGCGAACCCCGCATTCCAGTCGTCGTCCGTCATCTCGACGCCGTCCGGCCGGAACCAGCCGATGTCGGACAGCTCGCCGCCGAAGATGGGCTCGCCCTCGAAGAACCGGCGCCGCCAGAAGACCGGGTGCTGGTGGCGGAAGCTGACCAGATCGGCGCAGAAGGCCAGGAAGCCGGCGTCCGCGTGCTCCCAGTCGAGCCAGGAGATCTCGTTGTCCTGGCAGTACGCGTTGTTGTTGCCTTCCTGGGTCTGGCCGAGCTCGTCACCGTGCCTGATCATGGGGACGCCCTGGCTGAGCAGCAGCGTCGTCATCAGCGCGCGGCGGCGGCGTTCGCGGATCGTCAGGACCTCGGGGTCGTTGGTCAGGCCTTCCGTGCCGCTGTTCCACGAGCGGTTGTCGTCGGTGCCGTCCCTGTTGTCCTCACCGTTCGCCTCGTTGTGCTTGTGATCGTAGGAGACCAGGTTGGTGAGGGTGAACCCGTCGTGCGCGGTGACGAAGTTGACGCTGGCGTGCGGGCGGCGGCCGGTCCGGCCGTACAGGTCGGAGCTGCCGGTCAGCCGGTAGGCGAAGTCCGCCAGGGTGCGGTCGGCGCCGCGCCAGTAGTCGCGGACCGTATCGCGGTAGCGGCCGTTCCACTCCGACCACAGGGTCGGGAAGTTGCCCACCTGGTAGCCGCCCTCGCCGAGGTCCCACGGCTCCGCGATCAGCTTGACCTGCGAGACCACGGGATCCACTTGGATGAGGTCAAAGAAGGCGGACAGCCGGTCGACCTCGTGGAACTGGCGGGCCAGGCTGGCGGCGAGGTCGAAGCGGAAGCCGTCCACGTGCATCTCGCTCACCCAGTAGCGCAGTGAGTCGATGATGAGCTGGAGCACGTGCGGATGGCGCATGTTCAGCGTGTTGCCGGTGCCGGTGGTATCGAGGTAGTAGCGGCCGCCGCCCGCGAGCCGGTAGTAGGCGGGGTTGTCGATGCCCCTGAAGGACAGCAGCGGGCCGAGGTGGTTCCCCTCCGCCGTGTGGTTGTAGACGACGTTGAGGATGACCTCGATCCCGGCCTCGTGCATGGTCTTGACCAGGTACTTGAACTCGGAGACGACCTGCTCGACGCCCCAGGCCGAGTAGTCGCTGTGCGGGGCGAAGAAGCCGATCGAGTTGTAGCCCCAGTAGTTGCGCAGGCCCTTGTCGGTCAGGGAGTGGTCGTGGATGAAGTGGTGGACCGGCATGAGCTCCACGGCGGTGACGCCGAGAAGCGTGAGGTGCTCGACGATGGCGGGATGCGCCATGCCGGCGTACGTGCCCCGCTGGTCCGGTGGGATCGCCGGGTGCCGCATGGTGAGGCCCTTGACGTGGCACTCGTACAGCACGGTCTCATGCCAGGGGATGCGCAACTGGCTGTCGTCTCCCCATCCGAACCACGGGTTGGTGACCACTGAGCGGGGAACGAAAGGCGCGCTGTCGCCGTGGTAGGGCTGGCGGTCGTCGCTGCCCAGTGGGTAGCCGTAGACGGCCGGGTCCCACTTCACTTCGCCGTCGAGCGCCCTGGCGTACGGGTCGATGAGCAGTTTCGAGGGGTCGCACCGCAGGCCGATGTCGGGGTAATGCGGCCCGTCCACGCGGTAGCCGTAGCGCTGCCCAGGGCCGACCCCCGGCAGGAACGCGTGCCAGACGTAGCCGTCTACCTCGGTCATGTCCAGGCGCTGCTCTTTGCCGCGCTTGTCGTAGAGACACAACTCGACACGATCGGCCACCTCGGAGAACAGCGTGAAGTTGGTGCCGACGCCGTTGTAGTTGGCACCAAGGGGGTAAGGCTGTCCGGGCCATATCTCGGGGTGCATGTGGTTCATCTCCCCCACGTTCCTCAATTAGCACATTCTCCGCATAGTCATTTGCGTGACCTGATGACAGGACGTGACTTAACGGAGACGTCTCAGCGCGCACGATCGAGGGCCTGCCCCGCAGGCCTGGTCGTCCCGCCCGGCATATTCAGTGCCGTCACCCTCTTAACTGTAAGCGGGGTGTGCCCGCCTAGCCCGGTCCGGTCACTCCCAGGACGGGCCGGGCACTGCCTGGGCGAGCCAACGGCACGGCAGGGCATCGCCTACGTGCCGTACTTCCCGCTCGGCGGGTTCACCCTGCTGTAGGCCAGGCGCCCGGCTTGGCGAGGCAGTAAGCGAGCAACTCGTCCCCAGGTTATGTGCCACATAGTAAGGCGTCGCACAGGACGGTACGCTGCGATCGTGAGCGAGCAGAACCTGCAGGTACGGCTGGCGTCGCGGCCAGTCGGGCGGCCCAGTGCCGACAACTTCGCCTTCACCAGGGAACCCCTGCCCGTGCCGGGTGAGGGGCAGGTGCTCATCAGGACCCAGTACCTGTCACTCGACCCGTACATGCGCGGGCGGATGAGCGATGCGCCGTCCTACGCGGCGCCGGTCGAGGTCGGCGGCGTGATGGTGGGCGGGACCATCGGGGAGGTCGTCGAGTCGCGCTCCGCTGAACTCGCCGCCGGGGACGTGGTGCTCGCGTACAACGGGTGGCAGGAGTACGGCGTGGCGCGGGCCAGCCTGGTGCGCAAGCTCGACCCGGACTCCGGCGTGCCGGTGACCGCCGCCCTCGGGGTCCTCGGCATGCCGGGGTTCACTGCCTATGCGGGGCTGACCCAGATCGGGCAGCCGAAGCCCGGCGAGACCGTGGTTGTCGCGGCGGCCAGCGGGCCGGTGGGAGCGACCGTGGGGCAACTCGCCAGGATCTTCGGGGCGCGGGCGGTCGGGATCGCTGGCGGACCGGAGAAGGTCTCGTACGTTCGGTCGCTCGGGTTCGACGCGGCGCTCGACCACCGGTCGGCGACGTTCAAGGCGGACCTGGCGGCGGCGACCCCCGACGGGATCGACGTGTACTTCGAGAACGTCGGCGGGCACGTGTGGAGCGCGGTGCTCCCCCGGCTCAACCAGTTCGGGCGGGTGCCGCTGTGCGGGCTCGTCGCCTCCTACAACGCGACCTCGCTGCCCGAAGGGCCGGACCGGACGCCGCTGCTACTGACCGCCATAATCAAGAAAAGCCTTACCGTGCGCGGGTTCATCGTGACCGACTACATGTGGTCGCTTGAGCCGGAGTTCCTTGAGCGGGCGACGCCTTGGGTGCGCGACGGGTCGCTGCGGTGCCGCGAGGACATCGTGGACGGCCTTGAGAACGCACCCGAGGCATTCATCGGGATGCTTGAGGGACAGAACTTCGGCAAGCTGCTCATCCGGGTCTAGGAGCCTGATGAAAACCCGATTCAAGCGCCAGCCATAGCTCTCTGACCTGCGGCTTTTGTGAGCAGAAGAGCGAGATTCTGCACTTATTCAGCAGTCTCCTAGCCCGCCCGGCGTCCACGGGGAATGGGTGGCGACCACAGCCGGCAGCATCCGTTCGGAGGGATGATTTTGATCTTTACTCCGAACGGGTGCTGCGCCGGTTCATGAACTTTTGGATGCGTTACGGGATGAAGACGATGCGGCCGGTCGTCATCCCGGCGCCGAGGCGGCGCAGGCCGTCGGGGACGTCGGCGAGGGACAGGCGCTCGGTGACGACCGTCTTGATCGCGCCGGTCTCAGTAAGCCTGAGCAGCGCCGCGTAGTGATCCTTGGTCGCTTCGTTCTCAACGAACCGGTAGGTGCGGGCCTGCAGGCCGAGGATGTCGTAGTTCTTCACCAGGGCGTGGTTCAGCGCGGCCGCGGGGATGTCGCCGCTCGCGAAGCCGACGACCAGGATCCGGCCCTCGAAGGCGATGCACTTCGTGGACTTGTAGAACGCGTCGCCGCCCACCGGGTCGAAGACCACATTGGCGCCCTTCCCGCCGGTAACTTCCTTGACGACCTCGACGAAGTTCTCTTCGGAGCGGTCGATGACGACGTCCGCACCGACTTCCTTGGCCAGCGCGACCTTCTCCGGGCCGCCAACCACGCCGATGACCCGCGCGCCCGCTGCCTTGCCGAGTTGGATCGCGCCGGTGCCCACACCGCCTGCCGCCGCGTGAACAAGCAGCGTCTCGCCCGCCTGCAGCCGTGCCCGGCGGTGCAGGCCTACCCAGCAGGTCTCGTACGTGACGTAGAAGGGCGCGGCCTCGGCGTCGTCCAGCGCCTTGGGAGCGGGCAACGCGGCGGCCGCGTCCATGAGGGCATAATCCGCGAACGCCCCGTGGGGCAGCGCCGTGTCACCGATCACCCGGTCTCCGGGGGCGAAGCCGGTCACCCCCTGGCCGACCTCCACGACCTCACCGCACAACTCGACGCCCAGGGTGAACGGCAGCGGCATCTTCACCTGGTAGGTCCCCCGGCACAGCAGCACGTCAGGGAAGTTCGCGGCCGCGGCTAGCACCCGCACCAAGATCTGCCCCGGACCGGGCTCCGGCTCGGGGATGTCCGCGAGTTCCAGGACCTCTTCCGGCTCACCGTGCTGGGTTACTTGCCAGGCCTTCACCCGAGCGTCTCCTCTGTCTCGTCTTCTTCATGGGCGCGTTCAACGACGTCACTGCTTGTCCGTCCACGGCTGCGGGGCAGCACGAAGCCGGTTACCGGCCTGGTCTCCTGGCTCTGCCCTGCCCCTGCGCTGCCCCGCGTACGCGTACGTTGAGGGTCTACCATAAGGGACTCATCCTGGCGCCTGGTGGGACTTAATACTTGATGAGAGGTATTGCCGTCGAATCTCTACACCCTGAGTGTCTGCTGTGACTCCGGCGGCTCCTGTGCCCGGCCTTGAGCCCGCATTCACCGTGGACGCGCGCCTCGGGCCGCTTGAGGATCACGGGGTGACGCGGGCCGGGCACCGGCGGGTCATCGCGGTCGCCGGGGGGCGGGTCAGCTTTCTGCGCGACGGGTTGTCCGACGATCCGCTCGACGCGGAGATTCTGCCCGGCGGGGCGGACTGGCAGGTGGTCCGGCCCGACGGAACCATTGAGATCGACACGCGGTACTCGGCGGTCACTTCTGCCGGGGAGCACGTGCACTTCCGGACGTCTGGGGTGCGCAGCGGGCCGCCCGCCGTCCTTGCCGCGCTGCTGCGGGGGGAGCCCGTGGATCCGGCGGCGTACTACTTCCGGGTGGCGGTGTACCTGGAGACGTCCGCGCCCCGGCTCGCTTTCCTTGAGCAGTCGCTTTTCGTCGCCTCGGCGATCCGCGGGGCGGACAGCGTGTCGTATACGGCCTACCGGGTGACCTGAGTCGGCGGTGCTATCCGCCTAGCCTCTGGTACCAGGCGGGGAACGCCTCCAGCGTGCCGAGCACCAGCTCGGCGCCCGCGTGGCGCAGCTCCGCCGCGGTGAACGAGCCGGTCGCGACGCCGATCGCGCGCACCCCCGCCGACACTCCCGCGGTTATGTCCGGCGGGGTGTCGCCGACGTAGACCGCCGCCCTGAGGCGACGCAGCACCTCGGCCTTCTCCGGGCCGTGCACGTGCGTGAACAGCTCGTCCGCGGTCAGCCCCGCGGCGCGCAAGCTCGGCCCCACCGAGACCGGGTGCTTGGCCGTGATGATCACCGCGCGCTCCCCCGCCGCCCGGACCGCCGCGAGCGCCTCGCGCGCGCCGGGCAGCGCCGACGTCTTCTCCGCCGCCAGCCGCACGTAATGCCGCCGGTAGCAGCCGGCCGCCTCGGCGATGCCTTCCGGCGGGAACCAGTAGGCGAGCTCGTCCTCGAGCTTGACCCCGAGCCGACCGTCCACCGCGTCCAGGTCGACGCTCGCGGACATGTCCCTGGACATCGCCTCGAACGCAGCCATGATGGCCGGCCGCGAGTCGATTAGCGTCATGTCCAGGTCAAAGCCGACCGGCCCAAGTCCCATCCCGCCTCCTCGATACGCGCCCGGCCGAGGCTAGCCGGCCGCGAAATCTGCCGTTGACCCAGGTACCGAACAAAGCGATCACAAGCTAGTCACGCTAAGTGATCAACACCGGGCGGGCCCCTGAGCGGGATCCGTCCCGGTCCTGGCGGCTCACCACGGTCGCAAAGAGCCGGGGTCGTGACCAGCTGCGTGGTGCGGGGCGAGCGGTCTAATCGTCGCTCACGAGCACCGTTCCTGGCCTAGCCCGGGGCCGTGTCTGGTGGTTATGGTCATACCAGGACGTTCGCCCGGCGAGGGGGGGCCGCGATGACCCGGCGTGACATCGAGTTCAGTGCGGAGGGCACCACCCTGCGCGGCTGGTTCTACCCTGCGGGCGGTACCAGGGAGGGTGCGGCCGGGGCTGGCCCGGCAGTGGTGATGGCCCACGGGTTCTCCGCGGTCAAGGAGATGTACCTGGACAAGTTCGCCGAGGTATTCGCCGCGGCGGGCCTGAACGCGCTGGTCCTGGACAACCGCTGCTTCGGTGCCAGCGATGGCGAGCCACGGCAGGAGATCGACCCCTGGGCCCAGGTCCGCGACTACCGGCACGCGATCACCTACGCCAGCACGCTGCCCGAAGTAGACCCGGCGCGGATCGGGATCTGGGGAAGCAGTTACTCCGGTGGGCATGTGCTGGTGGTCGCCGCGATCGACCGGCGGGTGAAGGCCGTGGTCAGCCAGGTACCGCTGGTGAGCGGGCACGACAACCTGCGGGCACTGGTCCGCTCCGACTTCATCGCCGGCCTGCGGGAGCAGTTCGATGCCGACCGCCTTGCCCGCTTCCGGGGCGAGCCGCCCGCCATGATCCCGGTAGTAGACGAGGACCCGCTCGCGCCGTCGGCGCTGCCTACCCCGGACTCCTGGCAGTGGTTCACCGATACCGGCAAGAACCTCGCGCCCGCCTGGCGCAACGAGGTGACGTTGCGCAGCGTGGAAATGTTCACCGAATACGAGCCGGCCAGCTACCTGCCTTACATCAGCCCCACGCCGCTGCTCATGCTGGTCGCGTTCGGCGACCACCTGGTCCCGTCTGAACTGGCAACCGCCGCGTTCGAGCACGCCCACGAGCCGAAGCAGCTGATCGTCCTACCCGGCGGTCACTTCGACGCCTACGTGGCCGGGTTTGCCGCCGCGAGCAGCCCCGCCCGCGACTGGTTCGTGCACCACCTGGCCTGACCGCCAGCAAGAACGCCGCAGCATGCCTGCTCAGCCGCAAAGATGAGGCTGAACGATTGTTCGGTGGCGCTCAAGGGTCAGCTGAGCTCGGGGTCAGCGCGGTGCGCTTGGCCGGTCGCGGGCTGGGTACACCTGTGACGGACGCTGGGCTGCAGCGGCGAGCGCAACTCCGTGGTTAGCAGCGCTGGGCGCTCGCTGTCTCTCTCGCTCGCGCTAAGAGACGGCGCTGGAGCCAGGGCCGCCGGGCTGGATGCCCGTGTCCTGGCATGTTGCGCCAGAGACTGCATGGGGGTGACGAACGTGAATGCGGTCGAATATCCGGTTCCCCAGCCTGTAATAGGGCGTGGTGCGCTGTTCGTGGAGCACCGGCTGAAGGCGCCGCAGGTATCGGAGTCGGCTTACATCGCGCCGACGGCTGTGCTTGCCGGAGATGTCACTGTAGGCCCGCACAGCCGGGTGTTGTTCGGCGCGGTGATCACCGCCGAGGGTGGCCCGGTGCAGATTGGGCAGAACTGCGTAATCATGGAGAACGCGGTCGTCCGGGGCGTGCCAGGCCAGGAAACCCGTATCGGTGACGAGGTACTCGTTGGCCCGCACGCTCACCTCACCGGCTGCGTGATCGAGGGCGGCTCGCGGATCGCGACCGGCGCCATGGTGTTCAACGGCGCTCGCATCGAGACCGGGGCGGAGGTCGAGTTCAATGCGCTAGTCTTCGTCAATACTGTCGTCCCGGCCGGCACGGCGGTGCCGATGGGCTGGTTCGCCGGCGGAGACCCCGCCGAACTGGTGGAACCGGGAGACCGGGAGCGAATCCGCGCCATCATGGGCCCGCTGGACTATCCGGGTACGGTCTTCGGGGTGGGTGCCAGTTCACCGATGCCTGACATCGCCCGCCGCTACGCCCGCGGGCTAGCCCTCCATCACCGAGATCACATTCTCCCCGACGAGCGCCACCTGCTCGTCCGGGAGGACGCGCACTAGCCCACCGGGCGGACGAGCCGGGCCCATACCAGTACCAGCGTCGCCCACTGCGCCGCCGACGCCCGCCGCGGGCGGAACTGCGGGCCGAGTTTAGAATGGTGTTCGGTCTCGTTCCTCACGGGGGTCGAGCATGAGGCCTCGGCAGATCGTCACGGCAGTGCTGGTCCTGGTGCTGACCGTTGCGGCTTTCTTCGGAACCCGCCTGGTCGGCGAGCGAGACGCGCGGCTGAACTCCGAGTACCGCGCGCAGGTCGCCGCCGCGCAGATCCGCGGGCGCGTCGAGCAAGGATCGTTCCTCGCCGAGAGCCTCGCGCAGTTCATGCTGAGCGTCGCCGGAAGTCGCGACGCGGGCGAGGAGTTCGAGAGCAACGCATCGAGATGGCTCAGCCCGGCAGGCTTCCCCGCCGCCGCGTGGGTCGAGCAGGTTCCGGCTGCGCTGCGTGCTGCGTACGGACGGCGGACCGGCCTCCCTATCGTCACCGTCGGCCAGCAGCTGCGGATCGTTCCCGCTGGGCCGCGGTCCTGGTTCCTCCCGGCGACTCTCGTCTCCGGCGTCTCTCCCTTTGACGTGCCTGGAATCGATCTCAGCGGCGAAAACGGCATGGCCGCGGCGGTGACCCGGGCCAGGGAGCTTGATGCCGTGAGCGCCACCCCGCTGGCAATCTTGCCCGACGGCGAGCAGGGGCTGCTGCTCACCCAGTCCGCTCCGAGCCCGATCGGCGGCGCCGGCATGCCGGCGTTCGTCGTGTTGTTCGTGTCGGCACCCTCCTTGCAAGCAGCGGCCACGTACTCCGCGCCGGTGCAGCTCGCCGTTGGCGGCACCACGACTGGAGACCTTGGGGGCGGGGCCGCAGTGCGCAGCTCGTTCATGGAGGCGGGGCAGCGATTCGACGTCGCCGTTCCGCTGGAGTCTGTCTCCGGTGCCGCCGCGGTCCTGCCGTGGGTCATCCTCGCCGTCGGCCTCGTCTTCGCCGGCCTCGCAAGCGCGCTCGGGGTCAACGCGGCGCGGCGGGCCAGGGCGCAACGCGAGCTCGACCGCATCTTCAACCTTTCTTCCGACCTGATTGTGATCGCCGATTTCGAGGGGCATTTCAGGCGTGTCAATCCGGCCGTCGAGCGGATCCTCGGCTACACGCCGGCAGAATTCCTGGGGCGGGATTACCTTCAGCTCGTCCATCCGGACGACCGGGAGAAGTCTCGTGCGGAAATAGCCCGAATCCGCCAAGGGGCGAACGTGACATCGTTCGAGAACCGGTACGTCCGAAGTGACGGTTCGTACCGGGTGCTCGAGTGGACGGCGACTCCTGTCCTCGACGAGAAACTGATGTACGGGGTGGCACGTGACGTAACGGAGCGGCGAAGAGCCGAAAGCGAGCTGAGACGCCTCACAGGCGAGCTTGCCGCCTCGCGCAGGCGGATCGTCTCCGCGGCTGATGACGCTCGCCGGCGGATCGAGCGAAACCTGCACGATGGCACGCAGCAGCGGCTGGTTTCGCTCAAGCTGTCGCTGGACGCCGCGGAAGCGCATGTCCCGCAGGACCGGGACGACCTTCAAGCCGAGTTGTCGCATGTCGCTTCCGGGCTGACGGACGCGGTCAGGGAACTGCAGGAGATCTCGCGCGGCATCCACCCGGCGATCCTTTCCCAGGGCGGTCTCGGGCCGGCTTTGCGAACGCTGGTGCGCCGGTCGGTGATCCCGGTCCAGCTCGACGTCGCGACGAGCACGCGCATGCCAGAGCCGGCCGAGGTGGCGGCGTATTACGTCGCTTCTGAGGCCTTGGCCAACTCGGCGAAGCACGCGCGGGCATCCCGCATGGAGGTTTCGCTCGCGACACGCGATGGCAGCCTGGTGCTGGCGATTCGCGACGACGGCGTTGGCGGAGCGGATGCTGGCCTGGGCTCGGGACTGGTCGGCTTGCAAGATCGCATCGAGGCGCTCGGCGGGACGTTCAGGATCCACAGCCCGCCCGGAGGCGGGACGTCGATTGTTGTCACGCTTCCGCTCGATGCCGGGTCAATGGGCGCGACGGTGCCTGGACAACGGGACGTTCGGTGAACAGAAGACAAGACCCAGGACCCACCGTCAGCGGCTTGCCTGGGAGGCCGTTGTCCCGGCGCGCCTTCCTGGCCGGGACCACCGGCGGTGCCGCGCTCGCGCTGACTGGCTGTGCCACACAGCCCTCGTCCGGCGACTCGGGGACCACGATCACGGTGGCGCTCGTGTCCAACTCGCAGATGCAGGACGCGATGAGCCTCTCTTACCTGTTCGAGCGTGGGCACCCCGGCGTGGGCCTCAACTTCGTGTCGCTGCCGGAGAACGAGGCACGCGCCAGGATCACCGCGGACGTGTCCGCCCAAGGCGGCGAGTTCGACGTGGTGATGATCAGCAACTACGAGACGCCGATGTGGTCGGCGAACGGCTGGCTGGTGAACCTCCAGCCGTACATCGACGCCACCCCGGGCTACGACGCCGGGGACTTCCTGCCGCAACTGCGGGCGGTGCTGTCGCGCAACGGGAACCTGTACTCCGTTCCGTTCTACGGGGAGTCCTCGTTCCTCATCTACCGCAAGGACCTGACGGACAGGGCGGGCATCACCATGCCGCTGCATCCCACGTGGACCCAGGTGGCGCAGCTCGCCTCCGTTCTGCACCAGCCGAAGAGGGGACAGGCCGGCATCTGTATGCGCGGGCTCCCCGGCTGGGGGGAGAACCTGGCGCCGATCGACACGGTGATCAACACGTTCGGCGGCCGCTGGTTCAACACGACCTGGCAGGCGCAGCTGACCAGCCCCGAGGTGACTCGCGCGATCGGCAGCTACGTGTCGATGCTGCAGAAATACGGGGAGCCCGCAGCGGCTGTGGACGGCTTCACCGAGTGCACGACGCTGTACAGCCAGGGCGGCGCGGCCATGTGGTATGACGCCACCTCTGCGGTCAGCGCCATCGAGAACCCGGCCACCAGCGAGGTGGCCGGCCGCAACGGCTATGCGTGGGCGCCCAGCCAGGACGGTCGCCCGTCCGGCTGGCTGTACACCTGGTCCCTGGCCATCCCGTCCACCTGCCCGGACAAGCAGGCCGCGTGGGCCTTCATCTCCTGGCTGACCTCGAAGTCCTACATCCGCACCGTGGGGGAAAAGCTCGGCTGGTCGCACGTGCCGCCGGGCAGCCGGTTCTCCAGCTACCAGATCCCGCAGTACAAGAAGCTGTCGGCCGCCTACGGCCCGCTAACGCTGGCGTCGATCAACGCCACGGACTCGGCGCACCCGACCCTCGAGCCAGTGCCCTACACCGGCATCGGGTTCCTGGACATCCCGGAGTTCCAGGACCTCGGCACCAACGTCAGCGGCCAGTTCAGCGAGGCCATCGCCGGCCAGACACCGGTGGCGAGCGCGCTCGGCCTGGCCCA
The DNA here is from genome assembly GCA_963734665.1 of uncultured Actinomycetota bacterium. Classification (GTDB taxonomy): domain Bacteria; phylum Actinomycetota; class Actinomycetes; order Streptosporangiales; family Streptosporangiaceae; genus Trebonia. The sequence continues at coordinate 887,253 of CAVTIR010000004.1, read as the reverse complement.
ACTCTACGCACAGGCCGTCGGCAACACTTACCGGACTGCCTGAACGCATAGCTTCGTTCGCGACAACGGCGGGCCCGCGGCCTCAGGCGCGCAAAGAGGCGGTTGGGCCCGTCGGGAGAATCCATCCGGGCCGCTGATCGCAGCTCAGCGCCGAGAAGGAACGGGTGTGGTTCGACTTTAATTGAATCTTCAGTTTCTTTTCCTAGCTTTTCTGTCGGTTAGATGTCATATGGGGAGTTCGGCGGAGGCTACATGACGAGCGCGGGTCAGCAGACCCTGGTAACCGGCACCGCCAGGGCGGCTGAGCGACTCGACCGGCTCCCCGTGTCACGCTGGCTGACCAGGGTGATGGCGGTCCTGTTCCTTGGCTGGCTGGTGGAGTCCTACGACATCGGCTTGACCGGCAGCGTGCTCCCCTCGCTGACCAGCGTGTATCACCTGAGCACCGGCATGAAGAGCCTCACCTCGATCTCCTCCTCGGTCGGCGTTGTGATAGGCATCGCCCCGGCCGGCTGGATAGCCGACCGGGTAGGCCGCAAGCAGGTGATGATCGGCGGAACGATCGCCTACTCCGTGCTGACCTTCGCCACCGGTTTCGCCCCCGGGATTGGCATCGTGATAGCGCTCCGTGTGCTGGCCGGAATCGCCATGGGCGCGGTCTTCCCGCTGACCTACGCCTACGGCGCCGAACTGTGCCCGCCCGGCGTGCGCGGCAAGTTCACCGGCATCGCCGACACCTTCCTGTCCATTGGCTACTTCCTGTCACCGATGCTGGCGCTGGTGCTGATCCCGTCCGCCGACAGCAGCGGCTGGCGAGTGATGTTTTTCCTCGGCGGCATACCGGTCGTGTTCGCCGCACTCGTGTGGAAGTTCGTGCCGGAGTCGCCGCGCTGGTTCGAGGCCGCAGGCAGGATCAGCGAGGCCGACAAGGTGCTGCGCGAGATCGAGGCGCGCGTGGAGGCCGAGCGCGGCGAGCCGCTGCCACCGCTGCTACCACCACCGTCCCCCGCATTGGATGGCCAGTCGGACGCGCCGCGCGCTCGGATATCAGGCCGCCGCCTGGCGATGCTGTCCACTACGTTCGGCGGGCTGTTCTTCGTCTTCTACTCGATCCAGACCTTCATGCCGACCACGATCAACACGATGGGCTTCACGCTGACCTCGGCCTTCGCCTTCACCGCGATCATCGTCGTGGTGTCGATCCCCGGCAAGCTGGCAGAGGCTTTTCTCGTGGAGCGATGGGGCAGGCGGCCGGTGATCATCGTGTTCGGCACGATAGCGGCCGTAGCGGCGTTGATCTTCGGGTTCACTAGCGGCCCCGCGGCGGTGCTCGTGATCGGATGCGTCATGTCGTTCTTCGGCATCGGCGTGGATCCCGCCGTCAAGGTGTACACCGCCGAGAGTTTCCCCACGGCGGTCCGTGCCACCGGTACCTCGATGACCGAGGGGATCGGACGGCTGTTTTCCGGTGTCATCGGGCCCGCGCTGATCCCGCTGCTGCTCGACGCGGTGGGCGTGGGCGCGGTGTACGTGCTCGTCGGCGTGGTGGCACTGGTCGCGGTGGTCACCGTGGCGCTGTTTGGCGAGGAGACGAAGGGCCGCCGCCTGGAAGCCATCTGAGGGCCTTGATCATCCCGGGTCCCGGGTGGCCGACCTCGCCGTCGAGTTCGCAGTCGGGATGGGAGCAGGGCTCTCGAGCCTGCCGCACAGCGAAGCTCTGCGTGAGCAGGGAGTCGGCTGAAAGACTGCTGGATCCTGTCCGTTTTTCACCCTTTCTTCATCAATGGGGCCGATGGTGCCCTATGACCACTTCTACTAGCGGACGTCTCGATCACATCGACGCCATACGTCCGATCAAGCAGGCGGGCGTGGTCAGCACCCACTCGATGGTCTTCTTCGTTCCGGCCGCAGCCGTGAGTGTGGGCGCTGTGCTGCTGCTGACGCACGTGTCCCGCGAGGGGTTCTTCTTCATCTCCTCGTGCATGCTCGCCTACAGCTACAAGAACCTTCGCCTCACCGACCTCGCCGGACTTCGCCGCTTCTACTGGCGCCGGTTCCTCTCGGTCGGAGTTCCCTACCTGTGCTGGACGCTCATCTACTTCTTTTACCTGCTACCGACGTCGCACTACAGCAGCCCGGCCGCGGCATGGCACGGCTTGGCCACGGATCTGGAGGTCGGCTACTACCAGCTGTACTTCCTGCTCGTGATCATGCAGTTCTACCTGGTGTTCCCGCTGCTGATCACCTTCCTGCGGTGGACCAGAAGACATCACGGACTCGTCCTCGCCGCCGCGGTGCTTGGCCAGGTGGCGATCTCGAGCCTCACGCAGTTGCAGTGGCTGCCCAGCCTGATGCAGCGGTACAGCCAACCGGACGGGCTGAGCTATCCGCTCTACCTGATTGCCGGCTGCATCGTGGCGCTTCACTATGAGCAGGTGGACGCCTGGGTGCGCAGCCACGCCCGGCTGATCGTCTCGCTGACCGTGGCCGCGGCGCTCCTGGCCGAGGCCTTCTACTTTCTCGGTCGGTACGGCGTGACGAGCGCGTTCGGCCCCTACTACCAAGCGCTTACCGGGGGCGACGGTCCCTTCCTGCCGACCGTCATCCCGTTCAACGTCGCCGTGATCGCGTGCGCTTACCTGGCGGGCGTGGCCCTGACGCGGCCGAACCGGTCCCGGGCCACCAAGGCCGTCGTCCGGACGGGCGTGGACGACGCCTACGGCGTCTACCTGGCACACCTGCTCGTCCTCAACGCGCTGATGTGGCTGGGCTGGGGAACTCTAATCTCGGTTATCCCCTGGCCAGTGCTCATCCTGCTGACCCTGGCCATCGTCTTCGCGTTCTGCGTGCCGCTAACCGAACTGCTCGCGCGGACTCCGCTGGCGATGCCGCTGACCGGGCGCCGGCAAGTGCCCTGGCACAAGGCGGCCGGCCGGCGGCCAGACCCACTCGGCTCCCCAACGGCTAAGCGAGACCTCACGCTGACCGCGACTCGTGGGGAAACGGCAAAGATTTGAATCATTCCGAACGAGTTCGTGCTTCGCGCGCCGGGTGTCGTGCGGCTTGCGGTTCGGCATAGCCGTAGGTCCCAGGAAGAACCGGTTGCGAGATCATGGCCCCCGGCTAGCTGCCAGACGTTCGACTTACGTCCAGTGAACGGACAGACCGTCAGCCTTCATTGAGCCACATGAGCACTACACCGTACACGGGTACCGATATGTAGCATCGTTGGTGGTCGACCATAGGTATGCTTACAGCCAGCAGTATCCGTCTACCGGCAGGAGGTAGGTCATGGTTGCACTCAGGAGCGACTTGGCCGACCACGGCCACCTAGACAAGGATTCCTACCAGGGTAGGATCGAGTCTGTGGCCAAGCTGTCTGTCAGCCTGCCGGACGACCTCGTGCAGGACCTCAAGGAAGTCGCACGAGGGAACGTGAGCGCCTTCGTGGCGGCCGCGGTCAGGAACGAACTGGACAGGCGGCGCCTGCACGCGTTCGTAGCGGAACTCGTGGACGAGCTCGGCCCCTCCGACGAGGGAGAGGTCGCCCGGTACAGCGAGATGTTCGCCGCGACCGCAGCTGCAGCCGACGCGACCGGGGAGGATGCCTCCTCATGACCGCGCTGGTCTTGGACACTAGAGCGGTCGAACTCCTCGCTGACCCCAAGGCCGACCTTCAAGCGGCCCGGCGGATGCGGGACATACTTGACTCCGCGGACCGGATGGGCATCCCGGTCCGCATACCAAGCGCGGTCCTGGCCGAGGCCTACCGGGGGATTCCCGCTGATGCCGCGATTGACCGGGTGCTCGGACACGGCATCAGGCCGATTACCCTCGGCCAGGAGGCGGCCCGGCAGGCAGGTGGCCTCAGGCACCGCGACCGCCTCGACTCATGCCACACCGTTGATGCGCTCGTCGTCGCCACAGCAATCCGCCTAGGCGGAGGTGTCATCGCCACCGGCGACCCCGATGACCTGCGCTCCCTTGCCCGTGAGCACACAAACATCAAGGTCCAGGCCCTGTCCTTACACTCCCAGGACACTGCGGCGAACTGCCATTCCAACAGGTAACGAGTTAGACAGGCCGCACTCCGCCATCTTCCGTCATCGGGCACCCTCCTCACCCAGCCGGGTCTCCCCCACGGCTGCCCGCACCCGGCCTTGAGGACATGCACCGCGGCCGGGTTCCGTGTGGTCCGGCGCCGCCACTTGACCCTCCCGTAACGGGAGACCGGAGCATCGTCTGTACCAGCGTCAAAGCAGACCGAAAGGACGCAGATCATGGGCCAGACAACAGCGACGCTCACGCCAGCGACCGCAAGCGGCACCGTCGAGCGGTACGTGGCCGTGTGGAACGAACCCGACCCGGCTGCCAGGCGTTCCGCCATCGCCGGCCTGTGGGCGCCAGACGGCGCGGAGTTCGTGCACGAAAAGCAGTTCCGCGGGCACGAGGAACTCGCCGCGAGGGTCACCGGCGCCTACGAGGCGTTCGTCGCCAGCGGCAAGTACGCGGTCACGTCCGCCGACGACGTGACCTGTCACGACGACATCGTCATTTTTACCGCCCAGTTGCGGACTCCTGACGGCGCGGCCGACTGGGAAGCCCGCGTATTCCTCGTGCTCGGCCCCAGCAACCTCATCCGGGAGGACTACCAGCTGACGGTGAAGCCACTGCCCGCCTAACAGGCCCGTACGCCGGCCTCCCACGTCTTCGGGAGCTGACGGGCCGCGCGGCCCGCACCCTCGGCCTGCCGATTCGACGGGTCAGATGGCGGTGCGGCCGCCGTCGGCGGCGACCACCGCGCCGGTGATATAGCTGGCCTTGGGTGAGGCGAGGAAGGCGATCACGCTGGCGATCTCGTCAGGCTGGGCGACCCGCCCCATGATGGTGCCGGCGCCGACGGCCTCAGCGGCTTCGCGCGGCTGGATGGGCGTGTAGACGGGCCCGGCGGCGACGGCGTTGACCCGGACTCCGGCCGGGCTGAACTCGGCCGCCCAAGAGCGGGTCATCGAGTGCAGTGCGCCCTTGGTGGCGCTGTAGGCGGCGTTCCAGGTCATGCCGATCTGGCCGGCCTGGCTGCCGATGTTGATGATGCTGCCGCTGCCCCGGGCGGCCATCTGCGGAGCCAGAGCGGCGACCAGGAAGTACGGCGCCCGGACGTTAGCGGCGAAAAGCCGGTCGAAGGTCGCCACGTCGAGGTCCGCGGTCGGCCCGTACCAGGAGATCCCGGCGTTGTTGACCAGGACATCGACGGCGCCAGCCTGCTCGACGAGGTCGCCCAGCTGGGCTAGGTCGCTGAGGTCGGCGGCGGCGAAGCGGGCCTTGCCGCCCTCGTTCGTGATGGTTTCGGCTACCGCCGCACCGCGGGCGATGTCGCGTCCGTGCACGATGACTTCGGCGCCGCGCCTGCCCAGTTCTTCGGCCGCTGCCTTGCCTATGCCCGAGGTCGCGCCGGTGACCAGAGCGCTCAGGCCCTCAAGGTCTCGCTGTTCGTCCATGTCATGTCCTTTCGGCTGAATACCTCAACCATGGGCGCCGCCGGGCCCGCCTGGGTATCCGCCGCATGACTCAACCGTGCGGATGCCTATCCCGCCGTAAGCGTGCCTGGAGTGCCGGTCCTGCCTGCCCGAAGAGACCAGGTGGCCGCGGCAGGCGAATAGTGCAGTCACGCGGCCGATACCCCTGGCTGCTGTCCCGGCGGACGCTGGGGTCATGACTCAAATCACCCACGACACAGCCCCCACCCGTTACGTCGAGAGTGGCGGAACACGCTTCGCCTACCGCCGCTTCGGAAGCCCCGGACGCCCACCGCTGGTGTTCTTCCAGCACTTCATGGGCACCATGGACGACCACGACCCGGCGCTGAGCGATGCCTTCGCCAGCGACCGCGAGGTCATCTTGTTCGACAACGCAGGTGTCGCATCCTCCAGCGGGACCGTGCCCAGCACCATAGAGGCGATGGCCGACGGCGCGATCACCTTCACCGACGCCCTAGGACTGGACACGATCGACGTCGATCGGCCACTCGATGGGCGGCCTGGTCGCCCAGGAGGTCGCCCTGGCCCGCCCGGACCTGGTGCGCCGCCTGGTGCTAGCCGGCACAGGGCCGCGTGGCGGCGAGGGAATCGGCGCACTCCCGGCCTGGGTCGCCGAGCTGTTCACCCGCAAGTACGAGCGGCAGGAAGACATGTGGCTGCCGATCCTGTTCTCGCCGTCCGGGACCAGCCAGGCGGCCGGGCGCGCGTACGTCGAGCGCATCGTCGCCCGCGCCGACCGAGACGTGCCCGTCTCCGACCAGTCCATCGCCGCCCAGGGCGCCGCACTCGCGGCGTACGGCGCCGACAAGGACCCCAGCTACGCCCACCTTAAGGGCCTCGGGCTTCCGGTCCTGGTCGTCAACGGCAGCGACGACATCGTGATCCCGACGATCAACTCCTACATCCTGCAGCAATTTCTTCCTGACGCCGAGCTGATCTTGTATCCGGACGCCAACCACGGCGCGCATTTCCAGCACCATGAATTGTTCGTCCGCCACGCGCGCATCTTCCTCGACGACTAGCCAATTCCGGATAGCCCGTAAGGGCCCGGACGAGGAGGGATATTTCAAATGCCCGTTGCCGGCCCGTGCAAGAACGCACTCGAGAAAAGCCCGAAGCGACAGACCGCAGCCACATTGAAGAAGAAGGACTTCCTTCATGTCCTGCGCAGAGCTCGCATCCCGGAAGAAACAATCAAAGCGGCAGATGAGCAGCTCCACGACCCGGTCGACGCAGGGCTGAGGACAAAGTCATTTCTGCTGTTCAATGGGCTGGTGTGAGGCGGAGCAGGGCGAGGAGCAGGTCGTTGTCGTATTCGGCGTCGCGGATGGCGGCGGCGATGCTGTCGTCAGCCGGCCTGGCGGGAGAGGCCCGTGGTGAGGTTACGGATCGTGGCCATGGCGCGGGGCCTGGAGTCGGCCCGGACCTTGGAGGGGTCCTCGCGCAGCGTGACGTCGCGGACCCAGTGCACCTTGTTCTCTATGCCCCAGTGTGCCCTGATGTAGGCGGCGATGTGCTCCGGGCCTGCCTCGCGGGCGGTGAGGCTGGTGATCAGGTAGACGGTCTCGGTGTGCGTCTCGGTGACGCGCTGGCGTGTCTTGCCGTTGCTCTTCCACCGGGTGACGGTGCGGGTGCGGATGACGCGGGCGACCTGGGCGGCGTGCGGGAACAGTTCCCGGATCTCCTCCGGGGCGTCCGTGACCAGGTGGGAGCGGGTCTCGCGGCGTCCGTGCCCCTTGTCCTCGGTGGCGTGCCTGCGTGCTCCGGCCCAGGTCAGTGCCTGGAGGGCGTCGTAGAGCCCGGCCTGGTTGCCCTTGACGGTGAAGACGTAGTGCGCGCCGGTGTTCTCGCAGATCAGCGTGGCGAGGGCACGCTGGGTGTGGAGTGCGTCTGCCGTCAGGACCCGCCCGGCGAGGGGGAACCGGGTGTTCAGTTCCAGCAGCATCGGGCCGATTTCCGGGATCTCGTTCGTCTTGGCGGGGATCTCCCGCTCGGCGATGACGATCCCGCCCGCCGCGGCGGACAGCAGGAACAGGCTGGTCCCGTCGGGGCGGACCGCGCCGCGGACCTCCTTGCCGTCGCAGGCCAGGTGCGGGTGCAGGACCGGGCCGGCCAGCGGGCACGCGGGCGACTCCGCGACCTGCGCCGCCGCGAGGTAGCAGGCCACGGCATCGGCCAGGGCCTGCGCGCCGATCAGGCCGAGCAGCCTGGTGACCGTCTTCCCGCACGGTGCCTGCCGCCGGCCGTCCGCGCCGGCGCGCGCGCCGGCGGCGGCCAGCAGGTCCTGGCCGGCGTGCGCGGTCCACGCGGTGATGCCGGCCAGCGTCGTCCTGCCGCGCAGCACGGCCATCAGCACCAGCGTCAGGACGGACGGCAGGGAGTGCCGCCGGCCGCGGCGGTCCCGCGGGTCCGGGACCGCCGCGAAGCAGTCCGGCACGCTCCCGCCGGACGCCGCCCTCAGATCCGCGGCCCGCTCCAGCAGCGCCGCCCGGGCCCTGTCCGCCTCCGTGCGCAGCCGCTCTTCTTCTGCCCGCCGCCGTTCCCGCTGCTCAGCGGCGTTCCGGTCGCGTTCCTCCTGCCGGCGCCGGGCCGCTTCCGCCTTCCGTGCCGTCCGCCTGGCCCGCGCGTCCTCGCGCACCGCGGCCAGGCGGACGATCTCCTCCGCCTCCGCGATCGCAGACTCGGCGGCATCAGGCACAACGGGCATGCGAAACTGGTCACGCAACGGGGGCTCCCTGGCGGAGAAGAGATGTCAGATACCCCTTGTCCTAGCCTGGTCCCCGTTGCCCTGCCCGCGACGTGACCAGACCGCCGCGAACCCGCTTGCCGGCTGGCAACCGCCAGTGACCGCCGCCCGCGCGGCACCCGACCCCCGGCTGATCACGTCAGGTAACGAGAAACAGGATCCACCGGCCGCTCCACAGGCACCTGCGGACCTCAACCCGGAGCGGAAAGCCTCTACAGGAGCATCACCGGAAAGCCCCTGAACAGCGAAGATGACTTTGTCCGCAGCCCTGCCGGTCGACGAGGACAGAGACGGGATATTCCTGCTAACGCACGGCCTGGACCGCGATCAGCTCATCAGTCGTATGGGAGGAAGCCCGTGCGCGGGAGAACCGACGTCCACGCCAGGCGAGAAAGGCATCAGAGAAGGAGGCCGTGATGACCGTTCCCGGCACCAATACCAGCCGCAGACACGGAGGAAGCGACGCAGAACCAGATCACCGGCAGGTGACCAGGGCAGCCAAGGCACCTGCGGGCCGGGCGGCGCTGCCGCGTGCGGCCGGGTTCTGGCTGGTGGCCGGGGCGTTGTTCCTGATGCTCTTCGCGTCGGCGGCCGCGTCGCCGCTGTACGACGTCTACCAGGCCCAGTGGGGTTTCTCGGCAACCACGCTGACCGCCGTGTTCGCCGTCTACGTCCTGGTCCTGCTGGTCACCTTGCTGGTATTCGGGTCGCTGTCGGACTACCTGGGCCGCCGCCGCGTCATCGCCGCGGCCCTGGCGGCCGGCGCGGGCGCGTGCGGGCTGTTCCTCGCGGCGCACGGCGTCGGGCTGCTGTTCGCCGCCCGGGCGCTGCAAGGCGGCGCCGTCGGCATCGCGACAAGCGCAGCCGGCGCGGCGCTGATCGACCTGCAGCCCGACCGCAGCAGGCGCGGGCCCGTGGTCACCAGCGCCGCCGTCCTCCTAGGCCTGGGCGTCGGCGCGCTGGGCACCAGCGCGCTGGTCCAGTACGCGCCGGCGCCCACCCATCTCGTCTGGTGGCTGCTCCTCGGCGCCTCCGCCGTCGGCGCCGTCGCCGTGCTGGCGATCCCGGAGACCGCGGCGGGACGCCGTGGCGTCGCGTCCTCGCTGCGGCCGCGCGTGGCCGTGCCGCGCCAGGCACGCGGGACGCTCGCGATCGCCCTGCCGTGCATGATCGCGGCGCCCGCGCTCAATGGCTTTTACCTGTCCCTGGGTCCGTCCCTGGCCGCACAGGTGCTCCGCTCGCCGGACCTGTTGTGGGGCGGCCTGGTGATCTTCCTGGTCGGTGGGACGGGCGCCGCGGCTTCGGTCGCATTCCGCGCCGTCACCCCGTCGTCGGCCATGCTGGGCGGCTGCCTGGCCCTGCTCGCCGGCGTAGTGATGACCCTTGCCGCGATCGAAACGGCGTCGGCTGCCGCGTTCCTGGCCGGCACCGCGGTGGCGGGCGCGGGCGTCGGCACGGGATTCTTCGCGGGCGCCTATCGCGTCCTGACCGCGCTGGCCGGCCCCGGCCAGCGGGCTGGACTGGTCGCCGCCATCTGGGTCGTCTTCTACCTGGCGTTCAGCGTCCCCGTTGTGGCGGCCGGGGTGGCCACCACGCACTTCGGCTTGCACCGAACCGCTGTGGTCTACTCCGCGGCGCTCGCCGTGCTCGCCGCGGCGGCCGCGGGCAGCCTGATCATCCGCAGGCGCTCCCGCCCCGGCTCGCCAAGCGCTCCACCGGAGGCCTTGCGGGCATCGAGGCCGGACTTATGGAACGGTCTCGCTTCCCGTGCCTTTGTGCGCGGGGGGTGGCGAGCTTTCGAGAGTGATCACGTCGCGTAGCTGGTGACGGTCGGCTACCCCGAGCTTGGGATAAGACCGGTACAAGTGCGAGCTGACCGTGCGCGGTGAGAGGAAGAGCCGGTCGCCGATCTCCCGGTTGGTCAGGCCGTCGCTGGCCAGGCGGACGATCTGGCGCTGCTGGGGGGTCAGCTCGGCGAGCGCGTCGCGTTCGTCGGGCGCGCGGGGGACGGCCACTCCGCAGGCTCTCAGCTCTGCCTCTGCCCGCTGTGCCCATGACCGGGCACCGAGTCGCCGGAAGGTTGCCAGGGCCTCGGTCAGGATGGGCTTGGCGTCGTTGATCCTGCGGCGCCGCCGCAACCATTCCGCGTAGTCGAGGAGAAGCTGCGCCCGCTCGAATGGCCACTGGTCCCCGGCGGGATCGGCGAGCCCTCTGTCGAAATAGGCTCCTGCCTTGGCCGGGTCGGCGAGGATGCCGCGGGCCCGGGCGATGAGCTGCTCGAGCCGGGGCGAAGCCGTCCCGTTGAGGTGGCTGAGCGCCCGCTCAAGGATGTCTTGTCCTTCCATCCGCCGGTCGGCGCGGACCGCGGCAGTGGCGAGATCGGCCACGCCCAGGTAAGAGAAGATGTTGTGCACAGGCGCGCCTTCCTCGCCAAACAGCTGGCGGAGTTGCCCGAAGGCAAGAAGGTGGCTGCCGTCGGCGAGGGCGGCGATACCGAGGGCCCGCCGGGCCCGGGCGGCTATTAGTCCGCTTTCTGCGGGCTTGGCGGTGGCGAGCGCTCTGTCGGCATGCCTTCGGGCCGCGCCGGAGTCAGCCCGGAGGGCGAGGACGGTGGCCGCGATCGTGTCGGCGGCCGCGGCGACGAGTTCCATCTGGTTTGCCTCGGCCAGGTCAGTAGCTTCGGCGGCGGCTTCCTGGGCCTCCTCCCAGCGTCCCACGTCGACGTACGCCCATCCGAGCGCGGTCAGGCCCGGGGCGCTCGTGCCCTGCGTGCCGGGTGCCCGCAGCCGCTGCATGGCTTCCTGCAGCAAGGTGATCGCCAGGTCGGATTCGTCCAGGAGCCAGGCGGCAGAGCCGATTCTCCACAGCGCCTGCTCGTCAAGGGAAGATCGGCTGATCTGGCGCAGGGAAGCGACGAGCTCGCTTCTGCTGCCGAACGGGTCGGTGCAGGCCCGTATCCAGAGCCTGTGCGAGCCGGCCTCGGCGCGCGGGTCGTGGCCGCCGGAGGGGGACTTCTGAGTTTCCAGGACCCTGAGAACGCGGCTTACGGCCTGGCGGCTGGCGGGCGCGCCTGAGTGGTAGGCGACGATGGCCGCATCCGAGAGAGCGTCCCAGGCGAGGGCCGGCTGGTCGCGCGATGCCTCTTCTGCGACAGAGATGAGCGCCGGAAGGGCGGCGGTGGGCCGGCCGGAGTACGCCAGTGCCCACCCGGCGTCGTGGCGGGCGGCCAGCCGCAGTTCGGGGTCTGCCGCAACAGCGAGCGCCCGGGAGGTGAGGTCCTGAACCCAGTCCGCCTGGCCGGTAGGAACGGCGGCCGAAGCAGCGTTTACCAGCCTCCGCGCCTGATCCTCGGGGGCAGGGCTGAGTTCCGCGGCGCGTTCCATCGCCAGCGCGGCGGCGGCCGCGCCGCCGCGGCGCTGTGCCTGGGTGGCGGTGACCTCGAGCAGCGACGCCACCTGCTCGTCAGGATGCAGTGCCGCGGCTGCCAGATGCCAGGCTCGCCGGTCTGGCTGATCGTGCAGCGCCTCGGCGAGCTGGCGGTGCGCCGCGGCGCGTTGCGCGAAGGGCGCGGAGTGGTAGATGGCAGACCGGACGAGGGGGTGGGTGAACTGCAGGCCGGCCCGGTCTACCTTGATCATGCCTAGCTCCTCGGCCGGTGCGAGAGTCTGTGCATCTGCCCCGCCACCCCGCCAGGCCGCCGCGCCCAGGTCCGGTCCGTCGGCCACGGCGGCCAGCAGCAGTGCGGCTCGCGCCGGCTCGGGCAGGGCAGCGAACCTGGAGCTGATGACGGCCCTTAGCCGGTCAGTCGGGGGCAGCGGCTCGGCCGCCCACCGGCGGCTGGCGGCAGGATCCGCGGCGACCACCTTCGCCAGCTCGATCAGCGCCATCGGGTTCCCCGCTCCCTGAGCGAGCACCTGCGCGCGGGCCCGCCCCTGCGGTGGGCGAGCTTGCTCATCCAGCAGGCGACTGGCATCCGCGGCGGAGAGCGGCTCAAGGCGCAACTCGAGGAATCCCCGGTCAAAGCCAGACGGTGGAGCCTGCCCCCGGGCACCCACAAGCAACACCACCCGCTCGGCGTCAAGGCGACTGCCAGCGAACGCCAGGACGTCAAGCGAGCTGCGATCAAGCCAGTGAGCGTCGTCGGCGACCACGAGCAACGGGGAACGTTCGGAAAGATCCGACAGCAAGGTCAGCACGGCGACCCCGGTCAGGAGCGGATCGGGAGCAGCCGGGTCCGCGTCGAGGCCGAGAGCCCCCAGCAGTGCCCGTGCCTGCCGACCGGGAAGGCCGGCGGCAGCCGGCAGCACCGGCCGCAGGAGCTGATGCAGCCCGGCGAACGCGAGTTTCGACTCAGACTCCCGGCCGGTGACCGACAGCACCCGCATCCCGGCGGCCTGTGCCCATTCGGCTGTGTCCGCCAGGAGCACGGACTTGCCCATGCCCGCCTCACCGATCACCAGCAAAACCTGGCTTGCCTGCGGGACCGGATTGACCAGTCCGCGCAGCCGCGCAAGCTCGGCTTCCCTGCCGATAATGCGTTCAGGCTGCTGTGAGCGGAGTTCACCGGAGCCTGGCATGTGCCTGTCCTCTCGGCCAGTACGTTCCTCAATGCACTCTCCAGGCTAAACAGCGATCGGCGCCCGACCATGCCGGCCACGCGCAAATTGCGGTCACACGGCGGACACCGGGACGTCCCGCAGCCTGGCCACACGGTTCCTCGACCGCATCTTCGCCGACGGCCTGCGGCCGGGCGCCCGCACGCACGCACGCACGTCCACCTGTCAGGCTCCCACGTACTGCTCCCAGGCGCGGAGCAGGTCGAACAGACGTCGGTCGCCGTCGAGCTGCACGGAGTCGATCGGGATACGGTCGTACAGGGCGAGAACCACCTCACTGGCCGTGCCCCGGACGGAGGCGGCGGCCACGCCCGGGCCCTCGCCGGCCGCGGTGGCCGGCACCGTGCCGGGCGCGGGCAGACGGGTGGCCCGTGCGCCGTCGGCGGAGAGCGAGAGGCGCCAGGAGCGGCCCTCGGTGGCGTGGAAGTCGACGGCAGCGGCCTCGTGCGGCCAGGGGGCCGCCCATGCGCAGCAGGTGGACAGGAACTCCTCGACACCGTCGAGTGCCGCCTCGTCCGGCAGCGGCTGCGGGGCACCCAGGGTGATCTGGGCGTCGTAGGTGTGCACCGCAGCCTCCTGGAGCTGGTGCCGGGCGACGGCACCGGAGGTCTGCGGCGACTCCGACGCACCCCACCACGTCCAGCAGCCGCGATCCGGGCCGGCCTCGCGCAGCGCGTCCAGTAGCTGCCGCGTCGATGCGGCCGACCAGGCCAGCAGGGCGTCGCGCTCCCGAGGCGCAGCCTCGGCGCCCTCCGACGCGGACTCGGCCGGGGGAGCGTCAGCCGGGCCGGCGTTGACGGCGGTGGCCCAGAAGCGGTGCACCTCACCCAGGTGCCGCACCAGATCCAGCAGCGTCCACTCGGGGCAGGTCGGCACCTGCAGCTCGAGGCCGGGCGCGGTCATGACCGCGGCGCGGAAGGCGATCGACCGTTCGTCGATCAGCCGCAGCAGAACGGGGAACTCCAGAGTCTTTTCCACACCGGCTGTATATCAGCGTGCTCCGGCAACCGGACAAGCGATTTTCACAGCCGACGCGGCGGGCGCCGTGCTGCTGCGGGGCTATGGCCGGGAACGCGGACAGCACCGTGGCGCCCAGGTGCCCGGTGATCCGATCATGCACAGGGCGGGTGCCAGGTCCATGCCGCGATGGTCACGGGATGGCAGGTGACCCCGCATCACCGGGATCCGGTGATCGTTGGGCTAGCGGGCGCGGCCAGCGGCCAGCATCCGAACGGGCCGTGGTTCCCGTTCCCCGTAACGTTTCTGCCTTTCGCTATCCGGCGACGAGTTCCGCGCCGGCGAGATGCGCCGACAGGAACTGCCCGGCTCTGTCCAGCGCCGCGGCCGCTTCGTCGAGGATCGGGTAAAAGGTTTGGAAGACGTGCGGCACCCCGGGGGTGATGTCGAGGGTGACCTCGACGTCGGCGGTGGCGGCCTGCCGCGTGAGGCGGACGGCGTCGTCGAGGAGAACCTCGTGAGTTCCGGCCTGGATGATCAGGGGCGGCAGGCCGGACAGGTCGGCGAATATGGGGCTGATGAGGCCGAGAGCGGGGTCTTGTCCCGACGTGTAGTCGGCGACCCGGGCTTGGAGGGCTTCCCGGCTCATCAGCACGTCGACCTCGCGCTTGGTTTGCAGGGTCGTCCCGGCCAGGGTGAGGTCGGCGTACGGTGACATGACGAGGGCCGCGGCGGGCAGGGGCAGCCCGTGCTCGCGGGCGTTGACCAGGGTGGCGACGGCGAGGCCGCCGCCCGCGGACTCGCCCGCGAAGGCGATGTCCGAAGGGGCGGTGCCGTTCTGCAGGAGGGCTTCGTAGGCGGCAAGGGCGTCGTCGACCGCCGCCGGATACGGGTGCTCGGGGGCGAGCCGGTAGTCGACGGAGATGACCTTGGCGCGGGTCTGCCGGCCAACCTGCGCGGCCAGGCCGGCGGCCTGGAAGGCGCCTCCCAGTACGTACACGCCGCCGTGGAAGTACAGGACAACGCGGCGAGGTTCGATTCCGTCGATTGTGATCTCGGCGGTTGGCACGCCGCCCAGTGTGGCTGCGGTCACGGTCACGTCGGCGGGCAGCGGCTGCGCCGATGTCAACTCACGGAGCAGTCGCCGTTGCTCGTTGACGTCGCTGCCGGCGGGGAAGGCCGACTGTCGCAGGACTGCTTCGAGGTTCTCTCGCTGCTCGGTGCTCACGGAGGATCTCCCTTCGGTTGGGTTGGTCTGGCAGCGCTCCATGCTCGCTCGCCCATGCCAATCCGCTGCTGTTTCCTGCCGGGAGGCAGGCTGCTACCAGGCTTGCCGCCAGGCAGGTTAGGAGGGGTCACCGGATCCCGGTGATTTCGCGCGACCGGACCTGGGGCGCCGAAAGGCCTTGATGGTCCTGACCCCTGATGAACGTCTGACACATCCACTGCCTGGCTTGCCGTCGCTTTCCTTCAGCCCGAGGGGGCCTGTCAAGGTCGTGGTTCGGCGAGCACTTTAAGGAGCCGTTCCACCTCTTCCGACACGGCCGACCGGGCCGGGCCAAGCCATCGCCTCGGGTCCACCGCATTCGGGTCCGCGGCCAGCACGGCACGGACGGCACCGGTCATGACCTTGTTCAGCTGCGTGGCGATGTTGATCTTGACCATGCCATGCCGCACCGCCTCGACGAGGCCTTCGTCCGGGACGCCGGAGGAGCCGTGCAGGACCAGCGGCACGCCCGCCACCGCCGCGATCGCCCCGATCAGCGCGTTGTCGAGGCGCGCGTCGCGGGTCAGCATGGCGTGCGAGGACCCGACAGCGACGGCAAGCGCGTCCACTCCGGTAGCCCCAACGTACGCCGCGGCCTGCGCTGGCTCGGTGCGTGCACCCGGAGCGTGTACCCCGTCCTTGCCGCCGACCTCGCCTAGCTCCGCCTCCACCCAGACGCCGCGCTCATGGCACCACCGTGCCACTGCCGCGGTAGCGGCCACATTGTCGTGGTAGGCAAGGGCCGAGGCGTCGAACATCACCGACGGGATCCCGAGTTCCACGGCCTCTTCGACTAGGTCCTGACGGACGGCGTGATCGAGGTGCACCACAACCGGCCCGGTCGACCCGTGGGCGATCCGCAGGCAGGCGAGTGCCAGCGGTGCCAGCGCGCCATGGTAGCCGACAGTGTTCTCCGAGATCTGCAGGACGACAGGACGGGCGGCTGCCTCGGCGCCGGCGACGATCGCCTCGACGTGCTCGAGTTCGATTACGTTGAACGCGGCAAGGCCGCCAGGACGGGCCCTGGCCACCGCCTGCGCCATGGGGACGAGGGGCATGTCAGGCGACCTCCGTGACTACTACTTGGCTACGGAGCCGGGCGATGTCTGCGGGGGCGACGTCTCCGGCGACAGGGGACAGCACGGCAGCCGCCGACAGCGCCACGGCTTCCCGGACGATCTCAGGCCAGCTGGCCGCCGCCGCGAGCCCCGCGATCACCGCCGCCGCGGCGGCGTCGCCGGCGCCAGTCGGATTGCCTGCCAAACGTTCGGCGAGGGAGCCGCGCCATATGCCATTCCTTGTTATGGCTGCCAGCCCGTCCTCGCCGAGGGTGACGACCACGGCCAGCAGGGCATCTCCCAGCAGGGTCCGCGAGGCTTCGATCGCCTCCGCCGGGCCGTGGCAGGCCTGCCCGGTGAGCTGCGCGAGCTCCGCCGCATTCGGCACGAGGACGGCGCCCGGTACCGAGGCGGCGTGTTTGAGGGCTTCGCCGCTCGTGTCGATGACGGCGGGCACGCCAGCCTCGAGCGCCATCACCGCCAGGCGCGCATGAAAACGGGCATCAAATCCGGGCGGCAGGCTGCCAGAGATCACGATCCCCATCGCTCCGGCCCCGGCGCCTTGCCCGCCCGCCGCCTGCCCAGCGCGGCCGTCCGGGTGGAGCCAGGCACGTACACGGCTGGTCAGGGCCCGTTCGGTGCCGGGATCCGGCTCAATGCCAGGTTCCCACAACGAGGTCGTGGTGCCTTCGGCACCCTGGACGACGAGTGTCTGCCTGATGACGGGCAGCCCGGGGACAACGTCACAGACGAGCCGCGTGCCGACGGCGGTGGGGTGCCCGGCGGGTACGTCCAGGCCGGCCTCGGCGGCGAGACCAGGCGGGCCAGGAATGACCGCGACAGCATCATGGCCGATCACAGGAAGAACGCGGGCGACGTTCATGCCCTTGCCGCCGAGCCTGCGACGGACTCTGGCGACACGGTGGACTTCTCCGGGCACCAGGTTGGGAACCTCGTAGGTCAGGTCCCAGGCCGGGTTGGGAGTAACGGTGAGGATCAACAGTCAGCACCGGCCGTTCGGGATAGCCGTAATTGACAATGGTGGACTCGGGTTCCTCGCGCCCACCGGTTCGCCCCGAGGTGGTCACCGCCGTGCACGTGACACACCTCGGGGAAGCCGTAGTCGTCGGCGAGGAAGGCGACGAGATCCCGGAAGGCTTCCGCGTCAGGCCGATATAGCCGGAGCGGTACAGCGGATGACCGCTTCGCCCGGGTTAACGGCATCCTCCTCGTCGTCCGCCGTGGGGCGGCGGGTTGGTCATGTCAGGCGCAGCGGCTCGGGAATCCGGTCGCCGTGCGCGGTGATCAGCTCGTCGCACATCCGCCGGATCTCGTCGATGGACAGCGTCGCGGCCGTGTTGGGCTCGAGCAGCGCCGCCTGGTAGACGTGCTCCCGGTCGCCCTCGAGGACCGCCTTGACGGTGAGCTCGACGACGTTGAGGAACGTCCTGTTCAGGGCGACGAGCTGGGGTGGCAGGGCTCCGACGGAGCGGGGGTGCAGGCCGCCCGCGTCGACCGTGGCGGGCACCTCGACGCAGCACTCGTCGGGGAGGTTCGCGATGCGCCCGTCGTTGCGGATGTTCACGTACAGCTCCGCGGGCTGGCCGGTGACCTGGGCCCGGATGTACTCCGAGGCCATCTCCGAGGTGGGAGTGAGGTCAAGGTCGTCATCGGCCTGCAGTGCGGCGAGGGTCGTGTCGAACTCGTCGATGTTCCGCTCCGACCGGCGCAGATACTCGCCGACAGGAATGCGGAACCGCTCGATCTCGTCGTCGCGGCGCATCAGCCACGGAACGTACTCGGAGCTGTGCTCGCTGGACTCGGTCGGGAAGTAGCCGAACCGGCGGAAGATTTCAACCCGGACCCGCCGCTGCTGGTCGGGGTCGGCCTCGATCACCTTGCGGAGCCGCGGGTAGAGGTCCTCGCCACCGCGCCGGAACGTGAGGACGAACGCCTGGTGGTTGAAGCCCGCGGTGACGTACTCGATCTCCTCCTGCGGGACGCCGACGAGATCGGCGAGGTGCCGGTGGGTATCACGGACGGAGTGGCAGAGGCCGACGACGCGGGAGAACGGGGTGCTCGCGTAGACGGCCCACGGTAGCATCGCCATCGGGTTGCTGTAGTTGAGCAGGGTCGAGTCGGCGGCTACGTCGGCGAGGTCGCGGCCGATGCCCTGCAGGACGGGGATGGTGCGCAGGCCGCGGAAGATGCCGCCGATGCCGATCGTGTCCCCGATCGTCTGCCGCAGCCCGTACTTCGCGGGGATGTCGAAGTCGAGCCGCGTCGCCGCATACCCGCCGACCTGGATCTCGTTCACGACGAAGTCCGCCCCGGCGAGCGCCGTCCGGCGGTCCGGGCTCGCGGTGACGACCGCGCCCGCCCTCGACTGCGCGCTGATGCGGTTCGCAAGCGCCTCCGCGTAGCCGAGGCGGGTCTCGTCGATGTCGTGCAGGGACAGCTCTAGGTTCCCATGGAGCTCAGGGTAGGAGCAGAGATCGGTGACGACGTTGCGGGTGAACTCGACGCTGCCTGCGCCGATGAAGGCTACCTTGACCATGCGCCCCACCCTGCCATGCGGATGGAGAATTGCGCAAGAAACGCGCAATAAACGCGCAACTAATGCGCGTTCGCTACCAGTTGCGGCTCAGGCGCGAACGACACGGCAGCCCTGCCGCCCGATCTCCTCGACGACGGCTTCCGACGCGCGAGTGTCGGTAACGAGCACGTCGACGTCCCGGATCGCGCACACGCCGGCGAGGGCGGTGCGCCCGAGTTTGGTGGCGTCGGCGAGCACGACGGTCATCCGGGATCGCTGGCAAAGGATCCCGTTCGCTCGGGCGCCGAGCGGGTCGTAGTTCGTGAATCCCGCGACAGGATCGACGGCGTCCACACCGATGAACGAGACGTCTACGTGGTAGTCCGCGAGGAAGGCCTCCGCGCTGGGCCCGACCGTCTCCTGGCTGCTCGCCCGGACCTCGCCCCCAGCGGCGAAGACCTGCAGTCCTGGGCTCGAGACAAGGCTCGTCGCGATGTTGAGGGCGTTGGTGACGGCGGTGAGCCCACTCCTGCCGGGCAGCAGCCGGGCGAACTCGAAGACCGTCGTGCCGCCGGTCATCCCGATCACGCGGGCGCCGTCGAGGAACGCCAGCGCCGCGCGGGCAATCCGCCGCTTCTCCCCAGACTCCTGCGAGGTCTTGTAGCCGAGGGGGAGGTCGTTGAAGGCAACGTGCGGGGTCGCGCCGCCGTGTGTGCGGCTGACGAGTTGCTGCCGTTCGAGCAGCTGAAGGTCGCGCCGGATCGTTGCCTCCGAGACGGAGAACCGCTCGGCGAGGGTGGGGACGTCGACCTGGGCGTGATCGACGACCGCGGACACGATCTGGTTCAGCCGCTGCTTCCTTTGCACGTTTGAAGAATAGCAAACGAGCAGTTCGAGCACCAATTATGCGCACTTTACTGCTCGTTTATTCGAACTTACGCAGATTTAACCAGCTCTTCTTGACCGGTCCGAGCACTCGGTGTCAAACTCCCCGCTTAGTTGCGCAGAAAGCGCAGGGCCACCCAGCGCGGAGGCTCGGAAGCGGAGGATCGGAAGCCAAGGCTCGCAAGCGAAGGGTCGGAAAGGGCACCAGATGGCATTCACATGGAAGTTCGGCAGGAGACCGGCTGTGCTAGCGGGAGCGATCGGGCTGGCCCTGATCGCCACCGGCTGCGCCGGCTCGAGCCCCGCCGCCTCGAACCAGACCAAGGGGGTCACGATCACGGTGGCGTGGACCACCCCCCCGCCGCCCGCGGCCGCCCTGGCCCAGTTCACGAAGAGCACTGGCATCCACGTGGTGTGGACGGACACCGACTGGGACAGCCTGCAGACGAAGATCACGGCGGCAGCGACCTCCCACACCTACTTCGCGGACGTTACGGACGTCGACTGGAGCCGGGTCGGTCAGCTGGGCAAGCTCGGCTGGTTCTACCCGATGTCGCAGTTCCTTGACGTCAAGTCCATGGCCGCCGACATGCCGCAGATGTCCTCGTTCGAGACGGGCGGCGTCGTCTACGGGATTCCGTTCGACTCGTCCTTCATGGTGACGACGGTGAACAAGGCGCTGTTCAAGAAGGCCGGCATTACCACGATGCCGACGACAATCGCCCAGTACACCGCCGACCTGGAGCAACTGAAGGCGAAGGGCGTCACGTCGACGCCGCTGAACATCCCGTTCGCCGCCGCCGAGGGCCTGTCGACCTACTGGTACGAGCTCACCAACGCCATGGGCGGCACGGTACTCAACGCGAAAGACGAGCCGCAGTTCACCAGCCCGAACTCGGGTGGCTACAAAGCCGCCGAGTGGATGGTAAACGCGATCAAGACCGGGCTGGTACCAGCGGGCAACATCAACGTCACCGACTCCGAGGGCTTCGAGACCCTCATGGCCAAGGGCAGCACGGCGAGCACCTTCTCCGACTACTCCGGCGACGTCGGCAGCATCTACGACGTGCCGTCGTCCTCGAGCGTCGTCGGCGACGTCGACTACATCCCGACCCCGGGCCTGACCGGCACGACGGACAACCTCGGCAACCCCGACGGCATCGGCATACCGAAGACGGCGAAGTACCCGGCTGCGGCGGCGAAGTTCATCGAGTGGGTCACGTCCGCGACGAACCAGGCGGCCTGGGCCGGCGCGGACGGCCCGTCCAAGGTCATCCCGGAATACGAGGGCCCGTCCCGCGTGTCGGCGTTGAAGGCGCTGACGGCGGCCGGCGGCCTCGTGCAGGGAGCCGAGCTCACCACCTTGCTTGAGGGCGCCAAGCCGGTGTTCGCCTCAGGTCCCCCCACCTGGTACCCGCAGTTCTCCAGCGCCGTGAACACGAACCTGCACGCCGCGGCCGTCGGCACCATGACCGTCCCGCAGGCGATCAACGCGATCGCGGCCACCGCGAACTCGCTGGCGAGCGGCTCGTGACGGCCCCGCCCGGAGGGACGACCGGGGGGCGGGAATGAGCACCGGAGTGCAGGCCCCACTGCGGCGCGCTGCGACGATGACGAACCGCCGCCCGGGCCGCGGCCGACGGTTCGACTGGCTCCCCTACGCGCTCATCACACCGCTCGTGGTGTTCATCATCGGGCTCGCGCTGTTCCCGGCCGGGGTCACGTTGGTGGAGGCCTTCTTCAGGGTCCAACCGCTGAACCCGCCGGACGCCTTCAACGGCTTCGCGAACTTCGTCCACATGTTCCAGAACGACGCGATCGTCTCGAGCATGGTGAATACCGCCTACTACATGGTAATCGGCGTCCTGCTCTCGACGGTGCTCGGCATCCTGATGGCGGTCATCCTGCAGAAGCCGTTCCGCGGCCGCGCCGTGCTCATCGCGGTGCTGATCCTGCCGTGGGCGCTGCCCGGCGTCGTTGAGGGCATCATCTGGTCGGGCATCTGGGACAGCAACACGGGCCTTTTGAACAGCGTTCTCACGTCGCTGCACCTCATCTCCCACTACCAGGTGTTCCTCGGCCGGAACCAACTCGCGACCGTCCTCGTCATCGAGGTCGTCCAGGTATGGCAGATGACACCGCTGTCCACGCTGCTCGTGCTCGCGGCGCTGCAGAGCATCCCCGGCGACCTCTACGAGGCGGCGGAGATCGATGGCGCCTCCGGCTGGAAAGCCTTCGCCCGCATCACGCTGCCGCTGGCGAGGCCGGGCATCGCGATCGCGATGGTCCAGGCGATCATCGCCACCCTGAACGTGTTCGACCAGCCGTACGTGCTGAACGGCGCCGCGTCGACCGGGGCATCGGTGATGGAGCAGACCTACTTTGTCAGCTTCCAGAACCTCGACTTCGGCCAGGGTTACGCTCTCTCGCTGCTCATCACGGTCGTGACGATCGTCGCCTCCCTCGCCGTGGTGAAGCTTGTCTACCGGCAGGTGAAGTACTGATGGCCCGCCGCTTTCTCGGCCGCCCGCTCGGGGTCGCGTTCATCCTCATCTGGACGCTGGTGCCCCTGTACTGGGTGCTGAACACGAGCCTGCAGACCAACGCGCAGGTCAGCGCGAAGCCGGCGAACTACCTCCCGCCGACTCCCACGATCTCGAACTACCTCACGCTGCTCACCGGCTCGGGCGACATCGCGACCTCGATCCGCCAGTCGCTGATCAACATCTGCATCGAGTGCGCCGCCGCGACCGTGGTCACCGTCGTACTCGCCGCGCTCGCCGCCTACGCGTTCGCCCGGATGACATTCCGCGGCAAGAAGGTCCTTTTCTACTCGGTGCTGGCGACGATGGCGTTCCCTGCCTACACGACCCTGCTGCCGCTCTACCGGATCATGAGCACGCTCGGGCTCGTGAACACGTACACGGGCATCGTGCTCGTCTACGTGTCCGGGTTCCTGCCGCTGGCCACCTGGATCCTCTACAACTACATGTCAAGCCTCCCGCTCGCGCTCGAGGAGGCCGGGCAGGTGGACGGCGCGAGCCGGATGCAGGTGCTGTGGCACGTGGTCCTGCCGCTTGCCATGCCCGGCATCGTCTCCACGGCGATCATCACGTTCCTGTCCGCGTGGGCGCAGTTCCTCTTCCCGCTCGTGCTGTCGAGCAGCCTGTCGACCCAGCCGCTCACGGTGGTCATCGCGGCCCTCGAAGGACTCCACACCGTCCCGTACTCGCTGATGAGCGCCGCAGGCGTCGTCGCGGTCGCCGTCCCCGCGGTGATCGCGGTGGTGCTCAACCGCTACATCGTGAGCGGCCTACTCACAGGAAGCGTGAAGTGACGCCTGCCACCGCGGGTCCCGTGTTCGTATCCGCCCGACCTGCAGAGAGAGATCCCATGCCCGAGACCCATCCGGTGTTTGTGCTCGTCGGCGCGGGCAGCACCGTCTTCACCCCCGGCCTGCTGCATGACCTCGCCGCCTCCCCCGTGTTCGCCGACGCCGATGTCCGGCTCGTCGACGTCGCCGAGGAGGCCGCCGAGACGATGGCGGCCCTCGGCCGCCGGATCGCCGCGGCCGCCGGGTCCCGGATGCGCGTAACCGCGGTCCCCGACCGGCGCCAGGCGCTGGCCGGCGCCCGGTTCGTCGCGACGACCATCGCGGTCGGCTCCGCGGCGGCCTGGCGCAGCGACCTCGACATCCCCGCCGCGCACGGCGTGCTGCAGACGGTGGGCGACAGCGTGGGACCGGGCGGGGTGCTCCGGGCGCTGCGCCACGTGCCGGAGCTTCTTGCGGTCGCCAGGGATGTCGCGGACGTCGCGCCGGACGCTCTTCTCATCAACTACAGCAATCCGCTCACCGCGAATGTCCGGGCGATCACGAAGTACACGCCGGTGACGACGATCGGCCTGTGCCACGGCACCATGCACACGAGGACCGCCCTCGCGGCCGCCCTCGGCGTCAACTCCGCCCGGGTGACCGCGACCTTCGCGGGACTGAACCACCTCTGCTGGCTGCTCGACCTCCGGACCGCCGACGAGGACCTCTACCCCCGCCTGCGCGCCCTGGTCGAGAAGAGCTCGGGTGGCAAGGACGCGCTGTCGAGTCGTTCCGAGGGCGTCCACGCCCCGGTCTCCGCCGACCTACTGCACACCTTCGGGCTGTACCCGGCGCCGGGCGACCGGCACGTGGCCGAGTTCTTCGGCGGCTACCTGACCGCTCGCGCGGACGGCCAGCTCGCGTGGGGCCTGCAGGGCGGCCTGGACATGACCCGGGAGTACATCGAGGAGAAGGGGCGTCTCTGGGAGTCCCTGCGCGCCCAGGCGGACGGGACCGAGCCGGTGGCGCCCGCACGGAACCAGGAGGCGGAGCGGCTCGTATCGATCGCCGCGGCGGTCGCCTCCGGCGACACCCGGGTGGAACTCGCGGTGAACCTTCCCAACCGGGGACTGCTCCCCCAGCTGCCCGCGTCCGCCGTCGTCGAGGTGCCCGCGGTCGTGTCCGCGGCGGGCATCGCCGGGGTCGCGGTGCCGCCGCTACCCGAGGCGGTCGCGGCTGTCCTGACCGCACGCTCGCTTCAGCAGGAGCTAGTCGTCGATGCCGCTGTCAGCGGCTCCCGCTCCTTCGCGCTGCAGGCGCTGACCCTCGACCCGCTGGTACCGGACGCCGCGACGGCGCGAGCGATCCTCGACGACGCCGTCGCGACCGACCGGGACCGGCTCGGCCGCTTCGCGGCACCCTGACCGGGCAAGAGCGCCCACCTTCCTACCGACAAGCGGCCGCCGTTCCACCGCCCTACCTGCAGAAAGAGATCCCATGCCCGAGACCCATCCCACACCCCCGATGCGCCGCCAGGGCGCCGCGATCCAGGGCGCGGAGGCGACGATCCGGGAGATCGCCCGGCAACCGGAGGTGTGGCGGGAGCTCGCCGACATCCTCGAGCAGCGCCGCGGCGAACTCGACGCGTTCCTCGCACCCCTCATCGGGCGGGATGACCTGCGGGTCGTGTTCACCGGCGCCGGCACGTCGGCCTTCGCGGGTAGCGTCGCGAAGGCCGCGCTGACCAGCCTGACGGGCCGCCGTTTTGACGCGGTAGCGACCACCGATATCGTTTCAAGTCCCCTGTCGGTTCTCGGCGAGGACGTGCCGACGCTGCTCGTCTCGTTCGCCCGCTCGGGCAACAGCCCGGAGAGTATCGCGGCGACCCGGCTCGCCGACCAGGTGCTGACCGAGGTGCACCACCTCGCGATTACCTGCTCCCGGGACGGCGCGCTATACCGCGAGCACGACGGCGCGGACCGCTCGGCGGTCGTGCTCATGCCGGAGCGGTCGAACGATTCGGGCTTCGCGATGACCTCCAGCTTTACCTCCATGCTGCTCACCGCCCTCGTGCTGTTCACCGGCGGCGGCCGGCCCGCGATTGAGGCGGTCGCGGACGCCGCGGAGCGGGTCATCGGCACGCAGTGGGATCACCTCGAGTCGGTCGCCGCCCGCTCATACCGCCGCGTCGTCTACCTCGGCAGCGGAGCGTTCACCCCGCTCGCGCAGGAGGCGTCGCTGAAACTGCTAGAGCTCACCGCCGGGCAGGTGGTGAGCTTCCACGACTCCCCGCTCGGGTTCCGGCACGGCCCGAAGGCGGTCCTGAACGACGAGACCCTCGCGGTCGTGTTCGTCTCCGCCGACCCCTACACGCGGCGCTACGATCTCGACGTCGTAGGGGAACTAAAGCGGGCGCTGGGCGATGAGCAGGTTCTGGTGGTCACTGCGGGTGACAGTGCGGATCAGGATGTCCTCCACCTCGACGGCCTTAAGGGTCTCAACGACGGTTTCGCCGCGGTCGCCGCGATCGTGCCGGCCCAGATTCTCGCCCTCTCGTCCGCCCTCGAGGTCGGCACGACCCCGGACAACCCGTTCCCCAACGGGGAGGTGAACCGGGTGGTCAAGGGCGTCCGGATCCACGAGTTCGCACGGTGAGCATCCTCCTCGGCGTTGACGGGGGCGGCACGAAGACCGCCTTCGTCCTCGTCGGCGACTCGGGCGTTGTCCTCGCCCGTGCGGAGCAGCCGGCCGCCTACTACCTTGAGCACGGCCGCGAGCGGGTCGCAGAGGTGCTCGCGGCCGGGACCTCAGCGGTCTGCCGCGATGCCGGGGCTCGCCCGGACCAGATCGCCTTCGCGTTCTTCGCACTGCCCGGTTACGGGGAGATCAGCGCGGACACCCCGTTCCTCGACGAAGCGCCCGCGCCGGTGCTCGGCCACCGCCGGTACCGGTCGGGGAACGACATGGTGGCCGCCTGGGCCGGCTCCCTCGGCGCGGCGGACGGCATCAACGTGATCGCCGGCACGGGTTCGATGACCTACGGCGAGCGGAACGGCCTGGGCAACCGGGTCGGCGGCTGGGGCGAGGTGTTCGGCGACGAGGGCTCCGGGTACTGGATCGGGCTCCGCGGGCTGAACGCCTTCACCCGGATGAGCGACCGCCGCACCCCGTGCGGCCCGCTCCACCGGCTGCTGCGCGAGTCGACCGGGGTCGCATCCGACCTCGACATGATGGACGTGGTGTTCACGCGCTGGCAGAAGGGCCGCGGCGAGATCGCCGCGCTCGCCCCGCTCGTTGTGCGCGCAGCGGACGAGGGCGACGCGGTGGCGGAGCGGATCCTCGCGGACGCGACCGCCGAACTCGCAGACCTAGTCTTCGCGACTCGGGCGAACCTTGGCTTCGCCGTCGGCGAGACAGTGCCGGTGTCGTACTCCGGCGGTGTGTTCTCCGTACCGTGCGTGCGGGACGGGTTCGCCGCGGCGCTCCGGGATCGCTCGCCCGACTACGACCTGCGCGCGCCGCTGCTCGACCCCGCGGCCGGCGCCGCCCTCTACGCGGCGAAGGTCGCGGGGTCGCCGTTTTCGATGGCGGCGATCGAGCGCCTCCGGCACGTGTAATCGACCACCGCATACGCAGCGGTGCGCGGAGCTGCGTCCAGAAGGCGCAGCGTCCGGCCCGGCCTGGCCAGCCGCGTCCGCAGCATGGTCCCTATGTGGCCCGCCGCACCGGTTATCAGGATGGTCGGCACAGTGATGACTCCTTGTTTTCCTGGTCCGCTGTTACCGGAACCATCGGCGGCTCAGAGATACGCGACCGACGACGGGCTCGCTGTGCGGGCGGTGTTCGTTGCGGTGAGATCTCCGGTTTCCTGGTTTATCTCGAACTCCACGATGTTGTCGTCCTGCTCGTTGGCGACGACGAGCAGGCCTTCTGGCGACAACGTCATGTACCGGGGGCTCTTGCCTCCGCTCGGGGTCCATCCCTGGAGGATGAGGTGGTCGCCGGAGGCGTCGAGGGAGAACCGGGTGACACTGTCCGCACCGCGGTTCGAGGCGTAGACGAACCTGCCCGACGGATCGACGACGATCTCGGCGGCAATGCTGTGGCCGAAGAAGGAGGCGGGCAGTGCCGGCGCGACGTGCAGCGGCGTCAACGCGCCGGTAGCCGCGTCCCATGCGAGTGAGGCGACAGTGGAGTCGAGCTCATTGACGACGTATGCGCGCGGCAGCGTCGGGTGGAAGGCTATGTGCCGCGGTCCGGAACCCGGCCGCAGGCCGGCGTAGTCGGCCACGGACAGCTCGCCGCTATGGTCGTCGGGCCGCAGGACGAAGACTTTGTCGAGGCCTTTGTCGGGAACGATGAGGAACCGGCCTGACGGGTCCATCACCACGTCATGAGGATGCGACATGGTTTGCTCGACCCTGTGCGGTCCGGTCGGGCCTGGCAGGTCCAGCCGCTGTGAGGCATCCGAGGGGCTTCGGTCACTGTTGACCGGCAAGGTCGTGATGCTGCCACTGGAGTAGTTAGCGATGAAGAGGAACATGCCGGACGGATGCATGGTGATCGCGGCACCGTTGTGCCCTCCCGAGCTGGCCTGGCCAACACGGGTGATGCCACCCGATGCCGGGTCGATCGCGTACGCGCTCGCGAAGTCGGCGTCACCATGGGCGGTGTAGACGAGGTTCCTGCTCGGATCGGCACACAGGCACGAGGGGTTGACGAGCCCGTTGACTTGGCCAGCGGGTTCCCAGCGCGCGGTGCTGGTATGACGGAACACACGTATGCCCGTGCCCCGCGCCCTTCTTGCCTTTGTCGTAAAGGACCCGACTATGGCGAGTCCTCCCGGACGAGCATTCACCGGATCGGCTGCCTGATTCTTACTCATCTGCTATCCATCGCATGTGGTTCGTGGGGGTCATCTCGGCCCTCAGCCCTTGAGCGCGCCCGCGCTTAGGCCGCGGGACGGTCGGTGGGTTCCCGCAGCGGACGCAATTCCGTTCTGTGACATCGATGTCTACATGGGAGCATCGTCCCACCTTGCCCAGAGTTATCACACGTAGCGACACGCGCCCACGGCCGGTGAGCATCGACTCCTGCGACCTGACCGATAAGCGCATGTACGTGCGGGTCAGTTGCGGCGGTGCAGGTGCTCGCCCCGGCGCTGCTGGCGGGCTACACCTCGCCGTTCACCGACGGGAAAGGCGCGGACAACCCGGTGGTCTTCGCCGGGTTCGCGGCCACCAACTCCGAGACCGGCTGCGGCGCCTGCACCATCACCCCGCGCCCGGTCGCACAGGTATGCGCCAACGGACTCATCACCGCAGTTATCTTGAGTTCGAACGAATTTTCCTGAGTTTTCGCAGGTCAGGGCTGTTACGTACGCGTCCGCGACTGTGGCTCGACGAGGGTGCGGGCGAGGGCCTGTTGACGCTCCTGGGCGGCCTGGCGGTATTTGTAGCCGAGCCTCGCGGCGATCTGCTGCCCGGTGGCTCCTGCGATGCGGACGCTGGTGATGAGCTGGTGCCCGCGCCTGTCGAGGTCGCGGCGCTGGGCGAGGATGGCCTCGAGTGCGCCCAGTGCCCGGCTGTCCGATCCCGGAGTGCTGTAGGTAGCCGCACTCATCCGCGTGGCGCGTACATGATCATGGCGACGCCAAGCACGCGGAGCGCGGTGCCGATGATGTCCCGCCGGCGCTGGAGAGCACCCCGGCGGCCAGCGGCGGCGGGATGGCGCAGCACGCGGCGCAGGCAAGGTCGGCGAGGCTGGTCACCGGACGATCATCGCAGTGCGCAAGGCCCGCCCATAGGCGGGAGCGCCATTATCCGGAAGACTTTATTCTGCGGGAAGGATTCGTGCACCTATACGATACTTTTCTTCCACCAGGAACAAAGTCTTCCCTGTAATCGGCGCGACGGAGGGCGGGCATCCGTCCCAGGGCGTGCCCGGGCCAGCCTGGGCCACCATGATCATCTCTTGCCAAGCGGCATTGGTGCATGGCATGCAGAAAAGCCCTCCGCGCTGTCATACCGGTCGACTCCTCCCCCAGGGCCGGTGAATGTCGTGTCGTGATCCCAAGCGCTTCGGTCCTAGTAAAGCCCGCGTCCGTCCGGGAAGCCAAGATCTTCACCAAGCGGATGCGTGGTTGCTCGAGGCATGCCCGGATAGCTGAGGTCGCCGCCCGCTGCACGAGAAACGTAGGTCAGGGGTGCGGGCTAGGCCCGCCTAAGTTCGAGGACGGGAATGGTGCGGACTCCGGCGGTTTGCCGCGCGTAACCGGCAAAGCCTGGGTAGCGCCGCGCTTGCTCGCCGTAGATGCGGTCGCGTTCAACACCGGTCAATTCCCGGACGGCCACCTTATACGTCTGGGTTCCGCGTTCGATACTGCCGTCACCGGCGGCTGCCAGGTTGTAGTACCAGTCCGGGTTGGTGGGTGCTCCGGCCTTGGTCGCGAAGACGTAGATGGTGTCCGGCTCGGTGTCGTGCGGGAGGTACATCACCGGAGTGACATACTCCCGCCCGCTCTTGCGGCCGCGGTGGTGCACCAAGACCATTGGGGCGCCCTCAAAGTTCCCGCCAACCCTGCCCTCGTTCTCCCGGAACTCCGCGATGGTCTTCGTGTTCCAGTCGAGCGGCTCGCTCATGTCGAACTCCTGTCTTGCTAGGGCCTGAGGACGATCTTGCCGCGGGTGTGGCGGCGTTCGAGCTCGGTGTAAGCCTCGCGGACTTGCGCAAGGGGGTAGACGTTGGCGATCGGCACCTCGAGGTACCCGTCGGCGATGAGGCCCGCCAGCTCGGCGAGCACCCTGGCGCCCGGCCCGGCCGCTGCCCCCCCGTCGGTCTTCACCCCGTACTTCGCGGCGGCCGCGAAATCGGCGATAGTGTCGATCCGGTCGGCCGCGACGCCGAGGGCGAGGGCGAGGGCGACATACCCGCCGCCGTAGGTGTCGATGAAGGCGTCCACGCCGCCGGGCGCGGCGGCCCTGATCCGGCCGACGACGCCGTCACCGTACGCGACCGGGATCACCCCGTGGCTCTTCAGCCACTCGTGGTTGCCCTCGCTCGCCAGACCGATGACCGTTGCCCCGGCGCGGCGCGCGAGCTGGACGGCGAGCGAGCCGACCCCCCCGGCGGCTCCGGAGATGACGACAGTCTCGCCCTCCTTGGGCTGAACGGCGTGTACCGCCCCCCACGCGGTCACGCCGGCGACGTACAGGCCGCCGGCCACCTCCCATGGCACCTTCTCCGGCTTGCGGGTGAGGTCGCCGGCCTCGACCAGGACCAGCTCGGCCTGGGAGGCCCGCTTCTGCGTGAACCCGATCACCTCATCGCCGGGCGAGAATCCGCCGACCCCCGCGCCGACCTCCTCGATGACCCCGGCGAGGTCGCTGCCCTGCCCGGAAGGGAACGTCGACGGGAACAGCTCCGCCACCGCCCCCGTTCGGATGACCGCCTCACTTGGGTTGATGCCGGCCGCCTTCACCCGTACGAGGACCTGGTCGCTCCCTGGCACCGGGCGTTGCACCACGTCGACTCGGAGTACGTCGATCCCGCCGAACTCGTCGTACCTGACCGCCCTTGGCATGGTCTGTCTCCTTCGACTCGCTGAATCTGGCGGCCGGCCGGGGATCGGCCTTATCGTTCCGGCGCGGACGCCGCGACCGCGGACGCGAGGTCCGGCAGCACCCTCATCTGCGCGAACAACGTGTCCAGGTTCACCGCCGGCAGGGTTAAACGTCGTCACCCGATTCCGGTGAAACACCGCGAGTCGCGCTCGCCGGGCGCATGAGGGAGACGGGCTGCTCGTGCTGGCGCTAGCTCGTCGTCGGCTGCGGGTCGCGTGGGCGCACCGTTCCGTCGGTCATGATGTCGCCATCAGGGCACCGCCACTGGACATGTCCGCCTTCGAACTGCTCCTCGTACAGCGACGTGTACAGGCCGCCCTCGCGCAGCAGATCGCGGTGCGAGCCGGATTCCACGACCCGGCCGCCGTCGATGACAGAGATGCTGTCCGCGTTGACGATGGTGGACAGCCGGTGAGCGATGGCAATCGTCGTCCGCGAGCCCATCAGGGCGTCCAGCGCTTTCTGCACTTCCCGTTCGCTGGCGGTGTCCAGTGCCGACGTCGCCTCGTCCAGGATCAGGATGCGCGGGTCGTGCAGCAAGACCCGGGCGATGGCCAGGCGCTGCTTCTCCCCGCCTGACAACCGGTACCCGCGCTCGCCGACCACGGTGTCGTAGCCATCGGAGAATTCCATGATCCGGTCGTGGATGTACGCCGCCCGCGCCGCCTCTTCCACTTCCTCCTGCGACGCGCTGGGACGCCCGTAGTGGATGTTGGCCAGGACGGTGTCGTGGAAGAGGTAGCTCTCCTGGGTCACAAAACCGATGGCGGCGGCCAGCGAGGCCTGGCGCACGTGCCGTACGTCGAGCCCGTCAACCTCGACGGCCCCGGCCGTGACGTCGTACAGGCGCGGGATCAGGTAGCTGATGGTGGTCTTGCCTGCTCCGCTGGGTCCCACCAGGGCCACCAGGTGGCCGGGGTTCGCTCTGAGGCTGACGCCCGACAAAGCGTCCGTCGAGACACCCGGGTAGCGGAAGTAGACGTCCCGCAGGGCCACCCTGCCGCCGGCCTCGGTAACCGGGAGGTCGACGGCGTCGGGGGCGTCAACAATGTCGGGCACCACGTCGAGGTACTCGAAGACCCGGTCGAACAGGGCCAGCGATGACCGCAGCTCCACCGAGACCTGCAGCAGCTGCCCGATCGGGAAGTACAGGCGAGTTTGGAGCGTGGTGAAGGCCACGATGGTTCCGGCCGAGACGGCGTGATGGTTCGCGATGAGCAGGCCCGCGGTGAGGTAGATCAGGGCCGGGGTGATCGACAGGAACGACTGCACGACGGCATAGAAGCCCTGGCCGATCATCTGCTGGCGGACCTCGAGGCCAACCAGGCGCTGGTTCTCCCGCTGGTAGCGGCCGATGTCGCGGGTCTGGTTGCCGAACACCTTGGCCAGCAGCACGCCGGACACCGAGAGGGTTTCCTCGGTGATCGCGCTCATGGCCGCCAGCGACTCCTGGGTTGAGCGCGACACCTGGCGGCGCCGATCGCCGACCGTCTTGGTCAGCCGAAAGAACGCCGGCACGGTGATGACGGCCACGAGGGTCAGCTGCCAGCTGATGATGATCATGGCGACGATGCTGGAGACGAAGGTGACGACGTTGGCCAGGATCGTCGAGGCGGTGCTGGTGACCACTGTCTCAACGCCGCCCACGTCGTTGGCCAGCCGGGACTGGATCTCGCCGGTCTTGGTGTTCGTGAAAAAGGAAAGCGGGAGGGTCTCCAAGTGCGCGTACAGCCGGTTGCGCAGATCCCGCATGACCTGCTGCCCGACCCGGGTGGTCTTGTAGGTCTGCACGATGCCGATGGCGCCGTTGACGACCGGCACCAGGGCCATGACACCCACCAGCACATAGAGCAGGTGCAGGTTGGGCCCGCCCGGGACGAACAGGGCCTTGTTGAACACCGCCTGGATCAGCAGCGGGTTGATGATGCCGATCGTCGAGGTCACCACGATGAGCACAATGACGGCTGCCACCTGGAGCCGGTAGGGACGGAACAGCGGCACTATCCGCCCGGCGCTGCTATGGCTGGCGCCGGCAGGCTTCTTCGTCACCATGGAACGACTCCTTCGGGGCGGCACTACGAAGGCAGCTACCTGTAACGTCCCATAATGCTCGAACGGGACCTACGCAGCCTGTCTGGAACAGGCGACCGCGTTCCGAGCAGCACTTCCGGGTGATCGCCCTCACCGCCAGCCTTGCCCGCCTGCTGCGCGCCGACGGACGAGGGACGAGGCCATTATCACCTGGCAGGTCATCGCCGTGCGGGCCGCCTGGACCCGACCACAGCCGATCCCGCCACGTCTCAGTCCTCAAGCAGTTCGAGCCGTGACCCTACAAGGACGGCCTGGCCGCCGGTGGGAGACCGGGGTCTATCACTGGTGAGCAGCAGAGAAGGCCTACGGGCATCACCTTTGCCGTTGGGTGCAGCGCGGAGGCCACTTGGTCCTGCGGCGCAACGGCGGGCGCGGCCACCTCTGGCTCTGGCTCGGGGATGAGGGCAGAGGCTTCGCTGTTGAGTTCTTCAAGCCGCTTCTGTGAGGGCAGCATGAGGATCGCGAGGATCGCGCCGAGCCCGAGCAGTGCGGCCGAGATCGTGAAGGCCAGGGTATAGCCGTGGGTCGCCGCGATCGCTGGTGCCTGCGGGCCTGTGTGGTGGGCGATGAGGTAGCTGGTCGTCGCGCTCGCCGTGATGGTGCTGAGGACGGAGATGCCGATCGATCCGCCGACCTGCTGCATCGTGTTGACCAGCGCCGAGGCCACGCCGGAGTCCTCGCGCGGGACGCCGGCCGTGGCCGAGTTGACCGCCGACGCGAAGATCAGGCCGAAGCCCAGGCCCATGATGAGCAGGGCGGGCAGCACACCTCCGAGGTAACTGGAAGTCACGGTGAGCTGGGAGAGGTAGGCGGTCCCGCCGGCGCCCAGCAGCATGCCCGCGGTGACCAGGGGGCGGGGCCCGACCGGGGGCAGGGCGCTGTACAAGGTGGAGGAAATCAGGATCCCGGCGACCAGCGGCAGGAACAGCAGCCCGGTGGTCAGCGGGCTGTATCCCTTGACCTGCTGCATGTAGAAGGTGAGGAACAGGAAAATGCCGAAGAGCGCAATTCCGGTGATGCCGACCGCGACGTAGGAGCCGCCCCGGGTGCGGTCAAGGATGACCCGCAGCGGCAGCAGCGGGTGACTGGATCGCTGTTCGGCGACGACGAACGCGGCGAGCAGGACCGCGCCGAGGACCAGGGAGCCGAGGGTCAGCGTGGCGGTCCAGCCGGCCGTCTCGGCGTGGGAGAAGCCAAAGACGATGAGGAACAGCCCGGCGCAGGCGAGCACGGCGCCGGGCCAGTCCATCCGCGGCGGGTTGGCCGGGCGGCTGCTGCGGATGTAAGCCAGGGCGCCCGCCACGGCTATCGCGGCGAAGATCAGGTTGACGAACAGCGTGTAACGCCAGGACAGGTACTGGGTGAGCACCCCGCCGAGGATCAGGCCCACAGCGCCGCCGCCGACGGCGACCGAGCCGAAGACAGCGAAGGCCCGGCGCCGCTCAAGCGGGTCCTGGAACGTGCTGACCAGGGTCCCCAGCGCGGCTGGCGCGAGGATGGCACCGAAGGCGCCCTGCAGCGCCCGGGCCACCACGAGCATCACGAACGAGACGGCGGCGCCCCCGATCGCGGAGGCGACGGCGAATCCGATCAAGCCGGTGATGAGGACCCACCTGCGGCTGTACATGTCGCCGAGCCGGCCGCCCACCAGCAGCAGGCTGCCGAAGGCCAGGGCGTAGGCTCGTCACCACCCACTGCCGGTCACTGTTGGCGAACCCCAGCGCCTGCTGCGCCGACGGCAACGCGATGTTGACGATGGTGGAGTCCAGCACCACCATCAGCTGGGCGATAGCCACCACGGCCAGGACCAACCAGCGCCGGTCGGCAGGTGCCGTCGGGGTCCTGCGTATCCCGGGGACCTGGTGAAGAGACTGACTGTGCCATGTGAACTCCTCTATCCCGCGACGCGTTCGGTAATGGCGAGCTGCGCTGACAGGAACTGTCCGGCTGTGTCCAGCGCTGCGGCCGCTTCGTCGAGGATCTGGTAATAGGCCTGGAAGACGTGCGGCACCCCGGGTGTGATGTCGAGGGTGACCGCGACGTCGGCGGTGGCGGCTCGTTGCGCGAGGCGGAGAGCGTCGTCGAGGAGAACCTCGTGCGTTCCGGCCTGGATGATCAGGGGCGGCAGGCCGGACAGGTCGGCGAATATGGGGCTGATCAAGGGCAGGGCGGCGTCCTGCCCCGCCGTGTAATCGGCCACCCTGGCTTGGAGGGCTTCTCGGCTGAGCAGCGGGTCGGCCTTGCGCTTGGTTTCCAGGGTCGTCCCGGCGAGAGTGAGATCGGCATATGGCGACATGACGAAGGCCGCAGTCGGCTGTGGCAGCTTGTGATCGCGGGCGTTGACCAGGGTGGCGATGGCCAGTCCGCCGCCGGCGGACTCTCCCGCGAAGACGATGTCCGAAGGGGCGGTGCCGTTGTCCAGGAGGGCCTCGTAGGCGGCAAGGGCGTCGTCGACTGCAGCCGGATACGGATGCTCGGGAGCGAGCCGGTAATCGACGGAGATGACCTTGGCGCGCGTCCGTCGGCCGACCTGCGAGGCCAGGTCAGCGGCAAGGAAGGCGTCCCCCATCACATACACGCCACCGTGGAAGTAAAGAACAACGTGCCGAGGTTCGACTCCGTCAACGATGATCTCGGCGGTTGGGATGCCGCCAAGTGCGCCCGCAGTCACGGTCACGTCGCCGGGCAGTGGCTGCGCCGATAGCAACTCCTGGAGCAGTCGCCGTTGCTCGCTCGCGTCGCTGCCGACGGGAAACGCTGACTGCCGCAGGATCGCGTCGAGGGTCTCTCGCTGCTCGGTGCTCACGGAGGATCTCCCTTCGGTTTGGCTGGTTTGGCAGCGCTCCAGGCTCGCTCGCCCATATCGATCCGCTGCGAGATTCCCCGCTGAGAAGCGGGTCACCACCAGGCTTGCCGCCAGGCTGGTTAGGAGGCCTCACCCGATCACGGCGATTCGCACGACAGAAGCGCTCAAGACCGGATGGACCGTGGACGTGAGCGAATGTGCTGAACAGGTGCTGAGTAATCCCCGATAATTGGGGGGACTCACCGGTCTGCGAGACCCCGATCCGCGAAATCACCAGAATGTGGTGGGGGTGGCTCACCATGATGCCCACTAGCTTCGGGCCAATCGACAGCCAGCTAGCTGCATCAAGGAGGAATAGCTGATGAGCGCACCTGCCGTCCCTGACCGATTTACCACGCTGCCGGATGAACACGCACTGCAGGCGACCGTCGTGGCGCTCGAGGAGCACGGGTTCAGTGTCGAGGTCGTCGATGATCTCGATGCCGCGCGCCAGGCGGTGCTTGCCCGCATCCCGGAGGGCTCGTCGGTGATGACCAACACCTCGGTGACGCTCGCCGAGACCGGGATCGCTGACGCGATCAACGGTGGCGGCGACCGATGGGAGTCGGCGAGGAGCAAGATGTTCGCCCTCGCCGCGCAGGCATCCGAATCTGCAGGGCCGGCCCGTGACAACCGCGTCAACAGGATCCGGTGACCACCGGGCTAGCGCGCGCGGCCAGCAGCCAGCAGCCGAAGCTGTCTCGCGCGCTGCACGGCCGAGGACCGATCACGAACATCGAGCTTGGCGTAGATGCTGCGGACGTGCGCGTTGACCGTGTTCGGCGAGAGGGATAGTTCGCCTGCGATCTCGGGACGGGACAGGTTCGTCGGAAGATAACGCAGCACCCTGAGCTCGCCCGGGGTGAGCTCCTCACCCGGCGGCAATGAGGACTGCTTGGGGGCCGCCGGGTATGAGCCGCGCATGACATCGAGGATGTCGGCGAGCAGCGCGGCATGCGCTGTCTCATGCCGGGGCAGCGCCTCGAGCAGTTCCCGGGCGCCTGTCATCGCGAACGGCAGGACCAACCGTTCAGACTCCGCCACGGCCAGTGCACGTTCAGCCGACTGGTTCGCCGAGCGCAGTTCACCAAGCTCACGTTGGGCGAGCCCGGCCAACAGGTAAGCCTCCACGAGCGTTACGTCGCCGATGACCGGAGCCGTGCCATCGAGCGCGGGCTGCACCGCGCTCAGGGCTCCGGCCGGATCTCCCTCCGCGAGGCAGATCACCGCCCTGGCATTACGGATCTCACCGGAACTGGCCCGCTCCTCCGCGAGCGCCGCGAGGCGGGAGCGGGCTTCGCCGGCCATCCCAAGCCGGGCCTGCGTGGCCAGCATCCAGCCGATCACCCGGCTGGCCAGCGCGTGCGAGTCCGCTAGCTGCGACCCCAGGTATTCGGCCGCGCTGAACTCCCCAAGCGCCTCACGGTGGCGGCCGCGGCCGGCCTGCAGCATGCCGCTCGTGATGTGCACAAGCAGCCTGATATCGGGTCCGGTGTCTGCTTGCAGGGCCCGGGCGGTCCGTTCCAGCCACCGGTCGCCCTCTTCGAAATCACCCGTCCACACCATCGTGCCGGCCAGCGCTATCAGCGCTGGCGCGACGATAGACTCCGCGCCCCAGCCGTACCGATCGGCGAGCGCGATCGCCTCGCGGGAGTACCGCTGGATAGTCGCGAACGACTGGATCTTCGACGCGAAACAGAGCTGCGCCAGGCAGCTGACCTCAAGATAGGGCCGGCCGATCCCCCGGGCCAGGACGACGCCCTCCCGGAGGTGGCGTTCAGCATCGGGAAGCCCCGACCACGCCTCGGCGGTCCCCAGATCCATCAGCGCCACCGCCCGCAGGTCGCTGCCGAGCGCGATGTCCTCGCCGGACTGCCCCGTCACCGGGGAGGCGAGGAAGCTGACCTGCTCGACGACGCCAGCCAGGTGGCCGCGCCGCCTGGCCAGCGACAGCTTCAGCGACGCGATCGCCACCCGGAGGCGGCGCCGGCGATCCGGCGGCGCCGCCTCGGCGTGCGTCTCGGCGACGGCCAGGTGGGCGGCCGCCTCGTCCAGGCGCCCCTGGGCGAGGTCACCCATCGCGCGCACCAGGGCCAGCTCGGGGTGGTCCGCGCCCGGCGGGAAGGCCCGCACCAGCGCCTGCATCGTCTGCGCTTGCCCGTCGAGCGTCAGGCTGAACGAATGGTCGGCCAGCAGCCGGGCCGCGTCAGGCCAGTCGCCCGCCGCTTGCGTGTGCCGGATGGCGTCGGCCACCTGGCCCTGCAGGGTGAACCAACGGGCGGCGCGCCGGTGCAGGTCCGGCACTTCCGCGGGCAGCGTCCGGCGCAGCTCCAGCCGGAGCAGATCCCCGAACAGGTGGTGATAGCGAAACCACATGCGCTCGGGATCGAGCGCTTCGACGAACGCGTTCGCCCCCTCGAGTTCCAGCAGGATTCGTTCCGAGCCAGGGCGGCCGGTCAGCACGTCCGCGAGCTCGCCGTTGACCCGATCTAGCAGGGAGGTACGGAGCAGCAGATCCTGGACGTCGGCTGGCTGACGCTCCAGCATTTCCGCGATCAGGTACTCCGCCACCATGCGGTCGCTGCCGGAGAACTCGGCGACGAATCGATCCGGGTCGGGGTGACCGGCCAGTGAGAGCGCCGCGAGCCGCAGGCCCGCGGCCCACCCCTCCGTCCGCTGGTGCAGCAGCGCCACTCCGGGCTCGGACAGCGCGATCCCCGTGGCATGGAGCAGCTCGCCGGTCTCGCGTTCGGTGAAGCGCAGGTCCGCGACGCGGATCTCGGCCAACTCCCCCGCTAGGCGCAGCTGATGCAACCGCAGCCGCAAATCGTGACGCGTGGTCAGGATCGCGTGCACGTACGGGGGGAGGCTCATCAGCACCCGGGTGAGCTGAACGAGCGCCTCCGGCGAATTCAGCTCGTGGAGATCATCAATAACCAGCGTGATGTCGCCACCAGCAGCGGCGAGGTCTGATAGCACCCGGTCGACCATCGCCTGCGCATTGAAGTCGGGTGTCGCGGCTTGCGGTTCCGGACAGGCCGTCGTGGCTGAAGCGTGACGGACCGCGTCGAGCAGGGCAAGCCAGAACTGCTGGGCGTCTTGCTGGTCGCGTTTCACCTGCAGCACGGCGAGCCGGTGCCGCCGCCCGGGACGGTCGGTCCAGGCGCGCACCAGCGACGTCTTCCCGCTGCCAGCCGGAGCCGAGATGACCGTCACCCTGTGCTCCGCCGCGCGATCCAGAACAGCGAGAAGGTCGCCCCGGTCAATCAGCCGCGGAGTTGCTAGAGCCACCCTCAGAGACCTGCCTTGATGTCTATGTCTGACACCCTACTAAACGTCAGTGACGCGGTATCGGCCGAAGCAGTCACCCCCTCCTTGGTGCACCAGTGTGCGTCGGCGGCTGGCTCGCCGGCGTCCGCGAGTACGTCCCCGATGCCGGCCCGGTGCCCAGCAGCCGATTCCTCTAAGTCGACGTCGGCGTTCTCGTGACCCCGGAGCAGGTAAACGACGTCCTCCGGGTGTCGGCGGGTACCCGCGACTACGTGATCTTCCGCCTCGGCTTCCTGCTCGGGCTGCGGCCGGGCGAGCTGCGCGCCCTGAAGTGGCACCACATCGACTTCAAGCGCGGCGAGCTGACCGTCCTGGAGTACGCCAGGGTGACGGGGGACGGCGACACCAAGACCGTGGACTCCCGGCGCACGCTCCAGTTCGACGAGGAGACCGGGGTGGCCCTGCTGGCGCACAAGGCGATGCAGGAGGCCGAGGCGGAGCAGGCGGTACCTCCTGGCTCAACACCCGGGGCTACGTCATCTGCCGTGAGGACGGGGCGCAGCTCGACAGGTACGGGCTCCGCTGGCGCGTGAGGAAGACGTTCAAGGCGGCCGGGCTCAAGATCACCGACCCGTACGCCATGCGGCACACCTTCGCGTCCCTCATGGACTACGCGGGCGAGTCCCACCAGACGATCGCGGACA
Organism: uncultured Actinomycetota bacterium; assembly: GCA_963734665.1. GTDB lineage: Bacteria > Actinomycetota > Actinomycetes > Streptosporangiales > Streptosporangiaceae > Trebonia. The sequence goes on along the minus strand of CAVTIR010000004.1, from coordinate 847,806 downwards.
TGATGGGCCACCGGAACGTCACGACGTTCGAGGTGGTCTACCGGCACAACCTGCGCCCGGTCGTCAAGGGGACCCGCTCGGCCCTGGCTGGCATTGTCGGATAGGCGTACCTGGCCCTAAAGCAGAATGGTCCCTCCCCGCCGCAATCGGGGAGGGGCCATTCTGCTGTCTAGGCGGCGCGGAGCGCCCGCGCCGGCTGGCTGGCCAGGTACGCCTGGGCCATCGTGAGCTTGCGCTCTATGTGGCCGAGGGAGACGTTGCAGCCGTGGCAGAGCAGCCCCCGGACGCACCGGCCGCAGGAGCGGTTCTTGTCCCCGCAGCACCCGTGGTCGTTGTCGATGTGGATCGGCTGCTCCCCGTCGAGCTGCTCGGCGTCGAACGGCTCACGGCACATGCCGCAGGCGTACCCCTGGTTCTCCAGGATCTGGCTGAACTGCTCCACGGTGATGCCGTAGGCGGTGATCCGGGACTTCCTGGCGGACTTCTTCTTGGCCTCTGGTGTCTGGGTGCGGGGGTGCTCGCGGCGGTACGCCCTACGTGCCTCCATGTTCGCGGGGGACATGTGGTCGCTGTTGCTTCCCTCGTGCGGCCTGCGGGCGCAGTAGGCATTAGCCCTCGGCATCCATATACCGCACGTCTCGCGCTCCTGGGCCTTACCCTGGGGACTACCTGGCATGGTGCTTCCTCACCTGTCAGTCAGAGCCCGTTAGGTGCGTCAACACCTGGCGGGCTCGCCTTCTGTCCCCCGTGGGCGGTACTGGATTCGAACCAGTGACCTGCCGGTTGTAAGGAGTGAAGTCGAGGCCCAGGCGATCTTGCTAGCCCAGGTCGGCAGTCCGCTCTACCTGCATGAATTACTTGCGGTACTCGCTATATTACCCCAGCGACAGTGCCGTCTCGTACTGGATAGTGCCGCTTTGTCCGTGGGTTTTCTGTGGGGACCAGCGCCTGGCAGCCGGACTTGCGGGGAAACTGTGGGGACGACGACGGCCCTCCTTCGACCTCTAACGATGAGCGGCAAGCAGGCTTCCATGCCGCTGAGACCGGCATCGATTTTGCCCTACTAAAGCCAGTCCTCCCGATGGGCCTTCCTCTCCTGCAACTGTCCCGGGCCCAGCGCGGGATTATCCGCTCCGACGCTCAGCGGGTGGATGCTGACCGGCGGATTATGAGGAAGCTGACCCGACCGCCATTCGTGCTGGCAGAAGCCTCTTAATGTACATCGGTGCTGGTCAGCCGGGATCTATCGGGACGGGGCGGGACTGGCCAGAACAGGGCGGGACGGGACGGATGTTCCCATTCTGTTCCCATTCGAAGAGCGTGTCTTGGCTCGCTGACCGGCGTGTACTGCCTGCCGGTTAACACAGGCGGAACCGTAGCCTGAGAAGGCAGTGACCTGTGAGGGAATCATCCAGACGGTACCGAACCTATCTCAGCGGGACGACGAAGACTGTCGTAGGCCGCGCTTAGGCTCGTGCGCGGTGTTAACCTCCGCTATTCAGCGCTGAAGGAAAACTGAGGGGCCTGGCGGCATTCTGGTGGGCGTGAGCTGGGGCTTTGCCGCGTAGCGCGACGGCGGCCGGCGCACCTTATGGGTGCTGGGCGATGTGCCAGGACACGGGAAGGGAAAAGGACGGCCGCGAAGGGGCCGTCCTTTTGCGGCTTTGACGGCGAAGAGCGCCCCTGGCCTGGGAGATTACGGGTCACCACAACCTTGTCTGAAATCAGGCGTACCCGCCACGGTCCCCTTGCCGCGTCCAGGGTCAGGAGGTACATCCCATGGCGGCAGTGATGATCGGGATCGATCCGCATAAGGCCTCGCACACGGCGGTGGTGATCAGCGCGGCCGAGGAGGAACTGGGTGAGCTGCGGGTCCGTGCCTGCGCCGGGCAGGCGGAGCAGCTGCTCGGGTGGGCTGCGGCGTGGCCGGAGCGCACCTGGGCGGTCGAGGGTGCCGGGGGGATGGGCTACCTGCTGGCCCAGGAGCTGCTGTCCGCGGGTGAGAGGGTGCTGGACGTCCAACCCAAGCTGGGCGCGCGGGTCCGGCTGCTGGCCGCCGGCGACGTGAACAAGAACGACCCGAATGATGCCCGGTCGGTCGCCGTCGCGGCGCTGCGGTCGCCCGGTGTCCGGGAGGTCCGGCCCGACGATCACGCGGCGGTGCTGAAGGTGTGGTCCAAGCGGTACCGCGACCTCGGCCGGAGCCGCACCCAGGTTGTCTGCCGGCTGCACGCCGTGCTGTGCGAGCTCGTCGCCGGCGGTGTCTCCAAGGCGATCACCGCGGGCCAGGCGGCACAGCTCCTCGGCACGGTCATACCACCAGATGCGGTCGCGGCGGCCCGCTGCGAGCTCGCCGCGGACTTCATCGAGGACCTGCGCCGCACCGACGCCCAGCGGCGCGAGGTCAAGAAGAAGCTCACCACAGCGGTTCAGGCGGCCGGCACCAGCCTGACCGGGCTGTTCGGGGTCGGCCCGGTCATCGCCGCGGCCGTCATCGGCGACGTCCGCGACGTGCGGCATCCCGGCCCTGCTGGACAATTCGGCCTTGACTCCCGAGCAGACCCTGGCCGAGCTGGCCCGGCTGATCAGCACCGGCGCCGGCCGCCTGGGCTGCCCGTCGTGACCCGGCGTACGGCAGCTGATGGGTTGGAGATGGAGTAACAAGCCTTTGCGTGGACCCCGGCGGAGTAGTGAGTAACTGGTCGGATGTCAAGATCTTCACGTCCCCACTAGCGCCACTCGCGCCTGCTGCAAGAGCATCTGCTTGCCGGACACCCTGACTATGAACAACCATCGAAGGACGAGCTCCAGCACAAAACGGCAGGTCAGGAGCTATTGCAGAATCCATCCCAGCACAAGATGAGCCTGCACGCTCACTCATGGTTATCGACATCATCCGGGGGAAGGTCCGTCGCGCTATGGTGTGAAGGAGCTCTCCAATGGAGTCATAATTGCATGGCGAGTGAAGCGTTCTTCATGATCCAAGACTCGGATAGTTGAATGGTAAACGATCTTAATGATCTTGATAAGTCCAATGGTTACGACGGAGGCGCGACCCCGGTGAACACTCAAGCCGACGGGGACAGGAGAGATTTTTTTATCTCTCATTCCAGCACAGATGAGCAATGGGCCGAATGGATAGCTACCCAGCTCGAGCGCGCTGGTTACACCGTCGAACTTGACGTCTGGGAGTGGGGTCCCGGGACTAATTTTATTTTTGCAATAGAGAATGCACTAAGGCGTGCCGATCGAGTGATAGCCGTGTATTCACCTTCGTATTTCACTCGTCCGTTTAGCCAAGCAGAGCATCAAGCAGTAACTTCTAGCGCGTTTCGTGAGCATTCATCCAGAGTTGTGCCGATCTTGGTAGCCGACTGCGAGATTCCTGAGCTGTATCGAAATATCGTTCGCATAAGTCTGGTGGATGTCGAAGAGGAGGAAGCAACAAGAAGACTTATAGGCGGTGTCGAGGGATCCGCCAGACGGTGGCGTGCTCCCGTATCATACCCAGGCCATGGTATCTTGAGAATTAATCGATCAGAAACTTATCCTGGCCACCTTCCACCTGTATGGCGTGTTCCGCCAAGAAATCCATTCTTCGTCGGAAGGCGCCCCCTGCTCGAGAAGGTCCATGCAGCATTTTGGCAACCAAGCAACAGGGCCGTCGCCGTCACATCGCTGCAAGGAATCGGTGGAATCGGGAAAACGCAAATTGCCGTCGAGTATGCATATGAGCAAGCTGATTCTTATCAGATCGTATGGTGGGTAGACTCAGATAGCCCAAGTCTGATCACGGACTCTTTGCTGATGCTTTCGGAAGAGCTAGGGATAAGCGCAGCCGTTCCCGAGCGGGCAATCGATTTGCTTTGGCGCGAGCTACGGCACCGGGATGATTGGCTGCTGATTTATGATAATGTAGATACGATTGAAACTATCCAGGATTGGCGACCGCCGGGTACTGGCCATTGGCTACTAACCAGCCGCAATCCAGCTATCAGCAGAATCGCAAGCGCAATTGAGGTTCAAGAGTTCGCGCGTGATGAATCACTGGGACTCCTCGCGCTTCGTGTACCATCCCTCAGAAATCCCGAGGCTGAGCACATTGCGGAAGCTCTCGGAGACCTTCCCCTAGCCATTGAGCAAGCAGCCTATTTTTTGTCCGAAACCGGAATTTCGGCAAGCGATTACTTTCAACTACTCCAAGAACAGCCGACTGCAGCCGGTTTCGCCGAAGCTACCACAGATCGCCATCCGGGACTTGTTACTGCCGTTACTGCGGCGATCGATAGACTGGAGGAGTTTGACGTTGCGACTGCGCAACTAGTCAACTTGCTCAGCATCCTCGCCCCCGAGCCTCTGCCGATAGCGCCAACCTCATCCGGGAACAATCCCGGAACTTCTTTTATGGCGTCTTTTGGGATCTCAATTGGAGATGCTCTAGCGACAGCAGATCTAATGCGCAAGCTGACCGCATCGGGACTGGCGAAGCGACTCGGCCGCAGCGTTCAAATGCACCGTGTGACTCAACTGATACTTGCCAGTCGACTGTCAGCTGATGCGTTGACCCAGCTGAGAAAGCAAGCCGCATATCTTTTCGGCCGTGCCAACCCTGGCGACCCGAAAGTTCCAAGTGATTGGCCGAAATTCGCAACTATAGCTCCTCACCTATGCTCGTTGACCGGCCAGGAGCTGCCGCTTGCGGAATGGGGAGATTATGAAGAATTCGCGCAGCTGGCGCTTAGCAGTGTCGAGTACTTCTATCGCTCGGGCCGATATAAGGATGGTCTTGATCTAGCCGCGCAATGTTATGATTCGTGGCGGAATTCTCTAGGTGATTCCCATCTTCTCATCTTGCGGATGAAGAATAATCTTGGTACATGCATGACCGGGCTGGGGCAGTTTGAAGAGGCGGGGCAGCTCTATCGAGAGCTGCACAAGCAATATGTAGATACGCTAGGTCCCAACGCGCCTCGAACGCTTCGTGCTGCTAACAACATTGGTGCCGCTCTTATTGAGCAGCAAAAATTCATTGAGGCAGTAGAGATTCTGCGACCAACACTTGACCGAATGAGGGCAGCAACTAATCCAAAAGATGCAGAGACTCTTCGAACTTCGAACAACCTCGCTGAAGCAATGTATCGATCCGGCGAATACGAGGCTGCCACTCGACTCGCAATCGAAAATCTCGAACTTCGGCGGCAAATCCTGTCGTCAGATCATCCTGACGTACTTGAGAGCATGCACACGCTTGGCAGTGCCCTATCGCAGCATGATCCCAATGCAGCTCTAGCATTGCTCTCACAGACCCTCGATGAGCAAATTCGTGTCCTAGGAGAAGATCATCCGAAAACACAGCAAACTAGGGCGTCACTAAATAAAATAACATCTCCGTAAATCTAATCACAAAAATGCGATGTGACTTGAGATGGTGGCAGCTCTCGAACTTCAGTCAAGCTGCTCTCGGGAGGCACGTGCTAGCTCGGCTACGAATGTACGCCATGCGCCGTCCGGGAACGCTAGAAGCGGACCACCTCTGGCCTTGGAATCACGTACGAACACTGTGCCGCGATCATCCGCCACTTCGATGCACTCGCAGCTCATCGAGGAGGCGTTACTTTTCCGCCATGACGCCGGGTCTGGCCTGTTCGGTTCCGACATCGAACCTCTCTCCGAGTCATGGGGGACGTTGCCCCAGGTACCTAGTCATGCTCGCCTCAACCTGAGGGTGAGCTGTGACGTGTTGCTGCATTAGGTTTCGGCAGGAGGATGGGATGATCTGCAACGCTTGCTACACCTGCGGTGCTGCGCGACGTCAAAAAATTGACCAGTCCTGCCTTGACCTTTTGTTAGAGTCTAAACCCTCGGTCCGGGATCTGCATATGTACGATGAGCTGAGGGTTTACGCGGCGAACACGGTCATGGTCGCGGCCTAGTACTACAACAGTGTCTTGTGATCTCTGAGTCTTCGGGCGTAGTGGGATTTGCGGGCGGTGGCCTGGCGGCGGCGTCGCCAGGCTGACCATTGCTCGTGGAATTCGGCGGGCCGGGTGACGCGCGTGCGGAGGTTGAACAGGCGGCGGGCCTCGGCGGCGGTGAGCGGGATCAGGTCACGCCCGGTTTCGTCCGTTATGAATGCGGGAGGGGCGTATGTCCTTGGCGGGGCAAAGACTTGTCCACAGGTGTCAGGTCCCCTTTTCAGCGGAGGCGGCCTGGTCGTTCCCGCTGGCGGGGGGCGCGGTGCCGGGGCGGGAGGCGCGGGCGGTGACGGCGAGGAACGCGTGCGCGAGCATGGACAGGGTGGCGTGCCGGTACCAGGCCCGGTACTTGCGGACCTGGTAGTGGTCCAGCCCGGCCTCGCCCTTCGCCTCGGCGAAGCAGTCCTCTACTCCCCAGCGCGCCCCCGCCACGGCGACGAGCTCGGGCAGGGTGACGGGGCGCGGTGACCAGCAGCGGAAGAACGCCAGCTCGAGCTGGCCTTTCTCCCCCGGGGCGAGGGAACGGCGGATCAGCAGGCAGTGCCCCGGGGCCGCGGCGCCGATGAGCGCCCAGTCGTACAGCCGCGGCCCCTTGGACCCGTCGGCGCAGCTCAGCCGCTGCCATCCGTCCTTCGGGACCAGGCCGGCCGTCTCGTCCGCCCGCATCCCGCCGGCCGCCATCGGGACGACGTCGCTGCAGGCCGTGGCCATGACGTACGGGATGCCCTGCTCTTCAAGCCACGAGCGGAGCCCCGGGTTGCCGCCGTAAACCTCGTCGCCGGCCACCCAGGAGAACGGGACCCCGGCGTCCCGCGCGCGGCCGATCATCTTCCGCGCCAGCCCCGGCTTCGTCGCGAACGCCACCTCGTCGCCGATCCCGGCCGCCCGGCACCGGTCCCGGTCGCCCGTCCACTTCTCCGGCAGGTACAGCTCCCGGTCGATCAGCGCCCGCCCGCCGTCCGGGGTGACATAGGCCGCGAACACGCCGACCTGGCAGTTCTCGACCCTGCCCGCAGTCCCGGTATACATCCGGGCCACGCCGGCCGACATGCGGCCCTTCTTGATGAACCCCGTCTCGTCGACCGCCAGCACCGCCGCCGGGTCGCCCATCGACCTCACGACATAGCGGGCCAGGGCGTCCCGGGCGGCGTCCTCGTCCCACGGCGAGAAGTTCAGCAGCCGCTGCATCCCGTCCGGCGACGCGTCCCCGGCGAACTCCGCCAGCTGCCAGGAGTTCTTCCGCTCCGCCTGCGACAGCAGGCCCAGAACGTACTCCCGGCCGTGCCGCCGCACCCTCGCATTCGAGAAAGCCCCGGCGACCTGCATGAACATCTCGTTGAACGACTCCGACCACGCGGCATGCCCGTCCCCGGCCACCGCCCGCGCGTCTTCCACGGCACACAGCATGCACCAACCCTGGCCGCTCAGGGACGTCAGATCACGCAGCCACGCCGCACAAGGTAACAACCCGCCGCTGTAGTACTAGCAAGAAGGGGACCATGTCGGCGGGGGTGCAGCGGCAGTACCCGGGCACGGCCGGGCGGGTGGAGAACTGCCAGCTCGGCGTGTTCCTGGCCTACGCCTCGCCGAAGGGCCGCGCGCTCATTGACCGGGAGCTTTACCTGCCGAAATCCTGGACGGACGACCCGGGCCGCTGCCGGGAGGCCCGGCGTGCCCGGTGACGTGCAGTTCTCCTCCAAGACAGACCTCGCCCGCCTGATGCTGGGCCGGGCCCTGGACGCGGGGGTGCCGGCGTCCTGGGCGACCGCGGACGAGGCCTACGGCAAGGAAGGGAAGTTCCGCGAGTGGCTGGAGCAGCGCCGCGTCAGCTACGTCGTCGCCGTCCCGAAGAGCCAGGCCGTCGCCGGCGACGCCGGGAAGTCCCGCGCCGACGTGCTGACCGGGCACGCCCCTGACCAGGCATGGAAGCGCCGCAGCTGCGGCAACGGCTCCAAAGGCCCCCGGGTCTACGACTGGGCGGCCGCGACCTTGCCCGAGGAGCCAACTCACCGCTTGAGAATAACCCCGCAGCACTGGAAGCTGCGCCGCGTACACGCTCGGGGCGGAAGATCTGATCCATCACCTCAGCCCCGGTCGTGATCACCGGCCGCAGCCCGCGCCGGTAGATGACCTCAGTCGTCCGAGAACTGGCATGTCCAGCAAGCCGCGCGATCTCCTCGACCGGCACTAACTCATTATGCTCACGAACGCGGTCCGCAGCTCCTTCGGCTCCCACCCCGATCCGAGCCCAGCAGCAGCCGTAACCTTCCGAAACTCCCGCCGCAGGTTATGCGACTCGAACGCCGTCCCCACAGACGTAGTGAAGACGAGCCCGTGCCCCTGTCACTGGTCCCCAGCCCGCATGTGCTCCTCGGCCTGCCGCCGCTTCTGGCGGCGGAGCGCCTCCACGGCAATCTCCGGCAGCTTCAGCGCCCGCCGGGACAGGGCCAGGATCGCCTGCGTTCAAGCGATCAGAAATGAAGCGACGGCGAGAACCGCCATCACCACGGCGGCGGACCCGAGCGGCCGAGCCTGACCGCGACGGGCCACCGGATTCGCAATGGGTCTGACCGGTAGTGATCGGCCGCGGTCGTGTGTCGATCCGGTTGCGGTGAGCTTGGGTGGTCCCGCGTTCCAACGCTGCGGGGAGCTACCTCATCGTGCGACCGCCTTGATCGCGTTAGCGATCTCGGGCACCAGCTTCTCGTAGGCCCCGCGCGTCAGATGGATGCCATCGTCGTCGTACGCCGCCAGTGCGAGTGTTCCGGTTATCGCCCCCACATCCAGGGCGATGCCTCCGGATGCCTTGACCAACTCGGCCAGGATCCCGCTGAAGGTCCGGATCCGAGTGTTGACCTCGTCGGTTTCGGAGGGGTCGAGAGCACGGACCAGGTCACGCGGTAGAAGGGCGATCCACCGGCCTCCGCTTTCCAGTTCCCGGGACAGGTTCTCCCGGAAGGCGGCCGGGGAACTGCCGTAGGGAGTGTGGCTGTCGCTGCTTCCGATCGACACCACGACCGCCTTGTAGTCCGACGCCGCCCGGTCGCCGATCTGCTGGCGAAGGGATCCGGACCATGCGCCTCCAGCGGCTCGGCACTCGACGCCGGCGCCGAACGCTTGCGGCACCAAGTCGGGGAGTTCGTAGTACAGGCGAGCGAGATTGCTGTCACCTACAAGAAGAACCGTCATCTGGACATCCTTGGGTCGGTCTCACTGAACGACTGGAGCTTGCCTGTCATCTGTGACGGATTCCGTCATGTTTCCTGAGACTCTTGAACCGTGACTCCAGATCGCTTCTTCTCGCTGCTGCTGACGCTGCGATCTCGGGAGACCACGACGACCGCCGATCTGGCGGCGCAAGTCGGCGTGTCGGTCCGTACCGTCCTCCGAGACCTGCAATGGCTGCAAGAAGCAGGCTTCCCGCTGCTGATCCGACGAGGCCGTTGGGGCGGGGTGACCCTTCTGCCCGGTGGAATGCTCGACACGTCACGGCTCACCTCCAGTGAACGGGACCATCTCGCGCTCTACGGCCTCGACGACATGCAGCGCGAGCAGCTGGGAGCCAGCGGCCGGCACCCGGCGCGCGCACCAGAAGATGCGTTCGACCCTGCGCCTGTCGAACACCGATGTGCTGCCCTTGAGCGCGGTCGTAACCACCGACAACAGACCGTGGTTCTCCCGAGACATCGAGGGGCTGCCTCCGGCAGCGCTGGTGGGTGACCTGCGGCGCGGTGTGCGGTTGCGCATCTGCTACCGCCGATCCGACGCCGCCCGGCCCGGTGCCGCCGCCCTGCACCCGGTCCTGTTCCAGGACAATCTCGATGACGGCGGCTACCGGATAGCCAGCCTGATCGACGTTGACGTCGCCAGCCTGGACAGGCACCAGCTGGCCCGGCTCATGCTGGCTGCCCTCGGCCACGTGCAGGCCAAGGTGCTTCACGGTGCGGGCGAACCGCCGGCAGAGGCCGGCACGAAAATGGACAGCGCCGACTAGAACCCCAGCTGCCAGCTGACGCTCAGCCGGTTGCGCTCGCTGTACCAGCGGGGTCCCGAATCGGGGTCCGGCTGCTGGCCGCGGACATAGGCCGGAGGCGTCGCGGCCATGACCGCGTTCAGCAGCCGCAGGACTGCGGGGAACAGCTGTTCCACGAACTGCCCCGGGTCAACTGCAACAGCTCCGCCGACACCTGGCTGGACACCCCAGGCAGCCCGTCCGCCCAGGTTGTCCATGCTGGCGAGGACCTGGCTCTCGTGCTCGGCTGGCAGCATGAGCGGCGCGTCCCGGACCTGACCGTTCTGCCGCATGGTGGCCTGGATGGCCTGCCCGTGCACGGCGTTCCGCAGTCGGCTCAGGATCGTCAGGACATCCGACAGCGGGGCGCCGCTGCCGAAAAGGTCAGCCAGGGGCTGGCCGTGGGCGGCGAGCCTGGACCGCCACCCTCCCTTCTGCCAGCCGGCGTCGCGCTGAGCGCCCTGAACTGCGAGCAGGACGTGGACGAAGCGGGCGGAGGCATCGACCGCTCCCATAAGCATGACCAGGATGGCGTCCAGTTCCACCAGGACAGTCCGGACCGCATCCCGGTGCTGGGGCAGGTTGAGTGCCCGGTGGAAGCTGTCCCGGGTCCTGAGCGCTCGCACGACCCGCAGCTGCAGCGCCCCGTTGAGGCCCCTGAGCGCATCAGGTGTTCCCTGCTGCGGTGCGGCCGCCTGTATCCCCGACCACCGCCACAGCTCTGGCAGCAGCGCAACCGCACCGATCTGGTAGTACAGCCACTCATTGGATGCGAGTCTTCCTGACCCGTCAGCCGCGCGCCACAAGACGTACTCGCCCTGCGACCGCAGGTAGAGCCCGACCATCGCGAGGGCCTCCGGCACCCGGCACAGTGTCACGGAGGGAATATGGATCCTCCTTTCCCCGAAGAGGTACGGGCGCTCGGTGATGAACAAGTCGGCTTCGACCGCCGTCGCCACGCCGGCGGCAAGCGCGTCCCGCTCGCGCTGGTCGGCAGCAGCCTCCGCGCCTCGGTCCCCGTATGCGGCACCCGCATCGCCACGGGCGTAGGCGGCTCCCGCACTGGAGACGCCTGTCTCCGTCCATCTGCCGGAGTCGTACGCATAGACCAGGTCGCGCCGCTCCTCGCCGTCCGGGGGCAGCAGGCAAGCCCAGCCCCCAGGCGGCTCCCCGTCACGGGCCAGGCCCTCAGCAGGTCCCTCATCCCGGTAGCGCAGCAGCTTGATGTACGGGTGCGTGAGAAGGCCCGTGAGCAGTACCGTCGGCGTGACGCCATGATCATCGGAAGCGGCCAGCAAGTCCGAATCTGATACCACGACGAGCTTCCGCAGCGGGGGGCGGGCTTCAAACAGCGGACGAGGGGTGCCCGCTTGCGGTCGTGGTTCCTCGGGCCATTCGGGCACGCGCCGAGTGGCCGGGCCCGAGCGCGTCAGGCCGGTAATCACGAGGCGCCCGCCTGCCCGCAGTGCCGGGCTGGGCGGGGATTGCCCTGTTCACGAGCGGCCAAGGACCGTGGCCGGTGATCACGGCAGGCGCACAGCGCGCACCGGGACTCTTGATCGTCGTAGACCGGATGCCCGCACACGCATGAGGGCGAAGCGGCCGGGAGGATCTGATTGTTCGTGCTGTCGGCCGGTCGAGTCACGGTCGGCCACTCTATGCCGACGGTCTGACATTCCATCCGCGCCACACGGATCGCGAGAGCGCGAGCTCGTTCGCAGCGGGAGTCTAGATTCCCAGCCGGAAGTCCTCGATCTTCTGGCGTACCAGCTCGGCCGGGTCGCCGCCGGCCATCTTGGTTCTCACCATCTGGACGACGTCTTCGTCGCTGAGCCCCACGATGAGCTTGCTGTGCTGGACCCACTGCTCCCGGCAGATCCACCGGGCCGTCGGGTCGAGGTCCGTGCGGGCGAGGATCAGGGCGAACAGCCCGGTGCCGCGCGGGTTCAGGTAGTTGGCGACCTGCAGGATCTCGTTCTTGCCGGGCCCCCGGCTCAGGTTCTTGACTTCCGCGACGACAAGGTGCGCCTCGTAGTGAGTTCGCATGAACTGCCAGAAGCCGCCGTCAACCGCATAGTTGGGCAGGACGTAGTCGCGCCGGTTCACGTGCCGCTCGTCGCGGCTCTGCGGGATCGGCGGGTTCAGCGGGGGAACGAACAGGAAGCTCAGCAGGTCTTCGCAGTACTTCTCGTAGGCAGGCCAGCCGGCGATGCCGGGCTTGATGTCCGCCAGCCGAGACACCAGATCGTGCCCGGGCACGATGCCGGCGTCGTCACCGGACGCGACCCCTGGCGGAACCTTGATGTTGAGCTGTCCTGCCTTGGCCCTGAGGTAGGGGCCGTCCCATATCACCAGCCTGTCCTGCGCGGCCACGGCCATCTTCGACTGCGGGAGGACTCCGGGGCAGGCCAGCACCAGTGTGGGTTCAAGTTCATCAGGGTGCTGTCCCATGTACGCCTGGCCTGCGGTCTGCAACCGGCGGCTGAGCTCCGCCAGGCGGCCTCTGGTCTGGGGAGTGGTCGCCTTCGCCTCGACCAGCAGGGTTCTGCGACCTCGCAGTGCCACGAAGTCGATCCCGTAATCTCCGGCTTGGTAGGCCGCCCCGCCCAGCAGCGACGCGGAGACCAGCTCGATTTCCCGGTCGCGCCTCAAGATCTCCCCGACGAATAGCTCAAACGCGATCCCGCGAGCAGCCGCCCTGCCGCCGTCGTACGTGCCGTAGGTGTCCACGGCATCTTTATTACAGCAGCCGTCCAGTTGCCGCACCTGCAGTCGCCGAACCCCTGGACCACCCACTGCGGGCCGCAATCTCGACGAGGATTCCGCGAGCACTAAAAGCCCTCTTGGGCAGCGAGAATTACCAGATGCTGCGCAAGACCCTCAGGGTCTCTGGTGCACCTGCCCGACGCTATATACGGGCAACCTGCCAACAGCAGCTGCGTCCTGCAAATCGCCAGGATGCGGTGAGGCTATAACGCCAGTTCCGCTTTCTTCGGCTGGACCATTGACTTGCGCACTGATCCGCCTGAAGTCAGAGCCGGGGCTCTGCCGGGATCATCCGGCAGAGCCCCGGCATTCACCGTTTTGCCTTACTCGTACTCGTACTCGTAGTCGTTCGGGTCGTTGCGGTCGGCGGCGGCCACGGCGCGCTCGTCGAACCCGGACTGGGCCGTCGGGCTTGCGGGGTCGGCGGCTGCTGCGGCGCTGATCCGGCTGGCGGCTGCGTGATCCATCGGGGTTGGTCGTCCCATGGCAGGTACCTCCGGGGCACAGGGTGCGGGAAAACAGGCGCCCAGGATGCGAGTGGGCCTGTGCCCGGCGGCACCGGCTACCGCCGCGGGCTACGGCATCCGCGCCGCTGGCCGGCTGGCACCTGGCGGGCACCCCGGCCGTACGGGATTCCCTCCCCCGGCAGTACCGGAACGGGATCAGCAGGAATCCTCGATGCCCGTCCATTTTCCAAGCCGGCGGCGCACTGACGGCGAACGAGCTTCATATATGTGACCGAGGGTACGCCGTGCGTAGCTCATTTAACAGGTCCTCGTTCCACACGGGCGCTGGCCGCCTGACGCTGAGCCCTCTCTTGTTCTCGCTCCCTTTGCCGTGAGCAGGTTCGCTACATGTAGTTTGCGTAACGGGTGGCGATCGCCTGGTCCGGGGCGCAGAACCGCAGGATGGCCTTGACCTGGTTGGCGGTGCGGATGGTGACGGGGGCCTGGCCGTCGAGCCGGGTCTGGTTCCAGTTCATCTTGGTGAGCGCGAGGGTCTCGCATCCGGTGTCGCGGGCGCTGCGGATGGGGTGGGCGGGACGGATGCCGATGGGCTGCGGGACGTACATGCCGGGGTAGGTGGAGTAGAACTCGACGCTGCCCTTGGTGTAGAGGACGATTTCCTGGCCGCTGACGGTGAGCAGGGTGCCGCGCAGCGGCGGGGCTGCGCCGGGGCGGAACAGCCGGGCGCCTTCGCTGCTGGTGATCCAGCTCAGCTCGAGGGTGTCGAGGCCCCGCTCGTCGGCGGCTGCCTGGAATCCGGTGATCTCGGCGGCGGTGAACGAGGAGGTCTTGTGCAGGACGAGGCGGGCGGGCAGGGTGCGGTGCTCGCGGTGGTAGGTGGCCAGCGCGTGGAGCAGCAGCGCGTGCGCGTCGTGTTCGGTGAGGTGGGGCTGGCGGTCGTCGCGGCTGACCCGGGCGGGTCCGCCGCGGACGATCACCCCGTCGCCGCGCTCGTTGAAGACCTGGGCGACAGAGGTGTCCAGGGTGGTGTCGTCGCTGTTGCGGTAGAACGCGACTCCGACGTAGCAGGTGGTCAGGTCGGCGGAGTTGCGCGGCAGCCGCCACGGCACGCCGCCTGCCTTGTAATACAGGGCGACGTGCAGGTTCCAGGCGCGGCTGGCCTCGTCCTGGCGGCTGCGGCCGGCCGGGGGCGGGACGGATTCGTCCCAGGTGCTGCGGCGGATGATCTGGATCGGCTGCCGGATCTGCAGCACCCGCGCCTTGAGCAGGTCGTGGAAGTTCGCGAACCGGGGCAGGCAGCGCAATCGCCGGATCTCCGCGGCGGCGCGTGACCCGGCTCCGCGCGGCGCGGCGGGTGTGTCGATGAGCTGCTCGGGGCGGGCGATGATGAGCACGTCGACGCGGTTCTCGTCGGCGAGCGCGGTGATCTCCTCCGCGTACAGGCTCACGGCGGTCTGCAGTGCCTGCGCGCGGCTGGCACCGGAGATGGCGCGCAGGTCCCGGTCGCTGATCACGCGGGTGTTCCGGTCGCTGAAGACCAGCGTGGTGTGCAGGCCGCGGTCGATGTCACAGCCGGGGAAGCCGGGGAACAGGTGCGGGTACCGCTCGTCCTTGGCGGCGATCGGCTCGCGGCAGCGTTCGAACCAGGCCCGGACCCCGCCGAGCTGATCGGCCGGGCCGATCAGCCCGGCCCGGATGGCGCGTGGCGCCTCCGCGGCGCCTAGGTCTGCTGGGCCGTAGGTGGCGATCCCGAACCGGGGATCGATGTGGCGGTTCCCGCCGCCGAACTCCAGTTCCGGCTCGTCCAGTACCTCAGCGTGCATCGTCCCTTCCCTCCTGCGTCCCTGCCGCCGCTGGCGCGGCTCCGGCCGGGCCGGGTCTGCGGGTTTGCTACTGGCTCGGTTCGGCGCTGGGCCCGGTGAGCAGGGCGGCCAGGTCATCGGTGTCGATGTCGGCGGCGGCCAGTTCGGCCGCTGCGCAGCGCGGCTGCGGCCCGGATGCTCGTGGTCTCCTCGGCTGCCAGGCCAGCGGGCGCGGGTCCCCACCAGCGATCATCGATCCCGCGGTCGACCGTGACGGTTTCCAGCGCGCCGAACACCACGGGGCGCTCCAGGCTGAACAGATCAAGCGGCCGGGTCAGGTAGTTGGCCCACATCCGGGTCCAGCCGAAAACGGCCGGATGGCGGTCCAGGCGTTTGATGCCGGCCAGCAGGTTGTCGGCGAAGCGGGATTCGGCGTACCCGTCGGTGGTGAAGCAGTAGTCGGGTTCGAGCTGGCAGTACCAGGTCGTGCCGACCCGCCGGAACCTGGTCCGCAGCGCCGCGTGATGGTAGTAGCTCACCCGGGCGGGGTCGGACTTGGCGTAGTGCGGCCCGAACACGGTCCGCCCGCGTGACCCGGGGCCCTTACCTGCCTTGCGCGGTTTCAGGTCCCGGGCCCGGAAATGGACATGACGTCGCTCGTTGTGCCATCGCACCTCCGGACAGGAGCCCTGCACGGTGCGGGTGAGCAGGTCGATGAACCGGTTCTTGATGTCGGTGTCGTCGCTGCCGGCCCACTCGACTGGTGTCGTGTTCTTCGCATCCCCGTTGCACAGGGCACTCAGCGGCGTCTTCCCGCAAGTTCGCGAACGACATCACCAGGCCTTCGCGCAGGATCCACTCCGGCCGCCGCCGTTCTAACCGGCCAGCACCTCGCCTCCGGCCCGGTAGCTGGAAACCGCGGACGCTGCCACGTAGATGACCGATGGCATGACGGCGACGGGAAGCAGGTTGGTGGTCAGGATCTCGGTGATCGGCGGGGGCCGCAGGTACAGGCCCGACTGTGCCGGCACGGCCAGCCGCATCAGGGCCGCCGCAGCGTCCGTATCGAACCGCTGAGCCTGCTTGCCGATCACCACGGTCCGCGACGCGCGGCTCGCAGCGTCAGGAAACGCGGCCTTGACCTCCACCCACCACGCCTCGTCCTGTTTCGGGTGCGAGAAGACCAGGATCACCGGGGCGTTCCCCGACAGCCACAGATCCAGGTCCCGATCGTCGCAGACATACCGGAACGACTGATCGGTCCTCCCGGGAAAGGCCGGTCGGAGGCCTTGCTCTGCACCAGCAGCGTCTGGTTCAGCACAGCTCCGCTACCGGGGTCGACAAGATCGATGTGGCCGTCGATGCCATGATCAACCCGCCGCGGGTGAAACAGGTACCCCATCTCCAGGCAGCGCCGCTCGATCAAGTTGATGCCCTGCTCGCCGATGATCGTCTGCCGTCGTCACGGTCTTGCGCTCGGCCACGCATACCCCTCCACCGACCCAGCCAGTCACCAACCCCTCAGGGAGCGCTGGCCGGCTCCCCTTTGCTCTGGGCACGCCGCTAGATCCGAACCGGCTTCCAGCCATCAGTGCTGCCCAGACACGCAGGCTAATAGAAGGGTCTGACATTCTGAGATGGAGCGCGTGCCTGCAGTTGTCTCGGCCGCGCCGCGCCGTGCCAGTCGGCCGTTGCCTGTGATCACGCGGATCCAGGGCGTCGATGATCTCGCGTGCGCATCCTTCCGCGTCGCGGACGATCTGGCCGCCCCAGAAGGACAGAACCTTCCACCCGGCGGCGCGGAGTACGTCGCGTTTTGCCTTGTCGGAGGCCTGGCGTTCGGGGGTGTGGTGGTTTTCCCACCCGTCGCAGAAGACGGCGGCCTTCCGGTCGGGCCAGGCGAAGTCGACGACGGTGACGGGGCGGGGGTTGCCGTCGGCGGAGCCGCGGTCGCCCCAGGAGTGCTGGGCGGTGCCGCGGGGGGCTCCGGCGTTTATGAGGGCGACGGCAAGGCGCCGCTCGATGGGCGAGCGGGGCAGTCCGGCGAACCCGTCGGAGAAGGCGGGGACACGGGTTCCCTGAACAGGCCGGGTTCCGGCGAAGCGGCGGAGGAAGTCGGCGGCGACGTGCCGGTCTAGGAGGTGGATCCTGCTGGTTGCCGTAGGAGCGCAGGCAGGCGCAGCAGGATTTCTCGCAGGCGCAGCCGTCGAGGACGGGGACGATGGCGGCGGCGACTTCCCCGAGTCGCTCAGCGAACTGGCGGAGGAAGCCGGCGCCGCCGGGGACTTCCTCGTACAGGACGGCGAGGCGGAGCATGGCGTCGGCGCTGTCAGGGTCGGGGCGGGGCCAGTCGAACCCGTCGACCTCGCCGTCGCCGGACTGGAGCACGATGCGGGAGCCGAGGTCGAGGGCAGCGCGGACGCTGGCGAGGTACTCCTGCAGGTTGGCAGGGCGGATATCGAAGGCTTCCATGTCAGGCAGAAGCTGGAGGCAGTCCCCCCGCCGCTGGGTCATCAGGACGGCGAACTGCTGGTCGTGGGTGGTGCAGCGGCGGTCGTGCCATTCGTCGCGCTTGCGCTGCGCCTGGGTGGGGCCCGTCGGGCCGGGGGGCTCGAAGGTCATGCCGCAGCTGGTGGACACGAGGAACTGCTCGGCGGGGTCGCCTCCCTGCGCGGGCTCGGCCCCCGCGCGGCCGGCAAAGCCGTCGAAGTAGGCGGGCTTACCTTCGGCCTGGCTGGACCTGACGGTGACAGCGTGGCGGCAGTACGGCACGCGATATCCGCCGTTCGGCTCGGATTTTGCTTGCCATCAACTGTCAGCGCAGTGGCTCAAGAGTGGCTGATCTGTGTGGCCGTGGGGCTTAGGAAGAACTCCACGGGATCGCCAAAGTCGTTTGAGACTTGGGTCTCATAGCGGGAGGTAGTCGAGTAGGCGGTTTCGGTCGCGTGCGATGGCCTGGAGGGTGCGAGTGACCTCCTTGACCCCGGCGAGGTAGAGAAGGCTGATGGCGAGGTTCCGCAGCGTGGCCATGGCCTGGGGGCCGTTCCCGGCGTATCCGGTATTTGCGTCTTCGTCGTAGGCGGTGTCACGGACCCAGTGCACGGACTCGATGCCCCACTGGCCGCGGGCGATGCCCGCGAGGGCCTCGGCGCTGGCCTTCTCCTTGCCGAGGCTGGTGACGGCGTGGACGATCTCCTTGCTGATCAGGGCGCCGTCGGCGTCGTAGCGGTCGCGGCGGATCCTGGCGACGCGCTTGACCTGCGGGAAGTCGATGTCGCCGGCGTCGGCGGCCCAGATGGAGCGCCGGGTGACGCGGCCGTGGGAGCGGTCCAGCTCCGTGTAGTCGGGGGCGCGGCCGGCGCCGCTGGCCTGGATGGCGTCGAAGGCGGCGCGCTGGAGGGACGGCGTGTTCCCCTTGACGAACAGGAGGTAGTCGGCTTCCCGTCCGCCGTCCTCTTCCTTTCCCGCGATGTACTGCGCGGTCTCGCGGCAGGAGTGGGCGGCGTCAGCGGTGACGACCGCGTTCTCCAGGTCCACGTCCTTGAGCAGTTCTTTCACCTGGGTGACCTCCGTGGTGCCGTCAGGGACCCGGACCTGCCCGATGATCACCTTCTGCTCGTGCAGCATCGCGGCGAAGAGCTTGACCTGGCCGTCCAGGACGCCGCGCAGCCATTTGCCGTCGATCGCGATCGCGGTCAGCGCCTCGTCCAGTCGGCCCGCGTCCGCCAGGGCGCGGAGCCACCCGCCGATGAGCTCGTCCAGCATGTCCGTGCCGATCGCCTGGATGAGCGTCCGGATCCGGGTCTCGCTCGGGGCGGTGATCCGGCGCCGCAGCGGATGCGGGATCCCGCCGAGGTCCGGGCCAGCACGCCCTGGGGCAGGTCAGCGGCATGGTCGCCGGCCTCGCGGAAGTTCCTCGCCCCGGCCAGCGTGCACGCGACAGCGACCGCGAGGACGAACACGAGCAGGTACCGCCGTCCGCGGCGCTTCCTCGGATCGGGAACCTGGGCGAGCACCTCCAGCAGGCCCGGGACGTTCCGGCCTGCGCTCTTCATCATGCTGGTCATGGCGGTATTGCGGGCATGCGACACTGGAACGGCGGCCTTTCGTGGCGGTCGGATCTGGACTCGACACCCGTAATCAAACCGGACGGAAGGCCGCTCCCGCGAATCAGCGCTCGCCCTACTGGCCGGCTAGCCGCCACTCACCCCGCTGTCAAATCAGGCACCCATGCACTCGTCGCCCCACTCGGGCACGTAACACCAACTCGCCGATCCCGTGGGAAGAACTGCGAGGAGAACACAGCCTCGGTGACGGTTGCGCTCTCGGCGAGAGACACTCCCAGGTGAGCGGCGATGGCGATTACGATGGGCCAGGCAGCGAGCATGTGCCGTGAGCAGGTCGGCGCTTTCACGGACCTCGCACTGTTTGGTGTTTCTCGGTCACCGGGTCCAGTCTGCAAGGCGCGCTAGGAGGCGTTCCACTGGACGGTGTTGCCGAAGCCCCGGCGGGTGTCCACTGGACCTTGGAGACGCCTCACTCCCGTAGGCACCTGGAACGTGACCGCGCCTGTGGCCTTCTGTCCCTGTGCCACGCTGATCTGGCCGTCGTTGAAGTTGGTGTATCCGGCGATGTTGTCGAAGTCGGCCGTGTAGGTCTGCCCGTTGCTGCCGACGATGGCCGCGTCGTTGTTGGCGTCCTCATTGTTGGGGCTGCCGCTGACCGCCAGGATGGTGAAGACTGCCCGACGAACCGCTTGCCGTTGTCCGGTTGGTTGAACTGGTCCGCGCCCTGGGCGGGATCAATGATCTTGTCGAGGGTGACGCGGTAGGTGTCCCCGCTCCCATCCTGAACGTTGAAGTAGGAGCCGATCCCGGCGGGCGCCGCTGAACGGGCCGTAGCCGGGTTCGGGGCGGTCGTTGCTGTCCCCGACGGCGTGGTGGAGACGCCGCTGCCCCGGACGTGGCAACGGCGATGATGACGATCAGCGCTACCAGGCCGATGAGCCCAAGGAGGATCCAGCGTCCCAAGTGCCGCTTCTTCCGCTGCGGTGGGGGGCCGTTGGGGTACTGAGGCCCCGGCCCTTGCAGCCAGCCGCCTGGGGGCGGCTGGCCCGGCACCTGCTCATACGACCACCGAGGCGTATCTTCGCTCATTAGTGACACCCCTATCCAGTAAGTGACACTGTGATACCCATAAACCACTTTCCGTTAACAACGTGAGGATGGCCTGCAGTGTCCTGCCACAGGCGCTTGATCCTGGCTGAGCTGAACGGGTGCGGACGATCGCTGACGGCACATAAGGACTGGTTTCGCGGACGATAAAGCAGGCGTACGCGAAGACCTCACCTTCCGGCCACAGCTTCAGGGCTCAGGCACAGACGCTGACTCACGGCCGACACCGCCTGCGCGCAAAACCGGCTGATCTGCGCGTAGATGCGGCCTCTGGTCCGAAAATAGAACCTAGCCGGGCATGCCTTTCGAGCCGGCGGCGGTTTGTGCCGTCGGCTGCCCGGCGCGCAGCGCCGGGCAGGTTGGGGTGGGGTTCGGCTAGCTGGCGGTGCGGGTTGTCAGCTCGCCGGCTTCGGGGTCGGCTTCGGGGGTGAGGGGCTCGATGGTGACCTTGTAGCCGAGGCGCTCGATGGCGCGGGCGTGGTTGCGGGCCTGGCGGCGGGTGTCGGCTCTTTGCTCGTAGTAGCCGGGGCCGAGGTCCTGGTACTCGGCTGCGGGATCGGACAGCAGGGCGTGGGCGGTGACGAGCTGGGTCCTCATGACGGCGCCCTGGGCTTTCTTCTTCGACATGTGCTTGCACAGGCGGCGGAGCTTGGCGCCGAGGAAGGTCTGGGTGCGGCCGGCGCTGGCGGCGGCCTCGCCGAGGGTGCCGCCGATGTAGGGTTGCCTCGGCCGGTGGCGCTCTTTCCCTTGCGCTTGCCCGATTCCCGGGCGCGGGGCGCGAGCCGGGCCCAGGAGGCCAGGTGCCCGGCGGTCGGGAAGGCGCTCATGTCGACGCCGATCTCGGCGATCAGGTCCTGGGCGGCGGTGACCCCGAAGCCGGGGATGCCGTCCAGCTGGGCGATCTGCCGCTCATAGGGCTCGCACAAGACGGCGATCCGCTTGTCCAGCACCGCGATCTGCGCGGTGTAATGGTCGATGTTGTCCAGCATCATCTGCAGGATGAAGGCGTGCTCGGGGGTGAAGAACGAGCAGTCCAGGGCCTCCTCCAGCCGGGCGATCTTGCGGCGCATCACGCCCCGGGCCATCTCCGCCAGGACCTTCGGGTTCCGCTCGCCCGCGATAACGGCGCGGAGCATCGCCCGTACGGGCGGCCTCGTCGACCTGCCCGATGGTGAGCGCGGCCAGCTCGCCCCAGCGCAGCCCGCTGTAGGCGGCGGTGTCGGCCATCAGCTCGTACCGCTCGCCGTGCCGTCCCGCGCTGAGCGCCTGGGCGAGCCGGGCGACGTCGCCGGCGGACGGGATCTCGGCCGGGTCGACCCACAGCGCGGACTCTCCCGCGACGCTGACCACGGGTGCGGGCAGCGGTCCGGTCCCCGGCCTGCCAGTGCACCTGGGCGAGCCGGGAACTGACGAGGTAGCCGCCGTCGATCCCCGCGCTGACCATGGCCGAGACCATCCGCCGGACCCGTTCACCCTCGCCCGCCGTGGGCGCGGCGTTGACGATCGCCTGGGTGTGCCGGGTCTTGATGTCCTGGCAGGTGACCGTGCCGATGACCGGGGCGGCGAACCGCTGGCACAGCCGCCGCTGGGTGTCGGCGTGCTTGCGCGACCACCGTCGTTCGGCCGGCAGCCGGTCCGGGTTGAGGTACCAGGCGATCAGGTCCGCGCCGGGCCGCCGTCATGTTCGGCGCGTCGGCCGCCAGCCGCTCGGTGACCTTCTCCAGCTTCGCGGCCAGCTTCTCCTCCGAAACGGACTCGCACTGCTGCCGTGACGCCGTCCTCGTACCAGACCGCCCGCCACCGGCCGCCCTGGCGGCGGGCCGGGTAGACCGTGATCCCGTGCTCCAGCTCGATGACCGGGCGGTCTGAGGAACGATCCGGGCGTATCGGGGGTGCGTCATGCAGTCTCTCTGCGACCGCGGGCGGCTCGTACCGTCCCGGTGATCCGCCGGGGCGTCGCGGCAGGCTCAGCTGTCTGCAGGGCCGATCGTGCGGCGGGTCCGGCGCTGTGCTCCCTCGCGCTGGAGGGCAGTCCGCGTAGGCGTCTACCTCGCTGGCCCACCAGCGAAGGCAGCGGCGGGAGACGTGAACGGGAGCGGGAAATTCCGGTCGATGGGTCAGCTCGTAGGCGGCGGTCCGGCCGAGCTTGAACAGCGCGCGGATGTCACCGACGCTGATCAGCCGATCCGGAGGCCGTCCTTCGCGGACGGCTCCCGGATCGGAGGCAGAAGATGCTTCCGGGATTTGCTGGGTCACGGAATCGACGGTAGGCAGCGAGGGATAGGGAGCCAATAACACGGTGAGATATCAGCAGTGAGATAAGCCGGTACGGCTACTGCGTGGCCGCGCGGGCGCGGTCGAGGACGCCGGCGGTGGTGCCGACGTACATGTCGAGTGTGATGCGGTAGTTGGAGTGACCCGCCATCCGCGACACATCGGTGGGCTCGAGCTTCCAGGCGAAAAGCGCCGTGGTGCAGAACACGTGCCGCAGTGAGTGCCAGGTCCAGGTGCCGTTCCCGCCTCCGTCCCGCCATCCGGCCGCGCGGTAGGCGGGGGCCAGGATGCGCCGGCTGAAGTTGGAGCGACGCGCCAGTGCTTCCCCCGCGGGGAGGGGAAGACCAGCCCGAGCGGGTTAGTTCCGTCCTCCTGCTCGGCGATGGCCGCCTCGATGCGGGCGGCCAGCCGTTCGGCGAGCGGGTAGCCGCCCGGGGTGCGCACCGGGTAGACCGTCCTGCGGTGTTTACGGTTCTTCGGTGCCTCGACGAAAAGGTCTCCGCCGACCTCGACCACTTTGCGGTCGACGGTGATAACGCGTGCGTCCGGGTCAACCTGACCGATGGTCAGCGCGGCCAGCTCGCCCCAGCGCAGGCCGCTGTAGGCGGCGGTGTTGGCCATGAGCTCGTGACGGTCGCCGCGTCTAGCGGCGGCCAGTGCCCGGCCGAGACGGGCGACGTCGCGGTCAGAGGGGATCTCAGCGTGGTCGATCCACAGCACGGACTCCCCCGCTGTGCTCACCGCGGGTACGGGAAGGGAGCGGCCCGCGACCTGCCAATGGACTTTCGCCAGCCGGTAGTTCACTAGGTAGCCGGCATCGACGCCCGCCGTGACGATCGCGGAGATCATCCCGCGGACCCGGTCGCCCTCACCCGCAGTCGGCGCGGCGTTGACGATCGCCTGCATATGGCTGGTCTTGATGTCCTCACAGGTCACCGCGGCGATAACAGGGGCGGCGAACCGCTCGCACAGCCGCAGCTGGGTATGGGCGTGCTTGCGCGACCACCGCTTGCCGGCGGGCAGACGGTCGGGGTCCAGGTAATGGGCGATCAGGGCAGCACCCGGCTGCCGCATCCTCGGCGCGTCCGCTTCCAGCCTGATCTTGACCTTCTCCAGCTTGGCGGCCAGCTTCTCCTCCGACGCCGCCTCGCACTGCTCCCGCCGACCGTCCTCGTGCAACACGGCCCGCCACCGGCCTCCCGCTGACCGGGCCGCATACACCGTTATGCCGTACTCCAGCTCGATGACCTCGCCGTCGCCCCGCTCGGCGGCGCGGCCGTGCCCGTTCGCAAAGGCCAGGCTGCGGCCCGGGCCAGGTGCTTTCCTCGCCTGCCTCCGGGGCTTCGTGGCCTTGGCAGGTGCGAGTTGTGGGGAAACAGGCCCCGATTGTGGGGAAACTGTGGGGATCTTGACGATCGCGGCCGTTGCCTGAGCCATGCGACGTTACCTCTTTCTGCGTTGCTGCAGGTGAGAGGACTGACCACGTTGACTTCTCCTGTGGGCGGTACTGGATTCGAACCAGTGACCTGCCGGTTGTAAGCCGGCTGCTCTTCCGCTGAGCTAACCGCCCGTTCATTCGCGTCGCACACACCCGAGGCCCTGAAGGGCCCTGAGTTGGTGAGCCAGTTGGTGAGACGGTGGACATCTATTCGATTTTGCCGGCGCACCAGTGGCTCTCCCCGCCTAGTCACCTCCTTGTAAGGCGGGGGCTCTTCCGCTGAGCTATGCGCCCCTTGTGCTTCGCTGTCCCCGGTGTACGGGAACCTTGACAGCATAAGGCTTCCAGGTCGCCTCCGCTGCCCTGGCACGGGCTTCCGGGGCGGTGACCTGGCGAGCATCCCGGTGCGAGAGCGCTAGCTTTGCCGCCTCAGGGTGCTCTAGGCAAGGATACGGAGGACCAGGCATGACCGCGAATGGTTCCGCCGCCCGCGGCCGCGCAGGACAGCCGTTCAAGAGCCCGCTCACCGAGCAGAGACCATCGGTACCTGGCTCGCGGCCTACCAGTCCTCTACGCTTTCGGCCAGACGCCCGTAATCCGCTATGAGAAGGGCAGCCGCGTGGCCGAACTCACCGAGGCAGCTGAGGTCCACGCGCTCGGCGAGATCGGCGAGCTGATCGAGTCCGGGCGCTTCTCGCTCCCGGTCGCGCAGACCTTCCCGCTCGCCGAGATCGCGGAGGCGCACCGGGTGAGCGAGCAGGGCCACGTGCGCGGAAAGCTCGTGCTGCTGGTCGGCTAGCGGCACCGGCCACGAGCGCGAGGTGCCGAAATCATACGGGTTGCGTGATGCCGTCTCACCAAGACGGGGCGAGACTTGATAACGCCAGCATCCGGCGGGCGAGGAGCGGGATCCACGTACGGCAGAGCGAGGATGCCTTCGACCCGGGCGGCATCCTCAATGCCAGGGTTACTGGCTGGCTGATAGGTGCGGAGGTGCCTGATGGGATCAGGCGAAATGCTGCCGGGCGGAGGTCCATCCGTCCGGGCCCAGATCGTGCACGCCAGCGAGAGCACGCGCGTTACCCGGCTGTTCCTCCCGGGACGCACGGTCATCCGGAAGGAGCCACTGGGACCGGACGCGGAACGCCGGGTGCGGCACGAGGTCGCGATGTTGGAGCGGCTGCGCGGTGCCGCCGGGGTGGCGCAACTAGCGGAGGGGCCGTCGGATCCCGCGCCGATCGTGCTGCAGGACGCGGGCGGCACCAGCCTGGCCAGCGCGCCCAAGCCGCTGGCCGTTGCCGACCTGACGAGGCTGGCGGCGGAGTTGGCCCGTGCGGCGGCGGCGATGCACCGCCGCGGGGTGATTCACCGGGACATCGCCCCGGCCAACATCGTGCTCGCCCGCGACGGCGCCCCTTGCCTGGTGGACTTCGCGCTGGCGACTTCGTTCGCCGAGATCCGCCCCGGGTTCACCCACCACACCGAAATCGCCGGAACGCTGGCCTACCTTGCGCCTGAGCAGACCGGGCGGACCGGGCGGCCGGTGGACCATCGGGCCGACCTGTACGCGCTTGGCGCGACCCTGTATGAGCTGGCGACCGGCGAGCCCCCGTTCGGTTCGGGGGATCCTCTCCGGCTCATCCATGATCACCTGGCTCGGGTGCCGGTACCGCCCGCCGAGGTCAACCCGGCCGTACCCGGGCCGCTGTCCGGGATCATCATGCACCTGCTGGAGAAGGAACCAGACAACCGGTATCAGACCGCCGATGGCGCGGCCTATGACCTGGAATGGGTGCGGCGCGCAGGCGCGCGCCCGGGGCCGGCTCCGCTGTGCATCGGCGAGCATGATTTCCCGGTGCGGCTGCTGCCGCCGTCGCGGCTGGTAGGCCGCGACGCGGAGGTGATGGCGCTACAGGCGGCGTTCGAGGCCGCGCTGGCGGGCCGGTGCCGCGGCGTGTTGGTCGCCGGGGCGCCGGGCGTGGGCAAGACGGCGCTGGTCGATGAGCTGCGCCCGGTGGTCACCGGCGGGGACGGCTGGTTCGTGGCGGGCAAGTTCGACGCCTACCGGCGGGACCTGGAGTTCGACGCGGCCAATCAGGCGCTTCGGGCGCTGGGCCGGCTGCTGCTGGCCGAGCCGGAGGATGAGCTGGCGCGGGTCCGCGGGCGGATCCTGGCGGCGGTCGGCGTGAACGCGGGCCTGCTGACCGCGGCGGTGCCGGAGTTCGCGGCGCTGCTGGGGACGCCGCCCGACCCTGGAGATCCGCTGACGGCGCAGGGCCGGGCGCAGCGCGCGGCGGCCGAGGTGATGCGGGCGGTCGCCTCGCAGGAACGGCCGGTCGTGGTGTTCGTCGATGACCTGCAGTGGGCCGGGCGCACGCCGCTCGGCTTCGTCGACCTCGTGCTGAGCGAGGAGCCGGTCGATGGCCTGCTGCTGGTGGGTGCCTACCGGGAGGACGAGGTGGACGCGGCGCATCCGCTGGCGGCGCCGCTGTCCCGGTGGCGGAACCAGGCCGCGGTACAGCACCTGCGGCTGGACAACCTGCCCGGGCCGGCCCTCGGCGCCATGGTGGCCGAGATGCTCCACGTGGACCTAGTCACCGTGGCAGGCCTGGCCGAGGCAATCGAGCCCCATACGCGCGGCAACCCGTACGAGACGGTGGAACTGTTGAACGCGCTGCGCCGCGACGGGCTGCTGACCGCGACGGCCGCCGGGTGGCGGTGGGACGAGGGCGCGGTGCGCGCTCACCTGGGACACTCCGAGGTGGCCGTGCTGCTGGCGGCGCGCGCCGCGGCCATTCCACCCACGTCTCGGTGGATGCTGGAGGCGATGGCATGCCTGGGCGGGCGGGCCGAGCTAAGCCTGCTACAGGCCGCTGCCGGCGAGCCGGCGAACCTAGTGGAGGAAACCCTGGCGCCCGCCCTTGACGAAGGCCTCCTAGTGGGGGAGCCCGGGGCACATCCGGCGGTGCGGTTCCGCCACGACCGGATCCGCGAGGTGCTCCTGGCCGAACTGGACCCGGGGCGGCGCCGTGCCCTGCAGCTGGCCATGGCGCGGCGGCTGGCGACGGTGCCGGAGCTGTTCGCGGCCGCGGCCGGGCAGTACCTGCCGGTCGCCGGCGCCGTCGTTGATGCCGCCGAGCGTCACCGGGTGGTGGCGCTGCTGCGGCGCGCCGCCGGCCAGGCCACGTTGATCGGCGATTACTCCTGGGTGGACGCGCTGCTCACCGCCGCGCTGCCGCTGATCGACCCGGGGGAGACCGCCACGCTGATCGAGGCGCGGACCGCCCGGCACGCCGCCCGGTACAGCCTGGGGCGGCTGGAGGAGGCCGACGAGGAGTACCGCGCGGTCGGAGAGGCAAGCGCCACCGCGCTGGACCGTGCGGCCGCGACGGCGGTGCAGGTGCATAGCCTGACTGCCCGGGCCCGTTACGCGGAGGCGATCGGGCTCGGCCTGGACTCGCTGCGTGAACTCGGCATCACCGTCCCGGCGGGGGACCGTCTCCCCGCCGAGCTCGGCCGCCAGTTCGACCGCCTGTACCGCTGGCTGGATCACACCGAAGCGCGAGATGACCTTGCGCGGCCGGACATCACCGACCCCACGCTGCTCGCCGTATCCCGTCTGATCAACGCCGTCCTGTCGCCGAGCTTCATCGCCGACCAAGCCATCAACGCCTGGCTGAGCATGGAAGCGCTGCGGATCTGGATTGAGCACGGCCCGGGCCGCACGCTGGTCGGCCCGGCCGGCAGCGCTGCCTTCGCCGCGGTGGCGCTGCGCGGCGACTACGCCGCAGGGTACCGGGCGGCGCGGCGGATCGTGACGCTGAGCGAGCCCCGCGATTACGAGCCTGGCGCCTCGCAGGCACGTTTCATCTTCTCTGTCCTGTGCTGCTGGTCCGAGCCTGTCGAAAATGGCGTCCGGGAAGGTCAACGGGCCCTCGAGGGGCTGATCGCGGGTGGTGACCTGCTCTACGCGGGACACGCCTGCAAGTCGATCGCGGCGGGCCTGACGGACTGCGCGCCATCGCTGGACGTCTACCTCGCCGAGATGGAGGCGGGGCTGGCCTTCCTCCGGCGGACCGGCAACGAGGAGGCCAGTCAGTCGCTTGACAGCTACCGGTGGCTGGCTGGTGTATTGCGGGGTGAAAGCCCGGCCTCGGCCGACGAGGCGGTCAGCACCGATCGGTACGTCGGAAACCCGACGGCCCTTGCTATGGCGCATATCACCCGCGCGATCGCGGCCGCGATCTTCGGGGACCCGGTCGGCCTCGTGCGGCACACCGCAGCGGCGATGCCGCTGCTACCGACCGTCGTGGGCAGTAACCTGGAGGCTATAGTCCGGTTGCTGCGCGCGCTGGCACTGGCCGGGCAGGTCCGCGCCGCCGATGGCGGCGAGCGCGGCGCTCTGCTCTCCGAACTGGACGAGGTGACCGGGTGGCTGGCCGCCCGTGCCGCGGACGCGCCGGACAACTTCCTGCACCTGCTGCGGCTGGCCGAGGCCGAGCGGGCCTGGACCGCCGGGGATTTCCGCGCTGCCGCCCTCGCTTTCGACGCCGCCCGGCGCGAGGCCGCTTTGCGGCAGCGGCCGTGGCACCGGGCCCTGATCGCCGAGCGCGCGGCCCGCTTCTACCTTGCCCACGGCCTGGACCACGGTGGCCACGAGCTGCTCGCCCAGGCCCGCCAGGAATACATCGCCTGGGGGGCGACAGCGAAGGCCGGGCAGCTGGACTGGGCCTACCCGGCGCTGCGGCCACCAGCCGACCCCACCGGCGGGTACGACGCCGGCCAGCCCGCTGATGTTCCGCATCGCCGCTCCGCCGTCACCACGGGAACGGTCGACCTGCTCGGTATCGTGTCGGCGTCGCAGGCGCTGAGCTCGGAGACCAGCGTGCTAAGGCTGCACGCCCGCCTGGTCCAGGTGCTCAGCGCGATGACCGGCGCCACCGGCGTGCACCTGCTGCTATGGAACGAGGAGCAGCAAGGCTGGCTGCTGGCCGCGCCAGAAGGCGTCGGCGGCACCGCACCGGCCAGCGATAACGGGCAGGAACCCGCGATGCCGATGTCTGTGCTGCGCTACGCTCACCGGACGCGAGAGCCGCTGGTGGTGGCGGACGCCACCGGTGATGACCGCTTCGCTCGCGACCCGTACTTCGCCGATGCCGGCTGCTGCTCGCTGCTGGC
This sequence comes from uncultured Actinomycetota bacterium, assembly GCA_963734665.1. Taxonomy (GTDB): domain Bacteria; phylum Actinomycetota; class Actinomycetes; order Streptosporangiales; family Streptosporangiaceae; genus Trebonia. The sequence goes on along the minus strand of CAVTIR010000004.1, from coordinate 818,720 downwards.
CGTCCCGATCCTCAGCCGGGGCGCGCTGCGTGCGGTGCTGCTGCTGGAGAACCGCCTGATCCGCGGCGCGTTCACCACCGGGCGGCTCGACGCGGTCCAGCTGATCGCTGGCCAGCTCGCCGTCTCTCTGGACAACGCCCAGCTGTACGCCGAGCTCACCGCGTCACGCGCGCGGATCGTCGCTGCCGGCGACCAGGCCCGCCGGCGCATCGAGCGGGACCTGCACGACGGCGCCCAGCAGCGGCTGATCTCGCTGGCGCTGCACCTGCGCGCGGCGCAGGCGGCCGTGCCGGCCGAGCTCGGCCAGCTCGACGCAGAGCTCGACGGGGCCGTCGCCGAGGCGGCCGGCGCGCTGGAGGAGCTGCGCGAGATCGCGCATGGCATTCACCCGGCCATCCTGGCCGACGGCGGGCTCCGCCCAGCCCTCAAGACGCTCGCCCGCCGCTCGCCGATCCCCGTGGACCTGCAGGTACCTGCCATCGGGCGGCTACCAGAAGAGATCGAGGTCAGCGGCTACTACGTGGTCGCCGAGGCGCTGACCAACGCGGCCAAACACGCGCGCGCCTCGGCCATCAGCGTTGAGGCCGAGGTCGCCGGCGGCATGCTGCGCGTCGCGGTACGGGACGACGGTGCAGGCGGTGCCGACCTCGCCGGGGGCACCGGCCTGGCCGGCCTTAAGGACCGCGTGGAGGCGCTCGGCGGCCGGATCTACCTCTGCAGCCCGCGCGGCGCGGGGACCAGTCTGCGCGTGGAGCTCCCGCTCACCGCCACCAACAGCGACGGCATCTCCCTGTAGCCGAGTGGGCCGGGCCGAGATACACCTGGCCGGCCTCATTTACCCCGTTGTGCGAGGGGGAGAGGCGCTCGCGGCATAGCTGGGCGATCGCTTGCGCACGGCGCGTCGGGCGAGTGTTGGCTGCGGCTAGCAGGACGACTGAAAGTGCGGGGGCGTCGTCATGGATCGGTACGGCGGTCACCGGGTGCCCGTCCAGCGAGACGGAGGACTTCGACTGCAGGTTCAGCACCGTGTAAGCCAGCCCGCGGCCCACCAGCGCGCGGCAGGTCTCCACGCTCGCTGAGCGGTACCGCACGGTGGGGGTGACTCCGGCGCTGGTGAAAATTCGCTGGAAGTACTCGCGGCTGTGCGGCAGGTCCAGCAGGACCATCGGCTCTTCGGCCAGCTCAGCCAGCCGCACCGAGCTTTGCCTGGACCACCGGTGCGTGCCGGGGAGCAGCACGTAAGGAGGCAGGCTGTACAGCGGGTGCCTGGAATGGTGGAAGTCGTGGTGGTCCCACCGAGAGCGCCGAACCAGATCAACGAACATCAATTCACCGGATGCCAGACCACCTACACCGCCGAATTCCTAAGCGTTCTACCCGCACAAACGCACAACCGGCGGACTGCCGCAGAATCCGCAGTCAAGCTTTAGTGTTTGTATGCGCTGGCCTCGGACTTTACCTTCCGGTCGTCATGAACCCTACGAGGGGTCGCAACACCGTTCCCCACGTCCAGTCGTTCGTGAACACCCGCAGGTCGTCATGAACCCTACGAGGGGTCGCAATTAGTTCAGCTGGCGCGAAACCTGGCACACGATCGGGTTGTCGCGATCACCCCTGCGAGGGGCTGCAACACCAGGACATCATCCCATGACTGCCCGTACGGGCCGGTCGTCACATCGCACTCGCCCCGGCTTCGGCCCGAACGTGCGTGCCCGCCGTCACCACAGGCCCGCCGACTCCGACTGGGGTCTGGCTCGGAACCAGGAACCGAGGAAAGCTGCATATCACAGGCCTCCGGATGATCCTGGTCCGCAGGGCGGAGCAGGCTGGCTACACCGGCGTGACGCCGCACCAGTTCCGCCACACGTTCAGTGACTGCTTGGAATCCGGCGGGTCGGAGGGAGACCTGATGCGGCTCAACGGGTGGAAGACGCGGGCGATGATCGACCGCTACACCGACGACCTCGCCGAGGAGCGGGCACTGCAGGCCAAGAAGCGTCGAGGCGACATTTACTGACCACACGGCAGTGTTTGGCATGCCGGGGACATGCCGCCCCGGTATGCCAAACGCTCGCCGCCGGTGACCTGTTCATCGTGCGGCCCGGGGAGAAGGTCGCCACCGACGGGGTCCTGCCGCCCGTCGCATCCGTCTGACCGTGAGAATCGGTCACCAAACGCGGACATGGTTTAAGAGCCCGTGGTGTCAAGGGCTGCGGGCCTGGTCAGCGGGGGTTTTGGTTTAGGCGGCGGGGGTGATGGTGACGTCGTAGCCGAGGGCCTGGAGTCCGCGGAGGTGGGCGCGGGTCTTTCGGTCGCGGTCGGCTTTTCGTTCGTGCCAGTCGGGTCCGAGGTCGGCGTACCTGGCTTCGGGGTTGGCGAGCAGGTGCCAGATGATCACGAGGATGGATCTTCCGACCGCGCATCTTGCCCTGGTGCCGCCGAGTTTCCTGGACAGGCGGCGGAGTCTTTCGCCGAGGAAGGTGTCCGTGCCGGCGGTGCCGGTGGCGGCGGTGCCGGTGGCGGCCTGGGTGCAGTAGCCCTTCAGGTAGGCGTCGCCCTGTCCCTTCTTCGGCTTGCGGGTCCTGGGCCCGGACTGGCGGGCGGCGGGGGCGAGGCCGGCCCAGGAGACGAGGTGGCCGGGGGCCGGGAACCTCGTCATGTCCACGCCCGTCTCGGCGATGATCGCCATGGCGAGCTTCGGGCTGACCCCGGGGATCTCCGCGAGCCGGGCGGCGGCAGGCAGGACCGCGGCGCCCGGTCCGGGGTCCGGGGACGGGACGCCGTCTGCGCCGATGCCCCAGGCTCCCGGGATCGCGTCGAGGGCGGCCTCGATCTCGTCCTCGACCTTGGCTACCGAGCGGTCCAGGAGCGTGATGTGGTCCAGGTGGACCCGGATCAGCATGGGGTGGCAGGCGGCCAGGGTCATGCCCTCCAGCGATTCCTCGATGGCGGCGCGCCCTCCCCTGACCCGGTAGTCGGCGAGGGCGGCCAGGGCCTTCGCGCTGGTCTCGCCGTCGGCGATCGCGGTCAGGACCGCCCGGGCCGTCTCCGTCCTGGCCAGCGAGTGCACCACGGACGACAGCTTGACCAGGATGCCCTCGAGAAGCTTCTCCAGCCGCTGCCATTCCCGGGTGCGGTCGCGGACCAGCTGCAGCCTCGTGCGGGTCAGGTCCCGCAGTGCCCGGATCTCGGGCGGCGGCACGAACGAGGGGCGCAGCAGGCCCATCTCGGCCAGCCGGGCGATCCACTGCGCGTCCAGCTTGTCGGTCTTGGGCCGGCCGGCCAGCTGCCGGGCCTGGGAGGAGCTCACCAGCTGGACGTTCAGCCCGGCGGCCTCCAGCAGGTAGAACCATATGCGCCAGTAGTCCGAAGTTGACTCCATCACCACGAGCTCGACCCCGTCGGCGAGCAGCCGCGCGGCCAGCGCCAGGATCGCCTTCGCAGTCGCGGGGACGTCCTCCAGCCGCGATGCCCGCCGCCCGCCCTCGCGGGCCGGGGGCAGCCAGGTGCAGACGTCCGCCTTCGCCTTCGCGATGTCGATCCCCGCCACCCGCTCGTGGCGGAGCTGGTAATCCTCGTCCTCCACTAGCTGCGCGGGTACCTTCCGCGCTCTCGCGTGACCCACCCGGGCCTCCTGTGCTTGGAACCGGTTATCCAGGCGGGCTGCCCGGGGACCCCGGTCTTGCTGGCTCGGAGGCCGCGAATACTGACCGTCGTGCTCAAAGGCGACAAGAGGCGACCCTCAAGTCAAGGTCCCGGCGCCAGGCTATTTATCGGGCTCGCATCCCAAGGAAACACCGGCGTCACGGGCAGCCCGCACCCATCTTCCCAGTCCGCCCGCGCGGGCGGAGCCCGGACGCAAACAACGCCACGCTCCTGCCTTAACCCGCACCAGCCGGCAGCCCGCACCCCCGCACCAAATTCTCAGGGCAGCGCGACCGCCGGAGGTGAGCAGGCTATTTACGAGTCAGTGCCATTGGTCTTCTCCTTCGCTCGGGACCATTTCGGGATTTCTTGAGGCAGTGCTTCTGTTGCGAGGTGGAACGGCGGTCCTCAGGCCGAGGGCAGCCCGGCGGTATCGAACCCGCCCGGGCTGCGGGCGGCTGGTTAGCTGGCGGCGGCGGGCTCGCTTGCGCGCACCAGCAGGGTGTCTACCAGGTGCACGGCCAGGAACCAGGCCTGCAGCTCGCCGGTGTCGATGACGTCGGAGACCAGTTCTGTTCCTTCTGCTCGGTTCATGATCTTGCGGGCGATTTCGGGCTGGCTGAGCCCCTATTCCAGCCAGTCCGAGTTCTCGATGACGTCGACGAAGTTGCCGCGCTTGAAGCCGGGGACGTACCGCGCCAGGACGTCGGCGTTGACGGTGCCGAACGTGGTGTCCGGCCTGGGCGCCATGCCGTCGGTGAACGCCTGCAGGATCTGGCGCTTGAAGTCCGGCCGCGGGTGCAGCGCCGTAACGGCGGCCCGGTCGGCGTCGCTGATGTCGTGGTAGCCGATGCCGAGCACGTCGTACTCGACCCCGGCGGTGACCAGGGCGACCTCGGGCTCCATGAACTCCTGGATGCCGACCGAGGTGTGCAGCGCGATGGCGGTCCACACCCGGCGGACGCTGTCCTCGGGCACGCCGTGGCCTTGCAGGAAACGGCGGGCCTCATCCGCGCTACTCACCTCGAACCGCCGGCCACTGTGGCGGAACTCCTCGTTCAGGCCGAGGTCGTGGAACATCGCTCCCATGTACAGCAGCTCAGGATCGAAGCTGAGGTCGCGGTTGTGGCCCTGCAGGCTGCCCCAAAAGAACACCCGGCGGGAGTGGTGGTATACGAGGTCGCTGGTGCTGTCCCGGATCAACTCGGTGGCCTCGCGGGCCAGCTTGGTGTCAGGGGTCGTGACCCCGGCCGCGGACTGCCCGTTGACGGACATTGCTTTCTCCTTATGTCACGTGGATGGCAGGGCCCGGCGCTTTCTCGCGCCGGGCCCCCTGGTGATTCGGCCGCCGGTCAGGTGTGCCCGTCGCGGACGCCCTTCTCGACCCTGTCGCCGAGGCTCTGGTCCACGTTGCGGAGGTAGCCGAAGGCGCGCTGCAGCACCGGCTCGGTGACGCCGTTGCGCAGCTGGGCGACGGTGTTGCCGACCAGCCGGTCGCGGGCGGCGTCGTCGAGCACGTTGCGGACCAGGGCGGTGACCTGGACGAAGTTGTCGTCCTCGGCGTGTGCCTCGAACGCGGTCCGCACGATCTCCCCGGCGGTGTACCAGGACGGCGGGGTGTACTGCCCGGGGATGGCGACGGGGCCGCCCTTGGAGTTGGGGAAGTAGACCGGGTCGGTCCGGGGCACGACCCGCATCAGCCCGTCCTTGCTGTAGGTGTGCACCGGCGCGACCGGGGCGTTGACCGGGATCTGCTGGTAGTTGACGCCGAGCCGGTAGCGGTGGGAGTCGGCGTAGGAGAACATCCGCGCCATCAGCATCCGGTCCGGGCTGGGCCCGATGCCGGGCACCATGTTGCTGGGCGCCGGGGCGAACTGCTCCATCTCGGTGTGGTTGTCGATCGGGTTACGGTCCAGGGAGAACCGCCCCACCTCGACCAGCGGGTAGTCGCCGTGCGGCCACACCTTGGTCAGGTCGAACGGGTTGAACCGGTACCCCGGCGCGTCATCGAACGGCATGATCTGCGCGTACATCGTCCAGCTCGGGTAATCGCCGCCCGCGATCGACTCGAACAGGTCCCGGGTGTGGTAGTCGTAGTCGGTCCACACCATGCCGGCGGCCTGCTGGTCGGTGAGGAACTCGATGCCCTGGTCGGTCTTGAAGTGGTACTTCACCCAGAACCGCTGGCCCTTGGCGTTGATCCACATGTACGTGTGGCTGGAGAACCCGTTCATGTGCCGCCACGTCCTGGGCAGCCCGCGGTCGCCCATCAGCCACACCACCTGGTGGGCGGTCTCCGGCAGCAGGGTCCAGAAGTCCCACTGCATGTCGTTGGAGCGCAGGTTGTTGTCCGCGCGGCGCTTCTGGGAGCGGATGAAGTTCTGGAAGTGAATCGGGTCCCGCATGAAGAACACCGGCGTGTCGTTGCCGACCATGTTGTAGTTGCCCTCGGAGGTGTAGAACTTCAGGGCGAACCCGCGTATGTCCCGCCACAGGTCAGGGCTGCCCCGCTCCCCCGCCACCGTGGAGAACCTGGCCCCCAGTTGTGTCTTAGCGTTCGGCTGGAACACCGCCGCCTTCGTGTAGGCGCTGACGTCCTTGGTGACCTGGAACTGGCCGAACGCCCCGCTGCCCTTGGCGTGCGGCTGCCGCTCTGTGATCCGCTCCCGGTTCCACTGGGCCATCTGCTCGATCAGGTAGCTGTCCTGCAGCAGGACCGGGCCGCCCGCGCCCACGGTCAGCGAGTACTTATCGCTCTCGACCGGGATGCCGGCATCCGTCGTCTGCGTAGGCAGGTGCTGGTCAGTCATATACCTTTTCTCCTTTGGTGGAACGAACCCAGGGCAGTAATGGACCCGGGCCGTTCTCGGGCTAGGGCCGAGTTACTCGCCGCCGGGGTTGAGCGCCAAGACCTCGGGTGGACGCCATGGGCTGTGCCCGTCCGGTTCGTCTCGACCACTAACCTCCCGGCCATCTAGATGAACGCGCATCGCGTAACTGAGATGATTTCTGCGACGGCTGCCCGGATCGCGGCTCCCGCTGCCTGCCGGATACTGCCCTCACCCGCAGCAGATCCCGGATGAGCTGCTCGTTCGCGACGCAAGCGAGGAGAAGAGGGGGATGGCTCAGGGAACGTGCCGTGGTCGTGGGTGATTCTCGTAAGACGCGAACTGGGTGATCCCCGCGGTTGAGGCCTGTTCCGCCGAATGCTGGTGGAGTGCGGCGGATGAGTCGGCTCGCTTGCAAGGGCGTGTGGCCAGAGATTCAAGCCAGGCGCCGCTTAGGAGACGCACGCGGACAACAAGGACGGCCCGGTGCGCTACCACCACGGTGGGAACCAGCCGGTCTACGCGCCGAACAGCTACGGCAGGCCCGGCGCCAGCGGGCGCCGGGCCCCAATCCAGTCGCCCGTAAGGTGTTAGACGTTTTCTTGGGGTGGTTTAGCTGTTGCGTAACGTTGCGCGGGTGCGACACGCGGCAAGTTCTGCAACGCATCTCCAGCAGTGTCGTTCTTGTTGCTGACAGTAGTTATTGCTGTCGGAGGCGAGAACGGGGATGACATGCGGGCGTTCGCGGTGACGATGCCGTCTGGTGAGCGGTACTGGACCGTCATCGACGAGGCGCTGGAGGTGGCCGCGGATGCGGATGCGTTTCTTTTTCACGTGCGGTTCGGCCGGACGGCTCGGAACTCACCACGAAGGCTCATGCGGGCGGGATCGCACTGTTACTCCAGTGGTGCGGGCAGACGGGCAGGTCCTCGGATGTTCCTGCGACTGCGGGCCCGTCACCGGCTGCGCGAGGAAGACCGCCCGGTCGACCGGGCCAGCGATGCGGAGATCGCGGCGCTGCTGGAGGCGTGCCTGTCGGCACGGGACAGGCTGATCGTGCTGCTGATGGCCCGCGCCGGGCTGCGCCGCGGTGAGATGTGCGGGCTGCGCCGCTGCGATGTGCACCTGATGCCCGACTCGCGGGCACTGGGCTGCGACGTGGCCGGAGCGCACCTGCACGTGGTCCGGCAGGCGAACCCGAACGGGGCATGGGCCAAGTCACGGCGGCAGCGGGCGGTCCCGCTGGATTTCGTCACGGTGCAGGCGTTCGACGCGTACGAGATTGAGCGGCTCGCGGTGCCCGGAGCGGCATCGACGGACTTCGTGCTGGTAAGGCTGTTCCGCGAGCCCGCAGGGATGCCGATGCCGCCGGGGGCGGTCAACGACCTGGTCACGGCCGCCGGGCGGCGGGCCGGGCTGAGCCCGGCAGGTCACTCCCCATCAGCTGCGTCATGCCTTCGGGAGCAATGTCGCCGACGCGGGCGGCGCCGTGGACGAGATCGCCGGCTTGATGGGACATCGTTCACTCGGCTCCACGAAAATCTACCTGCACGCGGATCCGGCCCGGCTCAGGGAGGCGGTCAGGCGGGTGCCCAGCCCCCGCCTGACCGGGAACGGGCCGTGACCGCCGCCGCGGCGGCGCTCCGGGAGCCTGGCCCGGACGACGATGGCGTCGCCGGTCGGCTGGCCGTGCTGACCGATCCCGCGTTCCTGGCCGAGGCCGGCTGGGACCCCGGGACCCGGGTGCTGTCGCTGCCCGCGGCGCATCCGCTGCTGAGCTGGCGGGCATGCCCGTCGCCGGGCTGCGGGAACCCGGTCTACGGACGCGGCCGGGAGTGCGGCTCGTGCCGCCGCGGTACGGCCACGCTCCGCCTTGCACCACCGGGGGATACGGCACCGGCCGCGCAGTCGTGCAGGGTGACGGCGTGCCCGCGCGGGCGGGGACCGCGAAGGTACTGGCAGGAGAGCGAGCCCGCGATCGAGGAACCAAGCCAGGTCAGCCTGCACGGCCTGACGGAGCGGGCCGCCGCCGAGGTCCTGTTCGGGCTGCAGCAGCGGACCCGCGGCGGGACGACGACAGACCCGGTGCGACTGCGGCAGATCACCTGGGAACTCCGCCGGACGGGAGCCGCCGGCATCAGCGGGATCACCGGCGGGGATCGGACCCAGCACCGGCTCGCCCGCAGCCTGGCCAGACACGCGGACAGGGCGTTCCTCACCCCGGAGTCCGAGGCCCGATTAGGACGTGCGGGACCTGGCCGCGTTCGGGCTCACGGGGCGGCTCGACTTCACCCTGGTCCGGCAGCCGTGGCTGCGGGAGTCCGCCCGCCGCTGGGTCGCCGACAACCTCCCGTGGCGGCGCGGCAAGATCTCCGCCGGGCCGGTCCGCCACTACCTGACCAGCCTGGCCATGCTGTCCGACAGCCTGCACACGTCCCGCGACGACCACGGCGCCGACCCCTCGGCGCTCGGCCGCCGCGACATCGAGTCGTTCGCGCACCGGATGCCCTTCCTCGCGGCATCGGGCCGGATATCCGCTGATGCCCGGACCCGGGCCTGCCGGGAGACCCGGCACCTGCTCCGCGAGTTCCGGGCGCTCGGCCTGACCCGTCCCGGCGGCCCGGCTGGCTGGCTCCCCGACGATTTCGCCGTCCGCGGCAGCGACATCCCGCCAGAAGGCCCGCGTCAGGGAGATGTTCCCGGGCACGTCGCTGGGCGAGCTGAGGCTGCTGCCCGCCGCATACGCCAACCCGCACGGGCGGCGGCCGATCACCGAGAACCACTTCGGCGCCCGGCACCGGGACTGGGTCGGCGCCATGCCCCCGCTGCTGCGCGCCGACGGCACCGAGTTCGACAAGACCCGCGTCGTCCCCTTCGCATACCGGCACACCTCGCCCAGCGGCACGCCGTCGCGGGAGTCCCGGTCGACGTGCTCTCCGCCCTGATGGACCATCGCTCCCTCAACACCACCCGCGGCTTCTACACCGTCGGCGACCGGCGCCGCCGCGACGCGGTCGACAAGGTCGCCTCGCTGCAGTTCGACCGCCGCGGGAACCGCATCTGGCGGGACGCGAAGACGCTGCTGGACTCCGAGTTCGCCCGGCGGGCCATCGGGGAGGTCGCCGGCCCCTACGGCACCTGCTCCGAGCCGTCCAACGTCCAGGCAGGGGGAAACGGCTGCCCCTACCGGTTCCGCTGCGCCGGCTGCGGGCACTTCCGCACCGACGTGTCCTACCTGCCCGATCTCCACGCCTATCTCGATGACCTGCTCCGCAACCGGGAACAGGTCCTGGCCGCAGCCGAGATCGACCAGTGGGCACGAGCCGAGGCCGTCCCCTCCAGCGGGTAGATCACCACGATCCGGAGCCTCATCACCCGCATCGAGGCCAGCCTGGAAGACCTGACCGCCGCCGAACGCGAGCAAATCGACCAGGCCGTCGCCCTCGTCCGGCGCCACCGCACGGTCACGCTCGGAATGCCCCGGATGCGCCAGGCCCTGCCCGACATCCGCCCCGAGCGAACAGCATGACCAGCCCCGGCAGCAAGCCGAAGGCCGCGCTCCGCGGCCGCCAGGCCGACTCTGCCCGACGACGCGCCCGGGTCGCCGCAGCTATCAGCACGGCGGCTGCCGCCGGGCAGGAGACCAGTGTCGCGGGCATCGCCCGCGTCGCCGGGGTCGACCGCACCTTCCTCTACCGGCACCGCGACCTGCTCGAGCAGATCCACGCATCCCAGGCCCAGCCGCCGGCCGCGGGAACAGGACCTGCCGTCAGCAGCGCGTCCCTGCAAGCCGGCCTGCTCAATGCCCAGCACCGGGCCGGGCGCCTGGCAGCCCGCGTCCAGCAACTCGAGCGCAGCCTCTCGGGCCTGCTCGGCGAACACGCATGGTGGGAATCCGGGCTCGGCGCCCCGGACGACCTCGACGAGCTCAAGCAACAGAATGCCGACCTTGAGCAGCGCATTGCCGACCTGCGCCTCCAGCTCGACGAACGAGACCAGGACCTCGCCGCCGCCCGCTCAGCCAACCGGGAACTCATGGCCCAGCTAAACACCACAGCCCGATGCTGAAAGCGCCCCAGGAAAAAACCACACCTGTTGCGCGACAATCACACGCACGCGGCCACCTGATCTGCGGAAACAATTCAGAAGAACTAAATGTCCGATTTGTTCTCCAAGAGAACGCGCAACAGTAAGGATGCCGGGGTAAGGCTAGAGCTCGGCGAAGGCGCGAGCAGGCCAAGTGCGCGGGCGCGCTTAATGGCGTCCGCGCGGCTGTGCGCGCCGAGCTTTCCGTATAGATGGCGGATGTGCGTGCGCACGGTGTTGACTGACACGGAAATCTCCCCGGCGATTTCAGTAGTTCGGAGATTGCTTGGCAGGTAGAACAGGACGCGGGTCTCGCTGCTGGTGAGCGGTTCGGGTGAGCGCCGCGGTTGCTTGGCCGGCGGTGCTGGCCTTCTCGCTCCCCAGAGCAGTTTGAGGGTCTCGGAGATCAGGCCGGCGTGTGCGGTGCCGTTCCCGGCGTGGCGCTCGAGGAGTTTCGGCGCGGGGTGTATCAGGAACGGCTGTAGCGCGCCGTCGGGCTCGGCGAGGTCGAGTGCGTGCTCCAGGGCGCGCCCGGCGGCGGCTGGGTCGCCGAGCGCGTCCCGTGCGACGGCCTCCAGCAAGAAAGACTCAGCCAGCCAGGCCGGCTGGGCTATCGGCGCGGAGCCGTCCAGGACGGGCGCGAGCGCGTCGATTGCCCGGTGCGGGTCACCCTGGGCAAGCCGCAGCACTGCCAGGGCGATGCGCATGTGGCCGGTTTCGCGCTCTCGCTGGCCCATCTGCGCGAGGATGGTTTCGGCGCGTCCGGTTTCGCCCAGCTTCACGAGGGTTCGCAGCAGGAAGGATCGCGTCTGCGTCGTTAGCGCGTGCGGTGTGACGAGCAGTTCCCCGAGCTTCTCGGCGGCCAGGAAAGCGGCCAGCGCCTCGGTGTTACGGCCGCGCGCGAGTTCGAGTCCCCCGCGGACCGAGTGGAGTACCAGCCCTGCCGCCGGCTCGACCTCGGGCCGGAGCGTGCGCTCGGCGTGGTTCAGCAGCGGCTCTGCCTCCCCGAGCCGCCCCTGCCGGGTGCGCACGGCAGCGAGCGCCAGGTAGGCCACGGCGGCGGCCGGCTCCTCGGTCCAGCCGTGCACCCGGGCCACTTCGAGGGCCTCGGTGCTGCGTTTCACCGTCCATGCTGATGACCCGGATCTCGTGGCCATTGCCCAGTGTGCCAGGCCCGTGATCTCGATCCAGGGCCGCCCGATCCGGTGCGCCAGCGCGATGCCCTGCTCGAGGTGCCGCTCCGCCGCTGCGGCTGGTGAGCCCCATAGCTCAGCGGTACCCAGGGTGACCAGCGCCAGGGCGCGCAGGTCCTCCCCGGCCCCTTGCACTGACTGGGGGACGTCCGCGGCCTCGGCGGGGCCCAGCAGCCGCTGCGCCTCCTGCGCCACGGCCGGCAGGTCACCGCGTCTTTGCGCCAGGCACAGCCGCACGATGGCCAGCACGATCTGCAAGCGCCCGCTGCGGTCCGCGGGCACCGACGCTAGCCCCCGGGTCGCGTGTGCCAGGTGCCGCTCTGCCTGCTCCAGGGACCCCTGGAGCAGCTTGTGGCCCGCCATCTGGGCAGCTAGTTCCGGGTCGGCGGCGGCCATATCGGCCGGGAACCGGGCCAGGAGGTCGTGTGCGGTGGCGCTCTGCCCGTCCAGGACAAGGCTGAGGAAGTGATCCGACAGCAGGCGGGCGGCCTGGGGCCAGTCGCCGGCCGCCTGGGCGTGGCGGACCGCTTCGGCACCGAACCCGTGCTCCGCGAACCACCCGGAGGCCTTACGGTGCAGGACGGCGGGCTCACCCGGTGCGGTCCGGCGCAGCTCCAGCTGCAGCAGGTCGGCGAACAGGCGGTGGTAACGGAACCAGGACCGTCCCGCGTCTAGCGCGACCACGAATGCGCCGGCCTCCTCCAGGTCCTGCAAGATCCGCTCTCCGCCGCAGTGCCCGGTCAGCAGGTCGGCGAGTTCTCCGTTCACCCGCTCGAGCACTGAGGTCCGCAGCAGCAGCCGGCGTACCGGCTCAGGCTGCCGCTCCAGCACCTCGCCCAGCAGGTACCCCGCCACCGTCCGCTCGCTGCCGGAGAACTCGGCCGCGAGCCGCTGCGGATCGGGGTGCCCGGCCAGCGACAGCGCCGCCAGGCGCAGCCCGGCCGCCCAGCCCTCGGTCCGCGTCATCAGCGCCGCCAGCGCCGGGTCCGGCAACTGCACCCCGGCCGCCTGGAACAGCGCGCGGGCCTCATCGGTGGTGAACCGCAGGTCGGCGGCGCGAATCTCGGTCAGCTCGCCTTCCACCAGCAGCCGGTGCAGCCTCAGCCGCAGGTCACAGCGAGTCGACAGGACGAACCGGAGTTTTGGCGACGCACGGAGCATGAGCACCTCCAGCTGGTGCAGCGCCTCGGTTGAGGCCAGCTCGTATACGTCGTCGATTACCAGCCAGAGCGGCTCCTCCAGCGAGCCCAGGTCTTCCAGCAGCCGCTCGGCAACCGCCCAGCCGTCCAGCCTCGGCGCCGCGGTCAGCGGCCGCACAAGCCGCACTCCGGCGGCCGTGCCCCTCAGCGCGCTGACTACCGAGACCCAGAACCGCTGCGGATCACACTTCTCACCGTGAACCGGAACCCACGCGGCGTTCTTCTCCAGCTCCGCCTCGCCCGTCCAGGACCGCAGCAGCACCGTCTTACCGCTCCCGGCCGGCCCCGATACGTGAGTCACGCGCGCTGCCGCGTCAAGCCGCGCGAACAAAGAGCGACGGGAGACAATCCCTCCCCGGGCACACATCTTCCTGTCTGGCATTCAAACCACCTGCCGGCTGAACTAGGGCACCGCGGTCAGCCTTGGGGCCCGGCTGGGTGACGCGGCGGGCGCTGGTGAGGGGGAGCTCCGCTCGGAGCGTGGTCCCTGCTCCGCGCGGGCTGTCCAAGGAGATCCGGCCGCTGAGGGCTTCCACGCGGTCCTTCAGGCCGAGGAGGCCTGTGCCGCGGGCGAAGCCGGCGCCGCCGGCGCCGTCATCGCGAACCTGGATCGCGGTCGCGGTGAGCTCCGTGAAATCGGCCAGCCTGCACGGCCCCAGCGGCAGGGTCCTTGTGTTAATAGCCGCGAACGTCATGACAACTCCTCGGGTGCGTGATTGCCAGGTATCCAGGCGGCGCGTATCAGCGGGCGGCCAGCTGGCGTCCCGCCTCGGCGCGGCGGCCGGCCGATACGGGGAGGCAGGCGGCTGGCTCTTCGCGCGGACGCGGCGGATCTGCAGGACACCTAGCCGGGCCGGTACCTGGCCGAAGGCCATCAAGACCAGCGCGCTGGTGCAGAGGCCGGCGAGCCGATGGGGGAAATCCCATGGCCACGACTATTACTCATTCTGCTGGCAGAATCATCATCACCAGCATGTACCGGCCCCTGCCGGCTGGCGGTAACGGCGGGTACACGCTAGCGTGGCACGCAGTCGGCGCATCGTTCGTGATCTTGGCGGGGTGACCTGTCCCCGGTCGCCCGCGCGTGGTGCGGGGTGCACCGCGGCCCGTTCTGGTCAGTGATCGTCTTCGGTGACGGGGAGCAGCACGGTCAGTACGGTGCCGGCCCCGGCCGGGCTGTCCAGGGTCATGCTTCCGCCCACGGCCTCCACCCGGTCACGCAGGCCGGTAAGGCCCGAGCCGCGCCTGGCGTCGGCGCCGCCGACGCCGTCGTCGCGGACCTGGACGGTCAGCGTGCCGTCGGCCTCCTCGATGAGGATGTCAACCGCCGAGGCTTTCGCGTGCTTCGCGGCGTTGGTGAAGGCCTCGGCGGCGACATAGTAGGCGGTGACCTCGCAGGAGCCGGGGAGCCTGCCGCCGGCCCGCACCTGCACCCGGACCGGCAGCGGTGAGCGCCGGGCCAGCGCGCAGACGGCCGCCTCGAGGCCGGCCTTGACGAGGATGACCGGGTGCACGCCCTGGCACAGGTCCCGCAGCTCCTGGCGCGTGGCGCGCAGCTCGTCCCTGACCTCGTCCACATCGGCGCGTACGTCTCCCTGGACCCTGTCGCGGATACCGCTCAGCCTGAGCGCCAGGGTGACCAGGCGCTGCTGGACGCCATCGTGCAGGTCCCGCTCGATCCGGCGGCGCGTCTCGTCCGCGGCGGTGAGGATCCGGGCCCGCGAGGCGGCCACCTCGGCGTACAGCTGGGCGTTGTCGAGTGAGACGGCGAGCTGGGCGGCGATGAGGTTGACCGCGTTCGAGCCGCCGGGTGGTGAACGCGGCGCGGATCAGCCGGTTTTCCAGCAGCAGCACGGCCCGCAGTGCGCCGCGGCTGAGGATGGGCACGGCCAGCAGCGAGCAGCAGTCGACGCCGGCGAGGTAGGGGTCGCGGGCGAACCGGTCGTCGCGGGCGGCGTCGGCCACGACCAGCGGCTCGCGGGTCCGCTGGACGTAGCGCAGCACCGACATCGGCGCCGCGCCTTCCCTGCCGGGGCCGCTGGCCGGGACGGCACCGCCGCCGGGTGCGGGCAGCAGCCAGTCTTGCCGGTACTCGTCCCACAGCAGCAGGCGGACGCCGGTGGCGCCGGTCATCGCGCTGAGTACCTGGCCCACGCGGGCGTGCAGCCGGTCGATGCTGGTCTCCGAGCTCAGCGCCTGCGACGCGGAAAGGATCCCGAGCAGGTCGACCGTTCCGGCCGCGACGGCGGCACGGCGCTGGGGAAGGTCGCCGGACTGCTCGCCGGCAGTGGCGGCCGGGCCGGACGGTGGCTGCCGGGCCGGGTAGGCCCAGTCCAGCTGGGCGACTTTGGCGATCGCACCCCAGGCCAGGTACTCCTGGCGGGCCTGGGCGATCAGGTCGTGGCCGGCGTGCTCCAGGCCGCGGGCGAGGTAGAACCGGGCCGCGTGCTCGGCGATCAGGGCCCGGTGCCAGGGCCGCTGCAGGCCAGCGGCCTCGTGCCGGGCGCCGTCGAAGGCCAGGGCGGCGGCACGGAAATCCCCGGCCGCCCAGGCCCGCTCGGCCTCGACCAGCCGCAGCAGGTGCACGAAGTTGCCGGGCGCGTCCGCGGCGCGGGCGGCCAGCCACCAGATCACGTCGTCCAGTTCGGACAGCAGGGCGCCGCGCGTGGCCCCGTCCGCGGCGCGGGCCTGCCCGGCCAGGGCGAGCCCGCGCAGCAGGAAGGCGATGGCGGTCGGGTAGGGACCGGTGAGCATGGGCACTAGTGGCATCGCCGCCGTGGTGTGCCGCTCCAGGCCGGCCTGATCGCCGAAGATGGCGGCGGCGGTCGCGTGGCTTAGATGCGCGAGAAGGAGTGCGCTCGGGTTGCCGGCGTAGTTGTCGGCGGGGACCGCCTCACCGGCTGCGTTTTCGCCGCGCAGCACACCAGCCAGCCACCGGAAGCTGTCGAGCGCCTGGCCGGCCTCCTCGTTGCCGGTCCGCCGGACGAAGGCCAGCCCCGCCTCCAGCTCGGCTAGGTAGACGTCCAGCGATGGCGCGCAGTCCGTCAGGCCCGCTGCGATCGACTCGCAGGCGTGTCCAGCGTAGGCCAGGTCACCACCCGCGATCAGCCCCTCGCGGGCCCGCCGGCCTTCCCGGACGCCGTTTTCGACCGGCTCGAACCAGCAGCACAGGACGGAGAAGATGAAACGCGCCTGCGAGGCGCCGGGCTCGTAGCCGCGGGGCTCGCTCAGCGCCAGGATCCGCCGCGCCGTCCGGTACCCGGCGGCGTAGTCGCCGCGCAGCACCACCGCGGCGAAGGCAGCGCTGCTGGCCGGGCCGACCAGGGTGCGGCCCGGGCCGTGCTCGAGCCAGATCCGCAGCGCTTCCATGGTCAGCCAGGCGTTGGTGGCGTAGTCGGCGACGAAGGTCGGCGACAGGACCGCGTTGATCAGACGAGACGCGGCGAGCAGCGTGGGGTCGGTGATGTCCGGCCGCGTCAGATCTTCTCCGGCTTCGGTTTGGTCCAGCCACTGGTACAGGCGGTCGAACTGGCGGTCGAGTTCGGCGGGGAGCTGGTCCGCGGGCGGGACGGTGATGCCGAGTTCACGCAGCGACTCCAGGCCGAGCCGAAGCGCCTCGGCATAACGGTTCCGGTGGGTCAGGCTGCGCACCTGGAGCGCCGTCGCGTCCGCGCGGTCCGCCGCTGCGGGGCACAGCCGTTCGATCGTGCGGTATGCCTCGTCCGCTCGCTCCAGCCGTCCCAGGCCATAGAGGGCGGCGTGACGGCCGGCGTGCACCTCGGCGAGCGTCGCGGTCTCGCCCGGGTCGACCACCGGAAGCGCGGCCGTCAGCAGCGCATGCACCTGCGCGTAGTCCCCGGTCAGCGTGGCCTGGCCGGCGGCGCGGCGCAGCAGCCCGACCACCTGGCGCCGCTCGGCTGCGTCGCCGACCGCGCCGACGGCGGGCAGGTACTGCTCGGCCGCGACCGCGAACAACTCCGGCACCGCGGCCAGCCGCCGTGCCATGGCCAGCTGCAGGGCGCGCCGCCGCTCCGGCTCCAGCCCGCCCAGGACCGCCTCGCGGATCCGGTCGTGCCGGAACCGCACCGCCGGGTGCGCCCCGGGCTCCGCCACCAGCAGGCCCTCCTCCAGGGCCGGTGCCAGCGCCTGGTCCACCCCGCCGACCGGCTCGTCGGCGGCCCGCAGCAGGCTCAGCTCGGCGCGCCCGCCCAGGCACGCCATCGCCTCCAGCATCTGCCGGGACTGCTCCGGCAGCGCGGCGGCGCGCGCCGCGAGCAGCCCGGTCACCTCCGACCGGCCCAGGTGCGCGCGTACGACCGCCGCGTCCCACCGCCACCCGGCGGCCGTCGCGGCCAGCAGGCCATCGCCGCGCAGCGCGTTCAGCAGCTCCACCGTCTCGTACGGGTTGCCGCCCGTATGCGGCCCGATTGCCCCGGCCAGGCCCGCCACGGTGACCAGGTCCACGCGCAGGATGCCGGCGACCAGGGCGGCCAGGCCCGGCCCGGGCAGGTTGCCCAGCCGCAGGTGCCGCACTCCGGGCTGTTCCCGCCACCGCGGCCAGCGGCGCCGCCAGCGGGTGCGCCGCGTCCACGTCGCCGTCCCGGTACGCGCCGACCAGCAGCAGGCCGTCGACCGGCTCCTCGGCCAGCACCAGGCCGACGAAGCCCAGCGGGGTACCCCCGGCCCACTGCAGGTCATCAAGGAACACCACGATCGGCCGTTTCCGCGACGCGACCGCCCGCAGCGCCGCCACGGCCGCCCGCTGCATCCGCGCCTGCGCGGTCAGCGGGTCCCCCGCTTCCGGCGGCGTCCCGAGCAGCGCCGCGAACTCGGGCAGCACCGCGGTCAGCAGGCCCGCGTTCGGCCCCGCCGCCGCCGCGATCCTCATCCGCAGTTGCGCCAGCTCATCCTCTGGCTCGGCAAGCAGCAGCCGGCCCAGCGCGCGGAACGCCTGGTATCCCGCGTCGAACTCCAGGTCCCGCCGGTAGGCGTCGAACTTGCCGGCCACGAACCAGCCGTCACTGCCGGTCACCACCGGCCGCAGCTGGTCGATCAGCGCCGTCTTGCCCACCCCGGGCGCGCCGGCCACCAGCACCCCCCGGCACCCGCCCGCCAGCGCATCGGCGAACGCGGCCTCCAGCGCCGCCACCTCCTCATCGCGCCCGGCCAGCCGCGACGGCGGCAGCAGCCGCACCGGGACATCATGCTCCCCGGCCCGGAACGCCGCCTTTCCCCGGCGTGCCTGCGCGTAGCGCAACCGCTCCAGGTCATAGACCAGGCCGTCCGCGGTCTGGTACCGGTTGTCCGGTTCCTTCTCCAGCAGGTGCATGATGATCCCGGACAACAGCGCCGGCACGGCACGGTTCACTTCGGCCGGCGGCACCGGCACCCGGGCCAGGTGATCGTGGATCAGCCGCAGCGGGTCACCAGAACCGAACGGGGGCCCGCCCGTGGCCAGCTCGTAGAGCGTCGCGCCCAGCGCGTACAGGTCGGCCCGCTGGTCCACCGGCCGGCCGGTCCGCCCGGTTGCCTCCGGCGCCAGGTACGCCAGCGTCCCCGCGATCTCGGCATGGTGGGTGAACTCCGGGCGGATCTCGGCGAACGACGAAGCCAGGGCGAAGTCCACCAGGCACGGGACACCGCCACCGGACACCACGATGTTCGCCGGGGTGATGTCACGGTGGATCACCCCGCGGCGGTGCATTCCCGCCACCGCCCGGGCCAGCTCCAGCCCGAGGCCGGCCAGCTCACCCGCCGGCAGCGGCCCGGCCAGGCCCGCCAGGCTCACCCCGCCCGCGTCCTCAAGCACCACCGACCCGGAGTAGCGCGGCGCCTCCGCCAGCTGCGTCACCCCTGCGACGCCGCGCAGGCGTCCCAGCATCGCGACCTCATGCCGCACCTGGCCTTCCGCGTCCGGCCCCAGCGGCTCCTTCCGGATGACCGTGCGCCCGGGCAGGAACAGCCTGGTGATGCGAGTGCGCTCGCTGCAGTGCACGATGTCGGCCTGGAGGACCGGATCCGGGCCGGACCGCACCCCGCCTCCGCCTGCTTCCATCCGGCACCCCCAAACACAGCCGGCCTCCCCCGTATCTGCATTACCCCAGGCTGAGCACATCCACCACGGCCGTCGGCATAAAGATCCATATTTTCCGAAGTAGCCGTTGGTACGAGTATCTCAATCTGGCCCTCCCCCACCCGTCCCGCCATAGCGGCCCAACGGCACACGGGGAGCGTGCGGGGACTCCGGCAGGCCGCTAGGGCAGCGGGACTGCGGCGATCTCCGCCAGCAGTGCCTCCTTCGCGGCCGGGTTGAGGAAGGAGGCGCCTTGTCAGCGCCGGCGCGACCATGGGTGACTTGCCGGTGGTGATCACGCCCACTCGTGTGCTGATGAACGCTGACCCGGCTGAGCTGGCGGCGGTGCTTGGCCTTGGCCGTTACCCGGACGACCGGGGGTGCTATGACGTGGTGGTCGTCGGCGCCGGGCCCGCGGGACTGGCGGCGGCGGTGTACGGCGCCTCGGAAGGTCTCGACTTGCCGTCCTGGACGCCACCGCGCCGGGCGGCCAGGGCGGCTCGAGCTCGCGCATCGAGAACTATCTCGGGTTCCCTGACGGGATATCCGGCGCGGAGCTGACCACGCGTGCCACCTTCCAGGCGCAGCGTTTCGGCGCGCTGCTGGCCAGCCCGTGCCGCGTTGACAGCCTCGCCGTAGCGGCGGGCGGGAGCTTCACGGTGGGCCTGGCTGACGGCACCTCGGTTTCCGGGCGGGCAGTGGTGGCCGCGAGCCCAGCCGCGGCGCGTTACCCAGGCAGGTCCCACGGTCCCCGATCGGAACAGGGCGCGGACTTCGGCGAGCATGCGGGAGGAGCCGCGACGGGTGACCGGATCGTCAGGTCAGCTTCCGGCGGAGCTGAGATAAGCCAGCACGGCCAGCACTCGGCGGTGATCGTCGGCGCTGTCCGGAAGGTCGAGCTTGCCGAGGATGCTGTGCACGTGCTTTTCCACCGTTGAATCGGCGACCCAGATCTGCCGGGCGATCCCAGCGTTCGAGCGGCCCTCGGCCATCAGCGCGAGGACCTCCCGCTCGCGGGCGCTCAGCCTGTCAAACGGACCTTGGTCCTGCCGGGTGCGAACCAGGTCCTGCACAAGGGCCGGGTCGATCACCGTGCCACCGTCGGCGACGCGCTGCAGCGACTGGACGAACTCCGTGACGTCTTCGACGCGGTCTTTGAGCAGGTAACCGATCCCTTTCCCGCTGGAAAGCAGTTTGACCGCGTGCTCGGCGTGCACAAAGGCCGACAGCACCATGATGCCGGTCTCCGGGAACTCCTCGCGGATGGTTTTAGCCGCGTTGAGCCCCTCGTTGGAATGACCGGGTGGCATCCGGATGTCGACCACGACGAGATCCGGGCGCTGCGTCCGGACCAGGGCGATGAGGCCGTCCGCGTCCCCGGCCTGGCCGGCGACCTCGAATCCCGCCCGTTCCAGCAGCCCCGCCACGCCCTCGCGCAACAGCACGTTGTCTTCAGCCAAGACGACCCGCACCGGACGGCCCGGATCGCTCAGATCACTCACCCAACTATGTAACCACGATGCACAATGGCCGTACATGGCCCGCGCGGGCAGGACCGGCCTGCAGGCCGTCGCCACTCCCGCCAGTGCTCGCCGTCCCAGACGGCTAGGGGACGAGCCGGCTGATCGCGTCCGCTGACAGCGTGGCCTTGCTCAAGAAGCCCACCGCAGGACTGCCTGCGATGAGCCCGGCATAGTCGTCGTCCTCATAGCGATCGTTGGAGGAGATCAGGATCACGCTCCCGACGTAGGGGTTGATCTCCCGTGCGACGTCGAAACCACTCTCCGTGCCGAGCGAAATGTCGACTAGGGCCACGTCCGGGCTCAACTCGCGTGCCTGACGCAGCGCCTCAGTCCCGTTGGTGGCGACACCGACCACGGCCATGCCCTGCCGCTCCAGTTTGGCCCGAGCTACCTTGAGGAATGACTGGTAGTCATCGACAATGATGCACTGTAGCGGCATGCGCCCAGTGTGCCAGCGCGGCCGCGGTGCCCGCATCACCGCTAGCTTGTAACCTGGCCGGGCCTAAAGCTGTAATCCCGCGGGACTAAAGCCCGGCCTGGCCGGGCTTTAGTCCAGGCTTAAAGCCACGCGAGGCTACGGTACGGCCCCCGTCCGCGATCGTCATGTCGAACATTCGCGTTCGGTCTCAAATCGGTGTATGCAGGGTCGTCGTAGTACTCGCGGCGTGCCACTTGGTTCCTCATTCCTCGGCTGGCTGGCGGGGTGCCGGGCGGGACAGGCCTTAACGCTAGAAAAGCACTCTAGCTCCCCCACCGCCTGACGGGAGCTGCCATGCCCACATCGACCTCACCCGGCCGCCGTGTCCCTGCGCGCCCTCTGAAGAGCCCACTGGCCATGCTGGATCGCCATGCCCGGCCTCGGGGGACAGACGAACAAAGCTCAGACGACCTCATCGCCCGGAACATCACACTGACCTATCGCCAGGCAACACTCGCCGAGTTCGAGGACCACCTGCGGACGATAAACAACCGGGACGGGCGCCCTTACGAAGAGAGGACGATCGAGGCCTACCTGGTTCCAGAGAAGAACCTGGACGCCTGGCTGACCGCCAAAGGAATCCACGGTGACTTCACCGTTGCCGACACCACGCTGCTGAACCGGTACCTTCCGCGAGTACTACCCTCTGCCAGGCGACAGCCTCTGCCCATCCTCGAGCTACTCCGCCTGCGGGTACCCGGCCGCCCGGTCACCAGCGACCCGAAGTGATCACCATGCCCGCGACCTGAGAGAGCGATGACCGCCACGCCGCCACTGGCCCTGACCGACGGTTATGCACTGCCGGTCATTGTCCGCTGCTACATGGAAGCCCACGGTCGTGGGCTTGCCGACGCCATAGGTCTTCTTTGGCTCGGCGGTCTGATCCGTCCATGCCCGCTAGTCTCTGCGGAGCTTGTAACCGGCAAGAGTGCCTGGACTAGCGGGCTGCGCGGACTGCGGCCACAGTCCGCACGACCGACCTCCACCGATAGCGAGGCTAATCCTCTAGCTGTGTTCTATCGCCCAGGTGCAGATGGCTGACAGGGGTTCGCTCAGGGTCTTGCCGAGCACGGTCAGGGCATACTCCACATGCTGGGGGGCGGTGTCCTTGAGCACCCGCCGTTCGACCAGCCCGTCGCTTTCCATGCCGCGCAAGGTCTCAGTCAGGACTTTCTGGGTGATCCCGGGTAGCCTGCGGCGCAGTTCGGCGTGCCGCTGGGGGCCGGCGAGCAGGGCGTAGATCAGCAAGACCCGCCACTTGGCGGCCAGCCGCTCTAGGGCCTGCCTGGTAGCGCAGCTTTCTTCCAGGACGTCGGGTATCACCAGCGTCACGGGGGTCTCCCGTCTGGAGGGGCACTTTGAAGTGCCTTCTGGCCAGGCAAGGTTCATACTTCCTAGCCTGCATATCATGACGGAGCTTACGATTCACACGTACACGGCGGCTGAGCCCGGACTCTTCGCCAACAGCTATCTGCTGGAGACCGCAGATGGCGTGGTCCTCGTGGACGCTGGCCTGCTGGTATCGGACGCACGGGCACTGGCGGCGCGGGTTTCGGCACTGGGTAAGCCGTTGCTGGCGGCGTTCGTGACTCACCCTCACCCGGATCATTTCAACGGGCTGCCGTATGTGGCCGGCGAGGATGTGCCCATCTATGCGACGTCCCTGGTCGCTAAGACGATTGAGGAGACCGCGATCGCCAAGCAGGAGCAGTGGCAGCCCGTCTACGGCCAGGAGTGGCCTGACCGGTTCCGGGTGCCGGACCAGACGGTGGACGACGGCGGCACAGTGGATGTCGCCGGCCTGCGAATCGCCGTTCACGGCGTGGGTCCCGCCGAAAGCCACGCCGACTCCTGCCTGCTCGTGGAGACGGTCGGTACTCGGGCCGCCTTCATCGGTGACCTTGCATTCC
The DNA here is from genome assembly GCA_963734665.1 of uncultured Actinomycetota bacterium. GTDB lineage: Bacteria > Actinomycetota > Actinomycetes > Streptosporangiales > Streptosporangiaceae > Trebonia. The sequence continues at coordinate 795,785 of CAVTIR010000004.1, read as the reverse complement.
ATGGTGTCCACTCCTACACGGCGGACGGCCACTCCGGTGCCTGGCTGAGGGCGCTCGGCCAGGTGGAGGGGGAGTTGGGCGGGGCGCGGCTGTATCCGGGTCACGGCGCGCCGGGGAGTACGAGCCTGCTGACGCGGCAACGGCAGTACCTGCTGATGTACCGCGAGGCAGTGGGCCGCCTTGCCGCCGGTGAGCCGAGCCTGACCGAGACGCAGAAAGACGAACTGACGCGAGTCATGACCGCGTTCCTGCCTGGGGCGCCCCTCGGCTGGCTGGCCAGCCTGGGCGCCGATGCCGTCGCCGCCGAACTCGCCGCATGACCGGTCGGGGAGCTGCGGCCCGATCGAGGGAGGGCTGATGTCTACTGCCAAGGCCGAGCGGGTCACCTTCGGCAGCGATGGCGTGGAACTGGCAGGCGAGTTCCGGTGCGCTGATCCAGGGCGAAGGCAGCCCGGTGTCGTGCTCACCGGCCCCTTTACCGGGGTCAAGGAACAGGTGGTGGGGACTTATGCCGGCCTGCTGGCGGGGGCGGGGTTTGCCACGCTCGCCTTTGACCATCGCGGTTTCGGTGAAAGCGGAGGCCGGCGCGGGCACGAAGACAGCCAGGGGAAGCTGGCCGACCTGAGGGCCGCGGTAGAGTTCCTGGCCGGCCGGGCGGAGGTAGACGCGGCCCGTATCGGCCTCGTCGGTATCTGTCTCGGCGGCGGATACGCGGTGCGCGCCGCAGCGGCTGACCCGCGTGTCAAGGCGGTGGCCGCGATCGCGGGCGCTTACAACAGTCCCGTCCTGATGCTCCAGTCCATGGGCGTCGGCCCGTACCGGTCCGCGCTCGCCGCCGCGCTGGACCGATACGACGAGTACATGCCCGCCGTGGCAGCCAACGGCAGCGAGGCCGCGATGGGCGGCCAGGAGCCGTACGCTTACTACGGCACCGCGCGGTCCTTCTCGCCGCACTGGCGGAACCAGGTCACCAGAGGATCGCTCCATTCGCTGATGACGTTCGACGCACTGAGCGCAGCCGAGCTCCTGGCCGGCACCCCGCTGCTGATCATCCACGGCAAGGCCGACGCGTACTGCTCACCGGAACTGGCCCAGGCACTGTACGAGCGCAAGCCGGGCGACAAAGAGATCCTCTGGCTTGACGCCAGCCAGCACATCGACCTCTACGACTCCGAGCCGTACGTCACCCGAGCCGCCCGGGCAGCCGCCGGATTCTTCCACCGCAAGCTGACGCCACCTGCCATGTGATCTTCCCTGATGCACATGAAGACGGCCGCAACGACGAAGAGATGTCAAAATCCGAGATTCGGCTTAGCGACCACGTAGGCATTCTCGCTGCCTGGGTCTGCCCGCGGGGCCGGAGAACGTTCCGCCCTTTGGTTGATGGGCGGAGTGTCATCGAGGCCGAAGCTGAGGATGCGGTCGGGATGGATGCGGATGATCTCGGCGGAGAAGCCGGCCATGGGCGGCGACTGGTCGCCGACGGCCTCCCCCTGGTCCGCGCCCTGTGGCGGCTCGGTCTGGCCACCACGGCATCCTGCCAGGACTTCGGCGAAGGCACCGCCGGACAGCGCAACGCCAACCCGCGCCCCGCCCGGTACGGCGGAGACGGCTTCATCGCCTACTACACCGGGTGGGCCTGGCTCAAGATGCCGACACCGGACGCGCTACGCCTGGGCAACCTCCTGCTCGGCACCGACTTCCGCGACCGGGTCGACCACCGCTGGCAACGCGGCTCTTGGCGCATGCACATCCCGTTCATCTTCGACGATGACCACGGCATCGCCCCTGACGACACCGCGCAAATCCACCTTCCCAAGGACCAGGTGCCAGACCTGACCCGTACCCTGGAGCACATGACTGGCTAGCGCTAGACCACGGTTCGCCTCTCGACACGGCTCCCACACCGCCCGTCTGCCGGTCACAGTCCACGACGCTGGGAGGGCCACCCTAAGGAAATGAAAGTCACAACTCCGTAACGGGGTTCCCGACACCGTAGGCATTCAGGCCTGGCTACGACTGCCTGTCATTTGCTGGCGCAGGTGCCAGGTCGCGCCCTGGTCTGATGATTCAAGTCCTACCCACCTGAAGCTGCTAGCGGTGATGTCGGTAAACATCCACTGGTTCAATGTCCCGTCAGGGTCCGGGCCCTCCAGCAGTATCTCGTCGCCTCTTTTCCCACCGTGAAGGATGACTGTAATCCCGGTGGCCGCTCCGAGCCAGATAACCTGCCATTGCCGGGATGCGGGGTCGTAAGAGCGCAGGCTGGTGCCGATGCCCCGGTCGGGTTCGCCGGTCCGCGGGTAGGTGAGTACATCCTGGATGACCCGCCCGTCGAGCACCCAGGCGAATGACCATTGGCCTGGCTGTCGGTAGACGCGTTCGCCGTCGTCGCCGAAGAACTCCACCAGCATGTTCCAGGTGCCGATGAACTGGCCGAAGAGCATTAGTTCATCGCGCAGGCGGGGATGCGGGCCGTCGGCGCGCAGCAGCGGGAGGATCGGGAACCCGGCGGTTGTGTTCACTCGTATCTCCTGTTGCTGGGAATGCGGACGGCACCCGCCGCCAGACACCCGGGTAGTCCAGGACCAGTTCCGTGCTCATCGACCCGCAGGTCGACGCGGAAGCGCCCGGACTCATACCGGTAGCAAGCGGCGTCACGATCGCGGCTAGTGCACGTGTACCGCTGCGCCACGGCGGAGACGGTGAGCTCGGGGATCTGGATATAGGCGACCGCGACGTCGCGGGTCATGTCTGGCGACAGGCCGAGCCTGCAGATAGGCAGCGTGTTCGTCAGCGGGGTGCTGGACGGATCGACGTCCACGCATCCGTCCAGCTCCGGTACCGAACCGTGACGGACAGCATCCAGCCACTGGCCCTCTCCGTCAGCACGCAGGACCAGGCGGCTCCTTGAAGGTGACCCGGGCCCGCTGACCGCTACCGCCAGCCGCCTGACCCGCCAGCCGGCGTCACAGGTCAGCCGGCCGGAGACCCGGAACGGCCGTTCGCCGAGGACGAGCACCGCCAGGCTGTCCAGTCGCGGCGCGCGGGAACTACCGGACAGGACGGCGTGCTCCAGCCCCGGCCACCGGATCGCCGCCCACACGGCGTCAGCCTGCATTACAGCTGCTCCCATCGGTGCAAGGTGTAACCGTCTAACGAATTAGCAAGTTAGCATTACCAGATGGCGCGCCGCAACCGGTAATCTGGTTAGGTGGTTAGCGGATCAGGGCAGGATGCCTGCGGCCAGGCGGCACCTGGTGACCTGGAACAGGTCCGAGCGCTGCTCAACAGCTGGCTGATCCCCAATGACACCCGGCTGGCTACCGATCGGTTCGGCGACTATGCGCGAGACCATGGCCTGCACCCCGACGACATCGGACCGCTACGGGAACTCAGAGACGACCTGCGCGCCGTCGTGGAGGGCGCGCCGGGAGCGGCCAGCCGCGTCGGCGAATGGGCAGCCAGGCTCGGCCTGCGCCCGGTGATCCGCGACGGCGACATCAATTTCGAGCATCCCGGCGGCCCGGCCGACGGCATTCTCGCCATCGCGCTGACGGCCGCTGCTGACGGCCGGTGGCGACGGCTGAAAGCATGCCCGGACTGCCGTTGGATCTTCTACGATCACACCCGCAACGCAAGCAAGCGCTGGTGCCTGATGTACGCGGGCGGGCCGGACGGCAGAGCCTGCGGCACCATCGCGAAGGTACGCCAGTACCGGCAGAAGCAGAAAACATCAGCGGCACCCCAACCCGCGGCCGAGGCAGTGGACTGAGCGGCACCCCGCCATCACCAGTCACCTGAGCGTCAGGCAACGCGGATAGCGTCTAGGAAAACAAATGCCGTATTCCGATATCCGGCTTGTCGGCGACGTAGGCATTTGCGCCCTGCTCCCCCAGCCCTCGGGGCGGCGGTATGACGCCCGAGCAGCGGCGGCTGCGCGCCCAGGTGGCGGCCAATGCTAGGAGGGCACGGCCGATGGCACGCGCCGCACTCTTCGCCCACCTCGAGCTGCAAGTCGACCCGAAGGGGCAGCTTCCGCCCGACGAGCGCGACCGGCTGGTGCGTTCCGTGGCCCGGGCTCATCGGAGCTCAGGCCGCACCTCTTTTCACGCCTAGCCAAAAACGACGTCTCGATGAGCGAATCCGCATGTCATCCAAGGTCAGGGCGTCACAAGAGCGCTTGCTTTTCGCCGCCCAGAGCGCTTGTCACCGAGAATGCCGGACATATGGAAACCCAGTCGGAATAACGATTTCCGCGTGGTAGCGTGCCGGTCGAGGCTGCTTGTTTGTAAGGCGGGTGCTCTACCGCTGAGCTATGCGCCCTGGCTGGTTCCGGCCCGACTGTGAGCCGGAATCCTTGCCAGGGTACCGGGTTCCGGCGGCTGGCGGTACGCCGTCGCCCCGGTCTTGCGGGCGTGGATGCCGGGCATCTCGGCGCTGGAGCACTAGCCTTCCCGCTAGAAAAGTGCTCTAGCTCCCCCACCGCCTGACGGGAGCTGCCGTGCCCTCATCGACCACATCCGGCCGCCGCGCCCCTGCGCGCCCGCTGAAGAGCCCGCTGGCCGTGGCGGACTACCACGCCTCACCCCGGAGAGCGGACGGGCTCGACGCAGAGGAGACCATCCTTCAAGGGGTCGTCCTGACGGACCGGGGGGCGACGCTCGCTGAGTTCCAGGACTACCTGCGGACCACGAACAACCGGGACGGACGCCCCTACGCGGAGCGGACGATCGAAGCCTACGTCGACCCGGCCAAGAACCTGGACACCTGGCTGACCGCCACAGGAATCGACGGCGACTTCACCTCCGCCGACACTCCGCTGCTTAACCGGTACTTCCGCGAGTACTACCTCAAACACGGGCAGGGCGGAACGCACACTCTCCAGCGGAACCTGATCCAGCTCTTCAACTTCCTCGCCCGGGAGCGCGGCCGCCCCACGCCCTACACCGACGGCCTGAACCGCTACGCCGAGGTCAAGGGCCGCCCCAAGACGTTGGGCGCTGAATTCATCGATGACCTCCTCGAAGTAACCGGAGGAGGGAGGGCGCGTGACTTCGAGACGGCCCGGGACCACACGATCATCCGCATCCTGCGCAGCGAGGGGATCCGCCGGGCCGAGTTGCTCAGCATGGTGATGCACACCCTCCCGGCGGACGTGATTAAGAACCCGGTCATCCGCCTAGTGCCGCTGAAGGGCTCACGAGCGGCCGGTGAGGGCCGGCTGATCGCGCTCGCCCCGGCTTCGGCCCGCGCCCTGGCGGTCTATCTGCGTGCCCGGCGTCACCACAAGCTCGCCGACTCCGACTAGGTCTGGCTCGGGACCCGGAGCCGGGGCAGGCTGCAGAACACGGGCATTCGGATGATCCTCGTCCGCAGAGCGGAGCAGGCCGGGTACACCGGCGTGACACCGCACCAGTTCCGGCACACCTTTAGCGACAACTGGCTGAGGTCCGGTGGCTCCGAGGGCGACCTGATGCGACTGAACGGCTGGAAGTCCCGCGCGATGGTCGACAGGTACGCAGATGACGTCGCCAACCAGCGGGCACTGGAGGCCAAGAGCCGCAGGGGCGACATGTTCTAGGAGGAAACCTCGATCCACCCGTGTCCGGGCTGCCAGTGTCCGGACACGGGAGGACATTACGCTCCATGCGCTAGCGGACACTGGGCGTAAAAAGAGCCATCCGTGCCACGATGAGATCGTGAACCGAGACAGGGCAGTCGACCTCATCGAGCACCTCCTGCGCAACCTGGACGCCGGGCAGGCCCAGTGGCCACTCAGCATTCTTGCCGAGGTCTACGTCTTTGGCTCCTTCTCGCGCGGCGCGCTCGCACCGAAAGACCTGGACATCGATCTTGAGCTCACGAGAGACGAGCGATGGGCTAGGCACTTCGTCTCTTCGTTCACGGCAGGCCGCGATCCGTACTCCCCGTTGCGCAAGATGCTCACGTCCGGCAGGCGTGGGTACCAGTTCACCTTCGAGTTCCGCGAAAAGGCGGACTTCGACATGACCCTGCTGTGGCGACGCGGTGACAGCCTCGAAGCCGCCCTTGCACGCTTGCACGCCATCAAGGCCGATCCCGCGGCTGGACGCGCCGCCCGGGACGCCATGCTTCCTCAGTTCGAGGGGATCGACGACTGGGTCCCCCGGCCTTACCGGGAAGCACTGGTGACTGCGGTAACCGACAGGGCGATCCAAATCGAGCGCGTTCTCCTGCCCGACACGGCGACCGCAAGCGGTCTCGCCATGAAACACATTGCCTGGCGCTGGGCCCCGGCAAGCCCGCTACGGCGAGCCGCCCTGGCAGTGGCCGGCTACTGGGAGGAGCACGGCGTGGACGTCGGCAAGGTCCACCTCCACGGGAGTGACGTCCGGGACGCGCAGACGCCGTACTTCGCCGGCTTCGGCTGGCGGTACTTCAAGTCCATCCCCTGGTGCCTCACCGAGTACGGCGGGATCGAGTGGCTAGAAGTCGTCCACCCCACAAAGACCCGTCCACTGGACTGCCTCCGCATAGTCCCGCTCAACAAGGAGAGGCTGTCAGCTCACTCATGGGGCTGAACTTGCTACAGACGCTGCTTGGGTTTCCGTAGACACGCTGCCTGGGTAGCAACCCGCTGCATAACGAGCACGTCGCGACCTGGTTCTCTCGGCCGTAGCATCTCGGTTCAAGCGCTGCCTTCTAAGCAGCATCTGGAGCGTCAAGGACGGCTTCCGGCACAACATGTACGCTCTACGGTGGTCTGCTGCGGTGTAGCCTGCAAGTACCGAACGGGGTTGCCAATCGCATCGGCGATACCAACGGATTCTTCTGCCACCCGGAGGCTTGGCCGCACCTCGCCTACCAGTGAGCCCTCAGAACGAACATCGCTGCGCCCATAACGCTGCATTCCTTCAGGAGTTCGCATATGTCCCGTGGCTCTCCTTTTCCTCGTGACTTTATCTGCGAGCACACACCGGCCAAGAGCCGCGTCTTTGCCGTGCTCTCATCCGCAGACCGGCCAGACACGTTGAAGGCCGTACTGACCTGCACCAACCCGCTCCTTGCCCAACGTGCCGCAAGCATTCTCACCAGCCTTGCGCTGACCGGCGGCCCCTCGATCGACGCTGACGCCGAGGCCATCCGCGCCGCTCTACCGTCGGCGCCCGCAGCCTCGTTCTGCGAGGCATGCCAGCGTCTCCGGGACCGGGAGTGGCCTGAGGCCGACGCCAGCCCTGTCGAGTGGGATCAGGTCCGGGTTCCCGACGAGGACGACCTCACGCCAGCACTCCGGGACGAAGAGGCGCGGACACCGTCCAGCGCCCGGCTCGGCCAGCTAACGGGGAAGGTCTTCCGGATCATCCAGTTCGCTGAGTACCACGTCTACGACGCCGACCGCCTCCTGCACGTGGCGGCGGCCGCTGGCTGGCCTGCCGTCTCCGCTGAGGATGACGATGCCGATCCCGATGACGACCTGCTGGACGCGCTCATGCACCTAGCTGGCGTCAACCCCGCCGTACCCGGCGCTGACGCTATCTGCCAACAGAGCACCGCCCAGCAGCTCACTGTCAGCGCGGGAGATGAACTCGCCGACTGGCAGCAGCAGGAGCCGGTCACCGCGACGTTCGGCACCGGCTGGCGGCTGCGCGCGGAACCATCCGGCAGCCTGAGCGGCGATCAGGATGAGGACGCCTCAATCGAACCCGACTTCGCTGCGCTGTTCCCCGTCCGCTCCTGCGAGCGCGAGCACGCGGACTGGGAAGAAGAGATGGAGTGCGACGTTTGTGGCAAGTGGCAGCTCACGCCGCGTACCGCGGACATGCTTTACACCGCTCTTGAGAACCTGTCCGACGAGGCTTATGACGACGTAGACGAGCACCACAGCGACCCGGTTACCCGCGAGAAGACCGGTGACTGGGCCCTGTTCGCCAGGCTTCCCCGGATCACCTGGCAGACGGACGCGGACTGGCGCCGCCAGGTTGCTCGCGCGTGCGAGGATCTCTCGCAAGACCTAGCCGCTGGGCACTGGGCAATCCCGCGGAGTAACGCCGAGGAGATGGCCCTGCACCTAGCTATCGAGGACGCCCCGGACTACTTGGAGATGGCGGAGGAGTCAGGGGATGAAGGGCACAATGCGCTGCCGGAGCATTCCGATGACTACAACTGGGACGAGTGCTCCGACCTCCTCTTCCAGGACCACGATGTCCTGATGCTCTTTGACGAAAGTCTCGATGGTTTCGAAGATCCCGGCACCGACATCAATAAGCACTTCCGCGTCGGCGACCTGCGCCCGGAAGCCTGGTTCAAGTTCTTCAACAACGTGGAGCCGCGCGATCCTAACCGAGGCTTCCGCCGCTAGTACGCCGGTGCGGAACGACTCGCGTAGCAATTCCGGGACCGCAAACGACCTGTGCCTCCCAAGTGGCTGGAAGTAAGAACCCGTCGTCCTCATGCATTGCGTCTAACCAGCGGCCGTGCAGGCTGAAACGCATCCCCGTTGGCCTAACGGGGTGCCCGGCAGCCGGCACAGTGACACGCTGCAGTGGCCGGTAGGTTATGCGCGCGGCTGGCATCCCTGAGCAGGTTGAAGCCGAACTGGCGCGGCTGCGGGCGGAGAATGCCCGGCTGCTCAACCTGCTGAAGCTGACTCCGCAGCAGGCGGCGCCGCCTGGCCCGGCGCAGGCCGCGTACTTCGAGGCGGCGCCGGGCGTGGTGCATCACCGCTCGCCGCAGGAGGCGAAGGTCGCGTTCTTCGGCGCGTTGTTCGCCGCCCGCACGGATGTGTACGCGGTCCGGTACGACAACCCGCACACCGGCAAGGGCGGCTGGGTTCCCGCCGTGCGCGGCGGGTGGAGCAAAGGCGTCCGGCATGAGGACCGTGGCTACCTCCCGCTCACCTTGAAGGTCATCGCGTCGCACCTTAAGGGAGAGGTGCACATCGGCCTGTACCCGCTGCTGGATGGGGACCGGTGCTGGTGGCTCGCGGCCGACTTCGACGGCCCGGAGGCCATGTTCGACGCGCTGATGTACGTTAAGGCGGGTCGGGCGCTGCAGGTACCGGTCGCGTTGGAGGTGTCCAGGTCCGGGGTCGGGGCGCACGCGTGGATGTTCTTCACCTCGCCGGTCCCGGCAGAGACCGCCCGCAGGCTCGGGACGGGGCTGCTGCGGGAGGCGATGGCGCTACGCGGCCGGATGAACCTGGCCTGCGGGGTTCCAAAACTCAGCCGCTAGGTGCTTCCGCCAGCCTGCGGTGCCAGGCCAACAGCGTCGCGGGCGTCACGGGGAAGACCTCGGCCCGGCGCCTGCTTGGTACAAGCCGCGCCAGCGCGGCGAACCAGGCCCGGTCAGCCGGCTCGTACCGCCCTCCCGGCCGGCTTGCCACCCCGGTACGGCGTTCTCATGCCGGAGCACCAGCAGCTCAGCATCCTTCGCCAGGTCACCGCGGACACCAGGACGACCAGGCCAAGTACCCGGCACGCAAGCAAGTAGACGATCTTGAGAGCACGCGGCAAGCTAACCAGCACCACGCCACGCCTGCTGGCGGAAACGCAGGTCAGCCAGTTAATCGAGTAATCGAGCGGTACAGGATCCGAGCAAAGCCGCCAGCCAGGCCAGCGCTGCCAGCTCCCGTCGCGCAGGCAGGTACAGCAGGCGGACAGGCACGAACCGCCATCTTTCCTCAACCGTCGGCCGCGCCAAATCGCAGCTCAGGGACCCTATCTGGGATGGGCTCCAGCAAGGCGGCGATCATCGCTGCGGTATGCCAGCGCTCGAACGCGCGGTGGCTCCAGCCACGCTCCCCCACCAGGCGCCGGTAGTTCGTCGGCTGGATCTGCAGCCACAGCACGTCGACGGAAGCGCCACGGGGGACACCACGCCGCAGCGATCCTGTCGCCGCCACCGCCGCGACGACGCCACGGGCACACTCCATCAGCTCCTGCTGGCTGGATTCCAGCAGCTGCGCCAGCTCAGGATCGGCCCCCGCGGCTTGTTCGAGCACAAGCTGCAGCGGCCCCAGCCGCCGCGATATGGCGGCGGTGAAGGCGGCGAACTCCTCAAGCAGCCGACGCGCGTCCGAGATCGCCAGGATCTGCTGGAAGCCGTCGTCGTTGGTGGTCAGGTGACCGCCGGTGACCGCCCCCCAACGGGCGAGCGCGAACAGCTGAGCCTTGTTGCCGACGGCGAAGACGGTCGGGCGTGAGACGCCGGCGCGAGCCGCTATCTGCTCGATCGTGGCGCCTGCGTAGCCCTCTTCCACGAACACCTCCGCGGCGGCCGCCACCACGGCCACCCGAGTGCGCCGCGCGGCCTCCTCGCGCAGCGGCGAGCGGTACGTGCGTTGAGATTTTTTGACGCTTTCCATGTTCTTTGGTTAAACTCGCGATCAAGTCATTTGACTTATGGACAACCCAATTATAAGAGCCGGAGGCGGACATGTCGACATCAGAGGTTCCACGGGGCTGTCGGGTCCTGGGCTTCGGCAAGCACCCGGAGATCGCCGCAGCGATCCAGGCGCGCCTGCGGGACGCCGGCCTGGCGGCCACCAACTTCGCCCTCACCGACGACGAGGCCGGTGACGCCCGGCTGATCCAGGAACTGACCCTTGCTGACTATGACGGCGTGGTGATCGGCAGCTTCATCAGCGGCCAGGATCCTGATGATCCGCCTACCGGGCAGACAACGCGCTGGTTCAACCGGATCCTCAACATCATCCACGCCCACGCGCCAGCCGCCAAGATCATCCTGGTCCGCAACCCCGCCGACGCGCTGCCCGCGATCGGCCGCGTGCTCGGGGACCGCGCGCCGGCGCCGCAGCCGTGAGCACAACTTCGCCCGCCGGGACCCCGGCAGGGCAAGCGGGCTCGCGGCCCCAGGGGCGTCGTCAACAGCGCGATCCTGTCCTATGCCCGGCTGCTCGGCGTGCGGCCCGGCGAGGCGATGGTGAACCCGATGCCGCTGTTCCATGCGGCGGGCTCGTGCCTGGCGGTCCTGTCGCTGCTGTGGAGCCAGGGCACGCACGTGCTCGCGCCGGGATTCGACCCCGCTTGGCAGCTGGAGCTGATCGAGCGGTACCGCGCGCCCGGCTTCTGCGGCGTGCCGACCATGCTGCACGCGATGCTGGCCCAGCCACAACGAGAAGGAGACCTGACGCGACTAGATTGACCTGGCGGCCGGCGGAGATGTGCTCGCTGGTGAGCTGAGCAGACCAGGGGTTCCGGCGATCACCCGCTCGGTCCCCACTAGGCCAGTGAACCGCAGCAGCCGCCGTGCGACCAGCTCGGGGTGCTCGATGTTCGTGGTCGAGTCCGCCGGTCGGCAGGGATGTCGCGGATCGCGTGCTCTAGCGCCCGGAGGTGAAGGCCGACCTGCCACCTCCGCCCCTCGTCACTCAGCCATGCGAACGCCCCGTGGCGCCCGCGGGCAAGGTCCGGGCACGCCTCGGCTGGCCTTTGCTGCCCGGCGGCGGGACGCAGCGCCTAGCTGCCGGGCAGTCGGCGCAGCGGCGCGGCCTGCTTCAGGGCTCGGTGAGGCCGGTGGGTGTTGTAGAAGTCTTCGTACTCCCGCAGCACGGTCATAAGGTGGCGCTGGTTCCATACCAGAGTCCGGTCGAACAGTTCGCGGCGGCAGCTGCCGATCCACCGTTCCATGACGAGTTCATTCGGGGCGCCTGGATGGCGGACCGGACGGTCCTGGTGCCCGCGGCACGGAAGACCTCATCGAACGCGGTGGTGAAGCTGACGTCCCGGTCGTGAATCATGAACTTGACCCGCGTCCCGACGTCCGACAGGTCCATGAGCAGGTTCCGAGCCTGCTGCATGACCCACGCCTGGAACTGGTTCGCGCCACCGCTGAGCGAGTGTGGGGATGATCCACCTGGGACCTCTTGGGTGAATGAGTTAGCGGATCGCGGCTCGACGGGCGGGGCGAGCACTTCGGTGCGGACGAGGCGCTCGACCTCGGCGCGCACGTTCCACACCGTGCAAGGTGGAACGGCGGGCCGATACAGACGCCACCGCCCGTTCGGCCAGATGATCCAGATCCAGCGCGGAAGCTCCCGCACTACGGGAGGCGTCAGACGGCCGGAAACGCGGCCATCAGCTGGGCGACCGCGCCCGGGCCGGACGCGGCGGTGGGTTCAGCCCGCCACGCGGCCCACTTGTCGGCGAGGGAGCGGGGGCGGCTTCCCGTTTTGGAACCCCACAGGATGCGGGACGCGATCTGGGAAGAAGTCGCCGCACAGGTCAGCCACCAGGGATGCCTGCTCGGCTACCACGCCGCTGCTCCGCCGGTGCTTACGCAGGCCGCAGCCATTCGGCTCCGGAGTGCGTGGGAGCAGGAGTTTCCCGCGCTAGCAGAGATCAGCCGCGTCACCGCGACCGCGTAAGGATTCGGTGCCAGGTTCCTGCGCGGAGTTCCGCTCGTAAGTCTGACGCCATCGAGGAGTTCGAGGACTACCTGCGGACCACGAACAACCGGGACGGGCGCCCCTACGAGGAGCGGACTATCGAGGCCTACCTCGCCCCCGGCCAAGAACCTGGACGCCTGACGTCTGGCGCCGTGGTCACTCAAAGGGATAGCTCCCGCATACGGCCTCGGATGCCTTCGTCATCCTCAAAGCCGGGCAGTCGGCCAGGGGTAGCCGGTCACGAAAGAGCGTTGCCGTTGATCACCGATCCGTGCTCAGATAAACAGGCCGACAACAGCACAGATCAGCTACGTCACATACGTCACCGCGCAAGGACTAAGGATCCAGGTGGAAGCTCACGCCGTATACAGGAGTTGCGCGTCGGCCAGCACCCGGTCCCTGATCACCCGGTGCAGCCCATCCTTCGCCACCAGATCCACGTGATGGCCGAGAAGACGCTCTAGGTCCGCCAGCAGCTCGAAGTACCCCATCCCCAGGTCGTTCCCGGGAACACGCGCGTACAGGAGATCGACGTCGCTGTCCGGCCCGGCGTCACCGCGCGACCGAGCCGACGACCGCCAGTTCCGCGATCCGGTACTTGCGGCACAACTCGGCCAAGCGCCTGCCCAGCGCCTGTATCTCATCCAGGGTCACCGCATCACTTCCACGAGCTGCCCCTCACAGCGAACCGACGGGCGGGCTTCAGAATAATCACGACATGGTTCGTAGGACGTCAGGTATAGTCGACCATATTTGTCCAGCAAGCATCCGCTTCAGGAGTCGATCAGTGAACCACGTACACGCCGATTCGTCTCGACCGTGGCGTTGCAGGTACCGCAAGGCCAAGCAGTGGCGTCCGCAGCCGTCCGGTCTACGGTTCACGGCGGCTCATTCGGTTACGCTGGTAGACGTGATTGGCGGGGCCTACGCGGAGAACCGACCGTACCTGTTGCCCGAGACGCTCGGCGAGTTGACCGGGCCGGTGACAGGCATTGTCGTGCTGCCTCTGCGCCTGGACTGGACGGAACGCGCCGAATTCCACCTCGATGACCCAGCCGAGCGCAACGTCATGTACGAGCGCGTGATCCGTGAGGCGACCCGGATCGACGACCTGCGCTCCTACGTCAACGGCACGGCACTGCGAGAGGCGTGGCGGCAACTGTTCCTCCCAGCCCGGGTCCGGCAGATCTGGGAAGAGCGGTTTCCCGCCCTGAGGCCCACAGCCGCCTAGTCCCGCACATGAACCCCTTTCATGAGCGACTGGCCCGTGTGGCGCTTCGTGCCGTAGGGCAGTACGGCTTCGCCCTGGCCGGCGGGTACGCGGTCCAGGCCCACGGCTTCCTCGACCGGCCATCCACCGACGTTGACCTGTTCGCCGCCGCCAGCGCGGACTTCGACTTCGCCGACGCCGTCGACACCGTGATCGCTGCCTTCGAACAGGACGGCCCCTCGGCCGATCCGGAGATCCGCAACGCTTCGTTCGCCCGCATCACCGTCAGCTCCGGTAAGGACATCGCGAAAGTCGAACTCGGCGTCGACTGGCGTCAGAGCGAGCCTGTCCGGTTGGCAGTCGGCCCGGTGCTCCACCCTGACGACGCCGTGGCGAACAAGGTCTGCGCGCTGTTCGGACGCGCCGAAGTGCGCGACTACGTGGACGTCGACGCGATTCTCGCGAGCGGGCGGTACACCCGCGACGATCTCCTCACCCTCGCCGCCAGCCACGACCCCGGCTTCGACCCATTCTGGTTCGCCGAGGCGCTCACGGTCATCGATCGCCTCTCCGCCAGACTCTTCGAGCCGTACGGCCTGACCCCCGATGAGGTCGCCTTGCTCAAGGAGCGCATGCGCCAGTGGGCCCGAGCGATCAGGACACCACGCTCAGATACCGAGGCTAGCTAGACCGCCCGCCTTCTCGGTGCTAGGTGACCCGCTTGTGAGCAACTCGGTCGATGAGAAATCAAGTGGCGCAGGGGATTCCGGCTGGTAGCATCCGGAATTGGAATTCATGCTTGTAAGGCGGGTGCTCTTCCGCTGAGCGCGGCCATCCGGCAGCTACGTGCTCAGCCCGGCAGAACATGCAGCTCCGCACCCGTGTCGTCTGCCATCTGGCGGCGGGCGGTTTCACTTTGCCGCCATTCGGCGGCTTCGGGGTCGTCGACCCACTCGATGATGGATCCCTGGTGGCGGATGAGCACCTCGCGGACCTCGGCCGGGGTAACGCGGAAGAACTCGCGGCGGAGGTTGACCAGGTTCACGCGCCGGTCGGCGAACTCATGGTGCAGGCCGGTCTCCAGGCCGACGGCGTCGTCGCTGAAGACCAGGGCGTGCACGTCGTAGTGGAACGGGACGGACGCGTCGCCGAGCTCGCGGACCCGGTCGAGGGGGTCGAGGCGGCGGGTCATGCCGATCTTGACCATGTTCTCCCCGAACGCTCCGACGTTGGAGATCACGTAGACGTGGCCTGCCCTGATGTTGGCGGCGCGGCGGTTGATGCCGTCGATCGCGTCCTGGATCTCGGCGAGCTTTGCCTGGGCCCTGTCTGCGCCCACGGCATCGCCCTTCTCACGGAGAGCGGCGGCCGCGGCATCGTAGTGCGCGAGCTCCTTGCGGAGACGTTCTTGCTCACGCTCGTACTCCCGGCGGGCGGCCTCCTCTTCGCGCAGCCGGGCCCGTTCCTCCCGGGCCCTTTCCTTCTCCTCGGCCGTCTTGGCCAGGTAGTCGGCGGTGAGCTCAAGTTCCTCAATGCGGAGCTTGTGGTAGGAGTCGGTGACCTGGATCTTCATCGTGGCGCCCAGCTTGGAGATCGTCTCCCTGGCCTTCTCCAGCCGGGCCGTTGAGGACTCGAGGGCGTAGGGCTTCATGCTCCGCAGCGCGTTGTCGGCCTCGTTGTTGTAGGCGCGCAGCATCAGCTTGGACAGCTCCCGCGCCATCCTCGTGCCCTCTTTCACGGAGTTGTTGACGGTCCAGTTCGCCGAGCCTTGCACTGCCGCTTCCGTTTTCACGGCGTCCTTGATACGGGCCCGCACGCTCGCCAGCCGGACCTTGTAGGCGACCGCGTCGTCGAGCGGGTGCCGGTACTGGTAGACACCCACCTCCTGCAAGATCACCGCCTCACGCGTTTCCACCAGGCGGGCCGACAACGCCGCGTGCTCGGCGCGTAGGTCACCCATCTGCCGCTCGGTACCATTCACCGCAGTACTCATGAGGTCGCTTCGCATTTCCAGCTGCGCCAGCTCTGACTGGACCGCCAGCAGTTGAGCGCGCTGAGAAGTCAGCCGTTCGACCTCAGCACGCAGGCCAGCCAGATACGCCAGCAGCTCCTGGCGTTCCCCCGGAGCCGCGGCACCTCTTCGCGGAGCCACGCAACTTCTGTCCGTAGCTCCTCCTGCTCCCGGGCACCAGGGACGCCGGCCGCATACCGGAGGTGCCCCGCTTCTTCTTGCCGGTTACCATTCCACTCGGGGTCATTCGCCTGCGGAACGCCACCTGCCCCATGCCGGACGTAAGCGGGCGTCTGGGGCACCGGCTGTACGGGCGCCGTGTGCGCGGTCCACTGGGCACCGTCCCACCAGCGCAGCAGCGCACGATCATCACGATCCGGATACCACCCCGGCCCAGGCACACCCACGTCAGCGCCCGCCCCCCACCAAGAACCTCTGCGCACGAACTACGAGAAGACACCTTAACCAGCAGTTACTAGTCAGATCACCCGAAACGCGAGGAAGTTCCAGGAAGATTTCCGTCGTCCGATCGCCTACCGAGTGCGCCTTAGCGGTAGCTCCTTCCAAGAATCCGTTACGTGAGTGAGGGATTCCGGCAGTTTCCGGCGAACCTCCTGGCCCCCATTTGCCACCGGGCACAGCGGCTGCGTGTTAGCCGGACCTCCCGGAGGCGGTCATGATGCGCCGCTCGGGCGGGCGCGCAACCGGCAAGCTCGGCCGGTGGTGGGCTTCCGCCCTCCGTAGCGGCGCTCTTCCGTGACCGCCGGGAGGCACCCTGCCCCCCTCTGCCGAGAGCGTGGCTGAGGGCCTCGCCTGGCGCATCGACGCGTTCCTCGACGCCAGCACGGAACCGCCAACGGTCAGTGCCTCGTCCCCGGCTACCGCCATTCAGGCCGGCGCAGCCACGCCGGCTCCCGCGCAGGTGCACGCCTGCTTGCCGTATGAGACCGGCCCAGAGACACACGAACGCCTGACCGCGCTCACCGTCACCGTCCTCGGCGACCAACTCGCTCAGCGGGCGCAAGCAGAAGCCCCCTGGCCAGCGCTGATCGCCGCGCTCCGCCGCGCCGAGAACGCAGACCACTCCCCCGCCGACGCCCTCACCCGCGTCGCGACGGCCCGTGAGCTGCGTACCGCCCGCACCATCAGCGATATCCTCGCCTGGCGCATCAACCGCCACCTCGCCGCCCACCCCGCTGTCCAAGACCAAGCCACAGCGGAAACGAAGCCGATGACCAATACCAAGGCCGATCCCTGCTGCCGTGGGTACCAGGCCCACGCAGCTCCATGTCCGACGCCAACTCCGCATCCCTCACCGCCTCCCTGGAGGGTGCCGCTGCCGCGATCGACATCCGCATCGCCGACCTAGCCGACACCGCGATCCGACAGCGCCCACCGTGGATGAGTCTGCTCGACCAGGAGCCCGAGGATTCTCATGACAAGCGCGATTGGCACCGTTGCATCGCGATCGTCGCGGCTTACCGCGACCAGCACAAGATCACACACAGCGATCCACGACAAGTCCTCGGCCCGTACCTCGAGCGGGGGTCGGCTGGGTGCAAGGCGTACTGGCACGCCGCCGAATCAGTCCTCGCGGCCCGCCAGATCGCCGACTTGGAGCCGGCAGCAGACCCGTCGCCCGCCAGCCAGGCCACCGCACAGACCGGAGCCGACATCTACCGCTGCCCGCCCGAAGATGAGCGTGCGGCTATCGCCGGACTCATCGCGACGGGTCCTGATGCCACGTCCGTCACCGGTCTCGCCGGAGCCGATGAAATCGCAGCTCACCATGCCGCCAATGCGGCACGCCTGACCGCCGTGCTCGCTCACCGGGGGTACGTCATCGGCAGCGAGTGCCTTCCGTCGCTACAGGATCCCGAATCCGGCGGCGAGCCTTACGAGGCCGTCCTGGCTCGCCGCCGCCAGCCGACATGCGGAAGTGCCACCCGTGCGGACGGGCTTCGTGCCCACCCTGCTGACCTGTCCCAGGCCCGACCCCGCGTGCAGACCCCTCCCAGGCTCGAAATGGGTAATGACAGCAAGGCTCTCGTCCGCTAACGTCCGGGCGTCTTTCCGTCCGCAATACAGGTGAACCGGACACTGTATTTCTCCGTTGCCACAAGTAGGAGAGCCGTTGGCAAGCGGTGGCCGGTCGTTCTTCGCGGATATCTCAGACGACTGGAAGGCCGTGATGACGGAGTTTCGCCCGCTCTCCGGAGACCAGTCTCCGCCAAAGTTCGCCCAGATCGCGGACGCGTTCATGGCAGCCCGTCACGCAGGAACGCCCTTGGACGACGCGATGCGGCAACTCTCCGAGGCCGGCCTCGACGTGACCGTTGGCACGCTCACTGACCACATGCTCAGCAGGAGCCGCGCTGCCGCGTCCCGCAGACGGGATGCCGAAGCGCGGATCGCGTGCGGATGGGCAGTGCCCTGGAGGCGTATTACACGACCACGCTGGCGGCCGCAGAGCTGCGAGCACTCGCCGCCCAGACTCGCGTCGACGGTCAGGCGCGTTTCGACAGCGTCGCAAGGGTGCTCATCCTGCTCCAGGCGCGGGCCTGCCAGACCTCATTCGAGGTGCGCGCGCTGCTAGCAGCTGGCTTCCCCGGTGGAGCGTACGGCCGGTACCGGACACTGCACGAGCTGGCCGTCATCGCCATCCTGATCGCTGAGCACGGCCCTGAGCACGGGCACGCCGATCTCGCCGACCAGCTACCTCAGCCACAGCCACAGCCACATCGAGCAGTACAAGCATGCTCAGCACCGCCAGCGCTCCGGCCGCCAGCTCGGATGGCCGCCGATCCCCGCCTCGACGATGAAGGAACTGAAGAAAGAGCACGACCGCCTGATCGCCCGCTACGGCGGTGACTACCGGGACGACTACGGCTGGGCCACCGGGCTGGCCGGACGGCCGGGGCAGTGGGTGACCTCCGTCGACCTCGAAGCCCAGGCCGATATGACCTACCTCCGAGACCAGTACGCCACCGGCAGCCACCTCATTCATGACAGCGCGCACGGCCTTTGGGCTAACAGTCCCCAATCTCAGCTCAGGCGAGCCGCTCCGCCTGACCGGGCCATCAGACACTCACATGGCCCAGCCAGCCCAAGCATCGCTGAACGCCCTCCTCCTCGTCACCGGACGACTCATGGCGCACGGGCCGGCAGCAGACGACGCGAACCTCCGTTTCAACTTCCTCGGCCTGCACGAACTCCGGAATCGGACCATCAGACTGCTCGATGAGGCAGAAGACCAGGCGGTCGACTTACTGACCATGCAGCCGGATAGTGGACTTGATCGTGTCCCTAAAGCGACGAATAGCACTGTCGATGACCCGATGACCCGATGGCCCCCGATCATCGGCGGCTGGGTGGTTAAAGGTTCGATTAATGCGTCTCTAGGCTGGCTAAACTGCTCACCCTGCCCGCTGTCCCGCGACAACGAAGACTGCTCGAAACTCAAGGCGCTGACCTACGGTGAGGAATTGGCAGCAGCCTTGCGTTACCTGGCCTGGTCGCGGAGCAGGGTCATGCCGTTCCAGGGGCCGTGGGCGGGGACATGGCGGAGGGCGCCGTGGGGGAGGTCGGATCGCCATTGGCCGGTCACGGCGAGACCGGCGGTCAGATAGCCGACGGCGTCGGCGGCTTGGGCGCCTCGGCCGTTGCCGCCCAGGGCGATGATGAGGCGGCCGGGTTCGAGGACGTCGATGTAGGGATGACGGTGCGCCGTGTAGGCGTCGGCACACCGGCGGGTGTGCCAGGAGCAGACGCGCACATCAGGCAGCAGGTCGGCCAGGACCTCACGCAAGGCGGGCAGTGGGCCGTCACCGTCGCCGTGGTCGTACCAGGCACGCACGGCGGCGGGATCCGGCAGCCAGTGATCGATCATCGTGTTGGCGCCGAACTTGAGGTAACTGCGCCCGTCCGGGTAGCGAATCGGCGGCAGCACGTAAAGATCCGCCAGCTCAGGGTGGCTGATCGTGCGGTTGATGCATGGCATCGCGTGCAATACGGCGGCCTGCTGGTCGTCGAGCTCAGCCATCACGTAGACCTCCGACTTGGCTCGCAGCGCCGCCGGCACCGGGAGGAGATCCGAGCCGACGGCGAACGCACCGCTGGCTACGATGGCCGCCTCCGCGTGAAGCCAACGGCCGTCGTCGAGCTCGGCCTCCGCCCCTGAGGCGGACGTGCGCAGGGCGCGGACGGTGCCCGGGATGATCACGGCACCGTTGGCTTGCGCTGACCGCTTGGCGAGGGCGACGTAGCGGCGCGGGCTGAAGTACCCGGCACCCGGCTGGTGCAAGATCGTCTCACCTGGGCTGAACCGGGCCATCGGAAAGCCGGCGTGCGCCTCGTCCGCGGTCAGAATCCGGATGTCCGCGCCGTGCCGCTCGCGGATCTCGGCGGCGACGCTGAAGTAGTCCGCGCCGCCCCGGCTCGTCGCGGTCAGCGCCCCGCACGGCGTGATAAGCGCCGGGTCCAGCTCAGCCATGCCGACCCGAGCACGCCGGTTCAGTTCGGACCACACGACGTCCCGGCTAAGATCCCCGATGATCCGTCCCTCATCATGGTGCGCGCCGTACGCCCCGGAGCCGTCCACACGCGCCTCCGGTCCCACCACCGTGACCTTGGCATGCGGTGCCAGGTGCCTGGCAATCGCCGCGCCGAACATCCCATTGCCGATAATCAGGAAGTCCACGAGGGCATCATTCCCCGGCCCCGGATGGGCCGCAACCAGACGTTGCGCGACTGTTCATGCCGGGTCACCTGCCACGGTTGGAGGGAACTGGCAATCGACTGGTGTCACGGGACCAGCACGTCGAGTGGCTCACTCCCAACCCTTTCGACAGCAAGCAGCCCGTCTTCTGGGAAGAAGGGAGTCCGTGGCATGTCACGCCCCACTGGGCCGTCGTTAACGGACGGGCAACCCTCGTCGGACTCGACAATCCGCAGCTTCACGGAACCCTGGGTCGAAGATCCCGCACATCCTGACGGCGGATACGAGGGTCCGCGGGAGCCGGTCGACCCCTCGCTCGGCCTCGCTGAGGTAACGCAGAAGGTCCTGCGGGGAGTTTCCATAGCAACGGTGCGCAACGGGTCTGCGGCTCATCTGGCCAGCGCCTTGGGCACCTTTTCAGCATCACCGTACTCGGCCTGCTCAACGAGGCACTAGGCGCTGGCAGCCCCGCCGCCGTCCCCAACCCGCACGTTGACCTGGCCAGGCACCCCGTGTTCGGGCGGAACGTCGAGTTCCTGCGCGCCTGCGGCGTCCAGGTTCTCTTCGACCCCGAGCGGTACCCACTGCCGAACGGGAGCAATGACCCCCGCGCGATCTTCCCGTGGGACGCACTCAAGCCCGTGGTCGCCGGGCTGCTCGCGCAGGTCCGTCCTCGCCCCTGACGCACTGCCCTTCTGGAAGCAGCGGGGCATCGTCATCACGGAGACCGCTTTCCAGACTGCGGGCTTCTGGCGAGGACGCCCCGGCCCGTCGCCAGGTAGCTCACAGGGCTCTACGCGGACCTCACCGCAACCGCCGGCACCACTGTCGCCTCGCCTGGCCGTTGGGACGCCCGCAGGTGCGGGTCATCTGCCCAGGTGGGCGTAGCGCTCTTCGGCTACTGACTTGTGCGGCTTCCACCACCACTCGTTCTGCCGGTACCAGTCGTCATGGCGAGTCCGTCGCGGAATGACCCATAGCGTGGCTGCCAGCCGAGCTCGGAGCGGATCTTGGTGGAGTCATTCGAGTAGCGCAGGTCATGCCCTGGCCGGTCGGGCACGTATTCAAAGTAGTCGACGGGAAGGCTCATCACCTCAAGGAGATCGTTCATGATCTGCCGGTTGCTTCGCTCATCTCCCGAACCGATCAGGTATGTCTCACCGGCTCGGCCACGTTCGAGTATCAAGTGCACGGCAGCATTGTGGTCATCGACGTGCGTCCACTCGCGCACATTCGCGCCCTGCCCGTATAGCCTCGGCTTCCGGCCGGTCAGCACATTGGTGATCTGCCGCGGCAGGAATTTCTCGACATGCTGGTACGGGCCGTAATTGTTAGCGCAGTTCGATAGCGTGGCTTGCACGCCGAAAGAGCGTACCCAAGCACGTACAAGCATGTCCGACCCGGCCTTCGTGGCCGAGTACGGGCTCGAAGGGTCATAGGCCGTGGATTCGGTGAACTTCTCGTCGGCGTCGAGCGCGAGGTCACCGAATACCTCGTCGGTAGAGATGTGGTGAAGGCGCTTTCCGTTCCTTCGCACAGCTTCCAGGATCGTGTACGTTCCGATCAGGTTCGTGCGGATGAACGGCTCCGGATCCGCGAGCGAGTTGTCCACGTGCGACTCTGCGGCGAAATGAACTACCAGGTCAGACTCTCTGACTAGCCTGTCGACGAGTTCGGGGTCGCAGATATCACCGTGCACGAACCGAACGCTGTCGCCGGCCGGCTGGAGGCTATCGCGATTTCCCGCATAGGTCAGGGCATCGAGAACCGTCAGCTCATAATCCGGCTTATTCCGCAGTGTGTAGTGGACGAAGTTGGCGCCGATGAACCCGGCACCGCCGGTCACGATTAGCTTCATGGCTCCTAATTCTGGGCTGGGTTTTGACTGAATGGGCGAGCCGCTGCGGGTGCGGCCCGGCGCGCGAAGTGGTCAGCCCAGATCGCGAGGTCCATGGAACTCACGGACAACGCACCTCTGTGGACCAGTCGCGCCTGAAAACAGTGGGAACTACTGGTTCTGCGGCAAACGCGGCATTTCCGTTCAGCCCGAGAACACAGCGCAGCACACCGCCGAGAAAATCGAAGCCGGCATACCGCGTCAGGCCGATAGACCCCGCAGCCCGTGGATTGATCTCATACACGACCGTATCCCCCTCGGGCCGGCGCATCATCTGGATATTCCCCAGGCCGTCCCACTGAAGGGCGCGGCAGACCTCCCGGACGACATGTCTGACGCCTTCCGGCACGAGGCCGATCATACCCTCGACCGAGAGGCCGGCAGTGCTCTTCCACCGCTCCCGATAGGTCGCGCCGATGACTTCACCGGCTACGGCTGTTGGTCCACTAGGAGAAGTTCCCACCACTGCTTGCAGAAGCTCGCCTCAACTGCCGCAGGCCTGCGCGAATAGCGACATTAGGCACGTCTGGCTAGCATCAGACCGCTTCGCCCTAGAGTCTGGAAGCCTAGGGGATGGTGGTGAGGTCGAAGATCTCTAGCCACCACTCAGGCGCGGCCATGTACCTATCGAGCATCGAGGGCAGCGGGCGGGTCCCTCTTGGGAAGCGGTAGTTCAGACTTTCCTCCGAATCGCAGTCGCTGGTATAGGCACCTTGACGACGGTCAGCTGAATCTGTCCAGGGCGGCCATGCTGAGCTACCGGTAGCGGATAGCGCAATTACTTCGCGTGATTGCCGTCCGTGGTGAGGCGCGCACGTAGCCGCCTGAGCGGCAGTGCTGACCTCGCCTTGGCGTTCCGGGCCGCGACCATACGGGGCGTTCTGCATCGAGGTCGCCGACCGGGCGGCAAGGCGCGAGTTTCGTCAGCTGCCATCAGGCGCGGGATCGGCGAGAAGTTCGCCGTGGGACTGGATGATGCCCCGGGCGGCCTGGCGCCGGTCAGAATCGGTATGAGGTGTGCGTGAAGCTTCCCTTGCCGAAGGCGAGCACCTTCGCCGGCATCACCGAGTAGACGAGCGCGTCACCCTGAGAGTGGCGGAAGCGGCCGTCTCGCACCTGGTACTGCCACCGGCCGTCCCACTTGGCGGACCAGGCCTCGGCGAGCCGGGTCAGCAGCGCCTCATCGGTGGCCGGCACGGCGTCGCCTTCGACGACGATGTCGAGGCCCTCGCGCCAGGTGCTGCATCCGGTGGTCAGGGCCACGTGTGGGCTGGCCCGGAGGTTGAAGGCCTTCTGCTCGGCTTCGCCGGTGGAGAAGTAGATGGCATCGTCCAGCCAGACCGCGACCAGCGGGCTGACGTGGGGCCTGCCGTCGGCCCGGACGGTGGTGATCCAGAACAGCTCAGCGGTCTCGAGCGCCGCGCGGGTCTGGCTCCACGGCGTGGCTTCCGAGCCGCGATCGCTGAACCGGGTGTCGATCTTGGTTGCGGGCTCGCTCATGGTAGGGCTTCCTCCTTCGGGTGCTGCCGGCTCGCACCGGCGGGATGAGTGGTTAGGAGAGGAACCGGGTGACGAGCTGGCCGATCCTGGTTGCGGCGGTGAAGTCGCCGACCGTGAAGCGGTTGCGCATGACGGCGAGCGCCGCTCCGGTGCCGATGTCGGCGTAGGCTGCCGAGCCGTTGGCCCCGACCATGCCGAAGGCGGAGCCTTCGGCTGGCGGGGCGCCGGGCCGGTAGGGGCCGTAGCCGAATGCCCACTGAGCAGGGACGCCGACGACCTGGTCCAGCCCGCGGTAGGTGATCGCGGCCATGCTGGCCAGTCGCCGGGCTGACACCAGCGACACCCCGTCCACGTGGCCGAGCAGCGCGGAATACATCCGGGCCGCGCCGTGGGCGGTCATGGTGCCGGCCGAGGGGATGTCGGCGGTGAGCACGTCGGCCCGGTTGGCGTAATCCGGCCGCATAGAACAACGTGCCCGGCGTGACTGGACGGCCGGTCGCGGGATCGGCCAGGCCAGCGGCGACATCGGCAACCAGCCGGCCGTTGCGGGCCACCGCGACCTGCAGGCTCGTCTCCGCGCCGGAGCTGATCAGCTCCCCGGCCACGGCCTCGACACATCGCTGGAGATCCCCCGCAACAGTGGCAGTCATGAAGTCTCCTCCTTCACTGACGGCATCGTAAACGGCCGGCTGGCTGGCACGCGAAGCGGTTACGCGGGCCGGATCCTGTCATACAGCAGGCAGACCGCCCCGCTCTCGGTGGGCGTCAGGCTGGCCAAGGCCCAAGACGACCCCGCGGGGCCGTCGTCGCACAGGCGGGTACCGCCGCCGGGCAGCTCAGGGCACAAGGTGATGCTGAGCCGGTCCAGCTCACAGGTTTCCAGCAGGCTGCGGATGATGCTAGTGCTGGCCAAGACGATGATGTCGCCACCCGGCTGGTTGCGGAGCTGCCGGACGGCGGTGGCCGGGCCCGACGTGGCCAGGCGCGCGTTGTGCCAGTCCACCTGGTCAAGAAGCAGCTTGGCCGGGTTGCAGCGCAGGCCCCGCGCCGGGTTCCAGGGTCCGCTGACCCTGTACTCGTACGCCTGGCCCGGCCCCACCCCGGGCACGAAGGCGGGCCAGACGTCAGCGTCGTCATCCCGCAGCGGGACCTGCGTTTCGGCGCCGTTCTCGTCGAACAAGCACAAGGTGATGCCCTCGGCGACGCTCGAGGCGATCGAGAAGCTCGTCCCCGTGCGCCCGAAGCGCACCCCGGGCGCGGCACCAAGCGGGAACGGCGTGCCGGGGAGAGCGCCCGCGGCCTAGGGAGCCGGCATGGCGCTCATCGCCCTGCCTACTGTCCAACCCGACGGACGACGTCTCCGATGGACTCAACGTTCCCGTGGCGTCGGCGGATCAGGTCGGCGACCACGCCGGTCCAGCCGGTCTGGTGGAACGCGCCGATCGCGGCGCCGTTGTCTCCGTGGAAGTACTCGCTGAAGATCAGGTTGTCATGCCACGCCGGGTCGGTCTGCATGATTTCAGTTCCGCCGAAGCAGGCCCGCCGGCCGTTCTGGTCGTTGGCGAAGATGGAGATGAGCCGGTCGGCCAAGTTGGCGCCGATCTCGCCTAGGTGCAGCTGCTTGCCAGAGCCGGTGGGGTATTCGATGGTGAAGTCGTCGCCGTAGAACCGGTGGTAGCGCTCCAGCACGCTGACCATTAGGTAATTCAGCGGGAACCAGATCGGGCCGCGCCAGTTGGAGTTCCCGCCGAACATGGGCGTGGTGGACTCGGCCGGCTCGTAGTCGATGCCCGCGGTGATGCCCTCGACCTGGAGCTGGTAGGGGTGGTCGCGGTGGTAGGCGGACAGCGCCCGCAGGCCGTACGGCGACAGGAACTCGCTCTCGTCGAACAGCTTGGTGAACAGCCGTTCCAGCCGGTCAGGGCCGCAGATGCTGAGCAGCAGCCGCTGCTGGCCGGCTTCCCCGCGCAGCAGGCCACGCTCGGCCAGCTTTTTCCGGTCGGTCATTTCGTGTCTTTTCATGAAGTCCGCGAACCGCTTGCCGGCGAGCAGCGACCGCCGTACGTCGTCCTCGCCGATGACCGCCGCCGCCAGCGCGGGGATGATGCCCACCATCGACCGGACCTTGACCGGAACGGTCTCCCCGCCTGGCGTCTTGAGCCGGTCGTAGTACAGCCCGTCGGTGTCGTCCCACAGCCCGAGGCCGTCCAGCGCGTCGCTGATCTCGGCGAAGTGCTCGAGGAACTTCAGTGCCAGGTCCTGCGCCGGGCGGTGGCCGGACCTGTTCAGGATCACGGCCATGGTGCCCATGGCGATCGCGTAGAACCCCATCCAGCCGGTGGCGTCGGACTGCTCGAGGATGCCGCCGACCGGCAGGTGCGAGCGGTCGATCGGGCCGATGTTGTCCAGGCCGAGGAAGCCGCCCTCGAACAGGTTGTTGCCCTCGGCGTCTTCCCTGTTGACCCACCAGGTGAAGTTGACGAGCAGCTTGTCGAAGATCCGGCTGATGAAGTCGATGTCGGTGCCGCCGTCGATGGCGAACACCTCGAGCGCCGCCCACGCTTGCACCGGCGGGTTCACGTCGCCGAAGTCCCACTCGTAGGCCGGCAGCGCCCCGTTCGGGTGCTGGAACCATTCCCGGCACAGCAGGATGAGCTGGTACTTGGCGAAGGCCGGGTCCACATGCGCGAGCGCCACGCAGTGGAAGCCCATGTCCCACGCCGCGAACCAGGGGTACTCCCACTTGTCCGGCATCGACATGATGTCGAAGGCGTTGAAGTTGCGCCAGCGGCTGTTGCGCCCGCTCAGCCGCTGAGATGGCGGCTTAGGTTCGTTGGGATCGCCGTCCAGCCAGCGGTTCACGTCGTAGCGGTACAGCTGCTTGCTCCACAGCATCCCGCTGAACGCCTGGCGCATGACCATGGCCTCGTCCCCCGTCGCGGCGGCGGGCGTGAGCTCGGCGTAGAACTCGTCCGCCTCGGCCTTCCGGTCGGTGAGCACCTGGTCGAACCCGTCGCCGAACGCCTCGGTGGTCTGAGCCGGCCGCAGCCGCAACCGCAGCACACGAGTCTGGCCCGGCGGGACGGTGACCTTGTACCAGAACGCGCACTTGGTGCCGGTGCGTTCGGGGTTGACGGTGGCCGCGCCGTCGACGACGTGGTCGTTGATGCCGTCCTTGGGATACGGCGTGATCGGCTCCGCGCCGTACAGCCGCTGGTGATTCGTCTCGTTCTCGCAGAACAAGACCGCCGGCGCGACGCCCTCCGGGCCGTCCTCGGCGAGCAGCTCAAGTTCCCCGAGGAACGGGTGCTTGATCCCGACGGATATGTCGCTCGTCGCCGCCATGGATGGCTTGACGCTTTCCGGGTCCCACGACCACGTGTCGCGGAACCAGGCGGTCGGCAGCACATGCAGCGTCTCGGTGTCCGGGCCCGCGTTGGTCACCGAGATCGCCATCAGCACATCGTGGGGATCGTTCTTGGCGTAGTGCACCTCGACGATCCAGTACCGGTTGGCGTCGAACGCCCCGGTGTCAAGCAGCTCGTACTCGGGCTGGTATCTGTTGCGCCTGCCGTTGGTGTCGATCAGGTCCTGGTAGGGGAATTCGGCCTGCGGATAGTGGTAACGCCAGCGGTTCCATGCGTGGCTGGGGATCGCGTCGAGGTACCACCAGTACTCCTTGACGTCCTCGCCGTGATTGCCCTGCGACCCGGTCAGCCCGAAGGCCCGCTCCTTCAGGATCGGGTCGCGGCCGTTCCACAGCGCCAGGCCAAGGCAGAGCCGCTGCTCCACGTCGCAGAACCCGGCCAGGCCGTCCTCGCCCCACCGGTAGGAATAGGACCTGGCCTGGTCGTGCGGCAGGTAGTCCCACGCCTCACCGTCGGCGCTGTAGTCCTCCCGCACCGTTCCCCACTGCCGCTCGCTGACATACGGCCCCCACGTGTACCAGTCGCCAGCCTGGCGAAGCCCATCCTCGAGCTTGCCGAACCCCGCTACTCGCTCGCTTTCCGCGCCCATCGACGCCCCTCCCCTTCTCCGCACTAGAATTCTCCGTCAACTGGCCGTGGGCTAGCCGGCCTCGGCTTCGTGCCTACGGCGCGTTACCCGTATCAGTCACCTGGCTCTCGCCTGTTCCGGACGCGGGTGAATACTGCTTTGTTCGTGAGCATTGCGCATGCCAGGCGCGCGGGCATCACCCGATGCGAGGTAAACCGCCAGCCCGTTCCGTGGCTCACCTGTGCCAGACGGGCTGGGACTCCTGCCCATGTGGTCCCGCCACGTCCGGTTCGCGCATCAGGTGCGACCGCACGAGGACGTCGGGGAGCTCCGGGAAGGTCGGCCAGCTCAGCTAAGCAGCGAGCGATACACCCGCTGAGGGTGAGGTGCTTTGCAGCGACCCGCGGGACGCTCTAGGAATCCGCAGTGAGCGTAGGAGCGTGCCATGACGACCAAGACCGCGTTTTCACCCGACGAATGGGAGCTAGTGCTCGAGGGGCCGCCGACCGCCGGGTTGCTCGTGATTACCGCGTCGCACGGAGGGACGTTCCGCGAGACAATGGCGATGTCTAAGGCTTACGCCGAAGCGCGTGCTCAGCACGGCGAGAGCGAGCTTCTCGACGAGATCGTGGCGGAAAAGCCCCGAATGGAGCACGGGAAATTTCACAATCCCGAGGAGCTCAGGGACCAGGGGCTCGCCAATCTCAACTATGCCGCCTCGGTGCTGGAAGACAAGGCGACTGCCGAGGAGTGCGAGGACTACCGGCGCTTCGTGCTCACCGTGGCCAACAAAGTCGCCGAAGCTCACCGGGAGAAAAAGCAGAGCGTAACCCCGGCCGAGCAACAGGCGATCCAGGACATTACAACGGCGCTCGGCATTCTCAGGCTTCCCGAGCGGAACTGAACACAAGGCTGTAGTCCTCCACGGAACGGATCTGGCAGTTAGCTGACTGGAGGAGATCGGCCTTGATTAGCTCGGCGACGCTCGGGCTTGCTGCCCGGGTCTGCGGGTCCCGCCATATGGTCTGGCTGACCAGGCGCCCGGAATCCGGATCGGCGAGCAGCAGTGCGCCGCGAAAACCGGGAGCTGGCGCCAGAAGCGGAACCGCGGAGTCCCCGAACGCCTCGATCACGTCCGTGACCGCTGACGGCTTGACCTCGATCCGCGTCAGCCTGGCGCGTTCTCCGCCATGCAGCGGCGCATCGTGCTCAAAGACCGGCACCTGGTACGGCGCGGCAGTCACCGATCCCCCGGCCTGCCCGGCCATTTCGCCGCGCAGTGCTGCTGCTACCTCCTCGCTCGCGTTCAGGTCGACGTACGTCGCCCACAGCGATTCGAATACCGCGACACCGTCGTCGGGATTGGCCAGCAGCAGCAGCCCCAGGCTGTCCCGCTGGCTCTCTACCATCGGGCGAGCCTGGTGTTCGATGTAGTCGATACAGACGCTCAGCGTCTTTGGATCCGCGGTGATCAGATCTAGATAGGCATGCAGCATGGCGGCTCCCTCATGTGTCGCCCTGGACCCCGATCCGCTGCGCCGCGGCGACCGCTTCCGTGCGCTGGACCTGAGACTCCTAGACTTCACCGCTCCGGGCCCACGCGCTTCACCCCAACGGGGTGAAGCGCTCGTTCCGCGTTCCTCGCGGTCCAATGTCCCGCTCGCGGGCACCGCGTCTACGTCGCCGTCACACGGTCCGGGGCGATGCCTGAGCACTTCTGGTGGGGAGCCATCTTCCTCGGCATGGCGGCAGTCGCCGCTGACGTGCTCCGCTCCGGGCTGCAGCTGGCGACCGGGCCGGGTCTACTTCCTGACACTTCTTGAACCCCCATGCAGGGACAAACGGTCTCTGGCCCTTACCGCCAGGTCGGCCAGCCTCTGCCACGGTAGATCTACGCGGGTGAGATGACGAGTGATTTACCGCTCACCTGCGGACCGCGTGTGATCGTTGCTGACGGGAATCGGTACGAAGCGTACCCGGTAGCTTTGCGGTACCCGGGGTCAGTCACGCGCGAAGCGGGCGCGGTACTGAGATGGGCTGAGCCCGGTTCGGCGCCGCATCTGGGCGCGGAGGTTGGCGGTTGTCCCGAGGCCGCTGCGGTGGGCGACCAGGTCGAAGGGCGCGGCTCCTTGCTCGATCAGGCGGCGTGCGAGGTCGACGCGCTCGGCGGTGAGCCACGCCAGCGGCGTGGTGCCGAGCTCGGCGCGAAACCTCCGGTGCAGCGTGGTGGCACTGAGGTGAGCGTGTCCGGCGAGGTCGGCGACGGACAGCGTGGTGCCGAGTCGTGCCCGGGCCCAGTCCAGGGTCTGTGACAGCGCGGGCTGACCGGGCGAGGTGACGGGCTGCTCGATGAACTGCTGCTGCCCGCCGTCGCGGAAGGCGGAGAACACCAGCCGGCGGCTGACGAAGTTGGCGACCTGCGCCCCGTGGTCGAGGCGGACGATGTGCAGTGCCAGGTCCAGCGCCGCTGCGCTGCCGGCGGACGTCAGGATGTCGCCGTCGTCGACGAACAGGACGTCCGGCCGGAGGTCGACTTTCGGGTGGCGGCGCCGGAAGTCGCCGGCGAGCTGCCAGTGCACCGCTGCCGGGCGCCCGTCGAGCAGGCCGGCCTCGGCGAGCGTGTAGGCGCCGGTGCACAGGCCGACCAGCCGAGCGCCTCGCTGGTGCGCGCGCCGCACGGCCTTGATGACCGCCGGATGCGTGGGCGTGTCGGGGTCGGGCCGGTTAGGCACGATGACGGTGTGCGCGTCATCGATGTCGCTGAGGTCGCTTGCGCCGCCGATGGTGAACATCGCGTCGCGTACGGCCACGCGGCGCCTGGGGGTCACGACGCGGAACCGATAGAGCTCGCGGCCGATCTCCGGGCGCCGCCGGGCGCCGAAAACCTCGCACGCGCAGGCCAGCTCGAAGGGGTTGGAGCCCTCGTCGACGATCAGGACGACCGCCCGCAGGTCGCGGTAGGAATCTTGCGGCATGTGGCATTTCTACCACTGTCGCCGGCTCCGCCCCCAGGCAGGATCGGCGTCATGGAGAAGATAAACCTCGCCAGGGAAGCCGCGCAATTGACCGAGTTCTGGTCCCAGCAGGTACTCGCGAGCGGCAACGGCAACCTGTTCAAGGTCGCTAAGGGAATCGGTTCGACGAACTGGCACAGCCATGACGACCAGGATGAGGTATTTCTCGTTATCGAGGGCCGCATCACCATCCAGCTGCGAGATCGCAATGTCGATCTGGCAGTCGGCGACTTGTTCGTCATCCCGCGCGGCACCGAGCACTGCCCCATCGCACACGAGGAGGCACGATTCCTGCTCGTCGGGCCTGAGGTGACCTCCACCGCCGCGGGCGGCAAACCCGACTGGAGCTACACCAGCGCCCCGTAACCGCCCACCGGCATCCGCTCGTGCCCCGACCAGCACGGCCCTTCGCCAGGAGGGCCAAACGCTGAGTAATCAGGCCTATGCGCACGCTAGCTTCCCCGAGAAGGACCCTGTTTAGGTTCCCAGCGCCCGCCGACGTGCTCACCAAACCCCGAAAACGTCACACCAGGTGGCGTGCGCGGCGGCGACGACGGAGCCGCAGGACAAGTCCGGGCTCACGGTGATCACCGCCACGATCACCAGCGGGATGCGGATATCGCAGGCGGAGCTGTTCAGGTCCCGGGCACTCGACGGCGCCTGCCCGTCGCGGTCGAACTCCCCCCTTCGGGGTGATGGCACCGCCAAGACCGGCCGTTACCCTCCCCCGTTTGTGGGGGGCAGGAGGAGATCGGGGCGCAAGGGGCATCGCCCGCATTGAGGAAGCGCCCGGCGAACGATGCTGCCGATCACTTCTCAGGTCGCGGATGACACGATGGTTGACACGCGACACTAGATTCCGTCGGCTTCGAGCAGGCGATCCGCCGAGCTGGCGGGCTCCGGCTTAGGCTGGCCCACGCGCCTGGTCAGGGCGGTCATGCGCCGGGCCAGAAGGCCCACCGCGGCCAGGTCGGCAAGTGCGACCGCGGCCAGGGGCAGCCACAGTGCATCCGCGCCGGCGTGCAGCGCGGCGGTCACGATGGCCGGGACGATGATGTCGGCGATGCTGAAGGTCAGCTGATAGGCCGACATGTACCGGCCCAGGGCCGCCGGGGGCGCTGACTCGGTGACGACCGTCGGCACGACGGCCACCTGCATTGCCTGGCAGACGGCCAGGGGCACGATGGCTATCAGGACCATTGCGATGGCCGCTCCGGCGGGAAGCAGATGCAGGAGCAGGAAAAGGGCGAACGCCACGATCATGAGCGCCTGGGAGACCATCAGGACGCGCTGCCGCCGCCAGCCTGAGATAACAGCCATCACGGCCGGCGTGGACACCGTCACGAGGACGGCCGTGAAGGCAAGCGCAGTTCCCGGTGCCCACGCCGGCAGGCCGAGGATCTTGACGAGGAACACCGGGAGGGCGACCTGGCAGGCGATCGCGAGGAAGGTAAGCCCCATGTTGACAGCCACGAACCCGAGGAACGGGTAGTCATGCAGCAGCTGCTTCCAGCTGCCCGCTGGTCCGGTATCAGGTCCGGCGTCCCGGCCCGCCGGTGCGGAGCTGCCGGACCGGGATTTCGCGCACAGAGCAGCCGCGAGAACGTAGGAGGCGGCGTCCGCCGCGGCGACCGCGATGAACCCGCCCCGCCCGCCGAAGGCCACGGTGGCTCCCGCGATCACTCCCCCGGCGGCGAGGCCAGCGCTCTGTAGCGCCCCCACCAGCGCGAACCAGTGTTCCCGCTCCCCGTCCGCGGCGATGGTGAAGATCAGCGGCGCATAGCCGACCCAGAAGATCGAGTTGCCGACCTGGACCAGGGCCGCGGCCGCGACGAGCTGCCAGAACCCGTGTACGAACAGGTAGCCGACGAGCCCGGCGGCCTGAAGGAGCTGCGACGAGACGATGGCGGTGCGGGGCCCGAGCCGGTCGGAGAGCGGGCCGGCCGCAATGGTCACAGGGATCCGCACAATGGCGGAGATCGACAGTCCCAGCCCGATCTGCGTCAGCGACAGGGACGTGGTCGCCAGGAAGAAAAGCAGCGAGAACGGCAGGAACATCCCAGTCCCGAGCGCGTCGATGAAGAACGCCCCCACCACCCCAGGCTGGCTCCGGGCACTCTCGACGAATCGCACAAGCCCTCTAGAACCCGGGCCGTGGGCGATAGACCGTGTTGGCGTCGCCGCGCGGTTGGCTGAGGTGCCAGGCGATGGCACGGCGCAGAACCCGCAGGTTGCGGTTAATCTGGCCGACGCAGTCATGGTCACCCGGCGCCATAAGCGATGACATTAGCGGAACGCCCCATCACACAGCGAGACTGTTGTCTTAAACGGCGGAAGCTCCCAGGCGCATACCGCACCCGTTTGCCAACAATGAGATTGACGATATTGCCTTTGTCTGACATTCCGGCCCACTGTCATGAAATCAGCGATCCGCTTGGGGAGAAAAGAGTCTAAATGTTACGCGAGTTACGCACGAGATCAGCGCGACTCGATCAGTCTTCACAGCGCGCGATGACTTTCTCAGCCTCCGTCAGGCGGGCTGCGGCCCGGTCCAGGTCCTCATTTCGGCGTGGGTTGCGGCTAGCGAAAGCTCGTGGGCTGGGTCGATCGCGACTTGTCAGATACTTTCGGGTATAGTCGACCATACACGCCTAGAACGGTACGCCTTTAGGGGTCAATCAGTGAACCACATACGCGTCAACCCGTCTCGGCCGCGGCATTGCAGGTCGCGCAAGGCGAAGCAGCGGTGTCTGCGGGCGGCCATCATAAGGTTCACAGCGGCCCGTTCGGTTACGCTGGTAGACGTGACTGGCGGGGCCTACGCGGAGAACCGGCCGTACCTGCTGCCCGAGACACTCAGCGAACTGACCGGGCCGGTGAGCGGCACCGTCGTGCTGCCCCTGCGCCTGGACTGGACGGAACGGGCCGAGTTCCACCTCGATGACTCGGGGGAGCGTAACGTCATGTACGAGCGCGTGATCCGTGAGGCGACACGCATCGACGACCTGCGCACTTACGTCAACGGCACGGTACTGCGCGAGGTGTGGCGGCAACTGTTTCTTCCCGCCCGCGTCCGACAGATCTGGGAAGAGCGGTTTCCTGTCTTGAGGCCCACCGCCGCTTAACTCCCCGACATGGATCCTTTCCACGAGCGACTAGCCCGGGTGGCGCTTCGCGCGGCCGGTCAGTACGGCTTCGCCCTGGCCGGCGGTTACGCGGTCCAAGTCCACGGCTTCCTGGACCGGCCCTCCACCGACGTGGATCTGTTCGCCGCTGCCGAGGCCAGCTAGACCGCCCGCCTTCTCGGCGCTAGCTGACCAGCGGGGTGAGTGAGGCAACTGTCGAAGTACCGTGGCGCCCTTCCACGCAGGCCGCGAGGCTGAAAGCCGTCATGCTTGTGCCTGAGGGGTGTCCAGGATCGGCGGTGTGGGCTCAGCGATGATCAGGTCGATGAGGGCCCGGGTGCCGGGGGAGATCGGGCGGCGGCTGGGCCAGTAGAGGAAGACCTCGCGGTAGGCGTCGGGGTGGTCGACTGGCTTCAGGACGGCGGTTGTCGGGAACCGCCTGATGGCGAGTTCGGTGGTCAGCCCCGGGCCGAGTCCGGCTTCGGCCAGGGACAGCAGGGACTGCGGGTGCACGACGCGGTGCAGGATGTCCGGGTAGGCGCCGAGTGCCTGCCACAACGGGTGGGAGGCCATGGCTTCGGGCGCGAAGCGGCCGGTCATGATGAGCTTGGTGTGGAGCAGTTCCTCGGCCGGGATCTTGGGCTCCGGCCGTCGCGCCCACGGGTGATCGGGGTGGACGGCGACGTAGAAGCGCTCGCGCCACAGGCGGTGGGTCAGGAAGTTGCGCTTGAGCAGCGGCAGTTCGGACTGCCGCAGGAAGATGTCGATCTGCCGGGCCTCAGCCGCCGCCTCCATCTCGCGCCCGCTCATCTCGTGGAGCACGATCGTGACGTCTGGCAGTTCCACCGCGGCACGCTGCAGCAGGTGCGGGATGTACCCATTCGTGGCGCTCGGGTAGGTGCCGAACCGGACTGTGCCGCCGGCACGGCCGTGCCTCTCGTGGCGCACGGATTGCAGCCCTGAATCGACCTCGGCCAGTATAAGGCGCGCGTGGCGGATGAACGCGGTACCCGCGTCCGTGAGCCGCACCGGCCGCGACCGCCGGTCGAACAGCGGCACTCCCAGCGAGCGCTCCAGGTCCTTGACGTGCCCGGTCACAGTCGGCTGGGCGACCTGCAGGGCCTTGGCCGCGTTCGCGAACCCGCCCTCGTCTGCGACCGCCACCAGGGACTGCAGCCAGCGGATCTCCATAGGCACACGTTATAGCGATTCCCGATATTGAATATCCGAAAGTTGCCGTTGTATCAGTATTCATCGGCTTTTATCGTGCAGGGAGTCGCATTCCCAAGGACAGGAGACCCCGATGACCACGATCGAACAGGTATCCGCCGCCCTGGTCGCCGTTCCGCTGCCCGCGGCCACCAGCTTTTCGAGCCGGACCGTGCTCGAGCGCCACTACGCGCTGGTCAAGGTGACCGGTGACGACGGCGTGACCGGCATCGGGTTCTGCTATCCAGGGCACAAGTCGGGTCATCTCGCTGTCGAGGCGGTCACGGATCTCTTGGCGCCAGTGCTGATCGGCCGCGACGCCCACCACGTGCAGGGCCTGTGGGACGCCATGTACCAGGAGTCGCTGCTGCACGGGCGCTCCGGGTCCGTGATGCGCGGCCTGTCGGCTCTGGACATCGCACTGTGGGACCGGAACGCCCGTGCTGCTGGCGTGTCCCTGCACCGCTACCTCGGCGCCCGCACGGACCGGGTCCAGGCCTACGCGTCGGGCGGCTACTACCTTGACGGCAAGGGGCCGGACAAACTCGCCGACGAAGTCAGCGGATACGTCGCCCGCGGGTTCCGCGCGGTGAAGATCAAGATCGGGCGGCTCGGCCTGGCGGAAGAGACCCTGCGCATCCGGGCCGCGCGGGAGGCCATCGGCCCTGATGTCCTGCTCATGCTCGACGCCAACAACGCCTTCCGGGACCTGCCGACGGCGATCCGGGCCGCCCGTGCCTGGGAAGAGCTTGACCCCTACTTCCTGGAGGAGCCGTTCAGTCCGGACGACCTGACCCGGCACGCGCAACTCGCGCAGGCGACCTCGATACCGATCGCCACGGGTGAGATCGAGTACGGCCACTGGCGCGTCAAGGAACTTCTCGACCAGCACTCCGCGGTCTTCCTCCAGCACGACGCGGCCGTCGTCGGCGGGATCACCGCCCTGCGGAAGGTCGCCGCCCTCGCCGACGCGTACGGGGCCACGATGGCACCGCACTGGCTCCATGAACTGCACGCCCACGTCGTCGCGACGCTGCCTCACGGATCGTGGGTCGAGTACTTTCCTTCCAACGACGTGCTGAACTTCCGCGACATCATCACCGCCCAGCCTCACCTTCAGGACGGCTATCTCACCCTGGGCGACGCCCCGGGACTCGGGTTCGACTTCGACGAGGCCACCGTCGAGAAGTACCTCGTCCGCCCCTGGACCACCGTCACCCGCTGAACTCTCCAGCAGTCGGCATCTGCCCGGACCGGCTTCCTCATCGACCGCACCGGAAGCTGCACGCTGCCGTTCGAGGTCACCGCCGCCCTACTCGGCGTCGGTGCCGTCATCAACTTCTTCGTCTCCCGCGGCGTGATCGAAGCCCGGCCCCAGGCTACGGTCTCCTTGTCCCACCTCTCCCCCGAATGGAAGGACGCTGATGCCACGCATCGCCTCCATGCGCACAGAGCGGGGCGAGCAGCCCGCGATCATCGACCCGGATCGCGGCGTCGCGCTCGTCTCGCACGTCGCGCCCGAACTGACCGGGGATCTCATGTCCCTACTCGGCGCCGACACCGCGCCGATCCTCGCGGAGCGCGCCGGGACGGCCAGGTCGGACCTGTTCCGTCCCCTGGACTCCGTCTCCTTTGCCCCGCCCTACCGGTCCCCGGCCAAGATCTGGGGCATCGGGCTGAACTACCACGCCCACGCCGGCGACCTGGCTGAGAAGGTGCCCGAGCAGCCTGGCTCCTTCATCAAGGCCAGCCACACCATCGTCGGCCCCGGCGACGACATCGTGCTCCCGCCCGCCGACCTCGCCGAGCGGATTACGTCCGAGGCCGAACTCGGGCTGATCATCGGGAAGTACTGCCGGAACGTCTCACCCGAAGACGCCCTCGGCTACCTGTACGGCGTGACACCGGTCTTGGACCAGACCGCCGAAGACCTCGTCATGCGCAACGCCCGCTACCTGACCCGGTCGAAGAACTTCCCCACGTTCTTCTCGTTCGGCCCCGTCATCCTCCCGATCCAGGAGGTGCTCGCCGACTTCGGTTCCCTCGACAAGATCGAGGTCCGCACCGTCCGCAACGGCGAGGTGGTCCACGCCAACGTCGTCAGCAACATGTCGTTCTCCCCGGCGGAGCTGATCAGCTACCACAGCCGGATCATGCCGCTGTACCCCGGCGACATCATCTCGCCGGGAACGCCCGGTGCCGCGGCGATCAGCGACGGCGACGTCGTCCGCTGCGAGATCCCCGGGATCGGCACCTTGGAAAACCGCGTGCGGGCTTCGTCCTGAGAGAGGAACACCGTGGACCTGATGATTAAGGGCCGCTCGGCCCTCGTGCTCGCCTCGACATCCGGCCTCGGGCTCGCTGTCGCCGAAGGCCTCGCCGGTGAAGGCGCCCGGACAGCCTTCACCGGCCGCCGTGGCGACGCGGCCCGCAAGGCCGCCAGGAACCATCCGGACGCGATCGGCCTTGAGCTCGACATCACCGACCCCAACTCGGTCCGGCGTGGCCTCGCCGAGGCCATCGACGCGCACGGCCAGGTCGACATCCTGGTGCTCAACTCCGGTGGCCCCCCGCCCGGCACCGCCGCGGACCTGGCGGCCGAGCAGATGGAAGCCACCCTCCGCACCCTGCTACTCGCCCACATCGACATCGTTTCGCTCGTCCTGCCCGGCATGCGGGAGCGGAAGTGGGGCCGGATCGTCGCGATCGGCTCCAGTGGCGTCCAGCAGCCCATCGCCGGCCTGGCCCGGTCCAACGCCGCGCGGGCGGGACTGGCCGGGTACCTCAAGACCCTCGCGGCCGAGGTGGCGAGCGACGGGGTCACGGTCAACATGGTCCTGCCCGGGCGCATCGGCACGGGTCGCGTAGCCGAGATCGACGGCAACCGCGCCAAGGTCACCGGCCAGGATGTCGAGGCGGTCCGCGCCCAGTCGATCAGCACCATCCCCGCAGGCCGGTACGGCACCCCCGAGGAGTTCGCGAGCGCGGCCGTCTTCCTCGCCAGCGAGCGCGCCTCGTACATTACCGGCACCCAGGTCCGCGTTGACGGCGGCATGGTCGCCGGTCTCTAGCGAAAGGGCACAGAGCAATGCCGGTGACAGAGCCGCTAGCCCGCGGGCTGTGGGGCGTGCTGGCCACGCCGTTTACTGCCGACGCCGCCCGCGTCGACGAGGAGTCGTTCCGCCGCGAGGTCGCCTGCCTGCTCGACCGCATCCACGACGTGACCGGCACCGGCCCCGTCGTCCAGGACTATCCGGTAATCAGCGGCGTCACGACCTTCCCCGAGGCACTGGCCGCCATTAACATGTCCGGCATATCGGACACTCACGTCGCGCAGATCCGAGGTTCGCTTTGAGTGCTGCACTGGTGGCCCGTGGTATACGGCTGCATCCGGCCGATGACGTAGCGATCACCACGCAGGAGGGTCCGGCCGGTACGCGGCTCGATATCGGGGACGGGCTGATCAGCCTGCGGCAGGACATTCCCCGCGGCCACAAGCTGGCAGTGCGGGACATCGCCGAAGGCGCGGCGGTCCGCCGGTATGGTCAGGTGATCGGCTTCGCCCGGGCGCCCATCAAGGCAGGTGAGCACGTCCACGTCCACAACCTGGAGTACCGGGAATTCGAGCGCGAGTACCGCTTCTGTACCGAGGCCGACGCCGTGGATGTGCTCCCCGAAGCGGAACAGGCCACGTTCCAGGGGTACCTGCGGTCCGATGGCAGGGTCGGCACCCGTAACTACCTCGGCATCCTCACCTCCGTCAACTGCTCGGCTACCGCGGCCAAGAAGATCGCCGCGCAGATGCAGTACTCGGGCATGCTCGATGACTACGAGCACGTCGACGGGGTGGTTGCGCTCACGCACGGCCTGGGCTGTGGCATGGCGCCATCCGGGGAGGGCATCGACGTTTTGCGCCGGGTCATGCGCGGCTACCTGGCCCACCCCAACTTCGCGGGCTTCCTGGTTCTCGGGCTCGGCTGTGAGGACAACCAGATCAAGGCCCTGACCGATGGCCTGGAGCTCCGCCCGGACCTGCCTGTCGCCGCCTGCACCATCCAGGAGATCGGCGGGACCAGGAAGACCGTGGCCGCCGGCATCGAACGGCTGAGCGGGATGCTTCCCCAGGCGGACGCGGCCCGCCGACAGGTCCTTCCGGCCAGCCGGATCATCCTGGGCACCAACTGCGGCGGCTCGGATTCCTATTCGGGCCTGACCGCCAATCCGGCGCTCGGGAATGCCGTGGACAGGTTGGTCCGCCACGGCGGGACCGGGGTTGTCGGCGAGACGCCGGAGATCTACGGGGCCGAGCACCTGCTCACCTTGCGCGCGGTCACCGAATCCGTCGGCCGGAAGCTGCTGGAGCGGATCGAGTGGTGGCGCGAGTACACCCGCGCGAACGGGGCGTCCATGGACGCCAACCCCTCCCCCGGCAACAAGGCCGGCGGCATCACCACGATCCTGGAGAAATCGCTCGGCGCGGTGGCCAAGGGCGGGACGACCGCCCTGGCCGACGTGGTGGACTACGCCGCCCCGGTCACCGGCAAAGGTTTCGTCTTCATGGACACCCCCGGCTACGATCCGGTCTCCGTCACCGGGATCGTCGCCGGCGGCGCGAACGTGGTGTGCTTCACGACCGGGCGCGGCTCGGCCTTCGGCTGCGCACCGGTGCCCAGCATCAAGATCGCCACCAGCACTCAGCTTTACGAGCACATGAGCGACGACATGGACATCAACGCCGGCCAGATCCTGGACGGCACCGCCACCGTCCCCGAGCTCGGCGAGGCCATCTTCCGCCAAGTCCTGGCCGTCGCCTCTGGCGAGCAGACCAAAAGCGAAGCACTCGGTTACGGCGAGGAAGAATTCGTGCCCTGGCATATCGGCACAGTGATGTAACGCAACGTATCACCGAGCCGCGGCGGCACGGCCCGGGCGGCCGGTGAATGCCGAGGTGGTCAGCCGACGTCAGATAATCGTTACCCGGCCGGCTGCAGCGTCACCACCGGCAGCCCGATGCCCGCCACGGTGCCCTGGGTCAGGATCAGATGGGACCGCTCGTTCCTGATCAGGCCCAGCCTGCCGGGCGCACTGAACCAGAGCTGGTCGTCGGCGCCGGTGCAGTGTTGCAGCGTCGCTACCGGGACGCCGACGCCCGCCGCGGTGTCCTGGGTCAGGCACTGGCCGGACGACTGGTTGATGATCGGGCCCTGCTCGCCGGGCCTATGAGTTAGCCAGAGCTGGCTCAGGGGCTGGGCGGAAGCCGGGCTGGCGGCCAGCGCGCCCGCCGCGGCCAGCAGCACCGCCGCGCCCAGCACGACCCCGGTCTTGCGGGTCAAATACATAGTTCCCCCTGCGAGCCACGTGAGAATACGCGGGCACCCGGTACCGCCCGGCTCCCCGTTCCCGACAGCGTCCGGCCGCCCGCCTGCGGTAAGCAGCGCCCGGAACAGCGAGGCGATCGTGGTTATGAACCTGCCGGTTGCAGGACCCCCTCTGTCGACTACCCAGCGTATCGCGAGATCAACCATTCGTTACTGGCGGTCACCGTAACGGTGCTGCCCTACCGGCGCGGGACCACGAGCACCGCGTCAGCAACACCGGGCAGGTCCGTTCCCTGGCCGGGTAAGCAGAATCCCCGCGGCCTACGGCTTGCGGCCCACGCCGCCGTAGCAACTGACCTCGGCCAGCGTCGGCCGCGGCCCAGGGGACCCCGGCCGCCACTCCGACACCGACACGACACCGGGCGGCACTAGTTCCAGGTCTCGGAACGCGAGCGCGGCGAACTCGCTTGAGTCACGTGCCTGAACCGTGACTCCGCCGGCAAGATAGGCGCGAACCCCGGCGGCCACGCCCACCGGGTCATGCTCCGGGTTGAGATGCGAAGCGGTGAGGTACGAGCCGGGCGACAGGGCGTCAAGCAGGGTAGCGATGATCCGCTCTGGCTCGTCGTTGTCCTCGAGAAAGTGCAAGATGCCTACGAGCATGAGCGCGATCGGCTGCGAGAAGTCGAGCACTTCCCGGACGACAGGCGAAGACAGGATCTCGCCAGGCGATCGCAGGTCGGCGTGGATGTAGGCGGTGCGGCCCTCCTCCGAGGAGGTGAGCAGCGCCCGCGCGTGCGCGAGCACCAGCGGGTCGTTGTCGACGTAGACCACGCGGGATGAAGGCACGATTGCCTGCGCAACCTCGTGCACGTTGTCCGTGGTCGGCAACCCGGTGCCGATGTCGAGGAACTGCCTGATGCCCGCCTCCATCGCCAGGTACCTGACGACGCGGCCCAGGAATGCCCGCTGCTCACGTGCGCCGACGCGTCCTGAGGGAACGCTGGCTAGCGTTTTCTCCGCAACCTCACGGTCCGCGGCGAAATGATTTTTCCCGCCTAGGTAGTAGTCGTAAATCCGGGCCGAGTGCGGCTTGGACGTGTCGATCTCTGCCGGGAGTCCCGACATATCAGCCTCTATCATCTTAAGACGAAAGCGTACAACGGCGCGGCGTGGAGTCGTTGCATGCCGGACCTCCACGCCGCACGCAGAGGCTGCGTCCGCCGGTTCACCGGGGAACTCGACGCGGACGCGGCGAGGTAGAGGCGTTCGGTGGCGCGCCGCTCATCACAGTTAGGACCCCTGCCCTGGTGTTCGTCCTCAACCGGGACACCAGGCGGGCTGCGATCGCGACGTTCCTGCCCGCCACCAGGACAGCAGGCGAAGCCGCCAAGCTTCCAGCGAGATCCTCGCTGCCCTGCCGAACTTCGTGCTGCCCGGCGACACGTCCGCCTCCTCGCGGCACTTCAAGCACGACGTCACCGCGCCGTTCGTTCTCACGGACGGTCATCTCGAGTGCCTGCCGCACCGGTCATCGGCGTCGAAGTA
The DNA here is from genome assembly GCA_963734665.1 of uncultured Actinomycetota bacterium. Taxonomy (GTDB): domain Bacteria; phylum Actinomycetota; class Actinomycetes; order Streptosporangiales; family Streptosporangiaceae; genus Trebonia. Next base: position 753,852 of record CAVTIR010000004.1, on the reverse strand, counting down.
CTGCCCGAGGCGATCGAGGAGTTCACGGTCTCGACCGCCGAGCTCCCGGTCAGCTGAGCCGCCGCGCACGATCCTGCCGGATACTGGGAAGTGGGTGCCGGACGGCCGGGAGGACCTAGCTGTTCGGATGCTTGCCGGTGATGCCCCACACAAGCTGGTCGATTGGATCCGGTTCGGTCGCGCTAAGGTCTACCCAGGTCAGGCCATCAAGGAAGGCCGGCAGGTCGGGGTGGTCGGCGTCGGGCAGCAGCACGGGCACGACGGCGCAACGCCGTTTGACGAACTGCCGGAGGAACGCGGCGAGTTCCTGCTCCTGCCAGGGGCCCGCCCGGGAGCCGACGATCACCGCTACTGCCGGGATGCCCGCGATCACACCCTCTAGCGCCGGCTGCCAGGGAAGACTGGGGCGCAGCTCGCGCTCGTCCAGCCATGGACGCAGCCCGCGGTCCCTGAGCTGCTGGGCGAGCCTACGGACGGCAGGCTTGTCCTCCCAGTTGTGGCAGAGGAAAACGTCGAACTCCGCAACCTCCTCCTTTCCCTGCACCACCGCGGAAGCGGTCGCGATGTCCCGGCCGGCGTCCGCCGAGGCGTCCATCGCCGCGGTGGACTGATCGCTTCCGTTGGCCAGCTCGTAGTCATCACGCAGCGGGACCCTGTTCTCACAGACCGGGCACAGGATGTACGGCCGGTGGCGGCGGATCACCTGCTGGACCTGTTCGAAGGTGAATGCCGTCCCGTCGTGCGGGCAGCTGTACAAACGCTTCCGCGTGACGCTTCCGGGCATGGCCCGGCGGTGAAGGTGGGCGTGTACGAAGCGCTCGAACTGTTCCCGAAGGACGTCCGGTACCTGCTGGTACCCAATCCACAGCTCGGCCTTGCCCTCGCCGTCGAATTTCAGGAGGATGGTGCATTCCCCGGCGTCGGCGGCGAACCGGGCCGCCGACTGCCAGGTGGCCACCCTCGTAAACCTGTCGCTACGGGTCAGCCGGACGATCAGGGTCGCGTAGATGTTCTGGATCGGCCCTTCGAACCGGAAGACGACACCGTTCCCCTTCGGGGTCTCGGACGCTGGCAGGTCGCGCCGGTAAGCCGAGGGGAAGACCAGCTGCTCGCCGTCCTCGGTCGGCTCGCGCAGCACCAGCTCGTGCTGCAGGAGTTCCTCCAGGGTGGCGAGGACGAGCAGCCGCTCCTGCCGTCCCTCAAGCACCCGCTCAGTGGACGGGACCGCGAAATCGACGCTGACGACTTTGCTCTCCAGGATGCTCCCCAGCCCGTCCGGCTCTTCCCTGGCAGCGTCCACGATGGCGCCGGCATAGGCGTCAAGCAACTCGGGTTGCAGCAGCACGTAGTCACCGAATTTCAGCCGCTTCACCAGCCCGGCGGACTCCAGGCGAGCGATGCAGCCCTCGAAGACCGAGGTCAGCCTGGTCGGCGAGATCTCCTGCGGGCCGTCGCCGGCCAGTTCCGGCGACTGCTCCTGCCCGGTCAGCAGCTCCAGGCCGCTGGGCACCGCCGCCTGGAACATCCGGCACAGTTCATCGATCGGGGTCAGCAGGCCGCCGGACTCCGTCTGGTCCACGACGAACTGCTTCACCGCGGCGAACACGGGCGGTCGAGGTGACCTCCGGAATCCTTGCCCAGTCGATCGCCGCCAGCAGCCGGGCCCGCAGCAGGTCGGTGTTGGTCCCCTCTCGCGCGCTGGTCTTGAAGTAGCCATCGAGCGCGAAGTCTGCCATCAGCTTCTGGATGCGCAGGTCAGAGACGTTAATGCCGCCGCGGTCGGCCCGGGCGGCGACCAGAAAGGTCGTCAGCCCGCCAGCCGCTGCCGGATGCGCGTGACGAACCGCGCGCGCCCAGTGCTGGACTCCGGCCAGGGGCGCCGTCTCGCTTTTCGCGTCAAACAGGATGAGCGCCAGGGCCGCACCCCCTAGGTGCAGCTGATGAACAATCCGGTAACCAGGCTGGCCGGCCAGGTCCCAGATCATGACATCCCGGTTATCGCCGGATGAATCCGGCTCCTCGGCCGCCGGGAGCCGCCAGATCCGTCGCGCGTGCGTCGACTCGGTGGCCCGGAACTCCTCCCCCGCTAGCACCATGGCCAGGCCCGACTTGCCCACCCCAGAGTCACCGAGCAGCAGGACCTTCGCGTTCGCGTAGGTAGTGGTGACGGCCGGCGCGCTGACCGCGTGGTCCCAGTCGCTGACCAGGACGAGCTCCGTCGCTCCCGCGTCGATCAGTGCCAGCCGGCCAGCCACGGCGCTGACCGCCAGCCTGGTGAAGTGCGCGGCGACGCTCCGCGACGGCGGTTCCCGGTACCAGAGCTGGGCAGGAGTCCCCGCCAGGGACCAGGCAAGCAGCTCGCCTCGTGCCGACCAGACCAGCGCGGTGCGCCGCTCGCGCACGAATGCCATCCCTGCCGCCGCGATGGTCTCCACGACGGTCGAGGGCGCTGAGTCGTCCGGGCGCCATGTCTGCAGCGTGGCGTCCGCCGAGGCCGAGAGGATCCACTCGCCGTCGATCCAGCTGAGACCGGTGACGGCCCGCGAATGACCGTCGAACTCCCGCACCTGTTGCCCGGTGGCGGTATCGAACACCCAGACCGTCGGCGTCCCCGTGGTGCAGGCCAGCAGGCTTCCGTCGGGCGACCAGGCCAGGTTGATCCCCTCCGGGTGATAGCTGGACAGCCGGTCCCTGCTCAGCACCCGCTCCGATATCACCTCCCCGTTCGACTTAATCAGCGTCAGCTTCATCCGGCCCGGCAATGAGGGCGCCAGCACGGCCAGCCGGTCACCATCTGGGGCGAAAGCCATCGCGCTCCCCGCTGCGAGCGCCGGCATCCGGGTGTCTACCCCGGAGGCGAAGATCGCTCCAGGCATCGCGATAAGCCGGCCCTGACCCTCATCGTCGCGAAATGCCAGCCTGTCACCGCCCGGCGACCAGGCGAGCCCTGGCGCCAGCGCGCAGCCCATCTGGAGCCGTGGCTCGATGCCAGGACCGTCAGTGATGTCCGAGACGGTGAGCCACTGGCCGACGGACAGAGCCAGCCGATCGCCCGCCGGGGACAGCACAACGCTGACTGGCTGATCGCGGCGGCGCCCGGAGTCGATCACCTGGACCTGGCTCCGGGACCAGGGCCGGTACCTGCTGGGCTTCCGACCCGGTGGTTTGGAAGACGCATCAGGCTCTTGCCGCACTGAAATCCACTCCTGGCCCATTAGACAAACGCATCACCCAGGGCCCATATCGCCTACAGGCTCCCAGCTCTTATTATCTGTCCAGCCGCGCTCAACCGGCAGGACACCAGGGTATACCTATGATCTTTTTTGCCCTGTAGAGTCTATTGCTATGGTGGATGGCGGGCCCAGAGTAAGGCGTGGATATGACGCGATGCTCCTCGTTACCGGATTCGCGACAGAATAACCTGGGCCGCGCTTTCTGGCGTTCACAGCCGGAGCCAGTAGGACGCGCGGTTGATACCCGCAGGCTGTCCAGCTAGCTCATCGGCTAGATGGTCCGGGCCAGGACCAGGTGGCGCAACACCTGGTTCTATGCGACGTATCCTGTAGCCAGGAGCATCGCGTCGTAACCGGGCCGGAGATGGCGAGCGGAGTTATCGGTTCGAAGAATCTTTGTGCCGGTGACCGGCAGACCGGCGAGAAGCGTGCTCAGGGACTCGAGAGTGACCTTGACCGACGGGAAGCGGACGCCGCTCACATCGTAGCCGGACGAACCCTCCATAAAGGCCATCATGAACGGCGCCCGGGGGATGAGGGCGTCGATGAACGACTGCACCCCCAATTCGAACTCCGCCTCGTCTGAGGTTATGCCGTCGGCCACGAAGAACATGCTGCCCAGGTCCCAGGTGCGCGGGGGCAGGTCAAAGATGCTGAGGCGGTCGATGCCGTGGCTGGTGGCCAGACGGCGGCGGGGCTGCTCGACATTCCCGTACCCGGGCAGTCCGGCCACTAGGTCCCAGAAGGGCTGCCATGGCCATTCACCCGGTACATCGGGCAGATTGTCGCGGAGCCAGTCAATATTGGCGGGCGAATAATCGGTGAGAACAATGTGCTCGGTCCAGGGCAGCATCAGCAAAGCGGGATAGAGATTGGTGCCTGCACCGACGTCCACGGCCCTCTTGAACGGCGGGCCGCCTCGGCAGGCCTCGATGCGGCCTCTGCAGGCCTCGATGAGGAAATTGCTGGCGCATCCGATAATCTGTTCATCCTCCGGAAGGACCGAGGCATAGTTGATCTTCCAGTACCCGTGGGCGTCGAAGTCTGACCACGATGCCGCGCTGTTCCGCGTGATGGGCTCGCGATCCCTCATAAGATTGGACTGTACCAAGAAAAGGCCTAAGTAGATATGCCGGAGTGCCGCTGCTGTGTGTCGGCTGCGCCCGCTTCCGTAGTCGACTGGCTTGATCGACCGGGGCAGCGGCGTCCGCCTACGCCCTGTGCCATCCTGCGATGCAGTGGACGTCCGCGGTCGTCGGCATCACGTGTTCTCAGGCACAACAATTGGGATATAAACGAGTGCAAGGACAACTTGGCCAGAGGCTAGATCGGGTGGCTCGAATCGTGGAAACCGCTGGGGAGGCCGTTAGCCGGCCATGGGCGACGTGTCCAGGAGCGTAACTGGCACGAGAATCCTGCCCCCTCACGGCGAGCCCTAGTTGCCAAGATGCGTTCCGATACCTCGTACTGCAAGTACGTCCATCGTACCTAGGTGGAACTGGGCGGTGTCGGCTCCCGGTGCACGGAATCCGTCTGGATCTGCAACGCTGAGCAGCGGTACCTCGACGTTGGCGGCCAGCGGATCGCCTGGCGGGAGTCCGGCAGCGGCCAGCATCCCGGGGAGGGCCTGACGATGTCTCCCTGTCCACCACACAGCAGCCGACGGCAAGCCGCCAGTTCCGTGACCGGCCCAGCCCGTTACGGCCACCACCGGGTACCCGCATGACAGACTTCGGGCCGTGCCCGTTTCCTGGAGCGGTGGGCGCCCGGCGCCCGGAGCGGAGGGAAACGGGCACGGAGCGCGCATCCCCAGCCAAGCAACAACCGCAACCACGCAGAGATGCGCGTAAGGCGCGTACCACCAGGCCAGCCAGGCACCCGCACCGGCACGCCAACCGCACCGCTGACAACGGGAGCCCATGCGTCGTGGCAGCACCGCTCCGCTCCCGGTAGCCGCTCAAGGCGATCCTCATTCGCACCGACAAGCCCCGCGGTGTATACGAAGTCCGGTTACCGGCTGACGGGGCAATGGCGCAGCAGGGCCGCCTTCTGGGCATAAATGCGCCATGTACGGCAGTGTTTCCGGGGAGCGCACGTCATGACGGTCGGCCGAATGTCGCGCTATTCACCACCAGACCCGCATGCCGCTCATCCCGTTTCTCCGATCGCGATCACGGCGTCGATCTCCACGGCGACACCCTGGAGACCGACCGTCACCGTGGTTCGCGCGGGCAGTGGCTCAGTGAAGTGCTCACGGTAGACAGCGTCCATCGCCCTGAAGTCGTCGCCGTTGGCGAGGTACACACCCACCCGCACCGCGTCGGCCAGGCTGGCGCCCGCTGACCTTGCAATCGCATCCACGTTGGCGAGTGCCTTGCGGACCTGGTCGCCGAATTCGGCTGGCACCCCACCGGTCTCGGCGTCGACTGGGACTTGCCCGGAGACGAACAAGAACCCACCGCACCGGATCCCCTGTGAATAAGAGAATTTTGGCGTCGGCGCCTCCGTCGTTTTCAGCGCTATCATTTTCGCTGCACTCATATCGCTTCCTCTCTTCCACTATCATTTCTGCCGCCGTGGCGCGCTAGCCCCACGGACATCCCCGAAGACCGACTCCGCCTCGCCACTACCGATGACCGCCAGAGGCGCTCCACCCGTTTACTTGGCAGCGGCGAGGCCCATTATTGCCCGCAGTCGTAGTTGACGTTCCCGCCTGCGGAGCACCTCATCAAGTGCGAGCCGATCGGCCGGGTTCGGGCTAGGAATGGCTCCTCCAGCCGATGGACCCCGACCGCCGGTGCGGGTCGAACCGCTCGGCGATCCAGTCGCCAAGCAGTGCGAACGCGACGATCAGCAGCGCCAGGGCAAAGCACGGGAACAGGACAAGAGAGGGATCCGTGATCAGATAGCCCTGCCCGCTGGCGATCATGCTTCCGTAATCGGGCGTGGGCGGACGCACACCGAATCCCAGGTAGCTCAGCACGGCATAGGCGCCCTCGGTGTTTGCCAGGGACAGTCCGATCATCACCGCGATCGGGGTCATGATGTTCGGCAGTACATGCCTCCTCATGATCCAGAGCCGGCTTCGCCCTGCCAGCAGCGCCGATTCTACGTATCCGCGCTGCCGCAACTCGGCCGCCGCTCCCCGGGCTATCCGCCCGAACTGAGGAATGAACGCGACGCCAATGGCGCACGACGCCTGCAGCAGCCCTGGGCCGGCCACCACCACGACCAGGATGCCGAGCAGGTAGGACGGCACCGAGAAAAGGAGGTCAAAGAACCAGCCAATCAGGTGGCCGACCACTCCTGAGACATATCCGGCGACCAAGCCCAGCGCCGTCCCGATGGTCGCCGCGATCGCCACCGCGATGACCGCGGCCACAACCGCGACCTGGGAGGCTATGATCACCTCGCTGAGCACGCTCCGGCCCAGTTGGTCAAGACCCAGCCAGTAATGAGCTGATGGTCCCTGGAACGGAGTGCCGATCATGGATTCCGGGCTCTGGGGGACTATGAACGGGCCGAGCACCGCAAACACGCAGTAGGCGAGGCAGATGCCCCATGCCGCCGTGCCTGCGACACCAAGGCGGCCAAACAGCCCGCGAGTCCGCGTACCTAGACCACGCCGCACCGGGACTGCGGACATGACCGGTTCCCGTTCGCCGTCTTGCTGCCGGGTGGTCGAGACGTCAGCCACGTGTCACTCTCCTGTCGACCAACGGCGTCACCAGGTCCCCCAGGATCCCTCCGGCGATGAACGCCGCCGCGAGCACGGCGACCTGCGCCTCGAGCTGCAGGAAATCCCGGTTATCTATCGAGTTGAGCAGCCCGCGCCCGAGCCCGGGCAGGCTGAACACCTGCTCGACGACGACAACCCCGCCAATCAGGATCCCGTAGAGAAAACTCTCCAGCGAGATAATCGGCAGGAGCGCAGCCTTCAGCACGTACACCCCGTACAGGCGGCGCCGTTTCAGCCCCACCGCCCGCGCCGTGATCACGTGCGGCTGGCTCATCACGTCGGCCACCGCCCCCCGCGTCATCTGCATGAGCAGGCCCGCAACCGGCAGGCCGACGGTCAGCGACGGGAGGAGCATGACCCGTAGGTTCCCGCCAATGCTCGCCGTCAGCGGCACGTACACGACCGAATACAGCGGGTGCATGTAGCGCGCGGACAGCAGCAGTAGCACGGCGCCGATCACGAAGAACGGCAGCGCGTATATCACGAGGAAAGGCAGCCGCAGCGCCACATCCCAGCGCGGATTGCGCGAAGCCCCGGCCAGCATCCCGATCGGAATGCCAATCACCGTGGCGATGAGCAGCCCGAGCAGGGCCAGCTCAAGCGAGACCGGGGCTTCCTGCGCGATGACATTGGTGATCTTGAGCCCGGAGATAGCCGAGGTGCCGAAGGTGCCGTGCGCGAGTATGCCGGTCAGCCATGACCAGTACTGGACCACGATCGGCCGGGTTAGCCCGAGCTGCACCTCGATCGCGTGCACCTTGGCTGGGGTAGCCGCATAGGACCCAGCCAGCACGGAGGCCTCGTTGCCTGGAACCAGCCGCTGCAGGCTGACGAACATCCCGAAGGACAAGATAAGCAGGGTCACGCAGGCCCCGAACAGCCGGATGCCCACGTAGCGGGCGAACCCCTTCAGCGCCGGTCCGCGTTGCCCATCGGAAGACAAGCCGGGCAGCGGATCAGAAGACGACGTAGTCATCGCAGCCTCAATCTCCGCGTCCGGGCGCATTGCTCAGCACCCCCGGAAGGTAGCAGGCGACGAAATGGCCGCCGCCGGCATCAACCAGGCCTGGCTCGCCCGCCGAGCAACGGGGCTCGGCGGCCGGGCACCTGCTCGCGAACCGGCAGCCCGTATGTTCCTGAGCGGCACTTGGCGGCTCCCCCCGCAGCACGATCCGCTGCCTCTCCTCCCGTCCGAATCCGCCCAGTTCCGCCGAGCTCAGCGCCATCGTGTACGGGTGGAGCGGGTCGCCGGCGTAGCTCTCCCTGGGGATGACTTCCACGACCCGCCCGAGGTACATGACGAGAATGTAGTCACTGATGGCTCGCACCGCGGCGAGGTCATGCGAGATGAACAGATAGGTCGCTTCCGTCCGGGCCTGGACCTCGGCAAGCAGCGCCAGTACCTCGATTTGCAACAGGACGTCCAAGGCACTCACTGCCTCGTCGAGGACGATCACCGAGGGTGCCGCGACGATGGCCCGGGCGATGCACACGCGCTGCTGCTGACCGCCGGAAAGCTCGTGCGGGTAGCGGTCTCGGTAGCCGGACATGCCCACCGCGGACAGGGCCTGGTCGACGGCCGCCTCCCGCTGCGGCCCCGGGAGCTTGATGAGCGGTTCCGCCACAGAGGTGCTCACCCGCAGCCGGGGATCGAGCGAATCCGACGGATTCTGGTAGATCATCTGAACGAGTCCCCGCCGCACGGCCGGGTTGACTAGTTCACCGTCCGCCCCGCGGCGCACCCGTACCGTCCCGGCGGTGGGTGGGACCAGGCCAGCCACCATCCGTCCCAGGGTGGTCTTGCCGCAGCCCGATTCGCCGACGATGCCGACGGTTGTGCCCGCCGCCGCGGCGACCGACACCCCATCGGTGGCCCGCAAGAACCTGCTCCGGCCGCCACCGCGCGCGCGGAAGAGCTTAGTGACGCCGTCCACCTGCAGAGACGGCGTCGGTGGTCTGCGCGCCGACCATGTCGTTCCAGGATTGCTCGCTCAACGTTGGCACTTCCCTGCGCTCTCCACTTTCGCTGCTTATGTAAGCGGGCTCCCGGCCGGGCGGGCCGCGGTCTGGCTGTGATCGACGCTGCCCGGAGCCGGCGGCGGGTAGAAGCACCGCACCCGGTGGCCCTGAGCGGGAGCGAGATCTGGATGCTCGCCGCAGGCGTCGAATCGGAACTCGCAGCGATCCGCGTAACGGCAGCCGGCCGCTGCGTCACGGGGAACTGGGTGATCGCGGTCCCTGGGCTTGCTGCGAACCGTGCGGCTTGTCCGCGCGGCGATCAGCGCGGCGGTGTACGGGTGCCTGGGGCTGTCCATGATCTCCCTGGTAAGCCCGTCCTCGACGATTTCGCCGCCGTACATGACGATGGTGCGCTCGCAGACCGCCGATACCACGCTGATGTCGTGTGACACGAGCAGCAGGGCCGAGTCACGCGCGGCGGTCAGTTCCCTGAAGACCTCAAGCAGTTGCGCTTGCACTGTCGCGTCGAGAGCCGTGGTTGGCTCGTCAGCGACTACCAGCGCCGGCTTGTTGATCAGGGCCATGGCGATCAGCACCCGCTGCCGCATGCCGCCGGAGAGCTCATGCGGGTAGGAGCGTAGCTTCATCTCCACGTCTGGCATGTTCATCTGCCGGAGAAGATCGGCGATCTCCGTGCGCTCGGCGTCACGCGGAAGGCGCCGGTGAGCCCGGATCGCGTCCCGCATCTGCTTCCCGACGGAGATAACCGGGTTGAGCCCGGCCAGCGAATCCTGCGGTACCCGGCCTATGGTGCTGCCGTGCAGCTTTCGCAGTGACTCACCGGAAAGCGAACTCACGTCCGTGCCCTGCAGCAGTATCTGGCCCGCTGTGATCCGCGCCGACCCCGGTAGGAGGCGGCTCACGGCAAGTGCCAGCGTGGTCTTACCGGAACCGGATTCTCCGACGATGCCGACGCGTTCACCTTCGCTGACGCTGAAGCTCACGCCGGTCAGCGCGGCCGATTGGCTACCCGGGTAGTGCACGGCCAGGTCGCGGACGTCCAGCAGCACACGAGATGGCGCTCCGCCCGGTGCCATCTCGTGTGTCCGACCGGACCCGGGCTGGCCGCTCACCTTGCCAGCCTCGTCAGGCGCCGACGTTGGCAAGGAACTGCCTGCTGCCGCTCGGCGGGAGGTTTACCCCGGTCAGGTTCTTCTGATATGCCACGTACTGCTTCAGCGCGAGCAGCGTGATCGTCGGGTAGACGTTCTCGGTCTCGTACTGCTCGATCGTGGTGATCGCCTGCTGATAGGCGGTGGGCGACTTGGCTCCGAGCACCTTCTGCGTGAGGGCCGCCAGCGCGGGCGGCAGGCTGCCGTCGCCAGGGGCGAGCCGGTAGTCCGGGACCGCCACGTAGAGGTATGGGTCGGAGTAGTACGTCTGTTCGTTCCAGCTGAGCTGGTAATCGTCCTCCGTGTTCGTCTGCTGCACCCACGCCGCCGTCTGGAGCGGGTCCAAGGTGATGTGGATCCCGACCGCGTTCAGCTCGGACTGCATCTGGGCCATGAGGCTGTCCGTTCCGGGGTCATAGTTGTCGATGTACTTCAGCGTGACGTTGACGCCGTTCGGGTACCCGGCCTTAGTCAGCAACTGCTTCGCCTGGCCGGGGTTGTACTGGGAGAACGGCAAGGAGCCGAGCGGCGTGGCCCAGGAGTACGACGGCGGCAGGTAGGCACTCGGCACGGCCGCGCCAACGTAGGCGATGTTTGCCAGCGAGGAGCGGTCCAGCGCGTCCGCCAGCGCCTGGCGGACCAGGATGTTGTTGAACGGAGCTGCCTCATTGTTGATGTCAAGGAAAACAGTGACATCCGACGGCAGCGTGCTGACCTGCACCGACTGCTGGCCGGCCAGTGACTGGGCGCCGGACTCGGCGGGAAAGATCAGGTTCACCTGCCCGGCCTCGAGGTCGGTGACCTGGGTAGTGCTCTGTGGCACGTAGAGCACGTCCAGGCTCTTCATCTTGGTCTTGGTGCCCCAGTAGTCATTGAACCGGGTGAGTTCCAGTTCGCTCTGCGGGGAGTACGAGACCTGCTCCCATGGGCCGGTGCCGTCGAGGTGGGTGGCGAGCGTGCCGGAGGTCCCGCCCTTCTGGCTCAGGATCGCGCAGCCATACACCAGCGGGCTCGCCATATCATCGACGAATCCCGCGTCGGGCGAGCTCAGCGTGAACTCGACCGTATAGGTGCTCAATGCCTTGACCGACTTATATGTCGGGAAGAGCGCCCGCAGCGACGGTGAGCCGGAGGTAAAGAGCCGGTCGAAGGTGTAGACGACGTTCCGAGGATGACAGCAGCGACCCGTCCTGGAAGTGCACCCCATGCCGGAGGTTGAAGGTGTAAGTGAGGCCATTGCCGCTCACCGAGTAGCTCGTCGCAAGCTCGGGAACCACCTGGCCGCTTGCGGTGGTGTTCATCAGGCACTGGTAAGAGAGGTCCCAGGCATACCGGTCCGCAGCGAGGTCGGATGCCTGCGGGTCGAGTGTGGAAGGAGACGTCGTCTCCGCGACGGTGAGCGTAGATGACTGCGATCCACCACCAGCGGCCGGCTGGCTCGCTTGAGATGAACAACCGACGGTTACCAGCAACGCGCCCAGCGCAGCTACGGTGAGCTTTGCCGATCTTGCTCTGCGCAATTGGCACTCTCCCTTTGGCTGAATCGGATATGACAAGGCATGCGCCATGGCAGGCCCTTGGATGCCCTTCGGGGGCGGCGCCCTACGGGAACCAGCCGGGAAATGGATGACCAGCCAAAACTGGTCACGCCGCGAGCGGAAACCCAGCGGTTACCCCCAAATTCCCAGAAAACTGGACCTGTCGGAGCGCGATGCCTGGCCGTTCATCACCTCGCTGCCACCCTGCTGGGCCCGTCGGACCAGCAGCGCAGCAAGCTTCTATTACGTGAAGGGCTTGATTTTGACCATAGTGTCCATAACCAGGCCAACCATAACTACGGACCCAAACAGCTGTCAATAAATCCCGACATAATCCCTGGTTCTCGCGCTGTTAGCCGCCTGTCCGTACTTGACCGGCTTGCGACAGGCCCGTACATTCTTGGATGTGGCGAAGATGACCGATTCCATCGCAGACACCACTGGTGGCGCGAAGTCACTGGTCAAAGGCTTGCAGCTGGTCGATCTGATCGCCAGGAACGAGCGGGGGCTGAACGTATCGGAGCTTGTCGAGCTGGGCGGTCTGCCGCGGCCCACCACACTGCGCCTTCTCGGGGCCCTGGAAGCGGCACGAGTAGTGCAGACAGACGAACACGGCGCATACCGGCTGGGACCGAAGCTCGCCGCCTGGGGCTCAGTCTTCTTCGACTCGCTCGACACCCGCCGACTCGCCCGCGACATCCTAACGAAGCTGGCGGAATCCTCCGGGGAGACATGTCACCTCGCCGTACGCGACGAAGACCGGGTGCTTTACATCGACAAGATCGACAGCCCTTACTCGCTGCGCATGTTCTCCCGGGTTGGTGCGACAGTGCCGCTCCACTGCACCAGCCTCGGTAAAGCAATGCTCGCCTTTTTCCCGCAGGCCGAGATCGACCGCCTGCTCTTCGGCCCGCTAGAGCGCAGGACAGCCAACACCATTACCGACCCCGGGATGCTCATCATGGAACTTGGGCGAGTCCGGGAGCGGGGTTATGCCATCGACGACGTGGAAAACGAAGAAGGAATTCGATGCGTAGCAGCCCCGGTGTTCAATCACCGGGGCACCGTGATCGCCGCTATGAGCGTCGCCGCGCCGATCACCCGCGTGACAAGGGAGAAGGCCGAAGAGCTTGGGGAGATTGTCCTGGAAGCCGCGGCCGAGTTGTCACAGCGGCATGGATTCGCCTTGCCCGCCCCGACGGACGCGATGAGCTGACACCGCCGTGGGCGCCCGTGGCCACGCACCGGGAAACACTGGCCGCGCAGGCCAGGCCGGTCGCTTGCCAGTTGTCCCCGGGCACCGCGAAAACACTTTGGACAGGTGGTTCATTCTGCTGCACCATGCCTTCAGTGACGATGAGGAGATAAAGGCGAAGCTATGAACAAAGCCCTCCAGACCATTAGGGAGAGCCGCGCCATAGCGGTGCTGCGGGCCGCCGAGCCGACGCACCTGGCGGCGGTCGCGGACGTGCTCGTCGCTTCTGGCATACGGGCCGTTGAAATCGCCCTCACAACCCCCGGGGCGCTCGGCGCGATCGAGGCCTACTCCGCCGCGGCACCTGCTGAAGCGTGCCTTGGGGCGGGCACCGTGCTCACCGAGGCCGAAGCAATCGCCGCGATCGACGCCGGCGCGCGGTATCTGGTGACCCCCGCGCTCGTTCACGAGGTCATCACTACCGGACTGGACCGTGGCGTGCCGGTACTCGCGGGGGCACTCACGCCCACCGAAATCCTCGCCGCCTACACCGCCGGGGCGAGCGCGGTGAAGGTCTTTCCCGCCGCACTCGGCGGCCCGGCCTACATCCGGCTGGTGCGTGACCCGCTGCCCGCCGTCCCGCTCGTGCCGACTGGTGGCGTGCGCCTGGAGAACGTCGGCGATTACCTCGCCGCCGGAGCCATCGCGGTAGGGACCGGCAGCCAGCTCACCGGCGATGCGCTGCGCGGCGGTGACCTCGCCGCGCTCGCGGAACGCGCCAGGCGCCTTGTCGCAGCCGTCTCGAGCGCGAGCTCGTCCGGTGACTGACCTCGTCACGCTCGGCGAGACCATGGCGCTGCTGACCGCGCCGCGAACCGGCCGGCTCAGGGACATGACCAGCCTCTCGCTCGGCATCGCGGGCGCGGAGTCGAACGTCGCCATCGGGCTGTCGCGGCTGGGCTACCGGGCCTCCTGGATCGGGCGGGTCGGCGCCGACGAGTTCGGCGAGCTCATCCTCGGGACACTGCGCAAGGAAAACGTGGACATCGCGGGAAGCATCGTCACCCCGTCCGCGCCGACAGCGATCATGGTCAAGGAACGACGCGTCGCAGATCTGGCCCGGGTAACCTACTACCGCTCGGGCTCGGCCGGCGCTCAGCTTAGCCCGGTTGACGTTGACGAGGCACTCGTGGCGAACGCCCGCATCCTGCATGTCACCGGTATCACGCCCGCCCTCAGCGAATCGGCCTCCGCCGCACTGGACCGGGCCATGACGATCGCACGCGACCGCGGCGTGCTGGTCTCCTTCGACGTGAACTACCGCTCCGCGCTATGGCCGGCCGCACGGGCCGGAGAGGTGCTGCGGGACCTGGCAGAGCGAGCGGACGTGGTTTTCGCGGGCGAGGATGAGCTGTCGATCCTGGAAGGCAGCGGTGACTCCATTGTCAGTGCCCGGCGCCTTGCCGGAGACGGGAAGCGCTCTGTGGTCATCAAGCGCGGCGCCGAGGGGGCGACCTCAGTCAGCCGGTGGGGCATCGTCGACGAGCCCGCGATCCCGGTGAAAGCGGTCGACCCGGTCGGGGCAGGCGATGCGTTCGTCGCCGGTTACCTCGCGGCGGCACTTGACGGTGCCGACGAGCGAGGACGGCTCGCTCTCGGTTGCCGCACTGGCGCCTTCGCGGTAACCGCACTCGGCGACTGGGAGGGCCTGCCGAGCCGCGAGGAACTTTCACTGCTCGAGCACAAAGCCGGGACCACTCTGCGCTGAAGGCGGGTTCCCGGTGGTTCCACCCCGGACGGCCGCACGCGCGCGGGCATGAACGGCGCCTGGCCTCAGAAGAAGGTGTGGGCGATGCCCGTCGCGCGATCGTGGTCGTCAGCGATGACCGCGGCCCGCCACTTGTCGAAGGTGGTGCAGGGATGTGAGATCCCGAGCACCACCCGGTCGCCGACGCCAAGGGGTGACGACGGCGGGACAGCAACGAACGCGTGCTGGTCGTTGAGCCCCGTGACCCGGATGCCGTGGTTGGTGCCGGCGGGGGCGCAGTCGGCACTCCCGTGGCCGAGGACCACCGGCAGGCCAGCGTCGAACGAAACGTCACGCCTCCCGGCGTTCAGCAAGACCAGATCTGGCTGCGGCCTTGATAGCACCGAGGTGTGGATTTCGATAGCAGGGGTGAAGACCGGCAGCGCCGGGTCGCGGAGCGCGGGCGTGCTGTCCCGGTACATGCCATGGTCGTGAGCCACATAGCTGCCGCTGCGCAGCACGACACTGGTCGCTGGCACGCGACTGCGGCGGAACTCCCTGGCCACCAGATCGAAGAAGTGGCTGCCGCCGGCGCTAAGGACCAGCGAAGGCGTGGCGACCGGGCGACCGTCGATGTCGTGCCGGATATAGCCCCCCTCGGCCAGCTCCTCGCCGAGCTCGCGCACTGCCGCGCACAGCCGGGTGACTGCCGACAAGGTGCGCTCGTCGGTGCCGTCGCCGAGCACCCCCTCAAAGCACGACACGCCAATGAGGGCGACCGAGGAGGACCGCCTGATGCGTTCGGCCACGGCCAACGCTTCCTGGCGGCTGCGCACGCCGGTGCGTCCGCCGGGAACGCCGTACTCGAGCAGCACGGGAATGGGCCGCCCTAGGGAGGCCGTCGCGCGCTGTGCGCCCGCTTCCAGTGCCTCCACGCCTTGGCTGCTGTCGACGTAGCAGCAGAGCTGAAGCCCGGGAACCGTGGCCAGCAGCTCGATCAGCAGGCTGATTCCGGCCGAGTCGGCGACCTCGTTGGCGATGAGTATCCGCCGGGCGCCGAAGTGGGCGAACAGGGCGGCCTGGGACGGGCTGGCGGCCGTGAGGCCCCACGCCCCTGCCGTGAGCTGACGGGTGAAGATTTCCGGGCTCATCGTCGTCTTGGCGTGTGGCGCGAGGAGAACTCCGGACTCGGCACAGAACCGCGCCATCGACTGGATGTTGCGGTCGAGCGCGGACTCGCGCAGGACCATGAGCGGAGTCCCGAACAGCGGATCGGTCAGCTTGGCACCCGCCGCGACCAGATTCTCCGGCGTCACCGGCACCCCGGCCCGGACACCGGTGAACCCCTTCATCAGCGAGGTAAGCGGCTGCGTCCGAAGGCTGCCCAGGCCCGCCTGCACGGCGGCCGGGCTGTAGGCGGTGCCGTCTGCCGGGTATTCGGTCATCGCGATATGTCTCCTCGGTGCAGTGCCCTGCCCGCGCGGACGCTGCGGATAGCGCCGTCCCGCAAGGCGATCTCGCCGCTGACGACGACGTGGCGAACGCCCTGGGCAGTACGTGTCGGAAGGTCGTAGCTGGCGAGGTCGGCCAGCAGGTCGGGGTTGATCACGGCCAAGTCGGCGATCTGGCCGGGAGCGACGATCCCGCGTCCGGCCAGCCCGAAACGCCGCGCCGCGTGGCCGGCCAGGTGATAGGCGGCCTCGCCCCAGGTCCAGTCGCCCAGATCGCGCACGTGACGACCAAGCAGCCGGGCGAAGGCCCCCCATCCTCGCGGATGCGGATGGCCGCCCAGGAAGATCGCGTCAGAGCTCGCCATGTGGCCGGGGCGGCGCAGGAGCTGCCGGATGTCCTCCTCGGCCCGGTCCGGACCGTTGTCGATGACGCATCCGACAGCGAGTTCGCAGGCGATCAGGGCGGTGCAGATGAAGTCAGCCACGTCGCCGTGGCCCCAGGCGGCGGCCGCCTGCGGCAGCGTCATCCCTTCCGCCCAGTGCCAGTCAGGGTGGTCGAGGAAGGACAGGGTGGCACTGTCCAGCCGCGTTCCCAGGCCGGGCAGCCACGTCTGCCGGAGCTGGTCACGGACGCTTGCGTCACCGAGCCGACTCAGCGTGGTCTTGATCCCGTCCGCCTGAACCTGCGCGGGCAGTGCCAGCATCGCCAGGATCGTGTTCCCGCGCAGGTAGGGGTAGGAATCATAGCTGAGCGTGACGCCCGGCTCCCGGCTCACCTCCTCCAGGGCGGCCTCCACCACCGCGACCGGCCCGTGAAGGTGCGAGACGTGGCCGGCGGCGCCGGAACACGCGGCGATGCGGGCGGCTTCGCCAATCGCATCGGCAATCCGGTCGCGGCGGTAGCCGCGCAGGTGACTGACGTAGACACCACCAGCGGCGCCTACCGGTACGCAGAGGGCAGCCAGTTCACTTTCGTCGGCGAACTGGCCGGGGACGTAGTCAAGGCCGGTGGAAAGGCCTACCGCGCCATCACCGAGCGCGTCCTCGACTATCCGCACCATGCGGCCGAGCTGGTCCGGGGCCGGGCGGCCTGGAGACAATCCCACCACCTGCGCCCGCACGGTCCCGGCCGGCACGAGGTATGCGGCATTGATCGCGCCCCGCCGGTCATGAGCCGCAAGCAACTCCGCCACGGTGACCCCATCGCGGTACCCGGCCGGGGCGGGCCCGTTCACCGCGCGAAAGTAGCGATCGGCATAGCTGACGGCGAATCCGTCACCCGGCGCGAACGAGAACACCGTCCTGGCCGAGGATCACCGTCGTAACGCCTTGATACAGGTAGGCCGCCTGGACATGGGGCTGCGGCAGCGACGCGTCGGCGTGCGAGTGAGCGTCGATGAATCCGGGGAAGACGATCGCGCCGACGGCATCGAGGTGCTCTCGCGCGTCCGCCGCGGACAGATCGCCGACCGCGGCGATCCGGTTGCCCGTCACGCCGACGTCACCGGGAACCGGCTCGGCGCCCGTGCCGTCGGCGATCTGGCCGCCGCGGATGATCAGGTCGAAGGCGGCTGGCATGCCAGGGATTCCCTCCATGTACGGACCCGTTGCAAGGCATCGTCAGACACGAGCCCGTAGTGGTAGAAATCGATGCCCCGCGCGCCGTGCGCGGCGGCGGTGGTGACCTTCTGCGCCAGATTGGCGGTGCTCGTGCAGTCGGGCCAGGACGGACGCAGTGCGGTCCGGAGAGCGACCGAGGGGGGCAGCGCGGCCCGGTACGCGCCGACGGCCGCCCCGACGGCCGCGGGCTCTGGCGCATATGCGAGCACCTGATAGCCGTCGCAGACAGGCCCGAGCCGGGCCAGATCCACGCCGTAGCGCCATGCGTCCTCGGCGGCGGTCGCGCCGAGGATACGGTCACCGGCGCCGGCCTGATCCATGAAGCAGAACCGGGTCCCGGCCTCGCGGGTAATCTCGCCGACCGCTACGGCGAGCGCCGCCACGATCCCCGCCCGGACGGACAGGAACGCGGCAAGCTCCCCATCGAGGACCTCGGCGACAGCTTGCACATCGATGTGGCTCACAGCTGGCTCGGTCAGGCCGGCGAACGCGGCGTCGGCGGTGGACCGCGCCCAGCGCCGGACGCCGGCGACGTCCACGCCGCTCCGGGCGGCGGCCCGCTCACAGCTGGTGCAGAAGCACAAGCCCAGCGCCAGCCGCGACCAGGGGTCAAGGACCAGGAAACGGCGTCCCTCACGCAGCGGGTGATAGTGCAGCGATTCGGCGAGCAGCCATTCGGGCTGATAACGGGTGACGTCGGCCGCGACTGCGCGCGCATAGGCAGCGTATCCGGGCTGAGCCGGGCACAGGTCCGTCAGATAACGGTCCCCATACGCGTTCATCTGCGTGAATTCCGGATAGGCCCGCCCCGCACGCTCGTTGAAGCCGAAGACCGTCCACGCGGTGAGCGCCATGTCCCGTCGGCGGGTCTCGGCGCGCAGGCTGGCCATGAGGTCCGGTGCGGCATAGTCGCCGGGGCACCACGGCTTGATCGGGCTGTCCGCGTACAGGCCGGCGTCCGGCGGGAAATAGTGCGCGCCTGCGGGCAGGTAGGCCACCCGCGAGGCCGGGTTACGGGGCCGGAAGTCCTGCGAGGCGTGATAGGTGGCCGCGACGGTGACCCCGCCCATGCCGAGATCGTCTGCGAGGCTGGCACACAGCTCCGCCGTTCCGGCCTCCCGTACATCGGGAACGAAGACAAAAAACGATGTCTCCACCGCGGCTGCACTCATGAGTCCGGTTTCCCGGCGCCGAATGAGTCCGCACCGAATATCGCGCCAATCAGGCCGCTGTGGCCGGCCGTGATGCCACCGTCCACGGCGAGGGTCTGGCCGGTGATCCAGCTCGCGTCCGGGGAGGCGAGGAAGACGCATGCCGCCGCGATATCGTCCGGGGTGCCTACCCGCCGCAGCGGGTACAGTTCCTCAATTCTGTCCAGCAGGCCCGGTTCGGCGGCGAGCCGTCTCTCCCAGGCGGGGCTGCGGACGGTGCCCGGTGCGACCACGTTGAACCGCACGCCCCGGGCCCCGTAGCGGACCGCGAGGTTCCTGGTCAGGTTGATCAGGCCCGCCTTGGCCGCGCTGTACGCCTCGTTCCCGAAGGCCGCGATCCCATTTACCGAGCCGACGCTGACTACATTGGGGCCGTCCGGTGAACGCAGCAGCAGCGGGAGCGCGGCCTGGATGCAGAAGAACGCCGCCTTCAGCGTGACCGACATGTCCTCGTCGAACTCGGCCGCGGACAGGCGGTCGAATGCCGTGTCGTTAGCGTGCGCCGCGCAGTTGACCAGCACCTCAAGGGAAGACCGGGATTCACCAAGCGCCGCGAACAGCTGCCCGACCGCCGCAGCGTCGGTCACGTCCACCGGCCACGCAGTCGCGGACCCGCCGGACGCCTCAATGTTAAGGGCGGTTTCCTCCGCCGCCGCGGCGTTCCGGTCGACTACAACGATGTCGGCCCCGGCCGAGGCGAAGCGCCGGCATATGGCCGTTCCTATCCCGCCGCCACCGCCGGTCACGACCACGCTGCTGCCAGCGAAAGTGGCCTGTTCAGCCATTCCGTTCCTTTCCGGTTCAGATCCCTGCTGGTCATGCGTGTGCGGTGATGCTAGGCCAAGGGGCGCTCTTCACGCATGCTAGCGAGGTTGACCGGCTGGCCATTTTCCATAGAGCGTTCGACCGCGCAAATGATCTCGGTGATCAATAGTCCGTGATCGACACCCGGTCCCACGTCGGTGCCGTCGAGCAAGCTAGCGGCGAAGTCTTGCGCCATCCACGCCGCCATCCCGACCGGAGCGCGCCCGATTCGGCCAGTGAGTGGCCAGGCCGACCGGTACTTGTCAGACACCAGTGTCATGCCTTGATGGCCCATGTCGATGCTTACTGATCCCTCGGTGCCGATTAGCGAAAAGCGGAAGTCGACGATGCCTTCCCCCGCGTCCGGCAGGACCCAGCTCGAGGACAGGTTCGCGGTAGACCCGTCGTCCAGCGTGATAAGGGCGTGAACCACGTCCCATGTGTCCACGCCCCGTGCCGCAAGCACGCCGCGGGACGCGACCGCGCTGACCGTCAAGGGCGTGCGCCCGGTCAGCCATAGCAGCAGGTCCAGGGTGTGCGGCATCAGGAACCAGGCGGGCGAGGATTTCGCACCCCACGACAGCATCTGGGTCGGCACGAAGTAGGAGTTGCTCAGCGTCGCCGACGACGTGATGTGGCTACCTAGCGCCCCCTCGTCGATCGCTGCCTTGGCCGTGAGCGCGTGCGGACTCCAGCGGTTCTCGAATCCGACAAGGCACCGCCCGCCGCCCCCGTGGACGGCATCAGTGATCGCGCGGGCGTCCTCCAGCGTGGTGGCGAGCGGCTTCTCGATGAGCATGTGCTTACCAGCCGCGGCGACGTGGACGGCGACCTCCCGGTGCGCGAAGTCCGGTGTCGCCACGATGACCGCGTCAGGATCCAGTTCTTCGAGCATCGCGGCGTCTGATGGCCAGACGGGCAGGTTCGTCGCTGCGCGGGCGGACTCAGCCGCTGCGGGAGAAGGCTCCGCGAACCCGGCAACCCGCACGCCGGGCTGGTCACGGAGCGCATCCGCGAAGAGCCTGCCGCGCAGCCCGGCCCCGATAATACCTACGCTGAGCACGAGAATCCTCTCTCTTCCTGGCTAGAGCTAGATTGCGCAGCAGGCATCAGGCTGAGTAACGGCTGACCGGGTAACCGTGACGGCGAGTGGCCATCGTTGTCCCAGTAGCCGCTGAATTTGGGCATGGGTATATGACCTCGTTGATGTGGACCGGTTCCTGACGTGCGCATATGTGTCAGCCGAAAGAATTTAACCACACATAAGCACATTCGCCTACCATGCGCCCGTTACATGACCGCCGTGCCCTACCCGCCCGGCCGCACCATGGAGCGCATGCCTTCCAGTCCCTATCTCGTATGCCTTGCCGATGCTGACCGCTGGGCGGGTACGTCCGCGCTGCGCCCATCGCCCGGGCTAACGGGTTCGCCATGAGGGGGGCATGCCAGCCATGTCCCCATTACTTCACCAAGCTTGTCAGGCATAGTCCCTATGACCGACTTCGCCGGATCTAGGTTCGTTCGGCGATGAGGACGACGAGTGACCAGCCCCGGCAAAGCCCCTGCCCGCGATTGCGCCGCGCGGTGAGCGCCGGTCAGAGTGTCATGAGGGCCTTCTGTGACGACCGTGTGCGGCGTCTTCTGGTCTGTGGCGTAGGAGGTTCGGGATCGCCGACGGCGACCAGCGCTTCGCGCAGTGCGTCTGACTTGGTCGGCCAGGTGGCGGAGCGCTGGAAGGAACCCGACGCCCCGGTGCGCCTGCGCGGCGCGGCGCGCGGCGTGGACGCGGCTCTACTACAGGTACAGAGTGCGGTCCTGCCGCTAGTCCGGATGCCGCTCGCAATCCGGGGGCGCAGCGGCGAGAACCTGCTGGCACTGCTCGGCACCGCAACACAGCACGCGCGAGGGCTGGCCGCAGCGGCGGACATCGACATCGACCTCGCTCCGCACCTGCGTACCCGGGTGGACCACATCACCGAGGTGCTCGCCTCCTCCCTGCACGCCCTAGACCGACAGGTCGCGACGGGTGAGCGAGGCGGCACCTGGATGCGGGTGCGCCCTCTGATCCACGAACTGGAGTCGGTCCTAAACGGCCCCCTCGGTCAGCGGGCCGACCGCCTACACGTCGCACTGCGCGAGCTCGCCTCGCTGGACGAGGTACTCGCCGGCATCGCGGACAGCCGCGGCCTGACTATCATCGCCGCCCCGCCCGCTGGGGTGCCTGTGGCGGAAGGCGCTACCACCAGCCCGGTCCCGACCGGCGTGCCGAGCGCGCCCCCCGCCGCCAGCCGTGACGCCAGGTCCGCCCCGCGGTGATGCCCGAGGGACGCCCCGCGAGTTCGGGGGCGATAAGCGTCGCGGCGGCGGCCGGACTGTCGATAGATGACCATAGGGTTGGGTCATTGTGCGGTGTCCTGGTCATTGACGAGAACAGCCGCCCCGTCAAAAACGCCCGCCTTGAGGTCCTGCAGCGCCTGTTGTGCTCGTGACATTGGGTACACATGGGTGGTGGCCCGGACGTGGTACCGGAGGGCGAGCGTGAGGAACTCCCGGCCATCGTGACGGGTATTGGAGGTGACGCTGCGTAGTTCCTTCTCGTAGAACAGTTCGCGCTCATAGTTCAGCGGCGGTACGTCGGTCAGATGGATCCCGGCAACGGCGAGGACTCCGCCGCGGTCGAGTGCCCGCATCGCGACTGGCACGAGATCCCCGACTGGCGCGAACAGGATCGCGCTGTCCAGGGGTTCCGGTGGAGAGTCATACGCGCCCCTCGCCGACGCAGCGCCTAGCTCGAGCGCCAGCCGCTGGGACGCCTCACCGCGGGTCAGGGCATGGACGGTCGCACCTTGCGCCAGCGCTACCTGGGCGACCAGGTGGGCGCTGTCACCGAATCCGTACAATCCGAGCCTGCCGCGCTCCGGCAGCGATGCGCGCAGCAGCGCCCGGTAGCCGATAATCCCGGCGCACAGCAGCGGCGCCAACTCGACGTCAGCGACGTCGGCGGGCAGCCGGTAGGTGAACGCCGCCGGCACGGTGGTGTACTCGGCGTAGCCGCCGTCGGCATCCCAGCCGGTATAGAGCGAGTTGGGGCACAGATTCTCGTTGCCGCGGCGGCAGTAGACGCAGGTCCCGTCGGTGTACCGCAGCCACGCGACGCCGACCCGGTCCCCGACGACGTAATCGGTAACACCGTCGCCCACTGCCGCTACCGAGCCCACCACCATGTGACCGGGCGTGACGTGCTCGCGGTGCACCGGCAGATCTCCCTCGCTGACATGCAGGTCAGTGCGGCAGACGGCGCAGGCTAGCACCTGAACCAGCAGTTCGCCGGGAGCCGGGGCCGGCACAGGTTTCTCCACGTACCTGAGCGGGCTGGTCTCGATCGGTCCTGGCTGGCTGACCACCCACGCCCGCATCGTTTCCGAGTTGCCAACAGTCACCCCTTACCCCTATCACAATCGTCCGGGCAGGCATTGAGCAAGTGGTCGGCGTTCGCCTCGTGGAACACGAGGTCCCCGAGCGGGAAGGCGCTGGGAAAGACGGTTGGACTATGCACCGCGCCGGTCAGGTAGAACGGGTGCGTGCCAGAGCTTCCCGAGGTTGAGGCCGCGCGCCGCCTGATCGCTGACAAGGCCCTGCACCGGCGCATCGTGGACGTCGACGATTCCGACGGCTACGTCAGGCGGCCGCACGCTCCGGGCGAGCTGCCGATCGCGCTGACCGGACGCAGCCTCACCGCCGCGCACCGACGCGGCAAGACCATGTGGCTCGAGACCTCCGGCACCGGCGGCGCGCCCGCGGCCGCAGGCCCGGAACTCGGCATCCACCTCGGCATGAGCGGCCGCATCGTGGTCACCGGCCCGGACGGCACCGCGACCGAAGGCGGCGATCAGCACCGGTACGACGCCGGGCCGCGCCGGGCCGGGTGGAGCCGGTTCACCCTCACGTTCGCGGACGGCGGCAGCCTTGTCCTGCTCGACCCGCGCCGTCTGGGCCGGATCTGGCTCAATCCCGACACCGGCGCGCTCGGGCCCGACGCCACGCAGGTCACCCCGGCGCAGTTCCGCGCGCTGATCACAGCAGGGACGACCACCGTCAAGGCGCGGCTGCTCGACCAGTCCAAGATAGCCGGGATCGGTAACCTGCTGGCCGATGAGATTCTCTGGCAGGCCAGGATCTCACCCGCCGCGCGGGCCGACAGCCTTACCGCTGCCCAGGTCAATCGCCTTTACCGGGCACTGAAGTCAGTCCTGGGATCCGCCGTCGCCAAGGGCGGCGCGCATACCGGCGAGATGATCGCGGCCCGCCACCCGGGCGGCACCTGCCCGCGCGACGGCGCCCCGATGGCGCACGGAACGGTGGGCGGGCGGTCCACATGGTGGTGCTCACGAGAGCAGGCCCTCCCACCGAAAGAGCGACAGGGCCCCTAGAGCGCTACCCCCCGGCGATGTTGAATCATGGGAGGACGACAGGATGGAGTGGCATGGTGAACACTGCACGCAGATTCCGTATCGCGGTGATTCCCGGGGACGGCGTCGGCGCGGAAGTGGTCGCGGCCGGCCGTGAGGTGCTGGACGCGCTGGCGGCTGGCAGCGGCGGCGGGCTCGCGTTCGACTGGCGGGAATTCGACTGGGGCAGCGACTACTACGCGCGCACCGGGCGGATGATGGCCGCCAACGGACTGGAGGTGCTCACCGGCTTCGACGCCATCTACTTCGGCGCGGTCGGCTGGCCCGGTGTGCCAGACCACATCAGCCTGTGGGGCCTGCGGCTAGCCATCTGCCAGAATTTCGATCAGTGGGCCAATGTCCGCCCCGTGCGTTTCCTGCCGGGCGTGCGCGGCCCGCTCCGCAAAGCCGATGAGACCGCGCTGGACTGGGTAGTCGTCCGGGAGAACAGCGAGGGTGAGTACTCCGGCTTCGGCGGTCGCAACTTCACCGGCCGCGGCCCGGGCGGCGAGGTGGCGGTCCAGTCGGCCGTGTTCACCGAGGTCGGCTGCGAACGCGTGATGCGGTTCGCCTTCGAGCTGGCGCGCACCCGGAGCCGGCGCAAGGTCTCCAGCGTCACCAAGAGCAACGCCCAGCAGTACGGCATGGTGCTGTGGGACGACGTGTTCAGGCGTGTCGCCGACGAATACCCCGACGTGGAGACCGAGAGTGTGCTGGTCGACGCGATGGCCGCGAAGTTCGTGCTGCGCCCGGAGGAACTGTCCGTCGTCGTCGCCTCGAACCTGCACGCCGACATCCTCTCCGACCTCGGCAGCGCGCTCGCCGGGAGCCTCGGCCTGGCCGCCAGCGCCAACCTGAACCCGGAGCGGCGCTACCCGAGCATGTTCGAGCCGGTGCACGGCTCCGCTCCGGACATCGCCGGCCTGGGAGTGGCCAACCCCATCGGCGCCGTCGGTAGCGCCGCACTGATGCTCGAGCACCTCGGCCTGCCCGCCGAGGCCGCCCGGCTCAACGGGGCCATCGAGACCGTCACCGCGGCGAGTGTCCTCACCCGTGACCTGGGCGGTACGGCCTCCACCAGCGACGTCACCAAGGCCCTCATCGACGCCCTGGAATGACGGGCGGCATGCCCAGCCTGACCCGCTCCATGTCGCGCGGGTAGAGTCCCACCATGACTGCGTACGTCGTCGTCGAAACCGTCGTCACCGACCCGGAGCAATACGAGCAATACAAGGCCGCGTCGCCTGCTGCGATCGCAGCTGGCGGCGGCCGCTTCCTGGTCCGCGGAGGTGAACTCGCCGTCCTCGAGGGCGACTGGTATCCGCCCCGCCTTGTGGTGCTCGAATTTGAAGACCTCGAGGCCGCGAAGCGCTGGTATGAGTCAGAGGCCTACCAGGAGGCCAGGAAGTTGCGTGAAGGCGCAGCCGACTTCCGCGCGATCGCCGTCCAGGGCGTCGATTAGAAGAACGCAGCTGCCTCCCCGGTCACGGCCTACAGCCGGTAGGCATCCGGTCGGCGGTCAGTGAGCAGGATGCCGGCTGCCTGGCGCGCGGCATGGAGTCGCTGCGCGAGCTTGATCTCGGTGACCAGGTACTCGACTCCGCCGGAACCGGTCCGGGGCAGGGAGGCCACGATCTCACCGTCTGGCGCGATCACGCGGCTGCCGCCGAGGAACTCGATGCTGCCGTTGTTGCCGCACTGGTTCGCCATGACCCACCACTGAGCGTTGCTCAGGGCCTGAGCGGGATAGAGGAGGTCCCACCAGCGCTCGGCGGCGGTCTCGTACGCGGCGGGCAGGATCACCAACTCTGCACCCGCCAGCGCCAACGTCCGCGCACTTTCGAAGAAGTCACCGTCGAAGCACACCAGTACGCCGACGCTGCCGAGCCGGGATGTGTGCGCGACCCGCAGGGAGGAGCCCGCGCTGAAAGCGACGTCCTCGCCGCCGGGCCGGTAGAGGTGCACCTTCCGGTGCGCCATGAGCACCTCGCCGTCCGCGTCAATGAGGACTGCGGTGTTGTACACATCGGATCCGGCCAGCTCGGGGATGGTGCCGGCGCACAACGTGACTGACTGTTCGCGGGCCCACGTGCGCAGCCGCGTGACCAGCGGCCCGTCCAGTGGCTCCGCGACTCGGCGGCTGTGCTCAGCGAGCTGCCCGGGGTCATAGCCGGTCAGCCACATCTCCGGCAGCACGACCAAGTTGGCACCGCGCGCGGCCAGGTCCGCGACCGCCTGGCGGGCCGTCTGTTCGTTGCGTTGCTCCTCGCCCGGGATCGGCAGCCACTGGGCGATGCCGATGGTCACGGTCTCGGGACGCGCGGTCATGCGACCTCTTCGGCGGGCTCGCTCGGCACGAGCCCCGCGGCCCGGGCCGCCGGCAAGTGAGCGGAGCGGAACCGTTTGGCACCGAAGTAGTAGAAAGGCGTGACCACGAGGACGCCGACGATCCACGAAAGGTCCACGCCACCAAGCGCCGACCCGACCGGACCCGTATAGAGCGTCGTGACGATGAACGGCACTTGAACGATGATGCCAAGCACGTAGGAGACGATCGCGACCCAGTTGACCCGGCCGTAGCGTCCGCCGTCCGTGCGGAAGAACTCGTCGACGTCGTAGTCGCCGTGCTGTACCAGGTAGTAGTCGACCAGGTTGACCGCCGTCCACGGCACGAGGACGTACAGCAGCAGGGAGATGAAGTTCTCGTAATTGACCAGGAAATTGGCCTGCCCCACCAGTGCGATGATCAGTGCGACGCCAAAGAGCGCGACCGCGATCAAGGCCCGGGCCCGGGCCCGGGGCGACCAGCGCGGTAGCAGAGTCTGCCCGACGGTGAGTGCCGACAGAGAGCCGCAGTACAGGTTCATCGCGTTCGTGGCCGCGATGCCGATCGAGAACACGATCACGACGAGGACGCTGATGCCGCTCGTCAGCTGCGTCAGGCCGCCGACGACGTTGTTGCCGCCGACGGCAAGACCGATCATCGCGCCGAGGATCATCGGCAGGATCGAGCCGATGCTGCAGCCGGTGTAGCTCGCCCAGAACGCGGGGCGTGAGCCGGTCAGCCGCGGCATGTACCGGGAGTAGTCGGAAACATACGGGGCATAGGCGATCTGCCAGAGGGCGGCGGTCGAAACCGTGCCCATGAAGCCCGCGGCACCGAAATGGCCGCTCGAGAAGAAGTCGCCGGGGAGGTGGTGGACGAAAGCGATCCAGACGAAGGTCAGCAGCAGCACGGCCCCGGAGAAGTAGGTCATGACCCGGGTGTAGGCGTGAATGAGGTCGTAGCCGAAGATCGTCGCCGTGACGCTCACCACACCGACGATCACGATGCCGGTGTTGGTGCTGATGTGCGAGCTCATCGTGCTCAGCGACTGCCCGCCCAGCACGAGGTTGGACGCGAAGAAGCCGACGTACATGATGATCACGATGACGACGACGAGCAGCGACCCGTAGGAGCCGAACTGGCCGCGGGTCTGCACCATCTGGGGCACGCCGAGTCGCGCTCCCTGGGCGGAGTGCAGCGCCATGAAGATCGCACCGACGAGGTTGCCGATCACGATCGCGACCAGCGCCGACCAGAACGGCTGCGAGAACACGGTCGTGGCCAGGGCGCCGGTGACGATCGTGAGGACCATGATGTTGGAACCGAACCAGATGGTGAACAGGTCCCGTGCCTTGCCGTGCCGCTCCGCGTCGGGGATCGGCTGTATGGTGGCGTCCTCAATCCGCTGAGGGTGTTCGCCCGTCGTCGTTGCGACGCTCATCCTGTGCGCAGTCCTTTCACGAGACAAAGTCCCGCCTCGCGAACACCGCGTCGCTGCGAACCCGCAGGCGTTTCAGTAACGATGGCCCCAGGGTCACCGGCCTGTAAAGATACATCTCAGCAGCGTTTTCCGAAGCTTTGCATCTGCTGAACCGATGCAGCAATGCGAGTGCCTGGAGCTGGCCGCCGGAATACAGTATCCGGCCTTCAGCTACTGGTTCAGCACGGTGAAGCCGCTGGTTCGGCTGGGTGAAGCCGCAGCCGCCGGCGGTCATGGGCCGTACATCTGATTTTTCGATGTTAAACGCCACTAGCATCCATTTGCTATCTCCTCGCCTTCAGCCGAGACTTGGAGTACTGGAGGGGACCGCTGTGTTGCCGGATGTCCGGTGGGGCGTCGATCCGGCTGTTGCCGCCGACGTCGGCAGGTGGGTCGGCCGTTCCGGGATGACCGGCGGGCAGTGAAGGCCCCGTGCCTGTTGGAGTGGAGGTTGGATGTCGAGCCAGGAGATCGAAGTCCTCGTCGTCGGTGCGGGCCAGGCCGGGGTGGCGATGAGCGAGCATCTGAACGGCTACGGCGTGTCGCACCTCGTCGTGGAGCGCCACCGCATCGCCGAGCGGTGGCGTTCGGAGCGGTGGGATTCCCTGGTTGCGAACGGACCCGCCTGGCACGACCGCTTTCCTGGTCTGGAGTTCGCTGGTCTCGACCCCGATGGTTTCGCCTCAAGGGAGCAGGTCGCGGATTACTTCGTGGCCTACGCGGAGAAGATCGGCGCGCCGATCCGTTGCGGTGTCGAGGTGACATCCGTGCGCAGGAACGCCGGCCGTCCCGGCTTCCGCGTGGAGACTTCGGACGGAGTCATCGAGGCGCGCTACGTGGTGGCCGCGACTGGCCCGTTCCAGCGCCCGGTGATCCCGGCGATCGTTCCGGACGACGCCGGACTCCTGGAAATCCACTCCAGTTCCTACCGCAACCCGCAGCAACTGCCAGACGGCGCCGTCCTGGTGGTCGGAGCTGGGTCATCAGGAGTGCAGATCGCCGACGAGCTCCAGAAGTCGGGTCGGCAGGTTTACCTGTCCGTCGGTCCGCACGACCGCCCCCCGCGAAGGTATCGCGGGCGCGACTTCGTTCTGGTGGCTCGGAGTCCTCGGCAAGTGGGAGGCCGCAACCCCTCCCGCGGGCGCGGAGCACGTCACCATCGCGGTCAGCGGGGCGCGCGGCGGCCACACCGTCGACTTCCGCGACCTCGCCGCCAGCGGCATTCAGCTGGTCGGCCTGACCGTTTCGTTCGACAACGGAACCATGCGCTTCGCGCCGGACCTCGGCGACAACATCGCGAACGGCGACGCCAACTACCTGTCGCTGCTCAACGAAGCCGATGCCTATGTCGAGCGCAACGGCCTCGATCTTCCTGAGGAGCCAGGCGCTCACCTCCTGGGTCCTGACCCGGAGTGCGTGACCAGCCCCGTCCTCGAACTCGACCTCGCTCGTGCCGGAGTCACCTCGGTCGTCTGGGCGACCGGGTTCGCCGCCGACTACAGCTGGCTGCAGGTCAGTGCGTTCGACGAGAACGGCAAGCCGAAGCACCAGCGCGGCGTGTCGTCGGAGCCCGGCGTCTACTTCCTGGGACTGCCCTGGCAGTCACGGCGCGGATCGAGCTTCATCTGGGGTGTCTGGCACGACGCCAAGTACCTCGCCGACCACATCCAGATGCAGCGCGGCTACCTCGCCTATGGGTCCGCGGAGATCGACGCGCTCGCCTCATCCGCGGGCGACGTGGTTAAAAACATCGAGAAGAAGGCGGCGACGCTGTCCGACGGCGTCGTCTCCGGGAGGTGACCGCGGTGAACACGCCGACACACACACGCATCCGCCCGTTCAACACGAAGGACACCT
Organism: uncultured Actinomycetota bacterium; assembly: GCA_963734665.1. GTDB lineage: Bacteria > Actinomycetota > Actinomycetes > Streptosporangiales > Streptosporangiaceae > Trebonia. The sequence continues at coordinate 724,072 of CAVTIR010000004.1, read as the reverse complement.
ACCCGGAGCAGAGCCTCGACAACGACCTGTGCCAGGCCGTTGTAGCGAACGGCGTCGTCTACCTGCGCGGCCAGATCGGGCAGGACCTAGAAACCCGGGAAAGCGTGGGCATCGGGGACGTCGAAGCGCAGGCAGAGAAGGCGATGGCCAACATCGACCTGCTGCTTCGCGAAGCCGACAGCGGCCTCGCCGACATCGTGAAAGTGATCGTCTACCTCACAGACATCCGATACCGCGAACCTGTCTACCGGGTGATGGGCCGGTGGCTGAAGGGCGTCTACCCGGTCTCGACCGGGCTAGTCGTCGAGGCCCTCGCCCGGCCCGAGTGGCTGGTTGAAATCGACGCGACCGCCGTGATCGGCGGTAAGCCGTCATGACGTTCTCGCTGGCCGCGCGCGACCCAGCCACGGGCGCGTTCGGGATGGTGCTCAGTTCGTCGAGCCCGGCCGTCGCCTCGCGTTGCCTGCACCTGCGCCCCGCCGTGGGCGCGGCGGCCTCGCAGAACGTCACCAACCCGGCGCTCGGGCCGCGCCTGCTCGATCTGCTCCAAGCCGGGGCGACCGCCGAGGGGGCAATCGCGCAGGTGGTTGCGGAGGAGCCGCATCCGGAGAGCCGCCAGCTCACCGTTGTGGATGCCGCCGGCCGTGTCGCGCACTTCTCCGGTGCCCGCACGCTCGGCACCCACTCCGCTGCGACCGGGCACCAGGCGGTCGCGGCGGGCAACATGCTCGCCGGTGTTCATGTGGTGCAGGCCATGATCGACGCCTACCAGGCCAGTGCGGCGGCAACCTTCGAGGAGCGCCTGCTGGCCGGATTCCTCGGCGGACTCGCCGCAGGCGGCGAGGAGGGGCCGGTGCGCTCCGCCGGCCTCGCAGTAGTCGAGGGCGCCGCATGGCGGGTGACGGACCTGCGCGTAGACGACGCCGACGACCCCGCCGCCGAGCTCAGCCGGCTGCTGGCGCTGTGGCTGCCGCAGAAGCGGGACTACCTCACGCGTGCCCTCGACCCCAGGGCCGCGCCCTCCTACGGCGTGCCCGGGGACCTCTGATGGCGGAGGAGGCGCTGAAGCAGCGGGCGGCCGAGGGGGTGGATGCCCGGCTCGGCGCGCTGCTCGGCATCAGCCGCCGACTGCATGAGAACCCCGAGACGGCCTGGCGGGAGAATGCCTCGTCAGCGTTCCTTGCCGATGAGCTGGCGGCCCGCGGTTTCGCCGTAGAGCGAGGGGCCTCGGGCCTGCCCACCGCGTTCGTCGCCGAATACGGCGAAGGGGCCGTCACTGTCGGCCTGGTCGCTGAGTACGACGCCCTCCCCGGCCTCGGCCACGCCTGCGGTCACAACATCATCGCGGCGGCCGCCGTGGGCGCCGCTGAGGCCCTCGCCGGTGTCGCCGCCGACCTGGGCATCGGCATCCGCGTCGTCGGCACCCCTGCCGAAGAGGGCGGCGGCGGAAAGATCCCGATGCTGGAGGCAGGGTGCTTCGACGACCTGGCGTTCGCGATGATGGTCCATCCCGGCCCCGATGACGCCGTCTACGCCCGGCCGCGCGCAGTGGCGCACTTCGACGTCTCCTACCGGGGCGTCGCCTCACACGCGGGCGCGTACCCCCATCTCGGTCGCAACGCGGCTGACGCCTTCACGGTCGCGCAGGTCGCCATCGGTCTGCTTCGGCAGCAACTGGCCCCGTCGGTGCGCGTGCACGGCATCGTCACCGAGGCCGGCACAGCACCCAATGCGATCCCCGAGATCGCCCGTGGCTCCTGGTACGTGCGCGCGGAGACGCTTGCGGAGCTCGACGGTGCTTTCGAACGAGTGAGGGCGTGCTTCGAGGCGGGCGCCCTGGCGGCCGGATGCGAGTGGGAGCTGATCGAGACCAGTCCGCGCTATGCGGAGTTCCGCAACGACGAGCAGCTGGCAAGGCTCTTCGCCGTTAACGCCGCCGCACTGGGCCGCGACATGGACCTCGCCGAGACCGGGCCACGGGGCATGGCAACCGCCTCCACCGACATGGGCAACGTCTCGCAGCGGGTGCGGGCCATCCATCCGTACCTTGGCATCGGCTCGCTGCCCGCGGTCAACCATCAGCCCGCTTTCGCCGCCGCCACTGTGACGCCCGCTGCCGACCGAGCGGTGCGCGACGGCGCTGTGCTGCTGGCGCAAACGGCGATCGACGCCGTGCTCGCCGCAGCAGACACGAGCGTCGATACACCCATGAAGTTCTGACCACCCGAGCCGAGCCGGGAGCCGCCCAGCCATCCCGGGGTATGCGCCGTCCGGGATCCCGCTAATCGGAAAGTTGGCGATCGCGCCGCGTGTGCACGCTGCGGTAACTGTCCGCGTCAATTGCACGGTCACCGATTAGGTCGTGCTCCACCCGTATGTCCAGTCACGTGCGCTTATCCTCAGTTTCCTCGGACGCTCGCCTCACCGGTCCAGCGTGGTCTCGTGGGGAAGATCTGTATAATCGATGTATCTGGTCTTTAGATTCGGCATGATCGGTACATGGAGGCCGGGATTCCCGAGTACACCTTGCGTCAGTTGCAGTACTTCGTCGCTGCCGCGGAGGCAGGGACAGTTACCCAGGCCGCCGAGGCGATGCACCTGTCCCAGTCGGCCATGTCCACAGCGCTTGCGGACCTGGAGAAGGCGTTCCAGGTGCAACTGCTGGTGCGCCATCATGCCCGCGGGATCAGCCTCACCCCAGCCGGCCGGGAACTGCTGGTAGCCAGCCGTCAGCTCCTGGCTCAGGCGGCAGACCTGCTCGGCGCTGCCCAGGGCCTCGGTAGCTCGCTGACCGGAACAGTCCAGCTCGGATGCTTTTCCGTCCCTGCTCCCTACGTGCTGCCGGAGTTGCTCGCGGCCGCCGCCGAGCAGCTTCCGGGACTGCAGGTTGAGACAGCTGAGGTGAACCTGGCCGAGCTCGCCGAGGGCGTCGCCAGCGGAAGGTTCGAACTTGGTATCGGCTACGACCTAATCGATGATGACCGGCTGACCCAGCACCCGCTGTACAGCCTGCCTCCTTACGTGCTGCTCCCCGGCACGCACCGGTGGTCCAGGCAAAGCTCGGTGCGGCTGGCTGAGCTGGCCGAAGAGCCGATGGTCCTGCTAGACCTGCCGCACAGCCGCGAGTACTTCCAGCGAATTTTCACCAGCGCCGGAGTCACCCCCACCGTGCGGTACCGCTCAGCGAGCGTGGAGACCTGCCGCGCGCTGGTGGGCCGCGGGCTGGCTTACACGGTGCTGAACCTGCAGTCGAAGTCCTCCGTCTCGCTGGACGGGCACCCGGTGACCGCCGTACCGATCCATGACGACGCCCCCGCACTTTCAGTCGTCCTGCTAACCGCAGCCAACACTCGCCCGACGCGCCGTGCGCAAGCGATCGCCCAGCTATGCCGCGAGCGCCTCTCCCCCTCGCACAACGGGGTAAATGAGGCCGGCCAGGTGTAGTCATAAGGACGCCACTGACCTTCCCGCCGCGCTCGCGACAGCACTTTAGAGGGAGGCACGCAGCAGTTGCCGCGAGGCCACGAGATGCTCGCGCATCGCCTTTTCCGCTTGCTCAGGGTCGCCCGCCTCAAGCGCGGCGAGCAGGCTGCCATGGCTGATCATCGTCGCGTGCTGCGCCGGGCGTGACGCCCAGTACGTCCGCCAGAACCGCAGGTTGTGCAGCAGGAGGCGGTCGGCCGCATCCTGAAGCAGCGAGTTGCGCACCATGTGCACGAGGAACGAGTGGATCGCGTGGTCGTCGCGCAGGAACGCCTCGTGGTCTGTGCCGTCGCGGGCACGGTCGGCTGCTTCGATGAGGCGTCGCAACGTCGCGAGATCCGCGCTCGTCGCGCGGCTGGCAACGATGTGCACTGCGCCGCACTCGATCGCTTCCCGCGCCTCGAAAATATCGAGGACGTCATCGAGCCCAACTTGGGTCACGACCGTTCCGCGCCGTGGCAGCACGGTGATGAACCGGTCGATCGCCAGCCGGGCAACCGCCTCCCGCACTGGCATGCGGCCCATTCCGAGATCGGAGGCGAGCGCGAGCTCGTTGACCAGCGAGCCTGGCGGCAGTCTCAGGTCGAGGATTCGCTCGCGGAGTTCGTCATAGGCGAGGTCGCTGGCGCGTGGCTGACCTGCGACCACGTCCGCCTCCTCGCTTATGTCATCCGCGCGTCCGCTATCCAGCCTACTGACATGTCGAGCGTGTCTCGCTGGACAACAAGGATCTGGCCGTTCTCCAGCGACGACCACTCCGCTCCCCATCCGCTGGAGGACACAATTACCGCGCCTGGGGTGACTCGGTAGCCCAGGTGATAATAGTCCGGCTCTTCTTCCTTCTCCTCGGCGACCGGGTCGTAGCAGCACACGGCGATCAGCTCGTCCGGCGTCGCGATCATCGCGTTGAGGCTCGTGAACAAGTGTGATGCCGCAATCCTCTCGACAGTGGCGGCCACGCTGGCGACTAGAGGGCCCTGGCCGTTCGGGTAACGCCGGTTTTCGCGCATTACCTCGGCCAGGGCCGCGAGGAAGTAGCGCTCGCTGTCGGTGGAGCCCATTCTGAGCCGCTGCAGGTTCGCAGGAATCAGCGCGTCGAGCGACTCGGACGAGTCGATCGACCCGTTGTGGGCGAAGGCGACAGTGCCGTCCGTGAACGGATGCGTATTCTCCAGCGCGACCTCGAGTCCCAGCGTCGCCCAGCGGAGGTGGACGATGCCCAGATCTCCCACATGCTCGTACACGTGCCGCCCGAATGCGCTGCTCATCCTCGCCGCGTCGGGGGCCTTCGCGACCTCGACTCCCGTATCAGTGGCCCAAGCGACGCCCCAGCCGTCACCGTGCTTGCATGACAGCTCGGTGAACTCGAAGAGGTCTTCTTCGCCTAGCAGTTCGGCGAGCGCGACGGGAGTACGCGTGACATAGCCCAAAAGCCGGCACATGCGGTGTATTGCCCTTCAAAGGTAGTTGCAGGAGATGCCGCCGTCGAGGACGACCACCTGACCGGTCAGCCACGAGGCGGCGTCCGACGCGAAGAAAAGCGCCAGCGCAGCGACATCTTCCGGCGTGCCGAAACGCCCGAGCGGAACGCGGTTGAGCCGCAGCTGCCGCGCCTCCGGGTCGGGGAAGAATTGCTCGACATGAGCAGTCAGGATCGGCCCGGGAGCGAGCGCGTTCACCCTGATCCGCTGCGGCCCCAGCTGGACGGCCATCGACCGGGTCAAGGCGGCGATAGCGCCCTTGCTCGCGGCGTAGGCGTCCTGCGGGTAGCTGCACCCCATCACGGCAAGGAACGAGCTCATGTTCACGACCGCCCCGCCGCCAGCTTCGACGATGTGCGGGACCGCGTACTTGGAGCACAACGCGGTGCCATGCAAGTTGATCGCCGTGATGGTCTGCCAGAGCTCAAGGTCGGTGCCGAGCACCGAACGGTCCTGATGGGGCATGACGCCGGCGTTGTTGAAGAGCGTGTCCAGACCGCCCAGCGCTTCAACGGCTTCGGCCACCGCGCGCCGGACCTGCTCTTCATCACGGACGTCAGCAACGATCGAGACGGCCTCGCCGCCTTGCGCCACGATCTGCCGGACGGTCTCATCGGCCGCGTCGGCGACGACGTCGACGACAGCGACCGACGCACCCGCACCCGCGAAGGCGAGCCCGCTGGCCATGCCCAGCGCACCACCGCCGCCCGTAATGAATGCCCGCTTGCCCGCCAGCTGCCCCGTCACGAAGGCACCTGGCTCGCGAAGCCGTAGAGCTCGTAGGCGTTGTCGTGCAGGATCCGCTCGCCGGCTCGGCGCGCCTCGCCGGCCTCGAGGTCCCCGTCGGCGACAAGCTCGCCGAGCGCCGCTGAGAGGGCGCGGCGGCCATCGCGGGCACCGAGCCAGTGCAGTTCCGGGATCCGTGCGCCGTCCGAGCTGTACATCACCTTGGTGAACGGCGCGGCCGCCAGCGCGCCCCGCGTCATCGCGAGCATCTCGCCGCGCGACAGGAACGGGATCGCATACGACACGTCCAGGTAGGCATTGCCATAGACGGCCGCCAGGTAGGCCCCCTCGCGGACGTAGGGCCAGCAGCCGTGCAGCAGCACGACCGGCATCGATCGGTAGGCGGGTTCCTCGAGCACGTTGCGCAGTTCCAGCGGCGAGGCCTTGCGCAGGTCGGCATCAGGGTCGCCGTAGCCCACGTGGAACTGGACCGGCAGTTCCTCAGCCGCCGCGATCTCGAACGCCAGGTGCAGCAGCGTGTCGAGCAACGGCTTGTGCCCTAGCCGGACAGCCCCCGAACGCGCTACTTCCTCGCGAGCGCGGCCGAACGCGCTGTGTACATCCTCAGCCGGCCAGCGTTCCACCGCCAGGCCCGTACGGTAGCCGACGACGCTCTTGAATCCGGCGTACCCCGCGCGACGCGCACCGGTGAGCTCGTCACGTACGGCGCTGACGAGGTCGTCATACGTCTTGTGCTCGGCCACCAGCTCCTGGAACCGGACCTCCAAGCGCAGCAGGGAAGCGCGGCGGGCAGCGCTGGCGGAACGAAACGCTCCCTCGGGCAGCACCTTGTCCGGTTCGGGGTAGCCGGTGTCGATGACGACCCCGGCGATCGAGGCGTCCCGGAACATGGAGGAGACCAGCTCCTCCGTTGTCCGCGCGGCCCGCGCATCGAGCACGGATTCCTCGCTGCACGCGACCCCGAAGTACTGGCTCATCGCGCGGATGAGCCGCCGGTAGAACGCTGTGTGCGCGACGTGATGCGCCCGCATCGATTCGTCGGGTGACTCGGTAAAGCACCGCCGCCAGGATTGCACATCCGCGACCTGTGACGCCTCGATGGCGTGGCAGTGGTTGTCGATGACGGGAACGTCCCTGAGGTCGACTCCGGCGTGAGCGGGATCGACGGTGACGTCGGCGGGATCGATTAGATCAGCCATGGCCTCAGAACCGGTAGAAGTGGTTACGGATCTCGAATTCCTTGTCGTGCGCGGAGAACGCCTGGTCTTCCGAGCGGCGGACCGCAAGGTAGCAGCGAGACAGCAGATCGCCCATGCTGGAGAGCAGGAACTGGTCTTTCTCAAGTTCGTCCAGTGCCGCGCTCATCGACGTCGGCAGCGGCCGGACGCGGCCAAGCGCCAGTTCTTCTGGCGTCAGCCGCGCGGGGTCGTGCTCGCAAGGCTCCCCAGGCTCAAGCTCACGCTCGATACCGTCGAGGCCGCAGGCTATGAGCGCGCCGAGCGCAAGATACGGGTTCGAGCTGGCGTCGACAGTCTTGAACTCGACGTTGTAGCTCTGTTCCTCGCGCTGGTAGAAGGGCGAGCAGACGCGCAGCGCCGCTTCCTTGTTGTCGAATCCCCATGCGGTCGTCGCCGAGGACCACGCGCTCGGCACCAGCCGGCTGTATGAGTTGTAGCTGGGCGCGGTCAGCGCGACGAGTGCGGGGAGATGCTCGGTGACGCCGGCGATGAAGTGCCGGCCGATCGCCGACAGCCCGCGCGGTGCGCTCTTGTCATAGAGCACGCTGCGCGCGCCATCGCCCTCACCGTCCCACAGGCTGAAGTGGACGTGGGCGCCGCTTCCGATCTGGTCCGGAAACGGCTTGGGGGCGAACGACGCGAGGAGCCCGTGCCGGAGGGCGACACCGCGGACAGTGTCACGAAATTTCATCTGGTTGTCGGCCGCGGTGAGCGTGTCCGCGTGGCGCACCGAGATCTCCTGCTGGCCAGCGCCGAACTCGTTGATCGCCTGTTCCACGGTGATGCCCTGGGCCTCGAGCGCATCCGTGATCTCGACCATGAGCTCCGCGTTGAGGTCGTGGCCGATCGCGGAGTAGACGGGCGCGTGGCCGGCAACGTCGAACGGCACGAACTGCCCTTCTTGCTCGCGGGCAAGGTAGTACTCGTTCTCGAACGTGGCCGCCACGTGCAGCCCATGCGCCGCCGCGCGATCGATGATCTGCTTGAGGTAAGAGCGCGGGCATGCGCCCCAGTTGAGCCGGTCGTGCCCGATCTGGTCGCACAGCAGGCTCGCGCTCGCGGGCACCCAGGGCAGCACCGTGAAGGTAGCTGGGTCGGGAAGAAGCCGGATCTCGCCGACGGGTTCCATGCCCTCGACGTGCACCAGTTGCTCAAGCAGGTTGATCGACATCTGCGCGCGGGTCAGGCTCACTCCCTCGACGAGCTTGTGCTCCAGCTGGCCGACGTGGATTGCCTTCGTGCGCGCGACTCCACTCACATCGCAGTACTCGAAGCGGATCAGCTTCACCCCCGCGCGATGCGCGGCAGCGACGACTTCCTCGGTGTTCATCGAATTCCTTTCGCTCTGGTGGCCGACTGTGGCGAGCGCCTAGAGCATCACGTCCCCGCCATTGGGACCGAGTGTCTGGCCGACGTAGTAGGACCCGTCCGACGACGCCAGCAAGACGGCCGTTGGCGTCACCTCGTCCACCGTCCCGAACCGCCCGATCGGCAGCTCCTTCAGCTTCGCGCTGCGCCACTCTTCTGTCTCGCTGTCAAGCAGTGGAGTCTGAATGGGACCCGGTGCGATGGCGTTCACCAGCACGCCTCGCGTCGAAACCTCGCGTGCCAGGGCCTTGGTCAGCCCGATGATCCCTGCTTTGCTCGCGCAGTAGTGCGCGACCGAGGTCCCGCCGATCTGGCCTAGCTGGGACGCGATGTTGATGATCCGCCCGTCACCGCGGGCGAGCATCTGGCCGATCAGCATGCGAGTGCACAGGAACGTCCCGCGCAGGTTCGTGTTCACGACACGGTCCCAGTCTTGGACTGGCATGTCCTCTAGAAGCGATTCGGTGAAGATGCCCGCGTTGTTCACCAGGATGTCGACGCGACCGAATCGTCCGATCGCCTGGTCCGCCATTGTCCGCACGCTCGCCTCGTCGCTGACGTCCGTGCGGATGAACAGCGCCTCGCGGCCGCGGGACTTGATCGCGGCGATGACGTCCCTTGCCTGCTCCGCGGACACCTTGTCCGCGACGACGATGTGCGCGCCTTCGCGCGCGAAGGCGATGGCGATGCCAGCGCCGATGCCTGAGGCGCCGCCGGTGACGACAGCTATCCGTTGATCGAGCTTGCCCATGTCCTCACTCCTCATTGGCGCGCCGTGCCGCGCCGTCCGACTCCGCGCCGCCGTCGCGCTTGGCCACTCGCCACAGGTCAGCGATCTCCGCGCCGCCCGCCATGTCGAAGCGGTGGCTCATCAGGAGCATCGACGCGTCGTGCTGCTCCTTGTCGTCGCTGCCCACGCAGTCGTCGGCGATCACCACGTAGTGGTCGCAGAACATCGCGTCCCTCGCCGTCGACTCCACGCAGCCCTCCGTGGTGCATCCGCCGACGACGACGGTCCGGATGTCGTTGCTGCGCAGCAGGAGCTCCATGTTCGTGCCCCAGAACGCGCTCGACCGGTACTTGCGGACCACGATTTCGCCGGGGAGCGGAGTGAGCTCCCCGACGAAATCGTGCCCTGGCGTGCCGGGCACGGTGTAGCGCAGGGGCGGTCCACCGTGCCGGGCGCCTTCGTGCATCCGCAGGTTGAAGCGGATCTGCGCCGGCGAGTCGCTCATCCGGTTCGGCAATGCGGTGTTCTGCACGTGGATGACGAGCACGCCGTGGCGGCGTGCCGCGCCGAGCAGCGCCGCAAGGCGCGGCCGCGTCTCGTCGTACATGGTCAAGTCGATCCCCATGCTCCCGAAGAAGCCATCTGGCTCGACGAAGTCGCGCTGCATGTCGATCAGCAGGAGTGCCGTGTGGGCAGGCGCGACAAGTTCGGAAAGCTCGGTGAATACCTGCTTCCCTTCGATCTCCATCAACGTTTGGTCTCCATCACCGTGCGAGTCTCCATTAGCGAGTGTCACCGTCGCGCAACTCGGGGTGCCGCGTGGCTTCCTCGGCCACGGTCGGGTGCTGCACTGCCGGTGTCCGGGCCGCGAGCAGGGACTCAGCCTGCTCGTCGGCTGGCAGGTCCTCCTCGGCGAGGAAGTTCCCGAGGGCGGCGATCTTCGCGGGCGACTTCGCGCGGTAATAGGCGTAGAGCGCGGCCCCGATCACGATCCAGGCGAGCACCACCCAGGGGACGTAGTTGTACGGGTAGGCCTGCCCGGGCTTGCTCACCGAGTACAGCGGGTAGGCGAGCGCGATGACGCCGAGCGCCGGCACGATGACGTGCACGAAGAGCTTTCGCTCCCCGATCTTCCTGAAGTAGCGGATGTGGGCCACGTTGCTCGCCAGGTACACGATGACGATCGCGACGGTGCCTATCGCGCCGGTGAACCCGTAGGCGCCGGTCGGCCCCGGGCCGAGCCACGCGCCGGTGCCAAGGCCGACAGCCACGGTGAACACTGACTGGGCGATGATCGCGCGGAACGGCGAGTACCAGCGCGAGTGCACCCGGCCGATCGACGACGGGAGGACGTGGTCGCGGCCCATCGAGAACATGACCCGGACGGTCGTGTTGTGGATCGCGAGGAAGCAGCTGAAGATCCCCACGATCGCGGCGAGCTCAATCGGCTGCAGCAACCACGGCGTCACGCTGTGCCCGAGGGTCACGAACGGGTTGGGGTCCTTCAGGAACGCCGCGAACTTCGCTGGGTTGGTGAGCTGGTATCCCGCCGCCAGCGCGTACATGACGAACACGTAGAAGACCCCGACGGCACCGAGCGCGCCGGCCACCGCCAGCGGGACGTTGCGCCGCGGGTTGCGCGTCTCCTCGCCGAGTGTCGCGGCGGCGTCAAAACCGATGAACGACAGGATTCCGAACACCACGCCGAGGCCGACGCCCGATACCCCGGTCGGCGCCGACGATGGCAGGAAGACCTTCGGGGTGTTGCCGCTGCCGCCGTGCGCGATCGCGGCGACCGCGAGGATGAGGAAGATGACCACCTCGATCACGAGCAGGGTGAGGTCGATCCTGACCGACGCCTTGATGCTTCGCACGGAAAGGCCGAACACGATGGCCAGCGCGGCGAGGCTGAAGATCCACCACGGCACGTTGACGTGGAACGTCGAAACGAAGTAGTCCTGCACGAAGGAGCCAAATGCGTCGAACAGGCCCGGGGCGAGCACCGCGTACCCGATCCAGAACAGCCACCCGGTGAAGAAGCCGGCCGCCGGGCCGAGGCCGCGCGAGTTGAACGTGTAGAACGATCCGGCCGACGGGAGTCGCCGTGCGAACTGCACGACGGTGTTTCCGACGAGAAGACAGGCCACGAAGGCAAGCAGGAACGACAGCGGCAGCGCCGCGCCGGCGACAGGCCCGGCCGCGGGCGCGTTCAGCACGACGGCAAGGACGGGGGCCATCGCCGCTGCGGCAAGCGCGATGCCGTTCGGAACAGTCAGTACGCCACGCTGGAGCCGGTGCGGGTGCGGCTCGCCAGATGACGAGGGCATCTCCACAGGGACGTCGGTCAAGGGCCACCTCAATCAACGGGTCCGGCCGTCAAGACCGGATCTGATATCGGTGAGATATATCAGCGGAAGACAAGGACACACAAGGGTCGTATACGACATTTAACATGCGCTAACCTGCGGCTAACATGCGACGATCTGCCTCTTCTCGCCGTATATAAGTCGCACGTCCCCACCCCTGCCCATCGTGGCGCTGGCACCACCATGGACAGGGTCGACCTCACAGGCCGGCGGAACCCAGCCGCCCTGCGGACCCGGCAAAGACTTAACCGGGGGGTGCGGGGCTCAACCGGCGGTGCCGGGCGTTTCCGGCGCGATGATGCGCGCCAGCGTGTCCATGGCGAGGTTGCCGCCGCTCACGACCGCGACGACGTTGCCATCTACGCCCAGCTCGCTGGCGTGGTGCAGGTACGCCGCGAACGGCACCGCCCCCGACGGCTCGGCGACCAGCCTGGCGTCAGCTGCCAGCCGGCGCACGCCATCGCGGATCTCGTCCTCGCTGACCGTGATGACGTCATCGACGTACTTCTGGATCTGGCGCCAGGGGATCTCCCCGAGCGACGTCGTGCGCAGCCCGTCGGCGATCGTGCGATAGGTCTGCTCGGGCGTCCACGAGACCCGCTGCCCAGTCCGGAACGACTCAGCCGCGTCGGCGGCCAGATCCGGCTCCACCCCGATCACGCGGGTCCCTGGCGAGAGCGCCTTGACTGCGGTGGCTATCCCGCCGATCAGCCCGCCGCCGCTGACCGGGACGAGGACGCCGTCGAGGCTGGCGAGGTCGGCGGCGATCTCCAGCCCGATGGTCCCCTGGCCCGCCACGATCGCGGCGTCGTCGTAGGGCGGGATCATCACGTAGCCGTGTTCGGCGGCCAGCTCGAAAGCGCGCGTGTCGCGATCTGCCGGAGCGACGATCACGACCTCGGCGCCCAGCCGGCGTACCGCGTCGACTTTCACCGCCGGCGCGGCGTCCGGGATGACGATAGTCGCCCGCAGGCCGAGCTCGCGCGCCACCCAGGCAACCGCCCGCGCGTGGTTGCCGCTCGAGTGCGTCACCACGCCGCGGGACCGCGCGTCGTCAATGCGCTGCAGGATCGCGTTGAAGGCGCCACGGAGCTTGAACGCGCCGACTGGCTGCAGCGACTCGGGCTTGAACCACAGTGGCCGGCCTGGCTCCGCCGCCGCGAACGGGACGAGCGGCGTCCGCACGACGTGGCCGGCGATACGCTCGGCTGCCGCGCGGACGTCCTCAACGGTGACGAGGGGCTGCGCCGCGCCGGTCACGACGCCACTCGCGGGATCGACGGGCCCTGACCTTGGCGATAGACCATCACCGTGCGGCGGAACGTGATGACCGGTACGCCGTCCTGGTTGAAGCCCGTCGTGCGGACAGTCACGATGCCGACGTTCGGCCTGCTCTGTGACTCGCGGGTCGCGATCACCTCGGACGTGGAGTAAACGGTGTCTCCCTCGAACAAGGGGTGGGGCAACCGGACTTCGTCCCACCCGAGATTGGCCATGACGTTCTGCGAGACGTCGCTGACGCTTTGCCCGGTCACCAGGGCGATCGTGAATGCGGAGTTCACCAGCGGGCGACCGAATTCGGTCTGGGACGCGTACTGGTGGTCGAAGTGCACCGGAGCGGTGTTCTGCGTCAGCAGCGTGAACCACGCGTTGTCGGTCTGCGTCACGGTCCGTCCGAGCGGGTGCTCGTACACGTCCCCAACCTCGAAATCCTCAAAGAACCGGCCGCGCCAGCCGGGTTTGGTGCTCATTGACCCTCCATTCGCCTAAATTCACGACCTGCGCCGCGGCCTGCCGTCACCCTGTCACCTTGCCGAACGCGCCGCCGCCGTTGAGCTCCTCGATTCGCCGGGCATCGTAACCGAGCAGCTGACCCAGCACGTGACCGGCGTCCTCGTGCCGGGCGGGCGCCCGCCGGTACGACGTGTCGCCGTCCCCGACGCGGACGGGGCTGCGCACTTGGCGTACGGTGCCGAACCGCGGATGCTCCGTCTCGACGACCATGCCGCGGGCGGATGTCTGGGTGTCCGTGAGGGCGTCGTGCACCGAGTTGACCGGCCCGCACGGGACACCCGCGGCCCTGAGGGCGTCGAGCCATTCCGCCACGGGGCGCGAACCGAAGACGTCGTCGAGGATTGCCAGCAGTTCGTCGGCGTTGCGGCGGCGTGCCGCGAAGTTCGCGAACCGGCTGTCGGTGGCGAGTTCCGGGCGACCTACCGTCGCGGCCAGGCGCGCCCAGAACTTCTCCTTGGGGCACGCGACGACGATCCAGCCGTCGCGGGCACGGAATGCCTGGAACGGGACGAGCGACGGGTGTGCCGAGTGGTGCGTCCTGGCCGGCCGGAAATCCCCGTTGAGCGCCCAGATGGCCGGGTAGGTAAGCATTCCGATCGCCGTATCGAACAGGCTCACGTCGCAGTCCATCCCGGCACCGTCCCGCCTCGCCGCGTGCACGCCGGTGAGGATCGAGAGGGCGGCGACTAGGCCGCCTGAATAGTCCACTAGCGACAGGCCGGACTTGGTCGGCGGCCCCGACGGCTCACCGGTGATGTCCATCCACCCGGCGATGCCCTGCAGGATGTAGTCGTAGCCCGGCTCGCTCGCACGCGGACCGGTCATGCCGAAGCCGGTGAGCGCGCAGCAGACGATGCGCTCGTTGAGATGCTTCAGGTCGCCATACGTGATGCCTATCTTCGCGGGTACGTCGCCGCGCAGGTTCGAGTACACGACGTCACTGACCCGCACCAGGTCCTCGAACACGGCGCGGCCCGCGGCGGTGGTGAGGTCGAGGCTCAGGCTGCGCTTGTTGCGGTTGAAGACCTCGAAGAACAGGCTGTCCTCGTCCTCCTGGTAGGGCGGGACGTAGCGGCCGATGTCGCCGCCGCTCGCCGGGTCTTCGATCTTGATGACCTCCGCGCCGAGGTCCGCCAGGTGCACGCTGCCGAACGGCCCGGCACCGTACTGTTCAAGCGCGATGATGCGGATGTCTTCGAGCGGCTTCATGCCGTGCCGCCCGTCTCCGGCCCCACCCTGACCGCTCCCCTGGCGGCGGCCAGCGTCGCGACCAGTGCCATCTCGTTGTCCACGATCACTATCCCTTCCTCGACTCCCACCCAGGGCTCAGGGAGCATTCGCGCCGCCGCGTCCCGGCCTCGTGCACGTTCGGCCTGTGCCCCACGGGGCCCCCGGCGCGGGCTTCCTGACAGCCAGAACGACCGTTGGCAGGCCAGCGCCCAAATAACGTACTGCGTGGAGTGCACTGTATACAAGAATGCAAATTGTCATGAGTTATAACGGATTGCGAATCTGGCTCAATGACACACGAGATGCGGGACTTCCTGACGCAGGCGCACCCCGAAGTGACCGCCACAGGGTGTGAAGGACCTGGCGGCGCTGGCCTCCAGCACGCTGCGCTACCTCTCCGCCGCAACCTGCCCGACGCTTCCGAAAAGCCAAAACGACTATTGACAGGACGAATTTCCGTACAACATACTGCGTGGTGCGCACAGTATACAAAATGACTGTCACATCTCGTGACGGATTGTGGCCCACCCGACCGGTTCCGGTGCCCGCCGTCACAGCACGGAACTTCCGGCCCATGCGGCGCACTGACGCGCTCTCATGCACCTATTAGCTGATCACCCTTGAGGTGGAGGGAAGAGCATTGTGAGGATCACCATTGTCGGCGCCGGCGCCATTGGCGGCACGGTCGGCGCGTACCTGGCACGGTCCGGCACCGCGGTGGAGATGGTCGACAAGGACGCCGCACATGTCACCGCGATGGCCGAGCAGGGGCTGACGATCCAGGGGTTCGATGAGACGTTCACCGTCGGCGTCGAGGCGATCACCCCGGAAAAGCTGTCGGGGCCGCTGGACGTGGTGCTGCTCGCGGTCAAGGCGCAGCACACCGCAGACGCGATCACCGCGATCGCCCCGGCGCTCACGCCGGACTCGACCGTGGTGTCTCTGCAGAACGGCCTGTGCCCCCGGGTCATCGCGGCGGAGATCGGGGCCGACCGCACCATCGGCGCGCTGGTGAACTTCTCGGCCGATTACCTGGAACCGGGGCTGATCACGTACGCCGGGGCGGGCACCGTCCGGATCGGCGGGCTGGACGGCCAGCCGTCGCCGCGGCTGGACATGGCCGCCGGGCTGCTGTCCGGCTGGGGTTCGGTCGAAGTAACGGACAATATCTGGGGGTACCTGTGGGGCAAGCTCGGGTACGCGAACATGCTGTTCGGCACCGCGCTGACCGACGAGACCATGGCGGACATCATCGACCGGTACCGCCCGCTGATGGTGGAGCTTGGCGCGGAGGTGTATGAGGCGGCGGACCGTGAGGGTGTGCGCCCCGAGCCGTTCGACAACGTCGAGCCGTCGGTGTGCTACCCGCGCGAGGCCCAGGACTGGGACCGCATCAACGCGTCCCTGGATGACTTGGTGACCCGCCGGAAAGGCGACAAGAAGACGCGCAGCGGCATCTGGCGCGACCTCGCGGTCCGCAAGCGCCGCACCGAGGTGGACGAGCAGATCGGCGCGGTGCTGAAGATCGGGCGCGGCCACGGGCTCCCCATGCCGCTGACCGGCCGCCTCGTCACCATGATCCACGAGCTCGAGGACGGCACCCGCCAGCGCACGGTGGCCAACGTCGAAGAGCTGGAACTCGTCCGGCGTGCCGGCGCAGCCGCCGGGACGCACGAGTGACCACGACTTCCCGCTGCTACCCACTATCTCTGAGAGGTGAGTACGACGAGTCAACACGACCTCCGTCAGCCAAATCCTGACGCGGCTGCGGGATCATCTCCGTCGGCGGGGCAGGCGGGCCAAGAGGCAGCCCGGCTACCGCTGAGCCGCAGCCTGAAGCTCCTGGAGACGATAGCGCTGACGATCGCGGCTGTCGCTCCCACCGCGGGGGTCTTCATCATCATCCCGGTCGCGCTGGTCGCGACCGGCACCGGCACTTTTTACACCTTCCTGCTCGGCGCCGTCATCGCCGTGTGCGTCGGTTACTGCTACGCGGAGCTCGGGGTAGCCTTCCCCTACGCGGGTGGCGAGTACTCGATAGCCGGGCGGGTGCTGGGCAGGCCGGTCGGTTTCGTCACGCTCGTCATGTGGATCATCCAGATCGTGTTCGGGCTCAGCGCGATCTCGCTGGGCGCCGCCAGCTACCTCAGCGGCATCTGGCCCAGCTTGAACCCGAACATGTTCGGCGCCATCCTGGCGGCCCTGGCCACGATCATCGCGATCTTCCGCGTCAACCGCGGTGCCAAGGTAACCGTCCTGTTCATGTTCATCGAGCTGGCGTGCCTGGCGATCATCAGCGTCCTCGGCTTCTCTCATGTCCATAACGGGGCGTCGGCGCTGTTTTCTCCCCACCTCTTCTCGGCGTCAGGTCACACCACCCCGGTCGGCATCGGCACCATCGTCGCCGGCATCTCGTTCTCCTTGTACACCTACAACGGCTACGGAAGCGCCGTCTACTTCTCGGAGGAACTGCAGGGCGGCCGACGCCAGGTCGGGCGTGTTGTGCTGCTGTCCCTATTCGCCGTGGTCCTGGTGACCCTTATCCCGGTTGTCGCCATCCTGCTCGGCGCACCATCGCTCGCCGGGATGACCCACTCCAGTTCGCCCATGACCTACTTCGTGACGGCGCTGTCTAACAAGACGCTGAACACCGTGATAGGCGTGATGGTCGTCCTGTCGGTGTTCAACGCGGTGATCGCGGGCATCATGGCGTTCGCCCGGATCTTGTACTGCTCTGGCCGGGACCACGCCTGGCCGCAGCCGATCAGCCGGTGGCTGGGCACCGTATCTCCGAAGACGAGGGCGCCGGTGGTGGCCACGCTGGTCCTTGGCGTACCCATCATCGTCCTCACCGCCGCCTCGAACCTGGCTGAGGTCGTCACGTTCACCGGCGTCCTGGTGACGATCGTGTACGTCGTGGTCACGCTGTCCGCCGTCGCCAGCCGTTGGCGCAAGATTCCCGGTGAGCGGGAGTACCGGATGCCTGCCTGGCCGCTTGCCCCGCTGCTGGCCCTGGCGGCCACTGTCTACGTGATGACCCAGCAAACCGGCAAAAACCTGGAGATCACCGGCTGGATCGTGCTCGGCTCGGTGCTGTACTTCGCGCTTTACCTGCGGAGCCAGGCGCACCGGCCGCTGGACGCTCGACGACGCTCCCCCGGAGACCGAGCAGAACGAGCAGAGCGAGCGGAGCGAGCAGGGAACGGCGGCCTGACATTCTGACCGCCCAGGCCGCGCTCTGCCACCGGAGCAGGCGCTGGAGTCCCAGCCCTGGGACTCCAGCGCCTGCTGGCGGCTGCCTCGGGACAGCCGCTTCCGGCAAGCCGCTCAGCCGCTTGCCACTCCCCTATGCCAACCGCCCAAAGCATGAATAATAGAAAGGAACTGCATGCGCGTCCATGACTGCAACTGGATGATGCTCGAGGAGTACCTCAAGCATGACGATCGGGTCGTACTGCCGATCGGATCGACCGAGCAGCACGGGTACCTGTCGGTAGGTACCGACGCGATCCTCGCCGAGCGCGTTTCGGTGGAGGCCGCGGAGCCGCTGGGCGTGCCCGTGATGCCAGTGCTGCCCTTCGGGCTGGCGCCGTACTTCGCGGCGTTCCCGGGAAGCATGACCGTGCGGGCCAGCACCTACCTGGCGCTCATCCGCGACCTGCTGGATTCCCTGACAAAACAGGGTTTCCGGCGGATCGCGATCGTGAACGGGCACGGGGGCAACTCCCCGGCGGTCGGCGTGGTCCGCGAGTGGATCGCGGAGGACCGCCCGGAGCGGGTCCAGGTGGTGTTCCACAGCTGGTACAACGCGCCCCGCACGGCGGAGGCGTCGCTGCGGTTCGGGCCGAGCATCTCGCACGGGTCCTGGGTCGAGAACTTCCCGTGGACCCGGATACCAGGCGTGGTACCGCCCGAAGGCAGCAAGCCGGTGATCCCCAACGAGGTCATCGTCCAGTCCACCCCTCAGGAGATCCGTGAGCTGACCGTCGACGGCAGCTTCGGCGGTCCCCATGAGCGGCCCGACGAGGAGATGCTGGAGATCTGGCGGACCGGTGTGGAAGAGGTCCGCGAGGTCATCGAGCACGGCTGGAGCGTCAGGTGAGCGAACTGACGGGCAAGACGGCCCTGGTCACCGGGACCGCCCACGGCATCGGCGCGGCGATCGCGGCGACCCTGGAGCGAGCAGGCGCCACGGTGCACGGCGTGGACAAGGACACGCTGGACGTCACCGATCCCGCCGCGGTGGCCCGTTTCGCGGAAAAGATCGGGCCGGTGGACATCCTGGTGAACAACGCCGGCGGGGTGGTCGGCCAGGTCCATCATCCGGTCGAGGAGATCCGCGACGAGGACTGGCGCGCTGTCGTGGACGCGAACCTGACGAGCACGTTCCTCTGCACCCGGGCGGTGGTGCCAGGCATGAAGAAGGCCGGTGCCGGCCGGATCGTCAACATCTCCTCCGGCGCCGGGCGGAGCGTGAGCCTCACGGGTATCCAGGCGTACGCGAGCGCGAAGGCCGGCCAGATCGGGTTCACCCGGCAGATGGCCCACGAGCTTGGCCAGTACGGCATCACGGTGAACTGCATCGCCCCCGGCTTCGTGCTCTCCAACCCCACGACCGAGAAGCAGTGGGAGAGCTACGGCGAGGAAGGCCAGCGCCAGCTCGTGGAGCGAATCGCCCTGCGCCGGCTTGGCACGGCGCAGGACATTGCGAACGGTGTGAAGTTCTTTGTTTCCGACGACGCTTCCTGGATTACGGGGCAGGTGATTTCCATTGACGGCGGACATGCCATCTTTTAAGGATTCCGAGCACTACCTGGCCGAGCTGGCGGAGTTCGTGGCGATCCCGAGCGTAAGCCGCGAGTCCAACCCGCCGGACATGCGCGCCGCCGCGCAGTGGCTCGCCGGGCAGCTCGCCTTCGCGAACGCCCGTCTCCTCGAGACCGACGGCAACCCCGTGGTGGCCGGTGAATGGCTGGGCGCGCCCGGCGCGCCGACCGTGCTGGTCTACGGGCACTACGACGTGCAGCCGACCGGGTCGCTGGACGAATGGCGCACCCCGCCGTTCGAGCTGACCGTCGCCGACGGCAAGGCGTACGGGCGCGGCGCCACCGACGACAAGGGCCCGATCCTGGTCGTCCTGAAAACCGCGCAAGCCTTTATCGAGCAATTCGGCGGCCTGCCGCTGAACGTGAAGTTCCTCTTCGAGGGCGAAGAGGAGATCGGCAGCCCGAACCTCCCGGCGTTCCTGCGCGCGAACGCCGAACAGTTCGCCGCCGACCTGGTCATCTCCGCCGACGGCGCGCAGTGGCGGCCCACCGAGCCGTCGGTGTCGATCGCGTCCAAGGGCCTTGCCGCCCTCGACATCACGGTGACCGGCGCCGGCCGCGACCTGCACTCGGGCCGCTACGGCGGCACCGTGCAGAACCCGGTCCACACGCTGGCCCAGCTGCTGGCCGGGCTGCACGACGCGCAGGGCCGGGTCGCCGTGCCCGGCTTCTACGACGGCATCCCCGGCCTCACCGCAGAAGAGCGGGCCGAGATCGCCGCGGTGCCATTCGACGACGACGCCTACGCCGCCGAACTCGCCGTCCCCGGCCTGTTCGGCGAGCCCGGCTACAGCACCCTGGAACGGCTGTGGATGCGGCCGACGCTGGAAATCAACGGCATCACCGGCGGCGGCCCCTACACCGTCATCCCGCACACGGCGTCCGCGCACGTCACCTGCCGGCTCGTCCCCGGCCAGCAGCCCGCCGCGGTAATCGCCGCGATCCGGGCCTATGTGGAATCCGCCGCCACGCCCGGGGTCGCGGTCGAGGTCACCGCCGAAAAGGGCGGCGCCACGGCCTACACCATCGATCCCAGGCACCCGGCCGTGACCGCGGCACGCGACGCCCTCGCCGCCATCTACCCGGGCCAGGAGGTCATCCACGCGCGGATCGGCGGCACCCTGCCCGGCACCGTCCTGTTCGAAGAAGTCCTCGATGCGAAGACCCTGTTCTTCTCCTTCTCCATCGCCGACGAAATGCTGCACGCCCCCAACGAGTTCCTCCGCGTCCGCCGCCTCGGCGAGGGAATGCGGGCATGGTCGCTGCTGTGGCGGGAGCTCAGTCAGCAGCAACCTGGAGCCATGTCGGCGTCGGCCCAGTCGGGGGGTATCCGATGAGGATCACCCAGGTCCTGTCCGTGCCGGCGCGCACCGGGTTCTTCACCGACGACCAGGCGGCCATCCGGATCGGGGTGCAGGCGGACGGCTTCACCTACGCCGGCACGCCTGTCACTCCTGGCTTCACGGCCGTCCGGCAGGCTGGCCAGGCGGTCAGCGTGATGTTCGTCCTCGATGACGGTTTCGTCGCCCAGGGCGACTGCGCGGCCGTGCAGTACTCCGGCGTCGGCGGACGGGACGTGCTGTTCCGCGCGCAGGACGGCCAGCGGATGATCGCCGAGCATGTCGCGCCGGCGCTGACGGGCCGGGAACTGACCACGTTCCGCGACATGGCACCGTCGCTGGACGCGCTACCGGTGCACACCGCGGTCCGGTACGGCATCACCCAGGCGCTGCTGGCGGCGGTTGCCCACCGGCACCAGGTCACCATGGCTGAAGTGGTGCGCGACGAGTACGAGACCGGTGTGACGCTGGCACCGGTACCGGTTTTCACGCAATGCGGTGACGAGCGGTACCACAATGTGGACAAGATGATCCTCAAAGAGGCCGACGCCCTGCCGCATGGCCTGATCAACAACGTGGCGGAACGGCTGGGAGCCGAGGGTGAACTGTTCGAGGCGTACCTGCGCTGGGTCCGCGACCGGGTCCTGGCGCTGCGGACGCGCGAGGACTACGCGCCGGTGCTGCACTTCGATACCTACGGCACGATCGGGCTGGCGTTCGGCATGGACACCACGCGGATGGCGGACTACCTGAGCCGTCTGGCGGACCTCGCGGCTCCGTTCCAGCTGCGCGTGGAACAGCCGATGGACGCCGGCAGCCGTGAGCCACAGGTCGAGGCGATGGGCAAGCTACGAGCCACGCTCCGTGAGCGGGGCTCGGCAGTCGAGATTGTCATCGACGAGTGGTGCAACACGATGGATGACATCCGCGTGTTCACCGACGCCCAGGCGGCGGACGTCATTCACGTCAAGACACCGGACCTGGGCGGCGTCAACAACACCATCGACGCGCTGCTCTACGTGCGCCGGCACGGCCTGGCCACCTACTGCGGCGGTACCTGCAACGAGACCGACCTGTCGGCGCGCGTGTGCACTCACATCGCGATGGCCTGCGGCGCCGACCAGGTGCTCGCCAAGCCGGGGATGGGCGTGGATGAGGGCCTGATGCTTGTCGGCAACGAAATGGCCCGGGTGACCGCGCTGGCGCGGGCACGGACGCCGCGCTAAGCG
Organism: uncultured Actinomycetota bacterium; assembly: GCA_963734665.1. Classification (GTDB taxonomy): domain Bacteria; phylum Actinomycetota; class Actinomycetes; order Streptosporangiales; family Streptosporangiaceae; genus Trebonia. Next base: position 702,240 of record CAVTIR010000004.1, on the reverse strand, counting down.
CGGCGATTCATGCAGAACAGAAGGGAGAACGCGATGTCCATGTCCGGAACGCCGGGCGGCGCGGTCGGCGAGTCGCTGCGGCACGACTCGCTCGCGCGCAGCGCGGCCGACTGGATAGCCGCTCACATCATCTCTGGCGATATCAAGCCAGGGGAAAAGCTCACCGAGACCGGACTGGCCGAGCGGATGGGGATCAGCCGCTCGCCGGTCCGCGAGGCGCTGCAGGCGCTGTCACGAGACGGGCTCATCACCGTCGAACCACGTCGTGGCGCACGGGTCAACAGGCTCAACGCGCACGACGTGGCCGACCTGTACACCTGCCGGCTGGTGCTCGAGCCGCCGTGCACCGCACTGGCGGCCGCGGCGCTCACCGACGTCACCGCGGCGGCACTGGAGAAGACATTTGAGCGCATGGCCGCGGCGGTAGCCAGCCACGACTCGATGGAGTACGTGGACGTGCTCAAGGACTACAACTGGACCGTGCTGGCGGCCTGCCCGAACCGCATACTAAGCGACTATGCCCAGAGTTCCTGGCGCAGCGCACTGCGGTACTGGGACCTGCTAGTACGGGCGTCGGACAACTACCCGGCCGAATCGCTCGCCCGCAACGAGAACCTGCACGCGGCGATCCGCGCGCGGGACGCGGCGGGGGCTAAACAGGCAGCCACCGAAATCCTGGAGCAGGGGCGCGATGAACTGCTGCGAATACTCGGGCATCTCTCCGTCGGCGAGCACGCCGGCTCGCCGACGGAAGTCCCTGCAGCCGTTGATATTGACCGGGAGAGTCCTGTCCGGCACTGAATACACGTCGATCGAAGCCGTCAGGACAAAGCTCTGCGCGCTTATTCGGCCGCGCCGAGGTACGCGACTACGTGGACGTCGACGCGATCCTCGCCAGCGGCCGGTACACCCGCGACGATCTCAGCCGACCAGCAGCACGAGCTTCCCGCGCACGTGGCCCTGCTCGCTCACCCGGTGCGCCTCCGCGATCTCGGCGAGCGGGAAGGTCTGCGCGACCGGGAGCGAGAAGCGCCCGGACTCGATCAGCTCGCCGATCTCACCGAGCGCGTGGACCGCGCGGCCGGCGTCCCCGCTGCTGAACGTCACACCGTGCTCCCGCGCGCCACCGAAGTCGGCGACCGTGATGACGTGCCCGGCACCGCCGGCGAGCTCGATGAGCTCGGGAAGCACCCCGCTCCCGGCGACGTCGAGCGCGACGTCGACGCCGTCGGGCGCGAGCGTGCGAACCCGCTCGACGAGGCCCTCGCCGTAGGCGACGGGCTCGGCCCCCAGCGAGCGAAGGTACTCGTGGTTTGCCGGACTGGCGGTGCCGATCACGCGCGCGCCGCGCACCATGGCGAGCTGAACCGCGGCGCTGCCGACGCTTCCGGAGGCACCGTTGACGAGCAGCGTGCTGCCGCTCCCGACCCCGAGCTGGTCAAGCGCGCGCGTGGCCGTCTCGATAGCGGCCGGCAGCGTGGCAGCACCGGGGAAGTCGAGCGACGGCGGGATCGGCGCATAGTACGACAGCACCGCCAACTCGGCCTGGGCCGCCCCCTCGGCGGAGAAGCCGAACACGCGATCGCCGACGGCCACGTCCGCAACGCCCTCGCCGAGCTCGTCGACGACGCCCGCCGCCTCGTGGCCCATGGTCTGCGGGAGCTCCCCGTCCATCAGGCCCTTGCGCTTCTTCCAGTCGCTCGGGTTGACGCCGGCCGCGCGCACCGCAATCCGGACCTGGCCGGGACCCGGATGCGGATCGGGGAGATCCACGATCTCGAGGACCTCCGGGCCTCCGAACTGGCCGAAACGGACTGCCTTCATCCTGCGCTCCGATCTCCACCCCGGGGTGTCGCGCTTGCCGCGCGTGCGACAGTCTGCCAGGTACACCTCGAACACCTGGGTCGTGGGGCAGATGCCAGAGGCGTCACCTGCTATGACGGTTCCACGTCGGCTCGGTAAGCGTCCAGTCGGCGTCCCAGGCCGCCATCCGCCGACGGTGCAGCACCAGGCGAACGACGGCTGCCTCGCCCAGGTACAGGACGCCGATTCCGGCGACCGCTCCGCCTGCCGATTCGCCAGCCTGGGCGGAGGCCTGGCCGGGCGGCGGGGGCGGGCTGGTCAGGGCGCCGGAAGCGTCCGTCCAGACGGTGAGCGTGGTTCCCTTGGGGCTCCCCGCGCGCACCATGACCTCGCCGGTACGCACACCGGTCACAGAGGTCCAGCGGGCCTGTGCCGCTACACTCGCCCGCCGCTGCCCGGTCCCCGTCGACCTGCGGGTTCATGTCAAAGAGCGGCTGCCGGAGCCGGTCGAGGTCAGCACCTATTACGTCGTGGCTGAGGCGCTGACCAACGTGGCCAAACACTCTCGTGCCTCGGCCGTCAGCGTCGTGGTCGAGGTCGCTGGCGAAGTCCTGCGCGTCGCGGTGCACGACGACGGTGTCGGCGGCGCCGACCTAGCCCGCGGGACCGGCGTCGTCGGGATCAAGGACCGGGTGGAGGCGCTCGGCGGCCGGATCGTCCTCTACGGCCCGCCCGGCGCAGGGACCACCCTGCGGGCAGAACTCCCCCTCACCGCCCACGAATGACGGCGTCACCTCCCGCCTGCCCGGGCCCCGAGACAGCCGGCAACGACCTCGCCAAGCACGCCAGCCAACGCGCGGAGGCCTCCAGATGAACAAGGTTGACGTAGACGCGCTGCCACCGGTCCAGTACCTCCAAATGCCGCAAATCAGATTTAACGGACGTCTCGGCGTGACGCGCACATGAACCACCTCATGAGCGACTGGCCCGTGTAGCGCTTCGTGTCGTAGGGCTTGGTTTGCAACATTAAGGAAAAGGCCGTGCTGCACAGGGAAGTAGCGCATATATGCGAACAGCGCCACTATACGCCGATATGATCCGAAATTTGGTTAAAACATAAGCTGAGTAGAGGGGTTCGTCCGCGAGGCGGAGACTGGTGCGCTTGTCCGGGCCGGGACTACGATCTTTAAAAACCGCAGTGGTCTCCAGCTCTTTGCCTTGCCCACGTCGGCAGAAGCCGGCGGGTGTCACAGGGACTGGCGGGTGATCTCTTCGCCTGTTCCCATCTGAGGGGAATCTCGATGGCGCTCTACATGTACCAAGCCTCCTATACCGCAAAGTCGATGGCGGCTCAGCTCAAGGAGCCGCAAGACCCCGTGGAAGCGATCAGGCCGACACTGGAGGACCTGGGAGCCAGGATGGTGGTGGGTGCCTTCCCGTTCGGCGATTATGACGTGCTTATCGTGTATGAGGCACCCGATGATATGACCGCTGCCAGCGTGGCGATGGCAGTTGCCGCCGCAGGCGAGGTCAAGTCGGGCAAGACCACGCGACTGCTCAGCGGGCAGGAATGGCTCGATTCTTTGCGCAAACGCAGGATTGTCAACGTCCGGAAAGCACCCTAGCCGCACGACCGTCGGCGCCGATTGCCGGAATTCTTATAGAGCGGCAGCAGCTCCGCAGAATCACCGCTTGCCCAACGTCGCCGGACGGAGTCCCGGCCCGATGGCGTCGGTCCCCCAGTTGGCCAGCAGATGCAGTGCCTCCGCGGAGCGAGACCCGGGCTCCGCATCGTAGAGGTACAGCGACTGTTCCTGGTCGTCCGGGACCTTGAAGACCTCGAACGAAAGTGTCAGCTCGCCCACCAGCGGGTGGTTCAGGCGCTTGACCCCGTGACTTCGTTCTTTAACGTCGTGTCTGGCCCACAGCCTCTGGAAGTCCGCGCTCTTCACGGAAAGCTCACCGACCAGGGCGGACAGCTGCGGGTCGTCCGGGTGGCAGCCCGCGTCCATCCGCAGGAAGCCGACGATGTCTGCCGCCTTGGATTCCCATTCCGTGAACAGGTCGCGGTGCGCGGGAGACAGGAAGACCAGCCGTGCCCAGTTCCGCTGCTGGGCCGGCAGCTGTGACCAGTCGCCAAACAGTGCCAGGGCCATCCGGTTCCAGGCCAAGATGTCCGCGCGCCGTCCCACGACGTACGCCGGGACACCCTCCATCGAGTCCAGTAGCTGCCACTGGGCGCCCCGCACCTGCTGCGGGCGCGACGACGGCTTCTTCTTGTGGTCCCTGGGCTGAGCGAGGTGCATCAGGTGAGCGTGCTCGGCATCGGTCAGTCGCAGCGCACGCGCGATCGCGTCCAGCACCTCCACCGAGACGTTGCGCCCGTTGCCCTGCTCAAGCCGGGTGTAGTAAGCGACGGACATCCCGGCCAGCTGCGCCAGCTCCTCGCGCCGCAGGCCCGGGACCCGCCGGTGACGGCCGAACTCAGGCAGCCCGACATCCCGGGGCTTGATGCGGGCGCGGCGGGTACGCAGGAACTCGTTGAGACCGGTGCGCCGGTCAAGCTGCTGCCGCGCGTCAAACTCACCTGCGGGCTGGCCAGGCTGATCTTGCATGCATTCAGTATGCCAAGTCATATAGACCATCCTGATCATGCCAGTGGTAGGACCACTGGTCGTAGGCGGAACTGTGGTCTGGGCGTCCGCGCGATGCCTAGGCATACTCATCCTGTGTCTGGTGGAGAGGACCCTAGGCACATGACCCATTCCTGAGGAGAAACACCGCTTGAGCACAGTTGCTGCTTACGCCGCGCCAGCCCCCAAGGCTCCGCTGAAGCGCACCACGATCGAGCGCCGCCCCGTCGGCGAGTTCGACGTACTGATCGAGATCAAGTACGCCGGCATCTGCCACTCGGACATCCACCAGGTCCGCGAGGGCTGGGGTGAGGCGATCTTCCCGATGGTGCCCGGCCACGAGATCGCCGGTGTCGTCGCGGAGGTGGGCCCGGGCGTCACCTGGTACTCGGTGGGCGACCGGGTAGGCGTCGGGTGCTTCGTCGACTCGTGCCGCGAGTGTGAGTACTGCAAGCTAGGCTTGGAGCAGTACTGCGTAAAGGGATCGACCCAGACGTACAACAGCCTCGACAAGAATGGTGAGCCTACCTACGGCGGCTACTCCACGCACATCGTGGTTGACCAGCGATACGTCTTGCGTATCCCGGAGGGGCTCGCCCTCGATGTCGCCGCGCCGCTGCTCTGCGCGGGCATCACCATGTACTCGCCGCTCCGGCACTGGAACGCGGGCCCCGGCAAGAACGTAGCCATCGTCGGCATGGGCGGCCTCGGCCACATGGGCGTCAAGATCGCGCACGCGCTCGGCGCCGAGGTCAGCGTCCTCAGCCAGACGCTGCGCAAGAAGGACGACGGGGTGAGGCTCGGTGCCGACCACTACTACGCGACCAGCTACCCGAAGAACTTCGAGAAACTGGCCAGCACGTTCGACCTGATCATTTCCACGGTGTCGGAACCGCTGGAATTCGACGCGTACCTGTCCCTGCTGAAGACGGACGGCACGCTGGTGAACGTGGGAGTCCCAGAAACGCCGGTTTCACTGAACCTGATGACGCTGATCAGCGCGCGCAGGACACTCGCCGGGTCGTCGATCGGCAGCATCGCCGAGACCCAGGAGATGCTGAACTTCTGCGCCGACCGTGGCATCGGTGCCGAGATCGAGGTGATCAGCGCCGACCAGATCAACGAGGCGTACGACCGGGTTCTCAGCAGTGACGTCCGGTACCGGTTCGTCATCGACATCGCCACGCTCTAGGCGGGTGCGGGGCTGGCTTTCCCGGCCAGCCCCGAGCGGTGCCGCCTGCGGTTGCGTCGGCGGAACCGGTCGTACGCTCCCTGTGGGGTTCAAAACGCTTAGGATGGCAAAACGTTACGCGTGCGGCGCTGTGAGTCCGTCGGGGCGAGCCGCGGCGACGGTATTGAGGGCCTCTAGGGTTGCGCGAGTGGCAGGATCCAGGTCGGTGCCCGCGCGGGTGAGGGCGAACAGCAGTCGCGATGCGGGGGCGCCGACCACGGGCAGGACGGCCAGGTCGTGCGGGCGCAGCGGCTGGGCCGAGCGGGGGATGAGGGCCACGCCAACGCCGGCCGCTACCAGCGCGGCGACGGCGTCCCATTCACGGCAGTAGTACTGGACGTCGGGCGAGAATCCGGCCGCGGCGCAGATCCCCGTGACGATGTGGGCACACGCGTCGCTGGCCGCGGCACCCACCCAGACATCGCCGGCCAGCTCGGTGAGGTCGATCGACGACCGGCCCGCGAGCGGGTGGCCGGCCGGGACCACGGCGTCCATTACGTCCGCGATGAGGTCCGCGCGACGGTACCGCGCGTCCTGCCGTGACGGCGCGCCCGGGTAGTCGACCGTCACGGCGATCTCCAGTTCGCCCGCGTCGAGCAGCTCAAGCGCCTCGTCCGGTTCCTGCTCGCTGACCCGGATGGTCAGGCCCGGACGTTCCTTGCGCAGCCCGACGATAGCCGGGGCGACCAGCGCGGTGATCCCGGTCGCCAGGGAACCGACCCTGACGTAGCCCACGGTGCCGTCCGCCCAGGCGTCCAGGGCCGCGCGGGTCTGCTCCGCGAGCTCCCGCATGCTCTCGGCGTGCGCGAGCAGCACGCGCGCCTGGCCGGTCAGGACGACGGTGCGGCCGCGCCGTTCCAGAAGCGGCACGCCGGCCTCTCTGGCCAGGCCCGCCAATTGCTGGGAGACCGCCGACGGCGTCAGGTACATGGCCTCGGCCGTAGCCGCGATCGTGCCACGCCGGTCAAGCTCGTGGAGCAGCCTGAGCTTTCGCCAGTCAACTGTGAAGTCCCAGCTAATGCTTTTCATGAAAATAGTCTAGATGGACGTTAACGATAGGCGCATTGCACCATAGTGGTGTGACACGACGAGGCATCATCCTGTTCGTCCTGCTCGGCGTGAGCTGGGGCATCCCCTACCTGCTGATCAAGATCGCGGTCGGGCAATTGGACCCTGCGATGCTCGTGCTTGCCCGGACGGGGCTGGCCGCGGTCGTCCTCTTGCCGGTAGCGGCCGCCAGGGGCGAGATCATGCCGGTCCTGCGGCGGTGGCGGCCCCTGGCCGCGTTCACGCTGGCGGAGATCATCGTGCCGCAGTTCCTGCTGAGCTCGGCCGAGGAGCGGCTGCCAAGCTCGACGACGGGCCTGCTGATCGCGGCCGTGCCGCTGGCGGGCGTGGGCGTGGCGTTCCTGCTCGGGCGCCCCGAGCGGCTCACCCTCCTGAACTGGCTCGGCATCGCGCTCGGCATGGCGGGCGTGGCCGGACTTGTCGGCTTCACCGTGTCAGGTTCCGACCTCGGCGCGGTCGGCAAGGTGCTGGTGGTCGTCGTCGGCTACGCGCTCGCCCCGGCGATCGTCGCCAAGTGGATGCCTGACCTCCCCGGCACCGGCGTCACCGCACTCGGGCTCACGATCACGGCGGTGGTCTACGCGCCCGTCGTGGCCGCGACGCACGGCTGGCCGGCCGCGTGGCCCTCGGCCTCAGTGATCGTGTCCATAGTGCTGCTCGCGCTCGTGTGCAGTGCCGTCGGGTTCAGTATCATGATCGCCCTCGTCGGGGAGGTCGGGCCCGTCCGGGCCACCACCGTCACTTACGTCAACCCGGCCGTCGCGCTCGTGGCGGGCGCGGTCGTCCTCGGCGAGCCGATCAGCGGTTGGTCGGTCGCCGGCTTCGCGCTCATCCTCGCAGGCTGCTGCCTCGTGGCCGTGCGCCGCCCGGTCCGGGTTCGTATCCGTGGGATGAGCATCGCGCGTCTCCCTCGTCACTCGTCCCTGAGGGCTGGCCGACTCGCTCCGGTCGCGGAAAACCAGGCATGCCAGGATTCGACGGTCTGAGGCCGGGGCGCTCGTCGACCCGGTATCCGGACGGACTCTTCGGGCACCGACCCGAATCGGAGTACCTCCAGGACTCCCCTCTCGGAACAGTAATGGGCCTGGCGCGCCGACCACGCGGTTGGCTCAGGCTCCGCTGCCCCCGACAATAGTCACGTGAGCCAGGAACCACCCGCCGCTGGCAGCCGGGCAGCCGGGGACAATCGGCCGGACTACCAAGCCGCCGCAGCGTCCGGAATCAATGTGCTGCAGCGCTGGTACTCGCGCCAGACCGGGCTGTGGAAGACGACCGGCTGGTGGAACTCCGCCAACGCGCTCACGGCGGTGATCAGATATACCCGGTCCACGGGAAACCGGTCCTACCTGGATGTCATCGAGAACACGTTCACCAGGGCGCAGCGTGGGTTCATCAGGGTGCAGCGCCGGAAGCGTGGCTTTATCAACGATTTCTTCGACGACAACCTGTGGTGGGCGCTCGCCTGGGTGGCCGCTTGTGACCTGACCGGGGACGAGCGGTACCGCACCGCGGCGCAGGCCATCTTCGCTCACAGCCTGTCCGGCTGGGATGACACCTGCGGCGGCGGGCTGTGGTGGAACGAGAAGCGGGACTACAAGAACGCGATCACCAACGAGCTGTTCCTCACCCTCGCGGCGCTGCTGGCCGCCCGGGTACCCGCCCAGCAGGAGTACCGGGACTGGGCGCTGCGCGAGTGGGAGTGGCTGCACGGAAGCGGCATGATCGGCCCGTCCAGCCTGGTCAACGACGGGCTCACGGCCGCCTGCACGAACAACGGCGGCACGACCTGGACGTACAACCAGGGCGTGATTCTCGGCGGGCTCGCCGCGCTGCACGAACTCACCGGGGACGAGGCGTACCTGCGGCAGGGGGAGGCGATCGCGGACGTGGTGCTGCGCTCCCTCACCAGCCCGGCTGGCATCCTCGTCGAGCCGGGCGAGGCTAAGTCCGCCGCCAGCGACCGCGACCTGCCGCAGTTCAAGGGCATCTTCGTCCGCTACCTGCAGGACTTCTCGCGGTACAGCAGCAAGCCGGAGTACGGGGCGTTCCTCCTAGCCAACGCCGACTCCGTCTTGGCGAACAACAGGAACCCGGCAGGCCAGTTCGGACTGCACTGGGCAGGCCCATTCGACCAAGCCGACGCCAGCAGACAGACATCGGCGATCGAGGTCCTCACCGCGGCCGCCGCTCTCCAGGCCTCAGGGTCATAGCGAAAGCGACCAGAGAAACCAGAATCCGTTCTGAAGCCTCTATATTTTGACCTTCTGGGTCCGCCTTTGACTTTCCGCTCTTGACTTTTGAATTTTGACTTTTGACTTTCCGTTTTTGATCCTGATTTTGACTTTGACTTGAATCAGCGCAACGCGCGTTCGAGAGATGAGGGGTGCCAGGCGATTAGCCCGCAAGCTTCCGAAGGAGCTCGCGGGTAATCCCCAGGCACCCCGAGTCCCACGCCGCATAGGTTTTGACTTAAGGTTTCGACTTAAGGTTTTGACTTAAGGTTTCGACTTAACGTTTCGACTTAACGTTTACTTGGACGTTAGTAGGAACGGATCGTTCCAGGTTGAGGCCCCTGCGGGGCGTGGCTCCTGGCCACGTCCTCGCGCAGGTTGAAGCCGAGGCCGGGTGCCCGCGGCGGCATCAGGTAGCCGTCGTGCCACTCGAACGGTACGTCGACGAACTGCGCGTGTACCCCGTCGAAGCGCTCGATCGCCTCCATGATGAGGAAGTTGGGGCTGCACAGGGACAAGTGCAGCGCCGCGGCGGCGATGAGCGGGCCGCCGTAGACGTGCGGCGCGACCTGGACGTAGTGGGCCTCGGCCATGCTGGCGATCTTCTTGGCCTCGAGGATGCCGCCGACCTGACCGACGTCGAAGTTGAAGATCGCCGCGGCGCGGTGCTCGAGCAGGCGCGCGAAGTCGAACTTGGTCGTCAGCCGCTCGCCGGTGGCGATGGGGATGGTGGTGCGGCGCGCCACTTCTGCCAGGGCTTGCATGTTCTCTGGCGGGCAGGGCTCCTCGTACCAGAGGGGGTCGAACTTCTCGAGACGCTGGGCGATCCGGAGTGCCCCCGCGGCGGTCATCTGGCCGTGGGTACCGATGATGATGTCGCAGGCGGTGCCCAGTTCGTCGCGGATGGCGCCAATGACCTGCTCAGCGGTGGCGGCCGCCGACAGGGAGAACTGGAGCGGGACGTTCTGGCCGAGGCTCTGGTCGTGGGACAGCGTCAGCGAGAACGGGTCGACCTTGATCGCGGTGAAGCCCAGGTCGGCGTAGTGCCGTGCCCGCGCAGCAGCGTAGGCCGGGTTGAGCCAGACGTCGCGGCTGAGCGGGCTGCCGTTGCCGGTGTTGTTAGCGGCGTCGTCGTAGATATAGGTGTAGGTGCGGACGCGGTCCCGCATCTCCCCGCCGAGCAGCTTGTACACCGGCTGGCGGCAGTCCTTGCCGATGATGTCCCAGCAGGCCATCTCGATCGCGCTGAGGATCCCGAGCTTGGTCAGCTCCGGGTAGTGGCTGTAGCCGGCCCGGCCGTACACCTTGTCGAAGAGCATCTCGGTGTCGTACGGGTCGTGATCGATGACGGCTTGCTCGATGATGTCGGCCATCATCATGGCAAGCACGGGGAGCCGGAAGCCCGTGCCGAGCATCATCATCTCGCCGTAGCCGTGTGTCCCGGTATCGGTGTCAAGGCGGACGAACAGCCAGCTGCGCCCGCCGCGGAACGGCGGCGGGCAGACGACAGGGAAGACCTCGAACCCGGTGACCTTCATCCGATCATGATGTCGCCGATCGCAGGCCCCGTCGACAAGCCCGCGCCCCGCTTGGGGCGATCCACAAAAGAGCGGCCCGCGGGTTAAGGGAGTCTGCCGCCGCGGTCCGCGCCACTTGCTGTTATCAGGATTCCGAACGGGCGCGTGGCTTCGCCTCCCTGCGGCCGCCGGTGGCGAGCGCCGTCACCAGAGGGGAAAGTCCTGGCCGTGTTCCGATTCGGGGCGGGGGCCGAAGATGCGGCGCTCGTCCGCGCTGATCCGGCGGTCGTTGATGGAGGCCTCGCGGCGGCTCATGAGGCCGTTCTCGTCGAACTCCCACAGCTCGTTGCCGTAACTGCGCCACCACTGGCCCTGCCTGTCAATCGACTCGTACTGGAAGCGGACGGCGATGCGGTTGCCGAAGAAGCTCCACAGGCCCTTGCGCAGCGCGTAGTCCAGCTCCCGCTCCCACTTGCTGGTGAGGAACTCGATGATCCGCTCGCGCCCGACGATGTGGAGGTCGCGGTTACGCCAGACGGAGTCGGGCGTATAGGCAAGGGCCACCCTCTGCGGGTCGCGGGTGTTCCAGGCGTCCTCGGCGGCCTGCACCTTCTTGGCGGCGCTGGCCAGGTCGAAGGGCGGGAACGGCGGCCGGGACTCGGTCATCGCGACGTCCTTTCAGTCGGTGAGCGCGGGATCGCGCGGGTGGGCCTCGGGTCACCTACAGTGACGGTAGCAGGCGACCCGCGCACGGCGCGCGACGCAATCGTTCTCGCCATTCCGGTGGTCACCCAGTGCGGCTGATCACCCGCCGCGGGTCCGCGCCACTTGCTGTTATCCAGGGTCCCGAACGATGGCGCGCTTCGCCTCCATCGTGCCCGCCGCAGGTCCGCGCCACTTGCTGTTATCCAGGATCCGCGAACGATGGCGCGCTTCGCCTCTATCGTGCCCGCTAGCTCCAGGGGCCGTAACAGAACATCGAGGGCCGTCAGGCGCTCGATGAGCAGCGCTGTCTCCGCTTCCGTGAGCGGGCGGCGGGGCGGGACGAGCCACGGTTCGCCCACGCCGGCGGCGGCGATCGCCGCCTTGTACCCGGCGGGAGGCGTCCCGGTCCTGAGCGCGGCCTGCACCGCGCGGAGCCGGGCCTCGTGCCGCAGCGCGTCGTCCAGCTTGCCTGCCCTGACCGCCTCGTAGACGGCGAGCACCAACTCGGGCACGACGTTGGCGTTCGCGCAGATGGTGCCACGGGCACCGGCCAGCATGTAAGAGACGAGCATCGAGTCCGTGCCGGTCAGGACGGAGAAGTCCGCGGCGGCGCCAGACGCGGCTACCAGGTCAAGCAGCTCCGTCGCGTAGCCGAAATCCCTGCCGGAATCCTTGAGTCCAGCGACGCGGGGATGCGAGGCCAGTGCCGCTGCGACCGCCGGCGCGATCTGGATCTTGGTATAGACGGGAATGTTGTAGATCACGAGGGGCAGCGCCGCGGCGTCCGCGAGCCGCGAGAAGTACGCCTCCTGCTCGGCCGGCGCGAGCGGGTAGTACGCAGGCGGCGCCGCGAGCACCGCCGTGGCGCCGTGGTCGGCGTAGGCGGCGATCTCGGCGACGCCCTGCTCATGGTTGTGCGCGAAGACACCCGGAATCACAGGCATGCCCGCGGGAACCGACCGGGCGACGGTGTCCACGACCGCGAGCCGCTGTTCCAGGCCGAGGCTGTACCCCTCCCCCGTCGAGCCGAGCGGGCTCACGCCGGTCACGCCCCGGTCGACCAGCCGTTCGACCAGGCGCCTGAGCGCTCCGTGGTCGACCCGGCCGTCGGCGTTGACCGGGGTAAGCAGGGCAACGATCACTCCGTCAAGCGCTGGCACAGCGTGGTCCTCCTCATTGTCACTGGCATCACTACTCGACCACGAGCCGGACGCGAAATCCAGTGGACGCCCGTGAGCAATTCACCACTTATCAGGTATAGTCGACCATGGTCGGGCTCGCGCGATACTCCCTCGCGGGCAGCGCGGCGCGTGCCTGACGGCATGGCGGGCGGACAGGCTCAGTTAGCGCGCGCGCTCCGCCCTGCCCGCCAGCGCGTCGGGGCCTTCGAGCGCTCCTGCCGGGGCCCTTTTGCGCCAGCGAGCCGGATCACAACTGGCGGGGGCGCTCCATGTAGGTGTTGTCCGGCTCGGCGAAGCCGTACTTGCGGTACAGGTCGTGGGCGTCTGCCGTGTGGAGGGTCCAGCGGAAACCGGCACCTGGGCCCCGGTCGATCATCGTTGCCACCAGTTCCTTGCCCAGGCCCGAGCCACGCACGCCGGGCACGATGAAGACGTCGGCCAGGTAGGCGAAGGAGACGCCGTCCGAGACCGCGCGGGCGAATCCGACCTGGCGGGCCGTGGCCGTCTCGTACACGCCAACGATGCGCCAGGCGGAGGCGAGCTGCTTCTCAAAGTCCGCGCGAGTGCGGAACCTGCCCCAGTACGCCTGCGTGGACAGGAACTCCCACACGGCGTCCCTGTCGATCCTGCCGGAGTCGTCGTCGAGCTCGTAGGCACCGGAAGTGAAGATCACCCCCGCATGCTAACGAGGGACCCCGCACCGTGGCCATTCGGTTTCGGCGTTGGTGCCGACGGTTTCGACAGTACGGCGTACTTGTACTTCTGTCGTCATGTCGGCTGATTCAACGCCACGGTTACCGTGATGGCGTCGGGGAACCAGTGGGCGCCTACAGCGTGCTGCGGTGCCCCGCACACCGTCTGCAGGTACCGCATTGGCGGGCCGAAGCCCGCGAGGGTTTCGTCAGCCGGGAAACCGTAGCTGTCGCGGATGACGTAGGTGAGAGTGCCGACGTATCGTCCGTTCTTTCGCACGCCGCTTCCGGTTACGGTCAGGCCCTGGGTGCCGCGGAAGCCCCAGTACAAGTCGCTGGTCGTTGATTCGAACGCCACGGTAGGCAACTGCGCGACTGAGAGTTGGACTTGTGCCTTGCCGGCCTTCAACTGCCCGAGGATCATGCCCTGAACCTGCTCGTTAAGCGCACGAAACACGCTGCTGGCTAGCACCTGCTTCGAGATCGACGAGCCTGCCCGGTAGTCAATTTCCGTGCCTTCCCCCTGGAGAAAGTGCTCAAGCAGATCGGCAGACGCGGGGAAGCCAGCCAACCTGAACCCGTCGGCCACTCGCTGGCCGATGGACATGTCTTTCGCCAATTCGGCACTGTCGCACACGGCCCCCGGCGTCGCCGCGTGCGTGTCCTGGCTTCCGTTTGGGACCACTGGGTGGTCACCTCTGACCGCGAATGTCCAGGGGGTCTTGGCATGGGTTGGGGTGACATCAACCTTGATTCGCGTGGAGGCGGGCGCGGGCGAACCTGACGACCCGCAGCCTGCCAACGCAAGCGCTGCGACCAAGGACAGCATGGCGGCGGAGATGACGCGACCTTGTCGCACACCTCAAGTATCCCACCACCTGGGGATGTCGCTGGAGGAGGCACAGGCCGCAACCACCACCAGTGGCCAACTCGGCAGAAAAGTCACGGTAGCGCTGGCGAGCGGTTTCGGGGTTGGTGCGGTTGGTTAGGACATTGGCGTGAGCATGAGGGTCGTTGTTACCGGCGGGGCCGGGTTTATCGGGACGTTGCTTGCCAGGCGGCTGCTCGCCGAGCCGGTGACGATCGGCGGCGACAAGCCGGCCCCAGTGGACGAGCTTGTCATCGCCGACCTCACCGCTCCCCCGCCTGACGTGGCCGCCGACCCGAGAGTGCGGGCCGTGACCGGTGACCTGGCGGCGACGATCAGCGAGCTTGGCGAAGCTGACGCCATCTTTCACCTCGCCGGGGTGGTGAGCGGGGCGGCCGAGGCCGACTTTGACCTGGGGATGCACGGCAACGTCGACGGGACGCGCGCCATCCTTGAGCATGTCAGGCGGCACCGGACGCCCCCCGTGCTCGTCTTCTCAAGCTCCCTCGCCGTCTTCGGCCAGGACCCGGCTTTGGTGGCAGACACCGGCGGCCCGATCGCCGCGGTCGGTGACGACACCCTGCCGCGCCCGCAGTCCAGTTACGGCATCCAGAAGTTCATCGCCGAGCAGCTCGTCGCGGACTACAGCCGCCGGGGGTTCGTCCGGGGACGTTCGGTGCGGCTGATGACGGTGTCCGTGCGGCCCGGCAAGCCCAACGCGGCCGCGTCCAGCTTCATGTCGGGGATCGTCCGCGAGCCGCTCGCCGGCGTGCGGGCGACCTGCCCGGTGCCGCCCGGCACGCCGGTCGCGCTGTCCTCACCGCGCCGCACCCTGGAGGGGATCCTGCGCGCCGCCGCCGTCAGTGACGTCGCCTGGGGCAGCAGGACCGCGATGAACCTGCCCGCACTCGCCACGACGCCGCAGGCGATGGCCGACGCCATGGACCGGGTCGCCGGCTACGCCGCGAGCGACCTCATCGACTGGGCCGACGACCCGGTGACCGGCGCGATCGTCCGCAGCTGGCCCGCTCGCGTCGAGACGCCGCGCGCGAGCGCGCTCGGCCTGCACGCCGAGACGTCCTTCGACGACATCGTGCGCGAGTACCTCGACGACGGGCCGCTGAGCCGGTCCGGGGGCGAGGGCCGTTCGGGCGTTGCGTGATGCCTTCGCGGACAGCGCTTGCCTGACGGCAGGGCGGGCTCGCGCAGGTTCAGCTGAGTCAGTAGCTGGCTGATATCTTCGGCGAACGTGTCAAAGTCATAGCCTTTGCCCGGGTCGTCGGAACGGCCATGACCGCGGCGGTCTAGGGTTCGGGGATCACGACGATCTTCTTGCCGGGTGAGGACGCCTGTGCCTCCCACGCCTGCGTGGCTTCTTCTAGCGAATAGGTGGCCGTCGGCAGCACGAGTGAGCCAGCCGCGGCGAGGGCTGCGACGTGCTGGTAGCTTGCGATGATGTCGGCCGGCTTCGCGCGTGTTGCGCTGAAACCGATGAGTGTCAGCTGCGCGGCGCGGAGCCACTCGACATGGAATGCCGTCCCGTCGCCCGCCGCTGCGCCGACGTTCAGGTAGCGCCCGCCTGGCTTCAGGCAGGCCAGCGCCTGCTCTGCCCAGGGGCCCCACACCGGATCCACGACCAGGTCCACCGGGCCCCCGAGGGAAGCCAGCTGCTCGGATAGCGGCTCCTCGCCAAGTACCGCCACGCCGTCCGCGGCGGGGACTTGTGCGAGGCGCCCGGGATTGCGGCCGGCCGCGATGACGCGCTTGGCGCCGGCCAGCCTCGCGAGCTGGAGGAAGGCGGTGCCCAATGGTCCGGTCGCGCCCAGGACCAGGACGCTTTCACCCGCCTGGATCCCCGCTCTGCGCAGCGACAGGTCCGCGCTCGTGCCGACGGCGCCGATCGCCGCGGCGGCGACGCTGTCGAGTGCGTCAGGGACCGGAATGCACGTCGCGCGGTCGGTCAGCAGGAGCTCGGCCATCCCGCCGTTGATTCCTGGCGCCAGGCCGGCGGGGACCGCGGCGCGCACTCGCAGGCCCTGATCGGGTCCGGCCACTATGGTTCCGACCGCCTCGATGCCGGGGACGTACGGCAGCCGCGGGGGGCCCGCGCGATGGTGCCCTGCCGCGATGTGCAGGTCGACCGCGTTCAGGGCCGCTGCTTCGACCTTGACAACCACATGGTTGCCGGTGGCTGGCGATGGATCGGCACATGCGGTTGCGTGAGGTGCGGTGCCGAGGCTGTCGATCACTGCGGCCTTCATTGCTGCTCCTTCGTGGCGGAATGGACTAAACATAGCACAGTGACCGACCGGTCGGTCATTCCTCTGGGCAGGGGCGAGCGGGCATACACTTTCGAGGTAATGGCAGAAGGAACTCGAACATCCGGGGCGTTGCAGACACGCGAGGCGTTGCTCGACGCCGGTGCCGCGCTGGCCGAGGAGCACGGCCTGGCCGGCGTCAGCGTGAACATGGTGGTCGCGCGGGCGGGGGTCGCCAAGGGAACCTTCTACGTGCACTTCAAGGACCGGGCAGCGTTCGTCGATGCCATGCACGCGCGCTTCCACACTCGGGTACAGGCCGCTGTCGACGAGGCGGTCGCGGGGCTGCCGCCCGGTGCCCGGCGCCTCTTCCGCGCGTCCGAGGCTTACCTTGACCTCTCGCTCGCGAACAGAGGCGTCAAGGCACTATCACTCGAGGCTCGCTCGGACCCGACTTTGCAGGACTCGATGGCAGATCGGCGCGAGCGCCTGGCAGCAGCCGGCGTGGCTGACCTGAAGGCCATGGGCTGGGACGACGCCGAGGCTGCGGCACAACTGCTCGCAGCCATGACCCGGGAGATCTCGGTGCTCGAATTCGATGCCGGCCACCAGCTCCCGGCGTCACGACGGGCGCTGAAGCGGTTCCTCGGGATCTGAATGTCCGCAGGCCAGGCACCCAGGGGCCACCTGGCCGGCCTTGAGGAAATCTGGCCGCGTGAAACAAGAACGCGTTCGGGAAAATCAAAAAAATAATCATCCCGAACGTGTTCGTGTTTCACTAAGACGCGCCACCTGACCCGCGGTGAGTCAGCGGGGCGTGAGCGTGGTCGACGAGATCGAGGCCGGGTCGATCGCGTCGGTCCAGTGCACGGTGCCGTTCTTGATGCCCTCGTTCATCGCCGCCATCACCTCGTCCGGGTGGCTGCTTAGCTCGTAGATCGCGGCGTACTGCGGCTTGGCGTCCCCGGCGACCTTGAACCGGCGGCCGTTGATGACGCCGGGCAGTGCCGTGAACTCCGGCAGGTGAACGTCGTCGTACCAGGCGTTGTACTCGTCTTCCTGCCCGTCGGCCGGGTCCGTGTAAACGATCAGGGTGTACTCGTGGCTCATGAGGGAACTCTCCTGCCTCTGCGTTGCTCGCCGTGCCAGCGTGTGCTCACGCGTCACTGCCGCTATCGGTACCCAGTATCCGCCGCCCGCGCAAGCCCGCGCGGCGGCGCCTAGTGCATCATTGCCTGATGCCATTGTTCTCTTTTGAGGGACTTGAGCCCGTCGTCAGCCCTACCGCCTGGATCGCCCCGACGGCCACCCTCGTCGGTGACGTCACCGTGGAAGATGACGCCTCGGTCTGGTACGGGGCGGTGCTGCGCGCCGACTTCGGACCGATCATCGTGCGGCGGGGCGCCAACGTGCAGGACAGCTCGGTCCTGCACGGCGGAGCCGCGGCCTGCGAGGTCGGCGAGGGCGCGACCATCGGTCACCTGTGCGTGGTCCACGGCGCGCGGATCGGTGCGGAAGCGCTGATCGGCAACGGCGCCACCGTCCTCGACGGGGCGGTCATCGGCGACCGCGTCCTGATCGCGGCGGGCGCGACAGTACCGCCGGGGATGCAGGTCCCCGACGGCATGCTGGCGGCGGGTATCCCGGCCCGCGTCTTGGGCGAGCTCACGCCGGGTGCGAAGGTCTGGGTCGAGAACAATCCCGCGACGTACCGCGCCCTGGCAAAGCGGCACGCCGCCAGCGTCCGGCCGGTCGCGTAGCTGGCGGTCTCCCCGGCTGGGGGCATGCGCCGGCGTGTGGCCGGAGGCGAATGGTTCAGAATGGATGTTATGGAATTTGGCGTCGCGATCTTCCCGACTCACAACTCGATCCGGCCGGGCGACATCGCCAGGCTCGCCGAAGAACGAGGACAGGAGTCGCTCTTCTTCCCCGAACACACCCACATGCCGGCCAGCCACTCGCCGTATCCGGGCGGGCAGGCGCTGCCGATCCGGTACTCCCACACCTTCGACCTGTTCGTCGCCGTAACGGCGGCCGTGTCCGCGACGTCGCGGCTGCGCGTCGGGAGCGGCGTGTGCCTGGTGATCCAGCGCGACCCGATCATCACCGCGAAGGAGGTCGCCAGCGTCGACTACCTGTCCGGCGGCCGGTTTGAGTTCGGCGTCGGAGCGGGGTGGAACCGCGAGGAGATGGAGAACCACGGCACCGACCCGCGCAAGCGGATGGCGGTGCTGCGCGAGCGGGTCGAGGCGATGAAGGCCATCTGGACGAACGACGAGGCGTCGTACTCCGGGGAGTTCGTGCGGTTCGACCGCATCTGGTCCTGGCCGAAGCCCGCCCAGCGGCCGCATCCCCCGGTGCTCGTCGGCGGGGAGGGCCCGACCGTGCTCGACCGGGTACTCGCGTTCGGCGACGCGTGGATGCCGAACTACGCGCCGTCCGGCATCCTCGAGCGCGCGGCCGAACTGCTCAACCGGGCGGACCGGCGCATCTCCCTGCAGGTCATGGGCATTCCCGCCGACCCCAAGATCCTGGAGGCTTACGCGGCGGCCGGGTTCGACCGGGCGCTGCACTGGCTGCCTTCGGCCGGGAGGGATCCGGTCGAGCGGGCGCTCGACGCCTGGGAGTCCGCGATCGCGGAGTTCAACGGAGAAGGAACGGCATGACGGCGATACCAGTCGGACAGGACGTCACCGGGACTAAGCAGCTTTCTGCCTGGCGCGAGCGGGTCATGCCGCCGGTCGAGGAGCTAGCCGGCGATCTGTGGTCCATCCCCGTGCCTATCCCGAACAACCCCCTGCGGTACGTGAACTCCTACGCGTTCGCGACCGGCGGCGGCCTCGTCCTGCTCGATACCGGCTGGCCCGCCGACACGGCGTGGGAGGCCCTAGTGGCCGGTCTTGAGGCGATCGGCGCGGGCCTCAAGGACGTCCGGGGCGTGCTTGTCAGCCACATGCACCTTGACCACGCCGGGCTCGCCGGACGGGTGCGCGACGCGTCCGGGGCGTGGATCGCGATGCACCCGGCCGACCGTGCGGTGATCGCGAATCCTGAGCTGCGCGATCCTTCTCGTGCCGTTGAGCGGGAGGCCGCGTTCCTGCGGACGCTCGGCGCCTCGGCGGAGGAGGCGGCGGCCGCGGTGGGGGCTCCTCCTTCGTACCGCGTCTTCAGCAGCCTGGCCCTGCCGGACCGCTCGCTGACCGACGGCGACCTGGCCGACGTGCCCGGCTGGCGGCTGCGGGCCGTGCACACGCCCGGGCACACGCCGGGGCACCTGTGCTTCGTCGACGAGCTGTCGCAGCGACTGTTCGCCGGGGATCACATCCTGCCCCGGATCACGCCCAACATCTCGGTCTACGCGGTCGAGCGGGTTCAGCCGCTGGCCGACTACCTGACCTCGTTGGCCAAGGTACGGGACCTTCCCGTGGATGAGGTCATGCCGGCGCACGAATGGCGGTTCCGCGGCCTCGCGGAGCGAGCCGATGACATCGCCGCCCACCACGAGCGGCGGCTCGCCGAGCTCCTGGCCGCGATCGCGGCCCACCCGGACGCGACCTCCTGGGATCTGGCGGGGCTGCTGACCTGGTCGCGGTCGTGGGACCAGTACAGCGGGCGGATGCGGATCAGCGCGGTCACCGAGACGGCCGCCCACGTGCTTGAGCTCGTCAGGCGCGGGCTGATCAGCGCGAGTGGCGGCGACGTGCCCACCTACCGGGTCGCGGAGCACGCGGTCGGTTAGCCGCCGGATGCGCCGGGTTCCCCGGTATTTCCGCCTTTTACCGGTATTCAGCACGGCGCGGGCGGACGCCTGCGAGGGTCACTGCTACTCGCCGCTCAATGCCCCGTCCCGGTGCGCAGGATTGCCGGGCCCGGGATCGGTTCGCTTGAGCCCGCCGGGCCTGGCCTCCGCGCCCTCAAGTGCCGCGCGGGCGGCGCGGGCGGCGCGGGCTTCCTCGCGAGTAGCGGCGAGCGCCTCGGCGAGCGCCTCGATCTGCTTCTCGGCTTCCGCGGCCCTGGCAGCCGCCGCCAGGGCCAGCGCCTCGGCCCGCAGCCGGGCCGCCTCGGCTTCGGCGAGCTGCGCCCGGACATGAGCCGGATCAACTTTGGCGTCCTGATCCAGCGCCGCGCGGACGAGCACCGCCGCCTGGCGGATCAGCGAGTCAAGCGCCGCGAGCGGGTTCTCGGCATCCGCCGGCGACGCCCGCGGTGACGGTATCCGCGCGGCGTTGTGGTACCGGCGGGCGCATTCATTGGAACAGAACTGCCTGGTCCGGCCGCGCCCTTTATTGGCAGGCACTGGTTCGCCGCAGCCTGGTCTCTTGCAGATGGCATAGCCACTTCGGTCAACTCGCTGGTCATACGGGTCCTCGGCCGAAAACTCGTTGGTCACAGCATACCTTTCGCGAAGGGTAGACAATTATTTTCATTTCTCCTCAGAGGAGAAATGAAAATAATTGTCTACCCTATTCTTAGCATATTCATCAAAATATCCCACTTGTAGGATAGTGTCCCGCTACGGTGACTCTAGTCCCATCAATCACTCCATGGAGCACGGATGACTCCCGGTAATTTCCGTGTAATATCTGCGGCGGCTGCATCGATGATTTTCGTTTTGGCTGGATGCAGCATCGCCGGGAGCGCTTCCCCGGCACCCCAGCTTGAGGACGCTAATATCACCATCGCCGCGGTGCCCTCGGCCGACCTGGCCAGCGTGTACATCGCGCAGGACGACGGATACTTCGCCAGGGAAGGGCTGCACGTAACGCTTGTCAAGGTCCCGTCGAGCCAGGCCATCATCGCCGATCAACTCGCAGGCAAGATCGATCTCTGCGCGGGCGCCTACACTCCTTACATCTCGGCGGAGGCAGCGGGAAAGAGCTTTCGTATTCTAGCGGAGGGCTCAATCATGACGACGGGCACTCGCCTGCTGCTCGTCCCTAAAGGCTCCCCGCTAACCAGAATGAGCCAGCTCGCGGGCAAGACGATCGGGATGAACGCGACCAACAGCATCGGCACCCTGCTCGTCAGGGCGGCGCTGGCGCAGAACGGCGTCAACCCGGATAGCGTCCACCTCGTGACTGACCCGAAGGGCTTCACGACGATGGCCGAGGAACTTGCGAAGGGCACCTGGAGCGCCGCCTTCTTCGGCGAGCCATTCGCTACCCAGGGAGAGGAAGAGTATGGCGAGTCGCCCCTTGCTGACCTTGATCAGGGCGCAACGTCTAACCTGCCGGTGTCCGGCTACATTGTCACGCAGTCGTGGCTGGCTGAGAATCCGCAAACAGCCGCCGCATTCGTACGCGCAATTGAAGCCGCACAGCTCGATGCCGACACCAACCCGAACGCGGCCCGGAACGCGCTGGCAGAGTCCGACGGCCTCCCCAAGGTAGTCACTGATGTTATGGCCATCCCCGATTTCCCGGTCGGCGGGGTGGACGCCACGCGTATTCAGCAGGAGGCGCTGGACATGATCCAGTTCGGGCTGATGGACAAGAAATATACCAGTGTGGTTGACAGCGGCGCCCTTGTCAAGGACATGATTGGGTTAGGTGCATAAGAACTTCCGGGTCGCGATTGGGATTGCATATGCAAACTCTGGCGGGAACGGCGTCATTAGAAATTCTTAATGAAAGATAGGTCACCATATGCATGCCGCATTTGCGCCCGATCCCGGGGGCGGCCGCATGGCACCGCCTCACCTCGTGCTCGACAACGTCTGCGTGGAACTCGGCGGTGCCCGCATCCTGCAGGACGTTAGCCTCACCGTCGCCGAACGCGAGTTCGTCTGCGTGATCGGGACATCCGGTGGCGGCAAGACAACCTTGCTTCGCACGATCGCAGGCCTGCTCCCTGTCGCTTCCGGCTCCGTCTCGCTGGACGGGGTCCCCGTGACAGGGCCCAGCCCGCGGACCGCCGTGGTCTTCCAGCACTTCGGACTCTTCCCGTGGAAGACCGTGCGCGCTAACATCGCCTACGGCCTGCGAGTACAGGGCCGCCCGGTCGATCCAGAACCTGGTCAGGCGCTTGCTCGAGACCCTCAAGCTGAACTCCGTGGCGGACTACTACCCCGCGCAACTCTCCGGCGGAATGAAGCAGCGTGTCGGGATAGCCCGTGCGCTGGCCACGGAGCCGGAAGTGCTCCTGCTCGACGAGCCGTTCAGCGCGCTCGACGCCATCACCCGCGAATCCCTGCAGAACGAAGTGCTGCGGCTCTGGGAAGCCAACGCCAACATGACCGCGGTGCAGGTTACCCACGACATCGACGAGGCGCTCCTGATGGCGGACCGGGTCATCGTGGTATCCGGGCCGCCCGGGCACATCACCGTTGAGCTGAAGGTGGACCTGCCGCGGCCGCGCGACAGCCAGGTGATCCGCTCTCACCAGGACTACCCCCGGATGCGGAAGCTGCTGTGGGACTCGCTCAACCGCCCCGCTGCCGATCCGCCGCCTGCGCCTGACGCGGCACCTGCCCGCGAGAACGCGCCCGCGCGGCAGCATGCCCGACCCGGGATGGCACCGCTCTCGGAGGCGACATGACAGGGACAGCGACGCAGCCGCCCGTGGCGGCCAGACCCGCGCGCGGCAGGCGGTTCCGGCGCCGTCCCATGTCGCCGGCCAGGCGGTGGACACTGCGGATCGCGTCCGTCGCGGCCATACTCATCGCCTGGCAGGTCTACGGCAGCAGCATCAACCCGATCCTGCTGTCCGATCCGTCGGCGGTCGCCGTCGCGTTCGTCGACATGGTCAGGGACGGGTCACTGGGGCACGCGCTCGCGTCCAGCCTTGAGGTGCTCGGACTTGGATTCCTCTTCGGTTCGGTCGCAGGAGTGCTCATCGGCCTGGCGGCCGGGCGCAGCGATACGGTCGCGGCGCTGATCGACCTCCCGGTCAACGCGCTGTACGCGGTGCCGGCGGTCGCTCTCGTCCCGGTGATTGTCCTCTGGTTCGGGTTCGAGGTGACGACGAAGACGATCGTGGTGTTCCTGTTCGTCATCTTCCCTGTGCTCATCGCCGCGATGCGCGGCGTCCGCGAAGTCGATCCCGAACTGGTGGAAGTCGCCAGGAGCTTCTGCTCAAGCGAGCGCCGCATGTGGCTCGACCTCATCCTCCCGTCGGCGCTGCCCTTTATCGTGACCGGCCTGCGGCTCTCCATAGGCCGGGCACTGATCGGCGTGATCGTCGCCGAGTACTACACGTCTCTGTCCGGTCTCGGCGACCTCATCTCGACGAACGCCAGCAACTTCCAGACTGCCCGGATGTTTGTCCCGATCGTCGTCATCGCCTTGCTCGGCGTCGTCTTTACGGCGCTCCTGGAACTGGCTGAACGCAGTCTCGTTCAGTGGCGCAAGGTACCTCAGTAACACCAGTCACACACCCTCGGTAGGCGAGAGCGTACCGCTTATCCGTATAGAGAGAAGAAGGTTCAGATGAGGCACAGGCTTCTGCTGCCCGGTGCCGTAGCCGGAGTCGTGATCGCGTCCGCGGTCATCTCCGGCTGCAGCAGCTCCAGCAGCTCATCGTCGGCCAGCACGTCCGGCACTACGAACAGCAGCACGGCGATGACCAGCATTACGATCGGGCTGCCGAACTCCGTACCCAGCTTCGCCAACTCCGATGTGGCGGTCGCACAGGCCGAGGGCTACTTCGCCAAGGAGGGCCTGAACGTCAAGGTAGACAACCTGTCATCCGGCGTCCCCGTGGTGCAGGGCGTGGTCGGCGGCTCCCTCAACATCGGGGCCAGCAGCATCGAGCCGGTCGTGAACGCCGCGTCCGCCGGTGCCCCGATCCAGATTGTCGGCTCGTACGCGAACAAGCTGACCGTCGACATGGTCACGCCGAGCACCATCATGTCCCCGGCCCAGCTGCGCGGCGAGAGGCTCGGGATCCAGTCGGTCGGCGCGTTCCGCGAGGTGATGACGCGGATGGTCATCGAGGGCGCGGGCCTGACCACCTCGAACGTCACCTACGTTCCTGGCTCGTCGTCCGCCTACATCAGCGAGCTGCTCGCTGGTGAGATCCAGTCCGGCGTGCTGCAGGAGGAGCAGACCCTCACGGCGCTGAAAAAGGACAGCAACCTGCACGTGCTCGTCAACTACGAGCAGGCGGACCCGAACTACTTCTACGGAACGTACGTAGTCTCGAAGTCCTGGCTCGCGGGCAACGAAGCCACGCTGGAGAAGTTCCTCACCGCGATCACGATGGCGCACCGCTTCATGTATACGAACGAGGCGGCCACCGTCTCGATCGTCGCGAAGAACACCGGTGACACCTCCGCCACGATCACCAAGGCATACAGCGTGCTGCTTACCCAGGAAGGCGTGTTCCCGCTGAACAGCGGCCTTTCCACATCGCGCATCAGCGCCACGATCGCGACCATGAAGAAGTACAAGATCCTGACTGGCGCGGAGCCGTCGGTGGCCTTGCTCGTGAACACCGCGCCGGTCAACGCGGTCATCAACAAGCTCGGCTCGATGGCCGATACCAACCAGTCGAACTGACAGCACGGGAATGACTGACAGCATGGGAATACTGACAACATGGGGATGACGGCTGACGTGCCTCTCGCGATGCGAGCCGCCGTGCTCTTCGGCCCCAGGGACATCCGGGTAGTGGACAAGCCCGTTCCCGTCCCTGGGCCGGACGAGGTGCTCGTCAGGGTGGCCATGTGCGGCACCTGCGGGACGGACCTGAAGATCTTCGACGGGCACTTCCCGCAGACCCCGCCGTTCGGCGCGTTCACGCCAGGCCACGAGTGGACCGGAACCGTCGCCGCCCTCGGCAGCCAGGTCGATGAGTTCAAGGTCGGCGACCGGGTGTGCATCGAGGCGCACAGCGGCTGCGGCCGGTGCGACAACTGCCTGGTGGGCCGGTACACGGCGTGTCTCAACTACGGCAACCCCGGGAAGGGGCACCGGGCGACTGGCATGACAGTGGACGGCGGCTTCGCCCAGTACGCCGTGCACCATGTGAGCGCCCTGTACCCGCTGCCGTCGCAGCTCTCGTTCGAGGACGCGGTGCTGATCACGACGGCGGGCACCGGGCTCTACGGGCTCGATGTCGCGGGCGGGTACGTCGCGGGCCAGGACATCGTGGTGTTCGGCCCCGGTCCGGTCGGGCTGACGACCGTGCAGGTGCTGAAGGCGCTCGGCGCGGGCCAGGTGATCTGCGTCGGCACCAGGCCGTCCCGGCTCGACCTGGCCAGGCGCTTCGGGGCCGATCACGTGATCAACGCGCGTGAGACCGACACGGTCGAGGCGGTTCTCGCCCTTACCGGCGGCGAAGGCGCCGACATCACGGTCGAGTGCTCGGGATCAGTGGGCGTCCCTGCGCTCTTCCCGCAGGTGACCAAGCGCGGCGGCAAGGTCCTCGTCGTCGCCTTCTACCCGGAGCCGGTCACGTTCGACCTGGGCGCGATCGTCCGCAAGGACATCACGTTGTTTACCTCCCGCGGCGAGGGCGGCAACAACGTGAAGCGGGCCGTGGCCCTGGCCGCGCAGGGCAAGCTGCGCGGCGCGGAGATGGTGACACACAGGTTCCCGCTTGACGACATCGCGGAAGCTTTCCGGGTCGTCAGGGAACGCGACGGAGATCCCGTCAAGGTGGTGATCGTCCCGTAGGGGCCGAGCGGATTACCACGTAAATTCCGCTTCCGAGGTAAAGAAAGCGTGCCTGGCGCGCAAGCCGTTAACTTAAGCGGGCCATCCTCGACGCCGAGCCCGACTTGCGTCCGGTTTGCCCGGAACGCCCGCCGACCAGTGGTCGCGGGAGCTCGTGGATGTGGCTCTGGTGTCGCTATAGCGACACCAGAGCCACATCCATACAGCAAGAGCTGGCGTGAGCTTTCCTTACCTCGGATGCGAAGTCTTCGCGTTGTGCGTGATTCGCCGCGAGAAGCACCATGGCCAGCACGGCGAACGCCTGATCCCAGCCGGCGGCGCCGCCCTCGCCGTCCTGGATGGCCGCGGTGAAGGCGGTTTGCACAGCAATCAGCGCTTCTTCCGCTGCCAGATGACCAGGGAGACCGCAACCAGGATCCCGGCTGCGAGCGCTAGCGGTACCCGCAGGTCGCGGCCTGTCCTGGGCCCTTGTGTGATTGGCCGCCGCGCGTAACCGGACGCGGCCTGCCTGGCCTGGGCTCCGGCACGCCGGATCCGCCCGGTCAGCTGGCCGGCCTCGGCCCGTGCCCTGCTCTTGACGTCCACCTTGGCGGCCAGTTGCTCGACCGTCGAGCCCAGGCGTGCCCTGGTCTGCTGGATTTCCGCCCGCAGCCGCTGAGCGTCATCGCCCGCAGCGCCTTCGGGGTCCTGGTGCCCTGCGGATTTCTCGGGCAGCGTGCCGCTCATGACCGCCGCGCCCTTTCCCTGATCTCGTCGACGTCGGTCTTGACGCTCTCGACCGCCTCCGTGGGCATCGGCGGCGTGGCCTTCCGCATGTGGCGCCTGCCCGCCGCCGCTATGACGGCGGCGACGGCCAGCAGGGCCGCGCCGACGATCAGCGCCGCAAGCCACGCCTGCAACGTGTGACTGATGGCGATGATCGCGCAGGCGATCAGGCAGGCCACCCCGTACAGCGCGATCAGCCCGCCGCCGCCCATCATGCCCGTGCCCTTGCCAGCCTGCTTGGCCTTGCTTGTCATTTCTAGCTGGGCCAGCTTCAGCTCGTCCCGCACTAGAACCGAGACCTGCTCGGCTACCTGCTTGACCAGCTCTCCTGTGGAACGCTCTTGGGTCGCCCTGCCTGCGACGTCCGTCTGACTCATGATGCCCGCCCTCCGTATGAATGGGCAAAAGGACGGGCTACCCAGGCTCCGGTTCTTCTAACGCTCGCCTAACGAGACGCCGGCGGTCTCCATGGCTTCGGCGAGGAGGGTGACGGAACGCAGCCGGTCTTCGATACCGGGCGCCTGGTGGACGACGATGAGCTCGTCGGCGCCTGTCTTCCGCAGGAAACCGTCGAGGTAGTCGCCGACCTCGTGCGGCGTGCCGACCGCGGAGTAGGTGAGCATTTGGTCGACGTGTGGCGCGGCTCCGCCAGCCAGCAGCTCGTCGGCCTGCTCGTCGGTGATCTCCGTCGGGCTGATGCCGACCCGGCGCGCGAACAGGCTCGCGGCCCGCGCGCGGCGTACCCCCTGGAACTGGGACCGGGCGCCTTCCGTCGTGTCGGCGGCGGTCACGTTGACCCCGGCGATCACGTACGGCGCCTCTAGCTGCGCGGACGGCTTGAACTCGCTGCGGTAGGCCGCGATCGCGCGGTCGAGGTCGTCGGGGGCGAAGTGCGACGCGAACGCGTACGGCAGCCCGTACGCGCCGGCCAGCTGCGCGCCGAACAGCGACGACCCCAGGATGTACAGCGGGACCTTCGCCCCCTTGCCGGGAATGGCGTCCACGCCGGGCACCCGGCTGGCGCCGGCGAGGTACGCCTGCAGTTCGAGGACGTCACGAGGGAATGCCTCCGCGGTCCGCGGGTCGCGGCGCAGCGCGTACGTCGTGTTCTGGTCGGACCCCGGGGCACGGCCCAGGCCCAGGTCGATGCGGCCGGGATACATCGCCTCAAGGGTCCCGAACTGCTCCGCGATCATCAGCGGGGAATGGTTCGGCAGCATGATGCCGCCGGAGCCGAGCCTGATGCTTGACGTCTGCGCGCCGATGTGCGCGATCAGCACGCTGGTAGCGGAGGACGCGATGGACGGCATGTTGTGGTGCTCGGCATACCAGACGCGGTGGTAGCCGAGTTCTTCTGCTCGCTTCGCGAGCGCGACGCTCGCGGCGAAGCTCTCGCTCGCGGTCTGGCCGCGGGCGATGGGCGCCAAGTCCAGGATTGACAGGCGGGCACGCATCAGAATGATCACCTCTCCCAGGCGACGTCAACGCCGTCCGGCCAGATCCTATGCCGCCTAGATCGTTTTAGCTCGTATCGTGCTCGGGGGACGCCGGCGGGCGACCGTGAACCTCAGATACGCAAAACCCTTACCGGAGGTCCGGGGGGCCGGGGTGGGCGAGGTCGTCAGGGAGCGGTTCCGCGGGGGCGTATGTTTCCGGGGCGGTGCCGTCCGCGAGCGCCGCCGCCGAGTCGGCCAGGCCGAAGCGGTCCCGGACGCGGTGCAGGAAATCGCTCTCCCGCAGGCGGATGAGCTGGGCCCAGTGCGGCGCGGCGTAGACCGTCACCCAGTCGCCGGGGTCGAGCACCCCGCGCAGCTGGCCGTCGACGCTGACGGCGACCCGGCCCGAGTGCTCAAGTACCCGGACGGCAACGCGCTCGCGACGCGCGTCGAGCACGAGCGACCGGTCGAAGACCATGTGCGGGGCGACGGGCGTGAACACCAGGGCCGGCACGTGCGGTGATACGATGGGGCCGCCGGCCGCGAAGCTGTAGGCGGTCGAGCCGGTGGATGAGGCGACGATCAGCGCGTCCGCCGAGTAGTAGCCGAACAGCCGGCTGGACACGTAGACCGCGACGCTGGCCTGCCGGTCGCGCGCGAGCTTCTCGAAGACCACGTCGTTCAGCGCGAGCACATCGAGAGGGACGCCCCAGCCGACAGACTCGGGGGCGCCGTCGCGCACCTGCGGTGCGGGCAGCAGCGGGCCGCGTCCGTAGGCGAGGAGCGACTCCATCCCGGCGGGGATCTCCAGCGGGCGCGAGGCGCGCAACGTGAGCATCAGCCGCCTCTCGATCTGCGCGTTGCCGGCGTTGACCGCCTCAAGCGCGGCGGGGATCTCCCCGGACTCGACCTCGGTCAGGAAGCCGATCCGGCCGCAATCGATGCCAAGCACGGGGATGCCCTGCGGGGCCGCGATGCGAACGCCGCGCAGCAGCGTGCCGTCGCCTCCCACGGCGACCACGAGGTCCGGGTACCCGGCCGCGGCGGCCTCGTCCACCGCCGTACGCCGCGGCCTGGCCGGGTCGTCGCTCCACACGTCGACGTCGACGCAGCCGGCGGTGCAGCGGGACGCTGCCCACTCGCGCACCCGTGTCGCGGCGGCGACCGCCGCGGGCCTCCCGGCGTGGACAACGAGCCCTATCCTGCGGATCACACACGTCTCCCGATGACGCCCAGGGGCGCGGCGGCGTCCGGGCGGGCGGCCTCGCGCAGGGCGCGGTAGAGGAGCTGCGGGTCGCCGAGGCGTCGCCTGAGCTCGCGTTCCAGGCCGGCGATCGGGTACAGGTTCTGCGGGGCGCGGGAGTCCTTGTAGGCGGCGGAGGCGAACCGGCCGAGGCAGCGCTGGCTCAGGCCCGCGAGCCTGGTGACCTCGGTGACGGGCAGGTCGGCCGGGCACTCGATGCGCACCACGCCGGACCACGGAGCGCCCTTCGGTCCTGGCAGCCGCAGGTACCAGCTGTGCCGGTCCCAGGTGGTCCCCATGTGGAAGGCCGGAGTGCGCTGGCCGGGGGCGAGCGTGCCGACGACTGCGTTGAGCTCCGGCGGCAGGTACGTGGCGTGGTGCGACTTGATGTAGCCGAGCGCGCGGGGCAGATGCTGGCGGCCGAGCAGCGGCCCGTCGACGATCAGCAGGTCGCTGGTACTTTCCCGGGGGTGACCACCGGGCGCGGTGCTGCCCGTGTTTCCCGTAATGACCGTGCCGGCTTCACCGCGCGCTGCCTTAGCGGTGTCCACCTCGACGGCGGCGAGCCTGCGCTGCAGCGACTGGGAGAGCGCCGCCATGACGGGCGCGCCGGCCCGCTTGATCGTCACGTGGTGCGCCTTGTACCCGCCGGCCCTGGTAAGGATGTCGCTCGCGTGCGGTGCCGCCGAGAACAGGCCGCGGTGCAGCTCCGACGCCACGAGGTGCGCGCCCGCGGCGCAGCAGCACACCACGCCCGCCGCGTAGGACGCGCACAGCGCCGCCGTCGGCTCGCCCGCCACGCCGCTCGCGGGGACACCACCGGGCTGCACCTCGCCGGTGCTGGCATCGACGTGCCAACGGTCGCCAGCCCCGGCGGCATCGGGAGCGGCGGCACCGTCGATCCAGACCTGCGCCTCGACGCGTCGCACGCCATCGACGAAGAGCAGCGCCTCGGGGAGCGGGCCGCTCGCGTCGGGGTCAATCGGCCGCCAGCGGTCGGCGGGCACTTCCACGCCGGCGTCGATCCTGGCGGTGGATTCCTCAAGCTGGCCTTCCAGCTCAAGGCTGGCGCCGTAGCTGGGATCCCAGCCGTCGACGCTGAAGCTCATGTGGTGCCTCTGCCTCCCCCGCTCGCCTCCGGGCGCTCGGGACCCCTGTCCTTCCCTCGTCGCTCCTCCCTCGTCCCTCGGTCGTCGCTCCTCAGTCCAGGACAGGGGCGCGCCCTTTGGCTCGCGGGAATGCTCGCCGACGCCCGTTCCCCCGGCGCCGGGTGCGCCTCCGTCAGTCCGCAGTGTCATGGCCGCTCCGTCTCCGCCGCTTGCAGGCCTTCACGGGTGATGGTCGAGGTCCTGGCGTTCCTCGCCACCCGGAACCGGACAGGGACCCGCTCGGCGAGTTCCGCCACGTGGGTGACCACGCCGACCATCCGGTCGCCCTGGGCGAGTGCCTCAAGCGTGGTCGCCACGACCTCCAGGGTCTCGGCGTCCAGGGTGCCGAACCCCTCGTCGAGGAAGATGGAGTCAAGGCGTGCCGCGCCCGCGGCCGCCAGGGCGGAGATCTGCGATGACAAGGCGAGCGCGAGCGCGAGGGATGCCTGGAAGGTCTCGCCGCCCGACAGGGTCCGCACCGAGCGGCGGGCGTCGGCGTCAGTGTGGTCGATGACGAACAGGTCGCCTTTGTCGTGGGTGAGATCGAACTGGCCGCTCGACAGGGCCGCGAGGGTCTGCGACGCGACCGCGACCAGGTCGTCAAGCGCCTCGCTCACCAGCCACTGCGGGAACTGCCTCGCTTGCAGCAGGTTGCCGAGCATGTGCGCGACCTGCTGTTCTTCCTGCGCGGTCCGCTGCTTCCCGGCCAGTTCCGCGGCCTGGGCGCGGCGTTCCGCGACGCGCCTCGCGGCCGCTCTGGCACCCGCGAGCGCCTCCGTCACAGCAGTGGCGGCCGAGTCGGCGACCGCTTCCGGGGCGAGGCCGATCCCGGCGGCAGCCAGCTCCGTAGTCAGCTGGCCGGTCAGCTCGCCGATGCCGGCGCGGGCGGTGTCCGCCTCGCGAGCGGCCGCCGCTGCCTCCTCCTCGCGGACTTTTGCCTGGCCTGACGCCCAGGCGACCAGGTCCGTCCAGCCGTCGAGCAGGCCCCGGCCGTCCAGGGCGGGGGCACCAAGGGCGACCACGCTGTCCCTCGTGGCCGAGAGCAGGCCGCGCGCCTCCCGTTCGGCCCGCTCCAGCGCCGCGAAGGCCGCCTCACCCCTCGACCGCCCGGCGCGCGCCGCCCGCAGGTCCGTCTCGGCCTGGGCTGCGGCCGCCTCAAGCCGGTCCCGCTGGGCCAGCCCTTCGGTGATCTGCTCGTCGCTCGGGTCATCTGCCAGGAGCGTGTCGAGTTCGGTGACGCGAGCGGTGACCTGGCTCAGCCGCTCTCTCGCCCGCTGATCGTCGTCGGACGCTTTCTTCGCCTCGGCGCGCAACCGGGCAACGGTCCGTTCCGCGTCGCTGAACTCACCCCTGAGCTTCTCCCGCCGGCCAGCGGCGGCTGCCGCAGCTTCGCGCGCCTGGTCAAGCGCGACTGACCGCTCTTGTGCCCGCTCCCTGGCCCACCGGGCCAGAGACGCCCACCCGTCGGCCAGGCTCACCCCCTCCACCGACGGGGCTCCGAGTTCCACGAGGGGATCGCGGGCAGTGCGCAGCGCGGTTTGGGCGGCGCCCAGCTCAGCCTCGATCTTGCCTGCCTGTCCCTGCGCGGACCGGTGCCGTGTCCGCGCCTGCTGCGCTGTCGTGGCAGCGCGCTCAGCGGCCTGCTCCGCTTCGAGCCGCGCCCGCGCCAGGGCGGAGACCTCGGAAAGCGCTCTGGCCAGCATCTCGCGATAGCCTTCTGACCCGCCACCGCCGCCGGGGCGCAGGTCGCTGCCGGCCGCGACGCTGCCGGGCGAACCATCGGCGGCAATCGCACGCGCGGCC
The DNA here is from genome assembly GCA_963734665.1 of uncultured Actinomycetota bacterium. Classification (GTDB taxonomy): domain Bacteria; phylum Actinomycetota; class Actinomycetes; order Streptosporangiales; family Streptosporangiaceae; genus Trebonia. The sequence continues at coordinate 670,041 of CAVTIR010000004.1, read as the reverse complement.
GGCAGCGGGAAGCTGTGCAGCGGGCCTGCCAGAAGGTCAGCGAGGTCGGTGGCGAGCGCTGCCGCGCGGGCCGTGCTTGCCGCCACGCCCGCTTCGGCCTTGGCCGCCGCGGCGGCGGCCTTGCGGGCGGCGGATTGCGCCGCGGTCACCGCCCGGTCCGCCTCCACGACGCGGGCCTGCGTGGCGTCGGCCTCGTGGGCTGGCAACGGCGCGGGGAGCGTCGCGACGCTCTGCTCGCACACCGGGCACGGCTGCCCCGCTACCAGATGCGGGCGCAGGTCAGCGGCGACGTCGGCGCGGCGCGCTTCCTCCAGTTCGTCCTGGCGCTGGCGGCGTGCCTTCTCGGCAGCGGCCAGGGTCTCGTCGGCCGCCTCTCGCGCAGCGGCGGCCTGCCGCGCGGCACGCTCGGCGACGGCCACGTCAGCGAGGAGCGCACGCAGGTCGCCGAGGTCGCGGTGCGCCTGGGCGAGTGGTGCTTCCGGGGCGGCGGCGGCGCGGGCCGCACGGGCGGCCGCGTCGGCCCGCTCGCCTTCCTCCAGGGCCACTGCCGCAGCGGTAACCGCGCCCGCGGCGGCCGTGCGCCGTTCGTCGAGCTCCGTGATCCCGCCGGGGACGGTCACCGCCACGAGCCTGGCGTGCTCGTCGGCCAGGACGGTGACCCGCTCGGCGGTAGCCTCGGCCCCGCGGTGTGCCTCGTCACGTCCGGCGCGCGCCTCCTCCAAGACCGTGGCCGCGACGTCCACGGCGGCCAACGCCCCGCTTGAGCGCGCACCGCGCTCCGTGACCTCGGCCGCCAGGCCAGGGATCGCGGCCTGATGGCGGGCGTGCTCGGCGCGGTGCGCGCGGGCCAGCTCAAGAGGTGCCCGCTGCGGACCAGCCGCGAGGGCCGCGCGGGCCGCGCCATCGGCGGCCTCGGCGCCCCGCTCGGCCGTCTTCAGGGTCTCCGTGCGTGACCTGCTCGCCTCGAGGTCCGCGTCGAGCTTCCCCACACCCGCTGGGACGTGCAGCCCGGACAGGGCGGCCGCCTCCGCGCGCAGTCGCCGCAGCCTGTCGTCGGCGGCCTTCAGTTCATCGCGGCTGGCACCGATCAGCGGCAGGACCGCCGTCACCCGCTCGCCGAGGCTGACCAGGGCGGCCTCGGCGGCGCGAGCGCCCTGCTCGGCCTCGGGGGTGGCGTCGGCGTAGCCGAGCAGTTCCTCGCCGTAGGTACTTTCGCGCTGCGCGGCCACGCTGGCCCGCTGGTTCGCCTTCATCATCATCAGCCGGTAGTGCTCGGCGCCGAGCAGCCGCAGGAGGATGTCCTGCCGTTCGGCGGGCTTGGCGTGCAGGAAGGCGGCGAACTGGTTCTGTGGCAGCACCACGCACTGGATGAAGTCGTCGTACTTCAGGCCGAGCAGCTTCTCGACGGCCTCGTTCACCCCGTCAAGGTCCTTGGCCATGGGGAAGGTCTGGTCGCCGGGCTCGGCCAGGCCGCGCGGGTCGGCGAGCCGTTCCAGGCTGGCGGCGCGCTGGTTGACCGTGCCGCCGACGCGGCGCAACTCGCGGGCCACAACGTAGCGCTGCTTGTCGACCTCGAAGACAAGCTTGACGGTGCCCCGGGCGACGGTGGGGGCGAGCGCCAAGGAGACCATGCCCCTGCGTCCCCAGCGCGGCACCGAGCCGTACAGGGCGAACGTCATCGCGTCGATCACCGTGGACTTCCCCGAGCCAGTGGGGCCGACGAGAGCAAAGAAGTCGGCGTCGCCGAAGTCGACGCGCGCCTCGTCCCTGAAGGAGGCGAAGCCGTGCAGGTCGAGCGTGACAGGGCGCATCGTGGTTCCCTTCCTTGTCAGCCGGCCGGCGACAGTTCGGCGCTATCGGTGGCGGTGGCCTCGTCGTGCAGCTCACCGAACAGGGCCGCGACCCGTTGGTCGCTGACCTCCTTGGCCGCGCAGTAGTCGGCGAACAGCTGCGCCGGAGTGCGCGTGATGCGGGCATCGGCTGACCTGGGGAGCTTGTCCGCCTGGGGCGCGAACTCCGGGTCGATGCGGACTTCCAGCGCGTTGGGCAGGATCGCGACCGTGTCGTCGCGCAGCCCGGCGCGGGAGGGCTCGCGCAGGTACACCCGCAGGTAGTCGTCGCCGAAGTCACCGGCCTGCGCCTCAAGCTCGGCGACCGTGCCGTGAACGGTCCGCAGCCGCCGCCCGGCGGTCACGGGGATGTCGGTGATCCGGGCCGGGACTGCGGGGGCGGCCTCGACCAGGCAGACGACGCTGGTGTTGCCCTGCTCGCCGAAGTCCACCGCGAGCGGTGCGCCGCTGTAGTGCACCGGGGCGGGCGCGGGCAGCGCCTGCCGCCGGTGCAGGTGGCCGAGCGCGACGTAGTGCGCGGAGACCGGGAAGATGCTCGCGGGCACGCTGTACTCGAAGATCGACTGGGCGGACCGCTCGCCGCCGCCGAAGGTGCCGCCGACGCAGGTGATGTGCGACATCACGAGGTTGACCGTGTTGCTGCCGAACCCGCTGGTCAGCGACCCGATGACCTGGCGGACCTGCTCGTCGTAGGCGCGGACGTTCTCCGACGGGGTGTTCGCGACGATCTCCGCGGCACGCACCGCGTACCGCTGGGACAGGAACGGCAAGACCGCGACCTGCGTGTCCGCGCCGTCCGAGCGGGCGGTGAAGCGGACGACGCCGCCCCGCTCCGCTGACCGGACGGCGCCCGCGAGGGTGATGCCCGCGACGCCCATGAGCGGGCGGTAGGCCTCGAAGGTCGGCCCGTGGTCGTGGTTGCCGGCGATCACGATGACCTCGGCGCCCGCCCGCCGCATCCGCAGCAGCGCCTGGACCACGAGCTGCTGCGCGGGCGCCGACGGTGCCGACAGATCGTAGACGTCGCCGGCCACCAGAACCGCGTCGACGGCGTGGGCCTCGGCGAGGTCGGCGATCTCGGCGAGGACCGCGCGCTGCTCGTCGAGGCGGTCACGGCCCTTGAGTGTCTTGCCGACGTGCCAGTCGGCGGTGTGCAGGAACTTCACTGTTGTCTCCCGGGGGGACGCCCCCGTACCCCCGGTGTCCGCACGGCCGGGCCTGATCGCAAAAACCGCGATCGTATCAGGCCCGCCCGGGCGGACAAGCTCCTCGGGCGATGCGGGACGGTTGAGTTGGCGGTCAAAACGGCGGGATGTCATCTTCCGGCGGCAGCCGGGACATCAGGTCCGGCGGCGCTGCTCCTGTACCTGGGGACGCTCCGCGAATCGGCCCGGCGCATTCCGACAGCCGGGTCGCCCAAGCGGGGAACGGGAACTCGATCGCCAGGGGCACCGGGATCTGCGGCTGGGAGACGAACATCGCGCCCGGCTTGGCGATCGTGGCACGGACCCGCTGCGAGGCGGGCAGGAACCCGTACTCTGGCCGTCCCGCCTCGGCCGAGTCGAGGCGGCCGACGACCCGGATCGCCGAGTTGGACACGATCCGCCGTTCGACCTCGCTTGCGGTCTGCTGCGCGCCGATCAGGATGATGCCGAGGGACCGGCCGCGCTCGGCGATGTCGAGCAGGACGTCCTTGATCGGCGAGCTGCCCTCGCGCGGCGCGTACTTGTTCAGCTCGTCGATCATCGTGAACAGCAGCCCGCCTGCTCCGGCCTCCTCCTTGCGCGCGGTCTCGGCGGCGAGCACCACGCCGACCACGAACCGCTGGGCGCGCTCGGGCAGGTTGTGCAGGTCGACGACGGTGAGCTGCTGGTCTTGCGTCGAGATGCTGCGGCGCTGCGTCCCGGTCAGGTCGGCGCGGATGATGCTGGACAGCGCCCGCAGCGACGAGCGGAGCCGCCGGACGAACGCGTTGACCGTCCCTGTCCCCGTGACCGGCCCGGCCCAGTCCTTGCGGGCGTCCTCATCGGTGAGCCGGTCGACGATCAGGTTGACCAGGTTCTCGTAGGTGGACACGACCACGCCGTCGATCTTCACCGCGCCGTTGTTGCCGTAGGGCTCGGCGTACTGCCGGAGCCGGGCGGCAACCTGGTGGATGACCATCGTGTACTGCTGCCGGTCGTCTTCGGCGTCGGCGAACACGTAGGGCAGCAGCTGCCGCTCGCAGAACTCGTTGACGGTCCACCAGAAGGCCTCGACGCCGCTGGTGCGGCCGGTGACGTTCGGCCGCCCGGTCGTGTCATCGGGGATCGGCGGTGCCCAGAAGCCGGCGGACGCGAACGGCTCGGCGGGCAGGCCAAGTTCGGCGTAACGGGTCCGCAGGTCGTCGTCGAGGCGGACGTTGGGCTGGTCGAGGAAGAGCAGGTCCTCGCCCTTGACGCTGAACACCAGGGCCTTGGCGTTGACGGCCCGCTCGCGCAGCGCTCCCGAGCGGAAGATGGAGTGCAGCAGGAACAGCGCGAAGCTGGTCTTCGTCGCCACGCCGGAAATGCCGCTGATCGACACGTGGGCGCCCCGCGTGCCGTCGAGGAACTCCATGTTGACGTAGATCGGCGCGCCGTCCCTGCCGCGCCCCACCGGGACGCGGTTGGTCATCTGGTCGAAGTAGAGGGCCTGGGCCCGTTCGGTACCCGTGGCGCGGCGGACGACCTCGCCCGGGCGGGGCGGCACGTAGATCTCCGGCTCCACCCGCGTGGTGCTGACCTCGGCGATCTCCTGCGTCCGCGCGGGCAGCACGCCATCGGAGATGAGGAAGACGTCGGAGCCGAAGCTCGCGCCCTCCTGCCTGGCCCGCACCTGGGTGACGATGCCGCTCGTCAGGACCGGGCCGACGCCTGGGACGTTCCGCAACGTGACAACGACGTCGTCAAGCTGCAGGTAGGAGGCCTCGTCAAGCGCGACGGCGAACTGCAGCGGCGTGGAGTCCTCCGTCCCCGCGACGAGGCCGACCTCATCCGCGGGCCTCGCCTGGTCCACAGGCTCGGCCGCCGGGACGCTTGTCGCCACGCGATCAACCACAGACTCAACCCCCCCAGGTGCAACGGGTAACAACCCCAGACGCCGGTAGTGCTAAACACCCTAGAGGGTGGCGCCGACAATCGCCGTCGCCATGGGAAGGCCCGGTAAGCGTCAGTCTGAATCGGCCGGTTCCTCAACCGGCTCCTCCTGGTCCGCCACGGGGCGCGGGAGTGGCGCGGCGGCCGGGCTGGCGGGGGCGTAGCCGACGTGGACCACCACCTGGGGAATCTCGGTGTAGTTGGAACGCCACGGCCAGAACCGCGACCGGCCGCGCAGATCGGCTAGTTCGAACGGCTGGGTGAGGAAGGACGCTTCGACCGCATAGCCGACCGGGACCGCAGGGCGCGGCCGGATGCGGTTCAGGTCCAGCGGGCCGTACCGCAGTTGCGTCCGGTAGCCGGCGCTGCGCCCGCCCGGCGCGGACATCGAGAAGCGGGTACCGGTCAGCAGGGCGTGCTGCAGCGCCTGGCCGGCGCGCAGCCAGTCGAGCGGACGGTCGTCATCGGTGGACAGCCCCATCAGTTGCGGGTGACGCTCGAACCGTTCAACCTGGCCCGGCAGCCAGAGATCGGGCAGGGCGGGCGGTGCCTTCTCGTCCGCAGGCGTCGGGCCGTGCGCGGCGTCCGGTACCCCGCCGATGCCAGACAGCGTGCTTCCGAGTTCGCTGCTAGCCCGAATCGCCGCGCGCAGTAGCCGCCGGGACTCTGCCTTAGGGATGATGCGGAGCCAGCCGTGTTCATGTGCGGCGGCCATCTCCATCTCCACCAGGATCGGGATTGGCACGGGCATGTACGGGTACGGCCCGCCGTCCACGCGACGGAGCCAGAGCGCCTCGTACCGCTCCTGCTCGGCGTCGGTTGGCGGAGTCGGCCGAACGGACGCCACCTCGACCGAGGCGAGCAGGGTGCGTTGCTCGGTTACCGTGGTGAGCAGCCCGGACCCCTGGTCCAGGCCGGGCAACAGCCAGACCGACGGGGTTCGGCCCGCCACCTCGATGGCTAGCCGGAGGTTGTACAGGGCCGCGCCGCAACTGATCACTACCTCCCTTGGCAGCCTGCGGCCAAGGGTCGGGTTCGGGGCGGAGTAAAGGTCCACCCGGTCGCTGGCGGGGAACTCGAGCTCCCATGGACGCTGGTTGAAGATGGACGGCGCGCTGTCCACTGCTTTTCGCAGGCGAGGTATGTCCTGCCTAAGGTCCCATGCCATCGCACTTCACCTCGGTCCCCGGGGGAGCCGCCCACTCCCCTTCCTCTTTCTAGGAAACCCTACGCTGCCGGCCGGACACAGCGATATAGGTCCCCATGCACCGAATGCCTCGAAGGACGGTGCGGTAATGGGCCGGACCACAGCCGGCCGGAACCGTTCGGGAGAAGAATAGAGATTAGGCTGGACCGTGAGGGCGGCCTAAGGAGATGGGCATGATGGCGGAGCCGATCGCCGCGCGCCTTGACACGCTGCAGCGGCGCCTGGGTGAAGCGCTTTTCGCGCGGGTCGCGGGTCCGGAGGGTCGTGCCAACCGGGCGCGATTCGCCGCCCCGGGTCCGCGCTGGTTCACCGATGATCGTCCGATCCGGCGGGTGCACGGGGACGCCGCGATGTTCGTTGGCGGTCTTCGCGCGCTGCTGTTGCAGTCGCTGCATCCTGCGGCCATGACCGCGGTCGCGCAGCACTCCGACTACCGGAGCGACCCGTGGGGCCGGCTGCAGCGGACCAGTACCTTCCTCGCGGCCACCACCTTCGGCACCGCTGACGACGCGCAGCGCGCCGTCGACCAGGTCCGCCGCGTCCACCGGCACATCACGGGGACCGGCTCCGATGGCGTGCCGTACCGGGCGGACGATCCGCACCTGCTCCGCTGGGTACACCTGGCGGAGGCCGATAGCTTCCTCCGCTGCCACCAGCGCTACGGCACGCGGCCGCTCGACGCGGCCGGGTGCGACGGCTACGTCGCCGACGCTGCGCGGATCGCGGAGGCCCTGGGAGTGCCCGACCCGCCGCGGACGCAGCCGGAGCTAGACGCGGCGCTACGCGACTACCGGCCCGAGCTGCGGGCGATCCCGCAGGCCCGGGAGGCGGCCAGGTTCCTCGTGTGGAACCCGCCGCTGCCACTGGTGGCGCGCGGCCCGTACGCGCTGCTCGCCGCGACGGCGATCGCCGAGCTGCCCGCCTGGGCGCGCCGGGAGCTTCGGCTGCCACCGCCGCACGCCGTCGAGTCCGTGCTGGTGCCGCCGGTCGGCCGCGGCGTCGTTGGTGCCATCCGCTGGGCCATGGGTGCCCGGCGTTAGGTGCTGACCGCGCGGGTGTTCGGCTTCTCGGCGTCAGGCCGGCGGGCGGAGCCAGAGGACGCCGCCGCGGCGGGTTGCCTCGTGGTTAACGGCTGCCGACTCTAGGGCGGCCACGAGCCGGGAGACGTAGGCCTTGGTGCGGGGGAACGTGAGGTCGGAGGTGTAGATGAGGCCGGGCACCGCCCCGCCGAACGCCTCGCGTGCGCGCCTCAGACTCTCGAAGTCAGGGACGTTGTTCGTGACGATGACCCGGTTCTCAAGCAGCCCGGTGTCGAAAATCTCCAGGTCCGACTGGGCGCGCAGCAGGGCGTCCGCGACGACGGCACGGCAGTCGATCCCCCGCGCGGTGAGCTCGGCGGCGATCGCGGGCGAGAACATCTCGTCGAGCAGCAGGGCGTCGGGCTTATCCCCCTGCACCCAGCTCATCGGCCCAGCAGTTCCTGCTGCCGCTCCCAGGCGGCCTGCGCCTGCTCGGCCTCGGCGCGCGCCCGGTCAAGGAACGCGTCGACCTCCCCGGGGTAATCACCCCAGTAGGCGAGCGCCGCGCGGAGGAACGGCACCGGCACGCCAGAGGTCTCCGCGACGGCCGCGAGGACTTCATCGCCGGTCAGTTCCGGCTCGGCTTCCCTGACCGACCGCACGGCGCCGATGACCTCCCAGACGTCGGGGCCGCCGACCACGCGGGCCCTGCGCCCAGCGGGGCCGTCCTTGAACGTGATCAGCGGGTGCTCGTGCGCCCGGAGTGCCTCATCGACCAGCCGGCTGGTGGCACTGGACATGGTCAGCTCCTGGTGCACGGCGACGTACGCCGAGAGCCGCTCAAGCACGCGCGGCTCGAACCGGACCGATGAGGGGCTGATGGCTACCATGTATGACAATGTAGCGCGATGTAGGCAACGAGGCAAAGTGGCTATGCAGAGTCACGATTCACGGATATGTAGTTCACGGAAATATGTTTCTGTTATCATTAAACTATGACGCCAGTAAAGCCTGACTGGGTGTTCGACCGCGAGCGCGAGTGGCAGGGGCTCACGGCGTTCGTGGCTGACCCTGCCCCCCGGGCGACGCTTGGCGTGGTCAGCGGGCGGAGGCGGCAAGGAAAGAGCTTCCTGCTGCAAGCCCTCACCCGAGAAATCGGCGGGCTGTACTTCGGCGCGACGGAGGCGACAGAAGCGGAGTCGCTGCGACTGTTCACCGACGCGCTGGTCCGGCATACCCGCGAGCCCGTTCAGCCGCCGTTCCGGGACTGGAACGACGCGATCGGATATCTGTTCCGCCAGTTCACCGGGACGCCGACCATCGTTGTCCTCGATGAGTTCCCGTTCCTGTCCCGGGTTTCACCCGCCCTGCCGTCGATCATCCAGCGGGAGCTCGGCCCAGGAGGAGCTGGCTTCGGCAGCTCCGTCCGTCTGGTGCTATGCGGCTCGGCGATGAGCGTGATGGGCGGTCTTCTCGCCGGACGGGCCCCACTACGCGGGAGAGCCGGCCTGGAACTGGTCGTGCAGCCGTTCCGGTACCGGGACGCGGCAACGTTCTGGTCCATCGCCGATCCCCGCCTCGCGCTCATGGTGCATTCAGTGGTGGGCGGGACGCCCGCATACGGCAGGGAGTTCGTCCGCAGCGACACGCCGTCCGGCCCTGACGACTTCGACCCGTGGATCCTGCGTACGGTCCTCAGTCCGCAGACAGCGCTCTTCCGCGAGGCCAGGTACCTGCTCGCCGAGGAGGCCGACATCAGAGAGCCTGCGATCTATCACTCCGTGCTCGCCGCGATCGCCTCCGGCCACGCCACCAACGGCGGCATCGCCGGCTACATCGGGCGACGGTCTGACGAACTGTCCCACCCGCTGACAGTTCTAGAAGATGCGGCGCTGATCGTCAGGGAACCCGACTTGTTCCGCGGCGGACGACCCTCGTACCGGATCACCGAGCCCCTCATCACCTTCTACGAGGCGGTGATGCGACCGCGCTGGCCCGAACTTGAGCTCGGCCTCGCCGAGGCGGTCTGGCAGGCTGCGCAACGCACCTTCAGCGCCCAAGTAGCCGGGCCGCACTTCGAGGCGATCTGCCGGTCCTTCGCCACCTTGGAGGGCAGGCGCCTATTCGGCGAACTGCCGGCTGAGGTCGGCCACGGCACCGTCAACGACGCCAGCGAGCGAGCGCAGATCGAGGTAGATGTGGCGGTCCTGGCCGTGCCCGCGCCCGATGAACCCCGTCGCATCCTGTCACTTGGCGAGGCTAAGTGGGGTGAGGTTATGGGCCTCGGACACCTCGCCCGGCTTGCCCGCGCCCGTGACCTTCTCGCGGCGAAAAAGTATGACACCAGCGCCACGATCCTGGCCTGCTACAGCGCGGCGGGGTTCGACGATGAGCTCCGTGCCCAGGCCAGCCGCATCCCTGACCGCGTGCGCTTGATCGGCCCCGAGGACCTCTACGCCTGAGGCCGGGCCGTGCGGTCCAAGAATGCGGACGGCCAGATGATCAAGATTTGAGCCTGTCGGTTAGCCACTGCTCGAACTCGGTGGCCACGATCCGCTCGTCGGTGACGCCTGATGCCTCGGCGGAAGCTAGCCAGACGATCGGCGGGGCCATGATGTCTGGTTCGAGGAGGTTCCGCAGCCCGGCCGCGCGGTCGTCAGGGACCATGCCTGTGCGGGTCGCGCCGCCGGGGAGCAGCATGTTCACGGTGACCTGGGTGCCGCGCAGGTCGGCGGCCATGACGCGGGACAGCGACTCCGCGCCCGCGCGGGACGGACCGTAAGGGACGAAGCCCGCCCTGGTCATCGTCGCGTGGTTCATCGAGACGTTCACTATGCGGCCGGCGCTGGCGTCGAGCATGCGCGGTGTCACCTCGCGGGCGACGAGGAAGTAGCCCGTGAGGTTCGTCGCGATCACGTCGCGGAACCCCTCCGGCGGGACCGTCCAGAAGCCGCGCGGCTCCGTCATGAAGCTCGGGTTGACCGTGCGCATCCCAATGCCGGCGTTGTTCACGAGCAGGTCGATGCCTTCGAGGCGGGACCACGCCGCCGCGACCCCGCTCGCTACCGACTCCTCGTCGCGGGCATCCATCTCAAGGCCGAACGCGCCGGGAAGCCCCTCGGCGGCCTTGGCGGCCCGCTCCCCCGACCGCCCGGTCAGTGCGACGCGCAGCCCGGCTGCGGCGAGCGCCTCCGCCATCGCCAGCCCGAGCCCGCTCGTCCCGCCCGTCACGAGCGCCGTCCGGCACCCCGTGGATTTTGTCCCGTCCATCATGCTCAGAGCCTAGCCTCGGGGCATGGGTGTCAGGCTGGCGGGCGGAGCCAGAGGACGCCGCTGCGACGGGCCGCCTCGCGGCCTGCGACGATTCCGCGCATCCTCCGCGGAACGGTAACCGAGGCCGCCTGACCTGGCAGCGGACTATCTCACCAATGGTGCTTCCGGCGGAAATGGGTGGCCAGCGGGACTTCGGCACGCGAGGATGAGGCCATGCCAAATCCGGCTGGGAAATCCCGGCGCTTCCTAGACCTGCACCGCCCCGGCCAGCCATTGCTGCTCCCGAATCCCTGGGACGAGGGAGCAGCCAAGATTCTCGCCAGCCTGGGCTTCCAGGCGCTGGCGACCACGAGTTCCGGGTTCGCGGCTACCCTGGGCCGCAACGACGGGTCGGTCACCCTCGACGAGGCGCTCGCCCACGCGGCGGCGATCGTCGCGGCCACGGACCTGCCGGTCTCCGCCGACCTGGAGAACTGCTTCGCGGACACCCCTGATGGCGTGGCCCGCACGGTCCGCCTCGCGGCGCAAGCCGGCCTGGCCGGCTGCAGCATCGAGGACTTCTCGGGCACCCGGCTCTATGACCGTGCGGAGGCGGCTGACCGGGTGGCGGCAGCTGCTGCGGCAGCCCGCGACGGCAACCTCGTGCTGACCGCCCGGGCGGAGAACTACCTGCACGGGAACCCTGACCTCGCGGACACGATCGCCCGGCTGCAGGCCTACCAGGAAGCCGGAGCGGACGTGCTGTACGCGCCAGGCCTGACCCGGATCGAGGACATCAGGACACTCGTCGCCGCGGTAGACCGTCCGGTGAATGTCCTGGCAATGCCGGGCGTGCCACCGGTCGCCGAGCTCGCAGCGGCCGGGGTCAGCAGGATCTCGGTGGGCGGCGCCTTCGCGTTCGCCGCGCTGAGCGCCCTTGTCGACGCCGCGACCGAACTCCGGGACCAAGGCACCTACGGCTTCCATGCCAATTCAGCGGCGGGCCGGAAGGCCGCGAGCGCCGCCTTCGGCTAGCACAGCCAGGTCATCATCACCGTCGGTCGTGGCGGCAGCGGTGGGGCGTCGATCTGGACGAAGGTCAGGCCGCCAAAGCAGTTCATGATCATCTAATCGAAACCCTTGGCGTTATGGCCCCTATAGAGGCTATAACGCCAAAGATCTTTTCGACCCAGGTATTTATTTCCGGCGCAATGCCGCCACGGTCTTGCTCACTGCGAGTCGACGAGCGTCAGCAGCTCTCCGAGGGTCTCGCGGTCCTGCGCGGACAGCGGGGAGAAGAGGTCCTCGGCGGCGCGGCGGCGGGCCTCGCGCAGGTCGTCGCGGACGGCGGTGCCGCGGTCTGTCAGGTGGAGCAGGATGGCGCGGCGGTTGCGCGGGTCGACCTCGCGGCGGACCAGGCCGGCCTCCTCAAGCGCGTCGATCACCGTGGTGAGCGAGCGCGGCACGATGCCGAGCCGGTCGGCGAGCTCCGTCATCCGGGGCGCCTCGTCGTCGCGGGCGATCAGGCGCAGGGCCCGCTCCTGCGCCGGGGTGAGGCCGAGCGGTGCCAGCCGCTCCGCCTGCGCCCGGCGCAGCCGCTTCGTCAGCCGGTGGAGCAGGTCCGCGAGCTGGACCGGGTCCTCGTAGTCCATGCCTCCACGGTACCAGGAGGAGCACTCATACTGAGGCGGGAACAATTATGAGCTATGCTCTGTTTGAGTCACCATGACTAACCAACTACTTTCGGAGGCCTTATTGGGTACCGCTACCAATCCCCGCGTCCCGCTGCGACGCATCACGCGGCTGTTCCGCCCGTACCGCTGGAACCTACTCTTCGTCGGCGTGCTCGTCGCCGCCTCATCGCTCGTCTCGCTCGTCAACCCGTTCCTCATCCGCGCGATCATCGACACCGCCCTCCCCCAGGGCCGGACGGGCCTGCTGGCCATCCTCGCACTTGGCATGATCGTCGTGTCCATCGCCAACAGTTCCTTCAGCGTCTCGCAAACGTACGTGTCCACCCAGGTCGGCCAGCGGGTCATGCACGACCTGCGCACGGCCGTCTACTCGCACCTGCAGCGCATGTCGCTCGCGTTCTTCACCAAGACCCGCACCGGCGAGGTGCAGTCCCGCATCGCCAACGACATCGGCGGCATGCAGGCCACCGTCACGACCACCGCCACGACGCTCGTGTCCAACCTGACGACCGTAGTCGCCTCGGTCATCGCGATGATCGTCCTGGACTGGCGGCTCACGATCGCCTCGCTGGTCATGATGCCCGTGTTCGTGTGGGTGAGCCGCCGGGTCGGCACCGAGCGCCGCCGCATCACCCGCGATAGGCAGCGCCAGCTCGCCACCATCTCCTCGATCGTCCAGGAGTCGCTGTCGGTCAGCGGCATCCTGCTCGGGCACACGATGGGCCGTTCCGCCTCGCTCGCCGACTCGTTCGGCACCGAGTCCGCCAAGCTCTCCGACCTTGAGGTCAGCTCGAACATGGCCGGCCGCTGGCGCCAGTCGACGATCCAGATCGTCATGTCCGCCATGCCCGCGGTCATTTACTGGGTCACCGGCCTGACCGGCCGCGGTGACCACATGGCCATCTCGATCGGCACGCTCGTCGCCTTCACCACCTTGCAGCAGAACCTGTTCCGCCCCGCCGTCCAGCTGCTGAGCGTCGGCGTGGACATCCAGAGCTCGCTTGAGCTGTTCGGCCGGATCTTCGAGTACCTCGACCTGCCCATCGACATCGCCCAGCCGGCGAACCCGGTGACCCCGGCGAAGATCCGCGGCGAGGTCCGCCTCAACGACGTGGGCTTCAACTACGCCGGGCCGAGTTCGGCAAACACAGGTTCGACTAACACAGGGCAGCCTACCTTGCAGGGCATCGACGTGACCGTCCCGGCCGGGCACAGCCTCGCGATCGTCGGCGAGACCGGCTCAGGCAAGACCACCCTCAGCTACCTCATCCCCCGGCTGTACGACGTGACGTCGGGCAGCGTGACGATCGACGGCATCGACGTGCGGGACCTGTCCTTCGAGACGCTCGCCGGCACCGTCGGGGTCGTCGCCCAGGAAACCTACCTCTTCCACGCCTCGGTGGCCGAGAACCTGCGGTTCGCCAAGCCGTCCGCGACCGATGACGAGCTCGTCGCGGCCGCGAAGGTCGCGCAGATCCACGACCACCTGATGTCCCTGCCCGACGGCTACGACACGATCGTGGGCGAGCGCGGCTACCGGTTCTCCGGCGGGGAGAAGCAGCGCCTGGCGATCGCCCGCGCGGTCCTGCGAGACCCCCCGGTCCTTGTCCTGGACGAGGCCACGAGCGCGCTCGACACGCAGACCGAGCAGGCCGTACAGGAGGCCATCGACGCCGCGAGCGCGGGCCGCACCACGATCACGATCGCGCACCGCCTGTCCACCATCCGCGACGCCGACGAGATCGTCGTGCTGGACCACGGCGAGATCGCCGAGCGCGGGACCCACGCCGACCTGCTCGCCCTCGGCGGCCACTACGCCGCGCTCGTCAACCGCGACGCCGACCTGGCCGAAGCCGCCGCCTGAGCGCCGCGGCAGGGAAACGCCGGCCTCCCCCGGCTGCCCTCCCCCCGCAGGCACGGGTCCGCGCGGGTGAAAAATCCCGAGTCGTCCGAACGGGGGCGTGCGGTGCGCCAGCACCCAACCGTGGCATGCTGGAGTGATCGCAAGCACCGGACGAACTGCGAGGGAGAGTGTGATGGCGCCACGAGACCAGGAGGAGTTCCCCGCCGAGTTCCACCGGGACCGGCGCGAGCACGGCGGGGCACCGCAGCGCCTTGACGACGACCAGCTCGCCGAGCTCGCCGAGGAGGAGCGCGTCGACGCGGGCCTTGACGACTACGACCCGGACGAGGTGCCGCCCGCCACCGACACGCCGCCGGTCACCGGGGGCATCCGCCAGACCGAGGTGTACCAGGAGGAGCAAGCCGAGATCCGCCGCGAGATCGACGACGGCGAGCTGCGGGATATCAGCGAGGACCACCCGTTCCCGCCGACCCGCTACGAGCATTAGTGGTAGCTATTAACTCAGCCGACCGCACCCATGTCACGCTCACCAGCCTGCCGTGGCTGTCCCGGATAGCGGTGACAGCCACGGCATCGCCTGGCAGGCGGCGGGACGGCATGTTAGCCGACTGGCTCAGCCGCCGGCTGCGGCGGGGACACCACTGGCCCTGCCACACTGGGAGTGCGGTGGAGCAGTCCACCGGCCCTGGGCAGCACGAACCGGTCCAGGCCGAGGTAGCCGGCGTTGCGCCAGGCGAGGATCAGGAAAACCGCGACGATGGCGTACGCGGGGTTCACGCCCGCGGACCCGGTGAACAGGTAGATGAGGTTGAGGCTGAGTCCGGCGAGGGCGGCGGCCCCGGTGAACAGGCCCAGGATCAGCAGCACGCCGATCACCAGCTCGCTCACGGTCACCAGCCTGGCGATCCATGACGCGTTCGGGATGACGAAGTTGTGCAGGAAGGCCGCCCACCAGCCGTAGGACGCGCCGCCCTTTCCCGACGCCGATCCGGTGACCCCCGCGGTCGCGAACCCCTTCACGCCGGCGCCGCCGCCGTTCCAGAACACTGCTTTCTCGCTGCCCCATAGCTTCTGGTAGCCCGCGTTCGCCCACCCGTAGCCCAGCCACAGCCGGGCCACGAGCCACAGCACGCTGGCCGCCCTGGAACGGTACAGCCAGTCAGCGGCCCGGAGATTCCCCGGGCCCCCGGTCGTGCCGACGGGACGGTTTACCCCGTCGGCACGGACCAGCCCGGTCACCGGTGCGCCCAGCCGGTTCGCCGGCCGCTGGTGGTCCCCCGCATGGTGAACAGGTGGAAGACCAGCAGCAGGACTGCCGCGCCGACGATGGCGGTCAGCCAGGTGGAGAGGTTGAAGAACCCGTGCAGGGTGTGGACGTGGAACAGCTCGGTGGCGGCCCAGCCGCCGCCCAGCGCCCCGGCCACCCCGATCAGGCAGGTGACGATGAGCCCTTGCGACCTTCGTCCGGGGATTACCATATTCGCTAGCAGGCCTGCTCCCAGGCCGAGAACGATCCAGGCGATGATGCCCATAACCGACTCCTCAGTCAGTAAAGAAATTTGACGTACGGGGTAGCCGGTCCTGCGCGACAGGTCGCGGTGGGAGAAAGAAAATCCCGCGGGCTCTTGCCCTTTACTGGGCCGCGGCGCCTTGCCGGCGCCAGCCTCTATAAGAAAACTCCGGTCCTGCACCGCCCCCTGCTTTCGGGGTGCAGCCGCCAGAATCCGGAGCTATGTCTTGACAATACGCCTTATTGGCCGTGATGTCCACCAGCGGAGTCAGCCTGCGGGCATGCGGCGGGCATGTTAAAGCCGCCTAGCTGAGGGAAAAGGATCCTCGGAGTGCAGGCCGCCCTACTCACGGGGCCTGGGAGAGCGTAAAATGAAAATACTGCTCCGGACCCCGGCTGTTGCCCGCGATTATGGCGGGTCAGCGCGCGGCCCGGATTTTTTCTTTCGGCTCGTGAGCGGCGAAGACCCGCTTATTTTGCTAGACCTGATGGCCCAGACTGCTGCCCGGGAGCGGCGGTAGGACACGGGCAGCAGCGAGCCGGCTCAGACGAGACGCTGGTGGACGTAGCACCATCTCCGGAACCGGCAACGCGAGCACGGCTCATCACCAGAACCGATCACCTGCCGATGCCGTAAAGCACCTCGGCTGTGCGGGCGGGCTTGTGATCGGTCTTTGTGATGGGGTTTGCGCTTCCTCGTGGTTTCCGCGACCGGGGTAGCGGGAGTTAACTAGGAGATGAAAGCTGGCCGGATTGGCGGCGCGACTCCGCGCCATCGACCAAGTCGGCGGCCACGACGTATCAGGAGCCCCCCCCTTGATTATCCTCGGCGTAATTCTCCTCATTATCGGCTTCATCGCCGCGATCCACATTATCTGGATCATCGGCATCATCGCGGTCGTGATCGGCGCGATCCTGGCACTACTCGGGATGGCCGGGCACGCGGTCGGCGGCCGGAGGCACTACTTCTAAGCTAAGCCAAGGTCCGGCATTTATAAGCTAAGCCAGGTCAGAGCCGTGGACGGGATTCTCGGCGGCCCGCTGCCAGGTGCGGATCACGGCATCGGCGCCGGCTTGGTCGCAGGTCGCAGGTCGCAGGACGATGAGTATGGTCAGCTGGGTCGACACTTATCAGCGGCGGCACCGCTGGGCGGGGCTGCCGCTGGCGGTGCTCTACAAGTTCGCCGACGATCAGGGCACCTACCTCGCCGCGCAGATCACCTACTACGGCTTCGTGGCGCTGTTCCCGCTGCTGCTCCTCCTCACCACGATCCTGGGATACGCGCTGCACGGCAACCCGCACCTGCAGCGGCAGGTGCTGGACTCCGCGCTTACCCAGTTCCCCGTCATCGGCGATCAGATCACCGCGAACATCCGGTCCTTCCACGGCAGCATAGTCGGCCTGGTCATCGGCATACTGGGCTGCGTCTACGGCGGCCTGGGCATCGTCCAGGCCACGCAAAACACGCTGAACAAGGTGTGGGGCGTGCCCCGTGACTCCCGCCCCAACCCGGTCAGGGCCCGGCTGCGGAGCCTGCTGCTGCTGGCCATCGGCGGCGGCAGCGTCCTGCTCACTACCGTGCTGTCCGCGCTGGGCGCCGCCGCAGGCAGCTACGGCGCCAGCCTGGGCGCCAGCGTGCGGGTGCTGGTGACTGCACTGGCCGTCGCGCTGAACGTGACGCTGTTCATCGTGGCGTTCAAGGTGCTGACCGCCCGCCCCGTCACCATCCGGCAGATCAGCGCTGGCGCGGTCGCCGCTGCGGTGATCTGGCAGGCCCTGCAGTTGGCCGGCGCGCTGCTGCTGGGGAACAAACTCAAGGGCGAGACTGCCACCTACGGCCTGTTCGCGCTCGTACTTGGCCTGCTGGCCTGGATCTACCTCGGCACAATCACCGTGGTGATCTGCGCCGAATTCAACGCCGTGCGCGCCGGGCAGCTATGGCCGCGTAGCTTGCTCGGCCCGTTCACCGACCACGCCGAACTCACCCCCGCGGACCAGCAGGCCTACACTTCCTATGCCAAGACCGAACGGCATAAAAGCTTCGAGAACATCGACGTCAGCTTCGGCAACCCCCCGCGCCCGGACCCGCGACACCACAAACCTGAAAAGCATCCACCCGGCCGGTGACGGCCGCAGGCGAAGCCTGCTTCACCCTAGGGCTTAGGGAGGAAGGAATTTCACCGGCAACCGGACACGGCCGCTCGCCAGAACCGATCACCTGCCGGTCACCCCGCGAAAAGCCGCCCCGGCATATCGCACCGACTCTGGCACGGAAGTAGGCTATCGGCGGGATCTCCCATCTGGGCCCGGCCCGGGCCCGGTGATCCCGGTCTCTGGATGGCCCTGGTGATCTCCTCCGGGGTCGGTGATCCGGGGCTGTTCCGGCGAGTAGTCGAGGGATGGGCTGGATGCGGACTTGGTGGCGGGCATGGAGCTTCGGCAGCTGCGCTACTTCGTGACGCTGGCGGAGGAGTTGCACTTCGGCCGGGCGGCCGAGCGGGAGCACATCGTGCAGTCGGCGCTGAGCCAGCAGGTGCAGCGGCTGGAGCGTGAGCTGGGCGTCCGCCTCCTCGAACGAAGCACCCACCATGTCGCGCTGTCCGCCGCCGGTGTGGTGTTCCTGGTCGAGGCGCGGCAGATCCTGGCGCACGTGGACCGCGCCGCCCAGGCCGCCAGGAACATGGCAAGCGCCGCCGCGCCGCTGCGCGTCGGCATCATCGACTCCAGCTACGACTCGATGCCGCAGATCCTGCACGAGGTCCAGGCCCGCTACCCCGGCCTGGTCATCCACCAGGTCGAGGCCAGCGTGCCCGAGCAGTACCAGCAGCTCATCGACGGCCGCCTGGACGTCGGCGTCGGCCGCGCCGCGCTCGCCCCGCCGCAGATCGCGTCGCTGCTGTTCCGGCAGGACCCGCTCGGCGTCCTGGTGCCGACAGGCCACCCGTTCGCCGAACTTGAGGGCGTCACCGTCGCCGCCCTCGCCAGAGAGCCCCTCCTGCTCGCGGAAGAGGCGATGGCCCCGGAATTCAACCAGTTCACCGTCGAGATGTGCCGGGCGGCCGGCTTCACCCCGACCGTTTACGGGGGGACCGTGGAGAGCATCCGCGCCGCCGCCGACCTTGTGGCCCAGGGACGATGCCTGTACTGCGTCCCCTCCTCCTGCATCGCCGCGCTCCCGGGAACTATCTGGCGGCCCCTGACCGAACCGGCCTCCAGCTACCCGTGGTCGGTCCTGTGGCGCGCGGCCGACGACTCAGGCCACGTACAAGCCGTCGTCAGCTGCGCCCAGGCCATGTCAAAACGCCTCGGCTGGCTCACGGTCGCCGACCAGACGACACATTAGCCGGGCGGGCGCACCTCAACGTCAATTGCTCGGCTGCGGTGCCTTGCATGAGATTTTCGGGTTCACGCCCGCGTAGTTGAGCGGGCCCGCAAGAACCGTCACGGTAATCGTGCCCGCTTTGGCGCAGTTTGTGGTGGCACTGTCATAGTAGTGGCGCTGGCCGCCGGCGACGGCGCCGATAATCAGCCAGACGAGAAGTAGCACAGGTGCGATACGCATATTCCCAGTGAAGGCCATCCGCGGGCTGACGGAAATCGGCAATCCAGGCAAAACTAATCATCCCGGCAGATCACCACAAACGTGGCACCCAACCGCAGTTGCTGCTCCCCCGGGATAAAAGACGAGGTTGCCCGAGGAAGACAGCCCCATCCGTTCGGGACAAAGAAATTGGTTACCCAACTGACCGTGGCGTCTGCGACCCGGTCATCCGCTTCCTTCTCCTCCGCCACCGGTGCTGGCGCCGGGGTGATGGACGTCCACGGGCGGCAGGTCCTGCACCTCCTGCTTGCTGATGCGCAGCCGGATGCCGTTGCTAGTGCTGGCCACCGCGCCGATCGGGATGGCTACTTCCTTGCGGCCCCACAGGTGGCCCTCCTGCAGGAGCACGTGAGTCACGTGGCGGCTGGCGCGGTCGATGACGAGCCCCTGGACCCGGCCGATGTCGCCGTCGGTGGCCTCCACGGGATCGCCGCGCCGCACGTCCACCTCCCCCTGCGGGACCGTGTCCGAGGTAACAATCTGCGAGATGTTCCCGCCGCCTATGCCACTCAGGCCTTCACTCATGCCGCCGTCGGCCAGGCCCAGGCCACCGCCCAGGCCGTAGTAGGGCCAGTAGCCAACCTGGCCCGGGCCGTAGCCCGCGTAGCCGCCGGTCCCCGGTAGGAACCGGGTCTCCTCGGCGGGCTCGAGCTTGTCGAACTCCGCCTTGGTGCAGCGGACCCTGACCTGGCCTGCCGTCGCGTCGATGAGACCGAGCGGGACGAGCCTGCCGAGGCCTCGCCGGTGCGCCGGCTCGACCACCAGATGGGTGACGGCCCCTGCAACCGGGTCGACGATCACGCGAGTCACCTCGCCGCAGGTCCCGTCGCTACAGCTGGCGTCGGTCCCGATCGTGAACTGCACTGCATCTGCCATTGTCATACTCCCTTACCATCGCTCTTGTCATCGCTGGTGGCATCGGGGGCGCCCTGGCCATTCAGCCGTTCCTCGGGGCCGGCGGTGGCTTGCAGGGGAGCGAGCCGGTGCCCGAACGGGTGCAGCCTGGCGGCCCGGCGGTTGTCGTCTGGGCCTGGACGGGAATCGCCGCGGGACGTGCTGCTGCCCGCAGCGCCTGGTGTGGACGGGCGACTGGTCTCGCGCTGGCCGGTCAGGTCGTCGTGATCCCTGCTGACAGCGGCCGGCTCCTGGCGGGACTGCCTGAGTCCGCGGCGGGCGGCGCTGTCTCGGCGGGAGGCGCGTCGCACGCCGGTCAGCAGCAAGCTCAGCCCGGCCAGGCCGATCACCCCGACCTCGATACCACACAGGAACAGCGTGCCGGTGGAACCTGTCACGTGGTAGCCGAACACCGCGAACCCGTGAGTGAGCGCATGTCCGCTGCCGCTGTTGCTGAGAACACCGGCCACGCCGATCACGACCGCGGCGATCAGGACGACCAGCCCCAGAATGATGATCATGACGCACTCCCCATCAAGGCAGCTGACCCGCGGGGCAAGGAACGGGGGCACCGGGCTTGGTGCGCGTCCACCTCTGAGTCAAGCGTTCCCGCGTCCTGCGGGAAACAACCGATCAGGGAAGGGCTCATTACCGAAGCCGATTACCCTGTGTTGAGTTGTGCTACGCGGGGATGATCCGGACATCCCAGTGCCAATCGTGGCTCATTGGCCTCATGCCGCCAGAGTGCTGATGTCAGGGCAAAGCCTCAGGAATCAGCTGATGGTTATTGCCACGTCACGCTGCGAGCGCTCGTAGTCTGGCATAACGACGCACCCCAGTTGGTGCACGCCCACCCGAGTGGAGCCGCGATGCGTGAGCCCGGCTACCCCGACGCCCTCCGCGTCTTGCGCGAGGTCACCGGGGGCGACCTTCACCACGTGCTCGCCGCGGCGTGCGGGGCAGTACCGGCCTGGGATCCTGTGATCTACCTGGGAGACTTCTCCGGCGAGGTACTGCTTCCGCTAGCCGCTGGGGTAGCCGAAGAGGCTGTCGCAGGATCTATGGCAGGCCGGACGTTTACCACCGGTGAGCCGGTGACCAGTGAGCGGAGCGGGGCGGTCCGGGTCTGGGTCCCCGTGACGGAGCAGGCGAGCAGGACCGGGGTGCTGGCGATCACCGTCCCGCAGGCAAGCCCTGAGATCCTGGAGCAAGCCGGGTTGCTCGGCGTGTTCGCCGGGCTGATCGTCGCCGCTGTCGCGCGGGTCAGCGATGTCCCGTATGTCCGGCGGCAGACACGCGGCATGTCGCTGCCCGCAACTATGCAGTGGGAGCTGCTGCCGCCGCTGAACACCCGCACCCCCGGCGCCGTGATCAGCGGGCTGCTAGAACCCGCTTATGACATCGCTGGCGACGCGTTCGACTACGCGGTTGGCGACAGCGACCTGCAATTCGCGATCATAGACGGGATGGGCCACGGCCTCGGCTCGACCCTGCTGACCGGGCTGGCCATCGGCGCCTACCGGCATGCGCGCCGGAACGGTGCCCCGATTCCGGATATCCACACGGCCATCGATAAAGCGCTCATCGACTATTACGGCGATGACTCGTTCGCGACCGGCATCATCGGCAAGCTCACAACCACTACGGGCCGACTGGAATGGTCCTGTGCCGGACACCCGCCGCCGCTGCTGCTGCGAGGCCGCAAGGTCATCACGGAGCTAGCCAGTGAGCCGGTGCTGCCGTTCGGTCTCGGCGCCGCCACCCCGGCACTCTCCGCCACGGACCTTGAACCCGGTGACTCGATACTGCTGTACACCGATGGCGTGACCGAGGCACGTACGGCGGACGGGGAGTTGTTCGGGCTGGACAGGCTCACTGACCTGCTCGAGCGGGAAGCGGCCAGCGAACAGCCGCCAGAAGAGATACTCCGGCGCCTGGTGCGAGCGGTCCTCGACTACCAGCGCGGTGGCCTGCGCGATGACGCCACGCTCCTGCTGGTGCAATGGACCGCGGACGCCCCGTAACCGGGATGTCCCGAACTCACGTGCCGCAGTGGAAATCCCGCGTAACCCGCGAACTGGCCCAGGGCGATGAGCTGGAGACGATTCCAGTCCTGACCGCCGCAGGGAGGTCCGCCGAGCCTGGCTGGACGGACCTCCCCGCGGCTGCCCGGTCCTCAGCCGGTCACCGGGAAGGTGGTGCCAACGGGTGAAGGCGCCGGCGCGGGCGCGGGCGTGGGGATAGTCGGGCTCGGGCTCGGGCTCGGCGGCGGCGAGGTCGGCGGCTTAGTGGGCGGAGGCGTCGTGGGCGGAGGCGTCGTCGGCGGCGGCGGCGGCGTGGGCGGAGGCGTCGTGGGCGGCGGCGGCGTGGTCGGCGGAGGCGTCGTGGGCGGAGGCGTGGTCGGCGGCGGCGTCGTGGGCGGAGGCGTGGTCGGCGGCGGCGTCGTGGGCGGCGTCGTAACCGCGCAGCTGGGCGCAGTGATTGTGTCGTCGTCGAGCGTCACGGCCCCGTTGCGGGCCAGCGCGCGTCCGGCGATGGTGTCACCCGTGTTCACCGAGATCGACGTCAGGGCAAGGATGCTGCCCGCGAAGGCGGAAGCCGTTCCGAGGGTGGCGGAACTGCCCACCTGCCAGAACACGTTGCAGGCCTGGGCGCCGTCGGTGAGGATGACGCTGCTTTCCGAGTCGGTGATGAGCGTGGAGGGGGCCTGGAAGATGAAGACCGCGTTCGGGTTACCGCCGGCGTCCAGGGTCAGCGCCCCGCCGACATCCAGTGAGGAGGAAGCCTTGTACACGCCGGGCGCGAGAGTCTGGCCGGCACCGATGAAGGCCGGGATGTTAGCTGTCGGGCTGCGCCCGGCGGCATCGTTGTACGCGGTGGTCAGGTCAGACTGGGCGCCCGCGGCGACGCCGTCGGCGCTGTGTATGGTGCCGTTGGTCACGATACCGGGCGGGAACCCCGTCACCGCGGTGCCCGGGCTCACGCCGAGGTCCCCGCTGATCAGGCTCGGGCCGGTATTGGTGACTGTGGTCCCCGCCAGGACCGCGAAGCTGCCGGCCGTCCCGAGACCCACCGGGGCTGTCGCGGCAACGGCGGGCTGAGAGGCGATGAACATGGCGATGGCGCCCGATGCGGCCACGGGACCCGCGGCCAGCCAGGCGTAGCCGGGCCGCCAACGCGGGGCACGGTTGCGGATATCCGTCATATGCGGTGCCTTTCTCTAACGGCTGATCTCAGGAATCAGGGGTCATACGGACCTTGATGCCCCTGACGCCCCGCCAGGCTGGCTGAAAGCCAATTGCGGGCGCCCCGCTGGCATACCGCGAATCATCCCTGTTCAGGAATGCCAGTCCATGGAACGCTACACGAATTCACCGTTGACGTGCACGCGAACACGCCACCGCCATCACGGAAATTCTCCGGAACGGAATTCACTACACAATTCAGACGCTAATCATGAGATTCCTGGACAAAGCCGCAGGCCTGCGATCCGGTTCAGCCGCACAGCCCGGCTAGACACGCTCCCAGCCGGTTCCTGCCCTGCTATTATTCTGGACAAAATCGTAAGGCAAGGGACCGTGGCACCTGAACCGGGACCGTCCATTTCCGACGGAAATGGCCAACGCCCCATTCACTCACTGAAAGAGCTGCCGAATGCGACGTACCGGTCTTTTATGCTTTCCATCCTGGAGGGCCGTAAATGCATGATCATTGCCGATTTGACTGGCCCCGCCGCCGCGCCGCGGGAAGGGCAGCGGCCGTGACGGTCGTCACGGCCGCCATCGCCGCCCTGGTAACGGGTTGCGGAACGGCGGGGCCGCCGCACGTGCCCCCGCCCCCGCCCGTGCAGCCGATGCGCGTCTCCTCAGCGCAGATGGCGCGGCTGCCGGCGGCCACCACCGACGGAACGACGCCGGCGGCGCCGCCAGATCCGGCCCCGTTCGCGCCAGAGACGGGGATCATGCTGCATCCCGCGGCGACGCGCGTGGTCTACGCCCGTCCGGGCGGGCCGCCAGTGGCGGCGCTGCCGGCGACCGAGATCGGGAGCCCTACCTGGGTCCCGGTCGTGCAATCCCGGCCAGGCTGGGACCTGGTGCTGCTGCCAGCCCGGCCGAACCGGTCCACCGGCTGGATCTACCTCGGCGGCGGCGGACTGCAGACCGCCTACAGCCCCTACCAGGTGCAGATCAGCCTGGTCGCCCGCCGACTGACCGTCCTCGACGCCGGACACAGCCTGGGATCATGGACGGTGGCCGACGGCGCCGCGGGTACCCCCACCCCCACCGGGCGGACGTTTCTGCTCGCCTCGCTGGCCCCGCGCCAACCCACCTACAGCCCGCTGATCCTCCCGCTCGGCGCGCACTCCGACACCCTCACCACCTACGGCGGCGGCCCCGGCACCGTCGCCCTACACGGTTGGCCGGATCCGGCCGTGTTCGGCCAGGCGGTCAGCCACGGCTGCGTCCGGGTCCCTCCCGCCGCGCTGCGCATCCTGTCCCGGATTCCCCTCGGAAGCCCCGTCATGATCACCAGCTAGCAGGCGGAGCCCCCGCAACACCCCGTGCCGCAGCGCTACAAGCCGTGAACAGCGACGACAGCGTGGTCTTGCCGCTGCCGCCCTTGCCGACGAGCGCGATCTTCGCTCGCCCTCCACTACGCTCCGGATCCGCACGGTCCCGGCCCGACACGCTTGTGCCCTCATAGTGTTGCAATGATTTTCATTTTCATGTGAGATGGCAGAGGTGTAACCGCACCGCGACAGAGAAGGGACGGCAACGATGTCACTGACAGTGCCTGCAGGCCTGCTTGAGCGGGCGAGCCACGGCGAGGTGGATGACGAGGAGTTCCTGGACTGCGTCCGCACCTCGCTGCCGTACGCCTGGGACGTGGTCACAAGCCTGATCAAGGAGCTCGAAGCGGGCGGCGGCGAGTTCGCCGACAACCAGGTTCCCCCGCCCGACGAGGCTGCCCGCGGCCAGCTGCTGCGGATGATGGCGAGCGACGCGATGCGCGCCGCGGTCGAGCGCCGCTTCAGTGTCCGGCTGGCGTTCCAGAACTGCCACCGCGCCGCCGTCTTCCGCCCGTCCGCGTCCGCCGCTCTCGCGGTATTCACCTCGTCGCGGGCTCAGCTCCTCAATCAGAGTCCCGAGCTCGTCGACTGCTAAATCCGTGCGGAAGAACGGGTGCTGGCGACTTCTGGACGCCAGCGCCCGTTCACGGCCGCAGGCCGGCCTCAAGGGCGGTGCCATCCTCAGCGCAGGCCTACGGCGACTGAACATTGACCTGCGCAAATGCCGGCGGCCGGGACCGCGCGGTCCCGGCCGCCGGCTCGGGCGGTGTCCGGTCAGTGGTCGTCCCAGTGCCCTTCGTGGGCCGCGTGCCGGTGACCCTCATGCAGGAAATCGGTGTGCCCCTGGTGCGGCACCGCGACGTGTCCGCAGTCCGGTCCGTGCGTGTGGGCATGGGCCTCGTGCACCACGTGGCCGGCCTGCGCGCACTCGTCCGCGTGGCCGTCGTGAACACGGTGAACGTGTCCATCATGGGCGTAGTCGGTGTGCTCGCCGTGCGGGAACGCGACGTGGCCGCAGTCCTCTCCGTGGGCGTGCTCGTGTGCGGTGTGGGTGGCGTGCTGCAGGGAGTCTGGCATGACGGTGGTCCTTTAACTCAGGTCTACTCTGTATGCGTAGATTAACATATAGCAACTCTTGCATGCAATTTGGGTGCTGCCCGCAGCCACACCTGCCTGCGGCGGCCGGCCGTGCTGGTCACCTGCCTGCGGTCGGCCGCTGTCCGCCCCGCCCGGCCAGCAGGGGCAGCACCTCGGCGCCGAGCCTGGCGATGTTCTCCTGCACGGCGACCGGGTCGCCGCTCCCCTCGACCATGCAGATCAGGTGGTCGATCCCGGTCCGCTGAGCGGTAGCGCGGGACGCGCTGAGTTCCGCAAGCCAATTCCGTTAGTCTCGCCCATTTTGGTATGCAAGCATTGCCGCATGGATCACGCCGAAGCCAAGGCGTTCGCGGGGCAGTGGGTCAAGGACTGGAACGCTCACGACGTTGACGCGCTGGTTGAGCACTTCACCGACGACGTTGTCTTCACCTCGCCGGTGGCCGTCCGCTTGTTCGGCGGCGACGGGGTGATCCGAGGCAAGGAGGCCCTGCGGAGGCCGGCGCGCCGGTTGCGCAGTGCGACGCCAAGGGGGTTTGCGGGCATGACTCTGACTCCTTCTACTTGTGGGTCTGGCTACGTGTGAGTCTGGGGCCGCAGATGAGGTCCGGGAAGAACTTCCGCCCGGTGAGCAGGTGCTCATTGTTTAGGTATACGAAATAGTTCGTTAGGTATATTAACGATCTATGCAGAAGAGTGCAACTGAAGAGCAGCCCGCCGAGGTCGAGGTGGCCGACCTCGGCCGGCAGGTACGCTCCGCGGTCGGACGCCTCTACCGCCGCTTCCGCAGCGAACGCCCAGAAGGCGGCCTCGGAGACGCGGCACTCGAGGTGCTCACCCGCCTCCACAAGCACGGACCGCGGACGCTGACCGAGCTCAGCGAGCACGACCGGGTCTCCCCCGCCTCGATGAGCCAGACCGTGAACCGCCTCACCTCAGCCGGCTACGCCGTCCGCACCCGCGACGCGGACGACCGCCGCAAGGTACTCTTCAGCGCCACGGCGGAAGGCGACGAACTCGCCAGCGCCGCCCGGGCACAGCGCAACGCCTGGCTCGACCAGCGGCTGCAGGCCCTCAGCGCCGAAGACCGCGCGGTAATCGCCCGCGCCACGGCAGTCCTCAGCAGCATCGCCGACTCATGACAGACCGCTAGGGATACGTTCGCAGCCGCGTCCTCGACGAGATCCGGCATCGCGAAGGTGCGCCTGGCCCAGCGCGAGCCCGCCGAATCCGCCGGAGTCGGCACGCCGCCGTAGCCGATGTGGATCGCCGAGGTTGCGCGCGTGCTGCGGGACCGCCTCGGCGCGGCCAGCGCGCTCGTTCCGACACGCCAACTGCCGGACCTGCTGGTGCGCCTGGCATCGCGCACGGACCCGTCGCTGCGCATGGTCGTTGCCGAACTGGGCAACGCTTACAGGGCGGGCGCTGAGCGATAACTCAAGGGTCTCAGGATTTGACCTTGTCCGTGCGGCGCGGGAGCTTCCAGCCGGGGCGCACGAAGTGGCACGTATACCCGTCGGGGTAGCGCTCCAGGTAATCCTGGTGCTCGGGCTCGGCCTCCCAGAACGGCCCGACCGGTGACACCTCGGTGACCACCTTGCCCGGCCACAGGCCGGAGGCGTCGACGTCGGCGATCGTATCCTCGGCAGTCCGCTTCTGCGCGTCGCTGAGGTAGAAGATGGCCGACCGGTAGCTGGTCCCGATGTCGTTTCCCTGCCGGTTGAGCGTGGTCGGGTCGTGGACCTGGAAGAAGAACTCCAGCAAGTCCCGGTAGGAGATCTTGTCCGGGTCGAAGACGATCTCGATCGCCTCGGCGTGACCGCGGTGGTTCCGGTAGGTCGCGTTCGGCACGTCACCGCCGGTGTAGCCGACCCTGGTCGTGATCACGCCGGGGAGCTTCCGGATGAGATCCTGCATGCCCCAGAAACAGCCGCCGGCGAGGATGGCCTTCTCGGTTGTCATGATGTGCTCCCGGTGTCATGTGCGGGCTCGAACAGCTTGCGGTAGGCGCCGTAGCCCTCGCGCTCCAGGTCATCGAGCGGGATGAAGCGCAGGGACGCCGAGTTGATGCAGTAGCGCAGGCCCCCGTCCTGAGCGGGCCCGTCAGGGAACAGGTGCCCCAGGTGACTATCGCCTTGGGCGGAGCGAACCTCGGTCCTGATCATCCCGTGGGTGACGTCCTGGCGCTCGACCACGTTGCCCGGTTCGATCGGCACCGTGAAGCTCGGCCAGCCGGAGTGGCTGTCATACTTGCTGACCGATGCGAACAGGGGCTCGCCGGACACGACGTCGACGTAGATGCCGGGCTCCTTGTTGTCCCAGTACTCGTTATCGAACGCCGGCTCGGTACCTGCCTGCTGGGTGATCCGGTACTGCTCCGGGGTAAGCCGGGAGACAACCTCGGGGTCTTTGCGGTAATTGTCCGCCATATCAGCTCCTTTGCTGGTGAAGCCGCCCGCTGGCTGCGGGCTGATCCACAAAGCGTGCAACCTCGCGCCGACCACCGTTATTTCGGCGTAACCGGGCCCCCGGCCCGGCAGGCCGCCTGGTCCCGACACTGGCTGCTGTCGTCGCGCATCACTCACTCCAACCAGTCACAATGCCTAACGTAGGCCCGCACGGCGGCGGCCCGCATCCGTCAGTTGACTAGCGCCGCATAGCCACCCAACGACATTAGGCGCAAGGGTTATGGTGCGAGCTGAGTCGTCGGGGAACAGCGGGTGGCCCGGGTTGCTGCCATCCGGTGCCGTGGTTGCCGGGCGGTTCACGTGGCCCGGCGGCGGACCAGCCAGACGGTCGCGGCGATGAGCAGCACCGACAGCACGAGCAGCCAGCCGCTCTCGATCCACTGGAATGGCCAGAACCGGCTGGCCGGCTGGTAGCTGGTCCATTGCGTGTAGCCGTGCTGGGAGAGGCACTGGAAGACGGTTTGCTGCGACGCCTTGCCGAGGGGCCCCGATGGAAGGGACGAGCAGAAGTGGTTGAGGAGGCTGTCGGGGGGGAAGCTAGCGAAGGCGAACTTGCCGCCCTTGGTCCACCACTGGCTGAAGATCCACGCGGAACCGGGCACGTTCAGGTTGCGGGAGCACCACCTGCAGGATGCCGCCATTCGACAGGAAGCCGTTCGTGCCAATGAAGCTGGTGCTCATGCCAGCGCAGGCGGCTGAGGCTACCGGGTGGCAGGCGGCGACCGTGGCGGCGTAGACGTGGTGCGTTTTAGTCCGGCTAGCCACAGGCACACGGCCAGCGCGCCTAGGAACACGGCCACGCCGGCCTCCAGGCCGCGCCGCTGCTCCACCAGTGCCCGGACCGGCACGTCGGCCGCGACTAGGCGGGCGTTCAGTGCCGCCGGATCGGAAGACCGGACCACCAGCTCCGCCCCGTCCCGGTGTTCGACGAGTCCGTCGAGGATCGAAACGGCTCGTTCTGGATCATCGCAAGAGATCAGGACGCGGCCCGTAGGCTGCTGCAGGTCCGCGAGCTGGTCCTGGAGCACCAGTCTCCCGGAGTCGAGGATGCCATCTGACCAGCGGAAACCGGCAACCGTGCTGCCCGGCAGAACCTGAGCTAACACAGAGGCCGTTCTGTTCCTGTTCTGCCGTCAGCGGGGAAATCCCGGCCGCATCAAGTATTGCCCGAGGCGCACTCGCTGCGCGCTCAAGGTCAACCTCCATTCGGCCTAGCGCCAACGCGCACCGTGTCGCATGTCCGTGCCCGGCCAGCCCAACCACCGCCAGCAGCCCGATGAGTTACGAGTTGTTACCGGACCGCTTCAGGTCCACTGGCTGGGTCCAGGCCCTGGAACCGCCCTTCCCTCTGGCCGGGCAGGTCTCGCTGTAGCAGCGCCAGTAGTAGTGGTAGCCCTTTGCGGCGCTCCCGCTGCGGCGCAGGTCCACCTGGTCGCCGCGGCAGGCATCGCAGCGCGGCGGGACGCTGAACTCCTTTGCGTGCAGTTTGGCCAGGAGCTTCACGGCGAAATGCGCGCCGCGAGTGGTGATCATGACCTCGCGGGTATCGCTGTGCGACAGGGCGTTCAGGCTGCCGAGCATGACCGTCTGCTCATCGACGACGATGACCTTCTGGTGCCCGTGGTACACCTCCACGATGTGGACGCCGATGTCGCGCAGAGCCTTGACGGCCTTGACCGAGATGTCCTTCTGCTGGCCCGGGTCACCCGGGTCGCGGGTGAAGAGCACGATCTTGACGCCGCGGTCAATCGCCGCCTTGAGCCGTGGCAGCAGCTTCAGCCGGAACAGGCGGTTCGCGACCCAGGGCGACCAAAGCCAGACCGAGGCCGCAGCGCCGTCGATCAGGCTGGTCAGCTGCGCGAAGAACGTGACCTCGTCGTTGATGTCGGTGACCTCGATGTGCCTGGCGAGCACCTCCGCGAGGGCGGCGCTCTCCGGGCCGAGCGGCAGGGGATCCCAGCCGGACGGCGTAATCAGCTTCGCCGCCGAGACCGGGAGCACATGCTCCTGCTCCAACAGGTCGCGGAAATGCCTCAGGGCCGTGCCGCTGGGTGCCCGCCTGACGCGCTCACCGCTCGCGATCACGTATAGCCGGTGCTTCACCCGGGTGGCGGCCACGTTGAACAGGCGCACTCCGTCCCGGTGCCAGCTGTTGCCGTCGCCAAGCGTGGCCCGGGCGACCCAGCCGGGCCCGCCAAGCCTGGTTTCGACGGTGTCGAAGACCACGACGGGGAACTCCCGGCCCTGGAACTTGTGCGCGGTGCCGACCTCCGCGAGCGGGCCGTCGGCCTCCACGTCGCGCAGCGCCTCCAGGGTCGCTTCGGCCTGCAGCCCGTAGGGCACGACCACGCCGACTTCCTCCCCGACGTCACGGTGCCTCTCCACCAGCACGCGCGACAGCAGCAGCCCGGCGGCCCACCAGCCCTTCACCCCGCCGCCTTCCCGCTGCACCTCAGCCAGGTCACCCAGGGTATCGGTGTCGATCAGGACCAGTTCCGGGTCTTCTTCCCCGTGCGCGCGCACCCCGGCCCCCGCCTTGAGCAGCCCCCCGTAGGCGATGCGGTTGGCCAGGTCCGTGACGTCTGGGCCGAAGCGGTGCTGGGTGTCGAGGACAACGCAGGACGGGTGTCGGCGCGCCTGCTCTGGCGTGGCGATGCCGCAGTGCCGGAACGCGTCGGTGAACAGCCACTTCTTGACCTCTGGCCGCTCGCTGCGCTCCAGTTCCGACGGCAGCACCGGGCCTAGCTGCATGAAGTCGCCGAGCAGTACTGCGCACGTGCGGGCCTTCGCGACCGCGAGCAGCACCTCGGGCAGCGACGCGGCGCCGGCCTCGTCGATCAGCACCACGTCGTAGGCGCCGTCGTACACCGGTTTGACGATGCGGAACCGGGCCAGTGTGGTCGCGACCAGGCGGGCGGCGGCGATGATCTCGCCGCGCGCGTCCTTCTCCATCGCCTCGTACTTGTTCTGGAGCTCGTCGTGGTGCTCCTGCACGCTGCGCCTTCTCGCGGAGTCCCGCGCGGTCGCGCCGCGCAGTTCACTGGCCTCGGCGTGCAGCGCGGGCCAGCCGCGCTGGTCGCAGTGCGCGACAAGTCCCTGCGCCGCGCGGGCGGCGTACAGCGCGCCGGACAGCCGGTCCCGCTCGGCGAGCAGCGCGTGCCGCGCCCGCTCAAGCGCGCGCACCCTCCCGCTGCTGGCATCGCGGTACCGGGAGCGGCACGGCGTGTCCGGCGCCAAGAGCGACGCCGGCGACGCGCACATGCTGGCCGACATGGTGCGCACCGACTCCCACCAGCTGCGGGCGGTGGCGGGCGACAGTGCGGAGGCGGAGGGCGTCAAGGTGCTGGCCCGCACGCACAAGACGCTGATCTGGGAGCGGACCAGGCACGTGCAGCGGCTGCGGCACCAGCTGCGGGAGTACTTCCCCGCCGCGCTGGAGGCCTACGACGACCTGGACGCCCCCGACACCCTCGAGCTGCTGGGCAAGGCGCCGGAGCCGGCGCGGGCCGCGAGGCTGACCCGCGCGCAGGTGTCCGCCGCGCTCAAGCGCGCCCGCCGCCGGAACATCGCGGACAAGGCGACGGCGATCCTGGCGGCGCTGCGCAGCCCGCAGCTCGGCCAGCCGCCGGCCGTGACCGCCGCCTACGCCGCCACCGTGCGGTCCCTGATCGCGGTGATTACTGTCCTTTCTTCCGCCACCGCGGCGTCGTCGTCACGGCGCTGGATCTCCTCCCGGCTCAGCGGGGCGCCCGCCGCCAGTCGCGCGATCTCGCGCCCGGTGTCGCGCCTGGTCGCGTCCGCGATCCCGCGTGCTTCATCGGCGGCGGCGCGCAGGCCGTCGAGCGCGCGCAGTTTCTCGTTCAGGTCCTGCTGCGCCGTGGCGTGGGCCGCGCGGTTACGCCGGCGGACCTTGCCGTTCGGCTCGGTCAGCGTGGCCACCGCGTCCCGCGCGTCGAGCGCGGCGTTGTTCGCCTTCAGCGCGCGGGCCTCCGCCCGCGTCGCGTCCCGCTCCACCTCGGCCTGCTCTGCCGCCAGCCCGTCGATTGCTGTCCAGTAATCCCGAACGGGCCGTGCCGCCGCGACGTCCGCCAGCGCCGCGTCTCGCGTCACCCGGGCACTGTCGAGCGCAGGGACTTCCTGGCTCGCCGCCTCTGCGCACCGGTCGAGGGCGGCGCTCAGCTCAGCGACCGACTGTCCTGGCCCGCCGAGCAGCACGACCGCGCTGTCGTACCCGACGGGGTCGAAACCGGCCAGCTGACTTTGCAGCGCCTCCAGCCGTTCGTTACGATCGTTCATTTCCCGAAGGTCCCCGGCCGCCGCGCGCCGCTCCTGATCCACCTCGGCCAGCAGGTCGCGAACCATCAGCGGCAGGCTGACGCGCGGGTCGTTCGCGATCTCCGGGGAGCTGGGGCGGGCCGACCCGGACGATCTCACCGGGCGCGAACTGGCGTTCCTTCAACGTCTCATGCAGCGCGTTGTCGACGGCGATGTTGGTGCCAGACACGAGCAGGACCCGCTTGCCCGCCGCCAGCAGGTCGCCGATCGCCGATCGCAGCACCCGGGTCTTCCCTGTGCCCGGCGGCCCCCATACCAGGAACAGCCCCTTGCCGAGGCAGGCGCGGTAGGCGTTCTCCTGCCCGTTTTCCAGCCAGGCTGGCACCCGCGCCTGTGCGCTGAGCGGCTTGCCCCCGGGCTCGCCGTGGGCGAGGAGACCGACGAGCCCCGCGTCGGTGAGTCCCGCGATCCCCTCGCGCAGCTTCTTCAACAGGAATCCAGGCTCCTGCTTGTGCCACCACAGGTGGGCCTCGGGCAGGGACGCGTGCTCGGCCACGCGCAGCCGCAGCAGTTCCCCCTCGAACGTGACGTCCATGACGGGGAAACCCTCATCGAGGATTCGCTTCGCGTCCGGGCCTGCCAGTCGCAGGTCGTCCGCCTGGTCAGCGGTGAGCCTCGTGGACCGGACATCGACGACGAACTGCCCAGGCGGGCCGGCCTCCCGCGCCAAGCCGACCCGCTGCCAGCGCCGCCCGCCCTTGTCCCCGCCGCCCTCACTCGCGATCCACGCCTGCAAGACGACATCGACTTCTTCCCGCCAGCCCAAAGCGCCGCTCCGTCCCGTCCCGATGCGCGCATGCGCCGCCCAGCGTGCCCAGGACAGATCCTAATCGCCGTTTAGCGTTTACTACATGACGCGAATGGGCTAATCAAGCGCAAGCCGCGATGATCCCCTTCTGTGAGGGAATTTATGTGCCACTAGACATTAATAGCTTATTCGGGGCCAGTTTCGCGATCTTTTCGTTACCGCGGGCGGATCGGCTGGCAACCGTGCCCCCGGCCTTTTCGTCGGGAAAGCCGGTCGCGATCACCGGCTTCAGCACTGCCGCCTATCAAGGTGCGGGCGACAGGGCGGGCACGTCCTGGAGATCATCGAGTACGACGAGCGCACCGGCCCCCGGTCCGGCGTCGGCTCCGAGGCTGGCCACGGCGGTCCTGATGACTACCCCGAGCTCTTCGCTGAACTCCGCCGGACCTTCGGGCTCTAACCGGCCGCCAAACTTTTCGCACGAAAGTGATCAAAGTGGTACTTCAGGGCGCTGTCGGCGCCGATAGCCTTGACTGGCCGGCGGACTGGGCCGGGTTCGGGGCCTGGCCTACCGAGGAGTTCGACCATGCCGAGGTCGTACAAACCAACCCATGGCGGTCGCAAGAGCGGCACCCTGACGATCGCGTTGATCGCGGCGGCCGGAGTCGTTGTCGTGATCGGGGGCGTGGCTGGGGCGGTCACGCTGACCGGAGGCAGTCATAACACTGCGAGCCTGACCGGCGCACGCTCGTCTCACGGCGCAGCGGTGACTGGGGCGACTGGTTTGGCTGGTCCGGTGCCGCACACGCCGTCGCACACAGCGGTCGCCAGCGCGACAATGAGCCCGACCGGTCCGGCGGCGAAGCGGACAAAGCCGGCGTCGAGTCCGGCTGGCTCCCCGACGGGTTCCGCCTCCAACCCGACGAACCCGGCGTCCAGCCCGACAGGCTCGGCTTCCAGTCTGACCACCCTGCAGCCCCCGCCCCCGAGTACCTCCGGGGGCGGGACGCTGGCCATCAGCAGCACCGGCAATCCGGGCCCCGAGCCGGTCGACCATCCGTATCTCAGCGCTACGCTCACCGTCTCCGGCGGCCAGGCCCCGTACACCTGGTACACCTCGGGCCTGCCCAGCGGAATGACGGCCACCCCCGAGGGGGCGACACTCGCCATCGGCGGCACCCCGACACAAATGTGCAACTGCA
Organism: uncultured Actinomycetota bacterium; assembly: GCA_963734665.1. Taxonomy (GTDB): domain Bacteria; phylum Actinomycetota; class Actinomycetes; order Streptosporangiales; family Streptosporangiaceae; genus Trebonia. The sequence goes on along the minus strand of CAVTIR010000004.1, from coordinate 635,615 downwards.
CGCTCGACGTGACGGTCACCGACAGCGCGGAGCCGGAAGGCCAGGCCTATGACAGCGTGCCGATCGAGATTACGACTTCCTCAGCCCCGTCCCAGGGCGGCGCGCTGGCGATGTCGAACGGCCTTTCCGTCACCGACACCCTCGGGGACCAGCTCGACAGCGGGGCCAACGCGTCCGGTGGCACGGGCCCCTACACCTGGACCGTGACCGGGCTGCCCGCCGGGGTGACGGCAGGGGCCGGGGGATACAACAATGCGGCCTTCAGCCTTGGGGGCGCGGCCACGGCGGCCGGCACCTACCCATTCACGGTGACCCTCAGCGACAGCTCGCAGCCCCAGCAGACCGTGACCGGGCACTACACGCTCACCGTCCGCCAAGGATAGATCGCGCAAATGACACCAAAATGGCCGTGTGACTAGTCAGCGCCGGAAGGCATACCGACTTTGGGTGGGCGCCGCCCGGCAGTCCCTGAGCTGACAGCAACGCCGTTCTGTTCCTGCCATCGGCAGGGAACCTGGCCACATCAAGCGCTGCCGGAATGTCATTTGCAGCGCTGGTCAGAAGACCACAGGCAGCGAGTATGGTATTCGCCTGCTCGCCGGTGAGGTCTCGCCTCATCGGGCGATCGGCTGGACGTGAACGAATGACCTGCGCGGCTGCCCCGGCATCTACCGGAGGCTGGGCGACGTGTCGCTGTTCCTCGCCGGGGTGTTTCCTGACTACACGATCGCCCGCGCTCTCGGCCCGGTCGACGTGGCGCGCCTGCTGCGCTCGGCGCGGGTGCCAGCCGATGACAGGGACGCACTCGCCACGGCACCTGCCCTCGAGCTGCTGGAGTACCTCGGCGCGCGGTGGTACCGCGCCGCCCTCGCATCCGCCCAGGTGAGAACCGCGAGGCTGACGATCGTCGGGGACGTCGCGACGCGGTTCCGCCAGGCGAGGCGGGTCCTCAACTACGTGGCGGATCGTTACCTCGCTGGCCCCGGCAGCACCTGGTTCACCCAGCCCGGTCAATGACCGCCGGTTCCCGACCCGGGGGGTGATGAACTACCAAGCGACGCGAGGCTCGCGAGCAGCGCATCGCAGACTGTCCGAGGCCAATCTCCCGCCAGCATTTTGAGCACGTCGTCTCACTACGCAGTTCGTCCGTCCCCAGCCCACCGCCGCAGTCGGTGTTGCCGCGTCGTCGCAGTCGGCCAGCCCTTGCCCGAGGCGGATTCCCGACCGGGAGCCAGCTCGCCCGGAGGGTAAGCAGAGAGCCCCGTGGTCGGCATCAAGTCACTGTCGCGGTGGTCAACGTGACGACAATCGGCCTGGTGACCTGATCGTCGAACTGTTGCCGGACAAAATCCTCCATGTCGTCGAGCAGCCCCTGCCTGGCTGGCGGCGTCATCATCTGCGTGCTTGAGTACGAGAGCATCAGCTTGCGATAGTCGGCCGCACTATAGGTCTGGTTCCAGTCGTAGGTGCGAATCTCGACGTCCAAGAACCGCAGGTCGCCGCGTAGCACGCGGTGAATCGGAGGGTGTACCGCGTTGCGTTCAGGCGGCCGCGGGCCGACATGTCCCTCGCCGTATCGCTCGTAGATGGGCTGTGCCGCAGCGAAGAACCCCTTGTCGTCGGGCGAACTGACTTGGTTCAGGTCGACGATCGCAACCACGCCGCCGGGCTTCAGGACACTCACCGGCCTGTCGATCTGTGCCTTCGGGGAGATCCAGTGGTAAGCGGTAGCCGAGAACACGGCGTCAAAGTCATGTTCCGGTACGCCTACCTCCTCGAAGTCACCGATTGTGATCGTCAGGGCGGGCGACGGGAGGGCCTCGCGTAGCTTGGCGGCCATCGCGGGGCCGATCTCGATGGCATGAACGGTTGCCCCTCGGCTGAGAAGGTCGCGGGTCGCCTGGCCGGTACCCGGCCCGACTTCAAGAATTGCCGGATGACTAGGCAAGAGCTGAAACAGGTCCCCGAACATGGGCACTGGGTAGTTAGGCCGTATCCCGTGGTAGATCTCTGCGGCGCCGTCAAAGGATCTGCGTGGCTCTGCAGCGGGAGATTTCGTCATGCCGCGATTATTCCAGGCTCAGCGCTGGCTGACCGAGGCGAAGACGGCGTATCTGTCGCCGGCCAGGTAGCCGAGCGGGTTGGTGCGACGCTTGCCGGTCCTAGCGCCGACCGTGGTGAGCAGAAGTAGTGGCTTGTCGGCGAAGTAACCGCCGACCTTGGGTCAGGGGTTAATGTGACGTCCGGCCAGAGCCATTCGTCCTCGGCGGTGTGGTGGACGTGCAGCTGGTTCTTGAGGGTCGCCCAGCCGACCCGTACGGCGGGCCCCGCGGTCCGGTCCGCCTTGACGGCGGCCAGGCGCCGCAGGTCCCGGCGGAAGGCGTCGTGGGCGGCGTACATGAACGTGAAGTCGACCGTGCCCTGGAGCGGGCGGCGGGTGTCATCGGTGGTCATCGGGACTCCTGGTGATCTGCTAGGGCGGGGTCATGGCGTGACCGCGGATGCGCGGGTGAAGTCCCGGACGATCTGGGCGAGCATGGCCGGCTGGTCCAGGGGGATGAGCGTGTAGCTGTCCTCGACCTGGACCAGCCGTCCTTGCGGGAGGAGTCCGGCAAGGCGTCGGCCATGTTCGGGTGGCATCACGCGGTCGGCGTCTGCCCAGACCACGAGCGCGGGGTGGTTGAAGGCCGTCAGGCGTTCGGCTGCCTCAACCAGGAGGTGGGAGTCTGCCGCTGCCGCTCGCAGCATTCGCACGGCGTCGCGGCGGATCCCGGGCCGGGTCAGGACAGGCCTTATCCACCGGGCAGTGGCCGTGTCTCCTCGCAGGGTCAGCCAGCCGAACGCGACCGGGAGCCTCCGCACCGCCCGAAGCCGCATTTGCCGCATGAACAACCCGAACATCGCAGGCGGGAGCTTGCCGGCCAGCATGAGCGCCTTGCCAGTCAGCCCCGGCGGGAAGTTGTCGAACGCATCACAGGAGACAAGCACGACCCGTCCCACGCGAGCGGCGCCGTCGCACATGAGCAGCTGCACCAGGGCTCCGCCGGTGTCATTGCCGACGAGGGTGACGTCCTGCAGGCCGAGACGGTCCACGAACTCGGCGACCAGCCGGGCTATGCCGGATAGCGACAGGTCAGCGTCGGCGTGCATCGCGTGACCATGCGCACCCAGCGGCAGCGTCGGCGCTATGCAGCGGTGATCGGCCGCCAGGTCAGCGATCGGCCCGTCCCACAGCGAGGCGTCCATCATCAGCCCGTGCAACAGCACCAGCACTGGCCCGTCCCCGCCGGTGTCCCGGTACTCGATGGTCCCGGCGGACAGCTCGATCTGCTTCATGCCCGGCCGCCCAGGTGCCGCACGGAAGCCCCGGCGGCGGGGTGATCCGCGTGCACCTGATCGAGCAGGTGCACGCGCAGGAAGGCAAGCTCGGCGTCGACGGCCTGCTCATGACCATCCAGGAACGGTGCGTAGTGCCCCCCGGCCAGGTGAACCAGCTCTGCCCGGGGCGCTCGGCGCGCCGCGCCGACCGCGGGACCGGCAAGTGCGGACTGATCCTGGTCGCAGACGACGACCAGCAGCGGGCACCGCACCCGGGACGCATAGCGGCCGGGCCGGTAGAACCCGATACGGAGCGCCGAGCGGGCGGCAACCGCCTGCAGCCAGTCCGGGTACCTGTTGTCCGGGTCAAGCGCACTGCCGCCGTCCAGGGCGTCCGGCGTGGTGAGGAGTGCGACGATCCCCGGCTCGCCGGCCAGCGGCACCAGCCGCGGCTGACGACCGGCCAGGCCGCCGATGGCATCGAGCGCGCCCCGCCCGGTGAAGCGCAGCATCGCCAGCGGCTTCTGGTGACGCGCCGCGTTGCGCGCGGCAGCCGGCCCGTCGGCATTCGGCGTCTGCGCGATTGCCGCCGCCAGCCCTGGGTTGCGCGCCGCGACGCGGAAGACGTGACCGCCGGAAGCGGAGAACCCCCAGACTGCAAGCCTGGCCGGGTCGACTCCCGGCAGGGTCGCGGCGAACCCGATCGCGGCCTGCCAGTCGGCCAGTTGTTCCCTGATGCGCACGACCTGGCGCGGCAGGCCGCCGCTATCCCCCAGACGGCGGTAGTCGAAGGCAAGGACAGCGAACCCGGCATCGCGGAACCGCTTCGCGAACAGATCAGTGGCAGGCTCCTTGGTCACCGCGAACCCGCCGGCCATGATCACGCACGCGCCGTTCGATCCCGGATAGTGCCAGGCGGCGCACTCGGTGTCACCGCTGGCGAACCGGACCTTTCCCCGCTCCACAGACATCGCCACGTCAACCTCCAGGTGAATCAGGCTCTTCTTCTAGCTGGCCTGGCATGACCGTTACGCTGCCGGGTTCGCCTTGCGGAGCGCTTGCGCCGCACTGTCATCGCCGGGTTGCCATCAAGGAGGCTGTGCCGGGGCGCCGCCACTGACTCCCAGGATCTGCAACCGTCCGATCCCGCAGGGTCACCGGCAGGCCGGTTTCCTGGCTGTCATCCGGCCGTTGAGGATGGCTGCAAGGACCAGCCGCAACGCCGCGTGACCGTACCCATGCCTGATCTGATCGTGACCAGCCGGCCGTCAGGTACGGGCGGCGCTGAGCACAGCCAGCGGGTCGCGCAGGCCCTCCGCGTACGCGGCGTCGAAGGCTGCCTGATCGCCGGCGCAGACGACCGTGCGGCCGGTCTCGTCACGCTGAGCTTCGAACAGCCGACCGATGATGGTCTCCCGCATGGCGGTGCCCTGGCCCATCACGGTGCCTACCGTTCCCTCGCGGTACGCGCTGGCCGCTCCCAGCAGCCGACCCGCGGCACTGGCGTCACCGCGGAGCGAGGCGGCGCCCCCCAGTCCTTCCAGCGCGAGTGCCTGCCCTTGGCGGTCGGCCACCTCACAAGCGGCATGGAGGCCAGCCCGGTGGTGCTGCTGCGCGGCCTCCGCGTCGTCGCGCATTTCCGCGATGCATCCGAGCGACGCGTGCGCCATGGCCAGGCCTTCCGGAACGTTGCGTTCCCAGCACAGTTCCAGGGCACGGACGTGGCATTGCTCGGCCTCCCCGAGCCGTCCCAGACGCCGCAGGCTAAGGCCCCGCGCGTTCCAGGAGAACACGAGCAGGTGCGGATGCTGCTGGTCCTGGGCAGCCGCCTCGGCGCGGGCATGCCACCGGCCAGACTGGCCGGGCCGGCCCTGGAACGCCTGCAGGCAGCCGAGCTGCGCCATGCGGATGATCCCGGCCGGGTGGTCTTCCGCGGGCAGGATGGACAGCATCTCCTCCAGGGCGGAGATGGCGTCGTCGTAGCGGCCGCGCAGTACCGCCAGGTCGGCGAGGTGCCGCAGCGTTGCACCCTCGGGCAGGACATTGCCGGTCTGCGCGAACCGGTCCGCGGCACCGCGCAGCAGCACCTGCGCCTGGCCGAGGTCTCGCCGCGCGAGCGCCGCGACGCCCCTGGTCAGCGCCGCCAGTCCCAGGCTCCAGTCATCCGCCTCGGCCTCCAGCAGCGCCCCGGCCTCCTCCAGCAGGCCGACGGCCCGCTCGTGCCCGCCGAAGACCCCTGCCAGCGCGGAGCCGTGCAGCCACACGGCGAGCGCCAGCGCAGGCCGGTCACCAGCCGCCCGGCCGAGCTCGACCGCCTGTTGCCCGTAGGCCAGGGCATCGTCGTGGCCCTGCGCGAGCGCGACCAGCTCGGCGGCGGCCAGTGCCCGCACCCGCCGCGCGGTGGCCGGCTGCGGGAGGGCGAGGCTGGCGGTCAGCCACTGCCAGCAGTCCCCGGGAGAGCCGATGGCCCCGCCGACGGCCCAGAACCAGCCAATCCCCCAGGCGATTCCCAGCGAGGCATCCGGGTCACCTGCGGCGAGCGCCGACCCCATGGCCCGGCGGATATCGCTGGCGAACTCGCGGACGGTAGCGAACCAGGCCGGGCCGTGCGCGCTGTCGGGGACATCAGCGACCGACGCCGCCCAGCGGGTGTGCCGGGCGCGGACAGCGGCCAGCTCGCCGCGCGCGGCCAGGCGGTCGCACCCGTACCCGGCGATTGTCTGGAGCATGCCGAACCGCACGCCGCGGCCGGTCTGAGCAGCAGTGATCAGCGACTTTCCGACTAGGCGTGCCAGCAGGTCCGCCACGTCCTCCCGCGCTGTGCCCGAGCCCGCGCACACCTCCTCGGCCGCCTCCAACGGGCACGGCCCGGCGAAGACCGACATCCGCTCGAACACCCGCCGCTCGTCATCGAAGAGCAGGTCGTAGCTCCAGTCGATCACGGCGCGTAGCGTCTGGTGGCGGGGCAGCGCGGTCCTGGACCCGCCGGTGAGCAGCCGGAACTGGTCGGCGAGCCGGGCCAGGATGTCGCCGGGAGCCAGAGCGCGCATCCGCGCGGCGGCGAGCTCGACGGCGAGGGGAAGGCCGTCGAGGCGGGCGCAGATCCCGGTGATAGACGCCATCGCATGCTCATCGGCCCGGAAACCAGGAGCGATCGCCCGGGCACGGGCCACGAACAGCTCGCTTGCCTCATCGATGGCCAGCGGCTGCAGCGGCCACAGTGACTCGCCTGCGATCGCCAGGCTTTCCCGGCTGGTGGCCAGGATCTGCAGTTCCGGGCACCGGGCCAGCAAGTTGTCGGCGAGGCGCGCCGCTCCGGCGATGATGTGCTCGCAGTTGTCCAGGACCAGCAGCGCCTGACGGCGCGCCAGGAACTCGCCCAGTCGCTGCAGCATGTCGGCGCCGCGGCCGGTAGGCGCTACGCCCAGCGCTGCCCCGGCCGCGCCGACCACGGCCGCGTCTTCCCCGACGGGGGCGAGCTCGACGAGCCATACTCCGTCGCGGTAGAGGCCGAGCAGGCTGCGTGCCGCCTCGATCGCCAGCCTGGTTTTCCCCACCCCGCCGCTGCCAGTAATGGTCACCAGGCGGCTAACCTGCAGTACAGAGGCGATCGCAGCGAGCTCCGCGGCGCGCCCGATGAGCGCTGATGGTGCCGCCGGAAGATTGCCGGAACGGCGCTCATCGGCCTCAGCCGGAGCGGCGGCGGGCGCGTCCAGCACCGGGTCCTGGGCAAGCACCGCGGCCTCCAGCTCTCGCAGCTCTGGTCCAGGGTCGACGCCCAGCTCGTCAGCCAGCACAGCCCGCGCCCGCTGGTAAGCCCCCAGCGCGTCACCCTGCCGGCCGGCCCGGTACAGGGCCAGGATCAGCTGGCCCCACAGCCGCTCCCGCAGCGGATGCTCCCGCACCAGGGCCTCCAGTTCGCCGGTCAGCTCGCCACGGCCGCCGAGCGTCAGCTCGGCCTCGATCCGGTCCTCGGCCGCGGCCAGCCGCGCCTCCTCCAGCCGAGTGATCACGCCAGGCCCGAACCCGGTGTCTGCGAACTCAGCCAGCGGCCGCCCCCGCCACAGGCCGAGCGCTTGGCGCAGCAGCCGTCCTGCCCCGGCCGCGTCCTGGCGCTGCAAGGCCGCGCGGCCGGCGGCGGCCAGCTGGCCGAACCGGGTAGCGTCCAGGGCCCCGGCAGGGATCTTGAGGGAATAGCCGCCTGCCCGGGTGAGTATGCGGTCGCTGCCGAGCATCTTGCGAAGACGGGAAATGTGCACCTGCAGGCGGTTGCGGTCACCTAGTCTCTCACCCGGCCACACCTGGTCCAGCAGCTGATCCGCTGGCACCAGACGGCCCTCCGCCAGTGCCAGCGCGACCAGCAGGGCCTGCGGCAAATGCCCGCCAACGTCCACCAGCTGGCCATCATCGCCGACCAACTCGAACGGCCCGAGAACCCGGATCTCCATCTCCTGCCATGCTAGTGACGTTGACAGCGGACCGACAGAGACGCCACAGCGGCTACCGCAACGCTTGCGGACATGACCAGAGACGATGCCGTTCCCGCGGCGAGACTGGCAGGCATGGCGTGGCAGGCATGGACCGAAGGTGACGAGGTCGCCGCCCGGCCGCTCGCCCGCGCAGCCACTGCGGCGGCGCGGGGACGACCGCGCAGGGAGCGCCAGCTCGCCCAGATCGTGCAACTCGCCGTCGATGGCCACACTGGCCGCGCCAGCGGGCTCGCGGCCGAGCACCTGGCCGAGTTCCCTGACGACCAGCTGATCGGCCGCGTACAAGCCTGGATGAACGGCCGCCGCAGCGGCCTGCGGGACTCAGCTGAACCAACGACTGGGTTCCCATGGGCTGGCATTTCCGAGCCAGGTCGGGCATCGAGCCGTTCGTCATCGACCAGACCGCGACGGTCGATTTCCCCGGCCGGTCCCAGCCGTGGGTGCAGCCGCTGCTGGCCAAGCTCGGTGAGACGCTGGCCGCCCACGGCGGCACCGCCGGCATCCTCCGGGAGCAGGCTCCCGCCGCGCTGAAGTGGCTGTTTGCGGATGGCGTCGTGGTGTCTACCGAGAACGCCCTCAGCTAGAACTACGCGTCTTCAGGTCCGTCCCGGCCGGGCGGGATCGGGGTGGTGGCCAAACGATACGGTCACTAGTGTGGCCGCGGGCAAGTGCCCCGCCTCAGGGCAAGTGCCAGATTTGCGTCGTGCAGAGCCAGAACACCAGCGCCGCGATCGTGAGAAAGCCGATGGAGATGGCCGCGCCGATGAAATCGAGGCGTGCCCTGCTGGCCTCGGGACCCACGAGCCAGAATCTCAGGGCGCGGGTCACGACCGGCATCACCACCCAGGTCAGCAGGGATACCGAGCAGATGTTGCCGACAAGCAGCGTCGCCCACAGCGGTCCCCCTCGCCAGATCTCGCTGATGGCCAGGGTGAGCAGCACGACGGTCGGGTAGAGGCCGACAAGGACCGACAGTCCCGTTTTCCAGTTCGGGGGCCCGGCCAGCTCCTCGTCCCCGTCCGGCGGCGCAAACCAGCTGCCGAACGGGGACGAGATGCGGTGCAGTTCGAATTCCTTGAAGCGCGCGCCATCCCGGAGCAACTGCTTGCGCTCGTCCGATTCGAGCCACGCGCTGGCATGCTCGTCGCTGTCGTAGCGGTACAGCGCGGTCCACTCGTCCTGCACGCCGGGCACCGGCCGGTAGAGCTCCGCGCCCCGGAAGCCGGGAAACTGCCGCTCGGCGTCGGTGACCCGGTCCTGCCAGGCAAGAAATTCGTTCTGGTCGGCCGGATCGACGGGATGCGAAACGACGACCGTGACCATGTCAGCATCGTTGTCGCGGATGAGCACGTGCTGGTTCGCGGGCCCGTCAAAGAGGTGCGCGCCGCGGCTGAGGACCTCGGCCCGCTCCGGGCTCTCAAGCCACTTCATCAGGTGCGGCTTGGAGTCGAAGCGGTAGATGACCGTCCATTCGTCGTCACCACCGGAAGCGACGTCATTGCCCAGGTATCCGGCGAACGCGCCGACAGCGACGTTTACCGCTTCCTGCCAGCGCCGGACTTCCTGATCATGGCCACGCTTCACCGGCTGCGTGACGACCACCGTGGCCGGCTCGCGCTGTGCCGTGTCCGTCACCGAACGACTGCCCTCATACTCCACGACGTCACCCTTGCTCAGATGCTCCTGGCTTCCGGTCCGCGGCTGCCGCGATTAGGTCAGTACGGGTGCTTGTCGGCCTTCTGCGCCCACGCCTTGTACGGCACTTCGGCCAGGTCAGGCCGGAACTGCCCGACCTTGACGCGGCGCTTGGAGTACGGCTTGGCGAAGTCCTCGTACTGGAAGGCGTCGTCGAAGCCGATCTTGGAGGTCTCGTCGAGGTCGTTGCCGAAGTACACGCCGTCGATGCGGGACCAGTAGATCGCGCTCATGCACATCGGGCACGGCGTGCCGCTGATGTAGATCTCGTGGCCGGTGAGCATCTTGGCTCGTTCCGGGACCCGGTCGGGCGAGCCGGCCTGCCGCGGGATCAGCTTGAGTATTGACTCGTTCACGTGATCGGGCGAGATGCTCGGCGCCGCGGGGTTCAGCACGGCCGCCGCCTTGCGGATGGCCTCCACCTCGGCGTGGGCGGTGGGGTCCCCGGTCAGCAGGACGCGGTTCTGGCCGCGGGCGACGATCTCGCCGTCCCTGGTGATGACCGCGCCGAATGGCCCGCCCCAGTTGTTGTCCACGGACTCCTTGGCGAGACGGCACGCCTCTTCCATGAAGGCATCACGTGTCATAGTCATCTGGTCCTCCTCGTAGATATCGCTGTTTCTGGGCCCGCACTGGCGTGCGGGTCGTTACCGTAAGATTCGACGTTCTTGTGCAGCTCGCCGAAGACCCGGTCGCGGGTCAGCGGGAGCTCGGTCAGCCGACGGCCGGTTGCGTCTCTGACCGCGTTGGCCAGAGCCGGGGCAACCGGGTTGAACGGCGACTCGCTCATCGGCTTCGCGCCAAGTGGCCCGAGCTCGTCGCTGGACAGTGCGAACAGGACCTCGGTGTGCGGGACATCGCCGAACTGCGGGACGTGGTAGTTGCGGAACGTGCGCGTACTGACCCGCCCGTCACCGTCCATGACGATCTGCTCGTACAGCGCGGCGCCGATGGCCTGGGCCACACTGCCCTCGACCTGGCCCCGGCACTGCCGGGGGTTGATCACTACCCCGGCGTCGGCGGCGTGCACGCTTTGCAGGATCCGGATCTCGCCGGTGGCCGGCCGCACGGCCACGCGGAAGCCGTGTACGTTGAACGTCACGGTCCGCGGCGAGCCGTTACTGCTCGCCTCGGCCGCTAGCAAGGTGCGGACAGGCTGCCCGTTATCGCGCGCGGCGACCCGCTCCGCCAAGGCCTCAGCCGCCCGCACCGTGGCCAGCCCCGCCACCATGGTGCCGGTCGAGCCGAATGCCCCGGTGTCGTGATCGACCAGGTCGGTGTCGGACTGCAGCAGGTCGATGTCCTCCACGTCCACGTCGAGCACCTGCGCGGCTAGCTGACGGTGCACGGTGGCCGTGCCGTTGCCGAACTCGGTTGTGCCGACGCGGAGCGTGTATCCCCCGCCCGCCCGTTCCGCGATGCGCGCCTGGGCGTAGTGACCGCCGGGCGGCGCGCTGTCGAGCATCGACGCCGCGATCCCGCTTCCGGTCAGCCAGCCCGGTCCGGCCGGAACCGGCTTTCCCCGACCGCTGGCCAGTGCTTCTTCCACCAGGTCGAGGCACTGGTCGAGACCGTAGCTGCCGATCCGAACGTCCTCTTGGTCGTCGCCGAGGGCGATCATCGGGTCGCCCGGCCTGATCATGTTGCGGCGGCGGAATTCGGCTGGCTCGATGCGCAGCTTGCGGGCCAGCTCGTCGAGCGCAGACTCGACGGCGAACACGGCCTGGGAAAGCCCGTATCCGCGGAACGCGCCCGATGGCTGGGTGTGGGTGTAGACCGACCAGCCGTCGACCCGCTTGTTTGGGCAGCGGTACATCTTCACCGGCTCGTTGCCGGCATGAAAGACCACGCAGGCGTGATTGCCGTAGGCGCCCGTATCGGCCACGATCTCCATCGCCAGCGTCGTCAAGGTGCCGTCCGCGCTGGCCCCGGCCTGGACCGAGATCCGCATCGGATGACGGGTGGTCGACGCGGTGAACTCCTCCTCGCGGCTGAACTCCAGCTGTACCGGCCGCCTCAGCCGGAGCACGGCCAGGGCGACGACGTCCTCGGTGAGCATTTCCTGCTTGCCGCCGAACCCGCCGCCGACCCGGCCGGTCAGCACCCGGACCTGTTCGGCGGGCAGGCCGAAGAGCCGGCACACCGCGTCCCTAGTGAGGAAGGGGGTCTGCGAGCTGGTGCGCAGCACGAGCCGCTCGCCTTCCATCCAGCCCACGGTGGCGTGCGTCTCCAGGTGAGCGTGCTGGACGCGCTGGCTGGTATAGGTATGGCTGACGACCGCGGCCGCGCCGGCCAGGCCGGCGGCCACGTCACCGATACCGCCATGTACCTGGACGGCAATGTTGCGTTCCCGGTCCGAAATCCCGGCAGTGGTGTCCTTGTCCCCGTGTACGAGCGATGCGCCGGGCGTCATGGCCTGCTCGGGATCGAGCACCGCGGGCAGCGGCTCGTAGTCGACGGCCACCAGGCCGGCGGCCTGGTACGCCGTCGCCGCCGTGTCCGCCACGACGGCGGCGACACGCTGGCCAACGAAACGGACGACACGGTCAAAAAGCACCGTATCGAACGGATCGGTCTCGATGCTCTCGTGTCGCCCGGTCGAGTACCGCACGTCCGGCGAGTCGGGATAGCTGAACACGGCCAGCACACCAGGAACGCCTTGGGCGGCGGTGGCGTCGACCGAGACGATGCGAGCGTGCGCATGCGGCGAGCGCACGAGTGCCATGTGCGCCAGGCCGGGAATCTCGACGTCAAGGGTGTACCGCTCGCGGCCGGTAACGATGCGCTCGCCCGCCGGGACGGGCATGCTTGTCCCGACCGGGCCGGCCTGGCCGGTGACGGACGCACCGTCCGGGAGCTGCCCGCAGTACGCGTCCAGGGAGTCCGCCACGGACTGGTAGCCGGTGCACCGGCACAGGTTCCCCTTGAGCGCGCGAGGCAGGTCGGCCAGCCGCGCGTCATCGAGCGCCGCCGTCGTCATGATCATTCCCGCGGTGCAGAAGCCGCACTGGAATCCCTGCCCGGCCAGGAAAGCGCGCTGCGCCGGATGCAGCTCGCCGTCGCGGGCCAGGCCCTCGATGGTGGTGACCTCATGCCCGACCGCGCGCTGGGCGGGATAGATGCAGCTGTGCACGGGAACCCCGTCCACATGAACGGTGCAGGCGCCGCAGTCACCGGCGTCGCACCCCTTCTTCACCCCGAAGCAGCCCTGTTCCCGCAGGTAGGTCCGCAGGCACTGGCCGGCCCAGGGTGCCGCGCCGGCCGGCACGCCGTTGATGATGACCACGTTATCGTCGGTCACCGTGTCGCCAGCTCCTCGAGTACCTCAACCGCCAACTCGCCCGTGACCGCCGCGCGCCAGGCAGGCGAGCCGTGCACGTCGCCGTGATAGCACGGGTCCTCGGCCGCGATCGCGTCCAGCAGCTCGCCGCGGGTTGGCAGGCCCGCGAACCGGAACTGCACCGGAGCGACCGTCGCCGCGGTCACCGTGACCACGACCGAATCGTCGGCTGGTGACCGCCGGCCGATCACAACCGCGCCCGAGCGCCCCAGCGGGGCCAGCGCGATTTGCCGGAACGCAGTCGTGCACACCAGCGCCGCCGCGGGCAGGTGCACCGAGCGGAGCAGCTCACCAGGGGCGAGCGCACACTGCCCATCACCAGTGACGAAGTCCGTGACCGCCAGCTGCCGGGGCGCACCGGAGCGGTCCCAGATGGTGCACACTCCGTCCAGCGCGGAGGTGAGCGAGGTCATCGGCCCGGCGGGCAACGCCAGGCAGATGTTCCCGCCGACGGTGGCCGCGTTCCATACCTTGAACGAGCCGAGCAGGGCGTTGCAGGCCTGACGGATCAGCGGCGTGGCGGTCCACTGCGGCGCCTGCAACGCGTACAGCTCGGCCAGCGTGCAGGTTGCCGCGATCTCCAGCCCGTCCGCCCCGGCAACCAGCGACGGCCAGCCAAACGCCCCCAGGTCAAGCAGCCGGGTCACCGCGGGCTGCGGTTCGGAGAACAACCAGGTACCGCCGCCGAGCCAGGAGTCGCCCGGCCGCCAGGCTTCCGTCCTGGCGTCGGCTATCTCGACGATCCCGGGCAAGTCCAGAGCTCAGTCCCCCGTCTCACAATTGACTACTCTTTGTGAGTTTGTCCGTACCTAGAGCAATGAAACCTAATTGCGCAGAAGACTTACGGCGCCCCAAGCGTCGCATGTGCATCAAGCACAACGGCCGGGTCATCGACGTCGTCCAGTTGCCGCAGACGGGAGAGATTGCCGCGGTACGCCGCTTCCACCTCGCGGTCCGTCTCGCAGTCCGCCTCGGGGAAGCTGCAGGGTCCCAAAACTCGGCCGCTGGCCCTGGCCTGGGCTTCTATGCGGCCTGCAAGTACTCGTTGATGAGGCCGCCGAGAACAGGCCGACGCTGGATCCGTTCCGGGGAGACTTCCGCGACGCGGTGGTCTGGCCGCGGCTGGTTCAGGGACTGCCGCCCATGCGGTCGTTCAGGGACTGCGCCGACAGTCCGTATTCGGCGCAGAAGCGATCCAGGACTTTGGAATTGGAATCCACCGGATCAGGGAGTGAGTTCTGGGCTGCGACAGCGACGTCCGGCAGTCCGGCCCGGCGGAGTACTTGGACGATCTCTCGACGGGAAAGGTCCATGGGACCCACCTACCTTTCGCGACTCGCAGTTTTCTGCTGAGTCGCCTCCGAGTTCAGAGGGGGTAGTGTGACGGCTATCACGCACAACCGGGAGGAAGCCCGCGTTATGCCCCAGGCATCCAAGATGCCGCCTTCGACTCCGTGCTGATCCGAGTGCGTGGCTATGACGGCGGCGGGGACCTGGCAGACGAGCCGGCGCAGTGCGGAGATGTCGGCGGTGCGCAAGGGCAGGCCGAGGTCGCGGGGCTGTTGAGGTAAGCCCGCACGGCCGTGCGTCATCCCTGGGCCGTAGACTCCGGCGTGATCATCGCGGGGCGAATGGGACAGTAGGGACGGGTGGTGACGACCGCCCGCATTTGGGTTCGTTCCGTGGTCTCGGGCACGGTGGTTGAGGGGTTACTCGGAGGAATGGGCTAGCTGATGGATAAGAAGTGGTGGACCCTTATCGCGGTGTGCGCGGGGATCTTCATGCTGCTGCTGGACGTGACGATCGTGATCGTGGCGCAGCCGTCGATCCAGGCCGGGCTGCACGCGAGCTTCAGCGACGTGCAGTGGACGCTGGACGCCTACGCGCTGACCCTGGCCGCGCTGCTGCTGACCTCGGGGTCGCTCGCCGACCGGTACGGGCGCAGGCTGCTGTTCTCCGTCGGGCTTGCCGTCTTCACCCTCGGCTCGCTGCTGTGCGGCCTGGCGGCCAGCCCGCTGATGCTGATCTTGTCGCGGAGCGGGCAGGGGGTCGGCGGCGCGATGATGTTCGCGACGTCGCTGGCGCTGCTCGGGAACAGCTTCCGCGGCCGTGAGCGGGGCGTCGCGTTCGGCGTGTGGGGCGCGGTCGTCGGCGTCTCCACCGCGCTCGGCCCGGTCCTCGGCGGCGTGATCACCACGGACTGGAACTGGCGCGGCATCTTCCTGGTCAACGTGCCGGTCGGCGTGTTCGCGCTGGCCGTGACCCTCTGGCGGGTCACGGAGTCCCGGTCCCCGCACCCCGCGCCGCCGGACTGGGCGGGCTTCGTCCTGTTCACTGCCGCGCTGACCGGGCTGGTCTACGGGCTGATCCGGGCCGGCGAGAACTCCTGGTCCGACCCCGGGGTGATCACCAGCCTGGCCGCCGGCGCCGTCCTGCTCGCCGCGTTCCTGGTCGTCGAGGGCCGTGTCGCCCACCCGATGTTCGACCTGTCCCTGCTGCGCGTGCCCACGTTCACCGGCGGCTCGATCGCCGCGTTCGCGATGAACGGGTCGCTGTACGCGCTGCTGCTGTACTACGTGATCTACCTCCAGGACATCCTCGGCTACTCCGCGCTCGGCGCCGGCCTGCGGCTGGCCGTCATCAGCCTCGCGCAACTGGCCACCTCGGTCCTCGCCGGCCGGTTCAGCGAGCACGTCCCGGCCCGCTGGCTGATCGGCCCCGGCCTGCTCCTCGTCGGCATCGGCCTGATCGCCACCGCGGGCCTGACCGGCGACTCCACCTGGACCCACCTGATCCCCGGGTTCATCATCTCCGGGCTCGGCAGCGGACTGGTCAACCCGCCGCTCGCCTCCACCGCCATCGGCGTCGTCCCCCCAAGCCGCGCCGGAATGGCCTCCGGCATCAACACCACCTTCCGGCAAGTCGGCATCGCCACCGGCATCGCCGCCCTCGGCTCCATCTTCACCTCAGCCATCCAGGGCCACCTCACCGGCGCCCTGCCCCCCTCACTCGCCAGCTCAGCCCCGGCAATCGTCAACGCCGTCCGCCAGGGCTCAGTCGCGCAACTACTCGCCTCCGTCCCGGCCGCCGACCGGCCGGCCGTCGCCACCGCACTGCGGTCAAGCTTCGCCGCCGCCATGAACGACCTCCTCTACGTCACCGCCGGCCTCGCCATCGCCGGCGCCGTCAGCGCCGTCCTGCTGATCCGCCGCAAGGACTTCTACCACCCCGAAAACCCCGAACCCACCACACCCGGCACCACAACCGGACACCAGGCAACGAAAGCCGTCGGCTGACCGCCGCGCTGAGCAGCACCGATCACTTAAGGGGCCCGTGGTGCCGTGGGAACGGCCCCGGGCGCGCCCAGCGTGAGCCCTTGCTGCGTGGATGTGGCTCTGGTGTCGCTGTAGCGACACCAGAGCCACATCCACGAGCTCCCGTGACCTTTGGTTGGCGGGAACCGGGCGCACGTCGGGCTCGGCGTTGAGGATGGCCGGCTTAAGTTAACGGCCTTGCGTCCTCGAGCAGCCAAAAGACAATTCCATTGACAGTTCAGCCAGCGATTGCCGCTTGGTCTGACTTGATGAGGGCGGGGCGCTTGTGAGGATAAAAGAATTGAGTAGCTCTCTGAGGGCGTTGTTAATCCTGTTACGACCGACGGCTTGGCGCCTCGTTCCCCGGCTCCGAGCAGGAACTCGGACCGCGCCACTCGGCCGGCGGTGGCCCGGTATATTCCCCGATGAGCCTTTCGCGCGTAGCGTGAAGATCATGATTGACGCGGAACCGCTTGACGCAGTTGTCATAGGAGCCGGGTTCGCGGGCCTGTACATGGTGTACCGGCTGCGCGAAGAGGGCTTCTCGGTTCACGGGTTCGAGCGCGGCGACGGGGTCGGCGGTACCTGGTACTGGAACCGCTACCCAGGAGCGCGCTGCGACTCGGAGATCATGTTCTACTCGTTCTCGTTCCTGCCGGACCTGGAGCAGGAGTGGCCGCTCACCGAGCGGTACCCTGGGCAGCCCGACATCCTCCGCTACCTCGAAGAGGTCACCGACCGCCTGGACCTGCGCAAGGACTTCACCTTCGGCGCCGAGGTGACCGCCATCGAGTTCGACGAGGCGGCCAGCCGGTGGACGCTGCGGACCGCGCAGGGGCACGTTGCGACGGCCCGGTACGTCGTCACCGCTGTCGGCTGCCTGTCCACCGCGAACCACCCCGGGTTTCCCGGGGAGGACACCTTCCAGGGGCTCAGCCTGCACACGGGAAACTGGCCACGGGACCCGGTCGACTTCACCGGCAAGCGGGTCGCCGTGATCGGCACCGGCGCCTCGGGCATCCAGGCGATCCCGGTGATCGCCGAGCAGGCAGCGCACCTGACAGTGTTCCAGCGCACCGCGCAGTTCACGATCCCCGCCGAGAACGGCCCGCTCGATGAGGACTTCGTGACGCTGTGGAAGAGGAACTACCCGGAGTGGCGGCGCCGGGCACGGCACTCCGCGGCCGGGTTCGCCTACACCCCGAGCATCACGTCCGCGCTTGAGGTCTCCGCCACTGAGCGCCGGGCGGCGTTCGAGGCCGCGTGGGGCGCTGGCGGCTTCACGTTCCTGTCGGGCACCTTCCGCGACCTGGCGCTGAACGAGGAGGCGAACGGATGCGCGGCGGATTTCGTCCGGTCCAAGATCGACGAGATCGTCGGTGACCCTGAGGTCGCGGACATGCTCAAGCCACGGGACTTCCCGATCGGCACCAAGCGGCTGCCGCTTGACACCAACTACTACGAGACCTTCAACCGCCCGAATGTCACCCTGGTCGACCTCAAGCGGACGCCGGTCGAGGAGCTCACCCCGACGGGCATCCGGACGAGCGGCGGGCATCATGAGGTGGACGTCATCGTCTACGCCACCGGGTTCGACGCGCTCACCGGGCCCCTTGAGTGGCTCGGCATCCGTGGCCGGGGCGGAAAGGCGCTGAAGGACGCCTGGCGGGAGGGCCCGCGGACCTACCTGGGCGTGGCCGTGCCCGGCTTCCCGAACCTGTTCACGATCACCGGGCCCGGCAGCCCGTCAGTGCTCAGCAACATGCCGGTGTCCATCGAGCAGCACGTGGAGTGGATCGGCGACTGCCTGGCCTGGGTGCGCGGCCAGGAGGCCGAGGTCATCGAGGCGACCGAGCAGGCGGCGGCCGACTGGACCGATCACGTGCAGCAGGTCGCTAGCCACACCCTGCACCCGAAGGCGGCGTCCTGGTACATGGGCGCCAACATCCCCGGCAAGCCCCGGATCTTCCTCCCGTACATCGGTGGCGTCGGCACTTACCGCGACCACTGCGCCGCGGTGGCCGCGAGCGGCTACGAGGGCTTCACAGTGGTTCCCGCGCTTGAAGAGAAAGGCGACGATGGCACTCGACCAGGCAACGACCGCGCTGCTTGAGCAGATGGCGGCGAGCGGCCTCAAGCCGCTGCAGGAGCTTACGCCGGCCGAAGCCCGCGGCCGCATGGCCGCGCTGCGCGGTGAGGCTCCCCCTGGGCCTGACATGGCCTCCGTCCGCGACACCCGGGTCAGGGCGTCGGGCGGGTTCGTGCCGGTCCGCGTGCTCACCCCCGTGCCGCGCCCGCGCGGGGTCATCGTGTACTACCACGGGGGCGGCTGGGTCATCGGCGGCCTCGTCGACTTCGACAGGCTCGGCCGCCAGCTCGCGCAGCGGACCGGCTGCGTGGTGGTCCTCGTGGACTACCGGCTCGCGCCCGAGTACCGCTTCCCGACCGCCGTGGACGACTCGTGGGCAGCGCTGGCCTGGGCCGACGAGCACCGCACGGAACTCGCCGGCGCTTATGTGCCGCTGATCGTCGCGGGCGACAGCGCCGGCGGCAACCTGTCCGCGATCATGGCGCAGCGCGCCAAGGCCGTCGGCGGGCCGGCGATCGCGCTGCAGGTGCTCGTCTACCCGGTGACCGACTGCGACCTGGAGTCGACCTCCTACCGCGACCCGGCCAACCAGCTCATGCTGTCGCGCGAGTCGATGGCCTGGTTCTGGGACCATTACGCGCCCGACCCCGAGGCCCGCCTGCACCCAGACGCCTCTCCGCTGCGCAACACGGACCTCCTGCGCCTGCCGCCGGCGGTTGTCCTCACCGCCGAGCATGACGTGCTGCGCGACGAGGGAGAACTGTACGCCACCCGGCTGATGAAGGCCGGCGTCCCGGTGCGGCACCGGCGGTTCCTCGGCCAGATGCACGGGTTCTTCACCATGGTCGACGTCCTGCCGGGGGCAGCCGAAGCGCTCGACTACGCGGCGACGGCCATCGAGGAGCACCTGGCGACCGAGCCCGTGACCGCGGGCAGCGCGGCCGGCCGCCCGCGCTGACGATGGTCAGCGGCTACTCCCCTGGCCGGCGCGGGCTCCTGGTACCAGCGCCGGCCAGGGAGACTGTGCCGCGGCGTCCTCCTATAGCTGCTGAGGAAGTGCTGGACTTCCGGGGCGGCCTACTGGGCGCCGTAGCCAGCGTCGATGACCAGGCCGCCGATAGCGACGACCGTCGCGTCGAAGTGACCCGCCCAGGTGTGGGGCGTGGCCGAACACTACTGTTCGGCTATACCCTTCGGGGACCGAATACCCTAGTTTTACTGGGATTCGAAGTGTCCGGCCAAACCCCTCGGTTACATGGCCGCGAACACGATGGCCGAACGGTTCCACGCGCGTTGCGCAGGAAAGGATCTGGGTTGGGCACACGTACACGCGAACAGCAGGGCGAACAGGAAGAAGGAACGTCCCGGTGGCAGGACTTCGAGAAGCTTGCTGAGAAGATTCTCACGGAGCTGCAACCTCTTGCCGAGGTCAAATGGAATGACCATATCTATGGTCACCTGTCGACAGGCAACCGTCAGATTGACGTATCAATCCGGTGGGCCTCCGGGGACGACAAGTACCTGACTATCGTCCAAGCGAAAGATCAACGCGACCCAGCGGATATAAAAGTAGTCGATGAGTTTCTATCAGTCATAAGGGACGTTCAGGCGACAGGCGGGATTCTGATCTGCTGGAAAGGCTTCAGTAAGAGAGCAGAGGCGTACGCGCGCAATTGCGGAATTTCGCTGTTTAACATGCATGATGCCCAGTCGCTCACCTGGTCGCAGCAGCTCAAGGTACCTATCATCTGGACAGAGCTAACAGCGAACGCGGCGGTAAAATGGGATTTTTCATCCCTGGAGCCTGGTGACACGATGCCCAAAAATCATCCGCGTGGCCCGGATTTCACAGTGGATCGCATTAGCCGTATCGACCCGATCGCTGCTTTTGAAAGGCATTGGAACGGCCTCACGGCGCAACGCGGCCTCGGGGCCTCGGGGCCACCCACATTCTAGCATCAGACGACGAAACCGTAGAGATAGTTGTACGGGACGCGAATGGAGTGCTGCAATTCCGCCCTGCACCAAATTTTCGTATTGAGTACACGATTGAACGACAGTCCTGGCTCGGGGAATTCGAGCCTAAAGAATGCCGAGGGCTTATTGACTATCTTGACGATCAAGCGTTCAAAGCTTCATACTTGCCTCTGTCCGAGATACCAATGCGGCGTGACAGCCGATGGCACAAGATCGACAGTCCAGAGGGAATTGCAGTAACAATACGGGGTACGGTCGTTACCGCCACAGGCTATCACAAAGTCAAAGATATATTTGCCCAGGAGATAGACATCGAGCCCCTTCGACCGGAGATGCCTCAAAGCCCAGAACCTGATAAGAAAATCTTGCCGGCGCCTGCTTCTTGACGTGTCAGGCAATTCCGTGGTCCCCAGACATAACGAAGCCCCTCCGCGCCCCACCCAGCAATGGCCGTGGACAGACGCCAAGGTCACCGTCGCTTGGACCGGGCCGACGTGGCCGGGAGACTTTACCCGTAACCTGGGCAACGACTGGTTGCGCGTCATGGACTCCACGCATGCCGCCTCGTCGTCCATCGTGTTCCACCTGTGCGCTACGGCGCATTCCAGGGGCCAAAGAGGGCAGCATGACCAATTCACGGTGGCCGTCAACGACACCCTGCTTGCGGTTCGCTCTCGGCCGAGTTTCAGGGCGACTTCTCGGCGGTCGCGAAGCCCAACTTCGACCCACCCTCTGTCTTCTCAGTGTGGGACGCCCCGTTGGATTCGGCGGCTTCTGCATCCTCATCCTCCTGATCATGATCATCGGGTCGGTGCTAGACATAATTCACCATTAGGACCCTCAGCCGGTTTGGATGTCGGCAAACGTAGCCTCGAAGTCGGCGTCTCGAAATCAATGATTCAGCAGAAGCAAGTTGATCATTATTGCAGTCGAGATTGTCGCCGCCGAGAGGAAGAGCATCAGCATTCCCCGTCGAATGAGCCTGTACTTGCGATTAACGATCGCACTCACGCGCCGAAGCTGATCCGCCATCCTTTCAATTCTCGTTTCGGCCGAGCGCTCCAGTGCGCCCACTAGCTGAGTAGTCGAGCGATAGGCAAGAACGTCACCGTAGAAAACCACGGACCAGGAAAATCCAGAATCATTTATTTGCTCGCGAGGATAGACAGCCAAAGCAAGGAAGAAGACACCAATAGCTGCTTCGAAAACTCCCAGCCACCATGCCCATTGAATCGTCGCCTGGAGTTCAAGAGGCGTCCAATTCCCAGCCATCAGACCGGCGAGTAAAGCCCCAGTCGCAACTCCACTAGCCGCGAGCAAAATCGATGCCTTAGAATCGGCGCGATCGATCTCTTCCCTGGCACTGCTCAGCAGCGAAGTAGTGTAAAGGAGAATTGCCTCATCAGGCTTGCACTTACCGGCCCTCATTGGGTACCACAGTGAGCCCATTCCGGTCCTGCCTATGGAGGTCGTTATTAGAAGCATCGCCCTCCTTCTGAGGGTTACTGAAGAGGTCTGGCGCGGCGTCCTTCAGCGCGCCGAGCAACACGGTCATCGCCCAGAGGTTTCCCTTCTCGTCTGATACCTCCGACGACAGCCTTTCCAGGACGTCCAGCACCTGAGACCACCATCGCTCGCCACCCGAGATCTTCAGCGCGAGACGCTGGAAGCCGGCGAGGTCTGGGAACTCGGCTAGCTTCCCTGGATTCCTGTCGATGTAATCAAGCAAGAGCATCGACGGGTCGTTGTAAAGCTGCCCCTTAAGGAACCTCAGCCTCTCTACCCGGGCCAAGGAGTCGCGGTACTTGCGCGAGTTCGCCATGTCCTCTTGGTCGGGATGGCCTAGGGTGATGGTGGCGATCAGTCCTGAGAAGTACACGGTGTCCTTGATATTTCCCGAACCAAGATCGGCGTTGATCGCATCCTCTGCCCCATGGACGTCATCGGCGTATCTGCGGATAGCGACCGTTTGTGCCTTGCTGGTGACAACGTTGCGCACGAATGCCTCGGGGCTAGGATGCGAGAGCTTACCCGGAATCCATCGCACGGAGCCGCTCATCCTGAACGGCACACCGGGGGTTCGGCTTTCCAAGATCCGCACTTCAGAGAAGTGAGTTTCCTGATACCCGCGCCGCAGCTTCATGCCTCCGCCCGGGTGAGCAGTTCGGGCGATGGCAATTCTGGCCTACCGAATGCGACATACAGGTCCGCTCCGACGCTACTGCCGTTAGGTCCCTCGATGTCTTCGAGACCTTTCATTACTGCAACTCCCGCCTTAAAGGCGTACCTGTCACGGGCCGCCTCGGCTATCAGGTTGAGGGCCGCAGCGTATGGGGCTTGCTGATCTCGCGCGCAGTATTTAAGCCAGTTCACGAGCGCGGGGACTGTGTTCGAGAAGGAACCGGTCTCGGCGAGTAGGTCGCGCAATCCTGCGGTGAGGTCGATCTCGGTAGCATCCAACGGCATCCACGGATGGCCGTTGGTTTCCGTGGCCAGGAGGGTAAGGAGGCCAAGTCTCGCGGCCTGCGGATTGGACTTCTGCCAGGCGGCGACGGCTTTAACGAAGCGCTCCGTATCTCCCTGGTCAGCTATGACAGCCTGGAAAGCGGATAGGACCCTGGCACGGACCTCAGGGTCGATCGACTGACTGGCGACGCGCCCCAGACGCACCAGTGCCGCGTCGGTCTTTTTCCCGATCAGCGCGCGGCAAACGGAGACGACGACATGCTGAGAATCGGATCGCTGGGTCGCCCACTGGTAGAGAAGAGTGCGCGCCCGATGTCCGATGTGTTCGTCAGTGGCGGCCTCCGTCATAACGCGAACGATCACGTGGCTCCGGCCCTGCCCGACAGCCTCGTCCCGCACCTGGGTCAGCCGTTCGGCATCCTGCAGGCGGCGGATGAGCGCTACCAGAGTCTCGGTCGCACGATCTGACGACTCAGCATTGGCGGATGCGGACCCAACCATCCAGGTAATGAGATCATCGCGGAGCCGCCTGTAGTTTCTCCAAACGTAGGCAAGCACGGCTTCGCCGTAGCCGGGCTTGTTGAAGCTGACCATGTTGCCTCCGTCGATGTCCGCGCCGAAGCCTTTCAGACGAGGGCGAAGTCCTCGCCCCGACAAAACGCTCCAGGCGTCTACCGTCTTGCCGTTCCCGCCGCCGCGGCCCTTGTCTAGTGATTGCTCAAGGGAAAGGGCGGCGGCCTCGATCTCCGCCGCGGTTCCGCTCTGCTGTATCGCCAGCGCCATGAGCAGGCACCGGTCTTCCGTGGACAGCGAACGGGTCCTGGCTATGCCTCGTCCTGGTTCGTCAAAGAGCGCGTCGAGATCGTCTTGCCAGTCGCCCAGTGCCTGCTCGATCGCTTGCTTGAGGACAGGGTCAAGGTTCAGTGTGGGCTGCTCGGGGCCGGGGGACGCGGCCTCTACGTGGGGGGGCTCACCCTTGGCCTCTTGGCGACGCCGGTACTCCTGCCATTGCCCAATAACGAGGTCTACAGCAAGCATCGCTTGCACTGCGTTGCGGCCCCGAATATGCTTTGCGGCCTCAGGCTGCCGGACGTAGGGGACCAACCGGTCTAGTTGCCTCGTCGTTAGATATTTCTGAACAAGTAGCAGCGGATCAGGCGGAGCCTTTAGCCAGACGACGCCTACTTCTGACGGTATTTGCTCACGATGACCAGGCCACAGTTCGTCAGCTACTGCCAGAACGAGGGAGGATCTCAGAACCTTGAGGTCTTTGGATTGTTTTCCGAGCCCGTTGAGAAACGCTCCGTCGAATCGGTCTTGATCGGGGTCTTGCAGGTCGAGTTGGTAGGCGCGGTCCTCGAGGAGCGGAAGCTTGTCCTTCTTGGGGGCCTCCCAGTCGGCTTCCAGCCGGATGAGCTCCGCGTTCTCCGGCGCGTGAAGGGCGAGCAGCCTCAAGGCAAACTTGGTGGAACCGTAGCCGCGCGGGGCGACCACGATAACGACTCCTTTGCCGTCAAGGGCCTTAACGGCTTCCTGCCATGCCTCCTGCCATTCCGGGGCTTCCACGTAAAACGGATCATCCCGGACTACATCCCTGTCGACGGGATCGCCGCTGAGAACGTCCCGAACGCGGATCTCCGGCTTGATATGGACCTCACCGACCTGGCCGGCGACAAGGCCGGCGTGTCCAACGTCGACCCGGGCGTCCGCTAGGGAGGCCACGACGGGTTCGTATCGTTCCTCCCATTTGTATCGTTCCTCCCAGATGACTGACTCGTCGTGCCGAGGCACGGTTATCCCAGAGAAGTCCTCTTGTTTAGTCTCGCGACCTGATGGAGTCTCTGGAAGCTGCGGATCGGCGGCTTGACCGGCCTCGTCGCTGACACCGGGGCCCGGGTGCGGCGTGCTCGGGGCGGTTCCCGGCTCGTTAGGTTCCTGCGTCATGAAAATTTCCGTCGGATGAAGGGCGGGTCTGCAGAGAGTTCACGAAACTGCGGCACGGTCACGGTTTAGGGTGGCGATCGCTGTCGGGAATTGTCTGATGGATGGTGACGGGACCAGGCACGCTGTTAGCTACCTGGCCCGCAGTTCCTATATGGAAGACCGAAGTCGGAGCGCCGCCGGGAGCCATCGAGTCAGAGTGCCCGGGGCCTGGGGCCCGCTCGGGGAACCGCCTGTTCGCGGGTTGGTGCTGTTTGCGCCAACCCGATGCCGCGCCGCACCGGACGCCTGTGGAACGTATAGCCACGCATCACCAGTGAATTGCTTAACGCGGACCTGGATGGGGGCGAACATGCTGGGCGGCAGGCCGCAGGCCTTGGAGACGATCGCGTCCTCGTAGGCGCGCTGCGAAATGACCGCGGCGACGAAGGTGGCGTCAGGATCAGAGTCAACGAGCGCGGCCCGAGATTGCTCTGCGTCGAGCAGGCGGTGCACCTCGTTCATCACTGTGCCGTCAGATCTACCAGCATCAGCCTCAGTAGGAAGGGGGCCGATGTGAACACTGACGCGAAGCCGCATTCGGGGGTCGTGGCGGTTCGCCTTCGCGTTCCGCTCCGCCAACACCTCCTGGAGCTGGCCAAGCAGCGGGTTGATGAGACGGGGCAGCTTATGGTAATCGACACCCGCGACGTAGCCGTCACCCGCCTGGCTGGAGATCTTTATCTGGGAGAAATCGAGGTCTGAACGAGCGAACGCCTCACGAAGAACCTGCGGGAGCCAGTCAGCCAGCACTCTGACTTTGTCATCGCTGTTACCTGTGTAGTTCTCGATGTCAGCCGCCACCATGGCGTGGTAATCGGCTAGGTCCCTGCTGCTGCTTGCCATCTCATCCCATCTCGTCGTGTGGGGGTGTGCGGAGCGACTCGCTCAAGATGTCAACTGGCGAGCGGAAGTTCTGCCCAGAACTGGGCACAGCAGATGTGACCCCCGTCACACAGCCCAGGATGCTCCATGAGCGGTCGCGTTCCCTGCGGCAAACTGGAGCAGCAGACTGGGGGTCGTTGACGATCAAGCGCCGCCGGGAGGTCACGATCACACCTCGGCCACGCAGTTCGGTTAGCGCGGCCACAATCGTGTTCCTAGAGGCGCCGACCAGACGTGCGAGTTGATCTTGCGACAACTCAATATGCCGGTCAGAACTCCTCGTCATCAGCCGCAACAAAGCGCAGGCTAGGCGTTGTACGACGGGCAGCGTGCTCAACTCGAAGCGGGCGAGTTCGGCCTCGCGCATCCGTGCGAAGGCATGACGGGCCATGATCTCGGCCGCTGCGTGCCTGTTGATAAGCAAGCGAAACTGTCCACTAGTGAGAATATGGGTAGTGCAGTGAGTAAGCGCTGTCACGGTAGCCGATCGCGGGGATTGATCTAGGACGGTCATGTCTCCGAGGATCTCCCCCGGGTCCCCGAAGGCCATGATCATTTCCTCGCCGTCGGCCGACGCCTTGGTTATGATCACGCGGCCTGTGGCTAGGACAAGCACGTGAGTGCCGGGATCTCCCTCACGAAGCAACACATCTCCGGCTCGAAAGTGCTTAGGCGCCCCTAGCGTTAGGAGTTCTGCCCATGCATCGCGAGGCAAGAGGGCTCCCAAGCCGGTAGGGGACCGCCTGCCTGATGAAGCTGTCATGACAGTTCCGTCGGACAACTACAGCGACCGTAGAGACACCGCGATCGGCGGCGACGCACCTGTGGCGCGCACGGCTCTGACAGAAACGAGGGAAAGGGCATGACGCTCTCGTTAGATGTGTTGGTGCCAGGCTGGCGGCGCTGGAGAGGGTTACTCCTATACTTTATCCCACCCCTGGGGTTGCTATCGAGTCGAATGTGACTATGCCCCGCGTAGCTGCCGGAAATAGTCCGTAATATCTACCATGAGGCAGATAGCTACAGAACTGTCGCAACTGGCAGGTATCCCCCGCCCAGTGAGGTTTTCTCGGTAACCCGGAACACGACAGGCAGGCAGTAACAGGGCATCTGGGAAGACACGCGGACATAGGCAGACATGACCGGGAGGGACGCGGAGCCCCCGGTACAAGAGGTCTCGCCAAAGTCCCATCCGCCCGGAAGGCCCCGCGTGCCCTCATATCGTGTCATGCTCGACGTCCCGAAGGACCTGATCTGGTTCGTTTCCGGCCTGCTCGCCGCCCGCCGCCGTTCGATAGGAACCAGGAAAAAGACCCGTAAGCTCGGCTGCTACCGTCAGGCCGTGTTCGGGCTGGCCTGGTTCCGGGACAAGGGCAGCATCCCCCGGCTCGGCGCCGGCTTCGGCTTGTCGCAGGCCACGGCCTACCGGTACCTCGACGAGGTCATCGACGTCCTGGCGGAACAGGCACCGGGACTGCGCGAGGCACTGGAGCGCGCCCTGGCCGAGGGGACCCCGTACGTGATCCTGGACGGCAAGGTCGTCGACGCCGACCGCTGCCACGAGAAAACCGTCAGCCGGAAGGGAAAGGAAATCGACCTGTGGTACTCGGGGAAGCGCAAGGACTTCGGAGGGAACATCCAGGCTGTCTTCTACCCGGACGGGCGGCCGATGTGGGTCTCGGACGTCCTGCCCGGCAATGTGAATGACCTGGCCGCGGCCCGGGAAAGCGTCCTGGGGACGCTGCGGCTGTTCGCGGAGGCGATGCCGGCCCTGGCCGACGGCGGGTACGAAGGCGCAGGTCACGGCGTCCTCACCCCGGTGAAGAAGCCCGCGGGAATGAAGGAACTGGACATCAGCGCCCGCACGCGGAACGCGCTGATCCGCTCGGTGAGGTGCCTGGGAGAACGCGGCTTCGCGCTCCTGACCCAGCGATGGCAAACCCTTCAGCACGTCACCATGAGCCCCGGGAGAATCGGCCAGATCGCACGCGCAGCCCTCGTCCTGACGCTATTCGAGCACAAAATGCTCGCCTGAAGTCGCTGAGAAAACTTCAGTGGGGAGGCACCCGCGTGCTCACCTGTGAAGCAGTTGGTGACGGAACCAGGACGCAGCCGGGATCCCACTGTGCGGCGCTCGAAGCGCGGTGCCCGGCTGACGATCGGCGTCCCGGGTAACCGCCGCCAGCCCCGCAGAACCCGAACCTGCAAGCGACCAGGTTTCCGGCGCTCCTGCACTTGTGCGAACTGGCGGACGAGTACATTTAGCAATTCCAGCTTCATCGCCTGGCCCGCGATCGCCCTCGTCACCGCCGTTATCACCACCGAACGGCCTAAGACGACGCGTCCTGCAGTCCTCAGTCGCGCGGCCCATCGACCCAACTTGCGGATCTGGAAGGCTTGACGTGGGCTGAGACGGGTCACTTCCCTATCCTCTACTGCATCGGCGGGCCAGACTGGTACCCGAAGCCCGGAGCAGAAGGCCTTATTGCGCGGGCTTTACGGCGCGCTCATACTCAGCGCGGGGGAAGATCATCGCCGTATGAATCTCAAGGAGGAGATATGCCGGACCGGATCCTGACCAGCCACGCGGGCAGCCTGCCGCGACCAGAGGACCTGATCGCGCTCAACGAGCTGCGCGCGACGGGGGACTTCGCCGAAGAGGCGGAGTACCTGGGCAGGCTGCGCTCGGCGGTGGCGGACGTGGTCGCGCGCCAGCGCTCGACCGGCATCGACCTTGTCAATGACGGCGAGTACGGGCATTCGATGGGTCAACGCTACGATTACGGCTCCTGGTGGACCTACGTGTTCCAGCGGCTGGCCAACGTCGAGCTGACCGAGCTTTCGATCACCGAGATAGCGCAGTCTCCGGCCAAGCCAGGCGAGATCAGGCTCGCCTCCTTCGGCGAGCGCAGGGACTGGCTGGCGTTCGCCGACGCGTACCAGGACCCGACCTCGGGCGCGGCCCTGCCCAACCGGGCGGCGATCGCGCCGGTCTGCCGCGGCCCGATCTCCTACCAGGGACAGGAGGACGTGCAGCGCGACATCGCCGACATGAAGGCCGCGATGGCGGCCGCGGGCGTCTCCGACGGCTTCCTCAACTCGGTGGCGCCGGGCAGTTGCGCCCGCTTCGGCAACGAGTACTACGCCGACGACGAGGAGATGATGTACGCCTGCGCGGAGGCGATGCGCGAGGAGTACACCGCGATCGTCGAGTCGGGCCTTGTGCTGCAGCTCGACGACCCGGCGATCGCCGAGAACTGGGACCAGATCAACCCGGCACCGAGCGTGGAGGACTACCGGCGCTTCACCAGGAAGCGGGTCGAAGCGCTTAACTACGCGATCCGTGGCCTGCCCGCCGAGCGGATCCGCTTCCACCTGTGCTGGGGCAGCTGGCACGGCCCGCACACTACCGACATCGCGATGGCCGACATCGTTGACGTCATGCTGGAGATCAACGCGGGCGCCTACTCGTTCGAGGCGGCCAACGTCCGGCACGAGCACGAGTGGAAAGTGTGGCGGGACGTGAAGCTGCCCGAGGGCAAGGTCATCCTGCCCGGCGTGGTCAGCCACTCCACCAACGTCATCGAGCACCCTGAAGTCGTCGCGGACCGGATCGCCCGGTACGCCGAGGCGGTCGGGCGGGAGAACGTCATCGCGTCCACTGACTGCGGCCTCGGCGGCCGCGTCCACCCGCAGATCGCCTGGGCGAAACTGGACACCTTGGTGAAGGGCGCGGCACTGGCCACGAGCCAGCTCTGGAGTGGGCCAGGAGGACCGCGACGACATGAAGTGGGCGCCGCAGGTCCGCGCGGACCGGCAACTCGCCCTGGAGCGTCCCCAGCGGCTGGGGCACATGACCGGCGCATCCTGGTTCTTCGCTGCCCTCGCCCGGCACGCCCGCGAGCACGGCGGCGGGGAACTGCGCGCCTGGCTCAGCGAGCAGGAACTAACCGCCCGCGTCTACCTGCACCGTCCCGCCCGGGACAACGGGACCACGCCGCACCCGGACGGGCTGGGCATCTGGGCCGAAGGTGGCCGGGACATCGTGTTCCTGCTGGAATACGACACCGGCAGCGAGCATCTGCCCCAGCTCGCCGGCAAGCTCCGCGTCCCGCTCGGTCCCGGCGGCGGCGATCCGCGCCTCAGCGTCCGCCCGGACCTTGGCCACGGCGGTGTCCCGGTCGGTCTCGGCGGCCTGGGCGCGCTGCTCGGCGGCGGTCGGGTCGGCCAGGGTGTCGATCCGGTCCCGCAGGTCGGTGCCGAGCGCGGCGAGGCGGTCGGCCTCGGCGCGCAGTGAGCGCAGCAGTTCAGCGCCGGTCATCCTGGCCATGGTCACCGGGCTGGCGGCGTCGGCCGCTGATCGTGGTGCCGTTTTTCTCGGCGGCAAGCCGGCGTCGTTCCCGCCATGCTGATACGCGGGTGTGGCCGCGCCCAGCGCAGTATTCTCGCGGGCGTCCGGGCCTTCGGCCGGGGCGGCGGGCTGCCCGCACCCCGGGAACTTGCACACCGCGCGGGACGCGCTGACATTGTTGGTCTTCTGGCTGGCCGTCGGCACTCCCGTCCTAGCGGCGGCCCCGGTCTCGCGGGGCCTTTCGTATCGGGCAACGTAACGAATGAAACGCAACGATTCTCTCGCCTGCGCAAGTGGCAACGCCCCTACTCGATCTTGATTCGGCGGGTGACGTCGCCGTAGCGGTTACTTGTCCCAGACTCGGGCGGGGCAATGACTGAGGCGTCGGCCGCGCAGCGCCATCTTGAGCAGCGCCCGCTTTTCCTCCGCCTCGGCGCTGTCCCAGCGGCGCTGCCAGTGCTCACGGCTCGCCCGCTGCGGACGCTGCGATGTTGTGTCGCCTAGCGCCTCACGTTCGGCCCTGAGCTTGGCAAGTCGCTCGTCCAGCGGGCGGACGGCGATGTCGTAGCGCGACAGTGTTAGCTCACCGCGCCCAAGGCGGTCGGAAAGGGCCTCGGCAACGCTCTCGGCGTCAGCGATGGCCAGATCCAGCCGAGCGGCCTCGCTCTCAAGCTCACGAGACGTTGCTTCGATCGCATCGGCTTGACGATCGTCCGACAAGATCTCGATGGTGAGCGCTGCTGCGGCTTCGTCCAAGTCACGCTGACCAACGAAGAGCTTCGCGCAGCCCTGGTATGTCCACTTGCCGCACCAGTACTGGCGGTACACCGAGCCGTCAGGGTGCGGGCGGTAGCTCGGGGCCGGGCGACCGCTCAGGGGTGTGCCGCACCTTCCGCAGACGGCAATGCCCGAGCAGAGATAGGTAGGCGATGGCGGGCGACCGCGACGGCGGGCGGCGTACTTCGCGATTACCTGATCGAAGTCTTCGTCTGAGACGATCGGCGTGCCCGGCAGGCGGCCGACGACGGACGTGACGCCCGTCTCCGCGTCTGTGTAGATGATCCGGCCGCAGTTCCTCTGTCGCTTCAAGAGCGCACTGAAGCTTATCGGTTTCCACGGGTTGCCGAGCGCTGTAGTTACCCCTCGCTCATTCCAGTCAGCAATGATCGTGAGCTGCGGCTCTCCCGCTAGAAATCGCGCCGTCGCGTCACGGAGCAAGGCAGCCTCGTCTTCGCGCTGGGTCACGAGGTCGGCTTCGAACCCGAAAGGCCGCTGGGTGCCGTTCGGCTCACCTGCCATGGCCTTGAGCCGCTTGCCGCGCCGGGTCCTGGTCGAAAGACGGTCGGAGTAGTACGCGGCGGCGTTGATCGCGTCACGGAAAGACTTCTTGCCGTTCGGGGTGGTCAAGTCATACTCGCTCTCGCTGTCGAGCACCAGCAGCCCGCGAGCGGCCAGCTCGATCATCCGCTCGGCGTCCTTGGGCTGACGGGTCCAGCGTTCCAAGTCGAACACGATGAAGCCGCCGGACACGCCGCGCTCAAGCCGGTCCATCAGCTCATCCCACGCCGGACGCTTGACGGCCGGGTTCCATGCCGAGCGGTCAGGGTCAACCAGGGCCTCGCCTACCTCATGGCCAAGGTGGACGAGGCGGCCACGGCACACCGTGACCTGGCCCTCGGTCGACGGCTCGCGGCTCAGGCCGCGTTTCTTCTGGTTGCGATCGACTTCGCTGACTCGGGCGTAGATGTCGACGGGTTTGCCGGTTCTGTCGTCCATGAACCTATAGTAGTTAATTACACGCCCATTGGTCAGCGCTACGACTACGGCTCGTGGTGGACCCACGTGTTCCAACGGCTGGCCAACGTCGAGCTGACCGAGCTTTCGATCACCGAGATAGCGCAGTCTCCGGCCAAACCGGGCGGGATCAGGCTCGCGTCCTTCGGCGAGCGCAGGGACTGGCTGGACTTCGCGGACGCCTACGGCGACCCGACCTCGGGCGCGGCACTGCCGAACCGGGCGGCGATCGCGCCGGTCTGCCGCGGCCCGATCTCCTACCGAGGGCAGGAGGACGTCCAGCGCGACATCGCCGACATGAAGGCCGCGATGGCGGCCGCGGGCGTCTCTGACGGCTTCCTGAACTCGGTGGCGCCGGGCAGCTGCGCCCGGTTCGGCAACGAGTACTACGCCGGCGACGAGGAGATTATGATGATGATGTACGCCTGCGCGGACGCGATGCGCGAGGAGTACGTGGCGATCGTCGAAGCGGGCTAGCTCAAGCATACCGGAGTTCGGCCCCGCCTGATTTGTCGGGGTCGAATTCCGGCTCAGCACGCAGTGATGCCCACCGTAACCGATTCGCGGAGCGGTAGATCATAATCGTCGTGTGGACGCGAGCCGGAGCAGAATCGTGGTGGCCGATGATGACGTCCTGCTGCGGGAGGGGCTGGCCAGCCTGCTTGAGCGGTTCGGGCTCGAGGTAGCCGGCCAGGCGGGTGACGCGGACGAGCTCATGGACCTCGTCCGCCTGCATCGGCCCGAACTCGCGCTTGTGGACATCCGGATGCCGCCGGGGTATTCCACCGAGGGCCTGGAGGCAGCCCGCACGATCAAGCGGGACTTCCCGCAGACGGCCGTCGTGGTGCTGTCGGCACACGTGGAAGTCGAGCACGCGATGGACCTGCTCGCTAACGGACGCACCGGCTACCTGCTGAAACGCCGCGTCACCGACATTACCGAGTTCGTCGATACGCTCCGGCGGGTGGAGCGGGGCGGGTCCGCGGTGGACCCCGTGCTTGTGCAAGAGCTGGTCACGGCGCGGCGGGTCGACGACCCGCTCGGCGAGCTGACCGGCCGGGAGCGCGAGGTGCTCGCGCTCATGGCGGAGGGACGTTCGAACGCGGGCATCGGGCAGGCACTGTACGTAACCGAGGGAACGGTCGAGAAGCACGTGCGCAGCATCATGATGAAGCTGCGGCTAACGGAGAGCAGCGAAGTGCACCGCCGGGTGCTCGCCGTGCTCGCGTTCCTCGACGCGCACTGACCTGGTTCTTCCTGCTGGCTGCAATGCAGGCGCGGGCGTGCCGCTGGCACCATGGACTCGTGCGGCTGCGATGCGTGATGGTGGACGATGACGGCGCCTTTCTCGACGCTGCGCGGGCCCTCCTGGAACAGGAGGGGGTGACCGTGGCAGGGATAGCGGGTAACTGCGCCGAGGCAGTCGAGCGCGCCAGGACGCTGCGCCCTGATTTCATGCTGATCGACATCCGCCTGAGCGACGAGTCGGGCTTCGACGCGGCACGGCAGCTAGCGGCGGAGGGTCAGGCAGCGGCGCTCATCATGATCTCCACGTACCGGGAAGTGGACTACGCCGAGCTTATCGCCGAGAGCCCCGCCATCGGGTTCCTGAGCAAGACGGACCTCTCCGCCGCGGCCATCCATCTCCTGCTCGGGGCGACCTGAGCCGACCGCGGACGCCGGGGTCGCCGCCGGGCGGCATTCCGGCTATCTGGTACGCGGGGCTGGGGGTCTGCCGGGCAGACACGACAGGGCGCGGGAAGCGATTGTCAGAGCATGCGTTCCCCAACTCGACGATCCGTGGTGAGTGCCATGAAGCCTGCCAGCCCGGTCTCGACCCTTGATGCCGGGACGGCTGGTGGCGGCGGGCTCGCACGCGGCGCTTGCGCGCGGCTGGTTGGCCGTGACTGGGAGCAGCGCGTGCTGGCCGGACTGGTTGAGCGGGTGCCGGCGCGCGGCGGGGCGCTCGTGGTCGGGGGCGAGCCGGGGATCGGGAAGTCGGCGCTGCTCGGGGAGGCGATGCGAGCGGCGGCCAGGCAGGGCATGCTGGTGCTGCGGACATCCGGGGTGCAGTCCGAGGCAGGCCTCCCGTTCGCCGGGCTGCACCAGCTGCTACGCCCGGTGCTCAGCTGCGCGGCCGACCTGCCGCCCAGGCAGCGGGCCGCGCTCGGCGCGGCGTTCGGCACGGTAGAGGAGGCCGCACCTGACCCGTTCCTGATCGCGCTGGCCACGCTGCAACTGCTGTCCGAGGCCGCCGATCAGGCCCCCGTGGTGCTGGCGGCGGACGACGCGCAGTGGCTCGACCGGCCAAGCACCGACGTGCTCGCGTTCATCGCCCGCCGTCTGGAGTCCGACCCGATCCTGCTGCTTGCCGCGATCCGCGATGGCTACCCGTCGCCGCTGCACGCTGCCAGGCTCCCCGACCTGCAGCTGGACGGACTCGCCGCCGACCCGGCCCGCGAGCTGCTCGACGCCTTCTCTCCCCGCCTAACACCCGCCGCCCGCAGCCGCATCCTGGCCGAGGCCCGCGGCAATCCGCTGGCCCTGATCGAGCTGCCCGCCGCCCTCGCCGTCACCCATGCCACGGCGGCAGGTCACCTGCCGCTGACCAGGCGGCTGGAGTGGGCCTTCGCCGCCCGCGCCGCCGAACTACCCCCCGCCACCAGGGCGCTGCTGCTCATCGCGGCTGCCGACGATCACAGCGCGCCCGCCCAGGTCATGCAGGCCGCCGCCATCGCCACCGGCTCCGGGCCAACGGTCAGCGACCTCGTCCCCGCTGTTGAGGCCCATCTCATCGACGCCGACGACCACGCCCTGCGGTTCCGCCGCTCGCTGGTCCGCTCGGCGCTCTACCAGGCCGCCAGCGTCGCTGACCGCCACATGGCACATGCCGCCCTCGCCGAGGTCCTCGCCGATGACCCCGACCGGCAGGCCTGGCATCGCGCCGCCGCTACGTCAAGCCCCGATCCCGCGGTCGCCGACGGCCTCGAGGAAGCCGCCCGGCGCGCCCGTGCCCGCGGTGCCATCCCCGTCGCCGCCGCCGC
This sequence comes from uncultured Actinomycetota bacterium, assembly GCA_963734665.1. Lineage (GTDB taxonomy): Bacteria > Actinomycetota > Actinomycetes > Streptosporangiales > Streptosporangiaceae > Trebonia. The sequence continues at coordinate 600,872 of CAVTIR010000004.1, read as the reverse complement.
GTTCGAGCGCGCCGCCGCGTTCGCTCCCGATCCCGCCCGCCGCGGCGCCCTCATCCTGTCCGCGGCCGAAGCCGCCAGGGAACTCGGCCACACCGACCACACCGCCCGCCTGCTACGCGAAGCGGACACCTACCCCCTCACGCCACATGACAGGGCGTACGCGACCTGGCTGGGAGATGCCTTCGGCGAGAAAGAAAAACCCGTCGGCACTCCAGTCATCGTGCAGGCCCTGACCGAAACAGCACGGCAGATGGTGGCAGAGAAAGACATCCCGCTCGCGCTCAACCTGCTGTCCGCCGCCGCGTTCCGCTGCGACTTGGCGGATCTCGGCGCGCCGGCCGCCGACGAGGTGCTGAACGTCGCTGACAGCACCGGCGTGCCGCCCGATGACCCGCTCCTGCTGTACATCCAGGCCTACGCCGCGCCGCTCACCCGCGGCCCCGCCGTCCTCAAATGCCTGTCCCATGCGGTGGCGTCTGATGACCCTCAGGCGCTGTACCTGCTGGGCACCGCCGCCTGCCTGGCTGGGGATTACCACGGCTCCTGCTCGCTGCTCGGCCCCGCCGCCGCGCGGCTGCGCGAGCAGGGACGCCGCCGCGCCCTCACCCACGCCCTCACCGCCCGCGCCTGGGCCGCCATCATGACCTCTGACTTCCGCACCGCCGTGCCTGCCGCCGAGGAAGCAGGCCGCCTCGCCGCCGAGACCGCCCAGCCCCTGTGGCAAGCCGTCACCTGGACCGCCCAGGCGGTCCTCGCCGCCGTGGGCGGCGACCAGCCCGCCACCGACCGCCTTACCGCCTGCGTCGAGGAGGCCATGCTCCCCGTCGGCGCCGCCGGGCCGCTGTCCCTCGTCCAGTACGCCCGCGGCCTCGCCGCCCTCGGTCAAGGCCAGCACGCCGACGCCTGGGCCCACCTCCACCGCATCTACGATCCCGGCGACCCCGCCTGCAGCAACCGCACCCAGTACCGCGCCATCGCCGACCTCGCGGAAGCCGCCGCCCGCGCCGGTCATCGCGACCATGCACGCCAGATCCTCGACCAGTTCCGTCCCCTGCGAGATCAGGTCCCCTGGCTCCGCGCGGCCATCCGCTACGCCGACGCGCTCCTCGCGGACGACGACCAGGCCGAGGCCGCCTACACCCGCGCCCTTACCCGCGACCTCGCCCCCTGGCCCTTCACCCGCGCCCGCCTCCGCCTCGCCTACGGCGAATGGCTCCGCCGTCAGCGCCGTCCCGCCGACTCCCGCGCCCACCTCCGCGAGGCCCGCGACGCCTTCGACGCCCTCGGCACAACCCCCTGGAGCGACCGCGCCCGCCGCGAGCTCCGCGCCTCCGGCGAGACCGGCCGCTACCGTGCCCCGGACGCCGTCGACCAGCTCACCCCTCAGGAACTCCAGATCATCCAGCTTGCCGCCGACGGGCTCTCCAACCGCGAAATAGGACAGCGCCTCTACCTCTCCCACCGCACCGTCGAGTCCCACCTATACCACGTCTACCCCAAGCTCGGCATCACCTCCCGTGCACAACTCCCGAAGATCCTCGGCGAGCTACCCGATATGCGCGTGGCCGTCTAACCCTTCAGTAAGCGGGTTCGGACCCCGGCATCGCGCAGACCGCGACCACGGACGGAGTACGTCTCGCGGCCGCAACGATTCAGTGGTGCCACCGCAGCGCGGCAGGCACCAGGAGGGATAGAACGAGAAGCCGTGAGCACCCTGCACGCTACAGTCCCGTCCAGCACCACCGCCTGCTACCAACGGATGACCAGGAAGGAGAGACGCCCTGATATGAACACCCCGCACCCCGTTACTGCCGCGATGCTGCTCCCGGACCCCATTACTCCCGTGATGCGGCTCCCGGCAGAACCTCTCACAGACAGCGAGATCCGCGTACTGCGCTACCTGCCGACGCGCCTCACGGCATCGGAGATCGCCCGACAGCTCTGCCTTTCCGTGCACACCGTCACCACGCACATGCGGCACATCTACACCAAGCTCGACGTCCACCGCCGCCACGAGGCCGTTGACCGGGCTCGTGCCTGCGGCCTGCTCGCCCCCATCACTGGCCGCCTGGGGTGATCTCGTCGCCGCGGTCATCCCTGGCTGCGCGCATCGCTGGCTCCTCGTGCCATGCTTTTCGGTTACTCCGGTCAAGTCTCGCCACCAACGGGGCACACCCGCATCGCATGCACATGTGATTGTCCCGAACGGGTGTGGCCACTGGCGGCGGCCAGCGATTTCAGTGGGTGCACTGAACCGGGCTGAGCGAGACGGGTGGGAAGTCAGTGATGCCACGGCAGCGTGCCGGCTACCGGGCGGGGTACAACGGAGTGCGTTGTGACTGGAGGAAAGTGAGGGGACAATGCCGTTCGTTTCTGTCGGGAAGCAAAACTCCGCGCCGATCGAGATCCACTACGAGGACCACGGCACGGGACAGCCGGTCGTGCTCATTCACGGGTTCCCGCTCAACGGCCGGGCCTGGGAGCGCCAGGAGCGGGCCCTGCTCGCCGCCGGGTTCCGGGTCATCACCTACGACCGGCGCGGCTTCGGCCAGTCCAGCCAGCCGACCATCGGGTATGACTACGACACCTTCGCAGCTGACCTGGACAAGCTCCTCACCGCCCTGGACCTGCGGGACATCTGTCTCGCCGGCCACTCGATGGGCGGCGGCGAGGTCGCCCGTTACCTCGGCAAGTACGGGTCGGCGCGGGTCCGGCAGGCGGCCATCATCTCCGGCGTCCCCCCGTACCTGCTCAAGACCCCGGAGACGCCGAACGCCGTGCCGCAGGAGGTCTTCGACCAGATCGCGGCCGCGCTGACCGCCGACCGTGCGGCCTACTTCACCGAATGGAACAAGAACTTCTTCAACCTGGACGAGAACCTTGGCAGCCGTATCAGCGCCGAGGTCGTCCAGGACGCGTGGAACACCGCGGTGGGTGCCTCGCCGGAAGGAACCATCGCCTGCGTGGCCACCTGGCACACCGACTTCCGCGCCGACCTGGCCAAGATCGACATCCCGGTCCTGGTCATGCACGGCACGGCCGACCGCATCCTGCCCATCGAGGCCAGCGGCGTGCGTACGCACGAGCTCATCCGTGGTAGTGAGTATGTCCCCGTCGAGGGAGCCCCCCACGGCCTGTGCTGGACACACGCCGACGAGGTTAGCGCTGCGTTGCTCCGGTTCTTCAAGTAACCGGAGCCCGGCGCTGTTACCGGTCGTGCCGGCTGACCCCCCGGCACGACCGGACCTCGGCTCTAGGTCATTGCGAACAAATGTTTGGTGTTTCCGTGCCATAGAACCGGAAACGCCAAACATTTCGAATGGATGGCCTGGCTAGGCCGCGCTGCAAGGTGCGTGCGCCAGGCGGACGGGGGCGGCCTTGCTTCTGCCGCTGCGGGACAGCCGCCCCAAGAAGGCCAGTACTCGCAGGTGACTCTCGATCTCCTGCCCCGCCGCGTCCACCTCTCCCGCTCTCAGGTGACCGATCAGCCGCCGGCGGGAGCCCAGGATGATCCCGTCAGCTCCGGGACCGGCCGCGACCGCGAGATCATAGGTCCAGCCGACGGCCAGGCCGGCTAGCCGCATCAGCACCGGGTCGCCAGTCACGTCCCCGAGTATCCCGATCACCTCGGCGTGCGCGACCGCCTTCCGGTTCCAGTACGGCTTGGCTGGCAGTGACTCCGCCTGCGCGACGCTGCCGGAAAAGCTAGCCAGCTGGCCGGGGGTTATCCGCCGACACGCCGTCCGGGCCGTAATGGCCAGCATCGCGATCAGGTCTTCGTCAGTCACGCTTGCCAGTGTCGCCGCCTGGTCCCGGGTTCGCATCAGTAGCCCGACTGGGCTCGCTACTGGCAACGGCCCCTGATGAACGCGCAGCGGCGTCCCGTTGAGTCCCAGTGACGTGACTGAAGCGAGACCGGCGGTGCCGGACCGATCCTCGTACTCGTGGGTCGTATCCATCACCGGGCAGGATGCCTGCCGCTGCGCATGGCACGGCTGTTCCTGTGCCCGAACAAACTGCGCCGTTCATCAGACCGGCTAGAGGCCGCCCTCCTGGCGGGACTGACGGCCGTGCTTGCCGCAACCGTCGTCATGGCAGTGCTCCTGGCCGCGCACGTATGCCGGTCCGAGCAGGCAGCGGCGTCGGCGAGCCCGCGGCTGACGAACGCGGTGATCGACCCGCCCGGCGCGGTCACTACCGGTGTCTTCCCGCAGGAGGCGAGCGCGCGGGTGACGTGGCAGCTGAGCGACGGAGCCAAGCGCTCGGGCTCCCTGAACACCGGCCTCGCCCCTGGCCTCTATGGCAAGCCGTCCGGAGCTTCCGTCCTGGTGTGGCTCGACAGTGCGGGCAACCCCGAGCGTCCTCCGCCGGGCACGGCCGAAACGGTCCTCGCCGCGACGCTGGCTGCCATTGGGGTCACCGCCGGTGCCGTCGCCATCCTAGCCGTCGGCTACCGGCTGTGCCGGAACGGCCTTGACCGGCATCGCCTCGCCGGGTGGAACTCGGCGTGGGCAGTCACCGGTCCCCGGTGGACGAGTCGCCAGTGAATGCCTGTCTGCCCACCCCAGGTCAGCGGGCGGCGCGGACGCCCAGCCGTTCCAGGCGGTGGTTGCTGAACCGGCCATCGGGGTCGAGCCGTTCAAACACGTCCCTCGCGTCGGCGAGCCGGGGGTAGCACTGCGCCACCTGGCTGGCCGTCACGTGGGAGACCTTCCCCCAGTGCGGGCGGGCGGCGAACGGTTCCAGTGCCTCCTCGACGTCTCTCAGGACGGCATCTACCTCGCCTGGCCTGTTACGCCAGGTGAAGTGGATCGCCATCGTCTCGCGCTTGTAGGAGCCGCTGAGCCACAGCTCGTCGGGAGCAGTGGAGCGGATCTCGGAGATCATCAGCAGCGGCGTGATGCTCATCGACAGCCGCCTTACCGCGTCCAGGGCCGCCGCACCGCGGCGACGGTCGACGAAGTACTCCGACTGGATCTCGTCCCCGTTGCTCGGCGTGGACTCGAGCCGGAAATGCGGAAGGCGCTGCGACCACGGGCCGGCGACGCCGAGGTCCGTGAGGTTGTCGGCGGGGGCGTCGATAAACCGCACCGGGCCGGGATCGCGGCGGGCGCCGAAGAATTCGTCGGGCGTCTCTGCTTGCTGGCTTCCGACGCGGCGCTTGACCCACGCGGCGTGCAGCGACGGGCCGCTCCAGTCGGTGAACAGGCTCACGCTGTAGGCGGCGCCCAGGATCTGGTCGAGCTCGGTGAGCACGGTGTCCCACGGCAGGCTGGTGTACGCGTCCTGCCTGATCAGGTAGGACGGCTCGATATCCAGGGTGACGCGGACGACCACCCCGAACGCGCCGAGGCCGACGGCCATCCCGTCGAAGCCCGGTGCTGACCTGTCCGCGTGCCTCAGCTCGCCGTCGGCGGCCACGTACTCAAGGCCCGCGACCGCGGCGGACAGGATCCGGTTGCGGCTGCCGGACCCGTGCGTGCCGGTGGCGGTCGCGCCGGCGACGGAGATGTGCGGCAGCGAGCCCAGGTTGCCCAGCGCCCAGCCCCGGTCCTGGAGCCAGGCGGCCAGGGCACCGTAGGACATCCCGGCGCCGGCCGTGACCGTGCGCGCTGCCTCGTCGATGACCGGGTCTGGCGCGATGCCCGTCACGGACACGAGCGTGGCGCCGTTGTCAGCGAGGTCGTTGAAGGAGTGCCTGGTGCCGATCGCCCGGACACGGCCGTCCCTGGCTTTGGCGACCGTGCGCTGGACCTCGTCGATCGTCCGCGCGGCGATCACCTCGCGCGCGCTGAACCGGTACGTCCCTGACCAGTTCATCAGTTCTGTCGTCACCTTCCATATCATTCCCGTTCCCTTGAGCAGAAAGCACGGGGTTCGGGGGCGCTCGCGCGGCCGCCGTGCCTAGCATCGGGGGTATGCGAGCGATCGTTTACACGGAAAAAGGTCCGTCAAGGGTCATGCACCTAGTCGAGCGGCCGGTGCCCGAGCCAGGTCCCGGGCAGGTCCGGGTACGCCTGGTAAGGGCCGGGGTGAACCCGACCGACTGGAAGTCGCGGGCCGGCGTGTCGTCGGCCATGGGGTTCGCCGAGGTGACCCCGGGCCAGGACGGCGCGGGCGTGATCGACGCGCTCGGGGCGGGCGTGCCGGGGCTGGCGCCCGGCGACCGCGTGTGGCTCTACCTCGCTCAGCACGGGCTACCCTACGGCAGCGCCGCCGAGTACTGCGTGCTCGACTGGCACCGGGCCGTGCCCCTGCCGGACTCGCTTCCCGACGCCTTCGACCTGGGTGCCTGCCTCGGCGTCCCCGCGATCACCGCGCACCGGGCGCTGACCTCAGGCCCCCATGCCTCCCGGCTGGGACCGGGTTCCCTGGCCGGGCAGCTCGTGCTGGTGCAGGGCGGTGCGGGCGCGGTCGGCAACGCCGCCATCCAGCTCGCCGCCTGGTCCGGGGCAACGGTGCTCACCACGGTCAGCAGTGACGAGAAGGCCGCACTCGCGACGGCGGCCGGCGCGCACCACGTCGTCAACTACCGGACCCAGGACGCCGGCTTGGTGATCCGCCAGCTCGCACCGGACGGGGTCGACCTTATCGTCGAGGTCTCCCCCGCGGTCAACAACGAACTCGACGTCGCCGTGGCGCGCAACGGCGCGACCATCGCGATCTACGCCAACAACGGCGGCGACACGCTCCCTGTAGAGATCCGCCGGACCTTCAGCCTGAACCTGCGCTACCAGTTCCTGCTGCTCTACACCCTCGACCCGGCCCACCTCGCGGCCGCGGCCGAGGACGTCACCGCGGCCGTCGCCACCGGGGCGCTGCGCGCCGGGGAGAAGGCAGGCCTTCCGCTGCACCATTACCCGCTTGAGGAGACCCCGGCGGCATACGACGCGGTCGAGCGGGGGGCGGTCGGCAAGGTCCTGATCGACATCGCGCCGGCCCCGTGATGCTTCCGCTCCTTTGTCCGACCTGCTCTGTACGATCGGCCTCATGGCCTATGACGAACTCCTCGCCGCGCGCATCCGGGACCTGATCGGGCCCGACCCTGAGCTGACCGAGAAGAAGATGTTCGGCGGCCTCGCCTTCCTCATCCGCGGGCACATGGCGATCAGTGCCAGCGGTCAGGGCGGCGTGCTCGTCCATGTTGACCCCGCACGTTCAGACGACCTGGTCGCCACCACCGTGGCCACCGTCGCCGTGATGCAGGGGCGGGAGATGCTCGGCTGGCTGCGCGTCAGCGCCGACGACGTTCTCAGCGACGAGGACCTCGCCCCCTGGGTTGAGGTCGGCATCGGGCACGCGCGGTCGCTGCCGCCCAAGCAGCCCGGCAGGAAGCTGCGGAAGTAAGGCGCGTTAGTAACGCCGCCGCCGGGCCTGTCCCGGTCACCCCGTACGCCTGAAGATCGGCGCAACCGGGAATTCCGCCCGCTCGTCCGCGATCGCGAGCACAGATGAGTCAGCTGCGCCCGCAGGCCGGGAGCCCAATGCGGGATCGGCAACGGCAGGGGTCGCGACACGAGTGGGGACGTGCACCCAGCCGCGGTGCCGCCTGTTGGCGACGCTCACCCAGACCATGGGAAAGTACGTGCTGGCGTCCACGTAGCCGTGCCAGACGATTCCGGAGTAGATCTCGTCCGAGATCACGAGGACGAGCGGCGCCGTACCCTCCCTTAGCGCCTTCTTGACCGGCGGAGCATCGAGAAGCCGGATCGCGACGTCAATGGCCTCTCCGTAGCAGCCCCTTCTGTCGAAATGAACTTCGCCCGCATGCACGACCACGCGCAGCCGAACGCGCAACGCCGCGTCCGCGGCCTGCGCGTTGTATTCGGTAAGCAGGGCGGCCAGCAACGGTATCAGCTGGTCAAGCAGAACCGTCTTGGGCACACGGTCATGCGGCCTGACGAGCACAAGGACACCGTCGCCGCGGTCGGTCAACTGCTCCAGGCGATTGCCTGTTATCGCCACCGCTTCAAGCGAGTGCCCAAGCAGGTCATACATGACGCGTCGCAGCTCGCCTTTGACGGGGTTGGTGCGCATGGTCGATCCTTCAATGTCGAGCGCGATGATCGAGCGGTATAGCGGGCCAGCTGGCCGCTGGCCGTCAGGAGACGCCACCGCTGCTAGCCGAGTGCTCATGATCTCTCCTTGCCTATCCGTGCTTCGGCCCCTCAAGTTCAGGATGACCGTGCATGCCCAGGGAGTACCGCTCAGTGAGCGAGCTATGACCGCCGTGGACGATTTTGCGCGCCCTCGGCTAATGGCTCCGCAGATACGCCGTGTTCGGATCACGTGCAAGACATGACGGATTTGGACATACTTGGGATCGGGAGGGTGTTTCGCGGTGGCTGCCATCAAGCGTGAGCCGACGCCGCCGGGCCCGATCGCCGATCTCTTTGACCGCCTCGATGATCTGCACTCAAAAGCGGGCCGACCCTCGATGCGAGAGATCGCGATCCGCGCCGGCCGCGGCAACATCAGTTCTTCCACCGTGCACAATCTCTTCCGCCGGTCTCAGGTGCCGCGCTGGGCTTTCCTTGAGCAGGTCGTCAAGGCACTCGGCGGCGCACAAGAACGAGAGGCCTTCCTCGCTCTCTGGGAGGCCGCCTGGCGCACGGAGAATGACATCGCGGCACCGCAGAAACCCCTGGCGGACCTACCGCTCCCCCAAGGCCGCGCCTGGGACCACTCGGAGTTTCCGCAGCGGCCGCCTCAGGGAACACCACTGGGCGGGGCTAAGGGCTGGACAGAGGCCATGCCCCGGCCATCGCACCGGATCTGGTCGAACGAAATCCCTTCCCGCAACCCCAACTTCACTGGCCGGACAGCCGAGCTAGAGCGATTGCGCGATAACCTCTTCAACCGACAACTGCCACACGTGCAAGCCATCTCTGGCATGGGCGGAATCGGGAAAACCGAGCTAGCGACCGAATACGTACACCGTAATATCGACACCTATGAAATCATCTGGTGGATCCGGGCCGAGCATCAGGACCGGGTGCGGGAGGCGCTTGTCAAGCTGGGGCACCGGCTAGAACTAAGGCAGGCCACCACGGACAGCGCACGGGACAGAACCGTAGCCGCCGTACTCGAAACACTGCAATCCGGCGCTTGGTCGAGTTGGCTGCTTGTATTCGATAATGCTGCCAATCCGCGTCCGCGATAATCAAGGACACGCACAAGCCGAATGAGGCGCCTGCGGTCTTGAACCAGAACTTTTCCATCACTTCTAAACCTTGGTATTTGATGACATGACGCGATTCTTTCCCGCGCTTGGGTCAAGCTAGTAGGCCATCAAGTACGTCTGCCACAGCACTCACCAGGAAGTCAAAATCGTTAGCGCGGTCGACGTGGGCACATCGATCCTGATTTCTTGTCATGAGAAGCCGAGCAGGGATAGGTCCGCGACGACCCTGTCGCGCACGTGCGTGATGAGCCGCAACAGGTCGTCACAGTAGACGGATGGATTTTGAAATCCGGATCCATTTCGGAACCGGTGCGGGTATAGGCCACCACCGCAGATTTCCATGACCTCGCAAGCCAGGCAGTGTTGCGACAGCGCATCCGCGCCGATCTGCCTGGCCACCGTCGTGGGGTGGTCAAGGGCGTCGTCGAAGGCGCCTGACATGACGTCTAGGCCGGTGTCGGCGGCACCAGGATAGGTTGAACTGAGCGAGTCAAGCTGCTTGATGGAGCCATCGGTGTCGACCACGACCAGCGTGCTCGGCAGCAGCCCGAGCCCCTCTACCTCCCCAGGCTGGCCAAGGACGAGCTGGATAAGCTCGCTGAAGAAACGGATCCGCGTCTCCTGCCGCGGCGCGGTGTACCAGCGCTCGAAGACGCTGATCAGCCAGTCCGCATAACCGGCGCCGGGAGGAGCGGAACTCCAGTTAGCGTGCGGCAGCAGTAGGTCAAGCGCCGGTGGGGCGAACTTCAGCAGCGCTTCGTACGTGCTCACCGGATCATTCAGGACATCGACCGTGCACAGAATGCCGCTGTAGCAGTCCCGGAAATCCGGCGACTGCAACAGGTCCAGGCCTTCAGCGACCGCACCGAAGCTATTGAGGCCGTTAGCGTAGAGCCGGTGCCACCCGGTTGCCTCGGCGTCCCCGTCCAGGCTGACGCCTACCCTGACCCCCAGACTCTTGAGCGTGCTCAGCATCGGACGGTTGAGGAGAGTGCCGTTGGTCTGGATGGCCACATGTACCTGCGCTGGCACCTGCGAACGGAGCGAACCGACTAGGCCGGCCAGCCACTCCGCTCCCGCGAGCAGCGGCTCACCACCGTGCAAGATGACGTCGACGCTCGCGAGGCGGTGTTTATCCGCGTGCTCGGCAATGCGCTCGACGGCTTTGCCGGCCACCGCAGGACTCATGCGCTGAGGCAGCCCCCGCCAGGCCTGATCCGCCATTTCATAGACATAACAATATGAGCACGACAAATTGCAGCGGCTGTGGACCTTCAGAATAAATTGCCGGAAAGCTACGGCATGATGTCCAGCTGCCCGGATCTTCGCCACGTCGAGGTCCAGTAGCGGCCACGGAGCTGGGTGCTGGGCCCGGTGCGTCGATGTCATTCGAACCAGGCCGCCAAATCCAGCGGATCCACATGGTTCCGTTTGCCGACAAGGAACGCGTGCATTTCGAATAGGAGCGGCAGGTGGGTGGCGAACACCGCCTTCAACGATGCCGCCGGGAGTCGATTGACCGCAAGTGCCAAGCCGATCCAGGCAGCGGGGTCCGGTTCTTCGGCCAGCTTCACCCGGTAGGCCGCTACCGCCGCGCTCGCGTTCCCCAGGACTAGGAAGGCATCGGCCGCTCCGAGTTCGGGTATATCGGTGCCAGACAGCTGCCGGTATCGCTGCGGCTCCTGGTAGCGCATGTTCAGCAGGCGGCTCCTGAGTACGGAATCGATCTTCCTGTTATCGTCCTGGATCCTTGCCTCGGGAAGCGCCCGACCGCCTAGCGGCTCGCCGCGCTGGTAGGCGACCGCCAAGTCGGCAACCTCCACGGCATCAAGCGCCACGTGCCTGAACTGCCAGGTTAGCCAGTTGTCGAGGGCGACCTCATGGGCGATCTCGTTTGCCTCGGCGACCACGGGCCCGGATCCCCGGTCCTGGCCGCATTCCCTGAGCACGGTGACGAAACGTGCGCCGGTCGGTGTGAGGAGACCTGTCTCGAGCAGGGTGCTGGCGACGGGCCCGATGACCCGCCGCCAGCGCTCATACAGCACGCTGGCGCGGAGGACGCCTTCTGGGTCGGTCTCCAAGTACCGCTGAACATCCCAGAAGCGCACGATGCCGGTGAATGCGTATACCCCCTGCAAGATCCCCCCCATGGGACGGGGATCCTCGCGCCAAGGAGCGTAGCCTCTCTCTTCGCTTGGCTGGATGAGAGGCAGCATGTCCATCAGGGCGCAGAGCTTGATGTGCTGAAACTCGTGCACCAAGGTCTCGGCCATGCTCACCGGAGACGGCGGGGCGGATGTCGCGATAGCGCCGAAGGCCGCCGGGGAAGTCGCGCTATCCAGGTCGGACTGCGGCACGAGCGGGACGATGACGTCGACACCGACCGCGACCGGCCCGGCCGCCCAGTCATGGTGACGGACCAGCAACTCCCAGGCCGCCTGGATCCGCTGCCGCCACATCATGACCTCGGCTGCCGTCATGGCGGTGAGCATGGGCAGCGTGTAGCGGTCCAGGTACCTGTCGGTGGTCTCTAGCAGGACCTCCCAGGTCTGCCCGCCGACTACCGCCTGTACCAGCGGGGTCCCCCGCCAGTGCGGCACCGCGCCACCCGAGCCGTCGTCCGGCACGAGGGCGGCGCACGCCACGTCGATGTTCTCGCCGATGCGCAGCCGCCGTCCGTCGCTGCTCAGCTTGATCCATTCACCCCGGCCGGATACCTGCAGGCAGCCGAGGCCTGGAAGCGGCACGTAGCCGTCCCGGAGCGGGACATCCAGCTCGAACCCGATGCCCGCCCGGACCGCCGCCGCCGCAGCGGCAGCGGCCAGGTAGCCGAAATCGGGCGGCGATCCGCTGTCCAGGCAGGCTAGGCACTCGTGCGCCCAACTCCCAATGTGCGGTAGGCCGAGCAGCCTTGCTACGGCACCGGGATCGGCTCCCTGCACTTCGGCGAGCAGTTGGTAGCCCGCGCGGAACGCGGCGGTCGCGGGTGACGGAACTTCAGCTCCGTCGACGGCCTCGGCCACGACATGCAGCAGCATCAGGTGCTTGCTGAGCTGCACCTCGCGCAGCTGCCTGACGACCGCACTGTCGCCAGCGCCGCCAGCAAGCTCCATGAAGGCGTCCGCGGACAGCGAATGGGTGGTGATCAACGTGAGCCTTCCCCGCGAGCCAGGATCAGGTGTCCTCTAGATACTCGAATTGAAAGAGCTCAGAGGTACGCCTGTTTCCTTGAGTCGCTGACGATAGAGGACGATTGAGTTGGCGAGGACCGAATCGTCCAGTTCTGCTAGTCGTTCCAGCGAGAGCTCCCGCAGGTCAGGAATAACAGAACTTAGCTCTTGCTTCTGCAGGCTCATTACGTCTCCGGACACCCTTGATGGATTTTGTCACTTTAATGCGGAAAAGTAGCGGCAGCCACAGCGGCCACAATAATTGTGCCACGCCTAACTCCGACGCCGGCCACTAGGGAGGGCACAGACTCGCGGCGTCCATGCAACGGCAACGCAACATGCCTGAGCAAAGCGGCCGTGCAGGCACTCCTACAAGGTCAAGCGCGTACAAAGAGATCCATCAAGTCACGACCACGCGCAGGGAACTCAATCGTGCGCAAGACACCTGTGGACGTCCGTGGACAGTTATGGACAGGCGCTAGACGGCGAGCGCGATGTCTGCCGCTGTCTCACCTGAGGCACCCGGGCTGTCGCACTTGGCGCAACGCGGTACGCGGCCCCCTGCTTGGCTTAATGCGACAGCCGAGTACCAGCAGGGAGAAGTGCCGCATGACCGCATCAGCCGCCTGGCCGACACGAAAGAACGAGGTAAGTCCACCTAGCGAGGATTACGCCGGAGGGCAGGCCCCGCCGGCGCAGGCAGTGTCAGATCAGGGGCCCGCTCATGTCGTCATGAGCGAAATGGCCGACCTGCTGCGCGACACCCGGGGCAGCATGATGACCGACACATGCCTGCTCGGCGCCATTACGATCGGTCTTGCCCTGGAGACAGGACTCTCAGCCCGGGTACTGCGGCATAGCCTGGCCGGCGTCATTAACTTCGGCCTGCTTGGCGCGATCGTCATCTGCTGGCTGGTAGCCGTCTTCCTGCTGGCCTGGGCGAGCAGGCCGGTGCTTAACACCCTCAGCGAGCTTCGCTGGGTAACCGGGGCTCCGCTTGACCCGCGACCGAAATGGGTGACCTTGCCGCCGGTGGGCGCCGATCCAGCGGAATGGACGTGGAACCGCGCGTACCTGCTGCTCGGGGCGGCGCGCCTGGCCAGGTGCCGCATGCAGTTCGCGGACACGTGGACCTACTTCGCGGGCGACTGCTTCCTGGCGTGGACCGTGATGATCATTCTCAGCCGGTGACAGGGGAATGGGCAGGCCCCAGATGATTTACCGGACAATTTGTCAACGACCGCTGGATGGCTCATCGTTAGAATCAGGGCGGCAATGACCCACTTGCGGCCATGCGGGGCGTTTCGACGGTGATATGGGCATGCAGCCGAGTGGACATAGGCACGGATTCTGGGATCTGCTGCCCCTCGAGGAGCGGCGCGTCCTGTGGTCCCTTGGCCGGGAGAAGGAGTATCCACCGGGTACCCCCCTCTGCGTCGAGGGAGACCCGGCGACGCACGTGTTCATCCTGCTGGACGGCTGGGTGAAGGTCATCTCGGTGAGCGCGGACGGCCGTCAGTCCATCGACGCGCTTCGCGGTGCCGGCGACCTCGTTGGGGAGACAGCCGGAGAAACCACCGGAAGCCGGAATGCCACGATGGAGGCGATAGTCACCGTGCGCGCGCTGATCGTGGGATACGACAGGTTCAGCGCCTTCCTCGACACCCATCAGGGCGGCGGCCACGCCTACCGGCGCGTCATGGCACACCGCTGGCGGGACGCCGAGATGATGCTGCGTATCCACACGGTAACCAACGGCGCGCAGCGGCTCGCAGGCCTTCTTCTCGGCCTGGCTGAACGACTCGGCGGCCAGGCGGAAGGGGTCGTCGAGATCGCGTTGCCGCTGTCCCAGGATGAGCTGGCCAGCCTAGCCGGGACCTCGCGCGCCACCGTCGCACGCGCGCTCAACGGCTGGCGCACACGCGGCCTTATCCGAACGGGTCAGCGCCGTATCACGCTGACTGACGTACCGGGCCTCCGCAGGGCCGCAGGCCCTGCGCTAGCAGCGCCGTCATAAGGGTGAGAGCGAGTCGCCGTACCACGCACCGGCGCGATGTCACCTGGCGTGGATCGCGTTCACGAGATTGAGCAGCCCGCCGACCTGCCTCCCGTTGGAGACGATCACGTACGGGGCCTGGTCTTGGTGTCCGGCACAAGGCGGGTTGGCGAGAGCGGGCCCGCGCGAGATCATGCGGGGTGAGCGGACTGAGCGGCTGGCGCCGGCCGCACATCCTGGAGGCTACGTGAAGCTGAAGACGACAGCAGAGCATCTTGTGTCCCTGCTGGCCGCGCACGGGGTGGAGTACCTGTTCCTTAACCCCGGTACGGACACGGCGCCCGTGCAGGAGGCGGTCTACGCGCTGGCGGAGGCCGGGCTGCCTGCGCCGACCGTGCTCCCCTCAACCTTCGAGAGCGTCTCGCTCGCCGCCGCGCACGCGTACTGGAACATGACGGGGCGGCCGCAGGCGGTCTTCGTGCACGTGGACGCCGGCACCCAGAACCTTGGCGCGATGGTCCACAACGTGCTGCGCGGCCGGGCGGGCGTGATCGTGATCGCCGGGAAGACCCCGTACGGGGAGGAGGACGGCGCGTCCGGCGGGCGGAACCGCCCGATCCAGTGGCAGCAGGACGTCCCAGATCAGCCAGGCATCGTCCGCGGCTACGCCAAGTGGATCCAGGAGATCACCCGGCCGGAGATGCTCGACCGGGCGATCGGCCGGGCCGTGCAGGTCGCCGCCAGTTCTCCGGCGGGCATGGCCTACCTGACGGTGTCCCGCGACGTGCTGATGGACCCGCCGCGCCTTGACCATTCGCGGGTCTCCGGTTTCCCGGTCCCGGTACCGCCCGCGCCCGATCCGGCCACGGTGGCGCGGATCGCCGCCGCGCTGGCCGCGGCCGAGGCACCGGTACTGGTGACCTCCCGGGTCGGCCGCACCGCCGCGGGGTTCGCCGCTGTCGAAGCCCTCGCCGACCTCGCCGGGCTGCCGGTGACGGGCCGACTGGAGACCGGCACGGTGAACATCTCCTCCCGGCACCCGTCGAACCTGCCGAACGAGGCCGCGGCGAGGGCCGCCATCTCGGCCGCGGACGTGATCCTGGTAGTGGAGAGCGACGTGCCGTGGCTGCCCGGCACGGTAACCCTGCGCGCGGACGTCCAGGTCTTCCACGTCGACCCCGACCCGGCCAAGGCCTCGATGCCGCTGTGGTCGTACCCCGTCGACGTCGCCGTCCAAGCCGACGGTCCCGCCGCGCTGACGGCCATCGCAGCCGAACTCGCAGTGACCGCCGCCGGCCAGCCCGAGGTCGCCCGCCGACTGGCGGACCGGGTCGCACGGCTGCGTGACAGCGCGGCCGGGCAGCCACGCCCGGAGCCGCTGGCCGGCGCGCTCACCCCGCTCGGCGTGATGAGCGCGCTCAACCAGGTGATCGACGCCGAGGACATCGTCATCGAGGAGGCGGTCACGAACGCCCCGGCCGTGTACGAGGGACTGGAGCGGACCCGGCCCGGCACCCTGACCGGGTCCACCGGGCCGGGGCTCGGCTGGGCGCTCGGCGGGTCGCTCGGGGTGAAGCTGGCCCGCCCGGACCGTCGGGTGATCGCGGTGACGGGGGACGGGTCGTTCCTCTTCGGGGTGCCGACGTCGGCGCTGATGATGGCGGCCGAGTGGGGCACGCCGTTCCTGGCCGTGATCTTGAACAACAAGGGCTACCGCGCCAGCCGGCTCCCCGTCTACGGCCTGTTCCCCGAGGGCGTCTCGGTCCACCGCAAGACCGCGGTCGGCACCCGGTTCACCTGGGCACCGGACTATCCGGCGCTCGCTGCGGCCTGCCATGCCCATGGCGAGCGGGTCGAGCGGGCGGAGGATCTGGTCCCCGCGCTGCGCCGGGCCCTCGCCGCGCTTGATGCCGGCCGGGCCGCCGTCGTCGAGTGCGTCATCGAGCAGGACTAAGGCAAGAAGAGCCCGGCGCCTGTCGCGACCGGGCCAGAGCCAGCCGCATTCGTTCGGATAAAACCACGGGTCGTTCCGAACAGGTGCGGCTGGCTCTGCGGGCAACCTGTGCACCGGTTCGCGGCGGGGCGGGTCAGCCGGTAAGCGTCGTTCTGAGCCACGACTCGATTCCGCCGATGTGCACCGTCGCCCAGGAGCGGGCCAGGTCGGCGTCGCCGGCGAGGATCGCATTGTGGATGGCCCGGTGCTCGGCCAGCGTGCGCTCCATGGCCCGGGGTTCCGTCATGCCCCGCCAGATCCGGGCGCGGGCCGTCGGCAGCGACATGTTGTCGACCAGCGACGCCAGCACCGAGTTGCCGGAGCCGATGGCGATCTTCTTGTGGAACTCAAGGTCGGTGGCGACGAAGTCGTCGACCGGGGACTCCACCGTGACGGCGTCCAGGATCTTGCCGAGCTCGGCCTTTTCCTCTGCAGACATCCGGACCGCCGCCATCCCGGTGGCGGCCGGCTCAAGGATGCGGCGCACCTCAAGGAACTCGAGCACGGTGTCGTCGCGGTGGAAGTCGACGATGAAGCTCAGCGCCTCGAGCAGCAGCGACGGCGCCAGGCTCGTCGCGTACGTGCCGTCGCCCTGCCGCACGTCGAGCACGTTGACCAGGGTCAGCGCCTTCACCGCCTCGCGCAGCGAGTTACGGGACAGGCCGAGCTCGGCCGCCAGGTCGGCTTCCCTGGGCAGCTTCTCCCCGGGCCGAACCCGGCCGGAGATGATCATCTCCTTGATCTTGCCGATCGCCTCGTCCGTCAGTGCCACAGCCCCGCCCCCGATCCTATTTCCGCATCTGTCCCGGCTTCGGCGATCCCGGCGAGCCGGTAGGCGCGGGCCGCCGTCGCGCCGAACACCGCCGCCCGTTCCGCCGACGACAGCCCGGCGGTCAGCGACCGCGCCAGGGCCATCACCCCGGCGTAGTCACTGGCGAGCAGGCAGACGGGCCAGTCCGAGCCGAACATGACCCGGTCGGCGCCGAAGGCGCCGAGCACGACGCCGGCCACCGCGGCGAACGCCCGCGCCTGCGCACCATGCGGCGCCTCGGTCACCAGCCCGGACAGCTTGCACATCGTGTTGGGAAGTGCCGCGAGGTCCCGGATGGCCGCCGCCCACGCGCCGAGGTCGCCGTCGGCGATCCGCGGTTTGCCCGCGTGGTCGAGAACAAGCGTAAGGCCTGGCACGGCCGCCGCGGCGTACGCGGCGGCGGGGAGCTGGTGCGGAAGTATCACGAGGTCGTAGCACAGGCCCGCCACGGCGACCGCACGCAGGCCCCGGATGACATCGGGGCGGCGCAGCCAGTCCGGGTCGGGCTCCGACTGCACTTGGTGCCTGACGCCAACGAGCCGGCCGCCACCTGGTCCTGCGGCGAGCCTGGCCAGCTCGTCGCCGATCGCAGGGCTGGTCAGGTCGGTCCAGCCGACGACTCCGGCCACCAGCGGCTCACGGTCCGCGAGGGCGAGCATCTCCGGCGTCTCCGCCGCGACCGTCACGGTCTGCACGAGCACGGTCGCGTCGACTCCGACGGCTCGCGCACTCGGTCGCAGGTCATCCAGGGTAAAGGTGCGCCTGATCGGTGCCATGTCCGCACCGGTGATCCAGGGCTGATCCCTGACCTCCAGATCCCACACGTGGTGGTGGGCATCAACGACGGTCATAGCTGTCAGGCCTGGCCGACGGTAGCAAGGGAATCCCATAGCGCGGCGGGGATGTCACGGGCGCGCAGCCGGATGGCGTCATTGATCTCCGCCGCGCTGCGGGCGCCGATGAGGACGCTGGCGACGGCGGGGTGGGTGAGCGGGAAGCGGGCCGCCGCCGCCCGCAGCGGCACGCCGAAGCGGTCGCACTCGCGCGCCAGCAGCCTGGCGCGGCCGATCAGCTCATCGGGGGCCGTTTCATAGTCGTAGGTGGCGCCCGCGACGGGAGCGGCGAGCACGCCCGAGTTGAACACTCCCCCGGCGATGACGGACACGCCGCGGCCCAGCGCCGCCGGCAGCAGTTCCTGTCCGGCTGACTGGTCGAGCAGCGTGTAGCGGCCGGCGACGAGCACAGCGTCGACGTCGGTCTCGCTGACGAACCGGGTGAGGAGCGCCGTCTGGTTCATGCCGACACCGATCGCGCGGACGGTGCCCTCCGCGCGCAGCTTCTCAAGCGCCGGGTAGGCCTCGCGGAGCGCCTGCTCGCCATGGTCGTCGGGGTCGTGGATGAGCGCGATGTCAACGCGGTCAAGGCCGAGGCGGGTCAGGCTCGCCTCCAGGCTGCGCCGGACGCCGTCGGCGCTGTAGTCGAACCGCCTGATGTAACGGGCGGGGACGGCGAAGCCCTCGGTGTCACGGCCGGTGACATCGGGGACGCCGACGGGGTCGAGCAGGCGGCCGACCTTGGTGGAGATCACGTATTCATCGCGCGGGCGGTTCCTGAGGGCCTCGCCAAGGCGGCGCTCCGACAGGCCGAGGCCGTAGTGCGGCGCGGTGTCGAAAGCCCGGATTCCGCCGTCCCAGGCCGCGTCGACGGCGGCCCGCGCGTCGTCGTCACTCACCTCGGTGAACAGGTTGCCGATCGCCGCGCCGCCGAAGGACAGCTCGGTGACGTAAACCGGCGAGCGGCCGAGCCGCCGGAACAGCAGCGGCGGCGCGGCCGCCGGATGATCGGACTCTTCTGGCTGCACGTGCGTCACTTGCGCTCCTCGACCAGCAAACATGCGATCTATTGATCGGATGTTTGCACGCCGAGCCGCTGCTCGACAAGACCCGAGCCGCGTAAATCGAACTGATTCATGGCAACCCACTGCCGGGTCCGCACCGCGGGGCGAGTACGGGAGCGGGAGACCGAATGTTTACGCCGGCGCGATCAGCTCGGGTCGGGTTCGGCGACGTAGGCCGGCCCGGTGGGCAGGATGCGGGCCAGGACGGTCTCGTCGCCCGTGAGCTCCAGGCCGCGGGCCGCCGCCTCGGCGACGGTCAGCTTGCCGGTGAGCACGGCCAAGACGGGCTGCGGGGTGCCCGTCAGGATCAGGTCGGGCGCTGCGGCCTTCCCGGTCCTGGCGCGGACCTCGCCGCCGGATACCTCGATGACCGCGGTGCCGCTTGGCGTCCGCAGCTCGATCGCGGCCGGCGGGCCGTCGGGGTCGAGGTCGCGGAGGAACTCCTCGACCGGGTAGGCGAACCACTGGGGGCGGAACTCGTCGTCGCCCGCCGGCTGGGCCATGAACCTGATCCCCCATGAGCCGAGGGCGCGGACGACCGGCTCAAGCGAGACGCCCGATTCGGTCAGCCGGATCAGGGTCGTGGCGACCGGGGGCGGCGCCTCCTCCCGCGTGATCAGCCCGGCCGACTCAAGCTCGCGGAGGCGGTCGGCCAGGAGGTTCGTGGCGATGCCCGGCAGCCCGTGCTTCAGGTCGGTGTACCGGCAGGCACCCCGGAGCAGCAGTTCCCTGATGATCAGCAGGGTCCACCGGTCGCCAATGACATCGAGGGCCCTGGCGACCGAGCAGTACTGTCCGTAGCTACGCATGAGACCAGGCTATCCGAAGTCTGGTTGATATCCAAGTCTAATCACTTGACTTTTTAAATCAGCTACTTGAGTATCGAAACCATGAGAGCTAAACCCCTGATCCTCGTGGCGCTGCTCCTCGCGGCGTTCCTCGTCAACCTCGACACGACCCTGGTGAACGTCGCACTGCCCGCCCTCACGCGGGAACTGCACGCCACCACGACCCAGCTGCAATGGGTCGTCGATGCCTACAACCTCGTGTTCGCCGCGCTGCTGCTGACCTTCGGTAGCCTGTCCGACCGGTTCGGCCGCAAGGGAATGCTGGTGAGCGGCCTCGCTGTCGTCGGGGCCGCCAGCCTGGCCGGCGGGTTCACGACTACCGCGGCCCAGCTCATCGCGGCCAGGGCCGTCATGGGCCTCGGTGCCGCTATGACGTTCCCCGCGACGCTCTCGCTGCTCACCAACGTCTTCACCGAGCGGCGGGAACGGGCCCGCGCGATCGGCCTGTGGGGCGCGGTCGCCGGCGCCGCCATCGCGCTGGGACCGATCGTCGGCGGCTGGCTGCTCGCGCACTTCTCGTGGGGCAGCATCTTCGTCGCGATGGCCCCGGTGGCGGCGGTCGCCGCGGCCGGCGCGGCGCTCGTTGTCCCCGCGTCGAAGAGCCCGGAGGCGGCGCGCCCCGACGTTCCCGGCCTCGTACTGTCCTCGGCGACGATGGCACTGCTCGTCTTCACCATCATCGAGGCGCCCGCCTACGGCTGGACGGCCGCGCGCAGCCTGGCGGGCTTCGCCGCCTCGGCCGCACTGCTCGCGGCGTTCATCGGGGTGGAGTCGCGTGCCGCGCACCCGATGCTCGACGTGCGGATCTTCCGCGACCGGCGGTTCAGCGCGGCGAGCGCGGCGGTTACGGTGTCGTTCTTCACGCTGCTCGGCTTCATCTTCCTGATCACGCAGTACTTCCAGTTCGTCCGTGAGTACAGTGCCCTGTCGGCCGGCGTCCGGCTGCTCCCGGTCGCGCTGTCGGTGGCCGTCGGGTCTGTCGCCGGAACTCAGCTCGCGGTGCGAGCAGGGACCAAGCTCGTCGTCACCATCGGGCTCGTCGCGATGGCGGCGTTCTACGGCTGGACGGCGGCGACGGTGAGCGCGTCGCTCAGCTACGGGATCATCGCGGTCCAGATGGTGGTGTACGGGCTCGGTATGGGGCTGAGCTCGGCGCCCGCTACCGAGTCGATCATGGGCGCCATCGCGCGGAGCAAGGCCGGCGTCGGCTCGGCGGTGAACGACGCCACCCGGCTCATCGGCGGCACGCTCGGCGTCGCCGTGATCGGCAGCGTCTTCGCCTCCGTCTACGGATCACGGCTCACCGGCACCACACCGGCCGGCGTGCCCGGGCAGGTTGCGGCGCTCGCGCACCATTCGGTCGGCGCGGCCTACGCGGCGGCGGGCGCCCTCACTGGCGCCGGCCATCCGGCCCTCGGCCAGGCGCTGCACCTAGCATCCACCAACGCGTTCCTGCGCGGCCTCACCATCGGCGCCCTCGTGGCCGGCGGCGTCGCGGCGGCCGGCGCGATCATGGCGGCATTGTTCCTGCCCGCGCAGCCCAGTCAGTCGGCCCAGCCCGGCCGGTCAGTGCAGCCTGGTAAGACCGTGCTTCCGGCCCAGGCCGCACCAGGTCACCCGGCGTTTCCGGCTCGCCACGTGCAGGTCGGCCAGCCCGGCCAGTCCACGGAGGCTGACCAGTCCGCGCTCCCCGGTCAGCCCGGTCGGTTCGGGCGGGCGGCGGGGGTCGCCCCAGCCGTTGCGCCGGCCAGGCCCGATCCATTCAGGTGAGGTGACCAAGGTCAGCCGCATCCGTTCGGGATAAGGATCTTTGGTTCTTCGCCGGCGGGTGCGGCTGACCGTGTCCGGCGGCGCCGGTCACGGACCGGGCCGGCCGGGCGTCACGGGGCGGTCAGGTGGCGTCGAACTTGGCTACCAGCTCAGGGCCGCCGCCGAACACGGTGATGCGGGCGATGCCCGCCGGCGTGACGGTGAGGACGCCAAGCCCGAAAGCGCTGTCGCGGTAGTGGGCGACCGCGGCGGGCTGGCCGTTGGCCAGGGTGGGGACCATCCGCCAGTCTCCCGGCGACCCGA
Source organism: uncultured Actinomycetota bacterium (assembly GCA_963734665.1). GTDB lineage: Bacteria > Actinomycetota > Actinomycetes > Streptosporangiales > Streptosporangiaceae > Trebonia. The sequence goes on along the minus strand of CAVTIR010000004.1, from coordinate 578,900 downwards.
TCACGTGCGCGAGGTACCGCAGGCAGGTCACGCGGCCGGAGAACCACGTGCGGGTGCCGACCATCTCGATCGCGGCATCGGTGCGCAGCGCCTTCTCCAGGGCTGTGGTGTCGGCGTTCTCGAACCCGGCGATGTACTGGCTAAGCAGTTCACGTGCCCGCGGCTCGGTCGGCTCGATCATCCGCTCTGGTGCCGGGGAGACTTCATCCAGCCGGGCGCGGGCTCGCTGCAGCGTGCTCTTGACGGCTGCCGTCGAGGTGCCGAGCATGCTCGCGACCTCGGCGGCCGGGAAGCCGAGCACCTCCCTGAGCAGGAGTACGGCCCGCTGCCTGGCGGGCAGGTACTGCAGGCTGGCGATGAGCGCCAGCCGCAGCCACTCGCGTCCGGCGACGATCGCTCCGGGATCTTCCGACTCGGGGGTCACCAGGGCGTCAGGGATCGGTTCGAGCCACCCTACGCCGGGTTCGGCCGGGTTCAGCGGAGCGTCCGGATCGTTTGCCGGGCCGCCGAGGCCGGACGGCAGCGCCCGGCGGCCGCGCTGCTCGAGCGCGGTCAGGCAGGCGTTCGTGGCGATGCGGTAGAGCCAGGAGCGTACCGACGACCGGCCCTCGAACGCGTCGAACGACCGCCAGGCCCGCAGGTAGCTCTCCTGCACGACGTCCTCGGCCTCGTCCGGCGAGCCGAGCATCCGGTAGCAGTGCGCGAGCAACTCACGCCGGCACGGCTCGGTGCTCCGCACGAACTCGTCCGAGCGCTCCGTCATCGCGTCCCCTCCCAGCGTCTGCTAACCGCTTCGGACTGCTTACTCGGCATCGCGGCGTCTCCCTTGCTCAGGCAGTCTGCTCGCCTCGCGGAGCCGATATGTCCGCGAAGCCCTCGATAGTGGAGACCGGCGATGACCGGGAAAGGAATCGGCGCGGCCCCCTCAGGAGGGACCGGTGAGGTCGATGGCGTCCAGGTGGGCGCGGCGGCCGTCGCGGTCGAAGATGACGATGATCTCGACCGGGCCGCCAGCGGCGGTGATGGCGTGCGGTGACATCGTGGAGAACTGCGCGGCCTGCCCGGACTCGACCAGGATGACCCGGTCCCCCAGGTGCAGCTGGGCGGTCCCCGACAGGACCGTGAACCACTCGTGGCCGGGGTGGACGCGCAGCTCGTGGGTCGGCTTGCGTGCCGTGATGCGCATCTTGCCCACCGCGAGGCCGTGCGGCTCGTCGTCGCGGGTCAAGATCCAGGTCGTGGCGCCGTGGCCGAGGTCGCGCCGGGGCCTGATGACCACGTCGTCCCCGTCGACCGGCTCGACCAGTTGATCGAGGCTGGTGCCGAGCGCCCGGGCGATCGGCGCCAGCTGGTCGATCGAGATGCGCCGGTGTCCGGTCTCGATGCGGCTGAGCGTCGAGGGACTCAGGTGGCACCGGGCCGCGAGGGCGTCGAGCGACCAGCCGCGCGCGAGCCGCAGGCCCTTGAGCCGGGCGCGGATGACCCCGTCGAGCGGCAGTTCTTGCGTCATTGGCAAGATCTTATGCTGTTACCGCAAGGAGCGCCTAGCGTGTTGGTCATGACCAGCTCTCACACGCATGACCACGCCGCTTCCGCCGATTCGTCCGATGACTTCATGACCGGCCTGCTCGACCTGGACGGGGAGGTGCTGCACGACTACTGGTCGGCGGCGCTTGACTGGGTGCGGAACGCGGCGGCCGGGACCGGCTGGGCCCGTCTGCTTGACCTCGGCGCGGGCACCGGCACGGGCGCGCTCGGCCTGGCCGAGCGCTTTCCCGACGCCGAGGTCATCGCGGTGGACGTCGAGCCTGGCTCCCTTCGACGGCTGCACGCTAAGGCGCGTGCCCTGGGGCTCGCGGGGCGTGTCCTGGCGATCGAGGCCGACCTTGACGCCGGCTGGCCGGACCTCGGCACGCTCGACCTGACCTGGGCGTCGATGTCGCTGCACCACCTGGCCGATCCCGGCCGTGCGCTCGGCGACGTGCGTGCCGCCACTCGTCCCGGCGGCCTGATCGCGGTCGCGGAGTTCGCCGAGCCGCTGCGCTTCCTCCCGGCCGATCTCGGCTTCGGCCGGCCCGGTCTGGAGGATCGGCTCGTCGCCAGGCTCGGCCACGCCCACGCCGAGGCGATGCCGACCCTCGGCTCGGCCTGGGCGCCGCGCCTGGCCGACGCCGGCTGGGACGTGATCGACGAGCGCGCGTTCCCGATCGACCTCGACCCGCCGACGCATCCGCGCGCCGCCGAGTACGCCCGCGCCTGGTTCGCCCGGCTCTCCCACGGCCACACCGACCAGCTAGAGCCAGACGACGAGGCGACGCTCACGGCACTGCTCGCCGAGGACGGCCCCTGGTCACTGTCACGCCGAGCCGACCTGCACATCCACGGCACCCGCACGGTCACGCTGGCCCGCCGCCCGGATTAGCCGGCGGCCCGGCCCTGCCAGCAGGGCGCCCACCGCAGTGGTCATGGCATCGGCCGTGGTGCATCGACTTGCTCATCGGCAAGCCATACGGCGACGCGTTCATCCAGCGGGAGGCGGTCGAGGTCAAGGTCTGGCACCACCACAAGCCCGACCCCCGGTCACCGCTGCATAGAACGCTGACCGACTCTTCAGGACCAAGGCAGGGGCTGCGAGTGTGAGGTGGCTCTCTGGTGCCGTCGAGGCGTTGACTTAGGTAAGGCTTACCTAATTTAATGTAGACATGGACTTCGACGTGCTTCCCGGGCCCTCGCTGCCGGAACTCGCCCGCACCGCGGTGGCCCGGGCCGCGGCCGCTACAGTCAGCGCTGCCACCGTGCCCGGCGGTCCTGTCGCGGCGGGACCGGTTCCGGTCCGGGCGACGCTGGACGGCAGCCCGCTCCTGCTGCCCGCCTCCGGGTCCCCGGTGGCGCGGTGGCTGGCCGGGGGGCCGGACGCGGTGCGGGTGTCGCTGCCGGCGGAGCCGCCGTTCTCGGCCTTGCGGCTCACCGGGACGGCCGGGCCGATGACGCGGGCCGGCGATGCCGGGATCGCCGCCTGCATGGTGTCCATCGGATCCATCGAGTTCACCGGGGGCGGGCGGGCCTGGGTCCCGGTCGAGGAGTACCGGGCCGCGCGGCCGGACCCGCTGTGGCGGGTAGCGCCTGGCATCCTCCACCACCTGGAGCACGGCCACATGGGCGAGCTCATCCACTGCGTCCGCGCCCACGGCATGACACGGGCCGACTGGGTCATCCCACGCGGGCTTGACCGCTACGGCCTGGAGCTCCTGGTGTTCACCACGGACGGCATCGCCGCGGTCCGCCTGTCCTTCCCCGACGGGCCGGTCTCCTCGCTCGACGACGTGCCGGTGTCGCTCCGCACCGCGATGACCTGTCGCTGCGAGGCCGGATCCAGGCACGGGCGCAGTCCGCGTCAGCGGTAAGCGTCCGCTTCGACAACCTGTCTGACCTTACTCAGCGTCGTGCGCAGACTATGAAGGTCTGTGGAGCCTAGTGCCAGGCGAATCGCCTGTGGCGCGTCCACGGAGGTCGCGAAGGGCTCGGCTGTGGCCCTAGACAGTTAGTTAGCTATTTACCATAATTACTTGGTGCTTGATGTGGACCTGATCAGGGTCCTGGGCAACGAGAAGCGCCTTCAGGTCCTTGAGTGGCTGCGGGATCCGGGTGACTGGTGACACTGACGGAGGGCAGCATCTCGTGATTACGCGTGACGACATTCGCCGTGCCCACGACACGATTCGCCCCTACCTGCGCCGGACGCCGGTCGTCCAGCTCGACCTGACCGGGCCGGTGACGCTCAAGCTGGAGCAACTGCAGTGCGCGGGCTCGTTCAAGGCGCGCGGCGCGTTCACGAACCTCCTGCTCAGGGACGTGCCGCCGGCCGGGGTGGCGGCCGCGTCGGGCGGCAACCACGGCGTCGCCGTCGCATATGCCGCGCACCGGCTGGGCGTACCGGCCAGGATCTTCGTGCCCACCGTCTCCTCCGCGGCCAAGATCGAGCGCATCCGTCAGCTGGCGGACCTGGTGATCGTCGGCGACCGTTACGCCGACGCACTGGAGGCCGCGGAGCAGTGGATCGCTACGTCCGGCGCGATGAGTGTGCCCGCCTACGACCACCGGGAGACCATACTCGGCCAGGCCACGCTCGCCCTTGAGCTCGACGACCAGGCCGGGCCGCTGGACACAGTGCTCGTCCCGGTCGGCGGCGGCGGCCTCATCGCCGGAATCGCCTCGTACTTCGCGGGCACCGCCCGGGTCATCGGCGTGGAGCCCGACGGCGCGCCTACCCTGGCCCACGCCCGGGCGGCCGGCGCGCCAGTCGATGCCCCAGCCGGAAGCATCGCCGTCGACGCCCTTGCCCCGCGCCGCGTCGGCGACCTTGTCTTCCCGATCACCCAGGCCTTCGTGGAGGACGTGGTGCTCGTGGACGACGACGCCATCCGCGGCGCGCAGCGCACGCTATGGCAGACCGCGCGCATCGCGGCCGAGCCGGCCGCCTCGGTCGGCGTCGCGGCCCTGCTCACCGGCGCGTACAAGCCAGCGCCCGGCGAGCGCGTCGCCGTCATCATCACCGGCGCCAACATGACCCCGTCCCAGCTGGAGGACTGAAACCGCGCGCCACGCCCCGATGTCATCGAGGATCGAATTCGCGCTGGTGTCCTGGAAACCAGGACGTGCGCCGAGACCGGTGAAGACGTGCCGTGCGGCGATCATGGCCAGCTGACTGTTGCCGGAAACTAAAAATCCGACGTATCCCCTGGTCATGATCCCATTAATTTCTTCTACTCACGAGCCGTGGACATGTTTCTGCGCGGTGTCTAGCGTAGCTATCCGAAGTTTCGTGCTGTCCATACCGGGACCGCGCCTGCCATAAAGGAGATCGCGTGCTGGCTGATCGGATCCGGGGATTCGTCGTCTCGTGCCTAGAGCAGCTTGAAGCGACACACCTGCCGGGACTGCGGCTGCCCAGGGTGTTCGGCGGTCACGTGGTCGGCGCGGACACCCGCGCCGATCTGGTGTATACCCTCGGCCTGCTGGGCGCCGGCGGGGTCACGTCGGTCGCCGGGCTGCCGATCGACGAGGCCCTGCGCATCGCGCTGCGGGAGACCGATGGCGCGCGCACCGAGACGTTCGGCTCCTACCGGCTGGCCGAGACGGTCGCCCAGTACGGCCCGTTCGACGGCAACCCGCTGCTCGCGCCGCTGACCGCCGCGCAGCGCCAGCAGATCGAGGCGGGCTTCGACTCACGCCACACGCTGAAGGCGCTCGCCGCGGGGCTGTCGCCGAACTACAACGCCGTGATGGCCCGTTGCGAGGCGGCGCGTCAGCGGCTCGGCCTGCCCGTCGATGAGGCGCTGCTCGAGGACCTGATGGACCGGACCGGGACGCTGCTGGCGAGCGGTTACCTGGACGACTCGGCGCGGCGCGAGGGGCATTTCGACATCTACACCGTCGACATCTACCTGTTCACAGAAACGCTGGCCGACCGCCTTGGGGATGTCTGGCGGTCCGGCGCGGTCAAGGCGCTCGACCTGGGCGAATCGGTCTGCACGCGGAACGGAGCGGCGATCCCGTGGGGCCGGTCAGCCGGCGTTCTGTCCATATGTCTGTCCATCGAACTGGCGGGCCTGGTGGCGCGGCACGGGCTGTTGCACGGCGACCGCGCCGCCGCGTGGGCGGGCCGGGCGTCACGTGCGTTCGACTCCGTTCAGGGCTGGTTCTCCGACGAGGGGCTCATCACCGCGCACCAGTACCGGTCGATAGAGGCCTACCGCGGTCCGCACCGGCGGCTGCAGATGACGCTGGACTGCCTGGGCAAGCTCGCCGACGCGGCGAACGCGCTGTCCGGCGTGCCGGACAGCGGCTACACCCCGTCGACGGCCAGGGATGAGGTCGTGTGGTTCGACGCGGCACGAAACGCCGGTGTCTGGAGCTACCGGTCACCAGACCTCGCGTTCGTGCTGCCAATGGTGGGCAGCGGCGTCACCGACTATCTGGCGGCGCCGCGCAACCCTGGCCTGTTCGAGGTGCCGGCCGACAGCGGCCTAGTGACCGGCGTTCCGGTCGCGTTCTCCGGCGGCGCCCGCTTCGCGCCGTGCGAGCTGCCGGCGAAAGCCGTCAAGTCGCCCGACGGCCTCGATCTTGAGCACGACGGCTGGTTCCAGGCGACCGCCAGGGACGCGCCGCGCGACCGTGACCCGCTCGGCGGCAGGCGCCGGGCGACGTACCTGGTCGACGGCAGGACGCTGCGGGTGACCGAGGACCTGACGTTCGACAGCCCGCCCGATGCGCTGGCGCTGCAGGTCGCCGAGACGGCCGGGCGCCCGCTGCGCGTGGAGTTCGACGCGCGGGGCGGTGACCTCGCAACCACGATCGACACCTCGGGGCTCGCGGAGTACCGCAGTTGCTGGGCCGAGTTGCCCACAGTGCACCAGATCGACCTGCGGCCCGGCACCCGCGTGCGTTTCGGCTGGTCGGTGACGCCGCTGCTGCGGGTGATGAGCCGCGAGTACGGGCACCACTACGACGCCAGCCTGTACGGGCCGCTGGCCGGGCGGGTCGCCGAGAGCCCGCTCCCCCGCGCCGCGCTCGACGGTGACCATGCCGCACTCGCCGACTGCGACGTGTTTCACCTGCACTGGCCCGAGTCGATGCTGCCCGCCGACCTCGCGCGGCACCAGGTGTTCATCGACACGCTGCGGGCGAGCGAGGTCAAGATCGTCTGGACACAGCACAATCTGATCCCGCATGAGCGCGACCCGCGGTGGGAGGCCATATATAAGGCATGGGCCGCTGCGGCCGACGCCGTCATCCACCACAGCGAGTGGGGCCGCTCCCGCGCGCTGGCGCGCTACCGTTACGCCCCGCACGCCAGGCACGTCGTGATCCCGCACGGGCACTTCGGCAACCTTATGTCCGATGTCGCCGGTATCGACCGGGCGGCGGTGGAGGATGCTCTCGGCCTGAGTCCCGGCGTGCTGCGGCTAGGTATCGTCGGCGCGCCGCGTCTGGAGAAGCGCGCCGACATCGCCATGGCGGCCGTCGCCGCCAGCTCGCGTGACGACATCGAGTTGCTGGTGATCTCCTCTGACCTCCGGGCGCCCCACGATCCGAGGATCGTGGTGCTGCCGTACGAGCGGGTGAGCCGGGAGGAGTACAACCGGCGGCTCGCCGTCATCGACGTGCTCGTGATGCCCTTCGACGACGGGGAGATGCTGACCACCGGCACGGTCGGCGACGCCGTCGGCCTCGGGCTGCCGTCGCTGGTCTCCGGCTGGCCCTACCTGGCCGAGGCGCTCGGTGACGCCGGCATCCGGTACGGCTCCTCGGTTTCCGACCTGGCTCGTTGCATCGACGCGCTCGGTACCGAACAGCTCGACCGGGCACGGACGGCGGCGGTGCGGCTGCAGGACGACTACGACTGGAACCGTCTCGCAGAGAAGCACTTCGAGCTCCTGGAGCAGGTCGGCACCGGCAAGCTCTGACTCCCGGTGCCGCTGGCGGCGTTGCCTGGCCGGTTACCCGGGGACGCACTCGATGATCACGCGACGTTCCGGGATGTCGTGGACCACGGTGACCTGCAGGCCGGCGCTGGCGGCGAGGGCTGAGTAGTGGTCGATGGTGCGCTCGCGGCCACCGCTTAGCACGAGCATGCGCAGGTTCATCTCCGCGAACGCGGGAACCAGGATGCTGATCGCCTACCGGTAACCAGGCCCAGAACCTGCCACCTCAACTGAGACCGGGCACCAGAAAACCGGAACGTCATGCCTCTACGAGAGCCGCACCCGTTCTTTCATGATTAGTCTTCGTCGGGACGCGCGCCCAGCGGGACCGCGGCCGGCCGCTCACACGTGCTCGCGACTTCCACGGCGCGCCCAGCAGAGGCCGCCGCGAGCAGGCTCTCCATCACGTCAAGCACGTGATAGGCGAGCTGCCCGTCCGCGCGGTGCGGGGTGCCCGCGGCCAGCGCGCCGGCCAGGTCCGAGAGGCCGTACCCCCGGGACGCACCCCGGTACCCGCCCGCTTCGGCTACTGGAGACCACTGATCACCGGCGCGGAAGATGTGCACCTGCCCGTCGAACCCGTTGGGATCGGGCACCGACAGCGAGCCTGAAGTGCCGTAGACCTCGATGCGCGGCAGCTTGCCAGCCCACACCTCGAAGCTCATCACCAGCGTCGAGAGCGCCCCGCCTGCGTGCTCAAGCACCCCGGTCACGTGCGTCGCGACATTCACCTCGATTTCGGAGCCCGCGCGCGGGCCACTGCCGATGACCCGCCTTGCCCGCGGCGTGGACGACATGCCGACCACGCGCCGCACCGGGCCGAGCAGAGTGACCAGGGCGGTCAGGTAGTACGGACCCATGTCGAGCAGCGGCCCGCCGCCCGGCTGATAGTAGAAGTCCGGATCTGGGTGCCACCGCTCGTGGCCGGGCGTGACCATGAACGCGGTCGCGGCGACCGGCGCGCCGATCTCCCCGGCGTCAAGGACTGCCCGCGCCGTCTGGATCCCGGTGCCGAGCACCGTGTCTGGCGCGCAGCCGACCCGCACCCCGGCACGCTCGGCAAGGTCAAGCACCGAGCTCGCCTCCCCGGTGTTGGCCGCCAGCGGCTTCTCACCGTAGACGTGCTTGCCGGAAGTGATCGCCGCATGCGCCACCTCGGCGTGCGCCGCAGGGATCGTCAGGTTGAGCACCAGGTCGACGTCATCGGCCGCGAGCAGTTCGTCGACCTGCAGCGTACGAGCGCCGTCAACAGTGGCGGCCGCCGCGGCGGCGCGGTCACCAATCAGGTCGGCGACCGCCGTCACCTGGACGTTGGACAACGAGGGCAGCGTGCCGAGGTAAGCGCGGCTGATGTTCCCTGCGCCCACCACGCCGATTCGCAGGGGTTTCACCGTGTCGCCCATGCCATGCCCTCCCGGATCATCGTGTCCACCTCAGGTACTTCCAGGTCGGCGACGGAGTGACCGATCGCCGTTATGAAAACTCGCCCTTCGCCCCAGTGACGGAGCCAGGTCACCGGCATCACGACCCCGGCCAGGTCCGGGTACTCGGGATCGGCGACGAAATCGGTGACGGCCAGCACCTCGTTGCCAGGGTCCACGTGCATGTAGTACTGCTCGGTGGTGACGGTGAACTCCGAGATGCCGGCGACCACCGGATGACCGGAGACGGGCCGGACCGAGTAGCTGACGAAGCCGCGAGGATGGTGCAGGAACTGGCCTCCGGTGATGAGGCTGTAGGCCGTCTGGCCGCGGAACGCGTCGACGATTCCCCCGTGCCAGCCGGCCAGGCCGGTGCCGGCGCGCACCGCCTGAGACAATCCGCGAACCTGGTCACCGCTGATCGTGCCCATCGTCCAGCACTGCACCACCAGGTCCGTGGCAGCCAGCAAGTCGGAATCGAGGTAGCTGTCGAGAGAGTCCGACACCGTGACGTCGAAGCCGGAGTCCTTGAGCACGCCGGCGTAGCGGTCGCTCGCGGCGGCCGGCACGTGCCCCTCCCAGCCGCCGCGGACCACCAGTGCGTGTTTCACTTTTACCTCCATGAGTAGGCGGCGGTGAAGCCGAGCAGTTCGCGGCTCAGCTCAGTCGAGAACGGCGTCGCGCAGCCCGCAAGCGGCTCGGTTAGCACGCTGGAGGGGTGATAGCGCCGCAGCAGGTCGGCGGTCGGTTCGAGCGCGGTCGTGTCCGGCGCCACCACGTTGATGAGATGATGTCCGGTCAGCGGCCTGGTGAGCGCGGCTTCGATCGCGCGCGCCGCATCGCGGGTGTCCAGCCACGCCCACAAGCCACGCCGGTCGTGATCCGGGTGCTCGTGCACCTTGGCGAGGTGCCCGCGCAGCCGCTCGCCGCTGCCGAGAAACGGAAACCGCAGGCTGACCACGGCAGCGCCCCAGCGCAGCGCCGTGGTGCGGGCGATCTGCTCGCCAAGGTGCTTGGACAGGCCGTAGACGTCCTCGGCGACGAACGGGTGCGCCTCGGTGACCGGGACCGATTCCGGTGAGGCGCCGCGGAAGGAGTAAGCGAACCCTAGCGCCGACAGGCTGGAGATGTAGACGATGCGCGGCACCCCGCCGCGGCCCGCCGCGTCGAGGACCTGGTAGGCGGACATCACGTTGTTGGTGAAGACCGCCTGCTCGTCCGGCCGCGGCGACGGTATCGCGGCGGCGTGCACCACGCCGGCCATGCCGTCGACAAGCAGCCGCACTTGCTCGGGATCGCGCAGATCCCCGGTGACAACCTCATCCGCCTGGGCGGGATCAAGCGGGACGAGATCGTGGGCCCGCACGCTCCAGCCCAGGGATCTCAGGTGCGCGACGACCGCGCTCCCCAGCGTTCCGGCAGCGCCGGTAACCAGGATCTTCATGATGGCAGACGCTACTCGGCCCATTTAACATGTCAAGCCTTGCTTTGTGCTGGCATATTTGCTAACAATCGGGCATGGCCGACGAACCGCTCTACCAACGCGTCAAGCGGGAACTGGTGGCCGTGATCGAGTCGGGTGAGTTCCCGCCTGACGTGCCGTTCGTGACCCAGCGGAAGATCTGCGAGCAGTTCGGCGTCAGTCACGCGACGGCGGTTCGCGCGCTGAACGACCTGGTGGCCGAGGGCTACGTGATCCGCCGCCGCGGCCAGGGCACCTTCGTCGCCCCGAGAAGGCCGTCGGCCGGCGACGGCTCCGTCGCCTGCGTGCTGCAGTTCCACGGCCCGCACGTGTCGGGCCTGCTCGCCGGGATCGAGTCGGTGTGCGACGAACTCGGCTACCGGCTCTACCTCAACCACTGCGACGGCGACCCGGAGCACGAACAGCGGGTGCTGCTGGCCGCCCTCGACCACGGCGTGAGCGGCATCATCGCGTATCCCGCGCAGGGTTCCTCCGCGGGTCGCGGCTACACCGAGGCCCTGCGGCGCGGCGTCCCGCTGGTGCTCGTCGACCGCTACCGGCCCGACATCGCCACCGACGCGGTGCTGGCGGACAACTTCGCCGCGGGCCGGGAGCTCACCGAGGAACTGATCGCGTCCGGTCACAACGTCATCGCGACGCTGTGGGAAGAGACCGACGTGACAAGCGTGCGCGACCGGCTCGCCGGGCATGTCGAGGCGCTGCGCCACCACGGCCTGCCGATTCGCCCCGACCTGACCGTGCTGCTGCCACATTCGTCCCTGCCGGAGGCCGAACGCCGCGCGAAGCTGTCGGGGCTGCTGCGCGGACCCCGGCCGCCGACGGTGCTGCTGTGCGCCAACGGGTACGTGCTGGCGGGCGCGGCACAGGACCTGGTCGCGCTCGGGCTGGACATTCCCGGCGACGTGGACCTGGCGGGGATGGACGACGCGGGCCCGTTCGACGTGCTCCCGCTCACGGTCGCCGCTGTCTCGCTGCCGTCGCGCGAGATGGGCGAGCGCGCCATGCGCCTACTGCACCAGCGCGTCGCCGCGCCGGCCGCCGCACCGGAGCGGATCGTCCTGCCCGTGACCGTGACCGCGCGCCGCTTCTCACCCGGACATTTGCAAGTCATATCAAAACGACAGGAGCACAACCGTTGACCTCATCAGACGGCCCCAACCAGCTGCTCGGCCCCGACGGCGGACTTCCGGAGGCGGTGCCGCCGTGGCCCAGCCGCGATAACCTCCGCGTCACGGCCGTGCGCTCGGTGGTCACCGCCCCCGAGGGCGCGCCGCTCGTGGTGGTGCGGGTAGACACCTCGGAGCCGGGGCTGTACGGGCTCGGCTGCGCGACCTTCACCCAGCGCTACGCGGCCGTCGCGGCGGCGGTCGACGAGCACGTCGGACCGCTGGTCATCGGCAGGAACCCGGCCGACATCGAGGACATCACCCGGCTGATCCACTACTCCTCCTACTGGCGCAACGGCCCGGTGCTTAACAACGCGCTGTCCGGTGTCGACCAGGCGCTGTGGGATATCGCGGGCAAGCGGGCCGGCCTGCCGGTCTACGAGCTGCTCGGCGGCCGCAGCCGCGCCGCAGTCGAGGTGTACTCGCACGCCGCCGGCGCGACGATCTCCGAGACGCTTTCCCGGGCGGAGGAACTTATCGCGGAGGGATACCGGCACGTCCGGCTGCAGCTGGGCGGCCCGGGGACAGGCACGTACGGCGCGCCGCATACCCGCGGCGGCTATCCGCGATCGCCGAACCCCGACGGCTGGGACGTGAACTATTACCTGGCGCACACGCCGGAGCTGTTCGCGGCGGCACGCGAGCGCCTCGGCCCCGAGGTCAGCCTCATGCACGACGTGCACAGCAGGCTCACGCCAAAGCAGGCGATCGTGCTCGCCAGGGCACTCGAGCCGTACCGGCTGTCGTTCCTTGAGGACGTGGTCGCGCCCGAGCACTATGACCGGCTGCCCGAGGTGCGGGCGGCGTCGCCGGTGCCGATCGCGGTGGGAGAGCAGACCGGGTCGGTCACCGACGCGGTGCGGCTGGTCCGCGATGGCGGCGTCGACCTGCTGCGGCTGCATACGTCGTCGGTTGGCGGCCTCACCCCTACCCGCAAGCTGGTGGCGCTCGCCGAACTGCTTGGCGTGCGTACCGCGTTCCACTCGCCGGGCGACATCTCGCCCGTCGGGGTGGCCGCCAACCTGGCGGTCGACGTGTCCACGCCCGCCTTCGGCTACCAGGAGTCGCACACCTACAACGACGCCACGCACGAGGTCTTCCCCGGCACTCCGGTGGTGCGCGACGGCTACCTGTGGCCGTCGCCCGAGCCGGGCTTCGGCGTCGACCTCGACGAGAAGGCCGCGTCCCGCTTCTCTCCCGTCAAGTTCCGCCATGACCGCTGGGCGGCCGGCGTCCGCCGCCCCGATGGCGGACTTGAGTCGCCGTGACCCGAAATATAAGGCGCCATTATCCGGAATGGCAACGTAATTAACTGACAGTTTAAAACGCAGCGGCAGGCGGATTCGCCGATGAGAAGTAGCATATTCCGTGGTCGGCGACCGCACGCCATAGAAATTAGTCTATGATCTTGCGCGTTGAACTTTGTTGGTTTTAGATACACCTCAGGACAACGACTCAACCGAGGTGAGAATGATCCGACAAGTTCGCACGCCGCTGTGTGCTGTCATCACCGCCATTCTGGCAATTATTTCCCTGGCCGGTACGGCAGCGGCCGCTCCCGCGAACCGAACTACGGTTACCCAAGAGAATTCCACGCTATGGTCGACCCAGCTTGACTTCGACAATCACGGGGTCCCGTGGTCGGAGGCCAGCTTCGCGGCGCTCAAGGCGGATGGCCTGAACAACGCAGAAATCAATATGTCGTGGAACGATATCGAGCCGTCGCCGGGCACGTTCGATTTCACGGAGTTCGACCAGGAACTGGCGAACGCCGCGGCCGCGGGCGTGAAGCTCGTGCCGATCTTCTGGGAGTCGGGCTGGAGCGGCAGCCCGGCGTCGTGGGTGACCGACCGTGAGGTCAGCAGCACGGGTGTCACGGGTAGCCAGCCCGTCTGGTGGAACCTCACCGATCAGCAGGAGTACTTCAGCTACGTCACCGGCACGATCGCCCACATCGCGGACAATCCCGGTTACGGCGGCTCGATACTCGACTACGGCTTCCTCGATGCCCAGTGGGACGTCAACGGCGGCGCCGGCGGCTGGGCGGCGGACGATATCGCCGAGTTCCACGACGTGTACCTTCCGGACACCTACGGGACGATCGCCAGGTTCAACGCGGAGTACGGCGCCAGCTACACGTCCTTCGACCAGGTGCCCGAGGCCACGACCGGTGTCTACCAGGAGTTCCGGGTGTGGAGTATGGAGGACACCTACGGCAGGCTTACCGCCGCGGTGCGCAAGATCACCAGCGGGCCGCTGTACTACTACTACGGCGGGCACCTCTCGAACAATGTCGACTACGCCAACAACCCCGACTCGTTCTTCAAGCTGGCGCGTCAGTACAACGTCACGATCATCCTGGACGACGCGGAGTCATCAGGCCTGTCGCTCATCTTCGGCAGCCTGGCCCGCGCCTACCACGTACGGGTGGCGGAGGAGTGGACCGCGCCGGGGGAGAATGACGAACTCGCCGCGGCGGCGGTGGAGTGGCTGTCCAATTACGGCCTCGTGTTCCCCGAGAGCGGGGGCGAGGACTTCTTCATCCATGACGGGACGGAGAAGGACGTCGTCGGGTTCCCGGTCTACATCAGCTGGCTGTCCACCTTGCAGGGGCTGTCGGGTTCGTATCCGCAGCAGCCGGCGGCCGTGTACATCGACGTGTCGCAGGGCTACGGCAACGCCTCTGGCGGCAGCCTGTCGAGCGCCGAGAACGACTTGGCCAGCCTGTGGGAGACCAACCAGTCCGGGTTCGCGGTGGTCACCAGCCAGGAGGTCGCCGACGGCACCGTGCGGCTATCGCAGTACAAGGCGGTACTCCCGCTCAACGGCGTGGACGCGACTCTGGAGTCCTACCAGAAGGCAGGCGGAGTACTACTTAACGACGCTTCCCAGCTCTCCGCTTACGCGCCCCCCTACGCGCAGTTGTCCAGTCCCTATTCGCTGCACGCGGTTCCGGTTGTCGCGGCCGATCACCGCAGCGCGTCCATCACGCTCGCCGAGGTCAGCACCTATTTCGGCTACGACGGCACGGCGACCTTCAGCCCGGCCGGGCTCACCCTGAAGAACGGAACGTACCACCTGGTCGACGCGGCGACCGGCGAGGCCGTGCCGCAGCGGGTCTTGTCTGACGACGACGTGTGCGCACCCGTCACGATGGCGTCGGCCACGCTCGCCGAGTGGAAGATGGTGCCCGGCGCCGCCCCGGCGGGGACGCCTGTGCCGTCGGACTGCCCGGAGGCTCCTGGTTCCGGCGCGTCGACGGTCTCGGCGTCCGTGGGCGTGGCGTTCGGCCTGGAAGTCCTCAACGGCGGGACCAGTCAGGGCGCCGACGGCAACCTGAACGTGATCACGCAGGACGGGAGCCAGGCCTGGGAGACCTGGACGACCGCCCAGAGCGGCACCTCCGTCGAGAACATGTACCTGCAGGTCGACCCGTCCAGCGCGGTCGACGCCGCCGCTGACCTCACGGTGACGGTGACCTACTGGGCCACCGCCGGACAGGGCTTCCAGGTGCAATACGACGCACCGGGCAACGCGTACCAGAATGGCCCGACGGCGACGAGTCCGGGCACCGGCACCTGGGCGACATCCAGCGTGACCATCACCGGCGCGCAGCTCGGCGAGGAGCAGAACCTCTCCGCCGACCTGCGGCTCGCGGTGACCAATCCGTCGCAACCGCTGATCGTGCGGAGCGTCTCGGTATCGGTCGCCGGGTCCTGAAGCCGGGCGTGTGCGGAAACCCGCTAACGCGGGTTTCCGCACCGGAAGTATGGCGTTACTCCTGCTCACAGTTTCAGCTGTGAGCAGGAGTAACGGCATGTCCGGGCGTCAGCCAACTTTCTTGTCGGTGGCGCGGAATGGCTAGAGAATGGCGGCAAGGTGGACAGGTGGCGGTGGCCCGCTCAGGGGCCCCAGTGCGAGGGCTCGGCCGGCGTGCGGTACGAGCTGCCGGCGCTTTTCGGTGCGGACGACTTTCCCTCCATCGAGAATTGGAGACACCGTCGGAGACGTCTCCTGGAAGGGCTGGCCGAGCATGTCTACGGTTACACGCCCGCCGACGGGTCACTAGCGAGTGTCACGCTTCTGTCTCGACAGCCTGTTCTTGAATCGCGCGGGACCATGACCGAGTGGCTCATGACTGTCGCGGGCCCGCGCCGCAGCATGGACGTGCCCCTGCTAGTGGTCCAGCCCGCCGATTCGGTGGCCGCGAGTGGATCCCCCGTCTTCCTTGGGATGAACATCCTTGAGAACCATGCCTTGACGTCACTCCCCTGGCTCGTCCGCAAGATCGTGGGCGGTAACAGGCCATCTGGGCAGACATGCGGACATAGGCGGACATCACCGGGGAGACGCGGAGCCCCCGGTACAATAGTTCTCGCCAAAGAACCTGTCTGCCCCGGAAGGCTAGGCCACAACCCTCCTCCAGCCGGGCCGTGGCCCGCAACGCGAACCTGCCGCGGCGAAACATGCGCGCCGACACCACCTGGCGGCGACCCGCACGGCTTCCAGGTACCGTGCACGGTGATCCTGCGGATCATGCCCTGCTGATGAGACGGCCGGACTCCGGGTGTAGGTGCGCAGCTCGTTCGGCGTGCCGTGCTGCGTGGTAACACCAAGCCGGTCTCGACCCAGCCGTCACCGGCATGCTCACGGCTGGTGTCCCGCTCCTGCTTGCGGAGCGCAGCTCCGCGTTCCCCGCGCCGGGGCGGCTGCCTCATCCACCGCACGCTGGCGGAGTCACGCAACCGATCTTCAAGGCCCGCAGCCTGCGGGACCCCTAGTGGGACGCTACAACCTCGCCAGCCGTGACCTGGGGAGGGTTCGGGAACAGTGACGCGAGACTGGTCCTCACGTAGTCCGCCGCCCTCTTCGTCGATTCTTCCTCTCCAGCCTGGTCTTGGAAGACCGAGGTTGAAACCATCACCCCGCCCCCGGCGTTGACCCAGTAATAGGCCACGAATCCGGACACATCTTGGAGAATCGGGATGAACTCCTCCTTGACCCGGCGTCCCGCCTCTGCGGCATCGGTCACCCCGTCGTATCGACGTACCACTACATACATAGCCGACCTCCTGTCTATGCTCGCCCCCTGAGTGGCTCCGTGCAACACGTCCCACGATGCGCTCTCCTTCGCGAGATGTCTAGGGGCAGGGGATGGTGCAGCAAAAGTGCAGCAATCGCATCGCCTGGCACTACTGAGGCTTTCTCGGTAGCGGGGAACCCGGCAGCCAGTACGTGACGAGGCGTTTGGGCAGACACGCGAACATGGCAGGACATCGCCGGGAGGACGCGGAGCCCCCCGGCAGAAGACGCGGAGCCCCCCGCTAAAGAGGTCTCGCCAAAGAATCCGTCCGCCCGAGAGGCCCCGCGTGCCTTCCTATCGTGTCATGCTCGACGTCCCCCGCGAGCTCATCTGGTTCGTTTCCGCTCTGCTCGCCGCCCGCCGCCGTTCGATCGGAACCAGGAAAAAGACCCGCAGGCTCAGCTGTTACCGCCAGGCGGTGTTCGGACTGGGGTGGTTCCGGGACAAGGGCGACGTCCGCCGCCTCGGCTCCGGCTCCGGCCTGTCGCAGGCCACCGCCTACCGCTACGTCGCCGAGGTCATCGACGTCCTGGCCGCGCAGGCCCCGGGACTGCGGGAGGCACTGGAGCGCGTCGTGGCCGAGGGCACGCCGTACGTGATCCTCGACGGCAAGATCGTCGATGCCGACCGGCGCCACGAGAAAACCGTCAGCCGGAAGGGCGCGGTGATAGACCTGTGGTACTCCGGGAAACGCAAGGACTTCGGCGGGAACATCCAGGCGGTGTTCTACCCCGACGGCCGGCCGGCGTGGGTCTCGGATGTCCTGCCCGGCAATGTGAACGACCTGGCCGCGGCGCGGGAAATGGTCCTTTCCGTGATCCGCCCGTTCACGGAGAAGATGCCTGTCCTGGCCGACGGCGGGTACGAAGGCGCAGGTCACGGCGTCCTGACCCCCGTGAAGAGGCCGGCGGGGATAAAGGAGCTGGACATTAACGCGCGGACCAGGAACGCGCTGATCCGGTCATTGCGGTGCATGGGAGAACGCGGCTTCGCCCTTCTCTCCCAGCGCTGGCAAACCCTGCAGCACGTCACCATGAGCCCCGGGAAGATCGGCCAGATCGCTCGCGCAGCTCTCGTTCTCGTGCTATTCGAGCACAAGATGATCAGCTGAAAGTCGCTGAGAACACTTCAATGAGTCAGGGCAAGGAGGGGCCTCCCTGGCACGGCATATCGAGGGAGAAGATATTTCTGCCATATCTGGCCATTTCCCGTATTGGTTTTGCGGTAATTATGCGGCTTTCGGTGGGCGGGACGCGGAGTTCCCTGTCGACCAGCATCAGCTGCTTGCTTTGATCGCGCCGCGACCCCTCCACGTGTCGAGCGCAGCCAACGACCGCCATGCCGATCCTGAAGGCGAGTTCCTGGCGACTCTGCACGCATCGCCGGTTTATGAGCTGTACGGACTACAAGGCACATTGCCGGAGTCGAGTCAGAAGAACGGGCTCGAGTTGACACCGGCGGAGGCGAGTCTGGTACCTCCGCCGGAAGTTGGCCGTCGTATCGGTGAGGCGCTTTCTTATCACGTGAGAGAGGGTGATCATGGCGTGTCCGAGTCGGATTGGTCGGTGTTCTTGGATTTCGCGGACGCGAACGGCCTCCTGCCATGAGGGCGGTGGGCGCGGGCTTGGCTGGCGCAGGGTTGCTGTGGCCTGCACACATACCGGCTCGGCCCTCGTATCTTCGGCTGTCACGCGATGTGTGAGAGCTGCGAGCGCAGCACGGGGTGGGCGAAGTCCAGGCCCGCGGCGTAGCGTTCCAGTTCGGCGAGCGCGGCGTCGAACATCCGTCCCATCTCGTTGCCCATGGATCCGGCCACGTGCGGGGTGAGCAGCACGTTCGGGAGGTCGTACAGCGGGGAGTCGGCGGGCAGCACCTCGGGATCGGTGACGTCGATGACGGCCTGGAGGCGGCCGGAGACGAGTTCCGCGGTGAGCGCCGCCTGGTCGACCAGTGAGCCGCGCGCGGTGTTGATAACGGTGGCGCCGTCACGAAGCAGCGCCAGCCTGTGCCGGTCGAGCATGTGCCTGGTCTCCGGAATCTCGGGCGCGTGCACGCTCACCACGTCCACGGCGGCGCACATCTCGTCAAGACCGGCCAGGGACACGCCGAGTTGGCGTGCCTCGGCCGCGGTGAGAAAGGGGTCGTGCACCACGATCTCCCAGTCGTACGGGCGGGTCAGCTCGATTACGCGCCGTCCCACCAGGGAGGCACCGACGATCCCGACGCGGCGGCGGTAGTTGCCCGCCGTCTGGTAGAGCCCGTGCCAGTCCGTCCGGCTGCCGCGCTCGGCCCGGTAGTGCTCGCGGAACCGCAGTACCTGCTTGTTCGCCATCAGGATCGCCGCGAGGGTGTACTCGGCTACCGGCAGCGCGTTGACCCAGGCCGCGGAGGAAACGCGCAGCCCGCGCTCCCAGCAGGCGTCGGTGACCAGGTTCTTCACCGAGCCTGCCGCGTGCACCACCGCGCGCAGCCGCGGCATCAGGGTCAGCGCGTCGGCGTCGAGCACCGGGCACCCCCAGTGGGTGAGCAGCACCTCCGCCTCCAGCAGCGGCTCTCGGGCGGCCGGGTCGGCGAAGTCATGCACCACCAGGCCTGGGCGGACGTTGGCGACAGCCATCAGCCGGGCCAGTCCGTCGTCGCCGAGCAGCCGGCCCGCGACCTCGGTGCCCATGGCCAGCACCACGCTCGGCGCGTTCACCCGCCACCGCCGCCGCGGAGCCGGGGAGTGAAGGTGGCGTGGAAGATCGTCGAGGCCGCGCCGACCGCCGCCGCTTCCTGACTGTTGACCGAGCGCTCGACGATGACCCGCCGCATCCTGCGCGCGGTCGGGAAGGCGTTGACCATCCGTTCAATCTCGGTGAGGTACAGGTCCGCGACCGCGTTGGTGCAGAACGGTCCGCCGACCACGACTAGGCCCACGTCGAGCAGGTCGACCATGCCGACCGCGCCCTGTCCGATGGCCGCGGCGACCTGCCGCACGGCCGCCGCCGCGCGGCTGCCCGCCGGAGCGCGATCACCCGCGGCGGCCGCCGCGCAGGCGGCGTGGTAGGCGGCACTGGGATCGCCGGGGATGGCGCGGCCGGGCGGAACCGGTGCCGAGCGTTGCACCAGCGCCGGAACCGAGGCCACCGGATTGCACTCGGGCAGGATCTCGGGCTTGCCGTCGGAGTCGACGCGGCCGAGCGCGATCGCGCATAGCTGCCCGAACTCGCCCGCGTTCGCGGTGAGGCCGCGGTAGACGTCACCGTTAAGGAACAGCCCGGATCCCACGCCGGTCCCCAGGTAGAGGTACACGAAATCGCGGGCCCGGCGGTCCCGCCCGATCCACCGCTCGCCGATGGCCGCGGCGGTGCAGTCCTTCTCGATAACGATCGGGCAGGTGAACCGCTTCTCCAGCAGGGACAGCAGTGGCACGTCACGCCAGGCCGCCATCAGCGGCGGGTCGAGTATCGTGCCGGACGCGGTATCCACTGGACCGGGGGTCGCCACCCCGATGCCGAGGAACGTGTCGTCGCTGACGCTCCGCCCGGCGGTCAAGAGCACTCGTTCGCCGAGGCCGGTCACCTGGTCGATGAGCGGATGAGCGGTGATCGGCTCGCTGTGACTCGCGACGATCGAGCCGGACAGGTCGACCACGACCGCGGTCAGCACCTCGGGATCAAGGTGGATCCCCAGGGCGTGCGCGGCGTCGTCGCGCAGCCGTACGGGTGTCCGCGGCTTGCCGGCCGTGGAATACCGGTGCCGGTCCTCTATTAGCAAGCCGCGGGCGAGCAGCGACCGCGTGATTCGTGACACGGATTGCTGCGTGAGCTGGGTCCGCTCGGAGATCTCACCGCGGGTGATGGAGCCGGCCAGCCGGACGGTCTCTATCACGACGCATTCGTTGAATGACCCGAGATCGATCTGGTTGGCGCCGCCTCCGCTGCCGGACCTGCGCGCCGCCGCGAACCGGGCGGGTGGGTCGTTCCTCGAGGGAAGGGATTCCCGTAGCCAGCACACCGGCATCAGGCGAGGCTCGCGCATCGCGGCGTACCTGGTGAGCGCCGAGGCCAGGTCTAGGTGGACGCGCTGTGAGGTTTCCGGGTGCTGCACGCTGTCGATGCCGATGGCCGCGCGCGCGAACGACCACCAGGTGCTGCGGGCGGGTATCAGGTGGTGGGTCACGCCCGCGCGGGCGCACCGCTCAGCCAGCCCGGTACCACCATCCGCGTTCTGGAGTGTCACGGCGTGCAGCCGGACGTTCGGGTGGCGGCGTGACTCGAGAAGGAAGGCGTCGAATCGGTCCTCCGTCGCGGTCTGTGCACACTCGCTGGCTATGGTCAGCGCCACGCCGACCGCGTCGAGGGTGCCGGGGTCGATCGCCCCGGCGATGAGAGCCGTCGACCGCTGGGGACGGCTGCCGAGCAGCATGACGGTGCACCGTCCGTCGTGGTAAAGGCCGAGCACCCAGATCTCTCCGTCGGGCAGCGTCGGCCGCGCCGGTATGACCGGAACCGAGGCGCGATCCGATGTCAGGCGCCAGCGTTGCCTGATGTCTGCCACCAGCGCGTGCGACACCCCGCAATCGCGGGCAAGCGCGCGTGCGGACCGGCGCTCGGTCGGGGCCAGCAGGGCCCGGACCACGATGTCGGCCTCGTCGACCGTGCGGGGCCGCCCCGGATGCGGCCGGTCCCGCAGACCGTCGGCCCCGTCGGCAGCGTAGCGCTGCCGCCACGTTCCGACGGTCTGCCGGGACACGCCGAGGCGGCGGGAGATGTCGGAGTTGCGAAGACCGTCGAGCGCGAGCAGGACGATCGAGGCACGCAACGCCAGTGGGTCATCGCCCGCCGCCCAGCGGCCTAGCCGCTCAGAATCATCCGGCATGAAACCGTCGTTTGTGCGGCATAGGCGCACCTCCAAGGCAGTAGGGCTGGCGGGACACCGGTCGCGCGGTGTCAGTCCCGCAGGTCAGGGCCACTAGGTCGATGTTAGGTGACATTCATGTAAAACCATGAGTGTCATTAAGGCAAGTGATTGACCGGAATTTCCTGAAAAGAGGACTAGCTCGGCCTGTGACTTGCTACGATGCCACTTTTCTGTCGGACCAGTGTCGATCGGATGACAGCTCATTGTCAGTTAATATCCTTGACAACCCGGTCACAGAAACCAAAATAACCCAAAGTATTGACAGACGGATCTCACTGGTCGCACACTGCCGATCAGCCTCTAGGTCAGTGCGGAACGCAGTCGCGTGCGTCCCGCCGCCGTCCATCGACGACGTCCGCATCTGGAGGTTTTCTCATGCGCATTTTGGCTTACCGCCGTCCGGCGGAAAGATCCCCGCGCCGCCTGTTCCGCCCGCTGTCCGTGCTAGGCGTGGCCGTGCTTGCCGCATCGGCGCTCGCGGCCTGCAGCTCCGGTGGCGGCAGCTCCGCGGACACGCTGACCATTGTCGAGTGGACCAACGCCGCCGCGGTCAGCTACACGCAAACGATCGACACGCTCTTCGAGAAGGAGCATCCCGGGGTGCACGTCACCCTGGAGACGGCCCCGACCGCGGGCAACGGCTGGAACACGCTGGAGGACAGCGTGGAGGAGTCCCATGACGTCGACCTGCTCGCCCAGTTCCCGTCCAGCGTGACCGGCTACGCGCCCTCGTACACCCACATCACCGTGTCAGGCATGGCGGCGCTCGTCGCCTCGCACCAGCTGCTGAACCTGGCGAATGAGCCGTTCATGAAGTACTACAACCCGAGCGTCCAGGAGGCCGGGGCCGGCTACGGGAGCGGCATCTACGGCACGGTGGCCGCCGAGTACGTCAACAACGGCGGCATGTGGTACAAGCCGTCCCTGCTGGCGAAGTACGGCCTGTCGGTCCCGACCACGTTCAACGCGTTCCTGAACGACTGCAAGGTCTTCAAGGCCCACGGCACCTCGTGTGTGTACGTCTCCGGCAAGGACGGTTACCAGAACATCCTGTTCGCCGGCATCTACAACCAGCTCATCATGAAGGACACACCCTCCACCCAGGCGAGCACCGTCAGCCTGGACCGCGCGAAGGCGTTCTGGGACGGCACGGAGAACTGGACGAGCCCGGTGTACGAGCAGGCCGCCGCGGAATACGAGGAGGTCATGCAGTACATCGAGCCCGACGCCGCTGGCGTCTCGGCGGAGACCGCGCCCGGCGAGTGGGCCGTGAACACCAGCAATTACCCGTTCTTCATCGACGGCTCCTACGACGGCAACACGATCACGACGGCCAACCCGTCGCTGAAGCTCGGTTTCTTCGCCTTCCCCGGAACCAACAACCCGTCCTGGAACCGGGTTCCCACCGCCGACGACCTCACCTGGACCGTCCCTGTCTGGGCCAAGCACCAGAAGCTGGCCCTGGAGTGGCTGCAGCTGTTCTCGCAGCCGTCGAACTACGCCGCCTGGGTGAAGGGAACCGGGTCGCTATCGACCGAGACGTCAGTCCCGACGCCGACGCTGTCGTGGACTTCCTGGCTCTCCACCCACACCAGCGACACCTATTCGGCGCTCGGCTCGCTGTGGGTGCCATCCGGAGCGGCCGACGGCGCTTCCGAGCCGGACACGACCCTGATCGCGCCGATCGGCGACGTGCCCGCAACCTCTGAACTGCGGACCTCGGCACAGAACTACACCAAGTCGGTCAAGGGCTAGTACATGGCTATCTGCCCCTTCGGCACCCGCCGCACCCGGCGCTGGATCCCGTGGCTGTCCATCTCGGTTCCAGCGCTGGGGTGGCTGGTCTTCGGTCTGTATCCCTCGTTCGCCACGGTCTACTACTCGTTCACGAACTATTCCGGCGTGCCAGGCACCCCGAGCAGCTACTGCGGGCTGTGCAACTACCGGACGGCGTTCACCAGCCTGCTGCCGCAGGTCTGGGACAGCGTGCAGGTCACGATCATCTACACCGCTGGCGTGACCGTGGCGCAGATCGTGATCGGTCTCGGCCTGGCGCTGCTGCTGAACCGGCGAGGGCGGGCGTGGAGCGTGTACCGCGCGCTGATCTTCATGCCGCAGGTCTTCTCGGTGACGATTGTCGCGGTGCTGTTCGACCTCATCTTCGACCCGACGAGCGGCCCCGCGGAGAAGATCCTGACGGACGTGTTCCATACCTCGAGCGCGTTCCTCGGCCAGGATCACGTCGCGCTGCCGATCATCATCGTCATCAACGTGTGGATGTTCGCCGGCTACACGATGCTTATCTACATCGCGGGCCTGCGACGGATCCCGCGAGAGCTGTACGAGGCCGCCTCGCTGGACGGTTGCGGGCGGTGGGGCGCCTTCCGGCGCGTCACCTGGCCGCTGCTGGCCTCGGCGACCACGGTGAACGTGTTCCTGACGGCCATGGGCTGCCTGGGTGAGTACGCGCTGATCCTGCTGCTCACCGATGGTTACTTCGGCACCAAGACGATCGGCATGTACATGTTCGACTCGGCGTTCGGCACCAACAGCGACCTCGGCTATGGATCGATGCTGGCCATCGTGCAGTTCGGCCTGACGCTGGTGATCGGCGCGATCATGCTGTTCACGCTGCGCCGCAGGGAGGTTCAGCTATGAGGCGGAACCTGCGTGGCCGGCTGCTGCGGGCCACCGGCCTGCACAGCCTCAGTTTCGTGATCTCCGTGGGCCTGTTCGCCCTGCCGATCATCTACCTGGCACTGCAGGCGTTCAAGACGTACATGGGGTTCCTCCAGGACCCGACGGGCCTGCCCACGACCTGGACCCTGTCCAACTTCGCCAGTGCCTGGACCCAGGGCGACTTCGGCACCGAGATGATCAACAGCCTCATCTACTCGGTCGTCCCGGACGTGGTGACGCTGGTGCTGGGGGTGTTCCTCGCGTTCCCGATCTCGCGGGGCTACTTCCGGTTCTCCAACGCGCTGTACGCGTTCTTCGTCTTCTCGGGCTTTCTACCCGCGGGCCTGATACCGCTGTTCATCGAGGCGAGGGCGTTGCACCTGTACAACAGCCGCGTCGGGTTCCTGATCCTCACCAGTCTCGCCGGCGCCGGATTCTTCTTCTTCGTCGGCTACATCAAGTCCATCCCGCGCGAACTCGACGAGGCGGCGGCACTGGAGGGTTGCGGCTACTTCCGGTTCATCTTCAAGATCATCATCCCGCAGATGCGGCCCGCGCTGGCGGCGTTCGCCGTCTTCGGTTTCGTCGCGAGCTGGAACAACCTCATCCTGCCGCTGGTCATGCTCTCGGACCAGAGCCTGTGGCCGGTGACCCGGGGACTGTACGGGTTCTTCAGCCAGTACACCAGCCAGTGGCCGCTGGTCGCGGCCGCGACGGTCATCGTCGCCGCGCCGGTCCTCGTCGTGTTCATCCTGCTGCAGCGGCACCTGGTCGAGGGCGTCGCCGGCGGCGCGATCGCGGGCACCCAGCCCGTAACCCAGACCGGGCCGTCAACGGCCACGTACACGGAAGCCCCAATCGCGGGACCGCGGGTCCCGCGACGCACCGAAGAAAGGTCACATGAACGCGGTCAGACAACCCCTGATTATCGGCACGTACACCAGGAATCAGGAGCAACCCGACGAGCGCCCGTCGGGGATGCTGGCCGCCAGCTATGACGGGACCGGCGTGGCGGGCCTCACCACGGCGGCGAGGCTGCCCAACCCGTCCTGGGTAACCGCGACCGCCGACGGGCGCTGCCTGTACGCGGTCGCGGAGACGACGGAGTTCGCGGGCAGACCGGGCGGCGGTGTCGCCGCCTATGCCCGCGACCCCGAGTCCGGTGCCGTCACGCTCCTGAACACGGTCTCCTCGGGTGGCGCGCAGCCCGCGCACCTCGAACTGGACCCGTCCGAGAGGTTTGTCGTCGCGGCCAACTACGGCTCCGGCTCGGTGTCCGTCTTCGCGCGGGAAGCCGACGGGCTGCTGGGAGTGATGACCGGTCACGTCCAGCACCTGGGGTCGAGTGCCCACCCCGTCCGGCAGGCCGGCCCGCACCCGCACCAGATCTGCTTCGATCCGGTCACGGCCGACCTGCTCGTGCCCGACCTGGGGCTTGACACGGTATTCGGCTACCGGCTCGGCGAGGACGGCACCCTGACGGAGCGCCGGGCGGCACGCCTCGCCGGGTCGCGCGGCACCGGGCCCCGGCACCTCGTGTTCCATCCCGGCGGTCAGCACCTGTTCGTCGTCAATGAGCTGGACAGCACGCTGGCGGTGTGGCGCCGCGATGGCGACGGGTTCGTCCAGACTGGTGTCATCTCGGTGGTGCCGGACGACTTCACCGGCGAGAACCAGGTGAGCGCCGTCCGGGTCTCACCGTCGGGACGATCGGTGCTGGCCGCCAACCGCGGCCACGACAGCATCGCCGTGTTCGCCTTCGACCCGGACACCGGGAAGCTCGCGCCCACGCTTGTGGCGCCCTGCGGCGGTCGCGAGCCACGCGACTTCGTCTTCACCCCGGACGGTGCCCGTCTTCTGGTCGCCAATCAGCAGAGCGACACGGTGACGCTATTCGACTTCGATGAGGAGCAGCCATGTCTTCGGTTCGTCTCGGGCACCGTGGTCCAGGCCCCGGCTTGCCTCCGCTTCCTGCCCCCGTCGGCGGTGGCCCGGTGAACGACGCGGCCGAGGCGATCGCGGCCGCCCGCCTGCTCCCCGTGGTGGTGATCGACGATCCGCGGGCCGCGCCACCGCTCGCCGCAGCGCTGAAACGCGGCGGCTTGCGCTGTGCCGAGATCACGCTCCGGACGGCCGCCGCCGAGGAGGCCATCCGGGCGATGGCGGCCGATCCCGACATCGTGGTCGGAGCCGGAACTGTACTCAACGCAGAACAAGCGGCCCGGGTCATCGACGCGGGCGCCCGCTACATCGTCACGCCGGGCCTCAGTCTCGAGGTCGTGCGGCACTGTCAGGCAAGGTCGGTACCGGTCTTTCCTGGGGTCGCGACGGCCTCGGAGCTGATGACCGCGCTCGACGCGGGGATCGAGACGGTGAAGTTCTTCCCCGCCGAGCCGCTGGGGGGAGTGGCCATGCTCAACGCGCTCGCCGCGCCGTTCCGGATGATGCGGTTCATCCCCACTGGCGGGATCACGGCAGCCAAGCTTCCCGGTTACCTGCGCCATCCAGCGGTACTGGCGGTCGGCGGCAGCTGGATGGTCGCCACCAGCCTCATCAACGCGGGGAATTTCGACGAGATCGCCAGGCTGACTTCCGACGCCGTGGCGATCGCCGACGCGACACAGGAGAATCCATGACCGTTATTCCCACCAGGCCGGCCGGTGAATGCCGGTTCGACGAGATCTCCCTCGGCGAGGTCATGCTGCGCCTTGACCCAGGCGATTCCCGCATCCGGACGGCACGCGCGTTCCAAGTCTGGGAGGGCGGCGGCGAGTACAACGTGGCACGCGGGCTCCGGCGCTGCTTCGGGCTCCGGACCTCGATTGTGACCGCGTTCACCGACAACGACATCGGCCGGCTGGCCGAGGACTTGATCCTGCAAGGCGGCGTCGACACATCATTCATCCGCTGGGTTCCCTATGACGGCGTCGGGCAGACCGTCCGCAACGGACTCAACTTCACCGAGCGGGGCTTCGGCGTGCGTGGTGCCCGCGGCGTTTCCGACCGAGGCCACACCGCGGCCAGCCAGCTCAAGCCAACAGACATCGACTGGGAGCACATCTTCGGCACGCTCGGCGTTCGCTGGTTCCACACCGGCGGCATCTACGCGAGCCTGTCGCCCACCGCGGCGGACGTGGTCGAGGAGGCCGCTCGGGCGGCTCGGCGGCACGGCACGATCGTCTCCTATGACCTTAACTACAGGCCGAGCCTCTGGCAGGCCAACGGGGGGCAAGCGCGCGCCAGAGAAGTCAACCGCAGGCTGGTGAATCACGTCGACGTGCTGCTTGGCAACGAGGAAGACTTCACTGCCTGCCTCGGCTTCGAAGTGCCGGACACCGACGCGGACTTCAGCTCGCTTAGCGCCGCGAACTTCAAGCGGATGATCTCGGCGGTCACCGCCGAGTTCCCGCACCTGAAGGTCGTGGCGACGACGCTGCGCGCGGTGCGGACCGCCTCGGTCAATGACTGGGGCGCGGTCGCCTGGTCGGGCGGAGAGTTCGCCGAGGCGACGCATCGGCAGGGCCTGGAGATCCTGGACCGGGTCGGGGGCGGCGACAGCTTCGCGTCCGGGCTTGTCTACGGCCTGCTGAACCTCGGTGATCTCCAGACGGCGGTTGACTACGGGGCGGCGCACGGCGCGCTCGCCATGACGACGCCGGGAGACACGTCCATGGCGAGCCTTGTCGAGGTGGAGGCGCTCGCAGGCGGCGGAGGCGCCCGCGTCCAACGGTGAACTACGCGGGGCCACCGTTGCTGAGCAACATCGGTGGTCCCGCTAGCCAGCGGGCGAGATAACGGCGACGATCGGGAGGTGCGGCGCGCAAGGGTCATGGAGCGCCCCTGGCAGAAAGGGAAATCACCCGATGACGGACAGCCCCGTGACGGACAGCAAGGTCGAAGGCAGCACGGCGCCCGGGTTCGAGCCGGTCGCCGAGGAGTTCGGACGGCTGCTCGCGCAGGAGCGCGACGCGCGCGGCCAATTCTGCGGCTACCTGTTCGGGGAGCGGGTCGTGGACCTGTGGGGCGGCGCCGACGTCGCCCCCGACGGCATCCAGGGCGTCTACTCAAGCACCAAGGGAGTCTCCGGCATCTGCATCGCGCTGCTGGTCCAGCGGGGCGCGCTCGACCTGGACGCTCCGGTTAGCAGTTACTGGCCCGAGTTCGCCGGCGGCGGCAAGGGCGACGTCACGGTTCGCCTCGCACTGTCGCATCAGGCGGGCATTCCCGGCGTGGAGCCGCAGCTCACGCTCGAGGAGATCATCGACCACGACGCGGCGGCGGCCCGGCTCGCGGCGCAGGTTCCGCACTGGCGGCCGGGCAAGGCACACGGATATCACGGGCTGACGATCGGCACCATCATGGACGAGCTCGTCCGGCGCATCGTTGGCATCCCCATCGCGGAGTTCTTCAGGAAGGAGATCGGCGACCCGCGCGGCATCGACTTCTACATCCGCACGCCCGAGGAGGTCGACCCTCAGGTGCGCATGGTGCTCCCGGCCAGCCCCACGCCCGAGCAGCAGGCGCAGGCGGGCGGGCCGCCCCCGCTCCCCGACAGCCTCACCGGCATGACGTTCAGCGCCGCCACGCCCGGGCGCATCGAGCTGTTGCCGAACATCCGCGCCGTCCGCGCCTCCGGCCAGGCCGCCGGTGCCGGGGTCGGGTCGGCCCGCGGCCTCGCCCGGCTGTACGCGATGTGCATCAGCGAGGTCGACGGGTTTCCCCGGCTGCTCACCGACGCCACGATCGCGCAGGTCACGCAGATCCAGACAGTCGGCGAGGATCTCGTGCTGCACGTCACGAACCGGTTCGGCATCGTGTTCCAGAAAGCCGACGACCGGGTCGCGTACGGCAGCCACCAGGCGTTCGGGCACGACGGCGCGGGTGGCTCCATCGGGATCGCGGATCCGTGGCATGGCGTCTCCTATGCCTGGATCCCCCGGCGGATGTCGTTCCCCGGGGGCGCGGACGGCCGCGGCCTTGGCCTGGCCAGGATCCTGCGCGAATGCGCGGCCAGCCTTCAGGACGCCCCAGACCGCTAAGAGGCCGTTCGGGGCCACCCGCCAGGGCAATGCTCGCTACTACTCAGAGCCCAGGACCGGTTGCCCTGGTTGAGCGGCGGACGATCAGCTCAGGCTCGAAGATCACCTGCTGGTGCTGGTGGGTGTCGCCGGCGGCAGCCTCCTCGAGGAGCATCCGCGCGGCGGTGCGGCCGAGCTGCTGGCGGGGCTGGCGGACGGAGGTGAGCGGGACGGCAGCGGCCGCCGCGAAGTCGATGTCGTCGTAGCCGACGATCGAGATGTCCTCGGGGACCCGGACCTTGTGCCGGGTCATCTCCTGCAGGACGCCGAGGGCGATCAGGTCGTTGGTGCAGAACACCGCGGTGGGCCGGTCCGCCGCCCGCAGGGCCGCGATCTCCGCGCCGGCCTTCTGCCCGGCGGCCACGTTGAGCGACCCGACGTCGATCATGTGCAGGTCCCGGGCCTGGCGCCCGGCCCGGTCGAGCGCGCGCAGCGCGCCCTCGTACCGGTCAGCGACCTGACGGATCGTGCGCGGACCGCTGATATAGGCGATGTGCTGGTGGCCGGTGGACAGCAGGTGGGAGACGGCGAGGTCACCGCCGAGCACGTCGTCAACCGCGACCGAGCACTGGCCCCGGGACGGGGACCGGCTGTCGACGAGGACGACCGGCGTGCCGCGCCGCTGCAGCCGGGCCAGGCGCGAGCCCGCGCCAACCACCGGCGTGATGAGCACGCCCTGCACCCGGTGCTCTTCAAGCAGTTCCAGGTACCGCTTCTCCTTGCGCTCCTGGTCGTCGCTGTTGCAGAGGATGACCGCCAGGCCCGCCTTGCTCGCCTCGTCTTCCACGCCGCGCGCCAGGTCGGTGAAGAACGGGTTGGCCACGTCGAGTACCACAAGGCCGATCGTCCGGCTTCGCCCGGCGCGCAGCTGGCGCGCCGACTCGTTCCGCACGAAGCCAAGCTCCCTGATCGAGGCGCTCACCCGGTCGCGGGTTGTCCGGGCCACGATGTCGGGCCGGTTGAGCACGTTGGAGACCGTGGCGACGGAGACGCCGGCGTGGGCGGCGACATCCCTGATGCTGACCGGCACGCTTACCCGCTTCTCCAGGGACAGGGCGACCGAACCTTTTTCATTCTGATGAAGCTTCCAGAAGATCCGTAGGACGTCAGGCAGGATGAAAAGGGTTCGCTTATGAAACGATACATCCCTCTCCTACCTGCTGACTTGCAGGTCCGGTCCGGAGAATTCGTGCCGTCCGGGCCCGACCTGGAAGACGGCCTCGCCGACGCCGAGGAGTCCGGGGTAGTCACCGACCGCCGCGGGCTGGCCGTCGGCCGCGTCGCGCACCCCGGCGGGGTCCGGGCTGGGGACGCGCACGCGAGGCCGCGCCGATCTCGGGTGAAGCCGGCGATCAAGACGGCGCATCCGTCCGAACGCGTGGCCGGATGATTTGCCGTCATGCCTCTGCGGCCGGCGTTTGCCCACCCGGTGCCTGTGGAACACCGGGGTAGCGGCCAGGGATTTACACGGGCGCGAACCGCACGTCGCCAGCGCAACAATGGAGCAGTCGGCACATCAGCATCGTGCCCGGACGACTGATGCCTGGTCCACAGGACAAGGAGCACGGGCATAACGGAAGACGTACACCAGGCAAGCAGTGACAAGACCGCTATACCCAACCAGTGGAGGTAACAGATGGCCGAGCTCCCAGCGCCCCCAGAGGGAATTGTGCTGGCCCACTTCATCGTCTCGGACGATGTTCGAGCGCTCTCGGCGCTTTTACACCGAAGTGCTCGGCGGCAGGGTGGCCTACTCCGGTCCCGGAGGGCTGACCTATGTCGCACTTTCCAACAGCTGGATCATCATCAATGCCGGCGGAGGCCCGACCGACGACAAGCCGACGGTCACCCTGGAGACGCCACGCGATCCCGACCGGGTCAGCAGCTTCCTTAATATCCGGGTCAAAGACATCCAGGCCGTGCACGCCGAATGGAGCGCCCGGGGCGCTCACTTCCTGACGCCGCCGAAACAGCACCAGTACGAGATCCGTTGCTACATCCGCGATCCCGACGGTTATCTGATCGAAGTGGGGCAGACCACGGACCCGGAGGGGGACTGGACGCCCGCTCACTGGCCATCGAGTATGCCCGCCGAGGAGTCCGAGTGAATGCCGGAATCACCGGCGAAATCCTTCAGATCGACAGTGGCCAGTCCCCCGGACACTGAGATCCCTACCAGTCATTTCCGGCAAAGCCAGTAACCGACGGTCATCCCATCCGTTCTGATATCGGACCAGGCGGTGTGTTCGCCGACTATTCGTTGCCAGACCCGTTGCTAGTAGCGTCGCGCTGAGGAGGGTTTCGGTTATGACCACCGCGATCATCGGCACGGGAGGGATCGGATCGGTCATCGCGCGCCAGCTCGCCGCGGGCGGCGAGACCCTGCGGCTCTCCAGCGCCGACCCTGAGTCAGCACGAACGCTGGCGGCACAGATCGGCCGCGCTGCGGTCGTCGCCGCCGGCAACCGCGACGCGGTGCAGGGCGCCACCGCGGTCGTCCTCGCGCTGCGGTTTACCGTGCTGAAGAGCGTCATGGACGAGATCGCCGGCCCGCTGGCCGGCAAGGTCGTGGTGGTTCCAAGCAACCCGCTCACCAGCGACGCGCACGGTCACGTCTCGCGTGTCCTGCCGGAAGGGCAATCCTCTGGGAGCGTGGTAGCCGGGTGGTTGCCGGTCGGGGCGCGCCTGGCCATGGCGTTCGGGACCCTGTCGGCCGATCTCTTCCTGTCCTCTGTCAACCGGTCACCGGAGCCGGCGGTCCTGTTCTACGTGACCGACGACGACCGTGCTGGCCAGGAAGTCGAGCGGCTGATCCGGACGGCCGGCTTCGAGCCGGTGAAGGCCGGCGGGATCGAACAGTCGGGCCGGCTCGAGGTGGGCGGCGACCTTCACGATCTCGTAGTCGGCTCCGCACAGGCGCGGTCACTGATCGACGGGGCCTGATCGCGTCGCCGCCCTGGCGGGGCGCCCTCTTCGGCTGGGCATTCGCCCAGATAGTCATGACGGCCCTGACCATCAGGACCGGAGGGCAGATGGCCGGCGGTTGCAGATCACGCACCGTGCGTGTGTGAGCTACTGCATTCACGCGGGTGTGGCTGCTACCCAGGCGCGGGGGTTGCCCGATGGCGCGTAGTGGCGCAGGCCGGCGACCGCCGGGCTGGTGCGAAGTAGGGCGCGCATGCCGGTGAGTGAGCCAGGGGCTGCACCGAGGGCGCGGGCCTGGACCAGGACGTTGCCGAGTGCGGTGGCCTCGACCGGGCCGGCGACGACGGGAAGGCCCGTCGCGTCGGCAGTGAGCTGGCACAGCAACTCGTTGCGCGCACCGCCGCCGACGACGTGCACCACGTCCGCGTGCCGTCCGGACAGTTCCTGCGCGTCGATCAGGGAACGCCGGTAGGCGAGGGCCAGGCTGTCGAGAATGCACCGGGTGAACTCGGCGGGGCTATCCGGCACCGGGTAGCCGCGCGCCGCCAGCCAGGCCGCGATCCGCCCCGGCATGTCATCGGGCGGCAGGAACACCGGATCGTCGGTGTCGAAGACGAACCGCAGCGGGGGCACCTTCGCGGCCGAGCGCAGCAGCGACTCAATCGGCCCGGCAGCGGGCCCCCAGTGCCGCTGGCACTCCTGCAGCAGCCACAGTCCGCTGACGTTGCGCAGGTAGCGCACGGTGCCATCGACCCCGGCCTCGTTGGTGAAGTTCGCGGCACGGCTCGCCTCAGTAAGAACCGGCCGGTCCAGTTCCATGCCGACTAGGGACCAGGTGCCGGACGAGATGTAGGCGAAGTTCTCCGTCTCCGCTGGCACCGCCACCACGGCGGATGCCGTGTCGTGGGACCCGACGGCGATCAGCGGCAGCGGCTTTCCATCTGCCCCGGTGATTCGCCCGCCTTCGCCTCCTGAAGTGTCATTGACCAGGCCGATCACGTCCCCCGGCTGTCGCAACTCCGGAAACAGCCCCGGGGGAATTCCGATGCGCTCCATTAGACCGGTCGCCCACGTTCGCGAGCCCACGCCAAGCAGCGCCGTCGTCGACGCGTTCGTCACCTCCGCGCCAGCAGAGCCGGTCAGCCAGTAGGCGAGCAGGTCCGGGATCAAAAGCAATGTCCGTGCGGCAGCGAGCGCGGGAGTCCCGATCGCGGCCACAACCTGGAAGATCGTGTTGAACGGCAGGTACTGAATCCCCGTCGTCGCGTACATCTCGCTTGCCGCCATCGGGAGGCTGATCCCGTCCGTGCGGCGGTCTCGGTAGTGCACCGGGTTCCCGATCAGCGCCCCGCTGCTGTCGAGCAGCCCGTAGTCGCAGCCCCATGAGTCGATCCCGGCGCTGGCGAGCAGGAAGGCCGCCGAGGCCGCCGTCAGCCCGTCAACTACGTCCGCGTAGAGCCGCAGGATGTCCCAGTGCAGGGTCTTCCCGACAAGCACGGGCTCGTTAGGAAAGCGGCTGACTTCGTGCAACTCGACGCCATCGCGGTCGACTCGGGCGGCGACCACCCGGCCGCCTGAAGCGCCCAGGTCGACGCCGGCCACGGCCACAGATCTCATGTCTCAGCGCTATCGCAGGAACGCGGCTGCAACACCAGCGTCTACCGGGATCAGCAGACCCGTTGTCAATGGCAAGTCGCCGGCCGTCAGCGCGACGACCGCTGCTGCCACGTGCTCCGGGAGGACCTCCTTCTTCAGCAGCGTTCGCTGGGCATAGAACGCGCCAAGCTCCGACTCCGGGACGCCGTAGACCGCGGCTCGCTTGGCACCCCAGCCGCCGGCGAAGATGCCTGAGCCACGCACCACTCCATCAGGGTTGATGCCATTGACGCGGACGCCGATCGCGCCTAGCTCTGCGGCCAGCAGGCGGACTTGGTGGGCCTGGTCGGCCTTGGCGGCGCCGTAGGCGATGTTGGCCGGGCCAGCGAAGACGCCGTTTTTGCTGACGATGTAGATGATGTCGCCACCCATGCCCTGGGCCTCCATCACCTTTGCGGCTTCCCTAGAGACCAGGAACGAGCCGCGCGCCATCACGTCGTGCAGGATGTCCCAGTCGGCCGCCGTCGTCTCCACCAGCGGCTTCGAGATCGACAGGCCGGCGTTGTTCACCACGAGGTCCACGCCGCCGAAAGCCAGTGCGGCCGATGCGAACGCTGCCGCTACGTCATCCTCGATCGTCACGTCGGCGCTTACCGCGACAGCTGCGTCCGCCGTCCCGATACTGGCGGCGACGGTGGCGGCCGACTCCGCGTCCCGGTCCGCGACCACGACGCACGCACCCTCGGCCGCGAGTCGCTGAGCGGTCGCCTTACCGATGCCTGAGCCGCCGCCGGTGACCAGGGCGATCCTGCCTGCCAGGGGTTTGGGCTTGGGACGGCGGCGGAGTTTGGCCTCCTCAAGCTCCCAGTACTCGATGCGGAACTTTTCACTTTCCGGGATCGGGGCGTACGTCGAAATGGCCTCGGCACCGCGCATCACGTTGATCGCGTTCAGGTAGAACTCGCCGGCGACCCTGGCGGTCTGCTTGTCCGCGCCGAAGCTGAACATGCCGACGCCCGGGATGAGGACGATCGCCGGGTCCGCGCCGCGCATCGGCGGCGAGCCCGGGGTGGCGTAGCGCTCGTAGTAGGCCTGGTAGTCGGCCCGGTAGGCCGCGTGCAGCTCGCGCAGTCGCGGGACCGCGTCCTCAAGGGGCGCGCCCGGCGGCAAGTCCAGGACCATGGGGCGCACCTTGGTGCGCAGGAAGTGATCCGGGCAGGACGTGCCCAGGGCCGCTAGCTGCGCGAGCTTCTCGCTTCCCACGAACTCCAGGACGGCCGGGTGGTCGCTGTAATGGCCGAGTTGCGGCTTGTCAGTGGATGCTAGGCCCCGGATGATCGGGGCGAGGGCCGCGGCACGTGCGCGGCGTTCGGTCTCCGGCAACGGTTCGATGAGTTGCCCGCCAAACGGGTTCGGTTTGCCTCGCTCGTCGATGAACTTCCGTGCTGTTGCGATGATCTCCAGGGAGCGCGCCTCGCACTCGTCGCTCGTGTCTCCCCAGGCCGTGATGCCGTGGCCGCCTAGGATGACGCCGATCGCTTCGGGGTGCTCGCGCTTGATCGCGGCTATGTCCAGGCCCAGCTGGAAGCCTGGGCGCCGCCACGGGACCCAGGCGACCCGGTCACCGAAGCACTCGCTTGTCAGTGCCTCGCCGTCCGCCGCGGTCGCGAACGCGATGCCCGCGTCCGGGTGCAAGTGGTCGACGTGGGCCGACTCGACGAGGCCGTGCATCGCGGTGTCGATCGACGGGGCGGC
Source organism: uncultured Actinomycetota bacterium (assembly GCA_963734665.1). Lineage (GTDB taxonomy): Bacteria > Actinomycetota > Actinomycetes > Streptosporangiales > Streptosporangiaceae > Trebonia. The sequence goes on along the minus strand of CAVTIR010000004.1, from coordinate 543,325 downwards.
GCCGCCCTTGCCGAACGCGCAGAAGTCGAACGCGGCGACCATCTCGTCCTCGCGGTCGACTCCGGGGTAGACGTCGACGAGGGCGCGGAGCGCGTCCAGTCGGAGTACCGCGAGGCCTGCCGCGGTCAGCGTGCCAAGGTCGCCACCCGAGCCCTTCACCCATAGCAATTCCGTCGGCTTGCCGGTCACTGGGTCCTGGTCCGTGCCCTTGGCGGAGGCATTGCCGCCGGCGTAGTTGGTGTTCTTTGGGTCGCTGCCCAGGCGATTGGACCGCGCCAGCAGCGCGGCGACCGTCTCTGCCGCCGGAGCAGGGTAGAAGTGCGCAGCGTCCGTCATGGTTCTTCAGGCCTCCCGTGCGGCTGCGATGCCCGTCGCGGGCACGTTGCCGCCGTCGTACGTGGTGTTCATCGGACGTCAGGCTCCCCAGCCGGCGGCTGCTCCGCCAACACGCTCGGCCACGATCTTCTCGCCATACCCGGAGGCCAGGTACGCCTTGACCGGGTCGGGCGCCAGGCCCATTTCTTCGCGCAGCTCGGCGAGGAGCGGGCGGACGTCGGTGTTGTAGGCGTCCATGAGGACGGCGTTCGCTTCCAGGACGTCGCCTGAGAGCTGGGCCGCGCGGAGCGCGTCGGCGTCGACGAGGAGTGCTTTCGCGACCGCTTCCTGGACGTTCATGACCGAGCGGATCTGGGCGGGGATCTTCGGCTCGATGTTGTGGCACTGGTCGAGCATGAACGCGACGCCCGGCCTGCTGGCCTGCGCTGCCGCGCTTGATGCTGTTATCTCTCTAGGCTGGCCCTGGTAGAGGGCGGCCGCCTTGACGACCTCGTGCATGATGCGGAACAGCTGGAACGGGTCGGCGGCGCCGACCATCAGGTCGTCGTCGGCGTAGAAGCGGCTGTTGAAGTCGAAGCCGCCTAGCCTGCCGGCCTTCAGCAGCAGCGCGACGATGAACTCGATGTTCACGCCTGGGGCGTGGTGGCCCGTGTCCACGACGACCTGCGCACTGTCGCCGAGCGCCTGGCAGTGCAGCAGGGCCGTCCCCCAGTCGGGCACGTCGGTCGTGTAGAACGACGGCTCGAACAGCTTGTACTCAAGCAGCATGCGCTGACCGTCGCCGAGGCGCGCGTAGACAGCGGCGAGCGCCTCTGCCAGGCGGTCCTGGCGGGCGGCGATGTCGTCCTGGCCGGGGTAGTTCGTGCCGTCGGCGAACCAGAGCTTGAGGTCACGGCTGCCGGTCGCGTCCATGATGTCGACGCACTCGAGGAGATGCGCCAGGGCCTTCTTCCGTGACTTCGGGTCAGGGTTGCACACGCTGCCAAGCTTGTAGTCGTCGTCCTGGAAGACGTTGGCGTTGACCGCGCCTATCCGGATGCCCGCCTCCCGCGCGTGCGCGGAGAGTGCGGCGTAGTCGTCGACCTTGTCCCAGGGGATGTGCACGGCCATGATGGGCGCGACACCGGTGTACTTGTGCACCTGGGCAGCGTCCTCGGCCTTCTCGTACGGGTTCCGGGGGACGCCCGGCTGGCCGAACACCTTGAACCGGGTCCCGCTGTTGCCGAACGCCCAGGACGGCAGCTCGATCTGGTGATTCTTGAGGGCGTCCTTGACCGCGGTCAGGTCACGCATTCGGGGTCATCTCCCTAATTCAGGTGAAAGATCTCTTCGAGCCGCACGAATGCCGGCCCGATATAATCGCGGTTTTTCATCGGGCCGGCCCCGGGGGGTACGGGGGGTCGTCCCCCCGGGGGATTACTGCCTGGTCAGGCGGGCCGTCGGCGACAAAGAACTCAGACATCTCGGCTTGCCAGCGCGCGTTGACCTCACTGGCCGCCATCGCGTCGAGCGCGGCCTGGTAGTCATCGGCCTCCAGGTAGCCAACGAGCAGGCCGTCGGCGGCAAGGAAGATCGAGTAATTGCCCCAGCCGCCTGTGGCGAGCGCGGCCCGCATCTGCGGCCAGACGGTTTCGTGGCGTTCGCGGTATTCGTCCAGCCGGTCAGGCCGGACCCGCGCGGTGAAGCACACTCGCTCCATGTCGCTTCCCTCCGCATCACTGCCCATTTCTTGCTGTTATTCCACTCGAGGCGCGGCACCCTACGCACGCTTCTTGCTGTTATCCGGTTGCCTTGGGCGCCTGGTGAAGATCTTGGATCGCTGGTGTCGCTCTAGCGTGCTCAGCGATCCAAGATCTTTAGGCACCAGCCAAACGTTGTGCGCTTCTTGCTGTTATCCCGTCCGGTGCTGACCTGCTCTTCCCCACGGGCCGCAGGTCATGGGCTGAGGAAAAGTCTTGGCGCTGACCTACCCTTTCCCGGGCCACAGGTCATGGGCCTGGGGGAAGTCTTGGCGCTGACCTACCCTTTCCCGGACCACAGGTCATGGGCCTGGGGGAAGTAAGCCGGAACCGTTCGGGATGCTGGTTGGGCGTTGACTTTGAGTTAGAAGTTGAACTGGTTGATGTTGGCGGAGCTGAAGACGTACGGGGGGCCGAGGAGGACCGTGTTGTCCGCACCGACGGTGAAGCTGCCGAGCTTGCCGGCGGTGAAGGACTGGCCCGCCGCGCCGGTGATCTTGCCTGAGGCCAGCTCGACCGCGGCGTAGGCGGCCAGGTAACCGAGGTTGGCGGGGTTCCACAGCTCGAACTCCTTGACCGTGCCGTCGGAGACGTACTTCTTCATCTCGTCCGGGGTGCCGAGGCCGGTGAGCGCGATCTTGCCGCGGTACTTGGCGGTGTCGAGAACGGCGGCGGCCGCCGCGATGCCGACGGTGGTCGGCGAGATGATGCCCTTGAGGTTCGGGTACTGCTGGAGCAGGCCCTGCGTGACCTGGGTGGCGGTAGTCGGGTCGTCGTTGCCGTAGACGGTGGAGACCAGCGTCATCTTCGGGTACTTCTTCAGTTCCTGCTTCATGTAGCCGATCCAGGCGTTCTGGTTGGTCGCGCTAGCGGCTGCGGAGACGATCGCGATCTGGCCGCTGTCGCCGATTTCCTGCGCCAGGAGGTCCACCTCGCTCGTGCCGATCTGGGCGGTGGACGCCTGGTTGATGAACACGGTCCGGCAGGTCGGCGCGTCGGAGTCGTAGGTCACGACGGTGATGCCGCGCTTCATGGCCGACTCAAGGGTGGGGCACAGCGCGGTCGGGTCGGTGGCGGACACGACGAGAGCGTTCGCGCCCTTGGAGATCGCCGCCTGGATCGCCGGGATCTGCGAGGACGGGGTGGCGGAGGTGCCGCTGGTCTCTGTGCCGGTCTCGCCGAGGGCGCTAAGCGCGGCGATGGCGCCGCCAGAGTTGGCGCTGTCGGCCGTGGTGAAGTACGAGTTGCCGAGGTTCTTCGGGATGACGAAGACCTTGAGGCCGGTCTTGAGGCCGGCGGCCGAGCCTGTGCTTGACGCGCCTGTGCTTGACGCGCCTGCGCTGGACGCGGCGGAGCTGGCGGTTGTTGAGGAACTGGAGGAGCTGGAGGAACTTGTGCTGCAGGCCGCGATCGCGACCGTGGCGGCGACGGGGAGCGCGAGCGCGAGCTTCTTTGCCCGTCTCAGAGTCATATCCTTGTATCCTTTCAATTCGTTGCTACGGATACTTGCCAGTTCAGAAGGCTGGGATTCGGTACTGAACTAGGAGGGCGACAGCCGGCGGAGCCAGCGGCCGGCGGTGGGCAGGAAGACGCTGGCGAGCAGCAGCGCGCCGGTGACGATGCCGGTGGCTTCCTGGTTGAAGTTCGTGAGCAGCAGGGCGTTCTGGATGCCGGCGAAAGCCAGGACCGCGAGGACGACGCCGACCAGCGAGCCCTTGCCGCCGAAGATCGACACGCCGGCGAGCAGCACGATCGCGACGACGCTGAGCTCCAGGCCGAGGCCGTTGTTCTGCACGGCGGTGTCTAGCCGGAAGGTCCACAGCACGCCGGCCAGGGAGCAGATGAAGCCGGAGACCATGAAGAGGATGGTCTTGATGCGCTTGACCCTGATGCCGGCGAACTGGGCGGCTTCCTGGCTCGCGCCCATGGCGTAGATGGACCGGCCGAACGGCGTGGCGTGCAGCGTGACGCCGAAGATGATCGCCAGCAGGATAAAGATGAGCGTTGAGTACGTCATGTCGTTGCCGGTGAAGGGCACGGCGTTGACGCCGAGGTTGGTGTAGGCGGTGGGGAAGTCCGAGACGGTGTTCGGGCCGAGGAGGATGGTGGCGATGCCCCGGTAGAGCGCCAGGGTGCCGATCGTCACCGCGAGGCTCGGCAGCCGCAGCCGGGTGACGAGCAGCCCGTTGACCGCGCCTGCCGCGACGCCGACGACCGCGACCGTGATGAAGATGGCGGGCATCGGCCAGCCCCGCGCCCACAGGAAGCCGAGCAGGGCGCTCGCCATGCCGAGGATCGAGGCGACGGACAGGTCGATCTCGCCGCTGATGATGATCAGCGTCATGGGCAGCGTCATGATCGCGATCTCGCCGTTGGACAGGCCGAGGTTGAAGAGGTTGTTGCCGGTAAGGAAGTCCGGCGAGGATGCGTCGCCGATGACGAGGATCAGGATGACGACGACCGCCAGGCCGGTCTCCCAGCGCAGCGCCGGCCGGAGTCGTTCGGTGAGGCTGCTCATTGACGACTCCTGGAGGTTCTGCCCGATGTTCTCCGCAGCGCGCTAGTGAGGCGCTCGGTGATTGTCTGGTCGAGCGCGATGGCGAGCAGCAGCAGGAAGCCCCAGATCGCCTGGTCCCAGAACGGGGAGATACCGAGCACATACAGCGCCGAGCTGATCGTGGACAGCAGCAGCGCGCCGAGCGCGGCGCCGGTGACGCTGCCGCTGCCGCCGAAGATCGCGACGCCGCCGACCACCACGGCCGACACGACCTGCAGTTCGTAGCCGGTGCCCGCGGTGGAGTTGATCGTGCCGTACTGCGCGCCCCACAGCACGCCGGCGACGCCGGCGATCGCGCCGCTGACGGCGAACGCGGTGAAGACCCGCCTGCCGACCGGGAGGCCGGCGAGCCGCGCGGCGTCGGGGTTGGAGCCGATCGCGTACAGGTCCCGTCCCGAGCGGTACGTGCGCAGGTAGTAGGCGCCGATCGCGATGACCACCGCGACCGCGATGGCGATGTCGGGGATGCCGCCGATGGTGTCCTTGGGGATGTCGAGGAAGGCGTTGGGCAGCGAGGAGGCGTCCACCTCGTTGCCGCCGACGATCAGGATGTCGATGCCGCGGATGATGTAGAGGGTCGCCAGGGTGACGACCAGGCTGGGCACCCGTCCGGCCGCCACCATGATGCCGTTGGCGACGCCGCAGGCAAGGCCGATGCCGAGGCCGGCGAGGAAGACGACCGGGATCGGGATGCCGGGGTGCTGCGCGAACAGGTCCGTCGACAGGTAGGCGGAAAGGCCAACCACGGAGCCGACGGACAGGTCCACGTTCCTGCTGGTCACGACCATCGTCTCGCCGAGGGAGAGGAGCGCGAAGACGGTCGTGTCAACCAGCACGAACTGGATGTTGCTCGCGTCGAGGAACCGGTGCTTGTCCAGCGTGGTGACCGCGACGAAGACGACGAGGACGACGAGGATGCCGGACTCGCGGACGCGGGACACGCGCTCGGCGAGGCGCACGCTTCCCGTGGTCTGTCCCTGGCCTGGCCGCTGCGGGCGGCGCGGGGCGATGACGGCCCTCATCGCGTCGCCTCGTGCTGGCCCATGGCCGCCGCCATGATGGTCTCTTCCGACGCGTCGGCGTGGCTGAACTCGGCGACCAGGCGTCCCTCGCGCATCACGAGGACGCGGTCGGCGACGCCGAGAACCTCGGGGAGTTCTGAGGAGATCATCAGGACGGCGACGCCGCTCCTGGCCAGCTCGGTGAGCAGGTGGTGGACCTCCGCCTTGGTGCCGACGTCGATGCCCCTGGTGGGCTCGTCCACGATGAGCACGGTCGGCCTGCGGCCGAGCCACTTGGCGAGGACGACCTTCTGCTGGTTGCCGCCGGACAGCATGGACACCGGGTCGGTGAGCCGCCCGTACTTGATCTTGAGCCTCGCCGCCCAGTCGGCCGCCATGGCCCGCTCGGCGCTGGCCCTGATCAGGCCACCCTTGCGCAAGGTGTCCAGAGAGGCGAGAGCCACGTTCTGCTGCACGGACATGTCCATGACCAGGCCCTGCTGTCTTCGGTCTTCCGGCACGAAGCCGATGCCCGCGGCCATCGCGTTAGTCGGGGAGGCCTTCTTGAGTCTCTGTCCGCGTATGGTGACCGCGCCGGCGTCGTAGCGGTCGATGCCGAAGACGGCGCGCGCCACCTCGCTGCGGCCAGAGCCGACCAGGCCGGCCAGGGCGACGATCTCGCCGGACCGCACGGTGAACGAGATGTCGGTGAAGACGCCCTCGCGGGTCAGCCGGTCGACGGTGAGCATCGGCTCGCCTGGCTCGGCGCCGGCCACTTCCGGCGGGCGCTCGGCCAGTTCCCTGCCGACCATGGCGCGCACCAGGTCGTTCGCGGTGAGGCCGGCGAGGTCGCTGGACATGACGTGCCTGCCGTCGCGCATAACCGTGACCGTCTGGCAGATGGCGAAGACCTCCTCGAGACGGTGGGAGATGAACAGCACCGCCGCACCCTGGGCTTTCAGGGTGCGGATCACCTCGAAGAGGCGGTCGACCTCGGCGGCGGACAGCGCGGCCGTAGGCTCGTCCATGACGATGACCCGCGCCTCCAGGGACAGCGCCTTGCCGATCTCGACAACCTGCTGGTCGGCGATGGACAGGCCGCGGGCGATCCGTGCCGGGTCGAGAGGGACGCCGAGGCGCTTGAAGATCGCGGCCGCCTCATCCTGCATCGCCCGCCGGTCGATCCTGCGTGCCCCAATCATTCGGCGAGCAGAGTGGAGCGGCTGACGGCCGATGAACATGTTCTCCGCGACAGTCAGGTCGGGGAACATCGTCGGCTCCTGGTAGATCACGGCGATGCCGACCGCCCGGGCGGCGGCCGGGCCGTGCAGCGTGACCTCCCGGCCGTTGACCGTCAGCGTCCCGCTGTCTGGCTGGTACACCCCGGCGAGGATCTTCACGAGCGTGGACTTGCCCGCCCCGTTCTCGCCGAGAAGCGCGTGCACCTCGCCTGCGCGCAGGGTCACCGACCCGTCGATCAGGGCCTGGACGGCACCGAAGGACTTCGCAGCGTGCCGCAGTTCAAGCGCGCCGGCTGCCTCCGTACGATCCTTGGGCTCGCTTGCCTCGCTTGCCGCGGCGTCCACCGGGCGCACCTCCGCGTGGAACGTTTCAACTTCCCTGTAGTCTCAGCGCGCCCTTGGGAGGTGTCAATACGCGTTCCGACCGCCGAATCTGAATCGTTATAAGGCGCCGGCGGGCCCGTCGAGTTGGTCGCTGAGAAGGGCGGCGATCTGGGTGCGGAGCCGGTGGTGGGCGAGGTCCAGGTCATGGCGGACGTGCCAGGCCTGCGACATCGTCAGTGCCGGCAGGGTGACGGGAATCTCGTAGCGGCAGGCGCCGGTGAGGTCGGCCTAGGCCTGCTGGGAGTGGGCATCGGGCTCACCATGCCGCCCGCCACCGGAGCAGGCGGCCCGCTCGGCACTGCCGCGCGCGACGCCTACAGCACCGGCCTTGACCTGGGGATGGCCGTTGGCGCCTGCTGCCTCGCCGCGGCGGCCGTCGGCGTCTGGCTCACGTTCGGAAGCCACCGAACTCCCGGAACCTCCGGGGCCCTGCGGGACCGCACGGCGGGCGACGGTCAGGCCCCTGGCGCTATCCCGCAGGAAGCAGGCGGGCGAGAACGTTCCTGTGCGTGACGGCAGCCTCCGCCTGGCGCCGCAGGCCCTCGGCCGTCAGGACGACGTAGATTCCCCGGCGGTCCATGTCACAGGCGCACCGCTCTACCAGGGCGTTCTTGACGAGGCGGTCGACCAGCCGGGACAGCGCGCTCTGGCTCAGGTGCACGGACTCGGCCAGGTCCTGCGCACGCCACTTGCCCTCGGGGCTCTCGGCTAGCCGGTCGAGCACCTCGAAGTCGCTGACACCCAGCGCATGCCGCTCGCCGAGCTCATGTTCCAGCGCAGCGCATATCGCCGCGTGACATGCAACCATGTCTCGCCAGGCGGTAACCACGTCGCCCGGCGACTCAACGTCAGGTGTCACCCTCACGTCCACAGGGTAACGCGCTTCCAAAATATTTGCAAGCACACTAATTGCGTTTGCAAGTATTGCGTGTACATGCATACAGTCTCGGCATGCAGTCAACAGAACGGCCCGTGCCGTCCCACGCACCTGCCGTCCGCTCTTTCTCTCCCGACAGCCGGTTCCCGGCCGAAAGCCCACGCTGGTCCCCGCGGCTGTGGGGCGTGCTGATCGTGCTCGGCGGCGCGATGTGCCTCGACGCGCTCGACGTGTCCATGGTCGGCGTCGCGCTGCCGTCCATCAGGACGGCCCTCAGCCTGTCCACGTCGTCGCTGCAATGGATCGTCAGCGGCTACGTCCTCGGCTACGGCGGCCTGCTGCTGCTCGGCGGCCGCGCCGCTGACCTACTCGGCCGGCGCCGGGTTTTCCTGGTCGCGGTGGCCGCGTTCGCCGTCCTGTCGCTGCTCGGCGGCCTGACCAGTGTCCCAGGGCTGCTCATCGGGGCACGGTTCGTGAAGGGCATCGCGGCGGCGTTTACCGCGCCCGCCGGCATGTCGCTGCTGACCACGACATTTCCCGAAGGACCGATGCGTAACCGGGCGTTCAGCATCTACTCGGTCTTCGGCGGCTGCGGGTTCTCCCTGGGGCTTGTGCTGTCAGGCCTGCTCACGGCGGTGAACTGGCGCTTGACCCTGCTCGTCCCCGCTCCCGTCGCACTGATCGTGCTGGTCGCGGGCTGGTGGCTGATCCCGCGCGATGCCCGTGAGACGGGGCAGGCGGCCACGGCGCGGCGGTCATTCGACCTGCCGGGCGCGACGACGGTGACCCTCTCCATGATGCTCCTCGTGTACACGGTCGTATCCGCGCAGCAGACGGGCTGGGCGTCCGCGCGCACCGTCGGATCGTTCGCGCTCGTCGTGGCCGGGCTGGCCGCCTTCGTCGCGATCGAGTCGCGCAGCCGCGACCCGCTGATGCCGCTGCAGATCTTCCGGTCCGGCACGCTGCTCCGCGCCAACATCGGAGCGGTCACCCTGTTCGGGTCCTACGTCTCCTTCCAGTTCCTCGCCACCCAGTACCTGCAGAGCCTGGCAGGCTGGTCTCCCATCTCGACCGCGCTCGGGTTCCTCCCAACCGGCGTCATGGTGGCCGTGCTGTCCGTGGGCGTCGACGGCCTGCTCGCCCGGTTCGGCGCAGCCCGGATCGCGGCCGTAGCCTTCGCGTGCCTCGTAGTCGCGTACGCGGTGTTCCTCCGCGCCGGCGTCACCCCGGACTACCCGGCCGTGATTCTGCCAACGATGCTGCTGGTCGGGGCGGCCTTCGGGCTCGGCTTCTCCGCGCTGAGCGTAGGAGCCACCAGCGGGATGCCCGACGCCGAGCAGGGGCTGGCCGCCAGCTTGTTCCAGACGTCATTCCAGGTCGGCGGCGCCCTCGTCCTCGCCATCGTCACCGCCGTGGTCGACGCGGGCGGTGGCGCTCGCGTCACCACGCCGGCCGCGACGCTCACCGCCTATCGGCCGGCGCTCTTCCTCATCACCGGCGTCGCGGTGCTCGGGGCACTCGTCGCCCTCGCTGGCCTGCGGCGCATCACCGAAACGGCCCCTGTCGCCCAGGTAGCCTTGGAGGACTAAGCCGACCCGGCCAGCCAGGCCATTTCGCCAGCCTAATGACCTGCCTAGCCCGGTGATACCCACTGGGCTAGGCAGGGATGATGGTGTCGCTGTCGCCGGATAGCAGTTGCTGTGGGACCTGGGTGAAGGCGTACTGGACCTGGTCCACTCCGGGGACCAGGGTGAAGGCCCAGATGACGTCGAAGCGGTCACCGGGCCACTTGCCGGGGATGGCCGTGCCGGGGGCGGCCGGCAGTGCTGCCGCGAGGGCCGGGATGTGCTCGTGGTCCCAGCAGATCAGCACCACGCCGGAGTAGCCGCTGACCACGCTGGCGGCCAGCTGGGTCTCGTGGCCCTTCTCGAACGGGGTGCCGATCATGAGATCCAGGCGGCGGGCGAGATCCTGGATCGTCTGGTAGGTCCGGTGCCTAGTCGTCTTGACCGGATCGCCGTACGACGGAGACAGGAGGGTCGCGGGCGTGCGCAGTCCTGTCCGGAGCGGCCCGAAAACGGGGTGGAACAGGGCCGTGAGCGCGCCCGAACGCTGCCAGCCGCGCGGCAGCAGCCCATGTGCGGCCTGGGTGCCCTGGTAGTCGACGCCGGAGGGCGGGGCGGGGGCGGACTGATGCTTCCCGTGGCCGGGCGGCAGGTCACCGGGCTTCTCACCGTGGCGGATGATGTAGATGACCTCCGGCGGGGCGCCATCGCTCGCCGCTGGCTGCATGCTCATCGGCGTCCCTCTCCCCTAGGTCCGTGCCTTCCCGCGCTACGGCGTCCACGTTACGGCACAAGGGCCGCCATCGACGATCCGCGGTGACTGGCAGGGAGTATGCGATCTTGGGAGCTGCCCACCCACCACACCCGCGACTTCACGTCACGGCTGACATCTGGAAGATCAAATTCATAGTCATCCAGAACGAATGGCGGTTCCACTCGTCAGATAGCTGCCGCCCCTTGGAAAGGAAACGGGAAACCTCCCGACTCCTCTTGCCCGATCGAGGGACGTATCAGATCCTTATAGGCGTCGTCCCCGGGCACTCCAGGCGACAGCGACGGAGGGTCCGTGGATCACAAAACTCCTTTGTTTGGCGAGGAACTCAGGAGAAAGCGTATAACCGCTGGTGTCAGCCTTGCCCAGCTCCTCAGTAGGCATACCTAACACATTAGGTGCTACTCCGGGCTTTCCTCGGCTAGTGGGCGTAGGACAACCACGTCGCCATGTTGCATCTGCTCGATGCTCTCGCGCAGGTCTGCTCGGTCAAGGAGCGCCTGGTCCTCCAGGCGGCGCCAGACATGCTCAAGCAGTTCCCGGTCCAGGCCGTCGGCACGGATCTCCCGCAGGACATGGCTAACCTCGTGCACACTCGGCACGTCGAGAAGCAGCCGTGGAGAACGCTGCCTGGCCGACAGCAGGCCTGCCGCCGCCCAGGCGCGCACCGTCTTCTCACTCAGGCCTAGGATCTTCGCGGCAATGACGGGACGGACGGTCCCCTCCTCGGCGAGCGCGTCACGAGAGACGGTCAGCAGTCTTGCGCGACGGTCATCGTTCTCGGGAAGGGTGCTGGCGACTTCTTCAATGGTCTCCACACGCTCAAAAAGGTTACGGATGCGCTGCTCCTCCGTCGCTACGGACATGGTCACCTCCCAGGCCTCCGTCCTTCTGCTTCCGATTATGCTCTAGTTTTTCAGAACCTGCCACGTCGACATCCGAGATCGGCGGCGGCGCGGTACTGCCGTTTCTCCGCATGCGGTCGAGCGGGGCATCATGTGGCCGGCTCGCGTTGCTTGAACGCTAGGGCACCAGGACCGTGCGCTCGCCAGGGGTTTCCCTTCTGGTCCAGGCGGCCTCGACGTCGGCCAGGGGGACCTCGTTCGCGCTAACCGCGATCTTGCCCGCAGTGATCTCCTCGACCAGTGATGGCAGCTCGGCTAGGTAGGTACGTGGGGAGACCGAGCCCTGGCCGCTGCCCTGGAGGCGGAAGTTGGCGGAGCGCAGCGCCACCGACGGCAACTCGATCGTCGGTCCTGCGACCGCGCCGATCTGGATCCAGTCAAGCGCGCGGCTCCGGTCGGACCGTGCGGTCAGCAGCGCCGGAATCGCCTGCTGGGCGGGCATGCCCCACAGGTAGTCGACGACGATGTCGGTCTCGGCCGCCGCGGCGGCCAGTGCCTTGGCGGTCGCGTCAGCGTCGTCGGTCAGCTGGACGATTTCGTCGGCGCCCGCGTGGATCAGCTCCCGCAGCCGGTCCTGGTCACGGCCTGCGCCGACCACCCGGCCGGCGCCCAGCCGCCTTGCGACCTGGACGGCCATCGCGCCGGCGTTGCCGGTCGCGCCGAGGATCAGGACGCTCTGCCCGGCCTTTAGCGGCACGCGGCGGCGCAGCGCGACCCAAGACGACATCGCCGGGTTCATCGCGGCGGCGACCTTGGCGACGTCAACGCCGTCCGGCAGCTCGACGGCGCGGCGCGGGTCTACGACCGCCTTGTCCGCCATCGTGCCGAGCACGTCGTCGGCAGCCACGAAGTAGACCAGCTTGCCGTCGGGCAGCCGCCCCACGCCGTCGATTCCCGGAATCATCGGCAGCGTACCGCTGCTCGTATAGTGCCTCCCTATGGCACCGGTGCGGACCCGCGGGTGCAGGCCTGCCGCGAGGACATCCGCGAGCACCTCGCCGGCGGAGGGCTTCGGTGCCTCGAACCGCCGGTAGTGCGGCGGCTCCTCGAACGACGTCACGACGGCCGCGTTCATCATCGCCATGGTCTTGACCTTTCCCCCGAACTTCCCTGAGAAGCTCATTTAGTTTGTGTCACGTACCAATTTAGTTGGTGTCACATACTAAATCAAGTACGATGACCGCATGTCGCCCAGACCGGAACGCGTGCCAGCGCCGCCGCAGCTTGACCCCGTCGACGGACTGGCGCAGCTCTCCTTCGTCATCATGGGAATGCTGGAGCGCCGGGCCGCCGAGCACGACCTGTCGCTCGCGGCGACGCGCCTGCTCGGCGTGCTGCGGGACCGCGAGCCGACGATGAACGAACTCGCGCGGCTCCTCGACCTCGACAAGTCGAGCGTCACCGGCCTAGTGGACCGTGCGGAGCGCCGGGGCCTTGTCGCCCGCGTGCCCTCGCCGGCCGACAAGCGGGCCGTTCTCGTCAGGCTGACCGACGAGGGCCGCCTCCTCGTGTCGACGGCCGCTGGCCTCTTCGCAGCGGACGTCACAGCCCTGCTCGGCCAGCTAGCGCCCGGGGACCGCGCGGCGCTCTCCCGGCTTCTCAGCAAGCTGCTCGTCGTCCACGCGGCCGACCACGGAATCGACCTGTTCGCGACCACAGGCCAGCAAATGGAAGTAAACCTATAGCCCGAACCAGGGCTAGCCGTCAGGTTGAGGAATCCCGACCGGAATCATCACGGTCACCGCTCCTGCGGACATATCCTCACGACGCCGGCCCCTGGGCCGGTGGGCAGCACGGGAATCACCACGCTGGCATCGACCGTCATTCAGCCTCGGTGCCTGCGCGATTGCGGGTCAGCCGCCGCTCCCGAATCTCGAGCATCAACTGGTCGGGGGGAACGAAGAACGGGTTCTCGTAGACCAGTCCGCCGACGATGACGACCGGATGCGTCCGCATGGCATCTATTATCACGCTCGGTACCGCCGAGGAGTTCGCCCTCATTCATGCGGGCGAGACCGAGTACGCGCGTACCCTGCACCTGCGGGTACTTGACGCGGTGCGGTCACTGGAAACAGGCGGCGCGCCCGGCTACGCGGTCAACCGGCTGGAGCACAGCCTCCAGTCCGCCACCCGCGCGGAGCGGGACGGGAAGCCGACCGACTACGTCGTCGCCGCGCTCGTCCATGACATCGGCGACAGCCTGGCACCGTACTCCCATGGCAGCTACGCAGCGGCGGTCCTGCGGCCTTTTGTCTCGGAGGAGCTGTGCTGGATCGTCTCCCATCACCCGCTCTTCCAGATGTACTACTACGGCCCGCACATGGGCGGCGACAAGCACGCCAGGGACCAGTTGCTCGGCCACCCGTGGTACGACGCGACGGTTGAGTTCTGCGAACGCTACGACGAGAACTGCTTCGACCCGGACTACGACTGGCTGCCGCTTTCGCACTTCGCGCCGCTGGTCGAGTCGGTATTCAGCCGCGAGCCGACCTTCCACTGACGACCGCTTGCTAGTGGGGAAGGCCTCTGGTTAGGTGCGCGGGGTGATTGTCACCGGGAACGGGCGGGTGACGGTCACCGCTTGAGGACGAAGGCTAGCCGCTGACCGGGCGGATGCGGCCTGCGGTTACCGTGTCGATGACGTGCCTGCGGAACAGGTCGGCGGCGGGCAGCAGGGGCTTATCAGCCGGCCAGGTCAGGTAGATGTCGCGGTCGGCGCCGTTGTCGAGGATCGGCAGGTAGAGGACGGGGCCGGGGCCAGCTACCGCGGAGCCCTCGCGCGGGGCCGGGACGATGGCGACGCCCAGGCCCGTCGTCACCAGGCCGCGGACGTTAGACAGTTCATCGCCTTCGAAGACGATCTTGGGACGGAAGCCCGCCGCCGCGCACAGGTCGTCGCCTAGCTGGCGCAGAGCCGAGGCAGGGTGCAGGGCGATGAACGGCTCGCGAGCGGCATCGGCCAGCCAGATGCCGGGATCAAGGCTGCCACCTGGCCGGCTGGCCAGCGGGTGGGTGGCCGGGAGGGCTAGGCGGAGCGGCTCGTTCCCGATTCGCTGCGTCTGTACGACGAGGTCGCCTGGGCGGGTGGCTTCGGGGCCGGTCCTGAAGCGGCGGGTGCCGATCTCAAGGTCGGCCGCGCCGCCGTCGAGCGGCAGGCCGTGGAGCTCATCGCCCACTTGCGTCAGCCGGAACCCGACCACCGGATGCGCGGCGCGGAAGCTACCCAGGAGGTCGGGCACCAGCCAGGAGCCGAGGGACTGCTGGAACGCGACCGCGACCGTGCCGGTCTCCGGCGACACGAACTGCGCGACGGCGTCGAGGCCGCCCCGCAGCTCCGCGAGCAGCCGGTCCACATGCGGCTTGAACACCTTCCCCGTGCGGGTCAGCCGCAGCGTCCGTCCGGACCGCTCAAGCAGCGGCGTCCCGACCTGCGTCTCAAGGCGCGCGAGTGCCCGGGACACGCCGGACTGGGTGACCATCTCAAGCTCGCTCACCTCCGTCACCGTCGCGCCCTCGGCGACCAGCTGGAACCAGCGGAGCACGTCAGTGTCCATAGATCCATGACTATAGAGCATGAATCTCTTGCCACGTCGTCATTGGACGCATAGATCAGCACTGGGTTCACTGGATGGTGACGGGGCAACCACCAGTCCACGCGGGGTGAAGCATCATGATGATCTCAGTTTTGGCCCGGCTCAAGATGAGCCGCGCAGACCGTGCCCGGCGGCGGACACTCCGGCGCGAGCTCTCGGCCTGCACCACCAACGAAGACCTGAACGACCTTGAGGCCGCCATCGCCCGCAGCGATGACGCCGAGATCGACCCCGAGATCCAGGAAATCCGCCGTTTCCTCGCCGCGCGGCGCACCTTGTCCCAGCGCGCCTTGTCCCAGCCCGCCTAGGGCCGGTGCACAGGGCGAGGCCCGGCGCGGCGCGGCCGTTAGCGCTCGTAGAGAAAGGCGAGGACGGCTAGGACGCGGCGGTGGTCGGAGTCTTCGGGTGACCGAAGGTTAATGCCAGCGGAAGCGCCAGGTGGCGAACGCGCAGCCCGCTGCGGTCCAGGCCAGGAGGACCGCGAAGTCTGTTAGCGGGGCGTGGGCTACCGGGGTATAGCCCTGCTGGAGGATCTGAGCGAGGGCGCGGACTGGGAACAGGCCGACGACCACCGACAGCCAGTGCGGGACGGCGAACGTCGGGTCGAAGATGCCGCTCATGATGGCCAGGGGAAGGTAGCTGGCGTTGGCGATCGGTGCCGCCGACTCGGCGCTGCCGGCGACCGAGCTGAGCGCGAGGCCGAGGGCGCCGAAGCAGACGACGCCGAGGACGAGGCCGCCGGCGAGCTCCGGCAGGCCACCCACGCGCGGGACCGCGCCGAAGGCGATCGCGCCGAGGGCCACGATGCACGCGGTGATCGCCAGGGTGGTGGCGGCCGTGCTGCCCAGGACCCCGGACAGGTAGGCGCTGGCGGGCAGCGGCGTGGTCCTGATCCGCTTGAGGACGCCGTCGTGTCGCAGCGTGGCGAGCTTCGCGCCGAGGTTCACGTAGGCGGCGACGATCACGCCGAACGCGATAATCGACGGGACGAAGATCATCTGCGCTTCGACGTTCGTGCCTGGCAGGTCTCCCGTGGCGGTCGTCGGCCCGATGAGCAGCAGCAGCGCGATCGGCAGCGCGAAGGTGAACAGGGCGTACTCGGCGCTGCGCCAGAAAGAGCGCTGCTCGAGGATGGCCTGGCGGTAGGCCAGGCTGACGGTTCGGCTCAGTTAGTGCCTCCGGTAACGAGCTGGAGGTAGGCATCCTCCAGCGTGGGGGTTTCTACGGACAGGTCGATGAGGTCGCCGAGGTCGTTCGCGGCGGCCCACTGGAGCAGTTCGCGGAGCGTCGTCGCGGAGTTCTCCGTGTGGCAGACCGCGACCTCGCCGCTGACCACGACATCGAGGCAGGCGGGTGGCGCGAGGAAGCCGGCAAGAACTCGTTCGGGAGCCGTGAATTTGATCCTTGTCTTTACTCCGGCCTGCCGGGCGACCTGCTGCACGGTGCCGGCGACCTGGATGCGGCCGTCCTGGAGGATCGCCACCCGGTCGGCGAGGCGTTCCGCCTCGTCGAGGTAGTGGGTGGTGAGCAAGATCGTCTTGCCGAGCGTGCGGAGGTTCTCGATCGCCGCCCAGCAGCGGCGGCGCGACTCGGGGTCGAACCCGGTCGTCGGCTCGTCGAGGAAGATCAGGTCCGGGTCGCCGGCCAGGGCGAGGGCCAGGTCCAGGCGGCGGCGCTGCCCGCCGGACAGGCGGCGTACCTGGACGTTCCTGTCCTGGGCAAGCTCGACGACTTTCAGCAGGTCTTCCAGGTCCCGGGGGTTCCTGTAGTAGGCGCGCCAGATGTCGATCAGCTCCGCCACGCGGGCCTGGCGTGGGAAGCCGCACTCCTGCAGGACGATGCCGATCCGCTCGCGGAGCCTGGCCGGCTGCGCCTGCGGGTCCATGCCGAGGACGCTGACGGTGCCGCCGGTGCGCTGCCTGAAGCCTTCGAGGATCTCGACGGTGGTGGTCTTGCCTGCGCCGTTCGGGCCGAGGAGGCAGAAGACCTCGCCGGCCTTGACCTCGAACTCGACCCCCTTGAGTACCTGGCGGTCCGCGTAGCTCATCGTGAGAGCGTCGACCTCGATCGTGGTAGTCATGGGCGCTCCTCGGTGTTCAGGTGCTGCGCCGGGACCAGGGCGTGCAGCAACGCGTCGACCGCGGTCTCCTGCGCCACGTCGGGCGGGATCGCCGCGCCGTAGGGGTCGGAGTGGCGGTGCCTGGCAAACCAGGTCAGGGTCTCAAGGACCAGGCGGGCGGTGGCCGCGGTGTCCGGCGTTTGCCGGAGTTTGCCGGCCTCGGCGCGGCTATTCAGGTACTGGGTGAGCGCATCGAGGACGGGGCGGCGCAGGCCCGTGTTGAGCAGGTCGGCGAGCTCGGGCAGCTCGCGGGCGGAGCGCTCGATCATGTCGGCGGCCTGGGCGGTCTGCTCCTCCAGGGTGAACAGCTCGCGCATGATCTGCTGTAGCTCGCCGGCCGGGTCGTCTGAGTCGGTCGTGCGCAGGCCCTCCGCGAGGGCGCCGAACGGGACCTCGGCGGCCACGAACTCGCGTGCCTGGCGGATCATCTCTTCCAGGGATGGCGCTGCCAGGGGGAACTCACTGCCTGGGTCGACCTGGCCCGGCAGCGGCTCAAGCAGCAGCGCGTGCCTGATGGCGAGGACGAACAGGCCTTCCTTGCCGTCGACATAGCGGTACAGCGCCGCCTCGGAAAGGCCCGCCTCCCGCGCGACTCCGCTCATGCGCGCCGATCGGTAGCCGTCCCTGGCGAAGACCCGCACCGCGGCGGCGATCACCTCAGGGAACCGCTCATGGGCGCTCCGCTTGCCTGTCACTCGGGCGAGTATATGGGTAAGTGAGCCGTTCACTCACGAATTGATAGAAGATCATCAATTAATAAGTGATATGTCACGATCTGATCGTCTGGCAGCGACGGGCCAGGTCCTCCCCCCTGCTGACAGCCAGGGCTTGACCCCTGCTGGCCGGTAGCCGGATTGCCCGTCTGCCGGAACGAAATATCAAGCCGCAAGCCCCATCGTGGAACCAAGGAAGACGCGGGCGGCACGCGAAACGTGCCGCCCGGCTGTACGCGCAAGCCTTCCTTGTAAGGGGAGACACACCGAGATGAGCACATCGTTGTCGCCACCACGCCAGCCGGGGGAAGCGTCGGCGCCGCCGGCTGACGTCGATCCCGTGCCCGGGTTCGACCCGGCCATGTGGGAGGCCGACCTGCGGTCCAGCCGCACCCTGTGACGGCGTGGCCGGTCGCCAGCGCCGTCAAGGTATTCCTCATGCAACTCGAGGAGGTTCCTCGTGACAGACAACCGCATTACTGGCCCCAGGGGTGCCAGGCCGGTACGGTGCGTGGTGGCAGGGGGCAGCCTGGTTGGCCTGTCAATGGCAATCGCGCTGTCCGGGGTGGGGATGGAGGTGACCGTCCTTGAGCGCAGCCCCGCCCTGGCCGCGGATGTCGGCGGAGGCCTAGGCGTGGACATCGCCCTGCTCCGCCAGGTCACCGGCATCCGCGAGGAGCCCCCCGCGCTGCACGGCATCGATCGCGACACCACGGCATGGCACCTGCTGCAGGGATGGTTGGAGGCGCACGCGGTGCGTCGGTCAGGCGTAAAGGTACGTCGCGGGACGCAAGTGACCACCGTTCACCTCGGGAATGATCGGCAGCCCGCGTGCGTGGTCGCAGCCGATGGGAGGCAGTACAGGGCGGACCTGGTAATCGGAGCTGACGGGGCGCGGAGCACGGTGCGCGCCGCCGTTGATCCGAACTTCCCGGACGCCCGCTATGCAGGGGTCCTGCTGTGGCGCAGCCTGGTCGATGAGCAGGCCATGCCGGACGACGTTGAGTTGCCAGACGCCGGTGAGCCGTCCAGGGAAATTTACGCCGGCCCCTACCGCCTGGTTACCTATCTCGTTCCCGGCGCGGCAGGCGAGACAAAGGTGGGGCACCGCCGCCTCAACATGGTCTGGTATGACCCCGAGCAGGGCGGCCTGCTCCGTGACATGGGCTTGCTTGACGGTGAGACAGTCCACGGCAGCCTGGCACCGGGCGAGCTGCCTCCTCTGGTCCGGGAGCGCCTCACCGGCTTCGCCGCCGCGAACTGGCCGAGCCCGTGGCGCGAGGCCCTGGCCCTTGCGCTGCGTAACGGAACCGTGTTCGGCACCCCGGTCGTGCACTACGAGCCGAGAAGACTGGCCCGCGGTCGGTCAGCACTAGCCGGCGACGCCGCGCACGCCGCGAGCCCGATGGTAGGCGGCGGCTTCCGGCAAGGACTCTACGACGTGCGCGCACTCACCCAGGTCATGGCCGGACTCGCCGACCCCGGTGAAATACCGCGCGCGCTTGGACGCTACCAGGAACAGCGGCTCGGTCCCGCCGCGCAGCACGTAGCGATCAGCGAGCGAGCTACCGCCGCCTACCTGGACCACACGGGCGTTCGGACAGCCCCATGACAGCACATGGACGCCGCCGGCCCGGACAGGATCGGCGAACAGTTCGTCGTCGCCTCATGGAACCGCAGCCGCGAACCGGCCACTACCTAGCCGCCGACGTCCGCCAATAGCGAGAACCCAGCTCGGGTTAGCGGTCCCCCTGCTGGCATCGGGTTCTGATTCCTGCTAGCCGGTAGCCGGAATGGCCGCCTGCCGGGAAGAAATACCGAGCCGCAGGCCCCATCGTGAAAGCCGAAGGAATGCCCAGGGCGGCACCCGAACGCTGCCGCCGCCCGGCCCCTGGCATGGCCGGCGTGCAATGCCGCCCGGTCATGTGCGCGCTCGTTCGGCGTGAGTTTGCCTATCAATTAAGACCGCCCGAGAAAAGGAGAATGATGTCGTCACAGACCTTCATAGACCTGTCCCGCTGGCAGTTCGCCACCACGGCGGCGTTCCACATGACCTTCCCGGCGCTGTCGGTTGGTCTGGCGATTTTCCTGGCCATCTGCTACGGCGCTTACTGCAAGACCGGTAATCCGCTTTACCTGCAGATGTTCCGGTTCTGGCGCAACATCTTCGCCATCGGCTTCGCGCTCGGGATCGTGGCCGGCATCGTGCTGACCTTCGAACTCGGCCTCAACTGGGGCACTTACGCCCGGGCCGTCGGCCCGATCCTGGGGCCGATGATCGTCATGGAGGCACTGACCGCATTCTTCCTCGAGGCCGGCTTCTTCGGCATCCTCGTGTGGGGGGAGGGCCGGGTAAGCAAGCGGGTGACAATGGTCTCCACCTGCATGGTGGCCCTCGGGGCGCTGCTCTCGACGGCCTGGATCCTCGACGCGAACTCCTGGATGCAGACCCCGGCTGGCTACAGCGAGGTCAACGGCCAGTTCCAGCCGACCAACTGGTACGACGCGATCTTCAACCCGGCCTTCAACTGGCGCTTCCCGCACATGGTCCTCGCGGTCCTGGTCTCAGCGGCGTGGTTTATCGCGGCTATCGGCGCCTACTACCTGCTGCGGCACCGGGCCCTGCCCCTCGCCAAGAAGACCATGTCCATAGGCCTGCTGGCGGCGGCGATACTGATACCCGTCCAGCTCTGCGTGGGGGACGACATGGCCTCCTATATGACGCTGAACTACCAGCCGGACAAGCTGATCGCGGCCGAGGGCAATTTCAATAACGGCAACACGGGCTGGAACTGGTTCGCCATCGCCGACCAGGCGCAACAGCGCAATTACGTCCAGTCGAGCATCCCAAATGCCGAGAGCGTGTTCGACTACCACAACTTCTCCGGCGACGAGTCCGTCCCGGGCCTGAAGACCATCCCGCCGAACCTGCAGCCGACCGTCTTCCCGGTGTTCTGGGGTTTCCGGATCATGATCTACGGAGCCTGGGCGATGTTCACCGTCGCCTTCATCGGCGTCATCATGCGGCTGCGGCGCCGCCTGTACACCGAACGCTGGTTCCTGCGGCTGGTGCTGTGGACGCTGCCGGTCGGAGTGTGCGCGACGATCGGGGGCTGGGTGGTGTCGGAGTCCGGGCGGCAGCCGTGGCTGGTCTACGGCAAGCTCCTGGTGAATAACTCGGCGTCTTCGCTGAGCACCGGCGAGCTCATCGCCTCGCTCGCGGCGTTCTGGATCGTCTACCTCATCATGGTCACCGCCTGGATCCGGCAGGTCGTCCGCGAGGTCCGCGAGGGGCCCGAGGCGCTGCCCGGCCAGGAAGGCAGTGAGGCCGCGCCCCCCGGTGCTTCAGACGCCCCGGCACCGTCCGACCTGCCCGTGACTCCTGTGGAGGCCTGACAATGGCGTTCTTCTGGATGATCGTCATCCTCTTCGGGCTGCTCTCCTACGTCATCCTCGACGGCTATGACCTCGGCATCGGCGTGCTGACGCTGTTCCAGCCGAATGTCGCCCGCCGCCGCCAGATGCTCGAGGTCGTCGGGAACGTCTGGGACGGGAACGAAACGTGGATACTCCTGATCGCGATGGGCCTGTGGGGCGGCTTCCCCGACGCCTACGCGACCGCGCTGCCCGGCCTCTACATGCCGCTGATTGTGATGCTGTTCGCCTTCATCTTCCGCGGCTTCGCGGTCGAGATGGCGCTCCACCGGGCCGCCTCCGACCGCCTCTGGCCCCTCCTGTTCGGGATCGGCTCGCTCGTCGCGGCGTTCGCCCAGGGCGTCCTGTTCGGCGGCCTGCTGTGCGGTGTCACCGTCCACAACCAGCTGTTCGCCGGCGCGACATGGGACTTCTTCGGGCACGGCTATGCGGTGCTCACCGGCCTGGCGACCGTCGCCTTGTTCTGCCTGGCCGGCGCGGCCATGCTGCAAGCCAAGACCGGCGGGGCGCTGCGGGACCAGATGGCCCGCCTCGTCCGCCCGCTGACCCTGGCCACCGCGTGGGGTGTGACCCTGTTGGCCGCGCTGCTCCCCGTCGCGACGAACGCGCGGCTGCAACTCTACGGCGTCGACCGCTGGCTCCCGTTTAGCTACGCGGTGCTGGTGGCGGCCGCGGGGTTCGGCACCGCCTACTGGCGGGCCCGCCGGGCGCCGGACTTGATCCCGTTCCTCGCGGTGACCGCCGCCGAGATAGCCGGCCTGGTGGCGCTGGTCTGCCTGTACTACCCCCAGCTCGTGCCGCCCTCGGTGACGCTGTACTCGGCCGCGGCCAGCCGCGAGACGCTCGTCTTCCTGGTCATCGCGATCGGCGTGATCGTCCCTGGCACGATCGCCTACCACGCCTACGCCAACTGGGTTTTCCGCGGGCGCCTGCCGGTGGTGGACGACGAATCGGGCCCTGGCGGCCGCCATGCCGCGCCGTCAATCGTTCCCAACCCGGGGCCTGTCGAAGGAGGCAACTGACATGGCGACCAACACCGCAGGCAGGCCAGACGGGGCCGCAGACGGAAGCGCCCGCGTGACTGGCGACCGCAAATGGCCCTGGGCGGCGCGGCTGCTTGTCACCATCGTGCTGCTTCCGGTCTGGGCGGCGGGGATCCTGGCGTCCGAGAACTCGTTCAACTTCATCGGCAACTGGTTCGGTCCGCTGATGACCGCGCTTATAGTAGCCGTGGTCATCGGCGTCTGGGTGGCGACGGCCCGCTGGCAGCGATGATGCCCGCCGCGCAAGCCGCGCCCGCCGATGGTTTCGCCACCAGCGACGACCTGCGTTCAGTACCTTCCCCTTCGGCCCCGGCGGGGGCGCGGCCGGTCACTACGGCCGGGACAGGCGGCGCACGCGCGGGGAAGCGGTGGCTCACCGCGCAGGGCCGCCCCGGCCGGCGTTTCTTCCTCGCCGCCGGCCTGGCCGACCTGGCCGCCACCGCCGGCACGATCATCCTGAGCTGGTATGTCGCTGCGCTGATCGTGGCGGGGGTCGCCGGGACCGCGGCCAGCCACGACCTGGCCGGCGATGTCCTTGGCGTGGTGGCGGGCGGCCTTTTGCGGGCGGCCGGGGCGTTCGCCGCGGACCGGCTAGCCGCGGCGGGCGCCGGCCGCGCCGAGGCTACCGCCCGCGACGCGGTCCTGGCCGCGCTCGTCCTTGGTGACCCCGCGGACGAGCAGGTGAGCGCGGGGGCGGCCGTCGCGGCGGTCTCAGAACAGCTCCCGCGGCTCGGTGACCACTTCCACGACTACCAGCGGCGGGCGGTCACCGCGTGCCTGGCGCCTGCCGTGATTCTCGCGGTGATCTTCCCGGCCAGCTGGGTGGCCGGCGCGCTGCTCGCGCTGGCGACACCGATCATTCCGGTTTACATGGCGGTGACCGGATTGGGCGCCGAGGCCGTCAGCCGACGCCAGATGGACCAGGTGGCGCAGCTTTCTGGCCAGGTGCTTGAGCGGCTTCAGGCGATGAGCACGCTGCGCGCCCTCGGGGCGATCGGCCACCAGCGCCGCCTGGTGGAGCGGGCGGCGACCGAGCTCGCGCAGCGCACCACGGCAGTGCTCCGCGTCGCGTTCATCGCCTCCGGTGCGCTTGATTGGGTCTCGACCTTCGCCATCGGCCTGGTCGCGATGTATGTCGGGGCCACCCTGCTCGGCTATTTCCGAGTCCCGCTGCTGCCGGTTCACCTGGGGGCGCAGGCCGGCGTGTTCGTCCTGCTCCTGGCCCCGGCCTACTTCGCTCCGCTGCGGCGTTTCGCCGCGGCCTACCACCAGCGCCAGGAGGCGCTCGCCGCCGCGGAGATCCTGGCACCGCTCAGCCGCCGCGCCGATGCCGATGCCGATGCCGCGGCGAGCGGACACGGAACCGCCGCAGCCACCGCGCCAGGAACCGCCCAGCGCACCCCGGCACCCGCGTCGTGTCCCGCGCCAGGCGTCGCGCTGCAAGGCGTCACGGTCCGCTTCGCGGGCCGCCCGCAGCCCGCGCTCAGCGATGTCAGCGTCAAGGTGGCGCCGCGCACCATACTCGGCGTCGCCGGCCCCTCGGGGTCGGGGAAGTCCACCCTGCTCAAGGTAGCCGGAGGCTGGCTGCGGCCCAGCGAAGGCCGAGTGCTCATCGACGGGGCACCCGCCGCCGGAGATGCTGGGTCCTCCCGGGCGCTGCTGATCGGCCAGCACCCCTATCTGTTTTCCGGCACCCTGGCCGACAACATCGCTCTCGGCCAGCCCGGCGCCTCCCGATCCCGCATCTGGGCGGCGATCGAGGCCGCGCAGCTGACCAGCTTGCTCGGCCGGCTCCCCGATGGCCTGGACACGGTGCTCGGCGAACGGGGATGGAGCATCTCGGGCGGGGAGGCCCAGCGGGTGGCCCTGGCCAGGGCGTTCCTCAGCGACGCCGGCTTCGTGCTCGTCGACGAACCCACGGCGCACCTGGACGCGGCCACCGAGGCGGCGCTGATCGAGCCGCTTGCCCGGCTGCTGCGGGGCCGGACAGCCCTGGTGGCCAGCCACTCAGACGCGGTGCTCGGGATCGCCGACCGCGTGATCGACCTGGACGGCGGGCGGATTCGTGGCTGAATACTCACCTGTACTCGGGCGCTCCGCGTCCGTGGCGGAACTGTGGGCGGCAGTACGTCAGGCGGGGCGGCCGGGCCGACGGGCCGGGCTTCCCCGCGGGCTCGCGGCGGGGCTGGCGCTCGCGATCCTTGCGGCCGCCGCGTCCGCGGCCCTGATGGGCCTGGCCGGCTGGCTCATCGTGCGGTCGGCCCAAACCGGTCTGTCGGTCACGTCCACGTTCTCGTGGATCTTCCCCGCCGCCGGAGTGGAGGCCCTGGCCGTGGTCCGTACCGCCACGCGGTACGGTGAGCGGCTGACCACGCACGGGGCGACCCTGCAGGTGCTGGCGCGGCTACGGGCCCGGGTGTTCGCGTCGGCGACGCGGATGACGCCCCGGCAGCTTCGCCGGTTCCACAGCGGCGACCTCCTGGACCGGGTCCAGGCGGACATCGACTCCCTCGACCGTGTCGTCCTCGCCGTCGCGGTGCCGGCGGTGGTGGCCGCGATCGTCGGGGCGTCCAGCCTGGCAGTGCTCGCGCTCATCCGGCCGGCGTTCGCTGTAGCGACCGCCGTCGGCCTGGCCGTGGCACTCGCCGGCGACCTGGTTGCCGGCCGGCGGGGCCGGCAAGCCGGGGGAAACCTCGCCCGCGCGCGGGCAGCGGCCCGGGCCCGGCTGGTGGAGGTTCTTGACGGGCGGATGGAGATCGCCACCTACGGCGCCGGCCCGCGTGCGCTCGCCGAACTGGCCGAGCGCTTCCGCGCCACCGATGCGCCGCGCCGGCGCTGGTCCGCCCGCGAAGGGGCCGGCCTGCTCGGCACCGACTTGGCCACCGCCGGGGCCGTGGCCGCGGTGCTGGCGATCGGCGCCGGGCTGGGCGCCCGGCCGCTGTCCCCCGCGATACTGGCCTTTGCCGCGCTGCTGACGATGACGCTATTCGAGGTGGCCGGGTCGCTCGCCGCGGCGGGCCCCGCAAGTGGCCAGGCCCTCGCCGCGTGGCGGCGGCTCGACGAGATGACCGGGCTTGGCACCCGCGAGGTGCCCGCTGACCAGATGACGCCGCGGCCGCGGGCACCGGAAAGCGGTGCCTGGGCTCGCGGTGACATCACGCTCCGCGGGCTCCTCGCCGGCATGGGAGACGAGCCAGCGCTGTCGATCAGCGACCTCGACCTGCGCGGCGGCAGCTTTATTGTGCTGACGGGCGCATCGGGTGCAGGCAAATCGACTCTGCTGCGGGTGCTGGCGGGCGCGCTGCAGCCGATGGCCGGCGCGGTCCGCATCGGCGGGACCGACCCGCACACCCTCAGATATGAGGACCTCGTCGCCGGCGTGACGCTCGTGGAGCAAGACAGCCAGCTGCTCAGCGGCACCATCGCGGATAACCTCCGCCTGGCCCGGCCGGACGCCAGCGCCGATGAACTGCGTGAGGCAATGAAGGTAGCCGTTCTGGCAGGCCACGTCGAACTAGCCGCGCAGCTCGGCCCAGGCGGCCAGGGGCTCTCCGGTGGCCAGCGGCGCCGACTCTGCGTCGCCCAGGCCTACCTGCGCCGCCCCGGCCTGCTGCTGCTCGACGAGCCGACCGAGGGCCTGGACCACCACACGGCCCGCGCCTTGCTGGAGAATCTCCGCTCTGCCCTTCCCGGCAGCACCATCATCGCGGCCATTCACGACCGCACGCTGGACCACCTGCCGGTGCCCGCGGATGCCACCGTCCGGCTCGCCGCGGGAAGAGTCCTCCGGGTGACCTGACTACGATCTGGCTCCGCACGCGTCAACTGACATCCTGAGCAAACGCGTACTCGAGTGGAAGATCCACCGTGATGCGCGTCCCGGCCCCGGCAGCGCTGTGCAGGGTGATCGATCCGCCCAGGGCTTCCACGCGGTCGGTGAGGCCGGCCAGGCCCGAACCGCCTGCGAGATTGGCCCCGCCGACCCCGTTGTCGCGGATCGACAGCACCAGGCTGCCGTCGCGCGCGGCCAGCGAGATCTCGACGCGCGAGGCCCGCGCGTGCTTCATCGCGTTGGCCAGCGCCTCGGACGCGACGTAATACGCCGCGATCTCGACCGCCTCAGGGAACCGCGCACTCGTCGTCACGTCAAGGTCAACCGGCACCGCGGACCGGCGGGCGAGCGCACGCAGGGCCGGGCCCAGGCCACGCTCGGAAAGAATCGCCGGGTGGATCCCCCGCGACTGCTCCTGCAGCTCCGCCACCGCGTCGGCCAGCCCCGCCGCGATACGCGACAACTCACCCCGCAGGTCACCCCGGTCGGCAGCAACATCAGCCTGCGCCATGCGCGCCGCCAGCCCGAGCGAGACCAGCCGCTGCTGGGTGCCGTCATGCAGGTCACGCTCGATCCGACGACGCGCCTGGTCCGACGCGGCGACGATCCGCCTACGCGACGCGGCCAGCTCCGACCTGCTCTCCGCATTCGCGATCGCGGTAGCGAGCAGCTCGGTGAACTTCTCGAGGCGTCCCTCCGTACCGAACGGCAGGAGCTCGTCTGTGGACGCGGTGCTCATCGCGCCCCACAGGCGGCCCTCGACAAGGATCGGGCTCACGACCGACGAGACGACACCCAGGCGACGTGCGGCTCCCGCGACGGGCCCGCTGGCCGACGGCCAGTCCATCGCGTCGACACGGGCGGAGCTTCCCGTGCGGTAGACCTCCGCTGACGCCATTCCCGGCTGGAACTCCCACCGCGTCCCGACCGGGAGTTCGAGGGTCTTTGAGACGCCGACGAAGACGATTGCCGGGCCGTCGTGCTCGAACCTGAGGACCGCCGCCCGCCCCCCGAACAGGCGGTCGACCTCGTCGCTGACGGCCGAGAAGATCTCGACGGGCGGCACACCTCGCGCTGCCAGCGTGGCCACCCGCCGCAGCGCTGCCTGCTCCTCGACGAGCTGCGTCAGAGCCGCACGCGACTCGGCATTCGCGATCGCGGTCGCCACCAGCTCAGCGAACGAGGCCAGCCGGGCCTCGGCGTCCGGCGGCAGCGGCCACTCCGTGGTCGTGCCGACGCCGAGCACGCCCCACAGGCGCCCCTCGACCGTGATCGGCGTCGATACCGACGAGTGGACGCCCCCCTCGCGGCCTTGGTCACCGAGGGGGCCGGAGCTACTGGCGTAGCTCTCCATCCGGGCCGCACGGCCGGTCTGGTACACGAGCGTGGCGCCGTTGTTCCCCTCAAGCTTTAGCCGGCCGCCAACGGCAAAGCGCCCACCTGCGCTGGCGACCATCGTCGCCGTACCGTCGGGCTCGTAACGGCACATGTTCGCCACGTCAACGAGAAACAGCCGCCCGGCCTCATCGGCAACCGCGGCGAAGGCCCCCTCTGGGGGCGCCCCAGCAGCGACGAGCGTGGCTACGCGCCGCAGCGCGGCCTGTTCCTCGGCGAAGCCGCGCAACTCCATCCGTGCCTGCGCGTTGGCGATCGCTGTCGCCAGCAGCTCGGTGAAGGAGCCCAGCCGCGCCTCGGTGTCGGCCGGCAGCAGCCCCTGGTCGGCGAACGCCACGACAACGCTGCCCCATAGCCGGCTCTCGGCGCTGACCGGCACGCCGACCGAGGAGCGCATGCCCCAGCCGCGAGAGGCGACCTCGCCGATCACGCCGGAGACGTCGCTGTAGTCGATCCGGGCCGGGCGGCCGGTCTGGTACACCACCGTGGTCACGTTCCGGCCGCCGAGCGGCAGCCGGCCGCCCACCGGGGTCGGCGCCGGGGCACCCGTGCTGACCCAGGTGCCGACGACCTCAAGCATGTCCTGCGGGTCGTAGCGGACCAGGACCGCGAAGTCGACCGCCAGGAGCCGGCCGACCTCCCCGGCGACCGCGGCGAACACCTCCTGCGGCGGTTCGCCACGCGCCACCAGCGTGGCCACCCGTCTCAGCGCGGCCTGCTCCTCGGCCAGCCGCGCCTGATCGGGGGGATCACGGCCCGCTCCCCTGTCGAAGGCACCGGCACCGTTGTCTAGGGCGTTCATTAGGTCACACTAGCCCGGTGCCTGGCGGCCAGCAACGTCAGCAGAGCCCCGCCGACCTGGCCACTCGTGTCCCTGCTTCCCCCGTGGGCCGGCACGACGGGGACCCGTGAGCTTCCGGTTTCGACCGACACCGAATATCCGGATACACAGCTCGCTGAGTCCTTGGCCGGAAGCGGTCAGCTGGCCGGCTCGCCCTGTTCGCCGAGACGCTGACGTTGGGGCCTGACCGTGTATTTCGGGTCCCGGGCGCCGACCCGCCCGGCTTCGAAGACGCCGAACCGGGTCAGCGCCGAGGCTGCCATCAGTGCGGCCCCGGACAGCGCCGCGGCGGCCCGGTTCCGCCCGGCCAGAATCGCGCCCGCCAGGCCGACGATGGTCAGCACCTCACTGGCCTTCATCATCGCGCCTGCCCGCCCCTTCTCGTATGGTTCGGCTGCCGGGCCCAGGCGGCGCAGCAGCAGCCTCTTGGCGGTGAGCTCGGCCGCGGCCCCTATGACGCCGAATTCAACGGCCTGCGCGGCCCGGCCGGGGCGGACGGCTAGCATGCCGAGGCCTCCTGCGGCGCCCGCAGCGGATCCGGCGAACAGGAACGGCATCTCACGGTAACCCTCGTGCCAGGCGGGGACCGCGGTGTCACACAGCAGCACCGATGTGTACGTCGCGACGCCGGCGCCGAGCACGGCGGCCGGCAGCGTGGCGGCCAGGTCGGCCCACGGCAGCTTGCCCGTGACCGCAGATGCCGCGGCGCCCAGCGCGAGCGGAGTGTAAGCGGACAGGATCCAGGTGCCGACGCTCATCGGCGAGGTCACCTTGAGCACCCGCAGCATGTTGATGAACCGGGCCGGTCGGCCGAGGTCGTGTACCAGCGCCACCATCGACAGGCTGATCGCCCCGGCCGCGCCGGCTTTCGACACGCGAGCCAGCTCCGGATGACCGGACAACTGGGCGGCTGCGGCGAGCGCGGACGAGCACCCGGCCAGCCCGCCGAGGAACAGGTAAGCCGGGATGTCGGGTCCCCAGATCGTCTCCTGGAGTACCGGCCGGCCGTAGTAGGAGCTGAAGTCGGCCTCCGGCACCATCTGCTTCTCGCCGCCGCCGCGGCGGCGGACGCCGACCTTCACGCCCGCCCCGCCAGGCCCACGGTGACGGCGGCGACTGCGATGCCCGCCGCGGCGAGAGCAGCTTGGCGCCACATGCGCGGCAGATCACGCGTCGTCACCACCGGGTCCGGCGGCAGGCCGTATACCTCGGGCTGGTCAAGCAGCAGGAAGAAGGCTCCCCCGCCGCCGATGCCGTCGTCCGGATCCG
The DNA here is from genome assembly GCA_963734665.1 of uncultured Actinomycetota bacterium. GTDB lineage: Bacteria > Actinomycetota > Actinomycetes > Streptosporangiales > Streptosporangiaceae > Trebonia. Next base: position 513,708 of record CAVTIR010000004.1, on the reverse strand, counting down.
CCAAGTAGAGCTGCGCTTCCTGACGGCCCGCATCGTGCAGTTCTGTCACCCGCAGTTGCGCCTGGTCACGCAACTCGTCCAGCGGCCCGAACTGGATGGACTCGGTGGGGCAGGCCTTCGCGCAGGCCGGCGTCAGCCCGTCACCGATCCGGTCGTAGCACAGCGTGCACTTGTGCGCGCCCCCGTCCGACTCGCGCCGCGCGATCACGCCGAACGGGCACGCCGACACGCAGTAGCCGCACCCGTTACAGACATCGTCCTGCACCACCACCGTGCCGAACTCCGTGCGCATCAGCGCGCCGGTCGGGCAGACATCCAGGCAGGCCGCCTCGGTGCAGTGCTTGCACACGTCGCTGGACATCAGCCAGCGAACGTCATGGCTTCCCTCGGCGGGCGGCTCCTCGATGAACGCCACGTGCCGCCACGTCGAGGCGGACAGGCCCCCGGTGTTGTCGTATGACATGCCGGTCAGCAGGAGCCCGTCCTCGGGCACGTCGTTCCATTCCTTGCAGGCGACCTCGCAGGCCTTGCAGCCGATGCACACCGAGGTGTCGGTGAAGAACCCCATCCGCGGCGGGTGGTCGGAATACCCGGCCAACGCGGCCGGGTCGAGGCCGGGCGCCGCTTGGCCAGTGCCCAGGTCAACCGGCTGGACGTCCATCTCACATCTCCGTTCCGGTCTGGGCGGTGATGCCAGCCCGCTGCTGGTAGGTCCGCACGAACTCGAGCAAGGCGGCTCCCCTGGGGCGCCGCCCGGGGCGGATGTCGCACGCCATGGCCTTGACCTCCTGGATGTGCACGTTCGGATCCAGCGCGAGGTGGGCCAGTTCGTTGGCGGCGTCGCCGGTCGAGAGGCCATTCGGTCCCCAGTGCCAGGGCAGCCCCACCTGGTGCAGCGTCCGGCCCTGTACGGAAAGGGGCCGGATCCGTTCGGTGACCAGCACCCGGGCCTCAATGGCGCTGCGCGCCGTGACGATCGTCGCCCAGCCGAGGTGCTCCAGGGCGCGCTCGGCGGCGAGCTGCGGTGAGACCTCGCAGAAGAACGCCGGCTGCAGCTCGGACAGGTAGGGCAGGAACCGGGACATGCCGCCGGCGGTGTGGTGCTCGGTCAGCCGGTAGGTGGTGGTCACGTACGGGAAGACCTCGGAGCCAGGCTGGTCCCCGCTCGGCTGGTACCGGTTCTCCGGGTGCCGGATGATCTGCCGAACCGGGTTGCGCTGCTGGCCGTAGAACAGGTTACGGAACGGGGATTCCTCCGGCTCGTAATGCGTGGGCAGCGGGCCGTCGGTCAGCCCCGCCGGAGCGAACAGCCACGCCTTGCCGTCAGCCTGCATGATGAACGAATCAGCACCGGAGATCGCGTCCACGCCGGTCGCCCCGGCGGGCGGCCGGTAGGAGGGAGGACGGTCGGCGATGAAGTCCGGCACGTCGTCCCCGGCCCACCGCTGCCGTTCCTCGTCCCACCAGACCAGCGCCTTGCGCTCGCTCCACGGCCGGCCTTCGGGGTCAGCCGAGGCCCGGTTGTAGAGCACGCGCCGGTTCGCCGGCCAGGCCCAGCCCCAGTCCGGGGCCACCAGGTTCTGCTGCCGCCACGGCTTACGGCGGGCGGCCTGGTTGACGCCGCCGGCCCGGACGCCGCAGTAGATCCAGCAACCGCACGCCGTGGACCCGTCGGCGGCGAGCTGGGTGTACGACGACAGCGGCCGCCCGACCGGGCCCCAGCCGTTGATCTCGTCGAGCACCACGTCGGCGTCAGGATCAGCCGTGCTGCCCGTCGTCGGGTAGTCCCAGGTCAGGTCGAGCACCGGCCGGTCCGCCTCGTCCGCGGAGCCGGCAAGCTTGGCCCGGATCCGGCGTCCGAGGTGGTAGGTGAACCACAGGTCGCTGCGGGCGTCGCCGGCCGGCTCGACGGCCTGGTGGTGCCACTGCAGCAGCCGCTGGGTGTTGGTGAAGCTGCCGGCCTTCTCGGTGTGCGCGGCGGCGGGCAGGAAGAAGGCCTCGGTGCCGATGTCCTCGGGGCGCAGTTCGCCGGTCTCGATCTCCGGGCCGTCCTTCCACCAGGTGGCGCTCTCGATCATCACCAGGTCCCGGACTACCAGCCAGTCCAGCTTGGCCATGCCGAGCCGCTGCATCCTGGCGTTGGCGGAGCCGACGGCCGGGTTCTGGCCGAACAGGAAGTAGCCCGTGCAGGTGCGGTCCAGCTGCGCCAGGACCGTATCGTAGGTGCTGTGGCTGCCGGTCAGCCGCGGCAGGTAGTCGTAACAGAAGTCGTTCTCCGCGGTCGCGGCATCGCCCCACCAGGCCTTCAGCAGGCTGACCAGGTACTCGCGGGTATTCGCCCAGAATCCCCGCGGCACGGACTCGGCCTGCACGTAGGCGCCGAGGTCCTCGTTGCCGTCCACGAACGGCATGGGCAGGTAGCCGGGCAGCAGGTCAAACAGGGTGGGGATGTCCGTGGACCCCTGGATGGAGGCGTGGCCGCGCAGGGCCAGGATCCCGCCGCCGGGCCGGCCTATGTTGCCGAGCAGAGACTGCAAGATCGCCGCGGTGCGGATGAACTGCACGCCGACGGTGTGCTGAGTCCAGCCCAGGCTGTAGACGAACGCGGTCGTGCGGTCGCGGCCGGAGTTGGCCGTGACCAGCTCGCACACCTGGGCGAACATGTCGCGGGGCACGCCGCAGACCTGTTCGACCATCTCCTGGGTGTAGCGGGCGAAGTGCCGCTTCAGCACCTGGAACACGCACCGCGGATGCTGCAGCGTGTCGTCGGTGTCCGGCGTCGGGTGGGCGGCGGCGCCACCACTGCCGTGCGCTTCGCCGCGTCCCGCCCGCCGCAGTTGCCGCCGGGTGCGCTGCCGCGCGTCGGGATCCTGATGCGCACCGCTGGCGGGCTCTACTTCTTCCGCCCCCTGGTAGCCCCAGGTGTCGAAGTCGTAGTAGCGCTGCTCACGGTTCAGGCCCGAGAACACCCCGTCCAGGTCCTCGGCGTCCGCGTAGTCCTCGGTCAAGATCGTGGCCGCGTTCGTATAGGCCAGGAGGTAATCCTTGAAGTACCTGCCGCTGCTGAGCACATAGTTGATCAGCCCGCCGACGAACGCGATGTCCGATCCGGCCCGGAGCGGCAGGTACAGGTCGGCCATCGCGCTGGTGCGGGTGAACCGCGGGTCGACATGGATCACCTTCGCGCCGCGCGTCTTGGCCTCCATCACCCACTGGAAGGCGACCGGATGGCACTCGGCCATGTTCGAGCCCTCAATGAGGATGCACTCAGAATTGACCAGGTCACGGGGGAAGTTAGTGGCCCCGCCGCGGCCAAAGCTGGTCCCCAGACCGGGGACCGTAGCGGAGTGTCAAATCCGGGCCTGATTCTCGATCTGGATCGCGCCAAGCGCCGTGAACAGCTTCTTGATCAGGTAGTTTTCCTCATTGTCCAAGGTGGCCCCGCCCAGGCTCGCGAACCCAAGCGTCCGCCGGGTCCGGGCCCCGTCCACCTCCCACTGCCAGCCAGCGCGCCGCGCCGCGATCACCCGGTCCGCGATCATGTCCATGGCCGTGTCAAGGTCCAGGTCTTCCCACTCCGTGCCGAACGGCCGCCGGTACCGCACCCGGTACTGCCGGGCGTCTCCCGTGGTGAGCTGCAAGCTGGCCGACCCCTTGGGGCACAACCGCCCGCGGCTCACCGGCGAGTCAGGGTCACCCTCGATCTGGATGACCTTCTCGTCCTTGACGTAAACGTTCTGCGCGCAGCCCACCGCGCAGTACGGGCAGACCGACTTGACTACCTTGTCGGCAGTGCGCACCCGGGGGGCCAACCTCTCGCTACGCGCGCTCTTAACCGCCGCGCCCAAGCCGAGCAGGTCCCGCTCCGCCACCTGACGGTAAACCGGCCATGACCCAATCCAGCTACGCGCGCCCATCAGGCACCCCCAAGCGAAGGATTCGGCTGGGCGGGCACCCACCCGTACCCCACCGCCACCGAGAAAACACTCAATCCCCAGCCGAAACGGCCCTTCGTGATCATGGTCGCGCTCGCCCGGCGCGGCGTCTTTACCGCCAGCGGGGGTTCCCAGCACCCGGCTACCAAGAACATCGGTCTTCCAGGTAGCTGCAATGCGTGGCGTACACCTGCTGACAGGTACTCGGGGACTGGGGATAACCACCAAACATGACGGCCGCTGGCCGTGATGCCGCAGCGTACACCCGGCGCCACGCTGATACGAGGTTCGGTCAGTGCATCGGTGACGGTGGAACCTGGGAAGGGCGGGTCAAGTCATGGCGCCAGTCTGGCTGACGGTAGCCGCGTGGGTTTATCTACCTGTCTGTTTCTGTTGCGCGAGCATCATTGCCTGCGACATTGCCTTTGTTCACCGGCGTCAGCTAATAGGCGTGACGAACGTCGTCTCCCCCATCGCCGCACTGTTCTTCGGCCCCTTCGCGCTCGCGCTGTACTGGCGCTGGGGGCGAGCCGCCCGCACGACGATGGCATCGATGGCCATGAGCGGGGCAGTGGCGCCTCAGGCAGCACCGGGTGAGCGCGCCAGGCCATGGTGCTGTTCGTTCCACAGCGACGATGACCCGGGAGGCTCAGCACAGCTCCAGTCGTGGCTGGAGGCTCACTTTCGGATGTCAGAACGCGATCTGAGCGATGGCTGAGTCATCAGGGGAAGGGTGGCGAGCCGTCCTTCGTGCGGCACATTCCGCGCAATCGGGGGATTCCACCCGGCCGGCCGGCCCGCTCGCTCGGCCCGGGTCGTGGTCGCCTAGCATGCAATGATGGCGCGGGTACGGATGCTGCCGAGTCTGGTGCGTCCTGGTCCTGAAGGCGGGCGGCCGGAGCCGATTAGGCCCGGCCCGCTCGCGGGCCGCTATGCCCCGTCGGCGGCGATGGTAGTCCTTTTCCTGGTTCCCTACCTCGGCCTGTCCTCCGCGCTGCTGCCGCTCACGCCGATCATCGCGGCGCAGTTGCACGTGAGCCTGCAGACGATGAGCCTCGCCTCCGGTCTGGCCAACGCCGCCTATGCGCTCGGCACGATCCTGGCGGTGCAGATCGCCCAGCATCTGCCGCAACGCCGGATGCTGGTGGTTTACGCGAGCTTGCTGGTGATCGGCTCGGTGCTGGCGGCCGCCGCGACGGGGCCGGCGATGTTCATCGTCGGGCATGTGCTGCAGGGTCTGTGCACGAGCCTGCTGCTCATCGCAGCGACGCCGCCCCTGGTCCTGGGCTATCCGGCGTCCAAGCTGCGCGCGACGGCAGTGATCTTTAACCTGTGCATCTTCGGCGCCGTCGCGGCGGGCCCGCTCATCGGTGGGGCCCAGGCCTCGTTCAACGCCTGGCGGCCGCTGTTCTGGATCGTGGCCGGCATCGCCTTCGCCGCCCTCCTGATGTCGCTCCTGACGTTCCAGGACGCCCCGCCGGCCGACCCCGGCGCCCCCCGGGATCCGGTGGCCGTCGGCCTGGCCGCGACCGGCTCGGTGGCGGCGTTCTGGGGCGCCGCAGAGCTGCTCACCCACAGCTTCCTCGACCCGGTCGCCGTGGTTCCGCTGCTGGTCGGGGTAGCGCTGATCGTGGTCTTGTGGGTCTACGAGTACCGCGCCCGTCATCCCCTGCTCATCCTGCGCAGCCTGGCGACCACGATCCCGGTGAGCGGGATCGTGGTCGCGATGTGCGCGGCGGCGGCCGCGACCTCGGCGATCGCGCTGACCGCAACCGTGCTGACGCCGCACTACACGCCGCTGCATCTCGGACTGCTGTACGTTCCCGAGCTCGCTGCGGCCATCATCACTGCGATCGTGTTCGGGGTGGTGTTCCGCACCCGCCTGATCCACTACTACGCCCTGACCGGGATGGTGTTCCTGGCCGCCGGGGTCCTCGTGCTCCGGGCCACCATCCCGCCGAGCAGTACGCTCACCGTGGTCGGCTCCGGGCTGGTCGGCATCGGCATCGGCGCCTCGGTCGTCCCGGCGCTGTTCCTGGCCAGTTACTCGCTGCGCTCGGCCTCTATACAGCGCGTCTTCGCCATACTCGAGCTGCTGCGGGCCTTCGCCGCGTTCCTGATCGTGCCGATCCTGCTGCACTTCGCCGTGACGGTGACCGGCCTTCCGAGCGCGGCCATGGACACTACCCTCTGGATCTGCTTCGGCCTGTCGGCCGGCGGAGCGGTCGTCTTCGTCCTGCTGTACCTGCTCGGCCGGGTTCGCCTGTCGGCTCCAGCGCTGGAGCGGTGGATGGGCGGCCAGGAGCCGGCGTGGGAGTCGCCGCCGCTGCTGGCCGCGCTCCGGCCCGGCCCGGCAATGCCGACGCTGGCCAGGACGGCCGCCGCTGCCGCCTTGTCCAGCGGTCAGCGGCTCGTTACGGCACCGGCTGGCTATCCCCGCCGGCCCGCGGCGGTCCGCGGGCCGGCGGGCCCGGTGCTGTTCGCCTACGACGGCTCCCCGGTGGCCATGGCCGCGATCGCCGAGGCCGGCCGTCAGCTGCCCGCCCGGCGCGACGCGATTGTCCTCACCGTATGGCGGACGTTCGGCGTCGATTTCATCCCGGAGCCTGGTGCGCAGTTCGACGCGGCGTGCGCCGACGAGGTCGGCCAGGCCGCCGGGCAGACCGCCGCGCACGGAGCCGCGCTGGCCGAGGCGGCCGGATTCCGGGCCCAGCCCCTGGCGGTCCAGGGAACGCCCGCCGGCAAGGCGGTCATCGACGCCGCCGACGATCACGATGTCAGCCTCATCGTCCTCGGCGCTCACAGCCGGGCCGGGCTGGGCGGCCGAATAGCCGGAAGCGTCGCCGCGGACGTCGCCTCCCGCTCGCAGCGCCCAGTGCTGATCGTGCACGACCACGGCGGCGCCGACGAAGGCGCGCTGGAGCCGTCAGCGCCAGACGGGCGCGACCGAGGCCGTTGACGGGGGCAGGCGGCCGCTGACATGCCGCTGACACGCGGAGTTCGGGTAACCAACCCGTTCCGCTGAGACACAGCCAGGGCATAGCAGTTGCGCTGGGGGCGTTCTGGTTCGCAGGCAAAGCGAACGGCTTCTGAGAGGTGGCGGCGGAGATGGCACAGGACGGGCACCGGCAGGTCAGCATCGCGCGGGTCGCGGCCGGCGAGTACACGGTCACGAACGAGCGGGGCGGGACGATCCGGGTCGGCACCGGAGCCAACGAGGAGTTCACGCCGGTCGATCTGCTGCTTGCGGCGATCGGGACGTGCACGTCGATCGACGTGGACGTGCTGACGTCGCGGCGGGCCGAGCCCGCGGTGTTCACCGTCGAGGTGGGGGCGGAGAAGGTCCGTGACGCACTAGGGAACCACATGGCGGACATCGCTGTGACGTTCCACGTGTCGTTTCCCGAGGGCGAGGGCGGCGACGCGGCCCGGGCACTGCTGCCTGGCGCGGTGCGCCGGTCTCACGACTCGCTGTGCACCGTAAGCAAGACGGTGGAACTGGGCACGCCCGTCACGGCCAAGATCGCCTAAGCCTGGGCCCTCCCCCCGACGGCCGACGGCTAGAAATGCAGGTCCCTCCAGTAGTCACAGGAACGGCGCGCCGCACTGTGGCTTTAAGGCCACAACGCTGGGAAGACTGAGGCCGCGGATAGACAAGTTTATGGGGGGGATATGTCGGACATCGTGCGGGCTGCCCTCGTGCAGCAGGCGTGGACGGGGGATCAGGATTCGATGACCGCGGCCGCGGTCGCGCACATAGAGACGGCGGCGTCCGCCGGAGCGCAGGTCGTCTGCCTGCAGGAACTGTTCTACGGGCCGTACTTCTGCCAGGTGCAGGACGCCGATTACTACTCCTACACTGAGGCGATCCCCGACGGGCCAACGACCAGGCTGCTGCAGGACATCGCCAGGCAGCACCACATCGTGATCATCGCGCCGATGTACGAGGAGGAGCAGCCCGGCCTGTACTACAACACCGCGGCGGTCATCGACGCCGACGGGACTTACCTCGGGAAATACCGGAAGAACCACCTGCCGCAGGTCAAGGGATTCTGGGAGAAGTTCTACTTCCGCCCGGGCAATCTGGGCTACCCCGTCTTCGACACCGCCGTGGGCCGGATCGGCGTCTACATCTGCTACGACCGGCACTTCCCGGAAGGCTGGCGGGCACTCGGCCTGGCCGGCGCGAAGATCGTCTTCAACCCGTCGGCTACCAGCCGCGGGCTCTCGTCCTACCTGTGGAGGCTGGAGCAGCCCGCCGCCGCGGTCGCCAACGAGTACTACGTAGGCGCGATCAACCGGGTCGGCGTCGAGCCCCTGGGCGACAACGACTTCTACGGCCAGACCTACTTCGTCGACCCGCGCGGCCAGATCGTCGGCGACGCCGCCTCGGACAGCAAAGACGAGGTCGTGGTGCGCGACCTCGACATGGGCAAGCTGACCGAAGTCAGGGACCTGTGGCAGTTCTACCGGGACCGCCGCCCTGACTCCTACGACGGCCTGGTCAAACCGTGAGCACGCTGATCACCGGCGGCACGGTGGTGACCGCCGAGGGGACCCTGGAAGCCGACGTGCTCGTCGTGGGCGAAAAGATCGCCGCCGTGCTCGCCCGTGACCCGGCGACTGACGCGGCGACCTACGCGGCCGCCACCGCTGCGACCGACGCGGCCGGCCCTGGGGCAAATGGCACCGCGGATGTGGTGATCGACGCCACCGGGCGGTACGTGATCCCCGGCGGCATCGACGCGCACACGCACATGGAGATGCCGTTCGGCGGCACGTTCTCCGTGGACACCTTCGAGACGGGCACCAAGGCCGCCGCACACGGCGGCACCACGACGATCATCGACTTCGCCGTGCAGGCCAAGGGAACCAGCCTGCTCGCGACTCTCGACAAGTGGCACGGGAAGGCCGACGGCAACTGCGCGGTCGACTACGGCTTCCACATGATCATCTCCGACGTGAACGACGGCACGGTCAAGGAAATGGAGTCCTGCGTCGGCTCCGGGGTGACCAGCTTCAAGATGTTCATGGCCTACCCCGGCGTGTTCTACGCGACCGACGGCGAGATCCTGCTCGCGATGCAGCAGGCGTCGCGGACCGGCGCGACGATCATGATGCACGCGGAGAACGGCATCGCGATCGACCAGCTCGTCGCGCAGGCGGTGGCGGCTGGGCACACCGACCCCGTCTACCACGGCCTGACCAGGCCGCCTGAGCTCGAGGGCGAGGCCACCGGCCGCGCCATCGCTCTCGCCCGGGTCGCGGACTGCCCGCTCTACATCGTGCACCTGTCCGCCGCGCAGGCCCTTGAGGCAGTTGCCGAGGCGCGCGACGCGGGCCAGAACGTCTTCGCGGAAACCTGCCCGCAGTACCTCTACCTGACGCTCGACGACCTGGCCAGGCCGGACTTCGAGGGGGCCAAGTTCGTCGCGGCGCCGCCGCTGCGGACCGCAGACCACGCCAGCGCCCTGTGGCGCGGCCTGCGCACCAATGACCTCGCGGTCGTGTCGACCGATCACTGCCCGTTCTGTTTCAAGGAGCAGAAGGAACTGGGCCGCGGCGACTTCTCGAAAATCCCTAACGGCATCCCGGGCGTAGAGCACCGGATGGACCTGCTGCACCAGGGGGTTGTCTCCGGGGAGATCTCCTTGACCCGGTGGGTGGAGACCTGCGCGACCACGCCGGCCCGCATGTTCGGCCTGTACCCGCGCAAGGGCGTCATCGCGGCGGGCGCAGACGCCGACATCGTGATCTACGACCCGGTGGCCAAGCAGACGCTGTCGGCCGCCACCCACCACATGAACGTCGACTACTCGGCGTACGAGGGCATGGAGATCACCGGCAAGGTCGCCATCACCATCTCCCGCGGCCAGGTGGTCGTGAGCGACGGTGAGTTCAGGGGGCCAGCGGGGCACGGCAGTTTCCTGTCCCGCGGACTCAATCAATATCTCATCTGAACGGATGCTGGTTCCACCGCCCAGCCACGCCATTTGCCAGGCTTGCCTGGCGAGTTCCCAGGCTTGCCTGGCGAGTTCCCAGGCTTGCCTGGCGAGTTCCCAGGCTTGCCTGGCGAGCCGAATGCGTATTTGGGCTGCTAAGAGTGAGCCCAAATACGCACTTGGCTCACTGCCGGCAGGGGCGGGAGAGCTGTAGGCGGGGCGATTTGGGAGGGGTTATGGAGTTCGGGGTAGTACTGCAGCCGAATCCGCCGGCCACCGCGGTCGTGTCGATGATGAAGCGGGCCGAGGCGGCAGGCTTCGGTTACGGCTGGACGTTCGACTCGCATGTGCTCTGGCAGGAGGCGTTCGTGCTGTACCCGCGGATCCTCGCCGAGACGTCCATGCTGACCGTCGGGCCGATGGTGACCAACCCGGGAACACGGGACTGGTCGGTGATCGCGTCCATGTTCGCGACGCTGAACGACACCTACGGCAACCGGACGATCTGCGGCATCGGCCGCGGCGACTCGGCACGCCGGTACATCGGCCAGGCGCCGGTCACGCTGGCCACTCTGTCGTCGGCGATGTCGGTCATCAAGGGCCTGGCCGAAGGGCGCGAGGTAATCCACCACGGGCAGCCGCTGCGCATCCCGTGGGTCCGGCACGGCTCGCTGCCGGTCTGGATGGCTGCCTACGGCCCGAAAGCGCTGCGGTTGGTCGGTGAGCAGGCTGACGGATTCATCCTGCAGACCGCCGACCCGGACATCGCCCGCTGGACCTTCGGGGCGGTGCGTGCGGCGGCGGCCGAGGCGGGTCGCGACCCGTCGTCGATCACCATGTGCGTCGCCGCGCCGGCCTATGTCGGGGACGACCTGGCGCACCAGCGGGAACAGCTGCGCTGGTTCGGCGGAATGGTGGGCAACCACGTGGCGGACCTGGTCGAGCGCTACGGCACTGACGGGCCGGTGCCACGGGCGCTGACCGACTACATCGCAGGACGACGGCAGGCCTACGACTACTCGCAACACGGCCGGGCGGGCAACCCGACGACCGACTTCGTCCCCGACGAGATCGTGGACCGGTTCTGCCTGCTCGGCCCGGCTTCGGCGCACATCGAGCGGCTCCGGGACCTGGCAGGCATCGGCGCCGACCAGTTCGCGCTCTACCTGATGCACGACGACGAGGAAGCCACCCTGGACGCCTACGGCGACGAGATCATCCCCGCGCTGGCCTGACCACCCGCGGCCCCGGCTGGCGCCTCCTGATGGCCAGGACCAGTACGAAGGTGCCGGCCGCCTCGGCTGTGACCACCCGGGCCAGGTTCCGTTCCGCTCAAGATGGTGGCCGTGCGGACGGGTATGTCGAGACTTGCTCGGATGCCACCGGCTTCTCCTTTGTGACCTTGCTCTTTCCGATCCTGCTCCCCGCGATCGGGGAGCAGGGGCCCGGAAAGGTTGCGGGCTCAGACGCCTGCTACGGCGTCCCGAATGACGTCGAGGACGAAGCTGGGGTGGGAGAGCATGGGGACGTGGCTGCTGTCGACCTCGTAGGTGGTGGCGCCCATGCGCTTGGCCGAGGCGCGCTCCAGGTCGGGGTGGACGGTGTGGTCGTTCGTGCCCACGATGGCCCAGCTCGGCTTGGTCCGCCACGCGACGCCCGGGGCGTTGTGCAGGAACAGGTCCGCGGCCGGCGCGAAGTGGGTCGCATAGACCAGCTTCTGGTCCGCCTCGGACAGGTCGCCGCAGAAGTACTGGGCGCCCGACGGGAGCATCCAGACGCGTCCGTCGGCGACTTCGATTTGCTTGAAGACATCTGTCTGGGGGAACTTGTCCTGCTGCCCCTGCGATGTCTCGGTCTCGTCCGGGCCGAGCGCGCAGATGTAGACCAGCCCGACGACGCGGTCGTCGGTGCCTGCGGCCGTGATGACGCTCCCGCCGTAGGAGTGGCCCACGAGGATGGCCGGGCTGCTGACCCGCCCCAGCGTGCGCAGCGTCGCGGCGACGTCCTCGACGTTGGAGTCGAGACCGTACTGCGCGGCAATCACCTCGTAGCCTTCCGCCTGAAGCGTAGGGATTACTTTGTTGAAGCACGAGCCATCGGCCCAGATCCCGTGGGCGAACACGATGCTCGGCTTGGTCTGCGACATGACGCATTCCTTCCTGTCGTCTCGGTCCTGAGGTAACCGGACCGGCTTGATCTCTCTGTGGAGATTGTTCGTCCTGCAGGTCGTCACGGGATCACCTGAACGAGCCATCTCTTATTGACGCCGGGCGGCGGATGCGCTCCGGCCGTCCGTGGTCAGCCCTGAGGATCAGGCGGCAAGCGCGCTGGGCCACGCCCGCTGGCAAGGGCGTCGGCGCTCGAAGATCTCGGGCGCTTGCAGGCCTTCGCAGGCGCCACCGCTGACGCAATTCGCTCGCTCGATCGTGCCGTGGCGATCAACGCGCAGGCCAGCGCCAGCTGGGATGCGGCGCGGGTACGCGGCCGGCTCGGGCGGCTGGGCGTTCGGCGGATCCACCTGACCAAGATGGCCGGGGCGCCCCCACCACCCCGGCACGCCGACCGAGCCGCCACCCGCACAGCACACGCCAGACAGCCACGAGCACACCCGCGGAACCCGTTCCCGCAGCCACTCCCGCTTGGCCAAAGACATGGCCCGATCGAGTGATGCGGCCAGGGGGTAGCCGCCGTCAGAATCGCCAGCAAAGACCACCCGGAGGGGCAAGCATGGGATCGGGAGGAGCCGTTCCCCGCACCCATGCTGGCATTAGCCATCGTGCCCAGCCCTTACGACGCTCCCGGCGCTAGCGCGCGCCCGACGTCCCGGATGCTGGATGACGAGGGATGGGCGCGTCGTTCAGCTGCTGGTCAATGTCGACGAGAATGGCGTCGTCTTCGATCTTGCATGCATAAACCGGGATGGGGCCGCAGGCGAACACCCCGACGGCCTCGCCGGTGGTCAGGTCGTAGCGTGATGCGTGGGCGGCGCAGACCAGCGTGTCATCGTCCTGGAGGGTGCCCTCGTGCAGGGGTTGCTGCTGGTGGGTGCAGGTGTTGTGGATCGCCCTGACATCGTCGTCATCAAGGCGGATGAGGCAGACCGGTTCGCGCAGGTCGTCAACGAGCATGGTGTCGCCGACCTCTAGGTCGTCGAGGTTCGCGACGATTACGAATGTCATGGCTGTGTCCTTCCACTTGCGGGCCGCCGCCCGGGTGCCGGCTGGCTGCCGCGCACCTCGATCCAGCCGTTACGGATCCGGGTAGGCAGCACGGGTTGCGGCTGGCTAGCCGGTCCACGGCTGACGCAGCCGCTGGCGAGCGCGAAGCGGGACCCGTGCAGCGGGCACGTCACAGTCAGGTCTGCGACTGGGCCACGGCTGAGCAGGCCACCGGCGTGGCTGCAGACGTTGTCGATGGCGTAGAGACGGCCATGGTGTCGGTACAGCATGATCTGACGCCCCCCGGCCTCGACGGCGGTCGGCGAGTCGTCCATCAGGTCAGCATCCTGCAGCGCGCGGGTCCACCGCCGTGGCTCGACTGCCCACGCCACCCGGCTGACCATCACACCTTTGGTGAAGACCAGATGACCGCCGAGGTAACCCGCCGTGGCCGTGACCGTGAGGCTGGCCACGCCCAAAGCGCGTGCCGTGCCACGGTGGCCGGCCATGCGGGTGCCGAGGGAAGCACCTTGCAGCCCAAGGCCCACCATGTTGAGGAGGCCATGGAAGAGTCCGACGCGGCGGTCCTGATCGTTACTGACGGTCCAGTCGTTCAGGCCGGTCAAGACGGTAGCGCCCGCGGCGAGGATGCCGGCCGCGCTGAGCTTACCCGCGGCGTCGATTCCGCGCCGAGGAGCCGGGTCGCGGTCCATAGCGTCCAGCACCACGACGCCTGCCCACAGCCCGACCGGCAGGTCGCTAAGGGCCGGGTGCAGCGGGTGGCCGACCCATCGGCCGCCGTGCAGCAGCTCAACGACCAGGCTGTCCTGATGCCGTTCGCGCACTGGCCCCAGCACGGCGGTCAGCTGGTCGCTCAGAGTTCGGAGCCAGCCGAGCCGGTCGAGCCAAGCCGTGAGATCGCCATGCCAAGCGACCAACCGGGTGGTAGCGAACGGCGGACTGACAGCCGGCTCGGCCTGCTGGCCAGCTGCTGGAGGGTCGTCGGCTTGGCCGCTGCCTGTTCGCATCGGGTTCCTCCAGGGTGGCATCAGCTTGTGGCTCGATCCTGAAGAGAATCTTCTAGGTCTTCGCTCACTCGGCTCGTCTCACCTTGCTGCACAGGCCGAGGTGGGAATGCGCCGTTCGCCAGCCTGAATTACCGCCTAGTCAGCGGAGCAGCACTTATATCTTCTGGATCTTGACCGCGGTGCCGTAGGCGCAGATCTCCGTCCAGTTCCCGCCCATTTCCGAGGTGTCGAAGCGCATCGACAGGACGGCGTCGCCGCCCCGGGCCTGCGCCTCCTGCGTCATCCGCTCGATCACCTCGTTGCGACTGTCGATCAGGTTCTTCGTCATTCCCCGCAGTTCACCGCCGGCCATCGACTTGAAGGCCGCACCGAACTGAGAACCAATGTTGCGGCTCCGCACCGTCAGGCCGAACACCTCGCCCAGGACCTCGGTTACCTCATAACCGGGGATGTCGTTCATCGTCGAGATCAGCACGCCACACCTCCAAGGGCTGTATCGCCGCAGTGTGCCTCAGGTAAACGCCATGGTTAACGTACCCGCGCAGTTCTCAACAAGTAAGACCGTGAGCGCCCCGCGAAATTGCCCGGTCATGGTGCCGGTCAGCTGACGAAGATGTCTTCAGGGAGGAACGCGGACACCAGCATGTTCGGGGCGTCCGCGACCTGGCTGATCTTCAGGTCGACTGCCACGCTGCAGATGGCGTAGGCCTGTTGCCGGGTCCAGCCGCGTTCTGTCAGGTGGTCGATCATGTTGAGCAGGGCATTGCGGGCGGCGAGGGTCACGTCCTCGGAGCGGTTCTCGCCGTCCCTGGTAACCGAGATGCCGGTGGTGGCGTAGAACCGGCGCGGGGCGGCGAACTCGGGCGGCAGGTAGTAGTCGGTCCTGGTGAACCGGAGGTCGCGGATGTTCTTTGCCGCCGCCTCGCCCTTGCGCAGCCCGAAGCGGACGCGCAGGGTGGCGCGCATCTCGATGGCCGTGCCGCAGGTCTCGCAGTCACCCTGGGCGAAGTGCGCGTCGCCGGCCGAGAACAGCGCCCCTTGCGTGCCGACGGGGATGAGCAGCGTCGCGCCCTTGCCGAGCTGCTTGATGTCCACGTTCCCGGCCTGCTCGCGGGGCGGGATGGTGCGCAGCCCCTCCGCGGCGATCCGCGGGTCGGCCGGCACCGCGCCCGCCGACGACGGCGGCAACACGAGCCCGCCCCGCTCCAGCAGGGCTTGCTCCCTGGCGATGGTCGCGGCCAGCAACTCGCGGCCGGGCGGAAGTCCGATGGTCCCCATGAACGGGGAACCCGGGATGCGCACTCCCGGCAGGCCGACGGACGTCGCCCACCCGTCAGCGATATCCCAGTCCACCTTGAACGGCCCGGGGAACTCATCGCGCAGGAACCCGAACCCGGGCATCTGCACCGTGAACCCGTAACGGTCGGGTTCGACGTCGAGGATCTCCACGGCCAGCAGGTCGCCCGGCTCGGCGCCTTCTACGTACACCGGCCCGGTCAGCGGGTGCACCACGTCCAGGTTCGGCGCGGCGAGCGCGTCCGCGGTGACCCCCGGACCCGCCTGCCCGTCGAGAGCGTCCCGGGTCTCCATCACGACCTCGTCCCCGGGCTGGCAGTGGACCACCGGCGCGATGTCCGGGTGCCACCGGTTGTGCCCGGTGGCAGGCTCCTCGGGCAGTGTCTTGCTCTTGTCGATCCTGATCTCGTAAACGGTCATGACATCCTCCCTGCGAAACCGCCCCCGTGCCCTGCCGTCCGGTCTATACCCGGCAGCCTCCCCGAGCACCCTGGCCCCACCTGCTGACGCCGACCAGCGCGGCGTCAGCGGCACGACGCCCGGATGCCCGGCTGGATGGCACGGCCCGGAACTCCGGCCATGATTCGCGGACTCGCACAAGCGCCAGATCAGGACGCCCGCGCGCGATGTCCGGCAAGGACGGCTCGATAAACCGGAGCCAGAAGCGGAAGAGATGCCGACAGGCCGTATGCGGGCTTAGATATTAGCTAAGGAGGATTCATGACCTTCGAGCACCACGCGCAGTACAACATCCACGATGCGAAGACCAACCTGTCACGGATCATCGAGCGGGTCGAGCATGGCGAAGAGATCATCATCAGCCGCGCGGGAACGCCGGTCGCCAGGGTAGTTCCGCTCTCCCCGCGTGTGCACCGGACGGCGCGCGGTTCGCTGCGCGGCACGCTGGTCTTGGCGCCGGACTGGGACTCCGCTGAAGTCAACGACTCAATTGCGCAAGATTTCGGATTGACGTCGTGAGTCTGCTGCTCGATACGCATGTGGTGGTCTGGTGGCTAGCCGACGATCCGACGCTCGCCGACGACATCAAGGTCCGGCTCGATTCCGAGCCGGACCTTGATGTCAGCGCGGCGACTATCTGGAGAGTCACACGGTCCCCAAGGTCATTGGGGTAGGTAACGGGCTAGCTGACGGTACGCCAGGCCGCGACGAGATCCGCGGGTCCGTAGGTCCGGTCGAGTCCGTCTGTGGCGAACCCGGCCCGGCTGACGCCGACCAGCACGGCGTCAGCAGCACCGGGAACGGACGCGCGCTGCTCGAGCAGATCCGCCAGGTCGCGCCGGTTGAAGGGGCTCTGCTCGCGCCACTTAACTGATCCGGTCAGCGTGACCTGGCGCGCATTCGGCCACCGGTCCACGCCAACGAGATCGACCTCGACGGTAGTGCTCCTCGTCCAGTAACCGCCGACGACCCCGGTCCCCGCTAGGTCCGGGTCGTCGAGCACAAGTCGCTCAACCGACGCCCGGATGATCGGCTCAATGGCACGGCCTCGGAACTCCGGCCAGGATTCACGGACTCGCGCCAGCGCCAGGTCAGGGCGCCCGCGCGCGATGTCCGGCAAGGACGGCTCGATGAACCGGAGCCAGAAGCGGAGGTACGAGTCCGCGACGCGATAGCGTGGATCGTTCCCGGATTTCAGCGACACGGGACGGTCGGCGCTGACCGCCCGTTTGACCGTCGTAAGCGTCTCCAGTGACCGGGCTAGCTGCGGCTCGCCGATTCCGGATCGCGCGCTGATTCCCTTGAACGTGCGCTCCCCCGAACCTATCGCGCTGAGCACACGGGCGACCTGGAGATCTGGCGGGAACTCGGCGGCCAGGACGTTACGCCCAACGTCGATCAGCTCGGAGTTCTCGTCGCCGAGCTGCCGCCGGAGGAAGGCCTGGGTGTCCGCGGCACCGCGCCATTCCGCGCAGAGGCGCGGGTAGCCGCCGGTGACAAGCTGGGCGTCAATCGCCACCGCGGGGTCGTCCACCGCAATCATCTGCGCGGTGTCGCCGAGCTCGAACGGGTTGACCACCAGCTCTTTTACTCGGCCGAACAGCGGCCGTTCATAGGTGCCGAGCGCCTCCATCACAGAGATGTCCGAGCCGATGAGGATAAACAGCACCGGGGCGCCTTCGAAGGTCCGATCCCAGGCGACTTGCAACGCGCCCTCAAGATCGGGGCTGGACCCGCAGAGCCACGGGAACTCATCGAAGACTATGACCGCCGGGCCGTCCGGCAAGGCCGCCGCTAGCAGCCGAAGCGCCCCGGCCCAGCCATCCAGTACCACTTCGTCGAACAGGCTGGCGCCCGGCAGCGATGATCTGGCGGCCTCCAGCGCGAACCGCGCCAGTTCAGCACGCGGCTCCGCCAGCCGGGCGCCCGTAAAGAACAGCTGAGGCAGCCCCGTGTGGTCCACGAACTCGGTCACCAGCCGCGACTTGCCCGCCTGCCGCCGGCCCCGAATACTCAGCAGGCGGCCGCGGCCGTCGTCGGTCACGGCATCCAAGTGCCGCTGGAGACGGGCCATGTCGCGCTCGCGTCCGATGAAGTGCCGCAGTGTAGCCATGTCAGAATACTAACATTGATGTTACTAACATTCAAGTTACTAACATCAATGTTAGTAACTTGCGGCTTGGTGGCACGGCCCCGGAACTCCGGCCAGGATTCGCGGACTCGCGCCAGTACAGGGCAGCTCACTGGCCGGACGCGCTGCGCGGTTACGCCCGGGCCAGTTCAGCGGTCAGCGAGTCGAGGCCGAGGGGGCCAAGGCTGAGGGCTGCGGTGTGCCAGCGCTTGAGGTCGAAGCCGGGCCTGCGCGATGCCTCGGCACGGGCCGCCAGCCAGGCGCGCTCACCGAGCTTGTAGGACGGTGCCCGCCCAGGCCAGCCGAAGTACCGCGTCACCTCCGGCACGACCCGGTACTCCTCGGCCCGGCCGCGCTCGCGCAGCACGTCGCAGGCCTTCTCGAACGACCAGCGCTGGCCGTCGGGCAGCGGCAGGTCCAGGTGCACGCCGATATCGATGACGACGCGGGCGGCGCGCAGCGCCGAGTGGGACAGCATGCCGAGCCGCGAGCCGGGCGGGGAGAACCAGCCGAGTTCGTCGGCTAGCCGTTCCGCGTATAGCGCCCAGCCCTCGCCGTGCCCGCTGATGAAGGTGTTCTTCGCGAACCGCGACAGGTCCTTGGACGGCCGCTGCGAAGGCGATCGTGGTGACGGCGGTTCCGGAGGCCAGTAAGTGTCCGCGTTCCGCCGGAACCTACGCTTTTCACATGCTGGCGATCAGCCTCATGACCCGCTCGTCAACCGAGCTGAACGGGTCCTTGAGCAGGACGGTCCGCTGAGCCTGGTCGTTGAGCTTGAGGTGCACCCAGTCGACGGTATAGTCGCGCCGCTTCTCCTGAGCACGGCGGATGAACTCGCTACGCAGCTTGGCCCGGGTGGTCTGCGGCGGAAGCGACTTGGCCGCGAAGATGTCCAGGTCCCGGGTGACCCGCTCCACGGCGCCCCTGCTCTGCAGCAGGTAGTACAGGCCCCTGCCGCGGCGCACGTCATGGTAGGCCAGGTCGAGCTGGGCGATCCGGGGGGCCGACAGCGGGAGGTCATGCACGGCCCGGTACCGCTCGATAAGCTGGTACTTGGTCACCCAGTCGATCTCGCGGGCGATCTTGTCGAGGTTACCGGTGTCGATTGCCTCAAGCGCCCGCTCCCACATTTCCAGCACCCGCTCGCTGACCGCGTTCAGCCCGTTCCTGCTGGTAAAGTCCCGCGCGCTGGCAAGGTACTCATACTGGATCTCCAGCGCGCTCATCGCGCGCCCGTTCGCCAGGCGCACCAGGCTCCTGCCGGTCATGTCGTGGCTGACGTCGCGGATCGCGCGGACCGGGTTGTCCAGCGTCATGTCCCGCGGCACGACCCCGGCCTCGATCATCCGCAGCACGAGGTCGGTGGTCCCGACCTTGAGTAGCGTCGTGGTCTCGCTCATGTTGGAGTCACCGACGATCACGTGCAGGCGGCGGAACCGCTCGGCGTCAGCGTGCGGCTCGTCCCGGGTATTGATGATCGGCCGGGACCGGGTGGTGGCCGACGACACACCCTCCCAGATGTGCTCGGCGCGCTGGCTGACGCAGTACACCGCGCCACGCGGTGTCTGCAGCACCTTCCCGGCGCCGCAGATCATCTGCCGGGTGACCAGGAACGGTGTCAGGATGTCCGTCAGCCGCCCCAGGTCCTCGTGCCGGGGGACCAGGTAGTTCTCATGGCACCCGTAGGAGTTCCCGGCGGAGTCGGTGTTGTTCTTGAACAGGTAGATGTCCCCGGCGATCCCCTCCTCGCGCAGCCGCAACTCGGCGTCGATCAGCAATCCTTCGAGGGTCCGCTCGCCCGCCTTGTCGTGCGCGACCAGGTCAACCAAATCGTCGCACTCCGGGGTCGCGTACTCGGGATGGCTGCCCACGTCGAGATAGAGGCGGGCGCCGTTGCGCAGGAAGACGTTACTGCTTCGTCCCCAGGTAACCACGGGCCGGAACAGGTAGCGCGCTACCTCGTCGGGTGATAGCCGCCGCTGCCCGCGGAAGGTGCACGTAAGGCCGTACTCAGTCTCGACCCCGAAAATCCGCCGGTCCACATCCTCAAGGTACGTGCCACCATGACTGGTGTCATCCTAGAAGACACATCGGATTGTGATACTTCTGTGCGTGCTCGTCAGGTCCTGTCGCTTGAGCCATCAGTGGCACGGCGACTCGCGCTCGTCCACGGCGAGTCCGAGATGGGAATGGAGCGCGTCGCGCCCGGCCTCGGTGAGAGCCACGGCCCGGTCAGTGCCGATCCGGGTGATCCAGCGGCGGTTCATGGCGTGGCCGCAGAGTGCGGCGCCTGCGGCGCCCGCCAGGTGCGGCCTGCGTTCGGTCCAGTCGAGGCAGGAGCGGACGAGCGGGCGCCGCGTGGCGGGCGGGAGGGTGATGCCGAGCGCGGCGAACCAGCGGGCGCCCTCGTCGGTGAGTGCCAGGCCGCGGTCTAGGTCCAGCAGGTCCCGCTTGGTCATGGCCTCGGTGATCCGGACGCCGAGCGTGCCGGCCAGGTGGTCGTAGCAGGTGCGTGCCCGTGCCAGTGCCTGATTCCGGCTGGCGACGGCGAGGGAGCGGGGTGCCGCCTGACGGGGCGGGGCCATCGCCGCCAGGTTCTCGATCAGTTCCGCGACGTCGGCGCTCGCCAGCCGGACATAGCGGTGCCTTCCCTGCCGTTCCTGCGTCAGCAGGCCGCCGGCGACCAGGAGGTTAAGGTGGCCGGTGGCCGTCGAGGCGGCCACGCCGGCATGCCGCGCCAGTTCGGCCGCGGTCCACGCCCTGCCGTCAAGGAGCGCCAGGCAGAAGGCGGCCCGGGTGCCGTCGGCCAGCAGCCCGGCCAGGCCTGCGAGGTCGGGAGAGCCGGCGCGCCCGCAGTGGCTGTCCATCGGTCAATCATGACCCACGGATCGTTCGGCCGGCGCCGAAGCGTCCTCGTCCTAGGGTCGCCAGCATGAACGCACAGCCATCCGTGATCGCGCCGCCAGTCCGTGGCCATGTGACCATCACGCCGTCGATCCTGTACTTCGGGACGCCCGTCATGCTCCTGTCAACGGAGAACAAGGACGGCACGTTCAACCTTGCGCCCATGTCCTCGGCGTGGGCGCTCGGCGAGGTGATCGTCCTGGGCCTGGGGGCCGAAGGGCAGACCGCCAGGAACCTGCGCGGGGGCGGCGACCTGGTGATCAACGTGCCAGCGCCCGGGCAGTGGGAGGCGGTCGAGCGGCTCGCACCGCTGACCGGCCGCAGCCCTGTCCCCGAGCGCAAGCGCGGCACGTTCCGCTTCGAGCCAGCGAAATTCGCCGCAGCCGGGCTGCGCCCCGAGCCGTCCGAACTGGTCCGGCCGCCTAGAGTCGCCGAATGCCCGCTCCAGATGGAGGCCCGCGCGATCGACGTGCGGCCAGGGGCCGACGAGAAGTTCCTCATCGTCCAGGCCGAGGTTCTCCGGGTGCACGCCGACCCTTGCATCGTGGTGCCCGGCACTCAGCACATCGATCCCAGGCGGTGGAGCCCGCTCATCTACAACTTCCGCCACTACTACGGACTCGGCACCGAACTCGGCTACACGTTCCGCTCCCAGACCCCGCGCCAGTAAGGAAACGGCCATGTT
Source organism: uncultured Actinomycetota bacterium (assembly GCA_963734665.1). GTDB lineage: Bacteria > Actinomycetota > Actinomycetes > Streptosporangiales > Streptosporangiaceae > Trebonia. Next base: position 492,170 of record CAVTIR010000004.1, on the reverse strand, counting down.
CGACCTGACCATGGAGTTCGACGACCGGTCCGATGGGCTGGCGGTGCTAGGCGAGGCACTCGGCCAGGCGGGAATCAGCATCGAGGGCGGCGGCATGTTCACCGTTGACGGGCGGGCGATCGCACACTTTCTCGTCGAGGACGGAGCGGCGGCACAACGCGTGCTCGCCGCGGCAGGCATTCCGGTCACGGCCGTCCGGGAAGTTCTGACTCGCCGCCTGGACCAGGCCGCTCCGGGTCAGCTCGGTGCGATCACCCGCGCGTTGACCGAGGCAGGAGCCAGCATCGATGTCTTGTACTCCGATCACGACCACCGGCTGATCCTCGTGACAAGCAACCAGGCGGTAGCGGAGGCGGCGACCAGGGCCTGGGATCGGAGGCCGACTTAGCCTTCCGGGCAACAACCACGTTCCGGCGCGCCCTCGCTACGCTTCCGGCGGATTTAGCATCGCGGGAGGTGCATTCTCCTCGCCCTGTAAGGCGCGACACGCGGCGCTGCGCGGAGGATGCTTGGGGCGTGGCTGACATGATCGGGCGCTCCGCCGTCGAGATCGCGACGGCGGTCAGGGCTGGCAAGGTGACCGCGGGCGAGGTTGTCGCCGGGCATCTCGACCGGATCGCGCGGCGGAACGCGGAGCTTGGCGCGTTCGTCCGCATCAGGCCCGCGGCAGCGGCCGCCGAGGCCCAGGCGGTTGACGCACGGGCGGACCGGGCGGAACTGCCGCTCGCCGGGGTGCCGGTTGCCGTGAAGGACAACGTTCCCGTGACCGGGGAGCCGATGGGCTACGGAAGCGCCGCCTTCCCCCAAGTGCCGCGGGACCACGACCACCCGGTTGTCGCGCGGCTGCGCGCCGCCGGCGCCATCGTCGTTGGCCTGACGAACCTGCCCGAGCTCGCCATCTACCCGTTCACCGACAGCGTCTACGGCGTCGCGCGCAATCCGTGGGACCCGCGACGGACGCCAGGCGGCTCGTCGGGGGGCAGCGCTGCGGCGGTCGCGTCTGCGCTGGTCCCGCTCGCGCACGGTACCGACGGCCTCGGGTCGGTCCGGATCCCCGCTGCCGCCTGCGGGCTGTTCGGCATCAAGCCGGGAACGGGCCTGCTTCCGGGCGATCTCGGGGAGACCGGCTGGTTCGGCCTGTCCGAGAGCGGCAGCCTGGCGACCACGGTCGCGGACGCGGCTCTCATGCTGGGGGTGATGGCCGGCACTAGCTACTCTGCCGCCGAGCCAGGCCCGCTGCGGATCGCCGCGTCAGTCCGGCCGCCCGGCCCGGGCATCATGATTCACCCGTCAAGCAGCGCACCGGTCCGCGCATGTGCCGAGCTGCTCGGCAAGTCAGGACACGAGGTCACGGACGCCGATCCGCCGTACCCCGGCTGGCTGGTCCCTGTCGTGCTCTCCTACTGGTTCGCCGGCCCGGCCGAGGAAGCGGCCGGGCACGCCGGGATGGAACCGCGCACGCGCCGTCATGTCCGGGCGGGCGAACTGGCGGCCCGTGCGCGCCCGCCGCGCGCGTCCGACCGCGCGCGGCTGCGCGCCGCACTCGCGTCGTTCTTCGACCGGTACGACGTGCTGGTCATGCCGACGCTGGCCCGTCCGTGCCCGCCCGCGCGCCGCTACGGCGAACGGTCCTGGCTGCGCAGCGTCGCGACGGCGCTGATGTTCGCGCCCATGACCGGGGTATGGAACCTCGCGGGCTTTCCCGCAGCCTCGGTGCCTGTCCCCGGCCGGGGGCTGCCGGGCGCGGTGCAGCTCGTGGCCGCTCCCGGCCGGGAGCGGACGCTGCTCGCGCTCGGCGCGCAGATCGAGAGGGTCAATCCCTGGCGGCGGCACGCCCCGGATTATGACCCGGCCGGCTATGCCGCGTAACCGGCGGTCTTGAGCACCTCGACGCGGACGACCACGCGGACCGCGCCCGGCTTGTCCTCGCCGGGGTCCTTGCCGTCGTACTTCCAGGACAGCTCGGTGTCGAAGCGGCGGCGGATGTCCGGTGTCATAGAAGCGATACCGCGCAGCTCGACGTAGTTCTCCGGGTCCGCAGAGTCGATCACCGTGACGCTGACGCGCGGGTCGCGCACCATGTTCCGGTGCTTCACCCGGCCCTCCACGGTGGAGAACAGCAGGTCGTCACCGTCGCGGCCGACCCACATCACGGAAGTCTGCGGGCTGCCGTCGGCGTTCACCGTGGCAAGCACCGCGTAGTTGCGCCCGTCGATCAGCCGGATCGCCGAATCACTCAGCCGGATTCCCATGCTGGCACGGTAACAGGGACGCGATCGAGCCGTGGACGACCTGGCCTCCGACCATGGTGGCGAGCGGGGTGATATTCCTGATCTCGTCGGCGGGGACGGTGAGGTAGTCGCGGTCGAGGACCAGCAGGTCGGCGAGGAGGCCGGGCCTGATCGAGCCGAGGTCGTTCTCACGGAACATCAGGTAGGCGTTACTCCTCGTATGCGCGATGAGGGCTTCTTCCCTGGTGAGCGGCTCATCGAGGGTCCGCTCGCCGCCCAGGGACCGGCCGGTCACCGCCCACCAGAGGGTGACGAACGGGTTGACCTGCGCGGCGCGCGTCCCGTCGCGTCGTTGAACACCACCCGCGCGCACCCGAACGCCCTGGCCAGCGCCTCACGCTGCGGCCCGGTCGGATACAGACGGTAAGAGTAACGAAGCAGCACGTAATCAGCATATTTGGTTTACGGCCACGGAAGGCGAAATCAGGTCCGGCAGGCACCGTGTCTTCACGCCGTACACCCACTTGGTTTTCGTCACGAAGTACCGCCATCCCGTGCTCGTCGGCCGTCACCTCGTGCGGCTCGAAGAGATCACGCGGGACGTGTGCGCCCGCTTCGAGACCGAACTGAAGGAGTTCAACGGCGAGGTGAACCACGGCCGCCTCCTCGTGAACTTCCCCGCCCAAGGCCGCTCTCTCCAGGCTGGTCAACTCGCTCAACGGCGCGTCCTAGCGCCGGACGCGGCAGGAGTCCCCCGACCTCCGCCGTCACTACCGGCGGGCCAGCCGGCTGTGGCCCGGCTCCTACTTCGCCGGACCGGCCGGCGGGGCATCCCCGATGCGTGCCGCGCCAGTACACCGAGCATCAAAACCGGCCCGTCCGACCGTGGCTGAGGTCCGGGCCCGTTCAACACCGGCCTGAAGGCCGGCGCACCAGGGCCGACTTGGTAGCGTCGCGCGCCATGAACCATCTCAGCGGCGTTGCCCGCCTCGCGAACAGGTACCGCGTCATGCGGCACGGGCAGAGCAAGGCGAACGAGGCCGGCGTCATCGTCAGCCGGATCGAGAGTGACCGGAGCGGTGACTGGGGGCTGTCGGACCTCGGGCGGCGGCAGGCGCTCGCGGCGGCGGAGGGCTCCGGCCTGCCCGCGGATACGGTGATCTGCTCCTCGGACTTCTCTCGCGCGCGGCAGACGGCGGAGATCATGCGGGAGCACCTCGGCGCGCCGGAGGTCATCGTCACCGACGCCCTGCGCGAGCGGTGCTTCGGTGACCTGGAAGGGACGTCGGCCGGCAACTACGCGCGGGTGTGGACGGCCGACGAGGCGGGCGCCGGCTACGGCGACGGCGGTATCGAGCCGGCGACCGCCGTGCTTGACCGGACGACCGCGCTCATCGCCGACCTGGAGCGGAGGTACGCGGGCCGCGACATCCTCCTGGTGTCCCACGGGGACACGCTGCAGATCCTGCAGGCGGGCTTTCTCCGGCTCGACCCGGCCAGGCACCGGAGCGTCTCGCATCTTGAGACCGCGGAGATCCGCGAGCTGCGTCTGGGTGACGAACCGCCGCCGCTTACCGTACCCTTACGCCTGTATCACCTATCAGACGAATTCGTCTCAGATTGTGAGACACCGTGGACCCTCGTTCGCAGGCCTCGCGAGCGGAACGTGTCGCCGAAGTTCGGCGGCTCGCGAAGGTGGATGGTATGGATGCCACAGGATCGTGAGTCCCCGGAAGGAATAGCATGACCGATCTGGCCGATGCCATCCAGCGCGGATGGGCAACCGCCGACGCAGACGCACCCGAGCCGGCAGTTACCTTCTTCCGTGAACTGCTCGCTCATCATCCCCGCGACCGTCACGCCTTGCTCGCCTACGCCAGCGCGCTGGATTTCGCGGGCCGTGAAGCCGACGCCGCGCCAGCCTACGAGCAGGCATTCGCCGCCGGCCTGCAAGGCGATGACCTGCGGCAGGGCCTGGTGCAATACGGCAGCACCCTGCGCAACCTGGGGCGCTTCGACGACGCTGTGACTGCGCTCCGGCAAGCCGACGACCAGTTTCCGGGACAGGCATCGGTCAAGGCATTCCTCGCGCTGGCCCTCACCAGCGCCGGCCGCTGCCACGAGGCAGTCCAGATACTGATCACGCTCGCCCTTGACCGCATCGACAGCGACGGGCTCCAGCAATACCAGCGGGCCCTCCGAAGCTACGCCGCCGACCTCACCAGCTGACCCGAGACGCCTTCCGCCCTGCCCACCCCAGCAAGGAATTCGGACCGCGGCAGGCCAGGTAACCCAGCCGCGCTGACCGGGGCGGGCGGCCCTTCATCTGCCCGCCACTGCCGGGCTGCGAGAGGGTGTCAGTGCGGCGGGTCGGCCGGTTTGGCCGGGCCAGCCGCGGGCGCGAAGGAGTCTGCCGCGGCTTGAATCTGGGCGAGGTAGTTCCGCCAGGAGAGTTCGCATATCTGAGCCTCGCATCAACGGCTGGCTCAGCGACGGCTCCGCACCGCCATCGGCCACGCATCCGAAAGACACTATGTAAGCAGACCACAGCAACAAACGGATAATAACGATAAAACTACACAAACTATTAATCCAGAGAATGAGCCACGCGCACCACCGCTCAGTGACTAGGAAGGGTCTGCGGTGACACAATTACCTGGTGGACTATCCGCACGCTCCGACGCCTTCGTTCCTCTTCGACTTGGACGGGACGCTGATCGACAGCGTCTACCAGCACGTGATCGCCTGGCGGTCCGCGCTCAGCGCGATCGGCATCGACCTGTCCGTCTGGCGGATTCACCGGCGGATCGGGATGAGCGGCGGGCTGTTCGTGCAGGCCCTGCTGCGGGAGACCGGCCGGTCGCTGTCGGCCGAGGACATCGTGGAGCTCCAGGCGGCGCACGCCGTCGAGTACACCAGGCAGCTCGGCTCCGTGACCGCACTGCCGGGGGCGCGCGAGCTCCTCGCCGCGCTCACCGGCGCGGGCGTGCGGTGGGGCATCGCGACCAGCGGGTACGCCGCGACCGCCCGGCCCGCCCTTGAGCTGCTCGGGCTCCCCGAGGACACCCCGATGGTCACCAGGGACCTGGTGCGGCACGCCAAGCCGGACCCCGACCTGTTCCTCGCCGCCGCCGCGCTGCTCGGCGTGGCTCCCCAGCACACGATGGTCGTCGGTGACAGCGTCTGGGACCTGCTCGCCGCCCGGCGCGCCGGGGCGCTCGGCATCGGGCTCCAGTCCGGCGGCTACGGCCGCGAGGAACTCGAGCGCGCCGGCGCCTACCGCGTGTACGCCGACCCGGCCGAGATGCTGACCCGGCTCGACGAGGCCGGCGTCCGGCTGGATGAGGCGGGCGCCCGGATCGAGGAGTCCGGCTACTGAGGCGTTACTGGTAGGAGATCATCACCGGCGCGGGGGTCTCCCTCATCGTCTGGCGGGGCGTGAGCATCGGATGGTCCTTGACGAGGAAGTTCTTCCAGCCGAAGAACACGCCGTGCGGAGCCGCCGCGGTGACCGCGTCCCAGGTGGCCTGCTTCACTGCCGGAGTGCCCTGCCCGTCCATGTGGATGACGATCGCGAGGTCGTGGTGGCTGGTGTCGAGTTCCTGTTCGCCCGTGAGCATCGCGAGTTGGAACTGGTGGAGCACGAGGAGCTTCTGCGGGAGGTCGTGGCCGGCGGTCAGCGCCGCGAGCCAGCTGACGACGCTGTTGACCTCGCCGATGTCGACGTGGCCGATCTGCTGCAAGGGCTTCTGCCCCGGCTGCAGCTTCCACTCGGCGTCGAGGGCCAGGCCGACGTCGGGCAGTTCCAGGAGCGACTGGTAATGCTCGGCCTGGGTGAGGAAGCTGGCGCGCCCCGGCTGGAGGTCGAGCACGACGTACAGGCCGGCCGCCGTGGCGGCACGCACCCAGGGCAGCAACTCAGAGACGGGCGTCTCGTAGGAGTAGGTCCCGCCTGGACCCGGTGACGCCTCCGCGACACTGGCGATGATCTCGAAAGCGGGGACGACGGGCACGGCGCTGAGCGGCCGGTACGCGGCGGCCATCTGCCGGGCCCGCGTGATGCTCGCGGCCAGGTCCTGCTGCCCGAGCACGCCGAGGCCAGGGGCTCCCGGATGCCCGTACAGCGCCACCAGCCTGTGCCCGGGGAACATGACCCGCCCGCCACCCGGCAGCTCGGAGGTCGTCGCCGACGGCGCGCGCGTGATCGCGGCCGGCAGCGCTGGCCGTCTGGTGCCGGACAGGCTGGCCGCCGGGCCGGCCTTCGTGGCTGCCGCGTGGCTCCCGTAGGCCACGCCTGGCACCGGGACCTCCGCGGTGCACGCCGCGAGGACGCTCACGGCGGCAGCGAGGGCCAACAATCCCAAACGCCTGCGCACATCCCCGGGTCTACCCCATCAAATGACTTTGTGCGATGACATTACGGATTTGACCCGGTACGAGAGCTGTGCGCCGCCCGGGGCATGCGAAGGCGCGGCGTATGGTGTGGGCTGGCACGGCGCCGAGCGGGAAGGGTGAGCGGTTGGGTACGTCGGGGATCGCGTACCGGGTGCTTGACGGCCCTGGGGCCGGGGACCGGGAAGAGGATCTGCTGGCGCTCGCGGATGAGGTCTACGGGAACGGCCGTGACCCTGAGGTCGCGCGACGTGCCAGGGTCTGGCGGCGCCAGCCGGGGTTCGTGCTCGCGGAGGCCCGGCATGGCGGGTACCTGGTCGGGTACGCGTCGGGGATGCCGCTGCGGCCGTCGACGTCCTGGTGGCGGGGGCTGACTACGCCGCTGCCGGAGGAGGTGACGGCCGAGCATGCCGGGCGGACGTTCGCGGTGACCGAGCTGCTGGTGCGCGCGTCCTGGCGGCGGCAGTGGATCGGGCGGGAGCTGCACGAGCTGCTGCTTGACGGGCGGACCGAGGAACGGGCGACGCTGACGATTCCGCCGGGGGCCGCGGCGGCGCAGGCCGCCTTCCGGTCATGGGGGTGGCGGAAGATCGCGCGGACCCGTGGCGACGAGCCCGGCGGGGCGGTGCTCGATGTCCTGGTCATCGACCTGCCGTGGGTGCCGCCGCCGGGCAGAGACTACTGGTGAACTTGGGCGCGACGCACGAACTCGTTCGGGGTGATGGTGTTTTTAGTGCTTGATGCGGTCGAGAGCCGCGAAAATCTCCTGGCTCACGGCATCTACCGGCGACGAGGCGTCGACCTTGGTGACGATCCCGCGTCCCGTGTAGTAATCGATAAGCGGCTCCGTGTACTCGGCGTAAACCTCAAGGCGGTGCCGTGCGACCGCTTCCGAGTCGTCCGCGCGATGCTCGCCGCGGCCGGTTATGCGGCCGACGAGAACGTCTTGCGGCGCGTCGAGGTATATGACGGCCTGTGCGGTCGTATTCGTTTCCCTGCCGATTTCCGCGGCGGCCTTGGCCTGCGGCAGGGTGCGCGGGAATCCGTCGAGTACGTAGCCGCCGCTGTTCTCGGCCGCCTCGACCACCCGGTCCATGATCAGGCTGAGCACCAGGTCATCGGGTACGAGGTCACCGGCGTCCAGATAGCCGCGCAGTCTTTTCCCGAGCTGGGTCTGCCGTGCTGATTCCTCACGGAAGATGTCGCCGCTCGCGATATGCGTGACCCCGTACCTGGCGGAGATCCGCTCGCTCTGCGTGCCTTTCCCGGCACCTGGCGGGGCAAGCATGATGACGCGCATCAGAGTACGGCCCTCTCGTTAGGCGTGATCCCTTGCGGGCGGTACTGTCCATGGTGCCCGCAGGAGGACGATCAAATGCCGGGCACCTTAGTTTGCACGAGGTGCGCAACTCGCGCGTGACCGGGGGGAGGCCGATGCTCCTAGAGCAGCGCCAGGCGCTGGAAGCCGTGGCGGCCTACGTGCGCTGCCCCGCCTGCGCCGCCCCGGTCCGGCTCGGTGAGAACCAAGTCACCTGCGACCGCGGGCACAGCTTCGACATCGCCCGCCAGGGCTACGTCAGCCTTGTCAGCGGCCGTGGCGGGCCCGGCACGGGCGACAGCGGCGCGATGGTCATGGCGCGCGACCGCTTCCTCAGCGGGGGGCACTACCAGCCCCTCGCCGACGCCGTGAGCGCACTCGCCGCGCGGCTCGACCCCGGCGGGCCCGGCCTGGTACTCGACCTGGCCGGCGGCACCGGGTACTACCTCGCCCGGGTGCTCGACGCGCTCGGCGGCCGACTTGGCGCGTGCGTCGACCTGTCTGCCCCCGCGCTGCGCCGTGCCGCCCGGGCGCATCCACGGGCGGCGGCCTTCGGCGCGGACGCCTGGCAGGCCCTGCCGCTGGCCGACGGCGCGGCGGTCCTGGTGCTGAGCGTGTTCGGGCCGCGCAACGCGGCGGAGATCCGCCGTGTCCTGGCCCCAGGCGGCACGCTGATCGTCGCCACGCCGGGCACGGAGCACCAGCGGGAGCTGCGCCAGTCCCTCGGCCTGATCGGCGTCGACGAGCGCAAGACCGCGCGGCTCGCCGACGCTTACGGCGACTACGCCCGCGCCGCGGTGACCACTGTGCGCTACCAGCTGCGGCTCAGCCACGCCGACCTGACCGATCTCGTCGCGATGGGCCCCAGCGCCCGGCACATCGGCGCCGCCGTCCTGGCGGACCGCGTTGCCGCCCTGCCGGAGCCAGTCACGGTGACCGTGGACGTGGAAGTGCGGGGCTTGTCTACCACGGCCTTGCCCCGGCCATAGCGTCAGGCGGGAGCGATCGGGACCGGGTCCTTTTCAGCCGCGTGGCAGGCGGCCGGTGTCACCCCTGGTAGAAAAGTCGCCGACGGACTCGTAACGCAGGCGCTGCCGGTGGTTGGCCACGTTGACCTGGTTGGCGCAACGGACGGTGCAGAAGTGGCGGCGCCCGTTGCGTGAGGTGTCGATGAACGCGACGTCGCACCCAGCCCGGTCGCATGCTCTCAGCCGGGCGCCGCGTCCACCGTCGATCACGTGCGCGAGCCCGGCTGCGGTCAGCGCCCGTACCCGCGCCACGAGGCCCGTCTCTACGGGCGCGTAGTGGAAGTGGTGCGGCCTGCCCGCGCCGTGGCTGACCAGGCGGGGGCGGCAGTCGGCGGCGACGAGCAGCGCGTCAGTGAGCTGGGCCTTGTCGGTCACGGCGGCGGCCTCGAAGACCTCGCGCAGCCGGGCCGCCCAGGGTCGCAGCGCGACAGCTTCCGCCACGGTTCCCGAGGGCTCGTGCACCTCGTAGCGGTGCAGCTCAGCGGCGAAGGCCGCCGCGTCGGGGGCAGGGTGGTTGACCAGCCAGACGGCGATGTGCGCGCCCGCCTCCGTGTAAGTGTTGAACTGCATAAGACCATTACAGCAGACTGGCCGCAGGCACCCAGGCGAGGAGGACCTATGCGACGTGACGCGGTTGGCGCGGGCCTAGTCGCGGTGACCTTGTGGGGGCTCGCGCCGGTCGCCACCCGGGCGGCCGTCGGGCACCTGTCCCCGCTGCCGCTGCTGCTGATCCGGATGGCCGCAGCGTCACTAGTGCTGCTCCCCTGGGCCTGGCCCGTCTTCCAGCGGCTCCGGCCGCGGTCGGCTGGCCGGCTGCTCGCCGCGGGCATCCTCGGCCTTGTCGGGTACAACTTGCCGGTCACTGCCGGGCTGCGGTGGCTGCCCGCCGCAACCGTGGGCCTGCTGCTCGCGACCGAGCCCGTCTGGGTCATGGTGCTCGGCCGCGTGTTCCTTGGGGAGCGCGGTGGCGTCAGGTCCTGGGTAGGCAGCGCCGCTGCCCTGGCCGGCGTCGCCGTGCTCGCGGGTCCGGGGGCCATCAGCGCCGCCGGCGGCTACCGCGCGCTGGCCGGCACCGGGCTCGTCCTGGCCGGGACCCTGGCATTCGCCGCCTACACGATCGTCGCCCGCCCGCTCAGCCGGGAGTTCGGCGCCGTCCCCGCGACCGCGGCCTCGACTGTCACCGGCTCGGTCCCCTACCTCGCCGCCGCCGGCATGCTGCCGGGAGCCGGCCTCGGCCACCTCGGGCCGGCGGTCTGGGCGGAGCTAGCATTCCTCGCCCTGGGCAGCACCGCGGCCGGGCTGCTCCTGTGGAACGTCGCCGTCCTGGCCGGGGGCACCACCCAGGTGAGCCTGCTGCTCTACCTAGAGCCCGCGGTCAGCGTGCTCGGCGCGGTTCTGTTCCTCGGCGAGCGCGTCAGCCTGACCATGATCGGCGGCGGCCTACTGATCCTGACTGGGGTGGCCATCGCGAGCAGTAGCGCGGCCGGGATCATGCCCGGCCGCGCCACTATCGCGCGGCTAGCCGCTATCCGATCTCGGCGAGGGGCCGGACCACCTTCTCGCCCAGCAGGGTGACGAACCGCGCCGGGTCGGGCATCGCGGGCGCGACCTCGACCAGGTCGATGCCGAGCGCGGCGTACTCCTCCATCTCCTTGAGGAACCCGTTGACGTCGCCTTCCGGGTCCACCCGGCCGACGATCGTCTTCTGGATGGCGTCGTAGTCACGGCCCTCGGCGTCGCAGTGCCCGTGCAGCACGTCCAGCTTGTGCCGGACGTCCGCCACCGAAGAGCCGAACAGGTTGCACGCGTCGGCGTACTTCGCGACCAGGCGCAGCGTCTTCTTCTCCCCGCCCCCGCCGATGAGGATCGGCGGCCGGGGGGATTGCAGTGGCTGCGGGACGCAGATCGTCTCCGCGAGCTGGTAGTGGTTGCCCTCGTAGGGGCCGTCGTTGTCGCTCCACATCTGCCCGCAGATCTGGAGGGTCTCCTCAAGCTGCTCGAACCGCTCGGCGACCGGCGGGTACGGCACGCCGAGCGCCAGGTGCTCCCGCTCGTACCAGGCCGCGCCGATGCCGAGCATCGCCCGGCCGCCGGACAGGACGTCGAGGGTGGTGACGATCTTGGCGAGCAGTCCGGGATAGCGGTAGGTGACGCCGGTGACGAGGAGGCTGAGCTTCAGCCGCTCGGTCTTCGCGGCGACGAAGTTCAGCACTGAGTAGCCCTCGAGCATCGGGTCGTGGGCGGTCTGGAAGTGCTCCATCTGGAAGTAGTGGTCCATCGCGGTGAACCACTCGCAGCCGATCTGTTCGGCCGCGACCGCCGTGTCACCGACCGCCGCCCGCAGCGCCGTCGCGCCATCTGGGTGAGTGAAATTCATAAAATGGATGCCGAGCTTCATCCGTAGATTCCTTGTCTCTTATCTGTCATGTGTCCGTTTCCATTGTCTCTTGGAGCCCGCCTCCGCTTCGCCTCGGGGGCCGCAGCCGGCCACAAACGCACATGTTTGCCATGTATCTATTTATGTAGCAGAACTATCGAACTACCTGCCGAATGTCACGACGGAGTCATATCGTTCATCGCATGAGCGAAGCGACACCAAGCACCCACCTAACGTCACGAGACGGATCCGTGGCGCCAAAATGGCGCTTCAAGCGCTACTATGGCGCCATGGCGACGATCCAGATCAAGAACGTTTCCGATGAGGCGCATGCGGTGCTGCGGCAGCGGGCCGCAGCAGCGGGGCAGTCACTGCAGGAGTACATGCTGGCCTGGATCGAGCGGTCCGCGTCCCTTCCGACAGTCGATGAGGTGCTCGACCGGGTCAGCCACCGCAGCGGGGGACGCCTGTCCGCTGGTGACGTGGTCCGGCAGTTGCGCGAGGAGCGTGATCACCGTTGATCATCGCTGACGCGTCCTTCCTCGTCATGGCGCTGGGCGACGACGGCCCGGACGGGGCGCAGGCACGGGAGCGGCTGCGCGGTGAGGAACTGGCCGCCCCCCACCTCGTCGATGTCGAGGTCACCTCGGTCCTACGCCGCTCCGTGCTCACGGGAGCCATGACCGGGCAGCGCGCCGGCCAGGCGCTGCAGGACCTCACGGACCTAGCCATTGAGCGGGTCGCCCACACCACTCTCCTCCCCCGCGTCTGGGAGTTGCGAGACAACCTCACCCCCTACGACGCCTGCTACGTCGCCGTCGCCGAGCTCTTCCACGCGCCGCTGCTGACCTACGACGCCAAGATGGCGGGCGCCCCAGGTGCCCTCTGCACGTTCGAGGTCTTCTCCGCGACCCCGTAGAGCCCCCGCTGTCCTGGCTGCTTCAGCCCGGCACATCAGGTAGGTGGCCGTGAACCCGGAGGCGCGTCCGCCGTGCACCACCACAGCCGCGAGGAACTGCTCTCGTTCTTCGATGGCCTGGAGATGGTCTCGCTCCGGGGCGTGCAATGCGGAAGCGGATACTTGGGCAGGCACACGAGCGGGTACCCAGCGAGGCCCCGCCAGCAGGATGTGCCGCGCGAAGACGTTCCAGACGTCCGGGGAGAACGAGCCAGGCCCGCCGAGGGCGGCGAGTGGGTGGGCGCCCCGAGGCCTCTCACAGCGCCCATGGCAGCGACTGCCGGGCATCGCTGCCGGGGACTGTCGCCTGCCCGCCCGCGGCCATGCAGACGATCGCCTCGGCTTCCGTCGTGCCCGCGCCGCCGGCACGGAACTGGCGGGTGGCGCCACCCGGCACGGCCAGTGCCTCCCCCGCCCCCACCACGGCGGTCTCGCCGTCGACGGTGAACTCGAACGTGCCGCGCAGTGGCATCCACACCTGCTCGCGGTCGATGGCGTGGACCGGGGAGTTGCTGCCGGGGGTCATCCGCACCCGCCAGGTGCTGAGCTCGGCGGTGCCCTGACTCGGGGCGGCCAGTCCGGCCATGACGGCCGTGGGGGTCTCGATGGTGCGTTCCGTGGTCTCAGTGATGACTCGCATGACCCTCCTAAGTAAATCTGCTTTACTCACTGAGATAAGTAAAGCTTGTTTACTCATAGACTGTCAAGGTGCCGACAGGGAGGTGCGGATGGACGGACAGAAGCCGGTGACCGCCGGTGGCCCGCTGGACGAGCGGAATCCGGTAACGGCCCGCGACCCGCTGGCCAGCACGGAACTGACGTTCCTCCTGGGCATCTCGTTCCAGCTCGTGCTGGCCGAGTTCACCCGCAGGCTCGACGCCGCGGGTCACGGCGACGTGCGCCCCGTGCACGGCATGATCTTCCAGATCCTCTACGGCGACGGCGCGACGAGCAGCGAGCTCGCCGAACGCCTCAGCGTCACCAAGCAGGCCTCCGGGCAGCTCATCACCGACCTGGAGAAACGCGGCTACGTGCGCCGCGAGGACCATCCGCAGGGAGGCAGGCGGCGCCTGATCGTCCTGACCGGCAAGGCACTCGCCCACCTGGAGGCCGCGGGCGCGATCCTGCACCAGCTCGAATCGGAGATCGCCGCGCGCGCCGGAGAAGACACCCTTCCCGCGCTCCGCACGGAGCTCGCGCGGCTCATCCGCGCGATGACCGGGGATGGAGACATACCGCCGCTGCGGCCCCTGTGGTGACCCGACCCGAAAAAGATCGTTAGTTGCCCATTAGCCAGTCGCGGGGGTGCCTGCCGTTGATGAAGCCCAAGTAAGGGGTCGGCTGGTTGAAGCCAAGCAGTTCCTGCAGGCGCTGGGGCAGCCGGCGGACCTTGGCCGGGTCGGCGCTGAGGGTGTGGGCCTCGCAGGGGCGCAGCCAAGGCTGCAGGTAGTCGATGACGACGCCGAGCCTGGGCGCGGCGGTGGTGTTGGCGCCTGCCCCGTGGTAAAGGCGGCGGGAGAACAGCAGGACCGACCCGGCGGGCATCTCCGCGGGAAGGGCCTCGGCCGGGTCCGGCTTGCCCGCCGGGCGGCGGTGGCTGCCGGGAACGACGCGGGTGGCACCGTTGGCGGCGGTGAAGTCATCGAGGGCCCAGATCGCGGTGAGCATGACATCGCGGTCGCGAGGCAGCGGGTAGATGCCCTGCTCGTAGTGGAGGACCTGGGCCTGTTGGCCGGGGTGCACCTGAATGGCGCAGGTGTTGCCGAACTGTGCGCCGGGTCCGATCGCGTCCTCGACCGCCGCCAGCACGAGTGGGTCCAGCGCGGCCGGGTCCATGCAGCGGGTCACGGACAGCGGTGCCCAGACCCGCTTGGTCCTGGTGCCGTCAAACCCTGCTGAACCCCAGTCGGCGGCGTCGAGCAGCGAGCCGAGCCCCGCCCGAGCCGCGTCCAGGTCCTGCCCGTCCAGTCGTCCGGGAAGCACGATGTAGCCGGTCCGTTCGAGTTCCCGCGCGATTTCGGTTTGTCCCGTCACAGGGGAAGCACCTCGCTTCTTCTTAGTGGTGGAACAGCCTGAGGCCGGTGCGGGCGAGGGTGATGCCGTACTCGTCGCAGGCGGCGGCAATCTCGCCGGAGCGGACCGACCCGCCGGGCTCGGCGATGCAGCTGACGCCGTGACGGCGTGCGTGATCGAACATTGTCACGGAAGGGAAGATGACCGTCGGAGGCGAACGCCACCCCGGTCAGGCGCCGGAGCCACTCCGCGCGCTGGGCCGTGCTCAGCTCGGCGGCGGGCCCGGTCAGCACCAGAGCCAGGTGACCGCGCTCTTGTGGGGTCAGGTCCCCCTCGATGAGGCGGACCTGCCAGTTGAGCTTCTCCTGCCGGGTGAGGCCGGGCGAGAAGGGCAGGTCGCGGACGGCCGGGTGGCGGCGGAGCCACCAGGTGTCGGCCTTCGCGCCGGCCAGGCGGGTGCAATCCACGCGGGACTGCTGGCCGGCGCCGATGCCCAGGGTCATACCGCCGCGGACGTAGCAGACCGAATTGGACTGCGTGTAGCGCAGGACGGCCATGCCAAGCAGCAGGTCGCTGGCGGCCGTTTCCGTGAGGGGAGGCCCCGTGACGATCTGGAGCAGCCCCGCTGACAACGGCACCTCATCGCGGTCCTGCGTGAGGCGGACACCGAAGACCTCACGCGATTCCCGCGGCGGCGGCGTGAACGCCATGTCCGCCTCCATGATGAGGAACCGGCCGTTCTTCTTCCTGCTGAGCGCGGCGACCGTCCCCGGCTCGTAGCCGGGAGCGATAATGCCGTCGCAGACGACGCCAGCCAGCAGCCCGGCCAGGTCCGCGTCGACGGGGCAGGAGACGGCGGCGAAGTCGCCGTAGGAGGACTTCGGGTCGGCGTCGCGGGCGCGCAGGTAGGCGCTGGCCACGCCGCTGATGCCGTCGCCGCTTGTCCCGTAGGGGCCGGCCGCGACCTCATCGACGGGACCCGCCACGGCTGTGCCGGCGGGGGACGTGTGCTTGAAGGACGCGGCGGCGGGCCTGCCCAGCAGCCGGCCGGCCTCGCGGACGAGCTGCCAGGCGCCGAGCGCGTCCATCATGTTGATCAGCGACGGCTGACCGTGCGCCACCCGGACCGGCCAGTTGTCAGGCATGACAGGTGTGGCGCAGGCTGCCGCCTGCTGCGGGTTCATTCCGTAGCGAAGCCGCATCTCAGGTCTCCTCAGCGTGACGAAGCTGACGGAGACGCCCAGGCGGACGACGTTCACATCCAGGGACGGCCGTTCCACGGTGGTGCTCCACCCGCGCCAGTCACGGCCAGGCACAAGCATACGAATTTGCGCGGCGTCGGCGCTACGGTGATTCCTGGCTATTCCGGGCTGGGCTGGTTACTGGTTTCCGGATTTGGGCTGGAGGAAGTGCTCGATCCGGGTGATGGTGCCGGCGGTGCTGGTGTAGGCGGGCGCCCCACTCGGCGGCGGCCGCAGGCAGGTAGCCGGGGATGAGCACGCCGCCGATGTCGATCAAGATCGCCTTGCCGGGAACGCCGGGACCGGTCACGGCCATGCCCCAGGCTCTCACGGCGGCATGGCGCTACCTCGCGGATACCGTGGCGTCCGGGGGGCTGGACTTCCGCGCCCGGTGCGTGTTCTTGCTGGTAATGGCCTGGGCACAAGAAGGCCGGCACCCAGTCTGATCTTTGCACCGCCCCCGGTTTACGGTTGAACGTAGATAGCTGGCCCGTAACGGGCTAGCCGAGGAGACACCCCGGCTGACCAGCCCGTTCCTCGACGGCGCCGACCACCGCCAGCCGGTCCGACGATGATGTCACGGGAGGGCCGGATGAACACGAGTAAGGCCAGCCTCCGCCCTAGGGTGAACGCCTGGCCGGGCCGGTGACGACGCGGCCAGGCGAGGCGACGCGCGCGGCCGACCGGCCGTGCGTTGACTGCCTCGATCACTCAGTCGGTGCCGCCAGGCCTATCTGGCGCCTGTCCCGGCCCGTCGCGTTCTGGCTGATCGCCTACGCGTTCGGGATCACCATGCTCGGCACCACCCTGCCGACCCCGCTGTACGTGATCTACCAGGCGGAATGGCATTTCTCCACAAGCCTCATAACGCTGATCTATGCCTCGTACGCGGCCGCCGTGCTCGCCGCGCTGCTGTTCGCCGGGCGGTCGTCCGACCAGGTGGGTCGGCGTCCCGTGCTGGCGGCATCGGTCGGGCTGAGCATCGCCAGCGCGGTGACGTTCATTCTCGCGCCGAACGTCGGCTGGCTGTTCCTCGGGCGGCTGCTGTCCGGCCTTTCGGCCGGGCTGATAACCGGCACGGCCACTGCCGCGCTGACCGAGTCGGCGCGGCCCGGCTCAGGGCGCCGCGCGTCGCTGGTCTCGTCGGCGGTCAACACGGGGGGCCTGGGTCTCGGCCCGCTGCTCGCCGGGCTGCTGGCCCAGTACGCTCCCCAGCCGTTGGTGCTGCCCTACCTGGTACAGCTCGGACTTGTGGCCGTCGCCGGGCTCGGCCTGCTTGCCGTGCCGGAAACGGTGAGCAAGCGTTCTGCGCTGTCCCTCAGGTTCCACGGCTTGGGCATCCCGGAGGTTGGCAGGGCCGAGTTCATCGCGGCCGGGTTCGCTGGTTTCGCCGCGTTCTCCCTGCTGGGGCTGTTCAGCGCGCTCGTCCCGACATTCCTCGTCAGCGTGCTGCATGACAGCAGCCACGCGCTCGCGGGGACGGTGGTCTTCCTCGTTTTTGCCGTCAGTGTCTGCACCCAGCTGGCCGGGTCCCGGCTGCCGAGCCGACCGGTGATACTGGCCGGGCTGGCGGTGTTCCTGGCAGCGCTCGCCCTGATGGTCGCCGGGCTTTCCGCCGCCTCGCTACCTCTCTTCCTGGCCGCCACGGTGGTCAGCGGAGTGGCGGTCGGGGCCGTGTTCATGGGTAGCCTGGCCGTGGCCAACCGGCTCGCCCCGGCGGAGACGCGCGGCCAGGTCATCTCCACCTACTTCGTGTTCGCCTACGTCGGCCTGACCGTGCCCGTCATCGCCGTCGGATTCGGCGCGCAAGCGTTCGGCGACTTCCGCGCCACCCTCGCCTGCGCCATCGCCCTCGCGGTAATCGCGGTCGCGTCGATGGCCATCATCCGGCGTCGGGCGGCATGAGCCGCTGGGAGCCCTTACCCCGGCCGGATCGAAGGCGGCGTTCGCCGCAGCCCTCCCCTCCCGCCGCACCTAGGCTCTTGAATCCCGCGGCACGGGTCTGGGAGTGCATAATGACTAACGTGGCTGGGTTGTTGGAATCAGCGCCTGTCTCTCATGCCGCCGTCCTTGAGGAGCGGTACCGCAGCAGGCTGCCCGAAACCCTGGACGACCTCACCGGCCCCGGTCACGGCTCTGTCCAGCTTCCGTTGCACGTCGTGACATCGATATGGCGACAGACAGCATGGTGACGATGGATTCCATCGTCACCACTGTGGTTGACGGACTGACCGGAAGAGGCTGGGGGGTCGAGGTCATCGGAGTAGACCCCCACGGGGCTCGCATGATGACCACTGATCTGGGCTCAGGCGAGCAATGTCGACGGGGATGACGGCATCCCGTGACGCGTTTAGCTGGTGTAAACGCCGGTCGGCTTGTCGTGGTAGCCCTTCGCGCCGATGGCCTGCGCGAGCGGGCTGCGCGGGTCCCGGCCGGCCTTGAGGGCGTCGAGCACGGCGCGGAAGTCGTACCGGGGTGACCAGCCAAGGTCGGCGCGGGCGCGGGCGTTGACGTAGACGCGGCCGATCGACGGGAACATCCGCCACTCCCGGCGCGCGTACTCCGCCTCGTAGTCGGGGAACAGCCGGACCACCGCGGGCGCGTCGTCGCGCAGCCCGGTCAGGTCTGCGGGAGTGAACGGCGTCGTCGCGCTGATGATGTACTTCCTGAACCCGATCCGCGCCGCCTGCTCCATCGCCAGCAGGTGCGCGTCCGCCACGTCCGCCACGTCGACCCGCCGGTACAGGTACTCGTTGGCCTTCACGTTCGCGTCGGCGTAGGCGCCGCGTACCTCGTCGTTGTCGTCGCTCTCGGGGAAAAACCGCGCGGTCCGCAGGACGATGACGGGCAGGCCCTGTTCCGCGTGGACGAGCTCGCACAGATCCTCGGCGGCCGTCTTGGTGACGCCGTAGATATTCCGCGGCCGCGGCACCACGTCCTCGGTGATCCACGCCGCCGGCTCGCCCTCGCCGGGTCAGCGCCCGGCCGAACGCGCTTGTCGTGCTCGTGAACACAAAGCTGGCAACGCCGGCCGCGACGGCCTCCTCCAGCAGCGTCAACGTGCCGGTGACGTTGGTTTCAACGAACGCCTGCTTGCCGTGCGACCCGACATGCGGCTTGTGCAGCGTAGCCGCATGCAAGACCGCGTCCGCGCCGGCCAGGCACTCGCGCACGACGGCCCGATCCGCGACCGACCCCCTCACCGTGGTGAACGGCGATCGCCTGACGTCGATCCCGATCACGTCGTACCCGCCGTCACGCAGCACCCGGACCAGCGCCTCGCCCAGGTGACCCGCGCTGCCCGTCACCAGCACCCTCTGCGCACCCACGCCGTCAGCGTACTCACCATGCGGGCAGCCCCGCCTCAGCGGCGATTTGGCTTCGGGGCCTGGTAGCACGCCGGCCCGGTCCCGGCACAGTCACTTCCGCCGGGAACACTCCAGGCGAATCGGGCAGCATGTCCCCGGGGCCTTGTCATAGTGGATGCTTAGACACGCTATTGCACCCTTAAACATCCACCATATTCAAAATCACGTTCGGATTAAGCGGGATCCCGTGCCGGCGTCCCGGCGGGATGAACGGTATGCCGGTCTTGCCGGATTCGGGAGGGTGTGCAGAAGCTACCGGGCCGGTGGGGCGCAGGCCGATGGCTCCCCGGAATCCAATAGCATCATCGCTCATGGACACTAGCCCGGTGGAAAGAGCGCCGGTTATTCACCGGTACGGGACGGATCCGGCTCAGTTCGGTGAGCTGTGGCTGCCAGACGGGCCGGCGGCCGGGACCGTCGTGGTCATTCACGGCGGGTTCTGGCGGGCGCACCGTGACCTGTCGCTCGGGCGGCCGCTCGCGGCGGACCTGGCGGCACGCGGGTACGCCGCGTGGAACCTGGAGTACCGCCGGGCACTCGCCGGAGGGGGCTGGCCCGGGACGTTCGAGGACGTGGCCGCCGGGATCGACCTGCTCGCCACGCTGCCGGTGGACAGCTCCCGGGTGGTCGCGGTCGGGCACAGTGCGGGCGGGCACCTCGCGGCCTGGGCCGCGGGCCGGTCAAAGCTCCCGCAGGGAGCACCCGGCGAGAACCCCGCCGTCGCGGTGACAGGAGTCGTCTCGCAAGCGGGCGTGCTCGCCCTGGCTGACTGCGCACGGGAGCAGGTCGGTGGCACAGCCGCACTTGACCTGATGGGCGGCGGGCCCGACGAACTGCCGGAGGAGTACCGTCTCGCGGACCCGATCGCCGCGGTGCCGCTCCCCGTCCCGGTGCTCTGCCTGCACTCCCGCCGTGACGCGAACGTGCCGTACTCCTACAGTGAGCGCTACGTCGCCGCTTCGACCGCCGCCGGCGGGCAGGCCACGCTGACGGAGACCCACGGCGACCACTTCACGCTTATCGATCCCGCCTCTCCGGACTGGGCAGCGGTGATCGCCGCGCTGCCGGCACTGCTCTCTTTACTGGGCGACCACTCGTCCAATTGGGCAACGCCGCGTTGCCCAAATGACCTGGCACTGCCGCCCAAACGTTTGCTGCCCTCTGTTTCTGGCGAGCTGCGATGAGTGACGGCGGGGTGGCGTTCGGAATCGCCGTTCCCGCAGCTGACGCCTGGGCGAAAGCGTTCGGCGGGCGAGTTAGCCGGCGTCCCTGGTGAAGGACCCTCGCCAGACCTCGAGGGAGCCGTTGCTGAGTGCGGCGGTGTAGTTGATGACCCGGGTGTAGCCGTCGTCGAGGAGCATCGGCAGCGCCGGTCCTTGGGGCAGGCCGTTCGCGAGGGTCTTGGTGATCCAGGCTTGGGCCCAGGCCGTTTCGTTCGTCCACTCGGTGGCGGTGAAGCCGGCCTGCTCGATCGACGCGCGCAGTGAGTCGGCGGTGACGACGAAGCTGTCACTGCCGTCGAGTGACCACGGCATCGGCCAGGGCAGGTCGGCCTGACGCGGCTGGCAGACCTCCCAGACGGCCAGGCGCGCGCCGGGGGCGAGGCAACGGGCAATGTGCGTGAACCAGGCGGTCTTGTCCTGGACGTTCATCTGGACATGCATCGTGATCGCGGCCTGGAACAGCGGGTCAGGTTCGAACGTCGCGATGTCGCCCACCCGGAAGTCGACGAGGTCGCGCAATCCGGCCTTGGCGCTCAGGTCGCGGGCGGCGTCGACGTAGGCCGGGGTGATGTCGACGCCGGTGACGCGGTTGCCGGTGCGGCGGGCGATCTGCCGCGCGGGTCCTCCGAAACCCGAGCCGATGTCCAGGACACGGTCGCCCTCGGCGAGCGCGAGGCCGCCGATGAGCAGGTCGACCGCGTCGGCGCCGCCGATGTGGAACTGGTCGAGGTTGTCCAGCGCACCGTCGGCCGACGCGTTCAGGTCTGGGTGTTCGCTCAGGAGCCGGTCGATCGTCTGGCCGACAGTCGTTTCTCCGTAGGTCATCGCATGAGGTCCTGTCCGTCGCTTGTGGCAGCCGTCAGTTCGGCTCGGTGGTGTTCGGGGACGAGCGGTTTCGAAGGTACGCGGGTCATAGTTGAAAGTTACGCCCATGTGGTGGATTTTTTCAACCATTAGATTTTGAAATTAAACCAAGAGTTACGCTCAGCGCAGCCGGTCCCGAACAGCGGTTAGAGACGGGAGCGGACCTCCCAGAGATCGGGGAAGGCGGGGCGGAACAGGGTGGAGCGCAGGTAGGACGAGCCGGCCGAGCCGCCGGTGCCCGTCTTAGCGCCGATGATCCGCTCGACCATCTTCAGGTGCCGGTAGCGCCACTCCTGGACGCCCTCGTCGATGTCGACGAGGGCCTCACAGATCTCGGCCGACTCGCCCGACCGCTCGTAGACCGCGGCGAGCAGTGCCTGGATCTCCCCGTCCGGGGTCATGGGCTCGCGCGGGTCCCTGGCGAGGATCGACGCGGGGACGTCCCAGCCGACAGCAGTGAGGAAGTGGAGCAGCGAGGCGAAGACCGGCCGCCTGGCCATGATCCCGGCGAGCACCGTGTCGATGACGGGCACGGCGAAGTCGCGGCGGCCGAGTACCGCCTCAAGGTAGCGGAACTGGATGGACTGAAACCCGCTTGAGCTGCCGAGCTCCGGGCGGAAGCTGGCGAACTGGCTGGGGGTCATCGTCTCGAGAACGTCCATCTGCCCGACTATCGTCTTGAGGATCTTGGCGATCCGCCGCGCGGTGGCCAGCGCCGCCGCGCCATCCCCCGCCTCGAGCCTGGCCTGCAGTCGTGCCGCCTCGTGCAGGATCTGCTTGAACCAGAGCTCGTACACCTGGTGGATGATGACGAAGAGCAGCTCGTCGTGGGAATGGGTAAGTGGGGACTGGCACGACAGCAGCTCATCAAGGCGGAGGTAGGTGCTATAAGTCAGCTCATCTGCCGGGCTCCTCCGGACCCCGGCGTCAGGCGATGGCGGGACTGCTGCCTGCGGCTCTACCCGGAACGCATCAGACATGTGCCAAGCTTGCGCGTCATCAGCCATATTCCGCAAATGCCTCTCGTTTTCCGATGGCAGTAAAGTCTCTATTCCGAGATTTACTGATACGTCTTAGACTTATCCCCGTTTAGGCGATATTAGCCGCATCGACATTTACCGGGACATATGTGCCCGGGGCCGAGCGGGGTGCGGCACGGTTCGAGCAACAGCGGCGAAGTGGGAGGACTTATGGTGAAAGGTTCTCGGGCACTGGCCTTGATTCGAGGCGCGGCTATAACAACCATCGCCGGGCTCGGGGCGGGGAGTGCCGCGGCGGCGCCGCTGGCCGTCGCTCCAGTGGCTTCGGCGTCCGCCGCCGGGGTTCAGGTGGTCCCGTTTGCGACGGGGCACATCCTCGCGGCGGGCAAGATGTCGCAGCCGCCGACCACGGCGCAATGTGAGGCGGAGTCCGGTATCGCCTGCTACCAGGCGTTTCAGCTCCAGCGGGCCTACGACCTGGCGCCGCTGTTCGCCAAGGGGATCGAGGGCCAGGGCGAGACGATCGTCATCGTCGATGCCTTCGGCTCCCCGTCCATGGCCTCCGACCTGAAGACCTTCGACTCGAAGATGGGCCTGCCCAACCCGCCATCCTTCCGGGTGATCACCCCCGAGGGCCCGATCACCACCAACCCCGAGAACTGCACGTCCACGTACAGCCCGACCGGCCCGGACCTGTGCTCCGACTATTACGGTTGGACCGACGAGACGAGCCTCGACGTCGAGTGGTCGCATGTGATGGCGCCGAAGGCCAACATTCTTCTGGTCGAGACCCCGATGACGGAGACTGAGGGCATCTACGGGTTCCCGCAGATCGTGGCGGCGGAGAACTACGTCATCGACCACCATCTCGGTGACGTGATCTCCCAGAGCTTCGGTGCCAACGAGGAGAGCTTCACCAGCCCCGGCCAGATCTCCTCGCTGCGCTCGGCGTACATCAACGCCGAGCAGCACGGGGTGACCGTCCTGGCGGCGAGCGGTGACCAGGGCTCGACCGACGAGATCTGCAACCCGCGCTCGGATTGCGCGAACCCGGCCGACGTGATCTGCTGCTCCTCGACCGGGGCGATCGACTGGCCCGCGTCGGACCCGCTGGTCACGGGCGTGGGCGGCACCCAGCTGCACCTCAACGACGAGGGCAACCGGACCGCTCCTGACAGCGTCTGGCACGACCTCGGCTCTACCGCCGGGGTGCCAGGGCCCGTCTACACCCGGGGGTCGAGTGGAGGAGGCCGCTCCACCGTCTTCTCGCGCCCGCAGTTCCAGGACGGGGTGGCAGGCACCGTCGGTGACCGCCGGGGCACGCCTGACATCGCGATGAGCGCCGCGACCAACGGGGCGGTCGACTTCTACGACACCACCGACCCGTCAGTCGCCGGCTGGGGGATGACAGGCGGGACCAGTGAAGCCTCCCCGCTCTTCTCCGGCATCGTCGCCCTGGCCGACCAGGTGGCGGGGCACAGCCTCGGCTACCTCAACCCGAGCCTGTACGCCATGGGCAAGAGCGGAGCGCGCAGCGGCATCGTGCCGATCTCCCAAGGCAACAACAGCTACACGTTCTGCATCGCCGCTGACATCGAGCGCAACTCTTCCTGTGCCTCGAGCTCCGACCTCGTGACCGTCCCCGGTGCCAACGCCAACGGCGCCTACAACGACGCGACCGGGTGGGGCACCGTGGACGCTGCCTTGTTCGTTCTGACCCTGGCCCGCTTGGCGGGATAGGCAGAGCCGAACCCGACCCGGCGTGACCGGTCGGCGGAGGGAGGGCGGTCGGGTGCCGCGCCTCCCTCCGCCGAGACCTGCGGCCCCCCTGACTAAATCTGAGCATTCGCGGCAATCTATGGAGCGTCTAGCCTTAGTGGGTGAAGCCACCATCCCGTGCCCAGGCACACCTCCCCCGCACGCTGTACGACGTGGCCCGCGAGGCCGGGGTGTCCACGGCGACCGTTTCCCGGGTGGTGCACGGCCAGGCGAGGGTGAGCCCGGCCACCAGGCGACGGGTTCTTGAAGTCATCGAGGCCCTGGGCTACGTCCCCGATAGCGCGGCGCAGAGCATGGCCCGCCGGAGCAAAGAGGTAATCGGGCTCGTCGCCATCGAGGCGCGCAGCCCGGACACCGAGGTCGAGCACGAGGGCCTGCTGTTCATCGAAGAGGTGCTGCGCGGCGTGGAGTCGACGCTGAGCCCGCTCGGCTGGCCGGTGCTGATCTCCATGCGCCGCCACACCGATCAGGGGGACGCGTACCAGTGGCTGCAGCGGATGTCCGCGAAGGTCGACGGGCTGCTGATCCACGAGGGCTTTGAGCCCGCGGAGCGCCTGGCCAAGTTGGCTTCGCGCATCCCGGTCGTGCTGGTCGCGGGCTCCGCGGACGCGCCGAATGCGGACGTCGTCGGCGCCGACAATCGCGCGGGTACCCAAGCGCTGGTCAGCCACCTGATCGAACGGCACGGCAGAACCAGGCTGTGGTACGTGGCCGGGCCGCGCGAGGCACCGGACGCGCGGGAACGGCGCGCCGTCTTCCTGGAGACGCTTGCCGAGTACCAGGGCGTGCGGCTGGCAGGATGCTTCGAGGGCCGGTTTGCGGCGCTTAGCGGCCAGCTCGCTGCCCGCGAGGTCCTCGCCGCGCCGCTCCACGAGGCGCCTGACGCGATCGTCTGCGCGAACGACCAGATGGCGATCGGGGCCATCAGGGAACTGCGAGCGGCCGGGATACGCGTCCCCGCCGATATCTCCGTCACCGGGTTCGACGATGTTTACCTTGGTGCCCTGCTCACCCCGCCGTTGACAACGGTTCACCAGCCGATGCGGCTCCTCGGAGAGCGGGCATGCGCCATGTTGCTTGAGCGGATCGCCGAGCCGGGCCTGCCGCGCAGGGTGGAACGGCTGCCCACCAAGCTTGTCATCAGGGAAAGCTGTGGCTGCGCGGCGGTCGGCGCGGTGGGCGCCAAGACCGCAATTTCCGATTTATCGACAATTTCCTCTGAATTGCCATAGCGGCCGACAAGGGAGCAAGCCAGGAGGCGGCAGGTCGTGTCTACTGGTCTCATGGGGAACGACTCCTGCTCTAGGGTTTCCGTACGGCCCCGCCGCACGCGGTACAGCCGGACTGGTTCCGGTGACCGAGCCCGCTGATGCGGCCTCGGGGCCGACGGATCCGGCGCGAGGCGGGCCGACTGTGCCGCTGGCGACCGTGCTGCGGGAGTGGGGGCGAATCGGCTGCATCGGGTTCGGGGGGCCGCCCGCGCACATCAGGCTGCTGCGGCAATTGTGCGTGGAGCGCAGGGGCTGGCTAGACGCTCGCACGTTCGAGGATGCCATCGCGGTCTGCAACCTCATGCCCGGACCGGCCTCCACTCAGCTGGCCATCTTCTGTGCGTGGCGGCTCCGTGGCCGGGCCGGCGCCCTAGTCGGCGGTGCCGCGTTCATCATCCCTGGCCTGATCGTCATCCTCGCCCTGTCGGTGCTGTTCCTGGCCACGTCCCCGCCGCTGTGGGTGCTCGGCGCCGGGGCCGGCGCGGGCGCCGCCGTCCCCGCGGTCGCGGTCCAGGCCGGATGGTCGCTGCTCGGCCCCAGTTGGCGCAACCGGCGCGCTACCATCCGCTGGCTGGCTTTCCTCGCCGCCGGGCTCGCAGCCGCGGCGACGATCGGCGAGTGGCTGGTGCTTGTGCTGCTTGGCTGCGGAGCGGTTGAGCTGCTTGCCCGCTTCGGCGGCACGGGGGCGAAGGGGGCGGGGACGGGAGGAAGCCGCATCCGTTCCGATTACCCGGACAGCACTGGCGACTCGGGAAAGCTCCGCGCGCTCGCCGTGGCACCTGCGCTGGTTCTCGCTGTTGGCGGCGGGGTGCTGGCGTCGGTGGCATGGGAGGCGTTCAAGGTCGGCGGACTGTCGTTCGGCGGCGGGTTCGTCATCATCCCGCTCATGCAGGCCGACGCGGTCAGCCACTACCACTGGATGACCGGCGCGCAGTTCCTCAACGCGGTCGCCCTCGGGCAGATCACCCCAGGCCCTGTCGTGCAGACCGTCGCCGTCGTCGGCTACGCCGCTGCCGGGATTGGCGGCGGGCTGCTCGCCTCCGCCGTCGCCTTCACCCCCTCCTTCCTCATCGTGCTGTTCGGCGGTCCTCGCTTCGAGCAGATCCGCAGCAACGCGCGCGCACGCGCCTTCCTCGACGGCGCCGGGCCGGCTGCGATCGGCGCGATCCTGGGCTCCGCGATCACCCTCACCCGGGAACTGGTCCATCCCTGGCAGTACGCGGTACTAGCGGGTGCGCTGATCCTGCTGTTGCCGCTGCGGCGCGGCGTCGTGCTCACCCTGCTGGCCGCCGCCGCCATCGGCGTCACCATCGCGCTGGCCGCCGGAACCGTCTCACCCTTAGTTTCCGACTCAGCAACCGGGCCTAAGGTGATCTACATGCACCCCTGCCACCTGTGCTCACCATTGACGGCGGTCAAACGGACGGCATGGGCTCATTCAAACTAGTCTTACGGACTAGCCTGGGCAGCGACGTCGTGGTGCGTAACCCGCTCGTCCCACCGGCTGAGTACGGCCTGGGCGGCGTCCTCGACGACGGCTCGCTCGTAATCCTCGCCGGCGAATCCACGGACCGCGGCCAGGTCGGTGAACCAGGTGATCGAGGTGAACACGACTTCCCCGTCCTCGTCACGGCGCAGTAGCTGAGCGCCACGGAAGCCGGCGACCGCCCGCAGGCGCTCGCTGACCTCTGTCTCGTAGTGACGCTGGTAGTCTCCGGCCCGTTCCCGGGGCGCCCAGCCACGCCAGATCCGCGCGATCATGGGTTCACCCTAGTGAGCGGCTGCGGAAACGGCGAGCCGGTCGGCGAGGCCGATGACGAGGCCGCGGAGTTCGTCCGGTCGCTCTATGACGAAGGGCAGGTCGAGCAAGGCGAGCACCGAGGGCAGCCAGTCGAGCCGTTCCGCCCGCAGTTCGACGCGGCACCAGCCCCCGGTCTCCGGCTCCGGGCCTCCCCTGGGCGGGAGCTCCGTTACGCTCGCGACGCTGGCGGGCAGCCTGGCGCGGATTTGCTCGACTGTTCCCTGAATCCGCAGGGTCACCTGATGCCGGTAGGGCGCCTGGGCGAGCCCGGAAAGGACGCGCTGCGCCGGGTCGAGCCCGGCGGGCACCTCAAACGAGCCAGGCAGGGCCCTCGCCTCCGCGATGCGGTCCAGCCGGAAGGTCCGGTCCTCGCCGATCCCGGAGTCCACGCCCGTGACGTACCACCGGCCCGAGTGAGCGATCAGCCCGTACGGGTGCAGGGTCCGCTCGCTGCGCCGGCCGTCGGCGGCGGTGTACCTGATCGAAACCGGCCGGTGATGGCGCACCGCGTCAGCGATAGCGAGCAGGACCTCGGTCTCCGGGGCCGGGAACTCGCCGGGCGCGGCCGTGAAGGCGAGAGATTCGAGCACCGCCTCCAGTCTGCGGGCGAGTCGCCCGGGCAGGACCCGCCGGATCTTGGCCGCCGCCGTCTCGCTCGCCGTGCCCGTCGCTGTCATCAGCCCCGCCCGGCGGCCGGCGACCAGGCCGAGCAGCACGGAGAGCGCCTCGTCGTCGCTCAGCATGAGCGGAGGCATGCGGTACCCGGAGGCGAGCCGGTACCCGCCGTACCGGCCGCGTACCGACTCGACGGGCACGTCGAGGTCGACCAGGTGGTCCACGTACCGCCGCACGGTGCGCTCGTCGACGCCGAGGCGGTCGGCCAGTTCGGCTGCGGTCCGGACGCCACCGGACTGCAGGAGCTCAAGCAGGGTCAGCACGTGAGCGGTGGGCCGGGCCATGAACAAGAAATTAACACGAATACCGGGCGGTTTCCGTCCGGTATTCGCCGTAGCGTACGAGGCAGAACGGTTCACCCGACCAGGGAGATCACCATGGACTTCATCTCAATCCGCATCATCACCGGCGACATCAAGCGCCTCGTGGGCTTCTATGAGCGAGCCACGGGAGCGCGGGCGACCTGGTCCACCGAGGACTTCGCCGAGATCAGCACCGAACACGCGACCCTCGCGATTGGCAGTACCCGCACCGTCCCGCTGTTCGCGCCCGGTGCCGCGCGGCCGGCCGAGAACCGGAGCGTGATAATCGAGTTCCTCGTCGACGATGTCGACTCCGTGCATCAGAGCCTGGCCGACGTCGTCGATGACTTCGTTCAGGCGCCCACGACGATGCCCTGGGGCAACAGGTCACTGCTGCTCCGCGACCCCGACGGCAACCTCATCAACTTCTTTACCCCGGTCACCCCGGCCGCCATCGAGAAGTTCGCCGCCCGCTGAGGAGGCGCCGCCCGCTACTGGCCGACGCGGCCGTCTATGCGTTCGCGGAGGAGGTCGGCGTGGCCGTTGTGGCGGGCGTACTCCTCGATCATGTGGACGAGAAGTTCCCTGAGGGAGACTGGTTCGCCCTGGGAGTCCTTGCCTACGAAGTCGAAGTCGTGGTCGCTGACGAACTCGTTCGCGAATGCGATCTGCTCGCGCCAGGTCGTCCAGGCCTCGTCGACGACCGCCGGGTCCGCCACGGCGCCGTTGAAGTCGCCGTCCGGGTCTTCCTGGGTCTGGTAGAGGTTGCCCTCGTCCCGGTCGGCGAAGCGGGTCCTGAACCACCGGCGCTCAACCTCGGCCATGTGGCGGAGCAGGCCGAGCAGGGACATCGTGGACGGCTCGACCGACTTGCGGGCCATCTGCTCGGTGTCCAGGCCGACGCACTTCAGCTCCAGGGTGAGCCGCTGGCAGCGGAGGAACTCGGCGAGGGTCGCCCGCTCGCCTCCCAGCCTCGGTCCGCCCTCACGAGGGTCATCTACGGGGTCGATGAACAGGTCAGCCCGGTGCTGCGGCGTCGTCATCCGGCTAGATTAACCCGGTCGCGGGCACGAGGTCACGCTGTCGTTTCCGCGCCGGGTCCCGTCAGGCAATCCTGCGCTGACCTGCGGAAAGCCGCCACGAGGCGGCTGCGGTCGGCGGCGCGAGTGGCCAGGATCACATGGCTGGGCGCCACGCCGTGCAGCGGGATCGTGGTGAGGTCCGGGCGCATGCTGCCGCCGGGAAGGCCGCCTGGAATGATCGCGACGGCCAGGCCTGCGGCGATGAACGTGCCCGTAAAGTCGATCACTGCCGAGGAGGCACCGGAGCACTTCGGCGCCTTTGCGCTGTTCGCGCAGTTCAACGTGCCGGCGTCCAGTGCGCGGACCCAGGAGCTGTTCGAATGGCGGCCGACCGAGCCCGGACTCATCGCGGATCTCGACCAGGGGCACTACTACACCGTTCGGGATCGCGTCATGCATTAACCACAGCGGGCCGCGGCGGGGCGGTGACCTCGGCCACAGGCGGAGAATCCGCCGTCGCGGCGCGGGCCTTTAGTCATCTATAAAGAGACCCATGCGGACTGACGTTGCCATCATCGGGGCCGGGCCGGCCTGCTGCTCGCCCACCTCCTCGCGCAGGACGGCATCGAGTCGATCGTCGTCGAGTCGCGGACGAAGGAGTACGTGGCCGCCCGAATCCGTGCCGGCATCCTGGAGAGCTCCAGCGTCGACCTGCTGCGTAGCGTCGGACTCGGCACCGGGATCGAGGCCGCCGGGGATGAGCACCGCGGTATCTACTTGCAGTGGCCGTCGGAGCGGCACCACCTGGACTTCGTCGACCTGGTCGGGCGCAGCGTCTGGGTGTACGGGCAGACGCAGGTACAGGCGGACCTGGTCGCGGCCAGCGACGCGGCCGCGCGGCCGGTCTACTACGGGGCGTCCGACGCCGCCGTGGGCGACCTGGATCGCGATCACCCGTACGTGACGTTCACTGACGCTGACGGGCACGCGCAGCGGATTGACGCGGTGGCGGTGGCAGGGTGCGACGGGTCGTTCGGGCCGAGCCGGGCGGCGGTGCCGTCCGGCCAGCGTGACACGTGGGAGCGGGTCTACCCCTACTCGTGGCTCGGGATCCTCGCCGACGTGGCGCCGTCAACCGACGAGATCATCTACGCGTGGCACCCCGAGGGGTTCGCAATGCACTCGATGCGGTCGGCCACCGTCAGCCGCCTCTACCTGCAGGTGCCTAACGGGACGGAGGTGGCCGACTGGTCCGACGACCGGATCTGGACGGCGCTGGCGACCCGGCTGGGGCACGGGCAGGGCGGGTGGCAGCTCACGTCCGGGCCGATCACCGACAAGAGCGTGCTGCCGATGCGGTCGTTCGTCCAGTCACCGATGCGGTACGGGCGGCTGTTCCTCGCCGGGGACGCCGCGCACACCGTGCCGCCGACCGGCGCCAAGGGGCTCAACCTCGCCATCGCGGACGTGGCGCTGCTCGCCCCCGCGCTCGGGCGGCTCGTGCGCAAGAAGGACACCACCCTGACGGACGCGTACTCGGACACGGCGCTGCGCCGGGTCTGGCGGTGCGAGCACTTCTCCTGGTGGATGACGTCCATGCTGCACATCTCCGGGGACCCGTTCGACGCGCAGCTGCAGCTGTCGCAGCTGCGCTGGGTAACGTCGAGCGCGGCCGGGGCGGCGGGGCTCGCCGAGAACTACGCGGGCCTGCCGATCGGGTTCTAAGGAGATTAGCCACGCGCGTCTTCTTGGCGCATCATGGAGCTAAGTGATCCCTTTGTAGCCTTGCGGTTACCAAGTGGTGGCGCCGACGATGCGAGGAGCAGACGCGATGACGAGCACAGCAGCCGGCCCGGACGCAGCGCCTGGGCAGCGGTTCCTCGCGCAGGTCGTCG
The DNA here is from genome assembly GCA_963734665.1 of uncultured Actinomycetota bacterium. Taxonomy (GTDB): domain Bacteria; phylum Actinomycetota; class Actinomycetes; order Streptosporangiales; family Streptosporangiaceae; genus Trebonia. The sequence continues at coordinate 461,432 of CAVTIR010000004.1, read as the reverse complement.
ACCTGGCCCGCTACCCGCTTGATGAGCCGGGCAGCCCCGCGTGGCACGCCGTGGCCGGCGCGGCCCGGCAGGCGCTGCGTCGCGACGGCTGCTGCGTGCTGCGGGACTTCGTGCCCGGCCAGGGGCGGGAAGCGGTGCGCCGCGAGTGCGAGTCGGTCGCCGGGCGCGCCTACTACGACGAGCGGATCGTCAACGTCTACAACACGGCACCCGACCCGGACCTGCCGCCGGATCATCCCGCACGGCGGACGATGCTGCGCGGGAACGCGTTCGTCGCCAGGGACGACATCCCCGGCGGCTTCCTCATCCACCGGCTGTACGGCAGCTTGTTCTTCCGGTCCTTCCTCGCGGCCTGCCTGGAGACGCCGGTGATCCACCCCCTCGGCGACCCGCTCGCCGGCCTGGTCGTGAACGTGCTGCTGCCGGGCAGGGAACACCCGTGGCATTTCGACACCAACGAGTTCGCGGTCAGCCTGGTGACGCAGGAACCGGAAGGCGGCGGCGTGTTCGAGTACTGTCCTGGCATCCGCTCAGCGGCTGAGGAGAACCTCGCCGGCGTAGCGGCAGTGCTGTCAGCCGACGGCGGGGACCGGGTCAGGCGGCTGCCGCTGCGGGCCGGTGACCTGCAGCTGTTCCACGGCCGGTACTCGATGCACCGGGTTTCGCGGGTCGTCGGGGAGCGGGCCAGGTACTCGGTGATCTTCTCCTACTGCGACCGGCCGGGGGTGGTCGGCAGCACGGGGCGGACCAGGCAGCTGTTCGGCCGGCTGAGCGAAGCACACGAGACTTCCGCCCGGGTGCGGGCCGACGGGCTGCTTGACTGAGCGCGTGAACGCAAAAGGCACCTTCGACAACGAGGCGACCCTCCCCCGGGTCCCGCTGCCTGACATCGCCGCGACCTGCGCGCGGTTCATCGAGTGGTGCGCGCCGCTGCTCGACCCCGATGAGCTCACCGCCACCGAGAAGGCCACCGCGGCGTTCGAGGGGGACCCGGTCGCGCACGAGTTGCAGGCCGCGCTCGCGGCGTACGACGCGAGCAAGGGAACCCACAGCTGGCTCGACGAGTTCTGGCGGGACCGCTACCTTGGCCGCCGGGACCGGATCGCACTGAACGCGAACTTCTTCTTCTTGTTCAACGACGCGGCCGGCGACAACGTCGGCGACGACACTAACGTCCCGGGCGACCTGGCCACCCCCCAGGTCGCCTGGGCAGCCCAGCTGATCACCAGCGCCGCGCGGTACAAGCTGGCGATCGACGCGGAGGCCGTGCCGCCCGCCACCCGCCGGGGCCAGCCGCTGTCAATGGTGCAGCTCCGGTACCTGTTCGGCACTACCCGGATCCCCGGCACCGTGCGGGACACCGTGCGCGCGGGCGCGCCGCCAGGCACCCGGCACATCCTGGTGTTCGTCCGGGGCGCCATGTTTCAGCTTGACGTCTTGCGCCCAGACGGAACCGTGTACCCGCAAAGCGCCCTGGTGGCGGCGCTGCGCGCGCTCCGGGCAGCAGCGCCGCGCCGGGGTCAGGGGGTCGGCGCGCTTACCAGCAAGGCGCGCGCCGAGTGGGCACACAGCAGGGGCGCGCTCCTCGCGGCGGACCCCGGCAACGCGGCGGCACTCGACGCGGTCGAGACGGCCCTGTTCTGCGTCGCGCTTGAGGATCAGCCGGCGGCCGGGACTCGGGAGAAGTGCGCCGCGCTGCTGGCCGGCGACCCCGGCAGCCGGTGGTTCGACAAGGCGGTGACGCTGATCGTCTTTCCCGACGGGTCCGCGGGCCTCAACGGCGAGCACTGCCTGCTCGACGGCACCACCACCGTGGAACTCATTGACACGCTGGTGGCCGGCCCGCCCCCAGAGCCGGAAACAGCGCGGGAGACAGCGCCAGCGCCGGCCTGGCGGCCGCTCCGCTTCGTCCTCACCCCGGCCCTCGAAGCCGACATCGCCGGTGCCGCCGCCGCCTTCGTCAAGTACGGCGACGACACCGCCGGCCTCGCGATCTCCTACCGGCACTTCAGCGCCGCCCGCGCCAAGGGCCTTGGCATCTCCCCTGACGCGTTCGCGCAGCTCGCCTACCAGCTCGCGCACCGACGGACGAAGGGCTTCACCGGAGCCACGTACGAGTCCATCTCCACCCGCTCCTTCCACTACGGACGGACCGAGGCGATGCGCGTCGTCACCCCGGAGATCCTGTCGTTCGTCGCGGCGATGGACGACCCGGATAAAGACCAGACCGACCGCGTGAAAGCGCTGCGCGCGGCGGCCGAGGCACATGTCGCGCGAGCCAGGCAGTGCCAGGCGGGCGACGCGCCCGAGCAGCACCTGTGGGAGCTCCAGCTATTCGCCAGGCGGAGGGGAATTGACTGGTCGCCGCCGCTGTACGACTCCGCCGGCTGGCGGAAGATGCGCGACGACTACCTGTCCACCAGCGCGGTTCCGTCGGTGAACGTGCAGTACTGGGGGTTCGGCGCGACGAGCCCGCACTGCATCGGGGTCGCGTACGCGCTGCTGCCGACGATGTTCAACGTGTACCTGTCCACGCCCCGGTCCGTCGGCGCGCAGATGACCGTGTTCGCGGACCAGCTCGGCGCAGCCATTTCCGAAATGTCCGACCTGCTCGCCGGAGCCGGAAACTGAGAAAGTGAAATAAACCGTGCCAGAGAACGCCATCCTGCCGCCCGGCAACCCCTTCCCCAGCGGCCGCAAGGCGGACTTCAGCCACATCTATGCGCAACCCGACCCCCGGCAGTACTTCCGGGTGCTTGACGAGCTTGACTACCAGATCCCGCAGCAGGCCCTGCCGGTGTTCCGCGCGGTGCTCGCCGCCTCCCGCCGCGGCGGCCGGAACCGGACCGTGCTCGACCTGTGCTGCTCCTACGGCATCAACTCGGCACTGCTGCTGTCGCGGGGCGACCCGGCTCAGGTAGCGGCCCGCTACCTGAGCCAGGCGGCGGCGCGCCTGTCGGCCGGGGAGATGGCCGAAGCGGACTGGCGATACTACGCCCGCCGGCACGGCGACCCGAGGATCGTTGGCCTCGACGCCTCCACCCCCGCTATCAAGTACGCAACGCGCGCCGGGCTGCTCGACCAGGGCTGGGCGGAGAACCTGGAGGCGGCGCCGCCCTCGGCGGAGCTGCGCGCTGGCGTCGCGGACGTCGGGCTGATCATCAGCACCGGCGGCGTCGGCTACATCGGCGTCCCGACGTTCGATCGACTCTTGCAAGCGATCCGCGACCCGACGGACCTGTGGCTCGTCGTGTTCGTCCTGCGCGTCTTCGACTATGCCAAGGTCGCCGCGCTGCTGAAAGAGTACGGCCTGCTCACCGAGCAGCTCCCGCTGACGTTCCCGCAGCGCCGGTTCGTCAACGACGACGAGCGGACCGCGGCGATCCGCGACGTCAAGCGGCGCGGCCTCGACCCGGCAGGCAAGGAGGCGGACGGCTGGTACCACGCCGACTGCTTCCTCACCCGGCCCGCCGCGTCAGCCGGCGTCCCCGCGGAGCAACTCCTTGCCACCCTGCCCGGAGCCTGGTAGCGGTTGACGTATGGGCAACGACGTCCTCATCGTGGGCGCAGGCATCTCCGGGATCGGCGCCGCCTACTACTTGCAGCGCGACCACCCGCAGCGGAGCTACGCCATCCTTGAGGCGCGCGGCGCGTCCGGCGGTACCTGGGACCTCTTTCGCTTCCCTGGGGTGCGGTCCGACTCCGACCTGCACACGTTCGGATATGAGTTCCGGCCGTGGCGCTCGGACACAGCGATCGCGGACGGGGACAGCATCCTGGCCTACCTACGGGAAACCGCGGCCGAGTACGGCATCGACCGCAACATCCGCTATCGCACCAAGGTCGTCGCCGCCGACTGGTCGTCAGTCGACACCCGCTGGACCGTGACTGTGGAAGACGCGGACACCGGCGAGCGGAGCACGCTCACCTGCCAGTGGCTGTTCTGCGCGGCCGGCTACTACCGCTACGACGAGGGCTTCACCCCGCGCTTCGAGGGACGCGAGCGATTCCGGGGCTTCGTCGTGCATCCCCAGCAATGGCCCGAGGACCTCGACTACGAGGGGAAGCGCGTCGTCGTCATCGGCTCAGGGGCGACCGCGGTCACGCTCATCCCCGCGATGGCCGGCAAAGCCGCGCACGTCACCATGCTGCAGCGCACGCCGAGCTACGTCCTGCCGACCCCGTCGAGGGACAAGCTCAACGCGAGGCTGACCAGGCTGCTCGGCGACGAGCGCGGTTACGCGATCACGCGGCGGATGAACGCCTCCCGCCAGGTCGCCATCTGGCGGTTCTGCCAGAAGTACCCGAAGGCGTCGCGACGGCTGATCAGGTCTATCAACGCCAAGATGCTGCCCGAGGGTTATCCGGTCGACGAGCACTTCCACCCGCCGTATAACCCGTGGGACCAGCGGATGTGCATCGTCCCCGATGGTGACCTGTTCCGGTCCATCCGGCAGGGTAAGGCCTCGGTCGTCACGGGGCACATCGAGACGTTCACCGAGAAGGGCGTGCTGCTCACGGACGGCCGCGCCCTGGAAGCCGACATCATCGTCACGGCCACCGGCCTGACCCTCCAGACGCTCGGCGGGATGACGCTCACCGTCGACGGCGACCCGGTAGACGTTGCCGACCGGGTCGTCTACAAAGGCATGATGCTATCCGGTGTGCCGAATTTCATATTTGTTTTCGGTTACGTGAATGCCAGCTGGACGCTGAAGGTGGGCCTGCTCGGCGAGCACTTCACCCGCCTGCTGCGCCACATGGACGCCCACGGCTACGGCACCGTGACGCCGGTCGCCGACGCGAGCATGCCGACGGCACCGTTCAGCCGCTTCGCCTCCGGGTACATGACGCGCGCCCTCGACCGACTCCCCCGCCAGGGCAGCCGCCCGCCGTGGCGCATCTCGCCGACCTACAGCGCCGACGTCAGGCTGTTGCGCCGCAGGCCCGTCGATGACCCGGAGTTGCGGTTCGACCAGGTAAAGGAAACCGTACCCTCGTAATCACGATGGTCGGGCCGGCAGCGCCGAGGATCATGCAAAGCTCACCAGCAACGCCAAGTTGTAACCTGACTACAGATGCCATTGCGCAAATGGTTGCCTTTGGCAAATAGTTGCTATCTGTAACTGGAAGGCGGCGTTTCGTTCACTCTTCGTGTATCATTGCGTCCACGAAGGAAGGGGCGGAACATGATTGTGATGACTCGTGACCCTGGCACGCCGGCGGAGTTCATGCTCGCGGACTTCCTGACCCTCGAAACCCCCGAGGGCTACCGAGCAGAACTGACCGACGGAGAGATCGTCGTGACGCCACCCCCCGACGGCAATCACGGCCGTACCATCTGGCGCATTTTGCAGCAGATCAGCCGGAACAGTTCCACCGTCATGGACTACGCCCCTGAGGCGGGCTTGATCGTTCCGTCCCCTGGGATTCCCGAGGAGGGCCGACTCATCCCGGACGCTGTCTTCGCGCCCGCCGAACTTGACGTGTTCCACAATGCGCCGTCGTGGATGTCGCCGGACGGCGTCGAGTTGGTGCTCGAGGTCACCTCGTCGCGCCCGGACCTGGACCGGAACGTGAAGCGCCGCGCCTACGCGAGGGCCGGGATACCGCTGTACCTTCTGGTGGATCGCCAGCACCGCCGGGTCACGCTGTTCAGCCACGCGGCACACGATGACTACTCGCGGACCTGCGCCGCTGCCTTCGGCGACAAGCTGGACCTGCCCAAGCCGTTCGACTTCACACTGGATACCGCTCCCTTCGCCGACTAGGTAGTCAGGTTCGCGGGTCTCAGATGATGACCTCGTTGAGGATTTCCGGGGTGAGCAGGGGCTGGGGCGCGAGGCTCGGCGGCTAAGTGCTGGGCGGTGGCGTAACGAGCAGAGGCTGTTGGCACCTGGCGGTGGGCTGCGTGATCGGCAGCGCCGCCCTTGTGACTCCCTCTCAGACAGAACTTCCTATTCCAAGATCCGTCGAACGCGCATGAATCGCAGGCCCTTCGCTTTCTGGAAATGGCAATGCTCCGCGCTTACCGTTGGAGCATGGATGAGCAACTGCGTGCCGAGCTGCTACGCAGAGTGGAGAAGGACCAGGTCGCGCGGAAGGCGCTTGACCTGGACGGGATGCGCGAAGCGGACAGCGAGAACCTGCCCTGGCTCAAGGGCGTGGTCGCCGCGCACGGCTGGCCGGGAGCGTCACTGGTCGGCTCCGACGGGGATGACTTCAGCGATCCGGTCACTGTCACATGTCCGGAGTGCGGTCGTGAGATGACGGTCTACGCGTCCGCCGACCAGGTGCCGGGTGTTGGCCGGACGTGAAACACGGAACCGTTGGGACGACTGGTTTGGTCTTGATCTTCGAGACCGTTTACCGTCCCTGGGCCTTGAGCCTGGCGTCCAGGCGCGGGTAGACGCGGCGGGTGTTCAGCTCGAAGATCTTGGCGCGGTCGTCGTCGGGGAGCTTCGCCGCGTCGACGTAGCGCTTCGTGTCGTCCCAGGGGAAGTCGCCGTCGGGGTTGTTGCCGCGTACCGCGCCGAGCATCTCCGACGCGAACAGGATGTTGTCCGGGCTGACGACGCTGGTCAGCAGGTCGATGCCAGGCTGGTGGTACACGCAGGTGTCGAAGAACACGTTCGTCATCACGTTCTCTTCGATCGGCGGGTATTTCTCCCTGGTGGCGATGCCCTTGAAGCGGCCCCAGTGGTAGGGCACCGCGCCGCCGCCGTGCGGGATGACGAAGCGCAGCGTCGGGAAGCGCTCGAACAGCCTTCCTTGGACGAGCTGCATGAACGCCGTCGTGTCCGCGTTCAGGTAGTGCGCGCCGAGGGTGTGCGCCGCCGGGTTGCACGACGTGGAGACGTGGATCATGGCCGGGACGTCGAGCTCGGTCATCTTCTCGTAGACGGGGAACCAGTACTCGTCGGTCAGCGGCGGCGAGCTCCAGAAGCCGCCCGCGGGGTCCGGGTTCAGGTTGCAGCCGACGAAGCCGAGCTCGGTGACGGCCCGCTCAAGCTCGGCGACGCACGCGTCGAGCGGCTCGCCCGCGACCTGCGGGAGCTGGGCGACGCCCGCGAAGTTGCCGGGGAACAGCGTGGTCACCCGGTAGATCAGGTCGTTGCAGACCCGCGCCCATGTCACCGCCGTCGCCGGGTCGGCGACGTGGTGGCCCATGCTCGACGCGCGGGGCGAGAAGATCGTCAGGTCGTGGCCGCGCTCCCGCGCGATCCGCAACTGGTTGCCCTCGATCGTCGCCCGGATCTCATCGTCGCTGATCTCCGGCTCGGCCGGGACCGGGAGCGCCGGGTCCTTCAGCCGGGCGAGCTGGGCGTCGCGGAACTCCTGAAGCGCCGCCGGTGCCGTCGTGTAGTGCCCGTGACAGTCAATGATCATCTGCGTCTCCGCTGTGCAGCCTGGTTCCCGGCCCACCATAGCGTCTGGCGATCGTGTCCTGGCAACCGGCGAAATGACACAACAAAAGATCAAGGTCAAATTCGTCATCCCGAACGGGGGCGTGGTTCCACCTGCGCACGCCAGCTGTTGAGCCCGTAGCCCGCCCCGGCGGAATCCGTGGCGGACCGGAGTCAGCCGGGAACGTTCGGGATGATCGATGTTGATCTTGACATGCGCAGATTAGTATGCGCAGACTAGTTTGCGATGAACTTGAGTCGGCTCATGATCCTTGGCCTGCTCGCCGAGCGGGGGCCGATGCACGGCCATCAGATCCGGCGCGCGGGCGAACTCGCGAACGTTGAGGCGTGGGGCGGTATCACCGGCGGGGCGCTCTACTCAGAGCTGCGCAAGCTCGACAACGAGGGTCTGATCAGCCCGGTCAGGCACGAGCAGGAGGGCAGGCGCCCGGCCCGGCGGGTCTACGAGATCACCGCGGAAGGGCGCCTCGAGCTGTCCGTGCAGCGGGACGCCACCCTTGACGTGGTCTTCGGCTCCGCTGATCCCGTCTCTGTCCTGCTGCTGTTCGCCGCGAGCGGTGACCTGACCCACCTCACCGAGCGGCTCGCGGAGCGGCGGAGCCGGATCAGCGCGCAGCTTGAGTCGATGGCCGCCGAACGAGCCCGGCTGACCGCGCAGGGACTCCTCTCCCCATACGCCGTAGCGGCCTTCAGGCGCGGTGAGCTGCGGCTGGAGGCCGAGCTCCGCTGGCATGAGGAATTCGAGCAGTACAAGGCCGACGAAGGGTAGGGCGATGCCCCGGATTGCCGTCATCGGGGCGACAGGCCGGATTGGCCGGCGGCCGTGCCAGGAGCTGCCTGCTACGTCGGCGGGGCCATCCGCGCTGCCGTCGAGGCAGGCGCTGAACGATCGCTGCAACCCCGGTGACATCCGGCCGCCCAGGCGCCTAGCGACGAGGGAGCTGAGTCCGGAGATGCCCCCGAGACCCGAGGGCAGCGTATAGATCTTGATTGATTCCGACGAACCGCTGCTAGGAATTTGTTAGCGATCACGTCAGCGTCCCGCGGCGTGTCTAGATTCGCTTCTGTGACGAACCGAGAGCGTGCACTTCTCTGCCAGCTGACCCAACTGGGTGCGCTTCTCCCGTCCGCCCCAGCGGGCCACCGCAGTGCTGCGGATCACTGCGGTGGCCCGCTGATGACGCTCTTGCCCAGGGTGTTCCGGTGATCACGAGGCACCGCAGGCCACGCCTGTCGGACGCCGTGCAGGCGCTCCCCATGACGCAGGCGATCGCCCGGGTCCGGCTTGCTCCTGGCCTGGGCTCTCAAGAGTTCGAGCGGCGGCTGCGAATCATTCCGGCCGTGCGCTCCGCCGTGTCCGTCGTCGGCGACGTCGACTACGAGATATGGCTTGCCTGCGCGGACTTGGCGGACCTCGATGCTGTGATCGCCTGCCTGCGTAGCTGGCGGGACGTCGATATCGCGTCGATCGCGCTGGTCCTCCACTTGATATAACAGTCTGGGTAATACCGGCAATCAGAGCCTCCTGTCAGGGCGGTAACGGCACCCTGGTACAGGGAGAGGATGCTTGCGGTGAACGGAACGCAGGTAGTCCGCCGCGGCCGCCCGGACGGCGATTTCCGCGCAGGGCAGCGCGCCGGGAGCGATGAGCTGGAAGGCTCGTAGCGCAACGATGCCTGGCCGTATCCGGACACATGATTATTCGGCCGGCACCGTAGCGCGAACGCGCAGAATGCAGGATTGCCCGGGAAAAGCCTACCCGCGTTTCCGGTTAACGGATACACGCAACTAGACTATACTTTGCTGAAATCATCACAAGCGATCAGGAGAAACCTCATGGCCCAGAAAATCCAGACGCTCTTCATCGACGACCTCGACGGCGGCGAAGCAGCAGGCACCGTCCGCTTCAGCCTCGACGGCACGGAATACGAGATCGACCTGAGCAAAGAGCACACCGACGCACTGCATACCACTCTAGCGAAGTACGCCGAGCACGCCCGCAAAGTCGGCGGCGCCTCCCGCAGGCAAGCCCGCGGCGGCCGCCGCGCTGCAGACGCGATCAACACCGCCAAGGTCCGCGAATGGGCCAGGGAGCAGGGGATCGATATCAAGGACCGCGGCCGGGTGCCCGCGAACGTCGTCGAACAGTACCGGACCGCAGCGGTCTCATAAGCGCCGCACACCTGGATTACCCCGGCAAGGGCTTCGGCAGATACCAAAGCCCGGTCCGGCGTATCAAATCACTCATATCGCCGATTACATACGGCTGGATCCGTCGATGCGCTCGCATGCGGACGAGCGCATAACGACTGGTTCCGGCGTGCTCGGGCGTTCATTGGTCGACTACGGCCCCGTCGGCCCCGAGGCGCGTGTCCACTAGCCGCGGGCGGTAGGGCAGGCGTTCAGCCGCGTCGGGGGCGAGCTCGATACCGATCCCGGGCCGGTCTGAGATGAGGAGGGAGTCCCCGTCGCGCTTCGGGACCTCGTCCACGATCTGGCGCTTCCCGGCCGAGCCCTCGTCGCCCGGGTACTCCTGGAGCGAGAAATTAGGGATGCAGGCCGCCAATTGGAGACAGGCGGCCGTGCTCACCGGGCTCAAGGGGTTGTGCGGCACCACGCCCACGCCGAAGGCCTCGGCCAAGGCGGCGATTTTCTTGGTGTGCGTCAGGCCGCCAGCGAGGCAGACGTCCGGCCGCACGTATTGGACGGCGCCCCGTGAGAGGAGCATGGCGAACTCCTCCAGCGTGTGGAGGCGCTCACCAGTCGCGATTGGCACGCTGATTTGCTGCGCGACGGTGGCCATGCTGTCGAAATTGTCAGGCCGCACGGGGTCTTCAAAGAACATCGGGTGGTAAGGCTCAATCCCCCGGCCGAGCACGACGGCCTCTGCCGGCGACAAGCGCCGGTGGATCTCGATGCAGAGGTCGACCGAGTTGCCGACCGCGTCGCGGTACTGGCGGACCCGGTCGATGGCGGCCCGTATCTTCCCGGCGTGCGTCTCGAAATAAGGGACATCGTGGGGCTCGTCGAGGAACGGCGTGAGATGCCCGACGGCGCTGAAGCCCTCGGCCTTGGCCCGGCGGCAGCCTTCCACCAGCTCTTCGGTCGTTGAGCCGAAAACATGCACATAGCACCGCGCCCGGTCGCGGCAGGCCCCACCGAGCAATTGGTACGCTGGCACGCCGAAATGCTTGCCGGCAATGTCCCAGAGTGCGATGTCTATCGCACTGATGGCCCCCATGATGGCCGCGCCCCTGAAGTGGCTCCACCGGTACATGTACTGCCAGTGGTGCTCGATGCGGAGCGGGTCCTGGCCGGCGAGGTAGAGGGCAAATTTCTGCACGGCCTTCTCGGACGACTCGAGGAACCCCCACGCCCCCGACTCCCCGATCCCGGTGATGCCGGCGTCTGTATGGACCAGCACGAACAGGTACCGGTCCACGAAGACGGTCTCGACCTCGGTGATCTTCACTCGCGCTCCTTATTTGCCAGATATCCCCCGCGTTCCGGCAGAACACGGCGGCCGCCTGGTGGGGCTGATCGCCTGCAACCCGTTCACCCTGGGGCACAGGGATAGGCTCTTTCATGCGTTCGTACCACGCCAAAGCGGACGGCACCATCCCGGATTACGGAGACGCGGAATGGCCCGGCGAGGACGGGTGGCTGCCGGGGGACACTCCCGGACTGGTGGGACGGGAAGAGGGTCACCACGAGAATGAGCGCGGCGACCATGACGATCGCGATAATGGCTCCTACGGCCAGCCGGGGGTTGGACCGCACGGCCGCGGCCAGCCGGTCGGCGAGGGATGCCCGGCGCGGCGTCGCGTCTGTCAGCGGGCCAGAGACCACGGTGGCCGATTGCGGTGCACTCGGCGCTGGCCCGCCCTCCGGGATTGCCACGGCCGGAGGGTCATCGGGGGGGCTCAGAGTCCCCGCCGGTGCGGTCATCGTCGCGAGGGCCTTCGCGGCCGACGACGCGTCGGGACGCCTGGCCGGGTCGCTTGCCAGCAGCGCCTCGATCAGGTCACCCAGCGGGCCGGCCTGCGACGGCGGGGTGAAGCGCCTGGTGAGGACGGCCGACATGGTCGCCGCGACAGTGGAGCCGGTGAAGGGCGGCCTGCCCTCGGTCGCGTCGTAGAGCGTGGCGCCAAGGGCCCACAGGTCCGCCGGCGGGCCGACCTGGCCGTCTTCGAGCTGCTCAGGGGCTAGGTAGCTGACCGTGCCGATGCGGGTGCCGGTGCCCGTCAGCTGGGTCACGGCGTCGAGGATGCCCGCGACGCCGAAGTCCGTGACGACGACGCGGTCGCCCGACGGGCCGGACAGCAGGATGCTACCGGGCTTCAGGTCGCGGTGCACGAGGCCAGCGGCGTGCGCGTGCGCGAGGGCGTCCGCGACCTGCTCGCCGATCCTGGCGGCCCGCTCCCAGGGCAGGCGGCCGAGGCGGGCGATCTCCGTGGCGAGAGGCTGGCCGGAAACGAACCGCATGACGATCCACGGGGCGCGGTCGTGCTCGACCACGTCGTAGATCGCGACCACGCCGGGGTGGTCGAACCGGGCCGCCGCGCGTGCCTCGCTCATCGCGGCGGCGAGCAGGCCGGCGTGTTCCTGCGGCGGCTGCGCCGGGAGCGGGATCTCCCTGACCGCCACGTCGCGGTCGAGCAGTTCGTCGCGCGCGCGCCAGACCCGGCCCACGCTACCGTGGCCGACCGGCTCGACCAGAAGATACCGGCCGGCTATCAGGATTCCCGCACGACCCGGCATAGGAAGATCATAAGGAGAAATGGAAGGGCCGAAGTCAGCCGCATCCGTTCGGGATCATCCTTTTACCATCGGAGCCGAAGACCGCCGTGCCCCAGGGTGCGGCATGGGGCACGGCGGCCGACTTGGGGGGACCCGGTTAGAAGAGGAGCTGGAGGTTGTTGTCCGCGGCGAAGTCGTCGACGAAGTAGACGGCGTCGGCACCGGGCTTGACCGCGAGGCCGAACAGGTTGCCCGCGCCGCCGGAGTTCTTGTCGACGGTGACCACGGCCACCTGCGCGCCGTGCGGCGTCGTCTCCACCATGTTGCCGTCGCCGCCGTTGACGGTGAGGATGTCGCCGTTCGGCGCGATGGCCAGGCCGAGTTCTCCGTTCAGCGCGCTGCCCTTCGACACGGTGGAGCCCGTGCCGTCAGCGCTGCCCCGGTACGCGGCGTCGGGGATGGCCGCGATCCTGTTGCTGAGGGTGTCGGCGACGTACAGGGTGCCGTTGCCGCCGAGGCCCGCTCCGGTGGGACCGATGACGAGCGCGTTCGGGTCGGTCCGTGCCGGGAATCCAGCGCCGATCGTGGTGGACGCGAGTACGCGCGGAGTCGCCTGCGGCGCGCTGGTGATGAGCAGCCGCTGCACGGTGCCGCCGTCAGGATTGGCCTTGCCGAGGATTCCGCCGAGGACGTTGGTCACGAACAGGTCGGCGGTGCCGCCCTGGTCAAGCGCGGTCATGTCCCACGGCCCGTCGATGCCGTGCCCGGCGATGGTCGTGCGCACGTGCCCCGACTGATCGAGGACGATCAGGCAGCCGGGGCCATCGATGGCGCCGTTCTTGGTGGGCAGCGAGCCGACGATCACCCAGCCGCTGCGCAGCGCCACGAGGGCGGTCGTGAGGCCGACGCCGCCGGGGCATGCCTTGTCGGTGATCTGGGCGAACAGCGTCGCCTTGCCCTGCGGGGAGACCTGGACGATGGTGGTGCCGGTGCCCTGCGCGTTGGCCTTGTCGTTGAAGTTGCTGACTAGCACGTCGCCCTGGGACAGGCGGCCGGTGCTGCGTGGCACCACGGCGACCCCGTAGGGGTTGACATCTCCGTTGGCCGGAATGGTCGAGGCGACGACCTTGGTCTGGTGCAGCGGTCCGATGAACGACGTCGAGGCGTTCGCCGAAGCCGCCAGCACGCCGCTGGCGGCCAGCAGGCCGGCCGCTGTCGCGGCGGTCGCGGTGATGAACGCCGCGGATCGTCTTCGCCTGGTGGGCTTCATGGGAATCAGGCTCCTCCCGCTTTTGGGTCTGTCACGGGTTACGAGGCGGGCAGCGGGGAGGGCTTGGGCCGTGCCGCGATACAGAGGGAATTGAGAGGATTCAGACAAGATTGAGAGAATGGCTGCCGGCTGGCGGGAACAAGGGTGGGGGCCGCGCGGTTAAAACTGAACGGTTAGTTTCGAAACAAAAGGAGAATCGGACATGACCACGCCAGTTCAGTCCGCCAAGGCATCCGGCGAGTTCTCGATCGCCGGCAAGCTGCCAGTAACCCGTCTCGGCTTCGGCGCCATGCAGATCACCGGCCCGGGCATCTGGGGCGACCCGAAGGACCCCGACGAGGCCGTGCGCGTGCTGCGGCGCGCCGTCGACCTCGGCGTCAACTTCATCGACACCGCTGACTCCTACGGCCCGGCCGTCAGCGAGGAGCTCATCAAGAAGGCGCTCCACCCCTACCCCGCCGACTTGGTCATCGCGACCAAGGCGGGCCTGACCCGGCAGGGGCCCAACATCTGGACGGCGGTCGGCCGGCCTGAGTACCTGCGCCAGCAGGCGGAGATGAGCCTGCGCCGCCTCGGCCTTGAGCGGATTCCGCTGTTCCAGTTGCACCGCATCGACCCGCAGGTGCCCCTTGCGGACCAGGTTGGGGAGCTTGCCAAGCTGCAGGAAGAGGGCAAGATCGGCCTTATCGGCCTGTCCGAGGTGACCGTGGACCAGCTGCGGGCCGCTGCGGAAATCACCCCGATCGCGACGGTGCAGAACCTGTACAATCTGGCCAACCGCAGCGCCGAGGAACTGCTCGACTACAGCGCGGCCAACGGCGTCGGCTTCATCCCGTGGTTCCCGCTCGCGACCGGCGAGCTGGCCAAGCCGGGAAGCCCGCTGGCTTCGCTGGCTGCCCAGCGGGACGCGTCGCCGTCGCAGCTGGCCCTCGCCTGGCTGCTGCACCGCTCCCCCGTGATGCTGCCGATCCCCGGCACGTCGAGCGTCGGGCACCTTGAGGACAACGTCTCCGGCGGCCGGCATCTCGCTGTCCGAGGACGAGTACGCCGCCCTCGAGGCCGCGGTCAGGTAATCACCATCAAAGATCGCTGCCGGCGCAGGCCGCGGCAGGCACCACCTTTCGCTCGGGCTGACCAGCGTTATCCCGAACGAGAGGTGGCGCCTGTCCAATCCGTAGAGTTACCCGAATCAGGGGCATTCAGCGAGGGCGGCGAGGCGGTCGAGAGAGGCCCTGAGTCTCTCCGGCGTTGTCGACCTGGCGGCCGGGAGGCGTTTCCCGTCGGTCAGCAGGGTCCAGTCGTAGGTGTGGGTGACCAGGGTGCGGGAGTCGGCGAGCGGCTCAAGCTCCCAGCGCCACAGGTGCCCCGGCTGGCGGCGGCCCACCTCGGACGGGCGCCAGGCGATGCGGCGGGCCTCCTCGAACTCGACCACGTGGTTCTCGCGCACGGAACCCGAGGTGATCGTCATGGTGAACACGTCGCCCACCTGGCAAACGCGCTGTCCCGCTCGCGCCTCGGCCAGGTTGTCGTTACCGTCCCAGCGGGGCTGCTGAGCCGGATCGGCGATGAGCGCAAAAATTCTCTCTGGACTAGCCGCGATCTCGCGGCTCGCGCTGACC
The DNA here is from genome assembly GCA_963734665.1 of uncultured Actinomycetota bacterium. Classification (GTDB taxonomy): domain Bacteria; phylum Actinomycetota; class Actinomycetes; order Streptosporangiales; family Streptosporangiaceae; genus Trebonia. Next base: position 446,376 of record CAVTIR010000004.1, on the reverse strand, counting down.
ACACGCGGCGTGTCCTGCTCAGCAGTCATAGGCCAATCGTAAGGGTGGCAGGCTGTTCGTCACTCGGGCGATCTCGTCGGTACAGGCGAGAATTCGGTGACAGGCGGGATTCGCCGGGACAGGGGCCACGACAAGGACCTCGCCCGGTTTGCTCCGGTGTTGCGGCCTCGCCCGCTCGCGGCGGTCAGGACTCCGGCTAGCATCACCGCCACGCCGGCGAGTTGCAGCAGCGATGGCCGTTCGCCGAGGAACACCGCGCCCAGGGCGAGCGACCCCACGGGCTGGACTAGCAGCAGGGCGCTGACCAGCCATGCGGGCAGCCCGGGCATCGACATAGTGATCAGCAGCCAGCCGACTACCTGCGAGGTCAGCGCTAGCAGCACCAGCCAGCCGAGCGCCGGCCACGCCGGGCCGAGCCGGAAATCCCGCAGTGCCAGGCCAAGCACGGCCGATCCGACCGTCGCGCCGATCGTCGCCTGCAGGAGCGGGGCGACAACCGGCCTGCGCTCTGCCTCCGTCGCGGCGTGGTGCGTGGTCGACTGCCGCAGCAAGAGGATGTATACCGCGTACAGCACGGCCACCCCGAGCCCGAACGCGACGCCAAGCGCGGGATGCGCCCCGTACCCGCCGCCGCCCGCCAGGCCGCTGACCAGGACGAGGCCGCCGAGCATCACCGGCAGCGCTACCAGCAGGGAGCGGTGCGGGCGCTCGCCGAGCACGGCCCAGGCCAGCAGCGGGACGATCACGACCTGCAAGTTGGTGACCACCGTGCCCAGCCCCGCCCCGATGTCGGCGATCGAGTGGCTCCACAGGATCAGGTCCCCGGCGAGGAATACCCCGGCGATCCGCGCCAGCCACCGGCTGCGCGCCGTCATCGCGATCGCGCCGCCGCGCCGTTCCAGCCAGGCCAGCACGCCGAGGACGGGCAGCGCGAACCCGCACCGCGCGAGCGCGGTCAGGCTCGCCGAGCTCCCCGCGAGCTGCATCACCACCGCCGAGCTTGAAATGCACGCGGCCCCGGCCACCGCGGCCACGCCCGGCCGTCCGCCGCCAACGCCTGTGAGCACCGATGTCACCACCAAATAGACACAACGCTAATAGTTACCGCCCTCGTTCCGGCTGATTTGCCGTTCAGCCGTTGCAGGCGTTGATGATGGCGATGGTGCGTTCACCAGCGCGGCGAGCTGAGCTAGCCGACGGGCAGGCGGCGGGCGGCCGCGGCGGCCGCCTCGTGGGCGGCGGCCAGCTCGGCGCGGCTGCGGTCGAGCTGCGGGGCCAGGGCGGGGACCGTCTCGGCGAGGGTCAGGCTCGTCGTGATGACCTCGACCTGCATGCCAAGGGCGGTGCCGAGGATGATCTCGAGCACCGGGACCGCGTGGTCCCACCCTTCCGTCGGGGAGCCGGCGTCGTAGGACGCGCCCCGGCTGGAGACCACCACGGCGGGCCGCCCGGCCATGGGCTGCGTGGGGGCGTCGACGAACGGCGCGGTCCGAGCGGGGACGTGGATGTGATCGATCCACGCCTTGAGGGACGAGGGCACCGAGTAGTTGTAAAGCGGTGCACCCACTAGCAGCACGTCGGCGGCGAGCAGTTCGCCGATCAGCTCGTCTTGCAGGGCCTCGGCCGCGGCGAGCGCGGCCGGGTCCGCCGAGGCGGCGCCCTCGGGCCGCAGCCGCGGTGGCCAGTGCAGCACCGCGTCAGCGAGGTGAGGCAGCGGGTCACGGTGCAGGTCCCGGTACGTCACGGTGTACTGCGGCCCGCGGTCCCGCCACGCGTCGGCGAAGGTAGCGGTGATCTCCCTGGAGCGAGAGTTCTTCAGGGCGGCGGCGGAGTCCAAATGGAGCATATGTGGCACGCCGATCATGCTAACCGCGGATCTCCGGCCCGGCGAGGCCCGGGTACTCGCGCAGGAGGATCCGTGACGACCAGGGTCATGCGGGCTGAGAGGTGAAACACGGAACCGTTCGGACTAACGGTCTCGAATCCTCCTGCGCAACCCGTCGTTCCAGGCCACCCGCCGACGTTCCCGCCGACCCTCAGCGGCGGTTCCGCGAGCAGCAAGCTCAGTCAACGGCGACGTCCCGGGCGAAGCCGACGCAGTCGCGCACTGGAAGGCGCGGGTACTTGACGAGGCGGTCGTCCCACGAGGCGCGCGTGCAGCGCAGGTACACGGTCCCCCGGTTAGTGCCCTTGACCGCGGCATACCGGCACATCGCACACAATCCGGGCTCAACGGGCAGCGAGGGTCCGCCTTCTTGTCGCTCCACGGACGTAATGATGGCCTCACCGCCGGGCGGACGGGGCGCGCGGGGCGGTGCCGGTGACCGCGTTGACGGTCACGATGGCGACGATCGCGAGCCAGTCCGCCACGTGGCCGCCTCGAGGCGGGCTGCTTCCTCGCGATGTTCGCTGCCGTTGCCTTCCTCCCCGCGAGCTCTACCGGGGCAAACAAGGATTATTCCGCTATACGACAATCCTTACCGCTAAATTCCGTTGCCGGAAACGATTGAGGGGAACGCGGGGCTAAGAGAAGATGGGCCCATGACACGTGTTGCGATCATCGGTGGCGGTATCGGGGGGCTCACGGCGGCCAACGCGCTGCGGCGGGCCGGGATTGAGGTTTCGGTCTACGAAGCGGCAGGGGAGCTGAAGGAGATCGGGGCCGGGGTCGCGCTGCACGCCAACGCGATGCGGGTGCTGCGCTTCATCGGCGTCGAGGACGCCGTGCGGAAGATCGCGGGCAAGACCGACTACTCGGTCACCAAGGACGGGATCACCGGGCGGATCATCTCGCAGACGAGCCGGGCAAAGCACGCTGAACTGCACGGCATCGAGCCGGCGACCGTGCACAGGGCCGACCTGCTCGACGTGCTCGCCGCCGCGCTGCCCGAGGGGATCGCGTCACTGTCAAAGCGGTGCGTCTCCATCGAGTCCGGTGAGTCGTCGGCGGTGGCGCGGTTCGCGGACGGCACCGAGGTCGAGGCGGACGTGATCATCGGGGCGGACGGGATTCACTCCGTTGTGCGGACCTCGCTGTTCGGACCGGACGCGCCCCGGTTCACCGGGAAGATCTGCTACCGGTCGGTGATCCCGACGGCGAACGTGCGCGCGAGCGCCCTGTCGGACGTGGCGGCCGACAACGGGCAGTGGCTCGGGCCGCACGGCACGATCGTGCTCTACCCCCTGCGCGGCGAGGAACTGATCAACGTCGTCTGCCACTACGACGACGACACGTACCGGCACGAGTCGTGGGTGACGGAGTGCGAGCGCGCCGAGGTGCTTGAGCGGTACGCGGGGTGGCACGAGTCGCTGCTGCGGCTGTTCGAGGCCGGGGACACCTGGTACAAGTGGGCGCTCTACGACCGGGACCCGATCCCCCGGTGGACCAAGGGCCGGGTGACCCTGCTCGGCGACTCGGCGCACCCTATGCTGCCCTACCTGGGGCAGGGGGCCTGCCAGGCCCTGGAAGACGGGGCAGTCCTCGGGAACGCCCTCTCCGCGTCGCCGTCGGATCCCGTCGCCGCCCTGGCCGCCTACGAGCGGGTGCGGCGGCCCCGCGCGTCGTCCGTGGTGCTGACCGCGCGGGCGCGGGGGGTGTCCAACCACCTGCCGCGGTGGGCCGCGCTGCGCAGGGACGCGGTGATCGCGCTGCGGTCGCGGCTGAACCGGCGCGACCCGGAGGGGCGCGGCGCCGGCTGGCTGGCGGAATACGATGCGACCTCGCCGTCGGTGCTCGCCGGGTGACCGGTAGGGTCACGGGCTGTGGACCATGAGCGGGAGACCCTGACCTGGGAGACCTTCGGCGAAGCCTCGCGCGAGTTGGCACGGATGATCGCCGAAGACGGGTTCCGGCCGGACCTGATCCTCGCGATCGCCCGCGGTGGGCTATTCATCGCGGGCGCGCTCGGCTACGCGCTGTCGGTAAAGAACCTGTACCAGATGAACATCGAGTTCTACAACGGAGTCGGGTCGACGCTTGACATGCCGGTAATGCTCCCGCCGGTGCCGTCGGCGGTCGACTTCTCCGAGAAGAAGGTGCTGATCGCCGACGACGTGGCGGACACCGGCAGGACCCTCAAGCTGGTGCACGGGTTCGTCGCGGACCACGTCGCCGACGTGCGCTCCGCCGTCGTGTACGAGAAGCCGGGGTCGCTGGTGAAGTGCGACTACGTGTGGAAGCGCACGAACCTGTGGATCAATTTCCCCTGGTCGAGCCTGCCGCCAGTGGTGCCCGGGGTGCCGGACGCGTGACCGCAAGACGGCAGTGAGATGCCGCACTTGTCATGATTTGCCCAACAACGCTGGCACCTCTTGCGCCGGTGCTCTCTGTGGCCCTAGTGTCCTCGCATTGCATGCGTAAGCTACACAATTATGTACACAACGGGAGATTCTTATGTCTAGTCCGCTGCCAGCCACAGGGCAGCCGGCCACCGCTTCGGTGCAGCCTTTCCGTCACACGACGCTAAGTCTGGCAACCATCGTCGCCGTCGGGTTCGCGGTTCTCCTGGCCCAGGTGGGCGTGGCCGTGCCGGCCACTCTCAACGGCACCTTCCAGACGGTGCTCCACCCCACCGGCGCATCTCAGCTGGACTGGATCTCCGACTCCATCCTGCTGCCGATCGCCGCACTGGAGCTCACCTTCGGCGTGCTCGGCGACCTTTTCGGCCGCAAGAAGCTGCTGGTCGGCGGCGCGTTGATACTGCTGGTGGGAGAGCTGATTTCGAGCACCGCCACGGGCGTCGTCCAGATGTACTTCGGTCAGTTCATCTCCGGCCTCGGCTCGGCGGCGCTCTTCCCGACCACGCTGGCCATCATCGCCTCGGGTAGCCACACCCACGCCAGCCGCGCACGGATGATCGCCCTGTGGGCGGCGCTGCTGTCGCTGGGCAACTTCGTCGCCCCGATGCTGGGCGGCCTGACCGCCACCTACGCCACCTGGCGGCTGGCGTTCTGGATCATCGCGATCCTGGCCGCGATCGTGGCGGCGATCAGCTGGTTCCTCGCCGAGGATTCACGCTCGCCCGAGGGCCGCTCGCTGGACATCGCGGGCCAGGTCACCGTCGGCCTGAGCCTGTTCGCCCTGCTCTACGGAGTGATCGAGGGACCGACCGCCGGCTGGGGCAGCCCGACCATCATCATCTCCTTCGTGGTGGCCGTAGTCCTGCTGGTGGCCTTCATCGTCATCGAGAACAGGGCGCAGAACCCGCTGCTGCGGATGGACCTGTTCAAGAACCGCTCGTTCGCCATCGCCGCGGCGGTCACCGTGGTCGGGATGTTCTCCTTCCTCGGCACCGCGTACGCGATCAGCATCCGGATGGAAGTCATCCAGCACCAGACCGCGATCCGGACCGCGGTGGCGTTCATCCTGCTGAGCGGTCTGGCGATCTTCCTGTTCCCGCTGACCTCCTTCCTGATGGCCCGCGTCCAGGCGCGCTGGGTCACGGCCGGCGGCTTCCTGCTGATGGCCATCGGCCAGTTCCTGGAGTCCCGGCAGTCGATCACGGACAGCACCCTGCCGTCGCTCATCGTGCCCATGGGCCTGGTGGGGATCGGCTTTGCGTTCGCGGTTTCCTCGGTGACCGCGACGGTCGTGAACACCGTGCCGTCCAGGCTGGCCGGCATGGCCGCGGCTACCACCAGCATGGTGCGTGACTTCGGGTTTGCCCTGGGGCCGGCCGTCGTCGGTGCGATCGCGCTGAGCCGGTCCGGCTCGCTGTTCAACACGGCGGTCAACGCGGCCTCCTCGCTCCCCGCCGCCCTCAAGGCGACGGTGGAGGGCGTGGGCCCGGTGGCCGTCAACTCGGTGCCGTCGTTCAGCAAGGCCGCCCCGCAAGCGGTCACCGCCCTGGGCAGCGGGTACTCGCTGGGCTTCCTGATCATCGCGATCGCGGCCCTGGTCGCCGCGCTCACCACGGCGCTGTTCCTGGGTGGCCGGCAGGAGCAGGAGCAGGAGATCGCCATGATCGAGCACGACGAGGACGCCTCGGTCGCCTGACCGCAGGACGCGAGCTGCCTGGCGTCCTCCTGACCGGGAGGACGCCAGGCATTTCGCTTTCCCGGGGCGAGAGAGCGGGGTTATTAATCAGGCTTGTCTGATAAGTTTAACCTGAATATTAGGCCGCTCTCCTGGAGGCATGCCCATGTCCGACTCCCGCCCCGTCCTGCTCCTGATGGACTTCCAGCACGGCGTCGTCGAGCGCCTCGGCGTGCCGTCGGTCATTGACGCCGCCGACCGGGCCGCCAGGGCCGCGCGGGCGGCCGGCATCCCGGTGATGTTCGTGCGCGTGGCCTTCAGGCCCGGCTACCCCGAGGTCGCAGAAACCAACGCCACGTTCTCCGCCATCACGGCACAGGCCGGCGACGCTTACACCCAGGACCACCCGCTCACCCAGATCCACGCCTCGCTCGCGCCGCGCGGCGGCGAGCCGGTCATCGTCAAGCGGCGGGTCAGCGCGTTCACCGGGTCCGACCTCGAGGTGCTGCTGCGCGCCGCGGGAGCCGACACGCTAGTCCTGGCTGGCATCTCCACCAGCGGCGTCGTGCTGTCGACGTTCCGCCAGGCGGCCGACCTCGACTACCGGCTCACCGTGCTCGCCGACGCCTGCGCCGACCCGGACGAGGAGGTGCACCGCGTGCTGACCGAGAAAGTCTTCCCGCGCCACGCCCTCGTCACGACAGCCGACGAGTGGATCGCGTCGCTGTAGCGGGTCGCTCTGGCTCCGGTCCGTTGCGGTCCGCTTCTTGCTGTTATCATGATGCTGGCGAGGTTGCGCGGCTATCTGGCCCGCTAGGGGCGGTGAAGGGCAGGGTGATCTGCACGGTGGTGCCGGCACCGGGCGGGCTGTGCAGCGTGATGCGGCCGCCGGCCGCCTCGATGCGGTCCCTGAGCCCGATCAGCCCGGAGCCGGAGCCGAAGGCCGCGCCGCCGCGCCCGTCGTCGCGGACGCTGACGTGCAGGACGCTGTCGCGGGCCGTCACCTCGACATCGGAGGCGGAGGCGTGCGCGTGCTTGATGGTGTTGGTCAGCGCCTCGGAGACGGCGTAGTAGACGGCGATCTCGGCCGGCTCGGGCAGCCGCCCCGCCACCCGGACATCCAGGCGGACCGGGACGGCGCAGCGGCGGGCCAGTGCCTTGAGCGCCGGGCGCAGCCCGCCATCGGCGAGGATGGCCGGGTGCAGGCCCTGGGCGATTTCGCGCAGTTCCGTCAGCGTCCCGGCCAGCCCGGCGGCCACCTCGCCTACCTGCCGGGCCAGCTCGGCGGCCTCGGGCGGCGCCTCGGCCTGCGCGGCGCGCAGTTGCAGGAGAAGGGAGACAAGGCGCTGCTGGGTGCCGTCGTGCAGGTCCCGCTCGATGCGCCGGCGGGTCTGGTCAGCGGTGACGACGATCCGGGCGCGCGAGGCGCTGAGCTCGGCGTAGAGCTGGGCGTTGTCGAGGGAGACGGCGAGCTGGCCGGCGATGAGCTGGAGCGCGTCGAGCCGGTCGGTGGTGAACGCGCCGCGGATGAGCCGGTTTTCCAGCAGCAGCACCGCCCGCAGCGCGCCGCGGCTGAGGATGGGCAGGGCCAGTAGCGCGCAGCAACCGACGTCGGTGAAGTAGGGGTCGCGGGCGAACCGGTCGTCGTGGGTGGCGTCGTCGGCGACCAGCGGTTCACCGGTGCGCTGGGTGTAGCGCAGCACCGACATCGGGATCGCGGTTTCGTGGCCGGTGCCGCTGACCGGGGCGGTGCCGCCGCCGGGCGCGGGGAGCAGCCAGTCGTGCCGGTCCTCGCTCCACAGCAGCAGGTGCACGCCGGTGGCGCCGGTCATCGCGCTGAGCACCTGGGCCACCCGGGCGTGCAGCCGTTCGAAGCTGGTCTCGGAGCTGAGTGCCTGCGACGCGGACAGAATGCCGAGCAGGTCGATGGTGCCCGTCGTGACCGGGGAACGGCCAGGGGAAAGGTCAGCGGTCTGGCCGGCTCCGGGCGTGGCCGTGGTGTCGGCTGCGGGCTGCAGGGTGGGGTAGGCCCAGTCAAGCTGGGCGACCTTCGCGGCCGCGCCCCATGCGGCGTAGTCCTGGCGGGCCCGGGCTAGCAGGTCGTAGCCGACTTGGTCGATGCCGTGGGCCAAGTGGAACCGGGCGGCGCGTTCGGTGATCAGCATCCGGTGCCAGGCCCGCTGGCGGCCGGCGGCGTCGCGCCGGGCGGCGTCGAACGCGACGGCGGCGGCCTGAAAGTCGCCGGCCGCCCAGGCCCGCTCGGCCTCGGTCAGCCGCAGCAGGTGCCGGAAGTTGGCCGGCGCGTCCGCGGCGCGCGCGGCCAGCCACCGGGTGACCTCATCCAGCTCGGCCAGCAGATCGCCGCGCTCATCACCGCTGCTTTCTCGGGCCTGCCCGGCGAGGGCCAGCCCGCGCAGCAGGTACACCACACTGGTCGGGTACGTGCCCGCGACAGCCGCCATCAGCGGCTCCGCCGCCGCGCTGTGCCGCACCAGGCCAGCCAGATCACCGAAGATGGCGGCGGCTCTCGCGCGGCTGAGATGCGCGTAGAGGAGCGCGATCGGGTTGCCCGCGGACCGGTCGGCGGCCACCTGCTCTCCGGCCGCGGCTGCGCTTTCGCCGCGCAGCACGCCGGCCAGCCACCGGTGGGGGTCGAGCACCTTTCCCAGGTATTCGTTGCCGGCCCGCCGCGTGAAGGCCAGCCCCGCCTCCACCTCGGCGACGTAGTCGTCCAGCGATGGCGCGCAGTCCAGCTGGTAGTACACGCTCTCTTCGTAGGTGTAGCCGGCGTAGACCAGGTCAGCCCCTGCGATCAGCCCTTCGCGGGCCCGCCGAATCGCACGGAGTCCGCTTTCGATGGGCTCGAACCAGCAACACAGGATCGAGAACCAGTAGCGCGCGAGCGAGGTCTCTGGCTCGTACCCGCGGGCCTTGCAAAACGCCAGGATGCGGCTCGCTGCCCGGTATCCGGCGGCGTAGTCTCCGCGCACCGAAGCGGCGAAGGCGGCGAGGCTCAGCGGCCCGGCCAGGGACCGGGCGGGGCCGTGCGCGAGCCAGATCCGCACCCCTTCCAGGCTCAGCCAGCTAAACGTTGCGTGGTCGGTGAGGATGTAGGCCGCCGGGAGGATCGCATTGATAAGACGGGTGGCGGCGAGCAGCGCCGGGTCGGTGAAGTCCGGCCGGGCCAGGTCATCCGCGGCCTCGGTCTGGTCCAGCCACCGGTACAGATGGCCGAACTGCTGGTCGAGTCCGGCGGACAGCCGGTCCGGGGCGGGGACGGTGATGCCGAGCTCACGCAGCGACTCCAGGCCCAGGCCGACCGCCTCGGCGAAACGGTTCCGGTGGGTCAGGCTGTGCACCTGCACCACCGTGGCGTCCGCGCGATCAAGCACCGCCGGGCCCAGCCGCTCGATCGTGCGGTATTCCTCGTCCGTCTCCTCCAGGCGCCCCAGGCTGAACAGCGCGGCGTGCCTGGCGGTGTGCATCGCGATCAGCATGCCGGTCTCACCCGGGCCGATGAGCCGCAGCGCGGCGGTCAGCAGCGCGATGACCAGCGCGTGGTCGCCAATCAGCGTGGCCTGGTCGGCGGCGCGGCGCAGCAGCCCCGCTACCGCACGCCGCTCCGCGGGATCGTCGACGGCGTCGGCCACCGGAAGGTACTGCCCGGCCGCGACGGCGAACAACTCCGGCACCGCTGACAGCCGCCGCGCCATGTCCAGCTGCAGGGCGCGCCGCCGCGGCGGGTCAAGCGCGCCGAGGATGACCTCGCGGATCCGGTCGTGGCGGAACCGCACCGCCGGGTGCGCCCCGGGCTCGGCCACCAGCAGGCCCTCGCTAAGAGCGGGCGCCAGCGCCTGGTCCACCGCGCCGGCCGGCTGACCGGTCGCGGCCTGCAGCAGGCTCAGCTCGGCGCGGCCGCCCAGGCACGCCATCGCCTGCACTATCTGCCGGGACGGCGTCGGCAGGACCTCGGCCCGTGCCGTCCCCAGCCCGGCCACACCATTTGCGCCCAGGTGCGCGCGCACGGCCGCCGCGTCCCACCGCCATCCGCCGGCCGCGGCGTTCAGCAGGCCGTCGCGGCGCAGCGCGTTGAGCAGCTCCACCGTCTGGTACGGGTTGCCTGACGTGTGCGCTTCGATCACCCCGGCCAGGCCCGCCGCCGCGGCCGGGGCCACGTGCAGCATCTCCGCCACCATGGTGACCGAGGCGGAGACCGGCAGGTTGTCCAGCCGCAGTTGCCGGACCCCAGCCTGATTCCGCCACCGGGCCAGCGGCGCCGCCAGCGGATGCGCCGCGTCGACCTCGCCGTCCCGGTAGGCGCCCACCAGCAGCAGCCCCTCGATCGGCTCCTCGCCCAGGACGAGGTCGAGGAAACCGATCTGGGTGCGCCCGGCCCACTGCAGGTCATCGACGAACATCACCACCGGCCGTTTCCGCGACGCGACCGCGCGCAGTACCGCCGCACTCGCCCGCTGTGCCCGCCCCTGCGCGGTCAGCGGATCGCCTGGCTCGGGCGGCACCGCCAGCAGCGCCGCGAACTCCGGCACCGTCGCGGTCGCCAGCCCCGCGTTCGGCCCCACCTCGGCCAGGATCCGCTCACGGACCTGCGCCAGTTCGTCCTCCGGCTCGGCAAGCAGCAGCCGGCCCAGCGCGCGGAACGCCTGGTTAACCGCGTCGAACTCCATATCCCGGCGGTACTGGTCGAACTTGCCCGCCACGAACCAGCCGTCGCGCCCGGTCACCACCGGGCGCAGCTGATCGGCCAGCGCCGTCTTGCCCACCCCCGCCGCCCCGCCCAGCAGCACCCCACGGCACCGACCCGCCAGGCCGTCCTCGAACGCTTCCCCCAGCGCCGCCACCTCGCGGTCGCGGCCAGCCAGCCGTGACGGCGGCAGCAGCCGCAGCGGGACATCATGCTCGCCAATGCGGACCGGAACCGCCGACGCGCCGGCCTGGGCGTGCCGCACCTGCTCCAGGTCATAGAGCATCCCGTCGGCGCTCTGGTACCGGTGGTCCGGCTCCTTCTCCAGCAGGTGCACGATGACCGCCGACAGGAGCGCCGGGACAGCCGGGTTGACCTCCGCCGGAGGCACCGGCGTCCGCGCCAGGTGATCGTGAGTCAGCCGCAGCGGATCCCCGGTCCCGAACGGGGGCCCGCCCGTGGCCAGCTCATACAGCGTCGCGCCGAGCGCGTACAGGTCGGCCCGCTGATCCACCGGCCGGCCGGTACGCCCGGTCGCCTCCGGCGCCAGGTACGCCAGCGTTCCGGCGATCTCGCTGTGGTGAGTGAACTCCGGGCGGATCTCGCCCAGCGGCGCCGCCAGCGCGAAGTCGACTAGGCACGGCGCGCCGTCGCGGGAGATCACGATGTTGGCCGGCGTGATGTCCCGGTGCATCACCCCCCGGCGGTGCATCCCTGCCACCGCCCGGGCCAGCGACACCGCCAGCCCGGTCACCTCACCGGCCGGCAGCGGCCCGGCCCGGTCGGCCAGGCTCGTGCCTCCGGCGTCCGTCAGCACGATCGACCCTGGATACCGCGGCGCCGCGGCTAGCTGCGCGACCCCAGCGACGCCGTGCAAACGCTCCAGCGTTGCCGCCTCATCCCGCAGCCGACGTTCCGCATCCAGCCCCAGCGGCTCCTTACGGATGACCGTTTGCCCGGGGAAAACGAGCCGGGTGACGCGCGTGCGGGCGCTCTGGTGCACTATCTCGGCGGGGACGGGCGGATCTGCGTCCGGCGGCATCTCACCTGCCTCCATCGCGCACCTCCAGCCGCGGTCAGAGTCACCTCTATACTGCTACACTTCCTCGCCCTACCCGGCGCTGGCGGTGGTCCATCCCCTCAGGCCCGGCTGCGGGGCCGTCGGCTCGCGGCTCGTTTTCACTCATGCCGTCCCCGGGCTCGGTATCGGCGCAGCCGGCAGATCGTCGGCGAAGACCCGCCTCATCTGTGGCAGCCTTTCCGGGTGCCTGAGGTACAGGTAGGCCAGGACGACCAGGCCGATGCCGTACCAGATGCCGATGGCCAGGCCGGCTTCGCTGGCCGGGTAGCTGAGCGGCGTGACGAACTTCAGGAAGCTCGACCCGATCCCCAGCGCGGTGAGCCAGGCGGGGATGAACGCCGCGATGCCGAGCACCGGGATCACCGCGTGCAGCGCGACGTTGAACTCCCCGCGGCGCCTTCGCAGGTAGTACAGCAGGCACGACAGGTTGAACACCATGTAGATAGCGATCATGATGCCGGTGAGGATGGTGGCCAGGAAGACGAAGGCCGTGGTCGGGCCGAAGTGGACGGCGATGGGCAGGCCGATGGCGAGCGTCACCACGAGCTGGACCACGACGCCGACGTAGGGGGACCTCCAGCGGGGATGGATCCGCGCCAGCGGGGCGGGCAGCAGGCCGATCCTGGCCATGGCGAACCAGGTACGGGTGGTGGCCAGCGTGCTGGCGTTCCCGTTGGCGAACGTGGAGTTCAAGATGGCGAAGAACACCACCACCCAGCCGACGCCCCACACGTCGCGGCCCAGCTGGATCCACGGGCTGCCGCCGCCAAGCGCGCCGAAGCTCACATACTTGGCCGGGCCGAAGAACACGTCACCCGCGTAGGTGGTGAGAACGTAGAACAGGCCAATGACCAGGCAGGATGCCACCACGGCGATCTGGATGGTGCGTCGTGGGTTGCGGGCCTCCTCTGCCAGCGGCACCGCGGCCTCGAAGCCGATGAACGCGAGGATCGTATAAACAGAGCCCGCTGCGATGCCGGAGAATCCGTGGTAGCCCGTGATGGTGGCGTAATGCAGGGTGAAGACGTTGCCGGTGTTGTTCCCGCCGGCCGTGGCAATGAGCCAGATGGCCAGCGTAAGGAAAACCAGGATCTCAAACATGCCCAAGATGGTGCCGGCCCTGGCGCTGACGCGGATGCCACAGTAGTTCAGGCCGGCGATAAGGAACGACGCGACGATCAGGAAGATGACCCAGGTGGCCGTGAACGGCCAGCCGAACTCGCTGTGCGCGATCGACCCGACCAGGTAGCCGAACAGGATCATGGTGATCGGACCGATCAGCGCCTCGACCAGCGCGTAGCCCCAGCCGACCAGGAACCCGAGCGCCGGGTGGATCGCCTCGGCGGGGTAGGTGTAGACGCTGCCGGCGCTGGGCATGTGCTTGGCCAGCTGCCCGATCGAGACCGCGACCAGCAGGCACGCGATCAGCGCCAGCAGCACCGCCAGCGGCAGCGCGCCGCCCGCATAGGTGGCGCCCGCCGCGATGGACAGCGCCACCGCGCCGGCCGGGGCCATGGACGTGACCGACTGGAACAGGACCTCGCGGAGCCCGATGGCCCCGCGGTCCAGGCTGCTGCCCGTCGTGATGCCCATATTGCGCCCTCCTAACGATGGTTGGCCTATCCGGCTGGTGAGGCGGCCAGCTGAAGCGTCTAGGCGGGCCAGGCGGCTGGTTCCGGGCGCGGTCAACGGGGGCTGTCGTCCCGGTAGGCGTCGAACCGGTCGAGGGTTCAGGGCAACGACGCAGCTGACGTGTTAGCGCCACCGTCCCGGGGGCACGCGTGGCCTGGGGCTAAAGCAGTACCCAGCAGGTGGCGGGGGCGAACCTGTGTAGTACTGATATCCCAGTGCGTGGATGTGCAAGCCGCCGGTGGTGGCTCGTCGCGGCGGTGGTTTAGTCGGCGTGCAGGACGAAAAACAGGAAGCACAGGAAGCGGGGCTTGGCCGCGATGTCGTCGGGGAACAGCTCGCGGGCGGCCAGGTCTGGCTCCGGCTCGCTGATGACGGAGATCCGGAAGCCGGCCGCGGTGAAGGCTTCGGCCATCGCGTGCAGCGGCCGGTGCCAGAAGCTCATCAGGGCGGTCTGGTCGCCGACGGTCCATTCTTCGGTCCGTTTGCAGACCCCGAAGTAGTTGGCCTTCCGTCCGGCCTCAAGGTGGGAGAGCACGGTCGCGAAGGGATGGTCGACGGCCACGATCAGCCGGCCGCCAGGCTTCAGCACGCGCCGCAGCTCGGCCAACGGCTCCGTCCAGTCTTCCAGGTAGTGCAGGACCAGGCACGCGATGACATCGTCGAACGCGCCGTCGGGGAACGGCAGCGGGCTGCCCAGGTCGGCCACCTGCAGGTCCGCGCCGTCGCCGAGCCGCCGCCGGGCCAGTTCCAGCATCCCGGTGCTCGTGTCGAAGCCAGTCACGATGGCGCCCCGGTCGCGCAGCGCCTCGAACAGGGGGCCAGAGCCGCAGCCGGCGTCGAGGATCCTCTGTCCGGCCACGTTCCCGGCCAGGGCCAGGATCGCGGGCCGCGCGTAGTAGGCGTTGACGAGGCTGGCCTCGTTTACGGCCGTGTACGCCTCAGCGAAACTGTCGTAGTCGTTGATCCTGGCGGAACCTGCGGGCAGAGCGCCCTCGGCGACTAGGCGGGTTGCCATGACGGGGCCATTTTCTGGGACGTGAGACATGCGGTTCATGCTGGCATGCCCCGTTGCGTACGGCCACCGGAACCGGATGCGTTCGGCGTCCCGTGCGGTCAGGCGGTTACTCGCGCGACGCTTGCCGACGACATCCCGGCCGCCATCGTTCGTGACGGGGGGATGTCGTCGGCGTCGGCCGCAGGCTGCTCGCAGTGCGCAGCGCTGTGACGCCCGTGCTCACGACGAATGGCGCGCGGCGCCGAGCGCGCGGGCGAGCTGGCGGCGGAGCCGGGCGTTCTCGTCGGCGAGTGCCTGATTTCGCTGCATGGCAGCGGTCAGCCTGGCGCGCAGCGAAGCATCGGCCGCCCGCTGGCGGGCCGGGATGGCACTGGCAGGTTCGCCGTTGCGGGCGCTGCGCAGATGCTGGATCTGGTCACGGGTGTCGTGATATCCCCGATCATCAGGCCTCCGGGTCGTGGGCGTAGATCCAGGCGCTGGCCGTCAAGGGGTCAGTGTCCTTGAACGAGGCGTCGCGGGCCCGCTGCTCGGGGCCGTCGGGCAGGTGGTTGACGTGGGCGCGGGCGTGGCTGACTTCTTGCAGCCGGGTCGTGCGCGGGATGCGCAGTTCCTCGTAGCGGCGCAGCGCGGCGGCTGGGTCGGCCGGGTTCGCGGCCAGGCAGCGGGCGAGGGTGGCCCCGTCCTCGATCGCCTGGGCGGCGCCCTGTCCGAAGAACGGGAACATCGGGTGCGCGGCGTCGCCGAGCAGGGTCACCGTGCCCCTGGTCCACCACGTGAGCGGCGCGCGGTCGAGAAGCGCCCAGCGGCCGGGCGTCCCCGCCGCGCGGATGAGGCTGATGAGCCGCTCATCCCAGCCCGCGAACTCGGCGAGCAGTTCCGCGACGGTCGCGGTCGCGGTCCATGACTCGGTCGTGTAGTCGCCGGCCGGGGCGAAGGCGACGAGGTTGACGAACTTGCCCGCGCAGATGGGGTAATGCACGAGGTGGTGGCCCGGGCCCAGCCACAGGGACTGGGCGGGGCGGCGGGCGAACGCCGGCGCATCCTCGCCGGGGACCAGCGCGCGGAAGGCGCACAGGCCCGAGTACACCGGGGGAACCGGCGCGGTCAGCGCGGCGCGGACCAGCGAGTGGATGCCGTCCGCGCCGATCACGACGTCAGCCTCGGCCGTCTCGCCGTCCGCGAAGCGCAGCGTGTGGCGCGGGCCGCTCAGGCCGACCTCGACGCAGCGCTTGCCTAGTCGCACGTCGCCGCCGGGAACCGCGCACCTGATCACGTCGAGCAGGTCGGCACGGTGCGCGGTGTACGTGCGCTCGCCGTAAAGGTCCTCGCACCTTGTCGCGAGGTCTTCCGAGGACAGCACGCTGCCGTCCTGCCAGCGGCGGAACTCCCAGCCGGTCTCCAGCCGGACAGCGCGCTCCTCGAAGACGCCCAGGACGCCGAGGGCGCGCAGCAGGCGGGCGGCGTTCGGCGCGACGACCACGCCGGCGCCGACCTCTGCGAGCTGCGCCGCCTGCTCGTACACCGTTGCGGCCTGGCCGGCGCGGCGCAGGAACGCCGCGGCGGCCAGGCCGCCGATTCCGCCGCCGATGATCGCGATCTCGGTCATTCGGTCACCGTGACGACGTAGACGGTCGGGCTGAACGGGACGCCGCCCTCCCCCGAGCTCGCGCCGCGCGGGACCGTGACGGTCCGCTGGCTGACCTGCCAGCCCCGGCTCTTGGCTGCCGTGGCGATGGCGGCGGTGAAGGACGCCGCGCCGTCGTTATACCCGTCGGGATGAGCCGTGTGGATGCTGCCAGGCCCGCCGTCGACGCAGTGGTAGGCGGCACTCGGGTGCAGCGCCGCGGAGGCCTCGTCCGAGCTGGCCGTCTGGAGTACGCCGTTATGCACAAGGCACATGGTCTCGTAGCTCGCCGCGATGAACCAGGCACCGTACTTGCTGCCCGGCACCGGCTGGTTCCAGATCCGGACGTGGTCCTCGTTGCCGCTGAGCGACAGGTCGTTCCCTTCCACGCAGCCGCCAAGCCGCCACGCCACGTGCTGCGGCACGTAGCCATTGCCCGTCACGTCTGCCATCTCCGAGGAGATGCACTTGAGGTGGATGCCGGTGATGTTGACCGTCGTCGCGGTGGAGACCGTCTTCCACCGGCCGAGGGCCTGCTGGATGTCGGTCAGGGACACGGTCGACCTGCCGCTGATGATCACGTTGAGCGGCTCAACGAATGGCGCGATCTGCGTGAGCGGTGTTGATGCCCGTGCCGTGTCCCAGTCCGCCGGGTCGCAGTAGTCAGCGTTACAGCTGGCCGCTCCCTGACCCGAGGCCTGCGACGACGCCGGCGTGCTTCCTGACGTGCTCGCCGTACCCTCGGTGGCGCAGCCGCCGAGCGCGAGCACGGCCGTGACGCAAGCCGCCGCCACGGTCATCGGGAAGAACCTCATCCCGCGCCGTCCTGCCGAGTTTCCATCCGGCAAGTATGCCCGCCGTGATCATGCCTTGCGGGTAACGCGATCACGCCTTGGAGCGAGGCGGATGTGCCACTGGTGCCGCTCTATAGCGCCGGAAATCGCGATCAGAGGCCGGGTCGGCTAGCCGTGACGATGATGCACGATCAGCACCGACCGCCGTGAGTGCGCGGCGACCGCGCTGGCGACGCTGCCCACCATAAGGCTGGTCACGCCGCTGCGGCCGTGGGAGCCAAGAACGATGAGGCTGGCATCGCGGGAGTCGGCCGCGTCGATGATCCCCTTCCAGGTGGGTGCCGCCTCCGCCGTCATGATGTCCGCGCGGAATCCGGCGGCCTCGGCCAGCGACGCCCCGTGCAGTGCGGTTTTCTCGGCCGCGGCCCTTACCTCATCGGCCCTCGCGGCGTCGAACTCCGTCCCGCCGACCGGGAGGAACCCGACGTTGAACGGTTCCCATATGGTCAGGACGACCGCGTCACGCCCTGCTCGCAGCTCGCGGCCGGCCTCTGTTATCGCGTGCCCGGCTAGGTCCGATCCGTCGTAGGCGAACAGGACGGGGCCGAACTCGTCGATCGCGTCGCCGCTCATGGCATCTCCTTCGCTGGAACAGCCTCTGGCATCTCCTTCATTGGAACATCCTCGCCGGGACGCGCGCGGCGGCCCGCGCGGCGGACAGCCGCGAGCAGTGCCGGGGACTCCCACCCCGGCTCGGCTCCGCCGAGGAACCGCTCGAGCGACGGGGCGGGCGGTGTCTTCCCGCCGAGCACGTAGAGCAGGACGCCGACCAGGGTCCCGCCGACGGCGAGCCCGAAGCACACCCACAAGGTGGTCCGCATTGCCTCCGTCGGGTAGCCCGCCAGCGAGATCGCGAAGTGCGTCAGGATCGGGACGATCATGAACGCCGCGAACGCGCGCATCAGTTCGAGGATGGCGAACACGCGCTGGATGTTGGCCCCGGGCAGCGAGAACCCGGCGAGGAACAGCGCGGGGACCACGGAGGCGCCGACACCGACGCCGATCAGCGCCGAGCCTGCCAGGGTGAGTCCGGCGGTCGGCGGGGCGGAGCCTAGTATCACGACGATGCCGACGGCGAGGCAGGCCATGCCGAACAGTGCGAAGTAGTGGATGTACTTGGTGCCGAACACCACGCCGAACCCGATGGAGGCGAGCACGGCACCGCCGAGTTCGGGGAGGAAGAGCAGGCCCAGGTGCAGCGGGGTGTACCGGGTGGCGAGCGCCCCGCTGGTCAGCGCGATCGCCGACACCGAGGCCGCCGCCGCGGAGACCGCCACCACGATCCCGGCCACCGGGTACGTGCTGGCCACCTGACGCAGGGTCAGCAGCACGTGCGTGCCGCGGTACTGGTAGACCCACAAGATGACGATCAATGCCAGTCCGCCCAGCAGCGGGCCGATGGCGACGAGGTTCAGGAACCCGTGGGTCGTCAGCTCCGAGGCGCCCCAGAACGCCGCCACCGAGCCGGCCGCGGCCAGAGCGATGGCCTTGCCGTCCTTAGGCGCGCTGCGGTTGGCCGGCGGCGCGTCTTCGAAAGTCAGCCGGGCCAGTAGCAGTCCGAGTACGGCGATGCCTGCCGCGATCCAGAACAGCGGCCGCCAGGCGTGGAACGAGGCCTGAGCGCCGCCGATCAGCGGGCCGGCGGCGACGGCGCCGAAGAGGCACATGTTCATGATCATCGAGGTCCAGCGCAGCTTGTTCGCCGGGTAACCCAGGAACAGCGGCGGCCCGGCCGCGATCAGCAGCAGGCTCGTACACAAGCCCTGCAGTATGTGCCCGACAAAGAACATCGGCGCGTCGGTTGCCGAAGCGGCCAGCACCGACCCGATCACCAGCAGCGCGGCATAGATCAGCAGCATCCGGCGTTGCGGCAGATGCTGGGCGAACTGGACGGCCAGCACCGTGCCAGCCGCGTACGCGGCGTTGCCCATCCCCGAGGCCAGGCTCATGCTCTGCAGGCTCATGTGCAGTGAGCCCGCGATCAGCGGCGTGATCGGCTGCATCGCCGCCGACAGCACCAGGTAAGGCACGAGGAACAACACCACCATCGACGCCACTGCCGGGTAGCGGCCAGCCAGCGGGCCTGGCCGCAGCATTCTGTGGCTGGCCACGATGGCGTGGCGGGGCTGACGGGTATCGGCCAGGGGCGGTGGTGCCTGGCGGGTAATTTCCGTCACAACTGCGCTCCAATTCGACAACCATAGAACGTTCGATCCTTATCGAACATACTAGGTCCATCGAACTTAGGGCAAATCCGCGCTAGGGTAAGACCGTGATCGATGACGTTCTTGAGCCGGCCCCGGCCGACATCGAACTGCCGCGGGTGCTTGCCGCCCTCGCCGACCGGCACCGGCTGGAGACGGTCCGGTTCGTGGCCCGTACCGGCGAGTCGTGGTGCTCGCGCGTGATGCAGGACATCGGCCTTGAAATGAGCAAGTCCACGTTCTCTCATCACCTGCGCATACTGCGCGAGGCAGGGGTGGTCACCAAGCGGATCGAGGGCACCAAGAGCTACATGTGCGTGCGCAAAGCCGACCTCGACGCACGCTTCCCTGGGCTGATCGACTCCATCGTGAACGCCGACGCCGCAACGGTCCCCCGACAGACGTCAGCGGGCACTCACGGACAGCCTCTCGCACGTTAGGCGCGGGATAGGTCCCCACGGAATGTCGGCAGCCGGTGACAATATGCCGCCATGGCTGGCAAGGAAGCAAGACCATGTGATATCGCGCACGCAGGCGCTATCGACTGGGCTCTCGCCCGAGCACCTCCTATGTCCGCGTCCCCCGGACGTGCCGGAAGCCGGAGGTGGTCTTTGGCCCGCCGCACCTCGCTTAATTGCTGCGCGTGGTCTCGCTCTCGGTACTGGGGGCGGGGTGGGTGGTGATGATTGTTTCTATGCGGCGGTCGGGGACGACCCAGAGGGTGGCGATCGCGACGTAGCAGGCGATCGCGATCCAGATGCCGGGCCGGGCCGGGCCAGTGCCCGCGCCGCCGAGGGCGGCGGCGATGCAGCCGATGATGTAGCCGATGGGTGAGACCTTGCCTTTGAGGTCGCGGCCGATCGCCTTGCGCAGCACCGAGTCGGGGCCCTGGGCGCGGATGATGACCCACTGGAGGATGTAGTAGGCGACGCCGGCCGCCAGGAGGTTCACGCCGTAGACGACGACCGGGGTGCGCGCGTAGTGGGTGGTGTCCGTCCACTGGGTCGTGAACGGGAACAGCGACAGGCAGAACAGCAGGCCCAGGTTCGCCCACAAGACGCCACCGGTGACGCGCCCGGTGAGCTGGAACATGTGGTGGTGGTTGGTCCAATAGATGCCGACGTAGACGAAGCTGAGCAGGTAGCTGAGCAGCCCGCTGCCCGTCGTGTTCCACAGCGCAGCCAGGTCGGTGCCAGCGGGCTGGCGCAGTTCGAGCACCATGATCGTGATGATGATCGCAAGCACGCCGTCGCTGAACGCCTCAAGACGGCTGGTCCGCATCGCGCCAGGCTATCAAGGGCGTTACAGGTCGGTGAGGTAGCCGCCGTCCCCGGTCCTGCGGCGCTCATGGCGCGGCAGCTCGGTGACCAGGCCGTGGCCGAGGCTGAGCATGGCCGCGGCCGCGGCCGCGTCAACCGGGACCGACAGCAGGTAGCCCTGGCCGAACTGGCAGCCCATCCCGGCGAGCAGTTCCCGCTCGGTCTCGCTCTCGATCCCCTCGGCGATCACCTCGACTTCGAGGGTCCTCGCGAGCCTGACGATGCCCTCGACGAGCGCGTGCCGCCGCCAGGACGAGGCGATCCCCGTCACGAACGACTTGTCGATCTTCAGCACGTCGATTGGCAGGTCGAGCAGGTAGCTGAGCGAGGAGTACCCAGTTCCGAAGTCGTCCAGCGCCAGCCTGACGCCGATCTCCTTCAGCTCGGCCAGGTCGGCGCGGATCCGGTCGTTCCCGCCGAGCAGGAGGGACTCGGTCAGCTCGAGGAGCAGCGCCGACGGCGGCAGCGCCGAGGTCTGCAGCGCCTCCCGCACGCTGTCGACGAACCCCGGGTCACGGAACTGACGGGCGGACACGTTGACCGAGACGTGCGGGTCCGGGGTCTCGGGCGCGAGGCCGTCTGGCTCCTGCGCCGCGGGCGGCGGCAGCCCGCGCCGCCACCGCACCATGTCGCTCAGGGCCTGCCGCAGCGCCCAGGAGCCGAGCGGGACGATCAGGCCCGTCTCCTCGGCCAGGGAGATGAACTGGCCGGGCAGCATCATCCCCCAGCGCGGGTGCGGCCAGCGGATCAGGGACTCGAACCCGGCGATCTCGCCGCTCAGCAGGGACACGATCGGCTGGTAAACGAGCGTGAACGCCGAGTTCTTCACCGCGTCCTCAAGGGCGACCTGTATCTCGCGCCGCCTGAGCATGCCGCTGGTCAGCACCGGCTGGTAATGCCGCCAGCGCCGCTTGCCCGCCGCCTTCGCCGCGTACAAGGCGAGGTCCGCGTGGCGCAGCAGCTCATCCACGTCGCCGCTGTCCTGCGACGTGGCCACGCCGACGGTCGCCGCGGAGAGCACCTTGGCCTCGCTGAGGGTGAACGGCTCGGCGAACGCCGCCACGATCCGCTCAGCGAACGCGTCCACCGCCTCTGGATCGGCGGCGTCGTCAATGAGCAGCGCGAACTCGTCACCGCCCAGCCGCGCCGCGGTGTCCGACTGGCGCACCGAGGCCGCCAGCCGGGCGCCGACCGCGACCAGCAGCTCATCGCCGACGCCATGCCCCATGGTGTCGTTGACGACCTTGAAGTCGTCCAGGTCGACGAATAGCACGCCCGCGGTCCGGCCGACGGCGCGTGCCGCCTCAAGCGCGCCCGCCGCCTCACGGGCGAACAGCGACCGGTTGGGCAGCCCGGTCAGCGCGTCGTGGAAGGCCCGGTGCTTCAGCTCCTCCTCAAGCTGGTGCCGCTCGGTCACGTCCCGCAGGGTGAGCACGAGCCCGCCGACCGTCGCGTCGTGCCGCCGGTCACTCCAGCGGACCTCGAGGACGGCTACGCGGCCGTCAAGCCGCTCGATCTGGAGCAGGTAGCCGGGGGACACGCCGGAGGTCACGTCGCCGGCGCTGAGCGCGAGCATCAGGTCGAGCACGCGGTCCACGTCCTCGCGCGTGTCCGGTGCCACGAGGTCCGCGAGCAGCGCGCCCTCGACGGTGACGCTGCCGAAGATGTCCCCGGCGGACGGGGTGGCGTACCGGACCCGGCGGTCGTCGCCGATGATGAGGATCACGTCCGACGTGTCGTGGACCAGGGTGCGGAACAGTGCCTCGCCGCGCTGGCGGACCACCTGCTGCGTGAGCGCGAGCCGCTCGACGGCCAGGGCCGCCTGGCCGGCGAGGATCTCAAGCACCGCGGCGAGGTCGGCGAGGGTCCGCCGGTCGCCGAAGAACCCGATGAGGCCGATGAACGGGTCGCCGACCGGCCGGTCCTTGAGTGTAAGCGGGCAGAGCAGCGCGCCTTCATAGCCGGCGAGGGCCGGCGCGCCCGGCGGGGACGCCGACGGTGAGATGTCGTGCCTGACGGCCCTGATCTCCGCGATGGAGACGAACCGCGGTGCCCGTCCCTCGGCGAGCTTCAGCCAGACGCTGACCGGGTCGGGGGGAGACGCCGACTGCCGCGCCCCCGCCGGATCGACCTGGCGCAGGACCTCGCCGTCCCTGACGGCGAGGATCGCGGCACGGTCGGCGGGGACGCCGGGCACGCCGGGGACCAGGGCGGACGCCGCGTCCCTGACGGCGGCGGCGACCTCCTCGACCGAGCCGGCCGACGCGAGCGCCGCGCTCGCCACCCGCAGCGTCCGCTCGCGGATGAGGCTGCGCCTGTTGGTGGCCGCGACATCCCATAGACGGGAGAGCATGAGTAGGTATAGCACTCCGTACACCATGGCGGCCACGCCACTCACGATGATGAGCACGGAGGTCTCGGTCCGCAGCCCCGCGAGCGCATAGTGCGCCACGACAAGCAGCGCCATCCACATGGCGTAGCCAGTTAGCACGCGCCACGCGGTCCGCTCGATCCCCATGCGCCTCCCCCGAGCCTCTATGACTCCACTCCCCCGCCGTCCGTCCAGTTCAGAGGCCTGCAAGAACTCTATTCCGAACGTAAGCGGGCGACTCCGGCGGGCACACGCGTTGCCCTGAGGGCGAAGTGACGCACCCGTTCGGATGACTCTTGCCTTTGTTTTCTGACCACAAGAGAGCGGGTACAAGCGTGCCAATAGCGGGCATTACGCCGCACAGCCGCTGCCACTACCATGTGGACCGCACGAGAAGCCCAAGTCGCATCAGAACAGGTGGCATATGAGCCCGAAGAACCTGCAGGAGCTGCTTGACAGCGCGGGGAACACGGTAGAGCTGCTGCGCAACTCCCAGCTTGGCGCGTACATCTACCCGGTCGTACCGTCCGAGTTTACGAACTTCCGGCGCGAGGTCATCGCGTGGCGGGAGACTGCGGTTCTCTACGACCAGTCGCACCACATGCACAACATCTTCATGTCCGGCCCGGACGCGCTGAAGCTGATCACCGACACAGGCATCAACTCCACCGCGAAGTTCCCGGTCGACACGGCGAAGCAGTTCGTCCCGGTCTCGCCCGACGGCGGGGTGATCGGCGACGGCATCCTGTTCCGCGACGGGGAGGAGGAGTTCACCTTCGTCGGGCGCGCGCCGGTCGCCAACTGGCTGCTTTACAAGGGCTCGCAGGGTTACAACGTCGACATGGTGCTCGACCCGCGCTCGCCGTCACGGCCGTACGGCAAGGCCGTGACGCGCAAGGTGTGGCGGTTCCAGATCCAGGGGCCGAACGCGTGGGCGGTCATCGAGAAGCTCAACGGGGAGCCGATGGAGCAGGTCCGGTTCTTCCGGATGGGCTCCATGAACATCGCCGGGGAGAAGGTGCACACGCTGCGGCACGGCATGGCGGGCGCGCCCGGCCTGGAGATCTGGGGCGCGTACGAGTCGTATGACACGGTCAGGGACGCGATCCTCGAGGCGGGCCAGGAGTTCGGGCTCGAGCCCTGCGGCGCGCGCGCCTACTCCTGCAACACCCTGGAGTCCGGCTGGATCCCCTCGCCGCTTCCCGCGATCTACACCTCGCCCGAGCTGCGGTCCTACCGGGAGTGGCTCGGCGCGGACTCGTACGAGGCGACTAACGCGATCGCCGGGTCGTTCGTGAGTTCGAACATCGAGGACTACTACACCAACCCGTGGGACCTCGGGTACGGGTCGTTCGTGAAGTTCGACCATGACTTCATCGGGCGCGACGCGCTTGAGGCGCTCGACCCGGCGGCGCAGCGCCGGAAGGTGACCCTGGCGTGGAACGCCGAGGACCTGGGCAAGCTGCTCGCCTCGCCGCTCGACCCGGCGCCCGGCTACCAGTTCTTCGACCTGCCGAACGCGAACTACGGGTCGTCCAACTTCGACTCCGTGGTGGACGCGGACGGGAAGGTCGTGGGGCTGTCCATGTTCACCGGGTACTCGGCGAACGAGCGGTCCGGCCTGTCGCTAGCGACCATCAACCCGGACGTGCCGGTCGGCGCGGAGGTTTCCGTGATCTGGGGCGAGCCGGACGGCGGGTCGAAGAAGACGACGGTGCAGCCGCACGAGCAGTTCGCCGTCCGCGCGGTCGTGTCGCCGGTCCCGTACTCGAAGGTCGTCCAGGAGAGCTACCACACGGGCTGGCGCTCGCAGGCCTGATGCCTGGCGCTGCCCGCTGACGTGCGGGGTCCGGGCCCTGTTTCAGGGCTGGACCCCGTGCGCGGGTTCAGGCGATGAACAGCGCTATCGCGGTGTACTGGCATGCCGCGGCGGCGCAGACGAAGACGTGGAAGACCTCGTGGTAGCCGAAGACCAGCGGATTGGGGTCAGGCCAGCGCCGGTGATACGACAGTGCCCCGGCCAGGTAAAGCAGGCTGCCGACCAGCATCAGGGCTCCGGCCGCGACACCGGAGTGCAGCCACACCCCCGGCAGCGAGAGGGCGGCGACCAAGCCAAGTCCCACGAATATTCCGCCGGCCAGGCGCTCGGGCACGTTCATCCACACCATGCGGATCGCGGCCGCGGTAAGCGTCAGCGCCCAGATCGTGGTCAGGCCGGCCACCCGGGCGGCTCCGTGCGTGGCCAGCAGGAAAGCGGGGGTCGCCGTGCCCGCGATGAGCAGGAAGATCATCGCATGGTCCAGCCGCTGCAGGCGCCGGTGCCAGGCCGCGCCCCAGTTGCCGCGGTGATACAGCGCGCTGGCACCGAACATCGCGCTCACGCTCACCGTGAACACGGCCATCGCCGTGGTCCGCTGCCCGCCGTGCACGCGGGTCAGCGCCAGGGTTCCCAGCACGAGCGAAGCCTCGAATGAGATCAGGTGCAGCCAGCCGCGCAGCAGCGGCTTCGCTACGTGACCGCTGGCGCGGGCGGGTGTCGTCTCCCTTGAGGGCTGCGCGGGTCCTCGCGCCGCGCTGTCCATCGCCGCCAACTGTGACCTCCGTTACCCTGGGGGCGGCAGTGAATGCGCCGCCTGCGCCTGCACAGTGTCACGCACAGCCGGCAGTGCCCTGGCCATTACACGGCGGTGGTTTCACCGGCGTGTCTCACTGACCAAGCCGGGAACGGCACCCAAAGACCCGTATATTTGCCGCAAGTACCAAGCGCGACAGCAATCCGCGGCAGGGTGACCAATGTCCGAAATGCTGGTAAATGACCCAGATAGCGCTGATGCGCTGCTGGATATGTCGAACGTGCTGCGCGATACCCGGCTGGGCGGCCAAGGGCCGGCCGACCTGGTCCGGCTTGAGCTCGTCGGCAATGCCCTCGCCACCCTGTACGGCGCCGCGATGATCACGATGTTCGGTGTCGCCGACCGCAGCCTGCTCGCCCAGCCCGAGCTTTTCCTTGACCAGGGGCAGCGGCGCACGCTCCGCCGCTTGGCCGACTCTGGGCTGATTTACGAGGCCGCCAAGGCCGACGTGCCGTTGCTGCGGATCGCCGAGGAAACGGGTCTCCCCATCATCACGAGCGACCGTTTCGTCGGCCACCGGCGCGAGTTCCCGTGGCTGGACGACCGCGACGATGCCGTCCTCGAGCCGTTGGCCGATCCCCACGGCAACGTCTACCTCCGGCACGTCATCCTCGACCGCAGGGACGAGTGGCAGATGTCGATCAGCGAGGAGCGCGACGTGCTTCTCCAGCAGGGACTGAGCCGGCAGGTCGAGGTGCTCGGCCGGTACTGGAGCTGCCCGGAGCAGCGCTGCGCGCGCCATGATCCGGCTAGCGGCCCGTTCGTCCTGCTGCCCGTGGCCAGCGGCGGCCGCCTGATCTGCGACCTGCACGGCAGGGAGATGATCGACCTGGGACCCCGGCCGCGGGTGGCCCAGCTCAAGGTCATGCGAGACGGCAGGGAACGGCGCCGCTTTACCGTCACCGAGGACGAGCCCGTGAGCGTCGGCCGGTCCCCAGGGGGAGTCGACCTGTCGCCGTTCCTCAGCGCGGCCGACGAGCTGCGCGTGAGCCGTAAGCACCTGCTGTTTGACTTTGACTCCGACGGGCTGGCGGTCACCGACCAGAGCACCAACGGCACCACGCTGTTCCTGCGGGGCGGCACCCGGCTCGAGTTCCACCGGGATACCCACTCGTTCACCGCCGGCGACCGGGCGGAGATCGTCCCCGGCCTGGAGATCATCCGGAGCGGCCGGCTTTATCCCGCGGAGCTCCCCGGCCGACGGCGGGCGCCCCGGCGGCCGGACGGCACCCCGCCGTCGCCCACCGTCATGTTCTGAACCGCTCCCAGGCGGCCTTACCAGCCCAGTTCGCTAAGCCGCGCGTCGTCGATGCCGAAGTGGTGCGCGACCTCGTGGATGACGGTCCGGCGGACCTGGTCGGCGACCTCGTCCTCGGTCTGGCAGACGGCGCAGATCGCCTGACGGTAGATCGTGATGCGGTCCGGCAGCACCCCGCTGTACTGGGTGGTCCGGCTGGTCAGCGGGATGCCCTGGTACAGCCCGAGCAGCCCGCGCGGTCCCCGGCCGTGCTCGACGGTTACGGCGACGTTGCTCATCAGCCGCCCGAACTCCTCGGGCAGCCCGTCAAGCGCCGTGACGACCATTTCCTCGAACCGCTCCGGCTCCACGTCGACCACACGTCCATTGTCTATCCTGCCGCCGGAGGGCGCGATCATCCGACGGGCGCGGTCAAGCGGGCGAAGGCCGCCGCGTCGAGGACCGCGGCACCGTACTGATCGTTGTTGAAGTAGGCGTACGCAGCGCCGGTCCCCGGCCAGGCGTGGGCGACACGGTCCGCCCAGTCCCGCAGGCAGCGGTCCTCGTACCTGGGCCATGGGTGGCCGTCGCCTTCATGGAAGCGCAGGTATCCCCAGTCGGCGGTGCGCCACAGCGGGGTCGTGGGCTCGCCGCAACGGTCGGTCCAGCACAGAGCCGCGCCGTGGGTCGCGAGGACTTCACGGATGCGGTCGTTCCACCATGACGGGTCGCGTGGCTCGACGGCGACCTGGATGGCCGACGGGAACTGGGCGAGCGCGCGGTCAAGGAGCGGCGGGTCGGCCGCCATGCCTGGGGGAAGCTGGAGCAGCACCGGCCCCAGCTTGTCACCGAGGCCGGCGAACGCGTCGAGCATGCGGCGCACCGGCTCGGCGGGATCGCGCAGCCGCAGGTAATGCGTGAGGTAACGGCTCGCCTTGACTGCCATCACGAACTCGTCCGGGGTGCGCGCCCGCCACCGCTCGAACGTCTCGCGGGCGGGCAGCCGGTAGAACGTGCCGTCGTTCTCGACCGTGGCGAACCGCCCGGCGTAGTACTCAAGCCACTGGCGCTGCGGGACGCCCTCGGGGTAGAAGACGGCGCGCCAGTGCCGATACTGCCACCCCGAGGTACCGACGAGAACGCGCGTCATGGTGCCCTCAGGCTGACACGGGGGCACCGCGGGCGGCGATCTCTTCGAGCTGGCTGGATACCCAGCCGTGCACGTCGTGGGTGCGCACTTGCTCGGCCATGGTCGCCAGGGCCTTGCGCCGGGCCTCGGGCTTGAGGGCCAGCGCCTGTTCGATCCGGTAGGACAGCCCCTCCACGTCGAACGGGTTACACAGCACGGCCTGCGGCAGTTCGACGGCGGCACCGGTGAACTCGCTGAGAATCAGGGCACCGCTGCCCCCGTGGGCCCGCTGTACCGTGACGTACTCCTTGCAGACCAGGTTCATGCCGTCGATCAGCGGCGTGACGAGCAGCGCGTCCGCGAACGCGTAGTACGCCGCGAGCTGCTGCGGCGACAGCCCCCGGTAGAGGTAGTGCACCGGAACGTCGAAGCCTGGCTCGGTGAACCGCCCGTTGATTCGCCCGACATGCTGCTCCACGGTGCTGCGGAGCTGGCGGTACTCTCGCACGTCGTCCCGGCTTGGCACGGCGAGCTGGAGGAACGCGAGGCTGGTCCGCAGCTCGGGATTCCGCTCAAGCAGGAACTCAACCGCCAGCAGGCGCTCGATGATGCCCTTGGTGTAGTCGAGCCGGTCGACGCCGAGCAGCACGGTGCGGCCGCTGAACTGCTCTTCCAGTCCCTGAAGGGCCTCCTTCACCTCGGGGTCCGCGGCGAAGGCGGCGAATTCCGCGGCGTCGATGGAGATGGGTGCCGTGGCGGTAGTCACCACCCGGCCGTCGGGCAGTACCACCGACGATCCGCGCACCTCAATCCCGGAGTCGCCGAGCTGGCGCGCGCAGGAGCGCAGGAAGTTTCCCCGGTACTCGTCGGTGTGGAAGGCGACCACATCAGCGCCGAGCAGCCCCCACAGGACCTGCTCCCGCCAGGGCAGCCGGGCGTAGATGTCCGGCGATGGCCACGGCACGTGTAGGAAGAAGCCGATTGGCTGCTCAGGCCGGCGGTTGCGGATGAGCTCCGGCACCAGCATCAGGTGATAGTCGTGCACCCACGCGAGGGCGTCCGGGTGCTCGTCAATGGCGGACATGGCCCGCTCCGCGAAGATGCGGTTGACCTCTTGGTAGGCGTGCCACCAGGAACGCTCAAAGCGGGGCTTCTCGATCGCGTTGTGCAGCAGCGGCCACATCGTCGCGTTGGCGAAGCCCCGGTAGTAGTCGCGGACCTGCGCGGCGGACAGTCCGATCGGCAGCAGCCGGACCCCGGAGTCCGGGAAGGTGGCCGGCATTCCCTTCGTACCGCCGTCCCAGCCGACCCAGGCACCGGAATGGGTAGCCATAACAGGCCGTAGAGCGGTGACCAGGCCGCCCGGCGACAGCTCCCAGCCTTCATCACCCCGCTGGACAGGCAGCCGGTTGGCTACGGCGATGACGGGTCTGTCCTGTGCCGCTGTCTTGTTCTGTGTCCCAGGTTTATCTTGCATTTGGCAGACCAGTACCCGCGACTCAAGGGTCGAACCAGGAATGCCCCGTGGCCAACCTCACAGCTTGCGTTGTATCACTTCAGTCCGCCTGGAAGACGCGGCTAGCCAGGAAGTCTTCCGGATCCAGGCGCATCAGGTCGTCCCTCGTGACGGGGCCGACGGCCATGAGGCGGTTGGCCTGCCTCAGGCGGGCCCGCTCCAGGGCGTTCCTGACGCTGCGGGCGTTGGCGAACCTCGGCTGGGTCATCCGGCGGGCCAGGTAGTCGAGGACGACTGGTTCCGCCTCCTCGGCGAGGCGGTAGCGCTGACTGTCCAGCATCAGGCCCGCGATCGCGGCGAGCTCGTCGAGGGCGTAGTCGGGGAAGTCCAGGTGGTGGGCGATCCGTGATGACATTCCCGGGTTGGAGGCGAAGAACGTCTCCATCCGGTCGGCGTAGCCGGCCAGGATCACGACGAGGTCGTCGCGGTGGTTCTCCATGTACTGCAGGAGGATCTCGATCGCCTCGCCGCCGTAGTCGCGCTCGTTCTCCGCCCGGTACAGGTAGTAAGCCTCGTCGATGAACAGGACGCCGCCC
Organism: uncultured Actinomycetota bacterium; assembly: GCA_963734665.1. Taxonomy (GTDB): domain Bacteria; phylum Actinomycetota; class Actinomycetes; order Streptosporangiales; family Streptosporangiaceae; genus Trebonia. Next base: position 416,549 of record CAVTIR010000004.1, on the reverse strand, counting down.
ATCGCGCGCTTGATTGCCTCCTTGGTCTTCGGCGCGGTGTGACCGACGTACTGGCCGACCAGGTCGTCGCGAGTGACCGAGACGACCTTGCTCGTGCGCAGGTAGCCGAGGCGGTGCAGCAGCTCGGCCATCCGCAGCGCCACCGTGGTCTTCCCCGTCCCCGGGTTGCCGGTGAAGGACATGTGCAGGGACGGCGCCTGGGATGACAGGCCGAACCGCGCCCGCGCCCGCTCGACGAGGAGCAGGGCCGCGATCTCGCGGATCCGCGTCTTGACCGGGACCAGGCCGACGAGCTCCGCGTCGAGGGCGTCGAGCACGTCGTCGACGCCGGCGGCCGCGCGCTCGGCCGCCAGGTCGACTTTCTCGTCTGTGCTCAGCTGTGCGGAGCTCTCGTCTGTGCTTACCTGTGCGGAGTTCACTGTGCGGGCCTGTTGACCAGGAAGGACAAGGCCGTGGTCTGGCGGCCGTAGGACGCGTCGTAGGCCGACACGCGGATGTGGCGGTCCGGGTGGGCACTGCGGCACTCGTTGATCTCGATGAGCGCGGCGGACGGGTCGGGCAGGTCGAACATGGGCAGGGCCCACATGTCCCAGTAGTTGTTGCGGGGCCGGGGGTCGTCGGTGTGCTCGATCGAGATCGCCCAGCCGCTGCGGAGCGCGTACGCCAGCTGGGCGGCGATCTCCTCGTCGGTGAGGTCGGGCAGGAAAGAGAAGGCGCCCTGTGTTACTCGGGTCATGATGGCGTCACCACCAGGTCAGGAGTGTCAGTGGACTCGTAGCTGAAGGTCACGTCGCCCCAGGTCGCGAGGGCGGCGTCGAGCTCGGGGCTGCGCTTGGCAGCGGCGCGCAGGATGTCGGGACCCTCGAAGTCGATGTCGCGGCCCTCGTTGCGGGCCTTGACCATCGCCTCCAGGGCGACCCGGTTGGCTGTCGCCCCCGCCGCGATGCCCATCGGGTGGCCGATGGTGCCGCCGCCGAACTGGAGGATCACGTCGTCGCCGAACAGGGATAGCAGCTGGTGCATCTGGCCGGCGTGGATGCCGCCGGACGCGACCGGCATGACGGCGGGCGTGGAGACCCAGTCCTGCTCGAAGTAGAGGCCAAGCCTTGGGTCCGGGTCGGCCTTGTCGCAGCGCAGGGTCTCGTAGTAGCCGCGGACGGTCGCCGGGTCGCCTTCGAGCTTGCCGACCGCGGTGCCCGCGTGGATGTGGTCGACGCCGGCCAGGCGCATCCACTTGGCGATGACCCGGAAGGAGACGCCGTGGGACTTCTGCCTGGTGTAGGTGGAGTGGCCGGCCCGGTGCAGGTGAAGCAGGACGCCGTTGCGCCGCGCCCACTTGGCCATGGACTGGATCGCGGTGTAGCCGACCGTGAGGTCGATCATCACGACGACCGAGCCGATCTCCTTGGCGAAGTCGGCTCGCTCGTACATGTCCTCCATCGTCGCGGCGGTGACGTTGAGGTAGTGGCCCTTGACCTCTTGAGTTTCGTCTTGTGCCTTGTTCACGGCCTCCATGCAGTGCACGAACCTGTCCCGCCAGCGCATGAACGGCTGGGAGTTGATGTTCTCGTCGTCCTTGGTGAAGTCGAGGCCGCCGCGCAGGGCCTCGTAGACGACGCGGCCGTAGTTTCTCGCACTGAGCCCCAGCTTGGGCTTGACCGTGGCGCCGAGGAGCGGGCGGCCGTACTTGCCGAGGTACTCGCGCTCCATCACCACGCCGTGCGCCGGGCCCTGAAAGGTCTTGGCGTAGTGCGGCGGGATGCGCATGTCTTCCAGGCGCAGTGCCTTGAGCGCCTTGAAGCCGAAGACGTTGCCGATGATGGAACTGGACAGGTTAGCGATGGAGCCTTCCTCGAACAGGTCTAGGTCGTAGGCGATGTACGCCATGAACTGCTCGGGGTGCCCTGGCACCGGGTCGATGCGGTAGCACTTGCCCTGGTAGTGGTCGTGGGCGGTGAGCCGGTCGGTCCAGACGACCGTCCAGGTCGCGGTCGAGGACTCGCCCGCCACGGCGGCTCCTGCCTCCTCCGGCGGCACGCCCGGCTGCGGGGTTACCCGGAACGCCGCCAGGATGTCCGTCGGCTTCGGCTCGTAGTCGGGCTGCCAGTAGCCCATCTCGGCGTACTGGAGCACCCCGGCGCTCCACCGTTCTGCCATCGCTCTTGTCCCCCTCATTGGGTCTGCTTGCTCGTGTCTCCCATCATGGCGCGCTATTCAACAATGATCAATTAACTCTTTTGCTCTATAGTTAAGCGATCGTTTCAGATACGAGAATCGGGAGCGGTGGGGAGCTTTTCAGCCACCTCATCCCCGTCCGCTCGGCGGGAGCGGTGGGGAGCTTTCCGTCCCTCATCCCCGTCCACTCGGCGCGCGCCAGTCCCCGTGTTTGATCAAGTGGGCTATCAGCATTGTCGCCGCGGCAGGGACAACCTCATGGGTGACTGCGCGCCACGGGCGCCGCAGCGGAGTGCCCGGCACCAGGAGCTCCACGAGTTCCCCCGATGCCATTCGGTCCCTGACTGCCTCCCTGGGGACCAGGGTTGCGCCCAGGCCGGCTGCTGCGCCGGCGATCACCGCGCCTGTTGAGCCGAGGGTCAGCATTGGCGGGGCTGCGTCCAAGGTCGCTAGCAGGGCTTCTCCGTGCGCGCGGGTCGCGGAGCCGGGTTCGCGCTGGAGCCAGCGGGTTGCTGTCAGGTCGAAGGCCTGCGCGACTGCTGGCGCTGCGACGACGACCAGGAGGTTGGGCCTGGTCGCGCGGATTACGGCGTCGGTCGCGTGGGCCGGGGGGCGGCCGCCGATCATGACGTCGGCCTCGTGAGCCGCGAACATGGCCCAGGTGCGCTCCGAGGGGCCTACCTCCAGGCGCAGGTCGATGGCCGGGTGCGCGGCCAGGAATGAGGCCAGGGCCGTGGGTAGCAGGTGCTCTCCCGCCGTGGGTACCGCCGCTACGCGAACCAGGCCGCGGCCCGCTTCACTGCCGGAGCGGGCTGCCGCCAGGGCCTCCTCGTGGAGGCCGAGGATGCGGCGGGCGTAGCTCGCGTAGGCGTCGCCGGCTGCCGTCAGGCGCAGGCCGCGGCCGTCGCGCTCGACGAGGGGGGCCTTGACCTCACGGGCGAGGGCCGCCAGGGCCGCTGAGACGGCTGGCTCGGTGACCGTGAGCCTGCGGGCCGCCTCGCGGACGGAGCCGGATTCGGCGACCGCCACGAGGGCCCGCAGCCTGGCCTCTGTCGACATAGACCGCCTCCTGCTTACTAAATCTTTCGATTAAGTATCGCGCAGGACTTGCTCGCGTTCGGCTTCTTGCTGTTATCCACGCTAGGGACGCCTGTGGCGCTGGCTTGCGGGCCGTCCATCGCCCTCGCCGGGGCGAGCGCGAACCTGCGTTCCGCTCCTTGCTGTTATCCGTACTAGAGACGGAGGTGGCGCTAGCTGCGGACCGTTCTCCCCCGTCGCCGACGGCAAGCACGAAGATCTTGGATCGCCGGTAACGGTATGGCGACACCAACGATCCAACATCTTTTTGGCTGCCGCCAGATTCGGAGACTTCTTGCTGTTATCCGCTGTTTGGCTGAACTCGCGGAGGCGGCCGGCCACCCTTCGGGGTATCGGCGAATCGTCCGGATGCGTGCGCGGAGCGCCCGGGCCGACGGGCGGCCGACGGGAGCCGAGATCCGTGCTGGACGGCCGGCGAGAGCCGCGGTTCGTGCTCGCTGCCGGCCGACGGGCGGCCGACGGGAGCCGAGATCCGTGCTGGACGGCCGGCGAGAGCCGCGGTTCGTGCTCGCTGCCAGGCAGGAGGGCGGCCGACGGGAGCCGTGGTCCAAGCTGGCCGGCCGTCGGCCGCGCCGTCGCGACCGAGAGGCCCGTGGTTCTAGCGGGCCGCTTCTATTAGGTGGTGGAGAAGGAGCAGCTGGGTGACGGCCAGGGGCTCGCTGCGCTTACCGTCGCCTAGGTCGCCGAGGACCGCCGGGAGGTCTGTTGTGCCGTCAAGGCCTGACCAGATGGCCTTTTCCAGCAGCTGGGTGTCCTCGCGCGGGGCGTAGCCGTGGACGTGCAGGGAGTCGACCGGGCGGCCGTCGGAGTCCCTGGTCAGCTTGAGGTGCATTGGGCCGCCGCTGCCCGCCAGGATCGTCGTCAGGTCCGGGTGCCTGATCGTGGGACGGAGCAGCAGTTCGGCCGACAGAGGGGTGCCCGGGGGGTCGGCGCGCTGTTCGACCGGGGCGAAGCGGACCACGATGTCGGCGCGGGCGCGCTGCGGCAGGATGAACCGCTCCGACTCGGGCTCGCGGCGGTCAAGCTCGGCACGCACCTGCTCTTGCGTGTAGCCGCGGTAAGTGGTGTCGCGCTTGATCTTCCAGTCACGGCGGATGGCTTCTGGCGGGTTAAGGAAGACGGTGACGTCGAAGCAGGCGGCGGCCAGCTTGGTGTGCAGCGGGAGCAGGCCCTCGATGATCACGAACTCCCTCGGCTCCACCAACTGGGGGCGCGTCAGGGTGCCGGTGTGGTGGTCGTAGACCGGCTTGAGCACCGGGTGGCCGGTGGCCAGGAGCTGCAGGTGCTGCTCCATGATGTCGACGTAGTTGCAGTCTGGGTGGAGCGCGGTGAACGGGAGGCTCTTGCGCTCGGCCCTGTCATAGCGGTGGTAGTCATCGACGCAGACAGCCGTGCAGCGCTCTGGGCCGAGGGCCTTCACGAGGCCGGCGGTGATCGTCGTCTTGCCTGACGCGCTGTCGCCGGCGATCGCCAGCATGACAGGGCGGTCTTTGGCGGTGGGCCGCTGACCAGTCCGGTGCATTCGCAAGAGCTTGTCTGGCATGCGCGCTCCTTCCCGCCGGCTGTGCGGCGCTGTCAGGTTAATCACATTACGTATCCGCTTATGAGGCTGAATCCCCCCTGCGGGGGACCCCAAGGGGGACAAGACGGGGGGTCTGAATGCGCTAGTCGTTTTCCTGGCGACCACTTATCGTGGTCAAGCATGGAAGGTCGGCCGGTGCGCGTCGTGCTCGTCGATGACCATGAGCTGGTCATCGAGGGGCTTAAGGCCATGCTCGCGCGGTTCGTGGGGCGGGTCCGGGTCATCGGGCAGGCGGGAAGCGCCGAGGACGCCATGCCCGTCGTCATGGCTCTAGCACCGGACATCGTGCTCTGTGACGTGCGGCTGCGCGGGTCGAGCGGACTCGACCTCTGCAGGCAGCTTGTCGAGGCGTCGCCCGGCTGCCGGGTCGTGCTGCTTTCCGTCTACGACGACGAGCAGTACCTCTACCAGGCGATGCGGGCCGGCGCGGCCGGGTACCTGCTCAAGCGGGTGAGCGGTGAGGAGCTCGTGCGGTCGCTTGAGCAGGTGCGGCTCGGGGAGACCGTCGTCGATCCCTCGCTCGCCGCGCGGGCGGCGACGGCGGCGGCCCGGCTGGACAGTGGGGAGTTCTGGCCGGGGGCACGGCTCGGGCTGTCGCAGCGGGAGAGCGAGGTCCTCGGGCTGATCGTCGCCGGGCTGTCCAACAGGGCCATCGCGGCGCGGCTCATCATCGGGGATGAGACCGTGAAGAGCCATACCCGCGCGATCTACCGGAAGCTGGGGGTTGGCGACCGGGCGGCCGCGGTCGCCGCGGCACTGCGGGAGGGGGTGTTCCAGTGAGCCCTGAGCCCGCTGCCGGACCTGGGCTCGAGCCTGCTCCTGGGCCTGGTCTTGGGATGCCTGACCCTGAGCGGGAGAACGCGCTGCTCGCCGGGATCATCGAGGCGATCTCGGCCGGGCCGGCGCTCGAGCCCCTCGCCGCGCGCGTCGCGGGGCTCATCGTCGAGGCGACCGGCACCGACGTGTGCTTCGTGCATGTGCTCGACGACGGCGGCGGTGCGCTTACGCTGACGGGGGCGACGCCGCCGTTCGACGGCTGCGTCGGGAAGATCCGGCTGCCTGTGGGCGAGGGCGTGAGCGGGTGGGTGGCCTCCCACCGTTCGCCTGCCGTGATCTCATCCGAGAAGGAAGCGGACGCCCGGTACCGGTACTTTCCCGAGCTCGGCGGGCGCTCGTATACCTCGATGGTGTCCGTGCCGATGGAGAGCGGGGTCTGCGGGCTCGTCGGGGTGCTCAACGTGCACACGCGCGCGCGGCGCGACTTCACCGAGCGGGACGTGCGGCTGCTCGTCTCGATCGGCCGCCTCGTCGCCGGGGCGGTGCACCAGGCGAGGCTGCACCGGCGGCTCGCGGCGCGGGAGCGGGCGGCCGAGCGGTTCGCCGAGCAGGTCATCGGGGCGCAGGAAGCCGAACGGCGGCGGCTCGCCGGGGATATTCACGACGGGATCACGCAGCGGCTCGTCAGCCTCGCCTACCACCTCGACGCGGCCGCGGACGCGGTCGGCCGCGACGCCGAGGTCGCGGGGCGGGAACTTGACCGGGCACGGGAGCTGACCGACCTGACGCTCCTGGAGGCGCACGCGGCCCTGGCGGGGCTGCGGCCGCCGGTGCTTGAGGACCTAGGGCTCGCTGACGCCCTCGCGTCGCTGGCGCGGTCGGTCGCGCAGGTGCCGGTCTCCGTGGCCGCCGACGACTGCCGTCTGCCCGAGCACATGGAAATCGCGCTCTACCGGATCGCCCAGGAGGCGCTGCAGAACATCGTGAAGCACGCGGACGCCGGATCGGCTCAGGTGGAACTGCGCTGCGACGCGGGGCGGGCGCTGCTGCGGGTCAGCGACGACGGGCGCGGGTTCGACATCGGGGCACGGGCGGACGACTCCACGTCGTCTTCCTACGGGCTGCGGTCGATGGCCGAGCGGGCGGAGCTGATCGGCGGGCGGCTCGCCGTGACCTCCCGGCCAGGTGTCGGGACCGTCGTGACAGCGATCGTGCCACTCACGCGGGCGACTGCCGGATAGTAAGTGTCTACTGGTGTCACCCCGGATCTCCGCTGGCGTCAGACGGTGATAACGACCTTTCCCCGGGCGTGCCCCTGCTCCAGGTACCGGATGGCCTTGGGTGCTTCGCTCAGCGGGTAGCTCCGGTCGATGACTGGTGTGATCTTCCCGGCTTCGATGAGTTCCTTGAGGACAAGCAGGTCCTCGTGGTTCTCATTGCAGAGGAACGTCGTCAGCTGCTGGCTCACGAACCGCGACAGCAGGAGCGCCCGGAGCTGGCGATCGGTGCCTCCGATAACAGATCGTCGAAGCGGCGATCTCGGCCGGGAACCTCGACACGCTGACCATGCGGGAGCTCGCCGGCCGCCTGGGGGTCTCCCACACCGCCCTCTACCGCTGGGTCAACAACCGCGACCAGCTGTTCGACCTCATCAGCGACGTCCTGGTCGAGCGCATCCTTCCCCCCGACGGCTCGTGCGACGGGGACTGGCGGCCGTGGCTCGCGCAGATCGCCTGGGCCATGCACGACCAGTTCCTCGCCGTGCCCGGCTTCGCCACCCGTACCTCGCGACCGCACCGCCACTCCCCCTCCTTCGGGCGGGTCCGGCAGGAGGTCATCCGCGCCTTCAGCAACTCCGGCGTACACCCCGATCTGGCCGAGCAGAGCTGGTTCGTCTTCATCACCTGCGTCGTCAGCGCGCTCGCCGCCGAGGAGAACCCCCTCGACCTCGGCGACGGCACCCCTCGCTTCGACCTCTTCCTGGACACGCTGCTCCGCGGCCTGCCGGCGCGGGAACCCACCAGCTGATCTGCCTCAGCCACCGCCCACCCGTCTCCCCTCCGGCGATGACGAGCGTCCCTTCCGGGGCCAGGGCCCTCCGCAAGCGTGACAGCGACGGGTTACCGCCGATGTCGAGGATCACGTCGTAGCGCCGCTTGCCGTCAGCGAAATCCTCACGCGTGTAGTCGATGACATCCCCGGCGCCCAGAGACCGGACCAGGTCGCCCTTCGTGGTGCTGCACACACCGGTGACCTGTGCGCCGAACACCTTGGCCAGCTGCACCGCGAAGGTCCCGACCCCTCCCGACGCGCCCGTGATCAGCACCTCCTGGCCTGGCTGGACCCGCCCGTGGTCGCGCAGTCCTTGCAGGGCGGTCAGCCCGGAGACGGGGACCGCCGCCGCCTGTTCAAAGGTGAGGTTCGCCGGCTTAGGCGCGAGCTTGTTCTCCGGAGCCCGGGCGTACTCAGCGAAGGCGCCCTTGCCGATGCCGAATACCTCATCGCCGGAATCGCCGCCTGTTCAAAGGTGAGGTTCGCCGGCTTAGGCGCGAGCTTGTTCTCCGGAGCCCGGGCGTACTCAGCGAAGGCGCCCTTGCCGATGCCGAATACCTCATCGCCCGGCTGGAATCTGGTCACCTCATGGCCGACCGCTGCCACGACCCCGGCCATGTTGGTGCCCGGGACGGGGGTCTTGGGCGCGCAAAGCCCGTAGCCTGCTAGGCGTACCGGGTACGGCAGGCCGGTCGTGAGATGCCACACGCCCCGGTCCACGCCCGCCGCCATCCACCACAGGCGAGCACGGCGATGACGAAGCTGCCCGCGGCCACAACTGGCCACACCCAGTTGTCCTTTGTCGGATACTGGGCTTGCCCCTGCGTCAGCAGGGGTGCGTGCGGGTTTCCGAGCACGGTGAAGGCGTTCAGGCCGCGGGCCAGGACGGCGCCGGCGCCGAGCAGGAGGATCAGCCCGATGACCACCAGCCCGATGCGGCTGACCCGCGCGGTGTGACGTGTCATCGCCGTCAGCCTTCCTTCCGGCGCAGCCGGACCTTGACGCGCACCGGCCAGAGCGGATCGAGTCTGGCGAGCCGGTCCTCGACGATCGCTTGCACGCTCTCGCGCAGGCCGGCCGGGTCGCGCAGCCGGGTGGTAGCCCGCACCTTGACCGTGTGGCGCCCGGTCCTTACCTTGGCCTTGTCGATGCCCGCGACGTCCGCGGCGAGCCAGCCGAGCGAACGGCGCAGGCTGCCCCGCGGCACGCCGATCACCAGCGAGTCGTCCCCGGAAGCCAGGGGGATGGCCCGTGTCCGGCCGGGAATCACGGCGATGACGATGAGCAGGAAGCCGACGAACGCGACCGCCGAGGCTACGAGTAGGGTGCCCGTATCGTCCCAGTGCACCGTGCTCTGCAGCGGGCCGGCGAAATCGCTGTGCGGAATGTTCCACCAGCGGGTGACTAAGCGCGGCCGATGCCGCCCAAATGCAGCCCACAATCCCCGCCGCGACGAGCACCGCCGCGACGAGCACTCCCGGGATCCTTCGCCGCGGCCGGAATTCCCGGCGGGCCTTGCGGCGCGGGCCGGGAAGCGACCAGGCGTCGGCCCGCGCCGGGAGCGGCCGCTCCCCGTCAGGGACCAGCACCGCGGGATCGCCGGCGCGGCCGGCGACGTCGTTCATCGTTCGCTCCCGCGCAGCAAGCAGCTCACCTCGATATCCACGTGGCGCACCTCGATGCCGGTAAGGGTGGCGACCCGCTCCATGACGTGCCTGCGCACCTCGCGAGTCAGGCCCCGCACCGGGGCCGGGTAGGCCAGGGACAGGCGCATCTCGATCATCGCCAGGTTGCCGTTGACACGCGCGGAGACCCGGGCAGGACCCTCGCCGGTTTGGCGGCCGAGCCGAAGCCCGATCAGCTGCCGGGCGGTCCCGCCGGTCTGTCCGACCTCGGCGACTGCCCGGTAGCATCTGGGCGACCACGCGTCGGCGACGGCTGTTCGGCCCCGCTGTCCTGGCACGGTCAGCGGCTTGCCGGAGCCGCCACGTCGAGGGCGCTCACTGCGGCCTCCGCTCCCGGGCGACGAACACTGCTCAGGTCAAATTCTCCGGTAAGCGCTCGCCCGGTGACATAGCCGACCAGGCCGAGCACCAGCACAATCGCGAACGCCGACCAGCCGCCGAACGCGCCGGCGAAGCCCAAGGCTATTCCGAACGCCAACCCGAGGATCGGCACCATGCGAACCTCATCCATTGGCAGATTCCTCCGTATCCTCTCGTTGTATTACTCCGCCTGGTGACAGTCGGCCGATACCATCGCGGCTTCGGGTCGCGCTTGCGGCGACGTGATGTCGGCGATGACGACATCCACCACCCGGCCTGACACCAGCGGCTCCACAGCCTGCCGGACTTGCGCCGCGACCTGCGGCAGCGGCGGCCCGTAACGAGCCACCACGCAGATCTCGACGTCCGCGGGCCGGACCGCCACGCCGGACACGGTCCGGCCCGGCAGATAGGTGGCCACCGGCATGTCTGGGACCTGAGTCAGCCCGGCTACGTCGGGGCACCTGGTCACGGCCGCGGCGATCCGGTCGGCGAGCTCGGCCACCCCATTCAGTGTCCGGTCGCCCCTTGCGGTCATTGGACCCGCGAGGCTGACGTGTCGGTATCCTCGTCGCCCGGAAGATGGATGTCGTCGATGCCGATATTGACTTCGGTGACCTCCAGGCCGCAGATGCGTTCCACCGCGCCGATCACGTTGCGACGGACCGCGGCGGCCAGATCCGGGATGGACACGCCGTACTCGACCACGAGGTCGAGATCGGCGGCGGCCTGCCGCTCGCCGACCTCGACTGCCACTCCCTGCGTTTCGCTCGCCCGAGCGCCAGGCACTCGCTGACGGACGGAGCCGATCATCCGCGCCGCCCCTGTCCCCATGTCGTACACCCCGTCCACCTCGCGGGTTGCGATCGCGACGATCTTCGCCACCACGACATCGGAGATGCTCGTACGCCCGTGTTCGGACGTTAGCTCGGCGGCGGCGGGCCTGCGTGGCGCGGGCACAAGACTCGGCATTGTGCTCGCGGTGGTGGTGTTTTCAGTTTCGGATGTGCTCACTGTCTCGGTCCCCTCACGTTGGTGTCTGCCTGACAGTCCTGTCGCGGTAGTAAGCGTGCTGGACATCTCGTCCTGCTCTGGTCCCATGAAAGACAGCCGGATTGGAGTACCGATGCGTTCGATGTGTGATCGGGATGAAGATGAGCGGACCTGCAATGAATCAGGCGGCCTGACCACGGCGGGCGGCAGCAACCTGTGTACGTCACGCTCTGCGCTGGCTTGGCCAGCGCGCAACCTCTTAATCCGCCTGGGTTGGGGGCTCAAGTCCCTGGCAGCGCACCCGTCATGACCTGGCGCGTTACCGGCCTTGGGCTGGGGTCGACAGCAGAGTCAGAGTCACTGCCCTTGTTCGTGTCATAGTTCGCGGCTAACTCTCTGCAAACGAGACCTTGACGCGAGGGAAACGTGGAGTGACGATCAAACGGGGGGCTGCGCTCACTGTCGCTACGGGGCGCTTCCGTCAATCTACTCTGCGTGCAAAATGGTATATGTCTCAGTCACCTGCTGGGACGCCGCAGGTGACCCACAACGAAGTGGGGTGGTCGGACATGAATGTCCATCGCGCCGGGCGGCTCTCATGGATGCGCGGCCGGAGCCTCCGGCGGCGCGGGGCGTTGGTCTGCGCCCCCGTGCTGCTTGCCGCCGGCCTGGCAGCGTGCTCGTCGGCCTCGGCCGCGAACGCCCCGGTCACGCTGAACTACTGGAGTTTCCCCGACAACTCCGGCGCGATCCAGCAGGCGGTCGACACCTGCAGCGCGGCGTCGGACGGCAAGTACACGATCGTCTACAACAAGCTGCCAACCGACGCGGACTCGCAGCGCCAGCAACTGGTGCTCCGCCTGGCGGCCCACGACAGCTCGATGGACATCCTCGCGCTGGACGTGACCTGGGAGGCGGAGACCGCGCAGGCAGGCTGGATCCTGCCGTGGACGGGCGCGGACAAGGCGGCCGTCGTGAAGGACACGCTGCCCACGATGCTGCAGACGGCGACGTGGCAGGGCAAGCTGTACGCGGCCCCGTATAACACCAACACCCAGTTGCTGTGGTACCGCTCTGACCTGGTGCCTACCCCGCCGACCACCTGGGCGCAGATGATCGCCGATGCCGAGCAACTGGCCAAGGAGGGCAAGCCGCACTACATCGAGATCCAGGGTGCCCAGTACGAGGGCACCACGGTCTGGTTCAACTCACTGCTCGCCAGCGCGGGCGGCAGCGTCCTGAACGCCAGCAGCACCGCGCCGTCGCTCGGCGCCCCCGCCTTGAAGGCACTGCAGATCATGTCGACGCTCGCGAACTCGCCCGCCGCGGACCCCTCACTGGGCGTGCAGCAGGAGGACCAGAACCGGCTGGCGATGGAGGATGGCACCGCGGCCTTCGAGCTGAACTACCCGTTCGTCTATCCCTCGATGCAGATGGACAACCCGCAGCTCTTCAAGCACTTCAAGTGGGCGCTGTACCCGCGGGTCTACCCGAACGTCCCGTCGCGCGTGACGATCGGCGGCATCGACCTGGCGGTCAGCTCTTACTCCACCCATCCAGAGCTGGCGCGGCAGGCCATCCTGTGCCTGCGCGACCGCTCGAATCAGATCCTCGCCGCGGTCAAGGGCGGCCTGCCGCCGACGCTGATGTCCCTGTACACCGATCCGTCGTTCATCAAGGCTTATCCCTTCGCCGCGGATATTAAGCAGGCGCTGCTGACCGCGTCGGTGCGGCCGAAGACCCCGTACTACCAGAACGTCTCGATAGTGATCTCGCACGCCGTGTCGCCGGCGGGCGGCATCAATCCCGCCACGACCCTGGGGCAGATCAACGGCGGTATCAACAACGCGCTTGCCGACAAGGGCCTGGTCCCGTGAGGTCCGCCCTAGCCGGATGGCGAGCAGAAGAGAGGTGACCGCATGACCACGGTTGCTCCGCCGCGAGCGCCAGCCGAGCTCACCCGGGCCGAGCGCCGGCGGCTGTCCGAGGCTACCCGCGCCGAGCGGCGCTTCGGGTGGCTGCTCTGCGCGCCCGCGGTGATCGTGATGGCCGCGGTCGCGTTCTACCCGATCGGCTACGCGGTCTACTTGTCCCTGCAGCGGTACGACCTGCGGTTCCCGCAGCAAACGCACTTCGTGGGCCTGTCTAACTACGGCACCGTGCTATCGAGCAGCATCTGGTGGCACGCGTTCTTCGTCACGTTGATCATCATGGTGATTTCGGTCGCGGTCGAGCTCGTGCTCGGCATGGCGCTCGCCTTGATGCTGTACTACACGCCGCTGTGGCGCGGACTGGTCCGCACCTCGATCCTCCTGCCGTACGGGATCGTCACGGTGGCCGCCGCGTACAGCTGGCAGTTCGCCTGGACGCCCGGCGTCGGATACCTGGCCGGCCTGCTCCCGGCAGGCAGCGCGCCGCTGACCAACCAGTGGCAGGCGATCGGCATCATCATCTTGGCCGAGATCTGGAAGACCACGCCGTTCATGACTCTGCTACTGCTGGCCGGCCTCACCCTCGTCCCCGGCGATCTGCTGAAGGCAGCCAAGGTCGACGGGGCCAGCGGGTGGCAGCGGTTCACCCAGATCATGCTGCCGCTGATGAAGCCCGCGATCCTGGTGGCACTGCTGTTCCGGGTGCTCGACGCGTTCCGGATCTTCGACAACATCTTCATCCTTACCAAAGGCAACAACGGCACCGGGTCGGTGTCGATCCTCGGTTACGACAACCTGTTCACCGCGCTGAACCTGGGGGTCGGCTCGGCGATCTCGGTGCTGATCCTCATCGCGGTGGCGATCATCGCCGTGATATTCATCCTGGGCTTCGGCACCGCCGCGCCCGGTACCGCATTGGAGCGCCGCTGACATGACCGCGGTAGCAGCACCCGCCGCCAGAACGGCACGACGTGCCCGCACGGCCACCCAGCCGGCCATGCCGACCGGACGGAAGGTCGGCTGGGCGGCCGCCAACGCGATCACCATCGCCTGGACGCTGTTCCCGATCTGGTGGCTGATCGCGCTGGCGTTCAAGGCCCCGACGAGCCTCACCGACGGGAGCTTCTGGCCTAACCAGTGGTCCTTGTCGAACTTCTCCGGGATCTTCCACGGCACGGCGTTCGTCCGGCCGCTGATCAACTCGATCGGGATCGGGCTGATCTCGACGGTGATCTCGGTCGTGCTCGGCACGATGGCGGCCTACGCCATCGCGCGGCTGAAATTCCCCGGCAAGAGCGCGCTCATCGGGGTGTCGCTGCTGATCGCGATGTTCCCGCTGATCTCGCTGGTGACCCCGCTGTTCAACGTCGAGCGGGTGCTCGGCCTCTTCAACACCTGGCCCGGGCTGATCATCCCGTACCTGGCGTTCTCGCTGCCGCTGGCGATCTACACGCTGTCGGCGTTCTTCCGCGAGATCCCCTGGGACCTGGAGAAAGCGGCGAAGGTGGACGGGGCCTCGCAACGGCAGATTTTCCTGAAGGTGATCGCGCCGCTGGCCCTGCCGGGCATCGCCACCACGTCGATCCTCGTGTTCATGTTCTGCTGGAACGAGTTCCTGCTCGCCATCTCGCTGACGTCGACGAACGCGGCGCGCACGGCCCCGGCCGCGATGGGCTTCTTCACCGGCGTGTCCCAGTTCACCTTCCCAATCGGGTCGATCGCGGCGGCCGCGGTCATCATCACGATCCCCATCGTCATCTTCGTCATGATCTTCCAGCGTCGCATCGTGGCCGGCCTGACGGCAGGCGCGGTCAAGGGATGAGGAGGCAACCATGTCCACCATCTCGCTAGAGCACGTCACCAAGCGGTATCCGGACGGGACAGAGGCGGTCAAGGACCTGAACCTGAACATCGCCGACGGCGAGTTCATCGTGTTCGTCGGGCCGTCCGGCTGCGGCAAGTCGACGGCGCTGAACATGATCGCGGGCCTTGAGGACATTAGCGACGGGGAACTGCGCATGAACCAGAAGGTGGTGAACCAGCTCAGCCCGAAGGACCGCGACATCGCGATGGTCTTCCAGACCTACGCGCTGTACCCGCACATGACCGTGCGGCAGAACATGGCGTTCCCGCTCAAGATCGCGCACATGCCGCAAGACGAGATCGACCGCCGCGTGAAAGAGGCCGCCGACCTGCTCGAGCTCGCCGAGCACCTGGACCGCAAGCCGGCCAACCTGTCCGGCGGCCAGCGGCAGCGGGTCGCCATGGGCCGCGCAATCGTGCGCGACCCGCAGGCCTTCCTCATGGACGAGCCGCTGTCCAACCTGGACGCCAAGCTCCGCGTGCAGATGCGGACCACGATCTCCCGGCTGCAGCAGCGGCTGAAGGTCACCACCATCTACGTCACCCACGACCAGACCGAGGCGATGACGCTCGGCGACCGGATCCTGGTGCTGCGGCTCGGCACTAAACAGCAGGTCGGGAGCCCGCAGGAGCTCTACGACTACCCGGCCAACCTGTTCGTAGCCGGATTCATCGGCTCACCGTCGATGAACTTCATACCCGGGGAGCTCACCGACGGCATGCTGAAATGGCCACTCGGTGAAGTGCCGCTGTCGGCCGAGACCATGCACCAGCTTGAGCAAGAGAAGGCGCCGCGGGACGTCATCGTCGGGATCCGTCCCGAGGACTTCGAGGACGCCGCGCTCGTCGAGGGGCCCAAGCGCGAGCAGGGCGCTACAATCACCGTGAAGGCCGACGTGCTGGAGTCGCTGGGCAGCGAAATACTCGCATACTTCCCCGTACCGAAGCCGAAGGCCGCGCAGATGGACGAACTGCAACGGGTCGCCGCCGAGGTTGGCACCGGCGACGTACCCGGCTCCGAGAGCACGTTCGTGGCCCGGCTCAGCCCGACAACCCGGGCGCAGGAGGGCATTGCGTTCAACATCTGGCTCAACACGCACAAGCTTCACCTGTTCGACGCGAAGACCGGCAAGGCTCTCGGCCGCTGAGGTTATCCGACACGAATCTGGACGGGCCACCGACGATAGGGGAGGCTGGACTGCCGTGCGTTTCGTCTTCTCCCCTCCCGCCGAGGAAGCCACCGGGCTGCTCACCACTACGGCCGCACACTCCTATTTCGAGCGCGTGCTCCCCCAGGTCCTGGAGCCGCTGGACGCCAGTACCAGCTCTGAGTAAGCACTCGCCAAGGCGTGCCCGAGCGGGGGCGCGGCGGAAGCGGTCCGGCCTGCCACTCAGCGCGCGGCCGTTTCCCGGACATCGAGGCCGCGCTGGCGCAGCGCCGCCTCCACCCGGTAAATCTCCGCCAGCGATGCCCCGTGGTCGACGCCCAGTGACCGACGGGTCGCTGCTTCAGCTCGCCCGCGATGCCGCGATCGCCGTTGCGACCTCGCCGTAGCCTTCCCGAAGCGCGTTCGTGTTCGTCATACGGTAGTCACCTCCACACCTTGCGCTCTGAGCTCCTCCAGCGCTTCGTTGTCTGCCTCCTGGCCGGTAACGACCTCGTCGATCGCGGACATGGTCGACAGCACCACCGTGGCGATGCGCCCGATCTTCGAGCTGTCAGCAACCACCACGCTGCGAGCGGCGCGGCCGAGCATGGCCCGGATCACCGACGCCTCGTCCACGTTGTGCTCGGTGACGCCAATCGACGCGTCGACGCCGGCGGCCCCGACTATGCAGAGGTCGAAGAAAAAGTCGGCCACGGCGCGTGCCGCTTCCGGGCCGACCATGCTGGCCTCGCCACTTCGCACCGTGATACCCGGGACGAGGGTCGTCACCGCGGGGAACTGGGCCAAGACCAGGGCGATGTGCAGACTCGGGCTCAGCACGGTCAGGCGCGAGTAGGAGCCGAGCTGCGCGGCCACGGAGAGAGTTGTCGACCCGTTCCCCAGCGCCAGGCTGCTGCCCTCCCGGACCTGCCCGACCACATGCCTGGCAATGCGTTCCTTCTCCTCGCGACGTTCACCGCTGCGGAGCTGGAGCGGCGTCTCGTTAGTGTTGCGCCGGGCGACGACGGCGCCACCGAAGTGCCGCTTGACCAGGCCGGCCCGCTCGAACGCGTCGAGATCGCGGCGGATCGTCATCTCGGACACGCTGCAGCGCTCGCTCAGCTCGCGCACGCTCGCTCCCCCGGACTGCTCGAGAATCTCGAGCAGCCGACGCTGGCGCCCGGAGAGCTGATCTCTCGATCGAACCGTCACCGAACTGCCTTTCGTCTGGGCCTTCTGCCAGGGTAACCGTATCTCGTGGTGCGAACTCAAACTTAGAGTAGCGCGACTTCGCTCGCACACGGTCATGTTCCGTTCACTATGTTCATCTCTTGACAGTGTCTGTGCGAGATCAGACAATTTCAACTCACCGGGGCCCTGGGGGACAGAGACCGGCGGAGTTGGTGGCGTCGATGCAGACGCGTGATGGGAGGGCACCATGAACATGGATCCAGGGGCGCTCGAGCGGCCCCCTGTGGAAGCGAGTGAGCCAGCACGGCGTGGGTCACTCATCGGCAATCTAACGACCTGGCAGGTCCTGGGACTGTCCATCGGGCTGATGGGGCTCTCCATGTCGGCGAACATCGACCCGCAGGGCTCGGTGCCGGTGGTGGGCCGGGCTATCCCGCTGTCGTTCGCCATCGCCACGGTGGGCATACTCCTGGTGAGCTACGGGTTCATCCGCCTGACCCAGTACTTCCGGCACTCCGGTTCGGTGTTCGGCTTCGTCGGGGCCACGCTCGGGGTGCGCTCCGGAACTGTCGCCGGGTGGGCGCTCCTGGGCAGTTACGTGTGCTTCGGGATCGCTAGCTCCATCGCCGGCGGTCTCTTCGGCGTCTCGCTCCTGCAGGATCTCGGGGCCTGGCCGTCGCCGCCGCCGTGGGCTCCGTATCTGGTGTCGTGCCTGTTGCTGCTGGGCGGAGCCGCGCTGGGGATCATCCCGGCTCGTCGCGGTACCGGGTTGCTCCTGGTGTTTGAGGCGGTCACGATCGTGCTGATGCTCGCCATCAGCGTTGCTGTCTTCATGCGCGTCGGAGGAAGCGGCGGACCGCAAGGCCAGCACTTCACCATGACTGTCTTCACTCCACCAAGCGGGACCAGCCCCTCGGCGATGTTCCTGGGAGCGGTCTTCGGCTTCCTGGCCTTCGGCGGCTTCGAGGGAGCCGCGGCACTGGGCGAGGAGGCGCGCGAGCCGCGGCGGACCATCCCCCGCGCCATCCTCGGCGCCGTAGTGATCGGCGGCGTGTTCTACATCCTGACCAGCGCCGTCGAGGTGATCGGCTTCGGCACCACGGCGGGCGATCTCGCCCGGTTCCATGCCAGCGGCTCGCTCTTCGGCGATCTCGGCACGAACTACATCTCGGCCTGGGTGGGCGACCTGGTCACGGCGGGCACCTTGGTCAGCGCCTTCGGCGGGGCGACGGCCTGCGGCGTGGGAGCGGCCCGGCTCATATTTGCCTTCGGGCGGAGCGCGGACGTCCCCGGCGTCACCGTCGTTTCCCGGCGCTGGGGGACGCCTGCTGGGGCGATCGCGTGCTCGTTCGGTGCGATGCTTCTCATCACGGCGGTGTTCGGCTGGCTGACCAATGAGCCGGCCCTGACCATGTTCGCGTGGACCGGGACCATCGGTACGCTGGTGATTCTCGTCGCCTACCTGATGGCCACGGTCGGTGCGATCGTGCTGCTGGTGAAGGTACGCGCCATGCAGGTGCCCCGCTGGCAGCTCATCATCCCCGCCGCCGCGATCGCTGTGCTCGGCTACACCATCTACCGGAACGTCGTCCCGTATCCGACCGGCGCAGCAGCGTGGCTGCCGGTCACAGCCGCGCTGTGGCTTGCCTTGCCGCTAGCGGCCGTGATCGTGCGCCCCCGGCTGGCGGCGCGTATCGGCAGCAGCCTCGTGCAGGACGAGGGCTTGACCCCGGTCGGCCAGGCGCGGCTGGCCGGCGACGAGCCCGGTCCGGGCGGGAGCGTCCGACAGGCGCCGTAACTGGTGAGCGATCGAAGATAGCCGAGCTTCATGGCCATCGACGTGGCCACGAGCGGTGATCGCGGCGTCGCGGTCGATCTGGTCGGCCGCGCGTCACATATCAACCAGACAAGACCGCCCATCGTTACCTCACCGAACGTCGCGAGTGGTTCGACTCGGTGCTTGGTTCGGGGCGGACTCCTGATGCAGGACGGAGGAGATCATGCGTAGGCAGCGGCGTACGGTGCCAGTAACGAGCGAGCGGGCAGTGACGGGGGTGTCGGCGACGTGGTAGGGCTGCGGTCGAACGGCGGGCTGCCGGAAGTTCGCCTGGGGATCAATACGTGCTTCGCCCCCAAGCGCTGGCCCGAACCCAAGCGCTGGGCCGAGGTCGTCGTCGGCAAGCTCGGGTTGCACGACTGCCAGGTGAGCCTGGATCTCGCCGATCCCGTCCGGGAGGGCAGCGCTGCATTTGCCTACGCGGCGCAGGTCGCAGCGGCATGCGAGGATGCGGGCATCCGCCTGCACAGCACGTTTACTGGCCTCAGTGCTTACTCGACGAACGGACTCCTGCACCCGGATGAAGCGATGCGGTCGGTCGCGCAGCGCTGGTTCGAAGCGTGCATCGAGTTGAGCGCCGCAATGGGAGCGCCGGGTACCGGGGGGTTCCTCGGAGCACTGTCGGTCGCCGACGCCGCTGATGCCCAGCGGCGCCGGGAGCTGACCGCAGAACTCGGCGACCGGATGCAGCGTCTGGCTGAGTCAGCGGCGGCCGCAGGCCTGGAGTTTCTGATGATGGAGAACATGGCGGTAACGAGAGAGCCCGGGCACTCGATACGGGAAGCCCATGAACTTGAAGGAGTTGTGTCGGGCAGCGCCGTTCCCTGGCGGCTCTGCGTGGACCTCGGTCATCCGGCGGCGCTGCGGACGACCGATCCGAGCGGTGATCCGGTGGCCTGGCTCCGGGAGTCGTGGGCCCAGGTGCCGGTCATCCAACTGCAGCAGGCAAACCGCACGGGCGACCACCACTGGCCGTTCACTCCCAGCCACAACGCAGACGGCCTGGTCGTGGCCGCAGACGTGCTGTCCGCGCTCAGTGAGGGCCCGGCGGTGGATCCGTGCCTCCTCCTGGAGATCATCCACGCACATGAAGCAGACGACGAGCAGGTGCTGGACGACCTGGTAACGAGCGTGGCCTACTGGCGAGAGGCGGGGGCTCAGTAGCTCGTCAGGCCCTCCAGATGCGGACCCACTGGAGGTAGGCGGTGGACGGGTACGCGAGCGGGCCGTAACAGCTCGGGCACGCGTTGGTCGGGTCCAACGACTGGTTCTGGAAGATCATCACCTGGTCCGCCGTCGTCGGCAGCGGCACGGTCCCCGCGAGGGCCCCGTCGTACCAGAACCTCACATTCCCCGTCGTCCACAGCGCGGACAGGACGTGCCAGCCGGTGAGGCGGGTACCAGAGACGCACCCGCCCGGCCCGGCCACGGTCCCGTTAGGGCCTGGGTAGTGCGCGTGCCAGCACGCGGACCCGCCCAGGCCCTCCACCACGTCGATCTCTCCGTCAGCCGGCCAGTCCGCGCCAGTTGACCAGAAGGCCGGCCAGTTCGCTATCTGATGCTGGGCCGCAGGCAGGTATACCTCCGCCTGGACGAATGATCCCGGGCTGATCACCGCGTCCGAGGAGATGACCTCGGCCCACTGGTCCGGGCCGGTCACGGTCACCCCGAGGCCATTCCCCGTGTCCGTCACTCGCGCCCCAGCGCCGGGCTGGGTCGCCCAGTCCCCCATGCCCTGCGTCGCGAAGTCGTGCGCGTAGGTCTGCTGGTAGCCAGCGGGCGGGCCGGGAATGCTGGCCGCCCCCGCGCCGGGCGCGCTGAGCAAGACTGTCGCTGCTGCGAGGATCAGTGCTGCGGCGAGATACCCCACCGCCTGCCCACGCCACGTCGGGTCTCGCATGGCTCACTCCGCCACCCTCCGCCTGCTCACTGGCACTCCAGCCCCGAGCGGCGCCAGGTGCTCGATGCTCACCTCACAGATGAGGCACGCGCGTCCACTTGGCTCAAGCGACCTCAGATCGTGCATGACGGCCATGGTCGGCCTCCGGCAAGCGTCTCGGACCCGGGGGGACTACCTCCTCGGCGACTTGCCCATTTTACCCCTAGGCAGGAGAAATGCCCAGGTCAGACGCTTGCCGGCAAAGAAACCGGACGCAGCGAACGGCGAGCGACTTCCAGCGGGCGGCTCGCCGTGACCTCCCGGCCAGGTGTCGGGACTATGGTGACAGCGATCGTGCCGCTGGCCAGAACGGTCGATACCAGCATCTATTGACGAACAGCTATCTGGTGCGGCGTACGATGACGATGTGCTTGCCGTTCCCCGTGTCACCCCTGACCAGGCCGAGGAGATCGGGCTTGAGTACTACGGAGTGAGCGGGAGCGCCGAGCGGCTGGCGGCGGAGCACGACGACACGTTCCGGCTCGTTACCCCCGCAGGGCTGTCGCGACTGCTCAAGATCAGCGCGGCTGACTCGGGCGCGGGGGCGGACTCGGTCTCCTTCCAGACCGCCGTCCTGCTGCACCTCGCGTCGGCCGCGCCGGGACTGCCGGTGCAGCGGGTTGTCGCCACGCTTGACGGGGCACCCGAGGCGCGGGTCTCCGCCGGGCCCGCGCGGCTCGCCAGGATGACCTCGTGGCTGGACGGGAAGCTGCTCGGCACGGCCGCGACCACCGCAGAGCTGCGGCGTAACCTCGGCGCGACCCTCGCCCGGCTCAGCATCGCGCTGCGCGGACTGCGCCATCCGGGCGCGCGACGGACCCACCAGTGGGACCTGCAGAACTTCTGGGAGCGCCGGACGTTGCTCGGCGACCTGCCGGACAGCGGCCTGCTGCCGGAAGTCGAACAGGCGCTGGGCGGTGACCGGCAGGCGCTGGCGGCCGGAGTGCGCGGCGGGCTCGACGACTGCCTGGACCGGTTCGACCGCCTCGTGCGGCCACAGCTGGCCGACACACCGACGCAGGTCATCCACACCGACTTCCACGGCGAGAACCTGCTCACCGACGGCCGGCGGATCACCGGCATCCTTGACTTCGGCGACGCTCTCGCCGGGCCGGTCGCGATGGACGTCGGTGTCGCGGCCTGCTACCAGCTCGGCACGGGACCCGACATGCTCGCGCCCGCCCTCGATGTTGTCGCCGGATACCACGCGGTCGACCCGCTGAGTGCCACCGACCTGGCGCTGGTGGCGGAGTTCATCGTGGCGCGGGTCGCCATGCGGATCATCGTGTCGCAGTGGAACGCGCTACGTGAGCCCGCCAACCGGCGGTACCTGCTGCGGCGGACGCCGCAGGCGATCGAGCACTTCGTCGCCCTGCGGCTGCTCACCCCCGACGAGATCGCCCGCGCCCTGCGGGCAGCCTGCTGTGAGGTACATCAGTGACTGAGTCAGTGCCCGTGATGGTCAACGCCTTCGACGGCTCGCATGCCGACAACCTGCCGCCCATGACCAGGGAACTCATCGACCGGCGCGACCGCGCGCTCGGCGGCGCGTACCGGCTGTTCTACGAGCAGCCGGTATCGTTCGTCCGGGGCTCAGGCGTGTACCTGTACGACGCGGAGGGCAACCCCTACCTCGACGCCTACAACAACGTGCCGTCGGTCGGGCACTCCCACCCCCACGTCACCGAGGCGGTGACCAGGCAACTCGCGACGCTCAACACGCACACCAGGTACCTGACCGACGGGGTCGTCTCCTACGCCGAGCGGTTGCTCGCCACGCACACCGTCGGCCCCGCCATGGGCGGCTCGCCCACGCACGCGATGTTCACCTGCACCGGGAGCGAGGCGGGCGACCTCGCGCTGCGGATCGCCCGGCACCACACCGGCGGGACCGGGGTGATTGTGACCGCCAACGCCTACCACGGGGTGACCGCCGCCCTCGCGGAGCTCTCCCCCAGCCTCGGGCCCAACGTCCCGCTCGGGTCACACGTCCGGGTCGTTCCGGCGCCCTCCGCCGGCGTGAACTTCACCGCCGCCGTGGCCTGGGCCATCTCTGACCTGGAGCGTCACGGCCTGCGGCTCGCGGCGTTCCTTGCCGACTCACTCTTCTCTTCCGACGGCGTCCTCCCCGACCCCGCCGGGTTCCTCGCCGCGGTCGCCGAGATGACCCACGCCGCCGGCGGGCTTTACATCGCCGACGAGGTCCAGGCGGGATTCGCCAGGACCGGGTCGCACATGTGGGGATACCAGCGCCACGGCCTGACTCCGGACATCGTGACCATGGGCAAGCCGATGGGCAACGGGCTGCCGATCGCCGGGCTCGTCGCCCGCCAGGACATCCTCGAGGACTTCGGGCGCAAGGTACGTTACTTCAACACCTTCGGCGGCAACCCGGTCTGCGTCGCCGCCGCCTCGGCCGTGCTCGACGTGCTTGAGGCCGAAGGGCTCCCGGCCAACGCGGCGGCGACCGGCGCCTACTTGAAGGACGCCATCGCCCGGCTCGCAGCGGGTTCTCTCGTCCTCGGCGACGTGCGCGGCGTCGGGCTGTACCTCGGCGTCGACGTTGTTCTCACCGGAGACCGGCGAGCCGTCCGGCGAGGTGGCAGCGGCGATCGTCAATAGGATGCGGGAGCGCCGCGTCTTGATCAGCGCAACGGGACCGCAGGGCAGCGTCCTCAAGATCCGGCCGCCGCTCCCCTTCGGCCCGGAGCACGCCGACCAGTTCCTCACCGCGCTCTCCGAGGTCCTCACTGTCACGGACTCTGTCATAGGCCACGCCTAGAGCTGCCGACCCACAAAGCCACCTTAAAGGGAAAGATGATCAATCCGCTGGATACTCGCGAAGAGATGGCCTCTTTACTGTCAGCGTGCAATCCTACGGGCAACTTGAATTCCCCGAGTTATCAGCGGAACTATGATTACCGACTGTCATCGATGTTGCCGAGCGTAACATATTGTCGCACTGGTCACAAAATCACCAATACCCACAAACGTTCCGGTCAAGACCGCACCAAATACCTTATATGCTATATCTCACCATAAATAGTGAAATGTACGGCTTTTCCCTTCGCAAAATAACGCTGAGTTATGCAAGTTAACACTGAGTTAGAAGATATTTGGCAATTCAGTGACGTCGATACAATTTCATGACACAATTGCCATATGGCGAACAAAGATCATATTCGCCCGCTGGCCGGCGTTCCCGACCACGGATTCGGTCCTCTCGGCAGGCTCGCACACAGCGTCCTTGCCGAATACGCGGGCACCGCGCCGCCGGTGCCGCACCTGCACCTCGGGCAGAATACTCTGCCAAATCCGCCATTTCCCATGGCGACGTCGGTGCCCTTCGGTGACCTGAGTGAGGGCTGGCAGGAGTGCGGCGAAGACCTCGCCATGTTCCTGAGGGCCGGGGCACGGGCGCTGCGGAATCAGCCGATCCCCGATATCTCCGCTTACAGCGAGCAGATCCGCACCCTGCAGCGGGTGTTGCGGTTCGACTCAATCGCGATGATCTGGCACGATCCCGGCCGCGCCGCATTTTCCATGGTCGCCCTGGCCGTGGACCGCACCGGAAAAGCCCTGGCCGGCCGAATCCCCGCGGGGGGCACCTCAGCTGATATCGAGGTCATTGACGACGAGCCGCCCACCGACGACATCATCATCGTTCTCCTGCGTGAGGTCCTGCTGGCGCAGTACGAGTGGACGTCCGCCGTATTCGGGCTCGTGCCTTAGGCCATACCGTGCCGGCGTCCCGACACTGGCACGATCCGAAGGGGGACTGTGGATCGCCGCCCTCCCGCCGCCCAATCCGCGGCGGCACGGGGCGGCGGTCCACGGATCGCGAGGGCATCCGCCTGTACGCGGTCATCCCCGCCTACACCTCCGCCCCGGCTTTGGCGGCTAGTAGAAGAACGCGACCGTCCTGAGCTCCACCGACTCCCTGGAGTGCGGAGGGGTGACGCTCGGGTCACGGAACGCGCTGTGCGGGGCGCGCCAGGCGACCGAGTGGTCGGTATCGCACAGCTTGAGCAGCAGGGCCTCGCCCGCGTGCATGCCGGGGAAGTACCACCAGCGGTGCGCGGGGTTGAACGCGGTCGTGGAGAGCACCGCATTGGGGGCGACGTAGCGCAGGTTCCGCGTGGACCCGGGCGCGAGGTAGTTAAGCGAGGCGGGCACTTCGTCCATGGCCCCACTATGCGCGCTTTGTCCCCACCGGCCTAGTGGGGGATGAAGATGGGGATCACCGGAGAGGGGTAAGGGGTCAGGGGGTGTGCGCCTGCGCCGATCGGTGTGGAGTGTGCTCGGATGGGAACTAGTGCTGATCGAACGCAAACGACGGGAGTCTGCAAATGACTACGACGGAACCTGCCACCACGATCGGCCTCGACACCGTCGCGGAACTGGCCGCGCAGTTGCGGGTCGACTCGATTCGCTCATCGACTAGCGCCGGATCCGGTCATCCCACGTCGAGCATGTCCGCCGCCGACCTGCTGGCGGTGCTCATCACCCGGCACCTGCGCTACGACTGGGACGAGCCGCGCCTGCCGGTCAACGACCACCTGATCTTCTCCAAGGGCCACGCGTCGCCGCTGCTGTACTCGGTGTTCAAGGCCGTCGGGGTCGTCTCCGAGGACGAGCTGCTCAGCGGCTACCGGCGCTTCGGCCAGCGCCTGGAGGGACACCCCACCCCGATACTGCCCTGGGTCGACGTCGCCACCGGCTCGCTGGGGCAGGGGCTGCCCGACGGCGTGGGGGTCGCGCTGGCAGGCAAGTACCTGGATCGGCTCCCCTACCGGGTCTGGGTGCTGTGCGGGGACAGCGAACTCGCCGAGGGCTCCATCTGGGAGGCCTTCGATAAGGCCTCCTATTACCAGCTGTCCCGCCTGATCGTGATGGCCGACATCAACCGGCTGGGCCAGCGCGGCCAGACCGATGTCGGCTGGAACCTCGAGGAGTACCAGCGCCGCATGGAGGCGTTCGGCGCCCGGGTGCTGACCATCGACGGCCACGACCTAGCCGCCATCGACCGTGCGATGACCGCCGCGCAGGACGCGTCGGGCAACCAGCCCACGGTGATCCTGGCCAAGACCATCAAAGGCAAAGGGTTCTCCGAGGTCGAGAACAAGGACGGCTGGCACGGCAAGCCGCTGCCGCCCGAGATGGCCGAGCGGGCGATCGCCGAACTCGGCGGCGTGCGCAACCGGGTGCTACGCGGCCCGCGCCCGGAGCCGGCCGTGCCGGGCCCGGTACCCGACAAGCCCACGACCCTTCCGCCGCAGTCCAGCGCGGGGGCCAAGCCAAGCGCCACGCCTCCGGAGTACGCGGTCGGCGAGAAGGTCGAGACGAGGAAGGCCTACGGCGACGCGCTCGTCGCCCTGGGCGCGCGCGACGACCGCATCGTCGCGCTGGACGGCGAGGTCAGCAACTCGACTTTCGCCGACGAGTTCGCGCGCGCTTACCCGGAGCGGTACTTCGAGATGTTCATCGCCGAACAGCAACTCGTGGCCGCGGCCACCGGGCTGGCGGTCCGCGGCTACCGGCCGTTCGCGTCCACGTTCGCGGCGTTCTTCACCCGCGCCTACGACTTCATCCGGATGGGCTCGATCTCCGGGGTGGACCTCCGCCTGGCAGGCTCGCACTCGGGCGTCGAGATCGGCGCCGACGGCCCGTCGCAGATGGCGCTCGAGGACCTGGCGATGATGCGGGCCGTGCACGGGTCGACTGTGCTGTACCCGAGCGACGGCACCAGCACCGTTGCGCTCGTCGACGCGATGGCCGCCACGCCGGGTATCAGTTACCTGCGCACCACTCGCGGCGGCTACCCAGGGCTTTACCCGCCCGGGGAGAAATTTCCGGTGGGCGGGTCCAAACTCCTTCGTTCGGGACAAAACGATCAGGTCACCCTCGTAGGCGCCGGCGTGACGCTGCACGAGGCACTGCGCGCCGCCGAGGTCCTGCAGGGGGAAGGCATCGCCGCGCGGGTCATCGACTGCTATTCCGTCAAGCCGGTGGACACCGGGACGCTGGCCGCAGCCGCAGAGGCGACCGGCGGGCGGATCGTGGTCGCCGAGGACCACCACCCTGAAGGCGGGCTCGGCTCGGCTGTCGCGGACGCGCTGCTGGCCGCGGGACAGCAGAACCTGCACCTCACCCACCTCGCGGTCAGTGGGATGCCGGGTTCAGGGTCCGGCGAGGAACTTCTCGCCTGGGCCGGGATCGACGCCGACCACATCGCCGCCGCGGCGCGCAAGCTGGTGGGCGGCTAGCGCGGACCGTGCCCGGCGGCGATGAGGCGATCGCGCAGCAATCCGCTAGCTCACCAGACGCCGGCCAGGTAGGTGAGGTACTGGTCGCTGACCATGCCGGCGCCGATCACGCCGACGCCGACGGGGGCCGAACTTGGTCATAGTGATGCGCCGGCTTCGACACGAGTGTCGAGGGGATACGAGACGAACGCGAATCGCGTGGAGTCGGGACTCCAGCTGTTGACGTTGATCGTGCCCTGTCCGCCGAAGAGCGGCACTCGCGCCAAAGGTGCGGACCAGTCCGTGGTATCGACGAGGACCAGTTCCACATCGAGGTCTCCGGGGTGGCCTACGGTCCCAGCTGGATACTGGAGGTACACGGCCAGGCGCCCGTTCGGCGCGAGGTGGGGGAACCAGTCGACCGTGCTGGTCGAGAGCAGCCGCTCGGTCTTGTCCGCGGAGGGACCCTTGCTCGGCACCCTGGCCAGCTGAGCGTGCCCGGGTTCCGATGTCCAGCGCTCGGTGTTGAAGTAGATCCACTCGCCATCGGGGGACCACTCGGGACCGTCGACGTGGCCGGCGCCCGTGTCCACCACGGTGACAGGACCACCGTCTGAGGCCATCAGGGCGAGCCTGCCCGGACCGCCCGACGGGTCGAGCCGCACGAAGCCGAGGGTCGCCGCGTCGGGCGAGACTCCATGCAAGAAGTGCCGGACGTCATCCTCATCAGTGACCCGCCGGAGGCCACTGCCGTCCAGCGCCCCGTGATAGATGTGGCCGTCCATCGCGGACATGAAGATGGCTTCACCGCGAGGATCGAGGACGTGGTCATTGTTGATGGCCGGCAGCCCCTGGTATTCGACGCGACGAGGCTCGAGCGGGGAGTCAAGAGAGAATGCCCACAGTTCGCCCTGGCCGTTGAGGTAGAGCGTGCTGCCGTCAGCTCCCCAGTTAGGCGCCTCGAAGAGTACTTGGTCGGACTCGGCTAGGACCGTGGCCGAGCGGGTCGCCACATCGAACACGTGGAGCTGGCACTTCTGACCTTCCCGGAGAGATCGACCCAGGCTCGCCAGGTCGCGCCCCAAGGT
Organism: uncultured Actinomycetota bacterium; assembly: GCA_963734665.1. Lineage (GTDB taxonomy): Bacteria > Actinomycetota > Actinomycetes > Streptosporangiales > Streptosporangiaceae > Trebonia. The sequence continues at coordinate 388,585 of CAVTIR010000004.1, read as the reverse complement.
GCGTGCCAGAGCGCTTGGTGAGACGGCCTTCCCGTCGAGGTCGGCGATGTCGAGCGGCATCGGCTCGGGGTGCTCGCCGGCGCGGCCTGCGGGCACAGAGGGCGTGGTCATTTCTGGGTACCCCTTTAGGTAGTGCTGTTGTCAGGACGTGACAGTAGCGCTGACCTGTTTGATGTGGGCGTTGAGGAGGTCCCAGTTCGTGTGAGGCGGGTGCGCCGCCGCCTGCTATGAGGCGGCGGCGCCACATCGGCCCGACCTGTCCCGCTGGGAGATGCCTAGTGAACCAGGCTTCCTGGCTGCTCACCCACGAGCGCTGCGGTCAGGGTCTCTCCTTCTGTTGTGCCCCACAGCTATGAACGGACCTGGGCCATCCGGTAGCGGTCGAATATGCGGAGCAATTCGGCCATGGGCAGGCCGGCCTCTGCGGTGTCCTTCGCCGCTTCGTCCCACCGGCGCAGCGCGACTGCGTCCTCGGCCCGGGGATGCGACCTGAACTCTGCCACCTCGGCCTCGTTCATCGGCCCGCCCTGCCGTTCCAGGGAGCGCACCGACGCCTGGCTCAACTGCCCGAAGTACGCCTCGTCCACGGCAACCAGGTAGCGCTTCGCCGGGACGTGCTGAGAGATCAGCCAGGCCACCCCCTCGCCGACACGGTCACGGGCGAAGGCCGCCCCGGCCTGCTCGTGCGGCAGCCCGGGAAACTCCGCACGCACCGGCTCGCTGTAACCGATATCGTGCAGCGCTGCCGCCAGCACCAGTTCGTCGTCCGACCCGGCGGCAACGGCGTGTCCCGCGCACTGCAGCGCATGCGTGCGCTGGTCCACGGCCTCCCCGCCGTAGGGCAGCTTGGCGAGCCCTTCAATCAGCTCCGTCAGCTCGTCGCTACTCAGCATGATGCCTCCTCAATAATCTGTCCATGACCCGCGAATGAAGGCTAGTTCCTCGGCCAGCGCCGACAACGCGGCCGCCACACCCAACCGGGATGTCAAGCCGCATGGCGAGGGTAGCGCCGCACGCACCGCAGGCCACGGCCCACTGTCGATCAGCACCAGACCCGCCCGCTGGTCCAGGCCAGGCTGCCCAGGTCGGCCTGAGCGGTCATGGCCACGAGGCACTTCCGTGATCTCGAGGTCATGGACTCTGTTCACCCCCAAGAGTTCAACGGGGCGTTGTCCAAATAACGTCACTCACGTGAAATCGCAGAACAGAGTCCATGAACGGCCTGGCCAGTTGCTCCATCACATCACCGAGCACTGCTCTCCGAATGGCAGCACACCTGGAACCGCCAGGACGCTGGGGAATGGGCAGCCCTGCACGCCGCGGTCATGCCCCCGTATGCGGCACTGATCGAGTCGGTCACGCGAGCCCAAGCCGAGGCACTGGGCACCGAAGGAGCCAGCGCCGAGCTCAAGCACGCCAGGCAACCCACCGCGGCCTAAACCCGAGTTCCTTAGGGCTCACCCCAGGGTCAGGCCAGCCTCGGGCTGACGCGCTATCCCCCTCCCCCAGGGCCCCGGCCGTCCCGCCCCAGGACACGCCGGCTCAGCGAGGTGACATCATGCCGCCGCCTCGCTGAGCCGACGGAATGGGGGTTCACCCATCAGGGGTGAGGCGGGACCAGCGGCGCGACAGCGAAGCTGAACGAGGCGCCGCGCCGACGAGCCTGCGCCGCTGGTGGGGTGATCAAGAACATGACAGGACTGTGTGGTCGCGACCAACGGGCCCTGGGCCAGATCGAGGCGCCGCTGGCCGCGGCTGATCCCCGGCTCGCGACCATGTTCGCGGTCTTCGCGGACATGACGCGGCATGACCCAATGCCGGCCAGCGAGCGGCTCGCGCCCCGACCCTGGGGTTGGCGGCACCGCCTCCGGCGCTGGCGGCACGGCGCGCGGGCGGTCATGGGTTTTGTTTTCTCCGCGCTGTGGGCGCCAGACGGAATATGGGCCTACGATGCCCAGTGGGCCACGCGGGGGGGCGGCCGCAGATGGTTAAGGTTCTCCGGCTCAGCCGAGCCGGTCGAGGATATGGTCGCCGACCCGGATGGCGTTGGCCATCGCGGTCAGGGCGGGATTCACCGCGCTGATGCTCGGGAAGATACTGGTGTCGGCCACGTAGAGGTTGTCGAGTTCATGGGCCCGGCAGTTGGGGTCGAGCACCGACGTCGCCGGGTCCGCGCCGCACCGGACGGTCCCGGCCTGGTGTGCGCAGCCGGCAATCGGGATGTCGGTTTTCATGTACGCGAACCGGCGGGCCAGGTGATCCTCGTGCATGCCGAGCGAGCCGAGCATCGACTTGAGCTGCTGGTACAGCCGCGTGGCCGCGGTGGGGTTACTCGGCGCGTACATGATATGGACGTTGCCGTCCGTGCCGAGGGTGACCCGGTTGTCCGGCTGCGGCAGGTCCTCGGTGGACAGCCAGAAGTCCACGGCGTGCTCCGCGACGTCGCGCAGCGCCCAGCTTGGCGCGAACTTGGTCTCGAGGGGCTTCTCGCCGCGGAACATCGCCGCTTGCGACTTGCCGATCATCTGGATGTTGCCCATCGGGTAGTCGAAGTCCGGGCCACTGAAGTAGAAGTCATTGATGCCGAGGGTCTTCTGGAACACGGTCGGATTCGGCTCCTTGGACAAGGCGATCACGGCCTGGCTGTCGTGGTACATGAAGTTGCGGCCGACCTGATCGGAGCCGTTGGCCAGCCCCTCGGGGTGCTTATCGTTGGCCGAGGCCAGCAGCAGCTTGGCGGAGTTGGCCGCACCGCAGGAGACGACCACGATGTCGCCCGCATACCGCTCGGTCTCGTCCTCCCGCTCGACTACCACCTCGGTGACCGCGGTGCCGCCCGGGTTGGTTTCCAGCTTCACCGCCCGCGCGTTCCGCAGCAGCGTGACGTTGGCGTGCTCGAGGGCAGGGCGGACGCCGAGCACATCGGCGTCGGACTTGGCGTGCAGCGGACACGGGTACCCGTCGCAGTCCTCGCAGCGCACACAGATGCTGTACGGCAGCTTGGCCTCGTTGAGCAGGATGCCGCACGGCGCGTGGAACGGGTGGTATCCCCCTTTTTCCAGGTCATCGGACAGCTGCTGAATCCGGGGCTCGTGGGATACCGCGGGGTACGGGTAGGGCGCGCTGGCCGGCGGTTCTGTCGGATCCTCGCCGCGCGCGCCGTGAACCTGGTACATCGCCTCGGCCGCGGTGTAGTACGGCTCCATGTCCTGGTAGGAGATGGGCCAGGCCGGCGACAGGCCGTCGTGGTGACGAATTTCGCCGAAGTCCTCCGCGCGCATCCGGTAGAGCGCTGCGCCGTACAGTTTGGTGGCGCCGCCGACGAAGTAATGCACCTGCGGCTGGAAGAAGCACTTGCCCTTCACGTCGTACCATCGGTCGTGCGAGACGTAACGGCCTTCGACGAACACCTCCTCCGTCGACCAGTTGGCCGGCTCGCGGGGCAGCCAGTCGCCGCGCTCGAGCAGCAGGATGCGCTTGCCCGACGGGGCGAGGTGATGGGCGAGCGTGCCGCCGCCCGCCCCGGTTCCGATGATGATGACGTCGTAGTGCTCGCTCATTCTTGGTTCCTTCCGGGTGGGGCGACGGCGGGCGCGGGGATGTCCGGCGCGGTACCGGACGGTTCCCTCGGCACCGGCACCACGCGCGCGGGTTCCGTGAACTGATCCCGGCTGACTCGCCGGCGGAAAACGTAGTAAGTCCAGGTCTGATAGGCGACTACCAGCGGCAGGAAAAAGAGGACGACGACGGTCATCGCCTTGAGCGAATACGGATCGGACGCCGTGTTGTTCACGGTGAGGTTGTAGGCATGGCTGGTGCTGGACACCATGACGTTGGGGTACAAGCCAACGAAGACCGATGCGATGCAAGTCGCCGTCGTGAGCGTGGTCGCGCTGAAGGCAAAGCCGTCCCGGTGTGCGTAAACCAGCCAGACCGCGGACAAGACGGCGATGATGGCGAGCAGCTCTAGCGGCCGGAGAAAGAAGGTGGTGCTCGACGTCACGTGCGTCCAGATGGCGAACGCCACTACTGCGGCGGCGGTAAACGGAGCCACCCTTCGGGCGATCCACCGGGAACGCTCGTGCATGTCGCCGGTGGTTTTGAGGCACAGGAACGTCGCGCCGTGCAACAGGCAGACCAGGACCAGCGTGACCCCGGTGAACACCGCGTAGGGCTGGAACAGATCCCAGAACGACCCGGTGTAGTTCTGGCTGGCGTTGATGGGCAGGCCGTAAAGCAGGTCGCCAAGCACCAAGCCGATCAGGAACGGGGCTAGCACACTGCCAGTGGTCAGCAGCACGTCCCAGGTGCGGCGCCAGCGTGCTGCGTCGCGTTTGCCCCGGTACTCGAAGGCCACGCCGCGGACGATCAGTGACGCCAGCAGCAGCACCGTCACCAGATAGAAGCCAGAGAACGTGGTGGCGTACCAGCCGGGAAACGCCGCGAACATGGCCGCGACAGCCACGATCAGCCAGACCTCATTGCCATCCCACAGCGGCCCGATCGTATTGATGGCGGCCCGGCGGCCCGCCTCGTCGGTGCCGACCACGCTATGCAGCATGCCGACACCGAAGTCGAACCCCTCCAGGATGAAAAACCCGGTCCAGAGAACCGCGATGACGATGAACCAGAACGTCACCATGATGACCTCAGTACTGAACAGCGGGGACGGGCGCGTCGGCGTCGGCGTCGGCGTCGGCACGCGGAGGCGGGAGCTGGTTACGTGAGTAGCGCAGCATCAAGAGGAAATCGACCGTGCCAAGCGTGCCGTACAGCAGCACGAATCCCACCACGCTGATCCACAGCCACGTGGTGCTGACGGTTGGCGAGATGCCGTTTTTGGTCAGCATGATGCCCTGCACGATCCACGGCTGCCGGCCGCTTTCTGTCAGCAGCCAGCCCGCGGTGTTCATCAGGAACGGCAGCACCGCTCCCCATATCGCCACCCACAGGAACACCCGGGACGTCGCGAGTTTCTCGCGCCGGGTCAGCCACAGCCCCCACAGCGCGATCAGCAAGACCACGACCCCCAGGTAGGCCATCGCCCGCATGGACCAGTACTGGATGAACACGTTCGGCACGTAGTAGCCGGGCCCGAACTGCGCGCTGTACTGCGACTGAAGCGGGTTGAGCCCGACCACCTTGCCATTCCAGTGATTGGTGGCCAGCAACGACAGCAGGTGCGGGATCTCGATGACCTGGGTCGGGGTCTGGTCGTTGTTGCCGCCGCCGATCTGGAACAGCGAGAACGAGCACGGCTGGCAGGTGGTCCACTGCGCTTCAGCCGCCGCGATCTTCATCGGCTGGTACTGGCCCTCGATGACCCCGAGCTCGTCGCCGACCAGCATCGTGAAGAGGATCGCTGGGACCATGACGATGAGCGCCAGCCGGGCCGACCGGCTGAACACGTCCAGGTTCCCACCGTGCCGCAGCTGCCAGGCGGAGACCGCGAGCATGATGGCGGCACCCGTGACCAGCGCCACGAGGATGACCTTCGCGTATCCCCACACGAACACCGGGTTGGTGAACACCGCCCAGATGTCGTTCAGCTGCGGCTTGCCGTTCACCATGATGTAGCCGACGGGGTGCTGCATCCAGGAGTTGGCCGCAAGGATGAACGCTGCCGACAGCATGCTGCCGAACGTGACCAGCCAGATCGTGGTCAGGTGCACGCGGCGCGACAGCTTGTCCCAGCCGAATAGCCACAGCCCCAGGAACGTCGACTCCAGGAAGAACGCGGCCAGCCCCTCCATGGCCAGCGGGGCGCCGAAGATGTTCCCGACTAGCCGCGAGTACGCCCCCCAGTTCATCCCGAACTCGAACTCCTGCACGAGGCCGGTCACCACGCCGATCGCCACGTTAATGACCAGCAGGACGCCGAAGAACTTGGTCAGCCGCAAGTAATCGTCGCGCTTGCTCCGGTACCACGCCGTCTGCAGCAACGCGGTCAGAAAGGCCAGCCCAATCGTCACCGGAACAAAGAAGAAATGATTGATGGACGTAAACGCGAACTGCCACCGCGCAAGATCCAGCGCCATCCGTATCTCCTCCGGTCACCAATGCTTCGGGGCGATTGACCGCGTGTGAAACGGCGGCCGTGGTCAGGACTTAACTTCGGCTTTCACGCCGTTGTGCCAGGCGGCCGTGCCGGCCGCGGCGGCCGTCCTGACCTGCGCCCACTTAAGCCTCGCCACCTCGCTAGGCGGCACGTCCATGGCATCGATCCACCGGCGGGTGGCTGAGAGCAGATGCGAGCCGCCGACGGCCAGGCCCACCAGGGCGACGATGGCGCCGGCTCCGACGAGCGCAGCGCCCGTGATTAGCGGGCCGGATCTGAAGTCCGGCAAGTTATTGCTTTGCTGGGCATTAGCAGACATGACACACACCATTCTGAGCGTTGGACAATGACCATCACTGTGGCCGTGGCGGCGGGGCCGGGCATCACCCCGCTGGGGTGATTACCGCCGCGGCGGTCGGCCGGCATCAGTGTTCACGCGCAGTTCACCCGCCCCCGGGGGCCGCGGATCACCCCGATGGGGTGAAGCGAACGCGAGCAGTGACGGCCAGATTGGGCGTGTGAGCGAACGCGACGACGCGATCTGCGTCGACGACCATCTGCCGAACCGGATGGCCTGAGCGCCCCCGTCACGACTATGAAAGGAGGCCAAATGCCCAACGCAACCATCCAGAACACGGCGGGGCAGGGCCCGACGAACATGTTCCCGCCGATCGCCGACTACGCATTCCTATCGAACTGCGAGCAAAGTTGCCTGATCGCGCCGAGCGGGGCGGTCGAATGGCTCTGCCTGCCCCGTCCAGATGCCCCGAGTGTCTTCGGGGCGCTGCTCGACCGGACCGCCGGCATGTTCCGGTTCGGCCCCGGCCCCGTTCAGGTCCCGCAGCATCGCCGGTACGTACCGGGGACGATGGTGCTGGAAACGACCTGGCAGACCCCGACAGGATGGATGACCGTCCAGGACTTCCTGGCCATGGGCCCGGTCCCGCACGAGGGACGACGGCCCGACTATCACCGGGCTCCGGCTGATTTCGGCGCCGTCGGCGCACTCGTCCGGATCGCGACGTGCATCAGCGGCCGGGTCGAGGCCGTGGTGAACTGCGGCCCGCTCTTTAATTACGGGTCCGTCGGCGGCACCTGGAGCTATTCGGGCGAGGGCTACGACGCGATGACCGCCGTCGCGGCGGAGGGCGACATGCGGCTCGACCTGTCCGGCACCATCCCGCTCGGCGTGCTGGGCGCCCGCTGTTACGGCCGCACCACGCTTACCCAGGGACAGTCGGCGTTCGTCGCCCTGTCCTGGGGAGACGCCAGGGTCCCTGCTAACCAGGATGAGGCGTTCAGCGCGCTGAACACCACGGTCGATTACTGGCGCGACTGGCTGAGCAAAGCCAGGATCCCTGACCATCCGTGGAAGCCCTACCTCGACCGCAGCGCGCTGACCCTGAAAGGGCTCAGCTATGCCCCCACTGGCGCCATCATGGCCGCGTCGACGACCTCGCTGCCGGAAACGCCCGGCGGGGCGCGCAACTGGGACTACCGGTTCACGTGGATCAGAGACTCGGCCTTCATGCTCCGCTCGCTGTACCGCCTCGGCTTCGACTGGGAGGCGATCGAGTACTGGGGCTTCGTCCTCGACGCGGTCACGGGCGGGAATCTCGGCCGCAAGCCCACACTGCAGATCATGTACGGCATTGACGGGGAACGCGACCTGACCGAGCGGACCCTCGACCACCTGTCCGGGTACCGCGGGGCGCGTCCGGTCCGGGTCGGCAACGGGGCCTGGAATCAGCAGCAGCACGACGTGTGGGGAATGATCATCGACGCGCTCGACGTCCAGTTCCACGCGGGAGCCACCCAGATCGTCGCGCCGGTGTGGGAAGGTCTTGCCTCGTTCGTGGACGCGGCCCTGGAGCACTGGCGTGAGCCGGACCAGGGCATCTGGGAAGTCCGCGGCGACCCAAAGCAGTTCGTCGCCTCGAAGGTGATGTGCTGGGTGGCGGCCGCGCGGGGCGCCGATCTCGCCGAGGAGCGAGGCGATATGGAGCGCGCCAAGCGCTGGCAGGCGGGGGCCGAGGAGATCAAGGCCGAAGTGCTGGACAAGGGCGTGTCCGACCGGGGCGTATTCCGGCAGCACTACGAGACCGACGATCTCGACGCCTCGCTGCTGCTGCTGCCCATCATGGGGTTCCTGCCTCCCGACGACAAGCGGATCATCTCCACCGTGCTGGCCATCGCCGACGAGCTGACCCAGGACGGCCTGGTCCTGCGGTACAAGGTCGAGGGAACCGATACCGGGTTCGACGGGGAGGAAGGCACCTTCACCATCTGCTCCTTCTGGCTGGTGACCGCGCTGACCATGATCGGCGAGACCCAGCGCGCGCGTGCCCTGTGCCAGAAGCTGCTGTCGTTCGCCGGGCCGCTGATGCTCTACGCGGAGGAGATCGACGCGACGACCGGCCAGCATCTGGGTAATTTCCCGCAGGCCTTCACGCACCTGGCGCTGATCGAGGCCGTATCACTGCTCATCGAGTCCGATCCCACGGCCAACGTCGGCCCTTCATACAATCCGCCCCCCGTCATATAAGGGGTGGGATCAGGCACCAGAGAGGACCTCAGCCTGCACGAAAGGTCAGTCAGCCCCGCGGCTCCCGCGGGACTGACTGATGGTGAGCACGCATCAACCCGTCCCTGATAGCAGACCGCCCGCCCCTGATGCTCGCGGCCTCACCCGCCATAGGTGATGCCTTCCTGGTCAGGGCCAGCCAGCATGGCGGGTAGTGCCGCCTCCGGCCGGACAGCGAATGCCACGGCACAAGATCCCGGGGCGGGTGTTCCGATCGAGGAGAGGCCGATTATGCCGTTGCACGAGCGTGACACGGTGCGGGGACAGCTAGACGAGTGCGTGTTCGCCGGGCATGACCTGACCAGGGAGGTACCCAAGTACAAGTTCCCGCCCGAGGAGTCACCGCCGCGCGAGGCGTACCAGGTGGTCGCGGACGAACTCCTGCTGGACGGCAACGCGCGGCAGAACCTGGCTACCTTCTGCCAGACGTGGGCCGAGCCAGAGCTGCTGGCGCTGATGGCGCTGTCGGTCCACAAGAACATGATCGACAAGGACGAGTACCCGCAGACCGCGGAAATCGAGGCGCGCTGCGTGCACATGCTGGCCGACCTGTGGAATGTGCCGGACGCGGGCAACGCGGTGGGCGCCTCGGCCATCGGATCCTCCGAGGCCTGCATGCTGGCGGGTATGGCGGCCAAATGGCGGTGGCGGGCCAAGCGGCAGGCCGAGGGCAAGCCCGCCGACAGGCCGAACATGGTGTGCGGCCCGGTGCAGGTGGTGTGGCACAAGTTCGCCAAGTACTGGGACATCGAGATGCGAGAGGTCCCGATGTCGCATGGCCACTACATGATGGATCCCGCCTCGATGCTGGAGCGGGTGGATGAAAACACGATCATGGTGGTCCCCACGCTCGGGGTCACCTACACCGGCGCTTATGAGCCCGTGGAAGCCATGGCCGCCGCCCTGGACCAGCTGCAGGCCGACACCGGCCTGGACATCGGCATTCACGTGGACGGGGCCAGCGGCGCGTTCCTCGCCCCCTTCTGCGCGCCGGAGGTCGCCTTCGACTTCCGGCTGCCCCGGGTGAAGTCGATCAGCGCCTCCGGGCACAAGTTCGGGCTGGCTCCGCTGGGCGTCGGCTGGATCCTGTGGCGGGACCGCGCGGATCTCCCCGAGGAGCTGATCTTCCACGTCAACTACCTCGGCGGCGACATGCCGGTCTTCCAGATCAACTTCTCCCGCCCGGCCGGGCAGATCATCGCCCAGTACTACAACTTCCTGCGCCTCGGCCGCGAGGGCTACCGCAGCATCCACCAGGCGTCGTACGACACCGGCCAGTACCTGGCGGCCGAGATCGTCAAACTGGGCCCGTTCGAACTGCTGTGCGACAGCAACCCGGCCACCGGCATCCCGACCGTCACCTGGCGGATCCGGGAGGGCGAAGACCCCGGCTACACGCTCTTCGACCTGGCTGACCGGCTCCGCGCCCGCGGCTGGCAGGTGCCGGCCTACACCCTCACCGGAGCGGCGTCCGACATCCCCGTGCAGCGCATCCTGGTCCGCCTTGGTGTAAGCAGGGACATGGCGTCGCTGCTGCTTGACGACTTCCGGGACGCCGTGGCCCACTTCTCCAGGCACCCGGTCACCGTCCCCATGACCAAGGAGGAATCCGGCGGGTTCAGCCACCTGTAGTGGGCCGGGTGCCGCGATGACCTTTCACGTGCGCCTGGTCAGCCCGCCTGATCAGACCAAGGACCTGGTAGGGCTGCTCGCCGCCGACCCCGGCGTCTCCAACCTGGTGGTGCTCCCGGGTGCAGCCCAGCGGCCAGACGGTGACGCCGTGCAGTTCGACGTGCGGTCCGGGTCCGCGAACTCCGTATTCCGGGAACTGAAGGCCTTCCAGGCCGAGCACAGTGGCACGGCAGGCGTCAAACAGGTGGACGCGACGCTGGGCGAAGAGACGGCTCAGGCGTCGAAGTACTTTTTCGTCCAGCGGGACGTCGCTCCCGTGTGGGACATCGTTGAAGCGAGGATCCGGTCGGACGCCGTTCTACGCTCCCAGTTTCTATGTTCTCCTCGCCATCGCCGGGCTGATTGGCGCGGTCGGCATCCTCACCAACTCCCAGATCCTCATCGTCGGGGCTATGGTCGTCGGGCCGGAATACAGCGCGATCATGGGCGTTGCCCTCGGCCTCGACAAGCGAAACGAGCGCCCGGTCGTTCGCGGCCTCCTCGCCCTGCTCGCCGGGTTCTCAGCAGCCATCGTCCTCACTCTGATCTTCGGCCTGCTGATTCGCTGGTCCGGGCAGACGCCGAAGCTGTACCTGGCCGGGGTGCGGCCCGTCTCGGAACTGATTAACAATCCGAACTTGTTTTCCGTCGTCGTGGCTGTCCTGGCCGGAATCGTCGGTGTCGTCTCGCTGACCGAAGCGCGAGCTGGGGCACTGATCGGTGTCTTCATCTCGGTGACGACCATCCCGGCCGCGGCGGACATGGGCCTGTCGCTCGCGTACTCCAGTTGGACGCAAGCGAAAGGAGCGGCCTTTCAGCTGCTGCTCAACGTATTCGTACTGATCGCGGTGGGGGCGCTGGCGCTGCGGCTGCAGCGACGCATCTGGCGTGCCCGCGAGGGGACGCCGCGGCCGCGCCAGGCGCAGCGGACTGGTTAGTCATTCGGGCGCGGCGACGAGGTGCAAGCGGGCGATAATCGCGGCCACCAGTTCCTGCGGGGTGCCAACCGCGGGCAGGACGAGTGCGTTTTCGGCAGGACCTGGCACTTCGAGATCGTGGAATTGGGTACCGGCGAGCTTCGCGGGGAAAAAATGCCCGTGCCGGGCGTTGAGCCGGGCCGCGTCCAGGTCACGAGGGACATCAAGGAACACCAGCCGGGCGGCGGGCCGCCCGTCCAGTAGCACCTCCCGGTAGGTGCGCTTCAGTACGGAACACGCCACCACACCGGACTCACCAGCGGTCGCGCGCTCGTCCATCCAGGTACCGACCACGGCTAGCCAGGGCCACCGGTCGTCATCGGTCAGCGGCGTCCCGGCGGCCATCTTGGCGACGTTAGCCGCCGGATGAAACGAATCGCCGTCCGCGAAGGCCCAGCCGAGCCTGCCTGCCAGCAAGGCACCGATTGTCGACTTCCCGCTGCCCGACACGCCGGCCACCACGACGATGGTGGCGCCTGTCATGACCGACCTCCTGGTGTGTTCTGCCGTCCTGGATGAGCAAGTCTCCCGTGGTTTCCGGTGAAGCCACGACTACTTTGAGAGGTTCGGGGAACGTCCGGAGCCGACCGTGGCGGGGCCGGCAGCGGGCTGTGCACCACCCGAGCGTTCCGGTTCGGCAACCGGCTCCTGGCCGGCAGGCGGCGGACCCGCGGCGGTGGCCGGAGCAGCGGCCGGACTGGGGGTGAACCTGGCCGAGAGGACGTAGGCGACCACGACGGCCACGATCACCAGCGGCATGACGGGCAGGCCGTCCGAGGCCAGCAGCAGCGAAGCCAGCAAGACGGAGGTCAGGGGCAGCCTGAGCATCACCACGGACATCGCACCGATGCCCATGGCGATACCGTCGACCAGCGGCAGCCCCGGCAGGTGCGACAGCGCGACACCACCCGCCGCCCCGAGGAACAGGGCAGGGAACACCGGGCCACCGCGGAAGGTGCTCAGTGACACACCGTAGGCGATTCCCTTGCAGGCCAGCAGCAGCACGAGTGCACCGACGGTATAGCTCGCGCTGCTGCTGACGAACGGGCCGAGGGCCGACTGCCCGGAGAACAGTACCTCGGAGGAGCCTTTCCCTGTTCCTTCGGCAAAAGCGATGGCCAGGCCCGCGACGGCCAGGCCCACCAGCGGGCTGATCAGGATCATCCGCCGCTCGACGTGCGGCCGCAGGAACAACCCAAGCCACCGGATCGCGAGTCCGAAGGGAACTGCCAGCACCCCGATCGCCAGGGCCCAGCCAAATTCCCCGAATGTCGGCGTTCCGGCGTGCGGAAGGCCGGGGATCGCCAGCGAAAACGTGCCGAGCCCGGTCCAGGAGTCCAGGCCGACGAACATGAGCGAACCGACGCCCGCGGCCAGCAGGCCGGGTACCAGGACGAGCTCCATCATCGCCCCGCCCAGCCCCGAAGCCTCCATCAGCAGGAACGCCCCGGTCAGCGGCGAGCCGAGTAGCGTGCTGATGGCGGCGAAGCTGCCCGCCGCGGCTACGACGGTCCGGGTTTTGGCCGGAGCATCCCGCTTGACGAGCCAGACGGCGACGACACCCAGTCCGCCGCCGAGGGCGATCAGCGGCGCCTCGGGCCCGAGCACCACGCCCAGGCACAGGGTCGCGAACGCGGCCAGTACGATGCCAGGAAGCTCAACAGGCAAGGGCGGCCCAGCGCCCGCCTTGAACCCGTCGGCGGGTGAATGGCCGCCCTTACCGGGCAGGTAGCGGATGGTCAGCGCAACCAGCACCCCGGCCAGCAGCAGCGGCGGAATGGGCCACCACGGCGGCTCGCCGTGGAAACCCAGCCCCTTGGGCAGGTCAGTGAAGATCCACCCCTGCATCTTGCTGACCAGCGCCAGGAAGAAGTAGGCGGCCGCCGAGACGGGTGCGCCGATGACCGCGGCCAGGACCAGCAGGGCGATGTAGCTCCGGGACCGCAGCATCGCCAGCGGATCGGGCGGTGTACTCACCGGGCTTCCTCCTGAATTCCTTCCCGCGCGTGGGCGGTGTGCGGCGTAGCTGGGGCGCATCCGCCACAGGATCGCGAGCGGACCGCCGCACGCGGTCGCTGAATCAGTTGCCGAGCAGCTTGGGCTTGGCCGCCGTGAACTCGTTGTCGGTCAACCTTCGCCCTGGCCTGCGACGGGCGCGTCACCCGCAATGGATGATCCGGGGCCGTCTGGTCAGCCGTTCACGAGGCCGAGGATGCCGTTGACGGCCACGATCACTCCGCCCACGATCAGCACCACGATGAGTATCTTGTTCCCGTTCGCGCGCAGCCAGCGGTTGAACGCCGTCAGGTTACGCGTCGTCACACCGGGCGCGAAAATGTGCACCAGCAGGGGCAGCCACACGAGGAGCGCATTGATCACGACGACGACGATGATGGCCACCGTAGTCAGTTCGATGCTGGCGTTGGCCGTGGCGATCACCTGAACTGCGGCGATGAACGTGATACCCGGCGCGAACAGGAGCAGGCCGACGGCAAACGCGCTGCCCGGGGCGGGATTGGCGATCATCCTCGAGACGAGTCCCTCCTTCTTGTCCGGGTCGGGCAGCTTCGGCTTCCGCCGGGCGAGGACGGCACCCGCTGCGAGCATCACCAGGCCAAGGCCGAGCCGCAGACCATAGCGAGGCGTGCGCCCACTGCGAAGATTCAGGCCCGTGTTGCGGAGGATCGCGATCACCACCAGGCCCATGGCCAGGCTCATGATGATCGCGCCGGCGAGGTAGGCCGCGCCGACCAGCCGGGGCCGCGCGGAGCCGAGGTAGACGGCGGACACCAGCAGGGTGGTCGGGGACAGCGCGGCCAGCAGCGCGAGCCCGGCCGCCTGGAGGATCACGGCCTGCCCGCCATCCCCGGCTGAGCGGGCGGCGCGGGCAGGTCAGGCGAAGCTGGCCCCCGGGCCCCGATCAGTCCCTGCACGACCCGCACCGAGACGACGATCACAATGACCACGACGGCGGTGGCCTGACCCCATCCGGCCGCCTCCGCGGCGGCAGAATCCGTCGCGCGTTCAACGTGAGACAACGGATGCCTCCTAGCTCGATGGCTCACCCTCACCCGCCTGAGCCATCGCGCGCTTCACCCGGCCGGGGTGAGTTATCCGCCGCTACCTGGCCGCATCATCGGCCGTATGACCATCGGAGGGAGTGCTGCGCTGACTGCCCGCCCTGCCGGGCCCGGAAAGAACCGCGGGCCCATTGACCCCCGGCTGCTGCGGTACGCCGGGGCCGCGCGCGGCTACCTGGTGATCACTATCGCCCTCGGACTCGCCGGCACCGTGCTGATTCTCGCCCAGGCCGGCCTGCTCGCCCACGCCCTCGCGACTGCCACCCGCGGGCACGCCGCGACCATGCTGGCGGGCACGCTCATAGCGCTGCTCATCGTGGTGGCACTGCGCGCGGCGGTCAGCTACGGCGGGGAGGTGACAGCACTCCGCTCGGTCGCGGCGGTCAAATCGCAGCTGCGGAGCGCGCTCACCGAGCGTGCGCTGCGGCTTGGCCCGGTGTGGCTGGGCGGTCAGCGAGCTGGTGAGATCACCACCCTGAGCACCCGGGGCCTAGACGGACTGGACTCCTATTTCGCCCGGTACGTCCCGCAGGTCGTGCTCGGGGTGCTGGTGCCCATCGCCGTGATCGCCCGGGTGGCGGTCGCGGACTGGATCTCCGCGGTGGTCATCGCCGTGACGCTGCCGCTGATCCCCCTCTTCGCGGTGTTGGTCGGCTGGCACACCAAGGCGCAGACGCGACGGCAATGGCGATTGCTTGCTGTCCTCGGCGGCCACTTCCTCGATGTGGTGGAGGGCCTGCCCACGCTCAAGGTGTTCGGCCGGGCCAGGGCCCAGGAAGAGGCAATCGCGAAGGTCACGGATGATTACCGGAAAGCGACCATGGGAACCTTGCGGGTCGCTTTTCTGTCCGCCCTCGTCCTAGAGCTAGCCGCCGCCGTGGCGACCGCGCTCGTCGCGGTGGAGGTCGGGCTCCGCTTGCTGTACGGCCACCTGGGCTATGAGACGGCGCTGCTGGTGCTGTTGCTCACCCCGGAGGCATTTCTGCCGCTGCGCGCGGTCGGCGCCCAGTTCCACGCCAGCATGGAAGGGGCCGCCGCGGCCGAGCGCGTGTTCCAGATCCTGGACACCCCGGTGCCGGACGGAGCGGAGGCCCAGCCTGTCGAACGGGGCCAGGTCGAGCGGGCCAGGGGCCCGGCCGGGCCGCGCGACCGCGGGCACGGTGACGGCGGACCTGCGGGTCGCCGAGCTTAGGCTCGACGCAATCACGGTGACCTATCCAGGCCGGCCCCGGCCCGTTCTTGACGGGATCGGGCTGACCATCGCACCGGGTGAGCGGATCGTGCTGACCGGGCCGAGCGGCGCGGGCAAGAGCACGCTGCTGGCCCTGCTGCTCCGCTTCCTGGCCCCGGCGGCCGGGACCATCGAGGCGGGCGGCAGTGACGTGACCGCGATGGACCTGGAGCAATGGCGGCGGCAGATCGCGTGGGTACCGCAGCAGCCGTACCTGTTCACCGGGAGCGCGGCCGACAACATAGCGCTCGGCCAGCCAAGCGCTAGCCGCGGCGCCATCTGCCGGGCCGCCCGGCTGGCCGGCGCCGCCGAGTTCATCGATTCGCTGCCGTCCGGCTACGACACGCCGCTCGGGGAGCGCGGCCTGCGGCTATCGGCCGGCCAGCGTCAGCGGATCGCACTCGCCCGCGCGTTCCTGCGGGACGCTCCCCTGCTGCTCCTCGATGAGCCGACCGCTCATCTGGATCCGGCCGGGGCCCGGCTGATCGCCTTGGCCCTGGACACGGACCTGGCCGACCGCACCGTCATCCTGATCAGCCACGGGCGGGGCTGGTCCGCTGGCAGCGGCGGGCGGGTCGTCAGCCTGGACCACGGGACGCTGGCCTCGCCGGCCGGTTCCGGGCGGCCGGCCGTTGCGGCGGTGCCGACCTGACCGCCGGAGCAGTAAGCGCGGAGCAGGGCGGCGGCAGGCGTGCCGGGGCCGGCCGCTGCTGCGGCTGCTGCGGCTGGCCGGGCCACTGCGCGGACGGCTGGCGCTGTCTGTCCTGGCGGGCGCGGCCGCCACCGGTTTCGGCGTGGCCCTGCTGGCCACCTCCGGCTTCATGCTGGCCCGGGCGTCACAGCATCCGAGCATCCTGGCCATATCCGTCGCGGTCGTCGCGGTGCGCGCGTTCAGCGTCGGCCGCGGAGTGTCCCGCTACCTCGAGCGGCTGACCTCTCACGATGTCGCGTTCCGCGTGCTGGCCGACATCCGGGTGGCCATCTACCGGCGGCTGGAGCGGCTCGCCCCGGCCGGGCTGGCCGCCTTCCGGTCAGGGGACCTGCTGGCCGCGCTGATCAGCGACGTAGACGCCACCCAGGACCTGTTTATCCGGGGCGTCGGGCCGCCGCTTGCCGCGGCTCTGGTGGGCGCGGGCGCCGTGACGGTGGGCCTGGTGATCCTCGCGCCGGCCGGCGGACTGCTGGCCCTCGGGCTGCTGGCCGCGGGCCTGGCCGCGCCGCTGTTGGCCGTCGCGGCTTCGCGGCGGGCGGCCCGGGCCACCGCGCCAGCGCGCGGCGAGCTCAGCGCGACGGTCACTGACCTGCTGTCGGGCGCGGCCGAGCTGCACGCGTTCGGCGCCCAGGACGCCGCGCTGGCCAACGCCGCCCAGGCCGACGCCACCCTGACCGCACTGGCCAGGCGCTCCGCCGCCGCGACGGGACTGGGCAGCGGGCTGATCACCGCTCTCACCGGGCTCACCGTGTGGGGGGTCCTCGTCCTAGGCGTGGCGGCCGTGGGCCACGGCACGCTGACCCGGGTGCCACTGGCGGTGCTGACCCTCACGGCGCTGGCCGCCTTCGAGGCGGTCGCCGTCATGCCGGCCGCCGCATTGCAGCTCGGCGCCGCGCGTGCCTCGGCCCGCCGCATCGCCGCGATCCTCGACGCGCCGGACCCGGTGACGGAGCCGGCTGTCCCCCGGCCGCGGCCCGCCGGGCCCGTGCACGTACGGATGTCAGGGGTGCAGGTCCGTTACGAGCCGGATGGACCGCTCGCGTTGGACGGGCTCGATCTCGACCTGTCCGCGGGCCGGCGGGTCGCGCTCATCGGCCCCAGCGGGGCCGGCAAGTCCACCGCGGCCGCGGTCCTGCTGCGCTTCCGCGACCCGGCCGGCGGCACGGTCACCCTGAACGGCGCCGACCTGGCCAGCTACGCGGCCGATGAGGTGCGGACCATGATCGGCGGGTGTCCCCAGGACCCGCACGTCTTCGACGCCACCGTCCGCGAGAACCTCCGCCTGGGCCGTGCGGGGGCCAGCGACGACGAGCTGGCGGCGGCCGCCGAACGGGCCAGGCTGCTGCCCTGGATCGATTCCCTCCCGGGGCGCTGGGACACGCCGGTCGGCTCACACGGAGCCGCCATGTCCGGCGGCGAACGGCAGCGGCTGGTCCTGGCCAGGGCGTTGCTCGCCGACCCCGCCGTGCTGATCCTGGACGAGCCGACCGCCCACCTGGACCCAGAAGCGCGCACTGCGCTGACCGCGGACCTGCTGACCCTCACCGCGGGCCGGACCACCCTGTTCATTACCCACGAGCTGGAGGGACTCGAACAGGTCGACGAGATCATCCTGCTGGACGACGGGAAGGTCACAGAACGAGGGACACACGCGGAGTTGATGCGCGCCGGCGGCCGCTACCGTCAGCTTCGGGACACGCCGTCGTTCTGGCCCAGGTAAGCCCGGCCGGCCGCCGCGTCAACAGGGTTGTCCCTCACCCGCTCGGAGTGATGTCATCGGCCTGTGGCCGCGATCTCCTGAAGACAGTGGCCGGATCGCCCGGCAAAGGAGCTGATATGGCGGCTAACGAGGTGGACGCGCTGGTGATTTTCGGCGCGACCGGTGACCTGGCGAAGCTTGAGACCTTCCCGGCGCTAGTGGGACTGGTCCAGCGCGGGGTGCTCAACGTGCCGGTCATCGGGGTGGCGAAGAGCGGCTGGGCGCTCGAGCAGTTCCGTGACTACGCAGTGGCGTCGCTGCGGCTGAACAACATGGACCCGGACAGCGAACCGGCCCTGAAGATGCTCGGGCTGCTGCGCTACGTCGACGGGGACCTCGACGACGACGCGACCTACAAGGCGATGTCGGACGCCGTCGGCGCGGGCACCCGGGTCTTGTTCTACCTGGAGGTGCCGCCGCCGCTGTTCGGACGGATCGCGCAAGGAATCGCCGCGGCCGGCCGCGCCAAGGGCGCGCGGGTCATGGTAGAGAAGCCGTTCGGCACTGACCTGGCCAGTTCGCGGCAGCTCAACGACACCATGCACCAGCATTTCCCGGAAGAGGCCATTTTCCGGGTCGATGACTGGCTGGCTTTTGACCCGGTGGAGAACGTGCTGTTCGTCCGGTTCGCGAACTCGGTGATTGAGCCGCTGCTCAACCGGAACTACGTGGAGGGCATCCAGATCACGATGGCCGAAGCGTTCGACGTGGCCGACCGCGGCAGGTTCTACGACCGCACGGGTGCGATCCGTGACGTGGTCCAGAACCACATGCTCCAGGTGCTGGCCACCGTGCTGGCCGAACCGCCGGACAGGCCGGGCCTGGCCGACTGGCAGGACGCCAAGTCGCGGGTGATATCCACGCTGCGGCCGCTGACCCCCGAGGACATCGTCCGCGGCCAGTACGAGGGCTATCGCGAGGTGGACGGCGTCGACCCGAAGTCGACGACGGAGACCTACGTGGCGCTCCGGCTCGCCGCTGACACCTGGCGCTGGGAGGGCGTGCCGATCCTGATCCGCGCCGCCAAGACCATGCCGGTCACCGCCACCGAGGTCGAGATCCGCTTCCAGCGGCCGCCGCACGACGTATTCGGCATCGATCCGTTCGCCGTCCGCGATTCGCTGCGGTTCCGGATCTGGCCAGAGACCGCGGTCGGCCTGACCCTGGCAGGCAAGAAGCCGGGCGCCGGGATGGAGCCGCTGCTTGAGGACCTGACGTTCTCGGGGCAGCCCGGCTCGGACATGCGTCCCTACGACCGGCTCATCGGCGCCGCCCTGGACGGCGATCGCTGGCTTTTCGCCCGCCAGGACACGGTCGAGGCCGCCTGGGAGGTGGTTGACCCGGTGCTCGGCGACGTCACCCCCGTGCATCCCTACGCGAGGGGCAGCTGGGGCCCGAAAGAAGCCGACCGGCTGCTGCCTGAGCGGGACACCTGGCACGATCCGGCAGGGTGAGCGACGGACGGGAGCATGCCATGACAGAGGAAAACGGCCAGCGTCGCGTCGTAGTCGTGGGCGGCGGCTTCGCTGGCCTGTTCGCGGTCCGCGCGCTCCGGGACAGCGCCTCGGTGACGCTGATCGACCGGGCAGCGCATCACCTGTTCCAGCCGCTGCTCTACCAGTGCTCTACCGGCATATTGTCAGAAGGAAAGATCGCGGCACCGCTGCGTGATCTGCTCAAGAAGCGCAAGAACGTCAACTGCGTCATGGCTGAGGTGTTCGACTTCGACGTCGAAGGCCGGCGCGTCCTGGCCAGGCGGGTCGGCGGCGAGCACATCGAGTTCGGCTACGACGACCTCATCGTCGCCGGCGGAGTCACGCAATCCTATTTCGGCCATCCCGAGTTCGCGCGCTGGGCGCCGGGCATGAAGACGATCGCCGATGCGCTCATGATCCGGCGCCGGGTGTACGGAGCGTTCGAGATGGCGAACACGGCCACCGACCCGGTGGAACGCCGCACCTATCTCACTTTCGCCCTGGTCGGCGCCGGCCCGACCGGCGTGGAGCTCGCGGGGCAGATCCGGGAGGTCGCCACCAAGACCCTCCGTGCCGAGTTCCGGGACATCGAACCGGAGGATGCCCGGGTGCTGCTCTTCGACGGCGGCAGCGCGCCGCTGGCATCGTTCGGCGAGAAACTTTCGCAGAAGGCGTCCAAAACCCTGGACGCGCTGGGCGTCGAGCAGCACATGGGCTCGATCGTCACCCATGTCGACGAGGGATACGTGCTCGTCCGCGACCACGCCGGCCAGGAGACCCGCTACGACGCCGCCGTCGTCTTGTGGACCGCCGGGGTGGAGGCCCCGCCGATGGCTGCGGCCCTCGCGACCGCCACCGGCGCGAAGCAAGACAGGGCCGGGCGCATCCTCGTCGAGAAGAACCTCACCATCCCCGGCCATCCGGAGATTTCCGTCCTCGGTGACATGATGAGCCTGGACAAACTCCCCGGGGTCGCCGAGGTAGCGATGCAGTCCGGGCTCTACGCGGGGCACCGCATCAGGCACCGGCTCTCGGGAGATATGGAGGAGAAACCGTTCCGCTACCGTGACCTCGGCTCGGCGGCCTACATCTCCCGCGGCAACGCCGTCGTCTCAGCCGGGCCGCTGCAGGTTGGCGGGTTCATCGGCTGGTGGATCTGGCTGTTCATCCACATCGCCTTCCTGACCGGGTTCCGGAACCGCCTCGGCGCCGTGCTCAGCTGGTGGCTGGCCTTCACCCGCGATGTCCGCCGCGAACGGGCCTTCAGCGCCCAGCAAATCGCGACACTGCACGACGTCTACACGTCCCCGCTGGGCTCCGTGGGCCCCGGTCAGCCCGCTGTACCGCCGCAATCGGGGCCGGACAAACCCCGCCCTGTGGTTCCGGAAACGACAACGGGCGGGGCACCAGCCGCACCGTAGGCACATGTCGTGGCTCACTGTCGTGGCTTACCTCAGGGCGTAATCACCCGCGAGGGGTGAGGCCAGCCGGTGGCGTGCGCACCCACGATAGCCGTGAGTGCCGACGCAGCACGTCCGGCGCGGGCCGCGGCCACCTGGGGGCTGACGCCGAAGAAGGGCAGAGGAGCGCTAATGCTATCCAGCGAACCTGACGTTCAGCCGTCAACTCCTTCGCTGCTGGGACCGTCGTGGCCAGCGACGGTCGTCCTCGGAGTGCTGACCCTGATTCTCGGGATCGTGGTGGCCTTTCACCCGGGCGGCTCGCTGAACGTGGCCGCGGTCCTGTTCGGCGTCCTCATGATCTTCTCGGGGATCTTTCACCTGATCCGGATCTTCGACCCCGAGGAAGCACACCGGGTGTGGCTCGGTATCGCCGGCCTGATGTTCATCGTCGTCGGCGTCGTCCTGATCCGGCACCTGCACATAACCGTGGCGATCGTCGGTCTCTTGGTGGGCATCACCTGGATCGTCCAGGGGCTGGCCGCGCTGGTCGGGGGGATCTCAAGCGACGCCCGCGAGGGGCGGCCCTGGTGGATCGCTTTCGGCGCCATCAGCGTCATCGCGGGGATCGTGGTGGCGAGTGCTCCCATCTCCTCCCTGACCTTCCTCACCGTCCTGCTCGGTATCTGGTTCATCGTCATGGGCCTCTTCGAGATCATCGGCGGCCTCATGCTCCGGCGCGAACTCCGGCGCGAGGAGAAGGTCACGGTGATGACGCTCCAGTGACCGCTCATGCCCGGCGGGTGATGCACGGCTGACCTGAGGGCGGCCAGCATCATTAACGGGTTCGTGTGACTGAAAACCCGGATGGTCCCCTCCTGCGTGGGGTGAGACCCCTGTCAGCTGGCCGCCAAGCGCGAGGAGCAGTGAGATGAGCGAGCCGTTCAAGGGCACGATCGGCATCGATGTCCGCGATTCGGTCCCGGACTGGGCACCGTTCGAGCCGCCCAAGGCGCCGGACGGCGCGGCCAATGTCGTGTACATCGTGCTCGATGACGTGGGCTTTTCGGCCATGAGCAGCTATGGCGGTCCCATCCAGACACCGAACATCGACCGGATCGCGGCCGAGGGAATCCGGTACACCCAGTGGCACACCACGGCGCTGTGCTCGCCGACCCGCTCGTGCCTGCTGACCGGGCGTAACCACACGCGGAACAGCATGGCCTGTATCACCGAGGCCGCGGTCGGGTTCCCGAACGCGAGCGGGACGATCCCGCCGGAGAACGGCATGATCTCCGAGATCCTCGGTGAGCGGGGCTGGAATACCTACATCGTCGGCAAGTGGCACCTGTGCCCGACGGTGGAGATGAACCTCGCCTCCACCCGGCGTAACTGGCCATCGGGCCGCGGCTTCGAGCGCTTCTACGGGTTCCTCGGCGCCGAGACGAACCAGTGGTACCCGGACCTGGTCTACGACAACCACCCGGTTGACCAGCCGAAGTCACCGCAGGAGGGCTACCACTTCACCGATGACATCACCACCAAGGCAATCGAATTCATCAGCGATGCCAAGGTGCTCGCCCCGGACAAGCCGTTCTTCCTCTACTACGCGCCGGGCGCCGCGCACGCGCCGCACCATGTCTCCAAAGAGTGGGCCGACAAGTTCAAGGGTCAATTCGACATGGGCTACGAAGCGATACGTGAGCAGACCCTGGCCCGGCAGAAGGAAATGGGCATCGTCCCTGCTGATACCGGGCTGCCGCCGATCAACCCGATCGGCACCCCGGACACCCGCACGGGTCCCGACGGCCAGCCGTTCCCGCCGCTTGACTACACCCGGCCGTGGGACTCGCTCACCGCGGACGAGCAGCGGCTGTTCGCCCGGATGGCCGAGGTCTACGCGGGGTTCCTGGCTCACGCCGACCACCACATCGGCCGGCTGCTTGACTATCTGGAAGAGAGCGGGCAGCGGGACAACACGATGATCATCGTCGTGTCGGACAACGGGGCCAGTGGCGAGGGCGGACCCAACGGGTCCATCAACGAGATGAAATTCGCCAACGGGATCCCCGACGACATGCGGTCGAACCTCGCGATGCTCGACGAGCTTGGCGGAACGAAGACGTACAACCATTACCCGAACGGCTGGGCGATGGCCTTCAACACACCGTTCAAGATGTGGAAGCGGTATGAGTTCAACGGCGGCACCGCCGACCCGTGCATCATCTCCTGGCCCTCGCAGGCAGGCCGGGGCGAGATCCGCCACCAGTACCACCACGCCATCGACATCGTGCCGACGATCCTTGACACGCTCGGCGTTGCGGCGCCGCGAGTCATCAAGGGGCACGTGCAGAGCCGGTTCGACGGCGTGAGCATGCGCTACAGCGTCGAGATGGAATCGGCGCCGTCAGCTCGCAAGACCCAGTTTTACTCGATGCTCGGCTCCCGCGGGATCTGGCACGACGGGTGGAAGGCCATCACCACCCACCCCACGCTCAGCGGCTGGGGCCACTTCAACGACGACACCTGGGAGCTGTACCACACCGACACGGACCGCGCCGAACTCCGCGACCTGGCCGCCGAGCATCCGGACAAGCTCCGGGAGCTGGTCAACCTGTGGTTCGCCGAAGCCGGCCAGAACTTGGCCTTCCCGCTCGACGACCGGTCCGCGCTGGAGATTATCACCACGCAGCGGCCGCAGCTGGCCACGGCACGCGAGCGCTACGTCTACTTCCCCGGCACCGCGGAGGTGCCCGAGCAGCAGGCGGTGAACGTCCGTAACCGGTCATTCACCATCGGCGCGCTGGTCGACCTCCCTGACTCAGGCGCACAAGGCGTGCTGTTCGCGCATGGCTCACGGTTCGGCGGCCACGCCCTGTACATCAAGGACAACCGGCTGCACTACGTCAACAACTTCGTCGGCCTCGCGGAGCAGAAGATCGACGCCACCCGGGACCTCCCCGCCGGATCGGACCTGATCTTGTCGGCGTCGTTCGACAAGGACGGCGAGGATCCCCCTGGGGTCTCCACCGGCGTGCTCTCCTTGTACTACGGGGACCAGAAGGTTGGCGAGGGCCGGATCAGGACCCAGCCCGGGATGTTCAGCCTGGCCGGTGAGGGCCTGTGCGTCGGCCGCGACAGTGGTGAGTCCGTGACCAGTGACTACCCGGGCGAGCACCCGCACGCATTCACCGGCGGCACGATCAAGCGCGTCGCGGTCGACGTCAGCGGCGACCCCTACGTGGACCTCCAGCGCGAGGCTCAGGCCATGCTCGCGCGGGAGTAGGGAAAGGGCGGGGACGGGCCGGCGACACTGGGGGGCGTCGCCGGCCCGATCCTCTTGCCGCACCGGCCGCCTGGCACCCTGCCGGTCTGCCTCACCCCGGCGGGGTGAGGCAGACCGTTCCCTTTCCGGCCATCCTGGAAGTTCAGGTGACTGGAGAGGAGCCGGAAGATGAGCGTTCTCAAGGTTGCTCCGCCGCAGCCGTCGGCGCGGGCCCAGCTCGAATCCAAGCTGGGGCATCTGACGCCCGCTGAGCGTGCGGCCCGGGGCGCGCAGGCCCGTGCTGAGGTACCGCGGGAATCGCACGCGGATTTCACGGTGTCCGCTCGCCGGCCCGACCCGATCACCCTGCTCCAGGAGCAGGCGAAGGCGCGCGTGCCGGAGCTGGTGCCGATCCGGTGGGGCCGGATGATGGTCTCGCCGTTCACGTACTATCGCGGCGCTGCCCTGCCCATGGCCAGCGACCTGGCCACCACTCCGGTCTCCGGCCTGATCGTCCAGGCCTGCGGTGACGCGCACCTGTCGAACTTCGGCATCTTCGGGTCAGCCGAGCGCAACCTGATCTTCGACGTGAATGACTTCGACGAGACGCTGCCGGGTCCGTGGGAGTGGGACGTCAAGCGGCTGGCCGCCAGCATGGAGGTCGCCGCGCGGTCGAACGGGTTCAGCGGCAAAGAGCGCCGCAAGATCGTCGCGGGCACCGTGGCCAGCTACCGGCAGGCGATGCGCGACTTTGCCGGGATGACGCAACTGGACATCTGGTACGCGCACGCGGACATCGACCAGCTACGGGCCCAGTTTGACTCCAAGCTGAGCGCCAAGCAGCGCAAGCTGGTCGCCAAGGGCGCGGCCAAGGCCCGCACCCGGGACAGCATGGAGGAACTGGGCAAGCTCACCACCACGGTGGACGGGCAGCCGCGGATCATGTCTGATCCACCGCTTATTGTGCCAATCGAGGATCTGGTAGCCGATGAGGCACGACGCAGTTCGCTCCAGTCGGAGCTACAAGGCATCATGACCAAGTACCGGCGGACGCTGGAGACCGACCGCCGACACCTGATCGAGCAGTACACGTTCGTTCATCTGGCCCGCAAGGTCGTCGGCGTCGGAAGCGTGGGGACCCGGTGCTGGATCGCCCTGATGCTGGGGCGCGATGAGTCTGATCCGCTGTTTCTCCAGATCAAGGAGGCCGAGGAGTCGGTTCTCAGCCGGTTCGTTGGCGCCAGCGAGTTCGCCAACATGGGCCAGCGGGTGGTCGCGGGCCAGCGGCTGATGCAGGCCTCCAGTGACATCTTCCTGGGCTGGCACCGGGTCCCGGCCGGGCTGGACGGGAAGCAACGTGACTTCTACGTCCGTCAACTGCGGGACTGGAAGTTCTCCCTCGACACCGACGCCATGGTGCCGAGTGGCATGCGCATCTACGGCGAGCTGTGCGGATGGACCCTGGCGCGGGCCCACGCCCGCTCCGGTGACGCCATCGCCATCGCGGCTTACCTGGGCGGCTCAGACATCTTCGACCGGGCCATCACGGAGTTCTCCGACGCCTACGCCGACCAGAACGAGCGTGACCACGACGAAGTCGTTAAAGCCGTCAAGTCCGGCCGAATTGTCGCTGAGCAAGGCCTGTGAGATCGCGGCTGCCGGGCCGGGCAGATCTGCCCGGCCCGGCAGCAGCATGCGGCCAGTAGGAGGGGAGCGGGGCGGTGGTCCTTAACCTTGTGATCATCGGTCTCGGGATAACCCTCGAGCCCTTCCCGCTCACCGCGTTCATCCTGCTGCTGAGCTCCGAGAAGGGCACCCGGCGAGGCTTGGCGTTCGTCCTCGGCTGGCTCGCCTGCCTGGTCGTAGTGATAGCGGCCGTGGTCCTGACGACCCAGGGCAAGCCGCCCGCGCCCAGCACCGCGCCATCGACGGCCGCCCTGGCCGTGAAGCTGGCCCTGGGCGTCGCGCTGGTTTTGTACGGCTGGCGGCGGTGGCGCCGGATCGGCGCCCCCCGTAAGCCGCCGACCTGGATGGCGCGACTGGACGGGGTGTCGCTGTGGGCCGCCGCCGGGCTCGCCGCCTTCCTCCAGCCGTGGGCGCTGGTGGCCGTCGGCGCTGCGACCGTCACCCAGGCCAAGCTGTCCGGGCCGGCTGACTACCTGACCCTGGCCCTGTTCGTCCTGCTGGGCACGGCCAGCTTCCTGTGCCTCGAGCTGTACGCGACGTTCGCACCCGCCGCCGCCGGCGCCAAGCTGCGGGCGCTCCGGACCTGGCTGGACACGCACCGCGACCAGGTCATCATCGGGCTATCCCTGCTGCTCGGCTTCTGGCTGGTCGGCAATAGCCTCTACTACCTGGCGTGATGACCGGCCGGCCTTACCAGGCCGCCCTTAATCAGCTGATGGCCCCCGGTAAGCGGAGACGAGGCGCGCCACCAGGGTGGCCAGGAATATCTGTCCGGTCATCGCCTCGAGGACTGCGATGGCCCTCCCGCCGTTGATAGCAGCGGTAAAGTCCCCATAGCCCACGGTCGTCAGCGTGGCGAAGCTGAAGTACTGGAACGTCTGGGTGTTTCCGGGTTGCCCGTCAGCGAAAAAGCCGCCGCCGTCGAAGGACTTGATCGCAGCGTAGAAGGCAGCGAACATCATGCCGATGATCACGTAAGCGCTCAGGGCACCGTAGATACTCTGCATGGTGACCGTGGACCGGGCCAGTACCCGGCTGACGATGAGGATCGCGGACAGGAGCAGGACCAGGCCCTTCCATATCGCGGCCAAGCCGTCGCCCACCTGGGTGTCCGTCAGGCCCGCCCCGAGGGCCGCCGCCGTACCGGCCAGGGCGATGCCGACGGCCAGCCACGCCATCCGGCCACGGACGCGCGATGTCCGCAGGGACAGCAGCAGGAGAGCAAGGAAAAGCAGGATCTGGAGATCGCCGATAATCCGGCCGTTGGTGAAGGCCGAGATCACATACGTCGCGACCAGCACCAGCAGAAGAAGGCCGTACCGGCCGCCGGGTTCCGATCGGCCGGTACGGTCACTGCCGCCTGCTGCCCTCTGGCCAGCGGATGTCTGTGCCATGACCCTCCGTCGCCGCGACGGCCTTCTCCAGGCTTAGGCCCGCCGGCACCATCGCCATCTGGGCACGACATGCTTGCGCTTCCTAGCTAAGGATTTTTGCCTTCTCGCGCTCGAACTCCTGCGCCGTGATCGTCCCCCGGTCACGGGCGTCAGCAAGACCCTGGAGCTGATCCGCGGTAGTGCCTGGCGCCGCGTTCGCCCCGGGCGCCGCCGGGTCCGCTGGCGCATAGCTGCTGCCGACGTCTCCATATCGATACTGACGCGGGACGCGCTGCTCCAGGGTCCGCTCATGCATGTCGCCACCACGGACGATCAGGTACGCCAGCAAGCCGATCACCGGGATGAAGAACACGAACACGAACCACAGGGCCTTGGACCCGCCGGAAAGATCGCGACTGCGGAATATGTCCATGCAGACGTAGATCAGCAGCCAGATCCACGCTACCCAGGCGAAGAATTCGAACATTGTCCAGAAAACGTTGAGGAGTGGGTACGACATGGACGCTCCTTCGCACCTCGTGACGGCCACAGCGGCGCATGGCGACGATGCGATTTCGCCATGCAGGTCAAGCCTTCGTCATCAGCGGATCACCGGCATCACCCACGGCGGGTGAGCAACATCCGCGCGGCGCGCCCCTTCTGCCGGTCCATTCGGGTGGCAAGCAGGCACGTCAACATCTGCTTGGACCCTTGGATAGGTTTACCCTGAAAGTGGTAAAGGCCCAGGGAGGTGGCCGGTATGGCGCAATTGGTGCCGGTGACCATCACCGGGGTGGTCCCAGGAACCGACGACGGTCCGGGACGGTGCGAGCGGTTCTTCATCGAACTCGCGCCGACGGCCGAGGGTGACACGCGTCGCCTGCTGATCGGCGTGGGGGACGCGGAGGCGACGGCCCTGGCCTTCAGCCTGCAGGGCCAGCAGTTCCCCCGGCCGATGACTTACCAGTTCATGGCCTCACTGGTCGCCGCGGCCGGGTCCGCCGTCCGGTCGGTGCGGGTCACCGGCATGACGGACGGGATCTTCTACGCGCAAGTGATGCTGCGCGGCGGCGCCACGGTGGACGCGCGGCCGAGCGACGCGATTAACCTCGCCGCGATCACCGGCGCGCCCGTCTACGTCGCGGCCGGACTGCTCGACGTGCCGACCGGCCCCCGCCAGCCTGCGTCGTAGCTTCGCCTAGCTTTTGCGCCGACTGAGGAACGCGGTCATCCGGTCGTACTTGTCCTGGCTGCCGAATAGGAGCGCCTGAGCCGCGACGTCGAAGGTGGTGGTGGCGGGACGGTGCGAGCGCAGGGCGAGCTTGGTGAGCTCGAGGGCGCGCCAGGACTGCCGGGTGATCTTCTCCGCTAGGGCGCGGCCCGCGGCTTCGGGGTTGTCGGAGATCTCGTCGACGAGGCCAGCGCCCAGGGCGTCGGCGGCCGAGAGGCGTGCCCCGGTGTAGAGCATGCGGCGGGCGACCTGCTGGCCGACGGCCTGGGCGAGGCGCCAGTTGCCGCCGGCGCCGGCGAGGATCCCAAGGGAGAGCTCGGGCTGGGCGAAGAACGCCTTGTCCGACGCGACGCGGAAGTCGCACGCGAGGGCGAGCTCGCAGCCGCCGCCGAGGGCGGCGCCGTCGATGACGGCGATCGTCGGCCAGCGGTGTGCCTCCAGCTTTTCGAAGAGGCCGGCGTTGATGGCGAGGAGGGCGGCGTCGGCGTCGCGGTCGCGGAGTTCGGCGATGTCGGCGCCGGCGGCGAAGATGCCCGGCGTCGTGGAATGGACGATGAGTACGCAGGGCTGCTTGCGGGCGTCGTCGAGTGCGTCCGAGAAGGCCTCGGCCATGGCCTGGTCGATCGCGTTGCGCTTATCGGGACGGTTCAGGCCGATCCACCGGGTATCGCCCTCGTCGCGTACCTCAATCGGGCTCATCGGTCCTCCGGGTTCCTGTCTGTGGGTGGGAGGAGCAGGGCTGCGGGCGCGAGGTGCACCGCTGACACTTCTTGCTGTTATCAAGTCTGGTGCGGGTGGTTAGTCTCGGCCGGAATGGCCCTGGCGCGGCAGGAAGCTTTCGGCGGGGGCGGGGCCGCGCTGAGCGAGGGCGGTGCGGCGGAGTAGGGGGCTGGGGCGATAGTGGCCGTCGCGGTACCAGTTGTCGAGGCTGTCGAGAATGCGCAGGACGGTGCCGATGCCCCACTGGCGGGCCCAGGCGAGGGGGCCGAGGGGGTAGTTGACGCCGAGGCGCATCGCGGTGTCGATGTCGGGCTCGCTGGCGACCCGGCTGGCGAGGGCGTCGGCGGCGAGGTTGGCGAGCATCGCGACGGTGCGGGTGACGATGAGGCCGGGGGTGTCCTCGATGACGTAGACGTTGAGGCCGGCGGCCTGGAGCAGCCCGGTGGCCTCGGTGAGGGCGGCGAGCGGGCACCCGTCGGAGGGCGCGACGGCGATAGCGGTGGCGGTGGCAGGGTCCAGGACCCGGTCAACGACGATGACGGGCCGGCCGAAGGCGGCCGACAGGGAGGTGGCGGTCGCCCCCTCGCACTGGGTAAGCAGGGCGCCTGACGGCAGTTCGATGAGGCCGTCGGGGAGCCCGGCGCCGGTGTCGTCGCGGTCGCCTGACACGGCGGCGACCCGGGCGCGGTCGAGGAGGGCGCGCAGCGGCGACGGCCGGCGTTCCTCGTCGGCGGCGCGGGCGGCGTGCTCGATGACGACCTTGGGTGACCGTGCCGCGGGAGCGGGCGTGGTGGCGGGCGCGCCGTCGGCGGGGTACATGCCCCGGCCGGACTTGCGGCCGAGCCAGCCGGCCTCGACGAGGGCCCGTTGGGCGAGGGCGGGCGCGAACCGCGGGTCGTACCCGAACGCGGCCCACACGGAGCGGGTCACGGCCTCGTTCACGTCGTGGCCGATGAGGTCCATCAGGGCGAACGGTCCCATGCGGAAGCCGCCGGCACCGGTGAGTACCGCGTCGATGTTCTGCGCAGCGGTGGCGTGCTCCTCATGCAGGCGCCACGCTTCGGCGTAGAAGGGGCGGGCGATCCTGTTGACGATGAATCCAGGTGTCGCGGTGGACCGGACGACGGTCTTGCCCCAGGCGGCAGCCAGGTCGGCGGCGGCGTCGGCGACGTCCGGCGCGGTGGCGAGACCTGAGATGACCTCGACGAGCTTCATGGCCGGGACCGGGTTGAAGAAGTGCAGGCCGACGAGGCGCTCGGGGTGCTCGAGGCCCGCGGCAAGCGCCGTGGGCGACAGGGATGAGGTGTTGGACGCGAGGATGGTGTCCGCCGCGACGACCGTCTCAAGTTCTGCGAACAGGGCCTGCTTGGCCGCCAGGTCCTCGATGATCGCCTCAATCACGACTTCGCATCCGGCGAGATAGTCCGCTGAGTCCACGGCGGTGAGGTCGAGGGTATCCGGGTCGACGCTGAGGCGCCCCTTGGCGACCTGTGCCTTGACCCGGTCACGGATGCCGGCAACGGCCCGCTCCGCGGCGCCTGGCACCGCGTCCGCTATGAGTACCCGCCCTCCCGCCGCGGCTGCTACCTGGGCGATCCCGCCCCCCATCGCGCCGGCGCCGACGACGCCAATTGATACGGTCATGAGTACCACCGTACATCTCTGGGAACCGCGGGACGCGCAGGGGTCACGTGGCGGCCTTGAGGTTGTAGACGCGCATCGCGTTGCCGGCCAGGACCGCCGCCGCCGTGTCGTCGTCGGGCATTAGCCTGGCGACGGCGCGGGCGTTGGCGGCGATGCCTGGGATGCCCGGCCAGTCCGTGCCGAAGATCATCCGCTTCGTCAGCCGGTTCCAGTTCTGCCGCGCGTAGTAGTCGCGCAGCCGGGACGGTGGCAGGCCGGACAGCTCGAGCCAGACCCGGTCGTGGGACAGGGCGAGGAAGGCCGCCGCGTCGTACCACCAGCCGCGCCCGCCGTGCGCCAGGACCAGGGTGAGCGAGCGGAAGTCGCGAAGCACGTCGTCGAGGACGACCGGGTCGCCGAACGCGTTGGACGCGCCGGGGAAGGTCGAGGTCCCGCAGTGCACGACGACGGGGACGCCAGCGGCCTGGCAGGCCTCGTAGGCGGGGTAGAGCATCCTCTCGTTGGCGGCGACGCCCGCGTGCACCGGGTGGAGCTTGAGGGCGACCGCGCCGAGCGCGAGCTGGCGGCGGACCTCCTCGTCGACCGGGTAGTGGAGGTGCGGGTTGACGTTGGCGATGACCCGGATGCGGTCGGGGTTGAACCCGGCGATCGGGAGCATGTCCTCGATGACCTGCATGCCGGTCACTTTGGGTGAGTACTCGCAGATGAGCAGCCCGATGTCGACGCCCTCGGCCGCGAGCATGGCGTCGAACGCCGCCGGGATCACGGCGCCGGAGGCGTCGTAGAGCCGGCCGGCGACGTCGCGGCCGGCGAATCCCTGCACCCAGGTGTCCCAGGGCAGCTTGAGGGTCGCCTTGCGAGCCGCGTGCAGGTGCGCGTCGACGAGCGGCATCCCGTCGAGCATCAGACAGTGCCCTCATGAACTGGGCCCTCACGAACCGGGCCCTCACGAACCGGGCCCTGCGGGCGCAGCACGTCCGCGGCCATGGTGCGGAGCTCGACGCGGCGGATCTTCCCGGTGGCGGTGGTGGGGAAGCCGTCGGTGAACACGACGGCGCGCGGCCGCTTGAACGACGGCAGCGCCTCGCGGCAGTGCTCGATCAGCTCCGCCTCGGTGACGACCGCGCCGGGAGAGAGCACGACATAGGCGACCGGCTTCTCCAGGCTGTCGGCGTCCAGTGCGGCGACGACGACCGCCTGGGCGACGGCCGGGTGGGCTAGCAGCCGGGCCTCCACCTCCATCGGAGACACCCAGATCCCTGACGCCTTGATCATGTCGCCGGTCCGGCCCAGGCACTCGTAGTAGCCGTCGGTGTCGCGGACGTAGGTGTCGCCGGTGCGCAGCCACTGCCCCTGGAACACCAGGCGGGAGGCGTCGTACCTGGCCCAGTAGCCGGTCGCGGTGGACGCGCCGCGCACGAACAGGGTGCCGGGCACCCCGGTGCCGGGGATCTCACGGCCGGTCTCCTCGTCGACCAGCTTCAGGTCGTAGCCGGGCACCGCGACCCCTGTCGTCCCCGGCCGGACCGCGCCCGGCTGGTTGGACAGGAAGATGTGCAGCATCTCGGTCATGCCGATGCCGTCGATGATGTCCACGCCGAAGTGCGAGGTCCACCGCTCGTAGAGGGCGGCGGGCAGCGCCTCGCCGGCCGAGGCGGCGAGGCGCACCGCGCCGAGGGCGTCCGGCGCCATCCCGGCGCGGAGCATGTTCGCGAAGAACGTCGGCCCGCCGAAGAACAGTGTCGCCTCGTACTTGACGGCCGTTTCCGCGATCAGGTCCGGTCGCGACGGCGTCGGCAGGAGCACGCTCGTCGCGCCCGCCGCCAGCGGGAACAGCAGCGAGTTGCCCAGGCCGTAGGCGAAGAACGCCTTCGCCGCCGACAGGCAGCGGTCATCGGGCCGGATGCCAAGCACCTGCTGGCCGTACGTCTCGCACACCGCGGGGATCGAACCGTGCCGGTGCATCGCCCCCTTGGGGGTTCCCGTCGTACCGGAGGTGTAGAGCCAGAACGCGGGCGAGTCGGCGGAGGTGTCGTACACCGTGTCATCCGGGGCACTGGTAGCCAACTCGTCCAGCAGGTAGACCGGCACCGACGCTACCGACTCCCTAAGAGATGTCTCTGCGGACCTCCCCAGAGGTGTCTCTACGGAGGTTTTTCCCGGGGGGTTACGGGGGGTCGCCCCCCCGGGCGAAAACAGTATCCCGGCTAGTTCGGGTGCCGCCGCGGCGGCCGACTCCGCCGCGGCGGCAAACTCACTGGTGACCGCGAGGAACCTAGCCCGCGAGTCATGGAGCAGCTCGGCGATGCCGTCGGACCGGAGCATCGTCGAGACGGGCACCGGGATCGCGCCTACCCGCATGGCGGCCAGGTAAACGACGGCGAAGTGCGGCGAGTCCGCCATCACCATCAGGATCCGCTGCTCCGGCTGGACGCCGACCGCGCGCAGGCCCGCCGCGGTCCGGCGGACCCGGTCCCAGAGCTCGGCGTAGCTGAGGTCGCCGGCGGGGCCGGTCAGCGCCAGCCGCCCGGCGTCTCCGGCGGCGAGCCGCCGGTCGAGTAGGTACTCACTAGCGTTGAACAACTGCGCCATCTGAACCCCTTTAATTTTGCCGCTTAGGGATCCGCGATTTCCGGGTGGCAAACGCAGAATGAAAGAGGTTCATCGCTACGCTCCTTCGGGTCCCGGCCCCGGCCTAGGCCAGGTGCACGTAGTCGTAGTCGAACGGCTGGCCGTTGATCCCGTTGCGCGGGGGTGCGACCCAGGCAGCGATCTTGCCACGCTCGTAGACCGGCCGCATGAGCGAACGGACAAACGTCTTGTCCGTGTCGGTTGGTAGCCATTGTCCCTTGCGGGCCGCCCACTCGGAAGCGGACAGCTTCTCGCCCTGCGGGGACGCCTCGATGGAGGCGAAGGCTCCCACGCGGCGGTTGAACGCGGCATGCGGCAGGTACAGCCGCTGCGGCAGGCCCGCCTCTTCGAGGATCCGGTTCCACCGCTTGACGCCGCCTGAGCAGTCGGCGATGTACTCCCGGCGCAGGTCGGCGTTGAGCCCCACCAGCGCGGACACCTCGGTCTTAGAGATACTCAGTTCCCCGTCACCGGCGTCCGTCAGCGCGTCGACCATGATCGAGTCGTCGGTGAGCTGGTGGTCGTCCTTGCGGCGCTCCTCCAGCCAGCGGCCCTTCAACCCGGCGGTGTAGTAGTTGGCGACGTTGGTGGAGGTCTCCCCGCCGAACAGGTCGAGCGACACCGAGTAGTGGAAGTTCAGGTACTTCTGGATGACGGGGAGCGGGATGGCCCCGAGCGCGGCGACGTCGTCGGTGTCGTTTTCCACCATCACCTGGGCGGTCCGCTCCACCACCCGGTCGACGCCGGTGGTGCCGACCATCATGTGGTGCGCTTCTTCCTTGAGCATGAACTCGCAGGTGCGCGACAGCGGGTCGAAGGCGGACTCCTTCAGCGTGCCGAGCTGGTACTTGCCGTCCCGGTCGGTGAAGTAGGTGAACATGAAAAACGACAGCCAGTCCGGCGTCTCCTCGTTGAACGCCCCCAGGATCCGCGGCGAGTCCTCGCTGCCCGAGTTGCGGTGCAGCAGTTCCTCCGCCTCCTCCCGGCCCTCCCTGCCGAAGTACGCCTGCAGCAGGTACACCATCGCCCACAGGTGACGGCCCTCTTCCACGTTCACCTGGAACAGGTTCCGCAGGTCATACAGCGACGGCGCGGTCGCCCCGAGGTTCCGCTGCTGCTCGACGGAGGCGGGCTCGGTGTCACCCTGGATCACGATCAGCCGCCGCAGCTCCGCCCGGTACTCCCCAGGCACCTTCTGCCAGGCGGGCTCCCCCTTGTGCCGGCCGAACGCGATCCGCCGGCCGGCGTTGCGGTCGGCGAGGAAGATCCCCCAGCGGTAGTCAATCATCGGCACGTGCCCGAACGTGGCCCAGCCCTCGCCCCGCACGTCGATCGCGGTGCGCAGGTACACGTCCTGGGTGGGCAGGGTGGGCCCCATGGTCTCCCACCAGGACAGGAAGTCCGGCTGCCAGGACTCCAGGGCCCGTTGCAGCCGCCGGTCCTCGGCCAGGCCGACGTTGTTGGGGATCTTATCGGCGTAATCCGGCCTCATCGAGAACTCCTTTCTTTTTGATACCTCTGGGTTCTAGGACTGCCGTGCCAGGGCAAAAAGCAAGGAGTTCTCACACCCGCCTCCGGTCAAAGTCGGCCCGCTTGCCTGTCCCGTAGGCGCGCAGCGCGCCGTCCGGGCCCGAGGCGTTC
The DNA here is from genome assembly GCA_963734665.1 of uncultured Actinomycetota bacterium. Classification (GTDB taxonomy): domain Bacteria; phylum Actinomycetota; class Actinomycetes; order Streptosporangiales; family Streptosporangiaceae; genus Trebonia. The sequence continues at coordinate 353,447 of CAVTIR010000004.1, read as the reverse complement.
GGGCGGTAGAAAATCCAGTTCTGCCAGGCGGTCAGCCGCCCGAAGATCTTGGTCTCGATGGTCTCAGGGCCCGCGAACCGGTAGTTCGCCTCCAGGCCGGTGAGCGCGTCCGGGGAGAATGAGGCGCGCTCTTCGACCGCGATGCGCACTTCCTCGTCCCAGTCGATGTCGTCCGGGGTGAACGTCACGAGGCCGAGCCTCTCGGCGTCCTCGGCCTCAAGCGGCTCGCCGGCCGCCTTCTCCACCGCGGCAAGGCTGCCGGCGTCGCCGAGGAACCGGGTCTGCAGCCGGGTCAGCCCGTTGCCCATCGGCAGCGGGCCAAGGTTCGCCGGGCCGACCGTGATCGCGGCGGGCGCGCCCGCGTCTACGGGGTCAGCATCCTCTCTCTCCCCGAAGAGCATGTAGGAGCGGTCGGCGGCCAGGGCCAGCTCAAGGAGCGACCCGGCGAAGCAGGAGCCCGGCTCAATCAGCGCGATCAGCGACCGGGAGGTCACGTCGAGCCGTTTGAGCGTCCGCTTCCAGTACAGGACGATCTCCCGCGCGAGCCAGTCGCTGTCATAGCTGCCAAGCAGCAACTCGTCGTAGGCCAGGACCCGTGAGGCGTCGCCGTGCGTCCGCAGCACCCAGGTGCCGATCTCGGGCTCGTTGGTGCGCAGGTCGAGGATCAGGTCGTCAAGCTCGCGGGCCACCGCGAGGGGCCAGAACCCCGCGCCCTGCGCGTACACGTCGGACATCGAGGCCGGGCCCGTGGTTGATGACCCCGTGGTTGAAGACCCCGTGGTTGAAGACACAGCGGACGACGGCCCGGTTACCGTGATCTCCGCGACCGCGCGGTCCCGGTCGATCGACGCGGTGACGTGCGCATAGGAGATGAGCGAGTCGGTGCGGGTCTTCTCCAGGTCGGTCAGCGAGATCGCCGCCCCGCCGGGGAGACGGGTGGCGGATGAGGCGGAGTCACGGGCCCGTTCGGATATCACTTCCTGCCACCGCACCCGTGGCACCACTTCATCCACGAGCTTCCAGGTGACCGCCTTCTTCCCGCCGATCCCCTCGGACTTCGTGGCGAAGTAGTCGGCCAGGTCACGGCGGACGTGCCGCTTGTCGACCACGCGGGTCAGGCCGCCGGTGCCGGGCAGGACGCCGAGGAGCGGGAGTTCGGGCAGAGAAACGACCGACGAGCGGTCGTCCACCAGCAGAATGCGGTCACAGGCGAGGGCCAGCTCGTAGCCGCCGCCGGACGCGGTGCCGTTGAGGGCCGCGAGGTACGTCTGCCCGGAGTGAGCCGTGGCGTCCTCGATGCCGTTGCGCGTCTCGTTGGTGAACTTGCAGAAGTTCACCTTCCATGAGTGCGCCGATGCCGCCAGCATCCGGATGTTCGCCCCGGCGCAGAAGATCTTCTCCTTGCCGCTCGTCATGACGACGGCCTTCACTTCGGGGTACTCGAACCGCAGCCGCTGCACCGCGTCGTACAGCTCGATGTCAACGCCCAGGTCGTAGGAGTTGAGCTTCAGGTCGTAGCCGGGCACTAGGCCCCCGTGTTCGTCGACGTCCATGGATACGGTTGCCACGGGTCCGTCGACCTCGAGCCGCCAGTGCCGGTACTTCGCCGGAGAAGTCCGAAATTCGACGTGCGACATGCTGACCATGCTCTACGAACAATTGCCGTTTCGTCAATACTTCGTAGAACATTTACCCGGCGTAAGACCCGCCTCACCCCGACAAACCGGGTCAGCCCTGGCTATTTAGCCTCTTCCACTCGCGGCGCGCGTCGTCCAGCCACCGGTCGTGCCGGTCGATGAACAGCTCCGCCGCCCTGGTGCCCGTCCAGCGGGGCGGCAGCAGTTCGCGCGGCAGCGCCGGGTCGAGCGCGGGGAACCGGCGCCAGGCGTGCACCAGCTCAAGCTGGCGCAGCAGCACGTCAGAGGGGACGCCCGGAGCGCGGAACTCGCTGACGAACTGCTCATACTCAGCTTCGATCTCCGGGAGGTCCCACGCGGCGGCGACCATGTCCCGCGTATCGGACAGGCCGGTCCGCTTCGCGACGAACACGTGCGCGTCTTCCGCGACTCCCGCCTCGCGAAGTACCCGCATCGCCTCCTGCTCACGGGCCACATGCGGGCTGATCCACAGGCCGGGGCCGAGCGAACCGAACCCGGCCCAGGCGAGCCGCGTCCGGACGACGTGCCTGGCCCGCCGGTCGGTCTCGGGGATGCGCGCCTGCACCAGGACCCATTGCCCGTCCCACGTCCGCGCGGGCCCGAACGAGTAAATGCGCCTGGCGCCGTCGGTCAGCATCTTCGTCGCCGCAGGGGTAAGCAGCCAGCGGGTGCGGCGGCCGACCTTCTCCGCGCTGAGCCAGCCGGCGTTGGACGTCCGCATCAGCGCCTGCCTGGTGGCCTTCTCCGCCACCCCCAGGCGTTCGAACGCGGCGAGCACCGCGCTCGTCCACGCGGCGCCCTCGTCAGGCAGGACGAACTCGCCAAGCAGGGTGAGCAGCATGCCCCGCGCGGAGCCCGCCCCGGCCTCATGACGGCGCGACAGTGACGGCTGCGCAGATTCCACTTACTTGCTCCCGTTCCGCATGATCCCTGTAGCATACCGCCGCCGTCGCCGCTACCTGCGGGTCTCACTGTGGTGCGGGTTTTGGGCATCCAGAACGAGTGCCGGTTGCACGCGGCAGCCAGCACTCGCTCGTGGAAGCGGGAGGGGACCGCGTCGGCGCCCACCGCGCGGACGCTTTGTCAGCGGGTGAGCGTTCGTTGTTAGTGGGTCATCGTTCCGAAGGTGACGGTGTTGCCGGCCCAGATGAACGACTGGAGCTGGACGCCTCCCCCGGCGGTCGTAGCGGCCACCATGTCGTCACCGCCCTCGTAGACGCCCACGTGGTACACGTAGCTGCCGGGGTTACCCGTCTCGTGGAAGAACACCAGGTCGCCCGGCCGGGCACTTTTGTGGCTGATCGGCCTGAACTGGAGGAACTGGTCCTCCGCCGTGCGCCTGATGGGCTTGCCGTGGCCTGCGTGCTCATAGACGAACTGGGTGAGGCCGGAACAGTCGAAGCCGGCCGGGCTCGTGCCCCCGGACGAGTACGGATCGCCTACCAGTCTCTTCGCCAGGTCAGCCGCCACCGTGTTCCAGGTTACCGGGGCTTTCTTTGGCGCCTTCCCGTTCTTGAGGGCTCTCTTGGGTGTCGTGGCCGCGGTTGCCGCTGCTGTCTTCTGCTGGCTGCTGAGGGTCGCCGCCTGCGCTGTGCCGGCAAAGGCGGGGCCGCCAAAGGCGGGACCGGAAAGGGCGGTGACCGGAATGCTGATCGCTACCGCGACGAACGCCGCGCGCGGCAGCCAGTTACGCCGCATCCTTAGGCGCCTCCGCGCCTGGCGTGGCCCCGGACATAGGTATCAGACATCCAGTCAAGCGTCGGACTTGCCATCTTTCGATCCTTTCATTGTGCTTTTACATTGCAGATTGAGTATTCGTATGTGGCATTCCTCTTTCCCGTGTTCCGCTCTTGCCTATCACCCGCTAGCAACCTTTGTCTCGCATGAGTGGATTTTTAGCCCCACAATTCAGCACAGATCACACTTTGATAACTCGCCGCGCCATCGCTGCTTCCTGATTAGAAAATCACCTCAAACATGCAGGTCAGGGGCATGACCGTCGTTGTCACAACGTGATTAAGAAATACGAGAAATCGGCCAGTGACGTGTGGGAAATATCACATTGACCTCCCGGCCACTTTGAGGAGGTTCGATGTCCCGGCAATCCGGAATCGTCCGGTTTACCGTTCTGTGATTGACGTTGCGAAATGTCACGTCTGGAGTGTGCGTTACTGACGTGACGACTGTGACGACATCCAGGTGCGCCAGATATACGGGTAGGGAGCCACGAGGCCAGATGCGTTGCCGACCGGCGTCCGGAAGAGGGGATCAGGCAGCGCCACCACTGGATACACTGCGTGCTCTATGGGTAACGCACAGGAAGTTCTGGTGACGGGCGGGGCCGGGTTCGTCGGGGCGACACTGGTGCGGCGCCTCGTCGCGGCCGGGTACCGGGTGCGGGTCCTCGACAACCTGTCCACGGGGGACGCGGCGCACCTGAACGGGGTGGACGCCGAGCTCGTGAAGGGCGACATCCGCGACGCCGACGCGCTCGGCGACGCGGTCGCCGGGTGCGGCGCGATCATCCACCTGGCAGCGGCCGGGTCCGTGGCCGGGTCCGTGGCTGATCCGGTCGCGAACTTCGAGGCGAACGTGGTCGGCACGTTCCGGGTCCTCGATGCGGCACGCCTGGCCAGGGTGGGGCGCGTCGTACAGGCGTCTACCGGCGGGGCGCTCATCGGGGACGCGACACCCCCGGTCGACGAGCGGTCGCTGCCGAAGCCGCTGTCGCCGTACGGCGCGTCCAAGCTGGCCGGCGAGGGATACGCGCACGCGTTCGCGAAGACCTACGGCGTGCGGACCGTGGCGGTACGGTTCGGCAACGTGTACGGCCCATGGTGCGGGCGCAAGCACGGCGTGCTCAACGTGTTCTTCGGCGCGCTGCGGTCCGGTGACCCCCTGGTCATCTACGGCGACGGCACCGCCTCCCGCGACTACGTGCACGTGTCGGACATCGCCGCCGCGCTGCAGCTCGCCCTGGAGAACCCGGACATTCCCGGCGGCACCGTACTGCACGCCGCCTCGGGCGTCGAGACGACGATCACCGCGCTCGCCGACCTGTGCCGCCGGACCGTCGGGCGGCCTGACCACCCGGTGGTGTACCGGCCGGCGCGGGCAGGCGAGGTCGGCCGGAACTTCGCCTCCTACGACCTGGCCCGCCGGCTGCTCGGCTACTCCCCCACGGTACGGATCGAGGACGGCATCCCCCTTCTCTGGCAGTGGTTCGAGACTGAGATCTTCCGCGACTAATGGCATTCCTCAACTAATCCGCCCACGCCGGGCTGCCGGCGGTGGCCCCGATACTCTTTTGCCACTTCTGACGTGTTTTGCGGTATCTCACGGGTAGATGGACGGCTATGCGGCGGTTGCTGGGATCGATGGTGGTGGGCGGTGCGGCGGCCCTGGCGCTGGCGGGGTGCCACGGGGTGACGGCGCAGCTGGCGGACAGCCCGTCGTCCGGGTCGGGCGGCGGGTCAGGGTCCGGCGGGTCCTCCTCGGTCGTGCAGGCGGCCGGGCCGGTCTCGGCCGGGTCGGGGACGCTGCGCGTCCTCGCCGAGCCGCAGGCCGGGGTCGGCGCGATCTACCAGCTCATCAACGGCGCCAGGTCGTCGGTCGACCTGACGATGTACGAGCTGGTTGACCAGACGGCGGAAAGCGACCTGGCCGCGGCCGCTAAGCGCGGGGTCGACGTACGGGTGCTCCTGGACGCGCACCTGGAGAAGTCGTCGAACACCGCCGCGTATGACTACCTGGCCGCGCACCGGGTGCACGTGACCTGGGCGCCGTCGGGCACCACCTATCACCAGAAGACGCTCACAGTCGACGGCAAGACATCGGTGATCATGACGCTGAACCTGGTGTCCTCGGATTACCCGGGGACCCGGGACTTCGCGGTCATCGACACCAGCAGGGCCGACGTCGCCGCGATCGTCGCGACCTTCAACGCCGATTTCGCGCACAAGAAGATCACGCCGCCGGACGGGGCCGACCTGGTGTGGTCGCCGACCAACTCGCAGTCCGCCATCCTCGCCGTGATCAACTCCGCCACGCATACGCTTGCCGTGGAGAACGAGGAGATGGACGACTCCGTTGTCACCAAGGCACTTGAGGCTGCCGCGAAGCGCGGCGTTGACGTGAAGATCGTCATGACCGCGCAGAGCGAGTGGGACAGCGCGTTCAGCGCCCTCGTCAAGGCGGGCGCGCACGTGCGGACCTATAAGGACAGCAACTCGGTGCTCTACATCCACGCCAAGGCGGTCGTGGCCGACGCCGGGTTCGCCGGGGAGCAGATGTTCGTCGGGTCAGAGAACTTCTCCGTCGCGAGCCTGCGGTACAACAGGGAACTCGGCATCCGCACGACGAATAAGTCGCTGATCTCGGCCGTCGCCGCCGTGCTCGCCGCCGACTACGCCGGGGGAACGTCCTACTAATAGCGGCTAATCGGGGTGGGGTGCGCCCGGCCTGGCCGCGCGGCCGACGCCGACGGACGGCCCGTCGAATGGTCACGAAGTGCGGCTGGAGGACTAATAAGTCATTAAGTATGGTGTTGCTATGAGGGCGATCCGGGCGCTTTCCGCTGTCGCCGCCGGGGCTGCGCTCGCAGTGACGGTGGCCGCCTGCACCGGGAGCACCACCACCATCATCGAGAAGACAGGCGCGAGCGGTGCCGCGCAGTCGGCGGGCCAGTCCGCCTCCCCCTCGCCCGCCGGGCCCGCCGTGACGATCACACCGGGGAACGGCGCCAGCGGGGCCGACCCGTCACAGGGGATCACGGTCACGGCGGCCGGCGGGACGCTGAAGAACGTCGCCGTGACCACCGCCGGGGATCCGGTCACCGGCACGTACTCAGCGGGGCACGCCTCCTGGCACAGCACGTGGGCGCTGAACATCTCGCAGTCCTACACGGTGACGGCGACCGCGGCGACGAGCGCCGGGGTGACGACCACGAAGACAAGCACGTTCCGTACGCTCACGCCGGCGTCGACGTTCACCACCGAGATCTTCGAGGGATACCAGCAGACCTACGGGGTGGGGATGCCGATCATCCTCACGTTCAGCCAGCCGATCAAGGACAAGGCGGCCGTCGAGCGGTCGATCGAGTTGCAGACCTCCAAGCCCGTAGTCGGAGCATGGTACTGGGACGGGAACCAGACCCTCGACTTCCGGCCGCGTGACTACTGGCCGGCGCACACCACGGTCTCGTTCACCGGGCACTTCGACGGCGTCGAGGCCGCGCCGGGCCTGTACGGGCACCACACGCTCACCCAGACGTTCGACATCGGCGACTCGGTCATCGCGGTCGCGTCCACCGCGGCGCACAAGACGCAGATCTACATCAACGGCAAGCTGACCTACGACTGGAACATCAGCTCGGGCAAGCCGGGTGACGACACCCCGGACGGCTCCTACCTGACGATCGAGAAGGAGAATCCGGTCCGGATGATCGGGCCCGGCTACGACCTGCTCGTCCCCTGGTCGGTGCGGTTCACGTTCAGCGGCGACTACTACCACGACGCGTACTGGTCGGTCGGCGAGCAGGGCTTCGAGAACGTCAGCCACGGGTGCGTGAACCTCTCCCCCGCCGACGCCGAGATCTACTACAAGCTCGCCGTGCCCGGCGACCCGATCACCATCCAGGGCAGTCCCCGGTCCGGCGAGTGGGACAACGGGTGGACCGAGTGGTTCCTGAGCTGGCAGCAGTACCTGAAGGGGTCCGCGACTGGCGAGGCGGTGCTGGCGAACGCGAGCGGGAGTGAATTCGTGAACCCGTCAACCCTGCCCGCGGACACGGCGAAGGCCCCGCTGCAGACGTCCGCCCCGGCCAACGCGATCGCGTAGTCGGCGGATCCCACCGGCTCGTGCGGGCTCTCCGGGATCAACACCCACCTCGGCGAGGATGGGCATGAGCACCTCGCCGAAGGCTTGGAAGCTTTGCGGGCTGTCCCAGATGTCGTACACCATGAGGTCGCCATCCTCACCGAAGCAGGAGTGGTGCAGGCGGTGGGGATCTGGTTCCGCACCGGCCTTTTCCAAACGCCGATGGATCTCGTTGAACTGCGTGAGCGTCATGTTCTTGGGATGGAAATACGCGGCGATGGCCATGCCCGGTCTCCCCTCGTCGATGGGCGCGGTCGCCTGTACTACGTCACCGGCACTGCTCTTGGATCACCGATACGACAAACTCAGCCCAAGGCGACCCCGGCGGCACCAAGGAAGAGGTCCGCCGCGAGGTGCCAGCCGACGTAGATCCAGGCTCGGGGCGCCGGGCAGCAAGGCGATTTCCGGCGGCCCGGCCGAAGGCCTCCGTGCCGGCGGCAACGGTGGTCCCGACACCGCCCGGGGACCCGCGCAGCCGCTCGGCAGCGCACCGCACAATCTCCTGGCGGGTCCGCGACACGGCGCATCCTAGAACGATTGACGTGCCCGGTGATCCGCTCTTGTTCTCGGTGACGTACCAGTGCTGTCAGCCGCTACTCAGAAAGGGGCTTACATTGAGCGCTGATGCCAACATCAAGACCGTCACCGAGATCTACGGGGCGTTCGGCCGCGGCGATGCCGCCGCCATCCTGGATATGGTTACCGGCGACGTGGACTGGGCCACCGAGACCGCCTCGTCCGCCGCCCCCTGGTTCGGGGTGCGCCATGGCAAGGACGCGGTCGCAGCGTTCTTCTCGGACTTCGGCTCGGCCATAGAGGTCGAGGAGTTCACCCCGGTCTCGTTCGCCGCTAACGAAACCGACGTGCTCACCGTGGTGAGGTTCAGTGGCAAGTCGCGCGCCACCGGCAAGACCGCCGAGATGAATCTGCACCACTTCTTCAGGTTCCGTGACGGCAAGGTCGCCTATTACCGGGGCACTGAGGATACCGCCCAGACCGAAGCAGTGCTGCGGAGCTGAGTCGATGGTCAGCGAGTTCCGGGCCCCGGTACCCGAGGGCAGCATCACCGGCTGGCTGGCCGGAGACGGGCCGCCTGTGCTGATCTTGCACGGCGGTCCCGGCATGTCGGATTACACCGCCCCGCTGGCCGCCGAGCTTGAGGACGCCTTCCGGGTGATCCGGTACCAGCAGCGCGGCCTGGCGCCGTCCACCACGTCCGGGCCGTTTGATGTCGGCCGGCACGTGGCGGACGCGATCGCCGTCCTGGACGCTGCCGGGGCCGGCCGCGTCTACGTGATCGGGCATTCCTGGGGCGGTCACCTGGCCATGCACCTGGCGGTCCGGCACCCCGGCCGGGTGGCCGGCTTGGTGATCGCCGACCCGCTGGGAGCGGTCCCCGACGGGGGCATAAGCGACATGGAGCAGAACCTGGCCGAGCGGATCCAGCCGGAACTGGCGGCGCGGGCGCGGGAACTGGATGAGCGGGCCATGGCCGGCCACGGCACTGCCGAGGACGCCCTGGAGAGCCTGGCCATCGTGTGGCCGGGGTACTTTTCCTCACCCCAGGCGGCTCCCCCGATACCGCCGCTGAGCCTGTCGGTGGAGTGCTACGCCGGAACCTTCGCCTCAGTCCAAGCGCACTTCGACCAGCACACGCTGGAGCAGTCGCTGCCTGCGCTGACGATGCCGGCCGTGTTCGTGCTGGGCACGGCCAGCCCGATCCCCGTCGCGCACGGCCTGGCCTCGGCCGATCTAATCCCCGGCGCTCAGTACCAGATCGAGGACTGCGGGCACTTCGCCTGGCTCGAACGCCCCGGATCTGTGCGCAAAGCCCTGGAACGCATCCGCGGGTAACAGCTGCCCATGGTCTGTTGCGGACCGTCGAGCCATCGCTCAGCTGGCGCCCGCCCACGCAAGCGGATCCCGGCTCAGGCAAGCCGAGCCGGCGATCGGCGCGGCGATCTTCAGCTAAAGATTTCCTGTATATATCCTCAGGGATTGTATAGGGCTCCCGCCTGCGTTAGGTTCGCTGCTGTGGGGGGGACAGATGCTGTCCTAGCAGCCCGGCTGGCGGCAGGAGACGACCATGCGCTGGCCGAGATCTTCGACCGCTTGGGCCCGGCCGTGTACGGTGCGGCGGTAGGCATCGTCGGTGATGGCAGCAGCGCTCAGGACGTCGTGCAGGACGTGTTCGTCGAGCTGTGGAGTCACCCCGACCGCTATAACCCGGCCGCCGGGTCGCTGCGCACGTACCTGACCGTGCTGGCACGGCGCCGGGCGGTGGACACGGTGCGCAGCGAACTGCGCCGGATCGGTCGCCAGGAGCGGCATTGCCGGCTGACGAGGGCAGACGTGCTGCCGTCGCCGGTTGAGCAGGTGCTGACCGCGGAGGTGGCCTGCACGGTACGATCCGCGATCGAAGGGCTGCCCGCCGCCCAGCGCCAGGTGATCGAGCTCGCTTACTATCAGGGAATGACCTGCCGGGAGGTGGCAAGCGCGATCGGCATCCCGGAAGGCACCGCAAAGTCGCGCTTGCGGCTGGCGCTTGCCAAACTGGAAAGCGTGCTAGACCGGCACCTGCTGGAGTCCCCGTGACTGCCACCGGACCAGCGCTGCCCGCCGGCCTGCGGGCGCGGGTGCTCGAGGCGTCGCGGCGCGCCCGGGCCGCGGGCGAGCCGTTCCCGGAGGTCCTAGCGATCTCCGGTGCCGAGGCTTATCGCCGCGCCGCCGACGAGCTCTACCGGACGCTGCACCAGCTGGTGGCCGACGACTGGCGGCGGCCGGCCATCCGTGACCTGAATGTGCAGGGCCTAGTCGGCCACCTGACAGGGGTCGAAGACGACGTGCGACGCGCCCTGGAGGGCGATCGGGAAGCCGAGACCGCCGATCACATCGCGTCCACGCAGCGCGCCGCTGCCCGCCAGATGGGCCGCGCCCCCGTGCAGACGCTCGAGGAGTGGCGCGGCGCCGTGGATAGCATGCTGGCCCGCGTAGCCGGCCTTGACGACCACGCCGTCATCGTCGGGGTACACGGCATTCAGCTTCCCCTCAACGCGCTGCTGGTCGCGAGAGCGTTCGAGCTGTGGACCCACGAGAACGACATCCGGCTGTCGTGCGGGCTGCCGCCAGCTGTTCCCGATCCCGCGACACTGCATCAGATGACCGTGCTTGGGGCCGACCTGCTGTCGTTCGCCGCCCGCCGCGCCGGACTGCGCCGGAGCGCCCGGGTGCACCTAGTGCTGACCGGGGTCGGCGGCGGGACCTGGGATGTTGAGCTAGGCGACGAACAGCCGTCCGATCCGGTCCAGGCGAGCATCATCATCGACGCGGTCGGATTCTGCCAGTTGGCGGCCAACCGGGCCACGCCAGGTGAGCTCGAGCCGCACATCACCGGTGACCGCGACCACGCCAGCGAGGTGCTGGCCGCGGCCATGACACTCGCACTCGACTAATCTCGGCCGCCCTCAGCCGCTAGGAGGCTGCGCTCCGGGCGCGGACGGCGGACAGGAACGCCGCGTAGCTCCACGAGAGGTCCGAGACGGACTTCTCGAAGCCGGTGACCGCGTCGAACTGCTCCGACAGCTCGAGGTGGTCGCTGTGGTAGACGATCGCCTGCAGCATCGCGTCGCCTGCCGCCCGCAGGGAAGCCGCCGCGTCCGGCGGGGCCGTCGTCGCCGTCACCCCGACCTGGGAGAGGAAGGTGGCGCTGAGGGAGTCGGCCGGAACCGTTTGGGACGATGTGATTCCTGCTGCGAGGCGGTAGTAGAGCTCGGCGAAGTTCGCCGTGGTGAGTCCCCACGGGTGGTCGCCGACCTGGGCGTCGGTGTCGCCGTCATAGACGTCGCCCGGGTAGCGGCCGAGGAGCGGGCCGAGGCCGAGCGGCGCGTCGGCGCCGTTGATCGGGTAGAAGTACTTCGAGCTCGGGTCGGCCCACTGGGCGCGCAGCGCGGCGGCGGTCGCGAGGATCTTCGGGTCGGTCACCGACTCGGCGCCGTAGATGGCGGACTGGACGATGTCGATGTTCGGGTCGTAGGGGGCGCGGTAATCCGTCGGGACCGGGAGCACCGACTGGTAGACCTCGCCATTCCAGTGGCTGTCAAGGGCGCTAGTGAGCCAGGTAAGTGCCGTCGGCAGCCAGGTGGGGACGGTGATGCCGATGGTGTTCGCGGCGATCGCCTGGAAGCAGCGGAGCTGGGCGGAGCGGGCGAAGAACGAGTAGCCGTACTCCTCTTCCCACAGGTTGTAGGTCTGGCCCTGGTAGGCACCTTCGAGAAAGTTCAAATTGGCGTTGATCAACTGGACTGCGATCGCCTGGGTCGGCGTGTCCAGCTGCCGGTACATGGCGAGCAGCGCGGTGGTCTGCAGCGCCGGGCCGTCCGTCTGGTCCGTCCAAGGGCGCTGCGCGGCGTTGATGTAGAAGGAGGCACGGTCGAAGTCGCCCGCCGACTGCTGGCACTCTTGCGAAAACGTCACGTAGTCGATGAGCGGCTGGTTGTCCGGCAGCGTGCCGCTTGAGTACGCCCAGGCGAGTTCCAGGGCGACGATCGCGGCATCGCGTGTCCAGTGGTACACGTAATCCTGGGTGACGTGGGTCGCGGAGTTCTCCCATGACGGCGAGGCGAGCACCGCTCCCGGCGACGAGACCACCCCGGCGTTGACCGGGTCGTCGAAGACAAGGCCGTCGGAGGCGACGTTCCGGAACATCAGCCAGAACATGTACTTCGCGACTGTGTCCAGGTTGGCCTGCGCCGCCGCTGGCCGGACCGATCCGTAGCTGAGCTCACCCATGAGGATCTCCCCGTCCGCGTCTGTCCCGGCACCAGGCTAACGGACAGGAGTCGGGCGCGGACAGGGGGTTCGCTCGTTGTTCAGTAGGTGATCACGGGCTGGCCGACTTGGACGCGGACACGGATCCAGGTGTCATGTATTTGTACCGGTACCGACCTGGTGGCCGGACGCGTCGTAGGCGGTCCAGCCGGTCGGCGTGTATCCCTTACCGAGCGCGTTACCCGACCGTGTAGGAGTACGGCAGCGCCGTCACCTCGTCGCCGGCCAGCTGGCCGTACGCGGGCACGCCGCTCTCCAGCGCGTCCAGGTACAGCGTGCCTGCGACGACGCTGCCGGCCTCGCCCGCCGCCCTGAAGGTCACGTTGACCGTGGCGGACTGCCCGGACTGGAGCTCGACCGCCCTCGACAGGGCCGTGTCGCCGGCGTCGGCGCTCAGCGCGAACTGCTCGAAGTCGCCGGTCGCCACGGTCACGGTCTTGTCGAACCCGGCTGTCGTGGCGGTCAGCGTGTCGGTGGCCGTGGCCGCCGGGGCGGCCTCCTGGTACGGTCCGCACTCGGTCGGTGCGGGGGCCCAGAGGCCCGAGGTGACCGTGCCGCCGGACGGGGTGTAGGTCTCCGACGCCGACATCGCGCACAGCGAGCCTTTGCTCAGGCCCGGGAGCCCGACGTCCGGGTCGCCGCCGATCGAGGTCGACAGGTCCGTCATCGCCGGCCGGCTTGAGGTCTGCTGCACCGCGATCGACGAGGTGAGGCTCGGCACGAAGTACAGCGATGCGGGCGCACTCGCCGAGACCGGGAGCGTCGTGCTGGCCGACCCGTTAGCGAACGGCGCGGTGGAGCCGGGGACGACCGGGGCCAGCGTCACGGTTGTGGCGGCGTCAAGCCGCGGGTCAAGGAAGTAGTCCTGCGGCGCGTTGGACGTGTTGGTGATCTTCACTGGGATCGTGACCGCCTTGCCGGGGGTCAGCGTGGTGCCGTCGGGCAGCGGTTCCGACGGGGCCAGCGTCCCGGCCGTGGTGAAGTTGACGTACCCGGTGTACGGGTCTGACACCTCGGTGCCCGCGACGGGCTCGGCGAACGCCACGATCAGCGTCCACGTGCCCTCGACGGGGCTGAGCGCGGTCGCGGTGAGCGTCGGGTCGGTGATGCCGAGCTGCGCGCTCGACAGGTCGGTGTTCTGCCCGTAACCCTCGACGTTGCCGTCTGGGCCGACCAGGTAGGCGGCGACGAGGTTCCCCAAGCCAGGGTTGTTGCTCAGCTGGAGCTCCGCCCTGACCGCCGTGGTGCCCGGCGGGACGGTGAACTGGTAGTAGTCGCCGGTACCGACGGCACCGCGCCCGTTGCCGCCGGTGAGGTCGCCGGTGAACCTGCCGCCCGCGGCGACGTCGACGAGGGACCGTACGATCACCGGGACCGAGGTCACCCCGTCGCCGCTTGAGCGCAGCAAGACCGAGCCGGCCAGGTCACCGGGGCCGGCCGGCACCGTGAAGGAAAGGACGAAGCTCTTCGCCTGGCCGGGCGCGAGCGACAGCGACGCGGGCGAGATCGAGCCGAACGAGCTGTAGTTCTGCGTCGCCTCGTGCCAGACGACCTTGCCGTTGTAGCCGCCCAAGCCGGCCGGGTAGCCGGAGACGACCGCGGTCCACAGGCCGGCGGCCGGAGCGCGCACGTCCACGTTGCCGTAGTTGCCCACGCCCTGGGGCTCGGAGTCGGCGGCGACCCGGCCGTCGGGGTCGAACAGGGCCAGGTTCGGCGGCAGGACCACGGTGCTCGGGGTGGCCGCGTAGGCGATCGAAACGTCGAGCCGCGCCTGGCCCGCGGGAACCCTGAACTTGAAGGTCTCGTAGTTCACCTTGCTCCCGGAGTCCGCCGCGTACTGGGTACTCGTCGCGTCGCTCAGCGTCACTGATCCGTTCGCGGAGCTGGTGCTCGCTGGGTTCAGCGCCCGGCTGCTGAGCGTGACGGTCTGTGCCCCGGTCCCCTCGTTGGTCACCGTGACCTGCCAGGTCTTCCTGGTGCCACTCAAGGCCGCATCCGTCAGCTGGCCCGGCGAGGTGAGCAGCGTCGACCCGGTCCGCTTCGCGATGCCATAGGACTCGGCGAGCTGGACCGCCTTGTAGCTGTTCAGCAGGCCCGCGCCCTGCTCCTGCGCCGGCGTGCCCAGGTCTGTCGCGGTGGACAGCAGGATCTGCTTGACCTGCGGCGGGGTCGGGGTCCTGCCGCCGTGCGTCTTGCGAAAGGCCTGGATCACTAGCGCCGCCGCGCCCGAGACGAACGGGGCGGACTCGCTGGTTCCTCCCGCCTCCTCGATGTCGCTGGCGTTGCCGAGGTCGTTGACGCACTCGGAGTACCGGGCCGCGTTCGCGTCGCAGGAGGCCCAGCTCAGGTCGCCGGGGGCGACCATGTCGACGGTTCCGCCCCCCTCGTCGTACCCGGAGGAGCTGAACGAGCTGATGTTGTCCGACAGCCAGCCCCTGCTCGCGAAGTACCGCGTCCCGCCGATGTTGGCCTGCGCGAGTGCCTGGAACTGGGTGGTCGCGCCAACCGAGATCACGTTCGGGTCGGTCGCCGGCGAGCCGATAGTGTTCGCCGTGCCGGAGTCGCCGCTTGAGACGCTCACCACGACGCCTGCCTTGACGGCCGCGTCGTCGAACAGCTTGACCACGTCCTGGGTGGTGTCAGGGAGCGTGTTGCCGCCGAACGACTCGTTGAGCACGTTCACCTTGTCGTTTTCGACCGCGTAGTTGATTGCCTGCGCGAACATCGAGGTGGTCGTCGTCAGGGTGTCGTTCTGGTCGCCGGAGAAGACGTCAAGGCCGACAAGCGAGGCGCCGGGCGCGACGCCCTCGATCCGGACGTCGCAGGTGGTGCCGGAGTCGGACTCGGCGGAGAAGCCGTTCACGTTGTAGACGGCAGCGCCCTGTCCTGCGATGGTGTTCGCGTCCAGGAACGCCTCGCCGCCGGTGGTGGGCGCGTTCGGGCCGTTCCCGGTGAAGTCCTTGTAGTCAGTGAAGACCGACGTGCCGTTCGGGCGCTTGAGGTTCACGTTGTCCGGGTCGAGGCCGTCGGCGATGTACGCCACCTTCACGCCCGCCCCGGTGAAGCCGAGCGACCGCGCGGTCGGCGCCGTGGCGTTCCCCGAGACGGTGCTCGTCAGCGCCAGGCCCTCGGGCGCGAGCTGGCTCATGCCCTTGGGCGCGCAGGCACCGGGGATGTCGTTCAGGTGCGGCGAGGTCGAGCTAGCCAGGCCCGCGGCACCCCCGGTCGCGGCGGGAGCAGCCGGAGCAGCCGGAGCAGCCGGAGCGGCGGGAGCGGGGCCGGGAACGGTGAACGGCACGTCCGGTATCACCTGCGCGACCGCCGGGTCCGCCGCGAGGCGCAGCGCCTCAAGCGGCGAGACCGTGGCCGCGACCGAGTTGACGAGCGTGAACTGCTTGATTCCCGTCGCGTGCACCGCTTGGAGCTCGCTTACGAGCTGCGCCTGGATCGCCGCGACCGCGGCGGAGGCGGCCCCAGCCACGCTCTGCGCCGGCGCCTGGCTGGCCTGGCTCTTCAGGATCACGATGACCGGTTCGTCCGTCCCCTGCGCTAGCCTCGCCGCCAGCGCCGACGTCAGCGGGCCGAAGGCCGGACCGCCCGACACGCTGGCATCCGCCGCGTGCGCCTCCACCGTGGCCGCGTGTGCCACCACCGTGCCCGCGTGCGCCACCACCGCGCCCGCGTCCCCCAGTGCCGGGATTCCGCCGAGCAGGGCGGATGCGGCAGCCGGCACGACCAGAGCGGACAAGAACCCTCGTTTCGCCATGCTCTCCTCGTCCCGGAACCGCGACCCGAGCAGCCGCGACATGCGACGGTAACAGATTCACTACGGAGCGTGCTTGGCGATCCGGGTCTCCGGGTACGATCGCTGCCCGGCGACGGGCATCGGCCGGCGGGTCCGGGGCGTTGTCCCGGTATGGATCTTGAGCTGACCGGAAAGCGGGCCGTCGTCACCGGCGGGAACCGGGGAATCGGACTCGCGGTGGCGCGGGCGCTGGCCGCGGAAGGATGCGATGTCGCGCTGGTAGCGCGGGACAAGGCGGCGCTCGACGCCGCGCGGGAGTCGCTCGCCGCGACCTCGGGCCGGACGGTGCTCGCCGTCTCGTGTGACACCGGGGATGACGCGTCGGTCGCCGCGATGGCCGCGGCCGTCATTGACGGGCTCGGCGGGGCGGACATCCTGGTGAACGCGGCGGCCAAGGCGAACTCCGGGGCGGTCGTCGGCATCGACGGATTCGACGCCGACGAGTTCGGCGAGCAGATCAACGTGAAGGTGCTCGGGTACCTGCGGTGCGCGCGGGCGTTTGCGCCGCACATGCGGGCCGCAGGCTGGGGCAGGATCATCAACGTCAGCGGGCTCGCCGCCCGGTCGACCGGGGCGATCACCGGCACGGTGCGGAACGTGGCAGTCTCCGCGATGACCAAGAACCTGGCCGACGAACTCGGCAAGGACGGGATCAACGTGACCGTCGTCCACCCCGGCGTCACAGTGACCGAGAAGACCCAGGAGAACCTCGCGGAGCGGGCAGCACGCACCGGGGCCACCGTCGCGGAGGTCGAGCGGCGACTCGGCGCCTCGGTCTCCATCGGGCGGATCGTCACGGCCGAGGAAGTCGCGAACGTGGTGGCTTTCCTCGCCTCTCCCAGCAATTGACTTTGACTACGCAGGCACAGCACTGCCGCTGTACCGGGAGGGAACGGCGGTAGAAGTCCGCCACCCCACGCCCGGCATCGCGTGGCAGCGGACGCCCGACACGCGTGTGTGGCGCGCAGTCGCCGGCGGCATGGTGCTGACGGTCACGCGCCTCAGCAGCGGCATGTTCCGGGCCGACGTCGAAGGCACGACAACCACGCGGTCACCGGAGTTCCGCACGCGCCTGATCGCGCAGGGCTGGGCCGCGAACTTCGCAGGGGGTGCCCAGTGAACGGGGACAAGGCCGCTCGCGTGCTGACCGGGCTTGCCGTGCTCGCGGTCGCTGTCGTCGCGGGGATCGTGAGCTTCAGCCACATCGAGGGCCTGGCGCTCGCGCACGGGTACGCGCTCGGCACCGCGCGCCTCCTGCCGGTCAGCGTGGACGGCCTGATCGTCGCGGCGTCGCTTGCGTGCCTGACCGAGGCACGAGCACGCGGCGAGGCATCGCGCCTTGCCCGTGCCGGCCTGGTCCTCGGCATCCTGGCCACGCTCGCCGCTAACGTCGCAGCCGGCGCGCAGTACGGCGCTGTCGGCGCGGTGGTGAACGCCTGGCCTGCGATCGCGTTCATCGTCGCGTCCGAGATCCTGCTGCGGATGCTGCGCGCGGCCCGCGATGTACCCAGCGCCGGGGAGCACGCCGAGACAGTGGCGGTGATACCTACCGCGCCCGTGAGCACACCGGAGACAGTGGCGGACGCCGTGCCCGAAGTCGCGCCCGTGGATGTGCCCGCAGACGTGCCCGCGAGCACGGTGCTCCCCGTGCCTGAGAAGCGTCTCCGGACAGTGGCGTCCGGGGGTGCTCCGAAGCGTGCCCCGGCGAGTGGGTCGAAGGCACCCGAGCGGATCTTCGCCGCCGAGATCGAGGCTGGCGAACTGCCGAGTCTCCGGGAGGTCAAGCGCCGGGCCGCCTGCGGTACTCCACGTGCAAATGCCATCCTCGCGGAGTTGCGGGAGGTCCTGGCCGCGCAGTCACTGACCGAGGTGACACGCGACGCCGCCTGAGCAATAGCAGCAGCCCTCCCAATAAGGAGGGCTGCTCGCTAACCGACTGCAGCCTCTCCGAAGAGGTCCATTTGGTCCGGTTGGCGAACAGCCCTGGACGCCTGGATGTAGGGGAGCATGAGTTGCGGCACCCTGGGGCGCTTCCCGGCCAGGAGGTCCGCCACCGTGATCACCTGAACGCGGGGGAACGTCTGGCCGTTGACAGGCCAGGTATATGTACCGCCGTGATCCACCGCATCAAGCACGCCGCGAGTCGGCGTTGCCATCGTGATCAGCACGCCCAACTGCGCCTGCTGCGTTTGGACAGTCCCGATAAGGTCGCGTACAAACTGCGGGCCGATATTAGCTCCGCCTTTGACAGAGACAAGCACTCTGCCGGTCGTCTTCTTGTCAAGATAGAACCGGGCAACACCATCGACACCTTTGTCGCCGACTTGCCTTTCGTTCGGCTGAGCGTTAATTCTTGAGACAGCCCACCGCTCGAAGTCGAATGGAGAGCGGTCGAATAGTGCTTGTGCCGCGCCCATGTCGCGAGGGATGCCGAAAGTCTCGTACGTCCCCCGTATGCCTGGGTATCTGTCCTGCAGGCGCTTTTCTATCAGGTCCACGGCAATGAACGTGATGTCGATTCCGGCCCACTGGCGGCCAAGGCTCTGTGCGGCGTCTACCGCAGTGCCACAGCCGCAGAACGGGTCTAGGACGACATCACCGGGATTGCTAGAGGCGGCAACTATACGCTCCAGCAGGGCCAGGGGCTTCTGCGTCGGGTAGCCCAACCGCTCGGCTGCCTGCGAGTTGATCGGCGGGATGTCGGTCCAGACGTTGCCGACGACAGTGCCCTCTTGTTCAGCCAGATAGCGCCTCAGTTGCGGTCGCTTGTCCTTACTATCCGGATACCAGATGCGGCCGTCTGCGTCGAGTTCGGCCATCTTCTCCCTAGAGTATCGCCAGCCATTCGGCGGCGGCTGGTGGCCTTTCCACTCATAGGTAAGGTTCGGCCTGGGGTTGGGGCTTGTGATGTTGTCGAGTCGGTAGGGGCCACGCCCGTCGCCGTCGTCGTTCCGGTATTTGGAGGCGAGGTATGCCTCGCTGTGCGGCACGTACACCGGGTTCCACGTCACTGCGGCTGACTTGCCGTAGTACAGGATGATGTCCGCGTTCGGCGACCACCGCTTGGCGTCGTTGTGCGTCGTTGTACGAAGCCAGGTGATCTCGCTGCGGAAGAACTGCGCGCCGAAGATGGCGTCTAGAAGCACTTTCAGGTAATGGCTCATCGTCTGGTCGCAGTGCAGGTAAAGCGAGCCGGTTCGCTTGAGCACCCGATGAAGCTCCACAAGGCGGGGAGCCATGTTGACGAGGTACGCCATGGCGTCGTTCTCACCCAAGAGCGTCCAGAAGGCGGTAAGTGCGTCCGCTACACGGGCAGGCAGCTCTCCGGCCAGGACATAACGCTGGTACTGCTGATCAGTGACCGGTGTCCAGTGCCACGTGTCATCGAATGCCTGGATCTGCGCGGTCGGGTCAGCTTCACCAGGGTTCTTGCCGAAGATGACGTTATAGCTGCGATTCGAGTTGAACGGCGGATCGAGATAAACGAGATCCACGGACTCTCCAGGCACTTCCGCGCGCAAGATCTCAAGGTTGTCGCCGTAATACAGCTTATTCAAGCATGCTCCCGCCACCCCGGTCGCTGTTAAGGAGCTAAGCGTTACATAAGGGGACAGTTGCGTCACTAGGTACTTAGTTACGGTTACACAACTATTGCCCGAAGGCCGCTTGATGGGGCACTCATCCATGTCCGGGGCAAAATTACCGCTGACATACTTTCGCAGGCTAAGGACCGATTCCCGTTTTATGTGCGACAGTAGCGGCCCGAAGCACTCCCTCGTCTAAGGCCAAACGATGGGTCCGGGCGTGCCTACGGACGTGCTTCCCGATGTCCTGCGGACACGCCCGTAACAGCGCCTGGCGTGCCCGAGGAAGGGTCGGAAGGCGTGCCCGTGGCCATGCCCTGCCGACGTGCCTGACGCGGCCCCGGTGCCCGCCTGCGACCCGGCGACGACCCCGGCGAGGAGTAGACCGGGCATGGACTGAGGTACGCCTAAGTGGACGGGTACGACCCCTGTACACAGCCGCGCACGTTGCAGGGGCGACAGACCCCCGGCCGCATGGCCGGGGGTCCCTTGTGTCTGCGCTATGCGGCGTAGTGCCTGGCGGGCCGCGCGCCGTCACTGATGACCTTGCCGGCCCCAATCAGGGCCTTGAGTTCCTTGCTCACAGTGCCCTTGCTGATCCCGGCCTTCTCCGCTATCTGCTCCTGGGTCTCACAGCCAGACTTAACGGCTTCGAGCACGATGTCACGGTTAGTGCGCTTCACTTCTGGCTCCGCGTCTTCCGTGTCGTCGAGTTTGACCACGATGCAGGACGACTCTTCCGGCAGGAGCATCATCGAGAAGTTCCCGGTGCTGGGGGGGCCGTCCTTGCGCTTGTCGAACCGCATCGTGAACATCTCGTGCGGGTCCTTCTTGGCTTCGATCATCAGGACGTTGTCCACGTTCGACTTGAGCGCGGTACTGCCACGCACGTGCGACTTGTCATAGCCAGTGTGATGAACCGCGACGACGGTCGTACCGGCCTCCTTCGCAGCGTCCCGAAGCTGGTACAGGGCGGTCGTGTAGGTCCCCATGTCCGTCGAGTCGTTCTCCTTGAGACCGCCCGACGTCCTCGCCAGCGTGTCGATAATTACCAGGTCGAAGTCCTTGACCTCATAGATCAGGTACAGCTTCGAGAGCACGTCCGTGAGTTGCACCGCGTCGGGGATCAGGATGAAGTTCTCGATAGGGAACCTGCCGTGCGCGGAGATCCAAGACCGGACCCGCTGCTTCATGCCGTACGCGCCCTCGGCGGCCAGGTACAGGACGCGGCCCTTCTCGACCTCGCGGCCAAACCACGGGCGACCCGAGGCGATGGATAATGCCCAGTCAAGGGCGACGAAGCTCTTTCCGCTACCGGATGCACCGGCTAACAGGGAGACTGTGCCACGGTCGATGACGCCCTCAATCAGAGGCTCCGGGTCCGGTAAGTTCTCCAGGTCGTCCCAGTTCAGCATCCGGAACGGACGGTTGGCTGGGTCGAGTTCGGGGGCTTCAGGCTCAGAGATCGTGAGCGTCAGCTTGCGCGCTTCCATTACGCCACCGCCGTACGAGCGGAGTCGATCGTCTTACGGCACTGGTGCTCGCCGTCGTCGGCCAGGACGCCGTTGATTTCGGCGGCTGCCAGAAGCGCGGCTTCTGCCTCATTCCCGTTAATCCGCCCTGCGGCGACGTACTCGAAGATCCGGCAGGAGGCCCAGTACAGGAGCGCGTTCCGGTCGCCCTCGCCCGCAGTGGCCAGCTTGTTGAGGATTCCGTTGACGGCCTTCTCGACGTCGAGGCGAGACATCATCTTGAGCGACAGCAGGAGGCTCCGACGCTCGGTCTGCGGCCTGTCCTTGCCGGTCTGCGGCCTCTCGTTGCCGGTCTGCGGCCTGTCCTTGCGACGGGGGGTCTTGATGATCCCCAGCAGCCACGCGGGCAGCTCCTTGATGCTGCTGCTGCTGTGGATCTTGTACGCCCTACCGCCGATCTCCGACCCGTAGCCGACGACATAGCCGCCGTCGCCACGGATGTCGATCCCCTTAGGCAACGCGCCGGTCCCGTTGCCGAGACCTTCGACGGCCGTGAAGTACAGGTGGAACCCCCCGCTGGGGGTAGCGACGATCAGGGTGTCCGGCCAGTCCTGGTCGGCTTCGTGCTCCTCGCAGAGCTTCGTGAAGGCGTTGACGCCGTCCGCAGAGTGGACATCGAGGTCCACGACGATCAGGCCGGACGCTCCGCAGTCAACGCCGATGTTGCCGTTGCCGGGCCATTCGGCCAGGACTAACTCAGTGTCAGCCGTGGACACGTTGCGCCACTTGACAGCAGGGCGCTTGGAGTCCGGCAGGAGGGGGAAGACGGAGAAGCCGCGTTCGGTCATCTCCGCAGCGACAGGGGCTAAGTCAGGCATCAGTTGATCCCTTCGTTCGGTTGCAGGGTCTTCGCCCGGTCGGATGGCGGGGGGTCCGAGGGGATCAGCCCCGGACCTGAGTCCCCGCGCCCTCAACCGAACGTACTTCCCATTCTAGTCCGTCCGCGCCGTCTAGGGACAACAGGGGTTCGAGTTACCGCCCGGAACCGGCAAGACGTCAAATCGGATTGTTAGGGACAAACTTCCACCGGGGGGCGGCGAAGGTTGAGGCGAAGGTTGAGGCAGGTACGTTCCCGCAGGTCATGAAGAGGTTGAGGCTCAACCTTTGACCTCAACATCCTCAATCTTGGGAAAGTTGAATGTTGAGGTTGGGGGGGTTCTTTAGAACCCCAACAACTCAACCTTCAACCCCTCAACGCTCCTGGTGCATGCGAAACCGACCGCAGTGCCGGGCAGGTTCCCCCGCCCGCCCGGCCGTTCCCAGGCAGTGGCGGCATGGCCCGGCAACGCAAAGCGGCCTGGAGCAACGCCCCAGGCCGCCCGGCTTCTGCCTGCCTACCTGAGTCCGTCCGTGAACGTCTTCCACGCCTGGGCGGTGAACGCCAGCGCCCCGCCGTCGCGGTCCTTGGTGTCGCGCACCAGGACCACGGGTGCAGCGTCGGCTACCTCAACGCAGTTGCCGCTGTTGCCGCTCTTGGTGCTCTTGCGCCATGTCGGCTCTACGCCGTCCATCGTTCCTTGGCCACCTTCGCTATCAAGTCTCGTGAAGCCACCTTCGGTAGAGCATCGCTCCTGACCGTATCGAAGCGATACGCCACGTCAGACACCGTTGTGATTTCCTCAGCCACACGGCCACCGGAGACATCATCCATGTACAAGATACTTTGCGACGTCGGCATGTCAGCGATGATGAACGCGCCGAGCAACCCGCTATGTCCCCCCGCCGAGTAGGGCACTACCTGAATGGTCACGTCCGGGAGTCCGGACATGGCTATCACGTGCTCTAGCTGGTCGCGCATGACCGGGGCCGGGGCAACGGGCCGGTAGAGCGCGCCCTCATCGATCAGCGCCCATAGCCGAGGGGACGGCGGGTCATTGCGGGTCAGAATCCACTGTCGCGCGATGCGGTCGGACACGTCGGCTTCGATGTCAGCCTCCGTGGCTCCTGCCTTGGTGGACACCACGGCACGCGCGTAGTCCTGAGTCTGAAGCAGGCCCGGAATGAATGCGTGCTCGAAGGTGCGCAGTGCTACGGCTTCTGCCTCTCGCTCAGCGAACGGGCGGAACGCGGTAGGGAAGGACACCGTTCGCAGCTTGTCCCACACCCTGCCGAACGTGCCGGGGGTCCACTCGCCCGTTTCTGAGTCTTCGCTGTCGCCGGCGGTCTCGAATACCTTGTCCAGCGCCCTCGCGAGTTCCTTCGTCGGCGCGCGCTCGTAGGTCTCAACCATCCCGATCAGGCCGGCGGAATAGCTCACTCTCCGGGCTAGCTCCGCTTGCGACCACCCACGGTCCTCTCGCATGGCGCGCATCTCGTCAACGAACAGACTCACGGCTTTCCGGTCGCGCTCACTCAACGGGGCCATGCACTCACACGCTCCCAACACATGCTGTCCAGCCCGACAACAACCTGCTGTTATGTGTTCCTCACGGTACGGCTTGCCGGGCATCGTTGTCTGCACATCCCACCGTGGGCGATTGACCTGCACCCCCGTCCACGGCGGGATGCTGGGAGCACGCACGGCGGCGCGCTCCCAAGGGTCCGGATTCCGCGCGTGTAAGTGGCCTGCCGTTCGGTCTAACCCATCGTTGGCATCCGGGCTCTTCTCCGTCGCCCACCGCCCAACGAAAGCCGGATCATGCGCGCCCTAGCTGAACTCCCGAGAGACGAAATCAGAGTCGCCTACGACGCCACCGAAGTCATGGTGAAGCACAAGGCATACCTGCCGCCCGGCAGCCCGCTTTTCCTGCTGGTCCTCAAGTTCCGCTACGCCGTCCGCGTCGCTCTCCAGATGGACCGGGGGGAGCTGCCTCAGCGCGGGAACGCGCACTGGACACTGGACTCGCTGACCACTTTCGAACTCGACAGCGTTCGCGGTGCCGTCATGATCCTGCTTCAGGACCGATTCACGGCGTGCATGAGTGACCCCGCCCTCCCCCGGCTGCTCGGCGAGTTCCAAGACGCCCTGAACACGGAGCGGGACGAGCGCCAACAAATCCGGGCAGAGACCCGCGTGTCATGACGCTCGAAGTGGAACAGGTCACCGACGCCCACGTAGCCCAGTGGCGGGCAACAGGGTACCCGTACAAGGTAATCGCGGCTGAGATCGCCAAATGGGCGCTAGGGCAGCCACGCGGGGCGTTCCTGCCCGACGACGACCAGTTCGCGGGGGACCTTGATTTCGTGGCGTCGGCTTCGACGTGGAAACGGGCGAAGGTGTTCTTGCGAACCGTCGGCGTGCTTGAGGGCGACGGACCCTACAAGGTCGCGTAGATCCCCGCGCGGGGCTGTACCGGGTGCCCGCGCGGGACAGCCCCAGATGCGCCGAACCGCACGGCGTGGCGGGGCTGAGTGTGACCCCCGGCTTGAGATTGCGACTCTCTCGCCGGGGGGTCTTCATGCCGGGCACATGATCGAACTACTGATCGAACTATTTACGTTATGCTTGATGTATGAACGATCGCGACTTATCCGGACTGGTGAAGGCGAGTGAGGCCGCGCGCCGGCTCGGAGTGCATCCCAGGACACTCCAGAAGTGGTCAGACAGTGGCCACGCTCCCGCGCCCGTCCGCCAGGGGCCGAGCGGTTGGCGCTACTACCGGGCCGCCGACATAGACGCCTTGCTGTGGAACGGGGCAAGCGAATGACGCGCCCCAGCAGCCCCTACAGCCACTCAAGCGGGCCGACCGAGAACGACACGCCCCAGGACTTCAACGGCCGCTATGGGGGCGCGCAGTTCCGTTATGAGGCCGCCTTGGAGCGGCAGCACAGCGTGCTGGTGAACGCGGCGAAGTTCGCCGGCGATCCCTACGTGGCCGACCTGACCGCCGAGCAGATCAAGGCCATGCCCATGAGCGAGTGGGCGCGGTTGCGGGAGAAGTCCGGCTTGGCCGACTCCACCCCCACCTACGTGGCCAGCACCCCGCCGGCCGGGCCGCCCGCCGAGCTGCCGCGCGGGCAGTACACCGACGACGTGCCGGACTTCAACAGCCCCGAGTTCTTCCACGCGTGGCGCTCTCGGCGTGTCAGCGGCGGCGAGGGCAAGGGCATCTTCCACAGCGTGGGCTCGCAGTCCCCGGAGTACACCAGCGCCACCCGCGCCCAGGCCGGTAGGACTGCGTACAGCCAGCAAAACGTCATCGAGCCGCCGAGGTTGACCGGCCGGTACGTCCGCCAGGACGACATGCGCGACACCCGGACTGCCGCCGAGCGGTTCGGCAATCCGGCCAACTCCTTCAACCTCTAGGAGATCACCATGCAAACAGGAAACCGCTGGGAAGGCAGCACCAACCCAGGCGACTTAACCCGGAAGCGGCAGCAGCAGCTCCTCAAGGCCAAGGCAGACCGGGAGGCACCGAAACCCAACATTTCCGAGGTGCGCAGGCAGGCGCACAGCATCGGGTACGACGCGGGATGGATCGACGGGGCCGACTTCGTGCTCGACAAGCTCCGCCAGGCCGGGCTCGACGTCGATTCGATCCTCGCCCTGGACGCCGACGACGCCGACGCCGACGCCGAGTAGAAGACTCCGGCCCGGTTCCTGCCAGCCGGGCCGGGCACCCCTCCCACAAGATCAGGAGTTGGTCACGTGGCCGACAATGTGACGCGGGCGCAATACGTAGCGAGCGGCCCGTTCTACGACGACGAAACTAATGCCCAGGCCATGGGAGAAAACACCGCTTGGCACCTCGCGGGACACATGCTGACGCGGCGGGCGCGACCGGGCCACGGCCTGGAGCACGAGCCCGTTGACGACGCCGAGCGGGCCGCCCAGCACACCGCGCAGAACGCGGCTACCTTCGACCACGCCACGACCGCACGCGCGATCCGTGCGGCCCTACGACCCCAGTAGAGGAGTATCACCATGGCCAAGCGCCACGCCCACCGCGACGGCAAGGGACAGTTCACCACGGCACACGTCCCCGACGCCGACACTTCGGTCACGGACTTATCAGGTCACGCCCAGGCCGAGCACGAACGCCCGGCCGATGCCACCGTCTACCCGGACCCCGTAACCGGGCACGCCGGCCGCCGGATACCCCAACGCCAGGCGCGCATGATCGACGGCTCACGGCACGATTTCGACCATGAGGCGCGCGGCTTCGACACGCTCGCCGGCGGCCACCTCCGGTCACGGGCGTTCGTGCAGGCCGCCCAGGGCGACGAGTTCATCATTGGTCTCGTAGGCGACCAGCGCGCCCCTGCGGCCCGTCAACGGGGCATGGCGCGCTACCGGGCGACGATCGCACGCACCGGCCGCACAACGCAGGATGACGCCCAGGACGACGGCGGGCACCCTTCAGGGGTGTCTCAGGATGTGGAATGACGGGTGTCGCTGTGCGGAACATGGTGTCCCGTGAGGGTGTCCGTGCCCGGAACGCCGGGCCGCGACCGGGCAGGATGACATGAGCTATCAGGACACATGCGAATGGTGCGGCGGGTACCTCGAAGGCCGCCGCAACAAGCGGTTCTGCACCCGGAACTGCAAGCGTTCCGCGCTACGTGCCAGGCGTCGGCGGGAGGAGCGCAGTAACTACCTCGCGGGCACGGTCACCCCCTCGGAGGCACGCGACGCTGACGAGAGGTTTCACGCGGCTATGGCCGCATCCCATGCCGCCGAGGAGGACCGGGCCACCCGTGCAGCCCTAGAGCGCACATGGCAGGAGTTCGAACGCCGTAATCCCGGTGTTGAGCATCCCGGCCGTACCGCAGACCGCCTACAGCGCCAGGCCGCCGACCGCGCAGACCGCGCGCCGAAGTTCACCACGCCGACCGTGGGCGAACTCGGCCGGGCCAACCGCAGAGGCGCACCAATCCGGGCTAAAGGGGCCGGGCCAGAGTGGGACGACAACGACCCAGACATGATGGAGCCACCGAGCATGATCGATCTGGGGAACTGGCGACGCGGGCGCAAGTGGTAGCCGTGTAAGCCGCTCGCACAGTTCCAGTCGATAGCCCCCTGTTGCGCACCCTCTAGTCAGGCATCAGGCGCAGAGTCGCGCCGGCGCGCGGCCGGGCAGTGGCATTTCGCGTTTAGATCGAATGTCGCCCTTCGCGCGTACCAACGATCTGACGACACGCTAGGCGAGATGTGTGCAACCCACGTTCGAGAGCCCTACGCTTGTGGAAGCGCACAAACATAGCCCCCCAAGGAGGCTTCATGGCCGTCAAGGTCACCAAGAGCAACGATAGCAACCAGGTCAGCAAGTCCAGCAATATCGCCCAGCACGGGAACGGAATGGGGATCGAGGTCCGCGAGGGTGGGCACCTGCTCGTGTTCCGCGAAGCCTCTACGAGGCCGATCGCCATCTACGTGCCTGGCACCTGGGTCTCGGCCGAGGTCACAGAGTAGGTCCCGTACAGACGCTAGCGGCCCGACCCCCGCGCGGGGAGCCGGGCCGCTTTGCTGTCTGCCAGTCGTCAACGCTCACTGTGACCATGCATCACGCAAGGTCATATAACGCGCTGACCTGCATTGTTACATCTATTGAAAAAGATGTGACACTTCCGGTAAACTGGAACCATGAACGTGATCGCGTACCTGCGGGTCAGCACCGGGCGACAGGTAAAGGACGGCTACGGACTGGCCGATCAAGAGAAGCAGGTCCGGGCATGGTGCCGGAAGAACCGTCACAAGCTGGTCGGGGTCGTGACCGACGAAGCCCTGTCGGGCACGCTGCCCGCCCCCGAACGGCCGGGGCTGCTTGAGTGCCTGCGCGCCGTGCGTGACGGAGAGGCGGACGGCATCGTCATGCGCGACCTTGACCGAATCGCCCGTGAGCTGACGACGCAAGAGGGCATCCTTGCCCAGTTGTGGAAGTTCGGCGGTCACTGCTACATCACGACGCAGGCCGAGGAGATCCCGCAGGATGACCCCGATGACCCGATGCGCACCGCCATGCGGCAGATGATGGGCGTGTTCGCGCAGCTTGAGCGATCGATGCTGGTCAAGCGCATGAAGAACGGGCGCGCGACCAAGGCCGAGCAGGGGGGATTCGCCTACGGCTCCCCGGCGTTCGGGCAGGCGTCGCAAGACAAGGCCCTGGTGCCGAACACGGCCGAGCAGGCAGTCATCGCGCGCATCCGCGAGATGGACGCGAAGGGCGACTCGATCCGAGCCATCTGCGCGGCGCTGAACGCTGAGGGCATCCCCTCCAAGCGCGGTGGGAAGTGGCACCCGCAGACTGTGGCGAGGATAGTGAGCCGCACATCGGCAGCGTGAGACAGCAGCGCGCCCGGTCTCCATCCTGCGCAGGAGGCCGGGCGCATCGCCTTAAGCGATTTCGAATGAATGATCTAGTAACTTAAAGTGTTCGAACGGTTGCCCGCAGGGCGGTGATTCGAGTCAATGTTCGAACCGACCCCCCCATCGTTAACACTTTCGCTCGTCCGTTCGCCACCTCCTGGTTGCTCGCGCGCATCGGCCCATGCGCGGGGTGACAGTGGCGCGGGCAAAGCTCTGTATCCCCTTGAGTTCACCGACAGACACTGTGATCGTCCGGGCAGACGGCTGTAGACGCTCGCGAGGTCGAAGATTCGACCGGATCGCCCGTGACAGGGCAGCCTAGCGATCCGGATTGTGACTTAGATTGTGACTTAGATCGTCACTGAGACGGTGACCTCAGTACACGATCCCAGTTCAAGACTTACCTTTGGCAAAGATGGCCACCTGCCCGCAGCGCGTCCAACACTCGGCAGGTGGCCATCTTTTGCTGTTAGTGAAGCTTGGAGATCGCGTCGAGCAGCTTCGCGATCGGCTCTAGCGAGCTGATCAGCAGCCTTGCGATCTTCTCCCAGGCTTCGGGAGACAATCCCCTCTTGCTGGTACTGCTGGGCTTGGTCCCCTTGCGGGGCTTCACCCTGTGGCACCGCCCAGCTTTGCCGGGCTGGTGATCGTGGCGGAGTTGCCTCATGGCTTCCCTCTGGCCTGTTCCCAGCGGGATTCCCGCACAGGTACCGGATTGACCCGATCCGGTAGCTACTTCGTATCGGGGTTCCTGGCCTCACCAAGAACAGTCCATCACCCCGAACCGACAATCGCCGTCGCCACGCGGTCACGTTGCCCGGCTCGTACGAACACAGTTCGGCGGCGCAGGCGCGTCAGAGAATCGTGGCTTCCGGGGTAATGGGCAGCGCCCGGACTTTCGGTCAGACTGGATCGGGGGGCGGGCTGTGGTGCCACGGGAGATCCGTGACCCAGGCTCTGATCTTTGCCTGCATGAATCACCCGTCCCCCGCCCGGCTACGGGAGCGCCTGCCTCGGTCGTCCCATACCGAGGAGGCAGCCCGCATGGTGCGCACGGCGCTCAGGCCCGACGCGGGCTAGGCCGCCGACACGCGCCTGAGAAGGTCCGCCAGGCCGCCGAGCATGACCCGGACGTGGACGTCTCCATCGTCCTCGATGACGAACCTCGGGATGTCCCCGATGATGCTGACGATGTCCTCACCAGTCAGCCGCCGGGCGGGCATCTCCCAGACGGGCTCGACGCCCCTGACCGCGACGACCCGGACGCCCGCGTCGAGTAGCCACAGTCGGCGCTCGACAACCCCCATGTCGCGCCAGCGTTGCCAGAAGAACTGCCCGGTCCCGACTAGGCGCTCCTCGGGCGCTTCCTTCGGCATCGTGGTGAGTTCGGCGTGCCTGGCCTGGAGCTTCGCCATGATCTCGGCGTAGTCGCCGCGTGGCTTGCCGCGTACGAACTGGTCTTGAGTCAACTCGGCAATCTGCTGCCCGACCTGGCGCAGCTCGGCATCGTTGCCCGCTGCCGGCTTGACCACCCGCCGCATGATTTCGAACGACCCCACCTCACGCAGGAGGGCGCGCTCAACCATGCGGTCAAGGTCTTCGACGGCTATCCGGCGGCTGCCGCAGGTGCACGGCAGTTTCGGGAGGTAGTAGACGTAGGCGAACTCCTTGCCGCTCTTGCGCCTGCCCACCGACTGGTTGCGGTAGAGCGGCTGAGGGCAGTTGCATTGCGCCACGCCGAGTAGGAGAGATTGCGTCATGGTGCGCGTCTTGGCCCTGGCCTTGCCGTCGAGCACCGCCTGTAGGTCCGCGAAGGTCTCCTCATCGATGACGCCGGGCGCGAAGCTCACCGGCATGCCCTGGTCATCGCGGAGTACGGCGTCATGCTCCACTGTGTAGCCCATCAGGGCGGGGCTGCGAAGGATCTCGTACAGCGACGCGCGAATCCAGCGGCGTGGACGGAACTCCGGGCAGGGCTCGGAGCGCTCATCGAACTCGTGGAGCTTCTTGTACTTGCCGTCAACCGTCTTGCGGTGGTGGCACTTGTGAAGCTTCCCGCATGGCTCCTCGTGCTCATCGTGCCCGCACTGGCACAAGCGCCCCTTGGGCTGGTCGGGCTTGAGTTCGTTCTGTATGAGCCGTGCCCGGTCAAGGGGAGTCATGACGCCCTGGTCATTGAGCCATCCGGCTACGTGGTTGACTGACAGGCCGCCGAGCACCTTATTAATGGCGTCCCGCAGAACCTCGGCGCTCTCGTCAAGCCCCAGGTACCAGCCTGGTTTGCCGGGGACCTGAATCGGGGCGTACCCGTACGGCACCGGGCCGCCGGTCCAGCGCCCGACGCGGCGCAGGTGGTTCTGAGTGTTGACAACCCGCTTGCTGGTGTTCTCCGATTCGAGCTGGGCGACGAAGGCAAGGTTCGTTGCCATCATCTGCCCCATCGCCCCTTCGAGGTTGAGAGGTTCGGTGGCGCTGATCAGCGTGTGCTTGTGGCCGGCCGCGAACGCCACCATGTCGGACCAGTCCGGGAAGGTACGGCGGACGAAACGGTCAAGCCTGTAGAAGACGATCACGGAGCCCGGCGTCAGGGCATCCAGGGCGCGACGGAGCGCCGGGCGCTTCAGCGGAGGGACGTGGAACGCCGATACGTCAAGATCCTCGGCCCACGTGATCTCATTCTCTGGTATCCCGAGCTGGGCAAACTTACTGGTGATCTCCTGCCGCTGGCGTACCGGCCCGGTCTGGGCGGTCCCCCGGACTTCTGACAGGCGGATGACTCCAAGGTTGGTCATGCTGCTATTCTAGCGTTGTGAATACCGATACTTCGCCTCGCCGAAGAGCGTTGCGGTCAACGGCGACGCGATCGCTGCAGGTGGTGGCTTGGTCGGGCCGATTCACTACTGACCAGCTTGGGCACGATGACGGTATGAGTCCGCTATCAGGAGTACTAAGCGAGGCCTGGGCGCTCTACCGGCGGCATGCCCCGCATTTCATCCTCATCTCGTTCGCGATTTACCTGGTCATCGCCGTGATCAACGCTCTGCTTAGCTGGGCGATCGGCGGTGTGGGCGTGATCATCGGGGCGGTCATCAGCCTGTTCGGCATGTTCCTGCTGCAGGCGGCGCTGGTGAAGGCCGTGCAGGACGTGCGCGACGGGCGCGTTGACCTCGACTTGGGCGCGACCATCTCGGCGGCGCTGCCGTTCGTCGGCACGGTCGCGGTGGCGTCGATCCTCGCCAGCATCGGCATCGCAATCGGGTTCGCCCTGATCATCGTCCCGGGGCTGATCCTGCTCACGTTCTGGTCACTGCTCGTCCCGGAGATCGTCATCGGCGGCGCCGGCATACTCGAGTCGTTCGGCCGGAGCTGGCGGACGGTCAGCGGCTACGCCTGGAAAGTGTTCGGCACGTTCGTCCTGGTGTTCCTGATCTGGGTCGTCGGCGAGTTCGTGCTTAATGTGATCCTTTTCGCCCTGCCCGCCGCCTGGCGCAGCTTCATCGCCGACCTGGTGACCGGGTGCGTCGTGACGCCGTTCATCGCGGCGGTGGTCACGCTGATCTACTACCGGCTCACCGCCGCCCACGGCGAGCAGGCCGAGGCGGGCGTCGGCACCGGGCACTACGGCAGCGGCACCGCGTAATCCGGGCAGCGACCCGCCTCGGGCACACCCACCGCCTGACTCCCTGATCACTAAAGGCAGGAAGTCACGCGGGGCTCGTATACGATCCCCGTCGCCCTGGTCAGCTGCTCGCCGGTGATAACCCCAAAGCATGTCGACGCTTAATGGAGTTCTCGGATCGCCCGGGGAGAACGCTGACGGTTTGCACAGCCGAAACTTCGTGAGGGCACACTGGGATCATGGGCATGAGACGGGTGCGGGTAGGGTGCGAGTTCGTGCACGTGGCTGACGTCGGCACTCCGGCCGTCCTCCAGGTCGAACCCCGGGACTCGGCCCCGGTCGCTCTCGTGCGACGGGAGTGGTCGACAGAGCCTGGAATGCGCATCCGCCACTACACCGACCTCTACGGCAATCCGTGTGCGCGGGCGATGCTGCCCGCCGGGCGCTCCGTACTGCGGTTCCACGCCGTGGCGCACGTGCCCGACGCGACCGAGGACGCCGACCAGCAAGCGCCGGAACTGCCGCCAGAAGAGCTGCCAGACGAGGTGCTTATCTACACGCTGCCCAGCCGCTATTGCCTGCCTGACATGCTGGGCGACGAGGCGTGGTCACGGTTCGGCACCATGCCCGGTGGCTACTCCCGGGTCCAGGCGATCTGCGACTACGTAAATGGCCACCTGACGTTCCAGTACGGCAGGAGTGGCCCGTGGACAACGGCGGCTGACGTCAACGCCTCCGGGTTCGGTGTCTGCCGCGACTTCACCCACCTGGCGATCTCATTCTGCCGGGCGCTGAACATCCCGGCCCGGTATGTCTTCGGCTACCTGCCCGACATGGACGTGCCGCCGGATCCGGCGCCGATGGACTTCGCCGCCTGGATGGAGGTCTGGCTTGGCGACCGGTGGTGGACCTTCGATCCGCGCAACAACCGTCGGCGCAAGGGCCGCATCCTGATCGGATGCGGACGGGACGCCTCCGACGTGGCCATGGTTACCACCTTCGGCGCACCGGTGCTGGAGTCGATGACCGTGTACGCGCAGGAGGAGCCGGAATGAAATCTCCTCGCCTCCGGCTCGCTCAGCTCAGCCGGGTGACCTCAACGGTGACGTCGAAGTGCTCCGCAGCCGGGCCTGAGTAGATGCCGGACAGCGGCCGTACGTCCGCGTAGTCGCGGCCGCGGGCCAGCAGCACGTGTCGGCTTCCTACCTCGGCGAGAGTGGTCGGGTCGGCCGCGACCCAGTCCCCGGCCCAGAATTCCACCCAGGCATGGCTCTCTCCTGTCATCGTCTCCCCGACCTGGGCTTCCGCTGCCGGGTAGAGGTAGCCGGAAACGTAGCGCGCGGGCAGCCCTGCTGCGCGCAGCAGGGCAAGTGTGACGTGCGCGAAGTCCTGACACACCCCTCTGCCCGCGGCGCGAGCCTCGGCGGAGGATGTGTAAACGTGCGTCGCACCCTGCTCGTAGCGCAACGTCTCGTGAGTCCACTCGGCGATGCGAAGCCCGGTCTGCACGGGCGTCGACTCGGCGCGCAGGGACCGCCCGAGCTCGGTGAGCTCCGGCTCGGCGGTGACGAACGGAGAAGCGGCGAGCAACTCGGCGAAGCGATCCTGGATCGCGGGCCCGGCAAGCTCGGACCAGCTGATGCCGGCCGGGGCCGGCCGCGGCGGGGCGGTCTCGACCGTCGACGTCGCCAGCACGACGAGCTCCGTGTGCGGGATGTGGATGTCGAACGCGTCCACCGCCGTGCCCCAGTAGTCGACATAATGAAGCGGCCGCACCGCGGGCGTGACGATGAGGGTGGCTTGCAGGGTGTGCTGCCCGTCCACGCTCGGCGGGGTCAGCCTCGCTTCGTTGTACGACGCTCGCACCGGTTCGGCGTACGTGTAGCTGGTGCGGTGCCGGATCGCGATTCGCCAGCTCATGAAGTTTTTCCCGCTCGCCGGCGTGTTAGGGGCTGCGTCTCGCTCATGTGACAGGTTCCTTGAGGCTCCACCGGGGCGGCGGTGACCCGGCGAACAGCCGCTGGGTCACCTCCTCGCTGATCGTGGACACGGCGCGCTGCAATCCGAGCAGCCGGTCTGGCAGGCCGTCGAGGAGGTTGGCGGCGGAGACGAACTCCAGGTCGGTGCGCGCCCGGCCGATCGCCCGGTGCGCCGGTTCGTCCAGCCCGGAGCGCCCGGACACCGGGTCCAGCCGGATCAGCGCGCGCTCACCGGCCTTGAGCGCGTAGAAGACCGACCGGGGGAAGAGCCGATCCACTAGGAGGAACTCCACTACCCGGGGGGCCTCAACGCTCTGCTGGTAGGTACGCAGGTAAGCGTCGTGGGCGGAGCACGCCCGGAGGGTCGAAGTCCAGCCCTCGCTCCCCAGCCCGGCGCCGACTCGGGCCGCGAGCAGACGCGCGGTCATGTCCACCCGCTCCAGGCTGCGGCCGAGGACCAGCGCGTCATAACTCGCGTCCCGGCTCATGCTCGCCTCGACATAGCCGGCCATGTTGGCCGCGCGCTCGCGGACGTAGGAGAAGAACGGCGCGGGGCCAAAGTCGCGTGCGGACGCCACCCGGGCCGGCAGGGAGTTATGGGTGGAGTTCAGGCACTCCCAGATCTCCGCGGACAGGGCTTCGCGGGCGCTGCGGGCGCTGCGCCAGGCGGCGGACAGCGCGCCGACGATAGAGCTCGGCGAGTCCTCGTCGTAGCCGAGCAGCTCCAGGACGGCTCTGGAATCCCGGCGCTGCCTGGCGGTGTCGCCCGGAACGCCCATGACAGCCAGCAGGACGGCGCATGCGTGTGCCTCGTCCACGCCCGGGTCTTCGAGCACTTCGTGGAAATGCACGTCAAGCAGCCGGGCGGTGTCCTCCGCCCGTTCGACATACCGGCCGACCCAGAAAACCGCCTCAGCGACTCGACTCAGCATCCCGTCTCCTCACTGCTGCGGCTGGTCCTGGGGACCGCGGTCGGGTTCGGAGCCGCGCACCGCCTGCGCGGGAAACGCCGGCGACTCGTCGGCGTCCGGATCCCAGCCCGGCGAGGAGGTCAGCACCCAGGTGTCCTTGGAGCCGCCCCCCTGGCTGGAGTTGACGATCAGGCTTCCCTCCCGGAGCGCCACCCGGGTCAGTCCGCCGGGCAGCACCCGGACCTGCTCACCATCGTTGATCGCGAACGGCCGCAGGTCGATATGCCGGGGCAGCAACTGGTCACCGAGCTGCGCCGGCGAGGTCGACAGCAGCACCAGCTCCTGCGCGATCCACGCCCTGGGATCGGCCAGTACCTGCTCGCGCACGGCGGCCAGTTCGGCGTCGGAGGCCTGCGGGCCGATGACGATGCCATCGCCGCCGGACCCCTTCACCGGCTTGACCACCAGCTGGTCGAGCCGGGCCATGCACTGCGAACGCACGTCCGGATCGTCGAGCCGGTAGGTCCTCACGTTCGGGAGCAGGGGACGCTCGCCGAGGTAGTACTCGATGAGCGCCGGGAGATAGGTGTACGTCAGCTTGTCGTCGGCCACGCCATTGCCGACCGCGTTGGCGATCGTGACGTTGCCGGCGCGGGCCACGTTCAGGATTCCCGGGCACCCCACGACGGAGTCGGACCTGAAATGCACCGGATCGAGAAAGTCGTCGTTGACGCGCCGGTAAACGACATCCACCCGCCGCTGCCCTCCGACGCTGCGCATGTACAAGACGTTGTCGCGGCAAACCAGGTCCCGGCCCTCGACCAGCTCGATGCCCATCTTGCGGGCCAGGAAGGCGTGCTCGAAATATGCCGGGTTGCGCACGCCGGGGGTGAGCAGCACTACGGCGGGCTCCGCGGCGCCGACCGGCGCCGACCGGCGCAACGCGTCGAGCAGCCGCCCCGGATAGGAGGCGACCGGCCGCACCTGCTGCTCCAGGAACAGGCCGGGGAAGACCCGTGCCATCGTCCTGCGATTCTCCACCACGTAGGACATGCCGGACGGCACTTGCAGGTTATCCTCGAGCACCCTCAGAACGCCTGCCTGGTCGCGGACGATATCGATTCCCGCGAGGTGGACCCGCACGCCATTCGGCGGCTGGATGCCGTGCGCCGGCCGGCAAAAGCCCGCCGATGTGGTGAGCAGCGAACGCGGCACCACCCCGTCCCTGACCACCTCAGCCGGCCCGTAGACGTCGGCGAGAAACGCCTCCAGAGCGCGTACCCTCTGCACGACGCCCGATTCGACCAGCTCCCACTCTGCCGCCGGGATCAGCCGCGGGATCAGGTCGAGCGGGAAAACCCACTCCTCGCCGGCATGGGAGAAGACGACACCCTGGTCACGGAAGCTGCGGTCCCGGGCCTCCGCCCCACGCGCCAGATCATCGCCGGTGAGCATCTGCAGGGCGTCGTACAGCGCACGCGTGTGCGGATGCGGCAGTCCATCCCTCCCGAACATCTCATCGTAGGCGGGGCCGCGCGGGTATCTGTTGAGGAGACCGCCCATATGTGGATTCGTAACACTGGTCCGATACCTCGTCACTACACCTGCCGTTACGGTTGTGAAACAAAGCTAGTCCACTCTGCAGTAATGACAGCCTGGCAAGGCAGGTCCGGACCGAGGAGATGACATGACGCAACCGGTCGACGCGCTCCAGCCCTCCCCGCTACGGCTCGCATCGCACCGCGAGCCGCAAGACGCGGCGGGGCGGCGGACTTACGTGTTGCGCCAGCGTTTCAGCTACACCTACGACGCACCGGTGCGGGACCTGGACCACCGGCTGGTCGTGGTGCCGCCACGCCGGCACGGCGACCAGCGGCGGCAGCGGCACTCGATCAGTGTCTCCGCCCCCAGCGCCCGCACCACCCACCGGCTGGACAGCGCCGGCAACATTGTCACCAGGTTTCGTATGCCGCTGGTGCCGGACCGGGTCGAGTTCGCGGTGGACGCCGTCGTGGAGCGGACCGGGCCGGGCTGCGCCGTGCTTCTGCCGGCCGCCGCTCTCACCGACCCGCGGCTACTGCTCCCAACCCGGCTGACCGCAGCCGACGCGGCGATCCGGCGGCTTGCGGTGACGCTGGCCGACCAGGACGGGCTGGCCACCGCCGATCGGTTCTGCGCGTACGTGCATAAGGCGATCAGCTACGAGCACGGGGTGACCTCGGTCGCCACCACCGCTGCCGAGGCGCTCGCCGGCGGGCGGGGAGTCTGCCAGGACTCCGCGCACGTCATGATCGCGCTCTGCCGGGCAGCCGGGCTGCCGGCGCGCTACGTCTCCGGCCACTTGCTCGGCGACGGCGGCACGCACGCGTGGGTGGAAGTTATCGTCGCCCATGCCGCAGGCGCTCGCGCGGTGGCCCTCGACCCGTGCAACGGCTGCCGCGTCGGCATGGATTACCTGACTATCGCCACCGGTCGTGACTACACCGACGTGGCCCCGACCTCTGGGACTTATATGGGCTCCGCCCGCAGCACCCTGACAGCCAGCAAGCAGATCCATGTCGCGCTGCCCTGATACGCGAGGGCCGTCCCATGCGTGATATAGACAGGTTTGCGTAATCAGGGCAGGTGGCACCGCCTACAGCAAGCCGCTCACCGTCAGCAGGTAGACGATCGGGTGCGGGCGGGTACGGGCGGCCATCGGCGAGCCGGCCGCTCACCCGGAGGGTGCGGGGGCCGGTTCGCCGCGCAGTCGTCATGCCTCCAATCCTGCCGCCAAGGCCTCCTGGGCGCACCCCTGGCAACGGCTTCATGAGCTTGCCGAAGTGCGCCCATCATCGCGGCGAACGTCGTCCATGGCTGGCTAGCCCGTGGCTAGCCCGTGACGGTGACGGCCCCGGGGAAGGCGCCTACCGGGATGGGGGCGTAGACGTGGTTCGTGCGGGTGTCGATCAAGGAGATTGAGTCGCCGTAGGGCTCGACGACTATGGCGGTATCGCCCGACAGGGTAATGGCCGTTGGGTAGGTGTAGGTGCCGACGGGCAAGGCCGCGGCCGCCTTGCCGGTGGTCAGGTTGACAGGGGTCACTGTGGAGTCGATCGCATTGGCCACGTAGGCGGTCGTGCCGCTGACCGCGATCGCCGTCGGAGAGTTGCCGACGTCCGTCTCCTGCTCACTGCCGAGGCGGGTCAGCTCGTCGGAGTTGCCGTCGACGGCGTAGACGCCGGTGCTCGTGGCCGCGAGGGCGTCGGGCGCGTAGCCAGCCGGGACGGCGTGGCCCCGGGTACCCGTCCGGGTGTCGATCGAAGTGACGGAGTCGCCGCCGAAACTTGACACGTAGAGTGTGCTGGCGTCGGGCGAGAAGGCGAACGCGGACGGGGACGCGCCGACCCTGACCGGCGGGCCCGCTGTGCTCGTCCCCGTGGCGATAGGCGTGACGGTGCCGCTCAGCCAGTTGAGGACATAGGCGGTGCGGCCATCCGGGGTCATCGCGATCGCGCGTGGATCGGCGCCGACGGGGATCGGCGTGCCTGGCGTGTTCGTCGCCGTGTCGACGGGCGTCACCGTGTCCGACCCGTCGTTGGCCACGTAGAGGGTCCCGCCATCCGGGGTAGTCGCGAGGGCCCAGGGGTTGTCACCCACCAGAATCGGCTTGCCCGGCTTGCCGGTGGCGGCGTTGATCGGGGTGACCGTGTCCGATTCGCTGTCGGCGACGTAGACGGTCTTGCCGCCCGGCGTGGCGAGGATCGCGCGCGGGCCCGGGCCGACGGGGATGGCCTTGCTCGCCTTTCTGGTGGTGAGGTTCACCGGGGTGACGGTGCCGTCGCCGTAGTTGGCCACCCAGCCGACTTGCTGGCGGGCCGCGGTGGCGGACGCGAGGAACGCCCCGTCATCCGGCGCTGCGGTATCCGCGGCCGGTGCGGCCGGGGCTGCTGCTTCCGGAGCCACGGGTGAGGGAGAGGCGGGGGTGCTCACCTGGTCGGCGGCAAAGACCTTGTTGAAAGGCTGGGCGTAGCGGTCATTGGCGGTCAGGCTGCCAAGGCCGAGTGCCCCCTCTACGGTGCGGAGCAGGCTGTAGTGGGTGTAGCGGGTGGAGTCGGTGGTGCCGCCTTGCACGCCGCTTGAGGCCAGAACGATCGTGGGCACGCGCTGTGCCGGATGCTGGTAATCCTGGGCATCCTCGTCGAACGTGATGATCGCGAGGGAGCGCTGGGTGCGCCACGCCGGGGAGTTCATGATCTCGGTCAGCTCGGTCTTCAGGAACGCGTCCCCGGCCGCGATGCCGCAGCCCTCCATGTCGGAGCAGTCGTCGGGAGAGACCCACGCGAAGTTCGGCGTGGTATCGGCGTGTGCCAGATCCCCGTTCAGTTCCTCAAGGGGCACGACGTGGCTAGCGCAGTAGGACGGGTTGTCGCGGACGTCCTTGAAATAGAGCATCGGCTGGTCGTCGTCCCAGTAATAGCCATGCACGGTGTCGTCGCACGCGCCGTTGGAACTCTGCGTGTACGCCTTCCACGTCTCGCCCTTGGCGTTGATGAGGTCGCCGATGTTGGGCGCGTCGATCGTGTAGAGGTTGTTCTCCTCCTCGGGATCGTCGAGCGGAACACCGAAGGTGGACCCGCCGGCGAAGGCCAGGTAGTTGGCGTCGCTCGGGTGCTCTTCCGCGTAGAAGTTCGTGAGCGTAGCGCCCTGAGCGCGCAGGCTGTTCAGGTACGGTGCCTGCGACGTGTTGCCGATGACCTGGTTATAGTCCTCGTTCTCGAAGTAGAACAAGAAGACATGCTGGTAGCTGGGCACCGAAGAGGCCGGCGGCGTGAGGGTGGCGGGCTGGCCGGCGGCCGGGCTGCTGAGCGCGAGGCTGAGATCGGCGGCGGTCGCGTAGTCGTACCCAACCTGCGGGGCGCTGGGTCCGTTGTAGTCGGTCAGCGTAGTGCCCAGGACCAAGGTGATCTTGGCCTGGGTCGCGCCGCTGGGGACCGTGCCGCTGGCGCTCCGATCGGCCAGGACAGGTTGGGCGGTCCCGCCGACGGGGCCGATGGCCGCCGTGGCAAGGACATGGCCCTGAGCGTCAAGGAAGCGCACCTTCAGCGTGGCGGTGCTGGTCTTTGTCCCGCCGAGCCAGGCTGAGACCGCGTAGCGGGCCCCAGGTGCCGCTGCCGCCAGGCGCACCACCTGCACAAGGCTTGCGGTACCGCCCGCGCCGCCGGCGAAAAGATCGCCGCGGCTAGCCGGCCATGTCCCGGTCGTCTTCGGGAATCCAGCGGTGCCGTAGCGGACGACTGTTGGCAGGCCCGCCTGAACCTGCCATCCGGGGATTGTCACCGCATCCCAGCCCTGTGCCGACGTAGCGCCTGCGGTCCCGTCGGGATTAAGGAGCAAGTTCGGCCCTTGGGTGGTCTTTGCTGTCGTGGCTGGCGACACGGCCGTCTTGGCGACGGCGGACCCGGCGATCACGGCGAGCCCCCCGGTGAAAAGGCAGGTGACGAGAACTACAAGTGTGATGGCGCGCGTACGGGAAGTCATCGCAGCCCCTTATCCGCTTATCCGCAGGTGACTGAACATTCAGCCAGCCAACGTAGGGTCGGCTGCACGGCTCGCTCCACCGATGGCCAGGGAATTCTGCCGGGCCATCAGGTGAACAGCCTCCCCTCCTGCCGGCCGGCAGGAGGGGAGGCATAAGGTAGCGCGATGGGAGAGTCGTTCAGTTCCCAGTTGTGGGACGGCATCAGCGATATCTACGATGCGATCCTCGCGCATCCCTTCCTTAGCGGGCTGACCGACGGGACGCTGCCCGAGGAGTCATTCGCGTTCTATGTGATCCAGGACGCGCTTTACCTTCGGGACTACGCGCGGGCCCTGGCGGCCGTGGCGAGCCGTGCGCCCACGGCGGGTGCCATGCGGATGTTCGCCACCCACGCGGCGCAGGCTAACGCGGCGGAACTGGAACTACACGGCGAGCTTCTCGCTGAGCTTGGGATTTCCAAAGAAATGCTTGAGCGCACCGAGCCTGCTCCAACCAACCTCGCCTATACCAGCTACCTGCTCGCCACCGTGCGGGGCGGCAGCTATGCGGAAGGCGTCGGCGCCGTCCTGCCGTGCTACTGGATTTACGCGGCCGTGGGCAAGCAACTCCTGGTCAGCGGCTCCCCTGAGCCGCGTTACCAGCGCTGGATCGCTACCTACGGCGGCGACGAGTTCGGCGAGGTCGTCGCGGACGCGATCGCCGAACTCGACCGGGTTTCGCACGGCCTTTCCGATGATGAGCGCGCGCAAGTGCGTGGCCACTTCCGGACTACAAGCCGGTACGAGTGGATGTTCTGGCAGATGGGGTGGGTCATGGAATCGTGGCCGGTCTTAACCAGCAGGGCATCCGATTGCAGTATCCAAGGCTCGCCGTGATTTATATCATTCGCTGGAGCGCTTACCCCACGGCATGAGTTATGATTACTTCAGCTAAGCGCTACATAGCCGGGTGTCCGGACGCGGGGAACGGTATTCTCCAGGCTTGTGCGGGACGGGGTGGGTCCTGGGCGCCTAACGCTCCAGCCATCGCTATGATGGCTGTCGATACCAGGAAAGGCGGATTCCAAGTGGCCCAGAAGATCACAACACTCTTCATAGACGACATTGACGGCGGGCAGGCAGAGGGGACCGTGCGGTTCGCCCTGGACGGGACTGATTACGAGATCGACCTGAACTCGAAGCACACTGAGGAGCTCCGGTCGGCTCTCGGCAAGTACGTCACCCACGCCCGCAAGGTGGGTGGCGCTGCCCGCCGTGGCGGTCGCGTCGCAGGTCGGGCAAGCCGGGGGGCCGGCTCGGCGCTGAACACGACCGAAATCAGGAACTGGGCGCGCGAGAACGGCTACGACATTAAGGATCGCGGCCGCGTCCCCGCTGACCTCGTTGCCAAGTACCAGGCAGCGACCGGCAAGTAGGCGTACGCAGAAATACCTACCTTCTGGGTAGGCAGCGGCGATCTCTCGTCGTCATAACGAGATACGCCCCCGGCGATGGCGCCGGGGGCGTTTTTCTACGACGAGATCGGGAGGACAGAGCGCTTTCAGGCGTAGGCGGATTGCTCGCCGTCCCCAGTCCCGGTGTCGTTATCGCTATCCGCGTCTTCGCTCGCGTCGCTATCCGCATCTTCGCTCACGGCCGCACCGGCGGCGTCTCGCGCTCCCTGGTCTCCCCCGGCCGGCTGCCACGGCGATGGCAGGATTCCCGGCATTACCTGATTCCCGGGCTCAGTGAAGAGCCACGCGCACGATACGAGCAGGGCAACGACAAACACCAAGTAGACCCAGAAGATTCCCGTGAGCCCGGTTGAGATCGTTAGTCCTGCGGCGGAGGCTTCCGCCGAGGGGATGCCGAACATCGCAGGCGTCGCCGGCTGGCCAGCCTGGATGAGGGCGGAGACGAAATCGGCGGCCAGGGGCACGATGGCACCTGCCAGCAGCACTCCCCCGTGGCGTGCCGGGCGCCACAGCGCGGCAAGGGCGGCCACGGCGATGATCGCCACCATGACGGCGACATTGCCCGCGATCACCAC
Source organism: uncultured Actinomycetota bacterium (assembly GCA_963734665.1). Lineage (GTDB taxonomy): Bacteria > Actinomycetota > Actinomycetes > Streptosporangiales > Streptosporangiaceae > Trebonia. The sequence continues at coordinate 310,860 of CAVTIR010000004.1, read as the reverse complement.
GCCTGGGCTGTCGAACGCGTTGCCTGCGGTGATGGTCTGCGAGGTGCCCGTCGCGCTGGCCGTGAGGACGTAGCTGTCCCACGCCGGGGCGAAGGCCGCCGCAGTGCCGATGGCGGCGAGCACGAGCAGGGCGATGGGCCCGGCGTGACCGCTGCCCGGGCGCACGGGCCTGGACGGCGGTTCCTGCGGCACCGAGGGGCCCGCGTTGGCGCGGAACGCAAGCCCGGCGCCGACCGTGCAGGCGAGCCAGCCGAGCAGGCTCACTATCAGGCCGGAGCCGAGCGTCGCGCCGCCAGAGGTCACCTCGCCGAGGTCCCCAAGGAACAGCCCGAACGTCACCGCGCTCAGCCCGAGCCCGAACAGGGCGCCGAGCCGCGCGGAGTTGCTTGGCCGCGCGACGCTGAGCGCGACGAGCGCCGCGGTCACCGCCCAGCCGATCACGTAGCACAGGTGCGGGACGACCTGATCCCACTGGGAGAGCAGGCTCTGCCCCCCTTCGTAGGCGGGGAAGAGGCCGGCCAGCCCGAGCGCCACGCCCAGGACGAGCAGCCCCTCCCCGACGAGCAGCCCGGAACCGCGACGGGTCCGCGCGGCGACCGCCCCCCTGTCACCGGAAGCACTGTCACCGGCAACGCCAGCGATCGCCTGGCGCAGTCCGAGCCCTAGCCGCAGGCCCTTCCGCTCCGGGGTGACGGCCGCGATCGTGCCGGGCACCTCGATCGCGGTGAACCGCGCCCATGCCTGCTGCCAGCCATCGCGGTTCTCCGGCCACCGGTCGACCGGCGCGTCATAGGGCGCACCGACCGCCCAGATGCCGTAAAACCGTTTTCCCCGCCCGATTTCGTACTTCTCGCCGCGATGCGAGACGACCGCCTTCTCCGGCACCGGTTCCAGCCTCCCTGCTCACGTCTGTTAACGCCTACATGGCGACAGTAGGGAACGGAACTGGAAGCTTGCTGAAGACCACCTCAATAATTAAGACCCAGCGCGGCGTAATCCACCCGCAAACCATGCAAAACGTGGACCGGACCGTCGCCGCCGCCGATTCCGACTAGGCCATTTGCCACCGCGTCGCCTGCTACCTCGGCGGCCTGCCTTGCGGCGTCGGGGAGGGAGAGGCCTGACGCCAGGCCCGCGGCCAGCGCTGCTGAGTGGGTGCAGCCGGCGCCGTGGGTCGCCGCGATGTCGTGGCGCGCGACGGGGATCGCCAGGTGCGTCCGGCCGTCGTAGAGGTGGTCGGCGGGCGTGGCGCCGTGCCCGCCGGTCACGAGGGCGGCGCGGGCGCCCATCGCCACGAGACGCTCGGCTAGCACGGCGCGGTCCTCGGTGTCGAGGCCGGTGAGCGCCTGGGCTTCCGGCAGGTTGGGCGTGACGACCGTCGCTAGGGGAAACAGCCGGCCGGTCAGCGTCGCCACTGCGTCCGGTAGCAGCAGTCGGCTCCCTGAGCTCGCCACCATCACCGGGTCGACGACCAGCGGCAGGCCGCGCCCGGCCAGTTCGTCGGCGACCGCCTCGATGATGGCGGAGGAGAACAGCATGCCCGTCTTGGCGGCGTCGGCGCCGATGTCGTCGAGAACCGCCCTGATCTGATCCCGGACGAATTCGGCTGACTGCTCGGCGATCGAGGTCACGCCGAGGGTGTTCTGCGCGGTCAGCGCGACGATCGCGGACATCCCGTGCGCGCCGCAGCGGGCGAAGGCCTTGAGGTCCGCTTGGATGCCCGCCCCGCCGCCTGAGTCGGACGAGGCGATCGTCAAGACCCGTGGAATCACGCCACCAGCCGGGGTCCCAGTGCTCATAGCGCCGCCCCGTAGACGGCCGGGAGGCCGGCCGCGGGGCTTGAGGCGACCGCGTGCCAGCGGCGCGGGATGCGGCCGGCCTCGTAGGCGGCGCGGCCCGCCTCGACGGCGAGGGCCATCGCGACCGCCATGCGCTCCGGGTCGGCGGCGCGGGTGATCGCGGACGCGACGAGCACCGCGGCGCAGCCGAGTTCCATCGCCAGGGCCGCGTCGCTGGCGGTGCCGATGCCGGCGTCGAGGATCACGGGTACCCCGGCCCGTTCGACGATCATCGCGATGTTGTGCGGGTTCCTGATGCCGAGCCCGGACCCGATGGGCGCGCCGAGGGGCATGACGGCGGCGCAGCCGGCCTCTTCGAGGCGCAGCGCGAGGACCGGGTCGTCGTTCGTGTAGGGCAGCACGGTGAACCCGTCGGCGACGAGCAGCTGGGCCGCTTCCAGAAGCTCGATGGGGTCGGGCAGGAGCGTGATGTCGTCGGCGACGACTTCCAGCTTGACCAGGTCGGTGTCGAGGGCCTCGCGGGCCAGGCGGGCCGTGAGGAGGGCTTCGGCGGCGGTGTGGCAGCCTGCGGTGTTCGGGATGAGGGCGACGCCGGCCTGCCGGACGGCGCCGATCAGGGAGCCTTCTCCCGTGGCGCTGACCCGGCGCATGGCGACCGTGGTCAGCTGGGTGCCGGAGGCGGCGAGGACCTTGCCGAGGACGTCGAGGGACGGAACGCCTCCGGTGCCGACGATCAGGCGCGAGGTCAGGTCGCGGTCGGCCAGGTGCCATGGTTGGCCCTGGGTCGGAGGCACGCTGCCGTTCGGGATACTCATGTTCTTCTTATCCTCCCTGGACCGCGGTCACGACCTCGACTACGGAACCGTCGGTGAGCCTGGTGTCCGGCCACGCGCGGCGGGGGACGACCTCGCCGTCGACGGCGGCGGCGACCCCCTGCGGGGAAGGGACGAGCTGGGTCACGAGGTCCGCGAGGGTCGTGCCGGGCGGCAGTTCGCGCGGGTCGCCGTTGATCGTGAGTGTCATGCGAACCTGCCGGGATGGAAGGGCGTCCAGGCGTCGTGGGTTTCCTGGCCGTTGATGATGGCGGTGACCGCGTCGGCGGTGACGGCGGACAGCAGGATGCCGTTGCGGTAGTGGCCGGCGGCGATGATGCGGCCTCCGTTGCCGATGCGGCCGAGGATGGGGCCGTTGTCGCTGGTGCCGGGTCTTAGCCCGGCGCTGGCCTCGGCGAAGACGAGCTCGCTGATCGCGGGGACCGCCGTGGCGGCGTCGCGGAGCAAGTCATGCACGGCACCTGCGGTGACGTCCCGGTCGTCGCGTTCCTCCTGGGTCGCGCCGACGACGAGCTCGCCGTCCTGGCGCGGGACGAAGTAGAGGTCGTGGCCCTGGACGATCGCGCGCACGGTGTGCGTGAGGATGTGCGGGATGTTCCCGGGGTGCCGCAGGCGGAGGATCTGGCCCTTGACCGGGCGGATCGCCTTGCGGACTTCGTCCGGAACGCCCTTGAGCTGGCTGGTGCCGTGGCCGGCGGCGATAACGACGGTGCCGGCGGTCAGCACGTGGTCGGCTTCCCTGCCGGGTGTTTCGGTCTCGATGGCGACCTGGCCGTCGTCGACCGTCGTGGCGGTGCCGGTGACTCTCGCGGCGCCTGCCGCGGCCGCCGCCGCCCTGAGGGCGGCTAGGTAGCGGCGGTTGTCGACGGACAGGTCACCCGTCGCGAGGACGCCGCCGCGCGTGCTCGGGGCGAGGAACGGTTCCAGCCTGCGGCACTCCCTCGCGTCGAGGCGCTCGGCCTTGAGGCCGATCGAGTGCCGGAAGTCGGTGAGCCGGTCGAGGGCGGCCAGGTCACCGCTGTCATAGGCGACGGCGAGGGTGCCCTCGGTGCGCAGGCCGGTGCTCTTGCCCGTGGCCGCTTCCAGTTCTGCGTTGAAGCTCGGGAAGCGGTCGATGGCGTGCAGGTTGAGGTTCAGCAGGTCCTGCTCGCCGAAGACGGACTCCGAGACCGGTCCGAGCATGCCCGCCGCGACCAGGCTCGCCTTGTCGTCGGTCCTCGGGTCGTCGCCGCCGGGGTCGATCTGGATGACCCTTTGGCCGGCGCGTGCGGCCTGCCAGGCGATGGCGGTACCGATCACGCCGCCGCCTACGACAATGACATCCGCGTCCAAATGCGCTCCCTTCGCCAGCATTACCTGGATCAGGTTCGACGGTCGGAGGCGGCCCGCCTCCCTCTCAGCCCTCACGCGGGCTCCCGTGCTGTTCACTTGAGTGTAACCCTGCCGCCCGATATGCCCGGAAGCGGGGGTTCCCCTCGCGGCTCGTTTGCGCAAACGGCCTCGTTAGAAGCAGGCGAAAGCGCAAACGAGCCGGAGGGGGCGGGCGGGGCGGGCGGGGGGTGTCGTCTCAAATGGGGCACCATTGGGGGATGACTACTGACCTGCGGGCGCGGCTTTTCGACGCGCGGCTCTATCTGTGCACCGACTCGCGGCGTTCCTCCGGGGACCTTGAGGCGTTTCTTGACGCGGTGCTTTCCAACGGGGTGGACATCGTCCAGCTGCGCGAGAAGGGGCTTGAGGCGGGCGAGGAGCTCGCGCTGCTTGAGGTGTTCGCCGCCGCTTGTGCCAGGCACGGGGCGCTGCTCGCGGTGAATGACCGGGCGGACGTGGCGCTGGCCGCCGGGGCGGACGTGCTGCACCTTGGGCAGGATGACCTGCCCGTGCCCGTGGCGCGGCGGATCCTGGGGCCGGGGCCGCTGATCGGGCGGTCAAGCCATGGCCCTGAGCAGTCGGCCGCCGCTGCGATCGAGGACGGCGTTGATTACTTCTGCGCCGGGCCGGTGTGGGAGACGCCGACCAAGGCGGGGCGGCCCGGCACCGGGACGGGGCTGCTGTCGCACGTGGCGCTGCTCGGCGCCGCCCGGCCGTGGTTCGCGATCGGCGGGATCAGTTTCGACCGCCTCGATCACGTGCTTGAGTCCGGGGCGACGCGGGTCGTGGTGGTGCGGGCGATCACCGAGGCAGCGGATCCGGGGGCGGCCGCGGCCGCGTTCGCGAAGCGGCTGCGGGCGGCATGACCACCCCGGGCCCAGACCGCCCGCCGCCGACCGCTAGGCGTCACGTAGCCGGAGCACGGCCGCGCCGAGGATGAGTGCCCCCGCGGCCCAGGCCGCGGTGACGCCGAGGCCCTGCCACGGGGTGAGCGGTAGCGCCTGGACGCCGGTCGTGGCCTGGATGTACAGGCCGGCGATCATCGGGGAGGTCTGGTCCAGGTGACGGGCCAGGGTCTGGTCGGGGATCACCGCGGTGACGATCGGGAACAGGTAGAGCAGGCCGAGCACTAGGCCGATGCCCGCCGCGGAGTCGCGGACCGCCGTCGTGATGCCGAGCGCCAGCAGGGCGATCAGGACGAAGTACACCGCGGTTCCGGTTGCGGCGCGCAGGTCGGGGCCGTTGCTCAGCGAGAGCAGGACGTACCCGTTGGCCGTCGTCAGGCCCCGGCCCGGCAGGATCAGGCGGCCCGCGAGGACCGAGGCGAGGACGGCGACCACGCCCGCGGCCAGCGCGCCCCCGGTAACGATCACCGCTTTGGCGCAGAGGACTGTCAGCCGACCGGGCATCGCGGCCAGCGTCACGCGGATCATGCCGGTGCCGTACTCGCCGCCGATCACCAGGACGCCGAGCACGGCGATGACCGCCTGGCCGAGGTACACGCCAGTGAGGCTGATCTTGGCGGGGTCCGCGCCGCTCGCCGCCGGGGAACAGCCGCCATGTGCCGGGGAACAGGTGAAGGCCCAGGCGACGGCCGCGCCCACCGCGACGGTGAGCGCGGCCGTGGCGAGCAGCAGCCAGCCGGTGCCAGGCAGGGTACGCAGCTTGGTCCACTCCGCGTGCAGCGCATCGGGGAACCCGGCGCACCGGGTGAGGGACGCAGTGCGCGAGTGGGCCGCGCCACCGCCCCGCCACGGAGCGGGGCGCGCCGATTTCACCGTCAGGCTCACGCGTCCCTCCTGTTGAGGAGGAACGCCGCGGTGGCGAGGGCGAGCGCGGTCCAGGCGCACAGGACGAGCAAGCCGACCCACCAGGAGAGCGGGTAGTAGCCATTGCCAGGCAGGTACTGCCCGAGCACCTGGTGGTAGGCGGGGAACGCCTGCTGGACCGCGAACGCCCCAGCCGGGAAGATCCGCAGCAGCCAGTCTTCCGCGCCAAGCGGCAGCAGCCCGGGGATGACGGCGAACAGGAACGGCAGCACGATAAGCACAATCACCGTGCTGACCGCCGCCACTCCGCGCCGGACGATGACGCCGAGCGCCAGCGCCAGGACGGACGCGAACGCCATCACTGCGGCGGTGCCGACGATCATCCGGGCGGTAGCGGCGCCGGACAACGGGGGGACCCAGTAACCGCCGTGCCGGAACTTCGACTCGCCGACCGGCAGCGCGATCGCGGTCCCGATCAGCCCGACGGCGAACGTGACCGCGGCGAGCACGATCGCCTTGGCGGCGAGCACCCGGGCACGCCGGGGGGACGCGGTCAGCGTGGTCCTGATCAGGCCCCGGCGGTATTCCGCGGTGATGAACACGGCGCCGATGATCACCATGGCGATCAGCGCGAAGAAGGTGCCGGTCTCGATGGCGCGGGTGGGGCTTATCCCCACGCCGTCGGGGCCGTCGGGCACGTTCGGTGCGATGTCACCGGAACCGGTCACGGTGTACGTGCCGCCGGACAGTTTGTAGCTCCCGTTGAACGGGTTCTGGGCGTCCGTGCCGTTGCCGGGGCCGCCCGGGCCGCCACCAAGCGGGGTGGCACCGCCCACCGTGGTCCCGGTCAGCGTGCCGACCGTGGCCGGCAGGGCGACCTGGTCGAACGACGCGGTCGCCAGCGTCGGGCCGCCTTTACCGCCGCCCGTGCCGACTCCTTGGGAGGGCACTGTGTACGTAGGCGAGGCGGTGAACAGGCCCACCTGCGCGGTCGACGGCAGCCCGGACAGGGTCACGCTGCCCACCCGCGTCCAGTGTGTCCCGTCGACGGAGTTGTAGCCGGTGACCGTGTCTCCGGAGCGGACCAGCCGCAGCCAGCGCGGGGCGGATGCCGTCACCGCGCCGGGCAGTCCCGCGATGTCGCCGGTGTAGTCGTACTGCATCCGCACGCCGTTGGCGCCGGTGACCGCCATCGCCGCGTACGTGGTCCCCTGGGCGGTGGACGCCTTGATCATGATGCCCGCCTTGGCCCACGGCTGGACACCCGACACGAAGCCGGCCAGCGGATCGCTCGGGTTCCCGCTGTTGCCGCCGCTTGGCGAGTAGACCCCGGATAGCGTGGCGACGCGGGCCGTGATCGTGCCGTCGCCGGTCAGCGGCTGGTGAACGAAGTAGAAGTTGTCGGTTACCGCCTCGCCGGCTGGCCCGATCGGGGCCCCGGGGCAGCCAATTGTCTGGCCGGACGGGGAGATGGTGCCGCATTCCCCGTGGTAAAGCAGGCTGACGCCGACGGTGAGCAGGCCCGCGACGAGGATGCCGACAACCCAGCCGCGGACCGTGCGGAACTTCGTCCACTCGGCGCGGAGCAGCTGGGCGAAGCCGTCCTTGCCAGGGCCGGCTTGCGAGCGGTAGGGGGTAACCGGACGGTAGGGGGCTTGCGCGGTCATGACGATGCTCCCATTCCGCCCGCGTGGAACTCGACCGCGTCGCGGGTCAGTTCCATGTACGCCTCCTCCAGAGTCGCCCGGTGCGCGCTTACCTCGGTGAACGGGACACGGTGCGCGGTGAGAGTCGCCACCACTCGTTCGGCGGACAGGCCTGAGATCGTCATGACATCCCGTCCGGTCGCGGCGACCTCGGCCCCCGCATTAGCGAGAACCGTCATCGCCTCGGCGATGGCGGGAGTGCGGAGTTGGACGCGGTCACCGGAGGCGGCCGCGATCAGGTCGGCGACCGGGCGGTCGGCGATGACCCTGCCGCGACCGACGACGACGAGGTAGTCGGCGGTGTCCTGGAGTTCGCCCATCAGGTGACTGGAGACAAGGACGGCGCGGCCTTCTTTCGCCAGGCCGCGCAGGAACGTGCGCATCCAGGCGATGCCCTCGGGGTCCATGCCGTTGAACGGCTCGTCCATCATGAGGATCGGCGGGTCGCCGAGCAGGGCGGCGGCGATGCCGAGACGCTGGCGCATGCCGAGGGAGTAGCCGCCTGCCTTGCGCTTCTTGACCGTGTCCAGTCCGGTGAGCTCAATAACCTCGTCGACGCGCTTCGCTGTCAGGCCCTGGGAGTGGGCCAGCCACAGCAGGTGGTTGCGGGCAGACCTGCTCGGCTGGAGGGCTCCCGCGTCGAGCAGCGCACCGATATGGTGCAGCGGGCGGCGCAGCGTGGCGTACCGCTGCCCGCCGACGGTCGCGGTGCCCTCGTCGGCCGCATCGAGCCCGAGGATGACGCGCATCGTGGTGGACTTGCCGGCCCCGTTCGGGCCGACGAAGCCGGTGACCTGGCCGGGCTCGACGGTGAACGTCATGCCGTCGAGCGCGGTGGCCGCGCCGAACCGCTTGCGCAGCCCGGTGACTTCGATGGTTGCTTCCATGGTGCATCACCGTAGGGTCCGCCGCAGGCCGGGGTCGTCACGCCGGGGAGCGGTCTTCGCCGGTGCCACTCTCGTCGTACCGAACGGGTACGTGGTCCCTCGTGCGAGCTACACGGCTTTCCCGAACGGGGGTGACGCTTTCGCGGGGCATTCGCCACGACAATGGGACTGACATGAGGACATGAGGAATGGAACTGACGTGGGGAAGGACTGCCTGAAGAGGCTCGACTGGCTGACCCGGCTCTGGGGCGCCCGGTACGGGCGGGCGGCCGCCGTGACGCTGCTCGCGGCCGCCGCGGCCGGCCAGGCGATCGGTCAGGCGGTGACGCTCGGCGAGTCCGGTGCTCATGGCTACCAGTCAGGCGTTCTCGCCGTCCAGGCCGCGGAGTACGCCCTGCCGCTGATTCTGCTCGCGCTGCTCGCTACGGTGCCGCTCGCTGTCTACCGGCCGGCCATGACCGCTGTCGCGGTCACGCTAGGCAACGCGGTGGCACTGGTCTCCTTCGGGCAGGTGACGGCGGCCGGGGTGGTCGCAGAGCTGATCGCCGCCTGCTGGCTCGGCCTCGCGGGCGGGCTTGACGGTGCTGGAGCGTGGCGGGAACGCGCCGGTCTCGGTGGTCTCGGCGCTATGGCGGGGCGCTATCTGGCCATCGGGCTCGCCCTGCCGTTCCTCGTGCTCGCGCTGACCGGGTCCGGGAAGGCGGCCGTGCTGCTCGCCTCGGCGGTGCCAGCCGCCGGGGGCATCGGCATCGCGGTCTGGTCGGGGCGGCTGGCACGGACCAGAACCGAGGCCGGCGAGGCCCTATCGGACACGCTGCTCGCGCACACCGCGCGCGGAGAGCGGGCACGGATCGCCCGTGAGCTGCACGACGTGGTCGCCCACCACATCTCGATGATCGCGGTGCTGTCCGAAACCGGCCGGCTGACGACGCCGGGGCTGCCGGAGGCGGGGGCGCGGCGGTTCCTTGAGATCGGGGATACGGCGCGGGCCGGGCTGACCGAGATGCGGCGGCTGCTCGGCGTGCTCAGGGAAGATGCCGCCGCGGTGGGTGCCGCGGACTCCGCGCTGCCGAGGGTAATCGCGGCAGGAGGCGCAGAGGCGGCGCAGGCGACCACGGTCCGCGCCAGCCGGCAGCCGCAGCCGAGCCTGCGGCAGCTGGCTGAGCTGATCGACGCCGCACGGGACGCGTCGGCGGCGGGAACCCGGCTGATCATCTCCGGTCCGGTAACGCCGCTTGACCCTGGCGTGGAGCTCGCGGCCTACCGGATCGTGCAGGAGGCGCTGACCAACACAAGGCGGCATGCCCCGGGCGCGGCGGTTGACGTGGAGCTGCGTTACTCTCCGCAGGCGCTGCGGCTGCGGGTTCGCGACAACGGGCCGGGGCCGGTAGCGGTCCTGGGCGGGAGCGACCAGCGCGGGCCCGGTGCGGCATCGGACTCGTCCGGGCCAGCGTCCTCCGGCGACCGACCGGGGCCCGAGTCCGCCCTGGGTCAGCCGACGGGCGGCGGCCATGGCCTGCTCGGCATGCGCGAACGGGCGTTCTCGGTCGGGGGCTCACTGTATACGGGCACCGCACCGGGGGGCGGGTTCCTCGTTGAGGCCCTGCTGCCCGCGGGTCAGGACCCGGTCGAGGTGTCACCCGCGGCGGCGGGGACCGACGGTCTGGCGGCAGAGACTGGAGCGGGCCGATGAGCGGGCCGGTGTTGAATAGCCCGGTGTTGAATAGCCCGGTGTTGAATAGCCCCGTGTTGAATAGCCCCGTGTTGAATAGCCCCGTGTTGAATAGCACTGTGATCGGGATCGTTGTCGCGGATGACCATGAGGTGGTGCGGGCGGGGTTCGCGGCCCTGCTCGACACGCAGCCGGACTTCAGCGTGCTCGGGACGGCGGCGGACGGGGCGGCCGCCGTGCGGACCTGCCAGGAACTGCGGCCGGACGTCGTGCTGATGGACGTGCGGATGCCGGGCACCGACGGGATCGAGGCGACACGGCAACTGACCGGGGACGCGGCCAGCGCCGACGATAGTCCCCGTGGAGACGCCTGGCTGCCTAAGGTGCTCATCCTGACGACATTCGACCTGGACGAGTACGTCTTCGACGCGCTGCGGGCGGGGGCGAGCGGGTTCCTGCTCAAGGACGTGACCGCCGAGCGGCTCTTCGAGGCGGTCCGCGTCGTGGCGGCCGGCGAAGCGCTGCTCGCGCCCGCGGTGACCCGGCGGCTGATCAGCGAGTTCGCGCGGCTTCGGCCGCAAACTGTTGCGGGGGCATCGGGAGCGGCGGGCCGTCCCGGCGCGCTCGCGACGCTGACTCCCCGGGAGACCGAGGTGCTCCGCCTAGTCGCGGAGGGCCTGTCGAATACGGAGATCGCCTCGCGGCTCGTGGTCACCGAGGAAACGGTAAAAACTCACGTAAGCCGCATTCTGTCGAAACTCCGCCTGCGCGACCGCACCCAGGCGGTCGTGGTCGCCTACGAATCGGGTTTGGTCGTGCCGGGGCGTTAGGGGACGTGACCGCCGGCGGAGAGCGGGTCATGGACGGGCCTGGAGTCAGCCGCTTTCGTTCGGGATTACTACTTTGATGCCTTGCGCGGCGAGGACCTTTTCGCTGATCGCGCCAAGCTGGTCGAATTCTTCCTTGGTTAGGGCGTTGACGAGCAGCTCGCGGACCGCGATCACGTGGCCGGGGGCGGTCGCCACAACCTTCTGCCAGCCTTCATCGGTGAGGACGGCGTTGATGAAGCGGCCGTCAGCCGCGCACGGCTCGCGGCGGACCCAGCCTTTGGCTTCGAGGCGGCTGACGACGTGGCTCAGCCGGGAGAGGGAGCTGCTGGCCTTTGCCGCAAGCTCGCTCATGCGGAGCGCGCGGTTGGGGACCTCCGAGAGGCTGGACAGGACAAGGTAGTCAAACTGGGTGATGCCCGCGTCCTTCTGGAGCTCGGCGTCAAGGGCCGCCGGGAGCCTCAGCAGCAGGGCGATGAAGGGACGCCAGGCCGCCTGCTGTTCATCACTGAGCCACTCCATACGCATTATTCTATATCTTTTGGTTGATGCTTCAATAACGACTGCGGTTAGGGCTGGGCCAGGAAGTCGCGGACCCGGGCGACATATTCGGATTTGTCGTAGCTTGCGACGTACGCGCTCGCAGTTCGGACCGGGTCGCCGAAGAAGTAGTACTCGTACAGGGCCTGACGGCTTGCGAACGCGGACGCGCACGTGTCCCAGATCAGGCGGAAGAGCCTGACCCGCTCCGCGCCACTCAGCGTGGCCGCCTGCAGGTAGGTGTCGATGTCGGCGGCGGCGCCGCCGGTGAGGTCCGCCTCGGTCGGGGTGGCCATCAGGCCAGAGGCGCCGAGCTTACGGAGGATCTCCGGGAAGCGCTGGTACAGCTTCGGGTAGAGGTTGCGGGCCGTGTTGAGCGGCGGCCAGGCCGGAGTCATTACCCCGTACGCGTTAGGTGCCGCGTCGGCCTCGGCTGCGCGGCGCAGCGCGCGCAGCGTCTCCAGGGTCGTGATGATCTCCGCGACGTCTGCCTGGACGTGCTGGAACTGGCCGATGCCGATCGACTCGGTGAGCAGGGTGGTCAGGCCGAGGATGTACTCGGTCTTGGCCGTGGTGCGGGTGACGACCTGGTGGGTCATGTGCTGCAGGGCGTCCGTGGCGGTGTAGAAGCCGTTGCAGAGCTCCGGGTCGCCGAGCGTGAAGCAGCGCTCGTACGGAACGTGCACGTCGTCGAAGATCACCACCGCGTCCGACTCGTCGAACCGTGAGCCGAGGGGGTGGTCGAAGTGCGAGCGGCCGTAGTCGAACGGCTCGCGGGCGATGAACGTGAGCCCCGGCGCGTCAACCGGGATCGCGAACGCGAACGAGTACGGCTTGTCCTCCGGGGTGCCGCGCAGCACGGTCGAGGGGAACACCAGGAGCTCGTCGGCGAACGGGCCGATCGTGGCGAGCATCCGGGCGCCGCGGACCACGATGCCGTTGTCGTCTTCCCGGACGACGTGCGCCATGAGGGTACCGCCAGCCTGCTGGCTGGCGGCCACGGCGCGGTTCGCCTGGGGCGGGATAAGCGTGTGGGTGCAGAGGAGGTCTTCCTCGCGCACCTTCTCGTAATAAGCGACGATATTTCGGGAAAAGGCGGCATCCGCCTGGCCAAACCAGTCGGCCGCCGACGCCAGGGCCATCAGCGCGCTGTTCAGGTAGTCGCCGGTTCGCCCCAGCATGCCCAGGGACTGGTCCGCCCAGACCTTGAATGCCTGCCGCCGCTTGACCAGGTCCTCGGGCGTCCGCGGAATGAGGAACGAGGTCGCCACGGGGTCGCCGCTGGTCGGCGAGGGATAAGTCAGGATATTTCGGTACTCTGGGTCGTGCTGCAGGTCGAATAGCCTCGCATACGTCCGTACCACGTTCGCGAACGCCGGGTGCGACGCCACCCCGCCGGCCAGGGTCTCGCCCTGGATCTCCACGTGCGTCCTGGTGCTAGCCAGCCGCTCAAGGAACTCCGCGCCGGTCCGTGCGGGCATACGCACCTCCTGTTCGAGTCCACGGAAGATACTCCCCTTAAGCCTCACCGACAACCCATGACGGGCCTTGCCATCGGCCCGCTCTAATGGTTGCGTGGTCAGCGTGAAGAACCAGTGAGGAGCAGGTCGTCGGCGGAGTGGGTCTCCTACCTGCTTGAGCCGAAGAACTGGATCATCGCCACCACCCTCGCCGTAGGCTGGCACGCCGACGGCGCCGTTGGGCTGGCCTGGGGCGCCGTCGCCGCGCTGTTCGCCGGGGTGCTCCCCATGGTGTTCGTCAGCCGGGGCGTACGGCGCGGCCAGTGGGACGACCGCTACGTCGGCGCGAAGCGCCCCCGGCTCATCGTCCTCGGCTTCATCATCGCGTCGGTCGCCGTGGGCCTCGCCCTGCTAGTGGCCCTCGGCGCGCCGGGCGAGCTGACCGGCTACATCGGCTGCATGCTCGGCAGCGTCGCCGTGCTCGCCGCGATCACGACCGTGTGGAAGATCTCCATCCACTGTGCGGTCGCCGCTGGGTCCGTGACGATCCTGACGCTGCTCCTCGGCCCGTGGCTGGCTCCCGCGTACCTGCTCGTCGCGCTGACCGCCTGGTCCCGCGTCGTGCTGAAGGACCACACGACCGCCCAGGTAATCGCAGGCTCGCTCCTCGGCGCGGCGGCAGCCGTGGTCACGTACGCGATCATCCCCCACCAGTGAGCCCGGCGGCGGCCTAGCTAGTCGCTACAACAACCAGATGCGGGCGGTCTCGTCGGTGCTCGCCGTGGCCAGCTGGCGGTCGGTGGGGCTGAACGCGACGGAGCTCACCGCGCCCGTGTGACCCTCCAGGGTGCGGACGCACTTGCCGGTCCCCGACTCCCACATGCGGACCGTGGTGTCGGAGCTCGCGGTAGCGATCAGCTTGCCGTCCGGGCTGTAGGCGACCACGAACGCGGAATCGGTGTGCCCCTCCAGGGTGCGGATCAGGGTGCCGGAGGCGGCGTCCCAGATCCGGGCGGTCGCGTCCTCGCTCGCCGTGGCGACCACGCGCTCGGCCGGGCTGAACGCCACCGACCACACGGTGTCGGCGTGGCCGTTCAGGATGCGCAGGCAGTTGCCGGTCGCGACCTCCCACAGCCGCGCGGTGCCGTCGAAGCTCGCCGTGGCGATGAGCGCGCCATCGGGGCTGAAAGCCACGGCGGACACGATGCCAGTGTGGCCGGTGAGCACGCGCGCGCACGCGCCGGTGCCCGTGTTCCACAGCCGGGTGGTGCTGTCGCCGCTTGCGGTCGCGAGCATCTTGCCGTCCCGGCTGAACGCCGCCGCGTAGACGATGTCGCTGTGCCCCTCAAGCACGTGCAGGCCGGCACCGGTCGCCGCGTCCCAGAGCCGGACGGTCTCGTCGTAGCTGGTGGTGGCAAGGACGTTGCCGTTCGGGCTGAACGCGACGCCGAAGACGGCGACCGTGTGCCCGTTCAGCTCGTTCGTGCACGTGCCGGTGCGGGCATCCCACAGCCGGGGGGTCAGGTCGGCGCTGACGGTCGCGATCTTGCTGCCGTCTGGGCTGAAGGGGGCGGCGAACACCGCGTCCTCGTGCCCGGTCAGCGTGTGCACCAGCTCGCCAGTGGCGGCGTTCCACACCCGGGCTGTCTTGTCCTCGCTGGCGGTGCTGAGCCGGGCACCGTCCGGACTGAAGGCCACCGAGTTGACCGCGCCGGTGTGGCCGGTGAGTACGCGCCCGCCTGCCGTTTCGATAACACTCAATGTAACCGCCTCTGGGATCCCGCCGCGTGTCCGGTGCGTCGTCGTGTGGTATCGGCCATCCGCGTGCAGGCATCTGTCATTAAATGCGCGCCTCATTGTCTACTGTCTGGCCGCGCACGTGGCGGTTTTTCGAAGGTTTGCCGCCTGTGTTGCACCATTTCGTGACATACCGACCTTGCAGCGTGCAGTCACGCCAACGCGCTAACGCCCCCATGATGCCGCCCCCCGCTACGCTTTCCGTGGAGGTGCCGAGTGCGACTTGAGGCGGTCGGGAAACGGTACGGGATACGCCAGCCCTGGGTGGTGCGCGGGGTGTCCGCTGACCTGCCTGCCGGCCGGCTGGTCCGCGTCGCGGGGCGCAACGGGTCGGGGAAGTCCACGCTGCTGCGCGTCGTCGCCGGCGTGTCGCTGCCCTCGGCGGGCAAGGTCACCGGACGACCGCACTGCGGGTACGTGCCGGAGCGGTTTCCCGGCGGGCTGCCGTTCTCCGGGCGGGAGTACCTGCGGCACCTGGCGCGGTTGCACGGGCTGCGCGGCGAGACGGGACGGCGGCGGGTCGAGGAGTGCCTTGAGCGTCTCGGCGCGGCGGGTTACGCGGACCAGTCGCTGCGGTCCATGTCCAAGGGCATGTGCCAGAAGATGGCCATCGCCCAGGCGCTGCTGCCCTCCCCCGGTCTGATCGTGCTCGACGAGGCCTGGACCGGACTCGACCAGGCGGCACGCGGGGCACTCGACGCCGCCGTCATGGAGCGGGTCGCCGCCGGCGGCACAGTGCTCTTCGTCGACCATGACCCGGCCCGGCTGGCCGGCCGCGAGGACGAGTGCTGGAGCTTCGACGGGGCCGGCGGGGTCACCGTCCTGGCTGGCCCGGCACCCCAGGCGGCCCCGCAGGTTGAGCGGGTCACTATCCGCCTGGAGACTACGGACACCGCGGACGTCATCGACCAGGTGCGGGCCATCGACGGGGTGCACGTGATCTTCGTGGACGTTGAGAGTACGCAGGGGACCGAAGGCTCATGATCGCGCTGCTACGGTACGAGACGGCGATCCTGCTCCGGTCGCACCGCTGGATCTTCCCGCTGATCGCCTACGGGCTGCTCATCGGGGTCGGCGCGGCCGGCTCGACGTCCCTCGCGGAAACGCTCGACTGGAGCGGCGCGATGCTCGTCCCGCTCGTCGCGTTCCTAACCAGGGCAATGCTCACCGCCGAGCCGGACGCGGCCCGCGCCTGCGTGTCCGCCGCGGCCGGCCCGGTCCGGGCGCAGTTCGCCACCCTGATCGTCCCCCTCGGCGCCGGTGCGGTCCTGGGCATCGCGGCCGCGGTCTTCGACGTCCTGACCGCCGAGGCCGCGACCAAGGCGCCGGAGTCCGGCCTGCCCGGCAAGGTGACGGCGGTCGCGGACCACCCGGGAATCGTGCTGGCCGGCCTGCTCATCGCCCTGGTGTGCCTGCTCGTCGGCTCGGCCGTCGGCGCGCTGTGCAACCCGCCACTGCTCCGCCACCCCGCCGCGGCCATGCTGAGCACCCTCGCCGCCGTCATCTTTGCCCTGGCGGCCGACATCTCTCCGGTCAGCGCGGCCATCAGCCATACCACGGCCCAGGCCGCCAGTCCCCTCGCCGCCAACTGGCCGGGACCGGGCTCGGTGATAGGCGCGGCCTGCCTGCTGGCCGTGACCTGGGGGGTATCGGTCATCGCGGCAACTCGCCGCGACACCTGGTCCGTCAGCCCCAGCTAAGGAACGAGATGACTGCCGTGTCGGGTTTTCAGGATCCCGCAACCAAGGCCAATGGATGATTCCTGCGCACTCTCCCAGGCCGACCCCGCGAAGTCGGTTGGGTTGTCCCGTTCCGCCGTCGCCGGTGAACTCGCGTGGTTCCGCGACCAGGGGCTCGTGACCACCGGCCGCCACCGCGTGACCATAACCGACCGCACGCGGCTTGGCGCAATCGCCGACGGAAGGCCCGATCACCGATAAATCACCGTGGCAGGCGCCACGATGCTGAGCCGCGCAGTGAAGGTGGGACCTGTCGCG
This sequence comes from uncultured Actinomycetota bacterium, assembly GCA_963734665.1. GTDB lineage: Bacteria > Actinomycetota > Actinomycetes > Streptosporangiales > Streptosporangiaceae > Trebonia. The sequence goes on along the minus strand of CAVTIR010000004.1, from coordinate 294,202 downwards.
CCAGTTCGCTTGGACGGGCTCAGAAGGGGCGGGCCAATCCCTGGAACACGGGGTAGTGGCGGACGCTCAGGGTGGCGAGTTCAAGTCCCTCGGTGAGGGCGGTCGCGGCGATGAGGTAGTCCCCCAGTCCGATGCCGGAGTGCGACCGGCGGTACTGCTGCATCAGCGTGGACGCCCGCCACGCCACTTGCCCGGTGACCTCGAACCGCTGCATGCTGCCAAGCAGTCGCATGACCTCGCGGCGCTCAGGCGAGCGCATCCCGCCAGCGATCTCGGTCAGGCTCACGACGCTGATGGCCAACGGCCCGGACGACTGGCGAGTTCGCACGAGCCAGTCCCGCGCTTCCGCCTTGCCCCGCAGGTGCTCGATGAGGATGTCACTGTCGACGAGGATCACGCGTCGGCCAGCCCGTCCAGGTAGTTCATGCGCTCGTCCGGTCCTCGGGAGAACGCCTCCTGCTCGGCAAGAACTCCGAACGAGCCTTCCAACGCGGCAAGGTCCGCCGCGAGGTCCGCACCGGGGTGCCCGCCGATCGCCCGATCGATCAATCCTCGGATCAACTCGGCCCGCGAAACCCCCTCTGCCTCAGCGACCCGGTCCAGCGCTTCCGCCTGTCCCTCGGCCAGGTAGATGTTCGTCCGCTTCATACACCACATTATACACCATGATGCGGGCATGCCAGAGGTGGCCACGCCTGAGCCAGCCAAGTAGTCCATGAGCGAAGGCGGCGGTTTAAATCAGCGCAGGCTGAGACGACGGCTTTACGTCAGGTTTACGTCAGACCCAGGCGATCCCCCGGCCGCCTCCTTTCGATCTCAGTAATGAGGTCTTCGGCGTTCGCCTGTTTCCGCTGGAGGGCGGCTGGGATTGGGTAGCGCTAGCCCGCCGTTTACTGCGGGGTCGGGTCCCTGGACGCAGAGGTGGACTGATGTCGGCTGGAGTTGGCTTTCGAAGACGCGGGCGTGGCTACGGACGGAACCGCGAGGAATACGAAAGGTCCCGCCGTTATATTCGGCCCTTTTCGCGCCGTCGCGGGAACGGCACGTCCGGCGGCAGGTCGGCGGGGGGATCTGGCGCCCTCAACATGTTCGCCCGCCTGGGGTTCGTCGCTCGGGGCATCGTCTACATCGTTATCGGGGTGATCGCGGTGATGCTGGCCTTCGGCGTCGCCCGCCATGAGCCAGACCGTACCGGGGCCATCGAGGCGATCGCCGACAAGCCGTTCGGGTACCTGCTGTTGTGGATCCTGGTCATCGGGTTCCTCGCGCTGGCCGTGTGGCGGTTCGTCCAGGCCGCGGAGAATCGGCTGAACCTGACCGAGGGCCAGCGGGTCAAGGCACTGCTTTGCGGCATCGCCTATGCCATCGCGTTCTACAGCACGCTGATGTTCGTCGTGCACGGCACCAAGCCCGCTTCGAGTGACAGTGACGCGCGGGACTTCACCGCCCAGATGCTGTCCCTCGACGGCGGCCGCGTCCTGGTCGCCTTCGCCGGGATCGTGCTAGTCGCGCTCGGCATCGTCATGGCGGTCAGGGGCTTCGGCGCCGAGTTCACCCGGCACCTTCGGATGGGATGGATGAGCCGCGGCACGCAGGATGTGGTGGTCAGGCTCGGCCAGGCGGGATACGTCGCGCGCGCGTTGATCGTGGTCGGCATCGGGATCGCCGCCCTGGACGCGGCTATCACCTATAACGCGGCCAAGGCGAAGGGCGTCGACGGGGTGCTCCGCTCATTCGCCCAGACACCCTTCGGCCCGTGGCTGCTCGTCCTGGTCGCACTCGGGCTGATCGCGTTCGGGATCTTGTCGTTCTTCGAGGCGAAGTGGCGCCGCACCCTAGGCGGAGTCCCGGTCTGAGTACGGTGCCGCGTACCAGGCGAGCCAGGTCATCGCGTCGGCGAACTCGGCCTGGGCGCGGCCGAGCATATGGACGAGTTCCAGGGTGTCGGCGGGGACCCCGCCGGAGTCGCTGGCCTTGTTCAGCTCGACGACCGCCTGCCAGGCGCCGGGGAGGGCAATGTCCGCGTGGCGTTCAGCTTCACGATCACGAGCGCCGGGCGCGTCGCGGTCATCGACCTGATCGGGGAACCGGCTGTCCTGGCCGGGCTGGGCGTCGAGATGTCATGAACGTCGTCAGGAGGTAGACGTTCAGGGCCACGATCACCCCGGTGACCGCTATCGCCGCGATGGTGGTGACGCGGCGGTTGACCAGGGAACCCATGACGCGGCGGCTGGCCGTGAAGGCCACCAGGGGAATCAGGGCGAACGGGATGCCGAAGGACAGGAAGACCTGACTGAGGACCAGGGCGCGGGTCGGGTTGAAGCCCAGGGCCAGGACGACAATCGCCGGGAGCATCGTCACGGCGCGACGCACGAACACCGGGATCCGGCGGTGCATGAAGCCCTCCATCACCACCTGCCCCGACATCGTCCCTACGCACGAGGACGCGATGCCGGAGACCAGCAGCGCCACGCCGAAGACCGTGCCGGCGTGCGTGCCCACGTAGGCGTTCAGGCCGGTCACCACCTGGCCGAGGTCGCTGCCCGCCGATGTGTCGCCGCGGACGAAGAACACCGCCGCGGCCGTGACGAGCATCGCCAGGTTGATCAGTCCGGCGAGGCCCATCGCGCACAGCACGTCGATGATCTCGAACCGGAAGATACGCCGCCTGGCGGCATCCCCATTGCCGGGAACCCGGCCGCGCACGAGCGCCGAGTGCAGGTAGATGACGTGCGGCATCACGGTCGCGCCGACGATCGACACCGCGAGCAGCGCCGCGCCGCCTGGCAGCCGTGGCATGAGCGCGCCCTCCGCGACGGCGCCCGCCGGCGGGCGGCTCATCAGGACCTCCAGGCAGAACGCCACCAAGACGATGCCGACGAGCGCGGTGATGGCGGCCTCGATCCGCCGGAAGCCGCTGACCTCCATCGCGAGCACCGCGAAGGTAGCCAGGGCCGCCAGCAGGGCGGACACCCATATCGACAGGCCGAATACCAGGTGCAGGCCCAGCGCCGCCCCCGTGAACTCGGCCAGGTCGGTGGCCATCGCGACGGCTTCGGCCTGCAGCCACAGGAAGACGACGAGCCGCCGGGGCAGCCGGTCCCGGCAAACCTCTGGCAGGGACAGCCCCGTGGCGATGCCGAGCTTGGCGGACAGGGTCTGCACGAGCATCGCCATCAGGTTGGCGCCGAGCACGACCCAGCCGAGGGCGTAACCGAACTGCGCGCCGGCGGCCATGTTGGTGGCGAAGTTTCCCGGGTCGACGTAGGCGACGGAGGCGATGAACGCCGGCCCGAGAAAGGGCAATACCGCCCGCAGGCCCCGCCGTTCACCGGACAGGGCCTGCTGAGCAGCGATTGCCGTGTCAACCAACCGAGGGCCCTAGGCCGAGGGACTGCGGGGTCGACGAGTCGGGGGACGGCTGGTGCAGGCCCTCATCAAGGGACCCGTACTCGGTCATCAGCGCGCGGGAACCGCCCCACGGGGTCTGCTCCTCGGCGACCAGCGTGTTGGTCGTGAGCAGGAGCCCGGCAACGGACGCGCCGTTGGCGAGGGCAGAGCGCACGACGCGCAGCGGGTCGATGATCCCCATCTCGATCATGTTCCCGTGGCGGCCGGAGAGCGCGTCAAACCCTTCGTCGGGGCCGAGCGTGGCCGTATGCGCGACGACCTCGGCGGCCGGGTACCCGGCGTTGGCGGCGATCAGCGTCGCGGGCTCGCTGAGCGCCCGGCGCACGATTTCCACGCCGACAGCGTAATCTCCGGTTACGTCCGCGGTTGAGGCGACCCCCTCGAGCGCGCCGAGCGAGTGCAGCAGCGCGGCGCCGCCGCCGGCCACGATGCCCTCGGCCATCGCCGCCCTGGTCGCGGACAGCGCGTCCTCGACCCGGTGCCGGAGCTCCTTCAGCTCGGCGGAGGTCGGCGCGCCGACCCGGATGACGGCGACCTTGCCGGACAGCGCGCCGATCCGCTCGGTGAGCACGTCCTCGTCGATGCCGAACGTCGCACGCTCAAGCTCGGCCCGCAACTGCCCGAGCCGGAAGTCGACGGCCTCGGACGAGCCGCCACCCCCGATGATCGCAGTGTTGTCGGCGGTGGCGCGCACCTGGCGGGCCCGGCCCAGGTGCTCGACGGTCATGGTTTCCAGGGAGAACCCGGAGTGCCTGCTGTAGACGGCCCCGCCGGTGAGTGCGGCGATGTCCTCCAGCTTGTGCAGCCGCCGGTCGCCGAAGCCGGGCGCGCGCACCGCCACGCACTGGAAGATCCCGTTGACGTGGTTGTGCACCAGCATGGACAGCGCGCTGCCCTCGACGGTCTCCGCGATGATCACCAGCGGCCGCGGCGCGCGCATCACCTTGTCGAGCAGCGGCATGAGCTGCTGGACCTTGGTGATCTTCTCGCTGCACAGCAGGATGTACGGGTCGTCGAGGATGGCTTCCAGGGACGCGGGGCTGGTCACTAGATACGGTGAGAGATATCCGTTGTCGAACTGGAAGCCCTCGACGAAGTCCACGCCCAAGCCTGCGCCCGGCGAGTCCTCAACGGTCACGATGCCCGCGTCGCCGACCGTGTGCAGTGCCTTGGCGATCACCGCGCCGACCGTGTAGTCGTCGTTGGCGGAGATCGCCGCGACCCGCCGGTAGTCCTCCTCCGACTCGACGGGATGCGCGACCGTCTGCAGGTGCTCATCGAGGCGGCCGACCGCGAGGTCGATGCCCCGCTTGACGAGTACCGGGTTCGCGCCGGCGTCGATGGCCCGCATCCCCTCGCGGACGATCGCCTGGGCGAGCACGGTCGCGGTCGTGGTGCCGTCGCCGACCACGTCGTTGGTCTTGATCGCGGCTTCCTTGACCAGTTGCGCGCCCATGTTCTCGAACTGGTCCCGCAGGTAGATCTCGCGGGCGATCGTGACGCCGTCGTTGGTGACTACCGGCGACCCGGTGACCTTCTCCAGGATCACGTTGCGGCCCTTGGGCCCGAGCGTTGACTTCACCGCCTCCGCGAGCTGGTCGACCCCGGCGAGCAATAGGGCCCGCGCGTCAGCGCCGAAGCGCAGTTCCTTTGCCATCGTTGCTCCTCTTTCAAAAAACCAAGATCTTTCAAGAAGATCAAGAGAGTGATGCCGGAACCCTCTTCTGTTTGATGTGACGACCCAGTGAAACCTTGAGGTAACAGCAAAAAGAAGAAGATTCCGCCCAACGGATTCGAGAACTCTGTTCTTTTTGACCTGAACTCGGCAGTCCTACTAGCCGGCGACTTCAAAAAGAAAAGAGTTCTTTACTCCGGCACGAGAATCGCCCGCCCCCGGACACGGCCGGCGTCCAGGTCGGCGAGTGCTTCCGGGGCCGCCGTCAGCGGGTAGGTCTTGGTGTGCAGGGTGACCTTGCCGTCCTCGGCAAGGGCCATCAGTTCGGCGAGGTCGTTGTAGGTGCCGACGATGTTGCCGATGATGTTCCGCTCGGTGGAGATGATGTCCAGGGTCGGGATGTGCAGGGTGCCGCCGTAGCCGATCACGAAGTACGAGCCGGCCTCGGCGGTCATGTTCCAGGCGTCCATCTCCGCGCCCTGCTCGGCCACGAAGTCGAGAACGACGTGCGCGCCCTTGCCGTTCGTCAGGTCCTTCACGGCGTCGACCTGCGTGCCGTCGGCGACGACCGTGTGGTCGGCGCCGAGTTGCTCGGCGAGCTTGAGCGCGTCGGGGTTGCGGTCGACGACGACGATGTCCGTCGCGGTGAGCGCGGCCAGGCACTGGATGCCGATGTGGCCGAGGCCGCCGGCGCCCATGACCACGGCGGTGGTGCCCGGGTACAGCAGCGGGATCGCCTTGCGGACCGCGTGGTACGCGGTGATCCCGGCGTCGGCGAGGGCGGCGACATCCTGGGGCCGCGTCGCCGGGTCGAGCTTCACGCAGGCGCGGGCCGAGGTGAGCAGGTACTCGGCCATGCCGCCGTCGGTTGACAGGCCGGGGAACGACGAGTTCTCGCAGTGCATGTCGTCGCCGGCCCGGCAGGCGCGGCACAGGCCGCAGGTCGGCGTGGGGTGCAGGATCACCGTGTCGCCGACCGCCACGTTGGTGACCGCGGAGCCGATCTCGTGGACCCAGCCGGCGTTCTCGTGGCCGAGGATGTACGGGAGCGGGGTGCCCATCGCGGCGTCCCACTGCCCTTCGATGATGTGCAGGTCGGTGCGGCAGACGCCGGCGCCGCCGATCTTGACGATGACGTCGAGCGGCCCGGTGATCGTCGGCTCGGCCACCTCGTCGATGACGGGGGTGGTGTGAAATTTGTGGAGTCTTACTGCCTTCACTAGGTCCTCCCGATCATGGAGCTGTGTTGGCTAGGCCGTCCAGCCGTCCGGGTAGCGCACCCGGAACATTCCGGAGCAAATGGACGTATTGGCCTCGATGCCCGCGCGGGTGACGCGGGCCTTGCGGAGGTGCAGCGGAACCGCTGCCGCATCGACCCGTGCCCCGGTGTGCGGGTCGATGAGCAGCGGCGCGTCGTCGCCGGCCGGGAGGCCGAGGTCGGCGCGACGCTGCCTCAGCCGGTCCAGCTCCGGCGAGGCAGGGACGGCGCCGAGGGTGAGCGTCAGCAGTTCGGCCGGGGTGGCGCCCGCCGCGACCAGGGGGCGGCACACCTGGTCGGTGCCTGCCATGACCGCCTTGCGCAGGAACTGGGCGCGCAGGTCGCCGAGCTCCGCCACCGCCTCGCCGTCGAAGGACTTGACGAACCCCGCCTGCGCGGCCACCCCGGCGTTGATCGCGCCCGACGCGAAGTGGTCCTCGAGGATCACCTCGGCCGACCGCACTCCCGGCACCCCCGTGACCGCGTCGTAGGCGTCGGCCACCATGAGGAACGCGAAGTTCGGTGCGCAGAAGTAGGTGGGCAGCCGGAGCCGGACCACCGCCCGCCCGTCACGGGAGACCGCGCACGACGCGACGAACCCCAGGGCGGTAATCGGCTCGTCGAGCTCCGGATCCCGGACGGTCGTGAGCGCCGCAAGTGCGGCGCTCACGACCGGGGTGTCAGAAGTGACGCTCATGACTCCGTGACCAGCTGGGCGGAGTCCTCTGCCTCGCGGGCAGACGGCACCACGGGCAGCTGGTACTCCTTAGGCACCTCGATGTCGTAGAGCCGGGCGGCGTTGAGGCCGAGGATCTTCTTCTTGGTGGCGGTGGTCAGCTTCCCGTAGTCCGAGAGCTCGTCGTCGTCCGGCATCTGCCAGTCCACGAAGCCCTCGATCTGCCACTTCGGCTCCCAGATGCCGTAGTCGCTGCCGAAGGTCATCTTGTCCTCGCCGACCCAGAAGAGCAGCTCGCCCATGACCTTGGCGAAGAACTTCGGCCGCGCGTGCATGAGGCCGCCGATGACGACCGACAGGCCGGCGTAGACGTTGGGCTCCTGCGTCGCCATGAAGCAGAAGTCCTCGATCCGGGGCAGGCCCACGTGCTCGACGATGAAGTTGAGCTCGGGGAAGTCGGTCGCGGCGTGGTCCACGTCGGACACGTCGAACGCGTCCTTGTCGAGGGGCCAGATCGTCGGGCCCTTGTGCACGTGGATGTTCTTGATGCCGAGCGACTGGGCCTTCTCCAGGAAGCGGTAGGCGCCAGGGTCGCTGAGCTTGTAACCGCGCGAGCCGTTGTTCCACTCAGCGGTGTAGAGCTTGACGCCCTTCGAGCCGTACCGCTCGACGTTCCTGGCCAGCTCCTCTAGGCCGTTGTCGCCGTCGCGCGGGTCGAAGCGGGTGTTCGCGATGAACATGCCCGGGTGCTTCTCCCCCAGGGCGGCGTTGCGCTCGGTCGTGTTGAAACCCTCGGCGTACCACTCCTTGAGGTACGTCGGCTGGAAAATCGCGATGTCCACGTGGCCGTCCTCGAAGACGTCCTTCATCAGGTCGTCCTCGGTGTAGGCCATGAACTTCTCGATCGGCCAGTGCGTCTCCTGCGGGCCGAGGCTCTGGTAGGCGTGGAAGCACTCGATCCAGCCCTTGGCGTACTGCTCCTGGCCCTTGACCCAGTTGGACGGGGCCGCGTTCCAGTAGTGCATATGCGAATCGACGATGAAGTACTTCTCGCCGTCCTTTTCGTACAAGGCTCAACGCCTCCTTACAGAGTTTCCCGCGCTCGCCTCCAGTGCGTTTTACCCGCTGTTGGCTCGCGCTCAGAGTTTCCCGATCCTTGTTGTGTCTGATCCGCTGTTACCCGAAAAGCGTTTGCCCCGCACCTCCGCGCGGGGCCGCGCGCCTGTTGCGATCGCTGTTTTTGCGATCAGGCGCGCGGCCCCACGCACCCGGGGGGTGGTCCCACCGGGTTACGCAGTGGTGGGCGTGAGGTCGAAGCCGAGGTACTCGGCCGCGTCTTCCGGGTTGGCGAACATAATGGTCCGGTCGTCCAGGTGGATCATCCGGCCGTAGTGCGTCGACATGTTCTCCTCGAACTCGGCCGCGTCGAAGTAGCCGGGTTCCTCGCCGAGGGCCTCGGAGATCTCGTCGTAGATGACATCCATCCGGCCAATCGCGTCGACGCGCATCATGGACGGCAGCGGGGTAACCGTGACGTTCGGCTTGGTCGCCATGACTTGCGCGACCACCTCGCCGACCTGGTTGTTCATGAGCGTGAAGCCGCACCTGTTGGAGGCGGTGTTGTTCATCTTGAACGGGGACGGCGTGGTCTTGAACTGCTGTGCAGTCACTTCGCCAGCTCCTTCGGTACGTCCAGGTGCAGGTCGGTCGCGATGACGGCGAACCGGCTCTTGGCGGCGTCGAGGCTGTCCTCGAAGCGCGGCGGCTTCATGTCGGTCTGCGACCAGAGCGGCTGCAGCTTGCGGGCGGCCTCGATGGCGCGCGGCACCCAGTCCGTCAGCCAGCCCCGCATGATGGCCTTGTTCTGGTCGGCGAACTCGCGGTCGGTGGTGAGCAGGCCGAACATCGCCATGGTGTAGCGCAGGTCGCGCTCGGCGAAGTCGTACTCGGCCGCGCCGACGACCGTCGGGGTGACGAAGTCGCCGTTGCGGGGCGCGATCTGCTGCACCAGGTGGCTGCGGAACAGTTCGCCCACCAGGGGCTCGAACACGATGTTGGCGGCGAAGATCGCCTCGGCCCAGTCCCAGATCCCGGTGAGCTCCTCGGCGGTCTCCCGCACGCCTTGCCAGGACGGGTCGGAGTTCCAGGTCTCCAGGTGCGCGCTGCCGTCGAAGCCGGGAACTTCGTCTGTCAGCGTCAGGTTGTAAAGCGCGAGGTCCTGGGCCGCCCGGATGCGGTGCATCGAGTTGACCGAGATCGCGTTGTTGTGCATGTTCGTCGGGGCCCGGCGCTGCGCGTTCGCGAACAGGTAGAGGCCGAGGCCCTGGTCGACGTGCATCCACGCGCCGATGTTCCGCTCGACGAACCGCACCCAGTTCGGGTTCCACTGCTCGAACGCCTTGGCCTGGCGGGCGTTCTCCACGTTCTGGTTGAGCTGGCGGACGACGTTCGAGTTGTAGCGGTAGAGGGTGAGTTCCCACTCCTCGTTCGGGTCGCGGAACTCGTGCCAGCCGAGCGCGGGCCACTCGTAGCCCTGGCCGCCCGAGCCGGGGTAGCGCTCGGGCTCGGGCCGGTCGGAGCCCCATGACTTCAGTACCGTCCAGTCGAGCGGGTAGCCACCACGTCCGTCGGCGAACCCGTACAGCCAGCCCTGCGACAGGTAGTGCCTCGGATCCGGCTGGACCTCGACGGTCACGTCCTCGTAGTGCGTCGGCTTGCGCTTGGCCGGCTTGAAGTACGTGAAGTGGCGGTTGTTCGAGTCGGGGAACTCCTTCGCGCCGGCTTCCGCGTCGGTGAATTCCACCTTGGGAACACTGCGTTGCACCGGAACGGTGGTTTGTTGCGTCTCTGCTGTCATTTGAACTCTCCTTTTTTGGTGTTCGGAGTGCTCACGCTTTGGGCCTAGGGCAAAAACGGAGAGTTCATGATGGCTCTCCGGTTGTCGTGAACTTGTCGTAATAGACCCGCTTGTCCTCGACGCCGAGCGTCTCTAGCAGCGGGATCGCGGCCTCCACCATGGGCGGCGGCCCGCAGACGTAGGCGTGCGCGCCGGCCAGGGCCCCCGTCAGGCGCTTGACCACGTCGGTGATGAGGCCGTTCTCGCCGTCCCAGTCCTCGTGGGAAAGCGCCGGGATGTAGGTGAAGTTGGGCAGCTTCTCGGCGATCGCCGCTAGCTCCTCTTCGAAGCAGAGGTCACCCTCGGTGCGGGCGCCGTAGAAGAACGTGGCCTTGCGGTGGATGCCGCGCTCGGCCATGGAGCGGAGCAGGGACAGGATCGGGGCCATCCCCGCTCCGCCGCCCACGAAGACCAGCTCCGAGTCGGACTCGCGCAAGGTGAAGACGCCGAACGGGCCGGTCAGTTCCAGGTGGTCGCCAACCTGGAGTTCCTTGTCGAGGAACTGGGAGAACAGCCCGTCCGGGTACACCTTGATGACGAACTCAAGCAACCTGTCCCTGCTCGACGTGTTCGCCATCGAGAAGGACCGCACCTCGTCGGTGCCTGGCACGCTGATGTCCATGTACTGGCCGGGGAAGAACTTGACCTCGTCCGGCTCGATCAGCCGGAGCACCAGGTGGCGCATGTCGTGCGTCACCGCGTCCTTGGACACCACCTCGGCGCTGGCCTGCTGGATCGGCAGGCCGGAGCGGATCATGTCCGCGTCGTAGTTGAGAAGCTCGATCGTGACGTCCTCGTAGGCGTGCGCCCTGCACAGCAGGGTGTAGCCTTCCTCCTTCTCGTAGTCGGGCAGCGCGAACGTGGAGTACCGGTCGTGCTCGATGTCGTCGCCTTCGAGAATGAACGACTTGCACGAGGCGCACTGGCCTTCCTTGCAGCCGTGCATGAGCATGATTCCCTGCTCGGCCGCAGCCCGCAGGATGTTCTGGTTCTCGTCGACATCGATCTCGATGCCGACAGGCTCGAAGCGCACCTTGTGCTTTTCAGTCATTCCCGCCCCCTAAGGCTTTCCGTCCGCGCGGGCGGGCCTGATATAATCGCGGTTTTTGCGATCAGGCCCGGGCGGGCGGACATCGGGGGGTACGGGGGGTCGTCCCCCGGGAGATAACTGTGCTTTTCTGCCACTGCACACCCCTTGTAAGCTCCCCTGGCCAGGCCCGCCCGATTAGGGCGGGCGGGCCTGGTTTCCAGGTGAAACACGGAACCGTTCGGCTAAGAGGGTTTTGGTCCTCTAGCTGTCGGCGGGGGCGAAGCGGCCGGCGGGACCGCCAGCGACGTAGTGGGCGTGGAACGCGGCCCGCTGCTCGTCAGTCATCTCGTTGAGCAGGACGTTGGGCGACTGGACCTCCGGCATCCGGCGCAGGTGGTCGAGCGTCCACAGCTTCTTCGGGTCGTCGAGGTCGAGGTGCGGCTGCGCGACCATCGTCTTGCCGTCGTCGCGGACGTAGCCCATGTCGGAGACGACATCGGCCCAGTTCCAGCCGTGGTACAGCGTCTCCCACTCGCGCTTGCCGATGAGCTGGCCCATGTTCGGCGTCTCGCGGCCCTGGTACGTCGGCCGGAAGGCCGTCGCGTCGGTCCAGTGGCACGGCTCCGAGCAGTAGGTGCGCCACTGCCCGTCCACCTGGTCCATGACCATGTCCTCGCGGACCAGGCACGGGACCATGCAGGTCCAGCAGCGGTGCGGGTACTCGTAGTTGACGTCTTCAGCGACGATCGGGTGGTGACCGTTCGGCTTAGAGAGGCGGTTGTAGTTTTCCCACCAGGCGCCGTACTTGTCGTACCAGCCCGGGTACTTGTACTCGAACCACTCGAAGTCCTTGTCGGTCATCGGGTCGATCCGCCAGTAGTTGGCGAGCCAGCCGGTGGCGAAGAACTGGGCGACCTCGTGCACGTAGCCCTTGTTCCAGATCTCGTCCCACGCCATCTCGATGAGGTCGTGCGGGATGACCAGGCCGTACTTCTCCAGCGGTACGAGGTAGGAGCGGTAGTAGTCGTCGTAGATCCAGCGGCGCCACATCTCGGCGTAGGACTCGCGGTCCTTGCGCCGGTCCTTGGTGCCGTACTCGATGAACGTGCCGATCGCCGCGTCCACCACCCGGTGGTTGTTCCACCAGGCGTAGCGCAGGTCGCGCTCGAGAAGCTGGTGGTTGGACTCGTCGGACAGCGCCATGAGCAGGGTCGCGTAGCCGTTGGAGATGTGCCGCGACTCGTCGGACTGGACGCTGTGGAAGACCGTCGGCAGGAGGTAGTCGCCGTTGGCGGCGGCCTCGGCGGGCATGGCGACGAACAGGGTGTTCGTGAATGCCGTCTCTGCCACGATCGTGAGGTAGATGGATGCGGCGGTGATCGCGTCGCCGGTGATGAAGCCCTCGGCGAACTGGCGGCCGATCGTGCCGCAGTAGTCGTTCTGGAAGTCGCGGAGGCTTGAGTTGAAGCCCGCCGGGTCGATGTAGTTGTTCATGTACAGGCGCTTGAGGTTCTGCTGGATCGTCGAGTGCCTTACCTCGTCGATCATCTGGATCGCCTGGCCGTTGTGCAGCTCCGGGTTCGGGACGGTCCTGAACAGCAGGGGCATCGCCCGGGCTGCGGAGATCTCCGGGAGCGGGATGATCGACAGGAACAGCTTCTGCCATTCCAGCCAGCGCTCCTGGACCTGCCGGAACATGTTGCCGCGGATCGCGCCGTCCTGCGCGCCGTAGACCCGGTGGTCCTTCTCTTCCTGCATCGGGAAGTAGGAGCGGAGGACCTGCTTGAGCGGGTCCTTCTTCTGCGCCTTGTGGAAGGTGTAGTCCGTTCCGTAATGACTCACCGGAGTGTGGTATTGCGGTTCCCAGGAGAGTTCCTGGATCTTCTGATGGGCCTTGGCCACGCTCTGGCGGCTCATCGGCATCCCTCCCTTGATGGGAAAGTCCTTGTGGTTCGCATCACACATCGCGTAGGAGCCGTCTGTGTTCTCAGCCTGAGACAGCTATGTCCTGTTGGGACGCCCTCCGTACCCCCCGATGCGCGCGGCCGCGCGCCTCATCGCAAGCCGGCGGTTGTCGCAGGCACGCGGCTCCGTGCGAGGTCAGTGGGGGTGCTGTGCTGGCTGGTCTAAGCTGGGGTCCTCCGCTTCGAAGGCCTCCCTGAGGCGGGCGAGCTCGTCGCTGACCCGGCGGCTGAAGTTCTTGCTGCTGTCGGTGGACGGGGTGATGCCGAGGGCGCTGAGCAACGCGGCGGCGGGCACGCTCGGATCGCCTGCCTCGCCGAGCATCGGGCGCAGTCCCTCGTCCGCCAGATGGCGGAACACGAGGTTGACGATGCTCCAGGGGTTATATGTCTCGCTCCAGGGGTTATAGGTCTCGTTAGTGCTGTCCATCGGACTGTCCATGGGCCGAGCACACGTCGGTGGGATTGCATCAGGGGTCTCAACTTGAGACAGTGCGAAGAAGCAGCGGGCTTACCTTTGTTCAACGCACAACATGCGAAGCAGTCCGCGATGGTCCTCCGACTGGGGCGAGCACAGCAGGAGGCGACATGGGACGTGCATCAACGAGGCTGCACAGCGGTCCGCCGGAGAGCGGAGCGCCAGATAGTGCCTTGCCCGAGCGGGGGCTACCCTGCGCCCGCGACCCGCTGGCCGAGGCGAGGGACAACTTCCTTGCGGCCGAGCCAGTCGACCGGGCGGTGGTCAGGGAGCCGATCCTGGCTTCCTGGTGGCGGTCACGGGAGTGGCACGTCGCGGCCAACCACCTGGACGTGAGCTACCTGGGCGCGCCTGACCTCGGCACGAACCTGGCCCGCGCCGCCGAGCCGGTGCTGCGGCACCTGCACGAGCAGCTCGACGGGCAGCCGATCAGCATCATCTTGACCGACGCGAACGGGCTTGTGCTGCGCCGCCTGACCGGCGACCATGACCTCGAGCGGCAGCTTGACGCGATCATGCTCATTCCCGGCTTCTCCTACGCCGAGGAAGTCGTCGGGACCAACGGCATCGGAACCGCGCTCGAATCGGGCGGCCCCGCGCACGTGTTCGGGCACGAGCACTACGCGGAGCGGCTTGAGGGCATGGCCTGCGCCGGGGTGCCGCTCCATGACCCGCTGTCCGGCAAGACCCTCGGCGTGATCGACCTGACCTGCTGGCGCAGGGACGCCGACCCGCTCATGCTCTCCCTGGTCAGGTCCACCGCCGACCAGCTCGGTCAGGCGCTGACCGAGACGAGCAACAGCCGGGACCTGCGGCTGCTGCAGGAGTACACGCGGGCCTGCCGGCACACCGGCGGCATCGTGCTCGCGTTCGGCAACGACGTCGTCATGCTCAACGACCACGCCAGGCGGGCCCTGTCCCCAGCGGACCAGGCGGCGCTGATCTCACAGGCCACCGAGACCCTCGCGGCCGAAGCCGTCTCCGCCGGTGCGCGGGGCCGGTGGCGGCCAGCCGGCGCGGTCACCGTAGACCTGCCGAGCGGGGCGGTCGCCCGGATGTTCTGCCGCCCGATCGGCGAGTTCGGCCTCCTCACGGGCTCGCCTGACGCCAGCCTGCTCACCGACGGCGTGGTTCATGTCAAGCTGGTCGCCCCCGCCACGGCACCGTCCGCCGAGACCTCGGTGACGCGGGCCGCCATGGCACTGCCCGGCCTCGTCGGCACCGGCGCGGCCTGGCGGCGGGCCTGCCGACTCGCCGAGGCGAGCTACGAGAGCGGCGAGTGGCTAGCCCTGGAGGGCGAGTTCGGCGTCGGCAAGCTCGCGCTCGTCCGGGCCGTGCACCAGCGGCGTAACCCCGCGGCGCCCTGCCACGTCCTCGACGCCGCCGACGCGGCCCATGACCACGACTGGCTCACTCAGGTCCGCGCGGAACTGCTTAACGGCACCGGGATGCTGGTCCTGCGGCACGTCCACCTGCTCAACGCGCGCCAGGTACGCACCCTCGCGAACGCACTGCAAGAGACAAAGGCTTCCGCCGAACGAACCCCTGCGCTGCGTATCGCGGTCACCCTGGACCGCAGCGCCGCCCGAGCCGACCTGAGCGGCCTGCTGCGGCTGTTCCCCGGCTCCGTGGCCGTGCCGCCGCTGCGCCATCACAGCGAGGACCTGCGCGACCTGGTGCCGTTCTTCCTCGGCAAGCTGAGTCAGCAGGGCCGCGTCACGTGCTCCCCCGCCACGATGCAGCTGCTGCTGCGGCACAACTGGCCGGGGAACGCGGCCCAGCTCTGGCAGGTCCTCAAGCAGGTGGTACAGCGCCGCAGGGTCGGCCAGATCATGCCCGAGGACCTGCCGCCCGAGTGCTGGACGGTATCGCGGCGGGTGCTGTCGACTCTCGAGTCGATCGAGCGGGACGCCATCGTGCAGTCCCTGCTCGACCACGGCGGCAACAAGATCCGCGCGGCCCGCGCGCTCGGCATGTCCCGCGCGACGATCTACCGCCGCATCCGCGAGTACGGCATCGTCACCTAGGTCACCTAGCCGGGTCAGCAGCCGGCAACGTCTGCCGCTACGCTGCGCTGACCGGGCCAGTCAGGCGGGCGTGGGCGGACTTGCGGAAGGCCGTCACGAGGCGACCGCGATCGCCGGCGCGGATAGCGAGCGCGACGTGGCTGGGCTCGACCCCCTCCAGGGGGACCGTGATGAGGTCGGGGCGCAGGCCACTGACGAGGCCGAAGCTCGGGATGATGGCCACCGCCTGCCCGTCGGCAATGAGCTCGATCTTGTCCTCAACGGTCTTGATGAGGGGGCCGGGAGGCGCGGGGCTGCCGTCCGGGCGGGGGTCGACGCGCCAGAAGGCGTTCCAGAGCGGGTCACTTGTCCGGGGCATGGGCTCGCCCGCGATGTCGTCGATGGTGACCGATTCCTTTCCGGCCAGGCGGTGGTCAACGGGTACCATAAGCACCCGCGGTTCGTCATAGAGGACAGTCACGCTGAGCTGGTCGGTCGGGAAGGGCAGCCGGGCCACCACCGCGTCCACCCGGTGCTCAAGCAGCGCGGCACGCAACTCGTGCGGCTCCAGGTACTCGGTGCGCACGTCGGCGTCGGGGTACTGGAGGCGCAACTGGCGCACCGCGGGGGTGACGATGACGTTCATGCCAAACCCGATCGTGATCAGGCTGGGCTGAGCGGCCGCCCGGGCACGCGATGCGGCCTGCGCGGCGGAGCGCAGCGCCTCGGTGGCGAGCGGGAGGAAGACCTGGCCGGCCTCGGTGAGCTCGGTGCCCCGGGGCGTGCGGTCCAGCAGGCGGGCACCGACTTGCTGTTCGAGCCGGGTGATCTGCCGGCTCAGCGATGACGCGGTGAGGTGGAGGGCGGCTGCGGCCTTACCGAAGTGGCGGTGCGCGGCGACCACGGTGAAGCTCCGTACCAGTGCCAGGTCAAGGTCGGCGGCGGGCCGCGGCGGGTCGTGCATGCTTCAACCGTAGCTCACGATTTTTCGTTTCTAAGCTGCGGTGTTGCGCGAATCGGGATGCGCCTTGCGAAACATTCACTGGACCAGGCGCGGGCCGGATCCCTACGGTGGAACCACCGTTCACGGCTAGGGATCGAGGATAATCGCCATGGAATCCGCCAGCGTGGCCGACGCGGCCCGTCAGTCTCTCGGGCCGGTCGGCGCGTACCTGCCAGTGCCGTTCACCAGCGCGCCGCCGATCGACCTCCAGCGTGAGGCCGCCCGCCGGCTTGAGCGCGCCGGTTACCGTACCGCCTGGACCAACGAGACCGTCGGTGGCAAGGATCCCCTCGTGCAGGTGGCCCTGCTACTCGCCGCCACCGAGCGGATAACGTTCGGCACCGGCATCGCCAACATCTGGGCCAGGGCACCGCAGACCGGGCACGCCGCAGCGGCCCAGTTGTCCGAGGCTTACCCTGCCCGGCTCGTGCTCGGACTGGGCGCAGGGTACCCCCAGCAGGCGGCCGCGGTCGGCCGGGAGTTCGGCAGCCCGCTTGCCGCGATGCGCGACTACCTGGAGCGGATGGCCGCCCCGACCATGACACCCGCGCCCGAGGCGCCCTATCCCAGGATCATCGCCGCGAACGGCCCGAAGATGCTCGCGCTGGCCGCCGAG
Organism: uncultured Actinomycetota bacterium; assembly: GCA_963734665.1. GTDB lineage: Bacteria > Actinomycetota > Actinomycetes > Streptosporangiales > Streptosporangiaceae > Trebonia. The sequence goes on along the minus strand of CAVTIR010000004.1, from coordinate 277,192 downwards.
ATGGCGGACGGGGCACTGCCGGCCGGCCTGCCGCCCGCGTACACCGCGCAGGCACGGGAAGCACTCGGCCCAGGCAAGCTGCTTGTGGTCGCTATGTCAGTGATCACGGACACCGCCGACCGCGAAACAGCGCACGCCAGGGCCAGGGACGCGGTCGCCGCCTCACTCAGCCGGGCACTGAAGCCGGCGACCCTCGCCCGGCTGGGCTACACGGACAAGCAGATCGCCGAGGTAAGCGACGACCTGGTCAACGTGCTCGTCGCCCACGGCGACCCGGACTCGATCGCGGCCCTGGCGGCCGCGCATCGCGCCGCCGGCGCGGACCACGTAATACTCCTGCCATCGGGACGAGCAGACCTCATGACCGGCGTCGAGCAACTGGAACAGCTGGCACCGACGATGCTCCGCGTCCGCTGAGGGACTTCTGCGGCCAGTCCGCTTCGCGGGCGAAGACGGAATCGTTATCCAGTAGTCCCTTCTAGGCTACCGATTGGTTTCCTTATGCGATCAGCAGGGTACCTATCGTCATCGCTTGAGGGCCGGGGACATCTTTCCTTTCCTGGGATCCCCCGGCCGGGGGGAGCTAGGGATGAAATGGACGCTGCGCTACGGCGGTGCGCTGCTCGCATCCGGGCTGGCCGCCGGGCTCGCCTTGGGGGGTTCCGCGGCGGGCGCCTCGGCGGCCGGCTCCGGCGGCACCGCCGCGCCCGTCATGCCGACGCACCCGGTGTTCGAGACGACCTCGCCCGCGGGGACCAGTGACCAGAACCTGCTTGACGCGGGCTGGACGGGCCCGGCGACGGGGTTCAACGTGCGGCAGGACATGTGGAACTGCCCCAGCAACTGCGGTGCGGAGACGCTGTGGGCCAACTCCTCGTCGGCCTGGGGAGTCGTGTCCGACCAGCCGAAAGGGAACACCGCGGTCCTGACCTACCCGGACGTCGAGGACGTCTTCACCACGGGTAACGATCAGCCGGCACCCCTGAAAGGATTCCGGGCCATCAATGCGTCGTTCAAGCAGTCCCAGCCGAAGGTCGGCGATTTCGAGGCCACGTTCGACATCTGGCTGAACAACTGGAACACCGAAATCATGATCTGGACCGACAACAACGGACAGACGCCGGCCGGGTCCGCCGTCGCCACCATGGCGATCTCCAATCAGAGCTGGACGCTATGGCGCAGTCCAGGAACGAGCGGCGGGTACCCGGCCGGGCCGTTCAGCTTCGTGCTGCACGGCAACGAGGCCCAGGGCACGGTACAAGTGCTCGGCATGATCGACTGGCTGATCACCCACAGGTACATCCCGGCCAACTCGGCCATCGACGACGTGGAGTACGGCTGGGAGATCTGCTCCACCGGCGGCCAGGCGGAAGAGTTCGACATGCTCGGCTTCGCCATGACCGTCGCCGCCAGTTGAGAGACACGGATGCTGCTCACAGCCTCAGCGAGGTCGGAAGCACCGGGATCGCCGGTGCGGGGCCGGAGTTGGCGGGGCCGGCAATGTTAGGGTCGGAACCGGCGGCTTGCCGCCTCAGCCGCCGCGCTGGGGCAGGTCATCACGGCCGTCGAGGACTTCCTCGATCACGTCTGGCCGTAGCGCCGTCAGCGCCGTGCAAGAGTCATGGGTCGCTGGGATGGTGAAACATGCTTCCGTTCGGGATCTCCGCATTTTTGATCTTTGGATTTGATCTTTTTGCCCGCGTGCCGGGGTTCCGCTAGGGGATCTAAAGGGTGCAGCATTGCTTCCGGATCTAGATCGGGAGGGGACGGGAACCATGGCGGACCCGCGGGTGCTGGGGATCGTGCTGGCGGGCGGGGCGGGGACGCGGCTGGCGCCGCTGACGGACGACCGGGCCAAGCCCGCGGTGCCGTTCGGCGGGGTGTACCGGCTGGTGGACTTCGCGCTGTCCAACCTGGCCAACTCCAGCATCAGGAAAATTTGCGTGCTCACCCAGTACAAGAGCCACAGCCTGGACCGGCACATCTCCGTTACGTGGCGGATGAGCGACCTGCTCGGCAACTACGTGACGCCGGTACCGGCCCAGCAGCGGCTCGGGGCGCACTGGTACAGCGGTTCAGCAGACGCGATCTTCCAGTCGATGAACCTGATCAACGACGAGCGGCCCGACATCGTGGTGGTCGTGGGTGCCGACCACGTGTACCGGATGGACCCGCGGCAGATGATCGCGCAGCACCTGGAGTACGGGGCCGGCGTGACCGTGGCGGCGATCCCGGTGGCGCGGCAGGACGCGAAGGCGTTCGGCATCGTGGGCGTGGGCGGCGACGGGCGGACAATCGAGAAGTTCCTGGAAAAGCCGGCCAACCCGCCGACGATCCCTGACTCGCCCGAGGAGTCGTTCGCGTCGATGGGCATCTACGTGTTCGACACGAAGGTGCTGGTCGACGTGCTGCGGACGGACGCGGCGGACGAGTCGTCGCGGCACGATATCGGCGGGAACATCATCCCGGCGCTAGTGGCCGACGGCGCGGCGCAGGCGTATGACTTCCTCAAGAACGACGTGCCCGGCTCGACGGAACGGGACGCCGGCTACTGGCGCGACGTCGGGACGATCGACGCCTACTTCGACGCGCACATGGACCTGCGCACCGTCGAGCCCATGTTCAACCTCTACAACGACCGCTGGCCCATCCTCACCCACATGGACCCGCTGCCGCCGGCCAAGTTCGTGCACGACGACGGCGACCGCGTCGGCCGGGCGATCGACTCGCTGGTGTCCAGCGGCGTCATCGTCTCCGGCGGCCTGGTGCGCGAGTCGGTGCTGTCGCCGGGGGTGCGGGTGAACTCGTGGTCCACCGTGGAACGCTCCGTGCTGCTGCACAACGTGGTCGTCGGGCGGCACGCCGAGATCAGGGACGCGATCATCGACAAGAACGTCGTCGTGCCCGAGGGAGCCAAGATCGGGGTGGACAAGGAGCACGACCTGGCGCGCGGGTTCGCGGTCTCGCCCGCCGGCATCACCGTGGTCGGCAAGGGGCAGGAAGTACCAATGTGAAGGTAGCGCTGCTGACGCGGGAGTACCCGCCCGAAGTGTACGGCGGGGCGGGCGTGCACGTGGAGTACCTGGCCCGCGCGCTGTCCGGCCTCGTGGACCTGACCGTCCACTGCCAGGGGGCGCCGCGCGACACGGCAGTAGCGCACCAGGCCTGGCCTGTGCTGAACGACGCGGCCCTCAAGGTGTTTTCCGCCGATTTGTCCATGGCGGACGCGGTGGCCGGGGCCGACCTGGTGCACTCGCACACCTGGTACGCCAACCTCGCCGGGCACCTCGCGTCGCTGCTATACGGCATCCCGCACGTCGCCACGGTGCACTCGCTTGAGCCGCTGCGGCCGTGGAAAGCAGAGCAGCTCGGCGGCGGGTACGCGCTGTCCTCCTGGGCGGAGCGGGTGTCTCTCGCGTCCGCGGCGGCGGTGGTGGCGGTGTCGAACGGGATGCTGTCCGATGTCCTGTCGGTTTACCCGGAAATCTCCCCCGAACGAGTCCGGGTCATACGCAACGGCATCGACACCCTGGAATACGCGCCTGACCCGGGGACGGACGTCCTGGAGAAGCACGGCGTCGACCCGGCGCGGCCGTACGTGATCTTCGTCGGGCGGATCACCAGGCAGAAGGGCGTGCCAGTGCTGCTGCGGGCGGCCGACTCGCTCGACCCCTCGGCGCAGCTCGTGCTCTGCGCGGGAGCGGCGGACACGCCGGAGCTGGGCGCCGAGGTCGCCTCGCTGGTGGCGGGCCTGCGGTCATCGCGGTCCGGCGTGCTCTGGATTCCCGAGATGCTGCCGAAGACGGAGATCATGCAGTTGCTGACGCACGCCCTGGCGTTCGTGTGCCCGTCGATATACGAACCGCTCGGGATCGTGAACCTGGAGGCGATGGCGTGCTCGACCGCCGTGGTGGCGTCACGGGTAGGCGGCATCCCCGAGGTGGTCGACGGAGGCGTGACCGGGCTGCTCGTGCCGCCTGATGACCCGGCGTCCCTCGCCGACGCGCTGAACATGCTGCTGCGCGATCCCGGCAGGGCTTCCGCCATGGGCGAGGCGGGGCGCGCCCGTGCCGTGGGCGAGTTCTCCTGGGACGCGGTCGCGGCGCAGACCGCCGCGCTCTACGCGGAGCTAGTAGGCGGTTCCTGAGAAAGCCGGGTAACAGCCGGATCAGCCGAACGGGTTGGTGCTTCGCGTGATAGCGAAGCACCAACCCGTTCCGCTGACGTTGGCTGTTGACGCTGACCTTGCCTTGTCACGCCCACCGGGTGAGGATCTCCTCACGGTGGAACGTGGCGCGGGCCGCGAGAGCCAGGCCTGCGTCGACCACGGCGAGGACGCCGCAGATGACGGCGAGCGAGGTCAGGTCGAGGGAAAACGCGCCGGTGATGAGCCCGATGTAGAGGCCCGCGCCGGGGATTGCGGTGAGCGCGCCGAGCTGCTGCGCGGTGCGCACCTCGGTCACCTTCGCGGAGCACAGGACGCTAAACCCGACGGCCATGACGGCGAGGAGCGGCGCGACGCCGAACACGGCGAGGGCCGCCAGCCAGTTCGGGAAGTACAGGTACCCGAGGGTGCCGTGGGTAAGCACGTCGCAGTACGCCATGAGCACGCACATGCCCGCCCACATCGCGACGAGCGGCGGCACTAGGGCCGCGAGGCCCTTGCCGAGGAGGATCTCGCCGTCGGTCGCCGGGGTGGCGAGGAGCGGCTCGAGGCTGCGCTCGATCTTCTCGCCGACCAGGCTGTAGGACGCGATGCTGGCCGGCAGCGCCCCGGTGTAGATCATGAAGAAGAAGAGGAACGCGTTCAGCGTCCGCGGGAGCGCGCTCGCGGGAATGTGCGCGAACGCGATGATCTGCGAGAAGCCGACCCCGAGGGCCAGCGGGAAGATCGCGAGGCCGATCCGCAGCCCGCGCCTTGCCATCATGATCGTCATGTCCTTGCGGGCGATGGTCGCCACGTTCTGCCAGTTCATCGCCGTTACCTCGCGTTCTTCTCGTTCTTCTCGTCGCCGAGAAGCTTCAGGTAGGTCTCCTCCAAGGTGGGGACGAGCCCGCTGACGAACTGGATCTCGCCGCCGGCCGCGACGATCGCCTTCACGAGCTCGGGGTTGTCGCGTTCCGGCTTGCCCACGCCGATCGTGATCGTGTTGCCGCTGACCGTCACGTCCGCACGGCTCGCGTGGCTTGCCTGCCGTGCGGCCTCGACGGCGGCGTCGGTGACGACCGCGAGCTGGATCGCCGTGGCGTGCTGCGACGCGGTGCCGCGCAGCCCGTCCGGCGTACCGACCGCGACGAGCTTCGTGTGCATGATGCCGACCCGGTCGCAGACCCGCTCGGCCTCGGTCAGCTGGTGGGTGTTGAGCAGGATCGTCCGCTTCTCCTGCTTCAGCTGGAGCAGGAAGTCGCGGACGGTCTTGGCGCCCTCCGGGTCAAGGTTCGCCGTGGGCTCGTCGAGGAACAGCACCGGCGGGTCATTGATCAGCGCCCGGGCGATGACCAGTCGCTGCTTCATCCCCTTGGAGAACGTCCGCACGCGGGCGTCCCTGCGGTCCCACAGGTCGAGCATGGTGAGCAGCCGCTCCGTGCGCTCGGCGCGCGTGCCCTTGGTGACCTGGTAGAGCCTGCCGTAGAAGTCCAGGGTCCTGGCCGCGCTCAGGTCCGGGTAGAGCCCGGCTTCCTCTGGCATCAGGCCGACGAGGCCCCTGAGCTTCCTTGCGACGGCCGGGTCTCCGACGCGGCAGCCCGCTACCCGGGCGTCGCCGCTGGTCTTGCCGATGAGCCCGGCAAGCATCCTGATTGTGGTGGTCTTGCCCGCGCCGTTCGGCCCGAGCAGCCCGAAGACTTCGCCTTCCGCGATCGTGAGCGTCAGTCCGTCGACCGCCGTGACGTCACCGAACTTGCGGGTGAGGTTCTCGATCTCGATCACGTCCGCCTCCTCTTTTCCTGATTGCTAGAGGCTATCAATGTGATATCACAATGATAGATCTCGGACCGCACGGGCACAAGCCAGGCCCCTGGCGGAGATGGCGGGGTGAGCGCTTACGGACGATCGCCGTTCGCCGTCCAGCGAACGATCTGTTTCCTGGCTAAAGAACAGCCCTGGCATGCTTAATCGAAACTTTGTCACTCCTTGCTGTTATCTGAAGTTTTCGGCTAGTGAATCCCGATGGTCGTTTTGGTGACGGATCGTCGGGTAGCGGCGGAACCCATCAGACAAACCGGAGCTCGGAGGGGGACAACCCCGGGTCCGGACGCAAGCAGAGCTTCTGAGCGGCACAGCCGACGGACGAGTCGACGGACCGTGGTGCGTCAGCTCAGATAGGAGGCTGAAGAGAATGAAAGGCAGCATGCGAGCCGCCGCCGCGATCGGCGTCGGCTACCTGCTCGGCCGCCACCGGAAATTCCGCACTGCGGCCATGATGGCAGCAGGGATGACCATCGGTGGCACGACCGTCGGCGGCCTGATCATGAAGCGGGGCATCAAGATGCTCGGCTCCACCGATGCGATCCAGAAAGTGTCACCGCAACTCGGCGAACTCGCCGACGTGGTACGGGGTGACCTGGTGGCCGCGGGCAAGGCCGCGGCGACAGCCGCGGTCAACAACCGAGTCGACGCGCTGACCGACTCGATCCACGACCGCGCCGAGCGCGTGCGCAACCCGGTTGCCACAGCGGCCGAGGGCGCGGACGCAGCGGCGGAGGGCGCGGACAAGGCGGCCGAGACCGGCCGGAGCGCCGCTCGTAGCGGGCGCCGGGCAGCGACAGGCACCGCCAAGCGCGCCACCTCCGCCACCAGCCGGGTGACCGGGCGGGGCAAGGCCGCCCGACCCGAGAGCGACGAGGCCGAGCTCGACGACTACGAGGCGGACGACTTCGACGACCGCGACGAGCCCATGGGCGACGAGCCCGAGGCCGACGACGGCTACCTGGACGACGACGAGGCCGATGACCGGGAAGACGAGGCGGACACCTCCTCGGCCCGGCGGACCGTTACCCGCCGCCGTTCCCCGGTCAGCCGGACGGGGCGGTGAGCGGGATGCCTTCAGAGAACAACGGCGGGCCGGTGGACCGGCTCAAGGCAGAGGCCGGCGGCCTGGTCGGCGCGCTCACCGAGCGTGCCATGTCCTCGGTGCGCGACAAGGTGGAGTCCACCACCGGGCGGCTCACCGACTACGTAGAGGGTGACGGCGGGCCTGGCCTGGTCGCCGCGTTCACCGGCGCGAAGAGCATGGCCGAGGGCAAGAGCCCGGGCCGGTCGATGCTCAGCGCCGGCTGGGCCGGGCTGAAGGAGAAGGTGTCCGGCGTCCTCCCCGGCGGCAAAGGCAAGAGCGGCGGCAAGCAGAAGCTGAAGCTCACCAACATCGTCGAGTCCGTGGACGTGGGCGTTCCCATCAGGCTCGCCTACAACCAGTGGACGACGTACCACGACTTCCCCACGTTCACCAAGAAGGTGGAGAACGCCGAGCCGGCCGACGAGAACAAGAAGGTCAACTGGAAGGCCCAGGTCTTCTGGTCGCACCGGGAGTGGGAGGCCACGATCCTCGACCAGCGGCCCGACGAGCGCATCATCTGGCGGTCCAAGGGCCAGAAGGGGCACGTCGACGGCGCGGTCACGTTCCACGAGCTCACCCCGACCCTGACCAAGATCGTCATGATCCTCGAGTACCACCCGCAGGGCATGTTCGAGCGGACCGGCAACCTCTGGCGGGCGCAGGGCCGGCGCGCCCGGCTTGAGCTCAAGCACTTCCAGCGGCATGTCATGGCCCACGCGCTGCTCAACCCCGAGGACGTCGAGGGCTGGCGCGGGGTGATCGAGGACGGCGAAGTGGTCAAGGACCACGAGACCGTGCTCGAGGAGGAAGCCCGCGAGCGGGGCGAGGAGCCCACCGAGACGGCCGATGCCGATGAGGCCGGCGCGGTCGACGACGCGGTCGAGGAAGAGCCTGCGGACGACACCGAGCGCGAGGCGGATGACGAGGGCCCGGACGAGGAAGTCGTGGACGAGGACGACGCGCGAGCGGACGAGGACATGGACGCCGACGGCGAGCGTTCCGGCGGCCGCCGCCGTGCTCCGGCCCGAAGCGGAAGCCGGGGGCGCGCGCCCGCGCGTGCCCGCTAGGGGTGCGACCCGCGGCGGAGCGAACTGACGCTCCGCCGCACGGCCCCCGGCCAACGAACGTAAATGACGGAAGGAATAAGCAATGACCATCGCTACGCAGCCAGGGGGCGGGAACTCGTCACGGCCGCAACCGTCCGGGCTCGCCGACGTCATCGACACGATCCTGGACAAGGGTCTCGTGGTTGACGCCTACGTGCGGGTGTCGCTGGTCGGCATCGAGCTCATCACCATCGACGCGCGCGTCGTGATCGCCAGCGTCGACACGTACCTGCGGTTCGCCGAGGCCGTGAACCGGCTAGACATCTCGCAGGAGAAGGAGGGCCTGCCCGGACTCGTCGGCGGCCTGGAGGAGGGCGGCGCGAAGCACAAGACCAAGGGCGCACTCGATGCGGCAGGCGACAAGCTCCACGAGTTCACGGACAGCCACAACGGGGACCGGGAGCGTGCGGGACGGCGTTCCCGCAGGGAAGGAGACTGAGATGACGGCGGAGACGGAAGACACGCAGGGCAGGCACGCGGGTGTCTATGTCTACGGGATCATGCCCGGCGACATCGAGATCGAGCCCGGGGCGGCCGGCGTCGGCGACCCGCCCGGTGAGGTCAGGGCCGTCCGGTACCAAGACCTCGCGGCGCTGGTGAGCGACGTGGACCTGGACCGGCCACTCGGCACGGCCGAGGACCTGTTCACGCACGAGGAACTGCTCGACTCAAGCGCCGCCGACATCCCGGTGCTGCCGCTGCGCTTCGGCGCGGTGCTGGCAAGCGACGACGCGGTGGCCGACGAGCTGCTCGGCCCGCACTACGACGAGTTCTCCGCGGCCCTGCGGCAACTTGACGGGCACGCCGAGTATGTCGTGCGGGGCCGCTACGTCGAACGCGCGGTAATCGCGGAGGTCCTGGCGGAAAACCCCGAGGCGGCACACCTAGGTGACCAGATCAGGGGCACTGACCCGGACGCCACCCGCGATCAGCGGATGCGGCTCGGCGAGATCGTCGCCGACGCGATCGAGGCCAGGCGCCAGGCGGACACGCGTGCCCTCGGCGACGCCGCGAGCGGGCAGGTCGCCGCCAGCGTGGTGCGGCCACCCACCCATGAGCTCGATGCCGTCTACGCCGCCTTCCTAGTCGAGACCGGCAAGGCCGAGGCGCTGCGGGAGACGGTCGAGCGGCTCGCGGAAGGGTGGGGGGACCGGATCGACCTGAAGCTGGTCGGACCGCTCGCCGCCTACGACTTCGTCGGCACCGTCGCCCCGGCGGAGAACTGAGACGAGCCGACATGGGACTACTGACGCTGCCATTCCGGCTCCCGTTCCTGCCCCTCCAAGGAGTCATCAAGCTCGGGGAGCTGCTCCAGGAGGAGGCAGAACGGCAGCTGTACGACCCCGCCAGGATCAGGCGTGATCTTGACGAGGCGCAGCGGCGCTATGAAGCCGGCGAGATCTCAGCAGAAGAGTTCACCCAGATCCAGGACGAGCTCGCAAGGACCCTGGTCACGGAGGTCGCTCCCCCCTCCGTGCCAGGGGCGAGCCATGACAGGAGCTGATCGAAATGGCTGAGCGACAACGCCCTGCCACGAACACCGATGCCGGCGTGGCGGAGGACCTGCCGCAGCTGTCCGCCGCCGAAGCGGGCCGGGAAGGGCTGCGGCAGATCATCGAGCTCACCGGGAAGGAGCCGGAGAGCGTCACGGGGGTGAAGCGGTCGCAGGACGGGTGGCTGGTCACCGTGGAGGTGGTCGAGGACCGCAGGATCCCGTCTTCGACGGACGTGCTGTCCACGTACGAGACCGAGATCGACGCTGACGGGGAACTGCTATCCTACCGGCGCGTGCAACGGTATTCTCGGGGCCGCGGCAACAACGGGGATGGCTGAGATGCCCGGCAACACGCCCATGCCCGGTGCGGGCGCCGCGCAGCGTTACGGGACGGGGAACGGGACCACCACCACGGGTGGCGGGCGGCCCCCGTCCAACCTGGCCGACATCCTGGAGCGGGTGCTCGACAAGGGTCTGGTGATCGCGGGCGATATCCAGGTCAACCTGCTGGACATCGAGCTGCTGACCATCAAGCTCCGCCTGGTGATCGCCTCGCTCGATACCGCCCGCCAGGTCGGCATTAACTGGTGGGAGGACGACCCGTGGCTAAGCGCTGAAGCCGGGCGGCGCACTGTGCGGCAGAAGAGCACTGTGCGCGGGGAAACGGACGACGGGGACGGCGTCCGGGAGTTGCGGGAAGAGAACCGCCGCCTGCGCGGCCGGATCAGCGAACTGGAGTCAGGTTAATGAGCGCAGACAACGGAGTCTGGACGTACGCGATCACTGAGCACGCGCGACTTTCCGGGCCTGAGGGGGACGTGGACCTGTCCTGGCTCACCGGCATCGGCGAAGAGAAGGTGCGCACCATCACGTGCTCCGGGCTGACCGCTCTGGTCAGCGACGTCAGCCTGGCGGAGTTCGGCGAGGCGGCGCTGCGCGAGAACCTGGAGAACCTGGACTGGCTGGACGAGGTCGCGCGGCTGCACCATTACGTCATCGACGCCGCGGCACGGCTGTTCCCGCTGCTGCCAGTCAGGCTCGCTACCGTCTACGGCGACGACACCGCCGTGTGCACCGCGCTCACGGACCATCGCGACCAGCTGCGCGACACACTGCGCCGGCTTGGCGGCCGCGTCGAGTGGGGCGTCAAGGCGTACGCGGCACCGGAATCGGAGAGCGAAGCGGAGCGCGTCCCGGCGGCACGGGAGCCCGTCGGTGCGGGCGCAGGCACCAGTCCCAGCCCCAACGGCGGCACCGGGCTGGCGTACCTCAAGCGGCGCCGTGCCGAGCTCGCGGCGGGGCGGGAATCGCGGACCGGCGCGGTGAACGGCGCGCGGGAGGTGCACGCCAGGCTGGCCGGCCATGCCGAGGCGGCGATGCTCCGCCCGCCGCAGTCCGCGCAGCTCAGCGGGATCCGGCTGCCGATGCTGCTCAACGCCGCTTACCTCGTTAAAGTGGGCGACGGCACCAGCTTCACCGCCGCGGTCGCCGGCGAGGCGACCGCACATCCCGAGCTGCGGATCGAGCTGACCGGCCCGTGGCCGCCGTACTCGTTCGCCGGCGATGACGATGACGGACACTGAGTACCTCGGCACTGATTTTCCGGGAGCCGGGCTTTCCGACGCCGGGTTTCCCGCTGAGCGGGTGTCGCTCGTTGATCTGCTCGACCGGGTCCTCGCCGGCGGCGTGGTGGTGACCGGCGAGATCACGCTGTCGATCGCGGACGTCGACCTCGTGGTGGTCTCGCTGCGCGCGCTGCTGACCTCGGTCGGCGCCCTCATGGAACCACAGGCAGAGGAAGAATGATGAGCCAGCTGAGCCAGACGGGACAGGTAGAGCAGCAGGCGGGTCAGCGAGTGCGGTACCGGCTGGACGCCGACGACGACCCCCATGCGGCCGAGCGCGGGCTCGCGTCGCTTGTGCTCACGATTGTTGAGCTGCTCCGGCAGCTGATGGAGCGCCAGGCGCTACGCCGGGTCGAGGAGGGAACCGTCACCGACGAGCAGGCCGAGCGCCTCGGCTACACGCTGATGCGGCTAGAGGAACGGATGGGCGAGCTGCTTGACGATTTCGGCCTCGAGTGGGAGGACCTGAACATCGACCTGGGCCCCCTCGGCCCGCTGCTTGACTCATAGCCCCCAAAGGTTGCTAGCGGATAATAAGGGCCAGGATGCCCCCTAGGGCCGCGACGCCGGTGACCAGCCAGGTGATGTAGTCGTTGATCACGCCGCTTTGGAAGCCGCGGATCACCGCCGTCAAGCCCGCGCCCGGCTGGTAGCCCCTGCGGAGGAGCGGGAGGCGGCGCCAGTACAGGGCGGCCAGGGCCAGGAGGACGGCGCCCGCGACCGAGCAGAGGGCTGTGATGACCGAGGCGGCCGTGACGCTCGCCGGCGCCTGCGGGTACAGGGCCGTCGGGGTGGCGGTGCGTACGCCGTTCAGGACCAGGGACGTGTAGGCGGGTTGGTCCTCGAAGCGGGCGGCCGCGGACTCCAGGGCGGCGGCGAACCTGGGGATCATGGCCGCGATGCCCGCGGCGATGCCGAGGGCGACCAGGACGCAGGGCGGGAGGAGCATCGTCAGCGAGGTGCGCTGCCTGCCCGACTCGGTTTCCCCTGTTTCCTCGTTCGCCTCGGCGGCCATCTGGGGGTCCTCCGCCGGCGGGTCACCCAGGCCGTAGAAGACACCGCCCGCGACGCGGAGCACCGCGCCGGCGGTGAGTACCGTGCAGGCGCAGAACACCGCCGCCAGCCAGGGGTCGCCCGCCCACAACCCGTCCGCGCTGTCGGCGATCCAGCCCTTGCCGAGGAACGTGCCGAACGGCGGCAGGTCCGCAAGGCCGAGGGCGGCAAGCGTGAACATGACCCCGGTGACCCGCAGCCGCCGCCCCCGGCCGTGCAGCCAGGTCTCGTTGACCGAGTGCAGCCGGTGCAAGACGATGCCCGCGCCGAGGAACAGTGCCCCCTTCACGAACGCGTGGCTAGCCACGGACAGCGCCTCCCCCGCCAGGCCGAGGGGCGTGAGCAACGCGAACCCCGCGAGGAACATTCCGGAGTGGCTGATCGTAGAGAACGCGAGCAGCCGCTTGATATGGCGCTCGCGGAAGCAGTAAAGCGCGCCGACGATCGCGGTGAGCACACCGAGGACGAGGAACACGTGGGAGATCGCGGCCCGGTGGCCGAGCGCGGCGCCGAAGACCGACCAGTACAGCCGGGCGATCCCGTACAGGCCGAGCTCGACCATCACGCCGGAGAACATCACGCAGACCGGGGTCGGGGCGACGGCGTGCGCGTCGGCGAGCCAGAAGTGGAACGGCACGATCGCCGCCTTGACCAGCAGCCCGGTGATGATCAGCAGGAACGCGATCACCACGAGTCCGTCTGGCCCGTGGTTGGAGACGGAGTGGCTGGAGACGTAGCGGGAGATCTGCGCCATGTTCAGGGCCCCGGTGCGGCCGTAAATCAAGGCAATGCCCGTCAGCGAGAGGTAAGCGCCGACGCTGTTGGTGATCGCGAAGTTGAGCGCGCCCTGGATCGGGCCGCGTTCCTCGGGGCGGTAGGCGGTCAGCGCGTACGCCGAGACACCCATCAGCTCGAACCAGACGAACAGGTCGAAGACGTCCCCGGCGAGGCAGAAGCCGCATACGCCCGCGAGGAAGGTGAGCATCAGCACGTGGAAGTAGGTGCCGACCTGGGGGAAGTACCGCCAGGCGAAGATCATCGCGGCCGTCATCAGCACCGCGCCAAGGCAGGCGAGGCCGGCGTTCAGCGGATCCGCCTCGAAGTCAATGCCGACCGCCACGCCGCCCGTCGGGCGAAAGCCGGCGAACCAGTAGACGGAGCCGGTACTCGTTCGGACTGCCAGGACGGCGAGCATGACGGCGACGGAGGCCGCGGCGGCCACCGCCACCCAGTTACGGGCCTGCTCTCTATCCTGCAGAACCGGGCGGGCGGCGAGGAGCGCCGCCGCCACCAGCAGGGGGATGGTCACCACGAGGGCGAAGAGCTGGTTCATCAGCCCTTGAGCTCCGCGAGCTCGTGCGGGTCGAGGGTGCCGAAGCGCTTGTACGCCTGGATGGCGAACGACAGCAGCAGCGCGGTGACCGCGGCCTCGACCACGACGTCGGTGAGCGCGAGGGCCTGCACCACCGGGTCGACGGCCTTCGCGTGCGGCGAGATGTCGTAGAAGTACGGCGCGACGCCGCCGGTCACGTAGCCGACGCCGAGCAGCAGCACGTAGGTGGAGGACTGCACGACGATCAGGCAGACGATCTGGTGGATGAGGTCCCGGCTGGTGACCAGGCCGTACAGGCCGGCCGCGACAATCCAGGCCACGACGAGGAACGGGAAGATCTGCATCAGTCGTTTCCTTGCCTCTCCCGCGCAGCAAGCGGATCCCCCATCGGGGGGTTACGGGGGGTCGTCCCCCCGGGGGAAAACAGCGTCTGCTCGAGCAGCTCGCCGATGATCAGCGTGAACGCGGCCGCCACCTCGATGCCGACGAAGAAGCTGATCAGGGCGATCGTGCCAGACGAGCTGACCGCGCCGGGCACCTGGCCGAGCGGCAGGAAGTTGTCAAGGTACGGCAGCCCTTGGACGAGCGCGGCGAGGCCGACGGCGACGAACGCGCCCGCGCCGAGGGCCTCGGCACCGTCGAGCATCGCGACCGGGCTCAGCCGGCGGAAGGCGAGAAACTCGCCGGACAGGTAGACGAGCATGAACGCGCTGGCCAGGATCACGCCGCCCTGGAAGCCGCCCGACGGGTTGGTCTGAGCGTGCGAGGCGAGCCACCAGCCGATGAGGACGACCGGGCCGACGAGCGCCAGCACGGGCACCCGGATCGCGTCGCTCGACGGCGGGAGGTCCCTGTTCCGCGCCCGGTCGTAGGGCGACTGGGCGCGCTGCTCGTGCTCGCCGCGCAGCCGGCGGAGCACCACGCTCATCCCGGCCGCGGCGGTGAACAGGATGAACTCCTCCCCAACGGTGTCGAAGCCCCGGTAGTCGAAGTTGATGGCGGACACCACGCCGGTGGCGTTCGTCTGGGCGATGGCGTGCTTCAGGATCTCCTGGCCGTAGGGGCCCGGGTAGTTGCCGAAGCCGGGCAGGCCGGCGAACGCCCACAGGTAGCAGGCGACCAGGCCCGCGGCGCCGACCGCGAACAGCCAGAGGCGCTGACGCCGTGTCATTGCCCCGTCCTCATTCCGGGGCTCTCATTCCGGGCGCTTCCGCACCTTGGCGATGGCGAGCAGCAGGATCAGCGGCAAGGCGACCGCGCCGACCGTGAGCTCCGACAGCGACACGTCAGGCGCCTGGAAGGTGAAGAACAAGATCGCCAGGAGCATGCCGTAGCCGGACAGCACGAGGACGAGGCGGGTCCGTTCCCTGGTGCGGACCACCACAGTCGCGCCGGCGGCCACCAGGATGAGGACGGTGACCTGGAGGATGTCCATCGCGGCGTTCGGGATCACAGCCGCTCCTTGTCCCTGCCGGTGTTCCTGCCTCTACTAACCGTGTCGCTGGCACGGATGGCGCGGATCGTCGCGTGCGAGAGGAACGGTGCCGTCGCGATCATGATGAGGACCGCGAGCAGGGTCTCGCCCGTGTTCTCGTCCAGGCCCTCGGTCACGAAGACCGCCAGCAGGACCAGTACCGGCGCCACGACGGCGGCAGGGGTGACGTAGTGCAGCCTGGCGGCGGCGTCGGGCATGACCGCCACGCCGAGCGCGGCGGCGGCCACGGTGAGCACCGCTAGGGCGAGCAGCACGTCGGTGATGATCTCCCTGGTCATAGCCAGCCTTCCAGGGCACGGACGAACACAAGACCGCTGCCGAGCAGCAGCACGGCGAGCAGCACGGGGAACTCGAACAGGCTGGGCCGCTTGAACCCCTCGGCGAGCAGCGCGAAGACCAGCACCGCGACCGAGGTGAGGAACTCGAACCCCACGACGGCGTCCGCGAGGGTGCCGCGGACGATGACGACCCCGGCGGGGACCAGCGCCACCAGCATCGCGATCGCGGCGATGACGAAGCTGGTCACTGGCGCACCACCAGCTCGTGGACGAGCATGACGTCGCGGTCCTTGTCGAGGTCCACGACGAACGCGTTCGGTGTCAGGCTGCGGGCGCCGGTGAGCAGGACGCGCCTGGTCACGCCCAGCGGCGTGTCGTCGCCGTAGCGGACGGGGACCTCACGGAAGGCGCCGTGCGGGGCGGGCGCCCTGGTGGCGACGGTCCTGGCGAGCACGGCGAAGACCGCGATGGTGTCGCTGGCGACCTGCCCCGGCAGCGCGAGGGCCCTGGGCAGCCACGCGGCCCTGATCCGGTACCGGATCCGTGCCTGGCGGCTTACCACGGTGGCGGCGACGGCGGCGAGCGCGGCAGCGCCCGCGCCCGCGAGCAGTTCGTCGGCTGCGACTGAGTCATCGACCGCCACCCACAGTGAAGCCAGCAGAACCCACCAGGTGAGCCAGGTGATCACCGCGCCTGGCGGGCGCGCGCTGGGCTTGTCGTCGGCCATGCGCTGGCGACTTCCCTGGCCAGGTGCGGGCAAACGTATGGGCGTTTCGGCTGGGGCTGGCGGGTAGATGGGGCCCCATGGGCGTGCGGACTTGGATCGAGCAGTGGCCTGCCTACCGGCAGGCGACCGGGCCTGACCGGACGGGGCGGGGCGCGGCGGTCAAGAGCGGGGCGAGCGCGAAGCTGACCGCGCGCACCGCGACCGCCGACAAGGTGGTCAAGTCGGTCTGCCCGTACTGCGCGGTGGGCTGCGGGCAGAACGTGTACGTGCGCGAGGACAAGGTCGTCCAGATCGAGGGTGACCCGGACTCGCCGGTGTCGCGGGGGCGGTTGTGCCCGAAGGGGTCGGCGAGCCTGCAGCTCACCACCGGTGCGGCGCGGCGGTACCAGGTGCTGTACCGGCGGCCACATGCCGCGGAATGGGAGCCACTCGGCCTGGACGAGGCGATGGACATGATCGCCGACCGGGTGATCGCGGCCCGCCGCGCCGGCTGGCAGTGGGAAGACGACGGCAAGCAGGTCAGGCGGACCATCGGGTTCGCGTCGCTCGGCGGGGCGACGCTGGACAACGAGGAGAACTACCTGATCAAGAAGCTGTTCACGGCGCTCGGCGCGGTCCAGATCGAGAACCAGGCGCGCATTTGACACTCCGCCACTGTCCCCGGTCTGGGGACTAGCTTCGGGCGAGGCGGCGCCACCACGACGCAGCAGGACCTGCAGAACGCCGACTGCATCGTGATCGAGGGCTCCAACATGGCCGAGTGCCATCCGGTGGGGTTCCAGTGGGTCATGGAGGCCAAGGCCCGCGGCGCCACGGTGATCCACATCGACCCGCGGTTCACCCGCACCAGCGCGGTGGCGGACCTGCACGTGCCGCTGCGGGCCGGCTCGGACATCGTGCTGCTCGGCGCGCTGGTCAATCACGTGCTCGCCAGCGGCAAGTACTTCCGCGAGTACGTGGTGAACTACACCAACGCCGCGACGATCATCGGTGAGGAGTTCGCGGATACCGAGGACCTGGACGGGCTGTTCTCCGGGTTCGATCCCGAGCACCACGTGTACGACCCGCGCTCGTGGGCGTATGAGGGCGTGGAGATGCAGGCCGCCTCCGGCGAGCGGGACCAGCAGTACGACGACCGGGTGGAGATGGCGTCGGTGCGGCAAGCGGGCCGTGGTGAGGCGCACGGCTCCGGCGGCGCGCACGTGGGCACGCCGTCGACCGACCCGACCCTGGAGCACCCGCGGTGCGTGTTCCAGGTCCTGAAGCGGCACTTCGCGCGGTACACGGCGGAGATGGTGGAACAGGCCTGCGGCATCCCGCAGTCCGCCTTCGCCCGCATCTGCGACCTGATCACGTCGAACTCGGGCCGGGAGCGGACCACCGCCTTCGTCTACAGCGTCGGGTGGACGCAGCACACCGTCGGCGTCCAGTACATCCGTACCGCGTCGATCCTGCAGGCACTGCTCGGCAACATGGGGCGGCCAGGCGGCGGCATCCTGGCACTGCGCGGGCACGCGTCCATTCAGGGTTCCACCGACATCCCGACGCTCTTCGACCTGCTGCCCGGGTACATCCCGATGCCGCATGCGCACACCAACGAGAACCTCGACGCGTTCATCGCGGCGGAGGGCACCGGCAAGGGATTCTGGGCGGGCATGCGGGCCTACACGGTGAGCCTGCTCAAGGCCTGGTGGGGTGAGGTCGCGACGGAGTCCAACGACTTCTGCTTCGGCTACCTCCCCCGGCTCACCGGCAGCCACTCCACGTACGAGACCGTGATGGCGCAACTTGCCGGGGACTGCAAGGGCTACTTCCTGCTGGGTGAGAACCCGGCGGTGGGCTCGGCGAACGGGAAGCTGCAGCGCCTGGGCATGGCCAAGCTCGACTGGCTGGTCGTGCGCGACTTCTCGCTGATCGAGTCCGCGACGTTCTGGAAGGACGGGCCGGAGATCGAGACGGGGGAACTGCGGACCGCCGACATTGGCACCGAGGTCTTCTTCCTGCCCGCCGCCGCGCATACCGAGAAGAACGGCAGCTTCACCAACACGCAGCGGATGCTGCAGTGGCACCACGCCGCGGTCGAG
Organism: uncultured Actinomycetota bacterium; assembly: GCA_963734665.1. Taxonomy (GTDB): domain Bacteria; phylum Actinomycetota; class Actinomycetes; order Streptosporangiales; family Streptosporangiaceae; genus Trebonia. The sequence continues at coordinate 258,941 of CAVTIR010000004.1, read as the reverse complement.
CCGGCCGGTGACGCGCGCAGCGACTTGTGGTTCACCTACCACCTGGGGCGGCTGATCCGGTCGAAGCTGGCGGGCTCCGCGGACGACATGGACCGGCCGGTGCTTGACCTCACCTGGGACTACCCCGTTTCTGGAGCGCTAGAGGAGCCGTCGGCGGAGGCGGTTCTCGCGGAAGTGAACGGCTGGGACGCCGACGGCAAGCCGCTGTCGGCCTACACGCAGCTCGCCGAGGACGGTTCCACGGCGTGCGGCTGCTGGATCTACTGCGGCGTGTACGCGGAGGGGGTCAACCAGGCCGCGCGCCGCAGGCCCGGCGGTGAGCAGAACTGGATCGCCGCCGAATGGGGCTGGGCGTGGCCGGCCAACCGGCGCATCTTGTACAACCGGGCCTCCGCCGACCCCGAGGGCAGGCCGTGGAGCGAGCGCAAGGCCCTGGTCTGGTGGGACGCGGAGCAGGGCAAGTGGACCGGGCACGACGTCCCCGACTTCGTCCCCGACAAGGCGCCCGGCTACCAGCCGCCGCCGGACGCGACCGGGGCCGCCGCGCTGGCGGGCACCGACCCGTTCATTATGCAGGCCGACGGCAAGGCGTGGCTGTACGTGCCGGCCGGGCTGCTCGACGGCCCGCTGCCCGCGCATTACGAGCCGCAGGACTCGCCGCTGCCGAACCTGCTCTACGGGCGGCAGCGGAACCCCGCCAGGCAGGTGACGGCGTTCGTCCACCCGGATAACCGCTTCCAGCCGAGCGACGGCTCGCCGCACTCGGACGTGTTCCCGTACGTGGCCACCACGTACCGGCTGACCGAGCACCACACCGCCGGCGGGATGAGTCGTTGGCTGCCCTACCTAGCGGAGCTGCAGCCGGAGTTCTTCTGCGAGGTGTCGCCGGAACTCGCCGCCGAGCGGGGCCTGTCCCACCTGGGCTGGGCCACGATCATCACCGCGCGGAACGCGATCGAGGCCCGCGTGCTCGTTACGGCGCGCATCCCGCCGCTGACCGTGCACGGCAGGCGACTGCACCAGGTCGGGCTCCCCTACCACTGGGGATGGGCCGGGTACAGCACCGGCGACTCGGCCAACGACTTGGTCGCGATCACCCTCGATCCGAACACGCACATCCAGGAGACGAAGGCGTTCGCATGCGACATCAGGCCCGGCCGGCGGCCGACCGGGCCCGCCCGCCCGGCGCTCGTGCGGGAGTACCGGGAGAGGGCCGAAATCACCGAGCAGACAGGGACGGCGCCATGACCTCGGTCGACGTGCGAATCGGGCTACGGCCCGACGGGGCGGAGAGCTACCCGGGCGCCGGGCCGCGGATGGGCTTCTTCACCGACACCTCGGTGTGTATCGGCTGTAAGGCCTGCGAGGTGGCGTGCAAGGAGTGGAATAGCGTGCCAGAGGACGGGCTGCTGCTCACCGGGATGTCGTACGACAACTCCGTCGGCCTCGGCGCGGACACCTGGCGGCACGTGGCGTTCATCGAGCAGCAAAAGCCGGTTAGCATCGCGGAAGGCGGCGATCCGCCGGGTTCCGCTGAGTCTGACGGGGGCCTGCGCTGGCTGATGTCGTCGGACGTGTGCAAGCACTGCACGCACGCCGCCTGCCTGGACGTCTGCCCGACCGGGGCGCTGATGCGCACCGAGTTCGGCACGGTGGTCGTCCAGTCGGACGTATGCAACGGCTGCGGCTACTGCATCCCCGCCTGCCCTTACGGGGTGATCGACCGGCGTGAGGAGGACGGCCGCGCCTGGAAGTGCACGATGTGCTACGACCGGCTCGGGGCGGGGATGGAGCCCGCCTGCGCCAAGGCATGCCCCACCGACTCGATCCAGTTCGGGCCACTTGACGAACTGCGTGAGCGTGCCGCCGCCCGGGTAGAACAGTTGCACGAGGCGGGCGAGCCCGGCGCGCGGCTCTACGGAGAGGACCCGGGCGACGGCGTGGGCGGCGACGGGGCGTTCTTCCTGCTGCTCGACGAGCCGGAGGTCTACGGGCTGCCGCCGGACCCGGTGGTGACCACGCGGGACCTCCCGTCCATGTGGCGGCACGCCGGCGCGGCCGCGGTAACGCTCGCCGCCACGGCGGTCGTCTCGTTCGCAGCGGAGGCGCTGGCCGGGCATCTAGGGCTAGGTGGCAGGCGATGAGTGAGACTGAGGCCGCCAGGCGACGCCGGGGCGAAGACCCCACGGGCCGGGCGACGATGCCGGATGAGGGCCGCGCGGCTGTCCGACATGCGGGAAACGGCCTGACCGGAGACACCCGGCGGTGGCGGCGCAAGCGGCGGGCCGAGCAGCCGATGGTCCCGAAGGCGAAGTTCACCTCCTACTACGGCAAGCCGATCATCAAGCCCCCGGTCTGGGAGGCGCGGGACATCGCCGGGTACTTCTTTCTCGGCGGGCTGGCGGGCGGCTCGTCGCTGCTCGCCGCCGGCGCCGACCTCACCAGCCGCACGGAACTGAGCCGCGCCGCGAAGGCCGGCGCGTTCGGCGCCATCACGCTGTCGCTGGCCGCGCTCGTCCACGACCTAGGCCGCCCGGCACGGTTCGTCAACATGATGCGGGTCTTTAAGGTCACCTCACCGATGAGCGTCGGCACCTGGCTGCTCGGCGGCTACGCGCCGGCCGCCGGGCTGGCCGCCGCCACCGCGCTCACCGGGCGGCTGCCGCGGCTCGGGGCCGCCGCCACCGCCGGGGCGGCACTGCTCGGGCCCGCCGTGGCCGCCTACACCGCCGCGCTGGTCAGCGACACAGCCGTGCCCGCCTGGCACGACGGGTACCGGGAAATGCCGTTCGTGTTCACCGGGTCGGCCGCGATGGCAGCCGGCGGCCTCGGCCTGCTCGCCGCGCCCGCGGGCGAGTCCGGGCCGGCGCGGAACCTGGCACTGCTCGGCGCGGCCATGGAGACGGCTGCCACCGAGCGGATGACCCGGCGCATCGGGATAACGGCCGAGCCGTACCGCACGGGCCGCGGCGGCGCGTACCTGCGGGCAAGCAAGGCCCTCGCCGTCTTCGGCGCGGCAGGGGCGGCCCTGTCGGGGACTCCCCTGGTGCCAGCGGGCCGGCCGCGCCGCCTCGCCGCCGCCGTCTCCGGCGCCGCCCTGATCGGCGCGTCGGCCGCCACCCGGTGGGGCGTCTTCCACGCCGGGATGGCCTCGGCTCGCGACCCGAAGTACACCGTCGTCCCGCAACGGCAGCGGCTTGCCGAGCGGGCCGGCACCGCACAGCCGCCACCCTCGCCGCTGGACTGAAGCAGGGTTTACCGTTCAGCGCGGATCGCCATGGTGAGGCCGATGGCGAGCAGGTAGCCGACGGCCGCGACGGCCAGCGGCAGGTGCAGCGTCATGCCTCGGCCGGCCGGCCCGGAGCTGGCCAGCAGTGCGCACCCCTACCCCGGCGCGCGCCCTAATGCGTGACAACTGCGTCTGGCGTAAAAGTCCGCGGTGTCCGCGTTAGACGCGGGAACGAGCGGGCAGCGGTAAGTCTGGCCAGACACGGAAACGTGCGGAAGGAGCGAGCAGTGGAGGACCGTATCCCCGTGGAAGTCGATATCGCCTGGGAGAGCTTCCATGAGGTGATCAACATGACCTCGGAAGAGCTGCGCGCCTGGCTGCTTACCGAGGCGTCAGTTGCCGAGGCGGCAGAGTCCGGCGCGCTTCCCAACGAGCCCGACCCGGGGCTGCCCCGGCTGGGCAAGCAGGTCGTTGAGCTGCTCCGCAAGCGGAAGGTCGAGCTGACTCAGCGAGACGCGGACGTGATGGAGCAGGTAGTGGACTTCGTGCTGACTCAAGAGGCCGAGGGGCCTGCGGACACGGAGAACGACGAGGAGTGGCGCCGGTCGCTGATGACCGTCGGGCACGACCCCATGCGGCCCTGAACGCGCTGGTCCCCCGGGCGCGGCGCTGCCGCGCCCGGGGGACCAGCGCGCCGTCAGGACTCGATGCCGTAGGCCTCCTGGACGACCTGGTCCTCGTCGGTGCCGAGGAGGCGCCAGTCCTCGTCGGATTCGAGGATCTTCTCGGCGCCCCTGATGGACCGGAAGTCGCCGGTCACGGCTGGCGGCTCCTTGCCCTCGGCGAGGCCCTTCGCCGCCGAGAGGAGGATGTGCCGCATCCGGGTGATGGCCCGGTCGGTGGAGCCGAGTTGCTCCTGGGAACGGTCGTAGATCGTGCCCATCGACTCGGTCACCATGAAGTCCTGGCTCACGAAGTCGGAGACGCCGCTGAAGTTGCCGTCCTGCCGGGCCTCCTGCGACATCTGGAAGTCGTTGTCCATCGTGTAAAGCCGGGGGATGATCCCGTCGGTGTGGCCGGTGATCGGCGTCGAGAACGGCGCGTGCGAGAAGAGGTTGGCGCCGCCGAGCCCGCGGGGGTTCGGCCGCTGCTTCGGGTTGACGAAGTACCGCCAGCAGTTCTCGTCGTCGACCGGCACGAACATCCCGTGGTTGGCGGTGAACGGGATCGACGCGACCATCGTCGAGTAGGGCACCGCGTACGCGGTGACCCGCACGTGGGTGTTGCCGTTGGGGGTGGTGCGGATGCCGGCGTACCGGTACCCGTACCAGGTGTCGTCGAGTTCCAGGCGCGGGGCGCGGTCGTGCCGCCAGAACTTCCAGGACATGGCGTTGGACGGGTAGCCGGGCTTGTCCGAGCCGTCGTCGGGGATGTCGTCGATCCCGTCAAACTGGTGCAGGTGGGAGATGTGCGACGTGTCGAGGTTGCCCTCCATCGCCTGCACCCAGTTGCACGTCGTGAGCTGCTTGGTCGCGATGAAGTCATCGGCGTCGAGTCCGTCGGTGCCGAAGTCCCTGAAGGGGGTCATCGATTCCCTGGGGCCCATGTAGGTCCAGACGATCCCGCCGGACTCATGCACCGGGTAGGACTTCATCCGGACCTTGTCGCAGAACGGCGCCGGCTCGCTGGGCATGTCCACGCACTTGCCGTCCACGTCGAACGCCCACCCGTGGTAGACGCAGCGGAGCGACGCGCCCTCGTTCCGCCCGAAGTACAGCGACGCGCCCCGGTGCGGGCAGTTCTCCTGCACCAGGCCGACCCGCCCCCGTGTGTCACGGAACGCCACCAGGTTCTCCCCGAGCAGCCGCACGCGCGCCGGCGGGCTGCCCGGCTCGGGGATCTCCGCCGTCAGGCAGGCCGGCGTCCAGTAACGCCGCAGCAGCTCGCCCATTAGCGTCCCCGGCCCGACCCTGGTCAGGATCTCGTTCTCTTCCGCCCGCAGCAAGGCATACCTCCGACTCACGTGTCACCGGCCGCATCGACGTCGGCTGGCCTTTTTACCGTCTCACCGGCCAAAGAATGCTGTCAATTATCAAATAAAGTGATTGCCGGTATTTCGCGGGATAATGTGCCATTAACGTGGCGAGTGGAACACGAACCCGTTTGGAGTGAAAAAGACTTTGATCCTTCCGAACGGGCTCGTGCTCCGACTCTCCACGGGCTTCAGTGCGGGTCGCGGCCGACCTGGGAGCCGCTGGCGCCGGTGAGGAAATCGAGGTCGCAGCCCGTGTCGGCCTGCTGGACGTGCTCGGTGTAGAGCCAGGTCCAGCCCCGCGTGGCGGGCCGTGGCGGCGGGGTCCAGGCGGCGCGGCGGGCCGCGAGCTCGTCGTCGGGGACGTCGAGGCTGAGCGTGCGGGCCGGGACGTCGAGGGTGATCCAGTCGCCGGTGCGGACCAGGGCGAGGGGACCGCCGGTGGCGGCCTCGGGGGCGACGTGCAGCACGACCGTGCCGTAGGCGGTGCCGGACATCCGGCCGTCGCAGATCCGGACCAGGTCCTTGACGCCGCGCTTGAGCAGCTTGGCGGGGAGCGGGACGTTGGCGGTCTCCGGCATGCCCGGGTAGCCCTTGGGGCCGCAGTAGCGGATGATCAGGACGGTGTCCTCGTCGACGTCGAGGTCCGGGTCGGCGGCGACCTGGTGGTACGCCTCAGGCGAGTCGAAGACGAGGGCGCGGCCGCGGTGCTTGAGCAGGTGCGGCGACGCGGCGGACTGCTTGATGACCGCGCCGCGGGGCGCCAGGTTGCCGCGCAGCACGGCGGTGCCCGTGCCGGCCGCCTGGAAGGGCTGGTCAAGGGGCATGATGACGTCGCGGTTCCAGCAGGGCGCGTCCTGGACGTTTTCAATGACGGTCTTGCCCGTCACGGTGAGCGCGCCGGTGTGGAGCATGTTCCCGAGCTCGCGCATGACCGCGGGCAGGCCGCCGGCGTAGCAGAAGTCCTCCATCAGGTACTTGCCGCTGGGCTGCAGGTTCACCAGCGTGGGCACGTCCCCGATCAGCGTGTCGAAGTCGTCGAGTTCGAGGGGAACGCCGAGGCGGCCCGCGATGGCGAGGAGGTGGATGACCGCGTTGGTTGACCCGCCGATCGCAGCGTTGACCCTGATGGCGTTCTCGAACGCCTCCCTGGTCATGATCTTGTCCGGGGTCAGGTCGCTTTCCACCATGTCGACGATCCGCTGGCCGGCCCGCTGCGCGGTCTCGTACCGCCGGGCGTCGACGGCGGGCCAGGTCGCCGAGTAAGGCAGCTGCATGCCCAGGGCCTCGGCCATCGACGCCATCGTGGACGCGGTGCCCATGGTCATGCAGTGCCCGTTGGATCGGGCCATGCAGCCCTCGGCGAAGGCACACTCCTGCTCGGTCATGCGCCCCGCCAGGAGGTCCTCCTCCCAGCGCCACACCGCGGTGCCGGAGCCGACGTCGGTGCCCTGGTACTTGCCGGACAGCATCGGGCCGCCGGTCACCATGATCGCGGGCAGGCCCACGCTGGACGCCGCCATCAGCAGGCCCGGCGTGGTCTTGTCGCAGCCGGACAGCAGCACCACGCCGTCCAGCGGATTGGCCCTGATGAGCTCTTCTGCCTCCATGGCGAGGAGGTTCCTGTAGAGCATGGCGGTAGGGCGCAGCAGGGTCTCGCCCAAGGCCATCGCGGGGAACTCGAGAGGGAAGCCACCTGCCTGCCACACGCCGCGCTTGACCGATTCCGCCACCCGGTGCAAGTGAACGTTGCACGGCGCGAGTTCCGACCACGTGGTCGCGATGCCTATGACCGGACGGCCGTCGAACACTTCCGATGTGAACCCCTGGCTGCGCATCCATGCCCGGTGGTTCATGCCGGACCGGCCTGTCGCCGCGAACCACGTCGCGCTCCGCCTGCTTGTCGTCATGATCCTTTTGTAACGCCTCGTCCGCTTTTGGGGAAGCCGCAGGCCGGCGGAGTGGTACGCGCTTGTTGCTGTTATCCGGATTAACCCATGCCAACCCGGTGTCGCGGGACGCTTCTTGCTGTTATCCTCCCTGCGGCCGGCCGACGTGCCGCGTGGATGTGTGATTGGTGTCGGCGGGTTCAAGCGACACCAATCACACATCCGCACAAGGGTGCCGGGGAGGATTGCGGCTGCTGGATGTTGGACTCAGCCTGTTTGGAGCCTTGTTTCGCGGGTAATGCGGAGCATCGTGCCACACTCACGGGTGCCGCCTGAATCGCTCGCGCTCGACGATCCATGCATTCAGCGTGGCGTAACTCATGGTAAGTCTTCCCGCGGCGGGTGTGATCGGTGATGCTGCTGCTTTCATCAGCTAGCCGCGTTGCGACGGACAAATCTACCTCAACCGGCGGAACCGTCGCAGGACTCCTACAGTCTTGGCAACAGCGGCGTAGCGCCGGTGTATCGTCAGATCAGATAGCGACATGTCGCCTGGGCTACGCCGGGTTCCGTGATGCGGACACGGCACCTAGCACATCCCGGCCAGCCTGGGTGCCGCGGAGGTACAGTGGCTCGCTCATCCGTGCACTTCCCCGACCCGCCTAACCGCAGCGTGCCGCTGCCCTCGCCGACAAACGATGCCATGTATCACACGTACCGCTCGGACTTGTCGCAGGTTCGCGCCCTGGTGCTCAAGCACGCCAGGGAAGCCGGCCTCGCCGAAGGCAGGGCCAACGACCTCGTGCTCGCCGTCAGCGAGGTGGCCGCGAACACGCTGCGGCATACCCAGTCATCAGGGACCCTGGCCATGTGGCACGACGAGGACGAGGTCGTCTGCGAGATCCATGATGAGGGCACGATCGCCGACCCGCTCGTCGGCAGCCGCAGGCCCGCGCCGGACGCGAATGGCGGGCATGGCCTCTGGATCGTCCGCCAGGTCTGTGACCTGGTAGAACTTACCTCCAACGCGACCGGGACCACTGTGCGCATGCACATGGCGCTGCGCCCGCCCGGCGCGCCGAGCTGAGCCGGGCCGGCGGAGGCGTTCACGTTGTGGTACAACACGGGTGTGGACCTGCTCACGACTTCTGTCGCGACGGTCGAGTCGGGCAGCGAGCCGTACACACTGGTGGAGCTCGTCGGAGAGGCCGACGTGACCAACAGCGACGCCCTGCACGAGGTGCTTGATGCCGAGGTGGCCAAGCATCCTCGCATGCTGATCATCGACCTTTCCGGCCTGCGCTTCATGGACTCCTCCGCCCTGCACGTGATCCTGCGCGCCAACCGGGCGATGGACCGCCAGGGAGGCGTGGTCGCGCTCGCCTGCCCGCGCGACCCGGTGGCGAAGATGCTCCGGCTCACCGCCGCTGACCAGCTGATTCCCGTGTACCCGAGCGTGAGCGAAGCCAGCGCCGGATAAATCTTTTTGGCGGGGTGTTTATCCCGCGGCCGGCTGGGAGATACTCATTCCCAGTGGTGCCTACGACGCAGGCACGTTCCACGCCATCTTCGGCGTGCGTGCTCGCGTGGCCACTTTTCTTTCTTCGCTGAAGCCCCAGGCCTCCCGACCGCTCGCCGCGATGGTATCCGCGGTAAGGAGAGGCTCCATGAAGATCGCCCTGGTAGCACAGCACGCTATGCCACAGTCCGGTGACGTCGACCAGTCCGGGCACGCCAACGACACGAGGCTGGTCGAGCTGAGCCGGTCACTGGCCGGCAAGGGACACCGGGTAACCGTGTACGCACAGCGGCACAGTTCCGCGCTTCCCGGCCGGGCCGAACTTGAGCCTGGCGTCACGGTGGAGTTCCTCGGCCAGGCGGACGGCGCTTGCCACGCCGCCGAGTCCGAACTGCTCGCTCAGGTGCCCGCCTTCAGCAGGCCGCTGCACGAGCGGTTGCGCACGGACCGTCCGGACGTGGTGCACGCGCTGCGCTGGACCAGCGGCCTCGCCTCCCTAGCGGCCGCCCGTGACCTCCGGATCCCGGTTGTGCAGTCGTTTGACTCCCTCGGCGTCGCCGAGCGGCGGCACCACGTGATTCCCCGCGACGCCGGCACCGAGCGCATCCGCCTTGAGCCCGCGATCGGCCGCTCCGCGAACGCCGTGCTCGCCGGAAGCTCCGACGAGGAGTCCGACCTGACCAGGCTTGGCGTCCCGCGCCGGTCGATCCGCGTGGTGCCGTGCGGCGTGGACACCGACGAGTTCACCCCGGAGGGCCCGGTCGCCGAGCGCACCACGCGGCCGCGCCTGGTAACCGTGGCCGACCTGTCCGAGTATGAGGCGCTCGCCACCCTGCTGCGCGCGATATCCAAGGTGCCCAGCGCCGACCTGGTCGTCGCGGGCGGCCCGCCGCCCGCCGGGCTCCGCGACGACCTGGGCTTCCGCAGGCTGTCCAAGCTCGCCGGCACCCTCGGCGTGTCCGGCCAGGTGACGTTCGCCGGGCAGGTCGGCCGCGGCGCGCTGCCGCCGCTCCTGCGCTCCGCCGACCTCCTCGTCAGCGTCAGCGAGTACGACCCGACCGGCCTGCTCGCCGTCCAGGCGATGGCGTGCGGCACCCCGGTCATCGCCTCAGCGGTCGGCGGCCAGGTGGTGGACGCCGTGGTCGACGGCACGACCGGCATCCTTGTCCCGCCCGGCCGCCCGGCGCTGCTCGCGCAGCGGATCCGGCAGCTGCTCGCCCACCCGATGCTGCTTGAGGCGTTCAGCGTGGCCGCGGCCGACCGGGCGCGCTCCCGGTACTCCTGGGACCGCATCGCCCACGAGACGCTCGCGGTCTACGACACGGCGCTCGACGCCTCGGCCATGGCCGCCTAAGCGGCACCCCTCCTACTCCGTGCCCGCTACGCGCTCCCCACCCACCCGCGCGCCTGGCGGGCACGGCCATGTTTGTCCTCGCCCGCCTTGGACAGACGCCGGGAGACTTCACCGAGCACCCGCCCGCCTCTTGCTGTTATCCAGGTGCGCCGGGAACGATGCTCCACGCTTCTTACCGTTATCCGCAGCTTGGCGCGCGACCGCGGGATAGTGGATCGTTGGGCGCGCCATAGGGCTCCTAACGATCCACGCTAATCAGCATCACCCTGCTTCTTGCTGTTATCCGGGCGACAGGTCGACGTCGGGATCAGGCGCTCCGCGCTCCTTGCTGTTATCGGACGGGAGTTAGCCAGCGTTCCATGCAGTTGAGGAGTTCCTCGATGTCGATGGGCTTGGTGATGTAGTCGGTCGCGCCTGCGTCGATGCTCTTTTCCCTGTCGCCCTGCATGGCGCGCGCGGTAACGGTGATGACGGGGAGCCTGGCGTACTGAGGCATCCGGCGGATGGCGCGGGTGGTCTCGTAGCCGTCCATCTGCGGCATCATCACGTCCATCAGGACCAGGTCGATGTCGCCCATCGCGAGCTCGGCGATCGCCTTACGGCCGTCCGTCGCCTGGACCACGGTCATGCCGTGCATCTCAAGAACGTCGGTGAGGACGAAGGCGTTGCGCGGGTCGTCGTCGACGACGAGGACCTTGTGGCCGCGCAGCGCCTCATGGGGCATGGCCGCGGGCACCGGCCGCACGCTGTCGCCCGTGAAGGCCCGGGGGTGCGGGCCGCCGTGCTGGGTCAGCGGCAGGTTGAGGCTGAACGTGCTGCCCCTGCCGAGCTCGCTGTGCACGGCCACCTCGCCGCCGAGCCGGAGGGCGACCTCGCGGCAGATCGCCAGGCCGAGTCCGGTTCCGCCGTAGCGGCGGCTGGTGGTTCCGTCACCCTGCTGGAAGGCCGAGAAGATGTTCGTGAGATTCTCCGGGCTGATGCCGATGCCGGTGTCGGTCACCGAGAACACGATCCACGACGGGGCGCCTGGCTCCTGCGCGGCGGCGGTCTCGATCAACAGCTCGACGCGGCCGCGCTCGGTGAACTTGACCGCGTTGGACAGCAGGTTGTAGAGGATCTGGCGCAGGCGCTGCTTGTCGGTCACCAGGTCGGCCGGCACTTCGGGGCCCGTGGTGATCCTGAGGCCGAGCCGCTTCTCCTCGGCCAGCGGGCCGAACACGCCGCGCAGGTCCTCGACAAGGCCCGCGAGCGCGAACCGCTCAGGGTTGATGTCCATCTTTCCTGCCTCGACCTTGGTCAGGTCGAGGATGTCGTTGATCAGCCGCAGCAGGTCCGAGCCAGATGAGTGGATTACGGTCGCGTACTCGACCTGCTTGACGGTGAGGTTGCCGATCGGGTTCTGCGCCAGCAGCCTTGCCAGGACGAGGAGGCTGTTCAGCGGGGTGCGCAGCTCGTGTGACATGTTGGCGAGGAACTGTGACTTGTACCTGTTGGCCTGGTCGAGTTGCTTGGCTCGCTCTTCGATCTCCTGCCTGGCTTGCTCGATCTCGGCGTTCTTGGTCTCGATGTCGCGGTTCTGGGCGGCGAGCAGCGCCGCCTTGTCCGCCAGTTCGGCGTTGGACCGCTGGAGCTCCATCTGCCGCGACTGGAGCTCCGCCGTCAGCCGTTGCGACTGGTCGAGCAGGTCGTCGGTGCGGGCGTTGGCGATCATGGTGTTGACGTTGACGCCGATGGCCTCCATGAGCTGCTCGAGGAAGTCGCGGTGCGCCTGCGTGAACGGCCACAGCGACCCGGCCTCGATGACCCCGAGCACCTGGTCCTCGAACACGATCGGCACGATCATCACGTTGACCGGGCGGGACTCGCCGATCGCGGAGGCGATCCTCATGTAGCCTGCCGGGACTTCGTCCAGGACGATCGGCCTGCGGGTCTTGGCGACCTGCCCGACCAGCGACTCGCCGAGCAGCACCTGACTGGGGGCGCCGCCGCCGCGTGGCAGCCCGTACCCGGCGATGAGCCGCAGCCGGGTCTCCGCGTCGCTGGTGTTGTCGGCGAGGAAGAACGCGCCCTGCTGGCCGCCGACCAGGGGGATGAGCTCGTTCATGATCAGCTCGGCGACCACCGCGAGGTCCCGCTGGCCCTGCATGAGGCCGGCGATCTTGGCCAGGCTGGTCTGGAGCCAGCCCTGCTGCTGGTTGGCCTCGGTGGTGTCGCGCAGCGACCGGACCATCATGTTGATGTTGTCCTTGAGCTCCGCGACCTCGCCTGCGGCCTCGACGGAGATCGTCCTGGTCAGGTCGCCGGTGGCGACCGCACTCGTCACCTCGGAGATCGCGCGGATCTGCCTGGTCAGCGTCCCGGCCAGCTCGTTGACGTTCTCCGTCAGCCGCTTCCACGTGCCGGAGACGCCCTCGACCTCGGCCTGGCCGCCGAGGCGGCCTTCGCGGCCTACCTCGCGGGCCACGCGGGTGACCTCGGCGGCGAACGACGAGAGCTGGTCCACCATCGTGTTGATCGTCGTCTTCAGCTCAAGGATCTCGCCACGGGCGTCGACGTCGATCTTCTTCGTCAGGTCGCCCTTGGCGACCGCCGTGGTGACCTGGGCGATGTTCCGCACCTGGTTGGTCAGGTTGTTCGCCATCGAGTTGACGTTATCGGTCAGGTCTTTCCAGGTGCCTGCCACGTTCCGGACCGTCGCCTGGCCGCCGAGTATGCCCTCAGTGCCGACCTCGCGGGCCACGCGGGTGACCTCGCCGGCGAACGCGGAGAGCTGGTCGACCATCGTGTTGACGGTCTCCTTCACCTCAAGGATCTCGCCGCGCGCGTCAACCCGGATCTTCTGGCTCAGGTCACCCTTCGCCACCGCGGTGGTCACCTGGGAGATCGAGCGGACCTGCACGGTCAGGTTGGAGGCCATCACGTTGACGTTGTCGGTCAGGTCGCCCCAAATGCCAGACACGCCCTGGACAATCGCCTGGCCGCCAAGTCGGCCCTCGGTGCCCACCTCGCGCGCCACGCGGGTGACCTCGCCGGCGAACGACGACAGCTGGTCGACCATCGTGTTGATGGTCTCCTTCAGCTCAAGGATCTCGCCGCGCGCGTCAACCCGGATCTTCTGGCTCAGGTCGCCCTTCGCCACCGCGGTCGTGACGTCGGCGATCGAGCGGACCTGCACGGTGAGGTTGGCGGCCATGACGTTGACCGACTCGGTCAAGTCCTTCCACGTGCCAGATACGCCCTGCACGTCGGCCTGGCCGCCGAGGCGGCCCTCGGTGCCCACCTCGCGGGCCACGCGGGTGACCTCGCCGGCGAAGTCGGAGAGCGTGTCGACCATCGTGTTGATCGTGTTCTTGAGCTCGAGGATCTCACCGCGCGCGTCCACGGTGATCTTCTGACTCAGGTCGCCCTTGGCGACGGCGGTGGCGACCTGGGCGATCGAGCGGACCTGGCTGGTGAGGTTGCCTGCCATGAAGTTCACGGAGTCGGTCAGGTCCCGCCAGGTGCCGCCCACGCCGGGAACCTGGGCCTGCCCGCCGAGGCGGCCCTCGGTGCCCACCTCGCGGGCCATCCGGGTGACCTCGCCGGCGAACGCGGAGAGCTGATCCACCATCGTGTTCACGGTGTTCTTAAGCTCGAGGATCTCACCGCGCGCGTCGACCGTGATCTTCTGGCTCAGGTCGCCCTTCGCCACCGCGGTCGTGACCTGGGCGATGTTGCGGACCTGGCTGGTGAGGTTGCCTGCCATGAAGTTCACGGACTCGGTCAGGTCCCGCCAGGTGCCGCCGACGCCCGGCACCTCCGCCTGGCCGCCGAGGCGGCCTTCCGTGCCCACCTCGCGGGCCACGCGGGTGACCTCGCCGGCGAACGCGGACAACGTGTCGACCATCCCGTTGATGGTCTCCGCGAGGGTGGCGACCTCGCCCTTGGCCTCGACGGAAATCTTCTGGCTCAGGTCGCCCTTGGCGACCGCGGTGGTCACCTGGGCGATGGCCCGGACCTGCCCGGTAAGGTTGCCCGCCATGGCGTTAACCGAGTCGGTGAGGTCCTTCCAGGTGCCCGCGACCGCGGGGACCTCCGCCTGGCCGCCAAGTTGCCCCTCGGTGCCCACCTCGCGGGCCACGCGGGTGACCTCCGAGGTGAACACGCCGAGCTGCTCATTCATGGCGTTGAAGACGGCCGCGATGTCGTTCATCAGCGCGTCCTGGCCCGCGGGGAGCCGGATGCTGAAGTCACCGCCGCGGACCGCCGTCAGCCCGGCCAGCAATTGCTGCATCTGCTCCTGCTGCCCGGTCTCCGTCGCCACCGGCATGCCGATCACCTCATCATCGCGAGTTCCCCGCTGCTAACTCCGCCGCGTGCCCGCCGCCGGCGTGCACGCGCAGAGTCAGTCGCACGTTTTGTCCCTTAATCATGGCATCGCGCCGCGGAAGGGGACACTGGCCCGATGCTTGTGTTACTAACGTCTATTACTCGTATTACCGTGTCCGGGCGAGGCCAGGGCCTGCCAAGGCAGCGGCACGCCCGCACCCGGTTACCCTGTCTAGCACGTTCACGCCCTCAAGACCGTGGAAGGCTCGATGACCGCAGCACGTGACCTCGCCGACCGGTTCCATGAGCGGTGGCTGCACGCCAATCCGTTCGCCGCCACCATGTACGGCATCCCCGGCTATGACGACCTGCTCCCCGACGATAGCGCGGAAGGGCAGCAGGCGTGGCGCGCCGAAGCCGCTGGCTTCCTCGACGAGGCCGCGTCGATCGGACGGGAGGAGCTCACGCCGGCCGACGCCATCACGGTCGACTGCACGACGCAGGCGGCAGCCCAGGAGGTGACGGCCGTCGACCTGGCGAAGGACGAGCACACCGTCACCGCCATGCAGTACTCGGGGCCTGCCATGTTCCTCGCCACAGCGGCCCGGACGGTCCTGATGGACCAGGCGGCGGCGGAGGACTACCTGACCCGGGTGCGGGGCAGCGGCGTCTGGATCGACCAGATCAGCGAGCGCTTGCGGGCCGGGGCCCGCGCCGGGCGGCTGCCGGTCGGCCCGCTCGCTGAGGCGGCCCTCAGCTGGGTCGAGGCGATCATCGCCGCCCCTGGCGACAGTCCCGTGCTCTCCCCGAAGCCGCCGCAGGGCTGGAGCCGCACGGCGGCGTGGGAGGAGGAGCGCCGGGCGGCCGTCGCGGACGTCGTGCAGCCGGCGCTGGCCAGGTGGGCGGACACCGTCAGGGAACTGCTCCCGCTGGCGCGGCCGGCCGAGCACGCCGGGCTCCGCTGGCTGCCCAACGGGGAGGCGGACTACTCCCGTGCCATCCGGCTCTACACAACCCTGCCGTTGTCGGCCGGGGAACTGCACCAGACTGGCCTCGATCACGTCGCGGCGCTTGAGGCGCGGGCGGTTGAGCTCGGCAAGGGCCTGGGGCTTTCTGGGCGGGATGAGGTACTCGCCGCCATCAGGGAATCGGCCGGGAAGCTCACCCCGGAGGAGGCGGTCAACCGGGCCCTGGCCGCCGTGCGGCGGGCCGAGGAGCGGGCGGCGGAGTTCTTCCCCGCTCCCCTGCCGCCGCCGTGTGCCGTGACGCCCATGCCTGACGTCGTGGCCCTCGCGGGCGCGGCGCCGCACTACACGCCGCCGCGGCTGGATGGCGGCCGGCCGGGAACGTTCTGGTTCAACACGCTGCGGCCCACGGCGGGCACCGGCTGGGACATCGACGTCGTGGCCTTCCATGAGGCGGTGCCCGGCCACCACCTCCAGCTGTCCCGGCTGCAGCTGCTCTCCGGCCTGCCCGCGCTGCAGCGCCAGCGGAGCCTGCCGGTCTTCTCTGAGGGATGGGGCCTGTACGCCGAGCAGCTCGCCGAGGAAACCGGCCTTTACACCGACGAGCGCGGGCTGCTCGGCGCGGTCAGCGCGGCCCTGATGCGGGCTGTCCGGCTCGTCGTCGACACCGGCCTGCACGCGTTCGGCTGGAGCCGCGAGCGGGCCGTCCAGTACGCGGTCGACCATGTCCCCATGCCGCCGGAGTTCATGGCCGCCGAGATCGACCGCTACATCGTCATGCCGGGGCAGGCGCTGTGCTACCTCACCGGCAAGCTGGAGATCGAGCGCCTGCGGGACGAGGCCCGCCGGCGGCTCGGCCCGGCGTTCTCGCTGCCCGGCTTCCACGCCGCCGTCCTCGACCACGGCTCACTCCCGATGCCGACCTTGGCCCGCAGCCTCGCCACCTGGCTGGACAGTCAGCCGGCGGGGTAGCGGGCGCGGGCGGGCGTCTAGGAACCAGCGGGAGGAGTTGGCTCCTAGGCGCCCGGAGGACGCCCTCAAGGACCGTGATCGTGTGCCCGGCCCGATCTGACGAATCGGCCGAACTGATAGTCCCGCTCGATCAGCCCGTCGCCATTGAGGGCGGCGAAGGTCAAGGATCGTCGGCGCCAGCGGGTCAGGCGGGCGGGACAGCCCCGGGCGGGGCGAGGGCTGCCCAGGGCAGGGTCACCTCGCCGAGCCGCCAGCGGCGGTGACCGCCATGCGGCGGCCGCGTGATCACCGGCCAGGCGGCGGACAGGGACGTCACCGCCGCCAGCCAGCGCTGCCTGGGCCCGAAGGCGGAAAACGGCGCGGCACTGTCCCAGGCCCGGTCGAAGTCGCGGAGGAACTGGTGCACCGGCTCGCCTTGCACGTTCCGGTGGATCAGTGCCTTGGGCAAACGCTCGGCCAGATCGGACGGGCGGTCAAGCGACGCGAGCCGCGTCGAGAAGGTGATCAGCGCCTGGCGCCTGCTGCCCAGGGCCCTGGCTTCCCTGGTTTCCAGGGCAGTGGCTTCCGGGGCAGTGGCTTCCGGGGCACTGGCTTCCTGCAGCGCGGGAAGGGTGACCCACACCGCGCGGCGGCCGATCTCGTCGCAGGTGCCCTCGACAAGGACGCCGCCGGCGGCCAGGCCTGCCCGCAGCCGGGACCAGGCCGCCCAGGCCCGCTCTTCCTGATACTGACGCAGTACGTTGAGCGCGCGGACGAGCACCGGCCGCCGCGCCGCCGGCAGCTCGAACCCGCCGACCGCGAACGACAGCCCCGGCAGGGCGTCCCCCACGGCGCGCAGCGCCGCCAGCTGACGGCCTGCGGCCGCCACCCGCTCCGGATCGATTTCCAGGCCGGTGACCTCGGCGTCCGGCGCCACCGCGCGGATCCGCCGGTACAGCTCCAGCGTGGTCACCGGCGAGGCACCGAAACCCAGGTCCACAATCAGCGGGCGTTCCTGGGCGAGGAGCACCGCTTGCTGCGCCTGGGTTATCCAGCGGTCTACCCGCCGCAGCCGCTCGGGGTTGGTGGTGCCCCTGGTGATCTCCCCGTCCGGCCGCACGCCGCAACCCTACCCAGATCGAGCTAGGAGCCGGAGACGCACGTCGTACGGCTCAGAGCCCACAGTGGACAGACGCAACCCACCTAGCCGCTAAAGATCGGTATCGCACGCACACATGCGTCGGCCCGGCGGGAAAACTCGCGGGCCGACGCATGGCTTACACGCTGGGCTGCCGACCGCAGCTTTCCAGTACACCTCGGCCGCCTACGCCGGCCTCGCCGAGACTGCCAGGTCACAATCTCGGTCGGGCGGACCGCCCAGTGTTGGGACAACGTCCTCGGAGCGCCTCAGCGTTTCCGCCGGATGGCATAAGGGGAGCGGCGTGGAGAAGTACCTGTGCCTTGCCAGCCACGCCACCCCGCGAGTGAGCTGACGCGAAGCGTCCAGGCAGCGAGCCCGCCCCGGCGAAGCCCCCTCAGCGGCGAGGTTTCCACGTCCTCGCGGCCGGACTCGAGCCAGGTCTCCGGGTGCGCAGAGCGGCGCCGCCGACGACGGACCGCCACCGCGCGCCAGATGAACAGGGCGAGGGCCAGCGCACCGACCGTCACGCCGACCGGGGCGCGGCTTTGGGTGCCGAGATTGGCGGCCGCGGCAGCCAGGACGGCGGCCGAGGCGGCGACGCCGAGCAGCCAGCCAAGGCGCCGCCACCCGATGAGTTCGATCAAGCCGGCGAGAACCTCGAAGGCGAACCCGAACGGCCCATCGGAGTCCGGCGCGGCGCTGACACCGGACAGGTCCACGAACCGCGCTCGCGGAGCGAAGTGCCGTACGGTTGCCTGCAACCGGGCGGTGTCGACACACCAGCCGTTCGCCGTCACCACATTCCCGGCGTCGTAAGGCGATCCGTCGGGTGCGATGAACGCCGGATAGGACGGGTGCCGCCGCAAGGCCCTGCGCCGGGCCGGCCGGGACTGCCGGGGCGTGCGGGACGCCAGCGCCCTAGCCGCCGGACCGCCGCCGACCGCATCGCCGCGGCGGGCGAGCCCGATGATCCTCAGGTGGTCGTAGTCCCAGACCACGATGTCCGTGACATCCTTCCACGGGCACGGGCCGGCCGACCCCGCCGACAGCGGCCCGGCGCTCCCCCAGATGCCCTGGGCGTCGGCGTGCAGCGCGGTTCGCCTCAGCAGGCAGCGCGCCACGACCGCACGGAACCAGGGCGGCATCGGGAGAGCGAGGCTGCCCAGGGCTCTGCTGATCGCCCTGGCAGACCGCCAGTTCCAGCCGTAGCAGGCCGTGTAGCGCCATCCCGCGGCATTCGGGTTGCCCATACTCGGACATTACGCCTCGAACAGGGAAGCTGCCGATAAGGAGGCATCGGGCGCTCTCCCACCTACAACATCGGCGCGGGTTGGGCTTCTGCCACGGCCCGCTTTTTGTTTGGGTGGCACGTCAGCGTCAGCCCTAGCTGGCGGCTCCGAGGTGGTGTTCACCAGGTCGCCGCGACATCGCTGTCACGCCAGGCGTTCCGGGCTGGCCGGGGTGGCAGCGGCGGGCGGGCCTTGCGCGGGCCGGTTCCCGGGTCGGGAGGGCTGGTTGCCGGCTGCTTCTCCAGCGCCTCGAGGACGAGGCGGACCGCGGTTTCCAGCTGCGGATCGCGGCCCTGCGCCCAGTCGGCCGGCGTGATGTCTACCTCGACATCCGGGTCGACGCCGTCGTGGAACGTCTGCAGATGGGCGATTTTGGGATGCCATGGACCAGAAGGTTCAGGGGCGTTTGAGGGCGCCGATGCCAAGTGACCCGTCGCCGACCTGCCCTGTCCCTTGTTCAGCCTGGCTGACATAGGCGGCGGGGTCCTTGTCCACAGGCACGACACCCGTGACATTCCGCGCTTCATAGGCGGCGAAGGCGACGGCAAGGTCGTGGCGCTGCTGCAGTCCGGCCAAGCGACGGAAATCGGTCAGCCCCTCGCGCTCCTCCTCGGCCATGTGGTCGCTGTTCGCCAGGTTGGCCCCGGCGACAGCCGCGTACCAGTCGTCGCTGCCAACCGAATGCCTCGCGACCTCCGCGACCGCGTCCCGGATGTCGTTATGGTCATGGATGGCGTCCAAGGTCTCGCCCTCCACCCCTGCCCTGCGCCGCGCGGCGATCCCTACCCGCAGCAGCGCGGGATAGAAGATCGCTTCCTCCGCCGCCGCGTGCACCTCAAGAAACGCCGCGAGCCGTCCCCAGACGGCGGACAGCGACTCGGTGTCACGCCGGTCGATCTGCTCCAGGATCGCGAACAACCGCCGCTGCTCGTGATGATCGTCAAGCACCAACTGGGTGATATCCACCAATCCTCCCCCTGCACCGAGAACAGCGGCGTGCTAACGACGAAGCAGTCAACTATGCTACGCCGGGACCCAGCGCTAAGCGGGCCGGAGCAGCCGGATGACCTGGGAGACCAGCTCGCCAGACTGCAGGAGCTGGCCGATCCTCCTGCTCTGCTCTAGGGCCGTGGCCAGTGGCGGTGCGTCCGCGAACCGGCGCCGCAGCTCGTTATCGACGGCGGCAGTGCGCTCCTGCCAGCAGGCGGTCGGGGCCGGGAGGGACGCCGGGTCGGCGACGGCGGTCTCGGTCAGGCCGGCTTCCCGGAGCATGGCGGTCAGCTGGGCGCGGGAGGGGAAGTGGTTTCCCTCTGGCGGGTTGTCTAGCCGCCCTCGGGTGGCCAGGAACACCAGCAGCCCGGCCCGGCCTGACGGCCGAAGCACCCGGCGCAGTTCCCGGAGCATGGCCCGCTGGGCGTCAGCGCCGCTAGCCGTGCACAGCACGCCCAGGCACCAGGCGTGGCTGGCCGCGCCGTCGGCGAACGGCAAGGCAGTCGCGTCGGCCTGGATCACCGCGGCGCCGAACAGCCGGGCGGCGGCACGGCAAGCGTCGGGCTCCGGCTCGGCCAGGACCGGCTGGACTCCGGTCCGCTCGGCCGCGTAAGCGGCAGGGCCGCCCAGCCCAGCGCCGATGTCGATCATCAGGTCACCAGGCCGCGGGGCCAGACCCGCCAGCAGCCAGTCCAGGGCCGACGGCCGACCGCTTCCCCGGCAGGCCGCCGGGATGCGGTACTGCGGGCCGAGGCTCTCGGCCACCTCGGCCGTCCATTCGGCCACGGTATCGAACTCCGCGCCCATCGGGCCGCTGCCAGTCATGCGCCGTGCTCTTCCCGGATCCGGCGGGCCAACTCCGCTTTGACCGTCACGACGTACTTGGCTGCTGGGAGGGTGCGTCAGTTGTGCCAGATGGCGACGGCCAGAGCAAGCATGCCTACCGTTCGTCCGGCAAATAGGATTTGCCGGACGAACGGTAGCACTACCTATTGATCAGAGTCAGATCGCGTTGATCAGAATCAGATCGCGCGGACGTGCTCGGCCTGCGGGCCCTTCTGGCCCTGCGTGATGTCGAACTCGACCCGCTGGTTTTCGTCCAGGCTGCGGTAGCCGTTGGACTCGATCGCGGAGAAGTGGACGAAGACGTCCTCGCCCCCGCCATCGGCACTAATGAACCCGAAGCCCTTGTCCGAGTTGAACCACTTGACTGTTCCCTGCGCCACGCGCATATCTCCTTGCCTGCAGTCAGGCCCCGCACCGCGCGGAAGCCGGCAGTGAATCCGCGAGCGCGTCATGACGCACGTACACAGAAGCTGCAATCGGCAGTTTATAGCCACCGCACGGTAACGCGCTGATGATGTCCTCAGGTAGCCGGCAAAGCGTCTCTGATAAGCTTGATGCCCCTCAGTTACCCTGAGCGGACGGCCGGGATGGGTTGCCGTCGTGGCGGGCTATGCTTGCCAACCCACCCGCGCGGGGAGGTGGACGTGCTCCGCTAGGGCGCCGACCGTCTTCTTCAGTATCTTCTTGCCGGTGGCGAGCTGTCTTCGACGTGCGCAGCCAGCCCACGTCCGCCCGTTCCGCAACCCGCGTTGACCCCTGGGTACGCCCGGTAACGACGCGCAGCCAGTGCTTGCGGCCGCGATGGGAGCAGGGGACCGTGACAGACCGACGCGCAGCCAGTGCTTGCGGCCGCGATGGGAGCAGGGGACCGTGACAGACCGACGCGCAGCCAGTGCTTGCGGCCGCGATGGGAGTGGGGGACCGTGATAGGCGGCGGATAGACGGACCTGAAGGCGAAAGCGGTGGCGGTTATGCGGTTCAGCGCGGAGACAACCTCGGATGGCGTGACGGAGCGACTCTTCACGGTGGGCGACGCGCCCGGCGTGGTGTGGGCGGCGGAGGATGCCACGGGGCCGCGGCCGCTGGTGCTTCTCGGCCACGGGGGCGGTCATCACAAGACGGCACCGCCGCTTGCCGCCCGCGCCCGCCGCTACGTGACGCGGTGCGGGTTCGCGGTGGCCGCCATCGACGCGCCCGGCTGGGGCGGCAGGCCCGTCCCTGCTGAATACGAGCCCTACAACGCTGAGATCGAGGGGCTAGGCACAGCGGCAGGGACGTCACTCGGCGACGTGTTCGCCCGCCGCGGGATCGTGGTCGCGGACCTGGCGATACCGGAATGGAAGGCCGTCCTCGACGCCCTGACTGAACTCGACTGGATCGGCGCGGGCGGACTGGTGGGCTACTGGGGCGTTTCGCTCGGCAGTGCGATCGGCGTGCCGCTGGTGGCGGCCGAGCCGCGGATCAGGGCGGCCGTACTCGGTCTGATGGGGCATGAGACGCTGGCGGAAGCGGCCGCCCGGATCACCGTCCCGGTCGAATTCCACCTCCAATGGGACGACGAGCTCGTGCCGCGCGACTCGGGGCTTGCGCTGTTCGACGCCATCGGCTCCGCGCAGAAGTCGCTGCACGCCAACCCTGGCCGCCACGCGGAGGTGCCCAGGTTCGAGGTGGACAGCTCGGAGCGGTTCTTCGCGCGCCACCTCGGTTCCTGAGGCGGTTCCTGGGGTCTGAGCCCGGTTAGAGGAGCCTGACGGCGACCAGGCAGGCGTCGTCGCCGGTGTCCGAGCTGGCACTGTCGAGGATGCGGTCGGCGTGCGACGCCGCGTCGGGGCCAGCGGGCACGGCCGCGGCGGTGAACTCGCGCAGCGCGTCGCTGATCGAGTCGGCGCGGCGCTCGATCAGCCCGTCGGTGAACATCAGCAGGGTGTCCCCGCTGCGCAGCGGGAGCGTGGCCTCCTCGTACTCGGCGTCCGGGTCGAGCCCGAGCAGGACGCCGGCGGGAAGCGGCAGCATCTCGGCTGCGCCGTCGCGCACCAGGACCGGCGGCAGGTGCCCAGCCCTGGCCCAGCGCAGCACGCGGGTCTCCGAGTTGTAGCGGCCGCAGATGACGGTCCCCGCGATGCCCTCGGTCAGGTAGCAGGCCGCGTAGTTGAGGTGCCTGAGCAGGTCAGCGGGGCCGGCGCCCGTCGCGGCGAGCCCGCGCAGCGCGTTCCGCGCGGCGACCATGCCCGTCACCGCGTCGATGCCGTGGCCGGTGATGTCCCCGACCACAAGCAGCAGTTCCTTGTCAGGCATCAGCAGCGCGTCGTACCAGTCCCCCGCCACCAGGCGCCCCTGCTCGGCCGGCCGGTAGCGGACCGCCACGTCCACCCCGGCGGCCTCCACCGGCGGCTCGTCCTCCGGCATGATGGCGCGCTGCAGCCGGAGCGCGAGCTCCTGCTCCTGGGCGGCCCGCTGCTCGCTGTCGGCCAGCTGATCCTGTGTCGCGGCGAGCGCGACCTGCGTGTGGTAGTGCGCCGAGACATCCTGGAACGCGCCGCGCAGGGCCACCACCTCGTCGCCGGCCAGCACCGGCTCGGCGAAGATGCGGATCTGCCTGATGGCGGTGTCGCCGGGGCGGACGATCCTGAACACCGCGACGGCGGGCTCGCGCCGGTGTAGCAGGGACTGGCGGAACCGGCGGACCGGCGCGCGGTCCGCGGCGATCACGAAGCTGTGCAGGCTGGCGGTGGGGATCGGTCCCGCGTGCCGCGGGTCAAGGCCGAAAACGGCGAACGCGGATTCGGCCCAGCGAACGGCCCCGGTGATGAGGCTCTCCTCCCAGGCACCGATACGGGCGAGGCGCTGTGCGTGGTCGAGCAGGTCGGCGCGCTCCTCGGCTTCCCCCACCGGCCGCCAGGTAAAGATCACGCCGTCGAAGAACGGGACCGCGTGCACCGCCGTGACCCGGACCGGGTCCGCGTCGCCTGTCAGGGCGGTGGCGGCGGTCCCCGTCACGTGCTCGGCACGGCCGCTTGCCAGGACCCGCTCGGCCATGGCGAACAGGCCGTCGCCGGTTACCGACGCGGGGTAAGCCTCAAGCACGGTGAGCCCGGCGAGCTCGCCGGGCTGGCGGCCGCCCGGGTCCACGTACCGGGGGCTCACGTGGATGAGCCTGAAGTCGGCCACGATGCCGTCGGCGTCCCGCATCGGCCTGACAACGAGCGCGGACTCGGTGACCTCGTCGAGCGCCCTGAAGATTGGCGGGGACGGCGCCGTTGATCCAACGGGGCCGTAGGCCAGTCGCAGGCCGAGCACGTCGGCGAACCCGGCGACGGCGGCCGACACCCAGACCCTGGTGGCAACGTCGAACACGCTCCGCGGGGTAGGCCACCACGCCTCCGCCACGCCGAGCAGGATCCCCGCCCGGTCCCGCAGCCCGAGCACCACGCGGGCGGCATCCCTCCCCCACGGCTCGGCGGCTGACACCTGATCGGCCGCCGGAAGCCCGGCCGGCCACCACAGGTCACTCCCGTCGGCGATCACCCGCTGCTCAAGGCAGTCGAACTGCGGTGGCAGCCGGCGCCAGCGGCTCGACTCGGTACCGTCGAGCCCGTCCTGGCCGAAGAGGTCAAGCGCGCCGTCGGCGTCGAGCAGCCATACGGCGACCGCGGCCACGCCGAACCTGGAGTGCAGCTGTGCGGCAAGCGCCCCGACGAGCTCGCCGCCGTCCTTCGCTCGCTCGGCCGCTGCGATGGTGACCGGGTCGTCGGCCGGCCCGAGCGCTTGGCCGGCCTCGATCCACTCCCCCGCTGCCGCCTGTGCCTCGTCTTGCGGCCATTGGGGCGGCCGCGCCGGGGCCGGGGCCTGGCCCGGCTGCGGCAGGGACGGCGGATCCTGGGCAAGGACAGCGGCTGCCATCTCAGGTTCCGGAAGCCCGGCCGCGGCGGCCATGGCCGCGAGCTGGCTGGCTGCCATGGCCGACGAATAGGCGTGCCGCTCCATGAGCACGCCCCTGGCCGTCGCGACGACAACGGCCGCATCGCGGTCAGCCCGAACACGGGCCACCTCGCGCCGCTGCCGCTCCACGACTGCTGATAGTCGCGGCGTGTCCTCGCGATCTGCCAGAAGTATCGCCTCCGTTACGGCTGACCGCTTTTGGCGCTCACCATAGGGTTGACCGCCACTGACGGCGAGCTTCGGCAGAACTTTAGCACGCGTGAAGTAAGTCGTGGGCTGGTGACAGTCAGGTGCCTACGTTCGGGATAACCCGCTTTAGGCTCACTCTCAGTGAGAGGTAGTGCGGATCGCAAAGTGTATCCGCAATTCGAGCGTGTAGGCCGACCGGAATGCGACTATTCTATAACGGCCAGTCGCTGCGGCATGCCCACAGCGGGTCCAGGAACGGGAGAGTCGATGACAGACGTTGACCACGAGCGGCCCCGTCTCGACAGGCCAGCGCTTGAACAGCTACTCGCGGGGCTCACGGCGGTACGAGGCGGCGACTTCAGCACACGCCTCGCGCTCACCGGTGACCCGCTGGTCGACGAGATCGCGGGCGTGTTCAACCGCATGGCCGATCAGCTCGACCAGTTCACCTCGGAGGTGACCCGCGTCGCCCGCGAGGTGGGCACCGACGGACAGCTCGGCGGGCAGGCCCACGTGCCGGGCGTGTCCGGCACGTGGAAGGACCTCACCGAGTCCGTCAACGCGATGGCGGGGAACCTCACCTGGCAGGTGCGGAACATCTCGCAGGTCGCCACGGCGGTCGCCAAGGGCGATCTCACCAGGAAGATCGACGTGGACGCGCGCGGGGAGATCCTCGAGCTGAAGACCACGCTCAACACGATGGTGGACCAGCTGTCGGCGTTCGCGGACGAGGTCACCAGGGTCGCCCGCGAGGTCGGCACCCAAGGCAACCTCGGCGGCCAGGCGGTCGTGCACGGCGTGTCGGGCACCTGGAAGGACCTGACCGACAACGTCAACTCGATGGCTAACAACCTGACCGGCCAGGTGCGGAACATCGCGCAGGTCACCACGGCGGTCGCGCAGGGCGACCTGACGAAGAAGATCGACGTGGACGCGCGCGGGGAGATCCTCGAGCTGAAGACGACGATCAACACGATGGTCGACCAGTTGTCCTCGTTCGCCGCCGAGGTGACGCGCGTGGCGCGCGAGGTGGGCCGGGAGGGCAAGCTCGGCGGGCAGGCCGAGGTCGAGGGCGTGTCCGGCACGTGGAAGCGGCTGACGGAGAACGTCAACGAGCTGGCCGGGAACCTGACCCGCCAGGTCCGTGCGATCTCGGAGGTGACGAGCGCGGTTGCGGCGGGCGACATGACCCAGACGATCTCGGTCGAGGCCGAGGGCGAGGTCGCGGAGCTCAAGGACAGCATCAACGCCATGGTCCGGTCACTGCGCGAGACCGTGCAGGCCTCGCAGGACCAGGACTGGCTGAAGACCAACCTGGCCAGCATCGGGTCAATGCTCCAGGGGCACCGGGACCTCGAGGTCGTCGCCGAGCTGATCATGGAGGAGCTCGCGCCGCTGCTCGGGGCGCAGCACGGGACGTTTTTCCTGACCGAGGACTGGAGCGGTGAGCGGCGGCTGCGGCTGATCGCCGGGTACGGCCTGCGTGCCGACAAGGACGCGCCGATCCAGTACCGGATTGGCCAGTCGCTCATCGGCCAGGTCGCCAAGAGCAGGCGGCCGATCGTCGTCGACGAGATCCCCCAGGGTTACATCAGGATCTCCTCCGGCCTCGGCGACGCACCGCCTGCCAACCTGGTCATCATGCCCATCATGTTCGAGGACCAGGTGCTCGGCGTCGTGGAGCTCGCCTCCTTCACCAAGTTCACGCCGATCCAGGTCGCCTTCCTCGAGCAGCTCGCGGAGACGCTCGGAATCAGCGTCAACGCGATCATCGCCAACTCCCGCACCGACGCGCTGCTCGAGGAGTCGCAGCGGCTGACGGCGGAGCTCCAGACGCGCTCGTCTGAACTCCAGGCACGATCCGAGGAACTGCAGCAGTCCAACCTCGACCTGGAGGACAAGGCGGCGCTGCTCGCGGCTCAGAAGCAGGACATCGAGGCCAAGAACTCGGAGATCGAGCAGGCCAGGGAAGAGATCGAGGCACGAGCCAGGCAGCTCGCCCTCGCCTCTCAGTACAAGTCGCAGTTCCTCGCGAACATGTCCCATGAGCTGCGCACCCCGCTGAACAGCCTGCTGATCCTCGCCAGACTGCTCGCGCAGAACCCTGGCCAGAACCTCACCGCCAAGCAGGTCGAGTACGCGAACGTCATCCACTCCGCGGGCTCCGACCTGCTCCAGCTCATCAACGACATCCTCGACCTGTCGAAGGTGGAGGCCGGCCGGATGGACGTCCGCGCGGAGCGGTTCACGCTTGACGCGCTGACCGAGGACATCCAGGCCACCTTCCGGCCGCTGACCGCGGAGAAGGGTCTCGATTTCGAGGTCTTCGTCGCGGCGTCCGCACCGTCTGCGCTGGTCACGGACCGGCAGCGGCTCCGCCAGGTGCTTGGGAACCTGCTCTCCAACGCGGTCAAGTTCACCGAGCGAGGCCGGGTGACGCTGCGGGTGTCCGGCGCTGCCGCCGACAACGCTGGCGCCGACGGACCGGAGAGCGGCCAGGAGGACGGGCCGCTCGCGGTGTTCTCCGTCACCGACACGGGGATCGGCATCGCCCCGGAGAACCTCGCGGTGATCTTCGGCGCCTTCCAGCAGGGCGACGGTACGCTGAGCCGCCGCTACAGCGGCACCGGCCTCGGGCTGTCGATCGCCAGTGAGGTGAGCTCGCTGCTCGGCGGCACGATCAGCGCGACAAGTGACCTGGGACACGGCAGCACGTTCACCTTGTCAGTGCCCGCCACGCTGCCGGACACGCCACCGTCCTTTCCGGCGCCGGAGCCCGCGTTCGCCGTGGCGGAAGCCGTCGGCGGTCTTGAGGACCTGCGAGCCGTGACCACGCGCGCCAACGCGCTCGCGGCGAGGGCCGCCATCACCGAGCCTGATCACGGCGGTGCGGATGGCCGGGGCTCCGCTCCCGCCGCCGCGGCAGGCTCGCCAGCCAGGGACACCGGCGGGTCCGGCCATCCTGGTCAGCAGGACAGGAAGGTCCTGGTGTTCGAGCCGACGAGCGGCGGACTGCTCGGGCTCCTTGCCCACAGCGCCATCTCCGACCTCGCGCAGCTGAGCGGGACCGCACGGGTCGCCGTGGCCACGAACCCCGGTCAGGGCACTGCCACGCTCGCCGCCGAACCGTTCCGGTGCGTGGTCGTGGACCTCGGCATGCCGACCGCTCTTGAGTTCCTCGATCAGGTCCGGGAGAAGCCTGCGCTGCGCGAGGTACCCGTCCTGGCGCACGCGCCTGGACAAGGTGTCAGGGACCGCCTCGCGGCGCTGCGCATCGGCTACCCCTCGCTCGAGCTGCTGCCGTCGCTTGACGATCTCCGCGAGCGGATCACGCTGCACTTGTCCGCCGCGCAGCCGGGCCAGGTGCCCGCGCTCGTGGCAGACGTCGAGGAGCCCGTCAGCGCGCCCTCGGCAGCCACGGACCAGGTGGCCGCGATGGCTGACCACCCCAGCCTGCGCGGCAAGCACGTGCTCGTGATCGACGACGACCCGCGCAACGTCTACGCGATCTCGAGCACCCTCGAGCTGTGCGGCCTGCGGGTGACGCACGCGAGTGACGGCCGCCAGGGCATCGAGGAACTCCGCGCCACCCCGGACACTGACCTCATCCTGATGGACGTCATGATGCCGGGAATGGACGGCTACGCGACGATGACCGCCATCAGGCAGATGCCGCAATTCGGGCGGCTGCCCATTATCGCGGTCACCGCGCGCGCCATGCCGGGCGACCGCGAGAAAAGCCTGGCCGCGGGCGCCAACGACTACGTCACCAAGCCAGTCGACACCGAGGAGCTCCTGGCCTCCATGGAACGCTGGCTGTGAAACGGCTGAGCTCCGCCCGGATGCTCAGGTGGCGAGGCTCCCAGCGTGCTGGCCGTCTTCCCGGACGGGGTTCCTCACGCAGCGTGCCCGCCTCGCGGGCCTGGCTTTGACGATGAGCCGGGACTTGGCGGCAGGAGGAAGTACCAGGCGTTGATGACGCCGCTGATCAGGGCGACCAGGGTGGCGGGGAGGAGCAGGTAGAGGCCGACGGGGGCGCCGCAGGCGATGGTTATGCCGCTGGCCACGAAGAGCAGCATGACCATGATGTTGGGACCGCGGCGGTTGAAGATGGCGATCAGCTGCCTGTCATCGTCGGTCAGGCTGTGCTTCACCCGGCGGATGCCAAACAGGATCCAGCTGGTGATCCCGCCGATGGCGATGAGCTCGGCGCCTAGGGCCCAGTCGGCCTGGTCGGGGGTCAGCAGGACCGCCGCCATCACCAGGGGCGCGATGAACAGCACCAGGGTCTGGGCCGCGCTCGCGCGCAAACCCTGGTGACCGGCGATCCTCCTGGCGTTCAGGGAAACCGCGACGAACAGCAGGCCTGTGAGGGCACCGCTCGCTCCCCCGATCATTTCGCCAAAATCTTGCCAGTCAGCGGGAGCAATCATTCGGGGTCACCTGCAGCTCTGGTTCACCGGGGGTACTGAGTCTAGGGCGAATTACCGCTGCTCCGGGGTCACGTGGCGAGTGGCGCGCCGCGCAGTACTTTGGTTGGGCACGGGCCCGTCCAAGGAGGCAAGCCATGGCGACGGTAAGTGTTCGGTACATCGTCAACGACGTTGACGCCGCAATCGCGTTCTATACCCTGCACCTGGGCTTTACCGAGGTGATGCATCCAGCCCCGGCCTTCGCGATGCTGTCACGTGGCGACCTGCGCCTGGTGCTCAGCGCGCCTGGCGGCGGACCTGGAGGCGGTCAGGCGATGCCTGATGGCACGGTGCCCACGCCCGGCGGCTGGAACCGCTTCTCCGTTGAGGTCGCCGACCTCGACGGTACCGTTGAGAAGCTGCGCGCGGCTGGCGTCCCGTTCCGGGGCGACATCGTCAACGGAATCGGCGGCAAGCAGGTTATCGCCGAGGATCCGTCGGGCAACCCTGTCGAGCTGTTCGAGCCGACGCGGCCGGAAGCCAGGCTCCAGTAGCCGCCCCCGCCCCAAGAGGCACAGAGAAGAAACGGCCCGCATGGCCGCGTACCTGTGGCTAGCGGGCCGTTTACGTCGGCGCAGTCGTTCGGGATCACTTCGTTATTGATCTTGAACTTGGTTTTGGGTGTGGAAGAGCCCGCCGGCGTGTGGGTCAGTTCGCGCCGACGGGCCGATTGGGGGTTGCTTGTGGGCGGCAGGGTCACCACCGATACCAGCGGCGTCCCTCGCCTGTGCGGACCGCGAATCCGACGAGCCACGCGATCAGCACGATCGCGGCCACCCACCAA
Source organism: uncultured Actinomycetota bacterium (assembly GCA_963734665.1). Lineage (GTDB taxonomy): Bacteria > Actinomycetota > Actinomycetes > Streptosporangiales > Streptosporangiaceae > Trebonia. The sequence goes on along the minus strand of CAVTIR010000004.1, from coordinate 229,044 downwards.
AGGGCGTGCAGGATGAAACCGAGACCGCCGAACAGGATCGCTAGGATCAGCACTAGCAGAATCAGAGCCATGATGGTGCTCCTCGCTTGTGGTTCTGTGCGGTGTACGGCTACCCACGCGAGGGCCCCTAAACGTGGCATAGGGTTCCTATAACCAGAAGCTACGGGCAGGATGGCGGGGATATGCCGCAAGGCGGACGGCCGAGTGAGGCAGGGGCGGACATCGCGGCCCGGCGGGACGCGCTCCGTCAGGCGGCTCGCCTGCCGGGGGTCGATCCACGCTCGCTGATCGACGCCGCGCTCACGGAGCTGGACGCCGCGATCGAGGCGATCGGGGCAGCCTCGTCGCCGACCCCGGGCAGTCCCGGCGAACCGCCCGCGGAAGTCCTGCCGGAGTCCGTGCGGACGGAGCGGCGGCTGCTGCACGCGGTCTTCCAGCAGGCCCCGGTTCCGCTCTTCCTGCTTGAGCAGGACGGGACGATCAGGCGGGCCAACAACAAGGCGGCGGCGCTGCTCGGGGCGCCGTCCGGGTACGCGACCGGCAGGCCGCTTAGCGCCTTCATCGACCTGCCATTCAGGGCGGCCGCCGCGACGCAGCTCGCCGCCGTCACCAGGACCGGCAAGCCGCGCACCGCGGGCTGCCGGATACTGACCTCTGACGGGCCGCTTGACGTCACCCTGACGGCGGTCGCGGCCGACCTGCCTGGTGATCCGCCGGTGCGGATCGTTACTGTCCTGCCCGGTGCCGCCGGCGCCGTGGCTGAGAGCTCACCCGAGCCGGACGGCAAGCCGGGGAAACGGGCCACGCGGCCCGCCGCGAAGGCGGCGGGCGACGCCGCCATCGCGGCCATGACGCGGCGGCTGGACGCGGTCACCGCGCTGACCAGGGTCCTGCTCGACAACAGCACGTTCAGCGAGGCCGTCACGCTCCAGCGGTGCGCGCGGCTGCTCGCCGGGGAGATCGCGGACTGGGTGATCATCGACGTCGACCGGGGCGGCAGGCTGCTGCGCCAGTTCGTGGCCGGCCCGCGCGGCGGCCAGGCGGACCAGTTCGCGCGCGTCGCGCGGGAGGGCGCCCCCGGCCAGGACTCGGTGCCCGCCCAGGTGCACTCGACCGGCAAGTCGGTGCTGCTCGCGCACCTCGACGACCCCGGCGCGCTTGGACAGGGGCCTGACGGCACGCCACTGGTCATGATGCTCGGCGCGACCTCGCTGATCTGCGTGCCGATCTCTGACGGGACGACCGGCTACGGCACTTTGACCGTGACCCGGCTGGCGGACAAGGGGCCGTTCGGTGTCGCCGACCTCGGCCTCGCCGAGGAACTCGGCAGGCACCTGGCGATCGCCATCAGGGTCGACCGGGTGTTCCGCCAGCGGTCACAGGTCGCCGAGGCGTTGCAGGCCAGCCTGCTGCCCACCCGGCTGCCCGCCGTCCCCGGCCTTGAGTTCGCCGCGGCCTACATAGGCGCGACCCAGTTCCAGGAGATCAGCGGGGACTTCTACGACGTGTTCAAGGCCGGCGACGGATGGGGCATCGCGGTGGGGGACGTCTGTGGCAAGGGCCAGGACGCCGCCGCGATGACGGCCGCGGCGCGGCACGCGATCCGTGCCCTCGCGCACGTGCACGGCACCCCCGCCGAGGTCCTCGCCGCCGCGAACGAGGTGCTGGTCGCCGAGGACTACGACGACCGCTTCGTCACAGCCTCGCTCGCGTTCCTCCGGCAGCGGGGAAGCCGCGTGCAGGTACAGCTCGGCTCGTGCGGGCATCCGGGGCCTGCCGTCGTCCGGGCCGACGGGCGGGTGGAGATCCTGGAAGGGGACGGGCTGCCACTCGGGCTGTTCGATGACGCGGAACCCGGCCGGCTTGAGCTGGAGCTGCACAAGGGGGACGTGCTGTTCTTCTACACCGACGGGGTGACCGAGGCCAGGGGCGCGGACTTGTCGTTCTTCGAGGACCGGCTGTCGGACGCGCTCGCGGCGGTCGCCGGACGCTCGGCCACGGAGATCGTGCGCGCCGTCCAGGAGCTTGTCACCTCGTTCTCCTCGGGCGAGCTCAAGGACGACGTCACGATCCTCGCGGTGCGGGTCGGCTGACGGACGCGCAGCCCGCGTCCCGCCTACGGCTCCTCGTAGAGGTCCTCGATCACCTCGGTAGCGGCGGACGGCTGGCGGTTCGACGGCACGTGGCCGGTATCCGGCTGCGCCGAACCGGGCTGAGCCGACCCGGGCTGGCCGGTCCCGTGGCGGTAATGGGGGACCTCAGCCTCCTGGATCTGGTCGTAGCCGGCCTCAGTATCCTCGATCAGGTCATCTTCCTGGTCGAGAAGAGTCGGCCGGGACGGCAGCCCGGCCTGAAGCGCGGACGTGCCCGGGTTGCGGGCGACATACGGCGGGACCGGGATGTGCTCGGTACGGCCGCCGGGGTAGGAGCGGCGCACCAGCAGCCGCCTGCCCAGCCAGCCGGAGTTGCGGCGAGGCAGCAAGAGCCCGATCACGCCGATCAGCATGAGGATCCAGCCTGCCGTGTGAACGTTGAAGAAGGAGGTATTGCCGGTCACGGCAAAGGCCAGGATGGCGCCGATGCAAATGAGCGCCAGGCTTGCTCCGGTCCTCATTGAGTGTCCTTTCCCGGCGACATCGTTGCCGCCGTGCACGGGGTGGTTTCGCGCCCTTCGAGGCGTGCGTCGGGTCAGGTCGGGTCAGGAGGACGTCACAAGCACGTCCGGGGTGTCGAGCAGGCGGCTGCGCAGGTGGCTGAGTGCCCTGGACAGCAGGCGGGACACGTGCATCTGGGAGATGCCGAGGCGGGCACCGATCTCGGCCTGGGTCAGGTTCCCGTAGAAGCGCATGACGAGGATGCGCTGCTCGCGCTCGGGGAGCTCATCCCAGTGCGTGGACACAGCCTCCATGTCGATCGCGTGCTCCATCTCCGCGTCCTCGTCGCCGAGGACGTCGCCGAGCTGAACCGGGTCATCCCGGTCGGTCAGGGGCGCGTCCAGGGAGTAGGCGCTGAAGACCATATCGGCCTGCCTGGCCTCGAGCAGGTCCTCGTCGCTGCAGCCGAGACGCTCCATGAGCTCGTCGTCATTGGGGTGGCGGCCCAGCGTGTGGGTGAGCTGCTCCGTCGCCTTGCGCAGCTCAAGCAGGAGTTCCTGCGCGGAGCGCCGGACGTGGACCTGCCACCGCTTGTCGCGGAAGTGCCGCTTGATCTCGCCGCTGACGCACGGCGTCGCGTACGCGGACAGGTTGCTGCCGAATGCCGGGTCGAAGTTGTTGATTGCCTTGAGCAGGCCGACGTAGCCGACCTGCATCAGGTCCTCAACGGGCTCGGGGCTGCCGCGGTACTGCCTGACGCACGAGCGGACCAGCCGCCCGTAGCGCTCGACCAGGATCTCGCACGCTGCTGCGCGCTCGTGGCTGTCTCGTGGCAGCGCCCTGAAGCGGACGAGCAGTTCGTCGTCGGTAAGCCGGTCCAGCTCGGCGCGGCAGCCGAGGGCCGGGACTGGGGACGTTGCCTTCGTCATGGTCATCTCCGTGGGGTCGGAATGCCGGACGGAGGCTGTTGTGCCCGTACAGAGATGAATAAACTTGATCCCACGTGACCTCCATCACATTCGCTTTTTGGGCATCGCATCACTTTTCGGGCGTCAGCCCGCTGTCGCGAACTCGCGGTCCCAGTGCCTGAGCTGGCGGCACCGGGCTATGAACTCCCCCGCCGGGTGGTCACGGAGGCTCATGAAGCCCTCGTCCGCGCTGGCCGGATCCAGGGGCAGCCCCGCGGCCTCGAACAGCACGGCGGCGCCGCTGGTGTACCCGATGAACTTGCAGTGCGCGACGGCATCGGTCACAAAGTCCCTGGCCGCCGGGCGCGCGGCCAGGGCACGCGCGCCGCCTGACGCGGGGAGGACCGCAACGGCGTCGTACAGCACGGACGGCGCGCCTTCGATCTGCTGGTCGGCACGCAGCCTGGTGCCATCGCTGATATCCACGCCGCCGACGGCCGACGCGATGATCTCCACGGTGGCGCCTTCAGCTGCCGCCGCAGCACGCAGCGCCGCGAGGGTCTCCGCGTCCGCCCCGTTGGTCACGAGCACGCCGAGTTTGCGCCCTGCGAAGCTGCCTGGCCCGCGGCCGAGGATGCTTAGCGCCGGGGACGCGGGGAGGTCGTGGCGAGGCTGGCGGGCCGACTCGGTGGCAGCAGGCAGCTCGCGCAGGCCGAGGCCCTCTGCCACCACGGCTGCCAGTTCCTCATCCACGTTCCGCAGCCCGGCCACCATGCGGGTCCTGATCTCCTCACGCTCGCACTTGCTCAGCTCGAACGTGAACGCCTCGGCGATGTGCCTGCGCTCGACCACGGTCTGGCTGATGTAGAACTGGCGCGCCTGACTGTAATGGTCCGCGAAGCTCTCTGGGCGCAGCCGGCGCTTGGCGCCCGCCACCTCCTCAAGGAAGCTGCGGTAGCCGCCCGAGGGGTCCTCGCGCGGGCCGCCCTCGGCGCCCTGCCACGAGTTCGGCTCGTAGTTCGCCCGCGTGACCGGGTTGGTCATGGCCATGTGGCCGTCCTGCTGGAAGTGAGCGAACGGGCACTTAGGAGCATTTACCGGGATTTGGGAGAAGTTCGGGCTTCCGAGCCGCTTGAGCTGCGTATCCAGGTAGGAGAAGTTTCGCCCTTGAAGCAGCGGGTCGTTGGTGAAGTCGATGCCGGGCACGACGTTCTGCGTGCAGAACGCCACCTGCTCGGTCTCGGCAAAGAAGTTGTCCACCACGCGGTCGAGAACCAGCCGACCGACGGGTGTCACCGGAACCTGCTCCTCCGGGATGATCTTCGTGGGATCGAGCACGTCGAAGTCGAACTGGTCGGCGAACTCGTCATCGAACAGCTGCAGGCCGAGCTCCCATTCCGGGTAATCGCCATGCTGGATGGCGTCCCACAGGTCCCGCCGGTGGAAGTCAGGATCGGCCCCGTTGATCTTGACCGCCTCGTTCCAGACCACGGACTGCAGCCCCTGCTTCGGCTTCCAGTGGAACTTCACATAGGTAGCGCGGCCCGCCTCGCTGACAAGGCGGAAGGTATGCACCCCGAAACCTTCCATGAAGCGGAACGAGCGCGGGATGGCCCGGTCCGACATGATCCACATGAGCATGTGGGTGGACTCAGGCATGAGCGATGCGAAGTCCCAGAAGTTGTCGTGCGCGGTCTGTGCCTGCGGGAAGCCCCGGTCGGGCTCTTGCTTAGCCGCGTGGATGAGATCGGGAAACTTGATCGCGTCCTGGATGAAGAACACCGGGATGTTGTTGCCGACCAGGTCCCAGTTGCCCTCACGGGTGTAGAACTTGGTCGCGAACCCGCGCACGTCCCGCGCCAGGTCGCCGGACCCCTTATTGCCCGCGACTGTGGAAAACCGGACGAACACCGGCGTCCGGAGGCCCGCCTCGCTGAAGACGTCGGCCCTGGTGGTGTCGGTGAGCGGCGCGTAGTTCTCGAAGTAGCCGTGCGCGCCGTAGCCGCGGGCGTGCACGACGCGCTCGGGGATCCGCTCGTGGTCGAAGTGGAAGATCTTCTCCCTGAAGTGGAAGTCCTCGATCAGGCTCGGCCCGCGTTCCCCGGCCCGCAGCGTGTTCTGGTCGTCGCTTACCGGCACGCCCTGCGTGGTAGTGAGCTGCGCCGCGCCGTCGCCGGCCCGCTGGTGGGTCTCGCCGCCGCGGGCCCGGTGGACTTGCTGGTCACCATACCTGGCCATGCGGCCCTCGCCGCCCGCCTCGTTTGTCACGATCCCGCCTTCCCCCGGCGGGTCAGGGTATCCCGCAGCCGGTCCGCCAGCCCGGCTACCGGCCCCGCGGTCTTTGCCGCGCCTGCCTGGGGCGGAATGTGCGGATGCGGCCTGGTCGGTGCCAGCTTCTTGGCCTGGCTGATCTGCTCTCCAAGGGCCTGTGCTTCCTCGGGCCCGATCGAGGCGCGCAGCAGCGGCCAGGCGTGCGCCTCCTCGAAGGCGATGTGCGCGCGGGCGGCGGAGATGAAGATGACTAGCTTTTCTTCGAAGCCCCCATCGCCGGGCTGCAGCTCGTCCAGCTCCGCGAGGACCGGGTCCGCCTCCGCCTCCTGGGCAAGCCCCACTTCCGCGACACGATCGCCGTCGGGACCGAGCAGCTTGACCGCTGGCCAGAAGTACTGCTGTTCCGCGGCCTCGTGCCTGGACTCCTCGATGATTACCTGGTCGACGGCGCGCTTGCGGAACGCGAGCTGCTCGTCGGTGGCCCCGGTGCTTGCCTTCGGCCCTTCCTCGAGCTCAGCCAGCATGGCCTTCACCTCGTCGTGATCTTCCTTGAGGACCTGGAACACGTCAGGCATCTGTACCCTCCCTGGTCTGACCTGCTTGTTTTCCTGACGCGCCCCCGGCTACCCGAGCACTCTGGCACCAAACGGCTCGCCCGCCGAAAGGCGCCGACGCCTGCTGGGCAGGTTTTTGCCCCAGTGCGGGCGGAATAGCCCGGCCTGCGCTGGGCAGCGGAGGTGCGGGCGGTCCCTTTGCCCGCCCCGGGCTAAGGATCCTTCGATGGCCGCCGGCCCGCTGCCCGGGGAAGAGCAGCTACCCGGGGCTGAGCAGCTTCGCCGGGGTGATCGGCAGGTCGCGCACCCGGCGGCCGGTCGCGTGGTAGACGGCGTTGCCGATCGCCGCGGCGGTGCCGGTGATGCCGATCTCGCCGATCCCCTTGCCACCGCCCGGCCACAGGTGCGGGTCTTCCTCGTCGATCCAGAGCGCTTCCACGTTTGGCACGTCCGCGCAGGTCGCGATGTGATACTGGGCCAGGTCCGTCCGGACGAAACCGCCTGCAGAGGCGTCCACGGCCGTCCCTTCAAATAGCGCCATCGACAGCCCCATGGTCATGGCGCCGATGAACTGGGACCGCCCGAGGACCGGGTCGATGACCCGTCCGGCCGCGAACACGCCGAGCAGCCGGGGCACCCGGACCTCCCCGGTCAGCGGGTCGACGAGCACCTCAGCGAACTGCGCGCCGAACGAGTGCCTGGCCCACCCGGAATCCTTAGCCACCTCATCCGTGGTGTCGGCGCTGCCGTGCGTCCCGTCCTTCAGCAGCGCCTCGCAGGCGGCCGCCACCGCTGACCCCCACGAAGCGGTTCCCATGGAGCCGCCGGCCAGCGGCGCGTCCGGCAGGGCGCTGTCGCCGAGCACCACCCGCACCCGCGTGACTTCCACGCCGAGTACCGACGCGGCTATCTCGCCGAGCACCGTCCGCGCGCCGGTGCCGATGTCGGCGGCGGCGATCCGCACCTCGTACCCGCCGTCCACCGCTTCCGCGGTTGCGGTCGACGGACGGCGCCTTGCCGGGTAAGTGGACGCGGCCACCCCGGTGCCTGCCAGCCAGTGGCCACGGCGGCGGACGCCTGGCCGCGGGTCGCGTCCGGCCCAGCCGAAGCGCTCCGCGCCCGCGCGCAGGCAGGCGACCAGGTTCCGCGAGCTGAACGGCAGGCCTCTTCCCGGCTCAGCGGCCGGCTCGTTGATGATCCGCAGCTCCACCGGGTCCATGTCGAGGGCGACCGCGAGCTCGTCCATCGCCGACTCGAGCGCATACATGCCCGGCGTCTCCCCCGGCGCGCGCATCCACGACGGCGCGGGCACGTTCAGCCTGACCAGCCGGTGGGTGGTGCGCATCGCGGGTGTGCCGTACATGACGCGGGTGCTAGAGGCCGTCTGCTCGGCGAACTCGGTACGGATGGCGGTGTGCTCGATCACGTCATGCGTTACCGCGGTCAGCCGCCCGTCCGCGGTCGCGCCAAGCTCCAGGTGCTGGATGGTCGGCGTCCGATGGCCGGTGAGCGCGAACATCTGCTGCCTGGTCAGCGCCACCTTTACCGGGCGGCCCACCGCGCGGGCGGCGAGGGCGGCCAGGATGGGTTGCGGCCGGGTGGTCCCCTTAGACCCGAAGCCGCCGCCCACGTGCGGCGAGACGACTCGGACGCGGTCGGTGTCAAGCCCGAGCACCTCCGCGATCGTGTCGCGGTCCGCTGACGGCCCCTGGGTGGAGTCGTAGATGGTCAGCGAGCCGTCGTCACCCCAGGCGGCGATCGCCGCGTGCGGTTCCATCGGGTTGTTGTGCTGGACCGGGGTGGTGTAGGTGACGGCGACCCGCACCGCCGCGCTCGTGAGGCCGGCGGCCACGTCACCGTAGCCGGTGTCTGTCGGCAGCCCGGGGTTGATCTTCTCCGGACGGTACAGGCCAGGGTGGTCCGCGCGGAGCACCACGTCGTGCTCGCCTGGGGTGTAGTCAACGCGCACGGCGGCCGCCGCCTCCCTGGCGTTCTCCAGCGTGTCGGCGATCACGACGCCAACCAGTTGCCCCCGGTAGGTGACCTCGGTCCGGTGGAAGAGGGAAAGTTCAAAGTTTCCCCCGAACGAGTTGGTGTTGTACCCCCCGAGCACCGCGATGACTCCGGGCATGGCGAGCGCCTCGGCGGCGTCCACCGCGCCGATCACGCCGCTCGCGATCGGCGCCTGGACCGGGTAGGCGTAGACCGCGTCTGGCACCGGGTGCTCGTAGGCGTACCTGGCGGCACCGGTGACTTTCTCGCGGCCCTCGGCCCGGTGTCCCGCTGTTACGTCCCGAGGAGACGACCCACCGCTTTCTTCCTGATGCGAGGGCACCGGACGCGCGCCGGTCATGGCATGAGCTCCTCGAGGACGGAAGCGATGAGGTTGCCTGCCAGGGTCACCTTGTACTCGTTGCCTGGCAGCGGGCGCGCGTAGCGCAGCTCCGCCTCGGCGGCCGCGGCGAAGACCTCGGTACCTGGTCGCACGCCGAGCACCACCCGCTCCGCCGCGTGCGCGCGCCACGGGATGTGTGCCACGCCGCCGAGCGCGATCCGGCAGTCCCGCACATTGCCGTCCGGTCCGACGCCGAGCAGGGCGGCGACCGACACGAGCGCGAACGCGAACGACGCGCGCTCGCGGACCTTGCGGTACGCCTGCTGGCCGCCCGACGGGGGCGGCAGCTCCACCTCGGTGATCAGCTCCCCCGGCTTGAGCACGGTGTCCTGCTCCGGCACGCCGCCGGGCAGCCGGTGCAGCCCGGGCATCTCGATCCACCGTCCGCCGTCGGGGCCGGCCCCGCTGCTGCGGCTGGCGCTGCCCGGGCTGGCGACGTGCACGCGGGCGTTCAGCGCCGTGAGCGCCACGGCCAGGTCCGAGGGGTGCGTGGCAACGCAGAAGGGCGAGTGGCCGATGATCGCCAGGTTCACGGTGTCCGCACCGGGTGCCGTGGCCTGGCAGCCCGAACCAGGGCTGCGCTTGTTGCACGGCATCGACACGTCCTGGAAGTACGGGCAGCGGGTGCGCTGCAGCAGGTTCCCCGCCACCGTGGCCGCGTTACGGATCTGGCCGGAAGCGCCGTTCAGTACCGCCCTGGCGAGCATCGGATACCGCTCGCGGACCAGCGGATGGCTGGCCAGGTCGCTGTTGCGCACGCCCGCGCCGATGGTCAGGCCGCCGCTGTCTCTTTCCGTGATCTCGTCGCTGACCGCGCGGGTGACGTCGATCAGGTGGTCGGGCGCGGTCGCGCCGAGCCGCATCAGGTCGACCAGGTTGGTGCCGCCGCCCAGGTAGGCGGTGCCCTCCCGGAACCGGGCGACGGCCTCGGCCGGGCTGCCCGCGCGGGCGTAGGTGAACGGCTTCATGGCGCCTCCCCTGCGGCACTCGCTTCGGCGCGGCCGGCTGGCTGGGTCGCCTCTTCCCCGCTCAGCCGCGCGGCCGGCGGGTACGGGGCGGTGTCCTCTCCCCAGGAGATAGCGGCCAGCGGCTTCCCGGGCTCGCTTTCCGGTGGCGCCTCGCTGCTGATGGCCTTGACGATGTTCACGTATGCCCCGCAACGGCACAGGTTGCCGCTCATCCGCTCCCGGATCTCCCCCGGCGACAGCGGCGGATCCTCGGTGAGGTCCGCGGTGACCGCGCTCGGCCCTGGCTCGGTGAGCATGCCTGCCGCCGAGCAGAGCTGGCCGGGCGTGCAGTACCCGCACTGGAACGCGTCGTGCCGCAGGAAGGCCTGCTGCAGCGGGTGCAGGCCGCTGCGCCCGGCGAGGCCCTCGATCGTCTGAATGCTGGCGCCGTCATAGGCGACCGCGAGCGCGAGGCAGGCGTTGATGCGGCGGCCGTCGGCCAGCACCGTGCACGCGCCGCACTGACCGTGGTCACATCCCTTCTTGGTGCCGGTCAGGCCGAGCCTCTCACGCAGCAGGTCAAGAACCGACATCCGGTTGTCGACCAGCACGGTGCGGAGCGCGCCATTGACGGTCACCGTGATGCGGGTTGCGTATGCGCTGTCCATGACAGAGATGCGGTACCCAGGCCACCGCCGGTTAGTCACGCGCGACGGAGTCGGCTCAGGCGGCGGGCGTGCCCCGGCCGCCTGGGGCGTAGGTGGCGATGACCCTGGACGCGACCTCGGTGACCTTGAGGTGCTGTCGCTGCGACTCCCGGCGCAGGTGCCGCAGTGCCTCGTCAGCGTCGCAGCCGAGGGCGTGCATGAGGATGCCCTTGGCCTGGTCGGTGACCGCCCGCGCCGCTACCGAGTCCTTGAGCTGCGTCGCGGTCCGCTGCGCCTGGCCGTAGGCGAGGCTGTTGGCGAATACCGTGCTGCCGAACCTGGCGAGCATCTCCGCTATCGGCACCCCGTCCGCGTCGAGCGCTCCCGGGCGCACCGCGAAGAGCGCGAGCACCAGCGTGCTCGACGAGGACTGCGGGACCAAGTGGATGGAGCTGCGCAGGCCGCGGCGCAGCGCCTCGGCCGCCCACCATGGCCACCGCTTCTCCTCGAGCGCGTCGCGGCAGCTCACCGGCCGGCCGTCGCGCACGGCGGTGATAAGCGGCCCCGGTCCGATCCTGGCCTCCAAGTCGACGAGCTCGGCCGCGTCGGGATGGCTGGCCGCTACCGCGGTGAGCTCGCCGTCCCGCCAGATCGTCGCGTGGGCCGCCGCGCACCCAGGAACCTGCCTGACCGCCAGCTCGGCTAGCTTGCTGAGCGACTTCGCCTCCCCGTTGGACAGGCTGACAAGCTCGGTGGCCTCATCGCCGAGATCTTCGACTGTCACGCCGACCTCCGTCCTGCCGCTGGCCTACCGGACCGGCATGACGGCATCCGTTACGGCTACTTGTTAGTAGCGTACGCGTGGCAGGCCAGGCCGCGCACCGGCGCGGAAGCGCTCGGCGCGGCCGCAGTGGACGGGCACGTGCGCGTCCCTCTCCCGGATGCCGTGCGGAACGCCGGAATCGCCGGCTGATAGTACTGGTTCTCACGATGAGTCCAGGGACGCGGACCGCGAATCGGAGGATGAGAAGGCATGTCTGACACGTATGACTTCACGGTGGCAGGGGCCGACGGGAGCAAGGTGCCGCTGCGGGACTACGAGGGCAAGGTCCTGCTCGTGGTGAACGTGGCGAGCAAGTGCGGCCTGACGCCACAGTATGAGGGGCTTGAGGGGCTTTACCGCGAGGACGCCGGGCGCGGCCTTGAGATCCTTGGCTTCCCGTGCAACCAGTTCAAGGAGCAGGAGCCTGGCACCGACGCGGAGATCCAGGAATTCTGCAAGACGACCTATGACGTCACCTTTCCGGTCTTCGCCAAGGTCGAGGTCAACGGCCCCGGTGCCGACCCGCTGTACCAGTACCTGCGTGCGGCGGCACCCGGCGATTTCGGCCCGCAGTACGGCGGCTTCTACGACGCGATCTCGAAGATCCGGCCCGACGCGGACGGCACTGACGAGGTGAAGTGGAATTTCACCAAGTTCCTCATCGGCCGGGACGGGACGGTCATCAAGCGGTACGAGCCGCCGGTGTCGCCTGCCGACATCAAGGCCGACCTGGAGAACTACCTGTAGCAGCGACCGGCGTCAGGCCACAGCGAAGGCGGCGCCGATGCCCCGTCTGTGACCCATTCCGCGATCGGCTCGTAACTCGTCCACGCCAGCCTCGACGGCCTTGCGGCGCAGGGCAACCGGGTCGGCCAGTCTGGGGCGCCGCAGTAACGGCCTCCCGGCCGCGGCGAAGCCGATGAGCCATGAGCGGATCTCATGACCCCCGCTGCCCGCGCGTTCCTCAGGCAGTTCGTTTGTCACCCAGCCCGGCCACCAGGTCGAGGTCGGCGGCGACCAACTGCTTGAGGAACCAGGCGTCCCATTCGGCGTTGATGGGCAGCGAGGAGGACAACTCGGCCAAAACCGCGTACCCAGGCCCCGACCCCGTTAGCTCAGAGGAACGCGAGGCCGCTGAGCCCCGTGCGCAGGCCGGTGCGCCGTCGGCCGCGCCGCCTGGCCCGAGATCTTGGAATTCCGCACTGCACGGAACTTCCGCACTTCCCACGCATGCGTTATTCGCTTTGGCGGGGGGCGGGTTACCAGTCGCTGAACTGGCCCTGGACTAGCCAGATGATCGTCAGGGGGATGGCGCAGGCGGCGCCTGCCAGAACCGCCAGGAAGCGGCGCCTGGGGCGGCCGGCCGACCAGCGCAGGCCGGTAGCGACGGCCCGGCGCGCCATTCCCGTCACGACGTAGAGCGAGCCGGCGACCGACATGAGCGCCAGTGCCACGCCGAGCGAGTCCGCGGTGGCCGCGGCGTACCGGTGGCCGACGAACGCCCCTACCGCCAGGTGCGCCGCATGGCTCGCCGACTGCCACAGCGCCCGGTTGATCTCGGGGAGGTGGAGCAGGAGGTACCCCAGCATGAGGGTCAGCAGCGGGATGACGCACAGCACCCACGCGGTGATCACGATCCGGGCGCGGCGGCGCAGGCCCGTGGCGCGCGGATCCCGCTGCCACCGGGCCAGGCAGCTGCGCAGCACCGGAGCGACGCGGGCGAACAGGTCGGGCACTCCGACGAGGTCGCTGAGGATGAAGTACCCGTCGAAGCGGACGAACGGCAGCAACTGCTCCAGCATCTCCAGGTGCGTGACGGCGATGACGAGCAGGAGGATCTCCGCTGAGGTCGCCGCGTAGCAGGCGGCGAGCACCAGCATGAAGATCATGTTGAAGTACAGGCCGCCCAGGTCGGTGCGCAGGCGGCCGACTCTGCTGAGCCGGTAGGAGTCGGTGACGTTGGTGAAGAACGCGGGATACACCAGGTAGATGCCCGCCCCGATCCGTCCAGGCCGCGCCCCGCCGTACCGGCACCCGGCCGCGTGCCCGCACTCGTGGAACAGGCCGGAGGCGACGGACAGGCCGGCCACGACCAGCAGGTCCACCGGGTCGTTCAGCACCTGGCGGAGCGCGGGAGCCAGCCCGTGCGTCGTGAAGAGCCAGAAGTCTAGGGCGGCGACGCTGGCGATGACGGCCACGATCACCGGCCAGCGGAACAGCGGCCGGAAGAACGTCCCCGCCGCGCACACGGCCGCCTCGGGGAGCAGCGTGACCCGTCCCTTGAGGGCGAGCAGCGGGCTGGCCGTCGGCGCGGCAGGCGCGCCCTGGCCGGCGACGATGCCGAGACGTGCCAGCTTGGCGGTGATGAGGTAGCGGACCTGCTCGGCGGTCAGCGTCCGCCCAAGCTCGGCGCTGACCGCACTCGCGATCTCCTCGGGGCCACGGGCTCCGTCTATCAGGCAGGAGACCAGGTAGAGCATCCGGGAGAGCTGGATTACCTGCCCGTCGGCGCGCCGGATCAGCGACCGCGGCTCGGCGAAGCCGCTGTCCTTCAGCTCGCCGAGCAGCTCGATCCCGGCCGCCAACCGGGGCGGGTAAGCCGTGTCCACCGTTGTCACGAGGCATCCCTCCATCGCCCACGGAATGCGAGAAGGGCCACCCAGAGGTGAGTCCGAGCGGCCCTCCCGCTGCCATGCGTACCCCGCCGATGCATGACAGGCCGGCGGTGTAAGCAGGACTAGATGATGTTGCCTACGGCTGAGAGGATGTCGAGGTTGTTGTCGGCGCTCCCGTTCAGGGCCGAGACGTTGAGCAGGCCAGACTGGGCGGTGTTGCCGTATCCCACCTGCGCGAAGCTGTTGCTGTAGCTGTAGCCGCCCCTCGAGGCCCAGAGCGTCTCGCGGCTGGGCAGGAGCTCGGCGCTCTCGCTCTCGAGCTCGGCCATCGACACGGCTAGATCGTTAGACATTTGAAGCCCTCCTTTGGGGGGATCTGCCCTTGCTTGTTGTACGCTTAATGACGTACGTACTGTACGGTCACCACCGTACAGTACCACCTCTGATCAGTCAATACGGAGAGGCAGCGTCCGATCTCCCCAGGTGAAGACGGGCTAGTTTTTAAAGATGGGCTAAGTTGGTGACTATGGCGGCGCAGGCGACAGAAGGCGAGCCGGAGTTTCCCGGCAGTCGGTCTGGAGATTCCGGGACAGAAGTTGAACACACCGTCAATCCCCTGCAACGCCTGATCCAGGAGCGACTTCGGGAGCGGAAGCTGTCCTACGGCGACGTCGCGCGCCGCGGCGGACTGCCGCGGTCCACCGTCTACACGCTCGCGACCACGCTGAACCTGGTCCGGCCGCCACGCCCGGCCACGATCGACGCACTCGCGAAGGGGCTCGACGTGCCGGTCTCCGCAGTTCGCGCCGCGGCCGCCGAGTCCACGGGGCTGCACTACTACGACAAGGCACCGCCTGGACAGCCCCCGTCAGGCGATCCGGAGCGGGAGCTGCTGATCGCCAGCATCGACGAGCTGTCGCCTGAGGCCCGGCGGCACGTGGCCGCGCTTGTGGAGTCGCTGCGGAAAAAGGCGTCGGAAGAACCGGCCGACGGCTAACCCTGCCCGATCCCGTGCGGAAACGGCGGGGATGAGAGTCTGCCGAACTCGTTCGGGATGATCGAATTTGAAGTTATTCTTTTGACTCTTAACCGCAGGAGAGCTTTGGGTTGGCGCCGACGTAGTTGAGCGGGCCTGCCAGGATTGTGACGATGACCGTCCCGGCATTCGCGCAACTTGCCCGGTCGTTGAAATAACCGCGCTGTGCGGTCGCGATAATCCCGATGATCAGCCAGATCACCAGGATGACTGAGCCGAGTCGCATGTTCGCCTCAACTTTCTTCTGCTGTGCCTATCGGGGGATTGCCGGTCAGCGAGAAGCGGACGACGGCCGCGGCGAGCCGGGCCGGGCGGCCGTTCTACTACCCGCGTGGCGCGGGGGAAACGTCGGCGCGGGGAGTGGGGAACTCACGTAAAATGAAGCGTGAGTCTGCCGCTTGTCCGCGGCTGTGGGCACCGTGATAATTGCATCCGGTGCCCAGCAGCGGGGCTGGTGTTGCTCACGGGTCCGGAGACGCGGCCTGCCCTCTTTCGTCGTGAAGTGGCGGTGGTTTTGTCGTGTCCGAAGAACGCTTTCCCGCGAGGTGGTCCGGCCGGACGGCCGTGGTCATGGCGGCGGGGGAAATCGACCTCACCAATGCGGATAGTCTCAGGGACGCGCTCCTGTCCGCGCTTAACGCGGGGGCGCTCGGCCTCGTGGTTGACCTGACCGCGACGACGTTCCTGGATTCTGCCGGGGTCACCGCACTGGTGCGGGCCTCACGACGGGCCGTCGCGAGCGAGACGACCGTGCGGCTGGCCGTCACGGCCCCGTCGGTGCTGCGCGTGCTGAACCTCGTCGGCATCGACCGGCTGCTCGAGGTGCACCCGAGCGTGACCGACGCCGTGGCCTCGCTACCCGGTCAGGTAACCGTCATTGACAGCAGCACCCATAGCCCGTCCGGGCCGGACGCGACGGAGACGTAGTCGGCAGAGCTGCTTGAGCACCCGGTGGCGCAGCGCGTCCACTTCGCCCTGCCGCCCGACGGGCCGGGTGCCTTGCGAGGTCCGCCGCAACAGCATGCCGTCGGCGCGGACCTCGCAGAACGCGCGAGTGCCTGTAACCCAGAGCCGCACTCGCGCGGTGCACGGCCCGGACACGGTGGCGCACGCCGTGGCCTCGCTGACCGCGAGGACGAAGTCAGCGAGCCGCCCGGACTGGATGCTCGTGCGCGCGCCGAACGCCCGCGTGAACTGGCGGACGGCCGGAACGTCACCCTGCCGGAAGGCCCGCTCGGCGAGCGAGCGTGGTGCGCTAAGCGGCAATCGCCCGTCGCTCGCCTGCGAGCCTCGCATCCGGGTGTTCATGGGTTCTCACCCGTCCTCAAACGGGGCCGCGGGCCTTGGCGGCTCGCCGCTGGCCCGCGTCACGATCGTGGCGGCTAGGTCACGCAGCTTGACGTTCGTATTCTGCGAGACGCTCCGCAGCAGCGCGAACGCCTTGTCCTGCGGGCACCGCTCGGTGGCCATGATCACGCCGAGCGCCTGGTCGATGACCGCCCTGGACACGATCGACGATCTCAGCTGATCGTTCTGGTCGGCGCACGACGCCATCCGCAGCGACAGCGTGAGCGCCCCCGAGGCGTGCCTGGCGAACTTGTCCGCCCGCCTGGCCTGCTCCGGGCCGAACGCGCCCGGTCGGCGCGCGTACAGCACGAGCGCGCCGACCGGGTCGCCGGCGTTGACCAGCGGCGCCGCGTAGCAGGAGCGGATGCCGAGCGACGCGGCCTGCCGGCAGAAACGGGGCCAGCGGTTCTCAGCGGACGTGTCACGGACGTTCACCGGGCGAGCGCGCCGCAGGACGTCCAGTGCCGGGCCGTCCCCCGACTGGTACTGCACCCGATCCGCCTCGGACGCCAGCGGGTCGCTGCACGCCGTCGCGGACGCCGGGCGGCCTCGCTGCCGAAGCGCCATCCCGCAAGACATCCCGTCGCCTTCACCGACGGTCCGCGCCGCGAGCACGGCGAGCTCATGCAGGAAGTGCTCGACGCTGTCGGTGTTCAGCAGGGCCTTCTGCAGCCCCGCGAGGTCTGCTTGCACTTCGTTCGACACGTCTATCCCCCTACCCGACGACCGAGTTAAGCGGAATCCGCAGCAACCACAAGGCCCAACCCCAGCCACAGCGCGAGGCTTTAACCTCAGCCACAGCGGGAAGCGTTGCGGGTTATGCAACGCCTGCCTACCGCAACCACAAGGCTTTAACCTCAGCCACAGCGCGGGGGGCGCCGCGCTTTCTGCGGCGTCCCCCCGTGGGGGGGCGATGGGGGGGCGAAGCCCCCGCCATACGCGGGGGGTGCGGGGGGGTCGCCCCCCCATTAAGAATTAAGAAGTAGGTTGCGCGCGGCTGACCGCTGCGAGCGGGGAGTCCGCGTCGGCGGAGACCGCGAGGTCGCCCATTGACACGATGCCGACGACCTGCCCGTCGTTGATGACCGGCAGCCTGCGGACGGCGTGCTCCCGCATGAGCTGCTCGGCCTGGTAGACGTCCGCGTCGGCGGCCACGCCGATCAGGTCGCCGCTGCACAGCGGGCCGACCGGGGAGTCGGGCCCTTCGCCTTCTGCCAGGCCGCGGAGCACCAGGTCCCTGTCGGTCACCACGCCGGAGAGCGCGCCGTCGTTGACCACCAGGACGGCGCCCACCTGAGTGTCGCGCATGATCCGCGCCGTCTCGCCGATCGTCTGGCTGTAGTAGACGCCCACGGGGGCGGGGGTCATGATGTCACGCACCTTGCCACCCTGCGCCAGTATCGCGCCAGTGGTCGCCTGCTCGTCCGCACCGGGGCTCATGATGTCGGTGTCGTTGTTGTCCATGATGTCCCTCCTGTTCCGTAGTTCGCTTCTTCCGCTACCTGCCATCCGCCGGGCTAAACCCGTCGCCTTGCCATCGCCTGCCAGCATGAGTGTGCCGCCGGCGTCGCTTTAGCGACGCCGGCGGCACGGTCGCGGTGTGGCAGCGCGGAGGCTGGGGCGGGATTTACCTGATGAAGCGGCGGCGGTGCCCGTAGACGTAGCGGCGGCCGGCCGGGTGGCTGACCGCGGCGATCAGCAGGGCCGCGACGACCAGGGAGACGAGGAACGTGATAATGAAGTGGCCCGCGCCGAGGATGGCGGCGGTGACGATGCCGCCGATCAGCGCGCCCACGATACCGAAGAGCAGCGTCAGCAGGATGCCGATCCGCTGCCGGCCCGGCACCAGCAAGTGCGCGAGCCCGCCGACCACCAGTCCGGTGATCAGCCACGCGAGGAGGGCAGAAATAGTCATAGCTCCCCGCTACCCCCGACAAACCCGTTCATTCCCCCAACGCGGGTAACACACCGAAGGCCTGCCCGGGGGTGAACGGGCAGGCCTTCGGCTAGGGGAAACGGCGGATGCCGCTTGTCTTTACTTGGTGAGCAGTCCTACGACGCGGGCTTGAGGTGCATCAGGACGTACTCGTCGGTGCCGGAGCCTGGGCCGTTGTTGCTGCCCGACGGCTGGCAGGAGTCGTACGGGTTGGACTGCGTCGGCCAGCCGGTGTAGTTCTTCGCGCTGTACTCGCACCACTCGGCGGAGGCCGTGGTCGGGATGACCGGCAGGTCGTTCGCGACGTACTGCTCGATCGGGATGAGGTCCGTGGTCTGCTGGGCGATCGTCTCGTCACCGTTGAGCTTGTTCAGGTCATTGGTGATCGTCGGGTCGTTCAGCTTCTCGTAGTTGCCGTTGCCCGTGCCGATCAGAGACGGGTTGAGCCAGTTGTTGTACAGGTTGAACGGGGAGATGCCACCCTGGCCCCAGCGGAGCAGCAGCGAGAAGTCGCCGCTCGTCGCGTCGGCGGTGTACTGGTCGACGGTGGCGTTGTCGAAGGTGGCCTTGATGCCGGCCTTGTTCAGCTCGCTAACAGCAAGCGCCACGTCATTCGCGAAGTCGCTGTAGGCACCCGGCGTCGTGATGGAGACGTCGACTTCCTTGCCGTTCAGCGCGAAGAAGCCCGCGGAATCCTTCTTGTAGCCGGCCTTCTCCAGGATGGAGGCAGCCTGCGACGGACTGCCGGTGGCCGGGAGGTTGTCGTTCTTCAACGACGGGGCGAGCCACGCCGAGAACGCCGGCTGGGTGATGCCCGAGGCGTTGAGAACCGGGGCCTCCAGGCCGGACTCGCCCTGAATGTCGAGCGCCTGGCGGTCGAGCGCCACGTCGATCGCCTGGCGGACGGCCAGCTGGTTGGTCGGGAACTGGCTCAGGTTCGGGTAGAGGGCGTTGGAGGAGTCAGCGCCCTCGTAGGCGTAGTTGGTCTGCGGGTCCTTGTTGATGAAGTCCTGCTGCAGGCCCGGGATGTAGTTGCCGGTCCAGTCGATCTGCCCGCCGAACAGGGCGTTCGTCGCCCCGGAGTTCGTGGTGTAAACGGGGAAGTAGACCTTCGGAACCGGCACGGAGCCACCCCAGTAGTGGGGGTTGGCGTCCATGGTGAAGCCCTCGTTGGTGTAGTTCCCGAGCGTGTACGGGCCGGTGCCAACGGGGTTAGCGACGGAGTAGGTGGCCGGGTCGCTGATGCTGGACCAGATCGACTTCGGGATGATCACCTGGCCGGCGATGTTCTCCAGGTTCATGTACTGCGGCGACGAGAAGGTCAGCTGCACCGTGTCGCTGGTGGGCGACGTGACGCTGGTGGGCTGCGTGCCGCCGAGGTCGATGTCGTCGGCCCCGCTGCTGTGCTCCTGGACGTACTTGTACGTGAAGACGACGTCCGCCGCGGTGAACGGCGTGCCGTTGTCCCACTTCACGCCCTGGCGGATCGTGAAGGTGATCGTCTTGCCGCCGTTGCTCCACGCGTAGTTGGTCGCCAGCCACGGGTACGGTGCCTGCGCCGGGTTCGCCAGGTCGAACTGGTACAACGGCTCGTAGACGAGGCCGTCGGCGCCCATGCCGTAGATCGGCGCGGCGGCGGCGAAGGGGTTGAAGTTCTGCGTGAGGTTGGTCTCCGGCGAAGACTCCATCACCAGGGTCGCCCCGGTGGAGCTGGAGGTGCCGGAACTCGAGGAGGCGCTCGAGCTTCCGCTCGCGCCCGTGGAGGACGTGCTGGACGAGCAGGCCGCGAGGCCCGCCGCAAGGAGCGTGACGGCACCTGCCGCCAGGACTCTCTTGCTAGAGATTCTCTTGACTGTCAACTTTGACCTTTCCTCTCGTATGGTGCGATTTCGAGAAGGAGTTTTTTTTCTCGGGTTAGACGGCGCTGTTCGTCACAGACGGGGCGGCGACGTCCAGTCGCCAGCACGCTGCCGCCCGGTTGGGCGTCAGCAGCTGGAGGGCGGGGTTGTCCTGCTTGCACTTGTCAATGGCAAGCGGGCACCGGTTGCTGAACGGGCAGCCGGTGGGAGCTGGGCCAACGTTGCCGGCGCGGCCCGCACCGCCTCCGGTGGCCGCGTTCCCGGACTTGAGCACGGAGCCCAGGTTGTCCGGGTCGGGGGCGGAGGCGATAAGGAGCTGGGTGTAGGGGTGGGCGGGACGCTGAGTGACGTCCTCGGCCGGCCCGCGCTCGACGATCTGCCCGCCGTACATCACCAGCACCTCGTCCGCGAAGTAGCGCGCGGACGCGATGTCGTGGGTGATGTACAGCAGCGCCAGGGAGAGCCTGGTGCGCAGGTCGTCGAGAAGATTGAGCATCTCCAGACGGATGGAGACGTCGAGCATGGACACCGGCTCGTCTGCGAGCAGCACGGCCGGCTTAGCCGCGAGGGCACGGGCGAACGAGACCCGCTGCCGCTGGCCGCCGGACAGCTCGTGCGGGAATTTCACCGCGAACTGAGCGGCCGGGGTGAGCCTGACCTGTTCGAGCAGCGCCGTGACCGTACCCGGCACGTCCTTGTTCCCCGGCTGATGCAGCTTGATCGGGCGGATCAGGTGGTAGTCGACGGAGTGCACCGGGTTGAGCGAGCCGAACGGGTCCTGGAAGACGTACTGGACCCGGCTCTTGTACTTCCGGAAGGCACGACCGCCGTGGATGTGGACCGGCTGCCCGTCCAGCTTGATCACTCCGCCGGACGCCCGCTCCTGGCCGGCGAGCAACTTGGCGACCGTCGACTTGCCCGAGCCGCTCTCCCCCACAAGCGCGACAACCGCACCCTGGTAGAGGCCGAACGACACGTTCCGCACCGCCTGCAGGCTCTTGCCCCGGCCGAGCTTGAAGACCTTGTCCAGGCCGACGGCTTCCAGGGCGAGCGGGCCGCGGGCCGCGGCGACCGACTCGACGGCGGCCGGCTCGCCTACCTGCTCGGCGGCGGCGTTGACCGCGGGCGCCGCGGCGCCGTCGCTTGCGGGCACGTCGGTGCCGGGCAGGTGCGTGCCGGCTGGCACTCCGTCGATGATCGGCTCGCTCATGGTGCCACCCCTTCCTGGCTGGCTTCCTTGGTCGCTTCCTGGGCGGACACTGTCGGTGCCACGATCGGGCAGGCCGTCAGGTGCCCGGCCACGGCCGAGGTTCCCTCCACCCGGTCGAGCGACATGTCGACCGCCCCGCAGGCGTCGACGGCGTAACGGCAGCGCGGGATGAACGGGCAGCCCGCCTTGGTGTCCCGCAGGTCCGGCGGAACGCCGGGGATGCCGATCAGTTCCCGCTTCGCGCCGCGCAGCGACGGGAAGGAGTTGAGCAGGCCCCTGGTGTAGGGATGCGCCGGGTCGCGCATGAGATCCTGCGAGCTCCCGGTCTCCATCAGCCGCCCCGCGTACATGACCGCGATCCGGTCGGCGAGCTCCAGCAGGAGCGACAGGTCGTGGGTGATGAACAGGACCGCGAAGCCGAGCCTGTCCTTGAGCTCCACGATCTGAGACAGGATGTCCCGCTGCACCACCACGTCGAGCGCGGTGGTCGGCTCGTCCATGATCACGACCTCGGGGTCGGCCGCCAGGGCCATGGCGATCATCACCCGCTGCCGCATGCCACCCGACAGCTCGTGCGGGTAGGCCCGGAGCCGGTCCCGCGGGATGCCGACCAGGTCGAGCAGGGACGCGGCCTTCTCCCTGGCCTCGTGCCGCGGCAGCTTCAGGTGCGCCCGGACGGCGTCGAGGAGTTGGTCCTGGACCCGTAGCACCGGGTTGAGCGCGTTCATCGCGGACTGGAACACGATGGCGGTCTCCCGCCACCGGATCCGGTGCAGTTCCCGGTGGCTCATCGACAGGATGTCGGCGGGGTCGCCGCCCGAGGTGATCCGCCGGCCGTTGTAACGCACGCTGCCGCTGGTGATCAGGGCCGGCGGGCGGAGCAGTCGCATCGCGCCGTAGGCGAGCGTCGACTTCCCCGAGCCGCTCTCCCCGCACAGGCCGACCACCTCGCCGGGGTTAAGCGTGAGGCTCACGTGCTCGACGGCGTGAACGTCGCCGCCGTCCGACCGGTACGCGACCGACAGGTCGGATATTTCGAGAATCGGGGTCATTTAGCGGTTACCTCCGGCCGAGGTTTCCTGCAGCACCGAGGCGCGGGAGAAGGAGTGAAGGAACGATCCGAGGCGCCCCGGGGCGGCCTCGAGCTGCGCGAGCACCGGGGTGGGGTCGGTCCCCCAGATCTTGTGCCCGGCGACCTTTGCCGTGCCGCGGCTGGCGCGCAGCCGGGGGTTGCCGAGTTCGTCGATGCCGCTGTTGAGCAGCACCAGGGAGGTGCCGATGAGCGCCACCGCGAGGCCCGCGGGCACGAACCACCACCACGCGCCCGTCTGCAGCGCGCCGTCGGTCTGCGACCAGTAGAGAATCGTGCCGAGCGACCAGGAGCTGACGTTGGTGAGGCCGATGAAGGCCAGCGCCACCGAGGCGCCGATCGCGTACAGCACGGTGTTGACGAAGCTGGCCGCGATCAGCGAGACCTCGTTCGGGATGATCTCGAACAGGATGATCCGCCAGGTCTTCTCGCCAGTCTCCCTGGACGCGGCGATGAAGTCACGGCCCCGGATCGTCAGCGTCTGCGCCCGGATCACCCGCGCGCCCCACGGCCAGCCGAGGATGGACAGCACGGCGATGGTCGAGGTCTGCCCCTGCTGCGACAGGTAGCCCATCAGCACGATCAGCAGCGGCAGGGCCGGAATCACCAGGAACACGTTGGTGACCATGGAGAGCACGTCATCCCAGACCCCGCCAAGATACGCGGCCGTGACCCCGATGAGCACGGACAGCACCGTGACGATCACGCCGACCAGCAGAGCCAGCTCAAGCGTGAGCCGGATTCCCGTCAGCACCTGGGACAGGACGTCCTGCCCAGTCTCCGTGGTACCGAAGAAGTGCTGCGCGGACGGTGCGGCCATCGTCAGGGGCGTCTGGGCGCTCGGGTCATACGGCTGGACCTGCGGGCCGATGATCGCGGCAAGCACGAAGAAGCCGAACAGCCCCACGCCGAACTTGGCCTTCAGCGGCAGGTTCCGCCAGATGCTCGCGGCGCCTGCGAAAACACTGCTTTTCATCACGCTGCCTCCCGGCCTCGGGCCCGCGGGTCGAAGAAGACGATGATCAGGTCGATGATCAGGTTGGCGACGAGCACCGCGAAGGTGATGACCAGGAAGATCGCCTGCATCAGCGGGAAGTCCTTGTTCTGCACCGCCTCAAGCAGCAGGTAGCCGATGCCCGGGTAGGAGAAGACGATCTCCATGACCAAGGCACCGGAGACCACGAAGCCGAGCGCCAGGCCGAACCCCTGCAACTGCGGCAGCAGCGCGTTGCGGGCCGCGTAGGTGAAGATGACCCTGCCCTTGGACAGCCCCTTGGCCTGCCCGGCGATCACGTAGTCCTCGCCGATCGTCGTGATCATGACGTTGCGCATCTGCAGCATCCAGCCGGCCACCGAGGTCAGCACGATGGTGAAGGCCGGAAGGAGCGAATGCTCGAGGGCGTTGGAGATGAACGCCCAGGTCCACCCAGGCGACGTCACCTCACCGTTGAAGCCCTGGCCAGCCGGCAGCCAGTGGTGCTCGACGGCGAAGAAGTCAACCAGTATGAGCGCGAGGAAGAAGTACGGCGCGGCCTGGAAGAACATCAGGACCGGCAGCGACCGGTCGAGGGAGCCGCCGTGCCGCCAGCCGGCCAGGATGCCGAGCCCGGTGCCGAGCGCGAAGGCGATCACCGTCGCGGTGCCGACGAGGATCAGCGTCCACGGGATCGCCTGGTCCAGGATCTGGGAGACGGGCGTGGGGTATTGGTTGAGGTCCACTCCGAAGTTGAAGTGAAAGACATCGTCCCAGTAGTGCAGGTACTGCGACCAGAGCGAGCCCTTCGGCAGCGCGCCGCCGATCATCTGCTCAAGCGCCTTATAGGCGGTGGGTGTCAGGTCGGGATACTTGGACAAGATGATCTGGGCCGGGTTGCCCGGTACCGCGCGCGGGATGAAGAAGTTGAGGGTAATCGCCACCCACGCCGCTACCAGGTAGAAGGCGAGGCGGCGGAGTATGTACGACATGCCTTCCACCTACCTTTCTGTCTTTGAATCTTGAGGGTTCTTGGTTCTTGTCGTGCATACCGCGGCCGGTGCGATGGGTTCGACCGGCCGGCGAGTGAGCGTGCCCGGCGGGCAGCCGCAGCTGGACCGGATGACGAGCTCGGTCGGCAGCAGCTCGGCCCTCGGCCGCATCGCCGGGTTGGCGATCCGCTCGATCAGCCGGTCGCAGGCGCGCTCACCGACCTTGCGCATCGGCTGGTGCACCGTGGTGAGCGCGACGTCGGTGAGGCCGGCGGGGAAGATGTCGTCGAACCCGACCACCGCCACGTCCTCGGGAACCCGGACGCCGTGTGCGGTGAGGGTCCGCAGCACGCCGATGGCCATCTGGTCGTTCGCGCACACGATCGCGTCGGGGAGCAGAAGGCGCTCCCCGTGCGTGTCAGCGAGCAGCCGCTCGGCCGCCTTCTCGCCGCTATGCAGCGCGAAGCGGCCGTTGAACGAGCCGGTCAGCGTCGCGCCAGGGTGGGCGCCGAGTACCGCCTGCAAGGCCAGCCGCCGCGTCTTGGCGTCCGGCGCGGTCGCCGGCCCGTCCACGTGGAACAGCCGCCGCTTGCCGTGCTCCTCGATCAGGTGCGCCACGAGCGCGTGCGCGCCAGAGAAGTTGTCAGCCGTTACGACGTCCACGCCGCGCTGGGCGGTATCGCCGGCGACGAGTACCACCGGGAGCCGCTTGGCTAGCCTGGCCACGAGCGGCGCGGGCACCCCGCCCTCACCGATCAGCAGGCCGTCCACTTTCCCCGACAGCGTGAGCAGCCGGGACGGCACCGGCTCGTCCGCCGGCAGCGGGGCGCCGCTGTTCTCGTCCTCGCGCAGGAAGGTGACCATCAGTGACCAGGACATCTCCCTGACCCGCGCCTCGACGCCGCGCATCACCTCGTCGTAGAACGTCAGGCTCATCGACTCGATGTCGTACTGGTTCGGCTTGAGCCCGGTATGCTCCACGCAGACCAGGCCGATGACGTCCTTACGGCTCCTGGCGAGGGACTGCGCGGCACCGTCGGGTACGTAGCCGAGCTCCTCGATCGCCGCTTGCACGCGTGCCCGGGTGGTCTCCCGCACCGGCTCCTGCCCGTGCAGGACACGGGAGACGGTGGCGATCGACACCCCCGACCGGCGAGCGACGTCATAGAGCGTAACCACGCGGCAACTTGTCCTTAATGTAAGCGTTTACAACCTCAGATGTAAGCGCTTACGCTAAACCCCGCAAAGGTTCACGTCAAGGAGGAAACATGGCAAACATCACGTCGCCGGGCGAATCATCGCTCGTCTTCCCCGAGGGCTTCACGTGGGGTGCGGCGACGGCCGCGTACCAGATCGAGGGTGCCACGGACGCCGACGGGCGAGGGCCTTCGGTCTGGGACACGTTCAGCCGTACGCCAGGCAAGGTGCGCGGCGGCGATACGGGCGACGTCGCGTGCGACTCTTACCACCGCTACCCCGAGGACGCCGAGCTGATGCGCTCCCTCGGCCTGTCCGCCTACCGGTTCTCGGTCTCCTGGCCGCGCGTCTTCCCCACCGGCTCCGGGCAGCTGAACCAGGCCGGGCTCGACTACTACAAGCGCCTGCTCGACGCGCTCGGCGAGCGCGGGATCACCGCCGCCGCGACGCTGTTCCACTGGGACCTGCCGCAGGCGCTGCAGGACCTGGGCGGCTGGGCCGCACGGGACACCGCCTTCAGGTTCGCCGATTACGCCACGGCCGTCGCCGAGGCGCTCGGCGACCGGGTCACGCGCTGGATCACGCTGAACGAGCCGCTCGTCGTCGCGCACAACGGGCACCGCATCGGGGTGCACGCCCCGGGGCTAACCGATAACGCGGTGGCCGCGGCGGTGACGCACCACCTCCTGCTCGGCCACGGCCTCGGCACCGCCGCGGTGCGCGCCGCGGTTCCCGGTGCCGAGCTCGGGATCACCCTCAACATGACCCCGGTGCGGATCGCTGCCGACGCCAACGGGTCCGCAGCGGTCCTTGAGCGTGCCCGGCTCGTCGCCGACGCCATACTCAACGGGACCTTCCTTGATCCTGTGCTGTTCGGCCGGTACCCGGAGCACGCCCCGGCCGCGTTCCTGCCGCCCGCCGACCTGATCCTCGACGGCGACATGGAGACGATCGCCGCGCCCATCGACTTCCTTGGCGTGAACTACTACCAGCCCGAGCACCTGCGGGCGGGCGACCCCGACAATCTCCGCCAGGACGAGGAGCGGCCGCTGCCCGGCATCGAGGGCGGCGTGGTGCACTACAGCCCCGAGGGCATGGAGCGGACCCCGATGGGCTGGCTCATCGACCCGGACGGCCTGTACGAGCTGCTGCTCCGGCTGTCCAAGGACGCGCCTGGCCTGCCGCTCTACATCACGGAGAACGGCTGCGCCGCCGAGGACTACGTCAATCCGGACGGCGAGGTCAACGACCTGGAGCGGGTCAAGTTCCTGCACTTGCACCTGGCGGCCGCGGCTCGCGCGGCCAGGGACGGGGCCAGCCTGGCGGGCTACTACGTGTGGTCACTGCTTGACAACTTCGAGTGGGCCTACGGCTACCAGAAGCGGTTCGGGATCGTGTACGTCGACTTCGCCACGCAGCACCGGATCCCGAAGGCGAGCTCCGCCTTCTTCGCGCGGGTTGCCAGCGAGAACGCCGTCCCCGCCCTCCCCGCCGCCTGGCCGGTGTGACGCGAAGAGGCGCGTGCGGCGGCTAGTGGATAGTTCCGCACATCCCCGTGTGCGGAACTATCCACGGCCTGCCTCCCCGGGCCCGGGCTCCGCCCGTTAGGTGCCCGTAAGCGACACGGGGCCGGCGAGCGCCGCGCCGTCGGGGCCGAAGTACGGCGGGTCGAGGATCGTGACGGAGAGCCGGGTGACGGCCGGGCGGTCCGGCAGGCGGCAGGTGAAGGCCGCGCCGTCGGCCTGGGCGTCGGCTTCCCAGCCCGCCCCGCTCGGCCGGAGGGCGGTCACCTCGGCGGTCACGACCAGGCCCCGCTCCGGTTCCGCCGCGGGGATCACCCGGTCCGGGTGGACGCCGGCGACCGCCGACGGGCCGCGCCCGCCGGCGGGCGCAGGGACGAAACCGAGGTAGCCGACGAGCTCGGCGGCCCGCCGGGAGGAGGGCCGCAGCACCACCTCGTCGGGCGCGCCCTGCTGCAGCACCTGGCCTTGGTCGATCACCGCGATCCGGTCGGCGAACGCCTGCGCGTCCGCGAGCTGGTGGGTGACGAGCACCGACGGGATGGACCGCTCGGCCACAATGCGGGCCACCAGCGCGGTGAGCGTTCGCCGCAGGGCGGCGTCCAGGCTGGCGAACGGCTCGTCGAGCAGCAGCGCGTCGCAGTGCGCGAGCAACAGCCGGCCGAGGGCGACACGGTGCCGCTGGCCGCCGGACAGCCGGGCCGGCATCGCGTCGAGCAGGCCCTCGATGCCGAGCAGGCGGGCCAGCGAGTCGAGTTCGTCGCCCGGCGACGAGCCTCGCGGACGCGCCGACGGCCGCGCCAATCGCCGCACGGGCCGTGCGTAGAGCAGGTTGGCGCGCACCGGAAGGTGCGGGAACAAGCCGGGATCCTGGCGCAGCAGCCCGACCCGCCGCCGCCACGGCGGCACCACGGTCACTGGCGGGGCCGTGGACGTCAGCACCCGACCGGCGAGTTCCACGCGGCCGTGGCGCGGCGCGACGAGGCCCGCGACCGCCTCGAGCACGGTGGTCTTGCCCGCGCCCGACGGCCCGAACAGCGCGACCCGTTCCCCGTCGGCGACCTCCAGCACGGCGCGGACCGGGAAGTCCCTGCGGTCAACCTCGACGTCGGCGTGCAGCACGCGCGCTCCAGATGTAGGCGGCCAGCGGCAGCGGCAGGGCCACCACCAGCAGGATGAGGGCGTACGGCAGCGCCGAGTACAGCCCGGTTTCCTGCAGGGTGACGTAAATCATCATCGGTATGCCGTAGGGATGGTAGGCGATGATGACGACGGCACCAAACGCCCCGATCGCCCGCGCCCAGGCGGTCGCCAGGGCCATGACCAGGCCCGGCGCGGCCACCGGCAGGGTCACGCGCCGGAACACGCGCCGCGGCGGGTCGCCGAGCAGCCCGGCCTGCTCCTCAAGGCGCGGGTCCACGCTGGCGAACGCGGCCTGGGCGCCGAGCACGTAGTACGGGGCGGACTCGTAGACCTCGGCGATCACCAGCGCGAGGAAGGTGTTGGTCGCGGACTGGTTCATCCAGCTCAGGAACTCGCCGAACCACGTGAACGGGCCGACCATGAAGATCAGCAGCAGCCCGATCACCAGCGGCGGCAGCAGCAGCGCGCACAGCAGCCCGGCCTCCCAGACCCGGGGGAACGGGAGGCGGTCGCGGGCCAGCAGCCAGGCGAGCGGCGTGCACGCGGCGACCAGCACGCCGAGCGTGACACCAGCCGACTCCACCGAGGTGACCAGCGGGTCCAGGTCCCCGGCCCCGGTGATCGCGCTGGCGACGTCGCCCGGCGACATCCGGACGAACAGGGTGATGACGGGGGCGAGGAGGATGACCCAGATGACCGCCGCCCCCACGACGGACGCGACCGAAGATACCGAACGGATTCGTCGTATCCGTGAACCGTAACCGCGTCTTTTAGGGGCGGGGCCCCCGGGACGCGCGGCGTTCCGGGGGGTTCCGTCGGAAACAGTCCCGCCGGCAGCGGCCGCGGGGTCAGCCGCCCAGCTCACTGGCTACCCATTGCAATCAGGGTGAGTCCTCCCTGCCTGTTCTCTACTCAAGGTGGCGCGGCCGACGCTGATCTACGGCTCGGTCAGCTGCCATCCACCAGGCCAGTCACTACCGACGGGGCACCCGAGCCGTAGATCGTCGGCGTGACGAGCGTGTAGCCCGCCGCCTGCCACTGGGCGCGCACCGACGGCAGCAGCTGGTAGGCGACGAAGGCGGCCGCGGCGGCGGAGTCGGTCTTGCCGATGACCGTCGCGTAGACCGCGGTGGGGACGCCGTGCGCGGTCGTGCCGTTCGAGAGCTTGACGGTGTACTTGGCGTACGTCGAGGCCAGCGAGGGCTCACCGAAGTTCAGCACGTCCGGCAGGGTGATGTAAGAGAGCTTGTCCTGCTTCGCCACGGATATGTAGGAACTGGCGGCATCCAGCTGACCCGACTGGAGGAAGGACTCAAGCGAGGTCTCCTCGTAGGCCTGCTTGGCGTTGTCGACCCCCCCGAGGATCTTCGCCGCCGTTCCGGCGGGCAGGTGGTAGTACGACTGGGCGGCCTCGACCATCTCGTAGAACGCCTGGCCCTGCGGGTCGGTGTTCGGGTCGGTGCGGCCCAGGACGAAGCCGGGCTGGGCCATGGCCTCGAACAGGTCCGACATCGGCAGCTTGCCGGCGGCGATCTTGGCGAACTCGGCGCCGTACTTGCTCTTCGGGCTGTAGGCGACGACGATCGGGGCGGCCGCGAGCGAGACGTACCAACTCGTGAACTTCGGCTCGAGGTTCGTGATCGGCGTCGGGCCGATGCTCTCGAACACGTTCGGGGTAATCTCCCCGGACGCGATCTCCTGCCCCAAGCCGATGGCGCCCGCGCCCTGGCCCGTGTAGCTGCCACCAGTGGCCTTCGTGAACTCAGGGCCGACCGTCTTGTTGTTCAGCGTCAGCAGGGAGCCGGCGAACGCCACGTTCGCCTGGCCGCTCACCTGGCCGATGCCGCCATCCGACGAGGACGCGCTGGCCGACGCCGCCGGCGAGGACGACGATGCGGCCGCTGACGACGAAGACGAGGACGAAGACGAGCAGCCGGTCGCCACGACGGCGGCCAGGCCGAGACACGCTATTCCGATGAGATGCCGAG
This sequence comes from uncultured Actinomycetota bacterium, assembly GCA_963734665.1. GTDB lineage: Bacteria > Actinomycetota > Actinomycetes > Streptosporangiales > Streptosporangiaceae > Trebonia. The sequence goes on along the minus strand of CAVTIR010000004.1, from coordinate 198,999 downwards.
ATCTCGCCACGCAGGTAATACCTCCGGTAGTCACAGTAGGACCACCGAAGCATAGTGTCGGCCTTTGAGGCATTTAAGAGGAAACTGAGGGATTGCTTAGGTGATCAATCATACGTTGACAGGCGCAAGTACTAATTGCCAAGGATCCGCTGCAAGGCCAGCGCGACCTCGGCAGCCAGGCCCACGTCCGCGCCGCAGGACGGCTGGGCGGCCGGTTCCGCCCCGGCGTCCCTGGTCAGGCGGCAGTCGAGGCACTCCACCTGGTCGAGCTGCCTGACCAGGCGGACGCTGTCACAGCGGGCGCAGCGGGCAAGGTCGGCGACCGCCGTCGGGTAGCAGTCCGGGCAGATGAGCACCTGGTGCTCGGAGACAATCCCCCGGTGCCATGGGCTCGGCTTGCCCGGCTCGGGGTCTACCTGGCGCGTGCCGCACCGATAACACGGCACGACTCGCCCTCTCGTTCACGTATTAAGCATCGCCGATAGGCGCTTAACCCGCCCCCTCGGGAGGCAAACTGTTACCATCCGTTACCACCACCGTGACAGAACGCTCAGCCTCAGCCCCCAGCGGGGCGGCGGACGAGGAGATTGCTTGCGGCCTTCCGAAGGACGAGCCGCGAGCAATCTCCCCTCCGCCGCACCGACGCCACCTAGGCCAGCTCCGCCAACGCCTTCTGGTAGTCGGCGATGTCGCGGGCCTGCGGGATCGGGTTGACCACGTACCAACGGACGATGCCGTTCTTGTCGATGACGAACGTGCCGCGGGTCGCGAGGCCCCTGTCCGCGTCGAAGACGCCGTACTGCTTCGCCACCGCGCCGTGCGGCCAGAAGTCCGCGAGCAGGGAGAACTGGAAGTTCTCCGCGTCCGCCCAGGCGCGGTGAGTGAAGAACGAGTCGACCGACACCGTGATCAGCTCCACGTCGTCGGAGTCGACCTCGGGGAAGTCCTCCCGCAGGGCGCACAGCTCGCCGCTGCAGACCGGGCTGAACGCCAGCGGGTAGAACACCAGCACCACGTTCTTGGCGCCACGGAAGCTGGACAGCTTCACGGGGGTCCCGTGCTGGTCGGGGAGCTCGAAGTCCGGGGCCTCGTCGCCGATCTCAATTGCCATGCCAGAATCCCTTGTCTCGATCCATGTGGGTTTCGATCCGTGCGGGTTTCGATCCACGCGGGTACCCCGCGCCTACGCCTGCCAGCCTAGTGGGCCATCGGAACCGACCACAGATGGCAGCACCCGTTCGGGATCACGGTTTCCGGGATTTTGATCTTTGGCAGCGCACCAGGTAACCGCACGCCTGATCCGATCGCGGTTGTCGCGATCAGGCGCGCAGCCGGGGTGCGGAGGCACGGCCCCCAGGAGATAACCGCACTAGCGGCGTGCCTTGGGAGCCACCAGGCGGGAGCCTGACCAATCCCTGGCGGCACTCACGCTCGACGTCTGGGCGAGGCCCGCCGTGGGCGCGGCCTCGCCGATGTCGCTCGGCTCGACGTGCCCCGGTCTGCCCGCCTTTGGCGTCAGCAACCAGATATATCCCCCATCGCCCAGCGGTGCCAGGGCGTCGACGAGGGCGTCCACGAGGTCGCCATCGTCCTCCCTGAACCACATTAGGACCACGTCGACGACGTCCTCGTAGTCCTCATCGACAAGCTCGACTCCCTCGACAGCCGTGATCGCCTGACGCAGCTGCTCATCGCAATCGGTGTCATAGCCGAGTTCTTGTACTACCTGGCCCGGTTTGATGCCGAGCCGCTCGGCCTGGCCGCGTTCATCCTGCGCCTGGCGCGCGGTCGCGCTCACTGACGTTCCTCCCGAATCCTTCCCCGCGTCCGCTGGTCGCCATCACAAGCGTCAGCGGTCCGCGTCTGTACTTCTTGTTGGGACAGTTCACACTGGGTCGGCCCCTTGCGCAAGTGGCAATCTGCTCTGCGCAGGAAACCGCTCCCTTTTATTGACCTTCTACCCGGTGCGAACCGCCCCTGGAGGCAAGCCCCTCGAACGTACGGTAACCGGTAAGGTCGCAGTCCGCGACATCAGCCCGTCATCAGCCGGTCATCGGCCACCTGGTGACCTCCAGGCGGCGAGGCCGTGACTCACGTCACGAGGTGCGACCGGTTACCGTTTGGTAGAGATGAAAATCAGGCCAAGACGTACGACGATTGGTCTGTTCGAGCTTTCAGTCGTACTACCCGCGGCAAACAGCCGCCAAATGCGGAAGGCGAGGCTACCGGCGTGGCTTCCGGACGTCAGCGTTACTCGATCATCAGCGACGGGCTGCCCACGCAGCTGCCGGACATCGACCCGGATGAGACGCGGGAGTGGGTCGACTCGTTCGACGCCGTCACGCGCACCCGCGGCCGCGAACGGGCCCGATACCTCATGCTGCGCCTCCTTGAGCGGGCGCGCGAGCAGCAGGTCGGGGTGCCCGGCCTGCGCTCTACGGACTACATCAACACGATCCCGCCGGAGCGGGAGCCGTGGTTTCCCGGCGACGAGTACGTCGAGCGGCGTATTCGCGCCTATATCCGGTGGAACGCCGCGATCATGGTGTCGCGGGCGAACCGGCCAGGCGGCGCGGGCGTCGGCGGACATATCGCGACTTATGCGTCCGCGGCCTCTTTGTACGAGGTGGGGTTCAACCACTTCTTCCGCGGCAAGGACCACGGAGAGTCCGGTGACCAGGTCTTCTTCCAGGGACACGCCGCGCCCGGCATCTACGCGCGCGCGTTCCTCGAGGGCCGGCTGACCGAGACGCAGCTCGACGGGTTCCGGCAGGAGCAGTCACACCGGGGCGGCGGGCTGCCGTCCTACCCGCACCCCCGGCTCATGCCCGACTTCTGGGAGTTCCCGACGGTCTCCATGGGCCTCGGGCCGCTGAACGCCATCTACCAGGCCCGGTTCAACCGGTACCTGCTCGCCCGGGAGCTGCATGACACGTCGCGGTCGCACGTGTGGGCCTTCCTCGGCGACGGCGAGATGGACGAGCCGGAGGCGCTCGGCGCGATCGGGCTCGCGGCGCGCGAGGAGCTCGACAACCTCACCTTCGTCATCAACTGCAACCTGCAGCGGCTCGACGGCCCGGTACGCGGCAACGGCAAGATCATCCAGGAGCTTGAGTCGTTCTTCCGCGGCGCGGGCTGGAACGTGATCAAGGTCGTCTGGGGCCGGGACTGGGACCCGATCCTCGCCCAGGACACCGACGGCGTGCTCGTCAACAAGATGAACACCACACCGGACGGGCAGTTCCAGACCTACTCGGTCGAGTCTGGCGCGTATATCCGCGAGCACTTCTTCGGCTCCGACCCCCGGCTGCGCAAGATGGTGGAGCACCTGTCGGACGACCAGCTGCGCTCTTTGTCGCGCGGGGGCCACGACTACCGCAAGGTGTACGCGGCGTTCAAGGCGGCAAGCGAGCACGTCGGCCAGCCGACCGTGATCCTGACCCACACGATCAAGGGCTGGACGCTCGGCAAGGACTTCGAGGCGCGCAACGCCACGCACCAGATGAAGAAGCTCACCGTCGCCGAGCTCAAGGAGTTCAGGGACCGGCTGTACCTGCCGATCCCCGACTCGGCACTGGAGGCGGACATCCCGCCGTACTACCACCCGGGCCCGGAGTCCGACGAGATCAAGTACATGGAGGAGCGGCGGGCCGCGCTCGGCGGGGTGCTCCCGCGCCGTGTCGTGCGGGCCAAGCCGCTGCCGCAGCCGCCTGCCTCGGTGTTCGATGAGTACCGGCGTGGTTCCGGCAAGCAGTCGGTCGCCAGCACGATGGCGTTCGTGCGGATCCTCAAGGACCTCATGAAGGACCCGGTGATCGGTGAGCGGTTCGTGCCGATCATCCCGGACGAGGCCCGGACGTTCGGCATGGACTCGCTGTTCCCGACCGCGAAGATCTACTCGCCGTTCGGCCAGACCTACGAGGGTGTCGACCGCAACCTCATGCTGGCCTACAAGGAGTCGGAGCGCGGGCAGATGCTGCACGAGGGCATCTCCGAGGCCGGGGCCATGGGCTCGGTCATCGCGGCGGGCTCCGCGTACGCCACGCACGGGACGCACATGATCCCCGTGTACGTGTTCTACTCGATGTTCGGCTGGCAGCGGACCGGCGACGAGATGTGGGCCCTGGGCGACCAGATGGGGCGCGGTTTCCTGCTCGGCGCCACGGCCGGCCGGACCACGCTGACCGGCGAGGGTCTGCAGCACAACGACGGGCACTCGCAGCTGCTGGCCTCCGTCTCCGAGGCGTGCATCTCCTACGACCCGGCCTGGGCCTACGAGATCGCGGTGATCACGAAGGACGCGCTGCGCCGGATGTACGACGCGTCCCCCGAGCACCCGGACGGCGAGAACATCTTCTACTACCTCACCGTCTACAACGAGCCGTACCCGCAGCCGCCCGCCCCGGCCATCGAGGGTCTCGACGAGGGCATCCTGCGCGGCATGTACAGGTACGCGCCCGTGACGCCGCCGACGGAGGCCACGCCGCGGGCACAGCTCCTCGCCTCCGGCGTCGGGATGCCATGGGCCCTGAAGGCGCAGCGGCTGCTCGCCGAGGACTGGGGCGTCGCGGCGGACGTGTGGTCGGTCACCTCGTGGACCGAGCTCCGGCGCGACGCGCTGGCGGCAGAGTCGCACAACCTGCTGAACCCCGACGAGGAGGCGCGGGTGCCGTACGTGACGACCGCGCTTTCCGGCGCGCCCGGGCCTGTCGTCGCGGTCTCCGACTGGATGCGTGCGGTACCCGACCAGATCGCCCGCTGGGTGCCGTCGCCGGCGTACACGTCGCTCGGCACCGACGGGTTCGGCTTCTCCGACACGCGGCCGGCCGCCCGCCGGTTCTTCCACGTGGACGCGGAGTCGATCGTCCTGGCCGTGCTGTCCCAGCTCGCGAAGACCGGCGAGGTGCACCCGTCGCTGCCGGCCCAGGCGATCACGAAGTACAAGCTGGACCTGCCGGTGGCGGAGGCACTCGGCTAGGAACGGTCCGTTCGGGCTGACCTTCATGATCATCCAGAACGGGTGCGTGTTTCACGCCGTCGCGCCATTCACTCATCCGGCTCGTTTGCGCAATTGGCCTCGATAGAAGGGGCCAGAGCGCAAACGAGCCGGTAAGGCACGCAGGCCAGTGGCGGGCGAGTCACCCGGCGACTGGCCCGGGCGTGGCACGCTGGGGGGATGCAGAAGCGGCAACGAGCCACGGAGAGCGGCGCGCGCGTCCACCCGGAGACGGTCCGGCGGATCGAGCGGTCGATGGGGACGCTTGGTACCGCGGCGATCGCCGCGATGGACGAGCGGCTCCCCTGGTTCCGCAAGATGACCGCGGAAAACCGCTCATGGCTCGGGCTGGTCGCGCAGGCGGGCATCGCGTCGTTCGTGGACTGGATCAAGCACCCGGAGCGAATGCGGCCCGCTGCCACCGAGGTATTCGGCACCGCCCCGCGCGAGCTGGCCAGGGCGGTGCGGCTCCAGCAGGCGGTCGAGATGGTGCGCGTCATCATCGACGTCGTCGAGGGCCAGGTCGATGACCTGGCCGCGCCCGGCGGTGAGGCCGAGCTCAGGGAAGCCGTGCTGGTCTATGCGCGCGAGATCGCGTTCAGCGCCGCCCAGGTGTACGCGCGGACCGCCGAGGCGCGCGGCGCGTGGGACGCCCGGCTTGAGGCCCTGGTCGTCGACTCGCTGGTGCGCGGCGAAGGGCAGGAGTCGCTGAACTCCTGGGCGTCGGCGCTGAACTGGTCCTCCTCCCCCGTCTCGGTGATTGTCGGGACGGTCGAAGGCGACGACGCGGAGCCGGTCATCGACGAGCTGCGCGCGGCCGCCAGGCGGGCGCGGCTCGACCTCCTGGCGGGCGTGCAGGGCGGCAGGCTGATCGTGGTGCTCGGCGGCACCGACGACCCGATGGCCGCCGCCGAGAAACTGGCCGGCCTATTCGGCCCCGGTCCCCTCGTTGTCGGGCCGACCGTGCGGGACCTGCGCGCGGCCCATCCCTCGGCCAGGGCGGCCCTGGCGGCGCTGCGCGTGGCGCCCGCCTGGCCGGACGCGCCGCGCCCGGTCAGCTCCGACGAGCTGCTGCCCGAGCGCGCCCTCGACGGCGACGCCGACGCGGTGCGGGTCCTCGTGAGTCACGCGTACCAGCCGCTGCTCACCGGCGGCGCGGCGCTGCTCGACACGCTGACCGCCTACCTGGAGCAGGGATCGTCCCTGGAGGCCACCGCCCGGATGCTCTTCGTCCACCCGAACACGGTCCGCTACCGCCTCCGCCGGGTCACCGAGCTCACGGGTTACACCCCCTCCGACGGCCGCGACGGCTTCACGCTCTGGGCCGCCATCATCCTCGGCCGCCTCGCCGCCCGCCGGGGATAGAGTCCGCCCGGAGTCACCTGCAGATCTTCGTCCGTGCTGGCGGGCCGCAACTACTAACCACGATGCCGCAGGTGACGATATGGTGACTGGATAGAGAACGTTACCTGTAGCTTCCCTACAACAATCCGACGGGGAAGTTCGTGACGTTCGATATCAGGATGGCGAGTGTCTACAGGGCAAGGTAATTAGTGTGCTCATCCTTACCGCGCCCGGCCAGGGCGCGCAGACCCCCGGCTTCCTGTCCCCCTGGCTTGAGCTCCCCGGACTGGCCGAACGGCTCGGCGCCTGGTCGGAGCTGGCCGGCCGCGACCTGATCCGGCTTGGCACGACGGGCAGCGCGGAAGAGATCACCGACACCTCCGTCGCCCAGCCGCTGCTCGTCGCTGCGGCCCTCGCGGTCGCCGGGCTCCTCGGCGAGCCTGACGCCGCCGCCGGGCACAGCGTGGGTGAACTCGCGGCCGGCGCGATCGCGGGCGTGATGTCCGCCGAGGACGCCATCAAGCTGACCCGCGTGCGCGGCGAGGCCATGGCCGCCGCGTGCGACGCGGTGCCGACCGGCATGACCGCGGTCCTCGGCGGCGACGAGGCTACCGTGCTCGCCGCCATCGCGGACGCCGGGCTCACCCCGGCGAACGTCAACACCGCCGGGCAGATCGTCGCGGGCGGCACCCTTGAGCAGCTCGCCGAGTTCGCGGCGAGCCCGCCAGCCGGAGCGCGGCTGCGGTCGCTGCGCGTGGCCGGCGCGTTCCACACCAGGCACATGGCGCCGGCTGTCGACGCCCTAGAAGCCGCGGCGGCCGGCACCACCGTCAAGGACCCCGCCATCACGCTGCTGTCTAACCGCGATGGTGCGGTCGTCACCTCAGGAGCCGACTGGGTGGACCGGGTCGCCCGCCAGGTCGCGCACCCGGTCCGCTGGGACCGGTGCATGGCGACGATGGCCGACCTCGGGGTCAGCGCGCTCATCGAACTGCTCCCCGGCGGCACGCTTGCCGGCATGGCCAAGCGAGCGCTGCCAGGGGTCGAGCTCCTCGCGATCAAGACGCCCGATCAGCTTGACGCCGCCCGGGCCCTGGTCGCGGCGCACAGGGTTGCCGAACACAGGGTTACCGAACACAGTGGGCTTGAACCGAAGGAGGCCTGATCGTGATCGGGACGAAGATTCTGGGGTTCGGCGGCTATCAGCCGGACAAGGTGGTGACCAACGACGACCTCGCCAAGATCGTCGACACCAACGACGAGTGGATCAGGACGCGCGTCGGGATCGAGTCACGGCGGGTCGCGCGGCCCGACGAGACCGTCGCGGACATGGCCGAGGCGGCCGGGGCGAAGGCCCTCGCGGCCTCAGGGCTTGAGCCGTCGGAGGTCGACCTGGTCATCGTCGCGACCTGCTCTCCTGAGGTGCCGCTGCCCAACGTGGCGGCAACCGTCGCGTACCGGCTCGGCATCCCCGCGCCCGGTGCCTATGACCTCAACGCTGCCTGCGCCGGGTTCTGCTACGCGCTCGGCGCGGCGTCCGACTCGGTGCGCGCCGGGTCCGCACGGAACGTGCTGGTGATCGGCGCCGAGAAGATGACCTCGTGGATCGACTGGACTGACCGCTCGACCTGCATCATCTTCGCCGACGGCGCGGGCGCCGCGGTGGTCGGCGCGTGCGGGCCAGACGAGCCGTCCGGGATCGGTCCGGTGGTCTGGGGCTCGGCCGGCGACCAGGCGAGCAAGATCACCATCACCGGGCGGACCGGGGTGCTGGCCCAGGACGGGCAGGCGGTATTCCGCTGGGCGACCACGGCAATGGCACCCGTGGCGCTTGAGGCGTGCAACCGGGCCGGAGTGACACCTGCTGAAATTTCGGCGTTCGTCCCCCACCAGGCGAACCTCCGGATCGTCGAGGCGATCGCCAAGCGGCTCGGCATCCCCCGCGAGCGCGTCGCCGACGACATCATCCACTCCGGGAACACCTCGTCCGCGTCGATCCCCCTGGCCCTGTCCCGGATGGCCGAGCAGGGCCGGCTACAGCCGGGCACGCCGGCGCTGCTGATCGCCTTCGGCGCCGGGCTTTCCTACGCCTCGCAGGTGATCACGGTACCCTAGCCGCGCCGTTTCAAGAGCCTGCCCGGGAGGCACCGGCGCGGGCGATGTCGCAGAAACTCAACCAAAAATCGCATCCTGAAGGAGAAACAGTGACTGACCAGGAGATTCTCTCCGGGCTCTCGGAGATCATCGAGGAGATCGCCGGGACCCCCGCCGACGAGGTGACCGCGGAGGCGAACTTCGTCGAAGACCTCGACATCGACTCGCTGTCCATGGTCGAGATCGCCGTCGCGGCGCAGGACAAGTTCGGCGTCGAGATCCCCGACGAGCAGCTCAAGGACCTGAAGACGGTCCACGACGTCGTCAACTTCGTTTCGAAGAACTCGTAAGCAGCAGGCACATACCCTCCTCTGGGACGCTGGCAAGGCCCTAGCGGGAACCAACGGGCACCGTCGCGGCGCGCGGTCCTGATAAGATCGCGTTTTTTGCGATCAGGCCCGCGCGCCGCGACACCGGGGGGTACGGGGGGGCGTCCCCCCGGGAGACACTGGGAGGTTGCAGTGGGCAACAACGATCGAGTTAGCGTTGTCGTCACCGGACTCGGCGCGACCACGCCGCTTGGTGGTGATGTCGCGTCGACCTGGTCGGCGATGCTCGCCGGAACCAGCGGCGTGCGCCGCATCACCGAGCCGTGGGTCGATAAGCTCCCGGTCAAGATCGCGGCACCCGCCGTGGCCGACCCGGTGGCGGTCATCGGCAAGCCGCTAGCCAGGAAGATGGACCGCTGCGAGCAGTTCGCGCTGGTGGCGGCCCGCGAGGCCTGGGCCGACGCGGGAGCGCCCGAGGTTGACCCTTACCGCCTCGGCGTCGCGGTCACCAGCGGTATCGGCGGCATCGGCTCCACCCTCACCGCCTACGACACGCTGAACGAAAAGGGCTGGAACCGCATCTCGCCCTTCACCGTGCCGATGCTGATGCCGAACGGCGCCGCCGGCTGGATCAGCATCGAGTTCGGGGCCAGGGCCGGGGCGCACGCGCTGGTCAGCGCCTGCGCGTCCGGTTCCGAGTCGATCGGCTACGGCATCGACATGATCCGCTCAGGCCGCGCCGACGTGGTGCTCGCCGGCGGCGCCGAGGCCGCGATCATGGCCCTGAACGTCGGCGCGTTCGCGGTGATGCGCGCCATGTCCACCCGCAACGACGAGCCGGAGCGCGCGTCCCGGCCGTTCGACAAGAGCCGGGACGGGTTCGTCCTCGGCGAGGGCGCGGGCGTCCTTATCCTGGAGTCCCTTGAGCACGCGCTCGCCAGGGACGCGCGCATCTACGCGGTGGCCGCCGGGGCCGGGTACTCCTCGGACGGCTACCACATCACGCACGGGTCGCCGGACGGTGAAGGGATCCGGTTCGCGATCAAGTCCGCGCTCCGCGACAGCGGCGTGTCCGCGTCGCAGGTGGCGCACGTGAACGCGCATGCCACGTCCACGCCTGAAGGCGACCTGCCTGAGTCGCGCGCGATCGCGGATGCCCTAGGCTCCGCCGCTGCCGGCGGCCCGGTCGTGTCCGCGACCAAGTCCATGACCGGGCACCTGCTCGGCGGGGCCGGCGCGGTCGCGTCGGTGGCGGCGATCCTCGCGCTGCGTGACCGGATGGCGCCGCCCACCGTTAACCTGGAGGACCTCGACGACGAGGTGGTCATCGACGTCGCCACCGCCCCCCGCCCGCTCACGCCAGGGGAACCCGGCGTGCCGATGGCGGCGCTCGTCAACGCGTTCGGCTTCGGCGGCCACAACGTGGCCCTCGCGTTCACCGAGTACGTCCCGGCACATGAGGGGACAGGGCAGGTGGAGGATGCCTAACTCCACCTGACGGGCTTTGTCAGCGGGAGGTGAGCCCAGGGCGTTGGTGAGGGGAAGCACCACTCGCAGGGTGGTACCCGCCCCGGGCTGGCTCTGCAGCTCGACCCGGCCGCTGAGCGCCTCAACCCGGTCCCTGAGCCCGACCAGGCCGGAGCCATGGCCGAAGTCCGCGCCGCCGCACCCGTCGTCACGGACGCTGACCCGCATAAGGCCATCACCAGCGGCCACCTCGACCTCGGCGACGGAGGCGCGTGCATGCTTGGCCGCGTTGGTCAGCGCCTCGGAGACCGCGTAGTAGGCGGCGATCTCCACCGGCTCGGGAAGCCGCCCCACCACCTGGACGTACAGGTCAACTGGAACTGCGGAACGGCGGGCCAGCGCTCTGAGTGCCGGGCGCAGCCCGCCGTCGGTGAGGACTGACGGGTGCAGGCCGCGGGCGATCTCATGCACCTCCTCTAGTACTCCCGTCACCTCGGTGACCGCGCCCTCCAGCTGCTGGGCCAGTTCCCCGGCCTCAGGCGCCGCCTCCTGCGCCGCGCGCAGCCGCAAGCCGAGGGACACCAGCCGCTGTTGGGCGCCGTCGTGCAGATCGCGCTCGATGCGGCGCCGGGCGGCGTCGGCGGCGGCCACGATCCGCGCTCGTGAGGCCGTCACCACGGTCTGCGCCTCGGCGTTGGCGATCGCGGTGGCCACCAGCTCGGTAAACCCGGCCAGTCGGGCCTCGGTGCCGGTCGGCAGTGGCTCTGCCCGCGTGGAGCCCACGAGTATGTAGCCCCACAGCCGACCCTCCACGCTGACCGGTGCCCCGACCGACGCATGAAGTCCCCACTCACGGGCGAAATCGGCGCCCGAGCCTGAGGCGGCGGTGTAGTCATCGATCCGCGCCGGCCGACCCGTCTTCAACACCAGCGACGCCACGTTCCGCCCCCCAGGTTTCACCCGGGTGCCGACCGGGGCGGCAGGCAAGGCGGCAGAACGGGTCCACGCGCCGACGACTATATGTGCGGAGTCCGTATCGTACCGGCACATGCGCGCAAGGTCGGCGGAAAGCGCTCGCCCGGCCTCCGCGGTGACCGCGGCGAACACCTCCTCCGGTGGCGCCCCCCGGGCCACCAGCGTCGCCACCCGCCGCAACGCGGCCTGCTCCTCGGCAAACCTGCGCAGCTCCATGCGCGCCTGCGCGCTAGCGATCGCGGTGGCGGCCATCTCAGTGAAGCCGGCCAGCCGCGCCTCGGTGCTGGCCAGCAGAGGCTCCTGCCTGGACCCCACGATCATGGCGCCCCAGAGCATCCCCTCGACGCTGATCGGGACGCCGACGGTCGAGTGAAGGCCCAGCTCGCGAGCGAGGCCGGCGGCAGGGCCCGAAGCGTCGCTGTAGTCGTCGAGGCGCGCCGCCCGGCCAGTCTGGAACACCAGCGAGGCCACGTTCCGTCCGCCGAGGCTCAACCGGATGCCAACGGGCAAATCGGCGCCCGGGCCAGTCCACGTGCCGACGAACGTTTCTGTGCCGTCCGCGTCATACCGGGCCATCACCGCCACGTCGGCAGCCAGCGCTCGCCCGGCCTCCGCGGTGACCGCGGCGAACACCTCCTCCGGCGGCGCCGCCCGGGCCACCAGCGTCGCCACCCGCCGCAACGCGGCCTGCTCCTCAGCGTAGCCCCGCAGCTCTATGCGTGCCTGCGCGTTGGCGATCGCGGTCGCAGCTAGCTCGGTGAAGCCGACCAGCCGCGCCTCGGCGCTGACTGGCAGCGACTCGTGCCTGGACCCTGCGCTCATGACGCCCCACAGGCGGCCTTCGACGCTGACCGGCACACCCACCGCCGCGCGGAGGCCCCACTCGCGGCCGCGCCCGCCTGCCGGGCCCGAGGTCTCAGCGTAATCGTCGATCCGCACCGGCTGGCCCGTCTGGAACACCAGCGTGCGCACGTTCCGTCCCCCAAGGCTTACCCGGGTGCCCACAGGAAGATAAGTGGCCGCGCCGGTTCTTACCCACTGGGCGAGGACTGTGGACTCACCGTCCGGGTCATAGCGGCTCATGCCGGTGAAGTCCGCGTCCAGCAGCCGCCCGGCCTCCGCGGTGACTGCGGCGAACACCTGCTCCGGCATCGCGCCGCCGGCCACTAGCGTCGCTACCCGGCGCAGCGCAGCCTGCTCGCCGGCGACCCGGCGCAGTTCGTCAGACCTGTGCCCCCGCCGACTTGCCATTATGCCCGGCCCAGTTCCCGGCCCGAGTCTCAGCCCGGTCCCGTTCTATCGCGGCTTCCTCGCAGCCCCATCGTGAGGCGCTCACGCGCCGCCTCAACATGCTCACAAAGACGAGGTTAACCCTTTGGCGATGGATCGGCGACGCATGCCGGCCGCATAGCTGTCCAGGAGGTCGCGCGCTCGTACGCCTCCGCGATCCTCAGAAGGGTGGCTTCGCGCCACGGCGCGGCTACAAGCTGCAGCCCACACGGCATGCCGTCGTCCAGGAAGCCGCACGGCACGCTGATGCCCGGCAGGTGCCCGAAACTCCACTGGAAGGTCAACCGTGCCAACCGGGCCGTGGTCGTGATCGTCTCGGCGCCCTCCAGCGCGGCGGCCCGGACGATGGTGGTGGGCATCGCCAGCATGTCGTGTTCGCTGGTGAGGAGCAACCGGATCCGGTGCATCCACTCCCGCTGGCGGAGATAGACCGCCGCTAGCTGGGCGGCCGAGATGTCGCGGCCGAGGCTGAGCCGACGGACAGTGTCTTCGCCGAGCGTGTGCGGCCTGTCCCGCAGTATGCCTTCGTGCGCTGCGAAAGCCTCAGCCTTGAGCAGCAGATCGCAGTCGTCGTAGATAGCTGATAGGCCCGGCAGCGGTCCACTGGTAACCTCTGCGCCGAGTTCGGAAAGAACGCGCAGGGACTGGGCGACGGTCCGGGCTATGACAGGATCGGGCTGCGTGTCGGGGGGATAGTCAACGGCCAGGACTCGCAGTCCGTCCAGTCGTTCGGAGGAGCCGGCTTCGGCCCGCAAGAAGTCGGCGGGCGGGAATGCGGCGCATGGATCACCTGGATCATGCTGGGCCATTACTGCATAGACCCTGCGCGCGGTGGAGGCGGCCAGTGCCATCACTGACACCGTGTCCAGGCTCCAGGACAGCAGCAGGAGGCCACGTCGGCTCACTGCTCCGTAGGTTGGCCGCAGTCCGATAACTCCGTTGAAGGCAGCGGGTATCCGGCCAGAGCCGCCGGTGTCCGTTCCGAGTGCGGCACCGCAGTCACGCAGGGCGACGGCGACTGCGCTTCCGCCGCTGGAACCCCCGCTGATGTATCCGGGGTTCCACGGGTTGCGGCAGGTGCCGAAGAAGGGATTGATGTTCGTCCCTCCGTATGCCAGCTCGTGCAGGTTGCTCTTGGCGAGGATCAGCGCCCCTGCATCGCGCAACCAGCCGACGACGACCGCGTCGCGGTCTGCGGGTGCGTTGCCGTAGGCCCGGGAACCAGCTGTGGTGGGGTAGCCCGCGATATCGAGATTGTCCTTAACCACCATCGGCAGGCCGTCTAGCGGCAGCGGTTGTCCGGCACGGCGCGCGGCCTCTACGCGACGTAGATCGTGGAGGGCGAGCTGTTCTGTATCGCAGACGTACGCGCTGAATTCGTCTTGGTGTCGCCGGATTCGGTCGAGGTATGCGGCGAGTACGTCACGATCGGTGATGAGGGGCGGCAGGTTGCCTTCGCTGTTCACGGACGGCACTGTGGGTCCTACGCCAGCTGGTGCGGGGCCTGTACCTCTGCACCGTCGCCGATGTGCCGGCCGATGCCCGCTTCCCCGACCACGGCCCCGCCACGGACAACTGTGTTCCCGCGCACGAGCACGAGCCATGGCCATGCGGTGAGCGCCTCCCCGTGATACAGAGAGTACCCAGAGGCGCTGGGGAGCTGGGCTTCGTCCACGACATGGCGCTCGTTTGGGTCGAAGACGACGACGTCCGCATCAGACCCGACGGCAAGGGCCCCCTTCCGCGGGTAGAGGCCGAACCGTCGCGCGTTGTTCTCGGACAGGACGCGGGCCAGATCCTCCAGCGTGCACCTTCCGCGTGCCACGCCTGCTGTGTACGTGGCGGACAGCAGCGTTGACATCCCCGGGCCGAGGCCGACCCGGGCGTCCCAGAAGTCCCCCATCCGGGTCTCCCGCGGATACATTTGGCAGTCGGTTCCCACGGAGGTGATCGTTCCGTTGAGGATCCCGCGCCACAGAGCTTCCCGGTCGCGGCTGGCGCGGATCGGGGGCTGCACCTTGCCAGCGACTTCGCGAGTCTTCGCATCGGCCTCCGCCGCAGTCCAGTAGAGGAAGGCCGCCAGGGTCTCGCCGTAGACCTGGACCCCCTGATCCTTGAGTGCCCTGATCAGGTCGACGCTCTGCCATGCGCTGGTGTGCACCACGTAGACGGGGACGCCTACCTCGCTGGCGATCAGTGCCGCAGGGTAGATCTGCATCGGCTCCAGGATGTTCGGGTTTGCCTCGAGCCAGGTCTGCAGCATGCGGTCGGCGGATGGCTTGGGGTGGCGGGACCGCAAGAGGTCGTTCAGGTAGCCGCGGACCCAGGGATCTTCAGCGTGAATCGTGGGAAAGGCTTGAGCTCCGGCCTCGCCGATGGCCTCGCATGCTTGGTAGAAGAAGTCCCATGAGATGCCGTCCGCGTTCATGCCGAAGCTTTCTGCCTGGGCGCCCTTGTAGCCCAGGAAGAACTTGAACGACTTGACACCCAGTTTGGTCAGGTCTGCGATCTCGGCCAGGTGCTGGCGCTGTGTGATCACGCCGGTGAGCCGGAAGTCCACTGCCGAGTTCGCTTCGCCAAGCCGGATGGCTTCTTCTGTGACCTCGCCGCGGGACTCGGCGCCGAAGAGGGTGGTCGTGATCATGGTTGTAACGCCGCCAAGGGCTGCGTCCCGGGACTCGGTCCGGAAGTCGCGCTCCACTTTGTCGCGCCCCGCGCCGGGGCCGATGCCAAGGTGCACGTGAGGGTCGATGAGGCCTGGGAAGATGACCCGGCCCTTGACGTCGATGTCCTGCTCGGCCTGCGGAAGGGTGGCGTCGGCGCCGACGTGGGTGACGCGGCCGTCCCTTATGGACAGCCCGCCCCGCAGCAAGCCGCCCGGTGCGACCACCAGCCCGTTCCGAAGTGTGAGGTTCGCGTCCATGGTTCCTCCTTCGTTCCAGTTGCCGCCGTGGGGATACGGCTGGCGCTGCCGCGCACCTACGGCTCCCTCTTGCTGACAGCGCCCGCGGCGCGGCGCAGCCGGCGCTGACGGACTGCCTGGGAGAACACCACGGCTACGACGAGGGCTGCACCGTAAAAGAGGTTCTGCACGTATGTCTGGGCACCAAGCAGCTGCAAGCCGGTAATCCCGGTGACGAGGAAGTACACCGCGATCAAAGTGCCCAGGACGTTGAACCGGCCCGGAGAGATGGCGGTTGCCCCGAGGAACGCGGCAGCGAAGGCCGGGAGCAGCAGCGCGTTCGCCGATGACGGGTCGGCAGCCCCTGAGGTACCGGCCAAGAGAACCCCTCCGACCGCACCGATCCCGCCGGAGAACACGAAAGCCAGGAACCGGATGCGCTTCACGTGCATGCCGCTCAGCCGGGCCACCTCACGGCCCCGGCCGACCATTAGCAGCCGCCGGCCCGCGGGCACGAATTCCATCACGTAGCCGAGGATCAGAGCCACGCCCAGCGCGTAGTAGAACTCGACCGGCACGCCCAGGAACCGCCACACGACGATCGGGTTGACCAGGTTCTGCGAGATGCCGCTGACGGTGTTGGAGTCGCTGATCCAAAGCGTCACGCCTGCGACGAACGTGCCCATGCCCAGCGTGACGATGAGTGATTCGATGCCGAAGACCACGGTGACGAAGCCATTCACGACGCCGACCAGCAGGCCTGCGGCGAGTGCGACCAGGACGGTCAGCCCGACGGGCCAGCCGTGCAGCACGTTGAGGACGGCAATGATCATGGCTGACATGCCGGTGACCGAGGCGATCGACAGGTCGTAGTCGCCGGCCGTCAGCGGCACGATCAGGCCCAGCGTGATGACGGCCAGCACTGCCTGCGAGGAGAAGATCGTTTCGAAGTTGGCCGCGGTCAGGAACACTGACGGCTTGATTACGCCGAAAACGATGATGATCGCGACCCAGGCGAGGGGAAGAGCCAGGCGCTCGCCGAGGTCCAGCGGCAAGAGCCGTGCCACAGTCTGTTTCGCGGCGGCCGTTTCTTTGGTGGCCAGCCCGCTGGCGCCCCCACTGCGCCCTGAGTTATTACGAGCCATCTGCACTGCCTCCGCCTTTACGCACCGTCGTCTTGGCCCGGCCGGAGTCCGGGATCCTCGCGGACTGCCGAGCGGGCAGCGCCTTGCTCAGCCAGGCACTCTTCGGTGATCCGTTCTTTCGCCACCTCGTCACCGGAAAGGATCCGCTGTACGGTCCCGTTGCTGATGATGACCACGCGGTTGCAGACCCGGGCCAGTTCGTCGTAGTCACTGCCGGCGTAGAGCACGGCGCATTCCTCGCCGAGTCTTTCGATGACGCTCCAGATCTGCTGACGGGCGCCGACATCTACGCCCTGAGTCGGCTCGTGCAGCAGCAGCACCCGGGGCGTGGTTTGCAACCATTTCGCCAGCAGCGCCTTCTGCTGGTTGCCGCCGGACAGGCGAGCGAATTCGGCACCGGGGTCAGGCGGCCGGACGTCGAAGTCCCTCATGTGTGCTTTTGTCTCAGCCAGCATGGAGCGTCGGCGCAGGAACTTCCCGCGGAAGTAGCGGTGGAGCCACGGTGCGGTCACGTTGTCGGCAACCGACAGCGATGGTGCGCATCCCTGCTGAAGGCGGTCGACCGGGATCAGGAATATCCGGTGCTCGATCGCTTGCTCCGGGGTTATCCGGTTCAGCTGTACCTGGCGCCCATCCGGCAGGATGGCCTGGCCGGACCGGGCGGTCCGCTCACCGTCGTACAGCGCGTATAGGACATCTTCATAGCCCGCGCCCAGCAGCCCGGTCAGGCCCAGCACCTCACCGGTCGACAGATCCAGCGACACATCCCGCAGTGCGCTTGTGGACAGCCCCTCGATCCGCAGCGCGCGATTTGCCGTGACCTGGGAGTGCTTGGGCGCGGAGAAAACAGACAAGTCCCGGCCCACGATCATCTTGATTAGCGCTTCGCGGGAAACCTCCGCCGTGACCACGGTGTCGACGACACGGCCATCGCGCAATACCGTGGTCCGGTCGGTGATCTGCTTCACCTCGTCGAGGTCGTGTGAGACGAATAGCACGCTGGCCCGGGACGACTGCTGACGGACAAGGTTTCGGATTAGCCGGTACAGCTGCTCTACTTCGTCGTGCGCGAGGAACACAGTCGGCTCGTCCAGCACGAGGAGCCGGTCAGTTGCCAGGGAGGCGCTCCCGTCCGTCTCCACATCCATCGAGAAGTGCATCGCGCGGACTATGGCCAGCAGGGCACGCTCGATGGGCTTCAGGTCAACGACGAGCCGTCGTGGATCGATAGGGACTTCAAATCTCTCGAGCAGCTCGGCGGCGTTTTTCAGCTCCCGCCGCCAGTGGATGAAGGCCCGCTGCTCGTGCTGAGCCAGCCGGTCCATGATCAGGTTCTCAAGCACGCTTAGCGACGGTATGAGGCCTAGGTCCTGGTGTACGAAGGCGAAGCCGAGTTCGCGGAACTGGCCTGGGTGCAACGGTAGCGGGATCGGCTGTCCGGCCACTTCCAGGGTGCCGGCCAGCGGCGCGTGGAAGCCGGCGAGTATCTTAATCAGCGTCGATTTACCCGAGCCGTTCTCGCCGACGAGCCCGTGCACCTCGCCCGGGAGAACGTCCATGTCGACCGCGTCGAGGGCCCGTTGACCGCCGAATTCCATGGTCAACTGGCTGACCTTGACGAACGGTGTGCTCTGGTCCTCGATGTTCATTGCCCGGCTGTACGGACCTTTCTCTGAGTTCCGGTGATGTGGGCACAGCTACCCGGTTGCTGGCGCGTCACCTCCCGTCATGAATGCATGGCGGCTTGCGGCCGGGAACCGGTAGCCGGTTCCCGGCCGACGTACGTGAAGTGGTGTGGAGCCGCACATCTTTAGCTGCCCGGAGCCGACGGCGGAGACCCGGGCAGACCCCACAGATGCCAGTAGCCGGTCGCGTAGGCGTTGCCGTATCCGAGGTAGTTGGTTGCCGGGACGCCGGCCTGCGCGACATTGCTGTCGTCCATGAGGCGGAACGGGGTGGTCTCACTGACAGGCCGCATGCCGGCTAGGAGCCGGAACGCCTGGTCGACGTCGGCAAAGCCGATCCAGCGCGTGTTCTCGGCTGCGTCCATGGCCATGATGTTGCCGGTCCGGATGTCGTCCAGGGCGAACGGCGAGCCGTTGAAGCTGAGCACCTTCACGCTGCCGGTCTTGCCGACGGTCTGCACGGCCGGCACGGCACCGGTGACCATCGCGTCGTAGAGCGCATCGACATAGTTGATTGAGGGGTCTGCGTTCAGCGCCGACTCGACCTGGCTTTGCACTCCGGTGTTCCACTGCGCAACCGGAATGTTGATGATCTTGTAAGTGCAGTCAGGGCAGTAGGTGCGATACTCCCCCTCCATCGCGGACAGGATGCCGGGGCTGGGAATGACGTCTGACGCGGAAACGATCAGCACGTGCGCGTGGCCGTGCGAGTCATTGATAATCCAGTCCGCCTCTGCCGCGCCGGCGGCGTTGAACGGCGCGGTGACCAGAGCCGCGACTCCGGCTGCGCAGCCCACACACGCCGGCGGCGGTGGGCTGGACTGGTCGTAGAAGTGGGTGACTTCTACCGGGATGCCGGCCGCCTTCGCCGCGCGCAACTGAGGCTGGAGCACGCGCGGATCCGGGGCCGTGCTCAGGATGATCAGGTCGGGATGCTGCGCTATGGCCGCGTCCATGCCGGCGACCCACTGCGAGGCCAGTCCCTGATTGGCGTAAAGCGTCCATTTCACCCCAACGGCGTTGAATATCTGCTCGTACGTGTTCTGGATATTCTCGTTGAACGGGTTGGGGACCAGCGGAATGATAAAGACCCGCTTCCCGCGCAGCTTGCTGACGTCGACCGACGGCCCGGGCGCGGTCCAGGTCGGGATGGCCTTGTCGGCCGCGACCTTGGAGGCCACCTTCGCCAGTTGACCGGGCGAACCGGCCGCCAGGCTGGACGAACTCGAGCCGCTACTTGAGCATGCAGCCGTCCCCAGCAACAGGGCGGCAATACCAGCAGACGCCTTTACAAGCAGCCCACGTCGCATGCTTGCCTCCGCCTAGAACTCAACCCATGCGGGCCAAAGAAGAGCAAATTGTGGGCGCACAGCGGCTCCGACCGGTGCATCATGGCTGGCCGCCCTACCGTCGTGCCTGAGGCCGCAAGGCACTGGATAGCGGAGCACGGCTGCCAGCGCGCAGCCATCGCCACTCGTCGTCCCATTATTTGGGACGATAACTCCCGTTCTTACCACCATAGCGCACTTATCAGTTCAGGACAAGACGTGCACTGCAGATCCGCTTCATGTTGCAAAGACGCGATCTAACCGTCATCGGATAATGGGGAGGTACCCGAAACTGCATGCTAATCCGGAATGTCGGCCGATCATCCTGTGCCGCAGCGGTCCGGCCCGACCCGGGCGCTCGTCGATGGTGTTGGAATATCCGATGGAGGATGGTTCAGGTCGCAAGTGCGCGTGCAGGGTCACATACTTAGCCCATGAGCCGCCTAGACACGGGAGTCGGCGTCCTCGACAAAGCGGTCCAGCTGCTGGACATCGTGGGGGATGCCGACTTCATCACGGTCAACGAACTCATCCGTCGAAGCGGTCTGCCCAAGACGACCGTGCACCGCTTGGTCCAGGCACTGGAGGCGCACGGGTTCCTGCGCCGGGACGAGTCTGGCCAGCTGATCACTGGCGTACGGGTGACCGCCTTCAACCTACGCCTGCTCGCGACGCCGGTGCTGCGCAAGCTGACAGCGGAAACCGGCGAGTCCGCGCAGCTGTACGTCCGGCGAGGCGACAGCAGGCTGGTCATCGTCTCAGTGGAATCGGTCAAGGAATTGCGGGCAACGGTTCCCGTCGGCGCGCTCCTGCCACTCGACCGCGGGGCACCCGGCCGCGTTCTTGCTGGCGATGCGGAGACCCTCAAGCAAGGATGGACCGAGAGCGACGGCGAACGCGAGCCCGGCGTTGCCTCCGTTGCCGCGCCGGTGTACGACGGGCATGTCGTGCTCGCCGCGGTCGCCATCAGCGGACCAAGCACCCGGCTGGATGCGCACGTCCGCAAGCATTATGCCCCTGTCGTGTGCGAAGCCGCCCGCACCTTGGAGCGGTCCATGCATGGTGAAACCCAGCGGCTGCCGAAGTAGGCGAGCACATCCCTCCGGCACCGGCGTGCCCCGGCCCTGGCCTCGGGCTCTCCGTGCAGGCAGCGTAAGCTCCCAGCTCGCTGGCGCGTGTGGTCAGCAGTATCGTCCGGTACCCAGCGCAGTGCCCGCGAGACGGAAGAGTCCAAGGGCCGATCGAGTTCCGCGCGCAACTGCCGCGCCGGCTGCGCCAGGCTGCCAAGATCCACCCCCGTGGTGATCCCCATGGCCTCGAGCATGAACACGATGTCCTCGGTCGCCATGTTGCCGGCGGCACCGGGAGCGAAGGGGCAGCCGCCGATACCACCCAACGCGGCGTCGTACCGGTCGATCCCCTCCTCCAGGGTGGCCTGCACATTGGCGAGGGCCATGCCGTAGGTGTTGTGCAGGTGCAGGCTCAGGCGAAGCGATGGGTACGCGTCCCGGATTCGCGCGACCGCGCTGCGCACCTGAGCCGGGTTGGCGTTGCCCAACGTGTCGGCGAGACTGACCTCGTCGAAGCCGACGGCGACCAGTCCGGCCACGACGCGGCGGAGTTGCTCGTACGGCACCGTGCCGTCAAACGGACAGGTGAATGCGGTTGCTATCGCTGCGCTGCACTGGATCTGCTTGCCCTGGCCGTCCGGGCGGTCAGACCGGCAGCGCTGCAGGACGGCCGCGGCTTCCTTGATGCCGTCGTCGACGCTGCGGTTTGTATTGGAGCGGCTGTGGCCCTCGCTGGCGGAAAGGACTACCCGGACCCGGCTCACATGAGCCGCCGTCGCCCGCTGCAGCCCGGTGA
This sequence comes from uncultured Actinomycetota bacterium, assembly GCA_963734665.1. GTDB lineage: Bacteria > Actinomycetota > Actinomycetes > Streptosporangiales > Streptosporangiaceae > Trebonia. The sequence continues at coordinate 177,578 of CAVTIR010000004.1, read as the reverse complement.
GGTTCGGGACAAGTGCCAAGTACTCAACCCCTTCGGTGCGCGGCAATGCGGCGAACAGCTGTGCGGTGTCCGCCATCTGCGGGACACGGGACGGGTTCACGAAGGAGCCGACTTCGAGCGAGCGGATGCCGCTTCGGATGAGTCCTTCGGCCAGTTCCCGTTTTGCCTGCAGTGTCAGCGTCCTGGGCTCGTTCTGCAGGCCGTCCCGCAGCGCGACGTCGGTGATCACTACTTCGGTGGGAGGCTTCATCGACAAGCTCCAGCTTGCGTCAGATGCTCGGACATGCTAGATGGCGCCCTCCTCGTGCAGGCTGCGGAACTCTTCCGGCGCCATTCCGAGCAGCCCTCCCAGGATCTCCGCATTGTGCTGTCCGATCTCCGGCGCGGGGGTACGGACGCTTCCGGGACGCAGCGTGAGCTTCGGAACCACACCGGGGAACAGGACTGGCCGTCCGTCTGGTCTGCAGTCGTGGTCGGACTCAAGGAGCATGTCTCTGGCACGGAATTGCGGGTCACGCATCATCCTGTCCGCCGAGTAGATCGCCCCGGCAGGCACGTCGTGCGCTAGGAGCATCTGGAGGGCCTCGTCCAATGGGTGCTTCGAGGTCCAGGATTCGATGGCCTCGTCCAGCAAGTCCATGTTGGCTGCCCTGTGGCTGTTGTCTTGGTATTTCGGATCGTCGGCCAGGTCCGGCCGCCCGACCAGGCGCATCAACCGCGGGAAGATCGAATCTGAGTTACCGCCGATCACGATCCACTGGCCGTCCCTGCACCGGTAGGTGTTGGACGGGGCAACTCCCGGGATGAGGTTGCCGGTTCGTTCCCGGACGCTCCCGTAGGTGCTGCACTCCGGTACGGTCGCCTCCATGACCGAGTAGACAGCCTCATACAGCGCCACGTCCACGGTCTCGCCGATCGGGGTCCGCTCGTCATTCCTTCTTTCCAACAAGCCGAACAGCACGCCGATGACCGCATATAGTCCGGCCAGGGTGTCTCCCAGGCTCACTCCGACCCGGGTAGGAGGGCGGTTGGGATAGCCGGTCACATACCGGATGCCACCCATCGCCTCGGCCACGCCGCCGAACCCCACCCGGTCCCGGTACGGTCCGGTCTGGCCGTAGCCGGACACCCGGATGACGATCAGCTGAGGGTTCTCCTCCCGCAGCAGGTCCGGGCCGAGCCCCCAGGACTCAAGCCGCCCCGGCCGGTAGTTCTCGATCAGAACATCGCAGTGCCGAGCCAGCCTGCGGACGATCTCGGCGCCCTTCGGCTTGCGGAGATCGATCGCAACCGACTTCTTGTTGCGCGACAGTGTCTTCCACAGCATGGAAGTCTTGTCCCCGAAAAGCCGCCACCGACGGACCTGATCCCCCGAACCAGGCTGTTCGATCTTGATGACCTCGGCACCAAACTCCGCCAGCAGCTTCCCGGCAGTCGGTCCGGCGATGAAGTTGGCGAGCTCCAGCACCCGGATCCCGTAGAGCGGGCCGCGCCCATTCCCCAGGCGAAGCGGCATCCGCTCACTGGTACCATTATTTGGGTCTTCTGGGCCCATGGTTCGGCATTATACTCTGCGGGCGGGGTCTCGCTACTTCAGGCCTGCCACGATGGCCTCGGCCAGCTCCCCGGTTGCCGGATCGGCGCCGGTGCGGGCGGGACGCGGTTGGTGGTGAAGCCGAACCCAAGCCGGTAGCGGGGATGTGCAAATCCCAGTGTTCCCCCGTAACCGTGTCGCTGACCTTTCTCACGCTTCTGCAGGCCCTCGGGACCGCCGGAAGCTTCTGGCTGTACGCCGCCCTGTGTGCCGTGCTGGTGGTCTTCACAGCTCGCTTTATCCCCGAGACCAGGGGTCGGAGCCTTGAGGAGATCGAAGTCGACCTCCAGCGAAGGGCCGCTGTCCGGGCCAGGCGATGAGTCTCGCGAAGGAATCTGTTCGCGGCGCATCATGGCCGGTGCCCAGTATGGCCGCAAGGTAACCCCCGCTGAGAACCACCTGGACCGGTACCGCGCCGCGCCCCGGAGGTCTAGGTCCCTGACCCGACCTCCGGGGCGCGTTCAGCGGTGCGAGATTACTTCAGGATGCCGTCGGCCGCCGGGGACGGCCCCGTAGAGGGCTCGTCCGTGGACGGTGCGGGCTCGTCCGCGATTACTTCGGGATGCCGTCGCCGACTGAGGACGGCCCCGTAGGGGGCTCGTCCGTGGACGGTGCGGGCTCGTCCGAGGTCTCGGCGGGCTCGGTGGCCTCAGTGGCCTCGGTGGCGGTACCGAGCGCGCGCGACTCGGCGATGAGCTCCTCAAGGCGCGTGCCGGTCAGCCGGCGGAAGGTGCGGTGTGCGCGTGCCCGGTCGAGGATTGCGACCTCAAGGTTGGCGGCGGTCAACTCCGACTGGCTGCCGTTCGACCCGGACGACGACGCCTGGGTGGTCAGGGCGGCCAGGGCCGCGCCTAGGGCCTCGGTGAGCGACATGCCGTCGGAGAACCGCTCCTTGAGCACGGTGGTGACCTGATCGGCCTGACCTCCGAAGGCGACGAAGCCGGGCTCGTCGGAGACGATGCCGTCCCAGAAGATGCGGTAGATCTGGTCGCCATCCGGCTTCAGGCCGACCTCGGCAACTACGATCTCCACCTCGTACGGCTTACCCGTGGGCTCGCTTGAGCTCCTGCCGAGTTCCTGGGCGTACCAGTTCGCCAGGCCTCGCGCTGTGACGTCGCCCCGGTCGAACCGGTAGCCGGTCACGTCCGCGTAGGTGACGCCTGCCTTGCGCAGCACCTCGTATTCGTTGTACCGGCCGACGGCCGCGAACGCGATCCGGTCATAGATCTCGCTGATCTTGTGCAGCACGCTGGACACGTTGGGCGTCACCAGCAGGATGCCGCCAGAGTATTGCAGGACCACCGAGCTGCGGCTGCGCGCCACGCCCTTGCGCGCGTAGTCGGCCTTGTCCCGCATCAGCTGCTCGGGCGACATGTAGAACGGCATGGACACCGGCGGCGCTTCCTTCTCTACTCGTCGAAGTCAAAGTCATCCAGGACGGCGGGTTAGGCACCCGACTAGCTGGCGGCCACTCGCATCGGTGCGAACGGGCCGTCGGGCAAGCGCATCCGGCCGTCCACGACCTGCTGGGCGTAGTCGGCGGACTCCGCGTCCGGCAGGCGGCGGAAGCCGTCGTCGGTGATCGTGGCGATCACCGGGAAGATCCGCCTGGTCAGGTCAGGTCCGCCGGTGGCGGAGTCGTCATCTGCCGCGTCATACAGCGACTGCACGCAGGCGAGCACGGCATCGGTGACGGACATATCGTCGGAGTAGTACTTCTTGAGCGCGGACTTGGCGAAGATCGAGCCCGAGCCGATCGAGTGGAAACGGTGCTCCTCGTAAGGGCCGCCCGCCACGTCGTAGCTGAAGATCCGGCCGGTGCCGGCGTCCTCGTCGTAGCCGACGAACAGCGGGATGACCGCCAGGCCCTGCATCGCGGCCATCAGGTTGTCGCGGATCATGCTGCCAAGGCGGTTCGCCTTGCCCTCGAGGGACAGCGCGCGCCCCTCCATCTTCTCGTAGTGCTCAAGCTCAACGCCGAACAGGCGGATGAACTCAAGCCCCACGCTCGCCACGCCCGCCATGCCGATCGCCGAGTACTCATCGGCGCGGAACACCTTCTCCACGTCCCGCTTGGAGATCATGTTCCCCGCGGTCGCGCGCCGGTCGCCGGCCATCACCACGCCGCGCTCGGAGACGACCGCGACGATCGTCGTCGCGTGCGGCAAGCTCTTGATCAGGTCGGCGGCCACGTCCGAGTTGCCCGCCAGCGGGCCGAGATCCCGCAGCGGGAGCAAGTCGGGGGCGTATGAGGACAGGAAGTGCGTGAACGACGGGATGCGCGCCGCCGTGAACGCCGTCTGGTCCCGTCCAGTGCCGTTGGAAAACTCTCCCACGCCCCTGCCTCCCTGCCGATTACGTTGTTCTTGAGCAGACACTACCGTCCGTTCGGTCCGCTATTGAACTTGCCAGTAGCTCCAACTATTTCGCCTATAGCTAACTATTGGAGCCGACCTTCCCATGCGGTTCGGCGCGCCCACCACGGTGACGGTTTCGCCATCGGGCGGGGGACCATGCGTCCTCCCCCCGGGAAATTACCGCCGCCGTTAGCTAACCGTTCTGGCCGGTCTCGCGGCTTACTGGCCGCCCTTCTGGACGTACGAGCGGACGAACTCCTCGGCGTTCTCCTCAAGTACCTCGTCGATCTCGTCGAGGATCGAGTCCACGTCGTCGGAGAGCTTCTCGTGCCGCTCCTTGGCCTCCTCGGTCGCGGCGGCCTGGTCCTCCTCGGTCTCCTCGGTGCGCCGCGTCGTCTGCCGCTGGCCTCCGGTGTCCTTTGTTGCCATCTGCGGTTCCTCCGTCTCCAAGGGGCTCGTGCCCCTCGACAGCTCCAACGTTATCCTCGCCCGCGAACGTTCCGCTCAATCCTCTGCGGAGGTGTCAGTACGAACTCACCACCCGTCAACGTCCAAATCACGAAATATCCGGCGGGTCTCCCCGCCCGGAGGCAAGCGGGAAATAGGGCATGACAGCGGCCGGCTTGCCGACGTCGCGGGGGCACTGTCGTGAAGCTAGGCGACGCCGCTATCCCTGACTGTTCAGCGCCGCTACTAGGTCAGCGGCCGTCATCCCTGATTGGTCAGCGCCGCTACTAGGTCAGCGGCCGTCCTGCACCTGTCAAGTAGGTCGCCGACGTGGGCCTTCGTACCGCGCAGCGGCTCTAGCGTGGGGACCCGCTGCAGCGACTCGCGACCGGGGATGTCGAAGATCACCGAGTCCCAGGACGCCGCGGCCACCGAGTCGGCGTACTGCCGCAGGCACCGGCCGCGGAAGTACGCCCTAGTGTCCTCCGGCGGGTTGTCGATCGCCCAGGTGATCGCCTTCTCGTCGGTCATCCGGGCCATGCGGCCACGCTCCGCGAGTCGGTTGTAGAGCCCTCGCTCCTGCCGCACGTCGGAGTACTGCAGGTCGAAGAGCTGTAGCTTCATCGCGTCCCAGGAGAGGCTGTCCCGGCGCCGGTAGCCCTCAAGGAGTTCAAGCTTGGCGACCCAGTCCAGCTCGCGGGACAACTGCATCGGGTCGTCGGCGAGCCGGGTGAGCACCGACTCCCAGCGGTCGAGGACGTCGAGCGTCGTCGCATCGGCGTCCGCGCCGTACTTGTCCTCGGTGTACTTGCGGGCCAGCTCCAGGTACTCGGTCTGCAGCTGGATCGCGGTCATCTTCCTGCCGTCGCGCAGCGTCACCATGTACTTCAGCGACGGGTCGTGGGAGACCGCGCGCAGGTCGGCGACCGGCGCCTCAAGCGACAGGTCGTGGCTGAAGAACTTGTCCTCGATCATCGCCAGCACCAGCGCGGTGGTGCCCATCTTGAGGTAGGTGGCCACCTCGCTCATGTTCGCGTCGCCGATGATCACGTGCAGCCGCCGGTACTTCTCGGGGTCGGCGTGCGGCTCGTCGCGGGTGTTGATGATTGGCCGCTTGAGCGTCGTCTCAAGGCCGACCTCGACCTCGAAGAAGTCCGCCCGCTGGCTGATCTGGAACCCGGTCCCCCGGCCGTCCGCCCCGATCCCCACGCGGCCGGCGCCGCAGACGATCTGGCGGGTGACGAAGAACGGCGTCAGGTTCTTCACGATGTCGGCGAAGGGCGTCGACCGGCGCATGAGGTAGTTCTCGTGGGTGCCGTAGGAGGCGCCCTTGTTGTCGGTGTTGTTCTTGTAGAGCTGGATCGGGTGCGAGCCTGGCACGGTGGCAGCCTTGGCCGCCGCCTCCGCCATGATCCGCTCGCCCGCCTTATCCCAGATCACCACCGACATCGGGTTGGTGCACTCGGGGGCTGAGTACTCCGGGTGCGCGTGGTCGACGTAGAGCCGCGCCCCGTTGGTCAGGATGACGTTGGCGAGCCCCAGGTCCTCGTCGGTGAGCTGGGTGGAGTCCGCCGCCTCCCGCGCGAGGTCGAACCCGCGAGCGTCCCGCAGCGGGTTCTCCTCTTCGAAGTCCCACCGGGCACGGCGTGCCCGCGCGGCCGTGGCCGCCTGGTAGGCGTTGACGATCTGCGATGAGGTCACCATCGCGTTGGCACCCGGCTGGCCCGGTACGGAAATGCCGTACTCGGTCTCGGTGCTCATGACCCGCAGCACACTCATAGTTAATCAGCGTAATGCCGTCTGGAAGGTATTGGTTCGATGTGTCGGCCCCCCACGGGATTATCTGAAGTGCCTCGCAGCCTTTCGCCGCATCTCGCGGATTCGCTGACGGTCCTGTCCTGGCTGGCAGGCGCGGCAGTTACCCCGCGGCTTCGGTCACGTCGGCGCGGCCCTCTTCCAATGTCCATTTTCGGCGGATAGCACCGCTCCGCCGCTTTGGTTCGCACGGGCGGGCCCTTGCGACCGCGTTATTTGCGATCAGGCCCGCCCGCGTGAACATAGGGGAGACCGGGGTCACCCCTGGGGGCTAGAGGTACTGACCAGTGTTCGCCACCGTGTCGATGCTCCGGCCTGCCTCGGTGCCCTGCTTGCCCGAGACCAGGGTCCGGATGTAGACGATGCGCTCGCCCTTCTTGCCGGAGATGCGCGCCCAGTCGTCGGGGTTGGTGGTGTTGGGCAGGTCCTCGTTCTCGCTGAACTCGTCCACACAGGCGGCGAGGAGATGAGCGACGCGGATGCCCTTCTGGCCGGTTTCGAGGAACTGCTTGATGGCCATCTGCTTGGCACGGGCCACGATGTTCTCGATCATCGCGCCGGAGTTGAAGTCCTTGAAGTACAGGACTTCCTTGTCGCCGTTGGCGTAGGTGACCTCGAGGAAGCGGTTCTCCTCTGACTCGGAGTACATCCGCTCCACCGTGCGCTGGATCATCGCGTCCACCGTCGCCTTGACGGAGCCGCCGTGCTCCTTCAGGTCGTCGGGGTGCAGCGGGAGCTCCGGCAGCACGTACTTGGAGAAGATGTCCCCAGCCGCCTCGGCGTCCGGCCGCTCGATCTTGATCTTGACGTCCAGGCGGCCTGGCCGCAGGATCGCCGGGTCGATCATGTCCTCGCGGTTGGAGGCGCCGATGACGATGACGTTCTCCAGGCCCTCAACGCCGTCGATCTCCGACAGCAGCTGCGGGACGATGGTGTTCTCCACGTCGGAGGAGACGCCAGATCCGCGGGTGCGGAAGATCGAGTCCATCTCGTCGAAGAACACGATCACCGGCATGCCCTCTGAGGCCTTTTCCCGCGCCCGCTGGAACACGAGGCGGATGTGCCGCTCGGTCTCGCCGACGTACTTGTTCAGCAGCTCGGGGCCCTTGATGTTGAGGAAGAAGGACTTCCCCTCCTCGGGCTTCTTGCTGCCGTCCGAGTCGGCCGCCGCCTTAGCCCGCACCTGCTTGGCGAGGGAGTTCGCCACCGCCTTGGCGATGAGCGTCTTACCGCAGCCAGGCGGGCCGTAGAGCAGCACGCCCTTCGGCGGGCGGAGCTGGTGCTCGCGGAACAGGTCTGCGTGCAGGTACGGCAGCTCGATCGCGTCCCTGATCTGCTCGATCTGTCCGCTGAGGCCGCCGATGTCGGTGTACGCGATATCTGGGACCTCTTCGAGGATGAGCTCCTCGACCTCGGCCTTTGGGATGCGCTCGTAGACGTAACCGGAGCGCGGCTCGAGCAGGAGCGAGTCGCCCGCCCGAAGCACCTGGTCGAGCAGTGGCGCGGCCAGCCGCACGATCCGCTCCTCGTCGGCGTGCGAGATGACCAGGGCGCGCTCACCGTCGGCGAGCACCTCCTTGAGCATCACGACCTCGCCGATCGTCTCGTAGTCCTGGGCGATGACGATGTTCAGCGCCTCGTTGAGCACGACCTCTTGGCCAGGCCGGAGCTCTTCCAGTTCTACGTTCGGGCTGACGTTCACGCGCATCTTGCGACCGCCGGTGAACACGTCAGCGGTGTTGTTGTCTTGCGCCTCGAGGAAGATGCCGAAACCGGACGGCGGCTGTGCCAGCCGGTCCACTTCCTCCTTCAGCGCGACGATTTGATCTCTTGCCTCGCGCAGCGTTGACGCCAGGCGCTCGTTTTGCGACGTCACCGAGGTCAGTGACGCTTCTGTCTCGCGGAGCCGTTCCTCTAGAAGACGGACCTGACGCGGTGAATCGGCCAGGCGCCTACGCAACACTGCGATCTCCTCATCGAGGAAGGAGATCTGTGCGGTAAGGCTGCTCACCTCATCCTCGTGCCGCGAAGCCCGTCCACTCTCGTCTCTAGCTGCCACGGCCCTCACCTCCTCCCGGGGAGTACATGAAACTAACTAGACCCTACCTACCTGAAGCTCTTTCCTAACATCCCAGCACGTATTCGGTTGCTAGCCCCCATAGCCTCTAGGCAAGAAACCGCAGTACAGCGGCCTTTTGTCACCAGAGAGTTATATTTCGGTCACGTAACGTGTTTGTTCATCCGGCGGACGTATCTGCGTCATCCAGAAGCGGCCCGCCGTCCGCCAGAACCGAGGCTTGCGGGGCCTGCGAGGCTGTCGTGTCCGCCTCCGGGTGCGCGCCCTTCGCCGGCCGGCGGCGGCGCGGCGGGGCTGTCACGCCGTCGGCGAGGCGGCGGGCGGTCACGAGGAAGCCGGTATGCGCGATCATCCGGTGGTCCGGGCGCACCGCGAGGCCGTCGACGTGCCAGCCACGGTAGAGGGTCTCCCACGCGGCAGGCTCGACGAACCCGCCGTGGGCGCGCAACTCCTCCACGACGCGCGACAGCTGGGTGGTGGTCGCCACGTAGCAGCAGATCAGCCCGCCGGGGATGAGGGCGCGCGCCGCGCCCGCGACGTTGTCCCAGGGGGCGAGCATGTCGAGTATGACCCGGTCGAAGGTGCCTGCGCTCTCCGTCTCCTCGGCCTCATCAGGGTCGAGGTGGAGTCGGGAGTAGGCCGGGCTCGTTCGGGATGACGGGTCGAGTGCTACCCGCGCGGACAGCTCGCCGGGGACCAGCCGCCACCACGGGGGGATCTCCCCGAAATATTTTCTTACGTTCTCACGGGCGATCTCGGCGAAGTCGGGGCGGGCCTCGAAGGAGACCAGCTCGCCGTCCGGTCCGGTCGCGCGCAGCAGCCAGCAGGACAGGGCGCCGGAGCCTGCGCCGGCCTCAAGGACGCGGGCCCCGGGGAAGACGTCGGCGTAGGCAAGGATCTGGGCCGCGTCCTTCGGGTAGACGATCGTGGCGCCGCGCTTCATGGCGAGGGTGTAGTCGGCGAGCAGGGGGCGCAGCGCGACGTAGGCGGTACCGCTTGAGGCGGTCACCACGGAGCCTTCTGGCTGGCCGATGAGGTCGTCGTGGCTCAGCGCCCCGCGGTGCGTGTGGAACGTGCCGCCGGGTGACAGAACTATCTGGTGCATGCGGCCCTTGGGGTCGGTGAGCTGTACCTGGTCACCAGCCGCGAACGGGCCTCGCTGAACTCTCGCCTTCACGGCGCAAGAGTACTCAGTCGGGCACAGGGACCGGGAACCGTTCCGTCGGCGCAGGCGCTGCGTCCGGGCCGCCGACGCCGCCCGGGCGACGCGGGCAGCGGCGGCGACGGTGCTTCGCCTAGTGCGAAGTTTTCCTGTTACTGCCCGGGTCAGGGCCGTTTGACGCGGATCATGAGCACGTGACGCTAGACGCCGGCGAAGACCTGGTCTAGGTCGCGGGCGGCCAGCACGCCGACTACCTGGCCGGTCTGGTCGGCGAGCAGGTACTCGGTGGCCGGGGCGCGGCGGATCGCGTCGAGCAGGGCCATGCCCTGCAGGTCGGCGCTGAGGACGAGGCCCGGGTCGATGCTCCTGGCCATCGAGCCGGTGTCGATCCAGGGCCTGCGCTGCGGCGGGGTCGCCATGACGGCGGCCTCGTTGACGATCGCGATCGGCTTGCTGTCGTGGTCGACGACGACGATCGCGCGGGCGCCCGCCTCGTCGGCCTGCCTGATCGCCTCCGCCAGGGGGGTGTTCGCGGAGACGGAGATGGCCTTGCGCGCCAGGCGGCGGGCCTGGAGGGCGGGCAGCCGCTCGCGGAACCTGGTGGCTTTGATCGACTGGCTCGCCCCTGTCCACATGAACGCGGCGATGACCAGCACCCACAGCGTGCTGACGATGTCGCCGCCGGCAAGCCCGCCGGAGAAGAACGGGATCGCGAGCAGCGCGAGCGCGAGGATCCTGCCGACCCAGGCGGCCGCGATGGTGGCCGTGGTCGGCTTCTTCGTGATCTTCCAGATGACAGCCCGCAGCATGCGGCCGCCGTCGAGCGGCAGGCCAGGCAGCAGGTTGAAGACGCCGACGATGAGGTTGGCGTACATGAGCTGCCTGATCAGGACGCCCGTCACGCCGTCCGGTACCAGCTGCGCGAGGCCCCAGCCGATCGCAGCGAGGGCCAGGGAAAGCGCGGGCCCGGCGCCTGCCACGACGAACTCGCGGCCGGGAGTCGGGGCTTCGCGCTCGATCTCCGAGACGCCGCCGAGCGGGTGCAGCAGAATGCGGCGGACCGGCAGGCCGAAGCCCCTGGCCACGATCGAGTGGGACAGCTCGTGGACGAGCACGGAGAGGTAGAGCAGCACCACGAAGGCGACTGCCACCACGTACCGAATGTTGCCGCTGAGCGTGGACGACAGGTCGTTGGCGTAGATGATACTGAAGACGCCGGCGATGATGAACCAGTACGGCGACACGTACACGGGGATACCGAACGGTCGCGCTATGACGAAACCGTGCTGGCCTCGCCGATCCGACTGCTCCTCCTGGCCACTTGCCACACCACCGATGCTACGTGCATCCGCCCACAGCGCGAGTCCCCGCCCGGGACAGGACGGCTTTTAGAGCCAGTCCACGCAACCATTAGGGCTTTAACCGCACCACAGTGAGGCACTGCGGTCTGTGCAGTGCCTGCCTACAGCAACCACAAGGCTTTAACCGCACCACAGCGCAAGGCAGCGCGGGTTCTGCGCTGACTACCAACAGCAACCACAAGGCCTTAACCCCAGCCACAGCGCGGGGGCGGTGCGCTTTTTGCGCCGTCCCCCGTGGGGGGGCGATGGGGGGGCGAAGCCCCCGCCATAATCGGGGGGCGCAGGGGGGTCGTCCCCCCGCAAGCAATACTGTCGGTGGGCTGCTCTACGGTTGCGCTGTGGACATCGAGAACGCGGTTGACGAACTGGACGCGGGGGCTTCTCTTGGCGCGGCGGGGGATCCGCCTTCGCTGTCTCCGTCGCGGGCGTCGGACTTCATGACCTGCCCGCTGTTGTACCGGTTCCGGGTGATCGACCGCCTTCCCGAGCCGCCGACCACGGCGACGGCGCGCGGGACGCTGGTACACGCGGTGCTTGAGCGGCTGTTTGACCGGCCTGCCGCGGAGCGGACCCCCGGCGTCGCGGCGGAGATGCTTGAGCCCGAGTGGCTCCGACTGTGCGAGGGTGACGCCGGTCTCGCGGAACTGCTGCCTTCTGAAGAGGAACGGGGGCGGTTCATCACCGACGCCCACGCGGCCCTGGCGGGCTACTTCCGGCTGGAGGACCCGCGGCGGCTTGAGCCCGCGGAGCGCGAGTGGTACGTGCAGGCGGCACTGCCGTCGGGGCTGCGCCTGCGCGGGTACGTCGACCGCCTCGACGTCTCGCCGGCGGGCGACATCCGGGTCGTCGACTACAAGACGGGCAAGGTACCGCTCGAGGCGTACGAGGCAAGCGCGCTCTTCCAGATGAAGTTCTACGCGCTGGTGATCTGGCGGCTGCGCGGGGTGATCCCCCGGGTGCTACAGCTCATGTACCTGTCGGGCGAGGGCGAGGTGCTGCGCTACTCCCCCGACGAGGCGGACCTGCGGGCGACCGAGCGCAAGCTCGACGCGCTGTGGGCCGCGATCTCGCGGGCACGGGATACCGGGGACTGGCGGCCGCGGCCGTCGAGGCTGTGCGACTGGTGCCGGCACAAGGCGCTGTGCCCGGAGTTCGGCGGCACGCTCCCGCCCCTGCCCGAGCGCGCGCTGCCAGGCCGCACGGCCGCAGCCGCAACATAGCGGCTGCGCGCAACGTACACCCGAGTTCGGGGCAAAAATCGGCTGGTCTGGACGATCAGGCGAGGGAGACGATCAGCAGGGCGAGCGCCGGTACTACCGCGACGGCAACCGCAGGCCACGCCCACTGTGCCGTCACCTCGCCGGCGCCGGCCTCCGCCAGGCGGGCGCCCTCCTTGCCCGCCCGGGTGTCCAGCCGGACGGCTATCGCTTTGCTCACCGGCAGCGAGGCCAGGTACCTGGCCTCCTCGGGCAGCCGGGACTGTCCGCCGTGACGCGGCTCCTCGCCCAACCCGGCGGGCACCCGGAACAGGCCTGCCCGTCGCGGGCGCGGAGCGACGCGGCCAGACCGCCGCTTGGTCCGCGCGGACACGTACAGCGCCCAGCAGTAGACGGTCTTGGCCGAGGCGCTGCTGCGCGCCTTGCCGCCCTGGGCCCCGGCAGCGGGCGTGTGGTGCACGCGTACCCAGTCACCGGTGTCTACTGCCTGGATCATTCCCCAGGGGATCTGATGAACGCGGAACGGGTTCACGACCGTGATGCCCGTCTCGCTGGCGATGACCTTCGGGCGCAGCGCGAGAACGTAGGCGAGCCCGGTAACCGTCACCAGGACGGCCGTGACCACGATCGTGAACCGGGCCGACGGTGTCCCCTGGATCGCGAAGTCGGCGAGGTTCGCCACCGCGAAGGCCACCCATACCCACCAGAAGACGAGCGGCGGGACGAGGCGGAAGACCTCGCGACCGCCACGGGCGGAGGCGGCCTTAGGCTGGGCGGCCGCTGCCGGTGCGGCCGCACCGGCAGCGGCCGCACCGGGCGTACCGGACGCGGAGGGCCTAGGATGAGCTGAGCCGGACGACACGGGTCAGGCGATCCGGACCCGCGGATCGAGGATCGCGTAGACCAGGTCAACCACGATGTTCGCCACCACGACGAACGCCGCGGCAATGATGACGAACCCGATGATCACCGGCAGGTTGTCGGTATCGATCGCCTCGACGGAAGTCTGGCCGAGGCCACCGAGCCCGAACACCACCTCCACCACGACGACGCCGCCGAGCAGTTGCCCGATGTCGACGCCGAGCTGGGAGACCACCGGCGTCAGCGCCGCCCGTACCCCGTGCCGGAAGATCACCCGCCGTTCGGACAGGCCCTTGGCCCGGGCCGTGCGGATGTAGTCCTCGCCAAGCGTGTCGAGCAGCTGGCCGCGGGTCAGCCGCGTGTAGACGGCGGCCTGCACGACCGCGAGCGTGATCCAGGGCAGGATCATGTGTCCCGACCACACGCCGAAGCCCTGCGTAATACCGGCGTAGCCGGTCTGGATCCACTTGAACCCGTGCTCGTTGAGCGGGAGGAAAACGTACAGGATCAGCAGTTCGCCGATCACGAAGACCGGCATCGAGAGGCCGATCAGCACCAGGACGTTGGAGACCCGGTCGAACACGCTGCGGGCCCTGGTCGCGCTGATGATGCCGACCGAGATCCCCAGGATCAGCCACAGGACCATAGCGCCGATGACCACCGATATGGTGGGCGGCGCGTCCTGCTTGATCATCGTATCCACCGACTCCTGGGTGAAGTACGAGTAGCCGAGGTTCCCGTGCAGCAGGCCGTCGATGAAGTGCCAGTACTGGACCATGATCGGCTGGTTGAGTCCGAGGTTCCTGGTGACCTCGGCGATGACCTGGGGGGTGGCCGCACGGCCCGCCAACTCGCGCGCGACGGTATCCACCGGGCGGGCGAAGAACAGGAAGAACGCGCCGGTGGAGACCAGCCAGACCACCACGATGCCGGTGAGGATGCGGCGGATGAGAAAGCCAACGATTGCCATGGGACCGCTCTCCTAAGGCCGCTGCGGGTCAAGGAAGTCGGACGAAGGGCCGCCCGCCGGGGCGGCCTGCTTGCGGCGCTTACGGCGCCGCCGGCCCGCCAGCACCCGCTCGGTGCGCGGGTCCATCGCGTCCCTGATCCCGTCGCCGAGAAGGTTGAAGGCGAGCGTGGTGATGAGCAGCGCGAGCGCCGGGAACACCACGTACCACCAGGACGTCTGGTAGAAGTTCTGCGCGTCGGCCAGGATGTTCCCCCAGCTCGCCGTGGGCGGCTGGATGCCGAGGCCCAGGTAGGACAGCGTGGCCTCGAAGACCACGGCCTGCGGGATGTACAGCGTGGCCAGCACCAGGACCGGGGCCAGCAGGTTCGGCAGGATATCGAAAAACATGATACGGAACGGCCCCGCGCCGAGCGATCTGGCTGCCTCGATGTACTCCTTCTCCTTGATGGAGAGGGTCTGGCCGCGGACGATCCGGGCGATCCCTGCCCAGGCGAAGAACGAGATGACGCCGATGATCACCTGCAGGCTCGGGCCGAGCACCACCGCGAGCGCGAGCGCGAGCACGATGTACGGGAAAGCGAGCACCGCGTCGGTGAACCGGGCGAGCACGGTGTCGATGATCCCGCCGAAGTAACCGGCCATCAGCCCGATGGACACGCCGGCCACCGTGCCGATCGCGGTGGTCACGATGCCGACGAACAGCGAAATGCGCGCGCCGTACAGAATCCGGATGAACAGGTCACGGCCGGTGCCGTCGGTCCCCAGCCAGAAGCCAGCCGTGCCCGGTCCTACCGGGAGGCCGACCTCGTTCTCGCCCTGGTTCGGGTACGCGACGTTCGGCGGATGGTGCGTGATCGCGACGAACGCCGGCGCGGCGATCGCGAGCCCAATCATGATCACCACGACGACCATGGCGGCGATCGCGACCTTGTCCGACCGCAGCCGCCGCCAGGTCAGCTGCCACTGGCTGCGCCCCTCGACGCGCGCGGCGGCATCCTGCGCGGACTCGGCGCCCCGCGCCTCGAACTCAATCTCGCTGATGCTGGTCATGCGACTTCACTCCTGCTTGCTGCGGCGAGGTCCTCGCCCGCCTCGACCGGGAAGTGGCAGGCGGTCAGGTGGGTGGCCGGGTCGCCCGCCTTGGCCTCTAGCTGCGGCTCCTGCTCGCCGCACAGCGGCCGTGCCTTCGGGCAGCGCGGATGGAACCGGCAGCCAGATGGCGGGTCGATGGGCGAGGGCACATCCCCGGTGAGAATGATCCGCTGCCTGCTGGCCGCCGTGTCGGGGTCGGCGGCCGGCGCGGCGGACAGCAGCGCGGCGGTGTAGGGGTGGCGCGGCGAGCCGTACACGGCGCCCTCGGGCCCGGACTCGCCGATCCGCCCCAGGTACATGACCGCCACCGAGTCGCTCACGTGCCGCACGACCTCCAGGTCGTGGGCGATGAACAGGTAGGTCAGCCCGTAGTCCTTCTGCAGGTCCGTGAGCAGGTTCAGCACCTGCGCCTGGATCGACACGTCGAGTGCCGACACCGGCTCGTCGCA
Organism: uncultured Actinomycetota bacterium; assembly: GCA_963734665.1. Classification (GTDB taxonomy): domain Bacteria; phylum Actinomycetota; class Actinomycetes; order Streptosporangiales; family Streptosporangiaceae; genus Trebonia. Next base: position 162,176 of record CAVTIR010000004.1, on the reverse strand, counting down.
GATGATCAGCTTGGGCCGCAGCGCGAGCGCCCGGGCGACGCCGATGCGCTGCCGCTGGCCGCCGGAGAACTCGGCGGGGAACCGGTTGTAGTGCTCGGGGTTGAGCCCGACCCGCTCCATCAGCTCCTGGACCTGGCGCCTGCGCTCGGCGCCGGTCGCGGTCCTGTGGATGGCGAACGGGTCACCGATGATCGACCCGACCCGGCGCCGCGGGTTCAGCGAGCTGTACGGATCCTGGAAGATCATCTGAACCTCGCGCCGGACCGGTTGCATTGCGCGCCGGGAGAGGTTGGTGATGTCGCGCCCGTCGAATGTCACCCGGCCGGCGGTCACCGGGATCAGCCCGGCGATGCACCTGGCGAGCGTGGACTTGCCGCTGCCGGTCTCGCCGACCACGCCGAGGGTCTTGCCCCGCGGGATGACCAGTGAGACGTCGTCGACCGCCTGGACCTGGCCAATCGTCCGGGGGATCAGGCCGCCCGTCCGCACAGGGAAGTGCTTGGTCACGTTGTCCACCCGGACGAGCACGTCGCCCTCAGGAATTTCCGTCCCGGGGCCGGCTGGCCCGGTGTTTGCTGGTATCGCGCTCACTCGGCCGCTCCCTCGCCGTCGATACCGATCACCGCGGCGCCCGCTACGTCGGCCGCCGCTACGTCGGCCGCCGCTGCCTGCGCCACCGCGGCCGCCGCCTTGCTGCGGCCCTCGCGCACGGTTTCCTCGCGGAGTTCCTCCGCCTTCTCGGATAGGCCGGCCGCCTCGATGGGCAGCCAGCAGGCCGAAGTGTGCGCGCCGTCCTCGCTGACTGGCCGCAGGACTGGCTCCTCGGTCAGGCAGCGGTCAAGCACGTAACCGCACCGCGGGTGGAACTTGCAGCCGGACGGCAGGTTGATCAGGCTGGGCGGCTGGCCCGGGATCGGGCGCAGCCGGTCGCCGGCCGCGGAGCTACTCGGGATCGACTCCAGCAGCCCCTTCGTGTAGGGATGGTGCGGCGCGTAGAACACATCCCTCTTAGGTGCCTTCTCCGCAGCCCGCCCCGCGTACATGACCATGACCTCGTCGGCGATGTCCGCCACCACTCCCAGGTCATGGGTGATCATGATCAGCGCGGTGCCGGATTCTTGCTGCAGCCGGAGCAGCAGGTCGAGAATCTGCGCCTGGACGGTGGCGTCGAGCGCGGTGGTGGGCTCGTCCGCGATGATCATCCTGGGCGACAGCGACAGCGCCATCGCGATCATCGCCCGCTGCCGCATGCCGCCGGAGAACTGGTGCGGGTAGTCGTTCACCCGCTGCTCCGCCCGCGGGATTCCGACCCTGCGCAGAAGATCCACCGCTCGTTCGTTAGCTTCTTTCTTCGAAACCGACTTGTCGTGGGCACGGATCATCTCGGCGACTTGCCAGCCGACCCGGTACAGCGGGTGCAGGCTCGTCAGCGGGTCCTGGAAGATTACCGAGATGCGCTCGCCCCGGACGTGCCGCATCTCGTCCTCGGTCAGCTGCAGCAGGTCGGTTCCCTCGAACGTCGCGCTGCCCGACACATCGGCGCCCGGGGTCAGCGCGAGCAGGGTCTGCGTCAGCACGGTCTTGCCGCTGCCCGACTCACCGACAATGCCGAGGGTTCGCCCGGCATCGACGTCGAATGACACGCCGCGCACCGCCTGGACCACGCCGTCAGCGGTGTCGAAGCTGACGTGCAGGTCCCTCACTTCTAGTAGGGTCACTGTTTTTTCCTCCGGCCGGCCACCCGACCATAACGTGCAGATGACACGGCAAGCGTCGCACTAGATTGCGGACACCGCCAGACGGATCCGGCAGGGAAGCTTATCCGGTAATCAGCCGGTATTTACGCTGGTCCCCGGGGAACGACTTCGTTCTCCGGGGACCAGCGAGGCCTCACAGAACCTGCCTCTGGATCAGCTGCCAGCCAGCCAGAGGGCGGTGATATCGGGAGCGCCGATGTTCGGCGCGAAGAGCGCGGTCGGATAGGTCTGGCCGTTGGACCCGATACCCCTGACCCGCGCGCTGGAGTAAGCCGGGAAGCCCTGGTCCATGATGGGCACGATGGCCGCGTCCGACATGATCTGCTGGTCCGCCTGCTGCCAGTAGCTCGCAGCGGCCGACAGCGAGGACGCGCCCTCCGCCTTGGTGATCAGCGAGTTCACGGTCGCGTTGTCGTAGCAGCCGTAGTTGACCGTGTTGATCACGCAGTTCGGGCCCTGGAACAGGGCCTGGACCATGGTGCGGCCGTTGTTGCCATACCAGTCCGGGATCCAGCCTGGCTGGCCCATGTCCCACTGGCCCGCCTTGTTGTTCTCCGGCGCGTTGCCCAGGTCGGTGAAGAACGACGAGCCCGGCTCCGGCTTTCCGGCCAGCGTGATGCCGCAGTTCGCCAGCGACGCCTGGATCGCGGTGAAGACTCGGGTGTTGGACGAGTCGTTCGGGTACATGTAGGTCAGCGTGACGCCGTTCGGGTACCCTGCCTTGGTCAGGTCGGACTTGCACATGGCCACGTTGCCCTGCCCGCTGTCGTCCGGGTACATGTTGGTGTTCGAGTAGCCCACGTTGCCCGGCGGGATCACCGTGTTGATGACCTGGGCGACGGACGGCCCGCCGATGGCCTTCACGGCGGCCGACTTGTCAAGACCGTACTCGATCGCCTGGCGTACCAGCAGCTTGCCCGCGGCGCCGCCTGCGTCCGGGCTGCGCGGGTTGAACACGATGTACGGGAAGGTGGTGGAGTACTTCCAGATCTGGAAGTTGCTGTCCTTGGAAGCGAGCAGGGACGGGATCGACGCCGGGTTGATCGGCGTGTCGCTATCAATCACGTCCTCGGTGCCGGCCTGCAAGTCCGACAGCTGGGTCTCGGCGGAGGTCACCCCCAGGGTGTCCACGACCTTGGCCTCGTAGTCATGCCGGAGCGGGTCCGTGGACTGCTTCCACGCCGGGTCCCTGACCATGGTGATCGACTTGCCAGGGATGTAGGAGCTGATCTGGTACGGGCCGTCGGAGATCGTGTGAGTGTCCAGCTGCAAGCTGTTCGGCACGTAGCTGTCGTACTCCACCGGCCGTGCAGACGCGAACGGCAACGCCAGCATGTACAGGAAGTCGCTGGCCGGAGCCGTCAGCGTGAACTGGATCGTCGAGGAGTTCGGCGTCGAGATGCCGGAGATGGTGTGCGTGTTCTGGAAGTTGGCGATGTTCGCGGCCGTCGGCGGGTGAGCCTTCGCGTTCGCGAAGTACGCGGTCTCCTCGTTGTCGTACGCCTGCATGCCGGCGATCGTGCTGGTGTAGTACACCGCGTTGCCGACCGGGCTGACCGGGTTGAAGAACGCCTTGTACTCGCGGAGGAAGTCCTGCGACGTCACCTGGCGCGCCGGCGTGGTGTTCCAGTCCACGCCCGGCTTGATGTGGAACGTGTAGGTCTTCCCGCCGTTGGTGACCCCGCCGTTGGCTACCGTGGGCACCTCGGTCGCTACGTCTGCGGTCGGCGTGGTGGTCGCTGTCCAGCCGGCGCCCGAGGTACCGGTATACGGCACGGTCGGGTACGACACGAGCTGCCTAGAGTAGGCATGCTCAAGCTGGTAGTCCGCGGTGTAATACGCGGACACGGTATCGATGTGGTCCGGGCCTGAGGCGGAGACGATGTTGAGCGTGCCGCCGTAAGTTGGTTTTTGATTAGTCGACGTCGCTGGCGCCGCCGCCGAGCCGCTTGAGCCCGATGAGCACGCGGCCAGGCCGCCGGCGGCCACGAGCGCCGCGACCAGCGCGGCGACCCGGCTGGCAGATCTAGACATAGGCATGTGGCATGTTCCTCTTGGTGTTCAGTCGAGTGGTCGGGACGGGGCAGCCATCCGGCTTCCTCGCCCCGCATCGATCGCTGCCTACCGAGAGATTCTGCGTTACTTGCGGGGTAATCCATACCGAATCGCACGCTGTGGCTGGATTGTGATGTAAAACGTCCTCTTTTGACACACGTAGTAACAAGAAAGTTACCCGGCGGGCAAGGGCAGGTGAACTTAGGCAGTTCTTAACTATTGCCTGGATGTCACTAGGGACACGATCCGGCTATATCGGCTTTTTTCGCCATCGCGAACGATACAGTCGACAACTATCAATATCGATGCTGGTGGAGCCGGCGACGCTTGACGAGGGAGGAGAGCGGGCGTCAGATGCCGCGCTTGCGAAGAATGTCCTCTATGTCCTTCAAGTCGTCGTCATCGTCCGGCAGTGCGGCCTTGCGGGATCCCTTCGCCGACGTCGCGGCGGTCGTGCGGTCCGCAGGGACCGGCTTGCGCTCCGCGGGCTGGATCTGCGTCCCCGGCGTCGGGGTCCGGGTCTTGCTGAGCGCGGGCCGGGCGGGCGACCCGTCGGCCTCGTCCTTGCGGTCGGCGCGGGCGGCCCTGCGCGCCTCACGCGAGGCCTTGCGGCGCCTCCGGCCGCCGGCGGCGAGGAAGAGCGCGACCGCGAGCCCGGTGACGCCGATGCCCGCCCACTTCTCCGGGGAGAACGCGAAGCCGGTGGCGAACTGCCCGATGGCGACGCCGATCTTCCAGAACATCTCGATCGAGCCAGTCAGGTAAGCGGCGATCGGCAGCAGCGACCACGCGGCGCCCATCACGGCGGGGCGCAGGCCTCGGCGCTTGTAGGCCGCGTAGCTCAACACTAGGCCGAGTGCGGTGAGTGCCAGTGCCAGTGCGAGCCAGGGGATGCTGTCGTAGCTCATTCCTTCTCCCCTTCCTGGTGCTTCCTCCATCGTGACATATCTCGACTGGTGCTCGGAACGGTGGAGTTTGTCCGTGGGTGAACATCGGTCAAAGACCCCGGTGTTCCCGGTCGAAGACCTCTGCTAGAGGAGGGCTGGACCTAAGTCCAAATCAAGATCAAAGTCAAGGTCAAAACCCGTGCAGGTGGGGCTTGGGTCACCCTCGCTCGCTGACCGGTCGTGGTCAAGGTCAAGATCAAAAGCAAGGTCAAAGTCAAGTCAAAACCCATGCACGTGGGGCTTGGGTCACCGGAGGGATTACCCGCGACCTCCTTCGGAAGGTCGCGGGCCAATCCCCCCGGCGCCCCTCGCTCTCTGACCGTTCGTGACCTCGGTCAAGGTCAAGGTCAAGATCAAGATCAAAAGCAAAGGTCAGGCGGGGTTGGCTCCGGGAGGATCCGGCTGTGTCGCCCGAGAGGCAGGACCTAACCCGCTGCCTCCTCGGGGGACAGAGCCTCCAGCCCGGCCGCCAGCGCCCGCTGCCAGTGTCGGGCGCCGTCGTTAGTCAGGCGGCTAGGGAGCGCAGGGTTTCCAGGGTGACCTCGGCTAGGGACGGGACTACCAGGCGGCCTTCGGCCGGGGGGATGTCCAGCAGGGACGGGACGGCTATTACCTGGCAGCCGGCGGCCGTGGCGGAGGCTACGCCGTTGGGGGAGTCCTCTAGGGCTACGCAGTGCTCTGGGGCGGCGGCTAGGAGCTTGGCGGCCCTCAGGTAGGGGTCGGGGGCCGGCTTTGTGTTGGTTACGTCCTCGCCGCAGACTGTTACCGGGAAACGGAAGCCGGTGCCGTCGAGGACCGCTTCCATGAACTCGCGCTGGGATGAAGTGACCAGGGCGTACGGGATCCTCGCGGCGGCTACCTCCGCTAGGAGTTCGCGGGCGCCCGGCTGGACGACGATCCGGCCCTCGGCCGCGCGCTTGAGCATGCCCTCCATCATCCAGCGGGCGATCTCCTCGGCCGGGGCGGGTCTTGTCGCCCTGGCGAGGATGTAGCTGACTGTTTTCTCCATGGAGCCGCCTAGGAGGTCCTTCTGGTCCTCCTTGGTCCAGGGGGCGCCTAGGCGGGCCATGACCTCGGTCTCGGTTTCCAGCCACAGCGGTTCGGTGTCCACGAGCAGCCCGTCCATGTCGAACAGCACCGCCGCGAGCCCATCCGTCACCTAATTCCCTCCAGCACCACTCGTCCCAATCTGAGGCGCAACCACTGCGCAGGTTCCATGATCGCCGGCACGGTGCCGTGCCTTGCGAAGATCCCTGTGTGGGAGAGCCCACGAAGGTGCGTGGGCTGAAGCGGGTTAGACGCTGAAGTATCTCGCGGCCGGATGGTGGATGACGATCGCGTCGGTGGACTGCTCGGGGTGGAGTTGCATTTCCTCAGAAAGTTCGACGCCGATCCGGGACGGCTCAAGGAGACGGGCGATCTTGGCCCGGTCGTTCAGGTCAGGGCAGGCGGGGTAGCCGATCGAGTAGCGCGCGCCCTGGTACTTGACGCTGAAGAAGCCATCGAGGTCTGCCGGGTCCTCGCTCGCGATGGCGAGCTCCTTGCGGACCCGCGCGTGCCAGTACTCGGCGAGGCCCTCGGTGAGCTGGACCGACAGGCCGTGCAGCTCCAGGTACTCGCGGTAGGCGTTCGCGGCGAATAGCTCAGCGGTGGCCCCCGACACCGCTGAGCCCATGGTGGCGAGCTGGAACGCCACCACGTCCGTGTCCCCCGAGGAAGCAGGGCGAAAATAGTCGGCCAGGCAGAGGCGCTCGTCGCGCTGCTGGCGAGGGAACGTGAACCGCTCACGCTCAGTGCCGTCCTCGCCGAGGATGATGAGGTCGTTGCCTTCGCTTACGCAGCGGAAGTAGCCGTAGACCACGGCAGCCTGGAGCAGCCCCTCGGTCTGGGCGCGGTCCAGCCACATCCGGAGCCTCGGCCGCCCCTCGGACTCGACGAGATCCTCGTAGCTCGGGCCGCCCGCCTTGCGGGACGGCTTGAGGCCCCACTGCCCCATGAAGGTGGCTCGCTCGTCCAGGTACGCCGCGTACTCGGCGAGCGGGATCCCCTTGACGATGCGCGTCCCCCAGAAGGGAGGCTCGGGAATGGGATTATTAAGCGAAACTGTCCGATGTCTCGAAATGTCGGATGTGGTGAGAGGAGTTTCGGGGGCGGCTGCTGCGGGGCTGGGCTTGACGCGGCGTTGGCGGAGCGGGGGGAGGGCGGCGCCGGGGACGCCCCGCTTCACGGACATCGCGGCTTCCATCAGGTGCAGGCCCTCGAAGGCGTCGCGGGCGTAGCGGACCTCGCCCGCGAACAGTTCAGCCAGATCCTGCTCCACAAAGGCGCGAGTGAGGGCCGCGCCGCCGAGGAGGACCGGCCAGCGGCCGGCCATGCCCCGGTCGTTCAGCTCGGCCAGGTTGTCGCGCATCACGACGGTCGACTTGACGAGCAGGCCTGACATGCCGATGACGTCGGCGCTGCGTTCTTCCGCCGCGGCGATGATCGCGGAGATCGGCTGCTTGATGCCGATGTTCACCACTTCGTAGCCGTTATTGGACAAGATGATGTCGACGAGGTTCTTGCCGATGTCGTGGACGTCGCCCTTGACCGTCGCGAGCACGATCGTGCCGCGCCCGCCGTCCGCAGACTTCTCCATGTGCGGTTCGAGGTAGCCGACCGCCGCCTTCATGACCTCCGCCGACTGGAGCACGAAGGGAAGCTGCATCTGCCCGGAGCCGAAGAGGTCACCGACCGTCTTCATGCCGTCGAGCAGGAGCTCGTTGACGATGTCCAGGGCGGGCCGCTCCGTCAGGGCGAGGTCGAGGTCGGCTTCAAGGCCGTTGCGCTCGCCGTCGATGATCCGCCGCTTCAGCCGCTCCTCGAGGGGCAGCGCGGCGAGTTCGGCGGCCCGGGACGCCTTCGCGGACACCGCGTCCACGCCCTCGAACAGGTCGAGCATCCGGGACAGTGGGTCGTAGCCGGGACGCCGCCGGTCGTAGACGAGGTCAAGGGCCACCTCCCGCTGTTCGTCGGGAATCCGCGCCAGCGGGACGATCTTCGACGGGGACACGATGGCCGAGTCGAGCCCGGCCTTCGAGCACTCGGCCAGGAAGACCGAGTTCAGCACCTGGCGGGCGGCTGGCTTGAGCCCGAACGAGACGTTGGAGACCCCCAGGGTGGTCTGCACGTCGGGATGGCGCCGCTTGAGCTCGGCGATCGCCTCGATGGTCTCGATGGCATCCCGCCTGGTTTCCTCCTGGCCGGTGGCGATCGGGAACGTGAGGCAGTCGACGATGATGTCGTGTTCACTCATCCCGTAGTTCACGGTGAGGTCGCGGATCAGCCGCTCGGCCACCTCGATCTTCCACGGGGCGGTCCGGGCCTGCCCGAGTTCGTCGATGGTCAGCGCGACCACGGCCGCGCCGTGCTCGCGTACCACCGGCATCAGGCGGGCCATCCGCGAGTCGGGGCCGTCGCCGTCCTCGTAGTTAACCGAGTTGACGACGGCGCGGCCGCCGATCAGCTCGAGGCCCGCCTCGATGACCGCGGGCTCCGTGGAGTCGAGCACGAGCGGGAGGGTCGCCGCGGTGGCGAACCGCCCGACGATCTCGCGCATGTCCGCAACGCCGTCCCTGCCAACGTAGTCAATGCAGACGTCGAGCAGGTGCGCGCCATCGCGGGTCTGGGAACGGGCGATGTCCACGCAGCCGGAGAAGTCGTCGGCCAGCAGCGCATCGCGGAACGCCTTGGACCCGTTGGCGTTGGTTCGCTCGCCGATCGCGAGGAACGCGGTGTCCTGACGGAAGGGCACGTGGCTGTACAGGGACGCGACGCCGGGCTCGGGCCGCGGCGACCGTGCCTTCGCGGCCACTCCCCCCGGCCGGGCCGGGGTGACCCCGAGGCGCTCGACGAGGGCGGCGACGTGCTCCGGGGTGGTACCGCAGCAGCCGCCGACAAGAGAGAGCCCGAACTCCATAGCGAACCGCTCATGCGCGTCGGCCAACTCGGCCGCGGTCAGCGGGTAATAGGCCCCGTCGGCCGTGAGCTGGGGCAACCCGGCGTTCGGCTCGCAGGCGACGGGGATCGGCGAGTTCGCGGCCAGGTACCGCAGGTGCTCGCTCATCAGGTCAGGTCCGGTCGCGCAGTTGAGGCCGATCACGTCGATGCCAAGCGGCGCCAGGGCCGTGAGCGCCGCGCCGATCTCCGTGCCGAGCAGCATGGTGCCGGTGGTCTCGATGGTCAGCGACGCGATGACGACCGCGTCCGGGGCAAGGTCCGCCACCGCTCGCTTCGTCCCGATGATCGCTGCCTTCGCCTGGAGGAGGTCGGGGCAGGTCTCGATGATCAGCGCGTCGGCGCCGCCGCGCAGCAGGCCGGCCGCGTTCTCGTAGTAGGAGTCGCGCAGCTCACGGAACGTAACGTGGCCGAGCGTCGGCAGCTTGGTGCCGGGGCCGATAGAGCCGAGCACCCAGCGGGGCCGCCCGTCGGCGGCGGTGAACTCGTCAGCGACGCCGCGGGCGGCCGCCGCGCCGGCCTGCGATAGCTCGCCGATGCGCTCAGGTATCCCGTACTCGCTCAGGTTCCCGAGGTTGGCACCGAATGTGTTCGTGGTGATGCAGTCGGCACCCGCCGACAGGTAGGCGTGGTGGATGCCCCGGACGATGTCCGGCCGCGTGACGTTCAGTACCTCGTTGCACCCCTCGTGACCGCCGAAGTCCTCGGGTGTCGGATCGTTCGCCTGGAGCATCGTCCCCATCGCGCCATCCGCGATGACGACACGCTCGGCAAGGGCGCCCCGCAGGGCGACGGAACGCTCGGTAGCCTCTTGAATCGCAAGCCCGCTCATAGGCTTACAGAGTGTAGACGTTAGTGGCCTGAAAACAAAAGAGTTAATGCGAAACTGTGCCTGCCACAGGTCACACGTCAAGGTCGTGTGGAGACGTAGGCTGTAGTCACGGGCGACAGCCCGCGGCTCAAGCGGAGGTGAAGTCATCAAGTTCAGCGACGTCGATGGTCCGCTCGTCAACCCGGTAGCGATCGCTGCGTTCGAGGGGTGGAACGACGCGGCAGAAGCCGCGAGTGGTGTCGTCAACCACCTGGGCATCGCATGGGAGTCCACGCCGATCGCCGCGATTGACCCCGATGACTTTTACGACTTCCAGGTCAACCGGCCGGTCATCGATGTGGTCGCGGGGAAGACCGAGCGGCTCGTCTGGCCCACCACACGACTTTCTCTTGCCCGCGCCTCAGACACCGGGTTGTCCCGCGATATCGTGCTTGTGCACGGCGTCGAGCCGAATATGCGCTGGCGGGGGTTCACCGACGAGCTCGTCAGCGGGCTCACCGAGCTCGGCGTGGAGATGCTCATCCTCATCGGGGCGCTGCTTGCCGACTCCCCGCACACCCGGCCCGTCCCGGTCCAGGTCAGCGGTTCCGAGTCGAAGCTGCTGCACGGCGTGGGCTCTGAACCGACCGACTACAAGGGCTCATCGGGAATCGTCGGCGTGCTTCAGTACATGTGCGCCGCGGCCGACATCCCCACGGTCTCGCTGTGGGCGTCGGTCCCGCACTATGTCGCGCAGTCCCCGTCGCCGAAGGTGACGCTGGCCTTGCTGCGCTCGGTGGAGGACGTGCTCGACGTCTCGCTCCCGCAGGCGGAGCTTCCCGAGGAGGCCCGCGCCTGGGAGCGCGGCGTGGACGAGCTCGCCCAGCAGGACTCCGATGTGGCCGAGTATGTGCGGACACTCGAGGAGGCCAAGGACGCCACGGACCTGCCCGAGGCGTCAGGCGACGCTATCGCCCGCGAGTTCGAGCGCTACCTGCGCCGCCACGGCGACAACAGCGACAGCGGCGACTATTAGGCCTCGCGGTAACCGCGCGCCTGCCACCGAAATCACAGAGCTTTAACGGTAACCACAGCGCGGCGGAGCCGCAGGCGCTGCCTTTTCTGCTGCCCTGCTACAGCAACAATTAGACCGGCGGCCAAGGGACGGCCGGCCAGTCCTCTGGGGGGTAGGGATGAATCCGGCTGGCTACGAGCAGGTCTATCCTCGCGGCGGTGGCGGCTACCTCGGCGCGGGTCAGGTGCTGCGCTAGGTCCTCAGCGAGCCAGCCGTCCGTCAGGTCGGCTGACAGGCGGCGCAGCGTCTCGACGGCGCGCTCTGGCAGCGGCTGGCCGCGCCAGTGCCACAAGACCGTGCGCAGCTTGTACTCCTCGGCAAAGCAGATCCCGTGGTCGCACCCGTACAGATGGCCGTCGGGGACGGGGAGGAGGTGGCCGATCTTCCTGTCGGCGTTGTTGATGACCGCATCGAAGACCGCCAGTTCCCGCAGCGGCTGGTAGTCCGTGCGGCGGGCCAGCCCGATCAGGTCGACGGTCTCGTCCAGGTCGATCCAGAGCTGGCACATGCCGGGGCCGAACGGGCCGTCGCGCATGACCGTGGGCGGGACGAAGTTCCAGCCGGCGGCCCGCGAGACGACGTAGGCGGCGACCTCGCGTCCGGCCAGGGTCCCGTTCGGGAAATCCCACAGCGGGCGCTCCCCCGCGATCGGCTTGTATACGCAGTGCGCGACCGTGTTGTGTGACTTAACAGTGCAGTAAAGAGTCGCGTTGGAGGCCTCGACCAGGCGTCCCTCCACGGTAAGCGCGCCGCGTTCGAGCAACTCGAGCGCTTCGCGTTCACCCTCTGGGAGGTCGTCGGAGCCACAGGCCGCGGCGTTGTCAGCCACGGGCGGCCCGGTGGCCGTTCTGCCGCGGGCAGACGTGGCCGCCCGCGTCGAGCGGCAGTCCGCACAGCGGGCACGGCGGACGGCCTGCCGCGACGAGCTTGAGCGCGCGCTGCGCGAACGCGCGGGCGACGCTCGGGCTGATCCGGACCCGCAGCACACCGGGACCGTCGACCGGGATGTCTTCGGACAGCGGCTCGACGGGGGCGTCGCTCTCCTCCTGCGCCTCGATAACCACCCGGTCGCCGTCGCTGTCCCAGGCGAGCGCGATCGCACCGACCCGGAAGTCCTCGGTCAGCGGCAGGTCGAGCGGGCCGTCGTCCTTGAGTCCCGACGGGGCGGCCTCCGGGATGTCGTCCGCCGCGCCGGTGCGGCGCAGCACTTCGTCGAGGAGCTCGTCAATCCGTTCGGCGAGCAGGCTTACCTGGAACTTCTCAAGGACGACGCTCGTCACCCGGCCGACCGAGGTCGCCTGCAGGTAAAACGTGCGGTCGCCCGGCTGCCCTACGGAGCCGGCGATGAACCTGTCCGGCGGATCATAGTAAAAGACCGGCATGAGTCCTATCCTTCCGCGCCTTGGGCGGTGCCTGGGTTACTACCCGCGCCGCCGCCGATCACGGCATCGCTCTCGCTGATCGCGGCGTGTGCGCTGTCGGCGCCGTCCGCCTCGTGCTCGCTGTTGTCGGGCTTCGGGCGCGGCAGCAGGTCATCGACGCCCCCTCCCGTGTCGTTCAGCCGGAGCAGGAAGGGCCGCAGCGGGGTGTAGCGGACCACGGTCAGCGAGCAGGGATCGGCGATGATCCGCTGGCACTGGTCGAGGTGGAGTCCAAGGCTGTCGGCGACTATGGCCTTGATCACGTCACCGTGCGAGCAGACCAGGTAGGTCGCGTCCTTGCCGAGCCTGGCGTTCCACTCCCTGATGGCGGAGACGGCCCTGTGCTGCATGTCAAGCATGGACTCGCCTGCCGGGCCGGGGAAGCGGACGGCGCTCGGGTGCGCCTGGACGACGGGCCAGAGCGGGTCCTTCTCCAGTTCCTTCAGCGGCTTGCCTGTCCAGTCGCCGTACTTGCACTCCCCCACTCGGTCCTCGGTGACCGGGGCGGCCTGCTGTCCCGCCTGCCCGGTTCGTCCCGCCCGCGCGGCAATGATCTCCTCGACTGTCTGACGACAGCGGTCAAGCGGGCTACTGACGATCGCGTCGAGCGGCACCGGGGCAAGCCGCTCCCCTAGGGCCTTCGCCTGCGCCCGGCCGCGCTCGTCAAGGCCCACGCCCGGCGTCCAGCCGGTCAGCAGTTGCCCTGTCGTCGCGGTCAGGCCGTGCCGTACGAGTAGAACCGTTGTCACGCTAAGACTCTAGCGAATCGCCGCGCCTAAAGACCTCCTGCGGTCTTCCCAGGAGATGCGACACAAGCCACAAGCCCAGACCCCAGCCACAGCCCGAGGCGGCCCGGTCCGCACCCACAGTGCGGCGCAGCCGCAGGCGATCCGGGTTATGGATCGCCTTGTGACATCAACCACAAGGCCCTAACCGCAACCACATCGCTAGGCAGCGCGGGTTCTGCGCTGCCTGCCCACAACAACCACAAGGCCCTAACCGCAACCACAGCGCGGGGGGCGCCGCGCCTTATGCGGCGTCCTCCCGTGGGGGGGCGATGGGGGGGCGAAGCCCCCGCCATAACCGGGGGGTGCAGGGGGGTCGTCCCCCCGCGGGGAGCACAGCGCGCTTTTTGCGGCGTCCTCCCGTGGGGGGGCTATGGGGGCGGCGAAGCCCCCCCATGCGCGGGGGGCGCAGGGGGGTCGTCCCCCCGCGGGGATGTACTACTAAACACAACCTCTAGGTTGCCGAAGCTCACCAGGTCGCCGGCGCGGACAGGGACCTGGCCGCGCACCCGCCATCCGTTCACGCGGGTGCCGTTAGTGGACTCCAGGTCGGAGAGCAGCCAGCCCTCCGGCGTCCGTTCAAGCTGGGCGTGCTGCCGGGAGACCGTCATGTCGGAAATCGCCAGGTCGCAGCTGGCGTCCCTGCCGATGGTGAACCGGTCGCCTGCGGCACGCGGGAACTGCAGCGAGTATGGCTGCCCGCGGCCGGGCGAGGCGCTCATGCTCGTGGTCAGCGACCTGAGGGGCTTGCGGGCCTGTCCCATGGCCCGGGGCCCGGTCTCACGTCGTCCATGCCCAGTCGCTGGTGGCTGGGGGGCGGGCGCGGCGGATCCAGTCACGCGGGCCCAGGTGCCGCGGAGCCAGCCGACCACTGAGTGCCCGGCGCCATGGGCCGACCCGGTAGGGAGATCGGCGACCAGCGGCGGCAAATCCGCCTGCCGCCGTGTTTCGAGCACTTGGTTGACCCGGTGCAAGAATGTCTCGTGCGACAGGCGGCCCGCGACGTACCCGTCACGAAGCTTGGCCACCACCTGATCCCGCTCAGCGTCGGAGGCGCGAAGCCCAGTAGCCGGCTGTTCATCCCGCGGTGCAGGGATGTCGGCCGCAGAACCGCCCATGAAATGCAGTATCGGGACCAACAGCCCGCTACGCAAGGAAAACCGCGAGAACGGTGGGCGGTGGTCAGACGCCGACCGCGTGCACCCCGCCGTCGACGTGCACGATCTCCCCGGTAGTCGCTGGGAACCAGTCGGACAGTAGCGCGACGCAGGCGCGCGCCGCGGCCTCCGGGTTGGCGATGTCCCAGCCGAGCGGGGCCCGCTGCGACCACACGTCCTCGAACTTCTCGAAGCCGGGAATGGACTTGGCCGCCATCGTCTTGAGCGGACCGGCAGCGACGAGGTTGACCCGCACCTTCTGCGGGCCGAGGTCGCGGGCCAGGTAGCGGGCGCAGGACTCAAGCCCGGCCTTGGCCACCCCCATCCAGTCATAGCCCGGCCAGGCGACGGACGCGTCGAAGTCGAGGCCGACCACGCTGCCGCCCTCGGGCATCAGCGGGAGCGCCGCCATCGCGAGTGACTTCAGCGAGTAGGTCGAGACGTGCACGGCTTTCGCGACGTCCTCCCACGGGGTGGCGAGGAAATTCCCGCCGAGCGCGGTCTGCGGGGCGTTCCCGATCGAGTGGACGACGCCGTCCAGGCCATCGACGTGATCCTTGACACGGTCTTTGAGCGAGTCAAGCTGCTCGGTGCTCGTGACGTCTAGCTCGATCACCGGGGCAGGCTGCGGGAGCCGCTTGGCGATCCGCTCCACCAGCGTTGGCCGGGGGAACGCGGTGAGCACAACGGTCGCTCCCTGTTCCTGCGCCACGCGCGCCACGTGGAAGGCGATCGAGGCGTCGGTGAGCACGCCGGTCACCAGGATCCGCTTGCCATCGAGAATGCCCATCGGGAACCAGCTTTCGTCGTCATACCAGGGTCTTTGAGATAGCTCGTAGCTCTTATCGGGGTACGGGGGTCGTCCCCCCGGTAACACCCGTGGCTTTTGTCTGCCCGGGAGGGGCCGATATGATGGCGGTTTTTGCCATCGGCCCCTCCCGGGCAGACATCGGGGGGTACGGGGGGTCGTCCCCCCGGGAGACATCAGTGGCCCATGCCGAGGCCGCCGTCAACCGGGATGACAGCGCCGGTCACGTAGGCGGCGTCCGGTCCTGCGAGGAACGCGACCGCGCCGGCTACCTCGCCGGCCGACGCGTACCTGCCGAGGGGGACCGCGCCGATGATCTGCGCCTTGCGTTCCTCCGACAGCACTGCGGTCATATCGCTGTCCACGAAGCCGGGGGCCACTACGTTCGCGGTAATGCCGCGCGAGCCGAGCTCGCGGGCCAGGGACCGGGCGAGGCCGACAAGGCCGGCCTTCGAGGCGGCGTAGTTGGCCTGGCCGCCGGAGCCGTAGAGGCCGACGACGGAGGAGATGAAGATCATCCGGCCATGGCGCATCTTCATCATGCCGCGCACAGCCCGCTTGGCGACCCGGTAGGCCCCGGTCAGGTTAGTGTCGAGGACGTCGGTGAAGGCGTCCTCCTTCATCAGGGCAAGCAGCTGGTCGTGGGTGATCCCGGCATTGGCGACAAGCACCTCGACTGGCCCCTGCTCCTTCTCGACGGCCGTGAACGCGGCGTCAACCGACGCGGCGTCCCGCACATCGCACTGGACCACGGACAGCCCGTCAACCGACTCCCCGGACCGCGAGGTGACGGTGACACTGTCCCCGTCGGCAGCGAGCCGCCGCGCGATCGCCAGCCCGATCCCCCGGTTTCCCCCGGTCACCAGCACGGAACGTCCCACGCTCACCCTCCAAGTCACCGCTCAGCCCGACAGCAGAGGGTACCGCCTCGCCGCCCGGCACCCACGACCTGCACCGTGATCAGCCTCCCGCAACGCGCGACTCGCTTTCGATGCCGCCCCGCACGAAGATCCAGCTACCCCCTTGTAGAAACCCGCCAGAAACCGCGCCGCGACAGCACCCCCAAAGCCTCATAACTGGGCGTAAAGCTGAGGTCGGTTTTGAATTAACGGTCACCCAAGGGCACATGAGGGTTACCCAAGGGGATAGGTTCTTGTGACGTGGGAGATCATGACGGTCGTATAGATGCCGAGTTCGCGGCGCTGCCGCTGAGAAACCTCGCCGACGCCGCGCTGGACACCGCACGGGTGCTTGGCGCGGACCACGCCGACTTCCGGGTCGAACGGGTGCGCGGGCAGCGGATCGCGCTGTCCGACGGGAAACTCCAGTCCCTGTCCGACGCTGACGACAGCGGGCTCGCGGTGCGCGTCATCGTCGACGGCACGTGGGGATTCGCCGCCGCGGTCGACCTGACGCCGGAGGCCGCGCGCGACGCGGCAAGGCACGCCGTCGAGGTCGCCAAAGTCGCCGCCGCGATGAACACCGAGCGGATCGACCTCGCTCCCGAGCCCGCCTACGGCGACGTCACCTGGGTGTCCGCGTACGAGATCGACCCGTTCACCGTGTCTCCCCGGGAGAAGGTCGACCTCCTGGCGGGCTGGTCGGCCGGTCTCCTGGCGCACCCGGCGGTCAGCCACGCCGATGCGTCGGTGTACCAGGTGAAGGAGAACAAGTTCTACACCGACGGGTCGACCACGACGACACAGCAGCGGGTCAGGCTGCACCCGGAGCTTGAGGCGACCGCGGTCACCGAGACCGGCTTTGACGACATGCGCACCCTCGCACCGCCGGCCGGCCGGGGCTGGGAGTACCTCACGGGAACGGGGTGGGACTTCACCGCCGAACTCGCGGAGCTGCCCGAGTTCCTGGCGGCCAAGCTCAAGGCGCCGTCCGTTGAGGCCGGCCGCTACGACCTGGTGATCGACCCGTCCAACCTGTGGCTCACGATCCACGAGTCGATAGGGCACGCCACCGAGCTCGACCGGGCGCTCGGCTACGAGGCCGCCTACGCGGGCACGTCCTTCGCCACCTTCGACAAGCTGGGCAGCCTGCAGTACGGGTCGCCGGTCATGAACATCATCGGCGACCGCACCGCGGTTCACGGCCTCGCGACCGTGGGCTACGACGACGAGGGCGTCGCCGGGCAGTCCTGGGACCTCATCTCCGGCGGGGTCCTCGTCGGCTACCAGCTTGACCGGCGGATGGCGCAGCTCAAGGGCTTCGGCCGGTCGAACGGGTGCGCTTTCGCGGACTCCCCCGGCCACATGCCGCTGCAGCGGATGGCCAACGTGTCGCTCCGTCCGGCCCCGGACGGGCCGTCGGCCGACGAGCTGATCGCCGGGGTAGAGAACGGGATCTACGTCCTTGGCGACAAGTCGTGGTCGATTGACATGCAGCGGTACAACTTCCAGTTCACCGGGCAGCGGTTCTTCCGGATCAGGAACGGCCGGCTCGACGGCCAGCTCAGGGACGTCGCCTACCAGGCAACGACGACGGATTTCTGGAACTCGATGGAGGCGGTCGGCGGCCCGCAGACGTACGTGTTCGGCGGCGCCTTCAACTGCGGCAAGGGCCAGCCCGGGCAGGTCGCTCCGGTGAGCCACGGCGCGCCTGCGGCGCTCTTCCGGCAGGTACGGATCCTCAACACGGCCGAGGAAGGAAAGTAAGTGAGCCCGAACGAGAGCGCGGCAGCGAGCGAGCCCTGGTCTGCAGGCGAGCGGGCTAGCACAGCGCAGGACACCATTGAGCGCGCCCTCGCGGCGGCCAGGCCGGGCAGCGAGACCGTGGTGATCGCCGACGAGTCGTCGACGGCCAACCTGCGCTGGGCAGGGAACACCCTCACCACCAACGGGGTCGCCACCTCACGCTCCCTCACGGTGATCTCGATCGACCGGCGGGCCGACGGCACAGCTGGCGTCGGGATGGTCGCGCGCTCCGGTGTTACCCCCGGACAGGTCCAGGACCTCGTGCGGGAGGCCGAGAAGGCCGCCGACGAGGCCTCACCCGCCGACGACGCGGCGGAGCTGGTGCCGGGTGAAACAAGCACCCGTTCGGAATCTTCCTGGTCTGCTTCGCCGACAGCCACGGACTTCGGGGTGTTCCGCGCCTTCTCGGCGGAGCTGGGCGAGACCCTGCGCGCCGCCGAGGCAGCGGGACGCAAGCTCTACGGGTTCGCCGAGCACGGGGTGAGCTCCATGTTCGTGGGAACGTCCGCAGGGGTCCGGGCGCGCTACGACCAGCCGACGGGGCGACTAGAGCTGAACGCGAAGTCCGCCGACCTCACGCGCTCGGCATGGGCCGGGGCATCGACGCGGGACTTCACCGACCTGGACGTCGCGGCCATGGACGCTTCGCTGGCCCAGCGCCTGTCATGGCAATCGCGCCAGGTCGACCTGGCGGCCGGCCGGTACGAGACACTGCTGCCGCCCACGGCGGTCTCCGACATGCTGACGTACATGTACTGGTCGGCAGGCGCCCGCGACGCGGGCGAGGGCCGCACGGTCTTCTCCAAGCCCGGCGGCGGCACCCGCATCGGCGAACGCCTGTCCTCGCTGCCCCTGGACTTGTTCAGCGACCCCCAGTACCCGGGCCTAGAGTGCGCCCCGTTCGTCGTGGCCCACGCATCAGGCCGCGACTCCTCGGTCTTCGACAACGGCCTGGCGTCGCCCCGCGTCTCCTGGATCTCCGCAGGCACCCTCTCGGCGCTGCACAGCAGCCGTTACTCAGCGGGCCTCGCAGGCCTCCCGGTGACGCCAGCCGTCGACAACCTGATCCTGTCCGCCCCAGGCGCCTCAGCGTCCCTAGAGCAGATGATCGCGTCGACGAGGCGCGGCCTGCTGCTGACGTGCCTGTGGTACATCAGGCTCGTGGACCCGCAGACACTGCTGCTAACGGGCCTGACGCGCGACGGCGTGTACCTGATCGAGGAGGGCGAGGTAGTCGGGGCGGTCAACAACTTCCGCTTCAACGAGTCCCCGGTGGGCATGCTGTCGCGTGTCCTAGAAGTAGGTGCGACGCAGAAGACCCTCCCCCGCGAATGGGGCGACTACTTCAACCGAGCGGCGATGCCCCCGCTGCGCATCGAGGCGTTCAATATGTCTTCAGTGAGCCAGGCAAGCTAGTCCAGTCCCGTCCCGTCCATGACGTGTGATTTAGGTTACGGTCATGCCGCCCGGCTAGCTGCGTTGCCGCCGCGCACGGGGTCCGCGAAGTGCCATGATCGTCAGGGCGGGTACAGGCTTGATTTCGGTAGCCGCTATGGTATATACGGTCAGCTGGATGAGGGCTAACGTGGAGGAGTGAGATTGAGCCACGCCGCGCGCGGGCAACAGGTGCACCTGGTCACCCAGGCGCATCGGCCGATGTCCGAGGACATCAGCTACCGGCAACACCGGTACCTGATCATGATGGGCATCAGGGTGGTCTGCTTTGCCATCGCCATCGTCCTGTACGTCGAGCACATGCGGTGGCTGATCCTGGTCCCGGCGGTTGGCGCGATCCTCATCCCCTACTTCGCGGTCGTCTTCGCCAACGCCGGGCGCGAGCCGGATAACTTGCGCGGATTCATGGAGCACCGCATGAACCTTCCGGCCAGGCGCGACGACCCGTCCGACGACGGTCATTGATTCTTTCAGCTTTTCTTCAGGTTTTTCTGCTATTAGAACAGTTCCTCCCGGACCCCCGTTCCCTGGCGAGCCGCCTGTCGGTGCTTTTTGCCGCCCTTGACGGCCGGACTCGTCATTCTCCCGTTTTGTCCATTTGCTTGGCTTAGCCGCCCACCAGCAAGCACAGAATGCATTCACTTGCATGCACTTCGTATGCGGAACGAAAAAGCCGCTGGTCACAGGCGTTTGAGTTGAACGCGCAGAGGGGGCCCACGCGGCGGTAGGCGTGTGGCAAGAATGGCGTTCCGAGATTTCGTTGTCTTTAGGTCTTGACACATACAGGGGGTCGGCCGTGTACCATTCATATCGGTGCTCTGGTCCCCCGTCGGGGCACCACTGCCGGCGTTCCGGGCCCCCGTCGGGACGCCGATGATCGCGACGCCGGGTGGTTTGCCCCCGTAGCCACCCGGCGTCGCCCTTTTTATTGCGTCATCCTGTTGGTTCGCGTGAGACGCTGTGTTCCCGGTCTTACTCGGTGCGCTGGAACTCCACGATCGCCATCCCGAGCAGCGCGGCGCCCATCACCGCGACGATGCCGAGCGACACGCCCACAGGGACCGCCCACCCGTCCCACGTGAGGGACGGGGAAAGGGCCGCAGTCGCGGCCGGCGAGACGCTCAGGTGACTGAAGACCGCCTCCCGCATCGGGTAAACGGCGTAGGTGAGCGGGTCGATCCGGGTGAGCACGGTCAGCCAGGCCGGCAGCGACCGGAGCGGATAGAGCGCCCCGGACAGGAAGAACAGCGGCATCACGAGCATCTGGGTCAGCGCCATGAACGCCTGCATCTGCTTTATCCGGGCCGCCATCATCACGCCGAACGCGGTCAGCGTAAAGGAGAGCAGTAGCAGCTCTCCGATTACGGTGAGGAACAGGATGGGATCGTAGGGTACATGTGCCGCGCCGGCCAGGGCCAGAATGATGATTCCCTGGAAGGTGGCGACGGTCGCACCGCCGAGGCATTTCCCGATAACGATCGCTGACCTGCTGACCGGCGGGACAAGCATCTCCCGCAGGAACCCGAACTCGCGGTCCTAGACAATGGAGGCCGCGGAGAAAAGCGCCGTGAACAGCACGGACATCGCCAGCACGCCGGGATAGATGAACGTCTTGAAATCGAAGCCGTGCGGCAGCGAGCCGCTAGCCAAAGAGGACAGGCCCGTGCCGAGGACGAACAGGAACAGCACCGGCTGGATCAGCGAGGTGACCGCCCGGAGCCGGTCGCTCTTGAACCTGATGATCTCCCTGCGCCAGACGACGTTGATCGCCCGCAGGTCCTGCCGCAGGCCGCTGGCCGGGATGGCGACCCTGATGGTCAGCGTGGAACCGCAGGTTCTGCTCGCCGGTCAGGTAGCTGTCCAGCGTGGTGTCCTGGAAGACCAGGCCGATGTTCCGGCAGACCGTGTCCCGCTACGTCTTCACGTCGTAGCCGGCCACCCTCGCGGATCCCGAGGTGGGATCCGTGAGGGTGCACACGAGGTTCACCCGTCGCCCTCCGGCGCGTCATCCTCCGGGGCGTCGTCCGTCACGGGGGCGGGCGCGTCTGCGGCGTCCTCGGCCAGGATCAGGTAGAGGGAACGGCGGGCCTGCGCCAGGACGGCGCGGGCCTGGGCGAGCTGGTCGGCCGACCCCGCGCGCCGCACCTCCACCACGGCCATCATGACCTGGCGGATGAGGTCGTGGAACTCGATCGCGGCCTCGTCGGTCATTCCGGCGGCCGCGTCCCAGGAGGCGTTCAGCTCGTCCGCATGTTCCTCGGCGTAGGCACTGCCCGCGTCGGTCAGGGAATACATCCGGCGGCGGCCCTCGCCTTCCGGGGCGATCAGGCCCTCGTCCTCGAGCTGCTGCAGCGCCGGGTACACCGACCCCGCGCTCGGCCGCCACACGCCGCTCGTCCGGCCCGCGATCTCCTGGATCAGCTGGTAGCCGTTCCACTGCCCGCCCTCGGCGAGCAGGTCCAGGATCGCGGCCCGCACGTCGCCCTTGCGGACCCGGGAGCCACGGCCGAAGCCACGGCGGCCGTAGAACGCCTTCGGGTCGACAGGGCCTTCCGGACCGCCTGGGCCGAAGCCCGGCATCCCCATGGCCCAGCGACGGCCGCCAGGGCCACCGTGGCGCCCCGGACCGCCGGGACCCCAGCCGGGGCCGCCGCGGAAGTCACGCTCGCCGTGCTCCCCGCCGTACCATCCAGGACCTCGCCTGGATCGTGGGCCCCACTCGGGGCCGCCTGGCCGGGGCGACGGACCCCAGCCTTCGTCTCGCATACCGCGCCTGTGCTCTTCACGCATGACGCGTCACCTTCTTTCGACTATCGTTGTGCCGTCTGCGACAGTTCAACGATATATCGCTATAAATCGTTAGCGCAAGTCCGAGCGAAAAAAATGAACTGTTAACCATATGGTTAACAGTTCACTTGCATCCGACCAGCTGGCCAACCGCAACGTTTCTTGCTGTTATCTTTGGACATTGGCGTGCCCGTGTGCCGCTGGGCCGGCCATGGCCGGCCCAGCGGCACACGGGGTAAGGCGCGGGCGGCTGGGGGCAGCCAATAGGCGAAGCTTCTTGCCGTTATCCCCGGACGCATGCCCGTGCGCCGGAAGGCGCGGGCGGCGGGGCAGCCGATAGGCGAAGCTTCTTGCTGTTATCTTGACGGGTTGCGGCGGACCTGGGTGACGATAGAGATTTCTTGCTGTTATCCTGACGCGCTGGTTTGGGAGAGAAGATCTTGGATTGCTGGTGTCGCTATAGCGACACCAGCAATCCAAGATCTTTTTGTCTGGGGCGGCGCCGGACCCTTCTTGCTGTTATCCGAGGTGTCGGGTCGTGGACGGGCGTCCGCTGGCCGGGCAGCCAGACCATCACCGTCGAGGCGTGGGCGAAGATCGGACCGCTGGTTAGGACGCAGCGTTCCGCCTTTGCGCCGTCCCGCCCGGATCGGGCAGTCTGCCGCCATGGAGAGCAGTGAGCTGACGGGCCCGGCACCCACGCCCGGCGTTGACGTCCGCGGCTACGCGCCGGCTGACTATGCCGCTTGCCGGATGCTGTGGGCGGAACTGACCGAGCATCACCGCCGGATATACGAAGATCCTGCTATCGGAGGCGACGATCCCGGGGTGCGTTCGACGGCTATCTCGCCGTGCCGGAACGAGTGGCGTCCTGGGTGGCCGACCTCGATGGCCGGGTTGTCGGCCTCACGGGCCTGTTTGACCTGAGCTACGAGCACGGCGCGCTACCGTCCGGTCGGCGACTTCAGTATGTAACAGGATGGGGAGGTCGTAGACGCGGCGGACGCTTGAGCCGACGCGGGTGATGTCGGTGCCGTAGACGTGCATCGAGACGGCGATCGTGTCGCCGATGTTCGTGACCTGGTGGATGTCGCCGGGCGGGGCAAAGCCGCTGACCGTGCCGACCGGGTTGGCGTTCCGCGCGACCGGCTCAAGGTGGTCTCCGGAGTGCGTGTAGATCTCCTCGTACTCCGTGCCCTGCAGGACCGCGGTCACGCACCACGTGAGGTGGTCGTGGACGGGCGTCCGCTGGCCGGGCAGCCAGACCATCACCACGATCGAGAACGACCCGTCAGGCTCGGCGTGCACCAGGTGCGTCTGGTAGCCGGCCGGGTCCCCGACGAGCTGCTCGGGGGAGAGCAGGCCAGGTCCTGGCAGGCGACCGTGCAGGGCGGCGACTACGCGGTCGGCCGTCTCCTGCCATGAGCCGCCGGAGCGGACCGCGCGCCGGACGGCGGCCTTCAGGGGCTCCGGGCACGCGCCGGTTATCCTCGCGAGTTCAGCGACTGAACTTGACACAACTAACACCCTCCTGAACAGTTCTCCCACTTCACGGTAGCCACCGGCTTGCTATCAGCACTAATGCCAGTCTCACCGGGGATCTATAGCCCAGGTCTATAGAAGCTGCGGGAACGCTGCACGGACGCGGCCGGCCGGACGGCGGACAGGGGACGTCCAGCCGGCCGCCGGCGGCCCCTCAGCGGGGTTCCTCATCCCGTGCGAGTCGGGTGTTTCTTGTGGAAATATAGCGTGATTCTGTTTCCCTCATAAAAGGGAAAAATGCGACGATTGATAATCGTCGATTAATTTTGGGGGATTTCCGTAACGTTTTATCTTCGATTTACATCACATATCCGCCCGTCAAGGCGATCGCCAATAGAGTCACGGCTACTCCCATACGCTTGCGAAAGAGAGGCCGCGATGTCTCAGGGTCAAGACTGGAACGCACCTGGTCAAGACTGGAACGCGCCTGGTGCCGCCCCGGCATATCAGCAGCCGCCGGCTGACCAGGCATATCAGCAGCCGCAGGGGCAGAACGGCTACCCGCCGGCCCTGTACCAGCAGCCCTATCCTCCGGGCTACGCGGCTCCTCCGGGCTACCCGGCGCCGCCCGTCATGCAAGTGGTTCCAAAGAACGCGGGCATCGCGCTCCTGATCTCGTTCTTCATCCCCGGCGTGGGCTCCTTGTACGCGGGGAAGACCACCACGGGCGTCATCATCCTCATCGGGTACGTGATCTCGTGGGTGCTCACTATCGTCATTATTGGCTTCGTGGGCATCTTCGGCTTCTGGGTCTGGGGCCTCGTCGACGCCTACCAGGCCGCGCAGGCCTGGAACCGGGCACGGGGCATCGAATCGTAGCTGTCCGGCGTCGCGAGGTCCGTGACCTGGCGGATACGGCCGGGCATGGCAAGCCAGCGAGCGTTCAGTCGGTCAGC
The DNA here is from genome assembly GCA_963734665.1 of uncultured Actinomycetota bacterium. Classification (GTDB taxonomy): domain Bacteria; phylum Actinomycetota; class Actinomycetes; order Streptosporangiales; family Streptosporangiaceae; genus Trebonia. The sequence continues at coordinate 137,979 of CAVTIR010000004.1, read as the reverse complement.
GTCGTATAGGCGACGACGCCGCGGCGCATCGCGTCGATCGCCGCACGGGCCGTCGACGCGATATCCCGATTTCGCCGACCGGGCTCACGCGAGGGCCGCTCGCCGCCCGGCACGGCGTCACTGGCTTCGGGGGTCATCGGGGTGCCGGAGTCAGGTGCCGGCGCAGACGCAGGGGTGGCGGGCTGCCGGGGCGAGGCGGGCCCATCCGTGGGGTTACGGAGGGTCATCCCCCCGGCCGGTTGAGTCAGGTCGCGGCTCGCGGCGGCGATCTGGTCCAGGAGGTCGATGAGCTGCTTCATTGACCGGACGAAGTCGCCGGGGGTCAGGCCGGGGACGGAGTCGAGCACGTCTTCAAGCTTGGCGCCCCGGACCCAGCGATAGGCCGCCCAGACGAAGCCGGGGTCGGGCTCGCGGAGGAACGACAGGCCGTTGCTCTTCTCCAGGTGGTCAAGCTCGCCCCAGGTCCGGGCCATAGTGGTGAGGACGTCGCCGACGGGGCCCTTCGGCAGCCGGGCGGGGCCAGCATCTTCGGTCTGCTTGCGTGACTCGAACGACAGCACGGACACGCACGCGGCCAGCTCGGCCGGGTTCAGCCCCTCCCACACGCCGCGGCGCAGGCACTCGGCCGCGACGAGATCGAGTTCGGAGTACAGCCGGGTGAGCCGCTGGCCGGCCGGGGTGACCGTGTCGCCGTCCAGGTAGCCGAGTTCGTCGAGGACCCGGCAAACCCGGTCGAACGTCCGCGCGATCACATGGCGGCGCCCTGCGACCTGGGCCTCAAGCTCGTCGACTTCCTTCTTCTGCCGGAAGTAGCGCTCGGCGTACCTGGCGTGCTGCTCCCGGTCCGGGCACGCGTGGCACGGGTGGCGGCGGAGCCTGCGGCGCAGCTCGGCGATGTCCCCGTCGCCTACCGGCTCGTCACCAGCCAATTTGTCACGGGCAGGTCCGGCGCTCCCGCGCCGGTCACGGGTGCCGTAGTCCGGCTCGTCCGCGTCGTAGTCATGCTCGTCACCGGTGTCAGAACGGATCCGGCTTCCTGCCTCGTCGAAACCGTCCTCGTATTGGCTGGCACCACGAACCCGTTCTGGATACTCATCACCCGCACCACCGGCCGAGCGGCGACGGGACGGCGGCTCCACCCGCCGCCCTTCGACCTTAGAGCGCATCGCGGAGACTAGGTCGCGGCGGTGCTTCGGGGAGCGCTCGCTGAACGAGTTCGGGATGCGGAGGTGGTCAACGGGGTCGGCGGGCACCGGGAAGTCGACAGCGGACAGCTGCTTGAGCTGGCCACCGGCGGTGAGCACCAGGGGGCCGTCGGCGCGGTTCGGTGAGAGCTCGTCAGAGGCCGGCGGCGGGTTCAGCACCACCGCCAAACCGGCCCTGCGCCCCGACGGGACGCGGATGATGTCGCCGCGCCGCAGCGTCGCGAGGACCCGCCTGGCTTCGGCGCGCTGCGCGGAGGCGCGGCTCTTTGACTGGCCGCGTTCCGCGTCGGTGAGCTTGCGCCGCATCTCGGCGTACTCCATGAAGTCGCCGCGGTCGCAGGTGACCTGCCTGGCCAGGTCGTCGGCCTGATCCTTAAGGCGGCGGAGCCTCCTGGCCAGGCCGACGACGCCGCGGTCGGCCTGGAACTGGGCGAAGCTCGACTCGAGGAGGGCGGCGGCCTTCTTCCGGCCGACGCTGGAGGTCAGGTTGACCGCCATGTTGTAGGACGGGCGGAAGGACGAGTTGAGCGGGTACGTGCGGGTACTCGCGAGGCCTGCTACCGCGCCGGGGTCCATGCCTGGCTGCCACAGCACGACGGCGTGGCCTTCGACGTCGATGCCGCGCCGTCCTGCGCGGCCGGTGAGCTGGGTGTACTCGCCGGGAGTGAGCGCGACGTGGGCTTCGCCGTTCCACTTGTCGAGCTTTTCGAGCACGACGGTCCTGGCCGGCATGTTGATGCCGAGCGCCAGGGTCTCAGTGGCGAAGACGGCCTTGACCAGGCCGGCGGTGAAGAGCTCCTCCACGGCCTCCTTGAAGGCGGGCAGCATGCCGGCGTGGTGCGCGGCGATGCCCCGCTTCAGCGCCAGGACCCATTCGTGGTAGCCGAGGATGGTGAGGTCCTCGTCGGGGATGTCGGCGGTTCGTCGCGCGGCGGTGTCCTCGATGATCCGCGCCTCGTCGGGTGTGGTGAGGCGCAGGCCCGCGGCCAGGCACTGCTGCACGGCGGCGTCGCAGCCCGCCCGGCTGAAGATGAACGTGATCGCGGGCAGCAGGCCCGCGGCGTCGAGCCGGTCGATGATCTCCGGGCGGTACGGTGCCGCGTTGCGCTTCGGACGGTGGCCGCCCCTGCCTGGCCTGCTCGCGGGCTGACGGATCGCCTCGCGGTGCGCCAGCCGGACGAGATCCTGGTTGACCTGGCGGTGGTCGTCGTCGGTGAACAGGTCGTACAGCCGGCGTCCGGCGAGCATGTGCTGCCACAGCGGGACCGGGCGGTGCTCGTCGACGATGACCTCGGTGCCGCCGCGTACCTGGGCGAGCCAGTCGCCGAACTCCTCGGCGTTGCTCACGGTCGCGGACAGGGCGACGACGCGGACGCTTTCCGGCAGGTGGATGATCACCTCTTCCCAGACGGCGCCCCGTGACCGGTCGGCAAGGTAGTGCACCTCATCGAGGACCACGTAGCCGAGGTCCTTCAGGGCGGGCGAGCCCGCGTAGAGCATGTTCCGCAGGACCTCGGTGGTCATCACGATGACCGGGGCGTCGCCGTTGATGGCGTTGTCGCCGGTGAGTAGGCCGACGGTGTCGGTGTCGTAGCGCCGCACGAGGTCGTTGTACTTCTGGTTGGACAGCGCCTTGATGGGCGTCGTGTAGAAGCACTTGCGGTTCCGCTGCAGCGCGAGGTGCACGGCGTACTCGCCGATCACGGTCTTGCCAGAGCCGGTGGGGGCGGCGACGAGGACGCCGTCCCCCTTCGTAAGGGCGGCGCAGGCGGCGACCTGGAACGGGTCGAAGCCGAAGTCGTAGAGCTCACGGAAGCTGGAGAACTCGGGGGCGGCCTGCTGTTCCCGGAACTTCGCGTACCTCTCGGCCGGGCTCACCGCCGGTGTGCTCATGCCACCAAGAGTAGGGGACTTCACCCCCATCTGGTACGAGTGAGGCGCGCGCGAGCCGATGCAACGGAGATCCCCCGTGGCTCTTGTCCGTGCGGGCGGGCCTGATACGATCGCGGTTTTTGCGATCAGGCCCGGTCGCCCGGACATCGGGGGGTACGGGGGACGTCCCCCCGGGGAAGGGCCGGATGTGCGCCCGATAAGATGGCGGTTTTTGCCATCGGGCGCACATCCGGCGGGGTACGGGGGGTCGTCCCCCCGGGCGATAACTGGCTATCGGCGTCGACGGGCTCTGGGTCCTCGATCGGTGACAGCTCGTCGTCGGCCAAGCCCTCGTACGGGCTCGGGTGCAACCGGGCCCGGCGCTTGTCGTTGAAGTACACGAAGACTTCCGCGAGCTCGGTCAGCAGCACGGCGATGCCGCCGAGCAACAGCATCGTCCACGGGTCGGGGCTCGGGTTGACGATGCCCGCGATGAGGAAGATCGCGAAGATCATCATCCGGCGCCACTTGCGGAAGCGCTCGTGAGTGAGGATGCCGGCGACGTTCAGCATGACGATGAACAGCGGCAGCTCGAAGACGATCCCGAAGCCGACGAGCATCCCGGTGAAGTAGCCGAGATAGGTGTCCCAGCTCGGGAGGAGCACCGTGTTACCCGGGGTGAGGCCGAGCAGGTACCCAAGGCCCTTGCCCATCACGAAGTAGGCGAGGAACGCGCCGCCGACGAACAGCGGGGCCGCGCTGAAGACGAAGAGGTAGGCCCACTTCTTCTCGCGCCGGTACAAGCCGGGCGCGATGAACGCCCACAACTGGTAGAGCCAGATCGGGCACGTGCCGACCAGCGCGATGTAGAACGAGACCTGGATGCGGAGGAAGAACGAGTCGAAGACGCCGGTGATCGCGAGCTTGTCGCCGACCTGCTTACACCCGGTCATGCCGTTGATCGTCGCTTCGCAGAAGGGACGAGCGACCAGGTTGAGCAGCGGGCTGGAGAAGCACAGCGCGACGATCATCCCGGCGATAATGAAGATTGCCACCTTGATGATGCGGTTGCGCAGCTCGCGGAGGTGGTCCATCAGGGGCATGCGCCCCTCCGGGTTGGCCCGTCGCTGCGAGCGCACGTAACGCTCGCCCACGACGCGGGCACCCCTGATGGCGGAAGGCTTCGACGCCATGTTCGCTCGTTCCCGGAGGGGTAGCTGGTGAGGGCTCGGGCCGGGGCGGGCTTACTTAGCCTGCGCGCTATCCGGGACGTTGTTGGTCGCCACCGTGTTCATGGCGACCGACTGCTGCAGGTCAGTGAGCTGCTTGCTCAGCGTGTCGATCTGCGCCTGGGCGTCCGTCGCCGCGATGGGCGCGGGGGCCTGGAGCTGGGCCGGTGCAGCCTGGACGGGGCTGGTCGTCGTCTCCGGCTCGTCGTCGTGGAGGCCCTGCACCTCGGCCTTCAGGATGCGCATCGACTTGCCAAGCGAACGTGCGGCGTCGGGCAGCTTGCGCGACCCGAACATCACGACGAAAAAGATCACGATGATCGCGATCTTCCACGGGCTGTCGAACAGGTCACCAATCATTTGCGTCCTTAAGTCACAGGGGAATGAGTCCCGCTCGTCAAGACTCGCCTCGCGGAAGAGTCTACACCGCAGCACTGAAACGACTAGGGGCCACTCGCCAAACTGCCGGCGAACCGACCACATGCCCTCAGACCAGCACAAATAGTCAGCTCTGTGTCGGGTGTGCTATGTGCTTTGCCGTCTACTTCTCTGCTTCGGAGCCGCGGGGGCCGCGGATTGGCCACCGCAGGCCGGCGAGGAGGTTCACGCCGGGGCGCCACACAAGGATGGCATAGGTCTCGTAGTGGTAACTCCTGGCGGGCGGACCGAACGTGGCGATGGCCCGCGCGGTGGTGAGGCCGGATGAGCCCGCAGTTCCCGGTGCGCTAAGCACCAGGAAGGTCGCGCCGCGCGCGGCCGGGTCGTACCAGGCGGCGCTGGCATTCCAGGTGTAGGCGGCGAGGCGGCCACTTGTGTCCGGTGCCACCGGGCGAAGGGTGACCGCGCCGCCCGTTTCCAGGGTCACGACGTTGGCCTGGTGGTAGCCGCTCAGCCCCGTTGTGAGGTGATGGGCGCGCAGCCAGCCGGCCAGGTCCGCGCACTGGGGGGCGGCGGGCGGCTGGGCGGCGGCGTAGCCGAGTCCGGCGGCGTAGACCGCGAGTACGACGCACAGGCTGTAGCCAAGCGCCCGTCGCGGCGTGGTGAATCGCGCACCGTGGAGCCGGCCCGGGGCGGTGAATCGCGCACCGCAGAGCCGGCCCGGCGTGCTGAATCGCGCGCCGAGGAGCCGACCCGCCAGGACCGCGGCGAACGGGAGGACCGGCGCGATCTCCCTGGTGGACAGGAGGTTCACCGCCTGCACGCCCGCCAGGTAGGCGGCCAGGTCGGTCACGATCCCGGTGACCAGCACGGCTTCGATGAAGGTGCCGCGCCTGTCGCGGTTGAGGAACCCGCGGGTGGCTGCCAGCACGCCGGCGACGGCGAGGGCGAGGCCGACGAGGTGGACCGCGGCGAGCGCGGTGCCTAGTCCCGTGGCGGCGTCGAAGACGTTCGCGCCGAACAGCTCGAGCAGCCCCTCCCCCGTCAGCCTCATGTTCCCCGCGAGCTGCCCGGCGCCGGCCAGGGCCGTGCGCAGCCCGTTGACCTGCCAGCCGCCCTGCGCCCTGATCAGCGCGGCGACGGCGAGCTCGGCGGGGACCGCGAGGACGGCCGCCGCCGCGAAGGACACCTCGCGGCGGTGGCCGGCGAAGGTCTCGCGGCGGACGGCCAGGCCGTTGATCAGGCGGATCGCACACACCACGGCCAGGGGGATGATCGCCACGAAGATGGTCATCGCGTCCGCGAGGGCGGTCCACGCCAGGCCCAGCCAGACGAGCACGGGGACGTACCAGCGGCTTGGGGCCCGGTCAATGAGGAGGAAGATCAGCAGGACGGGAACGCAGGTGCCGGTGTGGTCAGGAGAGAGCACGAGGGTCTGCGTTCCCTGGCCGAGCTGCGGCGCGAGCATGATCCCCGCCGCGAGCACCGCTCCGGTCAGCCCAGCTGCGCCCCCCGCACGATGCGGCGGGTCATCTCCCTGAGAGATGACCGTCTGCGCGGGGTACGCGAGGAAGGCCGCCGTCAGGACCAGCAGCGTGTAGGTCATCGCGCCTGCCACGTGGATGACGTCGGCGCTGAGGCCGCGGGCCAGCTCGATCAGCGCGTACTGCGGGAGCTCCGTGGTGTAGAACGACACGTCGGTGACCCACCAGCCGTGCAGCAGCAGGTTGCCGTGCAGCAGGTCCCACGCCTGAAGTGCCTGCGAGGCGCCGTCCGAGCCGACCGAGACGGTCCGCGACTGGCGCAGGTAGCAGGAGAAGAGCACAACGCCGGCGAGCGCGGTGCCCAGCGCCCAGGCAAGCGCCCCGCGCCGCCGTCGCCGCCGCCCCGCCGCCCTCGCGGCTGGCCGCTCGGTGGCCGCCACCGCAGAGGTACCGTTCAACTCCCCCGCCCCACTAGTCAGCATTATGTAGGCGCTAAGTTACCGTCCGCAGCCAAGCTCTCCGGGTCGTTTGCGCGAACGGCGCTGCTTCAACCGGACGGAAGGCGCCGTTGGCCTTCGCCGAAGCACGCAAAAGCGCCAACGAGCCGGGGATGGGCCGCCGGTGGTCAGTTGGGGCCGGGGAACTCAGTTGGGCCCGGGGAACTCAGTTGGGGCCCGGGAATGAGGTCGCGGTCAGCCGGGTGAGCAGGTTGTAGTCGTAGAGCATGATCACGTCCTGGCCGATCTGATCCTGGGCGACGGGCCGGCCGAAGCGGGCGCGTACTTCTGTCACCGGCAGGCCGCCGTTGGCTGCCGCCGCCGGGTCGGTGACCGCGATGACGAAGGTCGCGTCGTGGCGGGCGGGCTGGTACCAGTCGGCGGATGACTCCCAGCGGTAGGCGAGTGCCTGGTCAGTCGCGGTCTGGCCAGCGGCCGGGGCGGCGAGGAGCGTGATGGCAGCGACGAGGACCTGGCCGCCGCTCGTCACCGTGGTCGAGGCCGCCTGCCAGTAGCCGGCCAGGCCTTCGCGCTCGTGGTGGCCGACGAGCCAGGCGGCCACGGCCTGCTGCGACGGCTGGACCGCGGGCCATGTAGCGGCGTAGCACAACTCGGCCATGTTGAGCGCCAGCCACGCGCCCAGGGCGAGGGCAGCGATCCTGACGGAACGCCGTCGAGCCGCGTCAGGTCCCGACGACCGCAGCGGGAACGCGAGGCCAGGCAACGACGCGGACCGCAGCCGGGCCAGCAGCCGGCGGCCGGCCAGCGGCGGGAGCACGCGGCCGGCCAGGGCGGCGCCCAGCGGCAGCAGGATCGCGACCTCGTGGATGTAGCTACGTGCCTGCAGCAGCGTGGTGAAGACGCCGACCGCCAAGGTGATGAGGAGCGCGACGACGAGAACCTGTACCACTCGGTCGGCGTGGCGGGAGCGCAGCGATGCGATCCCCGCCGTCAGGCCGACGGCCGCGAGCAGCAGGCCGATGACGTGAACGGCTGCAATGAGCACAACCAGCGAGTGGGCGCTGATCATCTGCGCCTGATGCGGCGTGCCTGGCTGGTTGGCGCCGAACAGCAGGACGATCCCCTGCCATAGCATGCTTGCGTTGGCAGGAACCCCGCTTAGCGGGGCGACCGCCACGCCGTCGAGAGGGCGCAGGTCGAAGCCCCCCAGAGCGCGAATCATCAGGTTCGCTAGCCAGGCGAGCCCGACGGAGACGATCGCTGCCGCGAGCAGCGCCCGTTCGAGCAGCACCGCTTCGCGACTGCGCTCGCCGCCGCTGAGCAGGCGCCCCGTGGTTAGGCGGCCCGTGGTTAGGCGGCCCGTGGTTAGGCGGCCCGTGGTTAGGCGGCCCGTGGTTAGGCGGCCCGTGGTTAGGCGGCCCGTGGTTAGGCGGCCCGTGGTTAGGCGTACCGCGCAGACGACCACGAGTGGCGCGGTCGCGACCGCTAGGGTCAGCTCGTCACCGACCTCGGCCAGCACTAGGACCGCGCATACCGCTACCGGGATACGCCAACGGCCGCCGGCCCGGTCACTAGTACGGCCCTCCGCCCGGTCGAGGAGCAGCAGGAGGACCAGCACGGGGACCGCGGTGCCCGCGTGGTTCGGGTTCTCGAGGAAGATCCCGATGCTGCCGGTGACGCTCAGCGCGAGGATGATCCCGATGGCGATACCCGCGCGGTAATAGCCGACCGCGCCCCGCTCGCGGCCTCGGGCGACCAGTGCGGTCAAGAGCACCGTGAGCGTGTAGGTGAGCGCGCCGCAGACGTGCACCACGTTCGGAGAGAGGCCGTGGATCGCGGTCACGAGCGCGTACTCGGGGAGTTCCGTGGTGTAGAAGGACACGTCGGACGTCCACCAGCCGCGCAGCAGCGGGTTCCCCTGGATGATGGCCTGCGCCTGGAGAACGTTGGCGGCGCCGTCGGAGTTGAACGGCGCGGTCAGCGACTGCCGGAAGTACACGGCGAACAACCCGGCGCAGGCAGCCGCCAGCACCAGCACGAGCAGCCCCGGCGCAGTCCACGCCGCCCCAGGGCGCGCCGCCAACGAGATGGTGGATCGTTGGGGACACTCCGGTGCAGCCAACGATCCACCATCAACTCGTCAGACACGAGTCCGCGCCGTCGCACGCATGCTTGGAAGCCTAACGTAATCATCGGATTGCGCAGCGCCAAACTTGGGTCCTAATCGTAAAGTGCGAGCGCCGCCGCGGCGGCGGAGCGGACCTCGTCTGCCAGGCCGGCCGGCGATACTACCTGGGCGTCCTCGCCAAGGCGCAGCGCCAGACGCCGGACCCACGTCGTGTCCGGGGTGCGCAGCGCGATGCGCAGCCGCCCGTCGCCCAGTTCGGTCATCGACTCGCACGGGTAGTCCTCGGCGACCCAGCGCGCCGCCGGGCCGAGCTCAAGCTCAACGACCACGTCCGATGGCGACGCCCTGAAGAGCCCCGCGTCGACGTCCACCGGCTCCGCCGTATCCGGCACCTCGGCCGGAACGTCGAGCACGTCCACCGAGAGCACCCGGTCGAGGCGGAAGAGGCGGACGCCCTCGGCGCGCCGGCACCAGCCCTCCAGGTAGGTCCTGCCCTCCACGACCAGGAGGCGCATGGGGTCCACGTCCCGCTCGGTCGCCTCGTCGCGGCTTGGCGAGTAGTGGCGCAGGTGGACCCGCTTGCCTGCCGAGAGAGCAGTGGTGAGTGTGGAGGCCATCCCGCGTGCATTCGGATGATCGATCTTGATGGTGACCTGGGAGCTCGCCGCGCCTGCCGCGCCGGCCGCACCCTCGATCTTCGCGATCAGGCGCGCGACGGCATCGCCGTCGCCGCCCGCCTCGGCGAGCATGCGCAGCGCGACGAGCAGCGCGCTTGCCTCGTCGGCGGCGAGGCGCAACGGGCGGGCGATCGACTCGGCCTGGCTGATCGAGATCTCGCCGTCTTCATACGACAGGTCGATCGGGCAGTACGGCTCGGGGGCCCGCAGTTCCACGCACCAGGCCAGGTTGAGGTCGTCGATGAGCTCCCGCTCGGTCATGCCGAAGGTCGCCGCTGTCTCCGCCAGCCCGACCACGCGCCGCGCGGCCACGTAGGGAACGAGCGCGAGCAGGCGGCGCAGTCGCTCGGCGGACGTGACCATCCTCGCCTGGGCACTCACGTGAGCGCTCCCTTCAGCCGGCGGATGACGGCTTCGCGCAGCTCGGGAGGGCCGAGGACGACGACGTCCGGGCCGAAGGTCGCCACGTAGCGCGCGTACCACTCTGGGTCGGAGTAGGCGATCGTGATGAGGTCCCAGCCGGGGTGCGCGGCGTCGGGCGCGACGCGGCCCCAGCGGTGCAGCGCGAAGCCCGCGTCCGCGCGGACCCGGAGGGTCGCGGTGTGGTCCCTGGTTTGCGGCCTGTCCCAGTCCTTCACCAGCTCACGGACGTCCGCGCCCTCCGGGACCTTGACGCTGCCCGGCGGGCCCGCGAACTTCACCGGCCCGGTGATGCGGCTGAGCCGGAACACCCTCGGCGCGTTGCGCGCCCGGTCGTGGCCGGCGACGTACCAGCGGCCGCGCCGGTTGACGACCCCCCACGGCTCAAGGGTCCGCTTCGTCACCTCGGAACGACCGCTGGCCAGGTGGTCGAATGTGACGGGCCTGCGGTCGCGGACCGCCTCCCACAGCGGGCCGAACGCGGGCTCCTGGGTAGACAGCCGCGGCTGGATGCCCGGTGGCGGGCTGGCGGTGCCGTCGCCGTCGGCCTCCGTGCTTGCGGCCCGCAGCTTCAGCGCCGCGCCCGCCGCCGCGCCGGCGAGCTCGGCGGACTGCCAGACCCGCGACGCGATGCCGAGGACGGCCGCCTCGTCGGGCTCCAGGTGGATCTCGGGCAGCTCGTAGTCCTGGCGGCTGATCCGGTAGCCGAGGTCGTCGTCGAGCTGGCTGGCGCGGCCAGTTTCCAGGGGGATGCCCAGGTCACGGAGCTCCTCCTTGTCCCGCTCGAACATGCGCTTAAACGCCTCCTGCTCCTCCGGGTAGCCGCTGACCGCGGCGCGGATCTGCTCGGCGGTCAGGTACCTGCGCGAGGAGAGCAGGAGAACGACGATGGACAGGAGGCGTTCGGTACGGCGCTTCGACAACGCGACCCCCTAAGGTAACTAACCCCTGAGACCCGGCCCCCGGAGGCCCGCCTGCCGCTAGTCTGCCGTCGTGATCCGATGGCGGAGCGGTACTGTCACAGCGTTGCGGCGAGAATGGTCCGGGGCCGCCGAACTCATGGTAACCGTGGACGGGGATTCGATTCGCGCGCTTGCGTACCCGGCGCTCGTCGGGACGCCGCGCATCGGCGACCGGGTGCTGCTGAACGTCACCGCGCTCGAGGCAGGCCTCGGCACGGGCGGCTACGCCCTGGTCGTGGCGATACCCGACCGCCTGCCCGCAGACCCTCACATTGCCGGACATATCGTGAAATCTCGGTACACGCCGCTGCAGGTCATGGTCGGCAGCGCCGATGAGCAGGGATCCGAGTACCACGAACGGCTCGAATCGGCGGACTCGCTCAGCGGAATGCCGGTAGTGGTGGCCGACCTCCACTCGGCTCTCCCGGCGATCCTGGCTGGCCTATTGGGAGCCGCGAACCTTTTTCATCCTGACGGGGCTGGACTCCCCGGTTCGCCGCGGCAAGGGCAGGATGAAAAAGATTCGGCCCGAACGAGTGCGGCCGGTGCTCCCCGCGTCGCCTATGTCATGACGGACGGCGGGGCGCTCCCCGCGTGGTTCTCCCGCACGATCGCCGGCTTGCGCGAGGCCGGCTGGCTGGCGGCGACCATCACGACCGGCCAGTCATTCGGCGGCGACCTGGAGGCGGTCACCGTCCATAGCGGGCTCCTGACGGCGCGGCACGCCGTCGGCGCGGACGTGGCGATCGTGGCGCAGGGCCCCGGCAACCTGGGCACCGGCACGAAGTGGGGCTACTCCGGCGTGGCCGCCGGCGAGGCCGTCAATGCCATCGCGACCCTGGGCGGCCACCCGGTCGCGTCGCTGCGCATCTCATTCGCCGACCCCCGCGCCAGGCACCAGGGTGTCTCGCACCACAGCCTCACGGCCTACGGCCGTGTCGCCCTGGCCCAGGCCGACGTAGTAATCCCGGCCCTCCCCGAGCCCCAGGCGGCGCGCGTGGCCTCCGACGTCGCGCCCCTGGCCACCCGCCACCGCCTGATCACGGTCCCGGTCGACGGCCTGGACGAAGCCCTCAGGGCGACCCCTGTCCCGTTGTCGACGATGGGCCGTTCCCTGGATGAGGACCACGCGTACTTCCTCGCGGCGGCAGCCGCTGGCAAACACGCGGCGTCCCTCCTGAAATCATGAAAAATCCGGGAATGTCGGGCGCGCCAGCGCCCGACATTCCCGGATTGAACACCTGCCCGGATTTGCCCGCCCGGCTAGGAGGCGGCGCCTGCCCGGCTAGGAGGCGGCGAGGATGTCCACGACGAAGGCCAGCGTGTCGGTGCCCTTGATGCCGGCCTGGGAGTTGCCGGCGGTGCCGTAGCCGTCGGCCGGGGGAAGGACGAGCAGGACGCGGCTGCCGACGGTCTGACCGACCAGTCCGGTGTCCCAGCCCGGGATGGTCTGGCCCTCGCCGATCACGGTGCTGTAGACCCCCTGGCCGTCCGTCCACGAGGACTGGAAGGACTTCCCGGTCCGCCAGATGTACCCGTTGTACTGGACCGCTATGTCATCGCCCTTCTTCACGACCGGGCCCGTGCCCTTGATCACGGTCTGGACCTGCAGGGTCTTCGGCGGGGTGGTGGTGGTCGGGATCTTGAGTGTCGGCCCTGCCGTGCTGTTCGCCGCCGGCGGGATCACGGTGGGCAGCGCCCCGCCGCCGCTGTTGGTCTGCGTGCCCGTCACGCCCGTGGTGCTGAACGTCGAGGTCATGTCGACGACGAACACCAGGGTGTCGTTAGCGCCAATCCCCTCCGACGCGCCGTTGGTGCCGAGGCCATCCGCGGGCGGGATCACCGCGAGCACCCGGCTGCCGACCTTCTGCCCGACGAGCGCGTTCTCAAGGCTGGGGAGCACCTGCCCGTTAATGAACAGCCCCGGGCTGTAGGACGTGCCGAGAAGCTTGCTGGTCTTGCCAGACCAGTCGTACGCGACGACGTTGCCGATCAGGCCTTCCGCAGACGTCACCTTCGCGCCGGTGCCCTGGATGATGGTCTTGGTGTAGAGCGCCCCGCTGCCCGTCACCTTCGGGATGCTCACCGTCGGCGCCTTACCGAAGGCACCGGTCACGGTCACCGACTTGTAGGTGTCCGCGGACGCGGATGCGGCCGGCTTGGAGGAGGACGACGAACCGCAGCCGGCGACGGCTACGGCGGCGAGCAGGGGGGGTATAAAGGCAAGCGCGGCTGCGCGTCGCATGAGAACCTCTCGGGGTCTGGCTGGGTGACGGAGGAAGCCCCAGGTCCGACACCGCTTTCTATGAGTTTGGTAAAGCGCCTTCAGGCTACCGGGGCTGACGAGCGACCTTGTGCGCTTGCTCTCAGGTCATGAGCAAACCTTCAGCTTCCGCCAGTCCGCCAAACGCCGAGGATGTTCCCCCGATGTCGCTATAACGACACCGGGGGAACATTCATTACAAGCCGGGCGGGCTCGCTTGCTCCGGGAATGCTAGCAGTGGGCCAGGAGCGGGAGCCTGGTCAGGAGGTTCCCCTGGTACGCGTGCACCACGTATCCCCCGCCGGGGTTCAAGGTCGCGGGCTTGGCCGCGGGGAGGAGCGTGTCGAGTTGCCTCAGCGCGGCGGGCGACGCCTGCCACTGGCTGAAGTAGCCCGGCCCGGTTGACTCAAGCACGAAGCCCGCCGTGCGGCTGGCCGGGTCGTACCAGGCGGGCTTGGACTCCCAGTCGTACGGCTGGAGGCAGCCCTGGGTGACCGCCCTGATCGTGATGGCGCCGCCGGTGTCGACGGTGACGACGCTGGAATTCCAGTACCCGCCGATGCCCTCGGTCAGGTGGTGCTCCGTGAGGAACGCCTCGAGCCTGGCGAACGGGTCGGGCGCGGCCGGGATCCTGGTCTCTTCGGCCAAGCCGAAGCCGTACCAGCAGACCAGCGCGCACAGCCCCGCCGCTACCACGCGATCGCCCCCCCTGCCGCGCACGAGACGCTCCACCGCGCTGGTCCGCCCAGGACGGAGATGACTGCCCACTACCCGGTCGCCTAGCCGGTCTCCGAGCATGCGGGCGGCCAGGACCGCCGCGAAGGCGATGACGGGCGCGAACTCCCTGGCGTTCAGCGCCGTGTGGTCGGCGAGCGAGCTGGGGATGTAGGCCCCGAGGTTCGCGACGAGGCCGACGAGGAGCAGCTGGCTGACCAGGTCCGCGTCCCGGCGGAAGAACCGGCGCGCGATCGCGCACGCGCCCCAGACCGGCAGGGCGACGCAGGCGAGGCGGGTGATGGCGACCGCTTCGGCTAGGCCGGACAAGGGCGGTGCCGCCACGTAATTTCCCGGCCCGAGGTAGTTGATCGCGTTGCCCGGCAGGAAGAAGGCGCCGAACATCGTCAAGAGGCCGTGCGCCACGATCCGGGAGTGCGCCCACCAGGTGCTTACCGGGTCGAGGGTGAAGGGAACGGGCTGCTGGGTGTAGCCGCCGACCGCGTGCAGGAGCCTGCCGCCGCACCACGCGGCTAGGTACGCGATGCCTGCCGCAGCGACGAGGGATGACTCCAGCCAGCGATCGGTGAAAGCGTGGCGGAGGTGGCGGAGCAGGCTCCCGTTCTGGATACCTCTTCCTGCCAGGCCAGGGACCAGCCGCACTGTCGCGACTACCAGCACCGGGATGATGGCGATGACCAGCACCAGGGGATCGGCCATGAGCGCCCAGGCGAGCAGCACGCCGACGATCACCGGGACGTACCAGCGGCGGGGGAAGCGGTCGAGGACCAGCCAGGTGAGCATGACCGGGGCGGCCGTGCCGATGTGGCCGACGGAGAAGACCATGACGAAGACGCCGACGCCTGGCTGCGGGGCGAGCATGATCGCGAGCGCGATCGCCATCCTGACGATCGCCTTCGGGCCGTGCGCCTTTCCCTTGGCCAACAGCATCGCGGTCGCTACGACGACGGTGTAGGTCAGCGCGGCGGCGATGTGCGCCGTGTTCAGGTGCAGGCCGAACAGCCTGACCAGCAGGGCGATCTCCGGCAATTCCGTCGTAATGAACGGGACGTCGGAGACATTCCAGCCGGACAGGTCCAGGTTGCCGTGGGCCATGTCGCTGGCCATCAGCAGGATGTTGGCCTCGTCGGAGTTCTCCGGGTAGGTGCTCGACAGGCGAAAGTACGCGGTGAACAGCGCCACCAGGGACAGCAGGAAGACCGCGGTCCCGGCCCACCGCCAGGCGCGGCCCGCGAGCGGGGGCGCAGCCTTGGCGGGCGGGGCGTCGCCTTGACCGCTGTCCGCGAGCCGTTCGGTTTCCGGGACGGGACCATGCATGACTGTGAGCCACCAATCGGACCGTTTATGTGATCAACCCAGGTGTGCAGCTCTTACACTCGTACGCGATCGGCCACCGTGTGCGCCGAGCAACCATGATGCGTCACACAGTAGCGACAGGATGGGCTCCCGCGGTGCACCTAACCTCAACCACACATGTCACGGCGTCACCGCGCGCCTCCGCTATCCGGATGGCTCGGCTTGACCGGCCGGCGCTCGCCGCGCTGATCGCGTTCGGAGGCTGGCTCGTCTTCGTGGTAGCCCGGCTGGCTGGCTTCGCGGACGGGAAGCTCAACCTGTTCATCGAGTCCGGCACCAGGTACAGCCACCCGGCGCTCATGGTCCCGAAGGTCAGCCACGTGCGGGGGAAGGGATACGACGGGCAGTTCTACTACCGCTTCGCGATCAACCCCTTCAACTGGCACCCCACCGCGTACGGCATCACGATCGACCACCCGTACCGCTACACCAGGATCGGTTACTCGGTGGCCGCCTGGCTGCTGTCGGCCGGCGGCCACGCCTCAGCGCTGCCCTTCGTGCTGGTGCTCGTGAACCTGCTCTGCGTCGCGGGCATAGCCTGGCTTGGCGGCCTGCTCGCTCGCGAGTCGGGGCGCCACGCGCTGTGGGGGCTGCTGCTCGCCGCGTACTTCGGCCTGGTGGTCAGCGTCGGGCGGGACACCTCAGAGCCACTGGCCGACTTGTGCCTGCTCGGCGGACTCCTGAGCTACCGGCACCGCCGTTTCGTGCTAGCGGCTTTCCTCATCGCCTACGCGGTCTTCACGAACGAACCGGTCCTGGTGTTCCCCGTCGCGCTTGCGCTGACCCGCCTCTGGCAGATGTACCGGCGCTCGGCCCGGCCGGGGCTGCCGAACCTGGTCTGGGTGCTGCCCGGCTTCCTCTACCTGCTGCTGCAGGGCATACAGCACGTGGTCGTGCGCGGGACGGCCGGCGGCGTCGCGGACGCCTCGGCCAACCTGACCTGGCCCTTCACGGCCCTGGTCGCCGGCCTCGACCGCGACCTCCACCGGATGAGCTGGACCCAGCTGGGCACCTACGACTACAACCTGATCGAGTTCCTCGCCCTGACGACCTTCCTCGTAGCGGGCTTCCTGGTCCTGCGATCTACGACAGCCCCAATCCACGAGCGAGTCGCCTTCATCGGCTTCGTCGTGGTCGAGGTGGTAATCGCCTCCAGCCAGTTCTGGTACAGCGTCTTCGGCGACGGTCGGACGTACATAGACGCCTTCGTCATGGCAGTCGTCTTGCTGCTAGCCACGCCAAGCCAAATCATCACGAACAGGCGCCTCGGCTGGCTGGCCGCAGTAGCCGTCGCGGTCCTGCTCATGGTGGCCAGGCGCCGCATCCTTTTCGAATAAACCAAGTGCCCGAATCCGCGTTTGGGCACATAAGGGCCGACCCAAGAGCGCATTTGGCACGCTGGGCCGGCCCGCAGCGGCACCGCCTGGCTACATGCCGGCGATTAGCTTTTCCACGCGCTCGTCGACCGACCGGAACGGGTCCTTGCACAGCACTGTCCGCTGGGCCTGGTCGTTGAGCTTCAGGTGCACCCAGTCGACGGTGAAGTCGCGGCGCTTCTCTTGGGCCCGCCTGATGAACTCGCCGCGCAGCTTAGCGCGCGTGGTCTGCGGGGGGATCGACTTGGCCTCGAAGATCTTGAGGTCGGTCGTTACCCGGTCCACGGCGCCGTTCTTCTGTAGCAGGTAGTACAGGCCGCGGCCGCGGTGCACGTCGTGGTACGCGAGGTCGAGTTGGGCGATGCGCGGTGCGGAGAGCGGCAGGTCGTGCTTGGCCCGGTACCGCTCGATCAACTGGTACTTGGTCACCCAGTCGATCTCGCGGGCGATCCGGTCCAGGTCGCCGTCCTCGATCGCGGACAAGGCCCGCTCCCACATCTCGAGCACGCGCTTGCTGATCGGGTCAAGGCCGTTCTTGTCGGTGAACTCCTTGGCCCGGTTCAGGTACTCCTGCTGGATCTCAAGCGCGGACATCTCGCGCCCGTTGGCTAGCCTGACCCGGGACCTGCCGGTCATGTCGTGACTGACCTCGCGGATCGCCCTGATCGGGTTGTCGAGCGTCATGTCCCGCAGGACCACGCCGGCCTCCACCATGCGCAGCACGAGGTCGGTGGCGCCGACCTTGAGGAGCATGGTGGTCTCTGACATGTTGGAGTCGCCGACGATGACGTGCAGCCGCCTGAACCGCTCGGCGTCGGCGTGCGGCTCATCGCGCGTGTTGATGATCGGCCGCGAGCGCGTGGTGGCGCTAGAGACGCCCTCCCAGATGTGCTCGGCGCGCTGGCTCACGCAGTAGACCGCGCCGCGCGGCGTCTGCAGCACTTTCCCGGCCCCGCAGATGATCTGCCTGGTGACCAGGAACGGGATCAGGATGTCGGCGAGCCTGCCGAACTCCCCGTGCCTGCCGACCAGGTAGTTCTCGTGGCAGCCGTAGGAGTTGCCCGCGGAGTCCGTGTTGTTCTTGAACAGATAGATGTCGCCGGCGATGCCCTCCTCCCGCAGCCGCCGGTCGGCGTCGACCAGCAGGCCTTCGAGGATTCGCTCCCCTGCCTTGTCGTGGGCGACCAGGTCGACCACGTTGTCGCATTCAGGGGTGGCATACTCCGGGTGGCTGCCCACGTCCAGGTACAGACGGGCGCCATTGCGGAGGAACACATTGCTGCTGCGCCCCCATGACACCACACGGCGGAAGAGGTAGCGGGCCACCTCGTCCGGCGACAGCCGCCGCTGTCCCCGGAAGGTGCACGTAACGCCGTACTCGTTCTCGAGCCCGAATATTCGCCTGTCCACGTCACTAGGCTACGTTCAACTGGTGTAGTAAGCCACTACGCCCCGACGAAGCCGGAACAGCACCGGTACACCCCGCGGAACGGAACCTGGCGCCCAGACCCGGAACCGAAGCCCGTCGCGGGTCTCCTTGCGGGTGCAAATGAACTGGCTAGTCATCATGAACTCCCATTTCGGATCGGCCACACAGGCGGGCACCCCAGTGCGCTCAGCCTGCACAAGAATCCCGGTGATCGCCGGCCAGGCGTCCTGCGGAAACGAGATCACCGCGTACCGTCCGCCAGCGAGCGCCCCGATCCGCGCGACGCCCGCAGGAAGGGACGGGTCCGCGATCGGCCCGGTAGCCGCCGGGTCACCAGGATCCGCGTGCGCCGTGGAGAGCCGGCTCAGTGGCGCGGCGGCGAACGCCGCACATCCGGCCAGGGCCAGCGCCACGGCGACGCCAGAAGCGACCCGCGCTCCCGCCCATCCTGATCCCGAGCGCGCGGCCAGCCACTCGGTCCCCGCAAGAAGAAGCACCAGGGCCACGAGCACGGGCGCGGACCAGTAGAAGTAGCCGATGTAGTACTGGTTCACCTCGTCGATCCCGGTCGCCGTGTAGGCAACAAACGCGACCGTCGACAGCGCATTGACGCCAAGCAGCGCCAGGCAGAAGCGCCGCACCGGTCCGCTAGGCATCCGCCAGACAGCCCCGCCCGCCGCGAGCACGAGCAGGCCGACGACCGCCCACGCCCCCGCGCGCGGCCACCAGAACCACAGGACGTACTCCACAACCTGGGGCACCGAATGGCCCCCGGACTGCACGGAGTCCGAGTAGTCGAAGTACTTCCCGAAGTCCCCTGGCCAGTGCAGCACCAACTCGAGCACGATCGGCAGGGCGAATAGGCCACTGATCACCGCGACAGGCACCCACACCCGCCGCTCCACCCGCGGCCACGCCCGCCGCCGTACGTGCGGTAGCAGGCGCACCGCGACGACACTCAAGGAGATCAACGGTACGAACAGCAGGAAGCACGCATGCCCGTGAATGAGGAACCACCCGGACAAGGCCGCAATCCGCGAATCGCGGGACCGTCCCCCGGCCACGGACGCAGCAGACACGACAAAGGCCAGGTAAGCGGACACGTACTCATAGGGCATCCAGTCCGAGGCGAAGATCGAGGGATGCAGCGCCCCGAAAAGGCCGACGGCGGCGAGCATGGCAAGCCCCGACCGCACCCCGCCCCACCGAAACCCAACCACAACAACGCAGGCCGCGAAGAAGGAGCTAAGCAGATAAAGCCCGACAACTTCCCCGTTCCAGGCAGCGGGCACCACCCGCAGCATGGCATAAAACAGATCCTCCCCCCAAGCCTGCACATAGAGAAACGCAGGCCCAGGATGATTAAACTTCTCCCGCGAGTAATTCCCGACAAGCAGCGCAAACCGCCGAGCCTGCTCAATCTGTATGGAATATGCCCCCATATCAGCGTCTTCATACACGGGCGTGCTGAAGAGCCAGGCATTCCGCACAAGCAGAATCCCGAGCACAACCGCGAACGGCCCCGCCCAGGGCAACGCGCGATAGGCGTACCCGACCCGCAAAGCCCCCGATGAGCGCCGCCCCCGGAGACTAGAAGCACCTTTTGCCCCGATATGATCACGCTGAGTAACCGGCACTGCCCCAGCGTAGTACTGCCGGTTGGCCGCCGGGAGCTGATGGACGAGCGCGCGTGGACATGCGGGAGCCCCCGGCGACGCGTCGCCGGGGGCTCCCGCTTTTGGACTTTGACTTGGTTTTGACTTTAAGTAACCAAACCGACTAACGGGTTCAGGACCTAGATCGTCCCCTTGTCGACCGCCTGGGCGATCCACGGGATGACCTCGTCCAGCATCTCGTCCAAAGAAGTAGCCGCCTCGAACCCGAGCACGCGCTTGGCCTTCTCGGTCGCCGGCACGCGGCGCTGGACGTCGTACTCGAACGGGTCGTCGGAGACAACGCGGAGCGGCTCGTCGGGGCCCTTGATCTTCCGCCAGATCGTCTCGGCAAGCTCAAGCACGGTCGTCGACTGCGCGGTAGACAGGTTGAAGTCGTCGTTGAGCGCCGCCGGGTGCTCCATCGCGGTCACGATTCCACGCGCGAGGTCCCCGCCGTAGGTGTAGTGCCGTACCTGCTCGCCGGTCCCGAGGATGTGCAGCGGGTCCTGCCCCTTGACCACTTTCTGTACCAGGTCAGGCACCACGTGGCTCATCGCGAGCTTGACGTTGCCCGACATGATCTCCTCGTCCCCGAGCGCGCGGGACTCACCGATGCCCACGCAGTTGAAGGGCCGGACGATCGTGTAAGGCAGCTGGTACTGCTCCCAGGCGGCCCGGGCAAAGTACTCGACGGCCAGCTTCTGGAACCCGTATGACGACAAGGGCGGCGGCACCTCGCGCTCCTGCCCCTCGTACGACGGCCATTCCGGCGTCGACTCGAAGACCATGGAGGACGACAGGTACGTGACCTTCTGGAGCGACCCTTCCTTGTGCGCCTTGATCGCAGCGTCGCACGACGAGGCGATGATCCGCTCGTTGTTGGCGAGCAGGTCGTAAGCGTAAGTGTGGAAGTAGGAAATGCCGCCGATCAGCGCGGCGCCAGCGATGAAGTGATCGCAGTCGGTCAGGAGGCTCGTCATCAGCTCGGTGTCGCGGCAGTCGCCCTCGACGAGCCGGTAATTCGGGTGGTTGTCGTAGGACTTGGCGACCCTACCGTACTTAGAGAAGTTGTCCACGCCGACGACGGAGTACCCCTTGCCGAGCAGTTCCTCAACGACGTAGCCGCCGATGAACCCGGCAGACCCGCTGACGAGAACCTTCATGTATCAGCCCTTTTCCTTTCCGTTGTGCTGCCCGTAGTCCCTGACCTGCTCGGCTGTGAGCTTGGGCCCGAACGCGAACCGATACCAGCGAAGGTACACGGGTATCCACTGGGCGATCTTGAAGTTTGACACTCCCGCCTGCCTGTCGAGCCAGATCGTGGGGATCTCCGCCACCGGCAACCGCATCCTGCGCGCTTTGGCGGTGAGCTCGATGCCGATCTCGAAGCCGTCGCGGGAGTCGATGCCGACCTGCCGCACGAAGTCCGTCGAGTACGCCTTGAACGAGTTCGTCGCGTCTCGCGTGCCGATGCGCGCAAAGAGCCCAAGGGACCGGCCGGCCGTCTTCGACATCAGCCCCTTGAACAACGGTCCGCCGACCTGCTGGCCGCCCGGCATGTACCGGGAGGCGGTGGCGACCGCCACGCCCCGGTCGACGAGCCGCGCGAGGTCGTCGATCTGCCGGGGGTCGTCGCAGCCGTCGGCCATCGTCACGACGGCGACCGGCGCGGCGGCCGCGCCGATGCCGAACCTGATCGCGTTCGCAGGCCCCCGCCCGTAGGTGTTGACGAGGCAGCGCAGCCGCGGTTCCTTGGCCGCGTACTCGGCCAGCACCGGCACGGTGCTGTCGTCCTCAGAGTCGACGACGACGAGCACCTCGCACTGGAGCCGGACCGACTCGAAGATCCGGTCGAGGACAGGGACGATGTGCTCGCCTTCGTTATAGGCGGGCACTACCACGGAGACCCGCGGCGCCTCCGTCATACCCGGACTCCCTCGCCAAGGACGTTCCAGATGTCGGCGACCGGCTTGTCTGTCACCAGGTCTCGGTACTCGGGGTGCGGCGTGGCGATGATCAGCAGGTCGGACCCGGCGATGACCTCGTCCTGCGGGAGCAGGTTCTCGTCGACCTTGACGTACGGGTCAGTGCACAGCACGGCGTCGGCCTTGAACTCAAGGACGCGCTTGAGCTTGTACGACAGGCTTGACCTGATGTCGTCGGAACCGCCCTTGAACGCCATCCCCAGGATGCCGACGGTCATCGACGCCAGGTCGAACCTCTGCTCAAGCCGGTGCACCAGGTACAGCGGCAGGCCCTCGTTGATGGTCATCGCCGTGTGGCCGAGCGTGAAGTTGTTGTTGTTGAACGCCGCGAGCTGCATCGTGTCCTTGAACAGGCACGGGCCTGCGGCGAACCCGGCGCCCGGCATGTCCGAGGCCCTCGGGTAGTCCGTGGTCAGCCCCGTGCGAATCCGCTCGAAGTCGAGCCCCCGGTCGTTGGCCATCATGTAGAACTGGTTGGCCGCCGCGAACTTGATGTAGCGCCACACGTTGGTGAACAGCTTGGCGAGCTCGGCCTCCTCCGGCGAAAGCTCGACGATGGTGTCGGTCAGCCGCCCGAACAACGCGGACGCGCGCTCCAGGCCCCTGGGCGAACGCGCGGACACGATCTGCGGCAGCTCGAACAGCTCCGTCATCGCCTTGCCCTCGGCGATCCGCTCCGGGCAGAAGGCCACCTCGATCTCGACGCCGAGGGTCGCGATCATCTTCTCCACCAGGGCGGTCACCCCGGGGAAGACCGTGGACCGCAGCACGAGCATCTGGCCGTCGCGCAGGTACGGCGCGCAGGTGGACAGCGCCCTCGGGATGGCGGTCTGGTTCGGGTTCAGGTGCTCATCTACCGGCGTGCCGATCACCACGATCACGTTCTCCGCCAAGCCGACCACGGCCGGGTCGGTCGAGGCGTGGAGCCGCCCGGACGCCACGGCGCGCTCGAACAGCGGCGCCGCGCCCGGCTCATCGAACGGCAGGATGCCCGCGTTCACCGACTCGACGGCCGACTCGCTGACGTCGTAGATGGCTACCTGGGCGCCTCGGTCGGCGAATGCGATCGCCAGCGGCAGGCCCACGTGGCCGCAGCCTCCGATCACTACCAGGTCGCACTCGAACTCACTTCTCGAAGCTGGTGGTGCTGCCATCCTCGTTAATCCTTCCCCGCTGCGTCAGCTATGGACAATTCCCGCAAATAACGCACATGCCTACCCTATCGGCGGTCCTTCATGCGCTCGGGCAGTCGCGCAATTATGAACTTGTGCCAATTGCTAATATCTGATTAAGAAACCTCGGGCTGGCCATGTGCGATCTGCCGGCGCACCAGCTCACCGGCCGTGCCGACGGGATGCCCTCTTATGAACCATCTTCATCCTAATCGTCCCCGACTCGCTGGAGCTTTCGGGCCAACGGCAGGAGGAAGAACGCTCGGATGTTGCGGTCCGCCGTATTTAAAGCAACGAACGGCCGCTGCCCCAGGCCCCCTCGGGCAGCGGCCGATACCAAGTGCCAGTCATTCTACACGCGCTCTGGTCGGGCACCCGAGCGTTCACCTGATCCTAGTGATTAGATCCCGCAGCGGGCGAATAGATACCGTTACCAGTCTGTGGCGATGTACTTCGTCTCCGTGTACTCGTTGAGACCCTCGTGGCCGCCCTCCCGGCCGAGGCCGGACTGCTTCACGCCGCCGAACGGCGCGGCCGGGTCAGAAACCAGACCGCGGTTCAGTCCGATCATGCCGGACTCCAGGGCCTCCGACACGCGCAGCCCGCGCCGCAGGTCCTGCGTGTAGACGTAGGCGACCAGGCCGAACTCGGTCGCGTTCGCCCAGCGGATCGCGTCCGCCTCGTCGGTAAACCGCACCACGGGCGCGACCGGGCCGAAGATCTCGGTGTTCAGGATCGCGGCGTCCGCCGGCACGCCGTCGAGCAGGGTCGGCTCGTAGAAGTAGCCCTTCCGCTCCGGTGCCCGGCCGCCGAGCACCGCGCTCGCGCCGCCGGCCAGCGCGCCGTCCACGAGGCCGACGACCTTAGACCTGGTCTCCTCATTGACGAGCGGGCCGATGTCGGTGGACTCGTCAAGGCCGGGACCGAGCTTCATCGCCCGCAGCCGGGCGGTGAACGCCTCGTTGAACTTATCGGCGACCGCGTCGTGCACGTAGAACCGGTTGGCCGCAGTGCAGGCCTCGCCGCCGTTGCGCATCTTCGCGACGAGGGCGCCCTCGACGGCGGCGTCGATGTCGGCGTCCTCGAAGATGATGAACGGCGCGTTCCCGCCGAGTTCCATCGAGGTCGACATCACCGAGTGCGCCGCCTGGCCGAGGAGGATGCGGCCGACTTCGGTGGAGCCGGTGAAGGACATCTTCCGCACGCGGGAGTCGTTCATCATCGCCGCCACCACCGGGCCGGGCGTGGAGGTGTTCACCAGGTTGACCACGCCGTCCGGCACGCCTGCCTCGCGTAGCAGGGCGGCGAGCGCGAGCGCGGTCAGCGGCGTGTCCTCGGCCGGCTTGAGCACGACCGAGCAGCCGGCCGCCAGGGCCGGGCCGATCTTGCGAGTCGCCATCGCGGCCGGGAAGTTCCACGGCGTGATCAGCAGCGACACGCCGATCGGCTGGCGCAGCGTCACGATCCGGTTGGCCCCGGACGGCGCGCGCATGACGGTGCCCTCGATGCGCACCGCCTCTTCGGCGTACCAGCGGAAGAACTCGGCCGCGTAGGCCGCCTCGCCGCGGGCGTCGCGCAGCGACTTGCCGTTCTCCGCCGACATGAGCCGGGCGAACTGCTCAGCGCGCTCCGTCATCAGTTCGAACGCCTTGCGCAGGATCTCGGCCCGCTGCCTGGGCGCCGTCGCGGCCCAGCCGGGCAGCGCCGCGTGGGCAGCGCCCACCGCGTCGAGCGCATCGTTCACCGTGCCGTCGGCGACCTCCGCCAGGGGCTCCTCGGTCGCGGGGTCGAGCACCGGGAACGTCGCGTTTCCCTTGGACCATTCTCCTCCGATGAGGAGCCCAGTCGGGACGTCCATGCCGGTCAGCTCCGTGATACTCATGCGTTACTCCTGGCGTTAACGACCGTGTTGGTCACTCGCGCACGAGCGTGCGTTGTGCGCGGGCACTGGAACCAACGGTACGTTCGGATGATGGTCGACAGGCAAGCGGGGCGGGCCGATCGCTCCGCGCGATGATCAGCCACAGGTGACCCTTCTTTCTCAGTTTCTTCATCTCTGTCCATGTCATGGGCGGCGCGGCGCCGCCATCCCTACGCTCGCCTCCATGCACACCAACGACAGCGACGAGATGGTTCAGCTTGAGCGCAAGGTCGACTACCTGATCAGGTACCTCGGGATCGACCCGGCATGCGTCGCCAGGGGCATCATGCCGGCCGGGTCACCGACCGGGCTGCCGACAGGCGACGGCCTGCCGCTCAGCCTGGACGAGGTGCCCCCGATGAGCTGCTGACGCTGGGCTTTCCGTCCTGGCTGCCGCCTGGTCGTGTCCAGCCCCGCTCGATGGCGGGATCGGGCTTATCGCAGCGTGGCTAGCGACGCCCCGCCTTCCGGTCACGGCCTACTGTCACGCTGACGGCGCTGCTGGCGGCCGCGGCCACGGCGGCGACGCCTAGGGACAGCACGGGTCGGCTGGCGGTGGCCGCGGCCAGGGCCGCCCCGGCGGCGGCGCCGCCGTTCATCACCGAACTCAGCCACGCCTGCGCCTCGGTACCCTCGCCGTCCGGTGCCGCGCTGGAGGCCAGGCCGAACAAGGTGGCCAGGGACGGGCCGAGGCACAGCCCGGCGAGCGGGGCGGCGACCGCCACCAGCGGGGCGTACAAGCTCGCCGCGGTCAGCGTCGCCAGGCCGAGCCCGTAGCGGGCCAGCAGACGAGACAGGCGGCGCGCCCCGTCGGCCGTCTCCGCGGCCGACGTCCGGGCGCCGAGGAACAGGCTCCCCGCGATGCTGCCGACCGAGACCTCAGCTAGCAGCGGGCCGGAGGCCCACAGCGCATGGTGCTGCCGCACGTAGCCGGTCAGCGCTACCTCGGTCGCGCTCAGCGCGATGTTGACCAGCACCCCAGTGACCAGCAGACGCCGCAAGGCGGGGGAATTCAGCGCCCCCGTAGCCGGGCGCCTGGCCCGCGCCTGGCGCCTGGCCTGCCCGGCATCGCCGGGACGGGAAGGCGCACCGACGATGACGACGGCCGCGCCGGTCAGCGCGACCAGCACGCCGACGGCCGCAGCCGGGGCGACACCAGCCGCCAGCGAGCTGGCCAGCACTGGCCCGGTGATATAGGCCAGGTCGAACACGGCGGCATCCAGCGCGAACGCGGCATGCCGCAGCGAGCCGGCCGTATGAGCCGACCACAGGCTGCGCATCCCCGGGCTCAGCGGCGGGACCACGAGCCCGGCCGCGGCGGCGGCCGCGACCAGCAGCCCGGCTGGGCTTCGGGCGAGCGACCCGGCCAGCAGGCAGATCAGCGCCAGGGTGTAAAAGCCGACGCACGTGGCGCACACCCGCGCGAGCCCGTACTGGTCCGCCAGCCGACCGCGCAGCGGACCGGTCACGGCCTGGCCGAGCGTGTAGCCCGCCACGACAAGACCGGCCGTGGTCATCGACGCGTGCACGGCGGCGACCAGGAGCAGCGTGATACTGACCATCCCCTGCGGCAGCCGCGCGCAGACGTCCGCCACCGCCAGCCCGCGCAGCACCGGGTCACCAAGCAACCGCCGGTACGATCCCGCAGCGCCCAGGACCGCGCTCACCGCGCTCCGAGCAAGTTATGCACCCGGACCGTCACCCGGCCGCTCTCACCGGGTGCCTGCGGTGGGCGCTGCTCGGTGCCGTCCAACTGGCAGTCAGGCTTGCAGGTTCAGTGGGCATACCAAATGTTAAGCAGCCGGGCGAGGGGTGGCGGCGCGGAAGGCTGAGGTCGCTCGCCGGCCAGGCGATACGCAGGGGCACCGGGCATCACCCTTAACTGAACGGCATCGTCGTCACCGCACGGTCGATCCCCCGTCCCAGGCACGCCCGGCGGCTCGCCATCCGGACCAACGCGATCATAAGTCTTGGCACCGGGGCAGGGATTCGTTTTCTCCGCCCGTCGAATTCGCGCGGTATCATCGCAAGCAAAGTGGCAACTAATTGCCACTGACAACTAATTGCCTAACGCAAATTTGCGACTACGGGACACGCGGATTTATTCTCCGGATCTACCGTCAATCGCCAGATCGACCGAATAGCATTCCGCCCATGCCCCCTACTCCTCAACACGAAGCTCTCCATCGCATCTTCACGCACGACAGCGATCTGTTCGCGCGGACGATACGCCAGGTCCTTGGCACGGATGTTCCCGTTCCCAGAAATGTCTCCCTGCTGAACACCGACTACACCGTTGTCCCTGGGCTGCATAAACGCGTCCCTGAGGTACATGACCGCCACGGTGATTCCGCTCTGCTCGCCGAATTGCTGGTAGAAGGTCGCGACAACCAGTACGTCATCATCGTGGAGTCCCAGACGGATCCCGACCCGGACGCCGGATACCGGTGGCCGTTTTACGCCGCCTACCTGCACGACAAATACCAGTGCCCCGTGGTCCTCCTCGTGGTCACGAGCAAGAGGAAGACCGCGAGGTGGGCGCGCAAGCCAATCAAGATCGGGCTTCCCGGCCTGATCTGCCTAGTCGTCCACCCGGCCGTGCTCGGGCCAGACAACGTAGCCGCAATCACCGACCCCGATATCGCTGAGGCAGATCCCGGTTTCGCAGTGTTCTCCGCGATCACGCACAGCCGTTCTCGTCAGATCGATGTCATACTGGAGACGCTGGCCAGGGCGCTTTCCACTGTGGACGAAGAAACCGGATCCCTGTTCGCCGAGTTCACCGAGGCGGGACTCGGGGACACCGAAGGACGAAGCATATGGAGGAAACTCATGGCGACAAGCACCTACCCGTTCGTCTCTGAGCTGCGCTCCCAGGGCCGCGAAGAGGGCCGCGTGGAGGGCGTCGCACAAGCCCGCGCACAGGACATCGAGCGTCTCCTTGACAAGCGTGGCATCGCGATGACGCCAGCTGACCGTGACCGGATCAGCTCCTGCCGCGATGGCAAGACGCTGGACACCTGGCTGGACCGGGTACTTACGATCTCCTATATCAGCGAGCTCTTCGCCGACTAGGACCTACGCTCTCAGGCTCGGGGCTGGGTGTCCGGGCTTCCTATCGTGATGTCACCGAAATCGCGGCCCATCAGCACTGGCCCGTTGAGGATGGTTCCGGTGATCGTGTTCGCTACGTTCCCGCCTATGTCGGGGCTCAGGGCCTTGAACTCCGCGAGCAGCGCCTGGAGTTCTCCTGCCGCTTCGGGGTGATCAGCGAGCAGGTCGGCGAAGCGGGTCTCCCACTGGCGGGCCTGGGTCGCTTGTTCACTCTCAAGGGCTCCCGGCGCGGCGGCAGCGAGCTGCCGCCTTGTCGCGTCCAGCCGGCGCTGGACGCCCGGATCCGGCTTTTGGTGACCGAAGATCCGCGCCATCTTGGCACGCAGTCCCTCAAAAGCGTCGGTAACGGACGTGGCGACGACTGTATTCGCCGCGAGCGCGGCCAAGGCATCGATGTCCATCGCACTCCTTCGGCAGACGGGCAACTCAACGATCGCATAGCGACCTCGGCCAGGCTATGGGCTGGTACGGCGAACACCCCAAAGACACCAATCCACTAGAATACATGACTGTGGTCGACTATTCTTGTGCCGTATGAAACACATGACAATCGCATGGAGAGAAGTTGCGCAAGACTCCCGGGGAACCGAACCCGGCCCCGACGGTGCTGCGGAGCTCCGAAGAGATCGCAGCGCTGCTCGGCGGGCTGGAGCTGGTTGCGACCGGGCAGCTTGTCGATGCGCCGCAGTGGCGCCCGCCCGCAGGGCCCTCCCAACCGCCATCCGCATCCTGGCTGGGGTGGCCCGGAAAAGTTGACGGACCAGGACGTCGATTCACTGGAACTACACGACTGTGGTCGACTACAATCAGGATCGTGATGGATAAAAACGAGGATGACGGAACGAAGAGGGGAGGCGCGCCCGAGCCGGATACCTTCATCCGGCAACCGCGGACGGCCTCCCCTGTTCCGAAATCCTCAGATTTTGAACATCAGCGGTGTCAGTACTAGGAGGACGACAGCTGCCGTAATCATCTGAACCTCCATAGGCCGAAATATCGGTTTCTCACCCCAACCCGGTTCTTCTCTCATGCGAGTTGCGGGTGATGGCGCGTGTCGTTGAGGGCTTCACGGGCACAACGCGGCACTCCCAGCAGAGTTACCTTCGCGGGGTACCGAACCCGCCCCTGACGTACTAGAGCGCGTTCCGGGCTTACGGTACACGTAACGGGGTGACGGGGCGCGCCATTCGTGCGGTTCCACCGTTGTCAATGGTTAAAGTGTTATTCAGGTGAATAAGGTTACCCGATAGATAAAGCAGCTTTTGCTTGACAATGCCGCATTTGTCGCTTATTTTGCCTTTCCGGCCTCATTTCTAATTTTGTGGATGTGCCAGGCATGACGAGTGGCGAGTCACAGGGACCGGGCAAGCATGGAAGCGAAGAAGCTTTTGACGTGCCTGCGGGGACCTCGAACGAGCTTGGCGGGGTGGTTGATGGACCATCGATCCAAGCCCGGGAAATCCGCGGGGACGTGCATATCTATCAGCCCGCGACCACGCATCAGCGGAACCTCCTGCCTCCGCCCAGTCAGTTGCCGCCGCCAAGCCCGCTTACGGGCCGGGACGCAGATCTTCAGGCTATGGACGCGGCGCGCAGCAGCCGGGTGATCCTGGTTACCGGGCAACCTGGCGTGGGCAAGACTGCGTTGGCCATTAACTGGGCGCACGCAGTCCGTGCTGACTTCCCCGACGGCGTACTGGTCGCGGATTTGCGCGGCCACGCGCCGGATGGGCCAGCGACCGTCAGTGAGGCACTTGGCCGGTTCCTGCGAGCCCTCGGAGTTGATACTCGCCAATCGCCTAGCGACCTTGCGGAGCTAACCGACCTCTATCGATCGATCATGATCGATAAGCAAATGCTGGTGATCCTTGACGACGCGCTGACCGCCGCGCAGGTTTCGCCGCTCCTCCCCTCCTGCCCAGCGAGCGTAGCGGTTGTCACGAGTCGGCAGCGGCTAAGCAGCCTGGCCACCCGCGGCGCTCGGGTCATTCAGCTCGACAGGCTGGACGCCGACGCCGCCTTCGAGTTGCTCGACAGGACTATCGGCAGCGAGCGGGCGATAGCGGAGACGCACGCCGCACGCGAATTGGTTGACCTGTGCGGAAGACTCCCCCTGGCTATTTGCATTGCCGGGGCCAGGCTCGCGGCTAGGTCCCGATGGCCGGTTAGCGAGATGGTCGAGGCGATGATCCACGAACGGGAACGGCTCGCCGCACTCACGATGGAGGAGGATATGCCGGTGCGCACCGCACTCGATCTTTCGTATGGCTCGCTTCCTGCCGAGGCTGCCCGGCTGTACCGGCTCATGGGACTGTTCCCGGGCGCGCACTTCGACAGCGGCGTGGCTGCCGCAGCCGCTGCCGTCCCGCGCGCCCAGGCCAAGCGCTTGCTGGGGGTGCTCACTGATGCGAACTTGCTCGACGACGTGACCGGAGGCCAGTACCGGTTCCACGATCTGACCAGGTTGCATGCCAGTGAGATGGCCGATCAGCATGAGTTGCCAGCAGCACGGGAGGAGGCGATCCACCGCATGCTCGAGTGGTTTCTTGCCGCAGCGAGAGGCGCTTCCCTCGCCGTCACGCCCTACCGCAGTGACATTGATCTGGTCCTCGACATCCGTTACCCGCCGACCGAATCGCTCCAGTTCGCGAGTTCAAGCGTTGCGCTTGAGTGGCTCGACCGCGAGCTCCCGAACGTGCTGGCGGCCGCCCGGCTCGCGGTGCGCTCCCGGCAGTGGCGGGTCGGCTGGCAACTCGCTGACGTGATGTGGCCGGTGTTTCTGTACCGGGGACGACATGCAGAGCGGCTTGAATTGGACCGCCTGGGCCTGCATGCGGCGCGCGATGGCGGCGATGCCCTCGGCGAAGCGAAGATGCTCTACCGGATCGGCAGCGCTGTCATGGACGACGGCCGGTTCGACCAGGCAGAAGCCTACACAAGGCAGGCGCTGGCGGCGTGGCAGCGTCTCGGCCGCCACGACCGAGTGGCTGGCTCATTGCGCCGGCTTGGGTACGTCGCTTTGGCACGCGGCCGCCCTGGCGAGGCCACCGACTGGTACGCGCGGGCACTGGCCGCCTACCGAGAGGTCGGCGATGACCGGCACATCGCTGTGACTCTCAGCAGTCTCGGGGACGCGCTTATCGAGACCGGCCGCCCCTTGGACGCGATCGCCGTACTTGAAGAGGCCGAGTCGCTCCTCGCGAACTACCCCGATCCGCATAGCAAGGGACGCCTGCTGACCAGGCTCGGCCGGGCGCATGAGCGCGTCGGGCACCCGGAGACCGCGGTTGGCTACTTGCACGAGGCGCTGCGTGTCATGCGAGAGATCGGCTCCGCTCGCGGAGAGGCGGAGACGCTTGTGGCGCTTGGGGATCTCGCGAGCCGCGCCGGGCGGGTAGACGAGGCACGGACCCGCTACACCGAAGCGCAGCGGGTCCTGGTCAGCCTCGGTTCACCGGATGATGCACGGGTCCGAGATCGCCTGGCCCGGCTCGATCGGCCGGATCAGCCCTGAGCCAGCTGCCTACTGCCATCCTGACCTGGTGTGCCTGCGACAGTAGCGACAGTTCCGCCTCGGTCAGCGACCCTGCGCCGGGCATCGGGTCCCCGATCCGCCACCCCGCGTGCAGCACCGCCGACTGAAGCGAGCCAACCGGGTTTCCCGTCGCGAGCCAGCCGTGCAGGAAGGAGGCGAACAGCGTGTCCCCTGCCCCCGACGTGTTCACTACGCCGCGTGGCGCAACGGCCGCGGCGCTGACTAGCGTGCCGTCGCGGAGGCCGAGGACGGCGCCGTCAGCACCCCGGCCGATGCCGACCACCTGGCACCCTGGGTAGCGCGCGAAGACCCGCGTCACCCACTCCTCCGGCGGGCAGGGCAGCCGCTCATGCGAGCAGAACACAATGTCCGCCGCTTCCATCCACGGCCGGCTGTGGGTGTCGTTCACGTCGGAGATAAGGTGCACGTCGACGGCGATCCGAATGGACAGCCGCTCCGCGCAGCTGATCAGCGGCCTGGCGAACCTGGCCCGCGTGAGCACGGCAAGGTCGGCGCCGGCGGCCAGCCGACGGAACGTCTCTGCCGGGTAGCCGACGGCGTTCACCATGGCCGTGTAGGGAAGCCCTAGCCGGCTGCCGTCGGGAGCGACCAGCGCCACGCCAAGCGACGTGGCTCCGGCATCAACCACGCCGTCGCCGGAAATCCCGCTCGCCCGAAGGTCCGCCCGGACCGCCAGGCCCGCGGGATCGTTCCCCGCGAGCGTGCACAGCCGGACTTCGTCGCCGAGCGCGGTCAGGACCTTGGCGACGTGTGTCGCCGAGCCGGCCACGCCGGCCCGCATCCAGTCAGGTACGGCCCTTAGTGCGCGCTCGAGCGGGAACTCCCCGACCCCGGCCGCCAGATAGAGGCTTGCGACGCCGACCACGACGATCCTAGGCATCGTCACTCTCCTTGCCCGATAACCACGGGCTGCCGGATGACCCAGGGCATCGGCGCCGGAGGCGTGAGCGGGATCGACGCCGGCTGGGGGAACCCGAGCATCCGGTAGATCAGCCGCCGCATGTTGCTGCGAAACCGACCCGGTTCCGAAGTGATCCGCCCGACGACCTGCTGGGATAGCTCGGCACTGTGGCAAGCCATCGCGCCGACTAGCTGCCGTTCGATCGGCTGGTCGAGGTGGAGCGCCGGAGAAGCGGCGGCGAGCAGGGCGGCAGCCGATCCCGGAGCGATGTCCTCGCTAGGGAAGGTGCCGATGATGACCGGCACGCCCGCGGCCGCCGCGTACACGCTGCTCGACCCCGCGTCGCCGATCACCGCGTCCGCGGCCACGAGCGCGCTCAGCCACTCGGACTCGGGTGGCAGCAGCGTTAGCCCGCGCCGCATGGCGCTGCCCAGCCAGGCGCGCACCTGCCGAGGGCCCTGCCCGTACCACACGTTCGGGTGGATCAAGGCCACCACCTCGTACTGGTCTCGGGGCAGTTCGG
The DNA here is from genome assembly GCA_963734665.1 of uncultured Actinomycetota bacterium. GTDB lineage: Bacteria > Actinomycetota > Actinomycetes > Streptosporangiales > Streptosporangiaceae > Trebonia. Next base: position 105,180 of record CAVTIR010000004.1, on the reverse strand, counting down.
CGAGCATGCGATCGTGCAGGTCTGTAAGCTGGCCGAACAGCGACCCGGTCCCCCAGGTCGAGGCGGTGACGACGAGTCGCTTCCCTGGGGCCAGGCCAAGCGCCTTGCGGTAGGCCGCGCGGAGCGGCCGACTGACGGCCAACTCGTCGTAACACGGGTCTCCGGCGACCTCGGCCGCGGTCACGGCCTCTGGGCATTGGCGGCCGAGCACGGCCAGGTCGGTCCGGTGCGAGAGCACCAGCGCGTCGGGCACTACCCGTCCGCCTTGCACGAGGTGCTGCTTATCCAGTCCGTACACCCCGCGAGCGGCGACTGCGCTGACATCGCTGCGGACCACGAGCTTGTTGTAGGCCGCGCCATGCGGCACGACGATCAGCGGTGCGTGCAGTTCGTGCACCGACGGGTAGCCGGCGGCCAGCGCCAGGTCGAAGGGGGTCTCGATCGCCTGTTCCCAAGGAATGACCGCTCCGTCAAGCCGACGCAGCAGCCTGGCGACGCCGTTGCCGAACGCGTGCGGCCCAGCCGTGAAGACCACCTGGACGCGCTGGTCGGTTTCGAAGAGAGGCAGCAGCTCTGTTAGCCGCTGTCCCATTGTCACTGTGTGGACGACCACGAGCACCGTCTTGCACCCAGTGCGGGTGATCCATCGTGCCGCGTCAGGCCCTACCGGTACCTGACGCCATTCCGTGCCACTCACGGCACTCACGCACCCCTCGTGTTGCCTTGTTCCGTTCGAGAGAGTGCGACCGGCGTTTGCGGCTTCCGCGTCGCAGCTCCCCTTGAACACGATGCGGGGCGAAGCTTGCCGACGACCTTGCACCGACCTTGTAATGGCGATGCTGTCTTGTCACGGCGAATGCCACTGAAATTATCATTGCGAGTACCATCGAAACGTAATGCAATCGTAAGATAACTCCCTGCCACATCGCGAGTGTTGCCCGTTCATTAAGGGGAAATGTCATTACTCGTGGTCGTATGACGGAGTTGATGGAAGGAACGATGGCATGGAGTTCCGCATGCTCGGAAAACCTGAACTGTGGGCCGACGGCAAGCGACACAACCTCGGCCCCCGCAAGGAACGCTCCGTACTTGCCGTCCTGCTGTTGGAACTGCCGCACGCCGTCCCCGCTGAGACGCTTGTCAACCGGGTCTGGGGAGAGGAGTCGTCAGACAGCGTGTACAACTCTCTCTACAGCGTTGTTTCCCGGCTGCGGAAGAGACTCGGCTACGCAAGCGAGACGGACGGGGAGACGCTGTTGCCGAAATGGCCGGGTTCCTACACCCTGAATGTGAACCGCGATGACGTTGACGTGTGGCGGTTCCGTGCGCTCAGGGACCAGGCAAGGACTGCCGTCGGCCGCGATGACCAGCTGGCGGTCACCCTATTGGATCAGGCGGAAGCGCTCTGGCATGGCACCCCCCTGGACGGTCTCGACGGTGGCTGGGTGGAATGGGTCAGGGAATCGCTGTATGAGGAACGGCTCGCCGCAGCGGTGCAGCGCATCCGGGCAGGGCTGCGGCTAGGTCGCCATGCCGACCTAGTGGGCGAGATCGCGAAGCTGGCTCACCAGTCTCCGGATAACGAGATTCTGCTTGGCCTCTACCTGCTTGCGCTCTACCGCTCGGGCCGTCAGGCCGAGGCCCTGTTGGCCTACCTCCAGGCCGAGAATCGCTGGCGGAAGGAGTTTGGCGTGAGCCTTGGCCCCGACCTGCACGACCTCCACCAGCTCATGCTGCATGGCGATCCCGCACTCGACGCTACGGGGCCGTTGGAGGGACTGTCCCATCGCGCGACCATCTCCGAGACGGCACCGCCTCCGGTGCCGCCGAGCACCATGCCTCGTGATAACCCCGATTTCATTGGCCGCACCGCGGAACTGATGCGGCTGGCGAACTGGATGAATTCCGAACGGGCCCGTTCCACCGTTCCGGTGATATTGATCAGCGGACTCCCCAGCGTCGGCAAGACCGAGCTCGCCGTGCACGCAGCCTGCGCTTTCGGTGACCAGGACACCGCGCAACTGTTCGTGGAACTGCGCTCTCCCGACGGGAAGCCGGTAGAACCCGTGGCGGCCCTGGGCACCCTGCTGCGGGAGCTGGGCGTCTCGGACCGCGTGATCCCCGCTAGCGTCGAGGACCGCGCAACGCTGTGGCGTTCCCTGCTCGCCGGCAAGCGCGCGCTCGTGGTGCTCGACGATGCCGCCGACTCCGCGCAGGTCCGGCCGCTGTTGCCTGGGGCCGCCGGCTGCCGCGTGCTGATCACTACCCGGCGCAAGGCGATTGACTTGCCTGGGATGCGCTGGCTGCCGCTGGAGCCATTGCCGCCGGCAGAGGCGGCCGAACTGTTCGCGCGAACCGCCGGAGAGGGCCGCAGCGACGACATAGCCGGCGTCACCGGCGTGCTGCGGGTCTGCGGATACCTCCCGGGGGAGATCCGGTTCGCCGCAGGCGAGCTCCAGCGTCACCCGGCGTGGAGCGTCCGGGATCTCGCGGCCCGGCTGCGGGAGAGCCTGGCAGAGGACCGCGACGTGAGTGCCGGGCTTGAGCTCACCTACCGGCATTTAACGGCTGATCCGCAGCGCCTGCTCCGCCAGCTCACGCTGCACCCGGGGCCAGGTTTCTCCCAGTACGCGGCCGCCGCGCTTGCGGAAGACCAATCGCTAAGCGGGACTCGGCGCGCGCTCGAGGTCCTGCTGGACTACCACCTGATCGAAGAGCCCGCGCCAGGTCGCTACGTGTTCCGTGACCTGGTATGGAAGTATGCCCGGCGGCTCGCGGGTGACCGCGACAGCGCTGCTGACCGCGACCGTGCCATGGACCATCTGCTGGACTACTACCTGTACTTCGCTGACCGGGCGGACCGCCTGATGTACCCGTTCCACCGCCGGATCCCGGTCGTCGTCCGGCGCATCCCGGCTAGCACCCCGTCGCTGAGGACGCGCGGCGACTGCCGGGAGCAGATGGAGGCCGAGCGGCCCAGCCTGCTCGCCATCGCCCGCTACGCGGCGGCGCAGGGCAGGAACGAGCACGCCGGCCTGCTGGCCCACGTGCTCGCCAGGTTCCTCGACACCTGGGGTTACTGGGCGGAGGCGGCCGAACTGCACCGGCTGGCGATTACCGCCTGGCGGGCGATGCGGAATAGCTCGGGCGAAGCCAAGGCGCTGACCGAACTGTCACTCGTCCTTGGCCGGATGGGACGTCATGATGAAGCCCTCGGGCATGCGAGCGACGCACTGGCCCTCGCCCGGGCGGCGGCGGATCGCGCGGCGGAGGCGGACGCGCTTGACCGGATGGGCAACTTTCTCTGGTGGCAGGCACGCTACCCGGAGGCACTGGCGCGTTTCGACGAGGCGCTCTCCATCTGGCGAGCACTAGGCGACGAGGACGGCGAAGCCGACACGCTGATGTACAGCGGGATCGTCGCGTGGCATCTCAGCACGTACCCAGAGGCACTGCGGCGCACAGAACGCGCGCTGAGCCTCTACCGTCAACTGGGAGACACGCAGGGTGAGGCCAATGCGCTGAACAATCTCGGCGAACTCCAGCACGACGCGGGCGACCACGACCAAGCGCTTGGCAGTTACCAGCGTGCGTTTGACATGTACAAGGACCTCGGGGACCGCCAGGGCGAGGCCATCGCCGTCAACAATATCGGCAACGTCTACCGGTATACGGGGCCGACCGAGGATGCTCTGACCTGCTACCGGGCAGCGCTCGACATCTACCGGGACATTGGCGACCTCCGCTGCGAGGCCGACACGCTTAACAACATTGGCTCCGCCTACCTGCGGATGGGGCGGCACACTGACGCGCTGGAGCAGCACCACCAAGCGCTGGTCCTCGCCCACCAACTCGCCGAGCGGTTCCTTAAGGTGGAAGCCCTGAACGGCAGCGGCAACGCTCGCCTGGCGGCGGGCAGTTACTCGTCAGCCGCTGACGACTTCCGGACCGCAATCGAGGTCAGCAAGCAGATCGGTGACCGCTCACAGGAGGCAGAGGCACTCGCTGGCCTCGGAGATGCGCTGCTGTACACCGTTGGCAAAGAGGCGGCGCGGGCATGCTGGTTCAGCGCACTCACGATATTCGAGGACATTGGGAAGCCAACAGCCGCGCATGCCGTCCAGACCCGGCTGCGGATGGGCGCTGCGTGACCTCGGGAAACCATGCACCAGTTCCGGGATGCGGGCGCTGAGTTTAAGCGCGGGGTGAAATCGTGGCGATCCTGTTGCCCAGGTCGCTTCCTAGCAGCCAGGCAAGTCAGCAGAATTGCCGCCGGATATTTCCGGATTTCCAGGGTAATGCGCCATGCCTGCGCCTCGGTGCCCCGCTATCCCTGTCTTGGCTATGCTGCTCTTCCCAACCTTTGGGCTGAGATGAAAGCAGACAAATAGCGGACAATGACCGTACTTTGTACGACATCCTTGGCGTGCCGCCACAGAGGCCGATATCAAGGGTGCACAGAAGGAGCTGAACAGGAAATATCATCCCGACACGAATAATCGGGATGATCCGGATTCAGCCCGCATATGCGCCGATGGGGCGCTCGTGATACGCGAGGGTCGTCCTATCATGGCAACGGGACGCATTCCTGCACAGCGGAGCGAGGTCGTTACACTGATCGCAAGACTTCCGGGAAAACGGAGGAATGCAGGTATGTCAAATCCCCGCACAAATCCGTCCAGTGCGAGCGTTCCGCAGCCGCGTTCCGGCGGTCCGGCGGCACGCAAGCCCCGACGGCCGATGGTCAGGGTGGACAACAAGGTCGTCGCCCACAAGCCTGGCACGCCCGCGATCGCCGGCCCGCCGCTGGCAGACATCTGTATCGTCTTCGACACCACTGGATCAATGTCGGGCAAGATAAACCAGCTCATTGAATGCATGACCGGTTTCGCGGACGAACTGGGCAACCTGTCTCTGGACTGGCGTATCTCAGTCGTACCGTTCGGCGACCTGACCGAGCCCGGCGACCGGGCGGAACTCCAATGGCCGTTCGTGACGACCGCGGCGCAGGCCAAGACACAGCTACGGCAGATGCCGCAGTTCTCTGACGATGCAAACATCGGAGAATCGTCGATCGAGGCCATGCTTGGAGCAGCTGACAAGCCCTGGCGCCAAGGCGCAGTGCGGGTAGTTGTCCTGCTTACTGATGAGCCGGCCGTGGATGAAAACCGTGCGCGCGAAGTCCTCGCGAAGTTCCAAAAGCAGGAGATCATCACGTTCGTGGCCAGTCCGGCGCGACCCTACTTCCTGATGTGGGCAAAACAGACGGCGGGCCAGTGGTGCAAGATCGGGCCGAGCATGAACACGGACGAATTGCTGAGACTGCTCCGGGGCCTCACGCACCGGGTGGCTATCACGGCCGCCGAGGTCCATGCCATAGCCGGCGGGGACTACCAGAAGTACCTGGCGATCACGTCGGGCGAGGAGCCCTTCAACGGGTCGGACGGCTTACCCATGCTGACCCGCGTAACGACGTCCTAGTACCGCAGGCCGGAGGGCTGGCGGGGCGCCTGGGCGCGGGCGGCTAGCAGGGGGTCCTGGGCGTGGGCGGCGCGGGCGGAGAGGAAGAAGGCCGCGGCGACGGCGGCGGCGAGGGCGGCTGCCAGCAGGGAGGCGATCGTCGCCGGGGACAGGCCGGCGGCGATGCCCCAGCCCATGCCGCTCCCCTGGCCCTGGGCGTTGATCAGCCGGGGGGCGATGGCGAGTCCGGCGGCGACCCCGGCGACAATGCCGATGGCGGTCACGATGGTGGTGCTAACCACGAGCGTCGCCATCACCTGGCGCGGGGTGAGGCCCATCGCCTTGAGGATGCCCGCCTCGTGGACGTGGTCGCGGAGGCCGACGTCGGTCGCGGTGAGCAGGTTCGCCATGGCGATCAGCACGAGGATGACGACCGCGACGACGATCACCACGCGCACTACCCCGAGCCTGGCGGCCGGGTTGGCCGCCACCTGGATGTCGAGCCGGTTGCCCGACGCGCGCAGCAGGCTCGCGCGAGCGGCGGCCGCGGAAACGCCCGGCTTCAGCACCAGGCTGTAGAACATCGGCGCCGACGCGCTGGCCGCGGGCAGCGCGTCGAGGCCGAAGTCGACGACGTCACCGTTGTCGTCCGGCTCGATGGTCCGCCCGACGATGTGCAGGATGACCGGCACGCCGTCAATAGTCGGGTCAATCCACGAGCCGACCTGAACGTGCATCAGGTCGAGGAACCCCTGGCCCGCGACCGCCTCGTCGACCGCGCTGAACATCCGCCCCTGCACCGCCTGGAACGGGTACGGGGCCCGCGAGGTGCCCATCGCGCGCGCCACGAACGTGCCGTTGTCGCCCGGCAGCAGCGTGTCGAACTGTGCGCCGGGATAGCTGGCGCTGACCTGGCGGTCGGCCGCGATCAGCGCGGTCGCCTGCGTGTCGCTCAGGCCGCCGGAGTAGACGGTCAGCTCCCCGGCGAGGCCGATCCTGCCGGGGTCGGCGGTGAAGGCGCCGATCGTGGACCAGACGGCGAGTGCGATGGTGATCATCGCCATCGGGATGGCGACGCCCGCCACTGTCAGCGCCGCGGGCAGCCGCCTGGTGAGCGCGTCGCGGACGCCGAGGACCAGGGGGGCGGGCAGCCGGACGAGCAGGGACAGCCGGGCGATCGGCGACAGGTGCCCGCCGGGCGGGCTCGGCTGCACGGCGGCGACCGGGGACACCCGTCCCGCCCGCCAGGCGGGGATGGCCGTGGCGATGAGCACGGTGAGGATGGTTCCTGCGCCGACGAGCAGCGTCCAGGCACCTGGCAGGGGTGCCAGCGTGACCCCGATGCCCGCCGCGGGATGGACGAACGCGGAGGACGTCGCGACCTGGGCGGTCGCCAGGCCGAAGGCGGTGCCTGCCACGCCGAGCGCGATCTGCTCGGCGAGCAGCATCCGCACGACCTGGCCGGGAGTGAAGCCGAGCGCCTTGAGCATCGCCAGGTCCCGCCGCTGCATCAGCACCCGGCCGGACGTGACGTTCGCGATCGCGCACGGCGCTGCGACAAGCGCGATGATGCCGAACAGGGCGAGCAGCTCGCCGAGCAGCCGGTCGTCGCTCGCCATCGAGTCCATGACCTGCTGCCTTGTCGTGATCCTGTCGACCGGCGAGCTCTCGCTCGAGCCGGGGTAGGCGTTGAAGACCTCCTGGCTGACCTGGGCGGTGCCGGCTGCCGACGGGTCGGACAGGCTCAGCCCGACGACCTCCGTGGTCTCGCTGGCGGCGGGCTCCACCTTGGCGAGCAGCTTCTGCTGCGCCCAGATGAGGCCCGGCGTCCACTGCGGGTAGAAGCCCTGGTCGGCGGTGTCGGCGATGCCGGTCACCCGCATTGAGACCGTGGTGCCGTCGACGCCGTCGAGGACGATCCTGTCCCCGATCCCCACGTGGACGGCGGCGGCGAACGACGCCTCGATGACCACGCCGTCGGGCTGGCTGGCGCGCAGCCAGGTGCCCGCCACCACCAGCGGCACCGACATCGCGGGCAGCTTGGGCGCCATCCCGTCCAGCTGCACGGGTGACTTCTGCGCGCCCTGCACCAGGGTGGCCGCCGCGGCGTCGTAGGGGGCGGCGACGTCCTTGACGCCAGGGAGGGTGCGCAGCGGCTCGGCCGAGGTTCCGCCGGCGAGGTAGACAAGGGCGTCCGCGCCACGGGTCCGGTCGAACAGCTGCTGCCACGGGTTGAGCGCCCCTTCAAGCAGCATGACGGCGAGCACCAGCGCGGCCACCACTCCCGCGATGACCGCCACTGTGACAGCTGACTGGCTGCGATGGGCGCGCAGGTCGGCGCGGATCCACCGGACCGTTCCCCGTGCGCGGCGCGATGGCTGGTTTTGCCACCGCTCCGGGCTCGGGGTTGTCTGGGGGGGTCGTCCCCCCGGAGAGGCACTGCCTCGCACCTCAGCCGCTCAGTTCGAGGAAGTTCCGGACGGCGGTCGCCCTGCGGGGCCCGGGCACGACCTTGGCGTCGTCGGCGATCATGCCGTCGAACAGGCTGATCACCCGGTCCGCGAGGCCCGCGACCTTGGCGTCGTGGGTCACCATGAGGATGGTCTGGCCAGCGGCGTGCGCGCGGCGCAGCAGCCGCAGCACGTCGCGAGTGTTGGCGCCATCCAGGTTCCCGGTCGGCTCGTCGGCGAGGAGCAGGCTCGGCTCGTTCGCCAGGGCACGGGCGAGGGCGACCCGCTGCTGCTCGCCGCCGGACAGCCGGGACGGCGCCGAGTCCGCCTTGGCCGTGATGCCGAGCTCGGCGAGGAGCTCCTCGCGCCGCTTGCGCGCCTGCCGGGGGGTCGCCCCGGCAAGCAGTGCGGGCAGCTCGACGTTGTCGGCGACCGTCATGGTGGACAGCAGGTTGAAGAACTGGAACACGAAGCCCACGTGCCTGCGGCGCAGCACCGCCCACGCGGCGGGGGACAGCCCGTCCACCCGCTGCCCGCGCAGCCAGATCTCGCCGCGCGTGGCGGGCTCAAGACCGCCGAGGACGTGCAGCAGCGTGGACTTCCCAGAACCGGACGGCCCCATGATCGCCACGAACTCGCCGAGGCCGACATCGAGGTCGACCCCCCGGACGGCCTCGACGCTCCCGCCGCGCGACCTGTACACCTTGACGAGGCCGCGGGTACGCAGGAGAGCTGGCCCGCATGAGCTGCCGTAACCGCTGTCACCATCGGGGTCTGCCGCGGGTTTTGCGGGAGACCCCCCAGGGGGAGGGGGCTGGGGGGGCGGGAGCCCGCCATGCGGGGGGTCACCGGGGGGTCGGCCCCCGGGGGCGAACAGGGGTCTCAAACAAGCTCCTCCTGGCAGCGTTCCAGCCAGTCCAGGTCCGCCTGCAGGTGCAGGACGGCCCCCTCGACCAGCAGCCGGGCCGCGGGGGTCGCGCGGTCCATGCTTGCCTGCATGTCCATTAGGTTTCGCATTATGCCGAAATAATGGCGGCGCTGGGAGTTGATGAGCTCCATCCTGTCCGCCAGGCCCGCCATCGGCGCGAGGACGAGCTTCATGAAGAACTCGTCCCGCACGCGCGGGCCCTCGATCGGCTCGGTGACCCACGTGGCGAGCTGCTCGCGCCCGGCCGGCGTCAGCTCGTACACCTTCTTGTTGGGGCGGCTGTCCTGCTCGACGTCCTGGCTGCGGACAAGCCCGTCCTGCTCAAGCCGCTTCAGGGTGACGTAGATCTGCCCGATATTGGGGGACGGGTACGCCTGCCCGAAGGTCTGCTCAAGGGCGAGCTTCAGCTCGTAGCCATGCGCTGGTTCCTTCGCGAGCAGCGCCAGCAGAGGCTGCCGCACCTTCTTGCCTCCTCATGTGGGAGCCGCATTGCCATTGATTATCACCGCGTTCCCGGAATTTGTCCCGCAGCGGCTGCGCGGGCCACCGGGAGGGCGTTACCCGGCGGGTCACAGCTTGGTAAGGCCGTTGACACCTACATAACGCCTGTGCATAACATGAATGTATCCCAAAGCCGGGGACTGCCCAATGGAGGGCTGGTGATGAGCATGAGGCGCGCGATCATCGCCGCTGCCACGGCCGTGGTCGGGGCAAGCCTCCTGCTCACAGCGGGATGCACGCCGGACAGCTCTCCATCGGGCGGGGCCGCGCCGTCGGTCAACGGGATCGGGCCGATCACGTTCGCCGTCGGCGCGGACGACGCCGGGTTCTTCACGACGCTGATCGGGGCGTGGAACAAGGCGCACCGGAACCAGCAAGTCACGCTCATGCTGCTCCCCGAGGCGGAGAACGACCAGCTCGCGCAGCTAACCGCCAACCTGCAGGCAGGCAGTCCCGTCTACGACGTGATCGCGATGGACGTGATCTGGACCGCGGAGTTCGCCTCCGCGGGGTGGATCATCCCGCTCGAGTCGAGCATGTTCCCCCTCGGCGACTTCCTGCGGCCCGCGGTCGACACCGCCATGTACAACGGCCACCTGTGGGCCGTGCCCTACTACAGCAACGCGGAAGTGCTCTACTACCGCAAGGACATCCTGGCCAAGGCGGGCAAGCAGCCGCCCACAACCTGGGCGCAGGTTGAGGACCTGGCCAAGACGGTCGCGCCGAAATACGGGCTCCAGGGCTACGCGAGCCAGCTCGCACCGTACGAGGGGCTCACCGTCAACTTCGCCGACGTGCTGCAGTCGGCCGGCGGTTCCATCCTCTCCCCCGGCGGCTCCACGGTGACCGTGGACTCCCCCCAGGCACTGCAAGGCCTCGACTTCCTCGTGGACGGACTGCGCGAGGGGTGGATACCGCAGTCTTCGCGCAACTACGAGGAGGAATCGTCCTGGGGCGACTTCGAGTCGGGCAAGCTGCTCTTCCTTAACAACTGGCCGTTCATCTACAGCCAGGCGAGCCAGCCAGGCCCCGCCAACAAGGTGTACGGCAAGGTCGGCGTCGCACTGCTGCCCGGCCTTGACGGCCCCGGGTCGAGCTCGCTCGGCGGCGCGAACCTGGCCGTCAGCGCGTTCTCCAGGCACCAGGCGACCGCCATCGCCTTCATCAGGTACCTGACAAGCCTGCCCGAGGAGCGGCAGATGTTCGAGGACAGCGGTTTCCCGCCGGTGTGGACGTCGCTGTACTCCGATCCCGCGATGATCAAGCTGTTCCCCTACCTGCCCGTGGTCAAGCAGGCCATCCTCGCCGCCCAGCCACGGCCGTCCATCGTCGACTACGACCAGGCGAGCCTGGCGATCTCGAGCGCGGTCTACCAGGCGCTCACCTTCAAGAAGACACCGCAGGAGGCCCTCTCCGAGATGGCCGCGCAGCTCAACCAGATCATCCGGGACGGCTAGTCAGGTAATCGAATTCTTTTCATCCTGATATCCACACTTCGTCGCGTCCCGGGACGAACGCAGGATGAAAGGAATTCGCAGCGCGACCAGGGTCGACCTGCGAGCTCTTTTCCTCCTGACGGTCAGTGTCGACAGATTTTCAGGGTGAAGGGCAGGACGAAAAGAACTCGTTCGGACAAATCTAATTACTCACCGTAGTGAGGTGGTATGGCAATGAGCAGGAAGAGAGCGCCGCACTGGCGTGCCGTCACGATCAGCGTCGGAGTCGTCGCGCTGGCGGCCGGCGCCGCGGCCTGCAGTTCCGGCGGGTCGAGCTCCACGGTCGCGGCGAGCGCCACGCAGACCGTCGTGTTCGCCGAGTCCGGGCTCGGCACCGAGGGCACGCAGACGCAGGTCGCGATCAACGGCTTCGAGAAGGCCAACCCGAACATCAAGGTGCAGGTCCAGGTGCTCTCGTCGGACTCGACGACGTACCTGTCGCAACTGGAGCACGACTTCATCTCCGGCTCGTCGACGCCTGACGTGTTCGAGTCCGACGTAACGTACCCGGCGAAGTTCGCCCAGGCGGGCTGGGTACTGCCGCTGACCCAGTTCAACCCGGACACGAGCCAGTTCTTCGCGCACGAGGTCGCCGCGGGCACCTACAACGGGACCGTCTACGCGATGCCGTGGTTCGACAACCCCGAGGGGCTGTTCTACCGGACTGACCTGATCAAGACCCCGCCGACCAGCCCGGCGCAGGTGGTCAGCGACGCCGAGGCCGCCATGAAGGCGGACCCGACGCTCAAGGAGGGCATCGCCTTCGAGGCGGACAAGTACGAGGGCGCGATCACCTCGTTCCTCACCGTCGACTCGGCGTTCGGCGGAACGCTCGACCCGTCCAACGTGAACACGCCGGGCAACGTGGCCGCGCTGAACTGGCTGCACAACGCCATCTACACCAGCAAGATCGCGCCGCAGGCGGTGACCAGCTGGCAAGAGGGCCAGGTCGAGGAGCAGTTCGTGTCGGGGTACACCCCGTTCGCGATCGACTACCCGTTCGTCGAGGCGCAGCCGATGGTGGCCGCCGTTAAGGGACACGTCGGGTATATCCCCTTCCCGGCTGGTGCCGGCGGTACGCCGGGATCCGCACTCGGCGGCGAGATGCTGGCGATCAACGCCAAGACCGCGCACGCTGCGGCGGCCTACAAGCTGATCCAGTACCTGACCAGCCCGTCCGTGGAGACCGCGCGGGCGATCGCGGTCGGTGACCCGCCGTCCCTGCCGAGTGCTTACACGTCCGCGCTGTACACGGCGGCGCCCTACTTCCAGGCCGTGAAGACGCTGAACAGCTACTCGGCGCCCCGTCCGGTGACACCGAACTACCTCCAGGTCTCCTCCGACCTGCAGACGCTGTTCTCCTCGGTGTACGCGAACGGGAGCCCGAACGCGGCGTCCGCCGCCTTCGCGGCAGGCGCGGCGTCTATCAAGTCCGACGCAGCAGCCACACCGGGCACTTAGCACCGAGATGACTGCCGTGGAAAATACAGGGGCGGAAGGGCGGCCCGCGCGAGCGGGCCGCCCGGCCCTGGTTAAGCGCCTGACCCCGGCCAGGCGCCCTAACCGCCCGGTCGGGCACGCGCGGGAGACCGGCGACCGGCGCCTCGGGTACATGCTGGTCGCCCCGGTGATCATCCTGCTGCTCGCCATCACCGCCTACCCGCTGATCTACAACGTCTGGAACGCGTTCCACTTCGACAACCTGTCGTACGGGAACCTGCCGCACAAGTTCGTCGGCTGGGCGAACTTCACCGCGATGTTCGAGTCCTCGCAGTGGGTGTCGGCGCTTGAGCGCACGCTGGTCTTCACCGTGGTGACGATCGTGTTCGACATGGTGGTCGGGATGGCCCTGGCGCTGATGATGCACCGCCAGTTCCGCGGCCGCGGCTTCCTGCGCGCCTCGATCCTGGTGCCGTGGGCGATGCCCACGGTGGTCTCCGCGATGCTGTGGAAGACAATGTTCGACCCGAGCGCCGGCTTTGTCGACTACATCCTCGGCGCGTTCCACCCCGCCTGGTCGAGCCTGTCCTGGCTGGGCATCAGCGTCTGGCGGTCGTGGATAGCGGTCTTCATCGCGGACTCCTGGAAGAACATCCCGTTCGTCGCGATCCTCCTGCTGGCCGGCCTGCAGGTCATCCCGAACGACGTCTACGAGGCGGCCCGGATCGACGGGGCCTCCTGGTGGCAGTCCTTCACCCGGGTGACGCTGCCGATGCTGCGGCCCGCGATCTCGGTGGCGCTGATCTTCCGCACGCTGCAGGCGCTGCTCGTGTTCGACGTCATCTACATCATGACCGGCGGCGGCCCTGGCAACTCCACGGAGACCCTCTCGTACCTGAGCTACAACACCTTCATCATCAACACCGACTTCGGCCTTGGCGGCGCGATGTCCATCATGCTGGTCATCCTCGCCCTGGCCGTGTCGTTCATCTACGTCAGGGCGTTCCGCCCGCAGAACTCCTGAAGGGGGGTGGCGCATGACAAGCGCAGTCGCGGACGATATTCCGGTCCCTGCCGTGGTCGGGCGGGCCGCTCGCAGGCCACGCCGGGTCTCGACCGGCAAGATCGTCAAGGAGACGTTGTTCTACCTCGCGGTCGTCATCGTGGTACTGATCGCGCTGTTCCCGTTCTACTGGATCCTGCGCACCTCGCTGCTGTCCAACAGCCAGGTCGCGGCCGGTGTCGGCGGCGCCAACGGCATCATCCCGTCGCACCTGTCGGGCGCCGCGTACAAGAACGTGTTCACCCAGGGCTCGTTCCTGACCCCACTGCTGAACAGCGTCATCGTCGCGGCGGCCACCACCGTGGTCACGATCATCGTCGCGTCCATGGCGGGATATGCCCTGGCGCGGCTACGCATCAGGGGGGCCGGGGCGATCCTGGGGTTCATCCTGCTCGCCGGGTTCTTCCCGGTACTCGCCATGATCGGGCCGCTGTTCCTGGTGCTGCGCTACCTCGGGATGCTCAACAACATCTATCCGCTGATCATCGTCTACCTCGTCTACACGCTGCCAATCGCCACCTGGCTGCTGAAGAACTTCTTCGAGCAGGTCCCCGCGGAACTGGAGGACGCCGCCCTGGTGGACGGGGCGACCCGGATGCAGACGCTGCGGAAGGTGGTCATCCCCGTCGCCATCCCCGCCGTGTTCACCGCCGCGATCCTGTCCTTCATCCTGGCCTGGAACGACTTCGCGTTCGCGGTGTCGTTCCTGACCTCGACCAGCCACTTCACGGCACCCCTGGCCATCACCACGTTCGGCCAGAGCCAGTTCCAGACCTTCTACAACCTGATCGACGCGGCCGTGGTGATCATCTCGATCCCCATCGCACTGCTCGTCCTGTTCGCCCAGCGCCGGATCGTGGCAGGCCTCACGGCCGGCTCGTTCCGCTGACATGCGCTGCCTCCCGGCATTCTGCAGGTCAAAAACCTAAGAGTCAAAACCTATTCAGGTGCGGCGCGGACCGCCGGAAGGATTACCCGCGACCTCCTCCGGAAGGTCGCGGGCTAATCCCCCCGGCGTCCCTCGCTCCATCTCAGGTTGATGAACGAAGTCAAAAACCTAAGTCAAAAGCAAAAGTCAAAGTCAAAGCAAAACCAAAAGATCAACAATAAGCAGCCCGAACGGGTTCATGCTGCGCTTGGCCGCGCCACGCGACCTCTCTCGGCGTGGCGGGAGCGCGGAATCGTGCTCCCGCCTGGCCACGCCACGCCGTCCCTTCCCGCATGGGGGAAGCGCGGAATCGTGCTCCGCCTGTCCACGCCACGCTATCTTTTCCGGTCGTGGCAGGGCGTGGAGCGGAGAGTGTCCCCGCTCCACGCCCTCGCAAAACCGAGCCCAACGGCTGGGTCCATGTACTCCTCGGCGCTGCCGAATGCGCGGATCGGGCGAAAGGTGCGTATCGCAGTCCCATGCGGGTGCGCGCGGGCTCATCTGCGGGGATGCATTCTTGGCTATTCTCCCCACGGACTCGGTGCGCGTTTTCCGGGGGGCGGAGCACGAAATCGTTCGGGGGATTCTTTGTGTTTTATTGCTTTTGAATTTGCGGGAAGCTTACGCCGGTTAGTTGCTCTGAGACGGTCCAGAGGCGTGTCGCTACCTCGGCGTCGCTTGCGGCCCTTGCGCGGGAGCAGGGGGCGGGGGTGCCCCGCAGGCCATTTTTGGGGCCCGCGAACGTGTTGCCTGGGAGATCTTGGGTGGCGGCGTAGAGGGTGGGGAGGGCGCCTCCGGCGGCGTCCTGGGCCAGGAGGCGGTTGCCTAGCGTGCCCATGGCGAAGTCCATTAGCTTGCTGTCGCTCTGGGACTGAAGGTTTGTCGCGGCGTAGCCGGGGTGGGCGGCGATGGACAGGACCTTCGAGCCTGCTTCTGTCAGGCGGCGCTGCAACTCGGCGGTGAACAGCAGGTTGGCCAGCTTGGATTGGCCGTAGGCGCGCCAGGGGCGGTAGCGCCTGCGCTCCCAGTTGAGGTCGCCGAAGTCGATCTTCCCGATCTGGTGGGCGCCCGAGGAGACGGTCACGATCCTTCCTGTGATGTGCGGCAGGAGGAGGTTCGTGAGGGCGAAGTGGCCCAAGTGGTTGGTGCCGAACTGCAGCTCGAAGCCGTCTTTGGTGCGGGTCAGCGGGGGGATCATCACTCCCGCGTTGTTGATGAGCAGGTCGATGGGTTGCTGCGACCAGTCGCTCGCGAAGGCGCGCACCGACTCCAGGCTGGCGAGGTCGAGAAGGCGGACCTCGTTCGTTCCTGGTCCCGGCAGGATGCCGGCGGCCTTGCGGCCCTTGGCCTCGTCACGGACCGCGAGGATCACCCGCGCGCCGTGGGCGGTGAGGGCCCTCGCCGTTTCCAGGCCGATGCCACTGCTCGCACCGGTCACGATGGCTGTCCGGCCGGTGAGGTCCGGGATGTCCGCTGCGGTGAAACCGCTCATCTCAGGCGGCCTCCTGGTTCTAGCGTGCGGGTTTTCGGCATGCGGCTGGGCGTGGCGTTACGGGCGGCTGGTGCGGCAGGTTGCCGCTGGTTCGGCAGGTTGCGGCTGGTGCGGCGGGGCGTGGCGTTACGGTCGCGCGCCTAGTGTGGCGGGTTCGCGTGCGGCACGGCGCAGCCGCGCGTGGCTGCGGCGCGTGGCTGCGGCTTAGGATCGGGCTCAGCCGGTGGCGTTGAGCCAGCGGACGGGGGCGCCGTCGCCTGCCCTGCGGAACGGCTCAAGCTCATTATCCCACGCGGTGCCGAGCAGCTTCTCCAGCTCCTTCTCCAGGATCGAGGTGCCGTTGGCACCGAGGGCGAGGGCGGCGCGGAGCTTATTCTCCGGGATCAGGATGTCGCCGTTGGCGCTCGTGGTGGCGGCGAAGAGCCCGAGGTTGGGCGTGTAGCAGTAGCGCATGGCGTCGCAGCCTGCGGAAGCTTCCTCGGTGGCCTCGAAGCGCACCCTGTTCCAGCCCGCGAGGGCCGACGTGATGGCACCAGCGGTACCCGGCTTGCCTTTCCACGTCAGCTCAGCACGAAGAGACCCTGGGGCAGCGGCCTGGCTGACCCAGGGCATGCTGACGGCCACTCCGACGGTCCCCGCCACGGCCCACTCGATGTGCGGGCACAGCGCGGGGGGCGCCGAATGAACCTGCAGAACGCCGAATACCGACACCGGTGCCTCCCTGGTAAGACGAGGTTCGCCTTCCCCTGCGACCTCATCCAGTGCGGGCGGCCCCTTGGCGCACTAACTCCGCACAGGGTCTCCGGTATCCGTGTCATATTCTGCCGTACGGCCACAACCGACACCAGTGTTATTCGCTAGAAAATGACGCCGGCGTAGCAGCATAATCAGCGCGGCGAGCGCGGTGATGCCGACACCCGACCACATGACGTAGTCGCCTGCCTGGTCGTAGAAGGTCTTGTCGGCCTGCGGAGGGAGGTTCACGGCCACGGTGACCTCGCCGCGGCTGTCCTGGCCGAGCCAGGCGAGCTGCCTGCCGCGCGCGTCGAAGGCCACCGTGTCACCGGTCAGCGCGGCCTGCACGACGGGCCGTCCCGTCTCGGCGGCCCTGATGGCGGCGAGGCTGGCGTGCTGGTCAGGGCCCCAAGTGCCCTGGAACGTCGACGTGGAGGACTGGTAGACGATGAGCTCCGCGCCCTGGTCGGTCTCCACCCTGGACATGTCGGGGAAGGCGGACTCGAAGCAGATCAGCACGCCGACGTCGACCGGCTTCGTGGCACCGGCGGGGCTCGTGACGGTGAGCGTGTGCGCGCCGGGGCCTGGCACCATGTTCGAGGAGGCGGCCTTGCTGATGCTGGTGAGCCAGCTCAGCTGCTGACGGAACGGGATGTACTCGCCGAACGGGACCAGCCTCGTCTTGGCGTAGGTGCCCTGGACGCCGCTCGGGCTGACGAGGACCGCCCATTTCTCGTGGCCCTTGCCCGGCGGCGTGGTGTCCTGGTTGACCAGGATCTCGGCATCGTCCTGTCTTGACAGCGCCTCGATCTGCTTCAGCAGCGCCTGGTCCGCCGCCGATGTGCCGGTCAGGTCATCGGGGATGCTCGACTCGCCCCAGACGATCAGGTCCGGCTTGTCCTCGGTGAGCGTGCCGTTCTTGCTCAGCTCGGCGGTCGGCGCCTCGCTCGCGTCGGTCCGCTGCGTCGCGTTGTTCACCACGCCGGGCTGGACCAGCGTGACCGCGACCTGGCGGGCGGCCGAGAACGGCGGCGTGAGGGCGAACGCCAGCGGCCCGGAGCCTACCGCGGCGACGAGAGCGACGAGGCCGGCGGCCGCTATTGCGAGCCGTCGCGCGGCGGAGACTGCCGGGGCGGCGGTGCCTTCCGGGGTACTCGTGGTAGCCGGGGCGTCAGCGGCGGGGAGGAACAACGGCGGCCTTATCGCCCCGAGCAGCACCACGAAGGCGACGTTGGCCATGAGCAGCGCCACGCTGACCAGCCACACGCCGCCGACGGCGCCGAGCGCGAGCACGGCGGGGTGCTGCCACTGGGACGCGCCGTACAGGTCCCACGGGCCGCCGAGCCCCTGGTAAGAACGTATCCACTCGGGGATCAGCCAGCAGCTGGGGACCACGATGAACGCGGCGAGCAGCCGCCACCGCGGGGCACCTGGCCGCAGGAGCTTATGAACGGCCACAGCGAACGGTGACCACATCCACCCCATCACCGCACCGATCAGCACGAGACCGGGCCCGATCTCGGGCGCCATCCAGTACAGCATGGCGATCAGGTACCCAGCCCCGAACCACCAGCCCCGCGCGGCCGCTTCCCTTGTCGTGGCGGCGCGCGTGAACAGGGCCATCCCCGGCACGAGCGCGAACCATGCCAGGTATGACAGCGACGGAGCGGGAAACACGAGGATGACCGGCACCCCGCTCGCGAGGAACGACAGCCACCGCATCGGATAGCGGAGTTGCCTGACGAGCTTGCTACGCAACCTCACCGTCCCATTGTCTGCCAAAAGTCCTAGGAAAGCGCCCCCGCCAACCGCGCGCCGCGTCCACTCGGGGGTGCCTTCCTGCTCACCAGTCCCGAGGGCGGTAGCGCAGGTAAACGACCCCGTTGGCGAAACGGCGCTGGTCCACCAGGTCGAGCCGCGCGCGAGCCCCGTCGGGGAAGACGGAAGTCCCGCCGCCGACCACCACGGGCGTCACGAACACCTGGTACTCGTCCACCAGCCCGGCCCGTATCGCCGACGCCGCCAGACCGGGGCCGCCGACGCTGACATCGCCGCGCTGCTTGAGCGCCCGGACGGCCTCCGGGTCGAAACGGGGCTCGATCCGCGTCCGCGCGCTAGACGCGTCACGGAGCGTGGTGGAGTAAACGATCTTGTCGGCCGCCCGCCATATTCCGGTGTAGTCCCTAATCACGTCGCTCTGGCCCGCAAGGGGCACTGTTTCCCAGTAGACCAGGGTCTCGTACATCCGCCGCCCGTACAGGTAGGTCCCGATCCCCCGCTCTTGGTCATTGACGAAGGCAAAGACCTCCTCATCCGGCTCGGCCCAGTCGAACTTGCCTTCCGCGTCGGCCGTATACCCGTCAAGCGACGCGATCACCGAGTAGACCAGCATCCCCGCACCTCCATGTGACATCCGCCAGGTGTACCTCACATGGAAGACGATCCCCGCCCCGCGCACTCATCGGTCGCAAAGCCGCTGAACTCGGTTCGGCCAACCACGGCGAGACGAGGGTGCGTGGGCGTCGGAGACGGTTGGGCGCTTTGACGGCCCCGGTGGCTGGATCACAGCGACCGCCGCCGAGCTCCGGCGGGCGGCCGCTCGGTGGCGTTATTCGTCCACTAGATCGGTGAAGTCACTGGTGAAGAGCAGCACCTTACGTTCTTAGACTCGGGTCGTGGACAGCTCCAAACGGTCTGGGGTGTCGGCTACCGCTGGGAGGCCAGCCCCTCATGAACGACCAGATCCAGATTGTCCTGATCGCGGCGAACTGCACGAGTGCCGTGGGCCTGGCGGGCATGGGCATCATCCGGATGCGGCACCGGGCCTCCTGGCTGCTCGGGCGGCAGGTTGAGTCCAGCAGCACGGCACTGCCGGCCGCGCCGTCGCTCGGCGATGAGGCGGGCCAGTTCCGGCCCCCGGAGCTGCCGCTGGCGGCGGAGTTCGCGGCCCTGTACCGGGAGCTGACGGACACCGGCGTCAAGCTCGAGAAGTCCCGTGCGCGGGAGCGCGCGCTCGCGAAGTCCCGTGCGCGGGAGCGCGCGCTTGAGCAGTCCCGGCGACAGCTAGTGGCCTGGGTCTCCCATGACCTGCGCACCCCGCTGGCCGGACTGCGCGCGATGGCCGAGGCGCTCGAGGACGGCCTGGCCGCCGACCCGCCCCGGTACCACAAGCAGATCCGGGCCGAGGCCGAGCGCCTGGCGACCATGGTCGACGACCTGTTCGAGCTGTCCCGCATCCACTCGGGGACCCTGCAGCTGTCACCGGACCAGATCGCGCTCGACGACCTGGTCAGCGACGCGCTCGCGAGCACCGAGGCACTGGCCCGGGAAAGCGGCGTACGGCTCGACGGCACGGCGTCCGGGCAGCTCACCGTCCGCGCCGACCCCCGCGAGCTGTCCCGCGCCCTCACCAACCTGCTGGGCAACGCCATCCGGCACACCCCGCCCGGGGGCTGCGTCTACGTCGAGGCACGGCCGGAAGACGGCGACGCCCTGCTGGCGGTCGCCGACGGCTGCGGCGGCATCCCCGAAGCCGACCTCCCCTACGTATTCGACCTGGCCTGGCGCGGCACCGACGCCCGCAGCCCCGCACCGGGCAGCGGCGCCGGCCTCGGCCTCGCGATCGTCCGCGGCGTCATGGAAGCCCACCAGGGCAGCGTCCGCGTCGTGAACACCGGGGCCGGCTGCTGCTTCGAGATGAGGCTCCCCGCCAGCTCCTGAGCTGTAAAGAGATGCCACCTGCGATGTGACGCGACAGCTCCTACGGAGACGCCTATGCGCTGCGGTTTTGCCCTCGGGATGCAGGAGTGGGGGCGCTGGCGCCCCCACTCCCACCACCGGAGCGAGTAATGACTACGCCTTGGAGGATGCTTCTTCCAGGGCTCGCCTAACCAGAACACGTGCGAGGTGCTCTCGGTAGGCCTTGCTCGCGTGGATGTCGGAACCCGCGTTTGTGCCTTCCGCCGCGAGTTGCGCGGCGTCGGCGATTGACGCGCCGCTGGCGAGGGCGGACTCCACCGCGGTTGCCCGCAGCGGGGTCGAGCCCATACTGATCAGGGCCACCGACGTGCCCTGGACGGCCACGCCGACCATTGCGAAGTCGATCGCCCGCTTGTTGAACTTCTGGAACGACCACGCGGCCGGCGTGGCGGGCTTGGGCACCTGGATCTCGGTCAGCAGTTCGCCGGGCTCAAGGGCGGTCTCGAAGATCCCCTTGAAGAACTGCGCGGCGGGAACCGAGCGCGTGCCTGGCTCGCCCCGCACCACGAACGTCGCGTCGAGCGCGAGCAGCGTGGCCGGCAGGTCGGCGGCCGCGTCGGCGTGCGCGACCGAGCCGCCGATCGTGCCCCGGTGCCGGATCTGCGGGTCGCCGACGGCCTCGGCCGTGCGCGCAAGCAGGGGGACGTCCGACAGCAGCAACTCCGACGTGGCCACGTCGTGGTGCCTGGTCAGCGCGCCGATCGCCACGTAGGTGCCCTCGTCACGGATGTAGGACAGCTCCGTGACGCGGCCGAGGTCGATCAGCACGGCCGGCGAGGCGAACCGCAGCTTCATCAGCGGCAGCAGCGACTGCCCGCCGGCCAGGTACTTGGCGTCCTCGCCGTGCTCGGCCGCCAGGGCGAGGGCCTCGTCCACGGACGTGGCCCTGGTGTAGGTAAACGAAGGTGGGATCACTTGGACGCCCCCTCATGGGCAGACGCAGTACGAGAAGCGGCCAGGGCCGCCTTCACAATGTTGTGGTAGCCGGTGCACCGGCAGATGTTGCCCTCAAGGCCCTGCCGGACGTCGGCCTCGGTCGGCGACGGGTTCTCCTTGAGCAGGGAGACGATCGCCATGACCATGCCGGGGGTGCAGTAACCGCACTGCAGGCCATGCTCCTGGTGGAAGGCCTCCTGCACGGGGTGCATCTCACCCGCGTCAGAGGCCAGGCCCTCAAGCGTGGTCACCGAGCGCCCGTCCGCCTGCGCGGCGAGCACGGTGCAGGACTTGACGGACTCGCCGTCGAGCAGCACCGTGCAGGCGCCGCAGGAGGTCGTCTCGCAACCGATGTTGGTGGCGGTCAGGTCGGCGACATCACGCAGGAAGTGCACGAGCAGCGTGCGGTCCTCGACGTCGGCGGTAAAGTCCTTGCCGTTGACGGTCAGTTCGACCTTCACTGAGAACCCCTTTCTTTTTGATGTTCCTGGCTTGTAGGACTTCACGGCTCGGGCAAAAAGAAAGGAGTTCTCGCGCTCGCCTTCTGCATAGCGGTCCAAACACGTTCCGGGGTCATCGGCATGTCGATGTGCCGGACGCCGAGGTGCGACACGGCGTCGATGACCGCGTTGTGCACGGCCGGGGTCGCCCCGATCGTGCCAGCTTCGCCGATGCCCTTCACACCGAGCGGGTTCACCGTGGTCGGCGTCTCGCTGGTGAGCAGCTCGAAGCTGGGCAGTTCGGCCGCGGTGATCGCGCCGTAGTCCATCAGCGTGGCGGTCAGCGGGTTGCCGTCAGCGTCGTACAGAATCTCCTCGACGAGGGCCTGCGCCGCGCCCTGGGCGATGCCGCCGTGCCGCTGGCCTTCGAACAGGAGCGGGTTGAGCACCGGGCCCGCGTCGTCGGCGGTGACATGCCGGAGCAGGGTCACCTTGCCGGTCTCGACGTCGACCTCGACGAGCGAGAGGTGCGTGCCGAACGGGAAGGTCGGCCGGTCGGCGGTGAACCGCACGTTGGCGACGATCAGCCCGCCGTCGGCCGCCGAGGCGACCTCCGACCAGGTCAGCGCCTTATCCGGGTCACCCTTGATGCGCCAGACGCCGGCCTCGGTGTCTAGCTCGACGTCGGCCTCGGCGGCCTCGAAGAGGTCGGCGGCCTTCTTGCCTGCCTCGTCCTTGATCTCGATCGCCGCGTTGTGCACGGCCGAGCCGCCGAGTTGCAGGGAGCGGGACGCGTAGGTGCCGACGCCGTCCGGGATCAGGTCGGTGTCACCGTGGATGACCTCGACCTTGTCCATCGGGATGCCGAGTTCCTGGGTCACGATCATCGCGTAGGCGGTGTGGTGGCCCTGGCCGTGCGCGGAGGAGCCGGTGTAGACGGTCGCGGTGCCGTCATCGTGGACCTCGACCTTGGCGGTCTCGCCGGCCGCGCCGTCAGCGGCGGTGATCTCCACGTAAGTGGCCAGGCCGATGCCGAGCAGCCTGGTCTCGCCGGCGTCGCGGCGGCGCTTCTGCTCCGCCCGCAGCTCGTAGTAGCCCGAGGCGGCGAGGACCTTGTCCAGCGCGGCCTCGTAGTCCCCGGTGTCGTACGGCGCACCCGTCTTGGTGACGAACGGGAACTGGTCCTTCTGGATGAAGTTGAGCCTCCGCACCAGCGCCGGGTCGACGCCCGCCTCGGCGGCATACCAGTCGACTACCCGCTCGATCGTCGCCGCTGCCTCCGGCCGGCCAGCGCCGCGGTAGGCGGCGATCGGCGTGCCGTTGGTGACGACCGCCGTGTAGTTGGCCTCCACGGCCGGGATGTCGTAGACGCCCGGTGCCATCAGGTTGGTGAGCATCGGCAGGAAGCCGCCCATGCGCGAGTAGGCGCCGGAGTCCTGCACGACGTCGAGCCGGTAGGCCTTGATGTGCCCCTCGTAGTCGCCGCCGAGCTTAATGTGGTGCAGCTGGGCGCGACCCTGCGTCATCGCTGTCAGGTTCTCGTTGCGGGTCTCCACCCAGCGGACCGGCATGCCGACGTGCTTGGCGGCCCACGCGACGATGATCTGCTCCCTGTCGACGCCGATCTTGGCGCCGAACCCGCCGCCGACGTCGGGGGCGACGACCCGGATCGCCTCAGGCGGCAGCCCGATGGCCGTGAAGATCAGGCGCGCCAGCTGGGCGTTCTGGGTAGACGTCCAGACGGTCAGCTTCCCGTTTTTGAACACCGCCGCGGTCGCCCGGCCCTCCATGGGCAGGGCGGCGACTCGCTGGTTGATGACGTCGCCCTCGACGATGACCTCGCACCCGGCGAAGATCGAGTCGTCGCCGATGCTACGACCGCCCCGCACGCACACGTTGGTGCCCGCGTCGGGGAACAGCAGGGACTCATCCGCCAGGGCGGCCTCGATCGACGGCACGGCGGGCAGCGGTTCGTAGTCCACGCTGACTAGCTCAGCGGCGTCCTCGCCCTGGTAGGCGCTGTCGGTGAGCACGATCGCGACTGGCTCGCCGACGAACCGCACCCGGTCCACCGCCAGCAGCGGCTCCTGCCAGACCCCGCCCATCGGGGCGGGGCCCTCAGGCGGCGGCGCGTCGTCCGGCAGCGGCTCTGGCGGCGGCGGTGTCGGCAGGTCGGTCATGTCCGCCGCGGTCAGCACTGCGACCACCCCCGGTGCCTCAAGGGCCGCCGAGGTGTCAATGCCAGTGATCAGGGCGTGCGCCGCCGTCGATCGCACGAACGTGGCCCGCACCGCTCCGGCGAGGTCAGGTTCGCGCAGGTCGTCGACGTAGACGCCGCCCGAGGTGAGAAGCCGCGGGTCCTCCGTACGGATCACCCGCGTGCCCAGAATGCTCATTTAGCCTCCGCTTATACGCCTTCTTCGCGAACCTACACCTTTCGGGTTCGGGAATTCTAGGCTGCGTTACGCAAAGTTACGGGCCGCAATTTGCGGCAAACTCCAAGGTAAAAGCCCTGGGCAGGCAGGCCGCTCCGGTAGTCACATTGTGACCTCTAAACCCTCCTGTAGTCCCATTGTGACTTCCGATAAAAGCCAGAACCGGTTTTCCGAACGAGCGCGGCCGACTATTCCAACCCGGACCGCCGGGCGAGGGCAACCGGAAGGCCAAACCTTGCGCGATGCGCTTCTTGCTGTTATCTGGCAGGCAGGCCGACGGCACGCCGGGCCGTGCTGATCGGGGTCACCGGGCCGTGCTGATCGGGGTCAACAGCGGGCCTAACCTCGCCTACACGGGCTCGCTCGCCACGCTGTTGTAGCGGCGGGTGCTGCGCGCGTCGACGCGGACGTGCCGCTCGGGGAGTTCACCCGGCTCAGCCTGCTCAGTGTCATTCCCGCGCTCGGGCGCTCCGCGGGTTGCCTGGGGCTGGTCTTGCGCGCCTAGGAGCGCTCTTCGGGCGGCCGGCGGATGGGGGTAGGCGGGGACTTTTCCGGGTACGTTACGCTGAAACCGGCAGTGCGGGGTGTGCCGCACCAAATGCCGCAATGTGCCTGGCGGGGAGCTAGCTCATTTCTGTCTCCTTTGTTCACGCTGATGGTGGATTAAACGGATAAATCGTGATCTGATGGCTGAACTTTCAAGAGTGGAATCGGTGTCCATGCCAGCAGAGGGCCGCCACGGTCGGACTGTTGGCGTGGACCGGCTGCAGCCCGGCGACCACGCATTCCTCGGCTACGCCGACCACGACACGCTCTGGGACATCCTCGGCGTCTTCACCCAGCAGGGATTCGCGCGCGACGAGAAGGTCGGGCTGCTCGTTGACGTCAGCCACTCCCCCGGCTGGGTCGCCGCCCGGGTGACGGGCGGCACGGCGGCCGCCACCAGGGCGCTCCGCTCCGGCCAGCTTGTCGTGTCGAACGCGCCGAGGTTCGCGCGCGGCGGGTTCGACGCCGGGCGACTGGTCGAGGGGGCACGCCGCCGGCTTGACACCGTGCTCGCCGAGGGGTTCAGCGGGCTGCGCAGCGCGAGCGAGATGTCACTCGCGCTCGCCCCGGTCGATCACCTCGGGCAGGCCGTCGAGTTCGAGACCGCGCTGCACGCGTCGCTGTTCGCCGGGGTGCGCAGCCCCCGCTACACCGCGCTGTGCTACTGGGACGAGCGGCTGTTCGGCGGGACGGACGCCATGGACGCCGCGCGGGCCGTGCATCCGGTGACCGTGCTGCCGCGACTGGGGATGCTGCACGCTTCGGCCTGCGGCAACCGCGTCTCTGTCACCGGGGACATCGACCTGGCCAACCGGGCCGGGTTCGACGCGGCGCTGCTTACGCTCGGCGGCCTGCCAGCGACCACGCTGGTCCTGGACATCACCGACCTGTCCTTCCTCGACGCCCACGGCGCGGGTGCGGTGCTGCGGTTCGCCGCGGGGCTGACCTCGCCGCAACGGCTTGAAGTCCAGTGCCGCAGCTCACACCGGCGGCTGCTGCAACTGCTCGGCGGCCGGTCCGTCGGGCAGCTGTCGATCATCACGATGCGGCTGTAGCGGGGTAACGGGAGGGCTTTCCCTGCGGCCCGCGGCGGCACTTTTGCGGATATTTCACTGGATTACCGGCTTGCCTTGTTAGGCTCAGGACTCCAGCCGCACGTCGCCCAGGATCGGGCACCAAACTCGGCTGCGGATATCTGCCGTAAGGAAGTGCGGGTGCCGTGTTAGCTTCCTCTTACTTTTTGGAATTCATCGCCGATCCGCCGCTCACTGGCGGCTCTATCGCGTCCCGAATCGGCGACGTGAGGGCGGGTGACCGATGACGGTGCCCGATCGTCGCGAAGAGCCGCGCGAACGGCGGTCCGGAGGGGGTGCAGGGGCCGGGCGCGGGGTGGCGCGGGCCGGTGCGGCGCGGGGGGCCGGTGCGGCGCGGGGCGGGCCCGGGCTCGCTGTCAGGGACGCCGACGCGCTGATCTTCGCCGCCGACATGTACGGCGTCCAGCTTGACCATCTCGCCCTGCTGACCGGCGGAGAACGGGCCGCGCGTGCGGCGGCGGCACGGTGGCGCGAGCTCGGCTACGCGGAGACCGCCCGGCTCGGCCCTGGCCCCGCCTGGCTCTGGGTGACCAGAGCGGGGCTCGCCGCCTGCGGGCTGACGTACTCGCCGGCGCGGCCGGCGCTGTCGCGGCTCGCGCACATCAGGGCGGTCGGCGCCACCCGGATCGCGCTCGAGGCGACGCGCGGCTACGTGCGAGGCGCCGCGTTCTGGCGGTGCGAGCGGCGGATCAGGTCACGGCACGGGGTCGGCGTCCGGCAGCACCTCCCCGACGCCGAGGTGCACTGGCCAGACGGTGCGCCCGCCGGGGCGCCGGTCGCGTGGGCAGGCGAGTGCTGGGCGGTCGAGGCCGAACTCTCGCCCAAGACGGTCGCGCGGACGGTCGCGATCATGCGGGAGATCCTCACCCGCACCGGGGACTACGGCTGCGCCGCCGCCGAGGCGTCGGTGCCCGGCCGGCCGCCGCGGCACGCCCGCGCCCTTTACCTGTGCTCCCCGGCCGCGCTTGGTACCGTGCTCCGCGCCCGCGACTCGCTCGGTCCCCTGGCGGGCCGAGTCGAGATCCGCGACTTCCCGCCCGGCGCACTGCTCCCGTAACCGCCGGCTCCCAGCGCGGCCAATACGACAGCCGCGCTTCGTGCCTGCTCCCGCATGTGGCAGGGATGTTCCGGAAAATAAACCCTTCGCGATCATGCTCCAGATATGAAAGCCGCAGAAGCGGTAATCCGGATATATCTGGTCCTGTGGCCGCCTCCCGGGCCCGGGCGTGCGGGCTTTCCCGGCTCGCCGACGCTAAACCCGGCAGGAGCGATCGAGGGCTCCGCGACCCTGCCCGGGGGTGAGATTGCAGTTCCACCGTTCGTCAAACACTGCCGTCGCTGGTCCTCATATGGGCCTATCGGGCGCGGAAATGATCATAACCGATAAGGAGTGGGGTGGCCTCCATGATCACAACCGATAAGGAGTGAGGTGGCCCTCATGATCACAACCGATAGGGAGTCGGGTGGCCCCCAAAAATGATAGGGAGTGGAGACGATGTAAGAATGCCGTAAGGGTGTAAATCGCGCATCTCTCTGGAGTGCTTGTGGTTGAGTGGGGGCGTGAGCCGGCACCGGGCACCGGAGGTCAGGCATCCCGTGCGGCGCGCGCTCGGGCGCGGACTGCTGTCGCTCGTTAAGGTCGTTGTGCTTATCGCGGGAGCGGTGGCGCTCGCGCCGGTAACGGTGGTCTCGGCCTGCGCGTTCTGGTACGGGTGGTGGCTCGGGGTGGGGCCGCGGCGGATCTTCGCGGGCGCCTTGTGGTGCCTGCCGATGGCCGTGGCCTGGCTGGTGGCGGTCGCCGCCTGGCCGGTGCGGGTCATCGGTGAGGACGCGCCGGGACATCCTCCGGCGGGGCCGGTCGGTGACGCTACCGGATCGGCCAGCGTGCGGCCTGCTTACCCGGCCGGCGTTGGCCCCGGAGCGCCCTGGTTCCGGGTCGCTGCTGCGCCTTACCGCGCGTGGGCAACGATGTGGCGGCTCGTCGAGCACGGCCACCTGGTCGCCGCGGCTGTCGCCGCCGCGCCGCCGGCCATCCCGCTCGGGATCGTCGCCGGCGGGGCCTGCTGGGCGTACCGGAGGTTCCGGATGCGGGCAGGAACGGGCGGCCTCACTCCGGAGTCACCCGCCGCGTTCGACGCAAGGCAGTGGCACCACCAGGTGCGGACCGCCCGGGCACTGATCGCCGCGCCCGGCTCGCTGCCGCTGATCTCGCGCGGCGGGCACGTGGTGGCCGGGGCGACGATCCGCGCGGTCAGGCACCGGGCGAGCCGGGTCGCCTCGATCCCCTATGAGCGGCTGCGCGCGCACCAGGTCGTGATCGGGTCGACGGGGACCGGGAAGACCACGCTGCTGCTGCGGCTGTGGGCCGGTTTCATGGCCGCGGGGCTGCGCCGGTATGCCGCCGGGGCCGGGCGGCGGCCGCTACTCGTGGTGCTCGACTGCAAGGGCGGGGCGTCTTCCCGCAAGGTCGCCGACCGGACGCGGCGGGTGCTGCGGGACGCGGGCGCGCGGTGGACCGCGATCTGGCCGGACGAGGCGTCGCTGTCGCTGTGGGCGCTGCCGCCCGATCGCCTCGTGACCACGCTGCTCGACCTCATCGAGCATGGCACGGGCGGCGCTGCGTACTACACCGATGTCATGGAGGCGCTGGTCGCCCTGGCGGTCTACGCGCCGTGCGGGCCGCCCGCGAGCTCGGCCGATTTCCTCGCTCGCCTGGACGCCGACTGGCTCGCCGCCGTCTACGGCGCGAGTGGTGACGGGGAGGCAGTAGCCACCATTCGTTCGGGGAAGAGGGCATTTGAAGACGTGCGGCTAAGGTTCCGGGCGCTGTGGCGGCGGCTGGGCGCCGGACTCGACGGGGGCTGGTCGTTCGCGGACGCTGATGCCTGGTACTGCGTGCTCGAGGGCACCGCCGAGGCCTCGGTCGCGGAGGCGCAGGCGCGGGCGCTGACCGACCTGCTCGCCTTCTACGCGCTCGGCGGGGACCGGGAGATCCTGCTGTGCGTCGATGAGTTCTCTGCCGTGTCGCGGCGGCTGCCGATCTCGCGGCTGTACGAGCGGGCGCGGTCGCTCGGGCTCGCCGTGCAGGTCTCGGCGCAGTCCTGGGAGGGGCTGGCCGGGTCCGAGGACGAGCGGCAGCGGGTCGCCGCGACGGCCGAGGGCGGGATCTGGCTGCTGCGCACGCCCCGGCCATCGCCAGTGGCGGAACTGGCGGGGACTTCCACGACGGTGGATACGTCGCGGCGGTTCTCCGGCGGGGGGCCGTGGGGCGATGACGGGCTGTCGCGGACCCGGCGCGCGCCGGTGCTAGACGGGGACCTGGTGCGGCGGCTCGACGTGGGGCAGGTCTGCTACGTCTACCGCGGCGGGGTGACGTTCCTGCAGATCAAACGGCTGACCGGGCGGCAGCCCGCCATCGGGCGCGGCCTTGGCGTTACAGTGGCGGGCGGTGTGGCCGGCGGTGTGGCGGGGGCGGCGGTCCCGGCCGTCACCCCGGTCGCCGCTGATGCCGCTCGTGCCGCCGGGGCGACCACCATGCCGCTGCCCGTCATCGGCGCGGCGCCCGTCGCAGGGTCCGCAGTTCCCGGGTCCGGGCCGCCGTGGGGGCCGGCGGGCTGGCCGGCTACCGGGGCGCCTGTCGCGGCGCGGCCGGGGGCACCGCTGCCCGGTCCTGCGCTGCCTGACGTCAGCGAGGTGCTCGATGTGGCATTCGGGGAACGGCGGTGACGGAGGATCCGTTCGCAGTCCTTGGGCTGACGCCGCGGGGTGATCTGACGGATGAGGACGTGCGGGCGGCGTGGCGGCGGATCGCGGCGGCGACGCATCCGGACCGGGACGATGGCGGCGACCCGGGCACGTTTAGCGCTGCGGCGGCCGCATACGACACGCTAAGGACATCCTTCGGGCGCGGCGAGGCCCTTGCGGACCTCGGGCCTGGCGGTCACGCGAGTCACGCGAGTCACGCGAGTCACGCGGGTCAACCGGGGCGGTGGCACCCGCGGCGTGGCACGCACCGGCTTCACGCGGGCGCCGGCGCCAGATATTTCGGAAATGTCGGGCATGTCACCGTTGGGCGGGGCCTAGTTATCCGTGTGGCCGGCGCCACGGCGGTCATCGCGGTCGCGGTCGCCGTGGTCGGCTGGACGCCCGGGACCATCGCGCTGCTGGTCGGCTCGGCGACCTGGCTGCTCGCATCGCTAACCCGGTGACCAAGATCCTGGGAGGCGGTTCTCGGCTAACCGAATGCCCGGATGGTTGTGGCAGTCGGCGCTTCCGCAGCATCTGACGCTAAGGGGTAGGACCGGTGGCGATGGGGCGGGTGTGGTCGGTGATCCAGTTGGACCAGGAGCCGATGTAGAGAGCGGCGGGGATGCCGGCCAGGGTGAGAGCGAGGACCTCGTGGGCCGCCGTCACACCGGAGCCGCAGTAAGCGGCCACCGGGCGGCCCTCCGTCACGCCGAGCGCCTTGAATCGGGCCGCCAGGTCTGCTCTTGGCTTGAAGGTGCCGTCCGGGTTGACGTTCTCGGTCGTCGGGGCGCTGACCGCGCCGGGAATGTGGCCTGCTACCGGGTCGACGTGCTCGGCCTCGCCCCGGTACCGCTCTCCCGACCTGGCGTCGAGCAGCAGGCCGGTCCGCGCGAGAGTCGCGGCGGCGTCCGCGTCGAGCAGGCCCAGGTGGCCGGGGCGCGCGGTGAAGTCGCCTGGCGCGGCGGTCATGTCCGGCGACGCGGCCTGGCCGCCAAGAGCACCCGGCTCGACGGGGTGGCCGGCGGCGGTCCAGGCGCGGAAGCCGCCGTCGAGGACGCGGACCGACGGATGGCCGAAGTAGCGCAGCAGCCACCAGGCGCGGGCCGCGGCGGTGGACTCGGCGTCGTCGTAGACCACCACCGGCCGGCCGTCGCTCACGCCGGCGAGCCGCATGGCCGTTTCGAAGTCGGCGGTCGCGGGCATCGGATGCCGGCCCCCGGGGCCAGGTGCGGCGGCGAGGTCACGGTCCAGGTCGACGAAGACCGCGCCGGGAATGTGCCCGGTGTCGTAAAGCTCGCGGCCGGGCGGCCCGCCGAGCCGCCACCGGACGTCGAGCAGCGTGAGGTTACGCGCGGCGGCGAGCCGGCCAGCAGGCCCTGTCCCGGTGACGGCGAGCAGGCCGACTAGCTCCGGCACCGTGATGAGGACGTCGGTGATCTCTTCGCTCACCGGCCCAGTATGCCCGCCTTGCCCGGTGAGCGGTGACAGCGGGACGCAGGGCAAGGAGGCGATGGCCCGCTAAGGCGCAGGGGCGGGGCACGTTAACCGGGGGGCGGGAGCCAGCAGCGGGACGAGCTGCTCGGCCGGGGTCAGCGAGCCGTGCATGCCCACCAGGGAGGACTCGAGCGGCTCGGCCTTCGAGGCCACGACCGCCCACGTGCCGACGCACGCGGCGACCACGTCACCGATGCGGGCGGCCATGGCATCGCTGACCGCACTGCCGACCGGGCCGAACAAGCCGTCCTTGAGGGCCTCCTCGCGGGACATCACCCAGGCGCGCTCGCCGAGCACTTCCCGCCAGATGGCGAGCACGTCGTCGGCGGCACCGGGCTGGGCATACACGTGCCTGGCCCGCGGCTCGCCGCCAAGCAGGGCCACGCCGTCACGCAGCGATGAGCCCTCGGCGTCGGCGTCGATCCGGTCGTCGGGCCCGACGTTCACCATGCCGTGGTCGGCCGTCACGTACATGACCGACCCGTAGGGCAGGCCCGCGGCGATCTGCTCCGCTAGCTTGTCCACGTGCGCGAGCTCGTTGACCCAGGCGGGCGACGACACTCCGTACTCGTGCCCGCAGCCGTCAAGCAGACCGTGGTACGCGGATACCAGCACGCGGTCGGACTCGCCGAGCGCGTCGACGGTCAGCGCAGCGAGGGCGCCGAGCGAGTTCGCCGCCCGGTAGTCGGCACCGCGCAGCGTCGCCCTGGTCAGGCCGCTGTTCCTGAACGCCCCTGCCGCCACGTGCACCGCGGCCACCCCGGCCGCCGCCGCTTGCTCATAGATTGTCGGCTGAGGCTGCCAGGTGGCCGGGTCGACATCCTTCGGCCAGTGCAGGCCGTTGAGCAGCCTGCCCTCGCCGGGGATCGCGACCTGGTAGCCGAGCAGCCCGTGCACTGCCGGTACGAGCCCGGTGCCGAGCGACCCCAGGCTGGTCACGGTGGTGGATGGGAAGCCCGCGGTTAGCGGCCGGGAGTTGAACGCCAGCTCGGCGAGGAACGGCGCCGCCGCCTGGTTCCCGCGCAGGAGCTCAAGGCCGAGCCCGTCGATGACGAGGAGGCACACGCGTCCGACCTCCGGCAGGCCGAGCACATTCGCGGCAGGGGCGCCGGTCAGCGAGGCCAGGATGGACGCGGCCAGGTCGGCGAGGCTGGACTCGCCGTAGGAGGGCACGATCGGGCTGGTTCTGGGCTCGCGCGCCAAGGTCATCAGCTCCCGGCGAACGCAGTCGCGTCGTTGAGGGCGCTCGCGAACTTCAGCAACTGCCGGACCGCGTCCTCGCCGTCGGCGGCCTCGCTGATCCGCAGCGTCAGGTCATCGGCGGTGATGGTGCCGAGGTACCCGTGGTCGGCCTCGCAGGTCTCGTCACCGCAGTGGGCCGGCTCAAGCTCGACGTGCGACAGCACATTCCAGCCGATCGTCAGGATCACCTCGGACGGCATCGTCACGCCGGGCACGTAGGTCGCGGGGTCTGGCACCACCCGGGTCAGCGACATCGACGACACGCGGGAGAACTTGACTGCCTCGGTGGACGTCTCGGCGCGCGGCCTGCTCTCGGGCTCGTCGGCGGGATGCTCGTCGGTGTGCGAGTACACCAGCCGCGTCGGGGTCAACGCCAGCACGGTCATGTGCCTGCGGACTTCCATGCCAGGGTCGAATATCGCGTCATGGTGCGCGAAGAACGCGGTGACCGGCTCCGGCCCGAGGGCGCTGGCGACCGCATCGGTCACCAGCCCCGGGTAGTAGCCGCTGCGCTCGATCGCCGCTCGCAGGTCCTCGGTCATGACTCGGGTTTCCGTCATTCCTCCATCCTGCCTTGTCCGGGGGCGTGGTTCACCCCCGGACGGACCAAAAGCCGCGCGGACCTAATCGCCAGAACGGTCAAAGGCGGCGATATCCCGCGATACGGGCTCACCCTGGTCCGGCACGCCCCGGTCCGGCTCGTCGATCCGCTCCGGCTCGGCGCCGAGCTCGCGGAGCAGCTCGTCGACCGACGCCCCGTTGTACTTCAGCTGCCGGGCCCGCTTGATCTTGCGAACCCGCTTCTCTTCCTTGGGCTCCTCAAGCTCAAGCGCGGCGGCCCCAGGCGCGGGCTTCGGCTTGCGCGGCTTGGTACCGCCGGCCGCGCCGCCCCGGCCCCGGTAGATGAGCAGGCCGTTGACCGGGTCGGGCACCCCGTCGAGCGCGGCGCGCACGGCGGGCAGCGCCCGGAATGCCTCCCACTCGCTGTCGCTGGGGAAGAGGACCTCGAAGATCACGCCGTACTCGGTGTCATGCCACTCGTAATACAGCGCGCCGTGCGTGATCGCCGCTTCGGTGAGCTCGTCCTCGTAGGCGTACCGCCACCCGCTCGCAGGGAGTTTGTCGCCGGAGAAGACCTCGATGGACCACCATTCAGCCATGATCTAGCCGCCGTCCTACGCCGCGCCGCGAAAGCCGTTAGTCACGATAGTACGTCTTTCTGGCATAAACCGGAAAGACATATGTTCCTAACCGCAGGCAACTCTGATCAGGCCGTACAAATCGTTATATATTCGGAACGGGGGGTGTCGGCACGCTTACCACCATGACATCGTTTGCGGTGGTCCGCGATCGCCGATACCGTCACGGCATGGCGGCAGATGGACAGCGACACGTGGTCGCGATCGGGGGCGGCATGCTCATGCCCCGGGACGCGGTCCCCTTTTACGTCGAGTACGCGATCGGGCTGAGCGGCAAGGCGACGCCGCGGCTGTGCGTGCTGAACCAGGCCGTCGGCGACGACCCCGCCTATTACCTCCGGTTCTACGACCGCCTGGCGAACTCCCCCGCCGAGGTCCGCCACCTGTCGCTGTTCCCGATGCCGAACGTCGAAGACCCTGAGGACTTCCTGCTGTCGCAAGACATCATCTTCGTCGGCGGCGGCTCGGTCGCCAACATGGTCGCGGTCTGGCGGGTGCACGGAATCGACGAGATCCTGCGCAAGGCCTGGCAGGCGGGCATCGTCCTGGCCGGCTCGTCGGCCGGCGGCATCTGCTGGTTCGAGGGCGGGACCACGGACTCCTTCGGCGCCAAGCTCCGGGCGTACCACGACGGACTCGGGATGCTGTCGGGGAGCTTCTGCCCGCACTACCACTCGGAGGCCGAACGGCGCCCGCTCTACCACCGCCTCGTCGCCGATGGCACCCTCCCCGGCGGCCTGGCCTGCGACGACGGCGTCGGCGCCCACTACACCGACGATTCCCTCTCCGAAATGGTCGCCGACCGACCTGACGGCGAGGCGTACCGCGTCACCCCGGACGGCTCCGGCGGGGTCACGGAAACCCAGCTCCCGGTCCGCTTCCTCGGCGAGTAGCCCCGTTGCCGCACCTCCGGCGCTTCTTGCTGTTATCTCGGCTATCCGGGCAATTGACGTAAGAGAGCGGGGGCGCCGGAGGTGAGGCCGCGTCGCTTCGGGGCGGCCGATTGGCCCCGGGTCCCGGGTGTCCCCGGGTGAGCACTGGATCGGCCGCCCCGGCTCGCGGGCGGGCTCACTTCTCGCCCCCGCTCAAGCGGGTCATGGAGACGGGCCACGTGGAGCACGGACCCGTTCGGATGATGCTTGTGCTATTTGCGGAAGTCGGTTACCCGGTGGAGGGACCAGACTAGGGCGACGGCAGCGATGATCGGGAGGAGCCACCACGCGTTGACCTTGGCCGCGTGGGTCAGGATCTCCGTGACCACGAGGCCGGCCACGATAAGGGCCGCCACGTGCCAGTCGTCGCCGATGATGAAGTCGTACCAGAACGCGCCGAATGCCTTGAGCTGCTTCATGAGCCGACAACCTCCGATTCCTTGGCGGGGGTGGCCGCGGCGACCTTGCGGGAGCGCAGCCAGAAGACGCAGGCGGCGGCGACAAGCGCCACCACCGGGACGAGGACGAGCAGGGCGGCGTCGTTGCCTGGCCAGGCGACGCCCGCACCCTCCGCGCCCCAGAACGTGCCGAAGCTGGTGAGCATGACGCCCACCGCGAACTTCATCCAGTTCTCCGGGACCTTGGTGAGCGGGGCCTTGACCGCGATGCCCGTGATGGTCACGACGATGATCGCGGCGGCGGCGCCGATGACGGCGGCACCGATGTTCTTCTGGTTGTCGCCGAAGGTGATCACGATGAACACGACCTCCAGGCCCTCGAGCAGCACGCCCTTGAAGGCCAGGGTGAAGGAGTACCAGTCGCTGACACCGCGCTTGGACTCCCTGGTCGCGGCCTCGGCGGCGGTGACCTCCCTCAGGTACGCGCTCGCCTCATCGTGCAGCGCCTTGTAGCCGGTCGCGCGGAGCACGGCCTTGCGCAGCCACTGGAGGCCGAAGATCGCCAGCAGCGCGCCGACGACCAGCCGCAGGCCGGTGAGCGGTAGGTGGCCGATCGCCGGGCCGACCGCGGCCGTGATCACCGCCAGGACGACCAGCGCCACGGCCATCCCCTGGAACGTGGACTTCCACTCCCTGGTGACGCCGGCGGCAAGAACGATAGTGAGGGCCTCAACGGCTTCGACCACGCAGGCGATGAAGACCGTGAGGATCAGCGGGAGGGCATTCAATGAATCTCCTCAGCTTAGTCAGAGACAATGTGGGGGTGACGACTGATCAGGACCATGTGGAAGTTCCCGCGGCCGGCGACGGCGCCGGGCCGGGCTGGCTGCTGCTTATCTACCGCGTGCCGCCGGAGCCGACGCGGCTGCGCTCCACCGTGTGGCGGCGTATCAAGTCGCTTGGCGCGATCTACCTGCAGAACTCGGTGGCGGCACTGCCCGCCTCGACGGCCAACGAGCGGTCGCTGCGCAAGCTGCGGCGCGAGATCACGGACATGTCCGGGACGGCCATGCTGATGGCCTGCTCCGTGCTGGCAGGCGAGGCGGAGGTGCGCGCCTCGTTCCAGGCAGCGCGCAACGATGAGTACGAGGAGATCGTCGACAAGTGCGAGGACTTCCTGCGGCAGGTCCAGAAGGAGTACCAAGAGAACCACTTCACTTACGCCGAGCTTGAGGAGAACGAGGTGGACCTCGTCAAGCTCAAGAGCTGGTACGCGAAGATCGTCGAGCGGGATGTCTTCGGCTCCAGCGGGCAGGCGGCCTGCGAGCAGTCCCTTGAGAGGTGCGAGCAGTCCCTTGAGACGTACGCCGCCCGGGTCTACGCCGAGGAGGCCGAGGGGCAGTGACGGTGCCGCAGGAGTCACAATCGCCCCAGTGAACACTGTCCTCACCTCCCTTCGCCGATCCTTCGGCATTCCCTCAGAGTTCCTTCAGCGTTCCCGCTCTCGCAGGGCGTTCGGACTCCCCAGCGGACCGGCCCCGCAAGATCCATCACCATCACATAGTAACAGTCGTTAGATTCAAGAAGTAACTGGTGTTATTTCCAGGTTGTGATAATCGGTTCATCGGCTGGATAACTGCCAGACACTTTTGGGACGCCTCGACTCCGCAGACTCATGGCATGAACAGCATGCCCCGGCGCACTCGAGTGCGCCTGCTCGCCGGCGTATCCGGCGCTGTCGCTTTGTCTCTCCTCGCGGTCGCCGGCTGCTCGTCGAGTTCGTCGTCGTCCACGTCCGCCGCTTCTTCCTCATCGGCCGCCTCCTCCTCATCGGCGTCCGCGTCCGCGGCGTCGTCCGCCGTCGTCCCCTTGGTCGTCTACGCGGCGGAGGGCTATGACTCGGCGATGAGCAAGGCCTTCACCAAGGCCACCGGCATCCCGGTTCAGCTCGATGACAACTCAACCGGTCCGCTGCTCACCCAGATCGAGGCCTCCGTAAACAACCCTAAATGGGGCCTGCTCTGGGTTGACGGCGCTACCGCGTTCGCCGGCCTTGACACGCAGAACCTGCTGCTCAAGGGCTGGGAGCCGAGCGTGTCGTGGAACACCCTCGGCAGCCAGTCCGTGCCGACCGACAAGTCCTACGTGCCCACCGGGGTCACGCTGATGGGCATTGTCGCCTACAACAAGGCCAAGGTCCCGAACCCGCCGACGACCTGGCAGGCGCTTGAGTCGCCGACCTGGAAGGGCCAGGTTGGCATGAACGACCCGTCTCAGTCCGGGCCGACCTATCCGCTCATCGCCGGCGTCATGAACTACCTCGGCGGCGTCTCGGCCGGCGAGAAGTACTTCTCCACGCTCAAGTCCAACGGCCTGGTCATCCACCCGGTCAATGGCCCGACGCTGCAGGCACTGACCGGCGGCCAGATCAACCTGGCACTCGTGCAGTCCTCCGCGGCGATCGGCGCCACGTTCACCGACAAGAACATCGGCATCGAGTACCTGAGCCCGGCCACCCTGCTGCCGTCCGCGATCGGCATCGACGCCAAGGCCTCGCCCCAGGAGCAAAAGGAGGCCGAGGAGTTCGCCGAGTTCGTGCTGTCCGCGGCCGGCCAGAAGGTGATGCAGTCCGGTGACCCGACCGGTGACTCGCTGTACTACCCGGTGCTGAACGGGGTCAGCCCGCTGTCCTCCCTGCCTTCGCTGGCGTCCGTCAAGACCCAGACGATCAACCCTTACACCTGGGGGCCGCAGGAGGCGACGATCAACAACTGGTTCGACTCCAACATCGTCCGTTGACCTCCCTTCAGACACCGCCTTCGGCGCTGGCCGCCGGCCGGCGAGGAGCCTCGCGCTTCTCGCCGGCCGGCGGCGGTCCGGCATGGCTTCGGCCTGCCCGGCTTGGCATGCCGGTCTTCTGGCTTATCCTCTGCGCTTTCATCCTGCTGCCGTGTGCGTGCTTCCTCGTGCTCTGCTTCTCACCGCGTCTCTTCGACCAGGGGAACCAATGGTTCACGCTGACTTACCTGCGGCAGTCGCTGACCGGGTCCACGGCCGTCGCGATCGTCAACTCCCTCTGGGTGTCATCAGCGGCCGCTGCCCTCGGGCTCTTGGTTGGATTCCCCGTGGCCTGGCTGGCCGCGAGGACCACCATGCCCGGCCGTCGCCTGGTAAGCGGCGGCATGTGGCTGGCCCTGCTGCTGCCGTCCTGGCTGCCGGCGACCGGCTGGGAGCGGCTCGTCCAGCAGGACGGCGTCATGTACCGGATCGGCCTTGACTGGCCATGGATGACGAACCTGATCATGGGGCCGTTCGGCGTCGTGCTGCTGCTCGGGCTGCGCTGCGTGCCGTTCTCCTACCTGGCGGTCAGTGCCGCGCTCAGCGGCCTAGGGCAGGAGTTCGAGGACGCCGCCCGGGTGCACGGCGCGTCACGGTGGACCGCGCTGCGGCTCATCGTGCCGATCCTCGCGCCCGCCCTGATGTCGGCGCTGGCGATCGGCTTCGCCGAGTCGATCTCGGACTTCGGCGTGGCGGCGACGCTGGCGTACAACTCGAACTTCAGCCTGGCGACCTACGCGCTGTACGCGGCGATCGGCAACTTCCCGCCATCGTTCCCGCTGGCGGCGGGGATGTCGTGGCTGCTTGTCCTCGCTGTGTCGGTTCCCCTGTTCCTGCAGGCGCGAGCGCTACGGGGCCGGTCATACGCGATCTTGTCCGGGCGGACCAGGCAGGCGGTGCGGCGCCGGCTGTCGCGGCTGGAGGCGGTGCTCGCCGGGTCAGGTCTCGCCCTGTTCTTCCTCATCATGCTGGGCATTCCCGGGTTCGGCGCGGTGTCCGGGTCGCTGCTCGGCGACTACGGTAACTCGTTCTCCCTCACCTGGGTCAACTACCAGGCGCTGTTCCAGCAGCCCGGGCTGATCGGCCCGCTCGAGCGGTCGTTTGTCTACGGCGTCATCACGGCATCGGTCACCGTCCTGCTTGGCTTCATCGCGGCGCGCATGCTCTCGCAGCGGCGGACCGCGGCGACCGGGGCGATGGACTACCTGCTGCTCGCCTCGGTGGCGCTGCCTGGGGTGGTGTTCGGCGCGGGGTACATCTTCGCCTATAACCTGCCGATCATGTCCAGCCTGCACATCGACCTATATCAGACTGTGCAGCTGCTGGTCATCGCCTACATCGCGTCCTCGCTGCCGACCACCGCGCGGGTGCTCGTCGGCTCGGTATCGCAACTCCAGCCCTCGCTGAAGGACGCCGCCCGGGCGCACGGGGCCGGCGCCATCACGGCGTGGGCGCGCGGCGTGCTGCCCGTGATCTCGCGTCCCCTGGTGATGGCCTGGCTATACACGTTCTGCGGCGTGTTCCTTGAGCTGCCGCTGTCGCAGCTGTTGTACGCGCCCGGCTCGCCGCCTGCCGCGATCGCCATCGAGGACAACCTGTCCAACTACCACTTCGGCGTCGGCATGGCGCAGGCCGTGCTCGCCGTGTTCATCGCCTTCGCTGTCGTCGGTGTCGTCCTTGGCGCTTATCGCCTGTTCGCACCGGCCGGGTGGCGGCGCATTGGAGGGACCGTTCGTGGCTGAGCCGATCTCTGTTGTCTCGCTGACCAAGACGTATCCGGGCAGTGTCACGCCGGCTTTGAAGTCGGTGTCGCTTGACGTGGCGCCCGGCGCCTTCCTGGTGCTGCTCGGGCCGTCCGGGTCGGGCAAGACGACGCTGCTGCGGTGCCTCGCCGGGATCGAGCGGATCGACAGCGGCTCCATTGGCATTGGGGGGCGGGTGGTCGCGGACGGGCGATCGCACGTGCCGCCGGAGCAGCGTGACCTGTCGATGGTGTTCCAGGATTATGCCCTGTGGCCGCACATGACCGTCCTCGACAACGTCGCCTTCGCCTTGCGGCGGCGTCACCTGCCCCGGGCTGCGTGCCGGGCGCAGGCTATGGTCATGCTCGCGCGGGTGGGACTCGCCGAGTTCGCGAAGCGGTACCCGAACGAGTTGTCCGGCGGCCAGCAGCAGCGGGTCGCGCTCGCCCGGGCGCTGATCGCGGACACCGGGCTGATCCTGTGCGACGAGCCGCTGTCCAACCTGGACGCCGACCTGCGCGAGCGGATGCGGGTGGAGATCTCCTCGCTGGTCCGCGAGGCCGGGGCGACGTCCGTCTACATCACCCACGACCAGGCGGAGGCGTTCGCGCTCGCCGATGTGATCGGCGTGCTTGAGGAGGGCGTGCTCGTGCAGTCGGGCTCGCCGGAGGACGTCTACCAGCACCCGGCGACCCCGTTCGTCGCGCGGTTCACCGGGCTGGCGGGCGAACTGCCGGTCCGGGTTGCGGGACACGGCAGCGACGGCGCCCTGGAACTGACCGCCGCCGGCGTCGCTGACGGGATCGCGGCGCTGCCCGCGCTGCGCCCGGCGGGGGCGAGCGGGCCGGCGGCCCGGCCCGCTCCTGCCGCTGACGGTTCCAGCTCCGGGCTGAAGCCCGGAGATGACGCGCTGCTCGCCATCAGGCCGACAGGCATCCTCCTCCTAACGTCCGGCTCGGAGACGCCGCACCTGACCGGTCAGGTGGCCGACGTGGCGTTCCGCGGCCGCGGCTACGAGTACGCCATCGACCTGCCGGGCCTCGGACGGCTGACCGGCGTGTTCGCCCGGCACCGCGCCGACCGCGGCGACTCGGTCGGCATGCGGCTCGACCCGGAGGGCTGCCACCTGTTCCCCGCTGAGGCGAAGGCTGACCAAAAGGACACATCCGCTCCCGCTCCAGCGCTCACCGCCTAGGCGGGCCCACGATCGTGAAGACTTTTTAGCGGGCGGATGGGGTGAGGCCGCACGCGTTCTGGCCGCCGATCGGGGTTAGGTCGGCGGCCAGAACGCGTGCGGCCGATCCCCTTCGCCCCCATGACATCTGTATTACGGTGTGCCGTCGGTCACGCGAGGGGACTCGCCGCCATCGGCGCGCGTCGGGGTGCAATAGCATCGGCTTCGTGACAGTCTCCCTTGCAACCAGTGAGTCGGCGCCGGAGACGGCCGGGGCCGACGTCCTTGTCATCGGGGTCATTCAGACCCCCGATGGCCCGGCAGCCGCACCCGGCCTGGCCGGGGTGGATGAGGCGCTCGGCGGTATCCTCGCCGACGCGCTCGCCGCGCTCGGCGCTACCGGCGAACCCGAGGAACTCATCAAGATTCCCGGCGGCGGGAAGCTGCCCGCCAAGCTCGTGCTCGCGGTGGGCCTCGGCAAAGCGCCGGAAGAAGGCACGTCGTTTGACGCGGAGAAGCTCCGCAGGGCCGCCGGAGCCGCACTGCGGACGGCCGCCGGGGCGAAGAAATCGGCCGATGACGCAGCGCCCGCGAGCAAGGCTGTCACACTCGCGCTCCCCTCGCTCACCCCGGACGAGGCGGAAGCCGTCACCACCGGGGCGCTGCTCGGGGCCTACAGCTTCCGCAGGTACCGCTCGACGCCGGCGGCCGACCTGACGGTCACGGTGCTGACCGGCAGCGGCAACGCCGAGGCTGTGCGACGCGGCCAGGTGATCGCCAAGGCGGTCAACCTGGTGCGGGACCTGGTCAACACCTCACCGCTCGACCTGCCGCCCGCCGCGCTCGCGGCCGAGGCGGAGCGCGTCGCGGCCGAGGCAGGTGTCGCCGTTGAGGTGCTCGACGAGGTGGCGCTGAAGGACGGCGGCTACGGCGGCCTCTCCGGCGTCGGCCAGGGATCGATCCGGCCGCCGCGGCTTGTCCGGCTGTCGTACACGCACCCGGAGGCGACGCAGACCGTCGCGTTCGTCGGCAAGGGCATCACCTTCGACTCAGGCGGCCTCTCGCTCAAGCCGCCGAAGTCCATGGAGACGATGAAGTGCGACATGAGCGGCGCCGCCGCCGTGCTCGCCGCCACCACGGCCGCCGCCGAACTCGCGCTGCCCGTGAACGTCGTGGCGTACCTGTGCGCCGCGGAGAACATGCCAGGCGGCGCGGCACAGCGCCCGTCCGACATCATCACGATCTACGGCGGTAAGACCGTCGAGGTGCTCAACACCGACGCCGAGGGCCGCCTGGTTCTCGCCGACGGGATCGCCAGGTCAGCCGAGGACGACCCCGTGCTGATCGTGGACGTCGCCACTCTCACGGGTGCCGCGTCGATCGCGCTCGGCCGCCGCACGGCGGGCGTGATGGGCTCAT
This sequence comes from uncultured Actinomycetota bacterium, assembly GCA_963734665.1. Classification (GTDB taxonomy): domain Bacteria; phylum Actinomycetota; class Actinomycetes; order Streptosporangiales; family Streptosporangiaceae; genus Trebonia. The sequence goes on along the minus strand of CAVTIR010000004.1, from coordinate 63,292 downwards.
CCGACGAGGTCTCCGCCGAGATCGCCGCGGTCATGCGGGAGGCGGGCGAGCCCGCGTGGGCGATGCCGTTCCCCGAGGAGCTGCGCAAGGGCCTGGACTCCACCATCGCCGACATGACCAACGTCTCGCCGGAGCGCGAGGGCGGCATGATGGTCGGCGGCCTGTTCCTGAAGGAGTTCGTGCCGGACGGCGTCGCCTGGGCACACCTTGACATCGCGGGCCCGGCCTTCAACGAGAAGGCACCGTTCGGCTACACCCCTAAGGGCGGTACCGGCGCGGCAGTGCGGGCGCTCATCGCGATCGCGGCGGAGACGGCAGCCGGGCGACTTCCCGCGCGTAAGCAACCGCAGTGACATGATGGGACACCGAGAGTAAGCGGAAAAGGGGTTAACTGTGGCAGAGGGCGGCCATTACGACATCGTCATCCTCGGCGGTGGCAGCGGCGGGTACGCCTGCGCGCTGCGCGCGGCCGAGTTCGGCAAGCGCGTGGCCTTGATCGAGAAAGACAAGGTAGGCGGGACCTGCCTGCACCGCGGCTGCATTCCGACCAAGGCACTGTTGCACGCAGCCGAGGTCGCCGACTCTTCGCGGGAGAGCGAGAAGTTCGGGGTGCGGACCTCGTTCGAAGGCATCGAGATGCCCGCGGTTCTCTCCTACCAGCAGGGTGTGGTCGAGCGGCTCTGGAAGGGGCTGCAGTCCACGCTGGCGAGCCGCAAGATCGACATGATCTACGGCGACGGGAAGCTGATCTCGCCGACGTCGGTCGCCGTCAACGGGGCGACGTACACCGGGGACCACGTGGTGCTCGCCACCGGGTCGGTGCCGAGGTCGCTGCCGGGCCTGACGCTCGACGGGGTCCGCGTGATCACCTCGGACGACGCGCTGCGGCTTGACCGGGTGCCTTCATCGGTCGTGGTCCTTGGCGGCGGCGTGATCGGCGTTGAGTTCGCGTCCGTGTGGCGGTCGTTCGGCGCTGAGGTGACGATCGTCGAGATGGCGCCGCAGTTGCTGCCGCTGGAGGACGAGGCATCCGCCAAGCTGCTGCAGCGGGCCTTCCGGCGGCGCGGCATCAAGTTCGAGCTCGGCACGCCGTTCCAGTCGGTCACCTACACCGACTCCGGCGTCCGGGTCACGCTCGGCAACGACAAGCAGCTCGAGGCGGAGGTTCTCCTCGTTGCGGTGGGCCGCGGGCCGGTCTCGGCCGACCTCGGGTACGAGGAGAACGGGGTCGGCATTACCCGCGGGTTCGTCGATGTTGACCCGCTGTGCCGGACGAGCGCGGCGACGATTTCCGCCGTGGGCGACCTGATCAACACCCCGCAGCTCGCCCACGTGGGCTTCGCCGAGGGCATTCTGGTCGCTGAGCGGCTCGGCGGCCTTGACGTCAGGCCGATCGACTACGACGGCGTGCCGCGCATCACCTATTCCGACCCGGAGGTCGCCTCCGTGGGCATCACCTCGGCGCAGGCCGCCGCGCGCGGCATCAACGTGGTCGAGGTGGACTACCCGCTCGGCGCCAACGGCAGGAGCGTCATCCTGCAGACGCAGGGCCAGGCCAAGGTGATCGCCGAGGCGCCGTCCGCGCCAGGCGGCCAGCCGGGGCGGGTCCTCGGGGTTCATCTGGTCGGCAGCCGGGTTGGCGAGCTGATCGCCGAGGCCCAGCTCATCGTCAACTGGGACGCTGAGCCGGACGACGTCGCGGCGCTCATCCACCCGCACCCGACCCAGTCCGAGATCATCGGCGAGGCGCACATGGCGCTCGCCGGCAAGCCACTGCACTTTCACGCCTAAGGAGTCAGCCCGAACATGTCGGTCTCCGTAGTAATGCCCCAGCTCGGCGAGAGTGTCACCGAGGGCACTGTCACGCGCTGGCTGAAGAAGGAGGGCGAGCACGTCACGGCCGACGAGCCGCTCCTTGAGGTCTCGACGGACAAGGTGGACACCGAGATCCCGTCGCCGGCCACCGGCGTCCTGCGCGGTATCGTCGTTGACGAGGACGAGACGGTTGCCGTAGGCGCGCAGCTCGCCATGATCGAGGACTCGGACTCGGCGGAGGCCCTCGCACCGGCCGCCGCGCCCGCCGCCCCCGCGGTCCAGGCACCTGCGGCCGAGGCACCCGCCGCGCCTCCGGCCCCCGCATACGTCCCGCCCGCGCCTGAACCCCCCGCCCCCGCCCCTGCCCCCGCGGTCGCCGTGGCCGGGACGGCCAATGGCGACTCGGCCGCGCCGTCGAGCAACTGGTCGTGGAGCGCTCCGCCAGCGCCGGCGACGCCGGCCTATGCTCCGCCGGCCTCCCCCGCCCCGGCCGCGTATGTCGCGCCGGCACCGCCGGCCCCGGCTTACGCGCCGCCAGCCCCGGCCGCTCAGGCGGCTCAGGCCGCAGAGGAAGAGCCCGCTGACGCGTACCCGGAGCCCGCGCCGCTGCCGTCGGGCGACTCGCCGTACGTCACGCCGCTCGTCCGCAAGCTCGCCGCCGAGCACGCGGTGCCGCTTGAGGCGATCGCCGGCACCGGGGTTGGCGGCCGGATCCGCAAGCAGGATGTCCTTGAGGCAGCCCGCGTGCAGCGTGCCGCCGAAGCCGAGGCGGCGGCCCAGGCCGCCGCAGCCGCTGCCGCGGCCGATGCTACGGCAGCCGCCCAGGCCGCACCGGCCGAGGCCCCCAGCGCGCCTGCGCCGGCGGCCGCGCCCGCCCGTCCCTCGATCGTCCCGTCCGCACTGCGCGGCAGCACCCAGCGGATGTCCCGGCCGCGCCAGGTCATCGCCAAGCGGATGATCGAGTCCCTGCAGACCTCGGCGCAGCTCACCACCGTGGTCGAGGTTGACGTCACGAACATCGCCAGGCTCCGCGAGCGGGCCAAGGACGCGTTCCAGGCCCGCGAGGGCGTCAAGCTGACGTTCCTGCCGTTCTTCGCGCAGGCCACGATCGAGGCGCTCAAGGTGCACCCGGCGCTCAACGCGGTCATCAACACCGAGACGCAGGAAGTCACCTACCACGCTGCCGAGCACCTCGGCATCGCGGTGGACACCGAACGCGGCCTCATGGTGCCGAACATCCACAACGCCGGCGACCTGAACATCGGCGGGCTCGCCCGCAAGATCGCCGACCTCGCGGCCAGGACCAGGTCTGGCCAGGTCAACCCCGACGAGTTGGCCGGCGGCACGTTCACGCTGACCAACACGGGCAGCCGCGGTGCGCTCTTCGACACGCCGATCATCAACCAGCCACAGGTCGGCATCCTCGGGGTGGGCAGCGTGGTCAAGCGCGCCGTCGTCGTCGAGGACCCGGCGCTCGGCGAAGTCATCGCGGTCCGCTCCATGGTCTACCTGGCGCTGACCTACGACCACCGGCTCGTGGACGGCGCCGACGCCGCACGGTTCCTCGTCACGGTGAAGAACCGCCTCGAGGAGGGCGCGTTCGAGGCCGACCTCGGCCTCTAACGCCCGCACGCGCATGAAGGTAGCGATCACCGGCTCATCTGGGCTGATCGGTACTGCGCTGACGGCCAGCCTGCGAGCGGACGGCCACCAGGTCGTCCGTCTCGTCAGGCGGCCGCCGCGCGACGCCAGTGATAAGGCCATCAGTGAGGTGCGCTGGGATCCGCGTGCCGCCGACGCGGGCGACCCCGCGTTGTCCGGCGTCGACGCCGTCGTCCACCTGGCCGGCGCCGGAGTCGGCAACCACCGCTGGACGGCGAGCTACAAAGCGGAGATCCGGGCCAGCAGGGTCCTCGCCACTACGGCCCTGTCGGGCGCGCTCGTGAAGGCGCAGCCACGCCCGAAGGCGTTCATCGTCGGCTCGGCGATCGGCTGGTACGGCGACACCGGCGGCCGCGAGGTCACCGAGAACGCTCCGGCGGGCAAGGCTTTCCTGTCCCGCGTCGTGCACGACTGGGAGGCCGCCGCCGACCCGGCGCGCGAGGCGGGCATTCGCGTCGCCCACCTGCGCAGCGGCCTCGTCCTCGGGGTGGGCGGCGGCGTTCTCGCGCGGCTGGCACTGCCCGCGCGCTTCGGCCTGCTGCCCCGCTTCGGCGACGGCCACCAGGTAATGAGCTGGATCTCGCTTACCGACGAAGTCGGCGCTATCCGCTTCCTGCTCGACGGCCCCGGCGCGGACCGGCGCAGCGGCCCGTACAACCTGACCGCCCCGAACCCGGTCACGGACAGCGAACTCACGGCGGCGCTGCACGCCGCGTTCAAGCGCCCCGACTTCCCCTGGCTCCGCGTTCCCGCGCCCCTGCTGAAGCTCGGCCTCGGCGAAATGTCCGCCGAGCTCCTGAACAGCGCCCGCGTCCTGCCTGCGCGCCTGCAGGAAGCGGGCTTCGAGTTCGAGTACCCCGTCGTCGGTGCCGCGCTGGCGGCAGAACTCCCCCGCTAACCAGTCGTAGGAACCGAGAGCGGGGAGCACGCTCCCGTTCGGGCTACTCCTCTGCCTTTGACCTTGGAGTTACGCGCCGGGCTGCATGATGATGTCGAAGTCCGCGTGGCGGAATGGCACCTTGCCTACGTGCCACTTGTCCGCCAAGGACGCGTCGTTGACCTCTTCGAAGTCGGCGAGCAGGGACTTTTTTACCGCGAATACCGTGTCTGACTCGATGTACTCGCTGCCTGCAACGAAGACGTGCGTGGTCAGGTCACGGTGGCCGGGGGCCGTCACGATGAAGTGGATATGGGCCGGGCGGAATGCGTGCCTGCCCGTTGCCACCAGCAGCTCGCCGACCGGGCCATCGGTCGGGATCGGGTAGTGGCTCGGCACGATCGTGCGGAACCAGAACTCGCCGCTGGAGTCGGCGGTGAAGAGGCCGCGGCCGTTGGTGCGAGGCTGCACGTCGGGCTGCTGCACGTCATAGAAGCCCTGGTCGTTGGCCTGCCACACGTCGATGGTCGCGCCGGGGAGCGGCGTGCCGTCCACCGAGACGACCCGTCCGGTGACCACGCACGGCGTGCCGGTGCCCACCATGTCGATGTTGTCGCCGAGCTCGCGGACGGGCGACTCCACCACGTGGAACGGGCCGAGCACCGTCGACTCGGTCGCGACGCCGAACTTCCTGTTCGAGATCGTCTCAACCAGCATCGACAGCCCGAGGACGTCCGACAGCAGGATGAACTCCTGCCGCTCGTCGTCGCTCTTGTGCCCGGTCCTAGTCAGGAAGTCGATCGCTTTCTCCCACTCGGGGATCGTCAGCTCGACATCGCGGGCGAACGCGTGCAGGTGCCTGACGAGCGAGACCAGGATCTCGCGCAGCCTCGGGTTGGTCTCCGGCGCGAAGGACTCGATGACTGCGTCAGCCGCGGTTTCCTCGGTGAAATCGGTAGCCATGCCGATGAGATTAAGTCCGTTCCCAGCTGCGGGTCTACCATCGTTGCCCTGTGATATTCGTCCGAACGGTTGCGTGGCGACGGGTAGCTGTCACGTCCACTTCGTGGCTCTTGTCCCGTGCCGGCATCCGGAGGTGCAGGGTGGCGCCCCTGCGGGGGACTACTGACCCCGAAGAGGGGGATCTTCCACAGCGGCGGCAGGGCATCCTCGGGGAGGTTGTCGCAGTCGCTGGAATCACCCGACTCGCCCACCGCGACCACGGCGGACAGCCGGATGAGGCGGCGGGCCGCGTTGAACATGAGGAACGCGAGCGGCAGCTCGATGACGGCCGCGGAGGCGATGCTGAGCCACACGTCGGACGTGCCCGCGTCCAGCACGACGTCGAACCAAGCGTCACAGCACAGCAGCGTGCCGGTGATGATCAGGCAGGCGATGACGATCTGGCGGCCGCGCCAGAACGCCCAGCCGGTCGCGGCGAACGCGGCGAGCTCGATGAGATCGAACCCGACCCAGGCGCCCTTCCAGTGCTCGGCGTGGAACGAACGGTGCAGGGTGAGGCCGAGCACGATGATCCAGCCGACCAGCACGGTGCACGCAATGATCGACGCGAGGACCCCAAGGCGACGGCCTCGCGCCAGGTAGATCCCCAGCATGGGGTGCGGGTAGTCGACGGCGGCGAGCGAGTGCGCTAGCTTGCGGCGCTCGCTAGGGCTCATCTCCCGCAGGTCTGCCTCATTGATCACGTTTTGGTTTGTTCCCAGCAAACGCGGTGGTCTCACTCGCGTCGTACTCTCGATGTCGTGGATGCTGAACTCGTATTTGCGCACGCAGGCTTCGGGCCGGACGCCGTGGACTATGTCCAGGGGTGGGACATGCAGCGCACGGTACACGGGCGGCGAGTCAGCGGCGAGGTTCCGGATAGCTGCCTGCTCCTTGAGCATACGTCCGTCTATACGGCGGGCAAACGAACGGCCGTGTCCGACCGGCCCTTCGGGGACCCAGGGGCTCCCGTCATCGACGTCGACCGCGGCGGCAAGATCACCTGGCACGGGCCGGGGCAGCTCACCGCCTACCCGATCATCAAGCTGCGCCAGCCGATGGACGTCATCGCCTATGTGCGGGCGCTTGAGGAATCGATGATCCGGGTCTGCGCCGACTTCGGGCTGCAGGCGATCCGGGTCGAGGGGCGCTCTGGAACGTGGATCCCGGCGTCGCGCGGACTGCCAGACCGCAAGGTCGGGGCGATCGGGGCACGGGTCGCGCGCGGCGTCACCATGCACGGGCTCGCGCTGAACTGCGACTGCGACCTGTCGTGGTTCGACCGGATCGTGCCGTGCGGGATCCGGGACGCGGGCGTGACATCGCTCACGGCAGAGACCGGCATCCCCGTTTCGGTCACGGACGTGACGCCGCTGCTTGAGCGGCACCTGGCGGCTTCCCTCGGGTACCGGACCTGGCGGCGCATCCACACCGTGACGCCGCTGGTCGCCTCGGCGGCATAGCCGTCGCGCTAGCGCGCTTGTTGCTGTTATCCAGCCCCGAGGGGCGGCCTACGAAGATGGTGGATAGATGGAGTCGCTATGACGTACTCATCCATCCACTATCTTTTGGCCCGGTACCGAGTGCTGAATCTTCTTGCTGTTATCAGACGGTGGAGGTTAGCGGGCGCGTGACGGGCGTGGGGGAACGTAGTCTTGGGGGCGTGGTGAGTACTCCGGAGCTGGCACCTGAAGGACGGCGGATGCTTCGGCTTGAGGCGCGCAACGCCGAGACGCCGATCGAGCGGAAGCCGCCGTGGATCAAGACCCGTGTGCGCACCGGGCCCGAGTACACAGCGCTGCAGCACCTCGTGAAGTCCGAGGGACTGCACACCGTGTGTCAGGAGGCCGGCTGCCCGAACATTTTCGAGTGCTGGGAAGACCGCGAGGCGACTTTCCTCATCGGCGGCGACCAGTGCACTAGACGCTGCGACTTCTGCCAGATTGACACTGGCAAGCCGTTGCCGCTTGACCGCGACGAGCCGCGGCGCGTCGCGGAGTCCGTCACGGCCATGGGGCTGCGGTACGCGACCGTCACCGGGGTGGCCCGCGATGACCAGCCCGACGGCGGGTCCTGGCTGTACGCGCAGACCGCCAGGGAGATCCACGCCGCCGTGCCCGGCTGCGGGGTCGAACTGCTCGTTCCCGACTTCAACGCGGACCCCGCCCAACTCGGCGAGGTGTTCAGCGCCGGGCCCGAGGTGTTCGCGCACAACCTGGAGACGGTGCCGCGGATCTTCAAGCGGATCCGGCCGGGCTTCCGCTACCAGCGGTCGCTCGACGTGCTCCGCCAGGCGCACGAGGCCGGTCTTGTCACGAAGTCCAACCTGATCCTGGGCATGGGCGAGACCCGCGAGGAGATCGCGCCCGCGATGGCCGACTTGCGGGCCGTCGGCTGCGACCTGCTGACCATCACCCAGTACCTGCGGCCGTCCGCGAGGCACCATCCGGTAGACCGCTGGGTCCACCCGGACGAGTTCGTCGCGCTGCGCGAGGAAGCCCTGGCCATGGGCTTCGCCGGCGTCATGTCCGGTCCGCTCGTGCGCTCGTCGTACCGGGCGGGGAAGCTGTACGCCCAGGCGATGGAGCAGCGCGCAGCAGCGGCAAGCTGACCTCCGCTGCGTGGCTGTACCGGGTGCCGGCGGGCCGCACATTCGGGTTAGGCTGGCTGACTGTGAGCGAACGGCTACCGCAGGGAATACGGGAGATCGCGGCGGGGCAGGTTGAGCGGGTGGCCGATGTCGTGGCCGGGCTGAGCGACGCGGATCTCGTCGCACCGACGCTGTGTGACGGCTGGCTGGCGGCGCACCTGCTCGTGCACATGCGGCTCGGGCTCGCCGAGCACGCGACCAGTTTCGCCGAGCCCGCCGGGCCCGAGGACGTGATCGACCGGGACTACGTCTCCTACTGGCGGGACTGGCCGCCTGGTAACCGGCCTGCCACCTATGCCAGTGCCCGGTTCTACTGGGCGAACGGGAGCGCCTACGCAACCGCGGACAGCCTGCGGGAGCACTTCGCCGACACCGCACGGCAAGCTGCGGGGATGAGCCGGCAGGCACCGGCCGGGAACTTCCGGCTGCAAGCACATGTCATGGCGGCCGAGGACATCCTGGCCATGTGGACGGTCGAGTGGGTAATCCACCAGCTTGACCTGACGGCGCACCTGCCCGGAGACCGCCTACAGCCGACGGAGGGGTCCCTCGCCCTCGCGGTCCGCACGCTCGACGAGCTCACCGGGAGCCCCGTCCGCCCGCCCACCTGGGACGAAGCCACGTACGTCCTCAAGGGCGCCGGCCGCCTCCCGCTCGACGACACCGAACGCGCTCTGCTAGGCGACCGCGCCAAGGCGTTCCCCGCCTTCGGGTAGCAGCCGCGACGCGCCACCGGGTCGGCCGTGAGCGGGTCACGACCCCCAGGGCGCGGCGGTAGCTCTGGAGAGAGTCATGGACCCGAAGGGTGCGCGGCAGCTTCCGGAGAGAGTCCTGGACCCCGTAGGCCTGCGGTAGCTCCCTCAGAGTCATGGACCCTAAGGGTGCGCGGTAGCGTCGGGGCAAGGTCAAGATCCGCGCTCACGGTGGCGCGAAGCATGCCTGGGTGTTCACCAGCCCGGGAGCGGGTGCGCGGCGGGGTCAGAGGAACCCGCTATCGTTCGGGAGTATCGGTTTGGGCTATTGACCTTGGTTGGTTACAGTCCCGGGGGCGGGAAACCGTATGCTCACTGATGTTGGCACGCGTACACGAGAGGCTGAGCGAGTGGTTGACCAATACAGCGCTGATGACGTGAAGAACGCCGGGCGGCTGAAGCAGATCCGGATGGTCGCGAAGCTGGTCAACGAGCAGAACAAGAAGGCGCTGCCGATTACCTTCGGCGCTGCGGTGCTCATCATCGTCGTGTTCGTGCTCGTCGGGCTGCTGACCGGGCTCGTGGCGCTCCTGATCCCCGTGGGCGTGCTGCTCGGCCTGATAGCGGGGATGATCCTCTTCGGGCGGTTCGCGCAGCAGGCGCAGTACTCGGCGATCGACGGGCAACTCGGGGCGGCGGCCGCGGTCCTGCAGTCGATGCCCGGCGACTGGACGGTCACCCCGGCCATCGCCGGCAACAGGACCATGGACGTGGTGCACCGCGCGGTCGGCCGGGCTGGGGTCGTGCTCGTCGGCGAGGGCGTGCCTGTACGGGTGGCCGGGCTGATCGCCGCCGAGCGGAAGAAGACCGAGCGGGTGGCGCACGGCGTGCCGATCCACGAACTCCAGGTGGGTAGCGACGAGGGGCAGATCCCGGTCAGCAAGCTGCAGCGCAAGGTCACCACGCTGCCCCGCGCGCTGAAGCCCACGGCTGTTGCGGACCTCAACTACCGGCTGAAGGCGCTGCAGCCGAGCATGCAGATGCCGAAGGGGCCGATGCCCAAGGGCGCCCGCATGCCGCGGATGCCGAAGCAGCAGCGTTAGGCCCTGCTACATCCGCACCACGATCGTGTCGGCTGCGCGGTCGTGCAGGCCGCGCAGGTCCCGGTCGGTCAGGCAGGCCGGGATGACGCACACCAGCAGCAGGGTGCGCAGCGCGGCCCACTTGAAGCCGGGGGCGCCGCCATTGGGGCGGATCGTGCGCAGGCCAAGCAGTCGCTTGCCGACGGTGAGGCCACTGATCGCGGTGAGCAGGTAGACCTCGAAGGCGAACAGCAGGAGGGCGACCAACTGGGCCTGCTGGTAGTGCGCGTCGGTGACGGTGAACACGCTGTGCCCGACGATGCTCGAGGCGATCAGATAGCAGAGGACCCAGTCGACGATCAGCGCGAGCAAACGCCTCCCCATCGGGGCCACCGACCTGGGGCCCTCCATTGGCAAGCCGAACTTCTTGCCAGGGTAATCAGGCGTATCATCAACCGCAGCGGCACCGGGCGCGGCAGCTACCTTGGTCGCGTTCCTGGTACGCGGATTCCGGGATCCTTGGGTCACAGGACTACGGTATCCGCTTGACCTGCACGCCCGTACAGCCGCTCCTCTGCGGCGCGCGGACCATGGCTGATCGGACGGGTGTGCAGGAGGGGCGAGTGGAGCACGCGTAACACTGGCGAAACATCGGGGATACCGCTCGGAAATTGCGAAGGACTACCGTCCAAAGCGCGTCCCGACGAAAAAATCGAGATATAGCTACCTATGCGCGCCCTGTTCAGGGAGGGTTGATGTTCAGCAGTGCTGAAGAAGTCCTCAGGTTCATCGCTGAGGAAAACGTTGAGTTCGTTGACGTCAGGTTCACAGACCTGCCGGGCACCGTCCAGCACTTCACCGTTCCGGTGCAGACGTTCGACGCGGACGTGTTCACCGAGGGCCGGATGTTCGACGGTTCGTCGATCCGCGGCTTCCAGGCGATCCACGAGTCCGACATGCTGCTGATACCGGACCCGTCCACCGCCGTGCTTGACCCGTTCCGCCAGCACAAGACGCTGAACCTGACATTCTCTGTCTTCGACCCGCTGACCGGCGCGGCCTACTCCCGCGACCCGCGCAACGTGGCCGCCAAGGCCGAGGAGTACCTCAAGGGCACCGGCATCGCGGACACCGCGTTCATGGGCCCGGAGGCGGAGTTCTACATCTTCGACTCCGTGCGGTTCGCCACCGGCACCAACGAGGGCTACTACCACATCGACTCGATCGAGGGCGCGTGGAACACCGGCCGTGAGGAGGTAGGCGGCAACCTCGGCGCCAAGCCCCCGTACAAGGGCGGCTACTTCCCTGTGCCGCCGATGGACCACTACACCGACCTGCGGTCTGAGATGGTCAAGCAGCTCATCGCGGTTGGCATCGAGACCGAGATGCAGCACCACGAGGTGGGCACCGCCGGCCAGGCCGAGATCGACATCCGCTTCGGCAAACTGCTCGAGCAGGCCGACAAGCTGCTGCTGTACAAGTACGTGGTCAAGTCCGTCGCCCGCGCGGCCGGCAAGACCGTGACGTTCATGCCGAAGCCGCTCTTTGGCGACAACGGCTCGGGCATGCACGTCCACCAGTCGCTGTGGAAGGACGGCTCGCCGCTCTTCTACGACGAGATGGGCTACGGCGGCCTGTCGGACATGGGCCGCTGGTACGTCGGCGGGCTGCTCAAGCACGCCCCCTCGCTGCTCGCGTTCACCAACCCGACGGTCAACTCCTACCACCGCCTGGTGCCTGGCTTCGAGGCGCCGGTCAACCTGGTGTACTCCAGTAGGAACCGGTCGGCCTGCTGCCGCATCCCGATCACCGGCACCAACCCGAAGGCCAAGCGGATCGAGTTCCGCGTGCCCGACCCGTCCGCCAACCCGTACCTCGCCTTCTCGGCGATGCTCATGGCGGGCATCGACGGCATCAAGAACAAGATCGAGCCGCCGGAGCCGGTCGACAAGGACCTGTACGAGCTGCCGCCGGACGAGGCCGCCGCCATCCCGACGGTCCCCGGTTCGCTCGAGGCCGTGCTCAACCACCTCGAGGACGACCACGCCTTCCTCAGCGAGGGCGGCGTGTTCACCGAGGACCTCATCGAGACCTGGATCGACTACAAGCGGACGAAGGAACTCGACCCGGTGCGGCTGCGCCCGACCCCGCACGAGTTCGAGCTGTACTTCGACGTGTGACGGTCTAACCGGCTCTGACCTGCTGTTTCAGGGTTCCGCCGTGGCGCTGTCCCCCCGCTGTTCCGTTAGGTAGGCGGTGAGCACAGCGTCCACGGCGGCCTTGGTCGACTCGTCGCGGCCTGGCCAGATGTAGTCGTGATACCGGAAGCCCGCAGGAAGGCCGTTGACCTTGCTGCGGGCTTTCCGCATTGCACGCTCTACCGCCCGGGGCGGTCATCAGCACGGTGCACTGGTCAGCACGGCGAGCGGGTCGGCGGCGAAGTGCCGGGCGCAGCCTTCGCCGCAGAAGTGGTACGTCCGCCCGGCGTAGTCGGCATGCGCCGGAGCGGTCGCCGGGTCGACGGTCATCCCGCACACGGGGTCGGTCGCGCGTTCCCCGGCGGCCTGGCTAACGTCAGCGCCGGCGTGCCCAGCGTCGTGTGCACCTGCGGCCTCCGCGCCGGCGTAGCGGTCCGGGCTGGCGCTAAACCGGTGCTGACAGTGGTCGGAGCAGAAGTAATAGGTGGTGCCGTCGTAGCGCGCGGTGGCTGGCGCATGCGCCACCTGAACCTGCATCCCACATACCGGGTCCTTGGCGTACCCCGCGCCGCCGCCGAACCGCTCCCGGTTGCGGTACAGCCAGTACAGCCCGCCGAACGCGGCCAGGGCCGCGATGTTCAGGAAGGTGGTGTAGTTCCAGGCCCAGACGTCCTGCCCGATCGAACCGTGCCGGGCGCCGGCCGCCGGGGCGATCCCGGCCCAGGTGAACAAGTACTCGGTGACCAGTCCGGCCGCGCTCATCGTCGCCCAGAACACCGCGAGCAGCCGGACGGTGAGCCGCGTGCCGTAGTAGCGGCGGTAGATCAGCAGCAACGGCAGCGTGATGAGGTCGCCGAACACGAACGCGATCGTCCCGCCGAAGGTGATCCCGCCCGACCAGAGCGCCGCAGCGAGCGGGACGTTGCCGATCGAGCAGACGAAGCTGATGACGGCCAGGAACGGGCCGAGGATCACGTTCTCCAGCACCGACCAGAACCCGTGCCCGGTCAGGAACAGCGCCCGCCAGAAGCTGACCGGCACCACAGCGTCGGCGAATCCGGCAACGACGAACCCGACGACTAGTTCCTTGCGCAGCATAGTCAGGTCACTGATCGTGTACCCGGCGGCGTCGGACCAGCCGGCCAGTGACCGGATACGGGTGCGCCATGATCCGGACGCGTGGCCATCCTGCGGGTCGCCATGCCCGGCGTGCGGGTCATCCTCGCCGGAGAGCGAGTCCCGGGCCGCTTCCTGCGCCGCGGCGGGGATGACCCGCGGCAGGACCAGGGCGAGCAGCGCGATCATCAGCGTGCCGCCGATGAACTCGGCCGCGGCGAACTGCCAGCCGATCAGCAGCCACAACACGATGCCCAGCTCCACCACCAGGTTGGTGGAGGCGAACATGAACGCCTGCGCGGCGGTGAAGTCCGCGCCGCGCGCGAACAGCGTCTTGGCCAGCGCTGAGGCGGCGTAGGAACAGGAGGATGAGATCGCCCCGAAGAACCCCGCGCGGACCATGGTGGCCGGCCGGTGGTCGCCGAGCGCCCGCTGCATCTCCGTGCGGGACACGAATGCCTGCACCGCGCCGGAAATGCCGAAGCCGAGCACGAGCGCCCACAGCGTCTGCCAGAACATGCCGCCGCCGTCGGCCAGGCTCCGGCCGATCATATCCAGAACATGCATGAGTGCTACTGATCCCTGTCAGCGGGGCCGGGTGTGGTCCGCGCGTGGCCCCTCAGTTCCCGCCAGATACTGGCGAGTTCGCGGGCGACGAACGCGATCCGGCCGACCGGTCCTGTGCCGCAGCCAGGTACCCCGTCCGGGGTGGCCGCGCAGGCGGTCCCCGGCGGCTCCTGGCCGCGCGCCATGTCGTTCATGGGACAATACTATACCCCCCTATGGTATCTGAGACTGCGACCACTGGATCAGGTGCCAGCCTGCTCGCGCGCCGGGTCGGGTGACTGCCGGGCACAGCGGGTACGCGTCAGGCGGGGGGACGGCGGATGGCCGGACGGCGACGCGCTGAGCTCAGTCAGCCCGAAGAAGGCCGGCTGGCAGGGGCGCCATCCCGCTTGGGCCCACGACGCCCGCTGTCACCGGCCACCGCCGCGAGCCCGTCACGCCACACGGCTTCAAGCTCGGCCGCCGACATCCTCCGCAGCCACTCCTGCAGGGAAAGCTGCTCCGCCAGCCTTCTTAGGGTCATGGCGCAGACGACCGGGCGGATCAGTGACCGCGGGCCTTCCCCCGCGACCGCGCCCGCCCGCATCGCCCACCACCGGCCGTCCTTCTCGAAGACGCGCCAGTGATCGAATGTCTCGCGGAGCATGGCCGCCGTGACCTCGCCGGACTCGCCCGCCAGCACGGCGGACTGCGGCGCTGCGTCTGATTGCATGTTCGTGCCCCAATCGCGTACCAGACGATTACTGCCAGCTAACAGCGGACCTTCGGTGCCGGGGAATGCCATTGCGGCAAATTGCGCGCGAATTAGCCGAGGGCCGTAATCGCGTTGGCGATTAGCGTCCGTGCGGCGTCGCCGTATGCGGCGAGGCGGGCGAGCCGCTCGAAGGCCCGGACGTACAGCGTGATCTCGCTCGGCGTGGTGACGGTCACGTGCGCGGACAACAGCTCGACGTGAACGCGCTCGTCGTCGAACACCGTGAACTGCTCCAATGGCCAGGCAGGCCGCTCCGGGGCGGCGGACGGGATCACGCCGAGGGCGACCGAGGGCAGCGCGGCAGCCTCGGCTAGGCGGGCGAGCTGGCCGGCCATGACGTCCGCGCCGCCGATCCGGTACCGCAGCACGGTCTCCTCGAGCAGGAGGACGAACCTGTGATTTCCCGAGTCCAGGATCCAGTTGCGCTTCATCCGCGCGTTGACGGCCTCGGCGACGTCGTCGGGTGTGCCGCGGAATTCGGTGATCGCGCACAGCAGGGCGGTAGCGTACTCCGGGGTCTGGAGCCAGCCGGGGACCACCGAGGGACAGTAGGCCTTGAAGAACCCTGTGCGCTCGTACAGCGGGCGGACCGACTCCTGCAGGCGGCGCATCCCCGCGCGGTTGACCCTGCCGTGCTCGAGGTACATCGAGTCAGCGGCGCGCGAGGCGGCGATCAGGTCGGGCACCTCGCGCTCAGCGCGGCAGACCCGGCACCACACCGCGATGTCGGCCTCGCTCGCGGCCTGCTTCGCGTTCTCAATCCGGCTCGTCTTGGCCGGATTCCAGCCCGCGGCAGCCGACAGGGCTCGGCCGTCCAGCCCGGCGTCGCGGCGGATGTCGCGCAGGCGCTCGGCAAGCTGCTGCCGGGCGCGCTGAACGCTGGACGACGGCGACTCGGGCACGTCAGGCGAGCCCGTAGTCCGTGTGCGGGACGGCGCGCTGCCAGACAGCCTCGAACGCGGTCGCGCACGCGCGGATGACCGCAAGGTCGTCGCACAGCTCGTCCTCGACGATCCGCCCATTGCCGTCGAAGTGGTGGAACCGGATGAGACGTTCGTCGAACAGCCAGAAGTCGTTGCCCGGCAGGCACAGGTCCGAGGCGCGGCACCTGGGTAGCCAGCGGACGTCCTCGCCCGCCGCGACGTTCAGCCCTGCGGTTGCCTCGTACTCAAACCGGATGTAGTCGCTGACCGGCTCCGAGACGATGCGCGCACGCCTGAACCGGACGCCCCTCGCGACGTGCTCGCGGACAAGGTCATACCAGGCGGGGCTAGCGGGCACCGGCCGGGGCGTGCCCGCCTTCCAGGCCAGGAACTGAGGGTCGTCAGGCGTGTAGGAGTCCCGCATCTCCAGGTGAACCGCCGACCCGGACGTCGCCGCTATCAGCTCGCGAAACGGCGGTACCGTGCCCACTGAGCGCCTCCAGGATGATCGCCCTCATCCGCGCCGGGAGCCTGACGACGGACTCGTCGTCCGCGATCCGGCTGTGGCCGTCGACTTCCGCGAGGGTCGCAGGGTCGGTGACGGTCCAGCCCTGGAACAGCAGGTCCCCGGTTTCTTCCTCGACGAACACGGCCGGGCAGTGGTCGGTGTCCGTCTCAGGGTCGATTCCGATGAACTCCAGCGCCATGATCAGCCTCCCTGACTGCCGGTTGCGCTTCGATTGCGCATAACTCGACTGTCCGCCGGCAATCGTTGGCGGTCAAGACCCGGCGCGGGCGCGTCAGGGCGGCCGGCAATCGTCACGCAAGCATGACGCCCCGCCGGTCCCGGACCGGCGGGGCGTCCCCTTGTCGACGTCTGCTCGTCTGGCTTTACGCGGACGGCCCGCGGCGCGCCCTAGGGCGTCGCGGGCCGATCGGCTTTTCTCCTTCTCTTTCCCGTCAGAGCGGGGTGCCGAGGGTTTGCGGCAGGATGGGAGCGGGCCTCGACTTCGGCTTGATCGTGGACCTCGGCTTTGACTCCGGTACTGGCCTCAGCGTCGGTTTGGGCTCTGGTTTCGGCCGCGGCTGCTTCTTTATCCGCCGCTCTCCGTGCCGCAGCTTCGGTGACGAGTTCTTCGGCTTCGGCTTCGGCTTCGGCTCGGTCTCCGTGCACCCGCTCGTAGTCACGAGCGCAATAGGGGTGCGGTCCCACGACCCCGCCGGCCGGTTCCGGAGCCGCATGGCCAGCGCAGCCAGTGGCGCGCTGAGCAACAGTGTCAGCCCCGCGACCAGGCCAATCAGCGAGCGGGTCCGCCGGGCGGCCGGTCCGTGAATTGTCCGCAGGAAGCGCCGACGGCCAGGTCGTCGTCGGCCGTGCCGACCTGGCCCAGCGCGCTGCGGATCGTCGTGAATCATGTCATTCCCCCGATGTGACATGCGTTCCTTTTTTAGGCTATGACAACGGTCGCGCCCACCTCGTTTAACGTTGCCTTCGCATTATGATCCCGTTGCATTGGGCCTGCATGCTAAGCCGGCGGAATCCTTGCACAAGATCGTTGTCCGGTACGAGCGCTAACTGAGATATCAAGGAGAGAGCCATTTATCGGCCGGAAAATCCGGGCACGGGGCACCTCAAGGCAAGCGGGTAAGGTTCGCGTATGCGCGATGATGACGACGAGTGGATGCGGATCGCGGTCTCGCTGGCGTGGCAGTGCCCCCCGTCGGGTACCGCGTTCTCGGTCGGCGCGGTCATCGTAGACGAGGCGGGCGCCGAACTGTCCCGCGGGTTCTCCCGCGAAGGCGGGGATCCCGTGGTGCACGGCGAGGAATCGGCGCTCGGCAAGCTCTCGCCCGGCGAGCCCCGGCTGACCGGAGCCACCATCTACAGCACGCTTGAGCCGTGCTCGCAGCGCAAGTCCCGGCCGCGGACCTGCACGGAACTGATCATCGCGGCGGGCCTGCGGCGGGTGGTGATCGCCTGGCGGGAGCCCGCCTTGTTCGTCGCTGACTGCCAGGGCTACGAACTGCTGTCCCGCGCCGGGCTCACCGTGGCCGAACTGCCGGAGTTCGCGGCGGACGCCGCCGCGCCGAACCGGCATCTGACCAGCTGACCGGCCCTGCAGGAGCCAGGCCTGCGATGTTAGTCACTTCCTTACGGGTACGCCAGCGCCGTTGGCTACTCGCCGGTAGATTAGAGAGAGCGCCACGTACGGGGGGAACGACGCGTGGAACTGGATAAGGGGAATCCATTGGAAACGACGACCTTTACCGTGCTGTGTGAGCGAGCTGGCCGCTGGTGGACGGTGCGCGTTCCCCAGATCGAGGGCCTGACCGCACAGGTACGGAGCCTCGACCAGGCCGGGATCGTGACCCGTCAGCTCATAGCGCGTACCCTCGCCGTCCCGGCCGAGACGATCAGGGTCGACGTCCTCCCTGACGCCCCCGCGCCGGTGGCGCACGCGCTCCAGATGAGGCACGCCGCGCAACAGGCAGTCGAGGCCGCCATACAGGCCACCAGGGACGCGCTTGAGGCGCTTGCCGGCGAAGGCGTCGCTCTCCGGGACGCCGCGACCATGCTCGGCCTGTCCCCTGCCGAGATCGAGCAGTACGGGCCTGCCGCTGTCCGCGCAGCCGGCGACGCGCCCGAGCGGCCGACGGCGACCATGAGCCCGCTACTGCCGACCGGGCCGTTATCGGGTTGGCCTGGCGCGACTGCTTCTTCTAGGGTGTTAACCGCTTTGACATCCTCCACCGCGCTGAAAGGCGAATAAGCCGTGTCCTGCGGGGGTTCACCACGAAAGCCACTTGCGCGTCGACTTGACTCTCGCCGACGTGTTCGGTCTGAGCGCACGGAAGGACATGAGGTCCGGTGACGGACGAAGGGACCATTCAGCGGATTGACGCCTACTGCGACGCCCAGCCACGAGAGCGCGCCCGGGCCGAACAGTACGGTCCGCTCGTGCTGTTCGTGCCCGTCAAGTCCGGATTCCCGTACTATGCCAGGCCGCGCGCCGGCGACCGGGATCCGGTGACGGCCGCCGACGTGGAGGCCGTCCGGGCCAGGCAGCGAGAACTACAGCTCCCCGAGTCATTCGAGTGGATCGAGGATTCCGCGCCCGAGATGGCGGCGGCCGCCGCCGAGGCGGGCCTGCGCGTGCACCGGCACCCCATGCTCGTGCTCGGGACGCTCGCCCCTCCCCCGCCAGTGGCGCCGACGACCGAGATCCGGATCGTGGGCCCCGAGGACCCGGAACTGCTCCAGGCATGGGCGGTCCCCGGCGTGGCCTTCGGCCACCCAGGCAGCGAGATCGGCCGGGCGGGCGTGGCCGAGCGCGACAAGCTCGCGGCGGACCACGAGCCAGCGTCCATCGAGATCGTCCGTGAACGGCTGCGCGCGGGCCGGTCGGTGCTCGCCACGGCGTCCGGCCCGAACGGGCCGCTCGCGTCGGGCAGCTACCAGTACGTGGCCGGGGTCGCGGAGATCACCGGGATCGGCGTGCTGCCAGCCAGCCGCCGCCGTGGCCTGGGCGCCGCCGTCACGCACGCCCTCGCCGCGCACGCCCTGGCCAGGGATGCGCCGACCGTCTTCCTTTCCGCCGCCGATTCCGGCGCCGCCCGCATCTACACGCGCCTCGGCTTCCGCGAGATCGGCACGGCCATGATCGCCGAGGCCCCGGAGGCCTGAGCCACTCAACGCGGCTGCGGCTGTTCCCGCGCTAGGCGGTGCGACGGACCTGGGCCAGCACCGCCGGGGTGAGGCCGGAAAAAGCCACGGATTCTCGGGTCAGGTGCGACTGATCGGCATAACCCGCCTTGGCGGCAGCGTTAGCCAGGTCTACTGCTCGCACGTTCGCGTCAATCATCTGGACGAAACGCTGAAAGCGCAGGACGCGCTGGAGCGTCTTCGGCCCGTAGCCGATCGCCGCGTGGGAGCGGCGGCGGAACTGACGCTCACTGAGGCCTACCCGCTCGGCAATGTCCTCGGTACGAGCGAACGGGTCGCGGAGCAGGCAGGCGGCCTCGCTGATGGCCGGGTCGGGGGTGCTGCCCGCGATAAGGGTCCCGGTCATGTCTAGGATTCGCCGGACGGCCTCGGCCGGGGTCAGCGTCGCGGGCAGTTCGCGGGCGGCGTCCTTGCGGAGGTCGGCGAGGGGAACGCGCTGGTCGCGGAGCTCGCTCAGCGGCAGGCTGAGGACCTGGCCGCCCGCCGCCGGGCGGAACCGGGCGCCAACGAAGACCGTGCCCGCCTTCGTCTCGGCGCGGACGGGGCCGGTGTCGGGGCCGGCCACGTAGGCGGCGATGCCCTGTTCCCAGATCAGGTCGCTGCACGCGTCCGGTAGCACGAGGCTCTCGTGATCGGCGCCGTCAGGGACCACGCGCGCCCACAGGCACGCCACCGCGCCGCGCAGGGCGACGGGTGCCTGCCACTCCGCGTACCCAGGCGCGAGCCAGGCGCCTGGCGGTACCCAGCGCACGGGCGATTGCCTCATGACTTCAGGATGCCACGCGTAGGACCTGGACCTGGCCAGCGCGCTAGCCGAGCGCTCGCGAAGCGCGCCGACGGCCGTTTCGTTCAAGACGCCCGAGGGCGAGCGCTGGTGAGATGGGCGCATGAAGAAGACTCCAGACTTCGACGCGGCGGCGGACTTCCTCGCCGCGCAGGCGCGGGTGCTCGACCGGCGGGTGTATCAGCGACTGTTCACCGGGGGGGCGGCCGGGCCGGTGCGGGACGCGGTCGCCGCCTACCGGAACGCGGACGGCGGGTTCGGGCACGCGCTTGAGCCGGACCTCCGGACGGCGGCCAGCCAGCCGGCGGCCGTAGAGATGGCGCTGCGGATCATGGACCTGACCGACGCGTGGGACGAACGACTCGTCAGGGACGCGATCGACTGGCTGGTGACCGTCGCCCCGGCCGAAGGCGGCACGGAGGGCGTCTTGCCGACCGTGTCCGAGGGGCCGCACGCGCCCTGGTGGGCGCCCCCCGAGGGGCACCCGGCGTCACTGATCCAGACCGGGCAGATCGCCGGCCTGCTGTACGCGCGCGGGTTCGCGCACCCCTGGCTCGACCGCGCCACGGAGGTCATGTGGTCGCGGATCGCGCACGCTGACCGAGCCGAACGGCTACGAGATGTTCGGCGTGCTCGCCTTCCTTGAGCACGTGCCGGACCGGGCGCGCGCCGCAGGACGCGTTCGAGCTGGCCGGGCCCCTGCTGCTATCCCGCGGGCTCGTCGCCCTCGACCCGGAAGCATCAGGCGAGACGCACAGCCCGCTCGACTTCGCGCCCCTTCCAGACTCCATCGCGCGCCGCCTGTTCGACGCGGCCACGATCGAGGCGCACCTGGACCACCTGGCCGGCGCCCAGCGGGACGACGGCGGCTGGATGTTCAACTGGCCGTCCTGGTCTCCCGCCGCCGAGTCCGACTGGCGCGGCTTCCTCACGGTCGACGCCCTCCGCATCCTGCGCGCCAACGGCCGCGCATAGCTCCCCGCCAGCGGCGACCGCGTATCGGAGGTGACCACAGGCGGGACGGCCCTACCCTTGCTTTTGACGTTGATCTTGATCTTTTGGAGCAATCGCCCGGATCAACGCATGGCGTTAGCCGTAGAAGAGGCGGTCCATGACCTTGCGGGCCCTTCTGGCCGTGCGGCGGTAGTCCTCCTCGAGGGCGGCCGCCGGGGTGTCTGACCAGGAGCAGGCACCGTTCTGGCCTCTGTGCTCATGGCCCGCGTGTTCTGGTTCCGCCTCGGTTGGCTTGTAGCCGAGGAGGCGGGCGACTGCCGTGAGCTCGTCGTGCTTGGCGGGAAGGCTGTCGCCGGGGCGGCCGCGGACCAGCATGATCGCGTTCCTGATCCGGGCGGCGAAGCACCAGGAGGCGCGGAGCGCGGCCGCGTCGGAATCCTCGACAAAGCCGGCGTCGACGGCCGCGTCCAGGGCTGCCAGGGTCCTGGTGGTGCGCAGCCCGTCGATGGCGTGGCCGTGCTGCAGCTGCAGGAGCTGAACGGTCCACTCCACGTCAGAGAGGCCGCCGGGGCCGAGCTTGAGGTGCAGGGCGCGGTCCGTGCCGCGCGGGATGCGCTCGGCCTCGACGCGCGCCTTGATCCGGCGGATCTCGCGTGCCGCCTGGTCGCTGAGGCCTCCGGCCGGGTAACGGTACCGGTTGGCAAGCGCGATGAACTGAGCGCCGAGCTCCGCGTCCCCGACAGCGAACTCGGCGCGCAGCAGCGCCTGCGACTCCCACGGGGCGGCGCGGCGCGCGTAGTAGGCCGCGCAGGCTGCCAGGGAGCGGACTAGCGGTCCCTGCTTTCCTTCCGGTCGCAGGTCCGCGTCCACCACGAGCGGCGGGTCGGGAGCCGGGATCTGCAGCAGCCGGCGCAGCTCCGCGCCGACCGCCTGCGCCGCGTCCGACGCGCGCCGCTCGCCCTCCGCCCGCTTGTCCGGCTCGATGATGGCGACCAGGGGGTCGTGGACGAAGATCACGTCGGCGTCGCTGCCGAAACCCGACTCATGCCCGCCGTACCGGCCCATCGCGATCATCGCGAACCGGGTCGGCAGCGGGCCGCGCAGCTCCGCCTCGATCTTCGCGATCGTGGCCGCGAGCACGGCGTCAAGCGACGCCGTGGTGATCGCGGTCAGCGCTTCCCCCGTCTGCGCCAGGTCGATCAGGCCGAGCACGTTCGCGGCGGCGACCCTGAAGAGCTCGCGGCGGCGCAGCGAGCGGACCGCGACCGCGGCCTGCTCCGTGTCGCTGCCGTGCCGCCTGGCCGCGGCCAGCATCTCGGCGCGGAGGGCGTCGACCGGTTTCGGCACCAGCTCGGCGTCGTCGGCGAACAGCGCGACGGCCTCCGGGGCACGCAGCAGCAGGCCGGTCGCGTACCGGCTTGAGGCGAGCACCAAGGCCATCCGCTCGGCGGCCTTCGTCTCGTCCCGCAGCAGCCGCAGGAACCACGGGGAGTCGCCGAGAGCCTCGCTGACCTGGCGGAACGCGAGCAGGCCCGCGTCCGGCTCGGCCGCGTCAGCGAACCAGCCGAGCAGCACGGGCAGCAGGGTCCGCTGGATCGCGGCCCTACGGCGGAGCCCCGTGGTCAGCGCCTCGATGTGCCGCAGCGCGCCCGCGGGGTCACGGTAGCCGAGCGCTTCGAGACGGGCTCGCGCCGCTGCCGGGGTGAGCCGTGCCGCGCCCGACGGCAGCTTCGCGACCGCGTCGAGCAGCGGGCGGTAGAAGAGCTTCTCGTGCAGGCGGCGCACCCGCTGAGCGGTCTTTGTCCACGCGTCGGTGAGAGCCTGTTCCGGTGGGACCGCCGCGCTGCCGCCCCTGCCCCGGAGAGTAATGGGGGCGACCGGGGGAACCATGCGGACGTTCGGGATGAGGGGTTTTGTGGTAGATCCGAGAGCGCGGCCGAGACGGCGCAGCACTGCCGGGTCGGTCGGCAGCGTGTGCGTGCGGCGCAGCTGGTAGAGCTGGAGCAGGTGCTCGGTCTGGCGCAGGAACCGGTACGCCTGCGCGAGGTCCTCGGCGTCGGTGCGGCCGACGTACCCGCCGTCGGCGAGGGCGGCAAGCGCGGGGAGCGTAGCGGGGACGCGGAGCCGCTCGTCGTCGCGGCCGTGCACGAGCTGCAGTAGCTGGACGGCGAACTCGATGTCGCGCAGGCCGCCGGGGCCGAGCTTGAGCTCGCGGCCTGCCATGTTCTTCGGCAGCGTGTCGACGACGCGGCGGCGCATCGCCTGCACGTCCTCGACGAAGTTTTCCCGGCGCGACGCCTGCCACACGAGCGGCGTGAGCGCATCCATGTAACGCTTGCCGAGGGCCAGGTCGCCGGCCGCGGGACGGGCCTTGAGGAGGGCCTGGAACTCCCAGGTCTTCGCCCACCGGTCGTAGTAGGCAAGGTGGCTGGCCAGCGAGCGGACCAGCGGTCCCTGACGGCCCTCGGGCCGCAGGTTCGGGTCGACGGGGAAGAGCGAGCCCTCCGGCGTGGTCCGCTCGCAGGTCCGGATCAGGCCGGCGGCGAGCCTGGTCGCCGCCTTGAGCGCTGCCTCATCCGACGGCTCGCCGCTATGCGGGTCGTGGCCGCGCGGCTCGGCGACGAAGATCACGTCGACGTCGCTGGCGTAGTTGAGCTCCCGGGCGCCGCACTTGCCCATCGCCACGATCGCGAACCGGACCGGCACGGCGTCCGGGGGGAGCTCGGCACGGGCGATCGCCAGCGCGGCATCGAGGGCCGCGTCGGCGAGGTCGGCGAGTTCCTCGGCTGTCTCATCCAACGTGGAGTCACCGGTCAGGTCGCGGGCGGCGAGGTGCAGGATCCTGCGGTGGTAGGCGGCGGTGAGCTTAGCCGCGGGGTCGGGGCTGGCAGCGACCGCGGCCTTGCCCGCCGCGACCGGGCGACCGTGCTCCGGGACCTGCCCGGCCCTGGGCTCCGCGTCGTCGGGGTCGGCCGCGACGGCGCGGAGAAACTCCTCGCGGATCGTCTTCGCGTCGGGACGGCGGCCCGCCTCCTGGCCGCGCAGCACGGCGGTATCCTCCGGGTGGCGGACCAGGTGATCGGCCATGGCCTTGCTGACGCCGAGGACGGCAGACAGCCGGGCGCGGAGTGCGGGGTCCTCGGCGAGCGCCGCGATGATGCCGGGGTCCTGTCCGGCGATCTGCGCCAGGCCGGCGAGGGCGAGGTCCGGGTCGGCGGCCTGCGCGAGGGCGGCAAGCGCCGGATGGCCCTCGGTGGTGATGCCGAGGGCCGCGAGCTCGCGCTCGGCCCTGGGCACGTCGGCGAAGCCCATCCTGGCCAGCCAGCCGGACAGGGAGGTACGCGCGCCACTCACGGTAATGAGCGTATACCGGCTAGCTGATCCGCCGGGAGATACGTCGGTAACCTGCGGATCTAGGCAAAGATCATCCAGAACGTTCCCGTGCTCCGCCAGTTCCGCCCGCAGCCAGCCGCAGCTTTTCGCCGGCGCGAGCGGGCGGAGCCAGCCGCAGCTTCCGCCGCCGGGGGCGGGCGGGCGAAGCCGGCCGCAGCTTTGGTCCGCGCGAGGCGGGCCTGATATGGTCGCGTTTTTTGCGATCGGGCCCGCCTCGCGCGGACATCGGGGGGTACGGGGGGTCGCTCCCCCGGGCGATAGCTGTGATAGGCATGGGGGATGGTGGATCTCATCCCGCGCAGCGTGCTTTTCGGTAACCCCGAGCGGACCAGTCCGCAGATCGCCCCGGACGGGGGCGCGCTTGCCTGGATCGCGCCGCGCGACGGCGTGCTGAACTTGTGGGTGGCCCCGGTCGGCGAGGAATCCGGCGTGGACTGGGCGGCGGCCCGGCCGGTCACCGAGGACACGGACCGTGGCATCCGCTCGTTCGCGTGGGCGCGAGACGGGCAGCATGTGCTCTACGTGCAGGACGTCGGCGGCGACGAGAACTGGCGGCTGTACGACGTCGATCCGGAGTCGCTTGCGCGGCGGGACCTGACGCCGTTCGAGGGGATCCACGCGACGATCATCGGCACGTCGAAGCGGCGGCCGGATGAGGTGCTCGTCGGGATCAACGCGGACAACCCGCAGCTGCACGACGTGTACCGGCTGCACCTGTCCTCGGGCGAGCTGGTCAAGGAGATCGAGAACCCGGGATACGCGGGGTGGATCGCCGACGAGGACCTCGTGGTGCGGTGCGCGATCGCGCCGCTGCCCGACGGGTCGTTCAACGTCCTTGTGCGCGACTCCGGCGCCGACGAATTCCGGTTTCTGCTGGCCATTCCGGCCGAGGACGCGACGTCGACCGACGTGGTGTCGTTCAGCGGCGACGGGCGGTCGCTGCTGATGATCAGCGCCGCCGGTTCTGACACCGGGCGGCTAGCCCGCGTCGACATAGCCACCGGCGAGTCGACGGTGCTCGCCGAGGACCCCGAGGCGGACGTGACCGGGGCGCTGCTTGACCCGGACACTCGCGAGCCGCTGCTCGTCATGATCCTCAAGGACCGCATGACGTACGTCGTGCTCGACCCGTCGGTCGCCGACGACCTGAAGGCGGTCCGCGCGCTGCACCCCGGTGACCCGAGCTTCTCCGGCCGGAACGAGGCGGACACCACCTGGCTGATCGCCTTCAACGTCGACGCAGGCTCTGCTACGTACTTCATGTACGACCGGGCGACCAAGACCGGGAAACTTCTATTCTCCGCGCGGCCCGCTCTTGACGGCTACGAGCTGGCGGCCATGGAGCCGTTCTCGTTCCCCGCGCGGGACGGCCTGGTCATCCACGGGTACGTGACGTTCCCGCCTGGCCTCGGCAGGACCAGGCTGCCCGCCGTACTGAACGTGCACGGCGGTCCGCAGGTCCGCGACACCTGGGGGTACAACCCGGAGGCGCAGTGGCTCGCCAACCGGGGCTACCTGTGCGTCCAGGTGAACTACCGGGGCTCCACGGGCTACGGAAAGGCGTTCATCGCCGCCGGGGACCGCGAGTGGGGCGGCAAGATGCACGACGACCTGGTCGACGCCGTCGACTACATCGTCTCCCAGGGCTGGGTGGACCGGTCCAAGGTCGCGATCTACGGCGGCTCCTACGGCGGTTACGCGGCACTGGTCGGGGCGGCGTTCACGCCGGACGTCTTCTGCTGCGCCGTGGATGTCGTCGGGCCGTCCAACCTGAAGACGCTGCTTGAGACCATCCCGCCGTACTGGGCACCGATGATCGCGCAGCTCTACCGCCGGGTCGGCAACCCGGAGACCGACGAGGAGTTCCTCTGGTCACGGTCGCCGCTGTCCCGTGCGCGCGACATCAGGATCCCGCTGCTGATCGCGCAGGGGGCTAACGACCCTCGGGTGAAGCAGGCCGAGTCCGAGCAGATCGTCGCCGCGCTCAACGAGGCCGGGATCGATCACGAGTACATGCTCTTCCCCGACGAAGGCCACGGGTTCGCCAAGCCGGAGAACCGGATCAAGTTCTACGCGGTGGCAGAGCGGTTCCTCGCGAAGTACCTCGGCGGGCGGTACGAGTGAACCTTTTCCCGGCCCGAACGTGAACGGGCCGCCGGTGTCGGCAGATTACACCGGCGGCCCATTCATACCGGGTGTGCTGGGCTAGTGGGCCACAAGGCCAAAGTTGGCGGCCCGGTCTGCTTGGTCCCGTGGCCCACTGGTACCAGTGTTGCCGCCCAAGCGGGCCATCACCATGAGGACTAGGCGGCGAACTAGATCTCTGGGCGGTGCAGGACCTGACAATTCCGGGTCGGGTGACATCTCGGGATCAAGTGGTCATTGCGGGGAGCCGGCTGAGCGGAAAGAATCTGGAAGTATGCGCTCAGGTTCGCGGCTAGCTTCCGCCGCCGGCGGCGCCGCGCGCGACCGCGCGACGGCACGGGGTGACGCACTTCGGCTCTCGGCGCTGCTGGCCGTCCTTCTGCTCCTCGCGGGCTGTGACGCGCTCGGGAAGGTCGGCGCCGGGTCGCACAACCCGCCGACGCAGGCCTTCACGGTCTCCGCGCGGGTCACGGCCGTGGTCATCGACGGCGGCAGCGGGTCCGTCGACGTGACCGGGTCATCGCGGTCCACGGTCAGCGTGGCACAGCAGGCGACGTACTCGGGCAAGCCGCCGTCAGCCACCCACGTGCTGCACGGGACCACACTGACGGTGTCCTACACCTGCCCGGTCGAGGTCGTGTGCGGCGTGTCCTACGAGGTGCAGGTGCCGATCGACGTCGCAGTGTCGGTCTCTACCAGCGCGGGCGCTGTCACGCTGACCTCTCTCGCCGGGACGGTAAGCGCCCGCGCGGACGCCGGGCTGATCACCGCCGTCGACCTGCGCTCCGCCGTCGCCACGCTCAAGTCGAACGCCGGCGGCGTCGTGGCCACGTTCTCGGCGGCGCCCCGGTCCCTGACGGCGACGACCAACGTCGGGCCGATCACGCTCACGGTGCCGGGATCGGTGGCTTACCGGCTTAGCACGCACACGTTCGTCGGGACCTCGACCGTCACTGTGCACCGGAGCGACAGTTCCGCGCACTCGATCAGCGCGAGCTCGGACCTGGGCTCGATCTCGATCAGCCCGTCGTGACCAGGCGCGCTACGCGGGGCTCTTTAGCCTTCCGAACGGTCCCCTGTTTCAACTGCCACCCTTGGCTTTCCTCTCGGCCGCGGTGCGCGGCGCGATCACGGGAGGACTGCTCGGCGCCGTCATGCATCATGCCCGGGTCCCCTACCGATCCGGCTCCCAGCGACGCGACCCGGAGCCGATGGCTACGATGGCCGGCATGAGTGAACCCTCTTCTTTTTTGCCCTCGCCCTCAGGTTCTACGGGTGCGGAACCGTCAAAAAAGAAGAGGGTTCACCTGTCAGCCTCATCCGTCGCGGCGGCCGCGAAGCGGGACTGGGTATGGTTCCCTGACAACGCCACCGTCGTCGAGGGCGACGATTACTCGATCCTGCGGCTGCCCGACTACTTCAACCGCCAGCTCTCGGTTCTCACCTTCCAGCCGACCGGGGCGCTCGGGGAGGCGGTTGATGCGGTGGTGGAGCAGGCGCGTTCGTTCGGGCTGCCGGAACTGGGGTGGCAGGTGCGGCTCGACGACCCGGCCGAACTGGCGGCGGAGCTGGCGTCGCGGGGCGGAACCCTGGAGCTGACCCTGGACGTGCTGGCCAGTGACCTGGAGGGGGGCGGGCCGAGGCTGCCGCCGCCTTCGGTGGATGTGACGATCCGCTGGGCGACGGACTTCGAGACCTCGCGGGACGGGTCGGCGGTCGGGGTCACCGGGTTCGGCGGCGCGCTGCCGCCCGACGACCGGATCGAGGCGAACGCGGCCAGGGACGCGGCGACCGTCCCCGCGGGCGAGGGCGGGATGCTCGTCGCCTACGTCGACGGCCTGCCCGTCGGTTCTGGCGGCGTCACGATGGCGGACGGCGTGGCGCGGCTGTGGGGCGGGGCCGTGGTGCCGTCGTCGCGCGGCCAGGGGGTGTACCGGGCGGTGCTCGAGGCGCGACTGTCATACGCGGTGGCGCACGGCGCGACGATGGCCCTGGTGAAGGGGAAGGTCGACACGTCCGGGCCGATCCTGCGCAAGGCCGGATTCTCGGCCTTCGGGCAGGAGCCGCTGTACAGCGTCCCGCTCTGATTACCGGCGCACGATCGCAGGGATCGGCTCGACGTTCGAGGGAGTGCCCCGCAACTGGTCCGGATCTCACGTCACCTGCGGGGCTAAGCGGGTCACGCTCGGCGGCTCAATCGAATTTCGCCGGTGACGGCCGGGGCAGTGACGGAAGAAATCGGACAATTCAGCCACGAGCAACGTTGGCCGCAAGATAGTGGATCGTTGACTACGCCATAGCGTGTTCAGGTATCCAACATCTTTAGATCTTCTCCCCACGCGTCACTTTCCGTACATGATCATGCGATTTGATGTCACTCTGAGTATATGTATGATGACGGATATCCGGGAATGAGTCGCGATTCCTACCGCGAGTGGCTCGTGTTGCTCGACGCGCAGTGCGGGATCGTTGATCGTCGCCAGGCGCTCCGCCTTGGTTTCACCGTTAGCCGGATCCAGCATCGGCTGACCTCGGGGAAGTGGCGGCGCGTCTATGAAGGCGTCTACGCGACCTTCAGCGGGCCACTGCTGCGGGAGGCTTGGCTGTGGGCGGCCGTCCGCCGGGCGGGGGACGGGGCGATGCTCAGCCACCAGACGGCCGCCGAGGTGCAGGGACTCATCGATAGGCCTGCTAGCGGCGATATTCATCTCACCGTCGCGACCCGCCGTCGGCCGGTGCAACGCAAGCCGGTTCGCGGGATCGTCATCCACCGCTCCGACCAGAGCCGGTCACAGTTTCCCAATTCGTGGAAGCTGCCGCGCACCCAGGTCGAGGACACCGTCCTCGACCTGGTCTCGGCCGCCGCGACCTTCGAACAGGGATACGCGTGGATCGCCCGCGCGGTCTCGCGGGAGCTCGTCACCATCGCGATGCTGCGCGCGGCACTCACCGACCGCAGGCGCATCCGCTGGCGGGCGTGGCTGGCCGACGCGCTTGAAGACTCCCGCGAGGGCGTCAACTCCCCGCTAGAACTCCGGTACGTCAGGGACGTCGAGCGAGCGCATGGCCTGCCAGAGGCGCAACGCCAGGCGCGCCGCACCCTTGGCGGCAGGACACATTACAAGGACAACTGGTACGCCGAGTACCGCGTGGCCGTCGAAATCGACGGACCGGCTTACCACCAGGGTGACCGCGCCGCAGCGGACAAGGACCGCGACAACCTCAACCTCGCGGCGGACGCCGCGCAGACCTTCCGGTTCGGCCCGGTGGGCGTCACCGAACGCGCCTGCGAGAGCGCCGCCCTCGTCGCCGCCACGCTGCGCCGCAACGGCTGGACCGGATTCCCGCACCCATGCCACCGGCCCGGCTGCACCGTCAGCCGAACACGTCCCGCACAAGTCGCCCGGACATTCCCCGCATAAGAGGCATCCCGCCCGGCCCCAAAGCACCCCGCCCCGCGCTGGCAAAGATAGTGGATCGCCGACTACGCCATCGCGTGCACAGCTATCCACTATCTTTCCGAGAACCAGCGGATGTGGGTTGGATACTCGGCGCGGCGGGCGATATAGCCGTAAATGTCGGGCGCATCGACAGGCTGAGGGCGGGCCGACTTCGTTGATGTCCCGAGGAAGTATTTTCCTTGCGCGCAGCATTGGACCGTTACGGATGATCCCGAATTGACCTTGCTTCTACAGCATGGGGAGGTAGCGGTCTAGTTCGAAGCGGCTTACCTGGCGGCGGTAATCCGCCCACTCTTCGCGCTTGTTGCGGAGGAAGAAGTCGAAGACGTGTTCGCCTAGGGCCTCGGCTACCAGGTCGCTGTTTTCCATGACGCGGATGGCCTCGTTCAGGTCCGCTGGCAATGGCTTGATGCCCAGGGCGCGGCGTTCCGATGACGTGAGGGCCCAGACGTCGTCCTCGGCGCCTGGGGGGAGGTCGTAGTCCTTTTCCACGCCCTTCAAGCCCGCCGCGAGCATGACCGAGAAGGCCAGGTACGGGTTGCAGGCGGGGTCTACCGAGCGGAATTCCAGCCTTGTGGAATTGCCTTTCTGGGGCTTGTACATGGGGACGCGGACCAGGGCGGAGCGGTTGTTGTGGCCCCAGCAGACGTAGGCGGGCGCCTCGCCGCCGGCGCCCGCGGTGCGCTCCTCGCCGCCCCAGAGGCGCTTGTAGGAGTTAACCCACTGGTTGCAGACGGCGGTGATCTCCGGGGCGTGCCGGAGGAGGCCGGCGATGAAGGCGCGGGCCGTCTTGGAGAGCTGGTACTCGGCGCCGGCCTCGAAGAACGCGTTCTGGTCGCCCTCGAAGAGCGAGACGTGGGTGTGCATGCCTGAGCCGGGGTACTCGGTGAACGGCTTGGGCATGAAGGTGGCCCAGACGCCCTGCTCGATCGCGACTTCCTTCATCACGAGGCGGAAGCTCATGATGTTGTCCGCGGTCGTGAGCGCGTCGGCATAGCGCAGGTCGATCTCCTGCTGGCCGGGGGCACTCTCGTGGTGGCTGTACTCGACGGAGATGCCCATCGCCTCGAGCATGGTGATGCTCTGGCGGCGGAAGTCGTGCGCGATGCTGTGCGGGGTGTGGTCGTAGTAGCCGCCGGAGTCGACGGGGACCGGGTTGGAGCCGATCTCGGGCCTCTCGCGAAGCAGGAAGAACTCGATCTCCGGATGCGTGTAGAAGGTGAAGCCCATCTCGCTGGCCCTGGACAGGTTGCGCTTGAGCACCCAGCGGGGGTCGGCGTAGCTCGGGGAGCCGTCCGGCATCAGGATGTCGCAGAACATGCGGGCCACGCCAGGGTACTCGCCGCGCCACGGCAGGAGCTGGAACGTCGACGGGTCGGGCCGCGCGATCATGTCGCTTTCGTGCACGCGGGCGAAGCCCTCGATCGCCGAGCCGTCGATGCCGATGCCGTCCGCGAATGCCCCCTCGAGCTCTGCGGGGGCGACGGCCACGGACTTGAGTGAGCCGAGCACGTCGGTGAACCAGAGCCGGACAAAACGAATATCCCGCTCTTCGAGCGTGCGCAGCACGAATTCTTCCTGCCTATCCACAGGTATCACCTTAAACGTTTGTGGCTGTTACTGCGTCGGCTGGCGCCCCCGGCTGATAACCGGTGCGGCCGGTCCGGCCACGGTACCCGGCGGGATTCCCTGGTGGCGTTTCCGGTCGGTTACGTTCGGGTGATCAGTTGGGCATCGCCTACCTGGTCGTGGCGGGGGCTGCCGGACGGGCCCCCGGCCAGGCGGCAGGGGCGCGGACAAGCAGCAACGCCGCGTCGTCGTCGGGGGGTGCGCCGACGTACCGGAGCAGGTCGTCGCGGACCAGGTCGAGCAGGGTCGGCGCGCTGCTGGCCGCGCGGAGCTTGCCTGTCCTTGTCAGCTTCGGCTGAGCCTTCGACGCTAGGGCCTTGACCCGCTCATCGAGGGGGTAGAACTCCCTGCTGGCGTCGCGTGCCTCGGTGACGCCATCGGTGTAGAGAAGCAGTTGGTCGTTCGGCTTGAAGGTGAAGACTTCCTTCGCGCCCGCGTCGCTGCCAAGCGTGATGAGGCCGAGCGGTGGTGCGGGGGCGCGGACCTCAAGAACGGTGACTTCGCCGTCTCCTGATGAGATCAGGATGGGCGGCGGGTGACCGCAGTTGAGGATGGTCAGCTTGCCCCGGTCCGGGTCGATCTCTGCGAGCAGGGCGGTCACGAACTCTTCGTACTGGCCCCAGCGGCGCGACAAGCCGGCGTCGAGGCGGTGGGCGACCTCGTTGAGGGTGCCGACGCCGTGGGCCACCTCGCGGAATCTTCCTATGATGTCGGCCGCTACCTCGACCGCGCCGAGGCCCTTGCCGCGCACGTCGCCGATGATCAGCCGGATGCCGTTGTTGGCCGTGTGCGTGACCTCATACAGGTCGCCGCCCACCCGCGCCTCGGCGGCCGCGGCCAGGTAGACGACGCCGAGCTTCAGCGGGCCTAGCTGCTCGGGGAGCGGCCTCAGGACAGCGCGCTGCGCGGCTTCGGCGACCGAGCTGACGTTGGCGAACTGCTGATCTTGCTGCTCCTGGTCGACGGTCGCTTTTCCGTCGCCGATCTTGATGCCGGTGATGCTGATGGCGGTGGCGACCACTATCGCGCCGGCGGCGGCCAAGGGCAACTGGTGCGCGCCTGTTGTGACGGTGATGCCGCCCTTCAGGACGACGTCGATGATGACGGCGGCTACCACGGCGGCGGCACCATAGGCCAGGGGGCGTCTGATGGTGCTGGCGCCGATGCCGGCCAGGGCGGGCGGGACGGCGAGCAGCAGGGCGAGTTCTAGGGGGCTCGGCCAGGCGTGGGTGAGGCAAACGATCGCGGTGGCGGCGGCTGCGATCACCGTGGTCAGCTCAAGCCAGCGCGCCTTCAAGGAGCCTCCGGAGCGTCGCGCAGGCGGCGCCGTCTCGGCCCGTTCGCGGGCACCCCCGCGGAGGTACATCCGCATACCTCCCTACATACCGCACGATCGGTTGTGAAGACGATATGTCCGCCGATCTCGTTGTCGTAGCGATTGCGTATGCGGTCCCGTAGCGTGTCGATTACACAACTCGCGGGGTTCGAACGGGAGCGGGTTTCTCTTGATCATCAGCATTGATGACGTCGCGACCGGGTTGCTGGTCAACGCGATCAGCGCAGCCGGGCGCTGGCTGGGGACGGCGGCGGGAGCGGCGCGGTCCGGGCGTGGACGGGCTGCGGAAGACCTGGCCGCGGCGCGATGGTTCGAGACGTACAAGCTGACCTCTCGGACGCCTGACTTGTCTCGACTCTCCGACAAGTCGGCGGAACGGCTTAGGGCGCTGCTGAGCGGTGACGACGCACAGGCAGCGGTACAAGAACTGCTGGCGGTGCGACTGACGGACGGGTCGAACGAGGACGCCGGACGGGCACGGCAGGCTTTCGTGCTGACACTGACGGGAACGACTGATCCGCAAATTTTGGGGTGCGCGGCGGCACTGGCGGATTATTACGACGACGAGATCTGCGACCTTGTCAGTCGCCTCGGGGATACGCCATTGCTCGCGCAGATCCGTAGCGACGCGCTATCGGCCCGAATGATCGCCGTGCTGCACTCGATCGAGCGGCACACGGCGGCACTGTCGGCTCGACCAGCACTGCGCACCGAAGCTGACTTCCTGACCAGGTACCGGGCGCATGTCCTAGAGCAGCACGGCAAGCTAGAACCCCCGGACTTCGAACGCCGCCGCCGCGTCCCGATCGCCGACATCTACGTTCCCACCGTGATTTACGAAGAGAATTTTCCAGAACGGGGGCGGCTGGCTCCCGACGCGGAACCACCTTCTCTCACTGTGTGGGACCTGGCAGACAGCCTCGATCGCTCGGTCCTGCTCGGCGACCCAGGCGGCGGCAAGACCACGGCATCCACAGTGCTGATGCACCACTTCGCATCTGACTCGTCGCGGCGAGTTCCGTTTCTTGTCACGCTGCGGAATTTCGCCGCTGCGGATCCGCCTTCCCGATCAGTCGTCGGGCACATTCAGCATGAGCTTGAGACGCTCTACCAGTGCCCTGCACCGCCGGGACTGGTGGATTTGCTGCTGCTCACTGGTCGCGCCGTGGTGATCTTCGACGGCCTTGACGAGATGCTTGACACGTCGCGGCGGACCGACGTGGCGACCCGTGTTGAACAGTTCTGCATCGAGTACCCGCTCGCCCCGGTCCTGGTGACGTCCCGCGTGGTCGGCTACGACCAAGCGCGGTTGAACGACAGGCATTTCAGTTGTTACCGCCTTGGCGGCTTCCGCGACGAGGACGTCGCCGAGTACGCGAGAAAATGGTTCGCGCTTGAGGACGGGGCTCAAGCGGATGAGGCCCATGTCTTCCTTGCCGAAAGCGAAGGCGTCCCCGATCTGAGAGCCAACCCCCTGCTGCTGTCGCTGATGTGCATCCTCTATCGAGGTGAGGGTTCCCTCCCCCGCAACCGTGCCGAGGTGTACGGGCAGTGCGCGAACCTGCTGTTCCGTCGCTGGGACGCCCGACGGCGGATTCACCAGGAACTGCGCGCGGGCCATCTAGTCGAACCGGCGCTACGCCACCTGGCGTGGTGGCTGTTCACCCGAGACGATTCCCGGACCGCAGTCACCGAACGCGAGTTGATCGCCGCGACCACAGAGTTCCTGTACGGCCGCGGCTTCGAGTCGCTTGATGACGCACGCGACGCTGCGCGCGAGTTTGTCGAGTTCAGCCGAGGTCGCATGTGGGTCTTCAGCGACGCGGGCACCGCAGCCTCGGGCGAGAAGTTGTACGCGTTCACCCATCGCACATTCCTCGAATACTTCGCCGCTGCCCATCTCGCCTACAACAGCGACACTCCGGAGAAGCTTGCCAAGACACTCGCTCCGCACGTGGCCTGCGGCGAATGGGAGGTAGTCGGCGAACTCGCGGTCCAGATCAAGGACCATACAAGTACGGATGGCGCCAAGCGGATCTACAAGTTCTTTCTTGACGAACGCCGCCGACGTTCCATCGAAACCCGCAGCAACGTCCTCCAGTTCCTGGCTAGAATTCTCCGCTCTGTCGATCCGTCACCGCAGGTAGTTCGGCACCTCACCCAGATCCTAGTCAATTTCCTCTTTGCGGGAGATTCGGACAGCGCAACGCACTACACACCGCTGGCATGGTTGTTGAGCAACTGCGGTCCAGATCACCCCGTTGTTGGCACAGAAATCGCTGCTTCAATATCCGAGATGGTGTCGGCAGAAGATCCGGAGACGCACCTCCAGGGGCTTCACCTTGCGATCTCGTTGGGAACCATAATTCATGATTCCTCAGAAAGCCCTGGACAAGGCGCGCCGACTGATAGGAAGCTCTGGATTTCATGGTCCGAGCAGGCACAATCAAACACTCAGCTATACAAGAAGGACATCATTTCCGCGGCGAATTACGATCTGGGGTTGCGCGCCCATGCGCTCCAGTCCAACATCATCGATATCGAGCAAGCACTGCTTCTTAGCGGCGGGATATCTCCACTGTTGCAGGCCCAGCCCATACACTTCTCTCGG
This sequence comes from uncultured Actinomycetota bacterium, assembly GCA_963734665.1. Classification (GTDB taxonomy): domain Bacteria; phylum Actinomycetota; class Actinomycetes; order Streptosporangiales; family Streptosporangiaceae; genus Trebonia. The sequence goes on along the minus strand of CAVTIR010000004.1, from coordinate 27,917 downwards.
GCTCTATGGGCGCCATGCTTGCTTCTTTCGTTCCGTTCCGTCCTGTATGGGGTCGAGGTTGACCCCAGCCTTAAGAATCTGACAGGGGCGGGACAATATCTGCTTCGTCATAAGCATCTTCCATTGGTAGATGTAACAGCATATCGGTGGTCACTAGTCCATTGGAATCAACCTTCGGCGGCGAGCGAAGCGACGTCGCATCTCGAACCGACTGCATATCTCGGTGGAGCAGCTGCAATGCTGATATCCGCCGAGGGCGACACGTCGCTGCCGAGCAAGGTTTTCGAAGGAAACCCGTCGCAACTGGGTCCTTTTACTGACCTATACTGGTACATCGAACGTCGCTTGACACGTGAAACGACCCTGGCATTGCCTGATCTGCCGGTGCCAGAGGAGTTTAAGCAGGTGTTCAGGGACTGGGCCGAGGGGAAGGTTAACTTCGTCGGGCCTGCGCCGGACTCGGGCGATTCTGGCAACCAATAAGCCGCGCGTTGCGCAACCGGTGGCCAATGGCAATTGGTTGTATTTATGTAGGTGCTGGAGTCCGGGCTGGCTGTTAGCTCGCGGAGGCGATGCGGGTGTCCTGGGCGGGGATCGCTGGGACTCGGGTTCCTGGCCAGGTGGCGGGGGCGCGAACTAGGAGGAGGGCTGCGTCGTCGTCTAGTGGGGTGCCGACGTGCTTGAGGAGGTCGGCGCGGACTAGGTCGAGCAGGCCCAGGCGGGTGGCGCCGTCGGGGCTGCCGTTGGAGGCGGACTTGAGTCGCGCCTTGCCTCCCGTGTGGCTTGCTGCCCTGGCGGCTAGGGCGGTGACTCGGTCGGCGAGCGGGTAGAACGTCCGCTTCTTGTCGCGGGCCTCGGTTACGCCGTCGGTGTAGAGGAGAAGCTGGTCATTCGGCTGCAAGACGAAGGACAGCTGAGCGTCGGAGCAGTCGCCGAGGGGGAGCAAGCCGAGTGGCGGCGCCGGTGCCGGCACCTCCATGAGGGTCACGCCCCTGATCGCGGTGTTGTCGCCTGCCGCTGGGATCAGCAGCGGCGCCGGGTGGCCGCAGTTGAAGATCGAGGTCCGGCCCGATTCCGGGTCGATCTCGATGAGCAGCGCGGTGACGAACTCCTCCTGCCTGCCCAGGCCACGGCCGAGCCCTGCATCCAGGCGGGCCGCCAGGTCACTGAGGGTGCACGCGTCGTGCACCAGGTCGCGGAACATGCCGAGTACGTCGGCTGCGAGCTCGATGGCGCCGAGGCCCTTGCCCCGCACATCGCCCATGATCGCCCGGATGCCGTGCTCTGCTGTGCGCGTGACGTCGTAGAGGTCGCCGCCTACCTTCGCCTCCGCCGCGGCGGCCACATACGCGACGTCGAAGCCGAGGGGACCAAGACGCGGGGGCGGCGGCCGCAGCACCGCGCGCTGCGCCGCCTCCGCGACGGACCTTACTACGGCGATCCGCCGCTCCTGCCGCGCGCTGAGGGCCGTGCCCGCCGTGGCCACTGCGGTGATGACGGCAACGGTGAACATCGTCGCGCCCGGCAACCAGCCCGCGTACTCGGTCCCCTTCAGCGCGACGATTCCAGTGGCGAGCAGGCTGATCCCGCCGTAGGCCAGCGGCCTGCGCACGGTGGTCGCGCCGATCCCCGCCAGGGCGGGCGGGACGGCGAGCAGCGGCGCGAGCATTGGGGGCTGGTTCCACGGGCGATTCAGGCAGCTGAACAGCACGACTGCGATGAGCGCAAGTGCGCTGAACTCTAGCCAGCGAGACCGCGCGGCAGCGTGCCGCGCGATGACACGTGCTGCCCCCGTCATGCTGGCGAGGTGTGTCCGCATACATCACCTCATATCGCCTCTTCTACTTAAAGTGACGATATGTCAGGAGCAATGGTTCCCGTGGCGTTTTCGGTTACCCGCTGGGACTCAGTTACACAATCGAGGACGTTAACGTTAACAGCATTCGGTAATTACGGGCAAATCGGTGTATTTGTGACTTGAGTGTCGATGATTGCGTCGACCGAGGAGGCGTTCGCAGAAGGTTCGCCCATGCTACCTAGCGCCTCGGCGAGGGCCGATTTGAAGATCGTGGATCGTTGGTGCCGCCATGGCGGCACCAACGATCCACGATCATTTAACAGGGAGCCGAAGGTCGGGACTTCTTGCTGTTATCCACACAATAGAGGGCGGGGCTTGCTGCGAGGCCCTTGTGGCCTAGTGACGCGTCCGACGGGTCGGGAACACGCGTCACATGGAGCCGCGTGTGACCGGTGGGGGTTCGACCGGGGCACGCCGGCGGGGGGGAGGGGGCACGGCAGCGGGGGGCTCGGCGGCGGGGAGGGGCGGAAGCACGCATCCGTTCGGGATGAGGCTGGGCGGCGGGGTGCCGGCAGGGTGGGCGGAGGCGAGCCGGTCGACCCACTGCGGGACGGTCGCGAACAGGACCCGTTGCCCGGCCCGGCAGGCGCGGATCGAGATCCGGGTGGCCAGGTGGGTCTTGCCGGTTCCGGGCCTGGGCCTGGCACCAGGTCATCACCAACCCCGAGCACAAGGCGGCGGCGCCAGCATGGCCTGTCGATCGGCGGCGATCCGGTCGGCCGGGACACAGCCCAGCGCCCGCCGGACGCGGCCGTTCACCGTCGCCGACCACCTTCAGGCTGGCAGGGCGGCGGGAAGATGGATGGGGTTCCGTGGCGGGGGCGGGGGCGGGATGGCCCCGGCGGACCTAAGCTTGGGTCGTGGTTATGTTGCGGGTTGGGCTTGCGCAGGTGAACGCGACCGTTGGGGATCTCGCGGGAAACGCTGAGATCATCGTGGAGTGGACGCGGCGGGCGGCCGCGCGCGGGGCGCGTGTCGTGGTATTTCCGGAAATGGCGCTGACCGGGTATCCCGTGGAGGACCTCGCGCTGCGGGCGTCCTTCGTTGAGGCGTCCATCGCGGCGGTTCGGGACGTGGCCGAGCGGCTGAACGTCGAGGGGCTCGGCGGAGTCGCCGTCGTCGTGGGGTACCTGGACCGGCGAGCCGGGCTAGCGCAGCGGACGGGGGTGCCGGCCGGGGCGCCGCTCGACGCGGCGGCGGTGCTGCACGGCGGGCGGGTCGTCATCACCTCCGCCAAGCATCACCTGCCCAACTACGGCGTCTTCGATGAGTTCAGGTACTTCGTGCCAGGGAACACGCTGCCGGTGTTCCGGCTGCCCGTTCCCGAGAGCGGCGAGGCCGTCGACGTCGCCGTCGCGATCTGCGAGGACCTGTGGCAGGACGGCGGGCCCGTGGCGGTCTGCAGGCACGCGGGCGCCTCGCTCCTCGTGGTGCCGAACGCCTCCCCGTATGAGCGGGGCAAGGACGACGTGCGGCTCGACCTCGTGCGGCGGCGGGCCCAAGAGGCTGGGGCAGCGCTCGCGTACTGCAACCTGGTCGGCGGGCAAGACGAACTCGTCTTCGACGGGGACTCGATCCTCGTGTCGGCGTCAGGGGAACTCCTCGCCCGCGGGCCGCAGTTCGAGGAGGCGCTGATCGTCGTGGACGTGGAACTGCCCTCGGCCGCGGCGGGGCCGGGGCCAGAGACAGTGCCGGATCGCCGCGACATTCAGCCGAACAGCGGTGGCTCGCTGCCGCAGTCATCCGGCGTCGGCGAGGCGGTGGATGCCGGCGACGGAACCCTGATCACGATCGAGCGGGTAGCGCTTCCGGATATTTCCGGTATTGCCGCTCTCGCCTCCGGGCAGCCAATTGGCAGCCACGAAGACGATCTAGTTGTCCCTGTGGGCCCCAGGGACACCACCGGGCCGACGAGTGCGGGCGACATATCCGAAATGTCGCGCGGGCCAGGTCGCGCGGACGAGGTAGCGGAGGCGGGGCCGTTCTGGCCCCGGCTGGACGATTTTGCTGAGGTGTACGCCGCGCTTGTGCTTGGGACGGCGGATTACGTGCGGAAGAACGGGTTCCGGTCCGTGCTGCTCGCGCTGTCCGGCGGGATCGACTCGGCGCTTGTCGCCACGATCGCGGCCGATGCGGTCGGGCCGGAGAACGTGCACGTGATCCTGATGCCGAGCAAGTGGTCGTCCGACCACTCGGTGTCCGACGCCGAGGACCTCGTTGAGCGGCAGGGGCTGAACGCGCGGACGATCCCGATTCAGGCCATCGTGGACGCCTTCAGGGACGGGCTCGGGGACTTCCCCGTGGCCGGGCTGCCCGCCGAGAACCTGCAGTCGCGGGTGCGCGGCGTGATCAACATGGCGGTGTCCAACAACGAGGGGCACCTCGTGCTCACCACCGGCAACAAGAGCGAGATCGCGACCGGGTACTCCACCCTCTACGGCGACTCGGCAGGCGGGTTCGGCCCGATCAAGGACGTGCCGAAGACCCTCGTCTGGGCGCTGTCCCGCTGGCGGAACGCGCAGGCCGAGCGACTGGGGCGCACTCCCCCGATCCCTGTGAGGTCGATCGAGAAGCCGCCCTCGGCGGAACTGGCCCCCGGTCAGCTCGACACCGACTCGCTGCCGGCGTACGAGGTCCTCGACAAGCTGCTCGACGACTACGTCGAGAAGGACATGGGATCAGCGGAGCTGATCGCGGCCGGCCACGACCCGGCGCTCGTCGCGCGGGTGATCCGGCTCGTCGACCTGGCCGAGTACAAGCGCCGCCAGTACCCGCCGGGGCCGAAGATCAGCCAGAAGAACTTCGGCCGCGACCGGCGGCTGCCGATCACCAGCCGCTGGCGGGAGTCCGTCCCCGGCTAGTCCGTTGGCGGCGCTTTATACGGCGGCCCCACCCCGTTACGGCAGCCAGGTGGCGGGCAGCCATGAATTTCGCGTTCGTGCGGTAGCGGGATGGTGCCCTGGCCGATGGTTGTGGCGTGCGGCTAGCGGGGCGTGATGCCCTGCAGGAGCTCGTCGACCGCGCGATCTACGAAACCGCACACGGCCGGGGTCGGGTCATGCTTGCCGCGCGCCATGACGGCGCCGGTGAGCAGGAGCATTGCGACCTCGATGTCGATGTCGATGCGGAGCTCACCGGTCTCGACGCCGCGGCGGAGCACCGCGCGGACCAGGTCGCGCCTTGGCTCCACGACCTCTTCCTTGTAGCGGGCGACGAGCCGGGGGTACCGCTCCTCCGCGCCGTGCAGCAGCGCGTACTGCTGCGCGAAGCGCGGGTCGTCAGCGTCGGCGGCGATGCCTGTGAGCAGGACGATCAGGTCCTCGCGCACCGACTCGCAGCGCGGCTGCGGCAGCGGGTGCTTCATCGCCGCGAACGCGGCGATGAGCAGGTCCTCCTTGCCGGCCCAGCGGCGGTAGAGCGTCGCCTTGCCGACCCCGGCGCGTGCCGCGACGTCCTCGCAGTGCACGCCGTCGATGCCGCACTCGCCGAGCGCCTCGATGGTGGCGTCGATGATCGCCTGCTCGGCCCGCTCGCTGCGCGGCCGCCCGGGGCGCCGCACGGCCTCTCTGGTGTCGTCGGCAGTGTCGACGGCGCACCAGCCCGCGCCGGGGGCAGCGCCGCCGTCCCGGATGCTGCTCGCATCCGGGACGGCGGCGGCCTTCCTGGCGTGGCGGGCAGCCGGGGCAACGCGGACGTTCGGCGCCGGCGCGCGCGGGACGGGCGCGGTGTTTAGGGGCACGGTCTCGGGGTTCCCGGTGATCGCCGCGCGGTCCACGTCCTCATCGACGCGGGTGTCATGAGTGCGCATGATGCGGAACCCTCCTCCGTTCGGACAAATCCTTCTCTTGACTTTCTACCGCTCTGACAGCTCGGGGCGATCCGACAGGGCGGCGGCCCCGATCTCGAGGTCGCGCTCGGCGGCCGCCACCTCAGCGGACACCAGCGCCTCGATTTCCTCGATGGTAGGCCGCTTGCGGCCCGGCAGCCAGCGCATCACCGCGAGCCCCCCGACGACGGCGAGGGCCGCCGCGATGGCGGTGGTGACCCGCATGGCGTCCACGAAGGCGGAGTCCGCCGGCGCGAGGAGGAAGTCCCCGGCGTGGCCGAGCTGGGCCGCGACCGCCTGGGTGGCGGTGATGGACGAGCTGGCCGCGTTCCGCGCCGCCTCAGGGAGCGCAGTAAGCGTCGGGGACAGCGAGTTCCGGTAGGCCGACGACAAGATGGAGCCGAGGACCGCCACGCTGAGCGCCACGGCGACCTGGCGGGCGGTGTTGGTCAGCGCGGAGCCTGCGCCGGCCCGCTCGCGCGGCAGCGCCCCCATGACGGTTGAGGTCGCGGCGGGAACCGTGATGCCGAGCCCGGCGCCCTGGATGAAGAACAGCACGGCGACAATCCAGATCGGCGAGTCCACGCCGAGGAACGCCCAGCCGCCGATGGCGATCGCGTTCATCAGCATGCCCGTGACCATGACCGGGCGGACACCGAGCCTGCTGACCAGCGACGCGCTGCGCGGGGACAGCACGAACTGGCCGACCGCGAACGGCACGGCGAGCATGCCGGTCTCCAGCGGGCTGTAGCCGCGGGCGTTCTGCAGGTAGAAGCTGGAGAAGAAGTACACGCCGCCCATGCCGAAGAACAGCAGCGCGATCGAGCCGACAGAAGCCGACAGCTCGCGGTTCTTGAAGAGCCGCACGTCGAGGGACGGGTGCTCGATGCGGCTCTCGTACCAGGCGAAGAGCCCCAGCACAACGAGGCCGCCAATCGCCGGGCCGAGGACACCGAGGCTGACCCACGACTCGCCGTCGCCGCCCTGCACGATCCCGAACACGAGCAGGACCAAGCCGAGGACGGAACCCAGCACGCCGACGTAGTCGATCCTGGCGTGCTCCGGGTTGCGCGACTCTGGGATCAGGATCAGCGCGGCGACCGCGCCGACGATCGTCACCGGGACGTTGATCAGGAAGACCGAGCCCCACCAGAAGTGGGTGAGGAGCACGCCGCCGAGGACCGGGCCGATCGCCACGCCGATGCCGACGGCGGAGGTCCAGATGCCGATGGCGCGGGCCCGTTCGCGGGCCTCGAAGACGTTGGCAATGATCGACAGGGTCTGCGGCATGACGGCCGCGCCGCCCAGGCCCATGACGGCGCGGGCCGCGATGAGCTGGTCGGGTGAGTGCGAGTAGGCCGAGAAGAGCGAGCCGAGGCCGAACACGATGAGGCCGGCCATGAGGACCCGCTTGCGGCCGATCCGGTCGCCGACGACGCCGAAGGTGAACAGCAGGCCCGCGAAGACGAGCGTGTAGGAGTTGATCGCCCACTCGAGCGATGACTGGCTAGCGCCGAGGCCGCCCTTGTCCGCCGGGCTGGCGATGGTCTTCAGGGCGACGTTCAGCACGGTGTTATCGATGACGATGGCAAGCAGGCCCACGACGACGACGCCGAGGATGACCCACCGCCTGCGTTGGATCGTCGATGCGTCCATGATCCCCTTTTCAAGGACTGGAAGTTGACCGCACGACCCAGAGCAGGCCGGCACTATCGATACGGAACAGGACCGTATCGGAATCTATTCCGGGCCACCGCAATCGTCTGCACGCCGGCGAGCGCGGCCGGCGATCTTGCTCTCGCCGACGACCGGCGGTCGATAGGCTGGCCCCTGCGCGGGTCGGTCCGCGCACGGCGGGCGCGACCGGGCGGGGAGTCCGATGGAACCTCTGACAGCGGACGATCCGCGGCAGGTGAGTGTTTTCCACCTGCAGGCACGGCTGGGCGCCGGCGGGATGGGCCGGGTGTACCTGGGCAGTTCGCCAGGCGGCAGGGCCGTCGCGGTCAAGGTCGTCCACCCGGAACTGGCGCGTGATCCCGAGTTCATGCGGCGGTTCCGGCGCGAGGTGGAGGCGGCGGAAGCGGTCAGCGGCGTCTACACCGCGCCCGTTGTCGACGCCGGCCCTGACGACAGCCCGCCCTGGCTCGCCACGGCCTACGTGCCAGGACCGTCGCTCGCCGAACTGGTGAACGGCGCGGGGCCGATGCCAGAAGGCGCCGTCTGGCGGCTCGCCGGCGGCCTGAGCGAGGCGCTACAGGCGATCCACGGGCGCGGCCTCGTCCACCGGGACCTCAAGCCTGGCAACATCCTCATCGCCGCCGACGGGCCACGCGTGATCGACTTCGGGATCTCCCGTGCCCTGCACGGTGTCACGATCACTGGCACCCGCACGACCATGGGCACGCCCGCGTACATGTCACCCGAGCAGGCAGCAAGCCGCGAGATCGGCCCGGCGAGCGACATCTTCTCGCTCGGCAGCGTGCTCGCGTTCGCCGCGACGGGGACCGCCCCGTTCGAGGGCGGTGACATGCTCTCGGTCATCTACCGGATCGTGCACTCCGACCCTGACCTCAGCCGGCTTCCGCCCGCGCTCGGCAGGCTCGTCGCCGGATGCCTGGCCAAGGACCCCGCGCGCCGGCCGTCGCTCGGCGCACTGCTCGGCGCCGTCACCGCCGGCTCCGCGTCCTTCCAGGCGAACGCGCATGGACAGTTGGCGCCTGGACAGTTCTGGCCAGATCCGGTGGCCGCGGCGGTCGCCGGACGCGCCGTCCTTCCGCCGGTCGCGCAGAACGCTCCTCCCGTTACCGCTCCTGCCGCCCGCCCGCCGGGCACGACGGGGCCGCCAGGGACGGCGGGGACGACGGAATCTGGCACGGTGCCCCGGCGCGGACCTTCCGGCCGCTGGCTGCTCGCGATAGGGGCCGCCAGCGTGGTGGCCGCCGCGGTCGGGGTGACGCTCGCGCTGGTCCTTTCGCCTGGGTCGACGCGCTCGCCCCACACGGCCGGGCAGACGCCACCGGCGCATCCTGCCGCAAGCACCACGCCTCTGGCCGCTGGGACGTCGTCCGCCCCGACGCCCGCGCCAGCTGGGGGGTTCGGGGGGTCACTCCCCCAGGGGACTACGGGGTCCCAGCCGATCGCCGCCACGGTCTGCGTCGTCCCCGCAGATGCCTGCACGCTGGCAGGTGGGGCACCGAACATGGAGGTCCGCCCGAACCAGATCATGGACTCGGGAGACGGCTCGGGCTACCTGAAGGACCTGGTCTGGTCTTACTGGGGCAGCCCGCAGGCGACCGCCACCGGGATCCAGGTGCTCAACAACTGCACCCCGAACTGCGCGCAGGGAACGTATAACGACTACCCGGCCACGGTCACGCTGGCAGGCCTGACGCCCTACGGCACCGACCATGCGGCCTACTCCACGATCGTGATCCAGTCGCCTGACGCCGGAATGACGGAGAGCTATACCACCGGCACAGTCCCGTAGACCACGTGCAGTAGCGAGCATCCCGCAGCTCTCGTCCGCCCGGCTGGCCTGATAAGGTCGCGGTTTTTGCGATCAGCCCCGCCCGGCGGACATTAGGGGCGCCCCCCGGGGACTACACGGCTACGTCGGCCTGGCGGAGTTCCCCGGACGCGGGGTTGACCAGCAGGGACAGGGTCACCGTCGCGTGCTCGCCAACGAGGCCGACCGTGACAGAGACGCTGCCGTCCCCGGCCTGGTACGCCCCGAGGGTCACCGGCCCGGCCCAGACGGCCGCCATCCGCAGTCGCCGAGCGATCAGGCCGGCGTCGGCCTCCGGCGCGACCGGCAGCGATGACGGCCACTCCAGCGCGCCGCCATTCAGCCAGTCGACCACGGCCGTCAGCGCACGTCCGAGCGAAGAGTCCGCGGCTGGCGGGATCGCGAGCGTGAGCGACTGGACGCGCGGCGGGAGCTGCGGGTTGAGCTGGATCGCCGCCGCGACCGTGCCCCGCTCGCCGGTGAGCCACCACCGGCGGTGCGCCGGGGTCTCTGACTCCGCCGCCCTGGCGGAATCGACGGTGAACGCGCCGATCCGGTCCCTGATCAGCGCCAGGTCGCCGCGCCGCTCGGGGTAGGGCCGGTCCAGCGCCACGTTCTCGCAGAACAGCGCGTCCGCCGCCGCGTCGTCCCAGTCCTGGAGCAGGCCGTTCACCGCGTCGGCCGCCGCCAGGGTCTGCGGCCACGGCTCCCCGGCGTCCGCACCCGCGCGAGCCGGCGCAAGGGCGGTCTGGTACGCGGCCGAATGCGGCAGCAGCGCGTTGAGCACCAGTTCCGCGAGGGCGTTCATCCGGGCGTAGGTGCCGTTGCCGAGCGCGATGACGGCCAGCCCGGTCGCCGGATGCCACCGCATGTTGGAGCCGAAGCCCGGATACCCGCCGCTATGGCTCACCACCCGGCCGAGTGCGGGATCCTCGTCAATGAACAGCCCGAAGCCGTAGTACGACGGCGCGCCGGGCGGCCCGCCGGGGATCCGGTCCGGCGCGCGCCACCCGGTGACGGCCTGCGGGAGCTGCATCTGCCGCCGCGACGCCGCCCCCAGCGGATGAGGAATATCGGAGCCGTCAGGCGGGAACGCCGCCGCGAACCCGGCCGACCAGGTCGCGAGGTCGGCGACGCAGGAGAACAGGCCGCCCATCGGGGCGAACGCGCCGTAGGGGTCGAACGGCAGCTCCGCCCAGCCGCCCGGCACCCGCCGGTACCCGAGCGCCAGCTCGCCAGCAGGAAACTCAGCATCGGAAAACCCAGTCCGCGTCATCCCGAGGGGCGCGAGCAGCCGCGTCCTGATGAACTCGTCGTACGGGACGCCGGACGCGGCCGTCACGACTAGTCCGAGGATCGCGTAGCCGAGGTTGGAGTACTCGAAGCGAGTGCCTGGCGCCCAGTTGAACCCCACGCCATGCGCGAGCAACTCGCGGAACTCCGCGATCGGCAGCCCCTGCTGCCGATCGCCCCACGGGTCGTCGGTCGGCAAGCCTGCGGTCATCGTCAGCAGGTGCCTGATCGTCACTGGCCCCGCGTCCATGGCCCCGTTGACCCAGCCGGCCAGCTCGGGCACGTATTTCGCCGCCTGGTCATCAAGCGAGAGCGCCCCCGCGTCGCGCAGCAGGATGATCGCGGACGCGGTGAACGACTTCGACATCGACGCGATGCGGAAGACCGTCCGCTCGTCCGGAGCCGGCCCGCCGAGGGACCGGGCGCCAAAGCCCGCCGCGTGGACGAGGGCGCCGCCGGAGACGATCCCGTAGCTGATCGCGGGCTGGCCGCCCCGCTCGTGGAACCGGCGGACGATCTCGTCGGCCGCAGCGAAGCTAATGGTGAAGTCACTAGGCACCCGAATATCCTCCCATGCCACCGCCGTGCGATTATCTGAGTGTCCGGGTACGCCAGCGGGGCGCCTCGAGACTTTGGAGGATCGACCATGTCATCAGTGACGATGCCGTCAGCAGGGCAGCCATCCCCCGGGGAGACGCCCCCCCGGAACACCCGCGACGGAAAAGCGATTGCACCGGACACGCAATCGGAGCCGCTGTACGGCGGCACGAAGCACGGGCGGGTCACGGTCAGGGACATCGCCCTCGCCAAGGAACGCGGCGATAAGTGGCCGATGCTCACCACCTACGACGCGCTCACCGCGGGGATCTTCGACGAGGCCGGGATTCCGGTGCTGCTCGTCGGCGACTCGGCGGGCAACGTGGTCTTCGGCTACGACACGACGATCCCGGTGACTGTCGACGACCTGATCCCGCTTACCGCCGCCGTCGTCCGGGGGACGAGGAGGGCGATGGTGGTCGCGGACCTTCCCTTCGGCTCGTACCAGGCGTCGCCGACCGAGGGGCTGCACGCAGCCGTCCGGTTCATGAAGGAAGCGGGCGCGCACGCGGTCAAGCTCGAAGGCGGCACGCGGGTCGCGCACCAGGTCGAGGAGCTCACCGCCGCCGGCATCCCTGTCATGGGGCACCTCGGGCTCACCCCGCAGTCGGTGCACGCCTTCGGCGGGTTCCGGGTGCAGGGCCGCGGCGAGGACGGCCAGCGGCTGCTGCAGGACGCCAAGGCCCTGGAGGCGGCCGGCGCGTTCTCGATCGTGCTTGAGGGCATTCCCGCGCCGCTCGCCGCGAAGATCACCGCATCGCTGCGCGTCCCGACTATCGGCATCGGGGCCGGCCCGGACTGCGACGCGCAGGTCCTGGTCTGGCAGGACATGGCCGGCCTGTCCGCCCGCTCGCCGAAGTTCGCCAAGCGCTACGCCGACGTGGCCGGAGTGCTTCGCACCGCCGCCGCCGAGTTCGCGGCTGAGGTAGCGAGCGGCACTTTCCCGTCGGAGGACTACTCGTACAAGTAGGTAGGCCCTCCAAAGTCTCAATCTTCAGGTCAAAGTCAAGCCTCAAGTCAACCTATTCAAGTGCGGCGAGTGTCCCCGGAGGGATTACCCGGAACCTCCTTCGAAGGAGGTTCCGGGTAATCGCCCCGGCACCCCTCGCTCAGGAACGGGTCACGGTCGCGGGTTCTTCAGGGTTCATGTAGACCATCGTCTGCGATGGTGATGAGTTGTCGATGCCTTCCTTCTGGTAGCGGGAGTGCAGGCGCTTGATGAACTCGTGGATGATCAGGCCTTGTGCGCTGATGTCGGCGGCGCGCAGGCCGACGTTGAAGCTGATGCCGGAGTCGCCGAAGGTGTTGTACCGGACGGTGGGCTCGTGCTCGGGAACGGCGCCATTGACCTCCTGCATCACCTCCTGGCCGACCTCGATGGTGACCCGCTCGACGTGTTCGAGGTCGCTCTCATAGCTGACGCTGCACGGGACGGTCACGGATATCTCGTGCTCGGGCAGGTGGTAGTTGGTGACGATGGAGGACGCCACCGTAGCGTTCGGGACAACGAGGATGTTGTTCGGGAGTTGGCGGATAATCGTGTTGCGCCAGTTCGTATCCTCGACGTATCCCTGCATCCCGTTGTCCAGCTGGATGAAGTCGCCCGGCTGTACCTTGCGCGAGGCGAGGATGTGGACACCGGCGAACAGGTTGCTCAGCGTGTCCTGCAGGGCGAGGGCAACCGCCAGGCCGCCGACGCCCAGGGCGGTGAGCAGCGGCGTAATGGCCACTCCAAGGCTGTTGAGCAGGACCAGTCCACCGATCGTCCATACGACCACCCTGGTGATGCTCACGAAGATGCTTGCCGACCCCGAGGTGCCCGCGTGGGACGTCGCCCCGGCATGCACGGCCGCCCCGGCCACCTTTGCGCTGCCCAGGGAGACGACCACCACGATGACCGCGAGCAGCGCGTGGTCGAGGTCGTAGCGGTAGGTGCTGCGCAGCGGCAGGGCCAGGACCGCGGTCCAGACACAGCCAACCCCCAGACACCAGGGGGCGACTAGGCGCAGGAACGCAACAACGATGTCGCCGCCGCGCCAGCGGGTCCGCTCTGTCTTGAGGTGCAGGCGGGTAAGGAGGACCCGGAGCGCGAAAGCACCGATGACTCCTGCTGCGAGGTAGGCGGCCGCCATGATCCAGGTGTGCGAGTTGACAAACCCTGTCATCCTCTGTCCTTACGCGTTCGATGGCGGTGGGCGGGTTCCGAGCACCGAGGGTACCGGTTGACCATGCCCCTAAATGGGCATAACGAAGGGCTTGGTGCCTGCGGAGATGACTCAAGGCACCTGCCCGGCGCGGCCTAGCACAGACTTAAAGTCAAAATCAAAACCTAAGGCAAAACCTAAAGGGGCTAAAGGCTTGGGGTGCTAGGGGATCACTCGCGACCTCCTCCGGAAGGTCGCGGGCTGATCCCCTAGCACCCCGCGCCACTTGACCACTTCGTGACCGAAGTCAAAGTCAAAGTCAAGACCAAGACCGCGACCAAGACCAAGACCAAGACCAAGACCAAGACCAAGACCAAGACCAAGACCAAGACCAAGACCAAGACCAAGACCAAGAGCAAGAGCAAGAGCAAGAGCAAGAGCAAGAGCAAGAGCAAGAGCAAGAGCATAAGCAGCCCGAACGAGTTCGTGTTTCACTGGCGCGTGAAACACGGACTCGTTCGGGCACGCGGATTTTAATTTCCGCTCTTGACTTCGACTTTGATCTTAACTTTGATCGTTAAACCATGCCTTCGAGGAGCGAGGGACGCCGATGGGATTAGCCCGCGAGCTTCCGAAGGAGCTCGCGGATAATCTCCTCGGTGGCCCGCGCCGCACCTGAATAGGTTTTGACTTAAGGTTTTGACTTGAAGATTGAAACTTGAAGATTGAAACTTTATTCTCAGCCGGCGAGCCTGCGGAGTTCCGGGAGGACTTCCTTGCCGATGCGCTTGATCGCGCCCATCGGGTCGGCGCACATGACCTGGATCGAGACGATGTCGGCGCCGACCTCGGTGACCAGGGGACTATAGGCGTTGATCAGGCCTTCCGTGTCCGGGACGACCGTGTAGCTCGCCAGGACCTCGCCCCGGTCCATCTCGTCGGCCTTGATCCTCAGCTCCATCGGGTCGGTTGCCTCGAGGCGGCCGGGGGCACGCAGGCCGCGCATGGAGCTCAGCGCCTGCCAGGCCTCGTCCTGGTCGGCGGCCACGACCGTCCAGCGGGTGGCGAGGACGAGGTGCTCCTTGCCCGCTTCTGTCGCGGCCTTGCGGTAGGGGGCGATGACCTTGGCTTCTGTTTCGACGGGGTCCTTCACGCTGGTGATCAGGCCGTCGGCGTAGGTGCCGGCGAACTGCGCTGACTTGGGGCCGCCCGCGGCCATCAGGATCGGCACGCTCCCCTTGGGCGGGGAGTACAGCTTGGCGGTCTCCGTCGTATAGTGCTCGCCGTGGAACGTCAGCTTCTCCCCCGCGAACATGCGGTGCATGATCTCCAGGCTCTCCTGCATGCGGGCCTGGCGCTCGGCGTAGCCGGGGAACGAGAAGCCGAGGGGGCGCTCGTTGAGTGCCTCGCCGGTGCCGACACCGAGCATGAGACGGCCGTCGGACAGGCGGTCGGTGGTCGCGGCCATCTGCGCGACGAGCGCCGGGTGGTAGTGGAACAGCGGGCAGGTGACCGAGGTGCCGAGCAGCACGTTGTTCGTCTGGACGGCGACCGCGCCAAGCCAGGACCAGACAAAGCCGGCCGCAGACGTGTCGTCGACCCAGGGGTGGAAGTGGTCGCTGCCGAGCACGACGTCGAACCCAGCCTCCTCTGCGGCCACGGCCTGCTGGACCAGGTCTTCGGGCTGATAGGACTCGTGGCTGCACAGCCAGGCGAACTTCATTACGCCTCCATCGTTAATCGCGTCACCTCCGATCCTCTCACCGGATGCATAGCGACGCCGACGCGGCTAGCGCCGTAACGTTGTCCTGCGAAGTGCGGTTAGATCAGGATCAGGGGGCAGGCATGGACACTCTCGGAGCCGTTCCCGGTCCGAGCCAATTCGACAGTACCGGCTCGGCCTTCAGGTTCAACGCGCCCCCGGGGTGGCCTGCGCCCCCGGACGGCTGGCGGCCGCCACCAGGCTGGCAGCCAGATCCGTCCTGGCCGGAGGCACCGGCGGGGTGGGACTTCTGGCTTGCGCATCGCGAAGACGCGCCCGGTGACGAGGTCCGGCTGTCCCTCGAGGGGAACGACTTCACCGTCCGCCCTGGAGGATCCGCGCGGATCGGGCGTTCACCGGACAACGACCTCGTTACGGACGTTCCTTTCGTTTCCCGGCAGCACGCCGTGCTGCGCTGGGGGCCCGGCGGGTGGGAGTTCGAGAACGCCGGCACGTCATCGACCTACCTGAACGGGCAGGAGGTGACGCGGATCACCGTGGACCGGCCGCTCGACCTGACCCTTGGCTCGGCGGACGGGCCGGTATTGCACCTCGAGCCACTGACAGAGGCAAAGGCCCCGCTGACTAGCCTGACGCCGATGCCCGCTCCGCCGCCTCCCCCGCCTCCTGGGACTCCCCCGCCGCCAGCCGCTTTCCAGCCGGCCTGGGCGGACCGGGAGGCCCCGCCGCCACCGCCGACCGCGGAACCGGGCGATTTGGCCACGGCGCTGCGGATCTTGTTCCCGATCCAGAGCTGGCTGCACGACTCGGGCTGGCGCCAAGGACTGCGGCTGCTTGTCATCGTCTACGCGCTGCTCCCGCTGATCTTCCTCGCGCTGCTCAGCAACTCCAGTGACCTGTCGAGTCCAGGGTGGGCGTACAGCCTCTACGTCGCCCCGCTGTGGGGCATGGGCTTCTGGATGCTGATCCGTCCCGGCCACATCGGGAAACAGGAGGCCGTGCTCGCGGCGGGCATCGTCGTCTGGACCCTGATCTGGATCAACGTCGTGACGATCAACGTCAACGACAGCCTGCACCTCAGCGGCTCGATCTCGTTCTTCCCCGCCCTCGTGATCGGGTTCAACGAGGAGATCTCGAAGGCGCTGCCCGTCCTGCTCGCAGGCCTCCTTCTGTTCAGGTACCGGTCGGTGAAGCTGAGCGTGCGGATGTCGATGTTCCTCGGCACCATCGCCGGGCTCACCTTCGGCGTGGCCGAGCAGGCGTTCTACACCACCAACGACATCATCGCCATCAACCAGGCCGGCTCGCGAAGCGCGGCGATCACCGACGTCCTGGCCTTCGCCGAGCGCATCTTCGTGGACGGGTTCCAGCACGCCGTCTGGGCCGGGATCGCGGGCTTCTTCATCGGGATGGCGCTGAACTACCGGCGCCGCCGCGTCCAGCTCATCATCCTCGGCGTCGCGGTCCCGGCGATCCTGCACGCGCTCAACGACTTCTTCGCCAGCTCCTCGATCTGGCTGGTGATCATCGTCCAGGCCGCGTCGCTGCTGCTCTTCCTCGGCTACACGATGTCGGCAGCGGCGATCGAGCAGCAGGTACGCGAAACTCCGCTCTTCCGCGGCGCTTCGATGCTCATGCCCGTCATCCGCGACGACGCCGACCAGTCGCCGCCATCCTGATAGCCGTCCCCCGGGGCCCCGTCCGGCAACCGCGTCCCGTTCCAGCAGGGCCTTATCGCTGGATGACTGGTCAGGCATAGGACGTTCGCGCGTAGGTGCGGGTATCCCGCTTGGGGGTGCATATCCGAGGCGTTGCCTTCATGCTGGATACGTGGACGCAGACCAGGTCGCTACGCTCCGTGCGCTCATGACCGGTTCCCGGTGGCTGGAGCAGGCTCGCCTGCTCGGTCGAGCGCTTCGGACGACGCCCAAGTCCCCTGGCGGGCTGCTTATCGTCGGGACCCCTGAGTTTGAGCCGTGGCACGTGACCGCGCACCTAGACGACGAGTCGCGGCTGTCTGGCGTCGCTGAACTCGCGCCGACGCTCGTTCGCTGGGCTCCCCCGCCTGGAGCACCGCCGCATCTCGCTGTCGGGCTTGCCCGCCTTGAGGCGGCCCGCCGGGGCGAGACGCTGTTCGTCGTGGCCGAGGCAACCGCCCCCGTCCCGCTCTTGGAGCGAGTCAACGACGCGCGCAAGACAGGCGCCACCATCCTCGCCCTGGACAGCGACGACCCTGAGCTAGACGCCCTAGCCCACGAAGCCCTGGCTATTCCGGAGACGCTGTCATTCGACGCGGGCCAGCACCTGGTCTCCGCGGCAGCCGGCGAGGGCACAAGTGCTCCCCGTCGAGGCCTGCGCCAGCGCCTAGCGAAACTCCTGGACACAGTCGCCGGCCCCAACGCCTAGCGGCAGCCCCTTGAAGTGTGATGACTCGCTGAACGGTTTGGCGTCAGCACCTTGAGTGTCATTCTTCGGCGATACGCAAGCGACAGCCGAACGGAGGGCCATATTCGCTGGGGTGTCTGTCGAAGTTAGGCGTCCAGCGACAAAACCATCGTCGGGCGTTCGATGACGTGGTCGTCGCGGAGCGGGCGGACAGCCGTGCCAATCGCGAAGAACTCCGTTGTGTGCGAGCCCCACGTGTGGGAGTGCTGGCGGAGTTGCACGCCGACGATGCCCTCGGCGTGGAGTTCCTCGGCCTCGGTCTGCATGCGGGTCATGGCCAGTTCGCGGGCGTCGTAGAGGGCCTGGGTGAACTGCTCGATCTCGACGTTGCGGCCGATGTTGCCGATCATGGACCCGAAGCGCTGGTGTGCGATGTGGTAGACGCACGAGCCCATGACCATGCCGAGCGGGGCGTAGCCGGCCCTGATGAGCGTCCAGAAGTCCTGGCCGGACAGGTCGGAGGTGAACGGCTGGCTCTTGTTGTTCCGCCAGTTGGATACCCCGCCGCCGCCCGCGCCGGGCTCGGCCTTCACGGCGGTGCCGACGGCAATGAACTCGGCGATGTCCGCGCCGAACTCCTTCATCTCCACTTCCAGGCGCACGCCGACGATGCCGTCGGCACCGAGCGCGTCAGCCTCCGCCTCCATCCGGGACATGGCCAGCTCCCGGGCGTGGTACATCGCCTGGGAGAGCACGTTCAGCTCCTGGTTCTTGTTCCAGCGGCCGACCTGGAGCCCGACATGGTAGATCGACGAGCCGAGCACCAGCCCTAGCGGCCGGAACCCCACCTCGCGGACCAGCAGGAACTCGTTCACCGACAGGTCAGAGGTGAAGATCGACCCGGCCTTGCCCGGCTGCAGTTCCTGGAGTCGCTTGATCGCGTCCTGCGGAACGCCCGCCGCGCCGAGGTCGATCTGCTGGTTGGTCATCGACGTCCTCTTATCTTCTGTGCTCTATCGCCGGTTTTGGCCGATGTCAACGCGCGCTGCCTGGCGCCGCTGCGGGTCGAGGGACATGATGGCGAGCGGAGATTGCCGATCCCGTTCGGAATGACTGCTTTTGAACCTGACGATCGCGGTGCCGATGTTGACCGCCTCGATGATGTGATCGCGGCGGCCCTCCTGGGCCGGGCACTCGCGCTCCCGGACCCGCAGGTCCATGTCCGCGATGACCACGCCCTCGGCACCGATGCGCTTGACGTCCGCGTGGAGTTGCTGCCGCGCGTCGTGCCGGGCGTCGTTGACCAGTTCGGTCCAGCCGGTGACCTCGGCGTTGCCCGCGGACCAGCGGGTCTGCCCGACGGTCTGCCAGTCGTCGTGCCTGGCCGCGATGGTGATGCCGAGGACGAGCCCGGCCGGCATCCAGCCGCTGTGCACCAGCTTGGCGAAGTCCTGACCAGACAGGTCGGAGGTGAACGGACGGCGCAGCGGCGACGCGCCCGGTGCGCGGATCGCTGTGCCGATGGCCTTGAACTCAAGGCCGCCCGCGGGAAACTGGCCGATGGTGAGCCTGACCCCGACCACGCCGTGCCCGCCGAGTTCCGCGCACTCGGCGACCATGCGGCTGATGGCCGTGCGCCGCGCCTCGTACAGCGTCTTGACCATGGGCCCGAACGAGCCGTACCCGCCCCTGCTCGATACCTGGGTTTGCGCGGCGGGGGCCCAGCCGTAGTTGTAGCCGCCCCACGCGCCAGGGCAGCCGTAGCCGCCGGTGTAGCCGATGTTGTAGACCGCGGCGCCAAGCACCTGGCCGACGGGCTGGAAGCCGGTCGAGCGGACCCCGGCGAACTCATCGGCCGTGAGCGCCGATCCCCAGGTGCCGCTGCTCCTGATTTCGGCCAGCCGGGCTTCCGCTGCCGGCGGCAAATGGTTGCTCACGATGCCTAGCGTAGCCCGGCCGGCCAATTCGCGCCCGCATGGATGCCGCATGTTTCCTGCGCTCGCCTCCGGCGCGCTGTACCCGCCGTTTCCTCCCTCTTCAGTCCGGGAACGGCGGCGCGCGCCTTTGGCTCGTGCTCAGCTCCGCGGGCCGCCGTTTAGTCCTGTTTGTCCCAGGCCGCGTTGCGCTCCTTTACCTTGTCCAGGGCGTGGGCCGCCTCCTCGCGCGTCTTGTAGGGGCCGAGGAGGTCCTTGCCGGGGCAGGGGGTGTCAGCGGGCTCGGCCCGCATGTGCCGTGTACAGAACCACCACTGGTCTTGCTCGTCGGAGTTCGCCATGCCTACTAGACTCGCAAAACATGGCCACTCTGCTCTACCCGGGTCGGCTATCTCCCGCCCGGCAAGTTCCCGCGAATATCCCGCGCCCCGAGTACGTGGGCAAGAAACAGCCCACGCTCGGCGAGCCGGACGTGAAGGACGCCGACACGATCGCTCGGATGAGGGTCGCCTGCCAGCTTGCGGCGCAGGCACTGGAGGAGGTCGGCCGGCACGTCCGTCCCGGTGTCACCACGGACTACCTGGACGCGGTCGGGCACGAGTTCCTCATCGCCCACGGGGCCTACCCGTCCACGCTTGGCTACCGGGGCTACCCGAAGTCGCTGTGCACCTCGCTGAACGAGGTCATCTGCCATGGCATCCCCGACGACACGGTGATCCGTGACGGTGACATCGTCAACATCGACATCACAGGGTTCATCGGGGGCGTGCACGGCGACACCAACGCCACCTTCCTCGCCGGGGAGGTGGACGAGGAGTCGCGGCTGCTCGTCGAGCGGACGAAGGAGGCGATGATGCGGGGCATCCGCGCCGTCGCTCCGGGCCGGCCGCTGAACGCGATCGGCCGGGTGATCGAGTCCTACGCCAGGCGCTTCGGCTACGGGGTGGTGCGCGACTTCACCGGGCACGGGATCGGGACGACCTTCCACTCCGGGCTCGTCGTGCCGCACTACGACGACCCGTCCAACACCGTGACGATGGAAGTCGGCATGACGTTCACGATCGAGCCCATGCTCACGCTCGGCGTGGTCAGCTATGACATCTGGGCCGACGGCTGGACCGCGGTGACGAAGGACCACAAGCGCACCGCGCAGTTCGAGCACACGCTCCTGGTGACCGAGGACGGCTACGAGATCCTCACGCTGCCCTGATGGCCGGCCCCGTGTGATAAGCACAGGCGGGTTCGATAAGTCGACGGCCCTATCGGGGAACGGCCCTGTCTTCGATGCGGTCCTCGACGGCCGCTGGGACGGGCAGGCCGGCGCGAACGGCGGGTTCCTGCTCGCCCTGGCGACCCGTGCCATCGGCGAGGTGCTGCCCTTCCCCGATCCTGTCGTGGTGTCCGGGTTCTACCTGCGGCCCGGTTCGCCCGGCCCGGCGGAGATCCGCACCGAGGTGATCCGGGCGGGCCTTACCATCGGCTTCGGTCAGGCGAGCCTGTGCAGGGACGGCAAGGAGGTACTGCGCGCCACCGCCGCGTACACCGACCTGGACGCGGCCGCCGCGCGCGGTGGGCCGTCCTACACCGGCGGGGAGCCGCCTGCCCAGCCGCCGCCCGAGGAGTGCCAGGTCCTCTCTCGCGTGATAGTCCCGCCGATCACGCTGGTCGAGCGCATCGAGTACCGGTGCGCCGAGCAGCCCTCCTGGGTGACGCGCACGCCGCCGTCGGGCAATCCCGTCTACGAGGGCTGGATGCGGTTCGCCGACGGCCGCGAGCCGGACATCTTGTCGCTGCCGCTGTTCGTGGACGCGGTCGCCCCCGCTGTCCTGGAAGCCGGCGTGCGGAGGATGACCACGGTGGAGCTCACCGTGCACCTGCGGGCCCGCCCCGCTCCTGGCTGGCTCGCCTTCCGCACGCTGACCCGGTACCTGGCAGACGGCTACTTCGAGGAAGACGCCGAACTCTGGGACTCCACCGGCCACCTGGTCGCCCAGTCCCGCCAGCTCGCCCTAGTCCTCCGCTAAGGTCCCCATCAATTATCCCGAACGAGTTCGCGGTCCCCGTGGCCGGCCAACCATTTCTTTACCAGGTCCGGGATAATTTCCGGAGAGGCAGCTAACGCGTGGTCTTGGGGGTGTGTGTGATCGAGGCGGTCGTGTTCGACATGGACGGGGTACTCATCGACTCCGAGCCGGTCTGGGAACGGGTGCGCAGGAAGTTCGTAGCCGAGCATGGCGGCCAGTGGGCGGACGACGCCCAGGACCGGATGATGGGCATGTCTACCGCCGAGTGGTCGGCTTACATAAGCGAGGACTTCGGGCTGCGGCTGTCACCGCAGCAGGTGGCGGAGGGCGTCATCACGGCCATGGCGGCGGAGTACCAGGCCCATCTTCCGCTGCTCCCCGGCGCGGTCGACGCGGTCCGCGCCCTGTCGGCCCGCTGGCCGCTCGCGGTCGCGAGTTCCGCCCCCAAGTCACTGATTGGGGCGGTCCTCGATCTCTCAGGGCTGCGCTCGGCGTTCGCCGCAGACGTATCTAGCGAAGAGGTCCCCCGTGGCAAGCCCGCTCCCGACGTCTACCTAGAAGCGACCGCGCGCCTCCGGGTGCCGCCGACGTCATGCGCCGCCGTCGAGGACTCCTCCAACGGCCTGCGCGCGGCGGGCGCCGCCGGGTGCGCGGTGATCGCGGTCCCCCGCCCGGAGTACCCGCCTGCGGCCGACGCGCTGCAGCAGGCCCGCGTCGTCCTGGACTCGCTCACCGAGCTGACCCCGGATACGATCGCGGCGCTCTGACCGGCTGGGTTACTTGGCGGCGTGGCGCAAAGTGGCCGGTCGGTGCTCGACGGAATTCCCGCCCTCACGACCGAAGGTCGTTAGGGCGTCCTGCTGACGTCGATTTGGTCAAAGTCGCCGTACCCATTGGATGAGCCACCGCCGCCTGACCACTGCCACATGAGCGCGTACGGGCTGGACTGGGTTATCCCGCCGAAGAACTGCGCACAGGTTGACGTGCCAGTGATGCACCATCCATCGGGGGCAGGCGAGAGGCTGCTGGTGAAGGCGCTGTAGGTCCACTCGTAGTAGTTAGTAACAATCGAGGAGCTCCCGGTGCCGAAAATGTCGGTCCAGACCGCCGGCGATGAGTACACCCCCACCTTGTACGAGGAATGGCTGGTCAGGTACGCCGCGTACCCCTCGAGGACGGCCTGGTTCACGGCAGGCGAGATGCCGCTGGACTTTACCTGACCACTGCACGGCGAGGTGTACACCGAGTTCCAGCCGTTATCAGTAGCTGGCGCGACACCAGGCAGCTCGACGTCCATGAAGACCACTGGGTACGTCACCGCCAGGTGCGACATATCGGAAAGGGTCCACTCCGCCTGCTGCTGCCCCCAGGCGTACGCCTCGGCCGCGGTGCCGTTGTAGTTCGGATCTACCCCGGGGCCACCCATGAACCAGTACACGCCAGTCCCGATTCCGGCGTGGTAATCGGCTTGCTCGGCGTTCGCGGCCGCGCTGTTGGCAGACGACCACGCGGTGAAACCGCCGTTGCAGCTAAGCGAGACCGCCCAACTGCCGGCCATCCCGATGTAGCCGCCGTAAGAGCCGCCCAGGACCGGCTCGGCGTACGGCGCGCCGCCCATCGCGACTGGCCAGCTGTCCGTGCCCTCCAAGAACCCCGTAGGGGTGGCAGTCGGCGGCGTGCCAGTCCCCGATGAGGTAGGCGCGGGGTCGGCGGGTGTGGTCCCCGCTGAGGATGCGGACGCCGACGGCGAGGAGGCTGGCGCAGTCGACGCTGCTCCAGACGACCCCTGTTGAATCGCGGCGCCGCACGCTGCCAGCGCGCAGAGCAGGGCGGCGATGCCAGCAGGGGCGAGCAGCCTCGTGTACCTGTGTGTACGCGAGCCACCAAAGAGACGCTGTGGCTTCAACAGGCACCAGCAACCTTCCTGATGTTTCCCTAGGACGCCGAAGACACCCAGGGGAATTTGTAGGGCAAATGTATGTTATGTCCGATTTTCGGTGAACAGGTCGTGACTTGAGGGGGTTGCCTGGCTGGAGCGGTCGGCGGTCGCGCCCTTTGCGCTGACTGCCCGCACGAGCTGGTCGGTCGACGGTGCGCCCACCCGCACGGCGGCACCGTACGACCGGGCGAGGAACTCGCTGATCGCGGGAGTCGGAGCTGACCTCGGACACGATCGCCACCCTCTGACGGCGCGGGCACGTGGGCGACTATCACGCATGTTACCAATTGTGGGCACCTGATGCATTTTGGTATCAATTGGGGCAACTGACCTATTTTAGTTACTGTCTTCGCATACGATCACGCCCTATGACCCCCGAAAAGCTGGGCAGCTCCTACGTGCTGGAAGAGCGGATCGGCGAGGGTGGCCTTGGCGTAGTCTGGCGCGGCCGGGATACCTCGACAGGGACGACGTATGCGTTCAAGCTGCTGCGGGCCGAGTACGTTCAGGACCCGGCGACGGTGGCCAGGTTCGTTCGGGAACGGACGGCACTGCTGCGCTTCAGGCACCCGAACGTGGTCGTGCTGCACGACATGATCGTCGAACGGGACCGGCTCGCCCTCGTGATGGACCTCATCGCCGGCGGCGACCTAGGCGCGTACCGGCGGCGGCGCGGAGGCACGCTCCCGCCTGATGAGGCCACGAAGCTGACCGCGCAGATCTGCGCGGCGCTCACCGCCGCCCACGCCGCGGGAATCGTGCACCGTGACCTGAAGCCGGCGAACGTGCTGCTCGATGGCGATAACGGCCACGAGGGCGAGGTGCGGCTGACCGACTTCGGCATCGCGCGGGTCAGTGGTGAGCCGACCGTCACGACCCAGGGATTCTTCCTCGGCACTGTCGGCTACCTGGCGCCCGAGGTGATCCAGGGCAGTGAGCCGACGCCCGCGTGCGACGTCTACGCCGCAGGCATCACACTGTATGAACTGCTCGCCGGACAACCGCCGTTCACCGGGCAGACCGCCGCGGTCATCTACGCGCACCTGCAGGGCGAGGCGCCCCGCCCGGATGGCATCCCCGACGCCGCCTGGCGGCTGATCGTCGCCTGTCTGAACAAGGACCCCGCCCGCCGCCCGTCCGCGGCGGAAGTCGAATTCGCGCTGCGCGGCTCGCCACGTGAGGACTCGCCGCGGGTGGCCACCGCGACCAGCGGCTGGCGCGCCGTCGAGGTGCCGGCACGAGATGAGGCGATGGTCCCCGCACCGGTTCCCGCGGGCATGACGTCAGACATTCCCGCGGAGCTCGCAGGCTTTACGGACCAGGCGTCGAGGATGGGGCTCGCGGCCTCCGCGCCGCGGGAAGCCACAGCTGGGGAGGCACGCCCGGCGGGCAGCGAGCCAGCGACCACAGCATGGTCGGCTCCGGCTCCCGTACCGGATACCGGGGTTCCCGGCGACCAGGGAAAGCCGCGCCCACCCCGCCCGTCCGGCGGTTTCCGCCGGGGTATCTGGGCCGGGGGCGTGCTCGCGGTCCTCGTCGTCGCAGGCGCGGTGGCTTTCGCCGTGACCCGCTCGCCGGGGACAAACGCCCCGATTGCGACGCCCGCAGCGAGGCTATCGGTCACGGCGCTCCCGGCAGCCAAGACCGGCAGCGCCGCCGCACCGGGTCACGTTGCTCCAGCGGGTACCGCTCCCGCATCGAGCCGCGCGGTGAACGGTGGCGCGCCTTCGTCGCCCAGCCCGCAGCCATCTGCCCAGCAGGCGGCTACCGCTGGCGCCACGAAGGCGGCCGCCGAGCCGTCCACCGCGACGTCGGCACCGGCCAACACGCCCTGGCAGTGCGGGTTGCCCAAGGCCGCAACAATCGGGTCAACGAACCAGGACACCGGACAGACGCTGAAGGGCTGCATCCGCGTCTACGACGGGAAGCTTGAGCTTGAAGGCACGCTTTCCCCTACGGTCGCGAGCTGGGGTGAGCAGCTGAAGCTCGTGCTCAAGAACCAAGCGCAGGCGGACATCGGCGGCTACACGTCTCCGGTGTGCACCACCTCCGACTGCGTGTTCACGATCTCGGTCACGCCGCCGAGCAGCGGCGACTGGACCATGTTGCCCGAGTGGGATCGCTCCGACGGTGGTTACTACGGGTCGGACGGCTACGAGCCAGAATACGTACACTTCTAGCGCTTTCGACGCCCGCTCCAACCAGCCCGATTGCAGTGATAGGCGTTTGAGGGCTCCGCGTCAGCCCCCGATGAAAGGCCGAAGGCCGTCAGCGTTCACTGACGGCCTTCTCCCGACGCCAAGGAGGCGGGGTCGCGGGCGATTCTCCGTCGGCCTTCCGATGGAAGTGCCAGCGGGAATCTCCCACGGTCCCAGCCACTCAGTTGCGGGTTTTGACTTCAGGTCCTTGGCTTGACTTCAGGTCCTTGGCTTGAGGGTTATCGACCTTACGCGTCGCGCTTGCGGAACAGGTAGCCGCCGATCCCGACGAGGACGACCGCCCAGATCACCGTCACCAGGAACTGCGGCCACGCCGACCACAGGTGCTGGTTGCCGCCGCCGCTGATAGTCACCGAGATCACCCGGCCGGCCGCGTCCGGGAAGAACCGCATGATGTCCCAACGCCAGTTGTCCGGCAGGATCTGGATGATGATCGAGAGGACGAACATCAGGCCAATCGTGGAGGTGATCGCCCCGGCGGTGTGCCGGATGATCGCGCCGAGGCCGAAGGCGATCAGCGCGACCACGGTGACGAACAGCGCGGTGCCGACGACCGCGGTGAGCACGTGGCCCGAAGTGATCACGTCGGTGCCCACGAACGTGTAGTTGGGCGGCAAGCCGCTGCCTGGGCCGCCCGCGGGCGGACTCACGTTGGCGTTGGCCGGGATCGTGGTCGTGTGGAACAGCGACGCGGCTACGCCGGTGCCGGACAGCATCGCCTGGCCAACGAAGAACGAGATGAACGAGGTCACCAGGGAGACGACCAGCGTCACCGAGGTGAGCACGATCAGCTTCCCGAGGTAAACCGTGCCACGCCGCGGCATCGCCGTCAGCGAGGTGCGGACCATCCCGGTGGAGTACTCGGACGTGATGCTCATGGCGCCGATCACCGCGATGATCAGCTGGCCGAGTTCGAAGAAGGCGATCAGCGAATCCTGCGTCGCGTCCGTCCCGGCCTTGTTCCACGGCTGGTTGTGGATGCTGGACGCGATGCCGGCACCGGCGATGGCCGCGATGCCGACGCTGACGATGATCAGCGACGCGATCGTCCAGTAGGTAGAGCGGACCGAGCGGAGTTTGGTGAACTCCGAGGCAATCACGCCGCGCAGCCCAGCCTGCCCGGCGGCCGGCGGGAGCGCGGACAGCCGCACGTCCGAGGTTGTCATCGTAGCCATCGTCAGACCCCGCTTCCGATCGTCGCGCTCGGCCGCTGCCCGGCGGGCACGTCCGCGTGGTACTCCACGCTGCTCGCCGTCAGCTCCATGAACGCCTCTTCCAGCGAGGCCCGTACCGTGGTCAGCTCGTGCAGCCTGATGCCCTCGCTGAAGGCCAGGTCGCCGATCTCCTCGGTGGTCATGCCGCGCACCTCGATCGATCCGTCGTCGTCGACGCCGGCGGTCGCTCCCTTGGCGGTGACCGCCCCGACGAGCTGGTCAGCCGACGGGGTGCGCACCCGCACGGCCGCACCGGAAGCACGGGCGACGAACTCGCTCATCGTGCAGTCGGCGATCAACTTGCCCCGGCCGATCACGATCAGGTGGTCGGCGGTACTCTCCATCTCCGACATCAGGTGGCTGGAGACAAAAACCGTGCGCCCCTCAGCGGCCAGGGCCTTCATCAGGTTCCTGATCCACAAGATGCCCTCGGGGTCAAGGCCGTTGACCGGCTCGTCGAACATCAGCACCCTTGGGTCACCCAGCAGGGTGGCGGCGATGCCGAGGCGCTGGCTCATACCGAGGGAGAACCCCTTAGAGCGCTTGTTTGCCACCTCGGTAAGGCCGACAAGCTCAAGCACCTCACCGACCCGCCGCTTGGGCAGGCTGTTGGTCTGCGCCAGGCAAAGCAGGTGATTGTAAGCGGACCGGCCGCCGTGCACCGCCTTCGCCTCGAGCAACGCGCCAACCTCGCGCATCGGGTACGCAAGGTCAGGGTAGGCCTTGCCGTCCACGGTAACCGTGCCCTCGTTCGGGTAGTCAAGCCCCAGGATGCAGCGCATCGTGGTGGTCTTGCCTGCCCCGTTTGGCCCTAGGAAGCCGGTGACCTTGCCCGGCTCAATGCCGAACGTCAGGTTATCGACGGCGATTTTCGCGCCGTACCGCTTCGTGAGGCCCCGCACCTCAATCATGGGAAATCAGTCCTCTCAGTTGAGACGTTCCCAATTCTGGCCGGCGGCCAATCCCGCCGCGTCACCCCCGGTGATGATTTACCCGATACTCCCAAAGGGTGACCCCGCCCGGCGCCCAAATCGTTACGACCGAACCTGAGAATCGGCTGAGGCTCCAAAAGGCACTAACCGCAACCACAGCGCGAGGCGTTGCAGGTTAGGCAACGCCTGCAACCACAAGGCCTTAACCCCAACCACAGCGTGGGGGGCGCAGGCGATCCGATCTGTGGATCGCCTTCCAACGGCAGCCACAGGGCTCTAACCCAGCCACAGCGCGGGGGGCGCAGGCGATCCGATCTGTGGATC
>CAVTIR010000003.1:0-330855 GCA_963734665.1 uncultured Actinomycetota bacterium | reverse complement strand
GATTCGGCGAGTTCTTCCCCGCGGCTGGCCAGCACGCGGCCGCGTCCTGCTACCTGCCTGTGCACGCTTCCCTCGACGACCAGTGCGCCGTAGGCGGCACCGTGGGCGACAACCGGGCACGCGCCGGGCAGGTCGCTGATGAGCTGAGCGGTCACCTGCGGGCTGGCGTGGGCGGTGATCGCGGAGTGCCACCGGTCGACGGTCATGCCCGGCTCCCCGGTAGCGAGGAGGATCGCCGTGAAGACGGCCCGGTGACGCCAGTCGGCGAAGTCTCCCGCTTGCAGGTACTCAAGCCGTCCGACCAGGCCAGGATCGCTGATCATCGCGCCGAGAACCGCGCGCTCGGCGCGGCCGGTCAGGCTTTCCACGGGTCAGGCTTCCCTTCTTCTGCGGTTCCGGCTGGCGGTCGGGGCCAGGGACTGGGCGGGCCGGTGGGGAGGCCGGGACGTTCCGGGCGCGGGATCTCAGTCCAGCCGGCGGATGCGGGGACCCACCAGGCACCCTGGTAGAGGATGGTGTCGCGCCTGCCGGGCAGGCTGATCGCGTCGCCGTTGTCGAGCGCGGTGCCGATCGCGGTGACTGTGGCGAGGCGGCCTGCGCGGCGGGCGGTGCCGGCGGCGATGTCGATGCCGGGGATCCTGGCCATGGGGTCGGCGGCAGCCCAGGAGTTCAGCAGGGCCGGGTTGGTCCGCGGCGAGGGCGGTCGCGCCCCGGTGGCCGGTGCGGCAGCCGAGGGCGTACTGGGTGGCGGCGGCGTGCAGGACCTGGCGCATCTCGCTGTGCCAGTAGCGGGCGGCCTGGCCGGATGGCTGGCCGGAGGCGTAGATTTCCTCGCGCCAGGCCTTCAGCGCGGCGAGTTCCTCGACCAGGCCGGGGTGGCTGGCCCAGCAGCGGGGCAGCCGGTCCTCGACCGCCAGCTCGTAGCGGTCGTACAGCCAGGTGACCCACGCCCGAAGCGACGCCCACGCGGCGGTCTGCTCGCCGGGGGTCAGGTCGTGCCACTCGGAGAGGGCGGGAGCGGCCGGCGCTGTCGCCTGGGCGGGAGCGCCGTCGGCGGCGCGGGGCGCGCGGTTCCGCGTCGCCTGGATGCGGGGGCCGCGGCGGATCAGCCTGCGCATGCGGGGCGGCCGCTCGCGCCGTGCGCCGGGGGCTGACTGGCCGGTGACCTGTTCCCAGTCGCGTGCCATGAGTCGTCCCTCCCCGCTTACATCCGCTGGGCGGGGCCGCTCGGAGCCGGCGCAGGCGGCTGCTGAACCTGCACCGGCTGGGGCCCGGCCGGCTGAACCGGCCCAGGAGGCACGGGCGCCGGCGATTGCGCGGGAGCCGGCCGCAGGGCGTCTGGGGCCGTTGCACTGGAGGGAATGACGGCGGGAGCCGGCGCGGCTGCGGTTATAGCGGCGGGGCCGTCCGTCACCGGCGCGGGCACCGTTTCGACTGCGGGACCGGCTGCAGGCTGCAGGGCAGGATCACCAGGGTCGGCCGTGGCCGCCTGCACCGTGGTAGCGGGGGCTGGCTCACGCCTCACACCGGGGTCCCCGGCTGCGAGGGTGGCGAGCAGGCGGATACGTTCCGGCTCGGCGGGCCAGCCTTTACCCAGTGCGCTGGTGAGGATGCGCTCGGCCCACAGAGCCCTGCCCAGGACCTCGGCGGTGCCGGGAGCGGGCTCAAGTCCGCCCACCCGGAGGGCGACCTGGGTGAGGAAGGCTGCTCCGCCGTATTCCTCGGAGGAGCGGGCCTCCGGGAGGCGGCTGGCGTCCCACGCGATGATGAGGGGGTCGACCGGCCTGCCGATGGCCAGGCGCTGGCAGATCAGGTCGTAGAGGTCTCGGCGCGGGGCGGTGCTGAACGCCTCGGCGGGCAGCCACTCGATGACTGCCCGCCCGTCGGCGGGGTGCTTCATCAGGCTGGCCAGGACGCGGTCCTCCATGTCCTCCGGCTTGACGGGCACGGACTGGTCGCCGGCGCGCGTCAAGGGATCGGCAGGGGTGCGGTCGCGCGCTGACCACCCAGGCTCGTGATCCCGATCCGGACCCGGGCGGGTCGCGCGGCGCGCGTCGGCCCGAAGCGCCCGGGCCAGGCTGGCGGCTTCTGGTGCCAGGTCAGCGGCCACCTGGTCTAGCCAGGGCATTTGTTCCGAGACCGGTTCCCGCGCTGACGGCGTCGATCCCGCAGGGGAAGGTACCGTGCCTGGTCTCCCCCGGCGGGGCGCTCGGATGGCTGTCCCCGTGCTATCGAGCCAGGTTCCGGCGCTGGCGAGCGTGGGGTCTTCGCGGGCGGCCTGCTCAGCCAGCTGAGCGCGGGCCTGGTCT
This sequence comes from uncultured Actinomycetota bacterium, assembly GCA_963734665.1. Lineage (GTDB taxonomy): Bacteria > Actinomycetota > Actinomycetes > Streptosporangiales > Streptosporangiaceae > Trebonia. The sequence continues at coordinate 328,546 of CAVTIR010000003.1, read as the reverse complement.
GCGCGGTGCTGGCTGGCCTCGGCCACCATGGCGGCGTAGGCGGGAAGGTTGGCCGGGTCCGGGCACAGGCCTGGCAGCTCGGCCATGTAGGCGGCGGCATCGCGGGCCCGGCCGTTGAAGATGCGCTCCAGCAGGTCACGCAGGCGCCCGGGCCACCCGGCCGGGCCGTCCGGGCGAGTGCTGCCTGACTGGCCGGTGAGCGCAGCGAAGATCGCCTGGTGGACCGGGTCGGTGAAGTCCTCGGTGCGCATGACGGCCGACAAGCCGGAATCGCCGGCGACGACTGCGGCGCGAGGGCCTGAGCGGCCGCGGCGGGCGAGAATCGCACCAAGGTAGGCCCGCTCGGCCTGGTAGACGAGTTCGGGATCGGTCACTGGTCACCCTCCGTTCCATCGAGCTGCGGCATGGAGCCGTCCCAGGGGGCGATCGGCCCGTGAGGTGACCAGGGGATGTCTGACGCGGCGTCCCCTGTCCCCGGTTCGGCGATAGGCGGTGCGAGTTGCGGTGCGGCGTCGAGTCCCGCGATGCGGCGGGACTCCGCGACAGAAGCGGCGAAGACGTCGCGGTTCGGGCCTTCGTAGTGGCGGGTCATGCGGGTCTTCACGACGGGTGTGGTGGCGTGGATGATCAGCCCTTCGCGTTCAAGCGCGGACAGGGTGCGGACCTCCTGGGGGGTGAGTGTCTTGCGGTCCTGGAGTGAGGACGACAGCGATGAGCCGCCGTGGCCCCGTTGCCAGGTGACGACGGTCTCGCGGTACTCGCCTGCTAGTTCGGAGATCTCGCGGAGGTCATCTCCGGCCAGGCCGCCGAGGATGGCCTTGACGGTGGCCGCGCCCCACAGCATCGCGGCGGCATCGTGCCCCCACCTGTTGCGGGCCTGGGCCATCGACTGGAAGACGGCTGCGACGAAAATCCCGGTGCCGCCGGAGAACGACATCAGCGCCGGGAGCTGTGGCAGCGGGACAATGTTGGCGACCTCGTCGAGGAACAGGCCGAGCGGCGGGTCGAGCCGGCCGCCGGGCATCCCGGCGGCGATCACGGCGGCGGTTTCGATGAGGTCGTCAGCGAACGCGGACACGACCGGGGCAAGGACGGACGCGCGCCGTTCGGAGGCCATCAGGTAGCAGGTGCCGCTCGCACGCAGGAAGTCACCCAGGTCGGGGGCCTCTCCCGGCGCGGGAAGGAAAACGGCCCGGGCGGCGGGCGCCAGGAGCGGGGAGACGGCGGTCTGCGCGGTCGTCCACAGGCTTGCCCTGGTGGTGTCCGGCGGGAGCCTGTACAGCGAGTCGAGCATGGCCGCGGTGCCGTCGGCGGCGTCCGGGCAGGAGGCGAGGATGCGGATCGGGGCGTCATCGCGCTCGTCGAACGCCCACCTGAGCACGTCGCGGGCGCTGCCGCCTGACAGGGCGGCCGCGTGCAGCCAGGCGGCGAGGAGGTTGGTGGCGTTCATGGCGAAGTAGCCGCCGTCGGTCGAGTCGGACGCGCCGGCGGACTTGCCGACGGTGACCATGACGTCGGCGCGGGCGTGCGCCTTGTCGAACGACCCGCAGCCCGACGCCGGGTCCCAGCGCAGTACGTCGGGCCAGTCGATCATCCCGGTGGGGGCCATGACAGCGACCGGACCGCGTGCCCGGCGGGGCATCGCGGTGGCCAGGAGCACGTCAGGCCGGATCGAGGTCGCGAGCGCCGCGCCCGGCCAGGTGTGCAGCCACGGGATGATGAAGTCCGACGTCTTGCCCTGACGGGGCGCCGACAGCACGAGCACCGAGTCCTCGCCGGAGCAGGCCAGCCGCAGGCCGGACGGCATGGCGCGGCCGAGCCGGATACCGACGTCCTCCACGGCGATCTCCGCCCCGGCCAGGCTCGGCCGGACCACTTTCCCGCGGGTGATGATCACCCTTTCCGCCAGCGAGGCATTCAGGTCGGCCCGTGACGCGAACCCCCGCCTGCGCTGCCTGCCCGCTCCCCACCGCACTAGGAAAGCCGCACCTGACCCGAGCGCGGCGAGTGACAACAGCCCGCCCACGGCGAACGGCACGACCCCTCCTGGCAGGGCCGCCCGCGCTGTGACTGGCCATGCCTGGCGCGGGTCGGACAGGTGCCACGGCAGGCGGAGCGCCGCTTTCAGCCCGTCGGCCAGGTTCAGCGAGGGCCACCGACCCAGGAACAGCAACGCGGCGAGCTGCCCCGTCAGCCATGTGCCGAGGCCGACGGCGGCGGCGGTAATGAGGAGGCCGATGAGGATCGCGTCGCTGGCGGTGTCCGCGATGCCGATCCGTGCAGACGCCTGGTCACCGCGCATCACGAGACCCCCATGCGCTCGTTCGTGTAGAACAGGTCGCGCTCGGCCGGGGTGAGGACGACCTGGACGACCGCCGAGGCGGCGCGGCCGACTTTCCAGACCGCGCGGCCGGTCTGCCGCCCGGACCAGGAGGCGATGTGCGCGCACTCGACATCGGTCAGCCCGATCTGCTCCCGTGTCGCCGCCAGGGGGGCGGTGTCCTGGCGCAGGCAGATCCGCGTGTCGCACGACGCGATCAGCCCGGCCGAGATCGCCGCATCCGCTGACCCGGCGACGCCGACGGTCTCGAAGTCGGCCAGCCGGTGCGTCGCGAGGATCTGGATGGTGCCCTGGGCGCGGGACAGGCGCAGGTCGGAGTCGATCTTGCGGACCAGGGCCGGGATGCGCAGCGACCGCCACAGCTCGTCGCGGATGATCATCCGGGCGGGGCCGGGCTCGTCGACGGCGGCCTGCGCCCACGAGGACACGCAGGCCAGGATCATCGCGATCGTCTCGTCGCCTCGGTCGGCCACCCGGGAAAGGTCCACGGTCTGGACCGGCGCGGCGAAGTCCGGGCGGACCGTGGTTGGACCGTCGAACAGGCCAGCGAGGGCGCCGTGGACCATGCCGCCGAGCGCGTCGGTGACCGGGCGGGTCATCTCGCGCAGCAGCGGCACCGAGTCGCGGCGGACCCGCAGCTCGCGGGCCATCTCAGCGGTGGGGTCGCGGAGGACCGCCCACACGTCGGGGATGGTGGGGCTGGCGTCGCGAGCTCCCCCTCGCGCTCGGCCAGCCCCCTCCCCTTCCGGTCCGTTCGCGCAACGGCCGGAAGCTTCATCTATTGCCAGCGACACCGCCGTCTCCTCGGTGGGCGACAGGGGTCGCCCGAGCCGCATCGAGGCGAGGGAGGACAGCAGGACGAGGCGGCGGCGGTGGATCTCCGCGCGCCGCTCGGCCAGCTGGGCGGGGTCACGTGGCAGGTTCTCGCCCAGGGGGCCGGCGTCGAGCGGGTTGAGCCGGCCGGGCAGGCCGGGGCCGAGCTCGACGGGTTCAGTGCCGAGAGCGCGGGCGAGGGGCGCGTACTCGTTCTTCAGGTCACCGCAGATGAAGGCGCGGACGCCGTAGGCCATCAGCCGCAGGGCGAGGGCCTTGATGGTGGCGCTCTTGCCCGCGCCGGGCACGCCGGTGATCAGGATGTTCGGATTGCTCACCAGGCCCTCGGCAAGCCAGGCGAGGGGGTGGCAGGCGACCGCGCCGCCGGTCAGGCAGTCGATGCCGACGTAAGCGCCCGCGGCCGGCAGGGAACCGCCGTACAGCCACGGGTACAGGCCCTGCACCTGGGCGGTCGATCCCCGGTAGACGGGGACCGCGGGCAGTAGCGCGGCGCGGCCGCCCCACCTGCGGGCCCACCCCCGCCGGGGCGGAAGCGCGGCGCGCGAGGCGGAGCCACGAGCCCGTTCGGGATGATCCTGCTTTTCCTCTTTTACCGCGGGGAACCCGACGTAGGGGACGAGGCTGTGCTCGGCCAGGGCGGGCCGCTGTCCGGGCATGGTCACCAGCCCCGCTTCGGCAGGCCCAGGCCCAGCGGGAGCGCGCCGAGCGCGAACCCCGAGTCCTGGGCGAACCACATGCGGCGCAACTCGATGCCGGCGGCCGCCGCGTCCGTCTCCAGCGCGGCGCACGCGTCCTCAAGCGTGCCGGGGACGGCGGTGACGGTGACGTAGGCCGTGTAACGGACCAGGCCGTGGCCGGCCGCCCGCTCGGCGTCCTGGTTCAGGGCCCGTTCCATCGCGGCCCGCTCGTGCTCGGGCACGATCTGCCCGGTCCGCTGCCGCATCCGGACCGCGACATGGCGGGCGGTCCGCTCGCGCATCACGGCGCGCTCGGCCTGGCGCGGGCTGAGCGGCTCGAAGATCATCCCGAACGACCGCCGGAGACTCCCGTCGGCGAGCAATGGCCCCAGGGCCGTGGCGTACGCCTGGCCGCGGGGCCAGGAGTGCGCCCAGTAGGACGCCGAGGCGGCACCGTCGTGCAGGTAGCAGCCGGGCCGCGCCTCGGCGTAGACCGGCCCGGCCAGGTCGGGGCCGGTGCCCGGTGCCGTGGCGGCCGTCCTGCCGCGCGCCGCGGCCTGGGCGGCGGCAGCGCGGCGGGCGGCCAGGACCGGCTGGGAGTCCGGGTCGTAGGCGGCGCGGATCACTTCGGCCAGGTCTCGGGTGCCCAGCCAGTCCTCGACTTCCAGGTCGGCGCCGGCGATGGCCTGCTGGAGGGACCGCAGGTGGCGGACCAGGACGGCGGCCGCGCCGAGGTCGCCGCCGCCCGCCGCCTTGACCTGGCTGCCGGCGCGGCGGGCGTCCATGGTGACGGCGAGGTAGGCCTCGCGGCGGGACGTGGCGAGCGTGGCGGAGGCCATGAGCTCGGCGGCGACCTTCCTCGCCAGTTCCGGGGCGGCGGGGGTCACGTGGGTTTCGTGCCAGGAGCGGAGGGCGGCGCCGGACTCCGGGACCAGCCGCTGCAGGGCCTGGACCCTGATCAGGGGGCTGCCCTCGGTGCACAGGGAGGCCAGCAGCGCGCCCCAGCCGGCGACGCGCTGGTCTCTGCGCGCGGAGTCGGACAGGCCGATGCCCGGGAACCTCACCCTCGCGACGGCTGTGTACGTGCGATCGTGACGGTTCTCGACTACCGCCAGGTCACGGCCGGCCGCCGGGACGGACAGCAGGCGCAGCGGCGCCAGGATGCCCGGCAGCTCAAGGGCGGGCGTCTCTTTCTTCGCCGGCCTGCCCGTCTGGGCCGCGCCCGCCGGGGCGGGGTTCTCGATGGCGATAACTTCGCCGACGACTCCGGCACTGAACGGGCCGCCGGCGAACTTGTGCTGGCCCTGCGCGCGGATGACCGCGTAGGACAGCAGGCCGGCCAGCCACTCATCCCCCGTCCGGCCGCCGACCCGGATCAGGGCCGCGGCGGCCAGGACCAGCGCTGCGGGCCAGAAGACCAGGGCGGACGACAGGTCCGACGTGCCGAGCGGCATGATCGCGGCGAGGACGGTGCCCGACAGCATGGCCGCGCGCCGGGCGGACAGGCCGAACAGGAACGCGACCTTCTCCTGCTGCCAGCCGCCGTAGGTGCGCTGGCGGTCGGGTGCCTCGGTGCTCATCTACTCGCCTCCTTCGGTGTCTGTGATGCGCGGGATCGGCTGGGTAGGCGGGTCGCCGGGCTGCGGAGACGCATCCCAAACGGATGCGTCCTGCTGCTCCCCCGGCCAGGCATCGAAATCGAGCGTGTCCGACGGGTCGCGGCCGGACCACGGGTCCTGGTCTTCCCGCGGCGGTGCGAGCTCGCCGGCACCACCAGACGCGGTCTCCGTGGCGGGCGGTGCTACCGGGCCGCCCTGCCGGGGCTGCCCTGCGCTCCCCGCCGCTCCCTGGCGCTGGCCGCCGTTGACCGTGGAGTACGGGTAGGCGCCGTGCATGCCGGCGTGCGCGGCCGTCTGCTCCATCCGAGCAGACCCCGCAGCGCCGACCTGCTGCGCCTTCTGCAGGACGAAGGCGATCCCCGCCATGGCCGCCGCGGTGTTGCCGCCTCCGGCCGCCCCCGCGCCGGAAGCCCCGCCAGTGGCGGCGGCACCTGGGAGCGCGGCGTTTCCTGATCCGCCGCCGGCGGGCATCCCGCTGTCGGCCCCGGCCCGGGCCGCCATGGTGCGGCCCTCGGCAGACATGGACCACTGGTTCGGGTTCACCCCTGAAGTGCCGCCTCCGCCGGACTGGCTGGCCTGCCCGGCGAGGAACCCGAGTGCGGTCGCCAGGCCGGAACTGGAGGACTGGATGGATGCGAAGGTGAAGAACCGGGCGATCACCGGCCAGGAGAACGCCGCCAGGCCAAGGATCAGCAGGCCGTCGAGGATCTGCTCGATCCCGGTAGACGAGCCAGCCATGCTGAACCCGACGGCGAAGACCAGGGCGATCACCGGCTTGAGGATGATCAGCTGCACGGTCGCCGACGCGGTGCGCACCCACCACGCCTTCGTGGTCTCGCTCGCCAGTCCGGCCGCGGCGATGGGCGACATCGCCACCAGCACCGCGACCGCCGCGTTGCGGAGCAGCAACTCGGCCCACAGTACGATCACCAGCGCGATCCCGGCCAGGGCGAAGATCAGCAGCAGCGAGCCGCCGAGGATCGCCTGGCCCGGGTCTCCGGTGACCTCAGCCCAGTTCACGATCGTTGCGAGCTTGTCCGCGAGGGCCTGCTGGCTACCGAATGCCTGGTCTACGACGAAGCTCGTGATCCCGTCCGATGCCTGCAGCGCGGCGGTGGTGACGGCGGCGGTCAGCAGCCAGGCGAGCACCGCCTTGCCGGTGCCGGTGCCCGCCTGGGCGAGGCCGCTGCCATCGTGGGTCCACGCGGTGCGGATCACCTGACCGAAGATCACCAGCGCCGCGACCGTGCCGGCGATGGCCAGGCAGGTGCCGTAGGTTCCGCTGATCCCGGCAGCGCCGAGGTTCAGGGTCGGCAGCGCGGCGAACGCCTGCCCGAACGCCTTCAGCAGCTCGGCCGCCGCGGTCGCGAACGACTTGCACACCCCGTCCCATGCCGACGTGGCCGCGTTATCTACTGTCCCGCTGAGACCATTGCTTATGCACTGAAGCGGGTCGGTCAGGCAGTTCGCTGACATAGGCGGTTGTCTCCTGAGGTAGCAGTTCCTGCCAGCCGAGCGCGGCAGCCTGCGGGCTGAACGGCTCGGCGGCCAGCCCGGTGTCGCTGCCGGTGCCGAACGACGCGATCTTCCAGTCGGAATCCGTCCAGGTGACCTGGACCGGGAACACACCGACCTCGGTCTGCGTGCCCTGGCCCGGCTGGGTCGTCGTCAGGTCGCACAGCAGCAGCACGGTCACGGAGCTCGCGGTCACGTCCCTGGCCTGGTACATCACCGGCTGGACGAGCAGCGAGTAGCCAGACGGGACCGGGCCGGTCTCGGGGATGCCGAGGGTCCTGCGGTCGCTGGCCGCCCCCTGGGCGGCCTGCTGCGGCGCGTTCGCGTAAGACGGGGCGGCGGTCATCCGCATCACGGCGGCGGCGCGGTCCGGGTCCAGCGTGGAGAAGACCTCACCCGTCGCGTCCGCGGCGGCCGACACCGCGCCGACGGTGCTCTGCGTGAAGCCGGCCTCGACGCCGTTGACGGTCTCGCGGCCAGCGGCCAGGGTGAGCGGGCCGGACAGCGGGGGCGGGCCGACCGGGGTCGTCGGCCGTGGCCTGCCGCTCGGTCTGATCTTCGCGGCCGGGGCCGCGGACGACGCCCAGGGCGGCGTCGGGACGCTGGCGGTGAAGGTCGCCGGCTGCCTCGGGCCGGGGCTGACCTCGGTCTCGACGACGAGTCCGATCACCATCAGGCCCAGCACGCCGGCGGCGTACGCCAGGGACCAGCGCAGCCAGCGGCGGCGCGGACGTTGGGCGGGGTACATGATCTTGGGCATCCCTTCGGGTCTCGGGTGCGGGCAAGACTGAGCGGCCGATTCAGGTTCACGTTCGCTACAGCGAATCCCCTACGCGGCACCGAAGATCGTGTTGAGCGTGGGGATGGCGAGCGCGACCACGGCCGCGCCGCCCAGAGACCACAGCAGGGCGCGCTTGCCCTTGTCGCCGTGGTCCGGCCGGTTGGACAGCTGGCCGACCGCGATCATGCCGCCGCTGATCAGCGCGGACGCGGCGCACGCCATCAGCGACCCCCACTTCGCGTAGCCCAGCAGCAGGGCGACCCCACTGCCGCTGACCGGGCTCTGCACCGCCGGGTCGTTGACCGGCCCCCCGGCCAGCACGTACGTCGCGTAGGTCACATGGGTGACCAGATGGCTGATAAGCATGTCGCGAACCCCCCGTTCATTCCGCTACAGCGGATCAGTGATGGCGAGACTACGCTGCGTATAAATAGGCTGTCAACTGCCAGCGGAATCATTACGGGTAAGCTGCAGATTTGCCTCTGCCATAGCGGAGCGGGCATGCTATAGAGGAGGCATGAGGGGGCTGACGCGGAGATGACCGGTGGCGACCACCCGGGCAAGGGCATCATCGCCGAGCGGCTGGAGCGCCTGTTCGAGTCGGTGCAGCCGCTCGGCCGCCCCTTCACGCTCCGCGAGGTCGTTGACGGAATCAACGAGCAGGCTGGCAGGAGCCTGCTGTCAGTCCAGTACCTCTCCCAACTCCGTAACGGAGACCGCGCCAAGCCGAGCTATGACCTGCTCACAGCCATCTGCCGATGGTTCGGCGTGCCCGTCACCTACTTCTCCGACGACGAGGTCTTCGAGCGGACCGAGGAGGAGCTGCGCGTCCTAGCCCTCATGAAGGACTCGGGCGTCCGGAACCTCGCGTTCCGTGCCTCTGGGATCTCCGAGCAAAGCCTGGCCCTGGTGACCGCCCTGGTCGAGAAGATGCGGCAGGCCGAGGGCCTGCCCGCCGCCGGGTCCGGAGACACGGCCCAGACAGCCTCCTGAGGGCGGCCCGGTTCCGCCGTCGGCGATCTCTCCGCTGCCGCGTACAGTCTCATGACACACGTGCCCAACTGATTCCGCTGGCAGTTGACCACCGAATGGAGCAGGTCGTAAAGTTACTCTCCGATATCAGCTGTAGCAGATTCATCTACCATCCACGGCTCCCCACGTGGAAACAGGGCCATACCGCCTGACACTGCCCGGCCCAAGGCGGACACACCGCAGCCGCTGCGAAGGGGAGACCGTCATGCGTACTCAAGTCCGGCTCCAGCAACCCCTGATGCCAAGGTGAACGGTCCGGGACGCGGCGGCGTTCACGCTATGGCAGCCATCGGGGCGGTCGCTGTCCCCTTTGTCCTAGCGCTCAGCATCGCGTTCGCCGCCGCCGCATCGGGTGTCATGGGCACGGCGCAGCAGCCGGTCACCGCGTGCGGCACTGCCCCAGTCCTAGCCGGTCAGGCCGTCGACGGCGCGGCCCTTAGCACCGCTCAGATGAATGACGCCCAGGTCATCTATGACGTGGCGGCGAGCCTGGGCCTGCCGCAGCGCGCCGCCGTTATCGCAGAGGCGACGTCCATGCAGGAGTCACGGCTGCTCGACCTCCCTAGCGGAACGGGCGACAGCCTCGGCCTGTTCCAGCAGCGGCCCTCGATGGGCTGGGGAACTCCGGCCGAGATCATGCAGCCGGCCTACGCGGCCACGCAGTTCTATGCGGCGCTCGTCAAGGTTCCCGGCTGGCAGGCGCTGCCCCTGACGGTCGCGGCCCAAGCCGTCCAGCATTCCGCCCACCCCCGCGCGTACGCCAAGTGGGAACCGCTGGGCGACGCCCTGGCCGCCACGTTCTCGGGCGAGGCCGACGACTGCCTGGGCGGCAACGGCACCGGCGGCGGGATTCCGGCGTCCGGCATCCCCCGGCTGCCAAAGGGCTTCGCCCTGCCATCGGGCACACCGGCCGCGGTCGCCACCGCCATCGCCTACGCCACCGCCCAGGTCGGCAAGCCCTACATCTGGGGCGGGACCGGTCCCGCCGGCTACGACTGCTCCGGCCTTGTCATGATGGCTTACCGCGCCGCCGGGATCGACCTGCCCAGGACGACGTACCAGCAGGTCTACGCCGGAACGCCGGTCTACGCGCTCAGCCAGCTCCAGCCCGGTGACCTGCTGTTCACGCCAGGGGCGGACGGAACCCCGGAGCACCCCGGCCATGTCGGCATGTTCATCGGCACCTACCACGGCCAGGGGCTCGTCGTCCAAGCGCCCGAGACCGGGGAGGACATCGAGATCACGCCCCTGGCGGGCTACTGGGCACAGCAGACGGTCGCGATCAGGCGCGTGGCATGACAACTGTAGGTTCTCATCTTAAATGGCGCTTTCTCATAAGGTCTGACGCCTATCTGGCGATTGCGCCATTTCGGTTAGAATCTGCACGAATGGTGTCGTGCTCGTGTCCATTCTCGCGCGATATGGCGATTGTCTCACTTTACCGCTAACCGGCTGGGTTGCTAAGCTCACGCCGCGCAGCAAAGACGTAGGAATAGGCAGTTACCGGCTGGCTCGGTGCCGCGCCTGCCAGCGCCAAGCCCCCAGCTGCTAGGGCCAGCACAGCGCCGATGGGATCATGCCCGTGTTCGGCCATCCATCCGGCACCTGCCGCGGAGAGTGCGAACAGTCCGGCCGGATTCCGCCAGCGACGCTGAGCGGTTCTGCGAAGGTCCCCTGCCATTTCGCTCAGTTCATCACTGCGGTCCCGTAGCGCGATTTCCCGGTCCTCGGGTTCCAGCAACCCAAGTTCGCTTACTTGCTGTCGAACATTGCGGACGTAGGCTCGGTACGCCTGACCGTGGTGCTCCCGAAAGTCCAGGATGTCTTCGAGGGGTACGGTCGATAGGTCAACTCCGACTGTCTCCAGGTCAAGCGTTACGAGGTGTCCAGCGGACGGGTTGGCAGGCAGAGACAAGACAGTGAGCAGATCGCGGATGGCCCTGCTGTTTGTCGTCGTGGGATGGAGGCCTACACCCGCCCGGCGCCCTGCATCGCGGGCGAGCTGGGCAAGCAGAACCAAGATGGTCGTCCGGACCACTGGGTGCATTGGAACAGACACTCCGTCTTCGCTTGGTCGCGCGAGGTCGCGGCGAACAAGCTCATCAATGATCATTTCACTGAGCTGGCGATCATCGTGGGAGCCCAGCCGTGAGTGTGAAAGCTCCCGGTAGACATGTTTCGGGTGGTCTAGCTCGTCGAATGCGCCACTGGTAATCAGCTCTGTCAAGGCTCTAATAAGGGCCTCGGTGACCGGTCGATCCACAAACGTTTCCGGCTCCAGGACCGTCAGCAAGCCCATCTCTCGAAGCGGGCCAGCCAGGTATGGATCAGCGGCCGTTTCGCGGCCCGCCATGTAACGAGGCAGCAAGATGGCAAGGCCGTCGAAGAACAGCAGCAGATTCTTTAGTTTGTCACTCTCCCCCGTCACCCAAAAGGGCGCCGGGTAATAATACGCGAGGTCGGGCATCTGCTCGGTCATGTTCTGTGAGCGTAGCATCACCACTATGTGCAGGGTCGAGAACCGACTTCTTCTCCATAGCACTCTCAACCCTTGAGCGACAACTGGCGCCCTACCTAACTTAGTGGACGAAATCCGGGGGGCGAGTCCGCGCGGGTGCCCGCTGTCGCGTCGAAGATCCAAATAGGCCGATCAGAGATGAGAAACTGCCGACGGCTTTCGTCGCCTGCGATGCGCCTGATTCCTATCTGGCATTGGAGGAAGGAGCTTCCGGCGTGTTGGTTGGGGCAGCCTGGCCCGGGTTAGAAGCCATGAGGGCGGCGCGGATCTGAACCCAGTCCGCGTTGCGCCACCAGTGGAATAGATCAAGGGTGCTCACCACAGTCACGTTCAGTGAATCGACGAACGCGCGGCGGTGGTAGACCTCTGCCGGGCGCTCGGACGGGTAGCGCTTGTGGTGGTGGTTGACGACCAGCACGCCGCCGCTCACAGGTTCGCTGGGACGCAGCTCCGGCCAGGTGCTGAGGTGCCGCTGCAGGGCGCCGACCATGTTTTCCGTGGCAGCGCCGCCGACGGCCTTGACCTCGACCAGGCGACGGGACGCGCCGTCGCTGATCAGCAGATCGGCTGACCCGGTCCCGCCGAGTTCCTCGTCCAGGTCGACAGCGCGCAGGCCGGCAGCAGTCAGAACCTCCGCAACGGCATGCACCAGGTCGCTGCCGGTACCGTATAGAAGTCCCTCCCGCACCGGCTCGGCTCGTGTCTGGGCCCCGCGCAGATCTTGCTCAAGAGACAGTTTCTCTGCCGAATAGCGCGCCTCCAGATCGACCAGGGCCTGCCGGGCGGCTCGTTCGGCAGCGGTCTGCAGGCCGGGATCGTCAATGTAGGGGGAGCGCGCCCTGCGCAGCGCGGCGGGTACGTACTCCGGCATGGCCTGCTGGGTCAGCCAGCCCAGGATGCTCTCCCAGTCGGTGGCGTCGGGGATGACGTACCACCGCTGGCCGCCCGTCGGCGGGGTCCATGCCCCGGCTATGGGATCGCCCAGTCCGTCGGCCAGTATCGGGTGCAGGCGCCCCTCCGCCTCGTACTCCAACGCAACACCGCCCTGGCTCACCGTGGTGCCGCTGAGCTGCATGCTCCACCACGGGGCGCTGGCCGGACGGTTACGCAGCCGCTTCGCCAGGTCGAGGTCAGCGGCGGACAGGTCCGCAGCGATTTCCGACCGGGTTCCTGCGGGAAGGCGTCGGCCGCTGATACGGGCGGGTGTCTCGCCGAGGGGAACGGAGGAACGGCTGCCCGGGAGGTCGTCCTCGGCGTTCCCGATCACGGTGATCATGAGGGCAAGCTCACTGCGCTGGCGAGCGCCGTCAAGGAAGCGGCCCAATGCGTCGGCGCCGCGCTCGCGGGAAGAGCTAGGTTCCAGCGCGACGGCGCAGTCGCTCGTCTCCGTCCCGAGCCATCGCGGCTCTAGGCCGTACGCACTCCAGTCCAGCCCTCCCGGTATATGCGGCAACCGTTCTCCGGTTGTATTGTGCTCCACCCGCAACCGCAGCATCTGGTCCTGCTCAGAACCAGGTTCAGGCTGACCGATGTACACCGGCACCAGCCGAGAGGCAGGCGTACTCATTCACACCAGGGTAGTGACTCTGTTACGGTCTCGCTGCTCCAATGGCCAACAGGCGGGTCCCCTGTGCGCGCTCAGCAGTCTGGAGCCTGCGCCGGCGGTTATACGGGGCCGCAGCGGCGAAGAAAACGACAGATCGATGAGAAAACGCCGGTGACAGACCGGTGAGACAACCTGCATCAAGCCAGGCAGGCAGAGCGCTGGACACAAAGTGTGGTGAGAACCTGCAACTGTAGGTTCTCGTCTTACTTGGCCAACTTCTCAACGATTTGGCCACCAGATGGCCAATTGGCCGAATCGATGAGAAACGTGGTGTTAGGTCTCAGCCGATCTGGCCAATTCTCACGTATCTGGCCAAATAGGTGGCCAGTCTCATCTGATCTGGCCAGGATGCACGTGTGGCTGGTGTGGATTTTGCCGTTGCCGACGGTGATTTCGAGGCGGTCTATGTTACGGGGGACGGGAGCGAGTGCCGGGTGAGTCGTGCGGCCCTGGGCAGGACGGCATGACCACTGCCACCGTGACGAACGCATTCCCGGCCGGCCGCAGCGGCGACGCCGTAACCTTGGTCTTCGAGTACATGGCAGCCACCCAGGCCGAGACCGGGCGGCCGGTGCCAGCTGGCGTCGGTGACCTTCCCGCCGTGCTCCAGCGTGAATGCAGCAGCCTGCAGGACGTCTACCGCCCGCCGGGGGTCTTCCTGATCGCCGATTTCGCCGATGAGGCCGCCGGCTGCACCGGCCTCGCCGCCTTGCCCGGAGGACGCACGGCCGAGGTCAGGCGGCTCTACGTCCGCCCGGCACACCGCGGTCACGGGATCGCCCGCATCCTGATGAGCCACACCCACCATCACGCCGCCCGGCAAGGCATGACCAGGCTGATCCTCGACGTCCTGCCCGCCCGCACGGCCGTCATCAGCTTCTACCGCCGCCTCGGCTACACCGAAACCGAGCCCTTCGAGACCGAGTCGCCCGTCCCGATGATCTACATGGAGCGGGCCGTCACGAGGTCGGACATCCATATCAGCAGACCCTGATGTCCCGGCCAAGATGTGCACCCGGCTCAGGTTGACCGTCGCGAATCCGGTGCACCTGTGCACGGAACACCGGAAACCCCTGCCCGCCGCCTCTCCGAGCCAACTCCCCGGAAATGGAGGCTGTGGGGTGGAGCCGCGCGACTTGACCGTGTTCTCACCGGACGTGGCTGTCTCACTACTGCTGGCATGCTGCGTCGGTGGCTTCAAGGGACGACCTGGCCCTCGACAAGGGAGACGCTATGGCCATCAACCTTCCACCCAGACTCCGCGACGAGAGCTTCGCGACCTCCCTGGTAAGGCGATACTTCGCTACTGACACGGCAGGAAAGAAGGTTCTCGGCAGGCCGCGTACCGACAACCAGTGGTGGCACGACCTGCACGGCCAGATCGTCTGTGACCCAGGCCTAGTCGAAGAGCTTGAGTCAGTTCGCAGCAGGGCAGGCGCGGGCCACATGTCGCTGCTCCGCGTCTTCGACGTAATGTGCTGGATGTTCAGCGGGGAAGGCGAGCAGGCCCCTGCTGCAGGGTGAGATGAGCGAAGGCCCCGGTCCCGGCCGATCGGCATATCTGGTTGGCGTTAACCAACCTGTGGGATGCTCAGTGTCGGTGGCACTTTGCCGATGCCTTGGCGTTCCTGCCGCGCCGCCAGCCGACAGGTAACGGCGCCCGTCCGCGGGCATTTCCGCGGACGCCGCCCCCGCCGGGCGCCCTGGCTGCATGGGCCGGACGGCCCGTCCGGCACCTGGGTGGCGAGGGAGTTACGTGCGGCCGGGTTACGATGTCATACAGTGAAGCTTCCGCGATGCTGATCTTCGGTCCGAATCCGGTCTTCCAGCTGATCGTCCTGGCGCTTTCCGCTGTTCTCTCAACCTATTGGCTGTTCAAGCTGCTCAAAGCGGCAGATAGCCCCGGCGAGAAGCAGACTCGGAAGGCAGGGAACGAGATGCCTGTGAAGGAATGCGCGCAGCGCCTAGTAGAGGGCGTGCTGACGTCAAGTGGTGTGCAGCTCGCGGTGACTTGAGCACTACGGCTGATCGCCTCAGACTTGATCGCCTAGTGCTAGTCAAGGGGCCGCAGCCATAAGGCCGCGGCCCCTTGACATGGCGGTGCCCGGCGGCGAGCTTGCGCCGGGCAGCCGGCCTTTCATCGAGCGGTGCCCGGGGATCCCGCTGATCATGAAGCCGACCGGGTAGCCGTGGCTGAGCGCGTTGAGGGCGGCGTCTTTCAGCGGGTTGAACGGGACCACGTGGCCGGCCGCGGGAGTCCCAGGAGCCGCTCGCGGCGGTCCTCGCAGCGAGCAGGGCCCGGAAGTTACGGGCGCACAGGGACGGCCGAGGACGGCCGGGGCACGGGAGGTGTCCCCATGTTCCTTGTCAAGCTGTTCTGGCCTAACAGCGGGCGTTGCCCGCTTTCCTCGCTCGTGGGTTTCGGGCTGGTTAAGGCCGGGGTTGTTCCGGGCAGCACGACGGCCCGCTCCTGCCAGGCGTTCTGGCAGGAGCGGGTGCCACTGATGCTGATCAGGCCGCCAGGTCAGGGCGCGTGGGCGGCCTTCGCGCGGTCGGGCTGGTAGAGCTGGCGGTCGCGGAGCATGGCGAGGATGACGTCGCAGCGGCGACGGGCGAGGCAGATCAGGGCGGCGTTGTGACGCTTGCCCTCAGCTCTGCTGTGTGCTGATAGGCCGACCACTAGGTGGCTACCTTCCGCCCGGACCTGGTGAGCGCTGACAGGGCCTTCGCGCAGGTCGTCTCCTGCGGCACCGACGGTCCCCGGGCTCCGGCACCGTGCTACAGGCCGACTGCGGCGGTGACCCCGAGTGCCTTCTCCATGCCCGTCAGGCCCGCGTCGAGGGCGATCTGGAGCAACCACCGGTTCACCTGCTCGAACGCGGTCTCCCCCATCGGCTAGGTCCAGGGCCGGGTCGGCCAGCAGGTGCGCGCCCCCGGAGTACCCGGCACCGGGGACCGGCTTCAGCCCGGTGACATCGAGGACTTCGGTGAACGGCCGCCCGGTCACCATGTGCATGACCCGCGGCTGGGGAACCGCGAGGGGATCGATTCCCCCCAGGTCTGCCAGCGGTCCGGCGACGCTGTCGCCGGCAAGCGTCGCGAGGGCCGCGCTGATCAGGTCGCCGAGCTGCCGCGGCGGCACCCGCCAGCGGGGAGGCGGGGTGACCGCGCTGTTCCCGGCGAGCTGGCGGGCGATCTCGGCGACCGCGCTGTACCGTACCACCACGTCCGTCTCGACCTGTAGGTGCGTACCCGGCCTGCCGTACCCGCCGGGCACCTCAAGGCGCACGGACGCCTCGACCGGCCCGGGCTTGCCCTCCGGCCAGCCCTGCGGGGCACCCCACCAGGCAAGGCGGATCATGCGCGACCGGTTGAGGCCCTCGCGGTGGAACGGGTTCATCCCGCCCTGTGCCGCGCCTGCGAGGCTCAGACGCCGGAGTATGACATGGAGCGGGGAGTCGTTCAGCGCGGCGGTGAGCGCGGCGACGGTGCTCTCCGACAGGGGCCGCCACTTCGCCTCCGAGGCGATGGCGAAGCTGAGGCCGGACCGGAGGACGAAGTCCACCGTGCTGTCCAGGGTGCCGTCGGCGGACTGCGGCAGGTTAGGTGCCTGGAGGTTCCAGGCGTCGTCCTGGCCGACGGCGGGGGACTCGGCGAACAGGTCGCGCAGCCGTTGCCAGTCGGCGGGATGGGTGGTGTTCTGATGCCGCACCCAAGCAACCCCGTCGACGAGAAGGGGCTTGGGGTGACGGCCGGGGACTACCCGCAGGACTAGCACGTACAGGTCCGAGCCCTGCCCCAGCGGGACGGGGATGACCTCCGGGACCCAGGGAGGCTCGATCCTGGCCGCACAGTGCTCGGCGACCGCCTCGATGGTCTTCTCCCTGACTCCCCTGACAGTCCGGTCGTCCGCCACGCCGACAAGTAGCAGGCCACCATAGGTGTTGGCCAGCGCGGCGACGCCCCTAGCGATCGTGTCGGCCATCTGCTGCTTGTACTCGACCGTCGGTGATTCCGGCCCGACCTGTCTTACCATGGCACGGACCCGCTCAATCGTGATGTCCGACGCGGCGGCGTAGAGCAGGGACTGCGGAGATGTCACCCGCTTATGATCCACTGAACCGCTGCCCGTCGCGTGCATACGGGCCGGCCCCCTTGACCTTTGGCGAAGCCGAGGCAAGGACCAGAGCTAGTCGTGCGAGTACATCCTGCCCCTAGCACGTACGGGCAGACGCTGGGAGCGGCGCCTATCAAGTGACGGCTGCCCGGTGCCTGCCCGGCCGCGTGAACTCACGCATCCGGCTGTTCAGGCGCGGCTTCGATAACCTGGCACTGCAGTCTGGCACTGTCCGCGCGGGACACGCCGTGAAAGGCACCAGGTGGAAACTCCGACCGAGCTAGCCCGCATGATCAGGTTCGCGCTCGACGAGCTGGGTAGGGAGAATGGCCATCACACTTTCGAGGACCTGTGCCGTGAGCTAGCCCGGGCGCGGCTGGTGAGCAACGTCCTCCCCGCGACCGGGCCGGTTGCGGGAGGCGGCGACCAGGGGCGGGACTTCGAGACGTTCCGCACCTACCTGGCGGGCAGCCTGCGCTTCTCCCGGGGCTTCATCGGACTGGCCTCGCCGGACACCGTGGTCTTCGCATGCACCATCCAGCGAGAGGACGTCAGGGGAAAGATCAAGGACGACCTGGCGTCGATCTGCACCGAGGGCACGCCCGTTCAGGCCGTGTACTTCCTGTGCACCGAGCCGGTCAAAGTCAGCGTCCGCCATGAGCTGCAGGCCTGGGCCGTCGCAAAGTTCGAGGTGACCCTGGAGATACTCGACGGCCCGGCGATCGCGCGGCTGCTCGCCGACCACGAGACATTCTGGATTGCCCGGACCTACCTTCACCTGCCCGCAGACTTGTCCCCGGTGCCTCCGCCCGGCGAGCCAGCGGTTGCTACGTGGTATGCGCGCCTAAGTGATGACTGGGCGCAGGGAGACCGGGCCATCGGGAACTTCGCGGAACTAATGCAAGTCGCTGAGGGGCTGAGGCACGCCACGGATACGGCAAGCGCCCGCGCGGATCTCGGCGACTGGCTGCGGCTGATGGAGGGCGCCGTCTCAGCCGCCAGAGACATAGCTGATACACAGCGGGCACGCTACGAGATCACACGCGCGACACTCCGGGGAACCGGCGACCTGCGGCCTGCCGAGCAGCATGCCCGCGCGTTCTTCGCGGACGTGCTCTCCCTGATGGCTCCCGGCGACCTGCTTGACGCGGCCGTCCTGCTGCAGTACCTGGACACCGCCGCCCGGAACGGCGAGTCCCCCATCCCCGCCGGGGAAGTGAGCGCCTGGAGGGCAACGCTCCGCGGTTACCTCGCATCGCTGCTGGATGCGGTCACCTCACCGGGCCGCAGGGCCGGCTTGCTCGAGGCGACCGCGTACCTGGGACTGCAAATCGACTTCGATGCGGCCGCAGAGCTTGTGGAACCCCGGGAGGACCTTGCCGAGCCCACTCGTTTCGCCGCCCCGGATGAGCTGCCCGACATCGAGTTCCCCGCCTGGATGCCGCTGGCTGACGCCGATCACGCGATGACGTCGCTCTGGGAGGTCATCGAGTTCCTGCCCCAGGCGCCGCTGTTTCCCGTCGACTCGCTCGCCCGGTACTTCGACATGGTCACACCGGCGATCGTCGAGCATCCGCTCTACCCGGCGGTGCGGTCGGGGCTGGATGACGCGACCAGCCGCCAGGCCGGCGAGGCATCGACGGCCGACCGTTGCCTCACGCGCGCCAAGGGCCTGTACCGCAGCGGCAAGAGGCTGGCGGCGCTGCGCGAACTGCACGAGGCCAAGGTGAAGTGGTGGCACGGAGACACGGCATGCGACTCCATTCTTGCGATGCTCCGAATTTCCGAGATCTACTGCGACCTCCTCCTGCCGCAGGCAGCCAAGAAATACGCCATGGCGGCAGGCTTCGCCGCACTTCAGGCCGACGATAAAAAGGCCCGCGTCCTTGCGCCGCTTGCGCTGTTCCAGGCCGCGGAGTGCGACTACCTGAGCGGCGCGTGGCTCTCCGCACTGAGGCTGGCCGGGGTGGCGGTCTTGCTGCACGGGAACTTCGCCCCTGATCCGTGGAACCTGGACAGGCACCAGGCTCTCGCGGCAACGATTGTCGAGGCGTCAGCCATCAAGGCGGCCAGCCGACTGCGTCACGAAATCACCGGGATAGTCAACCGCCTCATCGAAGATGCGGGCCTGGCCTGGGAAGTCGGTGAAGTCCTCTCCGCCGAGCGCGGGTTCGGAGAGTGGCGCGAGGAGGAGTTCCTGGCCCACAGCGCACGGGAACTGACAGGAGCGCCGTTCTCCGACATAGCGGCGGAGCGTGTCTTCGCCTTCAGGTGCCTGGGCCAGCAATGGCGGATCCGCTGCCGGAACGATCCGGATACGGTCGCTGCCGTGGAAGAGTTCTGCGCCACTGCCCAGATCGTGCTGGCGGAACTCGCCGCCGACGATCCCGTGCTCCTGAGCTCCGTCATCGAAGTCCAGGCCGAGCTAGCCGATACGACGGCATCACCGGCGGACCTCGTGCAGCCACTCCCAGACAACACGTGCGCGCGCTGGAAGGTCATCCTGCCCACCGCCCGCGAGGACGCACCTGGCGAGGCCGACCTGCAGTTGCTGGGGGCGCTTGTCATCATGCTCCACCGCAGCTCGCTGCTGCCCTGGGACAAGTTCGCAGCAGCGCTGGACAAGGCCGGGCGAATCGGCCTGATGAACCGGATCGCCGCCGTCACTGACCACCGGACGGCAACCGCGTACTTCGGCGACGTGGGGGAACCGCAGGTCCGGCATCCCTGGGGAGCGCCACTCGGAGACCCGGCCGACTTCCCGGCCCGCGAGGCCGCTGAGCTGGGCGTCCCTGCCGCTGCAGGCCCCGGCTACAACCAGGAGAGGGCGCTGGAGGCGATCCGCGCCCGGTATGAGCACTGCGCCGCCGTGACCCGCCACACCCTGCCGCGGATCATGGCCAAGTCGGCAACCCAGGCGCAGTTGCGGCGCCTGGTTGGCGAGGGCCGCCCTGAGTGGATCGTTCTCATGGCCCTGGCAAACGTTGTCATGAACCACCGGTTGCGTGAGAGCGGGTGGCTGCTCGTGAGGACTCCCGACGAGCAGTGGAAGGCCAGGGCCGCCGAGGAAATGCGCAGGGAAGAACGCCAAGACGACCCGTCTCCCTCTCCAGCCGAGGTCAGCGAGGCGCTTCCTCTGCAGCTCAATCTCGTGACCGCCAACGTCGCGCAATTCTGGGGACTCCAGATCAACCAGCAGACCCCCGACTTCGACACCATCGAGTCCTTGCTCAGAGCCCGTTACAGGTACTGGGATGACGACACCGATCACCCGAGCCATTTCGCCGCTTTACGAAGGCCCTAGTCACCGAGACAGCGGGCTCGCGTCCCCCATCCTGCGCCGCCTTCCCTGCCTATGCCGGCAGCTCGACGTCCAGTTCGAGTGGCAGACGGCCGCGCGCACGCTGCCGCTCTCGAATCTCGCTAAGGCCAGGCCGCCTCGGAGCGCAGGGAGGACAGTTGCGGCATGAAACTCGCGAGTCAGCGTGCCCGTCACCCTGGCCGTGGGTCCCGTCATAATGAGGAGCATGTTCCGGAGATTGCGAGGTGGCAGGAAGGGGGATGACCTGCCCGACGATGGCCTTAGCGATGTTCCTGGCCGTCGGCGTGAGGCAAAGCTGACGATGCTTGCCTCGCTGTACGTACAGGTGATCGACCGCCTGGGCGTCGTCCAAGGCAACGCCACAGGTTTCGTGCTGCGCAATGCGGACGGAACCCCATATCTCATTACCAACAGGCATGTGGCAACCGGACAGAACAGCCTTGACGAACTGCGCGTGACACCGGATACCCCACCTATCTCCGTGCTGCGAGTAGCGATGCATGCTGCTGGAGCGTTCGGTACCTGGCTGCCGGTCGTGCTTGAGTTGGGTGACAAGGACGGGCGGCCGAACTGGCTGGAGCATCCTGGCCATGGGCCACGGATGGATGTCATTGCGCTGCCCCTCGGAAGCACCCTGGAGAAGCAAGGAATCAGCCTCTTCACCTATCCTCGTGTTCCTCCCGCCGCCCGGATGGAACTCGGCACCGAACTCCAAGTGGCCGGCTTCCCCGTCGGCTTCGACCCGATCCACGATGGAGCCCCGCTCGGCGTGTGGACACGGGGAACCATTGCCTGGCACCCCAGCCTGCCATGGCGGAAGCTGCCAGCTTTCCTGATCGACTGCCGGTCCCGGCCCGGCCAGTCCGGTTCGCCCGTTGTCTTCGCCGCCAGCGAGTTCACTACGTACCGCCATGCGACCGGCCGCATCGCGACCGGACCAGTTCAGGAACTGGTCGGGGTCTACTCCGGCCGCATTCACAAGGACAGCGATATCGGCATCGTCTGGAAACGTGATGCCGTCCGCGAAATAGTCGAACACGGTGTGCAGCCCGAGCCGGGAACGGGACCTGAGCATCCCTGGGTTCCTCCGCTGGAGGTAGAAGTGTCCGCTCTCACCGATCCGAGCGCTCTGTCCTGAGCCCGCAGGCTTCACCCAGCCTGACGGGGCAAGACACCGGGCCTCGTTTGAGGAGTTGGCCAGATCGGTGAGAAGGATCGCTGGCCAGATCGATGAGAAACGTCGAATAAGCCCAGGTCAGCGGGGGTGTCGTTGGCTAGTGGGATGAGAACCTACAACAACACCAGTCACGGTTAGCAGCAAGAGCTTGCCACTTCGACTGCAAAGAGTAATAACATGCTGACGGCTAGTGCGACTGATCAATCCCGGTGGCTTTGCCAGCCACCTCGGCGCCAACTGCTGTCCGTGTGCTCCCCAGCGGCAGGGCAGGTGAGCGTTGTGGCGGGCTAGCAGCTCTGCTTCCGGAGGGACAGGGGACGTGTCGGAACGCCATCTTCGGCGCCGCTGCCGTGACTTGCTGCGCGAACTTGACATGCGGCCCCCGCTGGACGTGCCTGAGATGTGCGCCCGATTGGCGGCGCACCGCGGACGGCCGATCTACCTGATGGCGTACCCGATCCCAGCCCCCGGCCCGTTCGGGATCTGGCTGGCGACTTCGCGCGCGGACCACATTGTCTACCAGGAGCAGACCAGTCGGCCTCATCAGGCGCACATCATCCTGCACGAACTCGGCCACCTCATCGCGGACCACCGCAGCGACGAGCAGGACGACGACATGCTCCAGATGATCTATCCCGACATCGACCCCGATGTCGTCCGCCGGGCGCTGCGCCGGACCTCCTACGACCTCGCGCAGGAACGCGACGCCGAGACCGTGGCGACGATCATCTTGCAGTGGGCGTCCGTGCTGGACCCGCTGTCGTCCTGGCTATGACGGCTCCGATTGGCCCCACTATGACGGCTTGAAGTGGCCCCACCTGTTGGTGGTGACTGGTGCCGGGATGGTCGTGTCGGCTTGAAGTGGCCCCACCGGGGTGCTTGACGTGGGATGGTCGGGGTGCGTGCAAGCCTTAGGGGGCTCTGTGGCGGCCACAAAGGTCGAGTTGTTCGAGCTGATCCGGCGTGATTCGTGGCACGGGGGCTTGTCGGTGCGTGCGCTGGCGGTCAAGTACGGGGTGCACCGGCGGCTGGTGCGGGAGGCGCTGACCCGGGCTGAGCCGGCCCCGCGCAAGGTGCCCGAGCGGCGGTCGGCCCAGCTGGAGCCGTTAAAGGCGGTTATCGACGGGTGGCTGCGGGCGGACCTGGACGCTCCCCGTAAGCAGCGGCACACGGCAACGCGGATCCACGCCCGCCTGCTGGATGAGCACGGGGCCGGGGACTTGTCGTATGCGGCCGTCCGCGATTACGTGGCCCGGCGAAGGCCGGAGGTCCGCATCGAGGAGGGCCGCGGCCCGGCGAGGGTGTTCATCCCGCAGCACCACCCGCCGGGCATGGAGGCCGAGGTCGACTTCGGGGAACTGTGGGTGCGGCTGGCCGGGGTGCTGGTCAAGTGCTACCTGTTCGCGTTCCGGATGTCCTATTCCGGCAAGGCCGTGCACCTGGTGTCGGCGACCTGCGGGCAGGAGGCCTTCCTGGAGGGCCACGTGCACGCGTTCACCGTGCTGGGCGGCGTCCCGGCCGGGCAGATCCGGTACGACAACCTGACCGCGGCCGTGACGAAGGTGCTGCGGAAGGGACGGGCGAGGATCGAGAACCCGCGGTGGACGGCGTTCCGGTCGCACTACCGGTTCGCGGCGTTCTACTGCGAGCCCGGCATCGAGGGAGCCCACGAGAAGGGCGGCGTCGAGGGCCAGGTCGGCTACTTCCGCCGTAATCACCTGGTCCCGGTCCCGGAAGTGGACTCCCTGGCGGAGCTGAACGCGCGGGTCGCCGCGGCCGAGGAGGCCGAGGACGGCCGCCGCATCGGGGCGCGGATCCGCACCATCGGCATGGACTTCGCCGCCGAGGTCCCGCTGCTGGTCCCGCTGCCGGGTGAGCCGTTCGAGACCGGGCTGCTGCTGACCCCCCGCGTCGACCGCTACAGCCAGGTCACCGTGCGGATGAACCGCTACTCCGTGCCGGTCCGGCTGATCGGCCGCCAGGTGAGGGTCGTGCTGCGCTCCTCGGAGCTGGTCATCTACGACGGGCGGCACGAGGCCGCCCGCCACGAGCGGATGACCGCCAGGGGCGGCGAGGCGCTCGTCCTGGACCACTACCTGGAGGCGCTGATGCGCAAGCCCGGAGCCCTGGCCGGGTCGGTCCCGCTGGAGCAGGCCCGCGCCGCCGGGGCGTTCACCGGCGCGCACGAGGCGCTGTGGTCAGCGGCCCGGCGCGCTGACGGGGAGCCCGCCGCGACCCGCGTGCTGGTCGAGGTCCTGCTGCTGCACCGGCACATGGCCGCCGCCGACGTCATCACCGGGATCGAGGCGGCGCTGTCGGTCGGCGCGCACGCCGCTGACGTCGTCGCGGTCGAGGCCCGCCGGGCCGCCGATGCCCGCGCCGCCGGGCCCGTCCCGGAGAGCGACGGCGAGCCGCCGGAAGTTCCGCAGGTCACTAGCCTGACGCTGCGCCGGCTCGCCGCGCTGCCCGCCGATACCCGGCCGCTGCCCACCGTCAGCGCCTACGACCAGCTGCTCACGCGGCCCCGCACCAGCCAGGAAGGCCAGTCATGACCAGAGCACGGGGCATCACCGAGGAAGCCGCCGACGCGGCGGTCGACACCGCCTGCCGGATGCTGCGGCTGCCTACCATCCGCGGCCAGTTCGCCGCCGCCGCCGACAAGGCCGAGCGGGAGCAGCTCACCTACCGCGGGTTCCTCGCCGAGCTGCTCATGGCCGAGTGCGAGGACCGCGACCGCCGCCGCGCCGAGCGGCAGGTCCGCGGCGCGGGGTTCCCCCGCGCGAAATGGCTGGCCGACTTCGACTACGACGCCAACCCCGGCATCGTCCCCGCCGTGATCAACACCCTGGCCACCTGCAACTGGGTCCGCAAGGGCGAGCCGCTCTGCCTGATCGGCGACTCCGGCACCGGCAAGTCCCACCTGCTCATCGCGCTGGGCACCGCCGCGGCCATGGCCGGGTTCCGGGTCCGCTACACCCTGGCCTCCAAGCTCGCCAACGAGCTCGCCGAGGCCGCCGACGACAGGCAGCTCACCAAGACGATCGCCCGCTACGGCCGCGCCGACCTGCTCTGCATCGACGAGCTCGGCTACATGGAACTCGACCGCCGGGGCGCCGAGCTGCTCTTCCAGGTACTGACGGAAAGGGAAGAGAAGGCAAGCGTGGCCATCGCCTCCAACGAGTCGTTCAGCGGCTGGACCAGGACCTTCACGGACCCCCGCCTCTGCGCCGCGATCGTCGACCGGCTCACCTTCAACGCCACCATCATCGAGACCGGCACCGAGTCCTACCGCCTCGCCCGCACCAGGGCAGCCCAGGACGCCTGAGGCCGCAGCCATGGCCGCCAGCCCGGAGCCGCGCAGCGGCGACGACACCTACGACCTGATCGACGACGCCGTCGCGGCACTCGCCGAGCGCCGCGGCACCTGGCTCGGCGACGACATCGCCGCCATCGCCCTGATCGCAAGCCTCATCGACCAGGCCGAACGATGGCTGCCGCAGCACGTCCACGACGCCCGCGCCAACGGGCACAGCTGGGACGAGATCGCCCGGGCACTTGCCACCAGCCCCGCCGAGGCCCGCCTGCGATTCGACCCCCAGTCCCCGGTCGCCGACGGCAGATGGCCCTACGACTTCTGACCCGGCAGAAAGTGGGGCCACTTCAAGCCGTCACCCCGGCCCCGAATCAGTCCCAGCCGGGGCCACTTCAAGCCGTCATGGTGGGGCCAAATGAAACCGTCCTAACCAGTCGTCCCGGCTCTCGCCCAGCCGGGCCGGGCAGCGCCTGCAAAGCGGCCTCGGCGACAGGATGGGCTGGCTGTGAGTGACGCCGGCGTCCTGCAGGGCCTCCTGCTGTACGGGCTGCTCGGCTGGAAGCTGTCCCACCTCGCCCGTGCCCCGCGTGACCTGCCGTTGCGCTGGGTCGCGGCCTGCCTGGGCTGCGCCGCCGTGGCGTACCCGTTCGGGATCGCGGCCCGGCTGCGGCCCGCCTCCCCCGCGACACCGTGGCTGATGGTCGTCCAGTACGGCTTCCTGCTGGCCATGGCCTACGGCCTTGACTGCTTCTTCCTCAGCTCCCTGCTCCCGGGGGGCGCCGCGCGGCAGCGCGCGGCCCGGCGCGCGTTCGCGCTCACCGCAGCGGTGGCCGTCATGGCAGCCGCGGCGGCCCTCACGCCGCGAGGCACGACCATGACCGATCAGTCCGTGCCCGCAGTCGCGGTGCTGTACCTTGCCCTGGATGTGCCCCTGGCCCTGTTCCTCATCGATGCCTGGCGCTGGGCATGGCGCAGCCTCCGCGACGCCACGGGGGCGCTCGTCCGCGGTCT
The DNA here is from genome assembly GCA_963734665.1 of uncultured Actinomycetota bacterium. GTDB lineage: Bacteria > Actinomycetota > Actinomycetes > Streptosporangiales > Streptosporangiaceae > Trebonia. The sequence continues at coordinate 302,683 of CAVTIR010000003.1, read as the reverse complement.
GCGCCTCGCGTCGGCCGGACTCGCCCTGATGATCACTGGCATGTTCCCGCTGACGGCCGTGACGCTGCTGGACTGGGCACGGCTGCCCTGCCCGGCCGCGCTGCTCTCCGCCGGGAGCGGGCTCGTCATCCTCGGCATCCTCGTGTTCCTGGGCGGAATCTGCTACCCGTCCGCCCGCATGCGGCTGGCGGCGACGCGGACGTGGGCTTGTCACCGCCGCGTCTACTACCAGCTCGCTCCCCTGTGGACCGAACTGCACCGCGCGTTCCCGCAGGACGCGCTCGCCCGCGTCCCGTCCCCCGCGTGGCGGGACGCGGTCAGCCCGTGGGGCGTGCACCGGCGCTACTACCGCAGGCTGATCGAATGCCGCGACGGGCTCGTCCGCATCAGCCCCTGCCTGGACCCGGACGACGGCCAGCCGCTCGGCAGCCGGCTCCTCGCGGCGCTGAACAGCCCGCATGCGACTGCCGCGCCCGGAGAGGCCGTGCCCCTCGCCATCCCGGACGCCGCCGGGCTGGACGCCGACGCCCGCGAACTCGTCGCGCTCGCGCGCCAGGTCGCCGGCGCTAGATCCCGGCAACCCCCCGTCACCTGAGACCAAAAGAAAGGACACCCCGGATGAAGGTCCTGATCGCAGGGGCCGGCATCGCCGGCCCCGCCACCGCGATCGCCCTGCGCAAGGCAGGAATCGCCTCCGTGCTCTACGAGGCTCACCCCGAAGACGCCACCGACGCCGGCGCGTTCGTGACAATCGCCGCCAACGGCCAGGACGCCCTGCACGCCATCGGTGCCCACAGTCCCGTCCTCGACGCGTCCTTCCCCGCCAGCCGGATGAGGATCTTCGACCCAGCCGGGACCCAGGTCGCCGACATTCCCCTCGGCCGCGACCACCCAGGCCCGCGCACCATCACCAGGTCCCGGCTGGCCTCGGTCCTCCGCCAGGAAGCCGCCGCCCGCGGTGTCCCCGTCGAGTACGGCAAGCGGCTCACCGCCGCAGCCCAAACCGGTACCGGGGTCCGGGTGTTCTTCGCTGACGGCTCGCACGCCGACGGGGACGTCCTCGTCGGCGCCGACGGCATCCGCTCCCCGGTCCGCACGGCCATCGACCCCGCCGCCCCTGATCCCCGCTACACCGGCCTTATGATCGCCTGCGGCTACGCCGACGCCGCCGCGACCGCTGACGCCGGCTGCTACGACATGATCCACGGCAGCCGCGCGTTCCTCGGCCACACCGCCGGCCCTGACGGGCGCGCCTGGTGGTTCGCGCGCGTCCCCGGCCCCGAACTCACCGACCGCGACCTGACCGGGCCCGCCGACTGCTGCCGGGACCGGCTCGCGGACGCGTTCGCGGCAGACAGCACACCCGCGGCCGCGCTCATCCGCTCTACCAGCGATCCGATCACCGTCACCAGCGCCTACGACATCCCCGCCCTGCCCACCTGGCACAACGACACGATGACCGTCATCGGCGACGCCGCCCACGCCGCATCCCCCTCCACCGCCCAGGGCGCCTCCATGGCCCTCGAAGACGCCGCCGTCCTCGCCAAGTGCCTCCGCGACATGCCCACCATCCCCGAGGCCCTCGAGCTCTTCGAGAAACTCCGCCGCGACCGTGTCGAACGCATCGTCCGGGCCGGCGCCGGTGCCGAGAATCCTGCGCCGCCGAGTCCGCCGTCCGGGCCACGGCGCGGGAATCCAGCGGAATGGCTATTCGGCCACCACATCGACTGGCATGCAGCTGTCAGCCCTCCAGGCCAAGCTCCAGTGGTTCCCGCAGACTCTGACCGTGAGAATCAGTAACCGTCGACAGGTGAACCGACGCTGCTAAGGCCAGCTCTTGCCTGGGAGCAGCGGGGTCGGAGAGTATGCGGATGACCTGCCGCAGCGTGTCGGCGAAGCTGCCGGTGAACCCGGCGCGGATGTCGGCGATGACGTTCGCCTGCTGAGCTGAGGCGATGGGGATGCCGTGGTACGTCCGGGTCCAGATCTCGTGCGGCTCATGAATTCCCTGGTGATCGATGATCCGGTCGACTCGCACCAGTGCGGCGAGGTCGGCGGGATCTTCTTCGCGCAGCACCCGGAACGCCGCCGCTACGACGACTTCAACAGCAGGCCGGTCCTGGCCCGGCGGTAGCAGCAGACATCCGGCACTCTGCCCGTCGTAGGGCATGAACGGAGGCCGTTCCAGCAACTCGGCGGCCCGGTAGCCGCTGTCGTGGGAGTGGACGTAGAACGTGAGCTGCTCACTGAGCTCGGTCGCCGTGTCGGCCACGATTTGCGTCAGTTCCTGCCAGGCCTCGATGAGCAGGCTCTGGCGTTCCTGCCGTTGCGTGACATGCTGGCGGGAGGTGGCCGTCAGCGCCGCGACCCGGTCATGTAGTTCCGCGACGCTGGACATCGGCCGTACCTCGGGAGGCGGGGCTGTGCAGGCCTCGAGTTCCCGGGCGATGTCAGCCATCGACGCCCTCTCCTTTGGCTCGATCTGCGTGGCCTTTTCCAGCAGCAGGTCCAGTTCCGGGGCGAACCGGAACGTGAGCCGCTCGCGCAGCGGGTGGGCACCCTCGGCCGGCCGGTGTGTCCCCGGTACCGGGAGTTCCTGACCGGTCAGCAGGACCCATAGCGTCTTCGCGAGCGCCCACACGTCGGCCGGTTCCGGGTCGGTCCGGTCTGCGTCCTGGCGCATCTCAGGGGCCATGTAGTCGATCGGCCCGAGCTTGCGGCCGTGCTGGGTGCGAGGGTCCTTATCGGGATAGGTCACCAGGCCGAAGTCGCCGATGACCCACCGTCCGTCTAGCTCGAACAGGTTGTCCGGCTTGATGTCCCGGTGCGCCACTCCCTCGGCCGCCAGGGACGCCAGCGTCGTCGCGATCTCACCGATGGCGGCGACCACCACGCCGGGCTCAGGGTCGCTTCCGAGCGCCTCGCGGATCGGCGTGGCCACCGGCATCACGTACCAGGACGCCTCGCCCCGGTCCTCCGAGATACGGCTGTCCAGCAGGGGCAAGATGCCCGTTGTCTCGGGGTGGGCGAGCAGGAACGCGATCTCGTCCCTGAACCGGCCCAGACGGTACCTGCCGCCAGGCCCGCCGCCCGCGGAAAGTACCTTGATCGCTCTCACCCTGCCGTCACCGGCCTCCGCGCGCCACACCTGGCCGTTGCCGCCCGCGCCGAGAGGCTCCTGTCCGGCGATCACCCACTGACCATATCGCTGGCCTGCACGGATTCCTGCCACGCCCGCCAGTCTCCCGCATTTTCGTGCTCAACGTGCGGCGGGAAGCGCGCCGCACATGCGAACCTGACGAAGCCGACGAAGCCGACGGCCGAGCTGGCAGCGCGTAGTAATGCCTTATGGGCACAGGTCACGGCAGTCCGCACGGGATATGCGCGATATAACTGGCGGCGAGCCCGGGAGCGTGCAGGATGCCGAAGGTCCGGTCGTGCGACCGTGACCGTCTCGGGGCTCCAGTTCACCGGGCGGGGGCCCTAGGCGCCTTCTATGACTGGCGACGGCCGGGGTCGGGCAGCAGAAGTGCCGCAATAGGATGGGCGCGTGACACCACGGAGGCGGCCGAGGGGGAAATGCCTGTTCTGTGGTGACGATGACCTGAGCCGTGAGCATGTAATCGCCCGCTGGCTGCGCGAGGAGTTGAAAATACAGGGGCCTGTGCAGGAGCACCTTGAGTTCGGACCTCCGCGCGTATGGGACACCCTGGCAGTCGTCTTGCCCGAGGTCTGCGAAAAGTGCAATACCGGCTGGCTGAGCAGGACAGAACGCCATGCTCGCCCAGTCCTTACCGCGATGCTTTTTGGTAACCGTGCTCTGCAGCTTAATGCGATGCAGCAGGCAAAGCTTGCGAGATGGGCGGTGAAGACTTCGCTTCTGCTCGCGCTCAAGAAATCCAAGGGCGAAGCCTATGGATGGGTACCCAGCGGGAGCATGCACTGGCTACACGAGAACCCGGGTTCCGACCAGCCTCCGCCGGGTTCTTACGTATCGATCGGGTGTCTCGATGCACAGGGAAAAATACTCTCATTCATGCAGTCCGGATCTTTGCTCAGCGATACCCGCGATCCCATAGGCCATGTCGGGCTGTTCACTATCGGTTACGTATTGTTTGAAGTTTTCTGCACTGAGCTCGATGCAGTGGAGTACTCCGAAGAACGCGACGGGCACTTCGTCCCTCCGGGCATGGAGGCTGGGCTCGTAAGTATCTGGCCGCCGAAGAGGGTCGTGCGGTGGCCGACAGCTCCTCGCTTCACTGGAGACATCCTTCGTATTCTGGCTGAACGGAACCGGCAGGGCCTGGGGGCATCGTTCAACGGTGCCGCGGCGGGCCCCAGTTACCAGTCCTGGCCAATCCCATAGGCTGCCCTTCAGCCCTGGACGGCGGGGTCTGCTGCGTCATGTCGTTCGGGAAGAGCAACAGCATGTCCGGTATTCCGGTCCCGCCCTGCCTCCCGGAGGCCTGTGAGCACAGCCGAGGAACCTTGCTGAAACCACGAACTGGTCCGTGAGGAACAGCGCAAGATGCTCCGTGTCGCGCGAGACGACGAGGCCCCAACGACCTAACGGGGTGCCCCCGGAACCCTCAGGTTCATAGGAGAGCAGAGGTTGACGGCGAACAGCTAAGGCGAGGTTACCGCCACCGTACGCCCACTCCAGCTCGGGTCCCTTTATCGATGGTGACCCTAGGGAAACAGTGCGCCGGGCGAATGCGCGGTTCAAAAACGCTTCAAGTTCCGAATCGCCCCGGTTTTCGTCTCGTATCTCCAGCCCCAAGACTCTAGAGAAAGACAACGCTACAGCGGGGGAAATTGACAGGGTGGAATCCAAGAGTTCACGGGCAGCGAGGAGAACCAGGGTGTCGAGGCAGAAACCTCGTGCCGTGTAAATCGACATCTCTTGCGGGAACGATGGTTGGAGCTGTGCAAGAAGGTTCCGTGCTCCGTCCCAGCGAGAACCTATGCGCGCATGTGCCATCTCTCCCAGGGCCCGGTTCATCGCCTCTAGCCGACGCCAGCCGGCCGCGTCCAGCCAGTCGCGGGGCGTCGCGCGTCCGGACGTTTCCAGCTTCCCGGCCTTGTCCGGACGCCGTCGCCAGGTCCGCATGCGCGCAGTCTGCTCCAGCGTGGTCCGAAGCACGCCCATCGCGCGGTCGTCGTCTTCTAGCCGTAGCCAGTAAGCCGACCTAATCGATGTCGAGACCGCCGCTGCGGCATCAGCGACGGGGCCGTCACCCGACCAAGCGCACACGAGGCCCGCTACCTCGCTTGTCAGCAGGTACGGCAGCTCGCGTGCCCGCAGTCCCTCAAGGTCCCACTTCTCGCCCAGCGTTTTGCGTTCGTTTCTCAGGGCCGCCAGGGCCCCGCAGGCGACACTGAAACGGTGCCAGGAAAACGCCAGGCTCATCAGTTCGTCGTCTCTGAACAGCCGACCTGCTGGCTTCCCGGAAAGAGCTGCCTCGAAGATTTGCGCGTCCCGGCCCAGCGTTCTGACGCGCTCGCGCCGCAGCCCGTGATCTGGGTGCATCGGTAGCAGTGCGACCAGGGAGATCCGCTTGACCGTACCCGGCGAAGGCGCGGGCCACGGCGGACGCCCGTTTAGTTCAGGACCGGATCCGTCGGCTGCCTCTTCTGACTCCGCCTCCACGTAGCTGAGACTGTCGGGAAGGCAACTCAGCTTTATCACCGTCTCGAAGTCATTCTGCTCGGCAGCGATAAAGCGGAGACAATGCGCGATCTGTGTGCTGCACAGCCGCACGGCGTCTCCTACGAGCCCGTAGAGTCCATGCACCTGCGGCGGTGTCGTGCCCGGGTCACAGCGCTCCACCGCGTCCCACCTCATCGCGCGGGTACCCGTGAGCGCGTGCAAGACGTCGCCGAGTGCGCCCATCACGGCGGCAGGGCAGACCTCGGAGCCGTTACTGAGGACGACGTGTTCGTGAGACATGCCAGGCTCATTGTCCTGGCCGCTGTACACAGCGTCGAGGTCGATTCCCTCGCCTGCATCGAACCCGTCGGTGTTACTGCGCTGATCCTTAGCGGGAACGACCGGCGTGCTCCATATGCGCGCGATGTAATCCAAGCTCGGCTCGCCTGCGCGGTGCCGGGTGTCTGTCAGGTAGGCCCGGTGGTTCGACCAGCGCTCTAGCTGGTGGCGGGCGACGAGGGCAGCGCCGACGAACTGGCCGCTCATCAGCATCCGCAGCGCAGCCACCATGCTGTCGACACCCCATGCAAGGTGATCTATCCATTTCCTGCCATAGGCGGCGGGAAGCCGACCTCTATCTGTGCCGTACTTCCGCAGGATCACATCCAGGACCGGGACAGGCGCGAGCGCGTCCATAGCCTCTAGCAGCAGGCGGTCGGGCGGTCGGGCGATATTTTCCATGCGGGCGTTATGGCGCGCCATGAGTCCGGCATAGGTGCGGTCTTCATGGAGGCACGCCAATGCCTCGTACTCTGCGAGTGTGCTGCCGTGTCGGCGGCCACTCCGCTGAGCCTTGCTAGCAGAGCGCAACGCCTCCTTCGCAGATGGCTCACGCCCGCCGCTGCGGAGGTCTCTCTTCCGCCTGCTGCTGCGCCCCATTACAGCCCCGCCTACCCCGTCGGTCCGTTACGCCCTGGTCGGCACGCTCCAAGAAGATCTTGCGCGGTCTAGCCCTCTGCTGCATCAGCGTGCACGACGGGTCATTCGCTGCATGGGATGGTCCCACACTGAGCGAGCGGCAGCACGTGAATTTGTCCGGTCCTCGGCAGCAGAGGGGCGTGTCGGAGGAACTGTCACCACAGAACACCGAGGTAGGCGCACGTTCCGAGATGGTCTGCGCGCACGACCCTGGCCAGCGCGGCAATAGCAGCTTCCTTCCTGGCCGTGGCCAGGAAGAGAGCCTGGCCTGGCGTCACACACGCCTATTCCGCAGCCTGCAATACATCCACATCCGCTGGTAGAAGAGGCAATGCTGTCATCGAATTACGCCTCGGATAGGCGATAACAAGCGAAACGGCCGCGTGCCACGTTAGCCGCCAGGACCGCCGCTATGTCCAGGCCCAACAGCCACTGCGCCAGCGCGGGCACTCGCGCCTTCCGTCGCGCCGAGTCGAGCATCACCATCGAACTGGCGTAGATCAGACCGACCCACCGTCAGCGGGACCAGTCGGGCCGTCCAGCCCGACTCACCATGCGCCCGCACGAGGGCGTAAGCGTGCTCATACGACGCGGTCGCAGCCACCGCCGCTACGCCGACAACGTCCCCTGCGATCGTCCACCGGATGACCCAGTCGGCCGCCATCGCCGGCCACCACCGATGGCAAAAGTCCTGGTCAGGGCAATGTCGCTAGCATGCGCGATTGGTAGGCCTTGGTCCTCGGACAATCTCGAAAAACCCATGTGGACCAGGCTCAATGCTTGCTTCCGCGACGCCGCTCGCCGGGTGGTAAGTCAGATTGAGACCTAGCTGACCGAAAATCTCTGACTTGTCATCGGCGTCAGCATCGGCGAGCACACGCGATCTCTGCAAGCTTGTCGACGATGGACCTGATCTCTTGTTCGGTCATGCGCTCGCGCGCTTTAGCGACCTGGCGGAGGCCGACCTCATACCTTGCTTTCTCCGCTTCGGCCTCGGCGATCCACCCGGCGACGGTAGCGGGGCTTGCCCCGAAGTCGAGTGGGACGCGGTACTGGGCCAGCTTCCGGTCGCATTCGGCGATCTTGCCCGCCGCTTCCGCTTGACCCTCGCTGGTGAGTAGGCAAGATCACCGCGGCCATCCGTACTCTGGCCAGCCTCGGCCTGATCGCCGGACGCGGCAGCGAAATTTAGCGCTACCTCGAACCGAAGACCTCGGCTGCTCGCATCGCTAGGTCTTCCACGTCCCAGGGTGACTATTGGTGACCTCGAACTTGCCCTGCCCAGCCTTGGCGTGGATTGCCTCGACGATCTTCGTATCCACGTAGGGTGAACCGATCTGCAGAAGCAGAGGATGCGCACCTGCTCGGCGACTCGCACGGACGGCTGGCGTTGGCACAATACTCACATTTCGTGCAGCCGCTGCGGCAACACGAGACCTAGCGACTCGCGTCGCGTTGGGTCCGGTATCACCGCAGTCGCAAAGACCTGCCCGTCCATGGTGGGGGACAAGCGGAAGCGTCCATGCCGACTTCCGCCCGACATCAGTTTAGGGAAGCGACCTCGCACCGGCTTGCTCCTGCGCGATTCGGGCGAGTGCCATGACATGGCTTGATATCACACCAGGCCACGGCAGCCACGTATTCACTTGGCAGCCGATTTGTCCGTAACAGTCTCATGTACAGAACTACGCTCGGAGCATCCGGCATGGCAGACTGTGTGGTTGGTACACCTTGGCCTGGAGACTCGCACCCCCTCAAGCTCATGGCACTAGCGAAGGACCCCATCAAGTGGACAGGCTCGCACAAGTCTGGTTCGAACACCAAGCAGAGTTGGCTCTTCATAAGAAACACGCCACTGCTTATCAAGATCATTTCAATGACTTGATGGAGGCCGTTCACGGAACTGACTTCATCCGGGTACGTCCAGCAGGCAAGGTCGGAGATCGCAAGTGTGACGGTTACCTCACCCGCACCGACACCGTCTTTCAGGTCTACGCGCCAACCGTCGTCAAAATTAGCCAATGGGTAAATAAGGTCGATATCGATTTTAATGGAGCCTGTTCGCAATGGGAAAGCATGCGATCGTGGACATTTGTTCACAATCAGCATGACGGCCTGCCGCCTGACGTGACTCAAGCAATCCTTAGGGTCAGGGCTAGGAACTCTGCTCTGACTATCGAATCATGGCCTCCCAGCCGCTTGCTTGAACTATCTGAAAATCTATCAGAGAAGCAACTTATTGCCCTGTTTGGCCATCCTCCGCGCGAAGAAGATATGCGAACTCTCGATCGTGGTGATATCGCTGCCGCAGTAACAGGACTAGCTATGGAGGCAGCTTCATGGCAGCCAGGATCTGATCTACCAGTGGTTGATCCAAGGAAACTCAAATATAATGCCCTATCGGAGCATCCTCGGCGCCTTATCACTGCCGGTATCGCTCAAAGCGGCATGGTCGAGGACTATTTCGCCAACAACTCGGATCCGAACCTGCGGGACCGGACGGCAACTCTAGTGCAACGCGAGTGGCATCGGCTTCAAAAAACGGCCACGCCCGATGAAGCATTTGATGAACTTTTCGATTATGTCGGCAGAAATGCCAATGGATCTCGCGAACTTACGGCTTCACTTGCCTTGCTGGCGTACTTCTTTGAGTCATGCGATATATTCGATAATCCACCAACGGACTGGCCTGGATTTACGTCATGATCATACCGACTAAAGGGGTGCGGCCAGATCGGTCGTTGTTGTACATAGGTGGTCAGATCCTTAGGGATCTCGACAGCCCGACTACAGTAAGCGCCGCATGGGAAGCTCTTGCTAACAGGCGGATGACCGAGGGCCAAGATTCCACACTTGCTTTCGACTGGTTCATACTGGCATTGGATCTCTTGTATGGGCTCGGGGCAATTGAGCTATCAGACGGCTTGATCACAAAGGCAGTCAGGTCATGATTTACGAAATCACGAGCAGTTTGCCTCGCTTCAAAACACTAACCTTCCAGCCCGGCCTAAATATTGTCCTCGCGGACCGCACCGAGACGTCCGAAAAGACTGATACAAGAAATGGCAGCGGGAAAAGTAGCATAGTGGAAATCATGCATTTCCTGCTCGGAGGTAAGGCTGGGCCACGTAGCATGTTTCGCCTTCCGCCACTAGACGAGCATTGGTTCCAGATGACCTTCGACCTCGGTGGAGAGCGTCTCTGTGTCCAGCGTTCCGGAGCCACTCCGGCGAAGGTTTCAGTCTCGAAGATAGCCAACAGTGACGAGCCGGCCGACACATTGTTTGGCTCCGATGGACATGAAGAGATCATTACGAATGAGGAATGGAAGCGGCGTCTCGGACCCATCGTCTTCGGCATCACCGATCAAGGAGATTGGGCTCCTACATTCAGATCTTGCATTAGTTATTTTTTGCGACTTCAAACAGCAGGTGGATTCCAGATACCTTCAAAGCATTTCAGCCAGCAGGCAACATGGGATGTTCAAGTAAATTTGTCGCTACTGTTGGGCTTGGACGTCGAACTTCCTCGCTCATGGCAAAGGCTGCGCGAACGCGAAAGACAGATGGAGGCTCTCCGCCGGGCGGGTAGTGATAGCTCCAGTAGCGACTCTACAAATGTCGGCGAGTTGGCTAGTGAGCTAGCCGGGGCCCAAGACGAGCTGACCACTCTCAGACAATCAGTCAGCAACTTCACCGTAATCCCAACTTACTCTGCTGTCGAGGCCGAGGTTACTCGGCTAGGACAACGGATCCGGGAGCTCAATAATCAGATAATTTCCGATAGAGACTACCTGGCTCAGCTGGAAAGTTCCTTCAGCGAAGTTCGGCTGGAGCAAGCCACTGGGCTTGTAGACCTATATGCCGCCGCAAATGTGCAACTTCCGGAAACAGCACTTATAGCTTTCAAGGACGTTCAGGCATTTCATGATTCCGTCATCAGCAATAGGAGACAGTATCTGTCCGCTGAAGTAGAGAGGATAGCCGCAGAGATTGCTTCAAATACGGAGAAGCGAGATCGCTTGGCTACGCAGCGATCGGATGGATTGAGGCTACTTAGTAGTGGAGGGGCTCTGGAGACGCTCGTCGAGCTACAGCGGGATCTTGTGCAACGACAGATCCGACTAGAACGAGTGCGCGAGCGCTATGAGATCGCCGTAGCGATGGAATCTCAACGAGGTGAATTGAGAATTGAACGGCAGCGGCTTGCCGCTGCTCTTGTACGTGACCTTGCAGAGCGACAGCAGGCATTGGCCCCAGCATTTGTCATTTTCGAGCGTCTCTCCCAGAGACTCTATTCCGCCGAGCAACACGGCCGCCTAGTGATCAACGCCACAGAAAATGGGCCAGAGATAACAGCCACCATTCCTCGTGGCCGAAGCAAAGGAATTACGAACATGCAGGTCTATTGTTTCGATATTGACCTTGCCACTCTCTGGAGCCGTCGAGGGAGCGGCCCAGGATTCCTAGTTCATGATAGCCATCTCTTCGACGGCGTGGATGAGCGCCAACGGGACGCGGCTTTGCAACTCGGAGCCGAGTTCGCAGAAAGTGAGGGATTCCAGTATCTTGTGATGCTTAACAGCGATGAGATTCCTAAGGTGCTGCCCAATGGGGAAACCCTGGATTCCTATATTCTTCCCCAGAGGCTGACAGATTATGGTGAGGATGGCGGACTGTTCGGTCTTCGCTTCTGAGCCTTTTCCTACAACTAGGAGGGCATCACCGCGATGCTCGCGATAGCGCAAGCACGGATTCGGCGCTGCCGCCGCATATCATTGCGAGCGTCCATATCGGCGACACTGCCACCCGCTTCCAGGATTCCGCCGTATGCGGACAAGTCGGGTACGTGCGGCGTGGATACGCCATTCCGGTGCAGCTAGCTCCAGGAACGGTGCACGGTACCCAGAGCCGCATAACTGTGACCGCCGGATCAGGGTAGACGGGCCGTTTCGAAGAGGGACTGGCCGTCGGGTCCGATCGTGGTGATCGTCCATTCACGCCTGATCTCGGCTGGCAAGTAGTGGTGGGTCACCACTACGGTCTGAAATCCCTGGGATGCACTCGCCAGGACTGCGAGCAGTTTCCGGGCGGCTTCCGGATGGAGGAAATCCCCGAAGTCGTCAATGAGAAGCAGTGTCGGCCCTTTCAGACTGTGCATCTGCGCTAGCGCGATCGCCGCCTCGAACAGCACCATCGCAGTGCCCCAGTCCGGGGCCCTACCGTCGGAGGCGGACGGGATCCGGCAGCGAATGCAGGCGGACAACGGGGATCCCGTTGATGACATCGACCTGCGAGACGTCGCCACGGACGCACTGCGGCACCTCCCGCAGGAGTTCAAGGAACGTGTGGCGGTCAAGGCCAAGGAGTCCGGCCAAGTCGTCAAGGCCGGAAGCGGGGTGCCTGGGAGCCCGTACCGTTACCGCACGGTACGGGGCGGAAAAGGATGGGGCGCGTCGGCTGTCGTGGACGAGTTCAACGGAGCCGTCGCGGTCGTTGACCTGGAGCAGGTGCGGCTGCGGGTCGAACCAGTGGATCTCGGCTGAGAGCTCCCCGAGCCACGAGTGGTTCGACAGGGGATCTCGCCCGGCCCTGGCCAGCAGGTTCAGGAGCGTCGTCTTACCGGAGCTGTTCGGGCCGGTGATGATGTTGAGCTTAGACAGGGCAACAGGGCGCGCTGTGAGGCCCTCCGGGCCCATTCGCACGTTGATCTCGGTGATCAGGGCGCAGGGAGGGACCAGCCCGCGCATTTCGTGGACCAGGAACGCTTCGTGGAGCTGCCGCCAGCCGCGCAGGAGAGGGGGCGGGTAGCCGAGTCCGTGGTTGGAATCGATGAGTCTCGCGTGGTCTGCGCAGAGCCAGATGCCGTTGGACACAGTTCTGAAGCTCTCGCGGCGTCAGCCCGCCGGTTCCCCGGGGGCCTCCGGACGCCGCCGAGTAGATATGACAGGCGACGCCGATGCAGGCGATATCGTGCGGTCCCGCGCCCGGGCCGAGTGTCTGCCGACGGCAGTCTGGCTTCGAGCACAGGTACCCGGCGCGCTCGGCTATCAGCCGTCGGGTTCTCGCCGGGAAGTCAGCCAGCCTATGCGCCATGGCGCACATTGTCGCACGCTGACTGCGCTCCGTGCCGACATTCGCCTCACGCGCAGGCGCGACGGATCATCGCGGCTAACGTTTCCATGACCTGAACGTCGCCGTGCGCCTCCATCACCTGACCGGATCATAGATGCCGCGGCGTGCGTGCACCGGGTGCGTTTTTCTCGCATGACGCTGTGCATGACAGGCTCACGGCCGACATAATGGTTCGGCTGATTAAGGAGAAGGCCTGGATGCGGATATCAAAGGTGCGACTGAGGCTCCAGAAGGTAATCAGAACCAGGGTATCTCGTCGTTTGGCGACGGTCGGTTCTCGTGGCTGAGGCTTCAGGATCGGAGACAGGCCAGCCGTTGTCGTATGGTGACTGGCTGCTCGGGGACTACACCTTTCACATGCCAAATGGCGCCGAACGTGAACTGCTCGGCATGCTGGCGCTCGAACCACACGCCTATCCGCAAATAGCTGGTCCCGTAGCGCACCGCTATGCCCAGGTAATGGAGCACGTCCTGAGCTTGGAGGAGGCACTGCGTCGCATTCCGGCTGATGTCGCAAAGCTCCCGCTTTCGTTTAGATATGTCGAGAAGCTGGCCGATATTTCCGTAGCCATGCTCCGCGCCAACCGCGGGGTTGACGCTACCGCCCTCGCCACCATTCTCCTGCGGGCTACTGAGACACCTGCGGGCTCCTCCAGCGTTTTGTGGAGATATGCGGCATGTGCGTACCTGCAGTGCGTAAGTTACACGCTGCGGCAGAAGCCAGATGTCCCGCTTTACCGCACAACGGCGGCCGTGGCTGATCGCCTGGTAAGCGCGGAGCGCGCGGCGACTGCCCGCGCCGGTGGCAGCGATCCACTGGCGCGCGCTTTGTCGTGCTCAGGTCAGCTACGTATGTCGGTCGCCGTGCGTGAGCAGGCTGGCCCCGAGTTCTGGGACGAGAAAGGGGACTGGCGGCGCTCCGCGGTCGTGCACCTGGGCCTGGCAGATCCGTCCCCTGATGAGTATCGTCTCGACAACGCGGTGTCAGTAGTCGCCAAGGCAGCCGAGGAGCTTCGAGAAGCCGCAGACCTACGGTCGGGCGACGCTCGCGGCGGGTCGCTGATCATGGTCGCCCAGGCACTTCACTGGCTTTCCATCGCATCGAGGGCGTCTTCGGAGGATGTGGTAGGCGCCGCCCGCGAAGCCCTGAGACTGCTGGATCCCGCCTGCCCGAAAGCGGCGCTGATCGCGGGGGCGAAGCTTCTGCTCGTCCGTCACGGGGTCTCCTCCGCCCCCCCTGATGCCGAGGAGCCATTCGCTGATCTCGCGGCTAGGCTGGGCACGCGGCAAGCGGTCGAGATGCTGCTGGCCCGCCTCACGCGCGCATTTCACGAGCGCGACCCGGCGGGGGCCCGAACTGCTGCCTTGAGGTGCTGGCGTGAGATACCGCAGGAGGCGATGGAGGATCGCGAGCGGCGGGAACTACTGAGCCTGAGTGTCCATGCGCTCGATCCAGGGATTGTCCACTGTGAGCTCTTTCCGCACGATGGAGCCGAGCGCCCGGAGGACCTCGACGCTGCTCATCTCCACGGTCATGATCGCGTCGCAGCTTATACACATCTCGCCTTCCACACCGATCAGCGTGACGTGGCGATCGCACTGCTGGGTCAGGTGCATGCCGAAGCTCGAACCGTCGACTGGCCCTGGACTGCGGTGCACGTGTTCACGCAAGGCGTGGCGTGGATGAGCGAAGCCCTCAGCCGGGATCCGCACGATCCCGTGGCGGCCGCCAACGCGTGGGGCCGTGCCGTCCGCCCCGGGCTGGACCTCCACCTGTTTCCGATACTGGACGGGTCCCTGCGTCCGCTTCGCTTGCTGGCCCAGAACGCCGTCACCCAGGAGGAGACCACTGCGGTCATCGGTGCCCTGTACGGTCTGACGCCGCTGATCGAAGCGGAATATGGCGATTCTGTGCGCGCTGTCCTTCACGGTATCGCGCTCGCCACCGCGCCAGGGCGCGGGCGATTCGATGGGCACGCGCTAAGTGTGCTTCTCATTCACCGCCAGATGTTCAAGGCACCGCTCCTCGGGGTTCTGGCTGCCAATCCGGTACCCGTCGCGATCGATGAGCGGGCCGCCGCGCTACTGGCGATCGCCGGAAGCGCCGAAGAACACGCGAAACCAGGGCAATCTGACGCGATCATTTCTGATGAGGATCCTGTCCACGAGGAGCTTCGCCTACTCGCCCATGTGCATTCAGAAGAGCGGCTGCCTGGGCGCACGGCTGCAGAGCATCTCGTTAACGTGCGGCGTGAGCTGGATGAATACCTAGCGCACCTGTCAGTGAGTAATGAGACGCGGCGGCGCGCCATCCTTCCCGCCAACGCCAGGCCCCGGTCTCCTGATGCTATCGTCGAGTGCCTCGATGACGGCACGGTCCTCGTCGATCTCTGGCTCGGCAACGACGAACAGCGCCGTCTCGCCTTGCTACACCACCGTCCTGGCACTGACCGAGGAGGGAGTTGTCACCCACTTTCAGGCGCAGATCTTGTCTAGCGGCCAGGATGGCGACGTGTTCCTCCTCGCCGATCCGGAGGTGCCCGGTTACACACTGCAGGCTTACCCGTGGGCACTTGGAATGGCCGAGTTGCGGGTCGAGCTGCAGATGCAGCCCGATATCCGGTCAGTAAGCAGAACCGCGCAGCAGCGACTGGAACAACTGGGCCAGGTGCTGTTCGGCGGGGGAGTACCTGATGTGCTGCGGGAGCTTTCCGGCCAGGGCTTCCGGCACCTGTGCCTGTGGCCGCACGGGCCGCTGTGGAACATGCCGCTGCAGCTCCTCATGCCGGCCCGGGCCGCCCCCTCGCCGATGACTGGACCGTGACCACCCTGCCAGCCCTGACAATGCTCAGCGATCGCCAGCTCGCCAGCGGCTCTGGCCTTGTCATCGCCAGCTCGCCCTCGGGTGGCGAAGACTACGGCCTCCTGGCTGAACCCGATGTCGCCGCCCAAGCTCAGATGATCACCGCGTCGTTTCCCGGGGCCCGGTTGCTAACTCCGGGACAGTCAACGCCAGACCGCATCATGACCGAGGCGAGCAGCGCTCGCTACCTCCACTTGGCCGCGCACGGCACCGACTATCCTGCGGCCCCGGCATTCGCATGTCTTTACTTCACGGGCGAGAACGGATCCGACGGGCGGCTGTTCGCGCATCAGGTGGTCCGTTACGACCTGCGCGGAATTGACATCGTGACCTTGAGCGCCTGCGAGTCGGCACTGGGACGCGCCGACGTCTCGGATAATCTCCGCGGGCTCGCATCGTCATTCCTGCAAGCCGGGGTCCGGGCAGTCGTCGCCGCACTGTGGCCGGTTTCCGCAGCAGCGAGCACCGCCTTCTTCACCGCCTTCTACTCCGCCCTAGCGCAGAACAGGTCACCACTCGACAGCTTCCGCACCGCTCAGACACAAACGCGAAGGCAGTATCCAGGGTTCAAAGACTGGGGCGCGTTCACATTCATAGGTAACTGGAGGAAAGGACATGACGCATGAGCCTCAACCTGTTGGTCACGCAGCCTGAGGTCACTGCCTACCCCCTTGTTACGGAACGGACGCTCGGGGGCCCGCAGCACCAAGTAGAGACCCGGGTCTCTATCGGCACCGCCGAGCCTTACCCCATCACGGCGAATCGCGTGACGGACGATCCGGAACTCGCTATCGCGCTGAACTACAGCAACCGTCATGACTACTACGGCATCTATCTCGTCTGCAGCTTTCTCGAAGCCGTCCCGGAGGTCGTAGAGCAGGCGACGTTTTCCGTTGCGCTTTCCTACGCTGACCCTGCGTCGGACAATCAGCCCATCGCCTGGTCCCTGTGGCCTCGGAAGCTCGTCACGAAGCCGGCGCACCAGACGAAATCCGTCAAGGGCACGATCGGCATCAAGCTCGGCATCGACCTCGGGCTCGAGGGCAGCT
This sequence comes from uncultured Actinomycetota bacterium, assembly GCA_963734665.1. GTDB lineage: Bacteria > Actinomycetota > Actinomycetes > Streptosporangiales > Streptosporangiaceae > Trebonia. Next base: position 286,009 of record CAVTIR010000003.1, on the reverse strand, counting down.
ACTCAGAAGAGGCTGGCGAAGGTCAGTGTTACGTCGTAGCGGCAGGGGAGCGCGAACCCGACCCCGAATGGCGTTTCCGGCGCACGGCGGGAGTCGCTCTCGACGGAGTGCACGATCTATGGCTGGTGGCCCGGGTTGAGCGGGGAAGGGAGGCAGCCGCCGTGTACGGCGTCAATGCCATCGTGCGCCGCCCAAGGTTCGGAATCTCCTACACGCGACTTGATGTCCCGGTCCCGAAACGGACGGTGCACATCAAGTTATGTCCCGGTCGCGGCTGCTGGCTGGCCACCGCCGCGCCCCCGGCCCAGACGCACGATGACCGTGCGAGTGCCTCAACGCGTTGAGGCAGCACGCCGCGATGCCTCAACTTGAACGGGACAGCACAACAGGACGCCACCGCCTGTCTGACGGCTCAGGTCAACTGGCTAAGGACAACGTTCAACTGGCGTGAACCGCCCAGAGCACTGCAATAACTTGCGTTGACCAAGGCGATCCGGCACCCTGCAAGGGTGACCACCGGACCACGCGAAGGCGATGGCTGACCATGCCGCGGCAGACACGACCGCCCGAAGGGCTGTTCGCTGAACGACTTGACCGCCTGTTCCGAACGGTGCACCCGAAGGACCGCGGACCCTACACGCCCGCCGAGGTGGCCGAGGCGATCAACGAGGCCGCCGGCGAACGGGTGGTGTCCGGGACCTACCTGTGGCTACTGCGGACCGGGCAGCGGGACAACCCCACCATGAAGCACCTCATCGCCATCGCGCGGTTCTTCAGCGTGCCGCCGACCTACTTCTTCCCCGACGACGCCATGCAGCAGGACGCCGTACCCGCCGACCTGGCAGCTGCGCTCAGCGACGACCAAGTGCGCGAGATGACGCTGCGCGCAGCCGGACTGTCAGACCGGTCACTGAAGGCGATCACGGACATGATCAACAGCGCCCGCACGGTTGAAGGGCTACCAGACGGGCTGCTGCCGGACGACGCCAACCCCCAAGGTTGACAAGCTTCATTCACTTCAGTTTAAATATCCATGCATTAAAACAACTGATGACTGGCTCCTGGCTTCCCACAGTCGACAGAGCCAGACAAGCTCAGGGACACCGCTCCCCCGTCCCGCGACTGACGGAGCGATCCCGCATGCCCGAAGGCAGCAGCACCAAAATCAGGCCCGCCCGCTTGCTTCCCATCACGATGGCCGGCCCGTCCGCCGCTGCGCTTGGCGAGTGGCATGGCCGCGGGCTCTGCGTCGGCGAGGACCCGGACGTCTTCTTTCCATCCCACGGCGACCCCGGCACGAAAGCCAGGGAGATCTGCGCCGCCTGCCCGGTCCGCGACGACTGCCTCAAGTGCGCGACGGAGGCCGACGAGTTCGGCATCTGGGGAGGCCTCGACCAGCAGGAACGGCGGAACCTCCAGAGAAGGCAACGCCGCAGGGAAGCCGCCGACCAGGTCAAGGACGACCAGTGCGAGTGCACGGCGTGACTCCCGAGCAGCGCCATCTGCGCGCACAAATCGCGGCCAACACCCGGTGGGCCCGCCCGATGTCACGCGAAGACCAGGCCGACGCCGCCCGAGCGGCCATCTACGCGCGCCTTGAGCGCGAGGTTGACCCGCGTGGGGAGTTGTCACCAGACGAGCGCAACCGCAGGGTCCGCTCCGCGGCACGGGCACTGTCGGCGCAACTGAATTCGGCGAAAGCCCGCAAGCGCAACCGAACCCCTTGCACATAACCTTCACAGACATCTCCTGGCGTGCCCCGGCCTGCACTTCGGCCGGGGCACGCGGCATTCCACCCAGATCCCCACGCGCAGGACCGCAGGATCGTGCCGACAAAGCAAAGCTAGAGACGCTGCTTCGAAATCGATAGAGATACTGCTCATTAGCATCCCGCATTTCGACGAACACGTTGCCGCAGGGAATCCGGAGCTGTAGCATCACGGATAGCAGCTAGTGCCTTCTAAGCAGCGCCTGGAGCGCAAAGGGCAGGTTGGTCAACGTCGGCCGTAGGCGTCGCCGACAAGGTCCCGGCGCACCCGATCAGTGTTCCGACCCTATGTGTCGGCGTGGGCTAGGCATCGGATCCTTTAGCGGTTAGTGGTCTTCATCGTCTGAGGGTGGCTGTTCTCTGCGCTGTGGGTGGTCCAGGTCCGGCCTTTCGGCGAGGTGGACCGGGGCCGGGTTCTGGGTTCGGTCGTCCCAGGATGTAGCTTGCTGGCACAGCCGTGCGGCGAGTGCGGCAAGATAGAGGGGGTCCCATCGCCCTGGCGTGGCGACTGCGATTTCGATGGCGGTCAGAGCATGCCAGTCTTTCCCAATCTGGCTTGCCCCGCTTTCGGGGAGGGTCCAGCGGGTGTAGTCGGCACCCGCCCGGACCCCAGGCTGGCTTGACCGGTAGGTGCGTGACGGCTGTACAAGCAGCCAACTGCTGACGCCGTTCTCGTTGTGCTCGTACAGGCGCCCTCGAGGAAGCGGCGGCTTGTACGGGTCGTCCTTTGGCATGATGCCGTGCCCGCGGTTGGTGGCTTGGGGTATCCGCTCGCCGTTGGCGCAGCGGACGACGGCAACGTCGGGGTGCCCGAGCGACGACCCGGGGAGCTGACCTTGTCCGAGGGATGAGTTGTTCAGACCCGGCCAGATGCCGGAACATGCTTCGCCATCGGCGAAGATGACGAGCGGCACGGTGGTACTGAACCCGCCTGCGGCCAGCGCTTCTTCGATAAGGTCGCGGATTGCCTGCTGGCTCCCCCACTTACGGCTGAGCGTGGCACTCCCGATGTCGGCCGCGTGGTAGGCGGCGTTAGCCTGCCGGTAGGGCACCCATTGTCCGCCTCGGTCGTCATAAGCGGTGACCCGCCAGGGGAGCTCGAGGTCAGGCGCGGCGTGTACGGCGACAAGCCTGATGACAAGCTGGTTCCGGGGTTTCACTCCGCCCTTCCGCCTGGGAGTGTGCTGGCGGATGTGCAGCCCGATCAAGGTGGCCTCCCTGTTCAGGGCGCCGACGCGCTTCGGGTCTGCGGTAGCGATCGCGAGCCGGTTGTCAATGACACCAGCGTTTCGGAACAGGTCGCGGACCGCCGCGATAGCGGGCTCGTCGGCAGGCTGGATCTCCTTGACGATGTCACCGACCTTGCGCTTGCGCGGCTTAGGCGGCACCCAGTTGGCGTTAAGGAACTGCGAGACGATGCCTCGCCTACCGAGCATTTGCCGCACAGCTGGTTTGGCGTCGTCGGGTGGCGGGTTGTCCGGGTCATAATCCGTCTCGGCCAGGACCACCACCGCGGTTCCCTCGGGTGTGGTTAGCGCGGTGATCCCGTCGGACTGCCGCTGGTGCTTTCCGTGACGGAGGAGTTCGTCGGCCTGCTGTATCACCACAGTCAGTCGTGTGGTGAGGGGCACCGGCGTATCGTCGCGGACGCCGATGAGCACTGCCGGGCCATCTGCCGCGTACGGGGCGATGGCGTCGATCATGCGCCGACGTACGGCAGCTGTGCTGTAAAGGCAGGCGACCTGCAGTCGTTCGGTGCCGGAGGCGACTATTGCGGCGTCGAGCCTAGCCGGGACTATCGGCCCCTGGGCACGCTCACCGACTGAAACACTGGTTTGGGCGTACCTCAGCGGTTCGGTTCCTAGCTGGCGGGTCGCGTGCATGCCAAGCTGGTAGAGGAAGCGGACGCCGGGGCCCTTACCGATGGAGTGGCGACGCGGCTTCCCGATAGGCCGGACTGGACCAGGCCGAGCGGGTAGCTGGGCAGGCAGCGTGAGCGCATGCTGCCCGATAATCTCGGTGACTTCGGCGATGCAGCCTTGCAAGAGCGGGAGGTCTCGCCCTCGTTCTGGGTAGGGAGACAGGACCGGTAGCCTCAGGACGGGAAGGGCGGGGTCTCCGCGGTCGAGCCATGCGGTCTTGACGAACGACCACGAAGAGGGGTGCCGGGAGATGTGCCCGTCAAGCCGCAGGTATAGCCCGGCCGCGCCGGGCAGGGTGATGATCTTGGCAGATACCCAGGTGGTGGCGTGCCCGATGTTCCCGCTGACCCTTGATTCACGGGTCAGCGGCAGGTCCCAGGCGAGGAGGTTGCCGTCAGTGTCGAGCCGGAACGTGACGGGCAGGCGGCCGTCGATCATGAGCGGTGCGGCCGCGATGCGCGCCACAAGATTCCACCGGGCGGCGTCGTAGATCCACCCGGGAGCACTGACCGCGCCGGTCGCAGGATCCACCGTAATGAAGTCGGCGAGGGCCTTATGCTGCGGGCATATCCCGGTCATCAAGGGAGCAAGCATGTTCGAGCGGTCGCCGACCGTTGATCGCTCGAACACGCGCAGGGCCGAGGCCATGACCCACGGGTCGATTTCGGCAGTTGTAGCCAGCAGCGCGCAAGTGCCGTCATCGGTCTCGGCTTTTGACAGGTCGTAGCGAGGAAACAGCCGGACGGGCTGGCCGGTGGCGGCGGTGAGTGCCGTGGCGACAGCGCTGTAGCGGGGGGTCGCTTGGTCGTGGTCGGCTTTTGCCTTGGCATGAGCGGCGAGCACGTCCCAGGCGGCGCTGAAGCCGGCGTCAAGCGGGTAGAGGACGGCGTTGCCGAGGGCATCGGGGTGCACGGGATAGCACAGGGTGTGCAGCCCGGCATTGAGGTCTGGTCTCACTCGGGGGTTCTTTCATCGGCGAAGCGGAATATGGCGGCGAGGGTCTCCCCGTACAGGGAGCGCATGAGGTCCAGCTGGCCACGCCGGTTCCAGTCGTCGCGGATCCGGCGGATCAGCGCAGGCAGGTCGGAGTTGCCGCTGGCGTCGTGGAAGGCGTAGTCGACCAGCCAGATCTCTGCGGATGCCCCGCCTCGCCTGGCTCGCCCGGCAAGCTGTATCAGCCCGTTGAGGGTTTCCCTGGCGATGGCGAGCTGGGTCTCGTCAGGAAGCGCAGTGAAGTACGGCAGGCTGGAGAACAGCTCACCGTAGTGCTTGCCTGCGGTGATCCGCATCAGGTCGAGCACCCCGGCGGGGTCTTCGGTCGGTTTCGCCTCAGCGTGTGCGCGGGCGTTTACGTGGGCGAGCAGTTGCGCAGGCTCGTCCATGATCGGGATGGGCCGGACGACCAACCACACCGAGCCGATGAGCGCCCGCCCGGTGACATCAACGATGTTGAGGCCACGCTCCGTACGGGCTAGCGGGGCGATAAGAACCGATCCGGAAGCAGTGCCGATGGTGCGCCCGAACTCCTCAAGCCGGTCAGCGGGCAGTTCAGTCCACCGAGCGTCCTTGACCACAGCAGTGGTACCCGGCCGGACGGCGAGGACGATCTTGTCGGCGGACACTCCGGCGGCGGAGATTCCCTCGGCGAGGTCACGTCCCCCCTTGTAGGAGGTCATGGCGAGCAGTAGGCGGGCGCGATGTGCGGTGGCAGGGTCCCCTTCCAGGGCGCGCAGTGCCGGGGCCAGCCGCTTGAGCCACAGCAGCCTGCCCAGCTTGACCAGGTTGTCGGCACGTTCCTCCAGCGGAACACCGGAGATACGCAGGAACTGCTTCTCCTCGTCCGAGACGGGGGCTGACCTGATAACGAGGCCGCCGGTTTCGTCGTCAGGTACCCACCAGGAGGGGCGGACTCCAACATGGTGGTGGGGTGCGCCCGGGAAGTAGCCGGTAGCGGAAAGCCCGATGATGGCACGCTGGTGCCCGGTGTGGGCAAGGGCGGTCAGTTCGCCGAGCCCGGCGACGTAGGCATGGGGGTCGCCACCGAATCCGCTGACGCGCAGCTGGGTGTCCTGCGGGCGGTCGTCGTCGTGGAGTTCGGTGAACGCGAACAGCACGCGGCCCAGGGGGCCGTAAGGCGCTGCCCGCCAGGTCCCGAACTGACGCAGGGCGCTGGCGATCTCGGTGGCGGAGGCGATGCCGGAGGCCTGCAGTTCCGGGGCGGCGCGGACGAGGGTGAACAACAGCCTGCGCAGCGGCTCAAGGTAAGTGCGGCGGATCATCCGGTCTGTCACCTGGGCGCGGACCGTGTCACTGTCCAGCCTGCTGCCGGTATAGGGATGCTTGGCCAGCAAGGCGAAGATCAGGTCCCAGGTCTGATCGAACGGATCGTACCCGCCCGAGGGCGTGATCAGCGCGCTGAGGGCAGCGGCGATGGGTTCCAGCCACTCTGGCACGCGGACCGCTGAGTCTTCCTCCATTGGGAACAGCGCCTGCAGTGACTTGTAATGGTTCTGGGATGGTTCCTGACCGTCGGGCAGGTTGAACAGCGTGGCGGCCAGCCAGGCGTCCCAGCGGCGCGGCAGGAGCCACCGCCCGAACAGCGGGTGCCCTGGTGTCTGGCCGTTGCGTCCGCGCCGGAAGTGGCCAGCCGCTAGGTGCCGGTTGTACTGCTCGGCGAGGTACCTGGCCTGCGTGAGGGCCGCGTGGACGCGGCCCTCGATCCCGACGCCCATGCGGCCGAGCGCGCCGTTGAACTCGGTATCGAAACGGCGCAGCGGGGACAGCGGGCTTGGGCGCCGCGTGGCCAGATCGAGATGGTCCGCGCTGTGGCTAATCATGCCGGCCTGGAACGCGTCGGTCTCGTCGATAAGGATCAGGTGGCTGCGGTGCAGGAGCACTTCCTCAACCGAGGGGTTCTGGTCGACCCGCCCGTTGATCAGGACGGGAATGTGGAGCCGCCCGGCGTAGAAGTTGGCGTGGCTGGTCACGATGACGGTTGCGCGACACGCTTGGCGGGCAAGCCGGAACTTCCCGCAGGAGGCCTTGAACGGGCACGTCGCGCGGGCACTGCTCAAAGAGCCGTCGTCTTTCACCCTCCGCAGGCCGGTGCACGGCTCGGCTCCGGGATCCCACGCGTCCACAGCTTCGTCCGTGTGCGCCGCAGCGGTCAGCCCGCATCCGTATGCAAGCCGCTCATAGGCCCACTCCCCCAGCGTGCCGCTCCCTCCTGAGTCGGCCGCGGCTCCCTCGGCCGCCTTCTGAGCCGAGTTCGGGGACATCAGGGGGACGACCTCAGCATCGGTGCCGAGCGCGCGCAGGCTCGCCTCCACCGAGCGTGCGGCGCGCAGTACGGCCGCGTTGTTCGGCACCAGCAACGACGTCACCATGTCGCGGTCAGCTGCCCAGCAGGCCAGCAACTCCGCGATGACGTTCTTGCCGACGCCGGTGGGTGCGTTAAGCATCCGCGTCGGCCCTGGAGGCAGTGTCCACGTGTGGCCAAGCCGTTTGCCAGGCGCTTCCTGGATACGGGAAAAGATTCTCTGTACCGACGAGGACCGGTGGCTCTCGCCAATGGCCTCGTCTACCTGGCTCGCGAGGGCGGCCAGGTCAGCGACCGGAACGTCGATAGCATCCGTCTGGGCGGCGGCCCCTAGGTCAACCGGGGGCTCAGGCACCTCCTTCGGTACCACCTCCAGCGAGTACGTCGCCCGCCCGCTCCGGGCGTCCGGCGTGCCGCCATTCACCCAGGAGGCGAACTGCCCGCTGTTCGCGACCAGCACCGGGTGACTGGGTCGGGCCTGTTGTTCTAGCCAGAGTTGTTCCACGCAGTCACGGGCCACCTCGCGGGGGTGATGGCCAGTCTCAACGAGGACCGTGCCGTCACCGAGTGCCCTGAAGTCAGGAATGTGCTTGACGAGAAGGATTTGAAGAAGTTCGCTGAACACGGTCCGGTTAGCAACCTCGACCGGCCGCCACCGAAGCAGCGCGGCAATCAGCGCCTTATCCGCCTCGGGCAGCCACCGCCACAATGACCACTTATCCACCTGCCCAGACAGGAAGAACAGCGCGTCTACGGTCCGAACATAGGCTTTCCCGTCCTCAGTACTGCGAGGAAAGTACGCGGCCGCGAGCGCCAGTGCGCCGCGGACCAGCGGGATGACCTCGCTGAAATCAGGTGCGTCATCCCTCCCCTCACTCACTCTGTCTCCTGCTTCCCCGCGTGCTCGAGGACTTCGCTGACAAACTGATCAATGGTCCTTACCTGCTTGCCGGGGAGCATCCGCCGCAACTGGTTAACCTGCGCCTTTCGATAAGCGGGGACGACGATGTACTCGGCACTAGGAGGTTCAGCAGCGATCCTTGCCGGGGACACATGGTCCTTGACGTCAACCCGCCACGTCTGCCCGCCCTGGGCGGTAACCAGCAGGTCGTAAGCATCTCGGATTGGCCACATCTGCACGTCGATCCCAGGGATTCCACAGAGCCGCTTCTCAAGCAGCACCTCAGAGATCCCCGGGACGGTGACGAAGCGCCACACGGCCTCATCGACACAGACATTTTCCTTGACCGATCGGGCTTTCGGGACCCCCAAGCGCGTAGGGGACGCCCTGACGAGGACCGGCGCGCCCCCGGATGGCTTACTGGTGATGCGGAACCGCGCCTGGTGCGAGCTGTAAGCGCAGCTGACCACCGGCGCCTGGACACGCATCGGCCACCTGCACACCGGGCACGCCCACCAGCACTCATTGGTATCGCCCCGCCCGAAACGGCAGATCCGGTCTGGGGGAAGAGGCTGGTAGTCCGTTACGAGCCGCGCGCCAGCGTATTTATCGGCGGTCGTCCGCTCGTCCGCGAGTGCGCGCCACTCACCGGCTGGCCGCTCAATCACGAAGCGCCTCGATGCTTCATACGCACGCTGGCTACCTGCCTGAACCAGGCTCTGGAACAACTGCCGCTCGACCTGCTCCCTGCGCTGCCAGGCCCATCCCGGCAGCCAGTCAGACGCTGGGTCACGCCCCTGAAACAGGACATGGTTGTCATCGCACGCGATATCCATCGCCGCGTCCGTAAGCCGGTCCTCGCCGTCAAGGAGGACCACGCCATCAAACGGCGACGGCTCGCCCACAGCTGACAACAACTCATCCAAGGGGCGGCGCAGGAACGCCAACAGCGCAGACGGTGTGACCGGGCCGACGCCGGGACCAGCTGCACCCATGATCACCCCCGTCATCCGAGCCACTTCCCGCCACGCGCGCGGTTCCCCCGCGCGTCGCGACCAAGCCACGGCAGACCGCAGCGCCGCCGTCGTCACTACAGCGCGCCGGTCATCAATAATCGACAAGATGAACGTCCCTCGCTCAGAGAAAAGGCAGGAGGTGATGTCACCTTAAAGGTTGACACTGATATTTTCCATCGACCTAAAGAAACCAGAGGAATCCAATTCCATCACATGCGGGAGTTTACGTTCTAGTTTCGGGTTCCGATGGCCTCACCTGGATTCTGCGGTCCGCTAAGCGTTTCGTGATAAATCCGATATTTCCTATAAAATTTGCCCAGCGCGGCCAGCAGCTAACAATCTTCACCCTCGCCCCTCCCATCTAACGCTGTCACTATGGAAACTTCAATCCCAACGCACCTGAACCTCCCAGCGGTGGCTGGCCTATACGTTTACTTTGCCTTTTGTCTCTCTCGTTGGCGCTAACACGTGCTACCGTTCCTTGCCGCCACTCGATTCGAACGCCCACCCCACTGGTGGTGAGCCAATAGATAGCGAGAGCAGCCAAGACAGCTTCACAGGGAACCGGCACGAACTACTGCGCATTGTGAGACGTGAATGCCGAGCAATCCGGCCGTGGCTTCGGCTCGGCAGTTCCATGGTCTGTTCATAGGTATCAACCGCTACCAGTCCAAGTCTGTGCGGCGCCTGGCATCGGCAGTGCGTGACGCGAAGGCGCTTCACGCCGTCTTTTCCGACAACCTCGGCGGCAGCAGCACCACACTGCTGGTGGACCGGAACGCCACCCGCGAGGCGCTCGTAGCTGCCCTAATAGGGCTCAAGACCCGCAGCACTGCCGGGGATGTCGTGGTCATCTCATTCTCTGGGCACGGCAGCACGACCCATGAACTGGTCACCCACGACGCTGACCCGGACAATCTGCCCTCGACGTCGTTGCCGCTTGACGAGTTCACGGACCTAGTGAGCGCGATACCGGCCCGTCAACTGGTCGTGATCTTGGATTGCTGCTTCGCCGGGGGTGCAGGCGCGAAGGTTCTCAACTCCTCCCTGGTGCCCCGAGGTGGCCTGCACGGCTTGCCGGAGTCCACGGATGCACGACTAGAGCGGATGGCGGGGACCGGGCGGCTGATCCTAACCGCAGCGACCGGCGAGCAGGAGGCGTGGGAGGATCCTCATCTAGGGCACGGACTGCTCACCTATCACCTACTACAGGCCTTGCTGGGCGCGGCGACCGGGAACGGCAGGCAGGTTCGCGTCTACGATCTGCTGGCATTCGTGACCCGCGAGGTCAAGGCGAAGGCATCAGGAACGGTGGCCGCAGAGCAGGATCCAAGCCTGCGGGGCCAGGTGGACGGGGAACTGCTGTGGCCTGTCTTTACTGGCACCGGCCCGCTCTACTCGGCCCTATCCCCTTCGCCTGTGGTCGCGCCAGTCACCCGTGACCTCGCGAGCCTGCTCGGCCACGGCATCCCGCAGGTGGTGCTGGACGCTTGGGCGGCGCGCATTGACCAGCTCAATGACCTTCAGGTCGACACGATCAACCAAGGGCGCCTGCTCTCCGGGGCGAACGTCCTCGTGACGGCCCCTACGTCCGCCGGCAAGACCATGATCGGGGAACTCGCCGCTATCCGCGCTGCTCAGCAGGGCGGGCGGTCAGTGTTCCTGCTACCGACCCGTGCGCTGGTCAACGAGCAGTACGCGAGGTTCTCGCGCACGTACGGGCCGACCGGGTTGCAGACCATCCGGGCCACGGGGGAAACCGCCGATGACGTGCCGGCGCTCTTGCAGGGGCAGTTCGACTTGGCCGTGCTGACCTATGAGAAGTTCGCCGGCCTGGCTTTGGGTAACCCGCACCTGCTTAAGCTGGTCTCCGTCGTTGTCATCGACGAGGTCCAGACGATCGTCGACCCGGACCGTGGCGCCCGCCTCGAGTTCCTGCTCACCCTGCTCAAGGCACGCCGCCCGGAAGGCGTCGCACCGCAGGTTGTCGCGCTGTCCGCAGTGCTCGGCGACCTCGGTGGCCTCGACAGCTGGCTTGACGCCAACGTCATCGCACAGACCGAGCGGCCCGTCCCTTTGCTCGAAGGGGTACTCGGCCCCGACGGGATCTACCGGTACGTCAATACCGACGGCAAGGAGGCATCCGAGCAGCTCATCGCGCCAAACGGATGGATACAGGGCGAGCAGGATCTGATCATTCCGCTGACCCGCAAGCTGGTAGGCGAGGGACAGCAGGTCATCATCTTCCGGAGTACCCGAGCAGCAGCTCGGAGCTGCGCCCGATACCTTGCGCAGATCCTCGGCCTGCCCCGGGCCAAGGCAGCGCTTGAGAACCTGGTTGGCGCCGACCCTAGCGCCGTGCTGGCTGACCTGCGCCAGTGCCTCGTCGGCGGTGTCGCCTTCCATGTCTCCGACCTGGCCCGGGATGAGAAGATCGCCATCGAAGACAGGTTCCGCGACTCAGTTAGCGGTATCCGGGTGCTGGTGTCCACCACGACGCTGGCCCAGGGCGTCAATCTTCCCGCCGAGACCGTGATCATCGTGGAACTGGAACACCCGACCGGGCCGACCGAGACAACCCCGTATTCGGTCGCCGAGTACAAGAACATCGCCGGGCGGGCTGGCCGACTAGGGCTAACCGGCCAAGGCCGCGCTGTCTTGATCGTTGGTGGCGGCATCGACGAGGCGCGTCGTTGGCGTGACTACGTGCTCGGCAAACCAGAGGATCTGCGGTCTCAGCTGCTGGATCCGAAGCAGGATCTCACGACCCTGGTATTGCGCGTCGTGGCAGTTGCCTCCCGGCGGGAAGGCAAAACGGGCTTGAGCGAGGCTGACGTCATCGCGTTCTTGTCCAACAGCTTCGCGGCGCATCAGCAGCGGCTAGAGGGCGCGCCGGATCCATTCCCCGCGACCACCGTCTCCACCGCCATGAACGACCTTGCCGACGCCGGGCTGTTGTCATCCGGCGCGTCTGGGGTCGAGCTGACCGAGCTCGGGATCTACGTTTCGCAGGGCGGCCTGCGAGTTTCGTCTGCCATGCGGGTTGCCCGTGCGCTGCGAGCCGTGAACCCAGCTGCGCTGAACCGGGTCACCATCATTGCTGCGGCGCAACTGACCGAGGAGGCGGCTACTTTTCGCGTTCCGGTCAACGGAAGAGGATGGCGGAAAGAACAGGCGACCTACTGTCAGGAGTTGAAGCGCCACCATATCGCCGCACCCGTCCTTGCCGCCTTGCCCGACCTGGAACGCAAAACAGCCGCCGAGCGAGCGAAGCGGGCAGCGGCCTGCATGATGTGGATGGCCGGCGTTCCGATCAGCGACATTGAGCAGCAGCTCACGCGTAACATGCGGGACAAGGACGCCGCTGGCGCCGCTCGGGCTTCCGCCGACCGTACGCAGAGCGTCGTCGGCACCGTCATCGACATCGCCCGGTGTCTACACCCAGACGCCCGTCTCGACGACCTGGCACGCCTCCTGCCTGTGCAACTCGAATTCGGGATCCCGGCCGAGGTGGTGCCACTGGCCCAATGTGCAGGTACCGCGCTCGGCCGAACGGACTACCTGCACCTCGCCTCCCAGTCGCTCGCCGATCCGGCTGCGATCCTTGATGCCGGTGATGCCGTCCTGCTCTCGTGCCTCAACAGCGATAGCAGCAAACTGCGGTTGCTGCGCGAGGCTGCTCGCGCTGTGCGTGACGATGATGAGATAACCGACTTCGCCGACCTGCTGCCGGCCTCCATCGACTGACTCCCCACCGAAAGCGAGCAGCATTATGAGCGACGTTTCGCCCGCCGTGACTGCCTCTGCGGGCGAGGAAGATCACTGGCCATCGTTCGACATCACGCCGAAGGCCTACGAGGAAGCGGTCGCCGCGATCGCCAAGTCAATGAACCTGAACCTGGTCGGCTGGGAGGTCAAACACCTCGATCCGGTCGAAGGGCTAGACGGGATCTACATCATGGACGTTACGGCACGCTTCCAACTGGCAGGCATGGACTTCCTCATCCTGTTTGAGTGCAAGCGCCACAAGGACCCCGTCAAACGGTCCGATGTGCAAGTGCTGCTCACCAAACTCCAGTCCACGGGCGCCCAGAAGGGCGTCGTGGTAGCGGCAACGGGATTCCAGAGCGGCGCCGTCGAATTCGCGAAAGCCCACGGTATAGCCTGCGTCCGCCTAGTCGACAATGCGTGGACGTACATCACTCGCCACACCAAGGCCCTTACTCCACCCGTGCCGACCGGCACGTACTCTGGCTACGTTATGACACCCGATGGTGATGGGGACTATGACTTCGCTCTGCTTACCGGCAACTCCGACATCACGCGCTCGACCCTGAACATTCCGGGCTAGCCGGTACACCGTCCTGGCCAGGTGCAGCCCTCCGCTGTCCTGAGCAGCAGCCTACGCCGTAGGCTGTACGTCAGTCATGATCACACGACCACGACGGCAATCTCGCGCACGTCACCCACATGGAACGCAGATGGCTCTGTGTACAGGGCCTTCCGGCGCTTGTGTCGGGGGCTTCGTAGCATCCCGGTCCTCGCACTCTCCAGGCGCAACCGATGATCACGCGTGATAACATCCCGGTTACGATTTGTTGCCTGCAAAGCCCTGTACACGGGTTCGATTCCCGTCTCCGCCTCTCACAAGCTCTCCGACTAGGGGAAACACCTTCTCAAGGGCTATGCAGGATGTACGCCGGTCCTAGCAACCCGGTCTTGTGTAAGTAGCCCCGGGGCTCAAGGCATTACACAAGGCTCCCCAGAAGGGACCTGTTCATGTCTGGACCTGCTACCCCGCCGGCCTCTGCGGGCAAGCCCCGTAAGTCCCCGCTTCGCCTGGCCGAAGTCCGGAAGCCGTCCTTCCGCACTCCCGCCTCGCGGGACGGCCGCCTGTCGCCCCAGCAGCTGCGGACGATGATGGTCAGCGAGTTCGAGGAGTGACTGCGGTCGCGCACCAAGCACTAGGACAGGGGTGCGGGGCGCGCATGCCTGGCAATTCGTGACCGAGGGCGCAGGGGGGTTGGGCGTGGGGAAGGCAGACGCAACCTATTACGCCTTGGCATTTTTCGGTGTTCGGTCCTGAGGGGTCGGTATGCTCCCGTCTGGACTGAGAGGGTGGGCATGCGCGGGACTAGGGCTGGCACTTTGATTCTGGGCAAGGGCGGCTACGTGGTGGTGTGCCTGGCGGCGGCGATCGTCCTCGTGGTCAGTGGCTATGCGCACGGCCTGATCAAGGACGCCGCGGCGCTCGAGCAGGGCGGGGCGAGCCTTGGCGACAGCTCGTCGGTGGGCGCGATGAACATCCTGCTGATGGGCCTGGAGAGCCGGACCGACTTCGAGGGCAACACACTCAGCGCGGGGCAGCTCACCGAGACTCACTCGGGCAGCGACGAACCGGGCGGCGACCTGGGCGCGCAGGACACCGACACGCTGATCCTCATCCACATCGACGCCGGCGGGCAGAAGGCGACCGGCTGGTCCATCCCCCGCGACGACGTCGTCAACTACCCGTCCGCTGTCGGCGTGGACGGGGTCACGATCACCGAGGGCAAGGTCGACGCGGCCTACAACGACGCCTACAACCAGTACATCGCCAAAAATGACGGCACGCAGAGCGGGGACGCCCTCTACACCGGGGCGAACCAGGCCGGCGAGCTGTTCGAGGTGCAGACCGTGGAGTCGCTCACCCACGTGCACATCGACCACTTCGTCGTGTCGAACATCATCGGCTTCTACTCGATCGCCTCGGAGCTCGGCGGCATCTCCGTGTGCATCGGGTCGGCCCCGGCGAGCATCGAGCCGGGCGGGGAGGGGTTCACCACCGGGTCGAACCTGATCGACCTGCCCGCCGCCGGCGACCCGCTCAGCGACAGCAACTCGGGCTTCGACGCGTTCGAGGACGGCTACAACATCAAGCAGGGCGGCAACCAGTACCTGCACCTCGGGGCCGCCCAGTCGCTGGCGTTCGTCCGGGCCCGGGACTCGCTGCCCGGCGTCGACATCGGCCGCACGCACCGGCAGCAGGCCGCGATCGACTACATCATCTACGACCTCAAGCACCGGAACATCCTGACCGACCCGAGCACGATCGACAATCTGCTCACCGCCTCGACGTCGTTCATCAAGACCGACTCGGGCTTCAACCTGCTCGACTTCGCCCCGCAGATGGAGTCGCTGACCGGCTCGAACCTGAAGCTCAGCACGCTGCCCGACGCAGCGGTGACGGGCATCGACATCCCCGGGCTCGGTGATGACCAGGACGCGAACTACGTCTACGTGCCGGACCTCACGCAGGAGGTCAACGTCTCGTTCTACGGCTCCGCGGCGGTCACGCCGTCCAAGTCGGTGACCGTGGACGTCTTCAACGGCAGCGGCACCGACGGCCTGGCCGGGGAGGCCTCGACGGCCTTCGCCGACCTGGGCTACTCGGTCGGCCAGGCCGCCAACGCCTCCAGCCAGTCGCAGCAGGTCACCGCCGACACCCAGGTCTTCTACGGCGCCGGAGCGCAGACCCAGGCGGCCGTCATCGCGGACGACATGGGCGTGCAGAGCGCGACCGCGCTGTCGTCGGTGGCGGCCGGGCACGTCGAGGTACTGATGGGCTCGGACGTCATCGCGCTGCCCCCGGGCCTGGAGCAGTTCGGCGCCGACACGGTCAGCGCCGCGGACTTCGCCCAGTCCGCCCAGCAGGACGGCCTGCCCGCCAGCGAGCAGGCGCCCGCCTCGGCCACCGGGACCGGCCTTGAGACCGAGGGGACGGACTCGGTGAGCGCCACCGTCATCGGCCCGCACGCCGTCACCGGCAGCGCGGCGGAGCAGGCGAAGGTGCAGGCGGCCGCGCAGTCGGCGGCCAGCGACGAGCTGGCGACCGTCTCGGACGGCGCGCAACTCCTGGCGGCCATGGCCTCGTCGTCGGAGAGTGTGCCCAGCACCGCGACCTCCAGCGGCGAGGACAACGAGCCGCGCCCGGCCGACGTCCCGGCCAGCATCCCCTGCGTCTTCTAACGGGCGCGGCGGATCTGCGGCCCGCTGTGCGGTGTCTTACGCGTGCGGGGTTCCTGCCACCCGACGCGCGAGCACGGCTGCTACGAATTCGGGCGGCGGGAGGTAGGCGCTTTTAGAGTGCGCTGGTGTGGTACGTCGGGTCGGACGGGTAGCTGAGCCTGTCGCGTACGGTGACAACGCCCTCCATGTGCCTGATGGCATCGATGACGTCGTGGCCGGCCGGGGCGGTCTCGGGCGTGCCCTCGATGGTGACGATGCCGTCCTTGACCGTGACGGTGAACCTGGCCGGGTCGCGGAGGATCGTGCCCAGGGTGAGATCCTGGGTGATCTCGCGCTGTATCTCCGCGTCCGGCCTGCTGTACACGCTCAGCACGTCGGAGCGGGTCACGATGCCGATCAGCTTTCCGTCGTCGTTGGTGACCGGGAGGCGCTTAACCCGCTTGTTGTACATCAGGCGGGCGGCGTGGGTGACCGGCTCGTCGGGTCCGATGGTCACGGCTGGCTTGGTCATCAGGTCGGCCGCGGTGACCGCGTTCACCTGTGACCGGACGTGCTGCCGTGTCAGGCTCTGGAGCGTCCTGGGCACGGTGCCCTCGAGTGCCTCCTTGGTCAGCAGGTCGGCTTCGGAGACCACCCCGATGACCCTGTCGTCCTGGTCGATGACCGGGAACGCGCTGACCCGCTGCTCGCGCAGCCTGGTCGCGATCTCCTTGAACGAGGCGATCTCCCGCACGGCGATCACGTGGGTGCTCATCACGTCCTTGACGGTGGCGTTCATAGCTAGGGCCTCCTGTGGCGCTATGTCAGGCTGACCTGTGTCCCTACCGGTAACGATAGGACTCCGGACCGTCCGCATTCAGTGGCGCACATCCCGTAACGCAGGGGCGTCGGCCCTACTGGAACCGGGACTAACGTCCCTTGCCTTGCCGGGGAACATGCCTACGCTCGAGCTGAAACAGTCGGATCATCGGCTTTGAGGCCGAGTTCACCGACAGGCTGACTCACGGCCGAAGGGCCCGCCAGTTAGGGACCTTGTTCCCTCGGCCTGAGCCCCGCTAACAGGCATCCTGCATGGTATGTACTTCAACGGCACGACGCTCGATCAGCTGTCACGAGAAGAGTGCATGCGGCTGGTGGGACAGGTGCCCCTGGGCAGGATCGTCTACACCCGGCAGGCGCTGCCCGCAGTGGAACTCGTGAACTTCGCGCTGGACGACGGCGACATCATCATCAGGACCAATTCCGGCGGCAAGCTCGCCGCCGCGGCCCGCGGCGCGGTCGTGGCCTTCGAGGCGGACAGTGTAAACAACGCCACGCATGTGGGCTGGAGCGTGACCATCGTCGGGTACTCCCAGGCGGTGGTCGCCGACGCGGAGATCCGCCGTCTGGAACATGTCGGCCTGGTCCCGTGGGCACCAGGTAAACGCGACCACTTCATTCGGATCCGCCCGGCGATCGTGAGCGGGCGGCGGATCGCCGCCTAGCGGCTGGCAGGGGACGGCGATGCGACTTCTCGGCACTCATCGGGCGGCTAACGGCGATGGTCACCCGTCTCGGGGACTTTCCGCCAGTACAGGCTAAAGGTCCCGGGAAACCGGCCATTAGGCCCTGCCGGTCATCAGGCGGGGTACGGGACCGTAAGAGTGAACGCCTCCTGCCATCTGGATGGGGTGACAAAGATGAGGGCCAGGAAGCCGAAGCCGCGGGCTACCCGTCTGGGTAGATTCGTGCGGCGGTGGCGGTTCGACCGCAACCCGCTGCGGCGCGCTACGGACCGAGCCGAGACCGCCGTGCTGGCCGTGCTCGTGGCGGCGTTCCTGGTCGGCGCGCCATTTGCCGCGCTCGCGACGGGCGCGTGGGTGCATGGCATGGCCCGGCAGGCACAGCTCGCCCAGGAGGCTTCGCGGCGCCAGGTCACGGCGATCGTGCTGGCAATAACCGCGCCGCCCGCCGGCACCGAGGAACTTGCCTGGCAGGCATCGGCACGGTGGAGGGCACCCAATGGCCACGCGGTCACCCACGAGATACCTGTCCTGCCCGGCATAGCGGCAGGCGAGAAGGTTCAGCTGTGGACGGACCTCACTGGTGATCTCACTACCGCGCCGCTCCTCGACTCCCAGGTGGCCGGCCAGACGGTTTCCGGGGAAGCGCTTGGCGTGCTCGCGTCAGCCACCGTACTCACCCTGGCCGGGGCGCTGGCCCTCTGGAGACTCAACAAGCGCCGGATGGCCGCCTGGGACGCGGACTGGCGCGCCGTCTGCGTTCCGCCGGCCGCCGGGAAGTTACTCCTCAGGCGGGCCCGGCTACTCTTCAGGCGGCCCGACGCGGCGCCCCGTGATACGGGACGGGACGATCTGGACGAACAGCTCCCGGTCCCCTGGGGCCCAGGACTCGACGCCGGCCCCCGGACCGCGTCCTCCCCCGCACCAGTGACGTGGTGAGCCGGGCCCTGGATGAGCACGCTCCACCCCTGCCGGGTGGCCAGGTCGATGCTGTCGATCTCGAACGCCACCTTGTAGTCGGCGCCCGTGATGCCGGTCCGCAGGTCCTCATCAACCGGGCCGTTCTGCGCGGTGCGGAACACGACCGCCCCGTCCAGCAGCGCGTAGTTCACCGGCAGCACAGCCGGCCCGAACCGGCTTCTGTAGGCGATCCGGCCGATCCCGCCCCCGGCTATCAGGTTCAGGCACTGATCTTCGCTGAGCTCTTCGATCACTCGGTCAGCCATCGCGGCCACTCCTTCCAAGCGTCATAGAGGTCCTACTCATGACCTTAGCCGCGCCGAACTCGCCAGGGATCAGACCTTCGGCCCGTCCCCTGGTGCCGTCACCAGGCGCATCGCCGACGCTCCCGGCAGCCGGTTCGGCGTGACACAATCGACCGGCGTGCGCTTGGATGGTCACCGGAATGCCACCGGGAACAGTCCGACGAGGGCAACAGGCTGGCGCCCACTCATGGTGTTGTCACAGGCCGTCAAGGAAGACCGAAGGAGTCAGCGATGACCATTGGAGCGGGCGAAGGCCGTCGAGCCCGGGCTGGTCAGGCATTCCGGCTGATCGTTACCGGCGGCGGGAGCGGCGGCCACACCTACCCGGCCCTCGCGACGGTCCGCGCGCTGCGCGCACGACTCGCAGCAGCAGGCGGTGACCTCCAGGTCGTGTGGGCCGGGACAGGCGGCAGCCTTGAGGAAAGGGTCGCGGCGGACGAGCGGATCCCCTTCCGCGCCATCGCTACCGGGAAGCTGCGCCGTGCGCGGAACCCGCTGCTGATGCTCTCCCCGGCCAACATCCGGGACATGGCCCGCGTACCCGTCGGCATCATGCAGGCACGCACGCTCGTACGTCAATTCGGCCCGGACGCGGTGCTCGCGACCGGCGGGTACGTCGCGATCCCGGTCGGGCTCGCAGCGCGGTGGCGCAGAGTCCCGCTCGTGGTGCACGAGCAGACGACGCGGCTAGGCCTGGCCAACCGGGTCCTGGCCCGCGCGGCCACGGTGATGGCGGTGTCGTCGGAATCGACCCTGCGACTGCTGCCGCCCGCCACCCGGAGCGGTGCCGTGGTGACCGGGAACCCGGTACGCTCCGAGGTCCTGCAGGGGGAGGCCGAGAAGGCCGTCGCCGCGCTCGGCTGGGCCGGGATGGACCGAAGCCTGCCGGTGATCTACGTGACCGGCGGGGCGCAGGGATCGGCGCAGGTCAACGGCGTCGTGTCGGAGATCCTGCCGTGGCTGCTTGAACGGGCGAACGTGATCCACCAGTGCGGAGCCGACTCGGAAGCGCCGCTGCGCGAGGTCGCGGCGCGGCTGCCCGCCCGGCTCTCGGCCCGGTACCTGGTGACCGGGTTCGTGGGGCCGGAACTCCCGGACGTGCTCGCACTGGCCGACGTGGTTGTCTCGCGCAGCGGGGCGGGCACGATCGCGGAGCTCACCGCGCTGGGCAAGGCCTCGGTGCTGATACCGCTGCCTACGTCGGCGGGCGACGAGCAGCGGCACAACGCCCGGTACCTCGCCGAGTGCGGTGCCGCGGTCGCGCTGGCCGGCGACGTGACCCCGGGCACGCTCACCGCAGCGCTAGAGCCGCTGATCGCCGACCAGACCTACCGCGCGGACGTCGCCGCCACCGCCCGCTCGCTAGGCACGCCGGATGCCGCCGAGCGGCTCGCTGAGGCCGTCCTAACCGCTGCGGGCCAGCACGCGGCAGCAGCAGGCCACAGAACGCCGAAGCACGCTGCTTTCTGAGCACGCCGACTGGGTCGCCACCTGAGCTTAGGCGATTGGCGCGTCCGCGGTGGAGATGGGAACGACGGCTACTCCGTTCGCGGGTGCCGCGATACCGCCCTCGCCGCTTGGTGTGGTGACCGGGGCCGGGCGCCTGCTTACTGCCATTGCCGCGACAGCACCCAGCAGCGAGAGCGCTGCTGAGGCCACCAGGGCGGGGCGGTAGCCGGAGGTCACGCTGGCTGGGCTGCCGAGGTGCCCGTGGGCGGTGAACACCACGGTGACGATCGCGATCCCGAAGGCCGCGCCGAACCGCTGCATCGTGTTGCCCACTCCCGAAGCCCGCCCGATGTCGCCCGGGCCGACCGAGTTGAGCGTTGCCGTCGGCGCCGTGGGCAGCACCATGGAGATGCCGACACCGGCGAGGATCAGCGGGATGACGAAGCGTTCATAGGAGACTCCTGTGGCGGAGGCCACCGCGGCCAGCCAGGCCAGCCCGGCGGCCTGCATGACGAGGCCGGCCGTCATGAGCGGCCGGGGGCCGATCCGGTCGGCGAGCGCTCCGGCCAGCGGGGCGACCACCATCGGCGTCGCCGTCCACGGAAGGAGCCGCAGCCCTGTGGCCAGCGGCGAGTAGCCCAGGCCCAGCTGGAAGTACTGGACGGTCAGGAAGGCCGCCGCGAAGATCGCCCCCGACATCAGGAACCCGACGGCGCTGGCCGCCGTGAAGGCGCGGACCCGGAACAGCCGCAGCGGCAGCATCGGCGCGGCCGCCAGCCGCTCGCGCAGCACGAATCCGGCCAGCAGGGCGATGCCCGCAGCGAACCCGCCGATGGCGTAGCCGTCGCCCCAGCCGGCGTCCCCGACCCGGACCAGCGCCCACGCCAGGACGGCGGTGCCGAAGGCGATGAGCGGCACCGCCGGGAGGTCCAGCCGGGTGGCCGGCCCGCGCCCGGCAGGCAGGAAGATCGCCGACCCTAGGCACGCGGCCACGCCCACCGGGACGTTGATCCAGAAGATCCAGTGCCAGTCCAGCCCCTGGACCACCGCCCCGCCGACCAGCGGGCCGCCGGCGACGGCCAGCCCGCTGATGCCGCCGAAGATCCCGATGACCTGGCCGCGCTTCTCCGCCGGGAACGCCTTGGCCAGGATCGTCAGTGCGAGCGGCGTGACCAGGGCGGAGCCGACGCCCTGCACCGCTCGTGCGGCAATGAGGAGCGGGGCATTCGGGGCCAGCGCGCAGGCGCCCGACGCGATGGTGAACAGGGCCAGGCCCACCAAGTAGATCCGGCGGTGGCCCAGCCGGTCGCCGAGGGCGGCTGCCGTGATGATGCCCGCCGCGAAGGGCAGCGAGTAGGCGTTGACCGTCCACTCCAGCGTGCCGACGCTGCCGCCGAGCGTCGCGTGGATCGCCGGCAGCGCGGTCACCACGACCAGTGCGTCAAGCGACACCATGAAGAACGAGATTGAGGTGAGCAGGAGCACCAGGGGCGGCGACACGGCCCGCTGCGTTGCACCAAGTGAGGGTTCCATGTCGTCCCTACGGCAGGCGGCCCTCAGATCGACAGGTAGCGGCGGCGGATTTCCGCCGCGATCGCCGCGTTGCCCGCACAGGCGGCGGCGCGTTCCCAGGCTGCCCGGGATCGTTCTGGATAACCTGCGCGAGCTATCAGGTCGGCGTGGGCAGCGTGCAGCGGCGCGTAACCTTCCAATTCGGCCGAGCTGAGGACCGGGCCGAGGACGGCCAGGCCCGCGAGGGGGCCGTCGGCCATGCCCACGGCGACCGCGCGGTTGACCTCGACGACCGGGGAAGGCGACAGCCGGGCAAGTTCGCCATAAAGCAGGGCAATCTGCGGCCAGTCGGTGTCGGCATAGCGGGCGGCCGACACATGCAGCGCGGTGATCGCGGCCTCCACCTGGTACGGGCCAGGCTCGTGCAGCGCCATGGCGGCGTCGAGCATGGCGGTGCCGTCAGCAATGAGGCTGGCGTTCCACAGCGAGCGGTCCTGCTCCTCAAGCGTGAGCGGGCGGCCGTCCGCAGCGCAGCGGGTTGCCACGCGGGCCTGGTGCAGCAGCATAAGTGCGAGCAGGCCGGCCGTCTCGGCGTCGCCTGGCATGAGGCGGTGCAGCAGGCGGCCCAGCCAGATCGCTTCGTCGCAGAGTTCGGCCCTGATCAGCTGGTCCCCTGAGCTGGCCGCGTAGCCTTCGTTGAACACCAGGTAGAGCACCGTCAGGACGGCGCGGAGCCGGTCGCCCAGCCGTTGCCGGCCGGGCACCTCGAAGCGGATGCCCGCCTCCCGGATCTTGCGCTTCGCCCGGACCAGGCGCTGGGCTAGCGTGGGCTCTGGGAGCAGGAACGCAGCAGCGATCTCCTTCGTGGTGAGCCCCGCCACGTAGCGGAGCGTCATCGCCACCCGTGTCTCCGGGGCAAGCGCAGGGTGGCAGCAGGCGAAGATCAGTGCCAGGCGGTCATCGCCGAGGTGACTGCCTTCCCCGCGCGACCCGGTGACGTCATGCATATCTGTACCGCTCATATTCAGCTGGCTGAAGAAATCCGGGTCGAGCACGCTCGCGGGAGCGTCCCTGCGATAGGCGTCGACCGCCTTCCGCCAGGCGGTCAGCATGAGCCAGCCGCCTGGCTTCGGCGGAGTGCCGTCGCGGGCCCAGGCATCCGCCGCGGCGGCGAACGCCTCAGCCGTCGCGTCCTCGGCGGCCTGCAGGTCGCCGAGCCGCCGGGCGAGCGTGGCGACGATCGCACCCCACTCCTCCCTGAACGCGAGCTCCAGCGGCTCGCCGCCGGTCAGCTCACAGCTCCCGGTGCCAGGGCAGCCCGGACAGAGCCGCGCGGACCTCTACGGTCTGCCCGTCGTGCACCGGCATCCGCTGCGCCCAGTCGAGGGCGTCATCGAGGCCGGTCACGTCGATGAGGTAGAACCCGAGCAGGTTCTCCTTCGTCTCCATGAACGGCCCGTCGGTGACCATCCGGCTCCCGGCCTGGAACCGAACGCTCGTCGCGGTCTCGCTGTGCGTAAGCTGCTCCGCCGCCACAAGGACGCCGGCCTGCCTGGCCTCGCGGGTATACGTGCTCCACTCACCGGGTGCCGCGTCCGGCTTGCGGAGCGCAGTCGTGACGGCCGTGTAGTCGTCCGCCGTCGTCGGCGAGTAGATCAGCAGCGCATACTTCATGAGGTCGCCTCCCGTGCTCGGTTACCAGGGTTCCCCATCCCTACGGCCGCGCGACCCCGAAATCGACAACCAGCTCCGGGAAGTTTGGACCGCCGGCCGGCACTCGGACGCTCGTCCAGCATTTGTTGTCGATTGGTTCCTGAGTGTTGGGTCCAGCTGAAGTTCCAAGGACGGCAGCTCGGTGGTTCACCGCGCCTTGGCACCGCGGTGAACCTCGTCCTGAACGCCGCGACAGGATGGTAGTTCAGGCGTGTGCGGCGGCAGCGGCCACGGCGAGTTGCGCCACGGGCAGCTTTCTGATGTCTGAGTGTGCCCCGGAGAAAGACTCGCCGACGGTGTTGTCGATGACGCTGTCCGCGTTGACGCGGTAGAACGTGCCGGGCGTGAACCCGTAGGTCAGCCCGCCGCCGGCCGGCATAGTCACGGTCGCCGCCGAGCCTGCTGGCTGGAACGCGTCAGCGCCCATCCCGCCCCAGGGGTCCACGGTCGCCGCCGACAGGTTCTGGCCGGCCAGGAACGAGGCCTTGGGGTACCAGACACCGACCGCCCAGTCGTAGACGGTGAAGGTGGCGGCCAGCGGTCCGTGTACCCGGTCGCCGAGGGTATTCAGCGTCCCCGGGGTGCCGAACGGGTTGTCCGCGGCACCGGCGAATGACCAGTGCGAGAACGCTCCCTGCAGCAGGACCAGGGAGGCGACCGGGCTGTCGGCTGGCATGCCGATCCCGGCCAGGGCAAAGGAAACAAGCCGGGCGCCGAAGCTGTGCCCGATGAGGTGCACCCGGGTCCCCGGGGACCGCGCGTGCAGCGTGGACAGCAGCGGTCCTAGCCCGGTCTGACCGATGGTGCCGGCGCGCGTCTTCATCGTCCAGTAAGACAGCACCCGGAGGGCGTCTTTGGCGCCGTTGATCGCGGCCGTGAACCAGTCGCCGATGCCCTCGGTCGAGTCGCCGGCGGGGACGCTGCCGAAGACGGCAGCGGCTTTCTGGTAGTCGTTCGCCGGGTCGTCGGTCATCAGCAGCGCTGTCTCGCCGCAATCTTCGCTCTGCCCGCCGGGCGGCGCCGGCGGTGTCAGCGACTTGATCAGCTGGCAAATCTGGGTGAGCTGCCCCTGCTTGGCCTCGTCGGTTTGGCCGGTCTCGGCCATGGCCTGCCCGTCGTCGATCAGCTGGCCTATCTGGGTGATCGTTTTCTGCTGCGCGGCGTCAGTGAATCCGGGCGCGAGCGACGCGGCGATCTCAGCCCCTGTCACCGCCGCGGTCCCGGCGCTCAACGCGGCCGGCGCAGCCGTGCTCGCCTGTGTGGAGCCGCCCTGGACGGGCGGAGTGGCCGGGGTAGGCGGGAACCACATCGACGGCCAGTAGATCCCGGCGAACCCGAGCTCTCCCAGGCCGGGTACCCCCTGCGCGGCGGTCTGGATCAGCGGGAACATCGCGTTATAGAGGGCTTGGGCATCGCCGGCCGACGTGTCCCAGCCGTGGCTGAACATGAACAGGTCCTGGACGTCGTGGTCGGCTACCTGGGCGAGGAAGTCGCCCTGAGCCGGGCTGGTCAGGTTCCCGTTCTCGTCGAACTGCAGGTCCCACACCGGTTCGCCGGTCGCCAGCTGTTCCATCGGTAATCCCCTTCCGGTCAGGCGTTGGCTAGCATCTGCATCAGGTCGACCAGGCCCGCGCCCTGCGCGTTCCGGTCCCGGCCGAGGTCGGTAGCGGTCTTCGTGAGCAGGTCCTTGACCTGCAGGGGCCGGCCGATGAATTCGGGCCGGGCGGACAAGAATGCCGCGATGATGCCGGAGACGTGCGGCGCCGCCATCGACGTGCCTGACTGCTCGGCGTAGGTCAGCAAGCGGTCAGTGGACGTGTCCGATGGCACGGGTTCAAGTCCCGCCTCGGCACGGAGTTCGCCGGTGGCGGCGGAGGTGATCCACTCTCCTGGCGCCACGACGTCAGGCTTGGTCCTGCCATCCAGAGTCGGGCCCTTGCCGGAGGTCCAGGTGATACCGAAGGCGTGCGGCGCGTCCCGGTGCGTGGAGCCGACCGCGATGCAGTCCTGGGCATGCGCCGGCTCGCTGACGGACCCCATGACCGCCCCCGGGGCTGCCTCGCCCGCGGCGTCCCCGGTCACCAGGTTGGCCCCGGAGTTGCCCGCGGAGATCACGACGGCCACCCCCGCGGCCACGAGCTGGTTCACCGCCCGGCAGAGCGGCGACTGTCCCGAGGCGTAGTGGCTGGGGTCCCAGCCACAGCCCAGGCTCATGTTGACGCCGTGTACGCGCAGCATGTCCGGGTCCACGTTGACCTCGGTGCGCAGATAGGTGAGGGCCTTGATGACGGCGCTTGAGGATGTGACCCACCGGCCCCAGCTGCTGCGTCGCGTCACCTTAATACTGACCAGCTCGCAGGCCGGGGCCATCCCGGACAGCACGCCGACATGGGCCCGCGGCACATACCCGCCGTCCGGGTCTTCCGACTCCGCGACGCGCGGTTGCCTGCCCTGCGGCGAGCAGCCGGCGATGATGCCGGAAACGTGGGTGCCGTGACCGAATTCGTCGGTCAGCCCGGGGACGAGGCCCGCCGGCGGTGGCGTGCCTCCGGCAGGAGCCGGCCCGCCGGGGTCGTCCGGGTTGACCATGTAGCTGAAATCGCGATGCAGCTGACTAGTTACCCCGCCGTCAGGCAACGGCACCCCGCGGGCTTCCTTGTACAGCTCGAGGGCAGCAAAATGCTCGTGGCTGGCATCGATCCCGCTGTCAATGACGGCCCACACGACGCCGTGACCGCGGGAGTCGAAGGAGCGCCAGCCGGCGTCGGCTTTCACCGTGGCAGCGGACCTGTCGATATGCGGGTAGAGGGTGTAATCCGGCCACACCCGGAAAATGACCGTCGGCTGGCTTGCCTCGCGGGCGGAACGGCGGTCCTGCTGCACCATGTCCTGCACGGTCGCCCGGGACAGGACACACTGGTAAAGGCCCGGGGCTACGACTGCAAGCAGCGGCGGAACCGGCTGTCCGACAGCGATCAGCGAATTCGCCTCAGCCGGCCAAGTGCCGCCGGCCTGGGAGGCATAGTCATCCCACAGGTGGTAGAACTTCCCCGTCACCGCGACCAAGCCCCCTGGATAGCGGGAATTCAGCTCGATCAGCATGGGGACCTGCTCCTGCGGATCCGGCGCGGCGGCAGTCTCGCCTTCCTGCCCCGCAGGAGGAAGTCTCAGGCCACCCACAATCGGGGACCGGGCGGGATTTACAGGTCCAAGCGTCATCATCCACTCCCTTCCGCCTTACGGAGGCAACAAGGATGCGGGAAATACCTTGATGTCCGGGATGTTCCATCGGACGGCGTCCGAAGGCAAGCTGATTGACAACGGCGAAGCGACACGGAGGCAGACCTTGGGAGCAGCGTCGCCCTGGAGGGTCGCTAGGCGCCTTCGCGGTAGGCGATGGCGGCCGCTTCGGTACGGCTCGCTGCGCCTAGCTTGCCGAGGATGTTGGA
This sequence comes from uncultured Actinomycetota bacterium, assembly GCA_963734665.1. GTDB lineage: Bacteria > Actinomycetota > Actinomycetes > Streptosporangiales > Streptosporangiaceae > Trebonia. The sequence goes on along the minus strand of CAVTIR010000003.1, from coordinate 259,185 downwards.
GACGTGGACGCTCGCCGTCTTCGGTGTGATGAACAGTTCCGCGCCGATCTCGCGGTTGGACATGCCCCTGGCGAGCAGGCTCAGCACCTCGCGTTCCCGCTCGGTCAGGGCGGCGAGCGGACTCGTGCCGCCTGATCCGCTGGCCTCTGAACCACGGGCGTGCCCGCCCCGGTTCCCGTTCCCGGGGTCCAGGCGGGCGCGGCGCGCTAGGTCGTCGAGGGCCGCGCCAAGGGGCGCCGCCCGCAGCCGGGACGCGGTATCGCGGGCCGCCCGCCAGACGGCGACGGCCTCGTCGCGGCGCCCGGCTTCCACCAGCGCCTCGGCGAGCCGCCACTGGGTGCGCGCCGTCTCGTACACGTAGCAGGGCCCGAACTCGGCGAGGACCCTCTCCCAGGCATCCGGGGAGTTCGTCCCCGTGAGTCGGGCGTATTCGGCTTCGCAGCGGGCGAGCCAGCCGCGGCCCTCTGGCCCGAGCACCGCCTTGGGCCGGGCGGGGTAGCTGGCGCCCTCCCTGGCGATACTGAGCAGCGCGGCGCCGGCGGCCGCTTCCGCGTCCGCGCCGGAGGCATCCCCGGCCGCCCGCAGCTGCGCCGCCCGGTCGGCCCGTGCGGCGAGGGCGGTCGCCGTCACCCGGATCACCGACGGGCTGTGGGCAGGCCAGGCGTCCGCGTCGATCGCGGCTTCCGCCTCCGCCAGGGCACGCTCGCAGTCCCCCTGCCACAGGGCATGCTCGGCGAGGATCCCGCGCGCGATGTACGCGACGAAGACGTCGTCCCAGAACGGCTCCAGCCAGGTCCGCCGTTCGCCGACCCCCGGGTTGCCGCGGGCCACGTCGACGAACAGCGCCATCGCGGACAGCAGCGCCTCCGCCTGCCTGGTGACCCGGACCGGGAACCCGTCCGCCAGATCCTGCGCGGCGTCCCAGTGCCCCTCGGCGAAGTGCGCCTGGAAGTGCAGGTGCTGCAGGTCCAAGCCGTACGGTGCGAGGCCGAGCCCCTCCGCCTCCGCCCACTCCACCCCGCGGTGGGCGACGCTGCCGGCCTCCGCGAGTTCGCCGCGCGCCAAGCGCTCCGCGGCCAGCTGGTAGACGGCCCGCAGCCGGACGCCGACCGCCCCGGCCGCTCCCGCCTGCTCGGTCGCGGCGGTGAACATGCCGATCGCCTCGCCGGAGCTGCCGGTCCGGAGGGCGAGCAGCCCGGTCGTGGCGAGCGCGTCCGCCTCTACGGAGGCCGACCCGGCGGCGCGAGCCGCCTCCCGGGCACGGCCGGCCCAGTCCCAGGCGTCGTCGTAGCGGTGCGCCGCCATCAGCGCGATCGCGTAGGTCGCCATGATGCGGGCCCGGTACCAGGTCGGCGGCTCGTCCAGCGTCTCCCGCACGGTCGCCTCTGCCACGTCGAGAGCCTCGGCGTACCACTGCACGTTCTCGCTCTGCAGCAGGTGGTACGCGAGCCGCTCCCCGACCCGGCAGCGCAGTTCGGCGCTTTCCGCGGGTCCTGCCGCACCGGACACCCAGTCGCGGATACGCCGGAGCAGGTGCACGGCGCGGGGCACGTCGCCGCTCGCCGCGGCGGCCAGCGCGGACTTCAGGCCGAGCTTGCCGCGCGTCATGCCCGCGATCCGCTCCGCCGCCTCCACCCGCACCCACAGTTCCAGGGCCAGGTCGTAGTGGCGGTGCGCTTCGGCGGGGGCACCGAGGCGCTCGGCCTCGGTACCGGCTCGGACCGAGGCGGCGAACGCACCGGGGATGTCGTGGCTCGCCATGCTGTGATGCGCGAGTTCGGCGGCGGCGCCGGGCCCAGTGGTGGCAAACACAGTGGCCAGCAGGCTCGCGAACCGGGCGTGCAGCCGGGTCCGCTCCCCCGGCATCAGGTCGCCGTATACGGCCTCGCGCAGGAGCGCGTGCCGGAACCGGTACCCGTCGGGCCCGTCGAGAGCCAGCAGCTGGAGGCCGGCCGCCTCGCGGACCGCCTCCTCGTAAGCGTCGTCGGGCAGGCCGGAGGCGGCCCGGACCAGGTCGTCGGCGGCGCCACCGCCGGCGACGGCCGCCGCCCGCAGCACCTGCTGCGCCGCGTCCGACACGCGTTCCACTCGCGACAGCAACAGCGCGGCCAGCCCGGTCGGCAGCGTGCCCCCCGTGGTGTCGTCAGCGCATGACGACGCGGTCAGGAGTTCCTCGGCGTAGTACGCGTTCCCTTCCGCTCGCTCCACGAGAGAGTTCAGGGTTGCGGCGGACAGGGGCAACGGGACGTTCGGCACATCGGACAGAATTTCGGCCAGGGCAGCGGCGGAGAGCGGCCCGAGTTCGACCAGCGCAACCATCGGCAGCCGCAGCAGCTCCGCGATCACGCCGCGCAGCGGATGGCGCCGGTGCAGGTCGTCGGTGCGGTACGTCCCGATGATCGCGACGCGCTCGCGGTGCAGCATGCGCGCGAGGAACGTGACCAGGTGACGCGTAGTGGCGTCGGCCCAGTGCAGGTCCTCGATGACCAGCAGGACCGGGCTGCCGGCGGCCAGCTCGGACAGCAGGCTGAGCACGGCGCCGAACATCTGCTGGCGCGCCAGGCCCGCCCAGTCCGCCTCCTGGGCCTGCCCGCCGCCGTCCGGGAGCAGGCGAGATAGCACCGGGCGCGCCTTGATGGCCTTCCCGATGTGCGGCGGCGCGGTGCGGAACGCGTCCGCGAACGGGAGGTAGGGAACACTGTCACCGATCTCCGCGCACTGGCCGCACAGCACGGTGAAGCCGTCGAGTTCGGCGATCTGCATCGCCTCGGCGACCAGGCGGGACTTGCCGATACCCGCGTCGCCGCTGACGAGCCCCGTCACCGCGCGGCCCGCCGCAGCGTCTTGCAGGAGGCCGCGCAGCCGGGCTAGCTCCGCGTCCCGTCCCACTAGCGTGCCCATGTCTCTATTATCCGCCGGGGTCTGATATTCCGGCCAACCGATTACCGCCTGGTCCGGCCTGGTCCGGCCGCGCGGGCTGGGTCTCCGGCGGCGGGATGGTGCTGCTGGGTGGGCTGCGGGCGACAAGTGAGACGTAGGCATTCACTGAACTTCGCAACCGGTTCGCGAGAATTTACCCTCGATGGAGTGGCCGTCGGAAATCACGGCCCCGTCTTACGGCCCTATCGGCCCGACTCCCCGAAGAGGGCGATGTCGTATCCAGATGGTTTCTGGGGCGCCCTGAAAGGCGTCTACAGGCGCTGGGACTGGCGATTCTGCGACGGGCATGCAGCATCTCGCCCGGTGAGCGGGACGTGGCGGCTTCCGCATTGTGGGTGGATCACAAGAGCTATCTAACCTCGAAGTTTCGTGAGATGGCTGTCCTGGTCTGAGGTGTTCGGCTGGGGTCGATGTTCGGGCGTCGCCCATGCCTGGGTGCCCGGCTGTCGCGCCGGGTGGGCGGGGTTCCGCAGCCCTGGTGTTTCCTTTCCTGCTCATCGTGGCGGTTGGGACTGGTAAGACGGATGGGAGTGCTTGCAGGCGGGTGACGGCCGCTGCGATCTCGCCAGCCCAGGGCCATCGTTCGGCCAGCCGTAGCCGCAGGTCCGCGATGACCTTCCCGGGTCGTGGACCGCCGCGGCGCCCGCCACCGGGCCAGCCCGGCTGACAGGCCGCGGGCCAGGCCGGTCACCCGCATCGCCTCGCACAGCAAGACGGCCCCGGCCTGTGAGACCAGGCCCGGCCGTCCGCCGACACCACGACGCCGTCGGCGCGTGCACTATTCCTCACCCGAAAAAGTGCCTTCGACTCGAACCGGATGGGGCCCTAGACAAGCCCTATCCTCCTAGGTCAAAGGCACTTTCTCATTTATACCGGTAGCCGCCGCTTATTCCAGGCGAAGCCCGGGGCTAGTGAAGGCGCGAGCGTTGCCGCACCCGGCTGTGCTGGCGATGGCCGGCTGGGGCCGCCTCAGTTGTGGATGCGCAGTTCGCGTTCGGTCTGCTCGTACACCCGGTCCTGGGCGTCATGGTCACGAGACTTCTTGGATGACTTTTTGAGCTCGGCCGAGCTGTAGTAGCCGCCGGTGGCGGTGGCGAGGCCGGGATCGGCCAGCAGCCGGACACAGCCGCGCGAGCCCTTCTCCGGCGGTCCGACGAACGGTTTCATCAGCGCCTGAATGGTCTTGAACGTGCCGCCGGCCTTGCCGCCAAAGCCGGAGTTGACCGTGCCGGGGCTGACCGCATTGAAGGTCAGGCCGTCCCCTTGGTGCCGCCGGGCCTTGGCGTATGTGTACATCAGTGCAAGGAGCTTGGCGTCCGCGTAGGCATGCATCTGCGAGTACTTGCCGGGGTAGCTCCAGTCAGTAATTGGGTTGCCTCGTGACTCGATCAGCGCCGTCATGTTCACGACTCGGGAGGGCGATGCGAAGTCGTCAGCTCCCTTGCGCAGAAGGTCGAGCAGCCCCTCCGTCAACGCCGCGACGGCGACGTGATTAATCGCGATCGTTCGCTCGTAGCCGTCCGGAGACAGGGCCTTGGTGGCGAAGGCCGCGCCCGCGTTGTTGACCAGCCCGTTCAAGCCCTTCGGGCTCGCCTGGTGCACCGCCTCGACCAGCTCGCGGACGCCGGCGAGCGAGCCCAGGTCCCCAGCCACGGCCAGGTACCGGCCCTTGCCGTTGCCATTGCTGACCAGCAGGTCCACTGCTCGCCTGGCGTGGTCAGCGCGCCGTGCGTGCACCAGCACGGTCGCGCCGCTGTTGCCGGCACCTTGAGCTGTCTCATGGCCGATACCACCCGTGGTCGTGCCGGTGACCAGGACGGTCTGACCGTCGAGCCTTCCGGCGAACTGGGCGTCGAACTTGCTCATACGCTTCTCCCATCGGGTAAGTCCTGCATGCCAGAGCACTTCGAGAGGGCGTCGTCTCGCGAGCGGCTCATACGGCGGTCGTCCCGCCATCGACCGGCAGGGGCGCTCCGGTAAACGTCGCCGTGGTACGGCTGGTGTTATGTCGCGACCCGGCCCCCGTCGACCGCAAGAGTGACGCCGTGGACGAAGCTGGCATCGTTACTTGCGAGGAAGACGATCGCCGCAGCAAGTTCCTCGGGCTGAGCCACGCGACCTGCTGGCGCTAGCGCTGCGAGCTGCTTCACCATCTCGGCGGGGACACCTTCCATCATCGCGGTGCGCGTCGGCCCGGGAGCGACGGCGTTGACCCGGACACCACGCGGGCCGTATTCGGCGGCCCAGGCCTTGGTCAGCAGTTCGAGAGCCGCTCGGCTGGCGCCGTACAGGGCCATGCCGGCCTGTCCGAAGCTCGCGACCATCGTGGAGATGTTGACAATCGAGCCCCATCCGCGTTCGGCCATGGCCGGCGCCAGAGACGCGACGAGGAAGAACGGAACCTTGACGTTCAGCGCGAAGGTCTCGTCGAACTCTGCTTCGGTGGCTGCGCTGCTTGGCCCGAGCAAGGCGACGCCAGCGTTGTTGATGAGGATGTCGACGTGACCGCCGCCTGCCTCAGCGGCCCACTCGACCAGGTCCCGGGCCGATTCGAGGTCACTCAACGTAGTGAGCCGGAACGTTGCGCTGCCTCCGCTGCCTTCGATCTCGGCGACCACGTCCTTGGCTCGTTGCTCATTGCGCCCGACTACCAGTACGTGAGCGCCGCGGGCGGCCAAGGCGATGGCCGTAGCCCTGCCGATCCCGCTCGTCGAGCCCGTTACCAGAGCTGTCTTGCCCTTCAGGTCAGTCATGCGATGTCGTCCTCCCGCTCAGAATGGGTTGTGCGACTCACTCTGACAGCTCGGCACTGGGTTGTCAAACTCAAAATCCTGCTAGCATTGGCGCATGGTCGACGAGACGAGTGACCGGCCGAGGCTCACCCCCAAGGGAGCACGCACCCGGGCACGAATAGTGGAGGAGGCCGCCGCCCTCATCCATGAGCGCGGGGTGGCGGGCACCACCTTGGAAGACGTCAAGGTGGCGGCGGAAGTCAGCGGCTCTCAGATGTACCACTACTTCCCCGACAAGAACGAACTCGTGCAGGCGGTCATCGACTACCAAGCCGACACCATCGTCAGTCACCAGCGGCACGCGCTCGGCAGCGCGAACGGAGTCGAAGCCTGGCGGAACATGGTGATCACCGCAGCGAAGCTCACCAAAGCAAAGGGCGGCTGCCCACTTGGCTCGCTCGGGGGCCAGCTCGCCGAGAGTGACCCCGAGGCCCGAGCGCTCATCGCGGCAGGGTTCGATCAGTGGGCAGCCGCCATCGGCGAGGCACTCAGATCCCTTCATGCCGACGGGAAACTCCCGTCCGACATCGACCCGGACGACCTCGCCACTACCCTGCTCGCCACGCTCCAAGGAGGACTCCTGCTCGCCCAGGTACATCGGAGCGCCCGTCCGTTCGAAACTGCGATCGATACTCTTCTCGCCCTCGCCATCGGCAGATGAGCCCAAGCCGGGTTCATGCACAGCCAGCGTCGAGGTCGGCTCACGGGTCTTGGATGACGCACGTGCATCCTGAGGTTTTGCACGTTAGTTGGCGGCTTTGCAGGGAACTTGGCGAGATCCGTCAGTCAGTAGGCAAGGCGCATCATGTTGGCGCCGGCCGCCACCTGGTTCTGTCCGCCAACGACTAATCGCAGATGCCCGGAAGACACCCAGGCAACACGATTGCGTAATGTTGTCAGCGCCCGGATCTCTGACACTCGATATCCGCCGATACGGGCAGGTTTCATCGTTCATCCTGAGGCGGGAGCCGAAGGCGCATATCTGGCGGATCTGCCTGGCCGGACGCGCTGATCGCTGACATGGCGACGTTGAAGGCGTCGTGTGCCGGGCGGGGATCGGCGACGGCCCTGTTGTAGACGTGCAGGCCCTGGAGCATGACGACCAGGAAGCGGGCGAGCTAGCGCGGCGAGGCGCTGGCTGCTATCTCGCCGGTGTCGCGGGCGCGCTCGAGGGCGGTTGTGAGTGTGTCTTCCATGTCGTGTAAGGGCTCACGACACGCTTGACACTCTGTTCTCAGGACATGCTTAACATCGATGTCACCTTCCGTGATCGTTTCTGCCCGTGGCATCAACTGGGGAAACGCCTGATCAGGGGCCTGGGTGGCAGGTCGAGCACCGGTACCGGGCGGTCATGGAGGTGCTGGACGGGTCGCCGGTCAGCGAGGTGGCGGTCCGGTACGGGGTCTCGCGGCAGTCGGTCTACACGTGGCGGGACAAGTACGCGGCGGGCGGGATCGACGGGCTGCGCGACGCCTCGCGGCGGCCGCGGACCTCGCCGTCCCGGCTGCCGGCTGAGACCGAGGTGCTGGTGTGCGAGCTGCGCCGGGCCCATCCCCGGTGGGGTGCGCGGCGGATCGCGTTCGAGGCCGCCCGGCGGGGCGCGGACCGCGCCCCGTCGCGGGCGACGGTGCACCGGGTGCTGGACCGCAACGGCGATGGTGGTCCCGCAGGCGCAGCGGCATAAGCGCAAGTACAAGAGGTGGCAGCGGGAGACCCCGATGGCGCTGTGGCAGCTGGACCTGGTCGGCGGGATCTACCTGGCCGACGGGCGCGAATGCAAGCTGCTGTCCGGCATCGACGACCACTCCCGGTTCGTCGTCTCCGCGGCCGTGCTCGCCATCCCGTCGGGGAGGGCGGTCGCCGACGCGTTCACCGCCGCGATGCGGGTCTACGGGGTGCCGTCGGAGGTGCTGACCGACAACGGCAAGCAGTTCACCGGCCGGTTCACCGCCCCGCCCGGCGGAGGTGCTATTCGAGCGAGTCTGCCGCGAGCACGGCATCACCGCCAAGCTCACCGGGCCGTACTCGCCGACCACGACCGGGAAGGTCGAGCGGTGGCACCGGACGCTGCGCCGCGAGCTCCTCGACGACTCCGGCCCGTTCGCTGACCTGCCGTCGGCCCAGGCCGCGATCAGCGCCTGGGTGCACGCCTATAACCACGCCCGGCCGCACCAGGCCCTGGGCATGGCCACGCCCGCGAGCCTGTTCCGCCCCGGCGTCCCCCGGACCGGGAACCCGTCCCTGTCACCGCGACCGCAGGCGGAACCCGCGGCGGCCGGCGCGGCGCCGCGCCTGGTCCTGTCGGCGCCGGGGCAGGCCGTCGAGTTCGAGACGGTGATCTCGCCCGCCGGCGTGCTCAGCGTGCTGCCCCGGGTCCAGCGGCTCAAGCTAGGCCCCGCCATGGCCGGGCAGGCCGCCCGCGTCTGGGCCGATGAGGTCACCGTCCACGTGACTCATCGGCGGGCAGCTGATCAAGACCGTGCCGTCCAGCCTGAACGCCGAGGACCTGGCCGAGCTGCGGATGCGCGGCGCCGCCCCGGCCGGGCCGCCGCCCGCGATGCCCGCCCCCGCCCGCGCGGGCGCCCTGCCCGCCGGCACCGTGATCGAGGTCAGCCGGACCGTCAACGCCGACGGGAACGCCGGCCTCGCCGGGCACGAGGTCAAGATCGGCGCGGAACTGGCCCGCAGCAAGGTCACGCTCCGCCTCGACGGGCACCTCCTCCACGTCATCCGCGACGGCGTCCTCGCCAAGACGCTGCCATCGCCCGTCTCCGCCGGCGACCGCGCCGGGCTGCGCGGCGCCCGGATCGCCAGCGCCCCGCTGCCAGCCCCCGCACCGGGCCCGGTCAGCGTCCAGCGCAAGGTCCCCAGAGACGGCGTCATCATGGTCACCCGCCAGCGGCTCCGCGTCGGCGCCACCTACGCCGGGAAGATCGTCACCGTCCACGTCGAGGACACCCACTTCCGCGTCACCTGCGACGGCACAGAGGTATCCCTCCACCCCCGCGACGAGCAGCGCCCCGTCAACCGGTGGAAAGCCAGATGTTTGATCGGGTCGCGCGCCGGTCCTTGGGCGCGGGACTGTGCCGGCGGTAGACGGTGCCCTCGATGGTGAACTCCTCGCCGTGACCGGCGGCGGTCGCGGCCGCCAGTAGCCGCGCCGCCCAGTCGCGCCGGTTCAAAGCGGTAGCGGTGAAGGCCGGCAGCAACCCGGTCAGGACACGGGTCCTCTGCTGCATGCGCGCCCTGACCTGCCGTTGCGCCTTGCGGAAGGGCCGCAGGTCGCTCTCGCGGACCGGGGACGGCGCGGCCCAGACCCCCCATCGCACAGGGTCTTCCAGCGCCCACTGCTGCAGGTCCCGGTAGAAGGCCCGGACCGTGAACAGCACGCTGTAGACGTCGGTGCGGGGCAGGCCGCCCGTGGTGACCGCCAGCTGTTCCCGCCACGCGGTGACCACCTCCCGGTCCAGGCGCAGTATCGCCTGCCCCGGGCTGACCTCCAGTACGGTGCGCCAGAACAGCCGGGCGAGGATGTAGGCCCGCCCCTCGAGACTGGAGTAGTCCAGGGCGGGCCGGAGCTCACCCAGGTAGTCGACCAGCAGATCGCGGATCGGGTCGGCCGGGATGCCGTACCTGTCGACAAGTGCGGCCGTTGAATGCTGGCGGGAGTTCCCCCGCGCCGTCCAGGCCGCGCGAAGCGTCGTCGGCTCCCCGGCCAGCGGGCCCAGCTTAGCCAGCAGCTCCCAGGCCAGCTCGCGCCGGTTCCTCCCCGACGCGCGCACCAAGTCAGCGTAGGCCAGCAGGTCATCGCCGGACAGCGCCATCAGCGGCTTGCCCGTCCGGATCATCACCCGGACTGCGCAGGCCTCCGCGTCGGCTTGGAGCCGGGGCACCTGATCCCGGTAGGCACGCAGCGACCGGATCCGCTCGAATCCCTCCGGATCGTTGAGCCTGGTGAAGTCCCGGCACAGCGTCGTGGACGGGGAGTTCAGCAGGTAGTGGTAAGACGGCCGCAGCACCCGCAGGCAGATCAGGTCCTGCACCGCGCCGGTGGCGTAGTAGACGCGGGTGAACCGCCCGGCCTGTGCGAGGTTCCGCGCCCAGCTGCGCGGCGCCTGGTCCGCGCCGCTGGCCACCCAGCGATCCTCCCAGGTCGCGCCCTCGAACCCGGCCAGCCAGTCCAGGACCTGAGCGATCCTGCGCAGCCGGACGTCCCGCCACCCCCCGGGACCCGGCAGCACGGGCTCAAGCGAGCCCGTGGCCGCCTCGGCGATCACGGCCGCCGCCGCGGCAGCCAGCTCGCAGCCCGGCCCGCCGTCCGGGCGCGTCGGCGCGGCAAGGCCGGCGTCGTACCCGGCCAGCGGCCGCACGCGCCCGCCAGGCCCGTACGGCTCGTCCCTGTCGACGCGGGCCGGGCGTGATGCCGCGGTCCTGACGGCCGGGCTCACGGCTCCAGTCCAAGGAGCTCGCGGACCTGCGCCGGGTCGTAGCCTGCGGCCACGTCCGCCGCGGCGGCGGGCCGCGGCCGCGCGTGATGCGCGGTCACCTTCTCGATCAGTTCCTCCAGCCGCGGCCGCAGGTACTCCTGGGTGGTAGTTATCTTCGCGTGCCGCAAGATCGCCTGAACCTCCACCAGCGTGAATTCCGGGTCGGCCGCCATCCGCGCCGCCGCCGTATGGCGCAGGTCGTGCAGCGAGTAGTTGCTGCCCAGCGCGTCATTCGCACGCATGAGCACTGCCCGCATTGCGTGGTACGTCAGCGGCCTGCGCGGCCCGTGCAGCGTCTGCCACACCGGGCCGGTCTCGGCGGCGTAGCCCTCGGCCAGGTAGAGCGCCAGCCACACGAACGCATCCGGGGAGGCCGGGATCTCCTCCAGGGCGCGGCTCCCCTTGGACACCACCTTGATCGTGCGTCGTCCGGGATCGACGTACTGGTGCCGCAGGCCCAGCAGCTCCGAGGCCCGCGCTCCCGTCGAGAGGTAGAACGAGATCAGCGCGCGATCCCGATTGCCGCCCAGCACCCCGAACAGCGCCTCGACCGCCCCGTCGGGGATGCTTCGCGTCACGCCCCGAGGGACGACCTGCCGGTAAGCAGCCCGCCGCGCAACCGGGAACGGCTCCAGCGGGTTGTGGTGCGCGTGCAGCCGACCGCCCCACCGGCCCCGCTGCGCCGGAACGGGGTTCACCAAAGGCCCAAGGTCGGCGTCGACCGCGAACGCGTAGAACTCCGACAGCACCGACAGCTGGTGGTTGATCGTCCGCGCCGCGTAACCCGGCCGCGCATACGGCTTGCCGGTCACCCTGTCCACCGAGCCCAGCACGGGCGCATCTGGCGACCGGCGCAGCTGCTGCGGGTTGGGTGCCTCGCGCAGGTACTCCACCAGGTCCCGCACCTGCTCGCGCCCAGCCACGTTCCACGCGATGCCGGTCAAGTGCAGGAACCTGAACCAGCGCAGCAGGTCATAGGCGTAACTGCGCAGCGTCAGCTCACTGCAGTCGCTGGCTGCCAGATCCCGGAACCACTCCCGTGACGGCTCGTGCACCGCGTCCGGGAACACCACAAGCCACCGGGGGGAGCCGCTCTGGGCCGCGACCAGCCCAACCGGCGGCAGCAGCTCAGCACCACGAGAGATCGCCCCGACACCAGCACACACTGAACTTTCACATACACCCGAGTAGTTCGGCATGAAGTTCAGTCAACGGGTCGGTGCCACGAGACGTTCGGCATAAGACTTTAAGGATTTTTCCCGATGATCAGCGGGGTGTCTTACTGCGAGCCTGGAGGCAGAGCACGGAGGGAGGCCACCGATGAAGACAACAGTGCGGCGGGTTGCTGGCAAACTGGCGGACGCCGTTCGCGAGATGCACGAGGCGCAGCGGCTGACGCTGGTGCTGCGGACCGCCACGGACCGGTACGTCGAGAACCCTGGCGCCGCGCCTGACACGTATGGCGAATTCCTCGCCAGGACGTCCGGAGTACTGCTGCACGAGCCACCCGCTCGCAAGCGGATCCGGAAGGCCCAGCGAGACTAGCCGTCTCGCCGCGGTGTGTTCTGGCTCCCGGGGTCCTGCTCGCCCTCCTTCCCGTCGCCCCGGCGGCGGTGAACCCGGGGCTGCAGCCATGCGTCGTAGAACCAGCGTCCGAACAACTGGCCGCCGTAGACGACCCAGCCGACACCGATCAGCCACGACTGCACGATCAGGACGGTGCCCAGCGCGCCGTAGCTGACCGCGTTCCCGGCGATGAGCGGCTCGAAGACCAGACCGGAGAAGACCCGCAGGCCAGCCAGGCACGCCAGCGTCGCCACCGCGCCAGGAATCGCCGCCAGGTAGCTCACCCGGCCGCCGGTCAGGAACCGCAGCCCCCACAAGAAGAAAGCGACGCCGAGCACCACCGCCACCGCCACCCGGCCCGCCGTTTCAGCCGGCCCGCGGCCCGTCACCGTGCCGACTGTGGCCGCCGCGTAGATGTAGGCGACAAATAGGGTCAGCCAGACTGCCTGACGCCAGATCTTGTGCCACGGCCCGGCGGGAAGGCCCCAGATCCGCTCGAACCCGGCCTGCACGCTACCCCCGAACGAAACCCCGGCGACGGCCAGCACCAGGACACTGAAAACGCTCGTCGTGCCCAGCACCCGCGCCGGTGCCGAGAAAAGCATTGTTACGGCGTCAGCGGAGGGACCGGTCAAGTCCATGCCGTAGACCACCCACCCGGCGACGCCGCGGTGCGCGGCAGCGCTGACAGCGGCGACGACAATCAGCAGCGGGATCACGGTGAGGATGGCCAGGGCAGCGAAGCCCAGGGCCCGCTGCATGAGCTCGAACTCCTTGCCGCTCCGGTACAGGTCCCTGAACCGGAGGTCGTGCCAGACCCGCCCGGCGCCCCGGAGCACCCGCCGCGCCGCTGCACCACCGTCTGCCGGCCAGCCGCGTGGACCGCGACGGCCGCCGCTCCAGCACCATGATCGTCGCGTCATTCCGTGCCTCCGCCCACTCCCACAGATCACCGTTTGTAACGATGATCACGCACGGGCCGAGCTACTCCGCAACGCCAGTCACCCAAGAAACCGTGCGCGCGGTGCTGGCGGATCAGTGTCGGAGGGTGCGGCTAACATCCGTTCCTGTGGTGGCACGGGATCAGAGCCCGCGCGGATGCCGACCGTGGAGCGATGGCAGCCGGACGCGCTGCCGGGCCGGCCCGGCAGCTGTACCGGTGACGGTGGGCTGCCAGGCACTCCCGGACGGTTAGGCGTCCTGGTAGATCTCGACTCGTGGCTGGCCCTGGACGCCCCCCTGTCGCATGCCATCGCGCAGTTCGGCACTAGCGAGGAACTTTTCGGCGTCTGCCTTGGTGGCGAAACCATGCATGATCAGCACGGTGCTGGGGTCGTCGGTCAGCCGGTAGACGCTCTGCCGGGTCACGCCGCCAGCCTTCTGGGCGTCGGCGAACCCGTCGTAGGTCTTGCGCCATAGGTCGTAATCGGCCACGCGGTGCTGGACAACTGCTGTTACTGCCATGGGGAAACCCCTTCATCGGTTACCCGGGACCGGCTGGTCGTTCCAGCGATGCCCCCGGAACCTGCTCACAGGTTATACCGGTAACCGAAAACAAGCAATAGATTTCTAGAAACTGTCGTCTACTATGACATGCTCCTGGTGGCTAGCCGGTGGGAGACCGGGGTAAGCGCGGCGCCCGCGTCGCGGTAGATCTGGTAGGCCTCGGCGTACCGTGCGGCATGGGCGGGATCCGGCTCGATCGGCGCGCCGATCGTGACCATGCCGGGCACGCTGGCCGCGGCGGCCCACGCCTCCGGGGCCGGGGTGCCCGACCCGGCAGTGCCCGTCCCCGCGCCGCCCGTCCCTGCCGCGCCAGTGCCGACCGCAGCAGTGAGGGCCGCACCGAGGGCGGCGCCCGGATGGTCGAGGACGGGTTCGAGTGCGACGCCGAGCGCATCGGCGAGGATCTGTTTCCACACCATGGACTTCGACCCGCCGTTGGAGACTCTGGCGGTGGGGCGCAACGCAACGTTACGTTCGGTGAAAACTTCTGCGTGATGCCTGAAGCCGTAGGCGATGCCCTCGAGGATCGCTCGGTACAGGTCGCCCCGGGTATGCCCGAGGTGCAGGCCGAGGAAGGCGCCGCGCAGGTCGGGGTCGTGCAGCGGCGACTTCTCGCCGAGGAAGTAGGGCAGGCAGATGAGCTCGGCGGGGCTGGCCGCGATCGCCTCCGCTTCGAGTTCGGCGACCGGCGCGCCGCCGCTGACGGACTGGAACCAGCGGATGAGCGAGCCGGACGTGGCCATGCAGCCGTTAGGCAGCCACAGGCCGGTCACCGGGTGGGCGTCGAGGTAGAGCCGCTCGTCGACGAGCGGGTGGCCGCTGACGACGAGGATGTCGCCGGCGCCGCCGAGCTTGACCAGCCAGTCGCCTGGGCTCGCCAGCCCGGCGGCGTAGGCGGACAGCACATGGTCCGCGCCGCCGGTGACGATCGGGGTGCCCGGTCGCAGGCCGGTCTCGGCGGCCGCGCCGCGCGATACCTCGCCGATGACCGTGCCCGGGTCGGCGACCGGGGGGATGACTCCCGGCTTCAACCCCGCCAGGCTGGCGAGCGCGTCTCGCACCGGGTGCAGCGGCGCCAGCGCGCCGTCTGGCTTGAGCTCGAACAGGCCGCTTTCCAGGGCCCAGTTCCGCTCCACGTGCGGCGCCGCGCCAAGCCTGGTGGCGAGCCAGTCGTAGGAGCCCTGCACCGTGGCGGCGGCGGCCCAGGCGGCGGGCTCGTGCCTGGCGAGCCACAGCAGCGTAGGGCCGACCGACTGCTGGGTGAGCGCCGAGCCCGTTCGCGCGACGAAATCCAGGTCTGGCAGCGCAGCGGCCAACTCGCGGATCTCTACGGTGGCACGGGCGTCGTTCTGCAGGATGGCCTTGCGCAGCGGGCGGCCGGCGTCATCGACCGGGATGACGGCGGGGACCATGCCGGTGGTCGCGACGGCGGCGATGTCGGCCGCGGTGACGGGCTTCCCCGTGCCCGTGTTTCCTGAGGTTGCGGACGCCGCGGCGAGCACGGCGGGCACGAGCGAGGCGAGGTTTGCCCACCACTGCGCCGGGTCGGCTTCGGCCCAGCCGGGGTGCGGCGAGGAGAGCGCCACCGGCTCGCTGGCCTGCGCCACGACGCCGACGGCCGGGTCGGCGAGAACCACCTTGGTAGAGGTGGTGCCGACGTCGATGCCGAGTACGAGAGTTGCCATTGCTACTCCGTCACGCTGACGCCGAGCGGGCCGCGTCCACGAACCGCTTCGCCCGTTCCGGGTCCACCGGGTTCCACGTGTAGCCGTCGACCTTGAGCGAGCTGCCCACGATGCAGCCGTCGGCGTACTTGAAGTACCGGTCGATGGTCTCGGCGCGGGCACCCGTATTGAGCAGCACGGGCACGCTCGGGTCCACGGCGTCCCTCACTGACGCGATCACCGACAGGTCCGGTTCGGCTCCCGCCATCGCGCCGGACACCAGGATCACGTCGGCCAGGCTGGAGACCACCGTGGACTTCGCGATGGCGGCCGGGGTGCGGCTGCCCACGCTAGAGGCGAACTCCGGGGTGATGTTCATGAATATCGCCAGGTCTGTCACGTCCAGGCGGCGCCGCTCACGCAGCAGCGCGGCGGCGTCCGGCGACCACAGGCCCATGTCAGACTCCCACGCGCCGGTGGTGACCTCGCGGATGAAGGACGCGCCGGTGGCGGCGCCGACCGCGAGGGCGCAGCGCGCGTCCCACAGGAAGTCGACGCCGAACGGCACGCCGTCCGGCTTGCACTCGGTGACGACGCGGGTCATCGCGGCGGCGGACTCAAGTCCGGCCTGGAGCTGGTAGGGCCGGTCGTTCTCGTTACAGAAGAGCACCGCGTCGAACCCAGCGTCGAGCAGCACGTCCACGTCCCTGCGGACGGCCGCGATCGCGCCGGGGAGGCCGGCGTCGGCGTCGTAGAGTGGCGTCCCTGGCAGGGCAGGGACGTGCGCCATCGCGATCAGCGGCTTGCCGTCGGGGAAGATGGTGCGGAAGCGGGACACGGTAGGTCACTCCTTAGGCTCGTCATTGCTTGGGTCTTGTGGGGAGACTACGACCCATCGATGTGACTTGTAAACATTTCTCTCATCATCTTTCACAACTTATGCGAACTTCTCCTCAAAGTTGCGTTAAATAATCACAAGTAGTTACAGTGATGTAGTGCTTCCCTCACAGCGCCGGCAGGCAGTGCTCCGCCGGCTGACCGCCCACGGCGAGGTCGGATTCACTGGGCTCGCCGAGGAGTTCGGCGTCTCGGAGATGACGATCAGGCGCGACCTGGAGACGCTCGAGGCCGACGGCCTCGCCCGCCGGGTGCGCGGCGGCGCGATCTCGGTGGTCAGCCGCTCCTACGAGCCGCCGCTCGCCGTGCGGGCCACGACGGCGAGCGCGGCCAAGACCGTCATCGGCGCCGCGGCGGCGGCCCTGGTCAACGACGGGGACACGGTCATCATCGACGTGGGCACCACCACGCTGGAACTGGCCAGGGCACTGCACGGCCGCCGTGGCCTCACCGTGGTCACCGCGTCCCTGCCGATCGCCGTCGAACTCGGCAACGACCCCGACATCCGGGTGCTCGTCACCGGCGGCCAGGTCCGCAACGGCGAGTTGTCGCTGACCGGCGGGATGGCGGAGGACGCGTTTCGCGCGCTCAACTGCGACCTGGCGTTCATCGGCGTGGCCGGGATCTGCGCGACGCCGGGGCTTACCGAGTACAACCCGGGCGACGCGCGGGTCAAGCGCGCCGCGATCGCCGCGGCCAGGCGGTCGGTCGTGCTCGCCGACGGCTCGAAGCTCGGCCGGGTCGCGTTCGCCACCGTAGCGCCGCTGTCCGCGGTCGACGCCGTCGTGACCGACACGTCGGCCGCCCACCAGGCGGTCGGCGAACTCGCGGCGGCGGGGGCCGACGTCATCGAGGCGAAGGTACCCGACGCGGTAGAGTCCCAGCCGGCGAGGTAGTCGCGCCGCCCTGACCGAGTTCCTCGGCAGCAGTGGACGGACGATATCGTACGAAATGTGTTGTTTTCCCAAGAGTGCGGGCGCTGCCTCCGTGGTCGAGCCGTTGCAGGGTATCCCCGGAACGCTACGCACCTCATTCGGTTCATCCGGCCGCCTCGCGAGATCCAGCTCCTGAGCATCTCTCGCGTCAGATCGCTGACGTGAGCGAAGAATTCCAGCTGCGGTCGATCGCGGTTGCCGCCTACGGCCCGGCGACCCTGTTCGGCCTAGCCGAAGGTTCGATGATGCCGGTCATCATCCTGAGCGCGATCGATCGCGGTGCCAGTACCTCGATCGCCGCGCTGATCGCCGCGATGCTCGCCATCGGTTCGATCGTGACGAACATCCCCTCGGGGATCCTCGCTACCCGGATCGGCGAGCGGAAATCGATGATCGTCGCCGCGATCGCAACCATTGTCGGCCTGGCCTTTTGCCTGATCGACATCGGTCACGGGACGTGGTCGCTGCTGGTATACGGCTTCGGGGTACTGATCATCGGTTCCGCCAGTTCGGTCTACAGCCTCGCACGGCAGTCGTACCTGACCGAGATGGTGCCGCCGCACATGCGCGCCCGCGCGCTGTCGACCCTCGGCGGCACCCTGCGTATCGGAATGTTCCTCGGTCCCTTCCTCGGTGCCGGCGCGACCCAACTGTGGGGCCTGCCGGGGGCCTACTACGTCAGCCTCGTCGCGATCGTCGCCGCAGGCGTCATCGTCTACCGGGTGCCGGACCTCGAGATGAGCGAGCAGCACAGGGCGGCCGCCGCGCAGGTGACCTCCTGGGGCATCGTGCGGCAGTACTGGCGCACCTTCCTCACCTTGGGCACTGGCATCCTGCTGCTGTCCGCCATCAGGCAAAGCCGGCAAGTGGTCATCCCGCTGTGGGCCGCGCACATTGGGCTGTCCCCCACCACCAGCTCGATCATCTACGGCGTCGCCGGAGCCATCGATGCCCTGACCTTCTATCCGGCCGGCAAGGTCATGGACGTCTACGGCCGCCGCTGGGTCGCCGTGCCCTGCGTGATCATCTTGGGCATCTCCTTTGTCCTCATGCCGCTCACCCACGGCGCCGCCACCCTCGCACTCACCGCAATGATCATGGGTTTTGGCAACGGCATCGGCTCGGGCATCGTCATGACCCTCGGTGCCGACATTTCCCCCGCGATCGGGCGCCCTACTTTCCTTGGCATCTGGCGCGAGCTGGCTGATGCCGGGTCAGGCATCGGCCCTGTTATCCTCTCCGCTGTCACCGCCGTCGCCGGACTGGGCCCCGGCATCATCGTCAGCGGCATCGTCGGCTTCGCCGCCGCAGCAGCACTATGGGTGTGGACCCCGAAACATCCCGGCACAACCCACGGTCCGCCGGAATCCGAGGCGCCGGACACGCTCGCACCACTCACCGACGCCGACGCAGGATGAACCAATTCAGCTTGCGTTGATCGTCCAACTCCGGGAGCCTGCCAGGATAAGCGCATGCGCATCGAACAGCGGCTCGCTGAACGCGGCCTCGTCCTGCCCGCGCCCATGCCGGCCCCACCCGGGCTGGTGCTGCCCTTCCCGTGGGTCCGCCTGTGGCCCGCGCATCTGCCCGGCCGGGCGTTCGTGTCCGGCCACGGCCCGCTGCTGCCCGACGGCTCGCTGCCGAAGGGACTGCTCGGCAAGGTCGGCGCGGACGTTTCCGAGACCGACGCCTACGAGGCGGCCCGGCTGGCTGCCCTGGCGATCTTGTCCAGCTTGCAGCGCGCCCTGGGCGACCTAGACCGGGTAACCGGCTGGCTGCGCGTGTTCGGCATGGTCAACGCGGCCCCCGGCTTCACCCACACCCCCGCCGTCATCAACGGATTCTCCGACCTGATCCTCGACTTGTGGGGGCCGGAAGCCGGCGCCCACGCAAGGTCCGCGATCGGCGTCGCCGAGCTCCCGTTCGGCCTGCCGGTAGAGATAGAAGCCGAGGTGGCGGTGGACTAAGCGCCAGAGCCCGGCCCGCTTTCTGGTGGCGGGGCGGGTCTTTCACCGGGTGCTGTCTCCCGGCTGAGGGGGGGCCGGAAACGGGCGTGGTACCAGGGACCCGCGGATACCCCTGCTGGCGAGCTCGGTCAGGTACTGCTCGGCGGCCGCCGCGGCGTGGCCGACGTGCTCAGCCATCCGGGCGCGCGCCCGCTCGCCGTCGCCGTCCGCGATAGCGTCGAGGATGGCGCGGTGCTCACGGGCGGCCTGCGCGAGCTGCCCGCTGAGAGTGAGCCCTTGGACCGGGATCTGCTTCCATAGCCGGCCGACGAACTCGGCCAGGATCCCCGACCCGCTGGCGGCGGCGACCGCGAGGTGGAACCCGGCGTTGAGGTCGTCGACGCCGGCCGGTTGCGCCGTCTCAAGCGCGGCGTCAAGCGCGCGGCACGTCTCGCGGATCTCCGCGACGTCCTGCTGGTCGGCGCGAACCGCGGCGAGCATGGCCGCCTCGGGCTCGAGCATCGCCCGCAGCATCGACACCTCGGCGGACCGCTGCCGCGTATGCTCGCTGATCACGGTCATGTGGTTGGGCTTGCGCACCACCAGACCCTGCTCCGCCAGCAGGGCCAGGGCGTCCCGGACCGGCGTCAGGCTCATCCCGAGCTGGGCAGCGAGTTCGGTCACGATCACCCGCTGGCCCGGCGCGAGTTCCCCGGATCTGATAGCGCCGAGCAGTGCCTGGTAAGCGGCCTCGCTCTTGGTCGGCGCGTAGGCGGGGTTCAAGCTCATGCTTATGCTTTTAGCACGTTCGCCGGTGTCTCGGCGCGAACGGTTACCGAGATCACGGCGCCACGGGACACCGTTCCGAAGACAGGACAGTTCTCCGTGTACAGCCGCACCAGGTCCTCCGCGACCTCCTGGCTGACGCCCTGCGTGGTGACCTCAAGGGTGACGTAGCTGTACCGGGTCGGGTCGTCAGGGTCCCTGGCGTAGGAGGTGGCCGCCGAGACATCAGCCAGCGGCGCGCTCGCCTCGCGGGCATAGAAGGTCACGCTGCTGACCGTGCAGGTCCCCAGGGCGGCGAGCAGCAGCTCGCCCGCCGTCCAGGCCTCCTCGGTCCCGCCACGGGAGACCGTCGAGTCGGTCACGAGGAACTGATCGCGCGCCTGGGCAATGAAGCGCCCGTCGGTGTGCTGAGGTCGCGCGCGGAGTCCGGCACGCGACCCGACCGGATCGCCTCAAGGCCGGCCTCAGGCAGGTGCTCGAAGATGCGTGACTGGGTGACGGAGGTACCACCGCCGTTGCCGCCTCTGGCGATGAGGCCGAGCTTGCGCTCCAGGGTGGCCCTGCTTGTCACTCGCAGCAGGCTGTCGGCCTTGCGCCACGCGTCCGCGTCGGTCTTGAGTACGCGGCCACGGTGCCCTTGCGGCCCCACCAGTCGGCAAGGAAGCCCATCGCGACGCATCCCGCGATCTCGCCGACGTTGTAAAGCGAGCCCGCCCACCCGGTGTAGAAGGCGGTGCGCCGCGGGTCGGCGACCAGGCTGCCGACGAAGGTGGGCAGGTAGGAGGACACCGCCCACCAGCCGCCGGTAATCGCGACCGATACCAGCAGCGCGGTGATGAAGCGCGGCCACACCCCCGCGCTCCTCAGCTCGGACCAGCTCCCCTTGCCGCGTGCCGCCCACCGGGCGGACTCTGGGATGCGGCGGAAGACGATGAGGACGATGACCAGCGGGATCACGCCGAATAGGTACATCCACCGCCACGACAGGCCGTACGTTGACCCGAGTAGCACCCACAGGGCCGAGACGATCAGCCCGCCCACGGAGAAGCCCGCCTGCAGCAGCCCGGCACCGCGGGTTCGCCACTGCTGCGGCCAGACCTCCTGGAGCAGCGAGGTGCCCACGCCCCATTCGGCACCGATGCCGATGCCCGTGAAGAACCGGGTCAGGCCGAAGAGCCATCAGTTGCCGGTGACAGCGGACAGCACAGTGGCGACGCTGTAGAGCACGACGCCGGCCACTATGGTGCGGCGGCGGCCGATTCGGTCCCCGACAATGCCGCCGAGAATCCCGCCGGTCGCCCATCCGCACAGCGTGATGGCGAGCAGATAGCCGATATAGGTGGGGATGTCCGCGTGCTCGCTAGCCGGCAACAGGTCGAGCAGCGTCGGCTTGTCGGTGATCAGCAGGACGAAGGTGTCGTAGCCATCGGCTATCCAGAACACCATCGTGATGGCGAGCACGCCCCAGGCGTGCCTGCCTAGCGTCCGGGCCGACTGCGCGCTAGTGGTGGTCGCGGTCATCGGTCGTCTCCGTCCCCGTCACGCCGGCTTGGTCGCCCGGTACCGGCTGACGGAGCCCGGCCTTTTCGAGGAGTGGCACGATCTCCTGCCCGAAGTACTCGAGCTCGGGCAGGTAGTCATAGAAGGTCAGCTGGACACCGTCAATCCCGGCCTCGTGGAGCCGGGCGAGCTGCCCGGCCACCTCGGCTGCCGATCCGACAAGGTGCAGGTGCCCGCCGATGGCCCGGCCGCGGGCCGAGTGCTCCAGCCAGGACTGGCTGTCCCCGGCCGCGTGGCGCCCGGTGAAGTTGCGGATGGACTCCAGGTCGGCGTGGTCGGCGATCGCCTGGTAGTAGGCGACGGCCTCGGCCCTCGTGGGACGCGCGACGACTGTCGGGTTGATCACCACCCGGACGCTGCGCCCGCTGGCGGCTGCAGCCTTTGGCTTACCCGGCGAGGTGCTCGGCGGACAAGCCCGCGACATCGCGGTAGGCGGACATCATCGCGGTCATCTCGGCGTCGCTGATGACGTCGGAGAGCCGGTCGAACGGCCGGTCGCCGGTGCGCTCGTACACCACGCGCAACAGGGCGTCCGGCGGGTTGCGCCGGTTGGTGAGCACCACCCGGCCGGTCGCCTCGCGGCGTTCCTCGTCGTAGGCGAGCAGTGCCGCCTCCGGTGACAGTCCGTCGTCGGCGAGCAGCGCCGCCAGCGCCTTAGCGTCGAGGATCGCCTGCGCGGAGCCGTTGGAGCCGCGCGGCACCATCGGGTGCGCGGCATCGCCGAGCAGGGTCACCTTGCCCTGGGTCCACCAGGGCAAGGGGTCGGAGTCGACGCTGGGGTACTCCAGGATCTCCTCGGCGCCCCGGATCAGCGCGGGCACGTCCAGCCAGTCGAAATGCCAGTCTTCGAAATGGCTGATGAAGTCCGCCAGGTAGCCACGGCGGGTCCAGTCGCGCTGCTCGGGCTCCGGGCACTCGACCTCGGCCAGCCAGTTGACCAACTGGCTGCCGTTCCCGTCGACGTTCTCCCTGATCGGGTAGACGACCATCTTGCCGGTGGCCAGCCAGCCTGCCCGCAGCATGCTGGCGCCGGACAGGAACGGCGGGTGCACCGTGGTGCCGCGCCACATCGTGTAGCCGGTGTAGTGCGCCTTGCCCGCCTCCGGGTGCAACTGACTGCGCAGCACGGAATGGACACCGTCGGCCCCCACCATCACGTCACCGGTGACCTGCGACCGGGTGCCGTCGGCGTGCTCCACGGTCACGGTGGCCGTGCGGTCGTCCTGCGTGAAGCCGACGACGCGGTGACCGAGACGGATGACGTCGGCGCCGAGTCGGTCGCGCACCGCGTCCGTGAGCACCCGCTGCAGGTCGCCCCGGTGTACGGAGAACTGCGGCCACGCGTACCCGGCGGCCAGCCCGGCGGGCTCGCGGTAGATGAGCTGGCCGTGCCTGGTGTAGAAGACGGATTCCCTGGTGGTTACCGCGACCTCGGCCAGCGCCTCCTGGAGGCCGAGGCGAGCCAGGGACTTGGTCGCGTGCGGCAGCAGGTTGATGCCCACGCCCAGCTCACCGAGCTCGGGCGACGCTTCGAGCAGTACGCACGGCACTCCCGCGGCGTGCAGTTCCAAGGCCAGCGTGAGGCCGCCGATCCCGGCTCCGACGATGACGACGTTCGGCGTCTTACCAGCCATGACACACATCCCGGATGACCTTGAGCGTTTCACTTGAGAAGGCCACCGCCGAGCAGGCAGCGGAGGCCTCCTCAAGGCTAAACACCGTGTCGATCAGCGGCTATGGCACCGATCTCGATGACCCGCCCAACTCGTTGTGCTGCCGGCCCAAGTGCATCGAAGGCCGAACAGAGCGCGGGCGGCCAGGATTATCCGGCTTCTGTTTCCCTGAGTCTGGTGGCCTATCCGGAACCTGAGAGCGGCTTCGACCGCTATCTCGACGGCCCGATCCCTGCGGCCCGCGTCCTATCCCACCTCGCCGGCGAAGCATTGCGTCTTGACACGCGGGATCGCCGTCGGGCCGGTGAAGAAGGATGAGCCGGTGCCCAGCCGCCCGTTCAGTTCGCCGCTGCCCTGGGCAGAATCGCTGGCCGGGTGAGGATCTGTGAACATACCGTCAGTCAGGTGACTGACACCCGATCTGGGCTGGTAAGGCATGTGCAGGCTGGCGGGGTACGGGTCGCGTACCAGACCTGGGGACCTGCCGACGCACCGCCGGTGGTGCTGCTGCACGCGGTCGGTGGTGCGCCCCTCCGAGGCATCCTCGGACTGGGCGCCGGTCGCGGAGGTACTCGCGCCGTCGTGGCGCGTGTACGCCCCGGACCTGCGCGGACACGGGGCCAGTGACTGGCCAGGCTCTTACACGATCGAGCAGCTCACCACCGACCTGGCCACATCCCTCGACGCGCTAGGCCTGGACCAGGTGGCGCTATGCGGCCACTCGGTAGGCGGGCCGCCCGTTTACCTATACGCGGCACGTTACCCGGACCGTGTCGCCCGCCTCATCCTGGAGGAGCCCGCGCCGCCGTGGCCCCGCGCACGGCGGGCTGTCGCCCGTCCCGAGGGCCCGCTGCCGTTTGACTGGGATGTGACGGCGCTGAGTAACGAGTTCACCGCGCCCCAGGTCCACGCCTGGCGCGATGCCCTCCGGCATATTCAAGCCCCGGCACTCATCATCGCGGGCGGCCCAGGCAGCCACGTAGACCAGAGCCAGCTCGCGGACATGGCCGCGCTGATCCCGGACTGCGAACTGGTCACCATCCCGGCCGGGCACCTGGTCCACGCCGCGCGGCCAGCCGAGTTTGCCGCCGCGGTGACCGGCTTCCTCCGCGCGCCGCTCAGCTAAGGCCGCGACTGCGACCGCGACCTAGTAGTACGGCAGCCGCACTTGGTGCTGTGAGCTGGGCGAAGGTGCCTGGCGTGGCTGTCAGGTTCCGGCCTGGCTATGAGCATCGCCGAGCAGGGTGGTGACGATCCCTCGGACCCGGTCGGGGTCGGGTTCGGAGCCGCTGGCGGTGAAGAACAGGTGGTGCACGGCTCCGATCAAGGTGAAGGCTACCGTGTCGGCGTCGATGGTCGCCGGGAGCCGGTCTAGTTCCTGCTCGGTCCGCAGGTAGCTGGTGAACGCCGCCTGGATCTCGCCGAATGGCTGGCCATCGGGCCCGAGCGCCGTCAGCACGCGCGCCGCCAGCGCTGGCCTGGCCGTGATGAGGGCCGCTATCTGCGTCGCGCCTGAGCCGAACACGGTGAGCGCCGCGGCGACCAGATTGTCGCTCACCGTGCGGTGCCCGGCCTGTGCCGGCAGGCCGGACACGGCGTCCTCCGTGCGGTGCACGCGGTCCACGGCGAACTCGGCGAGGAAGCCGTCCAGGCCGTCGAAGTGGTTGTGCAGGACGCCTTTGGCGCATCCGGCCTCGTCGGTGATGGCACGGCTGGTCAGGCCCGCGACGCCGTCGCGGGCCATGATCCGCTCGGCCGCGGCGAACATCTGCTCGTGCAGTTCCGGTGTCCGCACTCCACGCATCGGCATCCTCAGGAGAACTGGTTCCAGGCAAGGTCAGTAGGCGGCTTGACAACTATGGGCGTTCGCCCATAGTTTTGGGCACATGCCCATTCTAGCTCTCGAAGCTGAGAACCTGGTGAAGGTGTACAAGGGCGGCGGCCCGGCCGTCGACGGCATCTCGTTCGCGGTCGCCCCAGGGATGGTTTTCGGCCTGCTCGGGCCGAACGGCTCGGGAAAGACCACCACGGTGCGGATCCTAGTCACGCTGCTGAAGCCGACCTCGGGGGCCGCCCGGGTCTGCGGCTTCGACGTGGCGCGCCAGCCAGGGAATGTCCGCCGGGTGATCGGCTATGCCGGGCAGTCCACCGGGATCGACGATGACCTGACCGCGGCCGAGAACGCCGCGTTCCACGGCATGCTGCACGGCCTGCCGCACGGCGAGGCGTGGCGGCGCGGCGCCGGGGTGCTGGCGGCGTCCGGCCTCGGGGACGTGGCGGGTACCCGCGCGGGCCGGCTGTCAGGTGGGATGCGGCGGCGGCTGGACTTGGCGCTCGCGCTCGTGAAGCGCCCCCGGGTGCTGTTCCTCGACGAGCCGACGACCGGGCTGGACCCGCAGTCACGCGCCGCGCTGTGGGCACAGCTGCGGCGGTACCGCGACGACGGGATGGCGATCGTGCTCACCACCCAGTACCTGGAGGAAGCCGACCGGATCTGCGACCTGGTGGCGATCATCGACGCCGGCAGGCTGGCCGCCGAGGGGACGCCACGGGCGCTCAAGGAGGACCTCGGCCCGCAGGCATCCCTCGACGACGTGTTCCTCAAGCACACCGGCAGCCGGCCGCGCAGCGACCCGCCGGCCCGGCACGCCGCGAGCGGCATCTTCGCCGCCGCGCACTCCAGGCGGCGCCGGTGAGCGCGGCAGCGGCACCGGCTGGCACACGGGCGCCGGCGCGCATCTTCGCCTTCATCGGGGGCCGCAACATCGCCAGGAACGTGCGGGCGCCGATGCTGCTGGCGGTCGCGCTGCTGCAGCCGCTGGCCTGGCTGGCGCTGTTCTCCCAGACATTCCGCGGACTCGCCGCCGACCCGGCGTTCCGGGCCCAGGGATATCACGACTACCTGACCTTCTTCACCCCCAGCATGCTGGTGCTGTCGATGCTGTTCACCGCGCTGCAATCGGGCATGGCAACGATGACCGACATCGACACCGGAATGATGGACAAGCTCCTCACCAGCCCGGTACCGCGGGCGGCCATCCTCGCCGGGAGGGTCTGGGCGGACTTGTGGACGATGCTCGCCCAGGGCATCGTCATCGAGCTGGCGGCGGCCGCGATGGGCGCGCGGTTCGCCACCGGAACGGGCGGCGCACTCGTCCTGCTCGCCTACGGCACGGCGTTCGGCGTCATCTGGGCGTCGGTGCCGAACCTGATCGCCCTGCGCACCCGCAGCGCCGAGCTCACGATGGCACTCGGGTTCTTCCTCACCCTGCCGGTGCTGTTCATGTCCTCGGCTTTCTTCCCGCTGCGCCTGCAGCCCGGCTGGCTGCAGGCGGTCGCCACGGTCAACCCCGCCGCGTACGTGATCACCACGGGCCAGGCGCTGCTGAACTCCGGCTACGAGCCGGGCCAGCAGGCCAGGACGATTATCGCCCTCGCCGTGGCCGCGGCGGTGCTGATCCCCGCCACGGTGGCATCCTTCCGATCAATCAAGGAGTTATCCGGCATGTCTGTCATAGAGGTCCGCGGGCTGACCAAGCGCTTCGGCCCGGTCCCCGCGGTAGACGATCTCAGCTTCAGCGTCGGCGAGGGCACCGTGACCGCCTTCCTCGGCCCGAACGGCGCGGGCAAAACCACCACGCTGCGCATGCTGCTCGGCCTGGTCATGCCCACCGCGGGCATCGCCACCATCAACGGCCGCCCCTACCGCGACGTCAGGAACAGCGTCGGCGCGTCGCTGGAGGCAACCGGCTTCCATCCAGGCCGCACCGGCCGCGGCCATCTGCGGGCGCGGGCGCTGGCCCGGGGCGCCGACGGGGCCCGTGCCGACGAACTGCTGGCCAGAGTGGACCTCGCCGGCAGCGCCGGCAGCAGGATCGGAACCTACTCGCTCGGCATGCGGCAGCGGCTCGGCCTTGCCGCAGCGATGATCAGCGACCCGCGGGTGCTCATCCTCGACGAACCCGCCAACGGGCTGGACCCCGAAGGCGTCAAGTGGCTGCGCGGCTTCCTGCGCGGCCTCGCCGCCGAGGGCCGCACCGTCTTCGTGTCCAGCCACCTGCTCACCGAGGTCGCGCAGACCGCCGACCACGTGGTGATCATCAACCGCGGCCGACTGGTCGCCGCCGGGCCGATCGCGGACCTGATCCGCGAGGACACCACCCTGGAAGACCTTTTCCTCAGCATCACCGGGAAGGAAGGCACACGATGATCACCGCGATCCGCGCCGAGCTGTACAAGATGACCACCACCCGGATGACCTACGGCTTCCTCGGCATCGCGGCCGGGCTGACCGCGATGGTCACCATCGTGCTCTCCGCCCAGGCCGGCACCGGCTCGATGGTGCCGTCGCTGGCGACCGCCGCCGGGCTGCGGGACATCGTCACCAACACCGGCTTCGCGATGCTCACCGCCGCGGCGTTCGGCGCCACCGTCTCCAGCGGCGAATTCCGGCACAAGACGATCACCGACACCTACCTCGACCAGCCAGACCGGGTCCGGGTCATGGCCGCCAAGACGATCGCCGCCATCACGGCGGGCGCGGTGTTCGGCGCCGTCGCCGCCGCCATCGCCACCGGCATGGGCCTGATGTCAGCATCAGGAAAGGGCTATCACATCGCCCTGAACGGCGGCGACTTCGCCCGGTACGCCGCTGGAGCGATACTCGGCGCGGCCCTGCTGGCCGGCCTCGGCGCGGTCGTCGGCTCGCTGATCAGCGCCCAGATCGGCGCCATCGTAACGGTGTTCGTGTGGTGCCTGGCCGTCGAGCAGATCCTGGCCGGGGTATCCACGTCCGCAGCCCGGTTCCTGCCACTACTCGGCGCGATGACTATGGCGGGCGCCGACAGCCGGGCCGGGATGCCGCCGCTGCCGAACGGGATCCACCCCCTGCCGTTCGCCGCGATGACCGGCATCCTCGCCGCTGTCCTGGTGATTCTCTCCGCCGTCACAGCGCACCGCCTCAGCCGCGACATCACCTGAACCCGCAGTCCCACCACGGCAACCTGTGTGGTTATCGCATCCTGGACGGCGGCTGCTATCGGCACCATAGGAGCCCGGCTGGCGCTGCGGAAACGGGGCGAGCGGCTGGCGCTGCTGCGGCCATGTTTCGCCCGGACCGAGCCATGGCTGCAGGCAGGCAAGTACGCCGCCGCGGTGATGAGCGAACTGCCGCAGCGCAACGGGTGGAGCATCGCCCGGCACGCCGGGGACAAGACGCCGGATAAGACTCAGCGGCTGCTCAATCACGCCAGCTGGGACACCTTCGCCGCGATGGGCGTGGTGCGCCGGTTCGCGGTGGTCGGGCTGGAACAGGCGGCCCGGCGCGGGAGACGGCGGGGCGGCCTGGTGATCGGGGCGATCGACGAGACCGGTCAGGAAAAGGCCGGCGAGGCCACCTGCGGGGTCAAGCGGCAGTACCTGGGGTGCGCGGGCCGGGTCGCGAACGGGATCAACACCGTGCACCTGTCCTACGTGCGGGAAGGCACCGGGCACGCGCTGATCGGCGCCCGGCAGTGGATCCCCCGCGAGCACATCGACGATCCGGTCAGATCGCTGGTCACGGGGCTGCCGCTGAACCTTGAGTTCCGCACCAAGGGACAGCTGGCCATCGACATCAGCAAGGACGCCGCCGACGACGGGATCCGGCCGGACTTCTACTGCGGGGACGAGGTATACGGCAACTGCACCGAGCTGCGCGAGCACTTCGAGGCCGAAGGCCAGGCGTACGTGCTGCGGGTCCCGTCGAACTTCATGATCACGCCCGCGGCCGGTACCAAACTGACCTGCGCAGACGCGGTCAAGCCGCTGCTGAAGCACAGCCAGCGGTGGGAGGTCCGCTCCGCCGGGAGCGGCTCCAAGGGCGAGCGGTGGTACGCCTGGGCGTGGCTGGCCACCGCCTCCCCGCGCCACCACCTGCTCATCCGCCGCCACTTCAAGACCGGCGACCTGGCCTTTCACTACTGCTACGTACCCGACGGGCAGATCCTGACAAAGACCAGGCTGATCCGCGCCGCCGGGATCCGATGGCCAGTAGAAGAAGATTTCGAGTTCGGCAAGGACTGCTTCGGGCTCGACCAGTGCCAGGCCCGGCTGTACACCGCGATCCTCCGTCACGCCGTGATGGTCATGGCCGCCCTGGCCGTCTGCGCCGTCACCGCCGCGCTCCTGCGCGACCGCACCGATACCCAGGCGCCGCCCCCGGTCAGGCCCGATCAGCCGCCACCGCCGGAACCGGGCATGATCCCGCTGACCATCCCGGAGATCAAGCGCCTGCTCGCCGGCCTCACCACCCGGCCCCCGCCCGCGTGGCACGTCATCCACTGGAACGCATGGACCCGCCGCCATCAGGCCCGCTCACGATGGTTCCACAAACGCGCCAGACTCGCCTGCGACGCCGAGATC
This sequence comes from uncultured Actinomycetota bacterium, assembly GCA_963734665.1. Classification (GTDB taxonomy): domain Bacteria; phylum Actinomycetota; class Actinomycetes; order Streptosporangiales; family Streptosporangiaceae; genus Trebonia. The sequence goes on along the minus strand of CAVTIR010000003.1, from coordinate 230,031 downwards.
CCCCTGGTCAGCTAGCAAAGTGCGGCTGCCGTACTACTAGGAACGGCGACTCTTACCTGAACAGCACTGCTGACTGAAGCCGACCGGGCGGGAAAGCCGCACGGCCTGCCGCAAGGAATCCAGGTGATTCCGGGGCAGCCGCCAATTTCAATGCCAATTCGGCGTTGCTAAAGTCTGCCGAGCGTGCCCAGCATAGGGAGACGGCGAGGCCTAACACTTGTACGGGAGCACTGGCGACCATCGGCCTGTGCGTTTATGAAGGAGCGGGCAACTCTTGAGTGAGTGGCGATGAACCCAGCGGAGTACCGCGCACAATTCGACGCGACCGTGACCTTCTCCAACGGCGGGGGTCTGACCACCGAGGGCTTCCGCATCGATGTACCTGGGGCGGACGTCAGCGACGAAGAGGTTGCGGCACTGTTCGTCGCGTCGCTGAACCTTCTCATGGTCGACAGGGTCGAATTGCGTAACCTCACCGTGCTGGCAGAGCCGCATAAGGGCACCCGGGCGGGACCGAGCGACCTCGGCGCTGGGGCAGAGCCCGGTGGGAACCGGATCGTCGATCTCAGCCACCCGATTCACCATGGCATGATCACCTATCCGGGTCTGCCGGCTCCGGAGATACGCCCGTTCCTGACCCGCGCGCAGTCCCGGGACCGTTACCAGCCTGGGACTGAGTTCCAGATCGACGAGATCACCCTGGTGGGCAACACGGGCACCTACCTGGACAGTCCATACCACCGGTACCCGGACGGAACGGATCTCGCGGGCCTACCGCTGGAGTCCTGCGTCGAGTTGCCGGCCGTGGTCGCCCGGACCGTCGGCTCCCTTTCTCGCGCCGTGGACGCCGGCGCGCTCGCGGCACTCGACGTGACCGGGCGGGCGGTGCTGCTGCACACGGGCGGCGACGCCGCGTGGGGTCGCGCTGACTACGCGACTGACGCCCCCTACCTGACCGAGGCAGGTGCCGGCTGGCTAGCAGACCATGGCGCCCGGCTGGTCGGCATCGACTCGGTCAACATCGACGACATCCAAGGTGACGGAAGCCGGCCTGCCCACTCGATCCTGCTTCGGGCGGGCATCCCGGTCGTCGAGCACCTCACCGGACTCGGCCAGCTGCCACCGACCGGCTTCCTGTTCACCGCGGCACCAGTCCCGCTGGTGGCCTTCGGGTCCTTCTCCGTCCGCGCCTACGCCTCGGTTCCCAGCGGTCGCGGGAGTTAGTGGATGTGCCGTTGGGGTTCACCCCGGACGCGCCCGCGCCGTTCCCCTGGGCACCAGAAACGCCCCTTAGGCACCACAGGCCCGTTAAGTTAACGGCATTGCGATAACGGGTGCAGCCGTCAGCGGTGCCGTTGAGGTCGGCGAGTGGGATCTCTTCGCGGCGCGCCGAGCTGCCGTACCGCTGCCGGGGTAACGGCGGGGGCGCGGGTGAAACACGAATACGTTCGGACTGATGGCTTTGAATACGATGGTCTCAAGGAGGCAGATGATGATGGAGTTGGGGCGTTACGGCGTCTTCGGGCGCGCGGCGACGCTAACGGTGCAGCGGGCCCGCATCCTGGAATCGCTCGGGTACGGGACGGTGTGGGAGGGCGGCTCGCCGCCGGCCGAGCTCTCGCACGTCCAGGCAATCCTGGACGCGACGAGCACTGTCAAGGTCGCGACCGGCATCGTCAACGTCTGGAACGCCGACGCTGTCGAGGTCGCGCGCTCGTACCACCGCATCGAGGCCGCGCACCCCGGACGTTTCCTCCTCGGCATCGGGGTCGGCCATCCCGAGGCCACCGCTGAGTACCGCTCGCCGTACCAGACGCTGGTGGACTACCTCGACGTTCTCGACGCCGAGGGTGTGCCGGCCGAGCGGCGGATTCTCGCGGCGCTCGGGCCAAGGGTGCTGCGGCTGGCCGCTGCGCGCGCGGCCGGCGCGCACCCCTACCTGGTTACGCCCGAGCACACCCGCCAGGCCCGCGACATTCTCGGCGTGGGCAAGCTCCTGGCTCCCGAGCAGCGTGTCGTCCTAGAGGCGGACCCGGTCCGCGCGCGGACTGTCGGCCGTCCGACGGTCGTGAAGCCGTACCTGGGCCTGACGAATTACACGGCGAACCTGCAGCGGCTCGGCTTCACTCCGCAGGAGGTCGCCGGCGAGGGCTCTGACCGCCTGATCGACGCCCTTGTTGTCTCGGGCGATGACGCGCAAATAGGGCAGCGCCTCGAAGACCACCACCGCGCCGGCGCCGACCACGTGGCCATCCAGCTGATCGCCGAGCCGGACGATCTCGACCCCGGCTTCCGCCGACTGGCCGAGCTGCTGACACTCCGTTTATCTCCGGCCCTCCGACTTCGCGGCGGACCGCGAGGTGGGAGACAAGGTCTTCGCCAGCTGGCCGGGTGCGCGAACTGCGGCGCGCGAGAACAGGACGTTCCTCGGCCGCGCGGTCAGGTACCTTGTCGCCGAGGCGGGCATCCGGCAGTTCCTCGACGTCGGGACCGGGCTGCCGACTGGCAACAGCGTCCACGAGGTGGCCCAGCGGACAGGCCGTCGTCGCGCGTCGTCTACGTCGATAACGACCATTGCAAGTCGGGTTGTGCGCACGATTGCGGTCTAGCTTACTTACGCCCCGTTGGCTGGGTAGGGCCAACGGCCGTACGATCAGCGATGTGACGGACAGTCGCAATGTAGTAATGGCGTGGTGTGCAGGCGTGAGCTCTACGGGCGCAGCCTTGGCAGCCTTGGTGGTGTCTGGGCATGCGCTATGGCAACGCATCCTCTTCCTGGGGTTGCTCTCTACTGCCGTCATAGCGTTCGTGATCTTGTTTGGTGTCGGGATCCAAAGCTTTATCTCATGGTTGCGGAACCGAAAAAAGCCGAGCGACGAAGCACTGGAACCCTCTATTGGGGATAAGTCTGTCCAGGCGGCTGTCAGCGCATCCAAAACACAGGGCGTACCTATTGCGGACAACCGTGCAGGAAACCCAATTCCTCTAATTGATAAAGTCCCTGCCGATCAGGCTGCATCGCACACATCACGGAAACGGCGCAAAATGCGTCCGTTCGGATCTTATAAGCGCATTGTCCGCCGATCCCTGTTTGCAGGCATCACTGCCTGCCTCCTTCTCGTTGGTGTATTTCTCTTTCTAACTAATCAACTGGCACCTTCCATACCTCAGGCCCACCTCGAATCTATACTCTACAACTCGAATAGCTATACCTTTGGAGATGCAGTATTCAGTCCAGACGGCAAAACTTTGGCTATTGAAGAGTGTACCGGCAAGTGCCTTAGCGCGATGAACAGTACCGCGGACTCAGACATCGGGGTCGATCATGTCCAACTTTGGAACCTGGCCACGGGCAAGGTTGTAGGCACGCTAACCGATCCAGGGAGTAATAATTTCTTTCCCCCTAGAATAGCATTCAGTCCGGACGGTAGGACTCTGGCCGCCGTCGATGATGACGGTACCAGTGACATCTACCTGTGGAATATGGTTACCCGCAAGATCAGCGGCACCCTCGTTGACCCACAGGGCCACGGTTTCCAGGCTGTAACATTCAGTCCGGACGGCAGAACGCTGGCTGCCGCTAGCTATTACGGTGGCATCATCGACCTGTGGAATACGGCGACTCTCAAGCTCACCCATACCTTCATAGATATGGGTGCCATTCCTTACGACATCGAATTCAACTCTGGCGGTACGACCCTAGCAGCTACCGACGGATCGAACGTTAGTTTGCTGAATACAGCTACCGGCAAGGCGAACGGCACGTTCGACGTCACTCCCACCATCGATAGGGGAAAGTCCGGAACCACATGGCAAGTAGCGCTTAGCTCTGGCGCGAATATGTTGGCCGTGACAATCAACGTCGACGGACTCATCTATCTCTGGAACACAGCCACCGGAAAGCTCGTTTCTACTCTCACCAACCCACATGACATCGACGTCGCGGCAGCTTCTTTCGACCCTAGCGGTGAAACACTCGCCGCCGCGGGCGTAAATGGCAGCATCTATCTATGGGATACAGTTTCCGGCAAGCTTACGGCTACTTTTTCTGGCTCGATGCGTGACGTCACAACTGTGATATTCAGTCCTGACGGCAAGACCCTCGCGATAGGCGCCGACAATCGTGTTTATGTTTGGAATATAAGCGGAATCGGCTAATGGTCATTACGGGAAGCCAGCGATTCATGGCTTATGTTTGACTACGCCGGGGTCTCCTAGCCCGTGCGGATCAGTTTACATGGACAACGACCATTGCAAGTCGGGTTGTGCACACGCGCACTGGACCGTCAGGCGACCTGAAGAGAACACCGGAGCGGAAGTGCTGACAGCGCCCTTGAGTGCTCCCAGCGTACGGACTCGGAGACCGGGACACTATCAGAGTGTTCTAGATGCCTCCCAGCGTGCGACTGCAGGGTCACGTCGATTATCGCGGCCCCTTTCCAGCCCATCTGGTTTCCCAGGCCATCCATCGATTACGCCATGTCAAGGCATCGCCCACCGCTTGGGTGGCTGCGCCAACAGTCGCTAGCGTGAACCCGGCTACAGGCGGAAGCCCGAGCATGGTCTCAACAGTAGCCACAGGCAAAGATGCATAGGCGGTCCATCCGCCAACCGTGCGGCATCGTCCTGCCGTCCGGATGTACATAAGCTGACCGTTGCAAGTCGGGTTGTGCACAAATGCGGTGGGCCGGTCAGTCTGTCTGAGGCGAACGCGGGAACGGAAGCGCCCAGGGCCGGCATTCAAAGTGCGTCCAAGCGTCCCAAGCTAGGGACATCCAAGCGGATGTTGGTTGGCTGGTGCAAGTGCACGAGCTAGTCGGTACTCCAGCCAAAATAAACTTCTGCTCGGCGGAGCTTGTCACTGTCGAAGGTCAGAATTTCGGTGTTCACGCTCTTGCTGCCATTCGGTCGTCCTGCCTCGTATGTGATGACGACTTCATCGCCGGACTCGATGAGTCGAATAAATTCGATCACTCCGCCTTTTCCTGCGCCAGGCCAGCAACGTTCAAAATACCCTGCACGGTCCAAGTGTGGATCTGGTGGAGCGGAAAAAGTAAAATTGTCCGCCAAGTGTTCCTCAATAAAGTGACGGTCACCCCTGGCGAAGGCGCTGTAATATTCTTTTGCGATTTGGATTCGACTGCTCATGTGGGCTCGCTCCTCGTCTTAATCGTATGCGCATGCCACGATAACACTTCCGATATGTGCGGCTCTAGTACTACAGTCCCAGTTTGTTGCCTGACGGATGGTTGATTCGGGTATGTCCGGCGTGGCGGCTTACGGGCGGCGGCCACGAAAGGCAACCCGCATCAGGTCGTCCAGGCGAATCGCGCCGGATTCGCGAGTCGTGTACGTTGACAATTACCCGCTCGTCCTGGCGCACGCACGGGCGCTGCTGACCTCCGCGCCGGAGGGGCGCACCGCCTACACTCCCGCCGACCTGCGGGACCCGGCGAGCATCCTGGCGAACCCGGCGACCCAGGATGTCCTCGACCCCACCCAGACCGGTCGCGCTGATGCTGGTCGCCGTCCTGCACTTCATCAACGACGACGACAACCCGGCGGACATCGTCAGGACCCTGCTTGACGCCCTGCCATCAGGCAGCTACCTCGTCGCCTCGCACCTCACCGGCGAGCACGACCAGGCCGCGCAGACATCCACCGAGCGCGCCTACCGCGGCGCGAGCAAGGGTCGGGATCTCCGGCACGTATGCCCGATGGCAACAGGTTGCGTTCACACAGGCCTCATTCGCCACTTTGATCACAAAATTGGATGATCTCTTATACAGAATGTGACTAACTCTGTAGCGTAAAGGCGCGCTGCCCGACGTGTGCGCAGGCCGAGACCGCTGGCAATTGCCCGGTTCCCAGGTTAAGAATATCCTTAAGGACGTGAGCTGGCGTGGCGCAGGCTGGAGACGGGAACCCTCCCGGGTGGGAGATCCTGCTGACTGCCGAGGTCGAGGCTTTCCTCGATGGGCTGTACGAGTCGGATCCGGCCAGTCACCAACTGGTGAATCAGGCGATCCTGGTCCTGGAGCGCAACGGCCCTGCAGAAGGGCGCCCGCTGGTGGACTCGATCACCGGGTCGAGGCTCGCCAACATGAAAGAGCTAAGGCCGCCGTCGACTGGTCGCAGCGAGATCCGGATCCTGCTGGTGTTCGATCCCTGGCGAGCCGCGATCCTGCTCGTTGCGGGAGACAAGTCAGGGCAGTGGGCGAAATGGTACCGGACGGCGATCCCGCGCGCCGAGCAACTGTACGACGAGTACCTCGCCGAGCGCAGTAAGGAGACGACTGATGACTAGCGTGTCGCGCTGGCGCGACTCAGGGCACCTGGAGCGCGCCGTCGAGACCGCCGGGGGCCAGCAGGCCTTCGAGGCCGCCGTCGCCTCGATGCTCGACGACGCGCGCGGCTGGCGGCTGGCCGAGATGCGCAAGCGTCGCGGGATGACCCAGGAGCAGGTCGCCGACCGGATGGGCGTCTCGGTGGCCCGGGTCTCGCAGATCGAGAGCGGTGACGTCTCGACCCAGGAGGTGCTGAGCCGCTTCGTGGCCGCCCTTGGGGGCACCCTTAAGCTCATAGCCGACTTCGGCGACGAGATGCTCAAGCTCGCGTAGGCAGGCCGTCAGAGCTGGAAGCTAACCCCGAAGATGGCCTCGCATCCGATCAACCGGGCAGGGAATTCGATGGCTAGCCGCTATCGGCCTCGCCTAGGACAGACAGCTGACCGGTACCGCGTCGAAAGCCAACCGCCGATCAGCATTTCGACCTCTGCGACGATGTGCTAGCAGTACAGGGCCAAGGTATCGAGCCCCTGCGCGCTCAGCGTCGCTCGGGCCCGAGCGCGGTCTGGGTGGCCTGTTTGATAGTTCCCGCTCCGCTGGCCAGTGCCCGCCGCCATGGCAGAGCGCCTTCAATTTCTACCTCGAGAGAGAAGCTGAGCAATGTCCTGATCAGCACGATCAGCCCGAGGACCAGGACGTTGTCCAGCGTCGGGGAAACTGCGACGGTCCTGATGAGGTCGGCCGCAACCAGGATCTCCAGGGCGAGCAGGAGGGTGCCGCCGAACGCCTGGCGCAGCACTGTATAGGCCTGTCTCCCTGGCCCTGGCTGGCGCAATGTCAGCACGGCCAGCACAAACGACCACAGGACGCCGACGACCAGGATCAGGGCTCCAAGGGCCTCGAAACCCTGGGCCACGTGATCCATCGCCGTGTTAAACGATGAGGCCGCAGTGTCCGACGCAGCCAGCGTGGTCAAGGTCATGCGATGATGAACCAGGCGTTGAGCAGACAGGCCGCGACGAATCGGTGCACGCCGTACTTCACCCCCAGGGCGACCAGCCGCCGCCGAGCCAACACCACCATCCGGGCAGGCCCGCTAGTCACGCTGACTCAAATTGGCCAGGTCAGAGCGAAGCAATGTGCCGTCCCTGTCGCTATGGGCCTTGCCCCATCGCTCGTCAAGCTAGAAGACCTACAAACCCCGAGTCTCAGCCCACCCGAACCGAACGGCATCACCCACCAAGGGTGAGCGTCATAAACGAGGCAGCTAAGTTCACCTCCGGGGCGCGACCGGTCCGCGACATCACCTGGGCAGACCATGATGCGGGCCGCACCCTCATCCACCTAGCCTGACTCCCGCCCAACCCCAGCGCCGCCCGCCGGGGAACACCCCGGCGGGCGGCGGTTCGGATTGGGCTAGCCGGGGCCGCTGAGTGATATCAGCCCACGACGCGTGCTCAGCCGACGCGGTCGAATTCGAGGTTGACGGCGCCGAGGGCGTTGGTGTTGCCCGGCATCCAGACGATCTCCGCGCCTGGCGCGAGCCGCAGGTTCTTGACCTGCTTGAGCAGCTCGTCGAAGGCGACCTCGATCTGGAGCCGCGCCAGGTTGGATCCGACGCACCGGTGCACACCGAAGCCGAACGCCGCGTGGCCGCTGCGCGCCTCGTCGAAGACCAGCTTGTCCGCGTCGCGGAACCTGGACTCGTCCCTGTTGGCCGAGTCGTACCGGACCTGGACGCGCTCACCCGCCTTGATGTGCGCGCCGTTCAGCTCGACGTCGCAGGTCGCCACCCGCGCCATGCACGAGACCGGCGAGTCCAGCCGCAGGAACTCGTCGAGATCGCGGCGGACCCAGGCGGGGTCGCGGAGCCGGTCTTCGGTGCCCGGGTTGGTGGCCACCCGGTAGGCGATGTTGCCGATCGCGCCGCGCGTGGTATCGAGTCCGCCGAGCATCAGGATGCCGAGGATGCCAAGCTGCTTGTCCTCGGGGACCGGCTCTCCGTCGAACGTGCCGTTCAGCAGGCGGTATACCACGCCGTCCTCGGTGACGCCGCGCGCGCGGGCCGCTGTGAGGTACTCCACGCAGAGCCCGAACAGGTCGATGAAGACCTGCGGCGAGGGGTCCTCCGAGGAGCGCAGTGCGATATTTGCAGCACGCGCCAGGTCCTCCGGACCGAAATCGGGGAAAACGGCCGCTGTGAGGACGTCCGCGACGTACGGTCCGGAGAACTCGGTGAGCAGTTCCACCGAGCCGCGGTCGATCCAGTTAGCGATGAGGGCGCGCGCAGCCGCGCGCATCGCGGGCTCGTACTTGGCGATCGCGCCACGGGAGAACAGCGGGTTGAGCAACTGCCTGGCGGCCGTCTGGATGGGCGGGTCGTCCGTGATCGGGCACAGGCCCACGGCCGATGGCGTGATCGGCGACTCAGTCGAGGAGAACGTCTGCCAGTCCTCAAGCACCCGCTTGACGTCTTCGTAGCGGGTGACCAGCCAGAAACCGCCGCCCTCTTCGGTGCGCGCGACCGGGCAACGGTCGCGGGCATAACCGAAGATCTCCCATTTAATTCGATCGTGATCGGCGCTCATGTAATCCCATGTGTGCAGCATGGAATCGAGCGTCGCCTTAGTGTCCTCGACTGTCATCGGCGCACCTCCGCAAGTTAGTGACTGCACGCTGGAGCCCCAGTGCTCCGACACGTCTATCTGGTCTCTCAACAAAGAAAATCGGCAGGTCACGTGGTCGGCGCCTATGCCGGCCGGCACCAGACGCGAAAAATGCTGGCGGCGGGCAGAAAGCCGCATACGTTCTGGATACCTTTGGTTTTCATGGTTTTTCTAACGAGAGCCCGTAGGTTACGAGGAGACCGTGATGGCGGTTTCCGGGCAGCTGAACTCCGCCTCTTCGGCAGCCGCGTGGAAATCTTCCGGGCACGGATCAAGGAGGACCTTGCCCTTGCCGAGGTCGTCCACGTCGAAGACCTCGGGCGCGATGATGGCGCACCGCCCGTGCCCCTGGCACCTCGCGGTGTCGATGCTCACGTGCATCTCAGTGATCGTTCACGAGGATGCCGCAGGGCTTGGGGGCGTTGATGAAGCCGAGCCGGCGGACCAGCCCTGTGGAGCATGCGGCGGATTGTCATTCATCGTCACGGATGTCATTAGAAACGAAGCTGGGCGCGCCGTAAAGGGATGGGTTCAACCGCGTGCGGCCGTCAGCGCTGGCGTGCGGTCGTGGGAGTGAAGGTGACCGGCAGGGACTCGAGGCCCCGCATGATCGAGGTCTCCTTCCAGCGCAGCATGTCCGTTGGTATCGCCAGCTCGACATCCGGGATCCGGTCGAGGAGGACCTCGACGGCGGTCCGCGCGATGCCCTCAGCGATCTCTGGCGCGCCGACCGGGCACGCGTGCTCGCCGTGCGAGAAGGACATGTGCGCCCGGTTGGCGCCCATGTTGCCGAACGAGCCGGGGCGCACCTGGGGGTCGGCGTTGGCGGAGGCCAGGCCGAGGATCAGCATGTCTCCCTTGCCAATGCGCTGGCCGCCGAGCTCGTAATCCTGGAGGGGCCACCTGCCGATTGCCTGCTGGATCGGCGTGTCTTTCCAGAGGACCTCGTTGAGCGCCTGGTCGACGCTGCTGCGACCGCCCTGGAGAGTCAGCGAGAAGTGATCGTCAATGAGCATCAGCCGCAGCGTGTTGCCGATCCAGTCGGTCGTCGGCGCCTGGGCGAAGATGATCAGCACGAACATGTCCACGATGAGCTCAGCGTCGGTCAGCGCGGCCGGGTGCCTGATGAGCCGCCCCGTCAGGCCGGTGCCTGGCTTCCCGCGATGGTCCCTGACCAGCTGCGCCATCCGGGCCATGAAGCGCTGGTTCGCCTCGATCGCCCCGGCGTCGGTCGCCGTCGACATCAGCAGCAGGTCGTTCGTCAGGCCGGGGATCTGGGACTCGGGGAAGCCGTAGAGCCTGGAGATGACCATCATCGGCAGCCTCAGGGCGTACTGCTCGATGAGGTCCGCCTTGCCGTCCCCCGCGAACTCGTCAATCAGCTGGTCCGCGGTCCGCTCGCAGACACGGGACACCTCAGTGGGGTCGGTCGCCTCCAGGGCGTCGCCGATCGCGGCGGCACGCCGCTGGCGCTCGCTGCCCTCGGCGTGGGTGACCGACGGCATCGGTGTCACGATCGGTCGCAGAGGCCAGTCGGCCGGGATCTCATTCCACAGGTTCCAATGACGGGCGAGGCGGCTGAAGATCTGCGGGTTGCTGGTGACGTGATGGATCTCACGGTAGGCGAGTACAAGCCAGGCAGGGACGTCACCTTCCAGCAAGACCGGCGCAACCCGCCCGTGCTCGCGCCGGATGCGGGCGTAGACCTCCGCCGGGTCGACCGCGAACTCGGGGCCATACAGCCGGGCGGCATTTACGTGAGACGGCGGAATGCGCATAGACCGGTTACCTCGGGATGTGTGCTGCTTCGCGGCGCTGTACTGGCTTACGGTGCGGTGCAAGCTAATGTGCGGCAAGGTGGCTCGCCGGGGGAACGATACGCCCGCATGCAGTCGCGCGGCAGCCTGAGCCGAAAAAGTGCCGGAACTAATTCGCTGATCAATAGATGAATATCGAAAAAATGCGGTTTACGGCCATCGAACCTATACGCTGCCTTACCGAGCAAGCGCCCACAAAGAAGGACGTGACCTGCATGCCGGCACCCCTGCCCCCCGACTCCAGCGGCCGTGAGCCTGGTCCCGATGACGTGACTGGCCCCGTTTCGAGCGCTGCGAGTCCTTCGGGGGCGGCTGTTGCCGCGGGAGCGCCGAATCCGCTAGTCGCCGGCGGTGTCACGGCCGTTGTCGGAGGGGCCGGGCTGGCGTGGGCGCTCGCCGTCGCGCCCAGCGGGGCCATTGACCTGGTCGCAGCCGGCGGCGGGACGGGGCTGGCAGTGACCATCGCGGCGGTCGTGACAGCGGCACAGCAACGGCGCACGGCACGCCGCTCCAGGGCAGTCGCCAAGCAGGCGCAGGCGCGGGCACAGCGCCTGGAGCGCGACTTCGCCGAGCTCGGCCGGGCACGCCAGGACGCCATGCTGGCCAGGCGGGAAGCGGATGAAGCGGCGGCCGACCGGGCGTCCGTCGAGGCGGCGGCCGCCCTGCTGGCCGACAAGACGCTGCCCGCCGCGTTCGAGCGGCTGCGCACCGGGGACTCGGTGGACCAGGTGCTCGCCGAGGCAGGCCGCCCTGCGTCCGGTGCCCTGAGCGACGTGCTTGACCTGGCGGTAGGCGAGGTCGCAATCGCCGAGCGCCGGGGTGCCACGGCGCTGGCCGCCTGCGCGAACGCGGCCGCCAGGATCCAGGCGCAGACCACGCGCATGCTCGCCGAACTCCGGGAGATGGAGCACCGGCACGGGGATGAAAAGGTCTTTGGCGACCTGATCGAACTGGACCACCGGGTCTCCCAGCTGGGCCGGCTAGCTCGACTCTGTCGCGCTGCTCGCCGGCGGCCGCTCAGGCCGCCGGTGGACCAAGCCGATCCTGATGGAGTCCCTCCTGCGCGGCGCCATGGGCAGGATCGATGCCTATCAGCGCGTCCGCATCCACTCGTCGTCCACCTCGGCGGTCGTCGGCTATGCCGCAGAAGGCGTGATGCACGCGCTGGCTGAGCTGATGGACAACGCGACCGCGTTCTCCACCCACGGCTCGGAGGTACACGTCTACGTGGAGGAAGAGGACGTCGGCGTGGTCGTCACGATCGAGGACAGCGGCCTTGGCATGCGCAGGCGGGAGCGGGACCGCGCCGAGGTACTCGTCGCCAAGTCGCTGGACCTGTCTACACTGCCGGGTACCCGGCTTGGCCTCGCCGTGGTCGGCAGGGTGGCGGACCGGTACGGGCTGAGTGTTAATTTCCGCCCGTCGTCACGGGGCGGGACCGGGGTCGTGGTGATGATCCCGCGCTCGCTCATCACGCAGCCTAAACCGCCAGCCGCCGACACCCCAGGTGAGTATCTCGAGACTGCTGCCGTGCCGAGTCCGCCAGAAGCCGATGAGCTACGCGACGCCGACCTGCCAGACGATGACGACCTGGACGCGGACCTTCCCGTCCGGCCGCGGGGCCGGACCCTGGCGGCGGCCAGGGCGCGTGCGGAACCACCGCACGAGGCGGCCCCCGCGCGCACGCCAAGCGACACGGGCTCGCGATTCGCGGCTTTCAGGGAGTCCGGCAAGGGCACGCAGGACCTGCCGGTCGACCAGTCGCGTGACCAGAGTGCATCGGAAGAGTAGGAATCGGCAATTATGAGCGGCGCGGAGTCGACGACCACGGTGAGCACGAAAGAATCCGAGCATGATCTTGAGTGGCTACTGCAGAGCCTGAAGGAGCGGACCCCGTATGTCAGGCACGTCCTGGTGCTGTCAAAAGACGGCTTGCGGCTGTGCTTCACTGACGACCTCGACGTAGACAGGGCAGACCAGTTGTCCGCCATCGCCTCCGGGATCCAGAGCCTTGCGATCAGCGCGTCCGCCGAGTTCGGCACCGGCCTCGGGTCCGGCCAGTCCATGGTGGAGTTCCCCGGCGGTGTCCTGCTCATCGTGCCCGCGGGCGAGGGTGCGCACCTGGCGGTCGTGGCGGCCGATGAAGCCGACGTCGGCCTCGTCGGTCACAACATGTCCGAGCTTGTCGAGCAGATCGGCGGCCATCTGACCTCCCCGCCGAGGCACCGCGAAGTCAACAAGGCGTCATGAGTCCCCGGGCCATCGACCGCGAGACGCCGGACAGGTTTTACACCATTACCCACGGCCGGGTTCCAGGGGATGACGATCCGTTCGACATCGTCTCGCTGATCGTCGCCGAGCGTGACCCCGCGCCTGGAATGCAGTCAGAGCACGTCAAGATCCTGCAGATGTGCCGTGCGCCGATGGCGCTCGTGGAGATCTCTGCCGAGTTGCAACTTCCCGTCAGGGTGGTCAAGGTTCTCCTACTCGACCTGCTTGACACCGGCGGCATCACCGCCCGCCACCCGCTGCCAGGCACGGCCTCGGCGAACGGGCCGACCGGGCTGCATCTTCCCGACCATGACGTGCTGAAGCAGGTGCTCCTTGGACTACAACGACTCTGACGCCGACGCGGCGACCGTCGGCGAGGGCACGGCCCTGGCCGACGGTTCGGGTAGCCGGCCCCGCACGCCGCTGCGGAAGTCCGCCAGCCATGGCCTGAAGATCGTCGTCGTCGGCGGCTTCGGCGTCGGCAAGACCACGATGGTCGGCTCGGTGAGCGAGATCAGGCCGCTGTCCACCGAGGAGGTCATGACCGAGGCCAGCCGCGGCGTCGATGATGACAGCCGGGTGCGCGATAAGACCACGACCACGGTCGCCTTCGACTTCGGCCGGATCTCGCTGGACACCAAGAACGTGCTCTACCTCTTCGGCGCACCTGGGCAGGAGCGCTTCTGGTACCTGTGGGACCAGTTGTTCGCTGGCAGCCTGGGCGCGGTCGTCCTCGTTGACACGAGGCGGCTTAAGGACTCCTGGTACTCCATCGACCGCCTAGAGCATCACAAGATGCCGTTCGTCGTGGCGGTCAACCGGTTCGGCGGCTTCGACGGTCCGCAGCCTACGCTGGCCCGCGTCCGGGAGGCCCTGGCGATCGCGGACGGCATCCCGGTCATCGACTGTGACGCCAGGCAGCGGGAGTCGTCCAAGCAGGTGCTGATCGCACTGGTCAAGTACCTGACCCGGCTCTCGGACTCTGCCCGGGATGAGCGGGCGGGTTAAGGCACCGACCCGGCCGGTCGCCCGGTCAGGCCATCTTCTGCTCATTGCTGCCACGGCCGGTAACAGCTCGTTCGATCCGCTCAAGTCGCTCAGTGATATCGGCTACCTCTGGCGACAGACCGCCATTGGCCACTCGCTCCAGGATGGAATGGACGTAGGTGGTGTAGCGGACGTGCCTAGCCTGGGCCTGGCGTTTGAGCTGGTTGATCACCTCGGCGGGGAGGCGCAGTGAAGTGGTCGCCATCGGCTGAGGATCGACCCATTCGCCGTCCTCCATCCCCGCGCCACCACACTGGCGCCGACCACGGCCATCGAAGGGGGCCAGATCCCCGCTGACGCACTTACTTCGGTTACATCGTCGTTACCTCATGCTCATAATTGCTACTTTTCAGACTGACATAGTAGGGTTATGCCGAAGCACTCGACCTGTTCGTGCGTGAGGTCGCCCCCGCTTTGGGCTGGGCGGGACTCCCCTCTCTGGCCGGCTGAAGCACCGACTCCGATGGCTACCGAGCGAAAGCGGCATGGGATGGAAGCAATACCGACCCCGCAGGAAGAGCTATGAGCTTCGAGTTTCTCTGGTACATCCCCAACCAGGTCACGCCAGGCCACCGCGGCGAGCCGGTCACCGCCGACCACAACAGCCTCGACACCCTGACGTCCCAGGCGCGGGCGCTGGAGGACCACGGCTGGAAGGGCGCGCTTATCGGCGCCGGCTGGGGGCGCCCCGACACCTTCACCGTCGCGACCGCCCTGGCCGCCAGGACCACCACGTTCGAGCCGCTCATCGCGGTCCGTCCGGGGTACTGGCGCCCGGCGAACTTTGCCTCGGCCGCCGCGACGCTTGACCACCTCACCGGCGGCCGCGTCCGGGTCCACATCGTTTCTGGCAAGGACAGCCTCGGCGCATACGGCGACGCAGAGGGCGACCAGGCCGATCGCTACGCACGGACGAAGGAGTTCATCCAGCTCGTGCGCAAGCTCTGGACCGAGGAGAACGTCTCCTACGCCGGCCGGTACTTCAGCGTCACCGGCTCGACTGTCACGCCGCGCATCGAGCCTCGCGGCGACCGGCTTCATCCCAAGCTCTACTTCGGCGGCGCGTCGGCGGCCGCAGAGAAGGTTGCCGCGACCGAGGCCGACGTCCAGTTGTTCTGGGGCGAGCCACTAGACGGCGTGCAGACTCGGATCGAACGGCTCAAGTCGCTCAGCAGCGAGCTCGGCCGCGAGCTCCCTCCCCTGGAGTTCGGCCTGCGGGTCACCACCTTGGTGCGCGACACCACGGAGCAGGCCTGGGCCGACGCGGAGGCGAGGGTCGCCGACATGGCCAAGGCCCAGGGCACGTGGCCGCGGAGCCCCCACTGGGAGGCGGCCGTCGGCCAGCAACGCCTGCTCACCCTCGCCTCCCGCGGCGAGGTCCTCGACGACAACCTCTACACCACCCCCGGCAAGTTCGGCGGTGCCGGCGCCGCGACCACCTGGCTAGTGGGCTCGGCCCAGGACGTGGCGAAGTCGCTCCGGAAGTACGCCAGCCTCGGGATCACGCACTTCGTGCTCTCGGACACGCCGTACCAGCGCGAGATCAAGCGGCAGGGAGACCAGTTGCTGCCACTCCTGCGCGGATGAGCGCTACCTTCCCGGTCCGGCCGCGGACCGGCGCCTTGCATGGTCGGATGAGCGCACGAACCCCGCGATCGGGCTGTAGTTGATGCGGAGGACCCACTTCTCGGGTTGCTCGCGCGCCCTTGTCCGGCTTCCGCTGGTGCCGGGCCAGTAAGATCCTCCGCATGCCCAGGTATCCGGATATCGAGCCGTATGAGACTGGCCTGCTGGATACGGGTGACGGGAACCTCGTGTACTGGGAGACCTGCGGCAACCCCGATGGCGTGCCAGTGCTGATCGTGCACGGCGGCCCGGGGTCGGGCTGCAGGGCGGGAGACCGGAGGTCGTTCGACCCGGGGAAGTTCCGGATCATCATCTTCGACCAGCGCACACCCCGTGGGAGCTCGCCCGCGCCTGGCCCGGTTCCGAGCTCATCATCATCGAAGACTCTGGCCACACCGGCAGCACCACCATGACCGACGAGAGGCACGCCGCCGCTGACCGCCTCTACGAGCAGATCACGAAGCCGTGTAGCCGCGCGGCGCGCACGTAAGCTCAATCCGCATTCCAGCGGGTCGCGGGAACAGACGACTGCTCTGCCCATTCCTCCATTCGCCATGGGAGCGCGGCCTCCAGGGATTCTCGACACTGCGATGTCGCCACGCGCATATCGAGCGAGACTTTCTACGTCGGCGTGAACAATTTCGCACTTAGGTCAATCGCCATAATTCCCCGCTCGGTACCCAGCATGAGCATCGCTCCGCCGTCGGTACGCCGCAGCGCTGCCGGGTCACCGATGTCGCCGACCAGGTCGCAGATCGGCACTCCGATCGGAATGGTCCGCACCAGTTTCCTGGAGTCCGGATGCCACAGGCACACGTTGCCGTCCGTGCCGCCGGATGCCAGCAGGGTCGCGCCGTCCTGACGGCCAACCGCGGCCACCGCCCGTACCTGCCCGGCATGGCTAGCCAGCGGTTCACTGACAGGACGACGGGTAGGTGGATCCCAGAACCGCACCAGATGGTCAGAAGCGGCACAGGCTAGCAGGTCAGGATCGCCACCGGGCATCGGCAGTGAGCACATCGACCAGATCCAGTTGCCTGGCTCGGTAGCCAACTCACCGTGCCTAAACCCGTCCGCCAGGTCCACGAGCGTGATCTGGCCGCCCTGGCAACTCACAGAAGGCGCCTGGCTACAGGAAGGCCGGCGGGGTGACATTAGCCACCAATTCTTGGGGGGAAGATGACAATGTTCCGGTTCCGAGGTTGTGCCACGGGCCCAAAATTCGCCACGTAAGAAGGATGTCAGATATGTCATATCGAGATTCCCGGTCAGCGGTGATAGGGATTGAAACAGCGGATCCTTGGCCTGGCATGGGCTCTGGCAGGGAAATTAGGAGGCGACCATAGAGGGAGCGGACAGCCGGATGCCATTCGATGGCGAAACAGATCATTACCAGTCCAAGGCCGATTTCGGCGATGTCTATAACCAGCCAGATCCCCGGCCCTATTACCGCACCCTCGGCGTGCTGGACTATGAGATTCCAGCTCACGGGGCGGCGGTATTCGACTTGCTTCTTGACGAGATGGGTGGCCGGGCAGGCAGGACGGTGCTCGACGTCTGCTGCGGTTACAGCGCCAACGCCGCGCTGCTCAATCACGGCATTGAGCTAGCCGATCTCTACGAGCACTACGGGCATCTCGAGAATACGGCTGCTGAGGACATCGCGGAGATCGACCGGCGCTGGTTCGCGGAACACTCCCGGCCGGACCCGGTATCCGTCATCGGGCTCGACGTCGCGGGCAACGCGGTGCGGTACGCAACCCGCGTCGGCCTGCTGGACCAGGGCGTGGTCGCTGACCTGGAGACGGGCCAGCCAGACGAAGAGACCACGCACGCGCTAGCTGCCGCGGATCTGGTCGCCGTGACCGGCGGGGTCGGCTACGTCGGCGAGAAAACATTCCGGACGATAGTGGAGGCCAGCGGCGACGATCCGCCATGGGTCGCAGCGCTCTGCCTGCGCTGGGTGGACTACACGCCCATCGCTGAGGCACTGGACGACCTAGGGCTCGTTACCGAGCGGCTTGACGGCTACTGCGTTCCCCAGCGCCGCTTCGCCCACGAGGAGGAACGGCAGGCGGCCCTCGCCGGCCTCCGCGTGCGGGGGCTCGACCCCGCACCAGAATTGCAGCGAGACGCGCACTGCGCCGAACTGTACATATCCCGCCCGCCCGAGGCAGCCCAGGCCACCCCGGTCACCGCCCTCTTCAGCTCCCTGACGGCCGGGGGTAGCCAGCCCGGCTCAATATGACGGGAGCAACGGGCCCGTCCGCCCCCGGCTACGGCGTCCCCCTGCGACGACCACTGGCGCGGCGGGTACCGTCTGGGATGTGAGTGACACACAGTTGACAGCGAGCGGGGCACGGCTGGCCTGGGGATGGGGTCTGGCCACTATCGCCGCGGCAGGCGAAGTGCTCGACACCTGGTATCCGGCACCTGGGCTGGGAGCGCCTGGAGCGGACGGTGCCGCTCCGGCCACGCTCGTCGAGGCGGAGCGGGAGGATCCGGCTCGCCGGGTGAACCTCGCGGTGGTACACACCATCGTTGACCTAGACGCCGCGCCGGCTGACGTGCCGGATGCCTACCTCCGGCTGCATCTCCTCTCCGGCCGGCTCGTCCGGCCGCACGGAGTGAACCTGACCGGGATCTTCGGCGTCCTGCCGAACGTGGCGTGGACCAACCTTGGTCCCGTGCGGGTGACCGACCTGGACGTCGTCCGCGCGGGGCAACGGGCCCGCGGCGGACCGATCAGCGTGCACAGCGTCGATAAGTTCCCCCGGATGACTGACTACGTGGTGCCGACGGGGGTACGCATCGCCGACGCGGACCGGGTACGGCTCGGGGCCTACCTCGGCCCTGGCACCACAGTGATGCACGAGGGGTTCGTCAACTACAACGCCGGCACGCTCGGCGCGTCGATGGTCGAGGGCAGGATCAGCGCCGGGGTCGTTGTAGGCGACGGGTCCGACATCGGCGGCGGGGCCTCGATCATGGGCACGCTCTCCGGCGGCGGGACCGAGGTGATCTCGATCGGCAGCGGCTGCCTGCTCGGTGCCAACTCCGGGACCGGCATCTCCCTCGGCGACGGCTGCGTGGTCGAGGCCGGCTGTTACATAACCGGCGGCAGCAAGGTCACGCTGGCCGACGGCACGGTGGTTAAGGCCCTGGAACTGTCGGGACGCCCCGGAATCCTCTTCCGCCGCAACAGCGTCACCGGAGCGCTTGAGGCACTCCCCCGCACGGGCGCCTGGGGTGAGCTCAACACGGTGCTGCACGTCAACGACTAGGCCGCAGCCGCACTGCGCGGGGCCTGGCTAGTTGAGAGGGCAGCGCACGTCGCTTCCTCTGGTCGCCTGCAGGAGCAGGTTGTAGAGCACCTCGCGCTGGCTGTCATCGAGCGCTCCGAGCACCTCGTTCTCAACCGCCGCGAGTGCGCACTCGGCTTCCGCGAGTCGCTTCGCACCGGCTTCGGTAAGCGCGACGACGTGGCGGCGACGATCCTCGGGCGAGCGCAGTCGCTCGATCAGATCCTCGGCCTCGAGTTCGTTGAGCAGTACGACGATGTTCGTCCCGTCCATCTCCAGCGTGCTCGAGAGCGCCTGCTGAGTGATGCCGTCGTGACTCCGCAGCACCGTGAGGGCGACGAGGTGGCGAGGTCGCAGGCGGAGCGGCGCCAGCACCGACTCGGCACGCAGGCGCATGCGGCGCGCGAGGTGGTCGAGCAGCGCGCCGGACCGATGCACCGGCTGGCTGACAACGGGCTGGGAGGTCATGAGCCGAGTCTAACCGATTTGACGTACCATCCATATGAGGCTAATGATTTGTGCGTCACTAACCACATATGGAAGGTCAGTTAAATGGCTCACCTGCTGCACATCTGGTCTCCGGTGTCCGCCGGGGTCTGACATAACGACTAGGTGCACGATTGGGGCCAGGCTGTGCTGGCCTGACGGGCTGGCTGGTGATTACCGCGCGGCAGCACGGTCGGAAACCAGTCCGACGGCGCTCGCCTGGCCCGGTGCCGCCCGCTGCGCCGGGCATCGGGTAGGTCACCAGGTATCGGCCCGCCTCGGTCATCACCCGCTGGCCCCCGCCGAGGCGACAGTCACCGCCCGCCGACCGAGATGCGGGTCGCGCAGGATCTCGCCCCGGCGATCCCAGCGCACCCGGCCACGGCACGGCCCGTCACAGTCGCCGCCCCGGTGGACCGGCACACTACAATCGCATGGCTCCGCGTTCGAAGTGGCCGAGGACCAAGCCGACGAAAGCCCGGGTGGCGGCTCGTGGGGGCGGTTGCGTGCCCGTGACGATGGATACTTCGAAGGGCACCGCGGGTGTGACCTGGTGGAGGGTGGCGTTGCGTCCGCCGGCGGTGGTGGAGGGGATGACGAAGGCGATGCCCAGGCCGCCGACCGCTAGCTCGAATGCGGTGCGGCAGTCAGCGACCTCGACGACGATCTCGCGGCTGAGGCCTCGGTCGGCGAAGAGGCGGTCGACGCTGCGTCGGATACCCCACCCGGCCGGGTAGTCGACGAATGCCTCGCCGTCCAGCTCGTCGAGATCGATGTGGTCCTTGCCGTAGAGGGGGTGGTTGGCCGGGACTGCCAGCTCCAGGGTTTCGCGGCCGAGCACAACGACATCCACGTCCGGTGGATAGTCGTCGCCTGGCAAGCTGGCGAAGGCGACGTCGAGCTGGCCGTTCTGCACCGACTTGACAAGCTCCCCTGACCCGGCGGGCTCGACGCGCGCTTCGATCCGCACGTGGGGACGGCGGGAATGAAAGAGGATCAGGACGTCGGCGAGGTCGCGAAGCGCGAGGGCCTGCAGGATCCCTACGCGCGCGCGTCCACGTAGGCCGCCCTCGACCGCGGCGACGGCGTCTTGCGCGGCCTCCACCGCGTCCGCGACCTTGCGCGCCTCGATCAGTAGGACCTTGCCCGACTCTGTGAGCAGCACGGAGTGTCCGGTGCGCGTGAACAGCTCTGTGCCGAGGTCGCGCTCCAAGGACCGGACTGACGCGGACAAGGCTGATTGGACGATGTGGACCCGGCGGGCAGCGTTGGTGAAGCTGAGCTCCTCGGCGACCGCGATGAAGTGCTGCAGGTGTCGTAGCTCCATGGGCACTCCCCTCGCGCTTCCGTCACGGCCTCGCGGATCGAAATGTTCGTTGACACGGAGACATGTCGATCTTAGCTTCGATCGGACTTCACGCAGGTAGAGGGCCAGCGGCCGTGGCGAGGCCTGGCCACACGCCGTCTCCGCCCGTGCGGCACGGCCTGTCCGTGCGTCGCGAAATGTGCATCGCGAGAACCGATATCAGATAGCTCAACTCTGCGTTGGACCTCTGGTCCCATCGCGGCCGATGCTGGGAACAGCCAGAGAACGCAGGCACGGAGCAGCCCAAGGACACCACATGTCTTCATCCACTACATCGCGCGTCGGCCTGGTCGGCGCATCCACCGATCCCATCGAGCTGACCGCCGCCGTGGTCGAGGAGAAGGGTGGGCCGTTTGTCATCCGGCAACTGCGCACCGACCCGCTGCGACAGGACGAGGTGTTGGTCCGAGTCGTTGCCACCGGCGTCTGCCAAACCGACGTCCGCAGCCGCAACCAGGACCTGCCCGTCCCGCTGCCGGCCGTCCTCGGCCACGAGGGGGCCGGGGTCGTAGCCGCGGTCGGCTCGGCCGTCACGGACCTCGCGGTCGGCGACCACGTCGCGATGACGTTCCCCTCCTGTGTACAGTGCATCCCGGCCTGTCCGGCTCGCCGGCCAACTGCGAGCGCAGCTTCGAGCTGTCGTTCGGTTGTGCCCGGGGCGACGGCACCAACGCATACGACCGAGCCGGCGTCCACGGACACTTCTTCGGCCAGTCCTCGTTCGCCTCCTTCGCCCGCGCCACCGAATGCAACCTCGTCAAGATCGACAGCGAGATGCCGCTGCAGCTGGCCGGACCGCTCGGCTGCGGTGTTCAGACCGGGGCCGGCGCGGTGCTCAACTCCCTGCAGGTCAGGCCCGGCGCATCGCTGCTGATCATCGGTACCGGGGCCGTCGGGCTGTCCGCCGTTATGGCCGCCGTCATCGCCGGCGCCAGCACGATCATCGCCGTCGACATCAGCGATTCCCGACTGCGGCTCGCGCGTGAGCTCGGTGCCGCCCACGCCGTCAACGGCAGGACCGAGGACGTCAGTGCCCGCGTCCGGGCAATCAGCCCGCACGGCGTGGACAACGTCCTCGAGATCACGGCCCTGCCAGAGATGCTCGCGCAGGCCGTCGACCTTCTCGCCCCCATGGGCACAGCCGCTCTCGTCGGCGGCGCCCCAGTCGGCGCCACCGCCCCCATCGATATGAACCGGCTGCTCAACGGCGGCCGCCGGCTACGGGGCATCGCGCAAGGCGATTCGATGCCCCAGGTGTTCATCCCTCAGCTCGTCCAGTACTGGCGAGCCGGTCGTCTCCCGCTGGAGAAACTGGTCCGCACCTACGACTTCGCCGACATCAACACGGCCTTCGACGACGCCGCCCTGGGCGCCGCCATCAAGCCAGTGCTGGTCATGCCGACCGACACAGCAGCAACTCGCCAAGTCCCGCCACCCCGCCATCCGGGTCTCAGCGGGAACCCGCGGCCAAAGATCCACAACCACCCAGGATTCAAATATTTCTGAAGAGGAACTGTCACATGTCCAAGTCAACCGCGCAGAGGCCAGCCTGGCTCGTTGACGACCTTGGCGCCAAGGGCGCCGACTTCATCGACATCACCACCCTTCGCCGCACCACCGTGACGGCACACCAACCTCCGACAAGTTCTTTATCTGATCGCCATGAAAGCACTCGTCCTCGCAGGCGACGGCTCAGCCGTCGTCGACCGGATTCCGAGCCGGCCGGGCCGCACCCGAACGTGCAGGTGCGCGCGGCCGCGCTCAACCCCATCGATCTGAGCGTCGCCAGCGGCGCTTTTCCCGGCTGGCCAGCCCGACCCGGCACCGGACTTGGCGTCGAAGGCGTCGGGCAGACCGGCGACGGGACCCCGGTGTACTTCGCCTGGGCCGACCCGCCCTACGGCGCAATCGCCGAAGGGGCACCCGACGACGATGTCGCCGGCCGGCATGCCGCTGCCGGCGGTCTCCACCTCGACTCCCTTGCCGGACGGCACGACGGCGGTGCCGTCGTGGCAGGTCACTCCCGCGGTCTGCTCGGCTCGGTCGCGAAGCAGTTCGTACGCCCCGGCCTGCCGATCCGCAAGAACCCGCAGGTCGATCCCTATCGCCGATCGGGCTGAGCATGGCCTGCCGGTATGGGGATTCGTCATCTGCGCTGCTTCATAGCGGTCGCGGAGCTACGCACCTTCACGATGGCCGCCGAGGCGAGCTGCGTAGCGCAGTCCGCACTCAGCCAGCAGATCAGCCGCCTTGAGCACGAGCTCGGCGCGCCGCTGTTCGTCCTCACCGCCGCAGGGGCGGTCCCGCTGCCGCCGTGATTGGTAGAACGATGGACACCGTGCAGCCCGCGAGTCATGATTCACCGCTTGCCCGATCGCTGCCGCGACGGCTGTGGTACACCCCCACGGGCGCCGGCTGGGGGCCGCTGCCCGAACTGCTGCTGACTCTCACGCTCGTCACCGGCGTCGTTGACGGGGTGTCGATCCTGGCGCTCGGCCGGGTCTTCGTCGCGAACATGACAGGAAACGTAGTCTTCGCCGGTTTCGCGATCTCCGGGGCCCCGGGGTTTCTCCCTCAGCGCGTCCTTGTTCGCGCTGGGCGGCTTCCTGATCGGAGCGAACCTCGGCGGCCTGATGACCACCAGGTTCGGCCACGACCGCGCCCTGCACCTGCGGGCCGCCGCCGTCACCGAGCTCGCCCTGCTGGCGACCGCCCTGATCGTCGCCGCGGCAGTCGGGGGCGCGGCGGCCACCCACGGGACGCTGCACCTCTCGACGGGCACGCCCGCGTTCGGAACGGGACTCACCGCCGCACTCGCCGCCATGCTCGCCGTCGCGATGGGCATCCAGAACTCGGTCGCCCGCAAACTCGCCGTGCCTGACCTCACCACCACAGTGCTCACCATGACGCTGACCGGCATCGGCCACGACCCCCGGTCCGGCCACCGCGGTCACGTCGCGCTGACCCGACGGCTCCTCGCGGTCGCCACCATGCTGGCAGGCGCCGTCGTCGGCGCGGAACTCGTGCTCAACGTCGGCACGCTCGTGCCGCTCGCCCTGGCCACCGGCTTGCTCGCCATCGTGGCGGGCGGCGCCGCCGTCACCGCCCGCCACCCAGCCGAATGGCGCAAGGCCACCCCTGAGGCTGGCTTAGCCCGACTGCGCGGGGAGAGTCAGCAGAACCCGTTCGGAATAAAGATCTCTTTAGTTATTCCGAACGGGTGCGTGTTTTACCTGGTCTCGCCCACTTCTCCTGCAGGGGCCCGGGACCACACGGGCACGCGCGGGAAATAACCCGTACAATACCTCGCTATGGAGGACCCCTTCGCCGTCACGGAATTGCGGATCCGCCAGCCCGCGAGGATGCTGCCAGGTCGAGCTCGTTACGACATCTTCGACCCGCGAAAAAAGCTGCTCGCCGTCGCCACCGAGACCGAGCCCAGGTCAGCACTGCAGACGATGGCCTCCCTGGTTCCCCGGACGCGGATCCTCGGCGTGCGGTCGGCCTCCGGCGAGCCGATGCTCTCACTCGTGAAGCGGGACGACGACTGGCGCGCCGACGTCACCGGCCCTGACGGGCGGCTGATCGGGCGGATCCAGATCGGCGAGACGCGGCGCCACTACACGCTGCTCGACGAAACCGATCAGGTCGCCGGGCTGGCGGTGGGCGACCTGGCCGTCAAGCAGTTCACGATCACCGGGCCCGACGGCGAGCGGTTCGCCCGGCTGCGCAAGACGTGGGCGGGGCTCGGCAAGGAGCTGCTTACTTCGTCCGACCACTACACGGTCACGTTCACCGGGCCGATGCCGCCGCGCGTCCGGATGCTGGTCGTCATGGTCCCGATCGTCCTCGACATGACCAGGCACGGTCCCTACTAGGTCCTGAGCCGCCGCTGCGGTGTTCACCGTTGCCGTTCCCGCTCTCGGCATGGAGCTGGTGGGGCGGCAAGGGCCACACCAGCTCCGCAGGTCTCTCATGGCAAACGCGTGCTGAAGGCCGAGGTCCCGCTCGATGACCCGTCGTCTTATACGGCCCGGCGGGTGACGAGGACGGCGGCGGCGGCGAGGGCGGCCGCGGGCCAGGCGATCAGGACCAGCATGGACAGCGCCGGGGCGAGCAAGTTCGTCGCCGGGTGCAGGGCCACGACCTGGTAGGCGGCGACGGGCAGGGTGAACCTGTCGATCCGGTGGTTCCACGGGGACGGCAGCGACATCAGGATGAGCGGCAGGTAGAACACGGCGGGCAGCGCCGCGATCGCGCCAGCCGTATGCCGGATGGCCGCGCCGAGCGCGACCCCGGTGAGGGCGACGACAACGAGGACGAAGCCAGCGGAGAGCACCGCTCCCGGCACCCCGGGGTGTGACAGGGATACGCCCTGGTCTTCGCGTGACAGGATCGCCTGGGTGAGCGAGAACGACGCCACGGCGAGCAGCTCGCCGAAGACCAGGGCCAGCGATCCGACGACCGCGGTCTTGGCGGCGAGCACCGCGAGGCGCCGCGGTTCCGCCGTGAACGTCGTCCGGATCTGACCGGTCGCCCATTCGGATGTGAACGCTAGGACGCCTACGATGCCTACCGCCAGAACCGGGTACTCCGCCCAGCCGACGAAGCTGAAGGCGACCGGGTCCGGCAGGCGGGCGCCGCGTCTGGCGGGAAAGGCGAAAAGCACGCTCCCGGCCAGGGACACGACGGCCGCGACAAGCAGCGCCCAGTAGGTTGAGCGGACCGAGCGGAGTTTGGTCCACTCCGAGAGGAGCACGTCGCGGGCGCGGACAGTGCGGCCCGGCCCGGCTGCGTCAGCCTGGCGGATCTTAACTGTGGTCATCGCGCGGCCGTCCCCTCTCCGGCCTGGCCCCAGGCGTGGTACTCAACGCTGTCTTTCGTGATATCCAGGTATGCCTCCTCGAGCGAGGCGTGCCGAGGCGTAAGTTCGTGCACCGGGATGTCGTGCCCGGCGGCCAGCCCGGCGATGCCGTGCGCGTCCATGCCGCGCACGGCAAGCCCGCCGTCGCCCTCGGGGGCAACTGTGGCGCCGTGCGCGGTGAGCACTCTGTCGAGGTCATCTGGGCGCGACGACCGGACCAGCACATCCGCGCGCGCATTGGCTTCGATGAAGGCGGTCGTGGGCATGTCGGCGAGCAGCCTGCCGCGTCCGATGATGATCAAGTGCTCGGCGGTCAGCGCCATCTCGCTCATCAGGTGGCTGGAGACCAAGACCGTGCGGCCCTCGGCGGCCAGCGACTTGAAGAGCTGCCTGATCCAGTGGACGCCTTCCGGGTCCAGGCCGTTCACCGGCTCGTCGAACATCAGCACCGGGGGATCGCCAAGCAGCGCGAGCGCGATGCCGAGCCGCTGCTTCATGCCCAGCGAAAACCCCTTGACGCGCCTTTCTGCGACGCTCTCCAGCCCGGTCAGCCGGAGTACCTCGGTGACCCGGCGCCGCCCGATGCCGTTGCTCTGCGAGACCGACAGCAGATGGGCGTACGCGGATCGCCCCGGGTGCATCGCGCCGGCGTCCAGCAGCGAGCCGACCTGGTGCAGCGGGCGGATGATCCCCCGGTACGGCTGGCCGCCGACGAGCGCCCGTCCCGAGGTGGGGTCGTCCAGGCCCAGGATGATCCGCATCGTCGTTGTCTTCCCCGCGCCGTTCGGGCCGAGGAAGCCGGTCACCTGCCCGGGACGGACCGTGAAGCTCAGGCCGTCCACCGCGGTGAGCGGGCCGAACCGCTTGACCAGCCCGTCTACCTCGATCGTGACCGGAGCGCGCCCGGCTGGCCGCAGCGCGTGCGCCGGCCGCTCTCGGAGCGCATCCGGCAGCTCCCGGGGCGGACCGGGAAGTTCCGGTGCCTGGACCACCTCGCCCGCCCTGCCGAAGGCCAGGTAGGCGAGCCCGCCCAACGGGCACGACACGCAGATGATGACCGCCCAGGCCCATTTGGGCAGATTGCTTGCCTCGTTCCGCACCAGGCTAACCAGGCAGAAGGCATCGAAGACCAGCGCGCAGGCGAGCAGCGCGGTAACCGTCGGGGGCACGGACCGTCACCTCGTTCCGGACTGAGCGGAGTCAGCATGGGGGGATGGATTCGTCCACGACCGCAGCAGCCGGTCATCGACGGACTCGAGCAGCACGAGACGGCTCGCCATGATGAGATGCGTCCGGTTGTCCCGGAGCCGGATGGTCAGCGCCGCGATCCCGTCGGGGCCCATCCCGCCCAGGACGGCGGTGTCGCCGCGCGGGCGGATGAGCCAGCCGAGGCCCGCGTGCCCTTCGCCGCTCTCCGACGCGGCCTGGGGTGCCAGCGCCTCGCGTGCGAGCGCGGCTGGCAGCAGGGAGGACCAGCCGGTGCCGAGCCGGACAAGGTCCGCCGCCGTCGCCCACAGCCCGCCGGCGGCCTGCAGGGTGCAGACCGTGGCCGGAACCGGCTCGAAGGCGCCAGCAGCGGTCACGGTGTAGCCGGTCACCGCGCCGGGGCCGATGTCGGCTGCCGAGGCCGGAAACGCCGACCGGCTCATCCCGAGCGGCCGCAGCACCAGCGACGTCACCGCGGCGGCGTACGGCGATCCGGTGACGTCGGCGATCAGCTGCCCGAGCACCGCGCACCCGGAGTTGGTCGGCCGGACCACGCCGCGCGGGCCGCCGCAGCCGACGACCGGGCCGGTGACCGCCGCCACCTCCCGCACGCTGGCGCCGAATAGCTCGGCCGGGTTCGCCGGCAGGGCGTCGATTCCACTGCTGTGGCTCAGCAACTCCCGGACGGTGATGGTGTCGTCGGCGAGGCGCACCGTGCGTAGGAGGTCGTTGGCGGGGCTGTCGAGACCGAAGCGGCCCTCGGCGGCCAGGCGCAGCACGGCGATGACGGTGACGAGCGCGGCAAGGCCCGCGGTGGGCAGCAGGTGACCGGTGTCCAGGGGCTCGGAGCGCTCCAGATTCGCCCAGCCCTTCGCGACCACCCACGCCGGGTGACCGGGATCGCCGCCGGCGATGACCAGGGCCGCCGGGCCGAGCTCGGCGTAAGCGTCGTCGGCGATCGCGGCCACGCCGGCTGGCACGTCGCCAAGGACGCGGGCGGGCCGCGGTGCCGCCACGCGCGCGTCGGTGATCCGGCTGCCGAGGGGAATCGGCTGTATCCCGGTCAGCCGGTGCGGCGGGGACTCCTCAGCCACGGCGACCAGCTCGGTATCCGCGATCCTGGCGCGAACTACCAGCGGCGCCTGGTCCACAACGGCGAGATCCCCGCGCAGGTCCGGGGCCTTGCTCACGATCTCCGCGACCAGCTCGCCGGCCGAGAACAGGTTGAAGACTTTATCGCTGAAATGCTGCCGCAGCTCCGTCTCATCGGGGGCTGTCCAGGCCGGCTCGTCGGCGCCCGCGAACCGGGCGATCACCCATTCCAGATGCGGCAGCGCACGGCTCTCTACCTCGGGCTGGCCGCCGATAAACTGCTTAAGGGCGGCCCAGCTTGGCTGGCCGTACTCCCCGGCGATGGCCTGCTGCGCGTCGTGCAGCGAGGGAAACTCTCCTGCGGCAAGGCGGCGTTTCGCCGCAAGCTTCAGGTACCGCAAGCTCGGGCGGGTTGGCAGCGGACGTTGCCTGGCAGGCATGGCAGCCCTTCCTTCACGCCCGGGGTCCGCTACATCGGGCAGGAAAGACCAGCCTTCGGATATGCCATCGCTACCGGTGAGCTTGCAGCTCTGCCCGCGGACCTGGGTGCGCCCGGAATCGCCGATTTCGATCGTACTCTCCCCGAGGACACTTAGCCGCCCGGAACTTCAGGTGCAGGACACATGGATCGCCAGGCACCTCGGCCGAAAACCGGAACCTATCCACTTACTGCAGACACGGCCGCGTTCACCCGGCCGATGCCGCCGCGCGTCCGGATGCTGGTCGTCATGGTCCCGATCGTCCTCGACATGACCAGGCACGGTCCGTAATAGCCGCCCGCTAGCCGCCCGCGCTAGCCGACACTGTGGCGGCGGGATTCGGGGATGTCGGGAATCCTGATGTCAGCTGGGCGATGGTGGCGATGGGGTTGGACGTCGGCGTCCCGGCTGGGGTGGTCGTCGGATCCTGGGTCGAGGCCTGAGCCGGGCGCGGTGTTGACGCCGGAGCCCGGGTTGACGACGGAGCCTGGGTCGTCGCCGGATCCCGGGTCGAGGCCTGAGCCTGGGTCGAGGCCTGAGCCGGGGGCGGGATTGACGAAGGAGCCTGCGTCGTCACCGGAGCCTGCGTCGTCGCCGGAGCGTGGGTCGAGGTCTGGGTCGGGGGCGGGGTTGACGACGTCGGCGTGACGGTCGGGGATGACGACGTCGGCGTAACGGTCGGGGATGACGACGTTGGCGTAACGGTCGGGGATGACGTCGGGCTCGGCGTCGGCGTTGCCGTGGGCGTCCGCGTCGGCGTCGGCGTTGCCGTGGGGGCGGGGCTTGACGTCGCCGCACGGGTTGCCGACGAGGCCTGGGCAGGAGTCGGAGAGGCGTGCTTGACCGGGGTGTACCCGGCTGACTGGGACGTCGGCTGCTTAGCAGGTGTCTTCGTGGGGCTGGAGGTTCTCGTCCGGGTCGCTGGCTTCCCGAGGAGCGACGCGGTCGGGGTAACGCCCTTGTGCGTGCCACCCGACGAGTGCGCGGCGAGCAGGACCCCCAGCACCGCCCCGACGATCATCACTGCGGCGACCGCCGTGATGGGCCAGCGCCACCGGCGAAACGGCGACGGACGGCTGACGGGCGGTGTCCCGCCCGTGCCGCCGGGGACGTCCCGCCCGGCGTCCGTAACCGGGCCCGACACGGGAGCAAGGGACGTTGACGTATCAGGAAGGAGGCCGTGCGCGACCCTCGTGGCGGAAGCCGGTGCCGGGGCGGCCGACGGCGGGATGACCGCCTGGACGGTCGGCTCATAGCCGACTGGCCCGGAGGAGGCGGAGGCAGGGGACTCTGGCGCCGGGGTCACCGGTTCGGCCTGCGGCTGCCCTTGCTCGGTGAGGGCTGGCGGCAGCGGGGTCTGAATCGACGGGCTGTAGCGGTTCATCATCTCCGCGATCGCCGGCGGCAGCCACTCCCCCGTTAGCACCTCCACGTCGTCGCCGAGAAGCGCGAGGACTTCGGCAGGCGTGGGCCGGCCGGCGGGATCCTTGGCCAGGCAGTGCACGATCAGCGGGCTGAGCCGCTCGGGAACTGCCGCGAGGTCCGGCACCTCGTTCACCACCCGGTAGAGCAGTGCCGGGGTCGAGCCATCGCCGAACGGGCTGCTTCCCGTCGCCGCGAACGCCAGCACAGCGCCCAGACTGAACACGTCCGTGGGCGCGCCGACCGCCCGCTGTCCCCTGGCCTGCTCCGGTGACATGAACCCGGGCGAGCCCATCACCATGCCAGTCGCCGTCATCATGGACCGCTCAAGCGCCAGGGAGATGCCGAAGTCGATCACCCGGGGGCCGTCGGTCGCGAGCAGCACGTTCGACGGCTTGAGGTCCCGGTGGACCAGGCCGACCCGGTGGATTGCCTGCAGAGCCTCGGCGAGACCCGCCGCCAGGGCGAGCACGGTCTTGACGGGCAGTGGGCCGTTGTCCTCGACCGCGTCGGTGAGCGACGGCCCCGGCACGTAGACGGTGGCCATCCAGGGAAACTCCGCGTCGGCGTCGGCGTCGACAACCGCGGCGGTGTAGATGCCGCTGACGTTCCTTGCGGCGGTGATCTCGCTGGCGAACCTGTCGCGGAACCCGCGCTCTTCGGCCAACTCGGGCCGGATCAGCTTGATCGCGACAAGCCGCCCGCCTGGCGACTTCGCCAGGTAAACCTGGCCCATGCCGCCGACACCCAGCCGCCCGAGCAGCCGGTACGGCCCGACGGACGCAGGGTCACCGGCCCGCAGGTCTTTGATCACGGCAGTTTCCCTGGTCCTGGGCACACCGGAAAAGCCGCACCGCCCATCGCCCGCTCCTGACCAGCCGAAAAACGCAATATGTATTCAGCGTAGGCCGCTGCGTGACGTCTCGCTAGGGGCCGGAACGTGGAGATCCGTTCGGAATCCTTGGTACTTGATTCTTTCTCTTGGTTTTCAGGCGACCGGGGTCGGTGACGGTGTGGCCAGCGGGATTACCTGGAACATTTCCGGTTCCTCGGCTGGGGTGAGGGCCGTAATGCTGTAGAGCCAGTCGACGAAGCTGTAATCGCGGGGGTCGCGGGCACGGAGGATTTCGTTGCGGCGCTCGCGCTTTTCGCCGTCCAGGTGCCACAGGATGCCCCACGCGCGGGACGTCTCCACCACGCGGCGGCAGTGCTCGGGGCGGACGGCCTGGTAGGCGGCCAGGGCGCCATCCCAGTTGTCCGGGTTCGCGGCCAGGTGCTCGGCGAGGACGTAGCCGTCCTCGATCGCCATGATCGCGCCCTGGGCGATGTACTGCAGCGGCGGGTGCGCGGCGTCGCCGAGCAGCGCGATGCGGCCGTAGACCCAGGTCATGATCGGGTCGCGGTCGAACATGCGCCACCAGCGGTCCCGCCCCATGAGCGGCAGCCCGATGCGCACGTTCTCCGTCGTGCGCGCGAACGCGGCGTCGAGCTCGTCCGGGGTGCCCCAGTCCTCGTCGCCCGCCCTGGCCTTGGACGACTCGAAGACGGCGACCTGGTTGAACAGGTCGCCGCCGCGCAGCGGGTACTGCACGAAGTGGCAGCGGGGGCCGATGTAGACGACCACGTCAGACGCTGAGATGTTGTTCTCGCGGACCTTGTCCATCGGGACCGCGCCCCGGTAGGCGACGTACGCGGAGCTGACCGGCTCGTCGCCGACGAGCTGCCTGCGGGCGGCCGAGTGCAGGCCGTCGGCGGCGACGACGAGCCGTGCCTCCTGAACCGTGCCGTCGGCGAGCCAGACCCGGGCGCCGTCGCCCGTGCTTCCCGACCCCATTCCTGGCCCCGTGTTTCCCGGCCCCGTGCTTCCTGGGCCCGTGTTTCCCGGCCTCGTGCTTCCTGGCCCTGTGCTTCCCGACACAGTGTTCTCGTACTCCGTCACGTGCTGGCTGGTGCGCAGGTCGACGCCGGCGCGCCGGCAGGCCTTCAGGAACAGGCCGTGCAGGTCGGAGCGGTGGATGACCATGTACGGCGTGCCGTACCGCTGCTCCATGTCCCTGAGGTCGAGGCTGGTCAGGACGGTGCCGTCGAGGGCGTCCTTCATGACCATGCTGACCGGCAGCACGCCGAGCTCCTTGGCCTCCGCCAACAGGCCGTAGGCGTTCAGGATGCGGGTGCAGTTCGGGGCGATCTGGATGCCCGCGCCGACCTCGCCGAACTCCGCCGAGCGCTCAAGCACCCGGACCCTGAGCCCCTTGCGGGTAAGAGCGAACGCGGCGGACAGCCCGCCGATGCCGCCGCCGACGACGATGACATCGGGCGTCTCGGGCTGCCCCGCGCTCACGGCGCGATGTCCTTGACGACCTTGTTGGCCGTCTCGCCAAGGCCCTCGATGCGCACGGTGACCGTCTCGCCAACAGCGAGGAAGCGCGGGGGCTTGCGGCCGGCGCCGACGCCGCCCGGCGTGCCGGTGGCGATGATGTCACCAGGGTTGAGCCGGATGATCGTCGAGATGTACTCGACCAGCGCGACCGGGCCGAACAACAGGTCGGCGGTGGTGTCGTCCTGCATAGTCTCGCTGTCGACGATCGACTGGATCCTCAGCCTGGGGTTCGGGCCGCCGGGCAGCTCGTCCGGCGTGACCAGGTACGGGCCGACCGGGGTGGAGCGGTCCCACATCTTGCCCTGCAGCCACTCGCTGGTGCGCATCTGCCAGTCGCGGGCCGACACGTCGTTCAGCACCGTGAAGCCGGCGATCGCGGCGGCGGCGTCCTCGCCCTTGACGCGGCGGGCCGGCTTGCCGATGACGATCGTGAGCTCGGCCTCCCAGTCCCACTTGTCGGTCTCGGCCGGCTTGACCAGGTCGTCGTTCGCCCCGATCAGCGTGTCGGTGAACTTCGCGAACAGCGCGGGGTACTCCGGCAGGGCGTGGCCCATCTCCTGGATGTGGTTGCGGTAGTTCAGCCCGACGCAGATGACCTTGGAGGGATTCGGGACGAGCGGGGCGAAGTCGGCGGCGGACACCGGGTACGTCACCGCACCGGGGCCGGCGGCGGACGCGGCGGCGGCGCGCTCGCGCCAGTCCGGTGCGCTCAGGAACTCGCCGAGGTCGGCGGCGCCGAGGTCGATGAGCGCATCGCCGTCGGCCTTGACCGCGCGGGTCGTGTGGTTTTCTCCTGGGGGGACGACCCCCCGGGGGATGCGGATGGTCGCGAGCTTCACTTGGTGGTGCCTTCCGTTACGGTTCGGTTGAGCTTGAGCGCCTCGAAGACCGGGGAGTCGCTGAAGCGGAACAGGTCGAGCGCGCCCGAGTCGGAGTCGGAGGCACCCGCCTCCGACCTGGCGGAGAACGGCTGCCAGGACGGGACGACGAACAGGTCGCCGCGGCTCACGGACCAGGACTTGTCCCCGACGGTGACGGTGCCTGCGCCGTCGAAGACCGTGTAGACGCTCGACCCAGTCTCTCTCACCGGGGCGGTCTCCGCGCCGCGGGCCACCCGGTGGAACTCGACACGGATCGTCGGGAGCACGTCCTGCCCGGTTGCGGGGTCGGTGTAGCGGACGGCGGCGTGGCCGGGCTCGACGGTGCCGCCGAAGCCTTCCTTCTCGATCGCCAGCTGGTCGGCGAGAGCCCGGTCGGTCTGCTCCCAGCGGTAGGCGAGCAGCGGGCTCCCCGGCGTGCCGGGCCTGGCCGACGCGGCAACCGGCGCCAGGCCGGGGTGGCCCCACAGGCGCTCGGACCGGGAGCGCTCGGGGGTGGCCTGCTCCGCCTCGCTGATCTCATCGCGGCCGAACTCGAAGAATTGCGCCTCGGTGATGTACTGCAGCGGGATGTCCAGGCCGTCGATCCAGGCCATCGGTGCCCTGGTCGCGTTGTGGTGCGCGTGCCAGTTCCAGCCCGCCTGCGGCAGGAAGTCGCCGCGGCGCATCGCCACCGGGTCGCCGCCGACGACCGTCCAGACGCCCTCGCCCTCAAGCACGAAGCGGAACGCGTGCTGCGTGTGCCGGTGCTCGGGCGCGTTCTCCCCCGGCATCAGGTACTGGATCGCGGCCCACAGTGTCGGCGTCGCGAACGGGCGGCCGTTCAGGCCTGGGTTGGCGAGGGCGATCGCGCGGCGCTCGCCGCCCCGGCCCACCGGGACGAGCGCGCCGGCCTGCGCCGCGAGGGCCCGCAGGTTGTCCCACCGCCAGAGATGCGGCAGCGCCTTCGACCGCGGGTGGAGCGGCATCAGGTCGCCGATCTCCGTCCACAGCGGAACGAGGAGTTCCTTCTCGAACCCCCGGTACAGGTCCTCAAGCGCCGGCGTCACGGCCGGCAGGTTCTCCGCCGTCACCGCCTTCAGGTGGACAGGCGATTCGAAGTCAAGCGAGGTCGTCATCCTTCAAGCGTGACCCGCGTCCGAGGTTGCCCAGGACAAGATTCTGCTAGCCAGAACCCCTGCTCAGGAACCTGCCGCTCCTAACTCTCGCAGGCCAGGCCAACCCAGCTCGCTGCGGGAACACTGACTACGCCGAATGCGCTTTTGGTCTCACTCTTGCCAGCTCGAATGCGCTTTCGGCTTGAAAAAATCCTAAAGCGGCGGTCCCTTTCGCCCGGCTTGTCCATCGTTATCATTTCTCCTATGCCGAGTGGGGAGGCACTTCTGCTGGGCGGCCGGTACCTGCTGACCGAGGTCGTCGGGGAGGGCGGCCTGGGACGGGTGTGGCGCGGGCACGATCAACTCCTTGACCGGGTCGTGGCGGTCAAGGAGATCTTGCTGCCGCCGCATTCACCAGCGGTGTCGGCAGACATGGTTGACCGCGCGATGCGCGAGGCGCGGGCGGCGGCACGGCTGAGCCATCCCAACGTGATCACCATCCACGACGTGGTGGAACACGAGGGCGCGCCGTGGATAGTGATGGAATTCGTCAGCGGCCCGTCCCTGGAGGCCGAGATCGCCGAGCACGGGCCGCTGCCCTGGCAGCGCGTCGCGGACATCGGCAGGCAGATCGCCGGGGCGCTGGAGCACGCGCACGCCGCCGGGATCGTGCACCGTGACCTCAAGCCGGCCAACATCTTGCGCTCGGGCGACCGCGTCATCGTGGCCGACTTCGGCATCGCGAAGATCCTGGACGCCACTACCCGGCTCACCGGTTCCGGGGTGCTGATCGGCACGCCGCTGTACATGGCACCCGAGCAGCTCGAGGGCGACGCCGGCCCCGCCGCCGACATGTGGGGGCTTGGCGTCACCTTGCACACCGCGCTAGAGGGCTCCCCGCCGTTCAGCGGCGAGACCGTGCCCGCCCTGATGAGCGCCATCCTGCAGCGTCCCCCGGCCCCGTCCCGGCACGCCGGCCCGCTGCGCGGCGTGCTTGAGGCACTGCTCTCGAAGGACCCAGCCCAGCGCCCCGACGCGCGAGCCGCCGCAGACGAGCTAGCCAGCGCCGCCAGCCAAGCCGAATCCGCCGCGCGGCCGGGCAGGTTCGTGAATAACCGCGACGAGGATCCAGGCCTGCCGGTCGGTTCCGCCGCCGAGACAGACGATAACGCCGAAACAGATGACGGCGCCGAAACAGAGGACATCGCCGACGGCCGAGGCCACCCGGCCGACGGCCGGACGCGCCACGCGGAATCCGCGTGGGTGTATCCGGAGAGCGTCCACGCCGGAACTGGCGACGCAGGGACTGGCGACGCTGACAGGCTCGCCGCCGCAGTCGCCAAGCAGTGGGGACGGGAATACCTCGTTCGCAAGTTCAACGACACGGTGCGCGAGCTCACCGTCTTCTGGACGGCTGGCGATCAGGGCGCGATGACCCGCTGGGAAGACCTCAAGCGCGAGGCCACGCACGGGCTAGGAGCGCAGAAGGGCGCCCGGCGCAGCGCGTGGGCCACCAGCCCGCAGGCGCTGTCCGGCTTCGAGCACGAGCTACCCGAGGTCCTGGACCGGGTGCCCACTGGCTGGCTCGTGGTGCTCGGCGATCCGGGGTACGGAAAGTCAATGCTGATGCTCCGGCTGGTGCTCGACCTCGTCAGGCGGCGCCCGTCCGGAGGCCTCGTCCCGGTGTTCGTGCCGATGACTTCGTGGGACCCGGAGACCGACGACCTCGGGCGGTGGCTGGAGAAGCAACTGACCTACGACTATCCGGGCCTCAACGCGAAGGTTCACGGCACCGGCGGCGAGCGTTCGCGGATCGCGGACCTGCTGGCCAGGCAGAAGATCATGCCGATCCTCGACGGCCTGGACGAGATGCCGCTCGTGGCCCGGCGTCGGGCCATCGACCGGCTCAACGAGGCCTTCGTCAACCCGTTGCGGCCGCTCCGCCTCGTCGTGACGTGCCGCACGACGGAGTACGAGGACATCGTGAGCGCCCCCGGGCAGCCCTGGAACCCGGTGCGCGGCGCAGCCGCCATCGAGCTGCAGCCCCTGGACGCCGACAAGGTGGCGGACTACCTCAGCGAGCACCGCAACGACCGCCGGTGGGGCCCCGTGGTGCGCGAGCTGATGGATTCGCCGGCGGCCTCGCCGCTGCGCGAAGCGCTTGAAACACCGCTGTACGCCAGCCTGGCATCCGCGATCTACAACCCGCACCGCTACCACGCGGACGGCAAGGTCCCCGACCCCGCGGACCTGTGCGACCGGAGCCGGTTCCCGGACCGGGAGAGCATCCAGCACCACCTGCTCGACGAGTTCATCCCGACCGTGTACTCGGCGGAGCGGGAGCGCCTGGAACGCCGGGCACGGGAGGAGCACCAGGCCGCCGGGTCCCTCCCCGCCGAGCGCTGGCTGATGCGGATCGCCGGCTACCTGGCGGACGAGCGGGACTCCACGACGCTGGAGTGGTGGGATCTGCGCGGCTTGGCCCCCGGCTGGCTGCCCTCCGCGGCGGTCGGAATCGCCTGCGGAGTCGTCGTCGGCATTGCCGCCGCGCTGGGGACGCACGTGGGCGTCGGAATCGGGGTCGGCTTCGGGACCGGGATGCTGCTCGCCATGGCGATCGGCCTGGGCACCCGCTACGCCAGGCGCCGCTGGGACCGCGCCGGCTACCGGATACGTTACGAAGACAAGCGCCGCCCGGGGCCTGGCATGGCCGGCGGGATGATCGGCGCCGTAATCGGCGGCCTCGCCGCCGGGGTAGCGGGCAAGCACGGCATAGGACACGAGGCGTCGCTGTTCAGCGGCTTGCCAGAAGCACTGGGAATCGCCATCGGCGCCGGGGCCACGACAGAGTTCATTGGCGGGTTTGTCGGGACGCTCGCCGGGTCCTTCGTCGCCGGCTACCTCGCGGCGGTGGGTCTTGGCCTGCCTGCGGGCGTAGTGAACGGGCTGGGCGTCGCCATGGCGTCCGGCCTCGCCGTCTACTACCTGGGGCGCCAGGGACCCTCTAGCAAGCAGCCCAAGTGGGAGGGGCACATCGGGGTCCCAGGCGGGCTTGTCATCGGGCTCGCCACCGGGTTCACCGCCTGGCGGGAGGAAGGCGTCGTCTTCGCGGTCGTGATCGGACTGGTGCTCGCGGCGACCGCGGCGCTGCCGTTCGGCCTGCGGCACCATGACGAGGACCTGGACCTCGTGCCCAGTCCCGGGCAAGCGCTCGCCAGGGACGCGTCCGCGTTCCGGCGCACCGCGCTGTCGGCGGGCCTGGCCGCAGGCTCTGTCGGGTTCGTCGGCGGGGCCATGACGTCGATTTTCGAAGTTGGGGCTAAGGCCAGTCTCTCGGACGTCGTCAGTGACGGCCTCGGCATCGGCCTGAGTGCCGCGCTGGTCATCGGCTTGACCTTCGGCTTCTATCACGCGGCGTCCCCTTACTTCCGGGTCGTCAGCTGGTGGCTGGCGGCGCGAGGGGAGGCACCGGTGCGCCTGCGGTCCTTTCTTGACGATGCCTACCAGAAGACCGTGCTACGCCAGGTCGGGGCGGCGTACGAGTTCCGGCACGTGATCCTGCGGGACCGCCTCGCATCCCGGCTGAGACAGGAGCAGCAGCGCCCGGCCAGCCGGCCTGCCGGGTCCGGCGAGCGGCCAGCCGCCGGCTCAGCGCAGACACTCGCCCGTCCCCGGGCGGCCGCGCCGCCGCCCGAGCCCACGACGTAACGGCAGCGCGAGCGACATCGCAGCAACTGGCTGAGCAGTAGCGCTTTCTAGCCGAGCGGGCGGCGGCTTGACGAGCCGGCCCTGGCCTCGGAGCCGCTGCGGCCCCTGGCTACGGGAAACCGAGGGCAGGCCGAAGGACTGCCACCGGAACACGCGCCACCCCCGCACGGCAGCCCGCAGTGGATGGTTCACCGGCCTGGGCGGCGGATTGACGGGAACGGGGGCGGCGGCGTGAAACGCGGGCTCGTTCGGGATCATCGGTTTTGCAGTTGGCGGGCGCGGAGTCCCGCTGCGGGAGTCAGCTGGGCCTGGGCGGGCGCTAGCCGACGGCGTTCCTCGGGCGGAAGGCGGCGAAGGGGTTCGTCACGACCAGCTCGCGGGCGGCGAAGCGGTAGAGCGTGGCCGGGCGGCCGCCGGTTGACGTGGGGCGCGAAATGTCGCTCGTCGGCTCGATGACGCCTCGCCTGGTCAGGATGCGCTGCAGGTTGGTGGCCGAGACCGGGTGGCCGAGCGCCGCGGCGTAGGTTTCGCGCAGCTGGGAGATGGTGAACGCTTCCGGGGCCAGGGCGAAGCCGATGTTGGTGTAGGAGAGCTTGGAGCGCAGCCGGTTCCTGGCCGAGCCGATGATCGAGCCATGGTCGAAGGCGGTCGGCGGCAGGTCATCCACCGGGTGCCAGGCGGTGTCGCCCGGCAGCTTGGGCTGGGCGTCCGGGGTGACGAGCGCGAGGTAGGCCGTCGCGAGGACGCGCCCACGCGGGTCGCGGACCGGGTCGCTGCGCGTCTCCAGCTGCTCAAGGTGAGCGATCTCCGGGATATCGACCTTGGCGCCGAGGTGCCGGCTGGCCGACGCGCCGAGCCGCTCATCCGCGTCGAGCCGGCCGCCGGGCAGTGCCCACGCGTCCTCGAACGGCGCTTCAGCTCGCCGCCACAGCAGCACGGTCAGTCGCTTGTCCCGCACTTGGAAAACGACCCCGAGGGACT
This sequence comes from uncultured Actinomycetota bacterium, assembly GCA_963734665.1. Taxonomy (GTDB): domain Bacteria; phylum Actinomycetota; class Actinomycetes; order Streptosporangiales; family Streptosporangiaceae; genus Trebonia. The sequence continues at coordinate 191,056 of CAVTIR010000003.1, read as the reverse complement.
CATGGCGGAAACAGTCGGCAGGCACACGCTCATCGTAGGGGCGGCGGCCACATTCGCGAGGGGCTCTCATGAGGCGAACGATAAGTTTTCGCCTGAGGGTTGTAAACCCCTTGTTTTCGACCTATGGTCGGAAATATGACAGACACCAAGACGACGACGCCGCTTAACCCAGTCGATGCCGAGTGGGCGGCCCGCGTGCGCCGGCTCGCCGCTGAGCGCGACGCGGTGATCCTCGCGCACAACTACCAGCGGCCCGAGATCCAGGAGGTCGCCGACCACGTCGGAGACTCCCTCGCACTGGCGCGGCTCGCGGCGTCGAGTTCCGCGTCGGTGATCGTGCTGTGCGGCGTGTACTTCATGGCCGAGACGGCGAAGATCCTCTCCCCCGCGCGGACCGTGCTGATCCCGGACGCGGGCGCCGGGTGCTCGCTCGCCGACAGCATCACGGCCGACCAGCTCAGGGAGTGGAAGGCGTCGCATCCGGAGGCAGCGGTCGTCGCGTACGTGAACACGAGCGCCGCGGTCAAGGCCGAAGCGGATGTCTGCTGCACGTCGGCGAACGCGGCCGAGGTCGTGTCCGCCATCCCCGCTTCCCGCGAGGTGCTGTTCCTGCCCGACCAGTTCCTCGGGGCGCACGTCAAGCGGGTGACCGGGCGGTCGAACCTGCGGGTCTGGGCCGGGGAGTGCCACGTGCACGCGGGGATCTCGCCGCAGGCGCTGCGGGACATGGCGGCGGCGCGGCCGGAGGCGGAGCTATACGTGCACCCGGAGTGCGGGTGCGGGACTTCGGCGCTGTGGCAGACGGGAACGGGCGACCTGCCTTTGTCCCGCACGAAGGTCCTGTCCACCGGGGGGATGCTTTCCGCCGCCAAGACAACCCGCGCGACCGCCGTGCTCGTGGCGACCGAGACCGGGATGCTGCACCAGCTGCGCAAGGCCAACCCCGCGGTGTCCTTTGAGCCAGTCAACCCGCACGCGACCTGCCACTACATGAAGATGATCACGGCCGAGTCGCTGGAGCGGTGCCTGCGCACCGGTGGTCCCGAGGTTCAGGTGGACCCGGCGGTGGCCGCACGGGCCCGCCACGCGGTGGAGGCCATGATCAGTGTCGGCCCGTCTCCCGTCCCGGCAACCGCGTGATGAAGGCAGGCTGGTCGAGCTTCACAGGACGGCGGATCGTTGGGCGCGCTATAGCCCTCCTAACGATCCAGTATCCGGATGTGACCGCGAGCGCGCCGCAGACGCGGGCAGGTCGATGGGACTGAGGTGACTGACGTGGCTGGTGTAACTCGGGAACTGCCCGTCGTGCGGCGGGAATGGCGACGGGACGCGGACGTCGTGGTCGTCGGGTCTGGGGCGGCGGGGATCTCGGCCGCGCTGACGGCGGCGGCTGCCGGGCTGCGGGTGCTGGTCGTGACCAAGGACCTTGTGGGCGGGGCGACGCCACTGGCGCAGGGCGGGCTCGCGGCGGCTCTCGGGGCTGGTGACACGCCGTTGGCGCATGTCTCCGACACGCTCGTGGCCGGGGCCGGGCTGTGCGAGCCTGAGGTCGTGGCGGTGCTCGCGGACGCCGCCCCCGGCGCGATCGGGTGGCTGACCGGGCTCGGCGCTCAGCTGGAGACGCGCGAACTGCGACTGGAAGGCGGGCACAGCGCGCGCCGGATCGTCCACTCGGGCGACGACGCGACCGGGGCCGAGGTGCACAGGACGCTACTGGCCGCGCTGGTCGCGAGCGGGATCGAGATCCTCGACCGCACGGTGGTGCTCGACCTGCTGCTGAGCGACACGGGCGAGCCTGGGATGCGCAGCCGGATCATTGAGGCTGGGGGGACGGACGGGGCGGGGATCAGTGTCACGGACGGAACGGCGGCTGCCAACGCCGATCCGGTCGGCACGCTCGCGCGGGAACTGGTCCCCGCCCGCTCGGTCACGGGCCTCACAGCGGCCTTCATCGGGGCGGACGCGCGGCTGACGCCTGGGGTGATCTCCGCGCGGGCCGTGGTGATCGCGGCCGGGGGGCTCGGGCAGGCGTTCGGCACCACGTCGAATCCGGCGGGAGCGACCGGAGACGGAATCGCGATCGCGGCGCGGGCCGGGGCGGTGATCAGGGACCTGGAGTTCGTCCAGTTCCACCCGACGGTGCTCTGGCTGCCGGGAGCGAGCGGCCAGTGCCCGCTGATCACCGAGGCGCTGCGCGGGGCCGGGGCGGTGCTGCGCGACTCCGACGGCACGCCGCTGATGGCCGGGCATGACCCGCGCGGTGACCTGGCGCCGCGCGATGTCGTCGCCGCCCGGATGGCCGAGGTCATCGCGGCGGGCGACGCGGGACACGTGTGGCTCGACGCTACCGGGCTCGGGCGCGACCTGCTGGAAAACGGCTTCCCGACCGTCACCGCCGCCTGCCGTAAGCACGGGATCGACCCCGTGACCGACCTCATCCCTGTCGCACCCGGCGCGCACTACTCCTGCGGTGGCATCCGCGCCGACCTAGACGGGCGGACCAGTCTTCCAGGCCTTTACGCAGCCGGCGAGGCGGCGTCGACCGGGGTGCAGGGGGCGAACAGGCTCGCCTCCAACTCGGTCACCGAGGCGATCATCGCCGGCCGCCGCACCGGCACGGCCATCGCCGACGCCCTGTCCCGAGCCGACTTTGCCAGGGTCATCGGCAAAGCCCTGTCAGGAGTCGGCCTTGTCGATGAGGTGACATTTCCTGGGGCCTACAGGCCCCTTACCGGTGAACGGAATGATGCTGGCAGGCAGTCGCCGTCGCCGGCCGACTGGCCCTGGGTGCCAGAGGGCCAGCACGGGCAAGCGATACATTCGCTCGCGACTGAGCCGCCGACGTCCCGGAATCGAGGGGAAGTCGCGGAGTCCCGGAATCGGGGCAAGGCCGCGGACCGGCGGGAGCTCGCGCAGGCAATGTCGCGGTACGCCGGCGTCATGCGCGACGCGGACGGACTTACCGAACTCCTGCGGGTCATCGGAGAAGCCGGCGATACCCCCGGCTCGAATGCGCCGATGGCAGCGACAGAAGCGGGCGAAAGCCCAGACGAGCAGGCGGGCCTTGAGCTTAATGCGGTCGAGGCGGCGAATCTGCGGATGGTGTCGCTGCTGATCGCGGCCGGGGCGCTGCGGCGGGCGGAGAGTCGCGGGTGCCACCGGCGGCGGGACGCCACCGGGACAGCCGCCGCGCCCTGGCACACACTCGTCCGCTGGGACGGGCAGCAATTCGTGGTCTCAAAGGAAGCACTGTGACTGTCGAAACGGCAAAGGCTGCCAGTGCGACGACAGCCGCCGGGGCCGTAGCGGCGGCGCGGGGCGTGTCATGGGTGACGATCGAGGAGGAACTGTGACTGGAGCCGTGGGTGTGACGGGCGCCGCCGGGCGGGCGGCGAGTGCGGGGAGCGGCACGGGGGCCGCTGGCCTGGCACCAGGGACCGTGCGGGCCCTGGAAAAGGCGGGGCTTGAGGTCCCTGATGTGCTGCGCGTGGTGCGGGCGGCGCTTGACGAGGACTTCCGCTACGGACCGGACGTGACGTCCGCCGCGACGGTGGCAGGGCGAACGGTGACCGCTAACGTCGTGGCGCGCGAGGCGGGCGTGATCGCTGGGCTGCCCGTGGCACTCGCCGTCTTCGACCTGATCGCGGAGTACCTGAGCGTCGCGGCAGGCAACTCTGGCCCAAGCGCGGCAGGGAACTCTGGCCCAAGCGCGGCAGGGAACTCTGGGCCAGGCACGGCAGGCAACTCTGGCCCAGGCCCGGCAGGGAACGGCGGCACGGGGGCGACCCCTGTCGCCGGCGGCTCGGCCGGGGTGGCGATCACCGGGACTCTGCTTGTCGCGGACGGGGCTCGGGTGATGCCCGGAGACGCGGTGCTGCGGGTTTCCGGGGGTGCCGTCGCGGTGCTCGGGGCCGAGCGGACCATGCTCAACTTCCTTACGCACCTGTCCGGGATCGCCTCGGCCACCCGGGCCTGGGCGGATGCTGTCTCGGGGACCGGGGCCGTGGTCAGGGACACGCGCAAGACGCTGCCGGGGCTGCGGGGGCTGGAGAAGTACGCCGTGCGGTGCGGCGGCGGGGAGAATCACCGGATGGGGCTCGGCGACGCGGCGCTCGTCAAGGACAACCACGTCGCGGCGGCGGGCGGCGTGGCGGCGGCGGTGCACGCGGTACTCATCGCGGCGCGGCCGGGGCTGGTGATCGAGGTCGAGTGCGACTCCGTCGCCCAGGTCCGTGAGGCGCTCGAGGCGGGGGCGCGGTTCATCCTGCTCGACAACATGCCGGTCCCGACCTTGCGAGAGGCCGTGGCGGTGGCGCGGACCTACGACGGCGTGCGGCTTGAGTCAAGCGGCGGGCTGCGGCTGACGAACGCGCGGGAGGTCGCGTCGACGGGCGTCGACTACCTGGCGGTCGGCGGGCTGACGCACTCCTCGCGGGCGCTTGACCTGGGGCTCGACTACCTCGGCGCGGTCTGAGCGGCGGGACCTGGCATGCGCCCGGTCCGGTAGCTTCCGCCCGCCACCGAATCCGGCAAGAGCGACATACCGTTCATCCCGCCGGTCCGTCTGCCCGAGATCACGGGTCTTCCGAACGGGATTTTGAAGATAGTGGATATCTAGGCACGCCATGGCGTGCCTAGATATCCACTATGACAAGGCCCCGGAACATGCCGCCCGATTCACCCGGAGTGTCCGCCTGAACCGCTGCGATGTCCCCTCCGGCACCACCAGCCGACGCCTCGGCAGGGACACTGAGGCGGGTCTGTGCGTTCGCGGAAGACCTTGCGTCGGCGCGGCACCGTCGCTGACCGCAGCAAGTGGAATGCGAAGTACCGGCTGTCGCGCTATGGCCTGACACCGGAGCGGTTCACCCAGCTCCTGGAGGCCCAAGGGTACGGGTGCGGAATTTGCCACGAGGCGTTCGAGGAGGGCAACCCGATCTGCGTGGACCATGACCATGCCCATTGCCCGGGAGAGAAGACCTCGTGCGGAGAGTGCGTTCGGGGACTGCTGTGCCTGGGGTGCAATACCGCGCTGGGCCATATTGAGCGCAAGTCTGAGCTGGCCTACGCGTACCTGGCTAGTCCCCCGGCGCTCGCGGCCTAGCCCGGAGGGCAGAAACCCCCGGGTAAGTTCTCCAGGAACCTGGGGCCTTGGTGGGCGTTACAGGGATTGAACCTGTGGCCTTCTCCGTGTCAGGGAGACGCTCTCCCGCTGAGCTAAACGCCCGGGAACGAGAGTGAGCTTACCAGACGGCAAACCCACTCTCGTCCAGTATCAGGCGGCGTTGCCTCGGATCTCGTCTCCGATGTCGCCCCACCGCATTCCGTTGTACGCGATCGTGATGAGCATCCTGAAGTCGTCGTTGCCGATCAAGGCAGCACGCTCGGCGATGAGCAGCGGCTGCCCGTGCTGTGACCGAGGAGCGAGTGCCCGTCTTCCCCGGGCGTGCCGCCGTAGAGTGCCCACTGGACGTCGAACACCGTATCGCGGTCGGTCATCGTCTGGCCGGGTGGGTCTGCGGTAGCCATGGCTCCGCTGCCGGTTCCAGCACCGGCCATGGCTGTGTCTCCTGCTCCTGCGGCATGGCGTTGTTGCCTCCCTCCCGCAGGCCGAATTCTCACCGTGCGAACGCCTGGATATCCAGGAAATAATGTGAGTCGGAGCCCGCAAAATTCCACGAGAACCCGTTTCGCGGACCGGCCTGAATCGATCACTCTTGGCCGGTTAGTGCGAATGCAGGAACGTGCGCATAATGCCCGGGAGAAGGATTTCTGAGCAGCTTAGTTACCGGTGACCGACAGCGAATTTTATGCGTCCTACAGCTTTCCGGGCGCGGGCCTCTCCATCCGGCAGCCGTCGGTGTCGCCCGCCAGCCGAAGGGCACCGGCGCCGTAGCCTTCCCCAGGCCGCGTGCGGGATCTCCGTCCGTCCGGGGTCTTTGAGAGGAAGATCCCACTCTTGACAGCACGCGCAACATGACCTTAACATCGCATCACATCATAGTTAATACGTATTAGTGGACGCACCGTACGCCGCCAGCAAGGCCGGCGTGCTGTCCCTGGTCAAGTCGTGCGCGGGAGTTCGCCGCTCGGTGTGCGGATCAACGCGCTCGTCCCGGCCCGACCGACACCCCGCTGCACGCGGCCGTACCAGGTGAACTCAAGCAGCGGATCGCCGCAGGCTGCCCGTCGGCCGGATGGGACGGCCCGACGACATGGCGGCGGCGATCTTGTTCCTCTCCTCCCCCGCGGCCAGCTTCGTTTACGGCTCGGCCTTCGATGTGGACGGCGGGTCGATGCTGCGGTGACCCCCGGTCGTAAGCCGGCCACCGGAGGGCGCACGCGCCCGCGCCAGGCGGACATTGCCCGCCTGGCGGGAGTATCGCAGACCACTGTGTCGCTCATCCTCAGCGGCAACAAGGCCGACGTCGCGTTCTCCGATGATACACGGGATCGCGTGCTGGCGACCGCGCGATCGCTGGCTATGTACCTGACCCGATTGCCCAGCGCATGTCACGGGGCCAGAACAACCTCCTCGGCCTTTATACCTTCACTGCCACGTTCCCGACCGATGTGCAGCACTCGTACTACCCGTTCCTGGTCGGATTCGAGGAAGAGGCCACCAATCAGGGATACGACCTGCTGCTCTTCACGTCGTCGGCCACGGCCGAGGCGGGCTTCGACGACGTTCTCAACCGGCTCCGGCTGGCCGACGGCTGCCTGTTCATGGCATGCATGTGCCCGGACAGACTCTGAGTCGATACCTCGATAGGTTTCCGCTCGTCTACATCGTCGCACGACGAACTCGCGAACGGCTCTCGTACGTGGCGCCACTACGTCCCGGCGGCGGCGGAGGTCGTGCGGCGGCTCGCCAACCTCGGCCATCAGCGAATGATCTACCTTCGCGAGAACGACGACGCGCCAGCATCCACCGATCGCGAGGCGGTGCCCTACGCGGCCGGATGACGCAGACTGCCGCCGGAAGCGGTGACGGTGATCCGAACGACGGCACCGACGTCGGCGCGGACCGGCTGCGCGGTTGGCTGCGACGGTGTCACGGCGATCCTGCCGAGGAGACGACACCAACCTGCGCTCGACACCGTGGCGGCAGCGGCCGCCGCTGCCCGTTTGGTTTCCCGAAGATTTCTCACTCGCGGTGTTCGGTGACCCGCACACGCTTCCCGGCGAGCGTGTGCTCAGCGGTTTCGCCGTGCCGCGGCGTGAGATGGCGCGGCCGCCGTGCGGCTCCTCGCGAGCCTGATCGACGGGACGGCACACGCCGCACCAGGCAGATCGTTGCCTGCCCAGCCGTCCGGCCAGACCGTCGCCCGCCGCCCGCGCCAGCCGCTCAGTGACGGCCTGATCCTCTTCGAAGAAAGGCGATCCCTATCCTGATGCGCGAATACGAATCAGAGATTCTCATCGTGGCGGAGGCCTCGGCGGTGTCGGCGCGGCCTGGCGGCCTGCGCCGCCGGCTGCCGGTCATCCTCACCGTGGCGTCGACGCTGGTGCGCAAAACCGTGGAATTCGCGGGAGACCGGCCCTACGTCGTCGCGCTCGGCCTGTTCATCGTCGCGACGCTCTGCGGCTCGGTCACCGGCTCCGCCCCCGCCGCGATGCTGGCCGGCATCATCGGCATCCCCGCAATGATCGCCGTCGGCATCCCCCCGGTGACGGCCGCGGGGACAATCGCGTTCGGCGTCGCCGCCGGAATCCCGTTCGAGCTGGCCTCCTGGCAGTACCTGTCCACGGCTCTGAAGCTGCCAATCTCCTCGATCCGGCACTTCCAGCTCTACATGTTCCCGATCATCGTGGTGTGCGCGGTCGCGTTCATCCTGATCGAGTCGCGGCGGCGTGGCGTCCAGCACTCGTGGGCCGTGAAACTGGCACCCGAGAATGAAGCGCCGACGGCGGAGCCACGCAGCAAGCGGCGGGCCGACGCCCCCTGGTACGCACTGATCTCGCCGATCGTGCCGATCGTGCTGGCGCTCGGATTCGACGTGCCGATCGTTCCCTCGCTGCTGGCCGGAGTGGTCTACGTGCTGCTGACCACCACCCGCCCGGCGGACATGACGCAGCGCGCACTGCGGACCCTGTACGAGGGGTTCCGGGTAGCCGCACCGGCGCTGGTGCTGTTCATCGCCATCGGCATACTGCTCACCGCGGTCGAGTTGCCTGGCTCCGTCGCAGCCCTCAAGCCGGTCACCACAGCGATCAGCCCGCGCAACCCGATCCTTTTCGTGGTGGTGTTCGCGGTGCTGACCCCGCTGTGCCTGTACCGCGGCCCGTTCAACATCTACGGCCTCGGGGCCGGCATCGCCAGCGTGCTGATGGCCGCCGGCGTCTACCCGGCCATGGGCGTTCTCGGCCTGATGTCCTCGTACAACGAGGTGCTGGGGACCTCCGACCCGACGAGCACGCAGACCGTGTGGAGTGCCGAGTCGCCGGCGTCCGGCCGGAACGCGTCCTGGCACGTACCCTGCCGTACACCTGGGTGCTTGCGACAGCCGGCCTCCTGATGACAGCCGTGCTCTACCTGTAGACCCGGCCGCTTTGTAAGATCCGGCCTGGACGCGGGCAGGGAGCATCAGATGATGTGCCTCGCCCACGTTCAGGCCGGACCGGTCTCCCGCAGCTCGTTGAGGCATGCGTTCCTTCGAGGTCTTCGCGTCGCTGGCCTTCCGCAGGAAGATCCGTATCCAGAGTCCGAGACGCAAGGTCGGCCCAGGACAGTCTCAGGGTCTTCATAGACGGATCAGCACGAGCGCCGAGCGTAAAGCAGCAGGTCAGACCATGCGCAGGGTTTTGCACAGCACAGGCTAGGAGAGCGGGCGCTGCGCGTTCGGCAGCGCGAGCCCTGCTACGACGTCGGTGAGCGTGGCAGGGCCGCCGACGTTGCCAGGGACGACCACCTGGACGGTGCCGTCGTCGTAATCCCAGACCGAGATCCCGGCCGCGAGCTGCCCGCGCACCCTGGCCTGCGGCGCGCGGAGCACGGTGCGGGCGACCTCGGCGGAGGTGATGCCGCCCTTGGAAACGATGGTCCCGACCTCGCCTGCCACGGCCGCCAAGGCAGTCATGAGGGCCGTCATCACCACCTCGCCGTGGGCGAGGGTGTCGTCCTGCGCCCGCCGGTCGCGCTCGCTGCAGACGATCGCGATGCCGTGGCTGGCGAGCGCAGCCCGCAGGACGGGGGCGGCCCTAGTCCCGGCGGCCGCCGGGTCGGCGAGAGCGTCGTCGGTGGGAATTACCGCCGGCGCTAGGCCCAGCCGGTCAGTCAGCGCGGCTAGCTGGGCGGTGGCCGCGGCGGTGTGCGAGCCGCAGACGACAGCCAGCCCTGGCCGGGGCGGCACCAGCGGCCGCGGCAGGTAGCCCGTGGACAGGCGGCCCGCGCAGGCTGCGGCCAGCGTCGCCGCGCAGCGCACGACAATGTCGTGCCGTGCCTGCCGGGCGGCCAGCAGGCCGACCTTGATCAGCTCGATGTCCGCGTCGGTCTCCACGTCGGGGACGACGAAGTCCCCGGCCCCAGCGCCGAGCAGGGCGCGGGTGACCGCGTCTCCGCCGCTGGCGCGCAGCAGGCCGAGCGGCACCGGGATGCCGCGCCGGCCGCCTTTCTCGCGCACATAGCCGACGAGGCTGGAGCTGCGGTAGCCGAACACCGGGTCACGCGCGAACTCGGTGTCGCCGACCGGGGTACTGACGCCGTCGATGACCACTCGGTGCACCGAGCCGATAGTGGTCCGGCCGCCCTGGGGGAAGGCGGGGACGAACAGGACGCAGCCGGTGTCCCCGGCGAAGACGTCCGACTCGGCGAAGACGTGCCCGCGCAGTGTGGAGTCACCGCGCAGCACGGGCAGGATCGGCTCGCCGAGCAGGGCCTCGGCCGCAGCGAGGTCCTCCCGGATCCGCCGGGCCAGCGCCACGGCTTGAGCCTCTGGTACCGCCCGCGAGTTGGTCTGCAGGTAGATCGCTCTTTCGCGGCGAAGGACGTCAGCGATCGCGGCCGCGTCCCAGCGCAGCAGGACCACCACATCGGTGGCGGACTGTGTCCCGGTGGGATCGTCGTCAAGGACAGCGGTGAGCATGGTCAGTGAAGGTGCGATCCGCCGTTGACGTCGATCGTCGCGCCGGTCAGGTATTCCGCACCGGGTGAGGCGAGGAATGCCACGGCGCCGGCGACGTCGTCAGTCGTGGCCAGCCGGCCGACGAGCGTTGCCGTGGCAAGCTCGGCCTTGCGCTCCTCGGTCATCGCGCCGCCGGTGATGTCAGTGTCCACCATCCCGGGCGCGACCGCGTTGACCGTGATGCCGTGCGCGCCGACCTCGCGGGCGAGCGTCTTGGTGAGGCCCAGGACGGCGGCCTTGCTGGCGGAGTAGTGCGAGGCGCCGAAGACGCCGCCGCCGCGCTGGCCGGAGACCGAGGACATGTTAATGATCCGGCCGTAGCCGCGCTCGCGCATGCCCGGCAGTACGGCCTGGGTGACCAGGAAGGTCCCGCGGACGTTGACGGCGAAGATGCGCTCCCACTCGGCGAGGGTGATCTTCTCGAACGGCGTCGGCGCGGAGATCCCGGCGATGTTGGCGAGCACCGTCACCGGCGGCATCTCGGATTCGGCAGCCCGCACGGCCGCCTGCACCGACTGCTCGTCGGTCACGTCGACGTAGCCGGCGAACGTCTGCGGGCTGCCCGCCTTCGCGGCCTCGTCAGCGGTGTCCGCGGCGGCCTGGCCGTCGATGTCCAGCACCGCGACGGCGTAGCCGTCGGCGGCGAACCGCAGCGCGGTGGCACGCCCGATGCCGCGCCTGGATCCGCCGCCGGTGATCAGTATGGTTCCTAGGTCTAGCGGGCTCATGGTAGTTCCCTGCTCCATCGCGCCGCGCCGAGAGCTGGTGAGTTCTCGCGGCCGCAGTTGTCTGGTCATGTTTCAGTTGTCATCGCTCATCTCTCAGTCTGTCGACATGTCGTCATTACGTCAAGCCGACATGGTGTTCTATAGTCATCACAGGTGAGGGGCAGCGAAAGGCACAACGATGACGGTGTTCCCGGTCGGGCGGGCGACGCGGTTTACCCTGCGCGAGTCGGTCATCGATCAGCTCCGCATCGCGATCGGCGACGGCACCCTGGCCGCTGGGACGCACCTGGCTGAGGTCGATCTCAGCAGCTCCCTGGGTGTGAGCCGGGCGACACTGCGCGAGGCGCTACGCCAGCTGCAGCAGGAAGGTCTGCTGGTGCAAGACCAGCGCGGCCGCGTCTCGGTCCGGTGCCTGACCGACAGCGAGGTCCATGACATCTTCGAGGTGCGCACCGGCCTGGAGCAGATCGCGATCGGCCGCCTGTGCGTGCTGCCTGACCGGGAGTCAGTCGTGGCAGCGCTGCGCGGCAAGCTCGATCGCCTGAAGTACCAGGTCTCGCTGGCCGAGGACCTCGACGCCGACCTGAACTTCCACGGGACCATGTGCGAGCTGGCGGGCAACCAGGCGCTGTATCAGGCGTGGTCGAACATCAGCGGGCTCGTCCGGGTCGCGATGATCGCGGCCGGGCCGAAGCCGGCACGCGAGAACATGGAGTTCGAGCGGCACCGCCCCATCGTCGACCTCATCGCCGCGGGCGACGCGACCGCGGCGCACCGCTTCCTCGCCGAGCACATGGCCACGGCCGCCCAGCTGCTCGTGAGCCGGATGACGGAGACCGCCGCGCTGTAAGGCCGGGCGGTCATGCGCGGTCATTCAATGCCGTGCGGCGCGAGGAACAGCGAAGGCTGACGTCCCTCATCCGCTGTGACGGTGCCGAGGCCGGCGCGGGCGAAGGCGACGCCAGCCTCGGCGCCGCCGGACAGGTCATCGGCGACAACGGGGACCGCGAGGCCTGCGGTTCCCGTGGCTGTTTCCTTTCTCAGGCGGAGGCCTGGGCCCACGCAGGGCCGGATGGGTACTCGTACTCGCGTACCGACGACGGCTTGATCTCCATCGAGTTCCCCGGGGCCAGCGGCGCGGTGTAGCGGCCCTTGACGACGGAGGCCGGGCTGGTGAAGTGCTCGTGGAGATGGTCGATCCACTCGATCGCGCGCCCGTCGAGGCTCCCGGACACGGCCGCGTAGTCGAAGAACGACAGGTGCTGCACGGCCTCGCACAGGCCCACCCCGCCCGCGTGCGGGCACACTCGCACGCCGAACTTCGCGGCCAGGAGCAGGTTGGCGATGTTCTCGTTGACGCCGCCGACCCGGCAGGCGTCGATCTGCATGACGTCGATCGCCTCGGCCTGGAGGAACTGCTTGAACATGACCCTGTTCGCGACGTGCTCGCCGGTCGCCACGGGCACCGGCGCGACCCCACGGCGGATCGCCGCCATGCCGAGAATGTCGTCGGGGCTGGTGGGCTCCTCGATCCAGGTCAGGCCGAACCGCGCGAGCTCGTTTACCCAGGAGATCGCCTCGGGCACGTCCCAGACCTGGTTGGCGTCCACGGCGATCCGCATCTCGTCGCCGACGACCTGGCGGGCGAGTTCCAGCCGGGCGATGTCAGCGGCCCTATCGGCGCCGACCTTGAGCTTGACCAGGGTGAAGCCGTCGTGTGCTGCTTCGCGCAGGAGCGCGGCGAGCTTGTCGGCGGAGTAGCCGAGCCAGCCGGGAGACGTGCTGTAGGCGGGGTAGCCGTCGTGCTCCAGCTCGGCGATCCGGTCTGCCTTCCCCGGCTCGGCCTTGCGCAGGATGGCGAGGGCCTCGTCGGGGGTGAGCGCGTCGCTCAGGTAGCGGAAGTCGACGAGCCGGACGACCTGCTCGGGGCTGAGGCGGGCGAGGTACCGCCACAGCGGCTCCCCCGCCGCCCTGGTCACGAGATCCCAGCCCGCGTTGACGACCGCCCCGATCGCCATGTGCATGACGCCCTTCTCGGGGCCGAGCCACCGCAGCTGGCTGTCGGCCACGAGCCGCCGGGACAGCAGGCCGGGGTCCGCGGTGAGCTCGCCGATCTCCTGCCCCACGACATGGGGCTCAAGCGCCCGCAGGGCAGCGGCCGCGATGTCGTTCCCTTCCCCGATCGTGAACACGAACCCGTGACCGGACAGGCCCGGGTCGTCCGTGCGCAGCACCAGGTACGCGGCCGAGTAGTCCGGGGCGGGGTTCATCGCGTCCGACCCGTCAAGCGCCCGTGACGTCGGGAACCGGACGTCGTATGTCTCCAGGCCGGTAATACGTGTCACTAGAAGTCTCCTTGTGTCATGCTCGCGTGCCGGTTCACCTAGGCGACGCTCCATCCGCCGTCCACGGTGACGCACTCGCCGGTGATGAAGCTGGCGTGACTGGACGACAGGAACGTGATCACCCGGGCGATCTCCTCCGGGGTCCCGAGCCTGCCGATCGGCGCGCGGGAGACGAGGGCCTGCCGGGCGGGCGTCCCGTCGATATCCCGGGTCATCTCCGTGGCGACGAAGCCGACCGCCACCGTGTTCACCCGCACCCCGTTGCCTGCCCATTCAACGGCCAGCGTCCGCATGAGGCCGAGCAGCCCGCTTTTAGCCGCCCCGTAGGCCACGGTGTCCCGCAGTCCGGTGCGCGCGCTCGTCATGGACCCCACGTACAGCACGGAGCCCGGACGCTCGTGAGCGATAAGCGGACGGGCCACCGCGCGCGACAGCGCGAAGGCAGCCCGCAGGTGAATGTTGAGGACGCTGTCCCACTCCTCCATGGTCATGTCGGTCGCAGGCTTGCGGATCTGGTTGCCCGCCGCGTGGACTAGGACGCTGATGTCGTCGCCGGCGAGCGCGGTGGCGGCCGCCACCAGTTCCCCGGCGTCGTCGCCCCGCCCAACGTCCCACGGCAGCGGAAACGCCTTACCGCCGTCGGCGGCGACACGCTCGCTCACCTGCCCGAGCCGGTCGGCCCGACGGCCGACCAGGACCACGGCGGCCCCCGCCCGGGCGAGCTCGGTGGCGACCGCCGCGCCGATGCCGCTGCCCGCTCCCGTGACCAGGGCGGCAGAGCCGCCCAGGTCGATGTTCTGGCCCGTCATCACCCTCCTACCAGCACACTGGAGCGTCGCCGGAGTCTGCCGCCCGGTTTCGGCTGCCTTTGTGGAATTCCGCCCAGACACCACGCCTGGGCTCTAGCCGCGATGTCACGGTGTCCCGGGGAGCTGTGCAAGAGGAACCTCCTTAAGACTCCGATGTCATTGCTGAGGACATCGGGTGTCAAGCTAAGCTCTGCCCCACTTCCTCGTCAACCATCCGTTCGCCTGAATCTCACCAGGTATACGAACTAACCACGAATTGTCACTGGAAGCAGGGGTTCTGCCTGAATACGATGGCTCGTCGTTAGCCAGCATGAACCCCCAGCAGTTCAGTAAGACATCCGATGTCTCTATCCGTGTCATCAGATGTCATCCGAGGTGGTTAGGACACCGCTGCGGCAGTCGGGTTCGGGCTGGAGTGACCGGCTAGGTCTGCCATAAGGTGCAGGCATCTGAGATAGCGTTGGGTCTCGTGTTCGGCGGCGTCGGCGTTGGCGGCGCCCAGGCAGGCGAGCAGCCGCCGGTGCGCGCTGGTGATCAAGCCGTCGGTGCCGGGTCCGGCGGTGACCGCTAGGTCGCGGACCAGTTCCGCGCCCATGCGGAGCACCGGGGCCACCACCGGATCATCGACGGCATCGGCCAGCAGCCGGTAGAGCTGCGCGTGCGCGGCGGCCTTACGTTCCCATCCGGGTTTGCGCGGCAGCCTGATGCCCTGTTCTACCCGCGTGCCGATGGCCTGCAGGTTCGGGGCGCTCAGGTGCGGGCAGGTGAGGCGCATGGCGGTGGCCAGCGCGGGGACCAGGCCGTCATACATGACGCCACCAGGAGCAGCGCTCGGACTCGCTCAGGCCGCCCCACACGCCGTGCACCTGCTGGGTGGCCAGCGCGAACGCCAGGCATTCGGAGCGTACCCAGCACTGCGCGCAGACCGCTTTGGCCTGCTCGGCCTGGTCCCGGCCCAGTCCCGATGCCGAGACGGGAAAGAACAGGTCCGGGTCGGCGGACCGGCAGGCGGCCAGCAGCCGCCAGCTCGTTTCGGTGCCCTGCATCGTTTTCTCCGCAGTCGTTAGTAGATGGAGAGCCGCACCCGGGCGACGTCATCTCAGCATCTGGCCTGTTTGAGTGAATCGGCGTCACCCGATTTGCGTGATTCCTTCGAGGCGGAACAGGTAGCTGGCCGGGGTCGGGTCGTCGCCCTTGCATGCCGGGAGTCCGTCGGTCACGGTTCGACCAGGCCGTTCGGGACAAGGCCGTCGGCTTGTTATTTCAGGCCAGCGCAGCGGAGCCGCGAGGAGGCGGCGGTCTTCTGTTAGTCCTTGAGGCTGGCGCGCTCGCGCAGCAGGGCCAGGAAGGCGGTGGCGGCCGGCGTGTGGCGGTGGTCGGCGCGCCATACCACGCCGACGGTCCGGTCGACGGCTGGCGACGCCGGGCGCACCGCGACCGCTGGCGGAGGCGGGTCGCTCACGGCCGAAGCGGGCACGAACGCCACCCCGAGCCCTTCGCTCACGAGTGCGAGCAGGCGGTCGTGGCTGCTGGTCTGGAAACCCACGCGGGGCACGAACCCGGCCCGCTCGGCCGCCCGCTCCGCGACGGCCCGCAGCCCGGTGCCCAGCGTTCCGTGCTGGCCAGGGAGCAGGGCGCCACGGAGTCGCAGGTCGACGACCTCTTGAACTTCGAGACCTCCGAGCGCTTCGATGACCGCGAGCGCACGGCGCTGTCCTGGGCGATGGCCATCGCCTGGGACCCAGGCCTCGCCGACGACGAGCTCTGGGCGCGCCTGCACGAGCACTTCACTGAGCCGCAGCTCATCGAGCTCGGGCACTTCATCGCGCTGACGCTCGGCCAGCAGCGCTTCCTGAAGACCGTCGGCGTCCGGCACGGCGAGGTCCTCGCCGACACCGACGCCGGCCTCGCACCCGAGGAAGCCACCCGGCTGCACGCCGCCCGGCGCCTCGAGGCGACCCCGTGACTTGCCAGATCGCCTAGACCGCCGGGCGGCAGTGGACTGAGTCCGCCGCCGTAGTGGTTCCAGGTGAGCTTGCGTAGCTCACCTGGGCGTAGGCCTAACGGTCGTCCCGTCGTCACCTGGGCCGGGGGTACGCGGGGTGAACAGGGTGGTGACCTGGCGCATGGCTTCGTCTAGTTCCCGGATGGGGTCGGCGCTGTCACGGCGGGGAGCAGCGGCGAACGCCAGCGCGGCCGCTGGCAGGGTGGTGCCGTGCGCTCGACGATGGCGGCGGCATCCTCCTCGCTGCGGGCACGGTATAGGTTCCCGAGCTGCGCGCAGCCCAGCACCAAGCGAGGACTCACCGGGCCAGCCATGAGAAGTCACAGATGAGCTCGCGCCCCTGCGGACCGTGGCGAAGATTCATATCAATTACTCCTCGACTTCGTCACTGAAGGTAGCGTTCAAGCCGATTAAATCAGACTCATCGCAACATTCAGTCAATCTAGCCATGAATTAGTTACATCCATTCTCTGATATGTCATACTCATCCCCAGACATCCCAGCCAAGGAAGGGATCCATCGTGCCGACCAAGGCAGCTCACCCCGACGAAGGCGAGCCCGGCGACGACGCCGGGCGGTACCGCCCCGGCTATGAGCTGGTCGCCGAGCGGCTCCTCGAGTACATCGCCGAGGAGAACCTGCGTCCCGGTGACCGGCTGCCGACCGAGCAGGGGCTCGCGGACATCCTCGGCACGACGCGCAACGTCACCAGGGAAGCCGTGAAGGTGCTGGCAGCGATCGGACGGCTCAGCGTCCGCCGCGGCGCCGGAATCTTCGTCGCCTCAGGCGGCGCGCTGCTGGGTGAGGACGAGCTGGCACACTTTCAGCCGACCGATATGGAGCATGTCCTGATGCTGCTCGACTACCGGCGCCTCATCGAGTCCGAGACCGCACGGCGGGCCGCGTCGATCGCCAACCCGATCGAGGTGCGGGCCATCCGCCAGGCGGCGACCGACTCGGCTGTCGTGGGAGGCCGTGAGGATGCGGATGCCTTCGCGCGGGCGGACACGCAGTTCCACGGGGCGGTCGCGGTGGCGGCGCACAACGTCTTCCTGCAGTCCGCAGCCGCGGCCGTGCGCCGCTTCGCCGTGCAAAGCGACGTGCTCCTCTTCCACGGAGCCGCACCGGGGTCGCTGGCCGAAGCCGGCAAGCAGCACGTCGCCATCGCCGAGGCGATCGCCGACGGCGACGCTGAGCGGGCGACTGCGCTGATGGTCGCGCACGTCGAGACCACGCAGCGCCAGTTCGAACGGCGGATCAGGGATCGCCTCTTCAACCTGGGCGGCCAAGGCTAGCCGCCCCGGAAACCCAAACCCCACCAACTGGCAGACCGGCCGCAGGTCGGCCTGGCGCGCTGCACCCATGCCCAAAACCCGACAGAGAGCCGACAGAGAAGCAGAGATGAAGATCACCCACGTCGAGTCGTTCCGTGTGCAGGTTCCCGCCGCCACCCCGCCGTTCCGCTGGCGCGAGGGCCTGGCCGGCAGCGCGCCGGCGGGCGAAGGCGGCATCCTGCGCATCGGCACGGACGCCGGCGTCGAAGGCGTGGCCTTCTTCTCCCGGCCCGGCGCGGCCGTTACGCTCGACGACCTCGTCGAGCGTGTCTTCCGGCCCGAACTCGTCGGCCAGGATCCGCTGCAGCGGGAGTGGCTATGGCACCGGGTGTGGGAGCTGGACCGGATCCACGAGCTGCCGCTGCCGACACTCGGCCTCATCGACACCGCCCTGTGGGACCTGGCAGGCCGGCTCGCCGGGCTGCCCACCTGGCGCGTGCTCGGCGGCTATCGCACGGCGATTCCCGCCTATGCCTCGACCTCGACCTTCGCCAGCATCGAGGAGTTCCTTGACGTGGCCGACCAGTGCCTGGCGCTCGGCTACCGAGGCATCAAGCTGCACGCCTGGGGTGACGCGCGGCGTGACGCCAAGCTGATCGGCGCGCTGCGCGAGCACGTCGGCCCGGACATCCCCCTCATGTACGACGGGTCGGCCGGGTTCGACCTGCCGGACGCCATCTACGTGGGCCAGGCTCTGTCGGCGGCGAAATACCTCTGGTACGAGGAGCCGATGCGCGAGTTCAGCATCAGCGCCTACGGCCGGCTCGGCAAAACTGTCGAGGTCCCGCTGCTGGTGGCCGAGACCTCTGACGGCGCCCACATGAACTCGGCCGACTTCATCGCCGCCGGGGCCGCCACCTACGGCGTCCGCGCGAGCACGACGCTGCGCGGCGGCATCACCGGCGCGATGCGCACCGCCCACCTCGCCGACGCCTACCGGCTGCGGGCCGAGGTGCACGGCTCCGACATCCCCAACCACCACCTGTGCATGGCGATCTCGAACACCACGTACTACGAGTCGCTCGTCACGTCCAACCCCGTGGTGCGTGAGAAGGCCGTCGACGAAAACGGCCTGGTGCACGCTCCCGCCGGGCAAGGCATCGCGCTGCCCGCGGGTCTGGACTACCCGCCCGCGCTCGATCCCTACGTCCAGGAGGCCCCCTAACTACCGGCTCCCTCCTGCCCCGCATCACGAGAAAGGTTATGACAATGATGTCGCCACGCTTCACCCTGACGGGCCGCCGGAGACGGCCCCTCGCGCTCGTGGCCGCCGCCACGGTGGCCGCCGCTATCGCCCTGGCGGGCTGCGCCAGCGTCAACGCGACCACCACGACGGGCTCGTCGAGCTCGTCGTCATTCAAGGAGGCCACGCAGGTCCCGGGCTCCACCATCACAGTCTGGACGGACTCCACCAGGCTGCCGTTCGTGCAGGATTACGCCAAAGAGCACCCGAACGTGAAGCTGAACATCGTCACGTACGACGGCGACGCCAACGGGTCCACCTACCTGCAGACCAAGGTGCAGCTCTTCGACCGCACGGGCAAGGGCTGGCCAGATGTCGTCTTCGCCTCTCCGACCGACGTGAACTGGGCATCGGTGCCCACCACCCCGGGCGCGCAGGCTTTCGCAGCCCCCGTTGATCAGCTGGTGCCCAAGTCCATCCTGGACAACTTCGCCACAGGATCGCTGAGCCCCTGCCAGGTCGGCGGGCACACCTACTGCCTGCGCAACGACATCGCGCAGGTCGTGCTCTGGTACAACAAGACCCTCATGGACAAGTGGGGCTACCAGGTCCCGACCACATGGGAGCAGTACCAGGCACTTGGCGAGGAGGTCGCGAAGCAGCACCCCGGCTACGTCATCGGCTCCATCGGCGACACCAACTCGGATGAGTCCTACTTCTGGTCGAGCCAGTGCCCGGCGCAGGAGCTCGTCGGCAAGAACACCCTCGAGGTCGACCTGTCCTCGCCGGACTGCACGCGGATGGCGAACCTGCTCGACCCGCTGATCGCCGACAAGTCGGTTGCCACCCAAGGGTTCTTCGACCAGGGCTTCAACGGCAGCAAGGTGCTCATGTCGGTCGGGCCATCCTGGCAGGGCCAGTACCTGTACAACACGGCCTTCAAGATCCCGGCCGGGGAGATGGCGGCGGCCCCGCCGCTGAAGTGGGCCGGGCAGTCCACCACCTCCACCGGTGACGTGGGCGGCGGCATCTGGATGGTCTCCTCGCACAGCCAGAACATCAAGGCCGCCACCGCGCTCGCCGAGTGGATGACGACGAACACGAGCATCCTCGCGGACGCGCCCACCTACCCGGCCTATGTCCCCGGCGCCAAGGCGTGGCTGGCGAACCCGGCGAACAAGGACTACTTCGCCGACAACGTCAGCAGCGTGTTCCTCAACGCCGCCAACGAGGTCTGGACCGGATGGTCGAACACCAAGTTCAGCGACGAGACTCCCTGGTCTAACACGGTCCTGCCCGCCCTGACCGCAGGCAAGTCCCTGTCCGCGTCGCTGCCGGCGTGGCAGACCGCGATCGCCGACCAGGCCAAGTCACTCGGATACACGGTCGTCACCAAATGACAGCTGTGGACATGGAGCGCTCCACGGCGCCCGTGGGTGTCATGTCGGCCCGCCGCCGCCAGCGGCGGCGGGCCGGCCTGGCCGGGTACCTGTTCGTGTCCGGCTACACGGCGCTGCTGCTCGCCTTCGGCGTGTTTCCCACCGGGTACTCGATCTACCTGGCCTTCACCAACAGCCTGGGCCAGTTCACCGGCCTCGGCCAGTTCACCAAGGTCGTCGCCGACTTCCGCTTCGGGCCGGCGTTCGCCGACATCGGCAGTTACCTGGTGATGTGGCTCGTCCTCGTGGTTGTGCTTACGGTCGTCACCGCCGTGATCCTGCGCGGCCGGGTGCGGCCCGGCCTGTCGTCGGTGCTGCGGTTCCTCTTCTATCTTCCCGGCGCGCTCGCCGGCGTGGCCAGCGTGCTGGTCTGGCTGTTCATGCTCTCGCCGTCTGTGAGCCCGGCCACCGGCCTCCTGCGCGCGCTCGGGTTCGGCACGTTCGACCAGGTGATCGCGCCGGGCAACCTGCCGGTCATCCTCGTGCTTATCGCTTTCTGGACGGGCGCCGGCGGCTGGATCGTCGTCATGTACGGCGCGCTCAACAACATCCCCGACGAGGTGATCGAGGCCGCTCGCGTGGACGGCGCCGGCCCGTGGCGGACGGCCTGGAACATCCAGATCCCGATGATCCGCAAGTGGATCGTCTACATGGGGATCCTGGCCTTCGCCGCAGGCAGCCAGCTCTTCGTGGAGCCGCAACTGCTGGAGGCCGCCAGCCTGGGGCGGGTTAGCCCCACCTGGTCGCCCAACCAGCTGGCCTACGTGTTCGCGTTCCAGTACGGCGACTTCAATTCCGCGGCCGCGATATCGGTCATCCTGCTCGTCGTCGGCCTGATCGTCGCCGCCCTGCTCGTGACGCGGTCCGGCCTGTTCAAGGTGGGTGACGAATGACAGCTTCCGCTCCCGGCCAGCGCCTCCGTCTCGGCGCCGCGCAGCGCGGTTCACGGCTGGTGTCGGCGCTCGTCGTCTGCGTGATCCTCGCCGCGCTGCTCGTCTTCTTCGTGCTGCCCGCGATCTGGCTGGTGCTGGCGCCGACGAAGACCACCTACCAGCTCGACCACGCGTTCCCGCTGTCCTTCGGTTCCTTCGGCCAGCTCGGCCAGGCGTGGCACGCCCTGACGACGTTCCAGGGCGGCGTGATCTGGCAGTGGCTGCGGAACTCGGCCGTCTACTCGGCGGGCGCCCTAGTGCTCACGCTGGTCACCAGCGTGCCCGCCGGCTACGCGCTGGCGATGACGAAGTTCCGTGGCCGCAAGCTGCTGCTGACGGTGACCCTCGTGGTCATGATCATGCCCAGCTCGGCGCTGGTGCTGCCGATCTTCCTCGAGCTCAACCTCTTCCACCTCATCGGGACGGTCTGGTCCATCGTCCTGCCGTTCTCGTTCTACCCATTCGGCGTGTACCTCGTGTACATCTACTTCGCCACGAGCCTGCCGCGCGACATGCTCTCCGCCGCCCGCATCGACGGTGCCAGCGAGTGGCAGGTCTTCACCCGCGTCGCCCTCCCGCTCGCGCGGCCGGTGATCGGGCTCGTCGCCTTCTTCAGCTTCGTCGGCAACTGGAACAACTTCTTCCTGCCTTACCTCGTGCTTCCCAGCAGCAACCAGTTCCCGATCCAGGTCGGCCTGAACCAGCTGCTGTCCTCCACGCCGTCGTTCAACCCCGTGGCCGGCAAGGGGCTCGACATCACCAGCCCGGAACTCGCGCTGGCGATCATCATCGCGATCCTGCCGGTGCTAGTGGTGTTCCTCTTCTCGCAGCGGGCCCTCGTCTCGGGCATGCTCGCCGGCTCGACGAAGGGATAGGACGACGCCTGACATGACCGCGCCGCCGCTGATCGACGCGCACGTCCACGTCTGGGATCCCGGCCGGCTGCGGTACCCGTGGCTGGACGGGCTGCCGGAGTTGCGCCGCCCGCAGTTGCCCGTCCGCGGCGCGAGCCTGCCGACAGCCGTGTTCGTACAGGCGGACTGCCTGGACGAGCAGGCATTCGACGAGGTGCGCTGGGTGGAGAGCCTCCAGTGGCCGGAGCTGGCCGCGATCGTCGCCTACGCACCGGTACACCGGGGCGAGCGGGTGGGCGAACACCTGGCCCGCTTGCGGGCAGAGCATCCTTCCGTGCGCGGCGTGCGCCGCCTGTTCCAGGACGAGGGCGCGGGGTTCATTCTCTCCGCGCCCGTCGTCGCCGGCCTGCGCGAGACCGCACGCGCCGGGCTCGTCTTCGACGCGACCGTCCGCGCCGTGCAGCTCATGGAGCTCGCCCGGGTCCACGATGCCGTACCGGAACTGACACTCGTGGTCAGCCACCTCGGCAACCCGCCGCTGGAGGCGGGCCTGCTCTCCAGTGAAGGAGCACGCTGGCGCCGCGGTCTGCGCGCGGTGGCGGCCCATCCCGGCGCCGCCGTCAAGCTGTCCGGCGCGGCCGCCGCTGGCCGCGGCCGCGGCATGCCCTTCGTGCTCGCAGCCCTTGAGATCTTCTCGCCCGACCGGGTCATGGCCGGCAGCGACTCCCCGCTGTCCGTGCCCCCGGACGCCGATGAGTACCGCCGCTGGGCCGCCGGCGCCGGCGCCGGCCTGGGGCTGGCCGACGACGAGCTCGATTCGGTGCGCCACGGCAGCGCCGCCGCCGTCTACCGGATCTCGGCCGCCAGTACCAGCGGCAACCGGCCCGCGATCGAGGAGACCATCTCGTGAAACTGCTACGCCTCGGAGAACCAGGACACGAGCGCCCCGGAGCGCTGCACGGCGACCGCGTCGTTGACGTCTCCGCGCGGTTTCCCGATTACGACGCGGCATGTTTCGCGAGCGACGCGGCATTCTTCGCGAGCGGCGGGCTGGCCCTGCTGGCCGGGCTCGGCGTGGCAGGCTTCACCGGCCTCCCGGAGGCGGCTCGCCGCCAGCCTCTCCCTGGAGCTGGCTCGCCTAGTAGGCGAGCCGTCGTGAAGGCATCAGCGCGCCGATGAGCCAGAAGAATGGCAAGAAGATCCCGATGATGAACATCACCCAATGACCCTTCCTGAGCGACATAACGCCAAGAGTGATGATGAGTATGAAGTAGATGATTCCGCCGGTGATAGACCAGAACATTCGATGCCCCCTGTAGGACGTTCTCGCTCTTTTTAGCAACGGTAATCCGACATATCGCACCCCCCAGGGCCGAAAGTCCCGCCGAACGTCCCCATTGCACGTGGCTGCCCATCACCCAGAGTCCCCGGCAGGCGCCGCGATATGGATCAGAGACGGTATGTGGGCACATCGGTGTATATCTCATACTTTTGCGGGATTTCTTAGGAAGGATTAGGGATCGGCAGTTTCGGTCGTGACACAAACGTCGGCCCTCCGCTATTCAGCTCTCCGAGTGCAGGCAATCAACTTTCCTGGCCGAAAGGTGCCTACTCCAGCCCCGCTCAAGGCATCAGGAACCTCCTGATCGGAAAATACACCAAACCGAGCGTTTCGGGACCGACAATGAGACGCCGGCCTGATCCCGCTAGCAGACCAGATGACACCCATCCAGCCGGCTGATAGCGCTTACCGGCGCTGCCCCAAGAACGAGCTCGATCATCTGCTACAGCCGATCGGATCACTACGGGCGTTTAACCTATCCGGACGTCATTCGCGCCGAGCCTGCTCGCCGAATGACGATCTTGCAAAGTGACCTGCTTCGAGACGCTCACAGTCTCTACTCCTGGGAACACAGGCCGGACAATGCTGACCGCTCGCCAGCGAGCACTACCGAGTGGTTAATCTGTGCGCGGCCGACGATCTCGACGTGCCGCAGATCATATAAGTGAGGCGGAAAGACCGGGAGGCCTGAAAGTCCGCTCAAGATCCAAAATTGTCACCGGCAGGAAGGCCGCTACGCTGGACGCGCGGCAGGCCGAGGCGATAAGGGGACTCCTTCAGTGGACACTGGATTCCCCAAACCCGGCAGCAGGACAACCCGTAGCGGTCACGGCGCCGGTGCGGACCTCGACGCGAGAGTTGCAGGACCCGGTGGCGTCCTACAGCCGGCAGGTCTGCACGATGACCGGGTGGCTGCCGCCCGGCTGGTATCTCGCCGCCATTTACGCGGACGTGGAGTCCGGCGGGACCGACCTGGACGTCCGGTCGCAGACCGGGTCCTGAGCAGTGCGGTCACGGCTTTTTCCCGGTCAGCCCGACGGGTACTCATCTAGGAGCACGGCGATGGGGTCTTTTTCAGTGGACGCACCTATCAGGGTTCGAGTATGGCCTTGACGAACCCGTCCGCACGAGCGTCCATGAGCTCGAAGGCCTGGTCCGCTTCCGTTAGCTCGAACCTGTGCGTCACCAGGGAGGCATAGCTGAACCGGTGCCTGGCGATGAGGTCCAGTGCGTCGCTCATCGCCCGCATGAGGCGCCGCTGATCCGGACAGAAGCCGTTGACGACCGTGACTCCCCGGTACCACAGGTCCATGTCCATCATGGCGTCGCCCTTATGGTGATAGCCGACGACGCACAGCGTGCCGAATGGCCGGACCAGCGAGGCGGCGGTCTTCAGGCCGGGGGTCACCCCGGTCGCCTCCAGGACGAGATCAGCCCGGTGGTCGCCGACTCGCCCGGCTTCCCCCGTGCTGTATTCCGCGGGGACCTCCTCGGGAGCGAACGCCAGGTCGGCCCCGAGATCGAGAGCGCGCTGCCTGGCGGCCGGAACGGGATCCACACCAATCAGCAGCCCGGGCGCCCGATCCCTGACTAGCTGCACGAGCCCCAGGCCCATGAAACCGAGGCCTACCACGGCAACCCGGTCACCCGCTCTCATGTGCGTGCGGGACAGGGCCTCCGCGAGGTCAGCGACCGGCTCGCCGATGGCGAGGGCTGGCTCGATGCGGTCGGGGACCGGGAGGATGCGATCGGCATCCAGCACCGCCAGCGACGCGAATCCCTGGCCACCGAGGCCGGTTACCAGGTCGCCCTCGGCCCAGCCGCGGGCGTCCCGGCCGACCGCCACGACCTGGCCGACGATCTCATGACCAAGCCGGATCGGCTCGGCGGACGCCTGCCTGCCCGCGCCGCCCGTTCGCCACAGTGACAGGTCAGACGTGCAGACACCACTGGCTACCACTCTGACAAGTACCTGACGGGCGCCTGGCACGGGGTCTTCCACTTCGACCACCTCTGACCTGCGCGGACCAGTGATCTGGCTGATCTTCATGAATCCCTCCGTCGCCTGTGTTTCGATACTCCGACGCCATGCCGCCAGGCCAGCCAGCGGATGGGACCACGGAGAAATCGTACGTGAACCCTTGAACCGGTGGATAGTGATCGTCTATAAATGGCTCCAAGTGGTTCACAGTGGTATCCATCTGGCAAACATTACTGTCTGCCAGAGCCGAAGGAGCCCAGACATGAGCACATATACCTGCGCCGTGATCGCGGCAGGGTCCCAGGGACGGGTGCACGCCCAGGGATACCTGGCCGCGCGAGCAGCGGGCGCGCGCCTGGTAGCCGTAGCGGACCCGGACGGCGACGCCGCGGGCGAGCTTGCGCGCGATCTCTCGATCCCCGGCGTCTACGGCAGCTACGCCGATCTCCTGGAGGCCGAGCACCCCGACGTCGTGAGCATCTGCACGCCGCCGGCTTTCCACCTTGAGGTGACGCGGGCAGCGGTCGCCGCCGGCGTGAAGGCCATTCACTGCGAGAAGCCGATCGCGACGTCGTACGGCGACGTACTAGAGATGCACCGACTGGCGGCGGAAGCAGGGGTGCAGCTCACCATTAACCTGCAGCGGCGGTACGAGCCCGTGCACCTTTTCGCCCGTGACCAGATCGCCGCGGGCGCCATCGGCGACGTGATCAGCCTGGAAGGGTACTGCCCCAACCTGCCGGACTTCGGCTCGCACATCGTCGACCTGTTGCTGTTCTACCTCGGCGACCGGCCGCCCGGCTGGGTCATCGGCCAGGTGGACGTATCGGTGAACAGATACGTGTACGGCGCCTTCACAGAGACTTCCTCGCTCACCCAGGTCAAGTGGGACGACGGTATCACCGCGGTCATCATGACCGGTCGCGAGCCCCAGACTCCCGTGCTCAACCTGGCCAACAATTTGGGGGTGATCGTGCAGGGCACCCGCGGGCGGCTGGACGCGCGCGGGGCTGGCTGCGTCATCCGCCGCTTCGGGCAGGACGACCTGACATTCACCTCCCCTTACAGCAGGGACGCACCGACGTGGGAGCGGGGCGTCGACCCGGCCATCGTCGCGGGCACCGCGGCGGCCATAGCGGACCTGCTGGAGAGCCTTCGAGAGGGACGCGAGCCCGCGCTGCGCAGCGAACTCGGCGTCCGTGGCGCGGAGATCATCTTCGCGACGTATGAGAGCAGTCGTTCCCGTGGACGGGTCCGGCTGCCCTTGACCGCCGTCGACAACGCACTGCTAAGTGGGCTCGCGCAGGGCTTCTGGCAGCCAATCGGAGAACAACGCTCGACCTACTAAGGAAGTAAGCAATGACGCCACTGCCCGCCCCGCGCGCCCTAGTCGTCATCAACGGTGACGACGTCTACGAGGACTTGTTCAGCGCCGGCCTCAAGCTGGCCGAAATCCTGAGTGTGGCGGGCTTCGCGGCGCGCACCACAATGGGGACCGCCCGCCTGGCGGACCGCGCCGCCGTCGGCCTACTCGTGCTGTACACCGCCCTGGGAGACTTCCCCGCTGCCCTTCAGTCGGCGCTCGCAGCCGCCGTCAGGTCCGGCACCGGGCTGCTGGCGGTGCACGCGTCGAATGTCTTCCCAGGCACCGAGGCCGGACCCGACCCGGCTTACCGGATCGCTCACCGAGCTCATCGGCAGCCGGTACGTCTCCCACGGCCCGCCGCCGCACGAGAGCCGGTTTCAGGTCGAGACCGATCAGTGCCATCCGGTGACGCGGAGCACGGGACCGTTCGGGATAACTCATGAGCACTACCGGATCGCCACAGCGGATGATGTCGAGGTCATAGCGTGGCGCCGCACCCCGGCAGGGCGAGAGCCTGTTGCCTACACGCGCCAGGAAGGCCGCGGCCGGGTCTGCTACCTGCAGCTTGGCCACGACATGCGAGCCTGGGACGATCCGCCGGTCCGCGAGATCGTCACCCGCGCCGCCAGATGGGTGCACGGGGAGGAAACCCGATGAGGGTCCTCGGGCGGCGGCTTTTCTTCTACGTGGTCACCGCGTGGGCGGCCATCACGCTGAACTTCATCCTGCCCCGGCTGATGCCGGGAAATCCCGCGCAGGATCTCATCAACCGCAACGCGGGCAAGCTGTCACCTGCCGCGATCAAGGCGATCCAGGTGCTCTTCGGCCAGCCGCACACGAGCCTGCTCTCCCAGTACTTCACCTACTGGCACAATGTCGTCACATTCAATTTCGGGACCTCGTACTCGTATTACCCGACGCCGGTAATCCAGGTCATCAGGCAGAGCATTTTCTGGACCCTGGTACTGATCGGGCTCTGCACGATCATCGGGTTCGTCCTCGGCACCCTGCTCGGGATGATTGTCGGCTGGCGGCGCGGCAGCTGGCGCGACGCGCTGGTCCCGATTACCACGTTCCTTTCCTCGCTGCCTTATTTCTGGTTCGCGCTCCTGGCGATCTTGGTGTTCGCGGTGGGCTTGCATTGG
Source organism: uncultured Actinomycetota bacterium (assembly GCA_963734665.1). Lineage (GTDB taxonomy): Bacteria > Actinomycetota > Actinomycetes > Streptosporangiales > Streptosporangiaceae > Trebonia. The sequence goes on along the minus strand of CAVTIR010000003.1, from coordinate 163,469 downwards.
TTCCCGAGTTCCGGCGGGTACGGCGTCGGGCTGCAAATCGGGTTTAACTGGTCCTTTATCAGCAGCGCGATCTACTACGGCGTGCTGCCCGCGCTCACCATCGTCGTCGCCTCAGTGGGCGGCTGGCTTCTCGGCATGCGCAACATGATGATCACCACGCTCAACGAGGACTACGTGCTGCTGGCGGAGGCCAAGGGCCTGTCAAAGCTGCGCGTCATGTTCACCTATGCCGGCCGCAACGCAGTGCTCCCCTCGGTGGCCGGCTTCGCCATGTCGCTCGGCTTCGTGGTCGGCGGCGCGATCGTGACGGAAATCGTCTTCAACTACCCCGGTATCGGGACCGTCCTGTTCCAGGCCGCCGAAGGCCAGGACTACCCGCTGCTCGAGGCCATCTTCCTGACCATCACGATGGCCGTCCTGATCGCCAACCTGCTGGCCGACGTCGCGTATGTCGTGCTCGACCCACGGACACGGGAGAGCTAGATGGTAATTACCCCGGATGTCGAAGCGGCGGTCGCGGACCCTGACGAGCCCGGCTCCGCGCGCTCATGGCTACGCGCCCTGCTCGAACCCAAGGTCTTCATCGGCCTGGTCATCGTGGTGTTCTTCGCGGCCTTGGCCATCTTCGGGCCGATACTGGATCACACCGATCCGGGCGCGATCACCAGCGCCCACCTGCAACCGCCCTCACTGGGGCACTTGCTCGGCACGACGCAGCAAGGCCAGGACGTCCTCACCCAGGTGATTTACGGCGCCCGGGTCTCCATGCTGATCGGGTTCGCCGCAGGCCTGCTGACCACGGTGTGGTCACTGCTCGTCGGCGTCACCGGCGGCTACCTGTCGGGAGCGAGCAGCGAGCTCCTGTCCATGTTCGCCAACGTGTTCCTCGTGCTGCCGAGCCTGCCGCTGGTGGTCATCATGGCCGCGTACCTGCCGAACTCGGGCTCGACGGGCATCATCATCGTGATCACCGTGACCGGCTGGGCATGGGGCGCCCGGGTGCTCCGGGCCCAGACCCTGTCGCTGCGCAGGCGCGACTTCGTCGAAGCGGCCCGCGCCACCGGGCAGGGCTCGTTCAAGATCATGCTCTACGACATCCTGCCGAACGAGATGGCGATCATCACGGTCACCTTCCTGTCGTCGGTGGTCGTCGCCATCCTCACCGAGGCGAGCATCGCGTTCCTCGGCCTGAGCAACGTGACGCAGTGGTCGTGGGGCACGATGCTGTACTGGGCGCAGGTCAGCGGCGCGGAACTCTCCGAAGCCTGGTGGTGGTTCGTGCCGCCCGGCCTATGCATCGCCCTAGTCGGGACCGGGCTCGCCTTCATCAACTTCGGCGTCGACGACATCATCAACCCGCGGCTGCGCAGCATGGTGGCCGTGAAGCGGCCGCACTGGACCCGTACCCGGGCGCTGCTGAGTGTCATCCGGCGAAGCGCGCAGTCGGTGCCTGTTGTCGATTCTGTCAGTGCGGTGCGCGCGGCTGAGGCGCCTGAGGCCGGCACTGTGCTTGAGCTGAAGAACCTCCGTGTCGAGTACCGGGGCGGGGCCACGCCCGTGCGGGCCGTCAACGACGTCTCGCTCACCCTGCACCGCGGCGAAATCCTGGGGATCGCCGGCGAATCCGGCTCGGGCAAGTCGACCCTGGCCCGGACGATCACCAGGCTGCTCAAGCCGCCGGCCGAGATCGTCTCCGGCGATATGACCTACACATCCCGGTCCGGCAAGCGGATCGACATCGCCGGGCTGTCGGACAAGGAACTGCGGAAGTTCCGCTGGGAAGAGGTCTCGATCGTCTTCCAGTCCGCGATGAACGCGCTCAACCCGGTGCTCACCCTCGGGACCCAGATCGACGACGTGCTGCGCGCCCACCGTCCCGGCATGCGGAAGGCAGAGCGCGTGAAGCGGATCAGGGAACTGCTCGGCATGGTGGGCATCTCTCCCGACCGGGCCGGCGCCTACCCGCACGAGCTCTCCGGCGGGATGCGGCAGCGGGCGATGATCGCGATGGGCCTCGCCCTCGACCCGGAGATCGTCGTGATGGACGAGCCCACCACGGCGCTGGACGTCGTCATCCAGCGCCAGGTCATCGAGACGATCGCCCGCCTGAAGGACACGCTCGGCTTCTCGGTCATCTTCATCACCCACGACCTGTCGCTGCTGATCGAGCTCTGCGACACCATCGCGATCATGTACGCGGGGCGGATCGTGGAGCAGGCCACGTCCGACCAGCTCTACCAGCGGCCACTGCATCCCTACAGCCAGGGTCTGCTCGGCTCCTTCCCGACGCTGACCGGCCCGCGGCGCACACTCAGCGGCGTCCCCGGCTACCCGCCGGACATGCGCCAGCTGGCCCCGGGCTGCTCCTTCCAGCCGCGCTGCCCGCACGCCTTCACGGCCTGCGGCGACACGCCCCCGCAGCTGATCCGCCCGGAGATTCCGGACCCGGCCAGCGTCGCCTGCCTGCTTTACCACGCCGACCACAAGGACCATCAGCCCGAAGGCCTGACGACAGGAGGCGGTCGTGCCTGACCAGCAGGTCGTACCTGACCAGTGGAGCCCGGACGCCTCCCCCGTCCTGGCGGCCGTCGACGTGACCAAGCACTTTCCCGTGCACGGGAAAGATGCCGGGCGGCTGGGCAGCCGGCGCGTGGTGCACGCGCTCGACGGCGCCTCGATCGGCGTGTACCAGAGCCGGGTGACCGCCCTCGTAGGCGAGTCGGGATCCGGCAAGTCGACGCTGGCCCGGGTCCTCGCGGGCTTGTACCCGCGGACCTCCGGGGAGGTGCTGCTGCGCGGCCAGCCGGTCCGCGCGACGCGCGGCCGCGCCCTGCGGAGGCACGTCGGCCAGGTGCAGCTGATCCTGCAGGACCCGTACGGGTCGTTCAACCCGATGCTCCGGATATCCACGCACCTCGAACGCGCTGTGCGCATCCACGAACCGCAGCGCAAGGGCGACGCGCTGAAGGCCAGGACGCGCGAACTGCTTGAGCAGGTCCACCTGCGGCCCGCTAGCCAGTTTCTCAAGAAGTACCCACACGAGCTGTCCGGCGGCCAGCTGCAGCGGGTTTCGATCGCCCGCGCGCTCGCCGCGCGTCCCGCCGTGCTGCTCGCCGACGAGCCGGTGTCCAACCTCGACGTCTCCATCCGCCTCGGCGTGCTCAACCTGCTCGCCGACCTCACCAAAGACGGGACCGGGCTGCTCTACGTGACGCACGACGTCGCCTCGGCCCGCTACTTCGCCACCGAGACGGCGGTCATGTACGCGGGGCAGGTCATCGAGAGCGGACCGTCGGAACAGGTGACCAGCGAGCCCGCGCATCCCTACACCCGGCTGCTCATCTCCTCAGCGCCCGACCCCGCCCGCGGCGCCGACGGGGAGCAAGTCGCCGACAGGGGCCAGCCGCCAAGCCTGATCAGCCCGCCAGCGGGCTGCCGGTTCCACCCGCGCTGCCCGTTCGCCATGCCGGAATGCCGGACGCAGGCGCCGCCCAAGTTCGAGGTCAGCGAGGGCCACTGGTCTCGCTGCTGGCTATTCGCCCAAGGACGTGACATCCCCCCATCGCCCCAAAGGGAGCCATGATGCTCAGAAAAATGATCGGCAGGACGGCACCAAAGGCAAGAGCGAGAGCGAGACGGTGGCCGGTGCCGGCCGCGCTCGCCCTGGCGGCCTTGCTCGCGGTATCCGCGTGCTCGGGTGCCGCCGGCGGCGGCGGCACGTCCGGGTCGGGGTCGGGCACCATCGTGACCGTCGGCGGCCAGGCGGTGGGCATGACGAAGGTATTCAACCCGTTCCTGCCGACGACCGCGCTCAACCTGGCCGGGAATGCTGTCACCAACGGCAGTTCCTCCGGCTTCATCTACGAGCCGCTCGCCCAGGTGAACTATGTCAAGTCCAACGACGTGATCCCCTGGCTGGCCACGTCCTGGACGTGGAGCAATAGCGACAAGACCCTGACCTGGCACCTGCGCCAGGGCGTCAAGTGGACTGACGGGCAGCCGTTCACCAGCGCCGACGTGGTCTACACGTATCAGCTCATGGCGAAGTACCCGGCGCTCAACATCGACGGGGTCGCGTTCACCTCGGTGAGCGCCCCGAACGCGGACACCGTGGTGCTGACCTTCGCCTCGCCCCAGGAGCAGAACTTCGACATTTACGCCAGCCAGATCATCGTTCCCAAGCACATCTGGAGCAAGATCTCCAACCCGACCACGTGGGCGGACCCCGACCCCGTGGGCACTGGCCCGTTCACCCTCTCGTCGTTCTCCCCGCAGAGCTACCTGCTCGTAAAGAACCCGCATTACTGGCAGCCGGGAAAACCTGCGATCGGCGGGCTGCGCTTCGTCGCGTTCAGCGACAACGAGACGCTTGCCGACGCGATCGCCGCAGGGCAGATCGACTGGGCGGCCGACTATCTGCCCAACGCGCAGACGACGTACCTGAACCGGAGCAGTGACAACAACTACTGGGTGCCGGCGGCCGGCTCTGACGGGCTGATCCCGAACCTGGACACGTTCCCGCTCAGCGACCTCGCGGTCCGCAAGGCGATCAGCGTGGGGGTCGACCGGTCGGCTATCGCGTCGGCCCGCAACTCGTCGCCGGCCACGAACGTCACGGGCCTGCCGGTCCCGAGCTTCAACTCCCTCGTCGCCCCGCAGTACGGCGGCGACAACTTCCAGCAGAACGTCGCCGAGGCGAAGTCGATCCTGACCGCGGACGGCTGGAAGATGGGATCCGACGGCTACTTCGAGAAGAACGGCCGCCAGCTCACGTTCTCCCTTACGTTCCCCTCCGCGTACACGGACATCGCTGCCGCGGCCTCGGTCCTGACGGAGGAGCTCAAGGCGATCGGCATCAACATGACGCTCGACACGGTCCCCTCGAACGAGATCAACAGCATCGACGCGATGGGCCAGTTCCAGTCCACGATGGGATACCCGGTCTCGTACGCGCCGACCGCCTGGTCTTTCTACTCCGAGCAGATGGACCCGCAGTTCTACGAGCCCAACGGCAAGAACATCACCACTTTCGAGGACATCGAGCGGTTCAACGACCCGACCGCCCTCACGCTGTTCGAGGAATACCCGACAGCCAGCCCCGCGAAGCAACAGCAGATCGTCGCACAGCTCGAAGGCATCTGGGCCAGCCAGCTGCCGGTGATCACGATGATCTACTGGGGCGACTACGCCGAGTGGAACTCCTCTCAGGTCACCGGCTGGGCTAGTGCCTCAAACCCTTACTTCATGCCCAGCCCGAACGAGGTGGTGGCGTTGCGCCTCCAGCCGCGAAGCTGATCCCTCTCTTGTAACCGCTCTTTGAGTGACCCGTCTCCGTGCAGAAAGGAACTAACCGGCGATGACCGCATTGACCGCGCCGCGCGCCATGGTGGTAGTGAACGGCGATGACATCCATCACGACCTGATCACTGCTTCCCTGGTCTTCCAGCAGCTCGGCGCCGAGACCGGCTTCGCAACACGCCGGGCGGCAGGAACTGGCAGGTTCATCGCCCCCCGGCCGGAGACGGCCGAGTCGGACGTGTACCTGTTCTACACCTCGGGCGGCCAGTTCCATACCGGGCAGCAGCGTGCGCTCGCAGACGCTGTCGCGCTCGGCAAGGGGCTGGTCGCCCTCCACTGCACCAACGTCATGGGCTGGCAGGGCGACGGCCTGGACCCGGCCGACCGGCCGCAGTTCGAGCTGATCGGCAACCGGTACCTGTCGCACGGCCCAGGACATCACGAAGGGCGGCACACCATCGAGATCGTCGCCGACCACCCGGTGACGGAAGGCGTCACGGACTTCGATCTGTTCGACGAGTACTACGAGTTCGAGCTGGCCGACGACAAGATCGAGGTCCTCGCGCAGCGGCACCGCGCCGACGGGGTCGTCATCCCGGTCATGTACGTCCGCGAGGTTGGCGCGGGACGCGTGGTCTACCTCGCGCTCGGCCATGACATGCGAGCGTGGGGCGAACCGCCGTTCCGCAAGCTCGTCAGCCAGGCACTGACCTGGGCGGCGGCGAAATGAGCTCCAGTTTGAACGACGGCGCTGTGAACGACAGCCGCGTGAACGGCAAGCCCGGTATCGCCGTGATGATGTATACCGTGCTGGCGCAAGCGCGGGCCGACCTGGAGGGGACGCTGGCGCGGCTGGCGGCGGCCGGCTACACCGGAGTGGAGACGTACGGGCTCGTCGAGGAATTCGGCCCGGCACGTGTGCGCGCGGCCATTTCCGCCGCGGGGCTCACGCTGACGAGCGCCCACGCGCCGTTTCCCGCGGGCGAGCGCGCGGAGGCGATCCTGGACGAGAACGAGGAACTGGGCGCCCGCGTCCTGGTGTGGAGCATGGAGCGGGAGGAATTCGACAGCCCGGCGGCGATCAGCCGCGGCGTGGCACGGGTCAACGAGGCCGCCGAACGCGCCGCCAGCCGCGGCATGGCCATCGCGTACCACAACCACTTCGCCGAGTTCTCCCAGTTCCACGGCGGGCGGCAGGCCTACGATCTGCTGCTTGAGCAGCTCGATGACCGGGTGCTTGTCGAGCTGGACGCGTACTGGTCGCTGATGGGCGGCGCTGACCCCGCTGAGGTGCTCACCCGGCTTGGCGAGCGGGTGCGCTTCCTGCACGTGAAGGACGGCCCGGCGGTGAGCTACACCGACGACGTGATGGTCCCGATCGGCGAGGGCCAGATCGACTGGCCGCGGGTACTCGCCACTCCCTCCGGACTGCGCTGGCATATCGTCGAGCTCGAGCGGCTGCACATCGACACGTTCGAGGCACTCGAACGCAGCTACGCGTACCTGGCGGGGCAGCCATGAGGGTCCTGTTTCTCGGCGGAGCCGGGATGATCGGCGCCGCGGCCGCCGCCGAGGCGGTCCGGCAGGGGCACGAGCTCACGATCGTGACCCGAGGCGAGCCGCGGCGCGCGCTCCCGGAAGGCATCCGGCAACTGCGCTGCGACGTCTACCGCCCGGCCGAGCTGCGCGCCACGCTTGACGCGGCGCGCGGGGGCGAACGATACGACGCGGTCGTCAACTGGGTGGGCTACACGCCGGCCCAGCTGGCGGGCCATGCCGAGCTGTTCTCCGGCCTGACCGGGCAGTACGTGTTCATCAGCACCTGCTCGGTTTTCGCGCGCCCGGTCCCATCACTTCCGGTTACGGAGTCGTCACCACGACGCCAGCCGACGTTCGGCTACGCGCGGGACAAGGTCGCCTGCGAGGAATTCCTGGCCGCCGAGTACCGCGCGACGGGGTTTCCGCTGACGATCGCCCGGCCCGCCCACGTCTACGATCACACCGTCGTGCCGGTGCTGGCCGGCTGGACCGCGATAGAGCGCATGCGCTCCGGCAAGCCGGTGATCGTCCACGGTGACGGAACCTCCCTGTGGACCCTCATGCACTCCCATGACTTCGCCCGCGCGTTCGTGCCACTGCTCGGCAACGGGCATGCGATTGGCGAGAGTGTCAACGTGGTGAGCGGGGATATCCTCACCTGGGACCAGATTCATCTCGAATTGGCGGCCGCGGCAGGGGTCGCGCGGCCGATCCTGGCACACCGGGCGAGCGAATCGATCGCCCGGGAATGGCCAGGCTGGGCTGACGTGCTGGAACACGATTTCCGGCACTCGATGCTCTTCGACAACGCAAAACTCCGCCGGCTCGTGCCGGGATTCGCGCCGCGAGTGTCGTTCGCCGCCGGGGCTCGCGAGATCATGTCTTATCACGATGCCGACGTCGGCCGCCGTCACACCGATGACGATCTCGGCGCGGCATTCGACAGATTGCTGGGGGAAGACAATTGACGGAGCACGAAGGGCTCGACGTCATGAATAACGCACGAGAAGTGGCACCGATAATCCGGCCGGATTATCCGGAACCGCTGTGGATCCAGGCCGCGACGCTGATTCGCGACCAGATAGACGAGGGTGTGTTGCGGGCGGGCGCGCGCCTGCCGCCGGAACGCGAACTCTGCCTGCAGCTCGGCATCAGCCGGGTCACGCTGCGCAAAGCGCTCAACCAGCTGGTCGACGCGGGCGCGCTGAACGCCTCACACGGCCGCGGGTGGTACGTAGCGAAGAGCCCGGCGAAGCGGGAATGGCCCAACACGCTGGAGTCCTTCACCGAGACGGCCGAGCGAATGGGCCTCACAACGCAGTCCGAAGTGCTGCGCGCCGAGGCGGTCCCGGCGAGTTTCGACGAGGCCGAGGAGCTGTCCATCGTGCCGGGGACCGACCTCTTCCACCTTGACCGGGTACGGCTGCTCGACACGGTGCCGATCGCCCTCGACCTGACCCAGATAGCGGTCTCCGTGCTGCCCGGGGTCGCGAAGGTCGACTTCGCCAAGCACTCCCTCTTCGCGGTGCTCGCCGAGGCCGGGATCGAGCCAGTGCACTCCGACAGCACGATCGAGGCCAGGGAAGCGGACGCGGCAGAGGCGGGGCATCTCCGGATCGCCGAGAACAAGCCGCTGCTCGTCATGCGGCAGGTGTCCTTCGACACAGCGGGGCGCCCGCTGTTCACGTCGACGATCAAGTACGTCGGCGAGCGATACCGCCTGCGCACGTCGTTCTCGCGCTCGCAGCTCTCCGGCGGCGGCTGGAAAGGCTGAGCCCCGGGCCGGAGCACTCCCACTCCTCGACCGCTGTCAGGCAGGCGCGGTCGAGGAGCTCACTGAGCACTGAGCACTGAGCCAGTGACGTGTCGTGCCCTGTGGTCTCACTGTGGTCTACGTTTTGTGATATGGAGGAATAGTCATGATCGGTGTCGGCCTCATCGGCTCCGGGTTCATCGCGAACACGTACGCGGAAGCGCTGCAGGACGTCAGGAACGCCGAGGTCACCGCCAACTACTCTCGTGACCCGGCACGCTCTCGGGCGTTCGCGGAGCGCTGGGGCGGCATTCCGCGCCAGTACGACGACATGGCCGCGCTGTGCGCGGACCCGGCGGTCGATCTCGTCGTCATCGCGCTGCCCAACGAGGTGCACCTGGCGGCCACCTGCATCGCGGCGGCCGCTGGCAAGGGCATCGTGTGCACCAAGCCGCTGGCACGCACCGGGGCCGAGGCCGAGGCCATGCTGCGCATCGTGGCGGACGCCAGGGTGTGGCACGGCTACGCGGAAAGCTCGGTCTTCTCCCCCAACATCGCCAAGGCCCACCAGATGGTCACCGCGGGGGCCATCGGCGACCTGCTCACCATGCGGGCCCGCGAAGCGCACTCCGGGCCGCACGCGCCGCACTTCTGGGACGCGGAGACCGCCGGCGGCGGCGCACTGCTTGACATGGGCTGCCACACGATCGAGTCCGCGAGGCACTTCTTCGGCAAGGACAACCGCATCACCGAGGTCTTCGCCTGGGGCGCCACCATGGCCCACAGCGACAAGACCACCGGCGAGGACAGCGCGATCGCGCTGCTGAAATTCGCCGGCGGACAGCTCGCGACCGTCGAGTCGTCGTGGATCGAAAAGGGCGGCATGCAGCTGCGGCACGAGTTCGTCGGCAGCGCGGGGCGACTGGTGACCGACACCTCGGCCACCCCCGTCTGGGGGTTCATCGAGAATCCGGCCGGCTACCTCGTTGAAAAGGCCGACAGCGAGACGGGCTGGGTCTTCCCGGTTCCAGAAGAGGCCAGGGCCTACGGCTTCAGCCAGGAGATGCGGCACTTCGTGGACTGCTTCGCGGACAAGACGGCGCCCGTGGAGACGTTCGCCGACGGGCTTGTCGTCAACCGCGTGCTCGATGCCTGCTACGCGTCCATGCGCTCACGAACGTGGGAACCCGTGCCAGTGGACTAAGCCCGAGGCCCGCATCTGTGCGGGCTTATTACGGTGTCATATTGGTTCATAGTTGGTATCATGTGGTTTATAGGAGGTTTCCTTGAACGTCAACAACCATGTGACTCAGGCAGGCCCACACCCCGGAACAGCGCCGCTCGGCGTGCAGCTCTACAGCGTCCGGGACGACATTGGACCGGGCGATCTCACCAGGACGCTGGGCCGGCTGGCAGCGATGGGGATCACCCACGTCGAGCCGTACACGATCCTGGCGAACGCCGCGGAGTTCAAGGCGGCCCTGCGCGAAACAGGCCTTACGGCGACGGCCGCGCACGCCAACATCGTGACGGACGAGCGGGAGGCGTACCTCGCGGCCGCGCGCGACCTGGGCCTGCAGACGCTTATCGTCCCGTGGACCGATCCCGAGGGCCTGAGCGAGCGCGACGGCATCACCGCGTTCGCCGGCGTGGTCAACGACGCGGCGCGCCGCGCGGCCGACCTTGGAATCAGCGTCGGCTACCACAACCACGACTTCGAGTTCAGCCAGCACGTGGACGGCGTGGCCGCCTACGAGATCCTGGTGGACACGCTGGACGAGGGCGTGGTGCTCGAAGTCGACACGCACTGGGCGAGCGTCGGCGGCGCCGACGTCTTCGAACTGCTCCCCCGGCTCGGCGACCGTATTCGGTTCCTGCATGTCACGAACGAGCCGCCGGACGAGGACGACCCGCCCGTACAGGGCGTGGACATCGCCGGGCGGATGGACGAGGTCATCGCGGCAGGACGTGCCCTCGGGGCGATGCCCGTACTCGAGGTGGTAGTCCACGAGGGCGACATCTTCCCAGTGCTCGAGCGCAACGCCGCCTACTTCGGCAAGCTGGTGCGCGCATGACCGCGCCGACCAGGCCGGTGGTGGTGGGCATCATCGGCGCGGGAAACGTCTCCGACCAGTATCTGCCCAGCCTGCTGAGCTATCCCGACATCGAAGTCCGCGGCATCGCTGACCTCGACGTCAGCCGGGCCAGGGCGCAGGCCGCCAAATATGACCTCAGTTTCGCCGGCACGGCCGAGGAACTGCTCGCGATCGGCGACATCGAACTGGTCCTCAACCTCACGACGCCGGCCGCGCACACCGAGGTCGCCCTGGCGGTGCTCCAATCCGGTCGCCACGTGTGGGGCGAGAAGCCACTGACGCTGGACCGCTCGTCGGCGCAGGACGTGCTCAAAGCCGCCGCGGCGGCGGGCCTGGCGGTGGGGAACGCGCCGGACACCATCCTGGGCGCTGGCATCCAGACCGCACAGCGGCTGCTGGCAGACGGCGCCATCGGCGAGCCGCACACCGTGCTGACCCTTATGCAGGGGCCCGGCCCGGAGTCCTGGCACCCGCGGCCGCAGTTCCTGTTCGCCCGCGGCGCCGGGCCGCTCTTCGACATCGGCCCGTACTACGTGACCACGCTGGTCCAGTTGCTCGGCTCGATCGCAGCGGTACGGGCGGCCGGGCACCGGGCCAGCCCCGAGCGGGTCATCGGCACCGGCCCGGACGCGGGCACCCGCTTCCCTGTCGAGGTCGACACGCACCTGAGCGTGCTGACCACGTTCCGTTCCGGCGCGGTCGGCACGTCGATCTACAGCTTCGACTCGGCCGTCCGACGGCAGCTGTTCGAGATCACCGGGAGCGGCGGTGCGCTGCGAGTCCCGGTGAGTGGCTTCAACGGGCCGCCGGCCGTCTTGCGCACCGGGGCGGATGAGGGCTGGACGGACGTGCCGCCCGTCGGGGAGGAACGCGACCGGGGCGTGGGCGTCCTCGAGATGGCCCGGGCCATCCGGGCGGGCGTGCCTCCGCGGGCGAGCGGCGAGCTCGCCTACCACGTGCTCGACGTCATGCTCGCCATCGAGGAATCAGCGAACAGCGGCCGTCCGGTCGAGGTGGCGAGCACCGTACCCGCGGTACCGCCACTCGCGGCGGACTGGTCATCGATCGAGGCCACCCTGGCCGCGCCGGGGAGCGCCCGATGACCGCAGAGCCCGAGATGCCTGCGATGCCCGGTGAAGCCGACGGCAACATATCGTTCGCCGCGGCGCGCGCGGACCAAGCCAGCAGGCTGGGCGAGGCCATCGACACCGTAACCGCCGCGACGACGGAGCTGGCGGCCGCCGGCTATCTCTCCGGGCCCGGTCCGATATTCGTCGGGATCGGCGCCAGTCACGCGGCCGCCTGCGCGCCAGTGTGGACGCTGCGCACCCGCGGCATCCACGCGTGGCGGCTAGGCGCCGGGGATTACCCGCTGCCCTTTCCCCGCAGTGAGCACCCGCTCGTCGGGGTTTCGCAGGGCGGTCGGAGCACCGAGACCCTCGCCGTGCTTGAGTCCGTCGCACCGGACCGGCGTTACGCGGTCGTCAACAGGACGCCGTCGCCGATCGCGGCAGCGGCACGGATCATAATCGGCATCGGCAACATCCCCGACAGCTACGCGTCGACGGTCGGCTACACCGCGACCGTCGCCGCGCTCGGCATCCTCGCCGACGCGTGGGACGGCGGCCGCATCGACCCGGGCTGGCGCGAGCTGCCCGAGGCGCTGCAGGAGACCGAACGTCTCCTCACCGGGCCGGTGCGGGACCTGGCCACCGTGTTCACGCGCGCACAGTCGGCGGATTTCGTTGGCAGCGGTCCGTCGGTCGGCTCGGCGGAGGCGGCGGCCCTGCTCTTCCGCGAAGCCGCGCGGATACCGGCCACCGGCATGGGAACCCGGCAGTACCTGCACGGCTCTATGGAGTCGGCGGGCGGAGGTGTCCACGTCCTGTTCGGCGACGCCCGAGAGGCCAAGGTGGCGGCGACCCTGGCAGCGGCCGGCCATCAGGTGATCCTGGTCACCAGCCAGGATGCCGCGTCCGGCCCGAACCTGAACGTTGTCCGCCTGCCCGCCCGCCCACTGGCGCAGCGGGTCATCCTCGAGGCGCTGACCATGCAGATCCTCGTCGCCGCGGTCGCCGAGGAGCGATCGGTCGAGATCGAAGAGTTCGTCTTCCACAATCCCGACACCAAGGTCCCCGCGGGAACCTCGCCGGCATGAGAGTGGCCGAGGGAAGCGCCGGGACAGAACGTGGTCGCCGGCATTGACGTGGGCGGCACCAAGCTGGCCATCCGGGCGGAGACGCTGGCGGGTGAACGCGTCACCGACGCCCGGTTCAGTGCCGCGGCATGGGAAGCTGTCCCGGCGGACGCGGCGGCGGCCTGGCTGACGGAACGGCTGGCTGAGTGCCTGCCCCGCGAGGCCAGGGTGGCGGCGCTGGGCGTCGGCGCGCAAGGGTGCAACTCCCCCGCTGTCGTCGCGGATCTGGAGCGGGCGCTCGGATCGCTCGGGATCCGCGCCGCCATCGTCAACGACGGCGCGCTCCTGATCCCCGCGGCCGGTCTCGACCAGGGCATCGGGATCGTGGCCGGCACCGGGTCGGTGGGGATCGCCGCCGACGCCGACGGTAACACCCTGAGTGCCGGCGGCTGGGGCTGGGTGCTCGGCGACGAGGGCGGCGCCGCGGCCATCGTCCGCGAGGCCACCCGGGCGGCGCTGGCCGCGCATGACGAGGGTCGCCCCGATGACGGGCTCCTCGACGCGCTGCAACAGGCCTTCGGCGTGGCGTCCGCCGAGCGCCTGGCGCGGGCGGTGAACGACGAGCCCACGCCAGAGAACTGGGCGCCCCGCTCCCCCGCGGTCTTCGCCGCTGCGGACGGCGGGTCCGCGCTGGCCGCCGCTGTCATCGATGGCGCGGCCGGGCACCTCGCCACGCTGGTGAGCAGGCTCGTCGCGCGAGGCGCTGTCGGCGGCACCGTCGTCGCCGCGGGCAGCGTCATCGTGTGCCAGCCCCAGCTGGCGCGGGCCTTCCGGACTTGCCTCGCCCGGCAGCACCCGGGGCTCACAGTACGGATCCTGGACGAAGAGCCAGTCGCCGGCGCGGTCGTGCTGGCCCGGCGGCTGCTGGCCGCCGTAAGTTTTGGGTAGCCACCTTAAGCTCCATCGGGAGAGTGCTCAGCTTCCCGGTGCGCGTCTTCTGGCGGCTGAGATCTCCTGCGCGCTCTGCAGCATTCGCTTCGACACGCGGTTCGTCTCCAGCAGCACGTCTGATCCCGTCCGGGGCATCGGACTCACGAAGGTGAAGATGCGGGCGCCTTCCGTGGGGATCCCGATCGCGAACAACGAGTCGTGCGGAGTGCCACCGGCATCTTTCAAGCGGCTGTGCAGCGGATCGACGTCGAGCGCGCCGGTCGGCACGGCGATCCGCTCCGTGTCGTCTTCGCAACCACCACGAGTCGTGACGGCATGGGGGACAGCGAGACCTCGGCCGGTCAGATTGCCCAGCAGGCGATCTGTCGTGCCCACGACGGTCGGCTTGTGCATCCACGCATCGAGCAGCGCGGTCGCAACCACTCGCGAGCCCGGGACCAGTGGTGAGTGCGCCTCGAAGACGCCGGAACCCGCTGTTACCGACATGTCGGGGCCGACCGGTCGGACGATGCCGGCGTCCATGAGCGCCATGAATTCGCGCAGCCGAGATGCGGGCGGCCCGCCGGCGAGCATCGCGCCGAAGGAGAGGAATCGGGGATAGGCGCCCAGATAGTCGGATGCGATCAGTCCACCGAACTCCACGAGGCCGCTCATGACCTTGCGTGCCGACCCGATCGACCGCGTCGCCGCTTTGAGGGCGCTCGCCGGTCCGAGTTCCGCCTCCGCGATGTCCTCGGCGATATAAGAGCGCAACCATTCGCGGTAATCCTGGACGTCGCGAAATGCGCGGCCGGGTCGCTCGAGGGCGCGCAGGTCGAGGCGATCGCGCGGGTTTGCCACGATCCGATCCAGCAGCACGCCGAACTCATCGGCCTCGGGGGAGAATGCCGCTATTCCCGCGAGAAGCTCGCCCACCGGCGCCGAGAATGCTTCCGGCCGAGTGCCGGCGAGGGTCGAGTAGTAGGCCCAGATCGCGTCTTTGTACACGAGCGGCAGCAGATCCGCGGCGAGGCTCCATCCATGGGCGGGCCGTTCCGCGGGCGATAGCCGTCTTAGGAACCTGTGTTCGTCCACTGGTGCGGAGTCCGCTATGCGCGACTTGGCCCGGAAAGGTACTCCTCGCCGTGAGCCTACGTACAGCAGCGGCTCGGCTCCCGAGGGGATGTAGCGGAGGCGGCGACCTTCGGAGGGTTCGTCGGACGGAACGAACCGGCCGCCGCGCCCGACGCTGAGCAGGATCATCGCGTCGAAAAAGCCCATGCCGAAGCCGCGCACGATCACCTGGCTGCTGTCAGGTATCTCGTCGAGCGGCTGGTCGATCGGACTCTGGGGGCGGACCCACACCGTGCCGTCGTGCCGCCGCCGGAGCTCGGCGTCGGCCTCCGAATCGGAACCCTCGAGCCAGCCGAGCGCGAACGCCACAGCGTCGGCGACAAGCGATGTTCCCGACTCGAGCACGAGCTCCTGGGATCCGTCGCCCCTTGGCACGCAGTCGCGGGCCCGCTCGCGATGGACCCGCAGGATCACGTCCGCCGGCAACGATGCGGCTGCACGGCAGAAGCACCATTCCAGGTAGTGCCCGTAGAGGGCCCGGCTGGGGTAGTCGTTGATCCCGATCGTCCGTATCTCGCGCCGGATGGCCTCGTCGTAGTCATCGATCCGCGGCGGGTGCTCGCGGAACGTGCCCACGATCCGGGGCTCGATCGCGTCCTCGTCACTGGATCCCGGTTCGTTGCGCAGCTCAGCTCTGGCGAGGGCGCACCACTCGTAAAGGGTCGGACCGAATACGATCGGGAGTTCCTCCCCGAACGTGGCGTCGAGGAAGTTCGTGGACTGTCCGGCCGTGCTGTTCATGAGGAGCTCGTGGGACTGATCGGATCGCCAGATCTTGCCCGCGCCCGGCCGCCACGGTTCCACGACGTGGATGACGGGTGGCACCGAAGGAGGACTCGCGCGCAGATGCGCGCTGATGCGCTCAAGCAGCGATGTTCCCCGGGGACCCGCTCCTACGATGGCGATCGTGGGCCGAAGCGAGGGCGGAACGTTGGCAGCCGACGTCACGCTCGGAGTCTGCTTGCTGAGGTCAGGCGTAGCCACGCTCACGAGCTTCCGTTTTCAAGTCTTCGAGCAGCCGCGCCGCGGCCGCCGCTGCGTGCGCGATCTGGCCGGGGTCGGCCAGAGCTACCGGGAAGTCGGCGGGCAGGGCCGCCATCGCGGCGGCGAACAGTGCGGATCGCCGGGACGATCGAACCCCGCTGGGCAGGGCGAAGAGCGTCTCGTTGAGCTCGTCGTACCAGCCGGGAGTGAAGACGCTCTCCCAGGCGGTCCGCTCGGGGCCGTAGGAGAACGTCTCAGTTCCGCCGGCGTCGGCCGCGGCCATGTCGCGACGAAGGCGCTCCGTCTCGGCGCGGTCGATCCCGATGTCTTCGGTGTTGAGATCGCCCCGCACGGCGACCCCGTAGTCCTTCCGCGCTCGCGCCGGAGAGACGAGACCGGACCGCACGTCCTGCAGGACGGCTTCGACGTCGCGCTCGTACGCCGGCCCGTATCCGCCGCCCCCCGGGGTACGGAACGTCATGGTGTCGCCCCGCGAAAGCTGCAGGAAATCGAACTTGCGGTACCTGCATTCGGTGGGACGGCCCTCGTTGAGGATGACCTCTGTCGGCTGCCCGGGCTTCCCGCCGAACGCTCCCCACGGGCGGAAGACAAATCGGTCCAGGCCACGCGCGAGCACTTGGGTTCCATCGGCGTCGATGCGGAAGACGAGCTCTCGTCCGACGCCCCCGCGCCAGCGCCCCGGGCCGCCCGAGTCCGGCCGGAGCCGGTACGACAGGACGTGGATGTTGAGCTCCGCCTCCGTGGACTCCATCGAATTCGACGCCACGACGCTGTAGCTGTTGTCCTTCCCGTCGTGACCGTCGAGCCCGAAAGCCGCCCCGAAGCCGCCGAAGAGCGTCGTGGCGACCTGCGAGCCCCGACCATTTGCACGTCGTTCGGCGATCACGACGGGTATGACGACGCCGCTGCCCGCGGCCGGCATCACCTCCGGAGCCATCTGGAGCGTCGCCCCTCCCACGACGTCGCTGAGGCGCACCCCCGACACATGGCGTGCTCCGATCGCGGCCGGTCTCAGCGCATCCACGACGCTTCCCGGCGGCGCAGTCACGCGAAGCGCCCGGACCTGGCCGCCGTCGGTGGGGAAGTGCTCGTCGAGGGTCGAGAACGCCGAGCGCACGCGGCCGGTCGTCATCGGATTCGGGCGCCCGGCGCTCACGATGTTGAATGCTGAGTCGACCTGCGGATCTGTCCCGGTGAAGTCCACCCCGAGCTCGCCGGACTCGCCCACCGTCAGCGTCACCTTGAAGCGCACCGGATAGGGCGAGATGCCGTCGTCGTCGAGGAAATCGCTGAAACTGTAGGAACCGGCGGGCAGGCTTCTCGCGATCTGGCGGGACCGCTCGTCCGAGCGGGCGAGAATGCGCCGCTGAGTCGTCAGGAAGGCGTCGATCCCATATTTGTCAATGAGACCGCCGACCGCGTTCTTGCCGTGTCGAAGCGCGGCGAGCATCGCGCGGATGTCCGCCGAGTTGGCATCCGGCGTCCGCGAGTTCACCCGGATGAAGGCCTCGATCTCCGTATCGATGACGCCCGCCTTCACGAGCTTCACCGGGGGTATCTGGAGGCCCTCCTGATAGACGCTGGTGTTCAGCGGGGAGATGCTGCTCGGCACACGCCCGCCCACATCGGAGGAGTGGATGAATGCCCATCCGTAGCCGACGAGTTCGTCGCCGTAGTAGTAGGGCTCGATCACGTGGATGTCCGCAAGGTGCGTCGACAGGGCACCCGAGGTGAACGCGTCGTTGGTGATCAGCACGTCGCCGGGTGCCAGGGTGCCGACGGCTCCGATCGCCGCGGAGCTGTTGACGAGGGTGAGCAGCGTCGAGCCGACCGTGTTCTGGCGCGGCGAGTATGAGACCGTCGAGGCCGACGACCGCCGCACAGAAGTCCTCACCGTCCTTCACATAGAGCGACCGGCTTGTGCGCTTGAGCGTGAAGCCCATCTCAACTGCGATCGCCTGCAGTTTGGCGGAGATGGCCGAGAAGACGACAGGGTTGAGATCGCTCCCGACGGGCTGCGCAGTGTTCTCCGAGATCAGCATGTGGTCTTCCCCCTTCTTGACGGGTGGCGGCGAGGCGCTCACGACCGAGTCAGTCGCACGCTGTTCCCACGGGTCGCGGTCACCGTCCACCTGGGCGGCACGAGGACAGTCGTGTGCCCGAGGTCGATGACAGCCGGTCCCGGCACTTGCAGCGAGTCGACGAGGTCGTCCTTTTGGAGCAGGAGGGCAGGGGCCCAGTGTCCACCCACGTAGACGTTCCGTTCGGCACGACCCGCCGGGTCCGGCGTCGAGGGCGGAAGTGCTCCGGTCGGCACCGGCCGGACCCGTCCCGTGGCAGTCGCCTTCACCGCGATCACGATGACGTCGGCGGAGTGATCACGGTGGCCGAACTCCTCCTCGTGCCTCGCTCCGAATGCCTCCGCGATCCACTCGACATCGAGCGGGAGACTGCTTTCATCGACGTCGACGTCAAGCTCAAACGCCTGGCCGTAGTAGCGCATCTCCAGTGAACAGCGGACTTCAACCGATTCGACCGACTCGCCCTGCGCGGCTGCCCACGCCCGTCCCGACTCAAGGAGTTCCCGAAGATGGTCGTTCGCGATCTTTGCGGCGTCCGCGTCGAGCGGGCGTCCGATCCCGCGCAGGTAGTCTCTCCGCAGGTGCGCGCCGACGGCGCCAAGGGCGCAGAAAGTGCCTGCTGAGAGCGGGACGACGACGGAGGATATCCCGATTTCTTCGGCCAGGAGGGCTGCGTGGGTCGGACCGGCACCTCCGAACGCGACGAGCGTGAACTCGCTCGCTTCGAAGCCTCTGCGTGCGAGCACCTTCTGGAGTTCGGCGGCCATGCCGACCGTTGCCACGCTGAGGATGTCGGCTGCGGCGCGAGTCGGCGCGTCGTCGCCGCGATGACCGAGGCCCGCGGCGATGGGTTCCATGGCGTTGCGCGCCGCTTCGAGATCGAGCCTCTTCTCGCCGCCGAGGAAGCGGTCAGGGTCGATGATGCCGGTGACTAGGTACGCGTCAGTGACCGTCGGGCGGGTTCCGCCGAACCCGTAAGCGGCGGGACCCGGCACGGCACCGGCGCTCTCCGGCCCGACCCTAAGGGCGTCCTGCTCGTCCATCCAGGCGATCGAGCCGCCGCCTGCGCCGATCGCGTTGACGTCGACGACGGGCAGGATAAGGGGCAGGCCGCCGACCTCCGTCCGGTTCGCGAACTCCGCCTCGCCGGCGACGGCGACGCCGATGTCGCTGCTGGTCCCGCCCATGTCGAAGGAGATGATGCTGTCGAGCCCGGTCTCCTCCGCGAGAAGCAGGCTTGCCGTGACTCCCGCTGCCGGACCCGAGAGGATCGTGTCGATGGGTCGCTCTCGCGCCGACTCGAGGCCGAGCGAGCCTCCGTTGCTCGCAGTGATATAGAGCGGAGCGGTGACACCGAGAGTGCCGAGACGGCGCTTGAGCCCGTCTAGGTAGCTCTCGATCAACGGCGTGATGTACGCGTTGAGAGCGACGACTGACGTCCGGTTGTACTCGCGGATCTCGGGCCAGATCGACGATGACGCCGAGACGGGGATCCCTGGCAGCACGGCGGCCAGACGCCGGGCGACGTCCTGTTCGAACGCGGGATCGAGATAGCTGTGAAGCACCGTGATCGCCGCCGCAGCCACTCCGCTGGCACGCAGGCGTTGTGCGACGCGCTCGATTTCCGCATCGTTCGGATCGTCGATGATCTCTCCGCGCGCGTTGAGGCGCGCGTCGATCTCGATAACGCGGTTGCGTGGCACGAGAGGCCGGATTCTCGGCTGCCGTAGGTCAAACTCTTTCGGGAGCCGCCGAGTCAGCTCGAGCACGTCCCGGTGACCCCGGCTGATAACGAGCGCGATGTCGGCGCCCGCGCGCTGGATGATCGCGTTGAGTCCGATAGTCGTTCCGTGAGCGATGGAAGCGATGTCGCCCGCCGCCACCCCGAGACCATTGATCACCCGGCCGAGGCCGGAGATGACCGCGGCCGAGGGATCGTCGGGCGTGCTCGGCTCCTTGAGGTGGAACAGTCGCGAGTCGCCGTCGGTGACCGCTACGAAGTCCGTGAACGTCCCTCCCACGTCGATGCCGATCCGGACCCGGGGGTGTGTGGCGGGCATGGCTGTGCTGCTGCTCCTCATGTTCTGGATGTCGCGGTCCGGGGTTCTGTGCGTCGGCGGATCGGGAGTCAGACCGGGTCGGTGCTCGGGGCGGCCGCCGGGTGCAACGACTGGGGAGACGCGTCGGCGGCCGTGACCATGAGGTTCTTCGTCTCGGGGATCGTGAGGTAGATGAGGCCCCCGATTGCCATGATGGCCATGACATAGAACGCGATGTAGGTCGGGTGGCCGATCGAGATCAGCCACGAGGCGATGAGGGGCGCCGTGCCGGCCAGTACCGCGGTGGAGATCTGGTAAGGCACGCCGATTCCCGAGACCCGGGTCCCCGGCGGCAGGAGCTCGACGGCGACGGCGGGCGCGAGCGCCTCGATCATCGAGAGGAGGAGCCAGCCGATGAGGCTGGCGGCAAGAAAGGCGGGGAACGAGGGGCTGTGCAGGAGGAGCACGCAGGGGTATACGAGCAGGATGAGCCCGATCGCGCCGGCGAGCAGGAAGGGCTTGCGTCCGTAGCGGTCTGCGAGGCCTCCGACGGTCGGGAGGGCGAAGAGGTAGACGACCAGCCCGATCGTGTTCCCGGTGAGGGCGAGACTCAGCGAGATGTGGCTGACGAGATGCGCGTACGTCGGGATGAACGTCGACCAGAGGTAGTAGGGGACGCCGACGAACTGGATGGCGGCGATCTGCAGGAGCTGCTTCGGGTAGCGCCGCAGCGATGTGCCGAGGGGGGTCCTGACGATGTGCCCGTGCTCCTTGATCTCGACGAAGGTCTCCGACTCGGGGATCCCCATGCGCAGGTAGAGCCCGAAGAGCGAGAGAAGCGCTCCGAACAAGAACGGCAGCCTCCAGCCCCACTCGGCGAGGGCCGGCTGAGGAATGAGGCCGGTGACGAGGTTCGCCGAGACGGTGGCGGCGAGGATGGATATACCGGACGACGTGTTGAACAGGCCGCTGACGAGCCCCCGTCGGTGCTGAGGCGCGTTCTCCAGGATGTAGCTGATGGAGCTCTGGTACTCGCCGGCTGCGGAGAGACCCTGCAGCAGGCGGGCGACGAGCAGGATGATCGGTGAGAGGATGCCAACCGCGGCGTACGTAGGGGTCACCGCGAGGACGAGCGCCGCCAGCCCCATCAGGCCCACGCTCAGGGCCATGAGGCCTCGGCGGCCGTGGCGATCGCCGAACGGGGACAGGATCAGGGACGCGACGGGCCGTACGAAGAAACCGACGGCGTAAGCGGCGAACACGGCAAGGATGGAGTCGATCGGGTGCTTGGCGGGGAAGATCTGGCCGGCGAACACGCTGGCGAGCAGACCGTAGCAGAACCAGTCGTACCACTCGATCACGTTTCCTATGAGGCCGCCGGTGACCATTCGGACGCTCAAACGACGAGGTACTGGAAACTCCGTTTCCTGTGCGGTCTTGCCGCGCGCTCGCACCAGGTACCTCCGGTATGCCAGTAACCAATATTATTGATTGACAATATAGACAATTGTGACATCGAAACATATCCGACGGCCGGGCAGCGGCGCAAGTCGGCAGGCAGCCGTGCTCCGCCGCTGCCGGCGAGACCCGGCCGGCCCCGGCGGCCGCCCGCCACGGCGGTGACCTGGTGGCCGGGCCCGGCGGACTACGAGCACCACGTGATGCCCGGCCAGCCGACGGCGCGCAATCATGTGAGTCATGCCGATGATTGACGTCTATGCCGCTGCGGGAACGTTCGCCAGCAAGCATGACCTCGCGCAGCACCACCATGACCTCGCGCAGCACATCGAGAGGAAATCGACATGACACCAACCGCCGGAATACTTGGAGCAGGCACCGTCGGCAAGGCCGTCGCCCGGTTCTTCCTCGCCGCGGGCGGCAACGTGGTAATCAGCAACAGCCGCGGTCCTGACAGCCTCGGCGAGGTGATCGCGCAACTCGGCGCCGGCGCCGAAGCGGGAACAAGCGCGCAGGCTGCTCAGGCGCCGCTCGTCGTGCTGGCCACCCCGTGGAGGGCGGTCGAGAGCACTCTCGCGGCGCTGCCGCCCTGGTCAGGCAACACTCTCGTCGACGCAACGAACGCGATCAAGGTTTACGACCCGCCGACGGTCGAGCTGTTCGACTTCGGCGACCGCACATCCAGCGAAGTCGTCGCCTCGCTGGCCCCTGGCGCCAGCGTGATTAAGGCCTTCAACCACATCCCGTTCACGCGGCTGCTGTCGCCCGTGCCCGACGGCGAGCAGCACGCCCTGTTCGTCAGCGGGGACGACACCGCAGCCAAGGCCGACCTTCGCTCGGTGCTCGAAGCGAACAACTTCGCTGTCATCGACCTCGGCGACCTGGCCACCGGTTCGCGCCTCCAGCAGATGGGCGGCCCGCTCGGCGGGCTGGATCTCCGCCTTTCCGCCGCCGGGTAACTAATCATGCCTACGCGCTCTCCCAACTGCGAAGGGACCTGACGATGTCCCAGCTCCAGTACGAGACCTCCGGGCACGTAGAGAGGGGCTGACGCGGGACCTGCCCGCGGGCGACAACGAGGACCTGCGCTGGGTCGCGAACTCGGCGACCTTGATCTTCGGTGACCACGACGCCGTGTGCTGGCCGACACGTTCCTGACCATGTCCCCGGCACGGACGTCACCTTCCGCCCGACGGGCCAGGGCCGCCAGTCCGTCCTGTTCGTCCACGGCTACCTGGACAGGGCGACCACGAGTAGAGGCCGCGCACCGGTGTGCCCGCAACTCCAGACGAAAGGAGCCGATGGTGGCTGACACCCCCGGGGGCCAGTGGCGCAATCATCTCCCGCCCGACCCTGGAAGGCTTCTCGGCAGCCTGCACCCCAGACGTGGCCCTGAGCCTGTCCGCGGCCGAAGAACCCGTCGTGGGCCCGGCGGCGGTGCGGCACTTCTTCAACGCTACCCGGACCATGTACGACAGCTTCGCCTTCGTTCATGAGGCACGGGACGCGACCAGGACCTACGTGGAGTGGGAGGGGCGATTCCAGGGCAACCCGGTGAGCGGCGCGACCATCCTCTCCTACAGTGAGAGTGGCCTCATCCGCGAAATCCAGCTCTACCACCGGCCGTACGGGCAGGTCCTCGCCTTCGCCGCCGAGCTTGCCCAACGCCTCGCGCAACCGTGACGAGCCCGCCACGAGCCAGGTGACGGACGGACGGCCGCTGCGGCTTTGGCCCTGGACGTGCAGGACGCCGCCGACCCCGCCTGGCAGGCGGCCTCGGCCTCGGGTTGCCCCGCGAGGGGGCCAGCGCGATCGCCGGGTTGCACGGGCGAGCCGACCGTCGGTTTGTCCCGGTCATCGACGGGATAGAGAAGCCCGCCCTGGCCTGGGACCGGTCAGACCGAGCGGCAGCAGAGGCGTTCACGAACCTGCTGAGTGCCTTCCGCCAGCCTGGGCCCCCTGGTCGCGTGCGGCCTGCTTAGCACATTCCGCCCAGGCTGCCGTGCATCCGGTCAGCGACCCACGCCCAGCAATGTTCGTTGACATTGGCGCCAACGGCCATCTTGGACTATGGCCTTCCGCCATACAATGCCGCATGCGCGATTTCGACGTCACGGTCCCGCACTTGGCCCGGTCCTTGACTACTTCCTCGGCGGCTGATTCCTCTAAACACACGCTAGCCGCATAGGCTGGGCGCCTTCAGTCCGCAAAGCTGCGTGGTCCTATTCGCGACGCAAGCCATCTGTAGGCTGGAGCCGGATCCCGGCCGGCGCCTTCCTGTTCCAACTGCGACGCGCCATTATTACCAGTCGTTACGCGCCTGGTGATGTTCCGTGATGGAACCATCCAGGTTCTTTCGCACAACTATCGTTCCCTGCCGGATCTCGGCAGAATGTCGTGCCCAGACAGGGACCGCTCGCTCAGCATTCACCCGCAGCCAGTCGGTGAACCGCACGAAGGTCCGTTCAGGAACGGTGCCGACGCTACTGCCTTCACTGTACGACCACACTTCCGGATCGGGACCGGAGCCTCGCAAGAAGTCGAAACAGTAGCCCTGATGCATCAGGAAGACCCGATCCGAGTCCTCGAACGCAAAAGGAGACTCGTTCTCGGACAGCAAGTCGCACGCCGCCTCCTTCAGACCCAGCATCTTCGGGTAGTACACATCACTACCCCGCAAGAAGAATCCAGCGCCACTCCCGATCAACTGCAGAAAGAGTCGATACGCCTCGGCCAGACGTGCTGGCTGATCGGACTCGATCAGCCTGATCACATCCTCCGACAGACCGCACAGCTGTCCAGGGCTTGCCGTACTGCCGTCCGTAATAGCGGCTACGACACTGCGGACGCGGCCCTCCCAGCCACCTTCCGACACCAACGCCTCATTTCGTTCGCCGTGCAGGAACAACGGAACCCTACGCCTCGGGCGCACGCCGTCGCATTCCCGAGTCGAAAGCCGACCCCCACGGCGATATCCCATCAGGCCGCGCATGCGGGTCCGCTCGCCGTGCTTCCGGTGCGAAACAGCCGCGAATCCGGAATGGAGAATGTTCGAGCGGCGTGATATCGCGGCGGCGGATGGCACCGTTACGTGCGCCCGCGCCGTCTGCTCCGGTGCCGGTTCCGGGCATCCGGGACTGGGTGATCTGCGCGCCGTCGGATTGGCTCCCGAGGCTGGCGGGCTGCGGGAACGACGCGGCCGAGTGTGATGGTTGCAGCTGGCTCCAGTGTGACCGGATCGGTCCGCATCCGGACCCGATCTGGCCTTACGCGCGCGGCGGGCAGCGGTGATGCTTGACGGCATGACACGTGCGCTCATCGTCATCGATGTTCAGGAATCATTCCGGCAGCAGCCGCTGTGGCCGGCCATCTCCAACCCCGGCATCGCCAGCGACGTCGCCCGCCTCGTCGATGGCGCGCGGGCTAGCGCTGACCTCGTCGTGTGGGTGCTGCACTCCGAGCCGGGCTCGGGTACCGCGTTCGACCCGGCGAGCGGGCACGTCCGCTACATGGCGCCACTGGCGCCCAGGCCCGGCGAGCCGCAGCTCACCAAGACCTCGCACAACGCGTTTACCACGACGAACCTCCAGCAGATACTCACCCAGCAGGGCATCAGCGAACTGACGATCTGCGGCATCCGGACCGAGCAGTGCTGCGAGACCACCGCCCGGCTGGCCTGCGACCTTGGCTACGAGGTCACGTTCGTGACCGAGGCGACCGCCACCAGCCCGATCGCCCATCGCGACGCCCCGGGACGCCAGACAGCCGAGCAGTTGCTCGCGGACCCGCGCACGCTGCCGACCAGCGCGGTCATCGAGCGCACCGAGTACGCGCTTGCCGGACGGTTCGCGACCATCGCCACGATCGCGGAAGCGACCGGCGAGGCCGCCGCGCCCGCGGTCCGGCCCGACCGCCGCGCGAGCTAGCGCGAGCAGGCCAGTTAGGCTGACCAGATCGTGACTAATGTCGTCTTCCTGCTCATCCCCGGGCTGCACCTGCTGGACCTGGCCGGGCCGGCGCAGGCGTTCGACACCGCCGCCAGTCTCGGCTGCAGCTACCAGCTCAGCTACGTCGGAGAGCAGGAGGATGTCCCCACTGCCCAGGGCGTCACCATTAGGGCGGTCACGGGCTGGCCCGAACTCACCAAGGACGACCTCATTATCGTCCCCGGCTGGCGGGCCGCCCCCGTCATGGCCGGCACCGGCCCGCTGGCCGACGCCACGCTCAGCGCCCTCGCCAGCCACCACGCCAACGGCGGCACCGTCGCCAGCGTCTGCGCCGGCGCCGACGCCCTCGGCCGCGCGGGCCTCCTGGACGGCCGCCGCTGCACCACGCACCACGACATCCAGGACGAGCTTGCCAGGCGCTACCCGCAAGCGACCGTTATCCGCGACGTGCTGTACGTCATCGACGGCAGGATCGCCACCTCCGCCGGGATCGCCAGCGGCATCGACCTGGCCCTGCACCTGATCGCCGTCCGGGACGGCCCGGCTGTAGCCGCGCGGGCCGCCCGCGAGATGGTCGTCTACGCCCGCCGCAACGGGGACGAGCAGCAGGCCAGCGCGATGCTCCGGCACCGCAGCCACCTCAGCGACACCGCGCACCGCGCCCAGGACCACATCGAGGCACGATTCGCCGGCCCGCTGCCGCTCACCGAGATCGCCAGCAAGTGCGGTGTCAGCCAGCGCACCCTCACCCGCAAGTTCGCCGCAGCGACCGGCCTGACGCCGCTGCGCTACCAGCAGCTCCTGCGGCTGGAGCGCGCCGAGCACCTCATCGGCCATGGCACCACCGTCGAGGCAGCCGCCAGGGCCGTCGGCTTCCAGGACGCCCGCGTGCTTCGCCGCCTCCGCGCCCGCCGGCCAGCCTGAACACCCTACGACGGCGTGAACTGCTGCCCCGGATAGCCCGCCCTACCTGCGCAAGGCCGCACTCGAAGTGTCCTCATTCGCGCTGCCTGCGAGGAGAGCATCTTCGGCGGGGGCGCAGCCTGTGGTATATCCGGATCTCCAGAGAATGGATGTACCACCCGACTGAAACGGGCAGGCTAGCGTGACTCCTGCGAGTGATCCGGGGTCTGCTGCCAGGGCCGGGCCAGGAGCAGCAGGGCGGCGGTGGCGCAGGCCACCGCGACCAGCATCACGACCGCCATCGGCGCCGCGCTGCCGGTGCCGAACGCGCCAACCAGCGGCGAGGCGATGGCGCCCATGAGGAACTCGATCGAGCCGAGCAGTCCGGAGGCCGCGCCCGACGCCGCACGGCCTTGCTCCTGGCCCAGGGTCATGGCCGCGGGGATAACCGTGCCCACGCCGAAGAGCGCGACGAAGAGGCAGGCCCAGGTGACTGCCACGCTCCCGCCCGTGGTCACCGTCAGCGCCGCCAGCGCCACCGTGCCCAGCGCGGCCAGCGCCACACCGGCGCCGAGGAGGTTGCCGAGCCGGAGGCGGCGGGAGAGCCGCCCGAAGAGCGCCGCGGCCAGCAGCATGGAGACCCCGTTGCTGGCATAGATCAGGCTGTACTCGGTGGTCGAGGTCCGGTAGACGTCCTCGAAGACGAAGCTGGAACCGGAGATGTAGGCGAAGAGCGCCGCGCCGATGAAGCCGAGGGTCAGCGTGGTGCCGGTGAACTCGCGGCGGCGCAGCAGGCCGCCCATCGCGCGGAAGGTGCTGGCCATGCCGTCCCGGTTGCGCCGCTCAGGCGGCAGCGACTCCGGGACGCACGGCAGGACGGAGGCCGCGAGCAGCGCCCCGATGACACCGAGCACGACGAAGATCGCACGCCAGCTGGAGAGCGAAAGTATCACCCCGCCCATCACCGGCGCGGCGACCGGCGCCACGCCGAACACGATGGAAAGCAGCGAGAAGTACCGCGGCAGTTCCGGTCCATGAAAGCGGTCGGTGATCACCGCCCGGGCCAGCACTATCCCGGCGGCGCCCGCGACGCCCTCCAGGAAGCGGGCGGCGATGAGCTCCGGCGCGCCCGGCGCGAACGCGCACGCGAAAGAAAGCAGGGCGAACAGCGCGGTGCCCGGGATCAACAGGCGGCGACGCCCGAGGGCATCGCTGAGGGGTCCAATCAGCGGCTGGCCGACGACGAGCCCGGCGAGGAAGGCCGTCATGGAGAGCTCGACGGCAGTGCTGCTGGCGTGCAACGATCTGCCGAGCTCCGGAAAGCCGGGCACGTACATGTCACAAGCCAGCGGTGCGACAGCGGTCAGGGTGCCGAGAATAGCGATGAGGGCGGCGCTGCGCCGGGCCGGGGCGCGCTGGCCCGGGGCGCGCTGGCCCTGGCCGGGGAGGGTGGTGGAGCTGGTGGCGTGCACTGGGGGCACCTCCTCGGGGGCGGGGTGGCGTAAGCTTTCCAGATGAAAGAAACACCAGTAGTTGATTGGTTAGCAATCGATAGTCTACTGGTTAACCAATTGGGAGTCGATGTGACCTCGCTCTCTTCCTTCGGCGCGGAAAGCCCGCTCGGGAAGCAGTGGGCCGCCGCACGGCCCGATCTCGACACCTCGCCGACGGAGGTGATCGCCCCGGTCCGGCAGGCCTTCGCCCTCCTGAACGCGGCCCTGGAGCCGCTGTACGAGACGGCCCCGCTAAGCGCCCCGGAGCTCGACGTGCTGATCCACCTGCGGTACGCGGAGGAGCCGATGATCGCCCGCCGGCTGGCGCAGCTGCTCGGCGTCTCCCCCGCAGCTGTCAGCAAGTCGCTCGTAAAGCTGGAGCGCCGCGGCTTCATCCGCCGGGAGCCGAACCCGGCGGACCGCCGCGCAGTCCGCATCACCGCGACGGAGGCCGGCGCGGCCGCGGCCGACGACCTGTTCCCCCGCCAGCTCGCCGTCGAGGCACGGCTCCTGGAGGGCCTCGGCGAGGACAGGGCGACGGTCGTCGAGGCGCTCAGGACCCTGACAAAGGTGCTGGGCCGCGCGAGGTGAGGGAGGGCGAACCGCCAGGTTGCCACCCTTTCAACGCGACAGGTTGGCTGTGGCGTTAGGCTGCCGAACAGCGCGCCCAAGCAGGCCGGATGGCTTGACGCCGCCTAGAATGAGCTTCATGGCCGCTGCTGATGTTGAGAAGTTCCGGGTGGTCTTCGACATGTGCGACGCCGGGGTCCGGATGTACCGGCAGCGCATGCGGCGCGAGAACCCGTGGGCCTCGGATGAGGAGATCGAGGCTAAGGTGCAGGCGTGGCTGCGCAGGCCGAGCGGCGAAGCGGGCTATCGCCTACAGTTGCCGGCACGCCGGTAGGGCGCAATGCAACCCGTCGACGTGGTCCTCAGGCAGGCCGCTGCGGATCTCGATGCCATCGGTGCCCGGTGGGCCGTCATCGGCGGCCTGGCGGTGGCGTTCCGCGCGGCTCTGAGGCCATAATGCCCGGGGGTCCTGACCGCCGGAGACGACGGTCAGGACCCGCTGACGTTTTTAGAGGACCAAGCCCCGGATCAGGGGTTGGGCACTTCCCAGGTCTTGATGTTGAGGCTGGTCGAGGTGAGCTTGTTCTGCAGCAGGAACGTGTTGACGCCATCCAAAAGCGAGATGCCCGTGCTGGTGAACGGAGTGGAAGGGTAGCCGGCAAGCGGCTCCGACGCCTCTAGGGCTGGGATGGGTGTTTCGTCCGCGACCGATGCCCACGACCAGTATGCATTCGGGTCCGCGTCCATCGTCGCGACGGCCTTGGCGCGCACCTCGTTCCACGCGTGCGGGAGGCCGGGGTGGGCGGCTAGCGCAGCGTCGCTGATCACGGTGACGTCGGTGCCGAGCAGGTCCTTGTGATCGACCGACGCCTTGTCGATGATCGGGAAGCCCGCCTTGGTGAGGACCGCGGTGAGCTGTCCGGCCGGCGCCGCGTAGGCGGCGATGCCGCCGCTTTGCAGCGACGCTTCCGCAGACGTGTTGTAGATGTTGCTGATCTTGACGGAATTCGACAGGCCGTCCTCGTTGAGCACGGAGACCAGGTACCGGTACATGTAGCTGCCCACCTGGGTGGCGACCGTCTTGCCCTTGAGCTGCTCGATGCTCGTCACCCCGCCCTTCGGCGTGTACAGGTAGGTGTCCAAGCCGACGAAAGACTGGTTGACAAGGCGCAGGCCGAGTCCCTTGGCCGCCGCAGTGACGGCGGGCGTGTCACCGAGGATGCCGATGTCGATCGACCCGCCGGCCATGGCCGCCGTCAGGTTAGGGCCGTTCGGAAAGGCCGTGAAGGTGATGTTCTTGACCCCCATGCTCTTCAAGCCCGCGAGCAGTGAGCCGTTGTGGTAAGCAAGTCCCTCAGGGCCGACGGGAGTCGGCGTGCTGGAGATGAACCCGACGGTAAGAGTGAAGCCCGAGGAGGCACCGGAGGCGGCCGTGCCACCCGAGGAGCCTGACGAGCCGCAGGCCGCGACGAGCAGTAGCGAGCCCGCGGCGGCCGCTGCCGCCAAGGCACGGCGCAGGGGTATCCGTCGCACGTTATTCCTTAAATTTGATCGGATAAATAGGATTTTGAATATGGCGGGGTAAGACGTGGCCCGCCCTACGGGACGCTCGCGGGCGTCACTGCACGCCGGCCTCACCGAGGTAGGCGGCGGCCAGCTCGGGAAGCTCGGCATTGGCGTCGCGCAGCGATCCTGGCTGCCGGCCGGAGCCCCAGCCGATCCAGCGCCGGTACTCGCCGAACCTGCCGCTTGCCGCCAGGCTCGACTCGTCCAGGTCAGCGACCGGTATCGCCACCCGCCTTGCCCCGGCGACCGTGCCCGCGCCGGGCCGCGCCGCGAACGCGGGCAGGGCCGCAGATGCCGGGAGCGCGGCCACGGGCCCCTGGAACGGCGCCACAAAGAGCGCGTCCACCGGGCAGTACGCCTCGCACATGAAGCACGTCTGGCAGTCGGACTGCCTCGCGATCACCGGGTGGCCGCCGGGTACGGCGTCGAACACATTGGTCGGACAGACCTCGACGCACTTGTCGCAATCGATGCACGCCGCATCCAAGATGATCTCGATCACGAGGCCCCCTTCACCTGCTCACTCCTCACCCACACGGTGTCCAGACCGCCCACGCGCTGCCGGACGGCCAGCGACGGCTCGGTCTCCTTGTAGTCGTCCCGGTAATGGACACCACGGGACTCCGTCCTGGCCAGCGCCGCCCGGTACATCCACCGCGCGTGCGCGGTGACCGCGGCCGCCTCCCTAGCCCGCTGCCTGCCCCTGTTCAAGGTGAGCGCGGGTACCTGGTCGGCCCATACCTCGTCGAGACGGCGCAGGGAGTCCCGCAGCCCATCGGCCGTGCGGAACAGGTTCTTCGCCACAGGCAGGACCTCGGCCTGGACATGCGCAATCACCTCGTCGGCAGAGCCCTCACCTGGCCAGGCGGTGCCCGCTGGGCCGGCGGTCAGTCCGGCCGCATCACCCGAGGAATCCCTGTCTGGCAGGCCGAACCGCCCGGCCGGGCGCAGGCTCTCATGCCCTGGGATCGAACGCCGGCCGAACAGGGCGGCCGCGCGGCCGGCGATCGTTCCCGACGAGATCGCCCACGCACCATTGTGGCTGCCGCCGCCCGA
The DNA here is from genome assembly GCA_963734665.1 of uncultured Actinomycetota bacterium. Lineage (GTDB taxonomy): Bacteria > Actinomycetota > Actinomycetes > Streptosporangiales > Streptosporangiaceae > Trebonia. The sequence goes on along the minus strand of CAVTIR010000003.1, from coordinate 132,464 downwards.
CCTGCTGCCGGTGATGAGCTCGCGGGTCGCGACGTCGCCCGCCGCGTACAGGCCCGGGATGGTGGTCTCGCAGCCATCACCAGCGATCACGAGGCCGCCGGTCCCGCGCACAGTGCCCTCAAGAACGAACCGGACCTCGAAGATGTCCGTGAACGGGTCGATGCCCGCCTTGTCGAACGGCAGGAAGAAGTTCGGCTGCGCCCACCGCATCGCCTCGTGGATCTGCGGTGGCGCGAGGTCAAGGCGGGCGTACACCGGGCCGTCGATCGAGGCCCGGACGGCGGCGTGCCTGCCGCCGAACCCCATTGGCAGGTCGAGGAGCGTGCCGTCGGCCCGGTAGTACCGTGCGAACTGGTACATCCGGCCCTTCGTCTGCGCGCCGAACCCAGGTGCCATCCCATAGACGGCGGAGAACTCCATGCCAGACAGCTCGGCCCCGAGCTCGGCGGCCATCAGGTGGCCGTCGCCAGTGTCCGGATTGCAGCCGAGGGCGCCGGAAAGGAACGCGCAGCCGCCCGTTGCGAGCACCACCGCCCCGGCGCGGATGGCCCAGGTTGCGTCGCCGCGCTGGCGATGCGTGCCGCGGGCCCCGCTCACCACGCCGTCCGGGTCGGTAAGCAACTCAAGCGCGGGAGACTGGTCAAGGATCGTGACGCCCGCCCGGCGGACCTGCCGACGCATGAGCCGCATGTACTCCGGCCCCTGCAACGAACTGCGCCGCAACCGGCCCTGCAAGTCGGTCGGAAAGGGATAGCCCCAGTCAGCGAGCTGTTCAACCTGCTGCCAGGTCAGCTCCAGCGCGCGAGCCATCCACGTACGGTCGGTGAGCATGCCACCTGCCCGCTCGTACTGCTCCATCGACTCTTCCCGCGCCACCGGATCCGGGGGCATGTACCACAGATTGTTGCCGCCGGAGGCGGTCGGACCGCTCGTGCCGCAGTAGCCCTTGTCGGCGAGCACCGCGCGAGCGCCCGCCCGGGCCGCCGCGATCGCCGCCCAAGTGCCGGCCGGACCACCGCCGAGCACGAGGACGTCAGCGTCGTGTGCCTCCGTGCCCTTCCTGACAGCCCTCGCCATTAACGGACCCCCAGCCAGTCGAGCAGCGTCTCGCGCAACGGCGCGTACCCGTCGGTGCCCACCTCGCGCGGTCGCGGCAAGCTGACGCGCACATCGTGCTCGATGCGCCCTTTGTTCATGACCAAGATCCGGTCGGCCAGGCGCATCGCCTCGTCCACGTCGTGCGTGACAAGCAGCACGGCGGGCGCGTGCCTTCGCCACAGGTCACCGACCAGGTCCTGTGCCTTGAGCCTGGTCAGCGCGTCGAGCGCGCCGAACGGCTCGTCAAGCAGCAGCAGGTCGGGCTGCCGCAGCAGCGCACGAGCCAGCGACGCCCGCTGCGCCTCCCCACCGGAAAGCGTGGCGGGCCACGCGTCCGCCCGGGCCTCAAGGCTGACTTCCGCGAGCGCGGCGAGCGCCTGAGCGCGGCCCGCACCAGATACGCCGAGCACGACGTTGCGCCACACCCGCTTCCAGGGAAGCAGCCGCGGGGCCTGGAACGCAACCGCGCGACGCCTGGCCACGGCCACCTCGCCCTCGATGTCGGTGTCCAGGCCCGCGAGGATCCGCAGCAGCGTGGACTTGCCGCAGCCGCTGGCGCCGAGCAGCGCGACGAACTCGCCGCCCGGGATCGACAGGCTGAGTCCGTCGATCACCGCCCGACCGCCGAACGCGCGGCGCAGGCCAGTGACGGCCGCCGCGACTGCGGCCGCGCCCGGCTGGTCCGGCTCCGCTAGCGGGGCTGGTGCCCCCTCGACCGCCGTGGCCTGGACCGAGAGCGTTCCGCTCTGCTCAGGCGTGGTCATCGTCACGCACCTCCCACCGCGCGGGGCCGCCACGCGAGCAGCAGCCGTTCCAGCCCCCGAACAATCGCGTCTGCGGCCAGTCCGAGCAGCGCGTACACCACGAGGCAGACCACGATCGTGTTGCTCTGCAGCAGTTCCTGCGCCGACTCCATCAGGTAGCCGAGGCCGTTGACCGCGCTGATCTGCTCGGCGAAGATCAGCGCCAGCCAGGCCAGGCCGAGTGCGAACCGTAGCCCGACAAGCAACTGGGGCAGGGCGCTCGGCAGGATCACATGCCAAATGATGCCGAGCCGGCCAAGGCCCATCGCCCGCCCCGCCTCGACGAGCTGCGGATCCACCGCCCGGATGCCCGCCGACAGGTTCATGTAGATGGGAAACATGACACCCAGGGCGATCAGCACGACCTTGGGCGTTTCCCCAACGCCAAGCCAGATGATCAGCAGCGGGATGATGCCGACGAACGGCACGGTGCGCAGCATCTGCACGGGCGCGTCAACGACGTCCTCGCCGATCCTGGACAGCCCGGAGATGAGCGCGAGCGCGATGCCGAGCAGTAGGCCGATCAGCAGCCCCGTCCCGACTCGCTGCAGCGACGCAGCGATCGCCGACCCGAGCTGCCCGTCCGAGATCAGCGTCATGGCCTGGTCCCAGACGGCGTTGGGGGAGCCGACGATCGTCTGCGGCAGCTTCCCCGCGGAGCTCAGGAGCTGCCAGATGGCGAGCACCACCACCACGCCGACCAGCCTGCGCAGCACCCTGGGCACGCGCAGGCGTCGCCGGTGCTGCGGAAGGATCCGTTCGGTCGCGAGCACGCCTGTGTGGCCAGCATCAGCCAGCGCAGGGTTCTGCGCAGTCATGGGCACCGCCCTCTCCAGTCCCGCCACGAGTAGAAATCAGACTATACCGACCTATTTACTAGTAAAAGCCATGGCGGGCTGCCAAAATCTGGTCGGATTGGTCTAGACCAACCGGAGTGGTTGTCTTCTGGGACGTCACGGACCGTAAGGAGTGCAGGCAGGAGCCTCGCAGGGACTCCGCGCGGTCTCCGGGCAGGGCGAGCGCCGAGCGGCGGCTCGTAGCCGGGAAAGGTTCCAGCGGACGTGAATCAGCGGGCGCAGGCCCCAGCGAAGGGGCAGGCCACCGAGGGAGCTGGCGTCGCACTCCTTGCCGAGGTCGCGGCGTCGGCCAGCCGCCTGGCGTAACAGCTATGCACCCGGACCGAGGCTGCGCCGCACTTCCGGGCAGGCGGCCTGCCCCGCTACGTGGAACGGGTCCGCGCACATGAGCGTTAGCGATGCCGCCAACGCCAGCTGAACGAGCCGGGCATGGACGCGCTTTCCTCTAGTCCGCGACGAGGCACGGCTGGACCCGCGCCCGTTACCTCTCAGTCCCGTGACCACCGCAGCCGCCTTGCCCGAGCCAGCTGGTAAGAACGTCCCGACGGGCTTAACCATGTCCCCCTGGCCATCAGGGAGTAACCCACCGCAACCCGCCAGTCCCGCGACCAGCCAGCCACTCACGGCTACCAGCCGGATGCCCGCATGACAGGCTTCGGGCCGCGCGCATCCCCAGCCCGCCGCCAAGAGCAACCACGCAGAGATGCGCGAAAGGCCCGCACCACTGGTGCCAGGCAACCACCCGCACCGGACACCGAGGTTGCTAGCACTGCAGATGCGGGCCGGGCCGCGGACCGGAGGCGCCGGACTACGTCGGCTTACCCCAAGGCGTCCTTGCCGGCGACAACCGTGTTGGTCAGGACGCCGACCTGGTCGATTTCAATCGTGACGGTGTCACCGGGCGCGAGTGTGAAGGTGATCTCGGGCACGATGCCGGTGCCGGTGGAGATGATGGCGCCGTCGGGGAAGCTCTGCTCGGCGAACAGGCAGTCGACGAGGCTCTGCAGCGGGCGCTTGATCTGGCTGGTGCTGGTGCGTCCCGACCACGCCACCCCGCCGTCGCGGGTGATTTCCATGCTGATGGCCAGGTCGGTCGCGCTGATCTCCCAGGCCGGGCGGATGAGGGGTGCCACGGCGCAGGCCCCGGCGTAGACCTTCGCCTGCGGCAGGTACAGCGGGTTCTCCGCCTCGATGGTGCGCGAGGAGACGTCGTCGCAGATCGTATAGCCGACGATCTCGGCGGCGGAGTTCACCACGATGGCCAGTTCCGCCTCCGGGACGTTCAGAGCCGAATCACGGCGGATGGCGATGGGCTGGCCGTGGGTGACGACACGCCATGGAACGGACTTGAAGAACAGCTCCGGCCGTTCCGCGTCGTAGACGCGGTCGTAGAAACTGGCTCCGCCGCTCTCCTCCAGGCGGGCTTCCCTGGACCGGAAGTAGGTGACGCCCGCCGCCCATACTTCCATCCGGCCTTCGGCCGGCGGCAGCAGCGTCACCTCGCCGGCGACGGCCGGGTCCGCCGTGGCCTTCGCAGTGACGCCCCTGATCTCGGCCAGGGGGAGGGCGAGCAGCGCCGAGAGGCTGGGCACGGGCAGCTTGTGCACGCCCGCCCCGTCCTGGATGCCGGCCAGCGGACCGCGGCCGGCATCCAGGTAACGGACGATCTCCATGGCTACGCCTTCAGCCCGTCGATCCGGCTGACCTCGTCGGCGGTCAGCTCGAAGTCGAAGATCGCGTAGTTCTCCTCGATGCGCTCCCGGCGCGCCGAGCGGGGGATCACCACGAAGCCGTGCTCCACGTGCCAGCGCAGGATCACCTGCGCGGGTGTCTTGCCGTGCGCGGCGGCGACCTCGCCAAGCACCGGGTTGCTCAGATCGCTGCGCTTGAGGGGGCTGTAGCCCTCGAGGACGACCTTGCGGGCGCCCAGCTCGCTGACCAGGTTCGCGTCGTAGGCGAACGGGTTCCACGGGATCTGGTTCAGCGCGGGCGCCTCGCCGGTGGCCGCGATCAACTCGTCGACCTGCGCGATGCTGTAGTTGCTCACGCCGATCGAGCGGGTCTTGCCCTGCTCCAGGGCGTCAATGAACGCCTTCCAGGTCTCGGGGCGGGCCTCGCCGGCCGGCGGCCAGTGGACGAGCCACAGGTCGACGAAGTCGACGCCCAGCGCCTTCAGGCTCTCGTCGATGGTCTCGCGCTCGTGGCCGGCCTTGTCGGGCGGGCACTTGGTCGTGATGAACACGTTCTCGCGGCCGATTCCGCTGTCGCGGATGGCGGCAGCGACCTGGTCCTCGTTGCCGTAGGCCGTGGCGGTGTCGATGTGGCGGTAGCCGATCTCCAGCGCGGCCCGTACCCCGTTATAGGCATCCGTGCCCTGGAGCTGCCACGTGCCGAAGCCGATGAGCGGGATGGACACGTCGTCAGTGAGCGGTACGGTCTCCTGGCCGGTGCGGGTTGTCATGGCTTCCTTCCTGTCGCTTTTCTTGCTCTTTGTTTCGTTTTCGGGCTGAGCGGTGAGAGTATCAGTCCGGCAAGATCCCCGGGTCGAGCGGCCGGCCCGAGCCCGCCACTTCAACCGGGAGCACATCAGCGTCGCCCGAAGGCACCGCGCCTGACGGAATGAACCTCACCAGCGGGCCACGACGTTGCCGTCGATGTAGTCGAAGCGCAGGTCGTCGCCGAGGCCCGGCCGGTCGGGCAGCGTGACGTCGCCGTGGTCGTCCATGGGGTCGATGATCGAGTTCAGGTGCGGGGGAACGCGGTCGTAGTCGAAGAAGGGGTGCAGCAGTCCCCGCTCGTACCAGCGGCCGTTCTCCATCGCGCCGAGGAGCGCCAGGTTGCCCGAGCCGCCCCCGTGTACCTCGGCCTCCATGTTGTAGGCGCTGGCCAGGTGCACGATCTTCAGCGCCGGCGTCAGCCCCCCGGTGTCGTTCACGCCCACCCGCATGATGTCGCACGCGCCGGAGGCGATCCACTCGGCGCGGGTGTGCACCCGCCCGGCGGCGCTCTCCGGCCCGATCACCGGGATATCCAGCTGGCCTGCCAGCCAGCGGTAGGAGCTGACCGACGCCTCCTCCATGGGTTCCTCGTACCAGTAGTAGTCGAGTTCCTGCAGCGCCCGGCCCAGTTTCAGCGCCTCGCTGCGGCTGTACCAGTGGTTGGCATCCAGCATCAGCGGCACGTCCGGGCCGACCGCCTCGCGCACCGCGGCGCAGGCCCGGGCATCGAGGTCAGTGCTGGGCGCGGACGGCACCGGGGGCATCCAGGTGTGCAGCTTGATCGCGCTGTATCCCTTGGCGACGAGCGCCTTGGCGAAGCTCCCGTAGTCCTCCGGGGTACGGAGCCCGCCCTCTAGCTCATCGCCGCACATCGTGCTGCCGTAGGCGGGAACCACACTCCGCGCCCCGCCGAGCAGCTGCCAGGCCGGCACGCCGAGCTTGCGGCCCGCGAGGTCCCACAGCGCCTGGTCAACGTAACCGACCGCCCGGTCGGTGAGCTGCCCCCCGCTACCGCGCTGCATGCGGTACAGCCGGTTCCAGACCCGCTCCCGCATGAACCCGTCCTCGCCGACCAGAACCCTGCGCACGTAACCGTCGAGGACGAAAGGGCGGACGGCCTCAGCCTGGCACAGGCAGTGGCCCTCGGCGCCGTCAGCGTCCCGCACGGTGAGCAGCGCCGCCTCCGCCGACCGCTCCGGACCAGGGTGCGTATGCCCATCAGAATCCTTCGTCGTCCAGCTCAGGGTCTTGAACACCCGAACCTCGACGCCCTCGATCTTTGCTTCCACCGCCAGCCTCCCTGCCGCTGCCGCTACTGATTCTTTGCAAGGTCCCATCCGGCGCGGGAACATCCCCGGCAGGGCAGGTCCCCGTATCGGCCCCCGAAGATCATCGCCAGTCCAGCCAATTGGCGAGGCTCCCGCCCATGAGCAGCTCCTTGTCCGGCTCGGAAAGAAAGGCGAGTGCCTCGGCGATGCGCACCCAGTCGACGTACGGACACGAGAGTCGCGAAAGGTCCGATCCCCACATGCACCGTTCAGGCCCAAACGCGTCGATGACACGCCGAATATGGGGATGCAACGAGGGAAACGGGTATGACTCCCTGACTAGGGAAGGAAGGCAGGAGACCTTCACCGCGACATTGGGTAGCCGCGAGAGCGGAAGCACCTTATCGATTTCGGGGCCAATCTCAGTTTCCTGGATACTGCCGGGAAGGTTGAGGTGGTCGACGATCAGCCGAAGCTCCGGATGTCGTCTTGCGACACCGACGAGGGCATCGGCTTGCCCCCTCGCGAGCACCATAAGGGGAATGCCGAACCGCTCGGCTTCGGAGAACAGCCATTCCGCGGAGCCATCGGGGAGCAGCGCCCGCAACTTCGCGAGGCCAAAATTCACGCGAATGCCGAGCATCCCCGGCTGGTCGCGCCACGTAGAAAGATCCACGGAGCCCGGCTGTGTGACGTCGATGAGCCCCATCACTGCGAATCGTCCCGGATAGGCAGCGACAGCGGACAGCGCCAGGTCGTTTCGGTATCCCTCCCATGCGGGAGGCACGAGCACCGCGCGCGCGACCCCGGCCCGATCCATCTCTGCCACGACCTCCGGAGCTCCAAGCGGCTCAGGACGCTGGGGCTGAATGCTGTCCCTTGGCCAGGGGCGCTCAGGAGTGTCGGGACCCCAGATGTGGATCTGCGCATCGGCGATAAGCACGGCATCCTCCAGGTAGTTATTTCCGGGCTAGCTCGCCCCGGCGGCCGGCCGCGCCCAGGGCAGGTGGCCGGGCACCTCGGTCCTGATCCGGTACAGGCCGGTCGAGGCGCAGACGAACAAGGTCCTGAAGTCGTCGCCGCCCCAGGCGAAGTTGCCGACCACCTCCGGCACGGGCAGTATGCCGAGCAGTTCACCGCCGGGGCCGAACGCGTGGATCCCGCCGGGTCCGGTGCACCAGACGTTTCCGGCGCTGTCCACCTTCATGCCGTCCGGGTTGCCGGGTTCGTCTCCCTTGGTCTCGGCCCAGACCTCTCCGCCTTCGAGCCGCCCGCCGCCGGTGAGGCGGAACGCCCGGATGTGCATCCGTTCGGTGTCGTTCACGTAGAGCACGGTGCCGTCGAGGGAGAAGCACAGGCCGTTCGGCTGGACGAAGTCCCGGCTCAGCAGTTCCAGTCCCCTGTCACTGACCCGGTACAGGCCCTGGAAGTCGAGCGCCGTCGGGCGCGGGACGCCGAAGAACTCGTTCCGACCGTAGGTCGGGTCGGTGAAGTAGACATCCCCGCCGGGGCCGGCGACCACGTCGTTGGGGCTGTTCAGCTCCTTCCCCTCATACAGGTCCGCCAGGACAGTGGTGGTCCCGTCCAGCTCGGCCCGCGTCAGGCGGCTGGTGGCGTGCTCACAGCTCAGCAGCCTGCCCTCGCCGTCGAAGGAGTTGCCGTTGGCCATGTTGCTGGGGCTGCGGTAGCTCGCGAAGCCGTTCCGCTCGTCCCAGCGCCACATCTGGTCGCCAGGGATGTCGCTGAAGACGAGGTAGCTGCCCGCGACGTGCCAGGCGGGACCCTCGGTGAACGAGAAGCCGCCTTTGACGAGCTCGAGTTCGGCCCCGCCGATCAGGGCCCGGCCGCTGGTGTCGTTGATGGTGACGCTCATGTCCCCTGCTAGGCGAGTTCGTAGACGGTCGGGTCGGCCTGCTCGCAGAGCGAGTCGATCTGCGGCCAGACCTCCTGGTGCAACGGCGTGGCGACCCAGGCCAAGCGGGTCGTCTCGTCGGCGAAGCGGATGTCAAGCAGCCAGGGCTCTCCCGGCGGCGGGCGCAGCAGGGACACGCTCTCGAAGCCGGACTGGCGGGTGATCGCCGGCCGGAACGTGGCGCCGAAGACCTCCACGAGCTTGTCCTCCGCTCCGGCGCGGACGCGCAGGGTCACGATGCAGGCAGACATGATTCCTCACTTGTTGTCGTGAACTCGTTGCAGTGATGGCTGGGCGGACGGCGCGGCACCGGCAGCGGGTCACGTCTCGCGCAGCAGCCACCGGATGGCGTTCTTCTGGAAGGTCCAGTAGTCGGGCTTCCACAGGGCGTCGAGGTTGTGGCCGACGGCGCTCATCAGGACCCGGCCCTGGCCGACGGTGTGCGCCCAGGCGGCCGCCGAGATGGTGCCTCCCTTGACGGCGCCGGACGGGGTGTCGAAGGTCAGTCCGTCGATGTTGACCCCGCGCAGCAGCAGTTCGCCCTCGGACCGGTCGTGGATCGGGAAGTGCTGCTCGTCGGTGACGATGAAGTCGCGGACGCCACGAGTGACCGGGTGATCGTGGTCGATGACCTCGATCTTAAAGGGGCGCTCGGAGGGGTGGCCGTCGTAGACGCCGCCGCCGACCTCGCGGTAGTCCTCGGAGAAGGCGGCGACCGACAGGCTGTTGTGCCACGCGAACAGCGAGCCGCCCGCCTCGACGAAGCGTCGCACCGCCCGGCCGAAGCCCTCGCTGACCCAGGTGCTCGACGGCCCGTCGGGGTATCCGTCCATGAGCCGGGTCACGTAATGGCTGTAGGCCTCGGGGCCGATGTATCCATCGGGGAACGTGAGCCCGTCGCGCGCGACGATGAGCAGCGACCGTCCGGATAGCTGCGCGTCGGTTGCTTCCTCGCTGTCGAACCATTCGTAGTTCGCCGTGTACTCGTAGGAGATCCCTAGCTCGGCGAACAGCCGGTTGAAGTTGAGCCGGATGAAGTCTGGGTTGTGGTACCGGTCGCCGATGAGTGCGAGTACGGGCGCTGTGCTCATTTGCCTACTCCCATGGTGAGTCCGCGGGCGAGACCCCGCTGGAAGAACAGGAATATCAAGACGACTGGGGCCATGGCGATGAGGAGGGCGGCGGTGAGCGTCGGGTATGCGGTCTGGTACTCACCGACGAGCGTGGTGATCTCGGTGATCACTGTCCTGGTCGCCGGGCTGGGCAGCAGTACGAGGGCATAGAGCAGGTCGTTCCACATCCACAGGAAGAGCAGCACCGACAGGGTCATCAGCACGGGCCGCGCGAGCGGGATCACCACGCGGCGGAAGATCTGCACCGGGCCCGCCCCGTCAAGTCGGGCCGCTTCCCAGATCTCCGGCGGCAGCTCCTGGAAGAAGGTCGTGGTCATGTAGATGCCGAAGGGCAGGAAGAGTCCCGCGTAGGCGAGCGCCGCGCCCTCGAAGGTGTTCTGCAGGTGGATGCTGATCATCATCTCGAACAGCGGCAGGATAAGGACCGCGGGCGTGAACATCATGCAAGCGACAGCGCCGATGAGGACCCAGCGGGCGGCCCGCCCGCCGAGCTGAGACAGCCCGAACCCGGCCGCGGTGGCCGCGGCGACGGCGATCAGCGTCCCGCCGCCGCTGACCACCGCGGTATGCCACAGGTCGCTGCCCAGGCCCAGCGTGTTCCAGACCTGGGAGAAGTTGGCGAAAGTGACCTGCGACGGAACCCCGAACGGGTGCTGGCTGTAGTCCTCGTTCGTCTTGATCGCCGTCGTGATCAGGTAGTACAGCGGCGCCAGGGTCGTGAACGAGATGAGATAGGCGATGACGTGCACCAGGGTGCGGGACGAGATCCTCCGGGCCGTCACTGTTTCCTCCCGAGGGTGAGCCGCAACTGGACCGCGACGATGATTCCGGTGATGATCATGAGCACGACGGCGACGGCCGAGGCGTAGCCGTAGTCGCCGTTGGTGAAGGCCTCGAGGTAGACGTCGTACTCCAGCACGGTGCTGTCGAGACCAGGGCCGCCGTTCGTCAGCGTGAAGATGTAGCCGAACATGCTGGTGAACAACGTGATCGTCAAGATCACCGTCCAGAACGAGATGACCTTGCGCAGGGCCGGGGCGGTAATGTACCGGAACGTCGCCCACCAGCCGGCGCCGTCGATCTTGGCCGCGTCGAACATCTCAAGCGGCACCGTGGACAGTGCCGCGAGGAATACCAGGACCCCGATGCCGAACGAGGCCCACAGCACCACGGCCAGCACCGTCCACAAGGCGAGGCCGGGCGAGCCCAGCCAGGTGACGCTGAAACCGGGGTCAAACAGCCGGATGAAGCCGTCCACCGGGCCCGAGGTCGTCAGCAGCTCCTCGAACATGACGCCCACGATCACCGGCGAGAGGATCGCCGGGAAGAAGTAGGCAGCGCGCAGGAACCGGTATCCCCACGGGCGCTCGAACAAGATCACCGCGACCAGCAGCGGCACCACCACGAAGAACGGGATCGCGACGACGAGCTTCAGGTTGTTCAGCAGGACGGTCTCGAAGGACGGGTTGGTGAGGAGGAGCCGGTAGTTCTTCAGCCCGACGAACTGCGACGGGCCGAAACCGGCCCACGTGGTGAAGCTGTAGCCGATTCCCCTGATGACCGGGTAAAGCTTGAACACACCGATAAGTAGCACCGCAGGCAGGGTGAACAGCCAATAGATCCGGCGTTCCCTGCGGCGGTAACGCGAGGTGCGCGCTCGCGGCGCCGCCCGGGCTTTCGCCTCGGCCCGCGCTTGTGCCTCGGTCCGCGCTCGTGCCGCTGGCGGCCGGTGCTTCGGCGGCGCGTCCCACACTCTTTCCATGATCGAGCATTCCCCTCCCTCGTCTTGGCATAGCCCGACGTTGGACCGGAAGAATCAGAGGTAAGCCCTTCGTTCAGCATGCTGAACACTGGACAACATAACGGACGAAATACTGGCTGGCAATAGGGGAAAGAACGAGGAGCCGTTCCGGGCAACGGCACGTTCCTGACATAGTGGAGGGGACTGGGCGACAGGGATATCCTCTGTCCATGGTGGTCAGCACCCCCAGCGAGCGTCACACGTCGTCACCTGCTGTGACGATGGCAGCCGCCATTCTCGACATCCTCGCGTCGGTGAGCCCGGCGGCACTCGGCCCTTCCGAGCTCGGGCGGCGACTTGGCGCGGCCAAGTCGTCCGTGGCGAATGTGTGCGGTGCGCTGACCGCTGCGGGTCTGCTCCGCCGAGAGGGAACCGCGTATGTCCTCGGCCACCGGCTGGCCGAGCTCGGCGCCACTTACCTCGAAGGCATCAACGAGGTCAAGGCGTTCAACGCGGTCTGCAAGGAGCGCATGCCCACCCGCCGCGAGACCGTGCAGATGGCCGTCTTCGGCCCGGGTCTCGAAGTTTCCCATGTGGCCCGCTGGGACGGGACTTTCCGCATCCAGCTCATCCTCGACATGGGACAGCACCTCCCCGCTACCTGCACCGCGACCGGGAAGGCGCTGCTCGCCGCCCTTCCGCCGGAAGAGCTCGAGCAGCGTCTCGCCTCCGGCCCGCTGCCCAGGTTCACCGAGCGTTCGATCACCGATCCCGCCGCGCTCAGGGCTGACCTTGCGGCGACCAGGGCCAGGGGCTGGGCCGTCGACGACGAGGAGCTCAGCGATGGCGTCCTCTGCTTCGGCGCGGTGATCCCCCGCCGCCGGGGCGTGCCGCAGTACGCGGTGAGCTTCACGCTGCTGAAGGCCTGGGCGCCCGTCGAGCGCCGGGACCTGCTCGGCCAGGAACTGGTCGGCCTGGCGGCGGTGATCGCCGACTGGCTCGGCGAGGGGATGCGGCCGGCGTCCGCCGCCCCGCTGGCCGGCGACGCCCGGGTCGCTTACTGACCAGGCGGCTCGCCCCCGGCGCTACGGCGCCGCCTCGCTTCGCTCTCGATAGGTGACTCTAGACACGACTTCGCGCGTCTTATAGGCTGTCCACCGTTCAGCATGTTGAACGCCGGTCTTGTCGCGACGAAGAGGGAGGGCCAGGCATGGGTTCGACGCAGCCTGCTCGCATTCGGGCTGAGGGACGCGGTTTTCGGGCCCGGGGACTCGGTTTCCGAGCTCGGGCGGTGCTGTCGGCGATGATCGTGACCGTCCTCGGCATGGTCCTGGCGGCCTGCAGCAGCGGACCGGGGGACGGACAGCACGAGGTGACGCTCACGGTCTGGTCCTTCCAGGGGGCATCGTCCGACCCGACGGCCGGGGTGGCCTACGCCTTCTACCTGATCGACAAGAACTTCGAGGCGACGCACCCTGGCATCCAGATCAACATGGTGACCCAGCCGTGGGACAACTACCGCCCGCTGTTCTCCGCCGCGGCCGCCGCCCAGAGCGGCCCGGACGTGTGGGAGGCGCTGCCGGGTTCGTACACCTACCAGTACACTGCGGTACTCAAGCCCCTCAACGCGTACCTCAGCCCGCAGTACAAGGCGTCGCTCACCGGCTGGGACGGGGTCACCGTGCCCCAGTGGAGCAACTCCGGGACCATCTACGGCATCCCGTCCGAGCTGCAGGCCGGCGTCTGGTACTACAACAAGGCGCTGTTCAAGAAGGCCGGCCTGAGCGGGCCGCCGACGACCTGGACCCAGCTCATCGCCGACTGCAAGACGCTGGAAGCGCATGGCATCACGCCCCTGGCCAACGGGACAGCCGACGACGAGGGTGCCCTCAACTACATCAATGACATCCTGCCGTCCATGCTCCCCGCGAACGAGATAATCGGCTTGTCGACAGGGAAATACAGCTGGGACAGCCCTACCGTCCGGGATTCCATCCAGTTGCTCAAGGATCTGGTGCCCTATTACGAGAGCGGCTTCACCGGCCTCCTCTACGCTGGGCCGGGCTCCGACCTGTTCCCCGGTGGGAAAACGGCGATGATCCCCGGGCTGGCCAGCAACAACAACAACTACTTCCAGTACGAGCAGGCGCTCGGGAAAAACGATGTCGGCGTTTTCCGCGCGCCGACGGTCCCCGGCTACCAGCAGTACGCGAATCAGGTTGGCTTTGAGGCTGACTATTCCTGGACCGTCACGAAATGGGCACCGGACACCACCGCCGCCGTCGAGTACGCGGAGTTCATGACCACGCCCCAGTCGGAGAAAATCCTCCTGGACGATGGCGGCGACATCCCCAACCTGACCAGCTCCACCGCCTCCTGGTTCACCGGGACTCCGGTACAGATCGAGCACATCCTGAAGACCTCCACGGGCACGCCGCCGCCGCCAGGCGCCGTGATGGACTCCGCACTGTCCACGTACTTCGGCGAGCAGACCGATGATGTGTTCACCAACAGCGAGTCAGCGGCGGAGGCAGCGCAGAACATCCAGTCATACGTGCTGTCCGGCAGCCCCTGACCCGCTAGAGACACGCGGCGGCCAGGGAGTCACCACGGTCCGTTCGGGCGAAAGAGACTTTGACTTTCCCGAACGGACCGGGCTAGCTCCGTCCTGGCCGACTTACTCCCATAGCAAGCCAGCGGCCGCCGCGACGAGTAGCTTTTCCCACTGATCTATCTGTTAGCGAGTAAGGAGACGCAATGCGCTTGGCCCGACACGGTGCACCGGGTACCGAACGTCCGATCGGGATGGGGGAGGACGGCGTTTGGCGTGACCTCACCGCGGTCGTCCCGGATATCACCGGGGGTTTCCTCGCCGGCGGTTTGGCGGCGGTGCAGGCTGCCCTGCCGGAGTTGCCGCCGGTGCCGGAGGTGGGCCGGTTCGGGCCGCCGCTGACCGGGATCGGCAAGATCGTCTGCGTAGGCCTCAACTACCGTGACCACGCCGCTGAGACCGGCGCGGAGATCCCTGCTGAGCCGATCTTGTTCCTCAAGACGCCGGACACCGTGGTCGGTCCGGACGACGAGGTGCTCGTCCCGCGCAGCTCCGCCAAGACCGACTGGGAGGTCGAGCTGGCCGTCGTGATCGGCCGCGAGGCCCGCTACCTTGCCACCCCCGCCGACGCAGCGGCCTGCATCGCCGGGTACGCGATCAGCAACGACGTCTCCGAGCGGGAGTTCCAGATCGAGCGCGGCGGCCAGTGGGACAAAGGCAAGAACTGCGAGACGTTCAACCCGCTCGGCCCGTGGCTGGTGACCGCCGGCGAGGTGCCGGACCCGCAGGCGCTCGGCCTGCGGCTGTGGGTGAACGGTGAGCTGCGCCAGGACGGGAACACGAAGGACATGATCTTCGGGATCGGGCACCTGGTCTGGTACCTGAGCCAGTTCATGGTGCTGCGCCCGGGCGACGTGATCAATACCGGGACCCCGGCCGGCGTCGCGCTCGGCCGGGCGGACACGCCCTACCTGCGGGCGGGCGACGTCGTGGAGCTGGAGATCGACGGCCTCGGCCGTCAGCGGCAAGTGTTCGGGCAGGCCTGAGGTGGGCGGCTTCGACGGGATCCGCGCACTGGTCACCGGCGGCGCATCGGGCATCGGCCTGGCCACGGCGCAGCGACTGGCGCGCGAGGGGGCAACGGTGGCTGTCCTGGACCGCGCCCGGCAAGGGCCGGACGACTTCATTTACGTGCGCGCCGACGTCACCGACGACGCGGCGGTGCGGGCAGCGGTCGAGGAGGCGGCCGGCGCGCTCGGAGGGCTCGACGTCCTGGTCAACAACGCCGGCATCGGGGCGCAGGGCGGTATCGAGGCCAACGACGACGCGGAATGGCACCGGGTGCTCGACGTCAACGTCCTCGGCCTGGTGCGGGTCACCCGCGCGGCGCTGCCGGCCCTGCGGCGATCACCGGCGGCCGCGATCGTCAACACCTGCTCGATTGCCGCGACCGCGGGGTTGCCGAATCGTGCGCTCTACTCGGCGAGCAAGGGCGCGGTGCTGTCAGTGACGCTCGCGATGGCCGCCGACCTCATCGCCGAGGGCATCCGGGTCAACGCCGTGAACCCCGGTACCGCGGACACCCCGTGGGTAGCCCGGCTGCTGGATGCCGCGCACGACCCGGCGGCGGAGCGCGCCGCACTGGAGGCGCGGCAGCCGCAAGGCCGGCTGGTGTCAGCCGACGAGGTAGCCGATGCCATCGCCTACCTCGCCTCACCGGCCGCGGGCTCGACAACCGGCACCTGGCTGGCGGTGGACGGCGGGATGGCCGGGCTGCGGCTACGGCCGAGGAACTGACGATGCGACGGGTCGCGTCCGTGATCCGGCTACGGCCGGAGAGGCAGGCTGGGCCCGCGAAGCACTTGTCTTCGTCAAGGTCGGTGATGGCCTCGGCAGACCTAACCGACGTGCTCGCCTGCAACCTGGCCACCAGGCTGTAGAGCCCGAGCTGGGCCGTGGCCAGCACCGCCGAGGCGATCAAGGCGGCGCTGGCCACGGGCACTGCCGCGCAGCCTGTGGTATTTCCAGATCCTCGGCCCTCGCGTTGGTTCGCCCGCTCCGTTGCTGGCCGGGCTCGAGCTCCCCGGATTCCCCGCTTGTCAGACGGGAATCACTAGACAGGTGATGTTCACGGGGGCTAGAGGGGCTGAGGGGGCGCATGTGGCGAAAACGGGAAGAATGGCGGCCATCGTGGGGGTCGCCGGGATACTCATTACTACGGCGTGCGGAACTACCGGGAACACGGCAAGTGAAAAGCAGCCGACCTACGCCGCAACGCTGCAGAAGCAGATCCCCCAGATCATGAAGGATAACGCCATTCCCGGCGCGGTCGTGCTGATCAAGTCGCCTGCCATGGGCGATTGGTCGGCCACGTTTGGCACTGCGGAGATCGGCCAGAACGTGCCGATGTCGATTGACGACTACTTCCGCATTGGCAGCAACACGAAGACCATGACGTCGACAGTCATCCTGCAGCTGGTCCAGGAAGGCAAGCTCAAGCTCGACGATCCCATCAGCAAGTACCAGCCCGAGGTTCCCAATGGGCAGAACATCACCATTGCCGAGTTGTCAGAGATGCGCAGCGGACTCTTCAGTTACACGTTCGACAAGGGCTTCAATGAGACGCTCGACCGCGATCCGCAGAAGGCATGGACCCCAGATGAGCTCCTAGCAATCGCCTTCAGCCACCCTCCTGATTTCGCACCAGGAGCGCGGTACGAGTACTCGAACACCAACATCGTGCTCCTCGGGTTGGTCATCCAGCAGCTCACCGGGATGTCGGCCGCGGAGGCGTTCCAGAAGCGGATCTTCGGCCCGCTCAAGATGACGCACACCTCACTACCGGAAAACACCGACTCGTCCATCCCCGAGCAACACGCTCAGGGATACCAGTTCGGCACCAACGTCGAGACGATCAATTCGTACGCGGTTCCGCCCGCGCAGTTGCCGACGGCCCTCGACGGAACGCTGCAACCGATCAACATGACGAACGCCAACCCGTCGTGGGCCTTTACGGCGGGAGGAGCAATCTCCACCCCCAACGATCTGGCTGTGTATGTGAAGGCTCTCGTCGGCGGGGGTCTGCTCGACCAGAAGCTCCAGAAGCTCCGTCTGGACAGCGTCCAGCCGACCGTCGCAGGCCAACTGGGGTCGGTGGGCTACGGCCTCGGCATCGCCCGGTTTGCCCCCAATATCTACGGTCATGACGGGCAAATCCCGGGATATTCGACGCTCATGGTCTACGACCTCAAGCAGGGCATCACCATCATCATCGGGACGAATCTGGCGGCGTCACCCGTCGACGGCGAGAACGCGGCGGTGGTGTTGGGCAAGGCCATCATCACCACCCTCCACGGTTAGGCAGCTGTCCCGTGGCAATGACTGGGGCCTCTGCGCGGCCGCGCCACGCTCCCTAAACGCTGGCTGGCACGGCCCTGGCTGAGCTCGAATACGGCCCGGTCGCCCGGGCACAGTTCCCGGACGTCGCCGGGTATTCCAGCTCGTATCTCGTGGCTGGCGCCCTCGGGCTGAACGTCTAGCGTCAGCAGGTCGCTGTTGAGCGTGACCAGGACCGAGGCCTCCCGGAACTGCATGCGGAATGACAGGCCGCCGAGCCCGCCCGGGAGCCTGGGGTCGAAGTACAGGACACTGTCCCGGATCTGGGCGCCCGCGTAGTACCGCTGCACGAGGTCGAGTGTCCCGGCCATGACGCCCAGGTGGATCCCTTCCTTCGTCGTGCCGCCCTGGATGTCGTCGACATCGCTGCGGAGCGCGACGAGAAACCGGTCCCACGAGCTCTCCGGGTCGATGGCGGCGAGCACTCCCGCGTAGGTGACGAAGCTCAGCGTCGAGCCGTGCGACGTGCGCTGGTCGTAGTACGCGACGTTTCGCGCGGCTGTGTCGGGACCGTAGTCGTACCCGAGCCGCTCGAAGATCTCGCGCAGTTCCTCGTCCGGGAACAGGAAGAAGAGCATCACCGTATCGGCCTGTTTGGCGATCTTGTAGCGGTTGGGGTCGTCGCCCTCCGCACGCAGGATCCGGTCGAGCCGCTGGATATTCTCGTATTTCGCCCGGTAGGCGTCCCAGTCGAGTTCTTCGAGGTCACCCCAGCCTTCGAACTCGCTGATGATGCCGGCCTCATGGAACGGGACGAACATCCGGCGGCTCATGTCCCGCCATAGCGCCAGCTCATCGCCGGAGATACTGAGCCGTGCACGCAATCCTTCGGCGCTGCTCGCCGAGAGCAGCGAAGGCAGCTTTGCCGCGATGTCGCACAGCCACGCCACCATGACGTTGGTGTAGGCGTTGTTGGCCAGCCCGCCCTCCTGCGCGCCCGGGTACTTCTCGTGGAACTCGTCGGGGCCCATCACGCCGTGGATCTCGTAGCGTTCCCGCGCGGGGTTGAAGTGAGCGATAGACGCCCAGAACCGCGCGATGTCCAGCATCATCTCCGCGCCATAGTTCTCGAGGAACGCGTAGTCATGGGTGGCCTGGAAGTAGTTCCAGACGTTGAAGAAGATGGCGGCGTTAACGTGCCGCTGGTTGTGGCTGAGGTCAGGCTCCCAGCGGCCCGACAACGGGTTGAGGTGGACGAGCTGGCTTTCCTCGACGCCCTCGCTCCCGCTCTGCCACGGGAACATCGCACCCCGGAACCCGGCGTCCCGGGCCGCCGCCCGTGCCTCCCCGATCCGGCGGTAGCGGTACATCAGCAGCCCTCGCGCGACCTCGGGCAGCCGGACGTTGAGGAACGGGAACGCGTACATCTCGTCCCAGAACACGTGCCCGCGGTAGGCCTCGCCGTTCAGCCCCCGCGCGGGCATCCCGGCGTCGAGATCGGCGGTGTGCGGGGAGCAAACCTGGAGAAGGTGCGCGGTGTGCAGCCGAAGCAGCAACTGGACCTCCTCGTTTCCGGACACGCGTCCGTCGCACGTCCGCCACAATTCGTCCCATGCCGCGCTATGGCGGTCGAACGCCGAGGAGAAGTCGCTGTGGCGAGCCGCCGACCTAGCGGCCCTCAGCAGCGTGTCGCTGACAGCCGGGTCCCGTGACGTGTAGAAGGCGATCAACTTCTCGACCCTCGTCGCCTCGCCCTGGCGGACGTCGAAGGCCAGGACCTGCTGGATGTAGTCCTCCATCTGGTGCAGCGTCCGGCTCGCCGTCAGCGACTCGCCGCCGCGAAACACGCGTGTGCGCGTCGCCTGGCTGATGTACAGATTCGACTGCCGGGTCTCGGCCTTCAGCGCGATGACCTCCGGCCCGAACGTCCGCGGGGAAATGGGGTTCAGGTGACGGCCTTCGAGCTGCTGGTAGCGGGCCACGCCGGCGTTGCTCACCCGGGCGTCGAGCGCCGAGATGACCTCGACGTGCCCGGACCAGTTCTCCGGGACGAGGGTCCACTCGATCCCGGCGTGATGCGGGTCCGCCATGCTGACAAACCGGCGGCTTGTGAGCGTCGTCTCCCTGCTGCCGCGGTCACGAAAGCGGAGGTGGCGAAGCACGGTCGCGTTCCGGATGTCGTATTCGTGACGGTAGTCAAGCAACTTGACATCTTCGAGCGTTATCGCATCCTCTCCTTCGATGCGCAGCTCGAGGACCAGCCAGTTCGGCAGGTTGACCAGATCCTCGTTGAGGACCGGCAGGCCGCCCATCATCGTCGTCTCGCGGTTGTAGCCTCCGTGCGCATACGTGCCCGGGTAGTGCACGCCGTCGGCGTCTTCCCACTCCGCCGCGCCACGCGTGCACAGGTACCCGTTGCCGGTTGAGGTCAGCGCCTCCCGAAGTCCCTCGGCCCCCGCGTCGAAGCCGTCATAAGCGAGCAAGAAACCGTCCACGACGCCTCCATCCCTGCTGTTCATGCTCCTGGACGGTATGGTCCAGGGCCGTAAGTCGCGCGGATCTGCCGCTCCGTTTCCGCTCGTGACAGGTAGACGTTCAGGTCCGTACCGGGTCCGGTACAGCGCTGAGCGCCCATCGCGTTCCCGTACTGGCAGGCCACGACATAGTCCCGGTATGCGAGGTAGCCGTAAGCCAGTCCCGCGGCGAACGAGTCGCCTGCACCTGTCGTGTCCACGACGTGTTCCACCCGGACGGGATCAATGAACTCCTCGGTGACCCCGCCAGAGCCGTCTCGGCGGAAAGACACGCAGCCATGCGCGTCGAGAGTCACGCATACCGCCCCGACACCGCGCTCCAGGCAATGACGCGCCAGGTCGCGCAATTCCTCGGTAATCTGCTTCTCCTCGGTAATCTGGTTCGGCGGATCTGCCGTCATCTCCGCTGACTCACCGAGCCACATTGAGCGCGCTTCATCCAGGTTCATCTTGAGGATGTCAACGTACGGAAGCCAGATGTCCTGGTCGGCCCACACCCTTGGGTGACGCTCGCCACTGCGGGTCAGCGTCATCGTCGGGCCATGGGCATCCAGCACTATGGTCGCGCCGCTGTGCTCCTTGATGTGTCGCAGCGTCGCCTGCCCCACCTCGTAGTCCGTGATCGGGACACAGACGAACACGTCAGCGTCAAGCACCGCGGCGACGTCGGCCGGCAGGATCGGGTTCATGAAGCTCGTCTGCCGCTCGATGCGACTGTTTTGGCCGACATACCGCAGTTCGACGCCGTCCCCTTGGTCGGCCGACGAGGTAATACCAGAGGTGTCGATGTTCGGGAACGATGCGAGGATCTGCTTGATCGGACCCTCGTCTTTGCGCCGAACGTGTGATACCAGGACGATCGTGTCGCTAGCATCCAGGAGCGCGGAGAGGGCAACCGCCGTATACAACGCGCATCCGTACTTCTCGAACCGCTCGCCGTCATCGGTGACAATCTGGTCGCGAGGGATCGGCCCTAGCACTGCAACCTTGCGACTCTGCTGGCTCTTCGTGTCCGTCGTCATGAACGCCTCCCGCTCTCGTCGCTATCGCCTGTGCGGGGGATTCCTAAACTACAGGGGCCCGGTCCCGGGGTCCGGGGCAGAGGAACGCCCAGAGACCGATGCGTGGTAGTGGCGCGAGTCGGCCGCTGGCAGAAGGCGGAGCGGCTATGCCTGCGATGAGACTGACATCATCACGGATCGCCGCCGCCTGCGCGGGACGACGACGCTTGATGTCTTCGTACTCTTCGAAACGGTCACGCCCGCGTTCACTGAAGAACCGGACCTCCGTCACAAACGGTCTCGCGGGAGAGGCCGATCCCCGCGGCACCCGCGAACCGTGATGGCCCTAGTACGGGGTAACCCCGAGGTGACGGCAAAGGTCCAGGTTCCCGATGGGCAGTATTCGTCGCCCTCGTTCACGTACGGAGCGCTCATCACCATGGTGCCGCCCCAGGCGGCCCATGCCCCGTTGTCTATCTTGCCCTTCACCGGCGTCAGCGTCAGCGTGATGGTATCCGTTACCGGGATCACCTGCTGTGCGGTCCTGCAGCCGGTCACCTGAGCCTCGGCCGTGCCGGTGTACCCGGTGCCTGCAGGGTCCAGCGTCACGGGGAACGGCGTGTACACGTATGCGTCGCCCGAGGGGGATGCGGAGATTATGACCTTCATCGTGCAGTCGCCCGGAGTGCAGGACGGCATCGCATTCCACGTATCGTCCCAGCGGTAGCCCGCGACGACGGGACCCCAGGTGGGGCCGGGACTGCTGGTCGTGTCGACATGCACAGGCACCGACGCGCTCAGCGGTGCCGCGATCGTTGCCCCGTCGGCGGCCGGGGACGGGGCAGAGAAGTAGCCGCCCCACTGCGCCACGGCCGTGTACTGGAAAGAAGTACCGGGAGCCAGCCCCTTGTCCGCGTAGGAGGTGGCCGTCCCCGGGAGCGTGGCGACCACGGTGGTCCCGTTAGAGATCACGTAGTGGTCCGGGGCGGGCCCGAGCGGCGAGGGCGACCAGTGCAGTTCCACCGTGGTATGCGTCGCGCTCGCGGTCAGGCGGACAGGGCTCGGGGTCATCGTCGTCACCGTGGCCGAGGCCGACGGGGCTGAGTGCCCCAAGCCCGCCGCTACCACCGTGTAGCCGTAGGTCACCCCGGGAGTAAGCCCGCGATCGGTCCACGAGGTCGCGCTCGCCGGGACTGAGCCGACTTGCCTGCCGTCGCGCAGCACAAGGTAATTGCTGGGCCCGGCGATGATGCCACTGGCCGCATGCCAGGAGACAAGCGCTGAGGTCGCGGTCGGTGAGGTGGCGTGCACGCTGGCCGGCGGATTCGGCTTCCACGGGGACCAGGCAACCAGGCCCGCGATCAGGCCGGCCACGACGACCGCAGCCACGGAAGTGACCTTGGCACGGCGGCTGATACCCCTGCCCCGGGGAGTGGCCGGAGCCATGACAGCGACGATCGCAACTTCCGGCGGGGCCTCAACCGGAACCACGGGCCTTGCTACCGGACCGGCCGCGGCAACCGATTCAACGGCTTTGGCACCATCAGCGGCCTCGGCCGGAGCAAGGTCGATGTCATCACCAGCCATGCGCGGAGCAACCCCTTCTTAAAGTAGTCGCCCCCCAGGCGCTAACCCCGACCAGCCGGAAATCAACGGATACCTTATAACCTCCATTCCTCCCGTAGTGGCACTTCCGGGCCGGTCTCTACGGAAACGGTGCCGACGCCGCGGCGATGGCCGGCGTGTTTGACGCGATCGCATCCTGACGTGCATCTGCCTGGTACTGCTGCGCCTGGCTCACGCCGTCAGCGCGGCCAAATTCTCACGTACCACTTTCGTGTTTGGGTGGTTGGTGCCGAGCACCCGCTCGGAGTCAGCGAGCGTCCGCTCAAGAAGCGGGATCGCCTCAGCCGTCCGCCCCGCATCCCGGTAGGCCATCGCAAGGTTATTCCGCGCTATCAGGGTGTCGGGGTGGTCCGTGCCCAGCACCCGCTCGGAGTCCGCGAGCGCCCGCTCAAGAAGCGGGATCGCCTCAGCCGTCCGCCCCGCATCCCGGTAGACCGCTGCGAGGTTGCTCCTTGACATCAGGGTGTCGGGGTGGCCGTTGCCCAGCACCCGCTCGCAATCAGCAAGCGCCCGCTCAAGAAGCGGGATCGCCTCAGCCGTCCGCCCCGCATCCCGGTAGACCGTCGCGAGGTTATTCCGACCTGTCAGGGTGTCAGGGTGGTCGGTGCCCAGCACCCGCTCGCAATCGGCGAGCGTCCTCTCGTATAGCGGGATCGCCTCAGCCGTCCGCCCAGAAGCCCGGTAGGCCGCTGCGAGGTTGTTCCGCGACATCAGGGTGTCGGGGTGGTCGGTGCCCAGCACCCGCTCGTAGTCGGCGAGCGTCTGCTCAAGGAGCGGGATCGCCTCGGCCGTGCGTCCCGCGTCCTGGTAGGCCGTCGCGAGGTTGTTCCGCGACATGAGGATGTCGGGGTGGTCCGTGCTGAGTACCCGCTCGTAGTCGGCGAGCGTCCGTTCGTACAGCGGGATCGCCTCGGCGATCCGCCCCGCGTCCTGGTAGGCCGTCGCGAGATTGTTCCGCGCTATCAGGGTGTTCGGGTGGTCCGTGCCCAGCACCCGCTCGTAGTCCGCGAGCGTCCGCTCAAGGAGCGGGATCGCCTCAGCGATCCGCCCCGCATCCCGGTAGGCCATCGCAAGGTTGTTGCGCGCTATCAGGGTGTCCGGGTGGTCCGTGCCCAGCACCCGTTGGCTGTCGGTGACCGTCCGCTCAAGGAGCAGGATCGTCTCGGCCGTGCGTCCCGCTTCGTGGTTAGCCATAGTGAAGTTGATCCGTGACATCAGGGTGCTCGGGTGGTCGGCGCCCAGCACCTGCTCGCCCCGCCGAGGCATCCACCTCGACTCGCCGCTTCCCGCCGCTGCTCACGCAGGCGCTCCAGACCAGATCGGACAGCACCGACTCGGCACCAGGCGCCAGCGCCGCAGCAGTAAAGTGACTCGATTCATGGCCCCTCCCCAGATCGAACGCGTCCATATTCTCACCTACAGCGCCCAGCCGAGCGCGAGTGGGGACGCTGACCGGCAGCGGTCTTTTCGAGCATCCTGCACGGCGCTACACTGCAGCACAAGGCGGCGGGAGGCCTGATGGTTTGGATCGGTGGCCCGCGAGGGCGAGGAAGCGGCAGGACCAAGCCGCTCATGCTGCACGATCCTCCCCCCGGCTATCGTCCGCCCCGGCGCAGAATGCCGTTGAAGCAACGGCAACGGAAAGCACGCCAGGACTGGATCCTCGAGCACGTCCTCGCGGTGATCCTGACACTTTCGGCTGGTGCATTTCTGGTGATCATTTTCCTGATCATCGCGACGCGTCATTAGCGCGCATGTCTCAGTCGGCGCCGTCCGTCCGCGTCCCAGAACGGGGCGGTAGCCGCAGACATCGAGCGGTCACGGCCGCCTGGCGTCCGCCACGATTGCTGTCCCGCCGCTGCCGGCGCTCTGGCTCACCCCCGTCCGGGGCTAACCGACCTCGAGGATCCGGGCCTCGACCAGGGCGCCGTCCGCGACGTGCAGCACGCCGAGCGTGCCGTGCGGCTGGCGGCGCCGGTCGGTCGGCGAGCCGGGATTGAAGATCCGCAGTGCCTCGCCGGCGGCGTCGAGCGGGATGTGCGAGTGACCGAAGACGACGAGTTCCGCCTCGGGGAACCTGGCCCGCATCCGGGGCAGCCGCCCGGTGGCGGGGCCGCTGTCGTGGATCATCGCGACCCGCAGGCCTTCCGGCGTCAGCGAGGCCGTCTCGGCCGCGCCCCAGGCGGCGACGTCGGGACCGTCGTTGTTGCCGACGACCGCGGTCACCGGCGCGTACTGCGCCAGCTCGTCGAGCACTGCGGCCGTGCACACGTCTCCGGCGTGCAGGATCAGATCCGCGCCGCGCAGCTCGGACGCGACCGCGGGCGGGCAGGACTTCCAGCGCCGGGGAGCGTGCGTGTCAGACAGGACAACTATCCTCATCGTGGTCGGCTACCTCCCGATCTTCTCATTCGGTCAGTCACATTAAGGCGCGCCCGTCCGCTAGCGCCATCCCGTTTTGCCGGCCCGCGTGCAGTGCTGCGCCACCTTGCTATTGAATGCCGAAGCCGACTGACTGCGGTAGAGCGGTCGGCCTAGCTTGGCAGCTCCATGCTGAACTGCCGCACTTCTTCGCCGAGGTCGGGATGGTTGGAGATGACCAGCCGGTAGGTCAGGCCCAGCTCTTTGGTCAGCTGTTCCTTGAGCGCCTAGTCCAGCTCACCGAGCTTGAGTGTCGCTACCGGGCCGGGCACGGCGGCGGCGCAGCGCGCGGATCATGCCGGGTCCGTGCCGAGCGGCCAGCAGCCCGACCACGACGACAGCGCTGGCGGCAATGCCGACGATCCCGGCGACATGGCCGATGCGAGCGAGCGAGTGGGCGGCGAGCGCGCCTGCGCTCAGCGCCGCCGCCAGCCACGGCACGCGCATGACGAGTACCCGGACCGCGAACGACCGGTAGCGCATCCCGGCGCCTCCTGCGAGCGACGGCATCGCCGCCGTGAGCCAGGCCGCGGCCGGACCCCGCCGCGCGGGCCTCGCGCCTGTCTGCCCATGCTGGCGGCGTCGCCACCAACTGGTCACAGCGGCACCGCTGAAGTAAGCCAGCTGGTCGCCCGCGAGTACCGCAGCGACGACCGGGAGGGCGACGGCGAGCGCCGGGCGGCCCGCGCCGATCAGCGCTCCGGCCAGCAGCGTCATGGTCCCGCCGGGCAGCAGCACCGCCGGCAGCGCGACGATCTCGACGACCACGGCAGCACATAGCACCCCGACCGCCAACGCGGTGGGCAGTCCACCCAGCACGGACGGCAGCGCAGGGTCAGAAACGAGAGCAGATGTCACACCAGCACCATGTCTACTACACTTACGTAGAAGTTCTGTGTATCACGAGTCGTACCTAGGTCATCTACATTGATGTAGAAATTCTACACGGACGTAGATGTGGCCGCTCACTGACGGCGGCCCGCGCGGATCACAGCGAGCAGAGAGCGAGCCCTGCCGATGACCCACCTCACCTACGCCGAGGCCATGCTCGTCGGCCTAGCCTGATCTACCGGAACGCCCGACGGTCGCGCCGTCCGTTTCCGGCCGCTAGCAGTAAAGACGCAGCAGCCCTCCAAGGTGACAGCCCTGGAGGACTGCTGCGAAGCGCCTTCTGAGAGAGATCAGGACACGACGACGCGCTTCACTCGCACGGAGGCGTTGCCGAAGTGGTTGCCCTGCAGCGACGCGTGCACTACCTTGCCCACGCCTTCCAGGAAGATCCCGTAGTGGTTGCCGAAGATGTGGTTCTGGCTGATCTGCACCCAGATTGGGCTGGCCGAGCCGACCAGGATGCCGGTCGTCAGGGTGTCCGGCACCGCCACGTTTGTCTTCGAGGTCGGCGATGTGGCCAGGGTAATCGGGTCACCGAGGGTGTTGTTGGTACCGATCCAGTTGCCAGTGATCCGGTTCCCGTTCAGGTTCTGGCCGGGGAGGTGGGCGTGGATGGTCACGCCCGCGAGGCCGTTGCCGTAGATGGTGTTGCCGGTCACGGTGTTGTCAGCCACCGTCTCGCCAGGAACCTCGGTGGCAATGACCACGCCGGCACCTCCCCCGCTGCTCTTCAGCGTGCCGTTGTCGGTCAGCAGGTTGTGCGCGATCAGGTTGTCGGTGACCCCGAAGGTCGTGTGCCCGGCCACGATGACCCCGCAGCCGCCCGGATTGTCGCTGGCCACGTTCCAGGAGACCACGTTGCGGCTGTTGGGGCCGACGTCGTCAGCGACCAGGAACCCGCCGCCCGTGTTGTACTCAGAGATGTTGCCGGTGGCCTGGGACCAGGATGAGCCGTTGATATCCACGCCCACGTCGCCGTTATGCAGCAGGACGTTGCGGGACACCGAGACGTGCGAACTCAGCGCGACCAGGATGGCGTCGAATCCGGCGTCCACGACCTGGAAGCCACTGACCCGGACGTTGCTGGTCGCGAGCACTCCGATGCCGATGCTGCCCGGCAGCTTCATACTGCCTACTTTGAGCGGCGACTGGCCGCTGGCGTTGATCACCGCGCCATGCTTGCCGATCAGGTTCAGCGGCTTGCTGACGATGACCTGGGTGTGGTAGGTCCCCTGGCAGACCACGACCGTGCCACCCGAGTTGGCGGCTGTGATGGCCGCGTTGATGCTGGAGTACCCCGCGGTGCCGCACGAGGTATCGGCGGCACTCAGGGTGCCAGACGGCGATACGTAAAGGCTAGGGACGGTCCCCGCTTGAGCGGCGACTGCGCCGAACGCCAGCAGGCTTCCCGCCAAGACCAGCGCCATTGCGATCTTGCGCATGTTTCTCCTTCCGGAAGTATTCCGTGCGGGCGGGTACGCCGGGTGGAGACGCAAGCAAGTCGTTAAGCGGTGTAAATTACCTCCCCTGAATCCTCCCCCTGACTTTCCCCCCGAGGCAGAATCCTAGGGATAAACTCCATTCTTGGTCAAGGAAAGCTAAACGCACGGCGGGGCTGGATGCTGCCTAAGTTGGCTAACAATTGAATTGGGGCAAGGGCGTCGTAATGGCTTGCAGTTTCGGGAGGCGTGATAGGTGAATCTGCGCCCTAAGCGGCAGCAGTAAGCAGGCACGACTGGCGTGCTGTATGTGCGCACGGTGAAGTCAGAGCCTCAGGTCTCACCTCGCCCAATCTCCGATGCGCCCTGCCGCCGGATTATCTGCCAGGGCTGAAGGTCACCCCGTTCGTCCAGCGCGCCATACAATCTGACCTGCTCCCAGCGATCGCGGACAAACACTGACCTGCGCTACGCGGATAAGGGCGACGCGGGGGCGGTGGTCAAAGCGGAGTCACGTAGGCACTCGAGATACCGCCGTCCACGAGGAAGGTCGAGGCGGTGATGAACGAGGAGTCGTCGCTGGCGAGGAACGCGACGGCGGCTGCGATCTCGGCTGGCTCGGCGAACCGCCCCATAGGCACGTGGACGAGTCGGCGCTGAGCGCGCTCGGCATCCTTGGCGAACAGTTCCTGCAATAGCGGCGTGTTGACAGGTCCGGGGCACAGGGCGTTCACCCTGACACCTTCCCGCGCGAACTGCACGCCAAGTTCCCGCGACATCGACAAGACGCCGCCCTTGGATGCCGAGTAGGAGATCTGCGAGGTCGCCGCGCCCATCACCGCAACGAACGACGCGGTGTTAATGATCGATCCCCTCCCCTGACGCCGCATGTAGGGGATGACCGCTTTGCAGCAAAGGTAGACAGAGGTCAGGTTGACCTCCTGGACTTTCCGCCACGCGGCCAGGTCAGTGTCCAGGATGGAGTCGTCATCGGGAGGGGAGATCCCGGCGTTGTTGAAGGCGATGTCGACCGAGCCGTACTCGGTGTGCGCGGTGGAAAAAAGCCGCTCGACGGCGTTGGGGTCCGTCACGTCCGTCGCCACGAAGAGGCCGTCGATCTCGTTCGCGGCGCGCTTGCCGGCGTCCGGGTCGAGGTCTGCGACGACGACCCGGGCTCCCTCGCTCGCCAGTCGCCGCACGCTGGCGAGGCCGATGCCGCTTGCCCCGCCCGTGACGACGGCCACCCGTCCGCTCAGTCTGTCCAAATAGCTCACTCCTCGGTCGAGATGAAGACGTTCTTGGTCTCGGTGAATGCGGCGACGGCGTCTGGGCCGAGTTCACGGCCAAGACCCGACTGCTTGAACCCCCCGAAAGGCGTCCAGTATCGCACCGATGAATGCGAGTTAACCGAAAGGTTCCCGCTGTCCCAGGCGCGGGTGACCCGCAGCGCCCGACCGAGATCGCGGGTCCACAGCGATCCGGACAGCCCGTACTGCGTATCGTTGGCCAGCCGGATGGCGTCTTCCTCGTCCTCGAACGGCATGACGGCGATCACGGGGCCGAAGATCTCCTCACGCCACTGCCGGTCGGCTGCGGAGACCGGGGATATCACCGTGGGCGGGAACCAGAAGCCGGGCCCCGGCGGAGCCGTGCCGCGGAACGCCACGGCTGTCCCCTCTTCGATGTAGGAGCTGACCTTCTCCCGGTGCCGCGCCGAGATCAGCGGTCCCATGGCGATTGCCGGGTCCGCGGGATCACCGACCGTGAAACTCTTGACGGCGGGCTCCAAGAGCTCCATGAACCGATCGAAGGCGCTGCGCTGCAGGAGGATCCGCGACCTGGAGCAGCAGTCCTGGCCGGCATTGTCGAACGCGGCGCCCGGCGCGCTGGCCGCGGCGCGCTCCAGGTCAGCGTCGGCGAAGACGATGTTGGCGTTCTTCCCGCCCAGCTCGAGCGTCAGCGGCTTGACCTGATCGGCGCACAGGCGCATGATCCGCTTGCCCGTGGCGGTTGAGCCGGTGAAGACAACCTTGCGCACGAGCGGGTGCCCGACGAGGTGCTCGCCCGTCTCCGTCCCGGTGCCGGGGACAACCTGGAGGACATCGGGGGGAAGCCCGGCCTCCAGCGCGAGTTCCTCCAGTCGCAGCGCGGTCAGCGGCGTGTACTCCGCCGGCTTGACGATCACCGTGTTGCCCGCAGCCAGGGCCGGCGCGAATCCCCACGCTGCCACGGGCATCGGAAAGTTCCACGGCACGATGACGCCGACAACCCCCATCGGCTCGTGGAAGGTGACGTCGATGCCCCCTGGCACGGGGACCTGCCTTCCGGCCAGCCGCTCCGGAGCCGCGGAGTAGTAGTTGAGCACATCGCGCACGTTGCCCGCCTCCCAGCGGGCGTTGCCGATGGTGTGACCGGCGTTGCGCACCTCCAGGGCGGCAAGCGCCTCGATGTCCCCGTCTACAGCCTCCGCGAAGCGCCGCAGCAGCCTGGCCCTGTCCCCCGGTGCCACGAGACGCCATCCTGCGAAGGCACGGTGAGCGCGGTCGACTCTCGCGTCAAGCTCGGCGCGGTCGGCGAAGCGCACCGTTTTCACGATTGTCTCGTCGACAGGGCTGATCACGTCGAATGGCGTGACGCTCATGACACGCCTTCCCTGAGCCGTGTGGTGAGCCCGATAACCGGGCGGCGGGCAGCCTCACAGGCGCTCGAAACCACGGAACCTCTCCCAGTCGGTGACGGCTCTGCCGAATGCCCCCCAGGCCTACCGCAGAGCTGTCAGATTCGCTCGAAGTACCGGCGCAGCTCCCAGTCGGTCACCGTCTGGCGGTACGCGTCCAGTTCTACCCGCGCCATCGTCGCGTAATGGCTGACCACGTCCGTGCCGAACGCGTCGGCCGCCAGCTCCGACGACTCCCACAGCGCCAGCGCCTCGTCAAGCGACGCCGGCACCCGCGGCAGCCCGTCCGCGGCGTAGGCGTTCCCTGTCACCGGCGGCGGCAGCGGCCGTGCTTGTTCAACCCCGGACAGGGCGGCCGCGACCAGCCCTGCCAGGGCCAGGTAGGGATTGACGTCACCGCCGGGCACCCGGCACTCGACGCGCAGCGACGGCCCGTGCCCGACCAGGCGCAGCGCGCAGGTCCTGTTGTCTGGCCCCCACGCGACCGCGGTGGGCGCGAAGCTGCCCGAGGCGTACCGCTTGTAGGAGTTGATCGTCGGCGCGAGCAGCAGCGTAAGCTCGCGCAGCCCGGCGAGCAGGCCCGCGAGCACGGCCGTCCCGGCCGCCGACAGCCCGTACGGGCCCTCGCCTGCCATGACCGGCGAGCCGTCAGCGGCACGGAACGACAGGTGGATGTGGCAGGAGTTCCCTTCTCTCTCGTTCGGCTTGGCCATGAACGTGAGGGCGTACCCGTGCCTGGCAGCGATCTCCTTCGCGCCGGTCTTGTAGATCGAGTGCTGGTCGGCGGTCGTCAGCGCGTCCGCATAGCGGAACGCGATCTCGTGCTGCCCCAGGTTGCATTCGCCTTTCGCGGACTCGACGTAGAGGCCCGCGCCGGCCATCGAGTTCCTGATGTCCCGCAGCAGCGGCTCGATCCGCCCGGTGCCGAGCACGGAGTAGTCGGCGTTGTAGCGGTTCGCGGGGACGAGCGACCGGTAGCCGGAGTCCCAGGCCTGCTCGTAGTCGCCCTCGAAGACGACGAACTCGAGTTCCGTGCCGGCCAGCGCGGTCCAGCCCAGTTCCGCTGCCCGCGCGAGCTGTGCCCGCAGTACCTGGCGGGGAGACACCCGGACGGGGGCGCCCTGTGCGCTCAAGCCGTCGCCCAGCCCCGCCACGTCGGCGAGTACCAGCGCGGTGCCCGGCTGCCAGGGGATCACGCGCATCGTGGCCAGGTCGGGGACAAGCATGAAGTCGCCGTACCCGGTCTCCCACGAGGCGAGCGCGTAACCGTCCACGGTGTTCATGTCCGTGTCGACGGCGAGCAGGTAGGCGCACGCCTCGGTGGCGTGCGCTGCCACCTCGTCGAGGAAGAACCGGGCGTGGAACCGCTTGCCTTGCAGCCGTCCCTGCATGTCGGTCAGCGCGACGATGACCGTGTCGATCTCGCCCATGCGGACCGATTCCCGTAGCGCGTCCAGGGAAAGCATCAGGCGAGCAACTCCAGTTCGGACTCGATGGCGGCCAGTTCCTCGGCCGAGCCCTGGACCTTCGGGCCCTTGAACCACTTGTGCGCGGACACCAGCCACCAGATGCCGGCGAAGCCGATCACCACCAGGACCGCGACCACGGTGTAGTTGAAGTCGTCGATGTTGATCGGCGACACGGTGGGCAGCATGAACAGCACGGTGATGAACGCGACCCAGATCACCGCGATGATCCCGATCGGGTAGGCCCACCGGCCGAGGCTCCACGGCCCGGGCCTGAAGTTCCGGCCGAGGCGCAGCCGCAGCAGAGTCGGCGCGACGTAGGCGACGTAAAGCCCGATCGTCGCGATCGAGGTGACCGCGGCGTAGGCGGTGTTGTTCCACAAGTAGGGCAGGCCGAGGATCAGCGCGCCGCCCGCCGCCAGCCAGATGGCGTTAGTCGGGGT
Organism: uncultured Actinomycetota bacterium; assembly: GCA_963734665.1. Lineage (GTDB taxonomy): Bacteria > Actinomycetota > Actinomycetes > Streptosporangiales > Streptosporangiaceae > Trebonia. Next base: position 100,769 of record CAVTIR010000003.1, on the reverse strand, counting down.
CCGCGTTTTCGGGTTGATGTGGTGCCAGATCCTGCTGCCTGGCAGCGCGCCGTCGCGGGAGAACGCGTAGATCATCCGCGAGTTCGCGGTCACCGACGACATCCCGCAGAACAGCTGGGCGCCGATGGCGATCAGCAGCAGCAACTTGCCGCCGGTCGAGCCGAGCGCGTCGATGAAGACCTGAGCGGCGGGCACGGTCGCCCCTGCCTCGCCCGAGTACGACTGGATGGCGAACGTCACGCCGATCAGCAGCAGCCACCCGGCGAACAGCGATACCAGGATCGAGGTGATGATGCCGCGCGGACCGGAGCGGGACGCGTCCTTCGTCTCCTCGGTCATGTGCGCGGACGCGTCGTACCCGGTGAACGTGTACTGCGCGAGCAGCAGGCCGAGCATGAGGACGTAGATCTTCGAGCCCCAGCCGCTGCCGTTGGCGAAGTGCGTGAACACGAACGACGCGGACTGGTGGTGGGACGGGGCGAATGCCAGCACGCCGACGATGATCAGCACGCCGATAATGTGCCAGAACACGCTGATGTTGTTGAGGATCGAGATCAGCCGGACGCCGAACTGGTTGATCACCCCGTGCAGCGCGAGGATGGCCGCGAACAGCACGATCGTGTGCCAGTGGGTGGTGGTGCTGAACCCCCATTGCAGGTCAAGCAAGGCGTTGAGGAAGAACGCGCAGCCGAAGTCGATGCCCGCCGTGATCGCCACCTGGCCGAGGAAGTTAAACCACCCGGTGAACCAGCTCCACGCGGCCGCGTTGCGCGGCGCGAGCTTGGCCGACCAGTAGTACAGGCCGCCCGCGGTCGGGAACGACGAGCACACCTCGGCCATTCCCAGTCCGACGAGCAGCGTCATAATGCCGACGAACGGCCAGCCCCAGGTGATGATGACGGGCCCGCCGTCGGTCATCCCCGTTCCGTACAGGGTCAGGCACCCGGACAAGATCGAGATGATCGTGAAGGAGACAGCGAAGTTGGTGAAGCCGGACATGTGCCGACGTAGCTCCTGGGCGTAGCCCAGTTCGTGGAGCCGCTTCTGATCGGCGTCGATTCCTGCGGATGCTGTGGTCTCGTCTGCTGACACGGGACCTCCCCGGCGCCTGGTCTTGCTGTTTCCGGAGAGGCAGCAGCCCATCCAGTTAGACAAATTGACGCATCAGGTGCAAAGCGTGTCAATAGGTGTCCCTTTGCGCGTAAGCCGCGAGTTCGCGGGTGACCGCCGCGGTGACGCGCTCTTCGTCGCCGGTCGCGAGCAGGTCGAGCATGGCGCCGCGCAGGATCGCCAGCACCGCCGTGCGCTCGGCGACCGCCTGGCCGCTATCCCGCTGGCGGGCCGGCTGGTATCCGGCCAGCACGTCAAGCCAGTCCTGGACGGTGGCGGTGGCGAAGCCGGCCCAGGGCCCGGACGGCTCCACCAGGGACCGCGCGTAGCCCTCGACCCAAAGGCGCAGCAGGTCGCGGTGTTCGGGGGCTGCCAGCCATCGCCAGACATGCGCGGCGACGGTCGCGAGGTCGGCATCGGGATGCGTGGTACGCAGTGCGGCGAGCAACGCCATCTCGTCGGCGCGGCAACGGCCGAGCAGTGCGCGGATCAGGTTGTCCTTCGAGCCGAACAGGAACAGCAGGACACGGGGACTGGAGCCGATCGCCGCGGCGAGAGGCCGCAGTGACAGATCAGCTAGACCGTGGGCGAGCACGTAGCCGTAGGCGAGCTCCAGCAGCTGCGCCTGGCGGGCCGAAGGGACTCGCGCCGGATCTGACATGGTGTTATCTTGCCACTGAAACGACCGTTTCAGTGGCGTCGGGAAGGAGACGATGGTCATGGATTCCGCTGTGCACATCCGCGAGGCAGGGCAGCCGGGAGACCTCGGCTGGGTGATCATGGCGCACGGTGAGATCTATGCGCGCGAGTTCGGCTTGGATACGAGCTTCGAGGCCCTCGTGGCGCGCATCGTCGCGGACTACGCGGGTGCCCGTGACCCGGTGCGAGAGGCGGGGTGGATCGCCGAGCTGGACGGACGCCGGGTGGGGTGCGTGTTCTGCGTGGCCAAGGACGAGACCACCGCTCAACTCCGTATCCTGCTCGTCGACCCAGCCGCCCGGGGCCGTGGCGCGGGGCGACTGCTCGTCGACGAGTGCATTCGCTTCGCTCGCCGCGCCGGGTACCGGCGCGTGGTGCTGTGGACAAACGACCCGCTGAAGTCGGCGGCCCGAATCTACCGGGCGGCGGGTTTCCGGCTCACCGCCGAGGCACCGCATCACAGCTTCGGGGTGGACCTAGTCGGCCAGAACTATGAACTGGACCTCGCGGTGCCATCGCCTGCCGACGGCCCGGCTCAGCCAGTACGGTCGCGTTCTCCCAAAGCACCAACGCATGAGCCGGATGAAACATATCGTGATCGGCGTGACGCAGACGTGGGTGGTTGAGCCGTCGGGGCCGCTGCGTGGTGACATCTCCGTGCGTGGCTCCAAGAATGCCGTGACCAAGCACATGGTGGCCGCGATGCTCGGCGACGGGCCTAGTGTCATCCGCAACGCCCCGCAGGTCGGGGACGTGGACATCACGGCGGCGATGCTGGAGTCGTGCGGTTTCCACGTCGACCGCGAGGACGGCGAGATCACGGTCGCTCCCGGTAGCGAGGTAAGGCCGAAAGTCCCCGAGGCGTTCACCGGCCTCAACCGGATCCCGATCTTGATGCTCGGCCCGTTGCTTCACCTGACTGGTGAAGCGTTCGTCCCGCTCGTCGGGGGCGATCCCATCGGGCGGCGGCCCGTCGACTTCCACGTGGACGCGCTCAAGGCTCTCGGTGCCGAGATCACCTACGGGCCGACCGGTATCAGCGCCAAGGCGACCCGCCTGCATGGCGCGCGCATCACGCTGCCCTATCCGAGCGTCGGCGCGACGGAGACGGTACTGCTGTCCGCTGTCCTCGCGGAGGGCAAGACCGTGCTGCGCAACGCGGCCACCGAGCCCGAGGTCGTCGAGCTGGCGCTGTTCCTGCAGCGGATGGGCGCGCACATCGAGCTGAGCCCCGACCGGCGCATCGTCATCGAAGGCGTGCCCAAGCTCAAGGCCGCCTCCACCCGGCTGGCCGGTGACCGCCTGGAGGCCTTTTCCTACCTGGTCGCGGGCCTCATTACCGGCGGCGAGGTGCGGGTGCACGGCTGTCCGCAGGACCGGCTCGTCACCGCGATCACGACCCTGGCCAGGATGGGCACCCGGTTCGACATCACCGATGAGTGGATCACCGCGTCGGCGCCTGCCGACGGGCTGCAGCCCGCGGCGGTGCACACCGACACCCACCCAGGCTTCATGACCGACTGGCAGCAGCCGCTGATGGTGCTGTTCACGCAGGCCAACGGCATGTCGGTGCTGCACGAGACGGTATTCGAGAACCGCCTCGTGTACGTGCCCGCACTGCAGAAGATGGGCTGCGAAATCGAGGTATTCGCGGCCTGCCTCGGCGGACCCGCCTGCCGCTTCCACGACGGGAACGCCACGCACTCCGCGGTCATCCGGGGCGTATCTAAGCTGCGCGGCGCTGAAGTCGAGCTGCCTGATGTGCGCGCCGGCTTCTCCGCCGTGCTCGCCGCGTCCGTCGCCGACCAGCCGTCGGTGCTGCATGGCGTGCACCACATCGAGCGCGGCTACCACCAGCCGTTCGACCAGTTCGCATCTCTCGGGCTGCGGATCTCCAGGGCGACCGCGTAAGACCATCCCCGCATTGCCGGGAAACGCCTTGGAGTACAAGGGAACCGCGCCAAGGGGACCACGCATCCGTTCGGGCTGATGCTATTGATTTTTGGATCTGGCTCACATCTCGCAGCGGTAACAGCGCCCTGTTGCTGGATATCAGGACATATCGTGCCATTATGATGCGGGCGGCCCGGGCACAGCAATCCCCGTGTGCCTTTGGGCCGGCAATACCCGGCCCAAAGGCACACGGGAGCGCGCGGAACTCCGGCGGTCCGTATCACGAGCCCCCCTGGTCAACTCGAACGTTAAATCTCATGGTAGGCGGCTACTCTTCCCATTTGTCTGATTTATACATAGTGAATTATCGAAATCGGCCCTAGTGCTGAAAAATTAATTCGGTGAGTCATCCGTGGCGGCGTCGCCGTGCCTGAAAACGTTGCATTCACGTTATTTTTACCAAAATCGTATATTCGCCCGTAAAACTATGTTCTGTCAGGCGTGGTACTGGGGCGGGCGTAATCGCCAGCGAACTCGCACTTGCGTCGAGCGAAATTCCGCCGATCGGCTGACCAATCGTAATCTCACACCATAGAATCACCCAAATACCATGCGTGCCGGTATTTGCCCGGGAGAGAGAATGGCGGATAAGCGAGATGGGAGACCGATGATGTCCTACCGCGATCAGCCCGGTAAGCACACCGGCCATGTCCGGACTCACCTGCGGGCCTGCGCCGCGGCACGGCAGGTCGGGGCGTGACGGCGACCGAAGCCGACAGGCATCGTCGCAAGGGCTTCATGCCCTGGTGGCGGAGGCGCTCATGGAGCACGGACCTGGACGCGCTGACCCGATTGCATAAGGGCCTGCGGGCCCTGGATGTTTCCCCCGATGCCCAGCACAAGCCCGTGCCCGCACCAGCGCTGCCCACCCCGTCGGCCGGGCTGCCGACACCGCAGGAACTGCTGGTGCCGCCGCAGGCCGTGAAGACGGAGCAGCAGACCCTGCCAGAAATCGCACCAGGACCCGACCTAGTTCTTGATCCAGCTGCGGCGAATCCGCACCAGACGGGCAGGCCGCCGGCTCCCGTGCCCAGGGAGGCTGCCCTCCACAAGGAGGCCTCTGGGGGGCAGATGCTGACGGGGCAGACGCTCACGCCGGAATCAGAGTCTGCTCAGACTCTGCCATTCGAGGCGGGGCAGGGAGAGCAGGGGCCGGATCAGACGGATGCCGTTCCGGGGCCTGCAGCAGCGGGGCCCGATCCGGCGATCGCCGCGATCCGGGAGACCTTCCGTTACGTCGCCGAGGCGGGGGACAAGGCGGTGGGCTTCTTCTACGGCCAGATGTTCGTGCGCCAGCCACAGCTTCGCCAACTGTTCCCCGCTGCCATGGATGAGCAGCGTGACCGGCTGTTCTGTGCCCTCGGCCGGATCGTGGAGAGCCTGTCCGCGCCTGAGGACATGGCTGCCTACCTCACCCAGCTGGGCCGGGACCATCGCAAATACCAGGTTGAGCCGGAGATGTATGAGGTGGTGGGCGCGTCGTTGCTCGCGACGCTGCGGGCATTCGCACGGGATGCCTTCACCACCGAAGCGGAAGCGGCCTGGACTCAGGTCTACCTGGCTGGGTCATCGCTCATGATCAAGGCGGCGGAGGAGAATTCCGCCGCGAGCCCGGCCTCATGGACCGCCGAGGTAGTCACGGTTGACCACCGGGCGGACGGCATCGCCGTCCTAACTATGGCACCGGATCAGCCGCTGCCGTTCACCGCGGGCCAGCACCTTACCGTGCAGACACCGCGCTGGCCGCGGGTCTGGCGGCCGTACTCGATCGCGTGCATGCCGCGCGATGATGGCCTATTAATGCTGCATGTGAAGGCCGTTCCCGGCGGCTGGGTGAGCAGCGCGCTGGTGCGCCACACCTCGCCCGGCTCCCAGCTGGTGCTGGGGCCGCCTCTGGGCACGATGACGCTGGAGCGGGCCGGGGACCGTGACCTGCTGTGCGTGGCCGGCGGCACCGGGCTGTCGCCAGTCAAGGCGATCATCGAGCAGGCGGTGCGCGAGTCGGCCACAGTGCGGCGGCGGATTTACCTGTTTTACGGTGCGCGGCACCGGTCCGAACTCTATGACCTGCCGGACCTGTGGCGGCTGGAGGACGCCTACGACGGGTTCCAGCTGATCCCGGTGACCTCTGACGACCCCGCCTTCCACGGGATGCAGGGGAATGTCGGCCGGGTCGCCGCTCGCTACATGCCGCACACCTACTGCGACGCGTACGTCGCGGGTCCGCCGGAGATGGTGCGCGAAACCATCCGGCTGCTCGCACGGGCGGGCCTGAAGAATGAGCGCATCCACTTCGACGACGCCCTCCTCGCGGGCAAGCTCCGGACCGACGCCTGAGCCGGGGCGGCACCTGTGCTAGCCGGCATGATGGCGGAAGCTGGGTGACGCGTCGAAATCGTCATAGAGGCGGTGGAACACCGCGGTGGTCGAGCTGGCGGTGGGCGGCACGATCCAGGACCAGTCGGCCGGGCAGCGTCGGCCGTGCTGATGCTCTTTCTCGACATGCGCCAGGAAGCGCTGCGACTCGGTGTGATGGTCGGCGATCCTCACCCCGGACCTCTCATAGGAATGAAGTACAGCGGCATTCAGCTCAGTGACCGCGCGATCCTTCCACAGCGTCCGGAGGCTGTCAGTTCGCAAGCCCATCCGGGCAGCGATTTCCGGCAGTTGATTGTACCGGGCCTCGTCACCGAGGTCACGGGAGCCGATTTCCGTGCACATGTACCAGCCGTTGAACGGCGCGGCGGGATATCGAATGCCGCCCGCCTCCAGGTACATACCGCTGATCACGGGGACTGCGTACCAGCGGAGCCGCAGCTCACCGAACCAGGCCAGGTTCGGGTGGCGGAGCGGGACCTCTAGCACCGCGTCCGCGGGCAGCTCGAACCACGCCAGAGGTGATCCCGACGACTGGATGATCAGGGGCAGCAGGTCGAACCGGCCAGGCGGATCACTGGCCCGCCAGCCGAGCTCGCGGGCCAGGCGGGTGATTTCCAGGTGCGCCGCATCCCCGACCACGGCCCTGCCGGGCTGATGGCCGGCGTAACCGACCAGCTGCGAATTAAGGATGCGCGGGCCTGGCCGCCCGGGGGCGTCAGGCGCGAAGACGGTGATCATCGGCCGGATGTTTCCGCCATTGGTGGCCTCGCGCAGATGCGTTGCGCACTCAGCCGCAATCTGGTCCGCGGCGCTCACCTGCCTCCGGTCCCTAACTCGCAACGTACGCCAGTACAGCCGGCCGATACAGCGCGAGCTGTTCCGCCATGCGACACGGGCGGCGAACGCGAGTTCCTCAGGAGTATGCCAGTAGGTCCCGTGCGCTTTCACCTCGCTGCTGATCTGCTGCATGCGGGCGCTTAAGGTGCCCGCCCCGGGATTCTCGTCATGGAACAACGCGATGAAGCGCTCAGCCGCCGCCAGCAACGCCCCCGCGTCAGGCGGCGGGTCATCACGAGCGCCAGCGTCCTCGCCTGCCAGATCCGGCTGCGGCAGGCGTGTGGTCTTTGTCGGCCGACGGGCTATCCAGTGCATCCTTTACCCCTACCATTAGCCGGACATGTCGGTCAGCCCTTAACGTGAACGCGCGTGACCTCTCTGTCAAGGGGCACCGAATCCCAGCCGCCGGGGCAACTGAGGACGGTTATGCGATTCCCATCTGCGTAAGAACCTTCAGCACTGGTTCGATTTCTAGGAATTACCGTGACTAAATAGGACAAATGACCAGAGCGGCATATCGTTACCATACTGAGACATAGGTCAGGGCCAAGATTCATATGCCGTTGACCGTAGGTGGCATCTTTTCGCGGCTCTGGACCTTCTGGCGACGGTCGTGTGGCTGACCACTCAACACATTTCCGCCTGACGCCTCGATCTGATGCAGGCAGAACGACGCAGAATATCCGGTTATGTCACGCTTTCGGCGTTCGCCGAAAAAGCAACTGCCCGGTTCAACGGCCAGGGAGTCGCCCTCCGGTCCCCGCAGCAGGCCTTAGTCTGCGCCGCGCGCAGCGACGCACCCGAAGGCCAAGCCGCAGCGGCCAGCGGGTGTCGGCTAGATGCCGGGAGCGGCGGGCACCCTTGCTTGGTCATATCCCCAATCCGAGCTGGTGAGGACCGGGCGTATGAACAGCGCGTCGAGCTCGACCATCTGTAGCCCGTCCGAAGACTCGAAGAGGGGCTCGAAAGCGACCGGTGCGAACCCGTCCTTGGCCATCAGCTCCATCACCCTGGTCATCGGAGGCTGGCCGCTGTAGACCGGCTGGACCGCCAGCTCGACGAGCACGGCCACCACCGCCCCGTCCAGCCCCTTGTCGCCCGCGCCCCGCAGCACTTCCACGTCGTGACCTTGGGTGTCGGACTTGAGCAGCACACATGGCTCGGCGATCCCCGCGATAACCTGCGGGAACTCAACCGCCAGAGTGGACAGCGTGATGCTGGCGGTGCCGACTCGCTCCATCTTCGGAATCTGGTCGATCACACCAGGCAGCTCGTCAAGAAGCGAGTTGAGTTGCGGTTCTTTGTGCAGCCGCAGTTCGGCCTCCCCGGCCTCGCTGGAGAGTGCCACGGGCCGGACGATCCAGTCCCGGTCCCGCGCCGCCACGGCACGGATCTCAGGCAGCACGCTCGGCGAAGGCTCAAACGAGACGATCCGGCCGCGATAGCCGAGGGTGCGCAGCCCCCGCGCGAACTGCCCCCGGTTGCCGCCGACGTCAATGACACAGTTGATGCCGCGCGACCGAATTACCTCACCGAGCGTCCAGTCAATCACGCCGGATTCGGCCGGCGCGGCCAGCGATAAACGTCAATTCCAGCACGGCGCAACATGCGCCGAGCATCTGTCAGGGGACTCATGAAACCGGGACTCTAACACAACGAGGGTGACATACAACACAAACATCTTTGATACAAACGTTCAGAAAATGCTAAAATTTGCTCTGAAATAACTCTCTTTTCTATGAAAAATCTCTCAAGTCTGCACGCCGGTGCGCCGGGGGCCGTCAGCCAGCGTGGGATCGAGGCCGCCGCGAGCGCCGCGCCTGCCCGGCATCTCCGCAGGCCAGCGGAAGATCTTGGAAACTTTGCACTAGATGGTAAAAAAGCGCTCGCAGAAGGTGGCTCGGAAATTCCGCGCAATGCGGAATTTCCAAGATCACGGCCCGGCGGGCGCGGCCGGCGGCGCACCGGCTTGCACACAGCCCTCAGCGGTCTCGCGCTCTTCCCGGTTAACGGCGCTGGCCCCGGCCGCAGAATACGCATGGCTGCGCCGACTCGGTGAGTTCAGCTTTTACGAATCCTGGCCTGAAGGCAACGAGTTCGGCATGCGGGCTGAGCCATGGCACTGGCAATGCCGATCCTGATCAAGCTGGGCGTATGCCGGGTTCTCATGGATACGGGTCCAGCGCCCGCCGCATGACACGGGCGATCTGCCGCAGCGGCAGCGTCGACCATGGCTAGCGGTGGGGGGCGAGGACCGCGTGCAAGTCCGTGCCCTGGCGGGACTGCGGGTCGGTGTGCACCAGGGCCGCGGACAGGCGGGGCAGCGTGTGCAGGAGGGCGTGTTCGGCGTTGACGGCGATTTCGTGAGCGTCGATGGCGGTGATGTCGCCGCTGACGGCGATCTCGCATTCGGCCCAGAGCTGATGGCCGACCCAGCGGAGCCGGACTAGCCCGACGTCTAGTACGCCGCGGGTGGCTCTCAGGGTGTGCTCGGCCTGGTCGACTAGGGCGGGGTCAACCGCGTCCATGAGCCGGCGGTAGACCTCGCGGGCAGCCTGGTAGACCACCGACAGGATCGCGGCTGTGATCGCCAGGCCCACGACCGGGTCGGCCCACTTCCAGCCAATCGCCACGCCACCTGCCCCTATCAGCACCGCCAGGGACGTAAAGCCGTCCGTGCGGGCGTGCAGCCCGTCGGCGACCAGTGCGGCGGAGCCGATCTTGCGGCCGACCCGGATGCGGTAGCGGGCGACCAGTTCGTTGCCGGTGAACCCCACCAGCGCCGCGGCCGCCACCATGAACAGGTCGGAGACTCGCTCCGGACGCACGAGGCGGGTCACCGCTGCATAAGCCGCCAGCACAGAGGACGCCAGGATCAAAACGACGATCACGACCCCCGCCAGGTCCTCGGCCCGTCCGTACCCGTAGGTGTAGCGGCGAGTCGGCGGGCGCCTGCCCGCGAGGAACGCCATCCCCAGCGGCACGGCCGTCAGCGCGTCGGCGGCGTTATGCAGCGTGTCGCCCAGCAGCGCCACTGACCCGGACAACGCCGTGACCGCCGCCTGAATCACGGCCGTGGCGCCGAGGACGGCCAGGGAGATCCACAGCGCCCGCATCCCCTCCGAACTGGCCTCCATCGCCGCGTCCACTTTGTCGGCGGCCTCATGTGAGTGCGGGCGAACTCCATGCAGCAGGCGCGCCAGCGCACCAGTCCCGTGATCATGGTGGTCATGACCAGCGTGGTGATCATGATCAGCGTGGTAATCATGTCCGTGGTCGTGGTCGTGGTCGTGGTCTGGTGCGGGCCGTTCATGCCGTCCATGGGATCCAGAATGCGCGGATAAACGCATTGCCGCACATCGATAAGTACCAAGGGCGCGCACTTGCGAATTGACCGCAATGCCGCTCGGCGACCGCCTTGACTGGTCAGAGGTCACGCGCATCGAGAAACGGCAGGTCAGGGACCTGGTCGGGGTCGGTCTAAACCCGAGGGTTGAGGCAATGCCGGCGGAAAGTCCAACCCCTAGGCTGGCGACCCAGGGCGCCGAAAATTCGACACTTGTTGCATGACGATTACGGATTACCTCATCAACATCGTTCTCATCGCCCTCGTTATCCTCCAGATCCGTGGTAGCCGCCTCGACCTGAAGACCGCGCTCCGGCCGGTGATCTTGGTCGCCGCCGCAGCCGTGTACTACCTCCGCGGCTTCCCGACCGGGGGGAACGACGTCATGCTTTATGTCGTTCTCGGTGGCATTGGGCTCATCCTCGGTATCGCCTGCGGGGCGACGACCCGGGTGTGGCGGGCGGACGACGGCTTCGCCTACGCGAAGGCCGGCGGCATCGCGGCGGCGCTGTGGGTAATCGGCATCGGCAGCCGGCTTGCCTTCGAAGAGTTCTGGTCGCACGGCGGTACCAGGGACATCGTGAACTTCTCCGTCGCCCACGACATCACCAGCCAGAACGCGTGGATCGCCGGGCTCGTGATGATGGCGCTCGCCGAGGTAATCGCCCGGCTCGTCGCCATCCGGCTCCGCGCCGCCAGGACGCAGCAGACCGGCCCGGCCCTGCACGCCCCGCAGCGCGCGACCGTGGCGGCCTGAGATGCCCGCGGCAAGCGCCCTGCTGGGGACCAGGTTCCCCGGCGACCGTAAGCTTTGCTCATGAGCGACCGCGTGGAGGCGGCGCAGGCGGAAGCCCTGCGCCGCTTCCGGCGTCAGGACCGGCAGTTCGCCCCGCTGCGGCTGTGGGTGGTGGCCATCGTCGTCCTCGTGGCGGTGACGTCGAAGCCAGAGGTCGGGCTGTCCGGCCGGGGTCTCGCGCTCGCGATCTGCCTCCTTGTCTTCGTGATCGAGATGCTCACCTGGCCGATCCTGCGCGTGGGCGGCGTCGCTGTCCGCGTCGGCGAACTCTTGGTCATGGGCGCGAGCTCGGTCGCGATCGTGCTGCTTCAGCCGAACGGGGTGTCGGAACTGCCGGGCAGCGCGGTCGTGTTCATCGCCGGCGTCACGCTCTCCCCGGCATTCGCTGTCGCCGTCGGCGCGGTGGTCACGGTTGGCGTCTCGGTCGCCGTCAGCCTTGCCGGTGGTGCCGGCACCGCGGACATCGCCGCTTCGGCACTGCTTTGCGCGGTGCTCGGCATCACGGGCGCGCTGCTGCGGCGCCACCGCCTCAGCCAGGAGGCCACCGAGTTGCTCCTGGCGCGGCTGGAGGATGCCCACGATGACCAGGCGCGGGCGGCCGCGGCGGAGGAGCGGGCGAGCATCGCCAGGGAACTGCACGACGTTCTCGCGCACTCGCTCTCCGGGTTGTCGATCCAGCTCGAGATGGTGCGCAAGATCGCGGGCAACGAGGATGCCCCCGCGGAGCTGCGCGCTGCCATCGACGGAGCGGCCGACCTCGCGAAGCAAGGGCTCGCCGAAGCGCGCGACGCCGTGGGCGCGCTCCGTCGCGACGACCGGCTCGGCCTCGACCAGCTGCCCGAGCTCGTCGCGCACTTCCGCCGGGACTTCAACCTGGCAGTGGCCTACAGCGTGGCGGGAGCGCCCCGGCCTGTGGCCCCCGACCTCAGTCTCGCCCTCTACCGGGTGGCCGGCGAGGCGCTCACGAACGTCGCACGGCATGCCGAGGGTGCAAGCACGCGCGTCGAGCTCTCCTTCGACGAGGCGTGGGTCAGGCTCGCGGTGACCGACAACGGCGGATCGCAGAGCGCCCTCGCCGCCCAGGGCAGCGGCTGGGGGCTCGCGGGCCTGCGCGAGCGGATCAAGCGGCTCGGCGGCGAGCTCACCGCGGGGCCGTCGGGGCCGGGCTGGTCGGTCGTCGCGAGCGCGCCGGCATGACCGGGGACAAGGCCCTGCGCGTGGTGATCGCCGACGACCAGCGGGTCGTGCGCGACGGTCTCGTCGTGCTCGTCGGGCTTTGCGAGGGGATCGAGGTCGTCGGCGCCGCGCCGGACGGGGCGGCGGCGGTAGCGCTGGTTGACGAGCTTGCCCCTGACGTCGTGCTCATGGACCTGCGCATGCCGGAGATGGACGGCGTGGCAGCCACCCGCGAGATCACCGGGCGCAGCGCCACGCGTGTCGTCGTGCTTACCACGTACGCGGACGACGAATCGATCTTCCCCGCCCTCCGCGCGGGTGCCGTGGGCTACCTCACCAAGGACGCGAGCGCGGAGGAGATCGAGGCCGCCATCCGGGCTGTCCACCGGGGGCAGACCTGGCTGGACCCGACGGTGCAAGCGCGCCTCATCAGCGCGCTTGGCGACCGCGGACCTGGCGAGCAGACGCGCCCGTCTCCCGGACTCCCAGGCAACCTCACCCCGCGAGAGGTTGAGGTGCTCGCGCTCATCGGCGAGGGGCTGTCCAACCGGGAGATCGGCGAACGGCTCGTTCTGGGCCAGGCGACCGTGAAGACGCACGTAAATCGCATCTTCGCGAAAATCGGCGCGCAGAGCCGGGCTCAGGCGGTGCGGTACGCGATCAGCAACGGGCTCGCCGGACCGGGGCATGGCCCCAGGGGCGCCTGGGATACCTAACCAACCGGCCGTCGCTGTTATGCTGCGGATTGCCCTGAGCATGGCTTTGAGGAAGGTTGGCGGCCATGATGAAACCCCGACGCCTGGTTAACATCGGGCTTCTTGTTCTCCTCGCGATAGCTATTGGTGCTGGCGCGATCGCGGCCACCTCCGGCGGGAAGACGGCGAACACGGGGAACGCGGATGCGTGCAACGCGTTCTGGAACTGGTACGACGCGACCAGCCAGGTCACCAGAAGCGGCGCCACGGGCTCCACTCCCCTGCTCACCGCGTATAAGGAGGCGACCACGCAGCCGCTGATCGACGACCTCTACAACGTCTCGGTCGGGCTGAGGGACCAGGGCAAGGGGCTGAACGGGAACAAGGCGGCCAACGCCGCGTACGCGAACAGCGCCGCGAACCTTGTGGATACCGACTGCACCAACGCCGGCTACGCCGATCCCGCGAGCTGATGCGACTGCGGCCGCGGGTGGGCGGTCGCAGTCGCACGCGCGTGCTACAGGATTCCTCCGAGCAGCGCGCCGAGACCAGAAACGAGCTCACTCAGTGAGCCGGTGAGCGCGGTGACGAGCATGGTTAGCCGCCCAGCTCCGTGAGGTCCAACCGAGCCAGGCGGGCGGGGTCGGCGAGGACGTCCATCTCGGCGACCTTGCCGTCTCGCACGGTGACAGCCATCACGGCGAGGGGCTCGCCGTTCCTGGCTATCAGGAAGCCCGGGCCGCCGTTGACGAGGACCGGGCGGGCGAAGCGGCCCAGGGGGGCGAAGCGCTGGGCCTGGGCGATAACTTCGCGGGCGCCCCGGAGAAGGACCGAGGGGCCGAGCGGGCCCGCGCCGGCGTCAGCCCGGAGGACGATGTCCGGGTCGAGGATGGCGAGCAGCCCCTCGAAGTCGCCCTCCCGCGACGCGGCGAGGAAGGCCTCGACGACTGTCCACTGCCGGGCGAGATCGGCGCTGCCCGCCGGCGCGGTACCGGGACCGGGCGGCGCGCTTCCGGCGGCGGCGGGCGGCTCCTCGGCGGCGCGCGACGGGGCATCGCGGAGGCGGCGCCTGGCGCGGCTGGCCAGTTGCTTGGCAGCAGCAGGGGAACGGTCCAGGATCGGGCCGATCTGCTCGAACGGCATGGCGAAGATGTCGTGCAGGACGAACGCGAGCCGCTCCGTGGGAGACAGGGTGTCGAGGACGACCAGCAGGGCGATGCCGATCGAGTCGGCTAGGATCGCGTGCTCCGCGGGGTCATCGTCGACCCTGGTCACGATCGGGTCAGGCACGTGCACGTCGAGGGAATCCTCGCGGCGGGCCGCCCGGGTGCGCAGCATGTCCAGGCACACCCGGGAGACGACAGTGGTCAGCCACGCGCGCAGGTCCCTGACGTCGCCGGTGTCGGCGCGGGACAACCGCAGCCAGGCCTCCTGTACCGCGTCGTCGGCGTCGGTCAGCGAGCCGAGCATCCGGTAGGCCACCGACCGCAGGTGCGCCCGGTGTGCCTCGAAGGGCGCCGCCGGCCAGTCCGCAGGTTTCACTGTCACCTTTCTACGCTCCCTTCCGTCATACCCAATGACGATCCGGAACGGATCGAGGTAACACACTGGAAGGAAGCGACCGATGACCGATCAGTCGGTTAGAGGCAAGATGGGCGATTCAACCGCGATACCGAACCCTCGGGCGCAGACTCTGGCGATGCAGGGCCTGGCCAACCGCGTCGTGCGCGGGCTGCTGCGCATTCCGCTGCTCTCCCGCGCCGTAGGCAGCCGGCTTGTCACGCTCTACATCCTGGGCCGCAAGTCGGGGCGGCGCTACACGATCCCGGTGGCCTACACGCGGGACGACGGCGACCTGCTGATCGGGACGCCGTTCGGCTGGGGCAGGAACCTGCGGACCGCTGAGCCGGTGGAGATCAGGCTCAAGGGGCGGCGGCGGCAGGCTGATGTCCGCGTCTACACCGGCGAGGCGGACGTCACCGGCGCGTACGCCGCCATGAGCCGCGACAATAAGGCCTTCGCGAACTTCAACAAGATCGGCTTCGACGCCGACGGCAACCCCAACCCGGAGGACCTGCACCTGGCGTGGATGGCGGGGGCGCGCGCCTTCCGGCTGACGCCACGGTTACCGGGAATGGGCGCGAGAGAGTAAGCCGATTCCGTTCGGGATAACTGGAGACGGCAGTCTGCGCGGGCCCGCGGCCGACGGGGACGCGGGCCGTGACGTTAGCCGAGGAGCTTGACGCCTACCCGGTCGCGGAGGTCGGCGAGGGTGATGCCGTAGGTAGCGAGGACGTGCACGCCGTCGGGCTGGATGTCGAAGATCGCGTAGTCGGTGTAGACGCGGCTGACGCAGGCGACGCCGGTGAGCGGGTACGTGCACGTCTGAACCAGCTTGGCGTCGCCCTTCTTGGTGAAGAGCGTCATCATCACGTAGACGTCCTTGGCGCCGATCGCCAGGTCCATGGCGCCGCCGACGGCCGGGATGTCGTCCGGCTTGCCGGTGTGCCAGTTGGCGAGGTCGCCGTTGGCCGCGACCTGGTAGGCGCCGAGGACACAGACGTCGAGGTGGCCGCCGCGCATCATCGCGAAGGAGTCGGCGTGGTGGAAGTACGCCGCGCCGGGCAGTTCGGTCACCGGGACCTTGCCGGCGTTGGTGAGGTCGGGGTCGATCTGATCGCCAGTGGCGGCCGGGCCCATGCCGAGCATGCCGTTCTCGGTATGCAGGATGCAGGTCGGGTTGCCACCGGAGTCGACCGGGAGGTGGTCGGCGATCTTGGTGGGCTGGCCGATGCCGAGGTTGACGTAGGCGCCGGCGGGGATGTCGCGGCCGATCACCGCGGCGAGCTCGTTCGTGGATAGCGGGCCACGCCCCGTGTTTTCGATCACCGGGTGCTCGATCGTGGGCTCAGACATCAGCGGGCTCCCTGCACGGTGTAGTGGCGGGCCTCGACCGGGACGATCCGGTCGACGAAGATCGAGGGGGTCACGACGCCCTCCGGGTCGAACGTGCCGACCGGGACGACCTCGGTGACCTGGACGATCGTGGTGTGCGCCGCGGTCGCCATGACCGGGCCGAAGTTCCGTGCGGTCTTCCGGTAGATGAGGTTGCCGAGGGTGTCGGCCTTGTAGGCCGCGATGAAGGCGTAATCCCCCTTGATCGGATATTCCAGGACATAGGTGCGGCCGTCGATCTCACGGGTCTCCTTGCCCTCCGCGAGCGGCGTGCCAACCGCCGTCGGGCAGAAGAACGCGCCGATCCCCGCCCCGGCCGCCCGCATCCGCTCGGCGAGGTTGCCCTGGGGCACGACCTCGAGCTCGATCTTGCCCTCGCGGTAGAGGCCGTCGAAGACCCAGGAGTCGACCTGCCTCGGGAAGGAGCAGATGACCTTCCGCACCTGGCCCGCTTTGAGGAGGGCCGCGAGGCCGACGTCGCCGTTGCCCGCGTTGTTCGACACGATCGTCAGGTCCCTCGCGCCCTGCCTGATCAGCGCGTCGATCAGGTCGAACGGCATACCGGCGAGCCCGAAGCCGCCGACGAGGACCGTGGACCCGTCCTCGATCCCGGCGACCGCCTCGTCCGCCGTCTGAAGTACCTGGGCGCGGCTCACGTCGTGTCCCTTCTTCCGCTCATCGTCATCAGCTTCCCACATCAAGATCAGCCTGCGGCTTAGGTTACTGCCGGTCGCGGTGTGTCGATAAGGGTGATTTGCGCCGCTTTGCCGATGCGGGCCGCCTGCGGCTCACCGCCGGCGAGGGACCGGAGCCGGCTTTGCCTCCGCGGGCCGCCTGCGGCTCACGGCCGGCGAGGGACCGCAGGCGGCGGCGCCGTCAGGGCCGGGGCTCCGTCAGCGCGCCGTTGCGGGTAGGCGCCGGCGGAAATCGGAAAAATCATGATTCCGAACGCCAGCGTACTTCGCTCCTTCGCGTCCGCTTCTCCTGACGGCAGCCCAGCGCGCAAGCGCTTCTTGCTGTTATCATACCTGGCGGTGCCTGCCGGAAAGATCTTGGATCATCGGTGACGCTATAGCGACCCTAAGTATCCAAGATCTTTCGCCCTGAGGTGGGGTAGCCCTGCGGTGCGGGTCAGATGGTGCCGGTGAGGGCCTGGAGGCCCAGGCTTGCCGTCGCCACCGTGATCCAGAGGAGGGCACCGAGGAGGAGGGGCTTGGGGCCTGCCTTGCGGAGCGCGGCCACGTTGGTGGACAGGCCGATCGCCGACAGGGCGACCGCTACCAGGAACACCGACGCGTGCTCGAGTGGGCTGTGGGCGCCGGCCGGGATGACTCCGGAGGAGTTGACGGCCGCCACGAGGACGAAGCCGATCAGGAACCAGGGCACCAGCTTGAGGATCCGGCGGGGCGACATCCGGGCGGGTCCGCCGCGAGCGGCGCTCGGCGGTGTGGCCACCGGCGCTAGGCCGACGGTGCTGCCATGGCCCACGGTGCCAGCAGGTTCGCCGCCGGGGCCCGCACCGCCAGCAGGTTCGCTGCCGAGGGCCACCGCGCCAGCAGCACCGCTGTGGGCAACGCCGCCAGCTAGGGGGGCCGGGGTGGAGGGACGGAGCCTGCGGTCGGTCAGTGTGGCCAGGACCAGACAGATCGGGATGATCATGAGGGTGCGGACCAGCTTTACCACGACGGCGTGGCTGGTCGCGGCGGTGCCGTAGGCGGTCGCGGTCGCGACGACGGACGACGTGTCGTTGACCGCAGTGCCCGCGAACAGCCCGAACGACTGCTGGCTCATGCCTAGCGCGTGCCCGAGGAGCGGGAAGGCGAGGACCGCCGTGATGTTGAACAGGAAGATCGTGGACATCGCGTAGGCGACGTCGGTGGACGCTGCCTCGATCACCGGGGAGACGGCGGCGATCGCCGAGCCGCCGCAGATCCCCGTGCCCACGCCGATCAGCGTGCGCAGGTCGCGGGGCACGCCGAGCAGCCTCCCGTATAGCCAGGCCGCGCCGAGGCAGACCGCGAGGGTGCCGAGCATGACCGGCAGCGACGAGACGCCGACGCGGGCCGCCTCGGCAACCGACAGCTGCGCGCCGAGCAGGACCACCGAGCACTGCAGAACGAAAGTACTCGCGTATTTCAGCCCCGGCGCGAGGCGCGCGCCTGGCTTGAAGGTGAGCGCGATGATCGCGCCGATGACCGCGCCTGGTACCGCGCTGCCGACCAGCGGCACGTACTCGCCCACAACCGTCGCCACCGCCGCGACGGCGAGCGCGAGGGCGAGCCCCGGGGCGATCGTCCGCGGTCGCGAACGCAGCGCCCCGCCCTGGGCCGCTGTGCGCGGAGTCGTTGTTTGTCCTCTTTGCTGATCCGTGACGGCCGGGGCCAGAGCTGTTTGTGTTGTTTGCTGACCCGTGACGGCCGGGGCCAGAGCTGTTTGTGTTGCTTGCTGGCCCGTGACGGCTGGGGCCAGAGCTGTTTGTGTTGCTTGCTGGCCAGCGACGGCTGGGGCCAGACCGGTTATCACCGTTTCATTGTTAACTGGATCCATGGCCCCTCCATGGTCCGAAATTCGCTAACCTGCGGGAAGGAGACCGGCCTTGTGGGGGTACAAGTTACCTTTGTAACAACAGGTTGAACGAGAGCCGGTCAGCGCGGTGACGATGAACGAGACAGTCCGTGACCTGGGGGCGCTCCGGGCGCTGCGCGAGGTGGGCAGGCACGGGTCCATCGCGGCCGCCGCGGCGGTGCTCGGTGTTTCACAGCAGGCGTTGTCGGCGCGGATGCGGACCCTGGAGCGGGTGATGGGCATCACGCTGCTCGCCCGCACGCCGTCCGGGTCGCATCTCACCAAGCAGGGACTGCTTATCGTCGGCTGGGCCGAGGACGTGCTCGACGCCGCCGACCGGCTTGAGGCGGGGCTGCGGTCCATCGGGTCAGGGGTGTCGCACCGGCTGGCCATCGCCGCCAGCCAGACCATCGCCGAGCACCTCGTGCCCCACTGGCTGGTCGAGCTGCGCAGCATCGAGCAGGGCAGTGCCGAAGAGGGCAGTACCGGACAGGACAGCATCGAGCAGGGCACTGCCGGACAGGGCAGTACCGGACAGGGCAGTGCCGAGCAGGGCGCCGGCTACCCGCCGACCATGGTCGAGCTGACCGTCGCCAACTCGACCGGCGTCATGGAACTCGTCCGCGACGGCAAGGCAGAGCTCGGCTTTATCGAGACCCCGCAGCTGCCGCCCGACCTGGTGACAGCGCACTTGCGCCACGACGAGATGCTCGTGGTCGTCGCGCCCGGCCATCCGTGGGCCCGCCGCCGCCGACCGCTGCCCCTGGCGGAGGTCGCCGCGACGCCGCTGGTCATGCGCGAGGCCGGCAGCGGCACCAGGGTCACCCTGACCGACTACCTGGCCGCCCAGAATCCGCCACTGCACGCGCGGGTCGCGATGGAGCTGGGCACGAGCGCGGCGGTCAGGTCAGCGATCGCCATGGGAGTCGGCCCGGGCGTGCTCAGCCGGCTGGCCGTCCGCGACGACCTAGTCCTCGGCCGCCTAGTCGCCGTCGAGGTCGCGGGCCCGCCGCTGAAAAGGCAGCTGACCGCCGTCTGGCGCCCCGACCATGACCCGCTGCCGCCCGAGGGCGCGCGCCTCCTCACGGTCGCGAAGGGCCCTGCGCGCTAGCAACCCACGGATGACCGTCATCAGGTCACCGGACGCGCCCAGTGGTCACCAGGGATGAGTCCAAGGCGTACCGCCGTACACGACGCAGAGGATGATCCACACGACGGCGCCCAGCGCGAGGACCAGCATGTAAATCATTGCCCATCGCGGGGGATATGGCTTGTCTTGCTTGCTGTCAGCCACGGGTCATTCATCTCCCCTCACCCGACGATAGCGCCTGCTGCCCGGCATCGGACAGCACCACTGGGACAAGGTTCAGGCTGCGTACTCCCTGCCTACTACCTGCACAGATATTTCCGATTCAGGACATTAGCTGACGTTCCCTGTCGTTCGCGTCGAGGGCAGTCCATGGGAGACATCTGCGGAATGTTAGCAAAATTCATGATTGGCTCACTACGCTAGCGTCCGGGGAATCCGTTACGAGACAGAAATGCGCAGTGCGGTGATTTTGCGGCTTACTGTACAGAATATCAATTCACGGGAAATCGGGGACGTTGAGATAAATGCGTCGCCTGATGATTCGGTGGGCGCGCTGCTTAGCGTGCTCCCTGGAGTGCAGGAGGGGGACGCCTGTTTCGTCGGTGCGACGATGCTTGACCGGAGGTTGAGGATCGCCGGCGGCCCGCTACTGCCTGGGGCGGTACTCAGCGTAGGCGGCGCGGGGCCTGACTACCAGCCCGTCCGCCGGGCCGCCGCGGGCACCCTGCACGTCATCGCGGGTCCCGACGCCGGCTTCGGGGTGGCGCTGCGGCCGGGTCGCTACTTCGTCGGCCGAGCCGCCGAGTCTCACGTGTGCCTGTATGACGTGGACGTTTCGCGCGTGCACGCCCTCGTCGAGGTGTCCGCCGAGGGCACGGCGCTGCTCTCGGATGCCGGGTCGCGGAACGGGACGTGGGTGAACGGGGCGGAGGTGACCGGGCCCACGGCCCTCGACGACGGCAGCGTGGTGGGGATTGGCAAGGACACGCTCCGCTGGACGGCCGGCGTAGGCCGGGGGCTGCGGGTGGTGCAGACCGCGGACGGACGGCTGGAGTTCGACCGGGTCTTCGCGGCGACTCCCGCGATTCCGCTACGGGAGGTAGACGGGCCACCCGCAGCGCCGACGCACCGGAACTTCGCCGCGATGGCCACGTCCGGGCTAGTGGGCCTCGCCATGGGGCCGGCGATGTTCGCGGCGACGCACAACCCGCTGACGCTGTTCGCCAGCCTGGCCGGGCCGACGGCGCCGTTCGTGACGTACGCCGTCGAGGGCCGCGGGCGCAGGAAAGAGAAGCGTGCCGCTGCGTTGGCCAGGGCGGCCGCGCGCGAGCACCTCGCCGCCCTGGTCGCGGACGAGGAGCACGTCCGCCGTCAGCTGGCCCCGGGGCCAGCGGAGGTCACGGCGATGGCGGCCGGCGCGCGGCCCGACCTGTGGCCCAGGGACGCGCGGTCACCCAACGGCCTTGTGCTGCGGGTCGGCGTGACCGACCAGGCGCCGTCGGTCCGGCTGCACGGCTCGCCGTGGGATGACCTTGAGGTGCCGGTCCTGCACGGCGTTCCCGTCACGGTTGACCTGCGGGAGACCGGGGTTCTCGGGGTGATCGGCACCGGCGAGCCGGCCCGGGCGCTGCTGCGCTGGCTGATCGTCCAGCTCGCGACGCTGCGCTCCCCCGACGACCTGCGGCTCGTGCTGCTCACGTGCGGCGACGCGCAAGACAACGGGGACGTCCGCGCCGGGGACACGGACCTCCGCTGGGCGCGCTGCCTGCCTCACCTGGACGGCGGCGGCACAGCGGAGACGCCGTGCCTGATCGGGAACACCGTCGCCAGCCGCGCCGCTCGCGTCCGCGAGCTCAGGCAGCTCATCACCGCCCGGGTGGCCGAGCGCGGCGGCTCGGCCCCGGCACCGTCTGGCGCCGGCTACGGCGATGTCGTCGTGGTCATCGACGGCGCGCTCGCCCTGGCGAACCTGCCGGGCATCAGGGACGTCCTGCTGCTCGGTCCTGAGGCCGGCGTGTACGTGGTGTGCGCCGACAGCCAGGGCATGAGCGAATGCCGCGGCGTATGCGAGCTGGCCGCCCTGCCAGAGTTTGAAGCGATGAACCATGACGGGCCGAAAGCTACACAACACCTGGGGGTTGACCCCGTCATGCGTGCATTTGCAGACCGCCTGCGGCTGATCCGCACCCCGGACTCCGAGTCGGTGACCGGGGTGCCTGATGGCATGGACCAGGCGCGGGCGGAGCAGGTCGCGCGGGCGCTCGCCCCGATGCGCGACCGCATCCCCGCCGTGCCGGAGACCGCGATCCCCTATCCCGTGCGGCTGCTCGACCTGCTCGGCACCGGGGTACCGAGCGCGGCGGACATTCTCGCGCTGTGGAGCGGGAAGCGGGAGGGGCCAAGCACGCGGGTGGTGCTCGGCGCCGACGCGTCCGGGCCGGTGACCGTGGACCTCGCGACCGAAGGACCGCACACGATGCTCGGCGGTGCCACCGAGGCGGGCAAGAGCACCCTGCTGCAAACCCTGGTCACCGCGCTGCTGCTCGCGAACAGGCCGGACGAGCTGAACCTCGTCCTCGCCGACTTCAAGGGCGGCGGAACGTTCCAGCCATTCGAGAACTGCCCGCATGTCACCGCGCTCATCCGCTTCACGGGCGAGACGGCCGCCGACACCTTCGGCGAGGCCGACGCGGCCCGCGTGCTCGCCTCCGTCCGCACGGAGATGAGCCGCAGAGAGGCGATCCTCTCCCCGCATGGCGCGGAGATCGATAACTACTGGCGCGCCCGCGAGCTCCAGCCCGCGCTGCCCCGGCTGCCCCGGGTCGTCATGATCTTCGACGAGTTCGCCCGCGTGCTCGAAGTCTCACCGGACTTCCTGAAGGAGCTCGTGAACGTCGCGGCCAAGGGACGCTCACTCGGCGTCCACCTCGTGCTCGCCACCCAGTGGCTGCAGGGCACGCTGTCGCCCGAGCTGAAGAACAACATCGACCTGCGGATCAGCCTGCGGCAGAACGAGCCCGCCGACAGCATCGAGGTGCTCGGCGCCCCGGACGCGGTCAGCATTCCCGTCGCGCTGCGCGGCCGCGGCATGATCCTCTGCACGAAGGACGAGTCCCGGACGCCCCGCCCCTTCCAGTCCGGTTACCTGGGCGACCCGCCGCCCGCCACGAGCGACGCCCACCTGGCCGTCAGGACCGTGACCTGGGCCGAGCTGGGGGTCGCGCGCCCCGCCCCCGTGACACGGAGCGGCGCGGGCGCGACCGACCAGACCCTGGTCATCAAGGCGATCGAGGAGGCCGCCCGCCATATCCGAATGACGGCGCGCTGGCCGGTGGCCTGATCTTGGTGTCTTTATCGTGAAATGTCGGGCCAGGGGCGGCCGTGTTGACTCGCGAGGGAATGAGAAGGCTATTGGTGGGCTAAAGTTACCGCTTGGCAATTCCGGCTATGGCGGCAGGCGCGGTGGGAAGCGGCACAACCCCAGGCGCATATCGGTAACAGCTCGGCGGAATCGGCTATCGGCTCACTACGCTAGCGCTTGGTGCGGACACGGTGGATTACCCGTTACGCGAGCATGGTTTTGCCGTACCAGTCGCTGGCGTCACGGACGCCGGAGAGAGTGAAGAAGTAGCCGCCGCCGAACGGCTGCACGTAGTCCACCAGGGGCTCGTTGATAAGCCGATTCTGGACGGTCTCGAACTGGCGCTCCACGTCCTGCTGGTAGGCGATGAAGATGTGGCCTGCCTGCAGGTTGCCGTTGATGTCCACGCCGAGGTCGTAGTTGTAGGAGCGCCGGATGAGCCGCTGGTTGGCGGTCTGCGGCGTGCGGGGGTTGGCGAGGCGGATGTGGGAGTCGAGAGGGATCACGTAGCCGTTCGGGTCCGCCTTGTACTCGGGCGTGTCGAACTCGCTGGTGCCGTCCAGCGGCGCGCCGGTGTCCCTGCGGCGGCCGAACATCCCCTCCTGCTCGTTGATCGACACGCGGTCCCAGAACTCGACGAGCATCCGGATCATCCGGACGACCAGGTAAGACCCGCCGTGCGCCCAGGCGGGCTCGGCAGCGTCATCGACCCAGACAAGGTCGCTGGCGAGGGTGCCCGTCGGGTTGGCGGTGCCGTCCTTGAAGCCGAGCAGGTTCCGTGACGTCCCGGAGGGGCGTGGCGGTGAGTTGTAGCCTTCCATCTTCCACCGCAGCTGCATGCCGCCGCGCGTGTGCTTGGCGAGGTCCCTGATCGCGTGGTGGATCGCGTCCGGGTGGTTGGCGCAGAACTGCACGAGCAGGTCCCCGTGCAGCCACGCGGGGTCCGGCGAGTCGTTCGGGAAGGCGGTCATCGGCTTGAGCTTCAGCGGCTTGGTGGCGCTGATCCCGTACCGGTCGTCGAACAGCGTCGACCCGACCGACATGGTCACGGTCAGCCCGTCCGCCGGGATCACGGGCCCCAGGACGTCGCTGTCGGACGGCGGCTTGCCGATGCCGAGGT
Source organism: uncultured Actinomycetota bacterium (assembly GCA_963734665.1). Taxonomy (GTDB): domain Bacteria; phylum Actinomycetota; class Actinomycetes; order Streptosporangiales; family Streptosporangiaceae; genus Trebonia. The sequence goes on along the minus strand of CAVTIR010000003.1, from coordinate 76,687 downwards.
TGGCCGGAGTGCCGCCGGCGGCGAGGAACCGCGCCCTCATGGTGATCGTCTGCAGCAGGTCGGCCAGGGCCGCCTTGTCCGACGCCATCGAGTCGAAGGCCGCGACGCAGGTGAACGCCTGCTTGGCGGACGGGCCCGGGGTGAGGATGCCGGACTGGCTGGTCCCGTGGAACGGGTACGACGCCTCCTCGGCCGGGGCGCTGGCCTGCCCCGTGTTGGCCTGCCCCGGCGCGTTGGCGTCGGCATGCGCGCCGCCGATCAGCACGTCGCCGATCAGCGCGGTACCGGCGGCGCCAGTCGCGGTGCCCTTGAGGAAATTGCGGCGGCTGAGGTCCACGGGGCTTAACTCCTGGGGTAGCTGTCGGTTGGCGTTAGCGATGAGCTGCGGGTTAGGAACCTTCCTTGTCCTGCGCTTGCCTGGGAATCTGTCGACCCCTGACGGTCAGGAAAAAGAGGGTTCAGTGAGTGGGGGGAACTTCAAGGAGATCCGGAACGGAGGCCAGTGTCTCCAGGAGGACACCCATTGCCGCGTCCACGTGCTGGCGCTGGCCGAGGGTGACCGCCGTCAGCGACTGCCACTGCCCGTTGGCCTTGGTGGCGACCAGGGCCTGGTCGAGCGTGGCCAGTTCGCTGTCCGCGGTGGCGACGAGGCCGGGCTGGCGCTCGTTGATGAGGTTCGCCAGGTAGCCGAGCACCACCTTGTCGACCTGCGTGTCGGCATACGTCATCGCGTACGCGGCGCCTGCGCCCTGGTCGTCGATGCCCGACAGGTGGTCGCGGAGCGCGTCCTCGACGATCTCGTGGGCGCGGATCGGCAGCTGGGTGGGGTCGCCGGCGAGGTCGTCGCTGGTGAGGTTCGTCTGGACCGTGGCCACGTTCTTGGCGAGGGCCTCCGCGACGGGCAGCAGTTCCCTGGCGGGCTGGCCGTTCCACAGTCCGTACTCAAGGCGGTGCAGGCCGGTGAAGCCCTTGTCGCTGACCCCATTGGGCAGGCCGTCCGGGAGCCCGTCCACCGCGAGGCCCAGGTCGCCGAAGCTGTCGTAGGAGGCGCCGACCCGCTCCCAGTCGAGCTGGGCGGTGAGCCAGTCCTTCTTCGCCTGCGAACTGTTGCCGTGCTTGAGGTCGACCTCGATGGCGGTGACGGCGGCGGCCAGGTCGGTGAGCTGGGCGGCGGCGTAGCCCTGGTAGAGCTTGTTCGGGGGCGTCAGGTCGTTGACCGTGACGGGCTTGACCGCAACCGGGGCGGCGACCCCCGTCCCCGTGGTTGGAGACACAGTGTTCTGCGACACAGCGTTCGCCGACACCGCGACCGACTGCGAAGCCGTCACCGGCTGGGACCCCATGAAGCACCGGAAAATATAGGTCCCGGTCCCGAGGGTCGCGGTCAGCGGGGCGGACGTGCCGGGGCCGATCGTCTCGATCTCGCCGACGACCCCGCCGGAGGCGTCGTCGAGGTTGATCTCGCCGGCCAGGCCGGAGTTGTTGGTCACCGTGATCGTCTGGGTGCCCGGCCTGGCGGACGACCACTCGGGCGCGCAGTCGGTGCGGCTCACGGTCACGGCGGCCTCGGCGCTCGTGGTGGCGGCGGGCAGCGCGGCGATCGTCACGCCCGCCGCGAGCGCGGGCACGGCGACCAGGACGCCGGCCACGAGCCACGGGTGGCCGCCCGCGACCTTCTCCCAGCGGCCGAACTGGCGGGGAGCGCCGGGTCCACCACCGGCGCTAGAGGCCGGAGCCGGGGTCCCGGCACCGGCACTGGCTTCAGCGTCGGCGTCGGCGGCATTGGCGGCCGGGGCCGAGGCCGCAGCGGCAACCAGCTCAGCAGCGGCGGTCGTAGCAGCGGCGGTCGTAGCAGCGGCGGTCGCGGTGGCAACTGGCTCAGCGGCGGCTGGCGCGGCAGTGCTAGCCATGGCAGCGCTAGCGGCGGCACTGCTGGCCGCGGCAGCACTGGCGGCGGTTGCGGGAGCTCGGACAACCGTACGGCCCGCGTTCACGAAGGCGGGGATGACCACCACGAGGTAGGCGAGCCAGGCGGTGACCTGAAGGACGGTCATCTTCGGCGACAGCTCGGTGATGCCGGTGATGACCGACGCCCACCAGGAGGTCGGGTCGATGTGGGCGGTCAGGTCGAAGGCGATCCAGGCGTGGCCGGGCAGTCAGCCCGCGTCCTGCAGGTCGCCGAGCCCGTAGGCGAGCACCCCGGCGGCGATCACGACGAGCGCGATCGCGGTCCTGTTGAAGAACACGCCCACGTTCAGGTGGACCGCCCTGCGGTAGAGCAGCCAGCACAGGACGACCGCGGCGGCGATCCCGATCGCCGCGCCGGCCAGCGGCCCGGCCGTCTGCCCCGACGCCTTGGCCGCCGTCCACAGGAAGAGGGTGGTCTCAAGTCCCTCGCGGCCGACGGTGAGGAACGCGGTCAGCGTGAGCGCGCCCGCGCCGATGGCGGCCGCGCGCTCGACCTCGCCGCGCAGGTGGGCCGACAGGGTGGCCGCGGTGCGGCGCATCCAGAAGATCATCCCGGTGACGAGGAAGACCGCCAGGACGCTGAGCAGCCCGCCGACCGCCTCCTGCCCGGTGCTCGTCAGCACGCTGACGGAGAAGGTCAGGATGGCGGCGAACGCGCCGGAAAGGGTCACCGCGCCGAGCACGCCGAGCCAGACCGGCGCGGTCGACAGGGCCGGCTCGCCGGTCCACGAAGCACCGGCGCGGGCCGCCCGTAATGACGCCGTCTTGCGCACGGCCGCCAGCAGGATGGTCACGACGAGCCCGGCCTCAAGCCCCTCGCGGAGTCCGATCAGCAGGTTGGGTACGCTGTCCGCCCAAGTCACGGGGACTAAGGTAAGGCTTACCTAAGCTACTGGTCTACCCGATGTGACGTAGGTCATAGACGAGAAATTAACTTTTGGCGAGTCGGTCCTGCCACCAGGACTGGTGCGCCCTTGACTGGTCCGCGGCCGGCCCGAGGTCACCGAGGGCCTTGGCCCAGCGCTCGTCGGTCAGCGCGAGGACGGGGGCGTCGGCCCCCGCGGCCTCGATGACGCTCTGCGCGATACGGACGTCCTTGGCCATCAGGCCGAGCATGAAGCCCGTGGCGTAAGCGCCGTTCAGCACGTTCGCACCGAACACGTTGTCGCTGACGAACGAACGGCCGGTGGACGCGTTGATGATGTCGATCATCGTCTTCGGGTCGAGGCCGAACCGCTGGCCGGCGACGATCGCCTCGGCGGTGGCGCAATAGGTCGCGGCGCCGACGACGTTGTTCAGCGCCTTCATCGCGTGCCCGGTGCCGAGCGCGCCGGTGCGGAACTGCCTGGCAGGATCGCCGAGCACGCGGAGCACCGGCTGTACCGCGGAGACGTCCGCGTCGTCGCCGCCGACCATCAGCGACAGTTCTCCGGTGACCGCGCGGGGCACGCCGCCGGAGACCGGCGCGTCTACCACCCGCACGCCCCGGGCGGACAGTTCGGCCGCCACGGCGAGCGTGTCCGACGGATCGGAGGAGCTCATCTCGACTACGACCGATCCCGGCCTGAGCACCTCGCCGATCCCCCAGTTCAGGAGGACGTCGGCAACGACGGCGCCGTCCGGGAGCATGGTGACCACGATGTCCGCCGCCGCGAAGGCGTCCGGCCGGTCGGCGGCGACAGCGCCGGGGTGACCGCCGGAGAACGCGGCCTCCCGATCCGGGTCAGCGTCCCTGACGATCAGGGGAAATCCAGCGGCGTGCAGGTTCGCGGCCATGGGCCAGCCCATGTTGCCGAGACCGATGAATCCGACGGTGAGCTTGCTCATGGCCTTGATTGTGATCGAGTGCATGCCCCCTGGCCATGCGCGCCCGGCACAAAGGTGTCACCGCCCTCTTGGGCGGGACGGGCAAGCGCAGGCGCCCGCCGCCAGAAATTCCGGAGCGGGCGCCCAGCGCCGCGACTGCTACAGGTTCGGCAGCTTCTGGTCGGCCTCCTTGTCGACCATGTTGCCCGCGTCCTGGACTTCCGAGTCGAACTTGCCGCCCGTCTCTTTGTCAGCGAGTTTCTCGCCCTGCTGGGTAATGTCCTGCTGAACCCGGTCCATCCTGTCTCGGCCGCGGGCGCGGACCGCGGCCGCGACGAAGCTCGCGATGATCGCGGACCCGTGGGTGGTCAGGATCGACTCCGGGTGGAACTGGACGCCCTCGACCGGGCGGGTCCGGTGGCGGATGGCCATGGGGATGCCGTCGGTCCGCGCCGTGACGAGCAGGGCGGGGGGCAGCGTGGCCTCGTCGACGATGAGCGAGTGGTAGCGGGTCGCCTGGAACGGATCGGGCAGACCCGCCAGCACGCCCTGGCCGTCGTGGGTCACCGGGAACGCCTTGCCGTGCACCGGGCTGGACGCCCTGATGACCCGGGCACCGAACGCGGCGCCGATCGCCTGGTGCCCCAGGCAGATGCCGAGCAGCGGGACGCCGGCCTCGGCGCAGGCGGTCACCGCGGCGATGCTGATGCCCGCCTCGGCCGGGGCACACGGGCCAGGCGAGATGACCACGCCCGCCGGCGCGGCCGCGACGACCTGGGACGCGGTCACCTCGTCGTTGCGGACGACCTCGACGCGCGCGCCCGCGGTGTCAAGGAGGTGCGCGAGGTTCCACGTGAACGAGTCGTAATTGTCGATCAGGACAACGAGCGGACGGGGCGGCCCGCTGGTCGCCCCGTGGCCCAGTGCGGCAGTGCCGCCGCCGATGGTGACTGGCTCCGTGGCCCCTCGCGTCAACGGGGAATCGGCGCGACGGGTGGCCAGGGCGGCGGCGAGGTCCGCTGTCACCGGGCCAGGACGCCACGTGCGGTTGCCGAACGCGGTGACCGGGAGGACGCCGGCGACCGCGTTGCTGACGAAGACCTCGGTGGCTTCGGCCAGCTCGCCGATGGTCACGGGCTTCTCGCCGGTCAGTATGCCGCGGTCGCGGGCCGCGCGCAGCACGGCGGCGCGCGTGGTGCCGGGGAGGATGCGGCCGTCGGCGGGCGGGGTGAGCAGCACGCCGTCGATAACCGCGAACACGTTGGCGCGATCGGTCTCAAGGAGCTCGCCGGTCTCGTCGGTGAGCAGCAGGTGCTGGCCAGGGCCTGTCCCCGCCTGAGTCGCGAGCTCGGCGAGGAGCCTGCGGTCGCGGTACTTGTGCGCGCCGATGCCGCCGGGAACGGTCGCCGGGCGGAGCGTGATTCCAGTGGCGGGTGCCAGGGAAAGCGGGACGACCTCGACCGTGGCCTGCAGGGGGCCGCCGACCGGGCGGACGGTGATCCGCAGCCGGCCCGATGGCCCGCCGCCCGATGATCCAGCCGCGAGGCAACGGGCCAGCTCTTCGTGCAGGGACGCGGGGAGGCCCTTGCCGTAGAGGTCGCGGACGCTGGCCTCCAGGCGGGCCAGGTGGGCGGCCAGGCCGCGGGCCGCCCCGTCGGTGACCAGGAGCGAGGTGAAGACCCCGGCCGCGGGGCGCGGGAGCAGCAAGGCGCGGCCGGTGGCTTCGGTGCTCCTCGCCGGGGCGTCCGTGTCCAGCTGGGCGCCGACGGCCTTGAGCAGCGGGGTCGCCTTGATCAGGCACTCGGCGTACTCGCCGGCCGGGTCGGAGTCGGCGACGATGCCGCCGCCGGCGCCGAGCCAGGCCTTCCCTGGCGCGAACTCGAACGTGCGGATGGCGACGTTCAGCTCAAGGCCGGCGACCGGGGAGCGGTAGCCGATCGCGCCGGTATAGGCCTCCCGCGACGTGGTTTCGAGCTCGTCGATGATCTCTAGGGCGCGGACCTTCGGCGCGCCGGTCACCGAGCCTGGCGGGAACGCGGCGCGGATCAGGTCACCGTCGCCCGCGCCGGGGCTCATGGTGCCGGTGACCGTGGAGACCAGGTGCCAGACGCCGGGGTGCGGCTCGGGGCCGAGCAGGACGGGGACGGTCACCGAGCCGGGGAGGCAGACCCGGCTGAGGTCGTTGCGCACCAGGTCGACGATCATCACGTTCTCTGCGCGGTTCTTCGTCGAGGCCTCGAGCTCGGCGCGCTGCGCGGCGGCCTCGCGCTCGTCGGCGGCGCGGCGCGCGGTGCCCTTGATCGGTTTGGAGGTGACCGTGTCTCCGGTCCGGCGGAGGAACAGCTCGGGCGACAGTGACGCGACGGCGGCGCGTCCGGTGCCCTGAGCGGACACGCCGATAAAGGCGGCGTAGGGCGGGTCCAGCGCGGTCACGCCCCGGCAGAACGCGTCGAGGGGGTCGCCGGCGAAGTCGGCCTCGGCGCGCAGGGTGATGTTGGCCTGGAAGATGTCCCCCTGGTGGATGTACTCCACCGCCTTGCGGACCGCCTCCTGGTGCCGGCCCGCGCTTGGCATGAGGCGGAACGTGCCGAACTCATAGCCCGCCGGCGCGTCGGGCCCCGCCGCGGCGCGCCGGGTCAGCTCGTCGTACCGCTCCTCCAGCGCGGCGGCGCGCCCCTCCGTCCACAGGGCCTCGAAGTACCACTCCCCCGTCGCTCGCTCCCGGCGCAGCACGTTGTCGTAGTAGCCGAACCACCAGGCAGGCAGGGCACGCGGCCCGGTCGGCGGCAGCGCTTCACCGCCCGCGCTGTAGCCGAGGTAGCCGATCCACCCCCCGCCGAAGGTACGGTCCTGGCCGGCCTGGCTGAGGTCACCGATGTCACCGTCGAGGACTTCGGCTAGCTGGCCGGGTGCCGACGCGACGGTGACGGGCTCGGCCGCGATCACGTCGCCGCCGCCCCTCCAGGCACCGCAGAGTGCGACCGGGTGCGCGTCGGTCCTGACAAGGCGCAACACGTCGGCTGGGGTCAGTGCCCACCCGAGTGGCCGCCGCACAAGGCGCGATCGTGTTGCGTCTGACATAGCGAGAGGGTAACCGGCCAATGTGGCACGGCACTTTAGCGAAGCCGACAAAACGTACACCCCCACTGCGAGCGTTGCTACAGGAACAACGCCGATCCCCCGCGTTCCCCGCGTTTCGTTTTCCACGCTAACAGACCTCACGCACTCAATGTGACTGACTGCTCACATCGGGGCTTTACCCCTGCACACGGTTGCCTTCAGGCCACAACAGAGCAATGCTTGGCATACCGGAGTGTTAAGGAATTGCCCAGAAGCAGTCTGATTTATGGTGATTTCGCGTCTAACATTCCGAGGGCGGGGGAGCCCGGACACCGGAACGACGGAAGGCGGGCTTATGAGCGGGGTGACGCGGCGTCGGCGCCTGGCCACTGCCACGGGCCTCGGCCTGGTGGCGATGGGCGTGCTATCTCTCACCGTAGCCTGCACGTCGAGCGCCGGCCCGGCGCCGGCCCGGCCAGCCGCGACGGTGAAACCGGCCCCGGCTCACCCGAGTGCCACACAAGCGCTGCCCAAGGGGCCGCTGCTCGACCCGTTCACCGGGGAGCCGGTCAAGGCGCTCGGGCCGGTGCTCGCGGTGAAGATCGACAACATCGTGTACGCCCGGCCGCAGACGGGGCTGCAGTCCGCCGACATCGTCTACGTGATCCCGGTCGAGGGCGGGCTCACCCGGTTCATGGCCGTCTACTCCTCGCACATCCCGCCGGTCGTCGGGCCGGTGCGCAGCGCCAGGCAGAGCGACCTCGACATCCTGCGCCAGTTCAGGCGGCCCGCCTTCGCCTGGTCGGGCGCCACCCCGCACCTGGTGCCGTTCATCGAGCGGGCGCCGATCGTCGACCTGTACGCGCTTGCAGTGGGCGGCTACTACCGTGCCCCCAACCGGGTCGCGCCCTACAACCTGTACGCGAACGCCAAGGAGCTGCTCGCCGAGGCGAAGGGCGCAAGCAAGGCCAGCGATATCGGGTTCCGGTTCGGCGCGCTGCCCGCCGGCGGGCAGGGCACCGCGTCCTATTCGGTGAAGTACCCGGCCGCGTCCTACACCTTCCGCTGGTCGGCGAAGGACAAGCGCTGGCTGGCCTGGATCGACGGCGCGCCGGCCACGGCCACCGAAGGCGGGCAGCTCGGCGGCAGCACCGTGATCGTCCAGTACACGCAGATCTCGACGTCACGCTTCCTCGAATACGGCGGCAGGCCCCCGTACGCGAAGTCGGTCGGCTCCGGTAGCGCGGTCATCCTGCGCAACGGCAAGGAGTACACCGTCCACTGGTCCCGCCCGACCCTCGAGAGCGGCACCACCTACACCCTCCGCAGCGGCCAGCGGATGCTCTTCGCACCCGGCCAGGTCTGGGTCGTGCTGGCCCCGGACAACCACGCGAGCTACGTCAACGCGGCCAAGGTCTGAACGAGGCTCTCTTTCGCGGCTCGATTGCGCAAACGGCCACGATAGAAGCGCTCGAAAGCGCAAACGAGCCGGTAGAAACACGGGTCGGGCTGGCCCCGCCGGGACAGACACCGTGGCGGGCGGCGGGGAAGCCCACACTCCTTCGGGATGAACTATGGGGTTATTCTTTTCCAGGTGCCTGGTCATACGAGTCTCCGATGAGCATGAGAGCACCACGGGGGCTTGGCCGGCGCATCTTTCTCGATGTGACGCCGCTGCAGCGGTCACGCGACTACCGCGCGTTGATCGCCGGCCTCGGGGTGTCGGTGCTCGGCAACCAGCTCACCACCGTTGCGGTCCCGTTTCAGGTGTACGCGATCACGCGGTCGTCGCTTGTCGTCGGGCTGGTATCGCTGACACAGCTGTTCCCGCTGATCGTCGGGTCGCTGCTCGGCGGGTCGCTCGTCGACGCGGTTGACCGCCGCAAGCTGCTAATGGTCGTCGAAGCGATCGGGGCGCTGTCGAGCGCTGGCCTCGCGCTGAACGCGGACTTCGGGCCGGCGTTGTGGCCGCTGTTCGTGTTTCCCGCGCTGACCGCCTCGCTGTCCGGGATCGACAGCTCGGCGCGCAATGCCATGCTGCCTGGTCTTGTCGGCATGGAACTGCTGTCCGCGTCGAACGCGATCTTCCAGTCGCTGTTCCAGATGGGGACGATCGTCGGCCCGGCGATCGCCGGCCTGCTGCTCGCCGGGGCCGGAGTGCACCTCATCTACTGGATCGACGCCGCCAGCTACCTGGTCGCGCTGTCAGCGGTGTTCCTGATGTCGCCGCAGCCGCCTGCCCTGGGGGCCACTGCCGCGCGGCCCGGCTGGCGCTCGACGCTCGAAGGGCTGCGGTTCATCCGGCGGTCACAGGCCGTGCAAGGCGCGTACGTGATCGACGTGAACGCCATGGTGTTCGGGATGCCGCGGGCGCTGTTCCCCGCGCTGGCCGCGACCACCTTCGGCGGCGGGGCGACGACCGTTGGCCTGCTCTACGCCGCGCCTGGCGTCGGCGCGCTGCTCGGGGCGCTGACCAGCGGCTGGGTCGGGCGCGTGCGACGGCAAGGGCTCGCCGTCATCTGCGCGGTGCTGATCTGGGGCGCGTCGATCGCCCTGTTCGGGGTGGCGCGCTGGCTACCGCTCGCCATGGCGCTGCTCGCGGTCGCCGGCTGGGCCGACGTGCTCTCTGCCGTCTTCAGGAACACCATCATCCAGTTCGCCGGGCCCGACGGGATGCGCGGGCGGCTGATGGGCGTGCAGATGGCCGTCGTGGCCGGCGGCCCCCGGCTCGGGGACCTCGAGGCGGGGGCGGTCGCCACCGCCTTCGGTGACACGGTGTCGGTCGTGTCCGGCGGGCTCGCGTGCGTTGCCGGGGCGCTGGTGGTGGCGCGGGCGCTGCCTGGGTTTACGCGGCTCCGTTCGGCCCTGCACGAGCAGGCTGACGAGCCGGAAGAGGTTGCCGAGGTCGCCGTTCAGCCTGAGTGATCGGGTTGCGGGACGGGGGCATGCAGGGCGGCGGGCCCCCTTCCCTCCAAAGTAATTATGTCCCTGGGGCAACGCCGGGTACGGGCTCCTTGTCACGGCCGGTTGGTGCCTGGACCAGGGCGTCTACCTCGTCCTTGGTAAGCGTCAAAGCGAATTCGTCCGTTAGGGCTGCCGCGAATTCCTTGTCGGTTAGCTCGCTGCGGGTCTTGGTGTGGCCGGCATGCGTGACCGTGTAGGTGCGGCCGAGGATTGACGTGATCGCGTCCGGAGTGCGCTTGACGATGACCGGCTGCCAGGTGAACCACGAGTCCGGGTGCGTGGACGTGTAGTGATTCGACAGGACCACATCGATTGGCTGGACCTTACTGTCGTCCCAGCGGTGCAAGGTCACCCAGGTGCCTGCCTGGTACTCGCGGAGCTTCCAGACCTCCTGGCCGTGTTCCTCGTCAGGGGCCACCTCGTAGATCCAGCCGTCTACTTCCTGCGGGGCGCCGGAGCGGTACCTCCTGAGGCTAAGCGGGGCCGGCGGACAGGAGCCGAAGCCGGGGTCGGCGAGCCAGACGTTCTGGTCGGCCCTCACCCGAAGTGTGAGGTGCGTGCGCGGGCGGGCGGGGCCGCCGTCCGGGCCGACGCGCGCGAGCAGGCGCTCGACGCCGAAGCCCAGGCGTTCGAGGACCGCGCCGAAGAGCTGCGCCTGCTCGTAGCAGTAACCGCCGCGACCACGGAAGACGATCTTCTCTTGGATGTCCTCAAGGTCGACGCTGACGCCGCCCTTCAAGAAAATGTCGAGATTCTCGAAGCGAAACTTTCCAAGATGCGCGCGGTAGAGGGCATGAAGCACGGCCTCGGACGGCTCAGCCGACCCCAGATACCCGATCCGTGTCAGGTAGGCGTCAACGTCTAGCTTGCCGATGGACCACTCGTCAGAATCCGTACTGCTCAAAATCAACTCCAACTCAGACCGCTGCCCAGCAACAGGAACGAACGTTCGCCACGCGCCCCCGTTAGCAAGACGTCAAGCTTCTCACTGCGATACGGATCGCCGGCAGGTGCGCGCGGCAGTGAGCGAGCCGGGCCTCGGACGGTTCGGTCGGTCCCGATCCTCGATGCCTCGATGAAGGCTGCTGCTGGACAGCGATGACTCTCGCCCCATTTCAGGCTATACACCTCTATGAGTAATGGGCGCAGGAGCTGGGACCAAGAATCCGTTCGGACTGATCTTCTTGTTTCTTCTTGTTCTTGGTTTTTCAGGCTGCGGCGGACGGCTCCGTGACGGGGTCGGCCGGGGCGGGCTTGCCGGTGACCATCTTGGCGATGAGTGCGCCGGCGGCGACGCCGCCGGTGAGCGCGGCGAGGGCGGCGAGCCAGCCGGGGAGCGCGGGGCCGAGCTTGTACTTGCCGGGGCCGGTCGCGGCGAGGGTCAGGGCCAGGGTGGCGTAGGCGACGGGGAGCTCGACGCCGTTCCGCGCTGCCATCAGGCCGCCCTCGCGGTTGTGCGCGGCGGCGACGGACATCACGCCGGCGATGGCCAGGGGGCCGGCCGGGTCGGCGATGCCGGTGACCGTGAGGACGCCGCCGACGATTTCGGTCGCGGCGGCGGCCATGGCCATCTCGCGGCCGGGGGTGAGGCCGTTCTTCTCGAAGACCTTGCCAATCCCCTCAAGACCGGGGCCGTGGAACTTGCCGAAGAGCTTCTGGCTCGCGTGGATGCCCATGTAACTGCCGAGAAGCAGTCTGGCTCCAAGCAGGGCGGCGTCGCGCATCGTGTCCTCCGTGTCCGTGGCCGCGTGGGCCCGTCCCTTTTATACCTAGTGGATGCGGCGAGGCCTGCCAGGACCTGGCCAGGGGCCGACACTCCACTTATACCTATTTACTGTGAAATAATCTTCACTCAGGGATGACGTGGTATGGGTGGTTCTACCTAAAGACGAAGCAGACTTCGGGTAGCCGGTGACGGGACGTTGCGCTTAGTGATATCTCTAAGCGAGCGGGGTATCGGGGCCGGTACTAAACCCGCTCCTAGTGTTGATGTTGGCGGTGATTGTTCAGTGACCGGACGATTTCCACAAGACGGGTACACCGACCTCGTAGGCAGGCGGGACGAGCTCAGGCAGATCGGCGAACTGCTGGCGGACCGTCGGCTCGTGACGATCGTCGGACCGGGCGGGGTCGGCAAGACCCGGGTGGCGCTCGCCGTGGCCGGGCAAGCGGCAGAGAACTACCAGGACGGTCCCTGGATCGTGGAGCTGTCCGGCCTGCGCGACCCCGCGCTGCTGCCTAACACGGTCGCGAGCGTGCTCGGGCTGCCTGAGCAGGACGCCCGCTCGGCGCTTGACGCGGTGCTCGAGTACCTGCGGGACCGGCAGCTCCTGCTGATCCTCGACACCTGCGAGCACCTGCTCGACGCCTGCGCTGCCCTCGCCCAGGCCGTACTGCGGGACGCGCCGGGCGTGACAGTATTCGCCACCTCACGGCAGCAACTCGACATGCCGGCCGAGCACATCTTCCCGATCGGGCCGCTGCCGGTACCGGATTACGACGAAGTCCCCCTGACGTCTGGCGCCCTGGCGGGGATCGGGGACGCGGTCGAGCTGTTCGCGCTGCGGGCTGGCAGTGCCGTGCCTGACTTCGCGGTCACCCCGGACAACGCGGTGGACGTCGTCAGCCTGTGCCGACGGCTTGACGGGATCCCGCTCGCGATCGAGCTGGCGGCGGTACAGCTGCGTGCGCTGCCGCTTGGCACGCTGCTTGACCGGCTTAACCACCGGTTCAGCGTGCTGACCCGCGGCCAGCCGGGGGCGCTCCCCCGCCATCAGACGCTGCGGATGGCGATCGAGTGGTCGCACGAGCTGTGCTCTCCCGCCGAGCGGCGGCTGTGGGCGCGGCTTTCGGTGTTCGCGGGGACGTTCAGCCTGACCGCCGCCCAGGAAGTGTGCGCCGAGGTGGCACTTGAGCAGCCCGAAGTGGTCGACGCGCTCATCGGGCTGGTCGACAAGTCCGTCGTGCTCCGGGAAGGCGAGCAGTACCGGATGCTTGACACGCTGCGGGAGTTCGGCGCCGAGCGGCTGGCGGAATCGGGGGAACTGGCCTCCTGCCGGGCCCGGCACATCGCGTGGTACCTGGCCATGGCGCGGTACTTTGGCGTTCACTTCACGGATGACGACCAGCTGGACCGGTACTACGAGCTGCGCTCGGTGCACCATAACCTGCGGGCTGCGCTCGAGTACGGACTTGACCTTGATGACGATCTTTCTCCGGCCGCGGGTTCGGCAGCTGACGTCGCCTCTGGTCCTTTCGGAGTTTCCGGGACCTCTGGGCCCGTCGTGACCTCTTTGGCGCAGGAGCGCTGGCGGTCCGGCGCGGAGATGGCGTGCTCCCTCTACGGGTACTGGCAGATCTCGGGGCTGCTGAGCGAGGGCGGGTACTGGCTGACCAAAGCGCTCGACAGGTTCCCCGACTCCGGGCCGGAGCGGGCGCGGGCGCTGATCATCCGCGGGTTCCTCCGGTCGTTCCAGGGGGACGGCAGCGACGCCGTCGCCGACTGCGAGGCGGGGATCGCGCTGGCGGACATGACCGGCGCCGCGGAGATCGCCGCGCGCGGGTTCCAGCACTTGCACCTCGCGCTCACCTTCCATGACCAGTTTGATGCGGCACTGAAGGTGTCGGATGAGGCACGGGCCAGGCTGCGTGCCTGCGGCGACCGGCCGGGCGAGCTGATGTTCGTGGCCCAGCTCGCGCACATGCACCAACTTGCCGGGCGGCCCGAGGAGGCCGTCGCCGCGTGCGAGGAGGGCCTGGCCATGTTCGGTCCGGATAGCAGCGAGGTGTGGCTCAGGGCCTACCTGCACTTCCTGTCAGGCTGCGCGCTGTTCCAGATCCCCGGGCGGGAAACCGACTGTGATGCCATGCTCCGGAAGGCGCTTTACGGGAAGCAGGAGCTTGGGGACGTCATCGGGATCGCGTACGCGCTCGACGTACTCGGCTGGCTGTCAGTGAAGACCGGCTCGCCGGCGCGGAGCGCCTGGCTGCTCGGGGCGGCTGAGCCGCTGTGGGAGCGGGGCGGGAGCGTGCGGTTCAGCGGAACCGCGGTCATGGAGGACTTTCACCAGCAGGCGGTGGCCGCCGCGACCGACTTGCTCGGGGCTTCCTCTTATGAGGCCTCGTACGAGGCGGGGGCTGCTTACGTACAGGGGCTGTTGGATGCCGGGGCGGGCTCGGAGGCGCTGCGGCTGCAGATTCCGTAGGGGGCTCAGGCACCCGGTCCAGGGTGCTGGCGAAGGGCCGCTTAGACCGGCCGCAGTGCCCGGTAGAAGCACGTGGCGGGGGGCGAGGAAGCCGAATTCGTTCGGGATAATTCCTTTGACCTGCTGCCGGAGGGGACCGATAGCTTGGGGGCATGGCGGCGGTTGACTTCTCGCGGTTCGCGAGTGTGCTCAGGGAACTTGGCGTGGCGGGCGCGGTGCGGGTGCTGCCCGAGTCGGCACGCACTGCGGCGGCCGCGGCGGAGCAGCTTGGCTGTGAGGTCGGGGCGATCGCTAACAGCCTCGTGTTCGCCGCCGACGGATCGCCGTTGCTCGTGATGACCAGCGGGGCGCACCGGGTGGGTACCGCTCGGGTGGCTGCGCTGGTTGGGGCCTCTGTGGTTTCTCGGGCCGATGCTCAGTCGGTGCGTACCTGCACGGGTCAGGTGATCGGGGGCGTCGCGCCGGTTGGGCATCCGGTTTCGATCCGGACCTTGGTGGACGTCTGGCTGGCGAAGTATGACGTTGTGTGGGCGGCGGCCGGGCATCCGCATACGGTGTTTCCGACCTCGTTTGAGGAGCTTGTGCGGATTACGGGCGGGACTTCGGCTGAGGTCGGAGAGTTAGTAGGCGGGGCTCGGTTCGGTGTTGATTCGGCCTTGGGCGTTGGCTAACCTAGCTTTAGTGGAACATACTGGAAATCATCCCAATACATGTTATCCTCTTGGCTAACACTGGCTGTTACCGGGAGGAGTGTGATCGGGGATGGCGTACGGGCAGGGCTCCGGGGGGCGAAGGGACACCAGGAAGCTGCCGAACCCAGCTGTGCCGCCGGGGTTCGAGGCGCGCTTGAGACGCGGGGGATCTCGGGACTCTCGGGATGTCCAAGCTGGACCGTCCTATGGCGGGGCGTGGCCTGGGGAGGGGCAGCCGCAGGGCTACCGAGTACCGGGGCAGGGGTACGGGCAGCAGCCTGGGGTCGTGGGGCATGCGCCGTATGGTCAGATGCCCTATGGCCATCCTCCTTACGGCCAGGCTGCGCCCTGGGCTGCGCCGGTGCATCGGCGGCAGCGGCACGTGGTGCGGAATCTGCTTGCCGTTGTCGGCGGGGGCGTCGTGGTGCTCATCGCGATCGCAGTCGTCGCCGTGGCGAATAGTGCCGTGCACAGCACGCAGACCACGGGGACGACTGGTGGGTCGGCGAGGGCTGGCGGTTCACCCCAGAAGGCCACTATCGGGACAGCGATCACACTGTCGGGGCTCGATAGCGGGGAGCAGATGAGCGTGAGCGTGACGAAGGTGATCACCGATGCTTCGGCCACCGACTCCTTCAACGCGCCGCCGGCGGGAGACCGGCTGGTCGCGGTGCAGTTCCGGCTTTCTGATACGGGGTCGGCAGCCTACTCGGACTCGCCGTCGAACGGGGCGGCGGTCGTCGACTCGGCGGGGCAGTCGTATCAGTCAGGACTGGAGACGGTTGTCGGCTGCCAGGCCTTCGGGGGCACGGAAAACATCGCTCCGGGGAGTTCAGGGCTCGGGTGCGTTACGTTCGAGGTTCCGGAAGCGGCGAAGATCGTCGCGGCGCAGTTCACGCTGGATTCAGGCATGGGACCGCAGACCGGGCAGTGGGACGTGGCTGGCTGATATTCCTTGTGCCTTAGTGGAGTGCTTCCAGGCCGGGAAGAACGAGGCCGGCCTGGACCACTACCAGGTCAGGGTCTACCCGGCCTGGTAGTGGTACGTCACCCTCGCCGTGGGGCGACCGGGGCGGCGCGAGGGACGATAGCTTGCGGGGCTCCGCCGCTCGTTCGGGCGCGTCCGGCGACCACTGGAGACAGGACAGGCGGCGGACCAGAGCCTTCAGCGAGTCAGCCCCTAACCCATCCCTAACCCCGCGTCCGTTCGGTCCCGCCGGTCATGCGGTCCGATGCCGGCTGCCCCTGGGATAGCGGGCTGATGCCCGCTGCCCTGGCGGCGAGTTGCAGGCGCTCGGCGCCGAGCCCGATGTTGACGCCGGCGCCGTACGCAGTGACACCGGACAATATGGTGGCCAGCGCGGTTCCCAGCACCAGGGTCACGCCCTGCTCGCCGCTGAGGTCACCGGAGGCCCAGAACGCGGTGTACACGGCCACGCCCACGGCTCCCACCGCGGCCACCAGCCATCCGAGCCAGCGCAAGACCTTCGCTACCTGGCGGGCACGCTCAACTTCCACCGAGATTGCCTCCGGGTCCCTCATTCCGCCCCCCGCTCGCTGGCCCGGTTCCTTCCTATTGGTCACAGGAGTCAGGCCGTACGCAGCCGGGAAGCGCCAGTGACGGCATTCAGTAGGGGGACTGGCCGGCCCGGAAGGCACCCGAGACCTCGCCGACGAGGCCGATGTCGTCGGGATCAAGCGTCATGACCGGTGCGCCCGGCTCGAAGTCGAGCTTGCCCAGCTCGGTCCAGATGACGTTGGGGGCCGTGGTGAACTCGAAGTAGTAGCACCGGTTGGTCAGGTCACACACGGTGCGGTACTCGGTGTCGTAGACCCCGAACTCGCTGTAGGGGGCGCCGAACGGCACCGACGCGTTGCGGGCGATCGCCATCACCCCGGCCACGGCCTCGCGCTCGTCGCGCGGTTCGGGAAGCAGCGCGGAGAAGTAGCTGGCGCGCTGCAAGCGGTCGCGGGGGTTGACGTTCCCCGGCAGCGGCATGTCGTCGTGGGGGCTGGAGAAGTCCAGCCCCGCCAGCAGCCGCAGCTGCTCGTCGTAGGGCGGGTCGTTGGTCATGACGCGGTACTGAGGCCCGTGGTGCACGACCGGCTTGCCGTCCAGGTGCTCGATGATCGCCGAGTCCCCGGCGGCGTCCTCCAGCGCCAGGTGCACCGTCGCCCTCGTGCCCCGAGCCTCCATCATGACCACCTGGACCTCATCGAGCAGCGCCAGGGCCTCGCCTACGGTTGCGGCCCGGTCCAGCGCGTACTGCGCCCACAGCCCGGCATGCAGGCCCGGCACCTCCGGGTCGCGCTCCCCGAAGTCGGTCGCCTCCAGGTACAGCAGGTGCGCGGCCAGCCCCCGCTCGTTGATGCCGTCGATCGCGCCGGCCCCCTGGAATGTGGTGACCACCGTACCGTAGGCTGACGCCCAGCTCAGGGCGCTGCCCGTCACGACCTTCTGCCCCTTGGTCACGCCGCCGTCATGGCGGCTCCCTCGCGGGAACGCCGTCAGCACCGGCTCCGTCGGATCGGGCCAGTCCATCGTCCGGCCCGTCACGACCGCGACCTTATTGTCATTCCACAGAATTCGAGTACACATGCTAACCCCCCCGAGGTAGCTGCGCCCTTCCCGGTGGCATGTACCCCGCCCGCCCGCGCGCCGAAACTGGCGTACCCGGGGCACCCTCCACGGCCGGGCGACCGCCCGCCGCGACCCCACACTGCGCCATCGGCGCAGTGTGCACAAAGCTCAAGCAGGGCATCAAGGGACACGAAGGCACCAGGAGACTGGTGCCGTTACTCCTCTTCCGCGGGTCCGGGACCTAGGCAAGGACGACTTTGCCGGGGCCCTGCTTTCGTACTTAACCGGCGCTAGCCGGACGCTTAGCAGTTAAGCCGGGCGGTTCGCCGTCGTTGACTTCCGGAAGTAGTCATGTCGGCGCGCGGGAAATGTCCGGCAAGTCGGGTATTCCGGGCTTGCGGGGCAGGAAACAATAGCGGGCCGGTAAGTGCGTCACTGCTGCTATCGATCTTGAATAGCGATAATATTCGAGTATCGGATTTTATTTGCTGGTCATTCAAACGGGGTGTGGAGCATGGCGGAGCAGGCGGGTCACGGGGACGGGCAGGGCGCCACGCCCCGCCGTGGTCCGGGCCTGCCGGGGGGCGATGGCCTCGGCTCCGGTTCCGCCGCCAGTGACCGTGACGCGCGCCTTTCCGGCTTCGGCAAGGGCGGCGAGTGGGACACCTGCCTGCCGTCGGGGTCTTTGGCTGTGGCCCTTGAGGCCGCCTGCGGGCCTGAGGGGCGTTGCCCTGGGGCGTTCCGGGATGAGATGTTCGGGCTGCTGCGTCGGTGGCAGGCCCTGGAATCGCGGGCGGCCGCCGGGAAGCTCGCCGTGCTGCGGGCGCTGATCCGGGACGATGACCAGCCGTTGCCTGGTGGCGGCTACCACGGCGACCTGCCGGAGGGCTGGACGAAGTCGCTGACTCATGAGGTGGCGACGGCCCTGTCCATGCCGGCCGTGTCGGCGGACCAGCTCATGTGGACGGCCTGGAACCTGGAGGGCCGGCTGCCCGGGGTCGGGGCGCTGCTCAAGGCCGGGGTGCTGACCTACAGCAAGGCTAAAGCGGTGGACGATGCCCTGCAGCAGTTGTCCGATGGGGATGCCGCGGCGGCGGAGGCGATGATCCTGCCCGAACTGCCCGGCAAGACCTACGGTCAGGCTCTGAAGCTCGCCGTCCAGGCCGCGATCGCCGTCGACCCGGAATCGGCGACCCGCCGGCGCCAGGACGCGGAGGCGAACAAGTGCCGGGTGCACCTGGTCCGGGAGGAGTCAGGCGCGGCCGGGCTGTCAGGCCGCGACATGCCCACCGACCAGACCCTGGCCGCTCACGCGAACGTCTGCGCCCGAGCCCAGGAGTACAAAGAGTCCGGGGCGTTCGGCGATGACGTGCGGATGGACCAGTACCGCGTCGCCGCCTACCTCGACCTCCTCAACGGCATTAGCTGCGACGTGCGTATCGCCTCCGGCGTGCTTCCCGGTACCTGCCCGGCCGACGAGCCGCCGACAGAGGAGCCGCCGACAGAGGAGCCAGCCGCAGGTGGGCCCAGTCCCGGCCAGGGTGACTGCTCCTGCCGCGAGTGCGACGGCTCCTGCTCGCCTCCGCCTCCGGACGATGACGAGCCTACCGATGACCCGGACGATGGCGAGCCTGGCGATGACCCGGACCATGACGAGCCTGGCGATGACCCGGACGGCGGCGTGCCTGGCGATGACGGACCGCGCGGCGGTCCTGGCACTGGCGGCAATCCACCGTGCGGCGGTACCGGTCACAGCGCCAGTCACGGCTCTCGTCGAGGCCACGGCAGTCCCGGCGACAACAGAAGCGACGACGGTCCCGGCGACTACAGACGCGAGGACAGTTCGAGCGACTACAGAAGCGACGGCAGTTCGGGCGACGAAAGAACGAACGCCGGTCCGAGCGACTTGAGCGACCGCGGTCCGGGCGATGACAGGAGCGACAGCGGTCCGGCAGACAAGCAGGGAGGTAAGCAGGGAGGCAAGCAGTCAGGCGGACAGCCGGTAGCCCGGCCGGCGTCGGGTTCCGCGACTCCCCCGTCACGGCTGGCGGACCTGGTGCTCCCCCTGGCGACGCTGCTTGGCTTGGCTGAGCGTCCCGGCGAGGGCCACGGCCTCGGCCCACTCGACCCGGACCTATGCCGCGAACTCGCCATCGCCGCCGCCGGCAGTCCTTATAGTCGCCTGTGCGTGACGGTCACCGATCCGGACGGCATCGCGATCGGCCACGGCTGCGCGCATCCGGCTAAGCACGGGAAACTCCCGGGCCCCACGGATCACGGCAGTCACGCCAGCCCCGGTCCAGCCTGCGGCCTCGTGGCATTGCCCGCGCAGGTGAACCTGACGATCAGCGCGGCCCGCCTGGCGGAACTGGCCGCAGCGACCGGCCCGCCGGGTCCGGCCGCCTGGAAATTCACCCGGGACGACGCCAATCGCGGACCGGCGACAGGCGGATACGGCACCTGGACGCTCACGCTGCCGGACGGCCGGAATCTCACGGCGGAATTGCAACCCGTGCCGACGTTCGAATGTTTCGACCACCGGTATGAGTCGCATGCTTACCAACCGAGTGACAGCCTCCGCCATCTAGTGCAGATTCGCGACGGAGAGTGCACGTTTCCGCCTTGTTCCAGACACGCCAAAGAGTCCGACTTCGAGCATGCCATCCCCTTCGACAAGGGCGGAAGAACGTGCGCGTGCAACGCCGGCGCCCGCAGCCGCGCCTGCCACCAGGTAAAACAGTCAAAAGGCTGGAACGTCACCCAGCCAAAACCAGGCTGGCACCAGTGGACCACACCAAGTGGCCGCGTCTACATGCAGGGCCCAAAGCGATACCCGGCCTAACGTAGTGCCCTGGCTGGACTAGGTGACGGCGGCGCGAGGCGAGCCGCAAGCGCCCGCGCCGCCGCCACGTTTTAGGGGTGCGCGATCCGGTCGTCATCGTCCAATGAGTGCCGTCCAATGAGTACACGTCGCCAGTTTGCGCACGGTAATCCTGCGGTGGCCGACTCTCATTGTCTCCTAACAAGGGGGCTTGAGCGGAGATATAGATAGTGTCGTTTCGCCGATTTTGGCGACCGGTCCGGGGAGTTCCCTTCCACCGCTGGCCCGCCAGTCCGCTACACGCACAACCGCTTCCAGGTAGGCGAGGACAAAGGGGCCGTACTTGTCGAGGAGCCCGAGGACGGTCCCAGTCCACGAATGATCGAGGCCTGGTCGGAACTGCTCGAGGTCCACCATTAGCGTCGTCGCCGGCCCACCCAGCACCGGCGGGATGTCGCTCATCGCGCCTTGCTCCAAGCACAGGGCCCCGGCAAAGTCGGCTAGCACTTCATGATCGTCCGGAGGGATCGGCCTGACCATCGGTGGCCCTCGCCCGGTGAGCCGCAGCGCATGACGCTCAGCGGTCAGGTACTGGCGATGACTTCGGGCCCAGCGGATCGTCCTCACTGGTGGCGGGCACGCGGCGACGGTCGCGCTCGCCGTGAAGCTGAAGCAACGCGTCAGGAGGTCACTGTGTCGCAAGTCCGGGTGCACAACTTCTCAGTGTCGCTGGATGGGTTCGGCACCGGCGAGGGGCAAAGCCTGGACGCCCCGTTCGGGCACGCGGGAACCCGGCTACACGAGTGGCTTTTCGCGACCCGCACCTTCCACGCCATGCAACGCCAGTCCGGCGGCAGCACTGGCATCGACGACGCTTTTGCCAGCGCCTGGACCCCGGGCGTCGGCGCCGAGATTATGGGCCGGGGCAAGTTCGGCCCCCACCATGGCCCCTGGCCGGACGAGGAGTGGAACGGCTGGTGGGGAGACAACCCGCCGTTCCACACCCCGGTCTTTGTTCTCACCCACCATCTCCGGCCCTCCGTCCAGATGAACGGCGGCACCACGTTTCACTTCCTCGACGCCAGCCCTGTCCGGGCGCTTACGCAGGCGGGCCAGGCCGCTGCTGGCGGGGACATCCGCATCGGCGGCGGCCCGTCCATTATCCGCGAGTTCCTGGCCGCCGGCCTGATCGATTACGTGCACATTGTCGTGGTGCCCGTCGTGCTGGGCCGGGGGCAGCGGTTCTGGGATGGGCTGGAGGCGCTCGAGGACCGCTTCCGAATTGAGGCCGTGAACAGCCCCAGCGGCGTCACCCACGTCACCCTCAGCCGGCGGTAACAGGTGGCAGCGCGGCGGGACACGCTAGCCGGGTGCGGGCGAAGTCGTTCAGCATCATGATCGGCCGGGAGCCGTGCCGGCCGCCGGGCGGGGCGAGCACGTCGTGCGGCCGGCGCGGTGCGGGCTCGGCGTCGTAGACGGTGACCAGGGCGGCCATCCGCTTGCGGTTCGGCTTCTCCACGGCCGTCAGCCGGGTGCGCATCTTCCCGAGCAGACCTGCTCTTCCGTGTTGGCCAGTTCCCCCGACAGCTCCCCGATCCGTGCGCGCAGCCGGTCCACCTCAGCCCGGGCAGCCGCCTCCCTGCGCCTGAGTTCCTCGATCAGCGACCCCATCCGCGGTCTCCTTCCCCTGCGCACGACGGTAGAAGACCACATCGCCGGTCAACCGGAAATCAGGAAAAACCCCAGGTCAGATGCCCATTAAGACGAGGTGCGCCCATTCGGGACCTGACTATCGCGCCGGGAACGCGTTCCGGCCCCAGGGCCCGCAGGGGTCGTGGCTGGCGGTGAACCCAGCCGCCTCAGCCATCTGCGCGGCCTCAGTGAAGCCCGCCGCCAGCGCGGCCGGGTCGTGGGCATCGCTGGCGAAGGTAACGGCCTGACCGCCTTCCTGCCGCCACCAGGTGAGGACCAGGGGATGCAGCGGCACCTTGGTGCTGATCTCGAGGATCTTCCCCGCGCTGGCCAGCGTCCGCAGCACGTGCCGGTACTCATCCTGGAACTCGCACGGGTCGTGAGGCCCGGCGTCTCGCGGCCAGCGGCGTACCGGGTAGTCAATGTGAGCGAGCACCTCGAAGTCGTCGAACTGGCTGATCAGCGCTGCGATCTCGGCCAGGTAGGCGCGCAGGACCTGGGCGGGCGAATGGTCACGGAAGCTGCCGGAGACTTCGGTGAAGCCGGTGCCGGCCGGCGAAGAGTGCACGGAGGCCAGAACCCGGTCGAAGCCGCCGTCGCGCACCAGGGCTTCGGCCCGGCCGTGGTACCAGTGGGGCTCGCTCAGCTCGACGCCCGACAAGATCCGCAGGCCCGGGAACCGCTCCCGGCAGCGATCCAGGCAGTCCTTGTAGCCGTTCAGGTCGAGGGCGGGCGGGGTCAGCACGTCGCCGCTGACCAGCCGGCGCCATTCGCCGGGGACCTTCTCCCCGGGTCCCAGCGACCACGGGGTGAAGTCGGCGTGGTCGGTGAACGCCACCGCGGGCAGGCCGATCTCAACCGCGTGCCGGCACGTGTCTTCCATCGACCCGGCCAGCGCGTCCCACGACCACTGGCTATGCACATGACTGTCAGCCGGCAGCGTGCCGGGCCCGGTCTGCAGCGGGCCGGCTCCGGTCCCAGGTGTCATCTCCGTCACGAGCCCATGATCGGCCTGGCCCCAGGGGGAAGGTCAACCCGGACGCGAAGCGCCCCGCGGACCGGATCCGCGGCGCGCTCGTTAACCGGCCTGCTCACTTCAAACGAGCCACACCCAAAGTCGTTTATGCGGTCCGAAGCAGCATGAGCGTGCGCTGGGGGTCGCGGGCGTGGTGGCGGTTGGCGGCGGCGATGTTGGTGTGGCCGTGCAGGCGCAGCAGGCTGATGACCAGGCTGCGCAGGGGCGAAGCCGGAAGGGGCGAAGCCGGGGGCACCCACCAGACCTCGGCAGCCGGCACCGTGCCCGTGCGGTTGCACCGCCCCACCCGTCGCACCATCGACGCCCAGGGCGCGGCCTCGGTTACGAGCGCCGACGCCGACAGATCGAGGCTGGACGCTACTTCTCCGGTCATTACCACGATTCGGTCCGAAGGGGACGCCACGACATCCGCCAGTCGCGCCACTCGCTCGACGCCTCGAAGCTGGGGGTGCCACAACGTACATACGACCGATCCGCCCCGCAGCCTCCGGAACGGTTCCGCGGTTCCCCACCTGCCGCCCCATCCAGCAAGCTGGCGCAAGGTCATGACCGCCGCAGGACAGAGCTGTGCCTCATCGATGATCCACTGCGCGCCGTTGGTGGCCAGTCCGAACTCGATGGGGTATATCGCCGGCCCGAACCCGTAGGCACGGTTCAGGGCCTTGGTGACATTGGTCTCCACGGTGCCCACGACGATGGCGGGCCGGTGCAGGTTCTCCCGCCATTCCCCCGTACTTGAGCCCCGGTCGCCCAGCGTCACGTGCAGTGCGACCTCGTCGGTGAGCTCAAGGTTGGCTAGCCAGGCCCGTATCAGGGACGCCACCTCGTCGAGCACTGCCCGCTGCGGAAGTGCGTACACGAGCCGCCGTGGCGTCCCAGCCGGATCCGGGCCGGATAGCCGGCGCCATAGCCAGGCCAGGATCACGCCGGTCTTGCCCGTCCCCGTCGGCGCTCGCACGGCGTCAGGCAGCCCGTCCCGCGCGATCCGCATCTGATACCCGTACGGCCGGTGCCCCGTCGCCTGCTCGTAGAACGACTCGAAGTCCCGCATCCAGCCTCAGCGGACGCCGTGCGGGCGGAACTGGACGCTGATCCGGGGGCCTGTCGGGCGGGCCGACTTGGGGACGGCGTGTTCCCAGGTGCGCTGGCAGCTGCCGCCCATTACGAGCAGGTCGCCGTGGCCGAGGTTGTAGCGCAGGGCTTCCCCGCCGCCGCGCGGGCGCAGGAGCAGCGGGCGCGCCTCTCCCAAGGACAGGATCGCGACCATTGTGTCCTCGGTGGAGCCGCGCCCGATGGTGTCGCCGTGCCAGGCGACGCTGTCTCTGCCGTCCCGGTAGAAGCAGAGACCCGCCGTGACGAACGGCTCGCCTAGTTCCCTGGCGTAGTGCATGTTCAGTGCCTCACGGCACGCGTCGAGCGCCGGGTCGGGCAGCCTAGTGTCCCCGCCGTAGAAGCACAGCAGGCGCGGCACGTCGACGGTCCTGTCGTACATCCGCCGCCGCTCGGCCCGCCACGGCACCGACGTCACGAGCCTCGCGAACAGCGGGGCCGACCCTGTGAGCCACCCCCGCTGCACGTCAATCCAGGCACCAGCGCGCAGTGGCACCCGCTCGGGCCGCACCGCGCCGGGGAGGGCCTTGTCACCGTCGTCACCGAAGTCAAGCAACGACTCCTGCACCGCGACGCTCATACGAACATGTTAACGCGCCGATCCGCCCTTTAGTCAAACGCGCGTTCGATTCCTGCCGCCGGGTGCCCTGAGCTCGCCTCCCCCGTCGGTGGTGAGTGCTCCGGCGCCGCTTTCCCGTGAAGTCCCCAGCTGGGTAGAATTCACCGTGACCATGCGAGTGAGTATTGAGCCTGGCAGTGACCTGGTGGGCCGGTTTGGGGATACGGTCGTCCTGATCTCCCGTGGGGGGACGGGCGACGAGAGTGCGCTGGAATTGCTCGGCCTTGTCGCCGAGCTGGCGGCGGACCGCGAGGCGCCGGCCACCGCGGTGGCGGCCCGGCTGGCCGGGTGGGTGCTTGACCACCTGCCAGGAAACATCGCCCCGTTCGGGATCGTCGCGCCAGTTCCCGAGGGCGTCGTCGTCTTCCTGCGCGGCCCGGTGCGGTGCGCGGTCAGCGTCGGCGACGCGGTCCGCGAGTTCTCCGGCGAGCAGGCGCTGACCTGGGTGGACCAGATCGTTCCCGGCGCATTCGACTGGCTGGCGATCGGCGGCGTCGAAGACAGCGGGGTCCAGGCGGACCCGATCTCCGACCTCATGGCGGGCGTGGTTCCCGGCAAGGGCTTCGTGTTGAACGGCGTGGGCGGCCAGGGCCCGGCTGCGGCACCAGCGTCCGTGCGGCGGCCACAGGCCGGGCCTGCGGAGCGGCCACAGGCCGCGCCCGTGGAGGACGATCTAGAACGGGGCGATGTTTCCTGGCAGCCAGCCCCGCACGAGCCCGAGGCAATGCCGCAGCCCGCTCCGGTCGAGATGACGGCGCTGGACGACCCAGTCCTGTCGGCCGAGTTCGCCGGCAACGGCGGCACCGTCGCGAGCGGTGCCATGCCGGTGGAAGCTTCCGACCGGTCGTCCGGCGGTCATCGACGCCCCACCTCCAGCCAGGCGATGGCAGTGGCGCACTTCGGAGCGCTGCAATCGCAGGACGGACTCGTCCTTATCCTTGACCGCCCCTATGTCCTCGGCCGTGAGCCCAGCAACGACGTGATGGTGCGCAATGGCGAGGCCGAGCCTTTCCGGCTGCATGACCCGGAGAACGTGATCTCCCGTGTCCATGCTTATGTCTCAGTCGTCGGCGGAACCGTGCTGGTCCAAGACGCTAACTCGGCGCAGGGTACGTTTATCGGCGCGCCGGGGGCCGCGGAATGGACCAGGCTCGGCATGGAAGCGACGCCGCTGCCGCCTGGCTGGTCGCTGCGCATCGGGCATCACGTCTTCACCTTCCAGCTAGACGGCCCCGACGCGTGACGCCAGACGGCCGTCAGGGGTAGCCGGGTTCAGGGTCCCCGACGTACTGGGGCAATACCCGCTTATGTTCGCGGGCCTTGGTCACGGCGATCGGTGGCCAAGGTCCGCTGAAAGCCGACGTGCCTAGCGCGGAATCACTGCAGGGGTGAGTGATTGAAACACAGGCATTAGCGAGAGCGCGGGCGAGCACGAGCAGGTTCTTGCTGGGCAGCCGAGTCGGTCACCGCCGAGGAGGCCAACCACGCGTTCCGCCGCGCCTCGGCTGACGGCCTAGCGGGCGTGCTGCGCCCTCAATGAAGGCCGACTCTTGAATGAAGGGTCACCGAAGAGCCGGAAAACAGGCGGTCAGCTTAATGCGAGCGGGAAGCTTTACCCGGGCCCAAGGAGTGCCTCGATTAGGTCGCAATCGGCGGCGGGTCCGGAACCGGACCCGCCGCCGTCGCGAGTAGTCATCAGAGGGCGCGCACCTGCGCGGCCTGCGGCCCCTTCGGCCCCTGGGTCACGTTGTACTCAACCTTCTGGTTTTCTTCGAGGCTGCGGTAGCCGTTCGCCTCGATCGCGGAGAAGTGAACGAAGACGTCACCGCTACCGTCGTCGGGGGCGATGAAGCCATAGCCCTTGTCCGCGTTGAACCACTTTACGGTCCCCTGAGCCATTTTTGCTGTGTGTCCTTCTGGAAGAGCCTGAGACCCGCGCACTTCACGCGGATCAGCCATGATGGCCGCCATCGTACGAAACCTGAGTGTCGATCGCAATTCCCTGTCACCAATCAAGGGTGACGCTCAAGCGCGTCGCGACTTAGTTGAATCCGGGATTGAATTGCGATCGCAAAGTCCGCCAACAGCTAAGGCCAATCTACCGCATCAGGCGCGGCAGGTCGGCGTTCGCGGAAGGAAAAAATGCTCCGAGCCGTAAGCCTGCTGCCTGGGCAGATATGTCAGAAATGTCGGCCCTGTCCAGAGTCCCGCCTCTTGCCTGCAGCGCCCTGACCAGCGGAATATCCCGAACGCCTGGATGATCCGCCAAAGTGCCCGCCAGCCTGCGGGCGGTCGGTACGCCCGGCGCGCGACCCCGACTGCCCGCCTGCCTGGGGACGACCGCTCGGCTGGGGCCGACCGCTCGCTTGCGGCCGTGTGGCGCGGGACGCCCACTGCTCGCGCCCGGGACGCTCCTCGCGCCCGGGACGCTCGTCGCGTACGGGGCTGTCGTCACTCAAAGGGCGGTCGTCGCGAAAAGGGCGGTCGTCACGGAAAGGACGGTCATCCCGGAAGGAACGAAAGGAACGGTCGTCGCGGAAAGGACCGTTTCCTGGCCGCTCGTTACGCGAGGGGCGGGTATCCCGGCCCGGCCAACTGTCGCGGGACCACGGGCGTTCCAAGATCATTTGACGGGTTAGGTGGCGGTTCATAGCTGGACGTTGCGGTCTGGTCATGAGCGGCGTGGCGTGCCAGGGAATGCGACGAGACCCCGGTAGGAACAGGGGTCCTCTCACAGATCCCAGCCACCGGAGCCTCGTCGTGGGCAAGTCTGCCATTCCCGCTGCCGTTTCCGCGCCCGCAGCGCCCATTGTTTCCCTTCCGGTACCGGATGAGCGCTGTGACCTGCTGGAACTGCTGGCAGGGGTGCCGGACGGGCGGACGGGGCAGGGCCGGGATCATCCGGTCGCGGCGGTGCTCGCGCTCGCGGCCGCGGCCGTCGTGGCCGGGATGAAGGGGTACACGGCGATCTCCGGCTGGGTCGCGGACGTGCCGCCGCCGGTCCTGCCGGCCTGTACCTGCGCTGTGGTGCCGCGCCGGCCGCGCCGCCGTCGAAGACGACGATCTGGCGGGTGCTGACCGATGCGGGCGCCGAGGAGCTGGACGCGGCGGCGGGCACCTGGCTGATGAGCCTCGCCGGGCTCGACGCGCCGGCCGCAGCCAGCGGGGACGCTGGCGAGGAGGACTGCCCGCCGGCACTGGTGCAGGTGAGGCTGGACGGCAAGGCGGTCAGGGGCGCCAGGAACCCCGACGGGACCCAGGTCCGGCTGCTGGCGGCCCTCGCCGGCCCGGACGGCGCGTCCTCGGTGGTCGCCGCGCAGGCCGGGGTCGGCGCGAAGACGAACGAGGTGCCGGCGGCCGCGGTCGTCCTCGGCCGGCTTGACCTGCGCGGCAAGGTCGTGACCGCCGACGCGCTGCACACGGTCAAGGCCACCGCGCGCCTCATCCGCGAGGGCGGCGGCGAGTTCGTGCTCCCGGTGAAGGAGAACCGGCGGGCGCTGTTCGACGCGATCGACGCGCTGCCCTGGAGGAGCGTCCCGATCGCGCACGCCGCCACCGACAAGGGCCACGGGCGGATCACCACCCGCACGATCCAGGTCCTGCCCGCCCCCGAAGGGCTGCCGTTCCCGCACGTCAGCCAGGTATTCCTGATCGAGCGGTACGTCACCGACCTGAGCGGGAAGCCGGTCTCGGCCGTCGCCGCGCTCGGCGTCGCCAGCCCGGAACCGGAACGGGCGGACGCCGCCAGCCTGGCCCGCTACGTCAGAGAGCAGTGGTCCATCGAGTCCCTGCACTGGATCCGCGACACCCTCTACCAGGAAGACAAGTCCCAGGTCAGGACCCGCTCCGGCCCAAGGGCCATGGCTGCCCTCCGCAACCTCGCGATCGGCGCACTCCGCCTGGCCGGGCGCACCGACATCACCGAGGCCACCCGATGGGCCGCACGCTCCATGGACCGCCCCTTCACCATCCTCGGACTCACATAATGATCTTGGAACGGCCGTGGTCGCGGGACTGACGGTTCCCGCCGAAGGCGCGGTCATCGGGAATGCCATTGTCTCGGCCCCGGTTGTCGCGGCCCCGGTCATCGCGACTCCGGTCATCACGGTTCCGGTCATCGCGACTCCGGTCATCGCGGTTCCAGCTGTCTCGGCCCCGGTCATCACGACCCCGGTCATCACGGTTCCGGTCATCACGGTTCCGGTCATCACGGTTCCGGTCATCACGACCCCGGTCATCACGGTTCCGGTCATCACGACCCCGGTCATCGCGGTTCCAGCTGTCGCGGGCCCGGTCGTCGCGACTCCGGTCATCGCCGTTCCGGTCGTCGCGCGTGGCGCGGTTACCGTTGCCCTGGCTGCCCCCGTTAAACGGCCGCCAGGGCGAGCCCGGCCGCCGGGCGCCCTGCTGGGCCGACCGGCCGCCGGAGTTCGGCCACCAGTCGTTGCCGCCCCGGTTGTCACCGCTGCCTCGGCGGCGGTCCTGCCGGTCACCGTACTTCCGATCGCCGAACCCCCGGCTGGCCGGCCCCCGGCTGGCCGGCCCCCGGCCGTCAGACCCCCGGCTGTCAGACCCCCGGCTGTCAGACCCCCGGCTGTCAGACCGCGTACTGTCAGACCCCCGGTCGCCACGCTCGGAGTTGCCGCCGCGACTGTCGCGGTTATTACGGTCGCCCCAGCGGTCCTGCCGATCGCCGTAGTTCGGGCCGCCGGACTCCCGGCTGTCGGAGCCTCGGCTGTCGGAGCCTCGGCTGTCGCCGCGCTCGAAGCGGTGACCTTGGTTGCCCTGGCTAAAGTTGCCCTGGTTCAAACGGTCGCCGCGGTCAAAGCGCGCGGGACGATCGTCCCCGCCGAAGCGGGCGAGCCGGTCGCGGTCCTCGCGAGCGGGACGCTCGAAACGGTCCGCACTGGCGGGCTGGGGCGCCCGCGCCTCGCGCTCGGGGCGCTCGTCGCGCGAGGGCCGACTGTCACGCTCGAACCTGTCGGCCCGGGCGGGCCGGTCGTCGCGCGCTTGCCGCTCGTCGCGCTCGGGACGCTCGGCCCGCGCAGGGCGCTCTGTAGTCGCAGGGCGTCCGAACGTCGAGGCACGCTGGTCGCTCGTTGCGGGGCCGGCACCGGCACCGGCACCGAAACGGTCGTGGTCCCTGGGCGCGAAGTCGCGGGGCGTGCGGTCACGGAAGCGGTCGTCGCGCGGCTTGTGGTCACGCCCGCGCCCCTGGTAATGCTCACGGCCGTGATCACGCCCGCGATCACGGCGCGGACGGCCGGAGGAGCCAGTGCCCGGACGGTCGTTGCTTGCCAGCCGGTCCTCCGGGCGCACGAGCTCGGAGATCTTGCCTGCGACGGTGACGCGGGGCGCGGGCGGGCCGGCGATCTCGGTGAGCACGTCCGAGTCCGCGTCTACCGCTACGACCGGGTGCGGCGTGATGTCGGCCTTGCGCATCATCGCGGCGAGGTCGCGGGCCTGGGCCTTGGTCTGCAGGGTCACGACCACGCCGTCCGCGCCGCCGCGGGCGGTGCGGCCCGAGCGGTGCACGTAGGCCTTGTGCTCGGTCGGCGGGTCGGCGTGGATGACCAGGTCGATGCCGTCGATGTGGATGCCGCGGGCAGCGATGTCGGTGGCGACCATGACCCGCGCGAGGCCGGAGGCGAACGCGGCGAGGTTCTTCGACCGCGCGCCCTGCCGCAGGTTGCCGTGCAACTCGGCGGCCGGGATGCCGGCCTCGGTGAGCTGGCGGGCGAGCCGCTCCGCGCCGTGCTTGGTCCGGGTGAACACGAGCGAGCGCTTCTCGCCGCCGACCAGCGCGGCGATGACCGCGATGCGGTTCGCGGCGTCGACGGTGAGCACGTGGTGCTCGATCTCGGCGGGCGAGGAGTTCTCGTCGACCGAGTGCAGCACCGGGTCGTGCAGGAACCGGCGGGCGAGGACGTCGATGGCGGCGTCGAGGGTGGCGGAGAACAGCATCCGCTGCCCGTCGGCCGGCGTCGTCTCAAGCAGCCGCCTGACGATCGGCAGGAACCCGAGGTCGGCCATCTGGTCCGCCTCGTCGATGACCGTGATCCCGACGTCGGAAAGGTCGCACTCGCCTTGCCCGATCAGGTCGGCGAGCCGGCCGGGGGTGGCGACGACGATGTTGGTCCTGTGCTGCAGGGCGTTCACCTGCGGGCCGTAGGAGACGCCGCCGTAGATGGTCGTGACCCAGAGGTTCATGGACCTGGCGAGCGGCTTGAGCACCGCCGACACCTGGGTGGCCAGCTCGCGGGTCGGCACGAGCACCAGGCCGCGCGGCCGCGCGGGGAGGGTCGATCCGCCAGCCAGCCGGCTGACCAGGGGAAGGGAAAAGCCCAGGGTCTTGCCTGAGCCAGTCCGCGCCCGGCCGAGGATGTCACGCCCGGCCAGGGCGTCGGGCAGCGTGGCCACCTGGACCGGGAACGGCGTGGCGATCCCCTGGTCGTCGAGGACCTCGACAAGCGGGGCGGGCACGCCGAGTCCGGCAAAGGTAGTGGCGGGTTCGGTTACATCGTGTTCGGGCGCGGCGGAGCTCTCTGCGGGCATGGCAGTCAACGGAAATCGTCTCCAGGACTCGGGGTCGCTAACGCGGCGGTTAAATCTCGCCGCTCATGCGCGGCGGAGATCCCGCCACGCTCACGCAGACCGATATCCGTGGAATCCGATTCGGCGCACCGAGCGACCTACGCTCGGCTAATTGTATGTCACCGCCCAACAGGCTGCACACGATGGCCCGCGGAGCGGCGGGCGCGTACAGGCGCGAGGTGCACCAGGGCGTTGTAGGTGACGACCGCGATCGCCAGGTGCATGAGGAACAGGAACGCGACCGCCTTGCCCGGCTGCCCGTTTACCAGGATGTAAACGTCCGGCAGCCAGAGCACGAGCGTAACAAGGATCGCCATTCGGAAGAACATCCACCGGGGCTGCGAGGTGATCCGCGTGGTGATGGGCCAGGCGACGCACGCGATGATCACGCCGATGACCGTCAGCTTGCTGTAGTCGCCGAACTGGAAGTGGGCGTATCCCTTGGTGCTCGGGAAGACGGCCTGGGCGATGACGACGAGAAGCGCGTCGACCACCAGCGAGCCGACGATCGACACCACGGTCGCGAGCACCAGTCGTCCGGCCGAGGGGTGCTCGTGATCCGGCGCGAAGTCAAGGTGAATGAGGTCAAGGGCCTTCTGAAGCATGCTGCATACGCTATTGACCTGCCCGACCTTCGGCGGTCTCAATTCGCTATGCGTTTTCTATGATTTCCTTCGGATTCCCTGGAGGGGTTCGAATCTTATGCTGGAAGTTGCTGGAAACAGCGGGCCGGCCAGCGTATCATCGGCTCCGTGGCAGAGACTGCGGCGGAGACGATTGAGGCGCTTGAACGGCGGATTGACGACCTGCGGGTCGCCGTCCGCGAGGCCGTGCTGGCCGGCGACCCGGCGCTCGGGTCGGCACGGCGCGGCGAACTCGAGCGGGCGGAGCAGGCGTGGGAGGAGGCGCTCGCCCACGCCGCCACGGCGACGGCGCCCGCGTCCGCCCAGCAGGCGCCCTCCGGGCAGCAGGCACCTGGGCCGCAGACACCCGGGCCGCAGGCACCCGATGGGCCGGCTCGCTGCTGCCGCTGCGCGAGCAGGTCTACGAGGCGCTCAGCCTGCTCCAGGTGCCGGCCGCGCCCAAGCTCATCGCCACCGTGCACGAGGCGTTCTTCGGCTCGACGTTCCCGACCACCAGGGTCACCAGCTTGAAACGCGACGAGGAGCGCTCTTTCCGCTCCGCTCCGTTCGCCCGGCCGTACTATATTTGCGCCGCGCT
The DNA here is from genome assembly GCA_963734665.1 of uncultured Actinomycetota bacterium. Classification (GTDB taxonomy): domain Bacteria; phylum Actinomycetota; class Actinomycetes; order Streptosporangiales; family Streptosporangiaceae; genus Trebonia. Next base: position 44,318 of record CAVTIR010000003.1, on the reverse strand, counting down.
GTCGGCCGACTACCTGTCGCCGTCCCGTGGCCTGCTCGCCGTGTCGACCTGGCCGTTGGAAAGGCGGGTCATCGGTCCGCTGTCGCCGCGCGTCGACTTCCTGACGGCGGCGATCCGCGTCGCCGACGCGATCGAGCGGATCCCCACGCCGCCGCCGACCGCCCGCCGCCTGCTGCAACGGTTCGCCGGCAACATCCCCGGCGCGACCCAGCCGTCGGCGAGCGCGGACGAGGTCAAGTCCGGCGTGGTCCGGCGGGCGGCGGAAGCGGAGCTGTCCGTGCACTCCGACGCCGACACCCGGATGCGGAAGGAAGCGGCGGACCGGGCGAGAAGGCAGCTCGCCGACGCCGAGCAGTTCTTCGGTACCAAGTTTCAGCACGTGACCAACGAGACCGGATAAAGCCGGCAGAGAGCTCAAGATCGACGTGAACTTCCCCGCCGACGGCACCGCCGATGGGGATAAAGCCGGAATGTGAGATAGGGGAACAGCCTCCGGTGAACAGCGATCAGCCGCCAGGCGCGTCCGACGCCCGCCTTGACCGTCTTCGCGGCCGCGCGCTGCCGGTCAACCACAACGCCCGCACGATCTCCGCGCTAGCCGCAAACCCCGGCTGCCCCAGGCGCGCGCTGATGGACGCGGCCGGCGTGGACAAGCAGAAGATCGCGGCGCACGTCGGCTACCCGGCCTCGTTCGGCCAGTCGCGGTTCGCGATCACGCGTGGCGACGCGTTCGAAGCGCAGGTGAAGGACAACGGCGCCGCGCAGTTGCTCACCCTGCTTCGCGAGCACCTGGGGCTCGACGTCTCCGAGGTCGGCTACACGGACTTCAACGACGTCGGCGGCAACCCCTCCCGCGAGCTGCGCCACGTCCGCACCAGGCAGGGGCTCACCGGCGCGGACCACGGCCCCCGCACGCTGTTCGACCACCCGCTGCTGCGCCTGCGCGTCGGCGGCAGGCACGCCTACCTGGAGCCCGACCTGATCGCGCTGCGGCTTGACGGCAGCTTCCACGTCATCGAGGTCAAGTCGTTCCCCGTCATCGACGGCCAGGCCGACCCCGCGAAGGTGGCCGCCGCCGCGATCCAGTCGGCCGTGTACGTCCGCGCCCTCCGTGACCTCATCGGTGAGTCGGGCGGCGATCCGGGCCGGGTCCGTCACGAGACGATCCTCATCGCACCGAAGGACTTCGCCAGCCAGCCGGTCGCTACGAGGCTCGACGTCCGCAGGCAGCTCGGCGTGCTCGACCGCCAGCTCATCCGGATGACGAAGATCGAGGACCTGGTCAGGCAGTACCCGGAAACGCTCACCTTCGACCTTGACCCGGACTCGGGCGGCACGCCCCGCCGGCCGCCGGAAGAGCTCGCCGGCGCCATCGCGCAAGTCCCCGCCAACTACGTCCCCGAGTGCCTGGCCACCTGCGAGCTCTGCTTCGCCTGCCGGGACGAGGCGGCAGGCAGCACCGGCGCCCTCGGCAAGTCCGTCAGGGAGGACCTCGGCGGCATCGAGTACACCGCGCAGGCGCTCGCGCTCGCCCGCGGCCAGCTCCCGTCGCCGGAGCGTGCGGAGATCGCCGTCCAGCTGCTCCGCGCGGCCCAGCTCCGCGAGCAGCTCCTCGGCGAGGTGATCCCATGACCGTGCTCACCGCTCTGGCTCGCGCCGCGGCCGCGACCGCGGGGCGTGCTCTGCCCACCAAGACCGTCCGGCACGTGCACCTGTCCGCCCGTCCCCTGGTGCTCGTCGCCGCCCAGCTCGCCGGCGAGGCCTGCGCCCCGCTCGCCGTCCTGGTCGGCGATGACCGGGACAAGCCGCGGCTGCTCGTGGTCTACGAGCCAAGGGACCGCACGCAGCGATTCGAGTTCGCCGCTGACCTGGCCGCCATCGTCCTGCCTTACATCGACGGCTACACCGACGACCCGGCCGATGACCCGACCGGCCCCGCGGACAAGGCCGAGCGCAGCGAGCCCTACCTGGACGCCCCGCAGCTCCTCGTGCCCAACCAGCCCACCGCGGCGTTCCTGAGGCTACTCGGCCGCTCGACGCGGTTCAGAGGGACCGAGGGCGCCTACGCGGTGGCTGCGTCCGTCCCCCTCCTCGGGCGGTGGCTCACGTATTTTGCCGAACGAGGGGAGGTTTCACCATCGGCTCAACTGCTCGCCATGACGGCCGCGCTCGCCGATCACTGGGCGACCGGCCAGTCCGCCGCGGAGGACGCGAACCTCGCCGCACTGCTGGGCTGGATCGACCCGCCGGACGGCATGAACGGCCACGACGCGGCCCGCGCGGCAGAAGATCCCCTGCGGTTCCCGCCGGCTGGCCCGGTCACCGATCCCATCTTCGACAACGAGGTCCTCTCGCCGATCCTGCAGGAGATGCGCGAGGCCACGCTGACCAGCGACGGCGGGCGGCTCGGCCGGGCGCGGGCGGACATGGATCGCGGCTTGCGCGCCCAGCTTGAGCCCACCTGGTGGCTCATGTGGCGAGCCGTCGACCTGCTCCGCGGCCTGCCCGTGGCCGCCCACGTGGAGCAGCGGTGGCTGTCGGACCGCTGGTCGTTCACGAGCCAGGTCGCGTGGATCCGCGATGGCGGCGCCCCGCAGGCCCGCAGGGACAGCGCGGTCGCGGCGGCCAGGCGGCTGGTCCGGCTTGAGCGCGAGCAGCAGCGGCTGGAGGTGGAGCGCGCCTACGACGATCCCCTCGTCATGGCCGAGTACCGGATGACGGGAGAGGCCTTCGCGGGCGAAGTCGTGGACGCCGACCCGGTGCGCCTCGACACGGCCGGCGGCAAGCGGCAAGTGCTCCGCCCCCTGATCACCGTGGCGACCGTCGACGAGGTGCGCGCCGAGCCTGGGGCGGTGCTCAAGTCCCCGGCCAGACCCGGCCAGCAGGCGACGGTGTTCGACGTCGTGCCGCCGGGAGGCGGCGACGGCCGTACCCAGGTCGTTCTCGAGCTGAAGGGCGGCATGGGCCGGTCGCTGACCCCGCAGCCCGGCACCGTGCCCGCCGTGGGCGAGTACGTCACCTATACGTCGCTGCGGGACGACTTCCAGCCCGCCCCGAAGTTCCCTGAGCGCGAGGACACGCCGTGGACCCACGGCGGTCCGCCGCCGGAGTACGTGCCGACCGATGAGGACGCCCGGGAGGACTGGTCATGAACGAGCCGAGGGCGCTGCGCCGTCTGGGCATAGGAGTGGCGGGCGAGGAACGATGGCTCGCCGAGAGCCGAAGGGCGCGACCCTTGTCTGGGCTTAGGAGCTGCGAGCGAGGAGCGACGAGGGAAGTGACCGCTCTCGGGCGCGCGGAGGCGACGAGCGGGAGGGACCGACAGGGGTCCCGAGCGGCGAACGCGAGCGGGGAGAACGGCGAGCGGGAGAGCAGGGGGGCGGGCGGAAGCGGGTGCAGCGTGGCTGACAACCGAGGCGAGCGGGAGAGCAGAGTATGAGCATCGAAGACGCCGCGATCAGCGCCCGCGCGGTGACCGAGGCCATCCTCGGCGACCTGGCCAAGGCCGAGCGCGGGGTGGTCGTCGACTCACCGCCGGGCGCGGGCAAGTCAACCCTGGTGGTCGCCGCCGCCGCCAGCCTCGCCGAGCGGGGCGAGCGGGTGATGGTCGTCGGCCAGACCAATGAGCAGGTCGACGACCTCATCGAGCGGCTGGCCAGCGAGCACGGCGTGCTCCAGATCGGCCGGCTGTCCGCCCAGGACTACACGCCGTCGCCGCGCGTGGCCAGGCACCCGAACGTCACCGCGCGCAACTCGGTCGCCGATCTCGCCGATCACCCACTCGTGATCGCGACCGCCGCCAAGTGGGCCATGCTCACGGATCCCGGCGCCCGCTGGCCGTGGGCCATCATCGACGAGGCATACCAGATGCGCTCCGACTCGCTGCTCCGGATCGCGCACCTCTTCGACAAGGCGCTGTTCGTGGGCGACCCTGGGCAGCTCGACCCTTTCTCCACCGTCGAGACGGAGCGGTGGCTCGGGCTGAACTGGGATCCGATGTCGAGCGCGGTCGCGGTGCTGCTTACCAACAATCCCGGCATCCCCGTGCACACGCTGCCTGTGTCCTGGCGGCTGCCCGCTACCGCGGCACCCGTCGTGTCCGCCGCGTTCTACCCCTTCAGCGGCTTTTCCGCTGCGACCGAGCTCGGTGACCGGGCGATGGGGTGGAACACGGAACCGTTCGGGATGAATTCCTTTGATCTTGCCTTGCAGATGGCCGCCGATACCGGCTGGGCGCTGTATGAGCTGCCGCACCGGCATGCGCTGCGCACCGATGCCGAGGCGATCGGCGCCTGCGCGGAGCTGGCCGCCCGGCTGCTGCTGCGCAGCGCGGTCGCGGTTTCCGAGCGGCCGGGCGGGCCGCACGACGTGACCGCCGACCGGATCGCGATCGGCGTGGCGCACCGCGACCAGGCGGCGGCCGTGAAGCGGGCGCTGCGGGAGCGCGCGCTGGCGTATCCCGTGCTCAGCGGGCCCGAGCGTGATGTGACCCAGGTGGTCGCCGATACCGCGAACCGGCTGCAGGGGCGGGAGTTCGACGTGATGATCATGCTGCACCCGCTGTCCGGGCGGCGCGACGCGACGGCGTTCCACCTGGAGGCGGGGCGGCTCTGCGTACTGGCGTCGCGACACCGGCACGCCTGCGTCGTGGTAGCCCGCGCGGGCATTCCCGAGCTGCTCGACGCGCACCCGTCGGCCGAGCCGGTGCACCTGGGGGTGCCGGTGAAGTTCCCCGACGGCTGGGAAGCGCACCAGTCGTTCATGGCGCACCTGTCGCGGTTCCGGGTGCCTGGCGCCTGAATACCCGCTCGCCTCCGCGCGCTCTGGCTCGTAATCTGGATTCCCGCACTCGTCTCCGCGTGCCCTGGCTGGTCACCCCGGTGGCTTGCGGGGTCCATTTCCCGCGTGAACCTGCATAGTTGTTGCTGAGAGGCACAGCTGGGACTTTGGAACTTACTGGAACATGCTGTGACTGTGGTATTCTTGCTGTTGAAAGGCGGGTGATTTCCAGTGCTCACAGCGGGGAGCGCTTTGGTCAGTGATCTCGGGGACGCGATCGCGGGTGACCCGGAGGTGCGGCAGGCGCGGATGATCGCCGATGTCGCCCGGACACGGCTGCTCGCGTGCATGACAGGTTCCCAGGACGGGATCGACCTGGCGGAGGCGCAGGGGATGCTCGACGCGCTCAGGAACGCCCAGACGCTCGCCGGGGACGCCGAGGACCGAGTGCTCGTGCATCGCGGGCTGCTCACGTCCGCCGAGGCCGACCAGCGGGCGGCACATCGTCGTCCCGCCGCCGCGCGGGCCGACCGGGCACGGGCCGACCGGGCTGCGCGGGCCGACCTGGGCGTGCGGGGCGACCGGGCTGCACGGGGCGCGCGTGCCGGAGGGTTCGCCCGCCTGCTGCGGGTTCCCGTTGCCGCGCCACGGCCCGGCGGGCGCCTGGGCGCCGTGCGAGTCATCGCTTGTGCGCTGGCGCTCGGCGCGGTCGGCGCGGCGGTCGCGCACTGGACGGGCGTCAGGCTGCCGCTGGCGCGCAGGTAACCGTCATCCCGGCGGCGATCCCGGTGACAAGGACCACGGCCCGGTCCAGGTCATCGGGGTCGAGGGCAACACCGCTGACGACGCCGAGCGCGCCGGCCCTCGGGTACGCGACGAGTGCCTGCGCCTGTCCCGTCGTGACGTCCCGGCCGTTGACCCGCTGGGTGACGGTGCGGCGGACGGCCACGGCCGGGTTGCCGGCCGTCGTGGTGAACTGCTCGATACGCGCGGTGCCCTCCGGGTGCCTGGCCCGGAGGCGGGCGGCGATCTCGTCGCTTGCCTCCGGCGCTCCGCGCGGAGCGTTGAGCACGGTCACACTGATCGAGACCAGTACGACCGCGTTCCTCCCGGCTACCGGGGTGCTCGCCAGACCTAGCCAGGCGGCCCACTCGCCCTCGCCTTCGGCGGGCATGCCGACTACATCCTCTGGCACAGTCGCCGTCAGCTTGAAAACGTCTTGGTTGACGCTGAGTGCGTTCATCACGCCGCTGCCCTTCGCCCACCGCCCTCGCCCCGGAGACCTTCCGGGACTCAGGCTTTCCTTGCCTTCACTAAGGAAGACGAGTGACCGGCCAGAATGGTTCGCTTCGATGTGGCTGCGATCCCGCATGAACCTGTCGAGTCAAGCAAGACAAGCAAGACAAGTAGGCATCAAGCCGCCTGCATAGACAGCGCTCGTTGGTGTGTTCGCTGATGCGGGCGCGGGGCCTTATCCGGGTCGGCGTCCTGTTGACTGCTACTGGTCGTGTTGCCAGGCGGTCTGGAGCGCGGCGAGAGCGGCGTGGAATCCGGGGAAGGTCTTCTTGACGCATCCCGGGTTGTCCAAGGTGATGCCGGGCGTGCGCAGGCCGGTGATGCTGAAGGCCATCGCTATGCGATGGTCGCCGTGGCAGGCGATATGCGCCGGATGGGGCTGGGCTGGGTGGATCTCGATCCAGTCGCGGCCCACCTGGACTGGAACGCCCATGGCGCAGAGGTTTTCCGCGCATGCTTCGAGCCGGTCGCATTCCTTAACCCGGGTGTTGTAGACGTCTTCGATGCGGACCGGGCCGCCGGCGAACGGGGCGATCGCGGCAAGTGTGGGCATGGTGTCGGAGATGTCGCGCATGTTGACGGTGATGCCGTGCAGGTCCGCGTTCGCGGGGCCGGTGACGGTGACGGACTCCGGGGTGATGGTGACGTCGGCACCCATTCGGGAGAGTACGCCGGCGAACCGCAGGTCGCCTTGCAGGGAGTGTGACCCGAGCCCCGGGATGGTGATGCTGCGGCCGGTGAGCGCAGCCGCGGCCAGGAAGTAGCTCGCTGTCGAGGCGTCGGGCTCGACCAGGTAGTCGGTGGCGGTGTAGGGCCGGGAGGGCACGAGGTAGGTGTCGCCGTCGCGCTCGACGCCGACCCCGAAGCGCTCCATCATCGCCGTGGTGATCTCCACGTACGGTGCGGAGACGAGGTCGGTGACGGTGATGGCGAGCCCTTCGGCGGTGAGCGGGCCGAGGAGCAGCAGGGCGGTGAGGAACTGGGAGGACAGGCCGGCGTCCAGCGTGACGTGCCCGCCCTTGATCCCGTCGGCGCGGATGGTGAGCGGGTGGTGGCCTTCCTCGATCTCGTGGACGAGGTCGACGCCGAGGCTGCGTAGGGCCTTTGTGAGCGGGCCCAGGGGGCGGCGGCGCATCTGGGCGGAGGCGTCGAAGCGAAACTCGCCGTGCCCTGCCGCGGCGAGTGCGGGCAGGAACCTGGAGGTGGTGGCGCCGTCGCGGCAGAACACGCGGGCCTGCGCGAGGGCCGGTCCCTGCGGGCGCCCCTCGACCCGCCACTGGTCTGGTGCCCGATCCAGCTTGTAGCCGAGCGCGGTGAGGCCCTCGGCGAAGCCGACAGTGTCATCTGAGTCCAGAGGCTTGCGCAGCACCGTGGTACCACGGGCCGCGGCCGCGAGAAACAGCGCGCGGGCGGTGATGGACTTGGAACCCGGGACTTCGAAGACGGCCACGCCAGTGAGCCTACGGCCTGACCGCTTGGGCAGGTCCAGCGCTCCGATTTGCGGAAAGGATCCGCGCGACCGCTTGCTGACGCACATGCCCGGCGCGGCGCCGGGCAGCCGGGGTCAGGTCACCGGCGGCGGGCGTACTCAGTCTTCTCTGGAGAACCGCTCCCAAGCCGCCTGCTTGGACACGCCGAGCGCCTCTCCGATGCGGGTCCAGCTGATTCCCCGGCCGCGCAGGATGGCCACGTAGTCGTGGACGGCGGCGTCGACCTGGGCGACCACCGCCTGGATCCGAGCCAGGCTCGCGAGCAGTTCGTCGTCCGGCTGCTCGATCCACACGCCGAACTCGCCAGCCGGCTGATCGGCGAGGATTAGGTCGCACAGGCCGACGCATTCGTCGCAGATGTAGACACCGGGACCGGCGATGAGCTTGGCGACCGAGTCCTTGTCCTTGACGCAGAAGGAGCAGTACAGGCTCGTCAGGAGCCGCGCTCCGGGCGCGGCGGGTCGGGAGTTCGTCATATCGTCAGGGTAACCTTGACGCCCCACCGCGTCAAGGTTACCCTGACGGTCGTTCCCGGCGTAAGAGCTCACCTAGCTTGTCCGACGGTGCGCGCGTCCAGGTTGGGCTGCGGTCGGCCTGCTTGGCTCGTTTTCTTGCTGGCGCTGCAGTGCGTAGCAGGCTGACCGCGGCGGCGGCGCGGGTGCGGGCACTTCCGGCGGAATTAGTCCCGCCGATCCCGGTGGCGGGCACCGGTAGTTGCAGCCTTCTCGGGACTTGGAACCACGGTCACGGCCGGGCGCGTTCCCGCACGGATTGCGCGATGACCAGGTACCTGTGCTCGTTGGTCACGAACCCGCGCTCGTCCACGTTCCCGGACAGGACCTGGTTCAGGATCGCGGCGCTGGCCAAGGCGGACGTCCCGTCCACGTCCGCGTGAGCCGCGTCGAGGGCGCTGAGCCAGAAGAGCAGCGACTCGATGTCACGTACCACGTACTCGACGTCGTACTCCATGAAGGCCAGCAGTCGCAGGCCGCTTTCCGTGATCGCCGCCCGCTGGATCGGGGGCGGGCCGGGCGGCTGGCCCAGGGCCGCCTTCACGCAGGCCATGTTCCGCTCGCCGACCTGCTGGGTGATGAAGTAGCCGCCGGGCCGCAGGCGCGCCGCGATCGCGCTCAGGTTGAATGGCGCGTGCCTGTTGAGGATCACGTCGAAGTCCCCTGGCGCCGACTCGAGCCGCTCGCCGCAGACCAGGAAGCTGAGGTTGCCCGCCGCCGGGTCCTCGCGTGCCAGCCGCACCATTTCGGGATCCGCGTCGATTCCCAGCCCGCGGGCGAATGACGGGGCCAGGTCGCGCAGCCTCTCGCCCGCGCCGGTCCCGACGTCGAGCACGTCGTCGGATGACCGCAGGTAGCGCAGGACGACATCGTGATAGTCCCACGGCGCAGGCTGGCGAAGCTCGTTCATCCCCGAGAAGTCCCAGCCTCGCCTGGTCCTGACGCCAGCGAGGAGCCCGTCCAGGGCGTCCTGACAGTACGACTCCCGCATGACCGGTCAAGCTAACACTTCTGCCCGCCTCTCCCCACTGGTTTGCCCGGCCTGCGCACAAGCGCGGTGAGCGCGGCCTCGTCGTCCAGGACCGCCTGCGCGCGCTTCAGCAGTGCCTGCCGACGTGATCATGTCGTTTGTCCGGTTAGGCTCATATGTTGTGACTGCCTATCCCCTGCTCGTGGCGACCGATCTTGACGGGACGATCGTCCGGGGGGACGGGACGATCTCACCGCGGACCGTGGCCGCGTTCGCGCGGGTGGAGGCGGCCGGGGCGCGGTTCGTGCTCGTTACCGGGCGGCCGCCGCGGATGATGCCGCCGATCGCGGCAGCCTTCGGGCACCGGGGGACGGCCATCTGCGCCAACGGGGCGCTCGCCTATGACATGCGGACCGAGACGATCGAGGCGTTGCACCTCATCCCGCAGCCTTTGCTTGCCCCGGCGGCCGCGGCGCTGCGGGCCGCCGTGCCCGGCATCGGGATCGGGGTCGAGTACCCCGACGGCGGGCACGCCGCCGACCAGCTGTACCAGGCCCTGAACTGGGATTTGAACCAGTCCATCCCGCGGCTCGACGACGACGCGCTGTTCGCGCAGCCGGCGTCGAAGCTGCTCGGGCGGCATTTCGGGTACTCCTGCGACGATCTCCTCGCGCTGGCGCTCCCCGCCCTCGGCGAGCTGGTCAGCGTGACGCACTCCAACTCCAAAGGCCTTGTCGAGGCCGCCGCGCCGGGGGTCTCCAAGGCCACCACGGTCGCCGAGATCGCCGCCGCGCACGGGATCGGCCGCGAGTCGGTCATCGCGTTCGGCGACATGCCGAACGACCTGCCACTGCTCGCCTGGGCCGGCACCTCCTGCGCTGTCGCCAACGCCCATCCCGAGGTCCGCGCCGCCGCCAGGCACGTCATCGGCAGCAACGACGAGGACGGCGTAGCCGCGTACCTGGAGACGCTGTACCCGTAGCTCGCCCCCACTTTGCACACCCGCTGACCATGATCAGCTGTCTTCGCACATCCGGTGACCATGATCACGACCGATATGCCCCGGTATGCGGCGCGCCCGGTTGTGCGAAGACGCGCGCCACGCCAAGTGCCTGGGCGGGTCGGGGGACATAGCGCCGCGAAACGGGCATCGGGACGCCCGCGCCGGCGGGCGGACGCCGCCGGGCTAGCCGGTTGGTCCGAAACGTTCCGTTTTGATCCCGCCCGGAGCGTGGCCGGCGGCCACCAGGAGGTCCGAGGCTGCCTCGACGAAGCCGGTCGGGCCGCAGACGAAGATCGCCGGGGTCGCTTCCGGGGGGAAGGCGGTTTCCGCGAGGATCTTCGCGTTCAGGCGGGTTGTGTAGCTCCGGGAGTCCGTGGCGGGATTGATGCCCCTAGCGGCCCAGCCCCGGCGAGTGTAGAGGTAGGTGACCGTGAGGGGTGAAACACGCTGGCGTTCGGACAACTCGTCCTTGTAGATGACGTCGGCGGGGGTGCGGGCGCTGTAGATCAGCCGGACGGGGACCTGGCTCTTGACTTGGCCGTGGGTTCGGATCATGGACATCAGGGGGACGACGCCCGAGCCGCCCGCGAGCAGGAGCAGGGGGCGGGGATCCTCCTCACGCCACGCGAACCAGCCGCCGATCGGGCCGCGCACCTCGAACTGGTCACCCGGCTCGACGAATCCGGCCAGGTACGAGGAGACCTCGCCGTCTTCGATGCGCTGGACGGTGACCTCGAGGCGGTCGGCTTCCGTGGCACTGCCAATGGAGTAGTCACGCTGCGCCGAGTAGCCGTCCTCGGCGGTGAGCTTGACGGAGACGTGCTGGCCGGGCTGGTGGCCAGGCCAGCCGGGGATGTCCAGGGTGAGCGTACGGGCGGTCGCGGTCTCGTCCCTCGTCTCCTTGACGGTCGCGACCCGCCAGATCAGTCGCCCTGATACCGCTGCTCGCGCCACGGGTCACCGTAGTCGTTATAGCCGAGTTCCTCCCAGAAGCCCCGTTTGTCGTTGAGCATCAGGTCGAGGCCGGTGACCCACTTGGCGGACTTCCAGAGGTACAGGTGCGGGACGAGCAGCCGGGCCGGGCCGCCGTGCTCGGGTTGCAGCGGCTTGCCCTCGTACTCGTAGGCGATCCAGGCCTGGCCGTCGCGCAGGTCGGGCAGCGGCAGGTTGGTCGTGTAGCCGCCGTAGCTGCGGGCCATGACGTAGGCGGCGTTCGTCTCGATGCCGTCGAGTAGCGTGTCGAGGGAGACGCCGCGCCAGTGCGTGCCGAGCTTGGACCACTGGGTGACGCAGTGGATGTCGGTCATGATGTCCTCGACGGGCAGCGCGGTGAACTGCTTCCAGTCCCAGCGGGTCGTGTCGCCGGTCTCCGTGGTGACCGTGAACTTCCAGGTCGCCGGGTTGACCGGCGGGGTCGGGCCCGCTTGGAGGACTGGGAAGCCGCGCTCAAGGTACTGGCCGGGCGGCAGCTTGGGGTCGTCCCGCCTGCGGCCGCCGAAGCCGCGCGATATGACGCTCATCCGTTGAGCTTCGATCGCCAGTCGGAGGGGACGCGCTCGCGCGGGCCTGGGACCGTCTGCTCCCTCGGGTGGGACTCTGGCCTGGCCAGGGCCGGGCCCGTCTCGTAGAAGTCCTCGGTCTGGTAGGACCAGAACCAGGTCTCCCCCGGCTCGAAGCTGCGGATGACCGGGTGGCCGGTCTCCGTGGCGTGCGCGGTGGCATGCTGCGACGGTGAGGTGTCGCAGCAGCCGATGTGACCGCACTGGGTGCACCGGCGCAGGTGCAGCCACCAGCCGCCCGCTGCCTCGCACTCGACGCAGCCGGTGCCGCTTGGCGCGACTGCGGGGTCGACGCCAGGGATCTGCTCAGTCATGAGTTCTCCGGTTGGATAGGAAGGCGTACCTGGAAGCGAGTGTCGCCGGGGACCGACTCTACGCGCAGGTCGCCGTGGTGCTTGTTGACGACGATCCGCCACGCGATGTCAAGCCCGAGCCCGGTGCCCTCGCCGACCGGCTTGGTGGTGAAGAACGGCTCGTAGATGCGCTGCTGGATCTCCGGCGGGATACCGGGTCCGGTGTCGCCGATCTCGACGAGGATGCAGTCGCCGTCGCGCGCGGTGCGGATGGTGAGCGTGCCGGTGCCGTCCATCGCCTGCGCGGCGTTGTCGATCAGGTTGGTCCAGACCTGGTTGAGCTCGGTGGCGTAGGCGGGGAACTTCGGCAGGGTCTTGTCGTACCGCTTGACGATCGTGATGCCCTTCAGCTTCGCTGACATCATCAGCAGCGTGCTCGACAGCAGGTCGTGCACGTCCACCACCTGGTACGGGGCGCGGTCGAGCTGCGAGTACTGCTTGGCCGCGCCGACCAGCGTGGAGACCCTGGTGGTCGTGTCCTCGATCTCGTTCATGAGCAGCTCGGTCTCGACCGTGTAGTTCAGCCAGCGGAGCGCGGGCTCGAGCATCTCCGCGCCGACCAGGTCCAGGACTCCGTCGAGCCACTCGGTGTCCAGGCCGGCCTGGACGAAGACCGGGGCGAGCTGCCACGCATCCGAGCAGCCGTGGTCGTCCAGCCAGTCGGAGACCGCGTCTTCGGCGTCCGACGTCGCGATCGGGTCGAGTTGCGGCGCCTTGGCCACCCGCTCGGCCGCGCTTTGCTGCACGTCGACGAGCGTCTCAAGGCTTGCCCTCGGGTACTTGCCCGCCGCGAGGAGGCGGAGCTTGCCGCGCATCCCGGCGACCCGCTCGCGCAGGGTCGACGTCGCGCGGACGGCTGCGGCGGCCGGGTTGTTGAGCTCGTGCGTCAGCCCGGCGGTCAGCGAGCCGAGCGCCAGCAGCCGCTCCCGCTGGCCGACCACGTCGCGGGTCTTCTGGCCGCCGAAGAACAGGCCCTCAAGAAGGTGGACCGGCATCGGGAACCACTCGTTCATGATCTGGGCGAAGCACTCCGCGCCAAGCACGTAGAGCCGGGACGGCTCCGTGAGCCGCGCCGAGTTCTGGTACACCTGCGGGACGCGGTCTCCCAGGTAGGCCATGTACGCGCCGGTGTAGACGCCCTTCATGCTGGTCGAGTTGATATCGATGTCGTCGCCGCCGACCCGCCTGCTCGTGACCAGCGTGCCCTCGATCAGCACGTACAGGTTCTCCGCCGGGTCGCCCTCGGTGAAGACCGGCCCTGGCTCGGTGATCTCCACGTGGCCCTCACGGCAGAGCCGGTCAAGCTGTTCGTCGGCGAGCTTGTCGAACAGGAACAGCGTGCGCAGCTCTGCTGGGTCGCATCCCGTAATTACTGTCATGGCGTCTCCAGCGTCTACTGGGTCTCTAGGTAAGTGTTTCCAAATACCTGTGCACGAACATGACCGCCATCGCGCCCTCCCCTACCGCCGAGGCGACCCGCTTCGCGGACTCGGACCGGACGTCGCCGGCCACGAACACGCCGGGAACGCTGGTCTCCAGGTGGTATGGCGGGCGGTCGAGTGGCCAGCCAGTTTCCTCCTGGGCGAAGTCCGGGCCTGCCTGCACGAAGCCGTGCTGGTCGCGAGCCAGCACGCCGTCCAGCCAGGCGGTCCGCGGCGCCGCCCCAATGAATATGAACAGCTGGCCCGCGTCGACTATTTCTGTTTTGCCGGTTGCCAGGTCGCGGAGGGTTAGCTGCTCAAGGTGGTCGTCCCCGTGCGCCTCCGCCACCTCGGTGCAGACGCGGACGCTGATGTTGGGGATGCCAGCGATCTGCTGGACCAGGTAGTACGACATCGACTGCTCAAGGCCGCGGGCGCGCACCAGCAAGGTCACCGACCTGGCGAACCTCGCCAGGTAGACGGCGGCCTGGCCCGCCGAGTTCGCGCCGCCCACCACGTACACGTCCTGGTCCTTGCACGCCTCGGCCTCGGTGAGCGCGGCACCGTAGTAGACCCCGGCGCCGGTCATCTCCATGCAGCCGGGGGCTGTCAGCTGCCGGTAGGAGACCCCCGTCGCCAGGATGACCGCCTTGGCGTCGATGGCGCCGCCGTCGCTGAACCTGATCGTGCGGGCCGGGCCGTTCACCTCAAGGCCGGACACCTCGCGGGTCGTCAGCAGCTCGGCGCCGAACTTGACGGCCTGGCGCCGCGCGCGGTCGGTGAGCTGGCCGCCGGACAGGCCGTCGGGGAAGCCCAGGTAGTTCTCGATGCGGGAGGACTGGCCCGCCTGGCCGCCGGTGGCGAACTTCTCCACAAGGACGGTGCGCAGGCCCTCGGACGCGCCATAGACCGCCGCGCCGAGCCCGGCCGGGCCGCCGCCCACCACGACCAGGTCGTAGAAGTCTCGCGACGGCGTGGTCGACAGGTGCACCTTCGCCGCCACCTCGGCGTGCGTCGGCGTGATGAGCGGCTCGCCGTCGGCGGTGATGAGCACCGGGAGGTCGCGGCCGTCCGCGCCCGCGGCGGCGAGCAGCCGCCGCCCCTCGTCGGTGTCCGAGGCGTACCAGCGGTACGGGACCTGGTTGCGGGCCAGGAAGTCGCGCAGTTCCGCCGATGGCGCGGACCAGCGGTGCCCGACCAGCTTGGCTTCCTTGACCGGCTTGCGGTCCTCGCGCTGCCAGGCCTTGAGGAGATCATCGATGACCGGGTAGAGCTTCTCCTCCGGCGGGTCCCACGGCTTGAGCAGATAGTGGTCCAGGTCCACGACGTTGATCGCGTCGATCGCGGCGCTCGTGTCCGCGTACGCTGTCAGCAGAACCCGGCGGGCGAACGGGTAGATGTCCATCGCCCGCTCGAGGAACTCGATGCCGGTCAGGCCCGGCATCCGGTAGTCCGCGACGATGACCGCGACCTGGTTGCCGCGCAGCTTCATCTGCCGCAGCGCCTCCAGGGCCTGATCGCCCGACTCGGCGCGGACGATGCGGTTGCGCTCGCCGTACCTCCTGCGCAGGTCGCGGGCGACGGCACGGGACACACTCGGGTCATCGTCGACAGTGACGATCACGGGCCGGAGTTCTGCCTCACCGGGGGGTCGGGTCATGACCCCATCGTAAGCAGAATTGCATTTAAACACATACCGGCCCGTGCCTGGTTGTGATCCAGGCACGGGCCGGCTGGCACGTGTCGTTAGTGATCTGCCGGGTTCTCGACCATCCTGTGCCTGTCCTGCGACGGTCCCCACTGCCGCTTGCCGCCGTGGTTGCCCGTGTCCGGTGCCGGGATCGTAGCCTGCTGGTGTGCGGTGTTGTAGCTGACCGCGACGGCCACGTTGTTGCCGTCGAGGGTAACGTTCACCGGGTCGGTCAGGCCGAAGTTCTGGCAGCCCAGGTTCATGAACGACATCGACAGGCGATTGCCGAGAAACGTCGCCAGGTTGTCGCCGGTAGCGGGCACCGGGGTGGTGAAGTTCTCGTCCCTGCCCATGTCGAGCTGGTCGCGCTCCGGCGCGATGTTTGTCAGGTTCATGCAGAACGCGGCCGCGACCTCGGTCAGGCTCGTGTTCGCCGCGAGGAGCGGCTGGTCCACGATCGAGCGGTACGTGTTGGTCTTGGCCAGGCTGTAGGCGCCGCCCACCAGGGTCATCTCATCGTTCGGCGGGACGACGGCGATCTGCGTCTTCTGGTTCACGCGTGAGCTCAGCTCGTCGAGCGCCTGCGACGACTGGGCACCTTTCAGGCTGGTCGTGTCCGGCTGGGTGAACGGCGTGCAGCCGTTGGCCGGGTCCACGAAGTCGCCGAGCAGCGCGTTGTCGCTGCCGTTGTCTATCATCGTCGCGTCGCCAAGCGCCGCCTGGTTTGCCGCGGTGGCCTGTGCCGTCTGGCCGTTACCGTTGAGCAGGTAGGCCGTGTAGACGTTGTCGCTCGGGTCATTGTCGACGAGCGCGAAGTTCCTGGTGACCTGGCACTCCTCGCCGTCGAGCGAGGTGCCGACGCTTGAGATCTTCAGGGTGCCGCGCGCGATCTCCTGGTTGGCCATGTTGTAGAAGGGGACCGCGTTGCAGGCCGAGACCTCGCCGATCAGCGACTGACCGTAGGCGTCGACACAGCCACTCGACTGCTCGACGGCGCCCGCGCCGGTGAGCACGAGGTTGGTGCCGTTGAAGCCGAAGTCGAGGATGACCTTCGCGCCGCTGGGGATCTTCGGCGGCGCAGGCTGCATCGCGGGCGTGGTGCCCTGGGTGATGACGAGCGGGTTGTAGACCTGCACCTGGCCGTTGGGCGCCAGGATCGTCGCCTCGGCGAACGCCTGCTCGTTCGGGTTAGCCTCCGAGCAGCCGTCGCCGAGCACGTACGGCGTGGCCAGGCCCGCGGCGGTCAGCGGGTTCGACGGCACGGCCAGGGTGCAGTTCATCGATGCGACGGCCTGGGCCGGCGTCTGGAAGAAGCTGATCGGGTTGCCCGCCCCGTCGACGGGCCGCATCGCGATGTCGCCGAGCTGCGATGTCGCGGTCGGGCCGGTCGCGTACGTGTTCGGTGTCACGTTCACGCGGGGGCCTGACTGCGTTCGACTGGCTCGACTGGTTCGTCGAGGCGGTGGGGGTGGTCGTCGCGGCGCCGCCCGACGGCGTCGGGCACGGGGCAGCCGATGCGCCCACACTCTCTGGCGCCCCGCTCGCGCTTACCTCGGGTGCCCCGGGCGCCTGGGGCGTCCCGGAGGAAAAGCAGGCAGCGGACGCAGCCTGATTAACCGACTGAAGATGCTGGTCCGCGAGCGTAATGCCGGCGAGCGCTCCCGCCACGGCCACCACCGCGACCGTGACAGTGGCCGCTACCTGCGTCTTCCGGCTGTTACGGAACCTACGACGCCATGCGGACCATTGCCGGGTGAACACGTCTTTACCACCTCCGAAGTCCGTCGTGACGCTCCCGTGATGAAAGGTAGCGACACCGGTTGGACCGCGAAGGAGTTATTACGAAAAGATTAAGCCTTTGTCATATTTATTGCCTAGTTGTCATCGTAACGAGTCAAAACATACTCTATGTCTGTTTTGTCCGGTTCACTGCGCGACAGAACGCACCTACGCGGTCGCCCCGCGCCGGCAGTCACCGTTTTGCATCATCGAGTCATTAACCTTCCGTTCGGAAATGACTGATGCTGTTGCCTTAATATCCCCGGTCACCGATGACGTTCCACAGCGGCTCGCCCGCGGACAGCCGCGCGAGCTGCTCGCGCACCACGCTGTAGCCGCGGTCGCGGACATCGCGGACCGCGCCGCCCACGTGCGGTGTGAGCAGCAGGTTCGGGGCCTGCCACAGCGGATGGCCCGCCGGGAGCGGTTCGGGGTCTGTGACGTCGAGGGCGGCCCTGAGCCTGCCGCTCGTTAGCTCTTCGAGCAGCGCGTCCGTGTCGACGATCACGCCGCGGGCGGCGTTGACCAGCAGGGCGCCGTCCTTCATGGCCCGCAGGAAGTCCTTGTCGACGAGCTGCCTGGTCTCGTCGGTGACAGGGAGAAGGATGACGACGACATCCGCCGCCTTCAGGAGTCCCGGCAGCTCATCGATCGCGTGCACGCCGTCGCGGGCGTGCCGCGCGACCCGCTCGATCGTGACCTCCCATCCCGCCAGGCGGCGCTCGACGGCGGCGCCGATGTCGCCGTAGCCCACGATCAGGACGTGCTTGCCGCCTACCGAGTCGCTGAGTGTGCTGTCCCAGCGGCCTTCGTGCTGGGCGACAGCGAAGCGGGGGAAGTTGCGCAGGCTGGCGATGATGAGGCCGGCCGTCAGCTCGGCCGTGGCCGGGGTGTGCGCACCGCGGGCGTTGCAAAGCGTGATATGGCTGGGGACGTGGGGAAGGATGTGGTCGGCGCCGGCGGAGAGGATCTGGATGGTCTTCAGGCTGGGTAGTGTGCCGATTTTTCGTATTATTTCGGACTTTACCCCCTGAGGCAGGATCACGTACTCCACCTGATCCGCGCTCTCCGGCAGGTCCTCGCCACCGGTCCACACGTCGGCCTCGATGCCGGGGGGCAGGGTGCCGAATTTCTCTAGTGCGTCAGGCAGCCATACCCGTGTCAACGCTGTTCCTCCGTGTTTTGTTTGGCTGGGCTCAGAGGTCGAAGTCGCCGCGGGATGCGTCCGGGACGAGCTCGGTGTACTCCGGGTGCTTCTTGATCCAGGAACGGATGTACGGGCAGAACGGCAGCACCGCCAGTCCGCGCTTGCGCGCGTCGTCGAGACTGTACCGCGCCAGGTGCGAGGCCAGGCCCGCGCCCTGGAAGGCCGGCTCGATCTCGGTGTGCAGCAGGCTGATCACCGTGTCGTGGTTGCGCAGCTGATAGGTGACGAAGCCGGCGAGCTCGGCGCCGACGTGCAGCTCATACCGTGACGCGGCCGGGTTGTCGGTGACAACCGGGGCGCCGGTGCCGGCTGGTTCCATGGTCGTTACCTTACGCCGGATCACGGCACTGGGTTTCAACGCACCGGGTTCAACGCACTGGGTTCAACGCACTGGGCCGAGCAGGGTGTCGCGGCGGGCGGACAGGGTGGTCGGCTCGCCGTCGATGTCGACCACCTTGTCGCGGCTCGTCGCCCCGGTGACGAGCGTGACCTCGCGCCGTTTCACGTCAAACGCCTCGGCCACGGCCCGCAGCGCGGCCTCGGTTGCCTTCCCGTCGACCGCGCGCGCGGTGACTGCGACCACGAGCGCGTCACCATGCCGTCCCCCGACGGAGGTCCGGGCGGACCCCGGCTTCACGCGAATAGCTAGCCGCACTCCGTGACGGTCGTGCTAGACGCCGGCCGGGACCTTGACGCATTCCTCGGCAGCCTGGGCTGCGGGCTCGCGCTGCTGCGTCGGGTCCTGGGCCGCACTGATCACGACGACCGGGCAGGGCGCGCGGCGCAGGCACGCGCGGATCACCGGGCCGGCCGAGCGGCGCGCGCCGGGCACGTCGCTTGACGACCCGAGGACCAGCATGTCCGCGCCCGCGCACCGGTCGAGGAGCACGCGCGCCGCGAGGCCGTCCACCTCCTCGACGCGGACCTGGACCCCGAGTGCGTGGTCGGCCTGGACCGAGCGCACGAGGTCGTCGATGTCGATGGAGACGCCATCCGCGGTGGACAGCGCGGGCACCGCATAGCTTGCAAAGCTGTGGCAGCACTCCTCCCGCACGTGCACCGCGCGCACTTCAGCGCCGCGCAGGGACGCCTCTCGGCAGGCCCAGCGGAGCGCCGCGACGGATTCGACGGAGCCATCCACTCCAACGACGATCCGTCGCACAGCAGGAACCGACATGCCGGAACCCCCTCGGTACCGTTTGCCGCCTGACGTGCCTGTCCGCCGTCCCCCGGGCGGTTAGGTCAGGGGTTTCGAAATCTTTCCAAGGCTAGATGGTAAACCGGGTCCTCGCTTAGCACGAGACCCCTGCGGGAGTTTTCCCAGGTATTCGCAGGTCAACCGGTCCATGTTGGGAACATCACAGTTCGATAACTCTATATATAGGGTCATTCTGGACCTTTTGCTCGGGCGGCCGACGGAGTGCGTTAAAGGCGCCGTTACGAAGTCGTTTCCCCAGGTTACGGCGGAAGGACGGCGTGGGCGAGCGAGGCGCGGCTCTGCCGGTCCGTTCCCCGCCCGTGTCCAGTTATCCCGAACGTAAGCGGCTTCCTCTTTCCCCCCACGAGCCTAATCGGGCCCGGTAATACCCCTGATGTGTAAAGTGCCCGCACTTCTCCGGCTGTTCGCGTTTCGTACGCCTTCCCGTGTGACGCTATTAACGTCAACCGGGGCAAGGTCCCCGCCAGCGAGCAGTGACCCGCCGGATAAGACCGGGCATCGCTTCGGCCCTTAGGTGCAGACGCCGCCGGACGGGGTGGCCCGCTGATGCGGCTGGGGTTAATCGGGCGCTAGCCGCGCGCTAGCCGGGGATTATCTCGACTCGGCTGCCGGTGCGCCCCTTGCGGACGTGGACCTGGGCCGGGATGCGCTGGCGGAGCTCGCTCACGTGGCTGACGATGCCAACGAGGCGGCCGCCGGCGCGGAGGCTGTCTAGGACGTTCATGACTTCATCCAGGGTGTCCTCGTCCAGGGTGCCGAAGCCCTCGTCGACGAAGAGGGCCTCCATCGGGGTGCCGGCCGACTCGGCTGTCACCACGTCGGCGAGACCCAGAGCGAGGGCCAGGCTCGCCAGGAATGTCTCGCCGCCGGACAGGGTGGCCGTGTCGCGGTCGACGCCGGTCCACGCGTCGCAGGCCAGGAGGCTGAGGCCAGCCTTCGCGTTGCCCTTCCTTGCGTCGGAGTGGACCAGGGAGTAGCGGCCGGCGGTCATCGTGAGGAGGCGCTCGCTGGCCGCCGCGGCGACCTCTTCGAGCCGTGCCGCCAAGACGAAGCTGGACAACGTCATCTTGTACTGGTTCGCGCCGCTTGTGCCGTTGGCCAGGTCGGCCAGGTGGCGGATCTGGTCGGCCCGCTCCTTCAGCGGTTGGAGGGCCGCCAGGGCGTCTTCCAGCCGCGGCTTGAGAACGGCAAGCTGGTCAGCGCGGTCCTGGGTCGTGCCGTAAGCCTTGTTCGCTTCGTCGTGGGACTGCTGGGCCGCCTTGGCCGCTTCCGTGGCCTCGCCGAGCGGCGCGGGCGGGTCCAGCTCTACGTCCAGGTCCGGGTCGGCGAGGAGGTCGGCGACCGCTGCCGCCTTGAGCAGCGCCTCGGCCAAACGCGTCGCGGCGCTGATCGCGGTCTCCAGGTCATCGGCTTCGCCCAGCTGGGCGGCTAGCTCTTCGCGGCGAGCCGCGGCACGCGCCTTGGCGGCTCCGGCTTCGGCGAGGGCCGCGGTGCGCTGCTCGGTCAGCTCGGTGAGCCTGGCCCGATCGGCGGCTATGGCCCTGTCTAGTTCGTCTAGCTCGCGTTGCAGGCTGCTCAGGCGTGCGGCGGCGTCACTCAGCACGGCCGCCTCGGCTTCCCGCTCGTCCGCGCCTGCCGCTGCCGCGAGGGCGGCGGCGGCCAGGGCCCCGGTGTTGGAGATTGCCGGAAACGGGAAGCCGGCGTCGGTGAGGCGCCGCACGAGGCCGCTGATTACGGCGTCGACGGCGGCTACGCGACTTCCCGCCTCGTCTGCTGCCTGTGCCGCGTCGCTGGCTAGCGTGAAGGCGGTGTCCTCCTCGTCCCTGCTGATCGGAGGGAAGGAAGCGGCGTCGACTGGGTCGGGGTGATCGAGGGAACCGCAGACCGGACAGGGACTGCCGTCCGTCATCTGGGCAGCGAGTTCAGCGCGCATGCCGTCGATGCGCGCCTCGCGGACGCGGAGCGCCGCTGCCTGCGCGGCTACTGCCCCCTCGCGCGTGGTCAGGTGCGCTTCGCGCAGGTCGCTCCGCTTCCCGTGTTCCGCGACGAGTGCGGCGCCGTCGCTCGCTATCTGGCGCGCAGCGTTCGCCTTTTCCCTGGCGGCGGGTAGCGCCCCGGCGGCCCGGCTGGCGGCGTCACGTGCTTGCTCAGCCTGGGGACGGGCCGCCTGGCGCCGCAGCGCTTCCGCCTCAGCGCGATCGAGCTCGTCGGACAGCATGGCGGCGCGGGTGCGGGCGGTCGCAGCGGTCTCGTCCTCCGCGTCCGCCTGGCGGGCGACGGCGCGCAGTGCCTGTAGCCGGCCGACCTGTGCCTGCTGCTCCTGTCCGGCGGCATGCAAGGCCGTCGATTCGGCGGCCCGTGCCGCGACGGCGACGGCGCCGGCGCCGGCGGCAGCACGCAGGCGGTTACCAGCGGCGGCGCGCAGGCCTTCGATCTCCGGTGTCGCGGCCTCTAGCTCGGCCTTACGCTGCAGCGCGTCACGGCGGCGACGCTGGCGGTCGGCGAGTTGCTCGGCCTGGCGCTGCGCCGTCACCCTGGCTTCCAGGTCTGCTTTCCTGACATCGACTAGGGCGGCGGCCGCGTCGCGCTGAGCCGCGGCCATTGCCGCAAGGGTTGCGATCCAGGTTCCCTGCCAGGCGTGCGCCGCCACCGGGCCGTCGCCCTGAACCTGCGTGAAGCCGTCAGGCGTGGCGGCCACGGCGAAGCTGGCGGAGGGGCCGGGCCCGGCGAACGCGGCGAGCGGTTCGGTCAGCTCCCGCGAGTCAAGCACGGCGGCGGAGTCGGGGACCGCGGTGCCGGCGGCCTGGGCTATCTGGGCGACCAGGCGGGCCACGTTCTCGTGGGCTGCCGCTACGTCTTTTTCTGTGCCGCGGCGGCGGTCCGCTAGCCAGTCTTCGACCTTGCGGAAGCGGTCGGTGCCGAACAGCTTCTGCAGCAGAGCTTCCTTGTCTTTCGCGTCGGCGCGCAGGAACTTCGCGAACTCGCCCTGCGGGAGGAGGACCACCTGGAAGAACTGGGTGGCGGACATGCCCATGAGGTTCTCGATCTCGGCATCGACTTCGCCGATCCTCGTCGACTTCGACTCCCAGGTGCCGGACGCGAACTCGGCGAGCCGGACAGAAGCGGGCTCCGTGGTGAAGCCTGTGCCCGATTTCTTCTGGCGGGCCTGTTCCGGCCTGCGGGTGATGCACAGCCGGCGGCCCCCGATCGTCGCCTCGAGCTCCACCTCGGTCGTGGTGCGCGGGGACGCGTGATCGGAGCGCAGGCGCCTGGCGGTGCCGCGTTCGCCAGGGACCCGGCCGTACAAGGCGAACGCGATCGCGTCGAGGAGGGTCGTCTTGCCCGCGCCGGTCTCGCCGTGCAGCAGGAACAGGCCCTCCAGGTCGTCGAACGTGACCTGCTCGGACGCCGCGAACGCGCCGAAGGCGGTCACCCGGAGGCGATGCGGGCGCATCAGCGCTCCCCTCTGTCCCTGGCCGCACTGAACGCCGCTTCAAGTAGCCCGCGCTCGGGGCCGGTGGCGTCGGTGTTCCGCACGTGCCTGACGAACTCGGCTGCGACCGCGAGGTCCTCGCGGCCCTTGACCTTCTGCCCGTAACTGCGCGGGTCGGCGGTGACGCCCTCCGGCTTGAACTCAAGCGTGAGGATGTGCGGGAACCGGGCGCGGAGCCGGTCCATCGCCCCCTCGGGACGCGCGGTGTCGGTGAGGGTCACCGCGAGGAAGTCGCCGGAGTGCTCGTCGTGCTCACGGGAGGCGAGCAGGTCGTCGATGCGGCCGGTTAGCGTGGCGAGCCGCTTATGCACCGGGGCAGGTACCCACTCGGCGCTGGCCTTGCGGTCGATGCCGACTTCGACGAGCCAGGTCCCCTTCTTGTGGTCCTTCTCGGAGAATGAGTAGGGCAGTGGGGAGCCGGAGTAGCGCATGTTCCCGGTCAGGGTCTGCCGGCCGTGCAGGTGGCCCAGGGCGACGTAGCTGAACCCGTCGAACAGGCTCGCCGGGACGTAGCCGATCCCGCCGACCGAGATGTCCCGCTCGGAGTCGCTCCTGCTCTGCTCGGCGTCCCGCTGCCGTTCCTCATCGGACGCTCCTCCGGCCACCCAGGCGTGTGCGAGCACCACGGCGCGGGTAACGCCCCGGGCGGCGGCGTCGGCCCGGATGCGGCGCACCGCCTTGCCAAGGACCGCCTCGTGAGTGCGTGGCCGGCCGGCCGCCTCGCCGGCCTCAAGCACGGTCTCGGCCGGGGCCGTCCCGGTGCCCGGCGTGCGCGCCTCGGCCCCTGTCGCTTCCGGTGCGCCGTGCGCCGGCTCCAGATCGAGCGCCGGCTCCAGGTAAGGCACACCGTAGACGGCGACCGTGCCGTGCTCGTCTGCCAGTGGAACCGGGTCCGCGAGGGCGGCGGGCCTGGTGCGCAGGTGCACCCCAGAGGCGTCGATCAGCACGCTGTTGACACCCAGACGGCGGGCGGAGTCGTGGTTGCCGCTGATCACGATCACCCGGGCGCCGGTTGCGCGCAGCCGGGCGAGCGCGTCCTCGTACAGCGCTACCGAGTCCACCGGCGGGATCGCGCGGTCGTAGACGTCGCCCGCGACGAGCACGGCGTCCACCCGCGCGGACCGCGCCGTCTCGACGAGATGGTCGAGGAACGCAGCTTGCGCCTCCCTCAGGTCGGCCCGGTGGAGCGACCGCCCGAGATGCCAGTCAGAGGTATGCAGGAACCGCATGACTAGGACGGTAGCGAAGCCCTCCGACATTTGAACCTGCTTCGTCCTGATGACCCGTGTGCCTGGGTCCGGCTGTCGGTGGATTGTCGGTGCCCGTGCCTAGGCTGTGGGCTATGCCGGATAACTCGTTGTCTGTACGTGACCGTGAGCTGTTCCTGGCCGAGCCGCACATCGCGGCCTTGTCGGTGTCGGCTGGCCAGGGCCGCGGGCCGTTTACCGTGCCGATCTGGTACCAATACGCCCCCGGTGGGGAGGCGTGGGTGCTGACGGAGGCCGCGTCGAAGAAGGCTCGCCTGATCGAGGCGGCAGGGCGTTTCACCCTGATGGTCGACCGGGTCTTTCCGACTGTTCGGTACGTGTCGGTGGAGGGACCTGTAACGCGGGTGGTTCCGGGGACCGATGAGATGACGCTGGAGATGACCGTGCGCTACCTGCCGCCGGAGAGAGTCCCGACTTACCTCAAGTTCGCCCGGACGGAGCTAGGCGAAATGGTCGCGATCTACCTGCGTCCGCAGCGGTGGCTAACGGCGGACCTGGGTCCGGGCTGAGGCCGGAGGCCTGGTGCCGCAGCACGCCACTGGTTATCCGGTCGCTGGCACCTTTAGTCCGGAATCCGACCGTCTTGCGTCACCAGCCAAGAATTTTGTCCGAATTTCGGTAATGTTTGACTGACGGATCAGCACCGGAATCGGTTTGCGCAAGCCCTTGCCATTGATTGGCAGTAATTGATCATGGCGCTGAACTGGGAATTCGCAAAGAAGTCTCTGCGATCATGATCGTCCCAGGCCACACGGCGTGTCGCAGTGGGCCAACGCCAATGTCAACGCGTTGCCATTGGCAAAAGAGGAATGTCGGCAGGGGTGCTAATGTGCGGATGCGCCTGGAAATCGGGCGCCTGGATATTCCTTAGGCCAATGGGAAGTCCTGCCGTACGATAGAAGGGTGAAGATCACGATGAGCGTGACTCTCGCTCCGGAGCTGACCGAGGCGATCAAGGAGTCCGCCGGCCGGCAGGGCTTGTCAGTCGACGACTGGATGGTCGCCGCAGCCGAGCTCAAATTCCGCGCGGACCACGAAGCGGCGATCTTCGAGGAGGCCGAGCGCAAACGCCGCGCGGCGGGACTCCAGGAAGTCCTCGACGAGTACCAGGCCGAGTTCGGCGCGTTCACCGAGGAAGAGATGGCCGAAGTGGCGGAGAGGCGACGCGAGCGGCGAGCCGCCCTTGGCCTCGGGGGTGATGGCGCATGACCGCGCTGATCCTTGACGCAGGTGCGCTCATCGCCATCGACCGAGACGACCGCGTTGTGTACAAGAAGATCCAGGACGCGCTGCGGATCGGTGAACCGGTCCGCACCAACCCCAACGCGGTCGCCCAAGTCTGGCGTAACGGCACGAAGCAGGCACGGCTCGCGAAGACACTTCGCATGGTCGAGGTAGTTCCGATTACTCGCGAAGACGGCTGCCGGGCGGGCGAGCTTCTCGGCGCCACCCGCACGAAGGATGTGGTTGACGCAACTGTGGCTCTGCTGGTGGAGTCCGGTGACGAGCTGTACACCAGCGACCCTGGCGACCTGCGACTGCTTACGGGGGCCGCAGGGTTCAAGGCCGTGGTCATCGCCTGTTGAAGCTCGCCTCACGTCGGCGTGGGCGAGCCGGGTCTCTGCTCGCCCACGCCGATGTTGGGAAAAGTCGTTAGCTCGGGAAATGAATTATCTCGTTACGGTGTTGCATGAGTTTGGCTTGGAGTGTGGCCTGGCGGCCGGCGACTCGGCCGGGGCCTGGACGGGAACGAGTGCGACGCGGAGTGGCATTTGAGCAAGAGCGGGAAACAGCACAACGGAGTGCAGCCGTCCAACGAGGCTCGCTGGCTGCGGCGGCTTGTGGGGTACTGCTGGCGGTTCAAGCGGGACGTGATCATCGCGCTGGCCGGGGCCCTCCTCTACACGGCGGCCACGCTGAGCATCCCCCTGCTGCAGCGCGACATCATCGACAACGTCATCGTCGCGCACAAGGTGTCGGTCTGGCCCCTGGCGATCGGGCTGCTGATCGCCGCCGTGGCCAACTTCTTCGGCATTTACATGCGGCGGTACCGGGGCGGCAAGATGGCCCTCGACGTGCAGCACGCCATGCGGACCGAGCTGTTCGAGTCGCTGTCCCGGCTGGACGGGGCACGGCAGGACGAGATCCACACCGGGCAGCTCGTCGGCCGGTCCATCTCAGACATCAACATGGCGCAGCAGCTGCTGCAGTGGGTGCCGCTGATCCTCGGCTCCGTCCTGCTATTTGTCTTCTCCCTCGTCATCATGATCATCCTCTCCCCCCTGCTCGCCCTCGTGGCGGTCGCGGTCGCGCCGGCGCTCTGGCTGATCGCCACGGCCTCGCGGCGCAAGCTGTTCCCCGCGTCCTGGCACGCGCAGCAGCTCGTCGGCGAGGTCGCAGCGATCGTGGACGAGACCGTCGGCGGCGTCCGCGTCGTCAAGGGGTTCGGCCAGGAGCAGCAGGAAATGGGGCGGATGGAGTCCACGAGCGAGGAGCTCTTCGGCTCCCGGCTGCGGATGGTCCGGCTCACCGCCAGGTACAATCCCGCGCTCACCGCCATTCCCTCGCTTGGCCTCGTCGGCGTGCTCCTGCTCGGCGGCTGGCTCGCCATCCACGGCGAGGTCACCCTCGGCACGTTCCTCGCGTTCTCCAGCTACCTCGCCCAGCTCGCCGGCCCGGTGCGGGTGCTCACCAACCTGGTCACCATCGGCCAGGAGGCCCGCGCCAGCGTCATCCGGGTCTTCGAGGTCATTGACTCCAAGCCGGTCATCACCGACAAGCCGGACGCCATCGACCTGCCCGAAGACGCGAACGGGATCGCGTTCGAGGACGTGCAGTTCGGCTACGTGCCGTCCCAGCCGGTGCTGCGGGGGCTGTCCCTGGAAGTCAGGGCGGGCGAGACCGTCGCCGTCATCGGGCCATCGGGCTCGGGCAAGTCCACGCTCTCACTGCTCCTTCCCCGGTTCTACGACGTGCGCGGCGGTGCGGTGAAGATCGGCGGGCACGACGTCCGCGACGTCACCGAGCAGTCGCTGCGCGCGTCGATCGGCATGGTCATGGAGGAGTCCTTCCTGTTCTCCGACTCGGTGAAGGCCAATATCGCCTACGGCCGCCCGGACGCAACGGACGAGCAGGTCATCGCCGCCGCCAAGGCCGCCGAGGCCGACGAGTTCATCCGCGAGCTGCCTAACGGCTACGACACGGTCGTCGGCGAGCAGGGGCTCACCCTCTCCGGCGGGCAGCGCCAGCGGGTCGCGCTCGCCCGCGCGCTGATCACCAACCCCCGGCTGCTGCTGCTCGACGACGCCACCTCGGCGGTCGACCCGCGGATCGAGGCGGAGATCCACGCCACCCTGCACCGGGTCATGGCCGGGCGCACCACGCTGCTCATCGCGCACCGGAAGTCCACGCTCAACCTCGCCGACCGGATCGCCGTGCTCACCGCGGACGGGCGGGTCGCCGACATCGGCACCAACGCCGAGCTCACCGAGCGGTGCGAGCTGTACCGGATCCTGATCACCGGGCCCGGCGACGGCGTTGAGGGCGCGGACGCCGGCGACCTGGCGACCACCCAGAGTGCCGTCTCGGACGCCGCCACCGCCGGGCAGGGCAATGGTCATGGTGCACGTGGAACACGAACTCGTTCGGGATCACCCAAATTCTCCGACGTGGGGGCGGCGCGCGCGCTCACGGCGACCCCGGCCATCGGGCGCGGTGGCGCCGCCCGCGGCGGCGGGCGCGGCGGGCGCGCCGGCGCGGGCGGGAACATGGACGGCATGATCGGCTCCGTGCCGCCGAGCCCCGAGCTGCTCGCCCGGGTGGCGGCGCTGCCGCCGGTCAAGGACAAGCCGAAGGTGGACCTCGCGCAGGCAGAGGCGGCCGACACCTCGTTCTCGCTGCGCAAGCTGCTGAAGCCGATCGCGATCGCGCTGATCGCCGGGCTCGTCCTCGACGGGCTCGACGCGGCCGCCAGCCTCGCGCTGCCGGCGCTCGTGCGCAACGGGATCGACAACGGCGTGCAGGCGCGGATGTTCCACACGGTCGTCCTGGTGTCAATCATCGGTCTGGCGATCGTGTTCGCCGACTGGCTGGTCAACATCGTGGAGACGATGGTCGTCGGGCGCAACGGCGAGCGGCTGCTGTTCACCCTGCGGGTGAAGATCTTCTCGCAGCTGCAGCGGCTCGGCCTCGACTTCTACGAGCGGGAGATGTCCGGGCGCATCATGACCCGCATGACCAGCGACGTGGACGCGCTGTCGTCGTTCCTGCAGACCGGCCTGGTCACGATGGTGTCGTCGCTGCTCACCTTTGTCGGGGTGCTCGCGGTGATGCTGGTGATCAACGTGGAGCTGGGACTGCTGGTGCTGGCAATCGTTCCGGTGCTGGCGGTGGCTACCGTGATCTTCCGCCGGAAGTCCTCGCAGGCCTACACCGAGGCACGGGAGCGGGTGTCCATCGTGAACGCGGACCTCGCGGAGAACGTGGCCGGCCTCCGGGTCACCCAGGCGTTCCGCCGCGAGGGGGCCAACGCGGACCGGTTCGCCGGGCGGTCGTCCGCCTACCGTGCCTCACGGCTCCGGGCGCAGCGGTACATCGCGCTCTACTTCCCCTTCGTGCAGACGCTGTCCACGGTCGCGTCCGCGCTGGTGCTCGTGGTCGCGGTGAGCCAGGTCCGCTCCGGTGTGCTGTCGGTCGGCGCGCTGATCGCCTACCTGCTGTACGTCGACATGGTGTTCGCGCCGATCCAGTCGCTCTCGCAGGTCTTTGACGGCTACCAGCAGGCGGCCGTCGGCCTGGCGCGGATCAAGGACCTGCTGCGGCTGCGCACCACCGTGCCGTCCGCAGCCGACCCCGTGCCGGTGCCCGCTTCCGGGTTCACCGGGCGGATCGAGCTGCGCGACGTGCGGTTCGCCTACGGTGCCGGCTCGACGCTGGACGGCGTGGACGTCGACGCAAAGACCTCCGCCGAGGCGATCGCCGGGGTGTCGTTCACCATCACGCCCGGCGAGACCGTGGCGCTCGTCGGCCAGACCGGGGCCGGGAAGTCCACGATCGTCAAGCTGATGGCCCGCTTCTACGACGTGACCGGCGGCGCCGTCCTCGTCGACGGCGTGGACGTGCGGACTTACGACCTCACCGAGTTCCGCCACCGCCTGGGTGTCGTACCGCAGGAGGCTTACCTGTTCAGCGGCACGGTCGCGGACGCGATCGGCTATGCCCGCCCTGACGCGTCCATGGACGAGATCGTGGAAGCGGCGCGGGCCGTCGGCGCGCACGACATGATCACCGCCCTGCCCAACGGCTACGACCACGAGGTCGGCGAGCGCGGCCGGAACCTGTCGGCCGGCCAGCGCCAGCTCATCGCCCTGGCCAGGGCCGACCTCGCCGACCCCGACATCCTGCTGCTCGACGAGGCAACGGCGGCGCTAGACCTCGCCTCCGAGGCCGCCGTCAACGCGGCCACGGATCAGCTCGCGGCCCGGCGCACGACGATCGTCGTCGCCCACCGGCTGACCACGGCGGCGCGGGCGGACAGGATCATCGTCATGGACCACGGTCGCGTGGCCGAGACCGGCTCGCATGATGAACTGGTCGAGGCCGGCGGCGTCTACGCGGGCCTCTGGGAGGCGTTCGTCGGCCAGACGGAGTACGCGGCCTAGTACGCCAGCCGCCCGACCCGGGCAACGGCGAAGCCCGCGCGGAGTTAACCGCGCGGGCTTCGCTTTGACCGGGTACTGAGCTAGGCGAGGGGCGGGAGGGACGGGCCCTGGAGCAGGGCACCGCCGTCGATCGGGTAGACGCCGCCGGTCATGAAGCTGCCCGCGTTGGAGGCGAGGAGCAGGGCAAGTCCGCGGATCTCCGGCGGGTTGCCCATGCGGCCGAGGGGGACGACCGCGCTCCACATCGCGTCCGCGTCGGCCGACGTCGGCTCCTTGCCGCCGAGGTGCGTCTTGAACGGCCCCGGCGCGATCGCGTTCACCCGCACGCCCCAGCGGGCCAGGTCGTGCGCGGCCTGCTTGGTGAAGTTGATGACGCCCGCCTTGGCGATGGTGTACGAGTACGGCGTGAACGGGTCGTTGCGCAGGCCGGCGGTGGAGGCCGTTGTCACGATAGACCCGGATTTCTGGCGCTTCATGTGCTTCGCCGCCGCCTGGACGGTGTGAACGACCCCGTGCAGGTTCACGTCGATGAGGGCGTTGTAGGCGGCCATGTCCATGTCGTCGAGCCAGCCCTCGGGAAGCATCGGGGGGCGGCCGCGCGCGATGCCGGCATTGGCGAAGACGATGTCGATGCGGCCATGAGTGGCCACGACGCTGTCGACCAAGGCGTGGACAGCGGTCGCGTCGCTGACGTCGAGAGTCCGGCCTGAGATAAGGGGCGGTCCGCTCCGGTCCGCAGTGGCCGTCCGCCCTGCGGCGTCCGCCGATTCCGCGAGGGCCTCGACCGCCTTCTTCAGCCCGTCCCCGTCCCAGTCCGCGATGATGACGGTCGCGCCCGCGTCGGCCAGGATCGACGAGAACGCGTAGCCAAGGCCGGACGCTCCCCCGGTGACCAGGGCCACCTGGCCACGGACAGAGAACAGGTCATCAACGACACTCACGCTTGCCTCCGCAGCAGCAGACCACACTGTCCCACAGACTTGATCTGAGCTGGCGGATTGTCAACAGGCTCACCGGGCCCCTATCACGGGACCAGCACGGCAGCACGCGAAATGTTGTCTTCCCGTCACATAGCCAGGGCCTGGTACGGCCGTATAAGGCCATCCACAGGCCTTATCAGAATCATAGACGTGGCCGATTTTCCGGCTAAATCCTTGTGGGCCAGCACAGTCATCCGAGCGACCGCGCTGATCACGCGGCATATTGTCAACAAGTTGTGCCGAATTTAGGCTGGCGTCATGCCTGATGACATCACCTTGGAGCGCGGTAGGCCGCTCAGCGACGTCGAGCTCCTTCGCCGGGCTGACTGGATACGGCTGCAGACGATCGAACTAGTCGCGCAGGCCGGCCTCGGCCACTACTCGTCGACGTTCTCCGCCGCGGAAATCGTCTCGACCCTCTACTACCACGTCCTGCGGCTGCGCCCGAGCGAGCCGAACTGGCCCGACCGGGACCGGTTCCTGCTCGGCAAGGGCCACGTGGCCACAGGCTTGTGGCCGGTGCTCGCGGACCTTGGCTTCTACCCCCACGACTGGCTCAAGCAGTTCGGCAAGGTCGGCTCCCCGCTGAACGACCACCCGAACATGAAGGTGGCGCGCGGCATCGACTTCTCGTCGGGCTCCCTGGGGCACAACCTCTCGGTCGGCGCGGGCATGGCGATCGCGGCCCGGCTCACCGGCCGCGACTACCGGACGTTCGTGCTCACCGGCGACGGGGAACTGCAGGAGGGCCAGGTCTGGGAGGCCGCGATGGCCGCCTCGCACTACAAGCTCGGCAACCTGGTCGCGATCGTGGACGCGAACGGCTTCTCCGGTGCCGGGCCGACGTCGCACGCCATGAACATCGAGCCGCTGGCCGCGCGCTTCGAGGCCTTCGGTTGGACGGTGCGCGAGATCAACGGGCACGACGCGCCGACCCTCAGGAAGACCTTCGACGAACTGCCAGAGCCCGGCAGCGAGCAGCCTGTGGCGGTCATCGCGCGGACGCGCAAGGGCCACGGCGTTGATTTCATGGAGAAGCAGCCGCAGGCCTGGCACCTTGGCTTGCTCAACGAAGAGCAGTACGCCGACGTCGTCGCGGAAATCTCCGCCCGGATGGAGCTGGCCAATGGCTGAGAAGAAGATGGTCGACGTCTTCAGCGACGTCGAGCGCGAGACCGCCATGACCGCGAACCCGGCCGGCTTCGCCGTGACCGAGCTCGGCGCCGAGGACGAGCGGATCGTCACGCTGGCCGCCGACATGTCCAACACGGTCGCCGAGTTCATCGCGAAGTTCCCCGAGCGCTACATCGAGGTCGGCATCGCGGAGACGAACTCGGTCTCGCTCGCCGCAGGGCTCGCCAGCGCGGGGCTAGTTCCCTACATCTACTCGATGTCGCCGTTCGGCATGCTGAAGACCTGCGAGCAGTGGCGCACCGACGTGGACTACAACCACCTGCCCGTGCGGCTCGTGGGAAGGCTGTCAGGGGTCGCGATGGGGTACTTCGGCACCTCGCACTACGCCGTTGAGGACATCGCGATCGCCCGCACGATGAACAACACGGTCGTGCTCTCCCCCGCCGACGCCGCGTCCTGCATCAGCCTGATGCGGTCCACCGCGGAGCTCGAGAGCCCGGTCTACATCCGGATCGCCGAGGCCGCCGCGAAGGTCTACGACGAGGCACCGGAGTATGAGTACGGCAAGTGGCCACGGCTGCGCACCGGCGGGGACATCACGCTCATCGGGCACGGCATGGGGGTCGGCCTGGCGGCCGCCGCGGCGGAGGCCCTCTTCGAGCACGACAGCATTGAGGCCGACGTGTTCGACGCCGCCTACCTGCGGCCCTACGACGAGACCGCGCTGCTGGCAAGCGCGGAGAAGACGGGGCGCGTGCTCACCATCGAGGAGCACAGCGTGGTCGGCGGGCTCGGCACCATCGTCGCCGAGACGGTCGCCCGGGCCGGGCTGAGCGTCAAGCTGGACCTGGTCGCGCTCCCCGACCAGGACCTTGAGGTCGGCGTGCCCGCTGAACTGTACGAGTACTACGGGCTTACCCCGTCAAACGTGGCCGACAGGGCCCGCAACCTGGTCAGGAGGTGACCAGCCGCAATGCGAGAGCCGCTGCTCGATCCGACCGGTGAAGGCGACCTGGGCACCAACACCTCGCTCGCCCAGCCGCGGCCGCAGTCCCTGGCGGGCCTCACCGTGGGACTGCTTGAGAACACCAAGCCGAACGCGGCCGTGCTGCTGCACGCCGTCGGCCGCGAGCTGCAGGACAAGTACGGCGTCCGTGAGGTCCGGATGTTCCGCAAGGGCTACTTCGGCACGCCCGTCGAGGAGTCCGTCGTCCAGCAGATGCTGCACAACTGCGACTTCGCCGTCGCTGCGATCGGTGATTGAGGCTCGTGCAGCGCGGCCAGTTTGGCCGACGGGATCGTGCTGGAGCGGGCAGGCATCCCCGCGGTCAGCATCTGCACCACTGCTTTCCGTATCACCGCTGAGGCGATGGCCAGGTCGCTCGGGTTCCCCGGCTACCAGTACGTGGCCGTGCCGCACCCGATCGCATCGCGGACGCAAGAGGAGCTCGACGAGATCGCGCGGGTCGCGCTGCCAGAAATCGTCAGCGTCCTCGGCGCCGGCCTGACGATCCGCCCATCGAATCCAGCCCCACCGAATCAAGCACCGGCAAGCTGAAGGAGGTCACGCACATGAGTTCTGAACCACCAGTCATCGACGACACGGTTCTCGATGACACAGTGCTCGCGGACGTGGCCGACTTCCGCCGCGTGCAGGACTACTACCACTCGCGCGGCTGGACCGACGGGCTGCCCGTCATGCCGGTCACGTCGTCGTACCTGTCCGAGTTCCTGGCTTACACCGCCAGGGACCCGGACGAGGCACTCATCCCCATGCCGCACCTCAACAAGAACCTGACCGTCCGGCTGGCCGCGCTCAACGCGGCGCTGGCCGGCTGTCTGCCGGAGTACTTCCCCGTCGTGCTCGCCGCGTGGGACGCGTTCCTGCGCGACGGCATGGTGCCCAGGGCGATCTGGCAGTCGACCACCGGAACGGCACCGTTCTCGGTGCTCTTCGGGCCGCTGCGCACGACGCTCGGGTTCAACTCACGCGGCAACGTGTGGGGGTCAGGGTTCCGGGCCAATGCCACGATCGGCCGGGCCATCAGGCTCGGCGCGATCAACGGCCTTGGCCTTCGGCCGCACGTCTTCGACCAGGCCACCCAGGGGAATCCCGCCAAGTACTCCTGCTTCATCGCGGAGAACGAGGAGGACTCCCCCTGGCCGTCGCTGGCCGTCGACAACGGGTTCGCGCCATCCGAGAGCGCGGTCACCTCGACCGTCATCCGCTCGGTGCTGCACATCGAGGCCAGGCACACCATCGTTCCCGAGCAACTGGTCAAGGACTTCGCCGACTCGCTCTGCCGCACCGGCGCGCTGGTGCGGCCGAACGCCGCCGGGTTCATCGTGCTCAACTCCGAGCACGCCCGGCTGTTCGACAAGCACGGCTGGTCCAAGGACGACGTCCGCCAGGCGATCGCCGACGTCGGCTTCCGCAGCTACCGGGACCTCGCGGCGGCCGGCAAAGAGGCCATCGCGCACGGCACCGGCTGGCGACTGCCCGCCGACCACCCGGATGCCATCCCGCAGGAAGCGCCGGAGGACCTGGACACCCCAGTGCGGCTCATCCAGTCCATCGACGCGATCCAGATCGTGGTCGCCGGCGCACCCAACGCCGGCGTCTCCTCGGTCGTCGAGACCTTCGGCTTTTACGACCGCCCGATGGCGATGGTAAAGGTCGAGGCGTGACCCGCCCAACCGGCCCAATTGCGCATTCGGGCTCACTCTTGCCCGCCCAGATGCGCACTTGGCACGTTAGGCCGCAGGGACGGCGGCGGAGGTGGCCTAGGGCCAGCGAGCCTTGTGCGCACCGGGCCTCGCTCTTGCCGGCCCGAATGCGCCTTCGGGCCGGCTCTTGCTACCCGATGGCGACGGAGAGCGTTTACTCAATTACTAAAAGTCAATGAGAGGCGGGACAGCCAGTGCGGGCCGTTCTGTATGTGGATAAGGAGACCGGGACGACGGTCGGCGAAGTGCCCGACCCCACGCCGGGACCAGCTGACGTTATCGTCTCCGTCGAGGCATGCGGGTTGTGCGGGTCTGACGTGCACGCCGTGCAGAACGGTAGATGCGCGCCCGGGCAGGTCCTCGGGCACGAGTTCAGCGGGCGGATCGTCGCGCTCGGCTCGGAGGTGTCCGGGTGGAGCGAGGGGCAGGCCGTCGCCGCGTCGCCGATCGGATCGTGCGGCGAGTGCCGGATCTGCGCGCGCGGGCTGCCGTTCCGCTGCCCGGCGGTGGAGAACATCGGGATCACCATCCCCGGCGCGTACGCCCAGTACGTCAAGGTGCCGTCGCGGCAGCTCGTGGCGCTGCCCGCGGACCTGACCATCGAGGTCGGGTCGCACGCCGAGCCGCTGTCCGTCGGGTCGCAGGCGGTGAAGCTTGCCCAGGTCGGCCCCGGCGACCCGGTGCTCGTGTACGGGGTCGGGCCGATCGGGCTCTACGTCATCATGGCGCTCAAGCTGGTCGGGGCCGGGCCGATCGTCGCGGCGGGCCGGTCGGCGGGGCGGCGGCAGGCAGCCGCCGACGTGGGCGCGGACGTGGTCATCGACACCCGCGAGATCTCCGTAGCCGAGTACGCGAAGCAGTCGGGCACGCTCTTCGCCGCCGCGCTTGAGTGCTCGGCCGCGCCAGGCGCCTTCAACGAGGCACTGTCGGTCACCGAGCCGGGGGGCACCGTCGTCGAGGTCGCGCTGACGCCCGAGCAGGCGTCCATCCCGCTGTTCGGGATCCTCTCTGAGGGACAGCACATCGTCGGGGCCTGCGCGTTCTCGGACGAGACCTACCGGGAGTCCGTCGCCCACCTCGCCGCGGGGCGGGTACCGGTGGAGCGCCTGGTCTCCGAGCGGGTATCGCTTGACGACACGCCCGACGCGCTGCGGCGGCTGCAGGCGCCCGGCTCGCTTGTCCGGATCTTGTCCCGTCCCTGGGCCTGATTTCCAGGCCATTGTCTAGCAGGTAAAGGAGCCTCTTCGTGGAAGAGTTCGCGGGTAAAACCGCAATCATCACCGGGGCCGGCAGCGGCATGGGCAAGGCGTTCGCGCTGCGCTGGGGCGCCGAGGGGATGAACGTCGTCATCGGCGACATCCAGGAGGACGCCCTCGCGGCGACGGTCGCTGAATTGGAGGCCGCGGGCGTGCCGGTGCTCGGGCTGCGCACCGACGTGTCCAAGCTCACCGACATCGAGGCCCTAGCCGACGCGGCCGAGGAGCGGTTCGGAAAGATCCACCTGGTCAACAACAACGCCGGGGTCGAGGGCTACCTCGACGGGCCGATCTGGGAGGCGACCGCCAAGGACTGGGACTGGACGCTGTCTGTCAACCTCATGTCGGTGATCTACGGCATCAGGACGTTCGTGCCCCGGATCCTTGCGCACGGCGAGCCCGGGCACGTGATCAACACCTGCTCGATGACGTCGGTGATCGCCGCAGGCAACATGTACGGGATCTGCAAGCACGCGATCCTCGCCATGACCGAGGTCCTGGCGGCGGACCTGAAGGCGGCCGGGGCGAATGTCGGCGCGACCGGGCTCTGCCCGGGGATCATCGCGACGAACCTGTTCCACGGGTCGCGGAACCGGCCGTCGACGCTGGCCAACGAGGGCGGCATGTCGGCCTCCGGCGCCTCGCTGCGCGATCACATGCACGCCGCGCTGTCCAAGGGCATGCCGCCGTCCGAGGTGGCGGACCTGCTGGTGACAGCGGTGCGGGAGAACGAGCTGTACCTGCTCACCGACCATGAGTGGGACACCCGGGTCATCGCCAGGCATGAGGCGATCCTGGCCGGCGCGGTCGGCCCGGCAAGCACTGGAATGCTAGACGCGGAGGGCGTGCGATGAGTGTTAAGTACGGTCTTGAGGGTCAGGTCGCGGTCGTCACCGGCGCGGCGAACGGGTTCGGCCTCGCGGTCGCGACCCGGCTCGCCGACGAGGGCGCGAAGCTTGTGCTCGTCGACCGGGACGCCGAGAGGCTGAACGAGGCGGCGGAGAAGCTCGGCGGCCTCGCGGTCGTCGCCGACGTGTCGCAGGAAGCCGAGGTCGACGGGTACGTCGCCGCGGCGGTTGACGCCCACGGGCGGATCGACCTGTTCGTCAACAACGCCGGCATCGAGGGCCGGATGGCCCCGATGACCGAGTTGTCGGTCGCGGACTTCGACCGCGTGTGGGCGGTCAACGCCCGCGGCGTCTTCATGGGACTGCGCGCTGTGCTCAAGGTGATGAAGCCGCAGGGCTCTGGCGTCATCGTCAACACCGCCTCGATGGCGGCGATCAAGGGCGCGGCGACGTTCTCCCCGTACATCGCCTCCAAGCACGCGGTTCTTGGCCTCACCAAGTCCGCCGCCCTGGAGGGCGCCCCGCACGGCATCCGGGTCAACTGCGTCGCCCCCGGCCACATCGACACCCGGATGGCCCGTGACCTGACCGCCCAGATCAACCCGGACGACCCCGAAGGCGTGTTCCAGAACGTGTCCAACTCGGTCCCCTACGGCAAGCGCTACGGCACCGCCGCCGAAGTCGCCAACGTCGTCTTGTGGCTCCTGTCGGATGAGTCGGAGTACGTCTCGGGTGCCATCCACCTGATCGACGGCGCACTGAACGCCTGAGGACGGCTGCGAGGCTGGGGCCGCCTCCGGGCGGCCTCAGTTGTTTTGGTGGGTTTTGCCGCTACGAGTGGCTATTGGCGATCGCGTAACGGCTGTGAGGATGACAAGGGGTATGCCCTCGACACGGTGACCGGTCACCTCGTCTGGTCCTACCCCACAGGGGACATCGTTGTGGCGAGCCCGGCGGTGGCGGGGGGCATCGCCTACGCCGCCAGCGATGACGGCAGGTTGTACGCCCTGGCGACCGCCAAGTAACGTCGGCAGCACTGGTGTCTACTGGGGGGCATAGAGTGTCCCTGGCCAGGAGGGGACTGATGCTGGGAGCGACTTGTACCGGGTGATTTACCACGTCTTGCTGCGGCGGCTGCCGCCGGAGGGGGCGCACCGGGCCGCGTTCTGGCTCATCAGGGCGGCGGCTGACGTGCCGGGACTGGCCGTGGCGCTGCGGCTCCTGCTCAGGCCGCGTGATCCCTCGCTGCGGGTGCGGGCGCTCGGGCTCGATTTTCCTGGCCCGCTTGGGCTGGCCGCCGGGTTCGACAAGGACGGCGAAGGGGTGATCGGGCTCTCCGCGCTCGGATTCTCGTTCATCGAGGTCGGGACCGTGACCGCGCAACCGCAGCCGGGGAACGCGAAGCCGCGGATGTTCCGGTTCACCGACGAGCGGGCGCTGATCAACCGGATGGGGTTTAACAACCACGGGGCGGCGGCACTGTCCGCCAGGCTGCGGGCACTGCGCGCCCGGCCGGGCTTCAGGCCGATCATCGGCGTCAACATCGGCAAGACGAAGGTCGTCCCCGAAGAAGAAGCCGTTGCCGACTACGTCACCAGCGCCCGCTTGGTCGCCGACGTCGCCGACTACGTGGTCGTCAACGTCAGCTCCCCCAACACACCTGGCCTGCGGAACCTGCAGGCGGTCGACAAGCTCCGCCCGATTCTGGTCGGCGTCCGCGCGGCCCTGGACGGCGCCTCCCCCCGGCGCCGCGTGCCCCTTCTGGTGAAGATCGCGCCGGACCTGGCCGACCCCGACGTCGACGCGGTCGCCGACCTGGCACTTGACCTGGGCCTTGACGGCATCATCGCCACGAACACGACGATCTCCCGCGAGGGCCTGCACGACAGCGCCGCGGTGGCCGACGCAGGCCCGGGCGGCTTGTCGGGCGGCCCTTTGAAGCAGCGGGCCCTTGAGGTGCTGACCCGTCTCCACGACCGGTGCGGCAAGCGCGTCACGCTCATAGCGGCCGGCGGCATCTCCACCCCGGCCGACGCCGAGGCCCGCCTGGCCGCCGGCGCGACCCTTCTGCAGGCTTACACCGCCTTCATCTACGAGGGCCCCTTCTGGCCGAGGCGCCTCCAGCACGGCCTGGCCGCCCGCCTCCGCTCCGGCAAGCCCTAACGCACGCCCGGCACTGGCGTGAAATTTCCCGAATTCTGTGGCATATCAGCGTGAAGAAACCGTGATGGGGGCACAAGGGGGGGCTGACGCATGTGTTTGCTGGGACAACCGGACGTATCGACTGGGGACGGGTTATTGCCTCAGGGCGGCTCAGGCATCAGTCTCGGTAGTGTGTCAGAGCAGACAGTTTCCCGGCCCGCTGAGATCCCGGCACCTGAGCCGGACCTGACAGCGGAGACCATAGTCGCCCGCGCCAAGGCGCTGATCCCGGAGATCCGCGCGCAGGCTGACGAGGCGGAAAAAATCGGCAAGCACGTGCCCGAACTCGACAAGAAGTTCGTCGACGCCGGGTTTTACCGGATATTGCAGCCCAAGCGGTTCGGGGGCTACGCGTTCGGCATGGACACCTTCTGGAAGGTGATCATGGCCGTCGCCGAGGGCGACGCCGGCACCGCCTGGGGGCTCTGCCTCGGCGCGCACCACGCGCCAGGGATCGCCTCCTGGTTCCCCGAGCAAGGGCAGATCGAGCTGTTCGGCCCGACGGGGAACTTCAAGTGCCCGCACCGCGCCGCCCCCATGGGCACCTCCACCCCGGTCGACGGCGGGTACATCGTCAAGGGCCAGTGGGACTACTGCTCGGGCGTCGGGCACGCCACGCACTTCATGTGCAACACGCTCATCCCCGGCCGCGAGTCCGAGGGGGTGCTCACGATCTGCACCCCGATCGAGAACGTGACCGTCCTTGACGACTGGGGCAACGGCAACATCATCGGGATGAACTCCTCCGGCTCCAACAGCGTCCGGGTGGACAACGTCTTCGTGCCCGAGTACTGCACCTGCTCGGGAGACTGGACGCACAACACCGACCGGGCCGCGCCTGGCATGTACCTGCACGACGACCCGCTGTTCTGCGGCAGGATCTACGCGATGTACCACGCTGGCCTGGTCATCCCGGTGATCGGCGCGGCCAAGGGCGCGCTGCACGAGTACGAGACGATCCTGAAGACCAAGAACAC
Organism: uncultured Actinomycetota bacterium; assembly: GCA_963734665.1. GTDB lineage: Bacteria > Actinomycetota > Actinomycetes > Streptosporangiales > Streptosporangiaceae > Trebonia. The sequence goes on along the minus strand of CAVTIR010000003.1, from coordinate 4,495 downwards.
ATACTTCAAGCCCATCGTGCCGAGGTACACGGTCGAGGAGTACCAGCGGCACTACGGGCAGGCGCGGGCGCTCATCGACTGCGCCGAGGCGATCATCAACCAGTGCGGCGAGAAGTACATGGAGCTGGCCGAGCGCTGGCACCGGACCGGGGAGCCGTTCACCCGCGAGGACGACGCCGAGATGTACTCGATGATCCAGGTCGCCTCCCGGATGGCGATCGAGGCGACGAACGAGCTGTTCGGCGCGGCTTCGTCCTCGGCGGCCAAGCGCGGCGCCGCGATGCAGCGCCACTTCCGCGACAGTGCCATCTACCTCGGGCACATTTCCGCGCGGCACGACGTCGTGGCGACCGAGGTCGCGCGGCTGCACTTCGGCCTGCCGGACAGCCTGTTCTAGCCAAGTCATGAAATATCCGTAATGTCGACCCGTGAGCCGAAGGGCGCGCCCCTTGTCTGGACTGAGGAGCGACGACCGAGGAACGAGGGAGGAGTGACGAGGGAAGACAAGGGGTCCCGAGCGCCCGGAGGCGAGCAGGACAAGCAGAGTGCGACGAGGGAAGACAAGGGGTCCCGAGCGCCCGGAGGCGAGCAGGAAGACACAGAGCGCCAGCGCCCGACATTACGGATCCGGGAGCGGAAACCGACCGGAAACAAGGAGATCCCAATGATCTTGGATCGTTGGTGACGCTATGGCGTACTTAGCGATCCAAGATCTTTTTCGGGGCCTGAGCGCCCTATGGCGATTTCATGAAATTTCGAGAGATGTCGTGGCCGAAGGCCCGACATCTCATGACCTGACTTGAGGCAACAAGCCGAGCTCAGGGCGGCCGGACCCGAGGCAAGCGAGCCCTTGAGGCAAGCAAGAGGAGAACTTGATGGCACCACGCGCTACACCGCCGTTCCGCGCTGACCATGTCGGGTCCATGCTGCGCCCGGCGGCGCTGCTGACCGCGCGGGACGCCGCCTCGGGGAAGCACGGTGCGGCAGGGAAGATCGGCGCCGCCGAGCTGGCCGCCGCCGAAGACACCGCGATCAGGGACGTCGTCAAGCTGCAGGAGGACGCCGGGCTGCAGGCCGCGACCGACGGGGAGTTCCGGCGCGAGCAGTGGCACGCGGACTTCCTCTACGCGATCCCCGGCATCGACCGGGGCGCGCTCGGCATGCCGCTGCCCGTCTACACCAAGGACGGGCAAATCACCTGGACGCCGAACGTCACCGAGGTCACCGGGCCGCTTCACCTCGAGGAGACGATCTTCGGGGACCACTTCAGGTTCCTCAAGGAGACCGTGACGACGGCACTGCCGAAGATCACCGTCCCGTCGCCGTCCATGGCGCACTTCCGCGTTGACATGTCCAAGTCGGGCTACACCGACTACGAGCAGTTCCGCGCGGATGTCGCCGCGGTCTATGCGGCCGAGGTCGCGGGACTCTACGCGCTCGGCTGCCGGTACCTGCAGTTCGACGACACGATCTTCGCGTTCCTGAACGACCCGCAATGGCGGGCCAACGCCAAGGCCACCGGGCTTGACCCTGACCATCAGCACGAGATCAACGTCAACGTCATCAACGAGGCCCTCAAGGACAAGCCGGCCGACATGGCGGTCACCGTGCACATGTGCCGCGGCAACTACCGGTCGGCGTGGTTCTCCTCCGGCGGCTACGACTTCGTGGCCGAGGGCGTCTTCGGCGGGCTCAAGGCCGACGGGCTGTTCCTCGAATACGACGACGAGCGGTCAGGGACGTTCGAGCCGCTCCGCTTCGTGCCCGACGACCAGGTTGTGGTGCTCGGGGTGATGACGACCAAGACGCCGGAACTCGAGTCCAAGGACACGCTCAAGCGGCGGGTCGAGGAAGCCGCCAAGTACGTGGACATCGACCGGCTGTGCATCTCCGGGCAGTGCGGGTTCGCGTCCACCGTCGAGGGCAACTCCCTCACCATCGACGAGGAGCGGGCCAAGCTTGACCTGCTGGTCGAGACCGCCAGCGAGATCTGGGGCTAGCCGCCATGCAACCGCTCGTCATCGCCGATCAGGGGCACTTCTTCACCGGGCTGCAGACAGTCACCGGTGCTGCCGGCACGAGTGTCTACGGGACGCATGTCGAGTATCAGACACCCGCTGACGTTCGGGACAATCTTGTTCTGGTGCACGGGGGCGGCGGGCAGGCGCTCGACATGCTCACCACCCCGGACGGGCGGCCCGGCTGGTCGACCATCTTCCTGCGGGACGGGTTCTCCGTGTATACCGTGGACCGGCCGGGGCTCGGGCGGTCACCGTTCCATCCGGACGTCTTCGGGCCGTACGGGCCGGCCGCCGCCTACGAGGGGTTCGTGGCCACCTTCGCCGCACCATCGGCGCCCGGGCTGCCGCCGCACACGCAGTGGCCAGGGAGCGGGGACCGGGACGACCCCTCGCTCGCGGCGTTCCTCGCGTGGCAGGAGCCGTTCGTCACCGACGCCGTGCGGGCGCACGAGGACATGCGGACCGGCGCGGCCGGGCTGCTCGACAGGATCGGGCCGTCGGTGCTGCTGACGCACTCGTTCGGCGGCGGGTTCGGCTGGCTCGCCCTGTCCGAGCGGCCGCAAGCGGTGAAGGCCCTCGTGGCGGTCGAGCCGGCCGGGCCGCCGTTCGTCGACCACCCGGCCCTGGGAAGTTTCAGGTACGGGCTGACGCCGGTACCGCTGGCGTTCGGTCCCGGCCCGGACGAGGCGAAGCTCGGCGGCGTCCCCATCGCGGTCGTGTCGGCGGAATGCTCCGGCTTCGCGCCGTCCTGTCACAAGACCGCCGAGTACCTGCGGTCGTGCGGGGCGTCCGTCGACGAACTCCGGCTCGGCGAACTCGGCATTCACGGCAATGGCCACGCGATGATGCTGGAAAAGAACAACGCCGAGGTCGCCGCCGTCATCACCGACTGGATTGTCAAGCACACGTAAGTCAGTGCACGCGTAAGCCTGCACACGCAAGTCTGAAAGGAATCCCCGCGCATGACTCCCTCGACTGGGAAAGTAATGACTGCTATCGAGGCGGTCGCTGATATCGGAGACGGGGCAAGCATCGGCATCGCGGGGTTCGGGCTGTCCCACCGGTATCCGTCGACGCTCATTTCTGCGCTTGGCGAGAAGGGATCGCGCGGGCTGACCGTGTACTGCAACGGTCTCGGCCAGCCCGGGTTCCCCACCGGGCAACTGCTCGCCGACAACCATCAGATCGCGCACCTGGTGACCTGCTTCTCCGCGCGGCCCGGCGTGGTGTCCGAGGCGGAGAAGCAGATCAGCGCCGGGGAAATGACTCTGGAGATGGTGGCGCAGGGGACGCTGGTGGAGCGGATGCGGGCCGGCGGTGCCGGGCTCGCTGCCGTCTACACACCGACCGGTTACGGGTCCGAGATCGCCGACGGCAAGGACATCCGGTACTTCGACGGCAAGCCGTACGTGCTCGAACGGGCGATCACCACGGACTTCGCGCTGATCAGGGCGGCCAAGGCGGACCACTACGGCAACGTAGTGTTCCGCGGCGGGTCGCAGAACTTCAACGTGTCGTTCGCCAAGGCAGCGCGGGTGACGATCGTGGAGGCGGAGGAGATCGTGCCCACCGGCGCGATCGCCCCCTCGGAAGTCGACCTGCCTGGCGTGTTCGTCACGCGCGTGGTGCCGATCACCGTGGCGATGGACGTGCATAACCTCCCGAAGCGGGCCAACAGGCCAGCCGAGTCGGCGAAGCAGTACCTGGGCAAGCCGGCGCTGACCAGGGCGGAGATCGGGCGGCGGGCCGCGGCGCTGCTGCCGGACAGCGCGGTGGTGAACCTCGGCGCGGGACTGCCCGTGCAGGTAGCGAACTGGGTCACCCAGCGGCCTGTCGTGCTGCACGCGGAGAACGGACTGCTGAACTACGGCGGGTTCGCCGACAGCGACGACTTCGACCCCGACCTGCACGACGCCGGCGGGATGTTCGTGACGACGCGGCCAGGGACGTCGTTCTTCGACTCCGTGACCTCGTTCGAGATCGCGCGGGGCGGCCGGCTGTACGCGGTCATCCTGGGGACGTACCAGGTCGGCGGCAACGGCGACCTCGCGAACTGGGCGGCGCCCGGCATGATCGGCGGCGGGATCGGCGGCGCGATGGACCTCGCCGCCGGGGCGCAGCACGTGTTCGTGACGCTTGAGCACACCGACTCCAAGGGACGGCCCAAGCTCGTAGAGAAGTGCGAGTTCCCGCTGACCATGCCGAACTGCGTGGACGCGATCATCACCGACCTGGCGCTGCTGCGCCGGCCGTCGCGGTCGGTGCCGCGGTTCACGCTTGAGGAGATCGCGGCCGGGTTCACCGTCGAGGAAGTGCTGTCCCTGACCGGGATGACGGTCGACGTGGCCGACGAGGTAGGCGTGATGCAGGAGAACTGGGGCTAGCCGCTAGGCGAGATTGACGATCCGCGCCCCGCGGGCTGACGCGGCGACCGCTACCGCGGCACCGCCTGTGCCGGCGGGAAACCCGAACGA
>CAVTIR010000002.1:137500-140089 GCA_963734665.1 uncultured Actinomycetota bacterium | reverse complement strand
TGTGTTCCGGCGGTGTCCTACTCTCCCGCGAGGCCTCCCTCGCAGTACCATCGGCGCTGAGGGGCTTAACTTCCGGGTTCGGAATGGGACCGGGTGTTTCCCCCTCGCTATAGCCACCGGGAACTCTATTGAGATATCAGCCTGGTGAACCCGTGACAGGGTCCGGTTCCGGCCGTAGCCCGGGAGCTACACAGTGGACGCGAGCCCGCCATCCGGCGGTGCAGGTAGTGCGTGCAGGGTCAAGCCCTCGGCCTGTTAGTACCGGTCAGCTGAGCACCTCGCGGTGCTTACACTTCCGGCCTATCAACCCAGTCGTCTGGCTGGGGGCCTTACCCACTCAAGGTGGTGGGAGACCTCATCTTGAAGCGTGCTTCCCGCTTAGATGCTTTCAGCGGTTATCACTCCCCGACGTAGCAAACCAGCCGTGCTCCTGGCGGAACAACTGGCACACCAGAGGTCAGTCCGTCCCGGTCCTCTCGTACTAGGGACAGCCCTTCTCAAGTCTCCTGCGCGCGCAGCGGATAGGGACCGAACTGTCTCACGACGTTCTAAACCCAGCTCGCGTACCGCTTTAATAGGCGAACAGCCTAACCCTTGGGACCTGCTCCAGCCCCAGGATGCGACGAGCCGACATCGAGGTGCCAAACCATGCCGTCGATATGGACTCTTGGGCAAGATCAGCCTGTTATCCCCGGGGTACCTTTTAGCCGTTGAGCGACGCCGCTTCCACTTGCCGGCGCCGGATCACTAGTCCCAGCTTTCGCTCCTGCTCGACATGTCTGTCTCACAGTCAAGCACCCTTGTGCACTTGCACTCAGCACCCGGTTGCCGACCGGGCTGAGGGTACCTTTGGGCGCCTCCGTTACCTTTTAGGAGGCAACCGCCCCAGTTAAACTACCCGCCAGGCAATGTCCCTGACCCGGATCACGGGCCCAGGTTAGACACTCAAAACGACCAGAGCGGTATTTCACCAGTGACTCCACACGGACTAGCGTCCGCGCTTCCCAGTCTCCCGCCTATCCTACACAAGCCGTCCCAAGCACCAATGCCAAGCTGCAGTAAAGGTCCCGGGGTCTTTCCGTCCTGCTGCGCGTAACGAGCATCTTTACTCGTAGTGCAATTTCGCCGGGCCCGCGGTTGAGACAGCGGGGAAGTCGTTACGCCATTCGTGCAGGTCGGAACTTACCCGACAAGGAATTTCGCTACCTTAGGATGGTTATAGTTACCACCGCCGTTTACCGGCGCTTAAGTTCTGAGCTTCGCCATTACTGGCTGACCCGTCCCCTTAACGTTCCGGCACCGGGCAGGCGTCAGTCCGTATACATCGCCTTACGGCTTCGCACGGACCTGTGTTTTTAGTAAACAGTCGCTTCCCCCTGGCCTCTGCGCCCCCACCCAGCTCAAGCCGCGAAGGCTATCACCAGAAGGGGGCCCCCTTATCCCTAAGTTACGGGGGCAATTTGCCTAGTTCCTTAACCACGGTTCACCCGATCGCCTCGGTATTCTCTACCTGACCACCTGCGTCGGTTTAGGGTACGGGCCGCGCACGTCCTCGCTGCGAGGTTTTTCTCGGCAGCATGGCATCACTCACTTCGCCTTACGGCTCGGCATCAGGTCTCAGGCCCATGACCAGCGGATTTGCCTGCTGATCGCCCTACACCCTTACCCCGGGACAACCACCGCCCGGTAGAGCTAGCCTCTTGCGTCACCCCTCCAGCTTGCCTACTACCCGCTCGGTCCGTAACAAGGGTCAGCCCGAAGGCCTCCCCCTGGAACTCAGCATCGCGGATTCGGCACTGGCGGCCGTGCACGGGTACGGGAATATCAACCCGTTGTCCATCGACTACGCCTGTCGGCCTCGCCTTAGGTCCCGACTTACCCTGGGCGGATTAGCCTGCCCCAGGAACCCTTGGTCAATCGGCGGGCGAGCTTCTCACTCGCCTTTCGCTACTCATGCCTGCATTCTCACTCATGCAGCCTCCACAGCTGGGTCACCCCGCTGCTTCACACGCTGCATGACGCTCTCCTACCCATCCACGCGTTACACGTGAATGCCGCGGCTTCGGCGGCGTGCTTGAGCCCCGTTACATTGTCGGCGCGGAATCACTTGACCAGTGAGCTATTACGCACTCTTTCAAGGGTGGCTGCTTCTAAGCCAACCTCCTGGTTGTCACAGCAACTCCACATCCTTTCCCACTTAGCACGCGCTTAGGGGCCTTAGCCGGCGATCTGGGTTGTTTCCCTCTCGACCACGAACCTTATCGCCCGCAGTCTCACTGCCGCGCTCTGGCTTCACCGGCATTCGGAGTTCGGCTGAATTCAGTAAGCTTGTAGGCCCCCTAGTCCAACCGGTAGCTCTACCTCCGGGAAGGAACACGCGACGCTGCACCTAAATGCATTTCGGAGAGAACCAGCTATCACGGAGTTTGATTGGCCTTTCACCCCTACACACAGGTCATCCCCCAGGTTTTCAACCCTGGTGGGTTCGGGCCTCCACGCGGTCTTACCCGCGCTTCACCCTGCCCATGCGTAGATCACTCCGCTTCGGGTCTACAGCACGCGACTCAACGCCCTATTCAGACTCGGTTT
>CAVTIR010000002.1:0-135000 GCA_963734665.1 uncultured Actinomycetota bacterium | reverse complement strand
CACTAGCACCCGAAGGCACTCGTTCGACTTGCATGTGTTAAGCACGCCGCCAGCGTTCGTCCTGAGCCAGGATCAAACTCTCCGTTGAATGACCAGCACCAGCCAGATCCCGAAAGGACCCAGCCGGAAACCAGAAACCCAACCATGAGTCAATCATCATGGCTGATATCCGTGAGACGAGACTCCAGTAGAGCCCGCCCCGACGGGGGTTTGTACATCTTTAAATGCACTGGCTTTTAGCACGCTGTTGAGTTCTCAAGAAACAGATGCTCACCTTTGGAGGAACATTCGTTCCCCTCCGGGGCAACCCTCAAACCATACTCTAGAGTTTCCTTCGTGTCAACTTCGTTTCCGGAAGCTGTCCGGGAGGTTACGAAGCGGCACGGCGGTCTCTCCAGACACCAAGAGTCAGCTCCGTCAGCCTGGTGGTCACTGTGGACGCACACGAAACCTTCGGAAGTTGATCCTCGGTGGCTCCCCGGGTCCCAGGCCGCCTTGCGGCAACCCATCCCCTCGGGGCAAGTTGAACTCTACGGCTGGCGCGCACCGTCGTCAAATCGAGAACGGTACCCGCCGCCATACCGGTCCTAGCTTGCCCAGACCCATACCGGTTCTAACCTACCCAGACCGATTCGTTGCCTCTGTGGTTCGCGAGGGCTGACGCGGGCCGCAGGAGTCACGAGTCTCGCAGCCGACATCGGCTCAGCCTGCGACGCTCAGCTATTGCCCCGGTCTGGGCTGACGCGGGGCTGGCGGACGCGTGCTTTGTATGGGCGATACGCCGACACCGTGGGGTCGTTCGCTAGCCAGAAGCGCCAGTTCGTGTCGGCCCCCGCGCTTACGCCTACTCGCGGGCCGACGCTGATGTCGGGGCGCTCGTCCTTACGGACCTCGCTCTCGTTCCAGCTCAGGCGGAGAGGGGAGGCTGGGTCGGACAAGTCGGCGCCGTTGTGGGTGCGGTTGATCGCTAGGGCCTGGCAGAGGCGGGCTGGGCCGCGGGCTAGGTCTCTTGCCGGGAAGGCGCTCCGCGCGGCGACCGGGAGCACGTTCCGGGCGGACGTCTCGCTTGTCCCGGCAGTCTCGGAGCGGCGGGGGCTTCGTCTCTCTCTGGCCAGTGGCTCGCCCGCTATCACCCGGCCCGCGCGGAGGAGAACTGCGCTGGGGTCGCCCTCGGGCATGCAGACCACGTTGACGCAGAAGTGCATGCCGTACGTGAAGTAGACGTAGGCGTGGCCCGGGAGGCCGTACATTACCGCGTTGCGGCCTGTCCTGCCCCGGTACGCGTGGGACGCAGGGTCGGTCTCGCCCGTGTAGGCCTCGACCTCGGTCAGTTCGACCGCGACAGCGCCTTCTTTGGTGTCGTGTTCCAGGACGCAGCCCAGCAAGGCCGGCGCCAGTTCGGGCGCCGGCCTGTCGAAGAAGTCCCTGGGGAGCAGACGTGGCGTAGTCAGGCGCCGCCTGCCGCAGCCCAGGCGGCGCCGTTGTCAACGGTGGCGCGTAGGGCGAGGAGTTGCTCAGCTACCCGGTCGGGAGCCGTGCCGCCGAAGCCCTTGCGGGCGGCGAGTGCGCCCTCGACGGTTAGCACCGCGCGGACGTCGGGCGTTAGGTGCGGGGAAACCTTGGCCAGGTCCGCATCGCTTACCTCGTCGAGGGCGACATCGTTCACCTGGCACCAGACGACCAGGTGCCCGACGATCTCGTGTGCCTCGCGGAACGGCACGCCGCGCAGGACCAGGTACTCGGCCAGGTCGGTGGCGAGCGTGAATCCGGCCGGGGCCAGCTCGCGCAGCCGCTGGGCGTTGACCCGCAGGGTCGCGATCAGGCCGGCCATCGCGGGGAGCACGAGGAGCAGCGTGTCAACGGCGTCGAACACCGGCTCCTTGTCCTCCTGAAGGTCCCTGTTGTAGGTCAGCGGGAGGCCTTTGAGTGTGGTGAGGAGGCCGGTGAGCCCGCCGATGAGCCGACCCGCCTTGCCTCGGGCGAGTTCGGCGACGTCGGGGTTCTTCTTCTGCGGCATGATCGACGATCCCGTCGCGTACGCGTCGTCGATCTCGATCCAGCTGAACTCCTGCGAGGACCAGAGCACGATCTCCTCGCCAAGCCTGGACAGGTGCACCCCGATCAGCGCGGCCACGAAGCAGAACTCGGCGGCGAAGTCGCGGTCTGAGACGGCATCCATCGAGTTCGGCGCGGCCGCGGCGAAGCCGAGCTCGGCGGCGAACTGCCGGGGGTCGATTGGCAGCGAGGAGCCCGCGAGCGCGCCGGCGCCCAGGGGGCTGATCGCCGCCCGGCTGTCCCAGTCGCGGAACCGGCTCACGTCCCTGGTGAACGCCTGCACGTGGGCGAGCAACTGGTGGGCGAAGAGCACTGGCTGGGCGTGCTGCAGGTGCGTCATGCCCGGTGCGGGCAGGTCGCCGCTCGCCTCCGCCTGGGCGATGAGCGCCGTCTGCAGCTCGGCAAGCCTGGACACGATCAGCCGCGCGTGGTCGCGCAGGTACAGGCGCAGGTCGGTGGCCACCTGGTCGTTGCGGCTCCGGCCGGCGCGAAGCTTGCCGCCGAGCGAGCCGAGCCGCTCGAGCAGCCCTCGCTCAAGCGCGGTGTGCACGTCCTCGTCGGCGACCGTCGGCCGGAAGCCGCCGTCCTCGACCGCTTCGTCCAGGTCATCGAGGGCCCCGAGCATCGCGTCCGCCTCGGCGTCGGTCAGCAGGCCGGCCCGGTGCAGCATCCGGGCGTGCGCCCGGGACGCGAGCAGGTCGTACCTGGCGAGCCGCCAGTCGAAGTGCACACTGAGCGACAGCCGCGCGAGCGTATCCGCGGGTCCGCCCTCGAAGCGTCCGCCCCACAACCTCGTCGTCGGCCCGCCAGTCGGCTGCTCGCCCGTTCCCATCTGTCCCACCTATCTCACTTCCAACATTGTCGGCCCCGTTCTTACACCCTATTTGCCACCCGCCCGCCCGCGGGCCACGATCCACGGCTCGCCGAGCCCAGCTGGTTGCGCTAGCGCCGGCGGTCGGCCAGGTGAAGGAAGTCGGCGGCCAGGGCGTCCCCGCCGGCCGGCTCCCTGGCGATGACCAGGACCGTGTCGTCGCCCGCGACCGTGCCGAGGACGGCGGGCCACGCGGCGTGGTCGATGGCCGAGGCGAGGAACTGGGCCGCGCCCGCCGGGGTGCGCAGCACGACGAGGTTGGCGCTCGCCTCGGCAGAGGTCAGCAGCTCTTTCAGGTACCTGACCAAGCGGCCCGAGCTGGCGGCCGCGCCTGTTTCCTGCGTCCCTGTGGCCTGCCGGGCGGTGGTCGCTGGCTCGGCTTCCCCGGAAATGGGGGCGTCCGGAGTCGGCCGCTCTCGTTCGGGATAATCGAAAGAGGTACCGGCGGGTGAGCCGGGGCCGCCGGGGTCGCCTGGCAGGGCGTAGACCAGCGCGCCGTCGGCGGCGCGAAGCCGCACGACGCCGAGCTCGTCCAGGTCACGCGAGAGCGTCGCCTGGGTGACGTGCATGGCGGCGTACTGGCCGAGCAGGCTCGCCAGCTGCTCCTGCGAGTGCACCTGCTCGCGGGAGAGGATCGCGACGATCCGGGCGTGCCTCGAGGCCTTCGTCGCCGGGGCCGGGCGGGCCGGGTTCGCCGGACCGGCCATCAGGTTCGCACCACCGGGTGGCGTCTCGTCATGAGTGCTCCAGGAGCCAGGCGAGCAGTGCCTTCTGCGCGTGCAGGCGGTTCTCTGCCTGGTCCCAGACCAAGCTGGCCGGGCCGTCGATCACCGCCGCGGTGATCTCCTCGCCGCGGTGCGCGGGCAGGCAGTGCAAGACGATCGCGTCCGGGGCGGCCAGCGCGAGCAGCTCGTCGTTGACCTGGTAGGGGCCGAGCGCGGCCTTGCGCTCGGGGGCGTCCGCCATGCCCATCGAGACCCAGACATCCGTCGCCAGGACGTCGGCGCCCTTGGCCGCGAGGACCGGGTCGTCGAGGACGGCGGCGGAGCCGCCGGTCTGCGCGGCGATCTGCTGCGCCTTCGCGACGATCGCGGGGTCGGGCTGGTAGCCGTGCGGCCCGGCGACCCGGACGTGCATCCCCGCGGTCGCACCGCCGAGCAGGTAGGAGTGCGCCATGTTGTTCGCGCCGTCGCCGACGTAGGTGAGCGTGCGGCCCGCGAGCGTGCCGCTGCGCTCGGCCACCGCCTGGAGGTCGGCGAGGATCTGGCACGGGTGGAACTCGTCGGTGAGTGCGTTGATCACCGGGACAGTACTTGAACCGGCCAGTTCTTCGATGCGCTCCTGGGCGGAGGTGCGCCAGGTGATCGCGGCGACCTGCCGGGTGAGCACCCGGGCGATGTCGGCGATCGTCTCGCCGCGTCCGATGTGCGTCTTGGCCGTGTCGATCTCAAGCGGCAGGCCGCCGAGCTCTGCGACGCCGACGGTGAACGAGACGCGGGTGCGCAGGCTCGGCTTGTCGAAGAGCAGGGCGACCGTCTTGGGCCCGGCGAGGGGGCGGAGGGCCAGCCGGTCCGCCTTGATCGCCGCCGCCAGCTCGAGGACCTCGGCCTGCTCGGCCGGGGTGAGGTCGTCGTCGCGGAGAAAGTGCCTTGGCATGGTTACGCCTTCTGCTCGTGGACCTGGGTCAGGATAGCGGGCAGCGCCTCGACGAACCCCGTGGCCTCGGCCTGGGTGAGGATCAGCGGCGGTGCCAGTCGCACCGCGTCCGGCTGCACCGCGTTGACCAGGAACCCCGCCTGCCTGGCGGCGCTGTTGACCTGCGGTGCTGCGTCCTCGGTGAGCACGGCCGCCAGCCAGAGGCCGGAGCCTCGGACGCCTTTCAGCAGCGGGTGGTCGATGGCCGCGATGCCGCTCGCCAGGGTCTCGCCGACGGCCTTGACGTTCGTGAGGATGTCGCCGGACTCGATCGTGTCGATGACAGCGAGGGCAGCGGCGCAGGCGATCGGGTTGCCGCCGAAGGTGGAGCCGTGGTCGCCGGCGACGAGCGCGCTGCCCGCTTCGCCGAAGCCGATGCACGCACCGATCGGCAGGCCGCCGCCGAGGCCCTTAGCGAGGGTCAGCACGTCGGGGGTGACCCCCTCGGCCTGGTACGCGAACCAGTCGCCGGTGCGGCCGATGCCCGACTGGATCTCATCGAGCACGAGGAGCGCGCCCGCCTCGTCGCAGGCGCGCCGGGCCGCGGCCAGGTAGCCGGCCGGGGCCGGGATCACGCCGCCCTCGCCCTGGGTCGGTTCGAGGATGACACCCGCCACCTGGTCGTCGACCGCGTTCGCCAGGGCGGCCGCGTCGCCGTATTCGACCCAGCGGACGTCGATGCCAAACGGCTCGAACGGCGCGCGGATCGACTCCTTGCCGGTGACCGCGAGCGCGCCCATCGTGCGCCCGTGGAAGCTGTGGTCGGCGGCGACGATCACCGGGCGTGCCTTGCCTTGCTTGCGGCGGACGACCTTGAGCGCGGCCTCGTTGGCCTCGGTGCCTGAGTTGCAGAAGAAGACGCGGGCGTCGGCGTGCAGCAGGCCAAGCAGCTTCTCGGCGAGGAGCACGCCGGGCTCGTGGACGAACAGGTTGCTGGTGTGCGCGATCTTCGTTACCTGAGTGGTGACGGCCTCGACGATCGCGGGGTGCGCGTGCCCCAAGGCGGAGACCGCGATGCCGGCGATCAGGTCGAGGTAGCGGTTGCCGTCGACGTCCCAGACGTGGCTGCCCTCGCCTCGGGCGAGGGCCAGCGGGGGTACGCCGTAGTTGCCCATCATCGCGGCCTCGAACCGCTCCTGCAGCGCTTCACCCTGGCTCATCGAGTCTCTCCTTGAAGTTCGGTGACGATGATGGATCGCTGGGAGTACCGGGATAGTCGCAGCGATCCACTATCACGGGTAGTGGCGGTCATGACTCGTGGCTAGGGGCCGAGACGACCATCGTGCCGATGCCTGAGTCGGTGAAGATCTCCAGGAGGATCGCGTGCTGCAGGCGGCCATCGAGGACGTGGGCCCTCGGGACGCCGCCCTTGACCGCCGTCAGGCAGGCCTCCATCTTGGGGATCATGCCCGCGGACAGCGACGGCAGCAGCTTCTCCAGGTCGTCGGCGTCGAGCTGGCTGATCACCTCATCCGAGTTCGGCCAGTCCCGGTAGAGCCCCTCGACGTCCGTGAGCACGACCAGCTTGGCCGCCCCGAGCTCGACGGCCAGGGCCGCGGCGGCCGTATCGGCGTTCACGTTGTAGACCGCGCCGTCCGCGCCGCGGGCGATGCTGGACACGACGGGCATGCGGCCGTCGTCGAGCAGCGCCCTAACCATCGAGGGGTCGACAGTCGTGATCTCGCCGACCAGGCCGATGTCCACGAATGACCCGTCCACGGTCGCGTACTTGCGCTCGGCGGTGAACAGGTTGGCGTCCTCGCCGGAAAGGCCGACGGCGTACGGGCCGTAGCGGTTAATCAGGCCGACGATGTCCTTGTTGACCTTGCCGTTGAGCACCATCCGGACCACGTCGATGGTGTCTTCCGTGGTGACGCGGAGCCCGGCGGTGAACACCGACTCGATGCCCAGGCGGTCGAGGTGCCCGGTGACCTGCGGGCCGCCGCCGTGGACGACGACGGGGCGCAGCCCGGCGTGCCGCAGGAACACCAGGTCCTGGGCGAAGCCGGAGCGTAGCTCGTCGGCGGTCATCGCGTGGCCGCCGTACTTGATCACCACGGTCTCGCCGTGGAAGCGGTCGAGCCAGGGCAGCGCCTCGATCAGCGTGCCCGCCTTCGCGGTGGCGGCCAGCCTGCCGGCGGCGTCCTTGCGTTCGGCGATAACGATCGTCATGTGGAGTAGGCCGAGTTCTCGTGGACGTAGGCTTCGGTCAGGTCGGTGGTCAGGATGATGGCGCTGTGCGGGCCCGCGGACAGGTCGACGGTGATCGTGACGTCCTTGCCCGTCAGGTCGACCTTGGACCGGTCGTCGCCTGCCGCGCCGGCCCGGCAGACCCAGACGCCGTTCATCGCGACGTTGAGCCGGTCGGGATCGAAGACCGCGTCGGTGGTACCGACGGCGGACAGCACCCGGCCCCAGTTGGGGTCGGATCCCGCGAGAGCGCACTTGAGCAGGTTGTTCCGTGCCACGCTGCGGCCGACGGTGACCGCGTCGGCCTCGTTCGCCGCGCCGACGACCTCAATCGTGACGTACTTCGAGGCGCCCTCGGCGTCGCGCTGCAGCTGGCGGGCCAGGTCGGCGCACACGTCGGTGAGCGCCCTGGTGAAGTCCTTGTGGTCGGGCCTGACGCCTGACGCGCCGCTGGCCATCAGCAGCACGGTGTCGTTGGTGGACATGCAGCCGTCGGAGTCGAGGCGGTCGAAGGTGACGGCGGTCGCGCTGCGGAGCGCCGCGTCGAGCTCCTGGGCCGTGAGGTCGGCGTCGGTGGTGAGCACGACGAGCATGGTGGCCAGGGCCGGGGCGAGCATTCCCGCGCCCTTGGCCATGCCGCCGATGGTGTATCCCCTGCCGCTTTCAGTCTGGGGAGGCCGTCCCCCCTGGCTAGCGCTTCGGCGAAAGGCGATCTTGACGACCGTGTCGGTGGTGCGGATCGCGTCAGCGGCGTGCACCCCGCCGCTCCGGTCGGACTCGGCGACGGCGGCGTCTACGGCCGGCAGCAGCATGTCCATGGGCAGCCGCTCGCCGATCAGGCCGGTCGAGCAGACCGCGATCTCCCCCGCGGAGTCGTCCAGGGCCGCGGCGAGGCGCTCGGCCGTGGCGTGCGTGTCCTGGAAGCCCGCAGGGCCGGTGCAGGCGTTGGCGCCGCCCGAGTTGAGCACGACCGCCCTGACCCGGCCGCCGCTGACGACCTGGCGGGACCACTTGACCGGGGCGGCGTGCACCCGGTTGCTTGTGAAGACGGCGGCGGCGGCGCGGGACGGGCCGTCGTTGATGACGACGGCGACGTCCCGGTCGCCGGACTGCTTCAGGCCGGCGACCACGCCGGCGGCCCGGAAGCCTAGCGGTGCTGTCACGCTCAAGGTGTTACTCCGTGGGTGGTCAGGCCTGCCGTCTCAGGTAGGCCAAGCATGAGGTTGGCGATCTGCACGGCCTGGCCGGCCGCGCCCTTGCCGAGGTTGTCGGTGGCGGAGATCACGACGGCGCGGCCAGCGTGGCGATCCGCGGCGACCTGGACGTGCGCCCCGTTGGAGCCGTACACCGCGGCGGTGACCGGCCACTGGCCCTCGGGGAGCAGGTGCACGAACGGGCCGCCGCCGTAGGCGGCGGCGAACGCGGCCCGCAGGACGGCGGTCGGGTCTCCGGCTCCGGCCGCGGCTTGGGTGAGCCTTGCCGTGCTCGTGGCGAGGATGCCGCGCGGCATCGGGGCCAGCGTCGGGGTGAACGAGAGCGTCACAGCTGTTTGCCCCCGGTGACCCCCCGCTGGGGAGGCCTCCGGCCCACCAATGCTCGCGCGCCACACCTTGGACAGGGCCTGCTCGATCTCCGGGGTGTGGCGGTGGGTGCCGCCCACCTTGTAGGCCGACATGCTGCCCATGACCTCGCTGGCGAGTAGGTCGTAGCGGAGCGAGCGGCCGGCACCCGAGGTGCCCGAGGCGGCGACGATCACGATGTCGTCCGGCTCGACCAGGCCGGCGGCCAGGAGCGGCGCCAGGGCGAGGATCGACGTCGTGGCGTAGCAGCCAGGGGCGGCGACCGCCCTCGCGGCCTTGATCTTCTCCCGCGTACTCATCTCCCCCGGCGCACTGGGCAGCTCTGGCAGGCCGTAAGTCCACCGGCCGGCGTAGGCGACGTCGCCGTAGAACTGGTGCCAGGCTTCTTCGTCTCCTAGGCGGAAGTCAGCGGACAGGTCGACGATCCGCGCGCCGGGAAGCTGTGCCGCCAGGGCGGCCGACTCGCCGTGCGGGAGGGCCATGAAGATCAGCTCGGCGTCGCCGAGCGTCTCCGCCGTGGTCGTATCGAAGTCCTTGCCGTCGAAAGCCGGGTGACCGGTGAGGTTCGGGTGGATCGAGGTGATTGGCTTGCCCGCGCTGCTGCCCGCAGACACCGCCGCGATCTCCAGGTCGGGATGCCCGGCGAGCAGGCGGAGGAGCTCCCCGCCCGCGTAGCCGCTGGCGCCCGCGACAGCGACCCGTATGCCCATGTTGGTGCCTCCTTCTCCCTGAGAGAGTATGCATCTCATTGCATGAATATGCAAGACGATAACCATCGTGCCGAACGGCGGCGTGTTTCACGTCGCAGCCGATTCACCTGCTTGGATGTGCCGTTGGTGTCGCTATGGCGACAGCGAGGGCACATCCAGGCAGCTTGGACGGGGGTGGGTGGCCCCCCGCACTAGGGTGGGATACGACGCTGGCGAGATGGAGCGAGGTGCGGCACTTGACGGCGGGCGAGAGGCCTCCGCGCGGGACGCCGAGGCGCTGGCTGGCCACGGTCCCTATCCCTATCGGGGCTGCCGCGCTTCTCATCGGGGCTGCCGCGCTCGGGGTCACTGGATGCTCGTCCGCTGCCCCGTCCGCTGCCTCTGCCGGGGCTGTTGGCACGTCGTGCGGGAATACACGGACCGGGGTGAACGTGCCGGTCACGATCGACGTGGCCGAGGGGCCCGTGAACTGCGCTGCCGCGCTCCGCGTCGAACAGGGGTACGCGGCCGACGTGCTCAGGGGCAACGGCGGCAGAGCGCCGGTAGCGGTAGACGGGTGGACCTGCGAGTCGTACCCGACGCCGCAGGTGCTGCGGACCAGGGACGCGTCGGAGTGTCACACCGCGAACGCCGAGGTGCTCGCGGTGCTGTCGTCCGCGTCGTCGCCCGCCTCCGCGTCTACGGGCAGCTGAAGCACGGGGGCGGCGGCCTGGCGCTGGACGCCCTGCCAGAACCCGGCGGCGCCCGCCCCTGGGTCATCGCCTGGCCGGACCGCGCTCAGTCCCCGGCTGGTGCTGATCATCTGCACCTGGTCCCTGCCCGACGCCTTCGCCCGGTACAGCGCGGCGTCCGCCGCGGCCAGCAGCTCCGTCAGCTCCCTGCTTGACCCGGCGTCCAGGGCCGCCACCCCGATCGAGACCGTGACCGTGACCGGCTCGCCGACTGGCGTGACGATCGGCAGCCGCGCGATGTGCGCGCGGACGCGCTCGGCAATGCGGAACGCGTCAGGGGCGCGGGTCTGCGGCAGCAGCATCACGAACTCCTCACCGCCGAACCGGCCGGCCAGGTCGTACTCCCGCAGCACGCTGGTCATCGCGCCCGCGATCTTGCGGAGCACCTCGTCGCCCACGAGGTGGCCGTAGGTGTCGTTGATCTGCTTGAACCGGTCCAGGTCGAGCAGGGCCACGGCGAGGGGCGAGAAGGTGCGGACGGCACGGGCGACTTCCGCGGCCGCCTCGCGCTCCCAGGTCGCCGCGTTGAGCAGGCCCGTCTTCGAGTCGGCCCGCGCCTCGTTGAGCAGTTGCGCGTGCCGGAAGGACCGCTGCAGGAGCGTCGTGAGCGGAAGCGCGATGATCAGCGTGAATTCGCTGATCGTCATGCCGACGGCGACGAGCAGGGCGGCGCAGAGCTCGGTCGCGTCGTTGTGCAGCGTCTCCTTGGAGAACAGCTGGTCCCTGACGCTGGCCGACGGGTTCTCCAGCTTGAAGGCGGCCAGGATCAGCCCCTGGTTGACCGCCCACATGGTGACCGCGGCCGCCCCCGCGGCCAGCAGCCACAGGGCGGTGTGTCTTATCAGATAGGTCCTCGGGTCGTACCCGGCAGGCACCGCGCTCATGTAGACCAGGCGCGCGCAGCCGTAGGCGATGCCGATCGCCGCCACGGTGTAGACCCGCTTGTAGACGGGCGCCCGCCTGACCCGCCACTGGGTCAGCGTGAGCCTGATGGCCGGGACGATCAGCGCGTACAGGCCCGGCAGCAGGAACACGATCGGGAGCTCCCAGACCGCGTACACGTCCTTCACCACGCCGGCCGGCTCGCTGGCCCTGCTCCTGCGGGCCATCTCGACCGAGAAGGCACCGCAGGCGACCAGCGCGGCGAACAGGATCATGTCCGAGAGCCGGAAGCGGAAGTCCGCCGCGCGGGCGGCGATCCATGCCAGGTATCCGCACGTCACGATGGACCACAGCGCGAGCAGCGGGCGGGGCAGCGACCAGACGGCCCACTCTCGGACGCGAGGCATTCCGTGCCTAGACACGGCGCGACGCCCGTGATCCATCTGACCCTCCCTGGCTTGCACGGCGCTTCCCACCGCTATCCATGCTGACCATGCCGGATAGCGCAACGTGCGATGCTAACCCCACATTGTCACAGATTTCACGTGCGTACAGTCAAAACACGGCTACCGACCGACAGCGCACTCTTGCCGCAATCACGGGTGTAAGGGATGAAACGCCTGCGCTGCAAGCGTTTGCAGTCACCCTGATGGACCACGACCTTCGCAATCTGTAACCGAAATGTTACCTTTCTCTATTCCCGCTCCCGGGCGCCGTGACTGCGGGCACGCCCCACGACACTGGCCGCAGTCCCAAAAATGTTGTCCAGTGGCGTTATATGTTGATGAATGTGATAGAAGGTCGCAAAAAGTCCCGTCCTGCCGAAAGGAGGACGGCATGGAACGACTGGCTGGCCCTAGGCACCGCAGGTTGTACGGTGCCTTCCCGCAGCAACCACAGGTGATCCAGCAGGCAGCACAGCGCAGGCGGTCCGGGTCTTTGGACCGCCTGCCTACTGCCGTGAATCGTAAATTTCTGACATAAGTCCATAGGCGCTGCGGCGCCGCCGCTCGCCCGGCCGCGCGCCGACGCCCCGCGTCGCCAAGAGTGACGCCAGGGGAGGCGCTAGGAGTGGGTCGGGGACCACAGCGCAAGGCTGGGCTCTGCACTCGGGGCCCCAGCGCCGGGCGGGAAGAGCCTCAATCGTGCGGGCGCACTTACAGTCGTTGAATGGGCAGCCCTCCTGGCTGACCTCCGGCCCCGGCACTGGGCGAAAGAGACATTTCCCCCGCCCCGCCGGACGTCGGCACGGCTTCCCAGGGCGGGCACGAAGATAGTGGATCGCTGTAAGCGCTATCGCATGCACAGCGATCCACTATCCCTGTCTCGCGTCGCGGGCCGCCCGGGGGGTCGTCCCCCGCGGGGAGACAGCCCCCGCAAAATCAACTGCGCAGGACCGCGCCCGTGCGTCGGGCGGCCTCGGCCACTGCGGCGTCGCGGGCGGCCGTCGCCTCGGCGGCGGTGAGGGTCCGGTCGGGCGCGCGCAGCCGCAGTGTGTAGGCGAGGGACTTGCGGCCCGCGCCGAGCTGGGTGCCGGTGTAGACATCGAACAGCCGCACGTCCTCCAGGAGCTCGCCCGCGCCCGCCCTGAGCGCGGCCACCACGTCGGCGGCCGGCACCTCGTCCGGCACGACGAGCGCCACGTCCTGCGTGGCGAGAGGGTACGTGGGCAGCGCCGGGCCGCGCACCGGGTCGGCCGCCGCGGCAGCGGCTGCGAGGACCCCGAGGTCGAGCTCGAACGCGCTCGTCCGGGGCGGCAGCCCGTACGCGGCGATCACCCGCGGGTGCAGTTCGCCCGCGTAGCCGGCCAGCCACGCGTGCGCCTGGCCGTCCACGTGCGGGCTAACACTGTTCTGGCCGACACTGTGCTGGCCGACACCGTCCTGGCTGGCACTGTCCTGCCCGACACTGTTCTGGCTAGCACTGGCCGCCGCCCGCACGTACAGGGCGGCGCACCGGCCGGGGTGCCAGGGGGCCTCGGCGGCCGCCCGCACCTCGAAGGACAGGTGGTCCACGGCGCCGACCGAGCGCGCCGCCTCGATCGCGTCGGCCCAGGTCTCGGGGCGTCCAGGTCCCCACCAGCCGGGCAGCTCGCGGCTGCCAGCGAGGACCCCGGCCACCCTCGGCGGCTGGTCGGGCAGCGCGGCCTGGAGGGTCGCGAGCTCCGCCTCGGTCGGTCCCCGGTCGGTAGCGAGGATCGGGGCGACCCACGATGCGCCTGGGCGCGGCAGGAACACCAGGCCGGTCTCGAACAGGGCGGTGTCCGGGAAGCCCCGGCCGATGTTCCGCACCAGGGTGCGGAACAGGCCGGGCAGGAGGGTCGTGCGGAGCTGCGGCTGGTCCTCGCTCAGCGGGTTCACGACCTTGACCGCGGGGCGGCGGGGGTCTTCCTCAGCGAGCATGAGGCTGTCCGCCTCCGTCGCCTGGGCGAACGGGTCGGAGTGCACCTCGACGAAGCCTGCGGCGCCCAGCGTGCGGGCGACCGCCCGCAGCGACCTCTGCCGCTCGGTCAGGCCCTGGCCGGCCGTGGCACGGGGCTGCCTGACCGGGACGTTGCCGTAGCCTTCGAGGCGGATGACCTCCTCGGCCAGGTCGGCCGCGTCGGTGAGGTCGGGACGCCAGGACGGCGGCGTGACAAGCAGGGTCATGTGCTGGTGGTCGTGCTTGCCGGGCTCGTAGCCGGGCTCCTGACCCGTTGCGTGCCCGGGCGTCCCGGCGCGCCAGGGCGCGATCGTCGGGGGGTGGGCCGCCGGGATGGAGCGTACCTCGCAGCCCACCTCCTCGAGGCGGGAGACGACGGTGTCCATGCCGTAGACGATGCCGGCGACGCGGTCCGGGTAGTCCGCCGCTAGCTGGATCGTCACCGGCGTGACCGGCACCTGCGCGTGCGTGGCGCCGGGCACGATCGTCGCGCCGCCGAGGCTGGCGAGCAGGGCGGCGGCGCGGGCGGTGGCGGGCAGCGGGAGCTCCCGGTCGGTGCCGCGCTCGAAGCGGTAGGACGCCTCGGAGTGCAGGCGGTGACGGCGGGACATCTTCGCGGTCCCGGTGTCGCTGAAGTGCGCGCCCTCGATGACGATGTCGGTGGAGTCGTCGTCGATCTCGGTCGCCAGGCCGCCCATCGTGCCCGCCATTGAGATCGGGCCGCGGTCGTCGGTGATGAGGATGTCGGACTCGTTCAGCGAGCGCGTCACGTGGTCGAGCGTGATCAGCGTCTCGCCGGGCCGCGCGCGCCTGACGACGATCGGCCCGCGCAGCTTGGCGCGGTCGAAGGCGTGCAGCGGCTGGCCGAGCTCGAGCATGAGGTAGTTGGTCACGTCGACCGCCAGGGAGACGCTGCGCATGCCGGAGCGGGCGAGCCGGACCTGCATCCACAGCGGCGTCGCGGCCTTCGGGTCGAAGCCGCGGACCTCGCGGAGGACGAACCTGTCGCAGGCGGTCGGGTCGGCGATCGCGGCAGGCCACGGCCCCGTGCTTGGCTGCACCGCGCCCGGGTCTGCCGTCGCGTCCTCGATGCCGGGGTCGCCCGCACCACCCGCGATTGTCAGCGCCGGGTCGGTGTACGGGACCTGGTAGGCGCTGGCTAGCTCGCGCGCCACGCCCCTGATGGACACGGCATAGCCGCGGTCGGGGGTGACGGTGATCTCAAGCACGTCATCGCGCAAATTGGCGTATGCCGTGAAATCGACGCCAAGCGGGGTGTCCGGCGGCAGGATCAGGATGCCGGTGTGATCCTCGCCGATGCCTAGCTCGTCGACGGCGCAGATCATGCCCTGGGAGATCCGGCCGTACTTCTTCGCCGCGGTGATCTCGAACCCGCCGGGCAGGACGGCGCCGACCGTGGCGAACGCGACCCGGTCGCCTTCCTTGAAGTTGACCGCCCCGCAGATGACGCCGGTAAGCGTCTCCGGGTCCGCGGCCAGCTCGGCGTCGGTCACCGCGACCCGGCAGTAACGGATCGGCTTCTTGAACCCGGTCAGCTCCTCGATCGTGATCACCTGGGCGGTGATCACGCCGTGCACGTCGTGGCCGACCTGCTCAACGGTCTCAACCTCAAGGCCGGCCTGCGTCAGGCGGCGGCCGACCTCGAGGGCGTCATACGGCTCGGGGATGGGGGCGTACTCCCGCAGCCAGGAAATTGGTACACGCATCGCTTGTTCAGATCTCCATCCCGAACGCCCTGCTGAACCGCACGTCCCCGTCGTAGGTGTCACGGATCTCGTTGATGCCGTGCGCGAGCATCAGCGCCCGCTCAATGCCAAGGCCGAAGGCGAACCCGCTGTAGCGGTCCGGGTCGATACCGCAGGCCACCAGGACGCGCGGGTTGACCATGCCGCAGCCGGCGATCTCGATCCAGCCCTGGCTCCGGCAGACGCGGCAGGGGTCGGCGCCCGGCTTGGTGGACTCGCCGCGGCAGACGTGGCACTCCATGGACACGTCAGCGGACGGCTCGGTGAACGGGAAGTAGTCCGGCCGCAGCCGGGTCCGCAGGCCGGTGCCGAACAGCGCGTCGACGAACGCCTGGATCGCGCCGCGCAGGTCGGCCATGGTCAGGCCCTCGTCCACCGCCAGGCACTCGATCTGGTAGAAGACCGGCAGGTGGGTGGCGTCAAGCGCCTCGTTCCTGTAGACCTTGCCCGGGCTCACCACGTAGAGCGGCAGCGGCCTGGTGAGCAGGCTCCTGATCTGCACGGGCGAGGTGTGAGTGCGCAGCACCAGGCCGGACCTGGTGCCGGGCGGCGCGTCGTCCGGCGGCGCGACGAACAGCGTGTCCTGCATCTCCCGGGCCGGGTGGTCAGGCAGGAAGTTGAGCGCGTCGAAGTTGTACCACTCGGCCTCGACCTCTGGCCCCTCGGCGACCTCGTAGCCCATCGCGACGAACACGTCGGAGAGCTTGTCGGCGAGCATGCTGACCGGGTGGCGGGCGCCCTGCGGCGCGCGGTCGTAGGGCAGGGTGACGTCGACGCGCTCGGTGATCAGCACCTGCTCGTCGCGCTCGCGCTCAAGCTGCTCCTGGCGGGCCGTGTAGGCGTCCCTGACGCGCGCGACCGCGGCGCCGACCCGGCGGCCCGCGTCGGCGCGGGCCTGCGGCGGCAGCGCGCCGATCTCGGCGCGGGCCAGGGAGAGCGGCGCCTTGTCCCCGGCGTGCGCGATCCTGGCTTCCCTGAGCTCGTCCAGGGTGCTCGCGCTGGATATCGCGGTTAGCGCGGCCGTCGTGGCGCGCTCGACCTCTTCGGCCGTCAAGGCGGTCACCTCGACCGGGTCGTAGTTCTTATTTGGTGCGGACATCTTTCGCTTCCTCGGTCATCAGCTGGCTGACTGACTGGCTGGCTGACTGCAATGTGGCCCGCCGCAGGGGCGGGAAGGTCCGGAGCGGCGCCGGTGGTCAAGATCAAACCAGCATCTCCCGAACGGACGCGGGGTGACTGGGAGCCAGCACACTGAACCCTACCGGGTGGCCAGCCGAAGCCTTGCCCGGCCCTGATGGCGAATACGGGAATCATCCGCGGCTTTAGCCAAGCCGCACGGGTCATCTCCCGAGAGGGTTATCGACCAGTCCTGTCACGGCGGAGCGCGCCTGTTAAGACCGCGGGTTTTACGATCAGGCCCGCGCGGCCGCGACAGCGATGGTCCGAATGCTCTAATTTTGCATCCCACCAGGGAAGTTACTTACCGGCAGAGGGCAAAATTAGAGTATTCGTCCGGGGTTCGCCCCCGGGCAAGCACCTTGTCGTTACGGCGTTCGCCGTTACGCGATGGGCGTGCCCGCGGGCAGAGTAAATCGGAACTCGGCGCCGCCGCCCGGCGCGCAGGCCACGGCGATCTCGCCGTTCATCGCCTCGACGAGGCCCTTGACGATATAAAGGCCAAGGCCCGTGCCGCCGCGCCGCTTGCCGCGCCAGAACTGGCGGAACACCCGGAGCGACATCTCTGGCGGGATACCCTCGCCCTGGTCGCGCACGGACACGGCGATCGCTTCCTGCTGATCGCCGCCGCTCACCTGCGCGCGCTGCACCACGACTGTCACGATACCAGCCCCGTGCCTGACAGCGTTCTCGACGAGGTTGCCGAGGATCTGGTCGATCTTGTCGGCGTCCAGCCAGGTCTCCGGGAGGTCGAACGCGGCCTCCAGGCGGAACCTGTCTTCCGGCTCGCCGGAGGCGACCCGGCCGGCGATGATCTTGCGCGCCCGCTCGGGGACGTCAACGAGCTGCCGCCGCACCTCCATCCGGCCCGACTCGATGCGGGACACGTCGAGGAGCTCGGTGATCAGCCGGGTCACCCGGTCGGCGTCGGCGTTGACCGTTTCGAGCATGACCCGCTTCTGGTCGTCGCTGAACCGGGACCACTTGGCGAGGAGCGTCGCGGTGAACCCCTTCACCGACGTCAGCGGGGCGCGCAGCTCGTGCGCGACCGTGGAGACGAGTTCGGCGCGGCTGCGTTCGAGCCTGGCCCGCTGCTGGGCGCCGCGCAGGGTGATCACTAGGCGGCGGACGGGACCGGAGCGGCCGTCGCGGACGTAGCCCACCGAGACGAGCAGCTCGACGCCCTCGCCGAGGATCAGGCTGCGCTCCGGGTGCCTGGTCCGGGTGGCAAGGCCGTTGTAGGGGTCGACGAACATCCACCAGTCGCAGCCGTCATCGTCCCTGAACGGGAGCACGTCGTAGACGTACTTGCCGATGGCCTCCTCGGCCGCGATGCCGGTGAGCCGGACAGCGGCCCGGTTGTAGACAACCACGCGGCCGGCGTCGTCCGCGACCACCAGCCCGTCAGGCAGCTCGTCGGCCATCAGTGACTGGGCGTCAGTCAGAGACTTCGCCGTCAGGAGAGCGGAGCTCCCGGACGGCGCAGCCGGTGCGGACGGCACGGCAGACCGTATGCCACTGGCATGCTTGGTCCCGCCGGGTGCCTTCCGGCCCGGTCTGTTGTCCTCCACGGCGCTTGCGCCTCCGTCCAGCAGGGGGCGCATCGGGTCGGCCATTGCTGGCTCGATCCGCGATGCGGGTGACGGAATGTGATCAGACTCTAGCGCGTTTACCCCTCCTCAGGACAGTACCCGCGTACGGGGATTTCGCTACGTCATAGCACAAACACCCTATGCGAGGGATTTTTCGCCTGTCATTAGGCGCACAACGCGATGTAATCATAATGCTTCGCGGATATGAACATGACGCCCAGAGGGGTCATGATGCTCTTGGGGGTACGGGGGGGCGTCCTACCGGGGCCGAATGGCCGACGGGGTACGGGGGGTCGTGCCTTCGGGGGCGAACAGCCTCTGCGCGGAGGCATACAGGCACACGGCTGCCGCGGTGGCGAGGTTGAGCGATTCCGCGCGGCCGTAGATCGGCACCGCGACCGACTCGTCGGCGAGCGCCAGGAGGTCGTCGGGAAGGCCCCACGCCTCGTTGCCAAACAGCCACGCGGTCGGTGAGCTCAGCGCCGCCCTGGTCCGCGGGTCGTCGAGCGTTGCGCTCCCCCGGCCGTCGGCGGCGAGGACCTGCAGGCCCGCGCCCTTGAGCGCGGCGACAGTCCCCGGCAGCCGCACGCCGGCCACGACCGGCAGGTGGAACAGGCTGCCCGCGCTTGCCCTGACGCACTTGCCGTTGTAGATGTCCACCGAGGCGTCGGCGAAGATCACCGCGTCCGCGCCCGCCGCGTCGGCGGCGCGCAGCACGGTGCCCGCGTTGCCCGGATCCCGGACGTTCGCGAGCAGGGCGACCAGGGTCGGCCTGGCGTCCGTTACCTGGTCGAGTGGGACATCCACGAAGTCGCAGACCGCGAGCAGGCCCTGCGGGGTGACCGTCTGGGCGAGCTCGCTCATCACCTCGCCGCTGACCAGTTGGACGTCGACGCCGGCGTCTTCCGCCTTCGCCACCACGTCGGCGTGCCGTGCTTGCGCTGGCGCGGTGACGAAAAGGCCGCTGACGCCCGCGCCGGTCGCCAATGCCTCGGAAACGGCCTGCGGGCCTTCCGCGAGAAAGGCCCGCTCACGCTGGCGCAGCGCTCGTTTGGTCAGCCGGCGGGCAGCCTTCAGCCGCGTCATGCTGGCGCTTGCGTACATGGGGTTAGCCTTCATTCGCCAGGTGAATGTGACAGTATTTCCCGCGCTCACTCTGCTGGTCCCGCTGGCCTCCGCGCGCTCGGGACCCCTGTCCTTCCCTCGTCACGGTGAAGCTCGTTCCTCACTTCACCGCTCCTCGGTCCAGGACAGGGGCGCGCGCTTTGGCTCGCGGGAGGCGCCTCGGTCACCTTGCGAGATGTGCGCCTAGGCGGGTTAGGCCGCCACGCCGACGGTCTCGGGGAGCGCCTGGCGCGCCACCTCGACTAGGGCGCCGAAGGCCGCCGCGTCGGTCACGGCGAGGTCGGCGAGAACACGCCGGTCGACCTCGACGCCTGCCGCCTTCAGGCCCTGCACGAAACGGTTGTAGGTCAGCCCGTTCGCCCGCGCTGCGGCGTTGATGCGCTGGATCCAGAGCCGGCGGAAGTTGCCCTTGCGGTCCTTGCGGTCGCGGTAGGCGTAGGTCATCGAGTGGAGGACCTGCTCCTTGGCCTTGCGGTAGAGCCGGGACCGCTGGCCCCGGTAGCCCTTCGCCCGCTCGAGGACAACCCTGCGCTTCTTCTTAGCGTTAAGCGAACGCTTGACGCGTGCCATCGTTCAATCTCCCTCTGGGCTGCGGTTACTGGACTCGGCTCAGCTGGCCGTTGCTACTTGCCGAGCAGTCGCTTGATCTCGCGGACGTCCGCCTTGGCCATCTGGACCTCGCCAGCGAGCCGGCGCGTGACACGGGAGGACTTGTGCTCGAACAGGTGCTGCCGGTTGGCACGCAACCGCATGATCTTGCCGGTGCCGGTGATCTTGAACCGCTTGGCGGCGCCGCTGTGCGTCTTCATCTTCGGCATGGTCGCCGTCGTCTCCTTTATCTCCCGGGGGGAGCACCCCCCGTGGCCCTGGCACGGATCGGTTGTCTACCGAAACCGGGACAGCAATTCCTCGCGGGGCCGCCCCGCACCACCGTGCGGGGCCGCCTCGCCCTCTCCCCGTTACCGGGGTAAACCTCTACGCGTCGGTCGGCGCCGGGGCTGCGGTCTCGGCCGGAGTCTCAACCGGGGTCTCGACCGGGGTCTCGGCTGCGTCGGCCTGGGCCGGGGCCTCACTGCGCGGGCTCGGCACGGGGCGCGACTGCTCGGGTGCCGGCGCGGGCTTAGCCTCGACCTTGCGCTCGGGCGCACGCCGGTGCGGGCCGATCACCATGATCATGTTCCGGCCGTCCTGCTTGGGCTGCGCCTCGACGAAACCGAGCTCGGTGACGTCGTCCGCCAGCTTCTGCAGCAGCCGGAAACCGAGCTCGGGGCGGGACTGCTCGCGACCGCGGAACATGATCGTCACCTTGACCTTGTCCCCCGCCTTGAGGAACCGCTCGACGTGGCCCTTCTTGGTGCCGTAGTCGTGCGGGTCGATCTTCGGGCGGAGCTTGATCTCTTTGACGATCGTCTGCGTCTGGTTCTTGCGCGATTCCCTGGCCTTGAGCGCGGCCTCGTACTTGAACTTGCCGTAGTCCATGAGCTTACAGACCGGGGGACGTGCGGTCGGGGCAACCTCGACAAGATCAAGGTCGGCCTCCTGCGCGAGCCTGAGCGCCTCGGTGATGGAGACGATCCCGACCTGCTCGCCCTTGGCGCCAACTAGCCGGACCTCGGGAGTACGGATGCGCTCGTTGATGCGCGTTTCGACGATGATGTGACCTCCACAGGTTCATCTGTTCTGCCGTCGCCGGCCTCTCCGACGACGGCTTGTGCGCTGTCGCGGCAGTTCGCCCGCCTAAGACAGTGGCCTGTCGTGACCTGCTCCAAACAGGAAAAGCCCCGTCAGGCGCGTGCGCCGCGGGGCTACCACATCGGCGGCGCCTTCCGCCAGCTAGGCTGGCGAACGGGCCGCACCAGACCCGCCGATCTGTAGATCAGCCAGGTGGGAGGTGGTCCTCCGCTTGCACGCCCGGCACGCGATACGTACCGGACTGGTCACTAACAAGAGTAGCAGCACTTGGGGGCGATCCGGTATTCCCGCCACCCACCGTTAACGGCGCAGTGGGCCCGAGAAGCGGAGCAAGAATCCGTTCGGAATAATTTCTTGCTGTTATCTTTTAGAGGCGACCTGTTGCCACAACAATCCGGCGCCTTGCGTGGTCAGCCTGGCTGGCAGTGGCCCCGGTGGGCGAACCATTCGGGGGCCAGGATGGACATGACCGTGGCGTCGATCCACTCGCCGCTGTAGCGGAGGGACTCGCGCAGCACGCCCTCGGCGCGAAAGCCGACCTTCTCGTAGGCGCGGCGGGCGCGCGGGTTGAACGCGTAGACCTCCAGCGAGATCCGGTGCAGGCGCAAGCGCTCGAAGCCGTACCCGACGATCAGCCGGGTCGCCTCGGTGCCGAGGCCCCGGTCGCGGCCCTTCGGGCCGATGAAGATGCGGAAGTTGCAGCTCGCGTTGCCGGGATCCCACTGGTTGAGGACCGCCTCGCCGACGCAGGCGCCCGACTCCTTGTCCACGACCGCCAGGTCGAGGCGGTCGGGCTGGTCGTTGCGGGTCAGGAGCCAGTCCCGCGCGGCCTTCGCTTCGTCCTGCGTCAGCGGCGCGCCGGCCTGCCCCGCGTCGTGGACGCTGCCGGTGAGGATGCGGGCCTCGGGATCGAGCAGGGCCTCGCTCATCGCGGCCAGGTCGCCTTCGCGGAACTTGCGCAGGATGACCTTGTCGCCGGTGAGCGTGGGCTTGGTCGCGAAGTCGGGGCTTCCTGTCACCCCGCCATGTTAGGTACGAGGTCATCATCGCCAACCTGTTTACCCGCCCGCCACGCCGCCGGCTGACGGGGTGATCCTCTCACCTCTAGTCAGCAGATACCCGCAGCACCCGGTGATCGTCAGTGATGGAAACCCCTTCGCGCAGAGTGTCGCCATGAAAGTATTTCGGACGAAGAAGATTCATGATAACCATAGACGCCAGGCCAATCACCACGGCCAGAATAACAATCGACAGGACGCCGCCGACCCGCCAGTGCGGGTAAAATGGAATCAGCCAGGTTGTATATGACTGCCCTGGATCGCTGTAATAATGAATGCTCCACCCGAGTATTCCAAACAGCATGACACCCGACAGTCCCGGCAGTACCCCGCGCAGCCAGAAGTTCTGCGCACTCTGCAGCAGAGTCCGGCGATAGAACCAAACGCATGCGAAGCCAGTGATCCCCAGGTAGACGACGGCGAAAAACGTCGCCGCCGTCACTGAGTCAGCGATTACTTTGCCGCCGGAAACAAAGTTCAATACAATGTACATGATCGTGGACGCTGTCGCGAACACAATCGTGGCAAACGACGGGGTCAGGTAACGCGGATGAACTTTCCCGAATATGTCCGGCAAGGCCTTATGAAAGGCCATCGATAGTGCCGTCCGCGCATTCGGCAAGATTGTGGTCTGAGTGGTGGAAATGCTTGAGCTGAGCACCATCAGGAGCAGCAGCCGACTAAGTACGACGCCGAGCATTGAACGACCGAATACTGACGTGCCTATCACAGAGAGGACATCGCCCTGGTGACCAGGGTTATTAAGACCGATGCCCGTACTTCCGAATCCAGCAAAGGACTCCATCGACAAGAACACCAAGAAATACGTAGCGAACAGCAGCAGGGTGGAGACCACGCTGGCGATGCCCGGAATGCGGTCCGGCTCCTTGGTCTCTTCGTTGGTGGAGACAGCGGTGTCCCAGCCCCAGTAGATGAAGACCATCAGCAGCATCCCTGCCATGAACGTGCTGGGGTTCGCGAAATGCGCCGGGTCCAGCCAGGACCATGACGGCGTGGCATGCCCGAGTGGCGCGCTGCCGTCGATGACGCGGACCAGTGCCCAGACCGATAGCACTAGCAGCATCACCAATTCGATGCAGAGCAGCACGACCTGCGTCCGCGCAGACACCTCGATGCCGCGGAAGCACAGGTAGGCGAGTACCGCGATCCAGCCGATACCCGCGAGAAGCACCCATACGCTGGCGGGGTTATTCCCGATGGACGAGAGGCCAAGGAATAGGAAAAGGTACTGGCCGGCGATCTGTGACTGGCTGCACATGACCAACAACCCGGCTACGATCTCGCTCCAGCCGCCTGCGAACCATCCGATTCGCGGGCCGAGTGTTCGCGCTGCCCAGGTAAAGCTCGTGCCGCAGTCTGGATCCGCGCGATTCATTTCCTTGTTCGCCCAGGCGGAGAAGAACATCGGGACAAAGGCCAGGGGTACCAGCAGCAGGGTCTCCGGGCCGGCGAGGGCCACGACGAAACCAAGCGTCGCTGCGATGCTGTAGGCCGGACCAGTAGACGCAACCCCGATTGCGGTGGACTGGACGAACCCGAGAGCGTTGCGCCTTAGGCCCCGAACGGAGATGGCCATGACCTGGGGTTTTTCTATTCCTCCCGCTTCTTCCGCCGCGAACATGTCACTCCCCCGTCACAGAACAACTTACGGCCAGCGCACCATGACCATTGCATTCACCAACCTCACAATGTAGACGGGGAGGCAGCCCGAAACCATAGACGGGCACCTGGTTGCCAGGGACGGCCATGCCCACCCGGTGTTCGGCGGGCCCGGTAGCGTTCTGGCGCGTAGCCGACGGTGCCGGCTAGGCCGCGCGTCGCGGGAGCAGGAACGTCAGCGCCGCGGCGATCACGAGGAGCGCCGCGTCTACCCACGCGATTACCACCAGGCCCGAGACAAAGCTGGCCCGCGAGGGCGCGCCGCCGATCACCTCGTAGAAGACGGCCCCGAGCACCGCGACGCCACTGGCGACCGCGAACTGCTGCGTGGTGGTGAGGACGCCGGCCGCCGCCCCCGCGCGTTCCGGTCGGACATGGGTGAGCACCGCGCTCATGAGCGACGGCACCATCAGGCCCTGGCCGATCCCGATCAGCGCCGTGGCCGGCGCGGTGCCCCATCCGGTGAGATGACCGCCGGCATGCATGGCGATGAGCGCAAGCGCGATGGTGCCGAGCGTGGCGAAGCCAGCGCCCACCGTGATCGAGCGCGGCCCCAGGCGCGCGGCCAGCTTCGGACCGAGGAGCGTCATCGCGATGAACGTCAGGGCGAGCGGCAGGTTCACGATCCCGGCGTGCAGCGGGGACAGCCCAAGGCCGGACTGGAGCAGCAGGGTCAGCACGAACATGAAGCTGCCGAAGAAGAAGATCGCGACGAAGTTCAGCACCAGGCCCGCGGAGAACGCCCGGTCACGGAAGAGCGCCAGGTCGAGCAGCGGCTCACCGCCCCGGCGGGTGAGCCGCCGCTCCCAGGCAAGGGTGGCCGCGAGCACGGGCAGCGCCGCGGCTAGCGATACCCACGTCCAGACCGGCCAGCCCTCGTCGCTGCCCAGCGTCAGCGGCACTAGCGCCAGTGCCAGGCTCCCCGAGACGCCCACCGCGCCCAGCGGGTCAAGCCGCGGCCGGCGCTGCCCCCGTGCCTGCGGGACCACGATGCTGGCCACGATCACCCCGACGACGCCGATCGGCACGTTCACCAGGAAGATCGCCCGCCAGCCGAGGCCGAGGATGTTGGCCTGGATCAGCCCGCCGCCGAGGATCTGCCCGGACACGAAGCCGAACCCCATGGTGGCGCCGTACCAGCCCAGGGCGCGGCTCCGCTCCCGCGCCGGGAAGGAGGCCGTGATCAAGGCGACCACCTGCGGGACCATCACCGCACCGGTGAGCCCCTGCACGAGCCTGAAGGCAACGAGCGCGCCGGAGGACGGGGCGACCCCGCACGCCAGCGAGGCGAGCGCGAAGGTGACGATGCCGACCAGGAACAGCCGCTTGTAGCCGAACAGGTCCCCGAGCCTGCCCCCGGTGACCATGCCGCTCGCGTACATGAACGCGTAGCCGCCGACGATGAGTTGCAGCGCCGCGTCGCTGACGTGCAGGTCACGCTGGAGCGAGGGGGCCGCGACGTTGACCGCCCAGATGTCGAACCCGGCCATGAACATCGCGATCAGGATGACCGGGAGCATCAGCCACCGCCGCGGGTAGGCCTCCTGGCCCGCGGTCGCCTCCGCGCGCACCTCCGAGCGCGCAGTGACGGCCGGGACCGTCACGCTCGCCCGCTGGGGCGCAGTGCTCTCCTGCACGATCCGGCCTCCGGTGTTCGACGATGATCGAAGTTTGACGCAGCTCGAACTGTACGACAGGCTTCGAACCTCGCGCAAGTTGCCGTATTGTCGGAGGCGTGATGGACGATGTGGTCGAGCCCACGGCGGCGGATTTCCTGCTGCCGCGCATCCTCGCCGCGCTCGCCGACCCGCACCGCCTGGCAGCCGTGCGGTACGTGGCGCGCAACGGCGAGTCCTGGTGCACGCAGGTCATGCAGGAGGCCGGCCTCGCGATGACCAAGTCGACCTACTCCCATCACCTGCGCATCCTGCGCGAGGCGGGCGTCCTCACCAAGCGGATTCAGGGCACCAAGGGCTATACCCGGCTGCGGAAGGACGACCTGGACCGCCGGTTCCCCGGCCTGATGGACTCCATCATCAACGCCAACACCACCCTGGCCGGCGACCCGCCAGGTCAAGGGCCAGCGCCTACGAGCGAGCCGAATGCGCTTTTGGGCTCATAAGAGCGAGACCCAAAGCGCATTCGGCGCATGCGGGTAGCGGGGCCTAGCGCCGCAAATCAAGATCAAAAGGGACGCCCAGCGGTAACCGCTTTGGCCAGCCCTGACGGCAGGGCACCCGGAAGACGCTGAGTGCGCTAGAATTATGTACATGACGATGGTTCCGGTTGCCGAGGCTAGGCAGAACTTCTCGGCGCTCGTCGATGAGGCAGTCACCACGCACCAGCGGATCCAGGTCACCCGCAACGGCGTGCCCGCGATCTGGATGATCGCCAATGAGGACTTCGAGTCAATCATGGAGACGCTCGACGTCCTGTCGGATGCCGCCGCCATGCGGGACGTCGCCGAATCACGGGCCGACGCGGACGCGGGCCGCTACTTCACGGCCGCCGAGACCGAGGCGATCCTCGCGGCCCGCGCCGAGGGCATCGACCTCGGCGACGACGTCGATGTGGTCGCTGAGATGCACGCCCGCGGCCTGCCCGATGCGGTCTGCATGGCCACCCTGGACGCGCTTATCGCGATTCGCCGGCACGCCCAGCGGTGAGCTACCGGATTATCCTGCGCCCTGCCGCGCTCCGCGCGCTGCAGGCCATGCCGGAGAAGGTAGCCACGGCATGCTGGGAGTTCATCCACGGGCCACTCGCTGAAAACCCCTACCGCGTTGGCAAGCCACTGCTTGAACCGCTGGCACCGCAGTACTCCGCCCGCAGAGGCGAGTACCGCGTGCTCTACCTGATCGACGATGACCGTGTCATCATCGACATCACGTCGGTGGCCCATCGCGCCGACGCTTACCGCCGCCGTTAGGACATCCAGTCGAGACGCCGACCGTGGTCCCGGCCACAACATCTGGGCCGGTTCCTGGCGATCACCGCATGGAATTTGAATTACCGGGGGCCACGCGCTACCAAACGGTAAACACATTCTGTTAAGGATGGTCGTCGCTTGCCGCTCGACCATCGCGCGGAGACGCTCGGTGCCCGGCAGCAGCGCTGGGGCGGGTTCCCGGGCTACGGCTTCCTGGCGAGGGCCGCGTACGCGCCCGTTTGGGCGGGGTTGAGCCGGGGGCCAGGCTCAATCTCGGGACGCCAGTCCGCCATGGGCGTGATCCCCGGCTCGATGAGCTCAAGCCCGTCGAGGAAGCGGGCGAACTCGTCCTTGGTCCGGTACTGGAACGCGATCCCGGCGTTGCGGTAAGCGCCCTGGCCGCCGACGCCCGGCGGGTAGAAGTCCGTGGTGGGGTGCTGGATGGCGAGGTAACTGCCGGACGGCAGCGCGCCGAGCAGCCGGGAGATCATCCCGTACGGGTCGTCGGAATCGGGAATGAAGTGCATGATGCCGAAGAGCATTAGTGCGGCCGGCCTGGACAGGTCAAGCGTGGCGCGCAGCCGCGGGTCCGTGAGAAGGCGCTCCGTGTCGCGCGCGTCGGCGTCGAGGTAGGTGCAGGCGCCTTCCCGGCTGCTGGTGAGCAGCGCGCGGGCGTGGGCGAGCACGATCGGGTCGTTGTCCAGGTAGACAACGCGGGACTCCGGCGCGATCCGCTGGGCGATCTCGTGCATGTTCGGACTCGTGGGCAGGCCGGTGCCGATGTCGAGGAACTGCCGGATGCCGAGGTCGCCCGCCAGGTAAGCCGTCATCCGGCGCATCACGGCGCGGTTCGCGCGCATCGCGACGCCCATGCTCGGGTTGTTCGCCAGCGCCGCCTCGGCGGCCTTGCGGTCGGCTTCGAAGTTGTCCTTGCCACCGAGGATGTAGTCGTAGATCCGTGCCGAATGCGCTACCGACGTGTCGATCCGCAGGGGCCCGTCCGACTCGGTGGCTTTGAGGTCCCGTTCGCCAGCAGTCACAATCGCCAACCCTATCCCGCGCTCACCATAATCCCTTCAAATACGGCAAAGTAGGATCGCGGTCGGCGTCGTACCGTCTAGGTGCCGTGAGCTGTGCCGTGCCTCCGCAGCAACTGCGGGCTGGAACTCATTTGCCCGCGGTCCCGCCTGTCGACCATGATGGCGGGCATGGGCCATCTGCAAGTCGCGCACGTCGACTACTACCTGCCCGACGGGCGGATGCTGCTCAGCGACGCGAGTTTCCGGGTCGGGCAGGGTGACGTGCTCGCGCTCGTCGGGCCGAACGGGGCGGGCAAGAGCACGCTGCTGAAGATCATCTCCGGAGAGCTGAAGCCGCACGAGGGAACGGTCACGACCAGCGGCGGGCTCGGCGTGATGCCGCAGTTCGTCGGGTCCGTCAGGGACGAGCGGACGGTCAGGGACCTGCTGGCGTCCGTGGCGCGGCCGGTGATCCGCGACGCGGCCCGTGCCGTGGACGCGGCAGAACTGGCGATCATGGAGCGCGACGACGAGGCCGCTCAGCTGGCGTATGCGCAGGCGCTGAGCGACTGGGCGGACGCGGGCGGGTACGCCGCCGAGACGGTCTGGGACATGTGCACGATGTCCGCGCTCGGCGTGCCCTTTGAGAAGGCCCAGTGGCGGGGCGTGGCGACGCTGTCCGGCGGCGAGCAGAAGCGGCTGGTGCTTGAGGCGCTGCTGCGCGGTCCCGACGAGGTGCTGCTGCTCGACGAACCGGACAACTACCTGGACGTGCCGGGCAAGCGCTGGCTTGAAGAGCACCTGCTTGGTACGGGAAAGACGGTGCTGTTCGTCTCGCATGACAGGGAACTGCTCGCGCGGGCGGCGTCGAAGATCGTCAGCGTCGAGCCCGCCCCCGGCGGCTCCGACGTGTGGGTGCACGGCGGGGGGTTCGGGAGCTACCACGAGGCGCGGGAACAGCGGTTCGAGCGGTTCGAGGAACTGCGCCGCCGTTGGGATGAGAAGCACGCCCAGCTGAAAAAGCTGGTGCTCGACATGCGGCAGTACGCCGCCAACAGCGACGCGATGGCTTCCCGCTACGCCGCCGCGCAGACGCGGCTACGGAAGTTCGAGGAGGCCGGGCCGCCGCCTGAGCCGCCGCGCAAGCAGGACATCAGGATGCGGCTGCGCGGCGGCCGCACCGGCGTCCGGGCCTTCACCTGCTCGGGGCTTGAGCTCATCGGGCTCATGCGGCCGTTCGACCTGGAGGTCTTCTACGGCGAGCGGGTCGCGGTGCTCGGCTCTAACGGGTCAGGCAAGTCGCACTTCCTGCGGCTGCTTGCCGGCCAGCCGGTGGCGCACACCGGGAGCTGGAAGCTTGGCGCGAGGGTGGTTCCGGGGTTCTTCGCGCAGACGCACGCGCACCCGGCCCTGGAAGGACGGACGCTCACCGGGATCCTCTGGGACGCCCACGCGAAAGACCGTGGTGCCGCGATGAGCGTGCTCCGCAGGTATGAGCTGGACCGGCAGGGCGATCAGGTGTTCGGCAAGCTGTCCGGCGGACAGCAGGCGCGGTTCCAGATCCTGCTGCTCGAGATGGAGGGCGCGACCGCGCTGCTGCTCGACGAGCCGACGGACAACCTCGACCTGGAGTCGGCCGAGGCACTTCAGGACGGGCTTGAGAGCTACGAGGGGACGGTCCTGGCGGTCACCCACGACCGCTGGTTCGCACGAACCTTTGACCGCTTCCTTATCTTTGGTACGGACGGCGTGGTCCGCGAGGCGCTGGAGCCAGTCTGGGACGAACGCCGCGTCAGCCGCACCCGCTGACATCTCCTCAACGGGCAAACCAAAATTCGATCATCCCGAACGGGTGCGTGGCGCCGCGTTCGCGACAGCGCTCGTGACGCCGACGGTGCCGCGTCTTACTGCTTGGTGAAGACGGCGTGGACGGTGATCGTGTTGTTCATCGACGTCATGCCCAGCTGGTTCCAGGTCAGGCCGAAGTCCGACCTGTTGACCTGGATCTCGCCGTCCAGCTCCACCTGCGCCCCGTCGAAGCCGGAGACCCGCGCGGCGAAGGACACCGGACGGGTGCGGTCCCGGACGGTGAGGGTTCCGGCCACGGTGACGCCCTCGCCTGACGGCGTGACCTGCTCCGCGGCGAAAGTGATGTCCGGGGTCTTGGCGGCATCGAAGAAGTCCGCTGAGCGCAGGTGTTCATCCCGCTTCTTGTTCTTGGTGTCGACCGATCCGGCGGCCACCGTGACCGTGCCGGCCACGACGCCGGTCGCCGATACCGTGCCGCTCCCGGTGACCTCGCGGAACACGCCCTTGACCGGGACTATGCCCCACATGCTCTTGCTCTTCAGTCCGATCTCGGACTTGGCAGCGTCCAGCACCCAGGACCCGGCGAGCTTCCCGTCCCGCAGCAGCTCCTGCAGTGCCGGTGATGTCGTCTGCTTTGACTCCGTCATGCCGTCTCTCTCCGATTTACTTCATGTATCAAAACTATTTTGATATCCAAACCATATATAGTAAGGGCCTCAGTGTCAAAGGAGAGCCATGGCCGACGAACCCGGCGACTCACAGCATTCCGTGCTGTGCCTGCAGCTGATGCAGCTGTTTCCCCGCGTTATCCGCGGGATGCGGCGCTGGCAGGACCGCGCCGCGCCGCCGGTGACCGCGCCGCTCGGCCCCCGGCACGTCGCCGCGCTCCAGCAGCTGCGCGGCGGCCCGGTCACCGTGAGCGAACTGGCCGCCCGGCTGGGCCTGACCCTGCCCACCGTCAGCGGTATCCTCGCTGACCTCGACCGCGCGGACTTCGTCGAAAGGCATCCCGACCCTGCCGACCGACGGCGCACGATCGTCACGATCGCCCCCGCCCAGGCCGCTCTGATCGGTGAATGGCTCGACGGCGCCGCCAGCCCGATCGCCCGCGTCCTCGACAAGCTCTCCCCGAGCGAGCAGGAGGCCTTCCTCAAAGCCATGGACCTGCTCGAAACCGAGCTTCGCCAGGAGATCGCACCGGGCACCAGGGGCGCCCAGCAGTGACCGCTTTAGCCAGCCCTGACGGCAGGACACCCGGAAGACGCCGAGTGCGTGCTTTCCGTCGTCGTCCGCACTGGTCTTCCTTCGCTGAGGGCTCTGGCGGAGCGCAGGTGGTGGTGGACGGGGGCCGGGGTGACGCGGGTGGCGGAGGTGCCGAGTCCGGTCGGGGTACCGAACAGGCTTGGCAGTGCGGGGCGAGTGTTGCGGATCAGGTCCGCTTCGGCGTAGCGGTGGCAGCCTTCGTGCCAGTTGAGGATCCCCGATAGCCAGTTCCGCAGGTTGCCGGCATGGTTCCAGAGCGCCTCACGGGCTGCGGGGTCGAGGTTCAGGGTGTCGAGCAGCACCGGAAGCTCGACCGCGAGAATGTGCTGGAACAGGCGCATCCGCGCGGTCATCAGGTCGCCCACGACCCGCATGGCCGTAGCAGCGTCGCAGCCGAGGAAGTTCTGCGTCACCAGCACGCAGTTATGGATCTCGCCCTCGAACTGGATCTCTTTCTGGTACGAGAACACGTCGTTGAGCAGGCACGCGTAATCGGCCGCAGCGTTTTCCATCGCGGCGACGGGGCGGGAGCGGTAGACGCGTGCGGGCACAATCCCGGGGTGGGCCAGCCGGGACAGGCTCATCGTCAGTTCAGAGCCGAACGTCTTGCGGCGCATCTCTATGTAGTCGATGGGATCAGGGATGCGGTTCTGTGCCTGGTTGCCCAGCTCCCAGATCCAGCTGCCGGTCATGTCGGTGACGGCGCCGCGGAACGCGCGGCGCGCGGGCACCTCCATCGGCCCGGCGGTGCGGGTCCACAGGTCAGCGAGGCCGTGTTCCAGCGCGGTGGCCGGCACCGGCATCTCGGCGAGGTCGAGGGGCATGAACTCGCCCAGGCGGGCGTTGCAGGCCTGCGCGGCGGCGATGTCGCTTCCCCGGCCGAAGGCGATCGGGTAATAGTCGTCGCCGTAGGTGCCCCACGTCAGCCACCTGGTAGTCAGGTTCAGCTGCCCGGCGGTGGCGTCGGGGTGGATGCCTGCCGCGCACAGCGCGAAATCGAACGCGCGGAGCTTGGCCTCGTCCCACACGCCCTCGCTGAGCATGCCCATACGGGCCGCCCAGCCCGCGACCTGCTCGCGGGAGGCATCCAGGTGCGGGCTAAGGGTGAGCGGGAACGGCATGTCTATCGCCGGGCGCTTAAGGCCGCCAGCTGGCTGGAAGGGAACATGGGCGAAGCCGCCTAGCCGTCGCGGTGCAGTCGCTACCAGCGAGGAGACGATGCGCGCGCCCTGTGTGCCGAGCCCCGACGGGCCGCGCAATGCCGGCGGCAGAGGGCCGACGGGGACAGGGCCGGCGGCGCGGGGCTTGGTGTACCGGGAGGACTGCAGATGCCACTCGTGGCCGCCCGACTGCCAGTCCTGCAGCCCCTTTACGTAAAGCCCGACCCTCAACCGCTCCGCGGGATCCAGGCCGTGCTCCTCGAACAGGGGAGGCAGCTCGGTCAGCGCGGTGTGCTCGAACTGCTGCAGCCGGGAGGTAAGCAGGTCATTCACCCGGTCGGCGGCCTGCTGGGTGTCACAGCCGAGGAAGCGCTCAAGCACCAGCACGCCGTTGGACAGTTCCCCCTCGTCGTGGACCTCACGCTGGTAGGAGAACAGGTCGTTGCGCAGGTGCACGGCGTCGGCGAAGGTGTCGCGCAGCACCTGCATCGGGCGGGACGCGGCGATGACGGCGGGCACCTCGGCGCCGACGCAGTGCTCGATCAGATTGGCCGACCACGGTGCCCCGCCGACCTTGCGGCGCATCTCGACGTACTCAATCGGGTCGGCCACCCGGCCGCTGCTGATATTGGCCAGTTCCCACAGCGATTCTTCGAGCAGGTTGCGGGTGCTCTCGGCGAAACGGGCCCGCCAGTCGGCCGAGCGGGCCGGCACGGTGCGGGTCCACAGATCGGCCAGCCCGGCCTCAACGGGATTGGCCGGGGACCCAGAGATGTGACCGTCATCCGGCATGAACGCGCGCAACGCGTCCAGGTGCGCCCGGCCTCCAGCTAGGTCGCGGCTGCGCTTGAACAGCTCAAGAAAGTGGTCGTCAAAATAGAACACCCACACGTACCAGTCAGTGACCAGGTCCAGCAGCCCGACCGGGGTGTCGGGGTGGGTGTAGGCACAGAGCAACGCGTAGTCGTGGGCGTCGAAGTCCCGTTCACTCCAGATCGCCGTGCCGCGCTGCGGGACGTCGATCATGTCCATCGACCGGGCCCAGGACTTGCTGTGCGCCCTGGCCCGCTCCAGGTGCGGGTTACACCGAGCCGGATACGACGTGTAGAACTCGGGCAGCTCGAATGATGGCATTCAGCGCGATCCTTCCCAGTGACTTCGTCCGGTGCTAGCGGCCGAGTTCGGCGTTTTCCCAGCGCGTCGATCGCGTCGGGAACCAGCACTGCCCCAAGCATTATGACGGCCCCGATCACTCTACGAACGCAACACGATGCAGAAAGTTACCAACAGTCGGCGCGCTTCACTCCTGCCAGGGACCGGGGCGACGCCGTACTGGTGATGACACCAGACGACATGGATGCTTGGTTCCGCGAAATGGATCGGTTCGCTGATATTCGTTCGCGAACGTTGACGAGGAAGTGCGGGGCGATGAGCGAAAATCCCCATCGCCCCGTGACGCGCCTGAACGGGACTAGTTGACGACGCGGTTGTGGAAGGTGCGGACGGCCAGGGCGCCGAAGACCACGGTGCCGCCGATGAGGGCGACCAAGATGGCCCACAGGGGCATGTGGCCCAGGCCTGGGGTCAGCGCCGCGCGCAGGCCCTCGGTCATGTAGACCATCGGGTTGATCAGCACGACGATCTGCAGCCAGCGGATCACGTGCAGGGCGGACCACGGGTAGTAGACACAGCCGAGCATGGTGAGCGGCAGCAGGATGACGGCGAAGAGCATCTGCATCTTGCGCGGGTCGACCACAGTGCCCAGCCACAGGCCAAGCGACGCAGTGAGCGCCGAGGCGGCGACCATGACCAGGGCGAGCAGGAACCAGTTCGTCACGTGGATGTGCGGGCCCTGGCCGGGAGCATGCACCCAGTACACGACGGGGAAGACGATCGCCGCTCCGATGAACGCCTGGATCGCGCCGGCGGTGATCTTCTGGATGGCCAGGACGCGGATCGGGACCGGCGCCAGGGCGCGGTCCTCGATCGTGCGCTGCCAGGAGAACTCCATGACCAGGGGCATCGTGGTTCCGAAGATGCCCTGCATGAGGAACATCGAGCCCATCAGGCCGGGCACCAGGATCGTGGAGAAGTTGACGCTGCCGGCCGCGCCGCCCGCGCTGCCGGACGAGAAGCCGCTGCCGATCTTCGGCAGGACGTAGGCGAAGACGAACGCGAACAGCAGCGGCTGCATAACGGCGCGGATGAAGGTGGACGGCGCGTTCCTGCCGAGCACGCGGAACTCGCGGGCCATCATCGCGGCGAACGTCTTCGGCAGGGTCGGGTGCGGGACCGGCGCATCGGTGATCAGCGCGGCGATGGCGTCACTGACCGGGGCGTCCGGGGTACCGGCGGCCGTGCCGAGGTTGGCGGGCTGGACTGTCGTGGCCATTGTCTTGTCTACTCCCGGTACTCACGGCCGGTCAGGGCCAGGAAGACGGTCTCCAGGCTGGGCCTTTGCTGAGTGGCGTCACGGACGTGCAGGCCGTCTTTCGCGCCGATGCCAATCAGGTCGCCGAGGATGCCCTCTGGGTCGCTGCTGAAGACACGCAACTGGTCGCCGTCCGTCTCCACCTTGGTGACGTCGGGCCGCGCCGTCAGCCCGGCCCGTTCGGCTAGGTCCTCTGGTACCAGCTCCTCGAAGCGGACGGTGACGATCGTGACCGCGCCGGCGTTCTCCTTGAGCTCGTCCACGGTGCCATCGGCGAGGACCTTGCCGTGGTCGACAACTGCGACCTTGTCGCAAAGCGCCTCGGCCTCCTCCATGTAGTGCGTGGTGAGCAGGATCGTCTGGCCCTGATCGTGCAGCACCTTGAGGATGTCCCAGAGGTTAACCCGGGTCTGCGGGTCAAGGCCGGCCGTCGGCTCGTCGAGGAACAGCACGTCGGGCTGGTGCACCAGGGCGCGGGCGATCATGAGCCGCCTGGCCTGGCCGCCGGACAGCTGGTCGGCCATCGCCTTCCTGCGGTCGGACAGCCCGAACGCGTCGATCAGCGCTGCGGCGCGCTTCCTCGCGGCCCCAAGGGGAAGGCCGAAGAACCGGCTGCGGAACTCCAGGTTCTCCTGCACGGTGAGCTGCATGTCCAGGGTGTTGTTCTGGGTAACAACGCCGATACGCCGCTTGACCGCGAC
The DNA here is from genome assembly GCA_963734665.1 of uncultured Actinomycetota bacterium. GTDB lineage: Bacteria > Actinomycetota > Actinomycetes > Streptosporangiales > Streptosporangiaceae > Trebonia. The sequence continues at coordinate 100,464 of CAVTIR010000002.1, read as the reverse complement.
CGGGTCCTTCACCACGTCGTGGCCGGCGACCCAGGCCTTGCCGCCGGTCGGCGCGACAAGCGTGGTGAGCATGCCGATCGTGGTGGACTTGCCTGCGCCGTTCGGGCCGAGGAGACCGAAGAACTCCCCCCGCGGGACGTCGAGGTCGATGCCGCGCACGGCCTCGACGTCGCCCCGGCTTGATTTATAGGTCTTACGCAAGCCTTCGGTCCTGATCGCCGACGTCACCGTCGGCGATTCTTGCCCCGCGGGCCGTGCGGTCACGGTCGTCATGCGCCGCGTTCCTCTCGCATTAGCTGGCTCAGGTGTTCGGTCATCTGGATGAAAAACTGCCGGATAACAGCCTCGTCGGCCTCGTCTACGAAGTCGAACGCTTTACGCCATCGCGCGGCCGCCTGGGGCACGTAGTAGCTCATCAGGGCGCGGCCCTGGTCGGTGATGTAGAGCCGGACCACGCGGCGGTCGGTCTCATCGGGCTTGCGCTCGACGAAACCGCCTTTGACCAGGGTGTTCACCACACTGGTTACCGTTCCAGGACTCGACCAGGCACGGTCGGCGAGTTCGGTCGACTTCAGGCCGTCGCTGCCCATCAGCACCCGCAGGACGCCGAGGCCGGCGAGGCTGATCTTGAGCCCGGCCGCCTGGACGGTGTGCTGGCCGTACGCGCCGAGCAGTCGGGTGGCCGACAGCATGAGCGCGTGCAGCGGGACCTCGTCGGGGAACTTGAGGAGCTCGCCAGGCCAGTTCCAGTTGATGGGCTCGCCGTCCGGGCCGAGCGGCGCGCAGGCGCCGGCCCCGGCGGGCGACGGCTCGGCCGCCGCTCCCGCAGGCTGTTCGGCATCTGCCCGGTAGGGCTCCCCTGAAGGCATGCTTCAGTATTACCGATATGAAATTTGAGGTCAAATATTTTGACCTCAAATCATACTTTTAATGCATGATCAGCATTTGAATTCTTCCGAACGGTTTCGTGGTGTCTCCCCGCTTCACATGGCTCCCGAGTGGGGCCAAGGCGCGGCTGCAGAGCACGCTGATCGAAGCTGCTCGGTCGCGGGCGCGGGTTAGCGGCTGGCGGGCCGGCGCAGCAGCCTCCAGGTCAAGAGGGCGAAGACAGCGGCCAAGGCCAGTTGAAGGGCCATGCTGGTGGCCCAGGCGTGTACCGAGTGGTTCCACAGGGGGTCGGGGGTGCTGCCCGGCGGGGGCGGGGTGACGTGGTTGAGGTCGATGCTGGACGCGATGGCGGCGAAGCCCCAGCGGGACGGGGTGAGCCAGGCTAGCTGCTCTAGGCCGGCGCTGCCGTTGAGGCGGATGACGCCGCCGCTGAGGACGACTTCCACCAGGACCGTGACGACCAGGAACGGGAGGGTCTTGTCGGAGGAGTTGACGGCGGCCGAGATGAGCAGGCCGACGGTCATCGAGGCAATCGCAAGGACGGCGACGCCGAGCATGATCTCGGCGAGCGGGAAGGAGGTCAGCACGCCGCGCGGGGGCATCGGGCGGCCGGCCAGACCGATAGCGACTAGCACTACCGACTGGACGGCGCTGATGACGCCGAGGACAACGAGCTTGGAGGCAAGGTAGGCGACGGACGATAGGCCTGCCGCCCGTTCTCTGGTGTAGATCGCCCGTTCCTTGACCAGTTCCCTGACGGCGTTGGCGACGCCGATCAGGCAGGCGCTCATCACCAGGATGACCAGCAACTGGATGGCCAGGCCATTGCTCGGGCCGGTGAGGCCGCCGGCATCGGGGATGGCCCTGATCAGGCCGCCGAGAATGACGGGGAGCAGCGCGATCACGCCGACGTAGTTGCGGTCGGAGGCGATGACCGACAGGTACCTGCGGACCAGGGTGGACAGCTGGGCGAGCCGGCTGGCTGCCCGCGGCGGCGGAGCGGCGACAGCCAGGGCCGCGCTGGCGTCGGGCTGCGCTTGGGCGGCGCCCAGAGCCTCCAGCGGGCCGCTGGTGTAGCGGGCGTAGTAGGCGGAGCGGCGGTAGTCGGCGGCCCAGTCGCGGTCCGGCTGTGCCTCGAAGTCCTGGAAGACCTCGGCCCAGTCGCCGTGGCCGAAGTGGCGCAGCCCGTCGGCGGGGGTGCCGAAGTAGGCGATCTTGCCGCCGGGCACCAGGACGAGGAGCCGGTCGCAGTTGGCCAGGTTGGCGACGCTGTGCGTCACCACCATGACCGTGCGGCCGTCCTTGGCGAGCTGGGCGAGCATCTCCATCACCGACTTGTCAAGACCGGGGTCGAGGCCGGAGGTGGGCTCGTCGAGGAACAGCAGGCTCGGCTTGGTGAGCAGTTCGAGCGCCACGTTGACGCGCTTTTGCTGGCCGCCGGAGAGGCTGCCGGTGCGGGTGTCGGCGTGCCTGGCCAGGGACAGTTCGCCAAGGACCTCGTCGACGCGACGGGAGCGTTCTGCGGGGCTCGTGTCCTGGGGGAACCGCAGCTCAGCGGCGTAGAACAGGCCGCGGCGGGCCGAGAGCTGGGTGTGCAGGATGTTCTCCTGCGGGACCAGGCCTATGCGGTGCCGCAGCTCGGCGTAGTTGGCGTACAGGTCGCGGCCGTCGTACAGCACTCTGCCGCTGGTAGCGGGGCGCATCCCGGTGAGCGCGCCGAGCAGGGTCGACTTGCCGGCGCCGCTCGGGCCGATGACGCCGAGCAGGCAGCGTTCCGGCAGCGGGAAGGAGACATTGTCGAGCAGTACCTTCCCGCCTGGCAGGGTAACTGTCAGCCCGCGTGCGTCGAGTAGCACGCCGTCGGCCGCGTTGAACTCCCGCAGCTCGTCGCCTGCCAGCCGGAACGTGGCCGCGCCGATGCCGATCACGTCGGCGTCGGTGACCACCTCGGTGGTGATCCGCTGGCCGTTGACGAAGGTGCCGTTGTTGCTGCCGGTGTCGGTGAGCTGAAATCGGCCGCCGCCGAGGGCTCGCAGTTCGGCGTGGTGGCGAGATACCCGCAGGTCCCTGATGACCACGTCGTTGTCGTCGGCCCGGCCGATGAGCAGCGCCCGTTCGAGGATCCGGGTGATCCCGGTTGGCAGCCTGTTGGCTGCCGGGTGCCTGGGCCACAGCGCGGTGGCCGGGTGGGTGGGCGGTGCCGGGTCCGCTGCGACGGGACCTGCGGGGACGGCGGGGACCGAGCAGGACAGCAGCGGGCCGCCCACTGGGTGACCAAGACGGAACTGGACGGTACCGGTGATCTGCATGCGGCGCACCGGCAGCCCGCCGGAGAACGTGCCGTTGGTGCTGCCCGCGTCCCGGATCAGCCACTGCCCGGCGGTTGCCAGCAGCTGGGCGTGCTCCCAGGAGACCTCGGGCGCGTCGACCAGAACGTCCGCGCCCGGGTCCCTGCCGATCCGGTAGACCCGCCCGGGCGACAGGATGACCGTGCCGTCGTGGGCGCGCACGACCAGCGGCGGTGCCCCGGCCCGCCCGTCTCCGGTCTCGGCATCGAGCCCGACGGTGCCGAGATCTCCGTCGGGGGACCCTGCGTCCGGTGCCGTCATGCGCGCTCCGTTAGGTGTGGACGAGATGTCGGGGCTGTACGGTCGATTTACCGGGGCACGTGCTTACGTCTGGACCCCTGGCCCAGGGCCGTCTGGGGCAAGAGGATACCGAGTTAGCGTGCGCAATCCCGCTCAACGCCGGACATATACCCACACCGTTACCGGCATGAGTACGGCCAGAAGGGCGAGTGACCAGGCCGCCGACGCCACCTCGGGGTGGCGCATTCAGGCGAGGCGGGTTACCTCGACGGTGACTTGCATGTCGCCCCCTGGGGGGCCGTCGTAGATGCCCTTGAGCGGGGGGACGTCTGCGTAGTCGCGGCCGCGGGCGACGACCACGTGCCGCTCGCCGACCGGGTTGCCGCTTGTCGGGTCGAGGGAAGTCCATGAGCCCGCCCAGTACTCCACCCAGGCGTGGGACTGGCCGACGGCGGTGGCGCCCGGCTCGGCTTTCAACTGCGGGTGCAGGTAGCCGGAGACGTATCGGGCGGGGAGGCCGACGGAGCGCATCAGGGCGACCGTGAGCTGGGCCATGTCCTGGCAGACGCCCTGGCCCTTGTCCCACGCCTCCTGGGCGTTGGTGCGCACGCCGGTCGCGCCTGGCGTGTAGGTGACGTGCTCGCGGACGCGGGCGGAGATGGCATCGGCGGCGCCGTCCGGGGATAGGCCGGAAATTTCGGCAATTGCGGCGTCGGAGATCTCGGCGGCGACCGTGGTAAGCGGCGTGGGCAGCAGGAACTCAAGGAGCCTGCCGTCCGCGGACTTCTCGCCGAGTTCCTTCCAGGAGGGCCGTGCCCCGGTGCCTGGGATACCGCCGAACGGCTCCGTCTCCACCGTGGCGGCGGCGTGGATGATCAGGTCGCCGTGCGGCTCGGGCAGGTCGAAGACCGAGACGAACGTGCCCCAGTAGTCGCTGTACGTCCAGACGGGGACGCCGGGCCCGGCGGTCACCCTTGATTCGAGCGTGATCTGGGTCGGCAGCGTCAGCGGGGTCATCCGCGCCTCGTTGAACGAGGTCAGCACCGGGCCCGCGTACCTGATGCTGGTGATGTGCTCGATTCGCAGTCGCCAGCCCACGCTCAGCCGTCCCATTCCCAGGCGACGGGGGCCTGGCCCCTGCCCAGGACCCGGGTGTCCTTCGACCCGCTGCCCTGGCTTGAGTTCACCTTGAGCTCGCCGTCCTTGCGCGCCACGCGGGTAAGCCCGCCCGGCAGGACCCGGACGTCGGTGCCGTCGTTGACGGCGACGGGGCGCAGGTCGATGTGCCGCGGCGCGAGCTTCTCGCCGGCCGGCACCGGCGAGGTGGACAGCGCGACCGGCCTTTGCGCTATCCAGCCCCGGGGGTTGGCCCTGACCGCCGCGGTGAGGGCGACGAGTTCCTCGTCCGTGGCCTTCTGGCCGATGACGATGCCCGCGCCGCCGGCGCCGTCGACCGGCTTGAGTACGAGGTTGCCGGCCTCGCCGAGCACCCAGTCGAGGACGTCCGGGTCGTCGAGGCGGTACGACTCCACGTTTTCCAGGATCGGTTCTTCGCCCAGGTAGTAGCGGATGAGGTCCGGCATGTACGTGTAGATCAGCTTGTCGTCCGCCACGCCGTTGCCGATGCCGTTGGCGATCGTGACGGTGCCGCGCCGCGCCGCGTTGACCAGGCCGGGGCAGCCGAGGAAGCTCTCCGGGCGGAAGTGGAGCGGGTCGAGCCAGTCGTCGTCGACTCGCCGGTAGATGACGTCGACCGGTCTCCTGCCGTGGGTGGTGTGCACGTAGACGTGGTTGCGCCAGCAGAACAGGTTGCGGCCCTCGACGAGTTCCACCCCCATGAGCCGGGCCAGGAGGGTGTGCTCGAAGTAGGCGCCGTCATGCACGCCTGGGGTGAGCACTACGACGAACGGGTCGGCAACGCCGTGCGGCGCGGCCGCGCGCAGGGCGGTGAGCAGCCGAGACTGGTACTCGTCCACCTGGTGGAGCTTCTGGTCGCGCAGCAGCGCGGGGAACAGCCGGGTCATGGCGAGCCGGTTCTCCAGGACGTAGCTGACCCCCGACGGGACGCGCACGTTGTCCTCGAGGACGCGGAACTTGCCGTGCTCGTCGCGGATGAGGTCGATGCCCGCGACGTGGACGCGGACGCCGTTGGGCGGCTCGAGCCCGGCGACCTCGCGGCGGAACTCCGCGCTCGTGAAGATGAGGCGCCACGGGATCACGCCGTCGTCGAAGGCGCGGCCAGGGCCGTAGACGTCGGCGAGGAACGCCTCGATGACCTGGACCCGCTGGCGGACCCCTTTGGATACGAGATCCCACTCGGCGGCGTCGATGATCCGCGAGGTGGGGTCGATGCGCATGGCCCGCTGCAGGTAACCATCGAAAATGTCCGCCACAACTCCCAGCGTAGAGAGCCACTCATCTCACCACCGCACCAGCGCCATCACGCGAATCATCGGCCTCCGTGTAGCAGTTCCGTATCCGCAAAACCGCAAACAGGGCTGGCCGGCGCATCGCCGGCTTCCGCACGGCGCTCCCCATGCGCCGTTGGGCCGGGTATGGGTATGGCCGGCCCAACGGCACATAGAGACGATCGCGAAATGAGTCAGGGCGGCTAGGCTAGTCGGGAAAGGAGGGCGGTATGTACGTTCCAGCCCATTTCGCGCCCGACGAGGCCCAGGTCGACGAGCTGCTGCGCAACCACGGGGCGGCCGACCTGGTGACCCTGACTTCGCAGGGGCTGGTAGCGACGATGCTGCCGTTTATCTACGTGCCGCCAGAGGACTCAGGCGCCGGGGAACCGCTCGGGGCACTGCACGGGCACCTCGCGCGGAACAACCCGCAGTGGAAGCTTGACGCCGTGGGCGAGGCCCTGGCCATCGTGCGCGGGCCCGATGCCTACATCACCCCCGGCTGGTACGCGTCCAAGGTCGAGCACGGGCGGGTCGTGCCGACCTGGAACTACGCGACCGCGCACGTGTACGGGCGGCTCGTGGTGCATGACGACCCGGTCTGGACCGAGGACCTGGTGCGGCGGCTCACCACCAAGCACGAGGCATACCGGGATCACCCGTGGTCGGTCGACGACCCGCCCAGGGCCTTTATCGAGGGGCAGTTGCGGGCGATCGTCGGCGTCGAGCTTGAGATCACGCGGATCGAGGCGAAGGCCAAGCTCAGCCAGAACCGCCCGCCCGCCGACGTCGAGGGCGTGATCGCCGGCCTGCGCGAACGGGGCGACAAGGAAAGCGCCGACGCCGTGGAGCGCGCCCGGCGCTAACGGCTCAATCGCGCAATCAACATGGCGGACCGGCCGCTGATCATCAGGTGCAGTCCACCCGCTCAGCGCCACGTACCTGACGCGCGCCGTCACGTGAAGTTCCCGGCAACCCCCGGGATGGGACCGGCAACCCAACAAGTCACGCCACTCATCGCAAACGCGGCCAGCCCGGCGGAGAAATGGCCATCTCAGCATGCAGTCCCGCCGTCCGGTTTACCGATGTCCGCTACATAGCGGGATTGGCAATGAAACAGGGCGATAAATGCAGATCTATCACCTTTGGTAACTTCACCGTTCGTCTACCAAATAAATTTGGCGACTGTGGTTAGCTGATGATATCTTCTCGCCGTCATAGCGCTTCTCCCCCCGAGGTCGACCATGGCATTCACGCCTTCGGCGGACGCTGTCCGCGTTCCACTGGGGTATCCGACTGCCCTCATTTACATGGACGAGAGTACAGTCAAGGCGAGCGGCGGCCGTTTCTTCGTGGTCGGAGCGGTCAAAGTTCGCAAATCGGGACAGCTCATGCGAGCCATCCGCGATGTACGTGACCGTCACGGATTCCATGACGAGTTCAAATTCAGCAGGATCAGCAGAGGTAAGTTCTCGGTATTCTGCGAACTCATCGATGTTTTGGAGCAGTCCGACGCGCACATAGCCGCTGCCGTCGTCGACCGCACGCATGGCGAGGATCCCTTCCGCTCAGAAAGCCCTGACTGGGTCGTGCATGCGAGGATCATGACCAAGCTGTTTGTGGGGATGACCAACCGACGCGAACTCGTCTCAGCGTTGATCGATGAGGTCTCCACTCCTCGGGACTGCGCGTTCGATGAAACGGTACGCGAGATGGTCAACAAGCGCCTCGGGGCGACGAGCCTGGTAACAGCGGCATGCGTAGACTCCACGTGCAACGATGGCGTCCAGTTGGCGGACCTAGTCGCTGGCTCAGTCGCTCACCAGCGCGGCGCCGCAAGCCTGACTGCGAGCCCGAATTCGCACAAGGGCAAGATCGCCGCCAGGCTTGCCGCAGCGTTCGACGTTGCCAGCTTCGCAAGCGACGTACGCAACGGCCGGGTCAATGTAGCCACTCTCGGCCAGCCCGCCGCGAGCCGTAAGACCGCTTGACCCGCAAGAAGTTGAGGAAGCGTTTGCAGGAGGGTATTATATGTAATGCAGCCAGAGCTTCGGGCTCACAGCTGCGTGCCGTGGCCGGAGCTTCGGGCTCACAGCTGCGGAAGTTCCACACAAACGCAACGAGGGCGCCCTGCGAATAGCGGGGCGCCGCTCGCGTTTCTGTAACTAGATAGGTCTTTGTCCGGTCGCTTTGGCTGCCGGTCTTCTGGGTGTTTCCTGGCCGGCAGGCTTGCGTCCTGGTCACCGCCCGGCTAGAGAGAATCAGGCCGAGCGCAGGACTGCCCCGGCTGGGCCCTGACCCGGGTCCAGGACGGCAGCGGCAATCCGGAATTCGGGGTTCAAAGCAGACCAGATCTCCTCCAGCAGCTCGGTGCCGTCGTGCGCGGTGATCGTGGTCTCCTCGAAGGGCGTGGCCGTCAAGACGGTCTGGCCGTCGGAGTGGTACGTGGTCATCAGCACGGCTTCCCCCGGCTCCAGGTCCTGCACGGTGAGCGTCGTGATGTTGGCGGACAGCCGGGAGCCGCTGCTCGGGCGGGCGGCGCCAAGCACTGCCGTGCGGCCGCCGTCGCGGCTGAGCAGTGCGGTGATCCGCGAGGTACGGATCGGCGGGTCGGGCTCGTATTCCAGTCCGCCAAGGGAATCAGCGGCCGAGGCACCCTTGCGCAGTCGCTCGGTCACCTGGGCGACTTGCTCGCCGTTGCCGAACACGAGCCAGCCGGCGGTGGACAGGGCGGCCGTGTAGTAGCGCAGCGGGTCGTGCTCAGCGGGCGTAATCGGTCCCGCCACCAGTTCGTCGCCGTCCACGCGCAGTGCCCGGTCCCTGGACGCCGCACTGCGGCCGGTAAGGAAGTAGCCGCCGCGGACCGCGCCGGAACGGGTCCGGGCGCAGAGTACGCCCCGGCCCGGGTACGGGTTCGAGGCCAGGAGGGTCTGCAGGTCTGTCATGGGCTGCTTTCTTCGTCAATCCGAGCTCGTCATCCGGCAACTGGATGGACAGGCCATCGCCCTTGTCAGGCTGGCCGGCGCTTTGGTGCCGGGCGGGGTTATCCGGTTCCGGGGATCCAGGGGTTGCCCTGGAAGGCGCGGGTAAGGGCGTCGAGTGCGCTGATGCCGTGGCGGGCGGCGGTGGCGAGGTAGGAGCGGATCGCGCAGAATTCCCCGGCGCCGGCCATGGAGCGCATGCAGCCGGAGACCTTGATCCGGAGCTTGCTCATGCGGATGGCGCGTTCTGCCTCGAGATTATCGAAGGGGACGCGCAGGTCGCGGGCGAACCGCAGGTAGTCGTCCTCGCGGGCCTGCATCCGGGTCGCGAGCGCGTGCCGTTTCCCCTGCAGTTTCCCCTTGCGGGCGGCGTTGAGCGCGATGCCCGCGGCGGCGGCCTTGCGGAACCAGTCCTCGTGCCCTGCCCGGGCCCGCGGGCCGGTGGCGGCGTGCCCGGCCACGCGGGCCGCCCCGCCTGCCTCTTTCAGCGCGAGCAGCGCGTCGATGGCCTGCTGCGCCCACGTCTGGTCCAGGCTGGTGCCGGTCTCGGTGACCGCGATGAGCTCGCGGAGCAGGTGGGAGTTGCAAAGAGCGTGGCCCGCGACGTTGTCGTAGCTGTCGTAGGGCTTCCAGGCGTCGTGGACCGCGATGCCGCGGAAGAAAGGCAGCACCCCGGCGGCGCTCATCCCGTCTTTCCCGCGCCTGGGGTGGACGGTGACCAGCACGAACTTCCCGGACGAGGCCGAGTGGACCCAGGCGAGCCTCCCGGCGGTGCGGAACCCGGTCTCGTCGAAGTGCACGACTTCCGCGCTGATGAGATGCCCGGTGACGGCCGCCAGCGCCGGGGCGATCAGCCCGGCGGTCTTCCGCGCGGCGGCGGCGAGCGCGCCGGGCGAGGGGGCGCAGCCGAACAGTTCCGAAAGCGCCCGGCAGGCGCGGTCCCGCGACAGGAACTGGCCGTGCCACAGGTACACCCCGGCGCCCATGACCCGGGGACCGTACTGCACCGGTGCCGTCACCCCGTCCGGGGCCTCCGCCTTCGTCTTTTCCCCGCACCCGCAGGCCAGGGTAAGGAGCTGGTGCTCGGTCACCGCCGGCCGCACAGGCGGGATGTCGATGACCTGGCGGCGCTCCATCCCCGTCTCCGGCGCGCCCTTCAGCGACTTCCCGCAGCACCGGCACCGGGCCGGCCGGTGCCGCACCCGCCTGTCCGGGTGATCGGTGAGCTGCATCGTCGCACCGGGCTGCCCCTTCGGCCGGCCCGGCTTTCGCCCGGTCTTCCCGCGCAACGACTTCGGCGCCGGCTTCGCCAGCCCGTCCGACGACGGCGGCCTGCTGGAATTCTGCGAGTTCGCCCGCACCCGCGCGGCCAGGTCCGCGACCTGCGACTGCAACCCGGCCAGCTGCTCCCGCAGCACCGCGACCTCCGCGTCCCGCTCCGACAGCAGCGCCCCCAGCCGCGCGTTCGCAGCACGCAGCCCCGCAGCATCACCGCTATCGGGAAAGTCGGGCACCTCGGGCACGCGCCGCACTACACCACGACTCCGCCCAGCCCGCAAATAGGCACACATCGAAGCCGCCGGAGCCAGCAGGAACTGGCGGAAGACGAAGGAAAGATCCCGACTGACCTATCTAGTTACGCGTTTCTAAGTTCAAGCACATTAGCTCCTCGCCGGGGACCGTCATCGGAGTCGTCGCTCTCACCGCTCTGGCAGCCCATGCCAGCAACCACCGCCCGATAGCGCAAGCCCTTCAAGGCGAGACGACGTGACGGACGCACGCACCGTCGACCGCGCCGGATCACGCCGCGGCCACGACCGACCTATCTGAGCCGCATCGAGCGGCGGCCAATGTCACTCCGAACGACAGAAGGTGGATGGTTGCGTACCACCCGGTGGCACGCAACCATCCACAAACCGCACTCGACTCTAGTAAGCGGGGCGTTAGGCCGTGTAGGCGGCACCGACCGCCACGTAGCCGTTGCGGTACGGGATGACCTGGCCGTACCCGTTGCTGCCGCGGACCGTGCTGACCGATGCGGCCTTGCCGCCGGCGAGATCGACCACGACGCCTGACGAGTGGCCAGAAGCGTCGGGCACGCCCGCACCTGTCGCCACGCAAGCCGAAGCGGACCCGCACGCGACGCCGTAGAGGTACTCAGTCCCGGTGACGACTGTCGTCGCGGCCACCCTGCCGTTAACCAGCGTCCCGATGATGCCCTGCTGCTTGCTGTTCTCGCCGGCGACTGCGCAGTTGCCGACGGACCAGCAGTCGATGCCGCTGGCGTACCAGGCGTCCGGGATGGTCACCGCGGTACCGGGAACGCCGTGCGCGATGGGCACGATCTGCGGTTCGTAGTTCATCCCAAGTCCGGTTGCGTAGCACTCGGTGGAACTCGGGCACGAGATGGCGTTCAGCCACTCGCCGCTGCCCTTCAGTTCGGCCGGCGCGCTAGCCGTCCCGTCCGTGATGGTGGTCACCGCGTCCGCGTCGTGGGAGTTGTCGTAGCCGACCGCGTAGCATGTGCCCGATGTGGGGCAGTCGATGCCGTAGAGGCCGATGAAAGCTGGCAGCCTCGTCACTGATGCCACTCGGTCAGCGGTGATCGACACCAGGACAGCCTCGTCGGTATCCGGGGCCGCCAGGCCGACCGCGTAGCACTGCCCGGCGGCGGAACAGGAGACGGACTCCAGGTCAGACGCGCCGGAGACCACCTGCGTCGGCTGGCCTGGCACGTGAATGACGCCCTGGGCCTCCTTGTTCTGGCCGACCTCGATGACCGGGAGCGATGCCCCGCCGACCTGCCGAGCGACGCCGTTGATCGAGATCGAGCCGGGCACCTTGGACACGAAGTCTGGCGTGCCGTCGCTGATGGTGACGGCATCGCCGACCGAGACCGGGCTCGGACTGCCCGTCCCGTTGCTGCGCGGGCTGCCCGAGACGAGTGCCGTGCCAAGCGACCCGTTGCTGGCGTTCGCGGCGTTGCCCAGGTAGGGCAGGCCGTACGCCTGCTCAATTGAGCGGAGCACCCCGGCGGTGTTGACCGGCGTCTTGACCGTGCCCATGTGCTTGGTGTGCGCGGAAACCACGACCATCGGGATTTGCCCGCCGCCGGCTTTGCCGGTGGACTGGCCGATTCCGCCGACTTCTTCGTATCCCGTGTCATAGAGGATCACGATCTGGCCGCCGTCGCGGTACCAGCTCGTGTCCATGATCTTGGGCAGCTCGCCTGCCAGCCAGCTGTCGCCCGAGGACATCGTCCCGTTGTCGCCGCCGCTGCCGACTAGGTCGGGAACGAGCCACTGGAAGTCGGCGGCATTCGCGGAGTTCAGGTTGGACAGCAGGTCACTGTAGTCATCCATGTGCGAGCACTGCTGCGCGAATTCCGCGAAGTAGCGGAAGGCGTTGTGCCAGTACGGGTAGTTCCCGCTGCCGTCGCCCTGGTAGCAGCCCGCCGGGTCGCCCTGGTAGTAGGCGTTCCAACTGATCCCAGCCTTTTCGAGCTGGTCGACCAGGGTGGGGTTCGTGAAGTTGTTGCAGCCTGCCTGAGTGATGTCGCAGTCGTTGCCCGAGGTGGTAGCGGTCGTACCGGTGCCGTCGTCCGAGCCGGACAGCAGTTCCAGGTAGTTCGGCAAGCTCGGGTACGTCCAGCCCCACGCGTCCGTGAAGTCCGCGTACTGATGCGCTATCTCGTTTAGGTACGGCATCGCGGGAGAACCAGCGAACTGGCTGTAGTCCGTGTTCTCCATCATGATCGTCATGATGTGCGGGGGCGCGGCGTCGGCGGTCGTCGCCGGCAGCACCGCACCCGCGTAGGTCGTGGCGGCCAGCGCGGGAGTCGCTCCCGCCAGTCCGGCCACCCCTGCGATCAGGCTGACGGCAGCAAGCCCGGCACGAGTGCGCCTGCCCACGTCCAGAAATCTCATTCAAACTTTCCTTCCGGTATGTCACATATGTGACGCATCGGAAGCTAAGTGAACTGAGTGACTAGAGGGAGAAAACTTCCTTGCCTCGAGGCGACCAGACATCAAATGATCATCAACAGTTCCCGATCTGACTCAGGCTGGCGTCGGAGATAGTTGGCACTTGAGCGGTGGCCACGGTGTTCGAGTCAGATCAGCCATCCGGGCTCGTGCCCGGTTCCGGTCCAGATCCGGTGCTCGCCGGCGGCGGTGACCGTCAGCCCGATTTCGTGCCGGGCCGGGCGGCCGCATTCTGACCAGTCCCGGTACACCGCTTCCAGCTGGTCCCACAGCCGCCTCGGCCCGCCCTGCCGCACGTCCGGACCCTCCAGGCAGGCCCAGGAACCGTCGCCGCCAACGAGCCACGTCTGCTCGGGCTTGCCGTGGGGCAGCAGCCTGATCCGCTGCACTCCCGGCAGCCGGAGCGCAGCGAGCATGTCAAAGGCGTCGTCGCTGAGCGCGCTCGCGGGGACCGCCGTGTGCCGGCGCTCGCCGGGTTCTTCCCGGTACGCGCCGAGCAGCCCGAAGACGTCCATCGCGACGGCGGCGGTCCGGGTTGGCATGAACCCGCCGTAGAACGAGGCGAAGTGGCCACTGGCCTGCCCGCCGGAGACCCGAAGCAGCGCCAGCGCACCGCCGCCGAGTTCCCGGTAGAGGTTGAGGAGGATAAGGGCGCCGGGCGCAGCCTGCCCGATCCACGCGGGCGGGACTCGCGGCAGCGAGCAGGTGGCGATGATCCGGTCGTACGGTGCGGTGCCGGGATGGCCTTCCGCGCCGTCGGCGACCGCGAGCGCCGGCGCGTAGCCAAGCTCGCGCAGCCGGTCCCGTGCCCCACTGACGAGACTGGCGTCGATGTCGATGCTGGTGACCAGCCCACTGCCAAGTCCGGCGCACAACAGCGCGGCGTTGTAGCCGGTCCCGGTGCCTATTTCGAGTACCCGCTCGCCGCCATTGAAGTCGAGGGCTTCGAGCATCCTGGCCATCAGCGATGGCTGCGACGATGAGGACAGCCAGGTTCCGCGCTCTCCAAGCAGCGTCACCAGCGGATTGTCGCGGTAGACGAGGTCTAGCCACCGCTCGCGCTGGCCCGGCTCGGTACCGTCCACCAGCTCGTAGGCGCCCGTGTGCGCGGGGTCAATGAAGATCTGCGGCACGAACATGTGCCTGGGTACCGTCTCAAACGCCCTGATCCACCGGGATGCCCGCAGGGCACCGCTGGCCGTAAGGCGGGCTGCCAGCGCCTTGGGGAGTCGTTGTTCCCGGTTTTCCATTTCGCTGGCAGTATCTCACCGCGCCCAGCCAGCCCGCGCAGCGCTTCCAGGGGGCCAGCCTGACCTGGCGCTTGGACGCAGCGGCGACCCCAGAACCAGGAACTTGCCCGTATGTTGAAATTTCGGTAAATGTCGTGGCGCGCCAGCGCCCGACATTTACTGCCGGTGCCGCTGGACGCCGCTACTGCTGGACGCCGCTACTGCTGAACTCTGCGGGCTATTGCTCGCTCGCCTGCCTTGCGCATTGCCTCCAAGGGGGCTCGCCTGCCTGTCATCAGCTCTACCTGGGCGGCGGCCTGATGAAGGAGCATCGCGTAGCCGCTCGCTACCGCCGAGCCTGCGGCCACTGCTACCTCGGCTAGGGGAGTCAGCCATGGGTGGTAGACCACGTCAAGCAGAGCCGGTGGCGCCTGGCGAGTAAGCCGAAGTCGTTCGGCGTACTCGTCGGCGGCACCGGCGGGGACGGTCGAGATGAGGAGGTCGGGGATCGGCTGGCCGGCGTTGCCGAGGTCTGTCCAGGGGCGGAGGCGCGCCTGCAGGCCCAGGCGGTCGGCGGTTGCCAGGAGGCCAGCCGTGCGGGACGGGTCGCGGGCCACGATGTCGGCGCCGGCCGCGCCTAGCTCGCCGACGGCGGCGAGGGCCGAGCAGGCGGTCGCGCCCGCGCCGATGATGGTGACGCTGGCGGGCGCTGGGACGCCCACCTCCCTGAGCGCGTCGACGATGCCTCGGACGTCGGTGTTGTAGCCGAAGCGGCCCTCGGGGCGGAACACGACCGTGTTCGCGCCGCCGGTGGCAGCCGCCAGGTGGTCGACATGGTCGAGCAGCGGCAGGACCGTGCGCTTGAGTGGCATGGTCAGCGACAGGCCTGCCCATTCCGGGCCCAGTGACTCCACGTAGGCGGCCAGGCCGTGCTCGTCACACTCGACCAGGTCGTAGGTCCAGTCGGTGAAGCCGAGCGCTTCGTAGGCCGCGCGGTGGAGCACGGGTGACAGAGAGTGGGCAATGGGTTTGCCGAGGACTGCCGCCTTCATCAGCACGTGCCCGGCAGGCAGGTAGCAGAGAAGGTCGACTGCTTGCCGCCCGATTCGGTCAGGAAGTACAGCCAGGGGCCGCTCGCCGGGTGCAGCACGGCCTGGATGGCCGCGTCGCCCGGGTTGCCGATCGCCGTCGGCGGCAGGCCCGTATTCTGCGTGTCGTCATACGGGCCTGCCGTGGCCGGGTTCAGGCCGTTCGGGATGTTGATGCCGTACTGGCCAAGTCCGTAGAACACCACGCTGTCGAAGCCGTACGGCATGCCCTTGGCCTTGCGGTTGATCATGACGCGGGCCATCTTCGGCATGTCGGAGTCCACACCGGCCTCGGCCTGCACCATCGACGCCTCGATGATCAGCTGGTCCGGCGTCAGGCCGACGGACTTCGCGGCCGGGTCGATGTTGATTTGCTGCGCCTCGATGTCGAACCGCTGGACCATCGCCTGCAGGATCTGGAGCGCGGTCTCGTGCGGCGTGATCGCGTAGGTCGCGGGGAACAGGTAACCCTCTACCTTGCCATAGGGAACCGTGGCGGGAAGTTTCTGTCCCGCCGCCGAGCTGTCCGCGTAAGACGGCAGGCCTAGCGCGGCCGTGTCCTTCGCCGCCGCCTCGAACTGAGCGAGCGGGATCTTGGTGTACGCGGCCAGGATCGTCAGGACCTGGCTTACCCGCTTGCCCTCGGGGATCGTCACCACCGTCTGCACCAGGTTCTTCGGGTTGAGCAGCGCGGCGTAGGCGAGGCTGGCCTGCATGTGGTAATGCAACTGGTAGTAGCCGGCCTCCAGGCCCGTCGAGCTGGTACTCGTCGTGCTCGGGGCGGCCTCGGCCGCGTTCGTGAACGCGCGCGTGCTGGCTATCACGCCGAGTTGCAGCAGGCGCGGCGCGAGGCTGAACGCGGTGTCGCCGCTCGTGATCTGCACCGTCACGTCGCCGGTGCCGGCGCCGGCGTAGTCCGCCGGGTGGTACCTGGCCTCGTACTTGTGGTAGACATCCAGGCCGCCCACGAGGCCGCCCACCACGATCACGGCGACGACCGTCAGCACCAGGATCCGGGGGAACCAGCGAGTCGCCTTCTTGCGGGGCTTGCGGTCGCGGCCGTCGCGGCCGCGGAGACGATCGTCTCGGCCTTCGTCCCAGCCGTCCGGGGCGGGGCCGAAACCACCGGTGCCTCGGCCGCCGCGGTCGCCTGGCGCGCCGGGGCCCCGGCCCTCGGGGCCTCGGCCCGCTGGCCGGGCGCCGCGCGGGGCGCGCCGCTCGTCGTAGTCGTCGTAACGGCCGTCGCGCTCCGGGGCGTAGCCGGCAGTGCGCTCGGCGTCGAACTCGTCGCGGCGGCCGAAGCCCGGCAGGAACGAGCCGTCCTCCTGCTCCCGTTCACCGTAACCGCCCTGGTCGTAGCCGCCGTCGCCCCGCTGGTCGTGGCCGCCCGCCGCGCCGCGCGGCCCGGTGCCGTGCTGGTCGTACCGGGGACGGTCGTACTGCGGCATGCCGCCGGTGCCCTGCTGGCCGTAGCCGCCCGTTCCCTGCTGGCCGTAGCCGCCCGTTCCCTGCTGGCCGTAGCCGCCGGTACCTTGCTGGCCGTAGCCGCCGGTGCCCTGCTGGCCGTAGCCGCCGGTGCCCTGCTGGCCGTAGCCGCCGGTGCCCTGCTGCCCGTAGCCGCCCGTTCCCTGCTGGCCGTAACCGCCGGTGCCCTGCTGGCCGTACCCCCGAGGGTCGTAGCCGGGGTCACCGTATTCGCCGTTGGTCCCGGGACCGTTGTAGCCGGACTCGTCGTAACCAGGGCCGCCGTACTCCTGACCGGCGTAACCAGGGGCGTCGTGACCCTGGTCGTTCTGCCAGAACCGAGTCCTCTCGCTGCTGGCCGCCACGCCGCCGCTTCGGCCTGGCCCGGCGGGGATCCTCGTCGTAGCCTTGCCCCGGATAACCACCAGGGCCGTAGCCGCCGCTCACCGGGCGGATCCGAGGTCGACGAGCTGGCCGGGAGCGTTGCCCGTGCGGCGCTCGGAGTCAAGCGCCGCCCCAAGCAGCACCGCCGCCGCGGCGGCGTCGACCGTTTCCCGCCGCGCTCGCGAGTCATGCCCGCCGGCGCGCAGCGCCTCATGCGCGGTCGACGTGGTGAAGCGTTCGTCGACGAGCCGCACGGGAAGCGGAGCAACCCGGGCCGCTAGGTCCGCCGCGAACTTCCTGGCGGAGACGGCGGCCGGCCCCTCGCGGCCGGACAGGGACCGAGGAAGGCCCACCAAGATCTCCATTGCGTTTTCGGTCGCGGCGAGCGAGGCGAGGGCGTTCAAGTCGCCCTTACCTCGCCGCACGACGGTGAGCGGGGTAGCGAGCACGCCGCCTGGATCGCTGCGTGCCACGCCAATGCGGACAGTACCCGGATCGACGGCCAGACGCACGCCACTCCTCACCGGTTTACCTGTCCGTCAGAAAACATGCCCACACGTTACCTGGCAGTGTGCACACCGTCCCGCAAGGAGCTACGAATGCTATCAAACGCGGCATTCGCGGCAGCTGGCGCAGCACCTGGCGCGCCGCCGCCTTGCGCGATGTCGGGCTTGCCGCCGCCTCCGCCGCCGAGCGCCCTGGCCGCGCCCGCGACCAGCGTGCCCGCGGACAGGCCGAGCCCGCGTCCGGTCTCGTTCACCGCGATGACCACGACCGGCCGGTCCGCCGGGGTGCCGGTCACCGCGACGACCGCGGGCTGCGGAGCCGGGATCCTGGCCCGCACGTCGAGGGCCAGCTTGCGCATGGAGTCGGCGTCGGTGCCGTCCGGCACGCGGTGTGCGACGAACGCGATCCCGCCGATGTTCTCCGCGGCCGCCGCGATCTGCCCGGACGCCTGAAGGAGCTGGGCGGACTTGAGACGGGCGAGCTCGCGCTCCGCGTCGCGGAGCCGGGTGACCACGTTCGAGATCCGCTCGGGCAGTTCCTCTGGGCGGGCCTTGAGCTGGTCGCTGAGCTGGTTCACCAGGACGCTCTCCCTGGCCAGGAAGCGGAACGCGTCGATGCCGACGAGGGCCTCAATGCGGCGCACGCCTGAGCCGATCGACGCCTCGCCGAGGAGCTTGACCAGGCCGAGCTGGCCGGACCTCGCCACGTGGGTGCCGCCGCACAGCTCACGGGAGTACTCGCCGACCTCGACGACACGGACCTCGCTGCCGTACTTCTCGCCGAACAGTGCGAGCGCACCCATCGAGCGGGCTTCGTCGATCGAGGTGTGGTACGCGCGCACCGTCAGGTCGTCGATAAGGGTCCGGTTCACCTCGTCCTCGACCTCGCGGAGCACTGTCACCGGCACCGCCCCTGACGCGGTGAAGTCGAACCGCAGCCGGCCGGGCGCGTTCTCCGAGCCGGCCTGCGCCGCCGACTCGCCAAGCGCGCCGCGCAGCGCGCGGTGCACCAGGTGCGTCGCGGTGTGGCTGCGGGACGTCGCCCTGCGCCGCTCGACGTCGATCTCCGCGTAGGCAGGCGACCCGGTGGTGATCTCGCCGTGCCTGACCGTTCCCCGGTGCACGACGAGGCCCGGCAGCGGCGTCTGCACGTCGACGACCTCGACCTCGGCGTTGCCGCCTGGACCCGTGACCTTGATGACGCCGGAGTCAGGGAGCTGTCCGCCGCCCTCGGCGTAGAACGGGGTCCGGTCGAGGACCACCGCGACCTCCATGCCTGGGCTCGCAGACTTGACCGGCACGCCGCCGGAGAGCAGCCCGACGATGGTCGCCTCGCCGTCGGCCGCGTCGTAGCCGATGAACGTGACCTTGCCCGCCTCCTGGAGCAGCGAGGCGTAGACGGAGATGTCCGCGTTGCCAGTCTTCTTCTCGCGCGCGTCCTTCTTGGCCCGCTCGCGCTGCTCGCCCATGAGGCGGCGGAAGCCCTCTTCGTCCACCGTCAGGCCCTGCTCGGCCGCCATCTCCAGGGTGAGGTCGATCGGGAAGCCGTAGGTGTCGTGGAGCTGGAACGCCTGCGGGCCGGACAGCACCGTCTCGTGCTTGCGCTTGGTCTCCTCGACCGCCACGTCGAATATGGCGGTGCCGGTGCGGAGCGTCCCCGCGAACGCCGCCTCTTCCGCGTCGATGACCGTGTGGATGTTCGCCGCGTCGCGGCGCAGCTCGGGGAACTGCTCCCCCATCGCGTCGATCGTGACCGCGGTCAGCTCGTGCATGAAGCCGGTGGTCGCGGACGCGCCCCCGCCGCGCTGCGCGCCGGCCAGCAGCCGCAGGTTGCGCATGGAGCGGCGCAGCAGCCGGCGGAGCACGTAGCCGCCACCCTCGTTCGACGGCAGCACGCCGTCCTCGATCAGCATCACCGCGCTGCGCACGTGGTCGGCGACGACGCGCAACGAGACGTCGCTGCGCGGGTCGGTGCCGTAGTCCTGCTCGGTGAGCGCGGCCGCCCTGGCGAGGATCTTGTAGGTGGTGTCGATCTCGTAGAGGTTGTCGACGCCCTGCAGGATCGAGGCCATCCGCTCCAGGCCCATGCCGGTATCGACGTTCTTGAACGGGAGTGGTCCCTCGACGTCGAAGTCGTCCTTGGCCCTGACCTCGGACAGCATGTCCTGCATGAAGACCAGGTTCCAGATCTCCAGGTACCGGTCCTCGTCCGCCTCTGGTCCACCTTCACGGCCGTGCTCGGGGCCCTTGTCGTAGTAGATCTCCGAGCAGGGGCCGCCGGGTCCGGGCACGCCCATGTGCCAGTAGTTGTCCTTGAGGCCGCGGCGCTGGATGCGGGACTCCGGCACGCCGATCACGTCCCGCCACAGCGCGTAGGACTCGTCGTCGCCGTGCAGCACGGTCGCCCACAGCCGGTCCTCGGGGAAGCCGAAGCCACCGTCCGCCTGCGGCTTGGTGAGCA
The DNA here is from genome assembly GCA_963734665.1 of uncultured Actinomycetota bacterium. Taxonomy (GTDB): domain Bacteria; phylum Actinomycetota; class Actinomycetes; order Streptosporangiales; family Streptosporangiaceae; genus Trebonia. Next base: position 80,484 of record CAVTIR010000002.1, on the reverse strand, counting down.
GTTCCCACGCCCAGCGGATCGCGTCTTCCTTGAAGTAATCGCCGAACGACCAGTTGCCCAGCATCTGGAAGAACGTCGCGTGCCTGGTGGTCTTGCCGACCTCTTCGATGTCAAGCGTGCGGACGCACTTCTGCACGTCCGCCACCCGCTTCCACGGCGGCACCTGCTGGCCGAGCAGGTAGGGCTTGAACGGCTGCATCCCGGCGACCACGAACAGCAGCGTGGGATCGTCGGCCACGAGGCTGGCCGAGGGAACGATGGCGTGTCCTCGCGCCTCGAAGTGCGCCAGGTAACGGCGTGCGATCTCTGCCGACTGCATCGTGGTTGTCCTCTGCGTTTCTTCTTGTTGTTTGTCGTCTATGCGGCTTAATGAAGGGCGGCGCCCGGTAGGGGACGCGATAGCGCGGATGCCGAGCGGAGCCTGCCTCAGCCTGCCTGCCTCACTCAATGCCTCAATGAAGGGCGGCGCTCACGAGCGCCGCGATTCCGCACTAGGGTCCAGCGTAGGGGGTCGGTCACCCTCATGCCGAGCGGAATACAGGTCCATGCCCTCGCGCACGTCACGGGTGAAGCGGATCGTCTCTCGCGCCCAGTGCCGTTTCACCGCGCCTGGCTTCTTCGGCCGCGCGCCGAGCGTCTCGGATACCTGGCGGGTCAGGGCGGACGCACGCCGGTACCCCATGATGCCGCCCGCGGCCCCGACGAATAGCCAGAATCCACGGCGGATCATCGCCGCGCCCCCGCCTTGCGCCCGGCGGCCGGGGCCAACTCCGCCCCGTTGACTATCTCGCCGGGCAGCGCGCCGGGGCGGGAAACCGTGCCGCGGCGCAGCCCCACCGCGTGCCGGATCCCGTAGGCAACAGCGGCGGCCCTGCCGACAGGGCCGCCCACGAGTGCGCCCGCCACGCTCTTACCGATCCCCGCCAGCGCTGACGCCTGTCCCGCGAGCTCGGTCATCGAGTCGCCAAGGTCGGCCACGGCCGCCGTGGCGGCCTCGGTCCTGTCGAGTTGCGCGCTCGCCCGGTCGACCGCGGCGTTCGCCCTGGCGAACAGCGCCTGCTGGTCGGCCCGCGTATCGCGCACCAGCGTGGCCGCGTCGCCAAGCACCTTCGTGAACCGGATCGCCAGGTAGACGCCGGCACAGGCCAGCACGGCGAAGCTCACCGCGGCGATCAGCGCGGCAACCCCGGTTAGGCTCATTCCGTCTTCCCCTCGTCAGCCTGTTCCCCCCGCTCGCCTCCGGGCGCTCGGGACCGCTGTCCTTCCCTCGTCGTTCCTTCCTCGTTCCTCGGTCGTCGCTCCTGCGTCGCGGACAGGGGCACGTCCTTCGGCTCGCGGGAGCCCTCGTCCGCAGAGCCCCCGGCGGGCCGGCCGCCTTCCTGGTCAGGATGCAGGATCTGGCGGATCAGCCGCGTCCGTTCTGCGAAGCGGCTCTCCATGCCGTGCGTTGAGGGCTCATAATACGCCCGGCCGTTGATCACGTCAGGGGCGTACTGCTGCGTCACGATGCCCTCGGGCAGATCATGCGGGTAGACGTAGCCCTTGCCATGGCCAAGGCGCTTAGCGCCAGGGTAGTGCGCGTCCCGCAGGTGCGAGGGCACCCCCCCGATGAGCCCCGCGTTGACGTCGGCCTCGGCGGCACCGATCGCCCTGACGACGGCATTGGACTTCGGCGCCAGCGCGATATGAATGACCGCCTGGGCCAGGTTGATCCGCGCCTCGGGCAGCCCGACGAACTCCACGGCCTGCGCGGCGGCGACGGCGGTCTGCAGCGCGGTCGGATCAGCCATCCCGACATCCTCGCTGGCATGCACGATGAGCCGCCGTGCAATGAACCGAGGATCCTCCCCCGCCGCGATCATCCGCGCGAGGTAGTGCAGCGCCGCGTCAACGTCGCTCCCCCGCATGGACTTGATAAACGCGCTGATCACGTCGTAGTGCTGGTCCCCGTCCCGGTCATACCGAACGGCAGCCCGGTCCACGGCCCGCTCCAGCGTCGCCGTGTCGATGCGCTCAACCCCGAGCCCGGCCGCCTCCAGGTAGGTCAGCGACCGCCGCCCGTCCCCGCCAGCCAGCCGCACGAGATGCTCAAGCGCGTCGTCATCAATCGAAACGCGCCCGCCGAGCCCGCGCTCATCGACCAAGGCTCGCTTGACCAGCTCCCGGATGTCGTCGTCATCAAGCGGCTGCAGCGTCAGCAGCAACGACCGAGAGAGCAATGGCGAGACGACAGAGAACGACGGATTCTCGGTCGTCGCCCCGATAAAGGACACCCACCGGTTCTCGACAGCGGGCAGCAGGGCATCTTGCTGGGTTTTAGAGAAGCGATGGACCTCGTCCACGAACAGCACCGTCTGCCGCCCGCTCATCCCAAGCTCGCGTCGCGCCGCGTCCACGGCAGCACGGACATCCTTGACGCCAGCGGTCACAGCAGAAAGCTCGGTGAACCGCCGCTTCGTTACCTGGCTGACGACGTAGGCGAGGGTCGTCTTACCCGTCCCTGGCGGTCCCCATAGGACCAGAGACATGGGCGCGTCGTTGTCGATGAGCTTGCGGAAGGGCGTTCCGGGCGCGGTGAGATGCCGCTGCCCGATCACCTCATCGAGTGACCGAGGCCGCATCCGCACCGCAAGCGGCGCGGCCGCGGCAGCGGCCCGCTCCCCGGCATCATCGAACAAACTGTCCACGGTTGCGAGCCTACTCGTCCGTCCGCGCGGCTAGAGACCCGTGAACGCCGCAGAAAGCGCCGGGGATGGAGCCGGCCGGCCGAGTTAGGCCGGCGGCTTAGGGAGAGCGTCGATGCCGGCTTCCTTGCGCTGCGCCGGGGTAATCGGCGTTGGCGCACCGGTCAGCGGGTCGGCGCCACTAGCCGCCTTCGGGAAAGCGATCACGTCGCGGATTGTCTCCACGCCCGCCAGGAGCATCACGACGCGGTCCCAGCCGAAAGCCATGCCGCCGTGCGGCGGCGGCCCGTACTTGAACGCGTCGAGCAGGAACCCGAACTGCGACCGGGCCTCTTCAGGGGACAGCCCGATAATGTCGAACACCGCCTGCTGCATCGCCTGCCGGTGAATACGGATCGACCCGCCGCCGATCTCGTAGCCGTTGCAGACCATGTCGTAGGCGTCAGCGAGCGCGCCGCCTGGCTCGGCCACGAACTTGTCGGCCCATTCCGGCAGCGGCGAGGTGAACGGGTGATGCACCGCGGTCCAGCCGCCGCCGTCGGTTTCCTCGAACATCGGGGCGTCAACCACCCAGAGGAACGACCACGCCGAGGTGTCGATGAGCTCGCAGCGGTTGCCGATCTCCAGCCGGGCCGCGCCGAGAAGTTCCTGCGATGCACGCGCAGCGCCCGCCGCGAAGAACACGCAGTCCCCCGGCGAAGCGTTGACTGCCGCAGCAAGCCCAAGTCGTTCGGACTCCGAAATGTTCTTTCCTACCGGACCGGAGACGGAGCCGTCCTCGCCGATCAGGGCGTAGGCGAGCCCGCGCGCCCCGCGCGACTTCGCCCAGTCCTGCCAGGCGTCGAGCTCGCGGCGGGTCTGCGACGCGCCGCCCGGCATGACGACCGCGCCGACGTACGGGGCCTGGAATACGCGGAACTCGGTGCCCGCGAAGTAGCCGGACAGGTCGACAAGCTCGATGCCGAAGCGCAGGTCGGGCTTGTCGGACCCGTAGCGGGACATCGCGTGGGCGTAGGTCATCCGCCGGAGCGGGAGCGGGATCTCGTAGCCGGTGATCTCGCGCCACAGGGTCGAGACAAGCGTCTCACCGACGTTGATGACGTCCTCGCGGCTGACGAAGGACATCTCCAGGTCGATCTGGGTGAACTCCGGCTGCCTGTCCTTGCGGAAGTCCTCGTCACGGAAGCAGCGGGCGAGCTGGTAGTAGCGCTCCAGGCCGCCGACCATGAGGAGCTGCTTGAACAGCTGCGGCGACTGCGGCAGCGCATACCAGTTGCCGGGGCGCAGGCGCACCGGCACGAGGAAGTCGCGGGCGCCTTCTGGCGTGGAGCGGGTCAGGTACGGCGTCTCCACGTTCACGAACCCGTGGTCGCGCATCACGTCGGACAGCAGGTAGGCGGCCGTGGAGCGGATGCGCAGCGCGCGGGCCGTCTCGTCGCGGCGGATGTCCAGGTAGCGGTACTTGATCCGGACGTCCTCGCTGACTTCGGTGGTGCCCTCGACTGGGAACGGCAGCGGGTCGGCCTCGGACAGGACCTCGACCGTCTCCGCGACGACCTCGACCGCGCCGGTGGGCAGCTCGGGGTTCTCGTTCCCGGCCGGCCGCGCGCGGACGTCGCCCGTCACCTTGACGCAGAACTCGGCCCGCAGGTCGTGCGCCGCCTCCTCGTCGCTGCGCCAGACGACCTGGACAAGGCCGCTCGCGTCGCGCAGGTCGATGAAGACCACGCCGCCGTGGTCGCGCCGCCGCGCTACCCAGCCTGCGAGCACCACTGTCTCCCCCGCGTGCTCGGCGCGCAGGGTGCCGGCTTCGTGGGTCCGGATCATTCTGTACCTCCCGCTCGCCTACAAATCAAGGCTCGCTCTTTATCGTCTCGGGCTGGGCTCTCGGCGCAGGCTTACGCCTGCTGCCCGAGACCCAGTTTCTCAAGCAGCCAGTCAGTGGCTGAGGTAACTGCCACGTCCTGCTGGTCGCCGTTCTCAAGATCCTTCAGCCGAACGTTCCCGGCATTCTTCTCCTCCGCACCGATGATCACCGCGAAGCGGGCACCGGAGCGGTCGGCGGCTTTCATCGCGCCCTTGAGCCCGCGGCTGCCGAACGTCATGTCGGCGCGGATCCCGGCTCGCCTCAGGGCCGTGATGAGCGTCAGCACGTCGGCGTGCGCGTCGTCGCCCAGAGAAACGCCGAAGACCTGGCAGCCAGTGGCCGTACTCGGGGCAGCCGCTCCCCGTTCGGACTCGATGGCTAGCACTATACGGTCCAGGCCGACGGCGAAGCCGATGCCGGGCAGCGACGGACCGCCGATGTCCTCGGACAGGCCGTCGTAGCGGCCGCCGCCGCCGATGCCCGACTGCGCGCCCAGGAGGGCGTGGTCGAACTCGTAGGTGGTCCTCATGTAGTAGTCGAGGCCGCGGACCAGGCGCGGTGCGTCGTTGAACGGGACGTTCAGGCTGGTGAGGAGGGCGCGGACCGTGTCGTGGTGCGCCTTGCAGTCCCCGCACAGGTAGTCGACGATATACGGCGCGTTTGCCGTCTGCTCGCGCACCTCGGGGCGCTTGTCGTCGAGGACGCGCAGCGGGTTGATCTCGATCCGCTGCCTGGTTTCCTCGTCGAGGTCGAGCTTCCGCAGGAAATCCTGGAGCGCGGCGCGGTAGGCGGGACGGCAGTTCTTGTCGCCGAGGGAGTTCAGCAGCAGCGTGAACTGGGTGAGGCCGAGGGACTTATAGGCGTCGTAGGCGACCGCGATCGTCTCGGCGTCCACCGCCGGGTCCTCGGTGCCGATCGCCTCCAGGTCGAACTGGTAGAACTGCCGGTACCTGCCGGACTGGGGCCGCTCGTAGCGGAACGCGGGGCCGCTGGTGAAGACCTTCACCGGGAGGGCGCCCCTGTGCAGGTTGTGCTCGAGGACGGCGCGGAGCACCCCGGCGGTGAACTCGGGGCGCAGCGTGATGTCGCGGCCGCCGCGGTCGGTGAAGGAGTACATCTCCTTGCGGACGACGTCGGATGACTCGCCGACGCCGCGGACGAACAGGCTGGTGTCCTCGAAGACCGCCGTCTCGACTTCGGCGTAGCAGGCGCGGCGCGCGGATTCCGCGAACGCCTCGCGCGCCTCTGCGAACAGGGCGCTGCGCGGCGGTACGTATTCTGAGACCCCCTTCGGGGCCTGAAAGCTCATGGTGGTTACAGCCCCTTCTGGGCCGGCTGAAGTCCGGTAAGGAACGGATTGGTGCGGCGCTCGTCGCCGATCGTGGTCTGCGGGCCGTGGCCGGGGAGCACGTTCGTCGCGTCGGGCAGGGTGAGCGTGCGGGCGAGGCTGTGCAGGATCTGCTGATAGTCCCCGCCTGGCAGGTCGGTGCGGCCGATCGACCCGGCGAACAGCAGGTCCCCGGTGAACAGGGCATCCAGAGCGAACCTTCTTCTTTTTGCGGGTACCGATCCAGTGAGACCTTCGGGGCCAAGGGAAAAAGAAGAAGGTTCGTCCTCCGCGCCGCTACGGAAGGTGACCGAACCCCGCGTGTGACCGGGCGTATGGCCGATCGTGAAATCCAGGCCCGCCAGGGTGATGACCTCGCCGTCGGACAGCGCCTTCACGTCGTCCGGCTCGCTGAAGGTCATGCCGCCGAGGAACTGCTGCTTGACCATGAGGTCCAGGCCCTTGCCCGGGTCGGACAGCATCTCCCTGTCGTCCGGGTGGATGTAGGCGGGGATGCCCTTCGCGCCGCAGACCGGCGCGACCGACCACATGTGATCGACGTGACCGTGAGTGAGCAGCACCGCGATAGGCTTCAGCCGGTAGCGGTCAAGCAGTTCCTCGATTCCCCGCTCCGCGTCCTGCCCAGGGTCGATGATCACACACTCCTCGCCGGGCGCCGGCGCCACCAGGTAGCAGTTGGCGGCGAAGGCACCTGCGGGAAAGCCAGCGACTAGCACGCTCACAGGCTACCGACTCAGCGTGTAGTGCAGCGAACCGATAACAGGGCCGCAAACGGCGAACGACTACTGCGAACTCATAACGACAGTACCGCAACGGCACGATTGGCGGGTACGATGCGCGAACGATCGTGCGCTAACCCCCCAACGGGGGCGTTGCGGGCTAATCGCGATATATAGGAGGCGGCACCCTTGGCGGGGAGCAGAGAGCGGGAGCGACGGCGCGCCCGCGAGCGGTTTGAGCGGCAGCAGGAACTAAGGCTTGCACGGCAGCGGAAGATCCGTCAGCGGTTCGGCATTGGCCTTGCCGTGGTGTGCGTTCTTGGCCTCATCGGTGGCTTGACGGTCGCGTTCGCCGGCGGGAGCACGCCGAAGGCGGCCAAGCCCAAGGCCACCGCGTCCGCCTCTCCGTCGGCGTCAGCCTCCGCGACCGCGACCGCGACCGCGTCGGCCGCCGCCGTCACCGAGCCCGCGACCCACTGCACGTACACCACGAGCGGTGTGGCGCCGGCCGCCAAGAAGGTGTCGCTGCCGCCGGCCACGCCTAATTACAAGGCCGCCTATACGGCCGCGATCAACACCAACCTCGGCACGATCGATATCAACCTGCTTAACTCCAAGGCAACCTGCACCGTCAACTCCTTCGTGCACCTGGCGACCGCCGGCTACTTCAACGCCAGCCAGTGCCACCGGGTTACCACCGGCAACGGGCTTTACGTCCTGCAGTGCGGCGACCCGTACGCGAAGGCCAGCATGAAGCTGACCTGCTCACAGGCCGCCGACTCGCCTGGAACCGGCGGGCCTGGGTATGAATTCACCAGTGAGAACCTGCCCACGGGGGCATCGTCGGCCGGAACCGTGACCTACAAGGCCGGAACCGTCGCGATGGCGAACAGTGGTGCGTCCGACACCAATGGGAGCCAGTTCTTCCTCGTGTACAAGGACAGCACCCTTGGGCCGGATTACACGCCCTTCGGGACAATTACCTCTGGGCTGGATATCCTCCAGAAAGTGGCTAATGCTGGCACTTCGTGCACGTATTCGGGGCCTGGCGATGGTGCGCCTAAGGAGAAAGTCATCATCAACAGCGTGACCATCAAGCAGACCTGAGCAACACGACGCCCCGGGCAGCCGCCCGGGGCAGCAGATGAACCAGGAGGTTCGCCGTGACCACCGCCAACGATCCCTGGGGTCGGGTAGACGCCGACGGGACGGTCTACGTGCGTACCGTCGATGGCGAGCGTGTGATCGGCTCGTGGGCGGCGGGTAGCCCGGAAGAGGCGATCGCGTTCTTCCGGCGCAAGTTCGAGTCGCTCGAGACCGAGGTGACGCTGATCGAGCAGCGCATCGCGACGACGGACGTGGCGCCCGCCCAGGCGCAGGCCACCGTGCAGCGCCTGCTAAAGTCCGTGGCCGACGCCAACGCGCTCGGCGACCTCGACGGGCTCCGCAGCCGGCTTGAGGCGCTGACCGGCGCGGTCGACGCCCGGCGCGAGGAGGTCAAGGCCGCCCGCGAGCATGCCCGCTCCGAGGCCCGCGAGATCAAGGAGCGGATCGTCGAGGAGGCCGAGCACATCGCGGCCGAGGCGACGCACTGGAAGGCGAGCGGCGAGCGGATGGCAGAGCTCCTTGAGGAGTGGAAGGCCGCGCCGCACGCCGACCGGTCGGTCGAGGCCGTGCTGTGGAAGCGGCTGTCCGCGGCGCGCAACGCGTTCACCAAGCGGCGCAAGGCCTACTTCGCCTCTCTTGAGGCGGAGCGGGAGACCGTCCGGACCCGCAAGGAGAAGCTAGTCGACGAGGCCGAGGCCCTGGCGGACTCGACCGACTGGGGCGGCACCTCCAGCGTCTACCGGGACCTGATGCGGCAGTGGAAGGAAGCAGGCCGGGCCGGCCGGGACGACGAGGCCGAGCTGTGGAAGCGGTTCAGGGACGCGCAGGACAAGTTCTTCGCCGCGCGCTCCGAGGTGTTCGCCGCCAAGGAGACCGAACTGAAGGCGCACGCGTCGGTGAAGGAGCAGCTCCTCGCCGAGGCGCAGGCGCTGCTGCCGATCACCGACTGGCGGGCGGCGCGCTCCGCGCTGCGCGGCATCCAGGAGCGCTGGGAGCAGGCCGGGCCGGTTCCGCGTGAGTCGCGTGACCAACTGGAGCAGGGGCTGCGGCGGGTCGAGGAAGCGGCCCGGCGCGCGGAGGATGCCCAGTGGAAGCGGTCCAACCCCGAGGCCCTCGCGCGGGCCGAGGGCACCGTCAACCAGCTCCGCGCGGCGATCCAGGCCCTGGAATCGCAGCTCGCCAAGGCCCAGGCGCGCGGCGACCAGTCCGGCATCCGCAATGCGGAAGAGGCCCTGGCCGCCCGTCGTTCCTGGCTCGCGGAGGCCGAGCGCACGCTGGCCGAGTTCTCTGGCTGATATTTCTCTTGCTTGCCCTGGGCGGCGCCGGGCGCCGGGCGGTCACACCGGAGTGACCCACGCCTGCCTCGGGCCCTGCAGCGGACGACTACCAGTGGGCTGGCTGCACCTAGTGCAAGCGACATCGTGAGCTTCGTTAACAGGACGGATGAGCTGGCTTCGCTCCGGGGCTGGTGGGAGCGGCCAGCCGGTCGGCCCGCGATCGTCTGGGGGCGGCGACGAGTCGGCAAGACTGCCTTGCTCCAGCAATTCGCCGTGCAAACGGGAGCACCAGTCGTCTTCCACACGGGGACGGGTGAAGCGCCGGCTGCCGAGATTGCCAGCCTCTGGTGAGGATGACGTCCTGGGGTGATTCGGATGCGATGCTCATCAGGTCGCTATCCGAGGGCGAGGATTATGGACTCGCCGGTCGTGGACTCGCCCTTGCTACGGTTCTCGATCAGGGTGACAGTGGCGGCGACTGTTCGCAGGACTCCGGGGGCGTCATTGCCCGCGACGGCGGCCCCGTCGGCTAGGGCGAGTGCGACGGCCCTTAGCGCTGCTGCCTCAGCCGGGTTGGGCGACTCATGCGCGGCGTACATCGGCGCGCAGGCGTCCGTCAGGCGGCTGAGGCCGGTTACCCGGCTCCAGTCGGGAGAGCCGTCGCCCCTGGCGGACTCGGCTGCTGTCAGGTCACGTAGCACGTCGGTGAGCGGACTGCCGAGGGCCGCCCTGAGCTGCGTAGTCTCGTGAATTCCTGCTCGTGACAAGAGTGCGAGCGCGAATGCCAGGTAAGGGTCGCTGGGCAGCGGGTGCGCGGCGCTCGCACTCGAAGGCGGGTTTGCGGCGAGTACCTCAAGCAAGGTACTGGCGAGAGGTCCGTCAGCAACCCAGCGCAGCGGGAGCCCGAGGATTCCGGGGAGCTGAAGCGCCGGCTCGAGGGTGGGGACGCTGGCGAGGCCGAAGACGCGTGCGAGGTCGGGATCGGGGGCGTCCGGGATACTCCGGGCCAGGGAGTACCCGCGGCCGAACTCGGTGGCGTGGAGGCCGGCGAGGTCGCGGGCATGCGCGATGTCAAAGTCGAAGAGACCAAGGACGCTCAGATCGAGGTCGATCGCGTCGGCGACCTCGACGGCGCGGGTACGGGCGAGGTCGATGGCGCCGGCGAGGTCGCGGGCGACAGCGTCGGCCAGGGCGCGCGCGTGACTGAGATCGAGGGCGCGGACGAGCTCCGGGGCGGCGGCACAGGTGCGAGTGATCGCGTCGGAGCGGGTCAGGTCGAGGGCATGAGCGTACGTGAGGACGATGGCGTGGGCGTGCGCGTGCATGAGGTCGACGGTCTCCCCGTCGGAGTTGGCGCGGGCGGTGAGGTCGCTGAAGAGTGCGCCAATGAGGGCACGGACGTCGTCGAGATCGCGGGCAATGTTCAGGGCGACATCGACGACTGCCGCGGTGAGTACCTGAGGCAGCATGGCGGTGTTCCGCGCGTCGATGGCGATCGCCTGGCGGATCTGGGCACCGGTCAGCTCATGCGGATGGGGCTGGCCAGGACGGAGCCACAGCCCTGGCGTGAAGGCGGGTCCTGGCGTTGCGGTCAGTGGCTGGGTCCAGGCGGACGTCACCGAGGCCGGGAGCTCGCCGGTCAGGGCGCTGGAGATGGCCTCCTCCCGGAGTTCATCGTGGCGCGGGAGCCTGACCTCGATGCCCGTGGCGGTCGCGCTGATCGAGTTCACCCACCTGACGAAGGCTTGTGCCTCGGTGCCCCAGATACCAGTGGCTGGCTGGCCGGCGTGCGGGTCACACGGGCTATCGGGCCGGGGCGCCTGGGTGTCGGCGAGGAAGAGCCAGTACAGGTCCCCGGGGACGGGCCGGGCGCAGATCCGGGTGCCGGTGGCGGTGGTGCGGGTCCGGCGCACGAGCCGATTTACCTGGACACCGGCGATCAGCCGCCGGTGCTCGGGAGAGCAGTCCGGCTCGTATGCCCGCCGGCGTTCCCGGTCGAGGCGCTGGCGCAGGTCGGGATCGATCTCGGTGCTGGCTTCGCCGCAGTCGAAAGCCAGGGTAAGAGAAGGGACCGTGCCGCTGTCCAGGCAGGCGCTGACGATCGGGCTGGCATCGGCGGTCGCCGCGTACAACAGGATGGTCTCGTGCCACCACGGATCGCTGACATTACCTGCGAGGCTTGTCACGAGGTCAGGATTGGCACTGACGTGCCGGGCGGCCAGGTACTCCTGGAAAGTCAGGTGGGTGAAGGCATACCGGCTGGCGGCAGTCTCGACAAGCAGGCCGTTGCGCGAGATGTCGTCGAGGAACGCCTCCCCGGTGACTGACGGGGGGAAGCGCTTCAGATGCGGGCCGAGGATCTCAGTCGCCTGGTCGCCGGTGAGCTCGCTGACGTGGTCGCGCATCATCTGGTAGGCGAGCGCGGCCAGCAGCGTCTGCTTGGCGGGCCAGGACAGGAGTTCGGGCAGGTCCTTGGCTTGAACGCGGCGCGACACCAGGACCTGGCAGATCTCACCGTAGAGGTCGGCGCGGCTGCCCGGCAGCGCGCCGCGGTACCGGTGCGCCGTGGCGATCATGGTCAGCAGCAGCGGATTGACCGCCAGGTCATGCAGGGCCGGATGCTCCCGGAGCAGGGTGACCAGCCTGGCGGCGGACTCACGTGCCCGAATCCGCACCGCGCGCCGCGCGGCTACCCCGGAGGCGCCGGTCGCGTGCCGTTCGGCGGCTAGACACCAGCGGTCCAGGAAGAGCTGAACCTGTTCCGCGGTGAACGGCCGGACCACGAAGACGTCCGCCTGGGCGGCCAGCGGGCCGGGCAGGTCGTGGAGCCTAGCGGTGAGCACGAAGTGGTTGCCGGCGTGGGCGGCGATCTGCCGCTCCACCCAACTCGCCACGGCAAGGCGGTCGTCGGCGCGGGGGACCTCATCGAGGCCGTCGAGCAGGATCAGGCACCGGCCACGGTCCAGTTGGCGTTCCCACCAGCCGCCGGGCTCCCTGCCCGCTGCGCCGCCGACCGCGGCCCGTACGACAGCTGGCAGCGAAATCGCCGGATCGGCGACGATTGACTCGGCCTGCTCACGCAGCGCGAGCAGGATGGGGACGCGCCTGCGGCCCAGGCGACCGCGCACGGCCGCCTTGGCGCTGCGGCGGGCCGCGTGGGCAAGCAGGGTGCTCTTCCCGCTTCCGGGCTGGCCGACTAGCACGAGGACCACGCGCGAGCGGCGGTCGAGGAGTTCGCTGATCGAATGCCGCTCCGAGCCGTCCTCGGCCGCCTGGCTGAGCGGGCTACCGGAAACCTGATGCGGAGCTCGGCTGACCAAGGCGACATCGACGTAAACGTCGCCCAGTTCCGGGATATGGTCTCCGCTGGTCGCGAGATCCTGGACGTCGACGTATTTCAGCGAGTCAAGTACCCACCGCCGGTACCGGTAGCCATATACCGGAACCGCCGATGCCTGCACAACCTGTCGCCACGAGTTCGCGGTCAAATGAGGCCCTCCGGTCGGGGTTCCGGACGTCTCCGCTCAAGCTAGCCCATTGTCCTTCCCTGGGCGAAGGAGCTCAAGCCCGGCCGGCTGACGGGCAGGATTGCTGTGCGCCGCTAGCTTCCGAGCCGCTGTCGCACGGCGGGCCCGACGAGCTGGCTCCACTGGGAACTAGCGCGGGTACATGCCTCCGTCTAGGCCGATCACCTGGTTGGTGAGGTACGCGTTGCCCAAGACCGCGGCCGCGAGGTCCGCGACCTCCTCGGGGCGGCCCAGCCGTCCGGCCGGTATCCGGGCGCGCAGTTCCTCGGGGTCGCCCGGAAGCATCGCCGTGCCGGTGACGAGCGCCGGGGCGAGGGCATTGACCGTTATGCCGTGGCTGGCGAGGCGGACGGCCAGGTAATGCGTGAGTCCGTGCAGCCCGGCCTTCGACGCCGCGTAATGGGCTCCCACGCTTCCGCCGGTGAACGCAGCCACGGAGGAGACGAACAGGATTCGCCCGAAGCCCCGCTCGAGCATCCCGGGAACCACGCGCTGGGCGAGCAGGAAGGGCGCACGCAGGTTGACCGCGATCATATCGTCGAAGTCGCTGCCGGCGATCTCCGCAAACGACTGACGCCGGCCGAGGCCCGCGTTGCTGACCAGCACGTCAACGGGTCCCAGCTTGTCCTCGGTCGCCTCGATGAGCGCGGCGGGCGCCCCGGCGCCGCGCAGGTCGGCCTGGACAGGCACGGCGTGCCCGCCGGCCGCGATGATCTCGCCGGCCAGGTCCTCGGCGGGCGCCGCGTTAGCGCCGTAGCCGAGCGCCAGGCGAGCTCCCTCGGCCGCCAGCCGCCTGCCAAGCGCCTGCCCGATCCCGCCGCTCGCCCCCGTGATCAGCGCGACGCGGCCGACGAGCGCTCGGCTATTGGACGCCGCACGATCCCCCGGCATGGTCATGTCCCCCCTCTTTCCGCCCGACCACCCAGGAAACGCCACCCACCCGGAATGTCACTGTCAGCCGCTACCATAGTGCTACTTAAAGATTAAGGAGTTACTCAATGGTAAACATGGCTTCGACGGTTCCGGTTGATGCGCGGAACTCATACGAAAAGTATGCTGACTGTATGAGCGACACGACGATCAGGCTAGACAGCGCAGTGCGCGACAAGCTTCGTGCCCTAGCCGAGGAGGATCACGTGACGCTGGGAGACCTGCTCGCACGGCTTGCGGAGCGGGAGCAGTACCAGCGCGAGATGCGCCGCGCGAACGAGGTCATGGAACGCATGCAGCGCGAGGACCCACAGGCATGGCAGGACTACCTGTCCGAGCTTCGCGGATTCGAGGGCGGCACGGCACGCGACGGGCTGGCCGACGCGGCGGCCGAGTGGCCTGAGTACAACGAGGGCACCGAAAGGACGCAAGGTGCCGTATCAGGCCGGTGACGTCCTGCTTGCCGACCTTGATCCGGTGACAGGCCATGAGCAGGGCGGCAGACGTCCAGTGCTGGTTCTCTCCGGTTCGTCCTATAACGAACTGCGCAACGAGCAGCTGATTGTCACTGCCGTCACAAGCCGGGACAGAGGGCTGCCCTTCCACGTTCCTATTGGTCCCGAGAGCGGGCTACGCGGGCCAAGTTGGGTCCAGTCGGAATCAGTCCGAGCCATCTCGGTCGAACGAGTCATCAAGAAGCTGGGCCGTGCACGTTCCGAAACCCTGGCCGACACCCGGAACCGGGTAATGAACTTCCTTCGAGACTGGTAGTGCCGCACCGGGACACGATGCGGGCGGCTACAAAGCCACGAATGCTTGACCGGTGACGGGGCACCATTGCCGGTGCCCGGAGAAACGGGCGCGGCTGCGCCCCGGCTAAGCCCGGCGCACCTCCACGCCCTGAAAGGTCATGTTTCGGTAACGCCGTACCGTCCTTCATGACGTCCCCTCGCATCGCTGAGTTTCTGCCGCTCCCGGCGTGACCAGGCCGGACTCATAGGCGACCACCACGGCCTGCGCGCGGTCCCGCAGGCCCAGCTTCATCAGTATCCTGCCGACGTGCGTCTTGGTGGTCTGCTCGGCGATCACCAGCGCGGCACTGATCTCGGCGTTGGACAGGCCGCGGGCGATAAGCCGCAGCACCTCGGTCTCCCGCGGGGTCAGGTCTCTGATCGCCGACTTGCTCGTGCCGCTCGTCCTGGGTTCCGCCGTGAACGGCCGGCGCGCGTAGTCGGCGATCAGCCGGCGGGTCACGGACGGGGCGAGCAGCGCGTCCCCCGCCGCGACCACGCGGACCGCGCGAGTGAGCTCGTCGGCGGGCGCGTCCTTCAGCAGGAACCCGCTGGCCCCGCCCGCAGTGCCTCGTACACGTACTCGTCCAGGTCGAACGTGGTCAGCATGAGGACCCGCGGCCCGCCAGAGCCGGTGGCGGGACCGCGCAGCAGCTCGCGGGTGGCGGCCAGCCCGTCCATGACCGGCATCCGGACGTCCATCAGCACGACGTCCGGGCGCAGCCGCCGGGCGAGCGCGACGGCCTCCGCCCCGTCCGCCGCGAGGCCCGCGACCTCCAGCCCGTCCTGCGCGGCCAGCAGCGCGCCGAACCCCTCTCGCACCATCGCCTGGTCGTCGGCGATCAGGCACCTGATCATCGCCTCTGTCACCGCGCCTCCCCCACGTCTCCCCAGGACAGTACTGCGGGGGGTCCAGGGGGGGCGTCCCCCCAGGGCAGTGCTGCGCGCACCGCGAACCCGCCGCCGGCTTCCGGCCCGGCCGTCAGTGACCCGCCGAGCAGCGCCACCCGTTCCCGCATCCCGGCGAGCCCGTGCCCCCGCCCGGTCCCGTCGTCCCGGGGCTGAACCGCCGCCGACGGCTCATTAATGACATTGACCCGAACGGACCCGTGCTTCGCCTCAACCGTCACGCTGATCGCCGCGCCCGGCGCGTGCCGCCCGGCGTTGGACAGCGACTCCTGCACGATCCGGTACGCGCACAGCCCGACGCCGTCCGGGACGGCGATGTCGTCGATCGGCAGAGAGTCAGGCGGCACGGCGCCCGTCGCTGTCCATCGAGAAGCTGATGGTCGCGCCCGCTCGGCGGGCGCCCTCGATGAGCTCGGGCAAGTCGGCGAGGCGCGGCTGCGGGCCGAGTTCGGGCCGTGCCCCGGGATCGCTGCCGCGCAGCACGCCGAGGAGCCCGCGCATTTCGGCCAGCGCCTGACGAGCCGCCTCGCTGAGCGCGGCGAACTCGGCGCGGACCGGCGCCTCCACCCCGGCCAGCCGGAACGGCGCGGTCTCCGCCTGCACCGCGATCAGCGACATCCGGTGCGCCACCACGTCGTGCATCTCCCGCGCGATCCTGGCCCGCTCCTCCAGCACCGCTCGCCTGGCGATCTCCTGCTCGGCTCGCTCCGTCTCCCGCTCCGCGACTGCCGCCTGGCGGGCCGCGCGCTCGGTCTGCGCGGCGAGGGCGCGGCGGTCCCTCCGCCAGCGGCCCGCAAGTTCCAGCACGACCAGGGCGGCGAACAGCCCGCTGTTCACGGCCGGGTACACCCAGTCGGGACCGGTCCAGAGCCAGACGGGGATGAGCGTCAGGACTGTCATCGTCCACAGCACGCGGCGTGGGTACCGCAGCCCGGCCACGCTGGTGGCGACGGCGAGGATGATGTACTTGCCCGCGTCCGCGTGCGACTGGCCGGGGATAAGCGGCGTGACAAGCACCCCGAGCCAGGCGATCCGCCAGGCGAGCAGCGGCCAGCGCGGTGCGACCGCGAGGGCTCCCCCGACCACGATCTCGACGGCGATCCAGCCGGTCCGCGACCCGTGGCTCACGGCCCCGTGACTGGCCGCGAGCAGGACGGAGGCGGCCACCAGGGCCCACCCCGCCCAGCCGACGGCGAGCGCCCAGCGCCGCACCCGCGCCGAACGCCAGCGGGGCGCCGCGTCGCGCCCGGCGAGCACCTGCCGCAGCCCCTGTCCAGCGGCAAGTGCCAGGGCACGCGAGCCAGCCCTCATGCCAGGCAAGGCAACCGCCGGCCCGGGCAAGGATCGCGCTCCGCGCCTCTTGCTGTTATCAGGCCTTCCGTGGGCGGTTCCTCCCGGTTGCCCGCCGCCCGTTTCGCAGGCTGACGCGCGGGCCTCGCCAGGGGCCGGCCCGCCTGGGCGCGCGGTGCTCGCCACGATTCACGACCTCCTTCTTCCGGTCACAGCGTAGGTCCGGCGGTGCGGCGGGGGCATCCCGCTGGCGGTGTCATACCGGGGTACGACGCGGCCGGCGAGGTTGGCTCCGCCGGGCGACGCCCCGGCCGGGTGCCGGTCCGTAGCGTCGTGGCCATGGGCAATCAACACACAGCAACGAGGAAGATGCGGCCATGGAGCAGGGCACGGGCATGATTGAGGTGCGCGGACTCACCAAGCGCTACGGGGCCACCCTGGCCGTGGACGGGCTCAGCTTCGATGTCCAGCCGGGTGTGGTGACCGGGTTCCTCGGCCCGAACGGCTCGGGGAAGTCCACAACGATGCGCATGATCCTGGGCCAGGACGTGCCCGACGCGGGCCGGGCGATGATCGGCGGCCGGCCGTACGCGTCACTGCGCTGGCCGCTGCGCGAGGTGGGAGCGGTGCTTGATGCCAAGGCGTTCCACCCCGGCCGTTCGGCGCGGGCGCACCTGACGGCGCTGGCGGCGAGCAACGCGATACCCCGGCGGCGGGTCGGCGAGGTGCTGGCCCAGGTCGGCCTGGCGAGCGTCGCGTCGCGGCGGGCGGGCA
Source organism: uncultured Actinomycetota bacterium (assembly GCA_963734665.1). Classification (GTDB taxonomy): domain Bacteria; phylum Actinomycetota; class Actinomycetes; order Streptosporangiales; family Streptosporangiaceae; genus Trebonia. Next base: position 63,261 of record CAVTIR010000002.1, on the reverse strand, counting down.
CGTTCTCGCTCGGCATGGCGCAGCGGCTGGGCATCGCGGCGGCATTGCTTGGCGACCCGGGCGTGCTGCTGCTCGACGAGCCGGTCAACGGGCTGGATCCGGACGGCGTCCGGTGGATAAGGAACCTGCTGAAGTCGCTGGCCGCGTCGGGCGCCGCGGTGCTCGTGTCCAGCCACCTGATCAGCGAGATGGCACTGACCGCCGACCGCCTGATCGTGATCGGCCGCGGCCGACTGCTCGCCGATACGACCGTCACCGAACTAACCGCGCGCGGGCACTCCCTGGAAGATGCCTTCTTCGCGCTGACCGAAGGGAGCGTGCAATACCGATGAGCTTCGGCAACGTCCTCGCGATGGAATGGATCAAGCTGCGCAGCCTGCGCTCGACGACGTGGGTGCTCGCCGCCGGGATGTTCGTGACGGCAGCGCTCGGCGTGGTGGCCGGGTTCAACACGCGCAGCGTTACTGGCGACCCGACCAGCAACGTGCTGTCCGGGATTATCCTCGGTCAGCTGATTATCGGGGTCCTCGGCGTGCTCTGCGTGACAAGCGAGTACTCCAGCGGCACCATCCGCGTCACGCTGGCCGCCGTCCCCCGGCGGTGGCCGGTGCTGGCGGCGAAGGCCTGCGCGTTCGGCGCGCTGGCGCTTGTCGCTAGCGAGGTCACGCTCTTCGCCGCGTTCCTCGGCGGCATCGCGGCACTCCGGCCGTCGGTGCCGCACCCGGCGCTGAGCGACCCCTCGGTGCTCCGCGCGGTCGCCCTGACCGGCGTGTACCTGGGCCTCACCGCGCTGATGGGAGTCGGCGTTGGCATCCTCATCCGGCACAGCGCGGCAGCAGTCGCGGTCCTGGTCGGCGGGCTGTTCGTGCTGCCCCTGATCATCGGCGCGATGAGCCGCGCCACCGGCAGGTTCATGCCGGAACTGATCGCGGGCAACTCCCTCGCCGCCGTCAAGCCCGTCGCGGGCTTCGGTTGGTCGCCCTGGCTCGAACTGGGAATCGTCGCACTGTACCCGGCGGTGCTGCTCACTGCGGGCTGCATCCGGTTCACCCGCGGCGACGCCTGACAGCTCTGAAGGGCCAGAAATAAGGCTCTGGCCGGGCAAGTCCCGCCCCTTGCCCGATCGCCAGAAAACCGGCATCCCCGCTTAACTGTCAGCATGCTATGGGCTGACGCGGAACTAGCGGAACCGCTTTCACCGGACAGTTACGAAAGGAAAAGTAGAGGCTGAGGTTATTCAGGCCTAGCCATGCGATCGGCCCGATAGTTTTCTGCCTAGCCGTGTGTCGGTGTGCGGCAGCCGTGAGCCTGCGAAGAGCGGCATACCGCCCGTTTGCCAGGATGCCAACGCCGGATCTGGGCCTACCCGGCCGGGTTTTTCGAAGATGGTGGATCGTTAGGCACGCTGTGGCGTGCCTAACGATCCACCATCGCATGTTGCCGGAACACGTCAACCCGATTTGCCCGGATTGTCCGGCGGACGCTACCGCGTCCCGGCAGATTCTTCAGATGCGTTCGCTTTGCGGAGTGAATAACCCTCTCCGCCTCGACCGAGTTCTCCAACCGGAGTGCTCTTTACCACTCCCTCACCGACCCGCTGCCACAACCACCCCGCCCCGGGGAAGGCCGGGAGCGCGGTGACGGGGAGACGGGGCCGCGGGCTGCTCGCTTTGCACACATTTCTCAGCTTCCCGATGACGAAAGCCCGCTCGGCGCGAACCTTGGGCGGAGTGAAGCGCGTAGGGCCACCGTCCGCCTTAACGGTCACCAGTGACGGCCAGCCACCGCGAGCCCGCGTGCCCATGAACACCGGCACCACGCGCCTCAGCCAGCGTCGGCACCAGTCACGGAGTGCCTGACCACGGCACCCCCGGCCACCACAGGCCAGCCATCGCGCCTCCGCAGCTCCGCAACCATCCCAGCCGAGCACCCCAGCCGCCGCCGGGGAGCGTGACGGCCTTACCGAACTGAGGCGGCCCCGTACGGACAGCAACCCCGCACCCACAGCACCGGGGCCGCCTCAGGCCGATCTGCCCCAGCCACCGCAGACCCCGGCCACGCGCTGCAGATCGCAAGTCCCGCACCAGCCCGGGCACCACGCCGCACCGGCCCGCCAGCCGGTACCGGCGGACACCCCAGCCCCGGCCAGGCACAGGCCCCAGCCAGGGACAGCACCGAACTAGCCGAGCCGCGATGCCTTACGATGCCGCCGTGACTGCGGCGCGCCGCGTTCGCCCCGGCGGTTGGACTTAGGTCCACTTAGCGCTGGTCAGTGTCCTACTTTGAAATGGTTTGCGAAACGCGAAATGGCCCTAAGTCGCGGAACCGCGGGACAGGCAGCCAGATGCGGGGCCACGCAGTCCGGGGTCAACAGCAGAAGGGAGTAGGAGTACATGTTTTCGCGGGTAAGCGAAGTAACCAGCCGTTCGGACGGTCCATGAATTTGGGTTAGTTCGTTACGCGGTAGACGTCGTAGACGCCGTCGATGTTGCGGACTGCGCGTAGGACGTCGCCCAGGTGCTTTGGGTCGCCCATTTCGAACGTGAACCTGCTTAGCGCGACCCTGTCCCTTGTGGTTTGGACACTGGCGCTGAGGATGTTTACGTGCTGGTCGGAGAGGATCCTGGTGACGTCGCTCAGGAGCCTGGTGCGGTCTAGGGCTTCTACCTGGATGGCTACCAGGAAGACCGAGGCGTCGCTTGCGGCCCAGTGGACCGGGACCATGCGCTCGCGCTGGGTGTCGGACAGGTGCTCCAGGTTCACGCAGTTCGCGCGGTGGACCGAGACGCCGTGGCCGTGGGTGACGAAGCCCGAGATCTCGTCGCCCGGGACCGGGGTGCAGCACTTGGACAGGCGGACCCAGACGTCCGCTACGCCCTCGACTTCGATGCCCGAGTCGCTCGCGGTGCGGCCCCTGAGGGCCTTCGGGGCCTTGGGCGGGATCGGAGTGACCTCGGCCAGGTCCTCCTGGGCGTCGGCGGCGCCGCTGACCGCTCGGACCACGCGGGTGACGACCGACTGGGCGCTGATCCTGCCCTCGCCGACCGCTGCGTACAGGCCGGTGAGGTCCGGGTAGCGGAGTTCTGCGGCGATCGCCTTGAGGGTCTCGGCGGACATGAGGCGCTGGAGCGGGAGGCCCTGCTTGCGCATGACCTTGGCGATCTGGTCCTTGCCGGCCTCGACGGCCGCCTCGCGGCGCTCCTTGGAGAACCACTGCCGGATCTTGTTGCGGGCGCGGGCCGACTTGACGAAGTTCAGCCAGTCGCGGTTCGGGCCCGCCTCCTGAGACTTGGAGGTGAAGATCTCTACCGTGTCGCCGTTGTCGAGCGTCGACTCCAGGGCGACAAGGCGGCCGTTGACGCGGGCGCCGATCGTCCGGTGGCCGACGTCGGTGTGGATCGAGTAGGCGAAGTCCACCGGGGTGGCGCCGTGCGGGAGGGCGATGACCTCGCCGCGCGGGGTGAAGACGAAGACCTCGGCACTCGCCAGGTCGTAGCGGAGGGAGTCGAGGAACTCGGCCGGGTCCTCGGTCTCGCGCTGCCAGTCAACGAGCTGGCGGAGCCAGGCCATCTCGGCAGCGTCCTGGCTTGCCTTGGCATCTGCCTTGGAGCCGGGCGCCTTGCCGCCTGCCTTGGCGCTGGGGTTGCCGCTGGCCAGGGCCGGGCCGTGGGCGTGCATGTCTTCCTTGTACTTCCAGTGCGCGGCGACGCCGTACTCCGCGCGCTTGTGCATGCCCCAGGTGCGAATCTGCAGCTCGACTGGCTTGCCGCCGGGGCCGATGACCGTGGTGTGCAGGGACTGGTACATGTTGAACTTCGGCATCGCGATGTAGTCCTTGAACCGGCCGGGGACCGGGTTCCATCGCGCGTGGATCGTGCCGAGGGCGGCGTAGCAGTCCCTGACCGTGTCGACGAGGACGCGGATGCCTACCAGGTCGTAGATGTCGTCGAACTCGACGTTGCGGGCGATCATCTTCTGGTAGATCGAGTAGTAGTGCTTGGGGCGGCCGGTGACGGTGCCCTTGATCCGCGCCTCGTGCATGTCGGTGGAGAGGTTCTCGATGACCTCTTGCAGGAGCTGGTCGCGCCGTGGCGACCGGTGCGAGACCAGTCGGGCGATCTCGTCGTAGCGCTTGGGGTAGAGCGTGGCGAACGCGAGGTCTTCGAGTTCCCACTTGACCGTGTTCATGCCAAGGCGGTGCGCCAGGGGGGCGTAAATCTCGAGGGTCTCGTTTGACTTGCGCTCCTGCTTGTCGCGCGGCATGTAGCGCAGTGTCCGCATGTTGTGCAGCCGGTCGGCGAGCTTGATGACCAAGACGCGGATGTCGCGGGACATCGCGACCACCATCTTGCGGACGGTCTCTGCTTCAGCGGAGGCGCCGTACTTGACCTTGTCCAGCTTGGTGACGCCATCGACAAGGGCCGCGACGTCCTCGCCGAACTCGCTGCGCAGCTCGTTGAGGGTGTAGGCGGTGTCCTCGACGGTGTCGTGCAGCAGTGCGGCGCAGATCGTCTCGGTGTTCATGCCGAGCTCGGCGAGGATGGTGGCCACGGCGAGGGGATGGGTGATGTACGGGTCGCCCGACTTGCGCTTCTGGTCCTGATGCCAGTGCGCGGCGACCTCGTAGGCACGTTCCACCGTCCGCACGTCCGCCTTCGGGTGGTGCGCGCGGATGGTCTTGATCAGCGGTTCGAGGACAGGGTTCACGCCGGACCCCCGCTGTGCTCCAAGCCTCGCCAGGCGACGGCGGACCCCGGCGCCGGGGGAGGCAGGCTGCGCCGCAGACGCGAGCCCCTGACGAGTTTGGCGAGTCGGACGCGCGGTGCACTCCGTGCCCCGGGAGGTCGCTCCCCCAGGAGATGACGGCGAGGTTTCGTACCCCGGTACATGGAGGTTGCCGGGCGCGCCGGTCTGCGGCCCGGTCGCCGTTACCTGGTCCGTCTCGCTGCGGTCCTGCCCGCCCAACTGGGCGGAGTCCGCTGATTTCCCGATCCGGGCAGCCCCTTCGGCGCCGGCCGTGGCGGTCGTCATTACATCACCGGCCACAAGCGCTCCTCGCATCTGCCAGACCCTTAGTCTACTTGCGGTTATTAACCCGCGGGTAGAGTCCTGACATTCCGCAGTTCAGGAACGTTTGCAAACAGTTTCAGACTACGAGGAGTGAGCGGACCTCCAGGTCGGGAATCGCTCCGCGGCCCTTGAGGAACGACAGCTCCATCAGAACCGCGACGCCGACGACGTGCGCGCCCGCCCGGTGGATGAGGGAGGCCGTGGCACGGGCGGTGCCGCCGGTGGCGAGCACGTCGTCCACGATCAGCACTCGCTCCCCTGGCTCGAACGCGTCCTGGTGGACCTCAAGGGTGGCGCTGCCGTACTCCAGGTTGTATTCCTGAGCGAAGGTCGCCGACGGCAGCTTGCCCTTCTTGCGGACCGGGACGAACCCGGCCCTGATCTCGTAGGCGACCGGGGCGGCGAGGATGAAACCGCGCGCCTCGATGCCGACCACCTTGTCCACCGGCCCGAAGGTGGCCGCCATGGCCTCGACTACGTTGCCGAACGCGCCGGCGTCACCGAGCAGCGGCGTGATGTCCTTGAACAGCACGCCAGGCTGCGGGTAGTCGGGTATGTCGCGGACGTGCTCGGTGATCAGGGCCTCGATGTCCGACACTGGGGACTACCGCCTCTTCTTCCTCGCACCGGGTCGGCGCTGCGCGCTGCCGGTTACTCGCTGCTGCCTGGCGACCGGCCGGGGCGCGGCGTCGCCTGACCGGGGCGCGGCGGCGGAGACCGCTACGCCGTCGCCGCCGTCCTGCCCGGCTGCTTCATCCGCGTCCGTGTCCTCGTCCGGCGGGTCCGCCACGGTGACCGCCGTGGCCGCGGCTGGCGCCGCCGATGCGGGCGCCGTCGCCGTGTCTGCCGTGGCGCCGGCCGTCTCCGCCGCGGCGCGCGCCGCCGAGCGGCCGCCCGCGAGGCGGCGGCTCACCTTGACGGCGAGTTCCCTGTACTTGGGCTCCCGCTCCTTCAGGTCGGCGAGGACCGGGGTCGCGATGAAGATCGAGGAGTAGGTGCCGGACAGCATGCCGACGAACAGCACGAGGGCCAGGTCCTTCAGCGTGCCCGCGCCGAGCAGCCCGGCCCCGACGAACAGGATGGACGCGACCGGCAGGAGCGCGGTCAGCGAGGTGTTGATCGACCGGACCAGGGTCTGGTTGAGCGCTAGGTTAGCCGCGTCGCTGTACGTCGACCGCTGGGTGGTGAGGATGCCGGCGGTATTCTCACGAACCTTGTCGAAGACGACCACGGTGTCGTAGAGCGAGTAACCGAGGATCGTCAGCAGGCCGATGACGGATGTCGGGCTGACCGAGAAGCCGGTCAGCGCGTACACGCCGATCGTGATCAGGATGTCGTGCAGCAGGGCGACGAACGCCGCCGTCGCCATCCGCCAGTCGAACGCGACCGACAGGTAGATCACGATCACCACGAGGAAAATGATCAGCGCCTCGATGGCCTTGGACGTGATCTGGCCGCCCCAGGTCGGGCCGACGATCTGGGTCTGCATGCTGCTCGTCGCGATGTGGAACGCCCGCTCAAGGGCGCTCGCCACGTTCTCGGTCGCGGCCGTGGACAGCGTCCCGGTCTGCACCGTCCACTGGTGGCCAAGCGGGTTCGAGGCGTACTGCACGGTTCCGTCGCCACCGCCCGCTTGGGTCACCACCCGCGCGATCGCGTTCTGGCTGGTCGTGGCGGTGGGCGGGAAGGTGAAGCTCGACCCGCCGGTGAAGTCCTGCGAGAAGTTCAGCCCTTTCACCAGCAAGGCAACCACGCTGATCAGCAGGAAGACGCCGGAGATCGTGTACCACCGCCGCTGGCGGCCGACGAAGTTGATGGAGACCTCGCCCCGGTACAGCCGCCCGGCAATGCCGCCGCCGGCCATCATGCCTCCTTCGAGGTCGAGGAGCTATCGGAGGAGTTACCTGGGGTCCGCCCGGAGGACGTCCGCTGCGTGCGGACCGTGCGCCTCGTAGAGGAGCGCCATCGTGTCTTGGCACCCAGCCGCTCGGGATCGAGCCCGGACCACTTGTGCCCGCTTGAGAAGAACCTCGTCCCGGCGAGCAGGGTCACCATCGGCTTGGTGAACAGGAACACCACCAGCACGTCGATGATCGTCGTCAGGCCGAGCGTGTAGGCGAAGCCCTGCACGTCGCTGACGGCGAAGTGGTACAGGAGCACCGCGGCGATGAAGGACACCGTGTCGGAGACCAGGATCGTCCGCCTGGCCCGTTTCCAGCCGGCCTCGACGGCGGGGCGGAGCGTCTTGCCGTCCCTGACCTCGTCACGGAGCCGCTCGAAGTAGACGATGAACGAGTCCGCCGTGATGCCGATCGCCACGACGAGGCCGGCGATCGCCGACAGGGACATGGTGAAGTTCTGGTACCTGCTGAGGAGGACGACCGAGAAGTAGGCGAGCAGCGCGGCGAGCAGCAGGCTCGACACCGACACGATGCCGAGGCCCCGGTAGTAGTAGAAGAGGTAGATGATCACCAGGGCCAGGCCGATGATGGCGGCGATCAGGCCCGCGTCCAGCGAGCTGTGCCCGGTCTGCGCGGAGATTTGCTCTTCGTTCTGCACGGTGAAGTTCAGCGGCAGCTGCCCGTACTCGAGGATTTCGTCGAGCTGGGTCGCCTGCGCCTCGGTGAAGCCGTTCGGCTGCGGGCCCTGGATCTCGAACGTGCCGGAGGTGAGCGGGGTTGGGTCAGACGGCGCTTCCTGCACGTCGCCGCCGAGCACGACCGCCGACTGGTCCAGCACGGCGTCGTCCTGATTGCCTTGCTGGGAGCCGGGGTAGTAGTCGTTGGCCTGCTTGGTGGTCAGCGTGCCGAACGCCTTGGTGGCGGCGTCGTTAAGCGTGATGTTGACGACCCACTGCGTGCTGTTCGGCTGGATGCCGGCCGTCTCGCCAGTGAGGTCGGTGCCCGCGAAGACGGTAGGGCCGAGGACGTACTTGTCGCCGCTGGCGTCGCAGGAGACGATCTGGCTGTTCGGGTTGTCCCACTGGTCGCCTGCTTCGGTGTACCCGACGGTCGCCTTCCAGCTGTCGTTCACCGTGGTCGCGTTGCCGCTGGGCGTGCACACCAGCTCGTTGAACAGCTTCTGGGTGGCCGCGTTAACCTCGGACGGGTCGCCGTAGGCGGTGGATGCGGCGCTCGTTGACGTCGGCGTCGGCGTCGGAGTGGCGCTGGGCGTCGGCGTCGCGCTGGTCGTCGACGTCGCGCTGGTCGTCGCCGAGGCCGTGCCGCTCGGCGTGGCGGACGGGCTGGCGAGCGCGGCGGCCTCGGCCTGGGTCGAGGCCTTCGGGCTTGAACTCACGCTGGCGGAAGTGCTCGCCGACGGGGTGGGCGCCGTCGTAGCGGACGACTTGGCGGTGCCTGTCGGCGTGGCCGACGGGCTCGCCGTCCCGCTGGCCGACGGGGTGGCACTCGGCGTGGCGGTCGCCGACGGAGTGTACGCCTGCTCGAGCAACACCGGCCGGAAAGCCAGCTTGGCGCTGGAGGTGACCAGGTTGATGATGTTCGCCGGAGGCTTGCCGGGGATCGTCACGTTGAGCAGGTTGGCACCCTCCGTCTGGACCTGGGCGCCGGAGTTGCCTGTACCGTTCACCCGCGAGAGCATGACGGAGACGGCCTGCTGCATCTCGGCGCTTGACGGCGGCTTGCCGTTAGGGGTCGCCGCCTGCAGCACGACCTCGGTGCCGCTCGACAGGTCCAGCCCGAGTTTTACCTGGAACTGTTGGTGCCAGTTACCCGGGTTGAACGTCTGGCTGCCCGTGATCGAAAAAAACATGATCAGGATCAGGACAGCCAGCCCGGCCAGCGCGCGGCCCGGCCGCGAGCCGCTTCTGCTTGGGGGTGCCACTTATCGCCTGCCTCTTAGCGTGCGTGTGCTGAGCTAGCGCCCGTTAGTCCTTCTTGGTGCCGGTGGCCTGCTCGTACGCCGTCTCGTCGGCATCGGCGTCGGCATCGGCGTCGGACTCTGCCGCGTCGTCAGCGGTGTCATCCACGTCGTCCTCGGTGGTGTCCGAGGACTCCCAGTCGGCGTCGTCGGCGGGTTCCTCGTCGTCAGTCGCCTCGTCCGTCTCCGCCGGGGCCACCACGTCCATGACGGAGCGCTTCATGTAGCGCACCTCGACGCCTGGCGCGACCTCAAGGATCACGTCGTCGCCGTCCACGTCCACGACAGTCGCGTACATGCCGGCCGTCGTTCGCACCCGGGCACCCGGCTCGAGGGTGTTCTGCTTCTGCTGGGCCTGCTGCTTACGGCGCTGCTGCGGCCTGATCATCAGCAGGTAGAAGGCCACGACGATGACCAGAATGAAGATCAGCGTCGTCGGGTTGAAACCGCTCGAAGAACTCGAGGTGGCTGCTAGTACGGTACTCCCCAGCATCGGGGCATCCTTCCGGTTGACTTTCCGCGTGCTGGCCGGCCCGTCGTGTCCTGACGGTCACGTGCCAACCTGCGCAGTGTAGCGGCGCTTATAAAAACGCATAACCACCCTACGAGGTTTCCGCTGTGGATCGTTACTGTTCTCTCCCCGGAGACAGCTCCCGTAGCCCCAGATGTCCGCCCTGGCAGGCCCGATGGCAAAAAACCGCCACCGTATCGGTCCTACCGAGACGGGCAAAAGCTACGTGACTCTCCTGCACTGCCATGCATTGCAACCATTTCGCTACCTGGCCCGGCCTGCCCGGTCAGTCGAACAGGGTCGGCGTGTCGGCGGACGGGGGCGGGACGAGGCCCAGGTGCTCCCAGCCGGCGCGGGTGGCGACCCGGCCGCGCGGCGTTCGCGCGATCAGGCCGTGCCTGACGAGGAACGGCTCGGCCACCACCTCGACGGTCTCCGCTTCCTCCGCTACCGCGACGGCGAGGGTGGACAGGCCCACGGGGCCGCCCCCGAACCGCCTGACCAGGGCGTCGAGCACCGACCGGTCAAGCCGGTCCAAGCCGAGCTCGTCGACCTCGTACAGCTCAAGGGCGGTCTTGGTGAGCTCCCTGGTGACCCGGCCGTCGGCGCGGACCTCAGCGTAGTCGCGGACTCGCCGCAGCAGGCGGTTGGCGATACGCGGGGTGCCACGGGACCGCAGCGCGAGCTCCTCGATGCCGCCGTCCTCGATGCGCACGCCCAGGAGGCCGGCTGACCGCCTGATGATGACGCCAAGCTCTTCCGGCTGGTAGAAGTCCAGGTGCGCGGTGAAGCCGAAGCGGTCGCGCAGCGGGGCAGGCAGCAGGCCGGCCCTGGTGGTCGCGCCGACCAGGGTGAACGGGGCGATATCGAGCGGGATCGCCGTCGCGCCCGGCCCCTTGCCGACGACGATGTCGACGCGGAAGTCCTCCATCGCCAGGTACAGCATCTCCTCGGCGGGGCGGGCGAGGCGGTGGATCTCGTCGATGAAGACGACCTCGCCCTCCTGGAGGGTGGAGAGCACCGCGGCCAGGTCGCCTGACCGCTCGATGGCCGGGCCGCTCGTGATGCGCAGCGGAGCGCCGAGCTCGGCGGCGATGATCATCGCGATCGTGGTCTTGCCGAGCCCGGGCGGGCCGGAGAGCAGGACGTGATCCGGCGGGCGGCCGCGGCGCAGCGCGCTGTGCAGTAGGAGGGTGAGCTGCTCGCGAACGCGGGCCTGGCCGACGAAGTCGTCGAGGCGCTTCGGCCGAAGCGCGCTCTCGATCGCCCGCTCGTCGCCGTCGGCAAGCGGCGAGACCACGCTGTCGTGAGAATGAGCCTCCCGCGCACCGCCCGCGCGCCGGGCGAGCTCGATCTCCTCGGCCCTGGTCAGGGCCTCACCGGGGTCAGCGGGCACGGGATGTCTCCTTCCGGGGGATGACCGTCCGCGGGGGCGGGGCGCCTGCGATCGCGATCGTTGCGATCAGGCCGTCCGTGCGGACATCGGCGGTACGGGGAACGGGGATGTGCGGGTGTCCCCCACAAGATATTGCCGGCGACGGGAAGGGACCCGAAGGGTGCCGACCATGACGTACCACGAGGGGGTGTGCGGGTGTCCCCCACAGAATATTGCAGGCGACGGAGAAGGTACCCGAAGGGAGCCGACCATGACATACCACCTCGTCACCCGGGGGATAACTGCTTGGACAGCTTCCGCAGGGCGGCGCGGAGCGCGGTGGCCACGTCGGGTGCCTGCCCGTCGTAGTCGGCCTCGACAGCCATGATCGCGGCCTCGGCGTCGCGAGCGGACCAGCCGAGGTTGACCAAGCCGACGGTGACCTGGTCCCGCCAGGACGGCGCGGCCCTGCGGGCCGGCCCGCCGCCGAGCCCGGCACCATGGTCGCTTGGCGCGCCGAGGCGGTCCTTCAGTTCCAGGATGATCCGCTGCGCGCCCTTGTTGCCGATCCCGGGAACCATGGTGAGCGCCTTGACGTCCTCCACCGCGACCGCGCGGCGCAGCGCGTCCGGTGAGTGGACCGCCAGCATGGCCAGGGCCAGCCGGGGGCCGACGCCGCTGACGGTCTGGAGGAGCTCGAAGACGTTCCGCTCGTCCTCCGTGGCGAACCCGAAGAGCGTCAGCGAGTCCTCCCTGACCACCAGGAACGTCGCCACCCGGGCCGGCTCGCCAGGCTTGAGCGTGGCGAGGGTGTCTGGAGTGCACTGCACCCGCAGTCCCACGCCGCCGACCTCGATGACGGCACCGTCCAGGCCGACGCCTGCCACGGTACCGTGCAGGTGCGCGATCATGCAGTACCTCCAACCACGGGACCTCCTGCCACGGGACCTCCTGCCACGGGACCTCCAACCACGGGACCTCCGGTCGTCGTGCGCGCGCTGACCTGCCTGGCCTGTCTCGCCCTGATGGCCGGGGCGCGCCACAGGTGGCAGATCGCCAGGGCCAGGGCGTCGGCGGCGTCGGCCGGGCTTGGCCGGTCCGTCATCCGCAGCAGCCGCATGACCATCACCGTGACCTGCTCCTTGTCGGCGCGGCCGCTGCCGGTCACCGCCGCCTTGACCTCGCTCGGCGTGTGCAGGGCCACCGGCAGGCCGCGCCGGGCGGCGCAGACAATCGCGACGGCCCCGGCCTGGGCGGTGCCCATCACGGTCCGCACGTTGTGCTGGCTGAACACCCGCTCCACGGCCACCGCGTCGGGCCGGTACTCGGTCAGCCAGCGCTCGATCTCCTCTTCGATCGCCAGCAGCCGGGCCGCGATGTCCTCGTCCGCGCCGGTGCGGATGACGCCCGTGGCGACGAGGGACGGCGGCCGTCCCGGCAAGCCGTCGACCACACCGAGGCCACAGCGCGTCAGGCCGGGGTCAACGCCGAGGACACGGGACGTCGGGTGAGCAGCGAAAAGGGTCACCACGCCCATCCGGTCATCGCATGCCACCATCCGATCGTTCGAGCGAACACCTGTTCGCCAACCATACCGCCCTGTACGCCTGCCGCGCTCGCATCGTTGGCTCGTGTCCCCGCCGTCGCGGCTTCGGGCCGCTCACGCTCCGACAATTTCATGAAATATCCGGCATGCCGTGCTCGACACACCGGATGAGGCAGGCCGGCACCGCAAGCTACGCAGCTGATTTCGAAGATCTTGGATAATTAGGTACGCAATAGCGACACCATCGATCCAAGATCTTTTTCTAGCCGTAAGATTATTCGAAGATTTCGTGAAATGACCGAAATTTCAGGGCGCGGTTTCGCGCCCTGAAATTTCCCGGCCGCACCCATCCTGCCCCCATCCCGTCCCCGTCCCCGTCCCCGTGTGCGGTCGGGCCCGCTCCAGCGGGCCCGACCGCACACGGGCGAGCTGACGATTCAGTCCTTGCGGGCGACGCCCGCCCACAACACGCCGGGAGTCTTGGCGTCGTCGCTTGAGTCTGGGCGCCACTCGTGGGTGAGGGCCACGCCGGGTTCGACCAGGGTGAGGCCGTCGAAGAAGCCCTCGACCTGGGCGCGGGTGCGCATAGTGAACTGCTGGGTCATCGACTCGTTCAGGCGGCGGCCCATCTCGGCCATCGTGTCCTGCTGAACGTCGCTTGCCAGGTGCGAGATGACCAGGAAGCTGCCCGGCGGGACCGCGTCCGTAAAGCGGCCCACGATCGCCCCAGGCTCCTCTTCGTCGCGCAGCATATGCAGCACCGCGACCAGCATGATCCCGACGGGCTTGGTGAAGTCGAGCATCCGCTCGGCACCCGTGAGGATCGCGTCCGGGTCCTTCATATCGGCGTCGAGGTAGCCGGTCTCGCCCTCCGGGCTGCTGGTCAGCAGGGCACGGGCGTGCACGAGGACGATCGGGTCATTGTCGACGTAGAGCACACGCGCCTCGGGCGCGACGGACTGCGCGACCTCATGGGTGTTGTTCGCCGACGGCAGGCCGGTGCCCACGTCGAGGAACTGCTTGATGCCTTCCTTCGCGGCCAGGTAGCGCACCGCACGGGCGAGGAACCCGCGATTTGCACGGACCGACAGGGCCGTCTCCGGGTGGATGTCAAGCACCTTATCGCCGACTTGCCTGTCGACAGTGAAGTTGTCTTTGCCGCCGAGCCAGTAATCGTAGACACGGGCGATGTGGGCCGTACTGGTGTCGAGCTTCGGCAGTTCGCTCAGTTTGGCCGGAATCGCGCTAGAGAAGAAATTACCCATCATTCACGCCTCCTCGACGACGCAATCCCACGGTGGTAGCGCAATCGTATCGGTGCACTGCCGTATCTGCCGATGCAGAATCAGAAGTCGTCGACCATATACGGGGTGGCAGCGAAGGCCGCGTTCAGTGCGGCGTCCGACTCCGGGGTCCCGCCCGACACGAGGCCGGCCAGGTGAAGCGCCGTGACCGGGGTGCCCGCGTAGAGGGCCGCCAGGCCTCGGGGTCCCAGAGTGAGGGGAGCAGGCGAAGGCGCGCTCTCGTTCGGGATGAGCGTGCCCTTGCCGCCGGTGACGGTCAGCTGCCAGTGACCTGAATTGGCGGGACGGGTCTTGTCGTGGATTTCCAGCGGCACGCTGGCGGAGAGCCCTGGCGGGAAGCCCCTCGCCGAAACCGCCGCCGGTACGTCGACGACGCGGAGCATCCACATGGAGCGGCGGGTGATGGTGGCGTCGCGTTCCTGGGTGAGCCACCAGAACGGGTCATTCGGGGCGATCCTGCCGCTCACGTTGTCGGCGGTCGAGCAGTGCGAAGCGATCACTGACCAGAGGGCGCGCAGCGTTTCCGGTGCCCTGGCGTGCACGCGTTCTACCCACAGGTCGCGGTCGGTCCACCGGTAGGCGGCGAAGCCGTCGTCTCCCGCCAGGTAGGAGTACAGGTCCGGACGGCCAAGCCACTCGGCGGCAGGACCTTCGTCCCAGGTCACCGGCCCCGCGTCGCGTGCCGCCCGGTGGTTTTCCCCGATGACCTCGATGACTGTCGCAGCGTCCGCCGGGCTCGCCCTGCGAATGGGAACGTCCCGGTGTCCCGCTCCCCCGCCGCCCGCTTCCTCGTCCGGCGCGCGCGCTGCGAGCAGCGACCGTGCGGGAATGGTGAACCGGTGGCTGGCCCCCGCGAGCTCCCAGCCAAGCGACCGGTAGACCGGCATCGTCGCTGGATAGAGCGCCGACAGCGGGTAACCCCGCTCATCGATCAGCCGCAGCAACTCGCTCATGAGCGTCCGGCCGATGCCCCTGCCCCGGTGCTCAGGCGCGACCTTGACGCTGGCGACCCCGGCCATCTTGACGGGCTGCCCAAGCCAGTACTGCCGCATGTCGTGCACGATGCCGGATGCGGCAGGCACTCCGTTGACAAACGCCCCGAGAAACCACCCTTGAGCGGCCCGCATCCGCGCGATACTCAGCGAACTTGCCCTGTGCTCCGCCGAGTAAATCCCAAACGCCCGCTGCCCCAGGTCAAGCTGAGCGTCAAAGTCGTCGTCGAGCGTGATGGGCCGGATCTCCACGTCAGTCACAACGGCCAACCCTACGACCAACATGCAAGAGCAACGAAACGCCTACCCGGCACCACAGGGGCAGCGGGGGTGTCATCCACGGGCGTTCGGGACTCGCTTTCTGAGTCACGACTGCCCGTGGGGCACCGCCAAGCTACAGCGTGACCAGGAGGTCAGCCGAGCTTCTCCATGATGTCGTCGCTCACGTTGTAGTTCGCGTACACGTCCTGGACGTCGTCGGAGTCCTCGAGGGCGTCGATCATCTTGAGGACCTTGCGCGCCTGGTCCTCGTCGAGGTCGATCTCACTGCTCGGCAGGAACGCCGCGTCGGCCGAGTCATAGTCGATGCCGGCCTCCTGCAGCGCAGTACGCACCGCGACCAGGTTGGTCGGCTCGGAGATGACCTCGAAGGACTCGCCGAGGTCGTTGACCTCTTCCGCGCCCGCCTCGAGAACCGCGAGCAGGATGTCGTCCTCGCTCAGGTCCTTTGCCTTCTCGACGACGATCACGCCCTTGCGGTTGAACAGGTACGACACCGAACCCGGGTCGGCCATCCGGCCGCCGTTGCGGGTGAAGGCGACGCGGACGTCGCTCGCCGCCCTGTTGCGGTTGTCGGTGAGGCACTCCACCAGAACCGCTACGCCGCCGGGGCCGTAGCCCTCGTAGGTGATGTTCTCGTACTGGGCGCCGCCGGCCTCCTGGCCGGACCCGCGCTTGACCGCGCGGTCGATGTTCTCGTTCGGCACCGAGGACTTCTTGGCCTTCTGGATGGCGTCGAACAGCGTCGGGTTGCCGGCCGGGTCGCCGCCACCAGTGCGGGCGGCCACCTCGACGTTCTTGATCAGCTTGGCGAATAGTTTGCCGCGCTTGGCGTCGACCACCGCCTTCTTGTGCTTGGTGGTGGCCCACTTGGAATGGCCGCTCATGACGTTCCCTTCACCATCTTGACGAACAGCTCGTGAATGCGCCGGTCCGGGGTCAGTTCCGGATGGAACGCGGTCGCGAGTAGCGGACCCTGCCGGACGGCGATGATCCTACCGTTATCCTCCCCGAGCACGGTGACTTCCGCGCCTGCTTGCTCCACCCAGGGCGCGCGGATAAACACCGCGTGGAACGGCGCCCCCGCCTCGTGGCCGGGACCGTCCAGACGCAGGGCGACATCGTGCTCGAAGGAATCCACCTGACGGCCGAAGGCGTTGCGCCTGGCCGTCATGTCGATGCCGCCGAAGGTCTCCTGGCCCTCGGCGCCGTCCTGCAGGCGGTCGGCGAGCATGATCAGCCCCGCGCACGAGCCGAACGCGGGCATGCCGTCCGCGATGAGCTTGCGGATCGGGTCGAGCAGGTCAAACGCGGTCGCAAGCTTCCACAGCGTGGTCGACTCCCCGCCGGGGATGACCAGGCCGTCGGCGGACTCGATCTCGCCGAGGCGGCGAACCGGCGTGGCGGTCGCGCCAGCCTCGTTAAGCGCGCGCACGTGCTCGCGCACGTCGCCCTGCAGAGCGAGTACTCCAATGACCGGCAACGTCGGATTCCTCCCATAGCTCTCTCTGGTCACCGCGGGCACACGTCAGTACCGCTTGGGTCAGAGGATTGGCACTTACAACAGCGTACAGGGGGCGGTTCTTCCCTGAGCGACACGTAAACAGGGCAACGCTGGGAGCGTGGCCGGGCTCCCGGGGTTTGGCCCAGATAGCCGGACGGCCGACCAGGGAACCTCGCCCGGTCGGCCGTCCGCAGCCCGGCGCTGCCTAGCAGCAGCCTCAGTACTTGGTCAGGCACAGCTGCTTGGGCGAGCTGACGTACGAACCCGATACGTTCTTCTCGTAAGCCGTGCCATACACGTACAGGCCAAAGCAGGGTGGTTTCGGCCTACCGCCGATTGGTATGACCGAATCGTAGGTGCCGAATGACGACGGATCGCCGCCGTTGAACTGCCCGTAGAACGTGCAGGTGCCCGAATAACGATGGTGATATTCGGCCTGCTGCGCGTTCGCCTTGCTGGCGGTTGGCTTACCAGCCGCGGGCGGCGTAGTGCTGCTCGGCGGGCAGGGTGTCGATGTTGATGCCGACCATCGCCTCGCCAAGGCCACGAGAGACCTTCGCGATGACGTCGGGGTCGTCGTGGAACGTAGTCGCCTTCACGATCGCGGCGGCGCGCTTAGCCGGGTCACCCGACTTGAAGATGCCGGAGCCGACGAAAACGCCCTCCGCGCCGAGCTGCATCATCATCGCGGCGTCCGCCGGGGTCGCGATGCCGCCGGCGGTGAACAGCACGACCGGGAGCTTGCCCGCCTTGGCCACCTCGGCGACCAGGTCGTACGGCGCCTGGAGTTCCTTGGCGGCGGTGAACAGCTCCTCAGGGGGCAGGCTCGCCAGGCGGCGGATGCCCTGGCTCAGCGAGCGCATGTGCCTGGTGGCCTCCACCACGTTGCCGGTGCCCGCCTCGCCCTTGGAGCGGATCATCGCGGCACCCTCGGCGATCCGGCGCAGGGCCTCGCCGAGGTTGGTCGCACCGCAGACGAACGGGACGGTGAACTTCCACTTGTCCACGTGGTGCGCCTCGTCGGCCGGGGAGAGCACCTCGGACTCGTCGATGTAGTCGATGCCGAGCGACTGCAGCACCTGAGCCTCGACGAAGTGCCCGATCCGGCACTTGGCCATGACCGGGATCGACACAGCGCTGATAATGCCCTCGACCATGTCCGGATCGCTCATCCGGGCGATGCCGCCCTGCGCGCGGATGTCTGCGGGCACCCGCTCCAGGGCCATGACGGCGACCGCGCCGGCGTCCTCCGCGATCTTGGCCTGCTCCGGCGTGACGACGTCCATGATCACGCCGCCCTTGAGCATCTCGGCCATGCCGCGCTTGACGCGTCCGGTGCCGGTCTCCGGCGCGGGGCCGCTTGCCTGAGAACTGGGCGTTGCGTCAACGGTGGACATCAGAAAACCTACCTTGATGAAGGGCGGCGCCCAACGGGCACCGTAATGAAAGCGGATGGCGTGATCGCCTCCATGATATGCCGTCCCAGGCCAGCGGCGGTTGAGCCTATTGGCTCTCAGGTGGCTCTATTCGATGCCCTCGTCAGCGATGGCGTCGTCCATGTCGAAGAACTCGGGCAGCATCGCGCTGCCGGCCAGCCGGAGCACCCTGGCCAGGGGGCGTCGCCGGGCGTAAACGGTACGCCCGGCGAGGTCGTTGTAGAACTTGCGGGCGATGAACACCTGCTGCGCGGCCGCCTCCACCTCAGCGACGAGCTCGGCCGCCCCGTGGTTGACGGTTCCGTCGTCGCCGACGAGCTCCTTGCGGAAAACGGGGTCGCCGAGGGTGACGCGCAGCGCACGGGTCAGGTCGGACTCGGCAAGGTCGCGCTCGCCCGGCTCCGCCTGCCTGGCGCGGCGGACGGCGTCGGCGAGCAGCAGGGACGTCGCCGGGTCGAGCAAGCCGGAGGAAGCGAGGTCAGAGGCTGCCGAGGCGCGGCGCACCAGGGCCAGGTCGAGCGCGGTGCGGGCCGCCTCCACCCGGTTGTGCAGCCGGTCAAGCCGGCTGGCCCGCCAGGAGACGTAGAACCCCCACAGCACGATGGCCAGGACGACGAGCACGATGATCGTCCAAATCATCGCCTACCCTCACTTCTTGCTGTTATTGGCCGAGAAGGCGCCGCGGCGCAAGGCCTCGGGCGAGAACTCGAAGATCTTGGATGGTTAGGCCTCATTGGGCAATGCCTACCGTGGTGCGGCCGAGGACGACCGTCTCGTACACGCTCAGCACCTTCCTCGCCACGGTCCCCCAGTCGTAGTCGGCGACCGCCTCGAGGGCGGCGACCGACAGCTCCGCGCGGCGGGCGGAGTCATCGAGCAGCCGGGAAGTGACCCTGGCCAGGTCAGCGGCATCACCAGTGACAAACAGCTCACCCGCCGAGCCGTCACGCAGCACGTCACGGAACGCCGGGATGTCGGACGCGACGATTGGCAGGCCCGCCGCCATCGCTTCGGCGGTGACGATGCCGAAGGACTCGCCGCCCGTGTTCGGTGAGCAGAAGACGTCGACGGAGTGCAGGACGCGGACCTTGTCCTCTTCTGACACCTCGCCAAGGAAGACGGCGCGGTCGCGCAGCGATGCGGGGAGCCTGCTCCGCTGCTCCTCGATGTCACCGTGGCCGGCGATGAGCAGCCGCAGCCCAGGGCGGTCCGGCGCCAGAAGCTCGAACGCCTTCAGAAGGACCGCAAGGCCCTTGCGCGACTCGTCCATCCGGCCGAGGAAGCCGATCGCGCCGCCCGCGCCCGGCCAGCCGTCGAGGGGGGCGGCGTGCAGGTAGCGGCGCGTCGCGACCCCGTTGGGGATCAGCACGGCGTCACCACCCAGGTGCTCGACGAACGTCGACCGGGCCGCCTCGGAGACCGCGATCCGGCCATCTATCTTCTCAAGCGCGGAGCGGAGCACCGGCATGGTGGCGAGCAGGATCCGGGACTTGCGCATCGCGGTGTGCACGGTCGCCACGATCGGGCCGGCGGCCACCCAGCAGGCGAGCAGCGACAGCGACGGCACGGAGGGCTCGTGCACGTGCAGCACGTCGAACGTGCCCTCCTTGAGCCAGCGGCGGACCCGGTGCGTCGACAGCGGGCCGAACGCCAGCCGGGCCACCGACCCGTTGTACGGGACCGGCACCGCCTTGCCTGCCGGGACCACGTAGGGCGGCAGCGGGCGGTCCTCGTCGGCCGGGGCGATCACCGAGACCTCATGGCCGAGCTCGATCAGCGCCTCGGCCAGGTCCCTGACGTGCTGCTGCACGCCGCCGGGCACGTCCCACGAATACGGGCACGCGATGCCTATCCGCACGGGCGTGCCCCCTGGAGTGTCATGCGTCGGACCCGTTGGCTGCGGGAGACCCGTTGGCCGTGTCAGCGCCGTTCGCTTGGCGGGTGCCGTTTCCGTTGGCGGCGCGAGCGCGGCTGCGGGCCAGGCGCTCCGGGTCGAGGTCGCTGACGAAGACCCTCTGCAGCATGTGCCAGTCCTCCGGGTGCTCAAGGATCGCCTGCTCGAAAACCGTCGCGAGGGCCTGGGTCATCGCGGCGATCTTCTCCTTCCGGATCCCGGAGGCAGGGACGGGGATCTCCTCGTAGATATGCGCGGCCCACTCGGCCTCGCCGACGAACCAGCAGGACACCGGCATCAGCGCCGCGCCGGTTTGTACGGCGAGGGCCGCCGGGCCGGCCGGGAACAGCGCCTTCTCGCCGAAGAAGTCCACCTCGACGCCGGTGTCCGAGAGGTCCCTGTCGGCGACGATGGTAACCAGCTTGCCCGCCCGAAGCCGCTGGGCCATCACACCGAACGGGTGCGGGCCGCCGCTGGTCGGGACTATTTCCATGCCGAGGCCCTCACGGAACGCGAGGAACTTCTGGAACACCGACTCCGGCTTGAGCCGCTCGGCGGGCGCGACGATCGAGCCGGCGCCGACCAGGATCACCCAGCGGCCCGCCTGCTCGAAGTCGCCCATGTGCGGGAGGGCATAGATGACGCCGCGGCCGTTCTTCATGTGCGCCAGGGTCAGGTCGATGTTCTCCTGGTTCACGTGCATGCCGGCCCGGATGCGCTCGTCCGGGATGATCTGCAGGCGGAAGGTCTCCAGGTAGTAGCGGGCGTAGGAGCGCATGACCGCGCGCGACAGCGCCCGCAACTCCCCGCCGAATTCGTCGGCGGGGAGCGTGTCACCAGAACTCGTTCGGATGACCCTAACGAGGTTCCCCTCGAGGACCTGCACTCCGCCGCCCTGGCGGCGCCAGGCGGCGTCGGCTCCGAAATTGAACAGAGCGCGCGCCACCGACTCGGGGAGGCGGCACACCAGGTTCCAGCCGGCGCTGAACGCCGCGCTGATAAGGCGCTCCTTCAAGGTCTCCTTTTCCATCAGGCTTCCTCTGAGTGCGCGGAGGCAGGCTGCGACGCCGGGGATTGGGCCGCCGGTGACTGCTCTGCCGTGGGCTGCTCTGCCGTGGGCTGCTCCCTGCTGGCGCGGACGCCTTGGACCGGGCGTCAACGTACACCGCGCGCATTCGCTGGCAAAAGGTGAACGCGGTGCCCGCCGCGAGCGCCCACATGCCGATCGGCAGCACGTACGGGATGCCGAGGCCGGAAAGCCCGATGCTGGTGAGGCCGATGATCAGCCGTTCCGGGCGCTCGATCAAGCCGACGTCCGCGTGCAGGCCGAGGCCCTCGGCGCGGGCCTTGACGTAGGACACGCTCATGCCGCCCGCCAGGCAGAACAGGCTGACCACGCCGAGCAGGTGGTCGCTGCGCATGAACCAGATCGTGATGCCGCCGAAGACGGCCGCGTCGGCAAGACGGTCCATCGTCGAGTCGAGGAACGCGCCGTACTTGCCTGAGCTGCCCTTGATGCGAGCGAGCTGGCCGTCGAGCATGTCGGTGAAGACGAAGACCGTCGCGGTGAAGGCGCCGGGGAACAGCTCGCCGATCGGGAACATCGACAGCGCCGCTGCGGAGACGCCGACGGTGCCGGCGACCGTGATCATGTTCGGGGTGACCGGCGTGCGCGCGAGCGCCTGGACGATGGGGTTGAACAGGCGCGCGAAGAAGGGACGGAGGAAGTTCAGCATGGCCGGAAAGAATCTTACTGTTTGCCCGCAGGGGGGTGACCCCCCTGCACCCCTTATCGGCAGACAACAGTGGCTGTTGTTAAGGCCGGCGTCGCATTGCGGATTCTCGCCGTGGGTCTTGTGGTAACGCACCCGTCGGGTTGACGCTGTGGATACGAACTCATCGAGCGCGAGGAGGCGACGAGAGTGACGGACACAGGCAGCTCAGGAGGCGCGGGACCGGCAGGCGCGGGCAGGGAATCGGGGGCCGGCGGCATACGAAATGTCGTGCTAGTCGGCCATTCGGGGAGCGGCAAGACAACGCTGGCCGAGGCGCTCCTCATGCACACAGGCTCAGTCGCCCGGCTGGGGCGGGTCGAGGACGGGACGACGGCCAGCGACTTCGACGAGGTAGAGATCAGGCAGAAGCGGTCGGTGAACCTGGCCCTGACGCCGTTCGTGTCCGACGGGGTAACCGTCAACATGCTGGACACGCCGGGGTACGCGGACTTCACCGGGGACCTGCGGGCCGGGCTGCGCGCGGCGGACTGCGCGCTGTTCGTCGTGGCGGCCACCGACGGGGTGGACGGGGTGACGCGGCTGCTCTGGGAAGAGTGCGCGACCGTGGGCATGCCGCGGGCGGTCGTCATCACCAAGATCGACCACGGGCGCGCGGACTTCGCGACGGTGCTCAGCGAGTGCCAGGGAGCGTTCGGCGAAGGCGTCCTGCCGCTGTACCTGCCGGTGCCCGGCGCGGACGGCAGCGGGGTAAGCGGGCTCATCGGGCTGCTGTCCGAGACGCTGTATGACTACTCGTCGGGAACGCGGGCCGCCTCGGCGGTCTCTGCCGCGGCCGACCTGGAGCAGATGGCGCCGGCGCGGGACTCGCTCATCGAGGGGATCATCACCGAGAGCGAAGACGAGACGCTCATGGAGCGGTACCTGTCCGGGGAGACGGTGGCGACGGGTGTCCTCATCTCTGACCTGGAGACCGCCGTCGCGCGCGGGTCGTTCTACCCGGTACTCGCCGTCTCCTCGCCGCTCGGCATCGGGATGGCGGAGCTGCTTGAGATCATCACCCAGGCGTTCCCCTCGCCTCTTGCGCATCCGCTGCCGCCGGTGGCGTCCGCCGTCACCGGGGAGCAGGTCAGCGGGCTCACCTGCGACCCGGACGGGCCGCTGCTCGCCGAGGTCGTGAAGACCACCTCCGACCCCTACGTCGGGCGGATCTCGCTCGTGCGCGTGTTCTCCGGGACGCTGCGCCCCGATATGTCGGTGCATGTCTCCGGGCATGGCCGTTCGGGACGCGGGCATCCGGATCATGATGACGACGAGCGGGTGGGCGCGCTGACGTCGCCCTTGGGCAAGCAGCAGCGGCCGATTACCGTATGCCCGGCAGGGGCGATCTGTGCCGTCGCGAAGCTGTCGACGGCCGAGACGGGGGACACCCTGTCCTCGCGGGAGCAGCCGCTGCTCATGGAGCCGTGGTCGATGCCGGACCCGCTACTGCCGGTCGCGATCGTGGCCCGCTCGAAGGCGGACGACGACAAGCTGTCGGCGGCGCTCAGCCGTCTTGTCGCCGAGGATCCCACGATGCGCCTGGAGATCAACGCGGAGACGCACCAGCTCGTGCTCTGGTCCATGGGTGAGGCGCACTCGGACGTGCTGCTTGACCGGCTGTCGTCGCGGTACGGTGTCGCCGTCGACACGGTGACGCTGCGGGTGCCGCTGCGGGAGACGGTGTCAGTGTCCGCGCGCGGCCTCGGCCGGAACGTGAAGCAGACCGGCGGGCACGGCGAGTTCGGGATCTGCCGCATCGAGGTGGAGCCGCTGCCTGACGGGGCTCCCGGGTTCGAGTTTGTCGACAAGATCGTCGGCGGCGTCGTGCCCAGGCAGTTCATCCCGTCGGTCGAGAAGGGCGTCAGGTCCCAGATGGAGGCCGGGGTCCTCGCGGGGTACCCGATGACCGGGCTCCGGGTGACGCTGTTCGACGGGAAGGCGCACTCGGTTGACTCCTCGGACATGGCGTTCCAGAAGGCCGGGCGGGCTGCGCTGAAAGACGCCTGCGAAAAGGCGGCGCCGATGCTGCTCGAGCCGGTTGACGAGGTGTCGATCCTGGTGCCCGACGAGTACGTCGGCGCCGTCATGTCCGACTTGTCGGGCAGGCGCGGGCGGGTGATCGGGACCGCGCCGGTAGGCATCGGGCGGACGCAGATCCGGGCCGAGGTACCGGAGCTTGAGATCACCAGGTACTCGATCGACCTGCGGTCCGTGTCGCACGGCACCGGGTCGTTCGCCCGCGGGTACCTGCGGCACGAGCCGCTGCCATCGCACCTCGCCGCGAAGGTGGCGGCGGACTCCCGCCCCGCCTAGCGGCGGGGGCGCGTGCGCACCGCGCATGACCGGGCGTACCAGGCGCCGTCACCTCGCACTGGTATACCCGGTCCGCACGGGGACGCGCCGCCCACGAAAGGTGCCATAAATCCAGATAACCGGAAGGTCGCGAATAACGTCTCTCCAGCTGTAGGGAAGATCTGAGATCCGGTCGCCAGGTTGCTCGGTCCCTGGCGGCCCGCGGCTGGAGGAATCGCCATGACGTCATCGCGGAAGCGGGCGGTGCACCTCGCGCTGGTGTCCATGGCAGTAGCGGCCGCTGTCACGCTGACCGCGTGCGGCACGGGAAGCTCAAGCGCTGGCCGCCCGGCCGCCGGCCCCTCGGCCTCAAGGACGGTGAGCGCCGCTGCCGCGCCGACGACGAAAAGCCCCCCGGTCACGGCGACTGCCACGCCTAGCTCGCCCGTTCCGGCCGGAGGGCCCGTCACAGCCACGGGGAAGGTGCCGGCCGGATTCGCGGCGACCTCGGTCACGTTCGTCTCGGCCGACGAGGCGTTCGTGCTGGGCACCTCGCCGTGCGCGCAAGCGCGGTGCACGTCGATCGAGGCAACGCTCAACCGGGGCGTGAGCTGGACCGGGCTGCCCGCGCCCGTCGTGCCGCTCGGCGATCCGTACGCGAACTCGGGTCAGGCCGCCGTCTGGGGCATCCGGTTCGCCAGCCCGGAAGATGGTTTCGTCTTCGGCAACGGGCTATGGGTGACCACGGACGGCGGAGAGCGGTGGACGGCGATCGCCAGCCCGGGCGGCCCGATCGTCGACCTTGAGGTGGTCGACGGCCAGCTGCTCGCGCTCAGCTACGCCTGCTCTGCGCAGTCCGGCTGCGCGGAACTTGGCGCGCTTTACCGCCGTGCGCTGTCCGGCGGCCCGTGGTCTGTCGTCACGCCGGTGAGCGAAGCGCGGGTGATCGCCACCCAGGCCCAGGTGGCGGCGGTGCTTGACGGCGACAGTGTGGTTGTCACCGGCGACGGCGGGCTTACCTTCGCCACGCGAGCTACCCCGTGCCCCGCGCCGGCGACGGGGGGATCGGCGGTCGCGGTGACCGGTCCCGACTCGCTGGCCCTGCTATGCGCGGGCGGTGCCGCGATGGGGTCGGTGCAGAAGACGGTCTACGTCAGCGACGACCTCGGCGCGACTTGGGCAACGGCGGGCTCGCCCCCGTTCGGAGGTGACCCGTGGGGGATCTCCGCAGGCACGCCGGCCCAGCTGACAGTCGCGGCGTCAAGCGGCGCGAGCTGGCTGTACTACTCCGCTGACGGCGGCGCCCAGTGGTCCGTCGCCTACAAGGGCATCGACGGCGGCGCGGGATTCAACGACCTGGGGTTCACCACCACGTCCGAGGGCGTCGCCGTAAACGGGCCGGTCTACGGCAACGGCGATCCGTACGGACTGCCCGGCCAGCTGCTGCTGACCAGCGACGGCGGGGCGTCGTGGACGGCAGTGCGGTTCTGAAGGCCTACTTCTCCGGCCAGGCCTCGGCGAGGAGCTTGCGGGTGTCGGCCAGGAGCTGCGGGAGGACCCGGGTCCTGCCGACGACCGGCATGAAGTTGGTGTCGCCGCCCCAGCGGGGCACGACGTGCTGGTGCAGGTGGGCGGCGATTCCCGCCCCTGCGACCGTGCCGAGGTTCATCCCGATGTTGAAGCCGTGCGGCCCTGACACGGTGCGCAGCGCCGTGATAGCGCGGGTCGTGTACTCGCTGAACTCGGCGGTCTCCGTCGTGGTCAGCTCGGTGTAATCGGCCAGGTGGCGGTACGGGCAGATCAGCACGTGACCGCTGTTGTACGGGTACAGGTTCATGATCGCGTAGACGAGCTCGCCGCGCGCCACGATCAGCCCGTCCTCATCGCTGAGCGTGGGCGCGATGCAGAAGGGGCAGCCCTCGTGCGCGCCCGGTCCCGTCGGCTTGCCCGCGCCCTTGATGTAGGCCATCCGGTGCGGCGTCCAGAGTCGCTCGAACGCGTCGGGCACCCCTGCATCGGTGATCTCCGATTCCGCGGCAACGGCGGCTTCCGGGGAATCGGCCGCCGCCGGCGGCAGGTCCTGGCCGGAGCCAGCGGGTTCAGGCGACGAGGGAACGCTCACGTTACCGATGCTAGCGGCGCGGCGCGGGCGCCGCGTCCCGGCACCCGACCCGGCCTGTGATCCCCACCCTGGGAGGCGCTGTTCGCCGGCGGGGACGGAACTTGGTCGCTACTGGCCGGGGTTGGCGTAGATGCGGTCCGGGTGGACGAAGACCGCGGTGCGGCGCTCTTCGCGCATTACCCGGTCGAAGGTGCCGAAGTCGTCGTGGGTGCCGCCCGCCGCGGTGAAGATCTCGCGGATCAGCAGGCGCAGGCGCTCGCCGTCGATGCCTTCTTGCGGGTCATCGGGGCCGATGAGGTCGACGCGACCCTCAGCCGCCGCCCACTGCCATCCCGACCTGATGACGACGTTCGCGTACGGCCGGTCGCGCCAGTTGGCGAGCTTCCTCGTGCCGCCCCGCACGACCATGCCGACCACGGTCTCGCCGGTGAGCGGATGCGGGAGCACGCCCGCGTTCACCACCGACGACGATATTGTCCCGTTGTCCCGGAGCGCCGACACGGTCACGAGCCCGTGGTCCCCCGCGACCAGCTTCCTGAAGTCCTCGATGTTAGCCACAGGGCTATTCAACCGCGCCTGCGGGCCGACGACGAGCGCGGCTCCGCTGATAGTGGATCGTTGAGTACGGCCATGGCGTACTCAACGATCCACTATCTGTCCCGTGCGCTGACAAGGCGGCGCATCTGAGCCGCACGCGCCATCACTGGTGGGCACAGCGCGTTAAAGGTGCAGGTCAGCGCGAAGTGCTGTATTGATCTCCATACCTGTGATGTCAACCGTCACTAGGGGCGGTTGGAGCGGCGGTCCTGCTTGCCGGCCTGGGTGTTCTTGTCGTTGAGGAGGCCGGCGCGGCGGAGGGCGTCGGCCATCGCGCCGTTGGCTGGGGCCGGCTGGGCGTTGCGGCGGTCGCCTCCCTGGTTTCCCCCGCCCCGGCGGTCATTGGGGGCACCGGAGGCGCCGCCCCTGCGGTCTCCCCCGGTGCCGGAGCCATTGCCCCTGCGGTCGCCGCCCGCGACCGGGCCGTTGCCTCTGCGGTCGTTACCGGAGCCGGGGGCGCCGCCGCGCTGGCCTGGGCCATGGCCGCCCTGGCCGCCTCGGCCGTCGGCGCCTGAGCCGCCGGCGCCTGAGCCGCCGGCACGGCCGCCGGCCTGCTGGCCACCTCGGCCGTCGCTGCCGGAGCCGCCAGGACGGCCGCCGGCCTGCTGACCGCCTCCGCCGTCGCTGCCGGAGCCGCCGGGACGGCCGCCGGCCTGCTGGTCGGCGGGGCGCCCGGTTGCGGCGCCGTCGCCGGGGGCGCCGCTCCTGCGGTCGCCGCGCGGGCCAGCGCCGCGGGCACTGCGGTTGTCGCCTGGCCTTGCTGAGGACTGGGGGCGACCAGCGGAGTCGGCACCAGTCGTTCGGGATGATCCTTGGCGGTCGCCACGGGGGGACCTGCTGCCGGCCGCGCCGGCCTCGGCGTCCTCCTGCAGGCGCATCGTCAGGGAGATGCGGTTTCTCGGGATGTCGACGGACAGGACCTTAACCTTCACCACGTCGCCTGACTTGGCGACGTCGCGGGGGTCGGCGACGAAGTTGTTCGACATGGCGGAGACGTGGACGAGGCCGTCCTGGTGGACGCCGATGTCGACGAACGCGCCGAAGGCGGCGACGTTGGTGACGACACCTTCGAGGACCATGCCGGGCTCAAGGTCGCCGAGGGTCTGCACGCCCTCGGCGAAGGTCGCGGTCTGGAACTCGGGGCGCGGGTCGCGGCCGGGCTTTTCCAGTTCCTTGAGGATGTCGTTGACCGTGGGGAGGCCGAACGCCTCGTCGGTGAACTCCGCCGGGTTGAGGCCGCGCAGCGTCTTGGTGTTGCCGATCAGGGTCGCGACGTCGCTGTGCGTCTTTTCCAGCATGCGGCGGACGACCGGGTACGCCTCGGGGTGGACGCCTGAAGCGTCGAGCGGGTCGGTGCCGCCTCGAATCCTGAGGAAGCCGGCGCACTGCTCGAACGCCTTGGGGCCCAGCCTCGGGACGGCCTTAAGCTGGTCGCGGGTGCTGAACGCGCCGTTGGCGTCGCGCTGGGCGACGATCGCGCCCGCCAGGGAGTCGGTGACGCCGGAGACGCGGGCCAGCAGCGGCCTGCTTGCCGTGTTGACGTCGACGCCGACCGCGTTCACCGCGTCCTCCACGACCGCGTCCAGGGAGCGCTCCAGCTTGGTGCCGGTGACGTCGTGCTGGTACTGGCCGACGCCGATGGACTTCGGGTCGATCTTGACGAGCTCGGCCAGCGGGTCCTGGAGCCTGCGCGCGATGGAGACCGCGCCGCGGAGGGAAACGTCCAGCTCGGGGAGCTCGCTGCTCGCGTAGGCGCTCGCGGAGTAGACGGATGCGCCGGCCTCGGAGACGACGATCTTGGTGAGGTTGAGGCCGGGGTTGGCCTTGATGAGGTCGATGGCCAGCTTGTCGGTCTCGCGGGAGGCGGTGCCGTTGCCGATGGCGATGAGCTCGACCTGATGCTGCTCCGCGAGATTCTTCAGGATAAATAGTGATTCGTCCCATTTGTGTTGCGGGACGTGCGGGTAGATCGTGTGGGTCGCGACGACCTTGCCTGTCGAGTCGACGACGGCGACCTTGACGCCGGTGCGGAAGCCGGGGTCCAGGCCCATCGTGGCGCGCTGGCCGGCCGGGGCGGCGAGGAGGAGGTCCTTGAGGTTTGCGGCGAAGACCTCGACGGCCTCGGCCTCGGCGCCCTGCCAGAGGCGCATGCGCAGGTCGATGCCCAGGTGGACGAGGACGCGCGTGCGCCAGGCCCAGCGGACGGTGTCTTCGAGCCACTTGTCCGCCGGACGGCCCTCGTTGACGATGCCGAACCGGTCGGCGATCGGCTGCTCGTAGGACTCGGACAGGCCGCTGGTGGTCGGCTCGAAGCCCTCGTCGGCGGGGTCGAGGGTGAGGTCGAGGACCTCTTCCTTCTCGGCGCGGAACATCGCGAGGACGCGGTGCCCCTTGAGCCGGCCGAACGGCTCGGCGAAGTCGAAGTAGTCGCTGTACTTCTTGCCGTCCTCTTCCTTGCCCTGGCGGACCTTGGCGACCAGGTTGCCCTGGGACCACATGCGCTCGCGGAGCGTTCCGATCAGGTCGGCGTCTTCCGCGAAGCGCTCGACGAGGATCGCGCGGGCGCCGTCGAGCGCCGCCGTGACGTCGGCGACGTTCTCGTTCAGGTAACCGCCCGCCGCCTGCTTCGGGTCATTCGCCGGGTCGCTCAGCAGCAGCTCGGCGAGGGGCTCGAGGCCGTTCTCGCGGGCGATCTGCGCCTTGGTCCTTCGCTTCGGCTTGTACGGAAGGTAGAGGTCTTCCAGGCGCGCCTTGGTGTCGGCGGCGTTGATGCTGCCTCGCAGCTCGTCGGTGAGCTTGCCCTGCTCCTCGATCGAGGCCAGGATCGCGCCGCGGCGCTCCTCAAGCTCTCTGAGGTAGCGGAGGCGCTCATCCAGGGTCCGCAGCTGGGCGTCGTCAAGGGTGCCGGTGGCCTCCTTGCGGTACCGGGCGATGAACGGGACGGTCGCCCCGCCATCGAGCAGGTCAACGGCGGCGGCGACCTGGTTGTCGCGCACCGCGAGCTCGGCGGCGATCCGCTTGATGATGCTGGCCGTGGTGGCGGCCGGGTCAGCGGTCTGCGGGCTGGCCTGCGCGGTGGGCTGCATGGTCACGATCGAGTAGGGCCTTCCTGGCGTTCGAGGTACTCCTGTCGAGACTAGCGGGCCGCGGTAAACAATGAGGGGAGGTCCCCCGGCGCTCAGTACAGTTGGTACATGACTGATGCCTACCAGCAGCCGCGCACTGCCGCCGTGCCCGACAAGCCCGCTCTCGACGGACTTGAGGCGGTATGGAGCGTACGCTGGGAGGCCGATCAGGTATACCGGTTCGACCGGTCCCGGCCGCGGTCCGAGGTGTACGCGATCGATACCCCGCCGCCCACCGTGTCCGGGTCACTGCACATCGGGCACGTGTTCTCCTATACGCACACGGACATCATCGCCCGGCACCGCCGGATGACCGGCAAGGCGGTCTTCTACCCTCTCGGCTGGGACGACAACGGGCTGCCCACCGAGCGGCGGGTGCAGAACGTCTACGGCGTGCGCTGTGACCCGACGGCGGTGTACGACCCGTCGTTTGTGCCGCCGGAGAAGCCGGGCAAGGTCGAGTTGCCGGTCTCCCGGCGCAACTTCATCGAGCTGTGCGAGCAGCTCACCGCGATCGACGAGCGCGCCTTCGAGGAGACGTGGCGGCGCGTCGGGCTTTCCGTGGACTGGTCGCTGCTCTACACGACGATCAGCGCGGACACGCGGCGGGTGTCGCAGCGGGCGTTCCTGCGGAACCTCGCCCGCGGTGAGGCCTACCGGGCCGAGGCGCCGACGCTGTGGGACGTCACGTTCCAGACCGCGGTCGCCCAGGCGGAGCTTGAGGACCGCGACTACGCCGGCGCGTTCCACCGGATCTCCTTCCACGCGCCTGACGGTTCCCCGGTGTGGATCGAGACGACGCGGCCTGAGCTGCTGCCCGCCTGCGTCGCCCTGGTCGCGCACCCGGCCGACCCGCGTTACCAGGGGCTTTTCGGCGGCACCGTGGCGACGCCCGTGTTCGGCGTTGAGGTGCCCGTCTACCCGCACCCGCTCGCCGAGCCGGACAAGGGGTCGGGCATCGCTATGGTGTGCACCTTCGGCGACCTGACCGACGTGACCTGGTGGCGGGAGCTCGACCTGCCCACCCGGGCGATCATCGGGCGGAACGGCCGGCTGCTCGCCGACCCGCCGGCCGGGGTGCCCGCCTCGCCGTATGACGAGCTGGCGGGGAAGACCGTTTTCTCGGCGCGGGCGAGGATGGTCGAGCTGCTGCGGTCGAGCGGCGACCTCGACGGGGAGCCGCGGCCGGTCACCCGGCCGGTGAAGTTCTACGAGCGGGGCGACAAGCCACTCGAGATCGTCACCTCGGGTCAGTGGTACATACGGAACGGGGGGCGAGATGCCCGCATCCGTTCGGAACTACTTGACCGGGGCCGGGAGCTGACCTGGCATCCCGCACACATGCGGGTGCGGTACGAGAACTGGGTCGCCGGCCTGGCCGGCGACTGGCTGATCTCGCGGCAGCGGTTCTTCGGCGTGCCGTTCCCCGTGTGGTACCCGCTGAACGCCGCTGGTGAGCCGGTGTACTCCGCCCCGATCGTGCCGCGATCGGAGGACCTGCTGCCCGTCGACTCGGTCGCCGAGCCGGCTCCCGGGTACGACGAGTCGCAGCGCGGGATGCCCGGCGGGTTCATCGGCGACCCTGACGTGATGGACACGTGGGCGACCTCGTCGCTGGCGCCGCAGATCGCCGGGCGCTGGGGCACCGATCCTGACCTGTTCGCGCGGGTGTTCCCGATGGACCTGCGGGCGCAGTCACACGAGATCATCAGGACGTGGCTGTTCGCCACGGTGACGCGGTCGCACCTGGAGTTCGGGTCGCTGCCCTGGTCGGATGCCGCGATCTCCGGGTGGATCCTGGACCCGGACAGGAAGAAGATGTCCAAGTCCAAGGGCAAGGTGGTCGTCCCGACCGACCTGCTCGCGCAATACGGGTCTGATGCCGTGCGGTACTGGGCGGCCAACGGGCGGTACGGGGTGGACATCGCGTTCGACCCGGGGCAGCTCAAGGTAGGGCGGCGGCTGGCGATCAAGATCCTCAACGCGTCGAAGTTCGTGCTGTCGCTTGACGGGCCCGTCGGGCCGGTGACGTCACCGGTGGACCGGTCGCTGCTCGCCGCGCTTGACGGCGTGGCGCGAGAGGCTTCTGCCTGTCTTGACGCATACGACCACACGGAGGCGCTTGAGGCGACCGAGCGGTTCTTCTGGAGGTTCTGCGACGACTACCTCGAGCTCGTGAAGGCGCGGGCGTACGACGAGGCGGGCGCGGGCGGGGCGTCGGCGCGGGGGGCACTGCGTCTCGCACTGTCCGTGCTATTGCGGCTGTTCGCGCCGTTCATGCCGTTCGTGACCGAAGAGGTGTGGTCGTGGTGGCAGGAGGGGTCGGTGCACTCTGCGGCCTGGCCGTCCGCCTTGCCCGCTTCCGAGGTCGGCGATCCTGCGGTGCTCACGGTGGCGGCGGACGTGCTCGGGCAGGTGCGGAAGGCCAAGTCGACGGCGAAGCTCTCCATGCGGGCCGAGGCCGCGCGGGTGGTCGTGCTGGGGCCCGACCCGGCGATCGTGACTGCCAGCGGCGCCGACCTGATGGCTGCGGGGAACATCGCCGACTTCTCGATCGGGTACGCGCCAGAGCTCTCGACGGAGGTCACCCTGGCGGAGGCGGTCTCGTCCTGAACCTTGCCTGGCCTCGCGCGGCTGTTAGCCGCGCAGCCGGGGCAGCCGGGGCAGCGGGCCGGTGGGCAGGCGTGGCATCGAGTTGGTCGACTGCGTTCGCGGGATCGGGCCGGTCGCCGGGCCGAAACGGAGCACCGCGCGCTCGCTGACCAACTGGTAGCCGAACCGGCCGCCCCAGTGGTCCGGGCGGTTCTTGTCGGTGATCATCACGACCTCGCGGACGCAGCCGCGCGCTGACGCGGCGCCGAGCACGCCGGCTGGCCAGGCACCCGCCAGGATGGCGCGGCTGACGGCCTGCGTCACCGCGACGGCGTAGCCGCTGCGACGGCGTTCCGGCGGGGTGTAGACCATGCTGATCCGGACGGTTCCGGCGACCGGACGGGTCAGGGTCGCGAGCGCCACCGGCTGGCGAGCGGGTTCCCCGAGCTGGGCGAGGTCCCGCTGCTGCGGGATCGCCAGGAGGTGAGGGGCGCCGGAGAATCGGCTCGACTTCTGCGGGATCTCCCAGAAGACGGCGCCGCCGTAGCTGATCAGGTCGGCGGCCATGTCGGACGGCGAGCCGATCCGCTCGGCCGCCTCGGTCGCGAACGCCGTGAGCCAGTCGGCGAGCAGTGCCCGGTCTTCGGCTGTCGCGACGCGGAGCCCGCCGGGCTGGCCGGGTAGCTCGGGCGGCCAGGCGCCTGTTCCCGGTAGCACCGGCATGCCCTGCGGCGTTCCCCGCGGGACGACCGTCAGCCGGTAGACGCGGCAGCTCCTGTGCGCCCTGACGGTCGTGCCTGCCCGCTGGCTCCACGCGGCGGCGAACGCGTCCGCTGTCTCGGTCGGCGCATCGACGCCGGACACCTGCCTGCCCATCTTCGCGAGGGTAGCGGCGAGCGAGGTGGCCATCTCAGGTACCCGGCCGGAGATCAGCAGCGGCGCCGCGGGATCGTGCACGAACGCGCCGCGCGGGTCGCCTCCGTCCGGGGGCTCCCACCAGCCGAACAGCAATCCGGGACCTGCCGCCGATGGCTGCCGACCGGTCACGCGCAGGCGCGACCCGGACCGGGCGGCCTGCACGGCGGATAGCAGCAGGGTGTTCTCGGCCGCCCTGAACCTCAGGTAGCCGCCCGCCGCCGCGGCGAACCGGTCCAGGTCTGAGGTGGTACACCAGCCCATGAGGTCATGCTTCCCGTCGTGCGTTCATGCCGGGACCCACTCGTTTCTCTGGTGCTCGATCGCGGTCGTCAGACAGGACTGGGCACGCTGGCCCGCCTGGGCGACCGGGGAGGTAGCGACGCGATCGGGATGACAGGCTGCGGAACGTAACGGAAAATCTTCCCGGCAAGTAACATAATGCCTCCAAGTATGCAGCCTCAGCCGGGGAACGCAACATTACCGAACGGTAACCACCCGGTGGAAAGTGCTGCTCAGCCACCAAGACGCGCCGTTCCCCGTAGCGGATTGTCAACAATGCCACCGGTCGATTGTTGACAATCCGCAGCGAAGGTGCGTAGCGTCGGGAGCATGGCAGCAGGAGCGCCGGGTGGCCCACGGGCGGGGGAGGCAGCGCGGGCCCAGGCCTTCGCCTCGCTCCGGCAAGCCATACTCAGCGGGGACCTCGCGCCTGGTCAGCGGCTTGTCGAGGAGGACCTCGCGGGGACGCTCGGGGTGACGCGGCAGTCGCTGCGGGCCGCGCTGCTTGACCTGACCGCCGAGGGACTTGTCGAACGGGTCCCCAACCGGGGGGCGCGCGTGCGGGTCGTCTCCACCGAGGAAGCCGTCGCGATCACCGAGTGCCGCATGGCCCTGGAGGCGCTCTGCGCGGTGAAGGCCGCGGAGCGGATCACCGACGACGAGGCCGCCCAGCTGGGCGAGCTCGGCGAGAGCCTCAAGCGCTCGGTCGCCGACGTAAATCCCCTGAAGTACTCCGCGCTCAACCGGGAGCTGCACCGCCGGGTCGGGGTCATCTCCGGGCAGACCGTCGCGGTCGGCCTGCTCGAGCGCCTGCACGGCCAGCTCGTCCGGCACCAGTTCCAGCTCGCGCTGCGGCCCGGCCGGCCAGAGGTCTCGCTCGGCGAGCACCTGGCCATCCTCAGCGCTGTCGCCGGCCGGCGACCCGAGGACGCCGACCGCGCCGTCCGCGCCCACCTGGCCAGCGTCATCGAGGCGCTGCGGGCGGATGAACCCTGTTCCTTTGATGGAGCCGACCTGGTGAAACCATGATCTCTAGGACAAAAAACAGGGTTCACACCGCTTCCGATCACGAAATTTCCGTATAAAAGGAGCCTGACTACCGATGCTTAACGTCATCGTCACTGACCCGCCGCGCGCCGACCTGGCCGAAGTCGACAAGCTCGCCGAGTACGGCGTCGCCACCGTGCACGAGGCGATCGGCCGCAACGGCTACCTTGGCCCCGAGATCCGGCCCAACCAGCAGGGCACCCGCATCGCGGGCGTCGCGCTCACCGTGCTGTGCTGGCCGGGCGACAACCTGATGATCCACGCCGCCGTGGACCAGGCCAAGCCAGGCGACATCATCGTCATCACCACGGCGTCGCCGAACAGCGACGGCGGGTTCGGCGAGCTGCTCGCGACCTCCCTCGTCAGCCGGGGCGTCCGCGGCCTGATCATGGGCGCCGGCCTGCGCGACACCCAGGAGCTGCGCGACATGGGCTTCCCCGCGTGGACCGCGCACGTCTCGGCGCAGGGCACGGTGAAGGAGACGCCCGGCTCGGTGAACGTGCCGGTGTCGCTCGGCGGCCAGCTCATCCGGCCGGGCGACGCGATCGTCGCCGACGACGACGGCGTGTGCGTCGTGCCGCGCCTCGACGTCGCCAAGGCGGTCACCGCGTCCGAGGCCCGGACCGCCAAGGAGGCCGCCAACCGCAAGCAGCTCGCTGACGGGGTCCTCGGCCTCGACATGTACGGCCTGCGCCCGAAGCTGGGCGGCGTCGACTACATCACCTACGCCGAGTACGTGCAGCGAGCAGGCGAAGGAAACTAGCAACAAAACCATCATCCAGAACGGAGGCGTGTTCCACGTCCAAGGTCACGCGCTCCGCAGGGCGAGTTCGCCATCGGCCGTATAAGACGCGGGCCTGCGGCCGGTTACGCGGAAGGTTTTAAGGAGACGGCCATGAGTGATGTCCGCTTTGATGGTGTTCGGGCGATGCAGATGCGGGGCGGGACGTCCAAGGGGCTGTATTTCCTCGCGGACGACCTGCCGGGCGGCGTCGCCGAGCGGGATGACCTGCTGCTGCGGGTCATGGGGTCGCCGGACCCCCGGCAGATCGACGGCGTCGGCGGGGCGCACCCGCTGACCTCCAAGGTCGCGGTCGTCTCCACGTCCGCGCTGCCCGGCATCGACGTCGACTACCTGTTCCTGCAGGTCATGGTCGACAAGCCGATCGTCACCGACAAGCAGAACTGCGGGAACATCCTGGCCGGGATCGGGCCGTTCGCGGTCGAGCGCGGCCTCGTCGCCCCCACGGGCGACGAGACGAAGGTCCGGATCCGGATGGTCAACACCAACGGGATCGTGACCGCCACCATCCAGACCCCGGACGGCCGACCCCGCTACGACGGCGACACAGCCATCGACGGCGTGCCGGGCACGGCGGCGGCCGTCGTGCTCGACTTCGAGGACTCCGGAGCGGGAGCGAGCGTGTTCCCGACGGGGAATGTCACCGACACCTTCGGCGGCATCACGGTCACCTGTGTCGACAACGGGATGCCGGTCGTAGTCGTGCCCGCAGCCAGCTTCGGCAAGACCGGCTACGAGTCGATCGCCGAGCTTGAGGGCGACGAGGAGCTGAACAAGCGCGTTCAGGAACTGCGCCTGGAAGCGGGCAAGGCAATGGGCCTAGGCGACGTCAGCGGCACGACCGTCCCGAAGATCTCCCTGGTCGCGCCGCCCGCGCACGGCGGGACGATCTCGACTAGGACGTTCATCCCGGTCCGGGTCCACGAGTCCATCGGCGTCCTCGGCGCGGTCAGCGTCGGCACCGCGATCGTCATCCCCGGCGCGGTCGGCCACGACCTAGCCGCACTAGACGGCGGCCCCCGCCTTTCGGTCGAGCACCCAAGCGGCGCACTGCAGGTCGAGGTGGAACTAGACACGAAGGTAACGCCGCCAAAGGTCATCCGCTCCGGCGTCGTGAGGACCGCCCGCAAGCTCTTCGACGGCACGGTTTTTGGCAGGTGAAGAGAGAAGTGGGGGCGGTGGGGCATCGCACCCGCTCGGGGGTCCGGGGGTGTCCCCCGGGGAAGCACTGCCGGTCCGCCCCTAGAGCGGTTTTCTCAGGGGCGGACCGGCTGCGCGCGGGCGGTGCCCTCCGCCCCCGCGACCCGCGTAACGGGCGTAGTGGAACACGCTTCCGTTCGGGATATTGGTCTTGGTGTTAGTCGTTGGGGTCTTCTGGGGTGGAGATGAGGCTGAAGACCGCGCCCTGGTTGTCGGCGACGATCGCCATCCGGCCGTACGGGCTGTCGGCCGCCGGGCGGATCACCCGGCCGCCGTGGCTGGTGGCCAGTTCGACGGACTTGTCGGTGTCGGCGCTGCCGAAGTACACCCCCCAGAACGCCGGGTGGGCGTCCTCGCTGCCGCCGGGGTAGGCGCCAATGCCGCCGACGACCTGCTGGCCGTTGATGAGCAGCGTGGCGTAGCTGAAGCTGTCGCTGGACATGTCGCCGTACTCGTAGCCGAAGACCGCCGCGTAGAACGCCTTGGCTCCTTCGAAGTCGCTGCTCATGTGCTCGCTCCAGGTGAACGCACCCGGCGCGTTCGCGATCTGTGCGCCGCTGTGGTTCCTCGCCTGCCAGACGCCGAAGATGGCGCCGGTAGTGTCGGCGGCGAACAGCATCCTTCCGGCGTCCATGACGTCCATCGGCTCCATCATGAGTTGGCCGCCGGCGCTCTTGATCTTGGCGGCGCTGGCCTCCACGTCGCTGGACGCGAAGTAGGTAGCCCAGGCGCTCGGCGTGCCGGCCGGGCCCATGATCGGGCCGATGCCCGCGGCGTTCCTGCCGTCGAGCTGGGCCATCGAGTAGCCGCCGACCTCCGGGCCGCCGCGTGAGACGGTCCAGCCGAACTGGCTGGAGTAGAAGCTGATCGCCTTCGGGATATCACCGGTGCCGAGATCGACCCAGCAAGGGGTCCCGTCGGGCCAAGGGGTGTCACGAGTATTCATACTTGTCACCTCCGTGGTGCAGGCAGCACGCTCCGTCGCGGGCCACGCTACCGCAGACGGTAACACCTCGGCATCTGCCGCTCCGCTGAGGCGTACACCAGTTCTTAATCGTCCCGGAACAAACCCTTTTTCCACTGACGTTGCTCCGGTTCGTAAGATCACTGGACGTAAGCATGGAAAAAAAGGTTTGATAAGGCGATCGTCAGTGAGGTAGCGATGTACAGCAAGACCCGGCTCGGCAGTGATCAGATCGAGGGTGCGCTCTCGCTGACACCACGCGGGAAGCGGATCGTGTACCTCATCCTGGCCCTCGTGGTCGCGGCCGGCGTGGGCATCGGCGTGTGGAGCGCGGTCAGCGGCGACCCCTTGGCGACGTCCGCGAACGGGTGCGTCAGCGTCACCGTCCCGAGCTCGACGGGCGGCGGGATCCTGCACTACTGCGGCACCCAGGCTAAGACGTTCTGCCGCAATGCGTTCGCTCACTCGGACGCCGTGTCTCTTGCGGCCCGCCCGCAGTGCGACCAGGCGGGGCTGACCGAGGCGAAGGTCGCCAGCGCAGGGTGAGTCTCCCCTAGAGTCCGTCGGCTCAGAGCTCGACGATGATCGTGAAGGGGCCGTCGTTGACCAGGGCTACCTTCATATCGGCGCCGAATTTCCCGGCCTCGACGCGGGCGCCGAGGCCGCGCAGCTCGTCAATGACGGCGGCGACCAGGGGCTCAGCGACCGGGCCAGGGGCGGCGTTGCTCCAAGACGGCCTCCTGCCCTTGGCCGTGTCCGCGTAGAGGGTGAACTGGCTCACCACGAGCAGCGGCGCGTTCAGGTCCGAGCAAGACTTCTCGTCGTCGAGGATCCGCATTCCCCACAGCTTGGCCGCCAGCTTCCTGGCTTTGTCCGGTGTGTCGTCATGGGTGACGCCGATGAGGACGAGCAGGCCCGGCTCGTCGATCGCGCCGATGACCTGGCCGTCCACGGTGACGCTCGCCTGGGTCACCCGCTGCGCTACTGCTCGCACGAGACGTCAGCCTAACGGCTTCGTTCGCTTCCTGTGGCGGGCAGGCGGCCGACTCTGACCCCGTATCGGTCGTTACCGGACTCCGGACCACTTATCAGACTGATATGGGCAGGTGGCAAGCATCGTCCGGCCATAATGTCTCGCGTGACCCCTTTGGAGCAATTGTCAGTGAGCGACGTCGTCGCCAACCCCGTGCTCGCTGAGGTGATCCGGTCCGGGTTTGTGGAGTCCCGGCACCGTGGCAGCATCGTGGCGATCGCCCCCGACGGCATGTACGCGTTCACCGCTGGCAGCGCCAACACACCGATCTTCCCGCGCTCGTCTAACAAGCCGCTGCAGGCCGCGGCGATGCTCCGGGCGGGACTGCCGATCGAAGGAGAACTGCTCGCGCTCGCCGCCGCCAGCCACTCCGGCGAGGACTTCCATGCCCAGGGGGTACACGACATCCTCGACTACGCCGGGCTCACGGCGGACGACCTGAAGTGCCCGCCGTCGCTGCCGATCGACGAGCCGACGGCGCGGCGGCTGATCAGGTCCTCCCCTCCTGATGCGGAGCCAGGGTCGCGGGTGCGGTTCAACTGCTCGGGCAAGCACGCGGCGATGCTGGCCACCTGCATCGTCAACGACTGGCCTACCGAGACCTACCTCTCCCCCGAGCACCCCCTGCAGCAGCACATCAGGTGGACCATCGAGGAACTCGCGCGGGAGCCGGTCGCGGCGGTCGGCGTGGACGGCTGCGGCGCGCCCTTGTTCGCGCTGACCCTGGGCGGCCTCGCCCGGGCTTTTCGCGCCCTGGTCCTCGCGGAGCCTGGCTCCCCCGAGCGCCAGGTCGCCGACGCCATGCGCAAGTTCCCCGAGTGGACCAGCGGGACGACGCGGGACGAGAACAAGCTGATGACGTCGATCCCTGGCCTGCTGCTCAAGGCCGGCGCCGAGGGCGTCGACGCGTTCGCGCTGCCGGACGGTAGCGCCGCCGCGGTGAAGATCGACGACGGGAACGCGCGCGCCCGCACGCCGGTCACGGTCGCCATCCTGGCCATGCTCGGCGCGCAGCCGCCGGTCGAGCTGGCCACCGCGGAGGTGGCTGGCGGCGGCAAGCCCGTTGGCGTCATCCGGGCGACCCGGCTCGCCTTACTACGGGCCGCGTGAGCTGTGCGAGGTCAGGACTCCTTGGCGGCACTGGAGTCGAGGGCCCCGGCAGGAGGCTTCTCATGGCGGCCGATGATGAGGACGTCGATGCCGGACGCACCGGCCTCATGGATGACATTTCGTACGATCGGCCCGCCGTTGGTGAGGTGCCGCCAGCTGCGTTGGGCAGAGCCGATCACGATCTGGGTGATCTGATGCTGCCGTGCGAAGCCAACGATGGCCCGGGCGGGGTCATCATCTTGTATCTCGTGCCAGCGGGCACCCAGGTCGGCCGCTAGCTGCTGCAGGCCGCCGGTCGACTGGCTACCCCCGGGCAGGCCAGTTTCGCCGACGATGACGTGGACCACGTCGAGTTCCCCTTTGACCCTGAAGGCGATGCGGGCCGCGCGGCGCAGCAGCACGTCGGTACCCGGCGCCGCGCTGAGGGCTACCATGATGCGCTCGGTCGTCTCCCACAGGACCTGGGACCGTAGCCGCCGGAGGTGCTCGAGGAGTTCTTCGTCCGACTCGTCGGCAACGAACCGCAGCGCGAGCTCCCGCAGGGCGATCAGGTTGTCGGTGCGGAAGAAGTGGGTGAGGGCCTGGCGGACCTTTTCCTGCGGGTAGATGTTGCCATGCAGCATCCGGCGGCGCAGCTGCTCCGGTGAGGAGTCGATCAGCTCGGTCTGGCCGGCTTCACGCACGAACCGGTCCGGCACCCGTTCACGGACCTGCGTCCCGGTCATCTGCTCGACCTCATCGGCGATGCTTTCGAGGTGCTGGATGTTGACGGTGGTGATGACGTCGATTCCCGCACTGAGGATGTCCCGGATGTCCTGCCAGCGTTTGGCGTTCCTGCCGGATCCCGGCACGTTGGTATGGGCGAGCTCGTCGATGAGGGCCACCCCGGGCCGTCTTCGCAGCACCGCGTCGAGGTCCATCTCCTCCAGGCGCGTGCCCCGGTAGTCAACTGTCTTGCGCGGGATGACCTCAAGGCCGTTGACCAGTGCCTCGGTGACCGGCCGCCCGTAGCTCTCGACGAATCCGGCGACGACGTCAGCGCCCCGCGCGAGGCGGCGATGGCCCTCGGAGAGCATGGCGTAGGTCTTGCCGACGCCCGGGGCCGCACCCAGGTAGATGCGGAAATGACCCGCTGCCTCGACCTCCGCGGCGCTATCCGTGCCCGGCTGCGCGGTGTGGCTCACGTCCTCGCCGGTCCCTTCTGAGCTA
The DNA here is from genome assembly GCA_963734665.1 of uncultured Actinomycetota bacterium. GTDB lineage: Bacteria > Actinomycetota > Actinomycetes > Streptosporangiales > Streptosporangiaceae > Trebonia. The sequence goes on along the minus strand of CAVTIR010000002.1, from coordinate 22,406 downwards.
TTGCCCCTTATCTGCCCGGTGATCTCGGCGGCCTCCCTCCTTGATCGGCCCTGGTCTGGCGGGTCGGCCCGGTGCGGTGAAGCGGGTTCCAGATCACCAGCCGACCGCTTTCCATTCTGGCAGTGCCCAGGCGGTCCTGGTCATGGACGTGGCCGCGACCGCTGGCATGTGGCGTTTCCAGCGGATAGCGTCTGGACTGGCACCGTTGCCAGGCGGCCCCGCCCGAACGGGGCACGACTGGTTCAGGTCGCAGCCGGCCCTGGCTGGCTGCCGGCGTGGCCTGGGGCCACGCCGGCCGCACCCTGACAACTATGTCCGAATGGATTAAGCGATGACCAGCCGTGCCCGGACCCACCCCGGGGAACGCCCGGACCTGGTCGCCCGGGCTTCCGCACAGGACGCGGACTCGCTGGCCGGCCGGGGGAAGCTGCGCACCTACCTCGGGATTGCTCCCGGAGTGGGGAAGACCTACGCGATGATGCGGGATGCACGGGCCCGGCGGCGCGCCGGCGCCGACACCGTGGTGGCCCAGTGGGAGCGGCACGGGCGGCCCGGCACCGCTGCCCAGCTCGACGACCTTGAAGTGCTTCCCGCGCGCACGGTCACCTACCGGAATGCGAGCTTCGCTGAGCTGGACACCAGTACGGTTCTCGCCCGGCGTCCGCAGCTGGCCGTGGTAGACGAGCTCGCCCACGCGAACCTCCCCGGCGAGCGCCACGCCAAGCGCTGGCAGGACATCGACGACCTGCTGGCAAGCGGCATCGATGTCTATACCACCCTCAACGTCGCCAACATCGAATCGCTGAGCCAGGCCGTCTCCCGGATCACCGGCGTGCGCCCGGCCGAGCCGGTGCCGGACGCGTTCCTGCGGTCCGGCGAGGTCAAGCTCGTCGACCTTACGCCCGCGGCGCTGCGCCACCGGCTGGCCCAGGGCCTCGTCGTCCCCGGGGACCAGGTGGACGCGGCACTGTCGAACTATTTCCGCTTCGCGAATCTCGCCGCCCTGCGGGAGCTCGCACAGCTGTGGCTCGATGACTCCGTTCCCGACCCCGTCGCGGCGTACGCCGCCGCCCACGGCATCAGGGAACAGGTTCAGGCCTCGGTCATCATGGTCGGTCTTGAGGGGTCGCCCGCCGACGAGTGGCTGATCCGCTACGCCGCCCGCCTCGCCGGGCTGGCCGACGCCAGGCTCCAGGCGGTGTACGTCCGCGCGATCGACAACCTCGACGAGCCACCGGTGGAGCGGCTCGAGAAGGACCGCAAGCTGCTCGGCGAACTGGGCGGGACCTTGCTTGAAGTCAGGGCCGACGACCCCGCTTCCGGGCTGATCCAGGCCGCGCACCAGGCTGGCGCCTGCCAGCTCGTGATCGGGTCGCGCCGCCGGTCGCACTGGTCGCGGCTGCTTAGCGGATCCACGCTGGCGGACCAGGTACTTCGCGCGGCCGGCGACCTGCCTGTCCAGGTCGTGAACGTTGGCCGGCCGGACAAGACCAGTCACGAATGGCACCGCCAGCAGGTCACGCCAGGCGGCGCCGCAGAACCTGAAGCCGCCCGGAACCGGCTGCACTCAGATCCGGCAGGCCCGGCACACGCGACCACCTCGCCGAATAAGATCTTATTATCCATTAAGACCTTTAGGCCCGCCCGGGCCGTATTGTGCGCGGGCGATTGTGCGCGGGCGATTGTGCGCGGGCGATTGTGTGAAGGTGTCAGCCGGAACCAGTGGTCGCGCAGAGGCGGCCTCGCTGCCGAATGTGCGTCGAGGTGATGCTTTGCATTCTTGACGTCGCGCCGCGCTCAGGGTGGCTAGAGTGTAAATGAGGCTCCAGCCTGGGAGCTCATGGACGAGCCCGGCTGGGGATCCGCCATCGCGCGGGTCGCGGTGACGGCGTAAAGGATCACGAGGACAGCTACCGCGGCGAGGGCAAGGAAAATAAAGCCGCGGCCGTGCCCCGTAGCGTCGGAAAAGCCAGCGAGAACGCATGCTATGCCGAGTTCTGCGCCGATTCCGAACATGGTGAAGAAATTGGCAATGAGGATCATTCCCAAGTTGCCGACGATAACATTCGTGCCCTGCGGCGCCAGGAGGTGCCTGTCCTTCGGCAGGCTGTAATGCGGCAGTTGCGGCGCTGAGATCACGGCGCCCTTGCGGAGGAAGATGCGCGCGGTACCAGTCACACTTACCTTTGCCCCACCGGCCGCGTCGATGAGCACCGACTGTGCGAGCAGCGCATCGGACGTTGCGGCCGACGCCGGTACCAGCTGGACAAGCTGGACGCCTGGCAGAAGCGGATCGGGTAGCGCGGTCGGGACAGGAGGTGACGGTGGTTGTGCCAGTACGTCACTCGCCTGAATGGTCCACCTTCCTGCGGCTGAGATGACCTGCATGGTGCTGCCCGGCGTTCCAGCGGCTGCGACGACCTGGAGTGCGGTGCCCGGCAGCGCGCCGATATCTGCGCTGCCGGAGCACGCCATGATCGGGGCGGCGGGTTCAAGGCTGATCTGCGCAATCGCTTGAGCCAGCGCCCGGGTAATCGCATGTGTCCCAGTAGCGGCTATCGCCTGCGGGACTGGACGACCGGGCGTGTCTGCGGCGTCTTGGACGGTCTTCTCTGCGGCCGTCCGGACGCCTTCCTCCCCGACAGCCGCAGTGACCGCCTGCATGATCGCGCTGGCCGGCTGTTTGCCACTCAGGATGTCCGGCTCGATAACCGCACGCACGACAGCCTGCTCGATGGCCGATCTGAGTGCCTGAATGCCTGCCTGCACGCCTGTTACATTCGTCTGCGCGATCGCTGTCGCGGCAGCCTGCCTGGATGCCTGGATGCCCGTCCGAACGGCCGCCTGAATGCCGGTCTCGTCGACGGCAAATACCCCGGCGACGGGCTGATCGATATAGTCAGCTTGAGTGATGTCTTCGGAAACGAAGGCGAACCAGATGATGGAGTCGTGCACCGCATCCGCGACTGCACTCGCGATCATCTGCTCGAACTCGTGCGCGAGCAGCCCCGCGGGCGCATAAACGCCCGCTCGCGCTACTGCCTCCTCAACCACTTGCTCCACCTCTGGCGCGTCATCGTCAGCCAACGCCTGAACAGCGGCCTCAACACTCGCATGCGCGACCGCCTGCGCAAGTACAGCCGCGACTACCGGCTCGGCCGCGCGAACGCATGCTTCCGCAACCATCTGAATGCCAGCCAGAACCCGGATCTCGGCACCCGGGGAGATCTGGCATGTGCTGCCACCGCGCACTATCGCCCAGCGTCCGGAGCCGTCGTAGATAGTCGTGTCAGCGGCCATGGTGATGCTCGCGCCAGAGGGAACGCTGATGGCCGCGGGCCGGAAAAGCGGCAGCCCGACGACAGCGTCGGCCGTCAGACCGGGATTGTCCGCATTGACATTCTCCCCGGCCTGAAGTGAAGGCCGGGGATTCCCTTCCCGTGCTAAAGGAGCAAGGGTTGGTTTTCGCGGTTCACGGGCCCCGCTGCCGGGTCGCCTCCCCGCGCTTTCACGACCCGCCCGGCCGCGATGTTCCTGGCCGCGTTCACATCAGCGTTGCAGGCGTACCCGCAGACGGTGCACGTGAAGTGCGCTTGGCTCTCGCGCGACTTCGCGTCCACGTGCCCGCACGCGCTGCACTGCTGGCTCGTGTACGCGGCTCGTACCTTCTCGACCCGTCCGGGGGCCTTCTCCTCAAGGCGCTTCACGAGGAGTCCCCAGCCGCTGGCGTGGATGGCCTTGTTCAGCCCTGCCTTAGCCTCGACGTTCGTCCCGGGCTTGTCCCTGGTCCCCCTAGCGGAGCGGGTCATGTTCCTGATCTTCAGGTCCTCGACACGGATCAGGTCGAAATCGCGGACGAGCCTGGTGCTGGTCTGCTCGGCCCAGTCCCTGCGCCGGTCGGCCTCCTGTGCCTGCAGCCGGGAGAGCTTCGCCTTCACCCTCGCACGGCGGTTCGACCCGCGGCTCGCCTTCGCGAGCCTGCGCTCGAGTTTGAGCTTGCGGGCCTTCTCCCGTGCGGTGAGGCCGGGGCAGTGCAGCTTTTCCCCGGTCGACAAGGCGGCGGACACCGTCACGCCCCGGTCGACGCCGACCACTTTCCCGTCGCCGGGTCCCGGCACCGGGTCGGGAATGTGGGCGAACGCGACGTGCCAGCGGCCCGCCCGGTCACGCGTCACCCGGTAGGACTTCACCTCCGCCGGGACGGGGCGGGACAGGCGGAACCGGACCCACCCGGCCTTGGGGACCCGCACCTCTGCCCACTTTCGGGACAGCACCCGCACGTCCCAGTGCTTCCCCCGCTCGCCGGTGACCCGGAACCCTTCGTTCACTCCCCGCTTGCGCCAGGTCGGGCGGCCGTGAGTGCCGTTGAAATAGCTGTCCATGGCGTGGGCGAAGTCGCGCAGGGCCTGCTGCTGGACCGTCTGCGACCCGGCGGCGAGCCACGGGCTGGCGGCGCGGGCGGCGGTCAGCTGCCGGGACTGCTCCGGGTACCCGGGCGCGGATCCGCGTCCCAGGTGCCACCAGGAGTGCTGCTCGACCGCAAGGTTCCACACGTACCGGGAGTGCCCGCAGTGCCACAGGAGCACGCTCTCCTGTTCGTTAGTAGGGTAGATCCTATACCGGGACACGCGAACATCATATCGATAACAACAGCGGAGGTCCTGCCGTGACACGATTTCTGCCCTGCTCCGCAGGGCACCGGTTTCCTCCCCGGCCTGAAGGCCGGGGTTCCCACCGGAGTTTCCGATGACCCGTCAGTGTGCGGTCGCCATGCAAGTCGAGCCGATCCTCAGCCGCGCGTAATCGCTGCCCGAGGCGATAGGCCCCGGAGACACGGCCGCCGAGGCCCGCCAACTGGACGGCGCCAGCCTGAGCACCGCGATCGCCGGGTCACCCGTGCTTTACCAGCCTCAGGATTCTCGCAAGGACCGCCTGAGTCCGATGCATCCGAGAGAACTGATAATTGATCGATCTGTGCCCAACACCGCATCTCTGCCCCAGGGAGTGGCGGGCGATCGTAATCGGCGGTATCGCGTTGCGGATGCCGTGCCGTGAGGATGCCGCTACCGGACCAGGTGGACGCGGTCTCAGACGGGCTGCCGCGTGACGTCAGCTGTTGCTGGCGGGCTCGGCAGTGGCATCTTCGGGGCTGGCGACCCAGGCTGAGAACACCGGCAGCCCGTCCCATGGGCCGGGCGGCTCCGGACGGTGGCGGCCAGGGGGCGCCGGGTCGGCGGCCGTGACCGCGACTACGGCGAAGGGGTGGCCGAAGCGCAGTTCCGCGGTGCGCCGTATCCCGGGCTTGCGTCTCACCGCGCTCGCCGCGACAGCGAGCGCGGTGACCGCCGCGGCTTCGAAGCCGGTCCGGGTGTACCGGGCCATCGCGGCCTGGGTGGCCTGCCACGGGCCGGCGGGGTCCAGCGCGTGCCGGACCGCGGCGAACCCCAGCCGCGGGTCGGTGAGCTGGTGGACGCTGTGCGCCGACCAGGCAGGCAGCACCGCGGTGCACCGCTCCTCCTTCCCGTCCGGTGCGGTGGTGCCGGCGCGTTCCTGGGTGATCGTCCACGCCGCGCCGTCGCCAAGCGGCAGGTCGAACAGCGAGCGGCGGGTCAGCGGGCGGCCCACGGCAAGCGCCGTCCCGAGGTCGTAGGCGGCGGACAGGACGTCGGCTGCCGGGACATCGGGAGCGGCCGCGACCGAGACCACCACCAGTCCGTCCCGGGCGCTGGCGGCGTGCACCGCCACCTCGCCAGCGGTATCAGTCGCGGCGATGAACTGGTCGTGCCCGGGAACCCGCCTGTTGTCCGGTCCGCCTGGGGTGCGCAGCACGCGGGTCAGGGTCGCGGCCCACGGGCTGGCCGGGCCGAGCGCGGAGGCGGGAGCGAGGTCGAACGGCCGCTGCCAGGACACCCGGGTCGCCAGCGCGGTCGCCAGCAGCCAGGTCACTGCCGCACCGCCCTGGGCGGGGAACTTGTCGATCAGGCCCGCGGTGTGCCGCCTGGCCCAGGCGTCCAGGTCCGCCTGGGCGGGCACCGGCCCGGTGTCCACCTGGGGCGGCAGCCCCGCCTGCCAGGACGCGACCCGGGCGCCGGCGGCGGACCCGTTGCTGCCCCACGCCGCCGCGCCGGCAAGAACTACCGGATGCGGGTGCGTGAGCAACTCCGCGGCAAACCCGGCCGCCGTGCCGGCGTCAGCCCCGAGGACCTGCGTCAGCTGCCGCAGGTCGTCACCGGCGCAGGCCGGCCCGGCCAGCGCCAGCAGCAGCCAGGCACCCAGCGGGGAGGCCACATGATGCCCGTCACCGGCCACGTGATGGAAACTCCGGGCATACCGGGCCAGCGCGGCGATGATGTCCGACGAGGTCACAGGCATGCCTCCACTGTGCCGTGAGCCGACGCGGAACGCCACCCGGTCCGCGGCCGCGAACTGCTGGGTCAGGAAGGTAGTGGCCCCTGGTCCTGCTGGTTATCCTTGGCCAGGAAGCGGACCAGGACGAGTTCAGCGATGAGTTCCACGCCCGGCGGGCGTCAGACCTGATATCAGGCTCAGCTCACCAGGAGGCGACCACATGGCCGATGAAACCGTCAGCGCGACCACGGTCATTAACGCCCCGGCGGAGGCCGTCTTCGCGGTCCTTGCCGACCCCGCCAGGCACGCCGCGATCGACGGCACCGGCTGGGTCCGCGAGCCCCTCGACAGCCAGCCACTGACCGCGGCGGGGCAGGTGTTCCGGATGGCCATGTACCACCCCAACCACCCGGACGGGAACTACCAGATGGCCAACCGGGTGCAGGTGTTCGACCCGCCGCGCGCCATCTCCTGGGAGCCGGGCCAGGACGCCGGCGACGGCAGCCTGCGGTTCGGCGGCTGGGTCTGGCGCTACGACCTGGCCCCGGCCGGACCGTCGGGGACCAAGGTCACCTTGTCCTACGACTGGTCGGCGGTCCCCGGCTTCCTCCGCCAGCACATCGGATTCCCCCCGTTCCCTCCGAATCATCTGCACAACTCGCTGGCCCACATCGCCGGCTTGGTCGCCGCGTGACCGGGGGTGCCTTGAACCCCGGCCTGCCTTCAGGGCAGCCGGGTTCGCGGCCTGGGACCATGATTCTGCGGAGGCACTGACTCATGACGGAGCAAGCGCACCCACCGTGGGACGCCAGCTACACGGCCGACACGCCGGCCCCGTGGGACATCGGCAGGCCGCAGCCGACTTTTGTCCGGCTCGCTGACGAGGGCCGCCTGGCTGGGCGCCTCCTCGACGCTGGTTGCGGCACCGGCGAGAACGCGCTGCTCGCAGCCAGTCGTGGCGCCGATGTCACCGGCATCGACGTTGCGCCGACCGCGATCGCGCGGGCGCGCGCGAAAGCGTCCGGGCGCGGGCTGACCGCGCGGTTCGAAGTCGCAGACGCACTTGACCTCGGCCGCCTCAGCCTCACTCTTGACACCGTGATCGATAGCGGGGTGTTCCACGTATTCGGCGACGACGACCGGGCCCGGTACGTCGCCAGCCTCGCGGCTGTGCTGAGACCAGCCGGCGCTTGCTACCTCATGTGCTTCAGCGATCGGCAGCCAGGGACCTGGGGCCCGCGCCGCGTCCGCGCGGACGAGTTGCGCGCGGTGTTCAGCGACGGCTGGGCCGTCGAGTCGATTACCGCCGACACCTTCCAGATCAACCCGATGAACGGCACGACGCAGGTCCAGGCCTGGCTAGCCGCGATCAGGCGTAACTAACCAACCGGGCCCCGCCGTCACGCTACTCCTGCCGCCACCCGGCCCGGCCGAACATGGTCCCGTACATCTGGTTCCCGTACCGGTTCATGTACTGGGAAGGCCCGGCCTGGTCGATGGCGTTGGCGTAGAAGACTGGCGCGCCGGACGGCGGCTGGAGCAACGCGATCTGCGACTGGTCCAGGTCGCAGCGGATATAGCCGACGGTGATCATCGCCACCTTGTCCGCCTCGACGAACCGCAGGTCGTTGTGGCGGAACGTCTCGAGGAAACGGGCGGCGGACTGGTGCCCCATGCTGAGCTCGCGCTGGATCTTGCGTTCAGCCCAGCCCCCGCGCCCGACCCACACCACGATGCCCTCGAAAATGTCTTCCTCTTCCACCGCGAGGACATGCTCAAGGACACCGAACTGCTCGCCGTCCTTGGTCAGCACAGGGACACCGAGCGTGACGCCCTCGTAGGAGATCTGGAGTTCATCGTCCATAACAGACAACGCTACAGGTCGGTGCGAATCGCCACCGCCGCGACGACAATCCGCTCGCCCGCTGCGGTCAGGCACTCGCGGCGGGGAGCTGCCGAAGGGACGTATTCACTTGCGGGCGGGCCGCGCGCGAGCCGCGGACCGTCCGCTTCGAAGGGCGGATGCTGGTAAGGAAATCCACCGCCCCGCCCCGCGCGGGCCGAGAGGCATGACCGCCAGCGCCGGCGTGTCATGACGGTGGCCAGCGGGAGAGAACCTGGAAATGGCGGTGCCGATGAGCGTGACCTCCGCGATGTGGTCGCGGCGGCCTACCGTCACCGGGCAGTCCCGCTCACGCACCTGCATCTGCATGCCGGCGAGTACCACGCCCTCGGCGCCGAGCCGTCTGACGTCCTGTTCCAGCCGGCGCCTGGCGTCTCGCCGTGCCTGGTTCACCAGCTCGGTCCAGCCGGCCATCTCGGCGTTGCCTGACCACGGACGGGCCTGCCGGGTGACCGCCCGGTCATCGTGCCACGACCTGATCGCGATGCCGAGCGCCAGCCCGGCCGGTACCCAGCCCGCCGTGATCAGCCTGGCGAAGTCCTGCCCGGACAAATCAGAGGTAAAAGGCACCCGCAGCCCTGCGGCGCCCGCCGCGCGCACCGCGGTGCCGACGGCCGTGAACTCCAGCCCGCCGAGCGGGAACGACCCGCGGGACAGCCGGACCCCCACCACCCCGTGGCCGCCAAGCGCGGCGCACTCAGCGGTCATCCGGTCAACGGCCGTGTGCCGGGCCTGGTACATGGCCTCCACCAGCGGTCCGAACGATCCCGGATCGACGCGCCCCGGCGCCGGGGCGGGCGGCAGCCCGGACACCTCGCCGCGAGACGGTCCCGGCCCCGGACAGGTGGGCCCGCTGGCGGACCCGGCGGCGTAGACGGCCGCGCCGAAAACCTGGCCGACAGGCGCAAAGCCCACGCCGCTGATGGCGGCGAACTCCTGACAGGTCAGTGCGGACCCCCACATGCCGCTAGGCCGGGCGCCCGCCGCCGCTGCCCCGGCCGAAGTGGGCGGTTCCTCGCTCACGCCCCCAGCCTAGGCCGGCTCCTAGATAAGCTCCCGGAGCACCCAGGTGTCTTGACCGCCGCGCATGCCTCGCTCGCTGGACCGGAGAGGCGGGCAATGCGGCTGCCGTCCGCGACTAGGGCGCCGCGCTTGAAGGCATACAAGGTCAGAAGGCCAAGGACGACTAGGAGGATGAGAGAAGGGTGGGGGAAGGTGCGGCGAACAGGTAGCAGAGAAATCTAGGAGCGTTAAGTGAACGATGCTTCATACGGAGGTCGTCTGGCGCCAGAAGGCCGTGGATACAAGGGCCACGCTCTGCGGTGGAATGGCCCAGTGGCATCCTTTGCGTCGACTGGTAGGTCCATGCTCGCGACGGTGATTAGTCTCGTGGTCGCGTTCTTCGTCGGCGGCAGCTGGTACCTTGCTGGCAAGATCCGTTCGGAGGCTTTGACAATAGGGCCTAGCCCAGCGATGCCCGCGTACCACGACGTGCAGTTCGTAGGGGTACCTCCAGGGAAGGTCCAGCTGCGTGCCATCGGTACCCAGCCGGGCCTATTCAAGGCAGAGCTCTACGGCATCGCCTGGCAGGGCGGCATCGGACAGCTAAGCGCCTCGGCAGCCGCGTCGGGCGACGTAGTGACGCGTCCGCTGACAGTGACATCCGGGTCGGCTCCCAGAGTCGGGCAGTTCGCTGCCCTCAACAGGTGCTTCTTCCTCGGCGACCCGGAAGCGGCGTTGGGTATCCCCGTCCAGGACGTAGTCGTACCGGGCCCGCTCGGGCCGCTGCCCGCGTGGTATTTCCCCGGCCGGAACAGCACGTTCGTCATCGGCGTACACGGGCAGAACGGGACACGCAACGACCTGCTGCGCGTGATCGACATCGTGCATCACGCGGGGTTCCCTGCCCTCGCAGTGACCTACCGCAACGACCTCGGCGCCGCCCGCGACCCGTCGGGTTACTTCCGGTACGGCCAGACGGAGTGGCATGACGTAGAGGCGGCGGTGGAATGGTCGCTCGCGCAGGGCGCCCGGCGTGTCATCCTCGTCGGCCAGTCGATGGGCGGCAGCATCGTCGCCGCGTTCCTCGAGTGCTCGCCGCTTGCCGCGAAGGTGGCGCGGATAGTGCTCGACGCGCCGATGCTCGACCTGCATGCGGCCGTCTACCACCAGGTGGAACGGCACCTCATTCCGATGATCAGGAGTCTCCCGGCTCCGCTGATATGGACGGCCGAGCGGATCGCCAGCGCGCGCTTCGGCGTCGACTGGTCCGCCACCAGCTACCTCGATGACACCACGTGGCTCAAGGTCCCTGCGCTCGTCACTCACGGAGATGACGACACCAGGGTACCGATCTCGATCAGCATCAGGCTGAAGGAGCTCAAGCCCTCCCTCGTCACCTTCGAGCGGTTTCCGGGGGCAGGCCACCTCGAGTCATGGAATATCGACCGGTCCCGCTACGCGTCATTGGTGGAGGCGTTTCTGGCGCCGGTGGCGTCGTGAGGCGATCGCGGGTCGGGGGAGACTGCTCCGTGCGGACCCTGGCCTAGCTGCGAGAATGGCCCTATGGGTAACGGAGATTGCTCACCACGGCTGATGGGCTCCGCAGGCTCGATCCTGAGCATCGGCTCAAGCGGATCCATCTTGTCCATAGGCTCTGCAGGATCGATCCTGTCAGTCGGATCCGCGGGCTCGATCCTGTCGATCGGCTCGGCCGGCTCGCTGGCCTCAGTGCTCTCGGTCGGCTCGTATGCCAGTGCCGGCTCAGTCCTGTCAGGCCTGTCCCGCTGGTCCATCCTTGCCTGGCGGTCCCGACGACCGCTCCCCATATCCGGCTCAGGGCGTCGCCGGCAGACAAAGCCCTAACGACCGGGGCCGTTCGGGCGAACCAGATCCGTGATCCTGCGTCAATGCCGGGTGCCTGGCGTCTGTAGCTTGGGTACGCGGAACTAGATGCCTGGCGGCGTTGCGAGGTGTTGTGTGCGCCTCGTGGATAGCGACTGCCGTCACCCTGGCCTTTGCTGGGAGGGCGTTCCGGCGACGAGGTCTCGCAACCGGTTCCAGCGGTCAACGTGGCGCTGATCGAAGCGCTTTGCGGCGCGCGCGGCGCGCCGCGGCCGACTGGCGTAGCGGTGCACCGCCCACCATGAGCCGGGCTTGGCCAGCCTGATGGCGCCGACGAGGGCCACGACATTGATGAAGATACCGATAACGCCGGTCACGACCTTTCCCTTGAGCAGGCAGATCACGCAGAGCACGAGGTTGACGGCGATGGCGGCGACCGACGACCACCACGCCGCCGTCCCGATATAGCCGGTCAGGAAGTTAACCCCGCCGATCAGCGCCCCGGTTATGACCAGGACGCAGAAGATCGCGTCGACCGATTTGCGTCCCTGCTCGGTCCAGTAGACATCCTCCAGGTGCAGCCAGAGTGCGAACTCATCGACGGTGAGGCCGACGCCCGCCCCGAAGACGGCGGCGGCCACATTGAGCGCCGCTCCCCGCGGCGTCTGCGATATCAGGACGATGCCGGTGCCGATGATGATCAGGATGCCGAAGACCTGGTGATGAACGTGATTGCCTGCGAGCTTGACGTTGCCCAGCCCGACCCCGGTGCCGCTGCCCGACCGGATCAGCCTGGTCACGGTTCTGGTGATGAGGAACGTAATGAGTATCGCCAGAAACATCCACATCATGGGCTGCAGGGTGGAATCGCCCCGGCCGACCGTGATGCTCACCTGGGACGGGATCTTGACAAGAGACGACATCTTCACCGGGGAAGCGAGCCAGGACACTGTGCTGTCAGCCCCGACTCGCACGGCATCCTCCCGCCCCCCTACGGCCCTATGCTCGGATTCTACGCGCGCAGACGCCTGACCAGCCATGTCTGCCATTTGCTGACATCAGCGGCACGAAGGTCCCTTTCGCCGCCGGGCCACTGTCAGGGGGTGGCAGGTCACTGCGGGCGGATTGGTCGAGTATGGCGGCGAGCCGGTCTCCGATGGCCGCACCGGTCAGGTGGGCGACGCGTCGACCGGATCTCGAGGCTGGTGCGCTCCACGTCATATTCCGGTCGCGGCAGGATCCCGGCAGGTTGTGGCGTCGCCGAGGCACAACCGTCACCGGGGTTCAGGGACCGGGACACTGACGGCCTGTGCGGTGCGGCGCAGGAAGAGGCGGCGTTCGGCGAGGGTCCAGGCGACGGTGGTGAGCAGGTAGATGGCGGCGGCCAGCGGGGCGAACGCGGCGATGACCACGGTCACGTACGGGAGCACCGAGGTAAGCAAGCCTGCCGCCTTGCTGTTGGCGGGTGCTTCGACAGGACCAGGGCGGGTGCGGGCGGCGGACAGTCCCGCACTGTGGGCCTTCTTGCTGTTCGCGGCCTGTCCCGCCCCCCTGCGGGACTGGCCCGCGCGCGGGAGGGCCGCTGGTACCCGGCCCTCGCGGCGCATCGCGGCGGCGTCTGCTGCCGGCGGCGCCGCGGCGGCGGGGGCTGCCCGCTTCGCCAGGCGGGCCGTTAGCCAGCACAGGCCGGCGAGGATCGCGAAGATGGCGAGGAAGAGCGCGCCGTGGACGCTGAACAGGCCGGCACTGGACAGCCAGTGCGCGCCAAGGGGGACGCCGAACAGGCCGCCGGACAGCAGCTGGTTCTGCGCGCCGTCCACGGTGGCGGAGCGGAACAGCAGGTACGTCACGCTCAGGAACGGCCACTGGGCCAGCAGCGGGAGGACGCTGGCGAACGGGCTAGTGCCTTCCCGCTTGTACAGGCCGGTCAGCTCGCGCTGGAACCGTTCCGGCTGGCGGCCGTAGCGCGTGCGCAAAGCCTGGACCTGGGGCGCGAGCCGGGCTATGGCGGCTTGGCCGCGCAGTGCGCGGAACGACAGCGGGGAGATCAGCAGCCGGACCGCGGCAGTGAACAAGACGATCGCGGCAGCCGCGGCCAGGCCGCCGGCGACGGGGGTGAGCAGGTTCGTGAGAGCGAAGACGAGGTAATAGGCGGCGCCGACCGGGACGCCAAGGAAACCGAACATGACAGGAGGCCTTCCAGCTCAGGACGGAAACGGGCTGGAGACGGCCGCGGACAGCGCGTGGGGTAACCGCAGGACGGAGTGCCGTCACGACGGCTGTAACCGGCGCAGGGGCCGGGACGCCGGGCGCTTGAAACGGGCCCGGGCAGGCGCTATCAGGCGGCCGCCGGGGCCGCCGAGGGCGCTCTGGGCCTAGCCCTGCCGCGAGCATCGGGGTCGCGCAGGCGGAGGAACGCGACGCGCCAGGACTTATCGCGCAGCGCGGTGACGCGGCGAAGGACGGGCACCGCAGCCGGGGCACGATCGATGCGGACGGCCGCGGCGACGCAGCCCGCCGCAACGGCGGCCAGCACGGCGACCGCCAGCGCCGCAAGGCGCTGCGGAGTTACCGGGTCGCCCAGCAGCAGTTGGCCGACCAACTCGCCTAGCGAGATCAGTCCGACGGCCACCAGCATGCCGGTCACGTCGGCACGCGCGCCTATCCGCACTCTTCGAGCATATGGGGACAAGGCATCCTCGTCGAGCACGACGGCAAGCCCAATTCCGACGGTGGGCAGGACCACCCGTCGGTACGGCCGAGCACGATCCCGGCCCCGCACCCAGGGCTGGCGAACCTGGGCCGGTCGTCCTGGCCGCAGGTGCAGTAACGCTGCGGATACCCCGGCCGCAGCCTCGCGCCGCAAGATGGCCACAAGACACAACCACGAAGGGACCCCCAAGATGAGCACCCGACCGAATATCGTTCTCATCCACGGCGCATGGGCCGAGGGCTCTTGCTGGAGCGGAGTCATAGAGCGCCTGCAGGCCGACGGGTACCACGTCACCGCACCCCAGTTCCCGCTAACCGCGCTGGCCGATGACGTCGCCCGGCTGCGCCAGGTGCTCGACCTGCAGGACGGCCCGACCATCGTCGCCGGGCACTCCTACGGCGGTCAGGTCATGACCGCGCTGGGCCCGGACGCACGGAACGTCGCCGGCCTCGTCTACATCGCCGCGTTCGGGCTTGACCAGGGCGAATCCCTGGGCGGACTGTTGGCGCAGGGACCGCCCACTCCGGCGCTGGCGCACCTGTTCACCGACAAGCAGGGCTTCGGCTGGCTGCCCGAGGACGACTTCGTCAGCCATTTCGCCTCCGACGTCGACCCGGTGCAGGCCAAGGTGATGTACGCCGTGCAGCAGCCGCTGGCCATGTCCGCCTTCGGGGACGTGATGGGCGTCCCGGCCTGGAAGACGCGGCCGTCCTGGTACCTGGTCTCCGCCGACGACCAGGCCCTCCCGCCGGCCGCCGAGCGGCAGTTCGCCGCCCGCATGGGCGCTACCACCGTCGAGATCCCGGCCAGCCACGTCGCGATGGTCTCCCATCCCCGTGACGTGGCCCAGCTCATCAAGACGGCAGCCGAAGCGGTGCCGGCTACGAGCTAGACCGGCTCACCCGCTTACGGCATGACAAGTGCGCCGATCTGGAGAGGCAAGCGGCGTACGGACGTCTCAGGAGCCAACGGCAAGGAGCACATAATGAAAGGAGCACATAATGACAAGTGAGTCGACGCTGACCTATCAGGTCTACGTGGCGCCGATCATCGCGATGGCGGGCGGGGATATCCCGCCTGACCAGAGCCGCTCCACCTGGAGCCCGATATCGGCCACCCTAATCTCCGGCCGACATGACGCCGTCTCTGGTCGACCCCCTCATGACGGTCGAGCAGGGCATGGCTGTGGCTGACTGGGTGTCGACTACGGGAAAGAACCTCACCACGGTATACGTCACCCACGGCCACGGTGACCACTGGTTCGGGCTCGGCGCGATCCGCGAGCGCTTTCCCGGCGTGCGGGCCGTTGCAACGCCAGCAGTCGTCGAAGGTATGCGCAAGTGGTCCGCGCCCGAGGTACTCAAGACATTCTGGCAACCCAGGTTCCCGGGCCAGATCCCTGATGACAACCCCGTTGCCGATCCGCTGGACGGCCCATCATTCGAGCTAGAAGGCCGTCAGCTGGTCGCCGTCGACGTCGGGCACACCGACACCGACGACACCACGGTCCTGCACGTGCCGGAAATAGGGCTAGTTATCGCCGGCGACGCGGCATACAACGACGTGCACCAGTACCTGGCGGAATCAGACTCTCAAGGCCGCCAGGACTGGCTCGCGGCCCTCGACGTCATCGAGGCACTGGATCCGCGTGCCGTCGTAGCCGGCCACAAACGCTACGGCAAGGACGACAACCCGCGCATCATCGAGGAAACCCGCCAGTACATCAGCGACTTCGACCGGCTGGACAAGGAAACCACCACGGCGGAGGAACTCTTCCGGCAGATGCTGGCGATTCACCCGCACCGAGTCAACCCCGGTGCACTGTGGCTCTCGGCCCGGTCGGCAAAGGCCGGAACGGGCCAAAGATAAAGGGGCTGAACATGTCCGGTCCGACTTCCACCCGCCCGGCCCGCAGCTACAAGGCGGCCACTGACATCCTGTCCGAGCGCGATCCGGTCTTGCACCGTCTCGTCGCCCAGGCCGGTCCTGTCAAGGTGAACCCGCCGACCGAGACGCACTTCGCGGCTCTGGTCCGCGCGATCTTGTACCAGCAGCTGGCCGGCGCGGCGGCACGCGCCATCCATGGGCGCCTAATCGCCTCGCTCGGTGGTGAGGTCACCCCGGAGCGGTTGTTGTCGCTTCCTCCGGAGACGCTGCGGGCCGTGGGCCTGTCCGCTAACAAGGCGGCGTCCATGCGGGATCTGGCGACGAAGGTCCGGGACGGGTCGGTGGT
Source organism: uncultured Actinomycetota bacterium (assembly GCA_963734665.1). Classification (GTDB taxonomy): domain Bacteria; phylum Actinomycetota; class Actinomycetes; order Streptosporangiales; family Streptosporangiaceae; genus Trebonia. The sequence continues at coordinate 6,365 of CAVTIR010000002.1, read as the reverse complement.
GCTTGACCCGGCTGGGCTGCGCGGCCGAGGCGACGACGAGGTTGTCGCCATGCTTGCGGGGGTCCGGGGCATCGGCACGTGGACGGCGCAGATGTTCCTCATGTTCCAGCTGCGGCGCCTGGATGTGTGGCCCACCGGCGATCTCGGGGTCCGGAAAGGCTTCGGGCTGGCTTGGGGGATGCCGACACCGACTCCGAAACAACTCGAGGCGCTCGGCGACCCGTATCGGCCCTATCGTTCGGTCGTCGCGTGGTACTGCTGGCGCGCCGCCGAACTCTATGGCGGTGCCGCGGAAAGCGCGCTCACCAGCTAGCTGGTCCCTCGCCCGCTCGCCCGACCATGCCGACGGGCCACTGGTCGCCCACCCGCGCGTCGTGGCGACCGCCCACACCGCCGCCCTTACCAGCGACTACTTCGCAGCCGCCAGCCGACGACTCGGCGATGCCCTCGCCGGCTACCTCGATCATCAGCCACTCGCCGGACTGGTCAGATGAGCGCGGCAGCGAAACCTTCGACGGCGAGACCGAGCGCCGTGAACGACGGCTAACACCGGCCTGCTCGTTCTCCAATCTGCCCGGGGGCCGTTCTCCGGTCCGTTGTGCCGTTTGCCGGCCTGGGCCGGGTGGCCGATGAAGCGGAGCAGCGCCTGGTTGACCTCGTCGGCGTGGGTCCAGATGATCGCGTGCGGCCCGCCCGTGATGACGGTTGAGCGGGTGTTCTTCAGCAGCGCGGGGAGCCTGCTGCCGGTGGCCTCGTAGGGCAGGACGCGATCCTGGTCTCCGTGGATGATCAGGACGGGGATGCTGATCGTGGCGAGGTCCCCCCGGAAGTCTTCCAGGCAGGCGGTGACGCAGCCGAGGGCGGCGTGGGCCGACGCGGAGATGGCGACGTAGAAGCTGTTCTGCCACGCCTGGTCGCTGACCCGGCTGCCGTCCAGCAGATCGATGTTGTAGGACTGGTCCAGGAACTCTTTCATCGCGGCCGGCCGGTCGGCCGCGATACGCGCCGTGACGCCGTCGAAAACACTGCGATCAGTGCCGTCAGGATTGTCGTGCGTCTTGAGCAGGAACGGCAGCAGCGGGGCGACCAGCACGGCCGCGTTGACCCGCCCCAGGCCGTGAGCTGCCAGGTAGCGGGCCACTTCACCGGTGCCCATGGCAAACCCGACCAGCACCACTCCGCGCAGGTCGAGGCTGCTGAGCAGGGCATGGAGATCGGCGGCTAGCGTGTCGAAGTCATAGCCGGTGCTGGGCCGGCTCGAGGCGCCGGAGCCTCGCCGGTCGTAGGTGATCACCCGGTGCCCAGCGGCGAGCAGGGCTGCCTCTTGTTTCTCCCACGAGTGCCCATTCAGCGCGTAGCCGTGGACCAGCACGACCGCGGAACCGGACCCGTGATCCTCGTAGTAGATCCGGATAGCGGCTGAATTCTCCCGCCCGACAGTGACAAAAGGCATCGCGATCCTCGTCGTTCCGTGCTCGCAGTGGTAACGCCTGCCCTGGTCTTCACTGTGGCTCCAGGCCAGCATGGGCGGTATCCGCTGAGTAACTGCACTTTGCGCGCCGCGGGCATGCTGGGGCCGCGGTCGCTGTTGGCCCTGGGGACGGCGTCGACGAAACGCACTGGCCGAGAGGACAGGCCCATGCCAGGCCCCGGTGAACCCCTCGCACAGCACCCCGCACTCATCATCGGCCGGGACGCCGGGCTGGCCCGGCTGCGCGGACTGGTGGATCCGATCCCGCAGGCAGGCCAGGTCCTGATGGTCACCGGTGAGGCGGGGATGGGCAAGACCGTGCTGCTGGCGGACGCCGCCGAACGGGCGCGGCTGGCGGGCATGCGGGTGCTGTCGGTCACCGGCCGGGAATCGGAGTCCAGGCTGGCGTTCGCCGGGCTGCACCAGCTCCTGCGGCCGGTGCTGCCGGCCGCCGCCGACCTTCCCGGCCGACAGGCCCAGGCCCTGTCCGGGGCGCTCGGCCTCGCTGCGGACCCCGGTGCTCCGGACCCGCTGCTGACGGGGGTAGCCGTGCTGACCCTGCTGTCGGATCTGTCCGAACGGTCCCCGGTCCTTGTGGTCGCCGACGACGCCCACTGGCTGGACCGGAGCTCGCTGGAGGCGCTGGCCTTTGCCGGCAGCCGCTTGGACGCCGAGCGGGTAGTGCTGCTGGTGGGCGCCCGTGGGCAGGCCCCGCCCCCCGGCTTTGACCGCGGTTTTCCCGAGCTGCACCTGGAGCCGCTGTCCGCGGCAGACGCCGGCCACCTGCTGGACGGGCAGCCGCGCCCGCCCCGCGGGCGGGCGCGGGCGCAGGTGCTCGCCCAGGCCGCCGGTAATCCCATGGCCCTGATCGAACTGGCCACGGTGATAGCCGACGACCCCGCGGCCAGCCGCCGCTGGGCCGCCGAGCCGCTGCCCCTGACTGACCGGCTGACCGCCGTTCTCACCTCCCGGTTCGCCGCGCTGCCCGAGCCGGTACAGGCCGCACTGCTGCTGGCCGCCGTGGCCGACAGCCCGGACCTGAGCGCGGCAGCCAGCCACGGCGCCGGGCCAGATGCGCGGGCCCTCGTGCCGGCCGAGCAGCTGGGCCTGATCAAGGTAGACCGGACCGGGCTGCGCTTCTCCCATCCCCTGGTCCGTTCCGCCATCTACCATTCCGCGCCTTTTGCCCGGCGGGCCGCTGCGCACCGCGAGCTCGCGAGCGCCCTGAACGACCAGCCGGACCGGCGAGCCTGGCACCTGGCCGCCGCGGCCCTACACCCCGACGAGCACGTCGCTGCGCTGCTCGAGGCCACGGCTGCCCAGGCGCGACACCGCGGCGGGGCGGCCGCCGCCGCGCTGGCCATGGAACGCGCGGCCGAACTCAGCCCCGACCCCGGCGACCAGGCACGCAGGCTGGTAGCGGCCGCGTCGGCCGCTGTTCCCACCGGCCAGGGGGACTGGGTACAGGATCTCGCCGCCCGCGCCCTCGCTGTCACGGCAGACCCGGAACTGCGGCTGGCAGCCCGGCGAGACGCCGGGTGGGCGCTGGCCTGGTCGGGTCGGCGCACCGCGGCGCTGTCAGCGCTGATCTCCGTCGCCGAAGACGCGTCGCGTGACCAGCCGGCCCTCGCCTGGGACGCCCTCGGGAGTGCGGCCACTGTCGCCTACCAGACCGGCCTGCCCGCCAGCCGCCAGGTCGTCAGCCGTACCCTCGGCCTGCTGGAACGCCAAGGTCCACCGCCCCCCGGCCGGGCCCCGGGCATTGATGTCAACTCGCTGAGACTCTGGATACACGCCAGCGCCGACCCGATCGGCAGCAGAAATCAGCTCCTCCCGTACCTGCGCGAGATCGCCGACTCGCCCATTGAAGAGCCCTCTTTGTGGCGAATAGCTTCCGCCGCATGGCTCCTGGACGAATCCGACCTGGCGGTCCGCTTGCTGCAAGACGCCATGCAACGGCTCCGGGCTCCCGGCGTACGGGGCACCAGCGGCGGGAGCCTCACCGTGCTCGGGTGGGCATACATCGACACCGGGCGCTGGGACGAGGCGCTGGAGGTAGCCGCCGAGGCCGCCGGCATGGCGGAGGCGAACCAGATGGAACTCATTGCCGCGTCCGCTGACGTGATCACCGCCACCGTCCTCGCCCTGCGCGCCGACTGCGGCGCGGCGCGCAGGCATGCGGCCAGGGCGCTCGCCACCGTCGATCCAGACGAATGCGGGCTGGTGGTCGCCCGCGCCCGGCGTGCCCTCGGCGTCGCGGCTCTCGCCGACGGCAGCTACCTCCAAGCGTTCACCCAGCTCCGCGGGCTGTTCAGCGAGGACGGCACACCCCTGCACAACTACGCCTCCTACCTAGGGGTGGCAGATATTGCCGCCGCGGCGGTCCGCGCCGACCGTCGGATGGAAGGATGCGACGTCATCGAGCACGCGCTCAGCCGCCTCGACGGAAGGGCCTCTGCCCGGCTCGAGCAGCTCATCGCCCGTGCGCGCGGCATCCTCGCCGGTCCGGATGGAACCGAAGCCCATTTCGACAAGGCGCTCTCCGACCCCGCCGGGGACCAGTGGCCATTCGAGCGGGCGCAGCTTCATCTCGACTACGCCGAATGGCTGCGGCGGCGCCGCCGGATCAACGAAGCCAAGCCCGTCCTGACGCAGGCCCTGGGAACCTTCCGGCGACTAGGTGCCAGGTCCTGGGCCCAGCGGGCGCAGGCAGAGCTCAGAGCGTCCGGGGTGGCCGTTTCCGGCGCGCCAGGCGAACCCGACGCCATCGGGGAGCTAACCCCCCAGCAGCGCCAGATCGTCCGCCTGGCCAGCCAGGGCCTGACCGACCGCGAGATCGGCGACCGGCTCTTCCTCTCACCGCGCACTGTCGGCTCGCACCTGTACCGGTCCTACCCCAAGCTCGGGGTAGCCAGCCGCCACCAGCTACGCGACGTTATCGCCCGCGTCGGCACGCCGACGCCAGCAAACGAGTTACCGCCGTCGAACTCGGTGGCGAGCTCTCAGTCGCTACCGCACGATTCCGCGCGAGGTGTCCCCGTTGGTGTTGACGCCGGGGACGTTCGCGGCGTTTCACTGTCAGGCGCGTGTAACCCGGTGGGCGGCGAGCGTAAAGCGAGGGTCAGGCGCGGGCTTGCCCGCCGCCAGGTCGGCGATGATCTCGCCGAGCAGCGGGGCGAACTTGGCGCCGTGACCGGAGCAGGGCGAGGCGACGACGAATGGGCCGGTCCGGTCAAGGACGAAATCCTCGTTCGCCGTCCACGTGTAGAGGCAGGTGACCTCGTTGACCGGGGTGGCGTTCAAGTCGGGGATCCGCTTGGCGATGAATTCCGTGATGCGAGCCCGCGCGGCGGGGTCGACCACGAAGTCGCGGTCCGCCGCCGTCGTCGTGCGGAAGCCTGCGTGCTCGCCGACCTTCATCGCGCCTGGCACCTCGCCGTCGCGGCCGCCGGTCAGCCCGTAGCAGTCGTTGGTGCCGTCCTTGTAGAGGAAGATCGGCCACGGTTCCTCGGGGCCAGTGTTTCCCGGAGCCGGCAGCGGGGCGAAGTGAAACACCTGCTGCTGGGTCACGGTCAGCGGCGGCAACTCGACCACGCCGTCGAGCAGCGGGGCGATCCAGGCGCCGGCCGCGACCGCGATCACCGGCGCGGCGAAGGTGCCGCTGTCGGTGTGGGCGACCGCGCCGTCGCCGGCCGGAGAGGTCGCAAGCCGGGTGACCGGGGTATCGAACCTGAGGTCGGCGCCCCTGGCCGAGGCCAGCTTGAGCATCGCGGCCATCGCGTTCTCCGGATCGAGGACGCCGGAGTCGGCGTGGAACATCACCTGGCCGACACCCTTGAAATCGAAGTACGGCCAGCGCTGCGCCGCGGCCTCGGGGGCCAGTAGCTCGGCGGGGACGCCGCAGCTTGTCAGGACTTCGTGCAGCTGGCGCGGGTTGCGAGTGGCGCCGAAGTCGAGGCCGCCGGTCAAGGTGAGCAGCCGCATCCCTGCCTGGTCTTCGAGTTGCCGCCACAACTCCCCGGCGGTGCCGGTCAGCCGCACGTACAGCGGGTCCGGGTAGGCGCGGCGGAAGATCCGCGCGCTGCCGTGCGAGCTGCCGTTGCGGTGCCCGGGGCTGAACGCCTCGAGCACCACGACGTCGAGACCGCGTGCCGACGCCGCCCAGGCGGCGGCCGAGCCTGCCAGGCCGGCGCCGACGATGATGAGGTCCGCGCGGGTTGTCATGGCGGTCCGCCTTCCGTCGGTGAAGCATGCTCATTCTCGTCAAGCTGATACTCAGCCGCCGCGCCGATCGGTCTCGGCCAGGGCGACGATGCCCAGCTTGCTGTAAACACAAAAGAGGCTCGACCCTGACGGGTCGAGCCTCTTCTTGAAGTGTGTTCCGGCGGTGTCCTACTCTCCCGCGAGGCCTCCCTCGCAGTACCATCGGCGCTGAGGGGCTTAACTTCCGGGTTCGGAATGGGACCGGGTGTTTCCCCCTCGCTATAGCCACCGGGAACTCTATTGAGATATCAGCCTGGTGAACCCCTGTGACAGGATCCGGTTCCCGGCCGTGTCCCGGGAACCGCACAGTGAACGCGAGCAAAAGTATGTGGTAGTAGTCAAGCCCTCGGCCTGTTAGTACCGGTCAGCTGAGCACCTCGCGGTGCTTACACTTCCGGCCTATCAACCCAGTCGTCTGGCTGGGGGCCTTACCCACTCAAGGTGGTGGGAGACCTCATCTTGAAGCGTGCTTCCCGCTTAGATGCTTTCAGCGGTTATCACTCCCCGACGTAGCAAACCAGCCGTGCTCCTGGCGGAACAACTGGCACACCAGAGGTCAGTCCGTCCCGGTCCTCTCGTACTAGGGACAGCCCTTCTCAAGTCTCCTGCGCGCGCAGCGGATAGGGACCGA
>CAVTIR010000001.1:0-291452 GCA_963734665.1 uncultured Actinomycetota bacterium | reverse complement strand
GGGTCGTGAGGATCGGCTACGAGGCCGCCCGCAGCCTCGACCGGTACCTGCGTGCACGTGCCCCTCACCCGCAGGCGGCCCGGCCGCAATTGTGGCTGGGGCCCGGCGGGCGCGGCCCGCTGACCCCGGACGGTATCTACCAGGCCGTGGTCCGCGTGGGAGAAAGGGCCGGGGTGGCTGTCTACCCGCACCGGTTCCGGCACCACTTCAGTCACACCTGGCTTGAGCGCGGCGGGCCGGAAGGTGACCTGATGGAACTCAACGGCTGGTCTTCCCCGCAGATGCTCGCCCGCTACGGTGCCAGCGCCCGCAGCGCCGCGCCCGGCGCACCTACGACCGCATCATGACCGACAACCCGTAACCCGGCTGCGGCGGAACTCCGTCACCAGCGAGTTCAACCACCCGCCCCGTAAGCGCGAGTTAACCGCCTGATGCGGCGCCGCCGCAGTGTTCGCGGCTGTCGCTTTCAGGCGCGCCGAACACGCTGATCTGAACTCTGGTCAGTGAGCCGGCGCGTGTCGGTTCACGCTAAGTCGACGCCGGGCTGGGTCAGGCGCTTGCGTATACCTCGCGGATCTGGAGGGTCAGCGGGGTGGCGCCGGGCAGTGGCGGGAGGGGGTAAGCGGCGGCCTGCTCGGCGTGCTCCCTCGTCTCGAAGACGATGACGGACATGCCGGTCCTGTCGACCGGCTCCAGCCAGTATGCGCTGACGAAGCCCGGTGCCCTAGGGACTAGGTCTGTCCTCGGGTCCGCCAGCGCCGCGCGGGCCAGGACGGGGCCTCGACGCGGACGGTGGCTACTACTGCGTGCATGGGGCCGAGTGTCGCGGCTGCCGGGAGGGTAAGTCAACCGAAATACGGCCTGATGAGCAGGCCCAGTGCCGTTTTACCTCTGCATTCTGGAGGTCTGGCTAGCCTGGCTGTGACTGGGCAGGGGTGTCGGGGTTCGCCCAGCGGGCGTAGGCGTGGAACGCCTGCTTGGGTTCCCATGCCATGTCCGGGTAGGTTGTGCCGCGCCGGTCGCGGTAGCAGGTCACGAGGCCGTATGCGGCGAGGTCGAGGTCATGATGAGGGTCGGAGTCGTAGGGATAGCTGTAGCTGGCGAAGGTGAAGGCGAACGCCGTGTCCACGCCCGTGTCGGCGAAGATGCCGAGCAGGTCGGTGAGGTAGCCGGCTTGCTCCTTCTCATCCCGGATCAGCTCGGCTCGCAGCGCGGGCGGCCTGGCCGTGCGGTCTACCACAGCCCAGCCCGTGGCGCCTTTGCTGGCGGCGCCGCGGTAGGTGCAGCTGCCGAACTCGGTGATCGCCAGCGGCTTGCCGTGCCCGAGGTAGGACTGGATCGTGTCGCGGAAGCTGGCGGCGTTGGCGGCGCTACGGTACAAGTCGGCACTGACGATGTCGAAAACCGACCAGTCCACCTGCTCCCACTCGCCGGCGGCGTAGGTGACCAGGTCGGCGAACTCGGCCCGGACTGTCTCCGCCGCGCCGGCGAGGAACCGGCCGAGGTTCCGGTTCCATGATCCCTTGACCGCGGTGCTGAGCAGTAGCCGGGGAACCGAGGAGAAGGTCCGCATGCGGCTCAGCGGGTCCGCGCCCCTGACCAGGCCGCGCATGAAGAAGGTGAGCTCGCGGCCTACCACGAACACCACATCCGGCGAGCGCAGTTGCTGCGCGTCCTGCGCGCAGCCGGCCAGGTAGGCCAGCCACCGCCTCCGGTCAGCGTTGAACAGGTCCGGTGACAGCCATACCTGCAGCCCAGCCTCCAGCGCGTGTTCCGCAGCGGTGCGCAGCCGCCCGCGGTCCTGGCCGAAGATCCTGACGGCGGAGCAGCCCAGGTCCCCGGCGATGATCTGCATCTCGCGGCGGACCGTCGCCGGATCGAAGTCCGGCCGGGATGGCCAGTCCGCCGACGCGAACATGCCCACGTCATAGTTGACACCCTTCAGCATGCCCTCACCCGCCCGCGGAGTTTATCTCATATACTTAGACTTAAAGCATACACATGATCTCAGGCGAGGTGGACAGGATGGGCGCCAAAGACCGGGACGCGCCGAGCCCGCCGATCTGGCTGCAGCCCCCGCCGCCGGCCCGGCAGCGGACGCTGAGCCGGGAGGAGATCGTCCGCGCCGCCATCGAGGTCGCGGACGCCGGCCGGGCCGAGGCGATCACCATGGCCGCGGTGGCCCGGCAGCTGGGGTCCTTCAGCCCGATGTCGCTCTACCGCTACGTGTACAGCAAGGACGGCCTTGTCGATCTCATGCTCGATGCGGTAAGCGGCCAGGTCGTGATGCCCGGCTCGCCATCCGGCGACTGGCGCGGCGACCTGCACGCGGTCGCCGCCGGAACATGGGCCGTGCTCAAGCGCCACCTGTGGGCCGCCCAGCTGATCCACACCAGGCCCCCCGTCGGCCCGAACGCCCTGCGCCGCCTGGAGTTCATGCTCGCAACCTTTGCCGGCCTGGGCCAGGACCCTGGCGCAGCCATGGGCTATGCGAGCATGCTCGAGCGGCACATCATCGGCCTGGCCATGCAGGAGGCCGAAGAGGAGAAGCTGCGGCGGCACTACGACTTCAGCACCCCGGAAGCGACGCAGGCCGCCCTTCAGCCACTCCGGGACCTGATCGGCGCCAGCGACCGCTACCCCAACCTCACCCGGTGGGCGGGCGCGCCCGCCGGCCTCAACATCGACGAGCAATTCGAACTCGGCCTGCACTGCCTCCTCGACGGCATCGCAGCCCGGATAGAACGCCGCTGAAAGCTATCGCGCCCCGAAGCCGCGGTACGGCAGCCAAGCCAAGCCGCGCGTCATCTCACGAATGCGGCAATGAACGTCCCGCAGCTGAGCATCAGCCGTGGTGCGACAGCCCCGGAGCCATAGCGCTCCGCCGCCGCTCGCCCGGGATCATCCGGTACGGGACTGGCCCACCGGCCATGCTCCCGCCAGCCCGCGGTGGTCTCGTCATCCGCGCACCCGTCGACGGTGAATCACCCGCGGCCATAACCGCTGCCAAACACGACATGCCACCAGCGGGACGCTATCACCGCCCAGAACCGGACGATCTGAGTACCGTCATCCCGCCGGCCAACCGTCGTAGAAGCCAAAGATAATCGGCAGGGAGGCCCCTGATGGGCATGACGCCATTTGGCCGTCTTCTTCGGGGTAGCTAGAGGTCTAGTGCGCGCATGGAGGTCCTGGTGACCGCGTAGATGAAGGGGTCTTTTCTCGTCGAGGAGGGCGCTGATGTGCCGCCATTGGCACATGATGACTTCCATCTGAGCGAAGCGGTCGGTCGCGTCGTCGGCCGCGAGGTTGACCATGCGGGCGCCGCTGGAGCTGACGGCCTCGATCTCGGCCCGGTGTTCCTGGATGCGCCGGTCGCGGGTGATGATGAGCCATTCCTGGCGGGCGGTCTCGGGGATCCGGACCGCGTCGAGCGTGGCGGGGTCGGTGATGGTGCACGGCGGCCGTACACGACCGCCCTTGACTGGTCCGCCTGGGTCGCCGGGGTAGGTAACGTCGCCTCTGAGCTGGACGAGGATCTTCGCGACGCCGAGCAGGTCGGCGTCGATGTAATAGTGGACGCGGGCCGGTCTCGGCCGGCCGGTCATGCGGCGTGTGCCGAGGTTTCGTAGGCGATCGCCCAGCGCACGTCCTCGTCGGACAGCCCGTACTCGTCGGCGATCTCGGTGGTGGTCTCCCCGGACTGCTCGTGCTCCCACAGGATGTCGGTGCTGATGCCCTTCACCGCCGGCCGTCCGGCGCGCAGGCCCGGGCGCATAAGGACGGGCGACAGCGGGTCGTCGTGGGGGCGCCAGGCGGCTGGCTCGTCGCCTTCCCAGGTGATGCGCTTGTAGAACGCGTCGGCCGCGGGGGTCAGGACGTACTGGCCTCGGACGGTCGCGACCAGGCAGAGGCCGGGGTCCAGGTCGGCGGCGTCCTGCGCGACCGAGAGCAGTTCCTTCCCGCTGGCGAATGGGCGCTGGTCGGCAAGCGGGTAGGGCACCCCGAACTCGCTGCGGACCTGGTCGATGAACGCACGCAACTCTGCCATCGGAATGCGGTGCGTCTGACGGTACTCGCGCAGCAGCCCGGCCTCGACGAACTCGGCCCAGGTGACGGCCGCGTGCCTGCCCCGGGGCTCGGTCCGGATGACTGGCCGGTAGACCCGTCCCCGGACCTCGCCGCCCTCCAGCCAGTAGTTCAGCGTGCGCTGTGGCACCCGTAGCAGGCGGGCGGCCTCGGCCTCGGTGAACATCTCCCTGTCCAGAACGCTCACACTCATGGGGAAAGTGTTACACCCAGCATGGCTTACCGCGAGCATGGCCACGTCACCGTCGGTGAGGAGTTCCGATGGCAGTCGCGAGTTCCGGGCTGTGGAAGCCGGGCGTGCGCGGTCCCGGCTAGGAACCGCGTGCGGTTCGCGACCCGTGTCCTCAGCAGCCACTGTGGCCACGGGACGAAGCAACTTCATGAACCCACACTACCTCGGTCGTAAGTAGTCGACTGCTGATATGCAGAGTCGTAAGCGTGGTGCCCAGCGGTATTGCCATTTACTTTTCATGCTGATGTTCGGGGAACGTAAAGAGACGGGTGGTGCGCCGCACCAGGGAGAACTCACGATGACCGCACCGCATGCACGGTCCGCCAGGCAACCCCGGCAGATGGAGGCTGGCGTTCTTGAGCCCGAGATCGGCTCGTTCCGGCTGCACCTGGCCGCTGAGGGCAAGGCGCCTAGGACGATCCGCTCGTATGCCGAGGCGGCGGCCTGGTTCGCCGCAGCCCGCCTGATCGGAGAGGCCGGCAAGTCCCGCTGGGAGCAGGCGGGCCGGCTGGACGTGGAGGGTTGGATGGCGTGGCTGCTGGACCGTTACAGCGACGCCTATGCCAGCAACCAGTACCGGGCGCTGCAGCAGTTCTTCAAGTGGCTGTCCGCCGAGGAAGACATACCCGACCCGATGGCCGGACTGCACCCGCCGAAGGTGACCGCCGGGCTCGTCCCGGTCTTCGCCGGCACCGAACTGGCCCGGTTGGAGCGCGCGTGCGCGGGCCGCGGGTTCGCTGAGCGGCGGGACGCGGCCATCGTCGCGGTGCTGAGGGCGTCCGGTATCCGCCTGTCGGAGCTGGCCGGAATCCGCTACGACCCGCAGGACCCGCGGCGCAGCGACATCGACGTGTGGCAGCGGGAGATCACCGTGCTCGGCAAGGGCGGCAAGCCCCGGATCGTGAAGATCGGCTACGACGCCGCCCGCGCAGTGGACCGCTACCTGCGCGCCCGCGCTTGTCACCCGCAGGCCTGGCGGTGTCAGCTGTGGCTCGGACAGGGCAGCCGGGGGCCGCTGACGGCGAGCGGGATCTACCAGGCGGTCGCCCGCCGCGGTCGCCAGTGCGGGATACAGGTGTGGCCGCACCGGTTCCGGCACCATTTCAGCCATACCTGGCTTGAGCGGGGCGGGCCGGAAGGCGACCTGATGGAGCTCAACGGCTGGTCCTCCCCGCAGATGCTCGCCCGCTACGGTGCCAGCGCCCGCAGCGCCCGCGCCCGGCGCACCTACGACCGCATCATGACCAGCACCCCGTGATCTCGGTGCCGATCTGGCCTCGTTAATGCCGAACACGATCGGCGAGGCGTCATGAGGCTTCCCGGACACGCAGGAGTCTTGGACGGGGCGGGGGACAGCGCGCAGAGGCAGGAGAGAGCGCAGAAGGCGAGGCCAGCGAGGTTCCCAGGCAACACAAGACCAACACAACCACGCCGCTAGACGGCTCGCTAACACAGTTCTAGCACGGACGAAACGGCACTCCCCGGTACGCGGCGGCACGGCTGGTAACATGGAAAACGCAAGCGGAGACAATAAGTTTCCGCTGGGGAGAAAGGCTTTTAGCACTAGCGTTCCTGAGGGCCGCCAGTGACTATGAGCCTTCTTGTAAGCGGACGGTCAGCGGTTCGAATCCGCTCGCCGGCTCTAGGAGGTCTTCACGTTTCAGTGAGGCCTATCTTCACGTTTGGGTCTGACGTTCCGGGCTGGGCGGTGGTCCGGTGGGGCGGTGGTCTTGTCTCCCGGTGCGGCGGCGGTCTTTTTCCCTGTTTCGGTGTTCGTCCGGCGTGCGCGGGCGTGCTCGCGCTGCGCGGTGTTCGTGGTCGGGCCGGTGACGTGCGGGGAGACGGCTGTCAGGGCGGCGCGGCGGTGGCGGGCGCGGTGAGTGTCTTGCGGCGGCGGCGCCGGGTTCTCGGCGGGAGGCCCTTGGCTGCGCGGCGCTGGTTTTCTTCTTGCCGGGTGCTCCAGGCGGCGGTGATGCGCTGGTTGCGGACAGTCAGCAGCGTGACGGTGAACAGCATGAGGGGTGCCAGGCCCATGAGGCGGCACCAGCCGCGGCTGATGGTGTTGCTGGCGGGGTCCTTGGCGGTGGCGAAGGCGCGTTCGGCGCCGCTGCGGCGGGTGTAGGAGCGGCGCCAGGCGGCCGACGGGTAGTCGTGTTTCTGTGCGGTCTTGGCCAGCGCGCCTGGCGGGACGGTGATGGTCTGCTGGGTGCAGCAGGCCTGCGGGTTCCCGGGCGGGGTGAGGATCTCGGGGCGGTCCCGGTCCAGCGTCATCGATGACGGCTGCAGCGGGCAGCGGATCTTGCCCATGGCCGCCGGGCACTGCACGCGGTGGTAGCCGTCGTGGTCGTCGCGGGTGAGGCGGCCGAGCTTGTAGCGGGCGGCCTCGGCGGTCTTCGCGTCATGGCCGGCGGCCTGGTCCGGGGTGGCGGCGCGGGCGAGCGGCGCGAGTTCCAGCAGCGTGCGCGGGGTTTGCGGGCAGTAGAGGTTCCCGTTGGCGATGATAGCGCCGGCATGGGTGCCCTTGGGGCCGCGGTCATGGGGGTGCAGGTCCTGGACGAGCTCCGCCCCGGCGGCGCGCAGCGGGGCCGCCCAGTGCCGCGGGATGCGGTGGGAGTAGCCGGAGTCGGCCAGCACGTCGCCGAGCGGGATGCCGGCGTCCGGCATCGCCGTCAGCACGGGGGTGAAGGCGGGGACGGGGTCGTGGCGGCAGGAGGACAGGGTCATGCGGCGGGCGAGCTCGGGGACGGGCGGGCCCTGCTCGCCTGGCACCATGACGGCGGCCGACAGGTAGTAGCCGAAGAACAGCTCGTCCTCGTCGTGGCGCAGGTTGTTCCTGCGGTGTCCCCAGGAGGCCCCGGGGTCGGCGCAGTCGCTGGTTCCGTGCGGCGGGGGCCGGGAGAAGGTTTCCAGGTCGCTCCAGTCGACGGCCAGCGACGTGCCGGCGTCCTTGAGTTCTTCGGGGATGCCGGCTTCGAGCAGGTCATCGCAGGTGCGCTGCAGCGCCGGCGGCGGCTGCCCGTCCGGCTGGTCCTTGCCGAGTGCCCTGGTGACCAGGCCGAAGGTGTACTCGGCCTGCCGGTAGGTCAGCCGGTGCGGGCCGTCCTTCCAGTCCGCGAGCACGCCGAGCCGCTGCTGGTCGTCCCCGGGCAGGCTGGTCAGCGCCTGGTGCACCCGGGTCAGGTGGGCGGGCCGCCCGTCGGCGAGCGCGAGCATCATGCCCAGCAGCAGGGTGCGGACGCTCAGCTGCCGGGCGCGCACCCCGGCGGGCAGCATGTCCTCGGTTCGCGGCGCGATGCCGGAAGCGCCGGTGACGCTCTCGGCTGCCGCGAGCGGGATCATGGCCGGGCGGCCCCCAGCAGTCTCACCGCCTGCTCCTCCGCGGCCGGCTCCAGGCCGGCGACGAGGTCGCCGAGCCGCTGGGAGCAGCTGATCCCGGCCGCGTGCATGAACGTCGCCAGCCCCAGCAGCTCCGCGCAGCCGGCCAGCCACGTCGCCCGCAGCCGGGAGGTGTCCAGCCGCGGCAGGCCGCTGCCGCCGTCCAGCGCGGTGATCAGCGGGTTCGTGATGTTCCGGCGGCCCGGATCGGTGCCGCCGCAGATCAGCCCGGTCCCGGCGGACGCCGCGGCGGCCAGCAGCCGGCCCTGGTAGCGCGAGAGCACGGGAACCGCCCGCGGGCACGGGCCGCGGACGGTGACCAGCACGCCGCCGGACCGGCACGCGATGTCGGTGCCGCGGACCTCGCGCAGGTCGCCGCGGATCAGCCCGGCGCCGGCCCCGAGGCAGACCAGCCCGGCCGCCCGCATCCGCCGCTCCGTCGTGGGCTGGGCATCCGCAAGGGCGAGGAACCCGCTGATCTCCGCCAGGCTGTAGGGCTTTTTCGACCGCTCCCGCGGCAGCGGCAGGTCCGCCGGATACAGCTGCGGCACGACCCGGCGGCCAATGAACCGCAGGTTCGTGCGCAGCGTCCGCCGCGCCACGCCGGACAGCCCCGGCGCGCACCGGGTGAACCGCCCGGCCGACGACGGGTGCAGCAGCACCTCCGGCACCGCCTCCAGGCCCAGCCCCGTCCCGTAGTCAGCGAGCTTGCCCGCGGCCCACAGCAGGTTCCTCGCCCGCTCCCGCCCGGCCGGGCCTGCCGGCGGCACGACCCGCCGGGCGAACGCCGCCGCCCGCGGCGACACCGACGACGGCTGCCAGCGGGCGATATAGCCGGCGACCGGGTCGGCAGGGGGCGGCGCTTCCGCGCGGTTCACACTGTATATATACAGTAGGACATGACCGGAATCACGGACCTGTGCCACCCTGAAAGCGTGCGTGTCGCCGCCGCCCACCAGGCCGAGGCCGAGAAGATCGCCGCCGAGCTCGCCGCCGTCGCCAGATCCGGCATGATCCTGCCCGGCTCGATCACCGAGCGCCGCACCCGCTGTGGCCGCCGCAACTGCGCCTGCCACGCCGACCCGCCCCGCCTGCACGGCCCCTACTGGCAGTGGACCCGCAAGATCGCCGCCAAAACCATCTGCCGCTGGCTCAACGCCGACCAGCACCGCGACTACCAGGCCTGGATCGACAACGACCGCCGGCTGCGCGACCTCCTCGCCCGCCTCGAGGCCCTCGGCACCGCCGCCTTCGACGCCGACCCCCGCTGGAAACGCTAACCACGCCCCGGCCCCCGCCCCCCCGGCCGCCAAACGGAACGACACCCTCCACATCACGTGGGCAGCGCCCGCTTAACCTGTGGGCAGCCCGCCGACCAACCCCCGTTCACCCAGGTCAGCCCAAAACGTGAAGACCTCACTGGAGAGGTCTTCACGTTTCGGTGCGGCCCATGGGTCTTCACGTTTCCGGCTTCACGTTTGGGTCTGACGTTTCGGTCGGGGCGTGGTTGCGGCCGGGCTTGGCTGGTTAGGGGCGCCGTGGCGCCCCTTTTTGCTGTTCCGGGCTTGTGTCTGGCGGGTCCGGGCATGCTCGCGCGGTTGCGGTGCTGGTGGTCGTGGGGCTTCACTTTCGGGGATGTCAGGGTGGGCGGCGCGGGTGCGAGTGTCTGCGTCGGCGCCTGCGGGTTTTCGGGGGCTGGCCTTTGGCGGCGCGGCGGGCGTCTTCTTCCTGGCGCGCGTTCCAGGCGGTGAGGATCCGCTGGTTGCGGACGGTGAGCAGCACTGTGGTGAACAGTGTGAGAGGTGCCAGGCCGGTGAGGCGGCACCAGCCGCGGGCGGTGTCGTTGGCGGCGGGGTCTTTGGCGGTGGCGAAGATGCGCTCGGCGGCGGTGCGGCGGCTGTAGGAGCGGCGCCAGGCCGCGGACGGGTAGTCGTGTTTCTGCGCTGTCTTGGCCAGGACGCTGGGCGGGACGGTGAGGGTCTGCTGGGTGCAGCAGGCCTGGGGGTGCTCCGGCGGGGCGAGGATTTCGGGGCGGTCCCGGTCCAGGGTCATCGACGCGGGGCGCAGGGGGCAGCGGATCTTGCCCGCGGCGGCGGGGCACTGCACCCGGTGGTAGCCGTCTTCGTCGCCTGCGGTGAGGCGGGCGAGTTTGTAGCGGGCGGCCTCGGCGGTTTTCGCGTCATGGATGGCAGTCTGCCCCGCGGTGGCGCCGCGGGACAGGGGCGTTAGTTCCAGCAGCGTGCGGGGGGCCTGGGGGCAGTAGAGGTTCCCGTTGGCGGTGACGGCGCCCTGGTGGGTGCCCCGGGGGCCGCGGTCGTGGGGGTGCAGGTCCTGGACTAGGGCGGCGCCGGCGGCGCGGAGCGGTGCGGCCCAGTTCGCCGGGATGCGGTGGGAGTAGCCGGAGTCGGCCAGGACGTCGCCGAGCGGGATGCCGTCCCCGGGCATGGCGGTCAGCACGGGGGCGAGCGCGGGGACGGGGTCGTTGCGGCAGGAGGACAGGGTCATGCGGCGGGCGAGCTCTGGGACGGGCGCCTCCTGCTCGTCTGCCGTCATCACGGCGGCGGACAGGTAGTAGCCGAAGAACAGCTCGTCCTGCGATCCGGTGAGGTTGTCCTTGCGGTGTCCCCAGGAGGCCTCGGGGTCGGCGCAGTCGCCGGTCCCGCGCGGCGGGGGCCGGGAGAAGGACTCCAGGTCGGTCCAGCCGGCGGCCAGCGAGCGGCTGGCGTCCTTGAACTGCCGCGGGACGGATGCCTCGAGCAGGCTGTCGCAGGCGCCCTGCAGTTCCGGTGACGGCAGCCCGTCGGGCTGGCCTTTGGCGAGCGCTGCCGCCACCAGGCCGAAGGTGTACTCGGTCTGCCGGTAGGTCAGCCGGTGCGGGCCGTTCTTCCCGCCGGCGATGACGCCGAGCCGGACCTGGTCGTCTTCGGGCAGGGCAATGAGCGCCCGGCGGACGCGGGTCAGGTGCGCGGGGCGGCCGTCGGCCAGGGCGAGCATCATGCCCAGCAGCAGGGTCCGGACGCTCAGCTGGCGGGTCCGCGCCCCGGTGGGCAGCAGGGCCTCGGCCCGCGGCGCGATGCCGGAGGCGTCGGTAACGCTCTCGGCGGCCGGCAGCCCGGTCATGGCCGGGCGGCTCCCAGCAGGCGGACGGCCTCGGCTTCGCCTGCGGGTTCCAGGCCGGCGACCAGGTCGCCGAGGCGCTGGGAGCAGCTGATCCCGGCCGCGTGCATGAACGTCGCCAGCCCGAGCAGCTCGCCGCAGCCGGCCAGCCAGGTCGCCCGCAGCCGGGACGTGTCCAGCCGCGGCAGCCCGCTCTGGTCGCCGAGGGCGGCGACCAGCGGGTAGGTGATGTTCCGGCGGCCCGTTCCGGTGCCGCCGCAGACCAGGCCGTTCCCGGCGTGCCGGGCTGCGGCCAGCAGCCGGTCCTGGTAGCGGGCCAGCACCGGGACCGCGCGGGCCCGCGGCCCCCTGACCTGCACGATAAGGCCGCCGGACCGGCAGGCCACGTCGGTGCCGCGGACGTCGCGCAAGTCACCGCGAATCAGCCCGGCGCCCGCTCCCAGGCAGATCAGCCCGGCCGCCCGCATCCGCCGTCCCGCCGTGGGCTGGGCGTCCGCCAGCGCGAGGAACCCGGCGACCTCCGCCGGGCCGTACGGCTGCTTGGCCCGCTCCCGGGGCAGCGGCGCGTCCGCCGGGTAAAACTGCGGCACGACCCGCCGGCCGATGAACCGCAGGTTCGTCCGCAGGGTCCGCCGCGCCACCGGGGACAGGCCCGGCGCGCAGCGGGCGAACCGCTCGGCCGTCGACGGGTGCAGCAGCACCTCCGGGGCCGCCTCCAGCCCGAGCCCGGTGCCGTAGTCAGCGAGCCTGCCCGCCGCCCAGAGCAGGCACTTCGCCCGTTCCCGCCTCTCCGGGCCGGCCCTGGCGACCACGTCCCGGGCGAACGCCGCCGCCGGCGGCGACACCGACGACGGCTCCCACCGCCCGATATAGGCGGCAACATCAGCATTTGTCATACAGTACCTATACTGAAGTGCACGCGGGAGACCGGGGATTCCCGCTGCGACAATGGGAACGTGTCGCCCACCCCGGCCCAGCAGGCCCGCGCCGCCGCCATCGCCGCCGAGATCGCCGCCCTCACCGCGGCCGGCCTCGCCCTGCCCGGCACCCTCGCCGACCGGATGACCCGCTGCGGCCGCCCCAACTGCCGCTGCCACGCCGACCCGCCCCGCCTCCACGGCCCCTACCACCAGTGGACCCGCAAGAAAGACGGCAAGACCGCCACCAAGATCCTCACCGACGACCAGCTCGCCGACTACCAGCCCTGGTTCGACAACCACCGCCGCCTGCGCGAGCTGATCACCGAACTCGAGGAACTCAGCCTCGAGATCACCGACAACGACCCCCGCTGGAACCGCTAACAGGGCGTACCGCAGAACCGGAAAAACAGCCTCCGTATCGTGTGGCCGGCACCCGCTTAACCTGTGGCCAGCCCCCTCCCCGCACCCCGTCCGCGCAGGTCAGGCCCAAACGTGAAGACCTCTCTAGTGTTTCGACGGGTCATCCCGACGGCGTGCCTTCCGCGTGCCAGATGACTTAGCTGTGTTGGGCTTCTTGGACTTGGCCAGCTCAGACCGGGCAGTCTTGGCCACAGCCTCAGCTAGAGCGTCGGACGAGTGCAGGTAGATCAGCGCAGCGCGAGGGCTGTCGTGGCCCATCCGCGCCATGAGTTCCTTGGGATTCGCGCCCGCATCGGCTGTGAACTGGTTACCGGTATGGCGCAGGTCGTGAATGTGAATCTCCGACAGCCAACCGGCCAACCGGCGGACCGAGAACGAAGCGGCAGGAGACGCGCGAGGGACGCCAGTAGACGCGCGGGGATTGTGTCTGGTCATGGGGTTACCACCGGGACGATTCCTGTAGCGCCAGGGGGAAGGCAGTCCCGGGGGGCGGCTTTGGCGTCGCCGCCCCCTCTGCGCGGGGGCGCGACGGGCCGCCAGCCGCCCGGTTTGCCGCCCCGAGCAGGTTCGCGGGTGGTCCCCACCGCCACGAACGCGCGGAGTGGCAGGGCACGAACGGCCAACGTCCTCGACCACCAGGGCGAGGCGGGGCAGTCGGCGCGGTCACCGGGAGAAGATCAAGAACAGACGCTCGCCGCTAGGCAGAGGGTGAGGGGGACATCACCCCTCACCCTGAGGCCAACGATGGATGTCGCCCAGAACCTGTCAAGAGCGCCTACGGCGTCCCTTCGGGATCGGCTACGCCGCCACTTGACAGAACCCGTCCGACGGGCAGCGCGGATGCCCAGTCCGCGATGTAGCTTGGCTTCGTGGACGAACTCCGTGATGTGCGCCTGGTCGCGGATGATGGGGACCCGCCCATCGACCTTGAAGGGTGGGAGACCGCAAAGTGGTGGATCCTTGAGTTGCAGCCAGCTCGATCGGCAAGACTTGAAGGCGACCCGCCGCGAGTGATCCGGATCGAGGCATACGGAGATGTTCCCGAAGTAGCGCCTGCACTCCTTGCGCGAGTCGAGCGCCTCACCGGGACCTCGCTGCACGTCGAGTGAATACCCTCAGGAGCCCGTGTCATCCGCGTGCCAGAACGAGGCAGAAACTACGGACATCGAGCGGTAGTCAGACGCCGAGGAGCCCGGCTCACACCAGGGAACAGACAGCACGGCGCAGCGTCGAGACGACCTCCTAAGCGGTAGGTCCCGCGTTCGAGTCGCGGTTAGGGCGCAGGTCATCGGCAGATTCGACAGCGGAACGGCGGTTACGGAAATTCGAGTGAGCCAGCGGCGAACCGGTCAAGGCGGCCCCGGAGAGCCGCTCGCACCGCCGGCTCGGCGCACACGCCGTCACTCCCGTTCCGTCGGCGCCTGGTGCCGGTCGGCTGGCGCGACAAGGCAAGCCGGGGCCGGCGGCTGACATGTAAATTGGCCGCTACTGTCAAGAATCTGTTGACGATTGGAGTTGCTGGGCTTGGTGGCTGTAGCAGCAGATGAACGGTGGCCGGCCAGGCCGATCATGGCGGCGCTCTACGCCAAGATCGCTTCCGGTGACTACCCTGCGGGCACCCAGTTGCCAGATCCGGCGGAACTTGCCGCCGCCTACGGCGTTCGCGCAGTGTTCGCCCGCCTGGCACTCGCAGGGCTCGGGCGGGATGGCCTCGTTGCAGGCTGGCAAACGGGAAACGCGGTCGTAAGCGAGCAGCCGGTAGTCCACCGATACGGTGTGGTCGTCAGCCCGAGACTCAAATCAGATGCCGGTCATAGGGGACTCGTGTCCGGTATCGGACGCGGTGGAAATAGAGCTGTCGAAATCGCGCAGGTCACTGAGATTGGCAGAGTTCCGGCCCCGGCGTTCGCTGCTGGCGGGCTAGGCGTCGCCGAAGGCGACCTCGTCAATGTCCGCCGCCGGATCACAACGCTCGACCGGGTGACATGCCGGACGGCCGACAGCTATTTCACTATTGCCACGAGTGACCGGACCCCTGATCTCCTCGCTGGGCCAGGCGCAGACAACCACCTGAAACGGATCAGTTCTATTGCGCCGCTGGTGGAGTTCGGAGACGAGACCACTGTCCGGATGCCCACCGAAAGCGAGATGGCAAGGCTCCAGATAACTGAGAGCACCCCCGTCTTCGTCCTCATCCGCACTCACTACACCTCGGCTGGTCCCCTCGACGTCACCGGGTACGTGACCCGTGTGGACATGAATACCCTTCAATACGCGGACATGAAGAGCCTTCAGTATCTGCTCCCAGTCCCAGACTGACGGACACCTAGCCGAATCGCCCCACCTTGAGGCCAAACAGCGATCGTGCCAGTCGCGTGCCAGAACGGAGCGGGAACCACGGACACCGAGAGGTAGCCAGGAGACAAGGAAACCTGCCCTCACCAGGGAAACGGCAGCTGGCCACCGCTTGAAACGACCTTGTAAGCGTACGATCAGCGGTTCGAATCCGCTCACCAGCTCCACCTCGGACTTCCTGCGTCAGCCTTCCTGCCTGCGGAAACGCAGGAAGCGAGGAAGTGAAGATGACGCTGGCACCCGCCGCGATCTTCAAGATCCCCACAGAATCCCCACAACCGCCCCGCGGCAAGGCCAACCGCGCCTCAAACTGGTTGCCGCACAGCCGAAGGCAGCCCGCCGGGTTGCCGGCATCGAGACCCGCGCCGCCACCCGGGGTGACGGGGAAGTAATTCGAAGCCTCCGCCCCGGCATTCCCCGCTTGGACAGCCCCTGCAAGGGACGCCATACTTCAGCCGCCCAAGCCCCAGATCGAGCCTTCCGAGCGGATTCTGGAACTCGTCCGCGACCGTGACGCGGGTATGGAGGCCGCCGACTGATCACAGGTACTGGCCTGGCCAGTCATCGTCGGGGAGAGCCGCGTTGGGGTGCAGACAGTCCGGGATGTCAGTGTCGGTGATCGTGTTCAGGGTGCCGGGATTCTGGCTTCGCGACGACTCGGCGGCCACGCGGCGTGCCTGCGCTGCGGTCACCTGGTTCAGCAGCCCGACCGCCAGGCGCGCGTTCCTCGATCTGCGGCCCTCCTCGGCCCGGGCGAGAACGGCGGCCGCCTTGGACCTGGCCGCAGTGGTCAGCCTCAGCCCGGCCTCATCGGCCAGGGCAATGACGATCACGGCGAGCTGCTCTGGAGTGTAACCAGGGAAGTCGATGACAGCGCGGAAGCGAGCAGCTAGAGGCGGGTTGTCGTGCAGCATCCTGCGCAAGGGGACCGCCTGCCCAGCCAGGATGACGGCCACCTCTTGGTTCAGCAACTCCTGGTACTCGTTCAGGTTTTCGTACAGGCGGCGCAGTACCTGGTCCCCGTGAGCCGGCAGCCGGTTCCACACGTGCGCGTCGTTGATCAGCAAGATCCCGCCGGTGGCCTGCCGGAACGCCTCGCCCACGAGCTTGCCCGTCTCCTCGGGCCCTGTACCTGCGAGATCGGCTGCCGCGATCTGCTGGACGCGCCCGCTCGACAGCACTCCCAGCTTCTTGTAGGTCTGGCCGAGCGCGACCGCCGTCCAAGACTTGCCGCTGCCGGGACCGCCAGTAAATACGAGGTTCTTCCACGCTCGCCGCCTGACCTCCAAGCCCGCGTTCCTGCGCCTTTGCTCCGCCGCCAATACCGCGATCACGGAGTCGAGTTCGATGACGGGGGCGGTCGAGACTAACGGATTGCTAACCTTCATCGCATGGCAGTGCCACGTCCATCCACAACCTCAAGGAACTCCGGCCCGGGTCAGCCGGACGGACCGAGACGCGGATCCTGTTCGCGTTCGACCCATGGAGGTCGGCGATCCTGCTCACCGGCGGCGACAAATCAGGCGACTGGCAGGGCTGGTACCGCCGGGCGATGACGGACTTCCCCAAATGGCAGGACGTCCGGGACGACATCCTCGCTGGAGCGGGCGACGACGAGGCCGTTGCTGAGGCCCGGCACCGCAACCAGGCCTACATCGACGCCCACTGCCTGGCCGAACGGCGCGCCCGCAAGCCTCAGTGCCGCGCGTCCCGGCGCTGGACGGGTCTGATCGCGGCGGGCACCGTTGCCATCGCCGTCCTCGCCGCCGTCGGCATTCTCACGCTCGTCAACCGCCCGACCCCGCGCCTGTCCGCCGCTGGCACGCCGCCCTCGGCAACCTCCTCGGCAACCGCGACGCGCCAGGCAAGCGCCCTCGCGGCGACCGGCAAGATCGCCGCCAGACTCACCAGGCCCGCCGCAAGTACCTACGTCGCCTCCGTCGCGTTCGGGCCAGGCGGCACCCTCGCTACCGGCGACAGCAACGGCAGGACCTACCTGTGGAACACCACCACCGGCAAGATCACCGCCACACTCACCGACCCCGACGGCGCCAGCATCGACTCGGTCGCGTTCGGGCCAGGCGGCACCCTCGCCGCCGGCGACAGCAACGGCAGGACTTACCTGTGGAACACCACCACCGGCGAGCTCACCGCCACACTCATCAGCCCCGCCACACTCACCAGCCCCGCGGGAAGCACCTACATCGCCTCGGTCGCGTTCGGGCCAGGCGGCACCCTCGCCGCTGGTGAAGGCGACGGCAACACCTATCTATGGCACATCACTTACGGCTAGGGCCTGTCAACGTATTCGCTGCGGAATTTCCACGATCATGAATCTCGGGAACTGCAGCCCGGGCGTGTCCTACCCGATCGGTGCGGCTGCGTTACCCTCGGCGGCCCCCAGTGGAGCTGTGCAGAACGGACTGATCTGTGCGCAGGCTCCCGCCAGTTCCGACGCCTTATAAGCCCGTAGGTGGATTCGGCCGCGAATGTGGCTTTGCGTTCGCTCGTGTCGCCCAGTGCGCCCAATACCGGGCTGAAGTGACCGGCGGGCAGTGGCGGGAGATGCCGCAGGAATTCGGTGCCTGGTCGACGGTGTCCAATCGTTTCCGGCAGTGGCGTGACGCCGGCGTGTTCGAGGCCCTGCTGGAGGGCCTGATCGCGGAGGCTGAAAAGCGGGGTGAGGTGGATCTGTCGCTGGTCAGTATCGACTCCACCACCGTGCGGGCCCATCACGATGCCGCCGGGATGCACACGAGCCAGGACGTGCCCGTCGCTTGGAGAAGGCTGCCGCCGAAGAGGAGGAGGCCAGGTCAAAGGGGGCGGTCCCGAGGGACGAAGCGGGCAGGACGGGTGGTGCCGATCCCGAGCGGGACGAGCGGCGACGCGTCCGGCGCCGGCGCAGGGTCCGGCTGAAGGCCGCTCTGCTGGGGCGCTCACGGGGCGGGCAGACGTCAAAGGCCCATCTCGCCGCCGACCGCAAGTGCCGGCCGTCGGCGTTCGTCTCGACCGCAGGACAGGCGGCCCGACAGCCCACAGTTCATCCCGGTGCTGGGGAAGATCCGGGTCCGCGGCCCAGTGGGGCGGCCTCGCACCAGGCCGGACGCGGTCGCCGGGGACAAGGCGTACTCGTCCCGCGGCAACCGCGCCCACCTGCGCAGGCGCGGCATCAAGGCTGTCATCCCGGAGAAACGGGACCAGGCCGCCAACCGGAAGACGAAGGGCCGCAAAGGGGGACGGCCCGTCAACCACGACGCCGAGTTCTACAAGGAGAGGAACACCGTCGAGCGCCTGATCAACAAGCTCAAGGCGTGGCGGGGCATCGCGACCCGCTACGACAAGACCCCGGAAAGCTACCTCGCCGGGCTTCGGCTGCGTGCCTCGGTGATCTGGATCAAAGACCTCACCCGAACCAGAGCCGGGAGCCGCGCAGGTCATCGAGGGGCGTAGTTTGTCGGGATCGCAATTGTGGGCTCTGAGCGGCAGTTGCATTCCCGGATGTCGGGATTTCGATGGCCCGCTGCCGCCCGGCGAGTGGGATTGTGCGCCCGCGTGCGCGGTGTCGGCCCGCGGGGTCAGGCGAGGGAGGCGACCAGCAGGGCGAAGGCGGCGATGATGACGGCGACGCGGACGTAGTGGAAGCGGTCCCAGCGGTTCATCTGCTGCTTCCAGTCCTCGGGCCGGTTCTCGGGGGTCCACGTCTTGCCCCGGTTGTTGATCGGGACGAGCAGCAGAAGCGACATGATCACGCTGAGGATCAGCAGCGCGCCGGCGGTGACGACGAGGCTGGTGCCGTGGTGGTGCCATCCGGCGATGGCCCAGACCGCGACGAGGACGAGCGAGGTGATGTACCAGACCGGCATCACGGCGCCGAGCATCCGGCCCCCGTGGGCGCGGCCGAGTTGGCCACCGTCACCGGGGAGTGCGTCGAGGATCCGGTTGAGGACAAAGGCGACGGAGAACTCCACCCCCACCATCAGGCCGACGGCCACGGTGGTGACGACCTCGAGTGCGTTGAGCATGATGACCCTCCAAGATCTAGCGTTGCTAGCTGATGAGGCAACACTAGCTCTACTGTCGCTCGATTGTCTAGCGATGCTAGGATCGAATCATGTCGGTACAGGAACGCAAGCAGCGCGAACGGGCGGAGCGTGAACGCCTCATCGTGGGCACAGCCCGCGAACTCGCCGAACAGCAGGGCTGGGACGCGGTCACCACCCGCCAGCTCGCTGAGCGCATCGAATACAGCCAGCCCGTCCTCTACAGCCACTTCCGCGGCAAACGCGAGATCATCGGCGCCGTCGCCCTCGAAGGCGCCGCCGAGATGGCCGCGGCAGTGCGTGCCGCGGCCTCCAGCGCGAACAGCCCCCGCACCCGGGTCACCGCCCTCGCCCGCGCCTACCTCGACTTCGCCGCACGCAACCCGGCGGTCTACGACGCCATGTTCCAGCTCGACGGCGGCCTGGCGTTCGCGAAGGAGGACACCCCGGCGCCGCTGAAGGACGCCTTCGCCGCGCTGCTGGAGAGCCTGGGCGAGGTCGCCGGGGACGGCGTCCACCCGGGACTGTTCACCGAGGTGTTCTGGGCGTCCCTGCACGGGCTGGCGACCCTGACCCGGGCGGGACGGCTACCGCCGGAGGACACCGAGCCGAGGGTGGAGCTGCTGGTGGACCGGCTCGCCGTGGTTTGACACACCATCCCGGCGGGCACGCAGCTGGGGCCCTCGGGCCCCGCCGCTGCCTGCCTGCGGCATCGCTACCGGTCACTCGCGCTCACGCGGCGCAGCCGCAGATCGCCGGGCCCGTACCCCAGACGGGCACCCGCCCCGGAAGCTGCGATGCTCATTGATCACGACTGTCAACGGCGCGCGAATTTTGGATCTGGCCCCTATTTCGTGATGGTCTCGGCCCGCCTGCTTAGGTCACGAGGAGCACTCGCTGGCGGATTCTCTGAACTAAGGATCTTGGTCCTGGTCTGCGGTTAACGCTGACGGGATGGCATGCCGAGGTCGACGGTGGTGGCGGGTGAGCGGCGGTCGAGTTGGGCGAGTTTGTCGTTGGCGCCGGCGAGGCTGATATTGAGTCCTTCGACCTCGCCGAGCCAGCCTTCGCGGTCGGCTTCGGCGATGCGGTCGATGAGGTTGTCGCGGATCTCGACGATGCGGGTTCGCTGGGCTGGGTCGGGCCAGTGCATCGAGCATCTGAGGCGGGGCAACCGCCGGACTACCAGGAGCCCCCTCACTTCACGCGGCAAACGACGATCACGGGCATGCCCCCGCGAGCCAGCCATCACGGGCCAGGGACTCTCACCTGGCCTGAGCCGCATTCCCGCACCCGATGCCCGTAATCCGCGTGACGACGGGCACCGGGGCAGGCCAAGATGACCCGCGTGCTCTCGGTTCAGTTCAACGACGCAGCCGCGCAGTCGCTCGGGCTGCAGCCCGTCGCGCTTCCCGGCGGGATCACCGCCGGGCTGGAAGCCATCATCGGGTCCGGCATCGTGCGCCGCGGCCAGGTACTCACCTGGGCCGGCTCGCCACCAAGCCCGAAGGACGCCCCGGGCCGCCCCGGCGACCTCACGGGCTGGGAGTGCGACCACAGCTCGTTCCACATTGAGGACCACGTGCCCGTGGACATCGCGATCATCGACGACGCCCCGGTCATCGGCGAGGCAGGCCAGCGGACGCTGCTCATCCAGGGCCTCAACTTCAGCATGCGGTTCGCCAGCCTGGTCCGCGGCCTCCCGGAACTGAGCGCCGTGCGCTGCATCGTCGGGGCGAACCAGACCAACGCCACGTTCAGATTCCACCAGATCCGCCCCGGCGAGACATGGCACCGGCCAGACCTTGACGACTACAAGTTCGACAAGATGATCGTGATCGACGTCAGACCCGCCGCCCGCAATCAGCCGTTACACGTCAGATGCCATCACGAAATAGGGGCCAGATCCAGATCCAGTATTCACCCGCCGCCGACAACGACCCGATACGCGCCCTAGCGTGATCGTAGGACGCGCGGAATCGGTAACTTCGGTGCGGTTCCGCTCACAGCTGGGCTAGCCAAGCCGGGACGCTCCGTGACAGCTGTGTTGCGCACGGAGTGCTGCCGTTGATCATGCCCGATGCGGGTAAACCGGCCGCTAACACCGTCTGCGCCCCCACGGAATCCCCACAAGCACTTCGCGGTCCCGGATGGCTCAAGGGATCCGCAACTGCTTTACCGTTGGTCCGGTTGAGATCGCCCTGTTGTTGTCGCCCCTCAGCGCCGGGCGGAGTTCTGGTTCGCCTCACGCCGGTAGGCGTAGTGGATGAACCCCTTGTGAAACTTGCCCACCTTGTCGTACAGTGCGCGGGCCGGGGCGTCTTCCAGTGTATTCCAGTAAAGGCCCGGGAAGCCGTGCTCCTCGGAATCCCGGGCCACCCACTCGATGACGGCCGTCGCGATACCCAGCCGCCGGACTTCCGCGTCCACGAACAAGTCCGCCAGGTAGCATCTCCCGGCGTACCAGACACTGGCGTGGAACAGGTAGTGCGCGATGCCGACCATCTTGCCGTCCAGCCGGGCGGCGATCCCGCGTATCCGCTCGTCATCGAGCAGGCGCCGCCAGGTCCGTTCGTAGTCGTCGTCGCCGCGTTCGACCTCGAAGTATGTGTCTTTACCACGGGCCAGCCTTTCCCAGCAGGCACGGTCGGATTCGGTCAGGAAGCTGATCTCCACCATGGGGCCCATCCTGCCCGACGGCCAGGTCGGCGTTGGATGCGTATCAGGAAGCCGGTCAGCGCCGCGTCGAAAGGCCATCACCGCGCCGCCACTGCCTGCGCGATATGCGTCGATCGGATCGGCCGGGAACCCTTCGCCAGCGGTGTTCTGCGTGGGTGTTCGGGAGTGACACATCGCTACCTCCGGCTATTACCCAGGCTCAAGACGCCATGTCGATCGAGGGCCCGGCGCCGCGCTCGCCCCTTATCGACCGGGCGTTGTCCGTGGGTCGCGTCCCGTGAAGGCGGCGAGGCGTTCCCAGTCGTCAGCACCGGGAGCTGGGGAGACCTCCGCCCCGAAGGGGGCTCCTGGCCCGGCCATGTTGCGGTACTGAGGTTTGATCATGGCCCGTGCCCCCTCGAGTGCCGGCAGGGCGAGGGAAGGGTCCAGCTTGTCGAGCTGTCCGGTGGCCCTGGCCAGGTCCCAGGCGTGTGCGGCCAGCTCTGCCAGGTACATGTCCACCAGGGTGGCTCCCGTGTACTCCTCGCCCCACGGCATTGCGTGCCTCAGCGACAAGCTGGAATTGTCGCCCCATGCTCGTGCCGCCTCTTTTGCGGCGCTGCGTAGCTGACCGGGCGCGTCGGACAGCTCCACGTGCGGGGACTCGTCTCCGGGCGGGGGTGCCTGCCCGCGGCCGAGGGCGGCCGCCCGGTGGCCCGCTTCGACGAGGTGGTCGATCAGTCCGGCCACGTCGTACTTGGGGCACGGTGTCGGGTGGCCGAGCTCGTCAGCATCTATTCCTGACACGATCACCGCAGCGTTCTCGTAAGAATCCAGCAACGTGCCTCGGCGGTCAGAATCTGCCATGCGGTTCCTCCTCGGTGTGACAGGCCAGCTACGCCGGCCGCCGGTTCGCGAGCGCACCGAAGGACGACTATCTCACTACCCGCACGGGCGCGCGGTGGGTTCTTCGTCGCGCGGCGGACGGGCCGCCGTGAGCTGGGCGGGGCGTTGTTCGCCGCGGCCGGGGCCTGGTGCGCCCGAGAGTGGTCCCGGGCACACGGCCCGGCTGCGGCGGCTGGACTGGCTGCCGTGTACGTGGCGGCCATGGGCAGCTCGCACCCGCTGGCCAAGTACATCGGCGCCTGGCCCTCGGTCGCGGCCGTCACCGCTGTCACCGTGGCTGCCGCCGAAGTGGTGACCCGCACGGACGATCGCGCTTACCCGGATGTTGGCGAGCACGGGCCTGGAGCCAAATTTTCTGGCTAGTTAGGTCTGCGGATAACAACACCGGCGTCGCGGTGCCTCTTTACGATGACTAGCCCTGCGACTGCGAGGAGAACCGCTGTGCTCGACGATGACCCGGCCTCTTGGGAGAAGCTGCGCGGCCTGTCGGGCCTGTGGCAGCTGCTGATCGTACGGAGCAAGCTGCGGGCCCGGCTGGAGATCGAGCGGGAGCGCAACCGGGCCTACGCCGATCATCGCGATCGCCTGCGGTGCGGTGACGAGCTAGTCGACTATGAGGACAGTCAGGGGCGGGGGCTCTGGATCCGCGTGGCAGGCCCTGGGAGAGGCCAGGCGGACACGCTGTCCTCGCCCGTCGTGATCGAGCTCGACGCGGCGGCCGTGACCGAGTCGCGGGACGAAGCTCCGGGAACCGGCTGGTGATCCTGGGACATGTACTCCGAGGAGGAGATCAACGAGGAGAGCAAGTCGCTCCTCATGGAGTACGGTGCTGTTCTCTGGTGGCAGTTGCGTGGGAGAGGCATCCACGAGGACGTCATCGAAGAAGCGATCATCGACGGTCTCTTGGCCATCGTCCGCAAGCGGCGCGGCGGTGACCTCGTGGAGCACCCGAAGGCGTTCCTGTTCACGGTTGCGTATAACGCCGGGATCCGCAAGAGCAAGGCCTTGCACGCCATCGAGATCCCGGATTCCCCGGCCATCGAATTGATGCACGACCAGCCTGAACGAGATGGCGGGGAGAGCGCCCGGGAATACAAGGCGCTCCGGCACGCGATCACGCAACTGGCGCCCCGCCAGCGGGAGGTCATCGAACTTCGCTACTTGCACGGCTTCAGCGTCGCCGATACCGCTGCGATCATGGGGATAGCGGAAGGGACGATAGGCCCGACGGCTACCAGCGCGCTGCGGAACCTGAGACGAATCCTTACAGAACCCGGCGGAATCTGGGAGGAGGAGACCCGATGAGCCTGGAACACGACCCGATGAGCCAGGAAACCCGCGCCCCGCAGCCTGCCACAGGCCGGGAAGACGACAGCACAGAGAAGATGACGGCGGCCTTCAGGGCTGCCCTGTCCCGGATGGACGCCGATCCCCAGGAGGCAGCCCGCATCCGGGAACTCGCCGCCGAGGCGCAGGAAACGCTCAAGGCTCGCGAGAGCCGGGGCCTGGACGAACTTCGCACCCTCCTTAGAGATGAAGCGCCTATGGTCGCGTCGGCTTCCGGCCTTCCGCCAGGGGAACGTGGCGAGTCGGCGGCCAGGGGCATTCGCCAGGCAGGTGAAGGCACGGGCTCCCTCGCGGCGGGCGACCCGAGTGAGATAGGCGGCTACCGGCTGCTCGCGCGCCTCGGCCGGGGCGGCATGGCACAGGTGTTCCTCGGAGAGTCGCTAGACGGCCAGAAGGTAGCGGTCAAGGTCTTCCGGCACGAATACACCAGGGACCAGGACTTCCAACGCCGCTTCGCCCGGGAAGTCGCTGCCGCCCGCAGGGTCTATGGCGTTTACACCGCGCCAGTGCTCGACGCTGACCCGGAAGGCGAACCGCCCTGGATGGCGGCCGACTACGTCCCCGGGCCTTCCCTTGCCGACGCTGTCAACGAGTACGGCCCGCTTGACGCCGCCGCCGTGAGCGTCCTCGGAGCAGCGCTCGCCGAAGGGCTGAGGGCCATCCACGACGGCGGCATCATCCACCGCGACCTGAAGCCGTCCAACATCATCATGGCCGCAGACGGCCCGCGCGTCATCGACTTCGGCATCGCAAGGGCGGCGGAAACCACGCCGATCACCACCGCCGGGATGGCCGTCGGCACCCCCCGCTATATGTCCCCGGAGCAACTCGGGGCCGGAGACATCGGCACCCCGAGCGATGTCTTCTCCCTGGGCGCGGTCTTGGCGTTCGCAGCCACCGGCCGCGGGCCGTTCGACGCGCCCGAGGACTCCGCCGCCATCGGCCGGATCCTGACGCGACCGCCAGACCTCAGCGCCATCAGGCCACCGCTTCGCGACGTCATCCACGCCTGCCTGGCCAAGGATCCAAGGAAACGACCTGCTCTTGGCGAGCTCCTCGCCTACTTCTCCCCATCTGGGAGGCTCATGGCCTCGCCTTCCGCTGCCGCCCATGAGTCCGCCGAACGGCAGCGTGCGATGCCAGGCACGCCACGCAACCAGCTAGCTGTGCTGGCCGGCATCGCGCGGCCTGACCCTGATCAGTCCACTACGGCAACGGACGCTGCGGCGGACGTCGGGCGAGAGACCGCAGAGTTCGATGTCTTCCTCTCCTACCACCGGGAAGACAGGGCGGCCGTCCGCGGAATCGCGCGGCAACTCCGGGAACGCGGGCTACATCCATGGCTGGACGAAGACGAACTGCCTCCCGGGCGTGCCTGGGAACAGGCGCTTGAGGACGTGATCGCGGATGTCCCCGCAGCAGCGGTGATCGTCGGTTCCCGGGTGGGTCCCTGGCGGGATCGGGAACTCGTTGCGTTTCTCCGGCAGTTCATCAGGCGGCACGGTGCCATCGTCCCGGTATTGCTGCCCGGCGCAACCCCCCGAGACCTGCCGGCCTTCCTCGAAAGTTTGACCTGGGTGGACCTCAACGCGACAGAACCGGACCCGATCGACAATCTCGTGTGGGGCATCACCGGCAAGCATCCCAGCAAGTAAGTTCCTGCGCGGCCGCCTTTGGCGGTGATCTTCAAGCACGGCCCAGTTCAGTCACCATGCAGAGCGTTGAGTGCTGGCCCAGACCCAGAGGGCGAAGTCGCTGCTAGTAGCGGGACCAGGCGTCAGAAGCCGGGCGGGTCTGTGCGCCCGTAGTGCGGCGTGGTGAACGCGCGGTCCCATGCCGCCTCGGGGGCGATCAGCTCGCGCCAGGGGGCGACCTCGATGTACAGCACCCGCATGGCATCGAGCGCGCCGAAGTGCAAGGGGATACCGTCGGTAGATACGGCATCTTCCGGCACCGCGACCTCGTAGTTGCGCATCATGGCGGACCGCGCGGTGGTCTCGACGCAGACGTTGGTCTGCAGTCCCGCGATGATCAGCCGCCGGGTCCCGAGGTTGCGCAGGACCGCGTCGAGCTCGGTGTAGAGAACGCGTCCCAACGCAGCTTGTCGAGCACGATGTCCCCGGGCTCGGGCGCGACCTCGTCCATGATCTCCACAGACTCTGGGCGCTGGGTGGGCAGCGGTGATGCGCCATCGCGGGTTACCGAGGCCAGCAGCCGGCGCATGCGCGGGGTGACGTCAGCGCCGTCCGGGCGCTGCACCGCCCGCGTGTAAACGATGGGTATGCCGGCGGCGCGCTCGGCGGCCAGCAGCTGGCGGCACTCCTGGACCACCTCGCCGAGCCGCCAGATCGGCGGCCAGCCGAGCAGGTCGCGCCTGGCCTGGTCCAGATAGGTCTTCTGAACGTCAATCATCAAGATCGCCGTGGCGGCTGTCATGAGACGCGCTCCCCGGGGACGCTGCCGTACATGTCCGCGTTTATGCCCAGACGGCCGCCCATGTCGTGCCTTCTGCCGCTGGCCGTCTTCCAGTGCCGCGGGCTGATGACCCGCCGGCACCGGAAGCGGCGCTGTCATTGCGGCGCTACCGCCAGCCGCTGATCACCTTGCGGATGAGCTGCCGCGACTGACTGGGGGAGAGGGCGGTGTCCCGGAGCGCCTCGAATATGCGGACCGCGGTGGTTAGTTCTCCTTGCCTGACGACCGATACGCCGGCATCGCTCCAGCCCCGGCGGATGGCACCGACGCCGGCCACGTCCCGGAACCGCATGACAGCCAGAGGGCCGGTGTCGATGCCCGGGTGGGCGCCGGCGTTGAAAGGAATCACCCGGAGCGTGACCGCCTCGGGAAGTTCCCCGTCTTCGCCGGCGATCTGGCGGAGCTGGCTGGGCATCGCCTCGTCGCCGCCCACCTGCTGCGTGAGCGCCGCCTCGCCGAGCACGACCGTGAACTTGGCGTCGGTCAGGTCGCGGAAGTTCGCCGCCCGCCTGGCGGAGAGCAGGACCGCGAGCCGCCGTTCCTCGTCGGTTCGCAGTGCCAGGTCGGCTGCGGCCAGAGCCGACGCGTAACTGCAAGTCTGGAGGAAGACCGGGATCGCCTGCGGCTCGTAAACCATGACGTCGTCGGCGAGCGATTCGAGCAGGGCGTGGTCCACCATGCCGTCGGCGAGCAGGCCTCGGTACTCGCCCCACCAGCCCGCGCTGGCGTTCTGGGTGAGCGCGGCAATGGCCTGCCGCTCCCGGTCGGCCACGCCGTAGGCCGCAAGCAGGGTGAGCATCTCGCTGGGCAGCGGCCTGCGGTGCCCGGTCTCGATCCTGGAGACCTTCGACGTGTCGCACTCCAGCACCGCAGCCGCCTCTTCCAGGCTCCACCGAACCGCCTCGCGGTGATGCCGCAACAGCGCCCCGGCCAGCCGCACCTCCACCGTGGCAAGGTCATGGGTCACTGTGAGCCACCGCCCTTGAGGCGAGCGAAAGGGACGTTCACGGAGACGTCCTTCCTGTCGGATGACACCGGGGGCGGGACTGCCTCCCGGCGGTCACCGAAGGGCGCCGCTAGGGCGGAAGCGCACCACCGGCGCTTTCCAGCCGGTTGCGTGCCCGCCCGGGCGGCGCACCATGACCGCGACGGGAGGGCCAGCCCCGGACGGGATGGAAGGGACGGAAGATGCGCGGGCAGGCGCAGGCGAAGGGTCTCATCAGGGCCGATGCGGCAACACGGAGTTAACTGCGACGGTGCTGGGTCAGCTCTCCGGATCGCAGCTGTCATGTCCGGGTAACCCTGGCCGCGCTCAGGCCAAGGCGGCGAGCGTAGTGCGGCGCGAGCGCGGATCCCGTTGCGAAGAGGCCACATGAGCCGACCGCCGACTGTCGGCTGGGCGCATCGCCGGGATCCGCTCCGGGTACTCGGTGCTGCCGCGGTCGATGGCCCGCGATGGCGGCACCCGGTCTCGGACCTGACTCAGACGCTGCGTTGGCTGGCCTTAATCTCTGCGCCCCGATCTTGCCAAGGAAGTTCAGCTGACAGCACCTATCAACCGCCGAGCTACCGAACGCGCCGTTTCCGCGGCGCCGCTATCCAATGCCGCCGCCGTCGCGGCCTCATCCGGCTCGAGGTGTACATATTCCAGTCGGCCGCCACCGGCGAAGGAAGCCGACGACCGAGTGGCGAGTTCGGAAACACTTCCGATAGTGGTGAGCGATGCAGGATCGATGCCTGCCGCAATGGCGACATGGGGAGCGTTCAGCACCCGCAACCGGCCAGCAAGTCGCAGCGCCTCTGCAATGCGGGCGGCCAGATCATCCGGGTCGAGGACGGCCAGGGGCATCCTGCCCCTCGGCAGCGTGTACCAGAGCGACACCTGGCTGGAGGGCGCCAGTCGAACCCCGCGCAGCGTCCCCTTATCGACTTCGTCGAACCGCCGACGGGTCTCAAGGAGCCGGATGACTGCAGCTCCTGACGATTCCCGGATGGACTCCAGGCCGGCCTCCGCCGGCACGGCTCCGCTCGCACGGAGTGCAGTCAGCAGATGGTCGCCGGATTCGTTCATCTCTCGTGCCGACAGTCGGCGCGACGGGACAGGAACGATGTGAACCTCCAGGCATGCACTCAGCCCTGTCCCAGTGGCCGATGTCGGCCAGTCCCGACGCCACTCGACGGAGACAGGGGCGGGCAGCGGAGTGAATGCCAGAGGATCTGGCTGATCCTGGACTTGGCGTAGCGCTC
The DNA here is from genome assembly GCA_963734665.1 of uncultured Actinomycetota bacterium. GTDB lineage: Bacteria > Actinomycetota > Actinomycetes > Streptosporangiales > Streptosporangiaceae > Trebonia. The sequence continues at coordinate 263,271 of CAVTIR010000001.1, read as the reverse complement.
GAACCACTTCGCCTGGATGTCGGCTGCGCCAGCGAACGTGTCGTAGGAGATGCCAGAGCCGTAGTCGCGGAGAAGCTTGGCGAACGCTTGCTGCTCTGCGTCAAAGACGACGCCGGTCTTCTTGAGCACGATGCGGGGGATGCCTTTAGCCTGCGCTGCGACGAACTCATCGTGGGTAGCAGACTGGCCTGTCTCGGGGAAGACCTGCCCGTAATGCGGGCCAAGGAGCAGCAAGTACACGTCGGATTCGAGCACTGCGCGCAAACAGACTTCCCGGCTCGGCCGAGGCGCTGCACCGAAGTCCTCAAAACGGACCGGCTGATGTCCCAGGGCCAAGATCAAGCCTAGCAGGGCGTCACGCTCCGCCTCCAAGCCCTTGCGGACCGAGCTGATCATCACCTTCACGGCTATAGCATGCCAGGGCGCGCCGTCCCGCGCCCCTGCCTTCCTAGTCAAGAACACCCCCAGTGTGGCCGCCGGTTCCGGCACCACTTCAGCCACACCTGGCTCGAGCGGGGCGGCCCGGAGGGCGACCTGATGGAGCTCAACGGCTGGTCCTCCCCGCAGATGCTCGCCCGCAACGGCGCCAGCGCCCACAGCGCCCGCGCCCGGCGCACCTACGACCGCATCATGACCAGCAAACCCGTAACCTTGCCTCGCTAATGCCGAACACGATCGGCGAGGCGCCATGAGGCTTCCTGGACGCGCAGGAGCCTTGGACGGGGCGGGGGACAGTACGCAGGGGCAGGAGAGAGCGCAGAAGGCGAGGCCAGCGAGGTTCCCAGGCAACACAAGACCAACACAACCACGCCGCTAGACGGCTCGTTAACACAGTTTCAGCACGGACGAAACGGCACTCCCCGGTACGCGGCGGCACGGCTGGTAACATGGGAAAAGCAAGCGGAGACCATGAGTTTCCGCTGGAGAGAAAGGCTTTTATCACTAGCGTTCCTGTCGGCCGCCGGTGACTACAAGGCCTTCTTGTAAGCGGACGGTCAGCGGTTCGAATCCGCTCACCGGCTCCACCCAGACTGCCTGAGTCAGTCCTCCTGCCTGCGAATATGCAGGAATTGGGAGAAGTGCAAAAATGTCATCGACAGCTGGCCGTCGACGCAGGAGTGCGGGGTGCGCCTGTACCCGCACAGGTTTCGGCACCACTTCGCGCATACCTGGCTGGACCGCGGCGGGGCGGAGGGCGACCTGATGGAGTTGAGCGGCTGGGTGTCCCCGCAGATGCTGACCCGCTACGGGGCCAGCGCCCGCGGTGCCCGCGCCCGCCGCAGCTACGACCGCGTCATGAGCGGCTGACTGCCCCGGTGGTGCGCCCGGTACGTCGCATACGTAACCCGCGGCACCCCGGGGTGAGTCGCGGCACGCGAGCGGCAGCCCGTCGAGCTGACGAAGTTCCACACGCCCTTGAGCGCTCTACGACGGCATGGTCCGGATCGCCGTGACCCCCACGTGGGCGAAGCTGATCGGCTTCGAGACGACTCTGCCGAGCGCGGTCGAAGAGCTGTCCCGCCAGCGCGAAGAGCGTCACCGCCCCTGAGCGCTCGCGCGGTCGCCCCTGTTGGGTGGATCGCCCACGTCTCAACCCCGCGAGCGCGGACAATGCCCACTCCTGTCGGGCGCGGCAGGCGCCGATCGAAAGCGGCGATCCGACGCGGCTGGGTATGGTTTGACTCACCACCGTGCCCTAGCGCCTCGGACGCCAAGCGGGTCCCTGTGCCCGTCTGTGACGCCTCCGAGTGCGCAGAGTCTTTGAGGTCCGCCAGGAAATGTCGCGGTGGGATGTAGAGAACCGGCGCGCGGCTTCGTCCCCGCAGTGAACACGGCCACAATGGGCCGTAACGCACTAGGGAGAACGTGATGGCCAAGTACCTGCTGCTCAAGCACTACCGGGGCGCGCCGGCGCCGGTCAACGACGTGCCGATGGACCAGTGGACGCCGGAGGAGTTTTCGGCCCACATCCAGTACATGCAGGACTTCGCCGCTCGGCTCGAGGGCACCGGCGAGTTCGTCGACAGTCAGGCGCTCTCCCCGCAGGGCACGTTCGTCCGGTACGACGGCGAGGGGCGGCCGCCGGTCACCGACGGCCCGTTCGCGGAGACCAAGGACCTGATCGCCGGCTGGATGGTGATCGACGTCGAGACCTACGGGCGGGCGCTCGAGCTGGCCGGCGAGCTGTCCGCGGCGCCGGGTGCGGGCGGGAAGCCGATCCACGAGTGGCTTGAGGTGCGCCCGTTCCTGGGCGCGCCCCCGGTCATCACGGAGTGACGCACGGTGGACGAGGCCCGGCTGCGGACCCTCACCCCCACCGTGATCAGCATCCTCGTCCGTCGCGGAGCCGGCTTCGCGGCGGCCGAGGATGCCGTGCAGGACGCCCTGATCGAGGCGGTGCGCGTGTGGCCGGACGACCCGCCGCGCGATCCCGAGGGCTGGCTGGTCACCGTGGCCTGGCGTAAGTTCCTCGACGCCGCCCGCAGCGATACCTCCCGCCGGCACCGCGAGGTACGCGTCGAGGGCGAGCCCGTGCCCGGCCCGGGCGAGGTGGCGGACGACACGCTCCAGCTGTACTTTCTGTGCGCGCACCCGTCCCTGACGCCGGCCTCGGCCGTCGCGCTCACGCTGCGCGCGGCCGGCGGCCTGACCACGCGCCAGATCGCGCAGGCATACCTCGTGCCGGAGGCGACCATGGCCCAGCGGATCAGCAGGGCCAAGCGGACCGTCTCGGGCGTCCGGTTCAACCAGCCTGGTGACGTCGCCACGGTGCTGCGCGTGCTGTACCTGGTCTTCAACGAGGGCTACTCCGGCGACGTCGACCTGGCCGGCGAGGCGATCCGGCTCACTCGCCAGCTGGCGGCCAAGGCCAGCCATGAGGAGGTCGGGGGCCTGCTCGCGCTCATGCTGCTCCATCACGCCCGGCGCCCGGCGCGGACCGGCCCCGACGGCAGGCTCGTGCCCCTTGCCGAGCAGGACCGCAGCCTGTGGAACACCCGCCTGATCGCCGAGGGCGTCGACGTGCTCCAGGCAGCCCTCGCCCGCGACGGCCTGGGCGAGTTCCAGGCCCAGGCCGCCATCGCCGCGCTCCACGCCGACGCCCGGACGGCCGAGGAGACCGACTGGGCGCAGATCGTCGAGTGGTACGACGAACTGGTGCGCCTCACCGACAGTCCGGTGGCCCGCCTCAACCGGGCCGTCGCGGTCGGCGAGGCGCACGGCCCGCAGGCCGGCCTGGCCGCCCTGGCGGGGCTCGACCCCGCCCTGCCCCGCCACGCCGCCGTCGCGGCGTACCTGCACGAGCGTGACGGTGACCCAGTGACCGCGGCGCGGCTCTACGCCCAAGCCGCCCGATCGGCGGCCAGCCTCCCCGAACGCGACCACCTCACGCGACAGGCCGCACGGCTCCACGCGCAGCTGCGCAGTTAAGCGGCGGGCGGCAGGCATTCACCGACCCGATGGGGACGGTCGGCCCACCCTTGTTGGCCAGCCGGACCGCGTCACTTGCCGTTCAAGAGGCCGATATCCCGTCCTCCTCGCTCCTGACCAGCGATCACCGCCACGCGCCTGTCCCTGGTTCTCAGTCAAGGTCGAAGCTACAGGCATCCAATCGTTTCGGCTCGCGGTGCTGCCCTGAGGACGGTGCCATGCTCCGGGCATGACGAAAAAGCCGTCACGAGCGAATGGGCGCGTAGCCGTGCGCACGGGGACCGGGTTCCCGGGACGGATGCCGTCGACCCGCGCTGATACGTACCGCTTCCCAGGGGAGGCGCGAGATGGGAAGTCAGATTCTAGGTGTAGTCCCCAGGAGGCCGCCGACGGTGTGTCGCTATCCCCGGCGGCGGTGATCCGGCTGGGGAAGGGGCCTCGACCAGGCTGGTCTTGCCCGTCCCCGGCGGCCTGCACAGCTGGCCGGAGCCGACGGTGTCCGGCTACGCCGTCAGCCGCGTCCGGGTCCCGCCGCTGCACGGCGGGGCACTGTCCCAGGTTCCCCTGGGAAGCACGGCGTCAGCCGCTGAACGTAAAGCCGGTTCCAGTAGCGTGCGTGATCTTGTAAGGGGAGTTGACACCGTACCTGGCAAGGTGGCTGCCGGTGTTCGTCAGGTAGTGGCTGACGCTCCCATTCATCGTCGGGATAGCAGATCCGCCTGGCGTGTTGTTGTAGACCTCGCCGTAGGTCTCCGTCTCGGTGACGGCGCGAAAGCCGCCCGCCCAGTACGAGCCGGGGATGTAGCCGAAAGTCTTCCCGCCGTAAGTGAACCAGACATTACCGCTGGTGATCTTGTAGCCGAACTCAGGCCTCGTGCCTGTCGGCGGGGTGAACGAGCCGGGCTTAACCGAGGTTGTTGACACGAAGCCGGCTTCATAGCCGGCGAATTTCCCGGCCTTCCAGGCAGTCGTGAAGAGCGTAGGCCGCGTCGTCGGGTTTCCCGCGTCAGAGCTGACGCCGAATTCGAAGGCGTTATCGGCCGCGTCCCGGACGAAGGTCTCCGTTATGGAGTGGTTATCCTCGATAGAACCGGTACGGTCCTTCAGGCTCTGGCCCTCGATAAGAAAGTTTTCCTGGATCCAGCTCGGCCCGGTAGCATCGCTATCGAAGCCGGTGGCCCAAGAGTACTGCTCGGCGGCCGCGTTCTGGATAGCGAAAGAGGTGGGGACGTTCGCGGGGATTGGCTCGCGCACAGGGTGCTGCATACTGGCGCTAGCGCCGAGGGCCGGGAGCAGGAGACCAGCTAGCGCGATGGCAGCGCCGACCGCGATCGTGGTGACGGTTCTTTTCATGATTCGTTTCCCTCTGAAAAAGTTGGCGCCTGCACCGCGCCAACCACTTTCAGCACGAAACAAACCGGGGGCTGAAGCGGTAACATTTGTCGCTGCTTCACCTGCTTTATAGCGTCAGCATGCCTCGCGAAAGTAGCCGCGCGGTTTGCCGGACAGTTGCCGTCCGGTAGCGGTTCGACGTGACCGGTCATACGTCAGTTGGGCGAATTCGGTCGCAATTCGGCGGACACACGGGGATGCACGCTCGACTCAACGGCGCACGTCAAGCCGGAACACGTCACCATGGCCGCCCCTCGGTGACCGTCCGTGGAAAGCCGACGGTTCCACCCGCCGCGCGGCGGACACGGTCCATGCGGACGGCGTGCAGATCGTGAACGCCGCGCCGACGGCAGGCGAGGGAGCGCGGGTCGCCCGGATGCTGTCGGCCCTGGTCAACGCGTCCGACGATGCCGACGACGGTGATCGCGGAGCGGATCGGGTGGGAGGCTGGAGCGAAGCCTCGACACTGGGGTCGGCGTCGTGCCGCCGAATGCTACGTATCGCTCATATCTCAGACAGAGCCCGCCGCCGTCAGCAAGCCGCGGACCCAGTGCTCGGGCTGAACGAGAGCCGCCAGTTCGCCCTTATTGAGGTCGTCGACCCTGTGACGCAGGGTCCGGGGTGGCCGCCCAGGTGAGGGGCGCCGTTATGGGTTTTCCAGGCGAGACCAGCCCGTCAGCGGCGTCCCGGTACCTAGAACGATAAGGGTCCGGAGGCGTCGGGCCCCAACCGCATGGGGCCCTGGGCGGTTGCCCCGGCAGCTCCTGACCCTCCCGGTCAGGCGGCGACAGCGGTCCGCCGCAGGTCCAGCTGGTGGTCGAGGTTGATCACGGCGTTGATCAGGGACAGGTGGGTGAAGGCCTGCGGGAAGTTGCCGAGCTGCTCGCCAGTGTTCGCTATCTCCTCAGAGAACAGGCCGAGGTGATTGGCATAGGTGAGCATCTTCTCGAAGGTGAGCCTGGCGTCGTCCAGGCGGCCGGCGCGGGTCAGCGCGTCCACGTACCAGCCGGTGCACAGCGAGAAGGCAGGCGATCGCCGACTTCGCCGAGACCTACGCCGACCAGAACGAACGCGACTACGCCGCGCTCCGGGCCGCCGTCAAAGACGGCCGGGTCCAGACGACCACCGACATCTGAGACGCCATTACGGCGAGGAAAGAGGGGAACGGCCTATGGCGAACGTCGCCGGCGATATCGACGCTGAGCACGCTGAATCGCTCGGGCGCTGCTACCTCATCCGGTTCGGGGAAGACACCCTCCGGCAGCGGCCGTTGCGGATCCGGCTCACCATCGAGTTCCTGGGCACGTTCATCCTGGTGACGGTCGCGTGCCGCAGCGGGCGTGATCAACCATTACACGGGCGGCAACCTCGTTCGGCGACGTCAGCGCGGGCAGGAATTACCCGATCACCAGCTCCGGTGGCACCTGGAAGTCGCTGGTGATGGAGACCGCGCTGACCGCGATCTTGGTGTCCATCTTCCTCAACACCGCGACCGGAACCGCAGCATCGGCCACAACGCCGCTCCCCCGGGCGCTCAAGACCTGGCACTGCTTCTTGTGCGCTCCTCCCTGCCCACCGCGACGCGCCAATGGCGGAAAGGACATCACCCGGGAAGGAGGATTTCGGCTCGCGGCCGGCCGGCTCATTATGGAGTGTCCATAGGTCCCGGGCACGCCCGGCTGGCGTGACGGAAACGCGGGTATGCGGCGGCAGGGCCCAGAGCTAGCCGTCGGCCAGCGTCAGGAGCATGTGATGATGACGGCTGAACTGCCTGAGAGCCCGGTAACCGAAGCAGTCCGCAGCCTCGAGGTGCGCTGGATCTTCCCGGGCCGGCTGGAGGCCGGGGTGGCCGGATGGTTCAGGCGGTTCCCGGCCGGGACGGAGTCACGCGAGGACACCTACCTGCTGGATCCGCCCTTGCCCGGGCTGTCGGTGAAGATCCGCGGGGGCGGCGCATTGGAGGTGAAAGCTTACCGGGGAAGCCCGGGAATCCTCAGGGTGGCTGGCCGCGCCTGCGGATTCATGGAGGCCTGGCAGAAGTGGTCCTTTCCCTTCAGCCCGCTCAGCCAAGACGGCGGTGACCCGGTCGGCTGGAGGCCGGTACGCAAAAGGCGGCGGACTAGCGGGTTCTCTTCGGCCAGCCGGCAGTTCGTGGCGGACGCCGCGAGACTGGGCCCGAAGCCGGACTGCGCGGTGGAGCTCACTGAGGTCCGCACGCGCGGCCAGGACTGGTGGACGCTGGGGTTCGAGGCGACCGGCTCCGCCGATCTGCTGCGCAGCGAACTCGAGGCCGCCGCCGCGCTGGTGTTCGCCCAGGCCCTGCCCGGTGGTGTGGAACCCGGCCTGGATGAATCCCGGTCTTATGCGGGATGGCTAGGCCAGTGGCAGGAGCCGACAGTGACGCCGGCGCGTGAAGGCTGTCCCTCCGCCGAGCCGACTGGGCCCCCGTTCTGATCGTTATGGTCCGCGCCAGCCCAACGCGAAGCGCCAGTGGCGGCATGACCGCCGCCGGTCACACGAGGCTGTCAGGGTGGCGCTTGGGGCGCATGGCCGAAGTCATGGACTGTCGATCAGCTGGCAGGAGTGGCAAACGCACTCCTCTGCCCGCGCTGGCCGCCGGTGCTGTCTGTCTTTCCGCTTGGGTAACTTCCCTGGAGATAGGCTGGGCCTGGGAGGAGGGGCGTCATGTGGCCGGGGAAGCAGAGCCGGGCGCCGGATGCGCTGGGTACTGGACTGATCCGGGCCAAGCTTGCTCCCGGTCGTGGTTCTGCAAGCACAAGGACGGTCGCGAGCATTGCAGAACGACTTCATGATGGTGCTCGATCAATGACAGATGCAGGCGTTTACGGTGTCGCCGACAGGTGAGCCTGGCACGAGTCCGGTGGAACAGGCGCCAGGCGCGTTCCGCTGGCGCCGGGCCCTGCGGCGGCTGTCGGACGGCCTCTAGTTCATTCCTGCGGTGTATGTCATCGTGGCGCTCGCGCTCAGCGCAGGGCTCTTGCGGTGGGACGAGGCCGATCCTATTGCCCTCACTCGCGCCATCAGTGCCGGGAGCGCCGGCGCGGCGCTCTCTGCCCTCGGCAGCGGCGTGCTCGCCTTTACCGGATTCGTCACCTCCATCGTTCTTCTCATCATCCAATTTGGGACGAGCGAGTTCTCACCCCGGTTCCTGGGCTGGTTCCGCACCGACCCGACGCTCAGGTACGCCCTCAGCGCTTTCATCGCCACCCTCCTGTTCGCCTTGGTCTCGACGGCGCAAATGGGCCTCGGCACAGCCGCGTTCGTGCCGACACGGACGCTCATCGCCGCATTGCTGCTGACGCTGCTGAGCATCGCCATGTTCCTGCTGCTCATCGACCGCACCTCCAATAACCTGCGGGTGGCGCACATCCTGCAAAGCCTGGACGGCGAGGCGCGCGCCGTGTTCGACAACGTGTACTCGTCGAGCGCCTCACAGGCCGCAGCCGCGGAGGAGACCGCGCGATCGCTGCGCGCCAGACCCGCCGTCCAGACTGTGCACAACTCGCCCGTTGGGTCGGTGCTGGTGACACTTGACCGGCCCTGTCTGGTAAGTCTCGCCGAGAGCCACGATGCCGTGATCGAGCTTGTGTACGCGGCGCCGGCCTTCACCGTTTGGCATTGCATACCGCCTGGAGATGACGCCGGGCGCGGGGCTCCGGTTCGGGCGCGCGGCGGCACTCGCCTGTCAATGCCTTGCTGCGATAGATCCGATCTGTTTGCTATCTGTTCGAATCCATCGCCTGATGGCATGACGTTGGCACTCCTCAATTGAGTGTGGTAAGTACATAAAACGTTATATATGTGCCATATGTGCATGATGGGGCTCATAGTGGTTAGATGGTGGAACGTGTCACGTGGGGGCAACATGCGATCAGCGCCGCCAGCCGGGTGGTATCAGGATCCTGCAGACCAACAGGAACTCCGCTGGTGGGACGGCACTCAGTGGGGGCCGAGGGCACCGTCGGCGGCCATTCAGCTGCCGGAAGCGCCCGAATACGCACCCGCTCCGACAGGCCTGGAGCACCCGGCGGCGGTGGGGGGTGCCGCAGGACACTTCAAGCGGCCCAGGATCAAAGGCAAGATCATCGGGGTGTCCGCGGCGGTCACATTGGTGGCGGTCGCGGTTGCTGTCCTTCTTACAGCTAATAGCAATCGGCACTCGCATTATGCGGCGGTCGGCCTCCAGGCGTCTGCTTCGTCCGTGGCCTCATCACCAACTTCTGCCACAACCTCGTCTCCTGCTGCTGCGGCGGCTTCGCCGCCCGACGTGCCGTCGCCCGCTCCGTCTGCGCCTTCATCGCCGGTCACGACGCCCGCACAGTCATCTCCGGTCCCCGCGCCGGCCTCTTCCCCGGCCCCGGTTCCGGCTTTGTCGGCGGCAGCGGAGCAGTTGGAGAGCGACGGCTACAGCGTGACCGAACAATGGGACAGCAACAGCTACCCGATAGCGCTGGGCGTGAACACGTCCGGAAGCCAGCAAGAACTCGTACAGACGTCGCTGTCGGCGCTCCAGGCTAACGAAGCAGTGGTCTCGTACTTCAACGCCGCTACTCAACTGGGAGTTTCCAGCCAGATCAGCGAGCTCAAGCAGGTAAACGAACCAGACGGTAGCGCATTGGTCATCGAGGCGGGGACACCGAACATCATCCAGTACTTCTTGCGGAACGTCCTCGCCAGCGTTGGCATCTCCTCCTGAGCGGCCTAGTGGCTGCGGGATCGGGAGGTGGAGGATCGCCACCACCCTAACCGACCTGGAGGGCTGGTCCATCAGCAAGTTCGTCCGCACCGCCCGCCGCTACCGCACCGTCCAGATCCGCGCCGGCCAGCACAGCCTCACCGCCGAAAACCCGCTCCCGCCCGACCTCCTCGACGCGCCCTCGCCCTCACCAAGTAACCCGGCTGGTGCGCGCTAAATTGATAAAACTCAGGTGAGACCCTGTCCGCGTAGATCTGGATCTGATAGACGGCGACGATTAGCGGTTACGGAATGGCCTTGGTGGCGCAGGCCGATACGGGACTCCCTTTCCTGGGCCCGGCAGACTTCGCGCTGCTCCTGCTCGGAGGGTTCCGCTCGCTGGTGGACGCCGCGACAGCCGAGCTGGCCCGCCGCGGCTACGAGGATGTGCGTCCTGTCCATGACTTCGCGATGCGGGCCATCGCCGCGGGCGCCGGCAACGCCTCAGAACTCGGCCGCCGCCTGTCAGTCTCCAAGCAGGCAGCAGCGAAAACCATCGCGGTGCTGCAGGAGCGCGGATACGTGACACGCGGCACAGATCCCCGCCACGCCCGCCGCATGCTCCTTCAGGTCACCCCGCTCGGCTTCGAGGTGCTGCGCCAAGGTGAAGCGATCTTCGACGAGTTGCGCGATGAGTGGGGGCGGCAGATCGGTCCCGCCCAGCTCGAGAGCCTTGAGGCGCACCTGGCAGCGCTGGCCGGCGATCCGGCCGTGCGCTTCGACACACCAGGCTGGATAGCGCGAGACCTCGGCGACCCGGTTTAGATGAACTCCGGTTCTCACCCGTCGCCGACAGTCTCAGTTGCGGTGGGAACTCACGGTTTACAGGCGGGCTCCATTTCCTCATCGGCAGCAGGAACGATGGCAGCGAGCGGCTGCGGGGCAATCCGAGCTAGGCCTGCCTGGCCTGGCATCGCAACACGCACAAAGCAAGGAGACCGGCGCCTGCGGGCAGGGCGCCCAAGGCCGCGACTCAGGCAGCAGACGGTGCATGCTGAACCGGCATATGCCGCAACCGCTTAATGGAGGGCATGAGTGATCCGGTGATTCCCGGTGGCACCTCACCCTCGGGCGGCCGCGGCGAGGCTGCCTCCCGGCCCCGGGGCAGGTGCCGCGGTGAAGGTGAGCGTTTCCACAACGTGGAGACCGGCACCGAAGGCCATCACGCCGGATTTTCCGGTTATCAGCCAGGTCGCGCTTGTACGGGTCTTCGAGGCCGAGATCCCGTGTAGCACGATGCCGGCCACGATCGAGCCGATCGTCTGGGGATCGGCCCATCCCGCGCTTCCCGACTTCGTTGCCGCGCGGGCGAACCCGTAGACCACTGCGAACAGCCCCAGGCACTTTGCGGTCCTCCTGGTAGAGCTCGGCGGCCATGAGCTGGCTGGCGAGTACGACGAGGGTGCGCTGGCCGGCGCCCGGCCGGGCGCGGGCTCCTTGAGCGCATCGGTCTTGAGCTGCGTTGTCTTCGCCTCTAGATCGCGGCAGTGAGGGGGGCGGTGGCTGGCCGTGGTGTTCGCGGAGCCCTTGCCAGTGCGGACACGGACGTGATGTGCAGGGCGAACAGCAGCGGCACGGCGGCTGTCGGGATCAGCGCGAGTGGGAGCTCGCTGATCGGCGCCCCGGACGGGGTGATGTTGATCAGCTGGAATCCGGTGATGGTGCCGAGGGTCAGGGCCACGACCAGGTCGGTCATGCCGAACGCGTTGAACCACAGGGCGGCGCGGCGGCTCCCGCCCTGCGCGAGCCTGCGCGCGACCAGCGGCGCGGCGATACCGGCGGCGATGTCGCCCAGGCCCGCGGGCAGGGCGAACAGTGCGGGCAGGTGGCCGAGGGCCATGATGGCCAGGAAGGCCGTCCCCTCGGCCGCCCGGAACGAGTGCGGGAGCTCCAGGCGGTTCACCGTGCCCGGTGCCGCCAGGGCTCGCGCTACCACCGGGATCCGGCGCAGCGCCAGCAGGGTGCCGAAGAAGCCGGCCACCGCGACCGGCATCCACGGCACCCCGTGGCCGAGCTGCGCGTGGTACCAGCCGTGACCGGCGATCACCGCGCTGGCGGTGAACCAGCCGCCGAGCACGACGGCAGCGCCGCCGGCGAGCAGCGCCGCGCGCCTTCGGCCCAGGCCGGCGCGCACCGCGCCGCCGTATAGCACGACGCAGGTCGCGGCCGGGATCGCGGTGATTCCGGCGATGGTGATCGCCCACAGGTAGCCAGGCGGGTCGTACATGACATCCTCCTCTGATCGACTCTACTATCTACAAGATAGTATGTTGCAGATAGTATCTTTCAACTAGTATCATGGGGGCGTGACAAGGAACGTTCGCACCTACGACCACTTCTGCCTGACCGCGCGCGCCCTGGAGCGCGTCGGCGACCGCTGGAGCCTGCTAGTGATCCGCGACCTGCTCGCCGGCGCCAAAAGGTTCACCGACCTGATGGACCGCCTCGGCGGGATCACCCCCAAGACGCTCAGCCAGCGCCTGCGCGAGCTTGAGGACGCCGGGATCGTCGCCGCCGACCGCGAGCCGGGCCGGCGGGAGGTCTGGTACTGCCTGACACCGGCCGGAGCCGACCTCGGACCCGTCCTCGACGCGCTCGGCCGGTGGGGGCTCCAGCATGCCTGGCGCCGGCCCCAGGCCGGCGAGCCGCTGCACGCCGAGCACCTGCTCCGCTCCGTTACCCAGGCCATCGACCTCGCCGCCGGCGACCATGAACCAGCCCGCTGGCACTTCCGGCTCGACGGTGCGGACTACCTGGTCGAAAACGACGGCCGCCAGTGGTCGCTCACCGCGGGGGCCCCACCCGCACGAGCCGACGTCACGATCACCGCGACCACCCAAGCCCTGACCGCCCTCATCTTCGCCGGCTCAGACACCGGCATCGACATCACCGGCGAAACCGGGCCCGTCCAGCGATTCCGGCAACTGATCAGCACCATGGCCACCGTCGTACAGCCCGTCTAAACCGGAGCCGCGGGACCAGCGGTCATGTACGGCACACTCCCAGAACCGCATGTTCTGTGTGCAAGAGACCTTCCGGAAAAACGCCGTCAAGCGTGATCCGGACATTGGCGTGCCCGGCCATCCGGGAGACGTCAACGGCCTCAAGCTTCCAGGTGAACAGCGCCGTCATGCAGAACACGTGCCGCAGGCTGTGCCAGGTCCACCGGCTCGCGCCGGAACTGTCGCGCCACCCGGCCGCCGGGTAGGCAGGCTGAAGAACACGACGGCCGAAGTTGGACGACCGCCAGTACTTCCCGGCCAGCGACGGGAAGACCAGCCCAAACGGGTTGGCCCCGGCCTCCCGCTCGGGCGCGCCTCGTCAACGCGGGCGGAGAGTCGCTCCGCGAGCGGGTAACCGCCGGGCGTGAGACGCGGGTAGATCGTCGCGGCCCTAGATTCCCATGCCGGCCGCCTGGGACTGTCCCGCAGCGAGTACGTGCGCCGCCGTCTCGCCCAAGACGCCGCGGCCTCCGGGGGCCGGTCAGCATCGGGGACCTGGAGCGTTTCGCCAGCGCCTTCAGCGACCTGGCCGACCCTGAGGTAGTGAGCCAGGCCTGGCAGTGACCACCTGGCTGATCGACAAGTCTGCCCTGGTCCGGCTGGCCGCCAGCCCGGACGCCGCCGCCTGGGCCGGGCGCATCGAGCGGGGCCTGGTCCGCATCACCACCGTTACCCGGCTGGAGATCGGGTACTCCGCCCTCTCGGGGCCGGACTTGCAGGCTGGGCTGCGTCAGCCGCCGGTGTCGGCGATGCCGGTCGAGTACCTGACTCCCGCCATCGAAGACCGCGCGGCGGAGGTCCTGACCCTGCTCGCCGACCGGGGACAGCACCGCGCTCCCTCGATTCCCGACCTGCTCGTCGCCGCCACGGCCGAGCTCGCCGGGCTCACCGTCCTGCACTGCGACAAGGACTTCGACCTGATCGCCGCCGTCACCGGCCAGCCCGCCGAGCGACTGAACGCGCGAGCGCTGATCGTGGGCCTTATGATCTTCGGTGTCGGATCGGCGGTGGCCATGACCGCCAGCTCCGTCACCGAACTCATTGGCCTGCGGGCTGTCCTCGGCCTGGGGGGCGGCGCTGGTCATGCCAGCCACCCTGTCCACCATCACCGGGACCTTCCCCGACGTGCAGCGCACCCGGGCCGTGAGCGTATGGGCCGCCGTGGCTGGCGGGTCCGCGGTACTGGGGGTCTTGGTTTCCGGGCTCCTCTTGGAGGAGTGGTCGTGGCCGTCGGTGTTCGGGCTGAATGTCGTCCTGGCCGCCGCCGCCATCGCGGGCGCCGTGCGGTTCGTGCCCGAGTCGGCTGACCCCAAGGCCCCCCGCGTCGACATCGGCGGCGCGATCCTGGCCGCGCTCGGCATGGTCGCGCTCGGCATGGTCGCGCTGGTGTATTCGATCATCGAAGCCCCGACCGAGGGGTGGGCGTCGGTTCGCACGCTGGCACCCTCGGAGCCACCACTCGTTCGGAATGATAGGAGGAGGCCGGTGACTAGGCCCATGTCCTCCCAGTGCCGCAGCACGCGCACCGGCAGGCCGGTGGCGGGCCATCTGCCCGGCGCTCCAGGAGGCGGTGCCTGGAAGGGTCTCGTCAGTCATCGCTTGAACTGTAGGGGCTGACACCGTGTGAGGTTCAAGCCCGGCGGTCCGCCACCGGCACCACGCTGCTGAGCACCGGCCCGGACGGGATGAGGGCGGTTTCGACCTTCGGACCTGACTGCTCTACTATGTCATCGTATGTAGACATCAGTTGTAGACATTATCTGTAGACATCTTGTGATGACGACGTTCGTAGTTTCCCGAGCGGAGGTGTGATGAACGCCGGAGCAGCGCACCGGTTCCTGGTTCCCGGCCTGGTGTTCATGGGCATGGTGGTTGCCGTCGTCAGCAGTCTGGGCGCGCCGCTGATCCCGACGGTGGCCGCCAGCTATCACATATCGCTGAGCGACGCCCAGTGGATGCTGACCATCGTGTTCCTGGTGTCCGCGGTGGCGACGCCGGTCATGGGCCGGCTGAGCGACGGGCCCCGTCGGAAGGCGACGATCCTGGCCGGGCTGACCGTCGTCGCCGTGGGCGGGATCTTGGCGGCGCTCCCGCTGGGATTCGGGGCGCTGCTGGCCGGGCGGGCATGCCAGGGAGTCGGCCTCGGGCTGACGCCCCTGGCCATCACGGTGGCCAGGGACGCCCTGCCCGCCGAACGGTCCCGCCCTGCCGTCGCTTTGCTGTCGATCACGACGGTGGCGGGCGTGGGGCTCGGCTACCCGATCACCGCGCTGATCGCCGAGTATGGCGGGCTGCACGCGGCGTTCTGGTTCGGCGCCGGGGTCGCCGCCGCCTCCCTGGCGGTGGCGGCCGTGGTCGTGCCGTCCTCGGCTGGCCGGCCTGCGTCCCACCTGGACCTGCCGGGCGCCGCCATGCTGGGGGCCGGGCTGGCCGGGCTGCTGCTGGCCCTCAGCGAAGGCCAGGACTGGGGGTGGGGGTCGCCGCTGCTGGTCGTGGTGGCCGCGGGGTCGCTTGCGGTGCTGGCCGGGTGGGCGCTGGTAGAGCTGCGCCACAGCCATCCGCTGGTGGAGCTGCGGCTGCTGCGTGGGGCGGCGGTCCTGACGGCCGATGTCACCGGGGTGCTCGCCGGGGTCGGCATGTACCTGATGCTGTCGGGGGTGACCCGCCTCGTCCAGACGCCGGCCAGTTCAGGGTACGGCCTCGGCGGGTCCATCGCCGTGGCCGGGCTGATGCTGACTCCCTTCTCCGCGGGCAGCGTGGCCGCCAGCTCGCTGACGCGGGTGCTCCTGCGCCGCCTGCCTGCCGGGCATATCCTGCCGCTGGGTGCGGCGGTCGTCCTGGCCGGGGCGGCGATGCTCGCCTTCGCCCGCGGGAGCCTGTGGGAGATCGCGGTGGCCATGGCCGTCGCCGGGCTCGGCGTGGGCGGGGTCTTCGGGGTGATGCCCGGGCTCATCGTCGGGTCGGTGCCGTCCCGCGAGACAGGGAGCGCGCTCAGTTTCAACCAGGTGTTGCGCTATACCGGCTACAGCATCGGCAGTGTACTGAGCGCTGTCGTCCTCCAGGCCGCGACCGCCCCCGGCCATGCCCTGCCGGCAGCCGGCGGTTACACGACGTCGGGGCTGGTGGCCTGCGGCGTGTGGGCGGCTACGGCAGCCACCGCCCTGCTGCTGCGCTGGATGCTGCCAGAATGGGCGGCGGAGCCCGGACGGGAGGTGGCACAGTTGGAGAACGCCGAGCAGGACGAACTGGAGAGCGTCGCCGATGCCCTTCGCAGCGAGGAAGGTCAGCGCCCCGGGGAGGCCGGCTGATGCCGGCGTCCGCACCCCGGCGGCGTGATGGTGCTGCCAGCCGGGAGCGTCTGCTGCGGGCCGCCGTCGAGCTGTTCGCCGACCGGGGCTTCAACCGGACCACGGCCCGGGACATCGGAGAGCGCGCTGATGTGGATCCCGCCCTCATCGCCCGCTACTTCGGCGGCAAGACACAGCTGTACATCGAGGCGCTGCACGCCGAGACCGGCACCGACGTCCCCGCCGACCTGCTCGAGCCGGGCCGCGTGGAAGACCTGCTCCGCCGCGCCGACACCCTTGGACCCGGCCCCCTGGCCCAGGCGGTGCTGTGGCCCTACGACGACCCGGCGGCCCAGCAGGCGGCGATCGACGCGCTCCGCCGTCGGATGGTGGCACCCTTGCGGCGTCGGCTGGCGGCTGACGGTGATCCCCATCCGGACCTGCGGGCCGAACTGCTGGCGGTGGCGATGGTCGGCGTCATGCTGGCCCGGAGGAGCGGAACGCTCGAGGCACTGGCCGCCGCCGACGCCGCTGACGTCGCGGCCGCGCTGGCAGAACTGTTCGGGCGTTGCTGAACAGGAAGGCCAGCGCGCGGGGAGGGACGCCTACAAGGCCGACGTGCCCGCGTCCAAGCCAAAACCGCTGGTCACCACCGCCGTCATCGGAAGACGACCGTCCGCTTGCCGTCGAGCAGGACGCGGTTCTCGCTGTGCCACCGCACGGCGTGCGCCAGGGCCAGGCACTCGGTGTCCCGTCCGATCGCGGTGAAGTCCTCGGCGGTCATCGAGTGATCGACGTGCGTCACGGTCTGCTCGATGATCGGCCCCTCGTCCAGGTCCGCGGTCACGTAATGGGCGGTGGCGCCGACGAGCTTGACGCCGCGCTCGTAGGCCTGGAAGTAGGGGCGAGCGCCCTTGAAGCTCGGGAGCATGGAGTGGTGGATGTTGATCGCCCGGCCTTCTAGCTGCCTGCACAGGTCGTCGGACAGGATCTGCATGTAGCGGGCGAGGATGACCAGGTCGGCCTGGAGCTCGTCGACGAGCCGGAGCAGCTCGGCCTCGGCCTTGGCCTTGTCCGCAGGGTCGACGGGCACGCGGTAGAAGGGGATCTCATAGTCGTCAGCCATGGGCGCGAGGTCCGGGTGGTTGGACACGACCGCGACGATGTCGATGTTGAGCCATCCCGTGCTGGCCCGGAACAGTAGGTCGTTGAGGCAGTGACCGTACTTGCTGACCATGATGAGCACCCGCTGGCGCTGCGCGGCGTCGGTGAGGTTCCAGGTCATGCCGAAGGACTCCGCGACCGCGGCGAAATCCTTCCGCAGCACGTCGGCGTCGAGCGGGCTGCCCGACGCCGACTCGAACTGGACCCGCATGAAAAACATGTCGACCTGGCGGTCATCGAACTGCTTGCTCTCGATCACGTTCGCGTCGTGATCGACTAGGAAATTCGAGATGGCCTGGATCAGGCCGGGCCGGTCCGCGCACGACACCGTAAGCACGTATTCGGCCCCCGGCGCTAGGGTGTTGGCGGCCATGAGAGCTCCTTTTCTGACTATTTCCTGACTAGACGCCCGGGTTGAGTGGAGCGCGGCCGGGCGGCGTTCCTGGCGGCGGCCACCGCGTTGCGGATGACCCACACGTCGGTTACCGGGCCGATCCCGCCGGGGACGGGCGTGATGGCCCGCACCCGGGGGGCGACCGTGTCGTAGTCCACGTCGCCGACCAGGCGTCCGTTCCCGGTCGCGGGATCGGTGACCTGGTTGATCCCGACATCGAGGACCACCGCGCCCTCGCGGACGTGCTCGGCCTGGATCAGCCCGGGCACGCCGGCGGCGACGATGAGGACGTCGGCCCGGCGGGTGTGGAGGCCGAGCCGGCCGGAGCGGCTGGCCCACTCATCGACCGACTCCACCGCCGCCTGGCGGTCGTAGGCCAGGGACACGGCGGGCTTGCCGACGTTGTTGGACCGGCCCACGACGGTGATCAGGGAACGGTGGTAGAACGCGGCCGGGTCCTCCCCGGCGTCGGCGAGCCACGTGTCCAGGACGTGGAACACCGCCGCCGGGGTGGAGGGCACGTACCGGGGCTGCCCGAGGGCCAGCAGGCCAGCGTTCTCCGGGTGCACCGCCTCGATGTCCTTCACCGGGTCAAGCGCGGTGAAGATGTCTTCCTCGCTGATATGCGCCGGGACCGGCCGCAGGATCAGTGTCCCGCTCACCGCCGGATCGGCGTTGAGCCGCGCGATCTCGGCGAGGACTTCGTCCTGGGAGACATCGGCGGGAAGCCTGCGCTGATAGCAGGCGACCCCCAGCTCCGCGGCGGTCCTGCGTATGCGCCGCTCGTAGGCCAGCGACGGAGAGTCACCGCCGATCAGGAGCGTGGCGATCCCGGCGGTGACGCCGTCCGCAGCAAGATCCCTGGCCTCGCCGCGGACCTCCGCCCTCAGCTCCCCGGCTACCTTGCGGCCGTCGATGACCTGAGCCGTCACGACGGGGCCGGCACCACCGCCGGTGTTCCTGTTCATTCCGACGGCTGGGTGGTGATCGTCGCCCGGACCGTGGTCTGCACGTGCCGGTCCGTGGTCGGGCGGGACGCGCCGCCGTCCGGCTCGCCCCAGGTGATGGTCACCTCCGCCCCGTCACGGGCCTCTGCCTCATCGATCACGGCAAGCGACGCGACGTGGCCGATGGGCACGGTGTAGCCCGTCCGGGTGGTCAGCCCGACGAGGCGGTCACCGGCGCGCACCTCGTCGTACTGCCAGCTGACATAGGCGCCGTTGGGAACCCTGAGGTACTTCGCCCTCTTGTCCCCGCCGAACAGGCTGCTGGCCATGACCCCGGCGGCGTCCTCGTCGTTCCAGACCAGCCATACCTTCCGGCGGTGCGGCCGGTCAGCCATCTGCTCCAGCGCGGCACGGCCGATGAAGTCATGGTCGAACCGGATCACCCGGTTGTAGTCGCCGTCCCACGGGGTCAGGTAGTAGTCCCGGACATCGTCGGACACGAAGCTGCCGCCGAGCGACGCGGTGCCCTCCCAGCCGGCACCCGCGAGCCACTCCCGGTGGTTCCCGGCCCCCTCACCCGTGAAGATCGCCGGGACGTAGGCTCCCTGCCAGCCGGACTGCAGGGCGGTCGTCGGGTAGCTCACGCCGCCGCCAAACCGGAGCCCGAACTCCTCCCCCGCACTGAGCAGGGCCTCAAGCACGACCTCCCTGCGGTCGGCCGGCCCGGTCATCTCCAGCCCGGTCAGCTCCTGCCCGGGGGCCCCGGTCATCGTGTGGTTCAGGGCGCGCACGGTGACACCGGCGAGCTCAAATTCGCCGATGTTGAAGAACTTGATGTGGTCGATCGGGCCGCCGTGCGCCTTCTGCACGACATCCCAGGCGAAAGGCCCCTGGAGCTGGTAACGGAACAGCAGGCGCCCTCCGTTGTTGTCCAGCGTCCGCTCGTCCCGCGTGATCTCGACGTCGTAGCCGCCCTGCTCGGCGTGCGACTGAACCCAGTTGGGCAGTCCCGGAATCCCGACGAGGCTGTAGCGGTGATCGGACCACGCGAAGAGTATGGCGTCGCCGACCAGGTAGCCGTCCTCGTTGCAGGCCACCAGTTGCTTGGCCTTGTTGGCGCCGAACTTGGCGAAGCTGTTGACCCCGACATCGGAGAACAGCCGCTTGACGTCAGGCCCGTCGAAGTACACGTCGGTCATGTGCCAGGACTGGTCGTACAGGATCGCGGTCTTCGTCCATGACTCCTGCTCGTCCTGCCAGGAGGTGCGCTCTGGCGGCATGTTCGGGATGCCGTACGCGCCGGCCGGGTTCGACCGCAGCATCCGGGCCGGGTTCCCGGTCCGGCGGATCTTCTGTTCCAGCGTTTCCTCGGGTGTCCGCACCGCACTCACTCCTTTTTGCTCTGGCTCCGGCCGTTCGGTATTTCCGGCAGCGGTCACCGCGCGGACCCGGAAGAGGCCGCCGTGATCTTTCGCTGCCACCCAACGGTTTCCTCGACCTGGTTGAACGAGAACAGGTGCAGCCCTTCGATCCCAAGCTCCGGCGACGTGACCGCGTCACCCATCTCAAGCAGCAGGCTCTCGGGCTGGTAGGCGCCGCCCTTCAGCACATTGCCGATGAACCCGTGCTGCTTGGCGAGGTACCGGACGGACGAGCCGACCCCGATCTGCGGGCCCAGCTTGATCAGCTTGGTCACCTGCATCGGGGCGGCAAGCCCGATATGCAGGGGCAAGGTGATGCCCTCCCCGCGGACCCGGCGCAGCCACGACACCAGCACCTCGGGGTTGAAGCACAGCTGGCTCACCATGTAGGTGGCGTACGGCTGCTTGGCGCTGAGGGCTGCGAACAGCGCGGCGTCGCTGATCTTCGGGTGCCCCTCGGGATAACACGCCACGCCAATCCGGCTCAGGCGATGGTCCATGTGCTGCATGGCCTCAAGGACCTGCAATGAAGAGTCGTACGGCCCGGCGGGCGGCGTCGCGTCCCCCCCGATGAGGTACAGCTGGCTGATTCCCAGCTCGCTCAGCCTGCCGGTGAACCTGCGCAGCTCTTCGCTGCCGGTGAGCTGACGCGCGGCCAGGTGCGGAACGACGTGGTACCCCGCCAGCACCGCCCGCTCGGCAAATTCCAGGGTCCGGTCCAGGCCTAGCTTCGCCGAGGTGGTCACGGTGACTGTTGATCCGTCAGGAATCGCCTTCAGTTTCTCGTCCGCGCTGCGCAGCGGGATCACTTCGATGTCGGCGTCGCCGACAAGGGTCCGAACCGCTGCCCTGGCAGTTAGGTCTCCGGCCGTTCCAGGGGACGTGTGCGCTGCCATCAGATCCCCTCCCGTCTTCCTCGTCGTGCATGTGAGCAGGCGACGTGCCGGGGAACTCGGCTCGCCTGCCACCACAATGTAGCTCAGTACAAAGGTACTTTTCAAGCTTTGAACAAAGATAAAAACCTTCGGTAAACTCATCTCATGCGATCGCGCGGGAGGCAGGGCCAACAGATGACGACATCAGGACGCGACCGGATGGATGCCGCCATCGACAGCTGGCGCCGGGAGCTCCCAGACCTCGACCGTCCGGAGTTCGATGTGGTCAAGCGCGCTGTCCGGCTCGAGCACCTCCTCGAGGAGGCCCTGTCCCGGTGCCTGGCGCCGTGGAGACTGGGGAAGGCCGATTACTACGTGCTGTCGATCCTCCGGACCGCCGGGGCCCCCTACGAACTCAGGCCGACCGACATACGCAACCAGCTCCTGCTGACCTCGGGCGGGATCGCCTACATCATCAACGGGCTCGAGCGGATGAGGCTGGTCGAGCGCATCCCTGATCCGGCCGACGGGCGGAGCTCATGGGTGCGGCTCACCGGCGACGGCATCGAGGTGGCCGAGGAAACGATAAGGGCATGGACCACTGTCATGGAGCAGCTGTTTGGCGGCGTGGACCCGCAGTTCGCGCGGCAGGCGTCGGACATGCTGCGCACGCTCCTGCTGGCCATCGGCGACCACGAACCAGTCACTCCAGTCGTTCGTCCGGCGCGCTGATCCTGGTGGTCGCCGGACCGCGCCTTGCAGCCTGGTGCCGTTCAATGCGCGGCCGCGTCGATGCCGAAGGACGCTCCTGAGATCACGGCCCACCCCCGGGCGGCCAAGGACACGTCCAGCTCGGTGGCGAGGTAGGAGCCGTAGGCGGTCGCCGCCCGGGCCCCGGTGAGCGCCACGGACCGCAGGCAGGAGAACCCCAGGTCAGACTGCCAGGTCACCCACAGGGCAGCCGGCGCCGCACCCCCGGGCCGTTCCAGCCCGCAGGGCCATTCGGCATCACCGGGGCACACCAGCCGCAGCCCCGCCTCCAGCCAGTGCGCGATCACGTCCGGCGGCGGGACCTTTTCGAGCCTGGCCCGCAGCCGTTCCAGCTCGCGCCGCCTTTCCGGGGTTTCTAGCAGGCACGTGACTCCGGCGAGGCTGCCCGCCCTGATGACCTCCAGCGCTCGGACAGCGCCCTCGGCACGGGCTACCGCCCCGACCGTCCGGTGGCCCGGTTCGGCGACGTGGGTCAGGATCGCGCGGGCGATCCGCTCGTCGTGGGTGACCGCCGGGTTCATCGCGCCTCTCCCATCCAGAAGCCGAGGGCTGCCGTGCAGTCGCCGCGCGTGGGCCTGGGGTGCCCGTTGAGGTCGGCGATGGTCCTCGCGGAGGTCGGCCGCCCGCCTGGCGGAGAGCAGGACCGCGAGCCGCCGCTCCTCCTCGGACCACAGTGCCGGGTTGGCATCGGCGGTGGCCGCCGCGTAGCGGCAGGTCTGGAGGAAGGCCGGGAGCGCCTGGGGCTCGTAGACCATCACGTCGTCGGAGAGCGATTCGAGCAGGGCGTGGTCCGCCGCGGCGGCTCTGGCACGTGCCTGCGAAGGCCGGCTGGGGGCCGCTGCCCGAGCTGCTGCTGACCCTCACGCTGGTCACCGGCATCGTCGACGGGGTGTCGATCCTGGCGCTCGGCCGGGTCTTCGTCGCGAACATGACAGGCAACGTGGTCTTCGCCGGTTTCGCGATCACCGGGGCCCCGGGGTTCTCCCTCGCCGCGTCCCTGTTCGCGCTGGCCGGCTTCCTGATCGGAGCGAACATCGGCGGACGGATGACCGCGAAGGTCGGCCACGACCACGCCCTGCACCTGCGGGCCGCCGCCGTCACCGAGCTCGCCCTGGTGGCGGCCGCCCTGATCGTCGCCGCGGCAGTCGGCGGCGCGGCCGCCACCCACGGGACACTGCACCTGGCCACGGGCACGCCCACGTTCGGCACTGCCGTCATCGACGCACTCGCCGCCCTCCTCGCCGCCGCGATGGGCATCCAGAACGCGGTCGCCCGGAAGCTCGCCGTGCCCGACCTCACCACCACAGTGCTCACCATGACGCTCACCGGCATCGGCCACGACACCCGCTCCGGCCACCGCGCCCACGTCACCCTGACCCGCCGCATCCTCGTCGTCGCCACCATGCTCGCGGGCGGCGTCGCCGGCGCCGAACTCGTCCTCAACGTCGGCACGCTCCCGCCGATCGCCCTCGCCACCGGCCTGCTCGCCATCGTCGCGGCCAGCGCCGCCGTCACCGCCCGTCACCCAGCCGAATGGCGCAAGGCCAACGGATGAGCACTTTCGTAGCGGACGCCCAGCCTGCCTGCGGGGAGGGCAAATCAGGAGAAGAACCGGCGCTCCGGGCCGTCGATGAGGATCGCGCGGCAGTCCGCCGCGTCCGGGGCACAGTCGGCGAGGGTGACCCTGAAGAGGGATAGACCTGACAGCTGTCAGAAAGGACTTCTCATGACAATGACCGACACACCGTCAGCCGTGATCGCCTCCGCTGAGGAGGACTACCGGCGCCTCGGGATCGACCGGGGTGCCGTGCGCGCCTGGGAGGACGGCGCCAGGACCGATAACCGGCGCGGCACGTACGAGTGGTGGTATTTCGACGCGCACCTTGAGGACGGCTCGACGCTCGTCGTGGTGTTCATGAACAAGGACATGACGTCCCCGCAGAAGCCACTGGAGCCGCTGATCCGGCTCAACCTGGATCTCGCGGACGGCCGCAGCTTCGAGAAGGTGATCCGCTTTCCCCCCGCCGCCTGGTCGGCGGCCACCGATCACGCCGACGTGCGGATCGCCGGCAACCAGTTCACCGGCGATCTGCACACCTACCGGATCACCGCGACTGCCGAGGAGATCAGTGTTGACGTCACCCTGACCGGCGTTGTCCCGCCGTGGCGGCCCGAGACCGGGTTCATGCTTTTCGGCCCGGACCGCGACAAGGAGTTCGCGTGGCTGCCGTCGGTGCCCCAGGGCAAGGTCGAGGCGACCTACCGGATCGGCGGGGAGACCCATAGCAGCACCGGAGTCGGCTACCACGATCACAACTGGGGCAACGCCCCGCTCCCGCAACTCGTGCACGACTGGTACTGGGCACGGGGGGAGGCCGGCCCGTACTCGGTGATCGCTTCCATGATCACCTCGCACGAGAAGTACAACTACGCGCCGCTGCCCATCCTCATGCTGGCCAGGGACGGCGCGATCATCGCCGACGACTCCCGCCTCGTCCGATTCGAGACCGAGGGCACCTACACCGACGAAGTCACCCGCAAGCCCGTCGCGGGCATCAGCCGCTACAGCTACGAGGCCGACGGCGAGCGTTACGTGATTACCTTCACCCGGCGCCAGGACCTCACCAGGAACCAGATGATCAACGACGTGCACGGTCCCAAGCGAGTCCTCGCCAGGCTAGCCAGGTTCGACGGCGCCTACCTGCGGTTCACCGGCGACATGCGGGTCGAGCGCTGGCGCGACGGCGTGATGACCGAGCAATTCCAGGACAAAGCGATCTGGGAACTCATGTACTTCGGGCACGCCAGGACTTAGCACGCGCGCCTGGCTTATCACCGGCCCCCCGCAAGCTAGGCAGGCGCATCCTGACGGTGCCGCGCCAGCGTGCGCACGGCTTCGATCGCGGCGGCGCGGCGGCGCGCCAGCGCGGCGCGCTCGTCATCCTCATCCAGGATCAGGCGGCGCAGCTGCGGGACGGCGAAGTTCCAGGCAACCAGGCCGATAAGGGTGAACAGCCAGTCCTGGGCCTCGCGGGTGCGCTCCGGCGCCTCGCGCCCGGCGCCCACGCCGGCCTCGACCAGGTCACGCACGTTCCCGCGGTAGGCCTCGCGCCGGTCCTGCTCACCCTGGACCGGGCCGTCTCCGGTCTCCAGTGCCTCCCAGAGCAGCAGCCTGATCAGCTCGGGGTGCTCCTGGTACCAGTCGAAGAGCTCCCCGACCGATTCGCCGATTGCGTGGGGGTCGAGGGTGCCGGAGTGGCAGACCTCATCGACCTTGGCCTTGACCACCGCGCCGAACAGCTTGTCCTTGGAGCCGAAGTACAGGTAAATCGCCTGCTTGTTAGCCCGGGCCGCGGCGGCGATCCGGTCGATCCTGGCTCCGGCGAGCCCGTGCGCGGCGAACTCGGCGCTCGCTGCGGCGAAGATGCGCTGGCGGGTGCCCTCCGCGTCGTAGGCCATGACTGAATTAAACCATCCGGTTGATATTCGCGGCCAGTCCGTCTATTTTAAACCAAACAGATGGTTTATTTGAGGGGATCCGCCATGACCACGCTCAGCACCGCCCCAGTTCCGGTTCGCTCGCCGCTGCCCGCCGGGCTCGCGGGATCCACCGCCGTCATCATCGGCGGCAGCTCGGGCATCGGCCTCGCAGCCGGGTCCCTGCTGCACGGCATCGGCGCGCGGGTGGTGCTAGCCGGACGCGACCAGGCCCGGCTGAACGCGGCCGTGGACCGGATCCGGGAGCAAGACGGGCCCGAGGTCATCGCGGCCCCGGCCGACGGCGGCGACGAACAGGCGCTCGCCCGGATTCTCGACCGGGCCGGCTCCATCGACCACGTGCTGGTCACGGCCGGCGGGCTGGCCGGGGCCGGGCCCGTGGACATGCTCTCGCCCGAGACCGTGCGCTCCACCCTCCACGGCCGGGTCTGGGGCGCCCTCGCCGCCGTCCGCCTCGCCGCTCCCCGGCTGCCCGCCGGCGGCTCGATCACCCTGACCTCGGGCATCTACGCGGTCAGGCCGGTCCCCGGGGCGGCCGCCGTGATAGCGGCCCTCGGCGCGGTCGAGGCACTCACCGGCGCGCTCGCGGTGGAACTCGCAGCCCGCCGCCTGCGGGTGAACACCGTCCGCTACGGCAGCATCGACACCCCCCTCATGCGCGGCGCCGCCGGGATAAGCACCGACGAGGCCGCGGCCGAAGCCGGGGCGGGCCTGCTGCTCGGCCGCTTCGCCACACCCGAGGAAGCCGGCGCCACTGCCGTGTTCCTGATGTCCAACAACTACATCAACGGCCAGGTCATCACCGTCGACGGCGGCCAGGGACTGGTGTGAGCAGACCTCAGGACCCGCACCACCGGGGCCGACACGGCGCCGGCCCTGACTGGGGATCCAGCGGTCGCGACGCTGACTACCCGCCGAGCGTCAGTGCAATTCGGCCAGCCCTTGCTGCCGGGTCTTAACGGGCTGGTAGCCGAGTTCCGTGCGTGCCTTAGTGATGTCGATGGTGCACTCGCGGCCGGACACCCACACGCTCATGTAGTCCAGCGGCGGCGCACCCTTGAGTCCCAGGCTGCGCCAGAGTGTTTCGCCGGCTACGGCGACCATCTCAGCCACGCCGTAAGGCACGGACCGATTCGGCGCGGAGACGCCCTGGGTCGCCAGCAGATCGGTGAGGAAGTCGCGGAAGACGACGGGCGCCCCGTCGGTCACGAAGTACGGCTGGCCGGGGCGGCCGCGGCCGGCCGCGAGCATCAGCCCTTCCACGACGTTGTCGACGTGGGTGATGTCGGTGAGGTGCCGGCCGCCATTGACCCATGCGAAGCGGCCGCTGTTGACCATGTTGACCAGTTCGGGCAGCAGGGTTGTGTCTCCCGCGCCCCAGACAAAACGCGGACGCAGCACGACGGTCTCCAGGCTGCCGTTGGCTTCGATCACAACCTGTTCAGCGGCTGCCTTGGACGCCGGGTAGCTGGCGCACGAGTCCGGCCGCAGCTGGGCCGACTCGTCCACATTCACCAGTGGCTGGCCGTCCATGAGGGCTGCCTCGGTGCCAACATGGACCAGTCGCCTCACCCCGGCCTCGCGCACCGCGCGCACAACGTTGGCGGTCCCGTCAACGTTGTCGGCCCAGAACTGCCCGCGGGTGCCGCCGCGGGTGGTGCGGGCGGCGGCATGGAAGGCCAGCTCGCTGCCCGCTGCGGCGGCGCGCAGGCCGGCCACGTCCGCCAGGTCCGCCCGCACGGGGACAGCACCGAGGCCCCCGACCTTGCCGGCCGCAGCGTCACTGCGCGCCAGCGCGCGGACGGTGTGCCCGTCCGCGATCAAGCGCGTGATCAACCGGCTCCCAACGAACCCCGAACCGCCCGTGACGAAGACCGAGCCCATGTTAATCCCTTCTCTTCGGCCTAGCTCCTGGTGAACACGGCGTGAATGGTGACCGTGCTCTTCATGGAGGACATGCCCTCCGCTCGATCCGGGCCAGCGTCAGGTCCGAGCGCATCCGGTCCACCTCGGCCAGGTGCGGGGTGCTGCTTGGTCTGGAGCACAACTACTCCAGCGCGATCCACGATCCGACGCCGCAGGTCTCGAACCCTGCGGTGCGTCGCGCCATCGACATCATCAACGCCGAGGAGACTGCGGATCTCACGGTTATGGAAGTCGCACGCGAGCTCGGGATCAGCCTGCGGGCACTCGAGATCGGTTTCAGAAAGCAAACCGATGTGTCTCCCAGCAGCTACCTCAGGAGAGTGCGCTTGCACCGCGCGCACGCCGAACTGCTGGCTAGCGACGGAACGGTTGGGCAGATTGCGATGAACTGGGGCTTCGCCCACGCGGGCCGCTTCTCTCGGGCCTACCGGATGGAATTCGGGGAGTCACCCTCCGAGACCCTGCGGCGCACGCGGCCCTGAGCCTGTTCCCCGCCCGGCCTCGAGGTCATGAAGTGCGTTCTGACCCGGCTGTCCGCCTGGTGTGCCGTCCCCTGAACTGGGGGCTCGGCCCGGAGGACGCGCTGAGGCTACTGCGGTCAGACGCGCATCCCACGGTCAAGCTGATCATGTCCCGGGTGCGGTAGAGGACCCGGATCTCCTCGAGGAGATCGGAAGCGGGTCACTGGCGAGCTGCCAGTGTCGGCCGCCAGGTCAATGAGACGTACCGGGCCGTCTCAGGGCTCATGGTCCGCGACTTCATCGCTACCGGTCCTGAACGCCGCACCGCCGTGCTCCTGGCGAATCGACCGAACTGTCGACCTACGGTCGATCGACAGCCGATGCCTCGTGCGACACGGCCGTGAACCGCCGTAGCGACAGCTCTGGCGGCCTGTGAGCCGCCCGCTCCCCGGGGTGCGCTACCGCGGCGGGCGCGGTCCACTGACCCCGGACGGTATCTACCAGGCCGTGGTCCGCGTGGGAGAAAGGGCCGGGGTGGCTGTCTACCCGCACCGGTTCCGGCACACTTCAGTCACACTGGCTTGAGCGCGGCGGGCCGGAAGGTGACCTGATGGAACTCAACGGCTGGTCTTCCCCGCCGATGCTCGCCCGCTACGGTGCCAGCGTCCGCAGCGCCCGCGCCCGGCGCACCTACGACCGCATCATGACCGACAACCCGTAACCCGGCTGCGGCGGAACTCCGTCACAGCGAGTTCAACCACCCGCCCCGTAAGCGCGAGTTAACCGCCTGATGCGGCGCCGCCGCAGTGTTCGCGGCTGTCGCTTTCAGGCGCGCCGAACACGCTGATCTGAACTCTGGTCAGTAGCCATTTTCCACAGCGCCCGCTTCGCTTCTGCCCGTGTGGCGCACCGCGTCCTGGCCGTCAATCAGGTCTTCGATCTAGCCGACCGGATAGGCATGGCACCCCGCCGATGTAGGGCGCGATGTGCTTTTTCAGGAGCCACTCTGAGCATCTCGTACCCAAGCACCGTACGGCGCATCGCGGACTCGGCGTTCCGTTTCCCGTGTCATCGCTTAGGGTACCACCTTGCTCACTAAGCGTGATAGATGGCTCTAAGCCACGATCGGGGGATCTGTGCGCAAGTTTGCAAGCGCCGTCGCAGTCAGCGTTGCCCTGCTGGGGATCGGAGCTGGCGTGTCGCAAGCCGCCACGGTCCCGAAGGGCACGCCGTCCAAAGCGGTTGTGGTCGAGCGGAACGAGAACGACACGATTACGAACTACAAGCTCCAGGACGCCGACCCGATGACCGGCAGGTTCGGCTACCTGCCTCTGGGTGACGGCGGCGTGTACGCGGTGAATTGGACCAAGGTCGGCAAGAACCAGGTCAGTGGTACCGGCAAGTACACCTGGGGCCGGATGGGCAGCTACCGGAACGGCCCGGTCATCATCCTGCTTACTGGCAGCAACTACAAGTACACCAAGATCAGCATCACGCTCACGCAGTCGTGGTATGGCACCACCAACGGCAGCTACCCGCCTTACGGGCACGGTGCGCACCACACGACCGCGCACATCCACCTCGCGGTCGACGACCCGACCACCAACCTGATCCGGTATTAGCACGACCGGCCCTGCCCCTTGCCCCCTTGCCCCCCTTGCCTGTCTCGCTGTGACAACTTCCGTACAGGTTCAAGGGCGCACCTTCGGCGCGCCGAGCGCCAATCGGCGCTGTGACGGGGACGCAAAGTTACAAGTAGTGCGCAGTAGTGCGTTGTAGTGAGACGCCATTAGCCCACGGTTGCGACAGTGATTGTCGGGCACTGCTCTGCGCGGGTGGCGGCGCTGTGGCCTCGCCCGCCTCCGCCTGACCGGCTACGCGGTCAGGCCGGGCGCCGCCCGCTCAGCGCGCCCGGATCCCGTCACCCGTGGCGAGCGTCCGGCAACGACGCGCAGCCAGTAAGAGCGATCCCCGCGCGGCGGAGTGCTCGACCACCAGAGCGACGAGCACCGAGGAAGTAGCGGGGTCTCCCCCTTACCCGACGCGTGATTGTGGGCAGCTCCCGGAACCTGTCAAGGAAAATGCGACTTGACAGAACCCGTCCGCCGCCTGGATTTCGCGCCTATCGGGTACGGGAGAGAAGTGGCCGAGTTGGTCATGTGCAGGCAGCAGCCGAGTAACCAACTGCGTAACAATGACCAGCGTCAGCAGGAGACTTCGGCGGACACTCGCGGACAGCCAAACGCAGGACAGCGGGAGCTTGCTCAACGTCAGGGCTTAGCCTGGCATCCCTGACACGGAAGCGATCACGGCCGATCTTGACAACTACACCTGACTGCCTGTCTCGCGTTGACGCCCGGCAACGAGTTCAGAGAGCAACTCCCTCATGACATCCACTAGAGCCAACGTTGCGTGTACCTGCGCCTGGGCGATTTCCTGGTCAGTTGCATCGCGCAGCTGATCTCCAGGAAGGCGATGACCTATTCGCTTGTTTTTTTGTCCGACCAAGTACTTTGCTCTCGCATAGTGCGATTCATCTTGACTGGCCACGACGGCATCCTCCCGGTTGACGGCGCCCTGCTCGCGCCGATCGTCCCGCACAACGGTGAGATACAGCAACCCACGTGCCCCGCACCGTTGGACCGGGAGCAGGACCGCGCCGAGCTGGCTGTCCCGGTCGTGCCAGCCGTGTGCCAGAACGGGGCGGAAACCAGGGACATCGACGGGTAGCCAGGCGGCGAAGAGGTCGGCTCTCACCAGGGAAGCGGCAGTTGACCCGGGCACGTGAAACGACCTTGTAAGCGGACGGTCATATCGACGTTCATCGATCTATTCTGGCACGGAAGCGCACACCGGAGGCGGCGCTCGCCCAGGTGGCACGCAAGCCGCTCGCGGATCCGCTGCTGCGGTGGTCACGGTGGCTGGATGAGGGGGAGGAGTATCTCGTCGACGATGGCGGTGACTTCAGTGTGGTCGACGGTTCCGGATTCCATGTGCTCGGCGACGATGAGGTGGGGTCCGAGTGCGGCGATCCTGGGGGTGGCCGCTTCCGGTCTGATGTCTCCGGTCCGGGCACTGTCTTCGAGTATGGCCAGGAGCACGGCGGTGCGTGGTTCCACGATGGCGCGGTGGACCTCGGTGTAGAGCTCGGGGTGGCGGGGCCGCTGGGTGAGCAGGGGGCGCAGTGCCCGGCCGCGGGGCTGGTCGAGGACGGCGGCGAACTCGTCGAGCAGCGCGATGAGGTCGGAACGGAGGCTGCCAGTCTGGGGTGCCGCGGCGGGGCTCAGGCCGGCGTCGGGGTCGGTCAGGGCGGCGAGGACGAGCTGGGCCGGGGTGGACCACCGTCGGTAGAGGGAGGTCTTGCCGGTGCCGGCCCGGATGGCGATCTTGTCGAAGGAGAGTTCTTCGAAGCTGGTGTCGGCCAGCTCGGCGAGCGTCGCCTCGTAGATCGCCTGGTTGAGCGCCGTGCCCCGGCGGCGGGTGGCGGCCGGCGGTTGCTGGGACGGGCTCACGGTAGCGGCAACTCCTGATCCTCCGGCGTTCGGCGGGCCGGTGACGGCGGTCGGCGTCCGTCCTTTGCCAGGTAGAAGGCGACGGCTGGTACTCTACAGATAAGAAACAACTTTGTAGCTTATCTTAGCGCAGGGGAGATCATGATGCCGGGCAGGATCGACGTGCACACCCATTACTTCGGCGGTTCCGTGGACCGTTGGCTGGCGAGGGTCGGCTACACCCTTCGGGGCGGGTACCGCGTCGGCCGGTGGAGCGAGGCCGAAGCGCTGGCGTTCATGGACCGCCATGACATCGCGGCCCAGATCCTGTCCATGCCGGTCGACGTGCCGGCACCGGCGGATGATCCGGGGTTCCCGGCCCGTTTCGCCCGGCAGATCAACCAGGAGTACGCCGGCCTGATCAAGGCCCACCCGGACCGCTTCGGCGCCTTCGCCAGCCTCCCCCTCGTCGATGCCGGCGAGGCCCTCGCTGAGCTGGCTTACGCGCTGGACGAGCTCGGCCTGGACGGGGTCGTGGTGACCTCTAACGCGCTAGGTCACTATTTCGGGCAGCCGTTCTGGGAGCCGATCCTGGCCGAGTTCGCCCGCCGGTCCGTCCCGGTGTTTGTCCACCCGGCCGAGAGCCCGTGCATCGAGACGCTCGGCTTCGGCCGGCCGAGCTCGGTGGTGGAGTTCACCTTCGACACCGCGCGCAATATCACGAACGGTATCTACAGCGGCGTCTTCCAGCGGTATCCGGGTCTGCGGCTGATCGTGGCGCACTGCGGCGGGCCGCTGCCCACGCTGGGGTGGCGGATCGCGGAGCACACCGAGATGGGCCGCGGCCCCGACGATGCCGAGGTGGGCCCCACTCACGTCCGGGAGGTGCTCCACGGTCTGTACTACGAAACCGCGCTCGCTGGCGGCGCCCACTCCCTGCTCCCGACCCTGCAGGTCACCGGCCCGGACCACATTCTCTTCGGGACTGACTGGCCGGCGGCGCCCGAGCCGACCGTCGACCACAACATCGCCAACCTCCTTGCTTTCGAGGGGTTCAGCGACACCGACCTGGGCGGCGTCGAACGAGTCAACGCCCTACCCTTCTTTCCCCGCTTCGCCTGAACCGGACACCGACAGGGCTCCGGCCGGGGCCGGAGCGTCGTCTGGGCGGCCGACCTGCGGCCGTCACCGCGTCATCGAGCAACGCCCGCGGGACCCCGAAGGTGATCGGCTGGGCAAAGTCAACGCATCGGGGCCGAGCGCCGAAGCCGCCGTCGAAGAAGCAGAGCTTGTCCTCCTGGAACGCCGTCAACGCTCCTATGCGTGGGAACTCGTTTCACGCGTACCGCTCACCGGCTTGCCCTAACCCTCTTAAAGCTGGCCACGGCGTTTACGGCCGTGGCCTTCAACGGCCGGTCGGCCTTGCCCCCTCGGCTGGCGTTGTCGCCGCTCGGTGCGAAGACCCTGGCAGCGACCGTGATGTCGCGGTCGAACGCGCTGCCTCGCAGGCCTTGGCGATCCCGAGGGCTGCCCTGCCTTCCCGTCAGGTTGAGTAAGCGCCCTGTGTCATGAGGATTCTCGCCGTGTCGGCGCGCCGTCGAGGATCATGAAGCGGCGCGGGTTCCGGGAGTCGTGGGCGTGCACTTCCATCATGCTGATCACCGGGGTGGTGATCTCCCGGTAGTGCTGGAGGACTGTCGCCGACAACCGGCGCGACGGCAGCCGGATGCCGAGGTGGAGCGCACGCTGAACGCCGTTCCGCCAGGCTGCTCCTGTGCCTGCCGGAGTCGTCGTATCGTGCTGGCCGGCGCGCCTGTGAGGTCCCGGGCACCCGCGTAACGTAGTCACATGACCGAGAATCCCCTGAACTTTAACGCTGACGTTGGAGACCATCAGGTGATCACTCGCACAGGCCAGGTCGAGGCCGTCGTGGTGCCCCTGGAGGAGTACCGTGCCCTGAAGGCATTGGAACAGCGCGAGGCCGAGCTGTACTGGGCCGTGCACGAGGCCAGGTACCTGTCGCGGCCTGGCGCCGACGTCCCCGAGGGCAAGGCCTACGACTCGATGGACGCGCTGCTGGCCGACCTCCACCTGCCGGAGTGAAGTACGTCCGCACCGCGGGCTTCCTCATCGACCTGCGGCGGCTTCCGGAAAGCCTGACACGGTAGCTGCAGCCGGCGCCCAGATCGAGCCAGGCCGCCACTCAGCCGAGCTGGGACAGTCCCTTCTGCAGGTCGTCGCCGTTCATCACCGGGGCTAGCTCCACGCTGGCGTTCAGCTCCCTGAAGAACGGCTCCGCGAACGGCGGTATGCCGGACGCCTCCGGCAGGTCAAACACCATGAACGCGGTCCGCTGCCCGTCGAAGGTCGTAAAGTACATCGCCTCCGGCTTCCAGCGCTCAGCGGCGTGCTGGATGAGCGCGCCCAGGGTGCCGTC
Organism: uncultured Actinomycetota bacterium; assembly: GCA_963734665.1. Classification (GTDB taxonomy): domain Bacteria; phylum Actinomycetota; class Actinomycetes; order Streptosporangiales; family Streptosporangiaceae; genus Trebonia. The sequence goes on along the minus strand of CAVTIR010000001.1, from coordinate 230,020 downwards.
CTTGATCGCCTGGTTCCCTGACTCAACCGGCATGCTGATTCTTGCCATGACACGCACGAGTACCCCCCGTTGAACTCTGGCCGCCCCCGCGGCTCGCCGCCACAGCCCGGCCCCCCGGATGCCGCGGCGCCCGCACGACCGCTAGGGCGAAGGTGACGGGAACCAGCCCGCGTACATCCGCTATCGAACGCCGCCAGATGAACTGCGAACCATCCCAGACGGCCTGTACCCGCCGGCCAGAAGCGGCAACCACCGCCCAGATCGTTTCCCGGAAGTCACGGCCTCCAAGAAACCCAGGAAAGCCGGTTATGGCGCAGCTCGCCACCGATGAATTCCCCGCGCTGTTGCGGTCATCACAGAGAACCATGGGCAGCAATGCCAGACTACGGAGAGGAATACTCGTGGCACACCCGGTTGTGCACTTCGAGATCATCGGCAAGAACCCGGACAAGCTCCGGAACTACTTCGGTGAGCTGTTCGGCTGGGAGTTCGACACCAGTTCCCCGGTCGCCGAAGCGGTGTCTGAGCCGACGGACTACGGCTTCGTTGACCGCATCACGACCCCCGACGGGACAGGCATCCCGGGCGGCATCGGCGGAGGTGCCCGCTACCCGGGCCACGTCATCTTCTACGTCGGCGTGCCCAACGTCGAGGCCGCCCTGGCCGAGGCCGAGCGCCTGGGCGGCAAACGCCAGATGGGCCCCGAACGGGCACCGACAGGCCTGGTGGTCGGCCACTTCACCGACCCCGAGGGCAACCTGATCGGCGTCGCCGGGACCGCGTAAGGCCATCTAGTGCAACATCACGCAACACTCTGGCGACCCCGAGAGAACGGCTAACACCTGGCCAAGACCCCCGACACCCGGCTGAAAATCGACCTCGAAGATCATGGAGTAACCGGGTCAGCGGGCAGCAGCCACACCCGATTTCCTTGGGCGGCGCCATTCACGATGGCGCGGAGTGCATGTCGGTCCATGTGGTGGCCGGGTTGATCAAGTTCTTTCGCCAGTGAGCCGGGCAGGCCTTTCAACTTGTCCGGGCCGCGATCTGCCGGGCCAGCTTGACGGCCTGCTGCGGGCTTCCCTCCCAAGGAAGACCGTGACCAGGCAGGACCCAGCGAGCCTCGACCGGCTCGATCTTTTCCAGCGAGGCCAGGGCCCGTTCGTGATCCTCGTTCATGAACCGGGGGAGCAGTTGCGGCCCGGACTCGCCGTGGGAAAGGCTGAGCGTCGCCAGCGTGTCGCCCACGACCAGGACTTCATGGTCGGCCAGGCTCAGGGCCGCGTTTCCGGCGGTGTGGCCGGGCGTGTGGATGACTCGGGGACGGCCTGGCACGTCCAGGACTTCTTCGTCGGCGAAACCCGACGCCTCGGCCACGGGCGCCGTCCGGGCCACGCCATTGCGCAGGAAGTGCCCCACCAGGTGCAGCACCGGCGGCTTCCACAGCGGGTACAAGGCCGGCCTGCCCTTGCGCATGGCCGCCGCCCGGTCATCGTGGTGCACGAGCACCGCCGCGCCCGCCTGCGTCCGGAGCCGTTCGGCATTACCCATATGGTCGGGGTGGTAGTGGGTGAGCACGACGGCCTTGACGGATGACAGCGGAGCGTTCCGCGCGGCGAGGAACCGGGTCATCTGCGGCCAGTAGCCGGGCAGCCCCACGTCGATGAATGTATGGGCGCCCGAGTCTTCAACCGCGTAGCAACCCAGGAACGTTGTACCGATCCGGAAGACTCCCGGGACGATCTCCTGGACCCAGGGCTGCCCGAGCCTGCTTGGCTGCCCGATTCGGGTGATGTTCACTGAGGTCTCCTAATGATGTACCCGGCGCCCGTGTGGACGCCAAGTTGTCCGGCTCCAAGGCGGTCGCCAGCGCTGACCGGTCTGCGCGTTGATGGTTCCTGGGTCGGCCCTTCGCCCGGCACGTCCTCAGACGCCCCAGGACGCAGCGCTGGTCCGGTGCCGGGTAACCTCGCACGGTCTGAGTCTGAGTCTGCGTCTGGACGTGGTGGCGGGGTATCCGCAGGCTTACTGCACTTCCCGGCTTGGAACGCGGCCAGGTGGCGACATCAGGCACACCGGATCATTGAGGCAGGCCCAGGCGCTTCGTCCGCTGCTGCTGCGCGGTGGCCTGTACCGGGTGCCTGGGCTTCGGCGGCAGCCACCGTCGCGCGCGCCGCGCCCGGCGGTCAGGAAGGTCCCCGGAAATGAGGCGACCCGGACGGGTAGGCGGGCAGGCCGGATCCGGCCGAGTCGCAGGAACCACTAATGATGATCCGTTTCGTCAGCTGGTCCGCATAGGTGTCGTGTGCCGCGCGCTCGATGATCATCTGCGCGAGGATGTAATTCGTATCGGAGTACGAGTATGTAGCGGGCACTCCTTCGTGGCCGATGCGGGTTTGTGGATCTCATGTCAGCTGCCTGGATCTGTTCGGGCGGGTTGGTCGGCCCAGTTGGCCAGCGCGGTGGCGAAGCCCTGGACCAGGCGGTCGAAGCTCCGGTCGATGTTGGCGGGATGAACGAATGTGGCTTCCAGGGTCACCCAGCCGTGCAGGGTGGCGCGCAGCCCGCGGGTCGCGTCGATGGCGTCGTCGCCTCGCAGGTCGTAGCCGGCCAGGACGTCACCGATGATCTCTACCGAGGCCCAGTCGGCGGCTTCCTCCTCGGTGTCACCGGGGACAGGAACCCGCTGTGCGGCGGCGTAGCGGCCCGGGTGCTTGAGTGCCCAGTTGCGGTAGGCGTCGGAGAGGGAGACGATGGCGTCGCCGCGCGCCCGGCCGACGGTGGCCCGGGCGAGGATTGCCGCCAGTTCGTTCTTGGCTCGTATCGCGATGCCGCGTTGCAGGCCGTCCATCCCGTCGACGTGCTTGTACAGCGACGGATAGCGCACGCCGAGGCGGTCGGCCAGGGCGGCGAGGGTCAGGCGGGACAGGCCGATCTCGTCGGCCATCTGCGCGGCCTCGTCGATCACTCGGGCCTCGGTGAGGCCGGCTCTAGGCACGGTTGCTCACCTTATCGGCGAGGCGGGCTATGGCGGGGGCGTTGATGTCGCTGAGACGCGCCCGGTAGCCGGCGTCGCGAAGGGCGGGGACGAGGAATCGGCAGGTGCTTTGTAGGTCCCCAAAGCGCCGCCGCGTCGGCGGCGGCGCTATTGGCAGGTTTTGCATCGCTGTATCTCTTGTTGGGGGTCGCTGGTGTCAGGCGTCGCGGCGGCGGAGGAGGACCAGGGCGAGGGCGAGGGCGGCGGCGGCGTAGAGGGCAAAGACTGCCAGGCCGGCCCAGGGGGACAGGACGGAGGTGTCTTGGCCTGTGGTGAAGATGGCTTGCCCGGCGTTGCCTGGCAGGAACTTGACGATTGTGTCCTGGAGCGAGGCGGGGAGCGTCAGCAGAAGTGCGGGCAGGATGAGGATCAGTCCGACCAGGGCGGCGATGGCGCCGGTGCTGCGGCGGATGATGGTGCCAAGGGCGACGGCGAAGACGCCGAGGAGGCCGAGGTAAAGGCCGATCCCGATGACCGAGCGCAGCGCGCCTGGTGAGGTGAGGCTGACTCCGTTGGCGCCCATGATGGCCTGGCCGTCCAAGAAGGCGATCAAGCTGGCCACGGTGCCGACGGCGAAGGCGGCCGCACCGACGACGCCGGCCTTGGCGATGATGACCAGGTGCCGCTGCGGGGCGGCGGCGAAGGTGGAGCGGATCATCCCGGTCGAGTACTCGGTGGTGATCACCAGGACACCGAGGATGCCGATGGCGAGCTGGGCGAGCAGCACCCCCGACAGGCTGGTCAAGATGGGGTCGGAGGTTCCGTGACCGGCGCCGGCATGGGGGGCGCTGTTGATGGCTCCGTAGCCGATCATGGCGGCGACGGCGGCAGCCAGACTCCAGTAAGTGGAGCGGACGCTGCGGACCTTGGCCCACTCCGAGCGCAGCAGGTTCGGCAGGACGGGCGGCTGGCGGGTCGGAGCGGTCAGGGCGGCGGGGGCTACGGGGGCGGGGGAGACGATGGTGGCGGTCATGATCAGGCTGCGCTTTCTAGAGTGGCGGTGGCGTGGGTGCCGGTGCGGTACTGGACGCTGTCGTGGGTGAGGTCCATGAAGGCGTCTTCGAGCGATGCCCGCTGGAGGGACAGTTCGTGGATGGTGATGGCGTTGGCGGCGGCGAGGTCGCCGATGCTGTCGGTGGAGATGCCGGTGACGATCAGCTCGCCTGCGGCGGTGACGGTGGGGACGGCGCCGCGGGCGGTCAGGAGGGCGGCCAGGTGTCCGGCCTGGGGGGAGCGGACGCGGGCGGTGTTGTGGCCGCTGGAGGCGACGACGGCTTCGACGCTGTCGTCGGCGAGGAGGCGGCCCTGGCCGATGACGACGAGGTGCTCGGCGGTGAGGGCCATCTCGCTCATCAGGTGCGATGACACCAGCACGGTACGGCCTTCGGCGGCCAGGGAGCGCAGCAAGGTGCGGATCCACAAGATCCCCTCGGGGTCGAGCCCGTTGATGGGCTCGTCAAGGATCAAGATGGCGGGATCGCCGAGAAGGGCGGAGGCGAGCCCGAGACGTTGTCCCATTCCGAGTGAGAACCCGCCGGCCCGCTTGGCGGCCACGGTGGTGAGGCCGACCATGTCCAGCACCCGGTCGACGCGGCGCTGGTCGATCCCGTTGGCCAGGGCCAGGCAGCGCAGATGATTGGCGGCGCTGCGGCCGGGATGGAAGGCCTTGGGATCCAGGAGGGCGCCGACCTCGAAAAGGGGCCGGCGGTGGTCCGCGAACGGCCGCCCGTTGACCAGCGCCGATCCTGCCGTGGGATTGTCCAGGCCGAGAATCATGCGCAGCGTCGTGGATTTGCCGGCACCGTTCGGGCCGAGGAACCCGGTGACCCGGCCGGGATGGACGTCAAAGCTGAGGTGATCCACGGCGACGGTCTTGCCGTAGGCCTTGGTCAGCTCCCGTACCTCGATGCTCGGTGAGTTCGTAGCCATTGTGCCTGGTCCTTCCGGTTTGGGGTCCGTAGGCGGCTCGTCCCTTTGGGGCCGGGCGAGATAGCTGGTCATCGCGGCTAGGCTCTGGTCCGTCGCCATATGGCTATGCTACATAGCTTAAAACTTATGGTCAATAGCTAGATTCGCCGAGGAACTGGACCACTCGTCGCCGGGATCGAGTGCACGTCGGCCGGAGTGAACAGCAGCAGCAAGTTCCGCGTTGGCCGGGACAGGCGGCAAGCGCTGGGCGGTCGTCTCGCCGTGGCCTCAACGACCCGCTCTGCGGTGCCGGTTGACGAGACGCCGGAGATGATCGCCCGGGGCGAGATCCTGGGGGCGGTCACCATCATCGGGGTGCAGCATGCCCTGCTGCGGCGGGCAGCCGCTGCCAGTCACCTTCCTTCAGCCGGGGCCGGACGAGCTTGCCCACTAACGGCAAGGCCGCTAAGTTGGCTGGTTTGCGTGGCTGTCAAGGCGTTGCGGTGCGGGCCGCGCCCGGCACGCGCGGGCAGGCCGGCGGTACCGGCCGCCGTGCCGGTGCGGGCAGCCGACCCGCAGGCCCGCTCGTGACGCAGACCCCGCCGCCAAACCAGACGAACCCCCTTGCCACTAACGGCAGCTGGTGCCGGAACACCGACTGGTTGTCAATGATCCCGAAGCCGAGCGCGCCGGAGGCGTCCGCGCCGCGGTAGGTGCGCATGCCGAACTCGGTCACCACGACCGGCTTTCCGTGGGCGAACAGCGGCCGGAGTATGTCGGTGTACCGGTCCTTGATGTGGGGCTCCCGGTAGTGGCCGACACCAACGAGGTCGAACAGGCTCCAGTCCACTGCCTCGAACGGCAGCGACGCGTGGCTGACGTTGCTGCCGAAGACCTTCCGCACGTCGGCGCCGTGCCGGCTTCCGCGCCGCCCGGTGAACGGGTTAACCACACCATCACCATGCCGGCCCGGTGTCGATCATCCGTTCAGCAGCTCGGGATGGCAGGCCTGGACCATCCTCGCGAGTCCGTCCTGCCACTTGACCTGGGTGTGACCGACGAGCTCGTGCATTCTAGTGAGGTCACACGTCACGCTGCTCAGGGTGTGAGCGGTCGACACGAATCTAAGGTCCAGGCCGGTGAGCTTGGCCAGGTACGCGCACCACTCCTCGATGCTCGAGACCTCGTCGCCTGCCCAGTTGACGATCGTGGCTGGCGTCCGGGCGGCGTCCAGCAACGCGGGGATCATCGCCACCATGTCGTCGGCGTGGATGAGCTGATATTCGCTCGGGCTGTCCTCATGCACGTAAATCGGCTGGCCCGCCAGCATCCCCTCCAGCAAGAAGACAGGCCATCCACTGCGATCGCCGTAGGGAACGTTCAGCCGCGCGATGGTGGTCGGCAGTTTCAGCCTGCGCGCACACGAGCGGGCCATGGCCTCGGCCGCGATCTTCGAGATGCTGTAGGTCTGGAACATCGAACCCCCGCCGCGGTGGTTGTCGCCCAGCGGATCGCCTTCGGCGAACCGGCGATGGCCGTCTGGCTGGTAGACCGCGGTCGTCGAGCAGTGCAGCACGGCCTTGGCGGTGCGGCACGCGTACATCAGCGCCCCGAGGCCGTCGACGTTCACGTCGAGGTCGACGCCCCAGTCGTTGGTCCGCGACACCGCGAAATTGAGTACGTAGTCGACATCGGGCAGCGCGGGCAGGTCCGTGTCCGCCAGGTCGGCCTGCAAGGTGTGCACGCCGGCATCCTCCATGGTCGCGCGAACCTGCGGATCGCCGAAGCGCCCGACCGCCCACACTTCATTCGTTCGCGCCAGCTCCATCGCGATCGGCCGTCCCACCATTCCCGTGGCGCCAGTCATCAATATCTTGGTGTCATGCAGCATTGTTATTGTTTCTTTCCTTCCGAATATCGGCCAGCCAGTGCTCTCCCGTCGGCGGGAGAGCCTTCCACGCGCGCCGTTTGACAGTGCGGGCGGGCCCCTGACGCCCAACGGAAGTGGATCACCCGCACTGGTCGTTCTGTATCGGTTCCTAGGTATATACCAACAGTTGTCAACAACCCGCGTGGTCCACGGGATTGGCAAGTTGGTGTTATGTGGGCGATTGTGGGGACGAGCATGCGGGTGCCTGACTTGACGACGGGGTGAGTGTCGGCTAACGGCGTTGCTGCTGGCCATGCGGGGCTGCCGTGTTCGCGGGAGCGGCTCCCGTCAGTTCTCAGCTGACGTGTCGGCTTCTCACGCGAACTGTCGGTGAAGGTGTCGGTTTCTCAATTGGTCGGTCGGTAGCGGCAGGAGCCGCCAGGCCGCTCGTCCTCGCGCGGCTTCCACGGCTGGGCCAGCAGCATGTCGATCACGGTGCTGGTGAGCTGAGGGGCAATCTGCTTGCCGCCGTCCTCGTGGGCCCGGATCAGGCGAGCACCCATTCCGCGTATCCGGGCGCGGGCTCCTGGCGTTTCGCTAGCAGGTTCTTGACGTAACCGATCTGCTTCTCGCTTGCCGCCTGCGGTGGTCCTTCTGTTCTTGGTCGGTGGTTGTGATGCGTGCCCGCCGCGGGCTCGAACCGCGGGGCCTTCCGGCCGAGCCGGGAGAACTAGAGCAGGGCCGTGTTTTGGCCGGTCTCACGGGCGAATTTCAGGTCCGACAGGCGGGCCTCCTCGGCCTCCGCGGTGATCTGCGCGCCGGTCTCGCCGCAGGTCCAGCAGAAGTCGTCCGGCTGGCCCTCGTTCTCGCATTTGGTCTGTCTCCAGGAACCGGCACCGGGCGCACATGGGGGTTCTCCTCATCTTGTGCAGAGCTTGTGAGAAATTGTTTCCCTTTTAAGTAGAAAAACTATTTGACTAACACGGAAGACGCAATAGTTTACCAGGGAATTTCGCTCTTAATTTCGGGGATTTAACAGCAGGGCTACTTTAGGTGCGATCGGAGCACTGTCCACCCCGGAATCCCCTCTACTTCCGCGCCCGATAGGTGCGGCAGCAGCACACCAGTCACATCAAGGTTGCCTGGCGCGCTTGATTACAGAAGGCACGTCCAGCCCATCTAAGCCATTACAGTCAAGATCACGAAAACCACGAGTGCACAACTCTCAATAAACCATTGACATCTGCGTCCAGCATGCTGTAGATCCCTTAAGGAGATCCGTTTACTTCAAGTGAGTACTACGAAGTGCATCTCACCAGAAATCGATATAAAGGGGGCGTGATGGCCTATCCTGACGGAGCTCTTCTCAAATCAAATGACCAGCCTGAAGTATGGTTGATCCAGGACGGACAGCGGCACTGGATTCCGTCGCCTGACGTCTTCAACGCCGATGGGTTTAGCTGGGCCGCGGTGCTCGTTATCTCTGATGCCGAGATAGCGGCGATCCCTCAAGGTCCGGATGTCCCGCTCTACACCAGCTGGATCACCCCAGGCCCCAACGATCCTGTCCTACCCGGGCCGCAGTTGCCCACGGTGGAGTACAACGGTGTCGACTACAAGAGGTGGCAATCCGGCGGCGGCGGCCACACCATCTATGGGCGCGCTCAGTACGTCACCCAGACCGGAGCCATCAGCGGCGAGACGATAACGACGAATGGCGTCATGTTCACTGGATATCACAGCGGCACATCGGCACTGATCACTAATACCAATAATATCGTCGTCTATTCAAGCCCCGTGTTCCGCGTCGGCGTCAACGCGAGAGGGACTGGGCCGAACGTGGTCTCCACAAACGCCTGGAGTTTCAACATACCACCGGCCTCGCGGATCAGGCAGAGGGATTCGCGATCTCGCTATCCGACTCTCCCGATAGCCTGGACCAGGTACTGTCAAAGTCCGTCGGAGCTCTCATTACGGACCTTGTGCCCGCCATCACTGCAATCGGCGCACTGACAGGCGGGAGCAAGAACACGCAGGCTAAATCGAATGCGCAGGTACCTGCGGGGAATGGCGCCGCAGGAAAGACGACGACATCCGAGGCCTCCCTCAGGCAAGGCTGGGAGGATGCTTCTCCCAGCAGGTAATGAGTACACCTCTTAGCACTAGGAATAACTGAGACTTTGTGTGCCGCTAGCGGATCGGCAACATGGACTCTCGACCCGTGGGGAGCGCGACGCGCTCATGATGAACACCGCTGCCTACAGCGGCCTGCGCTGGGGAGAGGCCATCGCGCTCACCGTCCGCCAGATCGACCAGGACAAGTGGGTCATCGGGGTGGACCGCAAAAGTGGTCGAGATTTCGGGGCCTGTACAGCGAAGCACCCAAGAAGCGGAAGGTCCGTCGCACGAACCCGGTCCAGGCCTGCGATCACCTCGATCCGGCGACGCCGTCCCGCTCTGCCGTCGCCGCAACGATCCGCTCGAGCAGGCGCCGGTCGCGTCCCGGCCTCAGCATCTCCGTGCCGGGGCCTCGCCGTAATGGGGGCAGCCGCGCCGCGCGCTGAGGCGTAGGCGCTGGACTGCCTCGCGGGCACCGCAGAGAGCGGATGACCCCGGAGAAGTGCGGGGGTGACGCATTCCCGCCGGTTGTAGCATGCTTGGCGTCATATCGGTACATAAAGGACTAATAGTGAATAATTTCGACTCGTCGGGTGAAATGCTGATACGCAGGGTGGCCAGGGCATGACACAGCCGGAAGTTTACGGGCCACCGCCTCGCCGGCGACAGGACTACAGACCGCCGGCAGTCCCCCCGGAGTTCCGGCGGCAGCAGCCGCAACGGTACGAGCAGCCGCGCTACAACCCACAGCCTCAGCAGCAGCCGCGCTTCGACCCGCAGCCGCAGCGGCAGTCGCGGTACGACCCTGCATACCAGCAGCCGCAGCCGGCCGCAGTCCGGACCGGTCGCCAACTCGTGCTCACCACCGCCGAGGGATTCTGGTACGTCCTCATGTGCATCGGGTTCGGCGTAGGCTACTTCGCCAAGATCCCCGCCAAGAAGGCACTCCAGGACTTCGGCCTGGCCCAGATGACCGTGGCCGAGAGCTTCTGGTACGTGCTGATGTGCATCGCATTCGGGGGCGGCTACTGGGCGAAGATCCCGGTCAAGAAAGCACTCAGCGAGATGCACTCACAGCCCGGCTACCGCTAGCCGCGACCGCGCTCCTCCGGCCTTGGCGTCGGCAAATGAGGCAGCGAATCCGTGACCGCACTCACGGATTGCGCAACTGGTTGAGCAGGTCCCTGCGGCCGAAATCGGTACGGGTGTGCCAAGCACGAGGCCCCCGGCCGGGTCATCTCCGTGCCGGGGGTCTCGCTGTAAGGGTCAGCCACGTCGCGCGCCGGAGCCCTGCACCTCGCCCTTGCCGGCGCACCGGCGGCAGGTACCCCACTTTGCGGAGCCGTCGCCCGCGGACGCGGCATACGCGGTCTCGAACGGCAGGGTCGCGATCTTGGGCCTGAGCAGGCAGACGTTTCACTACACCCACCCGGTGTCGTGGTCTGTCTGACTGCAGAAGATGTCGGCCTGCGAGTAGGCGGGATTGGTGGAGGCTAGCAGCTGGCGGGATGTCCGAGCAGGCGATGTGCCACGGTTGCGACCAGTCCGGGGCTCAGTGCCCTCGGACTGACTTCCTAGTGCGCCACATCATGGTCGGGCCAGTCACGTAAATGCTTAGTTCCTTATCCTGCGCTGCTTGCAGTTGCTCATCTGCCTTGCTCAGCAGGCCGTCCATGGCGTTCATGAAGGCCGCCGCCTGATCGGGGGCACTGAGATCGTGGCTGCGGTAAAGCGCCGCCGCGTCTCGGTGCAGGCCTCGCGCAAGCCGGTCGTATACGAGGCCGGTCTCCGTAAACTGCGGAGACCTTACCCCGGGCTTGAAGGCAGACTGGAAGCCGGCTCCGGCGGATGTGAAAACACCAAGGATGACGAAGGCTATCGAAATCCAGTTGCCATTTCCCCAGACCTTGGTAAAAGCGCCCTGAGCCGCGACGAGGGCACCTACTATGACGAGGGAAAGCGTCCAGAACGTCGCCCAGTTTGACAAACGAGCCGCGTTCGTCAGGCAGCGGTCCCTCTCCTGGTCTAGGTTCAGCAAGAGCTTCTTCAGCTCAGGCACCCTGTCGAACGACGTCCGTGCCGTCAGCGTCGGACGAACTGGCGGATTTGCCCACAGCGTTCACAATGGAAGGATGCCAGAGCCTGCGTTCGAGCGCAGGGTCATGCCCAGCCGGATACAAGAGTGAACCGCCCGGGCTCGGTGGGGGGCTTTTCTTTAGCGGGGCTGCCGACGTTCTGATTGCTTCAGGTTCCCGGTGAACGGCGCAGTGGTGAGGCAAATGGGACTGGGTCCGTTGGTTACTGTGGCAGCCGGTTTCTTGGGTGTCGCCGTGACGGCTGTGGGCGGGACGCTTTCCGCCAGGTCATCCGCGCAGGCTCAGCGGAGCGTGGCGGGCGTGATCGTGACTGTCCTTCTGCTCAGGTGGTGAGGAGGCCCCGGTAGCAGGTCGAATCCGGCGTGGCCGTACATTTGCCGCTTGAGGACCTTAAAGTTGCCCTCGACCTTTCCTGAGCTCCATTGCAGGGTCAGCCCGTTGCGGGCGGCGTCGCAGTCTCGCCTGAGACCGCGGGTGAATAAGTGCAGGTCGGGCTGGTCGTCGGCCTCGACGGCGGTGATCCAGTCGTCGTGCCGGTCGCCGTACAGGCCGGTGAGGATCTCGGCGAACGCGGTGACGTGCCTGGCTAGCGCGTCCAGGTGCGGGCAGCGGTCCCGGGCGCCCTTGAGCTTCAGCGCCTCGTCTTCCTCCAGCGACCCGGGGTGGCTCAGCAGCCAGCGGGTGACGTCGCGGTCCTTTGGGCGGCGGGGGCGGCGGGCCTCGCGGACGGTGCTGTGGGTGCCGGGGTAGCCGCGCTGGCGGATCTCGTCGTAAAGCCGCCTGGCGCTGGTGCATCCCTCCGCCAGGCCCCCGGTTCCCGCGCTGCGGCAACTGCCGCCGCGATCGCGGCACCGCGTGCCAATGAACGGGCCAGTCCGCAGCATGAAGATCAACATCCTCATCCCGAACGGTCCGTGGTGACTCCAGATCCCGCACTGCCGCGAGCTCGCGGTCGGCAGCGCATTCGGGGGCCAATGTCATGATCAATGAAAATAAAAGAACAAATACTCGCTGGTAAGTCCATTTTGTCCAGTGACATCAAACTCCAGTTCCCTTATCCTATATTCATCAGCCTGGAAACCCAGGCGGGCCGCCGAGGTGCTCCAACACCGCCGACGGCCCTAGACCCCCGCCAGCGAACATCTGGAGGGAGACCATGTCACCCATCATTACGCAGCCCGGGGCACCCGCGCACGTACACCCGGACGAGGCGGCTCGCAAGCGCGGGGAGCGGCTGGCCAGGGCCACCGCCGAGCAGGCAGAGGCGGCCCTGGCGTTCCTGAGCGTGATCGACCCGCTGATGTTCGAGATCGCGATGGACGCGGGCGTTCAGACCGTCGGCGCGCCCCAGAAGAGGAAGAGCCCGAGGACGAGGAGCCGATCCCGGTATGCCGCCGGTGCGCGGGTCAGGTCGGAATCTTCCTTGACCGCGGGCCGGCGTGGCAGCACTTCCACGGGGACGGGACCACGTCCGGCGCCCAGGAGATCTACGACCCCGGCCACCCCGCCGAGGTCACCTGGTGCCTCCCCGACGAGTGGCCGGAAGAGCTGTAGCCGGAGGATCTCACCTGGCACCCCGCCGATCCGTACCGGACTCGGCGGGGCACCGGGACGCGGCTCGCGTTCCTGGGCCATCGCCGCCCGTCATACCCGCCGGTTGTAGGTTTCTCATCAGACTTGGCCAACGGCAGGCCGCTGAACTGGGCTTCTTCGAGCTTTCTCACCGATCTGGCCAGCGATCCTTCTCACCGATCTGGCCAATTCCCGCAAACGCCTACCCGGTTGTCCACAATGCTGAGATAGGGAGGCAGCCCAGTCCGTCGCCAAAGCTCAGCGAGTCAGCGCCGCAGTAGAGGACGTCGCCGGCGTGCATCCGGGAGCCGAGCTTCTGCTCAAGGGGCTCATCGCAGAAGAGGGTGTAGTCGGGGTCTGTCGGGTTTCGAGGTCGCCTGCACGGATTTTCACGCTCGGCTGCACTCCTATCCGGGCGCGACGAGACGTGCGCCGGGGAGCGAGCTATGCACCGTCGTTGCCATCGCGCAGGGAATGGATCATGCTCTGCAGGATCCGGAACGCATCTGACTGCTCGGTCTCGGTCATGCCGGCCAGCATTCTGACCTCGACGGACCGGACCGCTACGGTCGCCTTCTCGAGGCTCCGTCGGCCGCGAGGCGTGAGCCGCGTGGGAAGGACCTTCCCGACGGGTGCCTGCACGGGCCTGGTCACGTAGCCGTCTCGTTCCAGGGCCTGGAGCAGTACGTTCATCGTCTGCCGTGTCACGAACGCGCCTCGCGCGAGTTCGGAGTTCGACAAGCCCGGTCGCTGGGCCAGCAGCTCGAGGCAGGAGTAGTGCGTCACGCTCATCCCGAGCGGCCGCAGCACCTCCTCCATGGCTGCGCGGAGCGCGCTCGACGCCTCTTTCAGCAGGTAGCCCAGTGACGTCTGCAGGTCGACGCCGACACCGTCTTGACTCATGTCAGTATTCTGACATAGATTGAGTGTGTCAGAAAACTGACACGAAAGAAGGAGCATCTCATGCCCGTCACCGGCCCCGACTTCATCTCGCTCCAAACGCGCGACCTCGGCGCTTCGCAGGCGTTCTACGAGCAGTACCTCGGCCTCGTCCGCTCGCAGGCCGGGCCTCCGCACGCCGTCGTCTTCGAGACGAAGCCGATCGCGTTCGCACTCCGCGACGTCGTCCCCGGCACCGATCTCGCATCCGTTGCCCAGCCCGGTATCGGTGCCGCGATCTGGCTCCACGCCACAGACGTCCAGGCCATTCACGATGATCTCGTCGCCGGCGGTCACACCATCGTCTCCGCACCGATCGACGGCCCCTTCGGCCGGACATTCACCTTCGCCGACCCCGACGGCTACCAGGTCACTCTCCACGACCGCGCCTGATCGGCCAGACGCCACCGGACGACGCTACCTTCTGCCCTGCTGACCTGACGACGTTCTGCCGGCTGGATGACCTCGGCTTGGAAGTGGCCGGCCAGCAGCTGCATCCCGGCCACGCCGTGTTGCCCTGCCGAGTGGCCGGGCCTGATGACTGGTGCCGTGCCTGCGGCTGTCTGGGGGTGCCGCGCGACAGCGTGCTGCGCCGGCTGGCGCACGTCCCGCTCGGCTGGCGGGCAACGATCCTGCACGTCCGCATCCGCCGCTGCCGCTGTCCGGGCTGCGGGCAGGTCTGGCGCCAGGACACGACCGCGGCCGCCGCGCCGAGGGCGAAACTGTCGACGCAGGCAGTGCTGCGGGCGTTGAAGAGTGTCGTCACCGACCGGATGCCGATCGCCCGGATCGCCGCCGGGCCCGCGCCGCTGACGTGCTGGCCTACTTCGACCGACCCGGCACGTCCAACGGCCCGACCGAGGCCATCAACGGCCGACTCGAACACCTCCGCGGCACCGCCCTCGGCTTCCGCAACCTGACCAACTACATCACCCGCAGCCTGCTCGACGCCGGCGGCTTCAGACCCCGACTACACCCTCTTCTGCGATGAGCCGCTTAAGGTACCGGAGGCCGAGCAAGTCCTCTGATCTCACGGATTGCGCGGACTTTACCTCGATGCCGATCACACGCCCGCCGTTGTCCTCAAGGATCGCATTCGTTTTAGATCTGCGGCCCTCTTGCTTCAGATCTGCCGATCTCAGGACTTAGATCTGCGGTACCCATACTTTAGATCTGCCGTGTACGGCGTTCCTCTGCTTCGGCAGGTGGCAGCGGGGCCCTGCCGTCCCACCAGGTGCGGCATGCCCGGCATTAGGAGTATCCAGAACGGTTTGCTGCGCTGCGTGGCACCCGGTACTTGGACGCCTCATCCAGGGGTGGCGCGGTCTCGTGGCGAGATCCGGCGGGCCAGTCCGCTGAGCAAAAGGCACTCAGCAGAACAGCCCGGCGGATCTCGCCCCGCCTCCACTCCGCGCTCCAGGACAAGAAGATCGCAGCGTAGGACAAGACCATTGCCGAGCTGCGTTCGACCCGACCCGAGCAGGACAAGCGCGTCGCGCGCCTGGAGGCAGAATTCAGCCAGGTCGCCGTGGCGGTCAGTGAGCTTAAGCAGCCAGCGGAAGACAAGGCCAGCAAGGGCATCGCCGAGCGTGCCGGGGGCAGCGAGGCCGAGCGTGGCGAGCGGGCGGAACGCCAGCCGCGGCTGCGTTTTCCGACGGACGCCGTAAACAACGTCCTCTCGGCCGCCGCGGGCGGCACACTGACAGAGTTGGCATACCACGTGAAGGACCTGTCCCCGGAGTACGCCGGCATCGGGGCCTCGGCACTGACGGTGGGCGCAGGCGTGATTGCGGTCTGGCGCGAACGGAGAAAGGCGAAAGACGATGCCGATCATCGACCCGAGGGTTGGAGAGCCGACCAGGAACATGCTGGGCCACGCCATCCGTGGCGAGTTGGATGAGCTGGCCGGCTTGATTCAATCCGTCGGCGGCGACCGGTACAAGAGCGTCCTCGGGGTGTGCCAGGCGGTAGCGGCCTACATCGCCGTGGACGTGAGCGGTCGCTGGCCAACTGATGCCGACATACTGGAAATCGCCCGCCTCGTGGAAGAACGCGAGACGGAACTGCCACTGGACCGAGCAGATGTCCATGCTTACCTGTCAGACGCGGCACTTGGCTTCCGCCCGCTTTCGGAGGCATTCGACACCGACGCGGCCGCCGCCACGCTGCCCGTCCTCATCACGGCCAGCATGCTGTTCACATTCCGCCCCAAGGACCAGAAATGGTGGACTTACCTCGACCAGATCTGGAGCGCTTACGAGACGGCCCAAAGCGTAGAACTATCCATACTCCCCGCCCTCCAGGTCCGCAGTGAAATGGACAAGACCCTTTCGGGTCGCGGTGCGGACCCCAGCGCAATCTAATGGGCCATATATGTTCTAGAAGTCCGGGACGGTCGGAACACCCGGCTCCGGTCATGACCGGCAAGCGGCGACGGCAGCGCGGCCGACAACCCGGCACATCAGCTGGCGGCGACAGTGGCGGAGATGTCCGCCGACCGCGAGACGAGTTCCTGGAGGGATTCAAGGTCGTCGGCTTCGGGGTGCAGGTACGTGGTCGCGATCCTGATGAGCATGGCGAACGGCCCGCCGGGCTGCCGCTTCCAGTAGTAGTCGTCGTCCATGAGCGCCTCCTGCGTGTGCCCGGCCGCTAGCGGCCGGGAAGGTCTATGCAGTCGGGTGAACCATCAGGCCGTCACGGCGTTGAGGACCGGGATTCAGACCTGTCCAGGTGCGGTGACTGGTTCGTCTCCGTAGAGGTCCCGCCAGAGCCGTCGCAGGAACTTCTCGGGGCTGCCGTCGTCGTACTGGACGTGGCTGGAGAGCTCGGCGCGGGGAACCTGGTCGGGGTGGGTGATGGCCTGGCGGAGCTCCGCCTTGAAGACGCGCATCTCCGGGTCGTCGTCATCGTCCTTAGCGCGCTCCTGGAGTCCCTCGGGGTCGTCGGCCTCGGGGTGCAGGTACGTCGTCGCGACGGCGATGAGCGTGGTGAACGGCCCGTCGGGGTGCCGTATCCAGTAGGGCTGGTCCATGGACGCCTCCCTTGTACGCCGGTGCCCGCCTGTTCAGCGAGCCGGGAAATCGTGAGCGGGCGGCTGGGGGAACAGGCTCGCGATCTCGTACCCGTTCCGCTGCCTGTTGTGGCTGATGATGAAGGCGATCGTGCCGCCCTCGAACG
Source organism: uncultured Actinomycetota bacterium (assembly GCA_963734665.1). Lineage (GTDB taxonomy): Bacteria > Actinomycetota > Actinomycetes > Streptosporangiales > Streptosporangiaceae > Trebonia. Next base: position 213,303 of record CAVTIR010000001.1, on the reverse strand, counting down.
TCGGGACCGGGCGCGCCCTCGGCTCGGGAACGTCCGGTTGCCGGCCTTCCGCCATCGCTGCCCGCCACGCGCGGCGGTTGTCCCTCGCGCTGTCGATGCTTCCCGCCACCGGCTCCAGCTGCCATCCGGTGCACGTCTTGTGCCCGTCGTTGCCGAGTAGGTCGTCGATCGAGAGCCACACCTGGCGTGGGCTGTGCCTGCGGTCGTAGGGCGTGCTGAGGGCGGCGCGGACGTCGGGGTGCCCGGCCCCGCGGGTGAGCGCGGTGGCGAAGGCGTCGGGGTCGGCGATGCGGCTGGACATGTCCGCGCATCCGTGGTGCCGGCCGCGCGGCCGCAGCCCGTCGATGCCGGCGCGGCGCTTGCTCGGGTCGAGCTGGGCGGGGTCTTCCAGGTAGGCGACGCGGCGCATGCTGGCTTCCTCCGTTACCCAGCCCTCGTGCCGGATGTGCCCGTGCCCGCCGCCCTGGTCGGCCGCCACGATGATCCGCAGCGCCTCCGGCGAGGCCCGCTCTGCCGCCTCCAGCCAGGGGCGCCCGCTGCGGTGCCGCTCGATGTAGTGGCCCGCCTCCTCGGAACTGACCTCTGGCAGCCCGGCCCGCCCGGCCCGGAACGCGGCCAGCTCCCCGCGCGGCGCACCGAACCCCCGGCCCCGCTCCCAGCCGGACTCAACAGCCTGCCGCAGGTCGGCATACGCCTCGCCCCGCGTCCGCGTTTCCACGGCCACGCGGTGCTCGCTGCCCCGCACGATGCCTGCGCCGGCAGCGGCTGCCTCCGTCGGCTTGTCATGGTCCAACCCGTTATCGCGGTCAAATCCGCGATCGAACCCGCCCACAGCAAAAGTATGCGCTCGCAGTAGCCGTCCGGCTTCAGAAAGTACGGGAATGATGGAAATCAAACCGTCATCCCGAACGGTTCGTGGTGACTCCCGCACCGAGCACGTGCACGCCAAGGCTCAGTCGGAAGGCGGCTCGGCTACTGCGCCGCGCGCAGCTTCTCGCGCAGGATGTACAGCCCCGATTCGAGCGTGTCGTCGCCGAGCGCCCCGGGGTCGGAGAGGAGGATTTCGATCGCCGCCATCCGGGCGGCCTTGGGCGGCAGGTGGGAGATCATCGCTTCGACGGTCACGGGTTCGTTCACCGCTGGTGCTCCAAGCTCGCCCTTGTCCATGCCCTGCGTGCGCGGTCGTCGACTTCCTCGGTTGTCTTGTCGTAAAGCGCCGTCAGCGCGGCGTGAGCGGGTGACGCCGGCGGCAGCCGCTCCAGCTCGGCACGCATCTCGGCCCGCATGGCAAGCAGCGCGGAGTCGTCCATCCGCGTGAAGTCGTCGCTGATGTCATCCATGGCCGTTTCCCTTTCGCGTCGGCGGTAGGCCGTCCCGCCGCCGTGTCCCGTTGGGGGCTCTGGCTGACCGACGGCGGGGCGTGTCCTGAAGTGTTCCGCGTGCGCGTGCGCGCAGCCAAGAAGCATGCAATCATTTTTGCCATGACTGCAATTAGTGGTGGCAGTTACGCAAAGCCTGAAGGCAACCCTGCAAAGCACTTCGGGAAGCAGATGCGCAAGGAACGGCTGGCGCGCGGCTGGACGCTGCGCGAGTTCGCGGCGCGCTCGGGCATCAACTACACGACGGCGTCGCTGATCGAGAACGGGAAGCGCCCGCCGAACGAGAGGGCAGCAGCGGCCTGTGACAAGGTATTTCCCGAACGGAGAAACTGGTTCACGGAGTATTACGCTGAGCTGCAGGAATGGTCGGAGGTGCCGGCGGCATTCAAGGACTGGACTGAGCGTGAGGACAGCTCCGCCGTCTTGCGGGTGTGGTCGCCGGGCATCGTCCACGGCACTTTGCAGACCGAGGATTACGCTCGCGCGCTGCTGCGCACCTATCCCGGCGTCAGCGAGGACGTGATCGCAGCCCGCCTCGCCGCGCGCATGGCACGTCAGCAGCGCTTGTTCTCGCGCGACGTGCTGGCGTGGTTCATCGTGGACGAGTTGTCACTGTTCCGCTTGGTCGGCTCGCACGCGGCCATGGCCGGGCAGATGCGGCGCCTGGCCGAAGTCGCGGCGCTCCCAAACGTGACGCTTCAGATCCTGCCGCCTGTGGGCCACCCGGTCACGGGCAGCGAGATCATCCTGGCGGACGATTCGGTCTACGCAGAGCACGCGGCCAGCGGTTTCGTCTACACGGGCGAAACGGTTAACGCCCTTGATCGGCTGTTCGATACGCTACGTGCGGAGTGTCATAAGGCGTCGGAGTCCCTGGCGCTATTGGAGAGGATGACGGAGGCATGGGCGACAACTGGCGCAAGAGCAGCTATTCCGGAGCCAACGGCGGGAGTTGCGTAGAGACTGCCAGCGGCGCCGGCGTGATTCTCGTGCGGGACACCACCGACCGCGGTGGTTTCACGCTGAACGTCCCTGTGGACGCGTGGGCGAGGTTCACCGACTCGCTAAGGTAGCGGCTCCCGGGAACGAGCCTGACGCGGCCTCCGGCTTGGCTCCGCCGCCGGGACTCAGGCCTGCCCGGGGCCGGGAACCGGCTCGTCGCCGTAGAGGTCTCGCCGCAGCCGCCGCAGGAACGCCTCCGGGCTGCCGTCGTCGTACTGGACGTGGCTGGAAAGCTCGTACGGGGAACCTGGCCGCGCATCTCCGGACGGTCTTCTCGTTTCGCGAGCCGCTGGAGCGGCTCGAGGTCGTCGGCCTCGGGGTGCAGGTACGTCGTTGCGACGGCGATGAGGGTGGCGAACGGCCCGTCGGGGTGCCGCTTCCAGTAGAAGTCCCATTCCACGAGAGCCTCCCGATCTCCCTGCGTGACTTCCGAAGACCTAGTCGTCGATCGTGTGCCTGTGGCCGTTCGGGCCGGCGCCCTCGCCGCACCGCGCGCACCGGAAGCTCACAGCAGGCCCCAGCTCGATCCGATCCCCGAACCTGGTGATCCCCGCGACACTCACCCGAGTTCCCCACCGGATGCCGGCGAACCGGGGACAGGATCGCCGCAGATGGCGGCAAGCCGGTCCCCGGCTTTGTCGAACTGCCCCGCGATCATGCGCTTGATGTCGTCCTCAAGCGGAGTGTCCGCGCGCAGGACGAGCTCGCGGAGCACCGGCAGCAAAGGCAGGTACTTGCCGGCGCGCCTGGGCAGGCTCGGCCCGGTGGTGTGGAACAAGCCGACGGCGTTATCGGTGATGTCCGACACCTTGATCACCCGCGCCCAGGGGTTGGCGTCCAGGCTCTCGGCGACGTGCTCCCGGTACTGCTCGTGCTTGTCGCGGCCGGGGTCCCAGGGCGGGTTCGTGACCGCGCCCATCAGCTCGGCGGTCCGCCCGCCGAACTGCCCGGCCAGCCCCGCGAGCGCAGCCTGTCGGCTGCCGCCGGGTGCGATGTCGCCGGCGTGGTCTTCGACCGTGTCGTGCAGCAGGGCCGCGCACGCCACGTCCGCGTCGGTGACATGGTAGTGACTCGGCGGGTGGCAGGCGTACGGCTCGCGCTGCCGCCGGTCCCGCTCGTGGAGCCGCGACATCAGCGCCAGCGCGGCGCCGATCCGGTCGCGCTCCGCGCCGGGGAACCGCCCGGCCTCGATCAGCAGCCGTTCCCGCAGGCCGTCTTCGCCGTACACTGCGGTGATCGCCTGCAGGGGCATCATGGCCAGCAGTCGCGCTTCCGGCGTGTTCAGCCGGGTCTCGTCGGGGACTGGCTTCGCGCTGTCATGTGGCGCCACGGTTTCGCCTCCCGCGTCCCGGACTGGTTGATCTGGTGCCGATCCAACCGCGAGTTCTCCCGGCGCTCCATCACACGGTGAGTTATCACCTGAAAAATGACTCAACTGGACATTGACCGGCTGCGCGCCTTGGCGAACATTCCGACCTTCTTACGTTCGGCTATCAATCATTAGCAAAGAGCTACCAATCCCCGTAATCTGGACACGTGGCCTTTGACGGACCGACCGATGACCGGGACGCCCCCGACGAGCCACCCACGCGCGAGATCACCCAGACTCGCGACGCACCGCACGACCCAGATCAGCCGGAACTCGTCAGGGCGGTCGGCGAACTGGCCTCGGAGAACGCCGACCTCTACAAGAAGGTCGGCGACCTGACCCACGCCCTGAAGCTGGAGAGAGCCCGCTTCGGAGCCTGGGCCAAGGAGGTCGCCCGCGACAAGGAAGAGGCCGCTCAAGACAAGGCCCAGCTGACCGAGCGCCTCGACAAGGCACTAGCGATGAACGAGGCGCTGGCCAACCGGGTGACCGACCTGGAGCGGAAGTTCGCGGACGAATCACCAGCCACGGACGCTGGCGCACCCGAGCGGCGGATCGACGCGCAGGAAGGCGTTGCACACCAGGCTGACAGGAAGCACCTGCGGCGGCTGAAGGTCTCGAACGAGATCATCAACGTCGGCACGATGGGCGTCTCCACGGCCGCCACGGTCCTGGCGGACGTGCTCGGCTCGGCCCCGGCCGGCGATGCCGCCGGGATCGCCGGAAACGCACTCGGCCTGGTAGCGGCGGTAATAGCGTTGTCACGCAAGCGCACGGAGGACAAGGATGGGCATCGAACCCAAGGCTGAGGAACCGACCCGCGACCTGCTCGGCCACGCCATCCGCGGCGAGTGGCAAGACTTCGCGAACGTCGCCGAGGACATCGGCGAGCAGCGCCTCCTTGAGTGCCTGAGCCTGTGCCTGCGGATCTCCGGCTACATCGCCATCGACATCTCCGGCCACACCTGGCCCACCACAGCCGACGTCCGGGAGGTCGCCCGGCGGATGGCTGCAGTCGACCTCGACTTTGACCTCACCGAGGACGACGCCCACGCCTGCCTGACGCGCGCCGTGCTCGGCTTCGAGCCGCTCCTCGAGGTGTTCCCGGACCGTGAGAAACTGGCCACGGTCCCCATCTTCACCACCGCCGCGCTGCTGGTCTCCTACCGCAGGCACGGCACGGACTGGTGGGACTACCTAGACCAAATCGAGAACGCGCTAGAGACGGCTGCCCCTCTTTCGGAGGACGTGGTGCCGGCGCTGCTCCTGCTGTCGCGGAGGAAACGCGCGCTCAGTAAGTGAGCCTCTGCAGTTGAGCGGCCTTATGGGCTGCTCGTCGCGGGACTTCAGCGTTGACGTCTTCAAGTTGCCACGGATCGGCACCGTGACCTTCTGCATGCCATGCAACTTCTAGAAGTCCGAGACGGTCGGATGGGGGCGAACGGAGAGGCCGTGACCAGGGGGATGGTCCGGATGGGTCGCGGTGGGTCGGGGTCCGTCTGAGTGCGTTGGCTCCCGTTTCTGGCTCCCGCCAGTCTGCAGCTGGCCGATTTGCTTGCTTGAAATCATGTCGATTAGCGCGACCGGCAGATTATGAGGAAACCGCCTTGGCCGCCGTTCGTGCTGGCAGCAGCCCTTTAATCTCCATTGGTGCTGGTTAGCCGGGATCCATCGGGACAGGGCGGGACCGGCCAGAACGGGGCGGGACGGATGTTCCCATTCGAAGCGTGTCCTGGCTCGCTGGCCTGCGTGTACTGCCTGCCGGTTCACAAGGGCGGAACCGCAGCCTGAGAAGGCGGTGACCCGGTGAGGGAGTCGCTCAGCTAGTACCCGGACCGACCTCAGCGGGACGAAGAAGACCGTCATAGGCGTGCTTCAGACCGCGTGCGCGGTGTTCATGCTCGCTGCAATGAGAGTCATCTGAAAGAAGGTGGCTACGACGGTTTCATTTGGCCCCACCATGACGGCTCCATTTGGCTCCACCTGGCGGCATCTTGACGGTTCGATGTGGCCCCGTTTCAGGCCGCACCGAGAAGAGAGGCCAGGTCAGGGCCGGGGCCAAATCAAGCCGACACGCGGCACCCGATGATCAGGGTGGGGCCAAATCAAGGCGTCCAAGCGGGGCCAAATCAAGGCGTCCTAACCAAGAAGGCGGCGCCCCGCCGGTCCGCGTAACCGGCGGGGCGCTCGCGTGTCTGACAAGCGCTGCGAAAGTCTGAGGGCGTCGCGCTAGGCCTGCCGAAATCTGGGGTCGTAGTCACTACCTGAGTCACTGGCTTTCCGGGCCTCAGCCAAGGGAGGCCCGCCGTGACCAACCGCATTACCGACGCCGAGATGACGCTGATGATCGACGAGAGGATCGTCACCACCGCCCAACTGGAGCCAGCACGCCGCGGCGGACGGCAACGGTGCGCGGATTGTCTCTACGCACCCGGCCGCTCTGTTCGCCCGTAACCAGGCAATCACGGCCCTGACCCTCGCCGAGCGCCTGGCGGCAGGCAGCGGCGACACCGGCCCGTTCGTGGCCAACTGGCGCAAGGAAACTGTTCCTGTGACCGACCGGCTCATCCGCCTGAGGGCCGCCATCGCGTTAGTGGCGATGCTCTCTGCCCAGCCCTCGGCCCGGGCGAGTAGCCTGACAAATCGTCGACCCTGACCGTCAAATCGGGGCAATCTGTCACCGGCTGAAGGGGGGCGCACATGACAATCTCGCCGGAGGACCGTCCGATCTGGCTTCGCCGTTACCTTGACGAGTACCTGACCCTCGATCAAGTGGGGGAGCTCGAAGGCATCACTCGGGAGGCCGTCCGGCAGCGCCTGAACAGCATGGGCATCAAGCCTCGCACTGCTGAGGAAACTCGTCGGCTTCGCGAGCGCCGCGAGATTTCGTCGCGGGAAGAGGACATTCGGAAAACGTTCCTGCAGACTCGGGATATCAGCGAGACTGCAGGGCAACTTGAGCTCAGCGTGGCACTGGTAGAGCGCGCGCTTGAAGAACTGGTTCCCGACTTCGAAGTGCTGAGCCGAGTTCCGCGCAACGTATCCAAGAAGTACTCGGTGGATGATCTCGTGGCCTCGCTTCGCCGGGCAGCTGACGCGGTGCCGGGAATCCTTACGACCAACAGTTACGACATGTTTGTTGAAGCGCATCCAACGCTGCCGGACGGTCGTTCCCGACCGGGCAAGCAAGCGATGATGCTTCGCTTCGGGGCGTGGCGGGACGCGCTGATCCGGGCTGGCCTGCCGGCGAATCCTCACGGTGGTCCCCAGAAGGAGTTCAACGAGGCTGACGCGGTCGCTGCGGTCGTCGAGTGCTGGCGGCAGACCGGAGGCGTTCCGACGGCTGAGTGGTACGACCTGTGGCAACGGGGTCAGGCGGACCGGCCGAGCGGTGCCACTGTCAGGAAGCTGGCCGGTGCCTGGAACCCGTTGTTGATCCGGGCGTGGCAGCTTGTCCATGGCGTGATGCTGGACCAGGACGACGAGGATGCGAGCGTTCCCGAGCCGTTGCTGCCGAACGACGGCGCGCCACCGGACGCGACGCCGGTTGGCCCGTATCACGCGGCAAATAAAGATATTGAAGTGGCACTGCTGAAGGGTCGGCGCGTGAGCGAGTTCGGCGAAGGCCGCCCGGCGGCGGCTTCGTTGCGTGACTGGGTTCTGGAAGATCTCGGCGCCGAGCCGGAGTGGACCGCGGGTGACAGCACCCAGGAGCTCGTTCGGTGGACCTCGGGTCCGGCGACGACCTTCTTCGCTGTGGACGACGGCCCGGGCGACACGACTGATCTCGGGGTGCTTCGCGTCTTCACTCCCGTCGCCACCGTCGGGGACAGGGCGGCGGCGCTCAAGCGGGCCGCCCAGCTTAACGCCTCCGCTGCGACGAACCGGTGGAAGGTCGAGCCTGGTTCGTACGGCGGCGTTGACGGCGAGTTGCTGATCATCGCTTGCTCCTTCGTCGTGGGGCCGCACAACTGGGATGAGTTGCGGGCCTTCGTCGCCTGGTGCGTGGCGGAGCAGGTCGCCACCGCGACGGCGAAGATAACCGGCTACCTCGCGGCGCAGATCGGCGGGAAGCCGTGCGTCGTGTCTGCACACGAGACCGGCCGGAACCGCGAGATCGGGGACTGGAGCGACGCCACCTTCCATAAAGACAAGGTCGTCGAGCCGAGCGCGGCCGTGCCAGCCGATGCGCTGGCGGCCAGCCTGCGGGGCGCGTTCCTGTGTTTGCGGGACGAGATGCTGCAGGAAGGCACCGGGGCGTGGTTCAGCGAGGAGCCGGATTCCGACCTGCTGTCCTGCGAGATGCCGGCGACCTGGGAAGCGTCCTTTGATGAGGACATCCACTGGGACGCAAGCGACCCGGACAGCCAGCCGACGGCGGAGGTCACGGCCAGCCTCACGACATGGGGTGACCTCGGGAATGGGCTGCTGGTCACCATGCGCGCGACCAGCTATCGCGCGGACTCCGACGAGGTCGCCAACCGGCTGAACTGCCTCGACGCGCAGGCCGGCGGCGCGACGCACTGGGTCGGGGCGTGGACCCGAGACCAAGACCAGCCGGTGTACCAGGTCTTCCTCCCCACGGCGCTGATCCAAGAGAACATCGAGTGGGACGCGGTCATGCGCGAGATCCTGCTGACGTTCGCCCGGCAGGCCCAGTTGGCCCGCCGGGTCGTTTCCGGCGAGCTGGAGGCGGTCGGCTTGGAGGCACCGCTGAAGCCCCACGGCCTGGCGTGGGGCGAGACGGGCGAGGGCCGGGACCCGGCCCGGCGGTACCTCGACTGGGTCTACGACACGCTGGTCGGAGACCACGTCGAGTGGGCCTTCCTGGAAGCGAACGGCTTCCGGTGGTGGCCGTATAGGCAGCCGCAGCGGGTCTCCGTGGTCAACCGCGACGCCGGGGCGGAGGCGGGTGAGGACGAGGTTGTCCGCGTCCGCGTCACGACCGAGGTCCTCGCTGGCGTCCGGAGGACAGACAAGAACCTCATGGCCATCGCGAGGCGCAACGCCACGCTGCCCGAGTCGGCCCTCGTGCTCCGCGACGACGGCACGCTGGTCCTCGCCTTCCAGCTCACCTTGAGCCGGTCGCGCTCAGTCGAAGGCCGGCTGTGGATTGCGGATCTCGCCATCCGCCAGTTCATCACGGCGCGGTCACTCGACTCCGACTTGTCGGATCTCGGCACGGGTTTCGGGCTGCGACCCGAGCCCGACGTCTGGTTCGAGCAGTACCCCGAGCAACTCCGCGAGGCCGCAGCGAGCCGTGGCGCCCAGCCGGAGTCCCGCCTGCAGGTCGCGCTCACCGCGGCGGGCAGCTCGCACGCCCTGGTGCACAGCATGAGAAAGCGGAACGGCGGCGGTGACCTGGACTTCTCCTGGTGCATCGCGCGGGTGTGGCCCCAGACCCCGGCCGACGCGGAGGTCCTCGTCACGTTCACTCCCGGTACCGAGGAGGCGGCCCCCGCCTGGGTTATCCGCAGCCGCCTTCCGCTCACCGGCACCGAGGCGGAGAAGGCCCGGTGGTGCAACGACCGGAACGCCGAGATTCTTCTCGACCCGGAGTCAACCGCGGACGTCACCGTGACCGGCGGCTGGGGCCTGGACGGCGACGGCGAGGCCTGCCTGACGATTGGCTTGACAAGGGCGATCGTCAGGGGCGATGAGGCGCGGGCGCTCGGATATATGCTGCGCGGGTCGCAGAAGATTGTGGTGGCCGCGCTCAAGGCGGGCGGTGGCCTGCAGGTGCGGCCGCGGCCGCACGGCGATGGCTGGCTCGCAGCGGCGGCGCTGCGCGCCGCGTTGCTGCGTTCGATCGGCGCGGAGCCGCGATGGCTGATCGGCGACGACGGTGCGCAGCAGATCATCTGGAGTTCAGGGCCGGCGACGACCGCGTTCGAGATTGCGGAAGGCGCGGCCAGCACCCCTGGCCTTGGCGTGCTCCGCATCTACACGCCGGTCGCCGCCGGTAGGGACGGCGACGACAGCGACGCCGCCCGGGACGTGTGTTCCGAGCTCAACGCCCGCACTGGGACGGCCCGCTGGTCGGTGGCCCGGGAACAGGCCCCGGACGGCGGGTACTACGACGAGGTGCAGGTCAGCTGCGCGTTCGTGGTCGAGGCGGGGGACCCTGGCGCGCTGGAGAGCTTCGCCCTGTGGTGCGTCCGCGAGCAGATCGCGACGGCGACTGCGCACATCCACGCCGGGGACGTTGCCAAGGCCATGGACGGCGGCTATATCCGCTACATCGGCTTCCCAGCCGGGGACTCGCGCGGCGACCTGCACCCGGTCGTGTCCTTCGTCGAGGGGGTCGTGCGGCCGAGCGCCTTGCTGTCCTCCAAACGGCTGGCGGACGAGTGGCTGGCGGCGTTCATGGACCTGCGCGGGCGGATGGGCGCGGAGCGGACAGGCGCGTGGTACCCGCGCGCCCTTAACTTCCCGTTGACCTTCAAGACGCCGTTCAGCTGGGATTCGGACCCGGGCTGGGACAGGAACCGGGCAGACGCGTTCACACATGAGACTGCCCTAGTCCAGTCGGAGTTCGCCGAGCACCTCGAGCTCGGAAACGGGCTGCGGATCTCCATCTACGTACCGCCAGACTCAGCCGTGGACGCCGGGCGGGTGGTCAACGCGGTGAACCGCCTTGACGCCGAGGTAACCGGGGCGTCGCACAGTTTCGGCGGGTGGACGGCGCAGACGACAGGGAATCACGCGGGCACGCTAGCGTGCGTCATCTTCCTCCCTGCCGCGTTCACCGAGACGGTCGCGAACCGGCCCCTGGTCCTGCAGGAGATCGCGCTCACCCTCGCCCGTCAGGCACTGCTCGCCCGGCGCGTCCTCGTTCCGCCGGGACAACGCTCTTCGGAAGACTACAGCCCGCGCATCGGCCTCGCAGTCGGCACGGCTTCACCCAGAAGGCCCGGCCGCAGTCCGCGCGGCCTAGCGTGGGGCGAGCCCCGAGACGGACACGTCAAGGCCGTCGGCTAAGGCGAGCGGCGGCTGCCTCCGTCCTAGCGGATGACCGGGGAGCCTCAGCGCTCCAGGTGGTCGGTGAGGCGAATTCGCATCGAACGGTCCATCGGGTAGCCGAGAACTTCTGAGGATGGTAGCCAGCGGACCTCGCTCGACTCGCTGCTCTGCGTTCGTTGTCCGGTCAAGGGGCGAGCGGTCAGCGCAATGGAGAACTCCTGCCACACCTCGCCGGTGCTTGTGTCGAGAATCATGTGTTTGGGGTTCGAGTTGATCCACACGATGCCGGAGCTCGAGCACTCGGTATCGGGGAATACGACGCGCTTGGCCTTGGCGTGCGACTGTCTCAGCCCACTCCGACAAGTCAGTCTGAGACCGTCACATTACCGACCGGATGCCAGGCTTCGTTCAGCTCGACAGAAATCGGTACGTTGTCGCCAACCTGGTCGAGTCCACGCGGTCCGGGCCCCACGCGCCGCGCCATTGGCGGGCGTTTACGGTTTCAGGGTCACTCATCGGGTTCCTCAAGTGGCTTGAACCAGTCACGCTCGAGCACAGCAACAGGGTCGGCCGCGTGAAGGACTTGCGCTTCGCGGCCGGTCGGGTTCGCCCGGGCCGCTGCGGTGTGCCGGTAGCAGTCACTGCGCTGCTTGAGAGCAGCGCGCAGGGCAAGCTTAACCTCGTCCGGCACCCGCAGGCAGGACTCGTACTGGGTGGGCACTCTGAACTCCCACTCCCTGCGGGCATCCTCGTCCAGCGTTCCGGCTGGGTCGAGGGGTTCCAGGCGGAGGGCCGCGTAGAACTCGAAGTCGAGGGACAGCAGCCAGTCGGCGATCGCGCTCGCCTGCTCTTCCGGCGTGCTCTGGTCGGGGTAGTGGATGAAGAAGAAGCCGTCGTCTCCGCCTTCGGTGAGCGCATCGCCGGTCGGCATGTTGCAGGCCAGATCTGGACGGATCAGCAGGAGTTCGTCGCCGGCGCTCCAGCCCACCATGGAGTAGCCAGTGAAGTCCAGGTGGGTCGCCGCGATCTCCTCAAGGCTGACGGGCCCGTCCTCGTCGGCCAGCACCGGGATGAGTTCCCCGTCGTGGTCAACCCCCGACAGTTGCAGGTCGTCGATACTGGCCAGCCTCCTGATCAGACCCGGGTCCCCTGTCCCTGCCCAGATAGGGCTGCCCCAGATAGGGAAGTCTTCCCAGTCGGCCCTGGCCGCCCAGTCACCGGGGGTATCGCTGCCTTCCTCCTCGCACAGGTCGAGCAGTGCTACGAAGTCGCTGGCGCTGAGTCCTGCTCCCCCGCCGAGGTCGAAGTAGGTGACCCGCCCCGGTCGCAGTCGCGCGAGTCCTGGGTACCGCGCTAGGACGGCCGGCACGTCCTCGAACGTCCTCCGGATCCTCTTCCAACCGCCAGCCTTGGCCATCAGGAGCACGACACCGTCGTCGGCAGGCACGACGGCCCACTGCTCGTAGGCGCCCTCCCTGAAGTACCGCCGGATCCCCAGTACCGTCCCCTCGGGAGCATCGAGCCACGTCTGCTCGCCCGGCTCGTAGTTGAGGTAGTCGAGTGAGCCGTCCCATGCCCAGTAGCCGGGATTACCAGCGAATTCCGAGACGACGCTGTACGCCCGCTCACTGGCCTCCTCCAAGCTCTCCGACTCCCAGCCGCCGTGGTACTCATCGGGATCCGCCACGGAAATGCTCGCGATGACCTTCCCGGCCGAGTTGCGGAACTCGTACCTGAAGTCCGTGGAGTTCCCGAAGGACTCGTAGTCCTCCTCGTCCTCATCCTCGGCTTCCCGGACGTCAGACAACGTGCTCCCCGTCACGATGATCTGCGGTCCCTCGGAGTCCCGGTCAAGGTCATCCCTGCGGAGGACGACAACGGAGTCGCCGTCCTCCTCTCCCGGCCCGAAGGCGACCCGCCAGTCGTCGTCGCCATCCTCGGACATCTCCTCTGCGGCTGACCTCTTCAACTTCCGACCACTTCCCGCCTTCAGTATGTATCGAACTCGCTATCGGTATAGCGCGTGTTGTTGGCAGTTGCGCGCAACCGGCTGCGGCGACCGGCCAAGGCGTCGATTTCCGGGAACGGAACGGTGCCAGCCGCGCTGACCCCTAGTACCACCCGGTCGTGTTCCACGGCCGCTCGTGGCGACAGATCATGCACATGATCACCCCAGCGCGCGCTTTGACGTGTGACGTCTGCCGCATGCACTGCGGGCAGTAGACGCTGTGGTCACTCATGCTCTCGTCTCCATGCTTGCCTAGTTAATCCAGTAATCGCCAGTATATTTCGATGGATGGTGCAGGGGCAAGCCGCCATCGTGGGTGCTGATCTAGGGGCCTTCGGCTGCTGACTGGAGCTGGCGGATGACGTGTCGGTTGAGCCAGGCCAGTAGGTCGCGGTGAGCATGCGGCCGCGTCATCGAGGACGCCTAAACGGTTACCGGCCTCAGAGCTGCGCAAGGTAGTCGCCGATCAGCCTGACCATTGGCTCAATCGCCCGCTCATCGGGCGAGAACTTTTCCGAATGCAGCGAATGGCCCCGGCCGGCGCCGAGCAAGAACATCATGCCCGGAATGCGATCGATCAGGTAGCCGTAGTCCTCGGACCCCATGGTGACCGGTGCGTCCTCGAAGGTCACGTCGGCCCGGTTGCGCATGTAGTCGGTGAACCTGGCGGTGATCTGCGGATCGTTGCGGGTGGGCACCCACGGGCTGTCTTCCAGCCGCACGTCCACAGTCGCGCCGGTGGCCAGCGCTACCCCCTCGGCGATCTCGCGGATGCGCCGGAACGCCAGGTCGTGCTGCGCGGCGTCGAGGAAGCGCAGCGTGCCCATGACCTTGGCCGAGGCGGCGACGCCGTTGACCACGGTGCCGCCGCTGATCGTGCCGAAGGTCAGGACCACGCCCCCTACCGCGGGGTCGAAGTTACGGGCGATCATCGCCTGGATCTGCAGCACGAAGCTTGCCACCGAGACGATCGGGTCGACGGCCCGGTGCGGCATGCCCGCGTGGCCGGCCACCCCGGTGAACTCCACGGTCACGCTGCTGCTGCCGGCCAGCAGGGTGCCGGGCCGGGTGGCGACGACACCCGCGTCCCATTCGGGCGACACGTGCAGCGCGTAAAACTCGCTGATGCCGTACTTGTCGAGGAGCCCCGCGTCGTAGATCTGCTGGGCGCCGCTGATGTTCTCCTCGGCGGGCTGGAACAGGAAGACGAACGAATGACGCTGCGGCCGGGCCAGGACCTGCTCGAGGATGCCCAGGCCGCAGGTCATGTGCACGTCATGGCCGCAGGCGTGCATCATGCCCGGGTGCGCCGAGGCGAACGGCAGCCCGGTCTCCTCGGCGAGCGGCAGGCCGTCCATGTCCGCCCGCCAGCCGATCGTCCTGCCGCCGCCCCCGGCGGCAGGACGGCCGTCCAGGCCGGCGGCTGCCGGGACATGCACGATGATCCCGGTGCGGTACCGCGTGATCTCGATATCGTCCCGGCCGCCGACGAGGCTGGTGATGATGCGGGACAGCATCTCGCTGGTCTGGTGTTCTTCGAGGGCGAGCTCGGGAATCCGGTGCAGCGCGCGCCGGATCTCGATCAGGTCAAGCACGGGCCGCTCCGGTACCTGCGGCGAGTCGGCTTCCGACTCGATGGACCATCCGGTCGCCACGACCCGCCTCTCAGCACAACCGACAACCTGGCGATCCGCCGGAGTGAGCACGAAGATCGCGTCCTGCCCGAACTGAGCGCCCAGCGCGATCGCATCGGCCTCATCCATGCCGATCACCGCGGCGCTGTCCTCCACATGTGTCCAGGACCGATCGCCCCCGGCCGCGGGCCACACAGTCAGCCCGCGTTCTTCAAGTTCCGCCACCAGCTGCGCCTGAGCCGCGGCATTGTCCTGGTCAGAAGCAACCTGTCCGCCCGGGTTATGCGCGGTGATCACGCAGATGGCGCGGCCATCCGGCTCCGGATACTCCCCTGAGGTCTCTGAGTCCGGGGCAGGCCGCACCCAGATCACCCCGCTGGGCGTCTCGATCCGCAGAACCGCATCGATATAGGCACTCCAATCACTGGAGTTCCGAGTCATCGTTCCCCACTCCAATCAAGCACATCGTTCCGAACCATTCGTGGTGGCTTGCGTCCCGTCTAGAAGGCTTTGAGGGCGTGGGTGACGATGTGGCGGCCCACCCAGGTCACCATCTCTTCGACGATGAAGTCGCTGCCGAAGATCATGCCTGCGGGCGGAATCGTCACCTCGTAGCTGAGTCCAGCCAGGCTGGACCGCCAGGAGCCAAGTACGTTGGCGCCGCTGTCTGGTCTCCGCCGGAGCGCCGCCAGGTCCAGTCCCGGGATTGTCGCGGTGAGCCGCAGCGCGGTGCCGCCGTAGGAGCGGACACGGAGCACCCCGAGGTCCGGCGTGGCCTCGGCGCCCGGCTCAACGGTGAAGAAGGTGGTGACCGAACCGGACGTCCAGCGCATCTCCGCGGTGTCGTGATCGCCCTCGGTCCACTCTGGTTCAGCGCCGAGTCGCTCCAGGATTCGCTGCCGCAGCTGTGCCGCGGCGACTAGCCCAGTTCCGAACGTGCTCATCTTGGTGCTCCCTGCTGAATGGACTGGATGGCGGCCTGGACGTGGCGGATGACGTGGCGGGCGATCCAGGTCAGCGTCTCGGTGGCTGCGCGGTCGGTGCCCCAGACTTGGCCGGCAGGCGGGATGGTGACCTCGTAGGCAATGCCGTCGTCGCGCTGCCGCCAGGTGCCGAGCAGGTCGATGTCGCGGGCCTGGCCGCGTGGCAGCGATGGCAGGGCGGCAGCGTCCACGATGCCGGCGACCTGCAGGACCGCTGACTCATACACCCGGTCCGGGTTCGTGACGCCGATCGTCAGCCTGCCCTGGCCCGGTCCGGCGTCGAAAAGGCCCGCGGGCTCCCCGTCCGGCCAGCTGATCAGGCCTTCCCGGGTGAGCTGCCGGACCATGCGCCTGACCTGGCCCCCGGTGAAGCTCCACCGGGCGACCTCGCCGGGGATCAGGTCGTAGGAGGCGGGCGTCTGGACGCGGGTCAGCGACTTGCCCAGGAAGGCCGCGTACACCAGTCCGAGCTCGGCCCGGTTGCCGGTGACCGGGACCTGCACGACGGTGCGGAACGCTGCCCCGTCGGCTTCGGCGAGTTCCGCGCCTGGCACGGCATCACCGGCGCCGCCGTCCTCGAGCGTCCCGGACATGGTGACGACGACGCCGGCGTCCTGTGTCTCGACGGCCCACTTGTAACTCGCCGGGTGCTCGAGCACTTTCCCGAACGATTCCAGCAGTTCTTCCAGGCCAGCTGCTAGCCGGGCCGGCGTCAGCGGCTGCGAGGTCACGGCGTCCGGCCCGGAGCCGCGCAGCGCCGTGACGACGGCGCCCTGGTGATCGCCCAGCAGGAGCTCCACCTCGCTGGACTGGCCGGTGACCATGAACGGCGGCAGCCAGGTGGTCAGGCAGCACTCCCCGTCCAGGGTGAGGCCCCAGCCGCCGGTCACGTGCAGGCCGGCCGTGCCGGGGCTGTCCAGCAGGGCGGCGTTCTGGTCGTTGCACCACCGGGCCCTGGCCGCGGTGTCGCCGGCCACCGGCACGTGGCTGCGCACGACCCAGCCGGGCCCTGATCCGGTGTCGCCCGGCCTGGCCGAGACCCGGATGACCGGGTAGGCAGGCAGGGTGATGCCCGGGTGCGACGGGTGCCAGGTGAAGTCCACACCGTCGTCGTGAACTGTGGCCTGATGCGGCAGGATCTCCTGGTCGGCCGTGGCGAGCAGCAGCACCAGCGGGGTGAGCGCGGGGCGGGTCGGGGCTTGCAGCGCCTCCGGGATGCCGGGCAGTTCGCCGGTATCCGGCCGTGGCCCGGAGAACGGGTGCGCGGAGATCGCCGGCTCTCCTGGGACGCCGAGCGCGTCGAGCCGGGGCAGCAGGTCACGCGCGGTCGCGTACTGGTCTGAGGCCAGCGCATGCGCCCACGTCCTCATCCAGGGTCCCTGGTCGGCCAGGGCCAGGTGGCAGCCCAGGAACAGGCGGCCATCCGCGCCCAGGACCAGCACCGACCGGCCAAGCTCGGCGTTCAGCCCGGCGATCACGGCCATCGCTTCCGCGGTGACGGGCACGCCGTTGCGGACTTCCGTGGTGATCCGGATGACGCTTCCGTCTCGCGGGCTGGCGGGATCGTCCGGGATGGAGGTGATGTGCTGGGCCTGCTCGCAGGGCCACCAGGTGAACCCGTCCGGGCGGGTGTCGGCCCAGTCGGTGCCGTCGCCGACGCACCGGGCGTAGAGGTGGTCCAGCAGCAGTGCGCCGGGGTTGCCGCCTTCGCCGGTCTCGCCCCAGGCCAGCCCGTGCGCCGGCGCATCGCCCGCGCGGGCCGCCAGGCCCACGTACGGGCTGTCGTCCTCCCGTGCCCTCGGCTCCCCGAGCCTGCAGAGAAACAGCAGCGCCTGCCGGGCCAGTGTGAGCAGGATCTCCCGCATGATCGCGGGCAGGTCGAGGTCCTGCCCGGCCAGCGCCGGGTCCGCCAGGGCCGCCGGGAGGTAGACCGAGTAGAGGTATGCAGGCACCAGCGCTTTAGACAGCCTGGTGTCTTCCTCGCCGGCTGGCCGCTGCTCAAGCGACCACGCGCCGATCGTGTGCGTGGCGCCACGGACGACCATGTCGAGGGTGTTCATCAAGCCGAGTTCCGTGAGCGCCTGCGGTCCCGGAGGCCAGGGGAGGCGCAGGGAGATCCGCAGCCCGTTCCCGGCACGCGGGTGATCGTCGACGCTGACGTCCACGAGGGCGGTTGGCGGGGCCTTCTCATCCGTCATCGCGATGCGGCCGCCGGGGTACCAGTCCCAGCTCATGGGCATCTCGCAGGTGAGCACCGGGGCGTCCTTCCAGCGGCCCCACACGCCCGTGCCCTCCTTGCGCATCTGGTCGTGCAGCGTGCCGAACGCTTCCAGCAGGGCCTCGGCCAGCGGGACGCTGGAGGCGTCCCGGCCGGGACTGATGTACTGCTCGTAGTGCCGGACGGCCTCGTGCTCGTCCCGCCGAAGCTCCCAGCCCGGAAACGGCCCCCAGCCGTAGGGCGCGGCCCCAGTGCCGCCCGCGCGGCCGGCGCCAGCGTCTTGGAACTCGCCAGGGTCCCCGGTACCGCCGGGGCCTACCAGGCTAGCGATCCCGTCAGCGACCGCCGCAGTCGCGACGGCGACCTGCTCGCGTACGCACCACAACGCGAGCCCTTCGAGCGCGTCCACGTTGTGCGGACCGACGACGAAGGCACAAGTAGCCCCGAGGACTGGGGCGTCCAGGCTGTTAGGAACGACCGCCCAGCGGCTGGTGGTCGCTGTCCGGTTCAGCCGGTCGCACTGCCACCACGCGGCCTCGAGGTCCCCGATCGCCCCAACCGGCGTCCAAATGCGCAATATCCCCAGGTCAGGTGTGTCGCCGGCACCATGGTCAACGCGGAAGTACGTCGCGACAGGCCCGGACATCCACACGATGAGGCTGAGCTCTTCGCTGGTCCTGGTCCACTCTTCTTCCGCGCCGATGCGATCCAGGATCCGCGCGCGCAGCGCCACCGCAGCCGACAGCCCGTTCCCGAAAAGGCTCACCTGGACCCCTCAGATGAAAAGCCACAATTTAGACATGCAGGCCAAACGATGACATAGATGAACATCAACCACAAGAGTTTCCAGGAGCGCGCAGCAGCGTACCGCCGGTCAGCGCACCGGCCGAGCCGTCCCAGCGCCACTGCCCAGGCTCCTCAGACAACTCCCGTATCTTCTCCTCGGCAACATCCGGGCGCTGTCGATGGTTGCCCAGTCACTCTCGATGACGCACCAGGACGGGTTCTGCTCTTCGTAGCGGGTGACCACCTTCCCGTCCGGTCCCACCACCTCGTAGCCGGCGAAGACGGTGACGCCGGAGTACCCGATCTCCGGTTCGTCGTCCTCATCGATGACCTCGATCTCTTCGGTCTCGGACCAGGCCATGGCGGTGACCACGATCCGCGGCCCGGCGGTGTCTGGCGCCAGGTCGTCCATGCGGAACACGACGGACCAGTCGTCCCCGTCCTGCGCCGGTTGCGCGGCGATCCGCCAGCCCGCAACGTGCTCGTTCACTCGCTCTCCAACCAGGAATTGTCGTACAAGGCCGCCCTGGACGCGGCGCGCAGCGCGCGGCCCAGCGGGCCCTTCGGATCGGCGAGCGCCTGCTTCGTGTCGGCGTACACGGCGTCCTCCGCCATAGCTGCCCGGGCCTGCGCTTCGATGCCCTCGTCCCCGAAGGTCACCGACGGGGCCGGAAGATCGTCGAGGAAGGATTCCCAGCCTGACCGTTCCCCGGCGGTCAGCGTTTCCTCCGGATCCAGCGGCTCAAGGCGGGTAGCCAGCGAGAAGTCAACGTCAACGCTGGATCCGGGCCCGAATTCACACTCGAACCAGATGGCGGCGTCACGGGCCCAGTTGATGACCGCCGCGCCCAGTTCCGCCTCGTTCAGCGGTACGTCCACTATCGCGTAAAGTCCGTCGGCCCGGCTCTTCTCAGACGTCAGGTCGCCCGTCGGCATGGCGCAGCCAGCGCCGGGCGCGATCAGGCCGAGGGAGATGCCGCCCGACCATGAGGGAAACGAGTCCCCCCACCAGTCGACTGACCCCAGGTCCCGGTACCAGTGGGCGCAGTACCCGTCATGCATGACGGGTACGCCGTTGACGCCGGCGACGTAGTACGCGCCGACCACGGCCATCCGCCGGATGATGCCGGGGTTGTACCCGCCGATGGACACCGCGCCCAGCGTCATCGGATGGTCCCCGGCGACGGTGTCCGGCCAGTCGTCCGGGTCGTCGTCGCCCTCATCGGGGCACAGGTCGAGCAGGGCCGTGAACTCGAAGTCATCAAGGCCACTCTGTTTGGCGTGCGTCTCGTAAACGTTGAGAACCCTCGCGTGTGCCGTCCGCAGGCCGGGTACCTGGCGCAGCACGTCCGCTAGGTCGCTGAACCGGCCGTCCACAGGCTGCCAGTCGCTCCAGCACAGGATCTTGAAACCTGCATGAAGAAGGGCGACTCCAGCGGCGTCGGGATCACCGCCCACTGTTCCAGGGTGCCGTCAAAGGCGTCCCGGCGCAGGGAGAAGATCGTCCCAGCCGGATCGTCGAGCCAGTCAGTCATTCGATGCCCAAGAACCACTTCTGATGAGGTAGAGAGAGCCTTCGCCGTAGGCAGCCAGCAAGCGCTGTCCCAGATCGCCACGTGGGTTGGCTAGCGCGTCGCGTGTATCGCAGTAGAGGCTGCTGCGCTCGGCGATACTTTCGCGCAGCAAGCCTCCGCACTCGTCAGCCGATACGCCGAGTTCAACGCCGTACATCACGCTTTCCCAAGCTCTCCGCTCGTCTTCGTCAAGGGTGCAGTCCGGGTCGAATTCCTCGAATGAGAGTGCGGCGCCTACCTCAGCGTCATTGTCGATGATCCACTGCGCGATAACGTCAGCGAACGATTTCTCTGAATCTTTCGGAAGCTCGATAAAGCGGTAGGCGCCGTCCCCGGCGAGTTCCGCTTCGTCGTTGTAGGGACGGCTGCACGCTAGCTCCGGTGCCACCCGGTCCAGTATGTAGCCGCCGGCCCAGCTGATCGGGGCACCCGTGTTGTCGAAAGCCCACCAGCAACGCGCGATCTCGTGTAGTGGTTCGGCGTAACCGCCCTCATCTTCGTTGATGGCAACAGCGCTGAACGTTCCGCCGTGGACTCCGGTGATCCACATCTCATCGCCGTTGATGGTCGCCCAGCGCAGCAGCAGGCTCACGCTGTACCGCTTCATGCCCCTGCGCATCCATGCCCATCCGCTGGCTACATCTGGCGGCCAGTCGTCGGGATTCGCGTCGCCGTCAGACGGCCGCAGATCGAGCAACTGGACGAACTCGCAGGGCTCCATCGCCTCCCGGCCAAGGGTGTATTCGTTGATGGCGTTCTTGCGAACCGCACACAGCTCAGGAATGCTTCTCAGCGCGTTTTCCAGGTTGCTGTGGCTGCGGTCCAGCTCAGACCAGTGGGAGTCCCCGCCGGATGCATGGTGCACCACAAGGTGACCGCCCGAAACCGAAATCATCCACTGAGAACGCTCGCCGGTGGTTGTCTCCCGTCGCAACGAGAGCAGCGCATCGTCAGGTATTGGAAGCCAGCTGTCCATATTTCCTACCTCTATCTCGTCGCCCAGAATTGAGCGCGGTGCACCGCTCAAGTGCCGTTTCCGTGTCCCCGACAGCGGCAACCGGGGCGTAGACCCGAAGCGCCCCGAGGTCAGGAGCGGCACCCGGTCCGTCCCCGGTGCGGTCAGCGCCGCAGTTCCTCGGCGGATTTCGGGAGCCGCACGTACCGGTCGGAGTCCGCCATCTCGTTCAGCAGGTCGAATGCGTCGCCCGCGCTGATATCTCCGCCCGCGACGGCGATACACATGATGTCGAGCGTCTCGCGCGTGGTGATGTGCTGGAGCTTGGCGTACCGGAGGGCTTCCTGGTCATCCGAGATCCACCAGGAACCCGCGAACAACGTCCAGTTCTTGATCACGTAGCAGGTCTGCGCCTCGCCGAGATGCCTCAGCGGGTCGTCGTCCGTGCCGCCGAAGACCGCACGGCGGATCTGGTTGATTTTCCGGATGTCCGACGTCTCGGTGATCTCGATCGGCTCATCCAGCCACCCTTCGGACGGCAGCGTCAGCAGCGGCGGCAGCTTCGCCGCGGACCTGCTGGCCTCGTGGAACTGCGCGAGCTCGTCAATGCCGACGATCCGCGCTTGGTCCAAGCCGTATCATATGCCTCCCACCGTGAAGTCGCCCAATACCTGGCCAGCGCGCCGGAACTTCTGTCCCGCTACATGAACGCCCCGCCCGCGCCGAAGGCCCTCATCCACGCAGCGATGGACGCTCGCCGCATGGGCGTGGGGGATTCGATCCCGCTATTGTTCCTCGAAGCCGCCGCCGCCGCGTACCTGACGGACGGAGAATGGAACTCCCTTAAGGAGGACTGGCTGCCCGGTTCCCTTGAGCAGATAGGCGAATCGGGCAAAGGCGCCCTCGCGCCGCTAACTCTCATCCGGCGACGCCCAGGGTACTCGTCTGTCCTCAAAGAAAAGACATACCGCCTCGCGGACTATCTCGACCAGTACTCACACCACAACCGCCGCACGATAATCCCCCCGCTGGGCTTCTGGGGTGCCTGTGAGACCCTGACCGACCGCGTTGAACTACGCGAGCTCGGAAATGCGGCCGAGACCCGCGGCATCCTCCGTAACGGTGCTCGCCTCCATAAGCGCGCTGCTGTTCTCGGGGACGCCAAAGCTGCGGCACGCCTCGTAAAGCGACTGAACCAGCTTGATCCGGAGACGTCCAGTGCCGCGTGGCAGCTCGTCGACAACGTTTCCTTCGATGAGATCGGTGCCGTTACTGAGCTAGTGCACGCACTGGAGGCCTCTGGAGCCGTCGAGCAGACAACCGCACTGCTCAAGTCTGTCATGAGGAACGTTGCTCTGGATGATCCGCAGAATCTCGTGCTTCTGCTCAGGGCTGCTCGACAGGCTAACGCCGAGGAAACCGCTGAGGAGTGTATCGCCGTGCTGCTAGCCCGTGACCCAGCTGCGCATGCGCGCCTGGACGACTTGTCTAGCGTGGCTGAGCTCGTGAGGCAGGTCCGTCGCGAGAGCAGGCCATGAGCCTGGCGAGCCGCACGGTAGCGGGGGCCAGCATCGATGATCTAGATGGAGTATGCGAACTTGTGGAGATCTTGCGCAGGATGGGGGCAACGGAACCGCTCGCCGCACTGCTCGCGCGTGCCCCCGCCGAGCACGTGCCACTGAACGATCTAATGGATTTGGCTAAGTTGTTGACGAGCCTGTTCAAGGCGGGAGCCGGGGAGCAGGTCGCCGCGCTGGCTGCACGCATGTCTGCGGTTCCCGTTGATCGGGACAACCTCGAGGACCTTGAAACGCTGGTTGACGAACTCTGGGAGTCCGGCGCGAAAGACCAGGCCACCGCTATCGCTTATCGTGCGTCGACCTGTGCCGGTCCCGACGATCCTGAGGCGAGCGTCCTCGTCGCCAACATTCTGGTCACGGTTGAGGCAGAGGAATTTGAGCCTGCCTTGCTTGACCGCTGCCCCGTTGAGCTCGCCGACCTGACTGAGGTTTCTGCCGTCTTCGCACTCCTACAGGCGTTGTGGGAATCTGGCGCCGTAGAGGAAGTTGAGACGCTGTTGGCGCGTGATCCGGCTATGAGCGTTGAATGCGACAATTCATGGGACGTGGCTCGCTTGCTATACCTGCTTAGCGAACTTCGTGCGGAGCAGGTTGAACCTGGTGCTGAGCAGCAGATCGCGATACTCCTTGCCCGCGACCTGGGCACTCTGGTGGCGCTTGATCTCCCAGCCTCCGTGGCGGACTTGCTGAAAGCAATGTGGAACGCTGGGGCAGTAGAGCAGGTCAAGGCCCTAGCGAGACGTGCCGCCGAGGAGTGCGGAAACCTCACCACCGGACCTGGGTCCTTGCTGAATGCGTTGCGGGACGTCGGTGCGGAAGCCGAGGCAGCCACTCTAGTGAACCGCCTCCCGGCAGAGGAGTGTTTTGAGGGCTTCCTCGTAGAAGGCGATAACAAGGTTGTCTACCAATTCGGGCGGGAACCTGACGGTACTCCCACCGACCCATGGGGCTGGGAAGACTTGAACTTATCAGGCCGTACCCGGAATTCCCCGACCATAGTGCGAGCCCGACCGTACCCCTTAGGCAGGACTCCGGGCAACGGTAAGGATGCCGACGTCTACACCTGGCGGCTGGCCGCCGAACCGCATGCCACCGCTGAACGCAAGCGCGAACTTTTCCTGGAGCCACCTGCCAGGCAAAGCAGAACCCGTTGTTTTACCCTCGATGCGAAAAGCTCATCGTATGGCGGCTTCGCGGTAGGCATCGGCCAGGACGTCGAGGAGCTCTTCAGGGATGTGGCGGTATTTGGTGCCCTTGCCGATGGGCACGCCCAAGATAGTCTCGACATTTTCGATTGATCCGGGAGCGTACTTTTGAAACAGGCTGTGCCATAGTTGTAGGTAGACCGATTGCGTATCGCAGGTGAAGATGGCCAGGCAGTTACGGTCCCGGGGGTTGTCCAGCGGCAGGGCCAGCTTTTGCAGTACGCCGAGTTTCTGGTGCCGCACCCACTCCAGGCGGACCACACCTTCCTTCTCCAGGGTGACCGCCCAGTCGGCGAGGCGCGTCGCGGCGGACTGTTTCCCGGTGGGGAGCCGCGCTATCGCCCACCGGAATCCTTCGGTGCCCAGTTGCTGGTTGTCAAACGAGACGGTGAGGGGCTCAAGCGCGGACAAGGCGCGGGCGGACAGGCCAGCCTGGTTCAGGGGGGTGGACGGGCTGGCCTGTGCGGCGAGTTCCTCGGCGCCGTCGGGGACGGTCTTCGTCACCAGATGGAAGGCGGCCTCCCAGGCGGCGAGCATCTCAGTCGCGGTGTCGTGCCGCTGCTTGGCGTCACGGGCCAGGGCCTTGCGGAAGAATCCATCCAGGCTCCTCGCGACGGCTGGGTCGAACATGCCGGGTTCGACGGCGGCCTCGTCCTGGATTGACCGGGGGTCGGAAAGGCCGTCACCGAACCGGGGCATGGACCCGGTGGCCATCTCGAAGAGCACCACGGACGCCGAGTACCGCTCGGCAGCGGAGTCGTACCGGCCGCGCAGCGGATTGTCCAGGAACGGGTCCAGGTACGGCGGGGTGCCAGCGGTCACCGCGGTCCCGGCCGCGCTGGACAGGGAGAAGTCGA
This sequence comes from uncultured Actinomycetota bacterium, assembly GCA_963734665.1. Taxonomy (GTDB): domain Bacteria; phylum Actinomycetota; class Actinomycetes; order Streptosporangiales; family Streptosporangiaceae; genus Trebonia. The sequence goes on along the minus strand of CAVTIR010000001.1, from coordinate 188,790 downwards.
ACAGCACCAGGTGCTTGGCCCGGTCCTCGCGCTTTCCCTGATTTCCTTGACGCCGAGGTTCGCGGGCTTGATGTCCCGGTGGTCGACGCCCGCCCGGTCGAGGGCGACGAGTGCCTCGAGCAGGTCGGTTCCCCATCGTTCGAGCAGGTCAAGGGAGAGCCGCTCGCGGTCGCGGAGCACCTCGCCGAGCGTCTGGTCGCCCGCGCTTTCCAGGACCAGGGCCTGCCGACCGCCGACCTCGACCGGGCCTTCCACCAGATGTACCAGGCGCGGGTTGCGGAGCCCGGACAGCACCTTGGCCTCGTCGGCGAGCCGCGTAGCCGCGGAGGTGTCGATGGCCACTTTCAGGACCCGTTCGGATTCCTGGCTGGTCTCCCCGACCGTGAGGTCGTTGACCAGCAGGCCGACGGCGGTGGACCCGGTGCCCAGGCGGCGGCGCAGCAGGAACCGGCCGTCGATCACCGCGCCGGGCGCCGCTTCGAGCGGGTCGACGGCATCGTCGGCCGGGCCGGCCATCGCCGCCTCGGCGTCGCCGAGCCGCTCAAGGAAGGACCGCACGTCCGGGATCCGCCTGGTGACCGCGGGGCGGGTGGCGTCCAGGACCAGGGCACGCAGCTTGGGCGTCACCTGGGGCAGGTCAACGGCCAGGTCAAGGCCGCCCTCGCGGTTCAATCGCTCCCGTAGCGTGGTGCGGTCGGCGGCGGGCATCCGGCCGGACAGCAGGTAATAGGCGAGCGCGCCGAGCGCGAAGACGTCGATCCTGATCCGGTCCGCGTCTGGGTTCCACACGCCCTCGGGCGCCTGGAACGCGGCGGCCATCCGCCGGTCCACGTCGAGGGCGACCGGACGGGAAGGCGCCACGGACCGTTCGGGGGACTGGGACGGGTTCTCCTCCGCTCCGAGCAGTCCCGTGACACCCGCACTGGAGATGCCGGTCAGCGCCGGGCCGGCGGCCGCGCCGGCGCTCTGCCAGTCGCCGACGAGTACCCGCACGCCGCCGTCGGTCAGGGCCCGGACCAGGACGGCGTCCCGGTGCACGACGCGGTTCTGGTGCGCGTACGACACCGCCTCGGCCACCTGGCGGAGCAGCGAGAGCTGGTCGGCGAGCGCGACCTTGCCGGCCTCGTCGGCGAGCCACAGGTCGAGCCGCTGGAACCGCTCGTCCACCGGGTAGACGAGGCCGACGCCGAGGTCGTTCTCGACTATGTCCTCGGGGCGGAGCAGCCGTTCGTTCGGGAGGCGGCGCATGATGCGGAACTCGTGCTCGGCGACCCGCCGCACCTTCGCCCGCTCGGTGGCGGAGGCACCGGGCGAGGTGACGAGGAACCGGATCCGCGCCTGGCGCGTCGTCGCGACCCGGTGGAAGGCCGGCCAGTCCTGCCAGCCGTCCCCCTCGCCGAGGGGGTCCTCGTCGATCACCCACGAGCCGGCCTCGCGCTGGCGGCGCTGCACGACGCCGATCCGCTCCATGAGCTTGAGGATCGTCTCGTCACGACGTGCCGGGAGCGGCTGGTGCGGCGTTGCGGCCTCAAGCAGCCTTTCGGAGATTCCCGGCAGGCCGGTCTTATCGTCCCTGTCGTCGAGTCCGAACAAGTCGGTACGCGAGGCCAGCGGCAGCTCGCACCTGAGTCCGGGATGATGGAGGAACACGGACTCCTGCACGAACGGTACTTCCCTGCGGGCGTCCGCGATGTGGTGGCCGGTCTCCTGCGCCCAGCGGATGAGCTCTTCCTGTAGCTTGCTGGCAAGCCGCTGCGCCTTCCGCCGCGCCAGCTTGAGCGGCGAGTCCTCGGCCCGGTGCCCGTCTCGCCGCCACGTCAGGTCATCCCCGCGGAGCGTACCCGAGTAGTACTTCAGCTCCACCAGGTGCAGTCGGCGACGTCCCAGGACCAGCAGGTCCACCTCATGCCACTTGCCCTGGCCATCGCGGAACTCGAAGTTGGACCAGGCGCGAAAGGGCGGACTCTGCGGCAGCAGCGACCGGACCGTATTGAGTCCCTCGGCCTCATGGGTGAACTGCGAGGGCGTTACCTCGATCCACCGCTGACCTGCCTGCGGCACGCCCGTTCTCCTTCACGCCCCACCAACCGGGAGATTTGAGGCCTTACTCTACGACCACGAACCACAACCCGCACATCGATGCCATCGGCTCAAGGAATGGCGAGAGGCGGGCATCGGTCACTGGCATGGCCACCAGGGCTGACACACCACGGTGTCGATCATGAGCACCAGCGGCGTCCCTATCCAAGGGATCGGCCCTCTCCACGAAGGCGGGAGTCGGATCCGCCTTGCGCCTATGCCTGCTCTGCAAGCCAGACGACCCGCACGTGCTCTCTGTTAAAGTCCGCGAGTTCGGCCTTCAGTTCCTGCTGCGGGCACGCGGCGGAGATGTAGATCGTGAACGAGGTGTTGTCTTCGATTCTCCTCCTGCAGCTCCTCGTCGAAGTCGACCTGCGAGCTGAGGTACTCGACCGCGTCCGTGACCTGGTCGATCGACGACTCGATCCACTCGGCCACCGCCTGGGCGTAGGTCTCCGGCGACTCGGCGTCAAGCTCTACGGACTCCGCTAGCAAGCCCATCTCGATATCGCCGTAAGGAACGCTGCGTGTCAGGTCGCGTCTCACCTGGATCAGTTGGATGCCGCCGTTCACGGAAGATGCGGGCCCGCCGTAGTGGATCTGCAGCCAGTCGATACTGGCCAGTTCCGTGCCGTCGAGTTCCTCGTCGGCCGTGTCGTCGTCAAGGCCGTCATCGAAGGTGCGGTCATGGTCCACCTGAAGCTCATCCTCCATGTACTTCATTGCATTACAGTGAAATCCGGTGGAAGCGCCCCTAGCGGCCCGGCGCACGTTCCGGTGTCCTTATTATCTCCACGCGTAGCGGGCAGAAATACCATTCGTATCAGCTCTGCTACGTGCGGTAATCGAATCCATCTGCGGAGGGTGTGAGGTGACAGCGGTCGTAGAGGCCTGATATCTATCGGCTACTGCTTTTGGTTTGGGATGCTTTGCGCGGGGGGTTCTAGTGAGCCTGTTCGGTACTGGTCGGATCGCGGCGATCACGCTGCGGCAGCGGATCCTGGAACGGCTCGGCGCCGAGCCTGAGTGGATCACGGGCGATCCGGGTGACAACGTCATCGGCTGGATGGCCAGCCCGCTCACGACGTTCCTCCAAGTCGAGGACGGGCCGGATGACGCGCCCAACCTCGCCGTGCTGCGGGTCATGACGCCGTTCGCCGAAGTCGGGGACCTCGACGCGGCGCTCAAGATGGCGAACGAGAAGAATAGTTACGCGGCGGCCAGCCGCTGGGTGGTCTACCCCATCCCGCGCGACGGCCAGGAAGACCTGCAACAGCTCCGGGTCACCTCCTCGTTCGTCGTCGGACCGCACAACCTCGCGAGTCTTGAGGCGTTCGTGGCATGGGCGGTCAAAGAGCAGATCGCAGTCGCGACGTCCGAGCTGAACCCGGACATCATGCAGGAGCTGCGCGGCGAGCCTTGGCTGCTCACGGGGCCGGACGGAGAGTCCATCCGGAACTTCGAGGAGTCAAATGCGGCTGTCCTCTACTACGAGCGGGAGATCGTCCGTGACAGCAGCGTGGACAGCGGCACGCTGGTCACGCACGTGCAGGAGGCCTTCCAGAAGCTGCGGGCAGAGATGCTCAACGAGGGCACCGGCGCCTGGTACTGGAACGAAGAGTCCGACCAGCCGCTCAACTTCCAGATTCCGGCAGCCTGGAACGTCCGCTCCGACGGGGAGATCCGCTGGAACCCGGAGATGCAAAGCAGCCCACCGACCGTCGATGTCGTGGCACGCCCGGCGGACTACGCCCACCTCGGCACCGGCCTGCTGATCACCGCCTACGCGTACAGCTATCACACGGGCAGCGATGCTACCGCGAACGCGCTGAACCTTTCGGACGATGACGCCCGGCGGGCGTCTCATTGCGCCGGGGCGTGGATGCGTACGTCCAAGGATTCCGCGCTGTACGCGTTCTTCCTGCCGGCCACCCTCTTGAACGAGGAGGACATCGACTGGCCCTTTGTCATGCGGGAGGTCCTGCTGACGTTCACGCGGCAGGCACAGTTGGCGCGCGGCGTGCTCTTCAAGGACGACCGGACCCTGCTGACCATGTTCGGCACCGGCCCGTTCGGGCTGGCAGCCACGCGCAAGCCGCACGGGCTGGCGTGGGGCGAGACCGGGGAGGGCCGGGATCCGGTCGCCTGGCATCTCGACACCATCTACGAGACGCTCGTCGGTCAGGACAGCGAGTGGTCCTACCCGTCCGACAACGGTTTCACGTGGTGGCCTTACCAGCATGCTCAGCGGATCGAGGCGGTCGGCCGAGGCAACGACACCGAGATCAGCGACATCGTGCGTGTCCGCGTCGCCACCGACGTCCGGGCGAACGTCGAGCAGACGACCGAGAACCTCATCGTGATCGCGAAGCGCAACGCCGGTCTCGCCGACGCGGAGTCCGCCCTGGTCCTGAATGACGACGGCACTCTCGTCCTCGCCAGCCAGTTCGTCATGACCGAGGCTCTCACCAGCGGAGACGACGACTGGATCACGGGCCTCGCGATCCGCCAGTTCGTCACCGCCCGCGAACTGGCCGAGGAACTGCAACACCTCGGCACGGACGCCGCCTCCGCGCACCCGGTGTCCGGTCCGCGTCCGGAGCCGGACTACTGGTTCGGCAAGTTCGCGGAGGACGCGGACGAGGCGGCCAAGAACGACCGTGCCGACAAGCTGGAGTCACGTCCGCAGATCGCGCTGGTGGCGGCGGGCGGGCAGTACGCCCTCCCCTATCGTCTGACCGCGAACAACGACGGTTCCCTGGACTACTCGTGGCGTCCCGAGCACACCCAATACGACGTCCCCGCCGATCCGGAGATCCGCGTCACCGCGATCCCCGGTGCCGACGAGAGCGGCGCGGCTTGGACGATCCGCACCATCCTTCCCATCGATGGGGACGAGGCGGCCAAGGCACGCTGGTGCCACGAGCGCAACACCGACCTGCTGCTCGCCGCGAAGCCGTCGATGGAGCTGATGGCGTTCGGCGGCTGGGGGCTTTCCGCCGACGGGGAGTGCTGTTTGACGATGGGGCAGGCACGGCGGATCGTTCGGGGTGATGAAGGGGAAGCCGTCCACAACCTTGGGTATCTGCTGCGCGAATTGCAGTCCGCCACCGTGGCGGCGCTGCGCGCCGCGCCCGAGGTTGTGCACGAGATCCCGCTGACCGCGGCAGAGCTGGCCGCCGGGCTCGACACCCTGCCGACGGCCTTCGGCCGTCTCTTCGGCGAGACTCCGACCCGCCCGTGGTCAACGGTGCCGCAAGAGACCGGCGTGCGGGTCACCTGCGAGGACATCACCGAAGAGGTCCTCGTTGGTTACGGTCGCGCGCCACTTGCCCTCATCTACGGCGATCTCCTCGCCTATCATCCGAACGGCCGGCCGTGGCTCCCTCTCTTCGCCCCGTTCCCCGACCCCACGGTGAGCCGCGCACTGCGGGAACTGGAGCAGGTCGGCATGATCTGGCGGGACGAGACCAGCGACTGGGTGTTCGACGCCGGTCGCACGCGCGCCCGGCTCGAGGTTGCGGCGTTCCGCGACCAGCAGCGGTTCGGCGACGCGGCCGGGCTGGCGATCTCGAGTGTCTGCGACGACGTGCGAGTCAGCGGGATCGGCGCGATAGCGCAGCCGTTGCGGGTGCAGAAGACGATTCCGCCCGCACAGTACGCCTGGGCGATCCAGCCCACGGCCGTGGACGTCGTTGTGTGGGTCGCGAGCGAGGTCATCGCCCAGGTGCGGAGCGCGGTGCGGCAGGACGAGCAGTCCAGGAAGCCGACGCCGCCAGCCCGGCCCCGGCCCCGGCTGTTCGGCAGTGGCCTGTACGCCGCGACCGCCCTGCGGTCGCGGCTCCTCGAACTCCTCGACGCCGAGCCCGAGTGGATGCACGGCGACGCAAGGATGCCGCGGCTCGCCTGGAAGTCCGGCCCCGCGACGACCTTCTTCCGGGTGTCCGAAGGTGGTGCCGCGACGCCGGACCTCGGGGTGCTGCGGGTCTACACACCAATCGCTCTGTGCGGGAACACCACCGCGGCCGTGAGCGTGTGCGCGGAACTCAACGCCCGCACCGGGACCGCCCACTGGTCCATGGCCCGCGAACAGGACTCGGACGGCAGTTACCATGACGAGATCCAGGTCAGCTGCGCGTTCGTCGTCGGCCCGCACAACCAGGACACGATGGAGAGCTTCGCCCTGTGGTGCGTCCGCGAGCAGATCGCTAGGGCAACCGCGATGCTCCAGTCCGGGGCAGTCGCTGAGGCGATCGACGGCGTCGGGCGTGACTACACCGGCTTCCCCGCCGGCGACGAGCGCTCCAAGCCGCATCCCGTCACGTCATTCCTCTCCGACGTCGTCGCGCCGAGTGCCTCGCTGTCCGCCGACGTGCTGGCCGAGGAATTGCTCGAGGCTTTCCGCAGTCTGCGCTCGCGGATGCATTCTGAAGGCACCGGCGCCTGGTACACCGACCACGACGAAGCCCCGATCACCTGCGAGATGCCCTTCACCTGGGATCACTCCCCGGACGGCCTCATCACCACGACGCAGTTCGACGAGAACGAGGAGCGCGGCTGGAAACCGCCGACGGCGTTGATGGAGTCCACGGTCACGGAGCACCCGGACCTGGGCAACGGACTGCGGATCACCGTGCACGTGCCCAACGACCCGCGCGGGCACGAGGAACGCGCGATGAACGAGCTGAACCGCCTCGACGTTACTACGGTGGCGGGGTCGTCGCACAGCATCGGCGGCTGGGCGGTCACCGGCGTCATCGCGGCCGAGATCCGCGCGCCGGGCTGTGAGATCTTCCTGCCGGCGGCGTTCGCCGAGAAGGTCGCGCACCGGCCACTCGTGATGCGGGAAATCCTGCTGACGCTCGCCCGTCAGGCGCTGCTGGCACGCCGGGTGCTGGTGCCGGCGGAGTCGCGTGCCGACGAGGACTGGGACGACGGGCTCGGACTGTCGGTCGCCGCCGATCCGCTCGCGACGTTCGTCCGCGGCCCGCATGGCCTCGCCTGGGGCGAGACCGGCGAAGGCCGCAACCCGGCCGCCCAGGTGCTCGACGAGATCTACGACAAGTGCGTCGGACCGGATGCGGCCTGGGCCGACACCCGCCTCGACGGGTTCACCTGGTGGCCTTACCAGCAGGCCCAGGATGTCTCCGCGACGCTGCGCAGCCCCTCGATGAACGACGTCGAGCAGGGCGTCTCCATCCGTGTCGCGACCGAGGTCCGGCGCGGCGCGGCGGTCAGCGTCGCGTCGCTGCGCGCCATCGCAAAGCTGAACGCGGAGTTGGGGCAGTCGGCTCTCGTGCTCCGGCCCGACGGGCTGCTGTACCTGGCGTTCCGGCTCTACGTCCACGAGGGAACCGACCGTTGGGCGCAGAACTGGGCGAGGAACCTAGTCGCCGAGCAGTTCATCATGGCCAGGGACGTGTCGGACCGGCTGGCGGGCCTTGGCGACTTCGACGGCTCCGGCGGCGGCGGCTTCGGGAGGGAAGCGGTCTCGGCGCACCCGTTCTCCGGGCCTCGCCCGGCGCCGGATGAGCTCTTCGAGCTCACGGGGACCCGCGCCGAGAACGCGGGCCGCGCCGTCGCCGGTCTCGGGCCGCTGGTGCCACTGCTCGCGCTTGGCCGCCTGTACACGCTGCCGCTCGAACTGTCGACCGTGTCCGAAGACGGCTCGCTGACCTTCGCGTGGCGGCCCTCCCAGGTCCGCGATGACCTGCCCGTCGATCCTGTCATCAGGGGCTCCGTGACCCGCGGCGACGTCGGCTCCGGACCTGGCTGGATTATCCGGCACATCGTCCCGGCGACCGGCGACGAGGACGCCAGGGCCGCCTGGTGCAACGAGCGCAACGCCGAACTGCTTGCCGACGGGGACGACACCGGGGCCGACAGGACGATTGTCGGCGGCTGGGGGCTCATGTCCTCCGGCGAATGCTGCCTCACCACATGGCTGTCGCCGTACCTTATCGCCGGGGAAGGGGTCATCACGGCCCTCGGACTCGTCGGCAACGTGCTCAGCTACCAGCAGGTCCTGGTCATGAGGGCGATCGCCGCCGACCTCGACGCGGTGACCGGGTCGCCGCTCACCCCGGACGAACTGGCCCAGGGCCTGTCCTCAGTACTGACGGCGATCGCCGCGTCCCTGCAGTACGCGGAGAGCTTCCGGTGGTCTGTCCACCCCGGCACGGACGATGTTGTCGTGGTCCTGACCGGCCCGCAGCGGAACATCCTGCCGTCACCGACCATGGCTCCGGTTCTCCCGCTGGCATCCGCGGAGGAGACAGAGCCCCAGCCCCGTACTGTCCTGCGGATTCCGCTCGCCCGCAACCGACCGCAGCTCGGCCTGCTCTACGCGGCCTTCCTCGGCCGGTCCAGTACTCGGATCAGCTCCAACGACAGCCAGCTCATCCCCGGCGAGGACCGCGACTGGGACTTCACCTGGCAGCACATCGAGCAGGGCCTCGGCCCGCTTGACGACGAGGGACTCCTCAACTGGGACAAGTCGCTGCCGGGCTTCACGTTCGACGCGGGCTCGCGCCGGGCGGTGCTCTCGTTCGAGTTCCTGGAGGACTTCCGCGACTACGGCGGCACCGCCCTGCGTCTGACCGGGACCATCCCGGACCTGGACCCTGCGCAAACCCTGTCTCTGCTGGCTACGGCCTCACTGGCCCGCTTGTCCAACGACGTTCAGCTGATCGGCACCTGGCAGGAGACCTCGTCCGGCCTCAGCTACGAAGTGACCATCCCACCCGCCGGCATGGTCTTCGGCACCAACTACATCGTCGGCGAGACAGCCGCGTGGGTCGCCCGCCACATCGTCACTCAAGTACGCACGCTTCTATCGTGAAAAGACACTCCACCAACAGCACCTGCCGATGCGGTCCCCCTTCCGACAGGCGGGTTGCCGATATTATTTACCGAGAGTTTTATCGAAGGCGCGTTGCGCTAAATAGTTGTCGGCTTCCTCGTCGTCGCCATCTTCTTCATCATCCTCCCCGTATTCACGGGCCTCGGCTTCGGCCAGCGTCAGGTCGCTCGCATCGACCTCGATGTCTCCGTCGTTGGGCCCGATCAGATAGATCGCCCACTGCGGGTCGTTGGCAAGCTCCGGCCACTTGCGCAGGACTTCGTCCGGCTCTGGCAGATCCCCACGGCTGGTGGCTGCGCTGGAAGGCCATGCAGCCGGCACAGGTGCACAGCGCACCGGTTCCGGGCCGGGCGAGGACCAGGCCGCCGCGGCGCTGCTCCAACTCGCGAAACGATCGGCAGTCACACGTAAGGCCAGGTAGCCGACGCCCAAGAGCACAACATCGTGGTCAGCCTGGCGGTGGCCCCGGGCACTCGTATGCGAGGTTTGTCGCTGGCCTGGCCTGGCCTGGCCTGGCCTGTTGGGAGCGGGGTTGCGCTGGGTCGGGCCAGCCCAGGCTGGCCAAGAGCATCCGGATACTCACGTAGCCGCCTGAGGTGCGCCCGAACGGGGGGTTCTGTGGGCCCGATAAGACGGGACGACGGGGATCGCCGTCCGCGGCCTAGCTGTCGAGGCCCAAGGTGAAGGGCTTCGGCGAGGTCTGGGGGAGCCGGTGCTCATCGCCGAGGCGCCGGATGGCGGTTCCGGTGGCGAGGAATTCGGTAACGTGCTCGCCCCAGACGTGGTTAGCCCAGTCGTTACTCGTGTGCCCTCATGTGCGGGAATGTCGGAACTGTTAGCAAAGGTAACGATCCGACGACATTTGGTGTGTTGCGTGTTGTTGCTGCCCATTTGACCGTAATCTCTTGCCGGGTTCGGCCAAGTGGGGGTGGGGTGGCGCAGTCTGCGCTTGGGCCCGAGGATCCGTCCAGCATCGGGCGCTACCGGCTGGTGGCGCGGCTCGGCGAGGGCGGCATGGGCGTGGTGTACCTCGGCATGTCGGAGCAGCACGGCCAGGTAGCGATCAAGGTGCCACGGCGCGCGTTTGCCGGCAACCAGGACTTCCGGGCCAGGTTCCGGCGGGAAGTGCTGGCCCTGGGGCGGGTCCAGGGGGTCTGCACGGTTCGGGTGATCGAGTCCGATACCGAGTCCGCCCGCCCTTTCCTGGTGACCGAGTACGCGAGCGGGCCCTCACTGTCGGAACACGTGGAGGCTTCGGGGCCGCTCGACGCGGGGAGGCTGCGCGGCCTGGCGACCGGGCTGGCCGAGGCGCTTGCGGCCATCCACCGCGCGGACGTGGTACACCGTGACCTGAAGCCGTCGAACGTGCTCCTTACCGCGACTGGGCCGATGGTCATCGACTTCGGCATCGCGCAGACCCTCGACCTGAGCAGGCTCACCCGAACCGGCGGCGCGGTCGGCACGCCCAGTTACATGGCCCCCGAGCAGTTCACGGGAAGTTCCGGGCCGGCGACCGACATATACGCCTGGGGCCTGACCGTTGTGTTCGCGGCCAGCGGGCAATCGCCTTTCGGCTCTGGCCCGGTCGAAGTCCTCCCGTACCGGATCCTGCACGAAACACCGGACATCAGCTCGGTGCCGGAACCGTTGCGACCGGTGGTGGCGACGGCCCTCGCCAAGGACCCCGCCGAGCGCCCGACCGCGCTTAACCTGCTGTGGTACCTGGGTCTGCGCACAGACCAGCCCGTGCAAACGACCACCAGGGTGCTGCTGTCGCGAACCTGGTGGATGCCCCCGCCCACACAGGCGTACACGTCCCCGCCTGTAGCCGCAGCACCTCTTGCGGCTACAGCACCGCTTGCGGCCGCGGCGCCAGCTCCGCCTGCCTCTGTGTCCGTAGCCACGGCTGTGCCGACGCCAGTCGCTACGCCTGCTGCGGCAGCGGCTACGCCCGGTCCTGCCCCCGCGCCTACTGCTACGGTCACGCCACCTCTGCCCCCGGGCTGGCCTCCGCCTGTAGCCCCGGTTGCGCCTGCGACCGCACCGGTGGCCCGGCCTCCGCTTGCCACCCCGCCTACGGCATCTCCCGTGTCCGCTCCGCCCCGCTCGCGGCGAACGGCGCTGCTGATCGCCTCGGGCGCGGTTGCCGCCCTCACGATTGGTGCCGCCGCCGTGCTGACAGCCAACTCCGGGCCTGGTCACCCAGCGGCCAGCAGCGGAACGCACGCCACCAGCACCCGGTCGCCCGCAGTCTTGCCATCGCCGTCTGTTGCCCCCACCCTGTCGGCCACGCCCGCTTCCCCGGCCCCGTCGCCATCTTTCACGCCCCCGCTTTCAGCGAACGGGACGCCGGCGGCTATACCCGGCCTGGCCGGGCTCGATAGCGGCCAGGAGCCGATGGTGGCCGGGCTGTCGTGCTACTCGCCCGGCAACTGCACCGTCATCGGCACCTACGCAACTGGCGGCACCCAGCTCGATGCGATGTTCGTCGCGGATGAGGTCAACGGGACCTGGGGCCCGGGGACGGAGCCGCCAGGCGCGTCCACCTTCGAGGGTGAGTCGATCACGGTGAACGCGATGTCCTGCGCCTCGGCGGGCAACTGCGTGGCCGGCGGCCAGTACGAGCCCAGCTACAGCTACTACCCCAAACTGCCCTTCGTCGTCTCAGAGACGAACGGCACCTGGCAAACCCCGACGGCCCTCACCGGACTGGGTTCGCAGGTCACCAACGCCCAGGTGACCTCGGTCTCCTGCCCGTCGGCCGGCAACTGCACGGTCACCGGCTACGCGAACCCCGGCACCTTCGTCGCGGACGAGGTAAATGGCGTCTGGGGTGCCGCGCACTTGCTGTCGGTCCTCGACACCACCGGCGGCGTCTACTCCGGGGCAACCCTCGTCTCCTGCGCCACCGCCGGGAACTGCGTCGTGGCCGCCGAGTCCTACGTCTACACCGAAAGGAACGGCACCTGGGACGGCGGGCAGGCGATCCCCGGCTCACCGGGTCCGGTCAACGCCCTGTCCTGCGCCCCAGACGGCGGGTGCAGCGTGGGCGGCTCAGGCGGCGTGGACACCACCGGCAACGCCGCCGCCGACATCAGGGGGCAGGCATGGACCGCGAGCGAGGCCGGCGGATCGTGGACCACGGCCGCCGTACTGCCCGGAATCATCCCGCTGGATGGCGGCGACTCCGCTCAGGTAACCGCGCTGGCCTGCACGAATGGCGGCAACTGCGATCTCGTTGCATACGGCGGGACTCCCGAGGGGAACTACGTCGTCCTCACCGAACGCGAGATCTCCGGCACCTGGCAGCCCGTCAAGGACGCCGGTACGGGGCAACCCGTCGAGGACGATTCCACCTTCGGCGAGATGACTGCACTCTCCTGTTCCTCCACGGGCAACTGCGGGGCCGTAGGCAACAACAACAACATGCTCTTCGAGACCGCCGGAAGCTGGAACGCCGCCACCCTGTCCTCCAGCACGGTCAGCACAGCCGGCACCACCGCGATCTCCTGCCCAACCAGCAACTGGTGCGCCATCGCCACCACCGACGGCCAGGGCAACCTCGACATAGTCGGCGGGTCGCCATCGTGACTGCCAGCTACAACTGTCTGCCTCCTCTGCGGGCTCGGCAGGCGCACAGACGACTTTCGCCTTCACAGTCACGTTTTACTCCGGCAGCACCTCGGCATCGGCCAACTTCACCCTTATCGTCCCTGAGCCGCCAGCGTCGCAGCGGCTGCCCGAGACCTGAGCGACATTGCCTTCCTGATAGCCGGCAACAGCAGCGAGATGGCGGCCGGTTGGGGGTGACAACCGCACCCGTGGCAGTCCCGGCTGGCCAGTCGAGCCGGGATTACAATGGTTTCGCCTGGCGGCGAGGCTGGCTGTCGCCGGGCGCGCTGAGGGTGGGGTCGCTGATGGCTGAGCCGTCTGCGGTGGCCTCGCGCGGGGCCGCCGTGTCCGGGCAGGATGTCCTGCTGGCCACCAAGCTGCACGTGCCCCGCCCGCAGCCGGGCTTCGTGCCCCGCCCGCGCCTGGTGGAGGCGCTCGGTGAAGGGCTGGCGCGGAGGCTGATCCTGGTGTGTGCCCCGGCCGGGTCCGGTAAGACGGCCCTGCTGGCCGACTGGGCCCCGTCTGGCAACCGGCCGGTGGCCTGGCTGTCGCTGGACGCAGCCGACAACGACCCGGTGCGGTTCTGGCGTCACACGGTGGCCGCGCTGGACTGGGCGCGCCCGGGGATCGGGGAGAGAATCGGCCTCCTGCTGGGCCCGCCGGCGCCGGCATCCTTCGAGGGGCTCTTGACGGCGCTGATCAATGACCTGGCCGCCCAGCCCGGCGACGGCGAGGTGCTGCTGGTCCTCGATGACTACCACCTGATCGACGCCCAGCCAGTGCACGCGTCGCTGGCGTTCCTGCTAGAGCACCTGCCGCCGGGCCTGCACCTGGTGCTGGCCAGCCGGGCGGACCCGCCGCTGCCGCTGGCCCGGCTGCGGGCCGGCGGGCAGCTGGCCGAGCTGCGCACCGCCGACCTGCGCTTCAGCGGGGAGGAGGCGGCGGCCCTGCTCCGCGAATCGGCTTGTGCTGACCTGCCCGCCGCGGCGGTGGCGGCTTTGGCCGCCCGCACCGAGGGGTGGGTGGCCGGCCTGCAGCTGGCCGCCCTTTCATTGGCGGGGCAGGCGGATCCCGCCGGGTTCGTGGCGGCGTTCAGCGGCAGCCACCGCTATGTCCTGGACTACCTGGCCGAGGAGGTGCTGGACCGCCAGCAAGAGGAACTGCGCACCTTCCTGCTAGAAACCTCACTGCTAGAACGCCTGTCCGGCGGGCTGTGTGATGCGGTCACCGGCCGGGACGATAGCCAGGCGATGCTGGAGCGGGTGGAGCGGGCCGGCCTGTTCCTGGTGCCGCTAGATGAGGTGCGCGGCTGGTGGCGTTACCACCACCTGTTCGCCGACCTGCTCCGCGCCCGGCTGCAGCAGCAACGGCCCGGCCGGGTCGTGGCGCTTCACCGGGCCGCGGCCGCCTGGTGTGAGGATCATGGCCTCGCCGACGACGCGGTGCGCCACGCTCTGGCCGCCGGGGACCCGGCCTGGGCGGCGCGGCTGGTCGAGCGGTACGCCGACGCATTTCTCCTGCGCAGCGAAGACGCGACCCTGCAGCGGTGGCTTGCGGCGCTTCCCGCCGGGCTGACCGGCTCGCGGCCGCGGCTGCTGCTGGCCCAGGCGCGCTTGGCTCTCCTCAGTCACCGCGTAGAGGCGGCCGAGGTCGCGCTGGATGCTGCCGAGCGCGCGCTGGCAAGTGCTCCGGGCGTGGCCGATGAGCCGTTCGAGCCTTCTGTCGGCCGGGCCGCGAGCCACCTGGCCAACGTGCCCGCGGCGATCGCGCTCGGGCGCACCCTCCTCACCGCGCTCCATGGCGACGCCGAGCCCGCGATCACATTCGGCCGCCGGACCCTTGCCGAGGTCGGCGAGGGCGAGTGGCTGCTGACATCCCACGCCAACGGGTACCTGGGCGTGGCCGAGCGGCTGCGCGGCCACCTTGCAGAGGCCGAGCGCGCGCTGTCGTCGAGCATCGCCCAGGGGCGGGCGGCTGGCCAGCCCGCCATGACCGCCTGGGGCTACCAGGACCTCGGTCAGGTCCAGCGGGCCCAGGGCCGCCTAGACACCGCGGCCGGCACCTACCGGGAGGCGCTCAAGGTCGCCGCAGCGACCAGCAGGACTGCCCTGCCCGCCGCAGGCATCGCGTACGTGGGACTGGCCGAGGTGGCCTACCAGCGGAACGAGCTCGACACGGCCCTCGGGCACGTCAGCGAGGGAATCGGGGCGTGCCGCCAGATGAATTTCACCCAGCCGCTGGCCACCGGCCTGGCCACGCTGGCGTGGATCCGGCAGGCCCAGGGTGACATGTCCGGCGCCCGGGAGGCGATGGAAGAGGCCGGGCAGGCTGCGCCGGGCCCGGGCGTGGCCGGCCTGCTGGACCCGGTTCCGGCGCAGCGGGCCCGGCTGCAGCTGGCCCAGGGCGAGGTTGCCGCGGCCGCCCGCTGGGCACAGCAGCGCGGCCTCGGCCCGGACGACGAATCCGGCTACCCGCGGGAGCCGGAGTACCTGGTCCTGGCCCGGGTGCTGCTCGCGCAGGACCGCCCGGGCGCGGCGCTCGCGCTGCTGGAGCGGCTGCACGCGGCGGCCGTCAGCCAAGACCGGGCGGGCAGCGTCATCGAAATCCAGGCCCTGCAGGCCCTCGCGTTGGCGGCCGCCGGCGAGGAGACCGCCGCGCTGGACGCCCTGGCCGGGGCGCTCACCCTGGCCTGCCCCCAGGGTTATGTCCGGGTGTTCGCCGACGAGGGCCCGCCTATGGCCGCGCTGCTGGGCGCGCTGGTCGCTGCCCAGCGGGCAGAGCAGGCCGCGGCCCGCGGTGTCCCGCTTGGCTGCCTGGCCCGGGTGCTGAGGGCGTTCGGCGAAAAGCCCGCCGCGCCCGGCGCCCGGCGCGGCGCGGCCGCGGTGGTGCCGGGCCTGGTTGAGCAGCTGACCGCCCGGGAGTTGGAGGTGCTGGCGCTGCTGGCCGCGGGCGCGCCGAACCCGCGCATCGCCGAGCAGCTGGTGGTCAGCCTCGACACGGTGAAAAAGCACGTCAGTCACCTGCTGGGCAAGCTCGGCGCGGCCAACCGCACCGAGGCCGTGACCCGGGCCCGCCAGCTTGGCCTGATTCCCTAACCCGGCACCCGCTGCCCGATCCGGGCGGCACCGTCGTGCCTGGGACCTGCCCGGCCGCACTGTCGTGCCCCGGGGCCGGCCGCGGAAGATTCCACCGCGTGCGCACCTTCGGGTGACGCCCCACCGCGGCGTCGGCTCATACCGTCCCTTGAAGAACCAGTCCCCGAACAGGACCAGGGCTACTTGTTACCGGCCAGGCCCTTCGACTCAGCAAGGAGCCACCGCCAAGGAGACGCCATGACAACGCCTGTTGCGCCCCGCTATTCAGCCGCACCTAGCCCCGCCGCGGCCTCGCGGGGCCTGACCGGACGCCTCGCCTCGGTCAGCGCCCGGCGGCCACGCCGGGCGCTGCTCGCCTGGGGGCTGCTCGTCCTGCTGTCCCTGGGCCTGGCCGCTACCTCACTGCACGGCCTGACCAGCACCTCGCACGTGATCGGGACGACCCCGTCCAGCCAGGCCGAGGCCCTCTACAACCAGGCCACCGGCGGTAGCGCCAGCCGGCAGCCGACCGACGTCATCGTGGTCAGCTCCAAGACCGCCACGGCCCGCAGCGCAGCCTTCCGGTCCGTCGTCGGCGACCTGGCCGCCCGGCTGCGCTCCGATCCTGGCATCAGCGATGTCCGGGCCGATCTCGCCCCCGGCAGCCCGCTCGTCTCAGCCCGGGGGCACGCTGCCCTGATCGGGCTGCGCGCGGCGAGCGACGCAGACATCAAACCCGTCGTGAGCACCGTGCGAGCCGCCAACGGCGCAGGCGGGTTCGCCGTCGCGGTCACCGGGGATCACACGGTCGGCAACGACTTCACCACACTGTCCTCCAGCGACCTGCGCCACGGCGAGATCGACTTCGGGCTGCCGATCTCCATCGTCATCCTGATGCTCGTGTTCGGGGCCGTGATCGCCGGACTCATGCCGATGCTCATGGCCCTGGTGTCGATCATCGTCGGCCTCGGGATCGCCGCAATCGTCGCGCAGGAGTTCAGCCTGTCGGTCTTCATCATCAACATGATGACCGGCGTGGGTCTGGCGCTCGGCATCGACTACTCGCTCCTCGTTATCTCCCGTTTCCGGGAGGAACGCGCCCGGGGGCTCGATAAAGACGCCGCCATCGCGATGACGGCCCTGACCGCCAGCCGGGCCGTACTCTTCAGCGGCACGACCTTCGTGATCGCACTGCTCGGCCTCTTCCTGGTGCCAACCAACATCCTGCGCAGCATGGCCGCCGGCGCCATCATCGTCGGCGTCGTGTCGGTAGCCGCGGCCCTGACCCTGCTGCCCGCGATTCTCAGCCTGCTCGGCGACCGCATCAACGCCCTGCGGATACCCATCGTCGGAACCCGTCTGGGCCGGGCCGACGCCACTGACGGACGCGTCTGGCGGTCCGTGATCACCAGGGTCATCCGCCGCCCGGTCGTCAGCCTCGCCGTTATCGGCGGCCTCATGCTCCTCGCTGCGGTCCCAGTGCTCGGCCTGCACATCGGCCAGAGCGGTGTCGCCACCCTGCCTGACTCGCTGACCTCCAAGCAGGGCTACCTGGCCGTCGCCAGGTACTTTCCAGGCCAGGACCCCAACCCGGTCCAGATCGTCACCCAGGGCAGCAGTCACACGGACCACACTGACCTGGCCAGCCTGCAAGCGACCCTGGCCGCTGACCCACGCTTCGGGCCCGGGACCATCCAGGCCGCGCCCCACGGTCACGTGCTGGCCCTGACCGTGCCCATCCAGGGCGACGCGGTGTCCAGCCGTGACGTCGCCGCCGTGGTGGATCTGCGCCAGCACCTGATCCCGGCTGCCTTCGCTGGCTCCTCCACCCGTGTCTATGTGGGCGGCAAGACCGCTGAGGCTGCCGACTACTTCCACGTCGTCAGCGCTGCCACCCCGTATGTGCTGATCTTCGTGCTCGGCCTGAGCTTCCTGCTCCTGACCCTCGCGTTCCGGTCCGTGGTCGTGGCCGGCCTGTCGATCGTGCTCAACCTGCTGTCGGTCGGCGCCGCCTACGGGCTCCTGACCCTCGTCTTCCTGCACGGGATCGGCGGGAGTCTCTTTGGGTTCCAGCAGGTGACCGCCATCGATGCCTGGGTGCCATTGTTCCTGTTCTCGGTCCTGTTCGCCCTGTCCATGGACTACCAGGTGTTCGTCATGAGCCGGATCAAAGAGCGTTACGACCAGACCGGCTCCACCCGCCAAGCGGTCACCGACGGAGTTGCCTCCACCGCCAGGATCATCACCGGGGCCGCCCTCATCATCGTCGTCGTGTTCAGCGGCTTCGCCCGCGGACAACTCGTCATGTTCCAGCAGATGGGCTTCGGTGTCGCCGCCGCCCTGCTCCTGGACGCCACGCTCATCCGCATGGTCATCCTCCCCAGCGCCCTGAGCCTCCTCGGCCACCGCAGCTGGTACCTGCCCCGGTGGCTCAGCTGGATGCCCCACCTTGAGGTCAAGGCGCCTGGGTCGGACCGCGTCACAGCGGCCCGGTAACCCGGCGGCAGCAAACTGCTGCCCCGCCCCACCAGACTGGCACCGAAGGGATCCCGTCCGGGACCAGTTCCTGGCCATGCTGCTGCGCGCCGCGTTGGCGCAACGCTGGCCGCGGTCGACGACGCCTCGTTCTCGGTCGCAGAAGGCGACCCTTAACACGGGTTATCTGCGGGTCACGGAACTCCCGGCGCGCGGGGGGCCTGGAGCTAGGGCTGCGCTGTCTTCGGTCCAGCAGTCGTAGGTCTCGCTGAGCGTGCCGAACCAGAACGTCGTCGAAGGAGCGCATATAGCTGATCAGGCTGGGCGCGATCCCAATGACCGGCTCCGGTCACACCCGGTACACGGTCCTACCCGCGCCAGCCACGTAGAACGCAGATCCGGCACATATGTCTTCGGAGATCATCGGCTGCCGTCTCCACCCCGACCTCCTCGACGAGGCGGGATCCTCCGCTGAAAACGGCACCCCTTGACAGAGAGGAGCCGTTCGGTGCGGGGCGGTGATCGGCTACGCCACCCGCATCGCGCTGCGCGAGCTGGGACGGCGCGCGGAGTTCCTCGGCGGCTAGCTCGGGCGCCTCACCTGCAGTGCCACCACGACGTGCCGTCCGCCTGAGCTGGCACTTGCCGGCAGGCTAGGACCAGCGGGGAAATCGCTGCGTAACATCCCGTTGACCCTGGGCGGCCGGGGGCTTATGCTCCGGCTAGCGGTATGAGACAGGCCGGTCTCTCTCAATGCACGGCAAGGTCACGCTGTTCCTGACGTGCCTAGATGCACCCAATTCGTGCAGGTTCGCGCCCCGCGCAGCGCATTGCCGCGCTCGCAGACGACAAGGAGAACCAAGAGCCATGACTGACTACGATCCGAGAACCGCTACCGGAATTCCCACTGAGCCTGTCGGCTCGCTGCCACGCCCGAGCAGGCTGCAGCAGGCTTACGCGCAATACGACGCTGGGGAGATCACCCGCGAGCAGCTGGAGACCGAGCAGGACGCGGCGGTGCGGGACTCGATCGAGCACCTGGAGGAGACCGGCGAGCCGATCATTTCGGACGGCGAGCAGCGCTGGTCGAGCTTCGCGACCTACGCGATCACTGACACGCTGGCTGGCACCGGGCTCGCCGACCACCTGGCCGGGAGCGGGGGCCAGTACTTCGCCATCTTCGCGGACGGCCACAACCGGCAACTGCCAAGGCTCACCGGCGGCCCGTTCCGGTACAAGACCTACGCCGCGGACACGCTGAAGAAGTCCATCGCGATGGCGCACACGCCGATGAAGCAGGCCGTGATCGCGCCGTCGATGCTGGCCCTGCTGTACCCGCTGGACGAGGAGATCCCGGGCTACACCCGGGAGGAGTTCGAGGCGGATCTAGTCGGCGAGTGCGAGAAGGACATCAGGCAGGCGTTTGCCGCCGGGGCGGCGCGGGTGTCGGTGGACTTCACCGAGGGACGGCTGGCTACTCGCAATGACGCGCGCAACCCGTGGACCGGCCGGAACATGCTGCCGCACTTCATCGAGCTCAACAACCGGGTAATGGACCGGTTCACCGCTGAGGAGCGGACCAGGATCGGGGTCCACACCTGCCCGGGCGGCGACCGGGACTCCGTGCACAGCGCGGACGTCCCCTACAGTGACCTGCTGCCATCGATGTTCGGCATCAACGCCGGATACTTCCTGATCCAGCTGGCCAGCGAGCGGGACAAGGATCCGGTTTACCGGATGATCGGGGAGAACCTGCGCGACGACGCGAATGGCGTCATCCAGATGGCCTACATCGGCGTGATCAATCCGCTAAACCCACGGGTAGAAAGCCCGGAAGAAGTCCGCGACGCCCTGATCCGGGCGGCCAACTTCATCCCGAGTGAGCGACTAGGCTCGACCGATGACTGTGGGTTCTCCCCGTTCAGCATCGACGAGAAACCCAGCCACGGATCACCCGACTTCGCTCGCCAGACCGCTTGGCAGAAGATCACCAACAGGGTGGAGGGCACGAAACTAGCTGCGGAAAAACTCGGCATTAACTGATCACCGTGCCGCTGCGGCGCCCGGGCCGAAAAGGGCCAAGGTCCGGGTGCCGCCCTCGCCGTTCAGCAGCCGTGTTGCGCGAGCAGGAGCTCGCCGAGTTCCCTGGCTCGGTCCGCCGCCGCCGCGTCACCCTCATGAGCCGCCATGATGGAGCCCTTCATGAGGATATGCCATTTCCGTGCGAACGAATCGACATCGCAGATTCCGGCCTCGGCCGCAAGTCCCTCGATATAGTTCCGGATATTCGCTAGATGCACCACGGCCGCCTGGTGGACGGGGTGGTCCTGGTCATTAATCTCGATCATAGTGGTCAGGAATGAGCAACCCTCGAAATCCGGCTGACTGAACCACTCAGAGAATACATCGAATATCGCCAGCAGCCGATCGCGCGGAGTCTCGCCGCGGCGCTGACTCTCGGCTTCTAGCCACTCGCGCGTCCACAGCTGCTCCCGTCGCCGCAGGAAGTCCAGTATCAGGTCGTCCTTGGATGGGAAATTCCGGTAAAGAGTCATCTTCGCGGTGCCAGCCCGGGCTATAACCGCGTCGACCCCGACCGACCTGACGCCCTCGCGGCTGAACAGCTCATATGCGGCCTGGCTCAACCGCTCGCGCCCGCTGTCACGGCCGTCGTCTCGCTGGTTGTTCACCGGTCTCCGCCGGTCAGTCGTTGTTGCCGCACTTCATCGCTTCCTTAGGAATATGGCACAAGTATAGCGTTAGCTGACCCACCTGCAGGAGCTCAGGCTGCTGCGGAACGCTACGCGGTGCGGTGCTGTGACAACGGCACAAGAACTGCGGAGTGGAATCCGCAGGCGCACACCGTTTCTTCGGGAGGCTCCGGCAGTTACGCTATGGAATGAAATGGCTACCGCACTAAAGATGATGGCTCTGGCTGATTCTGAGGGGCCATAATTGGAATGACAATCAGGTAACCCATAGAGCCCGCTTAGCCTGCGGGCGGCACCCCAGCAGCTGGCGGTAGCCTGACAGGCGTGGAACCTGCCAGGGTGCCGGCTGAGGAACTGGATGAGGAGTCGTCCGCCTGGCTGCGCCGTCTGGGTGCCGGGGGCGGGGAGCGGCAGGCGGCGGAGCGCGACCTGCACGCGCGGCTGGTCCGCATCGCGCTGGCCGAGGTCCGGCGCCGATCGGCCAGCACTCCGGTGACCGGCCCGGAACTCGATGACGTCGCGCACCAGGCTGCGGGCGACGCGATGCTGGCGATCCTGGCCAAGCTTGGTGACTTCCGCGGCGAGAGTCGGTTCATCACGTGGGCGTACCGGTTCGTCATCCTGGAGGTGTCGAGCAAGCTCGGCAGGCACTACTGGCGCAACCCGCCGGTCGCGCTTGACGCCGGGCAGTGGGAGCGGCTTCCCGATCGGCTCGGCATCGATCCGGCGCTGCGCGCGGAGTCGGCGGGCATCCTCGCGGAGGTGCGCCGGGTCGTCGACGACGAGCTGACCAGCCACCAGCGGCGGGTCTTCGTGGCGATCGTGGTCGACGGGATACCGCTCGACGCGCTGGCCGACGAGCTGGGCCTGCGGCGTAACGCCATTTACAAGGTGATCTTCGACGCGAGGCGTAAGATCCGCCGGGCGCTGGTCGCCAACGGGTACCTGGACGAGCCGGGCTTGGAGCGGCGATGAGCGAGTGGGACAGACTGGAGCGGTTCCTGCGGACCGACCCGCGCGATGTCGGCTGCGACGAGGCGATGGCCCTCTTGCACGTCTACGTCGACCTATTGGCCGCAGGCGAGGACGCGGCCGGGCGCTATCCCGGGGTCGCCGCTCACTTGCTGGCCTGCGGTCCGTGCAGTGAGGACCTCGCCGGGCTCCTCCTAGCGGTCACCAACGGCGAGCGCGACGGATGATCCGGCAGGCGCGGTAGCGAACCGCGAGGTACTGGCGTTCGACCTGACCGGGCACGCCCGCAGGAAAATCACTGGTAAGACCTCGGGCGGGGACGACGCATACGTCTCGGACGGTCCCGTCAGGCACCGTCCCAAGCAACCCTCAAGGAGAACTGCCATGTCCCTGCTCAATCCTGGCGACCCGTTTCCGCAGCTGACGATCAGCACCACCGACGGGCAGACGCTCACCCTTCCGGACGCGTTCGCCGGTGACTTCGCCGTCGTGCTGTTCTACCGGGGCGCCTGGTGCCCGTACTGCAACGCGCAGCTGCGCGCCTTCGAGCGGGCCGGCCAGGCGCTGGCGGACGCCGGCATCAAGGTGGCCGCACTCTCGGTCGACGACAAGGAGACCACGGCGGAGCTGGTCGCCAAGCACAAGCTGACCTTCCCCGTCGGCTACGGGGCCGACGGGGAAGCTGTTGCCGCCCTCACCGGAGCCTTCGTCAATCCCGACCCGGTGTACCTGCAGTCCACTGGTTTCGTGCTTGACCCCGCAGGCAACGTCGTCGTCAGCGTGTACTCAAGCGGTGCCATCGGGCGGCTCGTCCCCGACAACGTCGTCGGCTTGGTCCGCTACCTGCGTGAGCACTCGGCCCCCTCGACGGTGTGAGAGGAAGCAGCAACACTGTCGACTGACGGTTGATCTCGCTCAAGGTCCCCGCTCAGGAGCCCACAGGCTTCGTTCAGCTTCGGCCGCGTATTGCTGATCGGGATTGACATGCGGGAGCTTGTCGGCCGAGGCGGCAGATGCCGTCCGCTGAGATGGGTGACTGGGGTCACGGTCCCCGCACCACCGGGCCTCGAAGAGGTAGTTGTCTACTTGATTCCGCCCGCGGTGTCGGGGAGCGCGTTTTCGCGCGTCAGCAAGATGACACTGCTCACCAGGACGAAGATCAGGAACAGCACGAACCCGATGAGGTCGAGAACGAGCCCGAACGAGGCGATGACGCCGCCGAGGCCGAAGCCCTGGAGGAAGAACAAGATCCCGACGAGGATCGAAACCCACCCGAGCCAGCGCGGCAGGACGCCGTGCTCGATCACGAGCACGCCTGCCGCGAAGGCAAAGAGGCTGCCGAACACGTCCGCGACGCTGTCCAGGCCATAGGTCATCAGGTACAGCGTGTAGGACATGCCCTGATCGTGCTGGAACCCGAACGACGCGAGTTTCGCGCCGAGCAAGCCGTTGATACCGATGTCGCTGACGGCATGCAGGGCAATAAAGAGCGCTCCGCCAGCCAGCACCAGGGAGCCAAGGAACCGCGACCGATCCGTGTTCCCGCGCAGCAGGTCGTACAGCCTGCCCAGGTAGATCAGGAACATGGCGGCATACACGACGGATAGGTATGTGATCACCAACAGCCGGTCGCGGTGGTCGTAAAGCACGTTCGCGATCTTCGCCGCCGAGTCGTTCTGGCTCACGCTGCCGCTGAGTAGCCCGACCACGGTCTCGGCCACCAGCGCGATAACGTAAAGGATGCCCGCTATCCAGGCATACCGCTTCCACGCGCTAGAGGCCCGCGTCGCTACCACTATGACCCTCCCCCATCCTCGCTCACAACGTCACCGAAAGTTTCTGATTTTATGATGTATAGCTGCTAGTAGGCGCCCCCCAAAAGAGTAGCCCTGCGACAATCCATGGAAGATGGTTTAGTGATTTCCTTCTCGAACTATGCCCTTTCTCGCGTGGGCTACGCCAGAAATCTCCAAACCTTCTACACAAAAGCCCAAAAAGCTCCTACAAGGCAGAGATCAATGCAGTCGGCATTTTTGAATGTTACGGCGCTCAACAGAAAAACGCCACCGCCACTATGCAAACTACGGTTGCATCAAGCGCACGTCTATGAAGAACAGCCACATCAGCCTCAAAGTTCACGGCAGCTGCAGAGATGCCTGAGCCACTGACGGCCGTGCTGGAAAGAGGGCGTCAGGTGCTCCTGCCCAATAGGCCGCCGTTGACAGTTGCAGGTCGAGGGTGAGTCCGGTCTGGTCGAGGAGGGCGTTGATGAGGTCGGGTCGGCGCTGGATCTTCCGGAGCCGGGTGAGTAAACAGTGGACGACTGTTTTATCGGTGGCCCACTGGGGCGGTCACAACCCCCTATTGCGCTGCCCGGTCGAGGCTCTTCGCGGGCTTTTGGTTAGTCCGGAACCGGCCGGGTAGCTGCTGCGGACACGCCTGCACACGCAGGCGCCACCCGAGGAGAGGAAAGCCTCATGTATATCGGTCTCGGAACCGTCGTTCTCATCGTGATCATCGTCCTGATCATCTTGATGCTGCGCCGCTGACGGCATGCTGCGGTGCTCGACGAGCCTGACTGCCGCTCCGAGGTGGACGGCGGTCATGGAGAGGTCCCATCGGGTTATCCCCACGCGAACCGTTCAACGGCCCATGGAGGAGAACCGAGGGTCCGGTGTCAGCCTGATCATCGACTAGGTGGATGTGTCCGACAGCGCAGTGCCCGCCCCTCCCCAGCTGCCAAGAAGGCGAGGGTGACGTCGATGCCCGCGCTCTCGCCGAGGGCACAGACTGGTGGCGGCGGAGGCGAAGCCACCATCCGTTCGGGATAATTCACAAGATTTCCACCGAACGGATGGTGGTCTTCGCGATTCGGGCTCACCCAAGATCGCTGACTCGTTGCGGGTAGCCCATTTCCCTCCGGTGGAGGGCGCCGCTCGCGCCGTCGCGCAGACGAACGCGCGGTCCGCGTGCCGCCATTGCCCCACGACCTTCAGGCCGGCGTCCGCAGCGGCGCGCAGCACGGCAGCCGTGCCCATGCGGGCCCAGGGGAAAACCGGGCCGCGCCGGCCGTCGGGGTGCTCGAGCCATGCGCTCATCTGCTCGTCGACGTTGCCGGGCTCCGCTTCGATCAGGAGCCGGCCGTCCGGTGCCAGCAACTGGGCGCAGCGGTACAGCAGTCGGCTGGGCTGGCCGCCGATGCCGATGTTGCCGTCTGCCAGCAGCACGGTAGCCCAGCGGCCCTGCCCGGGCAGCGGATCGAACACCGAGCGGTGCAGGGCAGCCGCCCCGGCCTGGCGCGTTCGAGCCACCGCGGTCCGCGAGATGTCCACGCCCAGCGCTGGAATTCCCCGGTCTGTCAGCGCCACGGTCAGCCGCCCAGGTCCGCAGCCCACGTCGAGGACCGGACCACGGCAACGCCGGAGCAGCTCCTCGTCGGCGGCATCGGGTGGCCCGCAGAACCGGGACATCTGAAGCGGCAGCGCGCGGCCGTCAGCCGTCCGCAGGACCAGCGCCGCGGCCTGCTCGCTCATCGCCTCTTCGTACAAGGCGATCGCCCCAACCATCATGCCGTCTCCCTGAGGACGCTTTCCCGCGTGACGCTGCCGGCCCGGCTCAGCACCGTGGCGAGCTCCCGCTCGTGCGTGCACGGCGGCACCAGGCGGGTCTTGACCCGCCCGGGTACTGGCTGCTTGGCGATGACGAGCAGGGTGGTAGCCGATTCCGGTGCGTGGGCGGTCACCGGGCGAGCACCTGGCTCATGTCCCGCACGGTGCGCACGCCGGGCACAACCGTCGCGCCGAGCGACCTGGCGACCTCGCCCGACCCGTCGGTGGAGCAGTTGTCGACGACAATCGGCCGAAAGCCGACTGGCATCCTGTCGAGAATCCAAGGCAATGCCGAAGCCTCGTTCAGGCACGGCAAGATCACGTCAACGGTCACGCTTTCGACGTTATTACTAGTATCGCGCCTCCATCGGCTGTGAGCCTTACAAAATGGAGAACTCAAGGTCTGATGGGTTCGGCCCGATTTATTCCTATGCCGGGCGAAGTACTTATGACAATCTGAGGAAATACCTTGCGTTAATGCCGGAATGAGCGCCTGGCTGTTCCTGTTGACCGCCGGATGTTCTTAGACTCGGGTCGTGGACGCACGCATTCTCGTTGTCGAAGATGACCTGACCGTGGCGGAGGTCGTCGTGGACTACCTGCGCCACGCCGGGCTGGAGCCTCGGCACGCTATGGACGGGCATGACGCCCTGGAGATCGCCGCGACGTGGCGGCCCGACCTGGTAGTGCTCGACCTGATGCTGCCGGGCGTGGGCGGTCTGGAGGTGTGCCGGCGCTTGCGTGAGGGGCAGGACGCGCAGGTGCCGCTGCCGGTGATCATGCTGACCGCGCTCGGCGAGGAAAGCGACCGCGTGCTGGGATTTGAGAGCGGCGCCGACGACTACGTGACCAAGCCGTTCAGCCCGCGGGAGCTCACCCTGCGGGTGGAGGCCGTCCTGCGCCGGGCCCGCGCGGCCGGCACAGCGGCGGCGGCCACGCCGCAGCCCGTGCGCTCAGGACGGCTGGAAGTCGACGTGGCGGCACGGCGTGCCTGCAGCGACGGCCGGGAACTGGACCTGACGGTGCGTGAGTTTGACCTGCTCGCCTTCTTCGTCTCCCATCCTGGCCGGGCGTTCACCCGCGCTGAGCTGCTTGAGCAGGTATGGGGCTGGTCGTTCGGCGACCTGTCGACCATCACCGTGTACGTACGCCGGCTGCGCGACAAAGTCGAGCAGGAGCCCGCCTCGCCCGCCCAGCTGCAAACGGTCTGGGGCGTCGGCTACCGCTGGGAGGCCAACCCGTTATGAACGCCCAGATCCAGATCGTCCTGATCGCCGCCGGCTGCACGGGTGCCGTGGGCCTCGCGGGCATGGGCGCCATCCGGCTGCTGCGCCGGGCCTCGCTCCGCCTGTCCATCCAGGCAAGTGGTGCCGTGCCCGTGCTCGCGATCGTGGCCGGCACGCTCGGCACCGCCGAGGCGATGTTCCTGTCCCAGCACGATCTCGGCGTCGTCGTGATGGTGTGCGTCATCGCCGGCGTCGTGGCGTGCGCCTTCGGCTGGCTGCTTGGGCGGCAGGTCGAGTCCGGCAGCACGGCACTGCGGAAGGCCGCGCGGTCGCTCGGCGACGAGGCGGGCCAGTTCCGGCCCCCGGCGCTGCCGCTCGCGGCGGAGTTCGAGGCCCTGTCCCAGGAACTGGCGGACACTAGCACCAAGCTCGCGAAGTCCCGTGCGCGGGAGCGCGCGCTTGAGCAGTCCCGGCGACAGCTAGTGGCCTGGGTCTCCCATGACCTGCGCACCCCGCTGGCCGGACTGCGCGCGATGGCCGAGGCGCTCGAGGACGGCCTGGCCGCCGACCCGCCCCGGTACCACAAGCAGATCCGGGCCGAGGCCGAGCGCCTGGCGACCATGGTCGACGACCTGTTCGAGCTGTCCCGCATCCACTCGGGGACCCTGCAGCTGTCACCGGACCAGATCGCGCTCGACGACCTGGTCAGCGACGTGCTCGCGAGCACCGAGGCACTGGCCCGGGAAAGCGGCGTACGGCTCGACGGCACGGCGTCCGGGCAGCTCACCGTCCGCGCCGACCCCCGCGAGCTGTCCCGCGCCCTCACCAACCTGCTGGGCAACGCCATCCGGCACACCCCGCCCGGGGGCTGCGTCTACGTCGAGGCACGGCCGGAAGACGGCGACGCCCTGCTGGCGGTCGCCGACGGCTGCGGCGGCATCCCCGAAGCCGACCTCCCCTACGTATTCGACCTGGCCTGGCGCGGCACCGACGCCCGCAGCCCCGCACCGGGCAGCGGCGCCGGCCTCGGCCTCGCGATCGTCCGCGGCGTCATGGAAGCCCACCAGGGCAGCGTGCGCGTCGTGAACACCGGGGCCGGCTGCTGCTTCGAGATGAGGCTGCCCGCCAGCTCCTGAATCGCCCGCCCGTCAGGCCGGCACGCGGCCTGCTGGTCCTTGTCCTGCTGGTCCTCGTCCGGCTGGCACTGCGGCGAACTCCGCGACCCCGTCGGTGAACGGCACGGTTGCCCGCCAGCCCAGTTCCCGGCTGATGCGGTCGCTGGACGCGGTGATATGCCGGACGTCGCCGAGCCGGTACTCGCCGGTGACGACGGGGCTGGGGCCGCCGTAGGCGCTGGCCAGCGCGGACGCCAGCTGGCCCACGGTGCGCGGGGTGCCGCTGCCCACGTTGTAGGCGCGCAGGGCGCCCGGCCCGCCCGGCCCGCCCGGGACGCCCGTCCCGGCGGCTGCCTCGATGGCGGTGACGGTGGCGGCGGCGACGTCGCGGACGTGGACGAAGTCGCGTCGCTGGGCGCCGTCCTCGAAGACCCGCGGCGCGCGGCCGGCCTCCAGGGCGGAGCGGAAGAACGAGGCGACCCCGGCGTACGGGGTGTCGCGGGGCATCCCGGGGCCGTACACGTTGTGGTAGCGCAGCGCTATCGCCTGGCCTTCGGTCGCCCTGGCCCAGGAGCCGGCGAGGTGCTCCTGCGCGACCTTGGTGGCGGCGTAGACGTTGCGCGGCTCGAGCGGTGCTTCCTCGGGGACCAGTTCCGGTGACAGCGGTTCGGCGCAGTGCTCGCAGCGCGGCTCGAACTTGCCGGCGTCGAGGTCGGCGGCCTGCCGGGGCGGCGGCGCCGCGGCGAGCCCGTGCCGGGCGCAGGAGTAGGCGCCCTCGCCGTAGACGACCATGGACGAGGCGAGCACGAGCCGGCTGGCTCCGGCGCGGGCCATGGCGGCGAGCAGGACCGCGGTGCCCAGGTCGTTGCAGCCGGCGTACAGCGGCGCGTCGTCGAAGTCGACGCCGAGCCCGACCATCGCGGCCAGGTGGCAGACCACGCTGACGCCGTGCAGCGCGTCGTCGACGACTTGCGCGTCGCGGACGTCGCCGCGGGTGAACTCGAAGCCGGGATCAGCGGAGAACGGGGGGATGCCGCCGGGGTGGACGAACGGCAGCAGCGCGTCAAGCACCCGCACCTCATGACCCGCGCTCGCCAGCGCCGCGACAACGTGGGAACCGATAAAGCCTGCACCGCCGGTCACTAGTACTCGCATGGTCCGAGGCTACGTTCTGTCATCCCGGGGGATCTGCCGGGACCAGGCGTTATCTCCAGTTTGTAAGGGGGCAACTCCTTGCTGTTCCCTGGGGCTGCCGCATGTAATACACAGCGTGACCCTTGGCAGTAGTTCGGACATCAATTCGCGTTCGCGCGGCGCTGGCCGGCCGGCCCCGGCCTGGTGGCAGAACGCGCCGCGCGCCGCGCGGCTGGCCGCGGCGCTGGCTGGGCTCGTCGCGATCTGCGCCTTCCTGTTCATCGCGCTGAGCCGGCTGACCTACCCGTTTACCCTCGAATGGCTGGAGGGCAACTCACTGGTCGAGGTGCACCGCATCCTGGCGGGGCAGCCGCTGTACACGGCGCCGACCGCCGGGTACGTCCCTGACGGGTACCCGCCGCTCTACTTCGTCGTGTCGGCTGCGGCGGCCCGCGTGTTCGGTGTCTCCTACCTCCCGCTGCGGCTGGTGTCCCTGGTGTCCGCGGTCGCCTGCTTCGCCCTGCTGGCACGCCTGGTCCAGCGCGAAACGGGGAGTATCGCGGCAGGGACCGGCGCCGCGGGGGTGTTCGCCGCGACCTACTTCGCCACGGACACGTGGTTCGACGTCGGCCGGGTCGACTCGCTTTTCCTCGCGCTCAGCATCGGCGGCCTGTACGCCGCCCGGTGGATGAGCGGCACGCCCGGCGCGATCGCCGCCGGGGTGCTGCTGGCCGCCGCGGCCCTCACTAAGCAGACCGGGCTCGCCGAGGGGGGCGCGGTGATCGTGGCCTTGATGGCAGGCCCGCGCCGCGGGCTCGCCTGCGTCGCGGCGCTGGCCGAAGTCACGGTTCTCGGCGTCAGCACGCTCGTGCTCGGGCTCACCAGCGGCGGCTGGTACGTCTACTACGTCTTCGAGCAGATGGGCGAGCACTCGCTGAACGTCAGCGGTTTCGGCTGGTTCTGGACGGCCTTGCTTTCCACGGTGGGGATCGCCGCGTGCGCCGCCCTGATCGGTGCGCGACGGGTGCCCCTCGTGCTGCTCGTGGGCTGCGCCGCGCTGGCGGTCGAGGGCTACGCCGCCCTGGTCCACAGTGACGGCGGCATCAACGACGTGCTGCCCGCGTTCCTCGCCGTGGCGCTGCTGGCCGGCCTGGCCCTTGGCAGCACATCGGCCTGGTGGGTCCCTGCGGCATCGGGCGTGCTTGTCCTCGGCCAAACGGCCTTCCTGCTCACTGGCTTCCACCCGTCCGAGGCGATTCCGACCAGCGCTGACCGCGCTGTCGGCGAGCAGTTGATAGCGGGCATGCGAGCGCTCGGCGGCGACGTCGCCGTCCCCGCGGACCCCGGCCTGAGCGTGCTGGCAGGAATGGCGCCGGCCGCGCATCAGGACGCGGCGTACGACGTGCTGCGGGCTACGGACCAGGCTGCGGTCGCGAGCTTCGAGCGCAGTGTCGCGAACGCGGTCGCTGCCCGCCGGTTCAGCGCGATCATCACCGATGGCCCGGGGTTGCCGCTTGGGTACCCGCCCTCGCTCAGCCAGTACTACCACCAGTGCCCGCAGCCGCTGCTTGCCGGGGTCCCGGCCGCCCTGTTCCGCCCGGTCGCGGGGATCGACGCCCGGCCGGCCTCGGTATGGATCCCCACGGGGGGCCGTTCCTGCCAGGCCGTCGTCAGCATCCTTGACGGAGCCGGCCAGGGGAGTCACCAGTGAAATCTCGCATGGAGTCGCGCATGGACAGTCCTCCCGGACCGTTCCGCCGTTCGTTCTGGCGCAGCCCGATCCGGGGTCCGTGGCTGACCTCGGTGTTCGGCGTGGTCCTGCTGGCGTCCATCCCCGTGCTGTTCGTGACCGGCCTGCTGTCGTACGCCGCCTACAACCCGGACCTCAGCCCGGTCAACGACGAGACTCCAGGCAAGGGGGTGCTCGGCTTCTACCTGTTCTCCTGGCCCACCAATCCAGTCTGGCTCTACCGGCTCAACCAGGGCATCCACGTCACCCTTGGGCTGGTGCTGGTGCCGATCCTGCTGTTCAAGCTGTGGTCGGTGCTGCCGAAGCTGTTCGAATGGCCGCCGTTCCGCTCGCCTGCGCACATGCTGGAACGGCTGTCGCTGTTCCTACTCGTCGGCGGGGCGGTGTTCGAGTTCGTGACCGGGATCTTGAACATTCAGACGTGGTACAAGTTCCCCGGCTCCTTCTACCCGCTGCATTTCTACGGCGCCTGGGTGTTCATCGCCGGCTTTGTCGTCCACGTGGCCCTCAAGTTGCCGGTCATGATCAGGGCACTGCGCAGCCGCAGCTTTTGGGGGGAGCTGCGCACCAACCTCGCCCGGACGCGCCCGGAGCCGCAGGACGCCGGGTACCTGGTCCCCGTGGACCCCGCCGAGCCGACGATCTCCCGGCGCGGCGTGCTGGCATTCGCCGGCGCGGGCGCGCTCCTCATCGGGGTCTTGTCCGTTGGCCAGTCACTGGGCGGGCCGCTACGGCGGACCGCGCTGCTCGCGCCGCACGGCCAGGACGTCAGCGGCGGGCCCGGCGACTTCCAGGTCAACGTCACCGCGGCAAGCGCCGGGATCAGGGAGTCGGAGACAGGCACGGCCTGGCGGCTCACGCTCTTGAACGGCAGCCGGGCTGGCAGCACTCCCGTCATGCTGCGCCGGGCCGACCTGCTCCGCATGGAACAGCGGACCGCCGGCCTGCCGATCGCGTGCGTTGAGGGCTGGTCCACCGATGACCAGGCCTGGACGGGTGTCCGGCTGCGCGACCTCGCCGTGCTCGCCGGCGTCCCCCGCCCGTCAAGCGTCCTCGTCCAGTCGCTGGAGCGCGGCGGCGCGTTCAGCCAGGCGGCCCTGTCCGCAGGGCAGATCATGGATCCGGACTCGCTGCTTGCCCTGCGGGTCAACGGCGCGGATCTCTCGCTCGACCACGGCTACCCGGCCCGGGTGATCGTGCCCGCCAACCCTGGCGTGCACAACACCAAGTGGGTCGCCAGCCTGACATTCCGGAGCTAACGTGTCCCGGTTCCTGCGCTGGTACGGTGCCAGCCCGCTGCACCTGCTCACGATGATCGCCTGCTTCGCGCTCGCCGGGTACGCCGTGGCCGAGTTGCTGCCGAACAACTTCATCGGCATCCCTGTCTGGCTCATCGGCGCGGTCATCGGCCACGACCTGATCCTGATGCCGCTGTACACGCTCGCCGACCGGTCCGTCATGGCGGTCTTCAGGCATCGCCCGCTGAGTTTGCCCGTAGTGCCGTGGATCAACTACCTGCGCGTCCCCGCGGCGCTTTCCGGCATGCTGCTGCTTATCTGGTTCCCGCTGATCCTTCGGCTGCCAACCAACTTCCCGGTCACGACAACCCTGTCGCTGAACCCCTACCTCTGGCACTGGCTCGCCGTGACCGGAGCGCTGTTCCTGCTGTCCGCCATTGCGCTTGCGGTGCGGCTAGGAGCGGTCCGCCGCGGTGCACGCGATAGGAGTGCGCCTGGCGGGGGAGCCGCCGGTCCTCCTGCGGAGGTAACTCCTGGTCATCCCGAACAGCAGGGACCTGTCCGCGAGCACAATCAAACCCCCGCAGGTAACACACCGCAAACCCCCGCAGGTAAGACACCGCCCCAGCGTGACGCTCACGCACTGAAGGGCGTCGCTCCGCCGACGCTCCGCGACCCGACTACTACTAGCGGCGGGAGCCCAGGAATGACCAGCCCGTCCACGATCGGCGAGCGCGTCGCCGAGATGCACGCCACCAGGAAGGCCGAACCGCCCAGCGAGGCCGAA
Source organism: uncultured Actinomycetota bacterium (assembly GCA_963734665.1). GTDB lineage: Bacteria > Actinomycetota > Actinomycetes > Streptosporangiales > Streptosporangiaceae > Trebonia. The sequence goes on along the minus strand of CAVTIR010000001.1, from coordinate 156,147 downwards.
CCGTCCAGCGAGGCCGAAACGTCCAGCGAGGTAATGAGTGCCTTTGCCCGCGAGCAGGCTGAACTGGCGGCCAGCGTCCCGGCCGGCATCGCCCCGGCCGGGACCGTCCTGCCTGACGCGGACCTGCTCGACGCGCACGGAGCGGCTACCACGCTGTACGCCGCCGCCGGCGACGGCACGTCGGTCCTGGTCTTCTACCGGGGCGCCTGGTGCCCGTACTGCAACACCGCCCTCTCCGCCTACCAGGCGCAGCTGCTCCCGCAGCTCACCGAACGCGGTGTCCGGCTCATCGCGGTCAGCCCGCAGAAACCGGACGGCTCGCTGAGCATGCAGCAAAAGCACGGCCTGGCGTTCACCGTCGTCTCTGACCCCGGCAACGTCATCGCCGGCCGCCTAGGCATCCTCACCCGGCCATCACAGGAGGCCCGCGCCGCCCAGTTGCGGCTCGGACTTGACCTGGCCACCGTCAACGCCGACGGCACCGTCACCCTGCCGATGCCCGCTACCGTCATCCTCGACCCCAGCCGCACCGTCCGGTGGATCGACGTCCACCCCGACTACAGCACCCGAACCGAGTCGCGGCAGGTCATCGACGCCCTCGACCACCTCGACCACCTCGGGCACTGACCAGCGAGAATCCGGTCACTTGCCCGAATCGGAGGCCCGCGTCTCCTGGAGCGTGGCGATGTGCTTGGCCAGTGCGCTTGCTGAGGAGAGCACCTCCTCGCTGAGGTCCTCGTCCGCGAGGGTGATCTCGAACTTCTCCTCGAGGATGAGCAGGCACTCGAGCGCATCGATCGAAGAGAAGCCGTACCGGTCGATAAGGCTGTCCGCGCCCTCGGTGCTCACCGCAGAGCCGTGCTTGGTCACCCCGCCGTTCTTCGCGGCCATCATCTCCGTCGCCGTCTGATGCACGATGTCCAGGATCTGCTCGACGTCCACGTTGAAGTCCCCCTCGCTGAATTTACAAAATGGCCTTTGCGCTGTGCGCTCTCAGCCGCGACAAAGTGTCGCGCCTGGCCCCCCGTCGGAGCCCGATCGCCGATTACGAGATGTAACATCTCACAACGCGATCTCCGCAGCAAGCAGTAGCCAAGCAGTAGCGCTGCGCTGATTGCGGCGCCCCGCCTCCACCTGGACCTCCGCCGCTCCCCGGCCCCGGGCGGCAGGCCACCGCCGCCTGTTCGGTCCCGCCGCGCCCGCGCCGCAGCCGCGAACGTCACGATGCGGTCACGACACGCCGTCACCATCTGTGACAGTCAGTAATCATCCGCGTACTCTAACGGTCAACCAAGTGGGGGAATTCACCGCCCGCGGCGCCCCGACAGTCCGTGTCACACCTGAATACGGAGTCACCATGCAACAGTCGGCAGAGCACGTACAGACCACGACGAACGCCGAGCAGTTCGCCTCCATCGGGGAGGTCGTCGCCGGTGGGGTGAGCAGCAGCATGCGCGCTCAGGCGATCCCCGAGCCGCTCGTCGTACAGCGGGCCAAGGGGGATCGGATCTGGGACGTCGAAGGCAGGGAGCTGATCGACCTCAACATGGGGTATGGTCCCCACCTGTTCGGCTACGCGGACCCCGACCTCGCCGCCGCGCTCGCCCGGCAGCTGACGGAGGGGGCGATGACCGGGCTGCCGCACCTTCTCGACCGGCAGGCCGGGGAACTGATCGCGCGGCTGGTGCCTTCGGTCGAGCAGGTCAGGTTCGCCAACTCGGGCACCGAAGCGGTCGCTTCCGCGCTGCGCCTGGCCAGGGCCGCCACCGGCCGGACGCAGGTGCTCACCTTCGAAGGGCACTACCACGGCTGGAGCGAGACCGTGCTGCGTGCCGGGAAGGCGACCTTCCACGAGCCGGCGCCGGAATCCACCGCACCGCGGTCGGGCGCACGGGGCATGATCCCGGAGGCGCTCGCCCACACGCTGGAGGTGCCCTGGAACGACCTGTCCGCCCTGCGCGCCGTGTTCGAGGCCCACGGCGAACAGCTCGCGGCGGTGATCTGCGAGCCGGTGATGGCCAACGCCTGTGTCGTGCCGCCGGCTGCCGGTCAGCTCGAGGAACTCCGGGCGCTGTGCGACCGCTGGGGCGCATGGCTGATCTTCGACGAGGTGATCACCGGGTTCCGGGTCGGGCGCGGCGGGGCGCAGGAGCGCTACGGGGTCATGCCGGACCTGACCGTGCTCTCCAAGGTGATGGGCGGCGGCGTCCCCGTCGCGGCGTTCGGCGGCTCCCGCGTCGCGATGGCCATGCTCGCGGACCACCGCGCGATGCACGCCGGGGTGTACGCCGGCAACCACATGTCGGTGCGGGCGGTCGCCACCATGCTCGAGAAGATCGAGCGCTCCCCCCAGATTTACGAGCAGCTTGAGAAGCACGGCGACTACCTCGAGCACCAGTTGCGCTCCACGTTCGCCGAGATGGACCGCCCGGCCCTGGTCAGCCGGGTCGGCTCGCTGCTGTCCGTGTCGTTGCTGCGACAGCCCGTTGACCTGTCGCGCGGCCCGCGCGTGGCCGCCCAGGCGATGGATTTCGCCGCCCATCGCGCGCTGCAGATCAAGGCTCAGAAAAAGGGCGTGTACTTCCATCCCAGCCCGATCGAGCCCTGGTTTCTCAGCACCGCACACAGCTTGGAAGACCTCGATCGCGTGGTCAACATCGTGCGCGACGCGCTGGCCGACGTGCCCGAGTCACGGTGAGCGGCGGCAACGGCCTCGGGCCGCTTCAGCTTCTGCGGGAGACGGCCGGGCGATTCCCGCAGGCGGTGGTCTTCGCTGACGACGCGGGGAACACCACGGCACAGGCCCTGGTCGAGCTCGTCGAAGCCCGCCTCGACGCCTACCGCCGGACCGGGATCGGGCCGGGCTGTCGGGTCGGAGCAGTGGCCTGGCCGGCCGCCTCGTTCACCGCGGACGTGCTCGCGGTGCTCGCTCTGGAAGCGGTGGTAGTTCCGCTGCCGCGGCAGATGAGCGAATGGGAGCGCGAGCGGACCGAGGCTCTGACCGCGGCGACGCACCTGGCCGCGCCGCTCGACTGGCCGCTGCTGCCCGGAATGGGCGAGGTCGTGGCGGGCCGACGGCTGATCGCCCGCAAACCGCCCGGCGAGGCACTGCCCGGTGGCGCCGCCAGCGCTCAGCTGACCTCTGGCACGAGCGGAACCACCCGGGTGGCGCTGCGCCTGGTCAGTGCCCTGATGGCCGAGGCGGAGAACTACCGCGTCGCGCTGGACCTGGCCCCGGGCACAGTGCTGGCCTGCCCGGTGCCGCTGCATCACGCCTACGGCTTTGGACTGGCGGCCTTGGCTGCGCCCCTGGCCGGCGCTACCACGTTCGCCACCAGCGCGGAGCGGCCGCGGGTGCTGTTGCGCGCCCTGGATCAGCATGGCGTTACGCTCGTCGCCGGCGTGCCGCCGATGCTTCGGCTGCTGGCCGAGGCGGCCACCAGTCGGCCGACGCGGCGCATCGGCTTCTTGACCGCGGGCATGCTGCTGGACCCGCGGACCGCCGAACTCGTCGGGACGGTGCTCGGCGGCCAGCTCGGTGAGGTGTACGGCACGACCGAGACCGGCCCGATCTGCGTGCGACCGCCGGTCCCCTGGCAGGACGCGAACTCGCTCGGCGAGCCGCTCCCGGGGGTTCGGGTCGACATCCGCCCCCTCAGCGACGTCCCGGAGCCGCAGCCGTCGGCAGGCGACGCGGCTGACGTGCAATCAGGTCTTCTCGTAGTCCACTCGCCGACTGCGATGACCGGCTACCTGTACCCGGACCTGGTCGATGACTCCCCGGTCGCGAACGGTTTCGTCGTCGGCGACATAGTCCGCAGAAAGCCGGACGGCCTGGTGATCGTTGGCCGACTAGCCAACTGCGTCAACGTCGGCGGCACGAAGGTGAGTCCGGAGGAGATCGAGGCCGTTTTGCTGGAGTTCCCGACGGTGCGCTCGTGCCTAGTCGACGGCGTGCCCGACGAACGGCTCGGCCAGCGGATCCGGGCCACGGTGACGCCGGCCGACGTCGACCTGTCCGAGCTGCAGGGCTTCTGCCGCCAGCGGCTGTCCGGGTCGAAGCTGCCGAGCCGGTTCCTTAGCATCGAGACCCTCGAGACCACGGCGACCGGCAAGGTGATCCGCCAGGTCACGCGGTGACCGGCATCGCGTGTCAGGTCACCTCGCCGAGGCGCTGCCCGGGAATGCCGGCCAGCGGGTGGCGCAGGCTGCGCCCGCCGACCGCGTGCCTGCCAGGCCCGTGCCCGCCTGGCCACTTCCAGGGCACTCGCCGTCGCCCGGTCAGCGGCGCCGCCAGCGGCGTCCGCGCGAGCAGTGCGGTCAGCGGGACGCAGCAGGCGATGATGATGCCCACGGTCAGCAGGCAGAGCAGCGGCCAGGGGATCACCGAGTTGAGCCGTCCCCAGCCCAGCCACCCCAGCGTGTTGATGACGAGCATGTGGGAGAGGTAGACGCCGTAGGCGTTGTCCGAGCCCGACCGGACGGCGGCCGCGGTGAGCCGGGACCGGCCCGGCCGCACCAGGGCCACGCCGGCCAGGTACCCGCACGCGATCGCGCCGATGTTGAATGGGATGACGCTCGGCTGGAAGGCGTCGTCGCCCGAGCCGAGCACGGTGGTCACACCGTAGTGGGCTAGGAAGTACACGCCCTCCGCGGCGGCCGCCGCGGCCACCGTCAGCGTGATGACCAGCCGCGCGTGCCAGGCGCACCCAGGCGTCCACCTGCTCAAGGTGGCAGGCGACGACGCACCCGCCGACCAGGTAGAGCTGGTAGCTCAGCGCGTCTTGCTGGCTGTACTTCAACATCAGCGGGGGCAGCAGCTGCCAGTGCGTGAGGACAGCGATCGCCGCCTGGGCAAGCGCCGCGGCGGCCAGGACGAGGCCATGATGTCCCTTGGTCCACCGCAGCAGCACGGCCACCAGCGGGAACACCAGGTAGAACTGCATGATCACGACCAGGAAATACAGCTGGTAGTACCCGGTCTCCGCCATCGCGGCCAGGCCTTTCAGCGCCGACGCGGTGCCGTGGTAGTGCGCTGTCGGCATCAGGAAGAAGAAGTAGATGACCGTCCAGCACAGGTACGGCACCCCGACGGAGAGGAACCGGCGCCAGTAGTAGCGACGGAGCCCGTCCCGGCTCAGGTTCGGGTAGGCGTACATCAGCATGCAGGCGGAGATGAAGAAGAACCCTTCCCTGGACACGTGCAGCAGCAGCACCGCGGCGCCCGAGCTAACGGCCGCGGCCGCGGGCGCGAAGATCAGGATCGAGTGCGTGCTGATCACGCCCGCCTGCTTGATCGGGCGCATGGCGTCGACGTGATCGAGACGGCGGCGGGTGGGAGCGAGCATGCGAGGCAGGCTGCGTCCGATTCGTGAAGAACAGGTTAAGAACGGGCAATGTGCAGGGATCTCCCAGCCGACTCTGTGCTCACGCAGAGCAACCCATCGCGGCAGGCCACGAGGCTGTGCGCCGCTAGCCGGGAATGCGACTGGCACTCCCCGGTGTTATCGGTTACAGTTGCCAAAAGCCAGGTGCCCATCTGAGTGGCCCGGCGAGCATCCAAGCGCCAACCTGACCGGCGCGAGCGAAGATCCGAAATTCTTTCTCGGTAATTCTTCACATCAAAGCATCGGCGCAGTTCAGCGGCCCTACAGCCGCTCTTTTAAGCCTGCGCGAATTCATCCCTCCATCGAGCGGAGACCCCATGACCGCAATCGCGGAAGAAACACCAAGAACAACACAACAGAACATAGCCATATCCGGGGTCGTCGACCTCGCAGACGGTCGCGGATTCCTGCGGACGGCAGGGTATCGCCGATCCGCGGAAGACATCCCCATCACCCAAGCCCAGGTCCGCCAGCACGGCCTCCGTGCCGGCGACCAGATCGAAGGCACTGCCGGCACCCGCCAGGGCAGAACCCCGCAGGCCAGAACCCAGCAGGCCAAAACCCAGCAGGACAAGACCCAGCAGGACAAGACCCTGCTCACCGTCGAGTCCGTCAACGGGCTCCCCGCGGCCGAGGCCAGGCACCGGCCCAGCTTCGACGACCTGACCCCCGTCTACCCGAACCAGCGGTTCCGTCTCGAAGACGGCGACCCGTCCCGCACCGCGCGGATCATCGACCTGGTTTCGCCCATCGGCAAGGGCCAGCGCGGCCTCATCGTCGCCCCGCCCAAGGCAGGGAAGACCACGGTGCTGAAGACGATCGCGCACGCGATTGCCACCGCCTACCCTGAGGTCCACCTGATGCTGGTGCTGGTGGGGGAGCGCCCGGAAGAGGTCACCGACCTGCGCCGCACGGTACGCGGCGAAGTCATCGCCTCCACCTTCGACCAGTCGCCAAGCGATCACATCAAGGCGGCCGAACTTGCCATCGAGCGCGCCAAGCGGCTCGCCGAGCTCGGCCGCGATGTGGTGGTCATGCTCGACTCGCTCACTCGGCTCGGCCGGGCCTACAACCTCGCGGCCCCCGCCAGCAGCCGTACCCTCACCGGCGGCGTGGCCGTCTCGGCGCTCCAGCCGCCCCGCCAGTTCCTCGGCGCCGCCCGCTGCCTCGAAGAGGGCGGCTCGCTGACCATCCTGTCTACCGCCCTGATCGACACTGGCTCCCAGCTTGACAACGTGCTCTTCGAAGAGTTCAAGGGCACCGGGAACATGGAGCTGCGGCTGCGCCGCGACTTCGCCGAGAAGCGGATGTTCCCGGCGATCGACCCGGTACCTTCCGGCACCCGGCGCGAGGACCTGCTCATGGACCCCGCCGAGCACGCCGCCGTCATCAGCCTGCGCCGCGCCCTCGCCGCGCTGGACAGCCAGCACGCGCTCGAGCTGCTGCTTGACAAGACCGCCGCCCCGAACGAGCAGTTCCTTCGCCAGGTGAGCGCCGCGAAATAGCTGCTGCCAGAGGGTTAGCTGTAAAAGTCCTGAATATGCGTCTATTTGGACAGATGCGCATAAATATCATTAACAATGCATAACGACGTGTCCGGCGGGGAAAGTCGTTTCTGGGTCCGCGGTCAAGCCTGATCGGTGGGGTGACGGATGCGCAGTGCACTCTCGAAGTTCGGGCGGTGGCTACGGCACTGGTCACGTCGGAAGATCCTCATCTGGGGCTCGGCGAGCCTCGCCCTCCTGCTCGTCGCGGTGACCGGCAGCGGCTACGTGCTGCTCAAGCACTTCAACGCGAACGTCCAGCAGGACGACATCAGCGGCCTGCTCGGTGCCCAGCCGGTGAACCTGCACCCGCAGGCCGAGAACATCATGGTCATCGGCTCCGACTCGCGGCAGGGGCTGAGCCAGGCGTACGGCAGCGGCCTGGTCACCGACCAGTCGGACACCCTGATGATCATCCACATCCCGGCCGACAGGAAGTGGGCCGAGGTCATGTCGATCCCGCGTGACTCCTGGGTGAACATCCCCTCCTGCGAGATGGGCGACGGCCAGATGTCGAGCCCGACCCAGTACAAGATCAACGAGGCGTTCGCGATCGGCAACCTGGACGGGAACCACGCGGCGCTCGGCGTCGCCTGCACGGTGAAGACCGTTGAGCAGGACACCGGCATCTACATCAATCACTTCATCGTGGTCAACTTCACCGGCTTCGAGAACATGGTCGCCGCGCTCGGCGGCGTCTACGAGTGCAACCCGACCCCGATCAACGACCCGAACTCCGGCCTGAAACTGTCTGCGGGCACGCACCTGCTGACCCCGGCCCAGGCGCTCGGTTACGTCCGTGCCAGGTACTCCCTCGGCAACGGCAGCGACCTGGAACGGATCGGCCGCCAGCAGGCGTTCATGTCGTCCCTGATCAGCCGCGTGAAGAGCGAGCTACTCGACCCGATCGCGATCTACAAGTTCCTCGACGCGGCCACCAAGTCCCTGACGATCGACAGCCAGCTCGGTGGTGTCACCGGCCTCTACGACCTGGGAGAGTCGCTGCGCTCGATCCCGTCGAGCAAGATCGCCTTCTTCACCGTCCCGAACTTCCCGCGCGGCGAGGTTGTCCCCGGCGATGACGCGAACGTCCTGTGGACGCAGCCGGAAGACAATGAGATCTTCGCCTCATTCCGCAACGACGTGCCCGCGAGCAGCACGCTGTTCGGCCCGGCCCCGTCGTCGACCAAGCCGTCGACCAGCATCGCCGCCGGCCTGTCCGCCGGCAGCACGCAGGTGAGCCCTTCCGCGACGCCAAAGGCGGGCAAGACCGCGTCGGCGAAGCCAACCCCGACGGCTAGCCCGACCTCAAGCCCCGTCACGATCCAGGCACGCACCGCCAACCAGTCCATCTGCGCAGGCTGACGGCGCTCACCACGACGTCCGGCCGCGCCCGGGCGGCTACCGTTAACCGGGTGAAGAGGGGTGCGTGGCTCGCGACCGTCGGCGCGGCGCTGTGCGCCGTAGTCGCGGTAGCGCTGCTCGCCGTTTTCGGCACGCAAGCGCGCGCCGCCACCGCACCAGGCAATCGCGCCCCGGAGCAGGCCAAGCACGTGGTGATCGTCGGCATCTCCGGCCTGACCTGGACCGATGTGACCCCGGCCGCCACCCCGGAACTATGGCGCCTGGCCGCCGAGGGCTCGGTCGGCTCGCTGGTGGACTACGCGCAGCAGCCGCTCGCCTGCCCCGCCGACGGCTGGCTGACGCTGAATTCCGCCGCCCGCGCCCAGGGCCCGCGCCCGTGCACGACGCTGCCCTCGGTGACCCCGGCCGGCGCTGGCGCCAGGGTCCCGGCGATGCCGCAGATCATCCAGGACAACCAGCAATTTCACGAGTCACCGGACTGGGGCCTGCTCGGCTCGCTCGCGAGCTGTGCCACCGCCGTCGGCCCCGGCGCGGCGCTAGCGCTCGCCTCCCCGGCCGGCACCGTCTCTTCCTACGTGCCGTCTCCAGCGGATCTGTCCCCGGCAGTGCTGGCCCGCTGCCCGCTGACGGTGATCGACTTGGGGCAACTTCAAAATCAAACACAAACAGCAGCATCCGAACGAGTTCGTGCTTCGACCATAGACCACCAACTCGCTCAAATAGCGTCCGAACTCCCCCCGGGCACTCTCCTGCTAGTCACTGCTCCCGGCGCGGCGGCAGGGCCGGGCAGTAGCGAAACCCCGGTCGGCCCGCCGCATCTCATGACGGTGGTGGTGAACGGACCCGGCTTCGCCGACGGCCTGCTCGACTCCTCGGCCACGAGGCGGCCGGGCATCGTGACCCTCACCGACCTGACCCCGACGGTTGCCGCCTGGCTCGGCCGCGCGGTCCCGGCCGGAACGGTTGGCGCACGGATCAGCAGGGCAGACAGGGGCAGCCTGAGTTCGACGGTCACCGGGCTGATAGCGCGCGACCAAGCCGAGCAGGTGTGGATCTCGACGCACGGCTGGTTCTTCATCGGCTACGGGGTGGCCGACGCGCTGGCGTTCTGCGTCCCGGTATTGCTCTTCTGGGGCTCAGCCGAAGAACGCCGCCGCCGTCGCGCCCAGTGCTGGCGTATCGCGGGTACGGTGGCCGCTGCCGTCCCGCTCGGCTCGTACCTGGCGAACCTGATCCCGTGGTGGGACATGGCGCACCCGGCCTGGTGGCTGTACGGCCTGACGGTTGCATGGACGGTTGTAGCGGCGGCAGCCGCCCTGTCCGGCCCATGGCGTCGTACGCCGATCGGCCCGTTCGGGGCGATATGCGCCGCCACGCTCCTGGTACTCGCCGTGGATGTGATGGCTGGCTCGCGTTTGCAACTCGACGCGCCCTTCGGGCTCTCGCTCCTCGTCAGCGGACGTTACTACGGCATCGGAAACGACGCGCTCGGCGTGTACTGCGTTAGCGCCCTCGTCGCCACAGTATGGCTCGCCAGCATCGTTGGCGGCCGGATGCCTCATCCGCCCCAGTTGCTCCCGCGGTCACAAAGGGCACTGTGGCCTTCAATTCAGCAGAGCGCGTCCGCCGGCATGGGGGCCACAGGGTCAGCCCGCGAGGGCACGTCCCCGGGCTTGGGCGATACAAGGGCAGCTCACCAGAGCCCGTCGTTGGCGCAGGGAGCCACCAGGCCGCATCGGAGGGGGCCGTCCCTGCTGGTGGTGGGGGCGGTTGCGCTGCTTGCCGTGGTCGCCTCCGGGTGGCCGGGGTTCGGGGCGAAGGTGGGCGGAACGATCGCGCTCGTCCCCTGCCTGCTGCTGTTCGCCGCGTGGCTGGCCGGGGCACGGGTAGGCAGGCGGTGGGCGGTTCCCGTCGCGGTCAGCGGGCTTGTCGTGTTCCTCGCGTTCGCCGTGGTCAGCTATTTCCTCCCGGGGGCAGGCGTGTCGGACATGGGGGCGTTCGCCGGGAACCTGCTGCACGGCCGGGCCGGTGACCTGCTTGCGCGGAAGGTCAGCTCCAACGTGGGATCTCTCACGTTGAACGTCTTCGGCTGGCTGATCCCCGTCGCGGCGGTAGCGGCCGGCGTCGCGCTGTGGCGGCCTGCCGCGCTGCGCCTGCGGACCCTCGGGGCCGCGTTCGCGGCCCTTCCCGTGCTGCGGGTGCTGGCCTGGCTCACCTGGCTGGTCCTAGTGATCGGGTGGTTCGCCGACGACTCCGGGGTCGTTGTGCCAGCCGCCGCACTCCCGTTCGTGGTGCCGCTGACCATCGCCATGGCCGCGTCCGTGAGCCTTCAAGATGAACGGCGAGTGTCCTAGATGAACCGCAAGCGTCGGGCCGAAAAAGCGCCAGTTTCCACAGCTCCTGTTGGGGCAGGATATTTTGGTAGCGCCTTCGCCGGGTCATCCGTCCCAGGCAGGCCCCCAAAGTAGAGGACGCCGGAGTGCAATATCAGCTTTCGCGTGTCGTCATGGGTCCCGTTCTGCACGTGCTCGGCCGCCCCAAGGTGACCGGGCTCGAGTACATCCCCGCGAGCGGTCCCGCGATCGTCGCGTCCAACCACCTGTCGTTCATCGACTCGATGTACCTGCCGCTGATGATCTCCCGGCCGGTAGTGTTCCCTGCCAAGGCCGAGTACTTCTCGGCGAAGGGGCCGCTCGGCCGGATCTGGGCCGCATACCTGCGCTCCACCAACCAGCTTGAGATCGACCGGAGCGACGCGAACTCCGCGCAGGCCACCCTGGAGGCGGCCGCCGGGATCCTCCGGAGGGGCGACCTGTTCGGGTTCTACCCGGAGGGCACCAGGTCGCCCGACGGCCGGCTCTACCGGGGCCGGGCCGGACTGGGCTGGCTGGCGCTGAACACGGGCGCTCCGGTCATCCCGGTGGCCATGATCGGGACCAGGAAGATGCTGCCGCCCGGTGCGCCGATGCCCCGTCCGACCAAGATCGAGATCAGGATCGGCAAGCCGCTTGAGTTCGTCCACCTGGTCAGCGACCCGCCCGCGAAGGCGCGCCGCGCCATCGCCGACGAGGTGATGCATGCGATCGCGGACCTCTCCGGTCAGGAGTACGTCCACGAGTACGCGTCCGACGTCAAGGCCCGCCTGGGCAGCTAGCCGCTATTCCTCCTCGTCGTCGTCGCTGATGACGATGAGCGGGCCGGTGGCGGCGGGGTTCCATACGTACATCGGACCTGTGCTGGAGACCGGCCACGGGACAAGGTCATCCGTGGCCGGCGCGGTGGCGAAGTCGGCCGGTGACTGCTCCCATGGCGCCAGCGGCTGGTCGGACGTCTCAGCCGCCGTCTGCGCCGGAAGCATCACCGGAAGTTCCCCTGGTTCCCCTGGCGGGCTGGCGGGCTGCCAGGGCGGGTGTCCCGTCGGCTGCGGCCGGCGGTAGGAGCCGCCGGACCTCCCGGACCTCCCGGACCTCCCGAGCGTCCCCGGTGCCCGCGGTGAGTCGCGCGCCGTGGTGCCCAGCCAGTTCGCATCGCCGGTGCCCGCGGGAGAAGCGGGCAGGGTCGGCGTGCTAGGCCAGATGACGACGCGCGCAGGGACGGGCGACGTGGCCGGGCTCGACTGTCCCCTGGCGTGGCGGGCGGGACCGGCATTATGGCCCGGTCGGCCTGCCGCCGGGATGCCGGCGGACTCGGCGCGGCGCGCGCGGCGGACCCTGGTCAGCGCGATCGCGCCGATCAGGCATGCGATCAGCACGCCGGCGGCGATCGCGAGGTCGACGACGAGCGACCGGAGCAGACGGCCGGGGTCCGACTGGCCGGAGGCCGCCTGGTGGGCGGCCCCGGTGCCGGCCGGCTGGACCGTCGGCGCGGTGGCCGGTGCCGTGGACGGCGCAGGTGCCGGGTGAGCGGCGGCGATAGTGGCGGCGGAGCCGAGTGCCGCATCGGCGTCGAGTTCACCGTGCCCCCACCCGGCGGCGCCGCCTGGCGGCGCGGTCGCGCCGTGCTCAAGCGCCTGGGTGACCTCCGCCACGGTCAGCCAGGGGTAGCGGGAGCGGACGAGGGCCGCGACGCCCGCGGTCAGCGCGGCGGACATGTCGGTGGAAGCCAGCGGCTCGTACCCGCCGTCCGGGGCGGCTACCATCAGGCCCGCCGCCGGATCGGTTGTCATGCCCGAGACCGGCGGGTCCGGCGTAGTACCGGAGCCAGGCGCAGTCAGCGTGACGTACGAGCGCGTGCTAGAGAACGGCGCGAGCTGACCGTCCCGCGTGGTCGCGCCTACGGCGATGACGCCCGGATAAGCCGCCGGGTAGTTGACCGAGTTGGCGCCGGCGGCGTTATCGCCGGCAGGCGCTACCAGGAGGACGCCGTGGGCGAGCGCGAAGCTGACGGCGGCCCGCTCTGCCGCGCTGCCGCCTGCCGCGGGATTTTCCGAGGTGGCCGAGCCTAGCGTGCCTGGATCAAGCGGAAGGGCGATAACGGTGGCGCCGTGGCCGACGGCGTACCTGATGCCTGCCGCGATGGCATCAGGCAGGCGCTGCGTGACCGTGGCGTCTGAGGTCAGCGGGTCGTCGTATTCCAGGGTCACCCGGAGCGACAGGATCCGGGCATCCGGGGCAACCCCGGTGATTCCCTCGGTACCGCCGGGACCGTGCCCGTGCCCGGCGATGAGGCTGGCAACCGCCGTGCCCTCCGAGCCCCAGTAGGTACTTCCCGGCCCGCGGCCGGTCTTGCTGAAGTCAGGTCCCTCCGTCACGGCGCCGGTCAGGTCGGGATGGCTGGCGTCCACTCCGGTGGAAAGCACCGCTACCGTCACGCCCTTGCCTGCCGCGGGCGCCGCCCGCAGGGCGGCTGGGGCGCGCAGCGCGGTAAGCCACCACTCGCCGGCGCGCGTGACAGTCTGGTGCGTCCCGGGCAGCGGGGCAGCGGTGGCGGGCAGCGCGGCAGCAGTGGCGGCGGCAGAGGCAGCCAGGACAGGCAGCAGGCCGCGCAGCAGACGAGCCACGTTGGTCACGTGTACTCCTGGTCGGACCAAAGGGTGATACATACGGTGATGCTGATACATGCAGATGTGGCTCTATGCCGAAAAATCGTCCCTAATGTTGCCATGTGACTAGTGGCTGTGGAACGTGCGGCCCGCTAACTATTTCATGACGTTATTGCCACTGGAGGCGCATTGTGGCTCTTAGTGCACGGTGAGGGTAACCTTCGTGCCCGTCCGCAGGCCGAGCAGTCGCGCCGCGTCACCGCCGGCGACCGCGATGGCGACCCAGTCGCCGCCATCTCGGTAGCAGAGAGCTTCGCCTTCCTCGACCTCGCCGAAGGTCGTGACGAAGGGCACCGTGATTGTCGCGTCGTCCCAGGTCAGCGTGACGGACACGCCAGGAATCAGCCCGGCGAGCGGCGCGCCGGTGCCGGGCAGGGAAAGCTGCACGTTCCCGAATCCGTCCACCGTGACCACCTCAACGTTCGCCCCGTCCCCGGTCACCTGGCACTCCGGCTGGGGCAGCGTGATGAGGCTGGTCACCTCGACCGGGTCGCCCGCCTCGTCGAGCGGCATGCCCGCCGCCAGCCGGGCCGCGACCGGCATGAAGATGTCGCGGCCGTGGAACGTCGCCGCCGTGGTGTCCCGCCACAGTTCCCTGTTGGTGAGCGAGACGGCGCGCACCGCGCCGCCCGCCGCCGCCACGGCGACCGACAGCAGGCCATTGTCCGGACCGACGAAGAGCGCGCTCCCGGCCTCAACCGCTAGGCCCCGCCGTGCTGTCCCCACCCCCGGGTCGACTACCGCGACATGCACGGCGCGCGGAAAGTACGGGGCGGCCTGGGCGAGCACCACGGCACCCCGCCGGATGTGGCCAGGCGGAATCAGATGTGTTATGTCAGTAATGCGGAGGTCTGGAGCGATCTGGAAGGCCACGGCGTGGCAAACTGCTACAAAGGCGTCTTCTAGCCCGTAGTCGGTCATGAACGTGAGACATTGAAACTGGGCCATGCACGGAGCCTACTGGCGTGAGCCGAAGGGGGGATGGATGCCCGCGTTGTCCGAGCGCGACTTGCGCGTCCTCGCCTTCGAGCGCGGCACGTGGCGCACCACTGGTGCCAAGGAGCAGGCCATCGCCGAGGTGCTTGGCATCACCGCGACGAGGTACTACCAGCTGCTCAACGAGCTGATCGACAGCCCCGAGGCGCTGAAGTACGATCCGGTGCTCGTCAAGCGGCTGCGCACGCAGCGAGCCCGTCGCCAGCGCATACGCTCGCCGCATCCGGGTACGAAGTAGCGGTGCCACTGCCCCTCGCAAGGACCCCTGACGGCCAGGCCGGCCTTGCCGCGATAGCGGCAGACCCGGCGCGCGCGCTCATCGCCACCGACTACGACGGCACCCTCGCCCCGATCGTCGATGATCCGGCCGCGGCGGTGGCCGCGCCCGGTGCCGTGACGGCCCTGAAGAGGCTGGCAGGCCGGGTCGGCACCGTGGCGATCATCACAGGCAGGGCTGCCGCGGACGCGGTGTCGCTCGGCGGGCTCGCCGACGTGCCCGGCCTGATCGTCCTCGGGCACTACGGCGCGCAGCGCTGGCAGGAAGGCGTGCTCAGCGCGCCTCCCGTGCCCCCTGGCCTGCAGGCCGCGCGCGAGGCACTGCCGGGACTGCTGGCCTCGGACGCCGCGCTTGAGGGAACCACAGTGGAAGACAAGGGCACGGCGCTCGCCGTCCACACGAGGCGGACGGCGGACCCGGCGGCGGCGCTAGCGCTCCTGCGGGAGCCCCTCGGGCGCCTCGCCGAACGTGCCGCACTCACGCTAGAACCCGGTCGGCTGGTGCTCGAGCTCCGGCCGCCAGGCATGGACAAGGGAACGGCCCTGCGCGGGCTTGCCGAGGAACGATCGGCCCGTTCCGTGCTGTTCAGCGGCGATGACCTCGGGGACCTCACGGCCTTCGCCGCCATCCGCCGGCTGCGCGCCGACGGCATCCCTGGCTGCGGCGTCGCCAGCGAGAGCATGGAAGCACCGCAGGTGGCCGCGGCCGCCGACTTGGTCGTCGACGGCCCGCCCGGCATCGTGCGGTTCCTGTCGGCCCTGGCAGATGAGCTTTTACGTGCCTACGGGCGGCCGGGGATCAGGACGGTCCAGCCGGCGGCTCGCCAGGCCCCGGCGTCGAGCGTGCAGCGGCCATCGATGAGGACCGGGCTCGCGACGATCGCGCGGAGCGCGTCCGGGTCGATGGCCCGGTAGTCGGTCCATTCGGTGAGGTGGAGGACGACGTCCGCACGATCGGCCGCCTCATGGACCGAGTCCGCGTACTGGAGGTCCGGGCGGACCCGCGCCGCGTTGACCATTGCGACCGGGTCGTGGACGGCGACGATCGCGCCCTCGTCCGCAAGGCGCCCGGAGATCGCCAGGCTGGGCGAGTCGCGGATGTCATCGCTGTTGGGCTTGAACGCGGCGCCGAGCACGGCGACGCGCTTGCCGGTCAGGTCACCGCCGACCGCCTGGCGCGCGAGGGTGATGACCCGGTCGCGGCGGCCAAGGTTGACGTTGTCCACGGTGGTAAGCAGGTCCACAAGCGAGTTAACGCCCTTGTCCGCGGCAGTGGCGCGGAAGGCGCGGATGTCCTTCGGCAGGCAGCCGCCGCCGAAGCCAAGGCCAGGGGAGAGGAACTTACGGCCAATCCGCTCGTCAATGCCGATAGCGTCTGCGAGCTTGATCACATCCGCGCCAGAGGCTTCGCACATCTCCGCCATCACGTTGATAAAGGAGATCTTGGTCGCGAGGAAAGAGTTAGCCGCGACCTTCACAAGCTCGGCGGTCTCAAGGTCCATGGTCAGCCCGGGAATGCCCGAGGCAAGCGGGGTCGCGTAGACCGTGCGCATGAGCTCGTCCGCGGCCGCGGACGTGACGCCGAACACAATCCGGTCCGGGGTCAGGCTGTCCTGCACCGCATAGCCCTCGCGGAGGAACTCGGGGTTGAACGCGTAGTCGACCAGGTCGCCGGCGGGCGCCGCCGCGTGGATGCGCTCGATCAGCTGCCGTGACGTCCCGACCGGCACCGTCGACTTCCCCACGATCACGGTGGCCCGGTGCAAATGCGGAGCCAGCGCTTCCGTGGCACCGAAGACATAACTCAGGTCCGCGTTTCCGCGGCCGTCCTTGACCTGCGGCGTGCCGACGCAGATGAAATGCACGTCGCCGAACTCGCCGATCTCGGCGAAGGAGCCGGTGAACCGGAGCCGGCCCGCGTCGAGATTCTTCCGCAGCAACGGCTCAAGCCCAGGTTCGAAGAACGGTGTCTCGCCCCGCGCCGCCTTGGCGATCTTCTCGGCGTCCACGTCGATCGCGAGCACCTCGTGGCCAAGGTCCGCCATGCAGACGGCGTGAGTGAGGCCCAGGTAACCGGTGCCGATCACGCTGATGCGCAGGCTCTCTCCGTTGCGACCCATTGTGAGTCCTCAGCTTCTACTTGTGGTGATGGCCGCCCTTTGTGGGGATCACCGAGTTTAAGGCAACTAGCCCATACGGGCATGGCGAGTCCGCTGAACGACTGCGTGACATTTATTTCACAGCCTGTCCGCGCCGGATACCTTACCCGACCTTGCTGCAAGGGATCGTCACAAACCACCACTCGTGCACAAAGGTATACGCCGAGACGCCAGGCGTCTTGCAGGCGTTGCTGGCGTTGGCAACCACGCTGGTCCACGCCGGGCTGGTGGTGCGGCCATTGGTGACACGGAAGTTGAGCGTAATCGCAACCACGAGCAGCACGGCGAACCCAGCGACGGGAAGCCAGCGGACGGCCGTCCAGGCACGCGTGGCGCCCTCTCGTTGCCGCGGCCGCATGAGGGCGACCAGGGCAGTGTAGAGCAGCATCGCCGGCGCGACGAGGTAACGCGGCTGGACAACGGATGTGTTGATGTACATCTCTTCGAAGAAGATGCCGATGCTGAACACGGCGGCCACGCCCGCGAGCGTCCAGTTGGGGTCGGTGAACCTGGCGGCGGCGAGAGCGACGACGACCAGGACCACCACCCACGCGCCTGCGATCAGGGCATCGTGCCCGGCCACGCTGGTGATGTGCAGCGGCGTTGCGCTCTCTCCTGTGTAGTTCGCCCCGGGCCCGCCGAGTGAGCGCTCTCCGAAAAGCGCCCGCGGCACGGCCCTGTCCACGTAGTTCTTCAGCACGAAGAACAAGCTGTTTTGACCGTATTCGTCGTGGTGGCTCTCGCCGAGGACGGTCTCGCTCATCTGGAGCCACACGCCGCTAGCCCAGAGGATGGCCAGGCACCAGGCGTTCTTGGAGCGGTCGACGAGCAGCCTGGCAATGATGAGCGGGGCGAACACGATGCTCAGGACGGCTGTCCAGGATACGGTCGCCATGACGAGCGGCGAAATAATCTTGCCCGCGCGCGTGCCCGGAATCCACAGCACCGTCCAGAAGGCACCGAACAGCCCGAAGAACTGCACGGTCACCAGGTCGTTGTTCACCTGGGTGTAAGCCAAGGGGATCGCGCACACGGGCGCCGCGATGAGCAGGCGGAGCCATGGGCTGCGCAGGTACGGGCCGCTCGCGATGTAGGCGACAAGGCCATACATCGCGTACTGGGCCGCCGCGAAGATCGCCATCACGCCCGGTGCCCAGGACAGCGGGAACTGGATCGCGATCTCGGTGAAGATGCGGGCGGGTTCCTGGTAATAGGTGCTGATCGGGGCCCTCAGCGCGGTCCAGAACGAGACATTGAGCCCCTGGTTGAGCAGGAACTTCGCGTCCTCGATCCAGATGGTGTTCAGCGAGCCGGCGCCGACGGTCCTGCTGAGGCTGATTGCTGTCCCCGCGATAACGCAGGCCACGGCGATCAGGATCTTCCGCCAGCCGACCGGACCGCCCTCGGTACGGCGGAACAGGTCTTTCTTCAACCAGTTCAGCAAGACCGCAGCGAACCACCGCAGGCTCCACCGTGAGGCCCCCCCGCCGGAGTGGCCGGACGCAGCTTCTGTCTCGGTTTCCTGGCTCATGGTCCTTTCGCAATGTCTCTTGCCTGCCGCGCCCAGATGGGGACCGGCGGCATCCCGGATCACAGGCTTCCCACCCTAGCCCTTCAGAACATTGCAGGTCACGGTTCAGACGGGCGCGGCAGAATTACTAGCTATTGTGGAGAGCCGTGACGACGAGCGGACTCATGCGATGACATGGCAGACCAAGGCGGACGCGCTGCCGCTCGCGGGCGGACGGCTGTTCCGGCTATCAGGCCTACCGGAATGGCTCAGGTCGGCCCTGTTCCCGCAGGCGGCCGGCGGGCGCCTGAGCTGGCGGAAGGTCCTGGCCGGCTTCCTGTTCATTGCCGCCGGCGCGGCCGTGAGCCTGGCGCGTACCTCGGGGCCAGGCGCGCTGAACTCGACGTGGATCGAAGACGCGGGCATCTTCCTGCAAGACGCGCTGCACCAGTCGGTGCTGACGACCCTCACCACGCAGATGAACGGCTACTACGACGTCGTGCCGCGAGCCGTGACGGCCGTCGCGGTGCTGTTCCCCATCACCTGGGCACCGGGGATCATGTCGGCCTTTGCCGCGGCCGAGTACGCGATATTCGGCCTCATCGTCTACATCGCCAGCGGCCCGCACCTGCGCAACCCATGGCTTCGCCTGCTCATCGCCGCGCCGGCATGCGTCGTGCCCCTCGGCTACACGCAGGTGAACAACGACCTTGCCACCGTGCAGTTCATCGCGCTCTACGGGCTCTTCTGGCTGCTGCTCTGGCGGCCGGCGACGCGGGCAGGCCAGGTGTGCGCGCCGGTCGTCATGCTCGGCGCCACGCTCACCAGCATCCTGCCCCTCTTCCTGGCGCCCCTGGTGGTGGCGCGGCTCATCGCGGACCGGTCGAAGACCGCGATCGCCGTCGCCGTGTGCTGGGCGGCAGGCCTGGCGGCGCAGTTTAGCGTCCAGTTGCGCGGAATGAGCAACAGGTCGAATGAGCTGTACACAAGTCCGCTGTGGATCCTCTCTAACTACGTAACCCGGACGATTCCGAGAGCGATCTTCGGTGAGCGCGCCCTCGGCGGCCCCGGCACCAACTTCACAGGGGCCCCGATCCCGCTGAGCATCCCCAACATGGCTGTTCATGAGGCTTTGATCTGGGGTGCGTGCGCTATCGTTGTGACGGTTGTCGTGATCGCACTCGGGAGGCTGACTGCTCCGCACTGGCCGCTCGCGGTCACCGCTCTCGTGTTCAGCGTCCTACTGTTCCTCGGTGAGATCGTCGACAACTACCAGATCGTGCAGCCGCGGTACGTCATCGCGCCGGCACTGCTGCTGTACACAGCGATCGTTGCCATGCTTCGTCCGCGCGGCCTGACGGACGACGCGTCCCCGGATGGCGAGCCCAGCGCTGTGCCCAGCGGTGACGCGCCTGCCACCGCCGCGTCGCGCGGGCTACTGCCCGCCATCGCGGGGTGGGTGCCGGTCACCGTCTTCGCGCTGCTCTTGGCAGTCGTCGTTGGATTCAACTACCGCGTCGTCAATACCCGTTCGGAGAGCCCGCCATGGACCGCCGTTGTCGCAGCAGCCACGAACGCGTGCAAGGAGCCTGGCGTGTCTGACTACGAATACAGCCACCTCTGGTGGCATGTCCAAATCCCGTGCAGTAGGGTCTGACCGTCGTGAACCCGATAACCGCCCGCCCCGCGTCAGACGTGGCCGCGCCTGAGAAGGCGACCTCACGTCGCCGCAGCGTGGCCTACCTGACCTGGGCCGGACCGGTAGTAGTGACCGCTGCGCTCGGGCTATTCGAGATCGGCGTGCCACAGCTCTGGCGTGACGAGCTCGCGAGCTGGTCGGCCGCCAGCCGCACCCTGCCGCAGCTGTGGGCCATGGTGCACAACATCGACGCGGTGCTCGGCATTTACTACCTTGGGCTGCACCTGTGGATGGCGGTCTTCGGCGATTCAGCCACAGCCATGCGCATTCCGTCCGTCATCGCGATGGCCGCCTCCGCCGGAGTGGTCGCGCTCATCGGGCGGCGGCTGGGCGGCAGCCTCGCCGGACTCGCGAGCGGACTCGTCTTCGCCCTGATCCCGAGCGTGTCCCGGTACGCGCAGGAGGCCAGGCCGTACGCGTTCGCGATGTTCTTCGCGGCGCTCGCCACCCTGATGTTCCTGCGCGCTATGGAGCGGCCGCACTGGTCCCGCTGGGCCATTTACGCGGTGGTCCTCGCGGCCGTGGGCGCGGCCAACCTCGTCGCGCTGTGCGTCTGCGCGGGTCACCTGATCATAGTGCTCTGGGATTTCCTGCAGCGCACAGTGCGCGTCGGCGGCGACGGCACGCCCGACAGCGGTAAGGCACTGCCCGGTGGCAGGCTCGCGCCAGAAGGCCCGCCGCTCCTGCTCGTGAAACGGTTCGTCCTGGCCGTAATAGCCGGCGCCATCCTCGTCTCGCCGCTCGTGATCGAGGGACACTCACAGCAGAGCTGGCAGATCGGCGGGGTGGCGACACCGCACGTCGCCGAGCTCTTTGGCATAAGCGGCGGCCTCTGGCAGGAGCTGTTCGCTTCCGTCCCCGCCGCCGCCATGATCATGCTGCTCGCGGTGGCAGCCCTGGTGGCGGCCCCTGACGCGCGCAGCCGGTCCGTCGCGGTGTACGCCCTGGCGTTCGCGATCGTCCCGGTCGTGGCGGTCTGGGTCATCTCGCGTGGCCCGACCTCGTACTGGACCTTCCGGTACATGCTGTTCACCATGTCGGGCTGGGCGCTCGGGGCCGGGCTCTGCATCTCCTTCCTCGCCGAGCGCGCTAAGCGCAGCAAGCGGCTGGCGCGGCTCAGCCGCTCCGTTTCGCCGCGCTTGGTCGTGGCGGCCGTTCTCGTCGCGCTAGTGGGCCTGGTCGGCGTCCACGACCAGCTGGCGATCCGCCAGAACGAGGCCCATAACCTGTGGGCCTACCCGGAAATGCCGTCGAACGGCACGCCGGTCGACTACAAGGCAGCAGCGGCCGTCATCGCGGCCAATGAGCGGCCGGGAGACGCCATCGCCTTCCAGACCAGCGACGAGAATCACTATCAGGTCGACACCGCCATGGAATATTACCTGGGCAGCAAGCTGCCAACGCCGGTCTTCCAGGCACAGACGCAGGTCCAGGCGAACTCCTTGCAGCCGAACGAATGCGTCGACCCGTCCGCCTGCATAACGGGGACGCCGCGTATTTGGGTGGTCTTCGTCGACCACTTGGCCCCGGACCCGTTCTCCGCGCTGCCATGGTCGGAAAATGGCTGGCTCCAGATCAAGGGCTACCAGACGCAGGGGATATGGGATGAGAACGGAATCAGTGTCGCCCTGCTGACCGTCGGATAGCAAGCCGGCTAGGGTAAACCGGCCAAGCAATACAGCCGGGCCCGCCAGCAGGCGGGCCCGGCTGTCACGTTTCTCGCTAGCGCGCGGCCCTGAGCACGTCCTGGTACGCGGTGCAGTCCTCGTAGCGGGGCAGTTGCCCGGCCCGCATGGCCTCCTCCAGGGTCGGCGCGGCGGCGTCCTTCTCGGACAGCAGCGGCGTCCAGCCTTCATCCGCCGGCCAGGCGATCCCGATCGCCGGGTCAAGCGGGTGCACCCCGTGCTCACAGCCTGGGGCATACGGCGTCGAGCACAGGTACATCGCTGTCGCGCCGTCGGTGAGGGCCGTGAAGGCGTGACCGAGGCCCTCAGCGAGGAATACCGCGCGGCGCGTGACGGCATCGAGCTGAACCGCTTCCCACTTCCCGAAGGACGGCGAGTCGGTCCGCAGGTCGACGATCACGTCAAGGATCGCCCCGGCCATGCAGGTTACGTACTTGGCCTGCCCTGGCGGCACGTCGGAGTAGTGAATGCCCCTGATCGTCCCGCGCCGGGATACAGAGCAGTTGACCTGTGCGACGTCCAGCCGGTACCCGAGGTCGGCGGCGAACTCCGCGCCGCGGAATGCCTCGGCGAAACTGCCCCTGTCGTCGTTATGTACCTGGGGCGTGTACACCCAGGCACCTTCGATGCCAAGCGGATCCACGGGAAGACCCTACCAGGGGTGAGACCAGTCGGCCCGGCCCCCTGCAGGGAGCCGGGCCAACTGTCGAAGCTGGACATCTTAGGAGACGATGATAACCTTCTCGGCCTGCTGTCCCCGGTCGCTCTGCGTGATCTCGAACTCGACCCGCTGGCCTTCTTCAAGGCTGCGATATCCGTCCGCTTGGATCGCGGAAAAGTGGACGAAGACGTCCTTGCCACCGTCGACGGCGATAAAGCCGTAGCCCTTGTCCGGGTTGAACCACTTGACGGTGCCCTGAGCCATTCCAAACAACTCCCTAACTGCTGCTCGGGCTTCGAGCCCCGCCCTTGCAACCGCGGAACCCGTCGATCGGGGCCGACGAGACGTGCCAACGCACGCTCTCACGCTCGCACTTTGCCTTGCCGACAGCGACCAGAAACGACCTTACCGTGTGCGCGGCGTTCATGACGCCAAATTGCCCGTGGGGGGGCGACCCCCCTACACCCCCCGGTATGGGAGGGCTTCGCCCCCCCATAGCCCCCCCACGGGAGGACGCGCAAACACCGCGCGCCCCCCGCGCTGTGGTGCGGTTAAGGCCTTGTGGTGCCGTGAGCAGGCGTTGCATAACCCGCAACGCCTCACGCTGTGGCTGGGGTTAAGGCCTTGTGGTTGCGGTACGCAGGCGTTGCATAACCCGCAACGCCTCTCGCTGTGGCTGGGGTTAGGGCGGGTTAGGGCCTTGTGGTTGCTGTTGCAAGCAAAGGCCGCGGCGCCTCTCGCTGTGGCTGGGGCTAGGGCCTTGTGGTTGCTGTAGCAAGCAAAGGCCGCGCTACCTCTCGCCGTGGCTGGGGTTAAAGCCTTGTGGTTGGGGCGCATAGGCGCTGCAAGGACCGCAGCGCCTATGCGGTGGGTGGGTTAATACCGGGCTTGAAAGGCCTCCAGCGTCGGCTTGATCGCGTCAGGGATCGTCACCGAGGAGGCCACGGCGGATAGGGTCTTGAGGCCGTCGCCCGAGTTAATGATTACGGTTTCCGCGTCCGGGTCGAGCTGGCCTGCGGCTAGGAGCTTGCGCAGCACGCCAAGGGTGACCCCGCCCGCGGTCTCACCGAAGACGCCCTGGGAGCGGGCGAGTAGCCCCATCGAGTCCACGACCTCGGCATCGGACACGTCAGCCACCGCGCCGCCGGTCCTGCGCACCACGTCGAGCACGTACGGGCCATCCGCCGGGTTGCCGATCGCCAGCGACTTCGCGATCGTGTCCGGCTTGACCGGCCGCACCACGTCCCAGCCCTTGGCGAACGCCTCGGACACAGGTGAGCACCCGGTCGCCTGCGCGCCGAACACCTTCCACGGCTTGGACTCGACGAGGCCCAGCTCCACGAACTCGCTGAACCCCTTATCGATCTTGACCAGCTGGGCGCCGGAAGCGACGGGGACCACGATCTGGTCGGGGAGGCGCCAGCCGAGCTGCTCAGCGATCTCGAAGCCGAGGGTCTTGGAGCCTTCCGCGTAGTACGGGCGCACGTTCACGTTGACGAACGCCCAGTCCTCGTGCTCGCCGGCCAGCTCGGAGGCCAGCCGGTTGACGTCGTCGTAGTTCCCGTCCACCGTCACGAACGTGCCACCGTACACGGCGGTCGTGAGGATCTTCTGCTCCTCGAGGTTCGCCGGGACCATGACCACGGACCGGATGCCGGCCCTGGCGGCCGCCGCCGCGACCGCGTTGGCCAGGTTGCCGGTCGACGGGCAGGCGAGGACCTTGAAGCCCATCTCCGTCGCCGCCGCGAGCGCAACGGCGACCACACGGTCCTTGAAGGAGTGCGTCGGGTTGCCGCTATCGTCCTTGATCCACAAGCGGCGCATCCCGAGTTCCGCGGCGAGCCCGTCGGCGCGGACGAGCCTGGTGTAGCCGGGCTCGGTGGTCGGGCGGGTCGCGATGTCCTGCGGGACCGGCAGCAGCGGGGCGTACCGCCAGATGTTCTGCGGGCCCGCCTCGATGTCGGCCCGTGTCAGCCGCGGGAAGTCGTAACCGACCTCCAGCGGCCCGAAACACTCCGAGCATGCGTAGTACGGGCCGAGCTCAACCGCGCTGCCGCACTCCCGGCAGGTCAGGCCGGTGGCGTTGCCGAGCCGGAGGGCGCGGGGTTCATCAGCACGGGACACGTCTGCCTGAGCAGTCATGGGGCGAGGCCTCTCTCTCCCATCTTTCCCAATGGTCACCTTGACCACAGGCCGGACTTGGCACCTGTCGCGCGCTGGCCTCGCCTTGCTGAGGTGCGTTACCGCGATGGTTGCCGGGGCTTCACAGGGCCGATCCCTCCACCCCTCTGGATGAGGTATTCAGTTATCTCCCCGGGGGATGACCCCCCATACCCCCGGTGCGCGCCCGATGACAAATCCGCCATCATATCTGGCACACGGCACTTGGTGCCTGCGTCGTAGGGTGGGGCTACTACTCGTTGACCACTGTAACCGATCAAGCCACGCCCCCAGCCACCGAGGCGGGGGCGATTCATCTAATCTTGTCCCATATGACTAACAACTCTCGTGCCATATGACTAACGACCCGGGTCGGCTCCTCATTGTCGCCTCGAACCGTGGACCCGTCTCCTACAGCCATGCCGCGGACGGGTCACTGTCCGCTAAGCGCGGCGGCGGCGGCATGGTGTCGGGGCTAACCTCAGGACTTGGCGCGGTGGCCGCGGACGGCGGTGCGCTCTGGCTGTGCGCGGCGCTCAGCGAGGCCGACAGGGAGGCCGCCCGCCGGGCCGAGCGGGGGTCGGCAGAGCCGGGCGATGTCCCCGTCCGGATGCTCGATATCCCCGCCGACGTGTTCGACGCCGCGTACAACGGCGTCGCGAACTCGGTCTTGTGGTTCGTTCACCACCTCCTCTTCGACACCCCCATCCAGCCGCGTTTCGGCGCGGAGTTCCGCCCCGCCTGGGACGCTTACGTCGCCTACAACGAGGCGTTCGCGACCGCGCTCGCGCAGGAGTGCGCGCCGCAGACCCGGGTGCTGATCCAGGACTACCACCTGTCGCTCGCGCCCCGAATGCTGCGCGACCGCTGTCCGGCCGCACGGATCGCCCACTTCGAGCACACCCCGTGGGCGCCGCCCGAGTACTACCAGCTGCTGCCTGACGACGTGGCCATCGCGATCCTCGACGGGATGCTCGGCGCCGACCACGCGGGGTTCCTCGCCGCGCGCTGGGCAGACGCGTTCCTTAACTGCTGCGAGACGGTACTCGGTGCCGAAGTCACCCGCACCCGCCCCGGTGCCGGCCAAGTCAGCTACCGGAACCACGTGACCGATGTGGCGGTGCACCCCCTGGGCGTGGACGCCGGGGAACTCCGCGCCAGGAGCGGCGAGGAGGACGTCCGCAGCAACGCCATCGGCCTCAGGGAGATAGCGCGGGGTCGGCAGCTGATCGTTCGCGTAGACCGCACTGAACTTTCCAAGAACATTGTGCGCGGGCTGGCGGCTTACCGTGAGCTGCTCATCACGCACCCAGAGTGGCGCGGCCGTGTGACGCATCTCGCGTTCGCCTATCCGTCGCGCTCCGGGCTGACCGAATACCAGGCGTACACGGCGCGCGTGCACGAACTAGCTGCGGAGATCAACGCGGAGTTTGCGACGCCGGACTGGGAACCGCTTATTCTGGAGCTAAGGGACGACTACCCGCGTTCGCTGGCCGCGTGCAGGGTTGCCGACGTGCTCCTCGTCAATCCGATACGGGACGGCATGAACCTGGTGGCTGAGGAAGGGCCGATCCTCAGCGAGCGCGGTTGCGCGCTCGTGCTCTCCAGGGAAGCGGGTGCCGCCGCGCTGATTGGTGAGGCCGCACTGCTCGTCAACCCGTATGATGTCAGCGCTACCGCTAGCGCCTTGCATGCTGGCCTGGTCATGTCGGCAGCTGAGCGGCAACGACGCAGTGCGACGATCGCAGGCGCCGCTGCCGCCCGTGCACCGCGGCGCTGGTTGGCGGAGCAGGTCGAGGCACTCGGCTGACTGCCGGTGACGGCGCTGTTACGCTCGGTGTCTATTCTGCCTGGTAACGGGCAGCACAGGCTTGTCGTGGTAGTGGTCCAGAAGTCAGAGCCTGTACCGAGCGAGACCTGGGATCAGCCCAGAGCAGATGGGTTCCTTCATTGACCGTAGATAGCAAGCTTCGCGCCGTCCGTAGTGGCGTCGGCCCAACGGAGCGCGATCCCAGGGACTCTACCGGGCTGCTCCTCGGGCGGCTGACCGTGCTGCCCGCCCTGGTGTTTCTGCCATTCCTGCTGACCAGCTTCCTGCTGCTGCTTGTCGGCTATTTCAAGCCCATCCCGGTGATAGTGCTCTGGCTGGCGCTCACCGCGGCGATGGTGCCCTACGTCTGGCGCCGGATCCCCTCGGTCACCGGCGCCGCCGGCTGGGGCACGGCGGGCGCGGGGCAGGCGAAGCCCACGCCGCGCTGGACGCTGTGGTCGCTGGTGGCGATCGCGGTCGCGTTCGGTGCGTTCCAGTCGGTCTTCCACTCCCAGTTCGTCATCGTGCAGATGGACGCTGCGTCGTACATGCAGTTCGCCAACTGGATCTCCACGCACGGGACGACGACAATCCCGCAGGACGCGGCGGCGTTCGGCGGCCAGTCACCGAGCATCACTTTCGCGAGCGCCGCGTTCTATCAGGTCGGCAACCACATCGTGCCGCAGTTCATGGCCGGGCTGCCGATGGTGCTCTCGCTGGGCTTCTGGGCGGGCGGCATGCGGTTCGCGCTGTTCTTGGGGCCGGTGCTCGGCGCGCTCGCCATTTTCACGTTCGGTGGCCTGGTGGCCAGGCTGGTGGGCCCGCGCTGGGCGCCGTTCGCCGCGCTGTCGCTGGGGATCACCATCCCCATGATGTACACCAGCCGCAACACCTACAGTGAGCCGCTCGCGCTGATCTTTTTCATCGGCGCGCTGTCGCTGTGGATCGACACCCAGCGCAGCGACCGGGGCCAGGAAGACGCCGGACGGTGGCGGGGCAACTGGCGGCACCATTCGCGGTCCGCCTCGCACGTGCTCGCGGGGGTCACCGGGCTCCTGCTCGGCATCACGCTCCTCGTGCGCATCGACGGCCCGAGCGACATCCTGCTGGCCGTTCCGTACTGCGGCCTGCTGGTCCTGCGGCGGCAGCGACAGGTCGTCGCTTTGGTCGTCGGCATGATCGTGGGCCTGCTGTACGGCGCAGTCGACGGGGTGTTCCTGACCCTGCCGTACCTGAAGACCAATGCGCAATCGGTCATCATGATGGCCGCCGCCTTCGTCGCGGTGACCGTGGGCACCGTGGTGGCGGTCTGGTGGCTGCGGCGGCGGGGCTCGGAACTCCGTGGGCCCGCAAGGCCGCAGCTGGTCAAGGCCGTGACGATCCTCCCGTTCGTCGTGGTCGCCATCTTCATCATCCGGCCCTACGTGGAGCGGGACTGGAGCGCGCTGCAGTACGCCCCGCTCAGCCTGCACTGGATCTACTGGTACACCGGCGCCGCCACCATCGCGTTCGCGGTGATCGCCTTCGCGATGCTCGGGAGGCGGGCCATCAAGGGCGAAGCACCTGTCTGGGTGCTTCCGCTCTTGGTCTTCGCCTGGTCGATCACAGAGTTCCTGCTCCGGCCGGCGATCACCCCGCACCAGCCGTATGCCAGTCGCCGGCTGGTCCCCGCCGTGCTGCCCGGCCTGATCGTGCTCGCGGTGTGGCTGGCGGCCTGGCTCGCCCGGAAGTCGCGGGCGGTCCATCTGGTGAACGTGCCTGGCTTCCTCAAGCAGTCGCCCCGGGCGTTCGTGGTCGCCTGCTGTATGGGTGCCATTTTCCTGCCGCCCATGATCGGGAGCTTCGGCCTCGGCCTCAAGTCCGGCGGCCCGGTCGGCGTCATGCCGTATTCTGACGGGCTCGCGCTGACGCGCACCTACGTCGGCGAGGTCGCCGCGATGGACAAGCTATGCGAAGGCATTCCCAAGGGCACGTCGGTGCTCATCGTCGACAACATCCTGATGCAGGAGTTCGGCCAGCCCATTCGTGGCATGTGCGACGTGCCGGTGGCGGGCGCGGTGACCACGCCCGCCGGCTCGAACACGGTGACCGACTCCACGATCCTCGCCGACGTCCGGGCCATCGAGAACTCCGGTCATACACCGCTCGTTCTCGGTACCACAAGCAGCGAGCTGGAACCACTTCTTGGTAAAGGCACCGTGAAAATGATCCTGAACCAGGACACGAGCATCGACGAACACACTATCTTCGGTACGCCACGGAACCCCGTTCCCCAGACGTTCACGGTTTATAGTTGGGAGCCGGCTAAATGATTGCCGCACAGGAAACTGTCGACTGCTGGTAACGACAGTGCTACGCTCCGTGTCTTTCTGTCCGGTTACGGGTAGAACAGGCTTGTGGTGGTAGCGGTCCGGAGGAACCGGACCTGTCGGGAACAAGCACGCGAAGGCCCAAGACCTTCCTATAATTCAGACGCCTACCGAGTACGTCAGTGCCTGCGTACCGAGCATTAGACCTGGGGTCAGCCCAGAGCGGATGGGTTCGTTCATTGACCGTAGACAGCAAGCTTGACGCCGTCCGGCGGCGCGTCAGCCCGGGGGACCGCGATGCCCGCGACGCTACGGGGCTGCTACTTGGGCGGCTGACCGCGCTGCCTGCTCTGGTGTTCTTGCCGTTCCTCCTGGTCGGCTTCCCGTTCCTGCTGGTCGGCTACTTCAAGCCCATCCCGGTGATCGTGCTCTGGCTGGCGCTCACCGCGGCGGTGGTGCCCTATGTCTGGCGCCGGATCCCCTCGGTGACCGGGGCGGCCGGCTGGGGCACGGCGGGCGCGGGGCAGGCCAAGCCCACACCGCGCTGGACGCTGTGGTCGCTGGTGGCGATCTCGGTCGCGTTCGGTGCCTTCCAGGCGGTCTACCACTCCCAGTTCATCATCGTCGAGTACGACGCGGCGTCGTACATGCAGTTCGCCAACTGGATCTCCGGGCACGGGACGACGATAATCCCGCAGGACGCGGCGGCGTTCGGTGGCCACCCGGCGAGCATCACTTTCGCGAGTGCCGCGTTTTACCAGGTCGGCAACCATATCGTGCCGCAGTTCATGGCCGGGATGCCGATGGTGCTCTCGCTGGGCTTCTGGGCGGGCGGCATGCGGCTCGCGCTGTTCTGGGGGCCGGTGCTCGGCGCGCTCGCCGTCTTCACGTTCGGCGGCCTGGTGGCCAGGCTGGTGGGCCCGCGCTGGGCGCCGTTCGCCGCGCTGGCGATCGGGGTCACCGTCCCCATGCAGTACGTGAGCCGTAGCACATGGAGCGAGCCGCTCGCGCTGATCCTCTTGGTCGGCGGGCTGTCGCTGTGGATCGACGCCCAGCGCACCGACCGGGGCCAGGAAGACGCCGCATCGTGGCGGACGGACTGGCGGCACCATGCGCGGTCCGCCTCGCACGTCCTCGCGGCCGTCGCCGGCCTGCTGCTCGGCCTCGTCTTCCTCGTCCGGCTTGACGGCCCCAGCGACATCCTGTTTGTCATCCCGTACTGCGGCCTGCTCCTCCTGCGGCGGCAGCGGCAGGCGGTGCCCTTCATCGCCGGCCTGATCGTGGGCACGGCGTACGGTGCCGCCGACGGGGCCTTCCTCACCCGGCCGTACCTAATACCGGGCAACACCTCGTCGGTTAAAGGGCTGGCCGCTCTCATCGTCGCGATGCTCATCGGAACGATCGTGGCGGTGTGGTGGCTGCGGCGGCGCGGCTCCGAGCTGCGCAACCCGCCGAAGCCGTGGCTGGTCAAGGCGGTCACAATCCTCTCGTTCGTCGTGATCGCCGTCTTCATCATCCGGCCCTACGTGGAGCGCAGCTGGCACTACGACATCTACCACGACTACGCCCCGCTCAGCCTGCACTGGATCTACTGGTACACCGGAGCTACGACCATCGCGTTCGCGGTTGTCGCCTACGCGATGCTCGGCAGGCGGTGCATCAAGGGCGAGGCGCCGGCCTGGGTGCTTCCCCTCCTGGTGTTCGGCTGGGCGACCGTGATCTTCCTGCTCCGGCCGGCGATCACCCCGCACCAGCCGTACGCCAGCCGTCGGCTGGTTCCCGCGGTACTGCCCGGCCTGATCCTGCTCGCGGTGTGGCTGGCCGCCTGGCTCACTGAGAGGTCGCGGGTTCTCCACCTGGTGGATGTGCCCGACTACCTGAAGCGCTTGCCCCAGGCGGCCGTGATCACCATCTGTGCGGTCGGCATTATCCTGCCGCCGATGATCGGGAACGTCGGCGGGCTCGCATTTAAGCGCACCTTCGTCGGCGAGGTCGCGGCGATGGACAAGCTCTGCGAGGGCATCCCGAAGGGCACGTCTGTGCTCTTCATCGACAACGACATGTACCAAGAGTTCGGCCAGGCTGTCCGAGGTATGTGCAACGTACCGGTAGCGGGCGTGCAGACCACGGAACCCAATGGTGTCCTTCCTGATGTCGGGACCGTCATCGAGCCAGCCACGATCGTCGCCGCCGTCCGGGCCATCGAGGACTCTGGTCATCAACCGCTCGTCCTCGCCACCACGCAAGCCGAACTCGCGCCGCTGATGAAGCAGTTCGGTAACGGCACGGTGAAATTGCTTCTGGACCAGCAAACGAGCGACGACGAACACATTTATTTCGGTTTGCCGCGGAGCACCGTCCCAGAGACATTCACGGCCTATAGTTGGGAGCCAGCCAAGTGATCGCCGAATACGAAACCGCGCAGGAAGAAGACAAGGCCGCGCCCTATGTCACGATTGTCCTTCCTTGCTTTAACGAAGAAGGGCACGTGATCGCCGAGATCGAGCGGATCTCAGCGGCGATGGACGCCAGCGGCTACTCGTACGAGCTGGTATGCGTTGACGACGCGTCGACTGACAGCACGCTCGCGAAGCTCTACGAGGCCGCGCCGCGCTTCCCGCAGATGGAAGTCGTGCACTTCCACCGCAACGGCGGTTCCGGCACCGTCCGCCGGATCGGCACCCAGCGGGCTCGCGGTGAGATCGTCGTGTGGACCGACGCCGACATGACGTACCCGAATGAGCGGATCCCCGAGCTGGTCCAGATCCTTGAGAAGGACATGACGATCGACCAGGTCGTCGGCGCGCGGACGAGCGAGCAGGGCACCTACAAGCTGCTCCGGGTGCCCGCCAAGTGGTTCATCAGGAAGTTCGCCGAGCGGCTGACCGGCGCGAGGATCCCCGACCTGAACTCGGGCCTGCGGGCCTTCAGGCGCGAGGTGTCGCTGCCCTACCTGCGGCTGCTGCCCCCCGGGTTCTCCTGCGTCACCACGATCACCATGTCGTTCCTGGCCAACCAGCACGAGCTGTACTTCCTGCCGATCGACTACTACAAGCGGGCAGGCAAGTCGAAGTTCAAGTTCGGCAAGGACGCCTACCGCTACATCCTGCAGATCCTTCGCATGACGATGTACTTCAACCCGCTCAAGGCGCTCTTGCCGCTGGCACTGACCCTCCTCGGCATTGGCATCGTGAAGGGCATCTACGACGTCAGCACGCACGATTTCAAGATTGCCACGGACACGGTGCTCGTCTTCATCACCGGCCTCCTCATCGCGTCCATAGCCCTGCTCGCCGACCTGATAGTCCGGTCCAGGGACAGCTAGGCCCCGGCGTGCGGCGGAACAAGCCGGTCCGTCAGCGGCCCGACGACCTGCTCCGGCGTGAACCGCTCGGCGGCGAGCTGACGGGCCGCGTGGCGCAGCTTCAGCAGCGCCTCGCGGTCATCGGCCAGCCGGAGCAGCGCGTCAGCCAGCGCCGCCGGGTCACCGGGCGGCACGAGGACGGCGGCGTCGCCGAGCACCCGGCGTTGCGGCGCCGTGTCGGACGTGATGACCGCGCACCCGGCGGCGGCCCCCTGGAACACCTTGTTGGGCACCACGCGCAGCGCCTTGTCGCCGGTACCGAAGATCCCGAGGCAGACGTCATGCGAAGCCACCAGCGCGGGAAGCTCCGCGGCGGGCACCCAGTCGAGCCAGCGCACCGATTTGTTGGCTGCGGCGGCCCGCTTGGTTTCCGCCTCGTCCTGGCCGCGACCGATCATGGTCACCTCGATCGGCGCGCCCGCGAGGCGGCCAAGCGCCTCGCCGATGACAGGCGTGCCCTGCAGCGGCGTGTAGAGGCCGTAGAAGACGACCTTCAGCGGCCCGCTGAAGTCGGCGGAGGGCTCGACAGCGGCAGTGTGTTTGACGGCGGCACTGTGCCATGGCGTGGGCGCGCCAACGTGCACGACCACGGCCTTCGGCCGGTACTTCTCCGGGACGATCTCCAGGTGCTCTTCGGTGTCCACCACCACGATGTCGGCGGCGCGGAGCGCGGCGGCGTCGATCAGCCGCAGCACCTTCGTCTTCAGGCCGCCGTCGAGTCGGCGGTCCTTGGCGGTGTTCGCCGCACTGATCAGGTGGTCGAGCACGATCGGCACCTTGCCGCGCCGGTAGAGCAGCCGCGCGAGGTGCACGTCGAAGTGGCCAAGGTAGCCGACGACGACGGCGTCCGGCTTGCCGAGACGGCGGGCCTTCGCCGCGAGGCCGAACCAGCGGCTGGCGAGCCTGGCGACAAGCCCGCCGGCCTTCCACGGCTTCGCCAGCATCTCCACGCGGTCGGCGGTGGTCAGTCCGAGCGGTATGTTGCACTCGGCCACGTCGAATCCGCGGGCGGCCAGGCCCTCGGCAATGGTCGCGATGCGCGGGTGCATCGCGGTGTCGTAAGTACCGAAGATGATTGTGCGCATGATGTCCGTACCCTATGGCATGGCGCCCTTACCCGATGGACAGGACCGCGATGATGCGCTTCGTTAAACGCTTGCTTGGAAGCCGGTGGCTCAAGTGGGCGGTTGTCGTCATCGCGGTGGGCATCGGTGCCTACACGATCGACGGGGAGTGGAACCAGGTCCACCACGCCCTGGGGCAGATCGGCCTGCTGGCCTCGTTCGAGGCGCTGCTCGTGCTGCTGGTGATGCAGTTCGCCACGCTCCGCGAGTGGCAGGCGCTGCTGGCTGGGCTCGGCTCACCGATCCGGACGACGACGGCCGGCCGGATCTTCTTCATCGGGCAGCTCGGCAAGTACATCCCCGGCTCGCTCTGGCCGGTCCTGACCCAGATGGAACTGGGCGCCCGGGCCAACGTGCCCCGGGCGCGGTCGGCCAGCGCCTCGATCCTGACGATGATCCTGTCCCTGGCCACCGGCCTGCTCGTGGCCGCGGCGACGCTGCCCTTCGCTCACTACTCCGCCGGCTACGACTGGGTCTTCATCCTGGTCCCGGTGATCCTGGTCTGCCTCTACCCGAGAGTGCTCAACCCGCTGCTTAACTGGCTTTTCAAGCTGACCAAGCGGCCGGGCCTCGACCAGCCGGTCACGCTCAGGATGCTGAGCAAGCCGCTCGCCTGGTCGCTCCTCGCCTGGATCGCCAACGGCGCGCAGATCTGGATCCTCGCGGAGAAACTCGGCGCGCCGGCCGGCCGGACCGTGCTGCTCGCCCTCGGCGGTTACGCGTTCGCGTGGTGCGTCGGCTTCGTGATTGTCATCGATCCCGCCGGCGCCGGCATTCGCGAGGTGCTGCTCGTCGCCGCGCTCTCGCCCGTGCTCGGCGCCGGGCCGGCCCTCGCCGTGGCCCTCGTCTCGCGTGCGGTCAACACCATCAGCGACCTGCTTGTCGCGGGCGCGGCCGCTTTTCGCCGCCCGCGACTCTCTTCCCAGGAGAGGACAGAAGACGTGGCCCCCGTCTCCGCAGACCCGGTCTCCTCAAGCTGACTTAACTCGGTCTAAATCAGAGTCCAAGTTCAGGTACAGCTGACAGAAGTTGAAAGCCTGAGCTCTGCGTCGGTTCAGGTACATCCCGGCCCCGTCCGCCGCATCCCGCTGCGGGCCGTGCCCGAGCCGAAAGCGCTTTTGGGCCGGCAAGAGCGAGTCCAAAAGCGCATTAGGCGTGCTCAGCGTTTCAGTTGCCGTGCTTCAGGATTGCGGGAAAGGCGCGGTGCAATGCGTCCTTCCAGTCACTGATTGGCTCTATGCCGGCCGTGTGCCAGGAGTTGTGGGCTAGGACGCTGTAGGCAGGGCGTTGCGCCGGCGTCGGGTAGTCGGCTGTAGTGATGGGCCGGGGAGACAGCAGAACTCGTTCTGAATCCGCTTCTTGACCTTGACCATGGTTCTGAGCTTGAGGTGCCGACGCGTTGTAGAGGGTGAAGATCTCCTCGGCGAAGCCGAACCAGGTTGTCTGGCCGGAGCTTGTCGCGTGGTAGATGCCGGGCGGGGCGGACCTGTCGCGATCAGCGCGTAGATCTGCGTCGCGACGTCGGCTGTCCACGTCGGCTGGCCGTGCTGGTCCGCGACGACGCCGGGGGCAGTGCCGTTCCTGGCCAGGCGGAGCATCGTCTTCACGAAGTTCTTGCCGTGGGCGCCGTATAGCCAGGCCGTGCGGACGATGTAGCTCGCGTGCGGGAGGGCGGCGCGGACCGACCGCTCACCGGCCAGCTTCGTGCGGCCATAGGCGCCCGCCGGATCGGTCGGGGCGCCCTCGGCGTAGGGCGTTGTCGCGCGGCCGTCGAAGACGTAATCCGTTGACGGGTGGACGAGGAGTGCACCGGCATCGGCGCAGGCGGCGGCCAGATTGGCCGCGCCTTGGCCGTTGATGGCCAGGGCGTCCTCTTCGTGGTCCTCGGCGGCGTCGACGGCGGTCCACGCGGCACAGTTGACCACGACGTCGGGCTTTACGGAGCTGACCGCCTTGGCGACCGCTGCCGGGTCAGTGATGTCCAAGTCGGCCCGGGCGAGGGGGGTGAAATCCTCGCCCCTGGCCCCCAGAAGGTCGGTCAGGTCGCGGCCGAGCATTCCGGCTGCGCCGGTGACTAGCCAGCGGGTCATTGCGCGGTCGCTCCCGTTGCTATTCGGCTGCCGGACGGGCAGGCGGGGCCGGGCGGTGCAGCGGCTCCCACCAGTCGCGGTTCGCGGCATACCACTCGACGGTGGCCTTGAGGCCATCGGAGAACGGCGTAAGGGGTTCAAATCCCATCGACCGGAGCAGCGAGTCGTCGAGGCAGTAGCGGCGGTCATGGGCCTTGCGGTCCCCGACCGGTACTACGTCATCCCAGGACGCGCCGACCTTGTCCAGGATGGCCTCGGTGAGCTGGCGGTTGGACAACTCGACGTCGCCGTTGATGTTGTAGACCTTGCCCGGCCCGCCCTTTTCCAGCACCAGCTGGATGCCCCGGCAGTGGTCGTCCACGTGGATCCAGCCGCGCACGTTCAGTCCGTCGCCGTAGAGCGGCACGGGCTTGCCGTCGAGCAGGTTCGTGGCGAACAGCGGGATAACCTTCTCCGGATACTGGTACGGGCCGTAGTTGTTGCAGCACCGGGTGATCGAGACGTTGACCCCGTGGGTGCGGGCGAAGGCGATGGCGAGGAGGTCGCCGCCGGCCTTGGCCGCGCTGTAGGGGGAGTTCGGGTCGAGCG
Source organism: uncultured Actinomycetota bacterium (assembly GCA_963734665.1). Taxonomy (GTDB): domain Bacteria; phylum Actinomycetota; class Actinomycetes; order Streptosporangiales; family Streptosporangiaceae; genus Trebonia. Next base: position 120,379 of record CAVTIR010000001.1, on the reverse strand, counting down.
GTGACTGCTCGGTCCACGCGCCGTCGGCGATCGAGCCGTAGACCTCGTCGGTCGAGACGTGCACGATGCGGGGGATGCCGGCGGTGCGGCAGGCATCGAGCAGCACTTGGACGCCGAGCACGTTGGAGTTGACGAACTCGGCGGCGCCGGCGATCGACCGGTCGACATGCGACTCCGCGGCGAAGTTGATCACCGCGTCGTGGCCGGGCAGGACCTCGGCCAGCTTCGCCGGGTCGCAGATGTCGCCCTGGACGAACGTATACCGGGGGTCGTCCTGCACGGAGGCGAGGTTCGCGAGGTTACCCGCGTAGGTGAGCTTGTCGTAGACCGTGACCTGGGCCCCGGAGTAGCCGGGGTAGCCGCCGGACAGCATCGTGCGCACGTAGTGCGAGCCGATGAAACCCGCACCGCCCGTCACCAGAACCCTCATGAGCTGATCTGCACCTTACTGTGGTCGCCCAGCACTAGCCGGTGCGCCCTCGGTACCCGGGGCGCTGGGGTTACTTCCGCGTCGTGGCCGATCAGCGATGCCTCGATCCGGCGGGTGCCGCTGATGGAGGCGCGGGACAGCACGATCGAGTACTCGATCTCGCTGTCATAGACAGAGCAGGCTTCGTCGATGGCCGTGAACGGGCCGATGTAGGAGCCGGTGATCGTGCTCCCCGCGCCGATGATCGCCGGGCCGACGATGCGCGAGCCTTTTACCTGGGCGCCGGCTTCGACGACGACACGGCCGATGATCTCGGAGGCGTCGTCTACCTCGCCGTCGAGCTTGGTCTCCAGGCCTTCAAGGACCAGGCGGTTCACCTCAAGCATGTCGGTGACGTTGCCGGTGTCCTTCCAGTACCCGGTGATCGTCGTCGAGTTGACCGTGTGGCCGTTGTCGAGCAGCCACTGGATCGCCTCGGTGATCTCAAGCTCGCCCCGCCAGGACGGCTTGAGGCTCGCGACCGCCTCGTGGATGGCCGGGGTGAACAGGTAGACCCCGACGAGGGCGAGGTCGCTCTTGGGCTGCTTCGGCTTCTCTTCCAGGTTCTTCACCCGGCCGGTCGCCTCATCGAGCTCGGCCACGCCGAACGCCCTCGGGTCGCTGACGCGGGTCAGCATGATCTGGGCCTCGGGCCTGCGCGCGGCGAACTCCTCGACCAGGCCGGTGATCCCGCCGACGATGAAGTTGTCGCCGAGGTACATCACGAAGTCGTCGTCGCCGAGGAACTCCCTGGCGACCAGGACCGCGTGCGCGAGGCCGAGCGGCGCCAGCTGCCTGATATAGGTGGCCTTGATGCCGAACTTCGAGCCGTCGCCAACTGCTGCCTCGATCGCGGGCGCCGTGTCGCCGACGATGATGCCGACATCGGTGACCCCCGCCTCTGCGATCGCCTCGAGACCGTAGAACAGCACCGGCTTGTTCGCCACCGGGACGAGCTGCTTGGCCGACGTGTGCGTGATCGGACGCAGGCGCGTGCCGGAGCCGCCGGATAGGACGAGAGCTTTCATGGCGGAAAAGTAACAAACCCTCTCGAAGGGGGCGGGTGATTCCCGACCTGTTGTGTGCCCGTTCACTCTACGCGTTCGGGGCGGCCGTCCCACGCTGTATGAGTGAAGGCCCAGTACGAGGCCGTGTCGTTTGCACTCTCCCTATGAGAGTGCTAAACATGGGCTTGGCACTCTCCCTGTGAGAGTGACAACCACAACGGCGGGATCGGGCGATGAGGTACCCGCCTGGCGGCAGGAAAGGACTGCCGTCTCGGGTGCCGTCCGTCGCGGGCTTCGGCCGGTCCTAACGTACGCCACGGAGGACTGGAACCAATGGCAGCGAAGATGATCGCGTTTGACGAGGACGCCAGGCGCGGCCTCGAGCGCGGCATGAACCAGCTTGCCGACGCCGTGAAGGTAACTCTCGGCCCCAAGGGCCGGAACGTGGTACTCGAGAAGAAGTGGGGAGCCCCCACGATCACCAACGATGGCGTGTCCATCGCCAAGGAGATCGAGCTCGAGGACCCGTATGAGAAGATCGGTGCCGAGCTAGTCAAGGAAGTAGCGAAGAAGACCGACGACGTTGCCGGTGACGGCACGACGACGGCGACCGTGCTCGCCCAGGCGCTGGTGCGCGAGGGCCTGCGGAACGTCGCCGCCGGCGCCAACCCGATGTCGCTCAAGCGCGGCATCGAGGCGGCCGTCGAGGCGGTGAGCGAGGAACTCTCCAAGCTCGCCAAGGACGTGGAGACCAAGGAGCAGATCGCCTCCACCGCGTCCATCTCGGCCGGCGACCCGGCCATCGGCGAGATGATCGCCGAGGCCATGGACAAGGTCGGCAAGGAAGGCGTCATCACCGTCGAGGAGAGCAACACCTTCGGCCTCGAGCTTGAGCTCACCGAGGGCATGCGCTTCGACAAGGGCTACATCGCGCCCTACTTCGTCACCGACCCGGACCGTCTTGAGGCCGTCCTCGAGGACTCGTACATCCTCGTGGTGAACTCCAAGATCTCCGCCAACAAGGACCTGCTCCCGCTGCTCGACAAGGTCGTGCAGTCCGGCAAGCCCCTGACGATCATCGCCGAGGACGTCGACGGCGAGGCGCTCGCGACCCTGGTGGTCAACAAGATGCGCGGGCTCTTCCGCTCCGTCGCGGTGAAGGCCCCCGGCTTCGGCGACCGCCGCAAGGCCATGCTCGGTGACATCGCCATCCTCACCGGTGGCCAGGTCATCAGCGAGGAGGTCGGCCTCAAGCTGGACAACGTCGACCTGAACGTGCTCGGCCGGGCGCGCAAGGTCGTCGTGACCAAGGATGAGACCACCATCGTCGACGGCGCGGGCGACGCGGACCAGATCGCAGGCCGGGTCAACCAGATCCGCACCGAGATCGACAACACCGACTCCGACTACGACCGCGAGAAGCTGCAGGAGCGGCTGGCCAAGCTGGCCGGCGGCGTTGCCGTCATCAAGGCGGGCGCGGCGACCGAGGTCGAGCTCAAGGAGCGCAAGCACCGCATCGAGGACGCGGTGCGCAACGCCAAGGCCGCGGTCGAGGAGGGTGTCGTGCCCGGCGGCGGCGTCGCGCTGCTGCAGGCCGCCCGCACCGCCTTCGACAAGCTGGACCTGACGGGCGACGAGGCGACCGGTTCGCTGATCGTGCGCCGCGCCGTCGAGGAGCCGCTGAAGCAGATCGCGGTCAACGCCGGCCTTGAGGGCGGCGTCGTGGTCGAGAAGGTCAAGACCCTTCCTGCTGGCGAGGGCCTGGACGCGGCATCCGGCGAGTACGTCGACATGTTCAAGGCCGGGATCATCGACCCTGCGAAGGTCACCCGCTCTGCACTGCAGAACGCGGCGTCCATCGCGGCGCTGTTCCTCACCACCGAGGCGGTCATCGCGGAGAAGCCCGAGAAGGCTGCTCCGGCTGCTGCCCCCGGTGGCGGCGGGGACATGGACTTCTAGGTCCAGTCTTCTCGCTTCGAGAACGCGAAACGGCCCGGGTAACGCGTGACCCGGGCCGTTTCGCGTTCTCGCGCCATCTAGGTAAAGGGATGGTTCAGTTCCCAGGTGGATCACATGCAATACTTGCGTCCGGCTATGCCCGATGCTGGCAGGCCACCTGACACATGACATAGGTTCTTGGCGGCACATGTGATCCGGGGAACGCCGCCGTAGCCATACGTGCGCTGCGTGTACGCGACTGGGGGCAGGAGAGGCGATTATCCCGTGTTGCAGCCCCCTGTGATCCAAGTCAGTGACCAGCTTGAGCGCCGAATCCGGAAGCCGGTTGACGCGCTGCGCTGCATCATTGTCTGCTTTTTGATCTTCGTGCTCGTGCTGGCCGCTGTCGCCGCGAGCGCGACCACGACGGGGGTGGAGACCGACATCGTGGGCGCCAGCAGGCGGCTCCCGCATGCCCTGCTGGTCGTTGCCCCCGAGATCGCCCGTTTCGGGCTGCTGATCCTGCCGCTGGCCCTCGCCGTCTCCCAGCTCGTCAGGCGTCAGGTTCGCCGTCTCATCGAGGCGGTCGCGACGGGCCTAGTCGCCGGCGCCGTGGCCGAGGTCGTCAACGTGCTCGCGCGCCCTGTCGCCGCACGTCTCTACTACGCGATCATCATGGCGCGCGCTGGCACCAGTCACGTCGACCCCCTCGACCCCTATCTGGTCGGCCTGATCGCCTTTGTCACCATCATCGGGCTGACCGGACGGCAGGGCTGGCGGAACGCGCTGGTCCTGGCGGTTGGCGTGTACGCGATCGTGCAGCTGGCGGCGTCGAACACGACGCACGCGAGCGTTCTCACCATCCTGATCACGCTGCTGTTCGGCCACGCCATCGGCCTGGCCGTCCGGTACGGCGCGGGCTCGGTGTCACAGCGTCCCTCCGCACGGGATATCGCGGTCGCGCTGTCCACGCGGCGTGCCGGGCGGGCCAGGCACGACAGGGACCTGATGGTGACCGCGATCCGGCGGGTCCCCCAGCCTCGCGCCGAGGCACCAGGGTCCAGGCACTACGCGGTGACGACGTGGGACGGCGGCCAGCTCGACGCGGTCGTGTTCGACAGGGACCAGCAGGCGGCCGGCACCTTCTACCAGCTGTACCGCTGGATCCGGGTGCAGGGGCAGGTGTCGCGCAACGCGCCGCTGTCGCTCGACCGCGTGGTCGAGCGCAGGGCCCTGCTCACCTATGCGACCGAGGACGCGGGCGTGCCCACGCCCCGCTTGCGAACCCTGGTGCGGGTCGGACCCGATGCCGCCGTGCTGGCCTACGATCACTTCGAGGGAGCCACGCTGGCGCAGCGGAACTCCGGATGCACCGACGAGGAGCTCGGGCGCGTCTGGGACGCGGTGACCCGGCTGCACGCGCACCACGTCGCCCACCGGGCGCTCACCGCCGACCGCATCGTGTTCAGGTCCGGGGGGCGGGTCATGCTGCTTGACCCGGGCGACGGCGACGTGGCGGCGAGCGACCTGCAGCTGAGTCTGGACCTGGCGCAGCTCGTCGCCGAGCTGGCGCTGGTCGTGGGGCCGGAGAAGTCCGCTCAGCTGGCGGTGGAGCGGGTTGACGGAAACGAACTGGTGGCCATACTGGCGCTGCTTCAGCCGGTCGCGCTCGTCCGCTCCACCAGGCATGCGCTGCGCCGTCGGCGCGATGTCCTGCCCGCCGTCCGCAAGGTGCTGCTCGCAGCCGTGCCGGACGCCGAGGTGGTGCCTGTGCAGCTGGAGCGCATCAGGCCGCGCACCCTGGTAACGCTGGTCGCGAGTGTCGCCGCCGTCTACCTGCTGGCCGGCGAGCTCGCCAAGGCCAGTTTCAGCAGCCTGGTGCGCTCGGCGGACTGGCGCTGGGCGCTCGCGGCGCTTGGCCTGTCGGCGGCGACCTACGCGGGCGCGGCGCTGTCGGTGTCCGGGTTCGTCACCGAGAAGCTGGGCTTCGTCCGCACCATGGTCGTGCAGCTGGCCAGCTCCTTCGTCACGCTGGTGACGCCCGCCGCTGTCGGGGGCGTCGCGCTGAACGTCCGTTACCTGCAGCGCAGGAAGATTCCGACGCCGGCCGCGGTGGCCAGCATCGGCGTGTCCCAGGTGGTGGCTCTCGTCCTGCACATCTTGCTGCTTGTCGTGTGCGCGGCGGTCGCGGGGACGGGGGATAAGAGCCCGATCCATCCCCCAACCTGGTCCTACTTCGTGGTCGGCGGGCTCGTCGTGGTTGCGGGCGCGGTGCTCGCCCTCCCTGCCGGGCGGCGGCTGGTGCGGGCGCGCCTGTCGCCGACCTTCGGCCAGGTGCTGCCCCGGCTTGTTGAGCTCGCGCAGAGCCCGGCCAAGCTCGCCGAGGGCATCGGCGGCGCGCTGTTGCTGAGCATCGCGTACATCTTCTGCCTGGCCACGTGCGTCGCGGCGTTCGGCGGCTCGGTTCCCATCGCGAAGATCGGCTTCGTCTACCTGACAGCGAGCGCGGTCGGCTCGATCATTCCCACCCCAGGCGGCCTTGGCGCGGTGGAGTTCGCGCTGACCGCGGGGCTCACCGCCGCCGGAGTGCCAAGCGGGGTCGCGCTCAGCTCGGTCCTGCTGTTCCGCCTGCTGACCTTCTGGCTCCCGGTTCCCCTCGGCTGGGTGGCGCTGCACTACCTAGAACGCCTACACGACCTCTAGCGGTTACGCAGGGGTCAGCCCTGTGGGGGGCGGGTTGCCGCACAGGCAGACGATCTGATTACGTTCCGCGCCCGGGACCTTTCTCGCTGAATTTCCGTTGCCAGCCAGAGCCACAGTGCCAGGGCGGCCGGCAGGCTCGGCCACTATTCACTGAGTAATCAGCTGTAATCATTAATTAAGCGACATGTCATCACCCCTACGGACTCCTTACGCGGCTCCCGTATCACTGTCGTACCCGTAGTCAGCGCGGCAGGCTCAGTGACGTCAGAATCCAACGGGCGCGCCGGGGCGGGCGACGTCCACGTAAGGAGGCATCGATGATAGGCCGCAACAAACGCGGTATCCGCCGGGCATCCATGCGGATCCGCCTGGGCGTCGCTGCGGCGGTACTCGTGGGCGGCGGCGCGGCGGGTGTGGTGGCGGTCGTCGCCAGCCACAGCAACACCACTGCGCAGTCCGCCGGATACACCACCAGCATGGGCTTCCGCCAGTCGCTCAGCGAGACGCAGGCCCTGTCGTCGGCGATGAACAGCTGGGACAGGTCACCCAGCAAGTCGCTCACCACGCTGGCGGAAATGAAGCCGATGAGCACGTTCAACATGACGTCGTTTCACACTCACATGCTCGCCCTGCAGCGAGGCACCGTGGTCGCGACGGCCAGGAACGAGTTCGTCATCAAGTCCTCGAACCGCATGCTCGAGGTGTGGCACCTGAACAACGGCACGAAGCTGCTGAACGTCGGGGGCAGCCAGACCGGGATGGCCGCCATGACCGGTGGCACCATGGCAGCGTCCGGCCACATGAACACGCGGGTGAAGAACGTTGCCAAGGGTGACCTGGTATTCATCTTCGGCGAACGCGAGCACGGCGAGCTCGTCGCGCAGCTGGTGCTGTTCGCGGCGCCGATGAAGCCCGCGCCGACTACGACCCCGAGCGCCACCCCGAGCATGACGACTAGCCCGAGCATGACCGCCACCCCGAGCATGACGGCGACGCCGAGCATGACGTCCAGCCCGGTGCCCGGGACCAACGGGGTGATCATGGGCACGCACAGCTAGCACAGGCGGCTAGCGCCAGTCTTCGGCTAAGGCCGCCAGTGCCCGGCTAAGCCCGGCCAGTGCCCGGCTAAGCCCGGCCAGTGCCCGTGGGCGGTCCTCCCCGCCGCCCGCGGGCACTATCGCGTCGGGCCCCAGGGACCCGGCGCCGCCACGAACTCCATGGCGCACCGAGACGAACCGAGGGAGTTGGGCGTAATCTCTGAAAGAGGAGTGGGACTTCGATCGCGGGCCGACGGCGCCCCGCGCGAGGCGAGGGAGGCGACGAATACCCGTGAGCGGAATCGTCCTGCTTGTGCTTATCGGCCTTGGCGTCGCCTGGCTGTGGACCAGGGGCCGTCACAAGCTGAAGCTGCCCGTAACAGGCAAGCACTGGGGCTGGATCATCGTCATCGTGGCCGTGGCGCTGGCGATCGCCTACGGTGCCAGCGGCCACGTGTCGCAGCACTAGCTGACCATAGGTTTTCGCGCAAACCCCCTGGGTATAGCCCTAGTGCGATCTTCAACCGGGGGGTTTCAGCAGGATCGGCCCATGAACTCACGGCCTTGCACGCGATCCCGTCCCAGCACCATCCGAACGTGTGAGGCCGTGACCCCCACTTCCCGAGTGGCGCATCTGGCGCTAGGGCTGTGCTGACGGCAGAATAACCCTGCTGCCATTACCCTCGCGGTACCGATAGCCTAGATAGCGCCCATTACGTCCCGTCGGCGGTCCTGGCCTGCGGGATGCCCAAGTTTCTACTGACGTGAGGTCTTGCTCGTGCCTACCGGCAAGGTCAAGTGGTATGACGCCGAAAAGGGGTTCGGCTTCCTCGCCCGCGATGACGGGGGTGAGGTCTTCGTGCATTCTTCCGCGCTGCCTGACGGGACGACCACCCTGGCCAAGGGACAGCGAGTCGAGTTCGGCATCGTGGAAGGACGCAAGGGGGCCCAGGCGCTGCAGGTGCGACTCCTTGAGGCGCCGCCCAACGTCACGGCCGCCGTCGCCAAGCACGCCCGCAAGAAGCCGGACGAGATGATTCCGATCATCGAGGACCTCATGAAGCTGCTCGACGGGATCTCGGACGCCTACCGGCGCGGCAAGCACCCGGATCCGAAGGAAGCCAAGCAGATCGCGAGCCTTCTCACGGCCGTCGCGAAGGACATCGAGCCGTTATCGTCCGGGGGACGGTGCGGGGGGACACCCCCGCACCCCGTACTCCCCAAAGCTGCGTGTGCCTGCGCTAGGTGGCATGCTCCGCGGCAAGCCGGACCCGCTGCCGACGCCTAGCGATCAGCACGACGGCCGCCACGGCGAGACCGCCTGCGGCGATGCCCAGGCCGGCCTGGCCGTTGTCGAGCATCGACACCAGCACGCCGGCCAGGCCGCCGGCCACGTTCGCCACCTGGTTGAGTGTCTCGGAGACCGCGAACGTCGAGGACCGGATCTCGTCGCCGATTTCCCGGCCGACGATCGAGTCCTGGCCGAGCTTGGCGAGGCTGGCGCAGAAGATCGCCGTGGCCTCGACGAGGACGGCTGCCCAGAGACCGAATCCCCACGCGCATACCGCCGTCACCACAGGCGCGATGATCAGCACGCTGAACATGATCAGCTGCGGTGCGCGACCTTTGAAGAAAGACCCGAGGATCATCGAGGTGAGGCTGCCGAGCGACAGGCCGAGGGCGAGCGCGCCAAGGGCCAGGTTGTGCGACACCGCGTGGCCGAACACCGTGCCCAGATCCACGCTGCGCAGCAGGAACGCCAGCATGAACAGGATGTATCCGGAGAAGGCTCGCAGCACCGCGTTGACCATCATCGCCTCGGACACGACGGGTCCGACGTTGGTGAGGGTACGCCAGCGCCCCGGACGTGCCTTGGCTGCCCCGTCAGCGGAACCGTTGGCAGCCCCGTTAGCGGAAGGGAGTTCGCTGGGCGGCAGCGGCAACGTTGGGTGCGGCATGTCCGGCCGGGTGAGCGGCATATCCGGCCTGGTCGGCGGCTCGCGGACCGGCGGCGGCACGGGCGGCGGGGCAGCCACGGGGACATCGATCTGCTCGGGGAGCCGGAAGGCGAGGAGCATCGCGGCCAGGTAGATCAGGGTGCCGACGCGCAGCGTCCAGGCCGTGCCGCCGACAACCTGCACGCCGGCGGCGAGGCCTGCCGCTGCGGTGGAGGCCGCGAGGGATATCAGGCCGGAGCGGGCGTTGGCGGTGACGAGCGTGAGCTCGGCGGGCAGCAGGCGCGGCGTGACCGAGGCCTTGACGACACCGCCGGCCTTCTGCAGCACCAGGATGCCAAACGCGGCGGGCAGCAGCGTCACGGAGTTGGCCACGTTCGCCGACATGGCGTAGCAGAGCAGGCCGCGGGTCAGCATCGTGCCGGCCAGCACGAACCTGCGGCCCTGCTGTATCCGGTCAAGTGCCGGCCCGAGGAACGGCGCGAGCACCGCGAACGGCGCCATCGTGATGATCAGGAACAGCACTACGCGGCCGCGGGCCTGGTCCACGGACGTACTGAAGAAGATCGACCCGGCGAGCGCTATCGTCACGAACGCGTCGGCGGCGCCGCTCACCGCCGTCATCTCGACGAGCGTGCCGAGGCCAGTCCGGGCGGCGCCCTGCGCTCCGGTGATGCGGTGCACGAAGACCGCCGTCCGCCGGGTCGCCCTGCCAGAGGCCTCACCGCCCGTGCGGAACGCGCTACCGGTCGCGTGGGCAGCAACCCCCACGCGTCGCAGCGCATCCGACATCCGCATGTTCACAGTATTCTTGTTCTGCGGCACTGCGACGAGCCCTATCGGGGAGAACTTGCCGGCCCTGCCGTCGCGGTATGACGCTCCGGGAGTGAGAATTGGCAGTCGTGAGCACGATCAGAAACCGCGCGAAGGAACCAGACCAGGTCTGTGCGGACGCCGTTGACCTGGCCAGGCAGTCCCTGGTCGACGATGCCGGGGTGAGCCTGGACGCGGTCGGTGGCCACTTGGGCGTTGAGTCTGGGGGCGATCGGGTGGTCACTCATTACTTTGAGTGCACCGATCGCGCCTATGCGCGCTGGCGGTGGGCGGTCACCGTGACGCGCGCGCCCCGGTCCAAGACTGTAACGGTGGACGAGAGCGTCTTGCTGCCTGGCCCGGACGCGCTGCTCGCACCTGCGTGGGTGCCCTGGCAGGACCGGCTGCGCCCCGGCGATGTCGGGATCGGCGACCTCCTGCCCGCCAGCCCGGACGATGAGCGACTTGTCTCCTTCGTCACACTCGACGGCGACGACGCGGTGACCGACTGGTTCGCGTCAAGGACCGACACCGAGAATGCCGAGGCCGGGCCAGCCGAGCCATCTGAACTGCCTTCCCCCGGCCGGTCCCGCGCGCTGTCGGCCTTCGGCCGCGATGACACGGCTGAGCGCTGGTACGAGAGCGACCACGGGCCGCGCACGCCGCTGTCCCATGCCGCGCCGGCGACCTGCGTGAGCTGCGGGTTCTTCATTCCGCTCAGCGGCGGGCTCGGCCGGCTATTCGGTGCCTGCGGCAACGCCTTCGCCCCGGATGACGGCCGTGTCGTCTCGTCGGACCACGGGTGCGGCGCGCATTCCGAGGCGGTGCTCACCGGATCTACCGCGCAGGCGACCGCGCCAGTGATCGACGAGTTTGGCTACGACCTCGTGGACTTGCCTGGCGTCTCGGTCGAGGAGACGGTATTCGAGCCGCTGTCACGGGACACGTACCCCGAGGAGAGCTGAGCCTCGGCGGGCGCGGCACGCTCTGCGGCGATCCGCGCCCGCCTGCGCTTGAGGAACGGCACGTACCAGAGCCCGAACAGGCCCATAACGACCCCGCAGGCGCACGTCCACATCCACCAGTGCACATCACCAGGCAGTGCGTTGCGGACGAAAAGCAGGACGACGAGCGCGAGCACCCAGCCAAGGGTGATGACTGCGGTCACCAGGCGGTCGTCCGCTTCCCTCGGCGGAGGCGCCGGGCGCCGCTCTCCGGGACGGACCTGCCTACTGTGGCTCACGGATCAAGGCTAGCCGACCAGGCGTATACGACCTGCCCGAGCAGGATCGACTTGGTGATCGCCTTAGCGCTTATAACACATGCGCGGCCATGATGTACTTGGTGGATGCCGGAGGCAGGTATGCAATCAACTCCCGGGGGGACCACCCCCCGTGCCCCCCGAGGCATGTCCGATGGCTCCGCTTCCCGGGGGACACCACCCCCGGACCGCCGAGCGAAGGTATCGGACATGCAGTCGGACGCGGGGCTGGCGACCGTCTTGCGGATTTCGATCACCAGGCTCGCGCGGCGTCTCCGGGTGGAGCGCCTTGGACTCGGCGGGACAGAGACCGTCCTCTCCGACATTCAGCTCGCGGCGCTCGCAGCGCTCGAGCGCCACGACTCGATGACTCCCGGCGAGCTCGCCGAGCACGAGAAGGTCCAGCCGCCGTCCATGACGCGGGTGATCGCGCTGCTTGAGGAGCGCGGCCTGGTCAGGCGCGAGCCGCACGCCACCGACCGCAGGCAGGTCGTGCTCACCGTGACGGCCGACGGCAGGGACCTGGTGCAGCGGGTCCGCCGCCGCCGCGAGGCCTGGCTCGCGCAGCGACTGCAGGAGCTCACCCCAGACGAACTGAAGATCCTCCGCGCTGCCGCACCAATCCTCGAGAAGATAAGCCAGTCCTGATCTCCGGAGAAACAGTCCTGATTTCCGGAGGAAACAGCCGCATGACGGAGACATCGCCAGCTTTGGTGCGCCTGGGGCGGGCCTGATACGATCGCGATTTTTGCGATCAGGGCCGCCCCAGGCGCACATCGGGGGGTACGGGGGGTCGTCCCCCCGGGGGATAACCGAGCTTCCACGTGCCGAGGGTCTCGTAGCGCGGGTGTCCGCCGAGCGTACTGCGGATGAGGTAGATCTCCTCGGCGGTCCAGGTCGGCCCCTGGTACCCGGACAAGCCATCCACGATCGCGGCGACGTCGGCGGGCATCCGGCACCGGGCGAGGGTGACGTGCGGCCGGTAGCGGCGGCCCTCGTCCGGCGGCGGCGCGCCGGCCCGCCGGGCGCCCGCGCTGACCGACATCGCCAGCTCTCCCAGGGCCTTCCCGTCGCCGGACAGCCCGCTCCACAGCACGTTCGCCCGTGCCGGGCTCGGGAAGGCGCCCGCGCCCGCGAAGCTGAGGCCGAACGCGAGGTGCCGTCGCGCCGCGCGCTCAAGCCGGGGCAGCAGCCTTGCCAGCCTCTCCTCGCCCACCTCGCCGAGGAAGGCGAGTGTGACGTGCCACAGCTCACGGCTGGTCCACCTGAGGTCCTCCCGCCCTGGCCGCAGTGGCGCGCACACCGCGTCCAGGTCGTCAAGGGCCGCCGCTGGCGGCGCGAGGCCGACGAAAAGCCGCATCACGCACCCCCTCCCCGAACATTGTTCTTTTTGATTGCGCTGACCCGGTGAAACCTTGAGGTCAGGGCAAAAGGAACAAGATTCGGACATACGCTGAACCCGTGAACAAGGTGCCCCGCTGGCTGCTGCCGACCGTCCTCGGGCTGCTCGTGCTCGTGGTGCTGATCGGCGCGGTCGCGCACTAACACCAGTCGCTCGACGACGTAGTCGACGCACGCGGTCAGCGCGGCCACGTCATCGGGCTCGACCGCGGGGAACAAGCCGACCCGCAACTGGTTCCGGCCCAGCTTCCGGTACGACTCGGTGTCCACGATGTCGTTCTCCCGCAGCACCCCGGCGATCGCGTCCGCGCTCACCGCGTCGGCGAGGTCGATCGTCCCCACCACGGTCGACCGCATCGCGGTGTCGGCCACGAAGGGCGTCGCGAACTGTGACTTCTCGGCCCAGGAATAAAGAATCTCAGCCGAACGACTGGTGCGTTCCTGTGACCACCGAAGACCGCCTTTTTCGAGCAGCCAGTCGATCTGGGTGGCCAAGAGCACCAGCGTCGACACGGCGGGCGTGTTCAGCGTCTGGTCCTTGACGGAGTTTTCCACCGCGACCTTGAGCGACAGGAACTCCGGGATGTACCGGCCGCTCGCGGCGATCTCGTCGATCCTGGCCAGGGCAGCCGGGGACAGCAGCGCCAGCCACAGGCCGCCGTCGGCGCCGAATACCTTCTGCGGGGCGAAGAAGTACGCGTCGAACTCGGCGGGGTCCACCGGCAGCGCGCCGGCCGCGCTCGTCGCGTCGACGAGCACCAGCGACCCGTCATCGGCGCCAGCCGGGCGGTGGATCGGCATGCAGACCCCGGTGGACGTCTCGTTGTGGGTGAGCGCGTAGGCGTCTACCCCCGCTTCGGCGACCGGCAGCGGGTGGGTGCCCGGCTCGGCCTTGATGACCGACGGCTCCTTCAGCCACGGGGCGCGCCCGGCCAGCGTGGCGAACCGCCCGGAGAACTCACCGAACGACAGATGCTGTGACCGTTCCTGAATCAGCCCGAAGATGGCCGCGTCCCAGAAGGCAGTAGTGCCTCCGTTGCCGAGAGATACCACGAACCCGTTCGGAAGACTGAAAATCTCAGCCAGTCCGCCGCGGATCCGCCGCACGAGATCCTTCACCGGCGGCTGCCTGTGCGATGTTCCTAGCTCTCGTGCCGCCGCGAGAGCGGCGACCTGCTCCGGGCGGACCTTCGTCGGGCCGCTGCCGAACCGCCCGTCCTGCGGCTTGAGGTTACCGGGAATGATGATGCTGGTCACAGGATTAGCCTAGCTGTTCCTTGCGGTGCGACTACGCCGCAGCACTGTGCGAGGATTCCGGCTATGGACAGGGCGCTGACGCCGGAGATGCTTGACAGCTCTCCCATCAAGCAGTTCACCCACTGGTTTGACGAGGCGGTGGCGGCCGGGCTGCCCGAGCCGAACGCGATGGTCCTGACGACGATGGGGGTCGCCGACGGGCCGCACGCGCGGACCGTGCTGCTCAAGGCGCACGACGACGCCGGCTTCACGTTCTACACCAACCGGACGTCCCGCAAGGGACGGGACCTCGCGGCCGATCCGCGGTGCTGCGCGCTGTTCCCCTGGTACGGGCTTGGCCGCCAGGTGACCGTGGAGGGCGCGGTGCGGCCGCTGACGGCAGAAGAAAGTGAGCCGTACTACCACTCGCGGCCGTGGCTCTCGCAGATCGGCGCGTGGGCGTCGTGGCAGTCTACGGTGCTCGCCTCCCGCGCTGAACTCGATGACCGGGTGGCGGAACTGTCCGCGCGGTGGCCCGAGGGGACCGACGTTCCGATGCCCGGCTTCTGGGGCGGGTACCTGATCGTCCCTGACCGGGTCGAGTTCTGGCAGTCGCGGCCGAACCGGCTCCATGACCGGCTGAGTTACCGCCGCTCCGGTGACGGCTGGGGTATCGAAAGACTGTCCCCTTAGGTTTTCTTTCGATGGTGGCGCGAGCGCGTAGCATCACTGTCGAGAGGAAGGTTTAAGTGACTGCCCATGGGCTTATCGACACCACCGAGATGTACCTGCGGACGGTGTTCGAACTTGAAGAGGAGGGGATCGTCCCGCTGCGGGCGCGGATAGCGGAGCGGCTTGCCCAATCCGGCCCGACGGTCAGCCAGACGGTCGCCCGGATGGAGCGGGACGGTCTGCTGCACGTGGCGGGAGACAGACAGCTGGCGCTCACGGACGCGGGCAGGACGCTCGCCACCCGGGTGATGCGCAAGCACAGGCTGGCCGAGTGCCTGCTTGTCAGCGTGATCGAGATGCCCTGGGAAGAGGTGCACATCGAGGCGTGCCGGTGGGAGCACGTCATCTCGGAGTCCGTCGAGCGGCGGCTGTACGAGTTGCTCGGCCACCCGGATCGCTGCCCGCATGGCAACGTCATCCCCGGTCTCGAGGAACTCGTCACCGAAGCCGGCGTTGCCCCGGCAGCGAACGATTCGACGATGATAGATGTTGCTCGTGAGGTCGGTGGGACTGTACGGGTCACAGTTACCCGGATAACGGAACAACTCCAAAGTGATCTAGACCTGATGCTTAAACTGAAGCGGGCCGGGATACAACCCGGACGCGAGGTGTTGCTAGGGTCGGTTGAAGGTGGGGTCCGCGTGTGCGGCGAGGGTAGCGCAGGCGGAGCTTCCGCTGATCTGCCCGCCGAGGTCGCCTCGCATGTGTTCGTATCCACGGAGTAGCTAGGAGACCTGTTCGGTGGCCGGAGCGTGACATGACGCGCTGGAGCGAGAGCCTGCCGGCAGAACTCGTGCTGAGCCAGGCCGAGATCGGTGTGATCGTCGCGGACCGGGCCGGCAACGTAGTGTTTTCTAACGAATACGTTGCCAGGCTCCTGCGACTGGACGGCGCGGCATCACCGCTCCTCGGTAAGCCGCTCAGCGAGCTTGGTCTGCTTCCCGACGGGGAGCCTGGGCGGGGCGACGAGATCACCCGGCAGGTGCTGAACGGGGTCGCGTGGGAAGACACGTTCGCCGGGCACAGGAGCGACGGCAGCTTCTTGTTCGTCAGGGAGCTCGCGGTGCCGCTCCGCGACCCTTCTGGCGCGATCGACGGCATCGTGCTGCTCATCACCGAGGCCGGGCGGCGAGACACGCAGCGCGAGCCTGACCGGCTCCGCCTCCTTGAGCGGATCGGCCGGCGGCTGGCGGGCTCGCTTGAGCTTGACGCGACGCTTCGCCAGGTCGCCCAGATCCTCGTCCCTCGGTTCGCCGACCACTGCTTCATCGACCTCTTCAGCGGCGACAAGCTGATCAGGCGGGCCGCGGCGCACGCCGGAGGCTGGGAGCCCCAGCCCGGTACCTGGGCGCGGGTCGGCGAGGCCATCCATTACCCGCCGGGCCACTTCACGCAGCAGGCTATGGCGCGCTTTGAGACGATCGTCGTCCCTGACACCCAGGCCGGCTATTACCCGGCACCGAGCGAGGAGTCCATGTCCGCCGCCGATCAGGTCGGGGTCACCTCGGTGCTGGCGTCACCGCTGTACGCGCGGGGCGAGTTGCTCGGCGCGATGTCGCTGGCCCTCTCCAGGATCAACGACCGGCCTGACCCGCACTACGACCTGTCCGACGGCGACCTCATCGGGGCGATCGCGTCGCGGGTAGCGGTGGCCATCGACAACGCCATGCTCTTCGAGGCCGAGCGGCGGACCGCGCTGGCCTTCCAGCAGTCGCTGCTGCCCGACTCGGTCCCCGAACTCGACGGCCTTGAGGTCGCATTCCGCTACGTGCCCGCCAAGCCTCTTGCCACGCAGGGACAGGGCATCCAGACGCAGGTCGGCGGGGACTGGTACGACATCATCCCGCTCGCCGCCGGCCGAGTCGGCCTGGTGATCGGCGACGTCGAGGGCCGCGGCGCCCGGGCGGCGGCGACCATGGGCCAGCTTCGCGCCGCGCTGCGAGCCTACGCACAGGACGAGAAGTCGCCCGCCGACATCATGCGCAAGCTGGATGAGTGGGTCCGCTCCACGGCGCCGGTCGGCGCAGGCGGCGACCCGCCCACCGTGTCGTGCATCTACCTGATCTACGACGCCTGGTCCCGCTCACTGACCTTCGCCAACGCGGGGCACGCCGCGCCGCTGCTGGCCCTGGACGGGACCGTCCGGCCGCTTGAGGTCCGGCACAAGGGCGTGCTGCTCGGCGTCCGCGGCCGGGGCATCCGAGGCCTGCCGACCTACCGGGAGCAGACGGTCACCCTGCCCGCAGGCGCTGCCCTCGTCCTCTACACCGACGGGCTCACCGACCGGCGGACCAGGGCGGACGGCGACGGGCACTACACCGAGACCGAGGCGGTGGCCATGCTGCGGGACGCGCTGCTCGCCGCCGCACCCTCCGCGGACGCCCTCGCCGTGGCCGCCGAGACCGCCGTGCCCGGCGACATCGACGACGACATGGCGATCCTGGTGTTCCGCTCCTCGCCGGATGACCTCGCGTTGGTCGAGCGGTCCTTCCCCGCCGAGCCGATCATGGTCTCCGAGGCGCGCAAGCTCGCGACGGCCACGTTCGCCTCCTGGGGTATGCACCCCGACCAGGCCGACCTCGCTCTCCTGCTCGTCTCCGAGGTGGTGACCAACGCGGTCCTGCACGCGTCGGTGACGCCAAGCCCGGCAGGGCGCCGGTTCGACCTGGAACTCGACCCGCTGGCCGACACCCCGCTGTCCGGGGTGAACGTCGGGGCGCTCACTCCGGGGTCCGGGTTCCCGATGGCGGCCCACTACGCGCCGGTGTACCGGCCTCGCGAGTTCACCATCCGGCTGCGGCGGGGAGCGGAGTCGGTATGGGTGGAGGTCTTCGACCCGGACCTTCGGCTGCCCCGGCTGCGTACCGCGCGGGCGACTGACGAAGGCGGCCGGGGGCTCTACCTGGTCGAGCAACTGGCCACCCGTTGGGGTTCCCGGCCAACCGAGGACGGCAAGGCGGTCTGGTTCGAGATTCCGATGGACGGCAAGGCCCGCTAGCTGTCTCTTACCGGCCGGGGACACGATTTAGCCATGGGCCTTGGGTCGCGCGGCTCAGGTACCCGGAGCGGGCCGGACCTTCGCAAGGTCGTTGTCTTGTGCGCTGACGGAACGCTCGGGACGGCCGTGTGCCGAAGGTGCTCGATAATCCAGGCGCCGAACGTCCGGGCGATTAGGTCTTCAGCGGTCACGGGTCGGCGGCCAGGTGAAACACAAATCCGTTCGGGATCACCTTGAGAGGCAGGCGGGGCGGACCGGCAGCTTCGCGCTTCACGTGCCACCGGTGTGCGCTACATGCGGTCGGGGAGGGGGACACCCAGGAGGCCGAGGCCGGTGGTCAGTACGCGGAGCACCGCCGCGCACAGGGCCAGGCGGGACTGCCTGATCTCCTCGTCGTCTGCCTTGAGGACCGGGCACTGCTCGTAGAACGTGGTGAACAGGCTGGCAACCTCGAAGAGGTAGGCGGACAGCTGGTGCGGCTCCGCGGTGTCGGCGACCTGGGTGATGACCGTGCCGAAGCTGAGCAGCTTCAGCGCGAGCTCCCGCTCGGCTGGCTCGGTGATGACGATCGGGCCGCGCGCGCTGCCGGAGTCGATCCCGGCCCGCCGGAAGATGGACCTGATCCTGGTGGTCGCGTACTGCAGGTACGGGCCGGTGTTCCCCCTGAAGGAGATCATCCGCTCCCAGTCGAAGACGTACGCGCTGTCCCGCGCGGTCGAGAGGTCGGCGTACTTGATCGCGCCGATGCCGACGTCTTCCGCGATCGCGTCGAGATCCAGGCCCTCGTCGTCGCGCTCGACCTCGTCCAGGATCGCGCGGGCGCGCTCGACGCCCTCGGTGAGCAGGTCGCTGAGCTTGACGTTGTCGCCGGCCCTGGTCCGCAGCCGGTGGCCGTCCTTGCCCTGGACCATGCCGATCTGGGCGTGCTCGAACTGCTTGTCGTCCGGGAGCCAGCCCGCCTCGCGCGCGACGGCGAAGATCATCCTGAAGTGCAGGGCCTGGTCGGAGCCGACAACGTAGATCGCGCGGTCGACGTTGACCTTGTCCACCCGGTACCTGACCGTGGCCAGGTCGGTGGAGGAGTAGTTGTAGCCGCCGTCGCTCTTGCGGATGATCACCGGCAGCGGGGTGCCGTCCCGGTTGGTGAACCCCTCGGGAAAGGCGCACAGCGCGCCGTCGCTGATCCTCGCGAGGCCCTTGGCCGCTAGGTCCTCGGTGACGCCGGGCAGCATGTCGTTATAGAACGACTCGCCCCTGATGTCCTCGTCGGTCAGCGTGACCCGGAGCCTGGCGTAGACGTCCCGCAGGTAGGCCTTGGACATGTCCACCAGGTCTTGCCAGAGCTGCATCGTCGCCGGGTCGTGGCCCGACTGCAGCCTGACGACCCGCTCCCGCGCCCGGTCGGCGAACACGGGGTCGGAGTCGAACTTGACCCGCGCGGCCTGGTAGAAGGCGTTCGGGTCCGTGCGCAGCAGGCCCGCCTCGGGGGAGTCCTCACCCACGTCGACCAGGTGCTCGATCAGCATGCCGAACGGCGTGCCCCAGTCGCCCACGTGGTTGTCCCTGATCACGTGGTCGCCGACGAACTCGGTCACCCGGGCGATCGCGTCGCCGACGATGGTCGAGCGCAGGTGCCCGACGTGCATCTCCTTGGCGATGTTCGGCGAGGAGTACTCGACGATGACCAACTTGGGCCGCGACCTCAGCGGCGTGCCGAGCCTCGGGTCGGCGAGCAGCCCGGTCGCGGCGTCGGCGATCCACTGCGGGCGCAGCGTGAAGTTGATGAACCCGGGGCCGCTGACCGTGGGCGGCTCGGTGATGTCGTCGACGTCAAGGTGACCCACGATCTCGGCCGCGATGTCGCGGGGTGCCTTGCCGAGCTTCTTGGCCAATGGCAATGGGGCGTTGGACTGGAGATCCGCATACGAGGACGGACGGATCAGCGGATCCGCGTCAGCGTAGTCAACGCCGTATGCGGCCACGAGGGCGTCGCACACCCGTGCGCCAAGAATCTGCTGGGGATCTGCCATACCTCAAGCCTATCGGCCCGCCTACACGCTGCCGACTCAATAATGGAGCCCGGTGTCGTGTGGCCGCCTTTCAGATCTCACCGTTCGCGGCGGCGGAAGTGCGGGGAGCGGCGCGGCTCGGTAACGCCGATTCGCTCCTTGACTCGCTCGGTGATGTCGCCGCGGGTCAGGTTTACCGCCAGGGCACAGGCGGCGGTGACGGCGCGGGCGGTGGACGCGCCGTGTGCGATTACGACGGTGCCGCCCATGCCGAGCAGTGCCGCGCCGCCGTAGGTCTCTGGCTCTATGCGGTGGCTGAGTTCGCGCAGGCCACGTCGCTGTAGCATGGCGCCGACCCTGGCGGCCCTCGTGCTGGTGAGCGCGGTGCGCAGCTCGGACGCGGCAAACCGCATGGCCCCTTCCAGGGTCTTGAGTGCCACGTTCCCGGTGAAGCCGTCGGTGACGATCACGTCGACCGCGCCCGCCATCAGGTCGCCGCCCTCGATGTTCCCCGCGAAGTGCAGGGGGAGCCCGCCCTGCGGCTCGGCGGCGAGCAACTCGTGCGCTCTTCTGGTGAGCGCGTTCCCTTTGCCGGGCTCCGCGCCGATCGTGAGCAGGCCGACCTTCGGTACCGCGGTGCCGAGCGCGATCTGCGCGTACGCGACGCCCAGGTGGCCGAACTGCACCAGCATCTCGGGCTTGGGGTCGGCGGTGGCCCCCGCGTCGATGAGCACTGTTGGCCTGGGGTAGGTCGGCAGCAAGACGGCGAGTCCGGGGCGCGGCACGCTGGGCAGTGGGAGAAGCCGGTGCCTGGCGCTTGCCACGATCGCGCCGGTCGACCCGGCGGAGACGACGGCGCTCGCCTGGCCGCGCCGCACGAGCTGGCAGGCAACGGCGATGCTCGACCGGGGCCGCCGGAACCCGGCGAGGGCGCTCTCGCCCATGCCGACAACGTCCTCGGCGGGGACGACCCGCAGTTCCGACCGGCCGCCGAGCCGCGCGATGACCGGGCGCAGCCGCGCGGGCGGGCCGGTGAGCAGCGTGGTGAGGCCGTGCTCCCGCTGGGCGGCGAGCGCGCCGGCGACGATCTCGTCTGGCGCGTAGTCCCCGCCCATCGCGTCTACCGCGATCACTTCGCTGACCGGGCGCCCAGCGGCGGTATCAGCGGTTCATGGGCGTCCTCGTGGCCCGGCGGCACATGGCTCACGTGTGTCTTCCCGGGCCCTTCCCATGATCGGTGCGGGAGACCCTGATGCTAACCCAGCAGGCCCCCCTGTGGGCAAGCGTAGACGGCTTGCGCAGCCATTATCACCAAGCTGGCCAGCGCGCAGGACAGCCTGGAGAACTATGCTCACAGCCATGGAGCTGAATGGGACTTCCGCGATTGTCACTGGCGGCGCGAGCGGCCTCGGGGAGGCGACGGCGCGCGTGCTCGCCGCCGCAGGGGCACGCGTCGTCATCGCTGACTTGAACGAGGAGGCGGGCAAGCAAGTCGCCGCCGAGATCGGCGGGCAGTTCGCGAAAACTAACGTGACGGACGAGGACGCTGTGCTCGAGGCCGTGGCCGCCGCCGAGGCGTCGGGCCACCCGCTGCGCGTGGCCGTCAACTGCGCCGGGATCGGTTTCGCTGCGCGTACCGTCAACCGCGACGGCTCGCCGCACGACCTGGCAAGCTTCAGCAGGGTCATCGCGGTCAACCTGACCGGCACGTTCAACGTGCTGCGGCTTGCCGCCTCGGCGATGGCGAAGACTTCGCCGGTGGACGCCGATGGCCAGCGCGGCGTGATCATCAACACGTCCTCGGTCGCGGGGATCGAGGGCCAGACAGGCCAGATCGCCTACTCGGCGTCTAAAGGCGGGATCATCGGGATGACCGTGCCCGCTGCCCGCGACCTCTCGGTGATCGGCGTCCGGGTCAACACGATCTGCCCCGGCGTCATCTTCACGCCGATCTACAAGTCCATCGCCGGCGACGGCAGGGACGCTGACGAGTTCCTCGCCAGGCTGGCGGCGCCGGTGGTATTCCCGAAACGGCTCGGGCGGGCGGATGAGTTCGGCCATCTGGTGCGATCGCTCATCGAGAACGACTATATGAATGCGGAGGTCGTCAGGTTCGACGGCGGCATCCGGTTCCAGCCTAAGTGACGTCGCTGTCAAGAACTCCTTTCTTTTTGCCCTATCCGGGGAGTTCTAGCAGACAGGGACATCAAAAAGAAAGAAGTTCTTAGGGGTGGCATGTCGGGGATCGCGGGGTGCCTCGCACTGGCAGGGGGAGCCAGACCGGACGCGGACTGGGTTCTGCGTGCCGTGCGGCGGATGGCGCACAGAGGGCCTGATGACGAGCATGTGATCTCGGACGGCCCGGTCACGCTCGGCGCGAGGCGACTGGCGGTCGTCGACCCGTCGGCCGCCGGGCGGCAGCCGATGCGATCGGCCGACGGCCGCTACGTGATCGTCTACAACGGGGAGATCTACAACCACGCCGAGCTGGCGCAGCGGCTGCGAGCGCGCGGGGTGCCGCTGCGCGGCGGGTCCGACACCGAAGTGCTGCTTGAGACCTACGCCGCCGAGGGCAGGGAAGCGCTCAAGAAGCTGCGCGGCATGTACGCCTTCGCCATCTGGGACGCGCAGACTGGCGAGCTGTTCTGCGCCCGCGACCCGTTCGGCATCAAGCCGTTCTACTACGCGATCGCCGAGGGCGGCAGGCAGTTCCGGTTCGCGTCCGAGCGCAAGGCGCTGCTCGGCCCCGGCGAGGTATCGGTGATCGACCCGGACGCGCTGCGCAGGTACCTGTCGTTTCAGTACGTTCCCGCGCCGGCGACGATGACGCCTCCGGTGATCTGCCTGCCTGCGGGCTGCTCCCTGACCGTGCGGCCGAGGGCCCCGCTTGAGCGGCCGTCGCGGTACTGGCGGCCGGTGCTGCGGTCGGCTAGGTCGCCGGCCCCGGACACCCCGGAACGCGTGCTGGCCGCGCTGCGCGGCTCGGTCGCCGCCCACCTGCGCAGCGATGCGCCGGTGGGCGCGTTCCTGTCCGGCGGCGTGGACTCGGCGGCCATCTGCGCGATCGCGGCGGAGACCAAGCCCGGCATGCTGACATTCACCGCGGGGTTCGCCCGCGCAGGCTACAGCGAGATCGAGGAGGCGCAAGAGACAGCGGCGGCGCTCGGGCTGCGGAACATCCCGTACGTGATCACCCCGCAGGAGTTCGCGGACAGGCTGCCGCAGATCATCTGGCAGCTCGATGATCCCATGGCGGACGCGGCGGCGGTCGGCCTCTGGTTCGTGGCCAGGGAGGCGCGGCGGCACGTGAAGGTGGTGCTGTCCGGAGAGGGCGCCGACGAGCTGTTCGGCGGCTACGGCGTGTACCACCAGCCGGGCGTGGTGCGGGCGGCGACGAAGCTAGGCCCCGGCAGGTCGCTCGCCCAGGTGGTGGCGGACCGGATACCGCCAGGGCAGAAGGGCAAGGGGCTGCTCGCGCGGATCGCCACGCCGCTGCGCAGCCGGTATATCGGCAACGCCAACATCTTCGCTGGCGAGGAGATCGACGTGCTGACCAGGTACGGCGACGGCACCGTCTACGACGTTACCGGCCCGCTCTTCGACCAGGCGGAGGCCGCCGGGCTAGACGACGTGGCCACGATGCAGCTCGTCGACATCAACACCTGGCTGCCGGGCGACATCCTGGTCAAGGCCGACCGCGGGTCGATGGCGCACGGGCTTGAGCTGCGCACGCCGTTCCTCGACCGCGAGGTGATGACGGTGGCCAGCCGGCTGGCGCGGGCGGAGAAGACCGCCGCGGGCACGACGAAGTTCGCGCTCCGGGAGGCGGTGGGCAGCCTACTGCCCCAGGAGAGCGTAGAGCGCCGTAAGCTCGGGTTCCCCGTGCCGATCGGCCACTGGTTCCGCGGCGAGCTGTCCGGCTACGCCGATCAGGTCATCCGCCAGGCGCAGACCGAGGAATGGCTGGACAAGCGCGCGGTCATCGATGTGCTGCGCCGCTTCGAGGCAGGCGACCCCGACGTCCCGTGGCGCCAGGTCTGGGCGCTGGTCGTCTTCTCCCTCTGGCACCAGATCTACGTGGAGCAGGTCTTCGAGCAGTACTACTTGCGGGGGGGCGACCCCCCTGCACCCCCCGCGTATGGCGGGGGCTTCGCCCCCCCATCGCCCCCCCACGGGGGATGACGCGAAAAGCGCGTCATCCCCGCGCTGTGGCTGGGTTAGAGCCTTGTGGTGCCGTCAGAAGGCGCTGCACAGTCCGCAGCGCCTGCGGCTGCGCCGCGCTGTGGCTGAGGTTAAAACCCAGTGGTTGCTGTACGCAGGCGACCTAAAACCCGGGCCGGCTAGCGCTGTGGCTGGGGCCAAAGCCTTGTGGTTGCGGTAGCAGGCAGCGCAAAGAGCGGTAGGCGGCCCAAAACTCGGGCCGCCTACCGCTGTGGCTGGGGTTACCCCGAAGCCGGGACCGGCTAGCCCTCTGCCGGCCGCGGCGGCAGCAGGCCGGTGCCCGTGAGTTGCTCGCGGATCTTACGGCGGCCGCGGTGCAGCCGGGACATGACCGTGCCGACCGGGGTACCCATGATCTCCGCGATCTCGCGGTACGGGTAGCCCTCGATGTCGGCGAGGTAGACCGTAGTGCGGAACTCGTTCGGCAGGCCGCGCAGCGCGCGCAGCAGGTCGGAATCGGTCATGTTGTCGAGCGCCTCAGCCTCCGCCGACGGGACCGGCGGGGCAAGACGGTCGGCGGACATCTGCCACTCTTGCAGGTCCGCGCCGAGCGCCTGCTGTGGCTCACGGCGCCGTTTGCGGTAGACGTTGATGAACGTCGTGGTGAGGATCCGGTTGAGCCACGCACGCAGGTTCGTGCCGGGGCGGAACTGATGGAAGGCCGCGTACGCCTTCACCGACGTTTCCTGTACTAGGTCTTCGGCGTCGGTGGGGTTGCGCGTCATTCGCAGTGCCGCCGGGTACAGCTGGCTGAGCTGTGGGATGACATCGCGCTCGAACCGGGCGCGACTGTCGTCGTCTTCTTCGTCGATCGGGCTCATACCTGGCTCCGGGTTGCTCGGGTCCTCGTCACTCTTATAGACGTACGAAAGCGCGTCGACGGTCCAGTGTGTGACTTAAATCACCTCAAGATATGTCGCGTCCTTCATAGTAAGCTTCATCTACCCTGAGGGAACGCTGATAAGCCGCGCGGGGCGGAGTGCAAGAAGGTTCGCGAAGCCCTAGATCCAGCCGGAATACCACATATGAGACAGCCAGTCCGAGTACGGGATGATCTTGCCCGCGAGGATCGGGTAAAAGTACCAGAAGAGGACTAGGACAGCAAGGACGTAGCTGCCCGCGAGTATTGATCCGGCCGCTCTGCGTATCGGCCCGGCGGTCGCTGGGCCGATGATCAGCCCTAGGCAGAGGACGATGCAGATGATGAGGAACGGCTCGAACTCAAGCGCGTAGTAGTAGAACTTGGTCCGCGAGACGAACGGCAGCCAGGTCGCCCACCCAGCGGCCACGCAGAGGAGGGCGGCACCCGCCCGCCAGTCCCTGCGGGTCAGCCACCAGCCCAGGCAGAAGGCCATCGCCGGGATGGACATCCACCAGATGGCGGGGTTCCCGATCGCCAGCACTTCCTGCACCCACGGCCCGGTCGTGCCCGCCTTGGCGACGTGCAGCCCCGAGGCATCGCTGTAGGTGTTCCAGTAGAAGGCCACCGGGCGGGTGATGAAGAACCAGTCCCACGGCTGGGACTCGTAGGGGTGCCTCGTGCTCAGGCCGTCCATGAACTGGAAGATCTGCTCGTGGTAGTTGAGCAGCGAGTACAGCGGAGAGATGACCGGGATGTTGACCCCGACGCTCTGCGCATAGTCCCGGTCGTACCCAGTGTTGGTGACGAGCCAGTTCGTCCAGGTAAGGACATAGGTGACCAGCGGGATCACACCAAGAGTGAGCGGCAGCCACTTGCCGTCTCGGCGGAGGGCACCACGGACGTAGCTCCGCAAGCCGACCGTGCGGCGGGCACCGATGTCCCACGCGACGCACAATCCGATAAAGGCGAACACGTACCAGACCGCGTCCTGCTTGGTCCCGCCGGCTAGGCCGATCAGTATCCCGGCCGCGACGCGCCACTTCCTGATCCCGAGTTGCGGGCCCGCCTCGTCGGTTGGCCGGAGGACCATCGCCTCAGCCAGCCGGGCGCGGGAGACGTCGCGGTCAACGACAAGGGCGCCGAACGCGGCGAGGACGAAGAACATCAGGAAGATGTCCAGGATGCCGGTCCTGCTGAGCACGAACTCAAGGCCGTCGAGGGAGAGTAGCAGCCCGGCCGTGCAGCCGAGCAGCGTGGACCGGGTGAGCCGCCGCGCGACGCGGCACATGACGAGGATCGCCAGCGTGCCGAAGATCGCCGGGGCAAAGCGCCAGCCGAACGAGGTGAGCCCGAAGAGCCACTCACCGACTGCGATGAGCAGCTTGCCAACCTCCGGCTGGACCACGTACTCGCCGCAGCCTGTGCCAGTGCACGACTGGAAGAGGCTGTTGCTGACGTGCCCGGCGACGATCTGGTTGTTCACGTAGTCGGGGTTGATGGTGATTGAGACCCAGTTCCACTCGACCCCGTGCTGCAGGATGGACCACGCGTCCTTCGCGTAGTACGTCTCGTCGAACATGATCGCGTTCGGGACCGATAGCCTGTAGAACCGGAAGAAGGCCGCGAATGCCGTTACGAGAAGCGGGCCGATCCAGCCCCACAGCCGGTCGTCGGGCATGGGCGTCATCAGCCGGGCGCGCAGGGCCGCGATACGCTCGGCCGTCCCGCCGCCCGCCGTCTCGGAGTCGATCCGGTCAGCACTCACTGGGTCGAGGCCGAACTCGGCAACGTCATCGACCTCGGTCGCGGCGCGGCTGGCGTCGGGACCGTCTTCGGGATCCTTGGCCGGCTGGCCGGCCTCTGTAGCGGTCATCGAACGCCATGTTATGTGGAGGGAGGCCCGCGTGGGGACCAGAATTGTGACCGATCGCGTACCTGGTGAGGCACGCGCAGGTAACGGCGCCCCCGGCGTCCTTACGCTCGCCGGGGTACCGATCGGCCAGGCGGAGGACGCCCCTGCGCGGCTGGCCGAGGCGCTGGCCAGCGCGGACGTGATAGCAGCCGAGGACACCCGCCGGGTTCGCCAGCTGGCGACCGCGCTCGATGTCCGGCTGACCGCACGGGTGGTCTCCTACTACGACGTGATCGAGGCACGCCGCGCCGCGGAACTGGTGACCGAACTCCAGGCGGGCAGGGACGTGCTCGTGGTCACAGATGCCGGGATGCCGGCGATCAGCGACCCAGGCTACCGGCTGGTCGCCGCCGCGGCGGCGGCCGGGATCAGGGTCACCGCGGTGCCGGGCCCCTCCGCGGTGACCACGGCGCTGGCGGTCTCCGGCCTGCCCACCGACCGGTTCTGCTTCGAGGGATTCCCGCCGCGCAAGAGCGGAGAGCGGGCGCGGCGGTTCGCCGAGCTCGCGGCCGACGCGCGCACGCACGTGCTCTTCGAGTCACCGCGCAGGATCGCGGCGACCCTGGCGGAGCTGCTGGAGTCCCACGGCGACGACCGCGCCGCGGTCGTCTGCCGGGAGCTGACCAAGACGCACGAGGAGATCGTGCGCGGCTCGCTGGCCGAGCTCGCGGCCTGGGCGGCGGACCAGGATGCCTCAGGTGGCGTCCGCGGTGAGATTACGCTCGTCGTGGCCGGCGTCGGCCAAGCGGCCATCAGGGCCGCCGCCCGCGCCGCGGCGCGCGAGGCCCGCCGTGCCGAACGCCATGGCGGCGGCTAGGCAGGCGAACGGGACGGCGGTCGTGACGTAGCGGTAGTCGAACTCGGCCGTCGCTGCTGGCACCACGATCAGGGCCAGCGAGCACAGCCAGGGAAGGAGCGCCGCGCGCCCGGCCCGCCGCCACCGGCGCACGATCCCGAACAGCCCGATGAGGAGGATTACCCCGTACACGGTGCCGGGCAGCCAGACGTACCGCTGGTAGTCCCTGATGACCGCGGCGAACGGGTCGACCACGACGGTCTGCGGGTTGCCGTGCGCGTAGTACGCCTCGACCGACTGGTAGCCGCCGTACGATCCGGCCGGGACTTCTAGTGGCTGGGAGCTGAACAGGTACGCGTCGTACGTCTGCCCGTTGGGGAAGACGGAGCGGTTCCACTCGAAGGACCGCACCGTGTCGTCCCACACCGTGCGCGCGTAGTCGAGCGGCTGTGCCTCGATCGCCGCGATGGCGAACTTCTCGGCGAGCTTGTTGACCGTGGGGGAGAACATCGGCTCGGAGTAGCGGCTGAGCGGGCTAATCGGCGTCCAGATGTAGGCCTGCGCGATCGGCCGCTTGTCGGGCGGCACCGACGTGCACAGCGGCAGCAGGTCCGTCGGCAGCGACATGCGGGAGCAGTCGGCGAAGGTCATCACCCGCGAGTAAAGGAAGACGCCGGTGGAGTCGGTCATCGCGAACTCGCCGTGCGCGGACTCGTACCAGGCCTCGTAGCCAAGCACCGGCACGGCGAACGCGACACCGCAGGCCGCAAGCCCGGCTACCAGAGGCCGCCAGCCGCGCCAGTTCACGATGATCACGTAGAGCGCGAGCACGGCGAGCAGTGGCAGGCCGGTGGGCCTGACGACTGAGGAGACACCGAGCAGCAAGCCGGCGGCGAGGCAGGCGCGCCACGACGGGCGCGGTGACCACAGCACAATGGTGACCGCGGCCATCGCCAGGAAGAGGAAGAGCGTGTCCGCCATGATCAGGTGCTCGAGCTGGATCTCGAACCCGTCGTAGAGCACCGGCAGCGTGGCCAGGACGGCGACCCAGGCGGGGGCGCCGAACCGGTGCCTGGCCAGGGCGTAGATCATCACCGCGACGAGCAGCCCCATCAGGTGCTGCGAGGCGGTCACGAGAAGATAGCTGTGAGCGGGGGACAGCAGCCACAAGTACAGGGGGTAGCCCGAGGGCCGCGTCGTGTCCGGGGTCAGCGTCACCGCGGTGCGGACATAGGTGAACGAATCGTTGAACCAGGATTGCCAACGGTAGCCGAGCTCCGCGTCCACGCGCAGCGCGAGCGCGGGGACTAGCGCGGCGGCGAACAGGCGGTTGCCGGCGATCAGCCGGCTAAACGACCGCCATATCACCGCAGGCATTACCCTCAAGCCGTATCCTCCTACTTCTGGGGCGCTATGGGTGATCGTGCGCCCCGCCCGCGCCCTTGCGCCCGAGCAATGTACGCCAAATCGGGCGCAAAAGGTCCGAGTCTCACCGTAATACGGCGAATGGAGTCCACGTGGAGTTGACCGTCGTCATGCCCTGCCTCAATGAGGCGGAAACAGTGGCAACCTGCGTGCGTAAGGCTGCCCAGTTCATCGTGGACAGCGGGATCAGCGGCGAGGTCGTGGTGGCCGACAACGGCTCAACCGACGGCAGCAGGCAGCTTGCCGAGGCCGCGGGCGCCCGGGTGGTCCCGATCCCCGAGCGGGGGTACGGCAACGCCCTGATGGGCGGCATCATCGCGGCCCACGGCGAGTACGTGATCATGGGCGACGCGGATGACAGCTACGACTTCACGAACCTGATGCCGTTCGTCACCGAGCTCCGCAAGGGCTATGACCTGGTGATGGGCAACCGCTTCAAGGGCGGCATCGCCCCCGGCGCGATGCCGCCCCTGCACAAGTACCTCGGCAACCCGGTGCTCTCCTTCGTTGGCCGCCTGTTCTTCCCCTCCGCGATCGGTGATTTCCACTGCGGCCTGCGCGGCTTCCGGAGGGACAGCGCCATCGCCCTGGGCCTGCAGTCCACCGGCATGGAATTCGCCAGCGAGATGGTCGTGAAGGCCACCCTGGCGAAGCAGAAGGTCACCGAGGTGCCCACGCCCCTCGCCAAGGACGGCCGCAGCAGGAAGCCGCACCTGCGCAGCTTCCGCGACGGCTGGCGGCACCTGCGGTTCCTGCTGCTGTTCAGCCCCCGCTGGCTGTTCTTCGTCCCCGGCCTCGTGCTGCTGATCCTCGGCCTCGGCCTCGGCGCGGCTGTCGCGACCGGCCCGATCACGATCGGCGGGGTCTCCCTCGACGTGGACACGCTCGTCGCCTGCGGCGCCTGCGTCGACATCGGGTTCCAGGCGATGCTCTTCTGGCTGTTCACCCAGGTCTACGCAGGGTCTGAAGGGTTCCTGCCCACCGAGCCCAAGGTGCAGACCCTGCTCGGCAAGCTGTCACTTGAACGCGGCCTGCTGACCGGCGTGGTCGTGGGCGTCGCGGGGCTCGCCGGCCTGATCTACTCCCTCACCTACTGGCAGAGCCAGGCGTTCGGGCACCTCAACTACGAGCACGCGCTGCGCGTGATGGTCCCGTCGGTGACCGCGCTCGTGCTGAGCTGCCAGCTGATCCTGGGGACGTTCTTCCTGTCGATTCTGGGCATCAAGCAGACAAGGCACGTCCCGGTCGGCGCGCAGGCGCAGCTTAATGTCAGCGACGACCACGCCACAGCCCGTAGGCTTTAACCATGTCATCGGCCAATCCAAAGCACATCCTGACCGCGCCGGCCTGGCCCTACGCCAACGGCCCGCGGCATATCGGGCACGTCTCCGGCTTCGGGCTGCCGAGCGACATGTTCAGCCGGTACCAGCGGATGGCCGGTAACAAGGTGCTGATGGTCTCCGGCACCGACGAGCACGGCACCCCGATCCAGGTTCAGGCCGACAAGGAGGGCCTGTCGGCCAGGGAGCTCGCCGACCGGTACAACGGTGTCATCGGGCACGACCTCGCCAACCTCGGCATGAGCTATGACCTGTTCACCAGGACCACGACCCGCAACCACTACGCGGTCGTGCAGGAGATGTTCCTGACCCTGCTCAAGAACGGGTACATCTTCCCGAAGACCACGCTCGGCGCGATCTCCCCGTCCACGGGCCGCACGCTGCCCGACCGCTACATCGAGGGCACCTGCCCCATCTGCGGCTACCCGAACGCGCGCGGCGACCAGTGCGACAACTGCGGGAACCAGCTCGACCCGACCGACCTGATCAACCCGAGGTCGAAGATCAACGGCGAGACGCCGCTGTTCGTCGAGCAGGAGCACTACTTCCTCGACCTGCCCGCGTTCACCGACGTGCTCGGCGACTGGCTGAAGTCCAAGGAAGGCCACTGGCGGCCGAACGTCCTGAAGTTCTCGCTCAACCTCCTCGACGACCTTCAGCCGCGCGCGATCACCCGCGACCTCGACTGGGGCGTCCCCGTGCCGCTCGACGGCTGGCGGGACCGCAACGACAAGAGGATCTACGTCTGGTTCGACGCGGTCATCGGCTACCTGTCGGCGTCCATCGAGTGGGCCCGCCGCTCCGGTGACCCGGAAGCCTGGCGTGCCTGGTGGAACGACGAAAGCGCCGAGGCCTACTACTTCATGGGCAAGGACAACATCGTCTTCCACGCGGAGATCTGGCCGGCGATGCTGCTCGGCTACGATGGCCGCGGGGCGAAGGGGGGCACCCCTGGCCCCCTTCGGCCGCTCGACCTCCCCTCCGAAGTAGTGAGCAGCGAGTTCCTGACGATGGAGGGCAAGAAGTTCTCCTCCTCCCGCCAGGTGGTCATCTACGTGAAGGACTTCCTTGACCGCTACGACGTGGACGCGCTGCGCTACTACGTCGCGGTGGCAGGACCCGAGACGCACGACACGGACTTCACCTGGAGCGAGTTCGTCCGCAGGAACAACGACGAGCTAGTCGCCACCTGGGGCAACCTGGTGAACCGTGCGGTCTCGTTCGCCGCGAAGAACATCGGCTCGATCCCCGCCGCCGGCGAGCTCACCGACGCAGACCGTGCGCTGCTTGAGGCCACCTCCAGTGCCTTCTCGTCGGTCGGCGAGCACCTGTCGCACTCGCGGTTCAAGTTCGCGATCAACGACGCGATGCGGGCCGTCGGCGAGGCGAACAAGTACTTCTCCGAGCAGGCGCCGTGGAAGCTTCGGACATCAGACCCGGAGCGGATGCGGACCGTGCTGCACGTCACGCTTCAGGCGATCGCCGACGCGAAGACGCTGCTCACCCCGTTCCTGCCCCGCTCGTCGGAGGCCGTGCACCAGATGCTCGGCGGCACAGGCGACTGGTCGGGCATGCCGCGGATCGAGACCGTGGACGAAGAGGGCGCCCCGTCCTACCCGGTGATCACCGGCGATTACGACTCGACGTTCCGCTGGGAGCCCCGGCCGGTCGCTGTCGGCACGCCGCTTTCCACCCCGGCCCCGCTGTTCACGAAGCTGGACCAGTCCGTGGTTGACGAGGAAATCGCCCGGCTAGGCGGTAATGAGTAAGCAGAACGGAAGCATGTTTCACCCCGCGCCCTCGGCTGAGCCCGGGCTGACGCTCCCGGAACCGGGCGGCTTCGATTCGCACACCCACATGGACATCATGGGCCTGCCGGTCGACGGCGTGCTCGCCGCCGCTGCCGCCGCTGGCATTAAACGCGTGGTCAACGTGGGCTGCGACCTGCCGTCGTCGCGCTGGTCGGTGGCGTGCGCGTCCGAGTACCCGGACGTGTACGCGGCGGTGGCGATCCACCCCAACGAGACAGGCGCGGTGTACCGGGAGCGCGAGCCGGTGCTCGCCGCGATCACGGCCCTGGCTGAGTCCCCGAAGGTCGTGGCGATCGGCGAGACGGGCCTTGACTACTACCGGGACCATTCGGCGCGCGACGTGCAGCAGGCCTGGTTCCGCGCGCACATCGAGATAGCGCGGCGCACCGGCAAGGCGCTGATGATCCACGACAGGGACGCGCACGAGGACGTGCTGTCGATCCTGGAGGAGTACGCCCCGTGGCCGCCGTACTCGGTGATCTTCCACTGTTTCTCCGGTGACGCGGCGATGGCGGAGCGGTGCGCCTCGGCGGGCTACGTGATGAGCTTCGCGGGGAACGTGACGTTCAAGAACGCGGTACCCCTGCAGGAGGCGGCGCGGGTGGCCCCGGCGGAACTGATGCTCGCGGAGACAGACGCCCCGTACCTCACCCCGGTCCCGCATCGCGGCAAGCCGAACTCCCCGGCGATGACGGCTTACACGATCCGCTACCTAGCGGCACTGAAGAACCTGGACGTATCGGACTTCTGTACCCAGCTGCAGGCAACGGGTACCCGTGTCTTCGCCTGGTAGCGGCCTTCAATGACGGTTAAGTCAACGATGGTGGATCGTTGGGAGCGCCCGGGTGCTCCCAACGATCCACCATGTTGCGGTCGCGGGGCGTGACGGGCGTGACCGGGGCCGTGCGCCTGCTTGGGGCACGGGATATCCGGGGCATAGCGGGCAGGCTGGGGGTCCACCCGACCAAGAAGCTCGGGCAGAACTTCGTCATCGAGCCGGGGACGGTCCGGCAGATCGCCAAGCTGGCTGCGGTGCGCCCCGGCGACGTGATCCTCGAGGTCGGCCCCGGCCTCGGATCGCTGACACTGGCGTTGCTTGAGGCCGTCGTCGAGGCCACTGGTATCCCGTCGTCTGGAGGCGGCGCTGACGCTGTTGAGGCCCTCCGGTCTGGAGCTGTTGCTGAGGCTGACAGTGCTCTTCGGCTTGGAGATCACGACGAGACCACTGTGGAGGAAGCGGTAAGTGGGACTGTCGGGGGGGCTGGGTCCGGACAGGACGGCAGGACGGAAGTGGTCGGCGGGAGCAGCGGGGGTGCTGCGGCCGGACAGAGCGGTACGGACATCGCTCGCGGGAGTGCCGGGGGTACCGCGGGTGGACCGGGCGGCGGGGCTGATCCATTCGGTGGGGCCCGGGTGTTGCCTGTCGGGCCGGGGCCGAGCCCGATGCGGTTGGTGGCCGTTGAGATTGACCCGGTGCTCGCGGCCGAACTGCCTAAGACGATCGCGGACCGTGCGCCTGGCCTCGTTGAGCGGGTGGACGTACTCACCACTGATGCACTCGCCGTTGGGGAGAAGGAGATCGGCTTGCCCGCGCCGGCCGTGCTCGCGGCCAACCTGCCCTACAACGTGGCGGTACCGGTCCTGCTGCGCCTGCTCGCGGCGTTGCCGTCGCTGGAGCGGGGCGTTGTCATGGTGCAGGCCGAGGTCGCCGACCGGATGTGCGCGGGGCCGGGCAGCCGGGTGTACGGAGTGCCGTCGGCCAAGCTGGCCTGGTACGCCAACGCGCGGCTCGCCGGAACGGTGCCGCGTACTGTCTTCTGGCCGGTGCCGAATGTGGACTCCAAGCTCGTGGCATTCACCCGCCGCGACCCGCCGCCGACCACGGCGAGCCGCGAGGAGGTCTTCGCGGTGATCGACGCCGCCTTCGGCCAGCGCCGCAAGACCCTCCGCGCCGCGCTCACGGGCTGGGCCGGTTCCCCCGCCAAGGCGGAGGAGGCGCTCCGCGCGGCCGGCGTCGACCCCAGCGCGCGCGGCGAGACACTGACGGTCGCCGATTTCGCCCATATCGCCCAAGCCGTCCACAGCTGAACGACGATTCGCCCAACGCGCGTTGCGCGTGCTGCGTGGATGTGACTTCGGTGTCTATAGCGACAGCAGGTTCACATCCACGCACCTGGAAGCGGGGCGCGGGCGACCTGAGGACGAAGTAGGCTTCCGTATCTGTGACCAGTGTGACCGTGCGGGTGCCTGCGAAGATCAATCTGCAGCTTGCCGTCGGGCCGCTGCGCCCGGACGGCTACCACGGCCTGGTGACGGTGTTCCATGCCGTGTCGCTGTTCGACGAGGTAACTGTCGCTCCCGCTGAGGCGGACAGCGTGACCGTCAGCGGTGAGGGCGCGGGCCTAGTCCCGGAGGACGCCGACAACCTGGCGCTACGAGCAGTCCGAGCGCTGCGCCAGGCGGTCGCGAAGCGCGGCGGTGCTGCCGGTGTTGGTGAGGCGACCGGCGATGCCGGCGATGCCGGCGTTGGCGACGCAGCGCGTGCTGGCGGGACTGGCGGGATTCGCGGCGTTGCAGTGACTATTGCTAAGCGGATTCCGGTGGCCGGGGGGATGGCCGGCGGGAGCGCGGATGCCGCTGCCGCGCTCGTCGCCTGCAACGAGCTGTGGGGCACCGGGCTGTCGCAGGAGGAACTCTGCGAGGTGGCAGGCGGTGTCGGCAGCGACGTGGCCTTCGCCGTGCTAGGCGAGACCGCGATCGGCCAGGGCCGGGGGGAGCAGCTAACCCCCGCGCAGGTCGCCCCAGCGACCTACCACTGGCTGCTCGCGTTCGCCGACGGTCACCTGTCCACCCCAACGGTCTTCCGCACACTCGACCGACAGCGCCAGGGCCAGGAAGTCGCAGAGCCGGAGCTTTCCGCCGAGCTCATGGCGGCGCTCAGCGCGGGCGATCCGCTAAGGCTCGGCGCGGCGCTCAGCAACGACTTGCAGGAACCCGCGCTCACGCTGTTCCCCGCACTGCGCAAGACCCTGGACGCCGGACTCGAAGCGGGCGCGCTTGGCGCGCTAGTTTCCGGCTCGGGTCCGACATGCTTCTTCCTGGCCCGCGACGAGGCCTACGCCGCCGATCTGGCGGTGAAACTTTCCGGTTCAGGAGTCTGCCGCGCGGTAGCGACCGCCGTCGGCCCGGCCGCAGGCGCTTCGGTCATCCAGAGATAGCCAGCGGACTGGCTGCCCAGGTGCCGCGTGCAAGCGGGGCGGCGGGGAGCGCGGAACATCCGGGGAGTCCGGATGGCCTAGCCTGGAAGCCGATATGGCGCATCTTCTTGGGGCCGAGTCCCTGCACCTTGAGTTTCCGACGAAAGTCGTCTTCGATTCCGTCACCCTGGGCCTGAACGAGGGCGACCGGGTCGGCATGGTCGGCAGGAATGGCGACGGCAAGACCAGCCTGCTGGAAATGCTCGCCGGACGGCAGCGCCCCGACGGCGGCCGGGTCACGGTAAGGGGCGGGGTACGGGTCGGCGTGCTCGACCAGGCCGACACGCTCGACGACTCGCTCACGGTCGAGCGGGCGGTCGTCGGCGACACGCCGGAGCATGTCTGGGCCGGCGATGCCCGGGTGCGGGACGTGATCCGCGGCCTGCTCGCCGACATCCCCTGGGACGCGCCGGTGACCGTGCTCAGCGGTGGCCAGCGCCGCCGCGTCGCGCTCGCCGGGCTGCTGGCCGGGGAGTGGGAGGTGCTGCTGCTTGACGAGCCCACTAACCACCTGGACGTCGAGGCCATCACCTGGCTTGCCGAGCACCTCAAGCGCCGCTGGCCGGCTAACGCGGGCGGGCTGCTCGTCATCACCCACGATCGCTGGTTTCTCGACGAAGTTTGCACCGCCACCTGGGAGGTGCATGACCGGATCGTCGAGCCGTTCGAGGGCGGCTACGCCGCCTACATCCTGCAACGGGTCGAGCGGGACCGGATGGCCGCCTCGACCGAGGCGAAACGGCAGAACCTCGCCCGCAAGGAACTCGCCTGGCTCCGCCGGGGCGCGCCGGCCCGCACCTCCAAGCCCAGGTTCCGCATCGACGCGGCCAACGCGCTGATCGCCGACGTGCCGGAGGTCCGGGACAAGGTCTCGCTGCAGTCGCTCGCCGTCGCCCGGCTCGGCAAGGACGTCGTCGACCTGCTCGGCGTCTCGGCCGGCTACGACGGCACCGAGGTGCTGCACGGCGTCGAATGGCGGATCGCGCCTGGCGAGCGAACTGGCATCCTCGGCGTCAACGGCGCGGGCAAGTCCACCCTGCTCGGGCTGATCACGGGCGCGGTCGCGCCCGCCGTCGGCACCGTCAGGCGCGGCAAGACGGTCAAGATCGCCGCCCTCACCCAGCTCCTCGGCGATCTCGAAGAGCACCTGAACGAGCCGGTCCGGGCCATCATCAGCAGGCTCAGCACCAGCTACACGATCGGTACCGGCGCGAAGGCGCAGGAGCTGACGCCGAGCGCGCTGCTCGAACGGCTCGGCTTCTCCGCCGCGCAGTTGTCCACCCCGGTCAGGGACCTGTCCGGCGGACAGCAGCGCCGGCTGCAGTTGCTGCTGATCCTGCTCGAACAGCCCAACGTGCTCATCCTGGACGAGCCGACCAACGACATGGACACCGACATGCTCGCGGTGATCGAGGATCTGCTCGACTCGTGGCCGGGAACGCTCATCGCGGTCTCGCACGACCGGTACTTCCTCGAGCGGGTCACCGACCAGCAGTACGCGATCCTCGACGGGCGGCTCCGCCACCTGCCCGGTGGCGTCGACGAGTACCTGCGGCTGCGGTCGCGCGCAGCGCAGGAAGGCGGCTCGCCCGCCGCGCGCCCCGCGACGGCAGCGCCCGTGCCCTCGGGCGACGGGTTCACGCCTGGGTCGGCGGCCGAGCGTGCCGCCAAGAAGGAACTCGACCGGCTGGACCGGCAGATCGCCCGCGCCGGGGAGCGCGAGGCGAAGCTGCACGCTGAACTGGCCGCCAACGCGACCGACTACGCGAAGCTGACCGAGCTCGGCGCGCAACTCACTGCTGTGGAGGCCGAGAAGTCGGACCTTGAGGAGCGCTGGCTGGAGGTAGCGGGCTCCCTGGAAGGTTGAAAATTCACCTTTTCTCGGGACAACTGTGGTTTTTTGATTACTTTGTTGTCCCAAAGTGCTTGACCGGCAAATTTACTCCGGAGTAACTTTCCCGTGTGCCAAACCTCACATCGCCCCAGGGCCGGGTCAAGTGGCGTCGGTTCGCGATGGTGGCGGTGCCGGCCGTCATCGTCGCGGGCGCGCTCATCGGGCTGACCGCGGAAGGGGCCATCGCCTCAAGCATCTCCGTCTCCGGCGAGGAGTACCTGATCACGGCAAGCAAGCTGACCGGGACCGGGTTCGAGCAGTTCGGCGGCCAGGTCTCCGGTGCCTCCGGTACCCAGCCGGTCATCATCTCGGCCATCCACTCCGCGACCCTGGCCAACCTGTGCCAGAGCGTCACGATTGGCCCGATCACCATGCACCTGACCGCCGGCGGCGGCGGGACCCCGGTCAGCGCGCAGAACCTGGTCGTCGACGCCTCCGGGCAGACCGGCAGCGAGGCGGTCTTCCACAACATCAGCATCGGCCTTGACGCCGGAACGCTCAGCGAGGACCCGGGTGCCGACGGCGCCTCGGGCGGCTTCGGGCAGCAGGCCGACTCGATGGAGATCGACAACCTGGTGCAACACACCTGGCTGACGACCGCGGGCACGTTCACGCTGCCCGACCTCAAGCTCGGCTTCGGCGGGAGCTGCTAGCAGCTATGAAAAAGCTCGCTCGCGGGCAGGCCCGGTGGCAGGCCCAGTGGCGCGGCAGTCGCGCTCGCTGGCAGGCCTGGCGCCGCAGCCGTCCCTTCTGGGGCGGCCTGTTGCTGATCTTGTCCGGACTTGAGCTCGTGATGCTTCCGCTCAGCGGCCTGCTCGTGCACGGCGGGCTCAAGCTGGTCATCTACATCGGGATCGGCGGCGTCTTCGCCGTGCTCATCGGAGCGCTGCTCATCGCGGCGGGGACCGCGGTCTGGGTCAATCCCGTGCACCGCTCGTTCTACGGGATCGCGGGAGTCATCCTCGGCATCGCGTCCTTCCCCGCCTCCAACCTCGGCGGCCTCTTCCTCGGCATGCTGCTCGCCATCGTCGGCGGGGCGCTCGGGTACGCCTGGACGCCGATCACCTCCGGCGACGCGGGCGGGCAGGGGAACCCTGGCCCCGATGCGGGCACAGAGTCGGCGGCGGCTTCGTGAGACGACTGCTCGCGATGGCGGCGCTGCCCGCCGTCTTGGCCGCCGCCCTGGTCGGCGTGACGGGGGCGAGCGCGCCATGGCTGCGCCGTTGGCGGGCCAGGGCTGCATCCTCGGCCTCATCTGTATCCCCAGTTCCCCTTCGCCGACCGCGACCCCGACCCCGACCCCGACGTCAATACCGACGTCAACACCGACGCCCACGCCCTCGTCGAGCCAGCCGTCAGCCAGCCCAACGGCCGTGGCGCCGACCCCAAGCCCCGGGCTCAGCCTGCCGCTGCCGCTACTGTCGTCGGGGACGCCGCTGTCCGGCCTGGCTTCGCGTGCCCCGGTAATTGTCGGCCTGGGCTCAGCGATCGGCAGCCTGGCCGCCTCGCCGTCGGCAACACAGAAGAACGCCGCTGACCCTCGCGGTCTTGTCGCGTCCGATGCCACGGCGGTGCTCACCGCCGGAACGGCGAACATCACCGGATTCCACTACGTGGGCAACGTGAACGTGCCGACCGCGGCCGGGACCCAGCAGATGATGGAGTTCACCGCCGATTCGATCGACCTGAGCGGCACCGTCACCGTAACGGTCACCCAGGACGGGACGACGGCCACCACGGTCAGTGCCACCCAGGACTTCAGCGACGGCGTCACCCTCTACGCGACGAAACTGTCCGGGGCACTGCAGGCTGTCTCGG
The DNA here is from genome assembly GCA_963734665.1 of uncultured Actinomycetota bacterium. GTDB lineage: Bacteria > Actinomycetota > Actinomycetes > Streptosporangiales > Streptosporangiaceae > Trebonia. Next base: position 81,484 of record CAVTIR010000001.1, on the reverse strand, counting down.
GGCTGCCCGGGGTTCCGCTGACCTTCGCCCCGTCGACGATCGGCGTCAGCCTGGTCAACCTGCCGAACATCGGCGAGCTCCAGCTGGCGAACCTCGTCACGGGCGCCATCCCCCTCACGCTGACCGGTGTCACCACGGACCAGCTGCTGATCAGCAGCGGCACCCAGGTGACCACCCAGCTGTCGATGAGCTAGCTAAGAGTTCCCGCGGGCTAGGTCCGTGCTGGCTAGGTTTCCTCGTCGAAGGGGACGAGCAGGGTGCGGAGCAGGTCGGCGAGCGCGTTTCGCTGCTCGGGGCCGAGGCGGGACAGCAGCGCGTGCTCGCGCTCAAGCAGGTCGGTGAACGCCGCGTCCACGGCGGCCTCGCCCCGCTCGGAGAGGGTGACGAGCACGCCGCGGCGGTCGCGCGGGTCGGGCTCGCGGGAGACGAGCCCGGCGGCCGCGAGCCGGTCGATGCGGTTGGTCATCGTGCCAGAGGTGACCAGGGTGGCGCGCAGCAGCGCCCCCGGAGTGAGCTGGAACGGCGGCCCCGCCCGGCGCAGCGCCGAGAGCACGTCGAACTCCCATGACTCAAGGTCGTGCGCGGCGAACGCGCCGCGCCGTGCGATGTCTAGGTGCCTGGCAAGCCGGGAGACCCGGCTTAGCACCTGCAGCGGCGCGACATCGAGGTCGGGCCGCTGGTGCCGCCACGCGGCGACGAGGTCATCGACCTCGTCGCGCTCCTCGCCGGTGAGTTGCCCCATGCCCATAGCCTATCTCTTGACGTCAAGATGCTTGATCTGCTACGAGTATCTCGATATCAAGATTCTTTGTGTCGATAGTCGATGCGCAACGGAGGACGAGACATGTGGGACGCCGGACAGTACCTGCGCTTTGGCGGCGAGCGGGCCCGCCCGTTTTTCGACCTAATCGCCCAGATCGGCGCGACCAGTCCCCGGTACGTGGCCGACCTCGGCTGCGGCCCTGGAAACCTGACCGCAGCGCTCGCCCAGCGCTGGCCGGGCGCGACGGTAGTCGGCGTCGACAGCTCCCCGGAGATGTTCGCCACGGCGCAGGCGAGCACAGTGCGAGGGAGCACAGTGCGGGCGAGCGAGGGGCAGGAGGCGCCGAATCTCTCCTTCGCGCTCTGCGACGTGTGGGACTGGCGGCCCGAGCAGCCGCTTGACGTGCTCGTCTGCAACGCCGTGCTGCAGTGGGTGCCTGGCCACGACGAGCTGCTGCTGCGCTGGGCGGATTTCCTCGCGCCTGGCGGGTGGCTCGCGTTCCAGCTGCCGGGCAACTTCGACCAGCCGAGCCACGAGATCGTCAAGGAGATGGCGCGGTCCCCGCGCTGGCGCGCGCTGCTCGCGGACGCGCGCCTGAACCGGCAGGCGGGCGACCCGGCGGACTACGTGGCCCTGCTAGCGCGGCCCGGCTTCGAGGTGGACGCCTGGGAGACCAGCTACCTGCACATTCTCCACGGGGAGAACCCGGTGCTCGAATGGACCAAGGGCACCACGCTCCGGCCGGCGCTTTCCGTGCTTGACGCGGAGCAGGCGGACGCCTTTGTCAGGGAGTACGGGGAACGGCTGGCCGAGGCGTATCACCCCCAGTCGTTCGGGACGCTCTTTCCGTTCCGCCGGGTGTTCACGGTCGTGCACCGCGCGGACCTCAGCGGGGGCTGACCCGCCGTTGACTTTCGCGCCCGCGGGGTTGCGCGGAGGGTGGGGACGCGCGATATAGTCGAGATATACTCAGTGCCGAGTATATCGAGATGAGTGGGTGACCAGGCGATGGGCGACGACAGTCAACCGAGGCGTCAGCGGCCACTGCCGCGGACGCCCGTGGCGCTGAGCGTGCTCAGCCTGCTCAACGAGCGGGCGATGCACCCGTACGAGATGCGGTCCCTGATGCGGGAACGAGGGCATGACCGGGCCTTTCGCATCAGGGAGTCGTCGGTGTACGACACCGTGGCGCGGCTCGCCGAGCGGGGCTTCATCGAGCCCATCGAGGTGAACCGGGAGGGTCGGCGGCCCGAGCGCACGGTGTACGCGATCACCGAGGCGGGGCGCGACGAGCTCCTTGTGTGGCTGTGGGACCTGGCAACCGAGCCGTCCGCCGAGTACCCGGCGTTCGCGGCACCGCTGATGTTCATCTACTCGCTCGGCAAGGACCGGGCGATCGCGGCGCTGCAGCAGCGGGCGGCGCGTCTTGAGGCGGAGATCTCGTCCTCCGACGCGTTCCGGCGGGCGGTCATGGCGGACCTGCCCCAGTTTCCGCGGATCTTCGGGATCGAGGACGAGTACGCGCAAGCGATGCGGCAGGCGGAGCTCGCCTGGGTGCGCACCACGGTCGCGGAGCTGCGGGACGGCAGGTTCCCGTGGCCAACCGAAGACGAGCTCAAGGAGGACGGCTTCATGAGCTGACAGGCGCGAGAGAAAACGGTCTCCGGGGCGGCAACCCCGGAGACCGCGGGAATCCATGAGCGCACGGCTGACCGGCTACCCGAGGACTCGACACTTTCGAGGATATGCCTGTCAGTCGCGCGTGTCTCATCCGGCAACGCACGAACGGAGTTATCGGCATGTCCTCACCACCAATGCCCGCTGTCCAGGTCACCGGGCTGCGCAAGTCGTTCCGGGTCGCTGGCGCGACCATTGAGGCCGTCAGCGGCATCGACCTGACTGTTCCTGCGGGGGAGATCTTCGGGCTGCTCGGGCCAAATGGCGCGGGTAAGACGACGACCCTGCGCATCCTCACCACCCTGCTGCCCGCCGATGCGGGCTCCGCTCTGATCGCTGGGGCCGATGTCTTTCGCACACCGGGGCTTGTCCGGCGGCGGATCGGCTACGTCGGGCAACTCGGCGGGGCCGACAAGGAAGCGACAGGGCGGGAGAACCTCCTTCTCGCGGGGCGACTGTACGGACTGAGCGCCGCCGACGCCAGGCGGCGCTGCGCCGAGCTCATCGCGGTGTTCGACCTGGAGACGCTCGCCGACCGGTCCGTTCGCACCTACTCGGGCGGCCAGCGGCGCCGGCTGGAGGTCGCGCTCGGGATCATGCACCGGCCGCAGGTGCTGTTTCTCGACGAGCCCACGACCGGCCTGGACCCGCAGAACCGGGCGAACCTGTGGGAGCAGCTCCGGCTGCTGCGAGAAGGGGGAACCACGATCTTCCTCACGACGCACTACCTGGATGAGGCGGACCAGCTCTGCGACCGGGTGGCGATCGTCGACCACGGCCGGGTCATCGCGCTCGGCAGCCCGGATGAGCTCAAGCAGCGGTACTCGGCCGACACCATCATCGCGGTCGTGGCGGAAGCGTCACCCTCGGTGCTGGACGCCGTCGCCCGCGAGCTGGCCGATGACCCTTCCATCTCGTCTTTGGTCGTCGAGCACCAGGCGATACAGGTGGCGGCCACCGACGCTACGCAGGCGATGGCGGCGGTCTTCGGCGCGCTGGCATCGAAGGGCGTGCCAACGCGGGCCGCGTCGGTCGCGCGGCCGACGCTTGACGACGTGTTCCTGCGGGAGACCGGGCGGTCGCTACGGGATGCGGGTTCCCCTTCCGTCACCGCTGGTGCGGCTGCGGAGGTGGCGGCATGAGCGGGGGACACTGCATGACCGCGTTCGCCGTTCAGACCGGACTGTTCTTCCGGCGCAAGCTGCTTGAGACGCTTCGGCAGCCGGTCTGGATCATCACCGGGCTCACGACTCCGGTGCTGTACCTGGCGCTCTTCGCGCCGCTGCTGCGGCCGCTCGCCGGCGGACTCGCGTTCCCGCCGGGGCAGGTGCTTGACGTGTTCGTACCGGGGATCATGGTGCTGATCGCGTTCGGGGCGGGGATGGGGGCCGGGTGGCCCGTCATCTGGGAGCTGGACTCCGGCGTGATCGAGCGGCTGCGGGTCACCCCGGCGAGCCGTCTTGCGCTGCTCCTCGGCACGGTGCTCCGTGACATCGTCATGTTCGTTGTGCCGGGCGTGGTCGTGATCGCCGTCGGGGCCGTTTTCGGGTACCACGTGCACTGGAGCGGGCTCGTCCTGCTGTTCGTGCTCCTCGCGCTGCTCACCGCCGCGTGCTCGGCGACCTCGTCGGCGCTCGGCCTGAAGCTCAGGCAGATCGGGTCGCTCGCCGCCGTTGTCACCGGGGCGCAGCTGCCGCTGACGCTGCTCGCGGGCATCCTGCTGCCGCTCTCGCTCGGACCCGCCTGGCTCCGTGTGCTCGGCCACGTCAACCCCATGTACTACGCCGTGCAGGCGGCTCGCTCGCTGGCCGCCGGGTCGGTGGCGACCGGCACGGTTGGCGTGGGGTTCCTGGTCATGGCTGTGATCGCGGGCCTGGCGATGTGGTGGGGAACGCGCGCGTACCAGCGGGCGATGGCGTAGTCACCGGCGGTGGTGCAGCGACACTCAGCAAACTACTCGACTATTCCCATTGAATTACTAGGAAACGAGTGGCATGATCTGTGGCGTGCGCCAGATCATCACCACTACTGACCAGCAGGTTCTTACCCCGCAGCAGCTCGCGGCCGAGGTGCGGCGGCTGACCTCCGCCCCGGCCGAATGGGTGGCACGGGTCCGCCTTGATCCCGAGGGGCGCTGGTACGAGCAGATCCGCGTGAGTGACTCCTGCGAGTTGTGGCTGATCAGCTGGCTGCCCGGCCAGTCGACCGGGTTCCACGATCACGGCGGTGCCAACGGGGCGTTCGGAGTGGTGTGGGGCGAACTGGACGAGCACGTGGTCGCGCGCGGCGACGGCACCGTGATCGCGAACCCGGTCGCGCCCGGGAAGGTGCGGTCCTTCGGGCCGCGCCACGTGCACGACGTGCGGAACTCCTCGACAGGCTCGGTCGCAGTCAGCGTGCACGCATACTCGCCGCCGCTGTCGGCGATGACCAGATACGATCTGACCAGTCGCGGCCTTGTGCCGATCCGGACGGAAGGAACAGACGACTGGTGACCACCCGGCCCGCCGGCGCACGATCCATCGACGAGATCCTGGCGGCGGCGCGCGCCCGGCTCTCTCGCGTCACCCCGGCTGAGGCATTCGCTGAGCTCAGTGCGGGCGCGGTGCTGATCGACATCAGGCCCGCCGCGCAGCGAGCCGTCGCCGGGGAGATTCCCGGCTCGGTCGTGATCGAGCGGAACCACCTGGAGTGGCGGCTCGACCCGGAAAGCCCTGCGCGGCTGCCCTGGGTCACCGGGTACGCCCTGCGGCCGATGGTCATCTGCTCCGAGGGGTACACGTCCAGCCTGGCTGCGGCCGCGCTGCAGGACCTCGGCCTGGCCCGCGCCACCGACGTGGCCGGCGGCTACCAGGCCTGGCAGGGGGCGGGCCTGCCCACAGCCCGCCCCGACGAGCGCACGGTCGCGATCGCGCCAGGCGCTTCTCCCGCCTTCTAGCGGCTAACGGGCTACGACATCTATCCCCTGGCGCTTCTGCGTACCATCAGCGGATGCCATGACGAGTACCCTCCGGTGGGCTGGGTAGTTGATGTCGGCATGGGCATTTACCTGGGAATATCCAAGAATTCATCTGAGGCCCTTGCGCAACCTACGGTGTCGTAGGCTACGGTTACGTAAGCGTACAAGGAAGGCCGCCGCCTGCGGGCGCCGTTACCTCAGGGGAGAACATGGGAAGGACTCCGGACGCACCCGGGATCAGCACACCTGGCATCAACGAGGACACCGCGCTCTCGCTCGACCCGAGCGCCGCGCCCGTCCTGCGCAAGGCCGTCGGGGACATTGACGGGGAGAATCCGAAGACTCCGGCGCAACGCACCCTGATCGGGGTGTTCGTCTTCCTGCCAATGGTGGCCCTGATCGCTGCGATCCCGTTCGCCTGGGGCTGGGGCCTGAACTGGCGCGACATCCTGGTCGGGGCCATCTTCTACTGGGTATCCGGGCTCGGCGTCACCGTCGGCTACCACCGCTACTTCACCCACAGCTCGTTCAAGGCAAAGCCCGGCCTTCGGGTCGCGCTGGCGATCGCGGGCAGCCTCGCGATGGAAGGCCCGGTCATCAACTGGGTCGCCGACCACCGGCGGCACCACAAGTACAGCGACAAGGAGGGCGACCCGCACTCGCCTTGGCGCTACGGCGAGGACGCGAAAGCCCTCACCAAGGGGCTGCTCTGGGCGCACGTCCTCTGGCTGTTCGACGAGAACAGGACCTCGAAGCAGAAGTTCGCGCCCGACCTGCTTGCCGACAAGAAGATCCGCGCTGTCCAGTACCACTTCCCCACGATCGTCATGTTCACGCTGCTTGCCCCCGCGGTGATCGGTGGCTTCTGGAACTCCACCGGGGCCGTCTGGTCCTGGCACGGCGCCATCGAGATGTTCTTTTGGGCCAGCCTGGTGCGCGTCACGCTGCTGCACCACGTGACCTGGTCGACCAACTCGATCTGCCACACCTGGGGCGACACGGACTGGGTGTCCCGCGATCGGTCGGTGAACGTCTCCTGGCTGGCCATCGCGTCGTTCGGTGAGTCCTGGCACAACCTGCACCACGCCGACCCGACTTGCGCAAGGCACGGCGCGCTGAAGGGCCAGATCGACCAGTCCGCCCGGGTGATCCAGTGGTTCGAGAAGCTTGGCTGGGCCTACGACGTGCGCTGGCCGGACGAGGCGCGGCTGAACACCAAGCGCGCGGCTGACGCGACCCGTAGCCTTGGCAGCATGACGAAGCGTAACGAAAAGGCTGCAAAGCCGATAAACTCGGCTGACAAGGCGGCGGCGTAAAGCCATGATGTTCCGGTGACCGACCAATCCCCCAAAATCAGCAGGAAGCGGATGACTGGCCAGGAACGGCGGCAGCAGCTTCTAGACATTGGCAGGCGGCTGTTCGCCGAGCGGGGATTCGAAGGCACCTCGATCGAGGAGATCGCCGCGCAGGCAGGGGTTTCCAAGCCTGTGGTGTACGAGCACTTCGGCGGCAAGGAAGGCCTGTACGCCGTGGTCGTCGACCGCGAGGTCGAGCGGCTGACGACCGTGACCATGAAGCTCTTCGAGAAGCCGCACTCCAAGCCTAAGTTCGAGGCGGCGGCGGTTTCCCTGCTCCGCTACATCGAGGAAAACGCTGACGGCTTCCGGATCCTGGTGCGAGATTCCAACCCAGGACCCGGGGGCGGTACCTACGGCACGTTGCTCGCCGACATCGCAGGCCAGGTGGAGTTCATCATGGCCGACTTCCTGAAGTCCCGTGGCAGGGACCCGAAGCTGGCCCCGATGTACTCCCAGATGATGGTCGGCATGGTCGCGTTCACCGGCCAGTGGTGGCTGGACGCACGCAAGCCCGGGCTCGAGCAGGTGGCCGCGAACCTGATCGACCTAGCCTGGAATGGCCTCTCCCAGCTCGACGCCCAGGCCTAGCGGCCCGCCGTACAACCGGTAGGCCAGCGCAGAGCTGAGTAGTGGGTTGTAGAGTCAAATCCACTAGGCGCCGAGGGGGCATCATGAAGGAAGTCGGGCAGGAAATCGCGGCGGCGGCCCCGCAGGACTGGGGCGCGCCTGCCGCTAAGACCGTTCAGTGGTACGACCCGAAGATCACGGCGGCGGCATCGGCCCGCATGGCCGGCCTTGAGTTCCTGCGGGCCATGCGGGACGGCCTGCTGCCGCCCCCGCCGATCGCGTCGCTGCTCGGGTTCACTCCCACCGAGGTTGAGCGGGGCCACGTGGTCTTCGAGGTAACGCCCGACGAGTCCGCGTATAACCCGATCGGCGTGGTCCACGGCGGCCTGGTGTGCACCCTGGCGGACACGGTGGCGGCGTGCGCCGTGCACTCGACGCTCGAGGCGGGCGTCGGCTACACCTCGATCGACTTGAACGTGAGCTACACCCGGCCAGTGACCAAGGACAGCGGGCGGCTGCGGGCCATCGGCACCGTCGTGAGGCCAGGCCGCCGCGTCGCCTTCTCCCGCGCGGAGATCTTCGACGGCGCAGGCAAACTAGTCGCCACGGCGACGAGCAGCTGCCTGATCATGCCGTCGGCGTGATGCTCTCGACGACCGCCTGAGGGCGTGGAATCCCGATAGACTACTAGGGCTCGAACAGTCCCGGATCGTCTAATCAGGCAGGACAGCGGATTTTGGTTCCGCCAATGGAGGTTCAAATCCTCCTCCGGGAGCACCAAGAGTGGGTTCGATGCCCGGTTCGTTACGGCATCATCAGGCCGCCATTACTCCTGATGCCCAGCCCTCGATCCTCGAATAGAGCGTTCCGCTGCGCCGCACGTCGATCCTGAGGCACCCGTGGTAGTTCTCGCCGACGTTCGTCCGATGTGTCTTCGGGTTGTGGCGCTTCAGCGTCGGCGACCGGAACTGGCTGGGCTGCACCCCGGTGAGCTCGAGCCAGAACCGCTGCGCCGCCTCGGCGTCCGCGTTCTCGTGGATGTAGACGCGGAGTACCAGGTCGTCCCTGTTCACTCCGGCAGCGCCTAGGAAGCGAAGGAAGAAAATGATCAGCCCTGGGTCGCTGTTGATGAACGCCACCCGATCGCTCTTGCGATCCGGCTTGTTCTTTGTGCCCTCGCACCAGTAGGCAATGGCGCCTGCGATGAGCAAATCCCGGTCCGTCAGTTCGCCGATCTCGGCTGCTGCGGCCTCGTTCTCTGCCGCGCGCTCTCCCGCACGCAGGGCCGCGCGGGACTCGGAGTATCTGCGAAGTCCTTCGTAGCGCCGCTCATTGTGTACGTAGTTGAACCTTTCCGGACAGGGGAGGTCGCGTACCCACAGGGAGACCGAACTCTTCGATACGTTCAGCTGGGCGGCGATCTCGTTGTACGACAGGCCCTGGGTCCGCAGTTCGCGGGCCTTCTCGCGGAGGTCGTCCTTCGCGTTCGGGCGGTGGGTCCACTCGGCCGGGGGCGTGCCCTTGAGCGCGGCACTGAGCGTGCGCTTGCCGACTGGGCCGAGAGCTTCCCTGATCTCACGGACGGATTTGCCTGCGAGGCGGAGGGCGATGGCTTCCTCGCGGAGTCGAGAGCGTTGCTGATTAGTTCTCATATTCGAATGCTACTCCGACCAGTGCACATTGCTCTGACAACACGCCGACTTGGCCGGATGGCCCAAAGAATCAATGGCCGACGAGTACCTTGCCGCAGGCGATCGCCGCGATAGTCAGGGGTATCGCCCACGGGGCCCGCGGTAAGAACCGGTCAGGCTCCGCGCGGGGAGTTCCGAGCGGGTGCGCCATGGTGCGGGTGGCCAGGTTCATCGCATCCGCCGGGGTGAATGTGCCGCTGGTCACGGACACGGACGCGCCCCGTTCGGTGGCGGGGGCGGTAGAGGAAAACCGGGCAAGTACGGCTGAGGTCTGTGGCTGGCGCGCGGAAGCGGCTGAGGCCCACTGCCGCCGGCGCGGCATCGCGGCTGGCGGCCCGCCGGTGGTGCGGGCCGCACCGGGAAAGGCCACCGTGACTTCGCCCGAATCCCGTTGCAGATGCCCGTCTTGGCGCGCACCGGAACGCCTTGACAGCCACGCAAGCCAGCTATCACCGGCCTTGGGGCTAGGCCTGGTTGCGTTGCTGGTCTCTTCGGGGGTTGCGGGTCATGCCTAGCATGATCTGGCCTAGGCCTACGTCGTCCTCGTCGTCGTCATCGAGGAGGCTTGCTACCCGCTCGATGTTGACGTTGTTGACGATCTGGGTGTGGCCTCGGGAAAGGGCGGCGACGCGGGCGGCCTCCTGCTCGGCGGCGGCGCGCTGAGTGACGGCCTTGCGGGCGGCCGCTTCCCGTGCTGTGGTCTCGCGGGCGGCGGCGTCGCGGGCGCCGGCCAGCAGATGGGGCTGGACCCACATGAAGAAGCTGATCCATGACGAGCCCGTCGCGGTGGACCAGATGTTCGCGTTGAGGTAGTGCACCGTCTGGATCAGCGCGTGCGCGACGCTTGCGTACTGCGCGTCAGGGAAGCCCTCGTAGCAGTTCTGCGCGCCGAGCTGGCGGAGCGAGTCGACCACCACGTGCAGCGGCTGGTCCGTAAGGGCCACCCACAGCAGCGCCTGGGCCATCCGGTCGCAGAACCCCCGCATGTCGAAGGCCGGGGGGACGGCCGACTCCGGGATCAGGCTCGTGACGTCGTAGTGCAGCTGCCTGGTGAACGCGCCTTGGTCGCGGGCCAGCAAGGCGGCCGACTGGTGGATAGCCGGCAGTACTCCTGCCTCGAATGCCTGCTGCTGTGACCCGGGCGGTGCTGCCTCGTGGCCCACTTCACTCGTCATGCAGGACTCCGCTGGCGCTCCCACGTGAGGGTTGGAACAGGGCCATGCCTGGTTCCTCTCTGCAGGGGAGGGGTCATGTCAGGCTTGTGCGGTGCCAGGGTTATATCACCCTCTTGGAAGCCATGAGTCTTACATTGAGTAATGTAAATGTAACTTTAGAGTATTCTCATGTGAACAAGAGACTTCTTGTTTGCAAAATTCGAATTTCAGATCGTTACTAGTCCGTCCTTGGTGTGACCTGGCCCAGAGGGCAGGCGCGACAGGGTATGCCCGAATGCGGAGGGACACTCCGGTGGGTTATGGTTGGTTTAGGTCAAGCAACTTCTGATCTTCTCCTTAACTTTTGAACGTTTTCTGACGATGTGGGGGGCATTGGTGCCTGGCAAGCCTGATCGTGTCATCGGGCCGAACTACAAGTGGATCGCGCTGTCGAACACGACGCTCGGTGTGCTGATGGTGACGATCAACCAGTCGATCGTGCTGATCGCGCTGCCTGCCGTGTTCAAGGGCATCGGGCTGAATCCGCTGGGTCCCGGTAACACCAGCTACCTGCTGTGGATGTTCATGGGATTCATGGTTGTCACGGCGGTGCTCGTGGTGTCGTTCGGCCGCTTGGGCGACATGTTCGGCCGGGTGCGCATGTACAACATGGGCTTCGCGATCTTCACCATCGGGTCGATCTTCCTGACCGTGACCTGGATGCACGGCGTGGACGGGGCGCTCTGGCTGATCATCTGGCGGGTCGTGCAGGGTATCGGCGGCGCGTTCCTGTTCGCCAACTCCACCGCGATCCTTACCGACGCCTTCCCCGCCAACCAGCGCGGCACCGCGCTCGGGCTGAACTCGATCGCGGCCATCGCCGGATCGTTCATCGGCCTGATCCTCGGCGGCGTCCTCGCCCCGATCAACTGGCACCTGGTCTTCCTCATCTCGGCTCCGATCGGCGCGTTCGCCACCGTCTGGGCTTACTTCATGCTGCATGACATCGGCATCCGTAAGCACGCGAAGATGGACTGGTGGGGCAACCTGCTCTTCGGTATCGGCCTCATCGCGATCCTCGTCGGCATCACCTACGGCCTGCAGCCGTATGGCGGGCACGCGATGGGCTGGACCAGCCCGTTCGTCCTCGGTTCGATGATCGGCGGCGTCGTGCTGCTGATTATCTTCGTGTTCGTCGAGACGAAGGTCGACGACCCGCTCTTCCATATCGACTTGTTCAGGATCCGTGCGTTCGCGGCGGGGAACATCGCCAACCTCATGCTCTCCATGGGCCGCGGCGGCATGCAGTTCATGCTGATCATCTGGCTGCAAGGCATCTGGCTGCCCCTGCACGGCTACAGCTACAGCCAGACCCCGCTGTGGGCGGGCATCTACCTGGTGCCGCTGACGATCGGTTTCCTGGCATCCGCGCCGCTGGCCGGCGTACTGTCCGACAAGTTCGGCGCGAAGTCGTTCACCGTCGGCGGCTCGCTGCTGACGGCGGCGACGTTCCTCGTCCTGGTCTTCCTGCCGGTGAACTTCACCTACTGGGAGTTCGCGGTCATCATCGCGCTCAACGGCTTCGGTACCGGCCTGTTCGCCCCGCCGAACCGCGCCGAGCTGATGAACTCGGTCCCGGCCAACCAGCGCGGCGCCGCGGGCGGCATGATCGCGACGTTCCAGAACTCGGCTTCCGTGCTCTCGATCGGGATCTTCTTCTCGCTGATGGTCTCGGGCCTGGCGAGCAAGCTGCCATCCACAATGTTCAGCGGACTGACCGCGCAGGGTGTCCCGGCGGCCAGTGCGACATCGATCTCGCACCTGCCGCCGATCGGTGTGCTGTTCTCGGCGTTCCTGGGATACAACCCGATGCAAGAACTGCTCGGCCCGCTGCTTTCGCACCTGTCGCCGGCGCACCTTGCCTACGTGACAGGCCGGGAGTTCTTCCCGAACCTGATCACCGAACCGTTCCACGACGGCCTTGGCGTGGCGTTCGCGTTCGCGATCGCGGCCAGCGTCATCGCGGCGGTCGCATCCGCACTGACCGGCAAGATCAAGGCGCCTACCGAGGTCAACGCGGCTGAGGCCGAGGCGTCTGCGGCCGAGCCGCTTGGGGCGGAACTGGCCGCGGTGGCGGGCGAGGGCGGCTTCGAGCCGGCCGAGCTTGTGGCCCCCGACGCGGTTAAGGACACCTCAGAGACGGCCAATAAGCCGGGCAGATCGGGATAATATTCCGCACGAGGCACGTCCGGTGCGGCGCATGCGCGGTGCTGGATGCGGGTCCTGTGGAACCACTGGTGGTCTCCGTCCTTCCGGGGCGGACCCTCTTGTGATGGCGATTTACCGCCATCGGGTCCGCCCCGGACGGGCAGCGGGAGCCCGGGGGGCATCCCCTGGGAGATGGTTGTCCCCCAAAGAAAACTACGGGCAACCGTTTCACATGGGTTTCGGGTCATCCCCCGCTGGCTACGGGCAGGTATCCTACTGGTGAGGAGCGGGTAAAGCTTTTCTGGCATCCCGCCTCCTTCGTAGGCTTCGCTGGCAGGCCGACGCTGTCGGACATCGGGCCTCGGAGGCTCGCCCGCCTGGGAGATGACAGTTACGAGGGAAGATGGCCTCGGTAGGTGTTCGGCGCGATACCCGAGGAGATGCGTTGCCCGTGAGCGAAACTTCCCCGGCTGCAGTTGTGATCCTCGCCGCTGGCGAGGGCACCCGGATGAAGTCCCGTACCCCTAAAGTCCTGCACACCCTGTCCGGGCGGTCTTTGCTCGGGCATGCGATCGCGGCGGCGAGCGATCTTGCGCCCGAGCGGCTCGTGGTCGTCGTCGGGCACGCCAGGGAACGGGTGAGCGCGGCGGCCGTCGAGGCGGCACCGGGCGCGGCCATCGTCGTCCAGGAGCAGCAACTCGGCACGGGCCACGCAGTGCGGATGGTCATCGAGTCCGTCGGAGCCATGTCCGGCACCGTCATTGTCACCTACGGGGACATGCCCCTACTGCGCGGGCAGACGCTCGGCGAACTGGCCAGCCGGCACGTCGCGGCGGGGAACGCCGTCACCGTGCTGACCGCGCGGGGCGACTTCCCTGGCTTCGGACGGATCGTGCGAGACGCCGACGGGGCGTTCCTGCGGATCGTCGAGGAGCGCGACGCCACGGCGGCGGAGCGTACCATCGACGAGTTCAACTCCGGGTGCTATGCGTTCGACGGGGCACTGCTAGCTGACGCCATCAAGCGGGTGACGACCGACAACAGCCAGCATGAGGAGTACCTCACCGACGTCGTGGAAATCCTCCGCCGCGACGGGCACCCGGTCGGCACCGTGCTCGCCGCCGAGTCGGCGGAGATCAAGGGCGTCAACGACCGGGTCCAGCTGGCGGAGGCGCGGCGGGCGCTGAACGACCGGATCCTCCGGGAGTGGATGCTCGCCGGGGTCACGATCACCGACCCGGCGTCGACCTGGATCGACGTTACCGTCACCATCGGTCAGGACGCCGAGATCGGCCCGCAGACCCAGCTTGAGGGCGCGACGGCGATCGGTGCCGGGGCCAAGGTCGGACCGGGCTGCCTGCTTGAGGACACGACGGTGGGCGAGGACGCCGTGCTGCTGCACGCGGTCTGCCGTCAGTCGGAGATCGGCCCGCGGGTCACCATCGGCCCGTTCGCCTACCTGCGGCCGGGGGCGAGCATCGCGGCCGACGCGCACATCGGCACCTACGTGGAGCTCAAGAAGTCCCACATCGGCACCGGGGCGAAGGTACCGCACCTCACCTACGTCGGCGACGCGACCATCGGCGCCGGGTCGAACATCGGCGCGGGGACGATCTTCGCCAACTACGACGGGGCGCGCAAGCACCACACCGAGGTCGGCGAGAACGCCTTCGTCGGCAGTAACACGGTGCTCGTGGCCCCGGTCACGATCGGCGACGGTGCCTATACGGCGGCGGGATCCGCGATCCAGGAGGACGTACCGGCCGGCGACCTGGGCATAGCAAGGGGGCGCCAGCACAATTCCGATGGTTGGGTGCTCCGTAACCGGCAAGGGACACGTTCGGCGGAGGCAGCGACACGCACCCGTTCGGACGATTCTCTTTGATTTTGATTTTGAATTAGCAACGCGGCCCGAGGGAGATCGTTTCGGTGAGCGGCATGACGGCGCCCAATCGTAAGAAGATGATGTTGTTCGGTGGGCGGGCCTTTCCCGAGCTTGCCGCTGAGGTCGCGGAGAGCATGGGAATCGAGGCCGCGCCGGCGCTGCTGTACGACTTCGCCAACGGCGAGATCATGGTCAGGTTCCTTGAGTCGGTCCGCGGCTGCGATGCCTTTGTGCTGCAGAGTCACACCGCGCCGATCAACCAGTGGATCATGGAGCAGCTCATCATGGTCGACGCGCTTAAGCGGGCGTCGGCCAAGCGGATCACCGTGGTGATGCCCTTCTTCGGCTACGCCAGGCAGGACAAGAAAAGCCGCGGCAGGGAGCCAATCTCGGCGCGCCTGGTCGCCGATCTGTTCGCGACGGCAGGCGCCGACCGGCTGATGGCCGTTGACCTGCACACCGCCCAGATCCAGGGGTTCTTCGACGGGCCCGTGGACCATCTGTTCGCGCTGCCGATCCTCGCGGGCTACCTGGAGACCAAGCTGAACGTGCGGAACGTGACCGTGGTCGCGCCGGACGCGGGGCGGGTCCGCGTCTGCGAGCGCTGGACCGACCGGCTCGGCACGCCGCTCGCCATCATCCACAAGCGGCGCGACCCGGACGTGGCCAACCAGGTGAAGGTCTTCGAGGTGGTCGGGCACGTCAAGGGACGGACCTGCATCCTGGTGGACGACATGATCGACACCGGCGGGACCATCGTGAAGGCGGCGGACGCGCTGTTCGAGCAGGGCGCGGAGCGGGTGATCGTCGCCGCCACCCACGGCGTGCTGTCCGGGCCGGCTGTTGACCTCCTGAAGAACTCGCGGATCAGCGAGGTCGTCATCACCAACACGCTTCCGGTGCCCGAGGACAAGCGCTTCGACAAGCTGAAGGTGCTGTCCATCGCACCGCTGATCGCCCGCGCCATCAACGAGGTCTTCAACGACGGCTCGGTCACGAGCCTGTTCGACGGGCAGTCCTAGCGCCGAAGGCGCAAAAACAGAGGGCCCCGTCCCGCCATTCCCCGGTTTGGCGGGACGGGGCTTCTGCGACGTCCGAGACCGCCACCCCTGGGTCCCGACCGTCAGCTCCGCTGGCCGTCAGCGGGAGGTGGCCGTGTCCCGCTTCGTACTGAACGGTGCCCCTGTTACCGTTCAATACGGAGCGGGACACAGGCCCCGCCGTCCCCGCTTTCCGGCGCTGAGAAGAGCATGTCAGGCACCTATTGAGCGGGGATTGAGCCGCGCGTGCCGGCCGGCGCTCATCGGCTTAATCGTCACCGCCTGCGCCTAACTGGATGCAAGTGCGCCACATCATGACGCATCCGATTTACCGTGCGCTTGAGTCGTGATTGAGTAAGGCCTGAAGGTTCACTCACGGTCTATGAGGTCTGGCTAGCGCATCCGCTTCGCTGGACCTGTCGTTTACCCGGAAGCGGAGGAAAGCGTGCGTTCGGAGGGGACGAGCTGAGATGCGCTTCCGCATCCTGGGGCCGCTTGAGGTGCGGTCCCAAGACGGGTGGACGGCGATCAGCGCCGCCAAGTGGCGGTCGCTGCTCGCCTGCCTGCTTGTCCGGCCAGGACAGCTCGTGCCGACCGAGAACCTGATCTTCGAGTTGTGGGGGGACGCCCCGCCAAGCACGGCGAACAACCTGGTCAGCATCTACGTGCACCAGCTGAAAAAGGTCCTCGGCGACACCGAGCGCCGGATACTCGTATACCGGGCGCCCGGGTACATGCTCCGTGTCGCACCCGGAGACCTGGACATCCAGCAGTTCGAGTCCCTCGCCGCCGAAGGCGGCGGCGCACTCGCCGCCGGCGATCCTGAGCGCGCCGCGGCGCAGCTCGGCGAGGCGCTCGGACTGTGGCGGGGGCCGCTGCTCGCCGATGTCCTGCCGTCACCGCTGATCGAGACCCATGCTCAGCGCGTGGCCGAGCTGTGGTTCACCACGACCGAGCTGCGCGTCGAGGCGGACCTCGCATGCGGCAGGGCGTCGCAGGTGATACCCGAGCTGCGCGGGCTGGTGACGGAGCACCCGTTGCGGGAGCGGCTGTGGGCGCTGCTGGTGCGCGCTCTCGAGGAGGCGGGGCGCCGGGCGGAGGCGCTTGAGACTTACGCACGGGCGCGGGAGGTGATCGCGGATGAGCTTGGCGTGGATCCAGGTAGCGAGCTCCAGCGGCTGTACACGGAGCTGCTCGCCGCCGACGCGTCGCCTGCGGCGGCTCCGCCCGCGATGCCGCAGCGCTTGCGAGTCAGCCATGAGGGCGTGCAGGACCGCGGTGCCGGTGCCCGGGCCACGGCCGGCGCGGGTGCCACACCGGACTCCATTGCGGAGGCGCCCCCCGCACCGGACGCTGCGGCTGCCGTCCCTGACGCGGCTGCCGATGAGGCGCCGTCAGGCGAGATTTCCGGCACGATCGCGATCGGCACGTTCGCTGACGCGCCATCAGCCCCGGCCGGACAGCAGGCAGATACTGCGGTTCCGGCGCCAGCGCCATTGCGGGTGCGGCCCGCGCAGCTGCCTGCCGACATCGGGGACTTCACCGGCCGTCAGACGCATGTGGCGCACTTGTGCAATCTGCTGGTTGGAGGCGCGACTGGCGGTCGCGGCGCCGTCCGCATCGTGGTGGTGAACGGGGCGGCGGGCCTGGGCAAGACCACGCTGGCCGTCCACGCCGCGCATCAGGTCAGCGACCAGTTCCCCGACGGCCAGCTTTACGTGGACCTGCTCGGGGCGAGCGCGCAGTCGGCGGAGCCCGGCGAGGTGCTGGCCCGTTTCTTGCGCGATCTTGGCGTCGAAGGCGACAAGGTGCCTGCCAGGGATGACGAGCGGGCGGCGCAGTACCGCACGACGCTCACCGGGCGCCGGGTGCTGATCCTGCTCGACAATGCCAAGGACGCGGCCCAGGTCAGGCCGTTGCTGCCGGGCAGTTCGTCATGCGCGGTCCTCGTCACGACGCGCAGCCGGACCTCGGACCTGGCGAGCATGCGGCTCGTCGACCTGAACGTCCTTGAGGACACCGAGGCGCTGGCGCTGTTCTCCACGATCGTGGGCGAGGAACGAGCCGCGGCCGAGCCTGACGCCACCGCCGAGGTGCTGGTCGCCTGTGCCGGGCTGCCACTAGCCATCCGGATCTGCGCGGCGCGGCTCGCGGCGCGCAGATCGTGGCGGATCGCCACGCTCGCGGGTCGGCTTCGCGACCAGCACCGGAGGCTAGATGAGCTGACGACCGGCGATCTGGCCGTCCGCGCCAGCTTCCAGGTGAGCTACGACAGCCTCCGGACCTCCCGTCGTGGTACCGACCCGGCACGCGCATTCCGGCTGCTTGGCCTCTGGCAAGGGACGTCGATCAGCCTGTCGGCAGCTGCGGCCCTGCTTGGGGCGCCAGAAGATGACGTCGCGGACGCGCTTGAGACCTTGGTCGACGTCAACCTGCTTGAGTCGCCGGCCCCGGACTGGTACCGCTTCCATGACCTGCTGCGGGTCTACGCGACCGAGCGCGCCCAGGTGGAGGAACCAGACGCCGCCAAGGGTGAGGCGGTCGGCGGGATGCTGCGCTGGTACCTAGACACTGCGGAGGCCGCGGCCGATACCGTCTCCCCGTACCGCTACCGAGTGGCCCACGAACCAGCGCCCAAGGGCTACCCGGCGCTGGCCTTCGCCGACACCGAGGAGGCACTGGCGTGGTACGACGGTGAGCGGGCCAACGTTGTCGCCGCGACTCGCCAGGCGGCAGCGGCGGGTCTGCATGAGATCGCCTGGCGGCTGCCGACTGCGCTGTTTCCGTTGTTTAACCGGCGGAACAACTGGGCGGACTGCGTGACCACCCTCCGCGTGGCCGCAGGGAGTGGACGGAGCACCGGCGATGGACTCGGCGAGGCGTTGGTGCTCTATCAGCTTGGCTGGGCGCTGGCCCGACTGCGGGATGGGACTGCCTTTAGCTACCTTGAGCGGGCGCTGGCCATCCGGAGGGAACTAGGCGACACGATGGGGGAAGCGCAGGCCGCGATCGGGCTTGGCGAAGGATACCTGAAGATCCGGGGTCCCGGTGCTGAGGCGCTGCGATACATGCAGCTTGCGGTAGACCTGCTGAGGCCTACGGGTGCGTCATCTCTGCGTGGCATAGCGCTGAACAACCTTGGCGAGGTCTACTGGGAACTCGGTGACCCAGACGCAGCAGCAGAGTGTTACGCCCAAGCGCGCGACATTTATCATGAAGTTGGCAGACACTCCGAGGGGCATGTGCTGCACAATCTAGCCCGCGTCTACCTACATCTCGGCCGCACTGACGACGCGATTGGGTGCTTGACGGAAGCCATCTCGCAGCACCGTTTGTACGGAGATCTTGTCGGCGAGGCGACGACTCTCAAGCACCTGGGTCATGCGCACGAGAAGACCGGTGACCTGGTCCAGGCGCAGGCGTCATGGGCCGCCGCGCTAGCGATTTTCAACCAGATCGGCGAAACGATGGAGGCCGCGGAGGTCGCGGCGGCGCTGTCATCGGTGTCGGCAGGGGATTTGGAGCAGGGGACACCGGCGTAAGCCAACACTTCGTGCCAGCTCCCCAAATTAGTCCAATTACGAGGCATGCGGTCATTACAATCTCGGACGGACGCTTCTGTCTGAACTCCCTGATACGCGGGATTGACAGGTGTGCCCGACATTGCTGGGACGAGAGAAAAGAAGGATGGGCAATGAGCGAAGCCTCTGAGACGATGGCGGCTCCTGAGACGACGGAGACCCCCGAGACCACCGAGACTCCTGAGACGACGGAGACTCCTGAAACCACGGACTCCTGAGACGACGGAAACTCCTGAGACGACGGAAACTCCTGAGACGACGGAAACTCCTGAGACGACGGAGACCCCCGAGGACGTGGAAAACGACGAGGGCTGAGGTTTCCCAGGGTTACGTTGGTTGGCCTGACTAGCGCCCTGCCCGATTGTGCGTGCGGATGCGGAACGTTCGTATCCGCACGCACGTTTCACGAGCCGGTTAGATCTCAGGCTGGATCCGCAGCATGAGATTCGCAATTTGCGTACATGTGATCAAGCAAGCGTGGCTGGTTCTGGAAGTTCGCGAAGGTGACGTATTGGTGAGAAGTAAAGTATGACGCTGGAGCCGGCCACGATCCCGCAAGTCACCCACAAACCGGGCCTGACTCCAAGGTACGTTCCCAGTGCTCCGGCAAATGCCCCACCTAGTGCCATGGCCGAATACGTCATCGTGTAGTAAGTGGCGCTAACTCTACCAAGCATTTGGGCAGGGCATCGGGCTTGTCTAAACGACAGCGATATTATGTTCCCCGAGATAATCCCCACGGTCACCATGAACCAGCCAACGCTAAATATCAGGCCAACGCCGCGAGTGGTAAGTGGGAATAGAAGTGCGAAAGATAGCAGAATCCGGCATATCAGCATCGCGCGAGCGCTGCCGTATCTCCGAACAAGGCGTGCTGAGATAACGGCGCCGAACAGTCCGCCTGCTCCCAGCAAGCCCAATATTATGCCAGTTACGCTTGACGTAATTCCGACGGTGCGGATGTAGAAAACGATCATTAGGGAATCGGTGCTGGAAATCCCTAGGCCGAGAGTCGCTGTGAAGGCAGCCAGGGGGAGCAGGTAGGGATCGTGCAGGAGGAATCTCAGTCCATCCCTGATCTCCTGGACGAGTTCTCGCTTGGGTCTTGATGTCCTGAAGTCCGGCTCATTGGAAGGCGTTGCAAGCAGGCAAATCGCTGATACGGCAAAGCTAGCGGCGTTGAGTATGACGCCAGTCGCGATACCAAGGAACTGAGCTACTGCGCCGCCTATTCCCGGACCGCTTACCGTCGCAAATGCTGTGCTTGCCTGAAGCTTGGCATTTCCGTCGACCAGCTCGTCTTTTTGGAGTAGTAGCGGGATATATGCTTGGAACGCTGCCTTAAAAAATATGCTGACAAGACCGGCCAGCATGGCCACGAGTAGCAATTGTGCGACTGTAAGTACTCCCAACCAGGCGCTGATCGATATGCTTGCAAACAATACTAGAGACACTAGATCGCAAATGATCATCAACGTGCGCTTGGGGAAGCGGTCGACCCAAGCTCCGGCAGGCAGCCCGAACAGCAGCCAGGGCAACCAGCCCGCCGCGGTCAACAAGGCTATTGCGAATGTTCCAGCATGAAGAACGCTGACGCCGACAAGGGGAATCACTACCGAAGATACGGCGCTACCGATTTGGCTTGTAGACTCGCCGATCCAAAATAGCCTGAAATTTGTCTTCCTTAGCGTTCCTGCTATGCGGCGCAGGCGTTCTTCCCGTGATCCGGGCACCTCGATGGTGGCCGTCGATTGTTGTCCTTCTGCCACGATGGTCTCCATGAATGATCCGGTTAGTGTCCAAATTCGCCGAGGGTGCGCGGCTCAAGCCACGCACCCCTCGGAAAGACAATCTTTAGTTGGGTGAGAATTGAGAATTAATCGGGTTCGGCGGTGGTGCGCATTTCATCCTCCTTGTGATGGCTGCTGGCTTGGGCTGTGGTTGGGGGTTACTCGGGTTCAGCGGTTTCGCGCATTTGGGGCTCCTAGTGGTGAGTTGCTTGGCCGGGTGGCC
Source organism: uncultured Actinomycetota bacterium (assembly GCA_963734665.1). Classification (GTDB taxonomy): domain Bacteria; phylum Actinomycetota; class Actinomycetes; order Streptosporangiales; family Streptosporangiaceae; genus Trebonia. The sequence goes on along the minus strand of CAVTIR010000001.1, from coordinate 60,588 downwards.
GCTGGGGCGCGGTGCGGGTTACTCGGGGGCGACGGTTGCGCGCATTTCGGGCTCCTAGCGGCGGTCTGTGGGGCGGTTGCTGACCTGTAATCAGACTGCCGGGCGCCACTTGCGTCCTGCTTAAGCCGAACGGCCAGGTTCGCTGCCGTCCGCGCCGAACCCCATGTGCGGGCGCTAGTCGGGCCAAGCCCGATTTACGGCCCGCTTAAGTCATGATTAAGTGGGGTCTACACAAGCCCGGAGACTCCATCCGCGGCCCCCTTAGAACCCACCTGCGGTTCTTGCCTGACCGGGTTTTGCCCTTACCCGGAAGCGGAGGAGAACGTGCGTTCGGACGGGTCGGCCTGATGCGCTTCCGCATCCTGGGGCCGCTTGAGGTGCTGTCCCCGGACGGCTGGACGGCGATCAGCGCCGCCAAATGGCGGTCGCTGCTGGGCTGCCTGCTTGTGCGGCCCGGCCAGCTCATGTCGACCGAGAGCCTGATGTTCGAGCTGTGGGGCGATAACCCACCGAGCACGGCGAACAATATGGTCAGCATCTACGTGCACCGGCTGCGGAAAGAGGTTCTCGGCGACACAGAAGGCAAGGTGCTCGTCCACCGAGCACCGGGTTATCTGCTGCGCGTCTCACCGGGAGACGTGGACTTCCAGGTGTTCGAGTCGCTCGTCGCAAGTGGCAGGGCCGCGCTGGCCGCAGCCAATCCGGAGGGCGCCGCGAGGCTTCTCGGCGAGGCGCTTGGACTGTGGCGGGGGCTGTTGCTCGCCGATGTCCTGCCGTCACCGCTGCTTGAGACCCACGCCGCTCGTGCGGGTGAGCTGCGGCTTGACACGACCGAGTTGCGCGTCGAGGCGGACCTCGCGTGCGGCAGGGCGGCTCAGGTGGTGACCGAGCTGCGTGGCCTGGTGACTGAGCACCCGCTGCGGGAAAGGCTCTGGGCCCTGCTGATGCGCGCTCTTGAGGAGGCCGGCCGCCGGGCAGAGGCACTTGAGACGTATGCGCAGGCCCGCGCGGTGATAGCGGATGAGCTTGGCGTAGATCCAGGCAGCGAGCTGCAGCGGCAGTACGCGGAGCTGCTCGCCGCCGACGCGTCGTCCGCGTCCGCCAGGCGCCGCTCGGGCCAGGCACCTGCCGTCCCCGACAGAATTACCACGGCGGCGCCAACGCGACCGGACGCTCAGCCGGACGACGGCGGGGCGGATCCGACGGCCGACGCTACGACGGCATCGGGTCGGGCAACAGCTGCGGCGCCACGCGCTGAGCCGCCAGGGAGTATCGCGATCGGTACTTTCACTGAGTCTGCTGTGGCCGGGTCGTTGGCTGGGGCGGGGGCGCCTGCGGCGGATGCGGGGCCTTCGCCAGGGGTTCCGCGTCCTATGCAGCTCCCTGCCGATATCGGGGACTTCACTGGCCGTGAGACGCATGTCGTGCACTTGTGCGCGCTACTGGTCGGGGGAGAGGCGGCGGGCAGTACCGGGGCGGTCCGCATCGCGGTGGTAAACGGGGCGGGTGGCCTGGGCAAGACCACGCTCGCGGTGCACGCGGCGCATCGGGTCCGCGGAGAGTTCCCCGATGGCCAGCTTTACGTTGACCTGCTCGGAGCGAGCGCGCAGCCGGCGGAGCCCGGCGAAGTGCTGGCGCGGTTCCTGCGGGACCTGGGCGTGGAGGGCGACAAGGTCCCGGCGCGGGACGATGAGCGGGCCGCGCTCTACCGGACGCGGCTGACCGGCCGCCGGGTGCTGATCCTGCTCGATAACGCCCAGGATGCGGCCCAGGTCCGGTCGCTTCTGCCTGGCAGCTCGTCGTGCGCGGTCCTGGTGACCACCCGTAACCGGACCCCGGACCTAGTGAGTACCCGGTTCGTGGACCTGAACGTGCTTGAGGACACTGAGGCGCTGGCGCTGTTCTCCCGGATCGTGGGCGAGGAGCGGGCGGCCGCTGAACCGGACGCCACTGCCGAGGTACTGGTCGCCTGTGCTGGGCTGCCGCTGGCTATCCGGATCTGCGCGGCGCGGCTCGCGGCGCGCAGGCAGTGGCGGATTGCGACGCTGGCTGGCCGGCTTCGCAACGAGCACCGCCGTTTGGACGAGCTGAGCATCGGCGATCTCGCGGTCCGGGCGTCGTTCCAGGTCAGCTACGGCAGTCTCAGGCAGGCTGCCGGCGGCGTGGATCCTGCCCGGGTCTTCCGGTTGCTCGGGCTGTGGCAGGGGTCGTGGATCGGCCAGGCGGCCGCAGCGGCCCTGGTCGGGGTGCCGGAAGACGGTATCGTCGACGCGCTCGAGACGCTGGTCGACGCCAACCTGCTTGAGTCGCCGGCCCCGGACTGGTACCGCTTCCACGACCTGCTGCGGGTCTATGCCACCGAGCGCGCCGAGGCGGAGGAACCGGAGGCCGCGCGGGCCGAGGCGGTCGGCAGGCTCCTCGGGTGGTACCTGGACACCGCGGAAGCCGCCGCCAACACGGTCTCGCCGCACCGCTACCAAGTAGCCCGCGAACCTGCAGCGGAAGGCGTCACCGCGCTCGACTTTGGCGGCGTGGACGAGGCGCTGGCCTGGTACGACGATGAGCGGGCCAACCTCGTCGCCGCTGCGCGCCAGGCCGCTGCGGCGGGTCTGCACGATATCGCCTGGCGGCTCCCGCCCACTCTGTTCCCTGTGTTCAACCGGCGGAGCAACTGGGCGGAGTGCGTGACCACGCACCGCGTTGCCGTGGAGAGCGCGCGCAAGGTAGGCGACCGGCTTGGCGAGGCCTGGGTGCTCAACCAGCTTGGCTTCGCGCTTGCCCGGTTGCGGGATCCGGAGGCCTTCGGCCTCCTTGAGCAGGCGCTCTCTATCCGGCAGGAATTTGATGACACGCTGGGGCAGGCCCAGACCGCCATTGCGCTCGGCGAAGGACACCTCAACGTGGACGGGCCGGGCCAGGATGCGCTGCGGTACATGCGTCGGGCCGCGGACCTGCTCGAGCCGATGGGCGCGACTTCACTGCGCAGCGCCGCGCTCAACAATCTCGGTGAGGTCTACTTCGCACTCGGCGATCTGGACGCGGCCGAAGAGTGCTATGTCCAAGCCCGTGACATCTGCCGTGAAATCGGCGGATACGTCGAAGGGGCTACCCTGCACAATCTTGGCCGCGTGTTCCTGCGTCTGCGCTGTCTCGATAAGGCGATAGCCAGCTTCACGGAAGCTCTGAGCAAACACCGGGCAGCAGGATTGCTCGATGGCGAGGCGCGGACGCTCAGGGACCTAGCTGAGGCGCGGGCTGAGACCGGCGACATGACCGGAGCACGTGCGTCCCTGGCCGAGGCGACCAAAATATTCGAGCAGATCGGTGATCGGACCGGGGCAGCGGAATCGGCCTCACTGCTAGTGTCGCTGACGGCCAAGTTAGTCGCGGGGGAGTTTGCCGGGAGTGCGCGCTGCGGAAAGCGCACAGCCGCATGCGTCTCGCGCGCCCGATTTGATGGCGGTTTTCGCCATCGAGCGCGCAGTCGGGGTTAGGAAGGGGGCGTCCCCGGGGGTTAACTGCCGGCTAGACTTCGCTGACGTCTCTTCCCGTCCGATCCGGTGGCGGGGGTCTGCCGTCGGTCGGGCATCGGGGGTACGGGGTCGTCCCCCGGGAGATAACTGCATGTACCCAATGAGGAGTGACTGACCGTGCCTGAGGTCCGTATCGAAGCTGAGCCGCGCACCGAGTTCGGCAAGGGGCCGTCCCGCCGTATCCGCCGGGAGGGTCGTGTGCCCGCTGTCATGTACGGCCACGGCGCAGACAACCGCCACTTCACACTGCCGGGGCACGAGCTCATGATCGCGCTGAAGACCCCCAACGTGCTCATTAGCATCGCGGGCCTTGAGGGCAGGCCCGTGCTTGCCCTGCCGAAGGCCGTGCAGCGGGACGCCATCCGTGGCTCCATCGAGCACGTGGACCTGATCCAGGTCCGCAGCGGTGAGAAGGTCACCGTCGAAATCCCGGTCCGGGTGTCCGGTGACGTGTTCTCCGGCGGCCTGCTCGACCAGCAGCTCGTGCAGCTCGCCGTCGAGGCCGAGGCGACGCACCTCCCGGACGGCGTGGACGTGGATGTCGAGGGCATGGAGATCGGCACGGCCGTCCACGCCAAGGACATCGCGCTGCCGGAGGGCACCACGCTCGTGACCGACCCCGACGCCCTGGTCCTGCACGTGATCGGCGAGCAGCGCGCCGACCTCGGCGAGACCGCCGCTGAGGGCGAGGCAGCGGAGGGCGAAGCCGCTGAGGCTCCCGCCGAGTCCGCGGCCGAGTAACAAGACCACGCGAACCGACGGGGCGCACGACAGCGCCCCGTCGGCACGCTTGAGCCAAGCTTCTCTCGCGAGCCAAAGCGCGCGCCCCTGGTCTGGACTGAGGAGCGACGACCGAGGAACGAGGGAGGAGCGACGAGGGAAGAACAGGGGTCCCGAGCGCGCGGCGGCGAGCGGGGAAGTACTGCTGACGACCGCTGGATCATCGCTGGCCTCGGCAATCCGGGACCGGAGTACGCGGGCACCAGGCACAACGCGGGCCACATGGTCCTCGCCCTGCTTGCTGAGCGCATCGGCGCCCGCTTCAAGGCGCACCGCACCCGCAACGACATCGCCGAAGGGCGCCTGGCGGGCCAGCCGGTGACCCTGGCAAGGCCGCACTCCTACATGAACCTGTCAGGTGGTCCTGTCTCCGCCCTGCTGGGTTTCTACAAAGTTTCTCCCGAACGACTTCTCGTGATACACGACGAGCTAGACGTCGCCTTCGGGGCGGTACGCCTCAAGCTGGGCGGCGGCGACAACGGCCACAACGGCCTGCGCTCCATCAGCCAGTCGCTCGGCACCCGCGACTACTACCGCGCTCGCTTCGGCATCGGCCGCCCCCCAGGTCGCATGGACCCAGCCGCCTTCGTCTTGAAGGACTTCTCCGCACCCGAGCGCAAGGAACTCCCTTTCGCGATCGACCGCTGCGCCGACGCAGTAGAAGCCTTGCTCACCAAGGGCCTGGTAGAAGCCCAAAACGAATACCACATCGACCCGTAAAGCCAGGAGCATCCCGAACAGGGCGTGTCTAAGGAACAAGGGGTCGAGGCCATTCGCCTCAAAATCGGTATACCTCTCTGCGGGGCTGGCGTGGGTGCGGGGAGCGGGGGCGGAGGATGTCCCAGCGCACGTTCGGGGACAAAGGGCGGTCGCCGAACGTGCGCGGATGACACCCCAGCGCCCCCGCTTCCGCAGTCACAAAGTAAGACCTATCGGCTGTCATCCTGTAGCGGCGGAAGATTGCAGCCCTGAGCGTCGTTGGGGGTAACGTGCCTACGCCCGACGACCACGCGCTAGCAGCCGACCTGGCGGAGCGAGCAGGCGAGCTGCTCCTCGATTTGCGCGCTAGAGGCGGCGACCCTGACGTTCTGCGTAACGCCGGAGATCGCCAGTCTCACGAGTTTCTGATGGCCGAACTGGCGAAGGCCAGGCCAGACGACGCAGTCCTCTCCGAGGAGGGCATCGACGACAAGGCCCGCCTAAAGGCCGATCGCGTATGGATCGTCGATCCACTCGACGGCACCCGCGAGTTCGGCGAGCCGGGCAGAAGCGACTGGGCGGTTCACGTAGCGCTGTGGGCGCGTGATGCGTCGGCCGGATCGGGGCAATGGTCAGCGGCCCGTTCTGCGTCGCCCGGATCGGGGCAATGGTCAGAGTCCCGTATCGCGGCAGCGGGTGCAGGGGGGTTGATCGCCGGCGCGGTGGCTTTGCCGGCGCAGAACCGGGTGCTTGCGACAGAATCTAAGCCCGCCCCAGGAGACCGGCACGCCACCGGTGATCTGGCCACCGGAGCGCCGGCGGAAATATCCCCCGGTCCGGGCGCGCAGCGCCCACTACGGATGGTGGTCAGCCGCAGCAGAGCGAGCGAGCTAGTCAAAGAGGTAGCAGCACGGCTAAACGCCGAGCTGGTGCCATGCGGTTCAGCTGGCGCCAAGGTTGCCACGGTAGTACTAGGCGAGAATGACGTTTACCTGCACTCGGGCGGCTTCTACGAGTGGGACACGGCAGCCCCGGTTGCGGTAGCACAGCAACGCGGCTTCCATGTGTCACGCATCGACGGCAGCCCAGTCGTTTACAACCGGGAGGACCCCCTCCTGCCGGATATCCTAGTTTGCCGATTCGCAATTGCGGATCGGCTGCTCAACGCCGTCAGGGAAGCGACGTATGCGATCTGATTACCTGTTGTCCCAGCTCGACGTCCTCGAGGCCGAGTCGATCCACGTCATGCGTGAGGTCGCCGCCGAGTTCGAGCGCCCCGCGCTGCTGTTCTCCGGCGGCAAGGACTCGATCGTGATGCTCGCGCTCGCGGAGAAGGCGTTCAGGCCGGCGAACATCCCGTTCCCTGTCATGCACGTGGACACAGGCCACAACTTCCCCGAGGTCCTCGACTTCCGCGACAAGCGGGCAGCAGAGCTCGGCGTCAGGCTCATCGTCGCGAGCGTTCAGGACTCGATCGACCAGGGCCGTGCCATTGAAGAGACCGGCCGCTGGACGAGCAGGAACCGGCTGCAGATCGTCACACTGCTCGACGCGATCGAGGAGAACCGCTTCGACGCCCTGTTCGGCGGCGCCCGACGGGACGAAGAGAAGGCCCGCGCGAAGGAGCGGGTCTTCTCCTTCCGCGACGAGTTCGGCCAGTGGGATCCGAAGAATCAGCGGCCCGAGTTGTGGAACCTCTACAACACGCGGATCAGGCGCGGCGAGCACATCAGGGTGTTCCCCCTGTCCAACTGGACAGAGCTTGACATCTGGTCCTACATCGAACGGGAGAACCTGGAGATCCCGTCCATCTACTACGCCCACGAGCGGGTGGTGTTCGAGCGAGACGGCATCCTGCTCGCCGACAACCCGTACCTGCCGCGCCTGGAAGGCGAGGAGACCTTCACCACGACGGTCCGCTACCGGACGGTGGGCGACATGACCATCACCGGCGCGGTCACCTCGACGGCCGCGACGGTCGGCGAGGTGATCGCCGAGATTGCCGCGACGAGGATCACGGAACGAGGCCAGACCAGGGCCGACGACCGGACCAGCGAGGCAGCGATGGAAGACCGCAAGCGGGAAGGTTACTTCTAAAGATGGACATCTTGCGGTTCGCCACCGCCGGCTCGGTCGACGACGGTAAGTCCACGCTGATCGGGCGGCTGCTGTACGACTCGAAGGCGATCTTCGAGGACCAGTTGCAGGCCGTCGAGCGCACGTCAAGGGACCGTGGCGAGGAGACCACCAACCTCGCGCTCCTCACCGACGGCCTGCGGGCCGAGCGCGAGCAGGGCATCACGATCGACGTCGCCTACCGGTACTTCGCCACGCCGCGGCGCAAGTTCATCATCGCCGACACCCCGGGCCACATCCAGTACACCAGGAACATGGTGACCGGCGCCTCGACCGCCGACCTGGCCATCATCCTGGTGGACGCGCGCAACGGCCTCACCGAGCAGTCAAGAAGGCACGCCTTCCTGACCACCCTGCTCCGGGTGCCGCACCTGGTACTCGCGGTCAACAAGATGGACCTGGTCGGCTATGACCAGGAGGTCTTTGAGGAGATCAGCAGCGAGTTCTCCAAGTTCGCGGCGAAGCTCGACATCGCCGACCTCACGTTCATCCCCGTCTCCGCGCTCAATGGCGACAACGTCGTGGAGCGCAGCGCGAACATGCCCTGGTACGACGGCCCGTCGCTACTGCACCACCTGGAGCACGTGCACATCGCCTCCGACAGGAACCTTATCGACGTGCGGTTCCCCGTCCAGTACGTGATCAGGCCGCACGCGAGTAGCGACCCGGAGTTGCACGACTACCGGGGCTACGCGGGCCAGGTCGCCGGCGGCGTGCTCAAGCCGGGCGACGAGGTGCTGCACCTGCCGTCTGGGTTCACCACGAAGATCAACCGCATCGAGCTCGCGGGCAGGCAAGTCGATGAGGCGTTCCCGCCCATGTCGGTGACCCTGCTGCTCGACGACGACGTGGACATCTCCCGCGGTGACCTGATCTGCCGCCCGAACAACCGGCCCAAGCCGGCGCAGGACATCGAGGGCATGGTCTGCTGGATGAGCGGGGAACGCCCGCTCACCCCGAGGTCGCGGCTGATCGTCAAACACACCACGCGCACCGTCAAGGGCATCGTCAGCGACCTGCTCTACCGGATCGACGTCAACACGCTGCACCGGGATGAGTCCGCCGCGCAGCTCGGCCTCAACGAGATCGGGCGGATCAAGATGCGGGTCACCCAGCCGCTCTTCGTCGACCCGTACTCGCGCAACCGGTTGACCGGCGGACTAATTCTGATTGACGAGGCCACCAACACCACGGTAGGAACGCTGATGATCACTGAGGCCAGCTAAAGGACGGTTACGTGACAGCGGACGCACCGGAAAGCGCAGGCGGCACCCCGTTCCATGATCTGAACGACTACATCGCCATCCCGAGGCTGACCGGGCTGCGGCTGTCGCCGGACGGCAGCTGGCTCGCGGCGACCGTGCAGTCGCTGAGCGCGGACAAGAATAAGTACGTCACGAGCATCTGGCGGATCGACACCGCCGGCGGCCCGCCGGCCAGGCTGACTAGGTCAGCGGAGGGCGAGGGCAGCCCGTGCTTCTCGCCTGACGGCGCGCTGCTGTTCACCTCCAAGCGCCCCGACCCCGAACGCAAGGACGGCAAGCAGGACGCCGACGAGAGCGGAACGGCGCTCTGGCTGCTGCCGCCCGGCGGCGGCGAGGCCCGCTCGGTCGCCGCCCTGCCCGGCGGCATCACAGGCGTGGAAACGGCGGCGGGCGCAAACGCAATAGTCCTGACTGCGTCAGCCCTGCCGGGTGCCGCCGAACAGGACGAGCAGCGGCGCAAGGCGCGCAAGGACGCCGGGGTGACGGCGATTCTGCACGAGACGCTACCTGTGCGCTACTGGGACCACGATCTCGGCCCCGACGACCTGCGGCTCTTCGCGGTCACAGACAGCGCAGCCAGCGCCCCCGTGGACCTGACCCCCGAAGCGGGCCGCGCACTGGAGGGACAGGAACCGGCGCTGAGCCCGGACGGCAGCGTCATCGCCACCGGCTGGTGGCACTGGCGGGGCAGCGTGCAGGCGTACTCCGAACTGGTCAGCATCGACGTCGCCACCGGGCAGCGAACTAGCATCTCCGGCGATGGTGACACAGCAAACGAACCCGGCTTCGACTACTACGACCCGGAATTCGCGCCGGACGGGAACCGCATCGTGTGCTCGCGTGCCGCACACGACGCCCCGGACTCGCCGGGCGACACCACGCTGGTACTGTTCCCCGGCGGCACCGACCTGCTCCCCGGCTTCGACCGCTGGCCGGCCGGCCCGGTGTGGAATCCTAACGGCGCAATCGTCTACTTCACCGCCGACGACGGCGGCCGGCGCCCCGTCTTCCAAGTCGACACCACGACCGGGGAAGTCACCAAGCTAACCACCGACGACGCGCACTACACCAACCTCAGCGCCGCCCCTGACGGCACCGCGCTATACGCGCTGCGCGACGCGATCACGCAGCCGCCGACTCCTGTCAGCATCGATCTGGAAACCGGCACTATCACCCGCCTGGCCAGCCCCGGCGACGGTGCAGTGTCGCGTACACCCGGCCGCGTCACTGAGGTCACCGCCACAACCGAGGACGGCCACCCCATCCGCGGCTGGCTGGTCCTCCCCGACGACGCAGGCGAGACCAGTCCCGCGCCGCTGCTGCTCTGGGTGCACGGCGGGCCGATGTCCAGCTGGAACGGCTGGCAGTGGCGGTGGAACCCGTGGCTGATGGCCGCCCGCGGCTACGCGGTGCTGCTGCCCGACCCGGCGCTGTCCACCGGCTACGGCCTGGACTTCATCGCTCGCGGGTACACGGAGTGGGGCGAGCGGACGCTCGCGGACCTGACGGCCATCACTGACGCGGTCGAAGCACGGCCGGACATCGACGCGACCAGGACGGCCATGATGGGCGGCTCGTACGGCGGCTACATGGCGAACTGGATCGCCGGCCACACCGGCCGGTTCAAGGCGATCGTGAGCCATGCCGGGCTTTGGGCGCTTGACCAGATGTTCGGCACCACCGACGGCCCGCACTTCTGGCGGCGGGAGTTCGGTGACCCGCTCGCCGATCCAGGCAAGTACGAGAAGAACTCCCCGCACCTGCACATCGATGCCATCACCACGCCGATGCTGGTGATCCACGGCAACCTCGACTACCGGGTGCCGCTCGGCGAGGCGCTGCGGCTGTGGTCGGACCTGATGCTGCACGGCAAGACAGCCAAGTTCCTGTACTTCCCGGATGAGAACCACTGGATACTCAAGCCAGGCAACATCATGGCCTGGTACCAGACAGTCCACGCGTTCCTTGCCGAGCACGTGCTCGGCGGCGAGTGGGAGCAGCCGGACCTGCTATAGCGTAGGCTCATGACTCGCGCTGACCTCGAAAAGAAGCCGGCGGAAGTGGCGGCGATGTTCGACGCCCTGGCCGGCCGCTACGACCTGATGAACGACATCTTGTCGATGGGCCAGGTCCGCCTGTGGCGCCGCCGGGTCCAACGCATCCTCCAGGCGGGCCCCGGCGACCGCGTGCTCGACCTCGCCGCGGGCACCGGGACCTCCTCTGAAACGTTCGCGGAGACCGGTGCTGAGGTCGTGGCCTGCGACTTCTCGCTTGGCATGCTTCAGGCCGGCCAGGCCAGGCAGGCCAAGAGCGACCCCTTCCAGACCAAGACCAGGGGCCGCGTCGCCTTTGCCGCGGGCGACGCGCTGCGCCTTCCCTTCAAGGACGGCGCGTTCGACGCGGTCACGATCTCGTTCGGCCTGCGCAACGTGCACGGCACGCGGGAAGCGCTGGAGGAGATGCGCCGCGTGACGCGTCCCGGCGGCCGGCTGGTGGTGTGCGAGTTTAGTGAGATCACGATCACGCCCCTGGATATGCTTTACAGGCGTTACCTGACTGGCGTCCTGCCAGCGATCGCCCGGCGCGCAGCGCGCAACCCCGTGGCCTACGAGTACCTCGCCGAGTCGATCAACGACTGGCCTGCGCAGCGGGAGCTCGCCGACGTGATCCGGGTGGCCGGCTGGTCGTCAGTCCGATGGCGCGACCTCACCCTCGGCATCGTGGCGGTGCACGTTGCCCGGAACCTCTAGTAAAGCTCTGATCAAGGGGCGCTAGGGTAGGGGCGACCAATGCCCCGAACGGGGCGAGGATTAAACTATTGGCAAAGATTTTGTGAAGCCGTTCACAAGAAAACCAGGATTACACCAAGTGACAAAGCACGTGATAGACCACCGGGACGACGACGCTGACGTGATCGTGGTCGGCGCCGGCCCATCGGGTTCCACCGCCGCGTACTACATGGCGCAGGCTGGTCTCAACGTGCTGCTGATCGAGAAATCCCGGTTCCCGAGGGACAAGGTGTGCGGCGACGGACTGACCCCCCGCGCGGTGAAGTCCCTCGTCGCGATGGGCGTGGACGTCAGCGAGGAAGCAGGATGGCTTCCCAACAAGGGCCTGCGGGTCATCGGCGGCGGCATGCGCCTTGAGCTTGACTGGCCGGAGCTGAGCAGCTGGCCCGGCTACGGCCTGGTGCGCACCCGCGCTTCCCTGGACGAGCAGCTGGCCCGCCGCGCCCAGGCCGCGGGCGCGAAGCTGCTTGAGGGAACTACGGTCACCGGCCCTGTGCTCGACTCGGGCGGCCGGATCGTGGGCGTCGAGACGACGACTGAAAGTGAAGAGAAGTCAAAGTCAAGGTCAAGATCCGATAACGCCGAACGAAGCCGTGGTTCCACCCAGAGCTACCACGCTCGCGTGGTCGTCGCGGCGGACGGAAACTCCTCGCGCCTGTCGATCGCGATGGGCCTGCGCAAGCGGGACGACCGGCCGATGGGCGTCGCGGTCCGCACCTACTACACGTCGCCCCGGCACAAGGACGACTACCTGGAGTCATGGCTCGACCTGTGGGACGGTGACCGCCTGCTGCCGGGCTACGGCTGGATCTTCGGCATGGGCGACGGCACGTCCAACGTCGGCCTCGGCCTCCTGAACACCTCCGAGGCGTTCGGCAAGACCGACTACCGCGAGCTGCTCAAGCGCTGGCTCAAGTCGATGCCAGAAGAGTGGGGCTACGTCGAGGAGAACCGCACCGAGCCGGTGCGCGGCGCCGCGCTGCCGATGGGGTTCAACCGCACGCCACACTATTTCAGGGGCCTACTGCTCGCCGGCGACGCCGCCGGCATGGTGAACCCGTTCAACGGCGAGGGCATCCCCTACGCGATGGAGTCGGGCGAGATCCTGGCCCGCGTGGTCGCCCAGGCCCTCGCGCGGCCGACGCGCGCCGAGACCGAGCGGGTACTGCGCTCCTACCCCGACGAACTGCAGGCCGCCTACGGCCGCTACTACACGCTCGGCCGGATCTTCGTCGAGCTCATCGGCAGGCCCAAGCTCATGCGCTACGCGACAAGCCGGGGCATGCACCACCCGCAGCTGATGCGGTTCGCCCTGAAACTGCTGGCCAACCTGACCGACCCGAGGGACGGCGACGCCAGCGACCGCATCATCAGCGCCATGACCCGACTCGCACCGGCCTCCAGGTAACCCGGTGCCTAGGATGAATGACCGCAGGAAGGGGGCGGATTCCCGTTGAAGGTGTACATACCGATCCTGGTCCTCATGATCCTTGCCGCCGGCTTCGCCACGTTCTCAGTCGTCGCGGGAACCAAGATGGGGCCCAAGCGCTGGAACAAGGCCAAGCTCGACGCGTACGAGTGCGGCATCGAGCCAACCCCGATTCCCTTTGGCGGTGGCAAAATCCCGGTCAAGTACTACCTGACCGCGATGTTGTTCATCGTCTTCGACATCGAGATCGTCTTCCTCTACCCCTGGGCGGTGACCTTCGACAAGCTCGGCACGTTCGGCCTTGTCGAGATGGTCACCTTCGTGATCACCGTGCTTATCGCGTACGCCTATGTCTGGCGGCGCGGCGGCCTGGAATGGGACTAGCGATGGGCATCGAAGAGAAGCTGCCGAGCGGCGTCCTGCTGACCTCGGTGGAGAAGGTAGCCGGGTGGGCGCGTGCCCGCTCGGTTTGGCCGGCCACGTTCGGCCTGGCGTGCTGCGCGATCGAGCTGATGATGACCGGCGGCCCGCGGCACGACCTGGCCAGGTTCGGCATGGAAAAGACGGGTTCAACCCCCCGCGAGGCCGACCTGATGATCGTCGCCGGGCGGGTCAGCCAGAAGATGGCGCCGGTGCTGCGGCAGATCTACGACCAGATGCCCGATCCCAAGTGGGTGATCTCGATGGGCGTCTGCGCGTCGAGCGGCGGCATGTTCAACAACTACGCGATCGTGCAGGGCGTCGATCACATCGTGCCGGTGGACATCTACCTGCCCGGCTGCCCGCCGCGGCCGGAGATGCTGATGGACGCGATCTTCAAGCTGCACGACAAGATCCTGAACATGAAGCTCGGCCCCGACCGCGACGAGGAGATCACCGAGCTTGAGGACGCCCGGCTGAACATGCTCCCGCTGCACGTCAGCGCCGGAATCAATGACCTTGGGAGCGAGCTTTGACGACACCCCCCTCTTCCGGCGGGGAGCCGCCTGTCGAGGAGAACGGCAACCTGCCAGCCAGACGGGGCGAGGAGCGCCTCGCGGCCCCGGTGGTCCGGACCGGCATGTTCGGCGTGCAGGGCACCCCCGACACCTCCGGGTACGGCAGCCTGCAGGTGCACCGGCCGCCGCCCATCGCCTCAGAGCCGCCCTACGGCGGCTACTTCGACGCGCTGGCCCAGTCGCTCGGCGCCGCGCTCACGGCCGACGGGAGCGGCTTCGAAGAGGCGATCGAGCGGGTCGTCGTTGACCGTGGCGAGCTCACCTTCCACGTGCGCCGCGAGCACCTGGCCGCGGTGGCCGACAAGCTGCTGCACGACCCGGCACTGCGCTTCGAGATCTTCTCCGGCGTGTCCGGGGTGCACTACCCGAAAGAAGTCGGCCGCGAACTGCACGCCGTGTACCACCTGGCGTCGATCACGCACAACCGGCGGCTCCGTCTTGAGGTGAGCGCGCCCGACGCTGACCCGCATGTCCCGTCGGTGACCAGCGTGTACCCGGCGGCCAACTGGCACGAGCGGGAGACCTGGGACTTCTTCGGGATCATCTTCGACGGGCACCCGGCGCTCACCAGGATCGAGATGCCCGACGACTGGCTGGGCCACCCGGGGCGCAAGGACTACCCGCTCGGCGGCATCCCGGTCGAGTACCGCGGCACCAAGGTGCCGCCACCAGACGAGAGAAGGTCTTACTCGTGATGGCAGAGCCACGCATGAGTCTGCGGGGCGGCGCCCCGCAGCGGGGGTTCGAATGCTCTAATTTTGCACCTCGCCGAAGGATCTACTCCCCGGGAACGGGCAAAATTAGAGTATTCGTCCAGGGGGTCGTCCCCCTAGGCGTGCCGGCAGGCAGGTCGTACTCATTATGAGCGGGACCACGCATGCGACTGCGGGCGCGTCAGACGCCGATGCGGAGGCGACGGAGGGCCGCGTCTACAACGTGGCCGGCGGTGACTGGGACGAAATCGTCACCGGTGATGAGGACCGCGGCGAGAACGAGCAGATCGTCGTCAACATGGGCCCGCAGCACCCGTCCACGCACGGCGTGCTCCGGCTGGTCCTGACGCTGGAAGGCGAGACCGTCACCGACGTCCGCGCGTCGATCGGCTACCTGCACACCGGCATCGAGAAGAACCTGGAGTACCGCACCTGGACCCAGGGCACCACGTTCGTCACCCGGGCCGACTACCTGACGCCGATATTCAACGAGACGGCGTTCTGCCTCTCTGTCGAGCGGCTGCTCGGCATCGAGGACAAGCTGCCCGAGCGGGCCAAGCTGATCCGGGTGCTCCTGCTTGAGCTGAACCGGATCGCCTCGCACTTGGGCGGGATCGGCCCGTTCGGACTTGAGCTCGGAGCGACGACGATCTTCCTCCAGGGCGTCCGGATGCGGGAGAACGTCCTTGACCTGTTCGAGCTGATTACTGGGCTGCGGATGAACCACGCGTTCATCCGTCCCGGGGGCGTCGCGCAGGACCTGCCGGCGGGCGGGATCGAGGCTCTCCGCGACTTCCTGCGCAAGGCGCCGAGATGGATACATGACCTGCGCACGCTGATCGATGCCAACCCGGTATTCCTCGCACGCACCCGCGGCATCGCCTACCTCGACCTTGAGGGGTGCATGGCGCTCGGCGTGACCGGCCCGATACTGCGCGCAACCGGACTGCCCTGGGACCTGCGGAAATCGCAGCCGTACCTGGACTACGAGACCTACGAGTTCGACGTCCCGACCGTCGACACCTGTGACGCCTACGGCCGCTACCTCATCCGGATGACCGAGATGGAGCAGTCGATGCGCATCATCGAGCAGTGCCTGGACCGGCTGGCGGACCGCGCGAGCGTGCCGAACGACCCATGGATGATCCAGGACGCGAAGATCGGCTGGCCCGCCAGGCTGTCGCTCGGCCCGGACGGTATGGGCCCGTCTCCCGAGCACATCGCGCACATCATGGGCCAGTCCATGGAGGCGCTCATCCATCACTTCAAGCTGGTGACCGAGGGCTTCCGGGTGCCGGCGGGCCAGGCCTACGTGCCGATCGAGTCGCCCAAGGGCGAGCTCGGCTGCCACGTTGTCAGCGACGGCGGCACCAGGCCGTACCGGGCGCACCTGCGTGACCCCTCGTTCCACCACTTGCAGGCCGTCTCCCTGATGTGCGAAGGCGGCAACCTCGCGGACGTGATCCCGGCGATCGCGTCGATCGACCCGGTGATTGGAGGCGTTGACAGGTAATGCCGTTCAGTGAGGAAACGCTGACCCGGCTGAAGGCGGACGCCGAGGAGATCACCGGAAGGTATCCGCGGGCGCGGTCCGCGGTGCTGCCGCTCCTGTACCTGGTGCAGGCGGAGGAGGGCTACGTCTCCGACGAGGGGATGGCGTTCTGCGCCGAGGTGCTCGGGATCACCGAGACCGAGGTGCGCGGCGTGGCGACCTTCTACACGATGTTCAAGCACGAGCCGGCGGCCGAGTACCAGGTCGGGGTCTGCATCAACACGACCTGCGCGATCATGGGCGGCGACCAGATCTACGCCGAGCTCGCCGAGCACCTGGGCGGGGACCCCAACGGGGACAGGCATCACGACATCAAGTCCCCGGACGGCAAGGTCGCCATCGAGCGCCTTGAGTGCAACGCGGCCTGCGACTACGCCCCCGTGGTGATGGTCAACTGGGAGTTCTTCGACAACCAGACGCCGCAGTCGGCGAAGAAGCTGGTCGACGACCTGCGGGCCGGCGAGAACGTGCGGCCGACCCGTGGCCCGAACCGGCTGTGCACCTGGAAGCAGGCCAGCCGGATCCTCGCCGGATTCGGCGACGGCCAGGCCGCCGAAGGCCCGTCGGCGGGACCGGCCAGCCTGGTCGGGCTGAAGCTGGCCAAGGAACACGGATGGAAGGCTCCCTCTCCGGAGGGTTCCGAGCCATCGGGGCCTGGGGCGCGCCAAGGAAACTCCGTGTCCCCCAGGGAGGCACAGCCATGACCGATACCCTCACCCCGGTCCTCACCGCGAACTGGGACCAGCCGGACTCGTTCACGCTGGCCGGCTATAGCCGGACGGGCGGCTACCGGGCGCTGCCCAAGGCCCTCGCGATGCACCCGGACGACGTGATCTCCGCGGTGAAGGACTCCGTGCTCCGCGGCCGAGGGGGCGCGGGCTTCCCGACGGGCATGAAGTGGTCCTTCATCCCGCAGAACGACGGCAAGCCGCACTACCTGACGGTCAACGCCGACGAGTCCGAGCCGGGCACGTGCAAGGACGTCCCGCTGATGATGGCCAACCCGCACGTGCTCATCGAGGGCATCATCATCACCTGCTTCGCGATACGCGCGAGCCACGCGTTCATCTACGTCCGCGGCGAGGTCCTGCACGTCATCAGGCGACTGCAGCTCGCGGTCGCCGAAGCGTACGAGGCGGGCTACCTCGGCAAGGACATCCTCGGCAGCGGCTTCGACCTCAAGATCGTGGTGCACGCCGGGGCGGGCGCCTACATCTGCGGCGAGGAGACGGCGCTGCTGACGTCCCTGGAGGGCTACCGCGGCCTGCCGAGGAACAGGCCGCCGTTCCCCGCGGTAGAGGGCCTGTACGCCAGCCCGACCGTCATCAACAACGTCGAGTCGATCTCCAGTGTGCCGTCGATCATCGGCAACGGCGCCGACTGGTTCGCCGATCTCGGCACGGCGAAGTCCAACGGATACGGCATCTTCTCGCTCTCGGGTCACGTGAAGCACCCGGGGCAGTTCGAGGCGCCGCTCGGCATCACGCTGCGGGAGCTGATCGACCTGGCCGGCGGCATGCTCCGGCCGGACCACCCGCTCAAGTTCTGGACGCCTGGCGGCTCGTCGACCTCGCTGCTCACCCATGAGCACCTGGACGTCCCGCTTGACTACGAGAGTGTGGGCGCCGCCGGGTCGATGCTCGGCACCCGCGCGCTGCAGATCTTCGACGACACCACCTGCGTGCTGCGGGCCGCGCTCCGCTGGACGGAGTTCTACCAGCACGAGTCGTGTGGCAAGTGCACGCCGTGCCGCGAGGGCTCGTACTGGATGGTGCGGACGCTCGAGCGGCTGGAGAACGGCAAGGGCACCGAAGAGGACCTGGAGACGATCCTCGACGTGAGCGACAACATCATGGGCCGCTCGTTCTGTGCCCTCGGCGACGCCGTGCCGGTGCCGATCACCTCGGCTCTCAAGTACTTCCGCGACGAGATCATCCAGCACCAGAAGCAAGGCGGCTGCCCGTTCGACCCGGCCGCTTCGACCGTGTGGGCGGTGTAACCCGATGACGATATTGCATACAGACACGGTGACCGTCACCATCGACGGCTACCAGATCACCGTGCCCCGGGGCACGCTGGTGATCCGGGCCGCCGAGATGATCGGCATCACCATCCCGAGGTTCTGCGATCACCCGCTGCTCGACCCGATCGGCGCCTGCCGGCAGTGCCTGGTGGACATCGAGGGCCAGCGCAAGCCCCTGGCATCCTGCACCACCGTCTGCACCGATGGCATGGTGGTCAAGACCCAGTACACCTCCGCCGTCGCCGAGAAGGCGCAGCGCGGGGTGATGGAACTGCTGCTCGTCAACCACCCGCTCGACTGCCCGATGTGCGACAAGGGCGGCGAGTGCCCGCTGCAGAACCAGGCCATGGCCAACGGGCAGGGCGAGTCCCGGTTCCGCGAGGACAAGCGGGAGTTCGAGAAGCCGGTGGCGATCTCGACCGAGGTGCTCCTCGACAGGGAACGGTGCATCTCTTGCACCCGCTGCGTGCGGACCTCGGAGGAGATCGCCGGCGACGGCTTCATCGAGTTCCTTGAGCGGGGGCCGGACCAGTACATCGGGACCGCGACCGGCAAGCCGTTCAACTCCTACTTCTCCGGCAACACCGTGCAGGTCTGCCCGGTCGGGGCCCTCACCGGCGCGCAGTACCGCTTCAAGTCGCGCCCGTTCGACCTGGTGTCCACGCCGAGCATCTGCGAGCACTGCGCGTCCGGGTGCCACCAGCGCACCGACACCCGGCGCCGCCAGGTGCTGCGCCGCCTCGCCGGCGACGAGCCCCTCGTCAACGAGGAGTGGAACTGCGACAAGGGCCGGTGGGCCTTCGCCTACGCCACCCAGTCCGACCGGCTGACGACGCCGCTCGTCCGCGGCGCGGACGGCGTGCTCCGGCCGGCGTCCTGGCAGCACGCCTTCGCGACCGCCGCGGCCGGCCTCGCCGCCGCCAGGGACAGTGACGCGGCCGAGGGCCCGTCCGGTGTCGGAGTGCTGACCGGCGGCCGGCTGACGCTTGAGGACGCCTACGCCTACGCCAAGTTCACCCGGCTCGCGCTGAACACCAATGACATCGACATGCGCGCCAGGCCGCACTCGGCAGAGGAGGAGCAGTTCCTCGCCGCCCGGGTCGCCGGCCGCCACATCGAGGTCAGCTACGCCGACCTTGAGGCGGCGCCCGTGGTGCTGCTCGCCGGGTTCGAGCCCGAGGACGAGTCCCCGATCGTGTTCCTGCGGCTGCGTAAGGCGGCCCGCAAGAGCAAGCTCGCGGTGTTCTCCGTCGCCGCGCTCGCCACGCCGGGCCTGGAGAAGGTCTTCGGCACGCTGCTGCCGACCGTGCCAGGCGGCGAGCCGGCCACGCTGACCGCGCTCGCGGCCGGCGGCGGCAGCGACGCCGCTATCGCGCGGGCCGCCGACCTGCTGGCCAAGCCGGGCGCGGTAATCCTCGTCGGCGAGCGGCTCGCCGAGGTACCCGGCGCGCTCGCCGCGGCCGCACGGCTCGCGGACGCCAGCGGCGCGAGGCTGGCCTGGATTCCGCGGCGCGCCGGGGAGCGCGGTGCCATCGAAGCGGGCGCGATGCCCGGCCTGCTGCCGGTCGGCCGCTGGGTCGGCGACCCGAAGGCCCGCTCCGAAGTGGCGCTGGCCTGGAACAAGGCCGCGCTGCCCGCGACGCCGGGCCGCTCCACCTCGGCCCTGCTCGCGGCCGCGGCGAACGGCGAACTCGGCGCGCTGGTCATCGCAGGCGTGGACCCGGCGGACCTGCCGGACCCGGCAGGCGCGCTGGGCGCGCTTGACCGGACGCCGTTCATCGTCTCCCTCGAGCTGCGGTCCAGCGCGGTCACCGACCGCGCCGACGTGGTCTTCCCGGTTGCCGCGGTCGCGGAGAAGGCCGGGACGTTCGTGAACTGGGAAGGACGGGGCGGCACGTTCGCCCCGGCGCTCAGTGTGCCCGGTATCCGCACCGACCTGTACGTGCTCGGCGCGATCGCCGACGAGATGGACGTGCACCTAGGGCTGCCTGACGCGGCCGCCGCGCGCCTCGAGCTCGCCGCTCTCGGCACGTGGCGGGGCGCCCGCCCGGCCGCGCCGGCGGTGCTGTCGGCCCCGTCGGTGACCACCATAGGCGCGCTCGCGGGGGGTTCCGGCCCATCGGGGTCTGAGGTGTCCCCAGACGGCAACGGCACTGTGTCCACCCGGGCTGGCATCGGCGTGCGGCTGGCCACCTGGGCACAGCTCATCGACGCGGGCCGGCTGCAGGACGGCGAGCCGTACCTGGCTGGCACCGCCCGACCCGTCGTGGCGCGGGTCTCCGCCGCCACTGCGGCCGCCGCAGGCGTCGCCGACGGCGACAAGGTGACCGTGGCGACCACGGCAGGTTCGGTGACCGTCCCGCTCGACGTCACCGACATGGCCGACGGCGTGGTGTGGCTGCCCACCAACAGCTCCGGCGTCGCGGTCCGTGCGGACCTCGGCGCAGGCAACGGGAGCAGGGTGACCCTGAGGAGGGCCGAGTAAAAATGCCCCACGTGCTCGCGGTGGACTCGACGCTGAGCGACTTTAACCAGCTCATCTGGTGGATGGTGCTGCTCAAGGTCGCGATTGTCTTCGTGTTCCTGCTGCTCACCACCATCTTCATGATCTGGTTCGAGCGGCGAGTGATCGGCAGGATGCAGAACAGGCCGGGCCCCAACCGGGCCGGGCCCTGGGGTCTCCTGCAGCCGATCGCCGACGCGCTGAAGCTGCCGCTGAAGGAAGACATCGTCCCCACCAATGTGGACAAGCTGGTGTTCTTCATCGCCCCGATCATCGCGGCCTCGACGTCGTTTGTCGCCTTCGCGATCATCCCGTGGGGCCCGGAGGCGTCGATCTTCCACCACTGGACCCCACTGCAGGTCGACGACCTCCCGGTCGCGGTACTCCTCGTGCTTGCCATGAGCTCGATCGGCGTCTACGGCATCGTGCTCGCCGGCTGGGCCTCGCGCGGGCCGTACTCGATCCTCGGCGCGCTCCGCTCGACCGCCCAGGTGATCAGCTACGAGATCGCGATGGGCCTGTCGTTCGTCGCGGTCTTCCTCAACGCCGGGTCACTGTCCACCACCGGGATCGTCAACGCCCAGTCGCACTTCTGGTACGCCTGGGTGCTGTTGCCGTCATTCCTCATCTACCTGGTCACGATGGTCGGCGAGACCAACCGGATCCCGTTCGACCTCCCCGAGGGCGAAGGCGAGATCGTCGCCGGCCACATGACCGAGTACTCCTCGATGAAGTTCGCCATGTTCTTCCTCGCCGAGTACATCAACATGACCACGGTCTCCGCGCTCGCCACCACGCTGTTCCTCGGCGGCTGGCGGCCCTTCCCGCCGCTCACCCTCTTGGGGAGCTGGGTGTTCAACCCCTGGGTGTGCGTGCTCTGGTTCCTGATCAAGGTCTTCGCGCTGCTGTTCGGCTACGTCTGGCTGCGTGGCACGCTGCCCCGCACCCGGTACGACCAGCTGATGGCCCTCGGGTGGAAGATCCTCATCCCGGTCTCCATCATCTGGCTGCTGATAGTTGCCACAGCGCTGCAGCTCCACGACCGCAGCTGGCACGATCCCGTCGTGGACGCGGTCGCGGGCGTGGTCCTAGTCCTCATCGTCCTGATGGTCGGGTACTACGACAACGGCTACCAGAAGTACCTCGCCCGGCTGGCCCCCGACAAGCCCGCCGAGGACGAGGACGAGTACGACTACGACGAGGACGGCGAGCTGGTCAAGATCGAGAAGCCGGTGCCGAGGTTCCCGGTGCCGCCGCTCGACCTGCCGCACTACCACGGCCTTGAGCTCGGCGGCACGGCGCTGGCCGGGACAGTGCCCGCGACGGCATCCGGCGATGGCGCGACTAAGGAGGTCACCGGTGTTTGACTTCCTCAACCCCGTCAAGGGGTTCGGGGTCACCTTCCGTGAGATGTTCAGGAAGGTCGACACCGTGATGTACCCGGAGGATAAGCGGCCCACCGCGCCCCGGTTCCACGGTCACCACCAGCTTAACCGCTGGCCCGACGGCCTGGAGAAGTGCATCGGCTGCGAGCTGTGCGCCTGGGCCTGTCCCGCTGACGCGATCTACGTCGAGGGCAGGGACAACACGTCCGAGGAGCGCTTCTCACCCGGCGAGCGGTACGGGCACGTCTACCAGATCAACTACCTGCGCTGCATCCTGTGCGGACTGTGCATCGAGGCGTGCCCCACCAGGGCGCTCACGATGACGAACGAGTACGAGCTCGCGGACGACGACAGGGAAAAGCTGATCTGGACCAAGGAGCAGCTGCTCGTCCCGCTGCTCGAGAACATGGAGGCCCCGCCGCACCCGATGCGCCTCGGCAAGGACGAGAAGGACTACTACCGGCTCGGCGGTGCCGGGGTGGTGGCCACCGCACGGGCGCCTGGGATGTCCGGCCCCGGCGGGGTCAGCGGGCCCGCGATGGAGGCCACGGCCACACGCCAGCACGTGGTCGGCCAAGAAGAGGTACGGCCCGGTGGCGAGCAGGTCACCCATAGCGGCCAGGAGGCGGAGCAGTGATCCACGTTCTCGCGAACGCCGGCGCGGGCGGGACCAACCTGGACCCGATATACGGCAAGGTCTTTTTCTGGATCCTCGCGGTGCTCGCGGTCTCCGCCGGCATCGCGATGATCCTCGTCCGGCAGGCCGTGCACTGTGCGCTCATGCTCGCGGTCGTGATGCTCTGCCTCGCGGTCATGTACGCCATGCAGGGGGCACCCTTCCTGGCCTTCGTGCAGGTCATCGTCTACACCGGCGCGGTGCTGATGCTGTTCCTCTTCGTGGTGATGCTTATCGGCGTCACGTCGGCGGAGTCGCTGAAGGAGACCATCAGGGGCCAGCGGCTGTGGGCCGGCCTGGGCGGCATCGGCCTCGCGGTGCTGCTGATCGTCGGCATCGGTCACGCGGCGATCGGCACCGCGGCCCCGCAGACCAGTGCGAACAGCACGGATAACCTCACCGGCCTCGCGCAGCTGATCTTCACCACCTATGTCTTCCCGTTCGAAGTCACCAGTGCCCTGCTGATCACCGCCGCGCTCGGGGCGATGGTCCTGGCGCACCGCGAGCGGACCTCGCCCAAGCCGAGGCAGCGGGACGTGGCTCGCCGCAAGATCGAAAGCGGCCAGGTCGCGCCCGAGCCGCCGCCGGGGGTGTACGCGCTGCACAACGCCGTCGACATGCCGGCCATGCTGCCTGACGGAAGCACCACCAACCGTTCTGTATCCCCCGCTATCACCCAGCGGGACGTGGACCTCGGCCTCGACCCGCAGGCCAACGTTGCTTCCGATCTCGCTGCGGAGCAGCGGATCGAATCAGAGCGGGAACTCGAATCCGGTGCGCGGGGGAGGGACTCCCAGTGACAAACCCGCAGCTTTCGACCAGCGGAAGCGACATGATTCTGAACCAGCCTTGGGGCCCGAGCGAGCCTTTGGGCCTGAGCGAGCCTTGGTTTATAGGCGAGCGGGCAACACAGCCAGGCGAGCGGGGAGCGCAGCCAGGCAAGCGGGAGGTACTGCAGTGAGCCCGGCAGCGTACGTGTTCCTGGCGGTCATCCTGTTCGTCATCGGCGCGGTCGGCGTGCTCGTCAGGCGCAACGCGATCCTGATCTTCATGTCCGTCGAGCTCATGCTGAACGCTTGCAACCTGGCGTTCGTCTCGTTCGCCCGGCTGCACGGAAACCTGGACGGGCAGGTGGTGGCCTTCTTCGTGATGGTTGTCGCCGCCGCTGAGGTGGTCGTCGGGCTCGCCATCCTGATGGCCATCTACCGCGCCCGCAAGTCCGCGTCGGTTGACGACGCGAACCTGCTCAAGTACTGAGGGGATTTTTCGCGATGATGACGTTCAGCGCGTCCGGGGTGGTCCATGCCTCGTGGCTGCTGCTCGCGTTCCCGCTCTTCGGCGCGGCGGTCCTGCTGCTCGGCGGCAAGTACACCAATAGGTGGGGACACCTTCTCGGCTGCCTGATGTCGGTGGCCTCCTTTGTTTATGGCCTGGTCGCCTTCTTCACGATGCTTGGCTACTCGGACCGCAGCGGGGACCTGCACGTGTACTCCTGGATCCCGGTCAACGGGTTCCAGGCGAACATCGGGATCCTGCTCGACCCGCTGTCCATCTGCTTCGTGCTGCTGATCACCGGGGTCGGCTCGCTGATCCACATTTACTCGATCGGCTACATGGCCCACGACCCAGAGCGCCGGCGTTTCTTCGCCTATCTGAACCTGTTTATCGCGGCGATGCTGCTGCTGGTCATCTCGGACAACTACCTCGGCCTGTACGCCGGATGGGAGGGCGTCGGTCTCGCGTCCTACCTGCTCATCGGGTTCTGGCAGTTCAAGCCGAGCGCGGCAGTCGCGGCTAAGAAGGCGTTCATCGCCAACCGCGTCGGTGACGCCGGCCTGACGGTGGCGATCATGCTGATGTTCGCGGAGTTCGGCACGTTCAACTTCACCGGCGTGTTCGCGTCCGCCAAGTCGGGCGGGTCCGGCGTCGCGCTCGCGCTCGGACTGCTGCTGCTCCTCGGCGCGTGCGGCAAGTCCGCGCAGTTGCCGCTCCAGTCCTGGCTGCTTGACGCGATGGAGGGCCCGACCCCGGTGTCGGCGCTCATCCACGCCGCGACCATGGTCACCGCTGGGGTGTACCTGATGGTGCGGTCCAACCCGATCCTGGCGCAGTCGGCGGACGCGCGGATGGCGGTGGCGATCGTCGGCGCGGTCACGCTGCTATTCGGCGCGATCATCGCGTGCGGCAAGGACGACATCAAGAAGTCCCTAGCCGGGTCCACGATGTCGCAGATCGGCTACATGATGCTCGGGGCCGGGCTTGGACCCGCCGGCTACGCGTTCGCGATCGCGCACCTGCTCGCGCACGGGTTCTTCAAGGCCGGGCTGTTCCTCGGCGCGGGCTCGGTGATGCACGGCATGGACGACGAGGTGAACATGCGCCGCTACGGCGGCCTGCGGCGCTTCATGCCGATCACGTTCGTCACGTTCAGCTTCGCCTACCTCGCTATCATCGGCATCCCGCCGTTCTCCGGCTTCTTCACCAAGGATCCGATCATCGACGCGGCGTGGGACTCGGGCGGGGCCTCTGGGTGGCTGCTTGGCGGTGCCGCGATCATCGGCGCCGGCGTCACGGCGTTCTACATGACACGGATGATGCTCATGACCTACTTCGGCCCGAAGCGCTGGGAGCAGAACGGCGTGCTGGGAGGGGCCGGGGCGCACCCCGCGGGCACGGAGCCGCACGTTCCTCACCCGCACGAGTCGCCGGCCGTGATGACGTGGCCGATGATCATCCTCGCGATCGGCTCCATCGCTGCCGGCGGGCTCCTGATCGTCAACTACCGGCTGGCGGACTTCCTCGCTCCGGTAGTCGGGGCGGTGCCCTCGGTGAAGGGGATCTGGAGCTGGCCTGGAGGCATCGCGCTGGTGCTGGTTGTTCTCGCTGTCGGGCTGGCCTGGACGATGTACGGGCGGGTGCCGGTGCCGGCCGTCGCGCCGCGTGGATCGGTTTTCACCCGCGCCGCGCGGGCGGACCTGTACGGCGACGCGTTCAACGAGTCCGTGCTGATGCGGCCGGGACAGTGGCTCACCCGGCTTTCGGTTTTTTTCGACAGCCGAGGCGTGGACGGCCTGGTGAACGGGCTGGCCGCGACCATCGGCGGGACGTCGGGACGGCTGCGCAGGGTTCAGACCGGGTTCGTGCGCACTTACGCGCTGTCCATGCTCATCGGCGCCGTGCTGCTCGTGGCCGGCCTACTGGTGGTGAGGCTCTAAATGAACACTGTTGCGGCAGTGGCGAACGTCGGGACGCCCTGGCTGACGATCGCCGGCGCTATCCCGCTGCTCGGCGCGATCGTGGTGGCTCTCCTGCCGGTCCGCCTGGCCAAGATGACCACGCTGCTGTTCGCGCTGGCGGACCTGGTCTGGGTGATCGTCATGGCTACCCGGTTCAACACCTCGGGACCGACGTTCCAGTTCACCGAGGAGTACTCCTGGATCGCGCAGTTCGGCGTGCACTACGCGCTCGGCGTCGACGGGATCGGGCTGGTGCTCATCGGCATGACCGTGGTGCTGATGCCCGTGGTGGTGCTGGCCTCCTGGCACGACGCGGAGAACGTCTCGAAGTCGCCCAAGACGTACTTCGCGCTGATGCTGGTCCTTGACACGATGGTGATCGGGGCCTTCGCGGCCACCGACGTCTTCCTCTTCTACGTGTTGTTCGAGGCCATGCTGGTCCCGATGTACTTCCTGATCGGGTCGTTCGGCGTCGGGCCCCGGCAGTACGCGGCGGTCAAGTTCCTGCTCTACAACCTGCTCGGCGGCCTGCTCATGCTGGTCGCGGTGATCGCGCTGTACGTGTACGCGGGGCAGTCGGCCGCGACCGGGCACCACGGGACGTTCATCTTCTACACGCTTGAGCACCTTGCCCTGTCGCCGACGGTGCAGAAGTGGCTGTTCCTCGGGTTCTTCATCGCCTTCGCGATCAAGGCACCGCTGTGGCCCTTCCACACCTGGCTGCCGGACGCCACGGCGTCCGCCCAGCCAGGCGCCGCGGTGCTGATGCTCGGCGTGATGGACAAGGTCGGCACGTTCGGCATGATCAGGTACTGCCTGGAGTTGTTCCCTGCCGGGTTCCACTACTTCACGCCGCTGATCCTGGTCCTGGCGGTGATCTCGATCCTCTACGGTGCCGTCGTGGCGATCGGGCAGGCCTCGATGAAGCGGCTGATCGGGTACACCTCGATCTCGCACTTCGGCTTGATCGTGCTCGGCATCTTCGCCCTCACCTCGGAGGGCCAGTCCGGTGCGACTCTTTACATGGTCAACCACGGGTTCGCCACCGGCGCGCTGCTGCTGCTCGCCGGGTTCCTGATCGCCCGCCGCGGCTCGGACCGCATCGCCGACTACGGCGGCGTGCAGAAGGTGGCCCCGGTGCTCGCCGGGCTCTTCCTGATCTCCGGCCTCGCCGGCCTTTCGCTGCCGGGCCTGTCCACCTTCGTGTCGGAGTTCCTCGTGCTCGTCGGCACGTTCTCCCGGTACAAGGTCGCGGGCTCGTTCGCGGTGGCGGGAATCATCCTCGCGGCGATCTACATCCTGTGGATGTACCAGCGGACGATGACCGGGCCCACCGCCGAATCGGTCGCCTCGATGCCCGACTTGCGGGTCAGGGAACTGCTCGCGGTCGTCCCGCTGGTCTTCTTGATCATCGCCATGGGCGTGTACCCCAAGCCGGTGCTCGACGTGATCAACCCGGCCGTCAAGGCCACAATGTCCCAGGTGGGCTCGACTGACCCGGTGCCCGCTCATCCCGCAGCCGCCCAGAATGGAACACAGCCGTGACTCTGCTTGCTGCTGCTACGGCCGCCGTGCCGGGGGCGATCCCGGCACCGAGCATCGAGTACAGCCAGCTCGCGCCGATGCTGGTGGTCTTCGCCGCCGCTGTCATCGGCGTGCTCGTTGAGGCCTTCGTGCCCCGGGCCCTGCGCCGTGCCGTCCACCTGCTGGTGACCTTCGGCGCCCTCGTGGCGGCGTTCGTCTGGACCTGCGTGATCGCCGCGTCCTCGACGATCTTCGCGAAGGGCAGCGCGGGGCACGTGGCGGCGATGGGCGCGGTGGCCGTCGACAGGCCCACCCTGTTCATCCAGGGGACGATCCTGGTGCTCGCCGCGGTCTCCGTGCTGCTGATCGCCGACGCCTCGCATGACGTGTCCTCGTTCGCCGGGCAGGCGGCCGCGGTTCCCGGGTCGTCCGAGGAGCGGGCCGGGCTGATCGCCGGCCTGGTGCACACCGAGATCTACCCGCTGACGCTGTTCGCCGTCGGTGGCATGATGCTCTTCCCCGCCGCGAACGACCTGCTGACGATGTTCGTGGCGCTTGAGACGCTGTTGCTGCCGCTGTACCTGCTGTGCGGGCTCGCCCGGCGCCGCCGCCTGCTGTCGCACGAGGCGGCCATGAAGTACTTCCTCCTCGGTGCGTTCTCCTCGGCGTTCTTCCTGTTCGGCATCGCGATGCTCTACGGGTACTCGGGTTCGGTGTCGCTGGCCTCGATCGCGTCCGAGGCGTCGGCGGGCACCGGGTCGGACACCCTGCTGTTCGCCGGCATCGCGCTGACCGGGGTCGGCCTGCTGTTCAAGATCGGCGCCGTGCCGTTCCACAGCTGGAAGCCCGACGTCTACCAGGGTGCGCCGACCCCGATCACCGCGCTGATGGCGTCCTGCACCGTGGTGTCGGCCTTCGGCGCGCTGCTGCGGGTGTTCTACGTGGCCTTCGGCACGCTGACCTGGGACTGGCGGCCGGCGCTGTGGGTCGTGGCGATCCTCACGATGGTCGTCGGCGCCGTGATCGCCATCACGCAGACCGATGTCAAGCGGATGCTCGCCTACTCCTCCATCGCCCACGCAGGGTTCATCCTGACCGCGGTGGTCTCATCGTCCGTGCAGGGCCTGTCAGCGTCGCTGTTCTACCTGGCGACCTACGGCCTGAGCACGGTCGGCGCGTTCGCGGTGATCACGCTCGTGCGTGACTCCGGCGGCGAGGCGGACCACCTGTCGCGCTGGGCCGGGCTCGGCAAGCGCTCGCCAATCGTCGCCGGCGTCTTCGCGCTGTTCCTGCTCACGTTCGCCGGCATCCCGCTGACGTCCGGGTTCACCGGAAAGTTCGCCGTGTTCCAGGCCGCCATCGCCGGCGGCGCGACACCGCTGGTCATTGTGGGTGTCGTGGCCTCGGCGATCGCCGGGTTCTTCTACGTCCGCGTGATCGTGCTGATGTTCTTCAGCGACCCGGTGCCCGACGGCCCCGTGGTGGCGGTGCCGTCGGTCTTCACCGGGGCGGCGGTGACCATTGGCGCGCTGTCCTCGGTGGTCTTCGGTATCGTGCCCGAGCCGCTGCTCTCGCTCGCCAACCACGCGGCAACCCAGTTGTTCGTCCGCTAACCGCGGGTTCCCCAGGTTTACCCCGATGGCCGCCGGCCGCTCCCCGCACGACCGCATATGCGTTGGCGGTTCCGGGAGCGGCGGCGGCCGTTTGCTACCCTGGTAACTTGCAGGGCCAGCTGAAGCTTTGGTCTGCACCGGGCGGGCCTGATACGAACGCGGATTTTGCGATCAGGCCCGCCCGGTGCCGACATCGGGGGGTACCGGGGGTTGTCCCCCCGGAAGACAACTGGTTTGTACGCTGGTGTTAGGCACGCCGACGACATGGAGTTCGTGTGACCATCGCTGTTCCCGTCGACCTCGCCGACGCGGCCCTGTCCGCGGAGATGGCCGAGGACCTCGCCGTCGTCGAAGCAGCCCTGGGGGACACGTCCTTCGGCGGCGATGAGATGTTCGCCGAGGTCTCCCGGCACATGATGCAGGCAGGAGGTAAGCGCTTCCGTGCCATGCTTGTGCTGCTTGCCGCCCGGTTCGGTGACTGCCGCGACAAGCGGATCGTGCCCGCCGCGGTCGCTATCGAACTGACCCATCTGGCGACCCTGTTCCATGACGACGTCATGGACGAGGCGTCCATCAGGCGCGGCCGCGAGTCGGCCAACTCGCGCTTCGGCAACTCGATCGCCATCCTGGCGGGCGACTACCTGTTCGCCAGGGCGTCCCGCATCCTCGCCGACCTCGGGCCTGACGCCATCAGGATCCAGGCGGAGACCTTCGCCCGTCTCGTCGACGGGCAACTGCTTGAGACGGTCGGCGTACGGCCTGGTGAGGACCCGCTCGACCACTACATGCACGTCATCACGGAGAAGACCGGGTCGCTGATCGCCACGTCCGGGCGGTTCGGCGCGATGTTCTCCGGGCTGCCCGACGAGATGGCGGACCTGATCTCGGACGCCTGCCTGCGGATCGGGGTGGCCTGGCAGCTTTCAGACGACGTGCTCGACATCGCGTCTACCTCGGCAGAGTCAGGCAAGGAACAGGGTACCGACCTGCGCCAGGGCGTGCGGACGCTGCCGGTCCTCTACGCGCTGCGGGGCACGTCGCCCGACGCGGATGCCGTCCGGCTGCGCGAGCTGCTCTCCGACGGCGACCTCACCGACCCGGTGCTGCACGCGGAGGCCCTTGGCCTGCTCCGGACATCGCCCGCGGTCGAGGAGGCCAGGGAGACGGTCCGGACGCAGATCAGCGACGCAAGGGCCCGGCTAGTGCGGCTCCCCGACGTCCCGGCCCGCGCCGCCTTCGAGTCCCTCTGTGACTTTGTGAACACCCGCACTTCTTAGTTTCCCGCGCCCTGCCGCGCTCTTTTGGCTCGCGGGGGAGGGCGCCTCGCAGGGGGTATGTAACGCGGAACGTTCCTCCCCGTACTGTGGTTGTGGAGGCGGGAAGAAGGAGGCACGGTGAGCATTTTTGGATTCAGGAAGACGCAGATGGTCAGCGCGGAGGACGCCTTGCCTGGCCGGTCGATGCCGCTGCCGGTGCCGGCCCAACACGAGGTCCTGCACACCCCGCTGGAGGGGCCCTACCCGGAGGGCAGCGAGATCGCGGAGTTCGCGCTTGGCTGCTTCTGGGGCGAGGAGCGGACCTTCTGGCAGGTCCCCGGCGTGTTCACGACCGCGGTGGGCTACGAGGGCGGTTTTACCCCCAACCCCACCTACGAGGAGGTCTGCTCCGGGCAGACCGGCCACGCGGAGACCGTCCGGGTCGTGTTCGACCCGGCGAAGGTGTCCTACCAGCAGCTCCTGAAGGTGTTCTGGGAGTCGCACGACCCGACGCAGGGCATGCGGCAGGGCAACGACATCGGGACGCAATACCGGTCGGCGATCTTCTACCACAGCCAGGCGCAGAAGGCCGCGGCCGAGCAGTCAGCCGCTGACTTCCAGAAGCGGCTGAGCGAGCGCGGCTACGGCGACATCGCCACGGAGATCGTCCCGGCCAGCGAGTTTTACTTTGCCGAGGACTACCACCAGCAGTACCTGTACAAGGTCCCGCACGGCTACTGTCCCGACCACAGCACCGGCGTGAGCTGCCCGGTCGGGTTGAATCTCGGCTGACGGGCGCCACGCCAGCGGCACACGCGGACGGCCAGGGCACACCTCGGGCACACATCACGAGCGTCCGGCTTCCTTTTGGTCGTCCGCCTCAGGGCGGGTGAAGAACCGCTCCATCGCCTTGCGGTCGCGGTCGTCGGGCATCGCTACGCCGTCCTCCGGGGTGATGGTGACGCTCGCCGGCAGCACGGGCAGCGCCGGGGTGGGTTCCTCCGGCGTGGCAGGGACGGCTGCCTCCGTCCCGGCCGGACGGTGCGCGGCGGCCTGCTAACGGACTTTCCGTAACAGAGCGGCATGACCGCGATTACGCACATCGCCGGGGGTCAGCTTCAGGTCGGGCAGCAGCTACGGCAGCGGTGCGCGTGGTCCGGCGAGCTGCTGGAAGACTGCTGCGCGGCGGTCGACCCGGCGGTGACCCGGTGAGATGGCTGTACGTTCACGCCGGGCTCGCGTCGGCGTCGGGCGTCTGGTACCTGCTGTGGTCGGGCGTCGCGGGTGATCTCGGGCTGTTCTTCACCGGCATCGTCCTGCTTCGCAACTACACCGTCAGAGCTGTCCGCTAGATCAATCGCTGCGATCCCCTGTCGACCCGTGCGCGTCGTCCCGACACTGGGCGGGGGAGCGCTCACTGGTACTGCAAAAGCACTTACATGGTTGGTCGGGCCGTGCTATGCGTGATGGTGGATCTCGTTGCCGATGAGCTGGGACCGGGTGTATGGGGGATCGCGGGCCGACTCGGGGGATGCTGAGCCGCAGGCCCAGGGTTCGGGGCGGTCTGCGGGCCCTGTTTATGCGGCCGCGGATGGGAGGGTGCGGTCGAGTTCGTTCAGGTCGTTTTGCAGTGTCGTGATTGTCGTGCTGCCGGTGATCTGCCCCTGGCTCGTGCCCTGGTCGAAGGCCTGGACGATCTGCTGGTACTGCTGCTGGTCCTGCTGGGCGGCCTGCTGCGGTTGCTGGCCGCCGGGGTTGAACAGCAGCGGCTGCAGGTGCCCGAACATGTTCTGCCCGGCCTGCGGGGTCACCTGGCCGTCCTGCACGCCGGCCTCCAGGTCGCGGACCAGGTCACCGGCGGCAGCGGCCATCGTCGGCACGGCCGGGGTGCTGGGGCTGGCGGCTGCGGTGTGGTGTGGTGCGGGGGATGCCTTAGGTTTTGCCGCCACGGTGTGGTGCGCCGCGGCTGACGGCGCGGGTGTTGACGGGTCGGCTACGGCCGGCGCGGGGTGGCTGGTGAGCGTTACCGCCAGCAGCGCCGCCGCGGCCCCAAGGACGGCGGCTGCCACGGGTATCAGCGCCCGCGGCCAGGTCCGGCGCGGCGGCGGAGCCGTGACGGGCAGCGTGCGGGTCAGCCCCTGGCTGCCGGGGGCCGTGGCCTGGCTGGCCACCGCTGCGGCAGGGCCGGCGGAGACTGCGGCGAGCAGGGCGGCGCGGGCGGCGGCGGCGCTGCCCGGGCGGGCGGCGGGGTCCTTGGCGAGCAGCCGCAGGACCAGTTCGTCCACCTGCGGGGGCAGGCCGGGGCGCCGGGCCGATGGCGGTGCGGGCTGGTCGTGGACGTGCCGGTAGACCAGCGCGGCGGGGGAATCGGCGGTGAAGGGGGGCGTGCCGGTGAGCATCTCGTACAGGACGCAGCCGACCGCGTACAGGTCGGCCCGCGGGCCGGCCTGGCCGGCGGCCTGCTCGGGCGACAGGTACTCGGCGGTGCCGATCAGCGTCCCGGTCTGGGTCAGGCCGGCGGACTGGGCCATCCGGGCGATGCCGAAGTCCAGGATCTTGATCTGCCCGCCGCTGGTGACCAGCACGTTGGCGGGCTTGATGTCGCGGTGCACCAGCCCGGCGGCGTGCGCCACCTCCAGTGCCGCGCACATCTCGGCGGCGACCGAAACGGCTTCCCCGGCGGACAGCACCCGCGCCTGATCGAGTACCTGCCGCAGGGTCCGCCCGGACACCAGTTCCATCACGATGAACGGCGCCCCGGCGTCCACGCCGCAGTCGAACACGGTAACTATGCGCGGGTCACTGACCGAGGCCGCGTGCCGGGCCTCGCGCTGGAACCGGGCCAGGAACGACGGGTCGAGGGCGTACTGCTCACGAAGCACCTTGACCGCGACCTGCCGGCCAAGGAGCAGGTCGGTGGCCTGCCATACCGTCGCCATGCCGCCCGCGCCCAGCGAAGCGCCCAGCTCATACCGGCCGCCGAGCATCCGCCCGCTCATCACGTCCTCCTCGGCTTGGCCGTGCCCGGTTAGGCAGCCCGGCGGCGTTACGCCTCCCTGGTCCTGCCAGGTGAGGATATCGCCCGTAATCGCAGCAAGTGCCCGCCTCAGCATGGAGCTGAAGCTTGTCGCGGCTACTGTCCAAGACCCAAGCGCAAGACACGCGCAGGGCGTTCTGAGAGCCGGTCTGACAGCGGTCGCGAACGACTAGCCGTTGGCTGTTCTGGTCGCCATCGCGGCGAAGTCGTCATGCGGTTCCGGGTCGTCACCGTCACCCGTCCACCATTCATAGGCGGTCCACTCTCCATTGCCAGCGACGCTGTCGGCGTGCAGCAGCCAGTAGCAGCCGGGGCCGCCGTCGTCGGCGCCGATCGGTAGGGACCGCTTGAGCACCGCGAGATCCTCGGCGAAGTAGGACAAGCCCGGGTCGGACCAGGCATCGAGGAGCTCGGGATCAAGATCGGGGAACCACCCGATCTTATCGGCCTCGAACAGGTCGACGCAGTTCTGCATGGTGCTCCAGCCATTGCTGGCCAGCAGGAAGTTGCGGTATGACGGCGGCAGCCTGCTGCCAAGCCGGTGTTCTGCCTCGGCAAGCGCCTCCTCGCTCACTGGCTCGTAGCCAAGCCATCCAGCTTCAGGCTGGGCCGGGGACACCGCGGACTCCGCATCGCCGTGGGCTTCCAGCTTGCGCAGGTAGTCCGAGTCGAGGATTCGGCACTGTAGCCGCGGAGGTACTCGCGCCACTCGGTGACGGTCAGCGGCCGGGGCTGGCTCACGTGCCGGGTCCTTCCGTGATGGGCGTACATTCCATGTCAAGTAGTACGCTGACCAGCGCTTCCGCCTTCAACGTGCCGGTTTCCCGGGACGTGCCGCCGACGAGGGTGCCGCTTGCTGGCGCGCCCTGACCCGCGCCATCAGTCCGCCGGGTCCGGGCCCGGATGGAGTCAGCGGTACGCGTTGAGCAGCTCCCGCAGTTCTTCCTCGCTGCGGGCGTCCACGGTCATCGGGACGTCAGACGCGTTAAGCTGCGCGTTGCGCCCGGTCCTGGTCGCCCACCAGCGGCCCTTGTCCGACCGCCACACGTGCCAGCGCGCGAACTCCACCTCAGGCGCGAGCCGAGTCACGGTGCCACCGCCGCGAGCCCGTCACGCCACACGGTCTCAAGCTCGGCCGCCGACATCCTCCGCAGCCACTCCTGCAGGCACAGCTGCTCGCCCAGCCCTCTCAGGGTCACCGCGTAGACGAGGGAGCGGATCAGCGACCGCGGGCCTTCCCCCGTAACCGCGCCCGCCCGCATCGCGCACCACCGGCCGTCCTTCTCGAAGATCCGCCAGTGGTCGAACGTCTCGCGGAGCATGGCCGCCGTGACCTCGGCGGCGACGTCCGCCGGGTCATCGTCCACCGGGGACCGCCTCCCCGTAGTCGACGAGCCACCCGAGGCCCTCGTTGCGGGAAAGCCCCGCGCTCATGACCTCACCGGCCCGAAGTCCTCGGCCATGGCCGCCCGCAGCTCGTCCGGCTCGCTCGCCGTCATAACCGACCCGATCCTGCCGTGCCGCGCGGCCCACCAGCCGCGCTCATCGTCACGTCCAATCATGTACACCCCGTCCCAGTCCAGCCGCAGCGCCTCCAGCGCCCGTTGCACAGCTGACCCGACCGCGGCAGCCTGCGGCGCCGCCTCGCCCATCACCCACCCCATTCACCCCGTGCTAATGCGTGTACCAGCAGACTGCCCGTAATGGGGCGTACGCTGGCAGTGTTGGCATGCTGACAACGCTATCCCGGTCAGCACGCCAGCACCCCAACCCGGCAATGCGATTGGCACGCGCGACATGGCGGGCTTCACCGAGCTAGTGCGCTACCTCATGAGCGAGAGCGACATGTCCGTGCGCGGCCTGGCCGCGCAGGTCAACTACGACCAGGGCGGCCTGTCCAAGATCATCGCCGGGCAGCGGCGCTGCCCCCCGGCCCTCGCGCGCCTGATCGACTTCGCGCTCGACGCCGGCGGCACGGTGGCGGAGGCGGCCGCGCGGGCACCCGAGCCGCCGGCCGACGCCGAGCGAGTCCGCCGGTCCCTCGAGGACGCGCTCGCCGATGGCATGATGTCACCGGGACTGCTGGACGACTGGGACGCGTCGACGACCGCCTACGGCCACCGCACCCGCGACACCCCGTCGCCGCTGCTGCTCGCCGACCTGACGGCGGACCTCGCGGACCTTCGGCTCGCGATCGCTCGCCACCGGTCCGCGTCCGCGCTTCGCCGCCTGACGCTGACCGCCGCGCGCATGTCCGGGCTGGTATGCCTCACTCTCGTCAAGGCCGGGGACCGCCAGGCATGGCGCCGCTGGGGGCGCACCGCCCGGCACGCCGCGGCGGAGGCCGGCAACCGGCCTGCACTGGCCTGGGCGACCGCGCAGGAGTCCTACGGCTACTACTACGCCGGCGACATGCCCGGCGCGGTCGCATGCGCCCGCCAGGCGCAGGACACAGTCCGGATGCCGTGCGTCGGCGGGGTGCTCGGGGCGGCGCTGGAGATGCGCGCCCACGCCGCCATGGGCGACAACGCGGCGGCGATGGCGGCACTGGACACGGCCGAGGACATCCACAGGCGCCTGTCCGGCGACGAGCTTGCCGCCACCGCGTTCGGGTACGCGGAGAGCCAGCTGCGGTTCCACGCCGGCGACGCGCTGACGCGCCTCGGCGACACCACGTCGGCCCGGCCCGAACTGGAACGCGCCCTGCAGCTGTGCGCGCCGGAGGATTACACCGACTGGGCGATGATCCGGCTGAACCGGGCCGCGTGCCTCGCCGCCGGAGGGGACGCGGACGCCGGCCTCGCCTACGCGACTGAGACGCTGGCAGCGCTGGACGGCCCGAAGCGCCAGGGGATAATCACGAACCGGGGCCGCGAGCTGCTCGCCGGGCTGACCCCGGCTCAGCGCGCGTCGAGGGTCGGCCGGGAGTTCCGCAGCCTGGTCGAGGACACCACCGGCATGAGGGAGATGCCAGCGTGATCACGCTTGCCGACGCCGCGCCGGGCGACGAGGACAAGGTCGCAGCGCTGTGCGCCGAACTGGACGCCTACTACGGGGACGTGCTGGAGGGAACCCCGGAAGAGCGGGCAGCAGTCGTCCGGGACATGCTGTTCGGCGTGCCGCCGCTCGCTTACGCGTTGCTCGCATGGGACAGCCCGGCTCTGGCCGGGTTCGCGGCGTACTCGTTCCTGTGGCCTGCGGCCGGGCTGTCGGCGTCGCTGTACCTCAAAGAGCTCTACGTGGCCGTCGCGTACCGGCGGGCCGGGGCCGGCCGGATGCTGATGGACGGCTTGGGGGCCGTGGCGGCCCGGCGGGGGCTGTCTCGGGTGGAATGGACAACCGACACGTCGAACCAGGGCGCGCAGGCGTTCTATGAGGCGCTCGGGGCGAAGCCGCTGGCGTCGAAGGTCTTCTACCGCGTTACCGGAGATGGGCCGGCCGGACCGGTAGGCCGACCGCTAGCGTGCTAACTCGTGACGCCCCGCCGGTCCCGGACCGGCGGGGCGTCCTCGTGCCAGGGGAGTGTCACACGAAGGTGCCACGGAAATGCCCCTGAGGGAGCGCGGTCCCCATCAGGTCGGGCAACACCGTGTTTTCGGGCAACACTGTGCGCGGAGCGGATCGGGAGCACGCGTGCAGGTGCTGGTCAGCTCACCGCAAGGTTCGGCAAGCAGGCTAGCTGGATATGCGGACTTGGAAAGAGACGCCTGCGCCGCGGCTGCTCGTGGTCGAGGACGAGGACACCATCAGGGAGCTGCTGTGCGGGTCTCTGCGGTTCGCCGGGTACGAGGTGATGAGCGCTGGGAGTGGTGCCGAGGCTCTGCGCGCCAGCGTGTCGGCCCGCCCGGACCTCGTACTGCTCGACGTGATGATGCCGGACGGAGACGGGTTCGAGGTCGCACGCCGCATGCGCTCGGCCGGCGGCCCTGAGATCCCGGTCATCTTCCTGACCGCGCGCGACGAGGTCCAGGACCGGCTTGCCGGGTTCGAGATCGGCGCCGACGACTATGTCACCAAGCCCTTTAGCCTGGACGAGGTCCTCGCCCGCATCCGCGCGGTGCTGAAGCGCACCCAGCCGAGCGTTGGCTCCCGGCTCCAGGTCGCCGACCTTGAGCTTGATGAGAACATGCACGAGGTCAGGCGGGGCGGGGAGATCATCGCATTGACGCCGACTGAGTACCGCCTGCTCCGGTTTCTCATGGTCAACGCGGGGCGCGTGGTCAGCAAGAGCCAGATCCTCGACCACGTGTGGGAGTACAACCCGAGCGGCGAGGGCAACGTGGTTGAACCGTGCATCAGCTACCTGCGACGTAAGGTCGACCAGGAGGAAACGCGGCTCATCCACACCGTCCGGGGGGTGGGGTATGTGCTGCGGATCCCACCGCCGTGACCCGGTCGCGTAGGGCCCGTCGGCCGCACCACGCCCGCCAGCTGGACCCTGCCCGCCAGCTGGACCCTGCCCGCCAGCCGCGCACCGTTCGTCGGCTGAGCACTGCGCTGCGGGCGGCCTCGCTCCGCACCCGCGTGATGGCCGCCGCGGCGCTCCTCGTGGTGCTGACGTCCCTGGTGACAGGGTTCCTCGGCGTGACGCTGCTGCGCAGCTACTTGCTTAACCGGTCCGACATCCAGCTGCGCAGCTTCGCCTCGGTCGCCAGCCGGATCATGTCGAACCCGGACGCGCCTTTGGCACAAGGCGCACAGCAGACACTGCCCACACAGTTCCTCGTCGAGGTGGTCAGCGCGGACGGCAATGTGCAGGTAGCCGGCGGGTCGCAGCTTGGTGCCGACGGGCCGGTCCTCAGCGCCGCCCAGCTGCGCGACACCGGCACGGCGTTCACCACCACGGCCGCCCACTCGTCCAGCGAGTCCTGGCGCGTGCTCGTCCAGCCGCTCAGTGGCGGGCAGCACCTGATCACCGCCTATAGCCTCGACAACCTCAACAGCACCGTCAGCAGGCTTGAGGTCGCCGACGCGATCGCCGGCGGGATCGCGATCGTGCTGCTCGCGCTGGTCGGCCTGCCGCTGGTCCGTGCCAGCTTCGCGCCGCTGGCACGGATCGAGTCGACCGCCGCCGCGATCGCGCGCGGGGATCTCTCCCGGCGCATCGATCACCCGACGGGGAACACTGAGGTGGGCCGGCTCGCGGTCGCGCTTGACACGATGCTTTCCATCATCGAGGCCGCCTACCAGGCGCGCGCCCACGGGGAGGCACGCGCCATCCGCTCCGAGGAGCGCATGCGGGAGTTCGTCGCGGATGCGAGCCACGAGTTGCGCACCCCACTGACATCGGTCCAGGGACTCGCGGAATACGGCCTGCAGCAGGGCACGGCGGCGAGCCAGGAGGAACTGCTGCGCCTGATGGCACTGATTGCCCGCGAATCCGGGCGGATGGGGCGGCTCGTCGAAGACCTGCTCCTGCTGGCCAGGCTCGACGCCGGACGGCCGCTTGAGCTCAGGCCCGCGGACCTGGCGAGCATCGCCGCCGAAGCCGTGCAGGCCGCCCGTGTGGTGCACCCGGACCGGCGGGTGACGCTGGTGGCCGCAGAGCCGGTCATCGTCCTCGCCGATGACGAGCGGTTGCGGCAAGTCATCGACAACCTGCTGAGCAACGCCGCCAAACACACCCCCGACGGGTCACCGGTGATGGTTACCGTGACGAGCGCGTCGGGGAGCGGTGAGCTGTCTGTCGCCGACACCGGGCCCGGCCTGACACAAGACCAGGCGGCGCGGGTGTTCGAGCGCTTCTATCGCACCGATGATAACCGGGGGCGGGCCCGTGGCGGCGCCGGGCTCGGACTGGCGATCGCGGCATCGCTGACGGCCGCGCACGGCGGGCAGATCCGCGTGGACACGGCACCGGGCCGGGGCGCCACCTTCTCCGTTCGACTACCGCTGGCCGTCGTCGAAGGCTGACCGGAGACGCGGGGGCACCTCCCGCCGTCGTCGACCAGGAAGCCCCCTGCGGTTGCCTGAATCGTTGACCACCTGATGTCGATGCGGCACTCCCGGCCGCTGACGAACCCACGAGGCAGCCACAACGAGATCACAAGACACGTCCCCTTGACTGCAGGTAACGGGACAGCGGGTCCCGTCGCGGCGATCGCGGTACGCGTCGCCGGAGGCAAGTCTCAGGGAGGGAAGCGCTTGATCAGCCTCTTCGACCTACCGGGCAGCAAGCATGGCCGACGGGCCATCCGGCCGACCATCTTCGGTGCGGTCGCACTGGCCGCGGTTATCGGCGTGGCCGGCTGCGGCGGTGGCAGTTCGGCGGGCACTGGCTCAAGTTCTGGCAAGTCCAGTTCTGGCGCGTCCAGTTCTGGTAAGTCCAGTTCTGGTACGTCGCTGTCGTCCAGCCTCCAAAAGTGCCTTGAGGAGCACGGCGTGACCGCGACGCAGGGAGCCGGCGGTGGCGGCGCCGGCGGCAGCAGCGGCGCGACCCCGCAGGCGCGGCCGACCGGATCGGCCTCAAGTTCATTCAAGCAGGCAATGGAGGCCTGCCGCGGATCCGGCGGCTCGAACAGCGGATCAGCGGGCTGACCGGCCTCAGACATGCCGGGCTAGGGCAACACGATCTACGTGTCGGCTGACAGCGCGAGCGACGTCGCCGCGGTGTCCAGCGAGATCGCCGTGACTATGCCGACGACGACCGTCACCACATCGAGCGACCTGGCCAGCGAGATGACGGGCTCCCTGTCCAGCGCGTCCAGCCTCGCCAACAGCCTCGGTAAGTGGTTGGCGATCGCGGGATGATCGGCGGCGTCGTAGGGGTGGGCATCGGCTACGGAGATTGACGGAGGATCTAGCACGATCCATCGCTCCCGCTACCCGCCTGAAACCGGCAGGCCCGGCAATGAGAAGCGCCAGCCGCTCGCGATGAGTGGCTGGCGCTTCTCTCTTGTTAGCGGGTGGCGGTTTCTAGGAGACTTCCCAGGTGTCGTTGCCCGCGAGGAGCTTCGCCAGGTCGCCCGCGCCGCTTGCGCGGGCGGTGTCGATCTGGGCGGCCATCGCGTCGTCGTAGGACGGGCGCTCGACCGAGCGGAACACGCCGATGGGCGTGTGCTTGAAGTCGTAGCCGTCCAGGCGGGACAGGGCGAACGCGTACGACGGGTCGCTCAGGGTCGCGTCGTGGACGATCAGCTCCGACTCTGGCACTGACGCGGCCGCGACGGCCTCGATCGAGCCGTACGGGCCGTAGGTGAGGCCCATCGACCTGTCGGGGCCGAAGCGGACCTGCTCGCCGTGCACCAGGCGGATGAGTCCGGGCGCGTTCTGCTCCTTGACCGGGGCGAACGCGTCGTCATTGAAGATCGGGCAGTTCTGGAAGATCTCGATGAACGCCGAGCCCTTGTGGTCGGCCGCCGCCCGCATCACCGACTGGAGGTGCTTACGGTCGGAGTCCACCGACCTGGCCACGAACGACGCCTCCGCGCCGAGCGCCAGCGACAACGGGTTGAACGGGTGGTCAAGCGACCCGTACGGGGTCGACTTGGTGACCTTGCCCTGCTCCGAGGTCGGCGAGTACTGGCCCTTGGTCAGCCCGTAGATCCGGTTGTTGAACAGCATGATCTTGATGTTCACGTTCCGGCGCAGCGCGTGGATCAGGTGGTTGCCGCCGATGGACAGCGCGTCGCCGTCCCCGGTGATCACCCAGACCGACAGGTCCTGCCGGGAGGAGGCCAGGCCCGAGGCGATCGCGGGCGCCCGGCCGTGGATCGAGTGCATGCCGTAGGACGACACGTAGTACGGCAGCCGGGAGGAGCAGCCGATGCCGGAGATCACGACTACGTTCTCCCTCGGCACCTCAAGCTCGGGGAGGAACGCCTGGAAGGCGGCGAGGATCGCGTAGTCACCGCATCCCGGGCACCAGCGGACCTCCTGGTCGGACTTAAAGTCCTTCGTCGCCAGGCCGGCCTCACGAGGGACGAGGGTGAGGGAACGGAGTCGGTGCCCTCCGTTCGGGATAATCTCTAGGTCTTCACTCATGGGAGAGCACTTCCTCGATCGCCTCTTCGAGCTCGGCCGCACGGAACGGCAGGCCGCGCACGCGGTTGTAGGAGATCACGTCGACCAGGTACTTGCCGCGCAGCAGCAGCGCGAGTTGCCCCAGGTTGATCTCGGGGACGAGAACCTTGTCGTACCGGCGCAGCACCTCGCCGAGGTTGGCGGGGAACGGGTTCATGTGCCGCAGGTGCGCCTGCGCGACTTCGTGGCCCGTGCGGCGAGCGCGGCGGACCGCGGCGCCGATCGAGCCGTAGGTCGAGCCCCAGCCGAGGACGAGCAGCTTCGCCTCGCCGGACGGGTCCTCGACCTCAAGCGGCGGAATCGAGTTCGCGATGCCCTCGATCTTCGCTGCGCGGGTGCGGACCATCAGGTCGTGGTTGTCCGGGTCGTAGGAGATGTTCCCAGAGCCGTCGGCCTTCTCGATGCCGCCGATGCGGTGCTCGAGGCCGGGCGTGCCGGGGATCGCCCACGGGCGGGCGAGGGTCTGCGGGTCGCGCGTGAACGGCTTGAAGTCGGACCCGTCGGCGGGCTTGTCCGCCGCAGTGGCGAACGCGAACCCGGCCGACAAGTCTGGCAAGTCGGAAATGTCCGGAATCCGCCATGGCTCGGAGCCATTGCCCAGGTACCCATCGGACAGCAGGATGACCGGCGTCCGGTAGGTGACCGCGATCCGGGCGGCCTCGATCGCCGCGAAGAAGCAGTCCGACGGGGACGCGGCCGCGACCACCGGCACCGGCGACTCGCCGTTCCTCCCGTACAGGGCCATGAGCAGGTCGGTCTGCTCGGTCTTGGTGGGCATGCCGGTCGAGGGGCCCGCACGCTGCACGTCGACGACGACCAGCGGGAGCTCCACCGAGACGGCGAGGTTTACGGTCTCCGCCTTCAGCAGCATGCCGGGGCCGGACGTGGTGGTCACCGCGAGCGACCCGCCGAACGCCGCGCCGAGTGCGGCGCTGGCGGCGCTGATCTCGTCCTCGGCCTGGAACGTGCGGACGCCGAACTTCTTGTGCTTGGCGAGCTCGTGCAGGATGTCCGAGGCCGGGGTGATCGGGTAAGAGCCGAGGAACAGCGGCAGCTGCGCCAGCTGTCCCGCCGCGATCAGGCCATAGGCGAGAGCGAGGTTGCCGGTGATGTTCCGGTAGCGGCCAGCGGCGATCGGGGCCGGCTTGACCTCGTAGCGGACCGCGAAGTCCTCGGTGGTCTCGCCGTAGTTCCAGCCGGCCTGGAAGGCGGTTACGTTCGCCTTGTAGATCTCCGGCTTCTTGCCGAACTTGGCCTCGAGGAAGCTCAGCGTGCCCTCAGCCGGGCGGCCGTAGAGCCAGGACAGCAGGCCGAGCGCGAACATGTTCTTCGCCCGCTCGGCGTCCTTGCGGCTGATGCTCTGGTCTTCGAGCGACTTGACGGTCAGCGACGTCAGCGGCACCGGGTGCAGCTTGTAGCCGTCAAGTGAGCCGTCTTCCAGCGGGTTCTTCTCGTAGCCGACCTTGGTCAGGTTGCGCTTCGTGAACTCGTCGGTGTTGAGGATGAGCTCAGCGCCGAGCGGCAGGTCCTTCAAGTTGGCCTTGAGTGCCGCCGGGTTCATCGCGACAAGCACGTCCGGCGCGTCGCCTGGCGTCAGGATGTCGTGGTCTGCGAAGTGCAGCTGGAAGCTGCTTACGCCGGGCAGCGTGCCCGCGGGGGCGCGGATCTCGGCGGGGAAGTTGGGGAGAGTGGACAGGTCATTCCCGAAGATCGCTGTCTCCTGGGTAAATCTGTCACCGGTGAGCTGCATACCGTCACCGGAGTCTCCCGCAAACCGGATGACTACGTGGTCAAGCTCCTGGACCTGTTTGGTCACAGCGCAAAGCCTCCTCCGCACGCCAGGCCGACGCCCATGTTCTGCACCACCCCGACGGCCGGGCGCATGAGTGTAGGACGCGTAAAGTTTACGCGGACGTGGGTACCCCTTGCCCGTGTGATTAGCCTCACCCCGGCTGCATCTTATGCAACATTCATATTGCTGTCGGCGACTTAAGTGTAGAGCAATGTGGCGCGCCTGCTCTGTCAGAAGGCGTATGACATGCGGAAACCTCCAAGAGCTGCGGCTCGTTGGATGGGGTGAACTGTCTGGCGCCTGGTCAGCCTGACGACATTCGGGCACGATGACGCTAGTGTCATGTGGGGAGGGGTCACGATGCGCTGCTACGGACTGCGCGCGGCGCTGTTCGCCGTCGCGCTCTGCGCGGTGCTGCTGGTGTGCGCCTCGCTCTGGCTGGGGCTCGTCGGTGCCGCGGCCGTCAGCGCGCTGCTCGTCGCCCTCGGCTGGATCATCTATTTCCATTCAGAACGCACGGTGCTTGCTGCCTTCCGCGCACGTCCTGTCAGCGAGGTGGAGCGCCCCGACCTGTACCGGCTCGTCAGGGAGCTCGCCTTTTCCGCGCACCTGCCGGT
Organism: uncultured Actinomycetota bacterium; assembly: GCA_963734665.1. Classification (GTDB taxonomy): domain Bacteria; phylum Actinomycetota; class Actinomycetes; order Streptosporangiales; family Streptosporangiaceae; genus Trebonia. The sequence continues at coordinate 17,010 of CAVTIR010000001.1, read as the reverse complement.
GCCGCGGCTGTTCGTGTCCCCCGCAGCGCAGCCGAACATCCTCACCGTCGGGTACAGCGCCCGGTCGGCGGCGGTGTGCTGTACGGATGGGCTGCTGCGGCTGCTGTCTTTGGCGGAGCTGCGCGCTGTGCTCGCCCACGAGCTGGCGCACGTGACCCGCCGGGACGTCGCGGTCTCCTCGTGGCTGGCAGGGCTTGCCTCGCTCGTCGCGTCCTGCCCGCTGATCGCCGTGCTGCTGCACATCACCACCCCGTCCGGCCGCGAGTACGACGCGGACCTCGACGGCGCCCTGCTAACGGGCGACCCGATGGCCCTGGCCAGTGCGCTGCGGAAGATCGACACCGCTGCCACCGCACAGCCGCTGCGGCCGCGCGGCACGCTGGCCGCTGCCAGCCACCTGATGATTGCCCACCCGTTCCCATCCGACGGGGTCGGCGGGATGCTGAGCACCCACCCGCCGACAAGCGAGCGGGTCCGGCGCATGGAGGCGCTGTCGGGCTACCGGTAGTTGATGAACTGGAGCGCGAAGTCGAAGTCCTTGGACTTAAGCAGGCTGATTACGGACTGCAGGTCGTCCCGGCTCTTCGACGAGACCCGCAGCTCCTCGCCCTGAACCTGAGCCTTGACGCCCTTGGGGCCCTCATCCCTGATGATCTTGGACACCTTCTTGGCGTTGTCCTGGGAGATGCCCTCCTTCAGGGCAACCGCGAGGCGGTACTCCTTGCCGGACAACTTGGGGTCCGCCGGATCGAGGTGCTTGAGGGAGACCCCGCGCTTGACGAGCTTCTCCTTGAACACGTCGAGGACGGCGCTGGCACGCTCCTCGCTGTTGGCGCGAATCTCCACGCCGTCGTCGCCCGACCACTGGATGGAGGCACCGACGCCACGGAAGTCGAACCGGGTGCTGATCTCCTTGCCAGCCTGGTTAAGGGCGTTGTCGGCTTCCTGCCGGTCGATCTTTGACACGATGTCGAAGCTGGACTCGCTAGGCATGGATCACAGGGTAGACGGGTAGGCTGCCGATCGTCACATCGGGACGCTATGGTGTACATGGACTGCGGTTGCTGGGGCGAGCGCTTTGGACTCCAACGTCGCAAGCAGTCGCGATGTCCGCTATATTTTCTCTGCTGCCGCGATGCGGCGGTGCTAGGCAGGTTGCCCGAGTGGCCAAAGGGAGCGGTCTGTAAAACCGTCGGCTCAGCCTACGATGGTTCGAACCCATCACCTGCCACACGCTGCGAAAACGCCCCGCTAGCTGCGAATTCTCGTAGCTAGCGGGGCGTTTCTTGTCTGTCCCAGCATGTGTCACCTTGTAGCGCTGTAGACCGTCATATTGCGGTGTCCACGGACGCATAGCGGACGAAAATCGGGGCCAGGGAGCGGTGTGGGGGACCGTCGGCTTTGCACGGACGGCCACGGACGAGGGCCGCAGGCACGGACGAGCCCACGGACGGGGTCCGCGGAGGCCGATTGTGTCGGCTTGACGTTCGCGGCGGAGCTGAGCGTGCATGTTCCTGCGTCCGCCCGCTGCCCGGCCGGTTTCCGGGGCGGGGCGGCCGGGGAAGGGCGGGTGCGGTGATGGCCAGGGTGGCGGTCCGGGAGAGCGTGACGCTTGCCGGGCGGGCGGAGCGGGCGCGGGCCGCTCGCACGTTCGTCTCCGAGGTACTCGGCTCTGGGCACCCGTGCGGAGACGTGGCTATCTTGCTGGTGAGCGAGGTCTTCGGTAATTCTGTCCGTCATAGCGGCTCGGGTGCTCCCGGGGAGATGGTCACGGTCGCGGTCATTGCCGGGGGCGGCGTCGTCCGGGTCGAGGTCACCGATCGCGCCGGGCCGGGGACGCCGGAGCTGCGTCCTGTCGGCCGTGATGCCGAAGGCGGTCGCGGGCTTCAGCTTGTTGCGGGCCTCGCGGCACGGTGGGGCTGGCGTCGGCGCGGCGGGCGGGTGGTGACGTGGTTCGAACTATGTGATTTATTGCAGCCGATGCAACATTCCGCAGTGTCCGGTATGGGCGTGAATTCGCCTGATGCGCAGCTGCCGGGGTCGTGACACGCGGTGATTTCGGGTTGTTGAGCCGCAGTGTCATGTCGGTTACTCTCCGTGCATCAATGTTGCGGCGGATGCAACGGGGGGTTTGGGGTGGGTGCTGCCGGGTTGCCGGGCTGCGCGCGGCTGGAGCTGGCGCAGGGGGTCGTGCCGCTGAACCCGCAGGAGGCGGTGTTCGAGGCGATGCTGGCGGGGTGGGCGCGGCAGCAGCGGAGCCGGTTCCTGGGGGAGGAGGCGACGATCGGGCCGCGGGCGGCGGTGGTGCGCCGGCTGGCCGGGTTCGCGGGGCAGTACCCGTGGGAGTGGGAGCCGGCCGAGGCGGAGGCGTTCATCAGCCACCTGCGGTCCGGGGCGCGGCCGGTCGCGGTCTCGACGGCGCGCTGGTACGAGGGCGCGCTGCGGTTGTTTTGCGAGTACGTCACCGATCCGAGGTATGAGTGGGCAGAAGTATGCGGCGAAAGGTTTGGCCGGCGCCCGGTGCAGGTGTTCCACGAGTGGAACAGCGTGGCGCACGTCAGCGAGTACGAGGGAGCGCCCGCCCGGCGCCCGCTGACCTATGACGAGGTGCAGGCGCTGTTCGACGCGGCCGACGGGCGGGCGGAGGAGATCCGCGCCCGGGGCCGCAAGGGCGCGCTGGCCGCGCTGCGGGACGCGGCGGTGCTGAAGACGGTCTACGCCTACGGGCTGTTCTCCGGGGTTCGTCCGGTGCGTCAGGGGCTTAGTTTCTTGCGTTTGTGCAGCTCAGAGGCTGTTAGGTGAGACGTTACCTGCTGCGACAGGTGTGGTGCAACGACCTGGGCCGGCGTGTCACCGGGGCCGGGCCGCGTGGTTGAGCTGCGTCATGAGCTCGCGGTTGGTGGCGCGGGAAGCGGCGAGTTCGTCGTCGCGTTCTTCGAGTTGCAGCCGCAGGTCGGTGATCTGCTGTTCCTGGTGGGTGATCTTCTGGTTCAGGGCGTCGATGTCGGCTGGGGCGCCGAGCCCGGACTCGCGCCAGGCCTGGTCTCCGAGAGCCTCCGACAGGCGCTTTTCCAGGTGCTGGACGCGGGTGCTGAGGCGGACGGCGCGTTCGTGCGCGGCGAGCAGGTCCGCTTGCAGCGAGGCCCGGGTGACGGAAGGACCAGCGGCGCTGCTGGCAGCTGGTTCGGCCTGGAGGGCGTGGATCTTTTCCAGCAGGTCGCGGTGCCGGTAGATGAACGTCCTGTCGACTCCGGCGGCGCGGGCGATCCCGGAGGCGCTGATCTCGGCGCCTTCTGCGGCGGCGCGGTCGAGCGCGGCGGTGACGCGCTGCCGGCGGCGCAGGGAATCGGCCTGGCGGCCTTCCAGCATGGGCTTGGACCTGGCGGTGTTCACGCGGTGACCTCCGGTGTCGCTGTGAGCGGGGCGGGTGCGCTGGCGCGGAGTGCGGGCATGCCGAGGGGGACTGCGTGGGCGGCGCGGTGACGGCGCACCACCGCGACTGCTTCGTCGATCTGGGCTCGCTCGGCGTCGCCGAGGCCGGCGATGTCGCCCTTGATCTGGGCGATCAGGCGCCGGATCCGGGAGATCTCCTCCTCGGCGGGGGTGGCGTCGGCGCGGGCCCACTCGTCGACGCCGTTGATGGCGGCAGCCAGCCGTTCCCGGGTGCGGAGCAGGTCGTGGAGGTGGGCCTGCAGGTCGGGCAGGAACGCGACGTTGGTGCGGAAGTGGTCGCAGCCGGCACAGCGGAACCGGACCGGGCAGGCGCCGCCTCCGGCCTGGACGTTGGAGGGCTCGGTGCAGGTGCCGTAGGGGACGGCGACTTCACCGACTGCGTGGCGGGCCCGTTCGGAGTCCAGCAGGGCGCGGGCGTCGCGCCAGATGCGGTTGCCGTGCCGGTCGAAGCTGAGCGTGGTGACCTTGTCAACGGCGTCGCGGCGGCGGTCTTCGCCGATCCGGTAGTAGGAGCGGGTCACCGAGTAGCTCCGGTGATCGAGGAGCTCGGCGAGCACGTCGATGGGAACGCCGGCGTCAGCGTGCCTTTGGGCGTAGCTGTGGCGGTATGCGTAGGGCACGATCTTGGCGGTGTCGAACGTGACCCCGTCGCGGGTGAGCAGGGGCGGCAGGGTGCTGACCCAGTCGCGGTGGCGGGCTTCCAGGGTGCCTCTGCTGATCGGCTTGGTCCCGTCGGGGTTTCGGTAGCTGGTGGGCAGCAGTTTCAGCTTCGCGGCCGGGGCGTGGGGAAACCGTTGCCGGACCCGCTGCTGCTGGCTGGTGATCACCTCGGCGGTCGCGGCGCTGATCGGCAGCCGGCGGCCGAGCCGGTCGGCTTTGACGTTGTCGTAGACCAGGACCGCCCCGCCGTCCTTGTCGCGGGCCAGGCAGTCCAGCGGCAGGCCGAGGATGTCCTCGGGCCGGCGGCCGGTGTCGATCCCGATCTGGGTGGCAGCTCTGACCTCGGCGGGCTCCAGAGTGCTCAGGTGGGCGCACAGGACCGCCATGATCTCCGGCGGCAGGTCCCGGCCGGGCTCGCCGCGCTCCGGGTCGGCGGGGATGTCGCCGCGTTCGACGGCGAAGTCCCCGGGCAGCCCGGCCGCAGCCTGGCCGGGGCGGGTCAGGCCCAGGGCGCGGATCCCGGCCAGCACCGCCCGCACGTCCCGGCAGATCATGTTGCGGCGGTAACGGCTCACCTGGCCGGCGGACTCCAGGTAGGCGATCCGGTTGAGGAAGTTCTCCAGGTCCCCGCGTCCCAGCGCCGCCGGGTCGCAGCCGTGGTCAGGGCGGGAATGCAGGGACTGCGACAGCAGCCCGACGCTGTTGATCTTTCCCCGGACCCGGGAAGCGCCGCTGCCGCGGTGGCGCGGCAGCTGATCGGCCGCCCACTGCTTGGACGCGGCGGCCAGCCACGGCTGGGCAAGCACGGTGAAGGACAAGGTGCCGGGGCGGCCGAAGACAGCCAGGTCCCAGCTGTCCTTGCCCTGCTCACGTCCCGGGTCGGCCAGCGCGCGGCGGGCATCGCGGGCGAAGGCGCGCAGCACGGACCTGGCGCGCTTGCCCGGGGCCAGGCCGGGGTCGCAGTCGTGGATCGAAGCGGCCTGCCGGCGGCGGAGCGTGTCGCCGACCGCCCGCAGCACCACGTCGGTGAGACGGAGCCCTTCCCGCAGCCGGGTCTGCAGGCCGACCAGCATCTCCGCGACGACCAGCGGCGGCAGGGCCCGCAGGTTCACCTGCCCCGGCTCGGCGACGCCGGGCTCGGTGGCCTGCCAGCGCTGCTCGTCGGTCCCGGTGCCCTCGCGCTGGGCCACGCGCCACCGCTGGTAGTGAGTGTTGCAGTAGCCGGCGGCGCCGTCGGCCGTGCGGGTGCACGCCAGCACCAGGCACGCCGGAAGAGGCGGCAGGGGCCGCACCCGCCGGCCGGTGATGAACTGCTCCAACGGGATAGGCGTCCGGCGGCTGCGGAACTGCTTGGCGTGCGGTTCGCACAGCACCGCACCGCGCACCGTCGGCTTGCACCCGCAGTCCGGCACCGCGCAGTGCCCGGCGGGCGCGGGCGCGGCGGGAAGCTGCCGGGCCGCGGTGATCCCGGCGGCGCTCATCCCGAGTTCCCTCAGCCGGGTGAAGCACCGGTAGCACACGCCGGGGCAGTCGTTGTGGACGGTCCCGTCGCATCCTTCCGCCTGGCATACCTGGCGCCCCAGCAGCCGGTGCTGCGCGGGCAGGAACAAGATCCGGGACGCCGGGTCCCACCCGGCCTCGGCCAGCAGGCCCCGGTCGAGCGATCCGGCCAGCCGGGCGGCCGCGCCGTCCAGCACGGCCCCGGCCAGCACCTGCGGAAACTCGGCGGACCCGCCGCGGGCCGGGAGCGAAATGACCAGTGCAGCGGCGGTCACCGGCTCTCTCCCGCCTGCCCGCGCGGGCTGGGCACCGCGTCTACTGCGGCCCGCAGCCGGGAGGAATCAGGATGAACGTAGACCTGAGAGGAGGAAATCGCCGCGTGTCCGAGCAGGTCAGCGACCACGTCGATCCCCGCGCCGGCGTCGGCGGCATTGCTTCCGAAGGCGTGGCGGAGCTGATGAGGGCTAACTGGTTCCTCCATGCCGGCCCGGCGGGACAGGGCCGTGAGCAGCTCCCCGATCGCGTCCGGGCGCATCGGCGCTCCGATCGTGCCGCGGGACAAGTTGACCAGCGTGAAATCGCTGGATCGTGCCCGCGGCACCCGCATCCGCTCGAACTCGTAGGTGTCGAAGGCCTGCACGACGAGGAAGTCAAGCGGCACGGCGCGCTGCCGGCGGGACTTGGCCCACGCCCCGTTCGGGTTGTCCTCCCGGCGGATCACGTGCAGGTGCGCGCGGGCGACCTCGCAGCCCAGCCGCCGCGAGTCAGCCAGCAGGTGCACGTCGCTGCGGCGCAGCCCGCAGACCTCGCCGCGGCGGAGCCCGGCCCGGGCCATCAGCAGCACGATCAGCCGGTCCCGTGCCGACCGGCACGCGCCCAGCAGCGCGACGATCTCCTCGTCGCTGGCGCGGTCGACCGCTGTTTCCGGTTCCCGCAGGCGGTGCCGGGCCCGCAGCCGCCACGCCATCCGCCCGTCCTCGCCGCGGGCCTGCCCCGGCAGGTCACGGTCGTCGGCCACCTCATACAGCAGCGGCACCAGGCCCGCCGGGCCCTGCCCGGCGGAGACCGCGTGCACCACCATCCCGCGCACGGCGGTCAGCACGCCGTTGATCCGCGACGCCGACCGGGCCGGCGCGGACCCGGGTCCCGCCAGCAGCATCCCCGGGACAGCCGCGCCGACGTCAGCACCCGACGCCGACGGCCCGGCATGGGCCAGCCACGTCATGAACGAGGCGAACTGCTCGACCCCGGCCTGCCAGGGCCGGCCCGTCCGCGCGCACCAGCGCAGGAACAGCGCGATCGCGTGCGCGTACGCCTTCGTCGTGGACTCGGCCCCGTCGCGGCCGAACCGCAGATACCGCAGGAAGCCGTCCGCGACGGCCACGACCTGCAGATCGTCATCCAGCACCGTCCAGTACCTCTGCCCGGACGGCAGTCTCACCGGAAACGCCCGCATCCCCTGATCCCCCCGATCTCGTGCCTGGCTAACCGAACATCTACCAGCCACGAGCACGACACCCACGGAGAAACACCGCGCCACCAGCAAGAACGCACCGACAAGGCAACGTCATGCAACGGGTCCCGGACCCCCGGAAAAGGGCTGCGCCGGCGGGAAGCGAGCGGCCTGGACCTGGCCGACCTGCGGCACAACCCGAAGGCCCCGCAGTACGGCCGGCACGGCGGGCTGTTCGTGCGGTGGGGCAAGGCGTCCCGGGGCGGCCCGCCCCGGCGGCGCACCGTGCTGACGGTCCCGGAGATGGACTGGATCGCGGGGGTGCTGGAGCACTGGGTCGGCGAGGTCCGGCCGGCGTTCGGGCCCGGGTCGCTGGCGGCGCTGTGGGTCACCGAGCGGGCCTGCCGCCTGTCGGCGCGGGCGGTCGACGACGCGTTCACCGCTGCCAGCAGGGCGGCCGGGCTGCCCGCCGAGCTGGACCTGCACTGCCTGCGGCACGTTCTCTCCGCTTAGTTACTGTGTTGCGATTCGCCCTGGCCTCCCGGGTCGAGCTGTGGTTTTCGGCTGCGGCGGGCCGTGTCGTGTTTCTATGGTTCCGGATCGTGATCCTCACCTTCTTCTCGTCCCAGGGCTGGGAGTCCTGGGACACCGGGCACCGGCCGCTGATCCCGGAGCGGATGCCGGTGCTGGTCGACGACGACCTGCTGTTCGAGGACGGCCCTGGCGCTCCCCGCCCGGTCGTGGCGGTGAACCAGTGGCTGCGGGAGCTTCCCGTTAGCGGTGCCCCGGCTCCTGCCACGTGGGAGGCCTACGCCCGTGCGATCAGGGCGTGGATGGAGTTCCTGGTTCCCCATGGCGTTGGGGTGTTCGACTCGCGGGTGCGGCTGAAGCTGGCGCTGAGCCGGTATGCCGAGTACCGGGCTGCTGGCCCGGAGCGGCAGCGGTTCTCGGCCACGACGTGGGGCCGGCACATGAGCATCCTGTCGCTGTTCTACCGGTGGGCGATGGAGGAGGGCCACGCGCAGGCCGAGCCGTTCACCTACCGGACGGCACGGGCGCTGTTCGCCGGGACGGGCCGCGAGGTCCGGGTGAACCTGGCGGTGCGGCGGACCCCGAAGCCGCACGTGACGATCAGGTACCTAGAACCCGACTTCACCGAGCTGTTCCTCGCCAGCCTGCGCGGACTCGCACGCGACGGGGCAGCCGACACCGGGTATCACGGCCGGGAGCTGACGCGCAACGCCGCGGTCGCCGGGCTGGCGCTGGCCACCGGGCTGCGGCTGCAGGAATTCACCTACCTATTGCCCTGGGAGGTCCCGGCGCTCCCGCTCCGGCCGACCGCGAGGCCGATCCCGTTCCCGGTGCCGGCCGGGGTGACGAAAGGGCGGAAGTTCCGCACCACGTGGGCTTCCTATGACGCGCTGGCCGCAGTGCACGGCTACCTGGCCCTCGACCGGGCCGCGACCACGGACGGCTCGTTCTGGCGCCCGCCGCCACGGTGGGGCGAGCCGCTGCTGGTGACCGAGCCGGACGAGCGTGGCGGGCGGGTCAACGGCGTCAGGCGGAAGTGGGACACGCTCACCCCGGCCGACCGGCGCAGGCTGGTCGCCCCTGACGGCGGCTCGTGCCTGCTGGCGGTCAAGAACGGCGGCGGCCCGTTCACCGCCTGGGCGACAGTATTCGAGCGGGCCTCTGACCGGATCCGGGCCACGGCCGAGCCACGCTTCCCCCACGTCACGCCCCACCGGTTGCGGCACAGCTTCGCGATGCGGACCCTTGAGTACCTGGTAGCCGGCCACTACCGCCAGGCCGCCGGGCTGGTGAAGGACACCGACGCCGATGCCGCCCTGGTGCTCTACCTGACCAAGGCCGACCCCCTGCTGGTCCTGCGTGACTTGCTGGGTCACTCGACTGTCCTGACCACGGAAAAGTACCTCAGAAGGCTGGATACCACTCGCATCTACCGGGATGCCTACGAAGGCGCCGGGGTTGCCTGCGGGCTCCTGGACGAGCAGGCGGCCGACCGGGAAGCCGATGCGGAGTTCCGCGGCGACGATGGCGAGGCGGACTGATGCCCGCCGAGGTCACGGAGGATCCGCTGGGCATCGCGTGCGTGTTCAGCGACGGCACGTCCGCCTCGTTCAGCTTGGACGGGCTACCCTGCCCGGTGCTGGCACGGGACCTGCTGGCCGGCCTGGCCGAGTTGGTCCACCCGCACGGCACGGTCGACTCGGCCGGATCGGTCGGGCATTACGCGCAGTCCGTCCGGCACATGACCCGCCACCTGGCCGCCGGCGGGTTCGCGGGGGGCGCGGCCGGCCTCCGCCGGGCTCAGGTGGCCCAGTACTGGGTCGCCGCCTCCGGCACCAGGGAGGCCTGCACCCGCCGGATGCTACTGGGATTCCAAGCCGTCGGCGGAACCCTGGACGCCAGGCTGGCCGAGCTCGCCGCCGGGCGGGCTTACAACCCCCAGCGCAGCCACCACCAGCTACCGCCGTATTCCGAGGCCGAGTGGGAGCGCCTGGCCAGCACCTGCCAGGCGATCACCAGCGAGTCGTACGCGGCGCACAAGAACGCCCTGGCCGCCGCAGGGCGAGGCCGGCACCCCCGCGATCACGGCTGGAGCGGGGACAACCTCCGCTGGCTCCTCGCCCGGGCCGGCCCCGTCGGCATCGTCGCGTTCGGGGAGCACCTGGGTTGCTCGGACAACGTGGTCCGCCAGCGGGGCGGGGTCCTGGAGGCCAGCCGGGACCTGTTCCCGGCCCTGGACGTCGTGATCGCCTACCGGCTGCTGTTCGGCGTCTACTCCGGCATCGTCCCCGACGGCATCGACGACCTGGTCACCGGCGACATCGACTGGGCCGGGGACTCCACCATCCTGCTGTCCTACGTCAAAGGCCGGACCGCCGTCGAGAGCCTGAACCTGCCCCGGCATGCGGTCCGCCTGCTCGAGCAGTGGCTCGCCCACTCGGCCCTGCTGCGCAGCCACGCCGACTCCGCAGAGCGCCGGGACCTCTGGCTGCGGCTGAAGAAGCCCGGCGGCACCGAGATATCGGCGAAGGGCGGGAGGGCCAGTCGCATCGCCGTCCAACGCTGGATCGAACGCCACGGGGTGGTCGGCGACGACGGCAGGCCGCTGAAAATCCATCAGTCCCGCATCCGCACCACGCACCTGTCGATGCGAGACAAGCGGACCTGGGCCGGCCGCGGGCGCGCGACGATCGACCCCAACCACTCCCCGGAGGTCGAAGGCGACCACTACCTGACCGCGACCACGCCGTCCCAGCGCCAGGCAGCCGAGGCCATCGTGGAAGACGCACAGCACGACCTGCTCCGCAGGGCCAGTCCGCCCGTGGTGATCTCCAGCGAGGATGCCGCCAGCCTGGCCCGCAGCTACCCCGAGCTGGTCACATCGCTCGGCCTCGACGACACGGTGATCGCCGACCTGGTCGGCGGCCAGCGGGACGTGTTCACCGCCGCCTGCGCCGACCAGCTGTCCGGGCTGCACGGGCCAAAGGGCAAGCCCTGCCCGGCGCGGCCGTGGGTCTGCCTGCTCTGCCCGCTGGCGGTGTTCGCGCCCCGCCACGTCCCGAACCTGCTGCAGCTGAAGGCGTTCTTCTCCCGCCAGTGGCGGCAGATGCCCGCCGCCCAGTTCATGGCCGTCTTCGGTCCCTACTCCCAGCGGGTCACCGAGGTGCTGGCCCGCCTCGACCCGGCCGTCGTCGCCCGCGCAGCCGCCGGCATCAGCGACCGCGACGACGAGATCCCCCTGCGACCGGAGGAGTTCACCCGATGACCGGAACCGCCGCGCTGCCCGGGGCCAAAGGTCCCGTCCAGTCCCCGTTCGCGGGCGCGGACGTCTGCCAGGAGGCCGGCCTCTCCCTGCCCGACGGCGCCCCGCGGCCCGTGTTCGAAGACGACCTGTGGGACTTCACCCAGGTCATCGGCCTGCCCCGGCAACTGTCCAAGGTCAGCCGCCGGTTCGACTTCGCCGCGATCGCCGGCGCCAGCTGGCAGCTGGTCGCCAAGGAGCAGATCATGGCCATGCTCGCCCCCAGGCACGACGCCGTGATGCCGCTGCCGCACGCCTACCGGACCCCGCTGCACCTGGGCACCGCGTTCGGCCGGCTGGCCGAGCTGACCCGGTTCCTGAACTGGCTGGCTAGCCAGGGCACCACGAGCCTCGCCGACATCGACGAGGACTGCTGCGAGGCATGGATGGCCCACCGGCGCTTTCTGCTCGACGACGACGGCCACGTGGCCGGCGAGCGCAGCCCCGCGACCCGCAGGGCTGCCGCCCAGGTCGTCGCGGACTGGTCACCCACCGGGAGCTGTTCACCACCGACAGGGTCTCTGCGGGCCTGCGGCCCTGGCGGGGCTCCGCTCCCTCGGTCGTCGCAGAGATGCCCGCGCCCGGGCAGAACAAGACCCCGCCCGTCGCCGACAGCGTCCTGCAGCCGTTGCTGGCCGCGGCCCTCTACCTAACGGGCATCCTCGGCCCGCACGCGCCCGAACTGCTGGAGCAGGTCCGGGACGCCGACCAGAAATGGTCCCTCAAGCACGGCGAGCACGTCCTGACGGGCCGGCTACCCGCCAGGGAGATCATCCAGGTCCTTGAAGGCTATGAGGAAAGAAACGAGCCGCTGCCGGCGGCCGCCGAGCACGTCATCCGCAAGCGGCTGGACGGAGGCTGGTCACCCGATGACCCGCTAGCGCCGATCTCCCTGGGGCTGATCGCCCGGCAGGCGGGCTTCACCCAGTTCTGGGGCCAGTGGATCCCGCACCTGCGCCACCGGATCGAGGCGACACTGGCCGCCGTCGGAGCGGAGAAGCCGCTCGGCCGCGATGCCGCCGCCGTCGATCGCGCCGCCGGGGACGGCACCGTCCCCTGGACGGCACCGCTGGACCGGCTGGAGGCCATCGCCCTGGTCGGTATCGTCCGCACGGCCTCGATCACGCTGCTTGCCGCGGTCTCCGGGATGCGCTCGTCGGAGCTGATGGAGCTGGAAGTCGGCTGCTGCCGCCCGCCTGAAGAGCACGGCCCCGGCCTCGTCCGCTACCGGCTGGCCAGCAAGGTCATCAAGGGCCAGCCACTCGGCGGGACACCCGACGAGTGGGTCGTCATCGAACCTGCCTACGAGGCAGCCCATCTCCTTGAGCGCCTCCACGACGACCCGCAGCCGGGAAAGCCGCTGCTCGGCCGGTTCGCCTTCGACGTCCGCCATACCTGGCTCCGGAACTGGGTCAACGGCCCCTCCGGCCAGCGTCTCGGCCTCGCCCCGATCCCCGACAACCCGGTCAGCCTGCGAGCCTCGCGCAGGACCCTGTTCGATCGAGCTCGCCTACCGGCCAGGAGGCATGCTCGCCGCGAAACTGCACCTCAAGCACATCGCTGTCGCGACTACAGAAGGGTATGCCTCCCGCCCTGGCGGCGCCCAGGCCGAGCTGCTCGCCGAGGTCAACAAGCACGAAGCCGACCGCAACCTCGACCTGGTCTGGGCCGAGCTCCGCAACTACCAGCAGGGCATCATGCCCGCCGGGCCCGGCGCACGCGAGCTGACCGAGTTCTTCGCCCACATCGACGGCAAGCTCGCGGGCAGCGGCCCCGGAGCGCCAAGGACCCAGGCCAGCGACCGGGACATCCTCAATCTCATCACCAAGCGCGCCAGGGCCCTGCATCTCGGCACCGCGAACTACTGCTGGTTATCACAAGTTTTGGATAACCAGCATTATGCCGAATAGGGAATTATGCGGTCCAGCGAGCGAGAAGCATGTGAGTGTTGCGCGTACCGCTGACCGCTCTCGGCATAATCACAGGCTCTCGAGGTAGGCGAGGAGCTGGTTCGGGGCCCTGTACCCCGAGTTGGCTCAAACCAGTGCACACCTGCGTGGGGGGTGCGGTCGACAGCATCTCTATGGTCTGTACCGCAAGCGGTCAGTCCACGACGCCGCTAGCTCGCCAGGAGGTCCGTAACCACTCGCCGGGCAAGCTGAGCCGGGCAAGAAACTCCAGTGTAAAGGCAGTTAGGATTCCGTCCTGGTGGTCCGCCGAGAATGTGAACGGCTAGGCTACTCGCATGCAACTGTCGGACTGGCTAGCGGTAGCGGCCATCGGAGTCGCGGTGATCGCGATTCCTGCGACCATGTGGGCTACACGACGTTGGGGTAATAGACGACAACGTCTTGTATTTGGTTTTGAATCAATTCCGCTCCTTGAAAGATGGCCTCGTAACACGCGGAACCAAGTGAGGATTATCTTCGCGGATCATGAGATACATGATCCGCACTTGCTAATGATAAGCCTTCATAACATAGGGCCTGCCGACATCTCAAGCGATCATTTTGATCGCGGACGCAATATATACATCAACCTTACGAACTGTGAAGTCTTTCTTCTAATGAGTTCGACCCACCCAGACGATACTCTTATCTTCCCGGGTGACCGCGGACAAGTTGGCCTTCACCCGATCTTGCTAAAACGTAAAGATAGCTGGCGAGTAGAGGTGATCGTTGCAGGTTCTCCGATACCAGTTCCCGAATTCCCGCTAATTGATACAGATATTCTGGATAGAGCAACTATCAATGCGAACCTAGCGCGTAGCTTCGCTCTCCGCGTGCTTCGTGTAATTGGACCGGTAATACCCGGGGCGGGAGCCATTCTCTCTGCCATAGACGCTTTGCCTCAAGGCGACTCCGGACGCACAGATCTCGGCGAAGACCGGGGCGAAGGCAGAGCACCGGACCAGCTCGCATAACAGCGGCTTTGACAAAGAACGCACTCCAGAAGCTCCACCTCCTACGACCCGGATTGGTGCACAGATCCGCGCATGACGAGCGATTGATCTGCCGGTCAGCGGGATGCGCTGAGCTGAAATCCACGATCGTGAGCCAAGTCAGGTTCTCGGCATAATCACAGGCTCTCGAGGTAGGCGAGGAGCGGGTCCGGGGCCTTGTACCGGCCCGGCGGAACGTCCGGTGGCGTGGTGCGGGCGAGAGCGCGTTCCTTCAGCTCAAGGTCGGCGTGGATGTACACCTGTGTCGATCGGGTGTCCTCGTGCCCGAGCCACAGGGCGATCACGCTGGTGTCCACGCCGGCTCGACGCAGAGACATCGCGGCCGTATGGCGCAGGACGTGGGGGGCCAGTTTCTTGGATGCCAGGGACGGGCAGGTTTCCGCAGCGGCCGGCTTGTACTTGGTGAGGCGGGCCTGGAAGGCGTCGCGGGACATTACGCCGCCGCGGCGGGCGGGGAACAGCGGGTCGGCTGGCTGGCCGGAACGCCCAGTCAGCCAGTCGCGCAGCACCGTCGCGGTCGGCTTGTCCAGCGGGGTGCAGCGTTCTTTCCGGCCCTTGCCCAGGCAGTGCACGTGCGCTCCGGGGCCGAGGCGGACGTCGTCGCAGGTGAGATGGGTGAGTTCGGAGACGCGCAGGCCGGTGCGCAGCGCGGTGAGGATCATCGCGTGGTCACGGCGGCCGATCCAGGTGGCGCGGTCGCAGGCGGCCAGGAGCGCGTCGGCCTCGGTATCGGTGAGCCAGCTGATGTCGGTGCGGGTGGCCTGGCTCCCGTCGATGGCCAGGACCCGCTGGATCGCCGCGGCGTCCTCGGGAGCCCGCAGGGCGGCGTAGCGGAACATCGAGTGGATCGCCGCCAGCCTCGCGTTGCGGGTGCGCCGGCTGTTGTTCCTGCTGGTCTCCAGGTACTGCAGGAAGGCAGTGACCAGGTCATGGTCGAGCTGGCCGAGGTTCATCTTCCACGGCGGGACGCCGGTCGCCTGCTGAGCGAAGGCAAGCAGCAGGCGCCAGGTGTCCCGGTAGGAGCTGATCGTGTGGGGACTCGCGTGCTTCTGCGTGGTCAGCTTGTCGGTGAAAAAGCCCTGCAGGACCGGGGCGAGACGGCTCATGAGGTCTCCTCGGGGGTTTCGTAGGCGCGGGCCATCCGCTCGGCGGCCTGCGCCATCAGTTCCGGCGAAGCGGAGATGTACCAGTAGGTGTCGGCCGGATCAACGTGACCGAGCCATGTGGACAGCAGCGGCATGCGGGCATCGACGTCCGCGCCGTCCCGGTACCAGCTGACCAGCGTGGCGACGGCGAACGAGTGCCGCAGGCTCATCGGGACCGGCCTGCACCTCGGGGTCAGCGGGCGCAGCCCGGCCTGCGCGGCCAGCCGCGTGAAGATGTAGCCGACCCGGCGCTGGTTGAGCGGGGTGCCCAGGACGGAGACGAAGAAGCTGGTGCCGGCCCGGGCCGGGAACGTCAGGTCCCTGAGCCGGGCGTAGCCGGCGAGCTCGGCGACGGTGCTGGGGTGGAGCAGGATCTCGCGGGCCTTGCCGTACTTGCCGTGCACGGTCATGACACCGGCCTGGAGATCGACGTCGGTGATGTCCAGGGTGAGGGCCTCACGCGGGCGAAGGCCGACCACGGCCAGCAGACCGATCAGGGTCCGGTAGGTCGCGGCGTGCAGCGCCGGCCGCAGGTTCCCGGTGGCGGCGATCAGCGCGGCGATGTCGCCAGCGGACAACAGGAAGGGCGCAGACCGGTGATACTGCCGCGGCAGCAGGTCAGCGGACAGGACCTGATGGGCCGGATCGAGGCCGTGCAGGTAGCCGGCGAAGCCGCGGACAGCGCTCAGGCGAAGCCAGTGATAGTAAGGCGCGGCTCCAGCCGGCCGGGTCGCCCACGTGACGGCCAGGTCGGCCGTCACGTGGGCGGCGCCGATGCTGTCGAGGTAGGCGGCGAACTGCTGCACCTGGCGGCCGGGGGTGGCCAGCGCGAAGCCCAGCGACCGGCGCAGCGCCAGGTAGTCCCCGGCGGCCTGCCGCAGGCCGCTCATGAGGCCGCCTCCGACTGCGCGGGCCAGGGGCGGACCAGCTCGGCCAGCGCCGTCCGGTCGACTTTGGCATAGATTGCCGTGGTTCTCGGGTCGGCATGGCGCAGGATTTCCCCGACTTCAGACAATGACGTGCCCGCGGCGAGCAGGCCGCTGGCCAGCGAGTGCCGCAGGGTATGCGGACCGCACTCGGGGACTCCCGCCCGGCGGCAAGCGCGGTGGACGACCGAGCCCAGCCCGTTGGCCGACAGTTCCCGGAAGGGCGGCAGGACGGTGAGGAACACCGCCCGGCTCGCCGCGTGCCGCCGCCGGTCCCGGAGGTAGCTGGCCACCGCCTCGCCCACATCCCAGGTTATCTCCAGCTTTCAAGATCGACATGTCGTTGACCTGGGCGGTCACGTCGAGGACCGTGTCGTTGACGTGACCGCCGTGGCGGCGTAGGCGACCGTCAACAGGGTCCGATCGTTGTGGAAGCGTGACGGGAGGAGCGCTGCCGCGCAACCTGCGGGGGTGGTTGGCGTTGCTCGCCGAGTGCTTGGGCGAGTTGGCTGCGCAGCCGGGCGTTGTCGTCGGCGAGCTGCCGATTGCGTTCCAGCGCCTGGTTCAGGCGTGCCCGCAGTGACGCGCCGCTGCTCTGCGTGGCTCCTTCGGCGGCATGGCTTGTCGATGCGGGTTCGGTCTGGCGGAGCTGGTCGATCTGCTGGCGCAGGTCGGCTTGCCGGTAGAGCCAGGACCTGGACACTCCGGCCGTGGCGGCGACGACGCCGAAGGTGACGGGGACGCCTTGGCGCTGCAGGTCGTGCAGCGCTTTGACGGCCTTGGCGCGGGTCAGCTCGTGGCGGGCGCGCGCCGCGGCGGTGAGGCCGGCCGTGTTTGGTTCAGCGGCAGGTTCAGCCGGCATTGGCGGTCCCTTCGGGCCGGTCGGCGTTGTCGCCGGGGTCGGCTTCCAATGAGGTGATGATGTTGTGCAGGTTGTCGGCGACCTCCCGGTTCATCTCGGCAAGCCGCGTCTGCCCGCGGGCTTCAGCCGCGGTGATGATCTGCAGGGTCTGCTGGTGCTGGGCCCGAT
This sequence comes from uncultured Actinomycetota bacterium, assembly GCA_963734665.1. Taxonomy (GTDB): domain Bacteria; phylum Actinomycetota; class Actinomycetes; order Streptosporangiales; family Streptosporangiaceae; genus Trebonia. The sequence goes on along the minus strand of CAVTIR010000001.1, from coordinate 49 downwards.
GCTGCGGGAGGAATTCAGCCGTGGTGATGAACATCGGACATGTCAAGCA